>NZ_JAQQFV010000009.1 GCF_029675105.1 Nocardia anocheti | reverse complement strand
CCTCAACCGGGGGGTATGAGAAGCGGAACCAATATAATAATTGGCACTGACATTCATCGACACACTATTGAGTTCTCAAAGAACACACGCACAAGCTTCGACCCGCAACGTTTCGTAGGGGCTTCCGCAGGGCAACTGTTCCAACCTAACGCAGACAACCCAACCGAAGCAAGTTCGGAAGGAGTGAGTCTGGCTAGATGATCAATCAGGCGCTCAGCGTGACTCCGTGGGAGTCCGTGTCGCTCTGACTCGAATAAAGTTACGTGGCGACAAACGGGAAGTCAAATCGCCTGGTCAGGAGGCTATTTCGGCGCACCGACGCGTTCGACCCGGCCGCCCAGCGCCTGCATCTGCTCGACGAAGTTGGGGTAGCCGCGGTCGATGTGGAAGACGTCGTGCACCTCGGTGACACCGTCGGCGACGAGTCCGGCCAGCACCAGACCGGCGCCAGCGCGGATGTCGGAGGACCAGACCGGGGCGCTGGACAGGCGCGGGATGCCGCGGACCACGGCGTGGTGGCCGTCGGTGCGGGCGTCGGCGCCGAGCCGGATCATCTCCTCGACGAAGCGGAACCGCGCCTCGAAGACGTTCTCGGTGATCATCGAGGTGCCGTCGGCGATGGCGGCCAGGCCGATCGCCATGGGCTGCAGGTCGGTCGGGAAACCGGGGAACGGCAGGGTCGCGAAGTTCACCGCGCGCGGGCGCTCGGGCTGCACGACACGGAAACCGTTGGGCTCGTAGGAGATCCGCGCGCCCGCGGCACGCAGCTTGTCCAGCACCAGGGCCAGGTGTTTGGGGTTCACCCCGGTGACGCGCACGTCGCCGGTGGTCATCGCGGCCGCGATCCCCCAGGTCGCGGCGACGATGCGGTCGCCGATCACCCGGTGCGTGGTGGGCGAGAGGCTCTTGACGCCCTGCACCGTGAGCACCGAGGAACCGGCGCCCTCGATCCGGGCTCCCATCTGCACCAGCATCTGGCACAGGTCGACGATGTCGGGCTCGCGCGCGGCGTTGTCGATGACCGTCTCCCCCTCGGCCAGCACCGCGGCCATCAGGATGTTCTCGGTCGCGCCGACGGACGGGAAGTCCAGCCGGATGCGCGCGCCCTGCAACTCGTCGGCCTTGGCCACGACACAGCCGTGCTCGATCTCGCTGGTCGCGCCGAGCAGGCGCAGACCCTGCTGGTGCATGTCCAGCGGGCGCGAGCCGATGGCGTCGCCGCCGGGCAGCGCGACGACCGCGCGCTTACAGCGCGCCATCAGCGGACCGAGCACACACACCGAGGCGCGGAACTGGGTGACCGCCGGGAAGTCGGCGTGGTACTTGGGTTCGGGCGGGGTGACGATCGTGCAGACCGAGCGGTCGCCGCTCTCGTCGTCGGAGATTGTGACATCGCAGCCGAGACCACGCAGCACATCGGCCATCAGCGGGACATCGAGGATGTCCGGGCAGTTGGTGATGGTGGTCGTACCCTCGGCCAGCAAAGCGGCGGCCATCAGCTTCAGCACACTGTTCTTCGCGCCGCCGACCGCGACCTCGCCGACGAGCTGATTACCGCCGGAGACCAGAAACCGTTCGCTCACCCCGCCAGCTTATCGACCGTTGGGTGCCGACACGCCCCCGACGCCAAACCGACCGATACCGACGGTGGCGAATCGCGGTCAGCGCTCGCGTCCGCCGCCGGGCTGCCAGAGCACATCGCCCTCGGGATTGGTTGCCCGGCTGAGGATGAACAGCAGGTCCGAGAGCCGATTGAGGTACTTGGCCGGGAGCACGCTGGTGTCGTCGGGATGCGCCTCGACGGCGGCCCAGGCCGCGCGCTCGGCGCGTCGCACCACAGTGCGCGCGGTGTGCAACAGCGCGGCCAACGGGGTGCCGCCCGGCAGGATGAACGAATTCAGCGGTGCCAGACCATCATTGAACTCGTCGCACCACGCCTCGAGGCGGTCGATATAGGGCTGGGTGATCCGCAGCGGCGGATACTTCGGTTCGGCGACGACCGGGGTGGACAGGTCGGCGCCCGCGTCGAACAGGTCGTTCTGGATCTGGCGCAGTACCGCGAGCACGGCCGGTTCCGGCGCGCCCAGCGCCACCGCGACGCCGAGCGCGGCATTGGCCTCGTCGCAATCGGCGTAGGCGATCAGGCGTGGGTCGTTCTTGGGAACCCGGGAGAAATCGCTGAGACCGGTGGTGCCGTCGTCGCCGGTGCGGGTGTAGATCTTGGTCAGGTGGACGCTCACGCCGGGCCTCCTCGGGTACGGCGGGCCCGGTCCGAGGGACGAGACTCCATCCAGGACAGAAAAGCCGCCATCGATCCGCGGTCGAGCGCGAGCTCGAAACTGTTGTGCGGGTCGGTGACGGCTACGACGACCAGGTCCTCGGTCATGATGTCGAATTCATCGCCTCGCGGTGCGCGGCGTTCGACGATCTCGAGCCCCTGCCGGTGCACGGTGCTGTCGGGTCCGAACTTCAGACTCGTCAGCTTGAAGAAGACCAGTCGGTCCTCCTCGTAGCGGATGAGGCCGTGTCGCCAGCCCTGGCCCCCGCGCGCGGGCAATACCCGCAGCAGCGCGGCCGTCCCCCCACGGCGCAGCATGACCAGCCGATAGGTGGAAGCACCGGCGACGAACACGAGCGTCAGCACCAGAATGATCAGCAGAACCATCCCGGTTTGCAATGCCGTACGCCCTTTCGCTCTACCCGGTGCCGGAAGACACCCCCATCCGACATTCAATCACGCCGGAAACGGCTGCCTTCGCCGGGTTCGCGGATCCCGGCGGATACAGCACTGCCGGTGGCGAACCGAAGTTCGCCACCGGCAGTGGGCAGTGCGTGTGCGATCAGGCGGACGCGGTGGCCTCCACCGCGCGCACCTGGCCCTGCGCGACGCGCAGCTCCACCTCGGTGGCGCTGTCGTCGGAGAGGACCCGGCGGGCCTCCTCGATGTCGACCTCGCCCGCGAGATCCGCGGACTCGGCCAGCACCCGCACGGTGTCGGCGGTCACCGAGAAGAAGCCGCCGTGCACCGCGGCGACGATCGTCTCACCGTCGGTCGACACGATCTTGACCGTGCCACCCTCGACGAGCTGACCGAGCAGCGGCTCATGGCCCGCCATGATGCCGATCTGACCCTCGGTGGTCTGCGCGCTGACGAACTTGGCCTGGCCGGACCAGAGCTTGCGTTCGACTGCGACCAGATCAACTGTCATTTCCGCCATGGATGACTACTTTCCGGCGATCTTCTTGGCGGCCGCCTCGACGTCGTCGAGACCACCGCAGGAGTTGAACGCCTGCTCCGGGAAGTGGTCGAACTCGCCCTTGCAGACGCGATCGAAGTCGTCGATGGTCTGCTCCAGCGGCACGACCGAGCCCGGCTGACCGGTGAACTTCTCGGCCACGATGAAGTTCTGGCCGAGGAACTTCTCCAGACGACGGGCGCGACCGACGAGGACCTTGTCCTCTTCGGAGAGCTCGTCCATACCGAGGATGGCGATGATGTCCTGCAGTTCCTTGTACTTCTGCAGGATCCGCTTCACCTCGTTGGCCACGCGGAAGTGACGCTCGCCGACGATCGAGGCCTCGAGGATGCGCGAGGTCGAGGTCAGCGGGTCGACGGCCGGGTAGATGCCCTTCTGCGAGATCGGGCGGGAGAGCTCGGTCGTCGCGTCCAGGTGGGCGAAGGTGGTCGCCGGGGCCGGGTCGGTGTAGTCGTCGGCGGGGACGTAGATCGCCTGCAGCGAGGTGATCGAGCGACCACGGGTCGAGGTGATGCGCTCCTGGAGCTCACCCATCTCGTCCGCCAGCGTCGGCTGGTAACCCACGGCCGAGGGCATACGACCCAGCAGGGTCGAGACCTCGGAACCGGCCTGGGTGAAACGGAAGATGTTGTCGATGAACAGCAGCACGTCCTGGTGCTGCACATCGCGGAAGTACTCCGCCATGGTCAGCGCGGACAGGGCCACGCGCATACGCGTGCCCGGCGGCTCGTCCATCTGGCCGAAGACGAGGGCGGTGTCCTGGAGGACGCCCATCTCTTCCATTTCCAGGTGGAGGTCGGTGCCCTCACGGGTACGCTCACCGACGCCCGCGAACACCGAGGTGCCGGAGAACTCGCGAGCGATACGGGTGATCATCTCCTGGATCAGCACGGTCTTGCCGACACCGGCACCACCGAACAGACCGATCTTGCCGCCCTTGACGTACGGGGTCAGCAGGTCGATGACCTTGACGCCGGTCTCGAGCATCTCGGTCTTACCCTCGAGCTGGTCGAAGCTCGGGGGCTTGCGGTGGATGCCCCACTGCTCGCCGTCGCGGCCGAGGCCGGGCGAGTCGAGGCAGTCGCCCAGGGCGTTGAACACGTGGCCCTTGACGATGTCGCCGACGGGCACCGAGATCGGCTTGCCCGAGTCGGTGACGCTCGCGCCACGGACCAGGCCGTCGGTCGGCTGCATCGAGATGGTGCGCACGATGTTGTCGCCGAGGTGCTGGGCGACCTCGAGGGTCAGCGTCTTGGCCACCGACGCCAGCTTGATATCGGCGTGCAGAGCGTTGAACAGCTCGGGGATGGCGCCACGCGGGAACTCGACGTCCACGACGGGGCCGATGACACGGACGACGCGACCGGCGGTTGCGCCCGCCTTGCTCGCGGTGTCCTGAGTGACAGCTGCGGTCATTAGATTGGTTCTCTTCCTGCGCTTCTAGTCGCGGTCCGAGCTCGACGCCAGCGCGTTCACGCCGCCGACGATTTCGCTGATTTCCTGCGTGATCTGGGCCTGACGCACCGAGTTCGCCTCGCGCTGGAGCACACTGGCCAGCTCGTTGGCGTTGTCGGTGGCCGCCTTCATTGCGGTGCGCCGAGCCGCGGACTCGGATGCCGCTGCCTCGAGCAACGATGAGTAGATACGCGTGTTGATGTACTTGGGCAGCAGAGCGCCCAGCAGCACATCGGCGTCCGGCTCGAATTCGTACTGCGCCGTGACCACCGCGTTCGGCGAGTCCGACAGCATGTCGTCACCGAGTGCGAAGTTCTCGTCGACGAAGCTGACCTGGATCGGCGCCAGGCGGCGCACCTCCGGGTTCTGGGTCAGCATCGAGACGAACTTGGTGTACACGATGTGCAGCTCGTCGACGCCCGCGATGGTTCCGGTGCCGTCGAGCGAGGCGACCTCGCCGTCGGACCCGGCCATGAAGGCCTCGACCAGGTGGCCGCACGCCGCCGAGGCGTCGGTGTACTTCGGCTGCTGCGAGAAGCCGGTCCACGAGGCCTGGAACGGCCGGTTGCGGAACTTGTAGTACGTGAGGCCCTTGTTGCCCATCACGTACAGCACCGGCTCCTTGCCGTCGCCACGCAGGGTGGTCATGAGCTCCTCGGCGCGCTTGAGCACGTTGGAGTTGTAACCACCGCACATACCGCTGTCACTGGTAATGACCAGCACGGCGGCCCGCTTCGGGTTCGGACGCTCGTTGAGCAGCGGGTGCGCCAGGTTCTTCGACGCGCTCGCCAGCTCACCGAGGACCTTGGTGATCTCCTCGGCGTACGGCTTGGCCGCGGCGACCCTGGCCTGGGCCTTGGAAATTCGCGAGGTCGCGATCAGTTCCTGAGCCTTGGTGATCTTCTTGATCGAATTCACACCACGAATACGGGAGCGCAATTCGCGCAAACTTGCCACTAGCGGTTCACACTCCCTTCATTCGCCAGATCGGAAATTGCCGACATCAGTTCTGCCCGGCTTACTTCTCGACGTGCTTGCGGGTGACCGACAGCGACTCGACCTCTTCGTGCTCCAGGTCGCCAGCGGCGGCCTCGTTCACGACGCGGCTGCCGTCGGAAGCCAGGAAGCCCTGCTTGAACTTGTCGGTCTCGGACTTGATCGCGTCGGCGGCCTCGCCGTCGAGCGGCTTGCGGCCACCCTCGAGGGCGTCGAAGGACGACTGGGTCGAGCTGTGCAGGTACTCGAGCAGCTCGGCGGTGAAGCGACGCACGTCGCCGACCGGCACGGAGTCGTAGTAACCGGCGTCGACCAGGTAGATCGAGACGACCTGATCCTCGACGGCGACCGGGGAGTACTGGTTCTGCTTGAGCAGCTCCACCCAGCGGGCACCGCGCTCGAGCTGGGCCAGCGACGCGGCGTCCAGGTCGGAGGCGAAGGCGGAGAACGCCTCCAGCTCGCGGTACTGGGCCATTTCCAGACGCAGCGAACCGGCGACCTTCTTCATGGCCTTGGTCTGGGCGGCGCCACCGACACGGGAGACCGAGGTACCGACGTTGATCGCCGGGCGGACACCCTTGTTGAACAGGTCGGACTCGAGGAAGACCTGGCCGTCGGTGATGGAGATGACGTTGGTCGGGATGAACGCCGAGACGTCGTTGGCCTTGGTCTCGATGATCGGCAGACCGGTCATCGAGCCAGCGCCCATCTCGTCGGACAGCTTCGCGCAACGCTCCAGCAGACGGGAGTGCAGGTAGAAGACGTCACCGGGGTACGCCTCGCGGCCCGGCGGACGACGCAGCAGCAGCGAGATGGCGCGGTAGGCCTCGGCCTGCTTGGTCAGGTCGTCGAACACGATCAGGACGTGCTTGCCCTGGTACATCCAGTGCTGGCCGATGGCCGAACCGGTGTAGGGGGCCAGCCACTTGAAACCGGCGGAATCCGACGCGGGGGCCGCCACAATCGTGGTGTACTCCATCGCGCCGTGCTCCTCGAGCGCGGTCTTGACGCCCGCGATGGTGGAGCCCTTCTGGCCGATCGCGACGTAGATGCAGCGAACCTGCTTGCTGGGGTCGCCCGACTCCCAGTTCGCCTTCTGGTTCAGGATCGCGTCGACGGCGACGGCGGTCTTGCCGGTCTTACGGTCGCCGATGATCAGCTGACGCTGGCCGCGGCCGATGGCGGTCAGCGCGTCGATCGCGGTGATACCGGTGGCCAGCGGCTCCTCGACCGGCTGACGCTCCAGCACGGTCGCGGCCTGCAGCTCGAGCACGCGGCGGTCATCGGCCTCGATCTCGCCCAGGCCGTCGATCGGCTGGCCGAGCGGGTTGACGACGCGACCGAGGAACTTGTCGCCGACGGGAACCGACAGCACGTCGCCGGTGCGACGGACCTGCTGGCCCTCTTCCAGCGAGGCGTACTCGCCGAGGATGACGGCACCGATCTCGGTGTCCTCGAGGTTCAGCGCGACGCCCAGGACGCCGCCCGGGAACTCGAGCAGCTCGTTGGCCATCGCCGAAGGCAGACCGCTGACGTGCGCGATGCCGTCACCGGTGTCGGTCACGGTGCCGACTTCTTCGATGGAGGTTTCCGGGGTGTAGCTCTGGGTGTAGCTCTCGATCGCGCTACGGATCTCGTCGGAGGAGATCGTCAGCTCCGCCATGTTGTTCCTGCTCTCGCTGTGGTCTCGAATGTCGGGGGTTGGAGTAGAGCTGCTGGTCAGGACAGGGCCCGGCGCAGCTTCTCCAGTCGGCCGGTGGCGCTGCCGTCGATGACGTCGTCTCCGACGCGCACGACGACGCCGCTCAGCAGCGTCGGGTCGACCTGCACGTGCACGGTGACCGCCTTGCCGTAGATCCGCTGCAGGGAAGCGGCGAGCTTGCCCTTCTGCTGATCGGTGAGCTCGACCGCGGCGTGCGCGTGGGCGACGATCTGGTCACGACGGGCCGCCGCCAGATCGGACAGGGCGCCGAAGGCGACGCCGATGTTGTTGGTCCGCAGTCGGGTCACCGCCTGCTCGGCCAGCGTCAGGGTGATCGGCTCGGCCTTGCCGGTCAGCAGCCGCTCGATCAGCTCGCGCCGCGCCGTGGCGGGCTTGCTCTGATCGGACAGTGCCTGCTCCAGCTGCGGGTTGTCGGCGATGATGCGACCGAGCCGGAACAGCTCGTCCTCCACCGCGTCCAGCCTGCCCGCGTCGGCGGCCGACTCCAGCAGAGCCTCCTGCCCGAGCAGCACCAGGGTGTCGACCAGATCGCGGGTGCGCGACCAGTTCTGGGCCACCGCGGTGGTCAGCACTGCCTGCGTGGCAGCGCTGACCTTGCCGCCGAAGATCCGCTCACTGAGTTCAGCGCGCGCCGAACCCGGCACCGACACGTCCGCGAGCGCCACACGCAGCGAACGCTGGTCGTCCAGCACGGCGACAACGGCGAACAGTTCCGACCCCGTCGTGGCCGCAACAGTTTCGCTTCCGGTCAGAGCGGCCCGAAGCGCCTCCCGGGACCGGGAGCTGGCCTCGCGGCTCGCTGCGTACATGCTTCTCACTTTCGCGTCGTTACCTTCCGACCCCGATGGCGTCGGTGTCGTCGAGTTCGCTGAGGAACTTGTCGATCGACGCCGCCTGCTTGGCCTCGTCCGAGACCGACTGACCGATGATCTTCTCGGCCAGGTCGACGGCCGTACGGCCGACCTCGGAACGCAGCTCTGTCAGGATCTGCTGGCGCTGGGCTTCCAGCTGGGAGTGACCGGCGGCGACGATACGGTCGCTCTCGGCCTGGGCATCCGTGCGCATCTGCGCGAGGATCTGCTGACCCTGGGTGCGAGCATCCTCGCGGATCTTCGCGGCCTCGAGCCGGGCGTCGGCCAGCTGCTGCTGGTACTGCTGCAGCGTCTGCTGTGCTTCTTCCTGGGCTGCTTCGGCCCTGGCGATACCGCCTTCGATCTTGTCGGCACGCTCGTCGAGGGTCTTGGTCACACGTGGGATCACGTACTTCCAGAACAGCAGACCGATGACGGCGACGCAGACGATCGACCAGACGATGTCGTACGTTTCGGGGATGAGAGGATTCACATCCTCTCCCCCTTCGGCAGCGAGCGTGATGAGTTCGCGCATCGGAATCAGAAGATGAAGCCGGCGACGAGGCCGATCAGCGCCAGGGCCTCGGTGAACGCGATACCGAGGAACATGTTGGTACGGATCTGGCCGGCCAGCTCGGGCTGACGCGAGAAGCCCTCGATGGCCTTACCGACGACGATACCCACGCCGATGCCGGGGCCGATCGCGGCGAGACCGTAGCCGATGGCGCCGAAGCCCTTGAAGGTGCTCTCGGTGTTCGCGGCTTCCTGGGCCAGGTAAGCGAGGCTCATGAGTCTTCTTTCCCTTTCTGTTGCTCACCCGCCGGTCGGCGTGTGTAGCAGGTTTGGCAGTACTGGTGTGGAAACAGGTCAGTGGTCGGCAGCGTGCTGAGCGAGGCTGATGTACACCGCGGTCAGCAGGGCGAACACGTACGCCTGCAGGAAGATGACCAACAGTTCGAACAGCGTGAAGCCGATGCCCGCGAGCAGCGAGAAGGGCGAGAAGACCTTCATCCACGCGGTCGCATCGAAGAGGAAGTACCAGGTGGCGCTGAAGAACAGCACCAGCATGATGTGGCCCGCGAGCATGTTCGCCATGAGTCGCACGGTGAGCGTGAAGGGGCGCAGGATGAAGGTCGAGACGAACTCGATCGGGATCAGCAGCACGTGCAGGGCGGGC
Source organism: Nocardia anocheti (assembly GCF_029675105.1). Lineage (GTDB taxonomy): Bacteria > Actinomycetota > Actinomycetes > Mycobacteriales > Mycobacteriaceae > Nocardia. Next base: position 355,492 of record NZ_JAQQFV010000009.1, on the reverse strand, counting down.
GGCACGTTCGGCACGACGATGCTCGAGCGCAGGTACTTGAAGAAGCCGTACTTCCGGATACCGACGAAGTTGAACGCGACGTAGGCGATCACCGCGAGCACCAGCGGCATGCCGACTCGCGCGTTCGAGGAGATGTTCAGGAACGGCACCACACTGGAGAAGTTCAGGAACAGCACCGTGAAGAAGATCGTCGCGATCAGCGGGAGGAACTTCTTACCGGTTTCCTTGCCGAGTACCTCGTCGCAGATCTGCTCCTTGACGAAAACCACCGCGGTTTCCATCAGGTTCTGCAGGCCGCGCGGCACGATCTTCGGCGAGCGGAAAGCCAGCACGAAGACGAGCACCACAACGGCGGTCATCAGCAGCCGGATCAGCATCAGGCGATCGAGTTCGAACGGCGTACCCTCGAACAGCACTGCTGGAGGGAAGAAGTCGGACAGCGATGGCGCGTGGAACTCGCCCGCCGCCAAAGTGATGACGCTCAGCGTTCTCTCCCGTGTTCGGGCCGCGGGTACGACGGTCATTCCCGCGGTTCGATCGGACATTGACGATCAATGGGGTCGACTCTGGTCGGCTCGAAATTCGACAGCTGCTCATACGGTGTAACCCATATCGCTGCTGTTCGGGCGTCGGCGACATCGTCGACATGCTTCAACCGGGCACATTCCACCCGGATCGGCAGTAAGCATAGCGGCACCGGGCAGGATCTGGGCGATCCCCCCTGGCAACCCGAGGCAATGCCCTGAGTCCTCCCGGGCAGCGCCTCCAGCTTGGGTGCTTGCTTACCAACACTTTACCAAGCTATCTACGACGTTGTGTAGCTGGGTGGGATTATTCCTGCTCGGAAGCCGTTTCGCCGTCCCCCGCGCGTGTCGTGACATACGGAACCTTCACGCTCACAACGCCATACGTCTCCGCGCCCAGCACCACCAGCAGGGCTCCCACCACGGTGAAGAACAGCGCGGGCCTGCTGTAGAAGTCGAACTGGTTGAGCACACCGACCACGACCAGCGCCACCAGCAGCTTTCCCACCCAGCTGACCAGCATGACCAGGCCCGCCGTGCTCGGCGGCAGCTTGGCGCCGAGCAGCACGGCGACCACGGTGGTGAGGATGAACCCACCGCCGATGGCCGAGCCGAGCAGGGCGCCCCACAGGCCGGGCGTCCCGGCGGCGAGGGTGGCGATCACCACCGAGGCGACCACGAGGACGCCCAGGCCGATCAGGCCGTAGCGCAGCGCGGCGCGCAGCGGGGCGTCGGGGCCGGGCACGGTTTCCGGTGTAAAGCTCACGGCCCGCACTTTACCTTGCGGCCGCGGGTCACCGGTTGGCCGACTCCACCCGGCGCATCGATGGGATCGCGGTCACTACCAGCGCGAACACCAATCCACCCGCCACCAGCAACACCACCAGCCGCCGGTCCATCAGCGAGGTGCCCACCGCGCCGAAGGCCAGCACGCCGACCCACAAATAGATGAGCAGAACCACGCGCCGCTGAGAATGTCCGATCTGCAGCAATCGGTGATGAAGATGCATTTTGTCCGGTGTGGAGAAACTCACTCCGGCGCGCACCCGGCGCACGATCGCGAGCAGAAGATCGAGCACCGGAATGAACATCACCGCGCCCACCAGCAACAGCGGCGAGAGCAAACCCACAATGTCGCGCGGGCCGTAGCCCTGCAGCGGAATTCGCCCGGAGGCGCCGGTGGAAACGGCGGCCAGCATCAAACCGATCATCATCGAACCGGTGTCGCCCATGAATATCCGGGCCGGTGAGAAATTATGGGGAAGAAATCCGAGGCAGGCACCGGCCAACGCGGCGGCCAGCAACGCGGGCGGATAGGTGTCCACCGAGCCGCCCTGGTCGTAGAGCAAACCGATGGAGAACGCGAAAACCGCGACCGCGCAGATCAAACCGAGCCCGGCGGCCAGGCCGTCGAGACCGTCCACGAAATTCATCGCGTTCACCAGGGTGACGGTGATTCCGACGGTCACCAGACCGCCCTGCAGCGCGTCGAGGACCACGGTGGTGTCGTTGAACGGGTCGTAGATGACGTACCAGCTCAGGCCCATCACGGCCATCACACCCGCCGCGGTGACCTGGCCGACGAATTTGGTGAGCGCGTCCAGGCCCCAGCGGTCGTCGACGATGCCGACCAGCACGATGATCGTCGCCGCGACCAGCACGGCCGGGATGTCGGGGGCGTAGTCGAAGCCGCGACGCAGCGCGGGCAACTGGTGCGCGAACAGCACCGCGGCCACCACGCCGACGTACATGCCCGCGCCGCCCATGCGTGGGATCGGCTTGACGTGCACGTCGCGTTCCCTCGGCACCGCGACGGCGCCGAAGCCGATCGCGAGCAACCGGACACCACCGGTCGCCAGGAAGGTGACGGTGGCCGAGACGAGCAGCACGAGCAGCAGCTCGCGCAGGGGAACGACCGTACTCATCGGATGCGTGCGATCACCGTTGCGGGGAGTTGGTCAACGCCTCGGGCATCATCCCGAGCACATCGGCGATGTCGGCCAGCGGCACCGCGCCCTCGCGCAGCACGCGCGGCTGGTCGGCGGTGAGGTCGACGATGGTGGAGGGCACCGCGTGGGTGGCCGGGCCGCCGTCGAGGTACACACCGGCCAGCGACCCGAGTTGCTCGCGGGCCTGTTCGACGGTGGTGGCGGGCGGCTGCCCCGAGACGTTGGCGCTCGACACCGCCAGCGGGCCGACCTCGCGCAACAACTCCAGCGCCACCGGGTGCAGCGGCATGCGCAGCATCACCGTGCCACGGGTGTCACCCAGGTCCCAGGCCAGCGACGGAGCGGCCTGCACGACCAGGCTCAGCGCGCCGGGCCAGAAGGCGCGGATCAGCTCACGCGCCTGCGGGCGCACCGAGAAGACCAGGCCGTCGATGGTGTTCCACGAGCCCACCAGCACCGGGACGGGCATATCGCGGCCGCGGCGCTTGGCGGCGAGCAGGTCGGCGACGGCCGAGGAGTCGAACGCGTCGGCGGCCAGGCCGTACACGGTGTCGGTCGGCATCACGACGAGCCGTCCGGACTTGAGCGAGCTGGTCGCGGCCGCGATCCCCGCAGTCCGAGACCCCGCATCCGCACAGTCGAAGACGCTCATGGTGTTCCGCCTCTCCGGGAATTTTTTCCGGTCGTTGGGTGCGCGGGAGAGTTTAGCCTCCGGATCCGAGGTCCTCGAGCCGGGGACTTTTGGGCGTACCCGCCGAGTTACCCGTGTTCTTCCGAGACCGGTTGGCTCGAACGGCGCTCGCGATATCCGCGCGGACCCCTCGACCGGATGACCACGCGATTCGGTCGACGCTCAGAGTTTGCCGGGCGCGGTGGCCACGACGAAGCGGGGCTTGCCCGCGAGGTCGGGATGTTCGGTGACGGCGGTGAAGCCGTGCTCGCGCAGCAGCGCCGCGACACCGGAGCCGTGGGAGTCGTCGTGTTCGATGCCGGTGGCGCCGCCGGGACGCAACAGCCGGGCGATGGCGGGGATCATCGCGCGGATGACGTCGAGACCGTCGGGCCCGCCGAAGAGGGCGCGGTGCGGGTCGTGGTCGGCGACCTCGGGCTCGAGGACGGCGGCGTCGGGGATGTAGGGCGGGTTGGAGACCACCAGGTCGACGCGGCCGGACAGGTCGGCGAGCAGGTCCGGGTCGGTGACGTCACCGGAGTGCAGGGTGATGGGGGTGTCGCCGTCGGCGATGCGCGCGTCGGCATTGCGCCGGGCCCAGGTCAGGGCCTCGGGATCGAGTTCGACGGCGTGCACGGCCGCGTCGGGGCGGGCGTGTGCCAGGGCCAGCGCCAGGGCGCCGGTGCCGGTGCACAGGTCGACCACGATCGGCGCGTGATCGTGCGGCAGCGTCTCGAGCTGGGCCAGTGCCCAGGCGAACAGCAGCTCGGTCTCCGGGCGCGGCACGAAGACACCGGGGCCGACGGCGAGCTCGATCTCCCCCATCGCCGCGGTTCCGGTCAAGTGCTGCAACGGGATTCGCGCGGCGCGCTGGGCGACGAGCTGTTCGAAGCGCTCGGCCTCGGCCGGTTCGATCATCGGCACCATCGCCAGGCGCATCCGGTCGGTGCCCAGGACGTGCGCGGCGAGGGTCTCCGCGTCGGGCAGGGGTGAGCCCACCCCCGCCGCCGCCAGCCGTTGCGCGGCCGCGACGATCAGGGGACGCAGGCGCGGACGTTCGGTCATCGCGTCATCCGGCATGCTCGACACTCTCCTCGGTCTCGTCGGCGCTCCCGGCCGTTACTCGGCGGCCATGCGCGCGTCGCGGTCGGCCTTGCCGAGCGCGTCGAGCAACGCGTCCATGTCCCCGTCGAGCACGGCGTCGAGATTGTGGGCCTTGAAGCCGATGCGATGATCGGCGATCCGGTTCTCCGGGAAGTTGTAGGTGCGGATGCGTTCGGAGCGGTCGACCGTGCGGATCTGGCTCGCGCGCCCGGCGGCGGCCTCCTGCTCGGCCTGCTCCTCGGCCAGCGCCTGCAACCGCGCCGCGAGCACCTGCATGGCGCGGGCCTTGTTCTGCAGCTGGGAGCGCTCGTTCTGGCAGGTCACCACGATGCCCGAGGGCAGGTGGGTGATGCGGACCGCGGAGTCGGTGGTGTTGACGCCCTGGCCACCCTTGCCGGAGGACCGGTAGACGTCGATGCGCAGGTCGGTCTCGTCGATCTGCACCTGCTCGACCTCGTCGGGCTCGGGGTAGATGAGCACGCCCGCCGCCGAGGTGTGGATGCGGCCCTGCGACTCGGTCACCGGCACGCGCTGTACCCGGTGCACGCCGCCCTCGAACTTGAAGCGCGACCACACGCCGTCGCGCGCGGCGTCGCGGCTCTTGATCGACAGCGTCGCGTCCTTGTAGCCGCCCAGGTCGGAGTACGTGACGTCGAGCGTCTCGACCTTCCACCCGTGCCGCTCGGCGTAGCGGATGTACATCCGCGCCAGGTCGGCGGCGAACAGCGCCGATTCCTCGCCGCCCTCGCCGGACTTCACTTCCAGGACCACGTCGTCGCCGTCGTGCGGGTCGCGCGGGGCCAGCAGGTCGGCCAGCGTCTGTTCCAGCTCCACCAGCTGGGCTTCCAGCCCGGGCACCTCGGCGGCGAAGGCGGAATCGTCGGCGGCCAGCTCGCGGGCAGCCTCGAGATCGTCACGCACCGTCTCGAGCTTGCGGTAGGTGCTCATCACCGGGGCCAACTCGGCGAAACGCTTGCCGACACGCCTGGCCGCACCGGCGTCGTTGTGCAACGCCGGATCCGCCAGCTGCGTCTCCAGGCCCTGATACTCGGCGAGGATGTCGTCGATGGCGGAGGGAGCCGTCTGATCGGCCATTGCGGTGAACTCCTACTAGGTAATGGCCGAGGAGTCTTTCCAGGGCCGTAGGCCCGTTCTCGGCCGCCTCGATTCTGGACTGACGGAGAGAAGGAGCGAAGCGACTGAACGGAGGAGGGAAGAATCGAGGCCCAAGGGGCCGAGAACCACGCGGCGCCCGCGCCGCCAATAAGCAACGCCCGGCCTGCTGAGCAGAACCGGGCGTCGGAGGAGGCAACTAGGAGGCGTCGGCCTTCTTGCCCGCGCGCTTGCCGTAGCGCGCCTCGAAGCGAGCGACGCGACCGCCGGTGTCGAGGATCTTCTGCTTGCCGGTGTAGAACGGGTGGCACTGCGAGCAGACCTCGACGGTGATCTGGCCGGACTCCTTGGTGGAGCGAGTCTGGAAGGTGTTGCCGCAACCACACACGACGGTGGTGTCGACATACGTGGGGTGGATTCCTGCCTTCATGGGCGTCCTCTCGATAATGGTCGCCGGGTCGCACACCGCTGGAGCGCGGGATACGTGAACCGGAACCGACTAGGCGGGATGTCTGCGAACGCGCAGACACACAGCGAGCCAGTATGCCAGATCTGCTCACTGCCTCCGAAAACGCCCCCGGCCCGGTATTTGTTCCGGAACGGAAAAGGCCCCGCCGGAGCGGGGCCTCTTCTCGTCACTCGTCCAGAGCGCCCGGTGCGGTCTTGGAGACCTGCATCAGGAATTCCAGGTTGTTCTTGGACTTCTTCAGGCGGTCGATCAGCAGATCGATGGCCTGATGCGAGTCCAGGCCCGAGAGCACCCGGCGCAGCTTGTGCAGCACCGCGGCCTCGTCCGGGGACATCAGCAGCTCGTCCTTGCGGGTGCTCGACAGGTTGACGTCGACCGCGGGGAACACCCGGCGCTCGGCGATCTTGCGATCGAGCTTGAGCTCGGCGTTACCCGTGCCCTTGAACTCCTCGAAGATCACCGTGTCACCGGTGGACCCGGTCTCCACCAGCGCCGTGGCGATGATGGTGAGCGAGCCGCCGTTCTCGATGTTGCGCGCCGCGCCGAGGAACCGCTTGGGCGGGTACAGCGCGGTCGAGTCGACACCACCGGAGAGGATGCGGCCCGAGGCGGGCGAGGAGTTGTTGTACGCGCGGCCCAATCGGGTGATCGAATCCAGCAGCACCACAACGTCTTTGCCCATCTCCACCAGGCGCTTGGCCCGCTCGATGGCGAGCTCGGCGACCGAGGTGTGGTCGGCCGGGGGCCGGTCGAAGGTGGAGGCGATGACCTCACCGCGCACCGAACGCTGCATGTCGGTGACTTCTTCGGGACGCTCGTCGACCAGCACCACCATCAGGTAGCACTCGGGGTTGTTGGTCGCGATCGCGTTGGCGATGTCCTGGACGACCGTGGTCTTACCCGCCTTGGGCGGGGACACGATCAGCGCACGCTGGCCCTTGCCGATCGGCATGATCAGGTCGATCACGCGGGTGCTCAGCTTGTTGGGCGTGGTCTCCAGGCGCAGGCGCTGGTTCGGGTACAGCGGGGTGAGCTTGGTGAAGTCGGGGCGGCGCTTGGCCGCGTCCACCTCGCCACCGTTGACCGTGTCCAGGCGCACCAGCGGGTCGAACTTCTGGCGCTGGTTGCTCTGCTCGCCGTCGCGCGGGGCGCGCACCGCGCCGGTGATCGCGTCACCGCGGCGCAGGCCGTTCTTGCGGACCAGGTTCATCGAGACGTACACGTCGTTCGGCCCGGCCAGGTAGCCGGAGGTGCGCACGAACGCGTAGTTGTCGAGGACATCGAGGATGCCCGCGACCGGCTGCAGGACGTCGTCCTCGCGGATCTCGAAGTCGCGGGCCTCGCCGCCACCGCCGCCGGTGCCACCGTCGCGGTCACGCCCACGACGACGCTCACGGAACCGGCGGCCACGGCGGCCACGGCCGCCTTCCTCGTCGTCACCACCACGGTCGTCGCGGGGGCCGCGATTGCCGTTCTGGTTCTGATTCTGGTTCTGGTTGCGCTCGGCACGGTCGCCGCCCTGACGCTCACCGCGCTCGCCACCCTGGCGGTCGCGACGGCGTTCGCCCTGCTCACCGGCCTCGGGCTTGTCGGCGGGAGCCTGCTTGGTCTCCTCGGCGCGGTTCTCGGCGGGAGCGTTGTCGCCACCACCGGAGCGAGCCTGGTCACGACCACGACGCTGCCGTCCACGCCCGCGCTGGCCGCCCTCGCGGGCGGTGTCCTCACCGGACTCGGCGGGCGCGTCGGCCTTGGCCTGCTCGGCCGGAGCCTGTTCGGCCGGGGCCTGCTCGGTCACGGCCTGCTTCGCGGCGGCCTTGTCGGCACGCGCGGCGCGCTCGGACTTGGCGGGCGCGTCACCCTGCGGAGCCTCGCTCTTGGCGGGGGCCTCACGCTTGGCCGGAGCCTCGGACTTCGCGGGCGCGTCGGCCGTCACGGCGGCGGCCTGGGCGGGCTTGTCCGCTTTCGCCGGAGCACCGGCCTGATTTTCCTTGATGGCGGCGATGAGATCGCCCTTACGCATGCCGGAGGTGCCTCGGATACCGAGTTCCCCCGCGAGTGCGCGCAGCTGCGGCAACAGCATTCCAGTCAGCCCCGATCGTGCGACGTCGGTGTGTTCGCTCATTGTCGAAATCTGTCCGGATTCACTTTCGCGGCCGCCCGAGTTCGTAGGGTCGGAATCCACCCCGGGTGTCGCGAGCAGGTCCGTTTCTGTCACGGAAGTCCTTTCCTTCCCTCGAATGCCGTGTGCTGAGTCGAGGGTTCGTTCCGTAGACCCGGCACCACATGCCGAGCTCGGATTACGCGTCCAGCAGGACGCCTGTGCCGTACTACCCGCCCCGCCGGACCGGAGGCTTCGCCACCAGAGGAAAGTGGTAAGGGGAGCGATTGCCCTGATGAAGCACCGGCGTCTGATGCGCACGATGTACGGACTTGCACAGAATAGCTGCCCATTGCGAACAACGGCAAGGCAGGCACGCCGTCAGTCGATCAGCACGCCGTCCGCGATACCCGGCTCGACGACCCGGAGCCCGTCGGATTCGGCCTCTTTGCGCAGGTCATCGGGGAAATCCTCGGTGGTCAGCGCGAGGATGGTCGGACCCGCGCCCGAGACCGTGGCCGGGATGCCCGCGGCGCGCAGCCGCTCGATCCAGGCGGTGGTCAGCGGTAGCGCGGGCGCACGCTGGGTCTGGTGCAGCCGGTCGGCGGTGGCCGCCATGAGCAGGTCGGGACGCTCGGTCAGGGCCACCACGGCCAGCGCCGCCCGGCTGACGTTGAACGCCGCGTCGCCGTGCGGCACCAGCTCGGGCAGCAGCCCTCGGGTGTGCGCGGTGGAGGAGCGTTCCTGCGGGATCAGCACCACCGGGCGCAGCGCGGCGGCGGGGTCCAGGCGCACGGCCCGGTAGGACCGGGTGAGGTCGGCGTCCTCGGTCTCGGTCCACGACACCACGATTCCACCGAGCACGCTGGCCGCGGCGTTGTCGGGATGACCCTCGAACTCCGAGGCCAGCTGCACCATGCGGTCGGCGTCCAGGCGCAGCTCGGGGTCGAACTTCGCGGCCAGACCCGCACCGGCGGCCAGGCCACCGACCACGGCCGAGGCACTGGACCCGAGCCCGCGCGAGTGCGGAATCACGTTGCGGCACACCACGTCGAGACCGTCGGCCCAGACGCCCAGCGACTCCAGTCCGCGCTCGATCGCGCGCACGACCAGATGCGTTGGGCCCCAGGGCACGTCGTCGGCGCCCTCGCCCTCGACCCGGATCTCGAGGCCCGATTCGGTCGTGCGCACCACGATCTCGTCGTAGAGGCCCAATGCCATTCCCAGGCAATCGAATCCAGGGCCGAGGTTGGCGGTGGACGCGGGAACACGCACGGTCACTTCGAGACCGGCGGGCAGGGTCGCTGTCATCAGCCTGCTCTCGCGTGCGCTCAACTCAGGCCAGCTCGAGTTCGCGGGCGATCGCCACGGAGTCGACGGCCACCGGCTTGACCTCGGGCATTCCGGCCAGCGCGTTGTCGGGGTCCTTGAGACCGTTGCCGGTCACGGTGCAGACCACGGTCAGGCCCGAATCCAGCCAGCCCTCCGCGCGGGCGGCCAGCAGACCGGCCACACTCGCGGCCGAGGCGGGCTCGACGAACACGCCCTCGGTGGCCGCGACCAGGCGGTACGCCGCCAGGATCTCCTCGTCGGTGGCCGCGCGGAAGGCGCCACCGGACTGATCCTTGGCCTCCATCGCGCCGTTCCAGGACGCCGGGGCGCCGATCCGGATGGCGGTGGCGACGGTCTCGGGGTCGCGCACCGGCGCGCCGTTGACCAGCGGCGCGGCACCGGCGGCCTGCACACCGAGCATGCGCGGCAGGCCCGAGGTGATGCCGTCGGCGTGGTATTCGCGGTAGCCGCGCCAGTAGGCGGTGATGTTGCCCGCGTTGCCCACCGGCAGCACGTGCACGTCGGGCGCCTTGCCCAGGACGTCGCAGATCTCGAACGACGCGGTCTTCTGGCCCTCGATGCGCGCCGGGTTCACCGAGTTCACCAGGCCGACCTCGGGGAAGTCGGAGGTGACCTTGCGGGCCAGCTCGAGACAGTCGTCGAAGTTGCCCTCGACCTGGATGATCTTCGCGCCGAGCATCACGGCCTGGGCCAGCTTGCCCATGGCGATCTTGCCCTGCGGGATCAGCACCGCGCACTCCATGCCCGCGCGGGTGGCGTAGGCGGCCGCCGAGGCCGAGGTGTTGCCGGTGGAGGCGCACAGCACGGCCTTCTGGCCGCGGTACTTGGCGTCGGTCATGGCCATGGTCATGCCGCGGTCCTTGAACGAACCGGTGGGGTTGGCGCCTTCGACCTTGAGGTAGACCTCGCAGCCGGTCAGCTCCGACAGGTGCGTCGCGGGGACCAGCGGGGTACCACCCTCGAACAGGGTGACCGGCTCCCAGTTCGCGGCACCTTCGAGTCGATCACGGTAGGCCGCGATCAGACCCGGCCAGCGCGAGTGCACGCCGAGCTGGGGGGCGATGCCAGTGGTACTCATGATTCTTCGGTGCCTTCCAGTCTGAGAACGCTGGTCACAGAGGTGACGGAATCCATCTCCGCCAGTACCGCGACAGTATCGGCCAGCGAGGACTCCACCGCATGGTGGGTCACGACCACGAGCCTGGCGCCTTCGCCATGACCCTGCTGACGCACGGTGGAGATGCTCACGCCGTGCTGGGCGAAGGTGTCGGCGACCGCGGCCAGCACGCCGGGACGGTCCGCGACCTGCAGGTTCACGTGGTAGCGGGTGGGGGTGTCGCCGATCGGGGCGATGGGCAGCTCGGCGTAGACCGATTCGCCCGGCGCCCGACCGCCGTAGAACTTGTTGCGCGCGGCCATCACGAGGTCGCCGAGCACGGCCGAGGCGGTCGGCGCGCCACCGGCGCCCTGCCCGTAGAACATCAGGCGACCGGCGTTGTCGGCCTCGACGACCACGGCGTTGAACGCGCCGTTGACCGAGGCCAGCGGGTGCTTGCGCGGGATGAGCGCCGGGTAGACGCGCACCGAGACGCGGTCCTTGCCGCCCTCGGCGGAGCCGGGCTCGCCCGGACCGGACGGGACGCGCTCGCAGATGGCGAGCAGCTTGACCGTGCAGCCCACTGCCGAGGCGGTCTCGAGATCCTCGGCGGTGATCTTGGAGATGCCCTCGCGGTACACATCGGCCGCGGTCACGCGGGTGTGGAAGGCCAGCGAGGCCAGGATGGCGGCCTTGGCGGCGGCGTCGAAGCCCTCGACGTCGGCGGTCGGGTCGGCCTCGGCGTAGCCCAGCGCGGTGGCCTCGGCGAGCACGTCGTCGTAGGCGGCGCCGGTCTCGTCCATGGCGGAGAGGATGAAGTTGGTGGTGCCGTTGACGATGCCGACGACTTTGTTCACCCGGTCACCCGAGAGCGACTGGATCAGCGGCCGGACCACCGGGATGGCCCCGGCGACGGCGGCCTCGAAGTACAGGTCGGCCCGGCTGGCCTCGGCGGCGGCGGCGAGCTCGCCGGTGTAGTCGGCCAGCAGCGCCTTGTTGGCGGTGACCACGGACTTGCCCGCGCTCAGCGCGGCGCCGATCAGCGCGCGGGCCGGGTCGATGCCGCCCATGACCTCGACGACCAGGTCGACGTCGTCACGGGTGACCAGCGCCTGCGCGTCGGTGGTGAGCAGCTCGGCGGGCAGGCCGCGGTCCTTGTCCAGATCGCGCACGGCCACTCCGCGCAGCACCAGCGGCGCGCCGACGCGCGAGCGCAGGTCCTCGCCGTTGTCGCGCAGCACGCGCACGACCTCGGTACCGACGGTGCCCATGCCGAGCACGGCCACACCCAGCGGACGTCCCCCGTCTCCGTTGTTCACGGTCAGCCCACCCGTCACCCGGCCGCCACCCCTCACGGAATCGCTGTGCGATGCGGTCATTGTTCTACCTCCAGGCTCAGCAGGTCCGCCACCGTTTCCCGGCGCAGTATCAGTCGCGACTCCCCGTCACGCACCACGACCACGGCGGGCCGGGTGAGCTGGTTGTAGCGGCTCGACATCGAGTAGCAGTACGCGCCGGTCGCCGCGACGGCCACCAGGTCGTCGGGGGCCACGTCGGCGGGCATCCAGGTGTCGCGGATGACGATATCGCCGCTCTCGCAATGCTTTCCGACCACGCGCGCGACGACCGCGTGCGCCTCGGAGGAGCGCGAGACCAGACGGCAATCGTAGTCGGCCTGGTAGAGCGCGGGGCGGATATTGTCGCTCATCCCGCCGTCGACACTGACGTAGCGGCGGCGCGCGCCCCCGTCGAGTTCGACGTCCTTGATGGTGCCCACCTCGTAGAGGGTGACGGTGCCGGGGCCCGCGATGGCGCGACCCGGCTCGACGGCGATGACCGGCTCGGGCAGCCCGGCGCGGGCGGCCTCGGCCGCGACCAGCTCACGCAGGCTGGCGGCGAACTCGTCCAGCGGCGGCGGGTTGTCGGCGGGCAGGTAGGAGATGCCGAGGCCGCCGCCCAGGTCCAGGGTGGCGATCTGGGCGGTGCGCTCGATGCCGAACTTGTCGATGGCCTCGCGCAGCAGGCCGAGCATGCGGCGCGCGGCGATCTCGAAGCCGTCGATCTCGAAGATCTGCGAGCCGATGTGGCTGTGCAGGCCGACCAGGCGCAGGTTGTCGGTCTCGAAGACCCGGGCCAGCGCCTCCATCGCGTCCCCACCCGCGATCGAGAAACCGAACTTCTGGTCCTCGTGGGCGGTGGAGATGTACTCGTGGGTGTGCGCCTCGACGCCGACGGTGACCCGGACCAGCACGTCCTGGACCACGCCCGCCGCACCGGCGACCGCCTCGAGCCGGTCGATCTCGTAGAGCGAGTCGACCACCACGTGCCCGACCCCGGCGGCGACCGCGGTCTCGAGCTCGGGCACCGACTTGTTGTTGCCGTGCAGAGCGATGCGCTCGGCCGGGAAACCGGCGTTGAGCGCCACGGCCAGCTCGCCACCGGAGCAGACGTCGAGCGAGAGGCCCTCGTCGCGGATCCAGCGCGCGATCTCACCACACAGGAACGCCTTGGAGGCGTAGTGCACGCGGGCGTTGGGGCCGAAGGCGGCCACCATGTCGCGGCAGCGGGTGCGGAAGTCGTCCTCGTCGATGACGAACAGCGGCGTGCCGTACTGCTGGGCCAGCTCGGTGACCGGCACTCCGGCCAGCCGGACCACGCCGTCGTCGCCACGAGTGGCGTTGCGCGGCCAGACGTTGGCGGGCAGGTCGATCATCTCCTGCGGGTCGCTGGGACGCTCGGCCAGGCTCGGCGCGTGCGGGATCTCAGCGTGCCGGGGACCGGCGGGGTGTGCACTCATCTCGGTGCGTCCTTCCTGGAAAGCTTGCCGGTGTTCACATGCGCTCCGGTGCGCTGACGCCGAGCAGGGCGAGGCCGTTGGCCAGAACCTGGCGGGTGGCCTTGACCAGTTCCAGCCGGGCGGCGTTGAGGGGGGTGACCGCGTCGTCGCCCTTGGGCAGCACGCGCATGTCGTCGTCGGACTGGAACGGGTGGTAGACCCCGGCCAGTTCCTCCAGGTAGCGGGCGATGCGGTGCGGTTCGCGGGTTTCGGCGGCGGTGGCGACCACGCGCGGGAAATCGCCGAGGGTGCGGATCAGGTCGCCCTCGCGGGCGGAGTTCAGCAGCGCGAAGTCGGGTTCGACGCTCGCGAACTCGGCGAACTTCGCGGCGTTGCCCAGGATGCTGTTGGTGCGCGAGTGGGCGTACTGCACGTAGTAGACCGGGTTCTCGCTGCTGGCCTTGGTCCACAGGTCCAGGTCGATGTCGATGCTCGAGTTCACCGAGGAACGCACCAGTGAGTAGCGGGCGGCGTCGACGCCGATCTGCTCGACCAGGTCGTTGAGGGTCACCACGGTGCCCGCGCGCTTGCTCATCTTCACGGCCTGGCCGTCGCGGACCAGGTTCACCATCTGGCCGATCAGCACCTCGACGGTGTCGGGGTCGTCACCGAAGGCCGCGGCGGCGGCCTTCAACCGGCCGATGTAGCCGTGGTGGTCGGCGCCGAGCATGTAGATGGCCAGGTCGAAGCCGCGGGCGCGCTTGTTCTGGAAGTAGGCGATGTCACCGGCGATGTAGGCGGCGTTGCCGTCGCTCTTGAGGACCACGCGGTCCTTGTCGTCGCCGAAATCGGTGGAGGCGATCCACCAGGCGCCGTCCTTCTCGTACAGGTTGCCGGAGTTCTTGAGCTGTTCGACGGCCCGTTCGACGGCACCGGAGGCGAACAGTTCGCTCTCGTTGAAGTACACGTCGAAGTCGGTGCCGAAGTCGTGCAGATCCCGCTTGATCTGGGCGAACATCTGCTGCACGCCCTCGCGCCGGAACAGCTCGTGGCGCTCGTCGGCGGGCAGGCTCAGCGCGTCGGGATGCGCGGCGACGATGCTGGCGCTGATCTCCTGGATGTATTCGCCCGCGTAGCCGTCCTCGGGGGTCGGCTCGCCCAGGGCGGCCGCGACCAGCGATTTGGCGAAGCGGTCGATCTGGGCGCCGTGGTCGTTGAAGTAGTACTCGCGCGTCACCTCGGCGCCCTGAGCGGCCAGGATGCGGCCCAGCGCGTCACCGACCGAGGCCCACCGGGTGCCACCGAGGTGCACCGGACCGGTGGGGTTGGCGGAGACGAACTCGAGGTTGATCTCGGTGCCCGCCAGCGCGGCGGCGGTGCCGTACTTCTCCCCCGCGGCCAGGATCTGGCTGACGATCGCGCCCTGCGCCGAGGCGGCGAGACGGATGTTCAGGAAGCCGGGGCCTGCGACATCGGCCACATCGATGGCGTCGGTCGCCGCGAGCGCCTCGGCCAGCCAGCCCGCCAGTTCGCGTGGATTGGTTCCGACCTTCTTGGCCACCTGCATCGCCACATTCGTGGCATAGTCGCCGTGTTCGGGGTTGCGCGGACGCTCCACTGTGACCTGCTTGGGCAGGACCGACGAGTCCAGTCCACGTTCGACAAGCACCTTCGCGGCGGTGGTGCGAAGGAGATCTGCAAGGTCAGCTGGAGTCACGAGTCTCTATCCTATTGGCTGGGCGCCTCGCAACCACGACCGCCCGGTACGAACGTCCCGATCCACACGTCGAAAGAGCACATCCAGCGATGCCGAGCAGGACCAGCGCCACCTCAGCCAAGGCCGTCCGCGCCGCGGGGAAATCGTCTCCGTCGCGCAAACCCGGTAAGGGAAAGCTTCCCGGGAAGAAGCGGGAAGTTCCGTGGGCGCTGCTCGGCGCGGGTGTCGCCATCGTGGCGCTGATCGGCCTGCTGGCCTACAGTCTGGTGCCCAAGTACCTGGACCAGGCCGCGATCCGCGAGGCCCAGACCGACCTCAAGGAATGGGTGCCCTCCAAGGACAACCAGGACCCGTCGGCCAAGATCGAGGGCGTCGTCAAGCAGGACTACCCGGCCGGTCTGCACGTCACCCCGGAGCAGCGGGTGGCCTATGACAAGTCCCCGGCCTTCGGCGGCCCGCACGACGGCGCCTGGGCCAACTGCACCGGCACCGTCTACGCCAAGCCGATCCGCATGGAGAACGCGGTGCACTCGCTCGAGCACGGCGCGGTCTGGATCGCCTACAACCCCGACAAGGTCGACAACGCCGGGGTGGAGAAGCTGTCGAACTTCGTCAAGGGTCGTCAGTTCAGCCTGATGTCGCCGTACCCGGGCCTGGACTCGGCCATCTCGCTGCAGTCGTGGGGCCACCAGCTCAAGCTGGAATCCGCCGACGACGCGCGCATCAAGCAGTTCATCTCCGCCCTGCGCGAGAACCCCTACGCCTACCCCGAGGTCGGCGCGAGCTGCTCGAACCCGATCTTCGACGCGAACAACCCGCCGCCGTTCGACTCCTCGCCCTACGGCCCCGAAGCGGTGCCGATGGACGGCGCGGGCCTGACCCAGGACCAGTCCGAGCTCGCCGGTGCGGGCGGCGGCGGCATCCCGGGCATTCCGAGCATCCCGATGCCCGGCGGCCTGCCCTCGGGTCAGTAGTGAGCACCGAGACCGAGGTCGAGCCCGAGGAGACCGGCACCCGCCGCCCCGCCGGGGCGGTGCTGGTGCTCGGCGCGATCGGCCTGCTGCTGCTCGGTGCGGTGGCCGGGGTGCTGCTGCGGATGCCGCTGGACAAGGCCGACGACCCCGCGCCCGGCCCGGTCGACATCGGCTTCAGCCAGGACATGGCCGCCCACCACGCCCAGGCCGTCGACATGGCGGGCGTGGCGCTGATCGCCTCGACCGACAACGACGTGCGCAGGCTCGCCTACGACATCCTCACCACCCAGCAGAACCAGATCGGCCGCATGCAGGCCTGGTTGCAGCTGTGGGGCGAGACCAACCAGAACGTCGACGGGTTCATGGGCTGGATGAGCGAGCACGGTGACGGCGCGCACGGCCACGGCGGCGCCACCGCGCACGAGATGTCGGGCCCGATGACCACCATGCCCGGCATGGCCAGCCAGGAGGAGATGACCGCCCTGCG
This sequence comes from Nocardia anocheti, assembly GCF_029675105.1. Classification (GTDB taxonomy): domain Bacteria; phylum Actinomycetota; class Actinomycetes; order Mycobacteriales; family Mycobacteriaceae; genus Nocardia. The sequence continues at coordinate 339,162 of NZ_JAQQFV010000009.1, read as the reverse complement.
CAAGGCCACCGGCCCGGCGCTGGACACCATGTTCCTGCAGCTCATGCTGCGCCACCACCAGGGCGGCGCGCCGATGGCCGAGTACGCGGCCGAACACGCCGACGTCGCGGCGGTCCGGCTGCTGGCCCAGCAGATGGCCAACGCCCAGGCCAGCGAATCCGCGCTGATGACGAGCATGCTCGCCGCCCGCGGCGCCACCCCGCTGCCGCTGAACTGACCCCGGTGCCGGACCGGGTCAACCACCCGGCCCGGCACCGTTTTTGGCGCACCGCACTCCATGCGATACGCTGTCGCTGCCCGATCGCCCCACAGCGACCGGCCACTATCCCGCCCTCGTAGCTCAGGGGATAGAGCGTCTGCCTCCGGAGCAGAAGGCCGCAGGTTCGAATCCTGCCGAGGGCACAGCAGTTCGAGGTCCCGTCCGTTCGGTCGGGGCCTCGTTTGCTTTGAGTTCGGTTCCACAGCGGTTGCGGGGGCCATGCCCCCGATGACATCAGGAGCGGGCCATGACCAATCCCCCCGAGGGACAGCAGCCACCGAACATTCCTTCCGGGCCGCCGGGATATCCGCACGCCGGATTCGAGCCGGGCGCCCATGCCGTGCCGGGAGCGCCGGGCGATCCCGATGTGTTCCCGCCGCCCCAGCCGCCGAAGAAGAAGCGAACCGGCCTGTTCGTAGGCCTGGGCATCCTCGCGCTGGTGGTGATCGGCGCGGTGATCACCGGCGTCGTGCTCACCCTGCAGGGCCGTACGCCGCTGTCCTCGGACGAGAAGAAGATCGAGGTCGCCATCCGCGACTTCTACGACACCCTCGACTCCGAGGGCTTCATCGCCGCCGCGGCCCTGGCCTGCACCGCCGACCGCACCGAGATCGACAACCTCTCCGACGAGCAGCGCAAACAGTTCGACGCGGCCACCGTCGCGGTGACCATCGACGACGTGAAAGACATCGTCGTCACCGGCGACACCGCCAAGGCCACCGTCACCGGCCAACTCACCCTCTCGGTGGAGGGCGAGGAACCCAACACCGAGAGCAGCACCGAGGAACACCTCGCCAAGGAAGACGGCACCTGGAAGATCTGCTCGGTCCCAGCCACCAAACACTGACCGAACCTCCTTGCCGCCCGGGGTATTTTGCTGGAGGAAGCCTCGATTCCCCGGGGCGGGAAGGGCGTTGATGATCGTGCGCGGCGGGTGGGTGCTGGCGGCGATGCTGGTGGTGGTGTTCGGGGTCGGGGGGTGTGGGTCCTCGGCGGGGCGCGATGAGATCACCGTGTACAGCGGGCAGGACGTGGGGCTCGTGGCGCAGTGGGCGGCGGCGTTCACGGCGCGGACCGGGATCGAGGTGATCGTGCGGTCCGGGGGTGATGCCGGGCTGGGTGAGCTGGTGCTCGCCGAAGGCGACGACTCCCCCGCCGATGTCTTTCTGAGCGCGAACGCGCCGGTGATGACCCTCGTCGAGCGCGCCGGGCTGTTCGCCGAACTCGACCGGGCCACCGTGGATCAGGTCCCGGAACGCTATCGACCCGCCTCCGACGACTGGGTCGGAACAACCGCGCGCACAACAGGTTTCGTCTACAACGTCACCAGCCTGCCGATCGCCGAACTGCCCGCCTCGATGCTGGATCTGGCCCAGCCCGCCTGGCGGGGCCGCTGGGCCGCGGCCACCGCGAGCTCGGATTTCCAGGCCATCGTGGCGGGTCTGCTGGCACAGCGCGGCGAGGACGCCACCCGGGCCTGGTTGCGCGGCGTGCGAGCGAACGCGGTGACGCTTCCCGACGGCGCCGCCGTCGTCGCGGCGGTGAGCACGGGCCGTCCCGAATCGGGGCTGGTCTTCGGGAGTTCCTGGGCGACCGAACGGCAGCCGAGCACCGCGCTGCGCGCGTATTCCGGACGCGATCCCGGCGCGTTCCTGAGTGTCGCGGGCGGGGCCGTGTTGCGCTCGAGCGCGAAACAGGAACAGGCGCGGCAGTTTCTCGCCTTCGTCACCGGAGGAGCGGGTCAGTACATTGTTCGCGACGGCGGTTCGATGCGGTATCCGGTGGCGGCCGATATCGACGCCGATCCCGCGCTGCCGCCGCTGACCGACCTGTCGGTGCCGGTCATCGATCCCGCCCGACTCGACGCCGTGCGGGCCGACGCGCTACTGACCGAGGCCGGGTTGCGCTGAGCGGAGTTCGGATCAAGCTGATCCCAACTCTCGTCCGCGAGACCCGAACCCGGCACTATCAATGGCGAGGCGGGCGTGGCTGAGTGGTTGAGGCAACGGTCTGCAAAGCCGTTAACGCGGGTTCAATTCCCGCCGCTCGCTCCAACGGGGAAAGCGGTCCCGGCCGTGAAATGATCGGATTCATGTCACGACCCGGACCGCTTTCCCAGGACCCCATCGCCGAGGCGTATCGACAGTGGATCGAACACGGCTGGGGTTCGGTGGCCGATGGCATGGCGCTGGTGACCTCTCTGGTGCGCGCCCAGCAGATCGTGATGGCCAGAGTCGACGTGGCACTCAAGCCCTCCGGACTCACTTTTTCCCGCTACGAGTTGCTGCAACTGCTCAGCTTCAGCAAGACCGGCGCCCTCCCGATGGCCAAGGCCAGCGCCCGATTGCAGGTGCATCCGACCAGCGTGACCAATACCGTCGACCGGCTCGAGGCCGCCGGGCTGGTGCACCGGGTGCCACATCCCACCGATCGCCGGGCCACCCTGATCGAGATCACCGATGCCGGAAGGGCCTCGGTGGCCGCGGCCACCGAGGCGCTCAACAGCCAGGTCTTCGCCGAACCCGGTCTGCCGCCCGAGCGCGGACGCGAGCTGCTGCATCTGCTGGCGCAGTTCCGTCACGACGCGGGCGACTTCGAGACCGACGATCCGGAAAACCTCGCATTCCACGCGAACTGGCCGTCTGACCAGGAATAACCTCGGGCCGCCCCTTGGCAGCGGGGGCAAAAAACGTCACCATGGACCGCATGGTGCTGGTCCTGGGGGTCTCGGCGGGTGCGGGCGGTGCGCGCGCTGTGCTGACCCACTCCGATCAGCCCCAGCTGCCGCCCCTGGACCGGATCAGGGTGCCGCGTCGGCCCGGCGCCGCGGTCGCGGAATCGGTGCTGACGGCGGTGCGCCGGATGCGGGTGGCCGCGCTGGCCCGCGACGAATGCGTCACCGACACCGTGGTCACCTGCCGGTCGGAACTGCACGCCGACGCGGTGCGCGCCGCCGCCGGACAGTCGCTGGCCATCGTCGACGAACCCCTCGCGCAGCTGCGCTACCTGCGCTTCACCGGTCAACTGCCCGCCGCCGACTCGGTGATCCTCTACGACCTCGGCGCCTCCGGCCTGACCATCACCCACGCCGACTGCCGCACCGACACCATCCTGGCCAGCCGACGCAGCACCGTGCTCAGTGGTGACGGCTACGACGCGCTGCTGCGCTGGCAGCTGGCCCGCGACGGCGTCGCCACCGACGCGCGCACCAGCCGCGCGCACCGCGAATCGCTGAGCGAGGAACGGGTGGTCACCGCCACCGACACGGCCACCGGCGAGCGCGCGGTGGTGACCCGCAGCGACCTGGCCGGACTGTGCGGGGAGGGGCTGCGGCATTCGGCCGGTTTCGTGCGACAGCTGATCGCCGAGACCGGGGTGACGCCCGGCGCGCTGGTCCTGGTGGGCGGGTGCACCCGCAATCCGACACTGCGCGCGGATCTGGCCGCTCTGGTGGGGCTGCCGGTGGTCTACGACCCGGAACCGGAGTACGTCTCGGCCAGGGGCGCGGTGCTGTTGGCCGCGCGACGGCCCTCGGCGCGCCTGCGGATGACTCGCCTGCGCGCGGGCGCGGCCGAGGCGGCGCGGGCCGGTCAGCAGCGCCCGGCCCGGCGCAGACTGCTCGCGGCGGTGGCGGTCACCGCCACCCTGGGCGGCGCGGTGGCCGGGTTGATCGGCACCGACAGCGCGCCGCGGTCCCCAGAGAAGGGGACCGCGCCGCCGACCGCGCAGTTCCTCGAAGGCTCGCCGCTGTGGAAGCCGAACTAGCTGTTGGTGAAGTTCGCCGGACGCTTCTCGACGAAGGCGGCCATGCCTTCCTTCTGATCGTCGGTGGCGAACAGCGAGTGGAACACCCGACGCTCGAACAGCAGGCCCTCGCCCAGGGTGGTCTCGAAGGAGCGGTTCACCGCCTCCTTGGCGATCATGGCCACCGGCAGCGACATCGAGGCGATGGTCTGGGCGGTCTCGAGCGCGGTGTCGAGCAGCTGGTCGGCGGGCACGACGCGCGAGACCAGACCGGCCCGCTCGGCTTCCTCGGCGCCCATGTTGCGGCCGGTCAGGATCAGGTCCATGGCCTTGGCCTTGCCGACCGCGCGGGTCAGCCGCTGTGAGCCGCCGATGCCGGGGATCACGCCGAGCTTGATCTCGGGCTGGCCGAACTTGGCGTTGTCGGCGGCGATCAGGATGTCGCACAGCATGGCCAGCTCACAGCCACCGCCGAGGGCGTACCCGGCGACGGCGGCGATGGTGGGCTTGCGGAAGTTGGCCAGGCGGTCCCAGCGGGCGAAGAAATCGGCCATGTACATGTCCATGTACGACTTGGGCGCCATCTCCTTGATGTCGGCGCCCGCCGCGAAGGCCTTCTCCGAGCCGGTGATCACCACGGCGCCGATCGAGTCGTCGGCCTCGAGCTCGTCGAGCGCGGCGACGACGTCGTCGAGGACCTGGGCGTTGAGGGCGTTGAGGGCCTTGGGCCGGTTCAGCGTGATCCAGCCGACCCCGCCCTTCCCGTCCGCGCCGCCCTTGCGCTCCAGCAGAATCGTCTCGAATTCGGTCACGACACCCTCTTGTTCCTCAGTGGTCACGGATGGTCCGAACGATACCGAGCCGCGACGACGCTCGCGGCACGCCCCGTTGCGCGACCTTCCGTTCGCCACCGGCTGCGGCACAATCGGGACATGGGCACCGACCACTTCGTGCGGATCAGCCGCCTGCGGGCACTCATCGACCACGAGAACACCGGCGCGGGCGAACGGGCCACCGCCCAGCGCATGCTCGACCGCCTCCTGCGCAAGTCGCCCGCCGGGCCCGCCGCCGCGCACCCCGATCGCGTCTACGGCGCCCGCCACGACCGGCCGGGCAGGCACGCGAGCACGTCCTCGATCGTGGAGTCGGTGCGCGAGGACATCACCTTCGCCCGGCTGTTCTCGATCGCGGGTGAGCCCGGTGAGCTGCGCGTGCACAGCCCGCTGGCGGCCGCGCCCGCCGAGGTCACCGTGTCGGTGAGCACGCCGTTCGCCGACCAGATCGTCGTCACCATCGACGACATCCCGCCGGAGTGGGGCTGGGAGTCCGACGAGTTCGAGCGCACCACCGCGACCGCCGACCTGCGCGGTTTCGCTGAGGAGCTGGCCGAGATCATCGACAGCTACAACCACGACGGCAGCGATGTGGGCCCGCGCTTCTTCCGCACGATCCGCGCCCAGCAGCGGACACTGCTGCGCTGAGCTACCCGGGCCCCGGACGCAACACCAGCACGATCAACCCCCCGGTGAGCACCACCGCGCCGATCGCCAGCACCAGACTCGCCACCGCCGGACCGCCCTGGGTGCGTTCGGCCACCAGCTGACCCACCGCGATCGCCACCGTCGCCGCCCCGCCGAGCACCAGCACCGGTTCGCGCCGCAGCGCGTAGAGCCCCAGGCACGTCAGCCCGATCAGTCCGGTGAGCGCGGGCGGCCACAGCGAGTCGCCGAAAGCCACCGACTGCGCGCCGACCACCGCGACCACCCCGCCGAGCACATACCCGGCCCACTCGGCGACCAGCAGCCGCGCCCAGGCCAGCCCGAACCACATCGCGCCGAACACCAGCAACGCGATGCCCTGCCACGGCGCGCGCACGCCGAAGACCGCATCGGTCACCTGGAACACCGCCGCGACCCCGAACACCACCACCGCGACCATCCCCAGCACGCTCGGCACCATCAGGTAGCCGAGCACCGCGACCAGCAGTCCGGCGAGCACGGCCGGACGCGCCGCGGCACCGTGCTCGTCGAAGGCCGCCGCCACGGCACCGGCCATCGCCCCGGCCGCCAGCACCAGCAGCACCGCCGCCAGCCGCACCCGCCCGGCCCCGGCGATCGGCACCCGCCGGAACACCCCGCGGCACCCGCCCGCCAGCACCACCGCCCCGCCGATCGCGCACCCGGCCACGACCGCCAGCAGCACCACCCGCCCCGACTGCGCCACCTCGTTCCACGCCTGCCCCAGGAACAGCGCCAACCCGGCCGCCACCAGCGCCGCCCCGACATAGGCGACGATCTCCGCCGCGATCCGCCCCGCCGGTGCCCGCCGGGCGCGTTCCTGCTCGTCCACCGCGCGCAGCACCGCCGCGCGCTGCTCACCGCTGATCACCCCCGACGCCACCAGCCGTTCCAGCGCCACACCCACCCTGTGCTCGCGAACCATCCGAGAAGTATGTCGATCCGCGCCACGAATCCGGGCCCATCGGGGCGGTTTCGGGGCACAGTGACCCCGCTCACACTAGAATTGGTTTGATGTCCGAGTATCGGGCGTGCGACCAGTCGGCGGAGGAATGCCATGGGCGAGTCCAGCGCACTGCATGTCCCTGTTCATCCGGTGCGATTCGTGACGTCGGCGGCGCTGTTCGACGGCCACGACGCCGCGATCAACATCATGCGCCGCATCCTGCAGAGCCAGGGCGCCGAGGTCATCCACCTGGGCCACAACCGCTCGGTCCGCGAGATCGTCGACGCGGTGCTCGAGGAGGACGTGCAGGGCGTCGCGGTGAGCTCGTATCAGGGCGGGCACCTCGAATTCTTCGAGTACCTGGCCCAGGCCCTGCGCGAGGCGGGCGCCGGTCACGTGCGGATCTTCGGCGGGGGCGGCGGCGTGATCGTCGCCGAGGAGATCGAGCGGCTGGCCCGCGCCGGGGTGCGCATCTTCTCCCCCGAGGACGGTCAGCGCCTCGGCCTGCCCGGCATGATCAACGAGCTCGTCCGCGCGTGCGATGTCGACCCGGCCGCCACCGGACCCGATCTGGACGCCCTCTACACCGGCGACCGCGCCGCCCTGGCCCGCACCCTCACCTGCCTGCAGCAGGGCGCGCTCACCGAGCCCGACCGCGCGGCGATCCTGGCAGCGGCGCAGCGGCGCCGCGTGCCCGTGCTCGGCATCACCGGCACCGGCGGCTCCGGAAAGTCCTCGCTCACCGACGAATTGGTGCGTCGGCTGCGCACCGACCAGCAGGACAAACTGCGCGTCGCGGTGCTCGCGGTGGACCCCACCCGCCGCCGCGCGGGTGGCGCGCTGCTCGGCGACCGCATCCGGATGAACGCCCTGGACGGCGCACACGTCTATTTCCGCTCGCTGGCCACCCGGGGCAATCACGAACTCCCCGACGACATCGACACCATGATCGCCGCGTGCAAGGCCGCCGGATACGACCTGGTCGTGCTGGAGACCCCGGGCATCGGCCAGGGCGACGCGGGCATCGTCGACCACGTCGACGTGGCGCTGTACGTGATGACCCCGGAGTTCGGCGCCGCCTCCCAACTCGAGAAGATCGACATGCTCGACTACGCCGATGTGGTCGCGGTCAACAAGTACGAGCGGCGCGGCGCGGCCGACGCGGTGCGCGACGTGGCCCGCCAATTGATCCGCAACCGCGCCGAATTCGGTGCGTCCCCCACCGACATGCCGGTCTTCGGTACCAGCGCCGCCACCTTCGACGACGACGGTGTCACCGCCCTCTACCAGCACCTGAGCGGCCTGCTCACCGAGCACGGCCTGCACCTCGAACCCGGCGCGCTGCCCCGCGTGGACACCAAGGTCTCCACCCGCTTCGCCCAGCTCGTTCCCCCGGCCCGCGTCCGCTACCTGGCCGAGATCGCCGAGACCGTCCGCGACTACCACGCCACGACCGCGACGGAAAGCGCGGCGGCTCAACGTGTTCAGCGGTTGCGCCTCGTGCACGACGAACTTCCCGACGACACCGCCGTCACCGAGCTGCTCGATCGGGCGCGCGCCGCCCTGGCGCCCGAATCCACCGCTCTGCTGGCGCAGTGGCCCGCCGTGGCCGAGAGCTATCGCGGTGACGAGCAGGTGGTCCGCGTGCGCGACCGCGAACTGCGCACGCCGCTGCGTCGCGAATCCCTGTCCGGCTCCAGCATTCCGCGCGTGGCCCTGCCGCACTACACCGACCACGGCGAACTCCTGCGCTTCCTGCGTGCCGAGCACCTGCCCGGCCGATTCCCTTTCACCGCAGGCGTTTTCCCGTTCAAGCGTGACAACGAGGACCCCGCGCGCATGTTCGCCGGTGAGGGCGACCCGGCGCGCACCAACCGCCGCTTCAAGGTCCTCAGCGCGCACGCCGAGGCCACCCGGCTCTCCACCGCCTTCGACTCGGTGACCCTCTACGGCCACGATCCCGACGAACGCCCCGACATCTACGGCAAGGTCGGCACCTCGGGTGTCTCGGTGGCCACCATCGAGGACATGCGCACTCTGTTCGACGGTTTCGACCTGTGCGCGCCCACCACCTCGGTGTCGATGACCATCAACGGCCCGGCCCCGACCATTCTCGCCTTCTTCCTCAACGCCGCGATCGACCAGGCGCTGGACCGCTTCACCGACACCGAGGGTCGCGCGCCCACCGCGCCGGAGGCCGCCGACATCCGGGCGCGCACCCTGTCGACCGTGCGCGGCACCGTGCAGGCCGACATCCTGAAGGAGGACCAGGGCCAGAACACCTGTCTGTTCTCCACCGAATTCAGCCTGCGCATGATGGCCGACGTCCAGGAATGGTTCGTGCGCAACGAGGTCCGCAATTTCTATTCGGTGTCCATTTCCGGCTATCACATCGCCGAGGCGGGCGCGAACCCGATCAGTCAACTCGCCTTCACCCTGGCGAACGGCTTCACCTATGTGGAGACCTATCTCGCGCGCGGCCTGGCGATCGACGATTTCGCCCCGAATCTGTCGTTCTTCTTCTCCAACGGCATGGACCCGGAATACACCGTGATCGGCCGGGTCGCGCGCCGGATCTGGGCGATCGCGCTGCGTGACCGCTACGGCGCGGGCGAACGAGCGCAGAAACTCAAGTATCACGTGCAGACCTCGGGCCGCTCGCTGCACGCCCAGGAAATGCAGTTCAACGACATCCGCACCACCCTGCAGGCACTCATCGCGGTCTACGACAACTGCAACAGCCTGCACACCAATGCCTTCGACGAGGCCGTCACCACCCCCACCGAGGATTCGGTGCGCCGCGCGCTGGCCATCCAGCTGATCATCGCCAAGGAATGGGGTCTGGCGATGAACGAGAATCCGCTCCAGGGCAGTTTCGTCATCGACGAACTCACCGATCTCGTCGAAGAGGCAGTGCTGCTGGAATTCGAGCGGATCAGCGAACGCGGCGGGGTGCTCGGCGCGATGGAGACCGGCTATCAGCGCGGCCGTATCCAGGACGAATCCCTGCGCTACGAACAGCGCAAACACGACGGCACGCTGCCGATCGTCGGGGTGAACACCTTCCGCGGCCGCGACGACGACGCCGCGCACGGCCCGCTGGAACTGGCGCGCGGCACCGAGGCCGAGCGGCAGTCCCAGCTGACCCGCCTGCGCGAATTCCGCGACGAACACAGCGAGGCGTCCCATCGCGCGCTGGCCCGGCTCACCGAGGTGGCCCATACCGACGGCAACATCTTCGAGGTACTCATGGACACCGCCCGGGTGTGCACCTTGCAGCAGGTCACCGACGCGTTCTTCGCGGTGGGCGGGCAGTACCGGCGCACCGTCTAGCCGCCGATGATCTCCGGCGGCAGGAAGGCGGCGCCGAGCTGCACGGCGATGGCGGTGGTGTGCTCGACCAGACGGTCGGCGTCGACGTCCAGCGCGCCGCTGCGCCAGGCGGTGAGCAGCTCGATGAAGCCGCCGATGCCCGCCAGGGTGCTCATCCGGAACGCCGTCTCGTCGACGCCGTCGCGCAGGTAGGGCCAGGCGACGGCGGTCAGCAGGTCGGTGGAGTCGGTGAGCATGCTCTGGCGGCGGCGTTCGAGTACGGCGCTGCCCGCGTGCTCGGCCAGCAGGATGCGGGCCCGGCCGCGCTGATCGGTCTGCAGGGCCACCGCCTTGGTGATGGCCGCGTGCAGGATCTCCAGCGGGGTGCGCTCAGTGTTCTCCGCGACCACCACCGCGAGCTCGGCGAACACCTCCGCGCAGACCTCGTCCCAGGCCACCCCGAGCAGTTCGTCGCGGTCGGCGAAGCTCTCGTAGAAGTACCGGTCGTTGAGCCCGACACGCTGGCACACCCCGCGCATGGTGACTGCGGCCCACCCGCTGTCGAGCCAGACGTCCAGCGCCGCGGACACCAGCGCTTCGCGCCGCTGGGCCCTGCGCTCGTCGGCGGTTCGCCCACCCCACGTCCGGGCCGGTGCACGTACATCCATGGTTGACAAAGTACTCCGTCACGCGCCTAATTGGTGTCAGGTGCGGCCAATGGTGGCAGACGCCACCAGTTGAGAACCGGCACCGGGCGAACCGGGAGTTGCCATGCGACTGTTTCCCTTCGGCGGTCCCCGCCGGACCACCCGCGCCGATGCCGTGGTCACCGGCGCGGGCAGCGGCATCGGGCGCGCCTTCGCGGTGGAACTGGGCAGGCGTGGCGGGCGGGTGCTCTGTTCCGACATCGATTCCGAACGCGCCGCCGACACCGCCGACCTGGTCGAGGCCGCAGGCGGCAAGGCGATCGGCGCTGGCTGCGATGTCACCGCGATCGCCGAGGTCAGCGGGCTGGCCGAGACCGCGCGGGACTGGTTCGGGGACGCACCGACGATCGTCATCAACAACGCCGGGATCGGAGCGGGCGGCCCGCCGGTCGGCGAGTTCGGCCTCGACGACTGGCAGCGCACGCTCGGAGTGAACCTGTGGGGTGTCATCCACGGCTGTCACGTCTTCGCGCCGATCCTGCGCGCGGCGGGCCGGGGCGCGCTGGTCAACGTGGCCTCGGCCGCGGCCTTCGGCGCCGCGCCACGCATGGCCGCCTACAACGTCAGCAAGGCGGGCGTGCTCGCCCTCTCGGAGACCATGGCGGCCGAACTCGCCGGAACCGGCGTCGGCGTCACGGTGCTGTGCCCCACGGGCGTGAAAACCGGCATCATGCAGGCGGATTCGCCGATGGACGAGACGGCCGAACGGCTCGGCGGTCTGCTGCTGCGCTGGACCGGCCGTTCCCCCGACACCATCGCCCGCGCCACCCTCGACGCCGTCGACCGCGGCGATCTCTACGTCGTTCCCCAGCTCGAGGCCAAGCTGCTCTGGCAGGCCAAACGCTGGATGCCCACCACCTACACCCGTACCGCGGGCCTGCTGGAGCGGGTCGTGCGCTGATCCACCATCGAAGAGGAGGTCGAACAATGACGTTCGCGTATCCCGACATGCTCGCCACCGTGCGAGCCCGGCAGTGGGCCCTGGCCGACATCGACTGGGACGCACCCGGTGCCGAGACCATCACCGACGAGCAACGTCCCCGGCTGGCCGCGTTCATGGCCGATCTGGTGTGGATCGAGCACGTGGGCGCGCGCGGTTTCGCGGCGCTGGTGCGGCAGGCGCCGCCGGGCGCGCTGCGCGAGATCTACCGGCACTTCCACGCCGAGGAACAGAAGCACGCCAATGCCGAGCTGGCGCTCATGCGCCGCTGGGGCATGCTCGACGGCGACGCGATGCCGGTGCCCAACAAGAACATCCGCCTGGTGATCAGCTGGCTGGACCGCTACGCCGAGGGCCTGAGCCTGCCGGTGCTCGGCACCGTCATCCCCTCGCTGGAGACCGCCCTGGACGGCGCGCTGGTGAAATTCCTGCTCGACGAGGTCCAGGACCCGGTGTGCCACCAGGTGTTCCGGCACATCAACAATGACGAATCCCGCCATCTGGCCGTCGGTTTCCAGGTGCTCGAACAGCTCGGCGCCGGACCGCTGCGCAAGATCGCCATCGAGACAGCGGGTTTCGCGGTGCGTCCGTCGTTCATGCTCGGCGCCCTGCTCTACGCGCCGCTGCTCTCGCGCATGTCGACCAATATCATCGCCCTCGGCCTCGACGAGGAGAAGCTGTGGCAGGCGGTGCGCCGCTACGAGAACGTGGGCGAGCGCAGCCCCGATATCCGCAGGCTGCCGCTGTATCACGTGGTGAAGATGCACGGGAAGGCCACGATTCACCGGCGCCAGCCGTTCCAGTTGCTCGCCGATGTGTCCAATGCCTGCATCGACCGGTTCCCCGTCCGGATTCTCGGGCACCGGCCGTCCTGGTCGAGGGAACTCACCTACGAACCGGTGGCGAAATGATCCCGCCGCACGCCGACACGTTCACCGGACGACAACGGCACCACACGGCGTTCCGGCCGCGCCACGAGTTCACCGGCCAGCGGGTCGCCGTCATCGGCTCCGGCGCGGCGGCCGCCCGGCTGCTGCCCGGCATCGCCGCCGAGGCCGCCCGGGTGACGGTGTTCCAGACCGACGCGGTCTGGATCCTGCCCCGCACCCCCGCACCGGCCCTGCTGCGCCGCCTGCCGCAACCACTTCTGCGCACGGCCGCCCGCGTGAATCTCCGTGTCCAGGTGCGTGATTCGTGGCTGCGCCATCGACTGACCCCCGACGACGACGCGGGCCTGGCCCTGCACAACAGCTACTACCGCACCCTGCGACAGCCGCACTGCACGCTGGTCACCTGGCCGATCGCCCGGCTGGCGCCGCGCGGCGTGCGCACCGTCGACGGGATCGAACACCGCGTGGACACCATCGTCTACGCCGACGACAACGGCCACGTCGTGCGCAGACTGGCCGCGCCCGGCCGCCTGCACGCCTCGGCCGACCGGGTGAAGGAGACGGCATGACCACCGGCATCGATCACGAGATCATCATCGTCGGCGCCGGGTTCTCCGGTATCGGCGCGGCCATCGAGCTGCGCAAGGCGGGGTTCGAGGATTTCCTGATCGTCGACGAGGCCGACGGCGTCGGCGGGACCTGGCACTGGAACACCTATCCCGGTGTCGCCGTGGACATCCCGTCGTTCAGCTACCAGTTCTCCTTCGAACAGCGCACCGACTGGTCACGCGTCTACGCGCCGGGCCGCGAGCTCGCGGCCTACGCCGAATCGTGCGTGGACAAGTACGGGCTGCGTCCACGCATCCGGTTCGGCACCACCGTGCTGTCGGCCGATTTCGACAAGACGGGCGAGCGCTGGGTGTTGCGCACCGGCGACGGCACGGAGCTGTCGGCACGGTTCGTGATCAGCGCGACCGGGGTGCTCACCCGACCCAAACTGCCCGAGATCGCGGGCATCGAGCAGTTCGCGGGCGTCACCATGCACACCTCGCGCTGGGATCACACCCAGGACCTGCGCGGCAAGAGGGTGGCGATCATCGGAACGGGCGCGTCGGCGGTGCAGGTCATCCCGGAGATCGCGCCGCGGGTGCAGCGGCTGACCGTCTTCCAGCGCACCCCCATCTGGTGCCTGCCCCGCCCCGACCTGCCCCTGCCCACGGCGGCCCGCCTGGCGCTGAAGGTGCCCGGTGGCCGCTTGCTGACCCGCCTGCTCAGCCAGGCCTATGTCGAGTTCACCTTCCCGCTGGCCGCGCACTACTACACCTCGCTGCCGACCGCGGCGATCGGCGAGCGCGCGGGCTTGGCGCACCTGAAACGGCAGGTCGAGGACCCGGCCGTCCGCGCCGCCCTCACCCCGGAGTACGCGCTGGGCTGCAAACGGCCGAGTTTCTCCAACGACTACCTGGCCACCTTCAACCGCTCGAATGTCGCCCTCGAGACCGACGCGATCGCCGAGGTCACCGCCACCGGTGTGCGCACGGCCGCGGGCGTGGAACACCCGGCGGAGGTCCTCATCCTGGCCACCGGCTTCAAGGTGATGGAGTCGGGCAATATGCCGACCTACGATCTGCGCGGCGTCGGCGGGCGTGACCTGGAGAAATGGTGGGACGAGAACCGCCTGCAAGCCTACGAGGGCGTGAGCGTGCCCGGTTTCCCCAACTATTTCTCCATCATCGGCCCCTACGGCTACAACGGCGCCTCGTACTTCACCCTGATCGAGAACCAGACCCGCCACATCCTGCGGGTCCTCCGGCACGCCCGCGAACGCGGCGCCGCCCGGGTGGAGGTCACCGAGCAGGCCAACGACCGCTTCTTCCGCGAAATGCTGGCCCGCCGCGGCGGCCAGGTGTTCTGGCAGGACAGCTGCACCCTGGCCAACAGCTACTACTTCGACGCCCACGGCGACGTCCCCCTCCGCCCCTCCTCCACCGTGGAGTCCACCTGGCGCAGCACCCACTTCCCCCTCGACGACTACCGCTTCACCGGCCGATCTGCCGAGGTCACCGGCCCCAGGTAGTTCGGGTGGACTTTCCGCGATGCGCAGGCGCGCCCTCAGGCGATACCGAGATCGTCGAGGGTGTCGGCCGACAACAGCCGACCGGTCCACGCGTCGAGCTGATCCTGACTCGCCGTGCGCATCGCGTCCACGACCCGAGCTGGGATCGGCCCGAACTTCTGGGCATCAATTGCATGAGCACCTCAACACGCCCCTCGGCGCGGCCCTGGGCGCGAAGCTGACTCGCAGTGGACATATAGGTCTCCTTCGCCTCGGGGCCGATGTCATCGACCAGGGTCTGCACGTCATCCGCGACAGTCTCGCCCTCACTGAGAATGCCGGGGACGAGTTTGAGCACGACCTGGAGAACGCGGGCCCCGGGGGCGCGGGCCGCGAGAGTCGGCGCGACGGCTTCCACGAGCGGCCGGGCGAGCGCGGCGGCGTTGTCGGGCTTACCCAGCATGTGCTTGACCAGACCGTCGTGAGGGTGGTGCAGCGAATCCGCCATAGCGACAAGCTATCTCAATGGTTCGACCGATCTGTCATCGGCGGAGATCGGCGCGGCCGGTTCCGTCCGCTGGCGCGCCCTGGCCGGAATCTGCTGGTGGGATCAGCGCTGTCGCGTTCCGGGCTCCCGGCTGATCGTGCTGGTCGCCGCTGTGGTTTGAATCCCCGGCGCGTCGGGTGAACGGGGACGGACCGGGTCGGGGCGTGTGACAATCGCCAGGAGGATTCGGCGGCGATGGGACGCACAGTATGGATTTGGCCGGGCTCGACATCATCGATGCGCACATCCACCAGTGGGATCCGCACGCGACTCCGCGCGAGTTCAGCGGGTTGGCCAAGCTCATGCGCAGGCTTCCGGTGCCGGTCGAGCTGGCGGCCAGGCTGGCGCCGCGGGCCGATCGTGAGTTCGTCGGTGATCCGCGCGCTTATCTCGCGCCGTATCTGCCCGCGAACTATCGGGCCGACCTGGGCACGACGGCGGTGGAGTCGATCGTGCACATCGAGGTCGAGTGGGCGGGCTGGAAGCCGGACGAGACGCGCTGGGTGGCGAGTCTGCCGTTCGGTGTCGACACCCCGGCGCTGGCGGCGGTGATCGGTGCGGCCGATCCCGCCGCCGTGGAGGTCGGCGCGGTCCTCGACGCGCACCAGACGGCCTCACCGCTGTTCCGCGGCATCCGCGCCATGGTCGCCCACCACCCCGATCCCGCCGTCAAGTCCTTCGCCGCCGACGGCGTCCTCACCGCCCGCGCCTTCCTGCACGGCTTCGCCCAGCTGGCCCAGCGCGGACTCTCGTTCGAGGCGTGGGTCTACTCGGGACAGTTGCCTGAGGTCACCGCGCTGGCCGCGCGCTTCCCCGAGGTGCCGATCGTGCTCGACCACCTGGGAACCCCGGCGGGCGCGTTCGGCCCGGTCGGCAAGCACACCGGCCACACCCCCGCGCGGCGCCGCGCCCTGCTGGACCGCTGGCGTGACGACCTCGCCGAACTGGCCACGCGACCGAATGTGGTGGCGAAGGTGAGCGGTCTGATGATGCCGGTCCTCGGCCATCCCCTACCCCCACGCGGCACGCCGACCCCGGTGCCCGACCTGGTCGACCGCACCGGACCGCTGCTGGCGCACGCGCTGACGGTCTTCGGCGCCGACCGGCTGATCTGGGGCTCCAACTTCCCGGTCGACAAGCCGTTCACGACCATCACCGGCGCGGTCGACACGGTGGCGACCGGACTCACCGCCGCCGGTGCCACGGCCGATGACCTGCGAAAAGTCTTCCGCGACAACGCCCTGCGCGTCTACCGGATCGACACGAGCGCCTGAGTCCGCGAGCTGTCGGTGCCCGGGTCTAGCATCGCGCCCATGAAGGCAACCGGCACATTCGAGATCACCGCGTTCGACCCCACCGATCTGCAAGCCCAGCCGACCGTCACGACCGGGCTGCCGGTGGGGGTGTCCACCATGACCAAGGCGTACGCGGGCGAGATCGAGGGGCAGTCCGCCACGCTGTTCACCGCCGCGTTCGACATCACCAGCGGCGCGGGCACCTATGTCGCGATGGAGTCGTTCGAGGGCGCGCTGCACGGCAAGGCGGGCGCGTTCAACTTCGTGCACTCGGCCACCACCGGCGGCACCGATCGCACCGACGAGTTCTTCCACATCGTCCCCGCCAGCGGCACCGGCGAACTCACCGGCATCACCGGCACGGGCGCGCTGTATGTCGATGAGCGCGGCGGCCACCACATCTGGTTCGAGTACGAGCTGGCCTAGCTGTCGAATTCCTGGTAGAGCGAACGCAATTCGCGTAAGCCGGTGGCCGCGAGCTGTTCGTCCTCGGCGGTCATCCGCAGGGCACGGCGCAGCGGCACCGGGTCGAGATCCTCGATCACGGCGTGGAATTCGACGCGGGGCAGCTCCGGCAGGGTGAGCGCGTCGCCGTAGGGGTCGCCGGAATCGGCGGTGCGCGCGGCCTTGGCCACACCGCCGATGAGGGTGTCGAGGTTCAGGCCGCGCAGGGTGAGGATCTCGCCGGGCTGCTCGTCGAGGCGTTCGGCGAGCAGATAGCAGACCGCGGCCACGTGCTTGCACGGCCAGCCCATGTCCGGGCAGCTACAGGAGAAGTCCAGCTCGGAGGCGGTGCTGGGCAGCAGGTGCGGGCCGAGCGCGGGTGGCAGCGCGCCGGAGGCGATCTCGGCGAGCATGCCGGGCGCCTCGCGGATGTCGGCCAGCAGCAGCTCGATTTCCTCGTCGCGCAGCGGCCGGATGCTCAGCACCGAGGTGAACGGGCTGGGCTGGCTGCCCTGCACCTCGGCGGTGACCGCGCCGCGCTCGATGCGGTAGTTCACCACCTGCCCCACCCGGGCGTAGGTGCGCCCGCGCGAGAGTCGGCCCGCGTCGGCCACCTGCTCTACCGCGTCCAGCAGGGCCTTGCCCCACCAGGTCCGGCCGAAGCCGCCGCGCGAGCGCGCACCGCCGGTCACCGGTCTGCGCGGCCCGAACTGACTGAAATCGGCCATCACTCCCCCACCGCCTCGGCACCCAGGATGAACAGATCGCGCAGTTCCTCGGTGCTCAGT
Source organism: Nocardia anocheti (assembly GCF_029675105.1). GTDB lineage: Bacteria > Actinomycetota > Actinomycetes > Mycobacteriales > Mycobacteriaceae > Nocardia. The sequence continues at coordinate 321,717 of NZ_JAQQFV010000009.1, read as the reverse complement.
TCGGTGATCCAGTTCTCCCCGGCGCCGACGGCCAATTCCGCCAATTGCCGCTTGCCGCTGATCATCTCGTCGATCCGCTCCTCGATGGTGTCGACGCACACCAGCTTGCGGACCTGCACCGCGCGCCGCTGCCCGATTCGGTAGGCGCGGTCGGTGGCCTGGTTCTCCACCGCCGGATTCCACCAGCGATCCAGGTGGACGACATGATTGGCGGCGGTGAGATTGAGTCCGGTGCCGCCCGCCTTGAGCGAGAGCAGCATCAGCGGTGGGCCGTCGACGCGCTGGAAGGCGGTGACCATGTCGTCGCGGCGCTGCTTGCTCACGCCGCCGTGCAGGAACGGGATCGGGCTGCCGAAGCGTTCGGTGAGATAGGGCAGCACCAGGTCGCCGAACTCGCGGAACTGGGTGAACAGCAGGGCCTTCTCGCCGTCGGCGAGGACGGACTCCAGGATGTCCTCGACCAGGGCGAGCTTGCCGGAGCGGTGACCGCCGCGGCGCAGGATCGGCGAGCCGTCGCCCAGGTAGTGGGCCGGGTGGTTGCAGACCTGTTTGAGCCTGGTCAACGCGCCGAGCACCGCGCCCTTGCGGGCCATGCCCTTGGCGTCTTTCAACTTCTCGAGCATGTCGTCCACCACCGCCTGGTACAGCGCGGCCTGTTCGACGGTGAGGTTGGCCCGCACCGTCATCTCCAGCTTCTCGGGCAGGTCGCTGATCACCGCCGGGTCGGTCTTGAGCCTGCGCAGCACGAACGGGTCGGTGATCAGGCGCAGACGGTCGATGGCGTGCTGGTCGCGTTCGCGTTCGATCGGCACCGCGAAGCGCGCCCGGAACGATTGCGGGCTGCCCAGCAGTTTCGGCATGGCGAAGTCGAACAGGGCACGCAGTTCCTCCAAGCGGTTCTCGACCGGAGTTCCGGTGAGCGCCAGACGATGTCGTGCCGGAACGGCCCTGGCGGCGCGGGCCTGCCGGGTGACGGCGTTCTTGATGTGCTGGGCCTCGTCGAGCACGATGCGTTCCCACCGCTGCTCGGCCAGCAGGGTGACATCGCGGGCCAGCAGCGCGTAGGTGGTGACCACGAGATCCGAATCCCGCACCGCCGCCGCGAATTCCGCGCCCTTGCGCCGGGCCGCGCCGTGATGGACCAGGACGCGCAGGTCCGGTGCGAAACGTTCCGCCTCACGCTGCCAGTTGCCGACCACCGACATCGGGCACACCAGCAGGGTCGGGCCGACCCGCCGCCCGTTCCGGCCTGACGCGACAGCAGCGGATGGTGTACCCGGCGCGGACTCGGCCTCGGTGTGGACCGTTTCGCGTTCGTGGACCAGCAGCGCCAAGACCTGCACGGTCTTGCCCAGGCCCATGTCGTCGGCCAGGACCGCACCGCAGTTCAGCCGGTTCATCGTCGCCAGCCAGCTCAGGCCGCGTTCCTGATACGGGCGCAGCTGCGCCTTCAGACCGACCGGCACCGGGACCGGCTCGGGTTCGCCCTCGCGCGCGAACAGTTCGGCGGCCCAGCCCACGGCGGTGACCTCGGTGACCGGCACATTGTCGACGCGTTCGGCCGCCAGCTGACCGATCATGTCGGCCAGCGTGATCGGCGAGTCGTCGGCGTGCAGCGCCACATAGCGCGCGGCCGCGGCCAGTGCCCGGTGATCGGCCTGCACCCACTCGCCGCGCAACTGCACCAGATCGGACTTGCCGCGCACCAGCCGTTCCATCTCGGCCGGGGTGAGGACCAGATCGCCCAGCGCCAATTCCCACCGGTAGGACAGCAATCCGCTCAATCCGACGGTGGATTCGGCGGCGGCCGGGCTGCTCACGCGCAGACGCATACTCGGTTCGGCGATGTTCCAGGCGCGCGGCAGCAGCAGGCGGATCCCGGCCTCCTGGAGGGCACCGGCACCGTGGGCGACCAGGTCGGCGACGACCTCGGTGGGCAGCAGCAGGTCGAGGCCGCGCGGGTCGGTGGGCAGGTCGCGCAGGCGGGGATACGCCTTGCGGGCCTGGGCCAGTTTCTCCGCGGCGGTACGGACCAGGACCGGGTCGTCGTCGAGGGCGACCGGCTTGGGCGCGTCGTCCACAGGGCGCAGGCAAACCTGCAACCGCCACAGCGCGACGGCTTCGTCGTCGGTGCCGAACTCACCGTCGGGTTCGCACAGTCGCAGCACGAGTTCGGGTTCGTCGGCAGCGTAGCCCTCGCGCCACTGGGTCAGGGTCTCGGCTAGGCGGTAGGAGCCCGCGTCCAGGGGGCTGTCCTCGATGAGGGCGGTGAGCAGCGGGTGGGTGAGGTTGCGGTGGGTGACGTACTCGCGGGCGATCGGGTCGGTGAGCTCGGTGATCAGGTCGTCCAGAACGGCCGCTGGCGCACCGGCCACCCGCAGTGCCGGGGGCATGGCGGCGGCCAGCTCGGCCAGCCAGGCGCGCTGGCGCTGCCCGCCGACCAGCCGCCAGCGCACCCACCACTGTCCGTCGGCGCGCTCGACCTGCGGCACCACCCGCCCGGCCCGGACCCAACGCTCGATCCCCCGGGCGACATGGGCGAGAAAGCGCAGGTCACCGGCGATGTTCTCGCGCGGCAGTCGGCTGCGCAGCACGACGGCCGCCGTGGGCGGCGCGAGCGCGTGCGCGCGCACCTCGGCGGTGTCGGACTGCCCCGCGGCGTCGACGACGAGCACCTGCGCGCGATGCCGGAACCGGGCCCGATCCAGGATGTCGCCCAGCACCGACCCCACCGCGACCGGTTCCCCGTCGTGCCACAGCAGCAGCCCCGAGCCGGGTGACCACAGAGCGTGCAGCATGGGGTCCATCCAAGCAGGCGGCACCGACACCTTCGGCGCGGGCCGGACCGCTGGATTTCTCACCGCGTCCGGAACATACTGGGATATCCCCTGGTCACGGGCCGGTCCACCGATCGGTGCCGAACCACCCCCAAGTACTGTGCGGAGGGCAGCGATGACGATTCTGCTCCAGGTACTCGAGCAGAGCTATACCCCGGCAACCCCGTGGGAGCGGCGCAAATTCACCTTCGTCGACGCCGGGAAGATCGTCGGCATGCGGCTGGACGGACAGTCCGGCGTCTGGCTCGATCTGTCCCGTCCCGGCGAGTCCCAGCGGTTGGCGCACACCGCCGACCCGGGTGAGTCCATCACCTTCCTGCTCACCGTCTTCGCCAAGATCGCCGAGTGCGAGGACCGTGGCGGCTCCTGGCTGATCGGCCACGACGGCACGCGCGTCGCCTCGATAGCGGCCACCCGTTTCCCGCCGCGTGCCAGCGAGGTCGCCGCCGACGACATCCTGGCCCGCGCCTGGCTGTAGCCGAACCTGTCGGTACCACCCGCTACAACCTGCGAGTATGGCGAAACTGACGTGGTTGCTCGTGACGGTGCTCGCGACCGCGGGTTGCGCCGTGCTCACGGCCGATCCGGTGCGTCCGGCGCCGGGCAATCCCACCCGCGCGGAACTCACCGCGCTACTCGACCAGGTGCGCGTCATCCCCAGTCGTCCACACCCCGGCGGCTACGAACGCGGCTGCAAGACCGGCCAGGGCTGCGTCTTCGGTCCCGCCTGGTCCGACGACACCGACGCGCCGGGCGGGCACGACGGCTGCGACACCCGCAACAATGTGCTGGCCGCGCAGCTGCGCGAGGTGGTGCTGCGCGGGCGGTGTGTGGTGATCGAGGGAACGCTGAACGATCCGTACACCGGGACCGAGGTCGTCTTCCGCAAGTCCGAGGGCGGCCGGATCCAGATCGACCACGTCTATCCGCTGGCCGCCGCATGGGACATGGGCGCCGCCGCATGGCCCGCCGACCTGCGTCAGCGGTTCGCCAACGACCTCACCGTCAACCTGCTGGCCACCGACGCCGCGGCCAACCAGGCCAAAGGTGACAGCACGCCGAGCACCTGGCTACCCCCTGCCGCCGCCAACCACTGCTTCTACGCCGCCAAGTATCTGACCGTCGCGGTGACCTACGCCTTGCCCGTCACCACGGCCGACCACACCGCCCTGACCACCATCGCCCATACCTGCCCCAGTGGATGAGGACGTGACCGCCACCGCCGTGGTCTCGCCGATCGCGCGTGGCGGGCCGCCCGGCACCACCGTGGTCGGGTTCGGAGCTACTCGCCGGTGGCGACCGGGCGTTTGGGGTTGTTGGACCACTGGGACCATGAGCCCGGGTAGAGGGCGGCCGGGATGTCGGCGAGGGCGAGGGCGGCGATCTGGTGGGCGGCGGTGACGCCGGAGCCGCAGTAGACGGCGACGGGGCCGGAGCCGAGGTCCGTGAAGCGGGCGCGGAGTTCGTCGGGAGTGCGGAAATGGCCGGTGGCGTCGAGGTTTTCGGCGGTGGGGGCGCTCACGGCGCCGGGGATGTGCCCGGCGCGCGGGTCGACCGGTTCCACGTCGCCGCGGAAGCGTTCGGCGGCTCTGGCGTCGAGGAGCAGGCCGGGCCAGGTCGCGGCGGCGTCGGCGTCGATGACGGGCAGGCCGCCGGGGCGCACGATCAGGTCGCCGGGTTCCGGGTCGGGTTCGGCGCCGGTGGCGAGTTCGCCGCCCGCGGCGGTCCAGGCGGGTAGGCCGCCGTCGAGGATGCGCACGTCGGACACTCCGGCCCAGCGCAGCAGCCACCAGGCGCGGGCCGCGGCCATGCCGCCGGTCGCGTCGTAGACGACCACCGCGTCGCCCTCCCCGAGTCCCCAACTGCGGGCGCACTTCTCGAAGGTGCCGGGGTCGGGCAGCGGATGGCGGCCGCGCGCCGGAGCGGGGGCGGCGGCCAGTTCGGTCTCCAGGTCGACGAACACCGCGCCCGGGATGTGACCGTCCAGATAGTGCTGCGGACCATCCGGGTCCCCTAGCGCCCAGCGCACATCGAGCAGATGAATCCTCTTGTCCGCCAGCTCTTCCCGCAGCTGTGCCGCCGAAACCACCACCGCGCCCACGCCCACTCCTCCTAGCCGGATCTAGCCCCCGTAGCGCCAGCCTACGCACCCCGCCCCACTCACCGGAACCGAATCCGCACCCACCGCCACGAGCATCAGTCATCAGGCACCGACACCAAGCACCGGGCACGAGGCACCAGACGTCGGGCACCAGGTACCAGGCACCGGACACCAGGCACCAGGCACCGGGCACCAGGCACCAGGCACCAGGCACCAGGCACCAGAGATCGGGCACTGGCATGGGGCGCCGGGCAGCGGGGCTTGCCGCGGTCAAAGGCGATCAGGCCAGTTTCGTGGCACTGGCCTGCGACGTCGGGGGCGGTGGGCGGCAGGATCTGGACAATGTCGCAGGTCTCCGCCACTGAACCCGAGGTCGCCGACGAGCGGGCGGGGGTCGCGCAACCGCTCGGGGCGGGGGCGATCACGGCGTTGGTGGGGTTCACCAGTTCGTTCGCGGTGGTGTTGAGCGGGTTGCGGGCGGTGGGGGCCAGTCCGGCGCAGGCGGCGTCGGGGCTGCTGGTGCTGTGTCTGACGCAGGGCATCGGCATTCTGCTGCTGAGTTTTCGGTATCGGATTCCGATCACGCTGGCCTGGTCGACGCCGGGTGCGGCGCTGCTGGCCAGTACCGGGCTGGTCGCGGGCGGCTGGGCGGGCGCGGTCGGGGCCTTCGTGGTGACCGGTGTGCTGATCGTGGTGACCGGGTTGTGGCAGCGGCTCGGGGCGCTGGTCGGCGCGATTCCGGTGCCGCTGGCCCAGGCCATGCTCGCGGGTGTGCTGGTGCCGTTGTGTCTGGCGCCGGTGCAGGCGCTGCGGACCTCACCCGCGGTGGTGGTGCCGGTGATCGTGATCTGGCTGGTGTTGCAGCGGTTCGCGCCCAAGTGGGCGGTGCTGGTCGCGTTCGCGACGGCCGCGATCGGCACGGGGATCGATATCGCCGTCAGCCATCGGCCTCTCGATCTCGCGGCGATGGTGCCGACGGTCGAATGGACCGTGCCGCACTGGCAGTGGCAGGCGGTGGTCGGCATCGCCGTGCCGCTCTACATCGTCACCATGGCCTCGCAGAACATTCCCGGTGTCGCGGTGATGCGCTCGTTCGACTTCCAGGTGCCGTGGCGCGCGTCGATGCTGGTCACCGGGATCGGCACCCTGGCCGGTGCGGCGGCCGGTGGCCACGCCATCAACCTCGCCGCCATCAGCGCCGCCCTCTCGGCCGCGCCCAGCGCGAGCCCCGACCCGAAGCGCCGCTGGATCGCCGCGGCCACCGCGGGCGCCACCTATCTCGTCCTCGGTCTGGCCTCCGCCGCCCTGGTCACCCTCATCGCCGCCGCCCCCGCGGGCACCCTCGAAACCGTCGCTGGCCTGGCACTGCTCGCCACCCTCGCCGCGGCCCTCTCCGGCGCCCTCACCGACCCCGACGACCGCCTCCCCGCCCTGGTCACTTTCCTCGTCGCCGCCTCCGGCACCACCCTGTTCGGCATCGGCGGCGCCTTCTGGGCCCTCCTCGCGGGCCTGGCCCTGCGCCGCTTCCTCCCCCGAGGCACCTGACCTTCCTCCACCGAGGCACCTGCCCCCACGCGCCCTGGCAACACCGCCCGCGCGGCAGTCATGAACCGCCCGCAGACGTGGGCGCAGGCGGAGGAGAAGACGCCGCCGAAGCCTTCGCGCCCAAGCCTCGACTGCGCGCTAGGAAGGTGCATCCACAGGCGTCGAACGGCGTGGTGCATGAGCTCTGGCGGTAGGGCCGCCGATCAATACCGCGGGTAGGGACCCTGCGGGTAGGCGGGCGTTCGGGCAGCCTGGATCCAGCGCCCGGTCGACGGTGCCGCCGCCAGGCACAACACCAGGACCGCGAACCCGGCCTGGGCCAGGGCGATGCCGAGCGTGGCACCCGAACCGACCGGAGCCGCCGCCAGGCTCAACAACGAGACGAGGCCGCCGACGGTGGCCAGCGCCGACAGGATGATGACGATCACCCGCCCCGCCGTCTTCCGGCGGAACAGCAGGATCGCGCCGAGTAACCACAGCAGACACGCCACCCCGCCGAGCGCGAGGCCCACCATGACCGCGCCGCTGAGCTCCACCGACTCCCGCGCGAACGATCCGTCCGGCTGTACCTCGAGTCGGCCGTTCTCCGAGTCGGACAGCACGCTGAAGGTGATCAGCGTCCCGATCCCCGCCGCCACCGAGATCAGCAGCGCGAGCGAGGCCGCGGCGATCCCGGTGCCACCGCTGACCGGACGCGCCGGATAGCCCTGCCCCGGCGCCGGGTACCCGCCGTACGCGTACCCCTGCTGACCCATCGGCGGATACCCGTACCCCTGCTGTCCGACCGGCGGATAACCCTGCCCCTGCTGCGGCCCATACGGATACCCCACCACACCCCCCTTGGTCCGATATCGACTCCGCTGACGCGACACCCTCGTCCAGCGACGAACGACCCGAACTATACGTCCGCCCACCGACAGACCCACGACCGCGCCGCCACCGCCTCGACCGGTCGCGAGATCGAACGCGACGATCGCGACGAGATCAGCACGGCAGCCGCGGCACGATCCGGTGACCGACGAGGGAACGGACGGCGCACAACAGCACCCGGTAGTTCACACTCGGCTGAGCAGAGTCAATGGGTCCTCGAGGAAACTCGCTGTCGTGGCGAGGAATCGGGCGCCGAGTTCCCCATCGATCATGCGGTGATCGAAGCTCAGGCCCAGGGTGGTGACCCAGCGGATGGCGAGTTCGTCGCGGAAGACCCACGGGCGCTTGCGAATCGACCCCAGGCACAGGATCGCGCCCTCGCCGGGATTCACCAGCGGAACACCGGAGTCCACACCGAAGACGCCCACATTGGTGATGGTGAAGGTGCCCCCGCGCAGGTCGGCGGGGGTGGCGTTGCCGGAGCGGGCGGTCTCGGCCGAATAGGTGATCTCCCGGCACAGCTCGCGCAGGCTGAGTGCCTGCGCCTCTTTGAGATTGGGCACCAGCAGACCACGTTCGGCGGCGACGGCGATGCCGAGGTTCACGTAGTGCTTGGTGACGATCTCCTGGTTGGCCTCGTCCCAGGCGGCGTTGATGGCGGGGTGTTCGGCGATGGCGGCGAGGGTGGCCTTGGCGACCAGAGCCAGCGGGGTGAGGGTGAGGCCCTCGAAGGACTTGGTGGTGCGCAGGTGGTCGAGCAGTTCCATCGACGCGGTGCAGTCGACGGTGACGAAGGTGCTGGCCTGCGGAATCGTGCGGGAACTGGCCTGCATGGCGGCGGCGGTGCGTTTGCGCACGCCGGAGATGGGAGTGCGTTCCTCGCGTGCGGTCGGCTCGATCAGGCCACCGTCGGTCTCGGTGACGCGGGTGTGCGGGGCGAGGGCGGCCTCGCCGTTGCGGGCGGGTGTGCGCGGTGTGGTGACCGGCACCGCCGCGCGGACGTCCTCGACGGTGACCGCGCCTTCGGGCCCCGACCCCGCGACGTACCAGAGGTCGATGTCGAGTTCCTTGGCCAGTTTCCGGGCGGCGGGTGTCGCGGCGGCGCGGTGCGTGCTCGGCGTACTGGCGGCCATCGCGGCGGGCGCGGTTCTCCTTCTGCGAGAAGTACTCTCGGCCTCGGGCCCGTAGCCGACGAGCACATCGTTACGGCTCACGCTTTCCGCCGTCGGCGGCGCCGCCACCTCGAGATCGTTGCGCACGCGGATCAGCGGCGCGCCCACCGGCACGGTGTCGCCCGGCTGGGCGAGCAGCTCGACGACGATCCCGGAGAACGGCGAGGGCAGCGCCACCACGGCCTTCGCGGTCTCCACCTCGGCGATGGTCTGGTTCAGTTCCACCCGGTCGCCGACCGCGACCGCCCACGACACCAGGTCACCGTCGGCAAGGCCCTCGCCCAGATCGGGCAGGCGGAATTCGAGAACATGACCGTCGTCGGCTTGTTCCGGCACTGGGGCACCTTTCTGGTCACGCGAGACAACGATCGACGGCCGCCAGAATGCGGTCCGGGTCGGGCAGGTGGTGCTTTTCGAGCTTAGCCGGGGGGTAGGGGATGTCGTAGCCACCGACGCGCAGCACCGGCGCCTCCAGGTGATAGAAGCAGCGCTCGGTGATCCGCGCGGCGATCTCGGCGCCCAGCCCGGCGAAGACCGGCGCCTCGTGCACCACGATCAGCCTGCCGGTCTTGTCCACCGAGTCGGCGATGGTGTCCACGTCCAGCGGCGAGAGGCTGCGCAGATCGATCACCTCGAGCGAATGTCCTTCCTCGGCGGCGATCTTCGCGGCGGTCAGTGCGGTGGCGACCGTGCCGCCGTAGGCGAGGACGGTGGCGTCGGTGCCGGGCACGCACACCCGCGCGCGATGCAGGGGCAGGTCCGGTTCGCCGTCGAAGTCGACCTCGGCCTTGTCCCAGTAGCGACGCTTCGGCTCGAAGAAGACCACCGGGTCGTCGAGCGCGATGGCCTGGCGCAGCATCGAATACGCGTCGGCGGGCGTGCTCGGCGAGACCACCCGCAGCCCGGCGGTGTGCGCGAAATACACCTCGGGTGATTCCGAATGATGCTCGACCGCACCGATCCCACCACCGAACGGAATGCGAATCGTCAAGGGCGCCTTCACCTTGCCACCGGTGCGGTAGTGGATCTTGGCGACCTGGGAGACGATCTGGTCGAAGGCCGGGTAGACGAAACCGTCGAACTGGATCTCCACGACCGGCCGGTACCCGCGCAGCGCCATCCCGAAAGCCGTTCCGACGATGCCGGATTCGGCCAGCGGGGTGTCGATGACCCGGTTGTCGCCGAAGTCCTTCTGCAAGGTGTCGGTGACCCGGAAGACCCCGCCGAGCCTGCCGATGTCCTCGCCCAGCAGCACGACCTTGGCGTCGTCTTCCATCGAACGGCGCAGCCCGGTGTTGAGCGCCGCGGCGAAGGTGGTGATCATGACTGCGCTCCTTCGGCGAGATACTCCGAGAAGCGCTGTGCCTCTTCGGTGATCAGCGGATGCTCGGTGGCGTAGACGTGGTCGAACATGCGCTCGGGGTCCGGGTCGGGGAACTCCAGCGTCGCCTTGCGGACCCGGCGGGCGACATCGTCGGCGGTCTCGGCGACCTGGCGGACGAACTCCGGATCGAGCAGGCCCTCGCGGTCGAGCAGCAGGCGCATCCGCTCGATGGGGTCGCGCTGGGACCAGTACTCGGCGTCGGCGGCGGTGCGGTAGCGGGTGGGGTCGTCGGCGGTGGTGTGCGGGCCCATCCGGTAGGTCATCGCCTCGATGAAGGTGGGGCCGCCGCCGGAGCGGGCGCGTTCGACCGCCTGCCGGGTGACCGCCAGCACCGCGAGCACGTCGTTGCCGTCGACCTGCACGCCCGCCATCCCGTACCCGTCGGCCCGGCGCACCAGCGGCACATGGCTCTGCACGGCGACCGGTTCGCTGATCGCCCACTGGTTGTTCTGGCAGAAGAAGACCACCGGCGCGGTCCAGGCCGACGCGAAGCCCAGCGCCTCGGCGATATCGCCCTGACTGGTCGCGCCGTCACCGAAGTAGGCGATGGTGGCGATGTCGGCGCCGTCGAGGTGGGCGGCGTAGGCGTAGCCGGTGGCGTGCAGGCCCTGCGAGCCGACCACGATATTGGCGTTGGTCATCCGCACCGACTCGGGGTCCCAGCAGTGGTGCGCGACGCCGCGCCAGAGTGCCGTCAGCTGCTCGGGCGGGACGCCGCGGCAGTAGGCCACCGCGGTCTCGCGGTAGGAGGCGAACACGTAGTCGTCGGGGTGCAGCGCGTGGGCCGAGCCGACCTGGGCGGCTTCCTGGCCCAGTAGTGGTGGCCACAGGCCGAGTTGGCCCTGCCGTTGCAGCGCGGTCGCCTCGACATCGATCCGGCGGGTCACCACCAGGTCTTCGTAGAGCGCGCGCAACTTTCCGGCATCCACGTCGGCGACGAGCGCGGCGTGTTCGCGATCGAACACGCGACGGCCGTCGGGCTGCACCAGCTGGACCGGGTAGGTCTGTTTCTCCGACATCGAGATCGCCTCCTCTCCATCGCGCCTTGTGGGCCCGATGCGGGTACGACAATCGCTGAGTGCGATGTGTATCACTCAGCATCCACGATTACGCCGACTGCGCAAGCGATCGACACGGGAATGAGCAGAATGCATGGTCTGGACGGGTCGGCCGCTGTCATACTGCGTTGTATGACCAGTCGCGAACCCGACGCCGTGACACTCGACGCCACCGACGCGCGGCTGCTGCGCGAACTGATCGCCAACCCCCGCGCCACCGGGGTGGAACTCGCCGCCCGGCTCGGTCTGTCGCGCAACACGGTGCAGGCCCGGCTGGCCCGCTGGGACAGCGGTGGCGTGCTGGGCAGTTTCGAGCGCCGGGTCGAGCCGCGAGCGCTCGGCTATCCCCTCTCGGCCTTCGTCGCGGTGGTCGTCGACCAACATCGGCTCGACACCGTCGTCGACGCGCTCGCCGAGGTGCCCGAGGTGACCGAGGTGTGCGGCACGACCGGTTCGGTCGACCTCACCGTGCGCGTGGTGGCCCGCGACGCCGACGATCTGTACCGCATCGCCGGGCAGATCCTCGAGATCCCCGGAGTCGAGCGCACGAACATGGCCCTGGTCATGCGCGAGCTGGTCGGCCCGCGCACGGGTCCGCTGCTGGATCGTCTGGCCGGTCCGTCCTGAACCCTTCCCCCGCCGAGACAGCCGCGGTTAGGGTGCGGGCATGGAGATAGAGGGCAAGGTCGCGATCGTCACCGGCGCGGGCGGGGGTATCGGCGCGGGGCTGGCGCGGCGGCTGGTGGCCGGTGGCGCGCGGGTGGTCGTGGCGGATCTGGACGCCGACACGGCGACGAAGGTGGCCGGTGAACTGGGCGAGCGGGCGATCGCGGTGGGCGGTGACGTGGCCGACCGGCAGGTCATCGCGGAACTGATCGCGACGGCCGAGCGTGAATTCGGGCCGGTGGACCTGTATTTCGCGAACGCGGGCATCGGCGGCGGTCCCGGGCTCGACAGCACCGAGGCCCAGTGGTCGGCCGCGCTCGAGGTGAACGTGCTGGCGCACGTGCGCGCCGCCGAGCTGCTGGTCCCCGGCTGGGTCGAGCGTGGCAGCGGATATTTCGTCTCGACCGCGTCGGCGGCGGGCCTGCTCACCCAGATCGGGTCGGCGCCCTACTCGGTGACCAAGCACGCCGCGGTCGGTTTCGCCGAGTGGCTCTCGGTCACCTACGGCGATCGGGGGGTGCGGGTGAGCTGCCTGTGCCCGATGGGCGTGGACACCCGGCTGCTCAGCGGCGACCTGATTCCCGAGGACCCCGAGGCCGCCGCGCTGGCGATCAAGGCGGTCAAGACCGCGGGCAAGATGCTCTCGACCGAGGAGGTCGCCGAGACGGTGGTCGAGGCGATGGCCGCCGAGCACTTCCTGATCCTGCCGCACCCGGAGGTGCTGCACATGTACCGCAACAAGGGCGCCGACTACGACCGCTGGATCGCCGGGATGCGCCGGTTCCAGTCGATGCTGACCGCGTCCTAGTCGGTCACCAGCTCCGCGGCCGCCGTGCGGATCACCTCGGGGATCGGCACCGGCTTGCGGGTCTGGGTGTCGACGTAGACGTGCACGAACTCGCCGGTGGCGGCCAGTTCGTCGCCCGCCTCGGTGACGCGGAAGATCGCCAGGTCGTAGGTGATGCTGGAGTTGCCCAGCCGCGCGATCCGCAGGCCGACGCGCAGCTCGTCGGGGAAGCTCACCGAGCCGTGGAACCGGCACGAGGTCTGGGCGACCACGCCCAGCGCGGGCAGCGCGGTGATGTCGGTGCCGGTGGCCCGCATGAGCCAGGCGTTGACCGCGGTGTCGAAGTAGGAGTAGTAGGTCACGTTGTTCACGTGACCGTACTGGTCGTTGTCGGCCCAGCGGGTCGGCATCGGCCACAGCACGGGGTAGGTCATGGTGTCATCTTGGCAGGCACGCCCCGGACCGCTCAGGCCGACGAGGACAGCGCGGCGGCGCCGCCCTGCCGGTGGTCGCGCGGGCTCACCCCGAAATGCCGCTTGAACGCGGTGCTCAGCGCGAAGGCGGTGCCGTAGCCGACCTGGTGGGCGATGGTTTCCACGGTCGCGTCGGACTCGGCGAGCAGGTCGGCGGCCAGCGACAGGCGCCATTCGGTCAGGAAGGTCATCGGGGGCTCGCCGACGAGGTCGGTGAACCGGCGGGCCAGCGCGGCCCTGGACATGCCGACCGCCTCGGCCAGCGCGACCACCGTCCACGGATGCGCCGGATTGTTCTGCAGCAGGCGCAGCGCCTTGCCGATGAGCGGGTCGCTGTAGGCGTGGTACCAGGCGGGGGCGTCGTCGCGGGCGAACCAGGCGCGCAGGGCGGCGATGAGCAGCAGGTCGAGCAGGCGGTCGAGGACGGCGCCCTGGGCGGGACGGTCACGGGTGGCCTCGTCGACGAGCAGGTCGAGCAGGCGGGTGTCGAGTTCGCCGCGCGGGAGCACCGCCACCTGCGGCAGGGCGCGCAGCAGGCGCCTGCTCACCGCCCCGGCGTGCTCGTAGGTGCCGGTGACCATCAGCGTCTCGCCCTCGGGGTCGGTGCCCCACTGCCGGACGCCCAGACTCAATGTCTCGCACAGGATCTCGCCGTCGGGTGTGGTGGTGACCTGGCCCGGCTGGATGATGATCTGCGGCGTGGTCGTCGGATCGTCGGCCACCGTGTACGGCCGCGGGCCACGGAATACCGCCACGTCACCGGCCACGAGTTGCCGCGGCGGCTCGGAATCGGTACTGACCCAGGCGTTTCCGCGAATGATCGCCAGCACGGTCAGCGGCGCCTCGTCCTGGATACGCAGCGACCACGGCGGGTTCAGCAGCGAGCACATGAGGAACGCGCCGCGCGCCCGCGGACCTTCGAGCAATCCGGCTAGGGCATCCACCTGTTCCACCCTAGACGCGGCGGACCACGAACGGCAGGGCCGATGCCGGTGCGGGCGGTAGACGACGGCGCATGTGCGTGAGCGGCACAGCGATGTTCGCGCCGCCGTCCGGCCGGTGTACTGGACACATGCCAGAGAACATGACTGACCAGCAGCTTTCCCTCATCACCGGCGGCACGGGCAAGACCGGTAGCCGCGTGGCCGCGCTCCTCGAGGCGGCGGGCCATCCGGTGCGCGTCGGCTCGCGGACCGCGCCGATCCCCTTCGACTGGACCGACCGGAGCACCTGGGCGCCCGCGCTCGCCGGGGTCGGCGCGGTCTACCTCGCCTATCAGCCCGACCTCGCCGTCCCCGGCGCCCCGGATGTGCTGCGCGCCTTCACCGCCGAAGCGGTGGCGGCGGGCGTGCGCTCGGTGGTGCTGCTGTCGGGTCGCGGCGAGCCCGAGGCGCTGGAATGCGAACAGCTCGTGCGGGATTCGGGCCTGCGCTGGACCATTGTGCGGTGCAGTTTCTTCGCGCAGAACTTCAGCGAGGGCGCGTTCCTGCCCGATGTGCTCGCCGGAGCCGTCGCCCTGCCCAACGGTGACGTGCCCGAGCCGTTCGTACACGCCGACGACATCGCCGAGGTGGCCGCCGCCGCCCTCACCGACCCCCGGCACGCGGGCGAACTCTACGAGCTGACCGGGCCCCGCGCGCTGACCTTCGCCGAGGCGGTCGGTGAGATCGCCGAGGCCAGTGGGCGCGAGATCGCCTTCATCCCGGTCGACCGTGCGCAGTTCGTCGGCGCCCTGACCGAATACCAGGTCCCCGGTGATGTGATCAGCCTGCTCGACTACCTGTTCGGCACCATTCTCGACGGCCGCAATTCCGCCACCGCCGACGGAGTCCGCCGGGCACTGGGGCGCGAAGCGCGCGATTTCGGCGAGTACGCGAAGGAAACCGCCGCCACGGGGATCTGGACGCCGTCGGCCTGAGGTCGAGTGCCCGGGCCGCTGAGCGGCGGCTCGATGCGGGGCGGACGCCGCTCGGGCGTGGCCGAGCTCGGGCGCCAGGTGATCTCCAGGGATGCTCGAATCGGGGCCGGTACCGTCGAGGTGGTGACTCCAGCGACGATCGATCGGCGCCTGCGGTCGGCCAGGACGGCCGTGTTCGGGGCGTTCACGCTCAACGGGTTCCTGCTGGCGATGTGGGTGGTGCACATTCCGGCGATCACCGACCGGACCGGGGTGTCGGCGTCGGTGCTCGGCATGCTCATCCTGTTGCTGGCGGGCACGGCGATCGTGGGGATGCGGCTGGCGGGACCGGCGGCCGACCGGTTCGGCAGCCGCACCCTGGTCGCCGTGGCCGCGACCGCGATCTCGGTGACGGCGGTGGGGCCCGGCCTCGCGACCGGGCCGCTCACCCTGGCGCTGGCCCTGGCCTGTTTCGGGCTGGGCAACGGCGCGCTCGACGTGTCGATGAACACCCAGGCGGTGCACGTCGAACGCGCCTACCACCGGCCGATCATGTCGGCCTTCCACGCCATGTTCTCCGGTGGGGGTTTCGCCGGATCGCTGCTCGGCGCGGCCGCCCAGCGCGCGGGCTGGGCCCCCGAATTCACCCTGACCTGCGCGGGCATCGCCGGACTCGTCGCCACCGCCCTGCTGGTCCCCCACCTCCTGCGCCACCCCACCACCGACACCACCTCCCGTCCCGAGCACTACGACCCCGAGCCGGTCTCGGCCCCCGGCAATGCGAACAGTTCGGCCACTGCGCCGAGCCACACGACCAAGCCGGTCTCGCCCCACGACGATGCGAGCAGTCCGACCACCGCGCCGAGCCACACGGCCGATCCGATTCTCGCCCAGGGCGATACCAGCCGCCCCGCCGAAGAATCGACTCACGAGGCCGAGGCTGTCGGTGGTACCGGAAAGCCCGCGGCTGGCTCACACAGCCGACAACCCGGTAGGGCTCGGACTCGTCGGGTCTACTCGCTGGGTGTGATCGCGTTCGTGCTGTTGCTCGCGGAGGGGGTGGCCGGGGACTGGAGTGCGTTGCAGGTGCGCGAGCGTCTGGGTGCCACGGAGGCCGACGCGGCGCTGGCGTTCGGGGCCTTCTCGGCGACCATGACGCTGGGGCGGTTCCTCGCGGACCGGGTCGCGGGGGCGTTCGGGCCGGTGGCCATCGTGCGGTACGGCAGTCTGCTCGCGGCGGCCGGGTTCGCGGTCGTCATCGTCTCGCCGTGGCTACCGCTGACGCTGGTGGGCTGGGCGATGTGCGGACTCGGGCTCTCCGGTGGGGTGCCCCAGATCTTCAGTACCGCGGGCAATCTCGGGGGCAGCACGGCGGCCACCGACATGTCGCGGGTGTTCACCGTCGGCTATCTGGGCCTGCTCGCCGGGCCCGCCATGATCGGCTGGCTCACCGCCCTGATCCCGCTCACCGCGGCGCTGCTCGTTCCGCTCGTCCTCACCCTGGCCTGCGCGGCCGCCGCGTCCGTCGTCAGCCGCTGAGTGCCCGGGACTCAGAGGTACATGCCCACGTCCGGGGTGCGGTCGACGGTGGACCGGATGTGGCTCTCGCCGTCGCGGTGGGCGACGAGTTCGGCGAGGGTGGCGCCGTCGGTGAAAGTCCGGTCGCCGTCGTGGTTCTGACGGGTCAGCCAGTCGTGGGCCTCGGCGGCGGTGAGGCGGCCGACCTCGAGCTGGGCCAGGCAGCGCCCGGGGCGGACGACGGCGGGGTGCAGGCGGGAGAGGTCCTCGTTGGTGGTGATGGCGATGAGGACCTTGCGACCCTGGCCGAGCATGCCGTCGGTGAGGTTGAGCAGACGTGAGAGTTTCTGTCCCGCCGCCTCTTTCGCCTCGCCGCGAATGAGTTCATCGCAGTCCTCGAGCACGAGCAGGCGCCAGCGGCCGTCCTCGTCGTCGCCGTCGGCGCCCGCGGCGACCTCCATCAGGTACCCGGGATTGCTGAAGAGTTCTTCCGGGTCGACCACACAGTCGACCTGACACCACGGCGCCCACGCGCGCGCCAGCGCCCGCAAGGCGGTGGTCTTGCCGGTTCCGGGTTCGCCGTGCAGCAACACGAGCCTGCCGCGCACCTCGGTGACGGCCAACCCCATCAGGCGGTCGAGTCCCGCCGCGACATCGGCGGAGTAGTTGTCGCGGATCTCCGGCCAGGCCGGGGCGACGATCCGGCGACGCCGCCGCGCGGGCCTGCGCACATCCATGTGCCAGAAGCCCATCTCCACCGTCGACTCGGTGTCACGTGACTGGGCGGCGCCCTCGGTCGCCTCGGCCAGCACCGCGACGGCGAGTTCGTCACTGACCGCGGTCACCTCGACCGTGGCCGAACCGCCCGCCCAGCGCACCGCCCGCAGCGACCAGCCGTCCCCGGCGGCCAGCAGCGCGCTGCTGTCGTCGTCGGCGACCGACCGCACGATGCGCGACCCGGCGGGACGCAGGGCGGCCTCGGGCCTGGCCCGATCCAGGTGGGCCTGGCGGGCGAAGGGCTGATCGCCGCGTAGGAACGGCGCCAGCGCCAGCGCGTCGACGGCGTCGCGGGTGGAGTAGGTGGAATCGATGGCCGCCGACCACGGGAACGGCTCGCCCGGTTCCTGCGGCAGACGCGGCGGATCGACGAGCCGGAGCGGTTCATTACGTGTGGACATTGCGCCCATCCTCGCGGGCCCGTGCCCGGAATGTCCAGTGAGTTCCGCGCGGGCCGCGCCCGCGGTGCCCCCGAAAATTCCGCTGGCACGCACACGCGACTCGTCGGTAACGTCGAGGGCGTGACTGCCACCCAGAGCCCGCGCGACGCCGCTGGCACCGCCCCCTCGGCCGGGCTCAAGGAGTGGATCGGGCTGGCCGTGCTGGCGCTGCCCACGCTGCTGATCTCGATGGATCTGAGCGTGCTCTACCTGGCCATCCCACACATCAGCGAGGCGTTGCGACCCAGCAGTTCACAGCTGCTGTGGATTCTCGACATCTACGGCTTCTTGGTCGCCGGATTCCTGATCACCATGGGCACCGTCGGTGACCGGATCGGCAGGCGAAAACTGTTGATGATCGGGGCTTTCGCGTTCGGTGTCGCCTCGATCGTCGCGGCCTACTCCACCAGTGCGAGCATGCTGATCGGCACCCGCGCGCTGCTGGGCATCGCGGGCGCGACCCTCATGCCGTCCACGCTGGCGCTGATCCGCAACATGTTCCACGACGACCGGCAGCGCACCACCGCGATCAGCGTGTGGATGACCAGTTTCATGATCGGCATGGTGATCGGCCCGCTGGTGGGTGGCGCGATGCTGGAGAACTTCTGGTGGGGCTCGGTGTTCCTGGTCGCGGTGCCCGCGATGGTGCTGCTGCTGGTGAGCGGGCCGCTGCTGCTGCCCGAGTACAAGGACCCGCACCCGGGCAAGCTCGACCTGCTCAGCGCGCTGCTGTCGCTGCTGTCGGTGATGGCCGTCATCTACGGCATCAAGGAACTGGCCAAGGACGGGCTGGCCGTCGACGCATTGGCGGTGCTGGCGGCCGGGCTGGTGCTCGGCGCGGTGTTCGTGCTGCGCCAGCGCAGGCTCACCGATCCGCTGATCGACCTCGGCCTGTTCGGCAATGTGCGCTTCAGCGGGTCGCTGGTGGCGCTGATGGTCGCCATGCTCGCGATGGGCGGGCTGTTCCTGCTGCTGGCGCAGTATCTGCAACTGGTGCTCGGCCTCTCGGCGTTCGAGGCGGGCCTGTGGACGGTGCCGCAGGCGGCGGCCATGGTGGTGGCGGCCGGGGTGGTGAGCGCGCTC
Source organism: Nocardia anocheti (assembly GCF_029675105.1). Lineage (GTDB taxonomy): Bacteria > Actinomycetota > Actinomycetes > Mycobacteriales > Mycobacteriaceae > Nocardia. Next base: position 303,109 of record NZ_JAQQFV010000009.1, on the reverse strand, counting down.
GCGCCCCGGGTGCGGCCCGCCTACCTGATGACCGGCGGCCTGCTGATCGCCATGGTGGGGTACGCGATCTTCACCCAGCTCTCCGGCGCCGACGATCTCGCGCTGATCGTCACCGGCATGGTGGTGTTCTCGCTCGGCCTGAGCCCGATGTTCGTGCTCGGTCTCGACCTCATCGTCGGCGCGGTCGACCCGGCCCGCGCCGGTGCCGCGTCGGCCATTTCGGAGACCGGACAGGAACTCTCGGCCGCGCTCGGTGTCGCGGTGATCGGCAGCATCGGTACCGCGGTCTATCGCGGGCGGATGGCCGAACAGCTGCCCGACGGTCTGCCCGCCGAGGTCGCGCACGCCGCCGAGGACACCCTCGCCGGTGCGCTGCACGTGGCCGCGCTGCTGCCCGAGGCGCTCGGCGCCGAACTCACCACGGTCGCCCGGCAGGCGTACACCCATGCGCTACAGGTGAATTCGGTGGTGGCGATCGGACTCACCGCCGTCGCCGCCGGGCTGGTCATCGTGCTGCTGCGCCGGATCCCGGCACCGAACGAGACCCGCGACGCGAGCTAGTCGCGGCCCGTGTGCCCGGAGACGACGAAATCCCGCCCGGTGTGCACCGGGCGGGATACGTCAGCTCGTCGAGTTGTCCCCTCCACGAGCGTCCTCGCGCGACCTACTTGGCGGGCGCGGGGTTGTTCGGCATCGGGGAGTTGATGGTGGTGAAGTACTGCACCGCGGCCATGATCGCGACCGGGGCGGCGATGAACAGCTGACCGGCGAGGGCGCCGAGCGAGCCCATCGCCATGATGCCACCGATACAACCGATCGCGGCGGCCGGGATGAACGGACCGAACATGCCGACGATGGTCGCCGCGGCGACGGTGGCGCCAGCGATACCGCCGAACACACAACCCACAGCCGCGCCACCGAGGCCACCGACCAGCGCGCCGACAGCGGCACCCAGCGAGATGGTGCTACCCAGACGGCTCCACGCGGCCTGCTCGCGGTCGTACTCGGACTTCCACGGCGCCTTGTCCTCGTAGGGCAGCGCGACCGGCTTGTAGACGGCGTGCGCGGCGTCGAACTTCGGGGTCAGCGTCGCGGTGTTGCCAGCGATCTCGGCGGCGATCGGGAACTCGAAGTCGTCGACGCGGAAGGCCAGTTCGGTGCCAGCGACGGTGGTGCCGTCGGCGGCCTTGATCTTGAACACACCGTCTTCGACGACCATCGAGCCCGCGTCGGTGCCGATGATGGTGCTGGTCTCATTGGTGGTGGAGGTGAAGTTGATCGGCGCGCTCGCATCCACGGCAGGAGCTGCGTGGCTGGTACCGGCAACGATGCCCAGGGCAACGCTGACGGTGGAAGCCAGCAGGGCGAACTTGGTGATTTTCACGGGGGTGAGCCTTTCGTGTTCCTCGTGTGAACTGCGCGGCGCAACAAGCTGCGGACCGAACGCATCGAGACCATAGCCAGGTAAGCCTCACCTATCAATACCTTGCTTGCGCTAATCTTCGAGGCGAACTGTCCGATCTGAGAGAGATTTTCCTGATGAGAAGTCCGCGCTGGTGCGGCTGGTTGCTGACGGTCGCCTTGCTGATCGCGGCCTGTTTGCTGAGCCTGCTGGTCGGTACGAAATCGATCCCGGCCGGTGAGGTCTGGGCGGCGCTGACCGGGCCCGTGACCACGCCCGACCACGTCACCGTCACCGAGTACCGACTGCCGCGAACCGTTCTCGGACTGCTGTGCGGACTCGCTCTCGGCGTCGCGGGCTGCCTGATGCAGGGGCTGACTCGTAACCCGCTCGCCGACCCGGGTTTGCTGGGCGTGAACGCGGGCGCGGCATTCGCCATCACGGTAGCCGTGGGCATCCTCGGGGTGAGTGAAATCACATCCTATGTGTGGTTCGGTTTCCTCGGCGCGGCACTGGTTTCGGTGGTCGTGTACCGCCTCGGCACCGCGGGTCACACCGGCACCGATCCGATCCGGCTGACGCTGGCCGGAGTCGCGGCCACCGCGGTGCTCGGTGGCCTCACACGCGGACTGATGCTGATCGATCCCAAGGCGTTCGACGAGATGCGGCGCTGGGACGCGGGTTCGCTCACCGGTCGCGGGTTCGACATCATCGTGGGCGCCGCGCCGTTCATCCTCACCGGGCTGATCATCGCGGCGGTGTGCGCGCGCTCACTCAACGCTGTTGCCCTCGGCGACGATCTGGCCCGTTCGCTGGGCGTGCACGTCACCCGCACGCGGCTGCTGACCGCGCTGGCGCTGGTGCTGCTGTGCGGCACCGCGACCGCGGCCGTCGGCCCGATCGCCTTCGTCGGCCTGGCCGTGCCGCACATCGCGCGCTGGCTGGTCGGGCCCGATCAGCGCTGGATCTTCGCCTACTCGCTGATCCTGGCGCCGCTGCTGGTACTCACCGCGGATGTCCTGGGCCGCGTCATCATCCGTCCCGACGAGGTACCCGCCGGTCTGGTCACGGCGTTCCTCGGTGCGCCGATGCTCATCTGGCTGGCGCGCCGTTCGCGAGTGGGAGCCACCACATGAGCAAGATCGATTTCGGCCGCACCACGCTGGTGGTGCGTCCACCGCGGCTCGGGTTCACCGCCAGGGTCGGGGTGCGCACCGTGGTGGTGTGCGCGATCCTGCTCGTGATCGCGCTGGTCACCGCTGTTTTCGCGCTGGGCACCGGGGATTTCCAGATTCCCGCTGGCCGCGTGCTGCAAGCGCTGTTCGTCGGCGACGAGCGTTTCGACCGGCTGGTGGTCTGGGACTGGCGGCTGCCGCGCATCCTGATGGCGCTGGCGCTGGGCGCGGCGCTGGGCGTCAGCGGCGCGATCCTGCAGTCGGTGACCCGCAACCCGCTGGGCAGTCCCGACATCATCGGCTTCAGCACCGGCGCCTACACCGGCGCGCTGCTGGTGATCCTGATCATCGGCGGCGGCAGCTTCCAGACCGCGGCGGGCGCGATGGTCGGTGGCCTCGGCGCCGCGTTGGTGATCCACCTGCTCGCCTTCCGGCACAACGTGACCGGGTTCCGGCTGATCATCGTGGGTATCGGCGTGAGCGCGATGCTCGCCTCGGTCAACACCTGGCTGATCATGCGGGCCGACCTGGACGCGGCCATGTCGGCGGCGGCCTGGGGCGCTGGCTCGCTCAACGGGTTGTCCTGGGCGCAGGTCGCGCCGACCATGATCGTGCTGGCCGTGCTGGCGGTGGCGCTCATCCCGGCCGCGCCGCGGCTGCAGATCCTCGAACTCGGAGACGACACCGCGCGCGCCCTTGGCCTGAACGCGAGCAAGGCCACCGGCTGGCTGATCGCGCTCAGCGTGGGCTTCACCTCGCTGGCCACCGCCGTGGCCGGGCCGATCGCCTTCGTGGCGCTGGCCGCACCGCACCTGGCGCGCAAGCTCACCCGCACGCCATCGATCGCGCTGCTGCCCGCCGCCGCGATGGGCGCGACCCTGCTGATCACCTGTGACTGGATCGCCCAGCACGCCTTCGCGCCCACCACGATCCCGGTCGGCGTCGTCACCGGCTCCATCGGTGGTCTGTACCTGGCGTATCTGCTCGTCGCCGAAGCGCGACGGAAATAGGAAGCGACATGAACGACTCTCACACCGCGCGGTTGCGCGCGGAAAAGGTACGCCTGGGCTACAAGGGCAACACCATCAGTGATCAGCTCTCCGTGGACATCCCGGACGGCAAGTTCACCGTGATCATCGGGCCGAACGCCTGTGGCAAGTCCACCCTGCTGCGCGCCTTGGCCCGGCTGCTGCCGCCGGACTCGGGGCAGGTGCTGCTCGACGACAAGCCGGTGACCGACTATCCGGCCAAGGAACTGGCCCGCCAGGTGGGCCTGCTGCCGCAGACCTCGACCGCGCCCGACGGCATCCGCGTCGCCGATCTCGTGGCGCGCGGGCGCTATCCGCATCAGACCCTGCTGCGCCAGTGGTCGCGCGCCGACGAGGAGGCCGTCGCCGAGGCGATGGCGGCCACCGGTGTCTCCGAACTGTCGGCGCGCCCGGTCGAGGAACTCTCCGGCGGTCAGCGGCAGCGGGTGTGGATCTCGATGGTGCTGGCCCAGCAGACGCCGATCATCCTGCTCGACGAACCGACGACCTACCTCGACATCGCCTACCAGATCCAGTTGCTGGATCTGTGCCGCTCGCTGCAACGCGATTCGGGACGCACGGTCGTGGCGGTACTGCACGATCTCAACCACGCCTTCCGCTACGCCGATCACCTGATCGCCATGCGTGACGGTCGGGTGGTGGCCTCCGGGCTGCCGTCCGAGATCGTCACCGCGGAGCTGGTCCAAGAGGTGTTCTCGCTGCGGTGCCGCATCGTCGACGACCCCGAAACCGGTACCCCCCTGGTGATTCCACTGGCGGAAAACGCCGCCCAGGTGCATTGATCTCGGCCCAGTGCCGCCCCTGTCAGAAATGAGGATTTCCCCTTCCATGTCCACCCACCGTTCTCCGGGCAGGCTGCGCGCCGCCCTCGCCCTGCTGGTTCTCGCGCTGGTCGCGATGCTCACCGCGTGCGGCACCTCCACCGACGACACCGCCGACGCGGGCCCGCGTGAGGTGCCCTCGGCCAAGGGCCCGATCAAGGTGCCCGCCGACCCGCAGCGCGTCGTCGTGCTCAACGGCAACCTGGCCGGGTACCTCTACGACCTCGAGGCCACCGTCGTCGCGGCCGACCCGCGCCTGCTGGGCGTGCCGAACAAGCCGGGCGAGTTCCCGGTCGGCTGGGCCGAGGACGCCAAGAAGCAGGGCACCCAGGCCGTGCCGTCGGGCGAGAACATCAACCTGGAGTTCATCGCCGCCCAGCGCCCCGATCTGATCATCGGTGGCGGCCAGGGCTACCCGGGCCAGCAGTCGGTCAACGCCTACGACCAGCTCAGCGCGATCGCCCCGACCGTGCTGATGCCGACCGAGACCACCAACTGGCAGGACCAGCTGCGCTTCATCGCCGAGACGGTCAACAAGCCCGCCAATGTCGACACCCTGATCGCGAACTACCAGGCCAAGCTCACCGAGGCCAAGAACAAGATCAAGCCGCCCGCCGGGGCGACCGTGGTGATGCAGTCGATCAAGAGCCAGAAGCCGACGCTGTTCGTGCCCACCGCCGCGCTGCCCGCGCTGCTGTCCGAGATCGGCTTCACCCTCGACACCCAGATCGAGGCCAAGGCGGGTAACCCGGCCAAGGAGCAGAGCGCCGACTTCATCAGCTTCAGCCCGGAGCTGCTCAACACCGTCGTCGACGCGCCGGTGCTGTTCACCATCCCGCTCAGCGGCGGCCGTTCGCTCGAGGAGCTGCGCGCCGACCCGATGTACGCCTCGCTGCCCGCGTTCAAGGCCGACAAGGTCTTCGAACTGCCCGCCACCAGCTCGCGTCCCGACTACCGCACCGTGATGACCACCCTCGACCTGCTCGTGGAGCGCTTCGGATGACCGCTCCCGGCGGCTTGCTCCTCGACCTCAGCCCGCTGCGGGCCTCGCGCCCGTTCCGGTGCGCGTTCGCGGCGCGGCTGGTGTCGGTGCTCGGAATCGGCCTGCTCATGGTGGCGCTGCCGCTGCAGGTCTACCAGCTGACCAACTCGAGCGTGCACGTCGCGGGCGTGGCCACCACGACCGCGGCGGCACTGTTCTTCGGCAGTCTGGCCGGTGGCGTGGTCGCCGACCGGTACGACCGCCGCACGGTGATCCAGTGGTCGCGCAGCGCGGCCGGGATCGGCTTCCTGATCCTGGGCGTGAACGCGATCCTGCCGGACCCGTTCCTGTCGGCCATCTACCTCGCCGCCGTCATCGACGGTCTCGCGGGCGGGGTGAGCGGTTCGGCGCTGATGGCGATGGTGCCGGTGCTCGTGGGCCAGGAGAAGGTGGCGGCCGCCGGTGCGCTGGTCTCGCTGACCACCGACCTGGGCACCATGCTGACCCCGGCGGTCGCCGGTCTGCTCGTCGCGAAAACCGGTGTGGCCACGGCCTATTTCCTCTGCGCGTTGGCCACCACGGCGACCGTCGGACTGATCACCGCGATCGGGCCGTCGCCGCCGCCGGAGCGCGAGTTGCAGAATCCGCTGCGCGAGCTGGCGGCCGGGATCGGTTTCGCGGTGCGCCACGAATCCATCCGGCTCATCCTGCTCACCGGCCTGATCGGCATGCTCGTCAGCGGCCCGCTGGTGCTGCTGCCCGCCTTCGCCGACGTCGAATTGGGCGCGGGCGCGGGCACCTTGGGCCTGCTCTACGCCGCGCCCGGCGCGGGTGCGGTGCTCGGCACGCTCACCAGCGGCTGGATGAGCCGCGTCCACACCGGACGCGCGCTGCTGCTCACCCTGGCGCTCATGCCGATCGGCGTGATCGCGGCGGGTCTGTGGTCGCACGCGGCGCTGGTGTTCCTCGGACTGGCCGGGTTCGGTCTGGCCAGGGCCGTGAACATGGTGCTGCGCTACGCCATGCTGCAGCAGAACACCCCCGACCACATGCGGGGTCGGATGTCGGGTCTGCTGATGGTGCAGTCGGTGGCCGGTACCGCGGTCGGTTCCATGGTGGCCGGTGTCGTCGGCCAGATGTTCGCTCCCGGACAGGCACTCGTGCTCTACGGCGTGGCCGTCCTGATCCTCACCGCCCTGATGGCGCTGGTCGCCGGGCCGCTGCACAGAAAGGAACAATCGTGAAAGATCGCACCGCCTACGCCGACAACATCGCCGAGGTACTGGCTGGCGAGCACTACGCCAAGGTGCCGTACCCGATCGGGCTGCAGGAGGTCGAGGTGCTGCGGGTCGCGCCCGTGGGCGCGGCGCTGCGGCGGATCACCTTCGGCGGCCCCGACATCGCGAAGTTCCACAGCTACGTGCCCGACGAGCACGTGCGCCTGATCTTCCCGGGCGAGGACGGCGTGCTGCGCCTGCCCAAGCTCGACGGCAGCATGCTCGAATGGGGCAACCCGCGCCCGATCTCGCGCGAGTACACCGTGCGCCGCCACAGCGTCGAAGACGGCGAACTCGACATCGATTTCGTCATCCATCCCGGTGGCCTGGCCTCGGACTGGGCCGCCTCGGTCACCCCGGGCACCAAGGTCCACATCGCCGGTCCGCCCGGTGGCGTGGTCATCCCGGAGACCTACGACGACTACCTGCTCGTCGGTGACATCACCGCCGTGCCCGCCATCGCCCGCTGGCTCGAGCGCATGCCGCGCGAGACCACCGGCTGGGCGCTGATCGAGGTGGCCGGACCCGAGGAGGAGATCCCGCTGGACGGGCCCGCCGGGGTCCAGGTGCGCTGGCTGCACCGCGGCGAGGCCGCGCCGGGCACCAGCGACATCCTCGAGCAGGGCGTGCGCGCGCTGGAGGTGCCCACCGGACGTCGCGTCTACGCGTGGGTGGCCGGGGAGGCGGGCTGCCTGCGCGGGGTCCGCAAGATCATCCGCAACGACCTGGGCATCGGCCCCAAGGACTCGCTGATCGCCGGGTATTGGAAGCGCGGCGTCGCCGACTTCGATCGAGAGGAATGACACATGACCGAGGAACAGGTGATCGGTGACGTGGCCGCCGTGCTGGGTGTGGACCCGAGCGAGCTGACCGCGCAGACCGATCTGCTCGACGCCGGGCTCGATTCGGTGCGCATCATGTCGCTGGTGGAGAAATGGCGGTCGGCCGGGCATGAGGACATCGACTTCCCCACGCTCGCGGGCGATCCCGTGCTCGGCTCCTGGTTCGAGCTGCTGGCCTGAACCACGGGGTGGCGTGCGCGGCACGCCACCCCGGACGGGATCACTTCCCGTGCGCGCCCTCGGCCAGCAGCTGGCGCAGTTCCTTGCGGCTGGTCTTGCCGACGCCGGTCTCGGGGAACTCCTCCACCACGACCACCGCGTCGGGCATCTTCCAGGCCGCCACGCCACGGCCGCGCACGAACGAGCGCACCGTGGTCAGGGTGGGCCGCCGCTGGGGGTCGGCGGGCTGGACGAACGCGCAGATGCGCTGTCCGAGAACCGGATCGGGTGTGCCGATGATCACCGCGTCACGCACGTCGGGATGTTCGAGCAGGTGCGCCTCGAGCTCCTCGGCCGAGACCTTCTCGCCGCCGCGGTTGACCCAGTCACCGGCGCGTCCGGCGACCACCAGATTGCCGTCGGGCCGCACCGCGACGATGTCGCCGGTGCGGTACCAGCCCTCGGGGGTGAAGCTGCGGGCGTCCGCCTCGGGATTGTCGTAGTAGCCGCGAATCGTGTACGGGCCCTGGGTGATCAGATTGCCCTGGCCGCCCGGCGCCACCTCGACGCCGTTGTCGTCGACGACGGCGATCTGGTCGAACTCCGACATCGGCCGCCCCTGGGTGCTCACCACCACGTCGATCGGGTCGTCGAGGCGGGTGTAGCAGACCAGTCCCTCGGCCATGCCGAACACCTGCTGCAGGGTGACCCCCAGCGCGGGCCCGATCCGGCGCGCCAGCTCGTCCTGGCAGCGCGCGCCACCCACCTGGACCACCCGCAGGCTCGACAGATCGGGCGTGTCGCCCGCTTCGGCCCGCTCGGTCCACAACCGCGCCAGCGGCGGCACCAGGCCGGTGATGGTGACCCCGAACCGCTCGATCAGCGGGAAGGCCGTGGCGGGGGTGGGATCGGGCGTCATGGCCACCGCGCCACCGGCCCACAGCGCGCCCAGGATGCCCGGCGAGCTCATCGGGAAGTTGTGCGCCACCGGCAGGGTCGCGAGGTAGACCGTGTCGCTGTCGAGTGCGCAGATCTCGGCGCTGCGGCGCACGCTGTAGAGGTAGTCGTCGTGGGTGCGCGCGATCAGCTTCGGAATGCCGGTGCTGCCGCCGGAGAGCTGCAGGAACGCGACGTCACCGGCGTTCGGTCCGGGCAGATCGCTCGGCTCGTCGCGGAATTCGGCCAGATCGCTGGTTCCCTCCGGCGCGGTCTGCCCCTCGTCGAGGACGAGCAGCACCTGCCGCAACCCGGGCACCTCCGCGCGCACCGAGGCGGCCAGGGCGGCGTAGTCGAAGCGCTGGTGCACACCGCTGGTGATCATCGCGGTCGCCTTCGCCGCCTTCGCGATCGGCACCAGTTCGGCGGCGCGGTGCGCGGGCAGGCAGAACACCGGCAGCGCGCCGAGTTCGAACAGCGCGAAGATCACCTCGACGAATTCGGCGCGGTTGGGCAACTGCACCAGCACCCGGTCGCCGGGGGTGATCCCGAGGCGGGCCAGGCCGGTCGCGAGCGAGCGCGCGCGGTGGTGCAGCTCGGCGTAGGTCCAGCGGGTGGACGTGTCGAGGACCGCGATCCGCTCCGGCGTGGCGCTCGCGCGCGCGGCGAGAACGGCACCGAATGTCTCTCCGGTCCAGAGATTTTCGTCACGGTAGCGTTCGGCCAGGTCAGCGGGCCATGGGGTGAAGCCGGGCAGTACGGGATCGGTCAAGTCGAGCACCTCTTTCCAGCGGATATTCCGGTGTTGCGGTCGGAGGTTATGAGGGAAGCTAACCAACCGACGTTACATTCAGGTTAGGCTAACCTCATGTCTAATGGTGATTCCAGTGGGCGGATCGTCGTCGTCACCGGCGCGGCCGGGGGCATCGGCGCCGCGATCGCCGCGCGTTTCGCGGCCCAGGACCGGGTGGTGTCGCTGTGGGACCTCGATCCGGCGGTGCACGATACCGCCGCCACGATCGCGAGCGCGACGCACACCCGTCGATCCGATGATGCCATCCACGACCCCGGAAACGGAAGTGTAAGGGCCGCAACAGCTACCGCGCGGACCGCCGCGGTGCACGGCGTCACGGTCGACATCACCGACCCCGACGCGGTGCGCGCGGCCTTCGACCGGCTCACCGCCGAGCACGGCACCGTCGAGGTGCTGGTGCACGCCGCGGGCATCCTGGCCGGTGGCACTCCGCTCGATCTCGACCCGGCCGACTGGACCCGCTGTCTCACCGTGAACGCCACCGGAACCATGCTGGTCACCCAGCGCGCCGCCGCCGACATGGCCGCCGCGGGCACCGGCGCCATCGTCGTGGTCTCCTCCAACGCCGCGACCACGCCCCGCGTCGGCATGGCCGCCTACGGCGCCGCCAAGGCCGCCGCCACCGCGTTCACCCGGTCGCTGGCCCTGCAGGTCGCGCCGCTGGGCGTGCGCGTCAATGTGGTGTCCCCCGGGTCCACCGACACCGCCATGTTGCGCGGCATGTTCGGCGGCACCCCCCTCGACGATGTCGCCGAGACCGCGCTGCTCGACGGCGATCCGGCCGTCTACCGGCTCGGTATCCCGCTGCGCCGCATCGCCGCTCCCGACGACATCGCGTCGGCCGTCCACTTCCTGGCGTCCGACGGCGCCCGCCACATCACCATGCATGACCTGCGGGTCGACGGTGGCGCAACGCTAGATATGTGACCGAAAGGGTGATCACCATCAGTACCGACAGTTCAGACCCCGCTTTCGTCCTGTCCCGTCCGCATCGGACCGTCTCCGCGTCCGCGGGCGGGACGGTCTTCCGGTCGGCGCACGACGCCGTGACCGCACTGCGCAGCGGGCGGATCAGCCATATCGTCGGCGCGTTGCCCTTCACCCCCGGCGCGCCGACCGCGCTGTGGGCGCCGGATTCGGTCACCGTCACCGACTCGCCGCACCTGCCCCGCCCGCACGTCGCGGTGCCCGGCTTCGAACTCGACGAGGCGATCCCGGCTCCGGCCGAACACCAGCGTCGCGTCGCGGCCGCCGTCGAACTGCTCGCCAGCCCGGCGCATCCGGTGCGCAAGGTGGTGCTGGCCCGCGCCCTGCGCGCGGTGTCCCCGACCCCGGTGCGCGCGCTGGACATCCTGGACCTGATGGTCGCCTCGGACCCGCACTCCAACGGCTTCCTGGTCGACCTGTCCGCCGCCGGTGGCCGATATCCGGGCCGTCATCTCGTGGGCGCCAGCCCGGAGATCCTGGTGCGCCGCACCGGCAACGAGGTGCTGAGTCATCCGCTGGCCGGGTCCACCCGCCGCATCCTCGACGACGCCGTGGCCGACCGCGACGCCGCCGACGCGCTGCTCACCTCGCCCAAGGACCTGGCCGAACACCGCTACGTCGTGGACCAGGTCTCGGCCGTGCTCAGCGACCGCTGCGCCGAGGTGGTCACCCCCGCACCGGAACTCACCTCCACCCCGGCGATGTGGCATCTGGGCACGCCGATCTCGGCGACCGTCCCGCTGGCCGGGCCCTCCGCGCTGGAACTCGCGGTGGCCCTGCACCCCACACCCGCCATCTGCGGCACCCCGACCGGTGCCGCCGCGCGCCTGATCGCCGAACTCGAAGGCGAACGCGGCTTCTACGCGGGCGCGGTCGGCTGGTGCGACGCCGACGGCAACGGCGAGTGGATGGTGAGCATCCGCTGCGCCGAGCTCTCCGACGACGGCACCACCCTGCTCGCGCACGCGGGCGGCGGGATCGTCGCCGCCTCCGATCCGGCCGCCGAACTGGCCGAGACCACCGGCAAATTCCAGCGCATCCTCGGTCCGCTCGGTATCTCGGACCTGCCCGTCACCGTCGGCTGACACCGACTTTCCATCCGAACGAGAGAACGTCATGCCTATCCCCCCGATCGCGCCCTATCCCATGCCCGGTGCCGACGAGTTCACCGCCGACCAAGTCGACTGGACCGCCGAACCCGGGCGCTGCGCGCTGCTGATCCACGACATGCAGCAGTACTTCCTCGACGCCTACGACCTGAATCGCGATCCCGCCCGCACCCTGATCGCGAACATCGCCCGGCTGCGCGATCGCTGCCACGAACTCGACATCCCGGTGATCTACACGATGCAGCCGGGCGATCAGCACCCCTCCCGGCGCGGCATCCTGGCCGATTTCTGGGGCACCGGCATGTCCGAGGGCGCCGACACCGAGGTGATCAACGCCCTGGCGCCCGAACCGCAGGACATCCAGGTCACCAAGTGGCGCTACTCGGCGTTCCAGCGCACCGACCTGCGTGAACTGCTCGGCTACTACCAGCGCGATCAGCTGCTGGTCACCGGCGTCTACACGCACATGGGCTGCATGCTCAGTGCCGCCGAGGCGTTCATGGGCGATGTGCGCCCGTTCCTGGTGCACGACGCGACCGCGGACTTCAGCCGCGACGAGCACGTGATGGCGCTGAACTACGTCGCCCGGCGCTGCGGCGCGGTGACCGGCACCGACGACGTGCTGCGTCAACTGGACTCGGCGCGCGTCGAAGCCGACGCCTGACCGGCCCCGCGGCACCGGCGTCCACGTGTGTCGGACGCCGGTGACGCGGACCACAATCCGCATTTCGATTCAAACTTAGGCTAACCTACCTCGACCTACGTGCTGCCGGGCCCAGATGGCGCCCGGCATCCGCGTGGGAGGGGTGAGAACGTTGATGGAGGAGTTGCTGTGAGCTCGGTGGAACGGGACGACGTGAGCGCCGAACATCCCGAATTGCCGCTCACCGGAGCACAATCGGGCATCTGGAACGCCCAGCGCCTCGACCCCGATTCGCTCAGCTACATGGTCGGTGAGGTCCTCGAGATCGCCGGACCGGAGCCGATCGACGTGGACCTGCTCGACATCGCGATCCGCCGCACCGTCGCCGAAACCGACACCATGCGCCTGCGATTCACCGAGACGCCCGACGGCCCGCGCCAGCGCATCACCGACCACGAGCCCGAACTGCGCCCGCTGGTCGATCTGCGCGGCGAGGCCGACCCGTTCGCCGCCGCGCACCGGCTCGTCGCCGCCGAACGCGAGCGCTCGGCCACCTACTGCCGCGCCATGGTCGACCGACAGCTCTACACCTACACCCTGCTGCGCCTCACCGACAACGACGTGTGGTGCATCCAGCTCTACCACCACCTGATCATCGACGGCTACAGCGCGGCCATGGTCTCGCGCCGGGTCGCCGCCCACTACACCGCGCTGCGCCGCGACGCCGACGCGCCGCGCCTGCGCTGGGGCTCGATCGAGACCCTGGTCGCCGAAGACCTCGAATACCGTGCCAGCGAGGCACATCAGCACGACCGCGACTACTGGCGCGACCGGCTCACCCCGCTGCCCCCGCTGGACGGACGAGGCCGCGCGCCCGAGGGCGTGGTCGAGCGGACCCACGAGGTGCGCGCCGTGCTCGACGCCGCGCAGGTGGCCCGCGTGAAGGAGGCGGCCACGGCGGCGGGCATCACCTGGGCCGACGTGCTGGTCGCCGGGTATGTCGGCTTCATCCACCGGGTGCTGGGCGAGACCGATGTGGTCATCGCGCTGCCGGTGATGGCGCGCGTCGGCAAGACCGCGCTCACCACCCCGTCGATGGCGGTCAACGTGCTGCCGCTGCGAGTGGCCGTGTCGAGCCAGGATCGCCTGGGCGACCTGGGCAAGCGAGTGGCCGACGCGCTGCGGGAGATGCGCTCGCACCAGCGTTTCCGCGGTGAGGACCTGGCCCGCGAGTTCGGTGGCGCGCAGACCGGCGCGCTGCTGCACGGCATCGGCATCAACCTCAAGGCCTTCGACTTCGCCCTCGATTTCGACGGCGCGACCGGCACCCTGCGCAATGTCGCCGGTGGCCCGCCCGAGGATCTGGGTCTGACCGTCACCCCGCTGTCGGAGGACCGCATCCAGCTCGGCTTCGAGGTCGACGCCCGTTCGCTGGACGCGGCGACGGTGCGGCGCCGGATGGACGCGCTGGTCACCCTGATCACCGAACTCGTCGACGCGGCGGACAAGCCCATCGGCGCGATCACCCTGTACCCGAACGAGACCGCCGCCGACCGCGCCGGTGCCGCCCTGCCCGGCGTCCCCGAGGACGCGGTCGCGGTCTTCGACGCCATGGTCGCCGCGCGCCCCGACGACGTCGTCCTCGTCGACGGCGCCCACCGCCTCACCGCCGCCGAACTCGGCGCCCGGGTACACCGCCTGGCCCGCTACCTGCGCGGACGCGGTGTCGGCCCCGAGGACATCGTGGGCATCGCGCTGCCGCGCACCGTCGACCTCGTCGTGGCCCTGCTGGCCGTACGGCACGCGGGCGCGGCGTTCCTGATCCTCGACATCAACCACCCCGCGCAGCGTCTGGCCGACATCATCGACGACGCCGCCCCAGCGCTGATCCTCACCGATGACGTGGTGGCGAGCACGGTGTTCGCCGAGACGACGGCGCCCAGCGCGGGTTCCGCGGCGGGCACGGACCCGGCGACGCACGTCGAACCGGGAACCGTCGACCGTCCGGAAACCGGTACCGCGAGCGCGCCCGCGTTGATCCGCCTGTCGGACAGCGATACCCGCGCGGCGATCGCGACGCTCGCCGACGGCCCGCTGACCACCGCCGACCTGGCGGCCCCGCGCTCCCCCGCGCACCTGGCCTACCTCGTGTACACCTCCGGCTCCACCGGCAAGCCCAAGGGCGTGCAGATCTCGGCCGGGGCGATGGCCCAGCTGCTGCACCACCACCGCTCGACCGTCTACGCCGAGACCGCCGCCCGCGCGGGCGAGCGGCAGCTGCACGTCGCGCACACCTACTCCTTCGCCTTCGACGCGGCGCTGGACCAGTTGCTGTGGCTGTGGTGCGGACACCGGGTCCACCTCTACGACACCGACATCCAGAAGGACGCCGCCGCGCAGATCGCCGCACTGGTGGCCGATCGCATCGATGTCGTCGACACCACCCCGTCGATGGCGACCGCCCTGATCGACAACGGCCTGCTCGGCGACGCGCACCGCCCGGAGTTGCTGCTGCTCGGTGGCGAGGCGACACCGCCCGCGCTGTGGTCGGTCATCGTGGCCTCCGGGGTGGCCGCCCGCAACATGTACGGCCCGACCGAGGCGACCGTGGACGCGCTCAGCGCGCCGGTCACCGGGGAACTCCCGCACGTCGGCCCGCCGCTGGACGGCACCCGCGCCTACCTGCTCGACGGTGCGCTGCAACTGGTCCCGGACGGCGAGATCGGCGAACTGTATCTGGCCGGACCGCAATTGGCGCGCGGCTATCTCGGCCGCGTCGCGGTGACCGCCGACCGGTTCGTCGCCGATCCGTTCGCCGAGGGCGAGCGCATGTACCGCACCGGTGACCGGGCGCGCTGGCTGCCCGGGCGCGGCTACGACTACCTCGGCCGCGCCGATCAGCAGATCAAGGTGCGCGGCTACCGCGTGGAGCTGGGCGAGGTGGAGGCCGCGCTCGGCGCCCTGCCCGGCGTTGCCGCCACCGCCGCCACCATCCGCAAGTCCGGCGACAGCACCCGTCTGGTCGGCTACCTGGTCCCCGAGGCGGGCCGCGTCCTCGACGCCGATCAGCTGCGTCAGCGTCTGACCACCCTGGTCCCCGACCACCTGGTCCCCTCGGCGCTCGTCGTACTCGACGCCCTGCCGACCACCGTCAACGGCAAGCTCGACCGCGCGGCCCTGCCCGCGCCCCAGTTCACCTCCACCGGGCGCCCGCCGCGCACCGAGCAGGAGCGGGCACTGTGCGGGGTGGTCGCCGAGGTGCTCGGCCTGGCCCAGGTCAGCGCCACCGACGACTTCTTCGGTCTCGGCGGTGACAGCATCACCGCCATCGGCGTGAGCAGCCGCCTGCGCGCCCTCGGCTGGGAGGTGCAGCCGAAAACGCTGCTGGCCCAGCGTGATCTGGCCGCCATCGCGGCGGCCGCCGAGGTCGCCGACCAGGGGATCGGCACGCCGGTCCCGGACGAGGCGACCGGTGTCGTCCCGATCCCGCCCATGGTGGGCGCCCTGCTCGCGGCCAACGAGAACCGCGCGGCCATCGCCGGTTACGCCCAGTGGACGGCACTGACCCTGCACGAGGACGTGGCTCTCGACGACCTGACCACCGGCCTGCAAACCCTGCTCGACCGTCACGACGCCCTGCGCCTGATCCTCGACGACACCGACACCGGGCCCCGGCTCGAGGTCGCGGGCGTCGGCACGGTGCGCGCCTCGGAACTGGTGCTCGAAACGTCGGGCGCCGCGTCCGCGGCCGAGGTCGACGCGCTGATCGCGTCGGTGAGCGGCGAGCTCGCGGCACGCCTGGACCCCGCGACGGGCGTCCAGATCCGCGCGGCCCTGGTCCGGACGGCGGCGGGTGTCCCCGACCGGCTGGTGCTGGTGGGCAATCACCTCGTGGTCGACGGTGTCTCGTGGCGCATCCTCGTGCCCGAGCTGTACGAGGCGTGCGCGGCCGCGCGCGACGGGCGTCCGGCGCGGATGTCGGCGAAGGGCAGTTCGTGGCGGCGCTATGCCACCCTGCTCGCCGAGGCGGGCACCGAGGGCGAACATCGCGGCGAACTGGCGCACTGGGAACACGCCCTCGGCGACGACACCGTCGCCACCCTCGGTGACCGGCCGCTGGACACGACCACCGACCGCGTCGAGACCGCCGAGCGGACCCGGACTTTCGCCACCCCCGAGATCTCCGACGCCCTGCTCACCACCCTGCCCACCGCTTACCGCGCCAAGACCGACGACGTGCTGCTCGCAGCGCTCATGCTGGCCATCAACGCCTGGCGCCACGAGTCCGGCGACGCGCTCGAGCCGGGCAGGCCGGTCGCGGTCGAGGGACACGGCCGCGAAGCCCTGCGCCCCGACACCGATTTCGCGGGCACCATCGGCTGGTTCACCAGCGAGTTCCCGGTCTGGACCCCCGCCACCGGCATCGACACCCCCGACGGCCTCGCCGAGGCGCTGTCCGGCGGCGCGGCGGCCGGGCGGCTGCTGCGCGCGGTCAAGGAGGCCAAGCGGGCGGTCCCCGGCAACGGCGTCGGCTACGGCGTGCTGCGCCGCCTCGACCCCGAGACCGCGCCGCGCTTGGCCGATCGCCGCTCCCCCGAGGTGCTGCTCAACTACCTCGGCCGCTTCGGCGGCGGCGCGGCCCAGGCCTGGGCCCTGCCCGAACACGACGCGTTCGCGGTGACCGAGCCGCCGGAGAAGGCCCTCACCGAGGTGCTCGCGCTCAATGTCTTCGTGCACGAATCCGCCGGTCAGCCTCGACTGGCCGTGGAATGGACCGCGGCGGGCCGGATTCTGGACGCGGACGAGGTCGCGGCCATCCAGCGCCACTTCGAACTCGCGCTGGAGGCGTTCGCCGCACACGCGCGACTGTTCCCCGGTGGCCTCACCCCGTCGGACTGCCCCGGGCTGTCCGTCGACCAGGACACCGTCGACACCCTCGAGGCCGTCCACGGCCCGCTGGCCGAACTGCTGCCGCTCTCGCCGCTGCAGGAAGGCTTGCTGTTCCACGCGATTCGCGACGGTGCCGACGACGTCTACACCCTCAGCGCCCGCGTCGACCTGCACGGACCGCTCGACGGCCCCCGCCTCTCGGCCGCCTTCGACGCCGTCGTGAACCGGCATCCCACCATGGCCGCGGCCTTCCACTACGCCGGGCTGGACCAGCCGGTGCAGGCGATTCCGCGCGCGGTCGGGATGCCGTGGCGCGAGGTCGACCTGTCCGGCCTGCCGCAGCGGACGGCCGAGGCCGCCGCCGACCGGCTCGAGGTCGAGGCGACCCGGCACCGGTTCGACGTCGACCGCTCACCGATGCTGCGCGCCACCCTGATCCGCATGCCCGGTGACGCGCACCGCCTGGTGCTCAACACCCACCACCTGGTGATCGACGGCTGGTCCACCCCCATCGTCCTGCGCGAGGTGCTGGCCACCTACCACGGCGACGAGCTGCCCTCGCCCGCCTCCTACCGCGACTACCTGGCCTGGATCGGCACGCGTGACCGCGCGGCGGTCCGTACGGCCTGGTCGCGGCGGCTGGCCGGATTGTCCGGGCCGACGCTGGTGCGTACCGACACCGGCCGGGAGCGCGAGGTCCGCCAGTGGCAGGTGCCGCTGTCGGCCGAACTGTCCACGGCGCTGGCCGAACTGGGCCGTCGTCGCGGCCTGACCATGAACACGCTGGTGCAGGGCACCTGGGCGCTGGTGCTCGCCGCGCTCACCGAACGCACCGATGTCGTGTTCGGCGCCACCGTCTCCGGCAGGCCCGCCGAACTGCCGGGTGTGGCGGGCATGGTCGGCCTGTTCGCCAACACCGTCCCCGTGCGCTGCGCCTTCGACACCGAACGCGCGCTGCTCGACCAGTGGGCCGAGTTGCAGGCCGCCCAGTTCGCCATGCAGGACTTCGACTACGCCGGGCTGGCGGAGATCGAACGGATCGCGGGCCTGGGCACCCTCTTCGACACCCTGGTGGCCTTCGAGAACTTCCCGAACGCCGGTGCCGGACAGCCGGAATCGCACGAACTGCGTCGCGGCGAGTTCCACAACCACGGCAACACGCACTACCCGATGACCCTCATCGCCCCGCCGGGTGAGCAGCTCAGCCTGGTCATCTGGTACGACCGCGCCGCCGTGCCCGACACCACCCTCGCCCGGATCTCCGAGCGGATCGGCGCGATCCTCACCGCGGTCACCGGCGCCGAGAACCCCTCGGCCACACCATTCCTGGCCCCACTCGCCTCGCCCACCGGCACCACGACTGTCACCGGCGCGGCGGACGCGAGCGTGGCCGACGGGAAACGACGCCGCGATACCGACACGCTGGTCGCCGATCAGCCCGACCCGCAGGGCGACACCCTCGCCGTCTGGGGCACTTCCGTCGATCCGTCGTCGCACGCCATCACGGCCGAAGACGTCACCATCGACTTCGGTGAGTTCGAGGCCCGCGCCAATCGCCTGGCCCGCTGGCTCGTCGCACGCGGCATCGGCCCCGAAACCGTGGTGGCCGTGGCCATCCCGCGTTCGATCGACTCGGTCGTCACCGCGCACGCCGTCTGCCGAGCCGGTGGCGTCTACCTGCCGATCGACCCCGAACAGCCCGCCCAGCGCATCGAGAAGATCCTCGACACCGCCGCGCCCACCCTGGTGCTGCACTCGCTCGACGACGCCGACACCAGCGGATTCGCCGACACCGCGCTCACCGACGCCGACCGGCTCGCCCCGCTGCGCCCGTCGAACATCGCCTGCCTGCTGTTCACCTCCGGCTCCACCGGCGTGCCCAAGGGCGTGAGCCTGTCGCACGCCGCGATCATCTCCACCTTCGAATGGCTGCAGCGCGAACGCCGATTCGGCCCCGGCGACACCATGCTCTACCGCACGCCGCCGATCTTCGACGCCTCGCTCATGGAGATGTTCCTGCCGCTGCACGTCGGCGCGCGCATCGTGCTGACCCGCCCCGGCGGGCACCGCGACCCCTACTACCAGGCCCAGCTCATGAGCAGCGAGCGCGTGACCGCGATGTGGATGACCACCTCGATGCTCACCGTGCTCGCCGAAGAGGCCGACCTGTCCGGCTGCGCCGACCTGCGCTGCGTCCTCACCGGCGGCGAGGTACTGCCGCCCGCCACGGCACAGCGCATGCGCGCGCTCACCGGGACCGCCGTCTACAACTTCTACGGTCCCACCGAGGCCGCGATCGGCTTCACCTTCCACGAGACCGTCGACGCCGACACCGCCTCGGTGCCGGTCGGCGCCCCGGCCGACCCCGTGCGCATCCTCGACGACCAGCTGCGCCCGGTCCCCGAGGGCAGCATCGGCGAGCTGTACATGACCGGTGTCCGGCTGGCGCGCGGCTACCTGGCCCGCCCCGACCTGACCGCCGCCGCCTTCGTCGCCGATCCGTTCGGCACCGGCGCACGCATGTACCGCACCGGCGATCTGGTGAAGCGCAACCCCCAGGGCGAGCTCGAGTACGTCGGCCGCACCGACAGCCAGGTGAAGCTGCGCGGTCAGCGCATCGAACTCGGTGACATCGAATCGGCCCTGCTCGGCTGCCCCGGCGTCGCCCAGGCGGTCGTGCTGCTGCGCGAGGACACCCCCGGTGACCAGCGTCTGGTCGCCTACCTCATCGCCCGCTCCGGCGTCGTCCTCGACACCGACGCGGTGCGCGAGCAGCTGCGAACGGCCCTGCCCGCGTACATGATCCCGTCGGCCTTCCTGGTCCTGGACCACATTCCGCGCACCGCGACGGAGAAGATCGCCCGTCAGGAACTGCCCGCGCCGGAGTCCGCTCCGGTCGTCACCGCGGTGGCCGAACCCGCCGTGGTCGCGGACGACGGGCTGGTCGGCACCGTCCGGCAGGCCATGGCGGCGGTGCTGTCGCTGTCCGAGGTCGACGCCGACGACGACTTCTTCGAACTCGGCGGACACTCGTTGCTGGCGGTGCGGCTGG
This sequence comes from Nocardia anocheti, assembly GCF_029675105.1. Lineage (GTDB taxonomy): Bacteria > Actinomycetota > Actinomycetes > Mycobacteriales > Mycobacteriaceae > Nocardia. Next base: position 282,971 of record NZ_JAQQFV010000009.1, on the reverse strand, counting down.
TCGGCCGTCTGACCAGGGCCGAACTGCCGGTGGTCCTCGACGACGTCTTCTCCGCGCCGACCGCACGCGCGCTCGCCGCGCGGATCGGCGCGGTCGATCCCGGCCTCCAGCGACCGGTCGACGGCCTGGCCAGCCTGGGCAGCCGTCTCGAGCCGGTGCTGGAACTGCGCGCCGAAGGCACGGTCGCGCCGCTGTTCTGCGTCCACCAGATCGGCGGCACCGCTTGGAAATACGCGCCGCTGGCCCGCCTGCTGCGCGCCGACCGTCCGGTCATCGGTCTGCAGATGCCCCAGCTCACCGACCCCGACAAGCAGATCCCGACGCTCGACGACCTCGCGCGGTTCTACCTGGAACAGGTCCGCCGCATCCAGCCGCACGGCCCCTACCACCTGCTCGGCTACTCCCTCGGTGGCAATCTCGCGCACGCGATGGCCGCCATCCTCGAGGCCGAGGGCGAGCAGGTGGCCTACGTGGGTCTGCTCGACTCGCATCCGCTGTCGAACCTGACCGAGCGGGCCGCCGCGACCCTGGCCGACCCGTCCGGCATGGAAGCGCTCGTGCCCGAGATCGGCGAGTACCCGGCCGAATTGGCGGCGGTGGTGGTCCACGCCGCGACCGAGCTGCTGCGCATGGTCACCCTGTCCGAATCGCCGAACTACAGCGGCCCGATGGCCCTGTACTGCGCGGACAACGGCCTGGAACCCGAACGCGTGCACGCCCAGCTCACCGGCTGGCAGGCAGCGGGCGCGCAGCTGGTGATCCGACGACTGCCCTACACCCACAACGAGATCGCGATGCCGACCGGCTGGATCGAGGTCGCCGCGCTCATCGATGCGGATCCCGCGATCCGCACCTGAACTCTCCACCTGGATAGAAAGAAGGAAAACACTCCATGTCAAGGCACCGAATGACGGCGCGCATGCGCGCCGCCGCCGCACTCCTCATCGTCGCGGTCACCGCGACGGCCGTGGGCTGCAGCAGCTCCAACTCCGATGAAGCCGCCGGTGGCGGTACCCGCCAGGTGGACACCCCCAAGGGCCAGGTCACCGTCCCCGCCGACCCGCAGCGCATCGTGGTCCTCAACGGCGCCCTCGCCGGGTACCTCTACGACCTCGACGCCAAGGTGACCGCCGCGGATCCGCGCATCCTGGGTGTCACCCTCGCCCCCGGCGAGTTCCCGGCCGCCTGGGCCGCGGACGCCAAGGAGCAGGGCACCGTGGCGGTGCCCTCCGGTGACGACCTGAACCTGGAGTTCATCGCCGCCCAGAAGCCCGACCTGATCATCGGTGGCGGCCCCGGCTGGCCCGGTCAGCAGACCATCAAGAACTACGACAAGCTCGCCGCTGTCGCCCCCACCGCCCTGGTGCCCTCCGACGCCGCCAACTGGCAGGACCAGCTGAAGTCGGTGGCCAACTACGTGAACCGTCCCGAGAAGGTGGACGGCATGATCACCGCCTACACCGACAAGGTCGCGCAGGTGAAGAAGGGCCTCAAGCTGCCCCAGGGCGCGGCGGCGGTCTACCAGTCGCAGGCCGACGCCAAGCCGATCCTGTTGGCCCCCAAGACCCCGCTGGCCAACCTGCTCACCGATGTCGGCATCACCATCGACGACAAGATCGAGGCCAAGGCGGGCAACCCGGAACGCGCCCAGGCCGGTGACTGGGTCACCTTCAGCCCCGAACTGCTGAGCACCGTCGTCGACGCCCCCGTGCTGTTCGTCATCAAGCTCGACGGCGGCCGCGACATCGCCCAGCTGAAGCAGGACCCGGCCCTGGCCATGCTCCCCGCCTTCCAGAAGGGCCAGCTCTACGAGCTCCCCGCCACCGCCAAGCGCCCCGACTACCGCGAGGCCATGGCCACCCTGGACCTCCTGGCCCAGCGCTTCAAGTAAGCCCCCAGGCGGGCTGATCAGTTCGCCGCCCCATCACCCCGTCCGCCGGATCTCCAGCGGGCGGGGTGATTCGCGTTTCCGGGTCCGCACCCGATTCCGCAGTCGCGTTCGCAGATCACTCCCACGGATCGATGACCCCGACACCGGTCGCGCGGAACGCGGTGTCGCGCGTGGCCACGCTCATTCCGGCGGCCTTGGCCGTGGCCGCGATGATGTACCCGTCGTACCGGCCGATCGCGATTCCCGCCGCCCTGGCGGTCGCCAGGAGGTCGGCGTATTCCGCGGCGTCGGCCGGGCCGAAAGCAGCACACGACCGGCGAACAACGGCATGATCCTGCTCTCGAAGCGTTCCAGCATCCGGTCCCGGCGGGCACCCTGCGGCATGGCGGCCAGGCCGTAGCGGATCTCGGCGACGGTGATGGTCGAGAGGTGTCATCTCGGCAGGAGCGCGGGACCAGACCGGACGCAAGAGGCCCCCGCCGTTCACGGGGAACGGCGGGGGCCTCTGTGACGTGCGACTTACAGCGCCTTCAGTTCCTCGGTGACCGCACCGACGGACTTCTTGGCGTCGCCGAACAGCATGGAGGTGTGGTCGGCGTAGAACAGCGGGTTGTCGATGCCCGCGAAGCCGGAGTTCATCGAGCGCTTGAGCACGATGACGCTCTTGGCCTGGTCGACGTTGAGGACCGGCATGCCGTAGATCGGGCTGGACTTGTCCTCGCGCGCCGCCGGGTTGGTGACGTCGTTGGCGCCGATCACCAGGACCACATCGGTGCGGTTGAACTCGCCGTTGATGTCGTCCATTTCCTTCATGGCGTCGTAGGAGACCTCGGCCTCGGCCAGCAGCACGTTCATGTGGCCGGGCATACGACCGGCGACCGGGTGGATCGCGTACTTGACCTCGACACCCTTGCCCTCGAGCAGCGAGGCCATCTCCTTGACCGCGTGCTGAGCCTGGGCCACGGCCATACCGTAACCGGGCACCACGATGACCTGGTTGGCGTAGGCCATCTGGATCGCGGCGTCGGCCGCGGAGGTGGCCTTGGCCGACTTGGCCTCGCCGCTGCCACCGGCGGCCGCGCCGCCACCGCCACCGAAACCACCGGCGACGATGGCCGGGATGGAGCGGTTCATGGCCTTGGCCATGAGGTTGGTCAGGATGGTGCCGGACGCGCCGACGATCATGCCCGCGACGATCATCGCGGTGTTGTTCAGCGCCAGACCCGCGGCCGCGGCCGACAGACCGGTCAGGGCGTTGAGCAGCGAGATGACGACCGGCATATCGGCGCCACCGATGGGCAGCACGACCATCAGGCCGAGGATGCCCGCGAGCACCAGCAGCGCGATCATCCACAGCTGCGAGACGCCACCGTTGTCGGCGCCGAGGCCGATCACCACGGCGCACACGATCGCGCCGACGAGCAGCAGCAGGTTCAGCGGCTGCTGCAGCTTGCCGATGCCGATCGGCTTGCCGGACAGGATCTCCTGCAGCTTGGCGAAGGCGATGATCGAGCCCCAGAAGGAGATCGAACCGATCACCGCGGCGAACAGCGAGCCGATGATGATGTGGATGTTCGGCTCGTCGTGCAGCTGGGAGAAGCCGGTGCTGTCGATGAACTCGGCCCACGCGATGAGCGCGACCGTGCCACCACCGACGCCGTTGAACGCGGCGACCAGCTGCGGCATCTCGGTCATCTTGGTGCGCACGGCGGGCGGCACACCCAGCGCCACACCGACGACCAGACCGGCGCCGATGAGGATCCAGTTCAGCAGTTCGGCGTGGCGGATGGAGATCAGCGTCGCCACGACCGCCAGGCCCATGCCGACGGCGGCGATCTGGTTACCGCGCACCGCGGTCTTCGGGCCGGTCAGGCCCATCAGACCGTAGATGAACATGGAGAAGGCCACGATGTAGAGGCCGTTGACCAGGTAGGTCATGTTGTCGACTGCGTGCATCACTCGGCCGCCTTCTTCTTACCCTTGAACATGCCGAGCATGCGGTCGGTGACCACGAAGCCACCGATGACGTTCAAGGTTCCGAACACCACGGCGACGAACAGGATCACCTGCACCAGCAGCGAGGGGTCCTTGACGTTGCCCAGCGTCACCAGCGCGCCGAGCACCACGATGCCGTGGATGGCGTTGGTGCCCGACATCAGCGGGGTGTGCAGGGTGTTGGGAACCTTGGAGATGACCGCGAAGCCGACGAACCCGGACAGGACCAGGATCGCGATGTTCGCGAGGAGTTCGGTGTACATCAGGCTTCCACCTCACGGGTGACACAGGAATCGGCGAGCACCTGATCCTCGAAATCGGGCGCGAGCTTGCCGTCGACCAGCATCAGTTCCAGCAGCGCCGCGATGTTCTTGGAGTACAGCTCGCTGGCGTGCTCGGGCATGGTGGCGGGCAGGTTCAGCGGCGAGGCGATGGTGACCTCGTGCTTGACCACGATCTCGCCGGGCTCGGTGAGTTCGCAGTTGCCGCCGGTCTCCCCGGCCAGGTCGACGATCACGCTGCCGGGCTTCATGCCCTCGACAGCGGCGGCGGTGACCAGGCGCGGCGCGGGACGGCCCGGCACCAGCGCGGTGGTGATCACCACGTCGAAACCCTTGATCGCGTCTTCGAGCGCCTTCTGCTGCTGGGCCTTCTCCTCGTCGGTGAGCTCGCGGGCGTAGCCACCCTCACCGGCGGCGTCGATGCCCAGGTCGAGCCACTGGGCGCCGACCGAGCGCACCTGATCGGCGACCTCGGGACGCACGTCGTAGCCGGTGGTGCGACCACCGAGACGCTTGGCCGTGGCCAGCGCCTGCAGACCGGCCACACCGACGCCGAGCACCAGCACGGTCGCGGGCTTCACGGTGCCCGCGGCGGTGGTGAGCATCGGGAAGAAGCGGGTCGACTCCGAGGCGGCGAGCAGCACGGCCTTGTAGCCCGCCACGTTGGCCTGCGACGACAGCGCGTCCATCACCTGGGCACGCGAGATACGCGGGATCGCCTCGACGGCGAAGGCCTGCACACCCGCGGCCTTGAGGGCGCCGATCTGGTTGTCGGCGTTACGCGGGGCGAGGAACCCGATCAGCGTCTGCCCGGAGCTCAGCTTGCCCACCTCGGCATCGCTGGGCGGGGCGACCTTGACCACGACATCGGCCGACCACGGATCACCGATGGTCGCGCCTGCCTCTACATAGGCCGCGTCGGGAATGAGCGCGCCGAGGCCCGCACCGGCTTCCACGACCACCTCGACGCCCTGCTTGGACAGGGCGGGGATGATCTTGGGCACCACTGCGACTCGCCGCTCACCCGGGCCGGACTCGCGAACGACTCCGACACGCGCTCCGCGCGGCGATTCCTCGCCCACGTTGTGCGTTGTCTCCACTAGTCAGACTTCCTTTTCGTGCTGGCTTCGAGCCGGGGAACAACGGGATCAGCCGAATGTTACCTACGAGTAGGTTCAGCTGAAATCCTCGCAACTGTACTCGGCTGGCGGTGAGCCTAGCGGAGATGCCTGTCACAGCGGATAGTTGGACAAGCGTCCAGTACATGAACGGTCAAATCGGACCAGCTCGACGCCAGGATACGGGTCCGCGGACGTGACGCGCGTCATGCCCGCACCGGGTTCGGGCTGTTGCGCGGGCCACACCACACCGTAGGGTCGAGACCGTGAACGACTGCGTCTTCTGCCGGATCGTTGCGGGGACCGCACCGGCCACCAAGGTCTACGAGGACGACGCGGTCTGCGCGTTCCTCGACATCCGCCCCATCACCCGCGGACACACCCTGATCGTCCCCCGGGCGCACGCCACCGAGCTCGACGATCTGCCCGCCGACGCGGGCGCCGATCTCTTCCGCACCGGCCATCGCCTCGCCCGCGCCCTGCGCCGCGGCGGCCTGGCCAGCGACGGCGCCAACCTCATCCTCAACGACGGCACCGCCGCCTTCCAGACCGTCGGCCACGTCCACCTGCACGTCGTGCCGCGCAAGCACGGCGACAAGCTGGCCTTCGCCAAGGGCTTCCTGCTGCGCCGCCCCTACGACACCACCTCCACGGCCGCCGCCATCCGCGCCGGTCTGACCGCGCTGGACGCGCAGCGACCGGCGGATCCGTCGGCGAACGCCCCCGAAGGAGCCCAGGGATGACCGACCGCACGCCGGAACGCGAGCACCTCACCGATCTGCTCGCCCAGCAGTGGGAGGCCATCGCCGCCCTGGTCGCCGACCTCGACGAGAACGCCTGGCGCAGGCCATCGCCACTGCCCGGCTGGACGATCTTCGACGTGGTCGCACACGTGATCGGCACCGAGTCCTGGCTGCTGGGCGAGACCCCGCCGCCGCACGACCCGCTGCGCCCCAAGACCGATGTGCGCACCCTGCCGCACGTGCGCAACGAGGTCGCGGTGCTCAACGAGATCTGGGTCGACCGGCTGCGCCCGCTCTCGGGCAAGCGCCTGCTCGCACTGTTCGACGAGGTCACCGAACGCCGCCGCGCCGCGCTGGTCGCGATGGACGACGACGCCTGGGCCGAGCCCACCGTCTCGCCGGTCGGCCAGGTCCCCTACGGCCGCTTCATGCGGGTGCGGCTGTTCGACTGTTGGATGCACGAGCTCGACCTCGCCGACGGCATCGGCCGCAGCGTGCCCGAGGGCGGCGACCGCGCGGAGACCGCCTTCACCGAACTCACCCTCGGCCTGGGCCGCGCGGTGGTGAAGGGCGCCGAGGCACCCGAGGGCGCGCACATCACCCTGGAGCTCACCGGTCCGGTGACCAGGCAGGTGCACGTGGCGGTGGTGGACGGACGCGGCGTCCTGCTCGACACCGCCGAAGGCACCCCGACCACGGTGATCCGTCTGGACTCGGGCCTGTTCGCGCGCCTGCGCGGCGGCCGGATCACCGTCGACGAGCACCTCGGCGCGATCGACATCGACGGCGACACCGACCTCGGCGCCCGCCTGGTGCGGAACCTGGCCTTCACGATCTGATGCGACTGTTCCTGTCCTCCTACCGATTCGGCGCCTTCGCCGACCGACTCACCGCCCTCGCCGGGCCGCCGGGCCGGGTCGCGGTGATCCCGAACGCGTGCGACGCCTGGCCCGCCGCCTGGTCGGCGGCCGTCACCAGCGACGTGACACCGCTTGCGGCCCTGGGCTATTCCCCCGAGGTCCTGGATCTGCGCGACTACGTCGGACAGCCCGCGCAGCTGGAGAAGACGCTGCGCTCCTATCCTCTCGTATGGGTACGTGGCGGCAACACCTTCGTCCTGCGCGCCCAATTCGCCCGCAGCGGAGCCGATTCCGTCCTCCCCGCCCTGCTCGCCGAGGACGCCCTGGTCTACGCCGGATACAGCGCGGGCGCCTGCCTGCTCGGCCCCGACCTGCACGGACTGGAAACGATGGACGACCCCGGCGAGGTCCTGCCCGCCACCGGCATCGCCCCCCGCTGGGACGGCCTCGGCCTGGTTGACCGCCACCTCGTCGTCCACCTGGACTCCCCCACCGACCCCGACGGCGAATCGGCGAAACTCCTGGCCGGATACCGAGCCGAGAACACCCCCCACTGGGCACTCACCGACGCCGACGTCCTGCTCGTCGACGGCGATCGCACCGAACTCCTGCGCCCCTGACCTCAGGAAGTCGGCGCCGCGATCCGGCGCACGGCGACCTTGGTCCAGGCGCGCAGGTCCTCCTGATCCAGCTCGTTCCCGAAGACCAGCTTGCCCACCTGCGGCATCACATCGGGGTAGTTGATCAGGCCCATCAGGAGCATGAGCAGCGCCGGGGGTGGCAGGTCGGGACGGACCACACCGCGCTCCTGAGCGTCGGCGATCTTGTCCTGCTTGAGCTGGTAGCGCTCGGCCCGCATCCCCGTCTCGTCCACACCCTCGGCACCCAGTTCCAGCGCCTCCCACATCATCAGCCGCAGGAATTCCGGGTGCGAACTGATCGTCGGCGGCTACGGATTCGCCTATGCCGCAGGACTTGTCACCGGTGGGCGGCTCGGCGACCTGTACGGTCACCGCACCCTGTTCGTGCTGGGCATGGTGGCGTTCACCGCCGCCTCCCTGCTGTGCGGTCTGGCGACCGGCCCCTGGCAGCTCGTCGCCTTCCGCGTCCTGCAGGGCGCGACGGCGGCGCTGATGGTGCCGCAGATGCTGGCCCTGATCAACACCCTGTTCCCGCCCGCCGAGCGCGCCACCGCGATGGCCGCGTTCGGGGCGACGGTCGGGCTCGGCGCGGTCGCGGGCCAGGTCCTGGGCGGAATCCTGCTGGAACTGGACCTGTTCGGCTGGGGCTGGCGCACGATCTTCTTCATCAATGTGCCGGTGGGGCTGGTCGCGGCGGCGCTGGCGGCGCGCTGGCTGCCGGGCCACCGGCGCACGGCGAACCCGCGGCTCGATCCGGTCGGCGCGCTCGGTCTCGCGGCCGCGATCGCGTTGATCCTGGTGCCGATCACCCTCGGCAGGCCCGCCGGATGGCCGCTGTGGACGTGGGTCTCGATGGCCGCCGCGCCGCTGGTCGCCGTGCTGACCCTGCGCTACGAACGTCGCCTCACCGCCGCCGGTGGCGACCCGGTGTTCGACCCGAACCTGGTGCGCGACAGGGTGTTCGGCGCGGGCATGGTGATCTCGGGCGGCTACCTCGCCTACTTCGCCGGATTCATGCTGTGCCTGACGCTGCTGCTCCAGGACGGGCTCGGACTGAGCCCACTGCAGGCGGGGTTCACCTTCGCCCCGCTCGGCGTGGCCTTCGCGGCCAGCTCGTTCCTGCTGGCCAGGCGGGTCAGCGCGCGCATCGGCAACCGGGTGATGTCATTGGGGACCGTCTTCAGCATGACCGGGCTACTGCTCACGGTGGCGGTGCTGGAGTACGCGGGCGGCGAGGGGTCGGCGCCGATGCTGGTGCCCGGCATGCTGCTCGCCGGGATCGGCAACGGACTGACCATCCCCACGGCACTGGGCGCGGTGCTGTCCGGCATCGCACCCCAGCAGGCCGGAGTCGCGGCCGGATTACTCACCAGCACACAGCAATTCGGCAACGCGATCGGCGCGACGGTGCTGGCCACGGTGTTCTTCGCCGCGCTCGGCACACACACCGGACCCGCGTCCTACGGTTCGGCGATGCAGGTGGCGGCGCTCGTCGGGCTCGGGTTGCTCGCGGTGGTGCTGGCGGCGACGTTCGTGCTGCCGCGCTCGGCGCGCTGAGGGTTTCTCGCGCGGGGCCGTCCCGGACGACCCCGCGCGTCAGCGCACGGGAACGGGTGTGCCGCGGAAGACGATCCAGCGCAGCGCGCAGTACATATAGACGCCTTCGCAGGCACCGGCCACGAGGCGGGCCAGGTGGTATTCCAGGCCCAGGGCGGTCAGCCCCGAACCGACGCCGAGGATGAACGCCAGATAGTTCACCAGCACGACCACCGCGTAGACCGCGGCCTGCCTGCCGACCGGGGCGTGCGAATGGAAGTTGAAGGTGCGGTTGAGGACGAAGCTCAGTCCGAACGCGATGATGTAGGCGACGGTGATCGAGAGCCAGATCGGCAGTCCGGCCGCGCCGTGTAGCAGCGTGAGCAGCACCAGGTCGACGCCGAAGGTGAAGCTGTTGATCAGGGCGAAGCCGAGGAAGGTGGCGGGGACGTAGCGCGCGAGCCCCCAGGGCAACCGGTCGACCACCACCGCGCACCAGCGGCTGAACCGATCGGCCACCGACTCCGTGAGCTGCTCCACGCGGCCACCCTGCCAGCGGCAGGTGTCGCGCAGATGAGCGGACGGCAAACGCGAGCGGCTGGGTCAGCCGCCGATCGCGGTGGCCGGGCGGGCCTGCGGCGCCGCCCACGCGGCCAGGCAGCGGCGGCGGGTGAACTCGTCGGCCTCGACGAGCAGGGCGTCGCGCAGCAGTTCGGGATCGCGAGCCCAGGCGAGGGCGATCTCGTTGAGCGCGGTGTGGCCGAACAGGCCGGTCGCCTCCAGTGCCGCGAGCCATTCGCCGTGCTCACCGGCCCGCACAGCCCGCATGGCGTCGACATCGATCCCCGCGTCGGCGTACTCGGCCGCCAGCAGGGCGCCGACGAGCTCGCTTCGGTCTTGCGATTCCTGCATCATCCGGTCCTCCCTGCGAAAAACGATGCGGCACAAGGGCACCGCGTGGTCAATGCGCACCGGCGCACCGTGGAGCAGAACGCGAAACACGGGATCGACCGGCAACCCACCCGCCGGAATCTCCGTCTCGAGCATTGTGACCGCTCGGACGGCGTAAACACCAACCGGGCGCGCCGAATCACAACCATGCCGACTGCGCATCGTTATGGCGCACACCCATCTGGTCAGCGGATCAGTACGCGCTGGTCGCGGCCGTCTCCCGATATTCACGCGCACCGGCGCGCGGTGATCGCCTGACCGGCGGGGCGGTGGCGGCTAGCGTTGAAGGGTGGACGCGAAACTGGGTGCGCTGGTGGATTCGCTCTCGGCGGGGGCGGTGGTGGTCGATCCGGATGTGCTGGCGGGGTATCGGCAGGACTGGGCGCGCGACCCCGACGCCGGAACACCGTTGGCCGTGGTGCGGGCTCGCGGCACCGACGACGTGGCCGCCACGCTGCGCTGGGCGCACGCGAACCGGGTGCCGGTGGTGCCGCGCGGGGCGGGCTCGGGGCTCTCCGGCGGGGCCACGGCCGTGGACGGCGGGATCGTGCTGAGTACCGAGTTGATGCGCGAGATCAGCGTCGACCCGGTGACGCGGACCACGGTGGTGCAGCCGGGGCTGCTCAACGCCGAGGTGAAGCGGGCCGTCGCGGCGGAGGGGCTGTGGTATCCGCCGGACCCGTCCTCGTTCGAGATGTGCTCGATCGGCGGCAACGCGGCGACCAACGCGGGCGGGCTGTGCTGTGTGAAATACGGCGTGACCACCGACTACGTGCTGGGCATGGAGGTGGTGCTGGCCGACGGGACGCCCGTGCGCCTGGGCGGGCCGCGCCTGAAGGACTCGGCGGGGCTGTCGCTGACCAAGTTGTTCGTCGGCAGCGAGGGCACCCTCGGCGTGATCACCGAACTCACCCTGCGTCTGCTGCCCGCCCAGCCACCGCAGGCGACCGTCGTCGCGAGTTTCGGTTCACTCACCGCCGCCACCGACGCGATCCTGGCCATCACCTCGACCCTGCGTCCCGCCATGCTCGAATTCATGGACACCGTGGCCATCAATGCCGTCGAGGACGAGATGCGCATGGGTCTGGACCGCACCGCGGCCGCGCTGCTGGTCGCCCGCTCCGACGCGCCGGGCGAATTCGCCGGGCACGAGGCACAGGTGATGGTGACGCTGTGCGAGAAGGCGGGCGCCACCGAGGTCTTCCACACCGAGGACGCCACCGAAGGCGAAGCCTTCACCGCCGCACGGCGATTCGCCATCCCGGCGGTGGAGCGCATCGGCCCGCTGCTGCTCGAGGACGTCGGCGTGCCGCTGCCCCGCCTCGGTGAGCTGATCACCGGCATCACCACCATCAGCGAACGCAACGACGTGCTGGTCTCGGTGATCGCGCACGCGGGCGACGGCAACACCCACCCGCTGATCGTGCACGACCCCACCGACCCCGACAACACCGCCCGCGCCCACCGCGCCTTCGGCGAGATCATGGACCTGGCCATCAGCCTGGGCGGCACCATCACCGGCGAACACGGCGTCGGCAGGCTCAAGAAGGGCTGGCTGCCCGACCAGGTCGGTCCCGAGGTGATGGAGCTGACCCGCCGCGTCAAGCACGCCCTGGACCCCGAGGGCATCCTCAACCCCGGCGCGATCCTGTAGGAACATCGCGCCCCGGCCCCGGGTTAGCATCCGGTATGACCACCAGGCTCGAACACAACGTCGCCGACACCCGCTACGAGATCTACCACGACGACGTCCTCGCGGGCTACGCCGACTACGCCGAACGCGAAGACACCAAGGTCCGCGATTTCCACCACACCATGACCTTCCCCGAATACCGGGGCCGCGGCGTGGCCGCCGCCGTGGTCGAGTTCGGCCTCGACGACTCCCGAGCCTCCGGCTACCACGTCATCCCCACCTGCTGGTACGTCGAGAAATACATCACCGAACACCCGGAGTACGCCGACCTGGTGGCCTGAGGTCAATCGACGACGAAGATCAGCAGCCGGGCCGCGTGCGACCGGGAGAAGAAGACGAAATCCGTGGCCGCGCACACGCCGTAGTCGTCGGGTGACAGCTCGACATGGACAGCCATCCGCACATCGCCGAGCGCCGTTTCGATGACGCCGACCACCGTGCTCAACTGGTCGGCGACATCGGCCCGCCGCCTGCCGAGCGCGGCCATCCCCGTCACCGCCGCACCGAACACCGTGACCCACCTGGTCACCGGCATGATCGGCCGCACGACACGGACCGGGCCGCCGGTGATCGACCGCACCACCTGTGGCAGCGGTTCCCGCAGCGGCAAGCCGTCGGCAAGCTCGATCACCGGGCCGAACTCGAGGATCACCTGGTGATCGGCGCCGCTGAGTGCGTCCGCCAGCGCCTCGAAGGCCGCCGCCGAACCACCAGCAACCTCGGCGCCGGTGCCGACCTCGATGGTCGCGGACCAGCCGTCCGCCGCGGAGCGCCAATGCAGCCTGACAACGGAGCCGTCCTCGACAAGGAACTCGATCATCTCCCGCACAGCCGCGCGCACCGTCTCCGGATCGGCAGTGGAGGGGAGACCAGGCAATCGCCCGCAGAGACGCCCGCCGTCGACGAATACCACCGAGTGCCGCCAGCCGCGCGGGGTCGGATAGACGTACACCGATTCCGGCGTACCCCACCGCCGATGCGCGGCACTCTTTCTGCGACCCATGCTCGTCAAGGTAGCGGGTAGGAGCCCATGTGTACGAAAGTCTCTGTGCTGCTTTGATATATCGATGAGCACCGAGTCCTTCCGACTGATCCGACCTGTCCGTGCCGCCGAAGCGGCCCCGGGCTGGGCCGCACAGTTTCCACAGTTCGAAGCGATCGTCGGCTATTCCGATCTCGGGCACGTCTTCCTGGCCGAGTCCGGGGGTGAGTTCGCCGTGCTGCATCCGTTCACGGCGGCCGCCAAGAGCTACGGCAGGTTCCCGAGCATCGAGGAATTCGCCGACACCGTGCTCCGCGACCCGGGATTCGCGGCCTATGTGCTGCTCCCTGACCATGTCGCCGAAATCCGCGCGCTGCTCGGACCACTCGGCGAGGATCAGGTCTACATCCCTACGCCGTACCCGTTCCTCGGCGGCTCGATGGAGCCCGACACGTATACCACCGGCGACATCTGGACCTTCCTCGACTTGGTCGCCCAGTTCCACGGCGTCGACCCGACACCGCGCGAAGCACCATCTCGCATCGCCCAGTTCGGCGACGAACAATTCGCCGCCGCGCTGGCCGACTGGGAGTGGATCGGGCTCGAGGGCAAACAGCCGGTCTTCACTTCGTTGTTCGGTGACGTCTTCCTCACCAGTGCGGACGGCGTCTGGCTGCTCGACATCGTCGAAGGCTCACTGACTCGAGCATGGGCGACTTCGGACGGATGCGAAGCCGCTCTCAACGACCCGGAACAACAGTCACGCCTGCTGCGTACCGAACTGATCACCGAGCTCGCGGCACGCGGCACGGTGCCCGCGCCCGACCAGATCTACGATTTCACCCATCCACCCGTCCTCGGTGGCGAGCTGAGGGCGGACAATGTGGAGGTGATGGATTTCGTCACCGCGGTCGGCATGGCAGGTCAGATCCACAACCAGGCCCGATTCATCCCCGAAGGCGCCCAGGTATCGATTGTCACCGGTGAGCCGCCACGCCGCTCCGGCTGGCGAAAACTACCCGGCCGCAAGTAGACCGGACAGCCGTGGCCCCCGGCGGGAGATCCGCCGAGGGCCACAGGCGCGCGCTCAGAGTGTGATCAGCGCAGGATCTGGCGGGACATGACCAGGCGCTGGATCTGGTTGGTGCCCTCGTAGATCTGGGTGATCTTGGCGTCGCGCATCATGCGCTCGACCGGGAAGTCGGTGGTGTAGCCCGCGCCGCCGAAGAGCTGGACGGCGTTGGTGGTGACCTCCATGGCCACGTCGGAGGCGAAGCACTTGGCGGCGGCGGAGATGAAGCCGAGGTTCTTCTCGCCGCGCTCGGCGCGGGCCGCGGAGGTGTAGACCATGAGGCGGGCGGCCTCGACCTTCATCGCCATGTCGGCGAGCATGAACTGGGTGTTCTGGAAGTCGGCGATGGCCTTGCCGAACTGCTTGCGGTCCTTGGTGTAGGCGATCGCGGCGTCCAGGGCACCCTGGGCCAGGCCGACGGCCTGCGCGCCGATGGTCGGGCGGGTGTGGTCGAGGGTCTGCAGCGCGGTCTTGAAACCGGTGCCGGGCTCGCCGACGATGCGGTCACCGGGGATGCGGCAGTTCTCGAAGTACAGCTCGGCCGTCGGCGAACCCTTGATGCCCAGCTTGTGCTCGAGCGGGCCGACGACGAAGCCCTCGTCGTCCTTGTGGACCATGAACGAGGAGATGCCGTTGGCGCCCTTCTCGGCGTCGGTCACGGCCATCACGGTGTACCACTCGGACTTGCCGCCGTTGGTGATCCAGCACTTGGAGCCGTTGAGGATCCAGCCGTCGCCGTCGGCCTTGGCGCGGGTGCGCATGGAGGCGGCGTCGGAACCGGCCTCGCGCTCGGACAGCGCGTAGGAGGCCATCTTGCCGTTCACCAGGTCGCCGAGGACCTTCTGCTTCAGCTCCTCGGAGCCGTTGAGGATCAGGCCCATGGTGCCGAGCTTGTTGACGGCCGGGATCAGCGAGGCCGAGCCGCAGACGCGGGCGACTTCCTCGATGACGATACAGGTGGCGACCGAGTCGGCGCCCTGGCCGCCGTAGGCCTCGGGCACGTGCACGGCGTTGAAACCGGCGGCGTTGAGGGCGGTCAGCGCCTCCTCGGGGAAGCGGGCGTTGCCGTCGACGTCCTTGGCGTAGGGAGCGATCTCCTTCTCGCACAGACCACGGATGGCACCGCGGAGCTCATCGTGGAAGTCCTCGAGCTGGAACAGGTTGAAGTCGGGGTTTCCCGCCATCGGGCACACTCCTGGTCGTGGTGGTGATCGCTGTGGTCGACAGCGCGTCTTCGTCGGCACTGAGTGCCAGTCCACTGAGGATTATACGCGCGGCACTCTGTCACTACATGGGGATATACCTGTGGCACTCAGTGCCGCACATGGGCCGCTACGGCGTGCTCGCGTTCACAGATTATCGAGCCGGGTGGTGAGCAGGTCGGCGACCTGACGCGGCGGCATGTCGCGCGGGAACACCGCAAGGACCAGTTCCTCGGGCCCGGGGACCGCCCGCCTGCCGCGCGGGATAGCGGCCAGCTCGGCGCGCAGATCGCCCACCTCGGCGCCCGGCTCGCCGCGCACCATCCGGCGCAGCAGATAGTTGTGGGTGGCGGTCACCGCGGCGGTGAACTGCACCCGCACCAGATCCGGCACCTCCGGCAGGCGCTCGCGCAGGAACTCGGTGAACAGCCGCTCGTAGCGAAACACCGTCACGATCTCACGCTCGCGCAGCGCGGGCACCCGACGCACCACCTGATACCGGCGCGCGGCGATGTCACGCCACTGGGTGAACCGCTCGAACACCCCGATCACGGCCTCACACACCGCGTCCCACGGATCCCCCACCGCCCCTTCCAGGAACTCCTGCGCGGTCGCCAGCTGGAATTCGTGATCGGCGAAGATCACGTCCTCCTTGGACCGGAACTGCCGGAAGAACGTCCGCCGCGAGATCCCCGCCGCCACCGCGATCTCATCCACCGCCGTCGCCTCGTACCCCCGCTCGGCGAACAACCGCAACGCCTGATCCACCACCGTGAGCCTGAACTGCGCCGCGTCGTCGTGTGCCACGGGGGTCAACGTTAGCCATCGGCCCGCGAGCCGATTCAGCCAGGCGAGCGACACAAGTCACCTCGATCGCGACCGATCGCGCGATTTGTCTACTTCGTTTATTTCGTTTGTTGCGTTTACTGCGTACACATCAATCATCGATGCCGCCGGTGTCCGAACGACGCCCCGAGCCGAGCGGGGAGGCACCCATGTCGACACTTCGTTCAGTCAAGCGCGCCGAACCCGGAGCGATCGACGCAGCGGTCGCAGACCGGGCCATGCGCCGGATCAAGGACTACCTCATGCACCACCCGGATGAGGAGATCATTCCGGTCACCGGCGAGATCGGCAGCGATGAGGCCCTGGCATTGCCCCGGGAGGCCGTCAGTTTGCTCGCATTCATCCTGGCTCAAGCAGCAGAAGGACGCGGCGTCTCGGTCGTTCCATCGAATGCCGAGATGACGACCCAGCAGGCGGCCGACATGCTGAATGTTTCGCGGCCCTATGTCGTCGGCCTCCTGGACGCAGGTGAGATCCCCCACCGCTTGGTCGGCAGGCATCGCCGCATCCGGTTCGACGATTTGAAGGCGTACGCGCAGCGCAGTGAGACCGCCAGCAGGGAGGCCGCCGATGAACTGACCCGCCTCGGCCAGGAACTCGAACTCTGATGGCATTCATCGTCGTATACGACGCGAACGTTCTCTACGGGAACGCCGTCCGCGACCTGTTCATCCGGTTGGCCCGCGCGAAAAGCCCGGACGATTTTCTGCTCGACCTGATCGACCTCGATGACCGGGTTGTCTGGGCGTGCGTCCAGGAGATCGCCTACTCACGTGGGGTGGGTCAGCGTCAGCCCAGGAGCTTGGTGCGGAGGGCTTCGTCTTTGGCGAGGACCATCTGTTCGAGGCCGGACTGGAACTGTTCCATGCGGGTGCGCAGGGACGGGTCGTGGGCGGCGAGGATGCGGACGGCGAGCAGGCCCGCGTTGCGGGCGCCGCCGATGGAGACGGTGGCTACGGGGACGCCCGCGGGCATCTGGACGATGGAGAGCAGGGAGTCCATGCCGTCGAGGTACTTCAGGGGGACGGGGACGCCGATGACGGGCAGGGGGGTGGCCGAGGCGACCATGCCGGGCAGGTGGGCGGCGCCGCCCGCACCGGCGATGACGACCTGCAGGCCGCGACCCGCGGCGTCGCGGGCGTAGTCGAGCATGCGCTGGGGGGTGCGGTGCGCGGAGACGACGCCGACCTCGAAGCGGACGCCGAATTCGGCCAGCGCCTCGGCGGCGGCCTCCATGGTGGGCCAGTCGGAGTCGCTGCCCATGATCAGGCCGACCTGGGGACCGTTGGTGCTCATGCTGTGCTGTGCCTTTCTGCGGCTGGCGCCGCGGGGGTTTCGGCCCTGGGGGCCTCGCCGCCGAGGGGCGATACTTCGCCTTCGGCGGTACGTCTCGCCCCTCGGCGGCGAGGCGGCCGAAACCCCGTGGTGGTCGGGTGGGTGGGTGGGTGGTTATTCGCCGCCGTGCGGGTCCCAGCCATCGGTCCAGACGGCGTGTGACATCCAGTGCGCCGCCCGCTCGGCCTTCTCGCGGACCTGGGCGACATCGTCGCCGAGGATGTTGATGTGGCCGATCTTGCGGTCGGGGCGCTCGCCCTTGCCGTAGAGGTGGACCTTGGCCTCGGGCAGGCGGGCGTAGAGGTGGTGCAGGCGCTCGTCCATGGGCATCTCGGGGGCCTGGGCGGCGCCGAGGATGTTGGCCATCACGGTCACCGGCGCCAGCGGGGTGGTGTCGCCGAGGGGGTAGTCCAGGACCGCGCGCAGGTGCTGTTCGAACTGGCCGGTGCAGGCGCCGTCCATGCCCCAGTGGCCGGAGTTGTGCGGACGCATGGCCAGCTCGTTGACGAGGATCTCGCCGTCGTGGGTCTCGAACAGCTCCACGGCCATCACGCCGACGACGCCGAGTCCGGCGGCCAGCTCGAGGGCCATGGTCTCGGCGCGGGCGCCGAGGTCCTCGGGCAGGTCGGGGGCGGGGGCGATCACCACGGCGCACTGGCCGTTGCGCTGCACGGTCTCCACCACCGGCCAGGTGGCGGCCTGCCCGAACGGCGAGCGGGCCACCATGGCCGACAGCTCACGCTTCAGGTCGACCTTGGCCTCGGCCAGCAGCTGCACGCCGTGCGCGAGCTGCTCGGTGACCAACCGCTCGGCCTCGGCGGCGTCGGCGGGCATCCACACGCCGCGACCGTCGTAGCCGCCGCGCACGGCCTTGAGGACGAAGGGCCACCCGTGCTCGTCACCGAAGGCGATGGCGTCGGCGGGCGCGGTCACCTCGACGAAGGCCGGGACCGGCAGGCCCAGCGCGGAGAGCTTGGTGCGCATGGCCAGCTTGTCCTGGGCGAAGATCAGGGCCTGCGGCGGCGGGGCGACGTTCACCCCCTCGGCGACCAGCACGTCGAGGTGCTCGGTCGGCACGTGCTCGTGGTCGAAGGTCAGCGCGTGCGAGCCGACCGCGGCCGCGCGTAGCGCCTCGAGGTCGTCGTGGCTGCCGTAGACGACATCGGGCGTGACCTGGGCCGCGGGGTCACCGGGCGCGGTCGCCAGCACCCGCAGACGCTGGCCGAGGGCGACCGCGGCCTGGTGCGTCATGCGCGCGAGCTGGCCACCACCGACCATGGTGACGGTGGGCATGGCAGACGGATCGAACGAACGTGCACTCACGTCGTGCAATGTTGTCATGTCGAAAGCGAATCTTTGCTACCGGTACACTCGGAACTCGTGTCAATCGTCGACGACGTGGTCAGCGTCCTTCCCCCGCGCCTACGCGAATCCGCGTACCGGCACCGTGAGCTGATCAAGTTCGCCATCGTCGGAGCGACCACGTTCGTGATCGACAGCGGCCTGTTCTACCTCCTGAAATGGACCGTTCTGGCCGAGAAACCGGTCACCGCCAAGATCATCTCCGGAGTGGTCGCGGTGATCGCGTCCTACATCCTGAACCGGGAATGGTCGTTCAAGAATCGCGGCGGCCGCGAGAAACATCACGAGGCGCTGCTGTTCTTCGGAGTCAGCGGCATCGGCGTGGTGCTGAGCAATATCCCGCTGTGGATCTCGAGTTACATGCTCGATCTGCGGCAGCCGAACGTGAGCTTCCTGACCGAGAACATCGCCGACTTCGTCAGCGCGTTCGTGATCGGCAACTTCCTGCAGATGGCGTTCCGTTTCTGGGCCATGCGCCGGTGGGTGTTCCCCGACGAGATGAACGAGATCGTCGCCGAGTTGGAAGACCTGATCGAAGAGGAACAGGAACCGCTCGGCCGCAGCTAGCGCGGCTCGGTCAGGGTCGCGTTGGGCGACCGGTTGACCTTCGAGTTCAGGAACACCGCGAACAGCGCCGGACGGCGTCGCTGCAGTTCCAGACGGCCCCCGTCGGCCTCCACCAGCGCGCGGGCCAGCGCCAGGCCCACACCGGTCGAGCCGCCTGCCGAGAAACCTCGGTCGAAGATGTGCGGGGCGAGCTCGTCGCGGATGCCCTCGCCCTCGTCGGCGACCTCCACGCAGATCAGCGGATCGCGTGAGCTCATGGTCGGGACGGTGCGCACCGAGACGGTGCAGGTGCCGCCGCCGTGCATGAGGGCGTTGTCGACCAGGACCGCGACGGCCTCGCGCAGACGGGAACCGGTGATCGGGGCCCGCAGCGACTCGTCGCCGGTCAGGCGCAGCTCGCGGCCCTCCTCGGTGAACGGGTGGGCCCATTCGGCGACCACGCCGCGCAGCTCGGCCATCACCGGGACCGGGTCGCGATCGGCGGCGTCCTCGTCGCGGGAGGCGCGCACCAGTTCGTCGATGGCGTCGGTGAGCCGGTCGACCTGGGCCATCGCCTCCTCGGCCTCGTGCACCACCTCGGGGTCGGCGTGGGTGGACAGCTCGTCCAGGCGCAGGCGCACCGCGGTCAGGCGGCTGCGCAGCTGATGCGAGACGTCGGCGACCAGCGCGTGCTCGCGTTGCAGGCGGCCCGCGATCTCGACGGTGGCCGAGTCGAGCACGTCGGAGACCCGGTCCAGTTCGGCGATGCCGTGGCGACGCGGGTCGGGCCGGAAATCGCCCATGGCCAGGCGGGCGGCGCGGGCGGCCACATCGCGCAGCGGGTCCGCGACCCGGCGCGCGGTCACGACCGCCACCGAGAAGGCGGCGCCGAGCGAGGCGAGCACGGCCAGCGCGACCGCGGCCACGGCCTGTTCCTGACGCGAGTGCATGGGCCCGGCGGGGACCTCGAGTCGCAGCGACCCGGAGGTACCCATGGACAGCGATTCCACCAGCGGATCATCGACGTGGTCGACGCCGATGTCGGTGCGCGCCGCGTTGTCGTGCGGCGCCGGATAGACGATGGTGAGCTTGCCGCCCTCGGGCACCAGCGCCCGCATCGCGCGCACGTCGAGCCCGTCCTGGACGGTGCCGTCACCGCCCTCCTGGGCGATCACCTCGGCGGCTACCCGGTCCAGGCGGCTCTGCAGGTCGTTGCGGGTGATGTCCTCGACCCACAGCCAGGCGGTGTAGATGAGCGGGACGCCGAGCACGACCGTGGTGATGGTGAGCACGGTCAGGATCGAACGCAGGATGCGGCGGCGCACCGCCGGTCAGCCTCGGCTCGCGCCCGAGGGCGCGTCGGTGTTGAGCCGGAAGCCGACGCCGCGCACGGTGACGATGCGGCGTTCGGCCATCGGCCCCTCGTCGCCGATCTTGCGGCGCAACCAGGACATGTGCATGTCGAGGGTCTTGGAACCGCGCAGATCGGCGTCGCCCCAGACCTCGCGCAGGATGGTCTCGCGCGGCACCACCTGTCCGGCCCGGTCGATGAGCACTTTGAGCAGCTCGTACTCCTTGTTGGCCAGGTTCACCTCGGCCCCGTTGACCAGCACGCGCCGGGCCGCGGGCTCGAGCCGGATCCCGCCGACCTCCACCGCGTCGTCGCCGATTCCGCTGCGCCGCAACAGCGCTCGCACCCGGGCCAGCAGTTCGGCCAGGCGGAACGGCTTGCCGACGTAGTCGTCGGCCCCCGCGTCCAGGCCGACCACGAAGTCGACCTCGTCGGTGCGGGCGGTGAGCATCAGCACCGCCAGATCGGCGCCGGAGGCACGCACCTGCCTGCACACCTCGAGACCGTCCATGCCGGGCAGGCCGAGGTCGAGGATGAGCAGGTCGTGGTCGCCTTCGAGGGCCCGGCGCAGCACGGCGGGGCCGAACCGTTCGACGGTGACGGTGTAGCCCTCACGCCCCAGCGCCCGCGACAGGGGTGCGGCGATGGCCTCGTCGTCTTCGGCCAGCAGTACGGCGGTCATGTGCCCAGGTTAAGTGGTCTGGACTCCGGCGCGCGGTCAGCTCACCGATACCCGGTGCCCCAGGGCTGGTCGCCGTGGGCGCAGTCGGCCTCGAAGACCTGGTGGTAGAGCAGCGAATGCACCTGCTGCACCTGCGGGATGTCGTCGTATTCCAGCGGTTCCTCCGAGGAGGAGCCGATGATCAGCGTGCCGGTGCCCAGCAGCCGGTCGAAGACGCCGTGCCGGAACTGCACGCTGGAGATGCGGCTGAGCGGGATGTCGATACCGGTGTGGGTGATGACGCCCTGACGCACCAGCACCCGCCGACCGGTGACGATGAAATGCGTCGACTTCCAGGCGATCACCCGCGCCACCACCCGCCAGGCCAGCACGCCCAGCCAGGCCAGCCCGATCAGCAGCAACAGCACCGTGCGCACATGACCCTCGGTGTTGCGCCAGGCCAGCCCACCGAGGAAACCGGCGAGCGCGGTCGCGACGATGAGGGTGATGATCGGCCACACCAGCATCTTCCAGTGCGGGTGACGGTGCAGGATCAGCTGCTCGTCGGGCGCGAGGACATCCTCCGGGTAACCCATGGACGCACAGTACCGCGCTGTGACGGCGCATTTCTCGAAGCCACGGCCGAACCGATACTGTGGATTCCACGCTAGCTGCCAGGTTTTGCCCATATCTGCTTGCTCGACACCGACAGTGGAGGCACGCGTGACCAAAGATCTGACCCAGCTCGAAATCCTGACGGCCCTCGAACCCGTGGCCGAACAGAATCTGAACCGGCACCTCTCCATCGCCAAGGACTGGAATCCGCACGACTACGTCCCGTGGGACGAGGGCCGCAATTTCGCCGCCATGGGCGGAAACGATTGGGAGCCCGGACAATCCCGGCTCACCGATGTCGCCAAGGCGGCGATGATCACCAATCTGCTCACCGAGGACAATCTGCCCTCCTATCACCGCGAGATCGCCGAGAACTTCTCCCAGGACGGCGCGTGGGGAACCTGGGTGGGCCGGTGGACGGCCGAGGAGAACCGGCACGGGATCGTCCTGCGTGACTACCTGGTCGTCACGCGTGGCGTCGATCCGGTGGCGCTCGAGGAAGCCAGGATGATCCACATGACCCAGGGCGCGCACGCCCCGGCGAACTGGGGCGGGTTCCTGGTGAACGTCGCGTACGTGACGTTCCAGGAGCTGGCCACCCGGGTCAGCCACCGCAATACCGGCCGCGTCTGCGACGACCCGGTCGCCGACCGCATGCTCGCGCGGGTGGCCACCGACGAGAACCTGCACATGATCTTCTACCGCAACCTGTGCGGCGCGGCGATCGACCTGGTACCCGATCAGGCGATGCCCGCGATCACCAAGGTGCTCACCAACTTCCAGATGCCCGGCGCGGGCATGCCGAACTGGCGACGCAACGGCGTACTGATGGCCAAGCACGGCATCTACGACCTGCGCCAGCACCTCGACGAGGTGGTCCGCCCGGTGCTCAAACAATGGAATGTCTTCGGGCGCGACGATTTCGGCCCCCGCGCCGAAGCCGCCCGCGACGACCTGGCCCAGTTCCTCGACAAGCTGGAGAAGGACGTCCTCAAGTTCGAGGAACAGCGAGACCGACTCCTCGCGCGCGAACGCGAGGTAGCCGAACGCCAGAGCACGGCAGCCGCCGCCCGCTGAGAAGGCCGACCCCTGGGCCCGCTGAGAAGGCCGACCCCTAGGGAGGCCGTTCGCGGCCCGGCCCGCCGGTCAGGTGCCGCGGCGTACGCGACGAAGGAGCAAGCCGCGGTACCTGACCGGCGGGCCCCCAGGGGGCCGCGAACCCGCGGCACCAGCCGCCATCAATACTGCCCGCGCAGGTGACTCACATCGCCCGCCGAGACCGCCCGCTCGCCGATGAACAGCCGACCGCTGTCGTCGACGCCGGTGGCCGTGCCGGTGATCACGTCACCGCCGGGCAGTTCCGCGCGCACCTCGAGACCGATGGTGGTGCAGCGTTCGCGGTAGGCGGCGGCGAGTTCGGTGGTGTCCCAACCCGCCCGCTGCCAGGCGGTGACCCGGCGGGCGAACTCGGTGAGGATGGCCGCGGCCAGCGCGGTGCGGTCGGCCTCGGGCAGTCCGGCCAGGCGCAGCGAGGTGGCGTGCGAGACCGGTAGCTCGTCCTCGGTGAGGTCGACATTGAGGCCGATCCCGGTGACCACGCCGGGGGTGTCCCCCGCCGCGACCACCTCGGCGAGGATGCCCGCCAGTTTGCGCCCGCGCAGCAGCACGTCGTTGGGCCATTTCAGTTCCGGGTCCAGACCGGTCGCCGTGCGCAGCGCGTCGACCACCGCGACCCCGGCCAGCAGCGGCAGCCAGCCCAGCTTCGCGGGCACCACGCCGGGCAGCCGCACCAGGATCGACAGCGAGATCTGCGCGCGCGGCGGGCTGACCCACTCCCTGGTGTGCCTGCCGCGCCCGCTCACCTGCTCCTCGGCCAGCAGTGCCTGGCGATCGATGGACCGGTCGACCGCGCGCAGGACCAGATCGGCATTGGTGGAACCGGTCGAGTCCACCACGTCGATCCGGTCGTAGAACGACGGCGCCGTCTCGGCGACGGAGCTGCGCAGACGGGGGGTATCGATCGGTGCCCTGTTCATTCCCGGCACGCTACTAGGCCACGACCGTGAACCATCACGACCGCAACCACCTGCGGTTTCTCTACTGACCGGTAGCCGAGACTGCCGTAGTGCGTGGACGTGTCGGTGGCTACACTCGCAACCCATGACGAGTGTCCAGCAGCAGCCCGCATCGGATTCGGCGGGCGCCCCCGATATCCACACCACCGCCGGGAAGCTGGCTGACCTGCGGAATCGGCTGGAAGAAGCGCAACACCCGATGGGTGAGGCCGCGGTCGACAAGGTGCATGCCAAGGGCAAGATGACCGCCCGCGAACGCATCCTGGCCCTGCTCGACGAAGGCTCCTTCGTCGAACTCGACGCCCTCGCCAAGCATCGCAGCGTGAATTTCGGCCTGGAGAACAACCGCCCGCTCGGTGACGGCGTGGTGACCGGTTACGGCACCATCGACGGCCGCGACGTATGCATCTTCTCCCAGGACGTCACCGTGTTCGGTGGCTCCCTCGGCGAGGTCTACGGCGAGAAGATCGTCAAGGTCATGGACCTGGCGCTCAAGACGGGCCGTCCGCTGGTCGGCATCAACGAGGGCGCGGGCGCGCGCATCCAGGAGGGCGTCGTCTCCCTGGGCCTCTACGGCGAGATCTTCCACCGCAATGTGCAGGCCTCCGGCGTGATCCCGCAGATCTCGCTGATCATGGGCCCCGCCGCGGGCGGCCACGTGTACTCCCCCGCGCTCACCGACTTCGTGGTGATGGTCGACCAGACCTCGCAGATGTTCGTCACCGGCCCCGACGTGATCAAGACCGTCACCGGTGAAGAGGTCACCATGGAGGACCTCGGTGGCGCGCACACCCACATGACCAAGTCCGGTGTGGCCCACTACGTGGCCTCCGGCGAGCAGGACGCCCTCGACTACGTCAAGGACCTGCTCGGCTACCTGCCCAGCAACAACCGCGCCGAGGCCCCGCGCCACGAGCCCAGCGACCCGATCACCGGCGCGATCGAGGAGTCCCTCACCGACGAGGACCTCGAGCTCGACACGATCATCCCGGACTCGCCCAACCAGCCCTACGACATGCACGAGGTCATCCGCCGTCTGCTCGACGACGACGAGTTCCTCGAGGTGCAGGCCGAGCGCGCGATGAACATCATCTGCGGTTTCGGTCGCGTGGACGGCCGCAGCGTCGGCATCGTGGCCAACCAGCCGACCCAGTTCGCCGGATGCCTCGACATCGACGCCTCGGAGAAGGCCGCGCGCTTCGTGCGCACCTGCGACGCCTTCAACGTCCCGATCATCACCCTGGTGGACGTGCCCGGCTTCCTGCCCGGCACCGGCCAGGAATACAACGGCATCATCCGCCGGGGCGCGAAGCTGCTCTACGCCTACGGCGAGGCCACTGTGGGCAAGATCACCATCATCACTCGCAAGGCCTACGGCGGGGCTTACGACGTGATGGGTTCCAAGCACATGGGTGCCGATGTGAACCTCGCGTGGCCGACCGCGCAGATCGCCGTCATGGGTGCTTCCGGCGCCGTCGGATTCGTCTACCGCAAGCAGCTCAAGGAAGCCGCCGCCAACGGCGCCGATGTCGACGCGCTGCGCCTCGAGCTGCAGAACGAGTACGAGGACACCCTCGTGAACCCGTACGTCGCCGCCGAGCGCGGATACGTCGACGCGGTCATCCCGCCCTCGCACACGCGAGGCCAGATCGTGTCGGCGCTGCGACTGCTCGAACGCAAGATGGTGAGCCTGCCGCCGAAGAAACACGGCAACATTCCGCTCTGAAAACGCGATATCCCGGATAGGCCGCGCACACTGGTTGCCAGGACGCAACTATTGATCGGCGCGCGCCTACCGGGAATGATCGCGGTTACCGCGCTGTGACATCGAAGCATCACGCTTCGTCCCGGGGCAGATCTCCCGGACGAGGCAGGAAGGATCTGGCACTGTGACAACTGTGGCAGAAGAGGACGTGTTGACCGCCGCCGAGCTCGAGCTCGCCGTCGAACCGCTCGTCGAAGAGGTCGAACTGTCTGTGAGCGCGGTAGCCGAGGTTCCCGCGGACGCCATCGGCGAGCCGATGTTCCGCATCCTCAAGGGCGCGCCCACCGATCAGGACATCGCCGCGCTCGTGGCGGTGCTCGCCGCGGCCGCCGCCTCGGCACCCTCGGGTGGCCAGGACGGCCCGCGTGACAGCTGGGGCACCGCGACGCTGATGCACCGGGGTACCTCCCCGTTCTCGCCGTACGCGTACCCGATGCTGTCGCACCTGCGCTGACGCGGGTGACCCGACTGGTTCTGGCGTCGGCGTCCCCCGCCCGGCTCGGAGTACTGCGCACGGCGGGCATCGATCCCGTCGTGCGGGTCTCCGGGGTGGACGAGGACGCCGTCGCCGCGGCGCTGCCCGCCGGTACGTCTCCGGAGGGCATCGTCGTCGCCTTGGCACGGGCCAAGGCGCTCGACGTCGCCGCCACGATTCCCGAGCTCGCCGACGACTGTGTGGTCGTCGGCTGTGATTCCATGCTGCTCGTCGACGGGCAGCTGCAGGGCAAACCGCACACCCCCGAGGTGGCGCGCGAGCGCTGGAAGGGCATGGCCGGACGCAGTGCCGACCTGCTGACCGGCCACTGCGTGCTGCGTCTGCGCGACGGCGAGATCGTCGCCGAGGCGGCCGAGTGCAGCGGTACCACCGTGCATTTCGCCGAACCGGGCCCCGACGAGCTCGACGCCTATATCGCCACCGGCGAGCCACTACAGGTCGCGGGCGCGTTCACCCTCGACGGGCTGGGTGGCTGGTTCGTCGACCGGATCGACGGTGACCCCTCCAGCGTGATCGGGATCGGCCTACCGCTGCTGCGCGGGCTGCTCGAAGACGTCGGCGTCGGTGTCACACAGCTGTGGCGGGACGCGCGGGCCTGAGGGCGCGATCACCCGCTCCTCGGTGGCCTGCGCGGCCACCTCGTCGCCGTAGGTGAGTTCCAGCCGGGCCGTGCACAGTTCCGGCTCGACGAACGGGTGCAGCTGCACGTCGACCCGGCCGCGGGCCCCGTTACGCTCGAGCACCTCCCGCATGAGTCCCACGTGCACGCCGCACACCACCTCCGAGTGCGAGCGGGCCAGTTCGCGCAGCGGACAGGCGGTGAGATTGATCCCCACGTGCTCGGTGGTCTCCCCGACCGGGTCCTTCTCGGGCGCGAAGCCCAGTTCCGACATCAGCGACATGGTGATGTCGCGCGCGTCGGCCAGTGATTCCACCTGCTGGGCGCCGATGTCCATGCGGGCACCCCAGGCCCGGCCCGCCGCGACGGCGGCCGCCGAACGGGTGATCGGATCGGGGCCGAGATGGTCGGCCAGCACCTGGGCCAGTTCCTGGTATCCCACCGATCGCTGGACCGCGCGATAGCCGATGCGCGGGCGGCCGCGACCACGCGGCGGTTGCTGGAACTGGCGCACCAGCGATTCGCGGGTGAGGACGTCGAGATGGAAACGAACGGTGGTGACGTGCTGTCCGGTGATCCTGGCCAGTTCCTGGGCGTCGAGGGGCTCGGTGGCGCCACGTAGGATCGCGAGCAGTCGCCGCCGCGGCCAAGAATCGGACATAGCTCACCCCTCCTCTCCAGAGACTTTATCGGACGCAAGTGCGCTTTATTCGTCCATTGTGTCGATTCGTGATGCGCCACCACACACTTACCACCGGCCGCAGCCCAGCTACAGCCGCACCCACCCAACTCGCGTGAAGGACCACACCGTGCCTGTCGCCCCGGATCCGCACCCCGCCTTCGGTTCCTACGCAGCCCCGCATCGATTGGTAACCACAGAATGGCTGTCCGCAAACATCGGCGTGCCGGGTTTGAAGATCATCGAGTCCAACGATGACATCCTGCTCTATGACATCGGGCATGTCCCCGGCGCGGTCAAGATCGACTGGCGTGGCGACCTGTCCGACCCGGTGACCCGCGATTACATCGACGGCCCGCGCTTCACCGCGCTGATGCGCGCCAAGGGCATCGCCCGCGACGACACCGTGGTCGTCTACGGCGACCGGGGCAACGCCCAGGCCGCGCACACCGCCTGGATCTTCACCCTCTTCGGCCACGAGGACGTGCGCCTGCTCGACGGCGGCCGCGACGCGTGGATCTCCGAGGAACGCGACACCACCTTCGACCTGCCGTACCTGGTCGCGGGCGACTACCCGGACGTCGAGCGCGACGACAGCACCGCGCGCGCCTTCCGCGAGCAGGTGCTCGACCGCCTCGGCGCCCCGCTGGTGGACGTGCGCTCGGCCCAGGAGTACTCCGGCGAGTCCGAGGACAAGCCACCGCACCAGGAGTACGCGGCGGTGCGCGGCGGGCACGTGCCCACCGCGGTCAACATCCCCTGGACACTGGCGGCCGGTCCCGACGGGCGATTCCGCTCGCGCGCCGAGCTCGACGAGGTCTACGGGGCGCTGGCAGCCGAGGATCTGGTGGTCTACAGCCGGGTCGGCGAGCGGTCCAGCCACACCTGGTTCGTCCTGACTTTCCTGCTCGGCCGCAGGTCAGTGCGCAATTACGACGGTTCCTGGATCGAGTGGGGCAACTCGGTGCGGCTGCCCGTGGCCCAAGGCGCCGAGCCCGGCGTGGCGAATCAGTTGATTTGAAACATGTTCACATCACAGCCCGGCGCGTAGTGTGACCTGCGACCTACTCGACGGTAGGGCTAGCCGAGTTCGAGCTGGGTTGGCACACTGCCTACACTCGCCCGAGACGAAAGTTGTCGATCCCGGGCACGGGGCCTGTACGGCGACCCGTCCCCCGAAGCGACCAAAGAATGCACACAGGAGGCTCAGTGCCCAGCCATGCCAGCGCACGGATCACGAAGGTACTCGTAGCTAACCGCGGCGAGATCGCGGTCCGCGTGATCCGGGCTGCCAAAGACGCGGGAATCACCAGTGTCGCGGTCTACGCCGAGCCCGATGCCGACGCTCCCTTCGTGAAGCTCGCCGACGAGGCCTTCGCCCTCGGCGGCCAGACCTCGGCCGAGTCGTACCTCGTGTTCGACAAGATCCTCGACGCCGCGGCCAAGTCCGGCGCCGACGCGATCCACCCGGGTTACGGCTTCCTCTCCGAGAACGCCGACTTCGCCCAGGCCGTCCTCGACGCCGGGCTCATCTGGATCGGCCCCTCGCCGCAGTCCATCCGCGACCTGGGCGACAAGGTCACCGCGCGCCACATCGCCGAGCGCGCGAAGGCGCCGATGGCCGCCGGTACCAAGGACCCGGTCAAGAACGCCGACGAGGTCGTCGCGTTCGCCAAGGAGTACGGCGTTCCCGTCGCCATCAAGGCGGCGTTCGGTGGCGGTGGCCGCGGCATGAAGGTCGCCCACACCATCGAGGAGATCCCCGAGCTGTTCGAGTCGGCCACCCGTGAGGCCATCGCCGCCTTCGGCCGCGGCGAGTGCTTCGTGGAGCAGTACCTGGACAAGGCCCGCCACGTCGAGGCCCAGGTCATCGCCGACCAGCACGGCAACGTGGTCGTCGCCGGTACCCGCGACTGCTCGCTGCAGCGCCGCTTCCAGAAGCTCGTCGAGGAGGCGCCAGCGCCGTTCCTGTCCGACGAGGTCCGCGCCAAGATCCACGACTCGGCCAAGCGCATCTGCCGCGAGGCGGGCTACTACGGCGCGGGCACCGTGGAGTACCTGGTGCAGGGCGAGACCGTCTCCTTCCTCGAGGTGAACACCCGCCTGCAGGTGGAGCACCCGGTCACCGAGGAGACCGCGGGCATCGACCTGGTGCGTCAGCAGTTCGCCATCGCCAACGGCGAAGAGCTCTCGATCAAGGAAGACCCCACCCCGCGCGGTCACTCCTTCGAGTTCCGGATCAACGGTGAGGACGCCGGTCGCGGCTTCCTGCCCGCCCCCGGCCCGGTCACCGTCTACTCCGAGCCCACCGGCCCCGGCGTGCGCGTCGACTCCGGCGTGGTGCAGGGCAGCGTCATCGGCGGTCAGTTCGACTCCATGCTGGCCAAGCTGATCGTCACCGGCGAGAACCGCATGCAGGCGCTGCAGCGGGCTCGTCGCGCGCTGGCCGAGTTCCACGTCGACGGTCTGGCCACGGTCATCCCGTTCCACCGCGCGGTCATCGAGGATCCGGCCTTCGTCGGCAACGGTGAGACCTTCGAGGTCTACACCAAGTGGATCGAGAACGAGTGGAAGAACACCGTCGAGCCGTTCACCCCCGGTGGCGCGCCCGCCGAGGACGACGAGGATCTGCCCCGGCAGAAGGTCGTCGTCGAGGTCGGTGGCCGTCGCGTCGAGGTGTCGCTGCCCGGTCAGTTCACCCTCGGTGGCGGGGCCGCCGGTTCGGCCGGTAACGGTGTCGTCCGCAAGAAGCCGAAGGCGCGCAAGCGCGGCGGCGCGGGTGGCGGCGCGGCCTCCGGAGACGCGGTCACCGCGCCCATGCAGGGCACCGTGGTCAAGGTCGCCGTCGAAGAGGGTCAGTCCGTCGAGGCGGGCGACCTGATCGTGGTGCTCGAGGCCATGAAGATGGAGAACCCGGTCAACGCGCACAAGGCCGGTGTGGTCACCGGGCTGTCCGTCGAGGCGGGCGCGGCGATCACCCAGGGCACCGTCCTGGCGGAGATCAAGTAAGAGACAGTTCCACGAAGGGCGCCGGTTTCCGACCGGCGCCCTTCGCTGTTTCCCGGCCGCGACAGCACCGGGGTCCTTCGGTGAACAGCGGTCGAAGACCACCGGCCCGCGCGCGCGGCCACCTGGTTCCGGCCTATCGTGAACGGGTGTCCAGCACCGCGTCGAACGATCAGGGCCCGTCGACACCCGCGACATCGGCCACCGTCACCGAGGTGATCCAGGCGCGGCGCGCGTCGAGTCAGCGAGACGACGGGCATCGCCTCGCGCTCGTCATCGAGGGCGGCGGCAGTCGCGGGGTGTACTCCAGCGGGATGGTGCAGGCGCTCGAGGAACTCGGTCTGGCGGGGGTCTTCGACGCGGTCTACGGCACCTCGGCGGGCGCGATCAACGGCGCCTGGCTGCTGTGCGGGCGCGCGGCCACGGGGATGCGGTCGTGGACCGATCCGGCGATCATGCGCCGGGTGGTCGACCCGGTACGGGTGCTGCGCGGGCGGCCGGTCTTCGATCTGCACTACCTCGTGCACCGGGTCTACGACGGCATCGAGCCGATGGACTTCCCGGCGATCCTGGCCAACCCGACCACCCTGCACCCGATCGCGACGGACATCCACACCGGACAGTCGGTGGACCTCGCACCCCACATCGTCGACAAAACCACGCTCATGACCGCGCTACGGGCCTCCGCGGGCCTGCCCCTGCTGGCCGGACCACCCGTCGCGCTCGGCGGCGGCAGCTACTTCGACGGCGGCCTCACCGAAACCGTTCCGATCCGCACGGCCGTGCGCGCGGGCGCCACCCACGCCCTGGTCCTGCGCACCCGCCGCACCGACGAACTCCGCCCACCCGCGCCCCTGCTGCATCGCGTGGTCGGCGGCGGCTACATGCGCGCCATCGCGCCCGGCGCCTACCGGGCCTGGTCGCAACGCCCGGGTCAGCAGGCCGTCGAAGACCGCTACCTGGCCGACCTCGGCGCCCGCGTCCTCCAGATCCACCCGCCCGCCGCGGCCCCACCCGTCGACAGCGCCGCTCGCGACACCGACCTGCTCGCCCGCGCCCTCGACCTCGGCCGCACCGCCGTCCACACCCTGCTGGGCACAGCCATCCACCCCGCCTGAACCACACCACCCACACAGGGGCGAACGAGGTGGCGGGACCCGTCGCTAAGCTGCTGGCGTGGAACCGATCGAGATCAATGCGGGCGCCTGGTATCTGCGGGCGCTGCGGGCCGACGAGCGCATCGACGACCGACCCGCGCTGGCCGACGGTGGCATCACCGATCCGGACTACGTGACGACCCGCTCGGCCCAGTGGGCCGACGAGACGCACTTCTCCTGGGCGGTGTGCGTGCCGACCACCGCGGAACTGGTCGCCGAGATCGGCGTGACGCCCGGCCCGGACGACACCGCGACCATCACCGGCTGGGCCCTGCCCGGCGAGGACGACGCCCTCGCCGCCGGACTCACCTCGGTCCACCGATTCGTCGAGGGCGCCCTCGGCCTCACACCCACCGCCTGAGCTAGACCTTCTCCCGCAGCAGCACCGCGTCCAGCGCGTCCACCGCGCGCTCCAACTCTTCCTCGGTGACCGTCAGCGGCGGCCGGAACCGGATCCCGCGATCACCGGACCCGAGCAGCAGCACATGCTGACGTTCCCGCATCGCCGTCACCACCCGCTCGCGCAGATCGTGGTCGGCGAGGGTGATCGCGCACATCAGCCCGCGCCCACGCACCTCGCTCACCTTGTCCGGATGCGCGGCGGCGAGCTGGCCGAGCTGGTCGAGCAGGAACGCGCCGAGCGGGCCGACCCGCTGGATCACCCGATACTGTTCCAGCACTTCGAGAATGCGGCGCGTACGCACCATGTCGGTGAGATTGCCGCCCCAGGTGGAGTTGAGCCGCGAACTCACCCGGAAGACATTGTCGACGACCTCGTCCACCCGTCCACCGGCCATGATCCCGCAGACCTGGGTCTTCTTGCCGAAGGCAACCACGTCGGGTTCCACGCCGAGCTGCTGATAAGCCCACGTGGTGCCGGTCATGCCGACACCGGTCTGCACCTCGTCGAGAACGAACAGCGCGTCGTTGGCGTGACACAGCCGCTGCATGGCGCCGAGGAACTGCGGACGCAGATGCCGGTCACCGCCCTCGCCCTGGATGGGTTCGGCGATGAAGCAGGCGATGTCGTGCGGATGCTCCGCGAACGCCCGCTCGGCCTGGGCCAGTGACACGGCCTCGAGTGCCGCGATGTCGGGCCCGGCGAAGGTGTGCGGGGTGTCGATACGCGGCCAGTCGAACTTCGGGAAGCGCGCGGTCTTGACCGGGTCGGTGTTGGTGAGCGACATCGTGTAGCCGCTGCGACCGTGGAAGGCGCCGGTCAGGTGCAGCACCTTGGTGCCCAGTTCCGGTGCGCGGCCGTGCAGTTCGTTGTGCCGGGACTTCCAGTCGAAGGCCACCTTCAGCGCGTTCTCCACCGCCAGCGCCCCGCCGTCGACGAAGAACAGGTGCGGAAGCCGGGGATCACCGATCACGCGCGCGAAGGTCTCCACGAAGCGGGCCATCGCGACGGTGTAGATGTCGGAGTTGCTGGGTTTGTTCATGGCGGCGGTGGCCAGCTCCACGCGGAACCGCTCGTCGCCCGCCAGCGCGGGATGGTTCATCCCCAGGGCATTGGAGGCGAAGAAGCCGAACATGTCCAGGTAGGCGGTGCCGTCACGTTCGTCGATCAGCGTGCGACCGTGGGACTTGTGCAGGTCGAGCACAAGATCGAAGCCGTCCGCGAGGATGTGCGAGGACAGGATTTCTCGGACCCGGTTGGCGGGGGTGACCGCCGCGCCGGGGCGCTCCAGTTCGATGGTCACACTGCCGAGGGTACGCAAATATTTACGGAACCTCTACGCAATGGCGGAACAATTACGAAGAATCGTTACCTGTCGTAGAATGTCTGCAGAATGATGGTGCTGCGCGTGCGCACATTGGCGGTGGCCCTGATCTCGGCGAGCAACTGCTCGAGATGCCGCGGCGAGGCCACCCGCACCAGCAGGACGTAACTCTCCTCGCCCGCCACCGAGTGGCACGCCTCGATGCCGGGGATGTGCTGCAACAATGCGGGCGCGTCATCGGGCTGGGAGGGGTCGAGAGGAGTGATCGCGACGAACGCCGACAACAGGTGCCCGAGCGCCTCGGGATCGACATGGGCCGCGTATCCGCGGATCACCCCGCGCGCTTCGAGCCTGCGCACCCGCGACTGCACCGCCGACACCGAGAGGCTGGCCTTCTCCGCCAGATTCGACAACGTGGCGCGGCCATCGGTCATCAGTTCCCTGATCAATAGTCGGTCGATGTCGTCGAGCTGGGGTCTAGCCGGTGAATCCGCCATCAGCGAAGGCTAACCCAGCGCGGGGGTTGCGCGGGGAAAACTTCTTTCTGTTCCCCACCGAAATTCGCCGAACTTTTCCGTGAGTCGTACCAACCAGCAGAAGGTGAGCAAGATGATCGACACCGTGACCGAGCACTTCTCCGAACAGCTGGCACTGCGGGCCAGGGCTCTGCTGCACGGACTCGGCGCGACCGTCCCCGAACCCGGTGTGCTGCGGGCGCGTACGCCGATCTCCGGCGGCGTCCTGCTCCCCCTCACCCCGGACACGCCGACCACCGTCGACACCGCCATCACGCGGGCGGCCGGGGCGTTCCAGTCCTGGCGCACGGTCCCCGCGCCGGTGCGGGCGGCGGTGGTGCGCGAGCTGGCCGCGCTGCTCGTGACCCATCGCGGCGAGCTGGCCGAGCTGGTGACGCTGGAGGCGGGCAAGATCGGCGCCGAAGCGCTCGGCGAGGTGCAGGAGATGATCGACGTCTGCGAGTTCGCCATCGGCCTGTCGCGTCAGCTCTACGGTGCCACCATGCCGTCGGAGCGGCCCGGCCACCGACTCATGGAGACCTGGCATCCGCTCGGCGTGGTCGGGGTGATCTCGGCGTTCAACTTCCCGGTGGCGGTCTGGGCGTGGAACACCGCGATCGCGCTGGTGTGCGGCGACACGGTGGTGTGGAAGCCCTCGGACACCACCCCGCTGACCGCACTGGCCTGCCACACGCTGCTGCGTCGCGCGGCCGCCGAGGTGGGCGCGGATCCCGAAGTGCACCAGCTGGTTCTGGGTGGCGCGGAGGTGGGCGCGGCGCTGGTCGACGACCCGCGCGTCGCCCTGCTCAGCGCCACCGGTTCGGTGCCGATGGGCGCCGCCGTGGCACCCCGGGTGGCCGCCCGCTTCGGCCGCTGCCTGCTGGAACTCGGCGGCAACAACGCCGCGATCGTCACGCCCAGCGCCGATCTGGACCTGGCGGTGCGCGGCATCGTCTTCGCGGCGGCGGGGACGGCGGGTCAGCGGTGCACCACGCTGCGCCGACTGATCGCGCACCGCTCGATCGTCGACGAACTGGTCGACCGGCTCGTCGCCGCGTACAACCAACTGCCCGTGGGCAATCCGCTCGACGACGGTGTGCTGGTCGGGCCACTGATCGACGAGCGGTCCTACACCGCGATGCAGGAGGCGCTGACCCGTGCCGAGGCCGACGGCGGCGAGAACCGCTGCGGCGGCGAACGTGTCGAGATCATCGGCCCCGACGCCTACTACGTGCGCCCCGCCGTGGTGCGCATGCCCGCCCAGACCGAACTCGTGCGCGAGGAGACCTTCGCACCGATCCTCTACGTCCTCACCTACGACGATCTCGACACCGCCATCGCGCTGAACAACGATGTGACACAGGGTCTGTCCTCCGCGATCTTCACCCGCGACCAGCGCGAGGCCGAGCTGTTCCTGGCCGAATCCGACTGCGGCATCGCCAATGTCAACATCGGCACCTCCGGCGCGGAGATCGGCGGGGCGTTCGGCGGCGAGAAGCACACCGGCGGCGGGCGCGAATCCGGGTCCGACGCGTGGAAGGCGTACATGCGCCGGGCCACCAACACCGTCAACTACTCGACCGAGCTGCCGCTGGCCCAGGGCATCCATTTCGGCTGATCGGCCAGCCGATTTCGCCATTCCGGGCACCGCGTGTACAGTGGTGTTTACGACGCGGGATGGAGCAGCTCGGTAGCTCGCTGGGCTCATAACCCAGAGGTCGCAGGTTCAAATCCTGTTCCCGCTACTACGACGAAGGCCCCGGAGTTTCGACTCCGGGGCCTTCGTCGTTTCCGCTACCCGGCGCCCAGGCGCAGCGTCCAGTTGCCGCGGTGGTGCAGGCGGGTGATGCCCGCGGGCGGAACGTCGATGCGCCAGAACGAGGTCGGGGGCGCGTCGAGCACCACCAGCAGCGCGGCGCGGATCACCGCGGGATGGGTCACCGCGACGGTGTCGTGGCCCGCCGAGGCGATCTCGGCCAGCCAGAACCGGACCCGTTCCACCAGGTCGGTCACCGATTCACCGCCGTGCCCGCGGAATTCCGGGTCGGTCAGCCAGGCGAAGAGCTGATCCTGGGCCAGCGCGCCCATCTCACTGCCCCGCCACGATCCGGCGTCGAGGTCTCGTAATCGTTCGTCCTGCTCGCCGGTGAGTCCCAGCGCCTCGGCGGTCGCGCGGACGCGCCGCTCCGGGCCGGTGCGCACCCGCGCGCCGGTCAGCGGCGAACAGCCGCGCAACGCGGCCAGCCCCGACTCGTCCAGGGGTTCGTCAACAGGGAATCGCGCCTTACGTACCGCCTCGGTAAGGCCATGGCCGACCAGGTCGACTCTCAGCACCGTTTGCACGAGAGTTCAGCGTAGCTGCGACGCGGATCATAGTGTGACCCCGCACACCCTTCGTGTCGACCGACGACCGTGACCAGCGCTTTCGCGGTTCACCGGATCTGTCGGTGGGCCGGTGCACACTGGAACCCATGGATCGCTTCTCCCCCGCCACCGCGCAGTGGTTCGACGGCGCCTTCGCCGGGCCCACCGCCGCGCAGCTCGGCGCGTGGGAGTCGATCGCGGCCGGAGAGCACACCCTGGTCATCGCGCCGACCGGCTCGGGCAAGACGCTGTCGGCGTTCCTGTGGGCGATCGACCAGCTGGCCACCAGCGAGCCCACCGAGGCGCGAGGCACCTCGGTGCTCTACGTGTCGCCGTTGAAGGCGCTGGCGGTGGATGTGGAGCGCAATCTGCGGGCGCCGCTGGTGGGTGTCACCCAGACGGCCAAGCGGCTCGGTCTGGAGCCACCGGAGATCTCGGTGGGTGTGCGCTCGGGCGACACCACCCCCGCCCAGCGCCGGGCCATGCAGCGCACGCCACCGGACATTCTCATCACCACGCCCGAGTCGCTGTTCCTCATGCTGACCTCCGCCGCGCGGGAGACCCTCGCCCAGGTGCACACGGTGATCGTCGACGAGGTGCACGCCATCGCGGGCACCAAGCGCGGCGCGCATCTGGCGCTGTCGCTGGCCAGGCTCGACCAGCTCACCGAACGCCCCGCCCAGCGCATCGGGCTGTCGGCCACCGTGCGGCCCGCCGAGGAGGTCGGGCGGTTCCTGGTCGGCTCGGCGCCCATCACCATCGTGCGCCCACCCGCGCCCAAGACCTTCGACCTGTCGGTGCGGGTGCCGGTGGCGGATATGACCGCGCCCGAGGAGTCCGATCAGCCCGGCTCCATCTGGCCGCATGTCGACGAGGCGATTGTCGACCTGGTGCTCGACCACCGGTCCTCGATCGTGTTCGCGAACTCCCGGCGGCTGGCCGAGCGGCTCACCGCCCGGCTCAACGAGGCGTACGCGACCCGGCTGGGCGAGCCGGTGGAGACCGAGCACGCACCACCCGCGCAGCTGGGACCGTCCACCGAGGTCATCCACGGTGCCGATCATCTGCTGGCCAGGGCCCACCACGGGTCGGTCAGCAAGGAACAGCGCGCCATCATCGAGGACGATCTCAAGAGCGGGCGACTGCGCTGCGTGGTCGCCACCAGCAGTCTCGAGCTCGGTATCGACATGGGCGCGGTGGATCTGGTGGTGCAGGTCGAGGCGCCGCCGTCGGTGGCCAGTGGCTTGCAGCGGGTGGGGCGGGCCGGTCATCAGGTGGGTGAGGTGTCGCGGGGCGTGCTGTTCCCCAAGCACCGCACCGATGTCATCCACTGCACCGTGGCCGCCCAGCGCATGCTCACCGGCGAGATCGAACTCCTCCAGATCCCCGCCCACCCGCTCGACATCCTGGCCCAGCAGACCGTCGCCGCCTGCGCGCTGGAACCCCTCGACGTGGACGGCTGGTTCGACACCGTCCGCGCCACCGGCAGCTACGCCGCCCTCCCCCGCTCCGCCTACGAGTCCGTCCTCGACCTGCTCGCCGGGCGCTACCCCTCCGACGAGTTCGCCGAACTGCGCCCGCGCGTGGTGTGGGACCGCGACGCGGGCACCCTCACCGGCCGCCCGGGCGCCCAACGCCTCGCCGTCACCTCCGGCGGCGCCATCCCCGACCGCGGCATGTTCGCGGTCTTCATGGTCGGCGAGAAGGCTTCACGGGTGGGCGAACTCGACGAGGAGATGGTCTACGAATCACGCGTCGGCGATGTGTTCGCCCTCGGTGCCACCAGCTGGCGGATCGAGGAGATCACCTTCGACCGCGTCCTGGTTTCCCCCGCCTTCGGCCTGCCCGGACGCCTACCGTTCTGGCACGGTGACGGACTCGGCCGCCCGGCCGAATTGGGCGCCGCGCTGGGCGAATTCGTGCGGTCGGCGGGTCAGGTGTCGGCCGATGACCTTACTCGGATCGTCGAGGGGATGGGGGTCGACCGGTCCGCGAATGGAGCCAGCGAGGAGCGGATCGGGGTGTCGTCGGGCGGATCGGGACCGAAAGGCGGTTCAGGCGCGGCAGGTAGCTCAGGCTCACCGGGTGGATCAGGCTCGACCAGCAGCGCAGGCTCGTCCGGCAGCGCGGAGTCGTCGGGCGGCTCGGGGTCGGCTGAGGGCGGTGTCTCGGGGCGGCGGGGTCGGGGTGGGGTGAAGGCGGCTGTGGCCGCGTTGAGCAAATCGGCGGTGCGGCTGGATCAGATGGTGCGTGCTGCCGGGCTGGATCAGAACGCGACGGCGAATCTGGTGGGGCTGCTGGAAGAGCAGCGGGGGGCGACCGGGCAGTTGCCTACCGACCGCACGCTGATCGTGGAGCGGTTCCGTGACGAGCTCGGGGACTGGCGGTTGGTGCTGCACTCGCCGTTCGGTACTCCGGTACACGCGCCGTGGGCGTTGGCCGTGGGGGCGCGGTTGCAGGAGCGGTTCGGGGTGGATGCCGCGCCCACGGCCTCCGACGACGGGATCGTGGTGCGCCTGCCGGACACCACCGACGAACCGCCCGGCGCGGAACTGTTCGTCTTCGAGCCCGACGAGATCGATGACATCGTCACCGAACAGGTCGGTGGTTCGGCGCTGTTCGCCTCTCGTTTCCGCGAGTGCGCGGCCAGGGCACTCCTCCTGCCGCGTCGCGACCCCGGCAAACGCGCGCCCCTGTGGCAGCAGCGGCAGCGCTCGGCCCAATTGCTGGACGTGGCACGCAAATTCCCGCAGTTCCCGATCCTGCTGGAGACCGTGCGCGAATGCCTGCGCGACGTCTACGACCTGCCCTCCCTGCGCGACCTGCTGACCAAACTGGCCCGCCGCGAGATCCGCCTCGTCGACGTCGAGACCGCCACCCCCTCCCCCTTCGCCAATGCCCTGCTGTTCTCCTACATCGGCCAGTTCCTCTACGACGGCGACAGCCCCCTGGCCGAACGCCGCGCCGCCGCCCTCGCCCTGGACTCCAGCCTGCTCGCCGAACTCCTCGGCCGCGTGGAACTGCGCGAACTCCTCGACCCCGCCGTCCTCACCCTCACCGAACGCGAACTCCAACGCCTCACCCCCGAACGCCACGCCCGCGACGCCGAGGGCCTGGCCGACCTCCTCCGCCTCCTCGGCCCCCTCACCCCCACCGAAGCCGCCGCCCGCTGCGTCCCCCGCACGCCCGCGCCGCCAACAGACCCCACCGACGAGGCACACCCCGACCACACCCCCGCCGCCGACAACGCACCCATGGCCACCGACACAGCGCTCGCCGACTCCGACGCGCCCGCGTGGTTCGCGGAGTTGCGGGATTCCCGGCGGGCACTGGAGGTTTCATTCGCGGGGCGCACGTGGTGGGTGGCGATCGAGGACGCGGCGCGACTCCGCGACGCGCTCGGGGTGCCGCTGCCGATCGGGGTGCCGCAGGCGTTCATCGAGCCGGTCCCCGATCCGCTCGGTGATCTCGTGGGCCGCTATGCCCGTACACACGCGCCTTTCACCACCGCCGACGTGGCCGCCCGATTCGGCCTCGGCACGGCGGTGGCGACCACCGCACTGCACCGGCTGCTGGCCGAGAAGCGCGTGGTGGAAGGCGAATTCACCCCCGACACCGCGGGCACCGAGTGGTGCGACGCCCAGATCCTGCGCCGCCTGCGTCGCCGCTCGCTGGCCGCGGCCCGGCACGAGGTGGAACCCGTCGCCACCGCCGCCTTCGCCCGTTTCCTCCCCGCCTGGCAGCACGTCGGTTCCGGCGAGCTACGCGGCCTGGACGGCGTGGCCACGGTGGTGGAACAGCTCGCGGGCGTACCGATCCCGGCCTCGGCCTGGGAATCGCTCATCCTCCCGATGCGCGTGCGCGACTACACCCCCGCCCTCCTCGACGAGCTCATGGCCACCGGCGAGGTGATCTGGTCCGGCCACGGCGCCAT
This sequence comes from Nocardia anocheti, assembly GCF_029675105.1. GTDB lineage: Bacteria > Actinomycetota > Actinomycetes > Mycobacteriales > Mycobacteriaceae > Nocardia. The sequence continues at coordinate 242,956 of NZ_JAQQFV010000009.1, read as the reverse complement.
CACCGCCCGCGACGGCTGGATCGCCCTGCACCTGGCCGACCAGGCCCCCTTCACCCTCCCCCCACCCGACCCGATCGACCCCACCGACATTCAGCTCTCCCTACTGGCAGCCATGGGCGCCCAGCTCGAACCCCGCCCCCGCACGACCCCGCCCATAGACCTCGACAGTCCGACGCCGGTCACCGAGGCCACCCCGCGCGGAGTTCGCCGCACCGACGAGTCGGCCAACACCGAGACCACGAGCCGGACACACAGCCGCTCGGCGAACATCGCTGGTCCACGTGGTGAGGAGAGCGGCCTCGAATCGAACCGGACCGACGATGCCGGTTCGGTGGCCGCGGAGGCGGTCTCCTTGCCGCCCACCCTCAGCGGCGGCGGCGCGTACTTCTTCCGGCAGCTCTCCGATGCCACCGGCCTGCTCGACGACAAAGCCGCCGGTGACGCGCTCTGGCAGCTGGTCTGGGCGGGATACGTCTCCGGTGACACCTTCGCCCCGGTGCGCGCCCTGCTCGCCGGGACCTCCCGTTCCACCACCGCGCACCGCGCACCCCGCCGTGCCCCACGCGGTCGCGCCTACCTGCCGCGCGCCGCGATGCCGACCCGCTCCGGCCCGCCCACGATGGCCGGACGCTGGTCGATCCTGCCGGAACGCGTGCAGGACAACACCGTGCGCGCCCACGCCACCGCCGACCAGTTGCTCGAACGCTACGGCGTGCTCACGCGCGGTGCCGTGCAGAACGAGGGAGTGCCCGGCGGGTTCGCCCTGATGTACCGGGTACTCACCGAGTTCGAGGACAGGGGCCGCTGCCGTCGCGGCTATTTCGTCGACACGCTCGGCGGCGCCCAGTTCTCCACCACCGACACCGTCGACCGCCTGCGCTCCTTCGACACCGACCGCAGCGCGGTCCGCACCGAGGTCGCGCTGGCGCTGGCGGCCTGCGATCCCGCGAACCCGTACGGTGCCGCGCTGCCCTGGCCCAAGAGCGAGGCCGAGGGCGGGCATCGACCGGGTCGCAAGGCGGGCGCGCTGGTGGTGCTGGTCGGTGGCGAACTCGTGCTCTATCTCGAGCGTGGCGGCAAGACCCTGCTCACCTTCACCGAGGACCCCGGCCTGCGCCGGGCGGGGGCGAGCGCGCTGGCCGGGCTGGTGCACGAGCGGCGGGTGGACTCGCTGGTGATCGACAAGGTCAACGGTGACACCGTGCACGGCAACACCTTCGCCGACTTCCTGGTCGAGGCCGGTTTCGCGGTGACACCGCGCGGCCTGCGGCTGCGCAGGCAGGTGTAGCCGAATGCCCGAGGGCGACACCGTCTTCCGCACCGCAGAGCGGCTGCGCACGGCCCTGGCCGGAACCACCCTGACCCGCAGTGATTTCCGCGTGCCGCGCTTCGCGACCGTCGATCTGGTCGGCGAACTGGTCACCGAGGTCGGCAGCTACGGCAAGCACCTGTTCATCCGCACCGACCGGGCCAGCATCCACAGCCACCTCAAGATGGAGGGCGAGTGGCGGATATTCCACTGCGGCCAGCGCTGGACCAAGCCGCGCGTCACCGCCCGCGCGGTGCTGTCCAATGACGAGGTCGAGGCGGTCGGCTTCGCTCTCGGCATCCTCCAGGTGCTCCCGCGCGCCGAGGAGCACACCGTCATCGACCATCTCGGCCCCGACCTGCTCGGCGCGAACTGGGACCCCGCCGAAGCCCTCCGTCGCCTCACCGAATACCCGCGCCGCGCAATCGGTCTCGCCCTCCTGGATCAGCGAAACCTCGCTGGCATCGGCAATATCTACCGCAGCGAGATCTGCTTCCTGCGTCGCGTGCACCCGGCCACCCCGGTCGGCGACATCCCGGATCTGCCCGCCCTGGTCGACGAATCCCACCGCGTCCTCACCAAAGCCGCCCACCAACCGCCCTGGCGCCCGATGGTCTACGGCCGCACCCGCCGTCCCTGTCCCCGCTGCGGCACCACCATCGTCTCCCGACTGCTCGGCGAAGACGACCCCGCCGACCGCATCACCCAGCGCGAACGCGGCATCTACTTCTGCCCCCGCTGCCAACCCGAACCCGCCGCGCGCTGATCCGCACAACCCACACCGACACCGGTCGAGCGCGGCCACACGGACGTCACCGGGGCCGCAGCAAGACCCTGCCGACCGGCCACCCCACGCGCACACGGCTCCGGCGATCCGAATCTCACCGGTCCTGGGGTACCGGTTCGAGCAATTGCGGCCGCGGTTCCGGCGCTGCCGCCCGCAGCGCGTCGGCCGAGATGTCGTCGGGCTGGGTCTGCGACTCGATCTCGGCCCGCACCCGCGCCTGGTACGTGGTCACCTCGCGATCGACATCCTCGGTGTCCCAGCCGAGCACCGGCGCGACGAGATGGGCGACCTGCTCGGCGCAGTGCGCACCCCGATCGGCGTACTCGATCGAGATGCGGGTGCGCCGGGCCAGGATGTCGTCGAGGTGCAGGGCGCCTTCGGCGGCGGCCGCGTAGACGGCCTCGACCTGCAGGTAGGACGGCGCGTCGGTGATCGGTTGCAGCAGTTCGGGTTTGCCCGCCGCGTAGGCGAGGACCTCGTCGACCAGGGAGCCGTAGCGGTCGAGCAGGTGTGTCATCCGGTAGGGGTGCACACCGTACTGTTCGGCCAGTTGCACGGTCTGGTTGACCAGCGCGAAGTAGCCGTCGGCACCGAGCAGCGCCACCTTCTCGGTGATCGACGGAGAGACGCGGGCCGGAATGTCCTGTGCCGCTTCGTCCATCGCGTCGGCGGCCATCACCCGGTAGGTGGTGTACTTGCCGCCCGCGATGCTCACCAAGCCGGGCGCGACCCGGGCGACGGCGTGCTCACGCGAGAGCTTGGAGGTCTCGTCGCTCTCCCCGGCCAGCAGCGGGCGCAACCCCGCGTAGACACCGTCGATGTCGGCATGGGTGAGCGGGGTGACGAGCACCTCGTTGACCCGGGTGAGCAGATAGTCGATGTCGGCCTTGGTGGCGGCCGGATGCGCGAGGTCGAGGTTCCAGTCGGTGTCGGTGGTGCCGATGATCCAGTGCGCGCCCCACGGGATGAGGAACAGCACCGAGGTGGCGGTGCGCAGGATGACGGCGGCATCGCTGACGATCCGGTCGCGCGGCACCACGATGTGCACGCCCTTGGACGCGCGCACATGGAAGCGCCCGCGTTGATGCGACAGGCCCTGCACCTCGTCGGTCCACACGCCGGTCGCGTTGATCACCACATTCGCGCGCGCCTCGCCGGTGCGCCCGTCCTCGGTATCACGCAGCTTCACCCCGACCACCCGGTCGGCCTCGCGTAACAGCCCGACGACCTGGGTGGAGGTGCGGATGACCGCGCCGTAGTGCGCGGCGGTGCGGGCCACGGTCATGGTGTGGCGGGCGTCGTCGACCACGGTGTCGTAGTAGGTGACGCCGCCGATCATCGAGTCGCGGCGCAGGCCCGGCGCCAACCGCATGGCACCGTGCCTGGTCAGATGATGCTGTCCAGGAACGGATTTCGCGCCGCCCATGGTGTCGTAGAGGGTGAGTCCGGCGGCGACATACGGCCGCTCCCAGACGCGGTGGGTCAGCGGGTAGAGGAAGCGCAGCGGCTTGACCAGGTGCGGGGCCAGCGTCGACAGGGCCAGCTCGCGCTCCTTCAGCGCCTCCCGGACCAGGCCGAACTCGAGCTGTTCGAGATAGCGCAGACCGCCGTGGAACATCTTCGACGAGCGGCTGGAGGTGCCCGAGGCGAGATCGCGGGCCTCGACCAGCGCCACCGACAGGCCGCGCGTGGCCGCGTCCAGCGCGATGCCCGCGCCGACCACGCCGCCGCCGATGACCAGCACGTCGAACTGTTCTTTCCCCAGCCGCTCCCAGGCCGCGCGACGATGCTCGGGACCGAGCTGCCCCGGACCACGTCGGTCACGTTTCGCGCCTGCCACCAGCTCGCCGGGATGCAGGAACGGGAACTCCGGTGTCTGCGCCATGCTCGACTCCTCGCCACCGACCCGGGGCCGGTTCCAGTCGACAGTGTGGGGGCACGACGCGGTCGGGCGCCGCTGGGTACAGGCTAAACGTAGTGCCCGACAGGTGCCGGATGCCGCAGCGCGGGCCGCCGACCCCGCACGCGTCGCGACCGGGCCCGCCGTAGTCGGCCACCGCTCCGTGCGCGGTTTAGTAACCTGCGGGGATGCGTCGCTATGTGGCCGCCATCGATCAGGGCACGACTTCGAGTCGGTGCATCGTCTTCGACCGGCACGGCCGGATCGTGGGAACCGCACAGCGGGAGCACCGGCAGATCTTCCCGAAACCCGGTTGGGTGGAACACGATCCGGTCGAGGTGTGGCGCAATACCGAGTGGGTGCTCGGCGCCGCGCTGGGCAACAGCGGCTGCTCGGCGGGCGACCTCGCCGCCATCGGCATCACCAATCAGCGCGAGACGACCGTGGTCTGGGACCGGGCCACCGGCGAGCCGGTCCACAACGCCATCGTCTGGCAGGACACCCGCACCGACCAGCTGTGCACCGAACTGGCCGGTGACCAGGGCCCGCAGCGCTACGCCGAACGCACCGGGCTGCCGCTGTCGACCTATTTCGCCGGGCCGAAGCTGCGCTGGATCCTGGACAATGTCGAGGGTGCGCGGGCCCGCGCCGAGGCGGGTGACCTCTGTTTCGGCACCATGGACAGCTGGGTGCTGTGGAAACTCACCGGCGAGCACCTCACCGATGTCACCAACGCCTCGCGCACCATGCTCATGGACCTGCGCACGCTGCGGTGGGACGAGCGGATCTGCGCCGAATTCGACATCCCGATGTCGCTGCTGCCCGACATCCGCAGCTCCTCGGAGGTCTACGCCGAGATCACCGCGGGGCCGTTCGCCGGTGCGCCGGTGGCGGGCATCCTGGGTGACCAGCAGGCGGCCACCTTCGGGCAGGCGTGCCTGTCGCCCGGTGAGGCCAAGAACACTTACGGCACAGGCAATTTCATGCTGCTCAACACCGGCACCACCCCGGTGATCAGCAAGCACGGGCTGCTCACCACCGTCTGCTATCAGCTCGGTGACCAGCCCGCGGTCTACGCGCTGGAGGGCTCGATCGCCGTCACCGGCTCGCTGGTGCAGTGGCTGCGCGACAATCTGGGCATCATTGCCTCGGCCGAGGAGGTGGAACCGCTGGCCCGCAGCGTCGACGACAACGGTGGCGCCTACTTCGTGCCCGCCTTCTCCGGCCTGTTCGCCCCACGCTGGCGGCCGGACGCGCGCGGGGTGATCGCCGGGCTCACCCGCTTCGTCACCAAGGCCCATCTGGCCAGGGCCGCACTGGAATCCACCGCGTTCCAGACCCGCGAGGTGGTCGACGCCATGCGCGCCGACGCCGCCGCCCAACACCTCGACCTGGAACTGACCACCCTCAAGGTCGACGGCGGCATGACCGGCAACGACCTGCTCATGCAATTCCAGTCCGACATCCTCGACGTCCCCGTGGTCCGCCCCGTCGTCCGCGAGACCACCGCCCTCGGCGCCGCCTACGCCGCGGGCCTGGCCGTCGGCTACTGGACCGGCCTCGACGACCTCCGCGCCAACTGGACAGCCGACCACACCTGGACCCCCACCATGCCCGCCGCCGACCGCGAAGCCCGCTACACCGCATGGAACAAGGCCGTGGAACGCACCTACAACTGGGCGTGACGGGTCAGCGCGCTGCCGCGGCCAGGCGGGTGATGGCGGTGGTGAGGGTGGGTTCGTCGGTGGTGGTGAAGCACATGCGCAGCGCGGAGCGGTAGGCGTCGGAGACGGCGAAGGCGGCACCGGGGACGTAGGCGACGCCCGCTTCCAGGGCTGCGGGGAGCAGGGCGGTGGTGTCGGTGCCGTCGGTGAAGTCGGCCCAGACGAACATGCCGCCGGTGGCGTCGGTGCAGTGGACGCGGTCGCCGAAGGTGGTGCGGGTGGCGGTGACCAGGGCTTTCGCGCGGGCGGCGTAGGTGGTGCGGACCGTGGTGATGTGGGCGTCGAGCCAGTCGGTGTCGGTGAGCAGGGTGGCCGCGATCTGGTGGGTGAGGGCGGAGCCGCACAGGTCGGCGCCCTGCTTGAGCAGTTCCACGGCGCGACAGACCTGGCGCGGGGCGGTCATCCAGCCCACGCGCAGGGTGGGGGCGAGGATCTTGGAGACGCTGGACAGGCGGATCACCTGCGGCGAGTAGGCGGCGACGGGGGCCGGGGCGGGCCGGTCGAACCACAGTTCGCCGTAGGGGTCGTCCTCGATCACCCAGAAGCCGTGCGCCTCGGCCAGTTCCGCGAGACGCTGACGCCGCTGCGGCGAGAGGGTGACACCGCCGGGGTTGTGGAAGTTGGACACGGTGTGCACGACGGCGGGGCGTTCACCGGCGGCGAGAAGGCCCTCCAGGACGTCCAGGCGCAGGCCGTCGGCGTCGAGCGGCACCGCGACGATGCGCGCCCCGGCGGCCCGGAACACTTGCAGCGCACCGACATACGCGGGGTCCTCCACGATCACCAGCGCGCCGGGATCGAGCAGCACCTCGGCCAGCAGCGACAGCGCCTGCTGCGAACCGTGGGTGACGAACACGTCCTCGACCGGCACCGACCGCCCGATCCGCGCCGACTCCCGAGCCGCGAGCACCTCGCGCAGCGCGGGCCAGCCCGGCGACTCGGTGTACTGCAGCACCGCCGGGTCGGCGAGCGCGGACTGCGCCGCCGCGGCGATGCGCTCGCGCGGCATCAGCGCCGCGTCGGGCAGCCCACCGGCCAGGCTGATGACATCGGCACGCGCGGTGAGCTTGAGCAGGTCACGAATCGCCGAGCTCTGCAGACCGGCGAGCTTGCCCGCCAGGGCGGGAGTGGTCGGCGACATGAGAACCTCCGGGTACGCCAGGGGACGCGATGTCCACCCACCATCGCATACCGCTAACCAGAATGTGAAATTCTCATCCCGTTATTTGAGACGCTATCGGGTCAGGATGTGTTTGACCTGCCACTTCCCATCGATGTTGGAGGTGATGATCACCTGCGGGTAGGTGATCACCTCACCATCGGGATGCCATTCGCTCAGATCCACGTCGTATTGCCCCGGCAGCGTCTCGCGGATCTTGACGCAGTGCTTGGCGCCGACCGGGATCTTGGAGTCGATCGCGCGCTGCAGCCGGTCGGCCTGGGAGATGTCGCCGTCGGGTGAGGCGAAATCGCGCACCTTCGTGCCGGAACGCTCGACGTAGAAGGCGTATTGGAAGCCGAGGATCGCCCTGGCACCGGAGGTCGTGTCGCCGGGACCGTTGCTCACCGTCACCGCCGGATCGGTGGACGCCGGGCATTCGAAGCCGGGGATCTGCGCCGCGGTGGTCGGGGCCGCGGTGGGCCCCGGGTCCTCGCCGCCACCGCGCTTGACCAGGCCGATCGTCGCGACCAGCGCGACCACGATGAGCACCGCCGCCACCGCGCCGCCGATGAGCCACGGCAGTCGCTTGTCGGTCTCCTTCTCCTCGCTGACCGGCGCGACCGGGGTCTTCGGCGCGAGACGGCGGGCGATCGGGTCGTCGGCCCAGGACAGGCCGGGCTCGGCGGGCGGCTTGGGGACGCCGCCGTCGTCGTCCGGGCTGTTCCACCACGCCTTGTCCTCGTCCTTGCGCTCCACGGCGGGCAGCGGCGGACGCGGCGTCTCCGGGGCCGACATCCGGACGGTCTCCGGTGCGGGCTGACGCACGATGTCGGCGTCGGGTTCCTGGCGCGGCGCGGGCCGATCGCGGCGGATCACCTCGGTGAGTTCGCGGCCGGAGGCCACCGGTACCGAGTCACCGAACGGCGAGGCGTCGCGCTGCGGCGGCGCGGGCGGCGGGGTCGCGACGGCGTCACCGAAGACCGAGGTGGGCGCCGAACGCGCCGGGCCGGGCGGCACCGGACCACGCGGCGGCGCGGTGGGCGGGCCCGGCGGCGGGGCGGCCACCGGCGGCGCGACCGGCGGACCCGGCGGCGGCGCGACGGGCGGCGGAGCCGACACGGGCGCGCCGAACGGATTCGGCGCACCGGCGGGCGGACCGAACGGACCGGGCGCGGCGGCGGGTTGCCAACCACGCTCGGGTAGCGCACCGGGCGCGGGCGGCGGTGTCGCGGCCACCGGCCCGCCGAATCCGGCGTTCACGTCATCGACCGGTGGGCCGAATTCCCCGAAATCGTTCTCGTCACCCTCGGTGCCCAAGACCAATCCTTTCCCCAGGACACACGTGTGGGGCGGTCGTCAGCCGACCGCCCCACACGTCGTAGGTGTGTGTCAGTACTGGAGCGAGCCACCCCACTGAGTGGTGACACCAGCGACGTTCACCGTCTGAAGCAGCTCCCCCGGCACCGGCAGTGTAGCCTTCGCCGCCGCCTCGAGCGCGGCGGTGCCGCCCGGCTGCGCCTTGATCCAGTTCTCGACCGCCGCCTTGGCCAGGTTGGCCTGGGTGGTGTCGAGAACGGTCACGGTGGTGTTGTCGGAGCGGCCGTCGCCACCGTTGAAGGTGGTGACCTTGACCGAGTTCTCGCCGATGTACTCCACCGAGACACCGGCGTCACCGAAGCCGCCACCGGGCGCCCGGTAGCCGATGGTGCCGACGTAGCCGTGCTCGTTGTTGTAGTGGTGCGTGTTGGCCAGCAGACCGGGCACCAGACCACCGGCGTCGACGGTGGCGCCGACTTCCTGGTGCGGGCCTTCCATCTCGACGACCGGCGCGGCGGGCGCGTTCTCCAGACGCGGCGCCTGCCACGTCGGTTCCTGCGGCTCCTGCACCAGCGTCTCGCGCGACTCGCCTTCGGCGTCGTCGCCCGCGACGCCCTGATCGGACGGCACGCTCGGCTGGGTCTGCGACGGCTGCGCGGGCGTGGTGGTGCCCGGCTTCTCCGGCGTGGTGGTCTTCTCCTCGCCCGGGGTGGTGGCGCCCGTCTCCGGGTGCACCGCGGGCTGGGCCTGATTGCCCTGGGACTGACCGGGAACCGGCAGCGGCGCGACGCGCGGGGTGGTGACACCCGGCTGCGACGGCGTGACCTTGGCCGGAGTGTCCTCCGGCTCGCCCGGTCCGGGGGTGGTGACACCCGGCTGGGCGGGCGTCGGCTTGGTCTGACCCGGCTTGGCCTTCTCCGGGGTCTCCGTGGCCTCTTCCTCGGGAGCGCCGTTCTCCGGCGTCTCCTGGCTTTCGGTGCCCGGCTGCGCAGGCGCCGGGGTGGCGGGCGTGGACGGCTGGTCGCTGGGGACCGCACCGGCCGGAGCCGCAAGAAGAGTTGCCACAGCGGCCGCAGCGGCCAGGGGCAACGAGGTGCTGGCAATCGCTCGCTGCGCCCGACTCGGCTTACGATGCTTCACTTTTCGCTTATCCCTTTCCCGGAGGGAATCCCCCACTACTCCACCACGCGACCTGAACAGATCGCGCCTCGGCCGTGAGTCAACCACATGAGCGCGGGACAGGCAACGCGGCAGTAGCTTTCCCGACACAGCGATTCGAGCCGACGAGGAACCTTGTCGAACAAGACAATTCGAAACCCGGCGAGTCAGTGATACGTCTCACATTCCGGCTGGTCGGCTCAGTCCAGGTCGTCGTGACGCATGAGCAGACGACCCGCCTCGGTGACCGAACCGGTCAGCGACGGATACACCGAGAAGGTCTGCGCCAGATCGGTGACGGTGAGGTTGTTCTGCACCGCCAACGCGATCGGCAGGATCAGTTCCGAGGCGATCGGCGCGACCACCACACCACCGATCACCACGCCGGTCGCCGGGCGGCAGAAGATCTTGACGAAGCCGCGCCGCAGCCCCGACATCTTCGCGCGCGGATTGGTGTTCAGCGGCAGCATCACCGTGCGCGCGGGCACCTCGCCGTTGTCGATGGCGGTCTGGCTGACGCCGACCGTCGCGATCTCGGGCCGGGTGAACACCGCCGAGGCCACCGTCTTGAGCCGGATCGGGCTCACGCCCTCGCCCAGCGCGTGATACATCGCGATGCGGCCCTGCATGGCCGCCACCGAGGCCAGCGGCAGCAGGCCGGTGCAGTCGCCCGCGGCGTAGACGCCGGGCACGGAGGTGCGCGAAACCCGGTCGACGCGAAGGTATCCGCCGCGATCGAGTTCGATGCCGACCCGGTCCAAGCCCAGCGCGTCGGTGTTCGGGGTGGAGCCGACGGTCATCAGCGCGTGCGAACCGGTGACGGTGCGCCCGTCCGACAGCTTCACCACGATGCCCTCGGCGGTGCGCTCCACCGCGTCGGCGCGCGCGTGCTTGACCAGCTCGACACCGCGCTCGGCCAGGGCTTCCTCGAGCACCAGGGCGGCGTCGGCGTCCTCGCCGGGCAGCACGCGGTCGCGGCTCGAGACCAGCTTCACCCGCACGCCCATCTCGGTGTAGGCGGAGACGAATTCGGCGCCGGTGACACCGGAACCGACCACCACCAGGGTCTCGGGCAGCTCGCTCAGGTCGTAGAGCTGGCGCCAGTTCAGGATGCGCTCGCCGTCGGGTTCGGCGCCGGGCAGCACGCGCGGGCTGGCGCCGGTGGCGATGAGTACCACCTCGGCCTCGAACTCCTCGGTGCTGCCGTCGGCCAGCGTGGCGCGCACCAGGTGCGCCGAACCGGCGGCGGGCCCGGTCAATTCGCCGCGACCCGCGAGCAGCCGCACGCCCGCGGCCTGCAACTTGGCGCGGATGTCGGAGGACTGGGCCAGCGCGAGCGCCTTGACGCGCCCGTTGACCTCGGGCAGATGCACCTGCGCCTGGCTGGCGTCGATGGTGATGCCCAGATCGCGGGCGCGACGCAGATCGGTGCGCAGCCCGGTCGAGGCGATGAAGGTCTTGGACGGCACGCAATCCCACAGCACACAGGCGCCACCGATGCCGTCGGCGTCGACCAGGGTCACCGTGGCCCCGTGCTGCGCGGCCACCAGCGCCGCCTCGTATCCCGCGGGTCCGCCACCGATGATCGCAATCCTGGCCACAGTCCACGCTCCTGTGTCTATTGGCGGCGCGGGCGCCGCGGGGTCGCGACCCCCTAGGGGCCGCGAAGGCTCGTCGGGCTCGCCCTTGTCGGGGTCACCCTGGGGTGTCGATGTCCATCCTTTCAGGTGCGCTGTGTCGGAATCGCGTCGGCTCGGTGAACAAGTTCGGCGTGTTCGGCGAATGTGACCGTCAGCCGATCTGGGTGGGAGACGGGGATTCCGCTGCTGTTATTGGCTACAGTTCGTCAGGTGCCGATCTATGCCGCTTACGGGTCCAACATGGACTCGACGCAGATGCTGGAGCGCTGCCCGCATTCGCCCATGTCCGGGACCGGGTGGCTGGAAGGTTGGCGCCTGACCTTCGCCGGTGACGACATCGGCTGGGAAGGGCCGTTGGCCACCGTGGTCGAGGATCCGGGCTCCCGGGTGTTCGTCGTGCTCTACGACGTCTCTCCCGAGGACGAGGAGAGCCTGGACCGCTGGGAGGGCTCGGACTTCGGCATCCACAAGAAGATCCGGATCCGCGTCACCGGCACCCAGGGCGAATCGCGGCTGGCCTGGCTCTACGTCCTCGACGCCTACGAGGGCGGCCTGCCCTCGGCCCGCTACCTCGGCGTGATCGCCGACGCGGCCGAAAAGGCGGGCGCCCCCGAGGACTACGTCCACGCGCTGCGCACCCGCAACAGCAAGAACGTGGGCCCGGGGGCGTAAGCGCCTAGGCCTGCAGGACGATGTTGGTCAGCGTCCTGACGCCCACCGCCAGGGCGCGCTCGTCGATGTCGAAGGTCGGCTGGTGCAGGTCGAGCTGCTCGCCGGTGCCCGACCACACGCCCAGCCGACCCATGGCGCCCGGGGCTTCCTCCAGGTACCAGGAGAAGTCCTCGCCGCCGCCGGACTGCGGGGTGTCGGCCAGCGCGTCGGGGCCCAGCGCCAGGACGGCGTTCTCGAACATCAGCGCCGAGGTGGGGTCGTTGACCACCGGCGGCACGCCGCGCTTGTAGTTGAGCTGGTAGCGCACGCCGGTGGGGGCCAGCAGGCCGTCGATGATCTCGCGGACCAGCGGTTCGAGCAGCAGCCAGGTGGCGTGGTCACCGGTGCGGACGGTGCCGGTGAGCATGCCGGTCTGCGGAATCGCGTTGGGCGCCTTGCCCGCGCTCACCGCGCCCCACACCATGATCGTGCTGGTCCTCGGGTCGACACGGCGGCTCAGCAGCCCCGGCAGCCCGGTGATGACCGTGCCGATGGCATAGACCAGATCGCTGGTCAGATGCGGGCGCGAGGTGTGCCCGCCGGGCGAGTCCAGCACCAGTTCGACGGTGTCGGCGGCCGAGGTGATCGCGCCGGTCCGTAAACCCACCTTGCCGACTTCGAGCCGGGGATCGCAGTGCAGCGCGAAGATCCGGTCGACGCCCTCCATGCCGCCCGCGGCGACCACGTCGAGCGCGCCGCCGGGCATGACCTCCTCGGCGGGCTGGAACACCAACCGCACGCCGACCGGCAGGTACGCCTCGGCTTCGGCCAGCGCCAGCGCGGTGCCCAGCAGCACGGTGGTGTGCGCGTCGTGACCGCAGGCGTGCGAGACGCCGGGCACGGTGGAGGCGAAGGTCAGGCCGGTGAACTCCTGCATCGGCAGCGCGTCCATGTCGGCGCGCAGCGCGATACGCGGGGCGTCGGTGGGGCCCAGATCGCAGAGCAGACCGGTGCCGCCGGGCAGCGTCCGCCAGGTCAGGCCCGCCTTGCCGAGCCAACCGGCGACGAACTCGGTCGTGGCGAACTCCGCGCGCGACAGTTCGGGGTTGGCGTGGATGTGTCTGCGCCATTGCACCAGGTCACCGGTGTGTTCGGCCAGCCACGCGTCGACTATCTCGGTTCCCGGCATCCCGTCTAGTTCGGCGTCCGGCACGGTCGGGACCACCGCGTTCGCGCGCGTCGCCGCGGCGGGGGTGACGCCGAGCGGCACCGCGTCCGCCTCGGCGTGGGTGGTGCCCGGATGGCCGGAGATGCTCACCGAATGTCCTCCTGTCGTTCGACCAGAGTGTGCAACAACCTGTCCCTGTGTACTTCATCGCGTGCCGCCGCGACAGCGGTACGCGCCAGTGCGAGCGCGCCGTCGAGCACCGCGCGGTCGGCCGAGGCGTTCACCGCGGCGGCGGCGAACTCCGGCTGATGGGTCACCGCGCCGCCCGCGTCGATGCCGATCACCGGGTGGATACCGGGGATGACATTGGTGACGTTGCCCATGTCGGTGCTCCCGAGCGGCCGCAGCACCTCGAGTTCGGGCGCGATCGGCGCCCGCCCCAGCTCGGTGATCCGCGCGCGATACAGCTGCGACAGGGCCGGGTCGGGGGTGAGCTCGGTGTAGGTGGGCGCGAGCGTCCGTATGTCGTGGGTGCAGCCGGTGGCCAGGGCGCCCGCCTCGAAGCACGCCTTCGCCCGGCGCATCAGGTCGTCGAGGGAAGCGGCGTCGGTCGCGCGGAGGTAGTAGAGCAGTTCCGCCCGTCCGGGCACGATGTTGGGGGCTACGCCACCGTCGGCGACTATACCGTGCACCTGCTGACCGGGACGCAGGTGCTGGCGCAGCAGACCCAGCGCGACCTGCGTCAGCGTCACCGCGTCGCCCGCGTTGCGGCCCAGTTCGGGCGCGGCGCTGGCGTGCGCTTCGCGGCCGTGGAAGGTGATGGCCAGATCGGCCAGGGCCAGCGACCGCGCGCCGACGATGTCGCTGGGCCCGGGATGCACCATCAAGGCCATGGCGATGTCGTCGAAGGCGCCCGCCTCCAGCATGAGCACCTTGCCGCCGCCGCTCTCCTCGGCCGGGGTGCCGAGCACGACGACGGTGAGACCGAGCTGGTCGGCGACCTCGGCGAGCCCGAGCGCGGCGCCGACGGCGGTCGCGGCGATGATGTTGTGCCCGCAGGCGTGCCCGATCTCGGGCAGCGCGTCGTATTCGGCGCAGAGGCCGACGGTGAGCGGGCCGCTGCCGTAGACGGCGCGGAACGCGGTCGGCAGCCCGGCCACGCCGGTGGTGACGGCGAAACCCCGCGCGGTCAGCGGCTCGAGGATCTTGGCGACGCTGCGGGTCTCGGCGAAGGCCAGCTCCGGTTCGGCGTGGATCGCGTGCGAGAGCGCGATCAGCTCGTCGGAGGCCGCGCGGATCGCGGTATCGGCCGCGGTGGCCGAGAATTCGCCGGTGCGCGAGGGTGCCATACCAACCAGTCTCGCATCAGTGCTGGTTCCGGGCGCACCGGCGAGGCGCTCAGTTGCCGAAGGGCAGGTTCTCCGGGGTGACCGGGGTGGCCAGCGCGGCCAGGGCCTCGGCGTGCAGATCGGTCTTGATGATCGGGGTGATCGGCTTGCGCAGGCTGGTCAGCGCGGCGGCCTGGGCGATCGCGGTGGACAGCACCTGCTCGGCCTCGGCCTTGGCGTCGACGATGCCCGCGGCGATCGCCTCGTCGGCGGCGAAACGGTGACCGGTGGTCATCGCCCGCACACACACCTGGTTGCTCAGACGGCCCTTGAGCAGGCCGTTCATGCCGACGGTGAAGGGCATGCCCAGGTGCACCTCGGGCAGCGACCAGAAGCCGCGGTCCCCGCGCATCACCCGGAAGTCGTGCGAGCTGGCCAGCATGGCACCGGCGCCGAAGGCGTGGCCGTTGATGGCGGCGACGGTCGGCATCGGGAAGGTCAGCAGGCGGGTGTAGAGGGTGTGCACCCGGTCGAGGTAGCCGTGGATCTTGTCCAGGTTGCCGAAGACCCAGTCGGTGTCGAGGCCGTTGCTGTAGAACTTGCCGGTCGCCACCGTCACCAGGGCGGCCGGGCCCTCGGACGCCTCGACCTCGTCGAGGGCGGCGTGGAAGGCGTCGATCCAGCCCGGCGAGAAACGGTTCTCGTTGTCGGTCTCCCCCTCGTTCCCGAGGTACAGGACGAACACATCACCAGAGCGCTCCAAATACGGCATGCAGGGAAGAATAAACGCCGCTGGCAGCCACCCCTTACTCGCGGGTAGCAAGCGCGGGGGCGACAGGGCGCGCCGCCCGCCCATAGACTTCCCCCATGCTTGCCGAACAGGCCGCTCAGGCGATCGCCGAACGTACGGGAGTGCCGCGTCATCGCGTGGCCGTGGTGCTGGGATCGGGGTGGCAGGAGGCGGCGGCCGAGATCGGCTCGCCGCGCGCCTCGATCGCCATGCCGGAGTTACCGGGTTTCGGCAAGCCCAGCGCGCAGGGCCACGGCGGCATGGTCCATTCGATCCAGGTCGACGACACCGACGTGCTGCTGCTGATGGGCCGCCAGCACCTCTACGAGGGCTACACACCCCAGCAGGTGGTCCACCCGGTGACCTCCGCGATCGCCGCGGGCGCCGAGATTGTGCTGCTCACCAATGCCGCGGGCGGGATCAGGCCCGGTCTGCGGGTGGGCGAACCGGTGCTCATCGCCGATCACCTCAACCTCACCGCGCGCACCCCGCTGGAGGGCGCGCGCTTCGTCGACCTGGTCGACGCCTGGGACCCCGAGCTGCGCGCGCTGGCCAGGGAACTCGACCCGAGCCTCACCGACGGCGTCTACGCCGGACTCACCGGCCCGCAGTACGAGACGCCCGCCGAGATCCGCATGCTGGCCACCGTCGGCGCCGATCTGGTCGGCATGTCGACGGTGCTCGAGGCGATCGAGGCGCGCTCGCGCGGGGCTCGGGTGCTGGGTATCTCGCTGGTCACCAATCTGGCGGCGGGCGTCACCGGCGAGCACCTCTCCCACGCCGAGGTGCTGGCCGAGGGCCAGGCCGCCGCGCCTCGGCTGGGCAAGCTGCTGCGCGGAATCCTGGAGCGGGTGTAGATGCTGCGGTTCGGGACGGCGGGCCTGCGCGGTCCGCTGCGTGAGGGTCCGGACGGCATGAACGTGGACACGGTCTCGCGCGCCACCGCCGGACTGGCCGCCTGGCTGCGGGAGCGCTGCCTGGGTGGCGGCGCGGTGGTGGTCGGGCGCGATGCCAGGCACGGCTCGGCCGACTTCGCCACGGCCACCGCCGAGATCTTCGCCGCCGCGGGCTTTCCGGTGACGCTGCTGCCCGAACCGGTCCCCACCCCGGTGGTGGCCTTCGCGGTCCGCGAGCTCGGCGCGGTGGCGGGCGTGCAGATCACCGCCTCGCACAATCCGCCCGCCGACAACGGCTACAAGGTCTACCTCGACGGTGGTTCCCAGCTCATCGCCCCCGCCGACGCCGAGATCGAGCGGTGCATCGAGCAGGTCACCGGGCCGATCGCCCGGGAGCCCGTCGCGGTGTCCGGTGCCGAGCTGGTCGACCGCTACCTGGCCCGCGTCGCCGCGCTGCCCCGACTGCTCGGCGGCCCGGGTGAGCGCGCCGACGTGCGGATCGCGCTCACCGCGCTGCACGGTGTCGGCGGCGAACTCGCGGTGCGCGCGCTGGCCGCGGCCGGGTTCACCGATGTGCACGTGGTCGACGAGCAGTACGCGCCCGACCCCGACTTCCCCACCGTCGCCTTCCCCAATCCCGAGGAGCCCGGCGCCGCCGACCTGCTGCTCGCGCTGGCCGCCCGCGTCGACGCCGATCTGGCCATCGCCCTCGACCCCGACGCCGACCGCTGCGCGCTGGGCGTCCCCGGCCCCGACGGCTGGCGCATGCTGCGCGGCGACGAGACCGGCGTGCTGCTGGCCGACTACGTCCTGCGCACCCGGCCCGCCGACCCGCTGGTGGCCACCACGCTGGTGTCCTCGCGGATGCTGAGCAAGCTGGCGGCGGCCCGCTCGGCCCGCTACGCCGAGACGCTGACCGGCTTCAAATGGCTGGCCAGGGCGGGCGAAGGGCTGGTGTACGCCTACGAGGAGGCGATCGGTCACTGCGTCGACCCGTCGACGGTCCGCGACAAGGACGGCATCTCCGCCGCCGTCGCCGCCGCCGACCTGGTCGCGCTGCTCACCGCCGAGGAAGGCTCGCTGCTCGACGAACTCGACTCCTACGCCGTGGAATTCGGCCTGCACACCGGCGGCCAGGTCTCCCTGCGCCTGCCCGACCAGGCCACCGCGACCGCCCTCACCGCCGCCCTGCGCGCCACCCCACCCAGCGAGATCGCGGGCACCCCGGTGAAATTCACCGACCAGGCCCAGATCCGCGGCCGCATGCGCACCGACGCGCTGATCTTCGAGGCCGACGACTTCCGCCTCGTCGTCCGCCCCTCGGGCACCGAACCCAAACTCAAGTGCTACCTGGAGGTCTTCACCCCGGTCCCCGACCGCGCCGCCCTGCCTGGAGCGAGAGACCGTGCCGCGCGGCGCCTCGCCGAACTCGACGCGTTCTGCCTGACCTTGGCGAACGGATAGGGACGGGCGAGGCGGTACGGACGCCGGGTCAGCGGGGGCCGAATTGACGGTCGCCCGCGTCGCCGAGACCGGGGACGATATAGGCGTTCTCGTTGAGTCTCTCGTCGACGGCGGCGGTGACCAGACGCACCGGCAGGCCCGAGTCGGCCAGGGCGGCAATGCCTTCGGGTGCGGCGACCACGCAGACGGCGGTGATGTCGGTGGCGCCGCGGGCGACCAGGAGTTCGAGGGTGTGGCGCATGGAGCCGCCGGTGGCCAGCATCGGGTCCAGGACGAACACGGGCAGGTCGGTCAGGTCCTCGGGCAGCGATTCCAGGTAGGGCACCGGCTGATGGGTCCGCTCGTCGCGGGCGATGCCCACGAACCCGACCCGGGCCTGCGGCACCAGATCGGCGGCCGCGTAGACCATGCCAAGGCCCGCGCGCAGCACCGGCACCAGCAGCGGCGGGGCGGCCAGGCGCACCCCCTCGGTCACCGCGACCGGCGTGTCGATGGGCTCGCGCAGCACGGGCGCGTCGCGCAGCGCCTCGTACATCAGGATGCCGGTGAGATCGCCCAGAGCATTGCGGAAGGTGGCGTTGTCGGTGCGCGCGTCGCGCATGGTGCTGAGCAGCGTCGCGGCGAGGGGATGGTCGACAGTGTCGGTGCGCATGAAAAAACGATAGGGTCGCCAGGCGTTGCCGGTGCGGCCGCTGGGGAAAATTTTCGGGTCCGAGGGAACCGAATGCGGCGTCGGCGCGTCCAAACTGATGAATGACGTACTCTGCCCGGAAACTCGAGGATTGGGGGAAGTTCGATGCGGAAGATGTCGGCCGATGCCGAGGGCATCGTCGCCTACAGCGCACAAGCCGGAACGATGTCCACGGAACTGGCGACGGCGGCGGCCGGTGCGGTGGCCTCCGATCCCACCCTGCTCGGCCCGATCATGGGCCTGATCGGCGGTGATTTCGTGACCGCCTACTCCGCGGCGCACGCGGGCCACGTCGCCTCGATCGCCCAGCTGTCGGCGGTCATGGCGAGCATGGGCGCGGCCACCGCCAGCGCGGCCACCACCCTCGTCGACACCGACCTCAACAACGCCGCTCCGCTCACCGCGGCCGCGGGCGATCTGGGTGCGGGCGCATGATCGATCTCTCCGGCCTGGCCCAGCCGCTGGCCGACCTGCTGTCGAGCTTCGGCACCGGTGTCCTGGGCAACGGCGGCGCCTCCGACGGCCTGCGCGCGACCTCCACCAATCTCGACCAGATCTATCAGCTCGGTCGCAACAGCATCAACAACGTGAACACCGCCTGGGACGGTCAGGCCGTCGACGCGGCCACCGCCAAGGCGCTGCGGGTGCAGAACTCCTCGGCCAACCTGTCCGACAACGGCACCGGCATGGCGACCGTGCTCGACCAGGCCGCCGCCTACGTGCAGACCGGCCAGAAGGAACTCGACACCATCGTCCAGTCCTTCCTCACCGACGTCTCCGCGCTCAGCCCCACCCTGGGCACCCCGGTCGGCCTGGCCGCGGTGGTGAGTTCGGCGATCGACCACATCGGCCAGGGCCTCGGCGTCGTCGGCCGGGTGCAGGACGAGCTGGGCACCCAGACCGCCGCCATCCAGGAACTCACCCCGGCCCCGTCGAGCACCTCGCTGGCGAGCGTGTCCAGCGGCGCGACCAACCTCGCGTCCACGGCGAGCTCGAGCCTGCTGTCCACTGCGGCCAGCACCGGCGGTTCGCTGCTCAGCACGGTCGGTTCGTCGCTGTCGTCAGTGATGAGCTCCTCCTCGACCACCAACGGCTCGAAGACCACCACCCAGGGCACCACCACCAACGGTTCCAAGACCACGACCACGCCCGGCACCACCACCGGTTCGGCGGGCGACGGTACCGGCGTCAAGATCACCCTGCCCGACGGCAGCGTGGTCGAGGCGCCCAACGAGAAGGCCGCCACCGCGGTCCGCTCGGCCATCAGCGCCTGCGGCACCCCGTATGTCTGGGGCGGCAACGATCCGAACTCCGGCATCGACTGCAGTGGTCTCACCAAGTACGCCTACGGCGAGGCGGGCGTCGAACTGCCCCGCCTGGCCCAGGAACAGCACATCGGACACCCCCAGGTTTCCCCCGGTGACCTGCAACCGGGCGACCTCGCCGTGTGGGACGGCCACGTCGCCATGGTCGTCGGCAACGGGCAGCTCGTCGAGGCGGGCGACCCGGTCTCGATCAGTTCCATCCGAACGGAGAACAGTGGTATGGAGTTCTACGGCTTCTACAGGCCGACCGAATGACCGGCGCGCCGATGCCCGAGGTCCCCAATGTGGAGACCGCGGTCAGCAGCAACCGGTCGGGCACCATCTCGGTCCGCGCGACCAGCATGGGCCTGCCGATCGCGATCAAGTTCGAGCGCAGCGAGTACCAGTACGGCGCGCAGGCGCTGGCCGATGAGATCCTGCGCCTGACCAAGCGCTCGACCATCGCCGCCGCCGCGCGCCTGCGCGAGGTCTACAGCGAGCAGGCCGGTATCCCCGATCAGCTGCTGGACAAGATGAACCTGCCGACCAGGCGTCAGGCGGTCGAGGAACTCGACCGCATCGACGACGCCGACACCGGCCAGACGAGTTGGATGAGGCCGCTGTGAGCGCGGAAATGGACGCCCTGGTCGCCGGGGTCACCGGAAAACTCGAGGCGCTCGAGGCCGCGCTGTACGGCCTCAAGCAGGTCAACGGGCGTTTCACCACCGAGGACGGGCTGGTGACCGCCGAGGTGAACAGCGACGGCGCGCTGGTCGCGTTGTCGCTGGACGAGGGCATCACCGCGCTGGCCCCCACCGAGGCCGCGCAGCTGATCCTGTCGGCCTGCAAGCAGGCCACCGAGACCGCCGGTGCCGAGCGTTCCAACATCATTGCGACACTGAACGAATCGCTCACCGGAGGCGCCGCGCAGCCCGCGCAGCAATTAGCACCCGGGCCGGATAGTGCCCAGCGCTGAAGCTCGATAGGCTTCGCGTCATGGCTTCTGGAGACATCGTCCCGATCGAGCTCGGTCTGACCGATGGCGATCTCGTCACCCTGTGGGCTCCGCGCTGGCGCGACGGTGACGACGAGTGGGAGGCGTTCCTCGGTCACGAGGACGACCTCTACGGTTTCGAGTCGGTGGCGGAGCTGGCGGCGTTCATCCGCACCAACTCCGACAACGACCTCGTCGAGCATCCGTCGTGGGCGGTGATCGCCGGGCTCTCGGCGGCCGAACTGGAGCCGGAGGAGAACTTCAGCTTCGATCTGGTGGCCGTGCCCGAGCTGGCCGCGGGCGATCCGGACGTCGAGGTCGTCGGCGAGCTCGAGGACACCCTGGCGATGGTGCGCAATATCGGCGAGGTGTGCGAGCTCGACGTGGTCACCAAGTTCTTCGGTGACAACCCGGTGCTCGAGACCCTGGCCGGGGGCGTGCACACCTACGCGGGCCGCGACGGCGAGGAGCTGTGGGATCAGCTCGGCGCCGCCATCGTCAAGGGCTGGGACGACGTGCTCGACGCGATCGACGGCGTGGTCACCACCCCCGAGGTCGACGCGGCCGCGGTCGCCGTCGCCGAGGCGGAGCTGTTGGCCGCCGAGGAGAACGAGGTCGACGCCGACGATGTCGCCGAGGAGGACGAGGAGTTCGAGGCCGTCGACCTCACCGCCGACGACGAAGACGAGGACGAGTCGTTCTGGCACGAGGTCGGCATCGACCCGGTCAAGATCGTCAACTCCGACGGCGAGCACTACACCCTGCGCTGCTACCTCGACGACGAGCCGATCTTCCTCGGCGACGGCCGCTCGATCACCGTCTTCGGCTCCGAGCGCGCGCTGGCCCGCTACCTGGCCGACGATCACGAGCACGAGCTGGCCCGGGTCTCCACCTTCGCCGAGGTGCAGACCGCCGCGGTCGACGGGTCGCTCGAAATCGAGGTGACCGACGAGAACGTCTACGTGCTCACCGGTCTGGTCGAGGACCTGGCCGAGGGCCCCGAGGCGGTCGACATCGAACAGCTCGACCTCGCCGTGGAGCTCATCACCGACGCGGCCGACTACGCCGGTGACGACTCCGTCGAACAGGCGCTGGCCGCGTCGAACCCGCTGGGCTGGTACGTCTCCTACCTGCTCAACCCGGACCCGAACCGGATGGCGCCGAACCCGCCGTTCGCCAGCGAGGCCCAGTCCTTCCGCGATCTGCTGCGCGTCTTCGAGACTCGCCTGGTCAGCGAGTAGGACCCGACGAACCACCAGGGGCGGTGCCGATCCGGCACCGTCCCTGGTCGCGTTCTCAGCCGAGCAGCACGGCGTACCCGGGCTTGATCACCTCGTCGATGATCTTCAACCGGTCCGGGAACGGGATGAACGCCGACTTCATGGCGTTGATGGTGAAGCGCTCCAGATCGCTCCAGCCGTAGCCGAAGGTATCGACCAGCTTAAGCATCTCCTGGCTCATGGTGGTGTCGCTCATCAGCCGGTTGTCGGTGTTGACGGTGACGCGGAACCGCAGCCGGGCCAGCAGGTCGAAGGGATGCTTGTCCAGCGAGGGCACCGCCCCGGTCTGCACATTCGACGACGGACACAACTCCAGCGGCACCCGCATGTCGCGCACGTAGTTCGCGACCAGTCCCAGCCGCGCGTCCTCGACGGCGCCGGGGACGCTGATGTCGTCGGTGATGCGGACTCCGTGCCCGAGGCGGTCACAGCCGCAGAAGGCCAGCGCCTCGTGGATCGAGGGCAGCCCGAACGCCTCGCCCGCGTGGATCGTGAAGTGCGCGTGGTTGGCCCGCAGGTACTCGAAGGCGTCGAGGTGGCGGGTGGGCGGGAACCCGGCCTCGGCGCCCGCGATGTCGAATCCGCCCACGCCCGCGTCCCGGAATCGCACCGTGAGCTCGGCGATCTCGCGCGAGCGGGCCGCGTGCCGCATGGCGGTGAGCAGACAGGTCACCCGGATGGCATTGCCCTGTTCGGCCGCGATCGCCTCGCCCTCGCGGAAACCGGCGAGGGTGTGCTCGACGACCTCGTCGAGCGTGAGGCCCTTCTCCAGGTGCTGTTCGGGTGCGAATCGCACCTCCGCGTAGACCACCCCGTCGGCGGCCAGGTCGATCGCGCACTCCCTGGCCACCCGGCGCAACCCCTCCGGGGTCTGCATCACGGCGACGGTGTGGGCGAAGGTCTCCAGGTACCGCTCCAGCGAGCCGCTGTCGGCGGCGTCACGGAACCAGGCGCCCAGGCTCGCGGCGTCGTGGGCGGGTAGCTGGTCGTAGCCGCAGTCCGCGGCGAGCTCGAGCACCGTCGCCGGGCGCAGACCACCGTCGAGGTGATCGTGCAGCAGGGCCTTCGGTGCTTGTCGGATCGAAGCGAGGTCGAGGGGCATCGGTCCAGTCATACGGAAACGTTAGCGGGGAGTCCGCCTCCCCGCGACGCATCCGCGGCTACCCGATGCGCTCGAGTACCAGCGCGCCCGGTTGTCGTCCGGGTCGACCTCGATCGCCGTCGTGCCGTCGAGCACGCGCAGCGCGTCGGCGGCGAGCGGTGGGGCGCACAGCCCCTCCGTGCGAGATCAGCCGAGCGGTGTGCGTCAGCCGATGCGGTCGAGAACCAGCTCGCCAGGTTTGCTGTCCGGGTTCGTTTCGATCGTGACCGTGTCATCCAGCAACCGCAGCGCCTCGGCGAAGGCGTCGGGGGTGTCGGTGTGCAGGGTGAGCAGCGGCTGACCGGCGCGCACGGTGTCCCCCGGCTTGGCGTGCATCTCGATCCCGGCGCCCGCCTGCACGGCCTCGCCCTGCCGGGCCCGACCCGCGCCGAGCCGCCACGCGGCCAGCCCGACACCCATCGCGTCCAGGCGCGTGAGCACCCCGTCCGCGTCGGCCCGCACGATCTCGGTGTGCCGGGCCACCGGCAGCGGCGCGTCCGGATCGCCGCCCTGGGCCGCGACCATCGCCCGCCAGTGATCCATGGCGCGGCCGTCGGCCAGCACGTCGGCCGGGTCCACGTCGAGCCCCGCCAGCTCGACCATCTCGCGGGCGAGCGTCAGCGTCAGCTCGACCACGTCGGCCGGTCCGCCACCGGCCAGCACCTCGACCGATTCGGCGACTTCGAGCGCGTTGCCCGCCGTGCGCCCGAGCGGGGTGTCCATGGCGGTGAGCAGCGCGACCGTGCGCGTCCCGGCGTCGCGGCCGAGTTCGACCATGGCGGTGGCGAGTTCCCTGGCCTCCTCGATGGTCTTCAGAAAAGCCCCGCAACCCACCTTGACATCGAGGACCAGCGCCGCGGTCCCCTCGGCGATCTTCTTGCTCATGATCGAGCTGGCGATGAGCGGGATCGACTCGACCGTCCCGGTGACATCGCGCAGCGCGTAGAGCCGCTT
The DNA here is from genome assembly GCF_029675105.1 of Nocardia anocheti. Taxonomy (GTDB): domain Bacteria; phylum Actinomycetota; class Actinomycetes; order Mycobacteriales; family Mycobacteriaceae; genus Nocardia. Next base: position 219,298 of record NZ_JAQQFV010000009.1, on the reverse strand, counting down.
GTCGGCGGGCGCCAGATCGGCACCGGCCGCACAGACCACCGCCCCGATCGCCGGGTCGGCCAGGATCTCGCGCATCCTCGGCACACTGACGTCGGCGCGCCAGCCGGGGATCGCCTCGAGTTTGTCCAGCGTGCCGCCGGTGTGCCCGAGTCCGCGCCCGGACAGCTGCGGCACCGCCGCCCCGCAGGCCGCCACCAGCGGGGCCAGCGGCAGGGTGATCTTGTCGCCGACCCCGCCGGTCGAATGCTTGTCGACGGTGGGTCGGGGCAGGTCGGTGAAGTCCATCCGGCTGCCGGAGGCGATCATCGCCGCGGTCCACCGGGCCGTCTCGCGCCGGGACATCCCGCGCCAGAGAATCGCCATGGCCAGCGCCGACATCTGCTCGTCGGCCACGATCCCCCGAGTGAACCCGTCCACCACCCAGTCGATCTGCTGGTCGGTGAGCTCCCCACCGTCGCGCTTGCTCCTGATGACCGAAACCGCGTTGAGTGCCGTCACCGGGCCAGTCTGGCACGGGCACCACCGGGATTCCGGACTCAGCGCCGTCCCGCCGCCAGATCGTCGGGTCCGAAGGCGTACGGCAGCAGCTCGCCCAGCGTCAGCGGGCCCTCACCGTGCGCCACGAGCAGCTCGGCGCCCCCGTGCTCGAACAGCAGCTGACGACACCGCCCACACGGCATGAGGATTTCCCCCCGGGAATCGGTCACCGACACCGCGATGAGACGGCCGCCACCCGTCGCAAATAAGTTACCGACGAGTACACATTCGGCACACAGCGTTAGTCCGTATGAGACATTTTCCACATTGCATCCGCTCACAATTCGCCCGTCCGCGGTGAGAGCAGCAGCGCCGACGGGGAATCCCGAGTACGGCGCATACGCCTGACGCATAACTTGAATTGCCTTGTCATGCAAGGTATTCCACTCGATTTCGGGCATCACGAACCTCCAGCGGATCCCGTCGAACGCGTCGACGAACGGGCCTGCGCACCAGTATCCGGCAAGGAGAAAGGTAAACCTAACTCGGCCGTTTCGCACGCAACGCGCGGCACGCCGAATTAGTTCCGCGAAACAGAGAGGATTAGAGTTCACCGAAGATCGGTTCAGGTTCCCGGCGGCGGGCCAGCGCTCGAGAACACAGCGCAGCCACCTGGGCATTTGCCTCTCCACGCATGCCGGCGTCGGATCTGTGACCGGGTCCATCAACGACGTTGGAGGCACCGCACTCTATGAGCACGATAGAAGCTCCGGCTCCGGCCCAGCCGAAGCGCAAGACGCTGTACCGCGGCGACCCGGGCATGTGGTCGTGGGCGCTGCACCGGATCACCGGTGTCATGCTGTTCTTCTTCCTCTTCGTCCATGTGCTGGACACCGCGCTGGTCCGGGTCAGCCCCGAAACCTACGACCACGCGATCGAGCTCTACAAGACGCCGCTGGTCGCCCTCATGGAGATGGGCCTCGTCGTCGCGGTGCTCTACCACGCGCTCAACGGCGTCCGCCTGATCCTGGTCGACTTCTGGGCGCAGGGCCCGCGCTTCCAGAAGCAGATGCTGTGGGTCGTGCTGACCATCTGGGTTCTGGTCTCCGCCGCCGGCGTCGGCCGCCAGTTCTTCTACCTGCTGACGGAGCACTGATATGTCTGCACCTGTCCTCGGCAAGTCCTACGACCGCCCGGCCAGCCTGGACGCCCCCCGCTCCCCCCGGGGCACGACCAACGGCAACTTCGAGAAGTACGCGTGGCTGTTCATGCGCTTCTCCGGCCTGCTGCTGATCGTGCTGGTGATCGGCCACATGTTCATCATGCTGATGATCGACGGTGGCGTGAACCGGCTGAACTTCGCGTTCATCGCCGGTCGCTGGTCCAGCCCGTTCTGGCAGTTCTGGGACCTGACCATGCTCTGGTTGGCCCAGCTGCACGGCGGCAACGGTCTGCGGACCGTCATCGATGACTACTCCCGCAAGGACTCCACCCGGTTCTGGCTCAAGACCGTCCTCGCGGTCTCGATGATCCTGGTGATGAGCGTCGGCACCTACGTCATCTTCACCTTCGACCCCAACATCACCGGTTAGGAACAGGCCACCTCGCATGAGTGAATCCCGTCCGATTCAGGAGCATCGCTACGACGTCGTCATCGTCGGCGCCGGTGGCGCGGGCATGCGCGCGGCGATCGAGGCGGGCCCCCGGGCTCGCACCGCGGTCCTGACCAAGCTCTACCCGACCCGCAGCCACACCGGCGCGGCGCAGGGTGGCATGTGCGCCGCGCTGGCCAACGTCGAAGAAGACAACTGGGAATGGCACACCTTCGACACCGTCAAGGGTGGCGACTACCTCGTCGACCAGGACGCCGCGGAGATCATGGCCAAGGAGGCCATCGACGCGGTGATGGACCTGGAGAAGATGGGTCTGCCGTTCAACCGCACGCCCGAGGGCAAGATCGACCAGCGCCGTTTCGGTGGCCACACCCGTGACCACGGCAAGGCGCCCGTGCGTCGCGCGTGTTATGCCGCCGACCGCACCGGTCACATGATCCTGCAGACGCTCTACCAGAACTGCGTCAAGCACGACGTCGAGTTCTACAACGAGTTCTACGTGCTCGACCTGGTGATGACCGAGTCCGAGCGGGGCCCCGTCGCCACCGGCGTCGTCGCCTACGAGCTGGCCACCGGCGAGATCCACGTCTTCCACGCGAAGTCGATCGTGTTCGCCACCGGCGGCTCGGGTCGCATGTACAAGACCACCTCGAACGCGCACACGCTGACCGGTGACGGCATGGCGATCGTGTTCCGCAAGGGCCTGCCGCTCGAGGACATGGAGTTCCACCAGTTCCACCCGACAGGTCTGGCGGGCCTGGGCATCCTCATCTCCGAGGCCGTCCGTGGTGAGGGTGGCATCCTGCGCAACTCCTCCGGCGAGCGCTTCATGGAGCGCTACGCCCCCACCATCAAGGACCTCGCCCCGCGTGACATCGTCGCCCGTTCGATGGTGCTCGAGGTGCTCGAGGGCCGCGGCGCCGGGCCGAACAAGGACTACGTCTACATCGACGTGACCCACCTCGGCGAGGACGTGCTCGAGGAGAAGCTGCCCGACATCACCGAGTTCGCGCGCACCTACCTGGGCGTCGACCCGGTCAAGGAGCTCGTTCCGGTCATGCCGACCTGCCACTACGTGATGGGCGGTATCCCCACCCGCATCCGTGGCGAGGTGCTGCGCAACAACACCGACGTGGTCCCCGGCCTCTACGCCGCCGGTGAGTGCGCGTGCGTGTCCGTGCACGGCGCGAACCGTCTCGGCACCAACTCGCTGCTCGACATCAACGTCTTCGGTCGTCGCGCCGGTATCGCCGCCGCGGAGTACGCCAACCGCACCGAGTTCGTCGAGATGCCGGAGAACCCGGCGCTGATGGTGCAGGACTGGCTGGCGCTGATCCTGTCCGACCACGGCAACGAGCGCGTGGCCGACATCCGCACCGAACTGCAGTACACGATGGACATGAACGCCGCCGTGTTCCGCACCGAGGACACCCTCAAGCAGGCCCTCACCGATATCCACGCGCTCAAGGAGCGCTATACCCGGATCACGGTGCAGGACAAGGGCAAGCGCTACAACAGCGACCTGCTCGAGGCCGTCGAGCTGGGCTTCCTGCTCGAGCTGGCCGAGGTCACCGTCGTCGGCGCGCTCAACCGCAAGGAATCGCGTGGCGGTCACGCCCGCGAGGACTACCCGGATCGCGACGACGTGAACTTCATGCGGCACACCATGGCCTACAAGGAGGGCCCGGAGCTCATCTCCGAGATCCGCCTCGACTTCAAGCCGGTGGTGCAGACCCGCTACGAGCCGATGGAGCGTAAGTACTGATGACTGCTGTAGCCGAACCCGTCACCCAGAAGCCCGCGCCCGTGCCCGAGGGCTCGGTCATGGTCACCGTCAAGGTGGCCCGGTTCAGCACCGAGGACGACAAGGGCGCCTACTGGGATTCGTTCCAGGTGCCGGTCCTGCCGACCGACCGCTTCCTCAACGTCCTGATCTACATCAAGTCCTACCTGGACGGCACCCTCACCTTCCGGCGCTCCTGCGCCCACGGTGTGTGCGGTTCGGACGCGATGCGGATCAACGGTGTGAACCGGCTGGCCTGCAAGGTGCTGATGAAGGACCTGCTGCCCAAGGGCGACAAGACCCTCACCATGACCGTCGAGCCCATCCGCGGCCTGCCCGTGGAGAAGGACCTCATCGTCGACATGGAGCCGTTCTTCGACGCGTTCCGTGCCGTGAAGCCGTACCTGATCACCTCGGGTAACGAGCCCACCCGCGAGCGCATCCAGTCCCAGCACGACCGCGCCCGCTTCGACGACACCACCAAGTGCATCCTGTGCGCCTGCTGCACCACCTCCTGCCCCGTGTACTGGAGCGACGGCAGCTACTTCGGCCCGGCCGCGATCGTGAACGCCCACCGCTTCATCTTCGACAGCCGCGACGAAGCCGCCCGCGAGCGCCTCGACATCCTCAATGACGTCGAAGGCGTCTGGCGCTGCCGCACCACCTTCAACTGCACCGACGCGTGCCCCCGCGGCATCGAGGTCACCAAGGCCATCCAGGAAGTCAAGCGAGCCCTCCTCTTCGCCCGCTGACCTCCCAGGTCCCCCGAAGGCCGCCCCCATCCAAGGATGCGGGCGGCCTTCGTCGTTCGTGTCGAGCATCGCGGGTGGTGGAGAGCTGTTCACCGCGGGAGTGCCAGCGTTCCGATCACCAGCACCGGCAGGGTGATCAGGTAGGCGGTCGCGCTGTATCGGAACACCTTGTCGGACAACGGCCCGCCGCCTCGTCCGGTGAGTACTTCCAGTGGGCTGGTGGACGTGTTGTCGCCGCCGTCCTCGAAGGTCGACGCGCACGTCAGCAGGAGGAGGTCGGCGGTGACGAGCAGCGGCCACATCGGCGGTGCGGCGGCGAATCCGGCGAAGATCAACGGGCCGAACAGGAGTGCGGGGAGCAGGCCGAGGGAGATGGCGCTGAGGATCAGACCGACCATGGCGAACCAGCCGAATGCGGTGAGTCGCAGGAATAGTGCGAGTGCGACGACGCCGATCTGTACGAAGCCCATCGACACGGTGGTCACCGAGGTGCGGGTCGAGATCGGGAGGCACCCCGGTAGGGGGACGCCGCGTCCAGGACGGCCGAGCGGTAGGAGCGGCCGAAGAGGATGGCGTGAACCAGCATGATGGGGAGCTGGTGCAAGGGGATGCGGGTACGCCAGTCGGGGGCGAGAGGGTGGATATCGTTGTAGGCGGCGAGGATTCGATCCAGGTAGGGTGCGCCGCCGAAGAGGAGCAGGGTGGCGAGGTCGGTTTCGCGGTGGCCCGCGTGGGCGGCGGGGTCGATGAGCCAGGGGGTGTCGGCGGGGCCCCAGAGGATATTGCCGGGCCAGAGGTCGCCGTGGATGCGGGACGGGGGTTCGGTGGGGGCTTCGATGGAGATGGATTCCACGAGGGTGGCGTCGGCGGGGTCGAGTGCGCCCGCGTCGACGGCGAGTTTCAGGTACGGGAGGATGCGGCGCTCGCGGAACCACGTTGGCCAGTCGTCGCCGGGGGTGTTGTCGAGAGGCAGGCCCGCGAGGAATCCGGTCGGCGGCGAGATACCCCCCACACCGGAAGTAGGCAGTGGGTCGGCGGCGGGCTGCGTACCAACGGCGATAGCAGGCCCGGCACCGGCGGTGGGCGGCGCTGCCCCGCCGAAGCGGGCCGCACCGGCCTGGTGGGTGACGGCGAGGGTGGCGCCGAACCGTTCGGCGGCGACGACGGTCGGTTCGGCGTGGTCGATCCAGGCCATGAGCAGCAGGTCGTCGGTGGCCGCGTAGACCTCGGGGACCGCGACCCCACCGGGCACCCGCAACCAGTCGAGTCCGGCGGCCTCGGCCGCGAACAATCCACGGGGAGCGGGCTCGGGCTCACCGGTGGGTGCCGCCGAGACCCCGCCCGGCCAGGTCTTGAGGAACAGGTGGGTCCCGTCGTCGAGGACGATCCGCTCGGCGACGCTGATCGAACCGCCGGAGACCGGCGTGGTGCGCAAGCGCTGATGGGCCAGGAAGGTCGGCAGCAGGTGCGGGTGCGCACGCAGGAACGGCAGGTCCACCCGGCCATCTTGCCCACAACACGAACAGACCGGCATCGAACGTGCCGAATCAGCACCTCGAGCACTTTGGTTAACGGGTATTACTAAACACTGTTCACCAGATGGCTCCGCGTGGTTTCATGGACCCGGAACGTGTTCTACATCACTCGGTGAGCGCCGCGTGACGGACCGGAGGAGACACCCGTGATCAGCCCGAACATCCCGGCAGGATTCGATTTCACCGATCCCGATCTGCTGGCCGCCCGACTGCCCGTCGAGGAATTCGCCGAGCTGCGGCGCACCGCGCCGGTCTGGTGGTGCGCCCAGCCCGACCGGGCCAGCGGCTTCGACGACGGCGGCTACTGGGTGGTCTCCAAGCTGGCCGACATCAAGGAGATCTCCAAGAATCCCGAGGACTTCTCCTCGCACGAGAACACCGCCATCATCCGGTTCAACGAGGAGACCACCCGCGAACAGATCGACATGCTCGGCAATATGCTCATGCTGAACCTGGACCCGCCGCAGCACACCAAGATCCGGCGCATCGTGTCCAAGGGCTTCACCCCGCGCGCGGTGGAGAATCTGCGCGCCGCCCTCACCGAGCGGGCCGAGCGCATCGTCTTCGACGCCAAGCGCGAGGGCCGCGGCGACTTCGTCGAACAGGTGGCCGTCGAACTGCCGCTGCAAGCCATCGCCGAACTGCTCGGCGTGCCGCAGGAGGACCGCCGCAAGATCTTCGACTGGACCAATCAGATGATCTCCTACGACGATCCGGAGTTCGAGGGCAATCACCACACCGCCACCGCCGAGGTGATGGGCTACGCCTGGAACATGGCCGAGCAGCGACGCGGCTGCCCGGCCGCCGATATCGTCACCCAACTGGTGAACGCCGATGTCGACGGCGAGCATCTCGGCTCCGACGAGTTCGCCTTCTTCGTCATCCTGCTCGCGGTCGCGGGCAACGAGACCACCCGCAACTCCATCACCCACGGTATGAAGGCCTTCGTCGACAACCCCGAGCAATGGGAGCTCTACAAGGACCAGCGCCCGCGCACCGCGCCCGACGAGATCGTGCGCTGGGCCACCCCGGTGACGGCCTTCCAGCGCACCGCCACCCGCGATCTGGAACTGGGCGGACAGCAGGTCAGGAAGGGTCAGCGGGTCGGCTTGTTTTACAGCTCGGCCAATTTCGACGAGGACGCCTTCGTCGACCCGTTCCGCTTCGACGTGCTGCGCAACCCGAACCCGCACGTCGGCTTCGGCGGCACCGGCACGCACTACTGTGTCGGCGCCAATCTGGCCCGGTTGGAGATCGATCTGATGTTCAATGCCATCGCCGACGCGATGCCGAATCTGCGCCAGGTGTCCGATCCGGTGCGGCTGCGCACCGGCTGGCTCAACGGCATCAAACGCTGGGAAGTCGAATACGCTTGAGCCACAGGGCGATCGAGGAAGGGGCGGGGTGACCGACGAGCGAGCGCGCACCAGGGGCCGGACACCGACGGTGACCGATGCCGATATCCGGCGCGTCGCGCGGGCACTGCTGACCGCGCACGGCCCCGACGGCGTCACCCTGCGCGCGATCGCCCGCGAACTCGGCATCACCGCCCCCGCCCTCTACCGGCACTACGCCTCCCGCGACGAGCTGGTCGAGCGGCTGCGGCTGGAGTTCTGTGCCGAACTGGCCGCGCACCTGTCCGCCGAGATCGACCAGCTCCCCGACGACGGCGCGGTGCAGTTCCTCGCCATCTGTCGGGGTTTCCGCCGCTGGTCGCTGGCGCACTCACGCGAGTTCACCCTGGTCTTCGCCACCCCGTCGGACCAGCGCACCATGATGCGCCGCTTCGACGAACCCTTCGGCCGCATCTTCCTCGCCGCCGCAGGCCGCCTGCTGGCCGGTTTCGAGATCGCGACCCCACCCGGTGACACCATTCCCGCCGAACTCCGTGACGACCTGCTCGATTTCCAGACCGAACTGCTGGCCGTGCTCTCCGAGACCGGCCAGAAGTTCCCCGCCGAGAAACTCGACCTCGGCACCACCTACCTCATGGTCCAGACCTGGGCCCGCCTCTTCGGCCACGTCACCCTGGAAGTCTTCGGCAACTACCCCATCCCGCTGGCCTCCCCCGAGATCATGTTCGACGCCATGCTCGCCGACCTGGCCCGCACCGCCGGATTCGACCGCCGTCCCGGCTGAGGCGAGCTTCTCGGTGGCCTGCGAAAGTATCGAACGACACCGACACGAAACGGGGGAGCCCAGTGATGGAACGCGAGCAGTTCGGGCAGGAGGCGCTGGCCATTGTGCGGGCGCAATGGGGCGGCGAGGCCGAGTATTCGGCAGCGGATTTCAGCGTCGGGATCGACGACGGCCGGGTTATCTATCTGGGCAACATCTTTCGCGAATGCGCCGAGGTCGAACCCAGCGAGCGCGCGGCGAGCCTCGCGGCTTTCGTCTCCGCGATGATCTTCGACGACGAGGTGCCCGCCGACTGGCGGTCGGTGCGTCCGATGCTGCGATCGGTCCTGCGGCCGGTCACACTCGGAGCCGACCTTCCGGGCGCGCTGTCGCGGCCCGCGTTCCCGTTCGTCACCGAGTCGGTGGTCATCGATCGGCCACGGACCCGGGCCTTTGTCCACGAAAACCACGCGCGCGACTGGGGAGTCGAGCCGGACGAGGTCTTCGCCACGGCACGCGAGAACCTCGCGACCCTCGCCCGGCCCAGTTCAGCGGAAAAATTGCAGGTCACCCGGTTCATCGACGACGGCAGCTCCTACGCCGCGTCCTGGCTGCTGGTGCCCGGCTGGCTGGCCGGTCATGCCGATGGGACGCATCGGCCGGTGGTCTTCATCGCCGAGAACGATTCCCTGCTGCTCGTTCCCGATGAACCGGATCTGCTCGCGCAGACCTTCGAGATGATCGAGCAGCAATACCGGGAGGCCGCACGGCCGATCTCGCCACAGGGGTACACGGTCGACGCCGACGGCACTGTCGTCCCGTTCGACGAGGTGGGCGAGCACCCCTGCCGACGACTGGCACTGCGTGCCCGCGCGGGTCTCGCCTTGACCGAGTACTCGATCCAGTTGAACCACCTCACCAAGACTTTCGAGGAGTTCCTGGAACTGCCCGGCCTCGACATCGAACCCGCCTACGTCGCCGCGGTGAACTACGAGGAATCCGACCACGGCGCCTTCACCTCCGTGGTCTGGGGTGAGGACGTGGACTACCTGCTGCCGGAGGCCGACGTCGTCCACTTTCTCCGCCGTGACAACGATGACGTCGAATTGGTCTGCACCGTCCCCTTTCCCGCGGTGATCGAGATACTCGGCCTGGTCCCGGTTCCAGGCCTGTCCCCGACCCGATTCGAAGTGCGCGGCTGGCCCGATCCCACCGCCATGGCCCGCCTCCGCGTCGCCGCCATCGATCCTCGTACTGCCCGCTAGAGCAATGGTGGTGCGGTGGCCCAGGATTCACCGGCGATGACGATGTGGTCGAGGTAGCGCAGGCCGACGGTGGCGGCGGCGTGGTGGAGCAGGGTGCTGGCGCGGCGGTCGTCGGGACTGGGATGCGGGTCGCCGGAGGGATGGTTGTGGACGACGGCGAAGGCGCGGCCGTCGTGGCGCAGGACGGTATTGAGGATTTCGCGCACGGGCACGGCGACGTGGTCGATAGCGCCCTCGGCGACGAAGGCGCGGTGTCGCAGGCGGTGCTGGGTGTCGCAGATGAGCACCAGCAGGCGTTCGACCCTGGCACCGGCGAACAGCGGGATGGCCACCCGCGCCACGTCCTCGGGCGTGCTCAGGCGGGGCACGGTGTCGGTGCTCGTGCGCGAGCGGGTGCCCAGGTGGAAGGCGGCGATGACGGTGGCGGCCTTGGCCGGGCCGATCCCCGCGCTGCGCGCGAGTTCCTCCGGTCTGGCCGCGGACAACTCGGCGAGGCCGCCGTACTCACCGAGCAGGTGGGCGGCGAGTTCGAGCGCGGACAGTCCGCGCGTGCCCTGACCGAGCAGCAGCGCGAGCAGTTCGCTGTCGCTGAGCGCGTGCGGGCCGAGCATGAGCAGTCGCTCGCGCGGACGCTGGGCGACGGGCAGATCGGCGATCGGTACCGACATCGGTTCCCCCCTGCGGATCGGTGACGCCACCGATACTCCCAGCACCCACCGACAGATTCGGGCTACCTCCCAGCCACCTCGCTACGTGGTGGGTTCCGCGGTGAAGATCGAATCCGCCATCAACCGCTCCAGATTGCGTAATTGGCGCTCGTGCACCACGATGCGGCGCAACGCCTCGTTGACAGTCGCGTTGCTGTCACCCGTGCCCATGATGTCGGCAGCAGCGGCCAGCAGTCGCTGGTCCAGATCGATCCGCAGAGTTCGCACATATCCTCCTCGCCTACGAACGCAATCTTGCGTGATGGACGGGCCACGCGTGCGCGGATTCACCGCGTCGTTACCGAATCCGGTATTCGCAACGACACACAGCAAATCGACCGCACCCACCGTGATCCGCGCGGAAAAGTGACGCGAATTCGCTGGTGACCGCCAGAATCAGCGACCCCATCGAGCCGGAACTGTGCAGTTTGCGCAGTTGTGCGCGTCGGTGTTGTCGCCGACGCCGGGCGGTGCTTGCCTGGAGACATGTTCACCGAGGCACAGCTGTACTCGCCGGTCACCCGCGAGCGTGACGGCGATGTGACGGTGCACCTGAGCGCCGACCATCCCGGCGTCGGCGACCAGGAGTACCGCGCGCGCCGCAACGCCATCGCCGCGCTGGCCCTCGACCACGTCCCCGGCGGGCCCACCCCGCACATCGACTACACCGACGACGAACAGCGGGTCTGGCGCATCGCCTCGGCCGAACTGGCCGCCAAGCACGCCGTCTACGCGTGCGCCGAGGTGCGCGAGGCGGCGGCGCGGCTGGCCCTGCCGCGCGATCACATCCCCCAGCTCGACGAGGTCTCGGGCCTGCTCGCCCCGCTGACCGGCTTCCGCTACGTGCCCGCCGCCGGACTGGTCCCGCTGCGCGAGTTCTTCGGCTCCTTCGCCGAGCGCACCTTCCACTCCACCCAGTACATCCGCCATCATTCGGCGCCGCTCTACACCCCCGAGCCCGACGCGATCCACGAGATCATCGGCCACGCCACCCAGATCGCCAGCCCGCGCTTCGCCGCGCTCTACGAAACGGTCGGCGCCGCGGTGGCCCGGCTAGCCACCGACACCGCGCTGAAATTCCTGGCCGACGTGTTCTGGTTCTCGCTGGAATTCGGTGTCGTGCGCGAGGCCGGGGAAATTCGCTGCTACGGCGCGGGACTGCTGTCCTCCTACGGCGAGATCGACGAATTCCGGCACGCGCAGCTACGTCCGCTCGACGTGGCCGCGATGAGCACCATCAGCTACGACATCACCCATTACCAGCCGGTGCTGTTCTGCGCGGATTCGGTGGACCAACTCGTGGACGTGCTGGGCGAATTCTTCGCGACAATGGACGACGAGACCCCGGCCCGGCTCGGCCACCATCCGCACGCGGTCTCATAGCAAACTCCGAATACCTTGGTACAGAACACAGTTCATCAATTTTCGTTTCTCACATGATGAGACCCGACAGGCAGAGCGGGCCGCCCGGCTGTTACTTTCGACCGGTTCTTCAAGCTTTGCGAAAGGGTCGGGTAGACCGAAAATGACTGTGGACGTGACCGATACGCATGCCTCCGAGCCTGCCCCGGAGCCCGAGGCTCCGCTGTGGCTGCAGGGCCGGGAAGCGGTGATCGCGGCGGCGACACCGGACCAGTGGCGCGGCAACGTTCCCGACTACGAACTCAGCCACGAGGTGATTCCGCGCGAGCGCGTCGCCCAGCACGCGCCCGGTTCGCTCGAGGCCATCGTCGAGGATCTGGTGAAGGTCTTCGAGATGGAGGTCTCGCACAAGGCCGATCCGGCCACCTGGCTCTCGGTGGTGGCCGAGCAGTATCGCGGCCGGGTCAACGGCGGGGTGTGGCAGGACGCCGAGGAGTTCGCGCGGATCGGCAGCTACAACATCCTCATCGGCGACAACCCCTACTACGAGTCGGCCAACGAGACCTTCGAGTCCTCGCACAAGATCTTCCACACCGCCTTCCCCGGCGGCTTCTTCTGGGAGGTCCTCGAGGTGCTCTCGGGCCCGCCGACGGTGAGCTTCCGCTGGCGGCACTGGGGCAAGTACGACGGTGAGTACAAGGGCCACCAGCCCACCGGCGAGCAGATCGAGATGTACGGCGTGACGATCGCGCGCGTCAGCGAGGACCTGCGCATCGTCGAACTCGAGCACTTCTACGACAACAACCAGCTGCTCGGCCCGCTGGCCCACGGCTGCCCGGTGCAGCACGGCAAGAACTAGCCGTCGGTGCCGTTCGGTGCGTCGGCGGGCGCATCGAACGGCAGGCCCGCGTGCAGCAGCTCCAGCGCCCGGCTGACGTTGTCCGCGTTGATCGGCGTGGTGGTGGCCACCGCCAGCATGGCGCCGATCATCGCCCCCGCCGCCACCCGCACCTCGAAATCGTCGGCCGGACGGCCGGTGTAGTCGGCCAGCAGCCCGGCCGCGAGTTCGATGCTGCGCTGGAATTCCAGGCCGATCGCCGAGCGCAGCTCCGGCACGTGATAGAGCAGCGCCTGACGTTCCTGCTCGAAGGCCATCTCCTGCGGGGACAGCCCGGTGAAGACCTGTTCGGCCGCCTCGCGGAAGGCGGTGAGCGGGTGCTGGCCGCGCGGTTGTGCCGCCAGCGCCTCGATCATCAGCGGGTCCTGGTCCTCGGCGAGGACCAGCTGCTCCTTGGTCGGGAAGTACCGGAAGAAGGTGCTCGGGGAGACCTCGGCGGCCGCGGCGATCTGCTCCACGGTGGTCTCGGTGTAGCCCTGTTCGCGGAAGAGCCGGAACGCCTCGAGCCGGAGCGTTCGGCGGGTGCGTTCCTTCTTCCGCGCGCGCAGTGACATGTCAACGGGCATGTATCGATTCTGCCGCATCCTCGGCGATCACCGGTGCGCTCGTGCCCCGCCGGATCACGAACACCGCGACCAGCGCCGCGGCCACACACAGCGCCGCGCACACGCCCAGCATGGTGTCCATGCCCGCGACGAACGCGTGTCGCACGTGCGTCAGCTGGGCCGGGTCGCCCTGGGTGGCCGCCACGCCCGCGTTGACCCCGTCGGCGATCGGCGCCCGATCCAGCGGACCGAGTTCGGCCCGGTACCGGGTGGCCAGGACCGTCCCGAGCACGGCGACGCCGATGGTGCCGCCCGCCTGCCGAAGTGCTTGCAGCAGAGCCGAACCCGCACCCGCCCGGTTCGCGTCCAGCTCCCCCATCGCCAAACCCATCGCGGCGGGCATGACCAGGCCCATCCCCGTGCCGAGCACCGTGATCCACAGGGCGGTGGGTCCGTATCCGGTGTCGACGGTGGTCAGCGCGCCCAGGCCCAGTCCGACGGCCAGGATCAGGAACCCGCCCACCAGCACCGCGCGCACGCCCACGCGGGGCAGCAGCACGTCCACGAGCCTGCTACCGAGCACCACACCACCGATCATCGGCAGCAATCGCAGCCCGCTGCCCAGCGCGTCGACCCCGAGCACCGCCTGGAAGTACTGCGGCACGGTGAAGAACATGCCGAACATCGCGAAGTTCACCAGGATGGAAAACGCCGTGCCCCAGCGGAATCCGGGCGCGCGGAACAGTCCGACATCGATCAGCGGATGCGCGACCCGGCGCTGCCACGCCAGGAACGCCGCCAGCAGTGCCACGCCCGCGCCCACACACAACCAGGCCAGCGGTTCGTCCCAGCCCTGCTCGCCGATCCGGATGAAGCCGTAGGTGAGGCCGAGCATGCCCACCGCCGAGAGGACCGCGCCGGTCAGGTCGATGCGGAAACCGTTGTCGCCGTGGGATTCCGGGACCAGCGTCGCGACCGCGAGCGCGCCGATCACCACCAGCGGCACATTGATCAGGAACACCGAACCCCACCAGTAGTGCTGCAGCAGCCAGCCGCCGACGATCGGCCCCAGCGGCAGACCGATGGCGGTCGAGGTGACCCAGATCGTCAGCGCGCGTTGCCGCTGCCCCGGATCGGTGAACAGCACCGGCAACACCGCCATCGACAGCGGCATCATCGCGGCCGCGGCGACGCCGAGCACCACGCGACCCGCGATCAGCTGACCGGCCGAACCGGCGAAGGCGCAGGCCACCGAGGCCGCGCCGAACAGCACCAGCGCGCCGAGCAGGACCTTCTTGCGGCCGTACCGGTCACCGAGCGCGCCCGCGGGCAGCATCAGCGCGGCCAGGGCCAGGGTGTAGGCGCCGGTGAACCATTGCAGCGCCGCGGTATTCGCGTGCAGGTCCACCGCCAGGGTCGGCAGGGCGACGGTGAGCACGGTGACGTCGAGCCCGATGGTGAGCATCGCCAGGGCGAGCGCGCCGAGCGCCAACCAGCGTCGAGTGTCCTCGGATCGCATGTCTCCTCCAAAATGATAGCTACTACTTTTTGATAGTAACTCTCATTTACAAGTTGGTGTCAATACCCCGCGTTGCCGCGCCGCGCGGGCTCGCTAGGCTGCGAGGTGATGAAGATCCGTGAACTCGGCGTGCGCGCCGCCTGCACGCTCGGCGCGTTCGCCGCGGTCGCCGCCCTCGCCGCGGCTCCCGCCCTCGCCATCCCGCCCGTCGAGCCGTACGACCCACCCACCACCGGGCCGAGCACCAGCACCACACCCCCGTTCACCACCCCGAACACCGACAGCTGCCCGCAGCGCACGCTGCCGCCCGCGCCGATCGACACCTCCGAGGTGCCCGCGCCGGGCGAGTCGACACCGAGTCCGCTGCCGGTGCCCTCCCCCGTCATCGGTGGCGAGCGTCTCGGCGAATGCGGGGTGGTACTGCCACAGGGCGCGGCGTCGCTGCCCGCCGACATCTCCGCGACCTCGTGGATGGTCTCCGACCTAGACACCGGCCGCGTGCTGGCCGCCAAGGACCCGCACGGCCGCTACCGCCCCGCCTCGACCATCAAGGTGGCGCTGGCCATCGTCGCGCTGCGTGAGCTGGACCTGGACAAAGTGGTGGTCGGCACCCAGGCCGACGCCGACGTCGACGGCACCCGCGTGGGCATCGGACCCGGCGGGCGCTACACCAACCGCCAACTCATGCAGGCACTGATCATGTGCTCGGGCAACGACGCCGCGCACGCCATCGCCGCCCAGCTCGGTGGCGACGCGGCCACCGTGGCGAAGATGAACGCGGTGGCGAAGTCGTTGCGCGCCATGGACACTCGTGCCGCCACCCCGTCGGGCCTGGACGGTCCCGGCATGAGCACCTCGGCCTACGACCTGTCGGTGCTGTTCCGCGAGGCCATGCACATCCCGCTGTTCGCCGAGCTGATCCACACCGAACAGGTCGACTTCCCCGGCTTCCCCGCCGACCCGAAGATCCCCGACGACAAGGATCACCCCGGCTTCCCCATCGCCAACGACAATCAGCTGCTCTACAACTACCCGGGCGCGATCGGCGGCAAGACCGGCTTCACCGACGACGCCCGCCAGACCTTCGTCGCCGCCGCCGAACGCGACGGCCACCGCCTCGTGGTGACGCTGCTCAAGGCCGACGTGCTGCCGGTGCGCCCGTGGGTGCAGGCGGCCCGACTGCTGGACTACGGCTTCGCCCTCGACACCGACGCCCGCGTCGGCAAGCTGCCCGAAACCGGCAGCGAGGCAGTGCAACCCACCGTGCCGCTGGCCTCACCGCCGCCGCGCGCCGACGGCACCCGGGCCGCGCCCGAACAACCGGCGCACCAGGGCGCGCGGGTGGCGACCCTGCTCGCGATCCCGCTGGTGGTCGTCGGCTTGCTGCTGTGGGGCCGACGGGTGCTGCGCCGCGGCCGCTGAGACCGGCGACTAGCGGCGCTTACCGACCAGCATCAGCGCCAGCGCGGCCACCGCGCCCGCCCCGAAGTAGGCCGCGCCCGCCCCGGTCGACACCCCGTGCTCGACCACGCGCGGCTTGATCACCACCGGATTCGGCGGCGCGACGGTGGCGGCGCGCTCGTTGTCCGACGAGGTCGCCGCCCACGCGGTGGCGAACAGCAGGATCCGGTAGGTGATGTAGCTGAACACCATCAGACCGATGATCGAGCCGAAGGTGGCGCCCGCCGGGCTCGACATCACCATCCGCAGGTAGATCGCCGCGACCAGCTTGAACACCTCGAACGCGATGGCCGCCAGCGCCGCCGCGCGCGCCGCGCTGCGCAGCGAGACCGGTTCGCGCGGCAGCCGGGCGATCATCCAGGCGAACACCGCCCAGGACGCCAGCCAGCCGAGCGCGAGCGAGATCAGCCACAGCACCACCGTCGCACCGGGCACCTGATCCAGGCCGACACTCTCCAGCAGTCGTCGGCCCAGCCCGCTGGCCCCCACCGCCGACAACCCCAGCGACACCACGAACGCCAACCCCAGACCGATCAGTGAGCCCAGATCCGACAGCTTGGCCAGCCACCACGGCTTGTCCGGGCTCTTGCTGGCCCATTGCTCGGTGAGCGCGGCCCGCAGATTCGAGATCCAGCCGAGGCCGGTGTAGAGACCCACCAGCAGACCGATCACACCGACGGTGCCGCGCGACTTGATCGCCTGATCGATCAGGTCGTTGATCTGGTCGCCGAAGGAACCCGGCACGGTCTCGACGACCTTCTCCTGCAACTCGGCCAGCCACTCCGGATGCCCGGCCAGCACGAAACCGGCCGCCGAGAACGCCACCATGAGCAGCGGAAACAGCGACAACACAGTGAAATACGTGATCCCGGCGGCGAAGAAATCACCCCGACTGTCCTGGAAACGACCACCGGCCCTGACCAGATGATCCAGCCAGGGCCTGCGCCCGATCTGCTTCTCGACAGCGGCCGAGATGTTGTCGACGATCTGCATGCCACGCGCCCCTTCAGCCGAAAACCCCAGGGGCGCCGGGTCAGCGAGCCAGGAAGCCCACCCGGTCGTACACCTGAGCCAGTGTGTTGCCTGCGATCTCGCGTGCCCGCTCGGCACCCGCGGCGAGAATCCGGTCCAGTTCGGCCTGGTCGGCCAGGTACTCCTGCACCTTCTTCTGCACGGGCGTCACGAATTCGACCAGCGCGTCGGCCACCTCGGCCTTGAGATCACCGTAACCCTTCCCCACGAAATTCTCCTCGAGGTTCACGATCGGGGTGGCGGTCAGCGAGCTCAGGATCACCAGCAGGTTGCTCACGCCCGGCTTGGTCTCCGGGTCGTAGCGGATCTCACGCTCGGTGTCGGTGACCGCCGAACGCACCTTCTTGGCGGTGACCTTCGGGTCGTCGAGCAGGTTGATCAGGCCCGCGTCGGTGGCGGCCGACTTGCTCATCTTGGCGGTCGGGTCCTGCAGGTCGAAGATCTTGGCCGTGCCCTTGACGATGTGCGGCTCGGGCACGACGAAGGTCTTCTTGAAGCGGGTGTTGAAGCGCTGGGCCAGGTTTCGGGTCAGCTCCAGGTGCTGGCGCTGGTCCTCGCCGACCGGCACCTGGTGCGGGCGGTAGAGCAGGATGTCGGCGGCCATCAGCACCGGGTAGGTGAACAGGCCGACGGTCGCGTTCTCGGCACCCTGCTTGACCGACTTGTCCTTGAACTGGGTCATCCGGCTGGCCTCGCCGAAACCGGTGATGCAGCTGAGCACCCACGACAGCTCCGCGTGCTCGGGCACCTGGCTCTGCACGAACAGCGTGGACTTGGCCGGGTCGATGCCGAGCGCGAGCAGCTGGGCGGCGGCGGACTTGGTGCGCGCGCGCAGCGCCTTGGGGTCCTGGCTGACGGTGATCGCGTGCATGTCCGGGATGAAATACAGCGCGTCGTACTCGTCCTGCATGGTCACCCAGTACTGCAGCGCACCCAGGTAGTTGCCGAGGTGGAAGGAGTCGCTGGTGGGCTGGATGCCCGACAGCACCCGCTGCTTGCGTTCGGCCGTCGCGGCCGGGGCAGGACTGGACATGGACCCGATCTTTCCATGCCCATCAAGCGGAATTTCGCTGCACCCAGTTGCGCGGATCGACGCCCGGCATGCTCGCCTTGCCCGCCCGCACGTTGCGCTGTTCACGCCGGGCCAGCAGCTGATAGGACGGCGTGGAGGGCCCGGCCAGCGCCCCGGCGAGCACGCGCGGCGCCAGCGGCGGGGTGCGGTGCGCGGTGCGCAGACTCCGGCACAGCGCGCGGTGGGCGAGCTCGTCGGTAAGGCCCCACTCGATCCCGTACATCCGGCGGATACGCGGCGGCAGACTGCCCTGGACCAGCGAATACAGTGCCGTACCGACCTGTTCGGCGGGCGGGGCCAAGCGGTAGGCCTTGCGACTGCCCGCGAGATAGGAGCCGACCAGGCGCGCCTCGTCGGTGAGAAACAGTTCGTCGGAGGCCAGGTAGCCGTCGAAGAACTTCCGGAAGGCCGGATAGTCGCCGGGGGCGGCCTCGCGCCGCATCCCGAACAGCTCGCCCCAGCGGACGTAGTCCTGGTAGAGGTCCTCGCGCTCGGTGGCGGTCAGCTCGCGCACCAGCCGGTCGTACATGGCCTCGGCCGAGTCGAAGGTGAAGGCCATGGTCATGAACATCAGGTGCGGGTCGTGGGCGGCGTAGGCGGTACCCGCCGGGTGGTGGGCGCCCGCGTCCTCGGGCAGGGTGCCGACCACCGGCTGGTGCTTGCGGCGGGTGAAGGCCAGCGCCCGGTCGGCCTCGGCCTTGCTGCCGAGGAACACCGCTTCGAACATCGCGCCGGTGATCGCCAGGCGGGTGTAGGGCGTGGCCCGGTGGGCGGTGTTCTCGCTGGTCCCGACGAACAGCAGCGGATGGACCGCGCCGATCACCAGTGCCCGCACGCCGTAGGTGAGTCCCACCGCCCGCTTGCTCATCACCCTGCGGATCATCGAATCGTCGGCGAAATATCCGGGTTCGCCCTGCCGTGCGGCCATGCTGCGCCTCCTCGTCGAGTGCATCTGGCAATAGAATCCTCCAGAATTGGTAATCTGGCAAGAGTCTCTACCAGAAAACCCTCGGGCGGCGAGAGGACGCAGAATGGATGCCGTGACCGCACAACGGACCTATGGCGGCGTCTCGGCGGCCGAGCGCAAGGCGCAGCGCCGCACCGCACTGCTGGACGCGGCGCTCGAGATCGTCGGCGAGGACGGGCAGGCCAAGCTGACCGTCGCCGGGTTGTGCGCCCGTGCCGGGCTCAACGAGCGCTACTACTACGAGAATTTCGAGCATCGCGACGGCGTGCTCGAGGCGGTCCTGGACCGGATCGCCGAGGAACTCACCACCGCGATCGCGACGGCGCTGGCCGAGGCTCCCCCCGAGACCCGGGCCCAGGCCCACGCCGCCATCCACGCGGGCACCTCGGTACTCATCGACGATCCGCGCAAGGCGCGCGCCGCGCTGATCGCGGGCATGGCGACCCCGGAGCTGCGAGCCAGGACCGCGCGCACCGTGCGCGCGTTCGCCCGGCTGATCGCGGCCGAGGGCAGCGGTTTCTATCAGGTGGACATCGCGCCGAACCTCATCGACTTCCGCGCGCTCTACCTCGTCGGCGGCCTCACCCAGACCCTGACGACCTGGCTCGCGGGCGACCTCGACCTCACCCGCGAACAACTCGTCGACCAGATCACCGACGTCTTCGTGCTCCTCGGCGACGACCTGGCGGGCCGCCACCGCTGAGCCCGATCGTTACTGCTGCACGGGCGGGTCCGGAATGCAGACGTCCATCTGGATTCCGTCGCACGGCTGGGCCGAACCGGAGGCGAGCGCGGCCAGCAGGAGCAGGATCTGCGCCTTGACCTGATCGCTCGAGCCCGTGGACGCGTCGGCGACCTGGGCGATCCGCGCCTGCTGCGGTGCCTGTTCGACGGTCGCCGCCGCCAGCCCGCTGCCCGTCGTGATGATCCCGGCGGCGATCGCCGCGCCCGCCAGTACTCGCTTCATCGCTGTCTCTCTCCTACTCCGACGGCCTGGACCGGCCGCACCGGCGACGACGTTAGGAGACCGCCGCGCGCCCGGGCAGACGCGAATTCCGGTGGCAACAGAGGTGTCGGCGCTAGGACCCGGGCCGGTCGGACAGCGCGACGGCGCCGAAGGCATCCGGCCGACCCTGCAAGACGACCCGGAAGGCCACCTCACGGCGGGCCCAGTAGGCCGCGCAGTCGCGCACCGCGTCGGCGAACCAGTCGCGTTCGTCGGGCTGCTCGGCCAGCAGGTCGTCGGCGGTGCGGATCACCGCGACGTAGCCGGGGCCGTCACCGACGAAATCGTCCAGGTCACGCAGGCATTCGTCGAAGGCGTCCTTGTTGGCACCGAAGTAGTACGGGAACTGGAAGGCGGCGGCGAACTCGTCGAACAGCGCCGCCACCGTGCGCATCTTGGGACCGCGCAGTTCGCGCACCCGGTAGTCGGCCGGTGCGTCGTAGCGCACGCCACTGAACCGCGCGGCGTCCACCGCCAGCGCGCCGAACACCGGACCGGCCGGGGTCTCGGCGGTGGGTCGAGCAAGGAACCGCGACAGCGGCATTCGCGACGTCATCAGCGCATCCTCGTGAAGGTCTCGTAGTGGTCCCCGGTGTACCAGGCCGACCCGTCGCTCCCGGTGACGATGCGCTCGGCATCACGAGACCGGTTGCGCTGCTTGGGATTGACGTCCCACTCCTGATACGTCACCGGAGCACCCGCCGAATCCTTCGGCGGCAGCTTGGTCCCCCGATTCATCCACTGCTCCCCGCCCTTGGTCCCCACCGCGTTCGCCGACCCCGGCCACCGCCCCGCATCGATCTCCACGAGCGTGGCGTACGCCCGATCCGGCACCCCCGCCACCTTGCTCACCGGCGCCGCCGAACTCCCCCCTGGCTTGGTCGCCGGTGGACCGGGCTTGGGCGCGGTGGTGGTAGCCCCGGCGACAACCGAGGTACTGCTCGCCGTGGTCGTACCGTTGTCCCCGGCCTTACCGAAGACCGAGAGTCCGAGGGCGGCGAGAACGAGAACGAGTCCGGCGAGCAATCCGAGCGTCTTACGTGAGAAGTTCACCGTGAAGAACCTACGTCACCAGGCGGGTCACCTACATACCACTCGTTAGTATCATGCATGTTACTAACATCGATGATACCAAGGGGAGCGATGGACTTCGTCGGGCGATGGCGCGAACTGCGGGCCTTGGATACCACGCTGAGCGGCGTTCGATCCGCGATCGGCACCACGAAGCCCGGCTGCTGCCTGATCCTGCGTGGCCGTCGGCGCATCGGCAAGTCCGCGTTGATCGAGGAGTTCACCCAGCGCAGCGGGGTGCCGAATGTCTTCTACACCAGTGAGATCGGGCTCGGCATCGATCCTCTGATCGAATTCGCCGACACGGTCGCACATTCCTCCCTACCGGACGCCGACGTCTTCGCCGACGCGCTTCCGGCCAACTGGACCGCGGCTCTGCGCCAACTCGCCGGAATCCTGCCCGACGACGAGCCGAGTGTCGTCGTCCTCGACGAGCTGCCCTACCTCATGGACGAGGCCGGTGCGTTCGAAAGCGTGCTGCAGCGCGCGTGGGACCGCGAGCTGTGCCGC
This sequence comes from Nocardia anocheti, assembly GCF_029675105.1. Taxonomy (GTDB): domain Bacteria; phylum Actinomycetota; class Actinomycetes; order Mycobacteriales; family Mycobacteriaceae; genus Nocardia. Next base: position 197,605 of record NZ_JAQQFV010000009.1, on the reverse strand, counting down.
AAACCGGTTCTGTTGATCCTGATCGGCTCCGATCTCGCCATGATGGCCGCCCTCACCTCCCACAGCCGTCCGTTTCACCAGAGAGGAACGGAGATGCGGTTGGGTCCGCTGAACCCCGCCGACGTCGCGGCGATGACCGGCGCCGATGCCGCGACGGCCTTCGATGCCACGATGGTCACCGGCGGGCTGCCCATCGTCTGCGCGCGCTGGCGGGCCGGGGACGATGTGTGGACTTTCCTGGCCAGGGAACTGTCGGATCCGGTCAGCCCACTGATCGTCTCCGCGCAGCTGTCGCTGGCCGCCGAGTTCCCCGAGCAGACCTTGGCGCGACAGGTCCTGTCCGCGATCGGCAGCGGCGAGCGGACGTTCACCAAGATCGCGCGTGCGGCGGGCGGACTGGCCAACACCAGCCTGTCACGTGCCTTGAACCTGTTGACGGACAAGGGAATCGTGGCCGGTGAGCTACCGATCTCGCTGACTCCGTCGAAAGACCGCCGGTACCGCATCACCGACTCGTACCTGCGATTCTGGCTCACCTTCCTGGGCCCCCATCTCCCCGAACTGGATCGCCTGCGTGCCGATCTGACACTCGCCCGGATCCGTCGCGGCTGGACCAGCTGGCGCGGCCGCGCGGTGGAGCCCCTGATCCGCGAATCCCTGGCACGGCTCCTCCCGGTCGCGGGCATCCCCGCGGTTCCGGCGATCGGCGGCTACTGGACCCGCACCAACGACGTGGAGATCGACATCGTCGGCGCCGACCGCGAACCCGTCGCCAAGGAACTGGCCTTCCTCGGTTCCATCAAGTGGCTGGAGAACTCACCATTCGACACCCACGACCTCACGGCCCTGCAGAATCACCGCTTCCGCCTCACCGACGAGCCTGTCCCCCTGATCGCGGTCACCCGCTCCGGCACCACCACCGACCACCTGGCCGCCACCTTCACCCCCGACGACCTCCTCCGCGCCTGGCAACCCCACCCCCCTCGCTCCTGAGCGGCCGTCGCTATCGGTATTGCACCGTGACCGGGGCGTGGTCGGACCAGCGCTGGTCGTAGGTGGGGGCGCGTTCGACGACGGCTTGTTTGGCTCGGGTGGGGAGGTCGCCGAGGGCGAGGTGGTAGTCGATGCGCCAGCCGGAGTCGTTGTCGAAGGCGCGGCCTCGGTAGGACCACCAGCTGTAGGGGCCCGCGATGTCGGGGTGGAGGGTGCGGACGACGTCGACGTAGCCGGAGACGAGGAGGTCGGCGATCCAGGCGCGTTCCTCGGGGAGGAAGCCCGCGGACTTCTGGTTGGCCTTCCAGTTCTTCAGGTCGGCCTCGGTGGGGGCGATGTTCCAGTCGCCGCTGACGACGAAATCGCCGGTGCGGGTCTTCAGGTAGGCGCCGAGTTCGGCCATGAAGCGGTATTTCTCGTCCTGTTTGGGGGTGTTCTCCTCGCCGGAGTGCACATAGACGCTGGCAACGGTGAGCTCGCCGAAATCGGCCTCGAGGTAGCGGCCGGACGCGGCGAACTCGGTGCTGCCGAAGCCGACGCGCACCGCGTCGGGCGCGCGGCGCGACAGGATGCCGACCCCGGCGCGGCCCTTGGATTCGGGTTCGGCGTGCGAGAGGACCCAGCCCGCGTCGAGCGCGGGGGCCAGCGCGGTCGCGACCTGCGCGTCGGTCGCGCGGGTCTCCTGCAGGCATACGATGTCGGCTTCGGTGGCGGCGAGCCAGGCCAACATGCCCTTGCCCGCCGCCGCGCGAACACCGTTCACATTCACTGTTGAGAGGATCGTCGGCACGGTACGACCGTACAATGACAGGTCAGGAATGCTCCCCGGGACACCGCTGTCCAGGAAGGGGTGAATGACGATGACGTCACGCACCGCCAAGTCCACCGCCCGTCCCGCGCCCGTCGCGGCGCTGCATCTCGGGTCGGGTGACCCGGTGCTGCTGCTGCACGGGTTCATGCTCTCGCCGCACTGCTGGGAACAGGTGGCGCGGCGGATGTCGGCACACTGCGAGGTGTACGCACCCGCCTTCGCGGGGCACTGGGGTGGCCCGAAGGTGGAGGGCTGGTCGCTGGACGTGTACGCGCTGGCCGATCAGATCGAGAACGAACTCGACGAATTGGGTTGGCGTGACTGCCATATCGCGGGCAACTCGCTCGGCGGCTGGGTGGGGTTGGAGCTGGCGCGGCGCGGCCGGGCGCGCACCCTCACCGCCATCGCGCCCGCGGGCGGCTGGACCCAGCCCTCGATCACCCAGTTACGGATCGGGGCCAAGTTCGCCTCGCTCATCCCGTTCGTCGAGATCGGCAAGCGGCTCGGGTCGTTCGCGGTCGACAACGCGCTGGTCCAGCAGGTGGCCGGGTTCCTGGTCGCCAAGCGCGTGAGCGCGATCCCGCGCCGCGACCTGGCGACACTGGTCACCGCCGTGCTGCACTGCGAGGTGATCGTCCCGATGCTGCTGGGCAGCCTGCGCGCCCCGTCGATGACCGACCTCGACACCATCGCCACCCCGGTGCGGATGCTGCTGGCCGAGTACGACCGGATCATCCCCAACAGCGTCTACGCCACCCGCTACCTGCGCGAACTGCCCGAATCGGCGGACCGCATCGTGGTGCACGGGGTGGGTCACGTGCCGATGCTGGAGGCACCGGACCGCATCGCGACTCTCATCGCCGAACACATCTACGCCAGCCGCGGGCACCTGCGGGCGGTGTGAACCGTGTGGGCGACCCGGTCGCCCACACGGCCGGATCTCAGCGCTTGTAGTTGCTGAAGTCGCCGCGCCAGATCAGCTCCTCGGAGGTGACGACCGCGGGCTTCAGCTTGTCGACCGGGACCGCGTAGGCGATCTTGATGGTCTGCTTGGAGCCGGGCGGCAGCTTGCCCTCCAGGCCGTACTTGTAATTCTTGTCCAGCGACAGCACCGACTCGGCGGCGGTCCCGTCCTCGCCGTAGACCAGCGACGGCGAGGACCAGCGGTCCAGCGCCTTGGACGAGGTGTTGTTGAGCTGGAAGGTGAACACCGAGACGGCGCCCTCACGCTCGACCTGATCGGCCTCGACCTTCAGGATCGACAGCTCGACGCCGGATTCGAGCTTGCCGGTGTCACCCGGGTTCAGCACGCCGTCGGCGTTCGGGGTGGCCGGGGCCGCGGAGGTGGTCTTGGTCGACGACGGCGTGACCGGCGCACCACCGGGCGGCAGCTCCTCCTGGCACGCGGACAGCAGCAAGGCGGCGGCGGCCACGGTGGCGGACAGCACGATACGGGTTCTCACGGATTCCCCTCCTCATCGGGACGCGCGGGGTCTCCCTGCGAGATCTTCCCCCCGAGCACAGCGCAAGCATCATATACATGCCTGTGCCACGGTGTTTTTCCGTGAACGACCGCTCAGAGGAGTTTGCGGGCGAGCGGCGCGGGCAGGACGCGCAGGGCGTAGCCGAACGGAACCCACGGCCAGGCGGGCACATACGCCTTGGCGCGGCGCTTCTCGATGGCGGCGACCATGGCGCGCACGCCGGTGGCGGTGTCCACCATGAACTTCGGCTCGTGCTTGATCCGGTCGTTCATCTCCGAGCGGATGTAGCCGGGGTAGATCACCGAAACATCCACGCCGGGAATGTTTTCCGTGCGCACGCCGTCGGCGAGCGCGGCCACCCCCGCCTTGGTGGCGGCGTAGGTGGTGAGGGTCTTGGGCATGCCGCGCAGTGCCGAGATCGAGGAGATCATCACCAGGTGGCCGTGGCCCTGGGCGCGGAACAGGGTGAGCGCGGCCTCGCTCTGGGTCAGGGCGGCGAGGAAGTTGACCGTGGCGGTCTCGCGATTGGCGTCGTGGCGGCCGGTACCCAGCGGGGCGCCCTTGCCCAGGCCCGCGTTCACCACCACGCGGTCGATGGTGCCGAATTCGGCGGCGAACTCCTCGAAGACGCGGAAGACGGCCGCGTCGTCGACGACATCGAGCGCCTTCACCGAGACCACCCGATCCGGGTGCTCGGCCAGGATCTCGGCCCGCAGCTCGTCGAGGCGCTCGGTGCGGCGCGCGCACAGGGCGAGGTCGTAGCCGAGGGCGGCGAACTGGCGGGCCATCTCGGCGCCGAGGCCCGAGCTGGCGCCGGTGATGAGAACGGTGCCCCGGCGGTCACTGCGCGAATTCATGAGTCCACGGTAATCACCGCCCGAACTCCGGGTGGCGCTTCAGCCGCCGCTGCTCCCGAACCGGCGTCGGCGAACCGCCCGTGAGGAGTGGTCCACCGCCGCCGGGGTGTCGTGTCAGCACACCGCGACCAGCGGACGGCGTCGCGCCCGATGCCTGGTGTCGCCCTCAGCGCACGGCGACCAGTCGGGCGGTGTTGGCGGCCTCGTCGTCGGCAGCCTCGTTGGCGGCGAGTTCGGCGTGCACCCGGTCGTAGTAGCGGTTGATCTCGGCGTCGGTGGTCTCCTCGTCCCAGCCGAGCAGCGGGGCCATGAGCCGGGCGATGTCGGGCGCGGCGGCCAGACCGCGGTCGGGCAGTTCGATGGAGATGCGGGTGCGGCGGGTGAGGACGTCGTCGAGGTGCAGGGCGCCCTCGTGGGTCACCGCGTAGACGATCTCGGCGGCGATGTGCTCGGGGGCGCCCGGAACCCGTTGCCGCAGCGTGTGATCGGTGCTGACGAGGTCGAGGAGCTCGCGGGTCAGCGAGCCGTAGCGGCCCAGCAGGTGCTCCACGGTGTCGGCGGGCAGGCCGACCGAGGCGGCCAGGGTCGCGGCCTCGGCGAGCATCTCGGGGTAGCCGGTCGCGCCGAGGATCGGCAGGGTGTCGGTGGTCGAGGCGGGGATGTCGCCGCCGAGGCGGGCGGCGACGGCGTCGACCACGTCGGCGGCCATCACCCGGTAGGTGGTGTACTTGCCACCCGCGATGACGAACAGGCCCGGCGCGGGCTCGGCGACGGCGTGCTCGCGCGAGAGCTTGGCCGTCTCCTTGGACGCGCCGGTCATCAGCGGCCGCAGCCCCGCGTAGGTGCCGACGATGTCGGCCCTGGTCAGCGGCTCACGCAGCAGGCCGTTGACGTGGTCGAGGATGTAGCGCACGTCGGCGGCGGTGGCGGTGGGGTGGTTCTTGTCCAGCGACCAGTCGGTGTCGGTGGTGCCGATGATCCAGTGTTCGGCCCACGGGATGACGAACAGCACCGACTTCTCGGTGCGCATGATCAGGCCGGTGTGCAGGTCGAGTCGGTCGCGCGGGACCAGGATGTGCACGCCCTTGGACATGCGCACGTGGAACGGGAACTCGACACCGGTCAGCTTGATCATGTCGTCGGTCCACACGCCGGTCGCGCTGATCACCGCGCGGGCGCGGATGCTGTGCACCGCACCGGTTTCCAGATCCAGGACGCGCGCGCCGACGACGCGCTCACCGTCGCGTTCCAGCCCGACCACCTTGGTGCGGGTGAGCACGGTGGCGCCCTGCTCGGCGGCGGTGCGGGCGATCATCATGGTGTGGCGGGCGTCGTCGACCTGGGCGTCGTAGTAGCGGATGGCGCCGGTCATGGCGTCCTCGCGCAGCGCGGGCGCGAGTTCCAGTGCGCCGGTGCGGGTCAGGTGCTTGTGCATGGGCACGGTGCGCGCACCGCCGAGGGTGTCGTAGAGGGCGATACCCGCGCCGATGTAGGCGCGCTCCCACACCCGGTGCTGGAGCGGGAACAGGAACGGCACCGGATGCACCAGGTGCGGGGCGAGGGTGTTCAGCAGCAGCCCACGCTCTTTGAGCGCCTCGCGGACCAGGGCGAAGTCCATCTGCTCGAGGTAGCGCAGGCCGCCGTGGATGAGTTTGGACGAGCGGCTCGAGGTTCCCGCGGCGAAATCGCGGGCCTCGACCAGCGTCACCGACAGGCCACGCGCGGCCGCGTCCAGCGCGGCGCCCGCACCGGTCACCCCGCCGCCGATGACCAGCACGTCGATCTCCTCGGCGCCGAGCCCGGCGATCGCCTGCTCACGGTAGCTGCGATCCAGTTGTACAGACATGCGGTCCTCCTTGGACGAAGGGATTGTCGGAGTTCAGATCTCGGCCCAGTCGAGGGTGCGCGAGACGGCCTTGCACCAGCGGGCGTAGCCGTGTTCGCGCTGCTCGTCGGACCAGGTGGGATACCAGCGGACGTCTTCGGCCCAGTTGTCGAGCAGGTCGTCGGTGGAGGCCCAGAAGCCCACCGCCAGCCCGGCGGCGTAGGCGGCGCCCAGCGCGGTGGTCTCGGCGACGACCGGTCGCGAGACCGGCACGCCGAGCAGGTCGGCCTGGATCCGCATGGCCAGCTGGTTGACGGTGACGCCGCCGTCGACCCGCAGCGTCTCGAGCCGCACGCCCGCGTCGCGCTGCATGGCCTCGACCACGTCGCGGGTCTGGTAGGCGATGGATTCCAGGGTGGCCCTGGCCAGGTGCGCGTTGTTGCTGTAGCGCGACAGGCCCACGACGGCGCCGCGTGCGTCGGGCCGCCAGTACGGGGCGAACAGGCCGGAGAAGGCGGGCACGAAGTACACCCCGCCGGAGTCGGTCACCTGCCCGGCCAGGTCCTCGATCTGCGCGGCACCGGCGATGATGCCGAGCTGGTCGCGCAACCACTGCACGGCCGAGCCGGTGACCGCGATCGAGCCCTCCAGCGCGTAGGCCGGTTCGTCGTCGCCGAAGCGGTAGGCGACCGTGGTGAGCAGGCCGTGCCGGGAGCGCACGATCTCGGTGCCGGTGTTGAGCATGAGGAAATTGCCGGTGCCGTAGGTGTTCTTGGCCTCGCCGGGGCGGAAGCACACCTGGCCGACGGCGGCGGCCTGCTGGTCGCCGAGCACCCCCGCGATGGGCACGACGCCCTTGAACGGGCCGTCGGGGTTGGTACTGCCGAAGCCCGCCGGGTTCGCGGAGGGGGCGATGGCGGGGAGCATGGCGCGCGGGATGTCGAAGACGGTGAGGAGTTCGTCGTCCCAGTCCAGGGTCTCGAGGTCCATGAGCATGGTGCGCGAGGCGTTGGTGGGATCGGTGACGTGCACGCCGCCGCGGATTCCGCCGGTCAGGTTCCAGATGAGCCAGGTGTCCATGGTGCCGAACAAGGCGTCACCGCGTTCGGCGTCGGCGCGCACACCCGGCACCGTGTCGAGGATCCAGCGCAGTTTGCCGCCGGAGAAGTAGGGGGCGGGCGGCAGGCCGGTGCGGGCGCGCACGAGTTCGCTGTGTCCGGCGGCGTCGAGGTCGGCGATGATCCGGTCGGTGCGGGTGTCCTGCCAGACGATGGCATTGCCGTAGGGGCGGCCGGTGTGGCGGTTCCAGACGACGGTGGTCTCGCGCTGGTTGGTGACGCCGATGGCGGCCAGATCGGCGGCGGTCAGATCCGCTTGCGCCAGTGCGGTTTTGACGACCGTGCGGGTGCGCTCCCAGATCTCGTCGGGATTGTGTTCGACCCAGCCCGCGCGCGGCATGATCTGCTCGTGTTCGAGCTGATGGCGCGCGACCACGGCTCCGTGCCGGTCGAAGACCATGAAGCGGGTCGATGTGGTGCCCTGGTCGATCGCACCCACATACATCGGTTGTCCTTTCACCGGACTCCGCCATGAGTCCGCCCTGCCGCACCCACGCTAGGAAGGGGGTCGGGCGCCCGCCATCGGCACCGTTCGACAATGCCGAACGGCCTGGTAGGTTCGAGATGTGCCCGGCCCGATCCAGTCGATCGAACGCGCCGCCGCCGTGCTGCGCCTGCTCGCGCGCGCCCCGGGCCCGCTGGCGGTCGGCGAGATCGCCGGTGCCCTCGACCTGGCCAAACCCACCGCGCACGGCATCCTGCGCACGCTGGTCGGCGTCGGGTTCGTCGACCAGGACGACGCGACCGGCCGCTATCTGCTCGGGCCCGCGCTCGGCAAACTCGGCACCGATCGACTCGATGTGAACGAGCTGCGGTCGCGGGCGATCCACCGGGCCGACGCGCTGGCGGCGCGCACCGGGGAGTCGGTGCGGATCGCGGTGGGGCGCGCGGACGGGGTCACCGTGATCCACCACGTCTTCCGGCCCGACAACAGCGCCCAGCAGCTGGCCGTCGGAGAAGTGCTGCCCGCACACGCCACCGCGCTGGGCAAGGTGCTGCTGGCCTATGAGGCTGCGAGTCTGCGCGTGGCGCCCAGCTCCGGTACCGCCGGGGCCTCCGGGCTCGCGGCCGCCCGGCCGGAGGCAGCGCTCGCCTCCGGCACGCCCTTGCCCAGCTTCACTCGTCGCACGATCGTCGATCCAGGTGAGCTCGACCGGGTGATCGCCGGGGTGCGCAGGGCGGGGTGGGCCGGGGAAGTCGGCGAGTTCCGCAGCGGGGAGGCGGGCGTCGCCGCGCCGATCCGTGATCGTGGCGGACTGGTGGTCGCCGCGCTCGGGATCACCGGGCCGGTGGAACGACTGTGCGACAACCGATCCGAGATCCGGGCGACCGCGATCGAGCAGGTTCGTGTGGCGGCGCGGGCGGTGCACCGGGATCTGCGGGTGGCACAGTGAACGCACCGGGCCGCCGGTCTCCGGGCGACCGGCGGGTGTGGACCGATGAAAGGTGGGCTCGATGACGCGACGTTTCGTGCTGGCCATCGACCAGGGCACCACTTCCAGCCGGTGCCTGGTCTTCGATCGGCACGCGCGGCTGGCCGGGATGGCGCAGCGGGCGCACCGTCAGCATTATCCCAGCTCGGGATGGGTGGAGCAGGACGCGCTGGAGATCTGGCGAACGGTCGAGAAGGTGGTGCCCGCCGCGCTGCGGGACGCCGGGATCACCGCCGAGGACGTGGCGGCCATCGGGATCGCCAACCAGCGCGAGACGACCGTGGTGTGGGATCGGCACACCGGACAGCCGGTGCGGCGGGCGATCGTCTGGCAGGACGTGCGCACCGAGGCGCTGGTCGATCGGTTACGGAAAGCGCCTGGTGCCGAACGCATTACGGAGCTGAGCGGGCTGCCGCTGGCGACCTATTTCGCCGCACCCCGACTGCGGTGGCTGCTCGACGAGGTCGATGGGCTGCGCGAGCGGGCCGAACGCGGTGACGTGCTGTTCGGGACCATGGAGTCCTGGCTGATCTGGAATCTCACCGGCGGTACGCATGTCACCGATGTGACCAACGCGGGCCGCACGCTGCTGATGAACCTCGCCACGCGGCAGTGGGACGAGGAACTGTTGCGGTTCTTCGATATTCCGCGCGCCATGCTCCCCCGCATCGAATCCTCGACCGGCGATTTCGGGACCGCCCGGGTCGTCGCGCCGGGCGTGCGGATCGGCGCCGCGCTCGGCGATCAGCACGCGGCGCTGTTCGGGCAGACCTGCTTCGCGCCCGGTGAGACCGAATGTACTTACGGCACCGGCGGATTCCTGATGATGAACACCGGGCCCGAGCTGATCCGCTCCGAGCACGGGCTGCTCACCACCATCGGCTACCAGGTGGGTCCGGAGCCGGTGTACGCGCTGGAAGGGCCGATCGCGGTCACCGGTTCACTGGTGCAGTGGCTGCGCGACATCGTCGGTCTGATCGCCACCGCGCCCGAGATCGAAACGCTCGCGAGCACGGTCACCGACAACGGCGGCTGCTACCTGGTCCCCGCCTTCTCCGGCCTCTACGCCCCGCACTGGCGCAGCGACGCCCGCGGCCTGCTCATCGGCCTCACCTCGTACGTCACCAAGGGTCATCTCGCCCGCGCGGTCCTCGAGGCCACCGCCTGGCAGACCCGCGATGTGGTCGAGGCGATGAACGCCGACGCGGGCCTGCGCGCCACCTCCCTGCGCGTCGCGGGCGGGATGGCGACCAACAACCTGCTCATGCAGACCATCGCCGACGTCCTCGACATCCCCGTCGTGCGTCCCCTGGTCACCGAAACCGTCTCCCTCGGCGCCGCCTACGCGGCAGGCCTGTCGGTCGGCTTCTGGCCGGACCTCCAGGGCCTACGCCACAACTGGAAGGTCGCCGCCCAATGGCGCCCCTCCCCCGACCGCCACTCCCGCGACACCGAATACGAAATGTGGCAACGCGCCGTCCACCTCAGCTTCGGCTGGGCCCGCCCACCCGCGACCTGATCAACCGAAGAGTTCGTCGGTACTGGTGGCGGTGACGGCCTGCGTCAACCAGGAGTTGAGCTGATCGAGATCGGTGCACTCACCGAGCACGGCGCGCTGCGCGGCCGACAACTCGAGCCCCCGTGCGGTCAGCACGGTGAGCACAGCGTGCGCGGCCTCTTCCGTACGACCTTTCGCCACGTACTTGGTGGCGATGCGACCGCGGTATTCGGGAGTGCGTTCCATCATTTCCTCCAGACGTCGACTTGCCGCGGTGGTCAACGCCTCGTCGACCAGGTCAAGATACATTTTCGCATGTTCGTCATCGGTTTCCTCAGGACGGACAGGAACGCGACCAGGACTCGCCACGGAACTCGTCGACCAGGAGCGAGAACGCCAGGGACCCATTCGTTGCGGAACAGGTCTAGCAAAGCTTCGTGAAGGTAGCTCGGCATGTGCTGCAACGTATTTCGAGGCGGGCGAGGTGTCGAATCGGTTACGGCGTGTCGGGGGCGGGGCGGCGGGCGAGCCAGACGGTGGTGGTGAAGAGGAGGACGCCTGCGATGGCTAGGGCGGCGCCTACGGCGGCGGGGGCGGTGTAGCCGAGGCCAGCGGCGATGACGAGGCCGCCGAGCCAGGCGCCTGCGGCGTTGGCGATGTTGAGGGCGGCGTGGTTGAGGGCGGCGGCGAGGGTTTGGGCGTCGGCGGCGACGTCCATGAGGCGGGTTTGCAGGCCGGGAGCCAGGGCCGCGCCGGAGGCGCCGACGAGGAAGGCGCCGAGGGCGGCGGTGACGGGGTGGTGGGCGGCCAGGACGAAACCGGCCAGGATGACGACCATGGCGAGCAGGGCGGCGAAGATGGAGCGGTCGACGCCGCGGTCGGCGAGGATGCCGCCGAGGACATTGCCCGCGATCATGCCGAGGCCGAACAGGGCGAGCACGATCGGGACGGCGCCGACGGACAGACCGGCGACGTCGGTCATGGTGGTGGCGATGTAGGTGTACACGGCGAACATGCCGCCGAAGCCGATCGCGCCGACGGCGAGGGTGAGCAGCACTTGGGGGCGGCGCAGCGCGCCGAGTTCGGTGCGCGGGTCGGTGATGGTCATGGTGGTCAGCGGCGGCACGAACCGCCACAGCGCGGCCACCGTCGCCACGCCGATGATCGCGACCACCACGTAGGCGTCGCGCCAACCGAGGTGCTGACCGAGCCAGGTCGCGCCGGGCACACCGACCACATTGGCCACGCTCAACCCGAGCATCACCGCGGCCACCGCCTTGGCCCGCTGACCGACGGGCGCGAGGGTGGCGGCCGCCAGCGAGGCGACACCGAAGTAGGCGCCGTGTGGCAGTCCGGAGACGAATCGCGCCGCGACGAGCGACCCGAAGGTCGGGGCGAGCACGGTCGCGGCATTGCCGACGGTGAACGCGGCCATCAACGCGATGAGCAGCTTCTTCCTGGGCACCCGGGCGCACAGCGCGGCGATCAGCGGCGCCCCGACGACCACGCCCAGCGCGTACGCCGACACCGCGTGCCCGGCCGTCGGCTCGCTGATCCGGAAGTCGGCCGCGATATCGGGCAGCAGCCCCATGGTCACGAACTCGGTGGTGCCGATCCCGAACCCACCCAGCGCCAACGCCAGCATCGCGGGAACGTGCCAGCTGGTGCGTGGCGCCACACGGTCGGCGGCGGAGAGGGAAGAAGTCACGCCTCCATGCAACGGCCCCACCCACCCACACGCATCCCGAGACGACCGTGAGTTACCCCACCCGGCAAGAACAGCAGTACCCGGTGAGAAGCCCACTGATCTCGAGAGAACATGGGTAACTCACCGGGTACGGACCAACTTCACCACGATGCCAGAGCTTGCCGCCCGCCTAGGGCGCGCCGCACCTGAATCTGGCCTAAATACGCGGAGAGGCGGACAGCGCGCGGGCCAGGTTGGCGTCCAAGGCGCCGAGGAATTCCTCGGTGCTCAGGTAGCCCTGATCGCCGCCGACGAGCAGCGCCAGATCCTTGGTCATCTGCCCACCCTCGACGGTCTTGATGACCACGTCCTCGAGCGCCTGCGCGAAGCCGATCACCTCGGGGGTGTTGTCCAGCTTGCCGCGGTGCTCGAGCCCACGGGTCCAGGCGAAGATCGACGCGATCGGGTTGGTCGAGGTCGGCTTGCCCTGCTGGTGCTGACGGTAGTGCCGGGTGACGGTGCCGTGTGCGGCCTCCGCCTCGCAGGTCTTGCCGTCCGGGGTGAGCAGCACCGAGGTCATCAGGCCGAGCGAGCCGAAGCCCTGGGCCACGGTGTCGGACTGCACGTCGCCGTCGTAGTTCTTGCAGGCCCAGACGTAACCGCCCTCCCACTTCATGGAGGAGGCGACCATGTCGTCGATGAGGCGGTGCTCGTAGGTCAGGCCCGCCGCGTCGAACTCGGCCTTGAACTCGGCGTCGAAGACTTCCTGGAAGGTGTCCTTGAACATGCCGTCGTAGGCCTTGAGGATGGTGTTCTTGGTGGAGAGGTACACCGGGTAGTTCTGCTGCAGGCCGTAGTTGAACGAGGCGCGCGCGAAGTCCTCGATGGACTTCTTGAAGTTGTACATGCCCATGACGACGCCGCCGTCTTCCGGCATCTTCACGACCTCGTGCACGATCGGCTCGCCGCCGTCCTCCGGGGTGAAGGTCAGCGTGACGGTGCCCGCCTCGAAGACCTTGAAGTCGGTGGCGCGGTACTGGTCGCCGAAGGCGTGGCGGCCGATGATGATCGGCTTGGTCCAGCCGGGCACCAGGCGGGGCACGTTGGAGATGATGATCGGCGCGCGGAAGATGGTGCCACCCAGGATGTTACGGATGGTGCCGTTGGGCGAGCGCCACATCTTCTTGAGGCCGAACTCCTTCACCCGCGCTTCGTCGGGGGTGATGGTGGCGCACTTGACGCCGACGCCGTGCTTCTTGATGGCGTTCGCGGCGTCGACGGTGACCTGGTCGTCTGTCTTGTCGCGATACTCGATGCCGAGGTCGTAGTACTCGAGGTTCACGTCGAGATACGGGTGGATCAGCTTGTCCTTGATGAACTGCCAGATGATCCGGGTCATCTCGTCGCCGTCGAGTTCTACGACGGTACCTTCAACCTTGATCTTGGACATGGATCTTCGTGTCCTCCTAGGATGGTGCCCTCATTGCACGGCCAGGCGAACACGCTTGTGAGCGGACCCCAGCTGTTCCAACAGACAACGTATATGCCCCGCGTTGTCGGCGGGACGTGTGGTGCAAACAAGACAAGCGTACTGCTGCCACGGACCTCACCGCGATGGGAGGGCCCGCTGTGCGGGACTGCGTGATCCAGGCTACGTTTTCCGGGGAAGTTTCCGTGTGGCACGTCGCTCCGGTTAACATGTCGGCAAGGTCATGAGTACCAGCGTCAAGCCCCGGCTCGCTGGTCGGCAACCCTCCAGTTGCGGTGGGGTGCTCCGGGTGATGACCGGGCTCTCGAAGGTCGAGGGCAAGCGCGCATCCCAGGAGGCCCCCATGTGTTGTTGTCCGTCGATCCGACCCAGTTGACGAATCCCCCGGCGCACAACCCTGGAGCACTTTCATGACCGACTCTGCCCTGCCCGAGAACTGGACCTTCGAGACCAAGCAGATCCACGCGGGTCAGGCCCCCGACGCGAGCACCAACGCGCGGGCGCTGCCGATCTACCAGACCACGTCCTACACCTTCCGCGACACCGATCACGCCGCGGCGCTGTTCGGGCTCGCCGAACCGGGCAACATCTACACCCGGATCATGAACCCCACCCAGGACGCGGTGGAGCAGCGCATCGCCGCGCTCGAGGGTGGTGTCGCCGCGCTGCTGCTGGCCTCGGGCCAGGCCGCGGAGACCTACGCGATCCTGAACCTGGCGGGCGCCGGTGACCACATCGTGTCCAGCCCGCACCTCTACGGCGGCACCTACAACCTGTTCCACTACTCGCTGCCCAAGCTGGGCATCGAGGTCTCCTTCGTCGAGGACCCCGACGACCTGGCCCAGTGGCAGGCCGCCATCCGGCCCAACACCAAGGCCTTCTACGGCGAGACCATCGCCAACCCGAGCAGCGCGGTCTTCGACATCCCCGGCATCGCCGCCGTCGCGCACGCCGCGGGTCTGCCGCTGATCGTCGACAACACCGTCGCCACCCCGTACCTGATCCAGCCGCTGGCCCACGGCGCCGACATCGTCGTGCACTCGGCCACCAAGTACCTGGGCGGGCACGGCGCGGCGATCGCCGGGGTGATCGTCGACGGTGGCACCTTCGACTGGACCGTGCGCGACGCCGAGGGCAACGCCCGTTTCCCCGGCTTCACCGAGCCGGACCCGAGCTACCACGGCGCGGTCTTCGCCGACCTGGGCGCCCCGGCCTTCGCGCTCAAGGCCCGCGTGCAGCTGCTGCGCGACCTGGGCGCGGCGGTCTCGCCGTTCAACGCCTTCCTCATCGCCCAGGGCATCGAGACGCTGAGCCTGCGGGTCGAGCGGCACGTGTCCAACGCCGAGGCCGTGGCGAAGTTCGTCGCCGAGCAGCCCGGCGTGGAGACGGTGTACTACGCGGGCCTCGAGTCCTCGCCCTGGCACGCGCGGATCAAGCAGCTCGCGCCGAAGGGCGCCGGGGCGATCGTGGCCTTCGAGCTGGCCGGTGGCGTCGACGCGGGCAAGAAGTTCGTGGACGCTCTCAGCCTCCACAGCCATGTCGCTAACATCGGTGATGTGCGTTCTCTCGTGATCCATCCGGCGTCGACCACGCACTCGCAGTTGACGCCGCAGGAGCAGCTGGCGGCCGGGGTGACTCCGGGGCTGGTGCGGCTCGCGGTGGGCATCGAGGGCATCGACGACATCCTGGCCGATCTGCGGGCCGGTTTCGCGGCGGCGACGACGTGACTGTGAGCACCGAATCGCCGATCGCCCGACCCGGTTCCGGGGTGGCCCTGCTGCCACCCCCGGACGGGCGACTCGGCGTGGTCGCCATCGGGGACGTGACGCTGGAGAACGGCGCCGTGGTCCCCGATGTGCGGCTCGCGGTGCAACGCTGGGGCGAGCTCTCGCCCACCCTGGACAATGTGGTGCTGGTCGAGCACGCGCTCACCGGTGACTCCGCCGTCATCGCCAGCCCGGACAATGCCGCGCCGGGCTGGTGGGAGGGCATGGTCGGCCCCGGTGCGCCGATCGACACCGACGAATGGTGTGTGATCGCCACCAATGTGCTCGGTGGCTGCAAGGGCAGCACCGGCCCGGCCAGCATCGCCCCCGACGGAAACCCGTGGGGCACGCGCTTTCCCGATCTGACCATCCGCGACCAGGTGACCGCCGAGGCGCAGCTGCTCGACCTGCTGGGCATCGAGCGTCTCGGCGCGGTGGTCGGCGGGTCGATGGGCGGCATGCGGGTGCTGGAATGGATGATCGGCAGCCCCGAGCGGGTGGCCGCCGCGCTGGTGCTGGCCGTCGGGGCCAGGGCCACCGCCGACCAGATCGGCACCCAGACCACCCAGATGGCCGTCATCAAGGCCGACCCGGACTGGCAGGACGGCGACTACCACGGCACCGGCCGCGCGCCGATGACCGGCATGGGCCTGGCCCGCCGCATCGCGCACCTGACCTACCGCACCGAGGGCGAACTCGATCACCGCTTCGCGAACCGGGCCCAGGGCGACGAGGACCCGTGGACCGGCGGCCGCTACGCGGTGCAGTCCTACCTCGAACATCAGGCCGACAAGCTGTGTCAGCGGTTCGATCCGGCCACCTATGTGCTGCTCAGCGAGGCGATGAACCGCCACGACATCGGTCGCGGACGCGGCGGGGTCGCCGCCGCGCTGGCGTCGACTCCGGTGCCGTGTGTGGTGGGCGGAGTCGACTCGGATCGCCTGTATCCCTTGCACACCCAGGCCGAGCTGGCCGAAGGTCTGCCCGGCTGTGCGGGTCTGGAGATCGTGCACTCCCGCGACGGGCACGACGGGTTCCTCACCGAGGCCGCCGCCGTCGCCAAGCTGCTCACCGAGACCATCCGGATGGCGCGCGAGAACCGCTGAGCCGCAGCCGTTCTCAGTTCGGTAGGCCGGACAGCAAGGTCACCACCGAGCGGACGAAATCCTGGAGCCGTTCGCGCGGATACTCCTGTGGCTCGCTCACGGCCAGGCGGCCGAGCATCTCGGCCACGGTGAGCGTCGCGTTCGCCAGCAGCGCCGCGTCCATGTTCGACCAGCGCGGCGACAGCGCGATGCCGACCTCGACCAGCGCCTGGGCCCTGGCGAGGATGTCGGCGCGCGAGGCGCGCAGCGCGGCCCGGTATTCGTCGGGGGCACTGGCCGGGGTGGCCAGGATGAGCCGCCAGCGCGTCGGATTCGCCAGCGCCAGGCCGACGAACGCCTCCACCGTCGCCGAGGCGGCGGCGACCGGATCGGCGCCGATCAGGTCGGCGGGCAGGGTGTCGGCGATCTGCGCCTGACCGCGCTCGCTCTCCCGTTCCAGCAGCGCCTCGACCAGCTCGGCCCTGGTCTTGAAGACCGTGTAGAGCACCGGTTTGCCGACCCCGGCCTCCTGGGCGACCGCCTCCATGCTCAGCTCGTGCAGTTCGGCCCGGCTCAGGACGGCGAAGGCGGCGTCGAGCAGCTGGGCGCGGCGTTCGTGCGGCGGCAGCCGCGGGGCATAGCGACGCCGGGGACGCTGCTCGTGCGTTGCGGTCACGCGGGACCTCCCTTCACCCACCGAAGGTTACCGGCCACCGGTGCCAGCAAATCCTACATAACCGTTGTATTCACTCCGCGCAATTGCTACGGTGGCGTTGTATTCACCTGCGAGGTTCGCCTCGGCACTGCAAAGGAGCATGTGCATGGCCTTCGATCCGACTTCCCTGCGCCGCGACGACTACGGCTTCTTCGGTCCGGACTCCCCCAGCTGGAAGGTGTGGTCCTCGCCGACCTCGCTGATCGGCTTCCAGCGCGCGGTCACCCTCGAGCACTTCGACCCGTACCTGACCGCCGCCGTCGCCGACTCGCACGGCATCTACGACAACCCCGCTACCCGCCTCGACCACACGCTGGCCTACTTCGTGCTGGTCGCCCTGGGTGACGGCCGCACCGCCATCCAGGCCGCCGAGCACCTGATGACCGTGCACGCCCCGATGACCGGCATCGAACCGATCAGCGGCAAGCGCTACAGCGCCAACAATCCGGACAGTCAGCTGTGGATCCACATCACCGGCTGGCACTCGGTGCTCAAGACCTACGAGACCTACGGCCCCGGTCTCACCGCCGAGGAGGAGGATCGCTACTGGGCCGAATGCGCGATCGCCGCCGAGTTGCAGACCTGCAAGCCCAGCGACATCCCGCGCTCACGCGCCGAGGTGCACGCCTACTTCGAGCGGGTCCGCCCGCGGCTGTGCGTGTCCGAACGGGCCATCGAGGGCATGCACTATCTGATGTGGACCCCGCCCAGCAAGGGCTGGCTGTTCGCGATCGGCTCGCGGCTGCTGTCGCTGGCCAGCATCCCGACCCTGCCGCTGTGGATGCGCAAGCTCGGCAGGCTGAAGGTGCCGCGCGTGGTGGATCCGCTGGTCAGGATTCCGGCGACGGTGCTGTCGTGGTTGGCGGCCCGACGCGGCAACTGGATGATCGTGCGGTTCGCGCCCTACATCGCGCCGATCACGGGCACGATCTTCGCCGCGCACGCCGCCGCGCCGGTCCCGGCGAACCCGACCACGATCACCCCGCGCGCGGCTCGCGAACTCTACGGCAGTCAGGGGCAGCGCAGTCTGTGGGACGCGACGGTGGTCGAAACCGTCTGAACCGCCGCGCGATGGGCCGGTCACGTCGTTGACGTGACCGGCCTTCGTCAGCTGACGCCCAGGGTGTTGATGGTGGCAGCCAGGAAGACGATGGCGCTGCCCAGTGCCGTCAGCGCGGCCACGTCGAAGGGCTTGCTGCGCACCGCGAGCAGCCCGACCTGCACCGTCGGCAGACACAGCCGGAAGGCCGCCGCCACCAGTGCGGCGCTGCCGAAGATGAGCGCGCCACGGCGCCAGCGATCCCAGGCCACGAACCCGACGGCGACGATGATCAGCGCGGTCACCACGGTCATCGGCAGGTGACTGCGCAGATACTGCTGCCCCGCGCTCAACCGCACCACCCGGTGCTTGCCGGTCGTCTCCGCCTTGTTCACGCCCCGATTGTTCCAGTGTCGGGCAACACCCGCACACCGGCCCTGGCTCGCCCCCGCGCGCTTCGACGGCAGTAGCCTGCTGCGGTGTTCAATGTGATGTTCCATCAGCCTGTGATTCCGCCGAACACGGGCAACGCGATTCGGCTGGTGGCGGGCACGGGCTGCGCGCTGCACCTGATCGAGCCGCTCGGCTTCGATCTGTCGGAGTCCAAGCTGCGGCGGGCCGGACTGGACTACCACGACCTGGCCTCGGTCACCGTGCACCCCGATCTGGAGACGGCCTGGGCGGCGATCGGCCCGCAGCGCGTGTTCGCCTTCACCACGCAGGCGAGCACCCGCTACACCGATATCGCCTACCAGTCCGGCGACGTGCTGCTCTTCGGCACCGAACCCACCGGTCTACCCCCCGAGGTACTCGCCGACCCCCACATCACCGACCAGGTGCGAGTGCCGATGCTGCCGGGACGCCGCTCGATGAACCTGTCCAACACGGCGGCGGTCGCGGTATACGAGGCCTGGCGCCAGCACGGCTTCCCCGACGCGGTGTAGCCCCTCAGCCGATCTCGAAGCGTTTGAAGCGGGAGGTGGCGCCCGCGGTGAGGCGGACCGCCGACTTGGCTACGCCGAAGTGGGTGGCCAGGAGTTCGATGGCGGCCTTGTTGGCCTTGCCCTCGACGGCGGGGGCGCGGACGTAGAGGGTGAGGGTGCCGTCGGCGGCGGTTTCGACGAGGGGGCCTTTACGGCTGTTGGGTTTGATCGTCGCCCGGACCGTCGGCACTGTCGGCTCCCTTCGTGCTGGTCGGTTCCGCGGGCGTGGCGGGGGCGGGCTTCGATCGGCGGCGGAAGATCGCGCGCAGCACGGCCCACAGCACCGCGCCGATGATCACGAGGAAGCCGAGCCAGGGCAGGGCCTTGCCGAGGAAGACGATCGCGTCGTGCAGCCAGTCGAGCAGCGAGTGCCAGCCCGCGACGACACCGTCCCAGAAGTTGTCGGCCTCGCCGGGGGTGCGCTCGTCGTCGGCGGTGAGGGTGATGGTCAGGGTGGACAGGGCCACCTGGTCGTCGAGGGAGCGTTTCTGCGCGGTGAGGCTGTCGAGTTCGCCCTGCCTGCTCGACAGCGCCTCCTCGGCGGCGATCAGGTCGGCGGTGTTGGTGGCGCCCGCCATGAGCGCGCGCAGCCGGTCGACGGAGGCCTGCAGGGCGCGGATGCGGGCGTCGAGGTCCTGCCACTGCATGGTGACGTCGTCGCGGTTGGTGCTCACCCGGGTGACCGTGCCGATGCCGTCGAGTCCGCTGACGAAGGCGTCGGTCTTGTCGGCGGGCACCCGCACACTGAGCACCGCACGGGCGTTGCGCTTGTCGGTGCCGGGTTGTTCGGTGCGGCTGTCGATGCGCCCGTCCACGGCGCGCACCTGGTCGGTGACGGTGGCCGCCCCGGCGATCGGATCACCGGTGGTGATGTCGACCGAGCCGGTGATCACCTCCTTGCGCGTGGGATCAGCCGGTGCCGGACTGTCTTTGGCTGGCGCGCTCTCCCGGTAGCCGGGGGCGACCGCCGCGGCGGGACCCGACACGGTCGGGGTGGCCCCACCGGAGGACTCGTCGTCCCCGCCGCCACCGCACCCCACCAGGAACAGCAGCCCGAGCAACCCGATCAGTACCACGGCAAGCTTGCGCATGGTCGCAGCGTAGTGCGTGCGGAGGCGTCGGTGGCGGGAGAATCTCAGCGGAAGTCGCGGGAGCGGGCGACGATGCGCAGGTCGAGGTGTTCGAGGTGGTCGGCGACGAGACTGGCCGCGCCCTCGGCGTTCTGGATGCGGCCGCGTACGAGCAGGGCGGTGGCGTTCTGGGCGAGGCGGCGGTAGCGCGTCCACAGGCCGACCGAGCAGACCACGTTGACCATGCCGGTCTCGTCCTCGAGATTGAGGAAGGTGACACCCGCGGCGGTGGCCGGGCGCTGCCGGTGGGTGACCGCGCCCGCGACCAGGATGCGGGCGCCGTCCTCGACCAGCAGCAGCTCCGAGGCCGGGACCGCCCCGAGCGAGTTCAGGTGCTCGCGCAGGAATTCGGTGGGATAGCTGCCGGGCGAGATGCCGGTGGCCCACACATCGGCGGCGGCGATCTCGAGCGCGCTCATGCCGGGCAGGGCCGGAGCGGCGGTGACCGGGCCGGTGCCGGGCAGCAGGTCCGCGCGCTCCCGCGCCGCCGCGCCCGCCGCCCACAACGCCGCCCGCCGGGCACTGTGCGCGTTCTCGCCGGGCCGGTCCTCCGTACGAGCGTGCCCGGTTCGACGCTGGTCGACCAGGGTGTCCAGAGCGCCTGCGGTGGCGAGGGATTCGACCTGGGCGACGGAGAGTTCGATTCGGCCGGTGAGGTCGAGCAGGGAGGTGAAGGGGCCGTGGGTGGTGCGTTCGGTGACGATGCGGTCGGCGAGGTCGGTGCCGAGGTGGCGGATGCCGGACAGGCCGAGGCGGACCTCGGTGCCCACGTTCTCCAGGGTGGGTTCGGCGCGGCTGGCATTGATGTCGGGGCCGTGCACGCGCACCCCGTGGCGGCGGGCGTCGGCCACCAGCGACTGCGGGGAGTAGAAACCCATCGGCTGGGCGCGCAGCAGCCCGGCGCAGAAGGCGGCCGGGTGGTGCAGCTTGAACCACGAGGAATAGAACACGATCGAGGCGAAGCTCTGCGAATGGCTTTCCGGGAAACCGAAATTGGCGAAGGCGTAGAGCTTCTCGTAGATGCGGTCGGCGACCTCGCCGGTGATGCCGTGCAACTCGCGCATGCCCCGATAGAGGCGCTCCTTGAGCTGCTCCATCTTCTCCGGTGAGCGTTTGGAGCCCATGGCGCGGCGCAACTGGTCGGCCTCGGCGGCGCTGAAACCGGCCACATCGATGGCCATCTGCATGAGCTGTTCCTGGAACAGCGGCACCCCGAGCGTGCGGGCGAGCGAGTGTTCCAGTGCGGGATGGTCGCAGACGGGGTCCTCCAGCCCGTTGCGCCTGCGGATGTAGGGGTGCACCGAGCCGCCCTGGATGGGGCCGGGCCGGATCAGCGCCACCTCCACCACCAGGTCGTAGAACTCGCGCGGTTTCAGCCGGGGCAGCGTCGCCATCTGCGCGCGCGATTCCACCTGGAACACCCCGATCGAATCGGCCCGCTGCAACATCTCGTAGACGGCGGGTTCGGCGAGGTCGAGCGCGTGCAGTTCGACCTTCTCGCCCTTGTGCTCGTGGACCAGGTCCATCATGTAGTGCAGCGCCGAGAGCATGCCGAGGCCGAGCAGGTCGAACTTCACCAAACCCACGACGGCGCAATCGTCCTTGTCCCACTGGAGCACGCTGCGTCCGGCCATGCGCGCCCATTCCACCGGGCACACGTCGGCGATCGGCCGGTCGCAGATCACCATGCCGCCGGAGTGGATGCCCAGATGCCGTGGCAGACCGTCGAGTTCACCGGCCAGTTCCAGGACGGGCGCGGGGATGTCGGTGCCGGTCTCGGCGGCGACCCCCGACCAGCGGCTCACCTGCTTGCTCCACGCGTCCTGCTGTCCAGGCGAAAAGCCCAGTGCGCGCGCGGCATCGCGCACCGCCGACTTGCCGCGGTAGGTGATCACGTTCGCCACCTGCGCGGCGTAGTCGCGGCCGTACTTGGTGTAGACGTGCTGGATGGCCTCCTCGCGGCGGTCGGACTCGATGTCGACATCGATGTCGGGCGGGCCGTCGCGCTCGGTGGACAGGAACCGCTCGAACAGCAGCTTGTTGGCCACCGGGTCGACATGGGTGATGCCGATGGCGTAGCAGACCGCGGAGTTGGCCGCCGAGCCCCGGCCCTGGCACAGGATGTCGTTGTCCCGGCAGAACCGGACGATGTCGTGCACCACCAGGAAGTAGCCGGGGAAGGTCATCTGCTCGATCACCGCGAGCTCGTGCTCGATCTGCCGGTACGCGGCGGGATTACGCTCCGGCGGGCCGTACCGTTCGGCGGCACCCGTCAGCGCGAGATGACGCAGCCACGAGTCCTCGTCGTGCCCGTCCGGAACCTGGAACGGAGGTAGCTTCGGCGCGATCAGTCGCAGGTCGAACGCGCACTCGCCCGCCAGGTCCACCGCGTGCGACACCGCCCGCGGATACTCGGCGAACAGTCGCGCCATCTCCGCGCCCGAACGCAGGTGCGCGCCCCCGGTGGACGGCAGCCAGCCCGCCATCTCGTCGAGACTGCCGCGCGCGCGGATCGCGGCCAGTGCCATGGCGCGACGGCGCTGCGCGGGCGCGGCGAAATGCGCGCCCGTGGTGGCCAGGACCGGGATGCCGACCCGGTCGGCCACCGCGACCAGGTGGGCATTGCGTTCGTCGTCGGTGGCGATGCCGTGGTGGGTGAGTTCGACGCTCACCCGGTCGTCGCCGAAGCGTTCGACCAGATCACGCAGGGCCGCTTCGGCTTTCGGCAGACGGGTGTCGTCGGCCGCCAGGTCCTGTTCGAGGGCGGTGCGCAGATGGCCTTTGCGGCAGCCGGTGAGCACGTGCCAGTGTCCGTCCGCCGCGGCGGTGAGGGTGTCGAGGTCGTAGCGCAGGATGCCCTTCTCACCCGCTGCCATGTGCGCGTCCGCCATCTGTCGGGACAGTCGGCGGTAGCCTTCCTGCCCGCGCGCCAGGATCAGCAGATGCGGACCGGCGGGGTCGGGAAAGCCGGTGCGCGGCATGGAGTCCGGCGCGTTCCGATGCCCGGCGCCCGGCGCGGAATCGCCCAGTGGGCGCCCGCCCGCCGACACCCCGGTTCCCGAGGTGACCCGCACTCCCCCGCGTGGAACAGAACGGCGCCGGACCGCATCCCCTCGGCCCGGCGCCGCCTCCGCATCGGTTCCCAGTGACAGTTCGGCACCGAAAACCGTGGGCATTCCCCATTCCCTGGCCGCCTCGGCGAACCGGACGGTCCCGTAGAAACCGTTGTGATCGGTGAGCGCGAGGGCGTTCAGGCCCAGCCGCACCGCCTCCTCCACCAGTTCCTCGGGCTGGCTCGCGCCGTCGAGGAAGCTGTAGGCGGAGTGGGCGTGCAGTTCGGCGTAGGGCACCGTGGGGCCGCTGGGCCGGTCCAGCGCGGCGGCACGGTACTCGCCGCGCTTGCGCGACCAGGCCGGGCTGTCGCCGCCGTCGCCGGGGTGCATGTCCTCGGCCGGGCGGGCGCTCGGCTTGCCCGAGAGCACTCGCTCCAGCTCCGACCAGGTCGGCGGACCATTGCTCCAGCCCACGCGCCCACTCCTCTCACGACCCCCGCCGCACCCCGCATCAGGCGTGGTCGCCGTCAGCTCGCGGGCAGGCGCTCCATCGAGCACGTCTCCAGCGCCGCCTCCACGTGCGCCAAACCCGAGCGGATCACCGCGCCGTAGGCATCGTTGGCGAGCACGTCGAGATGCCCGCGCGCGATGGCCAGCTGCATCCGCGCCATGTCGAAATCACCGACGCGGCGGTGACTGTCGGCCAGGTTCAGATACAGCGAGGGCAGGAAGCCGCGCAGGCCCTCGTCGAGCGGGATGCCCGGCCCGAACACCGCGGCCAGCGCCCGCTGATCCCACAGCAGCGCACCCTCCGGCAACTCCTGCACATCGGCCAGGTGATGCGCGATCACGCAGCGATGCAACGGGTCGCCGCCTTCCCCTATCTCCTCCCAGAGCCTGGTCAGCGCCGCACGCGCCGCCGCCTGGTCGAAACCGCCGAGCCGCACCGCGGCATAGATATCCGCCATCCGATCGTCCGCCATGCGAACAGTATCGCACATACGTTCGAATATTGGCGAGAGGCTCTCGAACATATTTTCGAGTCTGGCCAGGGAACTTACTTTGGAGTAAGTTAGGAGGGAACGAGCTGCAAAGGAGCAGTGATGTCCCAGGTTTCTCCAGGTGCACAGGGCCGTAGGCGGCAGCGTGAGCTGACCGACCGGCATGTCGTCATCACCGGCGCGTCGTCCGGGATCGGGCGGGCCGCCGCGCTCGCGGTCGCGAACAAGGGCGCCGTGGTCTTCCTCCTCGCCCGGCGCGGCGACGAACTCGCCGAGGTGGTCACCGAGATCACCGACGCGGGTGGGCGCGCCTACGGCTACCAGTGCGATGTCACCGACGCCGCGTCGGTCGAGGCGGCCGTGAAGGCCATTCTCGACCAGCACGGTCACGTCGACATGCTGGTCAACAACGCGGGCCGGTCCATCCGCCGCGCCATCCACCGGTCCACCGACCGGATGCACGACTTCGAGCGCACCATGGCGGTCAACTACTTCGGCGCCGTCCGGATGACCCTCGCCCTGCTGCCCCAGATGCGCGAGCGCGGGTTCGGCCACATCGTCAACATCTCCAGTGCCGGAGTACAGGTGGCCACGCCGCGCTTCGCCGCGTATCTGGCCAGCAAGGCCGCGCTGGACAAGTTCGCCGAGGTGGCCGCGGTCGAAACCCTCGCCGACGGAGTCGGTTTCACCACCATCCACATGCCGCTGGTACGCACCCCGATGATCGCGCCCAGCGGCGATCAGGGCCCGTCCGAATCCCCCGAGTGGGCGGCGGGCACCATCGTGCGCGCCCTCTCCGAACGCCCCAAGCGCATCGATGTCCCGCTCGGCACGCTGGCCGAATACGGCGGCATCATCACCCCGCGCCTGCGCGACCGCATGCTGCACCGCTACTACCGCGCACTGCCGGATTCGCCTGCGGCCAAGGGGGAATCGGTCGATGACGTGCCCGCCGAGGTACCGCCACCGCCCGCGCCCAAGCCGCGCTCGGCGGTCCGCAAAGCCACCGGTACCGCGCTGCGCCGGGCGGCACGGTGGGTACCAGGGACACACTGGTGAATCGGTCGATGACGAGCCCGCCGAGGTGCCGCCCACCCGCGCCCAAGCCGCGTTCGGCCGTTCGCAAGGCCACCGGTACCGCGCTGCGCCGGGTACCGGGGACGCACTGGTGATTCGAGCCGCTTCCGGCGCCGAGTGATCGACGGTCGGGACAAGGTGCCACGGCGCAGCGCAGGGGGCCGCGTGCGTGGCACCAGGGTCGTGCGGCTACGCCGTAGATGGCGGATCGACCTGTGCCGCAACGAGTTCCTGGACGGACACCGCCTCCAGGTAGGTGGCCGGTTTGGGGGCGGCGTGGCAGCTGGCCTGGCGGGGTGCGGCGGGGGCGGTGCGGGCGGTGACGTGCCAGCGGCGGCCGTCGCGGTGGGTGACGATGGCGGCGCCCGCGAGGGTGGGGTCGTCGGTGGGGGCCGGGTCGAGGTGGACGGTGAGGTCGTCGACGGTGGCCGGGATCTGTTCGCGGACAGCGATTTCGGCGAGCTGGGCGAGGGGCGGGTAGCAGCTGCGGCCGCGCAGGCCGGTGCACGAGACCTCGCCCGCGTCAGCGGCGGCGAGCAGGGCCCGCGCGGCGGGGACGTCGACGCGGCCGTAGGTGAGGCCGGTCGGCAGCACCACGACGGCGGGGGCGAAGCGGTGACCGCCGGTGTGCGAGGCCTCCCAGACACGGCCGGGATGTTCGGCCGACAGCGCCGCCGCGATCGGGCGGCCCAGCAGCGCGCAGCACTGGTCACGTTTGCCGTGCGCGCAGACCAGCACGAGCGGATCGTCCACGGGCGCACCGATTCCCGGGGCCGGACCGGCGGTGAGCCGCAGGTCGATATCGAAGAGTTCGCGCAGGTCGGTGATCTCGAATCGCTCGCACCAGGAACCCTCCCGTCGCGAGGCCGCCAGCAGCACGGTGCGCTTTCCGGTGAACTCGTTGCGGCCGGGTCGGCGGATCAGCGTCGGGCGGACCTTCGCGGCCGAGGTGCGCGCGGCCAGTTCGGCGGTGATCTCGGGGCCGAGCACCTGATCGCCGAGCACATCGCGCCCCCACGCCCCGGGATGCTCGACGCACAGCCAGCCGGTGACGTGCACGGCGGTGCCGGGCAACGGGAGATCGGCGGCGGCCGCCGAGCACAGCATCCCCTCGAACGGGTTCATGGCGCTCCTCTCCGCGACCGGCCGTCCAGCCGGTCGGGACGGGCACCCCAACTCTAGAACCGCGCTATTCGTAGACGCCCTCGGCGTGCCAGGCGGTGGCGTCGTGGACGAGCAGGACCGCGCGGATCTCGGTGGCGGCGGCGTCGAGTTGCACCTGGACGCGGACGGCGGGCGCGGCGGGGTCGGCCGACCACCAGCGTTCGACGACCGCCCACGGCCCCGCCCAGCCGAGCAGCGCCCATTCCTTGCGGCCCCAGCGCAGGCGGGCGGGGTCGGCGGTGAACAGGCCACGGTCGGTGATCAGCACGGCCAGGCCGTCGGCGTCGGTCAGCTGCACGACCGGGCGGTGCAGCAGGAGCAGGGTGGGGGCGGGTTCGGGGAGCACGCCCGGCCAGGGGTGGGTGGGGTCGGCGGCGGGGGTGAGTTCGTCGCCGAGCGCGATGGTGGTGACGCGTTCGGCGGGGCCGCGACCGCCGCTGAGCACACCGATGCGCACCGCCTCGCCACCGAGCAGGCCCTGCACCCGGACCAGGGCGCGGCGGGCCCGTTCGGTCTCCTCGCCCTCACCGCCCCACAGGCCCAGTTGCAGGGCGCCCGCGGCGACCACCTCGACCGGTTCCAGGGTGAGCGCGACGATGGGCGCGGTGGGGCGGGCGCGGTGGGTGAGCCAGCCGTCGAGCTGCCAGCGGACGCGGTCGGCGGTGTCGGCGGGGGTGAGCGGGCGGGCGCAGCGCCAGATGCGGGTGAGTTCCTCGCCCGCCTCGGTGCGCGCGGTCACCGCGAGGCGGGTGCAGGCGACCCCGGCCGCGGTGAGCGCGGCGTGCAGGTTGGTGGCGAGCTGGCGGCCCGCGAAAGCGGCCGCGTCGACCCGGTCGACGGGCGGGTCGCAGGCCAGCTCCACGGTCAGTTCCGGGGCGGGGGGACGCGCCGAGGGTGGGCGTTCGGGCAGGGCCCGCGCGGTGCGGTGCGCGAGGACGGCGTCGGTGCCGAAGCGCGAGGCCACCTCGGCGGGTGACAGGCGCGCGAAATCACCGATGCGGCGTAAGCCCAAGCGGCGCAACAGGTCGACCAGGTCGGCGCGTTCCGGCGCGGCCAGGCTCGGCTCGCTCGCGAGTTCGGCGACCGGCAGCGCGGCCAGATAGCGCGCGCCCTCCCCCGGTTCCACGATCGCGCCGCGCCGTGCCGCGATCACCGCCGTCGACACCGCGTCGGCGATCCCGATCTGCGCCTCGGCGCCCACCGCCGCGACGGCGTCGATCAGTCGCTCCGCCGCCGCCTCCTCCGACCCGAAATACCGTGCGGCGCCGCGTGCTCCGAGCACCACGAGGCCAGGACGCAGCACCTCCACGCCCGGCACTGTGGCGTCGACGACCTCGACCACCGGCTCGAACAGGCGCGCGTCGCGGTCCGGGTCATCGGGCACGACGACGAGTTCCGGGCAGCGGCCCTGGGCGTCGCGTCGCCGCATCCCGCGCCGCACCCCGTCGGCCCGCGCGATGGCCGAGCACGCCACCACCCGGCTGCCCCGCAGCACCGCCACCGGGCGGTCCGCCGCCACTCCCGCCACCGCCGCGGCGGCCACGGCGGGCCAGTCCGGACACCACACCGCGAGCACCCGATCACGCCCGGTCACGATGACACCACCGAATGATCCCGTGAGACACCGTGTTCCGCGCGGAATCTCTTCGCCACCCGCTCGGGATCCGGCCGCCGCGCTGTCGACGAATCCGATGCCCGGTAGCGGTCATGCGTGGCGATCGAGTTCATGCCCACGGTCGCGCGCCGGTGCTCATGACACCGCTTCGTGAAGGGCGGTGACGTCGGTCGGCTGGATGACGGAGTCGCGGGTCTGCCATTCGGTGCGGCCCGCGTGGGCGCACAGGTCCATGCGGCCGTGGCGGGGTGGGCCCGCCTTGGCGCTGACGCGGACGTCGAGGCAGACCGAGCGCAGGCGGCCGCGGCCGGTGCCGAGGCCGCGGTAGCCGGTGACGCGGGAGTCCAGGCGCAGGGTCGGGTCGGTCCAGGTGCCGCCCGCGGCGATCAGGGTGGCGCCACGGTTGCGGGCGCGGGCGGCCAGCACCCGGCACCGGGCGGGCGGCACGGCGAAGCCGTCGAGACCGAGGACCACCAGGTCGAGCCCGTCGAGCAGGACGGCGGCGACCTCGGCCGGGTCGGGGCCGGGATCGGGGATGACGGCCAGCCGGGACAGCTGGGCACCCATCTCGGCGGCCGCCAGCAAACCGAGCCGGGGCAGCCCGACGACCGCCGCGTGCCCGCCCGCGCCGGTCACCGCGGCGAGCAGACCGGTCAGCAGCGAATGCGCGCCGGAGTAGGCGACGACCGACCCCTTGGGCAATCCACCCTCGGGCAACAGCTCGGCCAGCGGCGCGGGCACTGGCAGCATCTCCCGACGAAACGGCTGGTCACGCGGGGCGCGCACGGTCGCGGACTCGCCCCGCCCCGGCACCGCGGCCATCCGCCTGCGCAACTCGTCGAGCGTGCGCTCCCGCGCACCCCGCTCCGGCGACGAACCCATCAACACCACCTACTTCCACGATGGACCCGCACCCGGGAACCACCCGGCACCGAAACTCCAGCACCGTTCCAGCTATCGATCATATTCGAATATACGTTCGATAGCGACCAGGGTGACATGCGCCCGTGCCGGGGTCTCCGGCGGGTCCGCACGGCCGGATCCGGGTGTCCGACCCCGGTGCCACAGGCCCTCGTCGGGATACCCGGGAGGGGAGATAGCGGCCAGTCAGCGGCATATTCGGCTACCCTCGCACCCGTGACCGAACGTGCTCGCCCCCATATCGGCCCCGACTATCTGGTCGCGGGTCGCTACCGCCTGCAGTCGAAGCTGGGCGGGGGTGGCATGGGTGCGGTGTGGCTCGCGACCGATCGGTTGCTGAACCGGGATGTCGCGATCAAGCAGGTGCTGTCCACGGCGGGGCTCAGCGAGGCCGAGGCCGAGCGGCTGCGCAGCGCCATGGTGCACGAGGGCCGGGTGGCGGCCAAGCTGTCGCACGAGCACGCCATCGCCGTCTACGACGTGGTGCTCGAGGCGGGCGAGCCGTGGCTGGTGATGGAGCACTTACCCTCGCGCAGCGTGGCCAAGGCGCTGGCCATGGTCGACACGCTGCCCGCGGTCGAGGTCGCCCAGATCGGCGCGCAGGTGGCCGACGCGCTCGCCGCCGCGCACGCCGCGGGCATCGTGCACCGCGACATCAAGCCGGGCAACATCCTGGTCGCCGACCGCGGCACCAGCGTCGGCCTGGCCAAGCTCAGCGACTTCGGTATCTCCCGTGGCGCGGGCGACACCGGCGACGAACCCGACGGCGTGATCACCGGCACCCCCGCCTACCTCCCGCCCGAGGTCGCGCGCGGTGCCACCCCCACGCCCGCCAGCGATGTGTTCTCCCTCGGCGCCACCCTCTACACCGCGCTGGAGGGTCAGCCGCCGTTCGGTTTCGACGACGACGAGAACGATGTCGTCACCCGGGCCGCGATGGGCCAGATCATCCCGCCCACCAGCAGCGGCATCCTCACCCAGGCGCTGCTGCACATGCTCGAGCCCGCCCCCCAGCGCCGCCCGACCATGGCCGAGGCCCGCGACGAGATCCTCACCGCCGCTTTCGGTCCCGGCACCGGCGCCTACATCCTCGGCGCCCCCCTGCGCACCGAGGACGGGACCATCCCGTCCTGGGCCGCCCGCAACTCCGCCAGCGGCCTGCGCAGCCCCCATGCCGCCCCGCTGCCGCGCCCCCAGCGCACCCCGATGACCGCGGCCGCCCCCACGGCCCCCCGCCAGCACACCGGCGGCAGCTTCATCGACAACCTCCCCAACGGCGCCCCCCTCGCCATCGGCGCGGGCGTCCTCATCGGCCTGGTGCTGCTCATCGCGATCATCATCGCGGTGATGTGATCACTCGATCCTTCGCCGGTGGGCCCAGCGGGTCAGGGCGTTGCGGTTGGACTGCTGGGTCTTGCGCAGGACGTTCGAGGCGTGGGTTTCCACCGTCTTCACCGAGATGAACAGGGTTTCGGCGATCTCGCGATAGGTGTAGCCGCGCGCGAGCAGACGCAGGACTTCCAGTTCGCGCGGGGTGAGCGAGTCCAGTTCCGGGTCGAGGGGCGGCTCGGGGACCGGGGAACGGCCGGTGAAGGAGTCCAGGACGAAACCGGCCAGGCGCGGGCTGAACACCGCGTCGCCCCCGGCCACCCGGCGGATGCCGTCGGCGAGTTCGGCGCCGGAGATGGTCTTGGTGACGTACCCGCGCGCGCCCGCCCGGATCACCGCGATCACGTCCTCGGCGGCATCGGAGACGCTCAGCGCCAGACACACCGGCCCGGCGGCGATCCCGCTCAGCACCGCGACCCCGCCGCCGTCGGGCATGTGCACGTCCAGCAGCACCACATCGGGGCGCGCGGCGTCGATCCCGGCCACCGCCTCGGCCACCGCGCCCGCCTCGCCGACGATCTCCATATCGGTTTCCCGGCTCAGCTCCGCGCGCACTCCCGAGCGGAAGACCGCGTGATCGTCGACCAGAAACACCCGCACACTCACTGACAGCTCTCCCTCATCCCGGCGACTTGCCCTCATCGGTACCACACCGACATCCCGTCGGCCCGGACCACGGTCCCCTTCCGAACCGGCTCAGCGGCATCGGGTTCCGTGGCGCACGGCTCACGCGTCGGCGGGTGGGTGCGCGGCCACCGGGTCGGGCTCGGTGGCCGCCGTGGGCTCGGCCGGATCGTCGAGGTCGGTGGTGCCCGAGTCCGAGCGCGGCAGCACGATGCGGACCTCGGTGCCGCGCCCGAGGGTCGAGTCGATCTCGGCGGTGCCGCCGCGCCGTTCGATCCTGGCGCGGATCGACTTGGCCAGGCCGCGCCGGTCGTCGGGGACGGCGGCGACGTCGAAACCGCTGCCGCGGTCGCGCACGAAGATGCTCACCTGATGCGGTTCGGTCTCGGCGAACAGGTCGATCTCGGGGACGCCCGCGTGCTTGGCGGCGTTGACCAGTGCCTCGCGGCTGGCGCCGAGCAGGGCGGTGAAGTGTTCCTTGGGCAGTCCGGCGCCGGTGTCGCCGGGGTCCATGGCGACATCGCCGACGGTGACCGGGGTGACCTTCACGCCGTGCTGGTCCTCCACCTCCCCGGCGATGGTGCGCAGCGCGGCGGCCAGGCTGGACTGGGCGGGGGCGGTGTCGTCGAAGAGCCATTTGCGCAGTTCGCGTTCCTGACTGCGGGCCAGGCGCAGCACTTCCTGCGGGTCCTCGGCCTGGCGCTGGATCAGCGCGAGGGTCTGCAGCACCGAATCGTGCAGGTGCGAGGCGATCTCCTCGCGTTCCTCGTTGCGGATGCGGGCGCCGCGTTCGGCGTCGAGGGCGCGCACCATGCGCAGCCACAGCGGCACCGTCAGCAGCCCGGCGCCGATCAGGGTGACCGCCACCGCGATCAGCGCCGAACCGAGCGAGCTCAGATCGATCCGGGCCAGCACCACCACGCCGAGGCCGACCACGATCAGCGTCGCCCCGGCCACGATGCGCGACCACGTCACCACCGACGGCCGCGCGGGCAACCCGAACAGGGCGCGCGGGCCCGGCGCGGCGGCGTCGTATTCGCGCCACACCAGCGCCGCGCCGATCGCTACCACCACGATCGGCGCGATGACCCGCGCCGCGGTGCCCTGGAACAGCCACGACACCGTGGCGGTGAGGCCGAGGCCGAGCAGGGCCAGACCGATCGCCTGCCTGCGCTCGTCGCCGGTGGGCTTGGCCGCGTCGGCGCCACCCGGGGTGAAGATCCACAGCAGCCCGTAGGCCACGAGCCCGGCGCCGACCAGCGCGGACAGCAGCACGAACGCTATCCGCACCTTGAACACGTCGACGCCGAGATGATCGGCCAGCCCGCCCGCGACCCCGCCGACCACCCGGCCACCGTTGCGCCGGACCAGCCGGGGCATCTCGGGCACCGGACGATTCACCGGCGGCGGTCCCGGCACCGGCAGCATCCCGGGCCGATAACCGCGCGGCACGCCATAGCTGGTCGGGTACCCCGGCACGGGGCGATACGCCGCCGCCCGGGGGTACTGCTGCGTCGCGTAGGGCGCCGGGGTGCCGTAGACGACCTGCCCACCGGTGCCCCGCTGCGTCACGGCCCGCCCGATCAGCGCCGAGGGCCAGTTGACCCTCGGGTTCCCACCGAAGCGCGCGGCGCCGGGCCCCTCCGGCGGCACCGCCCCCGGAGCGACGTTCCCGGGGACGCCACGGAACCCGTGGTGCCCTTGGGCGGCCTCGCGGGCGGGAACAGACGGATCCATGCTTTCGATACTGGCACGCGCGAGCGGGTGCCGACATCAGGAAAGTCCCTGATCTGTCCCCCGAGACCGGCGATCCGGCGCTGAGCTGGGACATCGCTGTCCGGTCCGGCCAGAAATTCCTACTGACCTGGACATTCACCGAGCGCGTCCGGGGCGGCGACCGGACCACCGGCGACCGGACCGGAAAACCGTTCACAGCCTTCTCACCTGCGACTCTCAGCCTTTTCGAGGCTCGGCCGCCAACCGGAACCCAGCCCGGATTCCTACCTTGATGTCGGGCCGGAAATCACGGCCGTCACTTCGGGGAGGAACGTTGAACATCATCACCACCGTGCTGGGGTCCGCCGCGATCGCGCTGAGCACTCTGGGAATCACGCCCATGGCCTCGGCCACGCCGATGGCACCGCACGAGACGACCTATCACGGGCCCGACGGCTTCGAGTTGACCATCGGGCACACCGACGAGTCCTACCGGCGGGTGCCCGCGCTCAACGCCATGCCGACCAATCGGGAAGTGTTCCTCGACAACACCGTCTACGTCACCGCGCCCGGCGCGACCGGCGAGGTCAGCTCCGGCTACTTCGTGGCCTGCGCGGTGGACCTGACCCTGACCGTCGGCCTGGACGGCGGCGTCTCGGTCGGGGCCGGGGGTTCGATCGGCTTCGGGTCATCGGGACCGGACGCCTCGGTCGACATCGGTCCGTCGATCTCGGCGGGGATGGATCTGAGCCTGTCGCTGGCGCCGGGCGAGATCGAGAAGATCGACGTCGGCGAGCGGGTGCTGGATCCCGGCACCACCTATCTGGTGAACCGCGACTTCCATCTGATGGTCAACGACTGCGCCGGTCCGCTCAACATCTACTCGTGGGCGACCGTCACGGCCACCTCCGGCTCGGTGACGGCGACCAACTCGGTCTTCGGCGACACCATGTTCCTCTGAGCGCACCGGGCCCCGGCCGCGTGCCGGGGTCCCGGTCGACCAAATATCATTCCCTTCGGTCGTTTTCATCGAACGGGGGGTTCCTTGACCAACATCGATCCTGAGAGTTCCTCACCGCGCGCGGTTTTCGCCCAGCGGTTCACCGAACTCTATGCCGCGGCGGGCAATCCGACCCTGCGGCGCGTCGCCGCGGCCACCGAGCGGCGTATGCGCGGCACCCAGGTGAGCACGCCGTCGGCGCAGCGGATCAGCGACTGGAAGGCAGGGCGCAACGTGCCCGCTCGCTTCGAATCCCTGCTCCCGGTGGTGCTGACCCTGGCCGAGCTGGCGAACAAGGCCCAGCGCGAACTGCCGCGCAGGCTGGCCGACCCGCACGAATGGCGGCGCCTGTGGCAGGAATCGGTGACCTGGACCGCCGCGGCCGGGGCGGGTGACACCTGCCCGTTCCCCGGTCTGCGCGCCTTCAGCGCCGAGGAACGCGCGCTGTTCTTCGGCCGCGAGCAGGCCACCGCCGAGTTCGTCGAGCTGGTCCGCGCCACCACCGGCATCGTGGTGCTGATCGGGGCATCCGGGGCGGGCAAGTCCTCGCTGCTGGCGGCGGGCCTGCGCCCCGCCCTGGAGGTGCCGACGGCCGCGATGACGCCCGGCACCACGCCGACGGCCGCCCTCACCACCGCCCTCGCCGAGGACCCGCGCGTGCTGATCGTCGACCAGTTCGAGGAACTGTTCACCCTCTGCGCCGACGACACCGAACGCACCGACTTCCTGGCCGAACTGGCCGCGCTGACCACCCGCGACGAACATCCGGTCACCGTCGTCGCCGCCCTGCGCGCCGATTTCTACGAACGCTGCCTACACCACCCCGTGCTGCGGGAGAGCTTGCGGCGCAACGACTATCTGCTCGGCCCGATGTCGATGGAAGAGATCTCGCGCGCCGTCACCGGTCCGGCCGCCGCCGCCGGACTGTCCCTCGAGCAGGGCCTCGAGGAACTGGTCCGCACCGAACTGCGCGGGCTCGGCGGCCACATCGGCGCCGACGGCTACGACCCCGGCGCGCTGCCGCTGCTCTCGCACGTGATGGCGGCGACCTGGCAGCAGCGCGAGGGCCGCAAACTCACCGTCGCCGGGTATCGCAAGGCCGGTGGGGTGGCCGGGTCGGTCGCCGAGACGGCCGAGCTGGCCTGGAGCGAGCTCACCCCCGCCCAGCAGGACGCCGCCCACGAACTGCTCGGCGCGCTGGTCACCGTCGGCGAGGACTCGCGCGACACCCGTCGCACCGTCGCCCGGGCCGACCTGCTCGCCCACAGCGGCGATCCCGCCGCCACCGCCGAGGTGCTCGAGATCCTCGCCGCCGCCCGCCTGCTGGCCCTCGACGCCGAGTCCGTGCAGTTCGCGCACGAGATCGTGCTCACCGCCTGGCCCCGGCTGCGCGGATGGATCGAGACCGACCGGGTGGGGCATCTGGTGCGTCAGCGGCTGGAACGCGACGCGGCGGAATGGGACGCGGCCGGACGGGATTCGGGCCTGCTCTACCGGGGCACGCGCCTGGACAACGCCAGCGAGCACACCGGCAAGGCGACGCTCAGCCCGCGCGTGGAGACCTTCCTGCACGCCTCGCGGCGGGCCGCGCGGATCGGCGGGCGGTGGCGGATCGGAGTGGCGGCGGTGGTGCTCGCCCTGCTGGGGACCGGGGTGGTCGCCGTCGACCGGAGCAGGTTGGCCGATCAGCGGACGGCGGATCGGGACTACATCGAACTGGTGGCGGCGGCGCAGCGCAATCGTGCGACGGACCCGTCGTTGTCGGCGCAGTTGCTGTTGGCGGCCTATCGGATGCGGCCGGATGAGGCGACTCGGACGCAGTTGTTGAACAGTCAGGACATGCCGCTGGCCGGTACGGTCGCGGCGCACAGCTGGAGCGTCCAGGAACTCGCACTCCGCGATTCCGACAAGCTCCTCGCCTCGATCGACCAGCGCGGCGAGACCGCCTTCTGGGACCTCGACGAACCCACCCGCCCCCGGCGGATCCCCACCGGCGACCGGTTCCCCGCCGACGAACTGGTATTCGTTCCCGGCAGTTCCGACGCGATCACCCAGGGTGCGGGTGGAGTCCAGATCTGGGACCTCGCCGACCCGCGATCACCTCGACTGTCGCACACGCTCGACCTCGTCCAGGGGCAGTCCATCGCGGTGGACCCGACCGGAACACTGCTGGCCGTCGCCGACGGCTTCGGGCTCACACTCTGGGACATCAGCGACCGGTCCCGGCCGACTCGGACGTTCACCAGCGCGATGGCAGGCGACATCCACCGCGTCCAGTTCGCCGCGCGGGGCGCGATGCTGGTGGTCGGGACCGTCACCGCGCAGCCCGACGAACCCGACACGGTCCAGCTGTGGAACATCCGGAATCGGGCGAACGCGAGCCCGGCCGGACCGCCGATGTCCGCGCCCGCGGGTCACGTCCTCCACGAATTCGCGCTCAGCCCGGACGCCACCCTGCTGGCCGTAGCGAGCAGCGAGGTACAGAAGACCGCCAGTTCCCCGTCGAGCCGAGTCCACCTCTGGCAGCTCGCTGATCCGACGCACCCACAGGTGCAGGAGACACCCATCCGGGTCGACAACGAGGTGGTCTCCGCGCTGTCGTTCAGCCACGACGGCAACCTGCTGGCCGTCGGCTCCGCCCGCGCCGGACAGCTGTGGAGTGTCACCGCCCCGGCACGGCCGGTCCCCGCCGGTCCCGCCCTGTCGGTGAACCCGACCACGTGCTCGATCGCGCGGGTCGCGCCCTGTCGCGGCGGCCCGAACTCGCTGCTGTTCCTGCCGGACGAACCGATCGTGTTCGGTGGGAGCGCCGACGGTCTGCTTCGAGGCTGGTCGCTCCCGCTCACGACGGTGGACACCGTGTCGGGGACATCGGTGACGGGGATGCCGGTCTTCGATCGGCTCGGCGACCGGATGGCGATCCTGACGATCACCGGTGATGTGGTGGTCTGGGATACCAGCGGCAGCGTCCCCGTCCGGCTGACCACGGTCGCGGGTGGTCCGACCTGGCTGGCACCCGCGCTCAGCACCGACGGCCGCACCCTGTCGGTCCACGACCGAGCCGGTGACCGGCGGCTGGTGTTCGACCTCACCGATCCCCGGATTCCCCGGCCGTTGCCGCCGTGGCCCACCACCGGCGCGAGCTATTCGACGGTCCGTGGGAACCGGATGCTGGTCGTCTCCGAAGAATCGGTGCGACTGTGGGACATCACCGACCGCTCCGCGCCCACCCCGACCGGTCCCCCGATCACGGCGCCCATCGGGCGCCTCTACTCCGGCACGCTCAGCCCCGACGGCACCCGAGCCTCACTGATCTACTACGAGCAGGGCGACAACTGGACATCACACGTCGTCCGCCAGATCTGGGCACTGGACGAGCCCCGGCACCCGCGCCTGGTCG
This sequence comes from Nocardia anocheti, assembly GCF_029675105.1. Taxonomy (GTDB): domain Bacteria; phylum Actinomycetota; class Actinomycetes; order Mycobacteriales; family Mycobacteriaceae; genus Nocardia. The sequence continues at coordinate 160,732 of NZ_JAQQFV010000009.1, read as the reverse complement.
CACAGTCCGACGTCGACGGCAACGATCCCTTCCAGCCCGCGGAGTTCCTTCCCGACAACCGAACCCTCGCCAACGCCCGGACCGACGAATTCGTCCTGTGGGACACCGACACACCCGATACCTTCACCCCACTCGTCGATTCCACGCGCTCGGAGATCGCACCGCTGTCCTCGGTGTCGGCCACGACCGACGGCCGCACGGTCGCCGTCTCGGGGCTCGACGGGACGACCGGCCTGTGGGATATCACCGACCTCCACGCACCACGCCGTCGCGGCGGCGCGATCGGACCGTCCGACGGGCGAAGTCGCCAGGTGATCCTGCATCCCCGCGGCGAGCAGTTGATCATGGTCACCGACGACGGCCAGGTCGGCGTGTGGGAGCTCGACGCCGAGCGGGTGGCCGAACGGATATGCGCGCGGACCTCGGGGGTGCTCACCCAGGCCCTCTGGCGGGGGCAGGTGCCCAATGTCGAATATCGGCCGCCGTGTTCCTGAGACCCGGGGCAATTCTCAGGGTTCACCCCGATGTGCGAAAGGGCTGGTCGGGCCCACCATGGAGGACATGACCAGAGCGAGCTTCGGCGACCAGATCCAGCAGATGTGGCACACGCGGCCCGTCCGGCTGCCGCAGCAGGGGCCGATCGCGGGCGTGGCGGCGGGGTTCGGGCTGCGCTACGGCGTCGACCCGGTACTGCTGCGGGTGGCCTTCGTGGTGTCGACGATCTTCGGCGGGGCGGGCATCGTGCTCTATCTGCTGGCCTGGCTGGTGCTCAGTTCGGCGGGCAACGAGGCGTCGGCGGCGCAGGCGCTGTCGGAGCACCATTCGCACGGCTCGCACGCGCAGACCAAGACGATCGTGCTGATCGTCGCGCTGGTCATCGCGGTGTCGACCATGGGCCCGATCGGGTTCGGCATGGGTGGTTCCGGGGTGCTCAGCATGGGCCTGATGCTCGCGGGCTGGTGGATGCTCTACCTGCGGCATCCGCAACTCCCCGCCGGATTCGACGCCTACCGATCCGTCCCCCCCGCCCCCTACCCGGCCGCGGGCTACCCGACCGGCGCCCCGCTCGGCGGCTACCCCTACCGCCCGGATGTGGCGACCGGGATGTACACGCCGTACACCAAACTCCCCGACACCTACGTCCCCGAGGCCGCCGCGAACGAGTCCGCACCGCTGCTCCGGGTCGAGCACACGGAAACCGTCGTCCTGCACAAGGACTCCCCCACAGCGGATTCCGAGACCGTCGAATCACCCAGCGTCGCAACCACTTCTGCGCCGTCAGACCTGAATATCGGCGAGGAACCCGTAACGCCACCGGGCGAAACCATCGACTCCACCCCGGATTCGACGACTACACCGTCGGACACGAAGCCGAGCACCCCTCCCGAATCACTCAGCACCGCAGCCGATTCACGTCCAGCCGACATCGCAGACCCGGCCGAGGTATCGGAGCAGGACAGGGCCGCGAGCGGTGACGTCCCGGTCGACCTCGGTAAGCGCGACACAGAACCGGCGCAATCAGAGAATCCCGAATCCGACGGCCCCACTACGGTTCTGCGCAAGGAATCCCCCACCCCCCGGCTCGCCGCGCAGGTCCCCCGGGGCTGGGATCCGCTGGCCATCGCCCCGCTCGCCTGGGAGCTGCCCGAGCCAGCGCCGAGGGGGTACGCGCCGGTGGTGCCGGTGCCGCCCGCGCCCAAACGGCCGCGCTCCCGGCTCACCCCGGTCACCATCGGTCTGGCCATCCTGGCCGCCGCCGTCGCCGGGTCCGCCGCGGCGTCCGGCGCGGAGTGGATGACCCCGGCGCGAATCGCCGCCGTCGCACTGGCGGTGGTGGGGCTCGGGCTCATCGTCGGCGCGTTCCTGCGCCGGGGGTACGGGTTGCTGGTGCTCGCCGCGCCGCTGGCCGGATTCGTGCTACTGGCCTCGCTGATCGGGCCGATCGAGTTCGACGGGGCCACCATGGGCGAACGCACCTGGGCGCCCACCTCGGTCACCGAGCTCGAGCCGAGCTACGCGGTGAATATGGGTTCGGGCACACTGGATCTGCGGGGCATGACGCTCACCGAGAACCGGAGCGTCGAGGTCTCGGTGAACATGGGCGAGGCAATCGTGCTGCTGCCCGAGGCGATGGCGGTGCGGACGACCTGTGAGGTCCGGGCCGGTGACGCCTCCAGCTGTGTCGACGGGCTGTCCGGGCCCCAGATCCCGAACGCACCGGTCCTCGACCTGAAGGTCGACGTGCGGATGGGCAGTGCGGAGGTGCATCGTGGCTGAACCGACCGAAACCCGGCGCCGACCGGCCTTCTCCCTGCTGTGCACGGGCCTGCTGGCCCTGGCCGTGAGCATCTGGGCCCTGCTCGGCGCACCCACCCCCGACAACGGCGTCCTGCCCATCGGTTGGGGCGTGGTGATCGCCGCCAGCGTCCTCGGCCTGCTGCTGGTGCTCTCCCCCCGACGCAAACAACACTGACCGAGCGACCACCGACCCATGACCCGACAATGGCCCGTCTCCCCGACGGGCCATTGCTGTTGGAGGACAACGGTAATGACCCATCCCCGCCCGACCCCCGCCAGTCCGCTCGCCCACCTCGTCACCGACGCGGGAAACCGACCGGTTACCGGCGGTCTGTCGCTGGGCAGGCTGCTGCTCGCCCACAGTCACGGCAGACCCGTACCCGCACAACCGGATTCGGACCAGGGCGCCGCCTGACCCGGAAACCACGGAGGCGGTGCCGACCCGCTGGTCGGCACCGCCTCCGCGATCAATCTATTCCCACTCGATGGTGCCCGGGGGCTTGCTCGTCACGTCGAGCACCACGCGGTTGACATCGGCCACCTCGTTGGTGATGCGGGTGGAGATGCGTTCGAGCACCTCGTAGGGCAGGCGCGTCCAGTCCGCGGTCATCGCGTCCTCGCTGGAGACCGGGCGCAGCACGATCGGGTGACCGTAGGTGCGGCCGTCGCCCTGCACACCGACCGAGCGGACGTCGGCCAGCAGCACCACGGGGCACTGCCAGATCTGCTTGTCCAGGTCGGCGGCGGTGAGTTCCTCGCGGGCGATGGCGTCGGCCTGGCGCAGCAGGTCGAGGCGGTCGGCGGTCACCTCGCCGACGATGCGGATGGCGAGGCCGGGGCCCGGGAAGGGCTGGCGGGCAACGATTTCCTCGGGCAGGCCCAGTTCGCGGCCGACGGCGCGGACCTCGTCCTTGAACAGCAGGCGCAGCGGCTCGACCAGGTCGAACTCGAGGTCGTCGGGCAGGCCGCCGACATTGTGGTGGCTCTTGATGTTGGCGGTGCCGGTGCCGCCGCCGGACTCGACCACATCGGGGTAGAGGGTGCCCTGCACCAGGAACTCGACCTTGGGCGCGGTGCCGTCGCCCTGTTCGAGCACGATGCCCGAGACCGCGTCCTCGAAGGAGCGGATGAACTCGCGACCGATGATCTTGCGCTTCTCCTCCGGGTCGGAGACGCCCTTCAGTTCGCCGAGGAACTTGTCGACCGCGTCGACGGTGACCAGCTTGGCGCCGGTCGCGGCGACGAAGTCCTGCTGGACCTGCTCGCGCTCACCGGCGCGCAGCAGACCGTGGTCGACGAACACACAGGTGAGCCGGTCGCCGATGGCGCGCTGTACCAGCGCGGCGGCGACGGCGGAGTCGACACCGCCGGACAGACCGCAGATCGCGTGGCCGTCGCCGATCTGCTCGCGCACGCTGGCGATCAGCGATTCGGCGATATTGGCGGGGGTCCACTGCGGCGGGATACCGGCCAGGTCGTGCAGGAAGCGGCTGAGCACCTGCTGGCCGTGCGGGGAGTGCAGCACCTCGGGGTGGTACTGGACACCGGCCAGGCGACGCGCGCGGTCCTCGAACGCGGCGACCGGGGCACCGGCGGTGGTGCCGGTGACCTCGAAGCCGGAGGGGGCGTCGGTGACGGCGTCGCCGTGGCTCATCCACACCGGCTGGATGGTCGGCAGGCCGCCGTGCAGCACGCCACCGTCGATATTGAGCTCGGTGCGGCCGTATTCGCGGGTGCCGGTGTGGGCGACGGTGCCGCCCAGGGCCTGCGCCATGGCCTGGAATCCGTAGCAGATGCCGAAGACGGGCACGTCCAGCTCGAAGAGCCGGGCGTCGAGTTGCGGTGCGCCCTCGGCGTACACGCTCGACGGACCACCCGACAGGATGACGGCCAGCGGCTGCTTCTCGGCGATCTCCTCGACCGTCATGGTGTGCGGAACGACCTCGGAGAACACCCGCGCCTCGCGCACCCGACGGGCGATCAGCTGGGCGTACTGTGCGCCGAAGTCGACAACGAGGACCGGTCTCTGAGTTTCTGCCACCCGCACAGTTTAGTGACGGCGTGCGACCACCGAGCTGGCGGGCCATTCCTTGCGCACGGGCCGGTGGGGCTGGCTATCCTCGTGCACGTGCCATTCGCCCGCGCGATCGATGCCGACATCTACTACGAGGACAGCGGTGGCACGGGACCGGTGGTGTTGCTGGCCCACGAATTCTTCATGGACCGCACGATGTTCGCCTCGCAGCAGGCCGCGCTGGCACCGGAATTCCGCATCGTCGCCTGGGACGCGCGCGGGCACGGACGCACCAAGGACCAGCGGCTGCCGTTCACCTATTGGACCGCCGCGCGCGACGCGCTGACCGTCCTGGACACCCTCGGGGTGGAACGCGCCGTCGTCGGCGGCACCGCGCAGGGTGGGTTCACCGCGCTGCGCACCGCGCTGGTCGCGCCCGAACGTGTCGCCGCGCTCATCCTGATCAGCACCGAGGCGCACGGACCCACCCGTGAGCAGTCCCGCGCCACCCAGCGCTTCCTCGACGAATGGCACGACCGCGGCTCCCGTGCCGAGGCGGCGGGCAGGCTCGCCGACTGGCTGATCGGCGACGACGACTGGTATCGCGGCATCTGGACGCGTCGCTGGGTCGGCGACGCCCACAACGGCCTCGACGCCGCCGTGGGCTGCCTGCTCGGGCGCGATTCGGTGCTCGACCGGCTGCGCGAGATCACCTGCCCCGCGCTGATCATCCACGCCACCCACAGCGGCATCACCGGTGCCAGGGCGCGCACGCTGGCCGACGGGCTCACCGCCTCCACCTACGTGGAGATCGATGGCGCCCGGCTGGCCGTCACGATGACGCACCCGGAACCGGTGAACACCGCGATCGCCCGGTTCCTGCGGGACCGGGTCTCGCTGAGCCCCGCCCGCTAGCGGACGCTGAGCCCGACCTTCTGGAACTCCTTGAGGTCGGAGTAGCCCGCCTTGGCCATCGACCGGCGCAGGCCGCCGACCAGGTTCAGCGAACCGAACGGGTCGTCGGAGGGGCCGTAGAGCACGCGCTCGAGGCTCGGGCGCGCGGCGGCGCCGTCGGGGCCGTCCAGCCAGGACTCGTCGACCGGCAGGAACGAGCCGCGCGGCACCGAGGGATGCGCGGTGGCCGAGGGCCAGTACCAGCCGCGACCGGGCGCCTCGGCGGCGGCCGAGAGCGGCACGCCCAGCATCACGGCGTCGGCGCCGCAGGCGATGGCCTTGGCCAGCTGGCCGGAGGTGGCCACGTCACCGTCGGCGATGACGTGCACGTAGCGGCCGCCGGTCTCGTCGAGGTAGTCGCGGCGCGCGGCGGCGGCGTCGGCGATGGCGGTGGCCATGGGCACGCCGATGCCGAGCACCTCACCGGTGGTGGTGGCGCCGGGGAACGAGCCGTAGCCCACGATGACGCCCGCCGCGCCGGTGCGCATCAGGTGCAGCGCGGTGCGGTGGTCGCTGACGCCACCGGCCACGACCGGCACGTCCAGCTCGGCGATGAAGGTCTTGAGGTTGAGCGGCTCGCCGTCGCCCACGTGCTCGGCGGAGATGATGGTGCCCTGCACCACCAGCAGGTCCACGCCCGCCTGCACCAGCGCGGGAGTCAGGGCGCGCGCGTTCTGCGGGCTCACCCGCACGGCGGTGGTGACCCCGGCCGCACGCACCTCGGCGACGGCGGCGGCCAGCAGATCGGGCTGCATCGGCGCGGCGTGCAGTTCCTGCAGCAGCGAGATGGCCTTTTCGTAACCCCCCTTGTCGACCAGATCGATGAGCTGGTCGATCTTGGACTGCACGTCGGCGTGCCGGGCCCACAGGCCCTCGCCGTTGATCACGCCCAGACCACCGCGGCGGCCCAGCTCGATGGCGAACTGCGGGGAGACGAGCGCGTCGGTGGGGTGCGCGAGCACCGGGATCTCGAAGCGGTAGGCGTCGAGCTGCCAGGCCAGCGAGACCTGCTTGGACGAGCGAGTCCGCCGCGAGGGGACGATGTCGACGTCGTCGAGCTCATAGGTCCGCCGAGCGACCCTACCCATACCGATTTCCACCATGTCACGCACAGTTACGCTCTGCTTTCTGCGCGCTGGCGCGCGCGTGTTCGCGGCCCCGAGGGGTCGCCGGTCAGTCACCGCGGCTTGCTCCTGCGTCGCCTACGCCGCGGCGCCTGACCGGCGACCCGGCCGCGAACCGGCCACTGCGTGGCCGCCGCTCCTCGAGGTCGCGGGTGCGGGGGGACGTTGGTTTCGAAGGTCACCTCTTCGGTCAGCCTTCGCTGTTGCCCCGTGGACCGCAAGCGCAGGCAGGCCGCGAGTCGTCCACGTGACTGTGCGCCGGAGGTTGCCCTCCGGCGCACAAACGCACCTATTGTACTCAGCCGCGCCCGGTGTAGTTCGGGGCCTCGACGGTCATGGTGATGTCGTGCGGGTGGCTCTCCTTGAGGCCCGCGGCGGTGATCTGCACGAACTGGGCGTTCTGCAAGTGCTCGATGTTCTGCGAGCCGGTGTAGCCCATGGCCGCGCGCAGGCCGCCGACGAGCTGGTGGATCACCTGGTTGACCGGGCCGCGGAACGGGACGCGGCCTTCGATGCCCTCGGGGACGAGCTTGTCCTCGGCGAGCACGTCGTCCTGGAAGTAGCGGTCCTTGGAGTAGGACTTGGCCTGGCCGCGACCCTGCATGGCGCCGAGGGAGCCCATGCCGCGGTAGCTCTTGAACTGCTTGCCGTTGACCAGGATCAGGTCGCCGGGGGCCTCGGCGGTGCCCGCGAGCAGCGAGCCGAGCATGACGGTGGAGGCACCGGCGGCGATGGCCTTGGCCACGTCACCGGAGTACTGCACACCACCGTCGGCGATCACCGGCACCCCGGCGGGCTTGCACGCCGCCACGGCCTCGAGGATCGCGGTGATCTGCGGCGCGCCGACACCGGCGACGACGCGGGTGGTGCAGATGGAGCCGGGACCGACACCCACCTTGACAGCGTCCACGCCCGCCTCGACGAGCGCCGCGGCGCCCGCGCGGGTGGCGACATTGCCGCCGACGATCTGGATGCGGTCGCCGACCTCGGCCTTGACCTTGGACACCATCTGCAGCACCTGCGACTGGTGGCCGTGCGCGGTGTCGACGATCAGCACGTCGACCCCGGCGTCGGCCAGCGTCATCGCGCGCGACCAGGAGTCCTCGCCGACGCCGATCGCGGCACCGACCAGCAGGCGGCCGTCGCGGTCCTTGGTGGCGTTGGGGTACTGATCGGTCTTGACGAAGTCCTTGACGGTGATCAGGCCGCGCAGGCGACCGTTGCCGTCGACGATCGGCAGCTTCTCGATCTTGTGGCGGCGCAGCAGACCGAGCGCGGCCTCGGCGGTGACGCCCTCCTGGGCGGTGATCAGCGGCGCCTTGGTCATCACCTCGTCGACGCGGCGGTCCTGGTCGACCTCGAACCGCATGTCGCGGTTGGTGATGATGCCGACCAGCGCGCCGGTCTCGTCCACCACGGGCAGGCCCGAGATGCGGAAGCGCGCGCACATGGCGTCGACCTCGGCGAGGGTGTCGGTGGGACGACAGGTGACCGGGTCGGTCACCATGCCCGCCTCGGAGCGCTTGACCGTCTCCACCTGGGCGGCCTGATCGGCACCCGAGAGGTTGCGGTGCAGCACGCCCATGCCGCCCGCGCGGGCCATGGCGATGGCCATGCGCGCCTCGGTGACGGTGTCCATCGCCGAACTCACCAGCGGGGTGCGCAGGGTGATGTCGCGGGTGAGCCTGCTCGAGGTCTCGACAGAACTGGGGATGAGATCCGAGGCCGCGGGCAGCAGCAGCACGTCGTCGAACGTGAGGCCCAGCATGGCGATCTTGGTCGGATCGTCGCCACCCGTCGGAGGGCGCACCGCGATTCGTTCGCCCGGCACGGGATTACTCATTCGGATCGACCCCTCCTGGTCGTCGGAGCCACCGACGCTGGAGATGCAACGCGACGACAGCTGGAACGGGAACACGTGGATGGTCGGTGAGAACAAAGTCGCCGACGCCTGCATTCCATGGTATCCGGCGGGTAATTCGCGCTGCGAAGTGAGCCCTTCCGCAAAACTTGCCCGGTGCATCGCTGGCGCAGACCACCGAGTACTGCGTACCGTGGGGATGTGCGTGACCATCTACCACCTGGCCTGCCGCCGGATCCCTTCGCCGGAGACCCCTCCGACCCGTCCGCCGCGCTCGATGCGATCGAGCCCGGTGAGCCGCTGGATCCTCATGAGCGCCTCGCGGTCGAGGAAGATCTCGCCGACCTCGCCGTCTACGAAGCCCTGCTGGCCCATCGCGGGATCCGCGGGCTCGTCGTGAGCTGTGAGGATTGTAGGCAAGATCACTACCACGACTGGGACATGCTGCGGGCGAACCTGCTGCAGCTACTCGTCGACGGCACCGTCCGTCCGCACGAGCCCGCCTACGATCCCACCCCCGAGGCGTACGTCACGTGGGACTACTGCCGAGGCTACGCGGACGCGTCCATGAACGAGGCGTTCCACGGCGACGGATTCGACGGCTTCGACAACTGAGCAGCCGCCCCGCGGCATCGCTCCCCCGCTCCGGTCACGCGTGCGCGGGGGACGATGCGCCGGGCACCCGGACACACGAGAAAGGCCCCGAACCACTGGTTCGGGGCCTTTCTCGTGTGCTCAGGAAACCGGGACCGAGGGCGGCGGCACCGGCAGATTGGTCACCGCGGGCGGTGTCTGCAGGGTCGGCGGCACCGTGGGCGGCAACGGCTTCGAGGTCGGGACCACGGTGGGCACCGTGACCGGCGGCTCGACGATGGTCGTCTGCGGGTTGGTCGTCGCCGGGGCGGTCGGCTCGACCGTGACCGGTGGCGGGGTGGTCACCGGGGGCTGCGTCGTCTCGACCGGCGGAACGACCGGCTTGGTCTCCGGGCCGGGCGTCTGCATGATCACCGGCGGCTCCGGATCGGTGGTGCCGGGTTCCGGGGAGGTACCCGGACCGGTCGGCGCGACCGGGGCCGTGGTGGCCGGGTTGGGCGAGGGTTGCGGCTGCGCCGGGGACGGTGAGGTCGGCTTGGTCTCGCCGGGGCTCGACGGCATCGTGGGCGGCAGTTGCGCGCCGATCTCCGGGGCCATCCGGACCAGCTGATCACGCAGCACGTTCCAGAGCGCGATCATCTCGTCGCGCTTGGCCTTGTCGTCGATCTGGCCCGCGGTGGCCGAAGCCTGCTCGAGCCGGGCCCGCGCCTGTTCCGGATTGCCCGCGTCCAGCAGGCTCTGCGCGGCGACCAGGTCGTCACCGGCGTACTTCACGACCGTCGACTGGGCCTGCTCGCTGAACACGACCTCCTTGACCCGCCACAGCGGATCACCGGGAGCGGCGTTGTAGGAGAACGCCGTGATACCGCCGAAGACCACGGCCAGCGCCGCGGCGGCTCCGAGGAGCGGGCGTACCAGACGTAGACGTCCGCGCGAGGATGCACCGACTCGAACCTGCCGCGCGCCGATCTCCTGGTTGACCGCCGCGAAGACGGTGTCCAGATCAGGGCCCGCGGGCATCGGCTCGGCCAACAGGTCGGCCCGCCAATCCGCGAGCAGCGACGCCAGCTGGAACTCCTCGGGGCTGTCGGTACGCACCGGTCCGTCGCTCGCGATCGCGTCGATCAGCGCGTCGTCGCTGCGCACCGCCGCGATGTCGACCGGACCGGAATCACCGGCTTCCTCGGCGGCTGAGGGACCGCTGTCGTGCGACCCACGCCAAACCTTCCGGTCGCCTCGACCGCGCTCGCCATCCCTAGCCATACATTTCACCTGCCCTCGCCACTTGTGACTTCAGTTTCGCGAGTGCCCTGTGCTGGGCTACTCGTATCGCCCCCGCCGTGCTGCCCACAGCGGTCGCGGTTTCTTCTGCCGACAGACCCATGACCAAGCGCAGGATCAGGATTTCCCGATGTTTCTCGGGGAGCGTGGCCAGCAGAGTGTTCATCTGCCTGCTCGTCTCCGAGTCGAGAGCTCGCTGCTCCGGTCCCTGGTCGGTGGATATGACATCTGGTACTTCGGCCATCGCCTCCGCCTTGTTACGGGCGGCGTTGCGGTGGGCGTCGGCGACCTTGTGCGAAGCGATGCCGTACACGAAGGCCATGAAGGGCCGACCCTGATCCTGATAGCGGGGCAGGGCGGTCATCACAGCCAGACAGACCTCTTGCGCAACATCATCCGCGGAGAGCTGGCCGCGCTCCGCGGCACCGATCCGAGCACGGCAGTAGCGAACCACCAACGGCCGGATCAGTTCCAGTACCTGAGCTAAAGCGGCCCTGTCGCCCTGCGCAGCCGCAGCGACGGCGAGGTCCAACTCTTCGCCCATATGCGTCATCGTCAGAGATTTTCCTGGCGTTACGAGTGGCGCGGTCAGATGTGACCGAGCTTCCACCGAAGTGGCGGAACGGAACTAACAATAGCGACCCTTCGATCGCTCGCCAGCCACCCTGCACCCTTCTGCGAAACCTCTCAGCAAGATCACCGGCGACCGATCAGCGAGTCGGCAGGATGAAATCCCCGCCGAGCTCGCGGATTCGTGCCGCATGATCAGCGGCTTCGGCCGCGGCGGCCGCCGCGACGGCCGGTTCGGCGACACCGGCGCGCAGCATCGCGCAGGCCCAACGCAGGGGCAGCAGGCCGTGGGCGGCGCAGTCGCGGTCGACCCGCGCGGCCTGCTCCGCCGCGGCGGCGAGGTCACCGGAGGCGGCGGTGGAGGCGGCGAGCAGCAGGGCCGACTTCACCCGGTGCCGCACCGAGGGCAGCGCGTCGGCGAGGTCGACGGCCCGCGCGGCGTCGCGGAGCGCGGGAGCGGCGGCGCCCCCGGCGAGCGCGGTCTCGGCGCGCACCCAGTGCCAGCGCACCTCCGCGCGCGGCGGCGCGTCGGCGAGCAGGGGTTCGACGCGGCCGAGCAGGCGGTGGGCCAGGGCGAGTCTGCCGGTGCCGAGCGCGTCGGCGGCAAGGCCGGTATACGCGTCGGCCAGTGCCTCGGCGCGGGCGGAGCCGGTGGCGCCGAGCGCGAGGGTGGCGGCCCGGCCGTCGAAGGCGGCGGCCGCGGCGTGTCCACCGAGTTGGCGCAGCAGCGAGCCGCGGGTGCTCTCGACCAGCGAGCGCAGGCCGGGGTCGAGGGGGACGCGCGCGAGCCGCTGGAGTTCGGCCCTGGCCGCGGCGTAGTGTCCCCGCGCGCCGAGCGCGACGGCGCGGTGCCAGCGCGCGAGCGGGTCGGGCGGATCCGGCAACTCCGCAGCGGCGCGACCGGGAGTGGCCCCGAAAGCTGTCGCAGCGAGTATTTCGGATCCGATATCCCCGGGTGAAGCCGTTGTCCGCACGCCGAGACTCTAGCCGCCACCCCCGGCCGGGCGTTCCCGTGATATGCCACGACGGCCGCCGATCAGCAACCGGTCAGCTTTTCTTTCGCGGTGCGATGTTGCCATCAGGTAAATCTCCGCCGGTGGCCGCCGCTACCGCAAAGTCTCGAATTCACATGCGTTTCGCGCAATTAACCTCGGCGCCCCGTTTCGGCCATGTCGGCGGACCCCGCGCGGCGACCCCACTGTGACTCGAGCCACTGGCCGCCGCCGTGCCGTCACGGGCCGAACCCGGCCCTGACCGGCACGACCTGGGGAAACGTCAGATTTCGCGGCCCGCCGAGCGCGACCGATCCATAGCCAACCGAACAGTATGGACGGAGTGAGTGTGAAATGTAAACAGTGCGCAGGTTAAATTTCAGCGATGCCGATTTGTGGAACCAATGCGCCGAACTATTGACGGAAATTCCCGCGTGCACCTAACGTAGCTCACCGTCACGGTAGGCGCCGCGCGAAATTGCAGCGACCCACGCCGGGTGACACCGTCAGGCACCGTCGAGCAGACCACCGCCGAGGTGGCACCGAGACCTGCCGCACCACTCGCTCGACAACGCTGACGAGCTCGCACCACAAGGAGTTCACCATGCCCATGCCCACTCACCTTCCCGGCCCGAACGCCGACGTCTGGGATTGGCAGATGCGAGGCTCGTGCCGCGGCCAGGACTCCGCCGTCTTCTTCCATCCCGACGGCGAACGGGGCCGCGCCCGCACCGCGCGCGAGATGCGCGCCAAGGAGATCTGCCGGGCCTGCCCGGTGCTCATGCAGTGCCGCGCGCACGCCCTCAAAGTCAGCGAGCCCTACGGCATCTGGGGCGGGATGTCGGAGACCGAACGCGAGATGCACGCGCGCCGCAACCGGCGTCGTATGGCCGTCTAGATACTTCGGCAAATCAACTCCCATCCGCCCGGCCCGGCGCGCCGAATCTCTAGCAAACAGCTGGCACGCGTTCAAAGGCACCCCGGGCGAAGGGAGGTCATAGCCGCGGGCTAGATTCGTGACCGATGACACAGAATGGGTTCCGAAGCGAAGCCTTCCCACCGAGCGTGGATTCTGCGGTTACCGCACGCGCGGCCGAAGGAGTCGAGCTAGCTGCACTGTTGGAACGATGCGGCCTTGCCGACCAGCAAGCGTTCGCCGAACTGTACGACCGGACGTCGGCGCGCGTCTTCGGCCTTGTCCTGAGGGTGCTCCACGACCCCGGGTACGCGGAGGAGACCACGCAGGAGGTCTATCTCCAGATCTGGCGCACCGCAACGAGTTTCGACCCCACGAAGGGGTCGGCGGTGACCTGGCTGATGACGCTGGCGCACCGGCGCGCGGTCGATCGGGTCCGTGCCGAACAAGCCCACACCCAGCGCGAAGTCGCCTACGGGATCCGGGTCCTCGGCAACGAATTCGACGAGGTCACCGAGGAGGTGGAACGCAGACTCGAACAACAGGCCGTCCAGCGCGGGCTCTCGACTTTGACCGAGACCCAACGCGAGGCGATCTCGCTCGCCTACTACGGCGGGCGGACCTACGCGGAGGTGGCACAGTACCTCGGCATAGGGTTACCGACCGTTAAGTCCCGAATTCGGGACGGATTGACACGACTGAAGAAAAGTTTGGGGGTGACGTGAGATGAACGAAGCCCAGATCGATCTCGCGCACACCGTCGCGCTCGGATTGATCGACGACGAAGACCATCACGCGATCCAGACCATCATCGATACCGACGACCCGGCACTCTGTACCGAGTTCCTGCGCGAGGTCCGCGACACCCGCGGCACCCTCGCGCTCCTCGCCGAACTCACCGCCACCGCCCCACCCCCGACCCTGCGCACGCGTTTACTCACCGCGCTGGCCGAGGAACCCCCGGTAGCCAGCTAGCCGCGTACGAGAAAGGCCCCCAGACCATCCGGTCCAGGGGCCTTCGTCGTCAGCTCACTCAGTGGGCGTGACCGTGGTGGCCGTGGTCGTCTTCTTCCTCGACCGGCTTCTCCACGATGGCGCTCTCGGTGGTGAGGATCATCCGCGCGACCGAGGCGGCGTTCACCACGGCGGAGCGGGTCACCTTGACCGGGTCGACGACACCGTCGGTGAGCAGGTCACCGTAGGTGAGGGTGGCGGCGTTGAAGCCGTCCTTGCCCTCGGCGACCTTGCTGACCACCACGGCGCCGTCGAGGCCCGCGTTGGTGGCGATCCAGAACAGCGGCGCCTCGAGGCCCTTGCGGACCACCTCGACGCCGACGGCCTGGTCACCGGTCAGCGAATCGCGCAGCTCGACCAGCGCGGTCGCGGCCTGCACCAGCGCCGAACCACCGCCGGGCACGATGCCCTCCTCGACCGCGGCCTTGGCCGCCGCCACCGCGTCGTCGACGCGGTACTTGCGCTCCTTGAGCGCGGTCTCGGTGGCCGCGCCGACCTTGATCACCGCGACGCCACCGGCCAGCTTGGCCAGGCGCTCCTCGAGCTTCTCGCGGTCCCAGTCGGAGTCGGTGGCCTCGATCTCGCGACGCAGCTGCGCGCCGCGCGCGGCGATGTCGTCCTCGGTGCCCGCGCCGTCGATGAGCACGGTCTCGTCCTTGGTGACGACGACGCGACGCGCCTGACCGAGCTGCTCGATGGTGGCCTCGCGCAGCGTGATCCCCAGATCCGGGTTGATCACGGTGCCACCGGTGACCACGGCCAGGTCGTCGAGGAACGCCTTGCGACGGTCACCGAAGAACGGCGCCTTGACCGCGACGGCCTTGATCGTCTTGCGGATGGAGTTGACCACCAGGGTCGACAGCGCCTCGCCCTCGACGTCCTCGGCGATGATCAGCACGGCCTTGCCGGACTCGGCGATCTTCTCCAGCAGCGGCAGCAGATCGGGCAGCGAGCTGATCTTGTCGCGGTGCAGCAGGATGTAGGCGTCCTCGAGGACGGCCTGCTGGGTCTCCGGGTCGGTCTGGAAGTAGGGCGAGAGGTAGCCCTTGTCGAACTGCACGCCCTCGGTGATGACGAGCTCGGTGTGGGTGGTCGAGGACTCCTCGACGGTGACCACGCCGTCCTTGCCGACGGTGGTCAGGGCCTTGCCGACCATCTCGCCGATCTCCTCGTCACGCGAGGAGACGGTGGCGACCTGGGCGATGGCCTGCTCGCCGGAGACCGGGGTGGCCGCGGCCAGCAGCACCTCCGACACCTTCTCGGCGGCCAGCGCGATGCCCTGACCGAGCGAGATCGGGTTGGCACCGGCGGCGACGTTCTTCAGACCGCCGCGCACCAGCGCCTGGGCCAGCACGGTGGCGGTGGTGGTGCCGTCACCGGCGACGTCGTTGGTCTTGGTGGCGACGCTCTTGACGAGCTGGGCGCCGAGGTTCTCGAAGGGGTCCTCGAGGTCGATGTCACGCGCGATGGTGACACCGTCGTTGGTCACGGTCGGGCCACCGAAGGCCTTGGCCAGCACCACGTGGCGACCACGCGGGCCGAGGGTCACCTTGACGGCGTCGGCCAGCTTGTCGACACCGCGTTCGAGCGCCCGACGAGCCTTCTCGTCGAACTCGATCTGCTTGGGCATAGGGAAATTCGCTCCTGTGTGAGAACGCGATCCGCCCCGGGTCGGTTGACGACGCCGGGGCGGAACGCGAATGCGGCGTTGGCCTTACTTGGTGACGACGGCCAGGATGTCGCGAGCCGAGAGGATGAGGTACTCCCCACCCTGGTACTTGATCTCGGTGCCGCCGTACTTGCTGTAGATGACGACGTCGCCTTCCTTGACGTCGACGGGGACGCGGTCACCCTTGTCGGTGATCCGGCCCTCGCCGACGGCGATGACGGTGCCCTCCTGCGGCTTCTCCTTGGCCGTGTCCGGGATGACCAGGCCGGAGGCCGTCGTCGTCTCGGCCTCGTTGGCCTGGACGAGGATCTTGTCCTCGAGCGGCTTGATGTTCACGCTCGCCACGTTGAGCCCTCCACTTTCAGGGGAATTCGGTCGTCCGGGACTGGTGCCCCGGACCGGGTTTCGGTCAGCTTGCGACTCTGCGCATCAGCCCCGTCGTCGCGGGTGCCGGGACCCCTGCCCAGTAGTCGGCGTGGCACAAGTACAGCTACACAGTGCCGACTAGCACTCTATATGTGAGAGTGCCAGCGCTCAAGGCCGGGTTCTGCCAATGTCGCATTTTCGACACGCCCACACTCGCCAGTGATCTTCACATCGGTTGCAACAATCTGTAACGTTCGCATAACAGGCTGTGACAGAGTATGCATAACGTTCCATTCGAGATGGTCGGCCACTGCGGAACCATCCGCTCGAAGGGAGGTGAACATGCGAACATCCCTCGGCATCTCGGCCGGGAACGAGGTGGTGTGCTCCGCACTGGTCGCCACCGGACCATCCGGCGAACAGCACTTCGACTACCGCGTCGTCTCCGCCGACGCGGCCCATTCCGATCTCGGCGACCTGGTGTCGTCCTCGATCGAGTTGATGACCACCCAGTTACCGGTCTCGGAGACGGCCGGTCTCATCGGCGAACCGCTCGGGCGCTACTCCTCGGGCGTGCACCGGCGTGCCGAGTCGACCCGCACCCGTCCGCCGACCAGCGTCGCCGTGGCCTACCGCAACAAGGAACAGGCCCAAGCGATCCGGGCCGCCACCACCCGGCGCCGCGATCTGCGCCTGGTCCCCGAGGGCACCGCCGCGCTGTCCTACTTACGCGAGACCGGCCTGCTCGACCGCTACGCCACCGTCGCCGTGATCGACCTCGGCGCCACCGGACTCAGCGTCACCGTGGCCGACTACGCCGACGGCTCAGTGCTGCACAGCGAGCGCACGCCCACGCTGTCGGGCAACGCCATCGACGAGCTCATCTACCACCACCTCGTCGACCTGCACTACGCCCGGCGCGGGGCCAGGCCCAACCGCGCCACCCTCACCAATCGCGGCCGCGCGGCCAAGGAACACCTCTCGATCGCGCCCGCGGTGACCATCGACCACGTGGCTGGTCAGCCGCTCAAACTCACCCGCTCCGATTTCGAGGAGCTCATCGGCGGGCTGCTGCGCAATATCGTGCTGTTCTCCGCGTCGGTGTTCAGCCGGGCGCCCAAGTACCCGGAGGCGGTCGCGGTGATCGGCGGCTGCGCCAACATCCCCGCGGTGGTCGACACCCTCAGCGCCCGCCTGGACATGCCGGTGCTCACGGTCCCCGACCCGGAGGCCGTGATCGCCAAGGGCGCCGCGCTGGTCGCCGACGCGGCGGCACCGTCGGCCTTACCCGCGGCCTTACAGGGCGCCTCGCTGACCGATGTGCCCAGCGGCACCGTCACCAAGGTGGTCGGCACCCTGGCGGGCGCGGTCGTGGTGGTCGGCCTGGTGATCGGCTACGGCGTGCAGGCCATCGCGCCGGACAGCACCGATGTCACCCCGGCGGGTACCAGCAGCTCCGTGCGCCAGTCTCCGCCGTCGCCGGTGCCAGCGCCCGTCCCCAGCCCGCAGGACGAGGGGAGCACCGACCGGCCCGGCACCGCGCCCGTACCGCCGGTCACCGGCACGCCCGGCACCACGGCGCCCACCACCACGGTGCCCGCGCCGACCACGGCCCCGTCGACCCCCGGTCCGTCCGGTGCGCCGTCGAGCACCGCGCCCACCCTGCGCCCCGACCCGAACCTGCCGCAGATCCCCTACCCGGAGTCCCCGCTGGGCCCGATCGACAGCGGCTCGTCCCGCCCCGGCCAGCAGCGACCCTCCACACCCAACACTCAGTCGCCCGCCCGGAGCGTCCTCCCGATCCCGCCCGAGGTGGCACCCAGCGGGGTCGTACCCAGCGAGGTAGTACCCCGCGAGGCCGTACCGAGCGAGCCGATCCTGCAGACAGTCGGCTGAGCGACTCTCGGCGACGCCGACCGATCGCACCCGGCCCTCGACGAGCCGATGTCCCGGCGACGATCGAGAAGCCGATACCGGCGAGGCCACGCCGATCCGTGTCAGCCGCGCAGCGCGCTCACCGACACCGGTAGACCCGGATCGGTCGCCACCGTCAGCTCGGCGGGCTCGGCGCCCGCCGCGATCACATGCGCGCCCAGCGCCGCGATCATCACCCCGTTGTCCGTGCACAGCCGCGGCTTCGGCACGCGCAGCGTGAGACCCGCCGCCGCGCAACGCTCTTCGGCCAGCGAGCGGATGCGGGAATTGGCCGTGGCGCCACCGCCGAGCACGATCGTGTCGACACCCTCGTCGGTGGCCGCGCGGACCGCCTTCATGGTGAGCACATCGGCGACCGCCTCCTGGAAGGACGCGGCGATATCCGGAATCGGCAGCTGATCAGCGGTGATGCCCTGGCGCTGCGCGGCCTCGACGTAGCGGGCGACCGCGGTCTTGAGGCCGGAGAAGGAGAAGTCGTAGCGGGCGTCGCGCGGGCCGGTCATGCCGCGCGGGAAGGCGATGGCGTTCGGGTCGCCGTCGCGGGCGGCCGCGTCGAGGAAGGGGCCGCCGGGGTAGCCGAGACCGAGCAGGCGGGCGACCTTGTCGAAGGCCTCGCCCGCGGCGTCGTCGACGGTGCTGCCGAGTTCGGTGATCGGCGCACCCAGATCGGTGACCCGCAGCAGGTGGGTGTGCCCGCCGGAGACCAGCAGCGCCACCGCGGGCGGCAGCGGGCCGTGCTCGAGGGTGTCCACGGCGACGTGGCCACCGAGGTGGTTGAGCGCGTAGAACGGCACGTCCCAGGCCGCCGCGTACGCCTTGGCCGCCGCCACCCCGACCAGCAGCGCACCGGCCAGGCCGGGTCCGATGGTGACGGCGAGCGCGTCGGGCTTGCTGACCCCGGCCGCGGCCAGCGCCCGGCGCATGGCGGGCACGATCGCCTCGAGATGCGCCCGCGAGGCGATCTCGGGCACCACGCCGCCGAAGCGCGCGTGCTGGTCGACGCTGGAGGCCACCTCGTCGGCGAGCAGCTCGAGCGACCCGTCGGGGTGGCGCCGGACGATACCGACTCCCGTTTCGTCGCAGGAGCTCTCGATACCCATGACGATCACGCCGACGCCTCGTTCCGCTGTCCTCGCACTGCCGATCCGGTCACGACAGCACCTCGTCCTGCCGTCCGCGCGCGGCCCATTCGTCGGCCGCGGCCGTGAGTTCCGGGCGGCGCATCGTGTACGCGTCGGCGCCGCTGGGGTGGTAGTAGTTCTTGCGCAGGCCGATGATGTGGAAGCCGTGCTTGGCGTAGAGCGCGATGGCGGGCGCGTTGTCGGTGCGGACCTCCAGGAACACCGGGCCGCCGCGTTCGGCCGCGGTCGCCAGCAGCGCCTCCAGCAGCAGGGTGCCGATGCCGCCCCGATGACACCCCGGGTCGACGCCGATGGTGTGCACCTCGGCCTCGGGATGGGCGGCGTCACCGAGCAGCGCGATGCCCGCGTAGCCGACCATGGCGCCGGTCGCGTCGCGCGCGGTGATGTAGCGGTTGTGCGCGGCGGCCAGCTCGGAGCGGAACGAGACGGCCTGCCACGGGTCGTCCTCGGGGAACAGCAGGTGTTCGAGTTCGACGCAGCGATCGATGTCGTGCACCGTCATCGGCTGGATCCGGAACTCGGACACGGCGCTCACGCCCCGGTCCGGTCGAGGGTGCGGAAGGCGTTCTCCACCGCGTCGGGCCTGCGCAGATACAGCGGTACCAGCGCCTCGGGCGCGGTCCCGGCCAGCAGCGCCTCGGCCGCCACGGTGACCAGCCCGGCGGGCGAGGGGGTCTCCACGGGCAGCACCGGCAGATCGAAGTAGTCCACGTGCGCGGCCGACCCGGCGACCACGCCCGCCTCGGGCACCGGCACGTCGACCGGCTTGCCCACCTCGGGCCCGGCCACACGCGCCCCGTCCAGATACCGCGCCCAGTACACCTCGCGCCGACGCGCGTCGGTCACCACCAGCAGCTCGCCCCGGCCACGCTGCTCGTCCGCGGCGTCGGCGGCGATGGCGTCGAGACTGCACACCCCGTGCACCGGCAGGCCCAGCGCGTCACCGAAGGCGGCGGCGGTGGCCATGCCCACCCGGAGCCCGGTGAACGGCCCCGGCCCGATACCGACGACGACCGCGTCCAGCTCGGCGCGGCTCACCCCCGCTTCGGCCAGGCATTCCAGGATCTGCGGGGTGAGGACCTCGGCGTGGGCGCGCGCGTCGACCTTCACGCGGGCGGACAGCGTCGCCACGGCGGGCCGGGTGTCCGCGTCGGCGGCAGGTGACAGGTGCACCAATCCCGCTGTAACGGCGGGTGTCGCGGTGTCGACTGCTAGTACGAGCATGATTGTCTCAACAATACCGGGTGGTATCCGCGCTCGGCGCGCACCTGGCCACGCCGGTGCGCGAGTTATCCGATCCACTCCCAGATGGCCGTGCGCACATCGGATTCCGGTTCCCGGGCGAGTTGCACCCGCAGATGCCGTTCGGACAGGTGCTCGACCACGCCCTTGCCCCATTCCACGACGACGACCGCGTGGTGCAGATCGGTGTCGAGATCGAGCGCGTCGAGTTCGTCGAGGTCACCGGCGAGGCGGTAGGCGTCCACGTGCACCAGCGGCACGCCGGGCGAACCGTCGGGGCGCTGTCCGGCCTTGTGCGCGCGAGCGATGATGAACGTCGGCGAGCTGACCCGGCCCGCCACGCCTAGCCCGGCGGCGATACCCCTGGTCAGGGCGGTTTTCCCGGCGCCGAGCGGGCCGTCGAGGACGACGAGGTCGCCCGCGCGCAGGTTCTCGGCGAGTTCGCGACCGAAGGCCTCGGTGTCCTCGACGGTGGTCAGGGTGCGCTGCTGGGGGTCAGCCACCGACGGCCTCCTCGTTGTGTCCGCCGCTCACGCCCGCGGCGGTGAGCAGCCGGTCGAGTGCGGCGAGGGTCACCTCGGGGAACTGCAGGTGGGGCATGTGCGCCGCCTCACGCACCCGCACCAGCTCGCTGTCGGCGATCGCCGCGGCGAGCACCCGCGAGTTGCGGAACGGGATCACCAGGTCGTGCGCGCCACCCAGCACCAGCACGGGCTTGCCCGCCAGCACCGGCAGCGCGGCCGATTCGTCGTGCAATTCAATCGCTTTCAGGAATTTCTCGATGGTGGCGACCGGCGTGCGGTCGATCATCATGGTGGTGAACCGCGACAGGGTCGGGCTCACCGGCCCGTGGAACGAGCTCACATGCAGGATCGGCGTGATCAGCTGCTTGCTCGCGGTCCGACTCACCTGCACCAGCGCGGGCGCCGTGCGCACCGCCATCCGGAAGCCACCGACCGCGGGATGACGCAGTAACTGCGGGATCCCGGTGGAGGTCACCTCGGCGGCGGCCGTGCACCACAGGCCCACCCCGATCACCCGGGCGGCGAACAGCTCCGGGAACTGCGCGGCCGCGGCCAGCACCGACATCCCGCCCAGCGAATGCCCGATCAGCACCACCGGCCCGTTGGGCGCGCACTCGCGCACCACCGCGGCCAGGTCGCGGCCGAGTTGTTCCACGGTGCAGCTGTCGGTGGTCGGGGTGCCGGAGCGGCCGTGTCCGCGCAGATCGAAGAACACCATCCGGACCCGGCTGCCCCACTGCCGCGCCAGATCCCGGCGCTGGAAGTGGAAGGACTCCATGCTGTTGCAGAAGCCGTGCACGAACACGATCGTCACCGCGGCCGAGTCGTCGCCATAGGTGCGGGTGGCCAGCGAGACCCCGTCGTCGGCCAGGACCGAGCCGGGCTCGTCGGAATCGATGAGGGCGAAGTTCTCGTCGCGGTACTCGTCGCGTTCGGCGGGCCAGCGCACCCGCGCCCCGATCCGGCGCAGGGTGTGCGCGACGGCGAGCGCGCCGAGTAGTCCGGCCGTGGCCAGACCGCCGCGCAGCATCACCCGCCTGCTCACGAGCCCGCCCCCACATAGCGGCGCACGGCCCGCCCGCGCGGGGCGCACACCACCTCGTAGTCGATGGTGTCGAGGGCTCTGGCCCAGTCGAGCGCGTGCGGATGCCCCGCGCCGCCGCCGAAGAGCACCGCCGTGTCGCCCGCCCGTACCTCGCCCGGGTTCTCCCCCAGGTCGACCATGAACTGGTCCATGCACACCCGCCCGACATTACGGTGCAGCGCCCCGCCGAGCCACACCTCGAAACGCCCGCTCAGCGAACGGAACACCCCGTCGGCGTAGCCCGCGGGCACCAGCGCGACGGTGGTGTCACGCGGGGCGATCCAGCGGTGGCCGTAGGACACGCCCTCCCCCGCGGCCACCCGCTTGACCAGCGTCACCTGGGCTTGCAGCGTCATCGCCGGTTTCAGCCCAAAGTCACCCAGCTCGGGAATCGGGGACAGACCGTAGACCGAGATACCCGGACGCACGAGGTCGAAGTGCAGATCGGGCCGGGTCAGCGTGGCCGCCGAGTTGGCCAGATGCACCTGTTCAGGCTCGAGTCCCTGTTCCTTGGCCTGCGCGATCGCGGTGACGAAGCGTTCGCGCTGCTCGTCGATCACCGGATGACCGGGTTCGTCGGCATGGGCGAGATGGGAGAAGATCCCCCGCAGCCGCAGCGTGCCCTGCTCCACCATCGTCCGCAACGCGGCGAGGACCTGCGGATACTCCGCCACCGACACCCCGTTGCGATTGAGCCCGGTATCGACCTTGAGACTGACGACCCCCGCGCGTCCCACCGCCTGTGCCGCTCGCTCCACCGCGCGCAACTGCGTCAGCGAGGACACCCCGATCTCGACCTCGGCCGCGATCGCCGCGCCGTAGTCGGCGTCGATGGTGTTGAGCCAGCACAGAATCGGCGCCGTGATGCCCGCCTCCCGCAGCACCAGCGCCTCGGCGACCGTGGTCACCCCCAACTCCGCGGCGCCCGCCCCCAGCGCGGCCCGAGCCACCGCCACCGCGCCATGGTTGTAGCCATCGGCCTTGACCACCACCATCACGGCGGCCCCCCGCGCGTACTCGCGCAGCACCCGCACGTTGTGGGCAATGGCATCCAGGTCGATAACCGTCTCCACTTGCGCATTCACAACCCCTCATCCTGCCAGGACGACCCCCGTTCCCATTGCGCGGGCCGGTCGCCGCCGTTAGCGTTGCCGCCGAAGGGACCTATGGGGAAATGGGGAATCATGGCTGGCACTTCGGATTTGGATCTCGATCCGACACGGACCAAGGAGCTCGCGACCACGCTCGGCACAGCCGAGTCGGAGATGGCCGCGGTGTTCGGCGCGGACACCGGTAGCGCGTCGGTGACCCTGGACGGGACGAAAGTCCCGGACGCGGTGACGGCGGCGATCGCCAAGGTCGCCAAGGCGTCGAAGACGCTGGTCACCGACTACGAGGCGCTGTCGAAGGCGACCTCGACCGCGGTGACGGAATTCCAGGCCAAGGACACGCAGAACGCGGGTGCGCTCGACAACCAGCAGGCGGCCCTGGCATGAGCACGCTCGGAACCGACGAGTCCGAGGCGGTCGCGAAGGCGACACTCGGCAGCCTCACCAAGACACAGGTGCTCGCCTGGCAGCCGACGACCTTGAACGCCCTGGGCGACGCGTGGTCGGCGCAGGCACAGAAACTGACGACCTTCGACGACACCGAATACCGCGCGGTCGACTCCAGCCGGGACTTCTGGACCGGCAGCGCCGCGGAGGCGATGCGGACCAAGCACGAGCAGATCCGCACCACCACCAAGACGTTCATCGCCGCGTTGCAGGACGGCGCGTCGGCCGCGCAGTCGGGGGCGAGCACCCTGGACGCGGCGAAGACGGCGGTGGCGAACGCGGTGCGGCAGGCCGAGGCCAACGGCTACGAGGTCGACGACGACGGCACCGTCAAGATCTCGACCAGCACCCACCAGACGCTGCTGTCGCAGCTGCCGGACGCGGCGTCGTACACGACGGCGGCCGGTGCGCTGCAGGTCGACGCCGACGCCTCGACCACGGCGACCAAGCAGGCCCTCGAGAACGCGCGCACGGCGGCGGCGTCGGTCGAGGCGGCGATCGAGATGGCGTTCTCCGGTCTGCCCGAGGGCGATCCCGGCATTCTCACCGAGACCGCGCCGAGCCCGTCCTCGACGTTGCAGGACAAGTACGGGGCCGACGCCGCCGCGCTGATCGAGAAATCGCCGACACTGAAATCCCAGCTCGAGTCGCTCACCGCGAACGGTGTGAACGTCACCTTCGGTGAACCCGGAGCCGGCAGTTACACCCAGTACAACGGTGACAACAAGTCGATCGTGCTGGACGGCAACCTGAAGGACAACCCCCAGGCGCTCGTGCAGACCCTCGCGCACGAGGCCGGGCACGCCACCTACAACGGGAGCCTCAGCGGTGCGACCGTCGAGGATTGCGTGAACGCGCGACTCACCAACGAAGGCGCGGCGACGCTGAACAACATGGTCGTCCAGCGTGAGATCACCGCCAACGGTGGCGCCGATATCGGCGTCGCAGGCTACACCGATACCACCGGTCCGCAGTGGGAGCAGACCTACACCGAGTACATGAAGACCACCGGCTCGCCGGAGGGCTACCAGAAGGCGATCTATCAGATCGGCCAGACCTATGGTGACAATCTGCGCCCGTCGACCGCGCCGAACATGACCTACCGCGAGTACTACACCCAGCAGTGCCGATGAGGCGGGCGACGCACTGGGTGCTCGCGGCCCTGTCACTGATCCTGCTGACCACCGCCTGCGCATCCGGCGACGACGAACGCGCGGACAACTCCCGGGAGGGGACGACCATGACCGATCGACCGACCGATCTCTGGCAGCTGATCAGTGCCGTCACGGCACAGGCGCCATTGACCAACGACAAACTCAACACGCTGCTCGGCACCCGTTTCGAGGGCACCGGACGGCACGACTCGGGCCCGACGACCGTCACCGACGGCCTCGAGCTGCCCAATGTCACCAATTTCAGCCGGGACAACGGCGACTGGGTGTTCTCCAGTCTCGACATCGGCACCGAGCCGTGCGTGGGGCTCGACGAGGTAAAGGCGCACTACGGCGACGTCGAGATGACGGCGGCGCCCACCGGCCACTCCCTCGAGGAGCGGTACCTGTGGACCTCCCAGCAGCCGTGGGGCGCACTGAATTTCGCCATCAGGGAGCGGGATCGCTGCCTGGTCGGGGTGAGCCTGTACACGGCCGGGGAGTACAAGAACAAGCCGTTCCCGAAGGGCTGACGGCTCGCTGGCGCCCGTCCTCGGGCGGGCGCCACGCTACCGCTGATCCCCCATCTCCCGCACCACACGAATCGCGGGCCGGATATGACCGAGCAGCGGTGAAGCCGAGACGGGGGCCGCGGCGGGCTGATCGTCGTAGGCGGCCAGGTTCGCCGCGAGCGCGTGCACCCGAGCGGCCGCCGCGGCCGCCCACGCCGGTGACCGGCCCGCCGCCAGCAGCGCCCCCGAGATTCCCGAGAGCACATCGCCCGCGCCCGCTGTCGCCGCCCACGACCCGCCCGCTTCGTTGACGGCGGTCGGGGCGCCCGGCGACGCGATGATCGTCGCCCGGCCCTTGAGCAGCACCGTCAGCTGCCAGTCCTCGGCCAGCCGCCGCACCGCCGCCACCCGGTCGGCGCCGGGAGCCGCGCCGGTCAGTCGCGCGAACTCCCCGGCGTGCGGGGTGAGCACCGTCGGCGCCGTCCGGTTCCGCACGAGCCGCGGTTCCTCCGCGAGGAGGGTCAACCCGTCCGCGTCGACGAGCACCGGCAGGTCGCTCGCCAATACCTCGGCCAGTCGATCCCGGGCCGCGCCATCGGTACCCGCACCGGGGCCGAACACCCACGCCTGCACCCGCCCGGCTTCAGCCACGGTCTTACTGGCGATCACTTCCGGGAACCGGGCCAATACTTCGTCGTCGTCACCGACATACCGCACCAACCCCGACGTGGCCGCCACCGCGGCGCCCGCGCACAAGACACCCGCCCCCGGATACTTCGCGCTCCCCGCGCACACCCCCACCACACCCTGGCTGTACTTGTCGTCCGCCGCCCCCGGCACCGGCCAGCTCGCACCGATCGCCGCCGGTTCCCACTGCACCAGGTCGGGTTCCGGGAGTCGTAAACCGATGGGCACCAAGATGATTCGTCCACACTGCGGCGCCGCGAGCACATGCACCGGCTTGTAGGCGCCGAAGGTCACCGTCACGTCCGCGCGCACGGCGGGCCCGTCGACGGCACCGGTATCCGGATCGACGCCACTGGGCAGATCCACCGCGACGATCGGAACACGCAGCGCGCCCACGATTTCCGCCGCGCGCGGCCGCAGCGACCCACGCCCGGAGATCCCGACGATCCCGTCGAGTACTAGATCGGTCTCACCGAGTCGCCCCACGACATCGATGCTCGTGGCCTGCCCGTCGACAGCGCCCGACCGCGCCGCACGCCCGCCGACCGTCGCACCCTGCCCGTCGACCACGCGCCCACCGGCGGCCCGCAGCGCCGCCAGCCCTTCCCGGTGCGCCCGTTCGGGATTCAGCAACACCGCCACCACGGCCACCCCACGCCGACGCAGGAACGCCCCCGCCCACAGCGCGTCGCCACCGTTGTCCCCCGAGCCGACCAGCAGCCCTACCTTCCGCCCCGCGATCCCACCGGTCCGCGCACGCAATTCCTCGGCAACCACCGTGGCCAGCCCGTAGGCCGCCCGCCGCATGGGCATTCCCGCAGGCACCCGCGCGAACAGCTCCGCCTCCGCCGCCCGGACCTGGTCGGCGGTGAAATAGCCACGCCGATCCGTCATCGTCGCCTCCCGGTCGCCCGCACGGGCCAGGCCGGGCCCGCGATCGTTCGCAGACTACGCTCCGAAACCATGTCGATGGTTCGTCACCGCGCCGCGTCCGTCCGGATCCTCACCGGAGTCCTCGCGGCCACCACCCTGTTCACCGCCGGTTGCTCCGGCTCCGACGACGACTCGGCCAAGCCGACGCGCACCCCCCGCCCGGTGAACACCACCACCACGACCACCCACAGCGGCCCCACCGCCCTCACCGTCGACGTCTCCGGCATGAAGTACTCCCCCGCCGAGGCCACCATCAAGGTCGGCGAAACCGTCACCTGGAAGTTCTCCGACAAGGCCCCCCACAACGTCCAGGGCATCGGCGACAAGGCGATGGGCATCAACAGCCCCATCATCGACAAGGGCGAATGGTCCTACACCTTCACCCAACCCGGCACCTACCGCTACCTCTGCACCCTCCACCCAGACATGCGCGGCACCATCACGGTGTCTGATTGAGCGCTGGCGCGCTCGAGTGCGGGGCCGGTGATGGTGGTCCGGCTTGCCTACTCGACGGTGACCGACTTGGCCAGGTTGCGGGGCTTGTCGACGTCGTAGCCGCGGGCCTGGGCGATTTCGGCGGCGAAGACCTGTAGCGGCACCGTGGAGAGCAGGGGCTGGAACAGGGTCGGGGCGGCGGGGATCTCGATGAGGTCGTCGGCGAACGGGCGCACGGTGTCGTCGCCCTCCTCCGCGATGACGATGGTGCGGGCACCGCGCGCCTGGATCTCGCGGATATTGCTCAGCAGCTTCGAGTGCAGCACCGCGCGGCCCTTGGGTGAGGGCATCACGATGATCACCGGCAGGCCGTCTTCGATCAGCGCGATCGGGCCGTGCTTGAGCTCACCGGCCGCGAAACCCTCCGCGTGCATGTAGGCGAGTTCCTTGAGCTTGAGCGCGCCCTCCAGCGCCACCGGGTAGCCCACGTGGCGGCCCAGGAACAGCACCGTCGGCACGTGCGCGAGGTCGCGGGCGATGGCGCGCACCTGCGGGGCGGTCTCGAGCACCCGGGCGATCAGCTTGGGCATGGCCTCGAGCTCGGCGAACTCGCGGGCGACCTCGTCGGGGTACTTGGTGCCGCGCGCCTGCGCCAGCGCCAGACCGACCAGGTAGTTGGCCGCGACCTGCGCCAGGAACGCCTTGGTCGATGCGACCCCGATCTCGGGCCCGGTGCGGGTGTAGATCACCGCGTCGGACTCGCGCGGGATCTGCGCGCCGTTGGTGTTGCAGATGGCCAGCACGCGCGCCTTCTGCTCCTTGGCGTGGCGCACCGCCTCGAGCGTGTCGGCGGTCTCGCCGGACTGCGAGATGGCCACGACCAGCGTCGACCGGTCCAGTACCGGGTCGCGGTAGCGGAACTCGCTGGCCAGCTCGACCTCCACCGGCACCCGGGTCCAGTGCTCGATCGCGTACTTGGCCAGCAGGCCAGCGTGGTAGGAACTACCGCACGCGACGACGAACACCTTGTCGAACTCGCGCAGTTCCTGATCGGCGAGGCGCTGCTCGTCCAGGACGACCCGCCCGCCGTGCTCGTCGATGACGAAGTGCCCGATCAGCGTGTCGGCGACCGCGGTCGGCTGCTCCTCGATCTCCTTGAGCATGAAGTAGTCGTGGCCGCCCTTCTCGGCGGCGGCCAGATCCCAGTCGATGGTGAACGGCCTGCTGACCACACCCTCGGTGTTGCCCGCGAAGTCGGTGACCGCGTAGCTGTCCTTGGTGATCACCACTGCCTGGTCCTGCCCGAGCTCGACCGCCTCGCGGGTGTGCTCGATGAACGCGGTGACATCGGAGGCGATGAACATCTCGCCCTCACCGACACCGACGACCAGCGGCGTCGACCGGCGCGCCGCCACGATCGTGTCGGGGTGATCGGCGTGGGTGAACACCAGCGTGAACGCGCCTTCCAGCCGCTGCAGCACGGCCAGCGCGCTCGCGGTGAAGTCACCGGCGGTGGGGCCCTCGGCGTAGGCGCGGGCCACCAGGTGCACCGCGACCTCGGTGTCGGTGTCGCTGAGCAGCTCGACCCCGGCGTTCTCCAGCTCCCGCCGCAGCGGCGCGAAGTTCTCGATGATGCCGTTGTGCACCACGGCCAGCTTGCCGCTGACATCCCGATGCGGGTGGGCGTTGCGGTCGGTCGGCGCGCCGTGCGTGGCCCAGCGGGTGTGTCCCATGCCACTGGTCCCGCCGAACCGCTCGGCGCCCGCCTCGTCGAGCTCGGCCTCCAGATTGGCCAGCCGCCCGGCCTTGCGCTCGACGGCGATCGCGCCCTGACCGTCGAGGATCGCCACCCCCGCCGAGTCGTACCCGCGATACTCCATGCGTCGCAACGCGTCGACGACAACGCCGAGCGCATCCCGGTACCCCACGTAGCCCACGATTCCGCACATGGTTCTCCACCCTACTGATCGGATACCCTTCTCGCCGTGTCGGTGTCTGTGAAGTCGCTCCTGAGCACCCTGTCCGCGCGTGGCCCCCACCGGGTGTTGCGGGGAAATCTGGGGATCGCGGGCCAGCCGGGTGTGGTGTACACGCCCGAGTCCGGGCTGAACCTGCCCGCTGTCGCGTTCGCGCACGGCTGGCTGACCAGCGCCGAGAACTACAAGGGCCTGCTCGAGCACGTCGCGTCCTGGGGTTTCGTGGTCGCCGCGCCCGACACCGAGCGCGGCCCGATCCCGTCACATCTGGATCTGGGCACCGACCTGCTCACCACGCTCGACATCGTCAGCAAGGTGCGTCTCGGTGACGGCACCATCAGCGTGCGCCCCGACCGCCTGGCGCTGGCCGGGCACGGCATGGGTGCCGGTGCGGCCGTCATCGCCGCCGCCCAGCGCCGCATCGCCGCCGTCGCGGCCCTGTTCCCCGCGCCGACCTCCCCCGCCGCCCAGAACATCGCCCCCGACCTCGACACGCCCGGCCTCATCCTGACCGGCGACGACCTCGACTCGGTCAGCTCCGACGCCCGCGCCCTCGCCGCCGCCTGGGCGGGCCCGTCACTGCTGCGCCGCATCGACGGCGCCTCGCACAACGGCATCGTCGAGGGCCGCCGCCTCTTCGCCGCCCTCGGCGCGGGCCGCCACGAGCACAAAACCGACAAGACCACCCGAGCCCTGCTCACCGGCTACCTCCTCAACACCCTCCTCGGCGACAAGACCTACGCCCCCTTCGCCGACCCCACCGCCGAGATCCCGCACACCACCGTCATCGACCCCACCGCCGAGGTCGAGGTGGAAGCCCCCAAACTCTCCATCGGAACGGTCGCCAAACTCATCCGCGGCTGACCCGTGGACGCGTGGTACGGCACAGTCCAGCGGATTCTCTACACCATCCAGTTCGACGCCGAATTGAACCAGGCGGTGGTCGATCGGGTGGCCGACCGTCTGGTCACCCACCCCTTCGACTACGTGACCGCCGAGGACGAATACACGGCACTCACCGACGGCCTCCGCCACCAGGCACCGATGCCGAGCCTGATCTCGATCCTGCGCCAGAGCCCCGCCGAGGTCCGCGACTTCCTGACGCGAGTCGTCGCCGAAATGGACGCGATGCGCCCGTGGCCGGTCCTGCCGTTCACCCCGCTCCGACCGGACCGCCTGCCCGAATTCCGGGACAGCCGTCCACTCGCCCGAATCGGCCTCCCCGTCAACGACATCGAGGGCCGGTTCGCCCGGGTCTTCCATCGCGACAACGACGAAGGCGAATTCCTCCTCCTGCGCTTACGCTCCGGCGCGACCATCGGATTCTTCGCCTCGATCTGGAACGACAGCTACGACGTCCTGCTCACCTGCGCGTCCCCCGAGCACGACCCGCGAGCCGTCCTCCACGAACTCACCGACACCGGCTGCCTACACCCCGACCACCTCTTCGACCTCGACGAAGACGCCCTGCACCCCGACGCCACCCGCTACGCGACCACCCCCCTGCGCCCCGAATTCCACGGCGAACACCTCCCGGGCAACGCCATCTGGCCCGGCAGCCAGGTCGAATACCTCGACCACGACACCCGCCAGACCTTCCGCCTGCACGGCTACAACGGCCTCCTCCACGACCACAGAGGCGCCCCCTTCGACACCACCGAAGCCCACACCCTCTGGACCCCCACCGGCGGCCGCGCGATCTTCGTCATGGACCACAACGGCACCCTCTACTCCGCCCCCTCCCACACCCTCGGCCGCTTCCACCCCTCCAGCCTCCTGGCCGGAGCCCCCGTAGCCGCCGCGGGCGAGATCGCGGCATCAGCGGGCCGCGTTCTCCTGATCAGCGACCACGGCCGCCACTACCGCCCCCGCCGGACGTACACCCGTCAGG
Source organism: Nocardia anocheti (assembly GCF_029675105.1). Classification (GTDB taxonomy): domain Bacteria; phylum Actinomycetota; class Actinomycetes; order Mycobacteriales; family Mycobacteriaceae; genus Nocardia. The sequence continues at coordinate 130,011 of NZ_JAQQFV010000009.1, read as the reverse complement.
TCCTGGACAGCCTGCGTCGACAAAGCCTGCCGACGGCCGACATCCAGCTCGAATTCCACTGGCCCGAATGAAAACTCAGACCAGCCAGCTCTTGCGCCGGTAGTACTCCGATTCCGGATCGTCGTCGTCATCGTCGTAGGGCGAGACCGTGTTCTGGGAGCGGCGCGCGGCCGCCGCCCGGGCGATGGCGTCGCGCTGCTCCTGCGCCTCGGCCTCCAGACGGGCCTTCTCGGCCTGCTCCTGTTCGGCCTCCAGACGCAGGCGCTCGGCCTCCGCCTCGGCCTCTTGGCGCAGCTCTTCCAGCCGGGGCAGCGTCTCCTCGTCGTGTAAGCGGTCGCGTTCGGCGGTGACGTAGTTGATCTCGTCGAGCTCGTGACGCAGCAGCGAGGCCCGCCGATCGTGCTCGTCGAAGATCTGCTCGAGGTCGCGCAGGACACTCATCGGCACAACTCCTCAACTGCTGCGCGGGCGATCACAGCGGGCCCGCCTCGGCCAGTTCCGCACCCGTGTCGACCGGCTCCTCGGGTGTGTCGGTCTGCAGGTTCCGCGGACGGTGCTCACTGTCTTCACCCTGCTTGGTCCCCCCTGGCACGCTCGGCATCGCCGTGGACGAGGAGTTGGCGGGGGTCCCCGTGCCCGCTCCGCTGTTGGGCGTGCCCGCCTCGCTGGTGCCGTCGGAGGATTCCGCGTCGGTCGTGGTGTCCGGGGTGTCCGTGGTGGTGACCGGCTCGCCGTCGGACGTGGTGATCACCGGCTGGCCGTCGGCGCCGATGGTCATGCCGTATTCCTTCGTCTGACCGTCGGCGTCGGTGACGACCATCTTCAGATTGCCGTCCTCGCCCATCTCGACCTTCACATTGTTGCCCGCGAGGTCGAACTCCGCCGAGGCGTTCTGCAGAGCCTGCACCGCGTCGAGCTGACCATCCCCGTCGGCGTCGACCAGCGACTCCAGCTGGTCGACGGCGTTCTCGATGCCGTCGGTGATGGTGGAGGTGATGGTGTCCATGTTCTCGCTGATGGTCTCGGCGATCGTGGACACCACCTCCTCGGCCGTGTCGGCGAGGGTGCTGACGATGCTGGTGAGCGTGTCGTCGTCATCGTCGTCATCGTCAGTCGTGGTTTTGGACGGATCCGTCGTGGTGGGCTGAGTGGTCGTCGGGTTGGTCGTGGTCGGATTCGTCGAGGTATCTCCGTTACCGCCCGGATCGGTGGTGGTGCCGCCGGGATCCTTGGTGGTTCCCGGATCGGCCGTCACCGTGCCCGCCGGACGCGGGTAGGGATTGCTGTCGAGCGCCTCGACGGCCGTCTTCAGCGCCGCGTAGGTCTGTTGGGCAGTGGTATGAGTGTTCGTGCACATCGACTGGAAATTGGCGAGCTTGCCTTCGAAATCCGGCTTGAAGGTCTCATCGAGCCATTTCTGAGCCTGCTCCTTCTGGTACACCGCGTACCCGCCGTAGACAACAGCGCCCGCGCCAAAGGTCGCCACGCCCCAGAACCCGGCTTTTCCAGCTTTTTCCCAGGTTGTCAGATCGCACGCTTCGATCAGCTCATCGATCTCGCCGACGGTCTTGCCGCCGACTTTGACCTCCGTACCGCTGACCAACGCCTTCACATGATCAGCCTTCTTCGACACCGCGTCACGCAAATGCACTGTGGCGGTAGCGAATGCCGTGACGGCCGTGTGTAGTTTGGTCCGGTCCTCGGCGGCCAGCGTGAGCTGCTGCCCGAGCATCGTGGACGCTGCCTCCGCACCCGCGCCGCTACTCCATACCTGCGACATCTTCTGCGAAAGTCCCTGCTGAACAGCGATTTCAGCATCGGTCGTCTGCAGCGCGGCGTACAGCGCCTCAGTGGTGTTGGCCAGCTTGTCCAGATTCATCTCGCGTTGCTGGTCGTACTTGGCGCAGATCGAGTCCTCGGTCTCACTGCACTTGCCGCCGACCTCCAGATACCGCGGGAGCAACTGGATGAAGTACTGCAGCCCGGGCGCGCCACCGTCGAGGAGAGCGTCGGCGTTCGTTCCGTGCAAGGTCGGCTGTGCTGCCCCGGCCATCAGAGGGCGCCTGTTCCGTTGTGCATCAGCTCGCTCACTTCAGCGCCGTACCTGCGGCTTTGGTCTTCTTGGCGTTCTCGTCGTCGGTATTGGAGTAGGCCAGGTCGGCCGCACCGACACCGTCGCCGATAGCAATGGTCGCCGAACTCCAATTGTTCAGCCACGCGGTCACCACTTCCAGGCCCCGCCCGACAGCTGTACCCTCAGCTCGGTACTCGCGACCGGCATCATTCGCGCCGAACGAATTGTCGGTGATCCGTTTCACCGAATTGGCCACCGTGTTGCCTGAAATCTTCAGGTCGTTGCCCAACTGGCCGAGCGCACCGGTCTGCACGCCGAGCGTGTTCGAATACCCCATCGCCTGTCCCCTCCATTCGCCGATCCCGTCGCGGTCCTCCACCGCCGAGAAGACCACCTGTCTTCTTGGACGCGCGACAGCCCGGATCGGTTCCCTTCATCGCGCGACGAATACCGCTGTGCTCGGATTCGATCACAGCGGCCGCCGTCCGCGCTACTCGCCGAGGTTGCCCTGGTCGGTTCGGCGCCACTCCGAGGTGCCGTCGGGGTGGCGGTGGTACTCCCAGGCCGCGTAGTCGCCGTCGCCCTCGACGACGGTGACGTGGTCGGCGAAGCCGTCGTGGTCATAGTCGGACCAGACGCTCGTCGAGTCGGGGGTGGTCTCGGTGTAGGAGTCGACGATGCCGTCGCTGTCGAGGTCCTGGGTCGGGCTGTGTAGTTCGACGGGGCCCAGGTCTTGCAGGGGTGTGTGGGCATCGATATCTGGCAGGCCGAGGCCCGGGATGTCGCCCGAGGTGACCATGACTCCTCCTCCAACGGAAAACTCGCGGATGACAGCGGCGGGTTGGCCTCCATCCTGTCATCCGCGAGCAACCTGCGGGGCGGTCGGGGCTGCCAAGAGGTGCGTCAGCGCTCCGTCGTTCACTGCGGAGGTGAAGGTGCACACGGGCCCGTAAGCGGTGTTCGTGGAGGACCTGTGCGTCTCGGGTTTGGCGCGGACCAGGTTGGCGAAGTCGGTACATAACGCGGGCTGGGCACAGTTCGTGGGGATGCTCGAATACAAGGCCGTACGGTATGGCCGGGTGTTCGGCAAGGTGGGCCGCTGGTTCCCGTCGAGTCAACTCTGCTCGACGTGCGGGGTGCAAGACGGCCCGAAACCGCTGTCGACCCGAGAGTGGCAGTGTACGGCGTGCGGAGCGGTCCACCACCGCGACCTGAACGCCGCTGAGAATATCCACGCGGCGGGGCACGCCGAGTGGCTAAACGCCTGCGGAGGGACTGTAAGACTCTCCTAGGAGAGCGCGCCCTGGTGAAACAGGAACCCGCCGAGAGCGCCAGCGGCGCTGGTAGGAATCCCCGGCTTTCGGACCGGGGAGGTTGTCAATTCTTGGGCATGATCACCCACAGCAGCAGGTACAGCAGGAACTGCGGGCCGGGGAGCAGGCAGGACAGGACGAAGAGCAGGCGGACGACGTTGGCGTTCCAGCCGAAGTACTCCGCGATCCCACCGCAGACGCCTGCGATCCAGGAGTCGCTGGTCGAACGGGTGAAGCGGCGGGCGGGGGCGGTCATGGTGGGCGCCTTCCTGTGGGGCGGTTGATGACTCCACTGTGCCGTGCGGCCGGTGGTAACCGCATCGGTAGCAGGACCGATACGCACCCTGATTTCCGCACGCCCCGGCCTCAGGGTCGGACCCCGAGAAGGGCAGAATCAGGGGGTGAGTGCCACCTTGCAAGCGACCGGTCTGTCCGCGGGCCATGCCGAGCGAACCCTGTTCGCCGACCTCGACTTCACCCTCGCGCCCGGTGATGTGATCGGGCTGGTCGGAGTGAACGGCGCGGGCAAGTCGACCTTGCTGCGGATGCTGGCGCAGAGCGCGCCCGGCGAGGGCTCGATCACGGTGAGCCCGCCGGACGCGACGGTCGGGTATCTGGCGCAGGAGCCCGAGCGCATCGAGGGTGAGACGGTGCTGGAGTTCCTGGCCCGGCGCACGGGGGTGGCGCACGCGCAGCGGGTGATGGACGACGCGGCCGAGCGGCTCGGCGAGGGCGGGGACGACGACTACTCCCCCGCGCTCGAGCACTGGCTGGCTCTGGGCGGCGCCGATCTGGACCAGCGGGCCGAGGAGGTGGCCGCCGATCTCGGGCTCACCGACGGGCTGGCGAGCGGGCTGGCCACGCCGATGACGGGACTGTCCGGTGGGCAGGCCGCGCGGGCGGGGCTGGCCTCGGTGTTGTTGTCGCGCTTCGACATCCTGCTGCTCGACGAGCCGACCAACGACCTCGATCTGGACGGTCTGGATCGACTGGAGCGCTTCGTCACGGGGGTCAGGGTGCCGCTGATGGTGATCAGCCACGATCGGGAGTTCTTGGCGCGCACCGTGAACCAGGTGCTGGAGCTGGATCTGGCCCAGCAGCAGGTGGGGCTCTACGACGGCGGCTACGAGGCGTATCTGGCCGAGCGCGAGATCGCGCGCAGGCACGCCCGCGAGGCCTACGACGAATTCGCCGACACCAAGGCGGGTTTGGAGGCGCGCGCGCAGATGCAGCGCAACTGGCTCGAGCACGGGGTGCGCAATGCGCGCCGCAAGGGCAAGAACGACTCGGACAAGATGGGCCGTAAGACCCGCGCCGAGTCCACCGAGAAGCAGGCCGCCAAGGCCCGTCAGACCCAGCGCCGGATCGAGCGCCTCGATGTGGTCGAGGAGCCGCGCAAGGAGTGGGAGCTGCGGATGGAGATCGCCACCGCGCCCCGCAGCGGCGCCGTGGTGGCCACGGCCGCGAACGCGGTGGTGCGCCGCGGCGAGTTCACCCTCGGACCGATCACCACCCAGATCGACTGGGCCGACCGGATCGTGCTCACCGGCGTCAACGGCTCGGGCAAGTCGACGCTGCTCGGTTTGCTGCTCGGCAAAATCGCGCCTGATTCCGGAAGTGCCGCACTGGGTTCCGGGGTGCGGATCGGCGAGGTCGACCAGGCCCGTGGGCTGTTCCGCGGCCAGGAGTCGCTGGCCGACACCTTCGGCGCGGCCATGCCCGACTGGCCCGACGCCGACGTGCGCACCCTGCTCGCGAAGTTCGGGCTGCGTGGTCCGCACGTCACCCGCGCCTGCGACACCCTGTCCCCCGGCGAACGCACCCGCGCCGCGCTGGCCCTGCTGCAAGCGCGCGGGGTGAACCTGCTCGTCCTGGACGAGCCGACCAACCATCTGGACCTGCCCGCCATCGAGCAGCTCGAACAGGCCGTCGAATCCTTCACCGGCACCCTGATTCTGGTGACGCACGACCGCCGCATGCTGGATTCTGTTCGCGCGACCCGCCGCTGGCACATGGCGGCGGGCACGCTCACCGAAGGATAGAACGATGGACCTGGGGCTCGATACCCGTCTCACCCTGCTCGTCACGGGCCTGATCTTCCTGAGCGCGTTGCTGCTCGGGGTGTGGAAGTACCACGGCATCCGCACCTCGCCCACCGGCGCCGCGCACGTGTATGTCGACATCGCGCACCGCGCGGCTCTGATGTATGCCTTCGCGGGCGTGCTGCTGGCGGTGTTCACCGAGCTCAGCGCCTGGCCGACGGCGGTGAACCTGATCGCGGATCTGGTGGTGCTGGGGTTCTTCGTCGGCGCGATCGCCAGTTACGCGCTGCACGGCCTGCGCCGCGACACCACCAACCAGTTCGCGGGATCGGTGCCGGTGCTGCTGCGGCTGTCGATGTACGGGCTGATCGTGGGCGAGATCGGCGGATTCCTGGTGCTGTTCACCGGGTTCCTGGTCGGGCAGTTCTGATCAGAACCGCTGCACCACCGCCGTTTCCGGCGCGCCGAACAGATCGATGTCGGAGCCGAGCTTGGCGCCGATCAGCCCGGCCAGACCGGTGATCAGCAGCACCGCGGTGACCGTGATCAGCGAGCGCGAGCGCGGCACCCGGGGCACGGCGGCGGGGGCGCGACGCGGTGGCGCCGGAACGGGGTCGTAGGCGGGCTGGCCGTAGCCCTCGTCACGGATCGGCACGGTGTGCGAATAGCCCTGGGGTACGTCCCGGCAGCCGGGGCGCCCGCACGCACCGCCGCAGCGGTGCGGCTGGTCGGCCTCGCCGTACTCGTAGTATTGATCACGGTAATCCCGAGCAGGCAGCATGACGGCCCCCCTTCGAATCGTGCCGCGCGCCAAACCATCCGGTGCGCCGAGCAGCACACGCGCCACGGGCACACAGGTCCATTGGCGTATGCCGATAGTAGATGGGCCGGGCGCGACACGCCACCGGCCGCTCCCGGGCAACCGGCGCGAACCCCGCACACGCCATCCGACTGCGCTTCGCGAGTGCCGCGCAGGCCGTCCGGCGCGTCAGACCGCGGCGACCCGCTTGGCCAGATCGTCGGCGAGCTGATGCGCCTGCTCGGGATCGGTGGCCTCCACCATCACCCGCACCAGCTGCTCGGTTCCGCTGGGCCGCAACAGGACTCGACCCGTCTCACCGAGCATCCGTTCGGCCTCGGCGACCGCCTCGCGCACCTCGGGCGCGGCGGCCACGGCGGCCTTGTCGCTGACCGGCACGTTCACCAGCACCTGCGGCACGGTGGTCATGACCGAGGCCAGTTCGGCCAGGGTCCGGCGGGTCTGGGCCATCCGCGCCATCAGTCGCAGGCCGGTGAGCACGCCGTCACCGGTGGTGCCGTAGCGCGGGAACACCACGTGTCCGGACTGTTCGCCACCGAGGCTGTAGCCGCCGCGGCGGAGTTCCTCGAGCACGTAGCGGTCACCGACCGCGGCGGTGACCACGCGGATCCCGGCGGCACGCATGGCGATGTGCAGGCCGAGGTTGCTCATCACGGTGGCGACGAGGGTGTCGCCCACCAGCTCGCCGGATTCGCGCATGGCCAGGGCCAGCACGGCCATGATGGCGTCACCGTCGACGATCTCGCCCGCGGCGTCGACCGCCAGGCAGCGGTCGGCGTCACCGTCGAGGGCGATACCCAGGTCGGCGCCGTGCTCGCGGACCGCGCGCTGCACCGCGTCCAGATGGGTGGAACCGCAGCCGTCGTTGATGTTGAGACCGGTGGGTTCGGCGTTGATCGCGATGACATTCGCGCCCGCCTCCCGGTAGACCTGCGGGGCCACCTCGGCGGCCGCGCCGTGCGCGCAGTCGACCACGACGGTGAGCCCGGACAGATCCTGGCCGGTGGATTCGAGCAGATGCTCGACATAGCGTTCGTGGGTGCCCTCGACGGTGTAGTCACCGCGCACCCGGCCGATGCCCGCACCGGTGGGGCGCACGGTGACACCCTCGGTGATCAGGGCTTCGATGCGCTGTTCCACCGCGTCGTCGAGCTTGTGCCCGCCCGCGGCGAAGATCTTGATCCCGTTGTCGGGCATGGGGTTGTGCGAGGCGGAGATCATCACGCCGAAGCACGCGTCGTAGAGGCCGGTCAGGTAGGCCACGGCCGGGGTGGGCAGCACGCCCACCGAGAGCACGTCGACACCGGCCGAGGTCAGGCCCGCGGTCACCGCCGCTTCGAGCATCTCGCCGCTGGCCCGCGGATCGCGGCCGAGGACGGCCACCGCGCGCTTCTTGCCCCGCGAGAGCACCTGCGCCGCCGCACCGGCGACACGCATCGCCAGTTCCGGGCTCAACGAATCGTTGGCGAGTCCACGAACACCGTCGGTGCCGAACAGCCGTCCCATAAAACCCTCTACTGGTAGTAGGTCCCCGAATACAGCACGAGAGCAGGCGACCAGCCGTGCTGGAAGCCTGCTCTCGCACACGTGCTCCGCCGACCTGTGGTCTCGTCCCCGCTCGCGCGGGGAGCATACCTAGCGTAAGCGAACGACCGTGGTCGGCAGTGCGTAAATCAGCGCTTCGAGTACTGAGGCGCCTTACGGGCCTTCTTGAGGCCGTACTTCTTGCGCTCGGTGGCACGCGGGTCACGAGTCAGGAAGCCAGCGCGCTTGAGCGCGGGGCGATCCTCGGGGGTGACCTCGATCAGCGCGCGGGCGATGGCCAGACGCAGGGCGCCAGCCTGACCCGACGGGCCGCCACCGACCAGGCGAGCGTAGATGTCGAAGGACTCGACACGCTCGACGGTGACCAGCGGGGACTTCACGAGCTGCTGGTGCACCTTGTTCGGGAAGTAGTCCTCGATGGAGCGGCCGTTGAGCTCGAAGTTGCCCGAACCGGGCACCAGGCGCACGCGGACGACGGCTTCCTTACGGCGGCCGACGGTCTGCACCGGGCGATCGATCACGATCGGCGCGAACTCGGTCTCTTCGACGTACTCGGCTTCGTAGCCTTCGCCGTCTTCCACGACCTCGACGACGGCCTCATCGGTCACGTCGAACTCTTCGTTGGCGAACTCTTCAGGAGCGGTCACTGGGCCACCTGCTTGATCTCGAACGGCACCGGCTGCTGCGCGGCGTGGGGGTGATTCGGGCCCGCGTAGACCTTCAGCTTGCCCGCGATCGCGTTGCCCAGCTTGTTCTTCGGGATCATGCCCTTGACGGCCTTCTCCACGAGACGATCGGGACGGGTCGCCAACACCTCGCCGACAGTGCGCGACTTGAGGCCGCCCGGGTGTCCGCTGTGGTGGTGGATGAGCTTGTCCTGCTTCTTGTTGCCGGAGATGGCAACCTTGTCCGCGTTGATGATGATGACGAAGTCGCCACCATCGACGTGCGGGGCGTAGGTCGGCTTGCCCTTGCCGCGCAGCAGGCCAGCGGCCTGCACGGCAAGACGGCCGAGGACTACGTCAGTGGCGTCGATGACGTACCACTTACGGGTCACGTCACCCGCCTTGGGGCTGTACGTAGGCACAGTCGTTCCCTGTCTGTCGTCGGTGTTGCCAGCCACGGGTGTGGTTCGAGCTGCTCCGGCGGCTGGTGGAGACCCGGAGCTTCGAGGAGCCGCCGGACCGCGAACGGTTCGACGTTCCACACGCCAGCGAGCCACGATACCAGCCACGCATCACCGACCCACAATCGGGCGAGCGGCTAGATGACCACCGGCGGTCCGGGGTCGGTCGCGGCCGCGGTGCCCGGGATCAGGTAGCGCAGGGTGTCGATGCCGGGGGTGACGCAGGCGCGGTCGTCGATCAGGGTGGCGCCTGCGGTGGCGATGCCCTCCGGCGGGACGGTGTTGGCGTACGGGGTGAACGCGCAGGCGCTCGCGTCGGCGGCGGTCACCACCTCGGCCTGCCAGCCGGTGGCGGCCAGCGCGAGCGCGCCCGCCACGGCCGGGGCGCCGAAGAAGCCCTTCTTCACCTTGCCGATGAGCTTGCCGCGGCGGTCGTCCTCGTCGTCGAGGGCGTGCCGGGGCGCGCTGTGCGGCGGCTGCGCGGGCGGACCGGCGACGAAACCCGCCGGGCCCGGCGGTTGCGCGGCGGGCGGGGCCGAGGGCTGCGCGCCCCAGCCCACCTGGGCGGCGTAGGCCGCGCCGGGGTGCTGGGGTTCCTCGTACTCGTCCTCGTCGAACGGCTCGTTGACCAGCAGGTGCGCGGCGCCGAGCACCAGCGCGTGCATCGGGTGGTCGGCCACGTGCAGGCGCTGGCCGAGGTGGTTCTGGAAGGCCAACCGCAGCGCGTCGTTGAAGCAGACATTGCCCGCCAGCAGCACCGTCGAGGTGTCGGCGCCGATGGAGCGGGCCGCGGCCATGGCCTCGATCACCACATTGTCGGCCGAGCGGGCATCGCGCAGCGCCTCGGCGCTCACGGTGACCTCCACCGACTCGGTGGGCTGCTCGTCGTCGCCGTGCACCGCCACGACCAGCAGCGTGCGGCCGTCGGAGTACACGCCGGTGGCGCCGACGCCGGTCCGATGCCGCTCGCTCGGCGGCTGCACCAGCCCCAGCGCCCGCACGTAACCCGACAGCGCGACGCTCTCCGGCAGTGGCTCGACAGTGACGTCGAGCTGCTCGACCAGCGCCGCGTACACCTCCACCTTCTCCTCCGGCCAGCTGTCCGGATACGGCAGCGCGACCAGCTGCGGCTTGCCGCGCAGGTACTTGCCGATCGCGGCCAGCGGGTTGTAGAGCCTGGCCCGGAACACCAGTTCGGCGGGCCAGGTCGCCCCGGCGATCACGATCTGCGGGTGCCCGAGGATGTCGCGCACGTCGGCGATCGCCATCCCCAGGTCGGGTCGCTGCCGGTCGACACCGGCGGTGTGCAGCCTGCCCGCCGCGTCGGCGAGCAGATAGGCAGGCGGGGTATAGGTGCCCTCGACCTGAACCGGGCGGATCGGCGTGTCTCCGCCACCGGCGGCGACGGACACCACATCCCACCCCAGGTGCAGGGCGCCAACTCGAACGGTCACAGGCTCAAGTGTGCCCGGTCGGCGCACGACACGCGCAGCGTGCCCACGGATAGGGCTCTGACCTGGCTCATGCCCGCCTCGCTCATGCCTGGGACTTCTTCAGCCGCAGGCGCGTCCAGGTGATCGCCGCCAGCACCGCGGTGATCACGATGACCATCACGACGTCGAGGGCCCAGATACCGATGGTGTGCTTCCAGAGCGGATCGTCCTGGGCGCCGTAGAAGATCTTCGTCAGGTCGACGGTCGAGGCACCGGCGGCGTATCCCCAGCGGGCCGGGAACAGGTAGGACACCTGCTCTAGCCCGACGCGGTCGGTCACCGGGATCAGGCCACCGGCCATCACCAGCTGCACCATGATCATCACCACGAGCATCGGCATGACCTGCTCGTTGGACTTGGCCAGACTCGACATCAGCAGGCCGAACACCACACAGCACACCGCGGTCATCGCGATGTCGATGTAGAGCTCGATGCTGCCGTTCGGGATCAGCGCGCCCTCACCCGGCGGCTTCTTGCCGACCAGGGTGATGCCGATCAGCACCGCCGACTGCAGGAACGCGACCACGCTGAACACCGCGATCTTGGCCAGCAGATACGCCGACGGCATCAGCCCGACGGCGCGTTCGCGCTGGAAGATCGACCGCTCACCGACCAGATCACGCACGCTCAGCGTGGCGCCCATGAAGCAGGCCCCCAGGATGAGCACCACCAGCAGCTGCTGGGTCTCGCTGCCGCCCGAGCGCGCGAACGACCCGTCGGCCTGGGCCACCAGCGCGCCCGCGGCGAAACCGTTCTTGCCCGGCACCACCAGCGACAGCGCGCCGAGGATGAACGGCAGCACCACCAGGAACACCAGGTAGCCGCGGTCGGCGAAGATCAACCGCAGCTGCCTGCGCGCCAGCGTGGAGAACTGCCGCATGGCATTGGACTGCGGGGGCGCGCCCATGCTGCCGCGTTGCGGTGGCGCGGGCGGTGGCGGTGGCACATACGCCTGGCGGGAGCGATAGGCCGCGAAGGCCTGGTCCGGATTGGCCGCGACATTCGCGAAGATCTCGGCCCAGTCGCTGGTGCCCAGGGCCGCGCCGACGCCACCGGGGTGACCGGCGAACGCGGTCTTGCCGCCGGGGGCCAGCAGCACCACCTGGTCGCACATGTCCAGGCAGGCCACCGAGTGGGTCACCACGATCACGACGCGACCGGCGTCGGCCAGCTCGCGCAGCATCTGCATGACCTGGCGGTCCAGCGCCGGGTCCAGACCCGAGGTGGGCTCGTCGAGGATCAGCAGCGAGGGACCGGTGAGCAGCTCCATCGCCACCGACGCGCGCTTGCGCTGACCACCGGAGAGCCGGTCGACGCGGGTGTCGGCGTGCTGGGTGAGCGAGAGTTCCTGGAGCACGCCGTCGATCACCTGCTGCCGGTCGGCCTTGGTGGTATCGGGCGGCAGCCGCAGTTCGGCGGCGAAGCCGAGCGCCTGGCGCACGGTCAGCTGACGGTGCAGCACGTCGTCCTGCGGGACCATGCCGATACGCGAACGCAGCGCCTCGTACTCGGCGTGCAGATTGCGGCCCTCGAAGGTGACCACACCGCCGGAGGGCTGGGTATTGCCCGCGATGAGCTTGGACAGCGTCGACTTGCCCGCGCCCGAGGGCCCGATCAGCGCGGTGAGCGTGCCGCGCCCCGCCTGCATGTTGACGTCGACGAGCAGCTGCTTGTTGCCCTCGACCGTGAACCCGACCCCGTGCACCGTCAGGCCCAGCTCGGCGACCGGCTTCTGCCGGTGCGTCAGCGCGCCCTGGTTGACGACGAAGTCGATATTGCCGATGGTGACGATGTCGCGTTCGCGCAGCACCGTGCGCTGCTGGCGATGACCGTTGACGAAGGTGCCGTTGGCCGACCCGAGGTCCTCGATCGTCAGGCCCTCCGCGGAGGACACCAGGCGCGCGTGCCGACGCGAGGCCAGCGGATCGTTGACCACGATCTGGTTGTCGGAGGTACGACCGATACTCAGGCCACCGGCGGGAATGCGGTCACCGCGCGCGACCGGTTCGGTCGAGGCCGACTTGCGCACCGGCGGCAGCATCGAGGAGTCGGCGCGGCGGGTCATGTTGATGTTGTCCTGCGGCGCCACCGGCTGCGCGGGCAGCTGCGAGGTCGGGACGTACTGCGGCGGTTGGTGCGGGCGCTGGGCCTGCGGATTCGGTCTGGACGGCGGCGGGAACTGCGGACGTTGCGGCGGGCGGGGCTGATGCTGCTGTGGCGGTGATTGCGGCGGCGAGGATTGCGGCTGCGACGGCGGCGCGAGCACGGTGGCAGCGTGCCGCGACCCCACCGCGGCAGGGACCAGGTGCAGCAGCGGGCCGCTGATCGCGTCGCCCAGGCGGACCTGGGTGGGCCGGTCGATCGACACGGGCTGGTTCAGCCTGCGCGCGTCGACGAAGACGCCGTTGGTGCTGCCGTTGTCGGCGAGTACCCACGCGCCGTTCTGGAAACGCAGGGTGGCGTGCACGCGCGAGACCAGCGGACTGTCCACGAACAGGGTGACCTCGGGCGCACGGCCCATGGTGATCTGCTGGCTCGCTTCGAAGACTCGTTCGGTTCCATCATGGCGCACGGTGATGGTCTGCGCCCCCGGTGAAGACATGGAGCGGATACTATGCCATCGCCCGGACATCGGCGGTGCCCCCGAGACGGCTTCTGCGCCGATCCGGTGATCGACCTGCACACGGATCCGGCCGACCAGGGGGATAGATGCCGAAAGGCCAAGTGTTCGTTGTGATCACCGCCGTGCTGTGCGCGCTGGCGGGTGTGGGGTGCACGCGAGCGGTCGACGGCCACGGGGTCTCGATCTACGACGACCCCTTCCAGGTCGCCGGTCTGCCGACCACCGGCGGACCCAACGGCCCACGTCCCGGCGTCCCCGACGCCGATCTCACCGCCACCAACGGCGACGACGGTGACGTCGACCAGCTGGCCCTCAACGCGATCGCCGACATCCAGTCCTACTGGCAGTCGGTCTTCGGCGCCGAATTCCGCGACCAGACCTTCGACCCGGTGCGCAAACTCATCTCCTGGAACGCGCGCGCCCCGCGCAGCCAGGCGGTCGAATTCTGCAAGGAGACCACCTACCACCTGGTCAACGCGGCCTACTGCCGCAGCGACAACTCCATCGGCTGGGACCGCACCATGCTGCTGCCCACCATGAGCGAGACCTTCGGCCCGATGTCGGTGGTGATGGTGCTCGCCCACGAGTACGGGCACGCCATCCAGACCATGGCCGGGCTGGTCACCAAGAAGACACCGGTGCTGGTCAAGGAACAGCAGGCCGACTGCTTCGCGGGCGCCTTCATGCGCCACGTCGCCGAGGGCAAGTCCGAGCACTTCACCATCAACACCTCCGACGGCCTCAATTCCGTGCTGGCCGCGACGGTTTCGATCCGCGACTCCGATCCCGACGACCCGGAGAGCGTGCACGGCTCGGCCTTCGAACGGGTCACCGCCGTGCAGGTCGGCTTCACCGACGGCCCCCGCGGCTGCAAGGGCATCGACGAGGACGAGATCGACCAGCGCCGCGGCAATCTGCCGCAGAGTTTCTCCGGCGACAGCGGTCGCGGCGAGTACCCGATCTCCAAGGACAACCTGGTCGAGCTGAGCAAGGCGCTGCAGGCGATCCTGCCGGTGGACGACAGCCCCAGCTACGACTACTCCGGTGCCCGGATCGAATGCGCCGACGGCGCCCCCACCGAACCGGTCACCTACTGCCCCGCCACCAATGTGATCGCCACCGACGTCAGCGGCCTGGCGCAGCGCGGCGCGGTCGACACCGACGACGACGGCCCGCTCCCGGTGAAGGTCAGCGGCGACTACAACGGCTACGTCGTGTTCATCTCCCGCTACACCCTGGCCGTGCAGCAGAGCCACGGCCAGGCGCTGACCGGCGCGAAGACCGGTCTGCGCGCGGCGTGCCTGTCCGGGGTGGTCACCGGCAAACTCGCCGAACCGAACCGCCCGGTCAGCCAGGGCGACATCCAACTCTCCGCGGGCGACCTCGACGAAGCCGTCTCCGGCCTGCTCACCGACGGCCTGGCCGCCAGCGACGCCGAGGGCAACACGGTCCCCAGCGGCTTCTCCCGCGTGGACGCCTTCCGCGCGGGCGTCCTCAACGGCGAGACCACCTGCCTGTCCCGCTACAGCTAGCCTCAGCCGAAGGGCGGTGGGGCGGCGGGTTCGTAGCGTAGGACGCGGTTGCCGATCATCACCTCGGTGCCCGGGACCAGGATCATCGGCTGGTTCGGGGTGAGGCGGATCCAGTCGCGGTAGCCGGGCAGGCGTGAGCGGGTGCCGTTGGTGGAACCTCGGTCGAGCAGCTGCACGTCCCAATTCACCAGGTGCACTTCGGCATGCGCGCGCGACATGCCGCCGGAGGTGTCGTCCACGCGCAGCGGGATGAGTCCGCGCTGGGCGGCCTCGGAGTTCTCCGGGTCGCGGCCGATCACCGCGTCGGCGGCCAGCAGGAAGGTCATGCCGTCGTCGAGGACGAGCATGCCCAGCGGGGGCCGCACGACCTCGGCGAGTGCCTGGGTCTGGTCGACCGGCATCCCGCACACCGTGCAGAACGCCGCGCGCGGATCGCTGGGATGCGCACGCGCGCACTTGAATCCCATCACCTTGACCGCGAGCACGGTCGAGCGCGCGGTGGCTTCCAGCCTGCGCTGCAGGTCCGGGTCGGGTTCCGGGGCCGGGTTGGTGCCCGCCTGCCGGGTCTCGGCGTGGTGCGGGTCGACGGTGGCGTGCGCGGGTCCGGTCGCGCTGGTGACCGCGTCCATCATCGAGGTCGCGGGCTGCATGCCGGTCGCGGGCGCCTCGGCCGGTCGCGAATCCTGCTGCGGCGCGGGCGGTTCCCGGTCGATGCGCGCGGTGGGCGGCGGTGGCCGACGGCCCGCGCTCGCGGGGTCGGCGGGGCGCACCCGGCTGCGCACGTCGTTGGACCACACCACGGCCCCGCCCGCCTGGGCGATGCCCTCGACCAGCCAGCCGATCCCCCGCTCCGGCGGCAGATCGGGGATACGACCCTTGGCGTCGTCGATGAACAGCGCGACGCCCCTGGCCGGTTCCGAGGCCACCCGGTCGACGGTGAAGGCCGCGTCACTACCCCGGTAGTACTCGGGTCCGTGTTCCCCGGCGAGCACGGCCGTCACCGCGCCGTGCAGGAAGATCGCGATGCCGCCGTTCTCGGCCGCCGAGAGCACGCCGAAATCGATCGGCACCCCCGGCGAGATCTGCTCGGCGTACTTCATCAACCAGCGCGTGGCCTCGCGCGCCACCACCGAACCGGGACCGCCGGGTGCCTCCTCGGCCGCCCCGCGCACCAGCTCCGCCAGCGATTCCAGCGCGAGGGCGGCGGTGTCGCCCTGGCCGGGTCTGCCCTGCCCCCGGTGCGCCACCACGATCACCGCGCCCGCGACGTGCGCGACCGCGTGACTTCCGGGCACCACTTCGACCTGCCGATCCCTCACAGGTATCGGCCTCCACCGGAACCACACAGCAGGGTCGTCGCCATAGCTCCCAGACTATGGCAAAGCTCCACACATAGGTCCCCCTGGGCGGGATTCCTCCGGTAACTTCACAGGTATCGCGCGAGAACGTCGAGGGGGCGCTGTGATGAGCTGTTCGACCAGGATCCGGCTCGCGGCCGCGCTGTGCGGTGCCGCGCTGCTCACTCTCACCGGCTGCGCGATCGAGGGCTCCGCGGTACCGGGAGAAGCCGACGTGCGCGGCCTGGAGACCGGCACCTACGCCGTCGACCGGCACCATTTCGACGACACGGCGGGCGCCAAAGGCGCACTCGTGGAGGGCATGCGGATGTCGGCGGCCGTCGCGCCCGCGGTGCGCATCGATTCCTCGCTGACCTACGGGCGCGGCGGTGCCGTCGTCGGGGATGTCACGCGCGCACTGGATTTCGTCGCCAATGTGTCCAGACCCGTGCTGGAGAAACGCAAGTACGTCACCGGCTACGCCGCGCTCGGCGCCGACAAGCCCGACCCGGCCGACTCCAAACGCCCGTCCGCCGACGCCACCGCCGTCAGCGTCTTCGTGCTGCGCTTTCCCGACGCCACGGCCGCCACCCTGGCCGCGCGGGAACTCGAGGACGCCGACCTGGCGGTGTCCCCCGACAACCGCAAGCTCACCTCCACCCGCTACCCCGAGGCCTACCTGCACTGGCGCCCCGGCGTCGCGACCATCGGCGCGTTCCACGCCCACGAGCAGTTCGTCATCTCCCTGTTCATCCAGCGCCCCCGCGCCGAGGCCACCGACCTCACCGACTGGGCCGACCGGGCGTTGACCGCCGAACTCGCCCAGCTGGCCCGGTTCACCGCCACCCCGGCCGACAAACTCGCCGACCTGCCCGTCGACCCCGACCGCCTGCTCTCCCGCGCGGTCGTCGAGGACCGCCGCGGCCTGCGCCCCGACCAGAACGTCTTCGGTGTCTACAGCACCGCGCACCTGGTCAACCGCGCCTACGACCAGACCGCCCGCCAGGAACTCGTCGACGCCACCGGCGCCGACCAGATCGCCGTGGTCGACGGCGGCTCGATCACCCGCACCCGCGACCAGTCCGCCTCCGAGGCCCTGATGAAGGGCCTCATCGACTCCTCCGACGGCTTCGACACCCTCCCCGCCCCCAACGACATCCCCGGCGCCCAGTGCCTCAAACTGCGCACCCCGGCTGACGACACCTACAACTACCGCTGCTACGTCCCCTACAAGCGCTACCTGGGCATCGTCAGCGCCGAACGCGAACCCGAAGTCCGCCAAAAGGTCTCCGCCCAATACGCCCTCCTCGCCAACAGCCTGTGACCTGTTCCTCCTGGGCGCCGGTATCCACCACTGGTACGCCCTCGTGAGCGGCAACCAGTTCATCGACGCGCGTCAGGGCACCGCGGCCCAGTCCGTGATCTCCGCGGACACCCGGTAGCCGAGGCCGGTCCGCGAAGGGGGCCGTCACCGAGCGACCCACGCCTTCGTCGGACCCGTGCCGTACGATTCGGCCGACGACCGATTCCGGGGAGGGAGATCGACGTGGGAATTCCTGTACCAGCCAGGGCCGCGTGCGCCCTGCTCGCGGCTGTGCTCGTGACGGGGGCGATCGCCGGTTGCGATTCCGGGCCCGAAGCCCAGGGCGCCACCGATCCGCCGGTCGACCTCACCACCCTCGACGTCGGCAACTACGCCACCGAGCCCCGCGAGGTCGGTGTGGTCGCCAATCAGGACCAGGCCCGCTTCATCGAGGCCGAACGGCTCGGCGACCACGTGCCCACCCCCGCCGACATCGACCCGCGATTCGTCCACACCAATCCCACGATCGCCTCGGTGTTCCTCGATCCGGAGGCCGCGCTCGGCAAGATCATGGCGGTCGACCGGTTCGCCGAGGCCGCGCCCGACTTCATCGGCGGATTCGTCAGCTCCGCCCAGACCGAGCCCAACAACCAGGGCATCGACATGGTCAACGCGGTGATGATCTTCCCCGACGACCAGAAAGCCGCCACCGCCGCGACCGAACTCGAACGTCTCGACTTCGGCTACGCCCCCGGCAACCAGCCGATCGAGATCCCCGGCTACCCCGGTGCCAAGGCGCACTGGCAGCCCGACCAGCAGTCGATCGGTTCGTGGTTCGCCGTCGGCCACCTGGTGGTCTACACCTGGCTCTACGACTACCTCAAGATCTACCTCGAGAAGGTCGACAAGCAAGCCCTGCTCGACCTCACCCGCAAGAGCCTCGACACGCTCGTCCCCGAACTGAGGAAATTCACCCCCACCCCCACCGACCAGCTGATGACCTTGCCGCGCGACCGCGACGGCATGCTCGGCCGCACCGCCCCGCGCCCCCGCGAGGACTCCTGGATCAATCCGCCCGGCGTCTACGCGGGCCGCACCGCGCGGCATTTCACCTCCGATCCGGTGGCGATCGCGCAGGTCATCGAGGAGGCGGGCGTCGACCTGTACGCCTCCGACGGCGCCGATGTCTACCGCGCCCGCGATATCGCCGGTGCCCAGGCCGTGCGCGACGAACTCGGCGGACTCACCCGCAAGTTCACCGCCTCCGAGCCGCCCGAGAATCTGCCCTTCGCCCAGTGCAAGGAGTACATCGGCAGGCAGCGCTTCGCGATCCGCTTCTACTGCGCGGTCTCCTACGACCGCTACGCCGCCTATGTCTGGTCGCATCAGTTGCTCGACGCCCAGCAGCGCATCGCCGCCCAGTACGCCCTGTTGGTGAACGCCGCATGAGCACCTCGACGCGTTTCGCGAGCGCCCTGATCGCCGTCGCCCTGACCGCCGTGCTCACCGCCTGCGGTTCCACCATGGCGGGCACCGCCCTGCCCGCGGAAACCGATTTCCGCACCCTGGACACCGGTTCCTATCCCACCGAACCGCTCAACGCCCACGACGACGACCCGGTCCTGCCGTTCTACGAGATGTACGAGGTGGCCGCGATGCGGATCGCCGACCACGTGATCACCGCCACCGACATCGACCCGCAGATGGGTTTCGGCAAACGCGCGCGCACCGCGTCCGCGGGCGTCATGCCCTGGGCGCTGGGCGACGACACGGTGATGTCGGGGATCGCGAAGAAGCACAAGATGCTCTACGGCTTCGAATCCAACGGCGCGTCCAGGGACACCAGCGTCAACACCCTCGGCGGCTGGCCGTCCAAACAGGCCAACAACCGGTTCACCGCCACCACGATGGTCTTCCAGTTCCCCGATGCCGAGCGCGCGAACGCGGCCGCCCGCGAGTTCCACGACGCCGACTTCGCCGCCCAGGAGGGCAAGAACCAGCCGGTCTCCCTGCCCGGATACCCTGCGGCACTGTCACATTGGCGCCCCGACTCGCCGTTCCTGCGCACCCTGCTCCCGCACGGACCGTTCGTCATCGCCTTCCTGCTCTCGGTCGACAAACCCGACCAGCAGGCCCTGACCACCCTCGCCGAGACCGCGTACGCCAAACAGATCGACGCGCTGGACAAGACCACGCCGCTCACCGACGAAGAGGCAATGACCCTGCCCTGGGACCCCGACCACGTGCTCATGCGCGCCCTCAATCCCGAGCAGCTGTCCAGCCCCGAGGGCTCGGGCCAGTATCTGCTCGTCGGCAAGCAGGGCATCCTGCACTACTCCGGTGACCCGCTGCCCAGCGACCGTCAGTACGTCGACGAGCAGTTCACCGAGATGAACGCCGAACAGGTCGCCGTCTCGTGGGGTTCCTATGTCATCCGCACTCCCGACGACGAGAGCGCCCGGCGCGCGGTCACCGAGAAACTGTTCCCGTGGCGCACCGAAACGGAGGCCGCCGCCCCGCCCAATGTTCCCGATTCCGCCTGCGTCGAGAACAAACAGCAACTCGACGGTCGGAAACGCTTCAGCTGCGTCCTCGCTTACCACCAGTTCGTCGGAATAGTAAGCAGCAACCAGCTTTTGGATGCCCAGCAACGCGCGGCGGCGCAGTATGCGGTTTTCGCCAACACCAGATAATCCCGCACCTGCCCTTCCCCGCCGAGTCCGATATGCTCCAGCCGGGAAAAGCGGCAGGGTGCGGCACCGAGTCAGGAGATCGTGAAAGATGGCGATGAGCCCCGGCACCATCGTCGGCGGGTACCGCGTGCAGCGTGTGCTGGGCGCCGGCGGTATGGGCACCGTATACCTGGCCAAGCACCCGAGTCTGCCGCGCATGGACGCCCTGAAGGTACTCAGCGCCGAACTCAGCCGCGACCCGGAGTTCCGCGCCCGCTTCGAGCGTGAGGCCAACCTCGCCGCCGGTCTGGACCACCCCAATATCGTCTCCGTCTACAACCGCGGCGAGGAACACGGCCAGCTCTGGATCGCCATGCAGTACGTCGACGGCACCGACGCCGCCGCCGAACTCGCCCGCGACCGCCACGCCATGACCCCGCTGCGCGCCCTGCGCATCACCACCGAGGTCGGCAAGGGCCTGGACTACGCGCACCGCCGCGGCCTGCTGCACCGCGACGTCAAACCCGCCAACTTCCTGCTGTCGAGCACCGACGGCGACAACGAGGACGAACGCGTCTTCCTCACCGACTTCGGCGTCGCCAAGTCCACCGACGACGCCACCGAACTCACCCAGACCGGCAGCTTCCTGGCCACCATCGCCTATGCCCCACCGGAGCAGCTCAGCGGCGCCCCCCTCGACCACCGCGCCGACATCTACAGCCTCGCCTGCGCCTTCTACAAACTCCTCACCGGCCAGAACCCCTACCCCGCGGCGCAACCCGCCATGGTCATGATGGGCCACCTGCACGAACCCCCACCCCTGGCCACCAAGGTCAACCCCGGCCTCCCCCACGCCATCGACCACGTCTTCGCCCGCGCCCTGGCGAAGAACCCCGCCGAACGCTTCGCCACCTGCCGAGAATTCACCGACGCCGCCGCCAACGCCCTGGTCCCCGGCTTCAACCCCACCGGCCACAACACCTCCCCCACCTACCCGATCCAGGTGATGCCGCCCCGGGAGACCACCGGTCCCCGCATGGCGACCGCCACCGGCTCCATCGACCTGACCCCGCCCAAGACCAGAAACCCCAAGCGCATCGCGGCCATCGCGGGTGTCGGTGTGCTGGTCGTCGCGCTCGGTGTCGGCGCCGGTGTGTGGGCCACCAGCGGCGGCTCGGACCCCACCACCCCGACCGGCGCTCCGACCACCTCGGTCAGTGCCCAGAATCCCGCTTTCCAGGGCAAGACCGTCACCCTGCTGGATGTGACCCAGCCCAACAGGTTCTCGATCTACCTCACCGGCAGCCCGCAGACCCAGTTCATGGAAAAGCTCGGCTTCGTCTACAACTTCGAATACACCAACACCGAGGGAGAGCCCTCCCCCAAACAGGTCACCGACGGCTACAACTCGCTCGAAGCACCCGACGACAGCTACGTCGTCGTCCTGCGCAGCGACGAAAAAGCCGGGGGCGGTGGCCTTCTCGGACTGCCGTACGGCATCACCAGCACCCGCGCCATCGTCATCCCGATCGACGATCCGAGCACGGTCGCCGCGATGCGCAATTGGACGCCGGAATCCGAGACGGTGCTGCGCGAAAAGCTGGTGCCGACACTGCAGTCGAAGATTCGCTAGACACCATCCTTGGGGGGATTTCTTTGCGTTCCGTACCGCGGCGCCGACGTGCGCCCAGCTCGCCTCTGTTCAGGGGACCACTCGGCGTCGCCGTGGTCGTCGCCTGCCTGCTGACCACGGCCTGCGGTGATGAGCGCGAAGCCTCTGCGCCCACGCCCCGGATCGATCGAAACGCACTGGACGTCGGCAATTACCCGACAACTCCGGTGCCCCTCGGGAAAGCCACGACCGACGAGCAGGCGGCGCTGGTCGAGGCCCAGCGCCTGGCCGAAGTCGTGCCGCTACCCCACGAAATCGACCCGGCGTTGAAATATGCGCGAATGTTCAACGCCAGCCGCACATTCACCGATATCTCGGCTCCACCCCTTTCCCGGGAACTCCTGATGAGCCGCGAGAATTTCGATGCCGTCGCGCCCGGCTTCATTTCCGGACACTTTTCTCAGGGACGTACGCACGAGAACGCGAATCTGTCCTGGGAAATGGCGAACTACGTCCTCCTGTATTCGGACGCCGACTCGGCGAAACGGGCAGTATCCGCGGTAGCAGCCGAACACCGCCGGGAACTCGGCGACGACTACACCGAGGCCAGGATCGACAAGTATCCGGATGCGCGCGCGACCTGGACATCGAAGTACGACGCCCTCTACGTCTGGCATTCGACCGGCCGCTTCCTCGTACTGACCGTCGTCAACGATCATCTCGGCAATCAGATCGGTGCCGACGACCTGCCCGGCTCGACCGCCCATGCGACAAAAATCATGGACGCGCTGCCCGCCGGCCTGGAGAAATTCGCTCCGACGCCGCGCGACCAGTGGAACACCCTGGACCGCGATATCGACGGACTGCTGGCTTCGGCCGTCCCCGCCGCCAACGACGGAGCAGCCACCGGCACCACCGTTCCAGCCGTCTACCGCAGGCACGGCGCGCTACACGTCGCACAGAATACCGAAGTGGACGAAGCGCTGTTCGACGAGACAGGCGTCGACTTGGTCGCCTTCAACGGCGGCGCCCTGTATCGCGCCGAAAACCCGGCCGCCGCGCAACTCCTGGCCGATCGGCGCGCGCAGCTCGGCCGCCTCTACGTGGTGGCGCCCAGTCCGGCTGGTCTCCCGTCGGCGAACTGCCATGAAAGCCGCGAGGAGTTCCGGGGTTCGACACCGCGGTTCCACTGTTCCCTCGCGGTCGGGCGCTACGCGGCCGAAATCGGTGCCAACCAGCTCGCGGACGCACACCAACGTATCTCCGCTCAGTACGCGCTGCTGGCCGAAGCCGAGTAGGAGCCGACGATGCAACGAAAAGCCCTACGCAAATATCTCCTCGGCGCGGCCGCGATCGGTCTCGTGACGGCAGTGCTGGCATCGAGCTGCGGTTCCCGGATCGACGGCACCGCGACAGCAGGCGAAATCGACGTCCGCACCCTCGACGTCGGCAAGTACCCCGTACTTCCGGTGAGCGCCTACTACCAATACCGCCACAATTTCAGCTACGGACAGCGACTCGCGTCGATGCGACTGGCCGACGCGTTGATTCTCGGCACCGACGTCGACCCCACACTGAAGTACGGCGACTGGGATTCGTTCACCGCCGACACACTGTTGAGCTCGTTCAGCGACAACGTCCATCCGGCCTTGACAGAGCACAAGCTGCTCTACGGATTCGCCACCGGCAGTACGGATATCGAAACCTTCGGAGCCTTCGTCCTGTCCCCCGGAGACGACGCCATCGCCGACTACCAACGGCAGTACCGCCCGACCCATTTCGGAATGTCGGTCATGCAATTCCCCGACGCGACCGCCGCCGCCAAAGCCGCCGAGGCCATCGAACGACTCGACTTCGAGGTAGCACCCGACCAGAACCAGCGCGTGGGTCTGGACAAGTACCCGTCCGCGCGGTCCCATTGGCGACCCGGTGTCCCGACCCTGGGCACCGTCGTCGCGCACGGCAGCTACGTCGTCAACCTCCAGGTCGGCAAGCCCGATCCCGATCTACCCGCGTTGACCGCGCTGGCCACCCGTGTACTCGATGCCCAACTCCCCTGGCTCGACCAGCTACCACCGCTGTCGCCGACCGAGGTGCTGATGCTGAACAACGACCCGAGTGGCGTCCTGGAACGCGCACTGAACACCAACCGACTCGGCGGCCCGGAACCCGAACACTCGGCGTCCTACGGCCTCCAGGGCTTCTTCCACGTCCGGCGCGACAGCTTCGCCCAACGAGACCTCTACCAGCAGAGCGGAATCG
The DNA here is from genome assembly GCF_029675105.1 of Nocardia anocheti. Classification (GTDB taxonomy): domain Bacteria; phylum Actinomycetota; class Actinomycetes; order Mycobacteriales; family Mycobacteriaceae; genus Nocardia. The sequence goes on along the minus strand of NZ_JAQQFV010000009.1, from coordinate 106,257 downwards.
AAAAAATCGGCATCGGCTGGGACGCCATCGTCTTCCGAGCCCGCGACACCACCGGCGCCGAGAAATTCCAATCCGCAATGTTCGACGGCCCAGCCTTCGCCCCCGCGGACAGCCCGACCACAGTCCCCGACACAACCTGCACCGAGAACAAAACCACCACCACCCACACCAAGCGCTTCACCTGCGCCGTCCGCTACCGCCACTTCGTAGCCTCGATCGACAGCCACCAACTGCACGACGCACACCAACGCGCCGCCGCCCAATACGCGACCTTCGCCAATGCGCAGTAGACCGCGGCGGCAAACCGATCCCGGTTCCAACCACCTGCCGTATCCCGAACTATCGAAGGGGGCCACCGTGCAATCCGGACCATCTCGCCCGAGAACCACCAGAACTCGACGCTTCCGGGTACCCCTCGCGGCAGCACTCACCGTAGCTTGCCTGCTCGCAACAGCGTGTGGGAGCGGTGACGAGGTTGCTGCGCCGGCCTCGCCGGAGATCGATCTCAGCGCTCTGAACGTCGGGAACTATCCGCGCGAACCCGAAGTCCTGGGGACGGTACGGAACGAAGACGAGGCACGCTATGCGGAGGCGATGCGGCTGGCGGAGGTGGTTCCGCTACCGTCGGATATCGATCCAGACCTGAAGTTCACCCGGAACAGGGACACAACCAGGACATTCATCCGAGCCGAGGACGTCATCGTCGAAGAGGTGATGAACATTCACCCTGACGACTTCAATGCCAGCACAGCCGGGTTCATCGGTGGCTTTTACTCCAATGCGGAATCAAATCGCCACAAGAGTCTTTCGTATAAATTGGAGAACTTCGTTCTTCTCTTTTCCGACGAGGAATCGGCCCGCCACGCCGCGATCGCACTGGGGGAAGCGAACCGCAGATATTACGCAGACGAGTACCAGAGTGTCGACATTCCGGGCGTGTCCGATGAGATCGCATACTGGAACCCGGAATGGTCGATGATAAACGCGTGGTTCGCCCACAAGAATTTTGTGATTCTCACATCGGTATCCGACTACCTGGCCAACGAGATCAAAACTCCAGACCTGCCCTCCCTGATCTCACGTACGGAGGGCTCCTACTCCAAGGTTGCCAGCGCAGTCGACAAGTTCACGCCAACCCCCCGCGACAATTGGATGACTCTCCAGCGAGACGTCGATGGCATGATCGGAAGAACCGTTTCCGGTACATACGGCATGAATGCCGAGGACATCGTCCCGGCCGTCTACACGGGCAGGTCAGTACTGCACGGATCACGCGATGCCGAGCGCGACGGCCCCTCCGTCGATGAATTCGGGGTCGACCGCGCATCGTTCAACGGCGGCGCACTGTACAGGGCACGAGATTCAGAGTCTGCGCAGACCCTTGCCGATAAACTGGCCAAGTTGGGAAAACTATTCAAACCGCTGGATCCACCAAAAGGCCTCCCGTTTGCCCAGTGCTTTGAAGCTAGGGGCAAATATCATTCCGGAGCCAGGTTCCGTTGCATTGTTGCAGCCGATAGATACGCTGCAGAGATTCCGGCCGACCAACTGGAAGATGCCTATCAGCGCATTTCTTCTCAGTATTCGATGCTGATCAATAGCAAGTAGGAGATGGTCAGATTGATTCAAAAAGAAGCCTGCCGACGCCACAGCCGGTACCTGATAGCTGTTGCCATCGCATCACTTACCCTCACCTCCTCGGGCTGCGGGTCAACAGCTCCAGGAACACCGACTGCCGGCGAAATGGATGTACGAACCCTGGCCGTCGGAAAATACCCGACAATACCGGTTGACTTCTTGGATGAATACTCACCCAACTACAACGACGGAAAAACTCTCGCAGCCCTTCGGCTCGCCGATACTTTGATCTTGGGTACCGATATCGATCCGAAATTGAAATACGGCCATTGGGATGCCATAGAACGCCCGCCTCTGGCAAACAGCGTCAGCAAGCAGGTGCAACCGGTTCTGGAAGCGAATAACATGCTCTACGGATTCGGCACAGCAAGCAGCGACAACACCGGCTACACCATCTTCGCCCTCGCTCCCGGCGACGAGGCTCTCGCCGACATCCAACGTGGCCTGAAGCCGACATACTTCGGACTTACAGTTTTTCAATTTCCAAATGCAGATGCCGCAGCAAAAGCTGCTTCCGATATCGAAAATGCCGACTTCGATGTGGATCAAGCTGCAAATCAGCGAGTTTCCATCGAAAAGTATCCAGATGCACACTCGCACTGGCGCCCCGGCATTCCGACCATGCTGACAACTGTCGCACGAGGAAGCTACGTGATCCACCTCCTGACAGGGTCTGCAGAGCCGGAACTCCCACAGCTGACCGTTCTTGCTGAAAAGATCCTGGATGCACAGCTTCCCAAGCTCGATGAGCTTTCGCCGCTGTCGCCAATGGAAATACTCATGCTCAGCAACGACCCCGACCAGATACTCCGACGCGCATTGAATCCGGAACAGCTAAATTTGCCGGACTCCGACCACTACGCAACATTAGGCATGCAAGGGTTCTTCCACACAAGACGAGATCAGGCGGAACGTCGGGCAATGTACGAAAAGGTTGGCGCCGATCGCTTCGGCATCGTATGGGGTACACAGGTTATCCGCACCCGCGATGCCGAAGGAGCCGAGTCTCTTACATCGACCGTGCTAGACGGTCCGAATACGACCCCTGCCGATCCACCTCCGAATCTCCCGATATCCAAATGTGTGGAGAACAAGGAAACAAGCCTTACTCTCAAACGCTTCTCCTGCGCGGTCGCGTACCGCCAATACGTCGAGATAGTCCAAAGCCACCAGCTGGGCGACGCACATCAAAGAGCAGCGGCGACGTACGCGGTGATGGCCAACAGCCAATAGCCCTGTGCTCTCCGTCACCTTCGACGTTCGGCGACCACCCCTTCGGTACTGAACCTTGGGTGCATCTGCGGAGAGTGCGTGTACGAGTCACCGTTCCAACGGTCGCAACGACCCCGCCGACAGCGTGTTAGGGCTCCCAACTTGCACTAGGGGATCGCGGAGAGGTCGGGTCATTAGGTAGGGTGACCGAGGAGCCAGCCCACTCACCGTCGATCGGTCAGAACAGTGGGAGGAGGGGACCAGGGGGTTGGCCATCTGCATTCGGAGCATGTTCGGTCCTTCCATACGACCCGTGCCCGATCATCGACCAGGGGGAATCTACGCGCGAGTCGGGCTGGGAGATCGGATGCGGCCCGATCCAAGAATTTTGAAACTTGATGGAACCGATCGCCATCGGTCGGCGTCCAAGTATATGAGCTGGGAGTACCAGTCCCAGACCAGACGATCAGCAGGTCGAACCTGAAAGGAACCACCATGGCAGGACAGCTCTCCGCCGACCACACACAGATCGCCGACTTCGCGAAGGACATCGAGAAGCGGCACAGCGACCTGATCCTCGCGATCCGGGCCCTCAAGCAGAAGGAGGACACCACCACCGCGACCTGGAGTGGCGCCGCGCGTATCGCCTTCGACTCGTTCATGGAGCGGTACTACTACCAGGCCGACAAGCTCAACGACAAGCTGCTGGAGACCTCGGAGAAGTTGGTCAAGGCAGGGTCGGACTACGAGGCGAAGGATACCGAGTTCGCGGATCGAGTGAAGAACTCGGTGTCCAGCCTCGACCTCCCCGCTCTCTGATTCGTACACAACCGCAACTCTTTACAAGGAGCTCAGATGGCCACCGATCCCTCACGGATTTCCGCGAATTTCGGCGAAGTCGAGTCCGGCGCCGCTGGCATCATCTCGGAAGCCCGCAACGTCATGACCATGTTGGAGGACTTCCACAAGACAGTCACAGACTTCGTGACCAACAACTGGCAGGGTGACGCGAACGACGCGTTCGCGCAGATGCAGGGCCAGTGGAACACCCACGTCCAGCAGCTGAACACCACCCTCGAGGGTGCCGGTCAGCTCGTCAGCTCCGGTAACTCGGACCTGCAGGGCACCGATACCGCGCTCGCGGGTCTGTTCTGATCCCAGCGGTACTCCAGTCAGGCCCCGGCTGAGCCGGGGCCTGACTTGTTTTCTGGGTGGATCGGGGGGCGTGACGATGTGCTTCGGCCCGTTTGTGTCGGATTGCGGTGGCATACTGGCGAATTGAAGTCGGGCGGTGCTATCGGCGAGGGGGTTCGAGTGGGGACGGCTGGGCAGCGATTGTTGGGGGCGGTGGGGACTGTCGGGGTGGCGGCGGCGGTGAATGCTGGGACGTGGGTGGTCACCGACCATCGGAGTGTTGCGTGGTGGGTGTCGGGGGCGGTGTTGCTGGCGGTGGGGGTGCTCGTGCAGTGGTGGTTGCCGGCTGGGGGTGGGGGTTCGCGGCGGAGTTCGCAGGTGGTGGAGGACGTGCGGGTCGGGGGTGGGGTGCGGCTCAGCAGTGCTGGGGCGAGTGATCAGGTGGTGAGGCGGGCGCGGGTTCGGGGCGATGTGGTTCACGAGTCCGGTGACGCCTAGATGTTCGGCCGGGGATCGCGGACGTCGATCGAGAACTCGCACGTCGGGGGCAGTGTCAACCACACCCATGTCCACAATGTTCATCATCACTACGGCGCGCGGCGTGGCGGTTACCGTCGGCCGAGTCGGCGGCGTTCACGGATGCCGTCGACGCAGGTGCTCAGCTGGCTGTTGGTGATCGGCTGCGTGGGTGCGGTGGTACTCCATGCCTGGCTGGCCGGACAGGTCGACCCGGCCGCGGCAGCGCCGAGCGCCACCATTCATGCCTGGACGCACACTCCCAGTGCGCTCTCGCAGCAGATTCTGCTCGGTGGCTGTGCCGCAGCACTTCTCGTAGTCGCGGCTCTCACACACGGGTTCTCGGACACCGGTGGGTGGCGACTGGGGCTCTACGTGGTCACCGTCGTCGTGTCGGTGATCGCGCTGGCACCGGTGGTGGTGGCTCTGGCGCTGTTGGGGATCACGATCGTCATCGGTCTGATGGCGCCTATCATCGCCGTCGCGGTTGCGGTGTCGGCGCTGAAGCGTCGCTGACCGCTGGACACGACGAAGTCGGCGGGGTGCCACCGACCCGTTGGCGTAGGCCGGGAGCATGTTCGCTGGCCCCTTGCGCGCCCGGGTGACGAAGACGATCGCTCGATACGGGTCCACGCGAGAGCGAATGCCATCTATAGATGGTCGACGTGGGCGTCGGAAGTGGCGAATCTCGGTGGCGTGCCAGAATCCGCCGTCGAGAAGGAGCTCGTGGCGATTTTGGGGCAGCATTTGGCGGCGCTGCGCACCGCCAGGGGGCTGACGCAGGAAGAAGTCGCGCTGGCGGCGGGGATCAGTCGGCAGCATTATCAGTTGCTCGAGATCGGGTTGCGGGCTCGTAACCCGAAGAAGCCTGCGAATCCGACGTTTTCGACGCTGGTCGCGTTGAGCGAGGTGCTGGGGACGCCGCTGCCGATTCTCCTCGATGAGGTATTCAGTCGGGCGGGATCTGACGCATAGCCGCCATAACACAGCGGTGCGCGTGATGCCATCTATAGATGGTCGACGTGGGCGGAGCGTCTGGGAAGCCTCATTGAGGTGTCCGAATCCGCCGTCGAGAAGCAGCTCGTGGCGATTCTGGGACAGCGGCTGGCCACCCTTCGTGAGGCCAGGGGTCTCAGTCAGGAAGAGGTCGCGCACGCCGCGGGGATCAGCCGTCAGCACTACCAGCTGCTGGAGCACGGCTGGGGGGTTCGCAGCACGAAGGCCCCAGCGAACCCGCGTCTGTCGACACTGATTGCCCTGAGCAAGGTGTTGGGCACGACGGTGCCCGATCTCGTGGACGAGATGTTCGGGCGCACCGCCAGCTGAGGCGGCGTCCTACAACCCCACCCGCACACCGCTCACGACCTGTTCGCAGGCGGATCGGACGGCCTCCCACCCGTTTTCGGCGTATTGGCAGCCGACGCTGACCTGGACGCCTCGGTCGACGATGACCTGCCAGCGGACCGTGGAGCCGTCGGCGGGGCGTTCCTCGTAGGACAGGCCGGGGCGTCCGGCGAAGACCACGTCGCGGCGGACTTCGGTGACGGTGCCCGCGGGCTTCTTCTTGATCTGGGCGTCGAGGTCGGCGGCGATCTCGTCGTAGCCCGCGCCCGCGTTGACCGGTTTCTGGGCGACGGTGATGCGGCGGCGGGCGCCGTCGTCGGGGACCAGGTCGGCGCGCAGGGCGGGGTCGGCGGCGGCGGAGCGGTGCCAGCCCGCGGGGACGTCGATGACGACGCGGCCGACGGTGACGGTGGTCGGCACCGCTGTGGTCGTCGTGGTCGAGGGCCGGGCGAGGCTGGTGGTCGGTGCGGCGGTGGTGGAGGTGGTCGCGGTGGCGGCCGTGGCCTCCTTGTCGCCGGAGCCGCCGAACAGGAAGAAGCCGCCGACCGCCGCTGCGGCGATGACGACGGCCAGGGCCGCGGCGCCGTAGTAGAGCGGGCGGTTGTCGACCGGGTTGGTGGCGGCGGCACGCTCGCGCAGCGGTTGCATCCACTCGGCGGCGGGCGGGATGGTCGGGGTGTAGGCGGGGCCCTGGGGCGCCGGACGGGACAGGTCGGTGCCGGTCAGTGGGCTGACCGTGGTCTTCGCGCCGCAGACGCTCTCGGCCACGCTGGTGATCGCGGCCAGGACGGTCGGGTCGGTGGTGCCGAAGACCTGGACCACGTCGGCGGGGCGGTCGATGAGCAGTCGGCTGAGCAGGGCCTCGAGCCGGTGCCAGCCGTCCTCGGTGTCGAGTTCGGCGGCCGACAGGGTGGGTTCGGCTTCGACGGCCTCGATGATGGTGCCGTTGGTCTCGTAGCCGACCGCGGTGGCGGTGGTGGAGAGCAGACCGAATTCGATGACCGCGGTGCGGCGGCTGCGGCGGGTCGCGTCGTCGACGTCGGAGGCGCGCACCGCGCAGGACTCGAACACCACCTCGTGCGCGAATTGCTGTGCGACGGAACCGAACAGGTCGAGGGCACGGGTGCCCCAGACCGTCGGGTGGATGACGACGATACGGTCGCACGGGCCCGCGACACCGAGGTTGTCCATGATCGCGCCGAGCACGGCGGTCAGGGCCTGCGCGATGCTCGGCATGCCGGGTGGCATGGCGATACGGTCGGCACCGAGGTACTGGATCGCCGACACCACCTGGGTGGGTGGGGTCAGCGGCTCCCCCACGACGAGATCGGAACCGTTGCTGCCCAACACCACCGACGGTGGACCGTCCCAGTGCGTGGTGGTGCCCCGGGCCCAGACTTTGGCTTCGCTGACGACCAGCTCGACGGTGGTCATTCCGGCTGCGGCATCCAGGCGGTCTGGACCAGGCCCTCGCTGTTGCGCGTGACGTAGGTGCCACGGCCCGGCGGCTTGGGGCCGGGGCGGGTGGTGCCGACCATCACGCCCTCGTCCTTGCTGCAGCTCATGACGAGCGCGGCCGAGCCGAGGTCCTTCATCCGCGCCAGCGTCGCCTCGTACATGGCGCGGCTGGCGCCACCGGAACGGCGGGCGATGATCAGGTGGAAACCGAGGTCGCGCGCGTGCGGGAGGTGTTCGACCAGCGCGGCGACCGGGTTGCCCTGCGAGGTGGCGACCAGATCGTAGTCGTCGACGATCACGTACAGCTCCGGACCGCTCCACCACGACCGCTCACGCAGCTGCTGCGGCGTCACCTCCGGGCCGGGGGTGCGCTTGGCGACGTAGGCGGCCAGGTCATTCATGTTGGTGGTGAATTGCGGTGCGGTGGAACCGTATCCGGCCTGGTAGCCCTCGGGGATCAGGCCGAGCATGGTGCGGCGGTAGTCACCGACGATGAAGCGGGCCTCGTTCGGGGTGTTCGAGGCGGCGATGCCGTCGATGATCGAGCGCAGCAGCGTTGTCTTACCGGACTCGGAGTCACCGATGATGATGAAGTGCGGGCTCTCCGCGAAATCGATGTAGACCGGGGCGAGCTCGGCCTCGTTGATACCGATCGGGATGCGCAGGCACTTGGTGGCCGGGTCGACCCGCGAGGGCCAGTTGCCCGCCAGGTAGAGCAGCTGCTCGCGCGGCAGCTGATCGGGCAACATGCGGACCTGCGGGGCCGGACGGCCCGGGGTCATCCTGGCGATGGTCTCGACCGCGGCGGTGACCGCCTGACCCAGGTTCGACTGATCCGAGGAACCGTCGATGCGGGGCAGACCGGTGAGCATGTGCAGGCACTCGGCGGTCATACCGCGACCGGGGCGACCCTGCGGGACCAGCGAGGCGAACTTGCGGCCCAGGTCGGAGTCCATCGGGTCACCGAGGCGGAGCTCGATGCGGGTGCCGATCTGGTCCTTGAGCGCGGGCCTTGCCTCGGCCCAGCGGTTCAGCGCGATCACCACGTGCACGCCGTAGGACAGACCCTGCACGGCGAGGTTCATGATGGTCTGCTCGAGCGCGTCGAAGTCCTGGCGGATCGAGCCGAAGCCGTCGATCACCAGGAAGACATCGCCGAACGGGTCCTCGTGGGCGCCCGCCGCGGCCGGGCTGGACGCGGGATCGGTGGCGCGCAGCCGACGGAACTCGGTCATCGACTCGATGCCGAGCTGGCGGAACCGGGCCTCGCGGGTGCGGACGATGGTGGTCATCTCGGAGACGGTGCGGCGCACCAGGTCTTCGTCGAGACGGCTGGCCACCGAGCCCACGTGCGGCAGACCCTGCAGGCTGGCCAGGGTGCCACCACCGAAGTCGAGGCAGTAGAACTGCACCTGCTCGGCGGTGTGGGTGAGCGACATCGCCATGATCATGGTGCGCAGCGCGGTGGACTTACCCGACTGCGGACCGCCGACCACGGCCACGTTGCCGCGCGAACCCGAGAGGTCGACGACGAACGGGTCGCGGCGCTGATCGTAGGGACGGTCGACGATGCCCATCGGGGCGCGCAGGGTGGACACCGGCAGCACCTCGCCGGTGAGGATCGAGCGCGGGACCAGCTGGTCCAGGGTGGGCGCCTCGTCCAGCGGCGGCAGCCAGATCTCGTGGGCGGGGCGGCCGTGACCGGCGATGCGGGCGACGAGCATGTTCAGGTTCGACATCTGCTCGCCCTCCTCGCTCGTCGGCTCGGGCTCGTAGCTCGACTCCACCGGCACCGGCACCCGGTCGGAGGTGCGGAAGCCGACGTGAGAGGCGTTGAACGGGCGGGCGTTGACATCGATCTCGCCGCCGACGATGCCCGCGCTGGTGACCTCGCGCGCCGATCCACCACCGACGTAGGGACCGGAGACGTAGGACGCCTGGAAGCGCTGGATCTCGCCGGAGTCGGACTTGAGGTAACCGCCACCGGGCGAGCTGGGCAGGTTGTAGGCGTCGGGGACACCGAGGACCTGGCGGGATTCGTTGGCGGAGAAGGTCTTCAGACCGATCCGGTAGGACAGGTGGCTTTCCAGGCCCTTGAGCTTGCCCTCTTCGAGGCGCTGCGAGGCCAGCAGCAGGTGGACCTGCAGCGAGCGGCCCAGACGGCCGATCATCACGAACAGCTCGGCGAAGTCGGGGTGCTGGGTGAGCAGTTCGGAGAACTCGTCGAGCACCACGAACAGCGCGGGCAGCGGGTCGAGGTCGGCGCCCGCCGCGCGGGCCTTCTCGTACTCGGAGACGTTGGCGAAGTTGCCCGCCTGACGCAGGACCTCCTGGCGGCGGTTCATCTCACCGGCCAGGGCGTCCTTCATACGGTCGACGAGGTCGGCCTCGTCCTCGAGGTTGGTGATGACCGCGGCGACGTGCGGGACGCCGTCGAGGCCGAGGAAGGTCGCACCACCCTTGAAGTCGACCAGGACCAGGTTGAGCTGGTCGGGCGAGTGGGTGGCCAGGAGACTGAGCACCAGGGTGCGCAGGAACTCGGACTTACCGGAACCGGTGGCGCCGATGCACAGGCCGTGCGGGCCCATGCCGTTCTCGGCGGCTTCCTTGATGTCGAGCTCGACCGGGGCGCCGTCGGCACCGAGGCCGAAGGGGACGCGCAGGCGCTCGCGGCCGTAGCGGGGACGCCAGGCGCTGGCCGGGTTGAAGTTGCCGATGTCGCCGAGGTTCATCAGCTGTGCCCAGCTGGAGATCGTCTCGGTTTCCTCGGTCTCGATATCGCTGCTGCGCTGGCTGGCCGCGCGATACGGGGCGAGCCTGCGGGCGGCCTGCTGGGCCTGTTCGGCGCTGACGCGGTCGATGGTGGCGAAGCGTTCCTGGTTGCCGGTGGCGCCGCGGCCGAGGCACTCGCCGTCCTCGACGACCATCTTGATGCCACGCGAAACCGCCAGGCGCGGTGCGTAATTGCACAGGTCGATGATGGTGACGCCCTCGAAGCCGGACTCACGCAGCTGGTCGTCCTCGGCCTCGAGCAGGCCGCCGTCGACCACGATCACCACGTGCACGAGGTTCGGGTTGTTGGGCTGGTTGCGCGAGTAGCGCACGCGGTTGCCCAGCAGCGGGTGCAGGCTGCTCAGGGCCTCGCGGATGGAGCCGTAGAACATGCGCTGGGTGCCGATGCCGTCGGTCACCTCGGGGTGCTGGGTGTGCGGGAGCCACTTGGTCCACTCCCACTCGCGCGCGGTGTCGGGGCCACAGACCACGGCGACGAGTACCTGGTCGGGCGCCTGGAACATGCACAGCTGCAACAACATCGCGCGCGTCATGTCGCGTGCCTGGGCGCGGTCGCCGTCCAGGGCGATGGTGCCGAAGCCCTTCACCGCGATGGCGGTGGGCAGATCGGGGACGGTGGAGTGGGCGCGCACGAAGCGGCGCAGCGACACCGCGGCGATGGGCTCGAGTTCTTCGACCGGGCCGGTCTCGGGGGCGACCAGGCGGGTCGCCAGGCGCTGACCACCCAGGCCGATGCGGGCGTGGCAGAAGTCCTTGTCGCCGGAGCGGCGCTCCCACATGCGGCTGGTGCCCGCGAGCATCCAGATCAGGCCGGGCTCGGGGTGGCTCCACTCGACGGCGGCGCGCTGCTGGGTGGCGGTCTCGTCGACGTCCTTGCGGACCTGGTCGAGGTAGCGCAGGTAGTCCTTGCGGTCCTCGTTGGCCTCGGCGGCCTTGGCGCCCTTGCCGTTGCCCTGGCCGAACATGGTGACCATCGACATGATCATCATCAGCGGGAACATCATCGACATGGGGTTGGACAGCATGCCGCTGCCCTGGGTGAACATCAGCGCCATCATGCCGACCATGCCGACCACCATGACCACGGGCATCAGCTTCATCAGCAGGTTGCCGGGGGTGATCCGGGGGATCTCGGGCGGCGGCTGCAGGGTGACCTCGCCACCGGGCGTGCGCGGCATCTCGCGCCGGGCACGGCGCTGGAACCGAACTGTGCTCATGGTCGAAGACTCCCCCTGCTTGACTACTCGCTGTCTGTCCGCACGACGGGCTCAGTGTAGAGGTAGCGGCCGACATGTCGTATGGTTCGTCAGGCATTCTGCTGTCCGAGCGGTGGGTTCCGCAAACTGTCGACCATCTCCAGTGGTCGAGCGGAAACACGAGGTAGAGACGGAGTTGGGGGAGTTTTGACGCACGCGCGACTCGATCATGTGGATGAAGACTCCGCGCGCGGTATCGTTCGCGCGCCGGACCTCGCCCGGGTGACCATTCTGGCCAAGCACACGCAGGTCGACATGGCTATTCCGGTCGATGTCCCGGTGGCGCTGGTGATTCCGAGCGTGGTCGACATGGTCGCTCAGCACAGCCGATCGAATACGTTCGACAACGAGGGCGAACGCTACGAGCCCGCCGAATGGGTGCTGGCCCGCATCGGTCATCCCCCGTTCTCCAACTCGCTGAGCCTGGGCGAGCAGGGCGTGCGCGACGGCGAACTGCTCATGCTGGAGAGCGCCTCGCACGCCGCGCCCACCCCGCTGTTCGACGACATCATGTACAACGTCGCGATCGCCGACGCCGAGCACTACCGCAGCTGGACGCCGAAGACCGCGCGGATCACCGGTTCGGTGCTGGCCGCGGTCACCATGCTCGTCGGCTGCTTCGGTCTGCTGGCCGCGCCGGACGCGCTGCCCTCCTGGATCACCGGCTCGATCGCGCTGTTCGTCGCCATCCTGTGCGTGGTCGCGGGCACCGTGCTCAGCCGCATGTACGGCGACACCTCCGCCGCGCTGGTCCTCGGCGGCTGCGCGCTGCCGACCGCGTTCACCGGCGGCATGCTGCTGGTCCCCGATCACTACGGCTGGGCGCACCTGCTGCTCGGCGGTGCCCTGCTCGGCGCGACGGCGGTGCTCGCCTGGCGCGTGACCGGTGTGGGCCTGGCCCTGTTCATCGGCACGGCGACCATCTCGGTGTTCATCGTGCCCGCCGCGCTGGTCGGGTTGCTCACCGATCAGCCGGTCAAGGCGGTCGGCGCGGTCGTGGCCGCGCTGGGACTGGCCGCGCTGTCGCTGGCGCCGCGGGTCTCGATGGCGCTGGCGAAGCTGCCGCTGCCGCCGGTCCCCTCCCCCGGCACCCCGATCGACCCGACCGAGGACGATCCCGACGACCACCGCGCCCTGCCCACCCTCGACGCCCTGCGCGCGCGGTCGGAGCGGGCGCGCAACTACCTGGCCGGACTGGTCGGCGCGACCACACTGGTCACCGTCGCCGGTGCGCTGCTGTCCACCGACGCGGGCGCCGACGACCCGTTCTGGCCCGGGATCGCGCTGGCGCTGGTGTGCTCGGTGGTGCTGATGTTCCGCAGCCGCACCTACGCGGGCGCCGAACAGGCCATCGTGCTCATCGCGGGCGGCGCGGCGATCGTGCTGCTCATGCTGGTCGGTGTCTCGGTCGCGATGGAACAGCCGCTGCTGGTTTTCGGCGCGGCCGTGACCATCCTGATCGCCGCCCTGGTGATCGGCCTGATCGTGCCGAACAAGTCGGCTACCCCGCCGATGCGCCGGGCCGCCGAACTGCTGGAATACGCATTCGTCGCCGCGGTGCTGCCGCTGGTGTTCTGGGTCGCTGATCTCTACTCGCTGGTCCGCGGGCTGTGAGGCTGGGCCTTCGGCTGACGGCGGTCGCGCTGGCCGTCGGCCTCAGTGCCGGGGTCGGTCTCTGCGGAACCGCATCGGCCGACCGACCACCCGCGATCAATCCCGCCCTGCGACCCGCAGGCGATCCAGCCGCGCCGCCGGACAAGACCGAGCAGGGTAGCGGCACCAACGGTATGTGCTACCGCACCCAGCCGACCACCGAGGTGGCCGTGCCGACCAGCCAGCGTTCGCTCGATCTGGACCGCGCGTGGGAGTTCTCCCGTGGTGCGGGACAGCTTGTCGCGGTGATCGATACCGGCGTCGCGCCACATCCTCGGCTACCGGATCTGTGGCACGGCGGTGACTATGTCGCAGCGGGCGGGGACGGAACCGACGACTGCGATGTGCACGGCACGGTCGTCGCCGGGATCATCGGTGCGACCAAGATCGACGGCCAGGGTTTCGCGGGGGTCGCGCCGGAATCGCGGATCCTCAGCATCCGCCAGACGAGCTCGCTGTGGCAGGCAGAGGGTGCCGGGCGGACGAAATCACCCGATGACTTTCCCGACGGCTACGGCAAGGTGTCCACGCTGGCCTCGGCCATCGTGCGAGCCGCCGACTTCGGCGCCACCGTGATCAACATCTCGCTGGTCGCCTGCCCTTCCGCGTCACCGGCGAGCGAGCACGTCTACGGAGTACTCGGCGCGGCGCTGCACTACGCGGCCGTCGAGAAGAACGCCGTCATCGTGAGTTCGGCGGGCAACTCCGACAACTGCAAGTCGGGCAATCCGACGCCCGACCCGCTCAAACCGGCACAGGACCTGTGGGAGTCCATCCGGACCTATGTGAGCCCGGCCTGGTTCGACGAGTACGTGCTCTCGGTCGGCTCGGTCGACAACAATGGCGCGCCCTCAGCGTTCACTGTGCCTGGCCCCTGGGTCGGCATCGCCGCCCCCGGTGAAGGCATCACTTCTCTGGACGCGCGCACGACCGGGATCTCCAACGGCAAGTACGACAGCCAGGGCAAGTACCTCGCCTACAGCGGAACGAGTTTTGCCTCGCCGTACGTCGCGGGTGTAGCCGCCCTGGTCCGCGCCCGGTTCCCCGAGCTGTCCGCCAAGCAGGTCATCGAACGGCTCGAGGCCACCGCGCACGCGCCCGCCGAAGGCTGGAACCCCTACATCGGTTACGGGACAGTCGATCCCATCGCCGCCCTGACCAACGAGGTCCCGGCCGAACTGCCACCCAAGCAGTCCTCGCCGCCGCGCAGTGTGCAGCTCGCGGTCCCCGCGCCCGAGCCCGCTCCGGACCACCTGGCCAGGAACGTGGCACTGATCGGCACCGGGGCGATCGCGCTGATCCTCGTCCTCGGTGTGCTGGCGTCCTTCCCGATCCGCCGCAAGTTCGGGATGACCTCGGACGACCTGTAAGACACCAGAACCCGAATCGGGCTGTGCTCCTGTGGGGCACAGCCCGATTCACGTTTCAGCGGCGCCGAGGTTTCGGCACGCCGCTGACGACCGACCCGTCGACCACAAGAGCGGCGGAGTTCGCCTCATCCACCGCCGATACGAAAAAGCCCGCAGCCGGTCGGGTGACCGGCTGCGGGCTGTCCCCCGACAGGATTCAGTTGACCTGGGCGACAGGCTTTTTCGCGGGTGACGGGTCGGGGGCGATGCCGTCGTGGGCGACCATGGCGTCTTCGCGGCCGAGGCTGGGGCCACCGGCCAGTAGGCCGATGATGGGCCAGGGGGCCGGTTCGGCGGTGACGTTCTCCAGGCCGAGGGCCTTGACCGCGTCGGTGTTCTTGATGCCGAAGCGGACGCCGGTGTCGGCGATGTAGAACAGGCTGTCCTTGCGGCGGCTGTCCGGTTCGATGCCGGTGGCCTGCACGTAGGCGCCGGAGGCGGGCGGGATGTAGACGGAGTCGGCGTTGGGACCGGCGCCGTCGGCCTGGGCGAGGTCGACGAGCTTGGCCTTGTCCGGGATCGGCAGGTCGATGCCGGTGAGCAGGGAGAGCTCGGCGCGGGCGGTGCCGTCGGCATTGTCGGTGGCACCGGCGATCGGCTTCCAGGACATGCAGCTGACGGGCTTGTCCTTGTCGGCGATCAGGGTCGGCCGGTCGACCGGGTAGTTGTGCACCTTCAACGTGTTCGACGTCGGCGCGTAGGTGCGATCGGTCGACTGGATGGTGGTGCCGTTCATGATCGTCGGATAGAAGTTGCGGATGATCTGCGCGGTCAGCGCCGAGATCGGCTGCAACCCGTCCTGGAGCACCACGTAGTTCTGGTTGGACTCGTTGAAGACCTGCACGACGTCACCGATCCGGTGGCCGCTCACGTTGTAAGTCGGTGTGCCGCCGGGGTTGTCGATGGTCGGGGTGATGATCGGCAGCACCTCGGGGATGGCGTTGAGCAGACCCTCGCTGATGGTGCGCGGGGTCGCGCCGCTGATACCGAGCGCCTGCACGACGGGCGCGTCGTCCATCTTCACCCGCGCACGCTTGTTGTCGTAGACCAGGTAGACCGCGTCCTTGCCCTTGACCAGCATCGCCTTGCCCGCCTCCAGCTCGGACGCCTTCGCGCCCAGATCCGGCGAACCGGCGAGCACAGAGGTGGTCAGGTCGGCACTACCGTCGGCCTTGAGCCGATCGCACACCGTCCACGTCCGACCCTTGCCGTCCTTATCGTAGAGGATCGACGACGGCGCCCCGGGAATACCGATGAGCTGACCGCGCGGCTTCTTGCTCAGCTCGGATTCCTTGACCACCGCCGCCTTCGACGCCTCACCGGCGGCCAGGCGGGCCGAGGCGAGGTTGAGCGCGGGGTGCACGACATTGTCGATGACCACGTAGACGCCGCCGGATTCCTTGGCGATCAGGATCTTGTTGTCGCCGATCTTGTCCTGGGGCTTGAGCAGCGCGAGCACGCCACAACCGGCCAGCACGACGATGCCGAGCACCAATCCGACCACGTAGGCACGGGTCTGGGCGCGCATCGGATCGTGCAGCATGCGCACGTCCCGGCGCACCAGGGCGTGCTCCATCCGCCGCACCAGGAAGCGGTAACCGCTGACCTGCCAGCGCGTTGTGGGTTTTGAAGGCATGGTTCCTCCCCCGAACAGTGCTCTCGTCCGGGCAACACAGTACAGTTCCCCGCAGCACTTGTTCGCATTCGGCCATCGGCCGATCGACAATCGGGTACCTGGGGGAGGAACGAATGGCCGAGTTCACCGGTACGGGACCGCGCCCGCTGTTCGGTCGGATCACATTGCCGCACCTGCTGACAGCGCAGGTCATCGGCCTGATCGTCGGGGTGGTCGCGCTGGTGTGCGGGCTGAATCCGTGGATCGCGCTCGGCATCGCCGTGGTCGTCGCCCTGGTCCCGCTGATCCCGCTCGGCAAGCGTCCGCTGCTCGACTGGATCACCACGCTGCGTCGTTATCTGGGCAAGCGCGAGTACACCCTCGGTGACACCGTCGACTTCCGCGACACCGACGGCCGCTCCCTCGGCCTGTACTGGGACGGCAGCCGCGTGGTCACCGTGGTGGAGGTGCTGCCGCCGCGCGGCGGGCTGACCCGCATCGCCCGCACCACCGTGCACGCCTCCCACCTGCTCCCCCTGCCCGAGCTGGCCGCCTGCCTCAACCAGCACGACATCCTGCTCAGCGGCATCGACATCATCAGCCACGGTCACCGCAGCCGCGCGGGCACTCCGGCGGGCGCGATCTACGAATCGCTGCTGGGCCCGCTGCCCGCCACCGCGCATCGCACGGTCTGGCTGGCGATCAGCTTCGACGCGGTGCGCTGCCCGGACGCGGCCGAGCGGCGCGGCGGTGGCACCGATGGCGCCTCGCGCGCGGTCACCATCGCCACCCAGCGCATCATGCGCACGCTCGAGGACGCCGACTGCAACGCCCGTATCCTCACCGCCCCCGAGATCCGCAAGGCCGTGCAGCAGATCACCACCGGCCTCGACCCGCGCACGCTCAGCCAACGCTGGAAGTACGCCGAGATCGGCAACGCGGTCAATATCGGCAGCGCGGTCGACCCCAAGCAGCTCGGCAGTGATCTGCTCGCCCAGCTGTGGGTGGCCCCCTCGCGCGGCACCACGGTCTCGGTGCGGCTGCGTCCCGGCAGCGACGCCGAGTCGGTGAGCGTGGGCGCGGCCTGGCGGCTGACCGCGCGTGAGCTGCCGGAGAAGACCAAGACCAAGGGCACGGTGTCGATGAACGGGCGCCATCGCGACGCCCTGCTCGCGCACCTGCCGATCGCGGTGCCCGGCCTCGACGACACCATCCCGACCACCGAGTACCCGATCGACGTGATCGGCGCGCTGCACCTGCCCTCGGCGGGCTGCGGGCAGCTGCTCGGTTCCGACGACGAGGGCAACGGCGTCGCGGCCAGGATCATCGGCTCGGGTATCTCCACGGTCTATGTGGCGGGCGAGCTGTATCTGGCCCAGCAGCTGGTGTTCCGCGCGCTGGCCGTGGGCGAGCGGGTGCTGGTACGTACCGACCGGGCGCAGGCCTGGGAGCACCTGGTCAACACCGTCGGCAATCCCGAGCGGCTGACCATCGCGGTCGAAACCCACCAGTCCGACGCGGGATTCACCGCCACCATCGTCGACGGTGTGCTCGCCCCCGCCCCGCACGCGGGTGTCACCACCATCTACCTCACCGGTGATCCCAACGGCTGGCCCGCCTCACGGCCCGACCTGGAGATCTACCAGCCGGGCGCGGTCGGCAACCGGGTGGTGCTGCGCACCGGCACCACGCGGGTGAACCTGAGCCTGGTGTCCATCCCGCGCGAGGCGACCTACATCGGTCAGCCGCGCGGGCAGCGGCAGATGGCCAACGCCTAGCCCGGATACGGATCGGCGGCCCGCGCGGCGCGCAGGGACCGCCCCCACCAGGCCAGTTGGCCGAGCATGCGAGCCGAGGCATCGATCGCGGCGCGGTCGTCGGTGCTGCCGTCGGCGGCGAAGCGGCGCTTGGCCTGGGCGAAGCTCACCGACTCGCGCACCGAGACCATGTGCAGTTCGGCGACCACCTGACGCAGCTGTTCGACCGCGCGCAGGCCGCCGGAGAGCCCGCCGTAGGACACGAAGCCGATCGGCTTGGTCCGCCACTCGTGTTTGACGCTGTCGAGCGCCGTTTTCAACGATGCCGGGTAGCCGTGGTTGTACTCCGAGGTCACCGCCACGAAGGTGTCGGCGGCACCGATCCTGGCCCGGAACTGCTCCACCGCAGGCGTTTCCGCCAGATCCGACGGCAGCGCGAGCTCGCGCAGATCCAGCACCCCGATCTCGAACTCGGGTCGCTCGGCCGCCGCCGCGAGGAACCAGTCCGCCACCACCGGGGCGAACCGCTCGGGACGGGTACTGGCGACGATGACCTCCAACCGCAACGGTATCCGCATGCGCTGAGCCTATCCGCGCGCGTCGGGCTTGACCTTCACGCATACGTGAAGCTTTAGCGTCGGGCCATGATCGAGACCATTGCCCGCACCACCGGTGCGATCCAGTTGATCTCCCGTCCCGTCGGCTTCCCCGACCCGGCCGATTTCGCCCTCGTCGACCTGCCCGTCGCCGCGCCCGCGCCCGGCCAGGTGCTGATCCGCAATCTGTTCACCTCCCTCGATCCCGGCCTGCTCATGCGCATCGGCGACTATCCGGGAATCCCGATGCCGCCCTTGGGGATCGGTGAGCCGCTGTCCGGCGACGCGATCGGCGAGGTCGTGCTGTCCGAGGACGCGGCGCTGCCGCCGGGGACGCTGGTGACGCACCGGCTGGGTTGGCGCGACTACGCGGTGGCCGACGCCGAGACGGTGCGCGCGGTCGACGCGGACGCCTACGACTCGCCCTCGACCCATCTCGGTGTCGGCCTGGTGGCCTATGCCGGACTCACCGCGGTGGCCGAATTGCGCCCCGGCGACACGGTTTTCGTCTCCAGCGCCGCCGGGGCCACCGGCGGACTGGCCGGTCAGCTCGCCCGGCTGCTCGGCGCGGGACGGGTCGTCGGGAGCGCCGGGTCACCGGCGAAAGTGGCCTACGCGGTCGAGGAGCTGGGCTTCGACGCCGCCTTCGACCATCACGACGGTCCGGCCGTCGACCGGCTGCGCGAGCTCGCCCCCGACGGGATCGACGTCTACTTCGACACCGTCGGCGGCGAGCAGCTGCGCGCGGCCATCGAGGTGATGAACCCCGGCGGGCGCATCGCCCTGTGCGGCGCGCTGGCCCGGCAGCGCGCGGGCGGCACCCCCGACGCCGGACCCGGCGATCTGCTGCCGGTGATCGGCAAGCGCCTCACGCTGCGCGGCTTCACCGCCTTCGACCATCTGCACCTGGCCCCGGAATACGGCCGCCGCCTGCGGAATTGGCTCGCCACCGACGCGATCGTGCAGACCGAGACGGTGGTCGACGGCTTGGCCGATGCCCCGGCCGCCCTGCTGGATCTGGTGCGCGGGCGCTATCGCGGGAAGGTTGTCGTGCGCCACACGCGTTGACCTGACCACACAGCGGCGAAGGGATGATCCAGACATGCTCATCGGGGAACTTGCTGCGCGCACCGGCATCACGCGGCGGGCACTGCGCTTCTACGAGGAACTGGGCCTGCTCACCAGCGAGCGCACGTCCGCGGGCTACCGGACCTACGGCGAGGAGGCCGTCGCCCGGGTGCGCAATATCCGCGAACTGCTCGAGATCGGTTTCACCGTCGAGGACGTGCGCGCCTTCCAGCCGTATCTGGATCGCGCTCTGCCGGAACGGTTTCCGGACGAGCCGCGCTGCGCCGACGGCTACGCGGCCATCGGGCGTCCGCGTGTGGCTGAGCTCGAACGGCGCATCGCGCGGCTCACCGAGTTGCGCGACCGGATGGTCGAGCGGATGCCGTGGCTGGCCCAGGACGATCCGGCCCGCTGACCTGCCCCACACCGCGCGTGATCGATCGGGCACGATGGTCCGGGTCATGTCGTAGGCGGGGTGGTGACAAAGGGGGCAGTGGTGATCATCGGGCGATGGCAACTGGTGGAGACACTCGGCGCGCCGGAGAACTGGTCGATGTTGACGGCGGGGACGACGCCCAGGGAGTGGACGTCGTATCAGCGCGCGATCCCGACCCGGCTGCAACCCCTGGTCGCGACCGCGCACGCCTCCGGTGAGCGGATCGAACGGACCCTGCCCCGATCACGGAACCCCTGGTCGGAGTTGTTGTTCCGAGCCGACCCGGTGTGCTGGGCCGATGCCGGGGTGCACGGGGTGCGGGTGTGGGTGGGCCAACGGGCCCCGGAGCAGGACCTCGGCGCGGCACCGTTCCAGGTCGACGCGCGCACCCGGGTCGTGCGCACCATGCCCTCGGGGCTCGGCCCGCACTTCGGCGCCACGCCGGTCGAATACACCGGGGCCGAACAGTTCCAGCGCATCGACCGCTTCGACGGCGCGCTCGATGTCGTCGCGGCGCTGACCCGTTCGGAGCCGGGTAGCCGATGGTCGGCCGTCGCGACGGTACGCTCGGGTTCGGGTCCGCGTTCGCTGCTGCTCGCGGCCCGCAACAGCGACACCGATCGCTTCGCCTGGCGCGGTCTCGCCGTCGACGTCACCGACAGCGTTGTCCCGCAACCCAAGTCGTTCGAGGCGGCGACCCTGGAACTGCTGCGCGATACTCAGCCGGGCCTGTATCTGGTCATCCTCGACACCGCGCAGGTGCGCATGGTGCGCTGGGTGACCGAGCCCGTCCCCGGCCTGCGCTGGCGCGGCACCGACGAACGCACCGTGCCCCATCCCGACGACCGGGTCAGGATCACCGCCGCGCGCGCGGAGATCATGGCGGGCGCCACCAGGGCCGCGCTGCCCGCGCTGCGGTTGGCCGCCGAGAACGGCGGTTGGCTGACCGCCGACGTCGAGGTGTCGCCGCTGCCCGGCAGCGACGTGGTGCCCGCCTTCGTGCTGGCTCAGCTGCAGGTCACCGCGCCGCCGCGGTGAGTCAGGGCAGTTCGAAGGGCAGCGAGACCCCGGCGTGCACGCGGCAGCGCTCGCAGGTGTCGGTGCCGTCGACGGCCGAGACCGCGCGGCGCAGCAGCTCCTTGAACGGGCCCAGGTTCTTCTTGAACTCGGCGAACACGTCCACCGCGTGCACGCCGTCGCCCTCCTCGAGACCGGCGTCGAGGTCGGTGATCAGCGCGACCGCGGCGTAGCACATCTCGAGTTCGCGGGCGAGGACCGCTTCGGGGTGCCCGGTCATGTTCACCAGGTCCCAGCCCTGCCCGGCGAACCAGCGGCTCTCGGCGCGGGTGGAGAAGCGCGGGCCCTGCACCACGACCATGGTGCCGGAGTCCTCCACGCGCAGGTCGTCACCGGCCGACTTCACCGCGGCCGCGCGCAGGTCGTCGCAGTAGGGGTCGGCGAAGGAGACGTGCACGCCGCCGCCGTCGAAGTAGGTCTGCGGGCGACCCGAGGTCCGGTCGACGAGCTGGTCGGGCACGGCGACGGTGCCCGGCCCCCAGTCGGCGCGCAGGCTGCCGACCGCGCACGGCGCGAACACCCGGCGCACGCCGAGCGAGCGCAGCGCCCACAGATTGGCCTGATAGGGCAGGGTGTGCGGGGCGAATTCGTGCTGCTTGCCGTGGCGCGGCAGGAAGGCCACCGCCCGTCCGTCGACCTCGCCGATCGCGACGGGCGCGCTGGGGGCGCCGTACGGGGTGTCGACCTCGACGTGCGTGGCGTCGTTGTCGAAGAAGTCATAGAAACCGCTGCCGCCGATGACGGCGAGGGCGGGCCGGGGAAGCGAACTCATACACTGATTCTCCCGGCAACCCCGCCGGGGCGCAGCACCGGGACCCGACCTGACAACACACCCCCGATTCTGTACCCTAGGGGGGTATTAAGCTCGCGTCGCGAGCGCCCAGGCAGGCGAGGAGACCCCGGTGACCGCACCCACCCCCGAGACCGACCCGAGCTGCGACCACGCCTCGCACGGTTACATCACCGCCAAGGACGACTACCTCAAGCGCCTGCGTCGCATCGAGGGACAGTCCCGTGGCCTGCAACGCATGGTCGAGGAGGAGAAGTACTGCATCGACATCCTCACCCAGGTCTCGGCCATGACCAAGGCCCTGCAGGCCGTCGCGATGGGGCTGCTCGAGGACCACATCAGTCACTGCGTGGTCGACGCCGCCGTCGCCGGTGGACCCGAGGCCGAGGCCAAGATCAAGGAAGCCACCGACGCGATCGCGCGCCTCGTCCGCTCCTGATCCTCAGGTGCGGGCCGGTTCGCGCCGGGCGATCCGGCCGCTGGGTGTGCGGCAGGAGGCCGGGCGCGGCGAACGGCTGATGTCCAGGTCGGCGAAGATGACGCCCTCCTCGCCCTCGGCCAGCGGCTGCGCGAGTTCCAGGCCGCCGGGGCCGAAGATCCGCGAGACGCCCCCGCCGCCGTGCAGTAGCCGACGATCGGGCCTGCGCGCGTCGACCACCTCCCAGCCCGCCACCGGCACCACCGCGACCGGGGCGATCACGTGCGTCCCGCCGTCCATGGCGTAGCGCACGCTGGCGGCGGTATTGAGTTCGGGCCCCCATTCCTTGCCCTCGCCGTAGTACACCGTGAAGCCCGACCACGCGGCCACGTGGATCTGTTCGCGCTGCTCGTGCATGCGCCCGCGCAGTTCCGAGCGCAGATGGTCGGCGCCGCCGAGCACGCCGACGCGGCCGCATTCGATGTCGCGCACCAGCAGACCGCCGTCGGACGGGCTGAACACCGTGCGTTCCAGGCCGGTCGGTTCGGCCTTGCGGACCACCGCGATGTCACCGTCGCTGTCGATCAGCGCCTGCGCCATGAACACCTCGCGCCCGGCCCGCTCGGCGAAACCGATCGAGACGTGAATGCCTTTGCGACGCGCGGCGTAGCCGATCGCTCGCAGTTCGGGACCGTCGGCGGTCAGGGCGTTGGACAGGTACCGGGCCAGGAACTCCTCGCCCCAGTCGACCGAGTTCAGCCACATCCACCACGGGAAGCCGGGCAGGAATGTCTCCGGAAAGGCGACCAGTCGCGCACCCCCGTCGGCGGCCGTATCGATGTATTCGATGGCCTGCTCGACCCCAGCAGACAAGTTCAACCACTTCGGCTCGGCTTGCACCGCAGCCACGCGTACTCGGCTCATCCCGTGACCCCTGTCGCTCATCCCTGAAAAGTGTTCGATTCACTCTCTCTCAGATAGGCGCGCGCCAAACTGTCATACCGTGCCAGGCGACTGACCGTCCGTGCCAACCCGGGGAAATGCGACCGTCGCGAATTCGGCACGAGAACAGTATTCGCCCCGATCGTTTTCCAGGCAATCCCGCGACAATTCCGCGTGTGCGCTCACGCGGTGACGCCGCGCGGCCTGCTGGCCGCCGCGAGCAATCGGTACTCCCCCGGCGTCATCCCCATCTCCAGCCGGAACGCGCGGAAGAAGTGCCGCTCGGAGGCGAACCCCGCCGACAGCGCGACCGAGGACGCCGAACGCCCCGGTTCGCGGGTGAGCAGCGCGCGGGCCGCGTCGACCCGCATGCGCCTCAGCACGGCGCTGAGGCTCTCGCCCACGTCGTCGAAGAGCCGGTAGAGCGTGCGCCGCGAGACCAGGCAGGACCGGGCGATCTCGTCGACGGTCAGCGCCGGATCGGCGCAGCGGCCGCGCATGAACGCCAGCACCTGCTCGCGGGTGAGCGTCTGGGCGGGCTGCCCGGCGGGCAGTTCGCCCGCGGCCAGGCGCACGGCCGAGGCCAGCAGGCCGACCGCGTTGTTCGCCAGCACCGCGGCCTGACCGGGCGATTCGCTCTGGATCCTGGCCAGATCGCGGAAGAATCCGGCGACCACCCCGCCCGCGCTGTCGGCGGCCACCCGCACCGCGGTCGGCAGGTGCGCGCGATCGGTGCCGAACCGCTCCTCGACCACGGCCATCGGCATCCGGATGACCACCTGCGTCCAGTCGGCGGCCCGCAGATCCCACTGATAGGGGCGAGAGGTGTCGTAGAAGACCATGTCACCGGGGGTGACCTGGGCGACGCGCCCGTCCTGGTGCAGCGCGCCGACCCCCTCGGTCAGGATCGAGACCAGCAGGTATTCCTCGTCGGAACGCCCGATACAGCGCGGGGTGCGTCGGACGATCTGCCCGCTCGAGCCGAGGGTGGACAGGTCGAAATCCGGCATGGTCGCGCGCTCGATCCAGCCGTGGAAACCGCCGCGGCGCTCGGCGTCCACCGCCAGCGGCACGTAACTCGCCGAGAGCATCGACTCCCACCGCGCGAACGAGTCGTTCGCGCCGCGAGGCCCCGCCGCCACCACGCCGACCACCTCGTTCCCTCTCCGCGTCGATCAGCAAACTGTGGGCGTCCGAACATCAGGGACGCTCCTGTTCGCCGAGCCTGCCAGATCAGCCGGAACCTTTCCACCGAAACCACGTCATCCGGGCCGAGCAACAATCCGGTATTCCCCCGGCGTCATCCCGGTCGCCGCGCGGAACACGCGGTAGAACTGCCGCTCGGTGCCGAAGCCCGACGCCGCCGCCACGGCCGCGATCGACCTCTCCTCGCCCGAGGCCAGCAGCGTCCTGGCCCGCTCCACCCGCAACCGGCGCACCAGCGCCCCGAGGCCGCCGTCGAGGTCGTCGACGAGCCGGTACAGCGACCGCCGCGACACCCGGCAGCCCGTCGCGATCCGATCGATCGACAGGCCGGGATCGGTGAAATGGGCGTGCACGAAGTCCAGTACCTGCTGACGGGTCACGGCCTCGATCTGAGCCCGCCCTGGTCGCTCGCCCGCCGCGATGGTGGCGGCCGCGCCGACCAGATCGATCCCGGCGGCGGCGAGGACCGCGGCCGCGACCGGATCGGTGGCGTGCAGGTCGGCGACCCGCCGGAAGTACCTGGCCAGCGCGAACCCGACCGCGCCGCCCCCGATCACCCGGCCCGCGGGCAGCGCCTCGGCGCGCACCCCGAGGAAGTCCACCACGCGCTGGCGGGGCACCCGGATGGTCAGATCCTCGATCGGGCCGTCGGAACGCCAGCTGATGGGCTGGGTTGTGTCGTAGAAGATCATCGAGCCCGGGGTGAGCTCGACCCGGTGGCCCGCGTGTTCCACCCGGGCCGAGCCGCCGAGCACGACACTGCCGATGACGTGGAACTCCTCGGCCCTGGCGATATGGCGCCGGTGCCGCCGCAGCTCGTGCCCCTCGACCGCCACCGTGCCGACGGCCACCTCACCGAAGTCGGCCGACCTGATCCGGCCCGCGAACGAGCGCGGCACCGTCGGGGCGATCGCCACCTCGGTCAGCGCGCCGGTGACCAGGTGCTCCCAGTACCCGAACGCGTCCGGCGCCGCGATCTGCCCGGTCAAGCAGACCTCCGGGAATCCCTCGAACGCCATGGCGAGATCATGGCATGCATTCAGCCCAGCGCTTTCGCCTTCAGGTGGTCGAATTCGGCCTGGGTGATGGCGCCGGAATCGAGCAGTTTCTTGGCGTCGGCGATCTGCGCGGCCGGGCTGGTACCCGCGGTCTCGCGAATGTAGTCGTCCTGCGCGGCCTTCACCTGTTTCGCCTCGACCTCGGCGCGCTCGGACATCCCGCCGCCGCGCACGATCAGATAAACCAGCGCGGTGAGCAGGGGCAGGATGAACAGGAACACCACCCAGATCGCCTTCACCCAGCCGGAGGTCTTCTTGTCGCGGAAAAGGTCGGAAATGATCATGAAGAGCAGCAGCAGATACGCGATGAATGCGAAGCTCATGATGATGAGCCAGACAACGTCCCAGAACGACATGGTGTTCCCCTGAATCGTTATATCCGGCAATGATTTACCGGGCGATTGCCGATGCACCCGCCTTTCGATGCCGAAGTTAGCACCGAATTGTTTGTGCGACCAAGGGGAACCGCCGCAAAGCTCTCATCCGCGATACCGGGGTCAGTCGCCGCAGCATCCTTCGCCCGCCACGGGCACCGTGCGCACCTCGCGGGTCTCGGCGTTGCGGGCGGCCAGGTCGGCGTCGGCGGGGTAGTCCACGGCGATCAGGCTCAGCCCGTGCGCGGGCGCCACGGTGACCGAGCTCGACCGTTCGGTCGCGGTCAGCAGGCCGCCCACCCAGTCCGGCGTGCGCCTGCCCTCGCCGACGGCGAGCACCGCGCCGACCAGGCTGCGCACCATCGACCAGCAGAAAGCGTCGGCGCTGACGTAGGCCGTCAGCAGTTCACCTTCGCACACCCAGTCGAAACGCTGGAGTTCGCGCACGGTGGTCGCGCCCTCGCGGCGGCGGCAGAAGGCGGCGAAGTCGTGCAGGCCGAGCAGGTTCCGCGAGGCCGCGCGCATGGCGTCGAGATCGACACCGGGCTTGCAGGCCACCACGCTGCGGGCGCGCAGCGGCTCGGCGCCGTAGGGCGCGGTGGTCAGGCGGTAGGCGTAGTGGCGGCGCATCGCGGAGAAGCGCGCGTCGAATTCCGCGGGCGCGGGGCGCGCGTCGGTGATGCGCACGTCCTTGGGCAGGAAGCGGGCCATCCGGTGCAGGAGTTTGGGGGCGTCGAGGTCGGCGGTGGTGTCGAAGTGCGCGACCTGGCCCTCGGCGTGCACCCCGGCGTCGGTGCGCCCGGCGACGGTGAGCTGGATCGGCTCGCGGAACACCTTCGACAGCGAGTCCTCCAGCACGCCCTGCACCGTGCGCAGGCCGGGTTGACGCGCCCAGCCGGTGAAATCGGTGCCGTCGTAACTGATCCCGAGCCGCACCCGAGTGGTCTCGCCGGTCTCCTGCATCGCTTCCTCTCCGCGTGAAAAGAACCGAGCCCGTCACCCACGCGGGGTGACGGGCTCGGCCCGGACTACCTGAAAATCAGGCGTCCTTCTTGTCCTCGGTGGCCTCGTCGGCGGCCTCGGCGACGACCTCTTCGGTCTTCTCCTCGGCGACCTCGGCGGCGGGCGCCTCGGTCTTCTGCGACGCGGCGACGCGACGGGCCCGGTCGGCCTCGTTGGTCACGGTCTTCTCGCGGACGAGCTCGATGACGGCCATCGGCGCGTTGTCACCCTTGCGCGGCAGCGCCTTGGTGATGCGGGTGTAGCCACCCTCGCGACCCTCGAACGAGGGGCCGATCTCCGCGAACAGGGCGTGCACGACGTCCTTGTTGCGGATGACCTTCAGCACCTCGCGACGGTCGGCCAGGGTGCCGCCCTTCGCCTTGGTGATGATCTTCTCGGCGTACGGACGCACCGCCTTGGCCTTGGCCTCGGTGGTCGTGATCCGACCGTGCTCGAAAAGCGCCGTGGCCAGATTGGCGAAGATCGCCTTCTGGTGCGACGCCGACCCGCCGAAGCGGGCACCCTTCTTGGGCTTGGGCATTGGATTCTCCTTGGGAAAGGTCGACCGGGGTGCCCCCCGATGACCTAGAGCTGTTCGGTCTCGGCGTAGTCCTGCTCGCCGCCGTCGGTGTCACTGAAGGTGCCGGAATCGCTCCAGGTGCCGGTGCTCGCGTCGTAACCCACCACCGAGGACGGGTCGAACGAGGCGGGCGAGTCCTTCAGCGAGAGGCCGAGCGCGTGCAGCTTGACCTTGACCTCGTCGATGGACTTCTGGCCGAAGTTGCGGATGTCCAGCAGGTCCGACTCGGTGCGGGCCACGAGCTCGCCCACCGTGTGCACACCCTCGCGCTTGAGGCAGTTGTAGGACCGGACGGTGAGGTCCAGGTCCTCGATCGGCAGACCGAAGGAGGCGATGTGATCCGCCTCGGCCGGGCTGGGGCCGATCTCGATGCCCTCGGCTTCGACGTTGAGCTCACGGGCCAGCCCGAAGAGCTCGACCAGGGTCTTACCGGCCGAAGCCAGCGCGTCCCGGGCCGTGATGGAGTTCTTGGTCTCCACGTCGAGGATGAGACGGTCGAAGTCGGTGCGCTGCTCGACACGGGTGGCCTCGACCTTGTAGGTCACCTTGAGCACCGGGGAGTAGATCGAATCCACCGGGATCCGGCCGATTTCCGCACCGGTCGCCTTGTTCTGCACGGCGGGCACGTAACCACGGCCCCGCTCGACGACGAGCTCGATCTCGAGCTTGCCCTTGTCGTTCAGGGTGGCGATGTGCATGTCCGGGTTGTGCACGACGACACCGGCGGGCGGGACGATGTCACCGGCGGTGACGGTGCCCGGGCCCTGCTTGCGGACGTACATGGTGACCGGCTCGTCCTCTTCGGAGGACACGACCAGACCCTTGAGGTTCAGGATGATGTCGGTGACGTCTTCCTTCACACCGGGAACGGTGGTGAACTCGTGCAGGACACCGTCGATGCGGATGCTCGTGACCGCGGCCCCCGGGATGGAGGACAGCAGGGTACGACGCAGCGAGTTGCCGAGGGTGTAACCGAAGCCCGGCTCGAGGGGTTCGATGGTGAACTTCGAGCGGTTCTCCGCCACAACCTCTTCGGTCAGTGTCGGACGCTGGGAAATCAGCATGAGGATCTACTTCCTGTCAGGGCGTCCGCTATTTGACGCCTCATCAGTGATGCGGATGGTCGTATTCGGGACGGCCATCCACCGTGTGGTGAGCCGCCCGAAAGCGGCTCACCAGCAGTGGCATTACTTCGAGTAGTACTCGACGATGAGCTGTTCCTGCAGCGGCACATCGATCTGGGCACGCTCGGGGAGCTGGTGCACCAGGATGCGCAGGCGGCCGGGGACGACCTGCAGCCAACCGGGAACGGGACGCTCGCCGACGGTCTCACGCGCGACCTGGAACGGCAGGGTCGGCAGCGACTTCTCCTTGACATCGATGATGTCGTACTGGGAGACCTGGTAGCTGGGCACGTTCACCTTGACGCCGTTGACGACGAAGTGGCCGTGGCTGACCAGCTGGCGAGCCTGGCGACGGGTACGCGCCAGACCGGCGCGGTACACGACGTTGTCCAGACGCGACTCGAGCAGACGCAGCAGGTTGTCGCCGGTCTTGCCCTTGAGGCGGTTGGCCTCTTCGTAGTAGCGACGGAACTGCTTCTCCATGACGCCGTAGGAGAAGCGAGCCTTCTGCTTCTCCTGCAGCTGCATCAGGTACTCGGATTCCTTGATCCGCGCGCGGCCGTGCTGGCCGGGCGGGTAAGGACGACGCTCGAACGCCTGGTCGCCTCCGACGAGGTCGACGCGCAGACGACGCGACTTGCGGGTGATGGGGCCTGTATAACGAGCCATTTTTTAACTGTTTCCTTTCCCGCTAGACGCGACGACGCTTGGGCGGACGGCAGCCGTTGTGCGGCTGGGGGGTGACATCGGAGATCGAACCGACCTCGAGCCCCGCGGCCTGCAGCGAACGGATCGCGGTCTCGCGGCCCGAACCCGGGCCCTTCACGAACACGTCGACCTTCTTGACGCCGTTCTCCTGCGCCTTGCGGGCAGCGTTCTCGGCGGCGAGCTGCGCGGCGAACGGGGTGCTCTTACGCGAACCCTTGAAGCCGACGTGGCCCGACGACGCCCACGAGATGACATTGCCCTCGGGGTCGGTGATCGAGACGATCGTGTTGTTGAACGTGCTCTTGATGTGCGCGTGGCCGTGCGGGATGTTCTTCTTATCCCGGCGACGCGACTTCTGAGTCTTCTTCGGGCCAGCGGCCCGGCTCTTCGGAGGCATACGCTATCCCTACTTCTTCTTGCCGGCGACGGTCTTCTTCGGACCCTTGCGCGTACGCGCGTTGGTCTTGGTGCGCTGACCACGAACGGGCAGGCCACGACGGTGGCGGATGCCCTGGTAGCAGCCGATCTCGATCTTGCGGCGAATATCGGCCTGGACCTCGCGGCGCAGGTCACCTTCGACCTTGAACTCCGACGCCTCGATGTAGTCGCGGAGCTTGGTCAGGTCGTCGTCGCTGAGATCCTTCGAGCGCAGGTCCGGGCTGACGCCGGTCTGAGCCAGGATCTCGGTGGCGCGGGTGCGCCCGATTCCGAAAATGTAGGTCAACGCGATCTCCATGCGCTTTTCGCGCGGGAGATCGACGCCCATCAGACGTGCCATGTGGCAGGTTCCTTCTGGTTGCGGAGGTCTGCTCCCTGTCCGTCCCCCCGTCTTTGCAGTGGGGGCACCGGCCTCCGTACCGGTGGTTGGCGCGTGCGAAACCTCGTGCACGTGCTGGAGCTGGGAGTTCTTCTTTTTCGGTCAGTCCGATCAGACGATCGGTGCCCGGCGGTGCTGCTGGATCAGCCCTGGCGCTGCTTGTGGCGCAGGTTGTCGCAGATCACCATGACCCGGCCGTGACGGCGGATCACCTTGCACTTCTCGCAGATCTTCTTGACGCTCGGCTGAACCTTCACGTCCGTCCAATCTTTTCTTGGTCCACAAGGGTCTGTGAACACAGTTTTTCCCCAGCCGACGACTGGGGAAGTCTGTTGCGCGCTCCGACCGGGGCCGGAACACCATGCGACGCCGCGTGCCGGTCAGGCTCGCGGCGTCGAGCGGGTCTCACTTGTAGCGGTAGACAATCCGGCCACGCGAGAGGTCGTAGGGCGACAGCTCGACGACCACGCGGTCCTCCGGAAGGATGCGAATGTAGTGCTGCCGCATCTTTCCGCTGATGTGCGCGAGAACCTTGTGACCGTTCTCGAGCTCGATCCGGAACATCGCATTGGGCAGCGGCTCGACAACTCGACCCTCGACCTCGATGGCCCCGTCTTTCTTCGCCATATCCTCCGCGATCCCGGTTATGCTTCTAACCTGAGTTTGGATTGCCTCGTAGCTGCTCGCTGACACGCGAGCAGTCGGCGCATGGGTGCACCGCCGCTCAAGCTTACCGGTCCGGGTGTCCAGAGGCAAAAATGCCCCGCCCGGACCGCCCGCCACGAGCGTCGGGGTTGTCGCGTAAACTCGGCGCCGTCCAGATGTGGGTCGAGCAGATCGGGGGACCCTGGTGAGCGAGGCGCGCCGGTGAGCCGCAACAACGACAGTCTCCCCATGCTGCCGCCGTGGCTGTCGGAGAGCGACGTCACACAGGTCGGTTACGAGGCTCCGGTCGAGAACCTGCCCCAGGACGACCTGATCGAGGAGGCCCCCAAACGCCGCCGCTTCATGAGCCGCGGCGACGATTCGGGCCGCAAGGACAAGCGCCGCCGTCGCAAGGACCGCGAGCCGGAAGACGCCACTCCCGACGCTCAGCCCACCCCGAACGCGGCCCAGGGCCAGCAGGGATGGGCCACCGGCCCCCACGGCTCCGCCGACCCCCAAGCCACGTCCGGCGACCCCCGCTCCGCGCAGGATGGTCCCGACGCCGCGCACGGCCGAACCTCGCCGACACCCCAGTCCGCCCAACCGGGCTGGGACGCGAACCCTCTGATCCCGAACGGTCAGCCCCCGTTCCCGCAGTCCCCCGAGCAGTCCGCCCCGCAGGGCGCGCCGACCTCGGGACCCGGCCAGCCCTGGCCCCCCACCGACCAGCCACCGTGGACCGCCCAGCCGACACCCGGCCCCGGACCCGACCAGGCACCGTGGAACTCCGGCTCTCCCACCGTTCCCGCGCCCGGCCCTGGTGCCGACCAGGGACCGTGGAACACCGGCTCTCGCGCCGTCCCCAGCGCGTCTGACCAGGGACAGTCCGGCCCGCTCTCTGCCCCCGGACCCGGCACGCCGGAACAGGCACCGTGGAACACCGGCCAGCCGCCCACATCCGGCCCCGGCGCCGCCGACCAGGCATCCCGGAGTACCGGACAGCCGTCTGCTGGCGGCCCTGGAACCGGCGCCGCGAGTCAGGCACCTTGGAACGCCGGGCAGCCCTCGAACCCGACGCCCGGAGCGAATGCGTCCGGCCAGGCACCGTGGAACACCGGCCAGCCGTCGGCAGCGACGACTCCGCAGGGCGCGACTCCCAGCACCGCCGACCAGGCGCCATGGACCACCGGTCAGCCCGCCACCCCGGCCCCCGGCCCCACCGCCTCCGATCAGGTGCCGTGGAACACGGGCCAGCCCCCGGCCGCCACCACTCCGCCGAGCGCGGCTCCCACCACGGGCGCCGCAGACCAGGCCCCGTGGAACGCCGGGCAGCCTTCGACGCCCAGCACTCCCGCCCAGTCGAGCCTGCCGACCCGCACCCCTGCTCCACCGTCGAACGGCTTCACTCCCCTGGGCCCGTCCGCCCAGCGCCAGCGCCCCGATCTGCCCCCACCACCCCCACTGCCGGACCCCCCTGCCCGCCCCACCGAGGCCCCGCCACGCCTGACGGCCCCCGCCACTCCGCCCCAGCCGTCGACCGGCTCGACGGGTGTCTCCGATGGCGTTCACGGCCCGGACGCGGCATCCGCAGTGGCCTCCACGGCATCGACCGGCAACGCCACACCACCTGCCCCCGACGCGGCGTCGGCGACAGGAGCGGCGTCGGCGACCGGCAGCCTCGCCCCGAGCACCGGTGCCCCGACTGACGCGTCGCCCGATGACGCCCGTGCCGCCGACCGCGCAGCGAACACCGACTCCGCTCCCCAGCGCCTGACCACCCCCTCGGCCCCCGCCGAGTCCTCACCTCGCGTCGCCGCAGCGGAGGCCGCCCTGGCCGCCGCGACCCAGGCGCCCCAACGCCTCACCGACCCCTCGGCCACCGCTGAATCATCACCACGCATCGCCGCAGCCGAAGCAGCGCTGGCCGCCGCAGCACAGACACCCCAACGCCTGACCGACCCCTCCGCCACCGCTGAATCATCACCGCGCGTCGCCGCAGCCGAAGCAGCCCTGGCCGCCGCAGCGCAGGCACCTCAGCAAACCAGCGATCCGTCGCCCACTTCTGACTCGAGCTCCACCGCCGCGCCCGACTCGGCCCCGGCCGCCCAGACGGAACCCGGTCAGCAGACCGGCGAAGCGGCCCTCGCGGCAGCAGCAGCCGCAGACCAGCAGACCAGCGAACCCTCAACCACCCGCGACGCGAACCCGCACATCGCCACAGCCGAAGCGGCGCTCGCGGCGGCAGCGGCCGCAGGCCAGCGAACCAGCGAACCGTCGGCCACTCGCGACGCGAATCCGCACATCGCCACCGCCGAAGCAGCCCTCGCGGCAGCAGCGGCCGCAGGCCAGCAGACCAGCGAACCCTCCACCGCTCGTGAAGCCAACCCGCACATCGCCACCGCCGAAGCAGCCCTCGCGGCGGCAGCGGCAGCGGGCCAGCGGAGCAGCGAGCAGTCCACGGCTCGTGAAGCCAACCCGCATATCGCCATCGCTGAAGCCGCGCTGGCGGCGGCAGCGGCGGCTGGGCAGCGGGCCGCTACCGGCGACGGTGGTGTGGCGGGTGACGACGCGGCCGAAGCCACGCGGGCGCCGCGGCGGCTCACTGATCCGACGGCCGGGCGGCACAGTGCCAGGGAGTCCGGTGTCGGGGAAGGCGGAGCCGAGGAAGCCGCGGATGGTTCGCGGATTCCGGGGGTTCCCACGCAGTCGGCGAATGCGTTCCGGCAGGCGGGGAGCGATGTTCCGGACCCGGTGACCTCGCCCGCCGATACCAAGGCCACCGAGGTGCATCCGACGGCCTCGGCGGATCCGCGTCACGCCGACGCGGAGCAGGTCGGCTCGGCGGCCGCCACCAGCGGCACCCAGCCCTCGGCGGCTGCCACCGGTGGTGCCCAGCCCCCGGCAGCCGACGATGCTCGCACCTCCGGGCCGGGCGCGCCCGTGCAGTCCGCCGACGCACCCTCGGCCGCTCCCGCGGACCGGACGCAGGTCATCCGGAGCGCCCCGACGAATTCCGTCCCTGCCCCTTACAGCTCCGGCACGGAAACATCGCAGCCCCAACAGCACTCGCCCTACAGCTCCGCTCCCCAGCGCGCTCCGGGCCCCGACGAACAGTCCCCCTACGCCTCCGGGCAGACTCCGTCTTACGCTGCGACGCAATACAATTCGATTCCCGGCGACCCCACGCACGACGTGCAGGCCTCGCCGGACGCGCAGACCCAGATGTTCCGCACCGACGACCCGCGCCTGCAGCCGAACCTGAATCAAGCACCGGGCGACGGCCAGTGGCAGGGCACCCCGGGACAGCACGGCCAGGCACCCCAATCCGACTACAACGCAGCCGGTTACGCCCAGCACGGCGGACCTGCGCAGAGCGCGGACCAGGGATTCAACGGCGCGCAGCCGTGGCAGGGGCAGGCACCCCGACCGGCCCACGGTTCCGGCGAGTTCGCGATGCCCGAGGGCGCACAGCCGTGGCAAGCCCAGGGCGAGCCCGACGGCGCACCGCAGCCCTACCAGCACGGCGCTCCCCAGCAGGCCCCGGACGGTCAACCCCCGTATCAGGGCTACCCGCCCAACAACCCGGCCCAGCCCTATCAGCAGTACCAGCAGCCGGGTCAGTACCAGCAGCCGCAGCAGGGCTGGGGTGGCAACCAGCAGCAGCCGAATTTCCAGGCCCCGTCCCTGGACAATGTCCCGGTCAAACGGGCGAAGAAGGCCCCGGGTAGCGGTTGGCGTAAAGCGGTGCACCATGTTTCGGGGGGTGCGATCAACCCGGGCATGTCCGCCGAGGAGATGCGGCTCCAGGAACTGGTGGCGCGTATCCGCCAGCCCGTGCGCGGTGACTACCGGATCGCGGTGCTCTCACTCAAGGGCGGTGTCGGCAAGACGACGACCACCACCGGGCTGGGTTCGATCTTCGCCTCGATCCGTGGTGACCGCGTGATCGCCGTCGACGCCAACCCGGACTTCGGCACCCTGTCGCAGCGCGTGGCCCTGCAGACCCGCTCGACCGTGCGCGACCTGCTGCTCGATCCCTCGATCGAGCGCTACTCCGATGTCCGCAGGCACACCTCGCAGAGTTCGAGTCGCCTGGAAGTGCTTGCCAGCGAACGGGATCCGGCCGCGTCGGAGTCGTTCAACGACGAGGAGTACCGGGCGGTGGCGCGCATCCTGCAGCGCTTCTACAACATCATCCTCACCGACTGCGGCACCGGCCTGATGCACTCGGCGATGACCGGTGTGCTGGATCTGGCGCACTCCCTGGTGCTGATCTCCTCGGCCGCCATCGACGGTGCCCGCAGCGCCGCGGCGACCCTGGACTGGCTGTCGCTGCACGGGCACGATCACCTGGTCCGCAACGCGGTGGTGGTGATCAACCTGCCGCGTGAGGGTTCGCCGAACGTCGGTGTCCAGCAGCTGCGGGAGTACTTCCTGTCGCGGTGCCGTGCCGTGCACATCATCCCGTTCGACGAGCATCTGTCCGAGGGCGCCGAGATCGATCTGCACCGCCTGCACAAGACGACCAAGCGCGCCTACGTGGAACTGGCGGCGACCGTCGCCGACGAGTTCGGCGTCAGCCACCACCGCTTCGGCTGAGGCGCGGCTGCCGGATCACCACTCCGGCAGCCTGCGCCGTCCTGCCAGCACATCGCGGACCAGGTCGTCGTAGGCGTCGGCCAGTTCGGCCAGGTGGTGCCAGGCGGAGTGCAGCATCTCGTCGTGGGCGGCCAGGGTCATCAGCGCGTGGTGCGCGCGCACCGACGACTCGGCCAGCCGGTCGATCACCGCGCCGATCGTCTCGGTGTGCAGTGTCGCGCCGAGCCGGTGCTGCGGAACTCCGCGCAGCACCCAGTCGTCGATCGCCAGGACCAGTTCGCTTCGGCGGCAGTCGATCTCACGCATGACCTGCGGATCGGTGTCGACGAAGCCACCCCGGCCGACGACCCGTTTCTCGTGCAGCACAGCGAGATCGCGCGCGAACCACAGCAGCGGACCCCCGACGACCCGATGTCCGCGACACGCCCGGACGAGAAGATCGGAGAGCGGGAGCAGACCGGTACTCGCGGGCGGCCCGGCGGTATCGACACACCGGAGTGTGTCGGGGAAAGCCATTACGACCGTAGAACTCTCCGAACCAGCCACGTTGCCTCGCCGTCATCGCCGCACAGCACCGGATCAGGACGTTCATTACAATAAACCTCGCAAGCTTCCTGTCAAGCATTACTCGGCCGTAGGTAACCCAGACGAGTACACTTCGTTACCTGCACGACCTACCGAGGAGCACGATGGCGGACGGTCCTACCTACCTCCGGATCGCGAACCTCCTCCGTGAGGAGATCCGCGCGGGCACGTGGAAACCGGGCGACCGGCTGCCCAGCCATTCCGAACTCGCCGAGCAGATGCAGGTCTCGATCACCACCGCGCGCAACGCGATTCAGGTGCTGGTCGCCGAAAACCTGGTCTACACAGCGACTTCCCGTGGCACCATCGTGCGCAACCAGCAGGTGCTCGAATCCGTGGTCACCGACCACATCCGGCGCGATCGACCCAAGTCCTCGCACGACATCTTCTCCGAGATCGCGCGCGCGGCCAATCGGGAACCGTCCAAGGAATTCAGTACCAGGATGGAACCGGCCGACGCGCAGGTGGCCCAGTGGCTCGGCGTGCCCGTGGACTCCTGGGTACTCGCCCGCACCGTCGTACAACACCTCGATAACGAACCGTGGTCGTGGGAGGTGAGTTTCTACCCACGCGATCTGGCCGAGGCGGCCGGTCTCGACTCCCCGCGCGACATCCCCGAGGGCACCACCCGCCGCCTGGCCGACCGCGGCTACGGCGAGACCGCCCATCGCGACACCGTGCTGGCCCGTCCGGCGACCGCCGAGGAGGCCGCGGTCCTCGGTGTCGCCACCGGCACCGTCCTGCTCGATCACCTGCGCATCGGCGCCAACCACGAGCGGGTCACCCGGGCGACCCGGCATCGTTCCCAGGCGGGCCGCAACCGGCTGGCCTACCAACTCGGCGACGCGGCGGGCACCGACGTCATCGCCCGGACCCTCGGCATCGCACCCGGGCCTGCCGTCGCCCTGCCATGACCGTGGGCATGCGCCCGGCCATCCTGGGCGACCTGCCGCTGATCTGCCGCCTGCGCGTGCAACGCACCGCCTGGCTCACCGCCCGTGGCTCCGACCAGTGGACGGTCGCCGGGCGCGGGCGCCCGATCGAGATCTTCGCCGGTGCGGTGGGGCGCTCCCTGGACGCGGGTGAGACGTGGATCGCCGAGGTCGACGGGGAGGCGGCGGGCACGATCACCGTCAACCACCGGGCCGACCCGGGACTGTGGTCGCCGTGGGAGCTGGCCGAGTCGGTGATCGTGCACTTCATGATCGTCGACCTGCGTTTCGCGGGCCGCCGGGTGGGCCACCACATGCTCACCCACGCCGCCCATCTCGCCCAGCACGAGCGCCGCCCGTGGGTGCGCCTCGACGCCTGGACCACCAATACCGAATTGCACGACTACTACCGCCGCGCCGGTTTCGTGCTGGCGCGCATCGCGGGACCGGCGACCACCGGCCCGTCGCGGGCGCTGTTCGAGCGCCGCGTCGAGCCGTGTCCGCCGCGTCGGGGGCGCGCCCCCAGCACGCGGCTACCGTTCTCGGCGGCCACCGTGCTGGACTGAGTTCACAGCTGCGGTAGGTCGGCGACCTGGACCATCTCGATACCCTGGCTGCGCGAGACCAGCGTGCCGCGCCCGGGCGGCATCTTGCTCGGGCGGATCTCGCCGACGAGTTTGCCCTCTTCCCGGGAGCCGCTCATGATCAGCGTCTGCACGGACAGGTTCTTCATGGCGCCGAGGATCGGGTCGTAGAGGGCGCGCGAGACCCCGCCCATCCGCCGGGTGACGACCAGGTGCAGGCCCACATCGCGAGCCTGGGGCAGGTATTCGAGCAGCGGTGCGAACGGGTTGATCGAGCCGGTGGCGACCATGTCGTAGTCGTCGACGAGGACATAGAGTTCCGGCCCGCTCCACCAGCTGCGGTCGCGCAACTGCTGCTGGGTGATGTCGGCGCCGGGAATCCGCTTGGACAGGTAGGTGGCGACCTCGGAGATCATCTGGCCGCAGGTCTGCGAGGAGGTGGAGTACCCGGCCAGCACGTCGCCCTCGAGCACGCCGAGCATGGTGCGGCGGTAGTCGATGAGGATCACCCTGGCGCCGTCGGACCCGGACTGTTCGGCGATGCTCATCGCGATATTGCGCAGCAGCGTGGTCTTGCCGCATTCCACGTCGGCGAAGGCCATGAAGTGCGGCTCGATCCCGAAATCCAGGACCAGCGGCTGCAATTCGGATTCGCCGAGTCCCACGACGACGCGGGTGTTGTCGAGTTCGATGCCCTGTTCGCGCGCGGTGGCCAGCAGTTGTTCGCGCGGGAAGCTCAGCGGCAGCATCCTGACCTCGGGCGCGCGGCGGCCCGGGTAGAGCGCGGTGAGCCCTTCGCGCGCCCTGGTCACGCCGTCGGCGACGGTGCTCGGGTCGGAGTCGGAGTCCAGGCGCGGCAGCGCGATCAGCATGTGCAGGTGTTCGGCGGTGAGGCCACGTCCCGGCTTGCCGACCGGCACCTGATGGGCCACGCGGCGGCCCATCTCCGAATCGCTGGGGTCACCGAGGCGCAGTTCGATCCTGGTGCCGATCTGGTCCTTGACCACCGGGCGGATCTCGGCCCAGCGGGAGGCGCCGATCATCAGGTGGATGCCGAAGGACAGACCCTGCGCCGCGATGGCGTTGATCTGGCCCTCGAGCAGGTCGAATTCCTCGCGGATGGCCGACCAGCCGTCGATGACCAGGAAGACGTCACCGAACAGGTCCGCCGCGAGCGGATCGCCGGGAGCCGCAGTGGTGCCGTTGATCTGGCGGGCCTCCAGCGCGGAGAACTTGCGGCGGCGGAACTCGGCCATGGATTCGATGCCGAGTTCGGCGAAGCGTTCCTCGCGCTGGCGCAGCAGGGTGGTCAGCTCGGCGATGGTGCGGCGCACCCGGTCACCGTCGAGTCGGCCCGCGACCGAACCCACGTGCGGCACACCGACCAGGCCCGCCATGCTGCCGCCACCGAAGTCGAGGCAGTAGAACTGCACCTGTTCGGGGGTGTGGGTGGCCGCGGCGGCCATGATGATGGTGCGCAGCGTGGTCGACTTGCCCGACTGCGGACCACCGACGACGGCCACATTGCCCAGCGCGCCAGCCAGATTGATGGTGAGCACGTCGCGCCGCTGCTCGTAGGGCTTGTCGATGACACCGATCGGCATCCACAGCTGGCCGTGCCGGTTGACCGGCGAGCGCCAGTCCGGATCGGGCAGCAGCATGTCGGCGGTCGGGGATTCCTCCAGCGGCGGCAGCCAGACCTCGTGCGCCGGGCGGCCATGACCGGTGAGGCGCTTGACCACCACGTCCAGCAGCGAGTCCGGAATGCCTTCCTCGGCGGCGGGACCCGACGGCGGGGGCGGCGGGAGTTCGGGCAGGCCACGCAGCGGGGCGTCCTCGGGCTCGTCGACCTCGGTCACCTCGACCGGGGCCGCGGTGAACACCACGGGGCGCTGACCTGCGACGGGCGCGCCGTCGTCACCGGTGACGGTCCCCGCGGGCGCCACGTAGGGCCCGGAGACGTAGCTGGCGTTGAAGCGCAACGGTTCGGAGGCGTCGCTCTTGAGGTAGCCCGCGCCGGGCACGCTGGGCAGGTGGTAGGCGTCGGTGATGCCCAGGACCGCGCGGGATTCGTTGGCGGAGAAGGTGCGTAGGCCGATGCGGTAGGACAGGTGTGATTCCAGCCCGCGCAGCTTGTTCTCCTCGAGCCGCTGTGAGGCCAGCAGCAGATGCACGTGCAGCGAGCGGCCGAGTCGGCCGATCATCACGAACAGTTCGGCGAAATCGGGCTTCTGCGAGAGCAGTTCGGAGAACTCGTCGACGACGACGAACAGCGCGGGTAGCGGGTCGAGCGGAACGCCCGCGGCCCTGGCCTTCTCGTAGTCGGTGACATTGGCGTAGTTGCCCGCCGAGCGCAGCAGTTCCTGGCGGCGGTTCATCTCACCGGCGAGCGCGTCCTTCATGCGGTCGACCAGCGACAGTTCCTCTTCCAGGTTGGTGATCACCGCCGCGACGTGCGGCAGCGAGTCCAGTCCGAGGAAGGTCGCGCCGCCCTTGAAGTCGACCAGGACCAGGTTCAGCGCGTCCGGGGAGTGCGTGGTGACCATCGACAACACCAGCGTGCGCAGGAATTCCGACTTGCCCGAGCCGGTGGCGCCGATGCACAGCCCGTGCGGGCCCATGCCGTTCTCGGCCGATTCCTTGATGTCGATCTCGACCGGGGTGCCGTCGGGGGTGATGCCGATCGGGACCCGCAGCCGTTCGCGCGCGGTCCGCGGCCGCCACACCCGGGCCGGATCGATCTGGGCGGCGTCGGGGATGCGCAGCAGGGCCATGAGGCCGGGATCGGCGGTGGTGCCCTCCCCCAGGTTGACGATCTGCGCCGCCGTCGCGAGCCGGTAGCGGGCCAGGTCGCGGGCGAAGGATTCCGCCTCGGCCACGCTCACCCGGTCGGCCGAGGCGAAGCGCTCGACCCCGGCCGCGCTGCGCGCCGAG
Organism: Nocardia anocheti; assembly: GCF_029675105.1. Lineage (GTDB taxonomy): Bacteria > Actinomycetota > Actinomycetes > Mycobacteriales > Mycobacteriaceae > Nocardia. The sequence continues at coordinate 65,997 of NZ_JAQQFV010000009.1, read as the reverse complement.
ACCTCGCCCTCGCCGACGACCAGTTGCAGACCGCGCCGGGCGGCCAGGCCGTGCTCGGGCGCGGTGAGGTCGAGCACGGTCACCGAGTCCAGGCCGGACTCGTTGATGACGCGTTCGTTGCCGCTGATGTAGCCGTCGTCGATGACGATCACCAGGTGCAGGCGGCCCTGGGTCGGCTGCGGATTGCGCATGAACCGGCCGCGTTCGAGCAGTTCGGTCTGTAGGGCCGACTCGAGTTCGCCGAGGGAGGTGTACATCATCCGCGCCGAGCCGAGCCCGTCACGCTGAGTCGGATGTTGCAGGTGCGGTAGCCATTTCGCCCACGCCCAGTGGGTGTCGGGATCGGCGCACACGATCGCGACGGCGAGATGGTCGGGGCCGTGGAAGGTGGTCAGTTCCATCAGCATCGCGCGCACCAGTTCCCTGGCGTCGGCGTCGGGGCCGCCGATGTTGATGGCGGGGAACGCGCGCAGCGACACCGCGGTCGGCAGGCCGTGCACGACGGAGTGGGTGCGCACGAATCGGCGCAGCGCCACGGTGGACACCGGTTCCAGGTCCTCGAGCGGGCCGGTCTCCGGGCGGGCCAGCTTGGTGGCCAGGCGGTGGCTGCCGACGCCGACGCGCACGTGTCCGAAGTCGGGATCGTTGGGCCTGCGCTCCCACATCCGCCTGCTGCCGACGAGCGAGGCGAGGTCGGCGGGCTCGGGATGACTCCAGCCCAGCGTCTCGAGCTGCTTGGAACCGGTGGTGCGCACGTCCTTGCGCACCTGGTCCAGGTAGCGGAAGTAGTCCTTGCGTTCCTCGTTGAGCTCGACCGCGCGCTTGGGGCCGCCGCCGCGCATGCCCGCCATCATGCCGACCATCGACATGAGCATCATCATCGGGAACATCATCGACATCGGGTTCGACAGCAGGCTGCGACCCATCGACGCCATCATGGCGATCATGCCGACCACCGCGACGACCATGATGACGGGCATCAGCTTCATCATCAGCGGTGCCGGGAGCGCGCGCTGGATCTCCGGCGGCGGGGTGAGCGCGACTTCACCACCCGGCGCGCGCGGCGGCGCGATACGGGGACGTCGGACGAAACCTTCGGTAGCCATCGTTGCCTCTACTACTCGAATTCCGAATTCAGGTCGGCGCGCCGCGTGCGGAACGGAAAGCTCAGCGCGGCACCGACTCCGAGCATCGTGAGCAGGGCCAGCGAGCCGATGATCGCGACCTGCCGTGGCCGTGGGTCCGGTGCCGGGGGCGCGACCGGCGCCGCGATGACGTGGCCCTCGTCGGCGCCCGCGCTCACCGGTTCGGCGGGCAGCGGGGCGGTGAGCGCGGCCAGCGGGTCGATCAGCCCGGCGCCGATGGCGTCATCGCGGCCACGGCCGGGCGCGTGCGCGGTGCGGGTGATGCGGTCCATCACCTGCTGGGCGCTCAGTTCGGGGAACTTCGCCCGGACCAGGGCGGCCAGTCCGGCCACATAGGGTGCGGCGAAACTGGTTCCGTCGACCGGTTGCACACCCTGGGTGGTCTGCACGCCGTCGACCAGGCCGGTGCCGCCCGGCTTGCTGTCGAGCGAGACGATATTCCGGCCGATCGCGGCGACACCGACCCACGGCCCGCGCAGCGACAGCGCCGAGGGCTTGCCGTCGGCGTCGATCGAGGCGACCGCGAGGACGTACGGGGCGAACCAGGCCGGGGTGGGAACGGTCGCCACCGAACTCCAGCCGGAGCCCTCGTTCTGGGTCTGGCAGGCGCCGCCGGACTCCACATTGCCCGCCGCGGCGACCACGACCACATTGCGTTCGTAGGCGTATTTCACGGCGGCGCCGAGCGAGCTGTCGGCGGTGTCGCCCCCGGCCGCCGTGCAGGCGACCTCGGAGATGTTGACGACGGTCGCGCCCAGGTCGACCGCGCGCACGACCGCGGCGGCCAGGGTGAGGACGCTGCCGTACCCGTCGCTGCGCAGTTCGCCGGGCGGACGCTGCGCGCCCCGGCGGTCCTTGGCCTCGTAGGCCAGGCTCAACTGCCGGATGCTCAGGATCTCCGCGTCGGGCGCGACACCGGCGAAGGCGTCGTCGGGCGAGGGCTGGGCGGCGATGATGCCCGCGACCAGGGTGCCGTGGCCGTCGCAGTCGACGGTGCCGTCGCTGTCGCTGACGTAGTCGCCGCCGGGTTGCAGCGCGGGCAGCCGGGGATGCCGGTTCACCCCGGTGTCGATGACGGCCACCTTCTGACCGGCACCGCGACTGAACTGCCAGGCCGAGGGCAGATCGAGCACCTGCTGGGCGATCGGCGCCTCGCTGGGCGGCCCGCCGCGCAGCAGGGGTTCGGCGCACAGCTCACGCTGCTCGGTGGGTTCCAGCGGCGCTGGCCGCGTACTGAGCACCTGGGCCGCCACGAGCGCGCCGGGATCGATGGTGGGCGGGCCGAGCGCGAGGGCGGGTGAGGGGATTCCGGCCACCGCGGACAGGATCGCGGCGACGGTGGTCAGTCGCGCGGTGGTCCGCCGTCGGGGTAGCCGGGTCATATGTTGCGAGCGGTCGAGTACACGTCCATCACCCACAGCGCCAACGGGATCAGCGCGATGATGAGCAGGTATTCGAAGATCTCGATCATGCGCCGGGTCACCGGCGTCACCTCGATGTGCGGCCCGATCACCCCGAAGGCGACCACCCCGAGGGCGGTGAGCAGCAGCAGGGCGACCGCGCCGTATTCCAGTCCGCCGTGGCCGAGTCCGAGCCCGGTCAGCACCGCCAGCAGGGTGAGCGCGCCGCCGCTGATCAGGATCGCGGCCTGGGCGAGGTCGGCGTAGGAGCGACCGCGCAGGCACAGGATGACGGCGGTGATCACGGCCAGCGCCACCCCGCCGGAGTGGTACGCGCCGAACGGATCGGCCGCGCCGATGGCCCCCAGGCCCGCGCTCACCGCGCAGGCGACGACCAGTCCGGTCTGGATCTGGTTGGCCACCCGGGCGCGTTCGCCGAGTCCGGCGGCCGAGGGCAGCGCGATCGCCCCGATCGCGCCGATGCCCTCGATGGTCGGGCGCTGCTCGTGGTCGGCCGGGTCGATGGCGCCACCGGCGGTGGGCACCGGCGGAATGGGCAGCCGGGCGGCGACCGCGGCCAGTCGCGGGACCGAGGACAGCAGGACGATTCCGGCGATGAGGATGCCGGAGAACAGTTTCGGCGTCGCCGGGTGCCAGATCAGCGACACGGTGGCCGACCCGGCGGCGATCACGCTCATCGCGATGGCGGCGGCGAACAGCCCGGCCCCGGAACCGGTGATCCGGTATCCGGCGATGGCGGCGACGAGCACGACGACGCCGCCGAGCAGGATGTGCGCGGCACCCAGCGGGCCGGGTACCAGCAGCGCGCCACCGCCGAGCAGCAACAGCAACGCGTGCAGCGACAACCAGTTGCCGGTGATGGTGTCGAGGTATTTGCGGGCCGCGATGCCCGCGGCGGCCGAGGCCACGATGCCGGTGCCGAGCAGCGCGAAGGCCGGGGCGAGCGGATCGCCGTCGGCGCGGGAGTCGATCAGCAGCACGAGCGCGGCGAGTATGGCGACGGTCGCCAGGACCAGACCGGTCCAGCGCGCGGCCGAGCCGGACCAGCCCCGGAATTCGCCTGCGGTGAGCCGGGATACGGCATCGATGACATCGTCGAAGAGGGCCGGTGCCTCCTTGCGGGTCACCGGGCTGAGCACCAGCAGTTCACCGTCGTAGACCTCGGCCTCGGTGAGGGTTCGGCTGGGCGCCAACGGGTCCTGGCCGAGCCGGGCCAGGGTCCAGTGCTGGGCGCGGACGGGGGCGGTGTCCTCGTCGCCGTCGGGCAGGCGCGGATCGCGTGAGCGGATGAGGGAAACCAGGTCTCCGATGAATCCCGCGATCGGTACCGTGGCGGGCAGACCGATGTCGAGTTGGGTGTCACCCCCGATCACCGAGACCCGGCACAGTTCGGGCTCATTGCCTAACAACGTTGACACCAGTGATGAACTCTCAGTCGTAGCTGACTACTTCCGTTGCGACCACCCGGCAGCGTTACCTAATCTAACGGACAGGGCAAGTCGGCGCGATCGCAGCGTGGGTCGCCGGGTTGAACGTAATGCATACACCAGACGAAGATTTCGGGGTTCGACACCACATGCCAGACATTCGCCAAGCCCAGCGAGCCTTCGACGCGGGTGTCCTGTCGCTCGGCCTGCCCATCGACGGCCAGGAGTCCGCCCCCGACGGCGAGTACGCCAAACTGGCCTTCCAGCGCGCCACCGAGTGGGACCCGGGCATGTGCGACGCGTGGCTCGGCCGCGCCGCGGCGGGCGAGGTGACCAAGGAGGTGCTGTTCAATCTGCACCGCACCAGCCTGGATTCGCTGGGCCGCGAACAGCGCAGGCTCGGGCTGGCACCGCGCGCGATGGCCGGTCGCTTCCTGCCCGGCCTCTACATCGACTACCCGCTGGCCGGTCTCACCGAGATCTGGCTGGCCTGGGTCGCCCAGCTGATCGCCGACCAGGACTACGACCAGGCGGAGAAGGTCCTCGACGAGCTGGCGGCGTTGCGCCGGGCCCGCCCCGACGACCCGGACAAGCAGATCGACGACCGCATCTGCACCTACGTGCGCGGCATCCTGCACTACAACACCCAGCGCTGGCCGGATGTGATGACCGTGCTGGCCGGGTCGGCCGACTGGCAGGACCCCTACCTGGCCACCGGCGCGCACGTGATGGTCGGCACCGCCTGCGCCCAGCTCGGTCTGTTCGGCGAGGCGGTCCGGCGGATGGAAGCGGCCGAGGCGGGCCCGATCCCGGCCGCCCGGTTCACCGCCATGTACAACCGCGGCCTGTGCCTGCGTGAGGCGGGCAACGAGGCCGAGGCCCAAGCGCTGTTCGAGCAGGTGTACTCGCAGCTGCCCGACTTCGCCGCCAACACGACGGCCATGCGCGACCGCACCTTCCGCATCGTGGTCACCAGCCGCGAATCCATCGACGCCAGAACGAACAAGTGGGACCCGGCCTCGGCACCCACCCTGGCCCAGCTCAACCAGGCCGACGCCGAGGACCGCGCGAAGAACGTCCTGGCCCAGGCCAGGGCCGAACTCGACAAGCAGGTCGGCCTGGCCTCGGTGAAGACCCAGGTCGCCAAGCTCCAGTCCTCCGCGCAGCTGGCCAAGATCAGGGCGGAGAAGGGCTTGTCGAGCCAGTCGCGCGGCCAGCACCTGGCGTTCACCGGTCCGCCCGGCACCGGCAAGACCACGATCGCGCGCGTGGTCGCCAAGATCTACTGCGGGGTCGGGCTGTTGAAGACCGACAAGGTCGTCGAGGCCAAGCGCGTCGACTTCGTGAGCCAGAATCTCGGTGGCACCGCGATCAAGACCGAGAAGCTCATCGACAGCGCGATGGACGGGGTGCTGTTCATCGACGAGGCCTACACCCTGATCCAGACCGGCCTGTCCGGCGGTGACGCGTTCGGCCGCGAGGCCGTCGACACCCTGCTGGCCCGGATGGAGAACGATCGCGACCGGCTGGTGGTGATCATCGCGGGCTACGACGGCGAGATCGACCGGCTGCTGACCGCCAACGACGGCCTGGCCTCGCGCTTCTCCAAGCGCTTGCAGTTCCCCTCCTACACCCCGGAGGAACTCGGCCGGATCGGCGAGATCATCGCGGGCAGCCGCGATTCGCAGCTCTCCGAGGCCGCGCTGGCCGCCCTGGTCGAATCCTGCACGTTCCTCTACGACCTGGAGAGCACCGATCAGAGCGGGCAGCCGCGCCGCGGGGTCGACCTGGCGGGCAACGGTCGCTTCATCCGCAATGTGATCGAGGCGGCCGAGGAGGAGCGCGAGTTCCGGCTGGCCAACGACGCCGAGGTCGACCTGTCCGCCGTGGACGACGACGTGCTCATGCGGATCGAGGAGTCGGACATGCGCACCGCGCTGACCAGCATCATCGCCACACTCAATGTCGGGCGTCAGCCCTGATCACTTGGCGGCGGGCAGCGAATCGAAGCTGGTGAGCGCGTCCTTGGCGGACAGGGTCGGGCCGGGCACCAGCTGGCCGACGATCGACCAGGGGGCCAGCCGCGGGGTGTCCCCCAGCCCGAGGACGGCGGCGGTCTTGGTGTCCGGGATGCCGTAGCGCACCCCATTGTCGGCCACATAGAACAGGGATTCGCGGCGCGGGCTGCCCGGCTCGGTCCCGGTGACCTGCACGTACTCGCCCGAGGTCGGCGGCAGGTACACCGCGTCGACCCGGTCGCCGGTGCCGTCGGCGGTCGAGAGCGCCACCGGCGCGGCCGAATCCGCCAGCGGCAGCGCGGTTCCGGTGAGCAGGGTCAGCGCGGCCCGCTCCCCCGGACCGTCGACGGAGGTACCCGGCGTCGAGGCCGCGCCCGGGTTCTTCGACCAGCTCAGGCAGGCCACCGGCGAGTCCTCGGCGGCGAGCACGCGCGGGGCGCGCTCGGGGAAGTCGTCGATCGGCAGGCTGTGCAGCACCGGAACGCGGTCCAGCGCGTCGGGGGCGACGACCGCGATGTCACGCATGTCGTGCGAGTCGGCGTTGCGCAGCAGGGTGGCGGTGAATTCCGAGACCGCCTGCACGCCGTCGGCCAGGACCACGTACAGCGTCTCCTCGCCGTCGCGTTGCGGGCCGGACACCGAGATGATCCCGCCCACCGGCACATTCGCCAGCTTGCCCGGGCCGGGCTTACCGGCCTCCGGGATCACCGGCACCGCCAGCGGCCTGCCCTCGGTGGTGGCGCCGAGGAAACCCGACCCCATCGGGCGCGGCTTCTGGGCGGTGTCGAGGCCGAGGGTGCGGGTGACGACCGAGTCGGCGGGGTCGAGCTGGGCGCGATGACCCTGGTACACGAGGTAGGTCTTGTCGTCGTGGCGCACCAGCAGCGCGTCGTCGGGGCCCGCCGCCGCGATCCGGTCACCGAGCGCGGGCTTTCCCACGAGGGCGGTGGTGAGACCGCCGGTGGCGCCGGACGCGCTGCCGGTGGCCGAGAGCTGGATGGTCTCGCACAGCGTCCAGTCCGAACTCGCGCCCTGCTTCGATCCGGGCAGCGCCACCGGGGCGCCGGGAATGCCGAGCAGCGGGCCGCGCGGCAGCGAACTCAACTTGTCGTCCTTGACCGCGTTCGGCGATTCGGCGGTGCCCGCGATCAATCGAGCCGAGGCCAGATTCAATACCGGGTGCAGGGTTTTCGAGCCGTCCTTGGCCGCGACCACGACATACATCGCGCCGCTCTGTTTACCGGTGACGATCAGCGAATCACCGATCGCGCCCTGTGGTTTCAGGAATCCCAGGATGGCCGCGCCCGCGACGACGATCAGACCGAGAACGGCGCCGACCATCAGCGAACGGCTCTGCGAACGCATCGGATCGTGCAGCATGCGCACATCCCTGCGGATCAGCGCGTGGTCGAGTCTGCGGAGCAGGAACCGATAACCGTTGACCTGGGCCTTGGTTGTCAGCTGTGCGGGCACACGGTCTCCATTGCTGCGGTGATCACGTTCTCGTTCGACACGGTACCGTAATTCCGGAATTGCCTTTCACCATGATTCGACGTATGCCAGCCGGGGACAACGATTTTGAACAATGGGATGAACGCCGGGCGAACCGGCGGCGACAACGTTTACGACACCTTACGTGATCCGGAATTCTGGCTGTTCCGCGTCTTTCCGCTGTGGGCGTGCGTGCCCGTCGCGGTACTGGCCGCCGTCACCGCCTGGGTGGTGCTGGCGAGCTCCGACTCGATCCCCGGCGCGATCGGCGCCGCGGTGGCGGTACTGCTGATCGGTCTGGTGCCCATCCGGCGCCGCAACGCGGCCGTGCGCCTGGGTGGCTGGCTCGCGCGCAGAGTGCGCGGCCGCACCGACCCGTTCGACCGGGCACCCGCCTTCGACGTGCCACTGCCCGAAGGTGGCGGCTGCGGTGTGCGCTGGGACGGCGACCTGCTGCTGACCATGTTGCGCATCGACCCGCCGCCGGACACCCTCACCCTGCTGCGGCGCGGCACGCTCAGCGCCGATCAGCTGCTGCCGCTCACCGAGATCGCCCGCTGCCTGGATCAATTCGATGTCCACCTGGTGAGCATCGACGTGATCGCGACCGGCGCGCGCACCGCGGGCACCGGCGCCGCCGCGCACCTCTACGACCGCATCCTGGGCCCGCTGCCCGCCATCGCGCACCGCACCTGCTGGCTGGTGCTGCGGCTGGACCCGGTCGCCAACGCCGCGGCCGTGGACAAGCGCGGCGGCGGGGCCGAGGGCGCGCTGCGCACGGTGATCATCGCGACCCGCCGCGTCGCCAACCGGCTGGCCGCCCGCGACATCGACGCGGCCGTGCTCACCGCGACCGAGATGAACAGCGCGGTGCGCGAGCTCACCCACGGCTTCGATCCGCTGCGTCTCACCGAGTCGGCCTACGGCCTGTCCACCGAGCACCGGCACCTGACCCACTACCAGCTGACCGCGCCGATGATCGGCGCCGACGGGCTGGGCGAGATCTGGGCGACGCCGAGCCTGTCCACCACGGTGACGATGCGGCTGCATCCCGGCGCGCGGGGCGCGGGCCGTCGCGACGACCGCACGGACACGGTCGTGCTCAACGCCGTCGTCCGGTTCGACACCGCCGCCCCGCTCGACGCGGCACCGCTGCCCGGCCTGCGCGAACTGCCCGGCAGTCAGCGCCGCATCCTGTTCGACACCCTGCCGATCTGCGCCGCCGACGATCTGGGCGGTCGTGACGGGTACCGGGGCACCCTCACCGCGCTGGCCGACATCGCCGTGCCGACCACCGGGTGCGGTCAGCTGATCGGGGCCGACGAGCGGGGCCAGGGCATCGCGGTCCCGCTGATCGGGGCGGGCACCCGCCACGTCGACGTGATCGGCAACCTCGACCTCGCCCAGCAGGTGGTGCTGCGGGCCACCGCGCTCGGCGCGCACGCGGTGGTGCACACCCGCAGGCCGCAGGCCTGGCAGTCGATGGTCGCGAATCTGGCCACGCCGCAGCTGCTCTCGATCGCGCCGCGCGCCGCCGGGGCGACCCCGCAACCACAACCGGGGCCCCCGCCGGTGCCTGCGGCGCCGTTTCCGACCACGACCGTGCTCGTCTACGACGGCATCGCCCCGACGACCCATCTCGGCGGCGCGACGATCGTGGAGGTGCGCGCCACCGAACGCGAGGCCGACGCCGTCGAACCGGACGTCACGCTGGTGCAGGACCCGTACGCGCCCAACCGGATCACCGTGCGGACCAGCACCGGCAGCGCGACGGTGACCATGGTGACCACCCCCGACGAGATGCACTACATCGGCGAGTCACTCGCGGCCCGCTGACGAGGAAGGCCGACCGGGGACGAATCCCGGTCGGCCTTCCTCGATTCCGGCGTGCTCAGAAGTCGGCGAAACCGTCGCCGACCTTGCCGTCGGCCTCGAGGGCGCGGTTGAGCGCCGACTCGACCTGTCCGGCCAGCCTGTCGAGACGGGTGAGGGTGTCCTTGAGCTCCTCGGTCACGCTCTTGTGCGCGGCGTCGAAGCTCTGGTGCGCGTTGTCACCCTGCAGGTTGGCGCGGAAGTTGGTGGCCGCGGTCTCCAGCTCGGAGATCTCGCCCTGCATCTTGCCGCCGTAGGTCTGCAGGTCGCTGAACAGCTCGTTCATCGCCGCGGGGTCATAGAGAATGGTCATGCGCTGATTCCTTTGTCGTGTCTGTGCCGAGGGCGATCGGGCGAACCGATCAGACGCCGAGGGTGGTGGCCGGGCCGCTCGGCGCGCTGCTCGCGCCGCCACCGGACAGGCCGCCCTGGTCCATGTTGACGATGGTGGACTTGCCGGAGTTGATGGCCTCGTTGAACCGGTCGAACTTCTGGTTCAGCGCGACGGACTCCTCGTGCCACGCGTTGGCGATGGTCACGAACTCGTCGTGCGCGTCGCCCTTCCAGCCACGAACCACGGCCTGGGCCGCACCGTCGATCTCGTTGATCGACCGGCGCAGGTTGCTGATCGACTCCTCGAGCGCGGAGACGACATTGTCTACGCCACCGGCTTCTACACCAACTGATCCCTGAGGGGGCATTGTCGAACCTTTCCTTCTTGATGGGTGACACGGAAGATGGCTGTCAGGACTGCCACCTCCCACCGGGAAGCCCCTCGAGGAGCGCACCGATCGCCTGGGTGAGGCGGTGGTCGGTGCCCGGCGTGATGGTGGACCACACCTGCCCGTCGGGCGCCGTCATCGGCGCGACGACGATCCGGCCGCGCGCGGTGTCGTACACCGCGACCGCGCCGGGGGCCCGGGTGGTCAGCCCGTCGTGGTGGACGGAGGCGGTGATCTCGGTGTAGCCGTGGCAGGAGCCGAAGGCCGCACCGAGCACCGTCGCTTCGTGCGCGTCGATACCGAGCGCATACATCGCGTCCACGTGATCGGAGGTGGTGGTGGCGTCGTCGAGGCGTCGGGCCAGGTCGTCGGCCGCGACACTGACCGTGCCGATCTCGGCCGCCGGACAGGGGTCGAGCGCGGTGAGCAGCAGCCGGGCGAGTTCCCGCTCGGAACCGTCGATGCCGGGGGTGGACAGCTCGAAGGTCGCGCCGCGTCCGGCGGCGACGGCGTGGCGGGAGCCCCTGCGCGCCAGGCAGATCCGACGCGGTTCGCCCGCGCCGTAGCCACGGACGGCCAGTTCGGCGTCGGGCATGGTGAGGGTGAACAGCGCCTCGGCCAGGCCCGGTTCGACATCGCCGTATCCGTCGAGCACGCCGCGCGCGGTGAGTTCGGCGACCGCCGCGTCCCGCGCGGCCCGCCACGCCTCGACGGTGTCCTGGCGCGGACCGACGCCGAGTACCAGCGGCAGGGTCTGCACGCCGAGCCGTTCGGCGACCGCGAGCAGCGAGTCGTTGGTCAGGGTGGTCACGCGGCACCGCCCTGCTGAGTCGTGGTCGGCGGCGGCGCGGCCCGTTCGGCGACGCCGAGAACCGCCGGAGCGGCCTGGATCTCGCCTTCGGGCACCAACCGGTCGGATTCCTCGTAGGCGATTCCGGCACGCGGGAACCGCGCCGCGTCCTGCGCCGCCGTGGCCGCGACGGGCGCACCGGGGACGACCGGCGCGTGCGCGGCCGGGGTCGCGGCGACCGGCGTCGGCTGCGGGGTCGGCGCGACGGTCGTGCCCGCCTGCGCGAACACCGGAGCGCGATAAGCGGTCTGCACCGGCGCGGGCAGGACGGGCAGTGCGCCCATCCCCCCGACCATGCCCATGCCGGGAACGGCGGAGGTGGCCGCGCCCGGTGCGGCCGAGGACGTCCCGGCCTGCTCGGCGATCAGCGCCGCCTCCGGCACGATCGGCGGCGGCGGGACGTGCAGCCACGGCTCGGCCAGCGGCTCGGTGGCGGCCTCGTAGCTGCGCATCACCCGGGAGGCCACGGCCTTGGCGGCGTCGGCCTGGGTGTCGGTCTCGGCGGCGATCGCCTTGATCGGCGCGCCGAGCATGGTGCCGACCTGTTCGAGCGCGCGTTGCGCGGCGGTGATCGCGGCGATGTCACCGGAGTCGGGCATCGCCAGCGCGGCCACCTCGTAGGCCAGCACCTGGGCCTGCATCCTGGCCGCGTTGGCCGTCGCGGCGGCCGCGGTCTCGAGCAGCCATTCGCGCAGCGTCGAGATCCGTTCCCACACTTCGTCGCTGCGCCCGGACTGCCAGGACCCGCGCAGTGTCCGCAGCACCTGCTCGTAGTCGAGCACGGCCGCGCCGAAGGCCGCGGCGAGCCGCGTCCAGGCGGCGGCCGCGTCGGCCATCGGCATCGGTCCGGGACCGGTGGTGAGTTCGGTGGCCAGCCGTTGCGGCTCGCGCGCCTCCCACACCACACCGGTGAACCCGGGCTGCGGAGGTTCGATCATCAGGCGTGCAGGCCGCTCGTGTTGTCGGTCTCCATGCGGTCGAACTCGGTGACCTGCGCGCGCAGCGTCGCGGCGAGCTTGCTCATCTCGCGCGCGCCCGCCTCGGCCCCGGCGACGTAGTCCTCGGCGACACCGTTGGCGGTGGACGCCGCCCTGGTCGACACCTCGTCGGTGCCCGCCGGAGCCACCCGCAGGGCCGGGGCGACGGCGCTCAGCTCGGTGCCGAGCCGGTCGACGATGGCGTCCAGCGCCGCGGCGGCCTCGGTCGCCGCGGCCGCGTCGAATTCGAAGGTGTTCGTCATTGCCACTCCTGTCGTGGTACCCGCGTCACAGTGTGAGTTCCTTGTCCGGCGGTGCCTCGGTGGTCGCCGGTTCGGCCGCGCCGACCACCGGCATCGACACGCCGTCGAGCTGGCCGACCACCTCGTCGCCGTGGTGGCCGGTGACCAGCTGGGTGTGCACCGCCTCGTTGCCGCCGCCGTCGACGGCCCTGGCCAGCGGTGCGCCGCCCGCCGCCCCACCCATCGGCATGTAGCCCGGGGCGGTCGAACTGGTCGTCGTGGTGCCCGAGGCCGGGGCCGAACCGGCGACGCCGAGCGGCCCGACGGCCGACAGCCCGCCACCACGACTGCCCTGCCAGGGATTCAGCGGAGCCGCCGCCGCGGCCGCGACGCCACCGAGCGCGCCACCGATACCGCCGACACCTCCACCGCCGCCGAGGCCCCCGGTCGTCGCGCTGTCGCCCGCGGCGAGGGCCTCACCGTCGAGCGCGGGATCGGTCGTGGTCGTGGTGTCGGCCGTGTTCGTCGTCGACAGCGAACTGACCTGTTCGGTCAGCGAACCCAGCGAGGAGGCGGCCGTGGTCGCGGTGCTGATCAGTGGCGTGATCATGCTCATCAGCTGCGACAGCGACTCCGAGGAGGAGTCGACCCCGGTCGGCGCGTTGGTCACCGGGACCTTCTCGCCCGCCTTGGTCATCTCGGCGCTGTGCCCGAGCAGTTCGACCTTGGTCTCGGTGGTGATCGCCAGCGCCTCGGTCATCGCCTCGACCGTGGCCGCCACCAGCACGCCCTGACCCACCGGGGTCATCGCGTAGAGCGGGGCCAGCGCCACCGTCGCCGAATAGCGCGCGATCACCGCGCCGATCTTGGCCGCGCCCACCGCGACGGTGCCCGCCGCGCCGGTGAGCACCGTCTTCTCCTGGGTGCTCTGGGTGGCCAGTTTGGCGCCGTCGCTCTGCGCCGCGGTCGCCTTGGTCGTCGCCTCCGAAGCGGCGGCGCTCTGCCACAACGACATCACCGTCTGCAATGCCGTCGAGCCGAGCGACATCACCGTGCTCAGCACCGAATTGACGTTGGACAGCATCTCCGTCGGGTCGACCGAGGTGTCGGTCCCGGAGCTCGTCGCGCCGAGCTGACCGGTCCCGAACGCGGAGGCCAGCTGAGTCAGCGGCTGCATCAGCGCCGTCAGGTCGAGCGCGGGCAGCGGCGGCATCTCCGGCAGCTGCACGAACTGGGGCAGCTGTGGCAACTGCGGCAGGCCCATCGAGCTCAGCGCCTGGCTCACTGGCTGATCCAGCATCGGGGCCAGCGCGCTGCCACGCAGCAGTTCCAGCACGGTCGGATCCACGGCCGCCCCGCTCGACGCCGCTCCCCCGGGAAATGTCATAGCCGCGCGTTCACCGTGGACAGCCCGGCCTTGCCCGCCGCGTCCGCGCCCTCGTAGGTCGTCGCCGCCTGCGCCGCGGTGAGCGCGGTGCCCGCGTGCACGGCGGCCAGCTCGGCCACCGAGGTCAGGTGATTGGCCTGCGCGTAGGCGAAGGAGAGCAGGAACTCCTGCCCGATCAGGCCGAACACCGGCACCGCCGCGGCCACGGTCGCGGCCTGGTCGACGGCTCCGGCCTGCGCGACACCGGCCGCCATCGTGGCCGAAGCACCCGCGTAGGCACGAACTGCATCGGGAACTACCGCAACGTGATTCATCACCATCGTCCAATCTCGAAACAGCCCATGGTGTTTCGTTACCTTATCTACCCGTTCCGGACCAGCGCTATGTATCTCGCCGGTGAAGATCAGTTGAATCTCCCGTACCCGCCTCGTTGAACGCGGTGATCAGCCCCGCTCTTTCGCCGTAGGCCCGGTAGGCGGCGGCCCGCGCGGTGTCGACCAGCACGTGCTCGAAGTCGGCCGGGCCCAGCTTGCCGATCGCCGCCGAGAACTCCAGCTCGACCAGCGCGCCGGTGCCATCGACGGTGGCCGTCACCGCACCGTCCGGTGAGGTCTCCCGCGCGCGGATGCGCTGGGTCGCCTCGCCCAGATCCTGCAGCCGATACAGCTGTCCTTGCACGCGCGCGATGAGTTCGTCCATGGTCTCGACCATCGACTGCGCTCCCTCCTGCTCGACCGATTCCTGCCCGCCGACCGCCGCGAACGGCGGTCTCACACCGAGCGCAACCAGCTCTCCGGTTCGGTGTCGTAGTCCTGCTCCTCGGCGATCTCGGCCGCCGCGACCTGTGCCTCGGTGGGCAGACCGGTGGCGGCCAGCAGCCCGGGATCGAATCCGGCCTCGGCCAGCTGGGTGCGTCGCGCCAGCCCGGCCCGCTCGGCGGACTGCTTGCACAGCCGTAAGATCTCGGCGGCCAACGCGTCCGGGTCACCGCGCAGCTGGTCGCCGTCGATGGTGATACCCACCGGCAGACCCCGCTCGGTGGTGCGCACCTCGATCGCGCCGGTGCGTGACGACGCCGTGAATTCGACCGGAAACTCGTCCATTTCGCCCTCCCTAGGCCCGATCATCCCTGATGGCTCTGACAATTTCGGCGATCTGGGAGTTGAGCAGCGAGACCAGCCCGCGCCGATCCACCGGCACCACCCGGGCGGGTGTGCCGGGCACGATCACATAGCGGCCGTCATCGATCACATCGCGCCACACCAGGTGCAGGCGCAGCACGCCGCGCGGGCCGAACCGCGACCAGCCCTGTTCGATCTCGATCGATCCGGCCAGCTCGTCGGGCTCGTTCGCGAATTCCCGGCTGCGCGTGGCGGTGTCGTCGCCGTCCTCGTGCACGAGCGAGCGCCCGTAGGAGAAGTCCAGGTCGGTCTGGGTGGCGTCGTGGAGTCCGAATTCGCGGCGCCTGCCCGCCGTGGCCGCCGGGAACACCGCGGCCACGGCGTCACCCATGGACACCGCGTCGTGCCGGGTGACGGTGAAACCCGCCGCGTCGCTGAGTGTTTCCCCCGGCCGCTGCACGACGACGAACGAGTCCTCGCCCTTGCGCACGGCCAGTACCCGCAGCGAGCGCTTCGGGTTCTGCGGTTCGCGACCGTCGATGCCGCGCGCGACCACCCGGATGTCCGGCTCGGTCAGCGCGGCCACCAGCTGGTCGAGCGCACCGCCCGCGCCGCGGCGCAGTTCCTGCCAGGCGGCACGTTCGACGCGGCGGCTCTCGTCGAAGGACTGCTCGGGCCCCCGGTAGGTCAGTGGCGCGGGCAGCCCCACCTCCTTGAGTTCGCGCCACATCGCCGCGAACTCCACCGGGGTGAACTCCAGGAACGCCGTCACTGCTCGACGACCGGTCGTGCCACGATCGGCGCCTCGCCGATCGCCTCGTCCAGGTGGTCCACCGAGTCCAGGTAGTCGGCGCGCTTGTGCTCGCGCTGCTGCTGACCACCGGCCCCGCCTCCGGCGCCACCCATGGGCGCCATCGGCATGCCGCCCATCGGCGAACCGGCGGCACCGGCGATTCCGGCGCGGCTGGCCATCGCCTCGAGCCCGGTCGCGGTGACCGCGGCGCGCGGGAACAGGCTCGACGCGTTCTGCAGGGTGGCGCCGGGCACCCCGCCTCCGGCACCACCACCGGCGCCGCCGCCCGCGCCACCTCCGGCCTTGGCCGCGGAGGTCATCTTCTTGGCCTGTTCCTCGAGCGCGGAGTTGATCCCGGCCAGGCCGGGCACCGAGGACAGCGCGCTCTGGTCGGCGGCCGAACTGGCCTGCTCCAGCGCGGACTGCGCCGCCGAACTCGCCTGCTCCAGACCGGAACTCAGCGCCGAGCTGGCCTGTTCGAGCCCCGAGGACGCCGCGGAACTCGCCTGCTCGGCGGCCGCGGCGGCCTGCTCGGCGGCCTTCTGCGCCGCGGCTTTTGCGGCCGCCTTGGTCGCGTCGTCGGCCGCGGCCTGCGACGCGGCCTGGGCCGCGGAGGTGAGCGCGGACATCCCGCTCTGGAACGCCGAGGACAGTCCCTGCGAGCCGCCGCCCGCCCCGGCGCCGGAACCCGAACCGCCCCCCGCGCCGCCGGTGCCGCCGCCGCCGGGGTTGTACCCGGTGGGCTGGGCGCCGGTGGTCGGCGGGATGGGGTCGGGCAGCACGGCGACCACGTCGGCGGTGTGGTCGACGCCCGGGATGTAGACGCGTTCCATGTCGGCGATGTAGGCCTTGCGGTAGTTCTCCTTCGCCCGCTCCTTGTACGCGTCGTTGTTCTCACCGGAGAACTGCTTGTACTCGACCATGCTGTCGTTCTGTAGCTCGACCGAGGTCGTGTAGAGCCATTCGGAGACGTACTCGAGGCCGTCACCGAGGGCCTTCATGCTGCTGACGAGGGTTTCGTTGCCCGACCCGTAGGCGGTGATCGCCGCGCGGGCGCGGTCGGCGCCGCCGGACTTGCCCGGGCTGCGCCAGTTCTTCTCGCTGGCGACCATCGCGTTCGACAACGCGTCGAACGGGCCCTGCAACCGGCTCGCCAGCCAGTGCCAGTCGGCCGCGGTCTGCGCGACCTTGACCGGCATGCCGGACTTCAGCGTCTGGATGATCTGCTGGAAATCCTCGTAGCTGTACGGGCTGACGCTCTCGGACTTGGCCTTCATCGGATCGAACTTGACGCCCTGCGGCGTCACCAGGCTCGACGGCAGACCCCAGTCCGACTCCTTGAGCGTTCCGACTTCCTTCCAGTCGGGCGAAGCCTGCCGCTTGTCCTGCGGATTGAAGCGGTCGTTGTTGACGCTGAGTCCGGCCGGATCGGGCCGCTCGCCCAACCGATCGGTCTGCGTCTTGAAGGAGTCGTACTTCTGCCGCATCATGCCCAGATCCACCTTGTTACCGGTATCGGTGTCGGTGTAGGCCTTGCCCGCGGCGAGGAAGGTGTCGCACATGTCGTCGAGGATTTTCGCGTGATCGTCGAGGACGTTCCCGAGATCGCGACCCTTGGCGGCGAAGCGCTCGGCCAGCGCGCGGCCCGAGGGCAGGACGGGCACGAACGGGTCGAGCTGGTCGACCTTGCCCAGTTCCTTCTTCACCGAGTTCACTCGGACCCGCGCGTCGATCGCCGCGTTCACCAGTCCTTCGATGACACCGGGCTGCAGTTCCAGGGTGCCGCTGAGCGATTCGCTGCGCAGCCCACTCCACGGATTGGGTGTCTCACCCATACGCGACCGTCCTCCTCATCACCACACGGGCGCCCTGCGACGAGAGACCCTGTCTGCGATCGATTCTTTCGTCGTAGCAACGATTCTAATGTCGTGGAAATGAATCACGCATGTACAGCGTGGATCTCGACGGTGGCGCGGCAACGACAATCGGTTGCCGGTCTCAGCGGTGGCGCGTCACCGCGTCCTGGAATACAGGGTCGGCGAGATCGAAACCCGCTGGCCGATAGCCGTTCTCCCGCACGTGCTCGACGAACTCGACGGGCAGCGTGAGCGGTTGCCGGGCGTAGTACTCGACCAGTTCGGCGCGCCAGATCCATTCGCCGTCCGAGCACAGCGAGGCGCCGCCGGGCAGCCAGCCGTCCTCGGCGAGCAGATCGGGGACCGCGGTCATGCGGTCGAAGACCACCGGCGCCGCCCGCAGATAGGCGAGCAGCCGCGCGCGCTCGGGATGCTCGGCGTCGCCGAGCGCGTCCCGGATGGATGGCAGGTCGTCGCGGTCGCCGTCGAACATCTCGCGGTGGTACCCGAGCGGGCGCAGGTCGATCGGGTCACCGGGCGGGCCGGTCAGCAGGCGGTTCTCCAGCAGCACACCGTGTTCGTCCCACCGCTTGCGCAGGCGCAGGTAGCCGGGGCTGGAGTAGACCTCCAGGCTCGCCCGCGTCCCGTCGCGGTGCCATTCCCGCCACTCCCCCGCCGCCAGTCCGCGCCGCATCAACCCCACCGAGGCGGGGGTGCCGTCGGCGTACCACGCCTCGCTGGGTCCGTCGTCGTAGCCGTCGAGGAAGGACCATCGGCCGATCAGCGTGCCGTCGGGAGCACGCTCGACGGCCTGGCCGGTGTAGGGCGTGCCACGGTAGGTGGTCGGGTCGCCGTCGGCGCCGAGATGGAAGTCCGGGTCGGTGATGTCGAGTGCGGTCATGCGCTGCTGTGCCTTTCGGTCGCGCCCGCCAGCGTGAGTTCGAGGAACGCGCTGTCGATGGCGGAGGTCCCGTCGTCGTCGAACACCGCGGCGAGCATCGGTCGGGTGACCGCGCCCGCCTCGGCCGCCGCGACCAGTGTCGTGACGGCCGCGTGCCGGTCGCCGCTCGCGCCGACCAGTTCGGTGATCACCTCGATGACGGTGTCGGTGGTCCAGATCCCGGGCACGGCCGGGGCGAGTTCGGCCGAGGCGGGTGATTCGCCGCGGTACCAGGCGCCGTCGCGCCACCAGTAGCAGAACGACAGCAGTCCGTCGGCCGCGCGGGCGTTGAGCGTCGCCTCGCACACCCACGACGGCGCGCCACGGAATAATTCGGGCATCGCGGCGCCGTCGAGATAGGTGGCGCGCAAGCGGGGCGCGTCCCATATTCCGCCGGAGAGCACCGCGCGTTCGCCGGGCAGCCACACCAGGCTCGAACCGCTGCGTCCCACGCCCTCGAACACGCAGGTGCCCGGCGAGATCCGTGGTCCCAGCGGCGAACCCACCGCGACGAAGGCGGCGGCCAGCACCGCCCACCGGCGGGCGATCAGCGGGAAGGCGGGGAATTCCGCGTCCGGTGCGGTGCGGGTCGCCACGCGGCCGTGGACTCGGTCGAGCAACTGCTGTTCGGCGGCGCGC
This sequence comes from Nocardia anocheti, assembly GCF_029675105.1. Classification (GTDB taxonomy): domain Bacteria; phylum Actinomycetota; class Actinomycetes; order Mycobacteriales; family Mycobacteriaceae; genus Nocardia. The sequence continues at coordinate 47,096 of NZ_JAQQFV010000009.1, read as the reverse complement.
CCGGCCGGGCGAATCTGTCGGTCGCCGTGGCCGAGGTAGGCGGCCAACCACACCGGCAGCTCCGGACGCGGATAGACCTCGAGGTCGCCGCGGTAGGCCGCGGGCGCGAAGAGCTGGCCGGGTGGAAAGGGTTGCGCGCCGTGGTCGTAGTCGACTTCCATCTGCCCGTCGCCGGTGAGGTCGAGCAGATACCGCCACCACGGTGCCCCGTCGCGCTCGGCCGCGAGCTGCCGATGCGCGCGCACGAGTGCGAGCACGTCCTCGGCGGGGTAGACGCGCACCGCGCGGTTCTGGTCGTCGGTGAACAGCACCACGGCGGCTTCGGCGCTCACGGTCATCGCGAACGAGGCGGTCAGCCGCCACCAGCCGGGCGGGCCGAGTTCGGCGAGTTCCAGCCCGATCCGGTAGCTGAGCTCGGCCATCTGCTGCTCAGTCATTGCGCTCCCGGAATCGCCGTTCGAAGTCGTCGAGGAAGACCGATGGGGGCACCGCCGAGGACGACTGTTCCAGGACGCCGTCGTCGGCGACGTAGTAGAGGGACCGCTCGACCGCGATGTCCCCCGGTTCGACCGGCAGGTACACCAGCCACCCCGTCGAGAGCCGGTCGGCGCGCAGCCGAGCGCGGGCGGCGGTGTCGGTCAGTCGCGTGCCGACCAGGGCGAGGGCATCGCGCCGTGGCATGGGCGCGATCCCGGGGAGCAGCACGCCCGCCGCGTCGAGCGGGAACAGCGCGCTGTCCACGGCGAAGAAGCCTTCGTCGCCGAAGAGTTCGACCAGGGTTTCGCGGGTGACGATGCCCGCCTCGGCCGCGGCGACGAGGGTCGCGGCGGCGGCGCGCAGCAGGGGCGGTGGGGTGCGGTCGACCACGCGGGCGAGTGTGTCGGCGGTGTCCTCGGCCGAGAACACCGCGGGCAGTGCCGAGGCCACCTCGTCGGGCGGCGGTGATTCGCCCTGATACCAGGCGCCGTCGTGCCACCAGTAGCAGAACGAGAGCAGTCCGCCCGCCGCGCGACGATCGATCGTCGGGGTGGCCACCCAGCCCGGCGCGCCCGCGTACAACGCCGGGAGATCGGTATCACCGAGGTAGGCCGACCGCAGCGCGGGCGCGTCCCAGACACCGCCGGAGAGCACCGCGCGGTCGTCCGGCAGCAGACAGAGCGCACCACCGTGTCGCGCGGCGGTATCGAAACGGCCCAGGGAGGGCAGGAATCGTGGGCCCCACTCGTCCTCGGCCGCCACGCTCGCCGCCGCCAGCACCGCCCATCGCGCCACGAGTTGGGGCAAGGGTGGAAGTCCTTCCACCGGAATCGGTGTCGTGGGCTGCGGGCGTGCGGCGACGGCCGGGTCGCGGAGTTGACGGTCGCCGTGCGCGAGGTAGGCGGCCAGCCAGAACGGCACCGTGGCGCGCGGATGGACCTCCAGGTCCGCGCGGTAGGCCGCCGGGGGGAACAGGTGGTCGGCCGGGAAGGGTTCGTCGCCGTAGTCGTAGTCGACCTGGATGCGGCCCTCCGGGCTGAGCCCGAGCATCATCCGCCACCACGGTCCGTCACCGAGTTCGGCCGAGAGCAGCCGATGTTCCCTGATCAGTTCGAGCACGTCGGCCGACGGGCGCAGGCGCGTCACCCGCTGGTCGGCGTCGGAGTAGACCGCGAGCACGATCTCGGCGGCGACGGTCATGGTGAAGACCGCGTCCAGGCGGCGCCAGCCCTGCGGTCCCTGCGTCGCGAGTGCCCGTGCCGCCCGGTGCAGCAGCTTCCTGGTCTCCTCGGCCACGTCCCTGACCACCGGCTCCGGCGCGAGGGTGAAGCTGACGTCGACCTCGTCCTCGGTGGCCGGGGGTGGGGTGGCCGGATCGTCGGTGGGGGTGGTCACGGTCGAGAATCTCCTGGCGAGGGTCAGGCTCGCGCTAGGCCGAGCAGGGGTAGGTCCAGGGCACGGGTGCCGGTGGCTTCGTTCCAGGCGCGGTAGGTCAGCGCCTCGGGCGCGGGGATACCGAAGGCGTCGCGCAGGCCGGTGACGACCATCTCGGCCACCGCGCGATGACGCGCGCGGGACGCGGGCTCCGGTGTGTCGATCCACCAGTTGCCGGGCAGCCCGTCCTCGGGGGCTTGCCAGCCCGCCTCGGCGATCACCCGCAGCCCCGCCTCGCCCGCCCGCAGCGACTCGTCCAGCGCCGACTCACAGACCAGTTCGGCACTCGACGCGTGGTCGAGCCGCCGGAACTGCGCGTATCTCGGTGAGCGCGCGCGGGACTCGGCGACGATCAGCACCGAACCCGGCGTGAGCATCGCGAGCTGCGCGGCCAGCGCGGCGCCGAAGGTGTCCCAGGTGCTCATGAGACGTCCTGTCCGGCCGCGACATTGCGGTCGTCCTGGGCCAGCCGGTCGTTGGTCACCAGCGACAACACCACCGAGACCGGTGACAGCGCGAGCACCACGGTCGTCGTCGGGCCCGGCCAGCGCAGCTGCGTCGGTCGGCCGGTCGGTGCGCCCAAAGCCGCGATGAGCACGGCGGACAGTTCGGCGAAGGCGGTGCCGATCCGCTCCGCGCCCTCGGCGTCCTCGGTGGCGAATTCGGTCAGCCTGGTCTCGATGCGCACGGCCCTGCCGTCCGCGCCGTGCACCTTGCCGCTGCTGGTGCCGAGTCCGGTGTCGAGCATGACCCAGTTCGGTCGGGCGAGCACCACCTGCCAGCCGAAGCGCGCCGCGAGCGCGGGGACGTCGGCCAGCTGCCAGGACCAATCCAGCTCGCGCAGGGCGGTCGCCAGGTCGGTCAGCTCGGTGGTCGTCAGTTCGCGGTGTTCGCTCACCGGCCCGCCTTCCGATCGAGTTCCTCGCTGAGCCGGGCCAGTGCCTCTCGGCGGGCCCGCCGGTGCGAGCCGTCGAGCTGGGCGGCGAATTCGGCGCGGGCCGCGCGCACCAGATCCTCGGTCACGCGCGGGTGGGCGCGGGCGATGGCCCACAGCGCGTCGGCGGTCTCGGTGTCCAGACCGGTGTCGGTGCGGAGTCCGCCGCCGCCGCACACCGAGTCGAGCATCTGCTCGAACTCGGCGCGGATCTCGTCCTCGGTCGGATGGTCCGTGCGCATGCCGCCTCCTCGTTGTCTGCGCGATTCATGGTCGATCGGCGAAGATTCCGGTGCGTCGAACCGGGTCGGCCAGCACGTCGTACACGTGCGCGCCCAGGTCCATCTCCCGCGGCAGCGACCGGTAGAACAGCTCGCAGATCAGCCCGCCGCCCGCGGTGACCGCGAACCGCGTGTGCCGAGGATCGATCGGACCGTGTTCGATACCGACCGGACCGTCGAGCTCGATCATACGATCGCCGACCCGCAAGGCCAGCCCCGCCCGATCCCGATAGAACACCACCGACACCCCACCGAGATCCCCATACACCCCGTTCGCCCCCGTCGCCCCCGGCATCGCCCGCAACGCCCCACTCACCGGATCGAACTCGGCCCGCACCCCATACCCGGCAAACGGCCGCACACTGATCTCCCCCTCCACCACCGCGGGCGGCGCCACATACCCGGCCCCCACCGCCCGCCTGGCCCCCTCCCCACCACCGGCACCGGCACCGGCACCGGGCGGCACCATCGGCACATACGGCATCCCCGCCCCACCATCAGCCGCGTTCGACACCGCCCCTGCCCGCACCGGCTCCACCGGCGCTCCCTGCTGCTCCGAAACCGGCAACGTCCACGGCCTCAGCACAGACGGCTCCCGCGCCGACACGTGCCCACCCGGTGTGGAGGGCGCCACCGGCGTCGACGCGGGCCCACCCGGCGTCGAAGGCGACACCGGGGACGACTCCGACGTCCACGGCGGAACGGGAACCTGCGGTGGTGTCGGCGGCGACGGCACCTCAGGTAGCCACGGCGGCAACGTCACTCCAGGCGGAATCGGCAATGGCGCTGGCGCGGAACCGATGGGCGGCGGCGGGGGCAGCTCAGGTGGCCACGGCAACGGGGGTGTCGCCGAGTCTCCCGGACGCGTCGGCAGCGACGGTGGCTGAGGCGGCCATGGGTTGGCCGGGGGCGTGGGTGGGAGCGGCGGCTCGGTCGGGGTCGGTGGAACCGGAGGCTGCGGCGGGGCCGGGGGCACGGGCGGGTACGGGTCGGGCTCAATCGGCGGCACAGGAGGCACCGGTGGCTTCGGGGGCTCGGGGCGCGTCGGAGGCAGCGGCAGCTCAGGGCGTGTCGGTGGTTCAGGCTGGGGCGGCTGCGGCGGCTCAGGGAGCGTCGGCGGCGCAGGCCGCGGCGGCGGCTGGGGCGGTTCAGGGCGCGTCGGAGGTTCAGGTCGTGATGGCGGATGCGGCGGCTCCGGCCGGGTCGGCGGCTCGCGTCGGGTCGGGGGTTCAGGGTGCGTTGGTGGGGTTGGGGGGAGGTCCATGTCCGGCCAGTGGGTTGGAGGGACGTTGAGGGGGTCGGGGAATTCGGGGTCGAATTCTCTTGGGGGGTGGGGGATGTGGGAGCGGAATGTTGGGGACCACGGGCGGCGAGGGGTGGTGGGTTCGTTGTCGGGGGTGTTGGGCGGTGGTGGGGTGTCGTCTTCGGAGGTGTTGCTCGGCGTCGATGTTTCGTCGCCTTCGGGGGTGGTTCGTGGTGGTGTGGTGTTGCCGTCCAGCGGTGTGGTGTTGCTGTCGGGAGTGGTGCTCGGCGCGGTGGTGTCGGGGTTGGGTGCGGTGTCGAATGCGGACAGCGCTTCTTCGCGCGCTCGTTCCGAATTGACCACGGCGCGCACATATTCGGTGTGGGCTTCGATGTCGATGGCGACCTGATCCAGATCGTCGGCGACTCGCTCGTGGTCTGCGGCTGAGCGGTCGTCGGCGGCGGTGAAAGCCTTGTCTACCGCGGCGGACTCGCGCCGGTGTGCTGCTTCGATCCGGGCCGAGGGGTCCGGCGTCGTAGCTGGGTTCGGTTGGCGCGGAGCATGGTTCGCATTGGTTTCGGTACTGGTTCGCTGCGCCTTGTCGAACGCGGACAGCGCTCCCTCGCGCGCTCGCTCCAAATCGCCCACCGCACGCACATACTCGGTATGCGCCTCGATATCTATGGCGGTCCGATCCAGGTTGTCGATGACACGCTCGTGCTCATCCGACGATCGCTCCTCGGCGCGGTCGAATGCGTCATCCAAGGCCGCCGACTCCCGCTCCGACGCGGCATCGATCCGTGCAGCCGGGTCGGGTTGCACCTCGTCCTGTGCCCGCTGCGCCGATTCAAGCGCGGACGGGCCCGCCTCATCCAACGCACGCTGCGCCAATTCAAGCGCGGACGGGCCCGCCTCACCCAACGCACGCTGCGCCAATTCAAGCGCGGACGGGCCCGCCTCACCCAACGCACGCTGCGCCAATTCAGGCGCGGACGGGTCCGCCTCACCCGGCGCACGCCGCGACGACTCAAGCGCGGACGGGCCCGCCTCACCCAGCGCACGCCGCGACGACTCCGGCACGGACGGGTCCGCCTCACCCGGCGCACGCTCCGCCAATTCAGGTGCGGACAGACCCTCCTCATCCGGCACCCGCAGCGCCGAGTCGCCCGATGGCCGTATCGGACCGGAAGGCTGCCTGCCTTCAGGAGGCACCGACCCACCCGGCAACCGCCCCGGATCTTCCTGGGCGACATCCCCCGCTCGCCAGGCCGCATCGAGTTCGGCGAGAAGGCGTTCGAGGGTGTCGATCTGGTCGGCGCGGAGGCGGATCTCGCCGCGTAGGGCGGTGAGTTCGGCGGTCAGTTGGGTGGGGGTCAGGCCCTCGTGGCGTTCGATGCGGCCGTCGCGGTAGGCCTCGTAGACCTTGCGGAAGGTGGCGTCGTCGGCGTCGGTGATGTCGACGCCGACGATGCGGGCCCAGTCGCGGCTCGCGGTGGGGCGGTGGGCCGGATCGCCGGGCAGCGGCCCGCTGTCGGGGCGGGCCGCCGCCTCGGCGACGGCCTGCGCGAAATCGGTGCCGTCGCGCCCACGCATGGCCGCGGCGACGACATCGCGCAAGTGGTGGACCGCTGCCGCATCGTGCATCGGCAACCGGCCGTCGACGACGCGCGGATCGGCGGATTCGTCGCCACGCGGCACCTCCGAGTACGCGTCGATCGCGTGCAGCGCGTCCGCGTATTCGCGCAGGGCCGCGCGCACCGCCTCGTGCTGACCGTCCCGCTCCAGCATCCGCAGCAGTTTGCGCAGCTTCTTGGGCGACAGCCCGCTCGTGCTCACCGCGTAGACCCGCTTGCCGTCGGGCCCGTCGGTGTAGCCGGGCGGCAACAGCGCCATGATCCGCGGGTCGACCTCGACGCGGGCGACGAACCGCCGCGGCACCATGCGACGCGCGATGTCGTCGGAGACCAGCCGCAGCGCCAGTCGATCGCGCGCGGCGTCCACCGCGGCGGAGTCGAGCTCACGCAGTTGCTTGGCGTAGGCGACGAGGTCGGAAAGCTGCTGTGTGCGTAGCGCGTTCGGCGTCTCGGGGTCGGTGAGCGCGTCGACCAGGGTCGCGGGCGTCAGGTCGGACTGGGCGAGGCCGAGGCGGGTCGCGAGGTGGCTGCGCGCGTCGCTGACATCGTGGAAGGTCTGGATGTCGTTGGCGGAGCGGGTGAAATCGCTGAGCGCCTCGATCTGGGTGGCGCGCACCGCGTTGTCGAGCCGCAGGTCCGGGATCAGGTCGGCGAGCCGGGCTGGTGGCAGATCGAGCGGGCTCAGCCCCAGCTCGCCCATCACGCGCGCCAGGTCGCGCAGCACGGCGGCGGGTGAGCGCGGGGGCGCGGCGGGATCGGTGGGTGCGGCGGGCGCGACCTCGTCGGCGGTGTGGACCGGACGCCACGGCCCGTCACCGTCGCGCAGCAGCGTGACGGTCAACTCCCGACCGTCGACGACCGTGCGCACGTGCCGCACCTCGGGCGTCGCGACGGGCTCGACCCGCACATTCCCGGACCAATCCGTCTGCGCCACACCGTAATCGAGCACGAGTTCACCCCGCGCCAACTGCCCGGCGAGGTCGGGATCGGCGGCGAGCAGACCGGCGAGCACGTGGTCGCGCGGCGCGAGTCCGTCGACGACGATCAACCGATCCGGCCCGTGCGCGAACGGCACCCGCGCCGCCTGGTCACCGAGCCTGGCACCGATCGGCGCGGTGTCGTCGGCGTCGGGGTGGAACAGGCGTTCGGCCGCCGCGGCGAACTCGGCGACCCGCGCCATCCTGGCCGTGCTCTCGGCGCGCAGGCGTGCCAGCAGCGCGTCGGCCGCCTCGCGGGTGGCCACCTGGTCGATGCCGACATCGCGGCTGGCCGCCCAGGTGGCGAGCTCGTCGCGCAGCTGGTCGCGGCGCAGGGCGTGTTCGAAGAACTTGCGCAGCCCGTCGTCGCGGCCGAGTTCGTCGGCGTCGCCCCATTCCGGCAGCGGCTCGGCGCCGTTGCCGATCGGGACGGTGTGCAGCAAGCCCGGATCGTGGCCGAAGGCGCGCAGGAACTCGTCGCGCAGCCGCCCGAGCGGGTTCTGGTCGATGAAGCTGACCTCCCCACCGATCGGCACCGGGCGACCGGTCGGGTCGGGATCGTCGTATCTGCTGGGCCGCCGTCGCGGCGCCTCGACCTCGTCGTCCTCGTCGCGGAAGTCGTCGCGGCGGGTGCCGTCGTCGACGGCGGCGGGCTCGGGCCTGCCGGGCAGCCCGGCCGAATCCGGCTGGGGCGCGGTGGGATCGATGCGACCGTACGGCATGGTCTGTTCGTCGAGGAAGCGCCGCACCGCCGCGGACAACCCCTCGATCGACCCGACCATCCGCATGGCGCGGTACTGCTGCTCGTCGATGACGCGCTGCACGACCGGCAGCGTTTCCTCGGTCAGCTCGAGGCCGAGCAGTCGCCGAGCCGCCTCGGTGAGCGTCTCCCCGTCCGGTCGCGGACCGACCGGTTCGGGCGACGGGTCGGCGGCAGGTGGTTCGGCGGCTAGGCGCTCGGCCTCGGCCGGGGTGACCAGGTCGTGGTCGAGCAGCGCGTCGACGATCCGGGACCGCTGTCCCGCATCGGCTTCGGCGAAGGCGAGCAGCAGCGCCTCGCGGGCCGCCTCGGGGGTGGTGCGCTCGACCGTGAGATCGGCGGTGACCTGGGTCCGCACATCGTCGGCGTTCACATCCGTGTACCAGGGCTGGTATTCGGTGCCGTCGGGCAGCCGCATCGGCAGGTGTTCGCCCGCGGCATCCCGCAGCCGCGCGGACAATCGGCCCAGCAGCGGGATCTTCTCGCGGTTGGCGATCCAGATCGGCAACTGCTGCGCGATGCGCAGGAAGGTGGGGTCGGGCCCACCGGCGTCCGGCGGCGCCTGGATGACCGGGTGATCCGGCGTCGGCGGCGGCGCGGCCGGTGCCGAGGGCGGGGTCGCGGAGACGAGATCGGCGATGCCGCTGATGCCGTCGGCGATGGCGGCCTGTCCCTTGCTGTCGCCCACGGGCGAACCGGAGGGGTATTTGATCTGCTCGACGTGCTGCGGCCACGACTCCCGGATGAACTGCCATTCGCGACGCCACCGCGAGGTCGGTGCGGCCTCGGCCAACGGCGCGTTCTCGGCCACGACCACCCAGCGATCGTCCCCCTCGGCCCGCACGTGCAGGGTGAGCTGTTCGCCGTCGACCTCGATGCGCACCTGCGGCGGGCGGCCGACCGAGGTCGGCTCGATCGGGGTGTTCCGGTCACCCGGTTCGTCGGGCTCGCCGAGCCGGTCGAACGCGACCTCGGCGTCCTCACGCCGGACCCCCGGACGTCCGTCGGCGCTACGGTCGTGCCCCGCACCCGCGTCCACGGGCGGGGCGGCATGGGTCGTCAGCAGCTCGTACAGCGCGCGCACGGGATCGCCGACTCCGTCGAGGCCGCGCATGCGCACCAGCGCGAACGCCTCGGCCAGCGCCTCGCCGGGGTCGAGCATGCCGTCGTCGAGGCTGTAGCGGCTGAGTTCGTCGAGCCATTCGCCGTAGCCGCGGCGCGGATCGGATCTGCTCTCGGTGAGCAGGTGCGCTTCGGCGGTGCGCTGGGCGGTGAAGGCACCGGTGGCGTCGAGCACGTGCCCGAACTCGTGCAGCGTGAGGTAGTAGACCGGCCTGGTCACCGACTCCGGATAGAAATGGCCCTTGTCGGCGGCCTCGCGCACCCGCTGGGTCACGCCCTCGGCGCTGGCGGTCTGGTCGTAGCTGAAGATGATCTCGCTGTGGTAGCCGCCGGAGTCGCGCAGGCGGCTCTCGGTGCGGGCGAGCACGGTCATCGGCAGCTCGCCGATTCGGACCGCGCGCAGGTCGACGTGCGGGTGGGCGGTCGCCATGTCCACCACGCCCCTGGCGAACTCCTGGACGACCTGCCAGTTCAGGCCGGGCAGGTCGAAGCCGCTCGTCGTCATCTCGGGGCGGTCGAGGACGCGGGCGAGTTCGTCACGCAGCCGGGCCCCGACCTGCTCCGGGCTCAGCCCGCTCCACTCGTCCGGTCCGGGGACGCCGAGGAGTTGTTCGTTGTGCTGGACGTGGGTGTCGACGTCCTCCCACGGTGGCCGCAGCACGAAACGCGGTTCCCCGGCGTCGGAGTCCACCGCGATCGGCTGGACGACGGAGTCGGAGCCGGGCGACAACCGGGCGACGAATCGGCCCAACCGCCCCCGCGGCCTGCCGTGGTCGTCCAGGTCGGCCGTCGGGTCGGCGAGCATCCGCGCGATCCGGTCGACCAGCCGCGCGGGATCGCTGTCGGACATGCCGTGGAATCGGGCGGCGAGCGCGTCGGCCAACGAGGCGTCCCCGCGCGGCGTCGGCACCCGCCAGCCGCCGTAGCCGTCGGGCTCGAGTTGGGCGTCGACCCGGAACGGGCCGAGGGTGAAGGTCTCCCGGCGGATGTGCGCGGGATGGTCTGCGGCCGGTGGCAGCAGCGGCAGGGCGCGGGTCGCCACACGATGCACCACCTCGGCCGGATGCGGCGGCGCGGGCGGTGGCCCGGCGATGGCGTCACGCACGCCCTGGAAGTGCAGGTCCCCGTTGAAGCGCGCCACCGGCGTGCGCTCCCCCGGGCGCTGCTGGAGTCGCAACTGCTCGATGGTGGACTCGGAGCGGAAGTACTCGGGGCCGAGTTGCTCGGTCCAGTCGCCGAAGCCGAGGGTGGTCTGTCCGTCGGCGCGGTAGCGCAGATAGTGGTCGAGCAGCAGCGCCGCGGATTCGTCGGCGGTCGGGCGCCGCAGCGGTCCCATGGCCTGCTGTTCGGTGAGGTAGCGCAGCACCGTTTCGCCGCCGGGACCGCGTTCGGGCACCGCGAATTTCAGGTCGTGGGTGCCGCTGTCCCACACCACCCGCTCGTATTCGGGCCGAAGGGCGGCCAGTTCGAGCAGGGCGGCGAGATGACCACCCGGCTCGGCGACGACGTGCAGGCTGCGCCACGTGAACAACCCCGGATACCGGAAATCGGCGATCCGCGGGGTGAGCATCATCCCGTCGGGGTCGGTGGCGGCCGCCTCGGCCAGCGCCCGCTCGGCCAGCACGGCGGGCACCGGCTCCCCCGCGACCGGCAGCGCGGGCGCGTCGGCCAGGGCGGGCATACCCCAGTGCGGATTCGCCGCGTCCCCGGCGGCACGGACCACATCGAGCACGAGCTCGGCGGTCTCGGGACCGACCCGGTTCAGATACCGCCGCAATGCCGCACGCCCCGCCTCGGCGGCGACCTCTCGCGGCGGCGGCGCGCCGGGATCGCGTCGCTGGGCGCGCTCGGCCTTGGCGTGCGCCTTGTCGTAGGCGTCGGTGTACGCGCGCTCGGCGGGGCTCACCGGCACGTAGGCACCACCCTCGCGCAGCATCCGCAGGGTCTCGATCTCGAGCGCGAGATACGGTGCGCGCGCGTCCGGTCGCGGGCTCCCGGCCGGAGCGGGCACGCTGTCGCCGGGTGGCGGTGTGATGCCCCTGGCCCGGTCCCAGTCGGCGCCGAAGTGGTCGGGATACGCGCGCCCGTCGACGCGCGGTCCGTGCGCGACGAGGGCCGCGCGCACCGCCCGCACCCCGGCCCGATGCGCGGCGGCCTGGAACAGTTCGTCGGTGGTGACGCTGCCGAGCTTGGCGTAGACCTTGGTCGCGGTCCGCAGCCCGTGCTCGTAGGCCGCGTCGTAGGCGCGCCGCAGCGGCGAGCGGTCCTGGAGATGGACACTGATGCTCTCGGCGCGCTCGGCGTCGAACCGGAACGCCAGCGCGAGCGCGTCGGCCACCCGGTCGGTCATCAGGTCGACGTACTCGTCGCGGATGTGGGTGAACCGTTCGGGCAGTCCGTCGGTGGCGAGCAGATCGGCCATGCGCGCGGCGAAGATCAGCTGCCCGGCGTGCTGGTCGGCGGTGCCGTCGGGGTCGAGGACGAGGGTGTTGGTGACCGGGTCGTAGGCGGGCGCGGTCCCCGGATCGGTGATCGACGGACGCCTGATCCGGTATTCGGGGTCGTGGCTGTAGCGCACCGACACCCCGAGCTCGGACAGCTGCCGCGCCGCCCACCGACCGGGTCGCGCCCACGGCGCCACGCGATGGGCTTCGAGCACACCCAGCGATCGCAGATACTGCCGGTCGACCCGATCGACCAGCGCCGCGTGCTCGACCCCGCCCTGCGTGAGCGCCTCCCGGACCCGGACCGGGTCCGACAACCACGACGCGGGCGCGAGCCCGGCGGGCCCCTGCGCGTCGGTGATCAGGTGCAGCACACCGGATTCGTCGCCGTGCACCCGCACGTGGCTGACATCGACGGATACCTCCGGCTGCCGGGCGAGATCGGCGCGGACCAGGTCGGTGATCTCGTCGACGAGGCGGGCCCGGTCCACTGCGGCCCTCGTATGCCGGGCGGTGAGGTCCGACAGCAGCGTGGCGTTGTCCATGCCGTGCCAGATGTTGATGTCCATCGCCCGCCGTAGCAGCAGGTCGGCGATCTCGCGGCGGGTGCCCGGCAGCTCGTCGACGGGCAGGTTGAAGCCGCGTACGAGCCTGTCACAGACCAGATCCCAGTCCGCTTCGATGCGGGCCGAGGTGCGGGCGGCGGCCGCTTGGGCGCGCATCAGGCGTTCGAGTTCGCGCGCGGTCTCGCGATCGGAGGGCGCGTACTCCGTGAGTCCGGGCAGTCGCGCCGGGTCGCGATGCGCGTCCCAGTCGGCGGCGGCGTCGTCACGGTGAGCGAAACCGTCTGCGGCGTCGAACAACTCGTGCTCGAGCAGCCGCGCGACCCCCGCCTCGCGACCGATCCGACGCAGCTGCTCGGGGGTCCGCGTCGCGTCGGACGCCTCGGCGATCGCGGCGTCGTGGGCGGCGAGGTAGACGTCATCGAGTGTGCGGCGGACGGCGGCGTCGACCGGATCACGACCACCGAGCGGATCATGGCCCGCCGCACCGACTTCGCGATGGAACTCGGCCTGCCTGCCGAAAGCCTCGGCTTCGGCGCGCACGCGGGCGGCGATGTGTTCGGCGCGGTCGAGCGCGCGAATGCGCGCCGGTGTCGTCTCGACCCGGCCGTCGAGCACCGCGTCCGCGAGCGCGGCGGCCCGCACCACCTCAGACGCCCGCGCCACCGGACCGTCCGCGCCGACGAAGACCTCCATCGTGCGGCCGTCGAACGCGGTGGGCGCCGGATCGTCGAGCGCGCCGAAGCGCAGGTGCGCGTCGACGGCATCGAGCACGGCCAGTGCCTCGCGCCCGATGGTGGTGCGCGACAGCAGCTCTCGTGTCTCCACCGCGGCCCGATCGGGTGCGCTGAGCTGCCAACCGTACGGCTGCCCGTCGAGATCGGGCGGGAGTTCGTCGCCGGAGTCACCGAGCCGGTGGATCACCAGATCGTCGGACCCCATGATGTCGAGTTCGGCCAGCGGCAGCGGCACGTCGGCCAGGATGTTCACGCCGTCGCGTTCGAGCAGCAGGTCGGTGACCGTCACCTCGCCGCGCGCCGACGCGTGCACGAGGTGGTATTCCACCCGCAGGGTGCCGTCGCGCTGGGCGGTGCGCAGCTCGGCGACCGCGTCGCCGAGCGCGCGCCCGGCGGCGCCGTTCGGGTCGAGACCACGGGCACTCCGCTGCTCGGGCGACTCGTTCAGCACGACCGCGAGATTGCGATCCATGGCCAATGTCCGACGCAGGTACTCCGGCGAACCCTGTTCGGCCCGTGCGGTCTTCGAGCCGCCCAGCGTCGAGCCGACACCCTTGGCCTCGACGACGACCAGCGTCGGCGCCCCATCACCCACGCCCGGCACCAGCGCCGCGATATCGACCGTGCCCGCGCCGTCGAAGGCGCCGTCGAACGGCGAGAGCAGCACCGCGCCGGGCCGCGCCTGCTGATCGAGCGCGAAGGCCAGACCGGCCAGTTCGCCGAGCTGTTTCGACGCCTCGACCAGCTGGGGTCCCAGGTCGTTGTAGGCGGTCGCCAGGTCTTCCAGGTCGGCGAGCGCGGCGAGCTTGTCCACCATCTCGGCCGGGTCCAGGGTGGGATCGGCTTCGATCCTGGCCTGCTGCCGCTGGATCTCCCCGCCGAGCCGCTCGGTCGCCAGATCCGCGACGCGTTCGATGTCGAACTGGGCCATGAGCCGCTTGACCTGCGCCGCGATCGGATCGCGCTCGGCCTGCAACGCCAGGCGCAGGGCGGAGGCGTCGCGCAGTTCCTGAGCGGCGACCGGGTCGATGACGTCGTAGGCGCGCGACTCCCCCTTCATCGCCAGGTACTCGTATTCGGTGGCCGACAGGTGATCGTCGATGAACCAGTGCGTCACCGCGTCGTGATAGCCGAAGTTCTTGTCGCGGTATGTGTTCGGCGCGTCATCGTGATGATGCAGACGCCCGTCCGGATCGCGGTAGGAGTCCACGCGGTCGCCAGGCCGGTGCAGCAGCCCGTCATCGTCGCGGAACATCCCCGGCGGGACGGGGTCCCGATCGGTGCCACGCGAATCGGGTTCTGTGGCATCGCGGTTCGGTTCGTCGCCCATCCGGTCGAAAGACTCGTCCGGGTCCGGTCCGGCTCGACCCGGCGCGGCCGGTGGTCGGGAGGGTGGATCGCCCGCCGGACGACCACCCACCGCCTCCGGACCGTCCTCGTCCGGACCGTCCGTGTTCCGGTCGGGCGGCGGCTCGAGGGCGGCCGGGTTGTCCACGGTGCCCGTGACCGGCGGTTCGTAGGCGATCCCGGCCCGCCATTCGGTGAGCGGGGTCCGGTGGTCGGCCCAGTGGTCGCCGGGCAGGCTCGCCACCTGGTTCTGCAGGTCCTCCCAGGTGAGGATGGTGAAGCGGCGCTGGTTGGGCGTCACCTCGGCGTCGTCGGACCGCGCGATGTGATCCTGGAATTCCTCCCAGGTGCGGGTGAAGTCGTTGTCGCCGTAGCTCTCGCGCACCCGCTGCGACCATTCCCAGGCGTCCCGGACCAGCAGGAGGTCACCGGGTTCCGGCTCGCCTCGCGACAACCGATGCCAGGCCTCGGCGACGTGGGCCAGCCGGTCCAGCCGACGCCAGCGGCGTTCCCCGGAATCCGGGTCGTTCATCAACAGCGAGTCCCGCATGAGCAGGTGTTTGACCTGATCGACCTGCTGCGGCGTCAGCTCCGGCACGTGGGTGGTGAACTGGTGGGCGATCGCGTCGGCGATCACATCGCGCGGCACGTCGGCGTCGAGCCAGTCCAGGATTCGCCGCACGTGGTCGCGGCGCGCCTCGGAGTCGGTGTCGTTGCGGGTGAACCGGACCTCCGGATCGGCGAGCCGGGCGTTGAGCTGGTCGATCAGCGCGCGGCGGCGGGTAGCGGCGTCACCGTCGGGGAGGCGGGCTGCGGCCTCGTCGAGCACGCTGCGGATGCGGTCGACCATGTCGCGGGCCTGCGCGCGCTGGGCATCGGAGTGCTGCTGCCGCAGGGTTTCCGCGATGGCGGTGAGATCGCTGTCGTCGCGCAGGAACGCGTCGTACTGCTCGTCGGCCCAGCGCTGGACCCGCGCCCACTCGGCGCGTCGTTGCGCACGCGCCGCCGCGTTGCGGATGGCCTCGGTCGGATCGGTGCGACCGACCGTCGTCCGGTCCGGGGCCGGGGGCACGAACGGTTGCTGTTCGGCGGTGAACCGGCGGAACAGGCGTTTGCGTTTGAAGCCCGGCCGGATCTGCTCCGGGTTTTCCGGGTCCTGGAACCACGACCAGCCCGCGAACTTCATCGTCTCCAGGATCATCCGCATCAGGTTCGACGCGGCGTCGGGCACATCGTTGACATGGCTTTCCAGACCGGGATTCGCCGGTGCCAGACCACCGGGCAGCTTCGGCAGGAACGCCTCGTTCACCCCGTCACCCGAGGAGCCGACGACCGCGTCGACGATGGCCGCCTGCGTCGGCGTGACACCGACGCTGCTCACCCCTTCCGGCAGCATCCGGCCCTCGAACGGTTTCCTGACCTCGGAAGTCCCGGTGCGGTTCTCCCATCGGGTCGGTCGGTCGTCGACGTCGTGCCAGGTGCCGTCGGCCGAGCGCCACCGGGCGATCTCGAGGCGGACCTCGCCGCCGTGCGGATCGGAGATCGTGTAGTCGATGGTCCGGCGCTGGATCGGCGGGGTGTCCTCGGGCATCGGGTCGACGCGCGCGTTGCCCACGCGATCGGCGGTGATCCGGCGGAACTCCACACTCGCGTGGTCGCGGACGAACGCGCGCACCACGTCGTCGGCGGTGCTCAGCGCGTGCCGCAGGGCGAATTCGTGATCGGTGAGCCCGTCCGGACGCGGCTGGTATCCCAGCTGGTCGCGCGGACCGTAGACGACCAGGCGCGGTGGATCACCGTCGATGACACCGATGTCCCTGGTCAACATCCGGCCGCCCGCGCCCTCGATGTCGGTGCGAGCCGCCCCCGCCACCAGTGCCATCTGGTCCTGGAGACGGCCGATCCGGTTGTGCGCCTCGTTCACATCGCGCGCCGCCTCGGCGAGCGCGTCGATCTCGGCGCGCCGGTCCGCGGGCAGGGTGTCGCGCAGTCCGTCGATCGTCGCGGCCAGATTCTCCGGCGACAGCGCGGATTCGGCGATGCCGCCGTCCGGGTCGATCAGGCCGAGCCGCTGGGCCAGATCGTCACGCATGGCCCGGCGCGGCTTGATCCGCAGCAGTTCGTCGGCGCGCTGTTTGGCCAGCCGGTCCAGTTCGGCGGCGGTGTCGGCGGAGGCGGGTCTGCCGTCGAGCGCGCCGCTGGCCGCGAGCTCGTCGATCCGGCGATCGAGCGCGACCAGTTCCTCGCGCATCCGGATGACCCGACGCGCGGCCTCTTCGAGTTTGGCGGCCGTGCGGCGCCGATGCGCGGCATCCGCCTCGGACCGCCGCTCGTCGACCTGCCCGCCCGCTTCCTCACCGACCGGCGCGACCGGCGTCGACCGCGAGTCCGCGTCGTCGGCCAGCCGCCGCATCGTGTCGGCCAGCGCGTCCGGCGACCCGACCGCACCCTCCACATCGGCGATCCCCATCAACCGGGTCACCCGATCGTCCCGCTTGGCCCGCCAGAACTCCATCTCCCGCGCCAACCGCTGACGCTCCGCCATCAACCGGTCGTACTCACCCCTGGCCCACGCATCGGCCGCGGCCATATCCGGCCCGTCCATCATGTAGGCGACCCGCGGATCCGTCGGCGCACGCGGCGGTTCCGCCACCCCGGAATCCGCCCGGTCCACCATGGCCCCGGCCTGCGGATCCACCCCAGCCCGTGGCGGCTCGGCGGCCACGGAATCGGTGGGGTCCATCGAGTAGGCCACGCGCGGATCCGTAGCCGTGGAATCCGATCGGTCCGCCATGTATCCGACTCGCGGATCCGTAGCCGCACGCGGCGGTTCCGCTACTTCGGAGTCGGCGCGGTCGGTCATGTACGCAACGCGCGGGTCCGTAGCCGCATGCGGCGGCGTGGACTCGGAGTCCGCCCGGTCCATCATGTACGCCACGCGGGGGTCCGGCACCGCTGAATCCGACCGGTCCGCCATGGAGGGCGCGCGTGGATCTGTAGCCGCCTGCTGCGGATCCGTGGACTCGGAGTCCGTGCGGTCCATCATGTAGGCGAGGCGTGGGTCTGGTGCTGACGGGTCCGGGCGGACCGTGCGGGCCGGGTCCGGGTGGTTCGGGGAAGTGTCTGTCGGGTCTGTTTTCCGGGCGGTTCGGGGGTCGGGTGTCGGTGTGGGGGTGTCCGGGCGGCCGCCTGCGGAGTTCCACAGGAGGTCGGCGTCGGCGGTGTGTTGGCGGGCGTTCCAGTCCGCTTGCTCGGCGCGGGCGCGGATCGACTCGGGTGATTCGCCTTCGCGGGTGCGGGGGTCGGAGTCGGCCGTGGAGTCGGCCAGGTCGTGGAGGAACTCGGCTCGGTTCGCCTCGACCTGGGCGCGCAGGTCGGCGAGTTCGGCCCGGATACGCGCCGCCCGCTGGGAGGGGGTCTCGTCGTCGTCCCCACGGGCCGTGCGGTCGTCGGGCGGCGGGGTGCGCCCGGAGTCACCGTCGTCGGGGCTGTGCCTTAGGTCGTCGGGCGGCGGCGTGCGATCGGAGTCGCCGTCCTCTGGGCTGCTCATGCGGTCGAAGCCGTCGGGGGGCGGGGTGTGGCGGAGGTGGGGGTTGTCGGGGTCGACGCCTGCGGCGGGGAGGGCGCGGCGCACCTCGGTCTGGAAGTCGGCGAAGGTTCCGCCGTTGTCGCGCACCGTGTCGAGTGCCTGGAGGATGGCTTCCGCGCGCACCTGGCCGAAGCTCTTGCCCGGCGGGTGGGCGCCGACACCGACACCGTCGAGTACCTGGTCCGTCATCGGTGGCGCGTCGAAGAGGAAGACGTCACCAGAGCGGTCCCGGTAGTCGCGCAGCCACTGCGTCACCTGGTGCACATCGTCGAGATCGCGCACGTAGATGACGACGGCGTCGGCGCGTTCGGCCGTGGGTGAGGTGATCTTCGCGGTCCGCACGCCAGGGAAGGCGTCGGGACGATCGATGATGTCGCGCACCAGGTCTCGCATGAGAGAGGGCGCCGCGTCGATCCTCGGGTTCACATACACCCGGTAGCCCACTGGAATCCGGCCCGCGTCACCGGTGCGCTGGAAATGCACGAAATGCCAAGGGATATCGCGGAGTACCGCGCTCTGTCCGGGCTCCATCGGCAGGTTCATGCCTGCCTGCAACATCATCCGGTGGGTATCGGACCGACCGTCGATGACCTCGCCGAGCTCCCGCAGATACGCGTCGACATCACTGACCGTATTCGGCTCGGGCGCCCGGGAATACAGGTCGTAGACATCCACCATGTCGCGCACCGAATCCCGATCCGCCCACACCTGCTCGAGCAGCGCGTCCAGACTCTCCCGCGACAGCGGCGGTGCGTCGATCCCCGCCTCCCGATACGCCGCCTCCCGCAGCGCCATCAGTTCGTCGAACGACCGCGCCGGATTCGCCCGCCGCAGCTCCTCGAGCGACCGAGGCGTACCGCCGTCGGGCTGCATGGATCCGGTCCCGTCGACAGCGGGTCCGAACGGAGCATCACGCGGCAGACTGGGATCCCGCCCCGCCTCGTACGCCTCCTCGGGATCGTAGAACCGGACGGGCGGCTCCGACGGATCGAGACGTTGCCGTGGATCGGGGTGTTGCTGCGGGTCAGGCTGGTGCCGCGGATCAGGCCGCTGCTGCGGGTCAGGCTGCTGCCGCGGATCAGGCCGCTGCTGCGGGTCAGGCTGCTGCCGCGGATCAGGCCGCTGCTGCGGGTCAGGCTGCTGCCGCGGATCAGGCCGTTGCTGCGGGTCAGGCTGCTGCCGCGGATCAGGCCGCTGCTGCGGGTCAGGCTGCTGCCGCAGATCGGGCCGCTGCTGCGGATCGGACTGTTGCTGCGGGTCAGGCTGCTGCCGCAGATCGGATCGCTGCTGCGGATCGGGCTGCTGGCGTGGATCGGGCTGCTGTTGCCACTGGTGGCGGGGATCGAGGGCTCGCGGGGGGACGACATTGCCCTGGGAGTCCATGAGGATCGCGGAGACCGTGTGCAGGTCGCGTGGTGTGGGCGCCGGGTGGGGGTGGCGGGTGCCGGTGTCGGGGTCGATGATCTCGACGCGGTGCTGTCCAGTGGCGGGGTCTAGCCCGACCACCATGGCGTAGGGCTTTCCGCCGCCGACGAGATCACCGGTGGGGGTGGCGTATTGATCGACGACGAACGCGCGCGGTCCGGCACCTCGGGCCAGATCGCGGGGATCGGCGTCGGCGGCGATGCGCAGCAGTTCATCCACGATGCCCTGGTGCCGTGGACGGTTCCCGCCGGGGTCGGGGTAGGTGTGCAGCGGCCCGCCGAGAGCGGCCTCGAGCTCGGACCTGGACCGGCCCCGCTCCCCCATGCGGTCGCCATCGAGCAGCGCGCCGGGATCTCGGGGCGGGATGCCCGGATCGGCGGGGAGGCCGGGATCGACGCTGTCCGGCCCGAAGGTCTCCCAGCGTCCGCCGACCAGTTCGGCGGGCTGATCGGGCAGGTTCCTGGCACCGACCTCCCTGGTCGGCGCCGTCACCGGCGCGTCGATCAGGATCGCCAACTGACGTGCCCAACCACCGTCGGCCCCCGCGTAGCAGGACATCAGCCGCACCGGAGTGCCGCGCGTGTAGTACGGGTTGTCGAGCAGGGCCCGCGCGATGTCGGCCGGATCGACCCGGCCCTGATGACCCGGCGTCGGGTGACCGGCCCGGTTGCCGTGCACGACGAGGTCGTGCCGTCCGTCGTTGCGCAGGTTGTCGCGCACATTGGCGGTGCTGGCGTCGTTGCCGATGGCGGTGCCCGTCGGCGTGTAGACGACCCGCTGACCGTTCGACAGCGGATCGCCGTAGATCGGCGCGCCGTCGGCGATCGCGGCGTCGCGGTCGATGTCCGGATCATGTCGATCGGCGACCTCGCTCCGGTCGGCATCGGGACGGATATCGGCGCGGGCGGGCTCGTTGACGCGGGTGGGCTCGTTGAGCGGGATGCCCGCCCGGCGACGCGGCCCGGCCTGCGGCGTCGCCCCGTCCCCGGGGACGATCGGCAGGATCGGCGCCACCGCGACATCCGGCGCGTCGTGCGAGGTCGTCGTGCGGGATTCCCCGGACTCTCCGACCACCCGCTCAGGCACCACGCTGTCCGCGTGGTCGGCCCGCACCGTCGAGGCGCTGTCCGCCGCCCGGCCCGTGTCGGCCAGTCCGGCCCGACTCTCGCCGACGCGCGGCGAGGTGGCGTCACCGTCGACCACACCGGCGCGTCCGGCTCCGGAATCACCGTCGGCGAGCCCGTCCACACCGGCCTGGCGATCGGCGGTCCCCAGCGGACCCACCGCCGAATCACCGTCAGCGAGCCCGTCCACCCGACCATCGGCGGCCACCCGCGGACCCACCGCCGAATCACCATCGGCGAGCCCGTCCACCCGACCATCGGCGGCCACCCGCGGACCCACCGCCGAACCACCATCGGCGAGCCCGTCAACCCGACCATCGGCGGCCACCAGCGGACCCACTGCCGAATCCCCGTCAGCGTCCACCGTTCGATCGACTGTCGAGTCATCGGTGGTCGGCATGGAATCGGTGACACCCTCGCCCGATCGCGCGGGCAGCGACGAATCACTCACCGGCACAGCACCATTACGCAGGTCGGCCGCACCGCGCGCGGGTGTCGACGCCGCCGGGCCACCACGCATTTCACCCGGCGCCTGCGCGGCGGGCGCGGAATTCGCCGCGGCGGGTGCCGCGTGTGCAACCACCGGCGTGGCATTGTGTGCGGCACCGGCATCGGCCGTATTCGTCACCTGCGTAGAGGAATCCGCCTCACCACGCAGTCCGAGATCAGCACCGCCTAGCGGTCCGTCCGCACCGACCGGAACACCCGCCCGCTGACCAGCATTCGTCTCCATACCTGGCGACAGCATCGAATCACCTGGCCCCGCAGCATGATCACCGACCAGGCCGGAAGCTCGGTCACCAGCGCCCGCCCGACCCTGATCACCGCCCGACTCACCAGTCTGCGCGTCCGGGTCGGCACCCGACTCAGCAGTCTGCAAGTCCCGGTCCGCACCGGTCTGCGCACCCCGATCGGCACCCGACTCACCCGCCCGCCGCGAGTCACCGGCATCGCCCGCGCGCCGCTCCCCCTCGCCCTCGGCACTCTTGTCCGCGCCCCCAGCGGATTCGGCCCGCGAACCGGAATCACCGTGCCCACCACCGGAAGTCGCGGCCGGACGCATCGTCGACCCGTCACCACCCCCGGTACCGAGCCCCGCCCCACCGCCGGAACGCGCCGGACCACCCTCGCCGCCGACACCGGCATTCGCCCCGTCCCCGGTGCCGTCGCCCGCCCGATGCTCACCGACACCGACCTCGTCCTCGGAACGGCTTCGTGTCGAGCCGGGCCCGTCGTCGGAGTCGCCGCGCGCGCCGGGGCCGTCGTCGGTGCGGGTCGTGTCGTCGTCCCTGCTGGCACCACCGCCCTCGGACCGGTCGATGCCGACAATGGCGTCGACCTGCTGACCCAGGGTCGGCGCGCGCACCGCGTCTGGGGTGGCGATCGGCGCGTGACGGTTCTTGAACGTGTGCGCGCCGGTGCCGCTCAGACTGGAGAGCAGGCCGTTGGACGCACCGGCGGTGAACATCAGCGGATCGTGGTTGAGGAACGACTTGGTCGCGTTGTCCCACGCCTTGTCGAAACTTCCGGTGTCGTGCCAGTCGATGCCGAGTTGGGTGGCGATCGCGGCGAGATTGCCCGCCTCCGCGCCCATCAGGCCCGCCGCGGGCCCGGTGATCGCGGCCTTGAGCCACTTGTTCATCCGGTCCTTGATGAGCTTGTCCCCGAGCAGCCCCGCGAACGGACCGGCCGCCGCGCCACCGGCGGCCGAGCTGACCATGGTGACGAGCAGCTGCCGGTCGTTGATCTCGTCGCGGTGGCCCTGGCTGACCTGCCACGCCTGCGTGCCGAGTTCCTGCAGGGTGCCCAGGGCGAAGTCGATGGCCACGTGCCTGGCCAGGAACTTGATCGTGGCCTTGACGGCGGCCTGGCTGGCGATGCGGACCAGCGCCCGCGCCAACGTCTGTCCGAGGACCCGGACCGCGACCCTGGTCAGCCCGATCGCGGTGGCTTGCAGGACGGGCGAGGCGGGCGTCGGCGGCACCCAGCACAGCGCGATCTCGGCCGCCAGCAGCGCCAGCGACGAGACGAACATGATCTTCGTGTATTCGATCTCGGTCCCGGCCTCGAAGACCGATTTCGCGACGTCATCGAAGACTTCGGCGAGCTTCTCCAGTGACTGGTCGTCCTTGCCGCCGTCGCCGGAGCGCATGGAGTCGAAGTCCTTGATCATCTGCTCGACACCCTGGCCGGACGGGTAGGCGGCCAGCGAGGCCGCCTTGGCGGTGTCGATGTCGTCGAGGATCGCGCGCAGGTCGGCGGCGGCCTGCTTCCAGTCGTCGGACAGACCCCAGAGCTGGTCTTCCTCGCCCTCGGGCCATTCCATGCCCGCCGGGTATTTCAGCCAGGCCAGCGATGCCGGGAGTTCTGCCATCCGAAGCTACTCGGGTCACCAGCTCGAGTCGGTAGCCGAACCCGGTCGGGTCGGTGCCTCGTACTGCGCGGCCTCGGGTGCGTCGACCTGCCGCTCCGGCGCGTGGGGCGGCGCCATGGACGCCTCCACCGGCTGCGGCACCATCAGGTCCGGCATGTCCTCGACCATGTCGGTGATCTTGGGCAGCCGCGCGTGATTGTCCTGCAACGGCGACATCATCGCCGCGGTGCGACGGGTGATCTCGGCGCACGCCTGCTGCGCGGCCTCGGTCACCGCGCGGGCGATCTCGGGATAGGTCAGGTCACCGATATCGGCACCGAACTTCGTCTCGATCACCTTGAAATCGGCGTTCACCGAGACCGTGACCCGCTTGCGCACCGTCGCGGTGGCGACGATTCTGGCCCGTTCCTGCTGGACCTGCGCGATCGCCCGCATCTGCGCCTGCACCCCGTCGAGGATGTCGGCGAGCTGGGCTTTGGCGTGTTCGTTGGTCATGCCGCCACGGACCGCCGCTCAGCGCATGCCGTCATAGTTGCCCTTTTCCATCTTCTCCAGCAGCCGGGCGCTGTCGAGCTGCCCGGTGGCGAAGGAGTTCATGTTCTTGGCGATGACCCGCGCGCTGCCGATCGAGCCCTTCTTGGACGCGCCGTACCCGTTGTCGGCGTCGCCGTTGTGGAAGTTGGTGCCGAAGGTGTCGTTGCCCCAGCAGGCCCCACGCGCCGCGGCCGCGGCCTCGAGCCGATCGATGACACCGGTGATCTGGTCACGCACCGAACCGGTCTTGGCGGCGGCCCGCCGGAACAGCAACGGGTCGTACTGGAACTTGTCCGCCATCGGGTTCCTCCACTCCGCAACTCGTTTGCCTGCGCAACAGAATGGCAGCGATGAGCGAATGATTCGTTACGGCAACATGAATGGTGGGTTCTGCACAGCGGACCAGCGCGCGAGCAGCGCGCGGTAGTGGGCGGACACGGCGTCGAGCCGATCGCGATCGAAACTGCCCGGCTCGGCGGCGAACAGCGCGAGCCCCTCGGGGGCGAAGAACGCCGTCGCGGGCACGGAGTCGGCGCCGGGGGGAAGGAACTTCAACACCTCGGCGACGGCCGCGACCGCCGTGGCGACGGCGTGGCGCCCCGCCGCCGTGTCGGGTCCGCCCTGCTCCGCGCAGATGCGGGAATAGCTCAGCCACTCACCGGGATCGAGCAATTCCGAGGATTCGTCACCACCGAATCGCACCGCGTCGGCCGGGGGCGGCAACACCCGATCGGGCAGCCGGAAGACGTATTCGCGTGGCGCACCGCAGGATTCGCACTCACCCCGATACCGGGCGGCCGGTCCGTCGGTGTCGACGACCGAGCTGCGGAACGCGCAGTTCCGCGCACCGCACTGCGCGCACGGCCGCAGGCGCAGGAACAGGCGCGCTTCGGCATTGGTGCGGGCCAGGGGAAGATTCGTCATGCCTCGTCCTGTCCCACCGGCCCGTCGGCCAGCTCCGGGTAGAAGGCGCGTTCGGTGTCACGCAGCCTCGCGATCTGGAGTTGCCCGGCGCCACGGCAGATCGGGCAGACCCGCTGTTGGTGGCACTCGGGGCAGAGACGGCGGTGGCCCCGTTCGTCGAGCACCCAGCCGTTGCCGCCACAGGCCGGGCACCAGCCGAGACCGTCGCACTCGTAGCACAGGACATGCCCCGGCTCGGCGACGGTGCGGACCGGCTCGGGCAGTTCGGCGGCGCGCGGCGGGCCCAGCGCGAGCGTCGGGGTGAGACCCGCGTAGACGACATCGCCGGTGGCGGGCCACACCCGCACCTCGATCCGGAAACCGTCCCCGGTGCCGGTCACCACGATCCTGGCGGCGACGGTTCCGGCCCGATGTTCCTCGGCGATCTCGAATCCGGCGGCCGAAAGGGCTTCGGCGCCACGGCGAACGGCGTCCTCGGGGGCGGCACCGGAGGCGAGCGCGGTCTGGGCGCGCAGACGGAACCGGTAGCGCGGTGGGTCGGTCCATTCGGCGACCTCGGGGGCGTCGGGCAGCGCGGAGTCGGGGATCGGCGCGTCCGGGGTCACCCGCGCGGCCACCGCCCGCACCTGCGCCAGCAGCGTGCGTCCGAGCGCGCGCAACTCCTGTTCGGCTCCGGGCACCTCAGCCATTCGTCCTCCGCCCACGCGTGCTGGTCACTCGATGCTGGACTCCGGACCGATCGCCGCACCGTCGGCGTCGGCCTCGGCGTAGTCGATGGAGCAGGCCAGCCCGGCGGCCCGGCACGCGGTCGCGAGCCCGGCCAGGCGCTGGGCCGCCGCGGCCGGGTCGGCCTCGACGACGCCCTCGATCAGGAAGAAGGAGTCTCCCCCACCGTTGGCCTCGTAGCAGTACACCTCGATGGTGTCGTCGGCGAAGGTCGTCTCGTAGCCGGTCCGCCGCAGCGTCATCGTCAGCTCGGGCCGCCCGAGCCACGCGCGCACGAGGTCGAGCACCAGCTCGTGGCTGGGGGACTCGAGGTCGCCGGTGAACGTTGTGCGGGCCATGCAGCGAGCATGCCATGCCGTCACCACCCGCCGCAGCCACCCACCATTCAGATTCCGTTAGCGTTGGCATGGTTCAGAATTCATGTCATGATCGACTCGGATTCACCCAGACGAGCCGAGGTGCGACATGACTCAACCGGTCGAGGTCTTCATCAGCGAACTGCGCGGCACGGGTGGCGATCTCGAGCTGCTGGCCGGTCGGATCGACCAGATCCTCGGCACTGTGTCCTCGGCGTCCTCGGCGCACTGGGGTAGTTGGGGCGCGGACGAATTCGGCGAGAACTTCGCCGACGGCGAGCAGGGCTACACCGCCTCCGACACCAATCTCCAGGCGGTGGTCTCCTCCAAAGCGCAACTGCTGCGATCGTATTCGACCGCGCTGCGCGAGGCGGCCGATCGATTCCGCGGCGCCGAACGCGCCAACGAGGAAGGTCTGCGCTGACAGCGCGACGGCGAACGGGCAGGTAGGAGGCACCGATGGCGAACGAAGCGGCCCGCGCGCAGCTCGAAGACCTCGCCGACACCGTGCGCGAGGGCATGACCGCCATCGCCCGCGCCCAGCGGGAGCAGGCACAGCTCACCGCCACGGCCACCGCGGCGGCGGGTCGGGTGAGCGTGGTGGTGAACGCGGAGAACGTCGTCATCCAGGTTCGCTTCTCCGACAACATCTCCGACCTCGACCACTCCGCCATCGCCAAGGCGATCACCACCGCTGCCCAGGACGCGGCGGCGGTCATGCGGCGCCAGACCAAAGACGTGCTCGACACCCTGCGCGCCGACACCGCGCGCATCCCCCGGCTGTCGGACTTCGTGCCCGGCATGCCCGATGTCCAGGACATGATCCCGGAACCGCCGCGCGCGCCGCTCACCCCGCCGAGCGCGCGCCGTCGTGACGACGAACCCGCCGACGGCACCGTGCGATTCACCGCCCTCACCGACGCCGCCGAGTCCGCCTGGTGATCGACCGCTGGCACGGAGGTGACCGGTGTCGGGTCTAGCCTCGGTCTTCGATCTGGTTCCCGGCTGGATCCTGCAGGCGCTCAACTTCGGTCAGGCCTATCCCAAGGGCGACGAAGACGATCTGTTCACCCTCGGTGACGCCTGGAAACAGGCGGCGGCGGACCTGCGCGAGCTCGAACCGGACCTGCGCTCGGTCACCGACGCCACCGCCAAGTTCTACAGCGGTGACGGCGCGGTCGCGGTCAAGCGCGAATTCGACAAGCTGTTCGCCGGTGAGCATTCGATCGACGAGCTGGCCAAGGCGCTGGAGGAACTGGGCGACTACACCCGCAACGGCGGTACCCAGCTCGAATACACCAAGATCATGGAGGGCAGCTTCGCCCTCATCACCGCCTACGCCGTCTACGCGTTGATCGCGGCCTGGCCGTGGGGTTCGGCGGGCGTGCCGCTCGCGCTGGCGGCCGGACGGACCACGATCGGCACTGTCGCCACCCGTGGGTTGGAACAGCTCGCGCTGGAGGCAGGCCGGGTCGGTCTGCGTAACCTGCTCAAGCCGTATCTGAAGCAGATCGCCATCGCCGGGTTGAAGGCGGGCGGGATGGGCCTGGGTCTGGACGGCGGCATCCAGGCCTATCAGATGGGCATGGGTCACCGCGATACCTTCGATCTCGGTCAGAACCTGCGCACCGGATTCGAGTGGGGCGCGGGCGGTCTGCTCGGCGCGCCCGTCGGCATGGGCATGAACAAGCTACTCGGGCGCACCGCGCTGAGTCCGGCCATGCGCGGACTGGTCAGCGGTGTCACCGGCGGCAGCGCGGCCGGGCTCGGCATGTACGGCGGCGGGTTGGTCTGGCAGGTCGGTGACCAGCTCAGGCAGGGCTATTTCGACGCGAGCAAGATCGACACCACCTTCGACCCGAAACTGGTGGTCGTCGGCGCCGCCCTCGGTGGTGCGCACGGGGTGCGCCACGGCGCCGGGCTCGGCAACGCGCCGAAGATGGACTCGCCGCGCATGTCCCCCGCCGGGACGACCGGCAAGGCACCCGTCGTCACCGAGGCATCCGTGCGTGACGGCAAGGCGCTCTACCACGACCTGGCCAAACAGACCCACCCCGACCGTTTCGCGGCGGGACCGGAACAGAACCGCGCCCGCGAGGTGTTCCAGCAGGTCAACGACGTCAAGATCGAATCCAAGGGCCAGTACAGCGATCAGCACGTGGCCCGGCTAGAACAGTTGCGCTCGGACTGGAACAACGCGGCCGCGACGCCACGTGACGGCAGCGCGGTGCGCCCCGCGGACGCCACGATGCGCACCGACTCCGGGGCGCGCGCCGAGACCGGCACCACGCGGGCACCCGAGACCGGCGCCAGGGCGGAGAGCGGGACCACCCGACCCGCCGAAACCGGTGTCCGCACACCGGATTCGGGAGCACGCGTCGCCGAACGGCCGGGCGGCACTCCGGCCGAGACGCGTTCCGCTGACCGCCCGGCCGCCAGGGACGCCGCGGGCGAGACCGCCAAGAACAACACCGCCCCCTCGCGCGCCGGAGTCGCCGAACAGAGCACCCCCAGATCCAACCTCGCGGCGACCTCGAAAGAGGGACCCGCCGCGGTCACCGGCGAGAGCCGGACGGGGACCGGCGGGCAGACCGTGCGCGCCACGGCCGAGCCGCCGACCACGGTCGAACACGGTGGCCCGAAGGACCCCGCCGCGCCGTCCACCGGTGCGGGCGAACCCGGAGTCCGCGGCGAGACGCGGGTTTCGAGCCCGGCTGACTCCGTTCCCGAGGCGGGCCGCGCCGAATCGGGCCGAGCCGACGTCGCCGTCCCCGAGGCTGGTCGCGCCGAGACGAGCCGAGCCGACGTCGCCGTTCCCGAGCCGGGTCGCACCGAGACGAGCCGAGCCGACGTCGCCGTCCCCGAGGCGGGTCGTGCCGAGACGGCCGTCGCGGAGCCGGGGCGGGCCGAGACTTCGACCGTCGACCCCGTCCAGAACGTCACCGAGAACGTGCGGGCGTGGATCGCCGAGCGGCCGAGCAAGTTCGAACTCACCTACACCGACGCTGAATTGGCGAGCATCGTCGGCGAGGGCCGCAGACTCGGGCTCGATCAGCGGACCATCGAAGACCTGGTGCAGATCGGTTCGCGCACCGCCAAGCCCATCACCGCACCCGAACTCACCCAGCAGATGCACAACTGGGTCGAGGTCGTCGCCGAGCGCGGCTTTCCCTACAAGTTCGCCGACGCCGCCGAATTCCGGCAGTTCAGCGGTGATCTCGTCGGCGGCCTGCGCGAGGCCGGGCTTCCGGTGGCCGATGTCGTCGTGCAGGGGTCCTCGCTGCGCACGCCGCGCGCCAACGATGTCGACCTCGCGGTCTTCATCGACCAGGCCACTTTCGACCGCATGCTGGTCGACCGGTTCGACGGCAAGGCCGCGCTCAATCCCGTCGGCGACGGCCCGCGCACCGTCCTCGGGTTGCGCGAGCTGTCCCACCCGCAGCTGGTCGAACTCGCCGAGCGCATCATGGCGAACCGACCGCTGTACAACAACCAGGCCAAGACCTTCGCCAACGCCGTCCTCAACGAGATCATCAGCTCCAAGTCCGATATCAGCCTGCCGTTGAAATCGGTGAGCAAATCCATCCAGGGGCAGTACCCGGGCCAGAACATCGAGTCGATCTCACTTCTGGTGCGGGAGGGCATCTTCGACACCCGGCCCGCACTGCCGGTCGTCGAACCGGGGGCACGCTCGGGTGTCGAACCGCATCGTGGTGCGGCGGCGAGCGTCGGGGAATTCCACGCCGACGCGCGTCCAACGGGTCAACCGGATCTGACCACCCTCGAGGTGGTCCGCGTGGTCGAGGACAATCTCGCGCTGGTCACCCCCGAGGACATGGCCTGGAATCGCGACACCCGGCGCTTCCTGCTCCCCGACGGACGCGATATCCAGATCCGCGTCGAGCCGACCAACGACGGTGCGGTGGCCGAATTCCGGGAGCGGCCCGACGGCACCGGCTACGACGTGCGGGTCGCGCCGCGCGCCAGGGACCAGGACGTGATCCGCGGCATCGCCCACGAGGTCGCCGAGATCCGGCTCGCGCAGGAACCCGAGATCGTCATCGACCCGGTGCGCGAGCGTCCCGACCGGATGACCGATCACCTCGGCGGTCGCTTCGCCGAGGTGCGGGTGCTGCTCGACAAGATCGATGCCGCCGCCGTCGACCCGGCCAGGGGCGGCCAGCTCCCCGGCCTGCGCCGCGACCTCGCCGACCTCGCCGAACGCGTCGACCTGCGGCCCGGCAGCACCACCGAGGGGCTGCTCGCCACCCACGATCCGCTGCTGGCCCACCGCTACGCGCTCGAACGCGCCGGTCTCACCGAGCAGCGCCCGATCTTCGGCACCTCGCTCACCCCGACCGAATTCGACCGCGCCAGTGCCGCGCACCTGGCGTCCCTGGGCGAACTGGCGGTGGGCGAACACGTCCGCGACCTGGTCACCAACGAGAGTCACGGCCTCGACGCGCGCATGCGCGAAGAGCTCGCCCGCCGCATCTTCGACCCGATCTTCGAGAATCCGACATTCGCCGACGCGCGCCAGCACGTGCCGACCAAACACCTGATGTCGTCGCTGGACCCGCTCAACGTGGCCATCAACGATCCGAACACCGTTGGGCCACAACGGGTTCGCGACCTCCACGAGGCCATCGACCGCTTCCACAGCGCGATGCCGGAACCGTTCCGCCAGGCGCTGGGACCGGAGGCGTTCCAGCGCATGTACGACGCCGCCGACGCACTCGCCGCGACGCCGAACCGCTTCGCCGGAGTCCTCGAATCACGCACCGGGCAGCTGACCGTCGACGGTGCTCCGAGCTCGATGAGTGAGCTGCTGCACGGTGTCGACCGGGCGAACCGGGCGGCCACCGCGAACGGGATCAATATCGAGTACACGGTGATGATCCACGATCCGGTGCACGGGGTCTCGGCCGTGGAGGTCGTTCCCCGCCCGCGCCCGCTGCACCGGCTGCCGCTCGAGCAGATCCGTTTCGGCGAGTACAACGAGCCGCTGCCGCTGGCGCACCGTCCGCCGACGGGAGTACCGAACGGGCACACCATCGATGTCGGTGTCGGGCGCAGCGCCTTCGCCGTCGAGATGACACCGCCCGCCGATCGCACCGGCGGCGGCCTGGTCGTCAAGACCGAGTTGGCCGAGTCGTTCGCGATTCCCAGTCAGCGCAGGCGCGGGCTCGGCATCCTCGATCCCGGTCCGCTCACCGAGGCCGGGACGGTGCTGGTGTTCGGCGACATGCTCGGCGGCGGCCACATCCTGGGCGACGGCGGCACCGGCGGGGTGGGCCGGATCTTCGTCAACAATGTCAGCGCCAAACTGCCGCCCGAGGCGTACCTCGACATCGCCGCCAACCTGGAACACACCCTCGCGCCCGGCGGTCGGATCGAGCTGCAGTGGGACATGAAGTCCGAATCGGCCGATCCGAGCAAGGGTTACCCCGGCGACCGCGGCCACATCGACGGCGACCATCTCTGGGCCGCCCTGCTCGACCTCTACGACAACCGGCCGCCGTTCCGCGTCGAGGAGTACACCGAATTCCCCGGCGCGGGCAACACCGACTACGACTACACCATCGACGCGGGCGCGAGCAATGTCCTGAACAAGGACAAGATGGAGGGCTTCTCCGCGCCGCGGCCCGACCACCGGATGGTCATCGTCTTCGACCCCTCGCTCAGAGGTCAGCTGCCTCCGCCGCGGTGACACCGGCCAGCGTCAGCTGGTACAGCGCCGCGTCGGCGGCGTCCTCGCCGAAGACGGCGGCGACGTCGGCGCGGGTCGCCAGACCGCGTTCGGCGGCCTCGACCAGGGCGGTCGCCGCGTGTCGGTCGGCGCCGTCGAGCAGACCGAGCACCACCCGGACCGTGGTCTCGGCGGTCCAGATCCCCGGTACCGCCTCGGCGAGATGATCGGCGGCGGGCGAGTCGCCGCGATACCAGGTGCCGTCGTCCCACCAGTAGCAGAACGACAGCAGCCCGGCCCCGGCCCTGGTGTTCAGCACCGGGTCGGCCACCCACGCGGGCGCCCCGGCGTACAGCGCGGGCATGGCGGCGTTCTCGTTGTAGGCGGCGTCGAGCGCGGGCGCGTTCCACACGCCGCCGGAGAGCACCGCGCGCCCGCCCGGCACCTCGTAGACCGTCGATCCGCTGTGTGAACCGCCCTCGAACCAGCACAGCGCGGGCAGCATGCGCGGCCCCCGCGTCGAGCCCGTGGCGACGAACGCGGCCGCGATCACCGCCCAGCGGGCCCGCAGCAGCGGATACGGCGGGAAGTCGAACTCCGACACCGTCGCTCGCACGTCGTCGGCGATGTCCGCGCGGGCCTGTCGGGCCGCGGCCTCGGGGGATCGTGACTGTCGCCCGTCGTGGCGCAGGTAGGCCGCCAGCCACACCGGCAACCGCTCGCGGGGATAGATCGCGAGGTCGGCCAGGTAGGCGCGCGGATCGAACAGCTGGTCCTCGGGGAAGGGCTCGTCGCCGTAGTCGTGGTCGACCTCGAGCTCGCCGGTGCTGGCCATCGCCACCACCAGGCGCCACCAGGGTCCGTCGCCGTAGCCCGCCGACAGCTTCCGGTGCTCGCGGACGGTCTCGAGGATCTCCTCGGTGGGCGCCACCCGCACCGTCGCGCCGCGCGCGTCGTCGAACAGCAGGTGCGCGACCTCGGCGCCGACGGTCAGCGCGAACACCGCGGTCAGCTCGCGCCAGCCCGCGGGGCCGAGCGCCGCGCACTGCCGGGCGATCCGGTACGCCAGCTCGTTGATCGCGTCCGGCGCGGACGCGGGTTCGGTGACCGTCGCCCCGAGCGAGAAGGGCAGGTCGGGCTCGATCTCGCTAGGCACGGGCCTCCCACTGTGATTCGACGCGGGCCAGCATCCGCTGGACGGAAGTGTCGATGGCGGCGAGCAGATCGGGCCGGGCCATCGGCACCGCGGCGGGCTCCTCCGACGGCAGCGCGATCACATAGCGGCCGTCGTCGGGCAGGTCGCGCCAGACCAGGATGTCGCGCAGCATTCCGCGCGAACCGAACATGGATTGGTTCTGCAGGATCTCCACCAGGCCGGTCCGCTCGGCCACCGTCTCGAAGAAGGCGGCACCACTCGCGGCGACCCCGGTATCGGCCTCCTCGAAGATGAGCGAGGGGCGCGGCGCGAACTCGGCGTGTTCCTCGGGCTGCCCACCGGCCAGCGCGATGATGCCCGATCGGCCCGCCCCCACCTCCGGCATATGCCCGACGATCGCCTCGGCCAACCCGTGCGGACCGCAGTCGACCACGATGTAACCCGCGCTGTGCCACGGTGTCCGGCCCGGCTTCTGATACACCGCGTAGCCCCGCGCCCCGACGCGCGCGGCCCGCGCCTTGATCGCGTATCGCGGATCGTCGGTCGCCCGGTCGTGCCATCCGCGCAACCGGACGTAGACGTGCGGCCGAGCCAATACCTCGATGGCGGAACGCAATTCACCGTCGAGGCTGTCCCGCAGACCGCGCCACGCCTGATGCTCGAGCTGCTCGAACTCCAGCGCGTCCTCGACCTCGGTCACGAACGACAGCGGGCGCGGCATGGTCGTGCCGACCAGCCGCTGCCAGAGCACCTGGAACTCGATATCGGTGAATTCCCAGGTCCGCGTCACGGCCTGCTCTCCGCGTGCGCGGCGTCGGTGTCGGTGATCTGCTCGAGCACGGGCGCGGCCACCCCGGCACTCGCGGCGACGATGGGCGTGACCAGGTCGGACAGGGAGGCCAGATTGCTGAAGTCCGGCAGGGCGGCGCGCGGGAAGGCCGCCGCGGACACCGACGCCGTCGCCGGTTCGCCCGTCACCGACCCGGCGGCCGGGGCCACCGCGGCGGGCTCGTCGACCGTCAGTCCGATCGTCTGGGCGGCCGTGGTCAGCTCCGGATGCTCGGCCAACAGCGCCGCGAACTCCGGCGAATCCGAGATCGCCGCCCGCAGATCCGGGAACTGGCTCAGCGCGTCGGTCAGCGAGGTGAGATCCGGTGTGAGCGCGCTGGTATCGATCGAGGACAGCGCCTCGATGAGTGAGGGCAGCGCCTGCGTGACCGAGGAGACGACCCCGGAAATCGCGGACACCAGCGACGAGATCCCGTCGGAGCCGCTGCTCGAGCCGGTCCCGGAACTCACCGCTCCCAGGCTCCCGGTGGTTCCCGATCCCTTGCCGCCACCGCTCGCGCCACCACCCGAACCGGTGCCGGTCTGGTACTGCCCGGCGGCGGTCTGGAGCTGGTTGGACTGATCGGTGAGCTGCTGTTTCTGCTTGTCGAGTTCCTTCTGCTGGTCGGCCATGGCCGCGCGCTGCTCCTGCAACGTGCCCTGCTGCTGAGCGGCGGCCTGCTGCCCGCCACCCTGGCTTCCGCCACCGCCTTGATTTCCCGCGCCGCCCTGATTCCCGGCGCCACCCTGGTTACCGGCACCACCCTGATTCCCGGCGCCCCCTTGGTTTCCGGCGCCACCCTGGTTTCCGGCGCCGGTGTCGCGCTTGCCGGGGTCCTCGTCCTTCTTCGCCGGTGGGGGCGTCGGACCGAGCATGCCCTGGGGCACCTTGGGTTCGGCGGCCACCGGGAACATGGTCTGCACGTCCTCGAAGCCCACGTAGTAGTGCTTGCGGTACAGCTCCTGGATCTCGCCGACGTCGTCGCAGGTCTCACCATTGGCCGGAACCGGCATCGAGGCCGCGGTCGCGTGCAGGAAGTCGGCGGTGTACTGCAGGGCGGAGTGCATCATCTGGAAGCTGTCGCGCAGCGTGCCCAGCGATCCCACGAACCCCTGCACCGCCGCGAAGGCGGCGTCACCGCCCTTGCTCTCCCAGTTCGTGGTGGTGATCGTGCGGACCGCGGTCTGGAAGGTGCGCCCCGACGATTCCACCTGGTCGGCCAGCACCTTCCAGGTCGACAACTCGGCCGCCACATGCGACCACTGGATGCGCCTACCCAGGTCCTGGAGGTCCTTCCACCCCATGCTCTTGGGCTCGCGCGCGTGGAACTTGAACACGTCGGCGCCCTCGGCCTGGGCCAGCGGCGTCTTGACGCCGGGCCGCTTGGCGACCTCGATGTCGTCGTCGTGCACGGTGTAGTTGCCGCCCGGCACCTGGTAGTGCGGCGGCAGATAGCCGGGTTCCTTGGCGACCACGCCCTTCAGGTCGACCGCGCCCGGCGAGATCGACACATCGCTGAGGTCCTTCTTCTTCGCCTTCAGCGCGGCGATCTCGGCCTCGGAGAGCTTGTCGCTGCCGGTGTACTCCGCGCCCGCGTCCTTGAACATGTCGCCCATGTCGTGCAGCGCGTCGATGAACCGGCCGACCGAGTCGAACGCCTGCGAGGTCTCATCGATGAACTTCGCGCGCAGACTCTCGGCCTTCACCTCGGTGCCACCGAGGTGCTCGACCGTGTAGTTGTTGAGGTTGGCGGGCGCGAGGAGGGTCTGGCAGCCCTTCAGTACGGCGATCACATCGCGGCAGGCGCCCGCGGCCTGGAGCGCGGCGCCGGTCTCGACCCGGATACTCGCCTTGCCCGCCGCGCCGTCCCATGGAGTCTTCTCTCCCACTCCCGAAGCTTAGCCATCGCAAGGGAAATCCGCACAGCCACAGCACCCTTCGGCAACCGGACCTTTCACTCGCGGTCACCTGGGCGGGCAGGCGCGATCTGTGACAGACTCGATCGAAGCGCAAGGGCCGTTCGGCGGCCGGATACCGACGAGTGATGAGGCCGGAGATTGACGTCGCGATGGAACTGCTCATGCCCGATCTGAGTAGCCTCGAGCGGCGCGTGGCGGTCGACCGCACCCAGACCCGTAATCAGCGGCCGGAGGACTACCTGCAGCTCGCGGGGTCGCTCACGGAACTGGCCCAGGGGCTGCTGGCCACCCGGGAGGACCCCAGCGGCCGCGACCGGACGGCCGAGGCGCTCGAGCCCGCCCAGGAGGCGGTGGCGATTCGGCTGCACTGGCTGGTCGAGGGCTGGGTGTCCTACGAGTACGCGGGGGCGTTGCAGGACGCGCTGCGACTGTTCGAGCAGGCCACCCGGTTGGTCGGGCACCGGCAGCTGGCCACCAACACCATCCGCAGCGCGTGCTCGGCGTATCGCCAGGTCGCGCAGGACTATCCCGAGGTGTCGGCCATGTGCGCCGACGGGCTGTCCAAGTGCGGTGTGTGGCTGATGCGCCTGGACCACGACGCGGCCGTGGCGGCTACGGAGTCCGCAGTGCGCATCCGCGCGGCCATGTACGCCCGCGCGCCCGAACAGCCGGGCAAGTACCTGGCCAGCCTGAGCACGCTGCTGCGCACGATGATGGTCGGACGCTCCCGCAAACAGGCCATCGCGAGCTACCGCACCCTCTACTCCGAGCTCACCTCCCCCGCCGCCACCGCGCGACTACGCGAGACCCGCGTCGAGGAGCTCGATCTCACCCTCAAGACCACCCAGGCGCTGGTGAAGCTGGGCGCCACCACGCTGGAGAAGGCCGGACGGCTCACCCAGCAGCAGATCCTCTACCAATCGGGTGGCGACCTGGCCACCATCGACGAGATCAACTGGCGCCTGGCGCTGGTCGGGCTCAAGCCGCTGGCCGCGGGCGCCATGCCCGAACCGCCCTCGCGCCCGGTGGAGATCTCGGCGACCTACGGCGCGCTGGCCGTGCGCTGCTCGGCACCCGACGCGCTCGACCAGGTGCGCGCCGCCATCGTGGCCGCCTACGCCGCCGACGGTGCCACCCCGGTGGACGCGGGCCGCTTCGCCGGTGTCCACGAAAAGCACTGGGGTGTCAAGGAACCGGTGACCAACTCGGCGACCGAACTCGCCGCCGATGTGGTGCTGGTCGAAAAAGCCTCGGGCAGCTGGATTTCGGTGAAGAGCCTGAACTGGGAGATCGGCGCGCTGGCCAGGCATCCGCTGGCGGTGCGACTTTCGGAGAAGTGGCCGGTGCTCACCGTCGCCACCATCGAGAACATCTCCTACGAGCTGTGCCTCTACGACAACGGCGTGGCCACCCAGTACGCCGCGCTCGGCAGGCCGTCCGGCCAGGCCCCGCTCGACGCGCCGCTGGCCCCGCTGGACTTCGCCACCCTGGCCGACTACGGCGCCGACTACGCCTCCGAGACCCAGGTCCGCGCGGCCTTCGGCAACGCCCCGATGTTCGCCAAGGTGACCGAACTGCCCGGCAGCGGCATCCGACAAGCCGCCGAGAAGGGCCCGCTCACCGACTTCGGCCCGAACATCCTGTTCTTCGGCAAGGACTGACCCGCCAGGCGCACGCGCGCCGTCACCCGGCATGATCGGTGGCTGTGCGAGTACTGCTGCAGCGGGTGACCAGTGCCCAGGTGAGCGTCGACGGGCAGATCGTCGGAAAGATCGAGCCCACCGCCGAATCCGGCGGACACGGCCTGCTCGCCCTGGTCGGCGCCACCCACACCGACACCGAGGCCACCGCGCGTGCCCTGGCCGACAAGACCTGGCGCCTGCGCATCCTCGACGGCGAACGCTCCGCCGCCGATCTGAACGCACCGATCCTGGTGGTCAGCCAGTTCACCCTCTACGCCAACACCGCCAAGGGCAGGCGACCGTCCTGGAACGCCGCCGCACCGGGCCCGATCGCCGAACCCCTCGTCGACACCTTCGCCGCCACCCTGCGCGAACTCGGCGCCACGGTGGAAACCGGCCACTTCGGCGCGCACATGCAGATCCAGCTGACGAACGACGGCCCGGTCACCATCCTGCTGGAAGGCTGATCCCACAGACCAGCTCGGCCGCAGTCGGCTGACGCGGCCGCGTCAGCCGAGGCCGTCAGCTGCGGCCTGAGACCAGATCTCCTCTTCACCGGAGGATTCCCAATCGTCCCAGGCGGCCGCGTAGTCGTCCTCGAGCAAAAGCGCTACTCCGGGCGGAGGGTGAGGATGCGGGGGCCGTCCTCGGTGACGGCGACGCTGTGTTCCCAGTGGGCGGCGCGGGAGCCGTCGGTGGTGACCACGGTCCAGTCGTCGTCGAGGGTCTTGGTCTCGGTGGTGCCCAGGGTGAGCATGGGCTCGATGGCGAGCACCGAACCGACCACCAGGCGCGGGCCCTTGCCGGGCGCGCCCTCGTTGGGCAGGAACGGGTCCATGTGCATCTCGCGGCCGATGGCGTGGCCGCCGTAGCCGTCGACGATGCCGTAGGCACGACCGTGCGCCTGCTCGGCGGCACGGGTGCCCAGTTCGATGGCGTGCGAGACATCGGTGAGACGGTTGCCGGGCAGCATCGCCGCGATGCCGGTCTCCATCGAGAGGCGGGTGGCCTCGCTCAGCAGTTCGTCGGCCTCGATGATGGTGCCGATACCGAAGGTCCAGGCCGAATCGCCGTGCCAGCCGTCGAGGATGGCGCCGCAGTCGATGGACACCAGATCACCCTCGGCGAGAATGTCACTCGCCGAGGGGATCCCGTGCACGACCCGGTCGTTGACCGAAGAGCAGATCGAGCCGGGGAAGCCGTGGTAGCCCTTGAACGACGGGACCGCGCCCGCGTCCCGGATGGTGGCCTCGGCCACCTGATCCAGCTCCAGGGTGGACACGCCGGGCTTGGCCGCGTCCCGCACGGCGACCAGCGCCCGCCCGACGATCGCACCGGCCGCCGCCATGGCGTCCAGTTCGCCCGCCGTGCGGAACGGCACGACCTTCTTCTTCCGGTTGAAGACCATCCGGCCTCAGTACTCCGATCGCTACTTGCCGAGAGCGGACAGCGCCCGCGCGTTGACCTCGTCGACCTCGCCGATGCCGTCGACGGTCACGACGAGACCGTCGTAGTACGCGAGCAGCGGCTCGGTCTCCTCGCGGTAGACCCGCAGCCGGTTGCGGATGACGTCCTCGGTGTCGTCGGCGCGGCCACGGGCGAGCATGCGCTCGACCACGGTGTCCTCGGCGACCACGAAGCACAGCACGGCGTCGAGCTCGGAGCCGTTGTGCTCGAGGATCTTCTTCAGCGCGTCGGCCTGGTCGACCGTGCGCGGGTAGCCGTCGAGCACGAAGCCGTTGGCGGCGTCGGGCTCGGCCACACGCGCCTCGACCATGCGGTTGGTGACATCGCTGGGGACGAGGTCGCCCGCGTCCATGTACTTCTGCGCTTCGCGCCCGAGGGCGGTCTGCTGGCTGATGTTCGCGCGGAAGAGGTCTCCGGTGGAGATGTGCGGAACGCCCAGCTTTTCCGACAGCAGGACGGCCTGAGTACCTTTACCGGCACCCGGCGGACCGAGCAGAACAACTCTCACTTGAGGAACCCTTCGTAATTTCGATTCATCAGCTGGCTCTCGATCTGCTTGACCGTGTCGAGACCCACGCTGACCATGATGAGAACCGCGGTACCGCCGAACGGCAGGTTCGCCGCTCCGCCGGTAGCGCCCATATCCAGGAACAAGTTCGGGAGGACGGCGACCAGACCGAGGTAGATCGAGCCAGGCAGGGTGATGCGGCTCAGAACGTAGTTCAGGTAGTCGGCGGTCGGCTTGCCGGGCCGGTAGCCGGGAATGAAGCCGCCGAACTTCTTCATCTCGTCGGCGCGTTCCTCCGGGTTGAAGGTGATCGCCACATAGAAGTAGGTGAAGAACACGATCAGGCCGAAGTAGATCGCGATGTAGACCGGGTTGCCCGGGTTCACCAGGTACTTCTGGATGATCTCCTGCCACCAGCTCGGATCCGTGGCCGTGTTCGACCCGGTCAGCTGCGCGATGAGGTTGGGCAGGTAGAGCAGCGAGGACGCGAAGATCACCGGGATGACACCGGCCTGGTTGACCTTCAGCGGCAGATAGGTCGAGGACCCGCCGTACATCTTGCGGCCGACGACGCGCTTGGCGTACTGCACCGGAATCCGGCGCTGGCCCTGCTCGACGAAGATCACGGCCACGATGATCACCAGTACGGCGGCGCACACGAGACCGAAGATCAGGCCACCGTCGGTGTCCAGGATCCGCTTGCCGTCGAGGGGCAGGCGCGCGGCGATACCGGCGAAGATCAGCAGCGACATGCCGTTACCGACACCACGCTCGGTGATCTGCTCGCCGAACCACATGACCAGCGCGGCACCGGCGGTCATCACCAGGACGATGATGATCATGCCGAAGATGCTGGTGTCGGCGAGGATGGGCTCGTTGCAGCCCTGCAGCAGCTGACCGCGCGCGGCGAGCGCGACGAGACCGGTGGCCTGCAGGACCGCCAAGGCGACCGAGAGGTACCGGGTGTACTGCGTCATCTTGGTCTGGCCCGCTTGGCCTTCCTTGCGCAGTTCCTCGAACCGCGGGATGACGACGGTCAGCAGCTGGATGATGATGCTCGCGGTGATGTACGGCATGATGCCGATCGCGAACACGGACAGCTGTAGCAGCGCTCCACCGGAGAAGAGATTGATGAGCTGGTAGATACCGGCGGATTCACCACCGGAGACGACCTTCACGCACTCTTGAACGTTCTGGTAATCGACACCGGGGGACGGCAGCGCGGCACCCAATCGGTACAGCGCGATCAACCCCAGCGTGAAGAGAATCTTCCGCCGTAAGTCCGGAGTCCGGAAGGCCGATACGAAGGCGGAAAGCACAAATCCTCCTGGCGAACGACATGGTCAGGCCATCAGCCGATGACGGTCTTGGCAGACAAAGCTTGTTGAGACTCTAACAGTGGCACCGGACGAGCTCTCGACTCGTCCGGTGCCAGCTGTCGACTAGCCTACCGTCAGGCCAGCTCGGTGACAGTGCCACCGGCAGCGGTGATCTTCTCCTTGGCGGAGCCGGTCACCTTGTCGGCGGTCACCTGGACCGCCACGCCGATCTCACCGTCGCCGAGGACCTTCACCAGCTCGTTCTTGCGAACGGCACCGGCGGCGACCAGCTCGGCCTTGCCGACCGTGCCCCCCTCGGGGAACAGCTCGGCGATGCGGCCCACGTTCACAACCTGGTACTCCACGCGGAAGCGGTTGGTGAAGCCCTTGAGCTTCGGCAGGCGCATGTGCAGCGGCATCTGGCCACCCTCGAACGCCGGGGAGACGTTCTTGCGGGCCTTGGTGCCCTTGGTACCACGACCGGCGGTCTTGCCCTTGGAACCCTCACCGCGACCCACACGGGTCTTCTCGGTCTTGGAACCCGGGGCGGGACGCAGGTGGTGCAATTTGATGGTCATGTCAGACCTCCTCAACGGTTACGAGGTGGCGCACGACGTTGATCAGGCCGCGGTTCTGAGCGTTGTCCTCACGGACCACGCTCTGACGGATCTTGCGAAGGCCCAGCGTACGCAGGGAGTCCTTCTGATTCGCCTTGGCGCCGATGGTGCTCTTGATCTGGGTCACCTTGAGATCAGCCATGGTCAGGCTCCCTGTCCCGCACGCGCACGCAGCATGCCCGCCGGAGCGACGTCCTCGATCGGCAGACCGCGACGCGCGGCAACCTCTTCGGGACGCTGGAGCATCTTGAGCGCGGCAACCGTCGCGTGAACGACGTTGATCGCATTGTCGCTACCGAGCGACTTGGCCAGAATGTCGTGAATGCCAGCGCATTCGAGCACGGCACGCGCCGCGCCACCGGCGATCACACCGGTACCGGGCGAAGCCGGACGCAGCATGACCACACCGGCCGCCGCCTCACCCTGCACCGGGTGGGTGATGGTCGAGCCGATCATCGGGACGCGGAAGAAGCCCTTGCGAGCCTCCTCGACACCCTTCTGGATGGCCGCGGGAACTTCCTTGGCCTTGCCGTAGCCGACGCCGACCAGACCGTTGCCGTCACCGACGATCACGAGGGCGGTGAAGCTGAAGCGACGACCACCCTTCACGACCTTGGAGACGCGGTTGATCGCGACCACGCGCTCGAGCTGGTTCTTCTCGGCAGCGTTGTCCCGACGGTCGCCGCCACCGCGACGATCGCCGCCACCGCGACGGTTGTCGCGGTTGCCCTCGGGGCCATTGCTGTTCTGTCCGGCGGGTCCGTTGCCGCCGTCACGCCGCTGACGTCCCGGCATCAGACGTTCCTTCCGTTCGAAATAACAGTCATCAGAACTTCAACCCGCCTTCACGAGCGGCATCGGCCAGCGCCGCGATACGGCCGTGGTAGTCGTGACCACCACGGTCGAACACGACCGCCTCGATACCGGCAGCCTTGGCACGCTCGGCGATCAGCTGACCGACCTTGGCGCCCTTGGCGGACTTGTCGCCCTCCAGCGCGCGCACGTCGGCCTCGATCGAGGACGCGGCGGCGATGGTCTTGCCGACCGAATCGTCGACGAGCTGGGCGTGCAGGTGCCGCGAGGAGCGGTTGACCACCAGGCGCGGACGCTCGGTGGTGCCGACGACCTTCTTGCGCAGACGGAAGTGACGACGGGTCTTGGACAGCCGACGCTTGGTCGAGACGTCCTTGCCCAGCGGAATCCGCTTGGCCTTCTGGTTAGCAGTTTGCGCCATGATCACTTACCCGTCTTTCCGACCTTGCGGCGAACGACCTCGCCGGCGTAGCGGATGCCCTTGCCCTTGTACGGGTCGGGCTTACGCAGTCCGTGGATGACAGCGGAGATCTGGCCGACCTTCTGCTTGTCGATGCCGGACACAGAGAACTTGGTGGGCGATTCCACCGCGAAGGTGATGCCTTCCGGGGCCTCGATCGGGACCGGGTGGCTGTAACCCAGGGCGAACTCCAGGTTCGAGCCCTTGGCGGCCACACGGTAACCGACGCCGAAGATTTCCATCTTCTTCTCGTAGCCCTTGGTGACGCCCTCGATCATGTTGGCGATCAGGGTGCGGGAAAGGCCGTGCAGCGAACGGTTGGCGCGCTCGTCGTTGGGACGGGCGACCTCGAGCTCGTTACCCTCACCCTTGGTGACGGTGATCGGCTCGGCGACGGTGTGCGACAGGGTGCCCTTGGGCCCCTTCACCGTGATGACCTGGCCATCGATGGTGATGTCGACGCCAGCCGGAATCTCGATGGGCTTCTTACCAATACGCGACATTAGTCCTGACCTCCCTTACCAGACGTAGGCGAGGACTTCGCCGCCCACGCCCTGCTTGGCCGCCTGACGGTCGGTGAGCAGACCGGTCGACGTGGAAATGATCGCCACGCCGAGGCCGCCGAGGACCTTGGGCAGGTTGGTGGACTTCGCGTACACACGCAGACCCGGCTTCGAGACGCGACGCAGGCCCTGCAGGCTGCGCTCACGGCTGGGGCCGTACTTCAGATCGACGACGAGGGCCTTGCCCACCGGCGCGTCTTCGGTGCGGTAATCGGCGATGTAACCCTCGCGCTTCAGGATCTCGGCGATGTTCGCCTTGAGCTTGGAGTGCGGAGCCTTCACCTGATCGTGGTACGCCGAGTTGGCGTTGCGCAGACGCGTCAAGAAGTCTGCGATCGGATCAGTCATGGTCATGGTTAGACCTCGACACCTTTCTCGCTGCGGTTCCCATGCAGCATCTCCGCGCTCTCACGCGGCGACCGTGGGCCTACAACAATTCGGCTGGTCCGGGCGGCACTTGCCGACCGGATGAGTACTCTTCACGAGTGCTCGGCGCCCGGCAACGATCCGCCAACGCCGAGCGTGTAGCGGACACAGATCTGCCCAGGCAACCGCTCTAGTGTAGGCAACGCCGTGGTCAGGACCAAATCCGGGGGGCCGGTCAGGTGGCCGGGATCGGGTCGCGACTCGCGCGGGCGGTGAACATGACGCCGACACCGGAGACGACGGCCGCGACCAGCAGCATCTGATCGCCGCCCACGATCTCCCCGAGCACCCCGCCGAGCAGCGCGCCCACCGCGAAGGACCCGTACTGCAG
The DNA here is from genome assembly GCF_029675105.1 of Nocardia anocheti. Taxonomy (GTDB): domain Bacteria; phylum Actinomycetota; class Actinomycetes; order Mycobacteriales; family Mycobacteriaceae; genus Nocardia. Next base: position 4,312 of record NZ_JAQQFV010000009.1, on the reverse strand, counting down.
CGCGTAGCCGAGCCAGTCGCGCACGCTGCCGCCGCTGACGTGGCTCTCGATGCCCTGCCCGAGCTTCACCACGGTGCCGGTGACATAGCTGAGCGGGACGCTGACCTCGCCGTTCTTGACGAAGGCGGTATTGAGCGCGCCCACGGCGAAGGCCACGAAGGCGATCGGGATGAACCCGACCTCCTGCCCGCCGGAGCGGTCCATCGCCCAGTCGACGGCGGCGGCCACGCTCAGGGCGACGGTCGCCACCACGGTGGCGCCGTGCCGACTGTCGCGCCACACCCGCCTGCGCAGCAGCGAGGCGACGAACACGCCGAGCCCGAAGGACAACAGCAGCGTGATGGCGCCGGTGGCGAGCAATTGATCGTTATCGAACCAGCCGAGCACCGCCCGCTCGGTATTTCCGGTCATGAACGTGACGAAATATCCGGCGGAATGCGTATAGGCGGCCGCGCCGATGAATCCGGCCAATATCGAAAGAAAGGCGACCATCGGCATCGCACCCTCCGGCATGCCCCTGAGCGGGGGCCGGTGGGCCAGGTCACGGCCCGTTTCCTCTGTGGTTGCAGTCACAATCCCACTTCCTCTGTTGTCATCGGAAATTAGGGATCGTCATTGACACCCGTTCTCGCCGCATTTCGTGCGGCGATTTCGACAGTAGTGGCAGCGGCACCGGTCGACCACCGCCCGATACGAATTATCGGGAAGAACACAGAATTACCAGAATTGCGTAACCTCGCGTTTACCGAACAATGTGAAACAAATACCCGACGACATGCGCCGATGCGCGCGCCCCGGCCGAATTCCGTTCGACGCCAACTAGTTTCCTGAAGTAAGCACGTGATAGCTTCAGCGGGTTCGTCCGATTCGCAGGAGGCTCGGCAGGTGTATTCGCGCGTCGCGCGCCGTGGAACTCGCCGGGGCTGGACCAGCGTTTTCGCTGTTCTCCTCGGAATCGGCGCGCTCACCGTCCCCGCCCCCGCGCACGCGGCCGATCCGTACGTCGACCAGCTCGCCGAGGCCGCCGCCACGCCGGAACTGGCCTGGTCGGACTGCGCGGACGGGTTCTCCTGCACCTGGGCCCAGGTCCCCCTGGACTACCACGACCCGCACGGCGAGCAGATCGACCTGGCGGTCATCAAACTGCCCGCCACGGACCCCACCCGCCGCATCGGCACCCTGTTCGTGAACTTCGGCGGACCCGGCCCGTCGGGCGTCGACCGGCTGCGCGAGCGCGCGCACTGGCCCTGGCTGTTCTCCGACGAACTGCGGGCCCGCTTCGACCTGGTGTCCTGGGACCCACGTTCGGTCGCCCGCAGCGCCGGGACCAGCTGTTTCTCCTCGATCGAGGAACAGCAGCAGTACTTCGCCACCTTCCCCGGCACCCCGACCGGCCCCGCCGAGGAACCGGAGTTCCTCGCCCGCTCGGCCGATATCGCGGCCCGCTGTGCGGCCACGGCGGGCCCGATCCTCGCGCACGCCGCCACCACGAACACCGCCCGCGACCTGGACCTGCTGCGCCGCGCGGTGGGCGATACCGCGCTGACCTATCACGGCATCTCCTACGGCACCCAGGTCGGTGCCGTCTACGCCAATCTGTTTCCCGGCCGGGTGCGGGCGATGGCGCTGGACGGCTCACTCGACTTCGAGGGCAGCGCCAACGGCCACGGCGCCGACGGCGCGAACCTGCCACTGGACACCCGTCAGGGTGTGGCCGACGCCATGGCCGAGACCTTCGACGCCTTCCTGCGCGACTGCGTGGCGGCGGGCCCGGACTGCGCCTTCTCGGCAGGCGACCCGAAACTGAAGTGGATCGCGCTGGCCGAGCGGGCCCGGCTCGCGCCCATCGTCGTCGACGGCACGGAGTGGACCTACGGTCAGATCGTCACCGCCGCGGGCAGCCTGGCCCGCCCCGACACCTACGCCGACCTGGCGACACTGTTGCAACAGCTCTTCGACGCGGGCACCACGCTGCTGCCCGCCGTGACCCACGACGCGATCTTCGAGCGGGAACACCCGGGGCAATCGGGTGGAGGCGTTCTATTCGATCCAGTGCGCCGACAGCGCGGTACCGACCGATCCGGCGGTCTACCAGCGGATCGGCGTGATCGAGGACCTGCGCGTCCCGTATTTCGGCCGCACCGCCGTCTTCAACGCCACGCCCTGCGCCTACTGGCAGGTCCGCGACGCCGACCGCTACACCGGTCCGTGGAATCGCGAGACCGCCGCCCCGATCCTGGTGCTGAACAGCCGTTTCGATCCGGCGACGCCGCTACGCGGGGCGATGGCCGGTGCCGGTCAGCTGGCGCGGGCGCAGGTGGTGGTGTTGGAAGGCGCTGGTCACAGCAGCATGTACGTCGCCAGCACCTGCGCCGAACACGTCAAGCGCGACTACCTGTTCACCGGTCAGCTGCCCCCGGCGGGACTGAGCTGCGGGATCGACCGCTCACCCTTCAGCTGACGCACGGCAGACGAGTCAGCGCATCGCACATGCGGGACCGAGCAGCGGACCGGCATGGTTCTCGGCGCTACCCAGGAGCACCAGAAGCCCGCCCACCGGGCTGCACAGCACATCCAGACTCGACGACCCGCTATCGGCGACGGGTTCCCCCGCCTCCGCGGTAGCCGCGGTGGCGATCGGCGCGAACACGAAAAGGGCGAGAGCGGAGGACAAGGCGAGCTTCTTCATAGCCTCACCCTGCCCGCTCGCCCTCGCCCCCCGCACGCCCCGACTTGCGGGGGCACGCACCGAGAACTACGAGAACAGGCAGAGCAGATCGTAGAGCGGCGGCTTCTCCACACTCCCGGTGGAGAACAGGAACTGCGCGATCGGCGAGCAGATCAACTGCGTCTCCGACGACCCCGACCCCTTCGACGACCCTTGCGAGGACCCGGAGTCGGCAACCGGAACGGGCTGAGCGGGAGCAGCCGACGCGACAGCGGGCGCGGCGAGAATCGCGCAGGATACTGCGGCGACGGTGACGAGCTTGTTCATCCGCCCAGCGAACACCACCCGACCGTTTTCCGGAGTGAAACGCAAACATTTCAGCACCGAGCCCGCTGGGCGGCCCGAATACCCGCCGAGGACGGACTTCGGCAGGAATACCGCAACCAGCGCACGTCGACGGCGCGGTGACACATATGCGACAATACACATATGCCACTCAAGCGAACGATGGTCTACGCCGAAGCCGACGATCTCGCGGTCATCAAGGACGCCGCGGCGAACTCGGATGCCAGCGAAGCCGAGATCATCCGTGAGGCGATCCACCTCGCCGCGATGCGACTGCGTCGTCGATCCGAGCCGCTGCGTCTGCGCCGATTCGCCAGCGGTGACCCGACACTGGCTTCCCGGACCGAGGAGATTCTCGCCGAAGACGGCGCCGCGTGACCGGTACCGGCATCGTCATCGCCGACACCTCCGGCCTGATCGCGGCCTTCGACACCTCGGCGCCGGAAAGTGACGCGGCGTTCGCGGCGCTGGAACGGGCGGGGTTGGTCGTCCTCTCCCCCCTCGGATTCGCCGAACTCGATCACGTCGGACGGCGTGAACTCGGACGCGACCACGCGAAGACGATGATCGAAGACCTCAGCGCCCAGGCACGCACCGACGAATTCGAAATCGCCGTCCTGACCCCCGACATCCTCGACCAGGCGAACGCCGTCCGCACCCTCTATCCCAGCCTGAATCTCGACCTCGCCGACGCCGTCTGCGTGGCCCTCGCCGCCGAATACGAAACGGCGACCATCCTCACCCTGGACCACCGCGACTTCCGCGCGCTGACCCCACTGACCACACACCCATCCTTCCGCCTCCTCCCGGCAGACCTCTGAGCGCGCTACAAACGCCACAAGGGGACGACCGGAACTACCGTCAGCATCGACTCCAGGCCCGCGAAGTCCTTGGGATTCGTCGTGAACAATGGCAGCCCGTTACTCGCCGCGGTGGCCACGATCATCAAGTCCGAGCTTCGGCGACGTGGACTGCGACCTACGGCATAGACCTGAGCGCAGAGCACACCGAATACGCGAGCGGCGCGAGAGTCGTAGGGCAAAGCCTCGCCGAACTCCGCCTCGACCCGCTGTAATACGGCGATTCGGTTGGCTCGTTCGATGTCGTCATCAGTCGCGTGCGGCCCACGGGACAACTCACCCAACGTGACAGCCGTGATCGCCGACTCCACCGGGAGATCACCGATATCGAACAGGCCGAGAGCTGCGACGATGTTGTCTCCGGGACCGCAGTTCATACCCGTCAACGCACGAAGACACGGACTTCCGTCGGAAGTCCGTGTCTTCGTTCGATATTCGC
>NZ_JAQQFV010000008.1 GCF_029675105.1 Nocardia anocheti | reverse complement strand
AATGCTCGTCCGCGCGGGCCAACGCAAACTCGTCGGCGGCCAAGAAGACCAACTCATCGACATCGCCCTCGAACTCCAGCGCGAAGCCGCCACGGCCTGATCCACCTCACCTGAACGGCGTGACCCGGCACCTGCGGGCCACGCCGTTCGCGTCAAGACACCTGTTGCGCGGACTCCCGCTCGGCGAGGAAAGTGTCGAGCAGGTCGAAAAGCACTGTGAGAACGATGGTCTCCTGATCCTTGGTGAGAGGACTCACCCAGTCGTGATCGGGGAGCGCGATCCCTTGTATCTGTGACCACCACGCCAAGGGGCTTTGCTCCAGGTTCTGATACCGAATCAGCCATTCGTGCCATCCGCTCAGCCCAGGTTCACCGCGCCGCCGACAGGTCATGTCGTAACCCTCGATGTAGGTCACCACGCCGCGCAGATCGGTATAGCCGATGTAGAGCCCAGTCCTCTTGGCGAACTCGGCGAAAAACTCCCGGTCGGTCATGTCGATCGGGTGCTTGGCCGACGGGTCTGGAACAGCACCGTAACGCTTCTTCACCTGACGATCCTCCCAGTGCGTAGCCCGGGTTGGCGGAAACTCGCTGGACAGCGGGGATATAAGTGGAGCATGGGTGAATCTGTGGCGACGTTGTTCTGTGGGGTCGAGTTGGCGGCTCGGGTGGAGAGGTTGGAGGCTGCGGCCATTGCCGGAGCGGCCGAGGTGGCGAAGGGGCGGGGAGGGGCGGGGTTCGTGCGGGAGTTCGCCGGTGGGGCGGCGTGTTTCGCGGGGGTGGGGTCGCCGTTGAACAAGGTGGTGGGGGTGGGGTTCGGTGGGGTGCCGTCGGCGGGGGAGTGGGAGGAGATCGAGCGGGCTCATGCGGCGGTGGGGGTGCCGGTGCAGGTGGAGTTGGCGCATCTCGCGGATCCGCGGATCGGGGTGGAGTTGACCGGGCGGGGGTATCGGTTGGTGTCGTTCGAGAACGTGTTGGGTGTGGAGGTGGGTGGGCGGAGTTGGGACGCGCCTGCCGGGGTGGAGGTGCGGCTGGACGAGGCCGACGACTTGGGGACCTGGCTCGACGTGGTGGTCGAGGGGTTCGCGCACCCCGATGACGAAGGGGTGGAGTCGCACGAGGAGTTTCCGCGTGAGGCGATCGCCGCGGTGATGCGGGATATGGCTTCCACCAACAACACTCGCCGCTATCTCGCCTTCCGTGACGGCGTGCCCGCCGGTGCGGCGAGCATGCGGGTTGCCGAGGGTGTGGCGGCGCTCGCTGGTGCGGCGACATTGCCCGAGCATCGGCGGCGCGGAGTGCAGACGGCACTTCTGTCGGCGCGGCTGGCGGAGGCGCAAGCCGCGGGCGCCGAACTGGCGGTGATCACCACCCAGCCCGGGTCGAAGTCGCAGCAGAACGCGCAGGGCCGGGGGTTCTCGCTGCTCTATACGCGGGCGGTCCTGGTCAAGGAGGTGTGATCGGCGCCCTGCCTCACGGCGTCTGGTGCGGGCCGAGCGGATTGCCGCAGATGGCGCGCTGACTCAGCGAGACTGCGCCGGGTTTCGTCGAGCGAGTCGATGACCTGGGCGACCCGGGCAGCGCGAGTGGCAGGGTTCGCGGCCTTGAGGATCGGCAGGAAGAGGCGGTACTGGTCGGAGCGGCCGAGGTCGTTGTACGCGGTGTGGGCCGCGGGGTGCGCGTCGAGTGCGGTGAGCAGGTCGGCGGGGGTTTCGGCGGTGCGTTGGCGCTCGTAGGCGGTGGACCAGCGCCCGTCGGCGATGGCTTCGTCGATGGCGGCGAATCCGGCGGGCCGCATGCGGCCTGCGGCGATGAGCGCCTCGGCCTTGGCGACGTTGACCTGGGACCACGGGCTGCGGGGGCGGCGCGGCGAGTAGCGCTGAAGGTAGTGGTGGGCGTCGAGACGGCGGCGATGACTGTCGATCCATCCGTAGCAGAGGGCGCCGTCGAGGGTTTCGGTGATCGTCACGGAGGGGCCGGGGGCACCCTTCTTGGCGATGCGAACCCAGACCTCGGCGGCATCCGCATGGTGCGCCGACAGCCACGCATGCCATTCGGTGGCGTCGGCGCAGGTGATGAATTCGATCTCGCTCATACGAACCATGCTCCACCACAAAGTGCTCACCGAATGAGCTGTTTTCCAGATAGCGACCACGGGTAGGCAGGCGAGTCCTGGGCGACGTCTTCGACCGGCGAGCAGAACTCTACGAACTCGCGGACAGAGCGGCGAGCAGGACTCGAGCGGCCTCCTGCGCCTGGACTGCCCGTTCAGGACTGTCCACACCCTGCAGGTGAAACGCCCAATGGGCCTCGAACAGGCAGGCGAGGGCGTAGGCCGTGGTCGCCACCTGATCGGATGACGCGGCGGGATAGGCCAGAGCGAGCTGACGCTCGAGCCCGGGCAACCACCGTTCGGTCCACAGCTCACGAAGACGTTGCCGGACCAGCGATTCCCTGGCCGAGAGCGCGACCAACTCGCACCACACCACCAGATCGTCGCGGCTCTCATAGGCGCCGGGCTCGAACATCAGCGCCACCCGACGGTCGATGGGTTCGTCGGCGCCCAGGCGCAGCATCGCGTCGCCGTAGGCCGCGACCGCGTCGGTGATGAAGGCCTGCATGAGGCCGTCTCGATTGCCGAAATAGTGCAGGACCAGGGTGCGCTGGACCCCGGCCGCGGTGGCCACCCGGGACAGCGTGGTGGCCGAGAAACCCTCCTCGGCCACCACCGAGCGGGCCGCGCGCAGGATCTGGGCGATGCGCTCCTTGGCCTTGCTCGGGCGGCCGACTTTATTTACTGTCATGATAGTCAATATATTCGATGGGGAGGCTGACATGCGAGTTCTGGCACTGGGTGGGGCAGGGGAGATGGGGCGGGTGGCGGCGCGGGTGCTGCGCGCAGACAGCGGGGTGAGCGCGCTGACGATCGCTGATCGGGACGAGAAGGCGGCTCGCGCGTTCGCGGCCGAACTGGGGGTCGAGGCGCGCGGTCTCGACGTCACCGACGGACCGGCGCTGGCCGCGGCGCTGCGCGAAGCCGATCTCGTCGTGAACACCGTCGGCCCGTACTTCCGCTTCGGCCCACCGATCCTGGCCGCCGCCATCGACGCGCGCTGCGACTACATCGATATCTGCGACGACCCGCAGCCGACCATCGAGATGCTCGAACTGGACGCGCGAGCCAAAGCCGCGGGCGTCACCGCGTTGCTCGGGATGGGCGCGAGTCCCGGCGTCGCCAACCTGCTCGCGGTCCGCGCAGGCGCCGAACTCGACCGGGTCGACGAGCTGGTCACCGGCTGGAACATCCACTCCGCGCACACCGAACCCGCCACCACCGGCCCGACCGCCGCCATCGTGCACGGCATGCGCCAGATCAGCGGAGACATCCCGGTCACGCGCAATGGACTCCGCACCGAACGCTCTGCGCTGGAACGCCTTCGGCTCGAATACCCCGGCATCGGCACCGGCGAGGGCCGCAGCTTCGGTCACCCGGAAGCGGTCACCTTGCCGCTGGCTTTCCCCGGACTCCGGGCCGCGACCTCGGTGGTCGTCGGCGACCGGACGACCACGTCCGCCCTGCACGCCCTGCGCTGGACCATCGACCGCCGCCTGCTCACCCTCGATCGCGCGGCCCGTCTCGCCGCCCGCGTCGAACGCCTACTCCCCGCCGACCCGGCGAACCTCATCGCGGCCGGTGGACTCCCACCGCTGTTCGCGCTCGCGACCGGCCTACACGACGGCAGGCCCGCGACCGCCGCCACGGCCCTCGCCCAGGTCCCCGGCTTGTCGATGGCCGAGAACACCGGCGTCCCTTTGGCGATCGGCGCCCTGCTCCTGGCCGAGAACCCCCGCCCCGGCGTGCACGCGCCGGAAACCCTCCTCGATCCGGACCGCTTCTTCACCGCCTTCGCCCCGCACTGCATCGGCAATCCGGACCCGACCGCGATGACGATCACCACGCGCAGCTGGTCCACCCCCGAAACCAACACGGCGGCACTGTCATCCGCACTGCTCACGGCCCTGCTGACAGCCCGCTGAGTCTCGGCGGAATCGAGAAAGCCCCGCACACCAGCAGGTGCGCGGGGCCGAAACTCACAGCCAGGTATCGAGACTCGTCGTCGTGAGGAAGTGATCCAGATCCGCACGCCATGGCGCGGGTGTGGTCTTGTCCGGCTCGATCCCGGTGTACTGACCGCGATAGAACAGCAGCGGCCGTCCACCGGTGGTCTCCGATTCCGACAGCGCGTGGACCCGCCCGATGACGATGTAGTGGTCCCCACCGTCGACGACCGAATCGACCGTGCACTCGATCGTAGCCAGCGAATCGGCCAGCACCGGGACGCCGAATTCGGAAGTGTGCCAGTCGACTCCGGCGAACTTGTCGGTCTCGTGGGAGCCGAAACGCGCGCACGTCGGCTGCTGTTCTTCGGCGAGCACGTTGACGCAGAACCGGCCCGCCGTCTCGATCGCCGCCCAGGAGCGCGAGCCCTTGGTGGGGCAGAACAGCACCAGTGGCGGGTCGAGGGAGAGGGCGGCGAAGGACTGGCAGGCGAAGCCGATCGGCGCGCCGTCGGGGTCGAGCGCGGTGATCACGGTGATGCCGGTGCAGAACTGCCCCAGCACATTACGGAATTGCCTGCCGTCGATCGGCGGGGTCTGCGCGGTCATGGCCGGAACCCGACGCTGAAGTCGTGCCCCCACAGGCTGACCGCGGTGGACTCGCGGGCGATCCACTCGTGGTCGTCGACTTCCAGTCCCTCGCAGCCGAATTCGATGTCGAATCCGCCCGGCGTCTTCATGTAGAACGACAGCATCTTGTCGTTGATGTGACGTCCGAGGGTGGCCGACATCTTCACCTTCTTGCGCAGGGCGCGGTCCAGGCAGAGGCCGACGTCGTCGGAGTTCTCCACCTCGACCATGAGGTGCACGATGCCGGTGGGGTTGGGCAGCGGCAGGAACGCCAGCGCGTGGTGACGCGGGTTGCAGCCGTAGAAGCGCAGCCAGGCGGGGTCGCCGTCGGCGGGGCGCCCGACCATCTGCGGGGGCAGTCGCATGGAGTCGCGCAGGCGGAAGCCGAGAATGTCCTGGTAGAACGCCTGCGCGGCGGCGTCGTCGGTGCAGGTGAGCACCACGTGTCCCAGGCCCTGTTCGGCGGTGACGAACTTGTGGCCGTAGGGGCTGACGAAGCGGCGGCCCAGGTACTGCGCGCCGTAGAACGCCTCGAGGGTGTTGTCGGAGGGGTCCTGGAACCGGATCATGCCCTCGACGCGGCGCTCGTCCAGCTCCTCCTTGGTGCCCTCGGTGAAGGTGACTCCGGCCTTGTCCAGGGTCTCGCGCAGCTGCTGGAGACCGCGGGCGTCGGCGACCTCCCAGCCCGAGACGAGCAGCCGGTCCTTCTCGCCAGGGACGATCACCAGGCGGGCGGCGAAATCGTCCATGCGCAGGTAGAGCGCGTCGGGATTCGGCCCGGTGCCCGCCATCATGCCCAGGACCTTGAGGCCGTATTCGCGCCAGGCCGCCATGTCGGTGGCCTCGATGCGCATGTAGCCCAGTGCGCGAATGCTCATCACTTGTCTCCGAGGAAATCGATGGTGAGTCGGTTGAACTCGTCGAACTTCTCCAGCTGCGCCCAGTGGCCGCAGCCGCCGAACACGTGCAACTGCACGCGCGGGATGACCTTGGTGGCCACCAGCGCGCCGTCGAGCGGGTTCACCCGGTCCTCGCGGCCCCAGATGAGCAGCACCGGCTGACGCAGCTTGTACGCGTCACGCCAGAGCATGCCCTTCTCGAAGTCGGCGCTGGCGAAGGACTTGCCCATCGCCCGCATGGCCGCCAGCGACTCGGGGGTGTTGGCCAGGGCGAACCGCTCGTCGATCAGTTCGTCGGTGACCAGCGACTGGTCGAAGACCATGATCCGCAGGAACTTCTCCAGATTGTCCCTGGTCGGTTCGTAGGTGAACTTCGAGAGCAGCTTGACGCCCTCGGTCGGGTCGGGCGCGAACAGGTTGGTGCTCAGCCCACCCGGACCCATCAGCACGAGTTTGCCCGCGCGGGTGGGGTGATCGAGGGCGAAGCGCACCGAGGCGCCGCCGCCGAGGGAGTTGCCGAGCAGGTGCACGCGCTCGGTGATCTCGAGGTGGTCGAGCAGGGCCAGCAGCGCATTGGAGCTGTGCACGAAGTACTGCGGGTGGTCGACCGGCTTGTCGGACTTGCCGTAGCCGGGCTGATCGGGCGCGATCACGTGATAGCGCTCGGCCAGCACGGGGATGTTGCGGGCGAAGTTCGACCACGCCGAGGCGCCCGGTCCGCCGCCGTGCAGCAGCACGATCGTGGGGCCGTTGCCGACGCCCGCCTCGTGGTAGTGCAGCTTCAGGTCGGGGGTGACCTGGGCGAACCGGGAGGTCGACGCGTAGGTGAGTTCAGCGGTCTGGGTCATCGGCTACACCATGGCGTCGGTGACGGGCAGGCCGAACTCGTGCGTGCCGTACATGACGTAGGCGCGCTCGGGATCGTTGGCCGCGTGCACGCGCCCGGCGTGCGCGTCACGCCAGAAGCGCTGCAGCGGGGTGCCGTTGGCCAGGGCGGTGGCGCCGGAGGACTCGAAGAGCTTGTCGATCGAGGCGATCACCCGGCCGGTGGCGCGCACCTGGTCGCGGCGGGCGCGCACGCGCAGGTCGAACGGCACTTCCTGACCCGCCTGCAACAGCGCGTACTCCTCGGCGACATTGCCCGAGAGCTGCCGCCAGGCGGCGTCGATATCGCTGGCCGCCTCGGCCACACGCACCTTGGCGAACGGGTCGTCCTTGGCGTTCTCGCCCGCGTAGGCCGCGCGCACGCGCTTGCCCTGGTGCTCGACGTGCGCCTCGTAGGCGCCGTAGCCCATGCCGACGATCGGCGCGGAGATGGTGGTGGGGTGGATGGTGCCCCACGGCATCTTGTAGACCGCGTCGGAGTTCTGCTCGAGCCCGGGCGCGCGGCCCTCGCTCATCGCGCGGAAGCTCAGGAAACGGTGGGTGGGGACGAAGATGTCCTCGACGACCACGGTGTTGGAGCCGGTGCCGCGCAGGCCGACCACGTTCCAGACGTCGTCGATGCGGTAGTCCGAGCGCGGGATCAGGAAGGAGCCGAAGTCGACCGGCTTGCCGTTCTTGATCACCGGACCGCCCAGCACCGCCCAGGTGGCGTGATCCGAGCCCGAGGACCAGGCCCACGAACCGCGCACGATGTAGCCGCCCTCGACCGCCTGACCTACGCCCATGGGGGCGTAGGAGGAGGAGATCCGCACGTCGGTGTCCTCGCCCCAGACGTCCTGCTGGGCCTGCTGATCGAACAGCGCGAGGTGCCAGTTGTGCACGCCGATGATGCCCGCGACCCAGCCGGTGGACCCGCAGGCGCTGGCGATGCGGCGCACGGTGTCGTAGAAGACGACCGGGTCGGCGGCGTGCCCGCCCCACTGGGTGGGCTGGAGCAGCCGGAAGAAGCCGGTCTCCTGCAGCGCCTTCATGGATTCCTCGGGAATGCGGCGCAGGTCCTCGGCCTCCTGCGCGCGTTCACGCAGTGTCGGCAGCAGAGCCTCGACCCGTTCGGTCACTTCTTGCGTCATTTCTCCAGCACGCTCCTGCCTTGTCGGATCGACAACCGGTTCTCGTTCGACTCTGAGATTAGAACAGGTTCTCATTTCTGTCGAGAAGACGGCCCTACCTCGGATATAACAGGGGCGTGGAGCGAAGTTCGCTGGACAACTGGCGTGAAGCGCCCTCATTTTGTAACGTGTTCTAGTGAACAAGGAGGGTTCGGGATGGCAGTCAACCCCAAGGTGAGGGAACTCGACGTCGGCACCACGCCGACCAGGTTTGCGCGTGGCTGGCACTGTGTCGGCCTGGCGAAGACCTTCCGTGACGGCAAGCCGCACGCGATCGAGATCTTCGGCACCAAGCTCGTGGTGTGGACCGACACCAACGACGAGATCCGCGTGCTCGACGCCTACTGCAGGCACATGGGCGGCGACCTGAGCATGGGCACGGTCAAGGGCGACGACATCGCCTGCCCGTTCCACGACTGGCGCTGGGGCGCCAGCGGCAAGTGCACCTCGATTCCGTACGCGCGCCGCGTTCCGCCGCTGGCCCGCACCAGGAAGTGGACCACGCTCGAGCGCAACGGTCAGCTGTTCATCTGGCATGACCACGAGGGCAACGAGCCGCCCGAGGACGTCACGATCCCGCACATCGAGGGCCCCTACACCGACACGGAGGGCAACCCCAGCGAGGTTCATGACAGCGGCTGGACGCCGTGGACCTGGAACACGATGCACATCGAGGGCTCCAACTGCCGCGAGATCATCGACAACGTCGTGGACATGGCGCACTTCTTCTACATCCACTATGCCTTCCCGACGTACTTCAAGAACGTCTTCGAAGGGCATGTGGCCACCCAGTTCCTCGAGACCAAGGGCCGCCCCGACATCGGCATGGCCGCCAAGTACGGCGGCGAGACGCTGCTGAAGTCGGAAGCCTCGTACTTCGGGCCCTCGTATATGGTCAACCCGCTGATCAACATCTACGGCGGGTACGAGATCAAGGTCGTGCTGATCAACTGCCACTACCCGGTCAGCCAGGATTCCTTCGTGCTGCAGTACGGCCTGGCCGTGGAGAAGCCCAAGGGCATCGACGACGCCACCGCCGAGAAGCTGGCCGCCTCCATGACGGAGTTCTTCGGTGACGGTTTCCTGCAGGACGTGGAGATCTGGAAGCACAAGTCCAAGGTCGAGAACCCGCTGCTGTGCGAGGAGGACGGCCCGGTCTACCAGCTGCGCCGCTGGTACGAGCAGTTCTATGTCGATGCCGCCGACGTCACCGAGAAGATGACCCAGCGTTTCGAGTTCGAGGTCGACACCACCAAGGCCAACCAGGCCTGGGAGGCCGAGGTGGCGGAGAACCTGCGCCGCAAGGCCGCGTCCGAAGAAGCCGAAGCGGGCGTTTGATCATGTCCGCGACCTGGGCCAAAGCGCCCGACTTCGCCGATCAGCCCGCGCGGCAAGCGGCGGTGCGTGCCCAGACCACGGTCGACAAACAGCATTACCTGGACAACGGCCTGACACCGCTGCGGTGTCAGGCCTGCCAGGCCGAGGTGCTGGTGCGCAAGTCCAGCGCGCACCAGACCTCGGTGCAGTGGACCGAGCGCCCCGACACCCACTGCCCCGTCTTCGCCCAGCTCAGTGCCCACGGCGCCCGCCCCGGCAGACCGGAATCGTGCCCGTCACTGGAGAAGTCCATCAAGTGGGCGGTCGACGAGGGTGTGCTCGAGATTCCCGAGTGATCAGCTGAACGGGGTCTGTGGGCGGTCCTGTAAGACGCCGTCGAGGTAGATGTCGACCTTCTCGTTGTAGAAGCAGGCCAGGCCCGCGATCTTCTGGCTCTCCGGCAGCGGCGTGCGATAGATCCACACGATGTCGCGGTGTTCGGTGCCGTCGACGTCCACATGCCAGTAGTCGGCCGTCCCCTTGTACGGGCAACTGCTGTGCGTGTCGGAGGGTGTCAGCAGATCCATCCGCACATCGGGCAGCGGCAGGTAATACCGTGGCGGCAGCCCGGTCTCGAACAGAATCCGCGGCGACGAGGAATCGGCCACGATCACCCCGTCGACCTCCACCCGCACAGTGCGGGAGCTGCCGAGGATATCCACCCGCGAATACGGATCGCGCGGATGAACGAAGATCGGCTCGTCCTCCTCGAACCAGTCGAACGCGGCGAAATCCAGCCGCACAGCGTCTTTCAGCTCCGGAATCGGGCTGTCGGAATACCGGACGGCGCCGTCGTCGGCACGCAGACCGTCGATGACCACGTCGTATCCCGTCGCGGTACCCCCGCCCACTGTGGTACTCATCGACCCCGTTCGGTTCCAGATCAGCACTGATATCGACCAGCGGCACATAGTAGGTCGGGTAATACGGCACCTCCCAGACAAGCAACGGCCGCACCGTATCGGCCACCAACCGCCCCCGCAGATAAGCCCGCACCCGCTTCGCCGCCGCCTCGACCCGCACCCGCTCGCCTTCGGTCATGACTCGACGCTACGCCCGGGTACCGACAGACGAACGCCCCCGCTGCTCGTGGCAGCGGGGGCGCCGGGGTGCACCGACGTGGACGGGTCAGTCGCCGACGGTGATGGCTTGGGCTTCCTCCACGCTGTGGGGTGCGGGGTCGTGGTCGTCGATGTGGGACAGGGCCGAGCGGCCGAGGAGGAGGACGGCTACGGCCGCGGCGGTGAAGGCGGCGCCGAGCCAGAAGGGGAGGGAGATGCTGTGTTCGCCGAGTTTGCCCGCGACCCAGGGGGCGGCGGCGCCTCCGGCGAAGCGGACGAAGCTGTAGGCCGCGGAGGCGGTGGAGCGTTCGACGGGGGCCGAGATCATGACGGCTTCGGTGATGAGGGTGTTGTTCACGCCGAGGAACAGACCGGCGATGACGACGCCGACGATCAGGACGATCTTGTGTTCGGCGAACAGGCCCATGACGGCGAGGTCGGCGGCGAACAGGCCGAGCGACAGGGCCATCATCGGCAGGGTGCCGAAGCGGGCCTGGAGTTTCGGTGCGAGGAACACCGAGGCCAGCGCGAGCAGGATGCCCCAGCCGCAGAAGATGAAGCCGATCGCGTAGGTGCCCATGTCCAGCGGGAACGGGGTGTAGGCGAGCAGGGTGAAGAAGCCGAAGTTGTAGAGCAGCGCGGTGATGCTCACGGTCAGCAGGCCGCGGTGGCGCAGTGCCTTGAAGGGCGCGGTGATGGAGGTCGGCTTGGCGGGTTTGGGCATTTCGGGCAGCAGCACGACGATCGCGATGAAGGCGATGGCCATCAGGACCGAGACGCCGAAGAACGGTCCGCGCCAGCTGATGCCGCCGAGCAGGCCGCCCAGCAGCGGGCCGGTCGCGATGCCGATACCGAGCGCGGCCTCGTAGAGGATGATCGCCTTGGCGACACCGCCGGTCGCGGCGCCGACGATGGTGGCCAGCGCCGTCGCGATGAACAGCGCGTTGCCCAGACCCCAACCCGCGCGGAACCCGATGATCTCGCCGATCGTGGACGACATCCCCGCCAGCGCCGCGAACACCACGATGATCGCCAGACCCGACAGCAGCGTCTTCTTCGCGCCGAAGCGGCTGGAGATGACACCGGTGATCAGCATGGCGACGCCGGTGACGGCCATATAGCTGGTGAACAGCAGCGAGACCTGCGAGGGGCTCGCGTGCAGCTGTTCGCCGATCGGTTTGAGGATGGGATCGACCAGGCCGATGCCCATGAACGCGATCACGCTCGCGAAGGCGACGGCCCAGACGGCCTTGGGCTGTCCGGTCGAAGGGGTGGTGGCTGCGGCTTTGTCGTCGCGAGTCAACACGGAACTGCTGGTCATCGGCGCTCCTGGTTGCTTCACTGTCGACCTCGGGCAACCGCACGCAGGGCTGTCAGCAGGTCGTTCATATCGGTGTCGAGCCGGATCAGCCGATCCAGCGGGAAGTCGGCGAGTCCGGGTGCCATGGCGGCGGCGAAGGCGCGCCGCGCGGTGGCGAGGCGGGTCCGGCCAGCCGGGGTGAGTTCCACGAGCGCGGCCCGGGAATCCCTGGGGTCCTTGGTGCGGGTGGCGAGTCCGTCGGTGACGAGTCGTCCCAGCAGCGCCGTTGCCGCCGGTTGCGAACATCGATCGATCCGCGCGAACTCGCTCACGCGGATGCCCCCGTGCTCGTCGAGCACGGCCAGGGCCCGCAGGACCGCCCGGGGGACCTCGTCCTCGCTGATCGCCCCGGCCAACCGGGTGAGCCGACCGGCAGTGACCAACAGGTCGACCACGATGTCGTCTGCGGAGGGCTGCTCGTTCTGCTGCACGGTCACTATTATTACATAAGCTAACTATCTAAATCGAGCGAGCGGGCCGTGAGATACCGCACGGCATGCGAAAGCCCCGACCACAGGAATGTGACCAGGGCTTTCGCGGGGTATCGGTCAGGCGGCCACCGGGCGGCGGCCGGTGCCGAAGAGTTCGCCGGTGGCGTGGGCGCGCTTGAAGTAGAGGTGCGCGTCGTGCTCCCAGGTGATGGCGATGCCGCCGTGGAGCTGGATGGTCTCGGCGGCGACGGCGGAGAACGCCTCGGTGCAGTGCTTACGGGCCACCCAGACGTCCTCGGCGGCCGAGGGCGAGTTCTCGGCGACCGCGTGCGCGGCGGCCTGCGCGGCCGAGTCGGCCGACTCGACCAGCACGTACATATCGGCCATGCGGTGCTTGAGCGCCTGGAAACTGCCGATCGGGCGACCGAACTGCACGCGGGAGGCGGTGTAGTCGACGGTCAGTTCCAGGCATCGGCGGGCGGCGCCGACCTGCTCGGCGGCCAGTGCGGCCCAGGCGATCTCACGCAGGCGGGTGCGCAGCGCGGCCGGGTCGCCGGTGCCGAGCCGGGTGGCGGGAGTGTCAGCGAAGGTGAGGGTGGCGAGCTTGCGGGTGGGGTCGAGGGCGGGCGTCGGGGTGACGGTGACGCCGGGCGCGTCGGCGGTGGTCTCGAACAGGCCCGCGTCGGTGAGGACAAGCAGGAGGTTGGCCTGGGCGCCGTGGAGCACGTAATGCGCTGTGCCGTCGAGCTTTCCGTCGGTAGCGGTGACACCCGCCCGGTCCCAGCCGTCCGCGTCGGCCCAGCACAGCGCCGCCGTGCGGGAGCCGTCGGCCAGATCGGGGAGCAGGCGCGCGCTCGCCTGGTCGTCCTCGGCGAGCAGGACGGCCTGCACACCCAGCACGGCCGACCCGAGCATCGGCACCGAGCCGAGCACCCGGCCCACTTCGCCCACCACCATGAGTGATTCGACCAGCCCGGCACCGGCGCCGCCCCACTCTTCCGGGACGGCCAGCGCGGCGACACCGACCTGCTCGCACAGCATCGCCCACAGCTTCGGGTCGTAGCCGAGGTCGGTGTCCATCGCGGTGCGCAGGGCGGCGGAGTTCGCGTGCTTGTCCAGCAGCGCGCGCACCGAGTCGCGGAATTCGAGCAGTTCATTCGATGACATGTCAGTTCCGTCCATCTCAGACCGCCTCGGCGGTGCGCAGCGCGGCGGCGATGCGGGCGCGGTGGAAATCGGCGGTGCCCCAGGCGGTGCGCAGCGCGGTCACTTTGGTGAGCCACAGCGACAGATCGCATTCGGCGGTGTAACCGATGGCGCCGTGCACCTGGAGACCGGCACGGGCAGCACGGTGCGCGGCCTCGGCGCAGGTGACCAGGGCCGCCGACACATCGCGCGCACGGTCCTCGGTGTCCAGGGTGAGTGCTGCGCGGTAGAGCAGCGGTTCGGCCAGATCCAAGGCGATCAGGACATCGGCGAGTTGCTGCTTCACCGCCTGGAATTCGCCGATCGCGCGCCCGAACTGCTTGCGCTGCTTGGCATAACCAGTGGTCTGCTCGAGAATCGCGCGACCGGCGCCGAGAAGCTGTGCGGCGCAGGCGAGGACGCCGACGTCGAAAGCGTAGGAGACGGCGCCCGCCACCTCCGGTCCCGCCGCGATCAGCTCGTCAGCGGCGACCCGGGAAAGCTTGCGTGCGGGGTCGACCGAAGCTGGACCGACATCACCCCGGGCCTGGACCGCAGCGGCGTCGGCGCCCGGTCCGCGGGCGGTGACCCGGTCCCCGGCCGCGAGCAGCGCCAGCTCGGCACTGTCGGCGTCGAGCGCGATCCCCCGCTGTGGGGTGTCGAAGGTGACGGTGCCGAGCAGTTCGCCCGAGGCGAGCCCGGGCAGCCACTCGCGTGCCGCGTTGTCGTCCGGAAGACGTTGCAGCAGTGCCGGAATCACCGCCGCCGACTCGTTCACCGGGCCGGGCAGCGCCGCCCGCCCGATCTCGATCAGCGCGACCACCAGGTCGACCGGTGTCGCTTCAGCCCCGTCGTACTGCTCGTCGACGATCAGGCCGAACACGCCCATCTCGGCCAGCTGCCGCAGCAGCGCCCGCCCCGGGGTGGTGTCGCCGTCGGACCAGGCGCGCACGGCGGCGGGTACCTGACCGGCGTCGAGGATCTTGCGCAGCTCGGCGGCGAAGTCCAGTTGTTCGGTGCTGAGGGCGAACTTCATCGCGGACCTCCTGTGCTCGGATGGGCGGGTCCGCCCGGAACGGCGACGGTCATCGCTTGCTCTCCCTGGGCAGGCCGAGGATGCGTTCGGCGATGATGTTGCGCTGGATCTCGTTGGTACCGGCGTAGATCGGGCCCGACAGCGAGAACAGGTAGCCGTCGGTCCACTTGCTCTGCTGCTCGGCGGCGGACCCGAGCAGGTCGAGGGCGGTTTCGTGCATGGCGATGTCGAGTTCGGACCAGAACACCTTGGTGATCGAGGATTCGGCACCGAGTTGGCCGCCGTCGGTGAGTCGGGTGACGGTGCCGAAGGTGTGCAGGCGATACGCCTCGGCGCCGAGCCAGGCGTCGACCACGGCATTGCGCGCGGCGGTGTCGGCCGGGTCGGTGGACTCCTGCCACAGGTCGATCAGGCGCTGGGCGGTCGCGCTGAAACGGCCGGGGCTGCGCAGCGACAGGCCGCGCTCGTTGCTCGAGGTCGCCATGGCCACCCGCCAGCCCTCGTTGGGCGCGCCGATCACGTCGGCGTCGGGCACGAAGACGTCGTCGAGGAAGATCTCGGCGAAGCCGGGCTCGCCGTCGAGCTGGGGGATCGGGCGCACGCTCACGCCCTCGGCGGTGAGCGGGAACATCACGTAGGTGAGGCCGTGGTGACGCTGGGCGTCGGGGTCGCTGCGGAACAGGCCGAAGGCCCAGTCGGCGAAGGACGCGCGCGAGCTCCAGGTCTTCTGGCCGTTGAGGATCCAGCCGCCCTCGGTGCGTCGCGCGGTCGAGCGCAGGCTCGCCAGATCGCTGCCGGACTCGGGTTCCGACCAGGCCTGTGCCCAGATGTCGGCACCGCGCGCCATGCGCGGCAGGATACGCGCGAGCTGTTCTTCGGTGCCGTGCTCGAACAGGGTGGGCGCGAGCAGGAAGATGCCGTTCTGGGCGACGCGGCCGGGCGCGCCCGCCGCGTAGTACTCCTGCTCGAACAGCACCCATTCCAGGATGGAGGCGTCGCGGCCGCCGTATTCGCGCGGCCACGAGACCGCCGACAGGCGCGCGCCCGCCAGGGTCGCCTCCCATTCGCGGTGCGCCTCGAAACCCTCGGCGGTGTCCATGGACGGCAGCGGCTTCTGGGGAACATTGGCGGCGAGGAATTCGCGCACCTCCAGCTGGAAAGCCTGTGCCGCCGGGTCGATCTCGAGATTCACGCTTTTTCCTTCATCGAGCGAGCGTTCATTCCGCCCAGCGAATCGGCGCCGACTTCGGCATTGTGGGCGTGCGCGAAATGGTGCAGCCCGAAGACCGAATCCATGCCGGTGCGCATGCCCATCAGGTCTTCGGCCTGATTGACGGCCTTCTTGGTGAGGGCGAGCCCGAATTGAGGCATGGCGGAGATCTTTTCGGCCAGCGTCATGACCTCGGACTCGAGCTCGTCGCGCGGGACGACCCGGTTGACCATGCCCCATTCCTTGGCCTGCGCGGCCCCGAAACGATCACCGGTGAACAGGAATTCCTTGGCCGCGCGCGGACCCATCACCCACGGATGCGCGAAATACTCGACACCCGGAATACCCATCCGCACAACGGGATCGGAGAAGAACGCGTCGTCGGAGCAGACGATCAGATCGCAGATCCAGGCCAGCATCAACCCACCGGCGATACAGGCGCCCTGCACCATCGCGATGGTGGGCTTGGGGATCTCCCGCCAGCGACGGCACATGCCCAGGTAGACCTCGGTCTCGCGGGCGAAACGCTGATCGCCGCCGGGGCGGTCGACATGGTCCCACCACAGCGCGGCCTTGTTCTCGTAGTGCACGTGGTGGTCGCGCCCCGGCGTGCCGATGTCGTGACCGGCGCTGAAGTGTTTCCCGTTGCCCGCCAGCACGATCACCTTGACCTCGGGGTCCTCGACCGCGCGCACGAAGGCCGCGTCGAGGGCGTAGGTCATCTTCGAGTTCTGCGCGTTGCGGAAATCGGGCCGGTTCATGGTGACCACGGCGACGGGTCCGCGCACCTCATAGGTGACGACGTCGGTTTCGGATTCGGGACTCACGACTTCTCCTCACGTAGCTCACGCTTGAGCACCTTGCCCGCCGCGCTGTAGGGCAGCTGGTCGCGGAACTCCACGAGCCGGGGCACCTTGAAATTGGCCAATTCGCCGGTGGCGAAGGCGATCACGTCGGCTTCGGTCAGGCTCGATCCGGCCTTGCGGACGACCACGGCCTTGCCGACCTCGCCCATCCGCTCGTCGGGCACGCCGATCACCGCGGATTCGGCGACCCCGTCGAGCCGCGCCAGGGTCTGCTCGACCTCTGCGGGATAGACGTTGAATCCGCCGGTGATGTACATGTCCTTGAGCCGGTCGGTGATCTTGAGATAGCCGCGTTCGTCCACGACGCCGATATCGCCGGTGTGCAGCCAGCCCTCGGCGTCGATCGCCTCGGCGGTGGCCTCGGGATCGTCGAGGTAGCCGAGCATGACATTGGGTCCGCGCAGCAGTACCTCGCCCGCGTCGGACAGGCGCAGTTCGAAGTCGGCGATGGGGCCGCCGCAGGTGTTGGCGATGGTCTTCGCGTCGTCGTCGGGGCGGCACATGGTGCCGAAACCGGCCGATTCGGACAGGCCGTAGGCGGTGATGACCACCTCGAACTCCAGGTCGTCGCGCATCCGCTCGATCAGCACCACCGGCACGGTCGCCGCGCCGGTCACCGCCACGCGCAGCGAGCTCAGGTCGCGCTCGGCGCGTTGGGGATGCTCGAGGATGGTCTGGTAGATGGTCGGCGGGCCGGTGAGCACGGTGATCCGCGCGGACTCGATGAGTGCGAGCGCGGCGGGCACGTCGAAGGTGGCCTGGGGCACGATGGTCGCGCCGGTGACCAGGCAGGCGAGAATGCCCGCCTTGTAGCCGAAGTTGTGGAAGAACGGCGGGATGATCAGGTAGCGGTCGTCGGCGCGCAGGGTGGAGCACTCGACCCAGCCGCGCACCACGCCGAGGGCCTGGCGATGCGCGACGAGCGTGCCCTTGCTGCGGCCGGTGGTACCGGAGGTGAACAGGATGTCGGCGATGTCGTCGGGGGAGACCTGGCCCGCCCGCTGTTCGCCGACCGCCTCGGGCACGGTCTCGGCCAGCGCGAGCAGGTCGTCCCAGCTCAGCGTCGCGGCGTCCGCGCGTTCGGTGGCCTGCGCGTCCGCCTCGACCGGGATGACGACGACGGTCCCGATGCCCAGCTCCGGCGCCTCGGCCCGCAGTTCCGCCGCTCGATCCCGCCCGAGGAACGGCCCGGCGACGAACAGCGCCTTCGCGTCGACGCGGGCGAGCACATCGGCGGCCTCGGCCGCGACATAGCGGGTGTTGAGCGGAACCAGCGCGGCGCCGACCGAATGCGCGGCCAGCGCGGCGACGACCCAGTGGTGGGTATTGGGCGCCCACATGGCGACCCGATCGCCGGTGACGATGCCACGCGCGATCAGCGCGCGCGCGGCGACGCGGACCTGATCGAGCAGATCCGCCCAGGTCAGGCGGATCGCGCCGTCGATAAGGGCGGGCTCGTGTGGATGCGCCGCGGCGATGTCTCGCAGCGCCTGCGGGGTGGTCTGAGCAGGGGGTGTCACGGGGTCCTCACCGTTGTGCGGTTGCTGTTCTCCACGAAGCAGCTAACAAAGCAAGTGCTTGGTAGGTTATCCTATCGGCGTGGGTGTGATCCAGACCTCAGAATCCGATACCGCGACCTCCGACGCGGAGTTTCGCGCGGAAATACGCGATTGGCTGGCCGAGAACCTGTCCGGCGAGTTCGCTGACCTGCGCGGCACCGGCGGACCCGGCCGCGAGCACGAATTCTTCGACGAGCGCCTCGCCTGGGACCGGCACCTGGCCGCCTCCGGCTGGACCTGCCTGGGCTGGCCGGTCGAATACGGCGGCCGGGGTGCCAGCGTGCGCCAGCAGGTGATCTTCCATGAGGAGTACGCGAAGGCCGACGCGCCCGCGCGGGTCTCGCACGTGGGCGAGGAACTGCTGGGCCCGACCGTGCTGGCCTTCGGCACCGAGGAGCAGAAGCGCCGCTTCCTGCCGGGCGTGCGCTCGGTCGGCGAGCTGTGGTGCCAGGGCTATTCCGAGCCGGGCGCCGGGTCCGATCTGGCCGCCGTGAGCACGACCGCGCGGCTCGAGGACGGCAAGTGGGTGATCAACGGTCAGAAGATCTGGACCTCGCTCGCCCACGTGGCCGACTGGTGCTTCGTCATCGCGCGCACGGAGCGCGGTTCGAGCAGGCACAAGGGGCTGTCGTATCTGCTGGTGCCGATGGACCAGCCGGGCATCGAGGTGCGCCCGATCGAACAGCTCACCGGCACTTCGGAATTCAACGAGGTGTTCTTCGACGACGCCGTCACCGATGCCGACCTGGTCGTCGGCGAGCCCGGTGACGGCTGGCGTATCGCCATGGGCACGTTGACCTTCGAGCGCGGTATCTCCACGCTCGGTCAGCAGATCCGCTTCGCCCGTGAACTCTCTGACATCGAGGCGCTGGCCCGGCGCACCGGCGCCGCCGACGACCCGCTCGTCGCCGACCGCCTCGACCGCGCCTGGGTGGGTCTGCGGGTGCTGCGCGCGCACGCGCTGCGCACCATGAGCGAAGACCACGACGACGCGGGCGGCGCCTCGGTCTCGAAGTTGTTGTGGGCCAACTGGCATCGCGGACTCGGCGAACTCGCCATGGCGGTGCAGGGTGCCGCCGGGCTGGTCACCGGGGACGACGACATGACCGCATGGCAGCGGCTGTACCTGTTCAGCCGCGCCGACACCATCTACGGAGGTTCGAACGAAGTGCAGCGCAACATCATCGCCGAGCGGGTGCTCGGTCTGCCGCGGGAGGCCCGCCCGTGACCGGCCCACTGTCCATTCCGCCGCCGTCCATTCCCGGCCACGGCCTGCTGACCGGCCGTAAGGCCGTGATCACCGCCGCCGCGGGCACCGGCATCGGCTCGGCCACCGCGCGCAGGCTGCTGGAGGAGGGCGCCGACGTCGTCGTCTCCGACTGGCACGAGCGTCGGCTCACCGAGACCGCCGAACTGCTGGCCAAGGAGTTCCCGGAGCGTCAGGTCGCCGCGGTGGTGTGCGATGTGCGCGACACCGAGCAGGTGAACCGGCTGCTCACCGAGGCCGCCGCCGCGCTCGGGCGCATCGACATCATGGTCAACAACGCCGGGCTCGGTGGCGAGACGCCGGTGGTCGACATGACCGACGAGCAGTGGGACCAGGTCCTCGACATCACTCTCACCGGCACCTTCCGCTGCACCAGGGCCGCACTCGGTTACTTCCGCGCGGCCGGTCACGGCGGCGTGCTGGTCAACAATGCCAGCGTGCTCGGCTGGCGCGCCCAGCACGGTCAGGCCCATTACGCCGCCGCCAAGGCCGGTGTGATGGCGCTGACCCGGTGCAGCGCGGTCGAGGCGGCCGAGTTCGGGGTGCGGATCAACGCCGTGGCGCCGAGCATCGCGCGTCATCCGTTCCTGGACAAGGTGAGTTCGACCGAGTTGCTCGACACGCTGAGCGAGCGCGAGGCGTTCGGCCGGGCCGCCGAACCCTGGGAAGTGGCGGCAACCATCGCCATGCTGGCCAGTGACTACACCTCATACCTGACCGGTGAGGTGGTCTCGGTGAGCAGTCAGCGCGCATGATCGTCTCGGCGCGGCACGGGGGTTCCCGATTCAGGGAACCAAGCAATTGCTTGGTTGTACGATGTCAGGTGTGACCGCACCCGATACCGTGAAACGCACGCGCCGCGCCGAACTCCTCGACCTCGCCGCCGACCTGTTCGCCGAACGCGGACTGCGCGCCACCACCGTGCGCGACATCGCGGACTCGGCGGGCATCCTCTCGGGCAGTCTCTATCACCATTTCGACTCCAAGGAGTCGATGGTCGACGAGATCCTGCGCGGCTTCCTCGATGACCTGTTCGGCCGCTACCGCGAGATCGCGGCGGCCGGGCTGAGCTCCCGCGAAACCCTGGAGGCGCTGGTCCTGGCCTCCTACGAGGCCTTCGACCGGCACCACGCGGCCGTGGCCATCTACCAGGCCGAGGCCAAGAACCTGCGTGACGCCGAACGCTTCGGCTACATCCGCGAATTCAACATCGAGTTCCGCGAGCTGTGGCACCGGGTGCTCACCGCCGGTGTGGCCGACGGCAGCTTCCGCCCCGAACTCGACGTGGAACTGGCCTTCCGCTTCCTGCGCGACACCGTGTGGGTGGCGGTGCGCTGGTACACCCCCGGTGGCCCGATCACCGTGCAGAACCTCGCCCAGCAATACCTCACCATCGTGCTCGACGGGCTCACCGTGCCCGGGAGCAGTCCCACCTAGGAGTTTCCCCATGACCGCCGAGCGCCGCCCCTACACCCCGCTGCGACAGGCCTACGTGATCGACGCGGTGCGTACCGCGGTCGGCAAGCGCGGTGGCGCGCTGGCCGGTGTGCATCCCGCCGATCTGGGCGCCGCCGCCCTGCGCGGGCTGGTCGAGCGCACCGGGATCGATCCGGCCGTGGTCGACGACGTGATCGTCGGCTGTGTCGACAACATCGGCCCGCAGGCGGGCAATATCGGCCGCACCATGTGGCTGGCGGCCGGGTACCCCGAAGAGGTTCCCGGCGTCACCGTCGACCGGCAGTGCGGCTCGAGCCAGCAGGCCGTGAACTTCGGCGCGCAGGCCATCATGTCCGGCACCGCCGAGGTCATCGTGGCCGCCGGTGTGCAGAACATGAGCGCCATTCCGATCTCGGCGGCCATGCTCGCGGGCAAGGAGTACGGCTTCGACTCGCCGTTCGTGGGCGCCACCGGTTGGGACACCCGCTACGGCACCGGTGAGGTCTCGCAGTTCCGCGGCGCAGAACTGATCGCCGAGAAGTGGGGCATCACCCGCGAGGACATGGAGCGCTGGGCGCTGCGCAGCCACGAGCGCGCCCGCGCCGCCATCGCCGCGGGCAGGTTCGAGGCCGAGATCGTGCCGGTCGGTGAGTTCACCGTCGACCAGGGCCCGCGCGAGACCAGCCTGGAGAAGATGGCGTCGTTGCAGCCGCTGAGCGAGGGCAGCCCGCTCACCGCCGCCGTCGCCAGCCAGATCTCCGACGGCGCCTCGGCCACCCTGCTCGCCTCCGAGTGGGCGGTCCAGGAATACGGCCTCACCCCGCGCGCCCGCATCCACCACGTCAGCGCGCGCGGCGCCGACCCCATCTTCATGCTCAGCGCCCCCATCCCCGCGACCCAGTGGGCGCTGGACAAGGCCGGTCTGACCATCGGCGACATCGACGTCATCGAGATCAACGAGGCCTTCGCCCCCGTGGTCCTGGCCTGGATCAAGGAGATCGGCGCCGATCCGGAGAAGGTGAACGTCAACGGTGGCGCCATCGCCCTGGGTCACCCCCTCGGCGCCACCGGCGCCAAACTCTTCGCCACGCTCCTGCACGAACTGGAGCGCGTCAACGGCCGCTACGGCCTGCTCACCATCTGCGAGGGCGGCGGCACGGCCAACGTCACCATCATCGAGCGCCTCGACCCCGCCGCGTAGGCCCACCTCGACCACCGCTGGACCGGGAGTCCAGCGGTGGCTGCCTACGATGGACGGCGTGAAGGTGCTCGGCGCGTGCCCGCTGGACTGCCCCGACGCGTGCTCCTGGGTGGTCACCGTCGAGGACGGCGTGGCGATCGACCTGCGCGGGAACAAGGAACATCCGGTGACCCGCGGTGCGCTGTGCGTGAAGGTGAACCGCTATCTCGAGCAGGTCGGGGCGCCGGATCGGCTGCGGTATCCGCTGCGCCGGACCGGGCCGAAGGGGTCGGGGCGGTTCGAGCGGATCAGCTGGGAGACCGCGCTGGACGAGATCGCGACGCGGCTCACCGGCATCATCGATGAATTCGGCGCCGAGGCGATCTGGCCGTTCCACGGCACCGGCAGCCTCGGTTACCTGCAGGGGATGGAGGGTTATCCCGGTCGCCGGATGTTCAATGTGCTCGGCGCCTCGCACCACCGGCCCACCATCTGCTCGGTCGCGGGCAGCGCGGGCGTGCGCTACACCCTCGGCACCGCCGGTGGCATGGACCCCGAGGACCTCGCGCACGCGGAACTGATTCTGCTCTGGGGCACCAACCCGCTCAGCTCCGGCCATCACGTCTGGAAGTTCATCCAGGACAGCGGCGCGCACCTGGTCGCCATCGACCCGGTGCGCACCAAGACCGCCGAACGCTGCGACGAGCACCTCGCGCCGCTGCCCGGCACCGACGCGGCGCTGGCGCTGGGCCTGCTGCACGTCATCGTGTCGCTGGACGCCCAGGACGACGCCTACCTGGCCGAATACACCGAGGGCTGGCCCGAGTTCCGCGAACGCGTCGCCGAATACCCGCCCGCCCGCGTCGCCGCGATCACCGGACTCACCGAGGATCAGATCGTCGGCCTCGGCGAACGCATCGCCCGCACCCGCCCGACCGCCATCCGCGCCTCCCAGGGCATGCAGCGCCACGCGGGCGGCGGAATGGCGTTGCGGCTGCTCGCCTGCCTCCCCGGCGTCACCGGCGACTGGGCGATTCGCGGTGGGGGACTGCACTATTCGACCAGCGGACACTTCCGGGTCGATCTCGACGCGATGATCCGCGACGACCTGCTCCCGCACCCTGTGCGCACCCTGTCGATGACCAGGCTCGGCGAGGCCCTGCTCGAAGCCGAGGACCCACCGGTCAAGGCGCTGTTCGTGATCGCCGCCAACCCCGTCGGCTCCAATCCCGACCAGCGTCGGGTGATCGAGGGGCTGTCCCGCGACGACCTGTTCACCGTCGTCCTGGAACACTTCTCGACCGACACCGTCGACTACGCCGACATCGTGCTGCCCGCCACCATGCAGCCTGAACACCTCGACGTGATCGCCGGATACGGCCACCTGTATCTGGTCTGGAACGAGCCCGCCGTCGAGCCGCCGGGCGAATGCCTCTCCACCACAGAGACTTTCCGTCGGCTGTCGCGGCGGCTGGGTCTCACCGAGCCCGCGCTCTACGACTCCGACGAAGAGCTGATGCGGCAGCTGCTGAAGGGCCACGACCTCGATCGCCTGCGCGCCGACGGCTATCTCAAGATCGAGCCGGGCCCCGTCCCGGCGGGCAAGCTCCAATTCGTCTCCACCCGAGCCGAACTCGCGGGTCACGATCCGCTGCCCGACTACACCCCACCCGGCGACACCGGCTCCGGGCTGGTCCTGATCTCGGCCGCCTCCCACTACTTCCTCAACACCACCTTCGGTGCCAATCCCGAATTACGCCGCCGCGCGGGCGAATCCCGCATCACCCTGCATCCCGACGACGCCGCGGTACGCGGAATCGCCGACGGCACACCGGTGGTGGTCACCAACGCCCGTGGTTCCTTCGAGGCCGTCGCCGAGCTCTCCGACCGCGTCCGTGCCGGTGTCGCCGCGACCACCAAGGGCCGCTGGGCCAAGTTCACCAACGGCGCGACCGTCAACGCCACCATCGCCGAACGCGACGCCGACTACGGCGGCGGCGCGGTCTTCCACGACAACCGCGTCGAGGTCCACCCGCGCTGACTCGCGCAGGGCGTGCCGCACTCGCGACACGCCCTGTCTGACGAGCGCCCTCACCACAACTTCCCATCAGCGTGGGGGACTGGGCCTGGTCGTCGTTACCGCCCCGAACGAGAAACACCGGGCCGGGGCGCACTTCGTGGGTGCGCCCCGGCCCGGTGCTCGGCCGACTCCCGCTGACGGTGGCTCGTCCGTCGGTGCGGGGTGGCGTCGGTTCGCCGGATCAACGGCAGGTCGGGTGCCCAGGCGATGTCGGGTCGCCTGGGCGGGCGGACAGGGCCGCCCCGTCTTTCAGGCCTGGTCGACGGCCGGTTCGCTGGTGAGCGCGGCGACGGCGTCGATGCGCGCCACCGCCTCGGCGACGATCCGCTCCACCAGTTCGGCCACGGTCGGCAGGCTGTCGATGATGCCGGTGACCTGGCCCGCGGGCAGTACGCCCGCGTCGGTGCGGCCCTCGACCAGCCCGGCCTTGGTGAGCATGGCGGAGTTGGCCGCCATCACCACCTGCGACCAGCTGAGGTCCTTGGTCTTGCGCATGGCCAGCCCGTCGCGCACGAGTGTCGACCACTTCATGCCGGTCATGGACTTGAATCTGGCCGCGTTGCCGACCGCCGCCGACAGACCGCGCCAACCGCCGGAGTGCTCCAGCCTGTCGACCAGTTCGGTGTTGAGCATCCGGTGCGGCATGCCGTCGACCTTCACCGACACCACCGTGTCCTGCAGCCCGCGCGCGAGATACTCCTGTTTCACGGCGTCGGGCACGGTGCTCTCCTGGGTGAGCAGGAAGCGAGTGCCCATGGCGACCCCGGCCGCGCCGTAGCTCAGTGCCGCCGCCAGGCCGCGTCCGTCGAAGAAGCCACCCGCCGCGATCACCGGGATGTCGACGGCGTCGAGCACCGAGGGCAGCAACAGCGTGGTGGCGACCGGGCCGGTGTGCCCACCGCCCTCGCCGCCCTGCACGATCACCGCGTCGGCACCCCAGGAGGCCACCTTCACCGCGTGCTTGGCCGCGCCGATCGACGGAATCACCACCACGCCAGCGTCTTTGAGCTTGGCGATGAGGTCCTGCTTCGGGGCCAGCGCGAAGGAGGCGACCTTGACCCGCTCGCGGATGAGCAGGTCGATGCGCTCGACGGCGTCGGTCGCGTCGGCGCGGATGTTCACCCCGAACGGCTTGTCGGTGAGCGACTTGGTCTTGGCGATGGCCGCCTCGAGTTCCTCGAAGGTCATCGTGGCCGAGGCCAGGATGCCGAGGCCGCCCGCGTTGGCGGTGGCCGCGACCAGGCGCGGACCGGCCACCCAGCCCATGCCGGTCTGCACGACCGGGTGCTCGATGCCCACCAGCTCGGTGAGCGGAGTGCGCAACCTGCTCACGCCGCCACTTCCTTCTCCCGGAAACCCCTGGGGTCGAGCACGGTCGCGATGATCCGCAGCTCCTCCTCGGTGGGCAGCCGGGTCTCGCCCGCGGTGTCCAGCTCGGCCACCTCGAAGGAGGTGTTCTCGGCGACCTCCTCGGCGCGCACGCCCGGATGCAGCGACAGGGCGCGCAGGGTCTGGTCGGGGCCGCCGAAATCGAAGACGCCCAGGTTGGTCACCACGCGGTGCAGGTGGTGGAACCGGTAGGCGGGATTCTCGGGATCGATACGGTCGTAACCGATTCCGGAGACGATGTCGACCTGGTCGACGAAGACCCGCTTGCTGTGCCGGGGCACGAAGTAGCTGGTCGCGTGGTTGATGGTGTTGCCCGGCGCGCCGCGCACACCGAACATCTGCCGGGTCGGCTGCTGGAGCGGACCGAAGGCCGACAGGTTCTGGTTGCCGAAGCGGTCGAGCTGATTGGCGCCCATCACCACGTGGCGACGGCCGGAGGCGACCACGTCGAACACCTTGGAGAACGGAATCCAGCCCTCCACCGGGGCTTTCGCGCCGATCGCGGGGACCTCGGCGAAGAACAGCGCCTCGCCGTCGGACAGCAGCAGGTCGGGCTCGAAGGTGAGCCGGGCCAGGCGCGCGCCGATGGTGGTGACCGTCGACATGGGGCTGGCCATGATCTCGCCCGCCCCACGGAAGATCTCCGCGGCGGCGACGACACAGACGTCAGCGCGGGTCGCGTTCATTTCTGCTCCTCGGCGAAAGTGTGGACGGCGGACTGGTATTCGGCCTCGGAGACGTCGAGATAGCGCGCCTTGAACTCGGCCCACGATTCGTCGGAGGCCGCGGCGGCGACGTAGTGCTTCTGGAACTTCTCGTCGCGCCCGTAGCTGCCGGAGAAGGTGAAGTGCGCGCCTCCCGGGGATTCCACCACCCCGTCCACGAGCATGCGGTTGAGGATGATCGCCTGTTGCGGAACGGCTTTCACCAGTTCCTCGGTCTCCACCAGGCGGTCGGCGGTGACGTAGCGGCGCTCGGCGGCCAGGCAGTAGAGATCGTCGAAGTACGGGTCGACGCCGGTGTAGGCGGCGTTGCCGTGCTTGTCGGCCAGGTCCAGGTGCACGAAGGCGGCGTCGAGGTTCAGCGCTGGCATGGCGACCAGCGTCTCGGTCCGGCCGTCGGCGGCGGGATAGGGCGAGGCGACGGTCTTCAGCTCGCCCTCCCAGAAATCGAGCACCGCGGACCCGAGACCAGCGCGGATCGGCAGGAACGGCAGCCGGGCCGCGGCCGCCTGCAGGCCGCACTTGACCATGCCCTCGTCCATCTCGCGCACGGTGATCGCGCCGGTGGTGCGCGCCTTGGCGAACCACGGGTCGTAGAACGGCGCCGAGTCCAGCGAGACGAAACCGTAGTACGCCTTGCGGACCTTGCCCGCCGAACACAGCAGCCCCAGATCCGGGCCGCCGTAGGTCACCACCGTCAGATCGGTGATATCGGAGCGCAGCAGCGCGCGCACCAGCGCCATCGGCTTGCGCCGGGAACCCCAGCCGCCGATGCCGATGGTCATGCCGCTGCGCAGCTCGCCGACCACCTCGTCGAGCGTCATTCTCTTGTCGCGCATGGCGATTACTTCTCCTTCTTCTGCGCGGCGAGATCGTCGTCGAAACGCGCCCGGATCTCGTCGGCGACCCCGGCGAGGTTCAACTCCATCGTGAAACCCTGCTCGTAGCGGTAGGACCGGTGCACGTCCTGCACGTCGATGCCGTTGAGCGCGCGTTTGGCGGCCCGGATGACGCGGCCGTCCTTGTTCGCGATGTTCTTGGCGACCTCCATGGCCGCGGCGTCGAGCTCGGCGCGCGGCACCACCTGATACACCGACCCGTAGTGGTGCAGTTGCTGGGCGGTGAGCTTGCCCGCGGTGTAGAACATGGTCCGCATCAGGTGCTGGGGGACCAGCCGGGCCAGGTGGGTGGCGGCGCCAAGCGCGCCCCGGTCCACCTCGGGCAGGCCGAAGGTGGCGTCGTCGGAGGCCACGATCACATCGGAGTTGCCCACCAGGCCGATGCCGCCGCCGAGGCAGAAGCCGTTGACCGCGGTGACCACCGGCACCTCGCAGTCGTAGACGGCGGCGAAGGCGTCGAAGCAGCCGTGGTTGGCGCGGATCAGCGCGGTGTGGCCGGTGTCGGCGTTCATCTCCTTGATGTCGACCCCGGCATTGAAGCCGCGCCCCTCCGCCCGCAGCACGACCACCCGGGTCGCGGGATTGCGCCCGGCCGCCCGGACGGCCTCGGCCAGCGCGAACCAGCCGTCCGAGGGCAGGGCGTTGACCGGCGGGTAGTCGACTGTGACGACGTCGACGCCCTCGGTCTCGGTGTGACGGTTGATCCCCATCGCGGTTGTCCCATCGTGCGCGCCCCGGCGAACCCGAGACAAAGCAAGCAATTGCTTGGTAGGTTAACACGGTGGCTGTAGAAATCGACCTTTCCGAGCAGATCGTTCTGGTGACGGGCGGGGTTCGTGGCGTCGGCGCTGGCATCAGCCGGGCCTTCCTCGCCGCGGGCGCGACCGTGCTGACCTGCGCGCGCAGGCCCGCCGACGACCCGATCGCCGGAACCGAACACCACACCTGCGATGTGCGCGATCCCGAGGCCGTCGCCGCGATGTTCGACCGGATCGTGGCCACCCACGGCCGGATCGACCACGTCGTGAACAACGCGGGCGGCGCGCCCTTCGCCCTGGCCGAGGACGCGAGCCCGAAGTTCCACGCCAAGATCGTCGAGCTGAATCTGCTCGCGCCGCTGCTCATCGCCCAGCACGCCCATGCCGTCATGCGCAAGCAGGACGCGGGCGGTTCGATCGTCATGATCACCAGCGTCAGCGGGCACCGGCCCTCGCCGGGCACGGCCGCCTACGGCGCCGCCAAGGCCGGGCTGGACAACCTCACCGGCTCGCTGGCCGTCGAATGGGCGCCGGAGGTGCGGGTGAACTCCGTGGTGGTGGGCCCGGTGGAGACCGAACTCAGCCACCTGCACTACGGCGACGCCGACGGCGTGGCCGCGGTCGCGCGCACCGTCCCGCTGGGCAGGCTGGCCGCCCCGGCCGACGTCGGCAACGCCGCCCTGTTCCTGGCCTCCCCGCTGGCCACGCACATCAGCGGCGCCACCCTGCTCGTCCACGGCGGCGGCGAACGCCCGGCCTTCCTGGACGCCGCCACCACCAACCACTGAGTCACGAGAACGAACACAGGAGCTTCAGATGGACGACCAGCAGATCTGCGCGGGCCGCACGGTCATCGTCACCGGCGCGGGCCGGGGGATCGGTCGCGCGCACGCGCTGGCCTTCGCCGCGGCGGGCGCCCGGGTGGTGGTCAACGATGTCGGCACCGCGCTCGACGGCGCCGAGACCGCCGAGACGCCCGCCCAGCAGGTCGTCGACGAGATCGCCGCGGCCGGTGGCGAGGCGGTGGCCAACTACGACGACGTGGCCGACTGGGAGGGCGCGCGCAGGCTGATCCGCCAGGCCGTGGACACCTTCGGTGGGCTCGACGTGCTGGTCAACAACGCGGGCTTCGTGCGCGACCGCATGCTGGTGAACCTCGGCGAGGACGAGTGGGACGCGGTGGTGCGCGTGCACCTCAAGGGCCACTTCGCCACCATGCGTCACGCGGCGGAGTACTGGCGCGCCGAGTCGAAGGCCGGTCGACCTGTCGACGCCCGCGTCATCAACACCAGCTCGGGTGCCGGTCTGCAGGGCAGCGTCGGTCAGGGCAACTACGGCGCCGCCAAGGCGGGCATCGCCGGGCTCACGCTCACCGCGTCGGCGGAGTTCGGCCGCTACGGCGTGACCGTCAACGCGATCGCGCCCGCCGCCCGCACCCGGATGACCGAGACCGTCTTCGCCGACACCATGGCCGCCCCGGACTCCGGCTTCGACGCCATGGCTCCGGAGAACGTCTCCCCGCTGGTGGTCTGGCTCGGCAGCACCGAGTCTGCCGGGGTGACCGGCCGGATGTTCGAGGTCGAGGGCGGCAAGGTGGCGCTGGCGCAGGGCTGGCGCCACGGTGCGCCGGTCGACCGCGGCGCCCGCTGGAACCCCGCCGAGCTGGGTCCGGTGGTAGCCGAATTGATCGAGAAGAGCGTCGCGCCCGAGCCGGTTTACGGCGCATAGCAAACTTTGTGGCACAGGTCCCGGGAATCTCCCGGGACCTGTGCTTTTGCCATTTCACGCGCGTCCAGGGGGCTGTACGACTTGTGCTCTCCCCTGCGAGGGATCGGCGGTGGGTTTACTATGGGCTACTGTTCGTCGATCCCGGCATGAATCGCGACCGGGGGTAATGCTGCGCCGGGAACGAAGGGGATGACAAGCGCATGGCCGTAGGTCGCATGTTGCGCGTATTTGCCGCCGCGAGTGTGCTGGCGGGATGTGCGCTACTCGGGCCCGCGGTCGCTGTCGCCGCACCCGGTACGCCGTCCACGCCCGTCGAGCAGGCGCCCGGCAGCGGCAGTAGCGGCGCCGGGAGCAGCGGTCAGGACGACAACGGTCAGGACCTCGGCCAGCATCCCGAACTGACGCTGCCCGGTGCGCCGGGGGAGCGTCAGCGTGACAGCTGCGGCTCCGGTGCCCAGGCCACCAAGTGCCCGGTCGGTGAGCAGGCTCCCGGCCAGGACCAGAGCGGCCAAGGCGCGGGGGACAGCCAGGACAACAGCGATCCGGGACAGCTCGGCGTGCCCAGTGGTTCCGGCGGCGGGCAGCCCGCGGGTGCCCCGGTCGCCGAAGACGAGTGGCAGCCGCTCGCCATCCCGGGCCAGGTCAGCCAGGACGTTCCCACCAAGGAAGTGGCGGGCTCCGGTTCCGCCTCCGGCTCGGCCGCCGTGGGTTCCGCGGCGGGTGCCGGTTCCGCCGCGGCGGGACTGGCCCTCGGCACGGGTTCGGCGGGCCTCGGCCTGCTGCTCGGCACCGGTTCGGCCGGAGTCGGCGCGATCCTCGGGACCGGCTCGGCGGGCGTCGCCGCCGTCCTCGGGACGGGTTCGGCCGGAGTCGGCGCGGTCCTGGCCACCGGTTCGGCCGGTTCGGCCGGTGTCCTCGCGACCGGTTCGGCGGGCGCCGCCGCGGTACTCGGTACCGGGTCGGCAGCTGTCGGCTCGGCGGCCGCTGGCACCGGCTCCGCGGCACTCGGACTCGGCTCGGCGGTCCTCGGAACCGGTTCGGCCGCAGTCGGTTCCGCCGGAATCGGCTCGGCCGCGGTAGGTTCGGCCGGTGCCGGTTCGGCCGCGACGGGTTCCGCCGCCGTCGGCTCGGCGGCGGTCGGCTCCGCCAGTCCGCTGCTCCTGCTGCTGATCCCGCTCCCGACGGCCCCGGCCGCCCCCGCGTTACCGTCGATCGCCATCCCACCCGCACCGGACGCGCCTTCGGTCGCGGTGCCGAATATCGCTGTGGCAGCACCGGTTCCGGCGGCGGCACCGCCCGCACCGGAGGCGCCCGCGCCCGCCGCGCCACCCGCCGCCGCCCCGGCTCCGGCCGCCAAGCCCAATCACGAGTTCGTCCCGACCAGTGACAACAGTGGCCTGCCCGCGCCGAAGCTGCTGTCGGTGATCGGTGGCCTGATCGCGCTCACCCTGGCCGGAACCGGTTCGGGCGCGGTGAGTTTCCAAGGTGCCGCGGCCGCCCAGGCGCGGGTGAACGCGGCGCGTGCCGAGTTCTTCGGACCGAGGTCGTGAGGGGATCTTCGATGAGCAGGAGCAAGACCCAGAGCACCTCCCGGTCCTACCGTCGCGTGGCCGCCGCCGTCGACGCGGTCTGCGCGGTGGCCGCCGACTCCGACGCGACCACTCTCGACGAGGTGGTGGCGGCGGTCTCGCTGGAACGTGACCGCGAGATCGAGATCACCAGCGCGCAGCTGGGTCCGGGAGTGTGCGGGCAGCGCCGGTTCTATCCCGAACGCGACATCATCGTGCTCGCCGACGCCCTGCCCAGTCGCGACCACACCCTCGCCCACGAACTCGGCCACATCGTGTTCGACCACGAGGGCGCCCCGGCGGTGGAGACCACGCTGGAGGTCAGCGACGACCTCATCGCCTACATGCTCAGCCAGCGCGCGCACGCGCAGATCGTCGAGGACGGCGCCGACGACCTCGCCGAATGGGAGGCCGAGACCTTCGCGGCCATGTTGATGACCCGCCTGCGCGTGTTCAACAACCGGGGCGCAGGCGTCTCGGTCCTTCGATTCGATGAGGCACTCGGATGACACTCTGGTTGACAGCCCTGCTGGTCTGGGTTGCCGCGGGTGCGCGAGTGGGTCGCGTGCTGGTCAAGCCAGCCACGACCGCCCGCGTCGCCATCGTCGTCGCGGTGGCCGCGGTGGCGCTCGCCGCGACCGTCGCCATTCCCGATATCGCGGTCGCCGTCGACAATCTGCTGCCCGGTGGCGTGCACAACGGTTGGTTGTCCACCGGCGTCGTCGTCTCGGCGTGGATCCTGTTCACCACCGCTACCTCGGTGGTCGCCTCGGCGGCCTGGCCGGTGGTGTCGCGGCGCAATCTGCGCCAGGTGGCGATGATCGTCTACGGCATCGGCGCGCTGGCGATCGTGATCACGCTGGCGTGGTCGTTCACCTTCGGCTGGATCGTGGTCGCACTCGGCGCGGTCTTCATCGTCACCACCGGTCTGCGCAACCTGGACTGGACCACGCTGGGTCGCGGCATCGCGATCTACACCGCCGGAACGGCTTTGGTCGCCGTGCTGGCCGTGGCCAACGCGGGCCGGGCCCTGCAGGGCGCTGTCCCGCCGCCGCCCGGTGAGCCGTTGTGGGGCTGGGCCGGGTGGGAGATCGCGAGCCTGCTGATCTCGCTGGGCGCGGTCTCGATCGTCATCGAGCTGTGGTGGCGGGCGCGGGTGCTGCTGCGTCGCATCCGTCCGCTGCACAAGCTCATGGTCGGCCGTTTCCCCGAGGTGGTCGCCCCCGAGCAGAACGCCACCTCGGCCCAGCTCAAGGCCTCCGACCACGTCGCCCAGGTGATGGACGCGCTGTATCTGCTCTCCGGCAGCGGCATCGTCATCCCGGCCGCGGGCGAGCCCCCGAACTCCGTCCCCGAACGAGCCGCCGTGGTCGCCGAATGGACCCGCGACCCCCTCGGCGACCTGTTCGTCGACGCCCGCTGGATCGCCCCACCCCCCGGCGTGAGCCCCCGCGGCTGGGTCCTCGCGCTGGCGACCAAGTACCAGGAAGTCGCCGCCGCCGCGGGCCCGGCCCCGAAAGCCACCGCCTCCCGAGGCTGAACTCGGATACGGCGCCAGCCGCCAATGTCACAGAGAACGGGCCTGAGGTGGTGGGTTGCCCACCGGCTCAGGCCCGTTCTCTGTGCGTATCCGATCTTCTCCGGCCGGTCCCAGGACACCATCAGGTGCGTCAGGCCGACCGCCGTGTGGATCCTATTCCGTTCCATCCGGCGGAATTTCGGGCAAACCTTCGCTTGCCCGAAGCTTCTCCGCCATGGAGGTGAGCAGATTCTGTGATTCTTCGGAGAGGTCGAATGCTCTGCTGGACAGTCGACGCAGCCCGTAGCCCTGCAACTGCGCGAGCAGCTCCAGGTCGTGGTCGATCTTGGCCGCGTAGATGTCGTTGAAGAAGTAGTCAGGCTTGACCTTGAAGAACTTCGCCAGGGCGGCCACCGTCTCGTCGGACGGGTTGGTTCGTTGTCCCGACCGCAACTGCGAGAGATAC
This sequence comes from Nocardia anocheti, assembly GCF_029675105.1. Lineage (GTDB taxonomy): Bacteria > Actinomycetota > Actinomycetes > Mycobacteriales > Mycobacteriaceae > Nocardia. Next base: position 363,234 of record NZ_JAQQFV010000008.1, on the reverse strand, counting down.
GGCTTCGAGATCGGATGCCCGGAGGCAGTCAGCGCAGCCGCAACCTCTGCGTTGGTATGCGGCTTGCGCCCCGGGGGATGCACGGTTTCGAACAGCTTGTTCAGCCGCGCCGCGAAATCAGCCATTGTGAGCCGCCCAATTCCCTTCACTGTACTAACAGTCGTTATCTCGGATACGTATCATTGATATTAGCGGCTCAGTAACTGAAAACCTACGCCTGATTCGGGATTTCTCTGCGATTTCCGGCGCTCACCTGCGTGCAGGGGCGGCGGCGGTCGCGTTTGCGGGCCACGCCAACGACTCTTGTGGAGCCGGAGGGTGTCCGAGTTCGTGCCCGTCGCGGGGGTCTTCCACCATGGACTCATGGTAGCTCAAAGATAGCTGATACGTCATCGTCCCCCCGGCCCCCTTGATTGTGTGGCGTACGACACGTTCCGGGCGCCCTGGGATGAATGTTCAACCTGGGCGCCCGGTTTCGGTGAGAGCAGTCTACAGGCGCTCGATGATCGTGCCGGTGGACAGGGCCCCGCCTGCGCACATGAGCACCATGGCGGTCCCCGCGCCGGTCCGCTCGAGCTCGTGTAGCGCGGTCGTGATCAGACGCGAACCGGTGGAGCCGACCGGATGCCCGATTGCGATCGCACCGCCGTTGGCATTTACCCGATCCATGTCCGGTTGGTGTACAGCGGCCCACGAAAGGGCCACCGAAGCGAATGCTTCGTTGATCTCGAAAACATCGATATCCGAAATCGACATTCCGGAGCGTTCGAGCAGCCGGGTGCACGCCTGCACCGGTCCGTCGAGGTGGAACTCCGGCTCGGCGCCGACGAGCACCTGGGTGTGGATGCGGGCACGCGGGCGCAGACCCCGGCGCCGCGCGACGGCCTCGTCCATCAGCAGCACGGCCGCGGCGCCATCGGAGATCTGCGAGGAGGTACCGGCGGTGTGGATGCCGTCCTCGACCACCGGCTTCAGCGCCGACAGGCCCTCCAGAGTGGTCGCGCGCAGGCCCCCGTCGCGGGTGACCTCCACCTTCTCGCCGGTGGGCTGTCCTTCGGAATCCAGCACGGGTGCCGAGACCGGCAGCACCTCGCGATCGAAGCGACCCTCGGACCAGGCCCGTGCCGCCAATTGCTGTGAGCGCAAACCGAACTGGTCCACATCGGCGCGGGTGATGCCGCGCCTGCGGGCGATCCGTTCGGCCGCGCCGAACTGGTCGGGCATGTCGATCGACCAGCTGGCCGGACGACGCGCGCCACCGTCCTTCGGCACATTGGCGCCCAGTGGCACCCGGCTCATCGCCTCCACGCCGCAGGCCACGCCGACGTCGATGGCGCCGGTGGCGATCAGGCCCGCGATGAGGTGATTGGCCTGCTGCGCCGAGCCGCACTGGGCGTCGACGGTGGTTGCGCCGGTCTGCCAGGGCAGGCCCGCGTGCAGCCAGGCCGTGCGGGTGACGTTGTTGCCCTGCTCGCCGACCTGGGTGACGCAGCCGCCGATCACCTGCTCGACCTCGGCCGGGTCCAGACCCGCCCGATCGAGCAGTCCGCGCTGGGCCAGGCCGAGCAGTTCCACCGCGTGCAGTCCCGAAAGCTGCCCCCGACGCTTGCCGATCGGGGTGCGAACGGCCTCCACGATCACGGGTGTGCCCATCTGATTCTCCCTCGTAACTGCAACAAGTTCTGTTCTGTAGCCCAGAGTAAAACCGCGAGGTTCTTCCGTACCGGCAACCCCTGTGCTTGAATGATTGTAGAACGTGTTTCAGTTTGTCGAAGGAGACATCTGGTGGTAGATCCGCGCAACGAAGCCACGGGTACCCTGCCGAACCTGCCCGACGGGTTCGACGTCACCGACCCGGACATCTACGCCGAGCGTGTCCCGGTGGAGGAATTCGCCGAGCTGCGCCGCTCGGCGCCGATCTGGTGGAACGCGCAGTCGCCGGAGGTCGGTGGCTTCCACGACGACGGCTTCTGGGTCGTGAGCAAGCACGCCGACGTCAAAGAGGTGTCGCGGCGCAGCGATGTGTTCTCCACCTACGAGAACACCGCGATCCCGCGCTTCAACGACGACATCCAGCGCGAGCAGATCGAACTGCAGCGCTTCGTCATCCTCAACAAGGACGCCCCCGAGCACACCAAACTGCGCAAGCTGATCGCCAAGGGCTTCACCCCGCGCGCGGTCAACGGCCTGCGCGCCGAGCTGTCGGCGCGCGCCGAGCGCATCGTCAAGGCCGCGGCCGAGGCGGGCACGGGCGACTTCGTCACCCAGGTGGCCTGCGAGTTGCCGCTACAGGCGATCGCCGAGTTGATCGGTGTGCCGCAGGAGGACCGGATGAAGGTCTTCGAGTGGTCCAACGACATGACCGGCTACGACGACCCCGACAATGTCGACATCGACCCGGTCAAGGCGTCGATGGAACTGCTGGGCTACTCGTACCAGATGGCCGAGGCCCGCAAGGCGTGTCCCGCCGACGATCTGGTGACCACGCTGATCGAGGCCGACGTCGACGGTGAGGCGCTCACCCCCGAGGAGTTCGGCTTCTTCGTCATCCTGCTGGCGGTCGCGGGCAACGAGACCACCCGCAACGCCATCAGCCACGGCATGATCGCCTTCATGGAGAACCCCGACCAGTGGGAACTCTTCAAGAAGGAACGCCCGGCCACCGCGGTCGACGAGATCATCCGCTGGGCCACCCCGGTGACCTCCTTCCAGCGCACCGCGCTCGAGGACACCGAACTCGGCGGCGTGCAGATCAAGAAGGGCCAGCGGCTGGTGATGCTGTACCGCTCGGCCAACTTCGACGAGGACGTCTTCGAGCACCCGGAGAAGTTCGACATCACCCGCAAGGACAACCAGCACCTGGCCTTCGGCGGCACCGGCGCCCACTTCTGCGTCGGCGCGAACCTGGCCCGCCTCGAGGTCGACCTGATCTTCAACGCCATCGCCGACCATCTGCCCGACATCAGCAAGATCGGTGCGCCCAAGCGCCTGCGTTCGGGCTGGCTCAATGGCATCAAGGAACTGCCGGTCGACTACCAGACCAAGGGCTGCCCGGTCGCGCACTGACCGTTCGACGCAATCGGCCCCGATACCTTCCGGAAGGTATCGGGGCCGATTCGCGTCCGCGGCTCAGGACACGGCGCGGGTGGTGCCCATCGCGCGTTCGACTTCCCAGAACGCGCGCAGCGCGGCGATCTTGCCGTCGGCGTCGACCTTGTAGGTGAACACGCCCTCGGCGTCGATGACATGGCCCGCCATGGTGGTGCGGATCAGGCCGGTGAAGGCGATCTCGTCGCCGCAGGCGAAGGAGTCCTCGAACAGGAACTCGATCGAGTCGGTCAGCGCGATGGCCTTGTCCCAGAACGCGCCGATCGCCGCGTGGCCGCGATGACCGACACCCTCCGGATCGAAACCCGAAGGGCCGACGGGATCTTCGACGATACCGTCCTCGGCGAACAGCGCGACCCAGGCCGCCCTGTCCTTGGCGCGCACCGCGGCCTGGGAGGCCAGACCGGCGGCACGCGCGGAACGATCGACGGAGGTCTGGCTCATCGCGCCACCTCCGCCACGATCGGATCGGCGATGTACTTCTCGGCGAAGCGGCGCATAGAGTCCTGCTTGGCGGCCAGTTCGCCGTCGAAGCCGATGCCGTCCATCAGCCAGGGGACGACGATGGTGTCGGTGACCCCCGCGTCGGCCAGGTCCTGGTAGCCGTCGCGGCCGTAGCGGTCGATGCAGACGGCCTGGATCTCGAAGGGCACCTCCGAGCGGCCGTATTCGGCGCGCAACTCGGTGAGCTTGGTGATGGTGGTCTGCAACTGCTCGAACTTCATCATGGCCGAGGTCCAGCCGTCACCGATGCGGGCCGCGCGGCGCAGCGCCGGGCCGGTGTGTCCGCCGACGTAGAACGGCACCGGCTGACTGGGCGCCGGACTCATCTGGAGCGAGTCGAAATCGTAGAACTCGCCGTGGAATTCGACCATGCCGCCGTCGAGGACGAGCTTGATGATCTCGATCATCTCGTCCACCCGCGCGCCGCGCCGCTCGTAGGGCACCCCGCACCATTCGAATTCCTCGGGTGCCCAGCCGATCCCGACGCCGAAGCCGAAGCGGTTGTTCGACATATTGGCGATCGAGCCCACCTGGCGGGCCAGCAGCAGCGGATTGCGCGAGCCCAGCTTGAGGACATTGGTGTAGAAGCGCAGGTCAGTGGTCACCGCGGCCATGCTGGCGGCGGCGATCAGCGGGTCGACCCACGGGGTCTCCGGGCCCCAGAAGCGGCTGCCGTCGGGGGTGTAGGGATAGTCGGCGGCCTGCGACTTCATGTAGAACAGCGAGTCGGGCAGGCCGATCGAGGTGAATCCGCATTCTTCGGCCGTCTTGGCCAGTTCGGTGAGCTGGTCCAGCGGGCTCAGCGCGACGCCGACGGTGAACTTCATGACGGACGCTCGCTGCCGACAACCCACATCGAGAAGTACTGGGAGCCACCGCCGTACGCGTGCCCCATCGCCTTCTTGGCGTTCTCGACCTGGTAGTCACCCGCCCGGTCCATCACCTGTTTGGCGGCCTCGGCGAAGCGGATCAGGCCGGACGCGCCGATCGGGTTGGAGGAGAGCACACCGCCCGACGGGTTCACCGGGATGCGCCCGCTGATCTCGGTCTCGCCCTTGTCGGTGAGTTTCCAGCCCTCGCCCTCGGCGGCGAAGCCCAGGTTCTCCAGCCACATCGGCTCGAACCAGGAGAACGGCACGTAGATCTCGGCCACGTCGATCTCCTCGAGGGGATCGGTGATCCCGGCGGCCTTCCACAGCGCGGCGGCCGCGTCGCGACCGGCCCGCGGATTCACCTGGTCGCGCCCGGAGAAGGTGGTGGGCTCGGTGCGCATGGCCGTGCCGTGCACCCAGGCGACCTTCTTGCCCTGCGCCTCGACCGCCTCGGCGGCCTCCGCGTTGCCGATCACCAGCGCGCAGGCGCCGTCGGAGGACGGGCAGGTCTCGTCGAAACGGATGGGGTCCCACAGCATCTGGGAGGCCAGCACCGATTCGACGGTGATGTCGGGCTGGTGCAGGTGCGCGAGTGGGTTCTTCGCGCCATTGCGCCGGTCCTTCACCGCCACCATGGCACCGATGTGCATGGGCGCGTTGGAGCGGCGGATGTAGGAGCGCACGTGCGGGGCGAAGTAGCCGCCAGCGCCCGCGCCGACCGGCATGGTGAACGGCACCGGAATCGACAACGCCCACATGGCATTCGACTCCGACTGCTTCTCCCAGGCGATCGCCAGGACCTTGCCGTGCACGCCCGCCTGCACGAGATTGGCCGCGACCACACCGGTCGAACCGCCCACCGAACCGGCGGTGTGCACGCGCAGCAGCGGCTTGCCGACCGCGCCGAGTGCCTCGGCCAGATACAGCTCCGGCATCATGACACCCTCGAAGTAGTCGGGGGCCTTGCCGACGACGACGGCGTCGATCTCGGCGATCGTCAGACCCGCGTCATCGAGCGCGCGATCGATCGCCTCCCGGCACATGCCCGCCATGGACACGTCCGAACGTTTTGTCACGTGATGAGTTTGGCCGGTGCCGAGCACCGCGGCGGGGAAGCTCATCGTGCCTCCGATTCCAGAACGGCGACCAGGTTCTGTTGCAGCGCGGGGCCGCTGGTCGCGTGAGCGAGAGTCCGGTTCGCCGAACCGGTCATGATGGCCGTGGCGGCATTGCCGATCCGTTCCAGACCGGCCGCGAACATCGGGTTGCCCGCGAGCGCGCCACCGGACGGGTTGACCGGCGTCTCGGGGGACAGGCCGATCGCCTCGGCGAGGATCAGCTGCTGATGGCTGAACGGCGCGTGCAGTTCGGCGAGGTCGAAGCTGGTGTCGCCGTTGATCGCCGCCGCGGCGGCCGCGGTGGTCGAGGGGGAGCGGGTCAGGTCGCGGCTGCCGAGCGCCTGGGCGTCGATGTTGTGCGCGATTCCGGTGATCCAGGCCGGGCGCTCGCACAGTGCGCGGGCCCGGTCGCCGACCGCGAGCACGATGGCCGCGGCGCCGTCGGTGACGGGCGCGATGTCGTGGGCGCGTAGCGGATCGGCCACATACGGTGCGGCGAGCAGGGATTCGATATCACCCCCGGCGACGGCGGCCATCTCCTGCTCGGTCCAGCGGCCCGCGTCCAGTCCGGCGCGCGCCTGCAGACCGGCGACCGAGACGGCGTCGGGCCACAGCGGGCCGACGAGATACGGGTCGAGCTGCATGGTCAGCACCTGCCGCAGCGTGCCCGCCGAGGCCTTGCCGAAGCCGTAGACCAGCGCGGTCTCGGCCTGGCCGGACCGCAGTTTCACCCACGCCTCGTAGAGCGCCCACGCGGCGTCCATCTCCACGTGCGACTCGTTGATCGGCGGCACCGCGCCGATCGCGTCGACGGCGGAGATGAACGAGAACGCCCGCCCCGCCAGGAAATCCGAGGAACCCGAGCACCAGAAGTCGATATCGGACTTGGTGATGCCGAGGTCGGCGTAGAGCTGCTGGAAACACGGCACGAGCATCTCGACGCCGTTGGTGGTGCCGAAGGTCTCCGGCACGTGCGGTGCGTGGGCGAATCCCACCACCGCGATTTCGGGAGTAGTCACGTCGCCTCTCAGAGGTGGTGCTGGTAGGACTCGTACGGCGCGTCGGGCTCGCCGCTGGGTCGGAAGTGGTCGATATTGGCCAGCGCGTGGCCCCATTCCTCACGCGGCTTCCACACCGCCTCCACCCGCATGCCCATGCGCACCTCGCTCGCGTCGCACCCGAGGACCAGGTGCAGGAACGGGATGTCGGCGCCGTCGAGCAGCACATAGGCCGCCACGTACGGCGGCTTGATCCGCTGTCCGAGGAACGGCACGTTCACGATGCAGAAGGTGGTGACGGTGCCCTTGTCCGGCAGTTCGACCAGATCGTTGGTGGGCGTGCCGTCGGTCGGGTTGGCCCCGCGCGGCGGGAAGTAGACCCGTCCGCCCGCCTCGGACCGGCCGCCGATGAGCTTGCCCTCGGCGAGTCCGCGCAGGTAGATGGTCTCCTGCGGGGAGGCGGTGTGCTTGTAGTTCAGATCCACCGGGGTGGTCAGCATGGTGACTGTGTCTGTCGGCGGCTGGTGCCGCGTGGATTCCGGCCCCTTGGGCCTCGCGTCCGAGGAGCGATACTCCGCCTGCGGCGTTACGTCTCGCTCCTCGGACGCGAGGCGGCCGGAATCCGTGGTGGTGTCGGGTTCGAAGTAGGCGATGTCGTGGATGGTGCCGGTGGGTTCGTCGGCCCAGTGGGCGCGGACCCGCAGGCCGGTGCGCACCTGGCTCGGATCGGTCACGTCGAGCGCGTGCAGCAGGGCGGTGTCGGCACCGTCGAGCTGGATCAGCGCCCACGCGAAGGGCCGGTCGAACGGCTGGCCCGGCAAGGGCTCGGCCACCCACGTCCACGAGGTGACGGTGCCGATCGCCGCCACGTCGACCAGCTCGGCCAGCGGGGCCGAGGTCACCGGGTCGTATTCGGCGGGCGGCACCAGCACGCGGCCGTCACTGCCGCGGACGCCGAGTATGCGGCGTTCGCGCAGTCCGGTCAGAAACGCGCCGATGATGGGTCCGACGGACCTGGTGTAGTCGAATCGCACCCTCAGGGGTGCATCCAGTACTTCCACTGCGGTATTCCCCTGGGTCACAATGTCGAGTAGAACAGGTTCTTATTCTGCTCGCAAGGATTCGCCGAAAGGGCGCCGTCATGAAATTCGGACTGCAACTCGGTTACTGGGGTGCGCAGCCGCCCGCCAACGTCGGCGAGCTGGTGGTCGCCGCCGAGGAAACGGGCTTCGACGCGGTGTTCGCGGCCGAGTCGTGGGGCTCGGACGCGTTCGCGCCGCTGGCCTGGTGGGGCTCGCGCACCGATCGGGTGCGACTGGGCACCTCGGTGGCGCAGATGTCGGCGCGCACCCCGGCGGCGACCGCCATGCACGCGCTGACACTGGACCATCTCAGCGGCGGCCGGGCCATCCTCGGCCTCGGTGTCTCGGGCCCGCAGGTGGTGGAGGGCTGGTACGGCCAGCCCTTCGCGCAGCCGCTGCGGCGCACCAGGGAGTACGTCGACATCGTGCGCAAGATCCTCGCCCGCGAGGCCCCGGTGACCTCCGACGGCAAGCACTACGGGCTGCCCTACACCGGCCCCGGCGCCACCGGCCTGGGCAAACCGCTCAAGCCGATCGTGCACCCGCTGCGTGCGGATCTGCCGATCTGGCTGGGTGCGGAGGGACCGAAGAACGTCGCGCAGACCGCCGAGATCGCCGACGGCTGGCTCGCGATCTACTACGCCCCGCGCCTGGCCGGGATGTACAACGAGTGGCTCGACGAGGGCTTCGCGCGGCCGGGCGCGCGGCGCGGCCGGGCCGATTTCGAGATCGCCGCGAGCGCGCAGGTGGTCGTCACCGATGACCCGGCGGGCGAGATCGAGCGGATGCGCTGGGTCACCTCGCTCTACATCGGCGGCATGGGTGCTCCCGAGCTGAACTTCCACGCGCAGGTCTACAAGCGGATGGGCTACGCCGCCGAGGTCGACGAGATCTCGGCGCTGTTCCAGGCGGGCCGCAAGGCCGAGGCCGCCGCCGCGGTGCCCGACGAGCTGATCACCGACACCGCGATCTTCGGCGACGAGGCCCACGTGCGGGCCCGGCTGAAGGAATGGGAGGACGCCGGGGTGACGATGATGCTGATCTCGGTTTCCGACGCCGACCAACTGCGCCGCGTCGCACCCCTTGTAGAACGGTAGAACACGTTCTAAATTCGATGAGATGAGCAGCCAGCAGACAACGGAAGTCCTCGGACTGTGGAATATCGCCGCGGCCGATCCCGAGCGGATCGCCGTCGTCGACCCGGACGGCACCGAGATCAGCTATCGAGAATTGGCCACCCTGGCCAACCGCTACGCCAACGGGCTACGCGGGATCGGCTTGCGGACCGGGGACGTCGTCGTCAGCATGCTGCACAACGGCGTCGAGGCCATCGCCGCGTACTTCGCCGCCTACCAGGCCGGGCTCTACATCGTCGCGGTGAACTGGCATCTGACCGCGCCGGAGATCGCCTACATCCTCGGTGACAGCGAGGCCTCGGCGTTCCTGGCCAGCGAACGCTTCGCCGCGACCGCCGCCGAGGCCGCCGACCTGGCCGAGCTGCCCGCCGACGCGCGCTTCGCCGTCGGCACCGTCCCCGGTTTCCGGCCGGTCTCCTGGCTCGGCGCCGCCGACACCGGCCGCCCCGACGAGCGCTCGGTGGGCGCCCCGATGCTCTACACCTCGGGTACCACCGGACGACCCAAGGGCGTGCGTCGTCCACTCACCGGGGCCGACCCGGATGTGGTTCCGGCGCCGAACAAGTCGTTCTTCAGCCTGTTCGAGCTGGCGCCCTACGACGATCACGTGCACATCTGCGGCTCGCCGCTCTACCACACCGCCGTACTCAACTTCTCGACCATCTCCATCCAGCTCGGCCACAAGCTGGTGCTGATGGACCGCTGGACCGCCGAGGACATGCTCGCCCTGATCGAGCGCCACAAGGTGACCCACAGCCACATGGTGCCCACCCAGTTCCACCGCCTGCTCGCCCTGCCCGAGGACGTGCGCGCCCGCTACGACGTGTCCTCGCTGCGCAGCATGGTGCACGGCGCCGCGCCGTGCCCGCAGCAGACCAAGCGGCAGATGCTCGAGTGGTGGGGGCCGGTCGTCACCGAGTACTACGCCGCCACCGAGGGCGGCGGCACCGTCATCAACGGCGCCGACTGGCTGCGCAAGCCCGGTTCGGTGGGCAAGGCGTGGCCGTGGTCGGTGATCAAGATCCTCGACGAGACCGACGGCTCCGAGCTGCCCGCGGGCAAGGAGGGCCTGGTCTACATGAAGATGGGCGCCTCCAGCTTCGAGTACCACCACGCCAAGGAGAAGACCGAGGAGGCGCGCGTCGGTGACCTGTTCACCGTCGGCGACATCGGCTACCTCGACGAGGACGGCTACCTCTACCTGTGCGACCGGCGCTCGGACCTGATCCTGTCCGGTGGCGTCAACATCTATCCGGCCGAGATCGAGGGCGTGCTGATGAGTCACCCGAAGGTGGCCGACGTGGCGGTTCTCGGTGTGCCCGACCCGGATTGGGGTCAGCAGGTGAAGGCGTTCGTCCAGCCGGTGGAGGGCACCGACGGCGACGACGCGCTCACCACCGAACTCATCGAGTTCGCCGCGGGCCAACTCGCCAAGTACAAGCTGCCCCGCACGGTGGAATACCGGGCGGAGCTGCCGCGCGACCCCAACGGCAAGCTCTACAAGCGCCGCCTGCTCTGAACCGCCGCTAGACGGCCTCGCGCCACTCCGGTGCGAGGCCGAACAGCGGGAACAGCCGCTCGGTGTCGAGGAAGAAGTTCAGCCCGGCGATGGTGTCGCCGTCGAGTTCGAGCACGGTGATCGACCACGGCACCCACACACCCGGCTCCTCGCTGGGCTTGTAGTGGCCGAAGGCGGGCAGCCCGTTGGCACCGGCCAGCGGCACCATCCGGGAATCGCGGCAGGCACTGCCGGTGCCGAGCATGAACGCGGCCACGTTCTCCGGCCCGGAGATCCACAGCTCGAACGGCGGCATCGACAGCGCCACATCGGCTTTGAGCAGGGTGGTGAGCGCGTCCATGTCGTAGGCCTCGAACGCCTGCACGAAATCGTCGATGAGCTTGCGCTGACCGGGATCGGACTCGTCGAACCCGTCACCGACCGTGGGCTGCACCTTCGACATGGTCGCCCGCGCGCGTTGCAGCGCGCTGTTCACCGACGCGGGCGACATCATCAGCGCCTCGGCGGTCTCGCTCGCCGAGAAGCGCAGCACCTCGCGCATGATCAGGATCGCGCGCTGGGTGGCGGGCAGGTGCTGGCAGGCCGCCACGAACGCCAGGCGCAGCGTGTCCTTGGTGGAGGCGTGCTCGGCCGGATCGGCGCCGAAGGCCAGAGCGTTGGGGATGGGCTCGATCCACACGTAGTCGGGCTGCGGGGCGGGCAGGGGGGAATCGGGGCGCCCCGGCCCGTTGAGATCCATCGGTCTGGCGCGGCTCTGTGGCCGGTCGAGCATGTCCAGACAGATATTGGTGGCGATCTTGTAGAGCCACGAGCGCAGACTCGCGCGGCCCTCGAAGGAGTCGTAGGAGCGCCAGGCGCGGGTGAATGTCTCCTGCACCGCGTCCTCGGCCTCGAACGAGGAGCCGAGCATGCGGTAGGCGTACGCGCACAACTCGCGCCGGTGGGATTCGAATTCGGCCAGGACAGCGGGGTCGGGGCCGGTGGTGGTGGTTGTGGCGTCGCTCATAGTTCCTCACGATGCCACAGGGGTACGACAGCGAACAGGGGCGAAAGCGCGGCCCGGCGAATTCCACCGATTTCGCCGCCGACCGATGATTCCGCCACGGGCGCCGCGTCTACATGTTCGAGACCGCAACGACGCCCCGAAAGGCCGATACCCATGAGCAGCAAGATGATCTTCATCAACCTCCCCGTCGCCGACCTCGACCGCTCCAAGAGCTTCTACGAGGCCCTCGGCTGGAAGGTCAACGAGGATTTCACCGACCAGAACGCGTCGTGCATCGTCATCGACGACAACATCTGCCTCATGCTGCTGACCAAGCCCTTCTTCTCGACCTTCAGCACGCGCCCCATCGCCGACACCGTCAACACCGCCGCCGCCGGGTACGCCCTGTCCCTGGCCAGCGCCGAGGAAGTCGACACCCTCACCGACGCCGCCGTCGCCGCGGGCGCCACCGAACAGACCAACGAGGACAAGCGCGCCCAGGAAGCCGAGGTCGGCATGCACGGCCGCACCTTCCTCGACCCCGACGGCCACCAGTGGGAGCCGTTCTTCATGAACTACCCGGGCTGATCGACCCCGATCGGCGAGGGCGCAGGGCGAACAGCCCGGCGCTCTCGCGGCGTTTCACTCGCCGGTGAAAGTGGGCTTGCGCTTTTCGGCGAAGGCTTTGGGGCCCTCTTTCGCGTCGGCCGACTTGAAGACGGCGGCGCCGAGTTCGGCGTCGACCTTGAAGGCGTCGTTCTCGTGCATGCCCTCGGTGTCGCGGATGGTCTTGAGGATCGCCTGGACGGCCAGCGGGCCGTTGGCGGAGATCATCTCGGCGAGTTCGAGGGCCTTGTCCAGGGCGGTGCCGTCGGGGACGACGTGGCCGATCAGGCCGATTTCCTTGGCCTCGGCGGCCTTGATGTGGCGGCCGGTCAGCAGCAGGTCGGCGGCGACGGTGGCGGGGATCTGGCGGGGGAGCCGGACCGCGGAGCCGCCCAGCGGGAACAGGCCCCAGCGCGGTTCGGAGACACCGAATTTCGCGCTCTCGCCCGCCACCCGGATGTCGGTGGCCTGCAGGATCTCGGTGCCGCCCGCGATGGCGGGGCCCTCGACGGCGGCGATCAGTGGCTTGGTGAGCCTGCGGCCCTTGAGCAGCGCGTCGATGCGCGAGAGGTCCCAGCCGCCGCCCTTGAAGGAGTCGCCGGGGTGCTGGGCGGTCATCGCCTTGAGGTCGGCGCCCGCGCAGAACGCGCCACCGGCGCCGGTCAGGATGGCGACGCGGATCTCGGGATCGCTGTCGACCTGGTCCCAGGCGTCGCGCATGATCGCCATCATCTCGCCGGAGAGGGCGTTGCGCGCCTCCGGGCGGTTCATGGTCACGATGAGGACATGGTCGCGCTTCTCGACCAGGCAGTGGGCCATCCGAATTCTCCTGACGTCCGAGACTCGCGAGCGAGTCTCGCCGAAACCTTGTCAGAAACAGTAACACGTTCTATTTTTGACACTGTGAGCTACAACATAGCCGATCTCGTCGAACACGCCGTCGACCTGATGCCCGACCGGATCGTGCTGGTCGGCGAACATCGTGAGTCGACCTATGCCGAACTGGAGGAGCGGGCCAACAAGCTGGCCCACTACCTGCAAGAACAGGGCGTGCGTCCCGGCGACAAAGTCGGTATCTACTCCCGTAACACCGTCGAGGCCGTCGAAGCGATGGTCGCCATCTTCAAGGCGCGGGCGGTGATGATCAACGTCAACTACCGCTACGTCGAGAACGAGTTACTGCACATCTTCGAGAACTCGGACATGGCCGCGCTGATCTACGAGCGCCGCTACGCCGACCGGGTCGAAGCCGTGCGGGCCAAGGTGCCCGGCTTGAAGACGCTGGTCGTGGTCGATGACGGCACCGACGGCCCGACCCCGCCGAACACCGTCGAATACGAAGCCGCGCTGGCGGCCTCCTCCGGTGAGCGCGATTTCGGCGAACGCTCACCCGACGACATCTACATGCTCTACACCGGCGGCACCACCGGCCTGCCCAAGGGCGTGATGTGGCGGCACGAGGACGTGTGGCGGGTGCTCGGCGCTGGCATCAACTTCGTCACCGGCGAGTACGTCAAGGACGAGTGGGAGCTGGCCAAGGTCGGCGCGGCCAACCCGCAGATGGTGCGCTTCCCGATCCCGCCGATGATCCACGGCGGTTCGCAGTGGGCCACCTTCCACAGCCTCTTCGGTGGCGGCAAGGCCGTGATGATTCCCGAGTTCAGCGGGCACGGGGTCTGGCAGGCCGTCGACAAGCACGGCATCAACCTGATCTTCATCACCGGCGACGCCATGGCCCAGCCGATGCTCGACGCACTCGAGCAGGGCAACCCGGAAACCGGTGAGCCCTACGATCTGTCGACGCTCTATGTGCTGGCCAGCAGCGCCGCGCTGTTCTCGCCGCCGCTCAAGGACAAGTTCCTGGAACTGCTGCCGAACCGGATGATCTCCGATTCCATCGGTTCCTCGGAGACCGGTTTCGGTGGTCTGTCGCTGGTCGCCAAGGGCGCCACCCACACCGGCGGGCCCCGCGTGAAGATCGACGCGGCCACCCAGGTGCTCGACGAGCAGGGCAACCCGGTCGAGCCCGGTTCGGGCGTGATCGGTCTGCTCGCCCGCAGCGGCCACATCCCGCTGGGCTACTACAAGGACGAGGTGAAGTCGGCCGCGACGTTCAAGGAGTTCCACGGGGTCCGCTATGCGATCCCCGGCGACTACGCGCGCGTCGAGGAGGACGGCACCGTCACCATGCTCGGCCGTGGTTCGGTGAGCATCAACAGCGGCGGCGAGAAGATCTACCCCGAGGAGGTCGAGGGCGCGCTCAAGGCGCATCCGGACGTCTTCGACGCGCTCGTCATCGGTGTCGAGGACGCGCGCTGGGGTCAGCGTGTGGTCGCGGTGGTGCAGTGTCGCGACGGCAAGCGCCCCACCCTGGCCGACCTCAAGCCGGTGCTCACCCAGGAGATCGCCTCCTACAAGCAGCCCCGCAGCCTGTGGTTCGTCGACGAGATCAAGCGCTCGCCCGCGGGCAAGCCCGACTACCGCTGGGCCAAGGCACAGACCGACGAGCGCCCCGCCGACGAGCACGCCGAAGCGGGCTCCGCGTAGTTCCCCACCCCTCGGCCCGCCCGGCACTCCCGGGCGGGCCGAGTCGCGTTCCTGAGGTGGACACCCTCTGGTGGCCCGGCTAGCGGGTGGGGAGTTCGGCGAGGCGGGTGGCGAGGGTGGTGCGGACGGCGGGGATGCGGGTGAGCAGACGCAGGGCGGTGTTGCGGGCGGTGCGGGCCGGGGCCGAGCGGAGGGTGGCCATACGGGTCATGCGGTCGGTGAAGGCGACCACGTCCAGGGCGATCGGCCTGCGGACGGTCTCGTAGGTGTCGAGCAGCGAATCCGGTTCTCCCGCGACCACTTTCGTGAGCAGACCGGCGAGCATCGCGGCGTCCTGGATGCCGGTGTTCATGCCCTGGCCGCCCGCCGGGCTGTGCACGTGCGCGGCGTCTCCGGCGAGCAGGACGCGGCCCGCGCGGTAACGCTCGGCGACGCGGTGGTGCACGCGGAAGCGCGAGCTCCACAGCACCTCGTCGACGCGGATCTCCCCGCCGGGACCGCGCGCGTCGAGCAAGGTCTGGATCTGGGCGAGCGGCGGGTGTTCCGGCGCGTCGTCCACCGTGGCCACGACGCGGTAGCGTTCCCCCGCCGGGTCGGGCAGCGGGGCGACCACCGTGACGCCTTCGGGCGAAAGATGCAGGGAGACTTCGGTGCGCGGGGTCGGCCAGCTCATGCGCACATCGGCCAGCACGAACGAGGCGGGGTAGGTGTCGCCGGTGAAGCCGATGCCCGCCTGCTCCCGGACCACGCTGTGCATACCGTCGGCGCCGATCACGTAGTCGGCGCTGACCGTGCCGGTGTGCCCACTCGCGGTGTATTCGACAGTGGCGCGGTCGTTTTCCTCGGTGAGTCCGGTGACGGTGACCGGGCGGTGGACCGTGCCGCCCGCGCGGTGGAGCCGGTCGAGCAGAACCTCTTCGGTGACGTCCTGCGGAATCATCAACGTGTACGGGAACTCCGACGCGATGTTCCCGAAACCGATGGTGGCCAAGGTCTTCGGACCGTCGTGCACCTTGAAGGTGGGCACCTCGATACCCCGCGCGACGAGTTCGTCCGCGAGTCCCAGCTCCGCGAGAACCTCGAGCGTCCGGGCGTGCACCACGGCGGCACGCGAGGTGTTCGCGCCTTCACCCAGCCGATCGATCAGGACGTGGTCGACCCCCGCCTCCGCGAGCACGATCGCGGCGGTGAGTCCGGCGGGACCGGCCCCGACGACGACAACGGAGGTGTGGGCGGGCAGCTGGGTGGCGGACATCTGCGACTCCTGGTCAACGCTTGTTTGCCAACGCTTGTAGGCATAACGGTAACCGTGCGGGACGGCGTAAGTCAACGGTTGTTGGCCTACACTTGTTGGCATGAAGTCCGCCGCGTCGAAATCCCCGGTCCGCCGCTCTGAGGCCACCAAGGCCGTCATCCTCGACGCGGCCCGCGCGCGCTTCGCCGCCGACGGCTACGCCAAGGCGACCATCCGCGCCATCGCCGCCGACGCCGAGATCGATCCCTCCATGGTGATGCGCTATTTCGGCAGCAAGGACGGCCTGTTCGCCGCGGCCGTCCAGATCGACCTGGACCTGCCCGACCTCGCCACCGCGCCACCGGACACCCTGGGCGAACGCCTGGTCCGCCGCTTCCTCGCCATCTGGGAGGGCGGCGACAACATCGTCCTGCTGATCCTGCTGCGCTCGGCCATCACCGACGAGGCCGTCGCCGATCGCGTCCGCGCCATCTTCGCCGACCAGGTCCTACCCGCCGTCCTGCGCGTCGGCGACCCCACCGACGCCCCCCGCCGAGCGGGCCTCATCGCCACCCAACTCCTCGGCATCGCCCTGTGCCGCTACATCCTGCGCCTACCCCCGGTCGTCGAGATGCGTCCCGACGACCTGATCGCCGACATCGCCCCGACCGTCCAGCGATACCTGACCTCGACCCTCGAATAGAAAATTCGCTGGTTGTGCGTGGTACCGCGCGGTACCATCGTGTCCATGGCTGGTCTGAATGTTCGATTCACCGACGACGAGTTGGACGCGCTCCGGCAGCGCGCCGAGGCTGAAGGGCGGAGTATGCAGCAGTTCGCGCACGATGCGGTCGTCGCGGCGATCAACGAGCGCGCCCGGCTGTTCAACGAGGCCGCCGACCACGTCCTGAAGGTCAGCGAAGAGCTGAACAGACGGCTTGCCTGATGCAGTATCTGACATTGTCGGAGCTGCTGAGCCTGGCCGGGCGGCTCGGTACCCCGGATGTTCGTGACTACGGTCTGCTCGATTCGGCGCTGGCGCGGCCGCAGTCGAGTGTGTTCGGCCAGGACGCCTACCCGGATCTGTGGCAGAAGGCCGCCGCGCTGATGGAATCGCTCGCACGTAATCACGGTCTGATCGACGGCAACAAGCGACTGGCCTGGTATGCGACGTGGGTGTTCCTGCACCTCAATGGTGCCCCACTCGACGAGACGTTTGATGTCGACTCGGCGGAGGCGTTCGTCCTCGGTGTCTGTCAGGGAAATCTCGACGTCCCGTCGATCGCGAAGGAACTCGTCCGCTTCGCGCGGTGACAGAGCGGCTCCGTCTGCGGCGCGCTCCGGCTCAGCGCGCCAGTTCCGCGCCCAGGGCGAGGAGGTGGGGTGTGGCGCCACCGAGGGCGAATTCGTGGTGTTTGGCGGCGGTGAAGTAGTTGTGGACGATGTGGTCGCGGTCGATGCCGAGGCCGCCGTGGATGTGGATGACGGTGTGGGCGACCTTGTGGCCCGCTTCGGCGGCCCAGAACTTGGCGATGTGGACGGACTCGGTGGCCGGGAGACCCTCGGTGACGCGCCAGGCGGCCTGGGTGACGGCCAGACGCAGGCCGTTGATGTCGATGTAGGCGTCGGAAAGACGCTGGGCGACAGCCTGGAACGCGCCGAGCGGCTTGCCGAACTGTTCGCGGGTGCGGGTGTGTTCGGCGGTCAGCTCGAGTGCCCGTTCGAGGGTGCCGAGTTGCAGGGCGGCCAGGCCGAGCCAGGCCTGCTCGCGCAGTCGGGTCAGGATCTCGGCGCCGGTGTCGAGGGTGCCGAGGAGTTCGGCGGGGGTCTCGGAGAATTCGACGAGGAATTCCGGCGCGAGGTCGACGACCTGCTGGGCGGTGCGGGTCACCGAGGCGTGCGCGGGATCGACCACGAAGACGGCCGGGCGGCCGGACACGGTGGCGGGCACCAGGATTCGTTCGGCGCGGTCGGCGAAGGCGACGGTGGTCGCGGTCCCGGTGACGGTCCAGCCGTCGGACTCGGTGGCGACGAGGCCGGGCGCGTCGGTGGCGGCGCGCAGCGGTTCGGCGAGCGCGGCGGTGAGGACGATCTCGCCGGTGCCCGCGCGGGCGGCCAGCGCGCGCTGGTCCTCGTCACCGAAGCGGGCCAGCGCGTCGGCGGCCACCACGACCGACCACAGCACCGGCACGGCGGCCACGGACTTGCCGAGTTCGCGCAGGATCGCGGTCTGTTCCAGCGCGCCGAAATCGCTGCCGCCCAGGTCTTCCGGCAGGGCGGCGGCCAGCACGCCCGCGTCGGCGAGTGCCTTCCACAGTTGATCGTCGAAGCGGCCCGCGGTGTCGAGTTCGCGCAGGCGGTCGGCGGTGACGAGCTTGGCGCAGATCTCGCCGGTCAGCCGGGCGAGGTCGAGCTGGGCTTCGGTGGGGGTGAAATCCATGAGGGGGTACCGGCTTTCGAGATCAGCGGGCGGCGGCGGGCTGGCGCAGGGCGGTCATGGCGATGATGTCGCGTTGCACCTCGTTGGTGCCGCCGCCGAAGGTGAGGATCAGCGCGGCCCGGTGCATCCGCTCGAGCCTGCCCAGCATCGCCGCGCCGGGGGAGTCCTGACGCAGATAGCCGTGCGCGCCGACGACCTCCATGAGCAGGCGGTAGGCCTCGGTGGACAGCTCGGTGCCGTAGATCTTGCAGGCCGAGGCGTCCCACGGCTTGGGGGCCGCCTCGCCGCCCTGGTCGGCACGGCTGGCGATCTCCCAGTTCAGCAGCTTGAGGTATTCGACCTTGGCGTAGACGCGGGCCAGGTTCAGCCGCACCCATTCCTGGTCGATGACGCGCGTGCCGTCGGCCAGGGTGGTCTGCTTGGCCCAGTCCACGGTCTGGTTCACCGCCAGCGAGAGCGGTCCGGCCGAGGTGAGCGCCACGCGCTCGTGGTTGAGCTGGTTGGTGATCAGCGACCAGCCGCCGTTCTCCGGGCCGACCATCGCCGAGGCGGGCACCCGCACGTCCTGGTAGTAGGTGGCGGAGGTGTCGGGCCCGGCCATGGTGTGCACGGGGGTCCAGGAGAAGCCCTCGGTGTCGGTGGGCACGATGAACATCGTGATGCCCTTGTGCTTCTTGGCCGAGGGGTCGGTGCGCACGGCCAGCCAGATGTAGTCGGCGTAGGCGATGAGGCTGGTCCACATCTTCTGGCCGTTGATCACGAAGTCGTCGCCGTCGCGCACGGCCGAGGTGCGCAGCGAGGCCAGGTCGGTGCCCGCGCCCGGCTCGGAGTAGCCGATGGCGAAATGCAGCTCACCCGAGGCGATCTTGGGCAGGAAGAACTTCTTCTGCTCCTCGGTGCCGTACTGCATGATCGTCGGCGCGACCGAGTTCAGGGTGAGGAACGGGACCGGGGCACCGGCGATGGCGGCTTCCTCGACGAAGATCAGCTGATCCATCGTGGTGCGGTCCTGGCCGCCGTACTCCTCGGGCCAGCTCAGCGTGAGCCAGCCGTCGCGGCCCATCTGCCGTACGACCTCGCGGTAGACATCGCCCTCGCCGTATTCGCCGGTCTGTGAGCTCAGCGCCTTGCGGCGTTCGGGCGTCATCAGCGTGCCGAAATACTCGCGCAGCTCGGCGCGGAGTTCTTCCTGCTGCGGCGTATACGCGACGCGCATGCTTGCTACCTCGGTCTCTCGCGGCCAAACAGTGGGTGGCGGGACGCAGGGGATGAGCCCCGCCGAAACCGATCATTGCATACCAACTGGAACATGTTCCAGTATTGACAGTGATTCGGCGGCCGTTCCGCTCCGCGGGGCCCACTGTCTGGGTTAGTGTCGCCGAGACCGCGTGGAAGGAAGCTCTCATGAAGATCATCGTCGATTTCGACCGGTGCGAAGCGAACGGCGTCTGCGTCGGAATCGCCCCTGACATGTTTGAACTCGATGACGACGACAACCTGCACGTGCTCGAGGGCGATGTCGCCGACGATCGCGTCGCCGACGTGGAGGAGGCGGTGGCGCAGTGCCCCAAAGCTGCGCTGAGGCTGGCGTGATCACCTCTTGTCGGATAGTGAAACACGTTCTAAAGTCGGCCCGGTGGGAGTGATCGAAGATCGTCGTCAGCAGCCGCGGCTGTTCACGGCGGGGACGGCATCACGTGGGTGAAATAGTAATGGGCTATTATCTCACTCGTGCCATCGAAGGTGGTGAAGCGGGCGTACAAGTACCGCTTCTATCCAACGAGCGAGCAAGCGGAGCAGCTCGCTCGCACCTTCGGCTGCGTCCGCTACGTCTACAACCGAGCGCTCGCGGAACGCTCTCGCGCGTGGACGCAGGAGCAACGACGCGTCAACTACGCCGATACGAGCAAGATGCTCACTGGATGGAAGCAAGACCCCGACACCGCGTGGCTCACCGAGCCATCGAAGGGGCCACTGCAGGTGGCGCTGCAGAATCTGCAAGGCGCCTACGACAACTTCTGGCGCAAGCGGGCCGGGTACCCAAAGTTCAAGAAGAAGGGCAGGTCGAAAGACTCGGCGACCTATTTCTCGAACTGTTTCACGTTCCGGGGCGGCCGGATCAAGCTAGCCAAACAGGCCGAATCGTTGGATATTCGCTGGTCGCGTCCGCTGCCCTTGGGCGCGGTGCCGTCTCAGGTGACAGTGTCGAAGGACTCGGCAAACCGGTACCACATCACCATCCTCGTGGAGGAGGCGATTCCCGAGCTCGCGAAGTCGAATGCGACGCTGGGTCTGGACGCGGGAATCACGTCGCTGTACGCATTCTCGACAGGGGAGAAGGTATCCAATCCTCGGTTCGAGAAGAAGGATCGAGCCCGCCTCGCCAAGGCTCAGCGGGTGTTGGCGAAGAAGCAAAAGGGCTCGGCGAATCGGGCGAAGGCTCGAGCGAAGGTCGCCCACATTCATGCGCGGATCGCGGATCGTCGTCGCGATCATCTGCACAAGCTCTCGACTCGGTTGGTACGCGAGAACCAAGTGATCGCCATCGAGGACTTGAGCGTGCGGAACATGGTCCGCAACCACAGCCTGGCGAGGGCGATCTCGGACGCGTCGTGGTCGGAGTTCCGGTCGATGCTGGAGTACAAGGCTGGCTGGTACGGGCGCACCGTAGTGGCGGTCGACCGGTTCTATCCGTCGAGCAAGACGTGCTCGGCGTGCGGTCGGATCAACGATTCGATGCCGTTGCAGGTTCGGGAATGGACCTGTCTGTGCGGCGTGTCCCACGATCGGGATGTGAACGCCGCCAAGAACATACAGGCCGCCGGGCTGGCGGTCTTAGCCTGCGGAGATGGTGTGAGACCGTCCCGCAGTTGATGCGGGAAGGCAGCTGTCGATGAAACAGGAACCCTCTGCCGTGAGGCAGGGAATCTCGGACTTTCAGGTCCCGGAGCAGGCCAAGCAGACTTCACTGGAGGGCCGGGTCGCCATCGTGACCGGGGCCGGGGCCGGTCTCGGCCGGGCCGAAGCCCTCGCGCTGGCCGCGGCGGGCGCGGCGGTGGTCGTCAACGACCTCACCGAGGACGCCGCCGCCGAGACCATCGCCACGATCCGCGAGCTCGGCGGCAAGGCCGAGTTCGTCGGCGGCTCGATCGCCGAGCGGTCCACGGCCGACGCGCTGATCGCGACCGCGCAGGAATCCCTGGGCGGCATCGACATCGTGGTGAACAACGCGGGCATCACCCGCGACCGCATGCTGTTCAACATGTCCGACGAGGACTGGGACGCGGTGATCGCGGTGCATCTACGCGGCCACTTCCTGCTCTCGCGCAATGCCGGTGCCTACTGGCGCGCGGCCTCCAAGGCGGCGGGCGCCCCGGTCTACGGTCGGCTGGTCAACACCTCCTCCGAGGCGGGTCTGCTCGGTCCGGAGGGGCAGGCCAACTATGGCGCGGCCAAGGCGGGCATCACCGCGCTCACGCTCACCGCGGCGCGCGGTCTCGCGCGCTACGGCGTGCGCGCCAATGCCATCTGCCCCCGGGCCAGGACGGCGATGACCGAAGCGGTCTTCGAGTCCGCGCCCGAGGGCGCGGTCGACCCGCTGGCGCCGGAACACGTGGCCAAGCTCGTCGCCTACCTCGCCTCGCCCGCGGCCGACGCGGTCAACGGGCAGGTCTTCGTGGTCTACGGCCCGATGGTGGCCCTGATGGCCGCTCCGACCGTCGAGCAGCGCTTCGACGCCGAGGGCGTCGAGTGGTCCGAGGCCGATCTGGCCGCCACCCTGGGTGGCTACTTCGCAGAGCGCCCCGCCGACCACACCTTCTCGGCCCGCGCCCTGCGCGATCTGGGCTGATCCCCGCACCGGCGATTTGCCCGAAGTTGGCTCGCCGCGCACCGCGACGAAACATTGACCCGCGTGCAGTTGTACGCCGGTCCAGCTGTTGGTAGACATGAGCGTCGGGGTGTGTGGCGAGTCACAGGAGGCCGGTTGAGTTCGATAAGCATTCGTTTCAGTTTTGGTCCCGATATGCGAGAAAAAGTCCTGCTCTAAGTGTCCTGAAACGGCAGACATTAGCGGGAACGTGTTCTAGTCTTTGGGCAGTCTTCAGATCGGGGTGGCGGTGAAGTACGGGTACGCGGGCCTCTCGGCCCGCCCGTCGAACAAGGAGGAATCCGCATGAACGACCTCCTTGCTGTCCCGTTGCGGGCGGTCGGCGGATTCTTCGAACTCGGCGCGGAAGTGGCTCGGGCCACCTTCCGACGCCCCTTCCAATGGCGTGAATTCGTCGACCAGTCCTGGTTCGTCGCCCGCGTCTCCATCGTGCCGACCCTGCTGGTCGCGATTCCGTTCACGGTGCTGGTCGTTTTCACGCTCAACATCCTGTTGCGCGAGATCGGCGCCGCCGACCTCAGCGGCGCGGCGGCCGCGTTCGGTGCTGTCACCCAGGTGGGCCCGATCGTCACGGTGCTGATCGTGGCCGGTGCGGGCGCCACCGCGATCTGCGCCGACCTGGGCGCACGCACCATCCGCGAGGAGATCGACGCGATGAAGGTGCTCGGCATCGACCCGGTCGCCCGGCTCGTCGTACCGCGCGTGCTCGCCTCGATGTTCGTGGCGCTGATGCTCAACAGCCTGGTGTGCACGGTCGGCATCGTCGGCGGTTTCGCCTTCTCGGTCTTTCTGCAGGGCGTGAATCCCGGCGCGTTCGTCAACGGCATTCCGCTGCTGACGAATCTGCCCGAACTGATCATCTCCGAGATCAAGGCGGGCCTGTTCGGTTTGATCGCCGGAATGGTCGCCTGCTATCTCGGTCTGCAGGTGAAGGGCGGTCCCAAGAGTGTCGGCGACGCGGTGAACCAAACGGTGGTATTCGCCTTCATGGCGCTGTTCGTGGTGAATGTGGTCGTCACCGCGATCGGCCTGAAATTCACGGTGCGGTGAGGCGAAATGGCATTCATTGTTCGCAGCAAGTTCCCGCGCACGGTCCGTCGTTTCGACCGCGCCTCGAAATCCGTGGATTCCCTGGGTGAGAAGGCGATCTTCTTCGTCAAGGCGCTCGGCTCGGTGCCCCGCGCCCTGGTGCACTACCGCACCGAGACCATCCGCCTGATCGCCGAGATCAGCATGGGCAGTGGCGCCTTGGCGGTGATCGGCGGCACCGTCGTCATCGTCGGCTTCCTGACCCTGATGGCCGGTGGCACCATCGCCGTCCAGGGCTACAGCTCGCTGGGCAATATCGGTGTCGAGGCGCTGACCGGCTTCTTCGCCGCCTTCATCAATGTCCGCATCGCGGCGCCGGTCATCTCCGGAATCGGCCTGGCCGCCACCATCGGCGCGGGCGCGACCGCCCAACTCGGCGCCATGCGGGTGGCCGAGGAGATCGACGCGCTGGAATCCATGGCCATCCGGCCGGTGCCGTTCCTGGTCGGCACCAGGGTGCTGGCCGGGCTGATCGCGATCGTGCCGCTCTACGCGCTCGCGGTGATCGCCTCCTTCATCGCCAGCCGCTTCGCCACCGTCGTCATCTACGGCCAGTCCGCGGGCGTCTACGACCACTATTTCTCGACGTTCCTCATACCGAGCGACATCCTGTGGTCGTTCGCGCAGGCCATCGTCATGGCACTGGCGGTCATGCTGATCCACACCTACTTCGGCTTCACCGCCGCGGGTGGACCGGTCGGCGTCGGTATCGCGGTCGGCAACGCGGTGCGGGCCTCGCTGGTCGCGGTGGTCACGGTGACGCTGCTGATCTCGCTGGCCATCTACGGCACCTCCGGCAACTTCCACCTCTCGGGATAGCGCGATGAACACCTCACGGATCGTTGCCGCACTGCAGGGCGGGCTCGGGCGCAAGCTCGCCGCGCTCGCACTGGTCGGCCTGCTCGCCGCGGGCGCGGCCCTCGCGCTCGCGCTGTTCCAGGGCGCCTTCACCAACACCGCCACCGTCCTGATCGACACGCCCCGCACGGGCCTGGTCCTGGACCCCGACGCCAAGGTGAAGGTGCGCGGCGTCGAGATCGGCCGCGTCGCCGAGATCTCCCTGCGCGACGACGGCGCCCAACTGCGCCTCGAGGTCGACCCCGACCAGCTGAAGCTGGTGCCCGCCAATGCCGGTGTCGACATCCGCTCGACCACGGTCTTCGGCGCCAAATACGTGAACTTCATCGTCCCGGAGCAGCCCGCCAAGACCTCGCTCGCGCCCGGCACCACCGTCGCGGCCAGTTCGGTGACGGTCGAGTTCAACACGCTGTTCCAGCACCTGTCCGATGTGCTCGCCCAGGTCGAGCCGGAGAAGCTCAACGCGACGCTGACCGCGCTCGGCACCGCGCTCGAGGGACGTGGCGACAAGATGGGTGATCTGCTGGTGCGCTCGGATCACTATCTGCGCGAACTGAATCCGTATCTGCCGACGTTGCAGTCGGATCTGGACAAGACCGCGGCGGTGACGGGGCTGTACGCCGAGGTGACCGATCCGCTGCTGCGCACCGTCGACAACGCGACGGTCACCTCGCAGACCATCGCCGAGATGCAGGGTCAGCTCGACAATGTGCTGGTGAACGTGATCGGCCTGTCCGACACCGTCGGCTCGGTGCTGCGGGAGAACGAGAACGATCTGGTGACCGCGCTGGACCTGCTGCGCCCGACGACCGCGCTGCTGTTCGACTACGCGCCCGCACTGGGCTGCATCATCGACGGTCTCGGCCCGCTGATGCCGATCGCCGAGGAGATGATGGGCGGGCGACTGCCGGGTGTCGGCATGAACGCCAGCTTCATGCTCGGTGCCAAGCCGTACTCCTACCCCGACGACCTGCCGAAGGTGAACGCCACCGGCGGCCCGCACTGCGAGGGTGTCGTCGATCGGGTGCCGAACAGCCATTCGAACTACGTGGTGACCGACACCAACCAGGGCGCGCCGTACACGCCGAACACCTCGCATGAATTCAACGGTCTACCAAGGGTTTTCCAGCTCCTGCTGGACGGAATGCCGGGAGTGACGCGGTGAGGAACACGGGGACGACCATCAAGCTGGGGATCTTCACCGTGGTGATGACGCTGGTGTTCGCCGGTCTGGCGATCGTGCTGAGTCAGGCGCGCTTCTCCCGCGAGACCGGGTACCAGGCGGTGTTCACCAGTTCCTCGGGCATGCTGCCCGGCGCGAAGGTGCGCATCGCCGGGGTGCCGGTGGGGTCGGTGAGTTCGGTGAAGGTCGGCGACGACAATCGCGCGCACGTCGAGTTCGATGTCGACAGCAAGTACGCCGTGCTGGCCAGCACCCGCGCCGCGATCAAGTACGAGAATCTCGTCGGCGACCGCTACCTGGAGTTGCTGGAGGGCCCCGGTTCGGCCCGGCGCCTGTCCGACGGTGACACCATCGGCGTCGAGCAGACCTCGCCCGCCCTCGATCTGGATCTGCTGCTCGGCGGCTTCAAACCGCTGCTGCGCGGGCTCGACCCGGACCAGGTCAACGACCTCACCGGGGCGCTGCTGCAGATCTTCCAGGGCCAGGGCGGCACGCTGGTCTCGCTGCTCAACAGCGGCGGCGATTTCGCCAAGACACTGTCGGACCGCGACGCCCTGATCGGCAGCGTGATCGACAACCTGAACACCGTGCTGGCCACCATCGACGACCGGGGCGACCAGTTCGCCACCACCATCGACGAATTGCAGCGCCTGGTCAGCGACCTGTCCGCCCAGCGCGACCCGATCGGCGCCGCGATTCCGCGCATCGCCGGTGCGACCCAGGAACTCAACGACCTGCTGGTCACCGCGCGCCCGGATCTGCGCAACACCATCGAGCAGACCGGCCGCCTGGCCACCAACCTCGACGACGGCTCCGACCATCTCGAATGGGTCCTCGGCAAACTCCCCGAGACCTACAAGAAACTCATCCGGATCGGCGCCTACGGCTCGTTCCTGCAGTTGTACATCTGCGGTACCAACATCCTGGTCAGCGGCCCCGATGGTCAGCCGATGGAAGTGCACATGCCGGGTCTGCAGGCGACCGGAAGGTGCACGCCCAATGAATGAGAACAAATCCTCGGCGGCGACCATCGGCGTGGTCGGCATCGTCATGGCCGTGACGATCTCGCTGGCCACTCTGCAGTTCACCGAGCTGCCGTTCATCCGCTCCGGCGCGACCTTCACCGCGAACTTCGTCGACGCGGGCGGGTTGGTGCCTGGCGACCCGGTGCACGTGGCCGGTGTGCGCTCGGGCGAGGTGCGCCAGGTCTCCCTCGACGGGGACAAGGTGCTGGTGAAGTTCGACCTCGACGAGTCGATCGTGCTCGGCGAGAAGACGACCGCCGCGATCAAGACCAACACGGTGCTCGGGCGCAAGTCGCTGGACGTGGTGCCCGCCGGGCCCGGTGCCATCGGCACCCAGGACACCATCCCGGTCGAGCGCACCACCTCGCCGTACTCGCTCAACGAGGCGCTCAGCGATCTCGGCGGGACCGTGCGCGACCTGGATCTGGACCAGGTGGACCAGACCCTCGACACGCTCTCGGCCGCCTTCGCCGACACCCCGGGCCCGCTGCGCAACGCCCTCGACGGTGTCACCGCGCTCTCGCGCAGTATCAACACCCGCGACCAGGCGCTCACCGATCTGCTGGCCAGGGCGCAGAACGTCACCAAGATCCTGGCCGACCGCAGCACCCAGCTCAACACGCTGCTGCTCGACGGCAACGAACTGCTCGGCGAACTCGACCGGCGCCGCGCCGCGATCAACCAGCTCGTCGTCTACGTCGACGACGTGGCCAAGCAGCTCTCCGGCCTGGTCGCCGACAACGAACCACAGATGCGGCCGGTGCTGGACCGGCTCAATTCGGTGCTCGCCCTGCTCCAGCGCAACAAGCAGAACCTCACCGACGCCCTCGACGGACTCGGCCCCTATGCCGCCGCGCTCGGTGAGCAGGTCGGCAACGGTCCCTGGTTCAACGCCTACGTGGTGAACGCGACCAGTACCGAGCTGCGTCCGCTCGTCGACGCGCTGGTCTGGCCGGAACAGGTGCCCCAGGACCTGATCGACATCTTCACCAACCCGAGGACGCCCTACATCGCTCCCGCCGAGGAGGATCCGCCGCGATGAGCTTCACCCAGCAGGTGCGCGGACTGCCGCGCTGGACGATCGCGGTGGCCGTGGTGGTGATCGTGGCGCTGGTCGCGCTCGGTGTCTACCTCGCCACCGGCGGCGGCAAGAACACCGTGACCGCCGCGTTCACCTCGACGACCGGCCTCTACCAGGGCGACGAGGTGCGTGTCCTCGGTGTCACCGTCGGCAGCATCGACTCCATCGAGCCGGGGCAGGGCCAGGTGAAGGTGCGCATGAGCATCGACAGCGCGGTCGACCTGCCCGCCGACGCGCGGGCGGTGATCATCGCGCCGTCGCTGGTCTCGGCCCGGTTCGTGCAACTCGCCCCCGCCTACTCCGGCGGCCCGAAACTGGCCGACGGCGCGCAGATTCCGCTCGAGCGCACCGCGGTGCCGGTCGAGTGGGACGAGATCAAGGCCGAACTGACCAAACTCTCCACCGCGCTCGGCCCGGTCGGGGACGACGAGAAGGGCTCCTTCGGCCGCTTCGTCGACACCGCCGCCGACAACCTCGACGGCAACGGCCAGAGGTTCCGCGACACCCTGCGTGAACTCTCGGCCACGGTCACCACGCTCTCCGACGGCCGTACCGACCTGTTCGGCACCATCCGCAACCTGCAGCATTTCGTCGAGGTGCTCTCGGCGAGCAACGAGCAGATCGTGCAGTTCAGTGGGCGGTTGGCATCGGTGTCCTCGGTGCTGGCCGGTGCGTCGGAAGAACTCGGCAACGGCCTGGACAGTCTGGACGTGGCGTTGGCCGATGTGAAGCGGTTCCTCGACGGGTCCGGAGGTGAACTGACCGAGGGCGTCGAGCGGCTCGCCGATGTCACCCAGACGCTGGTGGACAAGCGGCCCGAGATCGAACGCGTGCTGCACTCCGGCCCGACCGCGATGGTGAACTTCTACCAGCTCTACAAGCCCGCCCAGGGCTCGCTCACCGGCGCGGTCGCGCTGAACAACACGGCCAACCCGCTGAGCTTCCTGTGCGGTTCCATCCGGGCGCTCGAGAACAACAACTCGGACCGGTCCGCGGATCTGTGCGCGGAGTTCCTGGCACCGGTGATCAGTTCGTTGGCGATGAACTACGTGCCGATCATGACCAACCCGGCCAGCGGTGTCACGGCATTCCCCGAGCAGTTGCAGTACAGCCCGCCCAGCCTGGCCGGGCAGGTCCCGCAGAACCAGGCGCCCGCCGCGGCTCCGATCACCGTGCCCGAAGGTCTTGCCGGGCTTGCCGTTCCAGGAGGACAGCGATGAGGCGCGCATTCGCCGGGCTCGCCCTCGGCGTCGCCGTGACGCTGGGAACCACCGGCTGTCAGTTCGACGGACTGAACTCCCTGCCCATGCCCGGCTCCGAAGGGCGCGGCCCAGGTTCGTACACCGTGCGGATCCAGATGCCCAATGTCACCACCCTGACCCGGAATTCGCCGGTGCGGGTGGACGACGTCGAGGTCGGCAATGTCACCGGGATCGAGGTCGAGGGCTGGCACGCGCTGGTGACGGTCTCGCTCAATCCCGAGGTCCATCTGCCCGCCAACGCGGTCGCCAAGATCGGCCAGACCAGTCTGCTGGGCAGCAACCACCTCGAGCTGTCCGCGCCGACCACGGTCGAGCCGGTGGGGCAGTTGCGCGGCGGGGACGTCATCCCGCTCGATCGGGCCGGGGCCTACCCCACCACCGAGCAGGTCCTGTCGTCGCTGTCGGTGGTGCTCAACGGCGGCGGGATCGCCCAGCTCGAGACCATCACCACGGAACTGAACGCGATGCTCGGTGGCCGCGAGGACGAGATCGCTGACCTGCTCCCGCAACTCAACGAACTCACCACCGGCCTGCAACGCCAGACCGGAAGCATCATCGCCGCGATGGAGGGCCTGGACCAGCTCGCGGGCAAGCTCGCCGGGCAGAAGGACGTGATCGCCCAGGCGATCGAGCAGATCCATCCGGCCCTGACCGCGCTGGCCGATCGGTCGGCCACCATCACCAACGCGATCACCGCCCTGGGCGAGCTCGGTGACGTCAGCGAGCGGCTCATCAAGACCAGCGGTGACGATCTGGTCGCCAACCTGCGCAGTCTCGGTCCGGTGCTGAAGACCCTGGCCGACACGGGCAACAACCTGATCCAGGCGATGGGCATCCTGCCCACCTTCCCGTTCCCGATCAAGAACATCGACAACGCCATCATGGGCGACTACATGAACCTGTTCATCACCTTCGACCTGACCGCCAGCCGCCTCGACAGCAACTGGCTCACGGGTACGCCGCTCGGCGGGCGCTTCGGCGGTGTCGAGGGCGTGGTCGGTTCGTTCGCGCCGTCGACCGCGACCGACGCGGGTGATCCGGCCACCGCGCCCTTCGCGGCACCGCCCGCCCCGGCACCCACGCTGAATGTGCCCGGGATCGGACCGATTCCCGGTCTGCCCGCCATTCCCGGTATCACCGCGCCGCTGCCCGGCCAGGAAGGGGCGGGTCGATGAAACTCACCCGGTTCGTGCGAGTTCAGCTCGCGATCTTCGCGGTGCTTACCGTGGTCGGTCTGGTCGTGATGAGCGGCAGCTACCTGCAGGTGCCCGCCATGTTCGGTATCGGCCGGTACGCGGTCACCGTGCAGTTGGCCGCGACCGGTGGGCTCTATCCCACCGCCAATGTGTCCTATCGCGGACAGAACATCGGCAAGGTCGAGGCGGTGCGGCTCACGCCCGTCGGTGTCGAGGCGGACCTGTCGATCGACAGCGACTACAAGGTGCCCGCCGATTCGAGCGCGTGGGTGCGCAGCGTGTCGGCGATCGGCGAACAGTACGTCGACCTGGTGCCCAGCGAGCAACCCTCCGACAGCCACCTGCGCGACGGCTCGGTGATCCCCGAACAGCGCACCCACCTGCCCCAGGACGTCGGCGCGATGCTCGACCAGGCCGACAAGCTGCTGGCCACCGTCGCCGACACCCGCCTCAAGCAGGTCATCGACGAGGCCTTCCACGCCTTCAACGGCGCCGGGCCCGACCTGCAACGATTCATCGACTCCGCGGCGCTGCTGATCCAGCAGGCCGAAGACGACATCGAGCCGACCAAGAAGCTGCTCGACCAGATAGGCCCGCTGCTCGATACCCAGACCCGCTCGGCCGACGACATCCGTTCCTGGACAGCGGATCTGGCTACCGTCACCGATCAACTCCGCGAACACGACCCCACCTTGCGAAATCTGTTGAACAACAGCCCTTCCGCGATGGAAACCGTGAACGAGCAGTTCCAGGACCTGCGTCCGACGCTGCCGATTCTGGCCCGCAACCTGGTGAGCCTCGGCCAGGTCGGCGTGACGTATCACGCCAGCGTGGAACAGCTGCTGGTCGTTTTCCCGCCGCTGATCGCCGCGCTGCGCACGGCCATTCGCGGTCCGATCCAGTACGGCGTCATGGTCGACTTCATGACCGTGCTCAACGACCCGCCCGCCTGCACCACCGGCTTCCTGCCCGCCGACCAGTGGCGTCAGCCCAGCGAGCTGACACCGATGGACACCCCGCCGGGGCTGTACTGCAAGGTGCCACAGGATTCGAACATCGCCGTGCGCGGCATCCGTAACACGCCCTGTATGGAGGTTCCCGGTGTCCGGGCCCCCACTCCGGAACTGTGCCGCACGGGGTTCGTGCCGGAGGGCAACAACCCGCCGTTCGGGCCGGTCCAGCCGGTCGCTCCGGCCTCCGCACCGGCAGGCGCATCGACGGGTGGTGTGACCCCCGCCGCAGCGCGCCCCTATGATCCGTCAACGGGCACCTATCTGGGAACAGACGGGCGCACGTACCGCCAAGGCGACATCGCCACCGACGGCTCGGGCACCGTACCGGCCAGCTGGCAGGCGATGTTGGAGGAGCAGCAACGATGAACGACAACGACAACCGCCGCCCCCGCAGGCGGGCCGCGCGCTCGGCCGGACCACCGGTCGAGGAGGCGGTGGCCGCCACGGTCACCATCGGTAAGAGCGAAACCGCATCACCGACCGAGGTGGTCGACACCGTCGAGGTCGCGTCGACAGCGGTGGTCGACAACACCGACAAGCCCGCCGACGCTCCGGCGACGACCCAGGGCGCCACGGCGAAGATCGCCGCGGTCTCGGTGCCGCCCGCCGCCGAGACGGTGCGACTCACCAAGCTCGCCGATTCCGACTCCGCCGACACCGAGATCGTTCCGGCATCCGACAGCGCCGCTTTCTCCGACTCGACCGGCCGCGTCATGGCCTTGGCCGCCGCTGTCGTGCTCGTGCTGGCCCTGGTCGTCGGCGCCGGTTTCGCCGCTGTCAAGGCCTACTCGCTGAGCACCGACGAGGATCTGCGCGCCCAGTACACCGAGACCGCCCGCCAGGCCGTGCTCAACCTGACCACCATCCGCGCCGGGTCGGCCAAGGAGGACATCGACCGCATCCTCTCGGTGGCCTCCGGCGACTTCAAGACCGAGTTCGACGGTCGCGTCGACCCGTTCCTGGACATCGTCAAGCAGGCCAATGTGGTCTCCACCGGCGAGGTCGTGGAATCGGGCATCGTCACCGCGGACGGCGAATCGGCGCAGGTGCTCGTGGCCGCCAAGCAGACGGTGAGCAACAACGGCTCGCCCGAGCCGCAGTCGCGTCAGTACCGGTTTCGGATCACCGTCTCGAACGCCGATACCGGAATGACCGTCTCGAAGGTGGAGTTCGTCGGATGAGCCTGCGTGTGAAGATCGTCTTCGGTGCTCTCGCTGCCCTCGGCTTGATCGCCGCGGTCGTGCTCGGGGCGAGCGGCTATCGGCTCTGGCAGCACGACCGGACCGAGCAGGCTCGGACCGACGCGATGACCACGGCCAGCCGCACGGTCAGCGCGATGTTCACCTACGAGCCAGCGACCGTCGACACCGAGCTGCCCAAGGCGGCCGACGGCCTGACCGAGTCCTTCCGCAGCGACTACCTGAAGCTGATCACCGAAGCCATCGCGCCGGGCGCCAAGGAGAAGCAGCTCACCGTCAAAGCCACCACCCAGGCCGAGGGCGTGGTCTCCGCCGACCCCGAGCACGCCGTGGTGCTGCTCTACCTGAACCAGCTCACCACCAGCAAGGACACCCCCGACGGCACCACCTCGGGCAGTCGCGTGCGGGTCTCGCTGGACAAGTCCGGTGACCGCTGGCTGGTCGCCCAGGTCACCCCGGTCTGACGGCGGGCGCAGGCGTCCGCCGGTTCTCTCGTCGCCGGGAGGTCAGGTGGTCTGCCCGCCACGCGGGAACAGCACCACGAAGGTCGCGCCGCCGCCCGGCGTCTGCTCGACCCGCACGGTGCCCCCGTGTGCGGCCACCAACGCGGCCACGATGGACAGGCCCAGGCCGGTGCCGCCGCTGGTGCGGGTGCGGGAGGCGTCGGTGCGGTAGAAGCGTTCGAAGATCCGGGCGGCGTCCTCGGGGGCCAGGCCGGGGCCGGTGTCGGCCACCTCGAGTCGCACCTCGTCCGCAGCCGGGGTCAGGCGGACGGTGATCGTGGTGCGGTCGGGGGTGTGTGTCCTGGCGTTGCCGAGCAGGTTCGTCAGGATCTGGCGCAGGCGGTGTTCGTCGCCCAGGATCTCCAGGGTGCCGGTGCCCTCGGCGATGTCGAGGGTGATCGGTCGGTGCCCGCCCTCGGCGGCTTCCACGGCACGCGCGCTGTGCACCGCGTCTCCGGCGAGGGCGAGCAGGTCGACCGGACGCAGGTCGACGGGGCGTTGCGCGTCCAGGCGGGCGAGCATGAGCAGGTCCTCCACCAGCAGGCCCATTCGCTGGGCCTCGTGTTCGATGCGGTTCATGAAGGTGGCCGGGTCGCCGGTCGCGCCCTGGCGGTAGAGCTCGGCGAAGCCGCGGATGGTGGTCAGCGGGGTGCGCAGTTCGTGGCTCGCGTCGGCGACGAATCGGCGCATGCGCGACTCGGATTCGCGTGCGGCGGCCTCGGATGCCTCGGTCGCGGCGAAAGCCTGTTGGATCTGGGTGAGCATGCTGTTGAGCGAGCGGGAGAGTCGGTCGACCTCGGTATCGTTGTTGCGCACGGGAACCCGGCGATGCAATTCGCCCTCGGCGATGGCGGCCGCGGTCGCCTCGACGCGTCGCAACGGGCGCAGGCTGCCGCGCACCACGAAGTAGGCGGCCACGGCCAGCGCGGTGAGCACCAGCGCGCCCACGATCAGTTGCACGACGACGAGATCGCGCACGGTGTCGATGTTCTCGGTGAGCGGCAGCGCGACCGTGGCCTGGGCGGTGCGGCCACGCACGGTCAGTACCCGCCACTGCTCGGTGGAATCGCCGGTCGAGCCCACGGTCACCGGTTTCGTCACCGGGGGATCGGGCAGGTCGGGTTCGGCGTCGGTGCCGAAGACATGGCTCAGCACCAATGTCTTGGAGCCGTCCAGTTTTTCGGCGCTCAGGTAGTACCGGCTCGGTGGCTGACCGGTGGAGTTCTGCGGGGGCGTCGGCGGTGCGGGGGCGCTCATGCGGCGCTCCCATTCGATCGCCGCGTCGGCCAGTTGCTGGTCGGTGCGGTTGCGCAGGGAGTTCTCCGTCGCGGTGGTGACGACGAAACCCGAAGCCACCAAACCGAATCCGGCCAGCACCACCAGCATCAGCACCAGCGTCACCCGCAGCGGAATCGCCGAGAGGCGGGCGCGCAGCCCGGTATTCACTTCTCCCGCATCACATAGCCGACCCCGCGCAGGGTGTGGATCAGGCGCTGCTCGCCGGTGTCGACCTTCTTGCGCAGATACGACACATAGGTCTCCACCACGCCCACCTCGCCGCCGAAGTCGTAGCGCCACACGTGATCCAGGATGCGCGGCTTGCTCAGCACGCTGCCCGCGTTGACCATGAAATAGCGCAGCAGCGTGAACTCGGTGGGGGACAGGGCCACCGGCTCGCCCGCTTTCCACACCTCGTGGGTGTCATCGTCGAGTTCGATGTCGGCGAAGCGCAGCCGGGTGCTGGCCTGCTCGGGTTTCGTCTGGCCCGCGCGGCGCAGGATCACTCGCAGCCGCGCGACCACCTCCTCGAGGCTGAACGGCTTGGTGACGTAGTCGTCGGCGCCCAGGGTCAGCCCGGTGATCTTGTCGTCCACGTCGTCGCGCGCGGTCAGGAACAGCACCGGCGCGTCGACGCCGTCGCTACGCAGCCTGCGCAACAGGCCGAAGCCGTCCATGCCGGGCATCATCACGTCCACGATCAGTGCCTGCGGACGGAAGGTGCGCGCCCGGTCCAGCGCCTCGGCGCCGTCGGCGGCCGTGGCCACCTCGAAGCCCTGGAACCGCAGACTCACCGACAGCAGTTCCACGATCATCGGTTCGTCGTCGACGACGAGCACCCGGGCCTCGGGCACCTGCGGCACACCAGTCATGGCTTCATGCTCCACCACCACGCTGGGAAGTGGCTGGACCGACGCTGTGAGGTCGCTGTGTGCCGCTCAGTTGCGCGAGTCGGGATACACGTCCTCGTCGCTGAGCAGCGCGGCACCGGCCACATTGCCCTGCGACAGCGCGTCGAGGAAGGCCCGTGCCCAGCGCTCGACATCATGGGTGAGCACCTGGCGGCGCATCGAGCGCATCCGACGGCGGCGGGTGTCGCGCTCGTCGTCGAGGGCGCCGATGATGGCGTCCTTCACGCTGTCGAGGTCGTGCGGATTGCACAGGTAGGACTGGCGCAGCTCGGCCGCCGCGCCGGTGAACTCGCTGAGCACCAGCGCGCCGTTGAGGTCGCTGTGGCAGGCCACGTATTCCTTGGCCACCAGGTTCATGCCGTCGCGCAGCGGGGTCACCAGCATGACGTCGGCGGCGACGAAGAACGCGATGAGCTCGTCGCGGGGGATCGGCCGGTGCAGGTAGTGCACCACCGGGTAGCCGACCCGGGCGAACTCGCCGTTGATCCGGCCCACCTGGCGTTCGATGTCACCGCGCATCTTGATGTAGCTCTGCACGCGCTCGCGGCTGGGCGTGGCCAACTGGACCATCACCGTGTCGGCCGGATCGACCCGGCCCTCCTCCAGCAGCTCCTGCAGCGCGTTGAGCCGGATGTCGATGCCCTTGGTGTAGTCGAGCCGGTCGACGCCGAGCATGATGTTCTTCGGATTGCCCAGCTCGGCGCGGATCTTGGCGGCCCGCTCGCGCACCGAACGCCGACGTGACAGTTCGTCCAGATCGGCGGAGTCGATGGAGATCGGGAACGCGCCCACCCGCACCGTCCGGAAACCGACCTGCACCACACCCAGCTTGGACCGCACACCCACATTGCCGCGCGAAGTGGGCTGACCGGCCAGTCTGCGGGCCAGATAGAGGAAGTTCTGCGCGCCGCCGGGCAGATGGAAACCGATCAGATCCGCGCCGAGCAGCCCCTCGATGATCTCGGTGCGCCACGGCATCTGCATGAACAGCTCGACCGGCGGGAACGGGATGTGCAGGAAGAAACCGATGGTCAGATCGGGGCGCAGCATCCGCAGCATCTTGGGCACCAGCTGCAACTGGTAGTCCTGCACCCAGACCGTGGCCCCCTCGGCGGCCACCTTCGCCGTCTCCTCGGCGAACCGGCGGTTGACCTCCACATAGGCCGCCCACCAGGCCCGATCGTAGACCGGGCGGACGATCACGTCGTGATACAGCGGCCACAGCGTGCCGTTGGAGAACCCCTCGTAGTAGTCCTCGACCTCCTGCGCCGACAGCGGCACCGGATGCAGTTCCAGCCCGTCCTCGATGATCGGCTCGACCTCGACGTCAGGCACCCCCGCCCAGCCGACCCAGGCCCCCTTGTTGCTGCGCAAGACCGGCTCCAGCGCGGTCACCAGGCCGCCGGGGCTGCGCTTCCACCTGGTCGTCCCGTCGGGCAGGCGCTCGAGGTCGACCGGCAGCCGGTTGGCGACGACCACGAATCCCGAACCCGACCCGCTCGGGGCGGGCGCGACGGATTCGCTGTTCTCGGACGGACGGTTGTTGGACTGGTCGTCGATCATCTTGTCCACTCACGCATCCTTTGCGCGTCGCAGGGTCCCGCTTTGAGGTTGTGGTCGCCGGGATCGGGTCAGCTGGGGCCGATGCCGAGCATCGACAGCAGCATGCGGCACTCGTCGGCGTCGTCGGCGTATGCCGCGACGACGCGCTGCGCTTGGCGAGCGGTCTCGTCGGCCAGCGGCTCGAGCTCGTCGTCGGCGATGTCGTTGGCGCTGCTCTTCGCGGCCATAATGGTTCGTCCTCCCGGTTTCCAAACGCCTTCGCGTGCGAGTAGTCAATACTATCGGGCGCGCGTGGACGGCCGATGAACTCCCGGCCCGATCACCCCGCCCCGGTGCCGTGTCGTCGTTGTCCCGTTACCGTGGTGCCGGACAGCTCAACTCCCCAGAGAGGTTTGTTTCATGCCACTGGCCACGGTGAACGGCGTCGCACTGAACTATCAGGTCAAGGGCGACCGTACCAAGGGCACCGATGTCGCAGGTGGTGGTCCGCTGGTGGTGTTGATCATGGGCACCGGTTCGCCCGGTCGGGTGTGGGAACTGCACCAGGTGCCCGCGCTGGTCGCCGCCGGGTATCGCGTGTGCACCTTCGACAACCGTGGCATCGCGCCCTCCTACGAGGGCGGCGCCGGAATCCGCATCGAGGAGCTGGTCGCCGACACCGCCGCGCTTATCGAACTGCTCGGCGAGGGTCCCGCCCTGGTCGCGGGCACCTCGATGGGCGCGCGGGTGGCCCAGGAACTGGCCCTGGCCCGTCCCGACCTGGTCCGCAAGGCCGTGTTCATGGCCGGACACGGCCGCCTCGACCAGTTCCAGAAGACCCTCTCGGCCGGTGAGCAGGACCTCGACGCCGCCGGTGTGCAGCTGCCCGCCAAGTTCGAGGCCGCCCTCACCGCGGTGATGAACCTGTCGCCCGCGACCATGGCCGACACCAACGCCGCCCGCGACTGGCTGGACCTGTTCGAGTTCACCGGCGGTCCCGCCACCCCCGGAATCCGGGCGCAGCGGGCCATGGACCACGAGTTCGACCGGGTGGCCGCCTACCGCGCGATCACGGTGCCGTGCTTGGCAATCGGCTTCGCCGATGACAGGATGATCCCGCCGTACCTGTCGCGCGAGGTGGCCGAGGCCATCCCCGGCGCCAGGTACCAGGAGATCCCCGACACGGGGCACTACGGCTACCTGGAGCGGCCCGAGGCGGTCAACAAGATCCTCCTCGACTTCTTCGCGGGCTGAGCCCGGCGGCCGGGCGGAAACGGACACTGCCCGAGGTAACCGCCCAGACGTAACGTCTCCCTTGCTAGGGTCGACACAACGCCCGGGGGTTCGCACCCGGTGCGATCCCGTACACAGCGCCAGTATCCAGTGAGGTGAAATTGAGCACCAACCCCTTCGACGACGAGGACGGCCGCTTCTTCGTTCTGGTCAACGATGAAGAGCAGCACTCCCTGTGGCCCGCGTTCGCGGAGGTCCCGGCGGGTTGGCGTGTCGTGTTCGGCGAAGAGAGCCGGGCCGCGTGCGTCGAGTACGTCGAGAAGAACTGGACCGATATGCGTCCCAAGAGCCTGCGCGACGCGATGGCCGCCGACGATGCGGCCCGCGCCCAGTCCTGAGCAGTAGCTTTTCCGATACTGCGCCGGGACCGCACTTGCCGAGCGCGTCGGCCGCGTGGCACTACCGATGCCCGCGGCCGCCGCGCCCGGTTATGATGGTCGCTGCCCTCCGGGGCCCCAGTTGGAACCCGCCTCCTTAGCTCAGTGGTAGAGCACCGCTCTTGTAAAGCGAAGGTCGTCAGTTCAATCCTGACAGGGGGCTCTTCACCCCGAAGCCGCTGAACTGTGTCCGCAGTTCAGCGGCTTCGGGTGTTTTCGGTTGCAACCGGTACCCGGGTACAGGCTTACCGTGGATGTATGAGGATTTCACCAGGTCAGGGTGACTGGGTGCCCGAAGCTTGCACGCTGCCGACCGTGGCGCGGCCGGTCCGGGTCGCCGAGTTCGATCAGTTGTTCGCGGCCGCGCTCCTCGGATCGCGCCGCCCGAGCCCCACGCGGCTCGAGCTGGTGCTCGACCCAGGTGCCGAGGCGAGAGCGCGTGACCTCGCGACGCGCGAGACCAGCTGCTGCTCGTTCTTCGCCTTCGATTTCGCGCAGGCCAGGGAAGGTCTGGTCATGGGTGTCGGCGTCCCGTCGTCATCGGTCGACGTGCTCGACGCCTTCGCCGCGCGAGCACCGCGATGACCGGCCTGTGCACCGGTGAACTCGCGGCCGCGGCCGGGGTGAACATCCAGACGCTGCGCTACTACGAACGTCGCGGCCTGCTCGCCGAACCCCGCCGCACCCTCGGCGGCCACCGCCTCTATCCCGCGGACACGGTGACGACCCTGCGCGTCATCAAGGCCGCCCAGCGCCTCGGCTTCACCCTCGACGAGGTCTCCGACCTGCTCACATCCCACCGTCCGGCAGCGGGACTCCGTACTCGCGTGACCACCAAGCTGGCCGAAGTCGACGCCGGACTGGCCGAACTCACCGCCCTGCGCGACAGTCTCCACGCCACCCTCACCAGCGGCTGCGAAGACCTCCTGACCTGCAGCGACTCCCCGAACTGTCCGGTCCCGTTCGATCCGCCCTCGAGTACCGGCAAGGATCGCCCCTGCTGAATCGAGCGCCCGATCGCGCTGGGGCCGCCTGGTCGGACTCCGGCCCCTCGACACATGCATTAGCGTCGCACCGCGTGAGCAGTCCCTGCCCCATCTGCGACAAACATCGTGGCCTCGGTCCCCTCGTCGGACCGGTGATCTTCGCCGATGACCTCGTGGCCGTCACCCACCGTCCGCTGGACCAGCGCGCCCCCGTCCCGGGCTACCTGTTCGTCGAGACCATCCGGCACGCCCCCACCCTCGCCGACCTCACCGACGACGAGGCCGCGGCCGTCGGCTGGGCGGCCCGGCGGGCGGCGGCCGCGCTGCGTGCCGAACTCGCGCCGGAGTTCGTCTTCTCCGCGATCACGGGCCGCAGCGTCGACCATTTCCATCAGCACGTGCTCGCCCGCCCGACGGGAACCCCGCCCGACACGCACTGGTTCGATGTGGACTCCTGGTCCGACGGCCCCCGCGTCGACGAACCGCGCCTGGCCGAGCTGGTCGCCCGCCTGTCCCGGCACTTCCACCGTTAATTGCCTTGCCGCCGGGCATGGTTGCTGCTGGCATATCCCGATGGCCCACTTCCCGCACGACGTGCCCGTCCGCACTGACGGCGTGGTCACCCTCCGCGCCCACCGACCGTCAGACCTCGACGCCATGGTCGAACAATGCCGCGACCCCGACATGCTGCGCTACACCACCGTCCCGGCCCACTACACCCGCGCCGACGCCGAGGACTTCCTGCGGCGCACCGCCCAGTTCTGGGAATCGGACGAGCCGACCGCGCTCCGCACCTGGGCGATCAGCACGGACGACCTCGCCTTCTGTGGGTCCGTCGACTACCGCCCGGACGGCGCGGGCACCGCGTCCCTCGGCTTCGGCCTGCATCCCGCCGCCCGTGGCGCGGGCCTGATGTCCCGCGCGGTCGCCCTGGTGCTCGACCACGCTTTCGCCGAGGGCGTCGAGACCATGTACTGGCGCGCGGTCGTCGGCAACTGGGCCAGCCGTAAAACGATCTGGCACCAGGGTTTCCGCTTCGACGGCATCGCCCGCCGGGTCATCGTCCAACGCGGCGAGTCGACGGACGGCTGGACCGCCTCACTGCGCCGCGACGACCCACGTCAGCCCTGCGAACCCTGGTCGCTCACCTCACCCTCCTGACGACGGCCGGACCGCGTGCAGGAGGGGTTCCATGGCGTCGGCGATCCGGCTGAGCGGGGCGGTGCTGGATTCGGCGCGACACAGGACGAGGGCGCCCTCGATCGCGGCGATGAACAGGGTGGCCGTCGTGGTGGCGGTGGGGTCGGGGGTGCCGTCGCGGAGCAGGCAGTCGCGGAAGGCGTGTTGCCAGCGGGCGAAGGCCCTGCTCGTCATCTCGTGCAGGGTCTCGTCGCCGGGGTCGGCGCCGATGGTCACCGCGGCGACGGGACAGCCCGGCGGGTATTCGCCGCTGCCCATCACCGCTTCGAGCCCGCCGGTGATCGCCCGCATCGCCGCGACGGGTTCGTGTGCGCCGCAACAGGCTTCGATGTAGGCGCCGACCAGGTTGTCGGTGGCCGTGACGACTTCCTCGGCGACTTCGGTCTTCCCGCGTGGGAAGTGGTGGTAGATCACGCCGCGGTGCGCGCCCGCCTTCGTGGCGATCTGGCGGATGCCGGTCGCGCCGTAACCGCGGCTGCGGAACAGCAGTGCGGCGTGCTCGATCATCTGCTTGCGGGTCTCCTTGGCCACCCGACCTCCTAGTTGACTAAGTCGATCGGCTTAGAGCATACTCCGGCCACGGCTAAGTCGATCGACTTAGCTTGGGAACGGTCGGAGGAGGCCCCTATGTCATTCGCTCGTTTCCGGGCGGCCGCGCTGCGTTATGTCTCGGCGGTTCTGGATTCGCCGCTGCAATTCGCCGTCTTCCTCTTCGGCGTGTGGTTCACGCTGAACGGCGTGATCGCCTTCGGCGTCTATCCCGATATGGCCTTCGGCCACAGCATGCACGCGTGCACCATCCAATTCCTGGGCTTCATTCCCGTCACCGTGAACGGCTGGCACGCGCTGTTCCACCTGGTCACCGGCCTTCTCGGGCTGGTACTCGCGCCCGCCCGCACCCGCGCGACGCGCTATCTGCTCGCGAACGGCCCGTTCTATCTGCTGATCGCGCTGCTCGGATTCGTCGGCGGCGACAATGTGCTGCGCGTGATGGCGGTGGACACTTTCGGCAGTGTCGTCCACGCCATCGAGGGCGCGGTGATGGTGATCCTCGGCGCGACGGCGGTGATCAGGGGGCGGTCAGCGCGCCGTTGATCCACTGGAGCGCACGTCCGACCGTGATCCGCGATCCGAGCAATTGTGTTGTCAGTGACCAATATCGGTGCACGCGCGGGTCTCCGTCGTCGGTGATCCGTCGACGGAATTCCGGTGAATCCGCGAAGCCACGGGCATCGGCGTGCGCGGCGGCGAATCGGTCGAGTTCACTTCCGCGACAAGGGCGCGCCTCTTCGGTGATCCGGGCCACCACGTCGTCCATGATGTCGCCGATGTCGACGTAGAGCCCGCGTGGATCGCGAACGAGGTCCGGTCGCGCCCGCCACACATGCCGTTTCATCGCGGCCGGGAGCGTGGAATCACCGGTGAGAGCGATCAATTCGGCATAGGCGACGACGTCTTCGACGGAGGGATCGAGCGGCGGCTCGG
Organism: Nocardia anocheti; assembly: GCF_029675105.1. Taxonomy (GTDB): domain Bacteria; phylum Actinomycetota; class Actinomycetes; order Mycobacteriales; family Mycobacteriaceae; genus Nocardia. Next base: position 321,715 of record NZ_JAQQFV010000008.1, on the reverse strand, counting down.
GGGACGTTCCAGCTGACGTACCTGTCGATCTCGTGCTCCGGAATAGGGGCGAGGATCCGCCGCCAGCAGCGCACGAGGTGGTCGCCCGCGCTGCGGCGTGATTCCAGGATTCCCTCGTCGCAGTAGAACCGGATCGTGCGCACGGAAAGCCCAGTGCGCCGGGCCAGCTCACCGATGGTTATATCTGTGTTGTCCGTCACAATTCCTTGCACCTCCACCCCGGTGGAGCTTCTAGCGTACTGACCCATGGCAACTACAGAGGAACAGATCGTCGCGGGCATCGCTGAGATCGTCGAGGAAGTGACGGGTATCGAAGCCGACGAGGTGACGGTCGAGAAGTCCTTCATCGAGGACCTCGACATCGACTCGCTGTCGCTGGTGGAGATCGCCGTGCAACTCGAGGACAAATACAGCGTGAAGATCCCCGACGAGGACCTGTCGGCATTGCGCACTGTCGGTGACGCGGTCGTCTACGTGCAGAAGATGGAAGCCGAACAGCCTCGACTCGCCGCCGAGATGGAGGCGAAATACCGGGAAGGACACGACAATTGATCGCTGACGCACAGTTGAACCCCGCCGCGATCGAACTCGGCGGCTTCTTCCCCCAGCCACCGGAGACTGTCTGGCGCGCATTGACCGACCCCGACCTGCTGGCGCGCTGGCTTTTCCGCCCGATCGGTTTCGTCGCCACCGTCGGCGCCCGCTTCCACTTCACGATTCCGGAGGAGCCCAGCCAGGAGATCCACTGCGAAGTCTTGGCCGTGCGCCCGCTCCACCAGCTCACCTACACCTGGCGCTACCTTCGCACCGACCACCCGGAGCGCTGGACCGTCGACTGGGTGCTACTCCCACAAGGCCATGGGACCCGCCTGCTCCTCACCCAAACCGGCTTCGACATCACCAACCGCAGACAGAAGATGCTGCGCAACGCGATGGAGCGAGGCTGGAAGCGTTCGCTGCTGCCACGGTTGGGTGGGGTCATCCACCACTGAGCGGCGCTGCCCGTGACCGGCGTTCACGGGCAGCGGGTGCTCACGCTCGGCGCACCCAGGGGTGCCGGTGTCGTAACCCCCTGCCCCGGACTCCCGATCGCCATGCCCCGATAGACCCTCTCGGCCAACACTTCTGGCCGCGCGTCGGAATCGACGCGTGGCTGGGTTGGACCGTGTCGAAGGTGTGCACTCCCGGGCCGACACGGTGCGTACGTGCGAGGCGTACGACGCTCGGGAGCGTCACGGCTCCTGACGTCAGGGCGAGGGCTCGGCCGGAGAAGGCGCCGAGGCGTTGCAGGGTAGGAGCAGGATTCGCGGATGGTGCCAACGCGAGGACCCTTCGGTGACCGCCGCCTGCACGGCCGGTGCGTAGCAAGTGCGGCAATTCGACCACCACTAGAGCGGCAGATCAACCAGTAGGATAGCGGCAGATCAACCACGTCGGCAGCTCTCTATCTCGGAGGCGTAGATGCAGACCCTGCTCGGACCAGCACTTCCGCGGCATGCCGAAGCTGTCGTCAGCGCGGCATTGGCCGATACACGCGTGGTCCTGGTCAACGGTGCGAGGCAATGTGGAAAGAGCACGCTCGTGCGGTTGGTCGCCAAGGACAGAGACGTCGAGTGGCGCGATCTCGACACCGCCCTGACCCGCCAGGCGGCGCTGACCGACCCGGACGGTTTCGTCGATGTCGCGGAGCCCATGGTCATCGACGAAATCCAGCGCGCCCCCGAGTTGTTGTTGTCGATCAAAGCGCGGGTCGATGCCGATCCCCGACCCGGCAGATACCTGCTGACAGGGTCGGCGCGAGTACTGGGGCTACGGTCGTTGCCCGACACCCTGGTCGGACGGCTCGAGACCGTCGAGCTGTGGCCGTTCTCGCAAGGCGAGATCGATGGCACGCCGGATCGATTCGTCGACGTGGTCTTCGCGCTCGGGGCGGAGTTCCGCCACGAATCCACCGTCGAGCGCGGTGAGTACATCGGCCGTCTCGTCCGGGGCGGATTTCCGGAGGCAATCGCGCGAACCGCCGACCGCCGACGGCGCGTCTTCTTCAACTCCTACGTGAACGATCTGATCACCCGCGATGTCCAGCAGATCTCCGAGATCGAGCGGACCGCCGAGATGCGTGCACTTCTGCAGATGCTCGCCGCACGATCGGGTCAGTTGTTGTCTGCTGCCACGCTGAGCAACGAGCTCGGAATCGGTGCGTCGACAGTGAAGCGCTACCTGGCGCTGCTCGAGGAGGTCTACCTCATCAAGCGGATCCCGGCTTGGTCCCGGAATATCAGCAGTCGTGCGACGAGCACGCCCAAACTCGCCTTCGTCGATTCCGGCGTCGCGGCACACCAGATCGGCGCAGACGCACGGAGTTTGCAACGGCCATCGGGACAGCTCGGCGGTCTCCTCGAGGGCTTCGTCCTGATGGAGATCGCCCGGCAGCTGAGCTGGTCGGACGAAGAGGTCGAATTGTTCCACTACCGCACCCGCGACCAGATCGAAGTCGACGCCGTGCTGGAGAACCGCAGAGGCGAAGTGGTGGGCATCGAAGTCAAAGCCGCGTCCACGGTCTCAGCGGGCGATTTCCGCGGGCTGAAACATCTGTCCGACCGGCTCGGCGACGACTTCCGCGTCGGCATCGTGCTGCACACCGGCAAACAGACGTTTTCCTTCGGTCCGAAAATGCTCGCCGTGCCGGTCAGTGCGCTGTGGCAAACCCCGGCACCGTGAAGCCGTTAGATTGCGATAGTGGAATTCACCAAGTTCAGGTCGGCGATGCCTCCGAGTGATGCCCTCATCGGGCCTTTAGACCATAGCTGAGTTCTGTTGTCCTGCAGCGTGACTGCGTGTCGCGCCGCTTGGTGCTACGTCGAGGAAACGACCACGCTGTTGGCAGCACAGGCGCCATTGCTGTGGCGCTGAGCCCCGGCGCCCAGTCTCGTCGCGATCAGAAGAAGGCCCACGACGATATACCGCAAAACTGCCGCTGAAGTGGCTCAAGTCATCAACAGGTTGGCCGGGCTGATGTGGGAAACTGCCGAAGCAGCCGAGCTCCGGACAGTAGCTGGCGGGTACCCTGCTTCTTAACTATCAACGCGGCCGAAGACTGGCTCGTGCCAATACTTTTGTGGGTCGTGGAACCACTCGCTGACTTGGGCATTGTCGAGTTTTCGTAGCTGCGCCATCTCTATGTCATACCGGCGAAAGAGGGCCAAAATCTCGCGTAACGAGTCATCGTCAACAGGTGTTTTAACCGCTATGTCCAACGTGCGGAGTTGGCCGCCTACGGAGTGAACTGCTCGGATCTTACCCAGCCAGTCGAAAAACGCCGCTTCGTCGCCAGGAGAGTGATACCAGACGTCGATAGCCTTCAAAATTACCGTATCCAAATCGTTCATTTAAGTCCGATACCCTCTCTGTTACTGCGCCGGCCTGACATTGCGGTATCCTCCTTTTGGAAACTGTACATCCCAGTGGGGTCCGCCGTGTGCCCCACCTCCCTTTCCGGTCGGGACCCAAACATTTCCGTCTGCATCTTCCCAGCCGTGACCGCGGCCATTTGGATTCGGCACCCATCTGTCACCTCCCTTGGGGGCCACAAACCCTTCTGCGTCTCCTGGTCTACCTGGGGCTTTGGGTCCATCCGGGTCATAGGCGTTGGCGGGAGGCTTGTAGTTCGAGTTGAACGTCGCATCTCCCGCTATGGAGAGGATTGTGAGCCCAGTTATGGTAGCGAGCGTACCAGTGGCGACTGCGGTGGTGCTGAACCCTATCCCCGCAAGCGCTCCGAGGAATGTCCCGATTACACCTGCGATAGATGTGGCTGCGCTCTCAAGGGCGGGCCCCTCGACGCTCGCCGCGCGCGGGTTGCGAATCCATACAAGAGTTGTTGCGATAACAACCGAAGCGACAACCAGTGTTGCGGCTACCTGAGTATTTATGTCCGAGCGCATTTGAACTACGGCAGCGTGATGGCTTGTCGTCGACTTCGTTAGATCGCAAACACTGTGCGGTTCTCGCTGAACGCCTTCCACGCCTGTGCTGCACGTTCGAGTTTGCTCGTGTCGGCGTCGGGGATCTCTCCGCCAGCCACTTTGTTGGTTATTTTCTCGTATAGTTCAGGAAATTCCGACTCCAGGCCGTTTCCATTATCGCGCGACGATGCTACGCCGGTAACTATCCCGGCGCCGTAGGGTAATTCGCTGGGAATGGTGTACGGACACGCCGGTCCGGTTCCCTTATTTGGGTCCCTGTTCGCTGCATAGTTTGAGCATTCCCAATTGTATCCAGAGGCTACGAGAATGTCCGCGAAGTGTTGGAGCGCTCTGGCGAACGCTGTTGCCGCTGTGGTCAGGGCGCCCGCACGTTCGTCATAGTTGGTCGACCATGCCTTCGCTGCTTGATAGCTACCGGCCATCCCGCGTCGTCCCCAGCTTTCCGGAGTTGCGGGGTAACCGCATCTCGTCGGAATGTCCCTCGGCAGGTGAGCGCCCAGTGCGGCAAATCAACCAACGATCCTGCGGCAGATCGGCCAGGTAGGTGGCTGAGAGCCTGCCCGCGATTGGCCACCAAGGACTGCGGTGTCGAGTGGTGCGATCTCGACACCGCCTTGACGGTAATGGCCTCGGATCTGTTCAGTACCAGGTTGATTGGGTGGCGGGGCGGGTGGCTTGGTCTATGAGGGATTGGAGTTCGGCGGCCAGGTGGTCGGGGGTGGTGGGGGTGGCTCGGACTCGTTCTTCCTCGTGGATGAGGTAGCGGCCGTCGTCGGTGTAGTCGATGATCTGGAGGCGGGTGCCGCCTTCCTTCCAGCCGTCGAGGGCGGGGCCGGTGTCTACGCGGAATTCGGCGTAGGTGCGGAAGGGGCGGGTGAGGAAGGATTTGGCTTGCTCGCCGGGGGAGCGGTGGCGGGCGTAGGGGTCGGGGGTGGCGGTGAGTTCGTCGCGGTGGACGTTGAAGCCGCCGGTGGTGCCAGGTGGGACCTTGGGGAGGATGGCGATCAGGCGGTTGACGACGGCGGTCGCGGGGCGCAGGTAGATGAGGATGTTGCCGCCCTTGCCGTATTCCTCGCCGGGGATCTGCGCGGCGACGACACCGGTGTTGGACTCGGTGGCGCCGCACGCGCGGATCATGCGGGTGCGGCCGTCGAAGCGGTGGCCGAACAGTTCCACGCGCAGGTCGGGATGGGCCAGGGCGTGCAGGGCGTGATAGAGCGACTCGTCGGTGCCGATCTTGGCGATCAGGGAATCGGCGGCTCGACGGCACTGCTGGTCGAATTCGACCTGGGTTTCCACGCCGGAGGTGAACACCAGCGGCCACGGCATGCGGTCGCGGCCGAGCGTTTCCCAGGCGACCCAGAATTCGAACGGGGTCAGCTCCCAGGAGTCGGTCATGCGTCGCCGCCGATCACCGGCGGGACGTGGAGGCGGTCGGGGCCGAGGAGTTCCTCGTGGATGCCGCGCAGGTAGTCGGGGGCCGAGTGCTCGTTCTCGTCGTCCTTGCCGCCGCCGCGCCCGCCGGGGGCGCCCATGCCACCCATACCGGTCATGCCGTTGCGGCCGCCAGCCGCGCCGCCTGCGGTGCCAGCCGTGCCGCCCGCGTTCGGGGAGCCGGGGGTGCCCGCGGTCGGGGTGCCGGGGGTGCCGCCGGGAGTGCCGCCACCGGGGCTGCCGCCGCCCGGGCTGCCACCGCCGGGGGTCAGGCCGCTCGGGGTGGTGCCTGCGGGGACGGTGCCCGGGTTGGTGGTGGTGGGGGTTTCGGGGGTGGTGGTGGCGGGCTGGGTGGTCGACGGGTTCGTGTCGTCGTCGGTGGTGTCGTCGTCGCTCGGGTCGTCGGTCGAGGGGTCCTCGGTGGTGGGGTCCTCCGTGGTGGGGTCCTCGGTCGTGGGGTTCGTCGTGGTGGGTTTGGTGCTGTTCTGGTTGTTGTTGTTCTGGTTGCCGGTGGGCTTGTTCTTGGTGCCGTCGTCCGGCTTGTCCTTGTCGGTGGATGGGTCGGCCGGGAGCGGGACCTTGGGGACCTGGGTGTCGGATTGTTCGGCGACCGGTTTGTAGACGGTCTTCATGACCTCGCGGGCGGCGTCCTGGGCGGCCTCCGAGCGGGCGTTGCTGGCCGCGTCGATGATGAGCCCGGTGCCCGGGGAGAGGACGGAGGCGACGATGCCCAGCTTGGATTTGCTCTGATCATCAGATGGGTGCGGTACGGAGTATTTGACCTGCTGGAGTCCGGAACGGGCCTCTTCCATCTTGTTCGCGATCAGCTGGGCGGCCTGCTCCACCTTGTTGACCTCGGCGAGGTAGCTCTTGGTGCTGGCCAGGGCCTGGCTGGCTGCGCTGCCCGACCAGCCGCGCTCCAGTTCTTTCGCGATGTCGTCGTGGAAGCTTTGACCTTTGGTGGCGGTGTCTGAGGCGAGCGTGGTCCAGCCGTTGATGGCTGTGCCCATCTTTTCCATGCTGATCGAATTGACGAACGTCATGATCCGCGAATGCGACATGTCGGTGAAGTCTTCCATCGCGGGTGGGACAACCTGGTCGGCGTAGTCGCCCGTGAAGCCGTTCGCCAGAGTCTTGTTGTCGGCATAGATCCGGGTACGTTCGTTGTTCCCGTCCTCTTGAGCCTTCCGCTCCGTATCGGTCTGTTCGACATCCGAATCGAACAGTGAACCGACACGATCGGCCAGTGTGGGGACAAACGTGCTCGGATTGCTCAGGCCAGTGATGAAACTTGCGAATGACATTGTGATTCTTCCCCCGAAAATCAGTCGAGCTGGTTGGTCTGCTGCTTGATAGCGAGTTGTGTTGCCTCGTCGCAGGCCTCGTAGGCGGCGCCAGCTTTACGGTACATCTCGGCCATCTGGGTCAGGATCTCGATGTGCGTGGTGGCGGCGTCCAGGTACGAGCCGGTTCCTGGGCCGCCTTCCGCCAGCGTGGCGAACTTCGCTGCGAGCTTCTCAGCGGAGTCGAGATCTCCGAACGAATCGGCGTTGACCATCCGCTGTGTGCGGAAGGACAAGGCCTGAAGGTCCGCGATGTATGCTTCGCATCTCGCCGCGCAGCGCGCTGCCGCCCCTTGCTCGATGATCAGTTCGCCTGACTCGGCTTTTCCGGCCAGTGACTTGAACTGGTCGGCCACCTTGTTCTCTGCCATCGCCCAGGTCTCCTCAGAAGCTCAGTTATTTCTATCGGGGAATTTCTTCCAGAAAATGGGGAGCGGCCGCGTGGACAATTGCACACGGGTCGACGGTCGACTTATTGTCGACGAACTTGGTTGCAACCACGATCGCCCGTCCTTGGTTGGCCGTATCGAATGCGATCTCGCACTGGTTCGGTGGTGTTCTTTCGCCGGGGGTGTATTGAACGGCTTGACGGTCGCCGACAGTTACGTCCTTGAAGTCGTGGAAATAAGTATTCGACCGAATCTCTTCCATCGTGTAGATGGTTGACTCGAAGGTGATGAAGTATCCGTCACCTCGCCAGGCGCATGCTTTCCATTCGGCTCGCGGGACTGAGAACACGTTGTCGTCCTTCTTTGCTGGATCGAGCCCCGCCGCCAACAGCACACTGTCCGGCGTAGCGCACGGATCGAACAACTGCTCCTTGGTCAACGGCGCCCCACTCGCTTCCGGCTGCCCATCGACCTCCTTCGAGCACCCCACGAGCGCGAGGACCGCGCACCCCGCGGCGGCCAAGCCGACCAGTCGCATCTTTGTCTCCTTGTTCCGCACGACACCCACTCGATCTCTATAGACGCATCCGCTGACGATTCGGTTCCCTCGGGTTCGAGGGTCAGTCGGGGACGTTGGTTCCGTAGCCCAGGTCGCGGAGGGCGGTTTTGATCTTGGATTGGGCTTCGTCGAGGGATTCGGGGGTGGGGGAGGGGTCGGCGCCGGAGATGTCGAAGTCGCCCATGGTGTAGGCGGGGAAGACGTGGGTGTGCAGGTGGGGGACTTCCAGGCCCGCGATGAGCAGGCCCGCGCGGGGGGCGTCGAAGGCGGCGCGGACGGCCTGGCCGACTTTCTGGGCGACGCCGGTCATGCGGGCCATGACCTCGGGGTCGATGTCCTGCCACTGGTCGAGTTCCGCGCGGGGGACGATGAGGGTGTGGCCCTGCGTGACGGGGGCGATGGTGAGGAAGCCGACGAACTCGTCGTCGGACCAGACGAACCGCCCGGGCAGCTGGCCTGCGATGATCGCGCTGAAAACGGATGCCATACGGGCGAGCCTAGCTCTTGCCCAGGCAGGGAGGAACCGGCTGTGGTGCAGGTGGGTACGGGGCTGGACCCGGTCAGCGCACGGTGGATTCGCGGGTGGCTCTGGCTGGGGTTCGTGGTGATTCCGGTGCTGGTCGTCGTGGTGTGGGTGGTGCAGTTGACCACCGTGACGCTGCCGGTCGTCGGGCAGTTGGTGTGGGTGGTGCCGTTGACGGCGGCGCTGATGGCCGTGCCCGCGCTCGGGGCGGCGCTGTGGGTGCGCGGGTCGGGCGGGCGGCGGCCGCGGTGGTGGCCGGTGGTCGCCGCGGCGAGTGTGTTCGCCCAGGTGGTGCTCGGGCTGCTCGTTCCGCGCGCGGCGGAGTTCCCGGACGGCGTCGGGCCGTGGTTTCCGGCGGTGCCGATGGGTGCGGTGCTCTGGCTGCTGGCCGTGCTGCTCGCCGTGGCGGCGATGCGGGCGGCGCGGCGCTGAGCTCAGATGGCGACGAAGTGGGACAGGATGCCCTGCACCTCGTAGATGTCGACCTGGCGGTTGAAGCGCTGTTTGAGCGGTTCCTGGCTGCTGCCGACCCAGATGTAGAGCTCGGCGTCGAGGTCGAAGGTGCCCGCGGTCTCCACCGCGAAGCGGGTGATGGAGCGGTACGGGATGCTGTGGTAGCTCACCTTGCGACCGGTGACGCCCTGCTTGTCGACCATGATCAGGCGGCGGTTGGTGAACAGCATCGCGTCGCGGACCAGCAGGAACGCCGAATACACTTGCTCGCCTTGGCCGAAGAGCTTCGCGTACTCCTGTTGTGCGGCAGCGGGGTCGACGCGACCCGCGTTGCCCATCATTCCGTCGAGCAGTCCCATGATGGTGTCCCCTTCGCCCCGATGACTCTTGGCTCCATTGTGCTCGATTAATCTGTCTGCGTGCGCGTACTCGTCATCGGTTCCGGAGCCCGTGAACATGCCCTCGTCCTGGCGCTGCGCCGGGATCCCTCGGTGACGGCGGTGATCGCGGCCCCCGGCAACCCGGGGATCGGCCAGCACGCCGAACTGCGCGCGGTCGATCCGTGCTCGGCCGAGGCCGTGGTGGCGCTCGCCACCGACGTGGCCGCCGACCTGGTGGTGATCGGGCCCGAGGTGCCGCTGGTGCTCGGGATCGCCGACGCGGTGCGCGCGGCCGGGTTTCCGGTGTTCGGCCCGTCGGCCGACGCGGCGCGGATCGAAGGGTCCAAGGCGTTCGCCAAGGACGTGATGGCGGCCGCGGGCGTGCGGACCGCGCACAGCGAGATCGTGGACAACCCGGCCGAGCTCGACGCCGCGCTGGACCGCTTCGGCCCGACCTGGGTGGTCAAGGACGACGGTCTGGCCGCGGGCAAGGGCGTGGTGGTGACCGCCGACCGCGCGGCCGCGCGCGAGCACGGTGCCGAGCTGCTCGAGCAGGGACATCCGGTGCTGCTGGAGTCGTTCCTGGACGGGCCGGAGGTGTCGCTGTTCTGCCTGGTCGACGGGGAGACGGTGGTGCCGCTGCTGCCCGCGCAGGACCACAAGCGCGTCGGCGACGGTGATTCCGGACCCAACACCGGTGGCATGGGCGCCTACACGCCGCTGCCGTGGCTGCCCGCCGAGACGCTCACCGAGATCGTCGAGGACGTGGTGAAACCCGTTGCGGCCGAGCTGGTCCGCCGGGGTAGCGCGTTCTCCGGACTGCTGTACGCGGGGCTGGCGATCGGGACCAACGGTCCGGCCGTGGTCGAATTCAACTGCCGCTTCGGTGATCCCGAGACCCAGGCCGTGCTGGCGCTGCTCGACAGCCCGTTCGCCGAACTGCTGCACGCCACCGCGACCGGTCGGCTGGCCGAGGTCGAGGCGCCGCGCTGGAAGGACGGCGCCGCGATCACCGTGGTGCTGGCCGCCGAGAACTATCCGGCGCGGCCGCGCACCGGTGACGTCATCAGCGGTGCCGAGGACAGCGCGCTCGAGGGCGAGACCTTGGTCATGCACGCGGGTACCGCCCTGCGCGAGGACAAGTCGCTGGTCTCGGCGGGGGGCCGGGTGCTGAACGTGGTCGGTGTCGGCGCCGATCTGGCCGAAGCCCGCGAACGCGCCTACGCCCGCCTGTCCCAGATCAAGCTGCCGGGCAGCCACTTCCGCACCGATATCGGCGCCACCGAGGTGGTCGTGCCGGAGCGCGCGAAGTAGGTCGACATCGACCACGGTCAGGTCAGGCTGAGTCCGTGCAGGGCGAGCCAGGCCTGGGGGTCGACGTGCTGGCCGTTCTGGACGATCTCGAAGTGCAGGTGGGGGCCGGTGGAGTCGCCGCGGTTGCCGATGCGCGCGATCTGCATGCCCGCGGGGACGCGTTCGCCGGGGGAGACGATGAAGTCGTACATGTGGCCGTAGATGCTGATGGTGCCGTCGTCGTGTTTGATGCGGACCCACAGGCCGAAGCCCTGGGCGGGGCCCGCCTCGATGACGGTGCCGTCGGCGACGGCGTAGATCGGGCTGCCGATGGGGGCGGCGATGTCGATGCCGCGGTGCATGGTGCCCCAGCGTGAGCCGAAACCCGAGGTGAACGCGCCCTTGGCGGGGAGGCTGAAACCGCCGGTCGAGGGGGTCGAGCCGGGCACGAGCACGCCCGGGACCACCGGTGCGCGCTCGCCCATCCACGGCTGCCACTCACCGGAGGCCGCGGCGGCCGCTTCGGCCTTGGCGCGTTCGAGGGTGGCCAGGGTGGCCGCGGCGACGACGCCCGCCTCGCGGCGCTTCTCGCCCTTGGCGATGGCGGCGAGCATGCGGGCCGCCGACTGCGGGTTGGGTGGGACCTGCGGGGGATAGGCGATCGCCACGCGCTGGGCCTCGCCCGGTGAGGGTGGGTACTGGGTGAGTGCGTCACCGAGGTGGCCGTCGGCCGCGGCGAACAGGGCGACCGCCGCCATTCCGGCGATCAGTACCCGACGCTCGATCAGCACGTGACGCAACCGGTCCGGGGTGGGTCGCTGTGCCCACAGCGCCTCGACGCGCGCCTTGGGGCGCTGCCAGAACACCTTGCCCACCTCGCCGCGGCGCAGTTCGCCCGTGACGGGGTATCGGGCCGCCCAGGTGGAGAAGCGCTCCGTCACACCGGCTTTCGCGGGCTGCTCGGTGCGCCAGTTCGCGGGGAGGAGACGGCCGTTGACCAGGGCGGGACGTGATGTCCTCCGGCTCTCGGACGACGGTCGCGCGGCATCGTCGGACGTGGACAGGTCGGCGGACACCGTCGGTTCGTCCTCGGCGATGTCGGCGCGCGGGGACGGGTCCTCCGCGCCTCGCCGCCCGGCTCTGAGCAACGACCTCATCGCACATCACCGCCCGGCCCGCACGCACTCACCGTCGATGTCCGCATATCGCCCCCGCGCCCCGCTCCCGACACGGCCCCCAGGGGCCGTGCCGGTGGCTGCGTATTCGCTGTCGAAGCCATTGTGCCGACCATATCTGTGAACGCGCGCAATCGGGTGCTCTACCGTCTGTCGAGTGTCCAGAGAATCGCGCCGGTCGACCATTCCCCCTTTCTACGTGATGGATGTGTGGAAAGCGGCAGCCGAACGCGCCCGGTCGCACGGAGATGTGCTGGTCCTGGCGGCGGGGCAGCCCTCCACCCAGGCACCGGCGCCGGTGTTGCGCGCCACCAGGGCCGCGATCGATCACGAGTTGCTGGGCTACACCGAGACCTTCGGCATCCTGCCGTTGCGCGAGGCCATCGCGGGCCATCACAGCGAGACCTACGGCTACGACGTGCATCCGGACGAGGTCGTGGTGACCACCGGCTCCTCCGGTGCGTTCACGCTGATCTTCCTGGCGGCCTTCGACGCGGGCGACACGGTGGTGGTGGCCCGCCCGGGCTATCCCGCTTACCGCAACACGCTGACGGCGCTGGGCTGCCGTGTCGTCGAACTCGACTGCGGCCCGCAGACCCGTTTCCAGCCGACCGTCGCCATGCTCGAGGCGCTGCCGGAACCGCCCGCCGGTCTGGTGGTCGCGAGCCCGGCCAACCCCACCGGCACCATGATCGACCCGGCCGAACTCGCCGCGCTGGCACGCTGGTGCGAGCGGCACGGCACGCTGCTGATCTCCGACGAGATCTATCACGGCATCACCTACGGCGCGAGCACGCCGACCGCCTCGGCCTGGGAGTTCTCCCGCGACGCGGTGGTGATCGGCTCGGTGTCGAAGTACTTCTCGATGACCGGCTGGCGACTCGGCTGGATGCTGGCCCCGGCCGACCTGCGCCCGGCGCTGCAACGCCTGGCCTCCAATATGACCGTGTGCCCGCCCGCCATCTCCCAGTACGCGGCGGTGCACGCCTTCGGCCCGGAGGCCAAGGACGAACTCGACGGACACGTGCGCCGCTACGCCACCAACCGCGCGCTGCTGCTCGAAGGTTTGCCCGCGCTCGGCATCACCGACCTGGCCCCCGCCGACGGCGCCTTCTACGCCTACGCCGACATCACCCACCTGACCGACGACTCGCGCGCCTGGTGCGCCGAGGTGCTGGCCGAGACCGGCGTCGCACTGGCGCCCGGACTCGATTTCGACACCGTGCACGGCGACCGAACAGTCCGGTTCTCCTTCGCCGGTGCCACCGACGACATCGCCGCAGCGCTGGACCGGTTGGGACGCTTCCTGAAGTACTGACCAGTTCGTCTGTCAACAGTGATGTGCGACAACAACTTTCCCTAGTACGAACACTTCGGTGCCAGGATGCGGTAAAAATCAGTTATCCCGATTTCCCAGCGTTTCCCCGATGACGATTGCGCACGGTTGAACTGATGATGACTGGCACGATGGCACGGTGACCACCGCAACGACCCCCAAAGGCGAACGACGTCGCCAGGCACTGGTGGCGGCGGCGGCTGAACTCCTGCTCGAAGGTGGCTTCGATGCGGTGCGACATCGGTCGGTGGCGTCGCGGGCCGATCTTCCGCTCGCCTCGACCACCTACTACTTCGAGTCCCTGGAAGATCTGATCGCCCGCGCCGTCGAGTTCAGCGGCGCGATCGAGCTGGACGCGATGCGCCGTCGCGTCGGCGAGGTGAGTCACCGCAGGCGCGGCGCCGAGGCGACCGTCGACCTGGTGCTCGACCTCCTCGTCGGGCCCGACGACAGCGATCTCGACGCGCGCGGTCAGCTGATCGCCCGCTACGAACGCTCCGTCGCCTCCGCCCGGCACCCCGAATTACGCGAGGTCCAGCTCCGACTACGCACCCAGCTCGAAGAACTGCTCGCCGACGTGCTGCGCCGCTCCGACCGAGTGGTGCGCCCCGAGCAGTTGCGCAGACTCGTCGCCGTGGTCGACAGCGCGGTCGTCGGCGCGCTGATCGAAGGACAATCCGAGCCCCGCCGCCCCGCCAGGGCCGGTCTGCTGGAGATGATCGACATCGTCGCCCCGCCCGTGGTCCCGAACCTGATGCCCCAGCAGCCCGAGCGGGTGCGGCAACTAGACTGAGCGTTCGTGACCCTCGTCCCGAATGTCCTCGCCACCCGATACGCCAGCCCGGAGCTCGTCGCGCTCTGGTCGCCCGAGAACAAGATCGTGCTCGAGCGCAGGCTGTGGCTGGAGGTGTTGCGGGCCCAGAGTGAGCTGGGGATCGAGGTTCCGGCGGGGGTGATCGAGGACTACGAGCGGGTCATCGACCACGTGGATCTCGCGTCTATCGCCGAGCGCGAGCGGGTGACCCGCCACGACGTGAAGGCGCGCATCGAGGAGTTCAACGCGCTGGCCGGGCACGAGCACGTGCACAAGGGCATGACCAGCCGCGACCTCACCGAGAACGTCGAGCAGCTGCAGGTGCGCCTGTCGCTCGAGCACGTCTACAAGCACGGCGTCGCCATCGCGGCGCGGCTGGGCGAGCGGGCCGCCGAGTACCAGACGCTGGTGATGGCCGGGCGCTCGCACAATGTCGCCGCGCAGGCCACCACGCTGGGCAAGCGCTTCGCCTCCGCCGCCGACGAGGTGCTCGTCGCGCTGACCCGGCTGCGCGAGCTGATCGAGCGCTACCCGCTGCGCGGGATCAAGGGCCCGATGGGCACCGCCCAGGACATGCTCGACCTGCTCGACGGTGACGCGGGCAAACTCGCCGCGCTCGAGCGCCAGGTGGCGACCCATCTCGGGTTCGCGTCGGTGTTCACCAGCGTCGGCCAGGTGTATCCGCGCTCGCTGGACTTCGATGTGCTCTCGGCGCTGGTGCAGCTGGGCGCGGGCCCGTCGTCGTTCGCGCACACGATTCGGCTGATGGCCGGGCACGAGCTGGTCACCGAGGGTTTCCAGCCGGGTCAGGTGGGCTCCTCGGCCATGCCGCACAAGATGAACACCCGCTCCTGCGAGCGCGTCAACGGCCTGCAGGTGGTGCTGCGCGGCTACGCCTCGATGGCGGCCGAGCTCTCGGGCGCGCAGTGGAACGAGGGTGACGTGTTCTGCTCGGTGGTGCGCCGCGTCGCACTGCCGGACGCCTTCTTCGCCATCGACGGCATGATGGAGACCTTCCTGACCGTGCTCGCCGAATTCGGTGCCTACCCGGCGGTGGTCGCGCGCGAGCTCGACCGCTACCTGCCGTTCCTGGCCACCACCCGCATCCTCATGGCGGCGGTGCGCGCGGGCGTCGGGCGCGAGACCGCGCACGAGGTCATCAAGGAGCACGCCGTGGCGGTGGCGCTGGCCATGCGCGAGCAGGGCCGCGAGCCTGACCTGCTGGATCGCCTGGCCGCCGACGACCGGATGCCGCTGGATCGCGCCGGACTCGACGCCGCGCTGGCCGACAAGTCGGCGTTCATCGGCGCGGCCGCGGACCAGGTGTCCGAGGTGGTCGCGCAGGTGCAGAAGCTGGTCGAGGCCAACCCCGAGGCCGCGCGCTACACGCCGTCGCCGATTCTCTGAGCCGTCGTGCGGACGAGCCCGCCGCTGTCGCCGCTGAGGCGTCGGTGGCGGGGGTTCGTGCGCGGGTTTCGGTACCGTACCGGCGTGAATCCGTACACGATTTTCGCTGACATCATCGCCGGTCGCGCGCCGTCCTCGAACGTCTACGAGGACGATGAGGTGTTGGCGTTCATGGACATTCGCCCTGTGACACCCGGCCATGTGCTCGTGGTGCCCAAGGCGGTCGCGCCGAGTCTGGCCGATCTCGATCCGGCCCTGGGCGGCAAGCTGTTCCAGGTCGGCCAGCGGATCGCGGCTGCCCTGCGTGACAGCGAAGTCGCCGCCGACGGCGTGAATTTCTTTCTCGCCGACGGCGTCACGGCCGGGCAGGAGATCTTCCACGTGCACCTGCACGTGATCCCACGCCGCCCCGGTGACGGCTTCGGGTTGCGCGCGCGCCCGAGTTCGCCCGCCCGCGCCGATCTCGACTATCTCGCTGGCTCGATTCGCGGCGCACTCGCCCGCTGACCTGCGATTTCGGGCGAACCGGTCATTACAAACCGCGAAGTTTGCTGAAGAAACGCCCGAAACGCCGAATGCTGTGACTTCCCCCACTCATGGGTTACCTTGGACTGTCATTGGCATGCGGTAATGGAGGGTGGGACGTGCGTCGTACAGGTGTTGCTGCTTCAGTGCTGGCTTTCGCCATCGCGTTGATCGGACCGGCGGTGGTGCACCCCGCACCCGCCGGTGCGGCGCAGATCGTCGGGGTGAACGAGCTCAGCCCCACCCGCACGGCCATCACGGTGACCTCGCCCGCGATGGGGCGCAATGTCGATCTCCAGGTTCTGCATCCGGCCGGTGGCGGTTCGCGCGGCACGTACTACCTGCTCGACGGGCTCGACCCGGGTATCGGTCAGAGCACCTGGACCAATGCCACCGACGCCGAGGCGTTCTTCCGTGGCAAGAACGTCAATGTGGTGCTGCCGATGGGCGGTCAGGCCAGTTACTACACCGACTGGATCGCCGACGACCCGCGTTTCGGCCGGTACAAGTGGGAAACCTTCCTCACCCAGGAACTGCCCGGCCTGATCGACGGCCAGTTCAACGGCAACGGCGTCAACGGCATCGGCGGCCTGTCGATGGGCGGCAACGCCGCCTACATCCTGGCCGCCCGGCACCCCGGTCTCTACCGCGCGGTCGCCGGATACAGCGCGTGTCCCGACAGTGCGATGGCGGCGGCGGCGATCATGTTCTCGATCGCCAATCGCGGCGGCAATCCGGTGAACATGTGGGGCGCGCCCGGCAGCCCGGACTGGGCCGCCCACGATCCGGCGCTGATGGTCGAGGGGCTGCGCGGCAAGGCGCTGTACCTGTCGACCGGCACCGGCATCCCCGGCCCGCACGAGGCCGAGATCAAGCCGCAGCTGGCGGAGAACATCTTCCTCGGTGGTCCGATCGAACTGGGCGTGAACACCTGCATGGTCGCCTTCGATCAGCGGCTGCGGGCCGCGGGGATCGGCGCCAAGATCGACTACCACCCGGTCGGCACCCACTCCTGGTCCTACTGGCAGGACGCGCTGCACGCCTCCTGGCCGGTCATCGGCGGGGCGCTGGGCGCCTGAGACCGCTCGAACGGCCCGGTTCCCCCGCGGAGCCGGGCCGTCGTCTGTTCGGGGCGGAAATTCCCTTGATATCGAAACTGGTGGTTTCCTATGCTGCCGCCCGTGCTGAACAGAGAAGAAGGCCCCGTGCGCCTCGGCGTGGTCGGGCTGGGGATGGGCGCCTTCCTGGGCACCTGGTGTCGCCGTCTCGGGATGGACGTGGTGGCCGCCTGCGACCGTGACCCCATCCGGCGCGCCGAGGCGGCCGAGCACCTGCCGGGTGTCGCCCTGGTCGACGAGTGGGAGGCCCTGCTGGGGCTCGACCTCGACGGCGTCGTCCTCGCCAACGACTTCGACGAACACGCGCCCCTGGCCATCACCTTCCTCGATCGCGGTGTCCACGTGCTCTCCGAAGCCGCGGCCTGCGCCGACGAGTGGCAGGCGGCGGCGCTGCTGGCGGCCGAGCGACGTTCCCCGGCGAGCTATTCGTTCGCCGAGAACTACGTCTTCCACCCGCATGTCGAGCTGATCCGGCAGGCGGTGGCGGCGGGTGAGGTCGGCCGGGTGACCTCGATCGAGGCC
Organism: Nocardia anocheti; assembly: GCF_029675105.1. Lineage (GTDB taxonomy): Bacteria > Actinomycetota > Actinomycetes > Mycobacteriales > Mycobacteriaceae > Nocardia. The sequence continues at coordinate 304,458 of NZ_JAQQFV010000008.1, read as the reverse complement.
GACTACCTGCACGGCATGTCCCCCGACGACGTCACCGCCCTGATCGGCGACCCCGGCCACTGGCGCGGCCGCATCGCGTCCACCGCGTACTGCACCCACACCCTGTCTCCGATCCTCGCCCTGACCGGCGAACTGCCGGTCGAGGTGACCGCCTTCCCGGTAGACACCGCCGATGCCAGGTCCGCCGTGGTCATGCTGGTCCGGCTCAGCGGCGGCGGGCTGGCGATCTCCCGGCACGGCTTCCTCCAGGGTGAGCCGGACAGTCATTGGAGTTGGGTGTCGGTGCGTGGCAGCGAGGGGTTGGCCGAATCGGTGCGGGCGCCGGGTGCGCGCGCCTGGTCGGTGCGGGTCCGTCGGGAGGACTGGACCGGCGACGCCAGGGACGAGGAGCGCGAACCGCCGCGTTCGACGCTGCCGGACGGAACCCCGATCGACCCGGAGGCTGTCGGCACCGTGCGGATCCTCGAGGGGTTCCGCGCGAGTATCGAGCGCGGTGCGGCACCGCTGGTGCCGGTGGGTCCGGCGGTCGCGGCGTCGCTGGTCGGCGTCGCGGGGGCGCGCTCGCTGCGGGAGGGTTCGCGTCCGGTGCCGATGCCACCTCTGCGCTTCGAGCCGGTGCCCGGCTGAACCGGGACGGGCGGTGACCGGGTGAGTTGGCGGGCCGCGCGGGAGTGCGGCGGCTACGGTGGAGCGCATGGCTGGCGAGAATGTTGAGTCGGTGTCGGCGCCGATCGCGAAGAAAGTACCCACCGAACGGGTGCATCACGGCGATACCTTCGTCGACGAGTACGAGTGGCTGCGGGACAAGGAATCCCCCGAGGTCATCACGTACCTGGAGGCCGAGAACGCCTACACCGAGGCGCGGACCGGGCAGTTGCAGCCGCTGCGGGACAAGATCTTCGACGAGATCAAGGCGCGCACCCAGGAGACCGACCTGTCGGTGCCGACCCGACTGGGCGAGTACTGGTACTACTCGCGCAGCTTCGAGGGCAAGCAGTACGGCGTGCATTGCCGCTGTCCGATCGACGCCGACGCCGAGGGCATCGACGCGTGGACCCCGCCGCAGCTCGAGGTCGACACCGTGATCGAGGGCGAGGAAATGCTGCTCGACAGCAATGTGCTCGCCGAGGGTCTGGACTTCTTCGCGCTCGGCGCGTTCTCGCTCAGCCACGACGGCAAACTGCTGGCGTACTCCGTCGACAGCACCGGTGACGAGCGCTACACCCTGCGGATCAAGGACCTGACCACCGGCGAACTGCTGCCCGACGAGATCGCGGGCGCGGCGCCGGGGGCCACCTGGTCGCTGGACGGCACGCACATCTTCTATCAGACCGTCGACGAGTCGTGGCGGCCCGACACCGTGTGGCGCCACCGCATCGGCACCGGCTCCGACGCCGATGTGACGGTCTTCCACGAGCCCGACGAGCGCTACTGGGTCAGCGTGGGCGCCACCCGCTCCGAGAAGTACCTGATGATCTGGCTCGGTTCCAAGATCACCACCGAGGGCTGGGTGCTCGAGTCCGACAACCCCGAGGGCGAGTTCCGGGTGCTGCTCGAGCGCCGCGAGGGTGTGGAGTACTCGGCCGAGCACGCGGTGATCGGCGGCCAGGACCGCTTCCTGATCCTGCACAACGACGTGGTCGACGGTGTGAAGGCGGAGAACTTCGTCCTCGCCGAGGCACCCGCCACCGACCCCTCGGACATGACCATCCTGATCGGGCACCGCGAGGACGTCCGACTCGAGGACATCGACGCCTTCGCCGACCACCTGGTGCTCGGCTACCGGCGCGACGCGCTGCCGCGCATCTCGGTCTGGCCGCTCACCGCCGACGGCTACGGCGAACTCACCGAACTCGACTTCGGCCTCGAATTGTTCGCCGCCGGTGCGGGTTCGAGCCCGGAGTGGGAGCAGCCGACGCTGCGCGTGGGCGTCACCTCGTTCATCACCCCGATGCAGGTGTTCGACTACGTGCCCGCCACCGGCGAGCTGCTGCTGCGCAAGGAACAGCCGGTGCTCGGCGGCTACGACGCGAACGACTATGAACAGCACCGTGATTGGGCGGTGGCGCACGACGGCACCCGCATCCCGATCTCGATCATCAAGCGCCGCGGGCTGCCCGAGGGGCCGAAGCCGATGCTGCTCTACGGCTACGGGTCCTACGAGGCCAGCATCGACCCGTCGTTCTCGGTGTCGCGGCTGTCGCTGCTCGATCGCGGCATGGTGTTCGCGGTGGCGCATGTGCGCGGTGGCGGTGAGATGGGCAGGCTCTGGTACGAGCACGGCAAGACGCTGCAGAAGAAGAACACCTTCACCGACTTCGTCTCCTGCGCACAGCATCTCATCGACACCGGCGCCACCGCCGCCGACCGGCTCATCGCCGACGGCGGCAGCGCGGGCGGCCTGCTGATGGGCGCGGTGGCCAACCTGGCGCCGGAGCTGTTCACCGGCATCCTGGCCAATGTGCCCTTCGTCGACCCGCTCACCTCGATCCTGGACCCGTCGCTGCCACTGACGGTGATCGAATGGGACGAGTGGGGAAACCCGTTGGCGGACAAGGACGTCTACGAGTACATGAAGTCGTACTCGCCCTACGAGAACGTCGAGGCCAAGGACTACCCGGCCATCCTCGCCATCACCAGCCTCAACGACACCCGCGTGCTCTATGTGGAACCGGCCAAGTGGGTCGCCAAGCTGCGCGCCACCAAGACCGGTGACAGCGAACTGCTGCTCAAGACGGAGATGACCGCGGGCCACGGCGGGGTGAGCGGGCGCTACGAGAAGTGGAAGGAAGTCGGCTTCGAGTACGCCTGGGTGCTGGACCGGGTCGGCCTGGCCGACGCCTGATCGGCCCGTTCAGGAGCGCACGGCCTCGGCCGACTCGATCATGGTCTCGATGACCAGCTGCTGGATCTGCACCACGACGCCGTCCGGATCGGTGACGCGCAGGCTGCGCCCGAAGTCCTCGTCGTGCAGGGTGACGGCGTACCCGTCGCCGGTGAGCCGGGCGGCCACGTCCTCGAGCGGTTCGTCGGTGGCCAGGTTCAGTTCGGTGGTGCCGGGCGGCTTGCCCTTCGACACCGCCGCGTCGTGGATGCCGAGCGCGCCCGCGCCCGCCTCGAGCTGCGCCCACACCGGCACGCTGAGGTCCGGCCGGAAGGTCAGGCCGAGACCCGCGTAGAACGCGCGGGTCGCCTCGACATCGGCGACGTAGCGAATGGGGAGAACGGTCAGCATTTCCTGGCTCCTTCGGATCGGGGACTGACCTCAGCATCGGCGCTCCGGTGCGGGATCGGACACTAAGATCGGATGAGGTTTTCCGAATCCGACATCCGATGGGCCGAACATCATGGAATCCGTCAACCTCGACGACCTGGATCGCCGGTTGATCCATGCCCTGCAGATCGACGGTCGCGCGCCCTTCCGTCGCATCGCCGACGTGCTCGGTGTCTCCGAGCGCACGATCGCGCGGCGCTATCAGCGGTTGCGTTCGCGTCTGGTACTGCGCGTCGTCGGGCGGGTGGACAGTGCCAGGGCCGGGCTGGTCGACACGGTGGTGCTGATCCGCTGCGCCCCGGGTGCCGACGAGCAGTTGGCCGCCGCGCTCTCGCGCCGTCCCGATACCTCGTGGGTCGCGCTGATGGCGGGCGGGCAAGAGCTCACCGGCATCTTCGCCACTCCGGTCGGCACCGATCTGACCGGCGCGCTGTCCAGGCTGCCCGATATCCGCGCCTTCTCGGCCCACACTGTCCTTCGCTATGTCGCGGGTACGGAGGGTTGGTCGGGGCGGACGAACGCGCTGACCCGCGCCGAGCAGGTCGCGCTCGCTCCGCCCGACAGCGAAGTGGAACCGGAAGTGGCACAGGCTGAATGGACAGACCGCGATGTGGTTCTCGCCGACGAACTGGCCCTCGACGGGCGGGCCGACCTGCATCGACTGGCCGCCAGGACCGGGTGGTCGGAGCCGACAGTCCGGCGCAGGCTCGCGGGGTGGCGGGCCGCGGGCGTCCTGGCGTTCGAGGTCGAGATCGATCCCGCGCTGTTCGGTCATGCCGAGGAGGCTCTGGTGTGGCTGGCGGTGGCCCCGGCGGGCCTGCGTGAGGTGCTCGACACCCTGCGAGCCCATCCCGGCGTCGCTTTCGCGGCGACCGTCACGGGGTCCTGGTCGGTGTTCGTGATCCTCGAACTGCCCAGCGCGACAAGGCTGCACGACTTCCTCACCGTCGATCTGGCCGCGCTGCCCGCCATTACGCGGGTCGAGACCGCGCTGATCCGGCGGCGCACCAAACGGGCCGGGCCGCTGCTCGTCGCCGCCACCGCACGAGCGGGTCGGGGGCGGTGATGTCGGGCCCTTTCTCGTTGTCAGGCAGGGGTTTCCGGGGAGAGTAGTTTGCCGAGCAGCGCGGTGAGCGTGCGGCGTTCGGTGGGGGTGAGTGCGGCGAAAGCCTCGTCCAGGAAGTCGGGCGTGGACTGTTCCGCTTCGGCGAGCCGCGCACGGCCCGCGTCGGTCAGGGTGACGGCGTAGGAGCGGCGGTCCTGTGGATTGCGTTCGCGCCGAACGTATCCCGACTGTTCGAGGTCGTCGCAGACGTTCACCATCACACTGCGGTCGATGCGCAGTTCGACCGCGAGCTGCTGCTGTGAGCAGGCACCGACCTCGGCGAGCATCTTGAGCACCAGGTGCTGGCCGACGCCGAGCCCCTGCGCGTTCGCGTGCGCTTCGCCCGCGCGAGCCACGGCGGTCGAGGCCCGGCACAGGGCGATGTCGGGGCGTTCGGCGGCGAGGCGGGGGAAGTAGGTCGACATGGCGCTCCTCGATCGGGTGCGTCCATTAAATCATCTGTGCGCAGATTGTTTGACGGTAGACGATCTGGGCTCTACGGTCAGATCATCTGAGCGCAGATAGTTTGGCCACAGACGATCAAGTTCGTCCACCAGGAGAGCGCATGACCCTCGATCTGACCCCTGACCAGCTGTTGTCCACCACCAGGGCGGTGCGCAAGCGGCTCGACTTCGACCGTCCGGTGCCTCGCGAACTGATCGAGCAGTGCGTCGACCTGGCCACCCAGGCGCCGACCGGGCGCAATCGGCAGCGCTGGCATTTCCTGGTGGTCACCGACGATCGGCGCCGACGCGAGCTCGCCGACCTCTTCCGGCGGGCACTGACGCTGGGCGAAGCCGCACCGCTGACGGCCAGGGACCACGAGCGGATGCGCGTCGATCCCGGCTCCACCGACCGGGTCTTCGACGGTTTGCGCTACCTGGCCGACAATATCCACCGGGTACCCGCGTTCGTGATCCCGGCGGTCGAGGGGCGCACCGACCGCGCCTCGGTGGAGGTCCAGGCGGGGACGTGGGGCTCGATCCTGCCCGCGGTGTGGAGCTTCATGCTGGCCGCGCGGGCGCGCGGGCTCGGCACGGTGTGGACCACCGCGCAAGCGCCGCTGGAACGTGAACTCGCCGCGATCCTCGGCGTCCCGTACGAGAAGGTGATGCTGGCGGCCTTCCTGCCGCTGGCCTTCACGCGCGGCACGGATTTCAAGCCCGCGGTCCGGGTGCCCCGCGAGGAGGTGCTGCACTGGCAGAGATGGTGAGACGTTCGTCGGCGCGTCATCGGGGCAGCACGTGGGTGTCATCTCGGGCTGACATCGTCAGGTCATGAACGCTGAGCTGATCGTTTCGGTGTCGGGGATCCGGGATACCACCCGGGATACCGCGATCGAGTTCGCGGCGGAGATGGATCGGCGGGCGGTGCGGTTGTCGCTGCTGGTGGCGCCCCGGTTGAAGGGCAAGTACCGGCTGGTCGACGATCCGGCGACGCAGTCCTGGCTGCGGGGCAGGCGCCACGACGGCGACGCGATCGTGCTGCACGGCTACGACCAGGCGGCCACCAAGTCGCGGCGCGCGGAGTTCGCGAGTCTGCCCCGGCACGAGGCCGGGCTGCGGCTCACGGCGGCGGATCGGGTGATGGAACAGGTGCGGTTGCGCACCCGGCTGTTCGCGGCGCCGCGCTGGGACGCGTCCTCCGGTGCGCTGGACGCGCTGCCGGACGTGGGTTTCCGGCTCGCGCTGGGGCTGTTCGGCATTCTCGATCTGGAACGCGACACCACCCAGCGCGCGCGGGTCTACGGGATCGGTGAGGGTTTCCGGGCCGAGCCGTGGTGGTGCCGGGCGCTGGTGATGGGCGCGGCGCGCACCGCCCGGCGCGGCGGAGTGCTGCGGCTGGCGATCTCGGCCGCGCAGTTGCAGCGGCCGGGTCCGCGCCAGGCGATGCTCGACGCGGTCGACCTGGCGCTGTATCACGGTGCGCGCAGCGAGGTCTACCGCTGGGACCCGTTCCCGGCGGTGCGGGCCGCCTGAGACCGCCACCGCCGCGCGCGCGGGCGATCGAGCGCGGCGGTGGCCTTCACGGCACTTCGGGGGCGGCGTCGTGGGTGAAGCCGCCCGCCTGTGCCTTGGTGAGCGGGGTGCGCCACGGGTTGTCGGCCAGCTGACGCAGGCCGCGGCCGATGTCGGCCAGCAGCAATTCGGCCATGTCGACGGTGAAGCCGTGCCGGAAGACCGCCCGCATGATGGTCTCGTCCTGCCGGTCGGCGGGCAGCGGGTAGGCGGCGATGAGCCAGCCACGGGCGCGCAACCGGTCGGACAGGTCGTAGAGGTTGTAGTCCGCGCCGTCGGTGAGTTTCCAGGCCACTGCCGTGATGCCCCGGTCGGCGTCGGCCGCGTGGATCAACTCGAACGGGCCGAGTTCGGCCAGGCGGCGCGCGAAATGCTGGGCGACGAGGTAGATCGCCGACTGCACGCGGGTGTATCCGGTGCGGCCGAGTCGGATGAAGTCGTAGTACTGCGTGATGACCTGCCCGCCGGGCCGCGAGAAATTCAGATTGAAGGTGGGCATGTTGCCACCCAGATAGTCGACATCGAAGACCAGTTCACGCGGCAGATCCTCGGCTTCCCGCCAGATCGCCCAGCCCACCCCGAGCGGCGCGAGCCCGGTCTTGTGGCCGGAGGCGTTGATGGACTTCACGCGCGGTATCCGGAAGTCCCACACCAGGTCCGGTGCGGTGAACGGGCCGAGGAAACCGCCGCTGGCCGCGTCGACGTGGATCGGGATGTCGGGGCCGCCACCGGCGTGCAGCTGATCCAGGGCCGCGCTGATGGCGGCGACGTCCTCGAACAGGCCGGTGAAGGTCTGGCCGAAGGTGGGGACCACCGCGATGGTGTTGTCGTCGCAGTATTTCGACAGGTCGTCGGGATGCAGGGTGTAATTGTCGGCGCGCAACGGAACCTGGCGTAATTCCACATCGAAATAGCGCGCGAACTTTTCCCAACAGACCTGGACCGGCCCGCTGACCAGATTGGGCATTCCGGTTCCGCCTTCGGCCCGCCAGCGGAATTTCGCGGCGAGCCCGCCCAGAATAGCGGCCTCACTCGAACCCGTGGTGGAGGTGCCCAGCGTGGTGGTCGGATCGGGGGCGTGCCACAGGTCGGCGAGCATGCGCACGCAGCGCTTCTCCAATTCGGCGGTCTGCGGGTATTCGTCCTTGTCGACGATGTTCTTGTCCACCGATTCGGCCATCAGTCGATGTGCCTGATCGTCGATCCAGGTGGTGCAGAAGGTCGCCAGGTTCATGCGCGCGACGCCGTCGAGGATCAATTCGTCGTGCACGATCTCGTAGGCGACGTCGGGGGTGAGTTCCAGGGTGGGGAAATCGCCCTGCGGGGCGGGACGGGTGAAGCCGGGAAGACTGAAAAGGTCATGGCGGTCCGGAGTCTCGGCCACTGTCTGCCTCCAGGGAGAGGGTGCACTGCCGGGTGTTTGCTCTGAGGTGATCGGGTAACGATTTCACAGCATCAGTGCTCGTTTCGAGCTTACCGGCGGGATGCTCGGCGGTTACTATGCATGGGCGAGTTTCCCTTGGGTTGTGCGGTACACAGCAGGAGGCAGCGCTGATGACGGGCACCGCGACGAAAGCCGCGACGACGACGAAATATCTGTCCTGGGTCACCCTGGCGCTGATGACCACGAGTTCGGTGGCCAGCCTCCGCTCGGCGCCCACCATGGCGGTCTACGGCCTCGCCTGTGTATTCCTCTACGTGATTCCCGCGATCCTGTTCCTCATGCCGACCTCGCTGGTCGCCGCGGAATTGGCCTCGGGCTGGGAGGGTGGGGTCTACAAATGGGTCGGGGACGGGCTGAACAAGCCGCTCGGCTTTCTCGCGGTCTGGTGCCAGTTCGCCATGACGATCTTCTACTATCCGAGCCTGCTCGCCTATGTGGCAAGCACTTTCGCCTACATCATCCATCCCTCGCTGGCGTCCAACGGGTTGTATGTGGCGATCGTGATCATCACCGTCTATTGGGCCGGGGTGTATGTGTCCTCGCAGGGCACCAAGACGGTGGCCGGATTGTCGAGTATGGGCCTGGTGATCGGCACGCTCATTCCGGGCACGGTCCTGGTGGTGCTCGGTCTGGTGTTCCTCGCGCAGGGCAATCCGTCCGCGGCGCCGATGGATTCGAGTCATCTGCTGCCCGCGTGGACCGGCCTGGCGAGTCTGGTGCTGATCGTGAACAACTTCCTGTCCTACGCGGGCATGGAGATGAACGCGGTGCACGTCTCCTCGCTGCGCAACCCCGCCAAGGAATTCCCCAAGGCGATGTTCCTGGCGATGGGGCTGGTGCTGGTGATCTTCATCCTGCCCGCGCTGGCGATCAGCTGGGTGGTGCCCTCGGCGAGCCTGAGTCTCACCGCGGGCGTGATGCAGGCCTTCGACGGCTTCTTCAGCCACTTCGGCATCGGTTTCCTCACCCCGATCGTCGGCATCGCGCTGGTGGCGGCGGCGCTGGGCGGCATGCTCACCTGGCTGGCCGGACCGTCCAAGGGGCTGCTGCTGATCGGCCGCAGCGAGGGCTATCTGCCGCCGATCCTGACCAAGCTGAACAAGCACGGCGTGCAGCAGAACATGCTGGTAGCGCAGGGTGTGTTCACGACATTCATCGCGCTGCTCTACGCGTTCATCCCCAATGTCTCCAGCGCGTACTGGATTCTGTCGGTGATCACCACGCAGGTGTATCTGATCATGTACGTGCTGATGTTCGCCGCGGCCGCCAAACTGCGCCGCGACGACCCCGACCATCCACGCGGCTACCGGGCGCCGATGCTGTTCGCGCTGTGTGGGCTCGGCGCGGTGTCCTCGATCGCGGCCTTCGCCATCGGCTTCGTGCCGCCCTCGCAGTTCGGCGCGGGCAGTCCGTGGATCTATGTGCTGATCGTCGGCGGTGGCATGGGCATCGTCGGCCTGCTCATCCCGTACCTGTTCTACCGAAACCGCAGCGAGAGCTGGAAACGCGCCGTCCCGGAAGGGGAGAAGGCATGACCACCGGAGACGCCCCCGACCACAAGCGCCGCTGGATCTATATCACCGCCGGTGCGCTGCTCGTGGTGTTCGCGCTGATCGGCCTGCTCACCTTCCGCGGCATCCGGGAGAGCACCCAGGCCACCGCCAAAGCCGAACAGCTGCACAACAATCTGGTGGCGGCGGGTCTGCCCGCTCCGGAGACGCGAGTGATCGCGGACGCGCTCGGTGAGGACGGCGGCTCGGTCTGCCAGGACCCGAGTTCGCCGCTGATCAAGGCGAAATACCAGGCCTCGATCACCAACGGCGCGGCGGGCCCGGGGCAGCGTCCGGTGATCGGTCCCAACGACACCGCTCAGGCCGTCGCGCTCACCATCGCCGTCTACTGCCCGGATCGCCTGCCGGACTACCTTTCTCATCTGGACACCCTGAAACTGGACGACACCACCAAGTGAGGCGTGATCGATGACCACCGACGCAGAGCTGCGCAGCAAGATATCCGGGCTGATGGCCCAGGCGAAAGACGATCTCGCCCAGCTGGTTTCGTTCAAGTCCGTCGCCGATCCGCGCCAGTTCCCGGCGGAGGGCTGCGAGCGGACGGCCCAGTGGGTGGCCGACGCGTTCGAGGCGGCGGGCCTCACCGACATCGGTCTGCACGAGACGCCCGACGGCAGCAAGGCCGTGATCGGGCACCGGCCGGGCCCGGCGGGCACCCCGACGGTGCTGCTGTACTGCCACTACGACGTGCAACCGCCGCTCGGTGACGACGCCTGGCACACCCCGGTCTGGACGCTGACGGAGAAGGACGGCCGCTGGTACGGCCGCGGCGCGGCCGACTGCAAGGGCAATATCGTCACCCATCTGACGGCCCTGCGCGCCATCGGCCCCGACTTCCCGATCGGCGTCAAGGTGGTGGCCGAGGGGTCCGAGGAGCAGGGGACCGGCGGGCTGGAGAAGTTCGTCGTCGCCAATCCCGAGCTGCTCGCCGCCGACGCCATCCTGGTCGCCGACTGCGGCAATTTCGCAGTGGGGGTGCCGACGTTCACCCAGACCCTGCGCGGCAATGTCAATGTCGTCATCACCGTGAAAACCCTGGCGGGGCCGATGCATTCGGGCATGTTCGGCGGTCCCGCGCCGGACGCGCTGGCCGCGATGATCCGGCTGCTGTCCTCGCTGCGCGACGAACACGGCAACACCACCATCGACGGGCTCACCAACGATCAGCGGTGGACCGGCGCGCAGTACCCGGAGGCCGATTTCCGTTCCGACGCGGGCGTTCTCGACGGTGTGGACCTGCTGGGCAGCGGCTCGGTCTCGGAGATGGTGTGGGCTCGGCCCGCGCTGACCGTGCTGGGCATGGACGTGCCCGCCGTCGTCGGGTCCTCGGCGGCCATCCAGCCGAGCACGCGGGCCCGGCTGAACCTGCGCATCCCGCCCGGCACCGAACCCCGCCACGCCTACGACCTGCTGGAAAAGCACCTGCGCGCGCATCTGCCGTGGAACGCCCAGCTCGACATCGAACTCGAGGCGCTCGGGGAGCCGTTCGTCGCCGCGGAACAGGGCCCCGCCCGCGCCGCGCTGGAACAGGCGATGGCCACCGCCTACGGTCGCGCGGTCACCACCGAGGGGCAGGGCGGCTCGATCCCGCTGTGCAATGTCTTCGCCGACACCTATCCGAAGGCCGAGATCATGCTGATCGGTGTGGAAGAGCCCAGGTGCCTGATCCACGCGCCCAACGAGAGCGTCGACCCGAGCGAGATCGAGCACATGGCCCTGGCCGAGGCCCTGTTCCTGAGCACCTATCGCTGAGGCTCAGAACTGGGCCTGGTCCTCCGGGGCGATGGCGCGGAACTCGGTGCCCGCCGGGGCCATCTCGCTGAGTCGGCCGAAGTAGATGCCGTGGGCGCTCTGGTCGATGATGCCGTGATGGATGGGGACGGCGGTACGGGGATTCACCGCGCGCAGGTAGTCGACGGTGTCCCAGATCCGCATCCACGGGGCGACGGCCGGGATGGCGAGCACGCCGACCGGCACCGGCGGCACCCACAGCGAATCGCCGGGGTGCACGAGCTGGGCCGGGTCGGCGGCGGTGCCGAGCTGGAAGACGGTGTTGTCGATCACGGGGATGTCGGGGTGGATCACCGCGTGACGTCCGCCACCGCCGGTGATCTGCAGCTCGCCGAACTCGAGCACCTGGCCCGCCGAGACCGGCTCCCAGCCCTCGCCGCGCTGCTGGGCGGTCTGCGGGTCCGAGAGCAGGCGGGCGGTGGGGTTGGCCTCGATCAGGGCTTCGATGCGGTGCGGGTCGATGTGGTCGGGATGCTGGTGGGTCACCGCGATCGCGTCCAGTCCGGTGATGCCCTCGAAACCGTGCGCGAAGGTGCCGGGATCGAACAGCACTTTCACACCGTGCAGTTCCACGAGGATGCAGGAATGACCGAAGTGGGCGATGCGCATACAGCCGATGCTAAGCCGCCCAGACCCCGGAACGCGGGCACGACGGCCGGGTCAACTAGGATTTCTGGAGTAAACCCCCACACCACATGAGGAGCAACGCGTGGCACGAGTCGTGGTCGAGGTCATGCCGAAGGCCGAGATCCTGGACCCCCAGGGACAGGCCGTGGTCGGCGCGCTCCCGCGTCTGGGATTCGCCGGAATCTCGGATGTGCGGCAGGGCAAGCGATTCGAGCTCGAGGTGGACGAGAGTGTCTCCGACGCCGAGCTCGAGCAGATCGCCGAGGCGCTGCTGGCCAACACGGTGATCGAGGACTGGAAGGTCGTTCGGGTCTCGTGAGCGCGCGTATCGGCGTCATTACCTTTCCTGGCACGCTCGACGATGTCGACGCGGCCCGCGCGGTGCGCCTGGCCGGTGGCGAGGCGGTGAGCCTGTGGCACGCCGACGCCGACATCAAGGGTGTCGACGCGGTGATCGTGCCCGGCGGCTTCTCCTACGGCGACTACCTGCGCTGCGGCGCCATCGCCCGGTTCGCGCCGGTGATGGGCGAGGTCGTGCGCGCGGCCGGTCAGGGCCTGCCGGTGCTGGGCATCTGCAACGGCTTCCAGGTGCTGTGCGAGGCCGGGCTGCTGCCGGGCGCGCTCACCCGCAACGAGGGCCTGCACTTCATCTGCCGCGACGAGTGGCTGCAGGTCGAGGCGAACAACACCGCCTGGACCTCGCGCTACGAGCAGGGCGCGCAGATCCTCATCCCGCTGAAGTCGGGCGAGGGTCGCTACCAGGCCTCGCAGGCCGTGCTCGACGAGCTCGAGGGCGAGGGTCGCGTGGTGTTCCGCTACGCGGGCGAGAACCCGAACGGTTCGCAGCGCGGGATCGCGGGCATCTCCTCGGCCAACGGCCGGGTCGTCGGCCTGATGCCGCACCCCGAGCACGCCACCGAGGCCCTCACCGGTCCGAGTGACGACGGCCTGGGGATGTTCTACTCGGTCCTGGATTCCCTGATCAACGCTTGAGCTGTGTTTTTTGGAGCGCTGGCGCGCTCGAGGTCGCGGCCCCTTGGGTCCCGCCGGTCAGGCGCCGTTGCTTGCTCCTTCGTCGCGTACGCAACGGCGCCTGACCGGCGGGACGGCCGCGACGGCCGCTTCGCGGCCTGCCCCTCCTCGAGGTCGGGGCGGGGTGGTGGTCATGGCAGTCTGTCGATGATGTCGAAGTCGACACCGTCGGCCTTGGCGAGGTATGCGGGGCCGACAGCCTGATTGCCCGTGAAGCCGTGCCGGGTGGTCGGGCCGTCGAGGGTGATGCCGTCGGCCAACCGGGACCGCAGGGTGTCCACATCCAGGGTGCCGACCGTGTCGGCGAGGGCGCCGAGCAGGTGCACCGCTTCGTAGGCGGAATTGCTGAAGGTGGTCAGGGCGGGGGCGAAGGAGCCCTGGTGCCTGCGGTAGCGGGCGCGGCGGTCGCGGCCGTGGGCGGAGTGGTCGTCGAGGAAGAAGCCCGAGGCCACGTAGAGGTTGTCATTGGCCTTCGGGCCCGCGCTGAGCAGCACGTTCTCGTCCACGGCGGGGCTCAGGCGCGGCATCACGGCGGGCAGGCCGGTGGCGGTGAACTGCCGGTTGAAGCGGGCCGTGTCGGCGCCGACCATCAGGACCAGGACCGCGTCGGCGAACAGCAGCGCCGGTTCGTCGAGGAAGGCGTGGAAATCGGTGGTGCCCAGGGGCACGTAGCGCTCGAGCACGATGTCGGCGGGGGAGGGCAGGGCGCGGCGCAGCGCGTGCGCGGTCTGGCGGGGCCAGATGTAGTCGTTGCCGATCACCGCCCAGCGCCGCACCCCGAGTTCCCTGGCCATCCAGGCGGCGGCGGGCACGGTCTGATGATCGGGATGCTCGCCCACCAGCAGCACGCCGGGGCGTTCGTCGGGCAGGCCCTCGTGATCGGTCGCGTAGAGGTAGGGCACCCGCCCGGCCGTGGCCTGGGCGACCGCGCGGCGCACGGCCGAGGTGTGCCAGCCGGTGATCGCGCCGACCATCCCGGTGGCCAGGAACGCCTCCACCTCGGTGGCGACCTCGTAGGGCGGGCGGCCGCCGTCGATGGTGGTGAGCCGGATCTCCCGGCCGAGAATGCCCGCGCCGCTGTTGATCTCGTCGACCGCGAGGGAGATCGCGGCGGTACACGAGGGGGCGATGATGCCACCCGGCCCCTGAGTCGGAACGATCGAGAGTATCTCGATCGTCTCCTCCCGGCTCTCGTGGAACGTGGGCATTCGGTACTCTATCCACTGGTGCGAACGGCGTCGTTCGACGGATATTTCGGCAGGTGGGAAAGCATTCGGTGTCCATCATAAGTGGGTATTCCACATTGCATGCCGCGCTGCGTCGCGCCGAGCGGAACTGGGTGCGGCGGCTGGAATCCGCGCTCACCGCCGACAATCTCTCGGCCGACCACTGGGCGATCCTGTCGCAGCTGTCCACCGACGAGGGCATCACCATGTCGGAACTGGCCACCCAGGCGCGCCTGGCGCCGTCCTCGGCGACCCGGCACGCCGACAACCTCGCCGAACGCGGGCTCATCTTCCGCGTCGCCGCCACCGACGACCGCAGGCGCATCCTCATCGGCCTGAGCAGCCTCGGCGCCAAACTGGTCGCCAAGATCCGGGCCGAGGAACAGGCCGCCGAAGAGGAACTGCGCGCCCGCCTCGGTGCCCGCCGCTACGGCGATCTGGTCACCGCGCTCGGGGTCATCGCCGAGCGTTAGCCCCTAGTATCGGGCGCATGCCTGTATCTCTGACAGCGGCCACTGCCAGCGGACTGTGTGCCTTCATCGATGCCTCGCCCTCGCCGTTCCACGTGTGCGCGACGGTGGCCGCCGAGCTGGACGCGAACGGCTTCACGCCGCTGCCGGAGGCCCAGCCCTGGGAATCGGCGGGCGGCAAACACTATGTGGTGCGCGGGGGTTCGCTGATCGCCTGGGCCGATTTCGACGCCGCGCCCACCGACCCGTTCCGGGTGGTCGGCGCGCACACCGACAGCCCGAATCTGCGGGTCAAGCAGCATCCGGACCTGGCGTCGGCGGGCTGGCAGCTGGTCGGGCTCGAGCCCTACGGCGGGGCCTGGCTGAACTCGTGGCTCGATCGCGAACTCGGCATCTCGGGACGACTGAGCGTGCGCGAGGGTGACCGGATGCGCGATCTGCTGGTGCGCATCGACGAGCCCATCCTGCGGGTGCCGCAGCTGGCCATCCACCTGTCCGAGGACCGGCGCGGGGTCACCCTGGACCCGCAGCGCCACGTCAACGCCATCTGGGGGATCGGCGAGGCGAACACCGCCTTCCTCGACTTCGTCGCCGAGCGGGCCGGGGTGGCCGGTGCCGATGTGCTCGGCTGGGAACTGATGACCCACGATCTGGCGCCCAGCACCCTGGTCGGCCGCGAGCACGACCTGGTCAGCGCGCCCCGGCTGGACAACCAGGGCACCTGCTACGCCGGATTGCAGGCGTTCCTCGCCGCCGTCGACGAACCGGGCGGCGCCACTGCGGTGCTGGTGATGTTCGACCACGAGGAGGTCGGCAGCCAGTCCGATCGGGGCGCCCAGTCGGATCTGCTGCCCGCGGTGCTGGAACGGATCGTGCTCTCCCGCGGTGGTGGCCGCGCGGATTACCTCGCCGCCCTGGCCGGTTCGATCGTGGCCTCCGGTGACATGGCGCACGCCACCCACCCCAACTACCCGGAGCGGCACGAGCCCGCGCACCGTATCGAGGTCGGCGGCGGGCCGGTGCTCAAGGTCAACCAGAACCTGCGCTATGCCACCGACGCGGCGGGCGCGGGTGCGTTCGCGCTGGCCTGCGCGCAGGCCGGGGTGCCGTTGCAGCGGTATGTGCACCGGGCGGATCTGCCGTGCGGGTCGACCATCGGCCCGATGACGGCGGCGCGCACGGGCATCTCCACCGTCGACATCGGCGCCCCCCAGCTCGCCATGCACTCCTGCCGCGAACTCATGGCCGCCGCCGACGTGCCCGCCTACGCCGCCGCGCTGGCAGCCTTCCTGACCCCGGTCGAACTGGACTGATCAGGCGACGGCGGGCTTGGCCGGTCGGTAGGTGCACACCGCGTAGACGATCACCGCGAAGGTGGCCCACACATAGCTGCTGCCGATGATCTGCTGCCACCAGCTCCAGGCCAGTTCCTTGTCCTCGGAATGCGGTAGCACCCACTGCGGGCCGACGATGAACATCAGCGTGAACAGGGCGACCACGGCGGTGAAGCCGCGCGAACGGCGGCGGGTGGCCTGATCCACCGCCACGACCAGCGCGGGCGCCGCCCACACCCAGTGGTGCGACCACGACACCGGCGAGACCAGCAGGATCGCGGCCGCGTTCACCAGCAGCGCCGACACCTCCGAGCCCGCCTCGATGAGCCGCACCATCCAGATCGCGGCCAGGCCGACGGTCAGCACCGACAGCGCGATCCACAGCCCGGTGGTCACCGTCTCGTCGAGGCCGAGCCGGAACAGCGTGCCCTTGATCGACTGGTTGCCCGCGAAGTACGGGGTGCCGATGCGGCCGGTGTCGGTGACGGTGTGGAACCAGTACTGCACCGAGTCGTTGGGGAACAGCAGGAACCCGATGCCCACCGCGCCCGCCGCCGAGACCACCAGGGTGGCCGCGGCCTTCCAGTCGCGGCGCAGCAGGAAGTAGAGCAGGTATCCGGCGGGGATGAGCTTGATCGACACGGCGACGCCGATGAGCATGCCGCGCGGCCAGAACGGCTTGCGGATCAGCGCGTCGACGGCGACCACGGCCATCAGCACCAGGTTGATCTGACCGAAGTTGAAGGTCTGACGCACCGGTTCGAGGAACTGCGCCAGCCCGAGACCGGCGATCACCACGGTCAGCACCGAGATCCGGTCGAGTTCGGGACGCACCCGCACCAGCGCCAGCCACAGCGCGATGCCCAGGCTCACCAGCGAGGTCACCAGCACCACGATCTCGGCCACCACCAGCGGCATCAACGCCAGCGGCACGAAGAACATGGCCGCCAGCGGCGGGTAGGTGAAGGGCAGGCCGAGGCCGTAGACCGGGGGCATCGGGCCGTAGAGATCGCCGCCGTCGAGCCACACGCGCGCGCCGTTGCGGTAGACCTGCAGATCGATGAAGCCGTGCCACCAGTGCGCCAGCAGCGCGACGGCCGCGGAGAAGACGAAAAGCCCCACGGCCGCGGCCAGCCAGCGACGCTGACGGTCCGGATCCAGCGGCTCGGGCGGACGGTCCTGACCGGAAGAAGTGGCGCTCGATTCCGCCCCGCGCGCGGGAACAGGCGGCTCGACCTGCTCGGCAACCCCCGGACTTTCGTTCACGGCGTCAGACTAACGGGTCAGCGCCTGGTCGAAGCGCGGGTGTGATCAGCTCGAATCCGTCGGGCCCTTCGGCAGCGGCAGGTACGGGGCGGCGCGGGAGCCCGGCCGGGGCCGATTAGACTCTGCAGGTAAGTTCCCCCCGGCCGAAAGGACCCTGGTCTCCCGTGACACTGCAGGTCGACACCGTCGCCACCGCCGCAGCCACCCCGGATGCTCCGCAGCCGTACAAGGAACTCGGTCTCAAAGACGACGAGTACGCCCGCATCAAGGAGATTCTGGGCCGTCGGCCCACCGACGCCGAACTGGCGATGTACTCGGTGATGTGGAGCGAGCACTGCTCGTACAAGTCGTCCAAGGTTCATCTGCGCTACTTCGGCCAGACGACCACCGACGAGATGAAAGCCTCCATGCTGGCCGGGATCGGCGAGAACGCCGGTGTGGTCGACATCGGTGACGGCTGGGCCGTCACGTTCAAGGTCGAGAGCCACAACCACCCGTCCTACGTCGAGCCGTACCAGGGCGCGGCCACCGGCGTCGGCGGCATCGTGCGCGACATCATGGCGATGGGCGCGCGCCCGATCGCGGTGATGGACCAGCTGCGCTTCGGCGCGGCCGACGCGGCCGACACCCGGCGCGTGGTCGACGGCGTGGTCCGCGGTGTGGGCGGCTACGGCAACTCCCTCGGCCTGCCGAATGTCGGCGGCGAGACCGTCTTCGACGCCTCCTACCAGGGCAACCCGCTCGTGAACGCGCTGTGCGCGGGCGCGATGCGCGTGGAAGACCTGCACCTGGCCTTCGCCTCCGGCGCGGGCAACAAGATCATCCTGTTCGGCGCGCGCACCGGCCTCGACGGCATCGGTGGCGTGTCGGTGCTCGCCTCGGACACCTTCTCCGGCGAGGACAATCACACTGCGCCTGGTGGCGGCGGCACCGGCCGCAAGAAGCTGCCCGCCGTGCAGGTCGGTGACCCGTTCACCGAGAAGGTGCTCATCGAGTGCTGCCTGGACCTGTACAAGGCCGGACTGGTCGTCGGCATCCAGGACCTCGGCGGTGCCGGACTGTCCTGCGCCACGTCCGAACTGGCCGCGGCCGGAGACGGCGGCATGCACATCGACCTGACCAAGGTCCCGCTGCGCGCCAAGCACATGACCCCCGCCGAGATCCTGTCGAGCGAATCGCAGGAACGCATGTGCGCGGTGGTCACCCCCGAGAACGTGGACGCCTTCATGGCTGTCTGCAAGCGCCACGACGTGCTGGCCACCGTCATCGGTGAGGTCACCGACGGCGACCACCTCGTCATCTCCTGGCACGGTGAGACCGTGGTGGACGTGCCGCCGCGCACCGTCGCCCACGAGGGCCCGGTCTACGAGCGCCCGGTCCAGCGTCCCGACACCCAGGACGCGCTGATCGCCGACACCACCGCCGACCTCACCCGGCCCGAGACGGCCGACGAGCTGCGCGAAACCCTGCTGACGATGATCGCCAGCCCGCAGCTGTGCAGCCGCAAGTGGATCACCGAGCAGTACGACCGCTACGTGCGTGGCAACACCGTGCTGGCCGAGCACGCCGACGCCGGTGTCGTGCGCATCGACGAGGAGTCCGGCCGCGGCATCGCCCTGGCCACCGACGCCTCGGGCCGCTACACCAAGCTCGACCCCTACACCGGCGCGCAGCTGGCGCTGGCCGAGGCCTTCCGCAATGTCGCCACCACCGGCGCCACCCCGAAGGCCGTCACCAACTGCCTGAACTTCGGTTCGCCGGAGGACCCGGGCGTGATGTGGCAGTTCCAGCAGGCCGTGCGCGGTCTGGCGGACGGCTGTGCGGCGCTGGGCATTCCGGTGACCGGCGGCAACGTCAGCTTCTACAACCAGACCGGCAAGGACGCCATCCTGCCCACCCCGGTGGTCGGCGTGCTCGGTGTGATCGACGACGTCCACCGTCGCATCCCCACCGGCCTCGGCCTCGAACCGGGTGAGTCGCTGATCCTGCTCGGCGAGACCCACGACGAGCTCGACGGCTCGATCTGGTCGCAGGTCGTGCACGATCACCTCGGTGGCGTGCCGCCCAAGGTCGACTTCGCCCGCGAGCAGCTGCTCTCGGAGGTGCTCACATCGGGTTCGCGCGACGGCATGATCTCCGCCGCGCACGACCTGTCCGAGGGTGGTCTCGCGCAGACCGTCGTCGAGGCCGCACTGGCGGGCGAGACCGGTTGCCGCATCGTGCTTCCCGAGGGCACCGACCCGTTCGTGCAGCTGTTCTCCGAGTCGGCCGGGCGCGTGCTCGTCGCGGTGCCGCGCTCGGAGGAGACCCGGTTCACCAAGATGTGCGACGCGCGGCAGCTGCCGTGGGTGCGCATCGGCGTGGTGGACCAGGGCTCGGATTCGGTCGAGGTGCAGGGCCAGTTCTCGGTGACACTCGCCGAATTGCGCGAGGCGTTCGAGGGCACGCTGCCTAAGCTGTTCGGAGCGCACACGTAAGTCGAAGAGCTGAGGAGCCGAGCTTGACCATCGATGATGCGAGCTCGGCTCCCGCTCCGGCGGCCGTCGCACCCGCCCCGACGCGACCTGAGTCCGGCAAGCTGCGCGTGATCCACCTGGTGGAGCGGTTCTTCCATCCGAACTACACCGGCCTGGTCGTGGCCACCATGTTCTACGGCTGGTCGATGACGCCCTCGCTGCTGCCGCGCGGCTGGTTCTTCCAGGGCCTGGTCAGCGGCATCAACGCCACCATCGGCTACGGCCTCGGCTGCGCGCTGGCCTGGGCCTGGCGCCGCTGGGTGCAACCCCGAATCCCCTGGCCCGACAACGCCAGGGCGGCCTGGGCGAAACGGCCGAGCTGGACCGGGCTCGCGGTGAAGACCGCGATCGTGCTCGTCTGCCTGGTGTTCGCGATCCTGATCACGCTGCAATCGGCGCGCTGGCAACGCGAGATCACCGATCTCATGGGCATGGAACCGGTCTCGGAATCGCTGGCCGGTTACCTGCGCACCACGCTGCTGGGCGCGGTGGTGGTCGGACTCTTGATCTGGATCTCGCGCGGTGTCGTGCGCCTGGTCCGCGCGGTGAGCCGCGGGCTCAACCAGTGGGTGCGCATCCCCGCCTCCTTCGCCCGCCCGCTCGGCATCCTCATCGTCGGCGTCGCCGCGGTGCTGCTGTTCAACGGCGTGCTGGCCAAAGCCTTTTTCACCGTGGCCAATTCGGCGTTCGGCGCCCGCAACAGCCACACCTCCGCGCACGCGATCCAGCCGACCCTGCCCGAACGTTCCGGCAGCCCCGCCTCGCTCGCGGCCTGGGACACCCTCGGTTCGGAGGGCCGCTGGTTCGTGGCCAACGCGCCGACTCCGCTGGCCATCGAGCAGATCACCGGAAAGCCCGCCCGCGAACCGATCCGGGTGTACACGGGCCTGGAATCGGCCGACGGCTTCGAGGCGCAGACCGATCTCGCCGTCGCCGAACTCGACCGGACCAAGGCTTTCGAGCGCGAAGTGCTGGTCGTCATCAGCACCACCGGGACCGGCTGGGTCGACACGACCAGTGCCGAGGCCGTGGAGCTGATGTTCAACGGCGACACCGCGCTGGTGGCCACCCAGTACTCGTATCTGCCCAGCGCGCTGTCGTTCCTGTCCGACCGCGACAAGTCGATGACGATGGGCCGCCTGCTCTTCGACAAGGTCTACGAGCGCTGGTCGGCGCTGCCCGAGGACAACCGGCCGAAACTGCTCGTCTACGGCGAGAGCCTGGGTTCGCAGGGCTCGGAGGGCGCCTTCTCCGGCCTGGCCGATATCCGCAACCGGACCGACGGCGTGCTCTGGGTGGGCCCGCCCAACTCCAACCGTCTGTGGTCGGAGTTCGTGCGGCGCCGCGATCCCGGCACCGAGGAGATCACCCCGACCTTTGCCGACGGCCTGTCGGTGCGTTTCGCCGCGAGTGCCGATCAGCTCGGGAAACCCTCGCCCAACTGGACCGATCCGCGCATCGTCTATCTCCAGCACGCCTCCGATCCGGTGGTGTGGTGGTCACCGGATCTGCTGTTCGGCCAGCCCGATTGGCTGCGCGAGAAGCGCGGACCCGATGTGTCGCCGTCGATGTCGTGGTATCCGATCGTCACGTTCTGGCAGGTCGCGGCGGATCTGCCACGCGCGCAGACGGTTTCGGATGGGCACGGCCACAACTACGGCAACCTCGTGCCGGACGCGTGGGCCGCGGTGGCCCAACCTCCGGACTACACACCGGAATTGGCGGAGCGGATCAAGACGTACCTGATCGAATCGATGGTCACCGAGCGTCAGCTCAAGTGAGATCGGACGGCCCCGAACCCCTCGATCGGGGCCGCCCGAACTCCCTCACGACACCGACTTGAACGGATTGTGTTCGGCGATCAGCTGTTCCAGCCGGGCCTCGTCGATCCGTCCGATCAGCGACTGGGTCTCCTGCTGGTCGCGCACGACCTTGGCGAGGGTGAAGCAGCTGGTCACCAGGAACAGGCCCGACATGGCCAGGAAGGCGCGCTGCCAGCCGTCCAGCGGCAGGTAGGCGATCCCGGCGCCGGTCCCGAACAGGCTGACGGCGAACGCGATCGCGGCCTGCGCCATGTAGGCCGTGGTGTTCTTCGGCTTGGCATTCGGTGTGCTCATGGGAACAAGTGTGCTGAGCAGGGGGTTCGCGCGGACGGGGGAAACTACTCGAGTGTGATGGGTAGTTGCCGCCGACAGTGACCGACCCGCCACTCACAACGGCCCGCTGTGTCCGACCGGCCAGCCATACTGTGGGAGTGTCTGCGGCAGGCTCGACCCTCGTGACGTTGCGTGCGCGCGGCGCCGCGTTGCTGCGCCGTGCCGAGGACGTCATCGACCTCAACTACCCGGGCCTGGTACTGGCCACGCTGTTCTTCGCCCTGTCGGTGACCCCCTCGCTGGTGCCGCGTGACTGGCTGTTCCAGGGCCTGATCAGCGGAATCAACGCCGCCATCGGCTACGGGCTCGGCTGCGTGCTGGAGTGGATCTTCCGGCGCTGGGTGCGGGCGCGCATCCCGATCCCCAGCCCCTCGGACCGGCTGCGCTACGGCATCAAGGCGACGGTGCTGGTCGTGTGCGTGCTGGTCGCGGGGCTGATGCTGATCCAGTCGGCGCGCTGGCAGCGCGAGATCACCTCGCTGATGGGAATGGCCGGGACCACCACGCCCGCCTACCTGCGCACCGGGCTGCTCAGCGTGGCGGTCGGTGTCGCGGTGGTGGCCGCCTACCGCACGGTGCGCACGCTGGTGCTGGTGCTGGCGCGTCAGCTCAACCGCTGGGTGAAGGTGCCCCGCGAGCTCGCGCCCGCCGCCGGGGCGCTGGTGCTGGTGGTGTTCGCGACGACCCTGTTCAACGGCGTGGCCTCGCGGGCGTTCTTCGCCGCCGCCAACTCCGCGTTCAGCGTGCGCAACGATCGGGTGACCCCGTACGCGGTGCAGCCGATGAGTCCCGAACGCTCGGGCAGCCCGGCCTCGCTGGCCGCCTGGCAGACCCTCGGGTACGAGGGCCGGTGGTTCGTGTCCAACGGTCCCAGCGCCGCCGATATCGCCGAAGTGACGGGAAAGCCCGCGCGCGAACCGATTCGGGCCTACGTGGGCCTGGAATCCACGCACGAGGACCAGACCGCCGCGCAACTGGCCGTCGCGGAACTCGACCGGACCAAGGCGTTCGAGCGCGAGGCCATGGTGGTGGTGACCACCACGGGCACCGGCTGGGTCAACGGGATGGCGGCGGGCGCGATCGAATACCTCTACGGCGGCGACACCGCCATCGTGGCCACCCAGTACTCCTATCTGCCGAGTGTGCTGTCGTTCCTGTCCGACCGTGAGAAGGCCGCCGCGGCGAGCCGGGAACTGTTCGACGCGGTGTATCAGCGCTGGCTGGCCCAACCGGAGGGGCAGCGGCCGAAACTGTTCGTCTACGGGGAGAGTCTGGGATCGCAGGGGTCGGAGGAGGCGTTCGACGGGCTGGGTGATCTGCGTGAAAAGGTCGACGGGGCGTTGTGGGTGGGGCCGCCGAACTCCAACCGGCTGTGGAAACAGTTCGTCGACCGGCGCGATCCGGGATCACCGCAGGTGGAGCCCGTCTACGCCGACGGCCTGGTGGTCCGCTTCGCCGACGATGCCACCGACCTCGGCCCGCCCGAGACCTGGCGCGCGCCCCGCATCGCCTACCTCCAACACCCCTCCGACCCCATCGTGTGGTGGTCGGCCGACCTCATCTTCACCCAGCCGGACTGGCTGAGCGAACCACGCGGAACCGACGTGTCGACGCAGATGCGCTGGGCGCCGTTCGTGACGTTCTGGCAGGTCACGGCCGATCTCACCAATGCCCAGGGTGTTGTGGACGGGCACGGGCATCGGTACGGGACCTTGGTGCTGGACGGGTGGCTGGCGGTGGCGGCGCCGCCGGGGGTGAGCGCGGTGGAGGTCGACCGGATCAGGGCGGCGCTGGAAGCGGCGGAGGTCTACGAGCGGGAGGTCAAGTGAGGGGCGCGACCGTGCGGGACCTCCGGTTCCCGGAGCGGACACGCGGCGCGCCGGGGCGTGCCCTCGATCGTGTCTCCGCTGCATTGAAAGTTGTTCTCGCACTGATGATTCCACCTCTGTGGAGTAATCGTTTGCTGCCCGCGCTGAACCTGCGCTTGCGGGGGCGGACAGTAGCGAATGTGGTGTTCGCGGCGGCGTTCACGGCAGGGTTCGGCGGCCGACCGAAGTGGGCGTCGGTCACGGGATTTCGCTGGGGTATGGGCGCTTCCGCCGTGGTGTTCGCCGGTTACGGTGTGGCGCTCTCGATTCCGGCGTTGCGGCGGCTGCCACTCGAAGTGGCCGAGCGGGTGCCGGAGACATCGACCCTGGAGTGGATCGCGCTGCACATCCCCGTCGGCACGGTCCTGGCCGAAGAAGCGGTCTTCCGGGGCACCCTCGACCCACTGCTCGACGACGCGCGCGTCCCGGCCGCGCCGGTGGTCGGAGCCCTCGATTTCGGCGTGTGGCACATCAGCCCGGCGCGGGTGGCGGGCGACCCGGTGGCGGTGACGGTCGCGGCGACCACCCTCGCCGGGCTGTTTTTCGGCTGGCTGCGTCGCCGTTCGGGCAGCGCCACCGCGCCCGCGCTGGCGCACTTGGCGATCAATGCCGGGGGTGCGCTGGCACCGATCGCGGCTCGATGGATCGAGGGGCGGCGATAGCGCCGCGACAGTGCGTGTGCCGCGACGGCTCAGGGTCGGCGGCGACGGTCGCCCGCTGCGGTCATCCGGCCGGGTCAGGCAGTGGCGACGAAGCTGGCGACGGCGTCGGTGAAGGCGTCGTTGTCGTCGCCCGCGGCGGTGTGGGCGGCGGTGCCGATCTCGGCGAGGCGGGCATGCGGGGCCAGGGCCAGGAAGGCGGCGGCGCCCTCGTCGCTGACCACATCGGACTTGCCGCCGCGCACCAGCAGGACCGGGATGGTCAGCGCCTCGGCGGCGGCCTCCATCTCGGCGACGCGGTCCTCCGGATTCGCGTCGACATCGCTGATCAGGTCCGGGTCCCAGTGCCAGTACCAGCGGCCGTCACGCTGGCGCAGATTGCGCAGCAGACCGTCGGCCTTCTCGGGGCGCGGGCGGTGCGGCATGTACGCCGCCACCGCGTCGGCGACCTGCTCGAGGGTGTCGAAGCCGTCGCGGTGCCTGCCGAGGAAGTCCATCACCCGCTCCACCCCCTGTGACTGCGCGCGCGGCACGATGTCCACCAGGACCAGGGCGCGAATCGCGGCTCCGGCCGGGTCGGCGGTGGCGAGCAGACCGGTGATCCCGCCCATGCTGGCGCCGACCACCACCGCGCCGGACTCCGGCGTGGCACCGAGCTGGGCCAGCGCCGTGTGCAGGTCGGCGACCATGGCGGTGCGCGAGTAGTCGCGATCCGGGGACCAGTCGCTGTCGCCGTGCCCGCGCGCGTCCACCGCGACCACCCGCATCCCGGCCGCCGCCAGCGCGCGACCGGTCCGCTTCCAGGAATGCCGGGTCTGGCCGCCGCCGTGCAGCATCACGACCAGCTGGCCTCCGGCCGGGCCGAAGCTGTCGGCGGCGAGGGTGAGCCCGTCGCTGCTGCTGCGCAGCCGCAGGGTCGTCGGTTCCGCATCGCTCATGGGACGAATGTACGACTCCTGGGGGTGCCGGTGCCTAACCGGTCACGATTTCCCAGGTCAGCAGCTCGGCTTCGGGGGAGGGGGTGCCGTCCCACGGGTGCTGCTGGAACGCCGGGTCGCGCACCGCGGTGACACCGGGATCGTGCGGGCAGACGCAGGCGACCGACAGCGCGGCGGTGCGGTCGCCCAGCTCGTGGGCGGCGAGGTCGTGGGCCAGGGCTGTGGCGACCAGACGCAGGTCGTCGAGGTCGGCCTCGCCCGGCAGACAGAGGTCCAGGGACAAGTCGACCAGTCCGGCCCGCTGCGGCGAGAACGCCAGCTGGCCGCCCGCCACCCGCACATCCGCCGGGAGCGGGGTGGTGGCGATGAAGCGCGCGAGGTCGGCGCCCGCGATGGTCTGCGGTCCGGTCGGCTGGTCACCCGCGCAGGCGGCGACCAGCGGTGACCGTTCGGGCGGGGTGGTGTCGTCGGGGGCCTGGCAGGCGGTGACCAGGGCGCACAGCGCGATCAGGGCGGCCACACCTCGCATGACCATCACCCTAGTGCGCGGGCGGCACGGTGCGGCCGGGTCGGCGGGCGGGGAGGGGGATGCGGGCGAGGTCGTGGGCGAGGACGGCGCCGGAGAAGTCGGCCTGTTCGAGGAACAGGGGGTCGTCGGATTCGGTGTACCGCTCGGAGAAATGCGTCAGGACAAGGGTTTTCACCCCCGCCGCACGGGCCACCTCGCCAGCCTGCCGGGCGGTGAGATGCCCGCGTTCGGCGGCCTGCGCGGTCTCGGTGTCGAGGAAGGTGGACTCGATGATGAGCATGTCGACGCCGTCGGCGAGCGCGAAGACGTTGTCGCACAGGCCCGTATCCATCACGAAGGCGACCTTCTGGCCCGGTTTGGGAGTCGTGCATTCCGCGAGCAGCTCACCCGACAGGTCCCGCACGGCCGCGCCGGTGATGCCGTGCTCCCGCAGTTTCTCCGGCAGATAGGCGCGCCCGTCCGGCTCGGCGAGGCGATAGCCGTAGGTGGGGATGCTGTGCGCCAGCGGCAGGGCGGTGAGGGTGAAACCGTTGCCCTGCAAGGTCTCCCGCTCACCGCTGATGGGATGTTCCACGATCGAGGGCTCGTCGTAGTAACTGGTCGCGTACTTCAACCGCTCCCAGAATTCGGCACCCTCGGCGGGGAACACCGCGTGCACGTCGTGCGGCACCCGATCCCGACCCAGCCGCTGCACGATCCCCGGAACCCCCAGCGAATGATCACCGTGGAAATGGGTGACACACACCCACCGCAACTCGGTCGCCGAAGCCCCCGCGAACGACATCTGCCGCTGCACCCCCTCCCCGGGATCGAACAGCACCCCCTGCCCATCCCACCGCAGCAGATACCCATTGTGATTGCGCCGCCGAGTGGGCACGGCCCCGGCCGTCCCCAACACCACCAGCTCCCGCATCGACATCGCTCCATCCTCGCCGCTCCGCCCCTCGTGCGTGCCATACTCGATATATGGCGCGAAAAGTCACCATCACGCTTCCCGACGAGTTGCTCGAGTCCATCCGCGAGCGAGCCGACGAGCGCGGTGTGTCGGCCTATGTCACCGAGGCGGTGCGGCATCGCGACGCCATGGACAAACTGCGGGAGCTGGGCGACTTTCTGGATACCGAGCACGGTCCGGTGTCCGCCGAGCAGATCGACGCCGCGCGCGCCGAGCTGCTCGAGGCCCTGTGGGGCGATCCGGCGCGCAAGCCCAAGACGGCGTGAGCCGCCGCCGAGCTCCGTCGGTATCGGCCGGGGCCATCGTGCTGGACTCGGAGGCCCTGTCCCGCGTCGCTACCGGTGACCCGCGCTTCCACGCGCTCATCATCGCTGCTCCCGATCTGGACACGATCGTCGCGACCTCGGCGATGACCCTGCTGGAGGCGTGGAACCCCCGGTGCGCACCGCGACAGTGGGAGTGGGCGATGTCCCGCATCACCGTCCTGCACACCGACGACGCCACGATCGCCCACGCCCGCCGCCTGATGACCGTGGCCGGAATGCACGGGCACAAATACGCGATCGACGCCGTTCTGGCCGCGTCGGCCTGCCGAATAGCCGGGCCCGTCGTCCTCTACACCTCTGACGCCGACGACCTTTCCCGCCTACTCGAAGAATCCACCGTCACCGTCAAGAAGATCTGACCCGACCGCCGTCGGTAGCGTGCCGGGTATGGCGAGGAAGACGGTGGATGCCGGGGAGGTGCGGGCGGCGGTGCTCGCGGTGGGGGAGTGGTTGCGGGACGAAGGGGCGACGGCGCCGGGGCGGGCGGAGCTGGGCGCGGCCGTCAAGGGCACGGCGCGGGCGCTGGCGGGCAGTGCGCCGGGACATTCGGTGGAGGTGCGGGTGCCCCCGTTCGTGGCGGTGCAGTGCATCGAAGGCCCACGGCACACGCGAGGCACACCACCGAACGTCGTGGAAACCGATCCCCGCACCTGGTTGCTCCTGGCCACCGGCCTACTGGACTTCGACACCGCCGTCGAATCCGGCGCCCTGTCGGCCTCGGGAATGCGAGCCCGCGAGATCGCCGACTGGCTACCGATAATCCCGATCAAGCCGAACGGGCTCTCCGACTCCGGGTAGAGACGGCCGCATTGCTGTTTTGCTGCTTGACGGTATCGCGGTAACGGAGGACCCTGGGGTTATGGGCACATTCCGGGGTTATGCGGCTATCCAGGGGCGGGGGACAGTCGCGCTGCCTGCCGAATTGCGCAAGAAGTACCGGCTGGACGAGCCGGGCGCGCAGTTGGAGATCACCGAGCGCGCTGACGGTGTCATCGAGTTGCGGCCGACGCTGCCGGTTCCCGTCGACGAGATGTGGTTCTGGGAGCAGGGGCATCAAGCCGCCGAGCGCGCGGCCGAAGCGGATGTCGAAGCCGGGCGGCACAAGACTTTCGACGACGCCGAGGCATTGCTGGCGCATCTGGACTCACTCGCCGCGGGTCCCGCCGAGGCGGTGGAGTGAGATACCGGACGCTCGCGTCGTTCGACCGGGACTTTCGGCGGTTGCCCGCTGAGCACCAGCGAATGTTCCAACAGGCTCTGCGGTCGCACTTCCTGCCTGTCATCGACGCCGGGGCGTTCAGCGGCACGCCTGGCTGGCCGCGGCGTCTCCGGGTGCACCGGCTCAGTAACTCCGAGGTCTGCTCGCTGACATGGAACTTCGCCTCTCCGGACGGCCGCGCGACCTTCCACCTGGAGAAGACCGACGACGGCGAGCCGCTCCTCGTGTGGCGCCGGGTCGGCGACCACGGGATATACGACCGGCCGTAGTCAGGCGGTGGTCTTCTTCTTGTCGATGAGGTTTTCTCGGTGGAGGCCCTTGTAGTCGTAGTACTTGGTGATGACGATGCCGCCGATGAGGGCTAGGAGCAGGCCCAGGAGGGACATCCAGATGCCTCGGCCGAGGCCCGCGGTGTAGTCGGATTCGAAGTAGAGGATCGAGCGCATGCCGAGGTAGACCTGGTGCATCGGTTCGAATTCGGCGAGCCAGGCGATGTAGGTGGGGGTGGCCTGGATGGGGACGGTGCCGCTGGAGGAGGGGAGGCCGAGGATGACGAAGACGGCCAGGTTGATGAGCAGGCCCGCGGTGCCGAAGGCGGCCAGGGAGGCCATGCAGGTGAGGCCGACCGCGATGAGCGCCAGGATCGAGAACAGGAGTAGCTGGGTGGGCTGCTGACCGGCCACGCCGAGGATCTTCGCCACGAGCAGGTAGAGCAGCGAGATGACGATCGCCACGACGACCATCACGCCCCATTTGATCAGCAGGGTGTGGAATCGGGAGATCGGGGTGGGCGGATAGTGCACGTACCAGGGGCCGTACTCGGTGGGTTGGAAGCCCAGTTGCGCGTCGACCATGGTGTGGATGACCATCGCGCCGACCACCCCGGCCATCAGGATGAGCAGCGCGTAGAAGAAGGCGGTCAGGCCCAGGCCCGCGCCGGAGGCGAGTGGACGCCAGTCCTGCTCGATCACGTGGATGGGCTGGGACAGCGTGAGCTGGGCGGCCCCGGAGATCTGCGGCGCCGGCGCGCCCTCCGGCGTGGCGGCGAGGGTGTCGCGGACCTGGGTGGTGAGCTGCTGGCCGACCTGGTTGTTCACCTCGGTCATCGCCCGCTGACCGATCCGGGTGACGATGCCCGCGGAATAGGGGCCCATGCCGGGGTTGGTCTGCACGGTGATGATCGGGCGTTCGATCTCGCCGCCGACCACGCTGCCCACCCCGAGAATGCCCAGTCGTTTGCTGAAATCGCTGGGGATGACGATGGCGCCGTAGATCTGCGCGCTGCGCATCAGCCGCTCGGATTCGCTGATGCCGACGACCTTCAGGTCGATCTGATCGGCGGGCATGCCCGCCACCAGCGCGTCGGCCACCTGCTTGCCGAAGTTCACCTGCTGGGTGCGGCCGTCGACGTCGATGGTGTCGCCGACGTCCTGGTTGACCAGCGCGATCGGGAAATCGTGCAGATTTCCCTCCGGGTCGGAGATGTAGGCCAGGTACATGACCCCGAGCAGGGACAACACGATCGACAGCACCACTGTGGGCGCGAGCACGATCCGCAGCCAGCGACGCGGTGGGATACGGAGTGTGTCCAACGTCGCTCCCCGACTCGGCGACGGATCGGAATCCTTCGCTACCGAATCGGCGTTGTCCACGGGAGACGCTGGGGAATCAGCTGGTTCGTGCGCACTGTCTTCGGTGGTCACGATCGGCACGGTAACAGCTGTGTCCCCGGAATTCGCGCGATCACCACGGTCGATTGCGCCGGGTTTGCACTGCGGTGCACGTCGAGGCCCCCATCGGCCGTAGAATGACCAGTGCCCCCAGCCCTAGCAATACGGGGAGTTGCTGTTGGCGCATCCGTGCACTGACCGGCCATTCCCCCAGCCCACCCGATCAGGGAGCAAACGGTGACCCACGCCGATCGCGCGATCGACAGCACATCCACACTTCCGGACGAGCCCGAGAACGAGCCCCGTGAGGAGTGTGGCGTCTTCGGCGTCTGGGCTCCGGACGAGGACGTCGCCAAGCTCACCTATTACGGCCTCTACGCGCTGCAGCATCGCGGCCAGGAGGCGGCCGGTATCGCCGTCTCCGACGGCTCGCAGATCCTGGTCTTCAAGGACCTCGGCCTGGTCTCGCAGGTGTTCGACGAGCAGACCCTCGGCGCCATGCCGGGGCACATCGCCGTCGGTCACTGTCGTTACTCCACCACCGGTGGTGTCACCTGGGAGAACGCGCAGCCGATCTTCCGCACCACCGCCGTCGGCTCCGGCCTGGCGCTGGGCCACAACGGCAACCTGGTCAATACCGCCGAACTGGCCGGTCGCGCGCGCGAGCTGGGCCTGATCGGCGCGGGCGTGATCAACGGCCGCCCGCAGATGACCGGTGCCACCTCCGACTCCGACATCGTCACCGCGCTGCTGGCGCACGCCGCCGCCGACTCGAGCATCGAGCAGGCCGCGATGGAGCTGCTGCCGCAACTGCGCGGCGCGTTCTGCCTCACCTTCATGGACGAGCACACCCTCTACGCCGCGCGCGACCCGCACGGTGTGCGCCCGCTGGTGCTGGGTCGCCTCGACCGCGGCTGGGTGGTGGCCTCCGAGACCGCCGCGCTCGACATCGTCGGCGCCGCCTTCGTCCGCGAGATCGAGCCGGGCGAGCTGCTGGCCATCGATGCCGACGGCGTGCGGTCCATGCGCTTCGCCGCTCCCGAGCCCAAGGGCTGCGTGTTCGAGTTCGTCTACCTGGCGCGTCCCGACACCACCATCTCCGGCCGCTCGGTGCACTCCACCCGCGTGGAGATCGGTCGCAAGCTGGCCAAGGAACATCCGATCGAGGCCGATCTGGTGATCCCGGTGCCCGAGTCGGGCACGCCTGCCGCGGTCGGTTACGCGCAGGGCTCCGGCATCTCCTACGGCCAGGGCCTGATGAAGAACGCCTATGTGGGCCGCACCTTCATCCAGCCCAGCCAGACCATCCGTCAGCTGGGTATCCGGCTCAAGCTCAACCCGCTGCGCGAGGTGATCCGCGGCAAGCGCCTGATCGTGGTCGACGACTCGATCGTGCGCGGCAACACCCAGCGCGCGCTGATCCGCATGCTGCGGGAGGCGGGCGCGCTGGAGATCCACGTGCGCATCGCCTCGCCGCCGGTGAAGTGGCCCTGCTTCTACGGCATCGACTTCGCCTCGCGCGCGGAGCTGATCGCCAACGGCACCGGCTCCGACGACAGCTACGCCGACATGGTGGAGAACGTGCGCCGCTCGATCGGCGCCGACAGCCTCGGCTACATCAGCACCGAGGGCATGATCGCCGCCACCGAGCAGCCCGCCTCGCGCCTGTGCACGGCCTGCTTCACCGGCGACTACCCGATTCCGCTGCCGCAGGAGGCCGCCATCGGCAAGAACGTGCTCGAGGGGATGCTCTCGGGCAAGTCCGAGGCGAAACTGCTGGGCGAGAACGTCAACGTGGACGCCTTGAGCCGTCCGTAGCGCGAACTCCAGGTAGGGCCGGTCAGGATAAACCTGACCGGCCCTTTCCGTAGGTCATATGAATGACATTGCGGCGCAACATTATTACGTAAGAATTGTTCAGAACATCCCGGCCGGTGATCGACGCATTCGAAACTGGGCGGTAATGCTTCGCCGGTACGGTCCCCTGATATCGCAGTTCGAGAACGGGGCCCGATGGTGAAGAAATATGTTGCCGCCGTAGGAATCGCCGCCGTGGTCGCGGCCACGCTCGCCGGATGCGGCTCCGGTCGCACCGACGGAGCGGGTGGGCTGGTCCTGGGTACCACCGACAAGATCTTCTCGCTGGACCCGGCCGCCGCCTACGACAACGGCTCGCTGCTGGTGGAGACCCAGATCTATTCGTACCTGCTGAATTTCGCGCCCGGCGACACCACGCCGAAGCCCGACGCGGCGGAGAAATGCGAGTTCAGCGGCCCGACCGTCTACACCTGCAAGATCAAATCCGGACTCACCTTCGCCAACGGTAATCCGTTGACCGCCAACAGCGTCAAGTTCTCCTTCGATCGCATGGTGGCGATCAACGATCCGCACGGCCCGGCCTCGCTGCTGGGCAATCTCGCGAAAACCGACGTGGTCGACGATCTCACCGTCGCGTTCACGCTGAAAGTCGCCGACGATCAGACCTTCCCGACCATCCTGCCCACCCAGGCCGGGCCGATCGTGGACGAGAAGGTGTTCCCGGCCGACCGGGTCGCCACCGACGACGAAGTCGTTGCCGCCAAGGGCTATTCGGGCCCGTACACGATCAGCAGTTACGACAAGAACAAGCTGGTCGAGTACCAGGCCAACCCCGGCTATCAGGGGGTGCTCGGCACCCCGCGCACCGAGACGGTGTCGATGAAGTACTACGCCACCTCCGACAATCTGAAACTCGATCTGCAGAACGGTGCCATCGATGTCGGCTACCGCTCGTTCACGCCCACCGATATCGACTCGCTGCGCGGGGATTCCTCGGTGAAGGTCACCGACGGACCCGGCGGCGAGCTGCGCTACATCGTGTTCAACATGAACACCATGCCGGGCGCGACACCGGAGCAGAAGCTGGCGGTGCGCAAGGCCGTCGCGTCGTCGGTGGATCGCGAGGCGCTGGCCACCTCGGTGTACAAGGGCACGTATCAGCCCGCGTACGGCTATGTGCCGCAGGGGATGCCGGGTGCCGCCGAGCCGCTCGAGGAGCTCTACGGCGCCAAGCCGGACAAGGCCACGGCCGCGAAGTTCCTGGCCGACGCGGGCGTCGCGACCCCGGTGACGCTGAACCTGCAGTACAACCCCGACCACTACGGGTCGAGCTCGTCCGAGGAATACGCGGCGGTGAAGTCACAGCTCGAGGCGTCGGGGCTGTTCACAGTGAATCTGCAGTCCACCGAGTGGGTGACCTATCAGAAGGAGCGCGCCGCCGACGGTTACCCGCTCTACCAGTTCGGCTGGTTCCCGGACTTCCCGGACGCCGACAACTACCTCACACCGTTCTTCGGGCCGAACAACTTCCTGCAGTCGCACTTCGAGAACCCTGGTGTCACCGCGCAATTGACCGCCGAGGCCACCGAACCCGATCGCGCGAAGCGGATCGAGCTGATCGAGAAGTTGCAGACCGATCTGGCGCGCGACCACCTGCCGACATTGCCGCTGCTCTCGGGCAAGCAGGTCGCGGTGTCGCGGCCGTCGGTCTCGGGTGTGGAGCAGACACTCGACGGCTCGTTCAAATTCCGGTTCACCGTCCTGAGCAAGTAGGCCGCGGTGAGCGCCGAAACGGAGCCGACGCGGCGCCGGAAGTCGCTGCGTGGCAGTGACTCCCGGCAGTTCGCGCTGGCGCGGTATCTGCTGGTCCGGCTGCTGCTGATCCTGCCGACCGCCTGGCTGCTGGTCACCGTGGTGTTCTTCCTCATGCGCGTGATCGGTGACCCGATCAGCGCGGCCATGGGCGGTCGGCTGACCCAGGACCAGATCGAACAGCGCAAAGAGGCGGCCGGGCTCAACCGGCCGATCCTCACCCAGTACTGGGAGTACCTGACCGGTTTCCTGCACGGCGATTTCGGGCGCACCCAGGACAACCAGGAGATCGCGGACGTGGTGATCACCTACGGTGCCGCCACCTTCGAGCTGGTGTTCTGGGGGCTGCTCATCGCCTTCGCCGTCGGCGTGCCGCTGGGCAGATACGCGGCGACACACCGGGATTCGACCGCCGACGCGGCGCTGCGGTTCTCGGCGGTGCTGGCCTACGCGGCGCCGGTGTTCTTCGTCGGGATGCTGCTCAAGCTGATCTTCTCGGTGTGGCTGGGGTGGTTTCCGGTCGGCGGGCGGGCCAGTACCGGAGTGGAACTGGCGTTGCGGCACGTCTCGCCACGGACGAACATC
Source organism: Nocardia anocheti (assembly GCF_029675105.1). Lineage (GTDB taxonomy): Bacteria > Actinomycetota > Actinomycetes > Mycobacteriales > Mycobacteriaceae > Nocardia. The sequence continues at coordinate 270,249 of NZ_JAQQFV010000008.1, read as the reverse complement.
CTCATCGTCGACGCGATCCGCTACGGGGAGCCGTCCTATGTGCTGGATGTGCTCGAGCACGCGGTCCTGCCCGCCGTGGCGCTCGGGCTGCTCACCGGCGGCATCTTCCTGCGGCTGGTGCGGGTGAACCTGATCCAGACACTGCGTAGCGATTTCGTGGAGGCGGCGCGGGCGCGGGGGCTGTCGGCGCGGGTGGTCACCGGGCGGCACGCGGTGCGCAACGCGCTCATCCCGATCATCACGGTGATGGGCATGTGCGTCGCGATGATGCTGGGCGGCGCGGTGCTCACCGAGACCACCTTCGAGTGGAAGGGACTGGGCTATCAGCTCGCCGAATACCTGCGGGCGCGCGATTTCATCGCGGTGCAGGGGATCGTGGCGTTCATCGCGGTGGTGGTCGCGGTGATGAGCTTCGTGGTGGACGCCGTCGTCGCGCTGATCGACCCCAGGGTGCGGTTCTGATGGGCGGGCGTCGGATTCCGGGCGCGCGGATGCTGTCGATGACCGCCGGGCTGCAACGGGTCACGTTGATCACCGGGTTGGTGCTGGTGGCCGGGTTCGTGTTCGTGGCGGTGTGCGCGCCACTGCTCGCGCCCTACGGACTGGCCCAGAACAACGCCGACGGGGTGGCGTTCGTCTCCCAGCAGCCGCCCTCGGCGCAGCACTGGTTCGGCACCTCGGTACGCAGCGAGGACGTGTTCTCGCGGGTGCTGTTCGGGGCGCGCACCGCGCTGCTGGTGATCGTGGTCGCGGTGACGCTCTCGCTGCTGGTGGGGGTGCCGCTGGGCCTGCTGTCGGGATTCGTGGGGCGCTGGGTGGACCGGGTGCTGGTGCTGGTCATGGACGCGATCTACGCGTTCCCCACCCTGCTGCTGGCCATCGTGGTCTCGATCGTGGTGGCGGGCGGGACGTCGAGCAGCCTGGGCGGGATGCTGTCGGCGGCCATCGCGATCACGGTGGTGTACGTGCCGCAGTACTTCCGGGTGGTGCGCAACGCGACGGTGGCGGTGAAGACCGAGCCGTACGTGGACGCGGCGCGGGTCACCGGGGCGTCGACGGCGCGGATCATGTTCCGGCACATCCTGGGCAATGTCACCGGTTCGCTGCCGGTGATCATCACCATCAACGCCGCCGACGCGATTCTCACCCTGGCCGCGCTGGGCTTCCTCGGCTTCGGCATCGAGCCCACCCAGGCCGCCGAATGGGGCTACGACCTGAACAAGGCGCTCAACGACGTGTCCAACGGGATCTGGTGGACCTCGATCTTCCCCGGCACCGCCATCGTGCTGGTGGTGCTCGGGATGACGCTGGTCGGCGAGAGCGTCGACGAGACGCTCAACCCGCTGCTGCGCACCCGGCGGGCCGTCACCACCGCCACGGAGAAGGAGCAGGCCGATGACTGAGACCCGCACGCCCGCGCTGTCGGTGGCCGGGCTGTCGGTGACCTTCGCCACCGACGGCGGGCCGGTCGAGGCCGTGCGCGAGGTGTCCTACGAGGTGTTCCCCGGGGAGGTGCTCGCCATCGTGGGGGAGTCCGGCTCGGGCAAGTCGGTGAGCGCGCGCACCGCCATCGGCCTGCTGCCGCACACCGCGCGGGTGCGGGGATCGGTGCGCGTCGGCGACCGGGCGGTGACCGCGATGACCGAACGTCAGCTGAGGGCGCTGCGTGGCGGCGCGGTCTCGATGGTCTTCCAGGAACCCGCCCGCGCGCTCGACCCGCTGTTCACCGTGGGATTCCAGCTCGCCGAGGCGCTGCGCGCGCACAGTTCGATGAGTCGGAAAGCCGCGCGCGCCAAGGCGATCGAGTTGCTGGGCACGGTCGGTCTGCCCGATCCGGAACACCGGGTGGACTACTACCCGCACCAGCTCTCCGGCGGCCAGAAGCAGCGGGTGATGATCGCGATCGCCATCGCCTGCGAACCGAAGGTGATCATCGCCGACGAGCCGACCACCGCGCTCGATGTCACCGTGCAGGCCGAGATCCTGGACCTGCTGCGTGATCTGCGCGACCGGCTCGGCAGCGCGATCGTGCTGATCACCCACAACATGGGCGTGGTCGCCGACCTGGCCGACCGGGTGGTGGTGATGCGCGCCGGACAGGTGGTCGAGCAGGCACCGGTGCGCGAACTGTTCGCCGCGCCTCGCGCCGAGTACACCAGGGCGCTGCTGGCGGCGGTGCCGCATCTGGGCGCGGCGGGCGAGCGACCGGCGCCCGACCCGGCGGCCGAGCCGGTGCTCGAGGTGCGCGATCTGGTGGTCGAGTTCCCCGGGCCGTTCGGGCGACCCGCGTTCCGGGCGGTGGACGAGGTCGGGCTGCGGATCGGGCCGGGGGAGACGCTGGGGCTGGTGGGGGAGTCCGGCTCGGGCAAGTCGACCATCGGCCGCTGCGTCGCGGCCTTGCAGCGGCCCAGCGCCGGGCAGGTGCTGGTGCGCGGACAGGACATCGCCACGCTGTCACAGCGCAGGCTGCGCCCGATCCGGCGGCGTTTCGGTTTCGTGTTCCAGGACCCGGCGGGCTCGCTCAACCCGCGCCTGACCATCGGTGAGTGCGTGGCCGAGCCGCTGGTCGTGCACAGGGTGGGCTCCAGGGCCGCCATCGGCGACCGGGTGCGCAGACTGCTCGACGACGTCCACCTGCCCGCGGGCACCGAACGCCGGTATCCGCACGAGCTGTCGGGCGGCCAGCGGCAGCGGGCCAGCCTGGCCAGGGCGCTGGTCCTCGACCCCGACCTGCTGGTGGCCGACGAACCCACCAGCGCGCTGGACGTCTCGGTGCAGGCGGCGGTGCTAGAACTGTTCGCCGAGCTGCAACGCGAATGCGGCTGGGCGTGCCTGTTCATCAGTCACGACCTGGCCGTGGTCGACCAGCTGGCCGACCGGATCGTGGTGCTGCGCGAGGGCCGCTGTGTCGAGCAGGGCGATCGCGAGCAGATCCTGCGTCACCCCCGCGACCCCTATACGCGTCGGCTGGTCGCGGCCGTCCCGGTTCCCGACCCGGTCCGGCAACGCGCGCGGCGGGGCGAGAGCGACACCACATTCGCCGAGGAGCTGGAACAATGAGCTAGGAGCCGCACGACAGCTGGACGGGCGGATCACTTAGAGTTACTAGGCATCTATCCGCCGATTCGGTTTGGAGCTTTCCCCCACAATGACTGAACAGACCCCCAGCGGTGCAGGCGCTTCCTACGCCGCGGCAGGCGTGAGCATCGAAGCCGGTGACCGCGCAGTCGAATTGTTCGGACCATTGGCGAAGAAGGCCAGCCGACCCGAGGTGCAGGGTGGGCTCGGCGGCTTCGCCGGTCTGTTCGCCCTCAAGGGCGGATACCGCGAGCCGCTGCTGGCCGCCTCCACCGACGGTGTCGGCACCAAGATCGCGGTCGCTCAGGCGCTGGACAAGCACGACACCGTCGGCCTCGACCTGGTCGCCATGGTCGTCGACGACCTGGTGGTCTGTGGCGCCGAGCCGCTGTTCCTGCAGGACTACATCGCCATCGGCAAGGTCGTCCCGGAGAAGGTGGCCGAGCTGGTCTCCGGCATCGCCGAGGGCTGCATCAAGGCCGGTTGCGCGCTGCTGGGCGGCGAGACCGCCGAGCACCCCGGCCTGATGGACCCGGACGACTACGACCTGTCCGCCACCGGCGTCGGCGTCGTGGAGGCCGACTCGGTGCTGGGGCCCGACCGGGTGCGCCCCGGCGACGTCGTCATCGCGATGGGCTCCTCGGGCCTGCACTCCAACGGCTACAGCCTGGCCCGCAAGGTGCTGCTCGACATCGACCGCATGTCGCTGACCGGCTACGTCGAGGAGTTCGGCCGCACCCTCGGTGAGGAACTGCTCGAGCCGACCCGCATCTACGCCAAGGACTGCCTGGCGCTGATCGCCGAGACCGATGTGCGCACCTTCTCGCACGTCACCGGTGGTGGCCTGGCCGCCAACCTGGCGCGCGTGCTGCCCGCCGGTCTGGTCGCCGAACTCGACCGCGGCACCTGGAACCCGGCGCCGGTGTTCAAGATGATCGCCCAGCGCGGGCGCGTCGAGCGGGTCGAGATGGAGAAGACGTTCAACATGGGCGTCGGCATGGTCGCGATCGTCGCCCCCGAGGACGCCGACCGCGCGCTGGCGGTGCTCACCGCCCGTCACATCGACTGCTGGACCCTGGGCCAGGTCAAGAAGGCCGCCGACGCCGACGCGCCGCGCGCCGTCCTGCTGGGCGACCACCCGCGCTTCTGATCCCCGTCACGCACTGAGCCGGGTCGCGACAATCGCGACCCGGCTCACGCGTTTGCGGGGTTTGTGCTGAGCCGACATCGGCTACACCTGAATATGGGGGCAGGTGCCCGTCGGCTCGGGGTGGTCGGGGCCTCGAGGCGGCGAACACGACGAGCGTCCTGTGTGTGCACAGGACGCTCGTCGTCTATTCGGATGTTCGCCGTACTGCTGCGAGCCCGACGCACGCTGAGTGACAACGGCTGAAGGGGGAGGCCGCGCGGGCCTCCCCCTTCACCGACGGTCGGTCAGCGGCGCCAGCTGTCGTAGTCGTCGTCCTCGTTGTTCCAACGGGACGCCGACTCGTCTGCGTCGTGCTCATCGGAGATCACTCCGCCGCTCCTCGGTGGTGAGAGCGGAGTGCTATCCGACAGCTCGCGCTGAAGGCTCGCGAAGTCGGTCGGCGCGGAGCTGTACTTGAGCTCACGTGCGACTTTGGTCTGCTTTGCCTTAGCCCGGCCACGGCCCATGGCTGACCCCCTCGCGTCACTGCGGGGCGGCCTGGGGTTTGTTGGCGGCCCCGTTCGAATTAATACTCTTCCTGACAGACACTTTAGCGTGTGTTAGACGGTCGCGCTCCCAGGAGTGGGTGAAGAACTCCCGAACCGCTACCGTTTGCCCCTTCTTCGCCGAGACCACCCGGTCTCAGAGCACCCCCGGAATCGCGCGGATCACACCGACTCTGGCATCGCCACCGGTGACGGCGGTGGCGGCGAGCTCGGTGTGGGCGTCGGTCCAGTCGATGCCGAGGCGACGCAGAATCGCCAGCGTCAGCGGCATCCTGGCCCGGTCGGCACCGTCGTCGATCTTGTAGGCGAAGGCGCGTCCGTCGGGCAGCGCGCCCGCGTGCACGCCGTCGGCACCGATCTTGCAGAACAGTCCGGGGGTGCTCGACATGGCCAGCAGGTCGGGGCCGTTGGTGCCCGAAATCACTCGCGGATCCGCCCGAACCGCGTCGGCGATCCGGCGCGGCGCGGTGCCGGGCTCGGCCGTGGTGAAACCGGCGAAGGCGCGGGCCAGATTGATCAGCGAGACGGGCACGATCGGCAGGCCGCAGCCGTCGATGCCCAGGTCGGTCTCGGGCTCGCCGGTGACGTCGGCGACGGTGGCCAACACGGCCTGCTGCAAGGGGTGCTCGACCTCGAGATATCCGGTGCGGGGCCAGTCGTTGATCAGGCAGGTGGCCAGCATCGCCGCGTGTTTGCCTGAACAGTTCATGTACAGCGGGCTCGGGCCGGAGCCGGTGCGGGCCTCGGCGCGGGCCTGTTCCTCGAACGGCAGATCCGGTGGGCAGGCCAGATCGGCCTCGGTCTGGCCGAAGCGGTCGAGCAGGCGGCGGACCAGGGCGACGTGGTCGGGCTCGCCGAAGTGCGAGGCGGTGGTGATGGCGAGTTCGGCGTCGTCGACGGGGTCGAAGCCGTTGCGCAGCAGGGTCAGCGCCTGCATGGGCTTGTTGGTCGAGCGCGGGAAGATCGGGCCGTGGACCTCGCCGAGCTCGAGGGTGGGGGTGCCGTCGGGATCGAGCACGACCACCGAACCGCGGTGCACGCACTCGCGGAAACCGGAACGGACCACCTCGACCAGTTCGACACTCATCGAGCCTCCCGTGCGGCAGTGGGTGCGGCCTCGCTCCGGCCCGCGGCGGCGAGGGCGCGCCCGGAGCGGAGGTGCCGGTCGATCTGCATGTGGACATCGGCGGAGATGGTCGGCTCCTCGGCCCGCAGGCGTTCGAGCAGGGCGTGGTCGGTGCCGGTGAACAGGTCGCGCACGGTGATGCCGTGCTCGGGCACGCGCACCACGCGGGCCTCGTCGCCCGCGCCGATGCTGCCTTCGGTGAGTACCCGGAAGTAGCAGCCGGTGTCGGATCGGAGGGTGAAGCGCTTGACCCACTGGCGTTCGCCGGACCACTGCTGGAACGCCGCGCACGGGACGCGCGGCGCGCTCACCTCCAGCAGGGTGTCGCCGATGGCCCAGTGCGCGCCGAGCACCGCGTCGCTGACCGGTAACCCGCTCAGCCGCAGATTCTCACCGAACCAGCCCGCGGGCAGGGTGCGGTCGAGTTCGCCGCCCCAGCGCTGCGCGTCGGCGTCGGAGTAGGCGTAGACGGCCTGATCGACGCCGCCGTGGTGCTCTACATCGCAGACGTGGTCACCCTCGAGCCCGAGCGCGCGCACCGGCACCCGCCCCTCGACCGGTCGCTTGTCGATCGCCGAGCGGCCGACCCGGGTGCGCACCTCGATGTCGGCGTGCACCACGCAGACGGCCTCGACGCGCCCGGTGTCACCGACTCGCTGCGTGGGGCTCATCGCCCGCGCAGCCGGTCGACGGCGGCGCGGCCCGCCTGCACGACGTCGTCGGCGGGGACCGAGTCGGGGTCGATGGCGGCGGCCATGGTGCCGACGACCAGTTCGGTGCCCGCGGGGACCGATCGTTTGACCAGCGCCAGGGCGATCGGGCCCAGTTCGTAGTGGTCGATGACGGTGCCCACCCGGCCGACCGTGCGGCCGCCCGCGGTGACGTCGTCGCCGGTGGTGGGCCGCTCGTCGGCGGAACCGTCCAGGTGCAGCAGCACCAGGTTGCGCGGGGGTTTGCCGAGGTTGTGCACCCGGGCGACGGTCTCCTGGCCGCGATAACAGCCCTTGTTCAGGTGGACGGCGCCGCGCTCGTCGACGCCACCGATCCAGCGGGCCTCGTGCGGGATGGTGCGCTCGTCGGTGTCCAGGCCGATGCGCGGGCGCAGGGCGGCCACCCGCAGTGCCTCGTAGGCCCACATGCCCGCGGGGCGGGCACCGGCGCCGGTGAGTTTCGTCCACCAGTCACCCAGGGCCGCGCGCGGCACGATCAGGTCGAAGGCGTGCTCGCCCGGCCACGGCATCCGGCGCAGGAACCCGCCGCCGGGTAGCGCGACCGCGCCGTAGATCTCCGGCAGCGCGTCGAGGCCCAGCGTGGGCAGCAGGGTGTCGACCTGCGGGCCGAGCAGGCTCAGCACGGCGTGGTCGGGCGCGTCCGCGGGCTTCGCGTCGGCCCAGAACACCATCTTCTGGAGGAAGGAGAGCAGTTCGGTGCCGCGCTCGGCCTCGGTGTCGAGCCAGAGCGTGCCGTCGAGATCGGTGAGCACGAAGTGGTGCTGGACCCGGCCGTTGAGGTCGAGGTCCAGGTTCTCGGCGCTGTGGCCGTCGGGCAGGGCGGCGATGTGCTGGCTGGTGATGGTGTGCAGCCAGCTCAGGCGCTCGGCACCGGTGATGGTGGCGACGGCGCGATGGGACCGGTCGACGACCGCGACCGCGCGCACCGCGGCCTTCTGCTCGCCGAACGGATCGCCGTAATGCCAGGCGACCGCCGCGTCGGGAGAGCCCGGTGCGCCCGCGACGGCACCCGGAGTATGGAGAACAGGACTGGGGGCGACGACCTGCGACACAACACCCACTGTAGGCGCGTGCACCGACATGTGTCGCGGGCGGGCGCCGCGACAGGCTGATACGAGGGCCCGTTTCGTAGCAGCCATAGGCATAACGGACCGATAACGCCTACGCTCGTCACATGGGAGAACGGGTACTTGTGACACTCGACGGCGCGTTCGCTGATGCGGACGCGCCGTTGCTTTATGCCGACGACATCGGAGCACTGCGAGGCGACGGGGTTTTCGAAACGATTCTGGTCCGCAACGGCACGGCCATGGCGCTGGAATACCACCTCGCCAGACTGCGCCGCTCCGCGCAGGCGCTGGAACTGCCGGAGCCGGGACTGACGAAATGGCGCTCGGCCGTCAAGCTCGCGGTCAAGGAGTGGGGTGACGAGGAGGAGGGCATGCTGCGGCTGGTCTACTCGCGCGGCCGTGACTCGGAATTCGACGCGCCGCGCTCGGAACTGGTGCCCGAGGATCCCAAGCCCACCGCGTACGTGCTCGTCTCCCCGGTTCCCGAACGCGTCGCGACCGCCCGCGCCGAGGGCGTGAAGGTGATGTCGCTCGCGCGGGGCATCTCGATCGATCTGGCGCAGGCCGCGCCCTGGCAGCTGCTCGGCGCCAAGACGCTGTCGTACGCGACGAACATGGCCGCACTGCGTTTCGCCCGGCGGATGGGCGCCGAGGACGTGATCTTCCACAGCACCGAGCACCGTGTGCTCGAGGGCCCGCGCTCGACGGTGGTGATCGCGCGCGACAAGCAGCTCATCACCCCGCCCGCGAAAAACGGTGTGCTGCCGGGGGTTACGCAGCGCTCGCTGTTCGCGGTGGCGGAGAAGGCGGGCTGGGAGTGCAAGTACCAGTCGCTGTTCACCGCCGACCTGTTCGACTGTGACAGCATCTGGCTACTGTCGAGCATCACCCTGGCCGCGCGGGTGAATCAGCTGGACGGGGTGCGGATGTCGGCGCCGGACAACGCGCAGGAGATCATCGATCTGGTGGATCAGGGCATCGAACGACCGGGTGCCATCGGCGACTGGTGAGCCGTGCGTGGGGCACGGGTGGGCGTGCCCCTGCGGGGTTTCGGCGTGTCGTGTCCGTCGTCACCCTTGATCGGCGGCGTTCCCCGCGTAACATCTACTACAAGTCGTCGTAGTAGAAGTTGGAGGTCGGATGGACACGCTCGATGTCTCCCGGTGGCAATTCGGGATCACGACCGTCTACCACTTCATCTTCGTACCACTGACCATCGGTCTCGCGCCGCTGATCGCGATGATGCAGACCGCGTGGGTGGTCACCGGTAACGAACGCTGGTACCGACTCACGAAATTCTTCGGCAAACTCTTCCTGATCAACTTCGCCCTCGGCGTGGCCACCGGCATCGTGCAGGAATTCCAGTTCGGCATGAACTGGAGCGAATACTCGCGCTTCATCGGCGACATCTTCGGCGCCCCACTGGCTTTGGAAGCGCTCATCGCGTTCTTCATGGAGTCCACGTTCATCGGACTGTGGATCTTCGGCTGGACGCGATTGCCGAAACTCGTTCACCTGGCGACGATTTGGATCGTCGCGCTCGGCGTGAACGCCTCGGCGTACTTCATCGTCGCCGCGAATTCGTTCATGCAGCATCCGGTGGGCGCGCGCTACAACCCGGAAACCGGCCGCGCCGAATTGGAGAGCATCGTCGCGCTGCTCACCAACAACACGACGCTGGCGGCGTTCCCGCACGTGGTCGCCGGTGCGTTCCTCACCGCCGGGGTGTTCGTGGCGGGTGTCGCGGGCTGGTGGATGGTGCGCAACGCGCGCAGCGGCGACGCCGCGAAACTCGAAGAGGCGCGCACGATGTGGCGTCCGGCGGCGCGCGCGTCGCTGGTGGTCGTGGTGCTCGCCGGGATCGCGCTGGTGTTCACCGGTGACATCCAGGGCAAGCTCATGTTCGACCAGCAGCCGATGAAGATGGCCTCGGCGGAATCGTTGTGCCACACCGAGACCGACCCCGACTTCTCGGTGCTCACCGTCGGCACGCACAACAACTGCGACAGCGTGATCCACGTGCTGAAGGTGCCGTATGTGCTGCCGTACCTGGCCGAAGGTGAGTTCAGCGACGTCACGCTGGAAGGGGTTCAGGACCTCCAGCAGACCTACAACGTGAAATACGGACCCGGTGACTACCGGCCCAACCTGTTCGTCACCTACTGGTCCTTCCGCGCCATGATCGGCCTGGCGGCCGGTGCCATGCTGCTGGTGTTCGCCGGTTTCTGGGTGACGCGCGGTGGCCGCGTGCCCGACCAGCGGTGGTTCTCCTGGCTGAGTCTGCTCGCCATCCCCACGCCGTTCCTGGCCAACAGCGCGGGCTGGGTGTTCACCGAGATGGGGCGTCAGCCGTGGGCGGTGGTGCCCAATCCCACCGGCGATCCGAACATCCGGATGACGGTGCAGCAGGCGGTCTCCGAACACTCCGCCACCACCGTGCTGTTCTCGCTGATCGTGTTCACGCTGCTCTACGGTGCGCTGGCGGTGGTGTGGTTCTACCTGATCCGCCGCTACGTCGTCGCCGGGCCGGACACGCCGAAGCCCGCGTCGGACACCTCGGAGGAGCCGTCCGTCGAACAACTGTCCTTCGCCTACTAGGAGCAGGCCGTGAATCTGCAGGAATTCTGGTTCGTACTGATCGGCGTGCTGTTCACCGGCTACTTCGTGCTGGAGGGCTTCGACTTCGGTGTCGGCATGCTCATGCCGATCCTGGGCAAGGGCTCCGACACCCGCAGGCGCGTGGTGCTCAACACCATCGGTCCGGTGTGGGACGGTAACGAGGTGTGGCTGATCACCGCTGGTGGCGCGCTGTTCGCCGCCTTCCCGGAGTGGTACGCGAGCATGTTCTCCGGGTTCTACCTGGCGCTGCTGCTGTTGCTGGTGGCGTTGATCCTGCGGGTCTGCGCGATCGAGTACCGGGGCAAGATCAACGATCCGAAGTGGCGCCGGTGGTGCGATATCGGCATCGGGATCGGCTCCTGGGTGCCCGCGCTGGCCTGGGGCTGGGTGTTCGCGAACATGGTGCGCGGCGTGCCGCTGAACGAGCGCAAGCAGATCGTCGGCTCGGTGTGGGACCTGTTCAGCCCCTACGCGCTGCTCGGCGGCCTGGCCACGGCCACCCTGTTCGCCCTGCACGGCGCGATCTTCCTGACGCTCAAGACCGCGGGCGAGGTGCGCGCCGACGCCGAGCGCGCCGCCCGGCTGCTGCTGGCACCCGCCGCGCTGGTGGTCGGCGCCTTCGGCCTGTGGACCCAGCTCGCCTACGGCACCGGCTGGACCTGGGCGATGCTGGCGCTCGCCGTGGCCGGTCTGCTACTCGCCGCCGCGGCGAACCTCGCCGGACGCGACGGCTGGGCCTTCGTCGGCACCACGCTGACGGTGATCGGCGCGACGGTGCTCATCGTCGGCTCGATGTTCCCGAACGTGCTGCCCTCCACCATCGACCCGCTCTACCACCTCACCGTCTACAACGCCTCCTCCACGCCCTACACCCTGAAGGTGATGAGCTGGGCGGCCCTGATCGCGACGCCGGTCGTGCTGATCTACCAGGGCTGGACGTACTGGGTGTTCCGTCAGCGGATCCGGGTCGAACAGATCCCGGCGCCGATCGGGCTGCCGTTCACCGGTAAGGACTGACCCCGGTGGGCCCGGTGGATCGCGACGCGGCCGACCGGTCGGCGGGCGGGCGTAAGCCGGTGGACCCTCGGCTGTGGCGGTACGCCCGGTCGGCGCGACCGCATCTGGTGATCGCGGTGGTGCTCGCGTTGGTGATCACGGCCTCGATCGTGGCCATGGCGCTGCTGCTCGGGCGTGTGCTCGCCGGGGTGATCACCGATCCCGACAAGCGCGAGTTCGCCTCGTGGACGACCGAATTGGTGCTGCTCGCGGTCGCCGTGGCGGTGCGGGCGGCGGCGAGCTGGTGGCAGGCGCGGCTGGCGCATCGGGCGGGCAGCGCGGTGGTGGCCGAACTGGAGAACGCGGTGCTGCGAGCGGGCGCCGAACTGTCACCACGCGAACTCGACGCGCGGCGCACCGAGATCGCGGTCGTCGTCGGCAACGGCCTCAGCGGGCTGCGCGGCTGGTTCACCGGCTATCTGCCCGCCCTGCTGCTGGCCTGCCTCGTGCCACCGATCGTGCTGGTGGTGATCGCCTTCCACGATCCGACCTCGGCGCTGATCGCGGTGATCACCGTGCCCCTCATCCCGATCTTCATGATCCTCATCGGCCTGCTCACCCAGGGCCGCGCCGAAGCCACCCTCGCCGCCACCACCCGTCTCTCCGACCAGATCCTGGACCTCTTCGCCGGGATGCCGACCCTGCGCGCGCTGGGACGCGAGGGCGTCAGCGGACCGAGCATGGTGGAACAGGTGCGGGCGCTGGGTGATTCGCTGCGGCAACGCACCATGAAGGCGTTGCGGATCGCCTTCCTGTCCTCGATGGTGCTGGAGAGCCTCGCGACCCTGAGCGTCGCGCTGATCGCCGTCGCCATCGGATTGCGGCTGGTGTACGGGGAGATGACGTTGTACGCCGGGCTGGTGGCATTGATCCTGGCGCCGGAGGTGTACTGGCCGCTGCGGCTGGTGGGGGAGAAGTTCCACGCGGCGCAGGACGGGATGGCGGCGGCGGAGAAGGCGTTCGCGGTGCTGGAACCGGGGAGTCCGGCGGCCGGGACCGGCGGTGATTCGAGGTCGGCGGATCGTGGCGTGTGGGCCGGTAGTCGGATCACGCTGCGTGAGTTGACGGTCGGCGCGCGGTCGGGGGTGGCGCCCGATCGGCTCGACGCGGAATTGGCGCCGGGGGTCGTGACGGTGCTGACCGGTCCCAATGGATGTGGGAAATCGACTACCTTGCAGGCGATTCTGGGTCTGATCTCGGCCGATCGGGGCAGCGTGCTGGTCGACGGGGTCGATGTGCGGGAGCTCGATTCCGCGCGGTGGTGGGGGCGGATCGCGTGGTTGCCGCAGCGGCCGGTGCTGGTGCCGGGGACGTTGCGGGAGAACGTCGAATTGCTCGGTGCCGGGGTCGATGACGGTCGTGGCGGGTCACTGGGTGGCGCGCAGGACTATCTGTCCCGGCTCGAACAGGTCAGCGCCGCAACCGGTTTCGATGCCGTGCTCGATGAACTTCCCGACCGCTGGGACACCGTTGTCGGTCAGGGCGGTACGGGCTTGTCCCTGGGGCAGCGGCAACGTCTCGCCCTCACCCGTGTGTTGGCGGCCGATCGCCCGATCCTGCTGCTCGACGAGCCCACCGCCCATCTCGATCATGCCGCCGAACAGCGCGTGCTCACCGCCCTGCGTGAGATCGCGGCGCGTGGGGCGACCGTGGTGGTCGTCGGTCATCGGCCCACCGTGCTCGCCGCGGCCGATGTCGTGGTGCCGGTGAGTGCTGGTGCGCCGCTGGAATCCGCTGGTGTGAACAGGATTTCGGTGTCTTCCGGTGACCTGCCCGTCTCGCGGGACGAAGTGCGGGGTGAGTTCCGTGAGTGGTGAGCGGTCGTTGACGGCGGATGTGCGGGCGATGTGGGGATTGCTCGCCCTGTCACCGTGGCGGGTGGCGGTGGCCGTCGCCTGGGGCGTGGTCGCGCTCGGCAGCGGACTCGGCCTGGCCGCCCTGGCCGCCTGGCTGATCGCCCGCGCCTGGCAGATGCCGCCGGTCCTGGACCTCAGCGTCGCGGTGGTGGCGGTGCGCGCGCTCGGCATCTCACGCGGCCTGTGCCGCTACCTGGAACGCCTCGCCACCCACGATGTGGCACTGCGCGCGATGACCTCCGCGCGAACCAGTGTGTACCGCACCCTGGCTCACGCGGACATCTGGTGGTGGCGCGATCCCCAACGTGCCGCGGGCGTGCTCGGCCGCGCATCCAGCCGGGCCCTGCCCACCGACGAGGTCGAAGATGGGCCGCAGTGGTGGACGAGTGGTGAGCCGGGTGGGGTGACTGCCGGGAGTGGGCGGGAGTTGCGGCGTGGGGACGTGTTGGTGCGGGTGGGGGCCGATATCGATGATCTCGGGGCCGTGGTGGTGCGGGTGTTCGTGCCGGTGGCGGTCGCGGTGGTGTTGTCGCTGGCTGCGGTCGGGTTGATCGCGATCATCTCGCCGCTCGCGGCGGTGATTCTGGCGGTGGCGCTGGGGGTTTCGGGGGTGTTGGCGCCGTGGTTGTCGGCGGTGGCGGGACGTGAAGCCGAGCGGGCGGTGCGGGTGGATCGAGGCGATTTCACGGCCGAGGCCATGACGGTGCTCGATCACGCCGCTGAACTGCGGGTCGCGGGCCGGTTGGACGCGGCCCTCCAGCAGGCGGACACGGCGTCGCGGCGGGCGGTGGCGGCCGAGGACAAGGCCGCCTCGCACAGCGCCTGGGCCGCCGCGGCCACCCCGCTCGCGATCGGCGTCAGCGCGCTCGGCGCCCTGCTCGTCGGCATCGCCGCCTACGGCCCCACCGGTGGCCTGCCCGGCGGCATGACCCCCATGGCCCTCACCATCCTGGTCCTGGTCCCGCTCTCGGCCTTCGAAGCCGTCGCCGCCCTCCCCACCGCGGCCACCACCCTCACCACCTCCCGCGCCGCCCTCCACCGCCTCCAACAGGCCGAACGCGGCAACACCGCACCCGTGCCCGAGGCCGGGCCACGCACAGCCGTGGCCACGCGTACGACCGTGGCCGTGCGCGGCACCGCTGTCACTGCGAGCACCACCGCGTCCATGCGCGAGGTCGCGTCGGGTACCGGTGTGGACACGAGTGAGGCTGCGGGCACCGCGATCGCGTCCGTGCGCGATGCCGCGTCGGGTACGGCCGTGGTCGTGGGTGGGGCTGCGCGTGGTGCCGCTGACACCGCGAGTAGGGCCGCCGATGGTGGCACTGCGATCGCGGGCGAGGCGGGTGGGGATGTGGCCGAGTGGGCTGAGGGTCTGCCGCATGGGCGGCGGGTCGTGGTTGTCGGGCCCAGTGGGGCCGGGAAGACGACGCTGCTCATGGCATGGGCGGGGTTGTTAGACACCCCGCGCGAGGGGGTGACGTTCTTCGCCGAGGACGCGCATCTGTTCGGCACCTCGCTGCTGGAGAATCTGCGGGTGGCGCGGGGCGATCTCACCGAGGAGACGGCCGAGAACGCCTTGCGCGCGGTCGGTCTCGGGGACTGGCTGGAGACCTTGCCGAAGGGCCTGCACACCACGCTGACCGGGGGAGCGGCGGCGGTATCCGGTGGTCAGCGGCGGCGCATCCTGCTCGCGCGCGCACTGGTCTCCCGGGCCCACACCCTGCTGCTGGACGAACCGACCGAACACCTCGACGCCGCCGAAGGCGAGCACCTGCTGCGTGCTCTGCTCGACGCGGACAGCGGCCTGGTCGACCCGGACCGCACGGTCGTCGTCGTCACCCACCAACTCCCCACCGACCACCGCGCCGACACCGTGGTGACGGTGACCGCCTCCGGAATCCACCCAGGTCAGAGCCGGAATTAAATCAATTGCCGACCGCGTCGCACAGGGCTAGATTCATCGGTACACAAGAGAGGAGGTGGTCTGAAGAATGTATGTTCAACGGATGCGTGAGGTGGCTGCCCGCTAGCAGCCCCACTGTGGGATCACCCCCAGCGGTGCGCTGAGAGCGAATCCCAAGCAGTCACCCGACCCCCGAGCCCCCGGCCCATCCGACCGGGACCGCCACGTTCCCAGGAACGCGACGGAACGGCTCGGGGGTCGCTCCATGTCCGACCGGCAGAGGCCGGAACCCGATGTGCAGGGCCGGGATCAGCCGATGTAGCGCTGGAGGCGGGCGGAGAGGCGGGGTTCGAGGGCGCCGTCGGCGTCGACTCGTTCCTCGACGTAGGCCAGGTCGCCGCCCTCGACGATGCCGTAGAGGCGCTTGGCGCCGCCGACGACCGCGCCGGACTGGCTGCGGATGACCACGTCGGTGGCCAGTTCCCAGGAGGACTGGGTGCGGGCGGTGCCGTAGAACAGTTCGACGATGCCGGAGCTGTGGGTGAGCAGGAGTTCGATCACCTCGTCGTCGCCGTCGGTGCCGACGCGCCAGAAGCCGCTCTCGCGCAGGTCGGGGCCGACGTAGGCGCCGCCCTCGGTGTCGAGTTTCCAGGTCTGTGACTCCCAGACCAGGTAGTCGCCGCCGTCGTGGGAGACGGTGATCTGCTGGCCGAAGCGGTAGTCGCCGTCGGCGGGGTTGTTGCCCTCGCCCTCGCCGCGCCACACGCCGACCATCGGCAGCAGCGCCAGCATGGCGTGGTTCAGGTCGGGGCCCTCGCGCAGATTCGCGGTGTCGGGCGGCAGGGGGAGGTCCGGCAGCACGGAGATGTTCCGGACGCCGGTTTCCTTGGCTCGTTCGGCGGCGACGTTGACTGCCTCGTCACCACTGCGACGCGGCGCGGCCGCGTCGGTCACGTCACTGGCGTTCTCGGCCGGATCGGAAGATGAGACCACGAGCCGAAGTGTAGTCAGTCCGGGTGACGGATACGCAAACGGCCCTGGTAGGAGACCTACCAGGGCCGTCGTGCGGTGGTACTACTTGGCGACCGCGACGTCCACGGAGTGGATGCCCGCGCCCTCGGGGCGGACCTCGGCCGAGCCGTTGCCCGACGAGGACAGCGCGCGCAGGGTCCACGAACCCGGCGCGGCGAAGAAGCGGAAGTCACCGGTGCCGGAGGCGACGACCTCGGCGGTGAAATCACCGTTGCCGTCGAGCAGACGCACGAACGCGCCGCCCACCGGCTGGCCGTCGGTGCTCAGGACACGGCCGGAGATGACCGTCTCCTTCTCCACGTCGACACCGGCCGGGATGGCCTGACCCTGGGTAGGTGCTGCACACATAGATTTACGCTCCCAACTCGATAGGTGCACCGACGAGCGAACCGTATTCGGTCCAGCTGCCGTCGTAGTTCTTGACGTTCTGGTGGCCGAGCAGCTCCTGCAGCACGAACCAGGTGTGCGAGGAACGCTCACCGATGCGGCAGTAGGCGATGGTCTCCTTCTCGCCGTCCAGGCCCGCGTCCTTGTAGAGCTCGGCGAGCTCGGCGTCGGAACGGAAGGTGCCGTCCTCGTTGGCCGCCTTGCTCCACGGCACGTTGATCGCGCCCGGGATGTGGCCGGGACGCTGGCTCTGCTCCTGCGGCAGGTGCGCGGGAGCCAGGATCTTGCCGGAGAACTCGTCGGGCGAACGCACGTCGACGAGGTTCTTGGTGCCGATGGCCGCGATGACCTCGTCGCGGAACGCGCGGATCGAGGTGTCGGGGGTGGCGGCCTTGTACTGGGTGGCCGGGCGCGAGACCGCGTCACGCGAGAGCGGACGACCGTCGAGCTCCCACTTCTTGCGACCGCCGTCGAGCAGCTTGACGTCGTTGTGGCCGTAGAGCTTGAAGTACCAGTAGGCGTAGGCGGCGAACCAGTTGTTGTTGCCGCCGTACAGCACGACGGTGTCGTCGTTGCTGATGCCGCGCGCGGAGAGCAGGTCGGAGAACTGCTCCTGGTTCACGAAGTCGCGACGAACCTGATCCTGCAGGTCGGTCTTCCAGTCCAGGCGGACCGCGCCTTCGATGTGGCCACCCTCGTAGGCGGAGGTGTCCTCGTCGACCTCGACGAAGACGACGCCGGGGGCGTTGAGGTTCTCTTCGGCCCAGTCAACGGAGACCAGGACATCGGAGCGAGCCATGTTGTTCCTTTCAGAGATGACGTGCAGGGGGTCAGTTCGGTGCCGGGGCAGTGGACCGGCGGAAGCGGGCCACCAGCGGATAGATCTGGCAGCCCAGGCAGACCCCGAACGCCGCGTTCAGGAACGCCGCGAACAGGGCGAAGCCGGCGAACACCGCGCCGACGATCGAGGAGCCGAGCGCGAAGCCCAGCAGGGACAGACCGGCGAACACGAAGCCGAGCGCCTGCGCGAAACGCAGCGGCGGCACGGGTTCGGTCTCGGTCGGCGGACCCAGCCGCGGCGCCACGAACGCCGCGTAGATCCGCCCGTAGGGGTGCTTGGCGGGGCCGCGCGCCGCGCCGATCGCGAACACCACGGCCTGCAGGCCGATCAGGATCGCGGCGGCGACGGGGGAGAAGGCGGCGGTGACGAGTACCAGGACCAGCACGCCGGTGGTCACCCAGGCCACGAAGCGTGGCCCTCGGACATCGACGCGCGGTGCGGAATCGAGAGTGGTGGTCATGGGTGCGAACTCCTGCGCTGAGATGAGTCAGTTGACTTCGGATCTGCCAGTTCGCCGGGGGATCTGTTCGATCACTCGCGCGGCGGACATAGGTCGGCGTCAGGAATCTCCTCGGAGATGCCGACCGATCAGCGGCACAGGCAGCAACAACCACCGAGGCGACACAGGTCAACTGTGCGGCGTCGGGTGAGCATCAGCTCGTGGTCGGATTGCACGAGGAGTAGTTTACCCGGTCTTCCCGGGAAATGTCGCGGCCCCCCTGGACCGGGAGCTGGATCACACCGTCAGCGGTTCCAGGGCGGTGCGCAGATCGCCCGCCTTCGGCACCCCGGAGATGCGGAAGCGTTCCTTGCCCTCGGCGTCGAAGACGAAGGTCGTCGGCAGCGACAGGACATTGAGTTCGCGGGCCAGCGCCGGGTCGGCGTCGATGTCGATCTCGATGTCGCGCGGGGCGTTCGGGGAATCCGACAGATCGGCGGTGACCCCGGCGACCACGCGGCGGACCGCGTCGCACGGGCCGCACCAGTCGGCCGAGAAGTGCAGCACCGCGGGCGCCGAACCGGTGACCCCGGCCGCGTCGAGCAGGCGGGCGCGCTCGGCGGTCTGCGGGTCGAGGGTGGCCGGGCGCACGCGGCCCTGACGGCGGCGCAGCAGCAGCCCGACCGCGACGGCGGCCAGCACCACGGCGGCGAGGATGGCGAGTTCGATCATCTGCGTTGCAATCGGTCCAGGTCGATGGTCACGTTGCGGCCGATCCCCTCGACGACGATCTGGCCGCCGAGCGCCGACACCTCGGTCGGTGTGACACCGAACGGCAACTCCTTGGTATCGATCGTACGGCTGAAGCGCTCGAGCACCGCCGCCTGATCGGCCTCGGGGATCTCGTTCTTGGTCGTGGTGGTGGTGTCGGTGGGGCCGCTGGTGTCGCGGTAGAAGCCGGTGGCCTGGATGCGGACCTGGTCGCCGTCGAGCAGCAGATCGGCCTGCACCTGCACCGGGACGCGGGTGCTGGTGCTGGTCGGGACGACGCCGGTCCCGAGGACGCGGCCGTTGGGCGCGGTGGCCAGGGTGCCGGTGAGCACCAAGGCGCCCGCGGTGGTCATGCCGGAGCCGCCCGAGCCGCCGGTGCCGTCGGACTTGTCGGCGGGGCGGGTGTGTACCTGCAGGTCGGGGATGCCGAACAGCCTGCCCAGCTCGGTGGGCTCGATGCGCATGCTGGCCTCGACCCGGTCGACCTGCACATTGCGGGCCGCGCCGTCGAGCAGCTGGCCGATCGGGGCGTGCAGGCCGCTGAGGGTGGCCTCCATGCCGATCTCGCCGGGGATGTCCGGGCGCATGCTGCGCGCGCGCAGGGTCACCTTGTCGTAGCGGCCGCCGAGGGCCTGGGCGGCGAAGGGGAAACCGTGGAAGGTCACTTCGGGGTCGGCCGACAGTTCGGCTCCGGCCCGCAGCTGCCGCGACACGTCGTATTCCGTGTAGGCGGCGGCGCCGAAATCGATCACCACCGCCAACCCGGCCAGGCACAGCAGCCCGATGATCAGCTTGCGCATGGGGTGACTCTATCGGTGCCGACACATCGGGTCGGGCACATGGTGCGAGGTCATGGCCTTCCAGGCGCTAATGTTGCACACGACTGACCTGTGTTTCGGCGACGTAGCTACGCGGCTGCTGTCGTCCGCGGAGCCACGAGATAGGAGGAGAGCCCGGTGGAGCTGCTCCTACTGACCTCCGACCCCAACCCCGACGCGGTGCTGCCGTCGTTGTCGCTGCTGGCGCACAACGTCCGCCCCGCGCCGACCGAGGTGTCCTCGCTGCTGGAGGCGGGTAGCGCCGATGTCGCCCTGGTCGACGCCAGGACCGATCTGGCCGCCGCCCGCGGCCTGTGCAGGCTGCTGGGCAGCACCGGGTCCTCGGTGCCGGTGGTCGCGGTGCTCACCGAGGGCGGCCTGGTGGCCGTCAACGCCGACTGGGGACTCGACGACATCCTGCTGCCCGGCACCGGCCCGGCCGAACTCGACGCGCGACTGCGGCTGCTGGTCGGGCGCAACGGTGGCGTGGCCAGCCCGGAGAACACGGGCAAGATCACCCTGGGTGAGCTGGTGATCGACGAGGGCACCTACACCGCGCGGCTGCGCGGGCGCCCGCTCGACCTCACCTACAAGGAATTCGAGCTGCTCAAGTACCTCGCCCAGCACGCGGGCCGGGTGTTCACCCGCGCCCAGCTGCTGCAGGAGGTGTGGGGCTACGACTTCTTCGGCGGCACCCGCACCGTCGACGTGCACGTGCGGCGCCTGCGCGCCAAACTCGGCAGCGAGTACGAATCGCTCATCGGCACGGTTCGCAATGTGGGCTACAAGGCCGTGCGCCCGGCCCGCACTCCCGCCAAGGGCGACGCGGTGAGCTTCCCGGACGACGATGTCGACGGGGACGACTCGCTCACCCCGGCGAGCAACGGCACCGCCAAGTAGTCTCCGCCACCCGCGGGGAAGCATTCGCCGCCGTGGCGGTGTTGGACGGTGCGACGACGCGGCACGGGCCGCGCACGACAGCGAGGAAGGCAACCCACGTGGCTGCGGCAAACCTGACCTGGACCGACCGGATCGACGCGGACACCGCCGACCGAGTGCGCGCGCTGCTCGCTCGGGCCAAGGCCGCCGACGGGGTGGCGCCGGTCTCGGAACAGGCCGTGCTCTCCCTCGCCGACGTCGACCCGTCGACCCGGCATCTGCTGGCCGAGCGCGACGGCGAGCCGGTGGGCTACGCGAATCTCGTTGCGGCGCATGACGAACACCCCGCGATGGCCGAGGTGGCCGTCGATCCGGACGCGCGCCGCGCCGGTCTCGGCGCCGAACTCGTCGGTGCCGCGCTGGCCGAGGGCGGCGACGGCGCACGGGTCTGGGCGCACGGTGACCTGCCCGCCGCGAAGGCCCTCGCGGCCCGTCTCGGCCTGGCCACCGCCCGCGAACTCTGGCAGATGCGCCGCTCGCTGGCTACCCCTGAGCTACCTGAACTGACCGTGCCCGACGGCCTCGTCCTGCGCACCTACGCGGGCCCCGCCGACGACGCCGAACTGCTGCGCGTCAACAACGCCGCCTTCGCCTGGCACCCCGAACAGGGCGGCTGGACCGAGCGCGACATCGCCGCCCGCCGCGCCGAGTCATGGTTCGACCCGGCCGGGCTGTTCCTGGCCTTCGACGCCGCCGATCCCGCGCGGCTGCTCGGTTTCCACTGGACCAAGGCGCACCCCGACGCGGCCCCGGCGGGCGAGGTCTACGTGGTGGGCATCGATCCCGCCGCGCAGGGCCGTGGCCTGGGCCGACTGCTCACTCTGGCGGGTCTGCGCCACCTGCGCGACACCGGGCTCACCGAGGTGCTGCTCTACACCGAGGCCGACAACACCGCCGCGGTGAACACCTACACGAAACTCGGTTTCGCCCCGGCACATGTGGATGTCGCCTACGCGCTCGCCTGAGACTGCGAGACACCTCACAGCAACGGTGAATTCCTCGCCGTGGCTGAATAACACGCGGCTGAGCGGGTACCGCGCGGTGAAAACAGGGCGAACGTCACATCCGTGACCCTGTTGGCGCCGGGCTGTTCATTCTCCGTTCATCCACGTCGGGCCAACTGTCAACCGTGCGACCTTACGTTTCTTCTGGGCGGCACAGTCGTCGCCTGATGTGCGCGCTGTCCGCGCCGCGCATCGCCCTACTCGCCCGGGCCGGTGAGGGACCGAGCGAGTTGTCAGCAATGTCGGAGGAAAAGTGAACTTCAAGCGCACCAGTGCCCTGGTCGGCGCCGTCGCCGTCGGCGCGATGACCCTGGCCGCCTGTGGCAGCGATGACAACACCACCGCGGGCGGCACCACCGCCAACACCAGCGTCGACTGCGGTGGCAAGCAGGCGCTCAAGGCGTCGGGTGCCTCGTCGCAGAAGAACGCCATGGAGCGCTTCGTCGCCGCGTACGAGACCAACTGCGACGGCTTCACCCTCAACTACACCTCCTCGGGCTCCGGCGCCGGTGTCAACGAGTTCCTCGGCGCCCAGACCGATTTCGGTGGCTCCGACTCGCCGCTGAGCTCGAAGAAGGAAGAGCCCGCCAAGGCCCAGGAACGCTGCGGCGCCCCGGCGTGGAACCTGCCGACCGTCTTCGGCCCCATCGCCATCACCTACAACATCGACGGTGTGAGCGACCTGGTCCTCGACGGCCCGACCGCCGCCAAGGTGTTCAACGGCTCCGTCGCCACCTGGGACGCCCCGGAGATCAAGGCGCTCAACCCCAACGCCAAGCTGCCCTCGGAGAAGATCGCCGTGATCTTCCGCTCCGACGAGTCGGGCACCACCGACAACTTCCAGCTCTACCTCGACGCGGCCTCCGACGGCGCGTGGGGCAAGGGCGGCGGCAAGACCTTCAACGGTGGCGTCGGTGAGGGTGCCAAGGGCAACGAGGGCACCTCGGCCGCCATCAAGAGCACCAAGAACTCGATCACCTACAACGAGTGGTCCTTCGCCAAGGCGCAGAACCTCTCGATCGCGCAGATCATCACCTCCGCGAGCAAGACCCCGGTCACCCTGTCCGCCGAGACCGCCGCGGCCTCGATCGACGGCGTGAAGATCAAGGGCGAGGGCAACGACCTGGTGCTCGACACCAGCTCGTTCTACAAGCCCACCGCCGCCGGTGCGTACCCGATCATGATGGCGACCTACGAGATCGTCTGCTCGAAGTACGCCGACGCCGACACCAGCAAGGCCGTCAAGGCCTTCCTGACCTCGGTCGTCACCAACGGCCAGAGCGGACTCGCCGACGCGGGCTACGTGCCCCTGCCGGACGCGTTCAAGACCAAGCTGACCACCGCGATCGACGCCATCTCCTGATCGCCGAGTCGGCCATGACCATGCACCCCGAGGTGACCGCGCCGGGCTCGTCGAATTCGACGGGCCCGCGGGCGGCCGGAGATACTGCGACTATGCCCGAACCGAAAATCGACAAGACCCCGGACGCGGGTCGTACCGGTCGTGTCAACGCCGAGACGATCTTTCGGTGGACGGCCACCGCGGCGGGCGCGACGATCGTCGCCGCCATCGCGCTGATCGCGTTGTTCCTGCTGATCCGCGCGGTCCCCTCGCTCATGGCCGACGAGGCGAACTTCTTCACCAGCACCGAGTTCTCCACCGGTGACGCCAACAACCTGCGCTTCGGCATCCGCGACCTGTTCATGGTGACGGTGCTGAGCTCGCTGTTCGCGCTCATCGTCGCGGTGCCGATCGGTGTCGGCATCGCGCTGTTCCTGACCCACTACGCGCCCTCGCGCCTGAGCAAGCCGTTCACCATGCTGATCGACCTGCTCGCCGCGGTGCCCTCGATCGTGTTCGGTCTGTGGGGCTTCCTGGTGCTGGCGCCGCAGATCGCGCCGGTGCAGGACTTCCTCAACGACAAGCTGGGCTGGTTCTTCCTGTTCGCCGACGGCAATGTCTCCATCGCCGGTGGCGGCACCATCTTCACCGCCGGGGTGGTGCTCGCGGTGATGATCCTGCCGATCATCACCTCGGTGGCCCGCGAGGTGTTCGCGCTCACCCCGCGCGCGCACATCGAGGCCGCGCAGGCCCTGGGCGCCACCAAGTGGGAAGTCGTGCGGATGACCGTGCTGCCCTACGGCCGCAGCGGTGTGATCGCCGGGTCCATGCTGGGCCTTGGCCGCGCGCTCGGTGAGACCATCGCGGTGCTGGTGGTGCTGCGCACGGCCAGCCAGGCCGGGCACTGGTCGCTGTTCGACGGCGGCTACACCTTCGCCTCCAAGATCGCCTCGGCGGCCTCGGAGTTCAGCTCCCCGCTGCCGACCGGCGCCTACATCGCCGCCGGTTTCGTTCTCTTCGCGCTGACCTTCGTCGTCAACGCGCTGGCCCGCCTGGCCTCCGGCGGAAAGGTGAACGGCTGATGGCCACCACGACGCTGCTCGACAAGCCGGTCAAGGCGCCCACGTTCCGTCACGTCAGCACCGCGAGGCGGATCAAGAACAACCTCGCGACCGCCCTGGTCACCACCTGCTTCGTGATCGCGCTGATCCCGCTGGCCTGGGTGCTGTGGCTGGTGGTGAGCAAGGGCATCACCGCCATCGTCACGGCGGACTGGTGGTTCAACTCGCAGAAGGGCATCCTGCCCGACCAGACCGGTGGCGGTGTATACCACGCCATCTACGGCACCATCGTGCAGTCGGCGATGGCCTCGGTGATCGCGGTGCCGCTGGGCATCATGGCCGCGGTCTACCTGGTCGAATACGGCCGAGGGCGACTGGCCAAGGTCACCACCTTCATGGTCGACATCCTCGCCGGTGTGCCCTCGATCGTGGCCGCGCTGTTCATCTTCGCGCTGTGGATCGCCACCCTCGGCATGCCGCAGAGCTCCTTCGCCGTGTCGCTGGCGCTGGTGCTGCTGATGCTGCCGGTGGTCGTGCGCAGCACCGAGGAGATGCTCAAGCTGGTGCCCGACGAACTGCGCGAGGCCTCCTACGCGCTGGGTGTGCCGAAGTGGAAGACCATCGTGCGCATCGTCGTCCCGACCGCCGCGCCCGGCATGGTCAGCGGCATCCTGCTCTCGGTCGCCCGCGTGATGGGCGAGACCGCGCCGGTGCTGGTGCTGGTCGGTTACAGCAAGTCGATCAACCAGAACATCTTCGACGGCAATATGGCCTCGCTGCCGCTGATGATGTACCAGGAGCTGGCCAACCCGGAGGCCGCGGGCCGCGAACGAGTCTGGGGTGCGGCGCTCACGCTGATCCTGATCATCGCGGTGCTGTATCTGGCCGCCGCCGGTGTCAACAAGCTGCTCACCCGCAACCGATAGAAGCGAACGGACAACTCCCATGGCCAAGCGGATCGACGTCAAAGATCTGAACATCTACTACGGCAGCTTCCACGCCGTGTCGAGCGTGGACCTGACCGTGCTGCCCCGCAGCGTCACCGCCTTCATCGGTCCCTCCGGTTGCGGCAAGTCCACCGTGCTGCGTTCGCTCAACCGCATGCACGAGGTGACCCCCAACGCCCGCGTCGAGGGCGCGGTGCTGCTCGACGGCGAGGACATCTACGGCTCGGCCATCGACCCGGTCGGCGTGCGCCGCACCATCGGCATGGTCTTCCAGCGCCCGAACCCGTTCCCCACCATGTCGATCAAGGACAACGTGGTGGCCGGGCTCAAGCTGCAGGGCGTGCGCAACAAGAAGGAACTCGACGAGGTCGCCGAGCGCTCGCTGCGCGGGGCGAACCTGTGGAACGAGGTCAAGGACCGTCTCGACAAGCCCGGCGGTGGCCTCTCCGGTGGTCAGCAGCAGCGTCTGTGCATCGCCCGCGCCATCGCGGTCTCGCCCGACGTGCTGCTCATGGACGAGCCCTGTTCGGCCCTCGACCCGATCTCTACCCTGGCGATCGAGGACCTGATCACCGAGCTCAAGAAAGAGTTCACCATCGTGATCGTCACCCACAACATGCAGCAGGCCGCGCGCGTGAGCGACCAGACCGGTTTCTTCAACCTCGAGGCCCAGGGCAAGCCCGGCAAGCTCATCGAGATCGACGACACCGAGAAGATCTTCTCCAACCCCACCCAGCGCGCCACGGAGGACTACATCTCCGGCCGCTTCGGCTAGCTGTCCCGCCTCCCCGCGACTTCAGGCCAGACTGAGGCGCGGGGAGGTTTGTGTTGGCGGCAAGACGGTGGTCGTGGGTGGGTTCGCTCGTACCCGGCGAGTTACCCATGTTCGTGCGAGATCAGTGCGCAAGCAGACAAAAGGCCCGTGCGATTGCACGGGCCTTTTCGCGCGTGTGCGTCAGTTCTCCAGGTCTTCGTCGGAGGGCAGCACGCCGGTGACCAGGAAGATCACCCGGCGGCCGATCTCGACGGCGTGGTCGGCGAAGCGCTCGTAGTAGCGGCCGAGCAGGGTGACGTCGACGGCCGAGGCCACGCCGTACTTCCACTCGCGGTCCATCAGCAGGGTGAACAGGTGACGGTGCAGGTCGTCCATCGCCTCGTCGTCCTGGTTGAGCTGGGCGGCGCGCTCGGGATCACGGGTCTCGAGCACCTCCTTGGCGCCCGCGCCCATGTTCACCGCGATCCGGCCCATCTCGGCGAAGTAGCCGTTGACCGACTCCGGCAGGGTGTGGTTGGGGTGGCGGCGCCGGGTCACCTTGGCCACGTGCAGCGCGAGCGCGCCCATCCGGTTCACGTCGTTGACGATCTGGATCGCGCTGACCACCTGCCGCAGATCGCCCGCGACGGGCGCCTGCAGGGCCAGCAGCGCGAACGCCTTCTCCTCGGCCTCGCTGATCATCACCGAGATCCGATCCTGCTCCCCGATGACCTGCTCGGCCAGCGTGAGGTCGGCCTGCAGCAGCGACTGGGTGGCCCGTTCCATCGCCTGCCCGGCGAGACCGGCCATCTCGCCGAGGAGGTTGGCGAGATCGGCCATCTGCTCGTTGTAGATCACACGCATGAAAGCTGACCCTAGTGGGTACCAGCAGCGCTGTCACCCAACGCCGGGTTAATGGCGGATGGCTGCGTGGCGGCTCAATCGCAGCTGGTGTCGGCCGCGTTCATGTGCTCGAGATCGGAGGGCAGGGCAACCGGGGCGGCCGTGATGGGCTCGCCGGAGGCGGCACCGGTGATCTCGGTGCTGACCGGGGTGGGGGTGCGGACCGTGCCGGAGAAGTCCGCGCCGAGGATCAGGTCGACGATGCCGCCCGCGAGGTCGTCGGAGCGCTCGATCGAGGCGCCGGGGATGGCGCTGGCGACGGTGGCGGCCTCGGCCTCGTTGCCCTCGGCGTAGCGCACCTTGGTGGTCTCGCTGGTGCCCATGGCGTAGTTGCCCACGTGGTAGATGCCGAAGCCCTGTGCGCCGAGCCGGTTGGCCGTCTGCTGGGCGAGGCCGCCGAGGCCGGAGCCGTTGGACACCCGCACCGAGACCGAGCTGGGGTTCACCGCGTAGATCTTGGGCGCCTCGGTGGCCGGGGCCGGTGTGGTGGAGGAGGTGATCGGCGGGGCGGTCTCCTCGCCGGGCAGCGGCTGGTCGTCGATGATCGCGCGGAAGATCGCCTTGATGTCGGATTCACGCGGGATCTCGTTGCCGTAGTTGGTGGTACCCGCGGTCGGCGCGGTGATGAAGGTGACCGCGCCCGCGCTCACCTTCTGTAGCGAGCGGCCCAGCAGGATCAGGTCCTGGGTGGCCACGCCGTCGACGAAGGTGTGTTCGCGGAAGGCGTCCACGAAGCCCTGCAGCTTGCCCGGATCGAGCAGCACCTTGCTCGACAGCGCCCCGCGCAGCAGCGCCGACAGGAACTGCTGCTGGCGATGGATGCGGTCGTAGTCGCTGCGTTCCTCGCCGATCACATGCCGGGCGCGCACGTAGTTCAACGCGGACTGACCGGTGATGACCTGGCGACCGGAGGTCTCGAGCACGGTGCCGAGCACGCCGTCGATGATCGGCTTGGTCGAGCACACCTCGACGCCGCCGATCTTGTCGACCATGGCCTCGAAACCGGCGAAGTCGATGCCGATGAAGTGGCCGATGTTCAGGCCCGACATCTTGCGCACCACGTCGACCAGGCAGCGCGGGCCGCCCGCCGCGTAGACGGCATTGAGTTTGTCGCCGATGAACGGGGCGACCTTCTCGTTGGTGTAGTCGCCTTTGTCGTTGTCCCAGGCCGTGCACTGCGGTCGGCTGACGTCCAGATCGCGCGGGAACGACACCACGACCACCCGCGAGCGGTTCTCCGGGATGTGCACCAGCATCACCGTGTCGGCGCGCGCGCCTTCGGCGTCTTCGACGGTGCCAGCGCCGACGCCCGCGTTGAGTCCCGCGCGGGTATCGGTGCCGACGATCAGGTAGTTCTCGTCGCCGAGCTGCATGTCACCGTCGAGGACGTCGTCGGTGGAGCCGTCCAGCGCCGACACCTGGGTGAACCCACTGTTGGTGGCCTGCAGATAACTCCACCCACCACCGGTGATCACCAGCGCCAGCACCGCCATGAACGTCAGCGAGACCCGCCCGGCCATGCGCAACTGCCTGCGCCGATGCCCGTCGGCGCCGGAGCGCTTGTCCCCGTCGGGTCGCTTGGGCGGGGCGGGCGGGGCCGTCTTGACCGGCGTGGCCCGCTTGGGCGGCGCGGTGGTGTCGGTGATGGCGGGCAGGATGTCGGTGACCGGGTCGCCCGGATCGTTCACCATGCCGACGGGCAGCGCGGTGGTGGCGGTGCGGTCGGCGGGGGAGGGGGCGGTGCCCGCGATATCGCTGGCGACGGGAGAGGAATCGGTGCGCGGCGCGATGTCGGCGCGCGGGGTGGGACGGGGGGCCTGCTCGCGGGCGCGGCGACCGGCGCGGGAAGGCGGGGCCTCGGGCGCGGGGGCCGGACGTCTGCGCTTGATGCGTTCGCTGTCGACACGGTCGACGAGGTCCTGCACGGTCAGCGGTGCGGAGCCGGACTCCGGTGCCGCGTCCGCGTGCCGGGAACGCCTGCCGGTGTTCTCGGTCTCGGTGGGCTCTGCCGTGGGGTAGCGCTCCCAGGGGGCGCGACCTCCGGACCTGGGCGTACGCCCGCGCCGATCGTCACCCACCAACGAACCTCACTTCTCACTCTGGCGCAGCGTGCGCGTCATCGCCCGGCTCCGGGTCGGACCGGAGAGGAACGATGTCCGCAATGATAACGATTCCGCCACGAGAGGCCACTCCTGTGCGCAAACGAACCGCTGGCGATCTCATTGCGCACCGATGACATTCCCCCCGCGACCCGGCTCGGCTCAGCCTCCGCTGTGCATCACATCGGCCGCGGCGGGCACGGTGTCGTCCTCGGGATCGTCGAGCCAGCCGTCGGGCAGCGCCACCTTGGTCTGTGGGGAGCCCTGGCGGCCGCGCGGGCCGAGGGCGTCGGTGGGGAAGGGCACCGAGGGGTCGAGCTGGGCGACGAGGTCCTCGATCTGGGACAGCCGCGAGACGGTGGCGAAGCTGCGGCGCAGCTGCGAGCCGACCGGGAAGCCCATGAGGTACCAGGCCATGTGCTTGCGGATGTCGCGCATGGCCTTGTCCTCGCCGTCGTGCTCGGTGAGCAGCGTGGCGTGACGCACCAGGATCTCGCCGACCCGGCCGAGGGTGGGTCCGTCCGGGATGGGCTCGCCGCGCAGCGCGGCACTGAGCTCGGCGAACAGCCACGGACGACCCAGGCAGCCGCGCCCGACGACGACGCCGTCGCAGCCGGTCTCGGCCATCATCTTCAGCGCGTCGTCGGCGGAGAAGATGTCCCCGTTGCCGAGCACGGGAATGGTGGTGACGGCTTCCTTGAGCCGGGCGATGGCCGACCAGTCGGCCGCGCCGGAGTACAGCTGGGCGGCGGTGCGCGCGTGCAGGGCCACCGCGGCCGCGCCCTCGGCCTCGGCGATGCGGCCGGTGTCGAGGTAGGTGTGGTGGTCGTCGTCGATGCCGATGCGGAACTTGAACGTCACCGGTACGCCCGCCGGTTCGGCCGCCGCGACCATCTCGCGCACGATATTGGCGAACAGCCTGCGCTTGTACGGCAGCGCCGAGCCGCCACCGAGCCGGGTGACCTTGCGGACCGGGCAGCCCAGATTCAGGTCGATGTGATCGGCCCAGCCCTCGCCGACCACGATGCGCACCGCCTCGCCGAGCGTCTTCGGGTCCACGCCGTAGAGCTGCATCGAGCGGGGGTGCTCGTTCGCGTCGAACGCCATCATGTGCAGCGTCTTCTCGTTGCGCTCCACCACCGCCCGCGCGGTAATCATCTCGCAGACGTAAATAGCGGTGTCGCTGCCGAATTCCCGGCAGAGTTTGCGGAACGCGAGGTTGGTGATGCCCGCCATCGGTGCGAGCACGACCGGCGGATCGACCGCGTACGGCCCGATCCGCAGCGCCGCGGGGGCCTGGGGCATCGTGATAGTCACGCACGCCATTGTCTCATCACCCGAGGTCGCGCCCGAAAATACCCGCGTACCGTCCGTCACACCGAGCAGGAGAAGCGTCACAGATGAGCAGTTCGACCAGTGGACCGGCCACGGCGGCAGCGGGGAGCCCGGCACTGACCGCCCCGTCCGGTGACGCGTTCTATCAGCCACCCGCCCTGGTCGAGGGCGAACACGGCGACCCGATCTGGTCGGCCCCGCTGACCGGGGTGGCCGCCCTGGCCGACGCCGCCGTCAACGAACGCGTCCTCTACCGCTCGGAATCGGTGCACGGCGAGCCCATCGCCGTCTCCGGGATCATCGCCCTGCCCGCGACCCCCGCCCCCGGCCACCCCGTGGTGAGCTGGGCCCACGGCACCCTCGGCTCGGCCGACCTGTGCGCCCCCTCGCGCGACACGGCCGAGTCCCCGGCGCATCCGTTCAACGCCGACCCGCAACCGGTCCTCAACGCGCTGCTGCGCGCGGGCTACGCCGTGGTGTCGACCGACTACGAGGGCCTCGGCACGCCCGGCCCGCACCCGTACCTGCTCGGTGAGTCCGAGGCGCGCGGTGTCCTCGACATCGTCCGCGCCGCCCGCGCCCTGCATCCGGAGCTCTCGGCCAGGGTGGCCACCTTCGGCCACTCACAGGGCGGCCAGGCCGCGCTGTTCGCCGCCCACCACGCGCCGAACTGGACACCAGAGCTCGAGTTGGTCGCCGCCGTGGCCACCGCACCGGCCAACCACATCGCCGCGGGCTTCCAGGCGAGCCTGTCGGCCCCGGTCACTCACGAGGGTTTCGCCTTCCACCCGCTGTTCGTCACCGGCGCGGTCGCCGCCGATCCGAGCATCGATCCGCGCGCGATCTTCACCGACCGGGCCTACGAGCTGTACCTGCGCGATACCGAGTCGCGCTGCCGGGTCGGGTTGAGCAGGCCGGATTCCTGGGGTGGCATCAAGGGCACCGAGATCGTGCGTCCGGAGGCTCTCGACGGACCGGATTTCGCGAAGCTGCTCGCCCGGCTGACGGCCACCCACCCCGCCCTGCCGATCGCCGTCCCGGTGCGCGTGGTCCAGGGCCTGGACGACCCGCGCGTGAACCCCGAGGGCACGGCCGCGCTGGTCGAGGAGTTGCGCGCGATCAACGGCACCGACCGTGTCACCGCCGTCATCTACGAGCAGGTCGCGCCCAACCCGCTCAGCCCGCATTTCGGCGTCCTGCACACCGACACCGAACCCCTGCTGACCTGGCTCGCCGAGCGCTTCGCCTGACGGAAACCGGCCGGTGTGATCGATATCGCCCACCGGCCCGTTTCCGGGGTTTGCGCTGGTCCTGAGCAGCGCCGTGCCGCGAATTACCTGGGACGCGATGTCCCGGTTCGGGGTGGTCGTCAGTAGCCTGTGTCTGCCGACACCTCCGTAATCGAAAGCGACGAGCCATGCCCGACAGCACCGAAGGCGCCACCGACCTGACGAAGAAGGCCGAGCCCACCGAGCCGCAGAAGGGCACCGTCGCGCTGCGGGTCTCCTCGCTGATCGGCGGCGGCGTGATCGCCGTGCTGGCGATCATCGCCCTCGTCCTCGGCGTTCTGCTGGGCTCGGCGCGCTCGGAACTGTCCGACCGCGACGCGCGCGCCGCCGACGACGCCAGGGCCGAGCAGATCGCCCTGGACTACGCCGTGGGCTCGGGCACGGTGAACTACCAGGACTACAACGCCTGGCTCACCAACCTCAAGGCGGGCACCGCCAAGCCCGTCGCCGACAAGTTCGACGCCGCCAGCCCCAAGCTCGAGCAGATCCTCGCCGTGCTGAAGTGGACCTCCTCGGCCACCCCGATCACCGCCAAGGTGATGTCGCACGAGGGCGATGTCTACCAGGTCGACGCCTTCGTCGACGTGAGCACCACCAACGCCCAGAACCCCGACCCGCAGCGCAACACTGTGCTGTTCACCATCACCGTGGACGCGGGCCAGGACTGGAAGATCACCGACGTCGGCGGCGGCCCCGACGGCATGCTGCCGACGAAGTAACCCCCGGACACGACAACGCCGCCCGCCGAATGATCGGCGGGCGGCGTCGTTCGTGTGGCTGACTAGACTCCGGCCAGCTCGCGCTTCTTGGCCTCGCGGGCCAGCATCTTGTCGCGCTGCTCCTCGAACTTGACCACGTCCTGGCTCAGCTTCTCCAGGAAGCCCGCCAGGCGCTCACGGGTGGCCTCGCCACGGCCGGTGAAGTCGGTCCGCTCGAAGACGTTCCACTTCTTGAGCACCGGCTGCACCACCTCTTCGAGGTGCTGACGCAGGTCGTAGATGCCGTGCTTGGCCATCAGCACACCGTTGCGGCGGAAGTTGGGCATCCCGGCGCCGGGCATCTGGAAGTTCTCGACGATCAGCGAGATGGCCTCGATGGCCTGGTCGGGGCTCAGGTCGAGGGCCGCGCCGCACAGGTTGCGGTAGAAGATCATGTGCAGGTTCTCGTCGGCGGCGACGCGCTGCAGCATGCGGTCGGCGATCGGGTCGTCGCACACCTTGCCGGTGTTGCGGTGACTCACGCGGGTGGCCAGCTCCTGGAAGGTCACGTAGGCGACCGAGTGCAGGAAGCCCGCGTCCACTTCGGCGGGGGAGGCGAAGCCGTTGGTCATGTGGATCATGCGGGCGTTCTCCAGGGCGACCGGATCCACGCCACGGGTGACCACCAGGTAATCGCGCATCACGATGCCGTGGCGGTTCTCCTCGGCGGTCCAGCGGCCGACCCAGGTGCCCCAGGCGCCGTCCTGGGAGAAGTTCTCGGCGATCTCGCGGTGGTAGGACGGCAGGTTGTCCTCGGTGAGCAGGTTGGTGATCATGGCCGCCTTGGCGACCTCGCTGAGCTGGGACTGCTCCGGATCCCAATCGATGCCACCCATGGCCGCGAAGTTGCGGCCCTCGTCCCACGGGACGTAGTCGTGCGGGTGCCATTCCTTGGCCAGCGACAGGTGCCGGTTGACGTTTTCCTCGGCAACCGGCTCCAACTCCGTGAGCAGTTCGAGTTGAGTCAGATCCCTTGCCATGTAAAAACCCTTCGCTGTCGTGCTTGCGGTCGAACGTCGCGATGCGGCCATACCTTACGGCACCGTAGGTGTGATGCGAAACATTGTCGTGCGCGGCCACATTGTCGGCAGATGCCGGTTGGTCTTGCTGACGAGTGTAGGTGTACGGCCCGCAGCGTAGGGACTATCGCTGCGGGCCGCGCGGTGTTAGCGCTTGCCGCCGAGCAGCCCGCCGAGCACGCTGCCCAGCGCGCCGCCCGCGTTCTTCGACAGCGCCTCGCCGATCACCCCGCCCAGTCCGCCGGTGGCGCCCGCGCCGCCGAGCAGCCCGCCCAGCAGGTCGCCGAGGCCGCCGCCGGAGGCCTGCGGCTGCGGTGCGGGGGCGGGGGTCGAACCGCCGCCGGTGAGCTGCTTGGCGAGGTAGGCCAGCACGATCGGCGCCAGGATCGGCAGCAGCTTGCCGATCAGGTCGTTGCCGCCGGTCTCGCCGGTGGCGCCGAGCGCGCTGATGACGGTGTTCTTCTCGTCGCCGAAGACGTTGTTCACGATCTTCTCGCCGTCGGCCACGTCGACCTGGTTCAGGTTCACCGCGCCCGCGCCCTCGACGAGGCCGCCGTGGTTGTCGAGTGCCCCGAGCAGCGACGCGGCGCCCTGCGGCTGCGCCGCGTTGGCCCGCAGTCCGCCCAGCAGCGTCGGCAGTGCCGCCTGCACGGCCGTGCTCGCGGTCGCCTGATCCACGCCGAGTTGGTCGGCGATCTGGGCGATGGGGACTTGGGAGAGCAAATCATCGAAAGAGGTCATCGGCTCCGCCTGGTAGAGGGGTGCCCGGTAGGGCCCGGGTCGCGCCCAGGGTATCCGTGGTGCCCCCTGTAGGACTCGAACCTACGACCTAGTGATTAAAAGTCACCAGCTCTACCAACTGAGCTAAAGGGGCGCGCTGGGGAGTCTAGCGGACGGTCCGCCGGAGGGCCGAATACCGGTACCCGGTGCCCGTCGCGGCGCGCCGATCGGGGCTGGTCGGCCCCGGTGCGGCTGCCGTCGAGGGCCGCGATCGGGCGGTAAACGTCTGGTGCCCATCGACGTTCGGACTTCCCGTTTCGGTGTGTTATCGAATAGTGTTGCCGGGCAACAACTTTGACAGAGCTAGGAGTGTCCGGTCGATGAGGTGGTCCGGTAGGGGTGCCGGTCTCGCGACCTTTCGGCGAACTGCAGGGGGTTCCCGGAAGCGCGGAAGACCAGGTCAACCGGATTGTGCCACTGTGGAATTGGTAGCCGACGTAACCAATTCGGTCGCTATCCGTTTGCTGTGGTGGATATCCGGTCCGGATGTTCGGATGGGTGCCTCATTTGCCGCGTGTCGATCCGCGAATACGGGTACGGTGACCACCTGGTGAATTTCGGAACACGCCTGGTGCGACAGGCCGGGGAATTCATCGAGGGTTCGGGTGCCGGGGTGATCGCGATGGGCACGCGAACTTCTGGCAAAGGGGTAATCGGCACCGCAGGAGGAGGCGGTTCGCACAGGTAGTGGAGCCCGAGTGTGCACCCCCTGCGGCGCACCCGGGCCGACGAACCATACCAGTCGGTGGGGTACCGGCTATTCACACCACTATTCGCGTCAGCGAACATTCGGAGGCGTTTCGAGCATGGCACGGCAGCAAGAGCGGGCACGCCGGACACGCGCGGCGATAATCAAGTCCGCGGCCGTCGAGTTCGGGAAGAGCGGATACGCGGCGGCATCGCTCAACCGCATTCTGGAAGGGTCGCGCGCGACCAAGGGGGCGATGTACTTCCACTTCGACTCCAAGGAGGACCTGGCGCGCGCGGTGCTCGAGACCGCGGTCGAGCGCTACCGGTTCTGTGCGGAGCGCTGGCTGGCGCGCGCCGATCTGGGCCCGCTCGACGTGCTGCACGGCATGGTCGACGAGATCGCCCTGCGGCTCGAGCACGACACCATCGTGCAGGCCGAGTACCGCCTGGTGATCGAGCCCGACTTCCACCGCGACGCGGGCAACGGCGGCGGGCGGATCGTCGGCCGGGCCACCCGCGTGCTCGCGGTGCGCGCCATCGACGACGGCCAGCTGCGCGCCGACGCCGACCCCGACCGCTTCACCCGCACCCTGTCCGCGGCGCTGGCCGGGCAGCGCTATCTGGTCGACCCCATCGCCAACGGCTCGGCCGCCGATCTGCGCGGCCGCTTCGCCGAGGTGCTGGAGGTGATCGTGGAGGCCATGGCGACCCCGCTGTGGATCCAGAGCTTCCGCAGTGACGGGTGGCGCGCGCAGGCTCGCCTCGACGACCTCGGTTTGGGCGCCTGACCAGCCGATTTGGAAGTCTGCGCACACCTGTCATAAGCTATGCGAGCTCCCAACGGAAACGTTGAAAGCCGGTCCGGAGAGATCCGGGACGAGCCCCCTTCGTCTAGCGGCCTAGGACGCCGCCCTTTCAAGGCGGTAGCGCGGGTTCGAATCCCGTAGGGGGTACAGTCTTCGGACTGTGTAGCAGTACAGCAAGGCCCTGTGGCGCAGTTGGTTAGCGCGCCGCCCTGTCACGGCGGAGGTCGCGGGTTCGAGTCCCGTCAGGGTCGCAAGTAAGCGCCGGAGTTCGTTCCGGCGCTTCGCGTTCGGCATTCAGTATGGGTGCCTGCGGCCAGGTAGCTCAGTTGGTACGAGCGTCCGCCTGAAAAGCGGAAGGTCGCCGGTTCGATCCCGGCTCTGGCCACCACGATCCCCTCACCAGATTCTGGTGAGGGGATTTTTTGCGTTGGTGGTCAGATGCCCGCCGTGTCGGCGACGAGGAGGGCCTGCTGGACGACGGCGTCGATGCGTTCGGCGGTCGGGGTGCCCGCGGCGGCCTTGTTGCGGGGGTCGTCCTGGGCGCGGCGTAGGACGCCCTCGGCGATGATCGCCAGTTTCCACAGGCCCAGGGTGTGCCAGTAGCGCAGGGCGGCGGGGTCGCGGCCGGTGAGGTCGAGGTAGGCGGTGGCCATCTCGGCGCGGGTGGGGAAGCCGGGCAGCGACGAGGCGGGGAAGTCGCCGCCGGTGTCCTCGCCGGGCTCCACCCAGTAGGCGAGCAGGCTGCCCATGTCGGCCAGCGGGTCACCCAGGGTCGACAGCTCCCAGTCCAGCGCGGCCACCACGGCACCGGTGGTGGGCGAGGTGATCACGTTGCGCAGGTGGAAGTCTCCGTGCACGAGGGTCACCTCGCGCTGCTGCGGGATCGCGGCGGCGAGGCGGCGGGTGAGGTCGTCGATCTCGGGCAGGTCCCTGGTCCGGGAATGCTCCCACTGCCCGCCCCAACGCCGGAGTTGGCGTGCGGCATAGGGTTTGTGACTGGCCAGATCCGTCAGGCCGACGGCGTCGAGATCCACCGCGTGGATGCGGGCCAGGGTGCGTGGCAGCGAGGCGGCGACGGCCGCGCGCCGATCCGGGGTGAGCTCCTCGACGGCGGGCATGGTGTCGAGCACCTGGCCGTCGACGAACTCCATCAGCACCAGCGCGGCCTCGGACCACTCCGGATCGTCGAGCACGCCCAGCACCCGGGGGACGGGCACGTCGGTCGGCGCGAGCGCCGCCATGATCCTGGCCTCACGCACCACATCGTGCGCGGAGGCCAGCAGGTGCCCCAGCGGTGGACGCCGCAGCACCCAGCGTCGGTCGGCGCCGTCACGCACCAGATAGGTCAGATTCGATTGACCGAGACCGATCCGCTCGAACCGCAGCGGCGCCGCGTGGTCGAGGCCGAGCGTGGTGAACCAGCGCTCGATGGTGTCGGGGTCGATACCGGTGAGATCCTCAGCCACCGAACACCGACCCCGGCCGGAACATCCCGGCGTGGCCCAGCTTCTGACCACCGTCGATCACCATGGTCTCGCCGGTGACCCAGCTCGCCGCGTCGGAGACCAGGAACGCCACGGCGGCGGCGATGTCGGCGGGCTCGCCGATGCGGTCCAGCGCGGTCGCGCCCGCCACGGCCTGCTCGTGCTCGCGCCACAGCGCCTCGGCCAGCTTGGTGCGCACCACGCCCGGCGCCACCGCGTTGACCCGGATCTTCGGCGAGAGTTCCAGTGCCAGTTGCTTGGTCAGGTGGATGAGCGCGGCCTTGGACGCGTTGTAGAGACCGATGTTCGGTTCCATGGTGAACCCGCCGATCGAGCTGGTGTTCACCACCGCCCCGCCGTGCTCGCCCATCCACGCCTTGGTGACCAGCGAGGTCCACAGCACCGGCGCCCACAGGTTCACGTCGAAGATCTTGGCGAAGCGCGCGTGATCCTGGTCGATCACGGGACCGAAGGCGGGATTGGTGCCCGCGTTGTTGACCAGGATGTCGATGCGCCCGAAGCGTTCCAGGGTGAGCTCGACACAGCGGCGGGCGGCGTCCTCGTCGACGGCGTGCGCGCCGACACCCACCGCCGTGCCGCCGATCTGCGCGGCGGCCGCGTCGGCGGACTCCTGGGTGCGCGAGGTCAGCACCACGTCGGCGCCCGCCGCGGCGAGGGCCTCGGCGGTGGCCAGACCGATGCCGCGCGAGGCGCCGGTGACGATGGCCGCGCGGCCGGTGAGATCGAGTCCGGTCATCACTTCTTCTCCTGGTACTTGCGCAGTTCCTGATGCGCGATGGCGCGCTTGTGCACTTCGTCGGGGCCGTCGGCCAGGCGCAGGGTGCGCAGGTGCGCCCAGGCCATGGCCAGCGGGAAGTCGTCGGTGACACCGGCGGCACCGTGCACCTGGATGGCCCGGTCGACGATCTTCAGCGCGATGCTCGGCGCCGCCACCTTGATCGCGGCGATCTCGGTGCGCGCGGCCTTGTTGCCCACGGTGTCCATCAGATGCGCGGCCTTCAGCGTGAGCAGCCGGATCATCTCGATGTCGATGCGCGCCTCGGCGATCCAGTCGCGGATATTGGCATTGGCGGCGATCGGCTTGCCGAAGGTCTCGCGGCTCAGGGCCCGCTTGCACAGCAGTTCCAGCGCCCGCTCGGCCATGCCGATACTGCGCATGCAGTGGTGGATGCGGCCCGGCCCCAGCCGCGCCTGGCTGATGGCGAATCCCTCACCCTCGCCTTTGAGCACGTCGGTGACCGGCACCCGCACGTCCTTGAAGTCGATCTCGGCGTGGCCCTCGCGGTCCTGGTAGCCGAAGACCGGCAGCCCGCGCAGCACGGTGACACCGGGTGCGTCGATCGGGACGACCATCATCGACTGCTGCCGATGCGTGGCCGCGGTGGGATCGGTCTTGCCCATCACGATGAGCACCCGGCACAGCGGGTGCAGGGCGTTGCTGGCGAACCACTTGCGCCCATTGAGCACGTACTTGTCGCCGTCGCGCACCATCGACAGCTCGATATTGGTGGCATCGGCGCTGGCCACGGCCGGTTCGGTCATCGCGAAGGCCGAGGCCATGGTGCCGTCGAGCAGCGGCTCGAGGTACTTGCGCTTGTGCTCCTCGGTGCCGAACAGCTCGAGCACTTCCATATTGCCGGTGTCGGGGGCGTTGCAGTTGCACGCCTCCGGCGCGAGCACGCTGCGGCCCATGATCTCGGCCAGCGGCGCGTACTCGAGATTGGTCAGGCCGGGGCCGCGACCGGGGTGCGGATGGAACAGATTCCACAGCCCGCGGCGCTTGGCCTCGGCCTTGAGCTCTTCGAGAACCGGCGGCTGGAAGTGCGGGTCGCCGGATTCGCGCATCTGCGCGGCGTAGACGGCCTCGGCCGGGTAGACGTGGCTGTCCATGAAATCGAGCAGGTCAGCCCGGTATTTCTCGGCCCGTTCGGAGACTTCGAAGAGTGACATGGAGCGAACCTATTTGAAGTTGACGTCAGCGTCAACTATCGCCGCAGGGTGGCGATCCAGTCGCGGGTGGCGGCCGGGTCGATCACGTCGTCGAGTTCGAAGCCGGTGGCGGCGGTGAGGGCCTTGCCCTGCTGATAGGCCAGCGTGAGCAGCTGCTCGAACAGCGTCTCGCGCTCGGCCGGGTCGGCCACTGCCTCGAGTTCCTTGCGGAAGCCCAGGCGCACCGCGCCCTCCAGACCCATCGGGCCGATCTCGCTGGTCGGCCAGGCGACGGTGAAGTCCGGCGCGCGCAGATGCCCGGCCGCCATGGCCATCGCGCCCAGCCCGTAGCCCTTGCGCAGGATCACCAGGCCGAACGGCACGTCGAGCTGCGCGCCGAGCACGAACAGCTTGCTGAACCGGCGCACGGTCGCGGTCCGCTCGGCATCGGGGCCGACCATGAAACCCGGGGTGTCGCACAGGGACACGACCGGCAGCCCGAACGACTGGCACAGCGTGAGGAAATCGCCCATCTTGTCGGCGGCCTCGGCATCGATCGCGCCGCTCAGATGATGACTGGAGTTGGCGACCAGCCCGAACGCCACGCCGCGCACCCGGATCAGCGTGGTGACGATCCCGACGCCGTAGTCGGCGCGCAGTTCCAGCACCGAGCCCACATCGGCGATCGCCTCGATCGCGCGGTGGATGTCGTAGGCGCGCAAGCGGTTCTCCGGTACCACGTGTCGGGCCAGGCGCGGGTCCGGCTCCTCGTAGGCGTCCACCGCGCCCTGGAAATAGCCGAGGTACTGCTTGGCCAGGGCCACCGCGTGCGCCTCGTCGCGGGCGGCCAGGTCCACCACGCCGTTGCGCCGCTGCACGTCGATCGGGCCGATGTCCTCCGGGCGGTACACACCCAGCCCGCCGCCCTCGATCATGGCCGGGCCGCCCATGCCGAGATTGGCGTCGGGCGTCGCGATGATCACGTCGCAGGTGCCCGCCAGCGCCGCGTTGCCCGCGAAGCAGCGGCCCGACACGATCGAGACCAGCGGCACCCGGCCGCGCAGGGCGCCCAGTGCGCGGAAGGTGGGCACGTCCAGACCCATGCCGGTCCAGTCGGTGTCGCCGGGTCGACCGCCACCGCCCTCGGCGAACAGCACCACCGGAATGCCCTTGCGCGCGGCCAGATCGAAGGCGCGATCGGTCTTGGCGTGATTGTGTTTGCCCTGGGTGCCCGCGAGCACGGAGTAGTCGTAGGAGATGACCACGGCTTCGGCGGCCTGGCCGAAGTGCTCGGCGCCGATGGTGGCCAGGCCGGTGACCAGGCCGTCGGCGGGGGTGTTGGCGATCAGGTCGTCCTCACCGCGCCTGCTGCGCTGGGCGGCGATGGTGAGCGCGCCGTACTCGACGAAGCTGCCGTCGTCGACCAGGTCGGCGATGTTCTCGCGGGCGGTGCGGCGGCCGAGGCGGTGCCGTTTGGCGACGGCCTCGGGGCGGGCCGCGTCGAGGGTCACCCGATGCCGGGCCAGGATCTCCTCGACATCGGCGCGTGGTCTGCCGGGATCGAGGTCGGCGTCGGCGGCGCCGGTGTCGTCGGTGCCGGTGCGGGCGATGATCACCAGCGGGTCGCCGGGGGAGACCACCTGACCGGGCCGCACCAGCGTCCGCACGGTCCTGGCGGCCGCCGGTGCGGCCAGCA
The DNA here is from genome assembly GCF_029675105.1 of Nocardia anocheti. GTDB lineage: Bacteria > Actinomycetota > Actinomycetes > Mycobacteriales > Mycobacteriaceae > Nocardia. Next base: position 229,971 of record NZ_JAQQFV010000008.1, on the reverse strand, counting down.
CGTGCTGCATCTTCATCGCCTCCAGCACCACGAGCTGCGCCCCGGCGCCGACCTCGACGTCCTCTCCGATCACCTCGACCACCGTGCCCGCGAGCTGGGCGCGCACCGCCTCCTGCCCCGGATACAGCTCCACGGCCGCGCCGGTGACCTCGGGCCGATCGACCCCGGCGAGCAGCGCGGGCAGGTGTTCGGCGAGATACCCGGTGGTGACGGTCCCGGCACGGAAGGTGCTGTCGGCCAGAATCTTCCGCAGGAGGGCGATATTGGTACCGAGCCCGGTGACGGTGAATTCCGCCAGCGCGGTCTCGGCCTTGCGCGCCGCGGCGGCGAAGGAGTGGCCCCGGGTGCGGGTGATCACCTTGGCCAGCAGGGAGTCGTAGCGCGGGCTCGGGGTGAGGCCGGGGCGGCCGAAAGTGTCCACGCGCACACCGGGACCCGTCGGCGGGGCGAAAGCGGTGAGCGTGCCCGAGGTCGGCATCGTGGACCCGTCGACGGCCGGGGTCTCCATGTTCACCCGCGTCTGGATGGCGATGCCGTCGGCCGTGGCGGGCTCGCCGGTGGTGCCGGTGGCCTCGGCGCGGACGCCGGACGGCAGGTCCAGATCATCGAGGCGCGCACCCCGGGCGAGCGCGAGCTGGGTGGCGACGAGGTCGATCCCGGTCACCTCCTCGGTGACGGTGTGCTCCACCTGGATACGCGGATTCACCTCGAGGAACACGAATTCGCCCTCGGACACCAGGAATTCGACGGTGGCCAGTCCCCGGTAGTCCACACTCGCGCACAGCCGGGCCGCCGCCGCGTGCAGCTCCCGGCGCAGCTGCGGCGAAAGCCCCTGTGCCGGAGCGATTTCGATCAGCTTCTGATGACGACGCTGCACACTGCAATCCCGATCGCCGACCGCCAGCGCCACCCCGTCGGCCGCCACGATCTGCACCTCGATGTGCCGGGCGTCCTCGACCAGGGCCTCCGCGAAGACGGCCGGATCACCGAAGCCGAGCTGGGCTTCCGCCGCGCACCGCCGGACGGCGTCGTCGAGTTCCTCGGCCGCGCGCACCACCCGCATCCCGCGCCCACCGCCCCCGGCCAGGGCCTTGATCATGATGCCGCCGGGGTGTTCGGCGAAGAAGGCGCGGATCTCGGCGAGCTCGCTGGGGCCGTCGGTGGCAGATGACACCGCCACCTGGGCGGCGACCGCCGCGCGTCGGGCCGCGGACTTGTCGCCGAACAGTTCGAGGGCCGCTGGATCGGGTCCGACGAAGACGCGACCCGCGTCGGCGCAGGCCCGCGCGAACGCGGCGTTCTCGCTGAGGAATCCGTAACCCGGGTGGATGAGGTCCGCCCCGGATTCCTTGGCGGCGGCCAGGATCGCGTGCTGATCGAGGTAGGCGGCGGCGCCCGTGCCCGGCAGGGCGATGGCCTCGTCGGCCAGGTGCACGTGCGGGGTGAGCGCGTCGTCCTCGGCGTACACCGCGACGGTGTCGAGCCCGAGTTCGGTGGCGGTGCGCAGCACGCGCAGGGCGATCTCCCCGCGGTTGGCGATCAGCAATGTCACGGAATTCCTCGACGACTCAGCCCCCGGTGTGGTCACAGTCACAGTCTCATCGGACTTGACGCGGGTGTCAACTAGCGCGTCGGAGACCCCGCCGACCAGCACGATTACGCTCCGACGGCACTCCTGGCGTACGCTGCACCCGCACTACATCGAGGCCCTGTGGCGCAGTTGGTTAGCGCGCCGCCCTGTCACGGCGGAGGTCGCGGGTTCGAGTCCCGTCAGGGTCGCCACGAAAGGCCCCCACACCATGCCGGTGTGGGGGCCTTTCGCGTGTGCTCAGTTCCGGTGATCGATGCTGGTGATGCGGTAGCGGCCGGTGGAGACCTCGGTGGTCCGCATCGTCTGGTTGATCTTCTCGATGGCGGTGTCGCCGGGCCACTGCTGCTGCACGGTGACGTTCCACACCGACGGATCGGTCGTGTCGGCGCGGGTGATGTGGATGCAGTACTTCACCCCGACGGGGAAGGTGGCGATACCCGCCGCCAGCGCGGCCTCGTCGCCGACGTGCGCGTCGTCGGTGACGTACGTGCGCGCCTTGGCGGCGTCGCGATCGACGTAGTAGCTGTACTCGAAACCCAGGATCGCGCCCTGCGGTGACGCGGTGTCGCCGCGATCGGCGCTGATGGTGATCGAGGAACTGCGGAAGGACTCACACCCGTCCACCGCGTGCGGTGGCGCGGGCGCGACCACGGTCTGCTCGGCGGACGAGGTCACCGGAACACCGGCCAGGGCAGCCTGTTTCGCGGTGTCGGCCCGGTCGGAGGGGCCGAGGAAGATATTGGCGGCCAGCCCGAGCGCGACCACGAACACCAGCGCGCCGACCACGCCCTTGATCACCGCCGCCGCCTTCGCGCGCCCGTGCGGGTCGTCGTAGCGCTCGTCGTCGAAGGACTTGCGCGGCCGCCGGGTGACGGTGCCGCCCCCGCCGTAGTCCTTGAGCCGGGGCAGGACCGGCATCTCCACGTGGTCGCCGCTCTGCTCGGTGGCGGTGGTGGTGGCCCAGTCGTTCCAGTCCACATCGTCGCGGCGCGTCGGCTCCTCGGCGACGGGGGCGTCGTCGTGCCAGTCGTTCCAGTCGCCGGTGAAGCCGTCGTCGTCGGAGTGGTACACCGGCTCGACGTAGACGGGCGTGGTGACCGGCCGGTCGTCGAACGGCTCCGGGTCCGGCGGTGGCCAGGTCTCCGGGGTGGTGCCGATCGTCTGCGGCTCGGCCTCGCGGCGCCGTCTGCGCCGCCGCTTGCCCTGCGGCCTGCGGCGGGCCGACGGCGTGGTCTCCGAGGCGGAGAAGTAGGCGCCGAACGGGTTGTCCATGCGCGCGTCCTAGGCGGGCGCCGGGACGACTCCCGGCTGGCCGTGCTTGGGTGCGGTGGACGGCCGTTCGCTCTCCTGATCCTGCTGTGGACGCGAGGCCGGGGGGATCACCCCGCCCTGCATGGGCTGCTGGGCCGGTGCCTGCGTGCTCGGCTGCTGCACCGGCACCTCGGTCTTGGGGGCCTGGTAGGACGGCTCCGGCGTGGTCGGCGTCACCGTCGAGGGGGTGTCCGGCTTGCCGGAGGTACTCGGCGCCGGGGAGGCGGCGGGCTTGTCGCTGGTGCCGCCGAGCCCGCCGAACAGGGTGCTGGAGTTGCCGCCGTTGCCCGAGGGCGTCGTCGGGGTGGTCGGCGCGGTCGCCGCCGGGGTGGTCGACGTGCCGTCGCCGCCGCCGGTGACCCCGGCGGCCAGGGTGTCGATGCCCGTGGTGGCCAGGTCGGCGCCCGAGTCGATGCCGTGCATGGCGACCTCGGCGATCTTGTCGATCAGGTGCGTGCCGAATTCCACGCCCGCGTCGATGGCCGCGGTGCCCAACGACACCCCGCCGCTGATCAGCGCCTTCTGCAAGGCGATCTGGGCGTCGGTGGCCGGGTCGCCGGTGGACTCGGTGTCGTCGTCGAAGCTGTAGTCGCCGGTCGAGGTACCGCCGGTGCCGAGCACGTAGACGCCCGGGGCGACCTCGGTGGCGCCGGGCGGAACCGTCACCCCGTTGGTGCCCCCGAGATCGCCGGTGAGGTCCTTGGTGTCGCGGGTGTACTGGTCCATGTCGGTGCTGGCGGCACCGACCACGCCGACCGCCTCGGAGATGGCCTCCTCGGCGAGTTCGACGATGGCGTCGAGGTTGTTGCTGTTCACCGCCGGTGCGGCGGCCTTGGCCTTGGCGCGGAAGTCGGCGATGATCGCGTCGACCTTGGCCGCGGCGGTGGCCTGCGTCGAATGTGCCTGGCCGAGCAGGGTGCTCAGCCGCTGACCGCGATCGGCGGCCGCGGAGACCTCGGTCGCGGTCTGGCGCAGCGCGGGCGTCGCCGGGGCCGCGGTGTCGGTGGACTCGAGGGCGTAGAGGCCGAGGCGGTGCGGGTCCTCGGTGGCCGTCGTCGCGTTCGACGCCGAGGTCAACGCCGAGACCACCGACGGATCGGGATCGGCGGAAGTGTTGGTGCCCAGCGACTTCCGCAGCTCCAGCAGCGGCACCTCGAGCAGGGCGATCACCGGCGCCAGCTTGGCCTCGGCCTCGGCGGGCGAGATCGTGCTCAAGGTGTTCTCGGTGACCAGGGATTTCGTGCGCATCACGCCACCTCGCTCGTCGCGGCGTCCAGATCGCCCGCCAGGCCGGTGTCGATGTCGACGACCGCGGTGCCGAATCGATCCAGGATGCCCTGGTAGGTGGTGACCAGATTGCCCGCGGTGCTCAGGGTCGCGGCGTGGTCACCGGCCGCCTTGCTCCAGGCGGCCGCGAATTCGCGTCCGAGCACGCCTAATCCGGATAGATCGACCCCCGCCGCCGTGGAGGTTTCTGTTGCCGCTGTGCCGAGTAGTTCGGAAACCCGGGCTGCCGCACGCTGATAGGCGTCGAGCGCTGCCGGGTCGAAGGACATTTCTGCCACGAGGTCTTCCCCTTCACGATCGCGGGTGCTCCCACGAAAAGCGTAACCAGGTCGCGGCCGTTGTGGGCGGGTCTGGCGCGAGTAGGGTCGCGCAAGTCATGGGAGTCCTGCTGATCACGCTGCTCGGGTTCGCCGTGTTGGACGCGCTCGACGTGCTGTTGGTGGCCATCACCACCGCCGTGGTCGCCGACGCGCGGCTGACCCGTCGCTCGCCGGTGGTCGGGGTGCTCAGCTTCATCGGCGGGGTCTTCACCGTCTCGTTCGCCTTCGGTGTCTGCACGGTGCTCGGCATCGATTTCCTGGTCCGACTGCTGGACTTCGAGCTCACCCCGACGCTGCGGTACTGGGGTGAACTGCTGATCGGCCTGGTGCTGATCGCCGTCGCGGCGCTGCCGGTGACCGCGACCGCGCGCACCGGCGGCCGCTGGGTGCGGCCGGTGCGCGAGCGGCCCTGGCTGATGGGCGTGGTCGGCTTCACGCTCGGGCTGGCCAAGGTGCCCACCTCGGTGCCGTATCTGGCGGCGCTGGCATTGCTGTCGGCGCAGCGTCCGCTGCCGCTGGGCTGGCCGGTGATCGTGGCCGCGTACTGCCTGGTCGCGCTGGTGTTGCCGCTGATCGTGCTGGCCCTGGCGCTGCGCCGGACCCCGCGTTCGCGCCGGGTCTATCGGGTGCTCGTGCGCGGGATCACCCGGTTCGGGCCACCGGTGGTGCGGGTGCTGTTCGTGGTGTTCGGTGTCGTGCTGGTGGTGGACGCGCTGGTCCACGCCGGGCGGCTGTGGTGAGGGCCCCGGCCCGGCCGATCGGTTTCCTGTCAGGCCGATCGAGTACCGTCATAACGAATCGATGACATGCCGCGGCGCCCGTTCACCCGGGTCGCCGGGCGTTACCAGGTGAGCAGGGAGGGCGACCCTTGAGGGTTACCGTTGTTGTGCCGACCTACGACGAGCGGGAGAATCTGCCGGTGGCGGTGGAGCGGCTGACGGCGCTGCCGGTCCCCGATCTGCACGTGCTGGTGGTGGACGACAACTCACCCGACGGCACCGGCGAGGTGGCCGACAAGCTGGCCGCCGACCTGCCGAACGTGGTGAGCGTGCTGCACCGCACCGAGAAGGACGGCCTCGGCCGCGCCTACATCGCGGGCATCACCCAGGCCCTCGAAGACGGCGCCGACGTGGTGATCCAGATGGACGCCGACCTCTCGCACCCCGCCGAGGTCATCCCGGCCATGCTCGACAAGCTGGGCTCGCCCGAGGTCGGCGTGGTGCTCGGCTCGCGCTACGTGCCCGGCGGCTCGACCGCCGAGGAGTGGAAGTGGTACCGCAAGGCCCTCTCGGCCTGGGCCAACTTCTACGTCAACCTGATCCTGCGCCTGGGCGTCAAGGACGCCACCGCCGGTTTCAAGGCGTGGAAGGCCGACACCCTGCGCGCCATCGACGTGGCCTCGATCCGCAGCAACGGCTACTCGTTCCAGGTCGAGATGAACTACCGCGCGATCAAGAAGGGGTACACGATCGCCGAGGTGCCGATCCGGTTCGAGGAGCGCACCGTGGGCGCCTCGAAGATGAGCTTCAAGGTGCAGCTCGAGTCGGCGCTCATGCCGTGGAAGCTGCTGTTCGGCCGCTCGGTCTGACATCCGTGCCGAAGGGCCCCGCCGGGATTCGGCGGGGCCCTTCGTCGTATCCGGGGTTCAGTGGGCGGCGATCTTGCGGCGCACACCTTCCAGCGCGACCACGATGACCGGCACCAGCACCACGTGCATCACCGACAGCGCGACGGTCGAGGCGGTGTCGAACTCGGCGGCGACGGTCAGCCCGATGGTCGCGACGGCCAGCACCGAGCCGACGACCTCGGCGACCCGCAGCACCCCGGCCCACAGGTAGGACACCAGCACGGCGGCGGTCAAGCCGATCAGCAGCGGCACGGCCGACATGATCACCACCCCGCCCGGCGCGACATCGGTGACGGTGTCGCCGTCGGTGACGAGGAACGATCCGCCCGCGGCGGCGCCGATGCCCCAGACGATCAGATTCAGCACGACCGCGGCGACCACCCCACCCAGCACGGCGACGGGCCGGTTCAGGGCGGGCAGGGTGCGGTCGGCGGTGGCGGTGATGGTGGTCATGATGTTCTCCCTCATTCGGTGGTGTGATCATCATCGAACCCAAACAATGGTTGAGGTCAAGCGCTGTCGGTGAATTGGCTTCCGCGCAAAGGGAAAACGCAGGTCGGGGGCCTGTGCCGGACAACTACGACAGGAAGTCGTAGTATGGCGCGGTGTCCGCACCCACCGATCCGGCCGCGCGAGCGCGCGGTGCCGCGGTCGGTGCCGCCGCCGGTGCGGTCGCGATCCTGGCCCACGGACTCGGCGGCGCGAGCACCGCGCCGAGCGGTGCGGCGATCACCCTGCTGCTGGCCGCCTGCGCCCTGATCGGCGTCGTGGCCGCCGCGCTGCCCCGCCCGACCGGCGCGCTCGCCACCATGGCCCTGCTGACCGTCGGCCAGGCCGTCGGCCACCTCGCCCTGTCCCTCGGACACACCCACCACCACACCTTCACCGCCGCGATGCTGCTCGCGCACGCCCTTGCGGTGCCGGTGTGCGCGCTGGCCATTCGCGCCGCCGAAGTCGGCGCCCGCCGCGCGATCACCAGCGTGCGTCGATTGATCCGGGTCCTTACGGAACCCCCGGCGACGTCCACCTCGCCACCGCGGCCGCCTCTTTCCGACGAGCGCGCGACGGTCCGCCGTCTGCTGCTACGCCCCGGCATCGGCCTGCGCGCTCCGCCGACCCTCGGTCGAACCATGCCGCAACCCGGCCCGGCCTAGCCGCGCTCCGTCACCGCGCCGTCGCTGGCCTGTCCGGCTGTATCGCGTCCGCACTTCACCCCGCACCGGCACACCTGTCGTCTTCCGGCGACCTGTTTCCGTGTCGACCGGTTCGGGCCCATTCACCCACGATCGGAGATCCTCCGTGTTCGCGTTTCCGCGTACCCCGCGCGTCGCCCGCCGTCTCGGCGCCGCGACCGCCCTGTCCGTCCTCACCGTCTTCGCCACCGCCTGCACCAGCACCGACTCGCCGCCGCCCGCCGCGCAGAGCGAGCGGATCACCCTGAGCGACCAGTGGATCAAGGCCGCCGACTCCGGCATGTCCGCTGCCTTCGGCGAGCTCACCAACACCGGCGACGAACCGGTCACCCTCGTCGCCGCCACCAGCCCCGCCTCGGCCCGCGTGGAAATCCACGAGGTGGTCCCCGACAGCAGCGGCGAGACGACCATGCGTCCCAAGGAAGGCGGTATCACCATCCCCGCCCACGGCGCGGTGACCTTGAAGCCCGGCGCCGACCACCTCATGTTCATGGACCTGCTCGGCCCCCTGCGCACCGGCGCCGAAACCTCCCTCACCCTCACCTTCGCCGACGGCTCCACCACCGTGGTCACCGCCCAGATCCGCGATTTCGCGGGCGGCAACGAGAACTACGCACCCGGCGGCGACCACCCCGCGGGAAACGCCGGGCATCCGGCCGACTCCACGCATCCCGCGTCGGAGCCCGGTGACAGTGCGCCGGGCGGCGGAGACCGCGCGCCGGGCGCCGAGAACTCCGCGCACGGTGGCTGAGCGGCGTCACGGGCTCTCGCGTCGTCGGCTGCTCGGTGGGGGAGCGGCAGCGGTGGGCGTGGCCGGTGCGGCGGGGATCGGCTGGGGTGCGGCCGGTTTCCCGCGTGCCGCACCGGAGCCCGACGCCGCCGCGGACGTCGTCGCGTTCCACGGTCCGCATCAGGCGGGCATCGCGACCCCACCGCCCGCGCACGTGGCGTTCACCGGTTTCGACCTCGCGCCGGGCGTGGAGCGCGCCGACATCATCGGCCTGCTCCGCATCTGGACCGACGACGCCCACCGCCTCACCCAGGGCGACCCGGCCCTGGCCGACACCGAACCGGAACTGGCGGCCAGCCCGGCGCGCCTGACGATCACCGTCGGCTTCGGCCCCGGCCTTTTCACCGCTGCGGGCATCCCCGATCGGAGCCCGAGCTGGCTGCGCCCGCTCCCGGCGTTCCCGATCGACCGCCTCGACCCCGCCTACACCGGCGCCGACCTGGTCCTCCAGATCTGCGCCGAGGAGGCGACCACGGTCGCGCACGCGACCAGGGTGCTGGCCAAACACGTGCGCTCGCTGGTGCGGGTGCGCTGGGTCCAGCGCGGTTTCCGGGACGCCCCACCGGGTCGGACCCCGCGCAACCTCATGGGCCAGCTCGACGGCACCGTGGGCATCGCAGCGGCCGATTTCGACCGTCTGATCTGGGACGACGGCGCGAAGACACCCTGGCTCGCTGGCGGCACCGGACTGGTGCTCCGGCGCATCGCCATGGACCTCGACACCTGGGACGAACTCGACACCGACGGCCGCGAACTGACGGTCGGTCGTCGGATCTCCGACGGGTCGCCGCTCACCGGCACGGGGGAGCACGACGAGCCGGACCTGGCCGCCGTCGACCGCAACGGCATCCCGGTCATCCCACCGGGCTCGCACATCGCCCGGGCCCGCCACACCCATGACGGGGAACGGTTCCTGCGCCGGGGCTTCAACTACGACGAGCCCCCGGCACCGGGCCAGGTCTCGAACTCGGGCCTGCTGTTCGTGGCCTACCAGCGCGATGTCGACACCCAGTTCCTGCCGGTCCAGCGAAGACTGGCGGAATTCGACGCGCTCAACGAATGGACGACCCCGATCGGATCAGCCGTCTTCGTCATCCCGCCCGGGGTCCCCGGCCCAGGCCACTACGTCGGCGAGCCATTGTTCGACAGCTGATCGCCCGGCAGGCGGCCACGCACCGCGCGTGCCCGCCTGCCCGGCATCGGCTCCACTGCTTCGGCCAGCCGTGCGGCCGCGTTCCCGCGCGGAGGGCTCAGTCCCGCGGCCAGTTCAGCAGCGTGTGCTCGTACAACCGACGTACGCCTTCGACCTCGTCGTCCATCTCCGCCGGGTCCCAGCCCGACACATCGATCGGCGCCAGCACCGCCACATCCACGATCCCCGCTCGCGCGATCGGCGAATCCCGCCAGGCGATCTCGCCCGCGTTCCGGATCACCACCGGGATCACCGGCACCCCTGCCTGCACGGCGATGTGGAACGCGCCCTTCTTGAACGGCCCGACCCCGGGCGTATACGAGCGGGTGCCCTCGGGCGCCACCGCGATGGACAGCCCCTCGCGCAGCGTCGAGACCACCGGCGCCAGCGCGGCTTTGGCCCGTTCGGTGTCGGTGCGGTCGATGAAGGTGACGCCGACGAACCGCATGAGCGGCCCGAACAGCGGATGCTTGGCCAGTTCCTTCTTGCCGACGCCGGTCACCGCCCCGTCGAGCACCTTCGGCACGATGATCACGTCGAACTGGCTCTGATGGTTGAACAGGAACACCGCGGGCCGTGGCGCGCGGGCGTGCTCGGCACCGACCACCCGCAAGCGCACATCGGTCGCGCGCAGGGTGGCCGTGGTCGCGTCGTGCAGCAGCCCGTCGGCCATGGCTCGACGCTTGCGCGTGTAGGACTTGCGCAGCACCCCGGTCAGCGCGCCGCCGAGCAGCGCGGCGAATCCGGCCACCGTGCGCAGGTAGTCGATCGGGCGCGGCGCGCGGCGTGGACGGAAGGTGAGGGTCGTCCAGCCAGCGGAGTCCGCGTGGTCGGCCAGCGCCGGGTCCGGGTCGACCGCGGTGGGGGTGGTGGCCAGTTCGAGCAGCGGCAGATCGGTCGCGCTGTCGGCGTAGACATAGCCCACCTCGGCACCGAGATCCGCGGCGAACGCGCGCACGGCCGCCGCCTTGCCGGTACGCCACAGCGGCGGCCCGTCGAGATGCCCGGTGAGGATGGCGTCCTCGACCGCCAGCCGCGTGCACAGCACATGCTCGATGCCGAGCCGCTGCGCCGCCGGGGCCACCTGATGGACCGTCAGCTCGCTGACCAGCACCACCGTGTGCCCGGCCAGCTGATGTTCGCGCACGAGCCGCCACGCCTCGGGGAACAGCCGCCCGTAGATCTCCTTCCGGAACGCGTCACGCCCCAGCTCGGCCAGTTCGTCCTCGGGCACCCCCGCCCAGGTCCGCTCGACCGCCTGGAGGAACCGCCCGTAATCGCCGTCACCGCCACCGCGCCGGATGCCGCCGAGCAGTGCCGCGCGTCGAGCGTCACCCCGGCGCACGACCCGCCGGACCACGCCCCGGCGCGGCATCCCGTCGACGACCGTGCCGCCGAAATCGAAGGCCGCGACCACCTGCGCGCCGCGCGGTCCCGACCGGATCGCGGCCACCGCCGCTTCCAGGGTGCTCATCACAGGGCCGTCCGGTTCGACGGGTCCAGCGTGGCGGCTCGCGCGATCCGCTCGCCGAGATCACGCAGTTGCTGCGCGAATTCCATACGCCGCTGGGTCAATTCGGTGGCGGCCTCGCCGGTGGCGGGGGCGATCAGCTTGTGGTTCTCCGCGAGTTTCCAGGCGCTGGTGAACAATTCCGTCGACACCGATTCCGGGCTGTGCAGCCGCTGTTGCAGGAGCATCTGCTTGCCCACCGCCACGCACTCGTCGATGAATTCCTTGCGATCGATCACCGCGTCGGGCGCCCGCGCCACCAGCCGTTCGGCCACCACCAATTGCGCGTCGAAGAACGAGCGCAGCACGCGGTGCGCCATCACGAAGCCGGAATCGGTGAGCGCGTTGAGGAATTGGCGATCGAGCCGGTCGTCGGGGGTGTGCTCGTCCCATTCCGGCACGATCAGCCGCACCTCGGCGATGATCTGGTCGGCGAATTCCTGCCGTTCCGGGAAGAAGAATTCGAACTTGAGCAGATCGCGCAGTGCGAAGGCGGCTTTCCACGCCGAGCGCAGGGGGTCCTCGCCGGGTGCCTCCACGGCGGTGAGCGCGGCCAGTTCCAGAATGGCGCGATTGACGAACCAGTGCACCGCGCTGTTGCGATAGAACGCCGCCTCCAGGTGCGCGCCCGGTTCGATCGCGTAGACCGCCTCCAGCCCACCGCGATACACCGTCACCACGCCCGCCAGCGCCAGCTGCTCGAGCACCACTCGCAACCCCTGCTCGTCCCGCAGGGCGGTGAGCTCGCCGCTGGGCAGGCCGCGCGCGTCGATGTAGCCGAGCACCGGGTCGAGCACGGTGCGCACCTCGCCGAGGGTCAACGCGCGCTCGTGCACGCCGAGCAGCGCCAGGGTGACCAGCGCGTTCACCGTGATCGGCGTGACCTCGTTGATGCCGACGGCGATATCGAAGGCCAAGCGCTGCACCGCCTTACGCTCCACCTCGGCCAGCGCCGACTCGTCCGGACGACGGGTGGCCCCGGAGGTGGTGTCGCGCAGCGGGATGGTCGTCGGGCGCTGATCCAGCGGATCGCCGTGCGTGGTCAGTCCCTGGCGCGCCGAAATCGGTTCGCCGAAGCGCACATACACGCGTCCGGCCGAATGCTGTTGACTGCGCACATATCTGGCCAACCATCCGATGCCCTCGGCCTTCTTGGTGCCGCCGGATTGTTCACTGGCGATGGCGCCCAGTTCGTTGAGCCGCTCGTAGGTGATCGAGACCGGAACCAGCATCACGTCTTCGATCCGGCGCGAACGCACCGCGGCGGCAAGGTAATTGAGCAGACCGTAGCGCGGCGGCCGGAGCTTGCCCGTGCGGGTGCGTCCACCCTCGAAGTACCACTCCATATTGAAGCGCTTGGCCAGCAGATAGGCGAAATACTCCTCGACGACCGCCTTGTACACCTCGTCGTCACCGAAACTGCGGCGGATGAACACCGTGCCGGTGCGCCGGGCGATCGGGCCCATCGGCCAGAAACTCAGATTCGCGCCGCCGATCACGTGATTCGGCGGAAAGTCGTTGCGGGCCAGCACGTCACCGAGCACGAACGCGTCCACATAGGAGCGGTGTGAAGGCAGGAACACCAGCGGGTACTTGCGATTGAGCGTGCGCAGCGCGTCCAGGCCGCCCAGATCGGTGTCCACCTTCCAGGTCGAGGCGTGCACCGGGCGCATGGCCTGGGTGAACAGATCCGAGACCAGCCTGCTCTGCGCGGCCACCAGTTCGCGCAGTGCCTTCTCCGCGCTGCGATACACCTGGTCGGGTTCGGAGCCGATCTCGTCGGCGATGTAGTCGAGTTTGCGCTGGAACTCGGGGGAGTCCAGGATCTCCTCGGCCACCAGTTGGGGCACCTTGTAGCGATCCCCGATGACGGTGCGTTCGGCGCGTTCGAGCGCCACCACCGCCGCGCGCACCACCGCGCGGGCGAACGGCTCGGCGCTCCCGGCCCGCAGCAGCGCGGCCGCCTCCGGATTGTTCGTCCGCAGCTCACTGAGCCGCGCGGGGGCGCCGACGAGCACCCGGTGCCGATCCGGTTCGGTGCGCAGCAGCCTGCGCTGCACCAGCCGGTTGGGTTTGCGTGGATTGGTGAGCAGGGCCAGATCAGCGAAGGTGACGCGGCGGACGCCGTCGCGCTCCGGCGGCAGCCACAGCACCCGCACCGGGACCACCAGCGGGTCGTCGTGCCTGCCGACCAGGCGTTTGGTGATGGCCTTGGCGTCCATGTCGAGCTGGGTCACCGGCGCGGTGGCGCCGATCTCGGCGCTGAGGCTGCCCTCGGCGATCCAGGTACCGATCACTTCGCGTTCCACGCCCGAGGCCGCGTCGACCAGGGCGACCACCGAGTCCGCCGACGGTCCTGAACGTCGGCCACGCCGCCCACCGTTGTCGATCATGCCTCCATTGAAGCCGCAGTTCGGCCTCGGCGCACCGAACTTCGACCACAGCGCGTTGCGCGGCGAGCGAGTGGCGAAGAATACCCATTATGGACCCGGCTAACCCGCGAGGTAATGCTAACCTAACTCGGCAAAGTTAGGTCAGCATTACCTTGGAGGATCGTTGTCGTCGACGGAGCAGCCCATTCGGGTGGAGTATGTGACCGATCCAGCGGCAGCGATGTCCCGACTGGCCGCGGCTGACCGATTCGGTGAGTACGTGATGTACGAACGGCCCGGTGAGTGGGTGTTCGCGGCCGACCCGCTCGGCGCCGTGGAACTCGACGCCGGGGAACTGCGCGTGCACTGGAACGGGGAGACCACCGCGCGCGCGTGGACCGGCGGTCCCGCCGAGGTCGTCGACGCCGCCCTGGCCGAACTCCCGCTCGACGGCCGCCACGCCTACGGCTGGATCGGCTTCGAATTCTGCGCCTACGCCCTGTCCGCGACCGAGCACCTCAACCAGCGCACCCCCCTGGTCAACCTGATGATCCCGCGTATCGAGGTGCGCATCGACGCGGCGGGCGTGCGGATCAGCGGCGCCACCCCCACCGAGGCGTGCGACATCCACGATCTGATCGCCGAGTCGCAGGGCACCGAACTGCCCGAGGCGACCCCGGTCGACGTGCGCCTCGATCCCACCGGCTACCAGGAGCGGGTGGCCACCGCGGTCGCCGAAATCCGTTCCGGCGGTTACCAGAAGGTGATCCTGTCGCGCAAGGTCGAGCTGCCCTTCGCCGTCGACGTGCCCGCCACCTATCGCCTCGGCCGCGCCAACAACACCCCCGCCCGCTCGTTCCTGCTGCGCCTGGGCGGGCTGGAGGCGGCCGGTTTCAGTCCCGAACTGGTGGCCTCGGTCGACGAGGATCGCGTCGTCACCACCGAACCGCTCGCGGGCACCCGCGCGTTCGGTCTCGGTGCCGAGGCCGACGGCGCCGCGCGGGCCGACCTGCTCGCCGACCCGAAGGAGATCGTCGAACACGCCATCTCGGTGCAGACCTCCTTCGCCGAGATCACCGCGGTCTCCGTTCCCGGCACGCCGGTCGTCTCCGATTTCATGGCGGTGCGCGAGCGCGGCAGCGTCCAGCACCTCGCCTCCACCGTGCGCGGCACGCTCGCCCCCGACCGCTCCAGCTGGGACGCCCTCGAGGTGCTGTTCCCCTCCGTCACCGCCTCCGGCATCCCCAAGAAGGCGGGCGTCGATTCCGTCTTCCGCAACGACCACGACCCGCGCGGCCTGTATTCCGGTGCGGTGGTGCGGATCTCGCCGACCGGTGCGCTCGAGGCGACCCTCGTCCTGCGTGCCGTCTACCAGACCGGCGAGGGCGCCTGGCTGCGCGCCGGTGCCGGGGTGGTGGGCCAGTCCCGTCCCGAGCGCGAGTTCGAGGAGACCTGCGAGAAGCTCGGCAGCGTCGCGCCCTATGTGGTCAAAGCGTGAACCGATGAGTTTTCGGGTCCCGCTCCGTCACCAGGAGCATGACCACACATCAGCTCGACGTTCCCGGCGCCACGCTCACCTACGACGTCCACGGGCCGCTTCCGGCCGCTGACGGGCGACCGCCGCTGCTCATGATCGGCCTGCCGATGGACGCCGGTGGCTTCACCGCGCTCGCCGGGTACTTTCCCGATCGCACGGTCGTCACCTATGACCCGCGCGGGCTCGGTCGCAGCGTCCGCACCGACGGGCAGGTCGACAATGTCCCCGCCGTGCACGCCGAGGACGTGCGCGCCCTCATCGAGGCCCTCGGCGCCGGACCGGTCCAGCTCTTCGCCAGCAGCGGCGGCGCCATCGTCGCGCTCGCCCTGGTGGCCGCCCACCCCGACGCCGTGACCACGCTGGTGGCCCACGAACCGCCCCTGCTCACCGCGCTCCCCGACGCCGCTGCGGCCGAACGCGCGGCCGACGGCTATCGCGACGCCTACGCCGCGAAGGGCTTCGGCGCGGGCATGGCCGCCTTCATCGCCATGACCTCCTGGCCGGGCGAATTCACCGACGACTACTTCGCCGCCCCCGTCCCCGACCCCGCGATGTTCGGCCTCCCGGTCGACGACGACGGCAACCGCGACGACCCCCTGCTGTCCCAGCGCTCCCGCGCGGTCCTCGACCACCACGCCGACCTCCGCGCCCTCACCGCCGCCCCCACCCGCATCGTCCTGGCCTACGGCGAAGAGTCCACCGGCACCGTCACCGAACGCGCCACCACCGCCCTCGCCACCCAACTGGGCCGCCCCCCGGCCGTATTCCCCAGCCACCACTCCGGCTTCACCGGCCCCGAGTCCGGCTACCCCGGCCAACCCGAACCCTTCGCCCACGCCCTGCGCGAAATCCTCGACCAGAACTGACCCCACCGACGGGTGAGGACGTCAGGAGGTGGCGCGGAGGGCTTTCTTGTCGATCTTGCCGACGGCGGTGAGGGGCAGGGCGTCGGCTTGGCGGACGAGGTCGGGGAGTTTGTAGGTGGCCAGGCCGCGGTCGGTGAGGAAGGACTTCAGTTCGACCAGGGTCGGGAGCTCGCCGGTGACGACCAGGACCACGCAGACCTTCTCGCCGAGGGTGGCGTCGGGCAGGCCGACGGCGGCGGCGTGGCGGACGGCGGGGTGGGCGAGCAGGTGTTCCTCGAGCTCGTCGCAGGAGATGTTCTCGCCGCCGCGGTTGATCACGTCCTTGATCCGGCCGCTGACCACCAGGTGTCCACTGGGCAGCTGACGCACCAGGTCACCGCTGCGGTAGTAGCCGTCGGGGGTGAAGGCGCGCGCATTGTGTTCGGGCGCACGGTAGTACCCACGCAGGGTGTAGGGGCCACGGGTGAGCAGTTCGCCTTCCTCGCCGGGCGCGACGTCGTTGCCCTCGGCGTCGACCACGCGCAGTTCGTCGGCGGGGGAGAGCGGGCGGCCCTGGGTGGTGCACACCAGCTCGGTGGAGTCGTCGAGGCGGGTGAAGTTCAGCAGCCCCTCGGCCATGCCGAACACCTGCTGCAATGTGCACTTCAGCGCGGGCTCCACATCGCGGGCGTTCACCTCGGCCAACCGCGCGCCACCCACCTGCAGCAGCCGCAGCGAACTCAGGTCGGCCTCTTCCCATTCCACGGCGGCACTCCACAGCTGCGCCAGCGGCGGCACGACGGCGGTGACGCTCACCCGGTGCCGCTCGATCGCGGCGAAGGCCGACTCGGGACTCGGGTCGAGGGTGAAGGCGATCGCGCCGCCGACGGCCACCGTGCCCAGGATGCCGGGGCAGGCCAGCGGGAAGTTGTGGGCGGCGGGCAGCGTCGCGAGGTAGACGTCCTCGGTGGTCAGGCCGCAGACCTCGGCGCTGGCGGTCGCGTTGTAGGCGTAGTCGTCGTGGGTGCGTGCGATCAGCTTGGGCAGACCGGTGGTACCACCGGAGACCAGCATCACCGCGATCTCGGACGGATCGACCTCGGGGAGCGAATCACCCTCGCGGGGAACGGAATCCAGCGCGGTGAACGCACCGGGATCACCGGCGACCAGCACGTGGCGCAGGCTCGGCACAGCCGCGCGCACCGTCTCGGCGAGCTCGCGGTAGTCGAAATCACCGAGCCGATCCGGGATCAGGTAGGCCACGGCGCCGGAGAGCGCGCTGAGATGTTCGATCTCGGCGCGGCGGTGCGCGGGCAGGGTGAGCACCGGGACGATGCCCGCGCGCAGCAGACCGAACAGCGCGGTGGCGAACTCGGGGATATTGGGTAGTTGCACGATGACGCGGTCGCCGGGCGCGATGCCGAGCGCGAGCAGGCCGTGGGCCATCCGATCGGCGGCGGCGTCGAGCTCGGCGTAGGTCAGCGGCGCGGCGTCGCCGAGCACGGCGGGACGCTCGGGCTGGTTGCGGGCGGAGTCGCGCAGCAGGTCACCGAGGGTGCGGCCGGACCAGTAGCCCGCCGCCCGGTACTCCTGGGCGGCGTCCGCCGGGAACGGGACATAGCCCTCGCGGAGGTCTGCCGCGGCCGATGTCGACGTCATGTACCTGCCCTCACTGTGCGTCCGTAGTAGGTTAGGCAACCCTATCTCACCAGCGTAGGGTGTGGCCGCTCAGGAGTCGATACCGGCATTGTCGCGCGAACTGCGCTCCGGCTCTTGCCGATTCGCGCTTTTGCCTGGTGTAACTAGAATTCCGCGGGTGAGCAAGTGGACTACCGCGAACATGCCCGACCAGACCGGACGCACGATCATCGTCACCGGTGCCAACAGCGGGCTCGGCGCCGCCACCGCCCGGGCGCTGAGCGGAGCCGGAGCGCGGCTGATCCTGGCCTGCCGCAATACCGCCAAGGCCGAGCGGGTCGCGGCCGCGCTGCCGGGCGACACCGAGGTCCGCGCGCTCGACCTGGCCAACCTGAACTCCGTGCGCGCCTTCGCCGACTCCGTCGAGCGCGCCGACGTGCTCATCAACAACGCGGGCGTGATGGCGCTGCCGCTGCAGCGCACCGCCGACGGTTTCGAGATGCAGTTCGGCACCAACTACCTGGGCCACTTCGCGCTGACCAACCTGCTGCTCGACCGCATCACCGACCGTGTGGTGACGGTGTCGAGCAACGCGCACCGCATCGGCAAGATCAACCTCGACGACCCCAACTGGGAGCAGCGCCGCTACGACCGCTGGCTCGCCTACGGCCAGTCCAAGCTCGCCGACCTGATCTTCGCCTACGAACTGCAGCGTCGCCTGGCGGGCGAGGGTTCCGCGGTGGTCTCGGTGGCCGCGCACCCCGGCTACGCCGCCACCGAACTCATGTCGCATACCGAGTCCATCCAGGAATGGTTCATGTGGCTGGGCAACCGGACGCTGGCCCAGAGTGCCGAGCAGGGCGCGCTGCCCACCCTCTTCGCCGCCACCGCCGACATCGAGCCGGGCGCTTTCTACGGGCCCGACGGGCTGCTGGAGATGCGGGGGTATCCGAAGCGGGTCTCCAGCTCGGCCGCCTCGCGCGATCAGCGGCTGGCCGGGGCGCTGTGGGAGCTGTCGGAGAAGCTCTGCGGCCTGCTGTGATCGGGCTCACCTGAGCCGATGTCACACGGCGCGGGGCTGCGCCGTCGTCTGAAGTGAACCCCACGGAAACGACGAAGGAGTCATCATGGAACCGCGCTTCGATCTCTACGGCAACAAGGTCACCGCCAGCTTCGTGAAGCGAATGAGCATGGCGGCCAAGGTGATCGACGATTCGCCGCTGTCCCCGGTGACGCACGAACTGGTGAAGATCCGCGCCTCGCAGATCAACGGGTGCAGCTTCTGCGTCGACATGCACACCAAGGACGCCGCCCACGCGGGCGAGTCCTCGGTGCGGCTGCACCTGGTCGCCGCCTGGCACGAGGCCGACGTCTTCACCGAGGCCGAGCGGGCGGCGCTGGCGCTGACCGAGGAGACCACCCGTGTCGCCGACGGCGGCAAGGTCACCGACGAGACCTGGCAGCAGGTGCGCAAGCACTACGACGACGACCAGATCGCCGCCCTCATCGCCGCGATCGCCATGATCAACGCCTGGAACCGCCTCAACGCCGTCGCCCACACCCCCGCGGGCCACTACGTCCCCGGCTCGCTGGGCTGACAGCGACCCCGCTCGTCCGGAGTGTGATCGTCCACACTCCGGGCGACCGTGTCCAAGACTGCGCCGATTCGCCGGTGGTACAGTCCCTGACATGCAGCGCGCATATTTCTGGTTTAGCGACCCGGCCCTGGGTGGGCCGGTCTGCGACCCTGCGCGCTGACTTCCTCCGCCCGAGCCGGACACCTGACCGGCTCGACGGGTAGCGAACTCCGTGGGTCGGCCTTCCAACGAAAAGGACCCACGATTCCCATGACCACGGCAGTTGATGTCGATTCGCGACACTCCGACCTGGACGACCAGCGCACCCTCAGCGTGAGCCCCCTGCGCTCGCCCGCCGAAGTGCGGTTGGTCCACCCCATCACCGACGAGCTCGCCGACACCGTGCGTTCGGGCCGCAAGGCCACCGTCGACGTGCTCAACGGCGACGACGACCGCCTGATGGTGATCGTCGGCCCGTGCTCGGTGCACGATCCGGTCGCCGCCCTCGACTACGCCCGCAAGCTGGCCGTCAAGGCCGAGGAACTCGGCGACCGCCTGCACGTGGTGATGCGCGTGTACTTCGAGAAGCCGCGCACCACGCTGGGCTGGAAGGGTCTGATCAACGACCCGCACCTGGATGGTTCGTTCGACGTGAACACCGGCCTGGGCATCGGCCGCAAGGTCCTCGTCGACATCACCGCCCTCGGCCTGCCGGTCGCGTGTGAGTTCCTCGACCCGATCACCCCGCAGTACATCGCGGACCTGGTCTCCTACGGCGCGATCGGCGCCCGCACCGCCGCCAGCCAGGTGCACCGGCAGCTGTCCTCGGCGCTGTCCATGCCGGTCGGCATCAAGAACGGCACCGACGGTGACGTGCAGGTCGCGGTCGACGGTGTGCGCGCCGCCGCCGCCAGCCACGTCTTCCCCGGCACCGATCTCGACGGCCGCTCCGCGCTGATCCGCACCTCGGGCAACCCCGACTGCCACGTCATCCTGCGCGGCGGCAGCAATGGCACCAACTACGACGCCGCCTCCTGCGCGGAGGCCAAGCTGCGGCTGGAGAAGTCCTCGCTGCCCGAGCGTCTGGTGGTCGACGCCAGCCACGGCAACTCCAACAAGGACCACAACCGCCAGGTCGACGTGGTCACCGATATCGCCGAGCGCCTCGCCGCGGGCGAGCAGGGCGTGGTGGGCCTGATGCTGGAGTCCTTCCTCGTCGCGGGCCGCCAGGACCTGACCCTGGGCCACTCCGAGGACCTGACCTACGGCCAGTCCATCACCGACGCCTGCATCGACTGGGACACCACCGCCGCCCAGCTCGACCGTCTGGCCGCCGCCGTGGAAACCCGCCGCAACGCCTGATCGTCACCCCTGTGGCCCCGGAGAGATCCGGGGTCACAGTGCTTTTCGCGTCAGCCGGGTTGGACCACGTCCCAGTGTTCGACGATCAGGCCATCGGCCAGGCGCCAGATGTCCACCACCGCAATGCTGTTCGTCTCGCCGCGCGGGGTCATCCGATAGTGCACGACGACCAGGTCTTCTTCGGCGACGACGCGTTCGAGGCTCAGTTCGGCGCCCGCGACGGGGGCCGCGCGGATGAAGTCGATGAAAGCGTCGCGGCCGCTGGGGTTTCCGGGGCTGTGTTCGAGGAAGTCCTCGTGCAGCAGGGTGCGCAGGACATCGATGTCGCCCGCCGCGAAGCGGTGGAAGGCGTCGACCACGAGGTGCTTGTTGGTTGTCATGGGGTGACTGTCGCCGAGGTGGGCGGGTGTGTCGATTACCCGAGGGGTAGTGGCTGGGGGAGTTCCGGCAGCGCAGACTCTGGGGATGACTCGGGAACGATCCGTCGGTGACCTGCTGCGGGAGTGGCGTCGGCGCAGGGGGTTGAGTCAGCTGGATCTGGCCATCGCGGCGGAGGTCTCGGCGCGGCATCTCAGTTTCGTCGAGACCGGGCGCACCACCCCGAGCAGCGCGATGGTGCTGCACCTGGCCGACCGGCTCGACGTGCCGCCCGGCGAGCGCAACCGGCTCCTGGTGGCCGCCGGGCACGCGCCGGTCTTCGGTGCGCGGCCGCTGGACCGGCCGGATCTGGCGCGGGCCCGCGAGACCGTGCAGCAGGTGCTGCTGGCACACGAACCGTATCCCGCGCTCGCGGTGGATCGGCGGTGGAATCTGGTGTTGGCCAACAGCGCGGTCGAGGTCTTCCTGGACGGCGCCGCGCCCGAACTGACTTGTCCACCGATCAACATGATGCGGCTCGGCCTGCACCCGGACGGCCTCGCACCCCGCCTGCGCAACCTCGACCAGGTTCGCTCCTACCTGCTGCCCCGGCTCGCCCACCAGGCCGCACGCAGCGGAGATCCCCACCTGCACGCGCTGTACGAGGAACTGATCACGTACGGCCCCGAACCCGAGCCGGGACGACCTGATCCGACGGAGGCTGCCCTGTCCCTGCGACTTGCCTTCCGGGGCACCGACCTCTGCTTCGTCAACACTGTCACCACCCTCGGCGCCGCCTTCGATACGGCGCTGGACGAGATCGCGATCGAGGCGTATCTCCCCGCCGACCTGGAGACGAGGCGGTTCTTCCGCGCGACGGGATCGCCCAGCGTTGGTGCCGAGGACCCCGACGGTGGCTCCTCGGTGATCCGACGGCGAACTTGATGCCGCGTTCGTAAAGATGGTGACCTGTTGCCTCGCCGCGGGGGGGCGGTGCGTGGACGGTGGTCGAGGGCAGGAGAGGCGGGCAGGCAGACTGGTGAGCGATGAAACTGCCTGAACTGCCTGATCTGCCGGTGCGGTCGGCGCTGGACGAGATCGTCGAGACGCTGACCGGGCGGGGTGTCGCGGTGCTGGTCGCGCCGCCGGGCACCGGCAAGACGACCTTGGTTCCGTTGGCTTTGGCGGCCGCGACCGAGGGGAAGGTGGTGGTCGCCGAACCACGGCGGCTGGCCGCGCGGGCGGCGGCGGCACGGATGGCGGCGCTGCTCGGGGAGCGGGTGGGGGAGACCGTCGGGTACGCGGTGCGCGGAGATCGGAAGGTCGGGGCCAGGACGCGGATCGAGGTGGTGACCTCGGGCCTGCTGGTGCGGCGCTTACAGCAGGACCCGGAGCTGCCCGGAGTCGGCACGGTCGTGCTCGACGAATGCCACGAGCGTCATCTCGACGCCGACCTGCTCCTGGCCCTGCTGCTCGACGCACGCTCCGGATTACGTCCGGACCTGCGCGTTCTCGCCACGTCGGCGACCGTCGCGGCCGGTCGTCTCGCCGCGCTCCTCGGTACCGGGGAGGCTGTTCCCGCTGATCCAGGCGCGGGTGGTGCGGCTGGACTGGCTGTGCCCCGTCTGAGCGCGGGTGATGTTGCTGATCCGACTGCGGCCGATCTGGGCACGCGTGCTGCTGCTGGACCGGTTGCGGCCGATCCGGGCGCGCGTCGCGTTGCTGGTCCGGCTGCGGGCAGTGCGCCGGTGCTCGAAGTGCGTGGGCGGGCCTATCCGGTTGATGTCGACTATGTGCCCGCGCTGCCTCGGGAACGGGTCGAGGCGCAGGTCGCGCGGGCTGTCAGGGCGGCGCTCGTGGCTACCGAGGGGGACGTACTGGTGTTTCTGCCGGGCGTCGGTGAGATCAATCGGACGGCGGGGATGCTGCGTGATCTCGAGGGTGTCGATGTGGTGCAGTTGCACGGGCGCCTCGGGGCCGCGGTGCAGGACACCGCGTTGCGGCCGGGGGCTCGGCGGCGGGTCGTATTGTCCACGGCGGTGGCCGAATCCAGTCTCACCGTGCCCGGGGTGCGAGCGGTAGTGGACTCGGGTCTGTCACGGGTGCCACGGATCGATCATCGGCGGGGACTGTCCGGCCTTGCGACCGTGCGGGTTTCGGCCGCCGTCGCCGAGCAGCGGGCGGGGCGTGCGGGGCGTGAGGCGCCCGGTCGGGCATGGCGGTGCTGGCCGGAGTACGAGCACCAGACTCTGCCCGCCTACCCCGAACCGGAGATCCGGACCGCCGAACTCACCCGTCTCGCCCTGGAATTGGCCTGCTGGGGCACCCCCGACGGCTCCGGTCTGGCCTGGTGGGACGCGCCGCCCGAAGGCGGGCTGGCCGCCGGTCGCTCCGTCCTGCATGCCCTGGGCGCCCTCGATGAATCCGGCCGCGTCACCGAGCGCGGTCGCGCCATGTCGGCCCTCGGCCTACATCCGCGCCTGGCCCGCGCCCTGCTCGACGGCGCCACCCACGTCGGGCCCCGCGCCGCCGCCGAAATGGTCGTCCTCATGGACGACGACTCCCTCGCCCGCACCCCCGACGCGGCCGCCGCCCTCCGCGCTCTGCGCACCGAACGCCCACCGCGCTGGGTCAAAGAGGTCCAACGCCTGGTCCGACTCCTGGCCGCGCAAGGTTTGTCGGTCGATGATCCCCCGAACAGCTCGGCCGAGACGGGGCGAGCGGGCGCGCGGTTGCTGGACAGCGGGCCCACCGGCGGCCCGGATGACGCGGCCGCTGCCACGCAGGCGTCCGGGTCGCCGGGAACGCGCCGGAGGTCGTCGGGTCAGGTTCCTGCCGACACGGACACCACTGGGTCGGCAGGAACGGGTGGGAGGTCGTCAGGTCGGGCTTCTGCCGACACAGGTACTTCCGGGTCGGCGGGAACGGGTGGGAGATCGGCGGGTCGGACTCCTGCCGAGCGGCAGGGGAGCCGGGGTGGTTCGGTGATCGAGGTCGCGGCGGTGATGATCGCGTTGGCGCAGCCGGAGCGGTTGGCGCGGCGACGGGCGGGTGGGGCCTCGTATCTGATGGCCGGGGGAACGGCGGTGACGTTGCCGCCGGGCTCCGGGCTGGCCGACGCGGAGTGGTTGGCGGTGGCGGTGGCCGATCGGGAGCCGGGGCGGGCCGAGGGGCGGATTCGGTTGGCGGCCATCGCCGATGAGGATCTGGCGCGGGAGGCGGCGCCGGGGCTGGTGGTCCGCGCGGAGGAGGTGCGGTGGGAATCCGGCGCGGTGCTCGCCCGGCGGGTGGAACGGCTCGGGGCGATCGTGCTGTCGGAAAAGCCACTGCACCGACCCGATCCGGAGTTGCTCGATCAGGCGGTCCGCGACGGGCTGCGTGCGGAAGGGCTGGCGCTGCTGCGCTGGGACGAGGACGCCCGCGGTCTGCGGGAGCGTCTCGCCTTCCTGCACCGAACCCTCGGCGCGCCCTGGCCCGCCGTCGACGACGACACCCTCCTCGCCGACCTCGACCGCTGGCTCGCCCCTGACCTCACGACCGTCCGCCGCCGCGCCGATCTGGCCCGCATCGACGCGGGCACCGCCCTGCGCCGCCTGCTGCCCTGGCCCGAGGCCGCCCGCTTCGACGAGCTCGCCCCCGAACGCCTCGAGGTCCCGTCCGGCAGCCGCGTGCGCCTCGACTACAGCGCCGACCAGCCCGTCCTGGCGGTGAAGGTCCAGGAGATCTTCGGCTGGACCACCCCGCCCACCCTCGCCGACGGCCGCGCGGGCATCCTGCTCCACCTGCTCTCCCCGGCCCAGCGCCCGGTCGCCGTCACCGCCGACCTCCCCTCCTTCTGGCGCACCGGCTGGCCACAGGTCCGCGCCGACCTGCGCGGCCGCTACCCCAAACACGCCTGGCCCGAAGACCCCACCACCGTCGTCCCCCACCGCGGCACCGCCCGCCGCGCCCGCGAACACTGAACCGCGCTCGCCTCGGGGCACGCGCTGTCCGCTGACGGTCAGTGTTGGACTGGACCGCGGCCGCCTCGGGACAGGCGCTTTTCCGCTGGCGGGCCTCCGTCGGACTTGACCACGCCCACCCCCGGAACAGGCGCTTTCCGCTGACGGGCCCGGTCGGGGTGGGCCGGGGGGTTCTCCGTAGGATCGGCCGCGATGGTTTCCCCACTTCTCGCCGACCTGTTCGAATCGCGTCGAGCGCATCTGCTTTCGGTCGCCTACCGGCTCACCGGCAGCGTCGGCGACGCCGAGGACGCGGTGCAGGAGGCGTGGCTGCGGATGGCGGGGGTGCATCAGTCGGAGATCGAGGATCTGCGGGCTTGGCTCACCACGGTGGTCGCGCGGATCTGCCTCGATTACCTGCGGTCGGCGACCGTGCGGCGGGAAAGCTATGTGGGGCAGTGGCTTCCGGAGCCGATCGTCACGGGCGCGGGGGTGGGTCCGCTGGATCCGCTGGTGCGCGATGCGAACTGCCGGTTGGCGGTCATGGTGGCGCTCGACGCCTTGCCGCCGTCGCAGCGGGTGGCCGTGGTGCTGTGCGACGGGTTCGGCATGGCGGTCGAGGAGATCGGCGCGATCCTCGACCTCGAGGCCGACGTGGTGCGGGCGGCCGTGGCGGCGGGGCGCGGGGCGGTGGCACCGGCGCCGGTCCCCGAGGACGTGCACGACGCCTCGGTGCAGCGCTTTCTCGCCGCGTTGGCGGCGGACGACGTCACCGCCGTCGCGGCGACACTGCACCCGGAGGCGACCTTCGTCGGCGATGCGGGCGGGACCGTCGAGACGGCACTGGAAGTCGTCGCTGGCGTGGACACCATCGCCCGGCTGGCGCTGGGACTGTGGCGCAGGCACCTCGCCGAACAGGCGCTGGAACTGGGATCGGCCAGGGTGAACGGGCGGTCGGGACTGGTGCTCACCGATCCGAACTCGCCGTTCGGGCGCCCGGTGCGGGTACTGGGCTTCACGGTGCACGAGGAAAAGATCTGGGCTGCTTACGATTTCGCCAATGTGATGAAACTGGCGGGCGCGCGGTCGCGCTGACGGCGACATCGGACCGGACCCGCGCGATCCGGTCCGATGTGCGAGGCCGGTCTAGGGGTAGGTGGAACCCCAGTTGTGGTTGCCGGTCGACGAGCCGAGGTTGAAATCGCCCGTCGAGGAACCCATGTTGTTGTCCGGGGTCGCCGAACCGGTGAAGTAGTCGACGATCGGGTTGGCGATCAGATGATCGTGGATGAACTGCAGTGCCGAACCGGCGACCTCCGACGCGGCCGGGTGCACGATGAAGTCGAGCAGAGGTGAGGCCATAGGAGCCCCTTTCGATATGCCACCACGACGTGGTGTGTGAGGTAGAACACGGCGAGGCTAGCTGAGGTTGGGTCACCGCACAATAGTGCAGGTCAAAGGTGCAAAACGTTTGTGAAACATAGGTGTTCGCTATCGTTCGGCAACGTCGACGAAAAGTGGGATACGCTGCGGGGATGTCGCAGGAAACACCCACTGTCGCCCGATTGCGTCCGTTCGGATCGACCATCTTCGCCGAGATGACCGAACTCGCCCTGCGCCACGACGCGGTCAATCTGGGGCAGGGTTTCCCGGACACCGACGGGCCAGCGGGCATGCTCGAGGTGGCACGCGCCGCCATCGCCGACGGACTCAACCAGTACCCACCGGGGCGCGGGATGCCGGTGCTGCGCCAGGCCGTCGCCGACGATCGCGCCCGCCGCTACGGCACCGCCTACGACCCGGCGACCGAGGTACTGGTGACGGTCGGCGCCACCGAGGCGATCAGCGCGGCCATCCTCGGACTGGTGGAACCGGACGAGGAGGTGGTACTCATCGAGCCCTACTACGACTCCTACGCCGCCTCGGTCGCGCTGGCGGGCGCGCGGCGACGCACCGCGCGACTGGTGCCCGACGGCGACCGCTTCGTGCTCGACCGTGACAGTCTGCGTGCCGCCATCACCTCGAAAACCCGGATGGTGGTGGTGAATTCACCGCACAACCCGACGGGATCGGTGCTGGCGCGGGAGGATCTCGCGGCCATCGCCGAGCTGGCGTGCGAGCACGATCTGCTGGTGCTGGCCGACGAGGTGTACGAGCATCTGGTCTACGACGGCGTCGAGCACGTCAGCATATCCACGCTGCCCGGTATGCGTGAGCGCACCGTCGTGGTGTCCAGTGCGGCGAAGACTTTCAATGTGACGGGCTGGAAGATCGGCTGGGTGTGCGCGCCCGCGCCGCTGCTCGACGGGGTGCTCGCGGCCAAGCAGTTCCTCACCTTCGTGGGTGGCGGGCCGTTCCAGCCCGCCGTCGCGCACGCGATCACTGTCGAGCGGGAGTGGGTGCGGGCGCTGCGCGATGGGCTCTCCGACAAGCGGCTGCGGCTCTCGGCGGCCCTGCGCGACACCGGGTTCGGTGTGCACGCCAGCTCCGGTGGTTACTTCGTGTGCGCCGATATCCGTCCGCTCGGCGCCACCGACGGGCTCGCGTTCTGCCGGGAACTCCCGGCCCGGCTGGGCGTGGCCGCGGTGCCGGTGAGTGTGTTCGCCGACCACGCCGAGGACTGGAAACACCTGGTGCGCTTCACCTTCAGCAAGCGCGACGAGACGATCGACGAGGGTGTGCGCCGACTGCGCGCGGGGATCGCGGTGTCCTGAGCCGGGGTCAGTCGCGGGCGTGGCGGGCCAGCGGGGCGTGCCACTGGTAGTGGCGGGCCAGCAGGCGGAAGCCGATGGCGCCCGCGGCGGCGATCAGGCCGGTCCAGGCGTGATAGAGGTCGAAGTGCAGCAGGGCGGCCGTGGTGGCGGCGCCGAAGAGGGCGGGGATGGCGTAGAGGTCCTGGTCGGGGCGTAGGACGCTGGGGACCTCGCCGCTGAGCACGTCGCGCAGGACGCCGCCGCCGATGGCGGTGGTCATGCCGAGCAGGGCGGCGGTGGGGGCGCCCACGTCGGCGGAGTAGGCGATCACCGTGCCGGTGACGCAGAACAGGCCGAGGCCGATGGCGTCGGCGATCTCGAGCGGGCCCTTGGTGAGGCGCGGCGACGGCGCGATGAAGAACAGGACAAGGGCGGTGAGCAGCGCCGCGCACAGGTAGGTGAGGTCGGTGAACGCGGCGGGCGGGGTGCGGCCGATGAGCAGATCGCGCACGATGCCGCCGCCGAGCGCGGTCGCGATGGCGAGCACCGCGATCCCGAACAGGTCCAGTCGCTTGCGCACCGCGACCAGCGCGCCCGAGGCCGCGAACGAGACCACGCCCATCAGCTCACCGCTGCGATGCACCGCCGTCACCGCCGAGTCCAGCTCGGTCACCGACGGCCCGGCCACGACCGCCGCCACCAGCACTGCAACACTCACCGCTCACTCCTTCGCCCTGACTACCGAGCAGAGTGACACGCGCGTCCGCACATCACCCCGCCACCCTCCGTCCGGGCGCGTCGCGGAGACGTCTCACCGGCCCGCGACCCAGTGCGGTGGCGTCTGATGACCGCGGCCGAGGCCGGGGACAGCGCGTCGTGGTGGATGCGGGGCCGGGTCAGGCGGGGGTGGGGCGGGTGCGGTCGGTGGCCAGGAGGACGGCGATGGTGCCCAGGGCGGTGCCCATGAGGTAGCGCTGGGTGCGCAGCCAGCGGGGGCGGGTGGTGAGGAAGGTGGCCAGGGTGGCGGCGGTGAGGACGATCAGGGCGTTGACGGTGAGGGCGACGGTGATCTGGACGGCACCCAGGGACAGGCTCTGGAGCCAGAGGGCGCCCACGGCCGGGTCGACGAACTGGGGGATCAGCGCCATGTACATGATGGCGATCTTGGGGTTGAGCAGGTTGGTGACCAGGCCCATGGTGAACAGGCGGCGCGCCGGGTCGTGCGGGAGGTCGGCCGGGGCGAAGACCGAGACCCCACCCGGGCGCAGTGCCTGCCAGGCCAGCCAGAGCAGATAGGCCGCGCCCGCCAGCTTCACGGCCAAGTACAGGCCGGGGACCACGGCGAACACGGCGGTGATCCCGGCCGTGGCGGCCAGCAGATACACCCCGAATCCGGCTGCCACGCCCGCCAGCGAGATCAGTCCCGCCCGTCGCCCCTGTGCGACCGTCCGCGACACCAGGTACATCATGTTCGGCCCCGGCGTGAGCACCATCCCGAGCGCGGCCGCGGCCACCCCGAGTACCGCCGTCGTCTGCAACATGCGTCGAGTCTGACCTGGTCGTGGGCTGGTTGTCGCGGTCCAGTCGACACCTGCTGGACCGCCCGCCCCGCGTCGCCGCGCCGAGGCCACGCCCACGACTCGGCGTTGATCGCGTCGGCCGCCGCGCACACCCCACGAACGCGCACACCCCACGAACGCCCACACCCGACGAACGCCCACACCCGACGAAGCGGTCCCCGGTCCATGTCGGTGCAGATCCGTACAATCGAACAAGGCGGCAAAAAGGCCACCCACCGCCATCGCATACTCCCGAAACGCGCCCACCACGGTTTTCGGCCGCCCCGCATCCGAGGGGCGAGACGTCACGGCGAAGCCGGAGTATCGCCCCTCGGATGCGGGGTTACGAGGCCGAAAACTGCGGCACCAGCCGCCGATGAACACAGGAGCAAGGTTGTGACCGACGGGCCGTTGATCGTCCAGAGCGACAAGACCCTGCTGCTCGAGGTCGATCACGAGCTGGCAGGCAACGCGCGGCAGGCCATCGCGCCGTTCGCCGAGCTTGAGCGCGCGCCCGAGCACGTGCACACCTATCGGATCACGCCGCTGGCGCTGTGGAACGCGCGGGCGGCGGGGCACGACGCCGAGCAGGTGGTGGACGCGCTGGTGAGTTTCTCGCGCTACGCGGTGCCGCAGCCGCTGCTGGTCGACATCGTCGACACCATGGGCCGCTACGGCAGGTTGCAGCTGGTCAAGCATCCGGCGCACGGGTTGTGCCTGGTCAGCCTGGATCGGGCGGTGCTCGAAGAGGTGTTGCGGCACAAGAAGATCGCGCCCATGCTCGGTGCCCGCATCGATGACGACACGGTGATCGTGCACCCGTCCGAGCGCGGTCACATCAAGCAGATGCTGCTCAAGATCGGCTGGCCCGCCGAGGACCTGGCCGGGTACGTCGACGGCGAGGCGCACGAGATCGGCCTGGACTACACCGAGGGCAAGTGGCACCTGCGCGACTATCAGGAGATGGCCGCCGACTCGTTCTGGGCGGGCGGTTCGGGCGTGGTGGTGCTGCCGTGCGGCGCGGGCAAGACCATGGTCGGCGCCGCGGCGATGGCCAAGGCCAAGGCGACCACGCTGATCCTGGTCACCAATACGGTGGCGGGCAGGCAGTGGCGGCGTGAGCTGCTGGCGCGCACCACGCTGACCGAGGACGAGATCGGCGAGTACTCCGGCGAACGCAAGGAGATCCGGCCGGTCACCATCGCCACCTACCAGGTGATCACCCGCAAATCCAAGGGTGAGTACAAGCATCTGGAGCTGTTCGACAGCCGCGACTGGGGTCTGGTGATCTACGACGAGGTGCACCTGCTGCCCGCGCCGGTCTTCCGGATGACCGCCGATCTGCAGTCCCGCCGCAGGCTCGGCCTCACCGCGACGCTGGTGCGCGAGGACGGTCGCGAGGGCGACGTCTTCTCGCTGATCGGCCCCAAGCGCTACGACGCGCCGTGGAAGGACATCGAGGCCCAGGGCTGGATCGCCCCGGCCGACTGCGTGGAGGTGCGGGTGACCCTCACCGACGCCGAGCGGATGGCCTACGCGACGGCCGAGCCGGAGGAGCGCTACAAGCTGTGCTCGACCGCGCGCACCAAGATCCCCGTCGTGGAGTCCATTCTCGAGCGGCACAAGGGCGCGCCGACGCTGGTGATCGGCGCCTACCTCGACCAGCTCGAGGAACTCGGCGTGGATCTGAACGCCCCGGTCATCACCGGGGCGACCAAGAACAAGGAGCGTGAGGCGCTCTTCGACGCGTTCCGGTCCGGGGAGATCCCGGTGCTGGTGGTGAGCAAGGTGGCCAACTTCTCCATCGATCTGCCGGAAGCCTCGGTGGCGGTGCAGGTTTCGGGCACGTTCGGCTCGCGGCAGGAGGAGGCGCAGCGCCTGGGCAGGCTGCTGCGGCCCAAACAGGATGGGGGACAGGCGCATTTCTATTCGGTGGTCGCGCGCGACACCCTCGACGCCGAATACGCCGCGCATCGGCAGCGTTTTCTGGCCGAACAGGGGTATGCGTATCGCATCACCGATGCCGATGATCTGCTCGGACCGCCGATCGGTGACGGCGCGTAGCGCTCATCCCCAGGTCGGGGCGGGGTACGGTGCTATGAACCCCTCGGCAGATAAGTGGAGGCAACTCCTCCGCAACCTGTGCTAGGAAGGAACTGTGCGCCGCTTCGAATTCGTGGTCGACCGAGAGCACGCTCATGCGGTCAACGAGACGTTCACCGGGTTACGCAGGCTGCGCCTGCTGGCCCTCCTCGTGGCGGGACTCGCCGTCGCGGCCACGGTCGCGCTGGTCTGGAGCGGGCAGGCCTGGGGCTATCTGCTCGCCGTGGTCTGCGTGCTCGCCGCGATCATCGCACTGTGGGTGGCGCTGTGGACGCCGCACCGTTCCAGCATCGAAAAGCTCTACCAGGACGGGCCTTTGGTGCCCGCGGTGGTCACCGAGTCCGAGCCGTCGGGGATCGTGCTGCTCGCCCTGGTCGACATCGCCGAGCCCACCGCCACCACTCGCAGCTGGGCGCTGATCACCCGCAAGGTGCGGACGCTGCCCGGCCATGCGCCGCGTCGCGGGGAGCGGGTACCGGCCGTGGCCGTGCGCACCGATCGTGCCCCGCGCCAGGTCGGTGAGCGCTGGCAGATCGTCACCGCCATGCCGATCGCCTGGGGGACGCGCGACCAGGCGGTCATCGACCGGGCTTCGGCCGCCATCACCGAGATCGAATGGCGCCTGCTCGCCGAGAATCTCGCCCTGGCCGCCCGCGTCAAACGCACCGCCACCAAACGCCTCCTCCTCGACCCGCACCAGCTCCCCGCCGACCTCGGTTGATGCTGGACGGCGTCGGCCGAGAAACCGACGCCACCGGAGTGTGGTGATCGGTTGACCAGGTGGCCGGTGGTGCGGGCGGGTGCGGTGAGCTGCGACGATGGGCGTCCAGACCGGGAAAGGTGTCCGTGAGATGCGATGGTCGGCGGGGGTGTGCGCGGCGTTCGCGCTGCTGATGCTGGGGACCGGACCCGCGGCGGCGGATCCGGCGCTGATCGGGGCGCCGGGGGTGGGCGATCCCTACTACCCGCTCGACGGCAACGGGGGCTACGACGTGACCCATTACGACCTCGCCGTCGACTACGACCCGCCGACGCATCAGTTGCGTGGGACGGCGGGGATCGAGGCGCGGGCCGTGCAGCCGCTGGCCCAGTTCAATCTCGACTTCCGGGGGCCGCAGGTGCGCATGGTGACCGTCAACGGGCAGCCCGCCGGGTTCGCGCGCGAGGGGGAGCACGAACTCGTGGTGACGCCGCTGCTGCCGTTGCCCGCCGGACTGCCGTTGCGGATCGTCGTCGACTACGCCGGGGAGGTGGCCGACACCGAAGGGGAGGGGTGGACCTACGCGCCCAGCGGTGGCGCCTTCGCCGTCGGCCAGCCGCACAGCGCGAGTAGCTGGTATCCGCTCAACGACACACCGCTGGACAAGGCGACCTTCACCCTGCGCGCCTCGGTGCCCGAGGGGTGGGAGGTGATGTCGACCGGGGAGCGCACCCGGCACGAGGTCCGCGACGGGAAACTCGTCACCACCTGGGAGACCAGGCAGCCCGTGATCGGCTACCTCACCACGATGGCCGTCGATCACTTCACCTTCCTGGAGAACCGCCGCGCCGACGGCACGCCTGTACTCAGTGCCTTCGCACCGGAGTCGGAGGACAACCGCGAGGACGAACAGCGGGTGCCGGAGATCCTCGACTTCCTCGAAAACCTCTACGGGCCCTACCCGTTCGAGGTGGCGGGCGGCATCTACGTCGACGCCGAGATCCCGTTCTCGCTGGAAACCCAGACCCGACCCACCTACGCGCCGTGGACCGACCTCAACACCGTGGTGCACGAGCTCGCCCACCAGTGGTGGGGCGACACCATGTCGGTGCGGCAGTGGTCCGACATCTGCCTCAACGAATGTTTCGCCAGCTACACCGCCGACTACCTGTGGATCGAACGGACCGACGGCGCCGACGTGGACACCAAATACCGCGAGACGGTCGGCAAATACCGCGACGACACCGAATTCTGGGAGTACGCGCTGGCCGATCCCGGCGTCGGCAACGAGTTCACCTCCGTCTACTACCGGGGCCCGCTGTTCCTGCACGCCCTGCGCAAGCTGATCGGCGAGGACGTCTTCTTCGCGGCCTTGAAGGACTTCGTGACGGCCCACCGTGACGGGCACGCGTCGATGCCGGAGTTCCGCGAATTCCTGCAGACGCGCACGTCGATGCCGCTGAAGGACTTCCTGGCCGAATGGCTGGACGGGACGCGGGCGCCGCGCGACGCGTTCCTGTATCCGGGCACGCTGGGCGACTGATCAGGACTCGTCGAGACGGGCGCGGGCTCGGTCGGCCCAGCGTTTCATCCGGTCGAATTGGCTTCGGGCGGCGGTGAGTTCGGCGCGGGCGCGATGGTCGGCGGTCTGGGCGAAGTGGCGTTGTTGTTCGGCGTGTTCGAGGTCGGCGCGGAGTTGGGCGATGCGGTCGTCGGCGGCGGTGAGGGCGGATTTCGCCTGGGCGGCGGTGGCTTCGGCTTCGTCGCGGTCGGTGCGGGCGGATTCGAGGCCAGCTCGGGCGTCGTCGAGTTCCTGTTGGGCTTCGGCTCGGCGGGCGGCGGCGATCTCCTCGGGGGTCGGTTTCTCGGGGCGGCCTGAGCTGCCCTTGCTGGCCGAACCGGCCTTCTTACCCGAACCGGTCTTGCCGCCGCTGCGTGCTCCGCCGCCCTCACCGGCCTTCCCGCCGCCACCCGCCTTTCCACCGCCGTCAGCTGCTTTCCCGCTGTCGGCGGAAGCCTCGGATTCGGTGCGCCCCTTCCCGCCCGTGATCGCCACCAGACCCGCCGGACCGAAACCCTCGTAGGTGACCGTGGCCGGGAGCACCCCGGCGCGGACCTGATCGGCGACCTCCGGATCGGCGAGGGCGGCGGTGAGGGTCTGGCCGACCTCGCGCAGGGTCTGTTCGGTGGCGGTGCGGCCGTGCTCGGCGGACAGTTCGGCCGCGCGCTTGGTCATCGCGTTGACCACCTGCTGACGCTGGGTGCCCAGGGCACGCAGCTTGGCGCCGGAGAGTTGCCGCTGGGCCGAACGCAAGGCGTCACCGAGGTCGAGCAGGGCGGCGATCTCGTCCTCGGCGGCGCGGGCGAGCAGGTTCACCGTCCACGCGGCGACGGTCGGTTTGCGCAGGGCGGTGACGGCGGCGGCGAGCTCGCGGTCACCATCGGCGCGGGCCTCGGCGGCGCGTTCGGTGCGGGCCGCGACGAAGTCGGCGGGGTCGAGACCGTACAGTTCGGCCGCGACATCGTCGATGCTCATCTCCCCGATGGTAGCCAGCCGACGCGGACGAGCGCGGCAGGCGCGGTCTTGGGTATCGTCACCGGCGGTCATGTATGCCTGAACCGTTCGGTGAGTGAGGTTTTCAGTGTTCAACCCAGGAAAGCGACTGCTGGCTCGGCTCGTGTTCGCCCCCGTCGCCACGGTCGCGCTGGTCGGGGCGGTTGTCGGCTGCTCGTCCGGTGACGACTCGTCGGCCTCCGCTGGTTCGGTCTCGGCTGGTTCGTGTGTCCAGGTCACCGATAACACTGCCGATGCGATGGTGGCGGCTGTGGCGGACTGTTCCTCGAGTGCTGCCTCCTATCGGATTGCTTCGGTCGGTGCGGGTCCGCTGGACTGTGATGCTGATGCGGCTACCTTCAACGGGACGGTGGGGGAGACGAAGACCGGGCTTTGTCTGACGCCGAACTTTGCCGAGGGTAAGTGCTATGCGGATGCGGGGACTCGGCCTGCGGAAGCGGTGGATTGTTCGGGGGCCCAGGCTTCGTTCAAGGTGGTCAAGCGGATTGATGGGGAGACTGACGAGTTGTTGTGTGGGGTTGACGCTACTCAGTTCCGGACTGTGCCTGAGCCGAAGATTACGTTCTGCTTGGCTAAGCCGTAGGGCGGCGGGGGACGGGGTTTACTTGCCTCGGGGGTGTGTACAGGGCTGTGTTTGTTGGAGCGCTGGCGCGCTCGAGTCGCGGCCCCTAGGGGCCGCCGGTCAGGCGCCGTTGCTTGCTCCTTCGTCGCGTACGCAACGGCGCCTGACCGGCGACCCGGCCGCGACCGGCCGACTTCGTCGGCCGCCGCTCCTCGGGGTCGCGGGTGCGGGGCTGGGAGTGCGGTCATGGCGGAATTGAGGGGTGCCGTGTGGCTGGGGGTGCCGTGATGGCCGACTCGGGTGGTGCCGTGTGGCTGGGGTGGGTAGGTCGCCCGGGACCTCAGTCCAGTAGGGCCACTGAGGCGATTCTGTGCAGGGTGAAGTGGCGGGTGGCGCCGGTGACGGGGTCTACTGCGTCTAGTTGGCCGTTGCCTACTCGGAGGGGTTCGACTACGCGTTGGGTGGCTACGCCCTGGGCGTCTACGTAGGCGATGTTGACGGGGCGGCGGACTCGGGCGGCCAGCTGGAGTAGAGCCAGGGTGGCGGCGGTGCCGGTGCGGGTGCCGTCGCTGCGGACGGATTGGCCGGTGCGGGCGCCTGCTGCCCGCTCGCCCGCGCGGAGTTCGGTGACGAGTTGGGCCAATTGTTCGGGGGTGGGGGAACTCGGGCGGTAGGGTCTGC
Source organism: Nocardia anocheti (assembly GCF_029675105.1). GTDB lineage: Bacteria > Actinomycetota > Actinomycetes > Mycobacteriales > Mycobacteriaceae > Nocardia. The sequence continues at coordinate 194,648 of NZ_JAQQFV010000008.1, read as the reverse complement.
GGGCCATTGGGCGCACCGCGATGCGGGCGCCGCGGGGGCGTAGGTCGACGATCGCGCCGCCGGAATCCTCGCCAGCGGGGGCGAAACCGGCTGCGCGTAGCTGTTCGAGTAGTTCGCCGAGGGGGGCCTGGGCTATGGCGACGGTGGGGGCGATGGCGCGCAGGGCCAGGGTTTCGGCGACGGGGGCGGCGAGGACCTGGGCCAGGAGCGCGGGGTCGTCGCTGCGGAGGAAGGACTGGGCCATGCCTGCGCGGAGTTGACCGTGGCGGCGGGCTACGTCGTCGATGAGGTAGGTCAGGGATTGGGGCACGGGGGTGCGCGAGTGGGTGGCGAACAGGGCGTGGAGTTCGGCGGCGGTCAGGCCCGCGTCCAGGGCGCGGCGCACCGACGCATCGCTCACGCGGTAGACGGTGGCGGCGCCCGCGGACTCCACGTCGGCGACCAGCGCGATCCGGCCGCGGAGTTCGGGGACGAGTGGGCCAGGTGCGATCACGGTCAGATCCGCTTGCACCAGAACGTGATCGACCGGCTCGGGCAGCGCGGCGGCCATCTCGGCCTCGGCGTCGGTGACGCTGGACTCGGCGCCGTGCAGCAGCGCGCGGGCCGCGGAATCCAGGGCGCCACGGCCGAGCAGGCCCAGGGTGGCGGCCTCGGCCAGGGTCGCGGTCACCGCGTCGAGCCGGAAGTGTCTGCGGCGGCGCGGCATCCGCCAGGCCAGCAGCTTGCCGATCTCGGCGGGGGTCAGGGCGGTGCCGCTGGGGTATTCGGCGAGCAGGCGCAGGATCTCGTGCCGGTCGCGCACGGCGTGTGGAATCCGCAGTTCGGCCGACAGGGCCGCGATGGGCTTGTCGGCGGCGTCGCGCAGGCCGATCATCCAGGGCATCCGGTCCAGGTCCAGCCAGGCCTGGGCGAGCACGACCCAGCGGGTGGCGGGGGGCGCGTCGGACCAGGCGTCGGCGGCGGGGGTGGGGGCCCAGAAATCGTCGGTGGTGTCGAGATCCGGCGGCGGCTCGGGCAGGCCCTTCTCGACGAGTTTGGCGGCGGCGAGCAGTTCGAGCAGCAGGCCGGTGCGCTGTTCGTCGACGCCGGTCTGCTTGGCCAGCCTGCGCAATTCGCGCACGCCGAGGCCACCGGCGCGCAGGGCGGGGGCGGGCAGCTTGCCCAGCGCGTCGAGCAGATCCGCGCAGTCGCGCAGCAGCTCTCCCACCTCGCCCGCGCCGACCGCGTTCACCTCGGCGGGCGGGTTCTTGGTGGGTGCGGGCTTCGGCGGAGCCAGCGCGTGCGGGTCGGTGACGGGTTCGCCACGCAGTAGCTGACCGACCGTCACCGGCAGTTCCACGGTCTCGTCGTCGATCCGATGCAGCAGGCGCGCGGTCAGCAGGCGCTGCACCGGACGGTCGGCGGGGGTGCCCGGCGCGGCGTCGCGGGTGCGGCCGCGCGGACCGGTGGTGGCGAGTTTCTCGAGCAGGGCGCGCTCGGGTGGACTCGCCTGCGCCAGCGCGGCGTTCGCCTCGGGCTCGGTGAGCGCGTCGGGCAGCGCGGTGGTGGCGCCCACCGGCCACGGCAGGGCCTCCACGGCCGACGGGGTGACGTGCAGGTCGTCGCCGGTCTGCCAGACCAGCGCGCGGTCGAGCAGCCTGGTCAGCGCGGCGGTGAAGGCGGTCTTGGTGACGCGGTCCTTCAGCTGCGCGTGCAGGGCGGCGCGGGTGAGCGGAGTGAGCGCGGTGCCGATGGTGCGGGCGTCGTCGTTGGCGGTGAGCGCCTCGATGATCGCGAACTCCAGCGTGTCCAGATCGTCGGCGGCGCGCAGCACCGAGGCACGCTGCTGGGCGCGCACCGCGAGCACCGACATCGAGGCGGGCAGCGGCACCGCCAGATCGGGCCGCAACTGCAGCAGTTTCACCAGCTGAGCGTCGGTGCGCGCACCGAGCCAATCGGCGAGGGAGTCCGTCGCGATCATCGGATCAAGACTACCGTTGCGGGCCGGGAACCCGGGGCGCCAGCCGCGATCGGGCGGCGGGGTCGATATGCCAGAATGAGGCCGTGGTGAACAAATCGAAGAAACCCTACGTCGACAACGGCTGGCCGCAGGTGGCCGACGGCGAGCACGCCGTGACCGAACTGTCGTCGACCCGCGCCGGTAACCTCTCGCCCTTCGGCGAGGAGACCGAGTTTCCCGTCCCGGCCTCGCAGCTGCCCTACGTGCACCCGCAGACCACCATCAACCGGGTGTAAATCGGACGGGAAAGACAAGAGCCCGCATCCTTCGAGGATGCGGGCTCTCGTTGTCTGTGGGGGCGATCAGGAGGGCAGCAGGCCCTTGTTCGCCTGGAAGAAGTCGATCACGGCCGGGTCCAGCGGCGAACCCTTGGCGTTGGCGACGAAGTCGAGCGCCTGCTGCGGCACCGCGATGCCCTGCTGCTGCACGACCTCGAGGGCGCGATCCACGGCCTGGAAGACTTCCTGGCTCGGGTCCTGCACCTGCGGCACGCTGACCTCGGGCACCCAGCTCGGGGCCGACGGCGCGATGCGCTCGGTCGGACCGCTGCTCAGGCCCAGCTGGGACGAGCAGGAGGGCCAGGCACCCCAACCCTGGGAAGCGAGAACCTTTTCGGCGACCGCGATCTGCTGTTCGCGGGTGGCCTGGTTGGCCGTGGCGGCGTACTCGCCACCACCGTGTGCGTTCCAGGTGGAGGGGGAGAACTGCAGTCCGCCCTGGTAGCCGTTGCCGGTGTTGATACCCCAGTTGCCGCCGGCTTCACACTGCGCGAGGCGATCCCAGTCGGAGTCGGGGGCCGCGCTGGCGTTTCCGGCGAGGGCGGCGGCTGCGGTGCCGAAGATCGCGCCGGTGACGGCGACCTTGGCAGCAGTGCGCCCGGTGGAAGTCGGCTTGCGGTGGCGTCCACTCATATCGGGTTTCTTCCTCTCGTGCGCACCTGCATGTGGTCCGGACTGAGAGGTCTCCCGGTCCGCCCTCACCCCTCGATTCCAATCGGGGTCCGGTACCCGCGGGGTGAGGCTCGGTGCGGCGGGCCGGTGGTTCCGGGGTTTGCCCCGGCTGCCAGAAACGGTACGACGCCCAGCGGCGAAAGTCACTATTTGGTAACCGGCGGGTTCTGGGGTGTCTCGGGGTGGTCTCAGGGTGATCCCCGAGGCGTCCGCGCTGGTAGTCGGCATGCCGGGTGTTCGCGACGGTTGCACGCTCAGTTCGTTACCCCACCGTTATGTGACGAAGGTCACATGTTTAGCGGGCTCGCCGTCCCGACCACAGTGCGAACACCAGTGCGAGCAGGAAACCGACCGGCGCGAGCATGGCGAGCAGGTACAGCCACAGGCCCGGCTCGCTGTCGGACACGATCGACAGCACGAAGATGGCGATCACCGCCAGGATGCCGACCCCGAACAGGGCCACGGCCAGTTGCAGCAGGCGATCGCTTCGACGCCGAGGTGAGTTGGTCACTGGTGCACCGTAAAACTGATGTGCTCGCGGTATGGCCACCGGGGTAGACTCTGAGCACATCGCGTCCCGCCATGTTGTGGGGCGCGTTCTTTTCGCGACAACGCAGGACTGACCCGGACCACAGGGGTTCGGGTGTCGAATGACGATGAACGGGTGAGCGCAGTGCCGACCGGCCGGGTGAAGTGGTACGACGTCGAAAAGGGCTTCGGCTTTCTTTCCCAAGACGAGGGTGAGGACGTCTACGTCCGCTCCTCCGCGCTGCCCGAGGGCGTCGAAGGGCTCAAGCCCGGACAGCGCGTCGAGTTCGGCATGGCCGCGGGTCGTCGTGGGCCGCAGGCGCTGAGCCTCAAGCTGCTCGAGGCGCCGCCCAGCGTGCGCGGTGAGCGCTCCGCCGCCCCCGCCCGCAAGGACGCCGGGCCGCGCAAGTCGCCCGACGAGCTGCACGGCCTGGTCGAGGACATGATCACGCTGCTGGAGACGAAGGTCCAGCCGGACCTGCGCCGCGGCAAGTACCCGGATCGCAAGCTCTCCCAGCGCATCTCCGAGGTCGTCCGCGCGGTTGCCCGCGAACTCGACCACTGAGTTATTGGAGCGCTGGCGCGCTCGAGTTCGCGCCCCCGGGGGTCCGGATGCTCGTGCCCGGCCGGGCAGGAGCGATCCCTGCTCGAGGTCGGATGTTCGTGTCCGGCTGGGCAGATCGCTCACGGCTCTGGGGTGACGATCGACCAAGCCGCGTGGGGGATGTAGGTTTCGCGGCCGGTGGCGGTGTCGCGGGCCAGGATGGGGAGTTGGACCTCGATGCCGACCAGGCGCAGGTCGGGTTCGGGCTGGGAGTCGACGGAGATGGCGCGGGCGCCCTCGGGGTAGTCGGCGAAGCTGAGTACGCGGTCGACCTGTTCGCCCGAGGGGCGCTGGTAGATGAGCTGGATCAGCCACGGCGAGCCGGAGATCCGCTCCGGCAGCGAGAGCTGCACCGGCAGGCCCGAGGGCACCGTCAGCGGCGTGGTCTCGCCGTAGCGGCAGTCCTCCATCCGGACCGAGCAGTACATGAACGGCTCCACGGTGACGGCCTCGCCGTCGGCATAGGCGGTGATCTGCGGCTGGTACGCGGGTGCCTTCGACACGGCCACACCGACCCACACGGCCGTCACCACGGCCAGGGCGACCAGCCCCGCCGCGACCAGGGCCAGGGTCGTGCGAACGTTGAGCTTGCTCACCGGATGGGGTCTCCTGTCCCTCGCGGAACCGTGCCGGGATCTGCCCGGAACGGATGGGTTGTCGGTACTTCCTGCTCGACGTGCTGGGGACGGTTTCCGCCCAGACCCGGCAGCAGCGAGTGTCCGGTGTAGCTGGCGAAGGTCTGCACGAGCCCGGCCACCAGCACCACACTGATCACCGCGAAACCTTTCCAGAACTCGATCGGCAACAGCACACCGGCCGCGCCGCCGACGACCCAGCTCAGTTGCAGCACCGTCTCCGAGCGGCCGAAACCGGAGGCGATCGACTCCGGCGGCAGGTCGTCCTGGATGGCCGCGTCGAGCGAGACCTTGGCCAGCGCGCTCGCCGCCGAGGCCACCAGCGCGGCGAACACGGCACCGAACAGATTGCCGGTGAACACCGCGAACAGCGCCACGCCCGCGCACGCGGCGGTGCAGCCGAGCACCACCAGCGACGGCCTGCCCAGGCGCAGCCGGGCGCCGGTGGCGTTGCCGCCGAAATTGCCGAAGCCCGCCGCCGCGCCGACCGCGGCCAGCATCGCCGCCTGCTCGGTGGGACTGCCACCGGAACCCTTGGCGACGAAGGCGATATAGAAGGTCAGAAAGCCGGTGAGCACACGGATGGAACTGTTGCCCCACAGTCCGGTGACCACCGCCCGGCCCAGCGGCTGACGCCGTTTGCGGGCGGGCACGGCCGACAGCTCGCTCGGGTCGAGCACCTCGGTGCGCGCGTCGGACCCGTGATAACTCAGCGTCGCGGGCACCTCGCCCTCGGTCACCTCGACCCAGGACGGGATGCGCAGACTCAGATACGCGCCGGTCAGCGCGATGGCGACGGCGAAGATCAGCGCGCCGGTGGAATCGGCGATCAGCGCGGCCAGCGCGGCCAGCGCACCAGCGCCGATGGTGCCGCCGACCAGGCCGAACACGGTCAGCCGGGAGTTGGTGCGCACGAGATCGATATCCGGTGGCAGCACACGCGGGGTGACCGCGCTCTTGAGCACCGCGAAGGATTTCGAGCCGACCATCATGCACAGGGCCAGCGGATACAGGCCCCAGGTGTCGATATTGAAGATCAACAGCACCGCGAAGGCCGCGCGCAGGCCGAAGGTCGTGGCCAGGGCGAGCCTGCGGCCGCGTTGCAGCCGGTCCAGCAGCGGCCCGATCAGCGGCGCGATGATCGCGAACGGGGCGATGGTGATCAGCAGATACAGCGCCACCTTGACCTTGGACTCGGCGGTGGCGCTGGCGAAGAACAGCGTGTTGGCCAGGGCGACGGCGATCGCGGCGTCGAGCGCGAAGTTGGCCATCGTGGCGTAGGTGAGCGCGGTCAGGCCCGACTGATCGGCGCCGTCGGCCTTGGCCGCGCGCTGGAAGGTGGCGATGCCGCGCTCGGTGAGTTCGCGGCTGCGCATGGCCGCGACCCGGGTGACGGTCAGCTTGCGCGGGACGCGCTGACGGACGTCGTCGGGGTGCTCGGTGGGCTCGTCGGGCCGGGGGAGCGGGCGGGTGCGCGGCGGGCCCGGCTCGGCCGGGTAGGGGTCCGCTCGGCGCGGGTCGGGCTTGCGGAACAGATCGCGGTCGGTCGGGGTGTCGTCGTGGCCCGCGCCGCGCAGGCGCGTGGTCGGCGGATCGGGGCGCGGGAAGACCTTGCGTGGCGCGCGCGGCTCCGGGGCGCCCGCGCGGGGCGGGTACTGCCCGAAGCCGGGGTGTCGGCCGGGCGGGGTGCCCGCGGCGGAGCCGTCCCGGCGACCACGGTCGGGACCGGATGGTTCGCGGGGCGTAGTCACAGTCCAATTCTGTCGCACGCGGGCGATCGGCGTTCACTCGCGGCGCGGCGGTGTCGGACACAGTGTGTTATTTCGGGACGAATCGGACCTCGAAAAGGTGCGGCCAGTACTTCCCGGTGAGCAGGAACCGGTCGGTGCCCGGCACCTGCGCGATGCCGTTGAGCACATCGGTGCGCTGGCGTTCGTCGGCGGTGAGCAGGCCGCCCGCCTCGATCACGCCGGTCACCCGGCCGGAGTCGGGGTCGATGCGCAGGATCTCGTCGGTCGGGTAGTTGTTGGCGTAGACGGTGCCGTCGGCGGCGCAGTCGAGTTCGTTGGGCTTCGGGTCGCGGTATCCGGTCAGCGTCACCGAGCCGGTTTCGGCGAAGGTCACCGGATCGCGGAAGGTGATCTTCGGGGTGCCGTCGCTCATCACCAGCCGGTCGGGTTGCGCGCACAGGCCCCAGCCCTCGCCCTGGTAGCTCACGCGGCGGATCTCGGCCAGGGTGACCGGGTCGCGCGCGAAGGCGACGCCGTCCTTCCAGGTGAGCTGCCAGACGATATCGCCCGCCTTGGTCATGCCCTCGGCGAACAGCGGGTCGGGCACCTCGACCCGCGCGGTCTCCACGCCGCTGGCCTGCTCGGCCGCCCGCGCGCTCGACACGCCCCACATGCCGGTGCTTTCGTAGCGGACCCCGTCGACCACCTCGAGCCCCTGGGTGAAAGCCCGCGGATCGTGCGGTGACGAGCCGATCACCTCCACCCGCAGCCGTTGCGGCCCGGCGTCGTCGGGACCGCCACACGCCCCCACGCCGAGCAGGCTGACCAGCACTACGACGGCCAACGAACTCCGATTGCGCTTCATACGGCAAAATGTATGCCGTGAGCGCAGTATCTGTTTCGGAGTCCGGCGTGCGTCCCGTTCTGGCCGATGCGGCCGAAGTCGCACGTCGAGCGCTCGTCGAACTCGAACCCGACGGGGTCGGAGTGCATCTGGGGGTGACCGCCGAGGACGAGACGGCCGCCACCCACCGCTTCGAGGCGAGCCTGCCCGGCTACCGCGGCTGGCAGTGGGCCGTCGTCGTGGCCGCGCCGCCCGGTGCGGACGCCGCGACGGTGAGCGAGTCGGCCCTGCTGCCCGGCCCCGACGCCCTCATCGCCCCCGACTTCATCCCGTGGGAACAGCGCGTGCGCCCCGGCGACCTGGGCCCCGGCGACCTGCTCGCCCCGCCCACCGACGACCCCCGCCTGGTCCCCGGCTACGTGGCCACCGGCGACCCGGTCGTCGACGACGTCGCCCGCGAGGTCGGCCTCGGCCGCGTCCAGGTGCTCAGCCTCGAGGGCCGCGTCGACGCCGCCCAGCGCTGGTACCTCGAGTTCGGCCCCGACACCGAGATGGCCAAGGCCGCCCCCTCCACCTGCGGCCTCTGCGGCTTCTACGTCCCCCTCGCGGGCGCCTTACGCGAGTCCTTCGGCGTGTGCGCCAACGCCATGGGCGCCGACGGCCACGTCGTCCACATCGAATACGGCTGCGGGGCCCACTCCGATGTGGTGGCTCCCAGCGGGAACGGGTCGCCGCAGTACGAGGCGTTCGATGATCACGCGGTGGAGTACGTACAGGTGCGCACGGTCGTCGCGGATCAGTCGTCGGCCGACCACCCGGCTGCCGCTGACCAGGTGACGGCCGACGACCAGCCGCCTGTCGATGACCAGGTGACCGCCGAGGCCGAAGCAGTCGAGGCGACCGCCGCCGAGCAGGCCGCCCTCTCCGAAGGCGCCGCCCCGGAGTCGGCGGCTGAAGTCGTCGCGGCGGAATCCGAGCCGACGGCCAGCGCCGAAGCCGTTGACGCAGCCACTGAGGCCACCGTCGCGGCCGCGAGCGAGCCCACGGATTCCGAGTCCGACCCGGTCGTGGGAACCGCTGCCGCTGAGATGGGCGCCGCGGACGCTTCGGGTAGCGGCCAGGGGACCCAGCCCGCGGAGACCGACGCACCGGCTTCCGGCGACGTCGCCGTGTCCCACACCGGCGCGGATGCCACTCCCGGCACGGAGGCGAAGGTCGAGCAGTCGGGCGGCACCGATACCGCTGGTGCTACCGAGGCCACCGCCGTCAGCGCATCCGCTGACCCGTCGATCGAAGCTGACACCACCGCCACCAGCGCGGCCGAGGAGGCTCCCGCCGACTCCGCGACGGCCGAGGCCGCTGAGGACGCGCACGTTTCCGCTGAGGCCGGGGTCGATGTGGAGCACGGATCGCCGGTGGCGCGCTGAACGCTGTGGCTGACCCGTTCGGGACCGCGGGGCTGCGGGACGGGGTTCTCGCGGCGTGGCGGGATTCGCCTACGCGGTTGCGGGAGGACAGTGCGAGTGAGGGCGATCTGGTGGCGGCGGGCTATCGGGATCGGTTGCTCACCGAGCTGGCGCAGAACGCGGCCGACGCGGCGGCCAAGGGCGGGGTCGCCGGGGCGGTGACGGTGCGGGTGCTCGACGGGCGCCTGCACCTCGCGAATACCGGTGCGCCGCTGGATGTCGCGGGGGTGCACGCGCTGACGGCGCTGCGTGCGTCGGGCAAGGGTGATGCCGCGCAGGTCGGGCGGTTCGGCGTCGGGTTCACCGCCGTGCGCTCGGTGGGCGACGAGGTCGAGGTGCGATCGACCACCGGGTCCATTCGCTTTTCACGCACGGCCACGCTGAATGCCTTGCACGACAACGGGATCACCGTCCCGGAGGGTCTGTCCGCTCTCGCGCCGCCGGTCCTGCGCCTGGCCTGGCCCGTCCCGACCACCCCGCCCGAGGGCTTCGACACCGAGATCGTCATCCACCTGCGCGACGACATCGACGCCGACGCACTCCTCGATGCGATGCGCGACGAAGCCCCTGACCTGCTCCTGGAACTCCCCGCCCTCCAGCGCATCCGCATCGGCGACGACGAATTCGCCAGCGCGGTAACAGAACTCGGTGACCTGGACGAACTGTCCATCACCCTCCCGTCGGGCACCACCCGCACCTGGTGGCAGTTCCGCACCGCCCGCGCCCGCTGGCTGCTCCCACTGCACCACGGCCGCCCGGTCCCCGCCGCCCCGGATGTCCTGCGCGCCCCCACCCGCTCCGACGAGGAACTCTCCCTCCCGGCCCTCCTCGTCGCCGACATCCCCATGCAGCCCGACCGACGCCGCCTCCTCCCCGGCGCCCCCCTCACCGACATCGCCACCGGCTACGCCGATTTCGCCCGCGCCCTCCCACCCCGCGACCGCCTCACCCTGGTCCCCACCCCCGGCTTCCCCCGCAGCGAAGCCGACACCCTCCTGCGCGAAGCGATCATCACCGAACTCCGCACCCACCCCTGGCTCCCGACCTGCCCCACCGACCCCGCACCCCCCACCGACGCACTGCTCCTCGCCGACCCGGCCGACCACTCGGCCCACGAGGACGCGCGCACCACGCGGCCCGCCGCGATCCACGACACGTCCCAGGAACGCAGCGGTCTCACCGACCCCGATGCCCTCCCGACAGATCACGACCCACACCTCCGCACACCCACTCTCGGCGACCCCGCAGCGGCAACGGCCACTCCCCGCGAGGCCGACCTCACCACCCCCACCCGCGCGACCGTCTTCCCCGACCTCACCCCGGACCTCGCCCCCCTCCTCGCCGAGATCACCGGCCCCCTCCTGATCCCGGAACTCTCCGGCCGCGAGCACCAGGACAAACTCTCCGTCCTCGACGTCCACCGCCTGGGCCCCGCCGCCCTGGCCGAGACCACCAGCGGCCTGGATCGCGAACCCCGCTGGTGGCAACGCTTCTACGCCGCGCTGCAACCCTTCGTCACCGATTCCCGCATCGCCGAGGAACTGGGCGCGCTCGCCGTCCCGCTGGCCGACGGCCGCGTGGTGACCGGCCCGCGCACCGTCGTGCTCGACGACCAACTCACCGTCGCCGTGCCGGTGCACTGGGCGCGGCTGGTGCACCCGGACGCGACCCATGCCCTGCTGTCCCGGCTGGGCGCCCGCAGCGCCTCCGCCGACGACCTGCTCGCCGACCCAGGTCTGCGCGATCTGCTCGACCAGGACCCGGCCGACCCGGACACCGTCGCCGCCGTCCTCCAGCTGGCGCCGTTCGCGTCACCGCACGAGCTGCCGCACTGGCTCGGCCAGCTCGAACTCCCCGACGACACCGGCGAACCGCGCCCCGCCGACGAACTGCTGCTCCCGGGCGCCCCGCTGGCCACAGTGCTGGCCGAGGACGCCCCCTTCGGCACCGTGGCCGCCGCGACGGTCACCGAGCACGGCGAGGCGGCGTTGCGCGCGATCGGTGTCGGCTGGGATTTCGCCGTGCTCACCGAACCCGACCCGGTCGGCCCGGATCACGACCTCGACGACGAACCCGACTGGTGGGACAGCCTTTCCGAGGACCCGCGCGAGCTCACCGCCGTCCGCGACCTCGACCTGGTCGACGAGACCCGCTGGGCCACCGCCTTGCGCCTGCTGCTGGCCGACCCGCGCACCCGCGCCCTGCTCGCCGACCGCGACGGCTACACCGCCTGGTGGCTGCACCGCCACGCCCACCTCGACGGCGTCCCGCTCGGTCGTCTGCGCCACCCCGACGACACCGAATTCGCCGGTCTGCTCCCGGCTTTCCCGTCCGAGGGCTTCGACCCCCGCGACCTCGACGCCCTGCGCCCGCTGCTGGTGCGCCCCGAGGTCATGTCGGCCGCGCTGGCCGAGGAACTGCTCGACGCCCTCGCCGATCCGGCCAACACCCCCGCCCCGGATGTCGTCGCGCGCACGCACACCCGGCTGGCCGCCGCCGTCGCCGAGGGCACCCTGGACCCGCGCGATCTCGACCTGCCCGACCAGGTCCGGGCGCTGTCCGGCGTGGTCGTCGCGGCGAGCACGGCCATGGTCCTGGATCAGCCCGAGTTCGGGCTCGTGGTGCCCGCCGAGCGGCTGGTCGCGGGGGAGCACGCGGAGGCGCTGGCCACGCTGCTCGACCTCCCGCTGGTCTCCGAGGAGGTCAGTGCCGAGATCCTCGGGGCGGGCAGGCGGACGAGCTGGGCCGATCCGATGGGCGTGGTGCTGCGTCAGCTGTGGTCGCCGCCGGACACCTCCGGCGAGCTGGTGCTGCACGAGACGCTGGAAGTGCATCTGCGCGGCGCGATCACCGGCACCGTGCGGGTGCCGTGGTGGAGCGCCGACGGCGCGGTGCACGTGCAGGTGCCGCGCGGCTGACTCAGTGCGCGTGCGTGGCGACCATGGCCGCGAGCAGGTCGAGCTGGGTCTGCACCGATTCGCTGTCGTCGTCGACCAGCCAGCGCAGCACGATCCCGTCGATCACGGCCAGACTGAACCGGCTCAGTTCGGTGACGGGGGTGGTCCAGGTGGTCTCGGTGGCCTCGCGGCAGTGGTCGAGCACATCGGCGACGGTGCTGTCGTTGAAGCCGTACTGGTCGCGCGCGATGGCGATCTTGGCGGGCGTGGCCTCACCCTCGCGCAGCGAATAGGTGGTGGTCTCGTAGGTGAGCAGCTGACGTTCGGGAGTGGCTTCGATGTTGCGCCACATCAGCTCGAGCGCGCGGCGCACCAATTTCTGAAGCGCGTCTTTTCCGGTTCCGACGTCTTCCCATACCGACTCTTCGGCGTCGACGGAATCCCGCAATTCGATCGAGAGCGCTTTGACCAGCTCGGTCATCAGCGCGTCCTTGTTTTCGAAACAGTAATGCACCACTCCGAGCGAGACACCGGCCGCTTGGGCGACATCGCGCGTGGTCACGCCCGCGACGCCCTTTTTCTCGGCGAGACCGATCGCTGCCTCGATCAGGTGGGCTCGTCGTTCTTCGACGCTCAATCGGGAGGACACGTGTGCGAGTTAAGCGCTCGCGTCGCGAACAGTCAATTCGCCGATCCGGCCGAAATCCTGGACATATGACCAGTTGATGTGGTTGTCTCCGAAACGGAAGTTGCGAAGGAGTCGCCTGATGTCCCTGTCCCGCCGCACTGTGCTCGCCGCTTCGGCGCTGAGTGTCACCGCCGTGCCACTCGTGCCGACGCTGGGTTCGCCCGCCGCTCGCGCGAATCCGAAAAGCGATGGGTTCGAATTCGGAACCGGGATCGCGGATCTCACCGGTCCGGCCGCGGAATGCGGCATGATGGGCTATTCACAACTCGAGCAGACCACCGCCGGAATTCATCTACGTCCGCGCGCCCGCGCTTTCGTCATCGGCGAGGGCGAGAATCGCATCGCGTATGTGGCGGTGGAGAACGGCGCGGTGTTCGGATCGGTGCACAGCGGTGTTCTGCTCGCGCTCGCCCGACGTTTCGGTGATCGATACACCGAGCGCAATGTCGTGCTCACCTCCACCCACACCCACGCGAGCTGTGGTGGATCGGCCCACGACTACGCCTATACCCTGGCGACGCTGGGATTCCAGCAGCAGGTCTACGACGCGGAGGTGGCGGGCATCGTCGAGGCGATCGCGGCCGCCGACGCCGACTACGGGCCGGGCACGATCGCCGTGGGCCGGTCGCACCTGCGCGACGCGAGTGTCAACCGCTCGCGGGTGGCCTTCGACCGCAACCCCGCCGAGGATCGCGCGGCCTTCCCGGACGCCGTCGACCCGGCGGTGACGACGCTGGTCTTCCGGCGGGGTGGGCGCGAGGTCGGCGCGCTCACCTGGTTCGCCACCCACAACACCTCGATGACCAACGCGAACCGCCTGATCAGCTCGGACAACAAGGGCTATGCCAGCTACGCCGCCGAGCAGCTCGAGCACGGCGTCCGGCATCTGGACGGCAGGCCCGACTACATCGCCGCCTTCGCCCAGACCAATGCCGGTGATATGTCACCGAATCTGAACCTGCGCCCGGGTGACGGCCCGACCACCGACGAGTTCGCCAACACCCGCATCATCGGCGAACGGCAATACGACGCGTCGAAAGCGGCCGCGCGACAAGCGGTCCCGATGACCGGATCGGTCGGCGCGCTGCTCTGTTATATCGACCTCGCCGACCTGCCCGTCGACGGCCGCTTCACTCCCGACGGCGCCCCGCGCCGCACCTCGCCCGCCGCCGCCGGTGTCTCGCTGGCCGCGGGCAGTGTCGAGGACGGTCCCGGCCTGCCCGGCGGGCCGATCCCCGAGGGCGTGCACAATCCGATGGTCGATTTCCTCGGCGGTATCGACCAGCCGCATCCCGCCTGGCTGGCCGACGCGCAGGCCCCCAAGGCGATCTTCGCGCCGCTGGGGCTGATGCCGCCGGTGCCGTGGGTGCCGAATGTGGTTCCGGTGCAGCTGGTCCGGATCGGTACGCTGTATCTGGCCGCGGCCGGTGCGGAGTTCACCATCGTCGCGGGGTTGCGGGTGCGACGCGCGGTGGCCGCGGTGCTCGGCGTCGCGGTGGAGCAGGTGTTGCTCCAGGGCTACGCCAACGGCTACCACGAGTACGTGACCACTCCGGAGGAGTACGACGCGCAGCAGTACGAGGGCGCCTCGACCCTGTTCGGGCGCTACACCCTGTGCGGCTATGTGCAGGAATTCACCCGGGTGGCCGAAGCGTTCGTCGCGGGCGCGGCGGTGGGACGGGGTCCGGCGCCGCGTGATGTCTCCGCGCTGCAACCGAGCTTCGCGACCGTGCCCGGCCCGGACGCGACACCACCCGGGCGCGACTTCGGTGACGTGCTCGCGCAGCCGGTCGACACCGCGCGCGGCGACCGGGTGTCGGTCGAGTTCGTCTCGGCGCATCCCAAGCACAATCCCCGGCGCGGGAGCACCTTCCTGGAGGTGCAGCGCCGCACGGGCGCGGGGGACTGGGTGCGGGTGGCCAACGAGGGGGAGTGGGACGTGCGGTTCCACTGGAGCTCGGGCGGTCCGGCGATCTCGCTCGCGCGATTCACCTGGGATGTCCCCGCGACTGTCGAGCCGGGTTTACACCGCTTCGTGCATTTCGTGGATGTTCTCCAGGCCGATGGCACCCTGCGTCCGGTCGTCGGGACGAGTGCGGAGTTCCAGGTCAGCGCCTAATCAGTCTGAAGGCCGACCTGTGCGCCCTTGTCGCCGCGACGGGCGGACCGGCGCTGCGCGAGGAAGATCGAGGAGCCGAGCACCCCGACCGCGAGCCCCATCAGGCACACCGGTCGGGCGTCGGCCAGGGCCGGGACCAGCCACGACAGGGCGGTGGCGACGATCCAGGCGACGAATCCGGCGAGCACGACCGGGCGCGGGTCGACCAGGTATCGGGGCAGGTGCGGAATCTCGGGGGTGACGCGTCCGGCTTCCATACCCAAACAGTAGCCGGGTGAAACCCGATCTGGCAGCCGGACGTACCGTAGAGTTCTGCACTGTGACAATGCCATCCGACGTCCGCGCCCTGGCCGGTGACCTCTCACTGGCGATCGTGCGGCTCACGAGACACCTGCGCGGCCGTCGTACCGACGCGCAGATCTCGCTCACCCAGCTGTCGGCACTCGCCACGCTGGCGCGCGACGGCGCGATGACACCGGGCACCCTGGCGGGCAAGGAGCGCGTGCAACCGCCGTCGATGACCCGCGTCATCGCCTCGCTGGCCGACCTGGCGCTGGTGGATCGCCGCCCGCATCCGACCGACGGCAGGCAGATCATCGTCTCGCTGACGTCCGCGGGCCGGGCCCTGATCGCCGACGAGACCCACGCGCGCGAGGCGTGGATGACCGATCAGCTGGCCGTGCTCGATCCGCAGCAGCTCGCGGTGCTGGATCAGGCGGTCGCGATCATGAACCAGATCGTCGCCGGATCCGAATAGTCAGACCTGGGCCCGCGCGTCGTCGGAGGCGACCACCTCGTGCCCGAGCGGGAACAGCGCCAGCGGCACCAGCTTGAGATTGGCCCAGGCGAAGGGCAGGCCGATGATGGTGATCGCCAGGGCGATGCTGGTGGTGATGTGGCCCAGCGCCAGCCACCAGCCCGCGAAGACGAACCAGATCACATTGCCGATCAGCGAGCCCGCGCCCGCGCTCGGCTTGCTCACCACCGTGCGCCCGAACGGCCACAGCACATAGCCCGCGTTGCGCAGCGAGGCGATGCCGAAGGGGATGGTGATGATCAGAATGAAGCAGATGAGCGCCGCCAACAGGTAGCCCAGGGCCATCCAGAAGCCGCACAGCACCACCCAGAGAATGTTCAAGATCAACTGTACGACCTTCATGTCTCCAGCATGCCAGGATGAGCGCGTGGCCGCAGTGATAGACATCGACGATTCCGCCGACCCCAGGGTCGACGACTTCCGCGATCTGTCCTCCGCCGATCGCCGACCCGACCTGCCCGGCCGCAAGGGGCTGGTGATCGCCGAGGGCGTGGTCGTGGTGCAGCGCATGCTCGCGTCCCGGTTCGCGCCCACCGCGCTGCTCGGGGTCGGCAAACGCTACGAGGCACTCGTCGACGATCTCGCCGACCGCGACATCCCGTACTACCGTGCCACCGCCGAGGTGATGGCCGAGATCGTCGGCTTCCACCTCAATCGCGGTGTCCTCGCCGTCGCGCCCCGGCCCGCCGAACTCACCCCGGCCGAGGTGCTCGACGGGGCGCGCACGGTGGCGGTGCTCGAGGGCGTCAACGATCACGAGAACCTCGGCTCGATGTTTCGCAACGCGGCGGGCCTGGGCGCCGACGCGGTGCTGTTCGGTGATCGGGTGGCCGATCCGCTGTATCGCCGGGCGGTGCGGGTCTCGATGGGACACGTGCTGCGCGTGCCGTTCGCGACCCTGCCGTCCTGGCCGGGCGGCCTGGACCTGCTGCGCGAGCGCGGTTTCCAGATCATCGCGCTGACCCCGAATCCGGCGGCGGTGAACCTTGCCACGGCCATGACCGGGGAGAAGGTGGCGCTGCTGCTCGGGGCCGAGGGCCCGGGGCTCACCGAGGAGGCCATACGCGCCACCGATGTGCGCGCCCGCATCCCGATGTCACCGGGGACCGATTCGCTCAATGTCGCCACGGCCGCCGCGATGGCGTTCTACGAGCGGGTGCGGACCTCGTGAAGCCCGACGGTCCCTATCGCGCGCAACCGGATTCGGTCCCGTGGGCGGCCGGGTGCACCGTCATCGTGCTGGTCGCCGCCCTCGGCGCGACCGCGGTGTACGCCTTCGGCGCCGCGCTGGCCGCCGTGCATCCGCTGCTCGCGGTCGCGGTGAACGTGGTCGCGGTGCTCGGCGTGGCGCCGACGGCCTGGCGCTGGCGCTACACGCCGGTGGTGCGCTGGGTACTCGCCGGGGCCGCGGTGGGCCTGGTGCTGGGCTGGCTGGCGGTCGTCGTCGACGGGCTCAGCGGCCTGCGCTGACCGCTCCGGCGCTCACCGCACCCGGTCGCCGCCGCGCAGCCAGCCGAACAACCCGTGCCGATGGCGCGGTTCGCTGACCTGCCGCTCCGGCAGCCGCGGCGCCCGCCCTTTCGGATACAGCGTGAATCCGCAGACGGCCACCGAGCCCGGCGTCAGTTCCTCCTCGCCGGTGCCGAGATAGCGGAAACCGAGCCATTCGTCATTGGCCGCGTCGGCGAACTCCGGCGGGTCGAACGGCAGCGACTGCGGTTCCGGATGATCCGGCCCGCGCCACGGCACCGGATGTTCCCCGGCCCAGTACGGCCGCTCCCAGACCATCGGCAGCCCTTCGTTCTCCAGGATGTCGACGCGGGTGGAACTGAACGAACGCCGGAATTCCCCACGCTCCCAATGCGCGAACGCGCCCCAGTGCACCGAGGAATCGAACGACACCAGGAAGGTGTGCTCCGAGGCCAACGGCCGCACCAGCAGATCGGGCAGCTTGGTCGGTTCCACCAGCGCGGCCTCGGCCGTGCACACCACTGTCAAGCCGGGGTAACACCCGATGTAGACCTCGTCGCGGTCCGGGGCCGCGCAGCCCTCGAGCGTGCCGATCATGATCGGACGCACGTCGTGCTCGGCGTAGAGCTGCCCGGCCAGGGCCGCGGCGGCCTCGGGATCGGGGTCGGGGCCCTCTTTCAGCACCGCCAACGGATCGGCGGTGTCGATGTACCAGAGCGTGGAAGCCGATCGCATGAACCCACCTCCTGTCCCGCCACCGGCGAGATGTCGCGCGGGGTGCTAGTGACCTGAGCTGCGGACGCCCAGCAGGACGTCTTCCCAGGACGGCATGGGCGCCTTGCCGCGCTTCGGGCGAGCGGGCTTCGGGGCGGGCTTGTCGACCGCCACCGGCTCGTCCGCCGTCGGCGGTTCCTGCTGCGCCACCGGCTGACTCGGGGCCGCGGGCACCGGCGTCGCCGGAACGGGCGCGGGGGCAGGGGCCGGAGCCGCGGCGGGGACCGGCGCGGCCGGAATCGCCGCCGCGCCACCACCCGCGGCGACCTGACGCTGCTCGTAGAACTCGTCGAACTTCGGCTGCGGCCGGGCGGCCGGGCGCGCGGTGGGCGCGAGCTGTTCGCGCGGACGCGGTTCCACCGGGATCGGCGGCTCGACGACCGGTGCGGCGGGCTCGGGCAGGATGGTGGCCAGCCCGCGCAGCGCGCGGCCGAAGTCGGGGTCGATCAGGTCGGTGGCCGGGTCGTCGAGCGGGGAGACCGAGCCGCCGTGCGCGTCGGGCTGGTAGCGCCAGTGCGCGGCGATCTCGGAATGACCGTGCCGCCACTGCAATTGCGCGACCCAGAAACCCTTCTCGTCCTTCCAGGCGTCCCACTCGGCCTGTTCGATGGTGTGGCCGCGCTCGGCGAAGGCCGCGGTGACGATCTCGTGCAGCGTCTCCACGGCGGGGCCGTCGGGCCGCACCGGGTGGGCTTTCTGCGCCAGTTCCGCGGCGCGAGCGCGCTCGAGCAGCACTGGGTAGGCGAAACGTTCGACTTTGGTGGCGGGCATGCCCGATTCCGCCTGGACCTGCTCGACGGACGCACCGGCTCGAATACGGGCCTGGATATCGCGAGGACGCATGGACGCCTCCGTTTCGATCTCGATCTGGCCGAATCGTGCGAGGTCGCCACGCGCCGCCGCGCGGAGCTTGTCGTCGGCGGGCAGTCGGAACTTGGTACCGGACTCGATGTCGCTGCACACGATGTGCGTGGAGTCGGGCGTCACCCCGATCACTCGAAGTTCACGCACCGTTACCTCCTTATCGAGTCGGCTCCGTCTGCAAGGACACCGCCCACTTTCCTAGACAGTAGTGCACATTACTTGCCCGCCGCAGCAGACACGCACGACCGAAATCGCGCACGGGGGCTCCCGCTCCGGCTAATCTGAGCGGCTCCCCACTCGAATTCCGGTCCTGTGCAGGGACTTTGGTGATGGATCAACATCATTTAGCGATGCTCGAGAAAAGCAAATATTGCGAACACATGGCAAAGCGCCGGTGCGTGGCGAAGCTAATACCTCGCCGCGCACCGGCGCTGATTGCGGTCTTATCTCAGAGCTGTCCGACGACCCAGTCGATCGAACGGGTCAGCTGCGAAACATCTTCCGGATCGATGGCCGGGAACATGCCCACGCGCAGCTGGTTGCGGCCCAGCTTGCGGTACGGCTCGGTGTCGACGATGCCGTTGGCGCGCAGGATCTTGGCGACCTGGGCCGCGTCGACCGCGTCGTCGAAGTCGATGGTGCCCACGACCTGCGAGCGGTGCGCCGGATCGGTGACGTACGGGGTGGCGAAGGAGCTCGACTCGGCCCACGAGTACAGGCGCGAGGACGAGTCCAGGGTGCGCTTGACGGTCCAGTCCAGGCCGCCGTTGGCGTTCATCCACTCGATCTGGTCGGCGAACAGCAGCAGGGTGGCCAGCGCCGGGGTGTTGTAGGTCTGGTCCTTGGTGGAGTTGTCGATGGCGATCGGCAGCGACAGGAACTCCGGGGTCCAGCGACCCGACTCCTTGATCTCGGCGACGCGGGCCAGCGCGGCCGGGCTCATGATCGCGATCCACAGGCCACCGTCGGCGGCGAAGCACTTCTGCGGGGCGAAGTAGTAGACGTCGGAGTCGGCGATGTTCACCGGCAGGCCGCCCGCGCCGGAGGTGGCGTCGATGGCGATCAGCGCGTTCTCCGAACCGGCCGGACGCGAGACCGGGATGGACACACCAGTCGAGGTCTCGTTGTGGGCCCAGCCGATGAGGTCGACGCTCGGGTCCGAGACGGGCTCGGGCGCGCTGCCCGGCTCCGACGACACCACGATCGGGTCGCCGATGAACGGGTTGCCCTTGGCCACCGAGGCGAACTTCGAGGAGAACTCGCCGTTGGTCAGGTGCAGCGAACGCTCGCGGATCAGGCCGAACGCGGCGGCGTCCCAGAACGCGGTGGTGCCACCGTTGCCGAGCACGACCTCGTAGCCCTCGGGCAGCGAGAACAGCTCACGCAGGCCGTTGCGAACGCGCGCGACCACGTCCTTGACCGGCTTCTGGCGATGGGAGGTGCCGAACACCGAGGCACCGACAGTCACCAGGGACTGCAGCTGCTCCGGGCGGACCTTGGAGGGTCCGCAGCCGAACCGTCCGTCGGCGGGCTTGAGGTCGGCGGGAATCGTCGGGAACGCACTGGTCATGCGGGCGAGTTTAGTAGTCGGGGGATTGCCGTGGTGGTGGTGGGTCGGGTCCTGTGAGACGGGCCACCCGCCGCGCTCAGCCGACCCCGCTCAGGAAGTCGACCAATCCCGTGGGTGCGCTCGCGCCCAGGCACAGCTCCAGGATGCGGTGCGCGTCCACCGCCGCCGCAGCGCTGCGCGGGAACAGCACCGCCTCGTAGGCCGCGAGGGCGGCCTCGGTGTCGCCGGGATGCGCGACCAGGGCCAGGGCGAGTTCGGCGCCGTCGAGCATGGCCAGGTTCGCGCCGTCACCCGCCGGTGGGGACAGGTGCGCGGCGTCGCCGAGCAGCGTGACGCCGGGGACGCGGTCCCAGCGGTGTCCGGCCGGGAGGGCGTGGATCGGGCGGGGGACCGGCGGGGTGTCGCCGTCGGTGATCAGGGCGATCAGCTCGGGGGCCCAGCCGTCGAATTCGGCGGCGACGCGGGTCAGCGCGGCGGTGGGGTCGGCGAAGTCGATGTCGTCGAGCCAGTCGGCGGGACGCGCCAACTCGACATAGGTGTGCAGGATGTCGCCCGCCTCGCGGTGCGCGGAGATGCCCTCGCCGGGCGCGAGCGCGAACATGCCGCCCCGGCCGACCGTCGCGGCCGCGACCGGGTGCGCGCGGTCCACGTCGTGGAGATAGGTCTCGACGAACACGGCGCCCGCGTACTCGGGCCGCGCGTCGGAGACCAGCGGGCGGACCTTCGACCAGGCGCCGTCGGCGCCGACGAGCAGATCGGTGCGGGTGGACGAGCCGTCCGCGAAGGTCACCTCGTGCCGTCCGTCGCCCAGCGGCCCGATGCCGGTCACCTTCTTGCCCCACCGCACGGTCCCGGCGGGCAGGGAGTCGAGCAGGATCCGGCGTAGATCCCCGCGCAGGACCTCGGGCCTGCTGTCCTCGTCGGGCTCGTCGAGCAGGACCTCGCCGTGCCGGTCGAGGATGCGGGAGGCCGCGCCGCCCACGTGGATGATCGCGCGGAACTCGTCGGCGAGCCCGGCCGCCGCCAAGGCGAACTGGCCGTCGTGTTCGTGGATGTCGAGCTGACCGCCCTGGGTGCGGGCGCCCGCCGAGGTCTCGGCCTCGTAGACCGTCGCGGGGATGCCGTGGACGTGCAGGACGCGGGCGAGGGTGAGGCCGCCCAGGCCCGCTCCGATGATCGTGACTGTCATGGTGGATCCCTCCGTGAGCTGTGTGGAACGCTGTTCCAGTTTGGAACAACGTTCCAGAAGTGTCAAGATGGGGGGTATGGCACCCAGAGGTCAGCGGCGGGCCGACGCGCTGTCGAAGCACCGCATCGTCGACACCGCGATCGAGATCCTCGACACCGAGGGCGAGAGCGCGCTCACCTTCCGCGCGCTGGCGGCCCGGCTGGAAACCGGCAGCGGCGCGATCTACTGGCATGTGGCCGACAAGGGCGAACTGCTCGCCGCCGCGGCGGACGACGTCATCGCCCGGGTGCTGGCCGACCCGGACGCGAACACGGAACCCACGGTGGCGATCCGCGCCGTCGCACTCGGGATCTTCGACGCGATCGACGCCCGGCCCTGGGTCGGCACCCAACTCGGCCAGGCGCCCGGACAACTCGCGGTGCTGCGGATCTACGAGCGGATCGGCGGGCGCCTCGATGAGCTCGGCGTGCCGGAGGGGTCGCTGTTCTTCGCCGCCTCCGCGCTGGTCAACTACATCCTCGGCGTCGCCGGGCAGAACGCGGCCAATGCCCGGTTGGCCGTGCCCGGCGGCGACCGCTCGGCGTTCCTCGCGGCCGTGGCCGCCCGCTGGACCCGGCAGGACCCCGCCGAATTCCCGTTCGCCCACCGGATCGCCGGACAACTCGCCGACCACGACGACCGCGCACAGTTCCTCGCGGGCATCGACCTCGTCCTCGCCGGGATCACCACCCTGCGCTGACCGGCCGGGTGCGGGGAATTCGCCCTTGCGCGCCCGGCATCCGCATTACGCTTCCGCTATGAGCCTCGCCGTGGCCGACTCGGGTCGGACCCTGCTCGACCGATGTGCCTGGGCCTTCGGACGGCGGCGCGGTCTGCTGTCCGAGGCCGGACGCCGGGAACTGCTGATCAGGGGGTTGGCGGCGACCGCCACCGTGCTCTCGGTGCGCGCGCGACGCGGCGAGGGCGGCTACCGCTTCTCGGTCCGCGTCCAGCTCCCCGACCAACTCGCCTACGACACCCGCGTCCGGCAGCGGGTCCGTAGCCAGGACCTCGCCTGGATGCGTCCCGGCGACCTCGTCGACTGCCGGGTCGACCCCGGCGACCGCGAGCGCGTCGCCCTGTTCGTCCCCGAGGCACCCGAATCCGGCCGCAGCGCGGCGGCCAAGATCCTCGCCAACGGCCGCCGCGCCGAGGCCACCGTCCTCGCCGTGGCCCCCGTCGCCGCCGACTACACCGGCCGCGACGACCCGATCCTGCGCCTGGACCTGGAACTCCGGGCCTGGGACGAACCGATCCCCTGGCGGGTCCGCCTCATCCAGCCGGTGCCGCTGGCCGCCGTCGGCCACATTGAACTGGGCACGCGCCTCGCCGCCGCCTTCTTCACCGTCGACCGGGGCGATTCCGTCGCCCTCGATTTCGCCGCCCTCACTCGCGGCGGGTCCATGGACCGGTCGACGAACCACCGACCTGATCCGAGCTGACCTCACCGGCTGCCGGGCCGTGTCACGGAGCGAGAAGTCCTGGCAATCCGGAGAAGTCCTCAGGGTTCACCGTGTGCAGTGGCAACCGGCGCACCGACGCGATGGCCGCGATCATCAGATCGACGCAGCGTGGCTCCGGATTATGAGGCGATCGGTCTCACTCCCGCGCGCGCTCGCGCAGGACCCGCTCTCCGGCGTCGACGTAGGTCGTGAACAGCTCGGTGACCTCGCGCAGACGTTGTGTCGCCGGGGAGTCGGCGAGCGGTTCGGCGGCGCGGAGGGTGCGGATGAACGCGCGGGTGCGTTCGTGGCTGGCGGCCAGGAGCTGCTCGAATCCACCGGCGGCCTCGACGAGCAGGCGTCGACTGCCCGGGCTGGGGATGGTGTGGGCGAGTCCCCACGAGACGAGTTCGCGGATGGCGGTACTCACCGCGCCGGAGCTGAGCGACAGCTCGGCGCGCAACTGCTCCGAGGTCGACGGCTCACTGTGCAGCAGCAGGTAGCCGTAGACGCGCCCGGTCGCGCGGGGCAAACTCCAGGTCGCCAGCATGTCGCCCAGGGAATTCACGAACTGTTCCCGCTCGGGGCTCAGCACGCCAGCTCCCACTGAGCGAGAATCCCCAGCAGCACCCGGGTGGTCTCCTCCGGCGCATCCCAGGTGACCAGATGCCCCGCCCCCGGAATCACGTGCTCCACAACCCCTTCCGCCCGAGCCCATCGGGGCATCGCGGCCGCGATATTTCCCGTCCGATCCCGCTCACCCCGAATCAGGGCCAACGGCACCGGACACCGATATCCCGGCTCCGGCTCGACGAATGACACCGTCGCCCGCCACACATCCAGAAACACCCGCTTCGGCATCCGCGCGAAAACTCTTGCCGCCCTGGCGACCACCTCCGGCGATACCGCCGAAGCCCGAGCCATCACCCCCGGCAACATCTTCCCCGGAATCAACGCCAACAACGGCGCCGCCACCCGCAACCCCACCCGCTCGCCCCACGTCAACGGCCCCGCGTTCCACGCCGAATCCACCACGACCAACCCCGCCACCCGCTCGGCCCGCCCCCGCACGAACGCCTGCCCGATATTCCCTCCGAGCGAATGCCCCACCACCACAGCCCGCCCGACCCCACACTCCCGCAGCAACGCCGAAAGATCCTCCACCGCGTCCCCCGCCCCGAACCGCCCCACCAGCGTCGACTCCCCGTGCCCCCGCAGATCCCACGTCACCACCCGAAACCCCCGCCCGACCACCGCATCCACCTGCGCCTCGAACAGGGTGTGATCCATCCCCGCCCCATGCACGAACACCACCGCCACCCCACCACCCCCACTATCCGAATACACGATCTCGCCCCCAGGCCGCCCCAACCTACGATCCAGTTTCACCATTCTCTGAATATAGATCAGATGTTGGTCTGGATGTCGTAAGGCGAGTCTCGAACGGGGAGTCGGGTAGTATTCGAATAAATCGAACAATATTTCGAAACGTTCGAAAACCGAGGAGGTGCGATGGTCTCGCAACCGCTCGAAGAACGCACGTTCCTGCCTGACGATCGAGGACGGCTGGCTCCCGTCATGAGCTTCCTGGAAGCGCATGAGCGCAGGTGGGGTGTCGCGGCGAAGCCGAGCTACGCGCTGGTGGGCACCGATGAGGGTGATCGGATCGAACTCCCCGCCGATGTGCACCAGGCACTCAAACAGGTGGTCGCGGCGTTGTTGGCCGGTCGGGCCGTCACGATCGCGCCGCGCAGTATGACTCTGACCTCGCAGCAAGCGGCCGACCTGCTGGGTGTCAGCAGGCCGACTGTCAAGCGCCTGATCGAGAAGGGGGAGCTGCCCGCCCAACGGATCGGCACTCGGCACCGGCTCGATCTCGATGATGTGCTCGACTACCGCGAGGTGCGCCGTCGCCGCCAGTACGACGCCCTCGCAGAGACGGCCGTCGACATCTCCATCGACGACGACCCCGCCGATATCGAGCGTCACCTGCGCGAGGCCCGGCGCCTCGCGGCCGAACGGACTAGAGGCAAGCGCAACGACTGAGGGGGATCGGTGTTCGCGGTATTGCTCGACACGTGCGTTCTCTGGCCCAGCCTGCAGCGCGATTTCCTCTTGTCGCTAGCGGTCGAGGGGTTGTACCGCCCTTTGTGGTCCGAGCGGATTCTGTTGGAGCTGGAGTTGAGCGAATGCGCGAAACTCGTTGCCCGGGGCGAAGACGACATGACCGGGGCATCGCGAGCTCGGCGGCTCGTCACCACGCTCGAGTCACGGTTCGACGATGCTCTGGTTCTGAACTGGGAGCCACACGAGGGCGTCTTCGGGCTTCCGGATCCCGATGACGAGCATGTCGTGGCGGCTGCCGTCGTCGGTGGCGCCGACGCGATCGTCACCCAGAATCTCCGAGACTTTCCGGCTGATCGCCTACCGGACGGCCTCTCGGTTCGGACTGCGGCGGAATTCGCCGCCGACACGGTGGCGGTCTCCCCGGAGACGGCCATGTACGCGCTGCGCATGATGTTGAGCCGGTATCGGAACCCGATTGTCGCGGAGGAGGACGCGATGAAGATTCTGGTGTCCCGCTATGGGATGGATGACGCCGTCGATCTCTTGCGATCTGCGAGTTGACGTTGTCATAGCGACGTTCCGTGCGGTGCGGACGGAAACGAGTCGGTCCGGTCAGGTGATACCTGACCGGACCGACTCGGAATGCTGGTTCAGGAGCGGGCGATGGTGGACCAGCCCGCTACTTCCTCGGGAGTGCGGGGGCCCGGGCCGGTGTAGATGGCGGCGGGGCGGACCAGTTTGCCCAACTGCTTCTGTTCGAGGATGTGGGCGCACCAACCGGCGGTGCGGCCGCAGGTGAACATGGCGGGCATCATGTGGGCGGGGACCTCGGCGAAGTCGAGGATGACGGCGGCCCAGAATTCGACGTTGGTTTCGATGGCGCGGTCGGGGCGGCGTTCGCGGAGTTCGGCGAGGGCGGCCTGTTCGAGGGCGGCGGCGACTTCGAAGCGGGGGGCGTCGAGGCGCTGGGCGGTGGCGCGCAGCACGCGGGCGCGGGGGTCCTCGGCGCGGTAGACGCGGTGACCGAAGCCCATCAGCTTCTCTTTGCGGTCCAGGATGCCCTTGA
Source organism: Nocardia anocheti (assembly GCF_029675105.1). Lineage (GTDB taxonomy): Bacteria > Actinomycetota > Actinomycetes > Mycobacteriales > Mycobacteriaceae > Nocardia. The sequence goes on along the minus strand of NZ_JAQQFV010000008.1, from coordinate 168,890 downwards.
CCAGGGCGCGGGCGTCGCCGGACTGCTCGACGGCCTCGATCATCGGCAGCACGCGGGCGGGGGCGCCGCCGTGCAGCGGGCCGGACATGGCGCCGATCGCGCCGGAGAGCGAGGCGGCCACGTCGGCGCCGGTGGAGGCGATGACGCGGGCGGTGAAGGTGGAGGCGTTCATGCCGTGCTCGGCCGCCGAGACCCAGTAGGCGTCGATCGCCTCGGTGTGGCGCGGGTCCGGGTCACCCTTCCATCGGGTCATGAAACGTTCGGTGACAGTGGTGCATTCGTCGATCTGACGCTGCGGGACGGCGGGCTGGTAGATGCCGCGCGCGGACTGCGCCACGTAGGACAGCGCCATCACCGAGGCGCGGGCGAGGTTCTCGCGGGCGGTCTCGTCGTCGATGTCGAGCAGCGGCTCGTAGCCCCAGATGGGGGCGAGCATGGCCAGTCCGGCCTGCACGTCGACGCGCACGTCGCCGGTGTGCACCGGCAGCGGGAAGGGCTCGGCGGGCGGCAGGCCGCGACCGAACTCGCCATCGACCAGCAGGGCCCAGACATCGCCGAAGGTGACGCGGTTGGCGACCAGATCCTCGATGTCCACGCCGCGATATCGCAGCGCGCCACCGTCCTTGTCCGGCTCGGCGATGTCGGTGGTGAAGGCCACCACGCCTTCCAATCCGCTGACGAAATCCTGGGGTACCGCGCTGGCCGTCATGGTGACTCTCCTTGCCGGGAAATGCCGATCTTCCTGAACGATAGACCTGTGGATACCCGCTGGTAACCCCGCCCCTCACCCGGCCGTGACGACGACCACCGGCCGGGTCGGCGTAGCGTTTGTCCCCATGCGTGACCCGGAACCCCTGGCGGGCGATCTCGCCGCGATGCGCGTCGACTACGGCGACCCACTGGCCGTCCCCACCACCGAAGCCGATCTCGACGAGAGCTGGGTGGCCGGTGGCTGGGAACCGTTGCTGCGGAACTGGATCGACCAGGCCAGGAGCCTGGGCGTGGCCGAACCGAACGCGATGGTGCTGGCCACCGTCTCGCTGACCGGTCCGGCGCCGCGCCCGGTCGCCCGCACGGTGCTGTGCAAGGGGCTCGGGCCCGAGGGCGTCACCTTCTATACGAACTACGACTCGGCCAAGGGCGAGCAGCTCGCCGCCGACCCGTACGCCGCGGCCACCTTCGTCTGGCCCTCGCTGGCCCGGCAGGTGCACGTGCGCGGGCGCACCGAACGGGTGCCCGCCGAGGTGACGCTGGCCTACTGGCAGGCGCGTCCGCGCGAATCGCGTCTGGGCGCCTGGGCCTCGCAGCAGTCGCGCCCGGTCGCCTCACGCGCCGAACTCGACCGCGCGCTGGCCGAGACCACGGCCCGCTTCGCCGACGTGGACGACATCCCCGTGCCCCCACACTGGGGCGGATACCTCCTGCGACCCGACGAGGTGGAGTTCTGGCAGGGCCGACGAGGCCGCCTGCACAACCGGATCGTGGTGCGCGTCGACGGTGAGCACGCGACCGTCGAGCGCCTGCAGCCGTGAGTGGGCTATCTCACCGAGAAAAATCGTGGGACGTTTACGGTCGCACGATCTAACGTGCCGTAAGTGAAACTGCTCGCCGACACCGAACCCCTGCGCAATCGCGACTATCGCAGGCTCTGGACCACCAATATCGTCACGGTCATCGGCGCGCAGCTCTCGGTGGTCGCGGTGCCGCAGCAGATCTTCCAGATCACCGGCAGCTCCGGCTATGTCGGCCTGGCCGGGCTGTTCGGTCTGGTGCCGCTGGTGGTGTTCGGGCTGTGGGGTGGCGCGCTGGCCGATGTGATGGACCGGCGCACGCTGCTGGTGATCACCACCGCGGGCACCGGCGCCACCGCCGTCGCGTTCTGGGTGCAGGCCGCGCTGGGGATGACCAATGTGTGGCTGGTGCTGGGGTTGTTCGCGGTGCAGCAGGCGTTCTTCGCGGTCAACCAGCCCACCCGCAGCGCGGCCATCGCCCGGCTGCTGCCGCCGGAACAGATCGCCGCGGCCAGTTCGCTGTCGATGACGGTGCAGAACGTCGGCATGATCGCGGGCCCGGTGCTGGCCGGTCTGCTCATCCCGGTGCTCGGGCTGCCCACGCTGTATCTGCTCGACGCCATCGCCCTGCTCGCCACGCTCTGGGCGGTGAGCAGGCTGCCGTCCTTCCCGCCGACCGGCGACCAGCGCCGCGCCGGGCTGCGCGCGGTGATCGACGGCTTCCGCTACCTCACCGCCCAGCGCATCCTGCTGGCCTCCTTCGTCGTCGACATCATCGCCATGGTCTTCGGCATGCCGCGCGCGCTGTTCCCGCAGATCGCGCACGAGACCTTCCACGACCCGGCCGAGGGCGGTGTCGCGCTGGGCCTGCTGTTCGCGGCGATCTCGGCGGGCGCGGTGCTGGGTGGGGTGTTCTCCGGCTGGGTGCCGCGCATCCGCAGGCAGGGGCTGGCGGTGATCGTGTGCATCGCGATCTGGGGTGTGGCGATGGTCGGGTTCGGGTTGGCGGTCGGGTTGACCGGGCACCTGTTCGGGCTGGGGGTGTGGTTGTGGATCGCGGTGGCGTTCCTGGCGCTGGGCGGCGCGGTCGACATGATCTCGGCGGCGCTGCGCACGGCGATGCTGCTCAACGTGTCCACCGACGAGATGCGCGGGCGGTTGCAGGGGGTGTTCATCGTGGTCGTGGCGGGTGGACCGCGCATCGGTGATGTTGCCCACGGTTTCGCCGCGGCGAGCCTGGGTACAGCTGTAGCTGCCGCCGGTGGTGGAGTTCTGGTGGTGATCGGCGTGGTGCTGGCCGCGCTGGCCTTCCCCGCCTTCGTGCGCTACCAGGTCAGCCGGGCGCACTCCGGCGTCACCACGGGATGACCACCGCGACGGCGGGGCCGACAGACCTCACCGCCGATCGGCTCCGGTGTGAGAACACCGCAGGGTAACCCTGATTGTTCAGCTCGCCCGAACAACAGCTAGCGTTACGTCAAGCGCACCGTATGCCGACCGCATCGGGGCTGACGGTTACACGCCGGGTTTCAGGGCCCGGCGAGAATCTCAACTAGCCTGAGAGGGATCCTTCCGTGCCCGCTGAGAACATCACCAACGTCGCCGAGGACGCCAAGGCGGTACTGCAGTACCCCGGCGGCGAGTTCCCGATGACGGTCACCACGGCCGCCGAGGGCAACAACGGACTCGACCTCGGCAAGCTGCTGTCCAGCACCGGTTACGTCACCTACGACCCCGGTTTCATGAACACCGCGTCGACCAAGTCGGCCATCACCTACATCGACGGTGAGGCGGGCATCCTGCGCTACCGCGGGTACCCGATCGACCAGCTCGCGGGCCGCTCGACCTTCATCGAGGTCAGCTACCTGCTCATCTACGGCGAGCTGCCGACCCAGGCCCAGCTCGACGACTTCACCGACCGCATCCGCCGCCACACGCTGCTGCACGAGGACCTCAAGCGGTTCTTCGACGGCTTCCCGCGCAACGCGCACCCGATGCCGGTGCTGTCCTCGGCGGTCAACGCGCTGTCGGCCTACTACCAGGACTCGCTGGACCCGCGCGACCCCGAGCAGGTCGAGCTGTCCACCATCCGCCTGCTGGCCAAGCTGCCCACCATCGCGGCCTACTCCTACAAGAAGTCGGTCGGCCAGCCGTTCCTCTACCCGGACAACTCGCTGAGCCTGGTCGAGAACTTCCTGCGGATGACCTTCGGCTTCCCGGCCGAGCCCTACGAGGTCGACCCCGAGATCGCCGCGGCGCTCGACATGCTGCTGATCCTGCACGCCGATCACGAGCAGAACTGCTCCACCTCGACCGTGCGCCTGGTCGGTTCCTCGGACGCCAATCTGTTCACCTCGGTGTCCGGCGGCATCAACGCGCTGTGGGGCCCGCTGCACGGCGGCGCCAACCAGGCCGTGCTCGAGATGCTCGACGAGATCAAGGCCAACGGCGGCGACGTCAAGGAATTCATCCGCAAGGTCAAGAACAAGGAAGACGGCGTGAAGCTCATGGGCTTCGGGCACCGCGTCTACCGCAACTACGACCCGCGCGCGACCCTGGTCAAGCAGGCCGCCGACAAGATCCTGTCGAAGATCGGTGGCGACGACCAGCTGCTCGACATCGCCAAGCAGCTCGAAGAGGCCGCCCTCACCGACGACTACTTCGTCTCGCGCCGCCTGTACCCGAACGTCGACTTCTACACCGGCGTCATCTACCGGGCCATGGGCTTCCCGACCCGCATGTTCACCGTGCTCTTCGCGATGGGCCGCCTGCCGGGCTGGATCGCGCACTGGCGCGAAATGCACTCCGAACCGCTGAAGATCGGCCGTCCGCGCCAGATCTACACCGGTTACGGTGAGCGTGACTACCGTGACATCGGTACTCGCTGACCGGCGAGCACTGCCACTGACGACTACCGTGTTCCCCGTACGAGCGGGGATCGAGCCCTATCGAAGGGGATAGCGCACATGACCAAGCCGGAGATCGAATTCCAGGAGGGCCCCGCGCCCACCGAGCTCGTGATCAAGGACCTCGTCGAGGGCGAAGGCGCCGAGGCGGTGCCCGGTGGCACCGTGGAGGTGCACTACGTGGGCGTCGACTTCGAGACCGGCGAGCAGTTCGACTCCTCCTGGGACCGTGGCGAGTCGATCGTCTTCCCGCTGCGCGGCCTGATCCAGGGCTGGCAGGACGGCATCCCCGGCATGAAGGTCGGCGGTCGTCGTCAGCTGACCATCCCGCCGGAGCTGGCCTACGGCCCGGCCGGTTCGGGGCACCAGCTCTCCGGTCGAACCCTGGTCTTCGTGATCGACCTGCTCAAGGCCGACTGATCTGAAACCGCACCGCGGCCCGCCTTCCCCAGGAAGGCGGGCCGCGGTCGTTTCCGCTGCTACTTCTTCAGCATCGGCGAGTTCATCTTGCCGCACAGCCAGCGGTCGCCGACCTTGCGCATGGTCATCTCGATGACGAAGGTCTGCTTCTCCTCGAGCGGCTGGGTGCTGGAGCGGCGGAACTGGGACATGATGTCGACGATGACGATCTCCTCGCCCTCGCCGGACTTGTAGAAGCAGTTCAGGTCCTCCACCCGGGAACTCACCTGCGCGGCCTCCATCGCCTGACGCAGCGCCTGGGACGCGTTGTCGAACTCCGTCCGGTACGGGTCGGTGGCACCCGCGGCGGACTGGGCGAAGTAGTCGTCGAGGTCGGTGTGGTCGTAGGTCGAGACGGTGCGCGCGTATTCGCAACTGGCCAGGCGGGCGGCTTCGCGGTCCGCCGTGGTCTGGGCCAGGGCGGCCGCCGCGGGGTCGGGCGCGGGCGGGTCGGGCCAGAGCGCGGCGGCGACTCCGGCGACGATGCCGCCCGCCAGCACCATGCCGCCGAGTCCGGCGCCCAGGGCAGCGGGCCACACCTTGCGCGGAGCCGAGGGCATTGCCTGCGGCTGCCAGTTCCCTTGCGCCGGGAACGGTGCGGGGTTGGGTGCGGGCGGCGGTGCGTATCCCGGTGGTGGCGCGGGTTGCCACTGGCCGGGAGGTGGATTGTCAGGGCCTGTCATGATGCTCCCCCCTCTCGCCGATCACCTTAGCCGACAAGGGCTTTCGGGTTCGGGTGATGGCGGGGCGGGTAGCGGGGTCGACGCCGCCGCGGAGCGAGGCCGCAGGCAGGTTGTCTGTGACCGGTTGTGTCGATTTGCTATCAGTCGGCGGGTGGGCTAGTAATGCGAGTGTCCATGACAGTGCGCTGATCGATTCGCCCGGGGTTCGGGGCTTTCTTCGGGGGTTTCGGGAGGGAGTTTCTCGATCATGTTCCATCGCAAGGGTGCTCGACACGTACTCGCCGCGGCGCTGCCGATCGCGGTGGCGGTGAGTCTGGTGGGCGCGGGCACCGGCTCGGCCGAGGTCGATCAGCAGACTCGCTACGCCGAAGGATTGTCCAGTGTGGGCGTGACCGACGGCGTCGGTTACCGCAGCACGGTGGCGCCGGACCTGAAGACGGTCTCCGCCTCGGTCGATGCCGGGCGGTTCGTCGCGACCGAGGACGGTGTCGTCCTGGAATCGGCGGCGGGGGAGCGGATCGGGGACATCCCCGCCGAGTTCCGCACGGTCGGTGGCGAGGTCATCGCGCTGGCCACCGAGATCGCCGCCGACGGGCGCGGTCTCACCGTCACCCCGCGGATCACCCCGGCGGCGGCGACCGAACTGAAGGACATCGCCACCTCACCCACCGCCCAGTTCCCCGATCCGGTGCAGAATGCCGCCGCCGTCGGCGCGGGCATCGGTGTGATCGCCGCTGCCGTCGTGTGCATTCCGATGATCACCACGATGATCCTGTACCTGCCGTGTGTCGGCCTGGTCGGGCTGCCGAACGCCCTGGTGGGCGCGCTGATCGGCGCGGTGGTCGGTGTGGTCGCGCCCGACATCATCCCGCAGGTGCTGCCCTGATCCGCTGAGTTCGTGAGCGGCCCACACCCATTCCGGTGTGGGCCGTCGCGCTATTCGCGCACCACCTCGACCGGGTCGGTCAGCGCCAGCGCCAGCGCCGACTGCTGGGCCTGCCCGCGCGGCGGCAGCGCTTCCAGGGCCTTGCCGGTCTGGGTGTTGAGATTGCCGACGATGTTCTGCATCGCGCCCACCCCGCTGGTGAGCTGCTCCATGGCCGAGACGAGCTGCGCGCCGCCCTGTTCGGCGAGCGCGGGCAGGCCCTCGGCGAGCGCGGCGCCCTGCGTGAGCTGGTCGCGGGCGCCGTTGAGCCGCTCGACGACCGTGCGCAGCAGCGTGCCCAGCTCGGTGTTCGGGTCCACGGCCGCGCCGGTGAGCTCGCTCAGGCCGTCGAGCTGGGTGCCCGCCTGCTTCGAGACGGTCTGCAGCGCTTCGAGTTTGGTGATGATCGCGGCGAGCTGCGGATCGTTCGCGAACGGCAGGCTCTTCAGCGGCGGCAGGATCTGGTCGAGCCCGGACCCCATGGCGGCCGCGCTGCTCTGCACCCCGGCGATGGTGACACCGGTCGCGCTCAACGCGTCGGCGAGCTGGGTGGCCTGCTTGGCCGCGCCGTCGACGGTCTGGTTCAGCAGCGCGATGGCCGAGGTGAGCTGGCCCGCGCCCTCCTTGGCGAAATCGAGGAAGCCCAGCATCTGCTCGGCGCCGCCGCTGAACTGGTCGGCGCCCGCCGCGGCCGCGTTCACGCCCGCGTTGAGCAGCTGGGCGGTGAACTGCACCGAGGTCATCTGATTGCGGGCCTGGGAGACCGCGGCCAGCGCCGCGTCCACACCGGAGGCGCCGATGCGGTGGGTCACCACGTCGACCGCGCCGTTCACGGTGCCGGTGTCGGCGCCTTCGCGGGTGGTCACAGTGACCTTCGCGCGCTGGGGGTCCGGGGTGGCCAGGGTCGCCATCGAGGCGGTGAGGTCGGCGGGCAGGGTGATCACGGCGGCGTAGTCGGCGGCGTCGACCTCGCCGGGTTTCGCCAGCGTCCAGTCGTAGCCACCCGCGTCTCGCACGGCCTCGGCCACGCGCTGCCCGGTCGGGCCGGTGTCGGCGTTCACCAGGGCGATGCCGGTGGGCGCGGAGTCCTGCCCGGCGCAGGCGGCCAGGCCGCCGCCCGCGAGCAGGACGGCGAGGGCGAGGGGGAGCAGGCGCGCGGGTTTGTCGATCACGGTGGCGACGGTATCGGGCCGGATGGTCGCGGCTTCTGGGAGAGGTCTGAGAGTTCGGTGAGGAAGACTCGCCGTGACGATCGCCGTCCGATTACCCGCTGTTTGCCAGCCATCGCTTCCTCGCGCCGATATGCCTTGTGTCACAACGGCTTACAAGATCGGTTCCGGTCAGGTACAAATCTCGAGTCAATCGACATCGAGAACGTTTCGATCCGTCCGGGGGTTTCGGGGAATCCTTGGGGGCGTCGGGAGGGAGACACCGAACATGTTCCACCGCACCATCACTCGCGCGACACGCCGCGTGGCCGTGGCCGCGCTGCCGCTGGCCGTGGCCACCTCGCTGGTCACCGCGGGCACCGCGGCCGCCGATGTGAGCGTCGAGCGCCAGGCCGAGATCGCCACCGGGCTGTCGAGCCAGGGCGTTGCCGACGGGGTCGGCTACACCACCACGGTGTCGCCGGACCTGCGCACCATCTCGGCCACCGTCGACGCGGGCCGCTTCGTGCTCACCCCCGACGCGGTCACCGTGGTCTCCGACACCGGCGCCACGGTCGGCCAGCTGCCGCTGAAGTTCGAGACCGTCACCGGCAACGCGATCGCGGTCGCCTCGGTGGTCTCCGCCGACGGCAAGACCCTGTCGATGGCGCCGCAGCTGTCCACCGACACCAGCACCGAGCTGAAGAACATCGCCACCGACCCGAACGCCGCCAACCACGACCCGGTGCAGAACGCCGCGGCCGCGGGTGCCGCCATCGGCGCGATCGCCTCGGCCATCCTGTGCCTGCCCGCGCTGGCCGCGTTCATCATCGGCTACTTCGTCTGCGCGCTGCCCTCGGTGGTCTCGAGCGCGCTGACCGGTGCCGTGATCGGCGCGGTCATCGGCCTGGTGATCCCGGAGTCGGTGCCGCAGGTCCTGCCCTGATCCCCTGATCGACCCGACCCCCGCGCCCACCTCGGGCGCGGGGGTCTCGTCGTCAGTAGGCCCGGCGCACCGGCAGGTCGATGACCAGCCGGGCACCGCCGAGCGGGCTGTCGGCGAAATAGGCGTGCCCGCCGTGCAGCTGTGCCTGCTGGGCCACCAGGGCCAGGCCGAGGCCGGAGCCGCCCTTGGTGGCGTTGGTGCCACGGGCGAAGCGGGCGAAGACGGCCTCGCGTTCCTGGGGTGGCACGCCGGTGCCGTTGTCGTCGACGGCGATGACGATGTGGTCGCCGGGGTAGCGGTGCGCGGAGACCACGGCCTGGGTGGCGCCGCCGTGCTTGACCGAGTTGGTCAGCGCGTTGTCGATGGCCAGGCGCAGACCGGCGGGCAGGCCGAGGGTGACCAGTTCGGCGTCGGTCTCGATGCGCACCTGGAGGCCGGGGTTGTGTCGCATGGCGTCGTGGGCGGCCTGGTCGCACAGGTCGGCGACATCGGTGGGCACGTGGTCGGCCTCGGCGGTGAGGTCGCCGCGGGCGAGCCGTTCCAGCGCGGTGAGGGTGGTCTCCACGCGGGTCTCGTTGCGGGCCAGGTCGTCGAGGATCTCGCGGCGCTGCGCATCGGTGAGGTCGAGGGTGCGCAGGACCTCGAGGTCGGTGCGGATGGCGGTGAGCGGGGTGCGCAGTTCGTGGGCGGAGACGGCGGCGAAATCACGCGCGGTCTCCAGGGCGGCGGCGGTCTCGGCCTGGGCCTGGTCGACGCGGGCCAGCATGGTGTTCACCGCGTCGGCCAGCTTCACGGCCTCGTCGACGCCCGAACCGTCCACCGGCTGGGCGGGATTCGCCGGATCGGGGAAGGCGCTGCGGGCCGAGACCTGCCGGGTGAGGGTGACGATCGGGCCGACCGCGCGCCCCGCCAGCAGCCAGCCCAGCGCCGCCGCCGCGGCCACCGCGACACCGGCGCCCGCGAGCACCCAGCGCTGCTGGTCGGCGGTGGCCTTGGCCGACTCGGTGGTGGGGATGGCCAGCGAGACGGTGCGGCCCTCGGGCTGGTTCTCGGTGGTGGTGAGCACGCGGTAGGGCTGGTCGTCCACCTCGACGGTCTGCGAGCCGGGCGGCAGCGCCGGTAGCTGGGTGGAGCTGGAGGCGGTGACCCGGCCGTCGTCGCGCACGGTCAGCGCCATGGTGTTCTGCAGGCCGGTCAGGTTGACGAAGCCGGTCGCCAGCACCGGCTCGATCAGCACGATGCGCGAGGCGATCTCGAGCTGCTGATCGGTCTGGGTGACATTATTGCGTTCGATCGCTTGGAAACTGACGAAAGTCGCGATCCCGACGATCAGGACGGCACCGGCCGCGGCCGCGCCAGCGACTCTCGTTCTCAGCGAAAACGATTGTCTCCGACGGCGTTTCGGCGGTGCCTGAGTCATTTGGGTTCCCGCAACACGAATCCGACGCCGCGGATCGTATGCAGAATCCTTGGCGTGTCATCTATTTCGAGTTTGCGTCGAAGGTATCCGACGAACACGTCGACGACATTCGTATCCGCTATGAAATCGTAACCCCACACCAATTCCAGCAGCCGTTCGCGCGTGAGCACCACACCCGCATTCCTGGCCAGGGTCGACAACAATTCGAATTCGCGTTTGGTGAGCTCGATTTCCCGGCCGTGCAGCAGGGCGCGATACCCGGCCACATCGACCTGCAGCGGACCCACCGCGATGGCACCGGGCGCGCTCGGCTCCGGCGTGTCGGTGCGGCGGCGCAGCAGCGCGCGGATCCGGGCCACCAGCTCGGCCAGCTCGAAGGGTTTCACCAGGTAGTCGTCGGCGCCGGACTCGAGTCCGGCGATCCGGTCGTCCACCGAGGAACGGGCGCTGAGCACGCAGATCGGCACGTCGTTGCCCATGGCCCGCAGCGCCGTCACCACGCCCGCGCCGTCGAGTACCGGCATGTTCATGTCGAGCACGATCGCGTCGGGGCCGTGCTCGGCCACCGCGCGCAGCGCCGCGGCACCGTCCCTGGCCACCAGCACCCGGAATCCGGACAGTCGCAGGCCACGTTCGACGGAGGCGAGAACGTCCTCGTCGTCGTCGACGACCAGGACAGCGGCGGCGGCACGTTCGGTCACGAGGGTGACATTAGCGGCTGGGGGGCGCCTTTCAGGAGGTGGGAGCGACCTGGTCGCCGTCGCGGTCGGGGGCCGGTGTCGCGGGTGCCGGGATGCCCAGCGGCGGGTTGGCCAGGATGCGGTCCGACAGCGCGGTCAGCACGGCCGGGTCCTCGATGGTCGCGGGTGGTTCGACGTGCTCGCCCGCGGTGAGCTGGCGGATGGTCTTGCGCAGGATCTTGCCCGAGCGGGTCTTGGGCAGCCCGGAGACGATGATCGCGTCGTAGAGACTGGCGATGGCGCCGATCTGGGTGCGCACCCGCTCCACGAGCTCGGCGCGCAACCGCTCCTGATCGATCTCGACACCCTGCTTGAGCACCACATACGCCAGCGGCAGGCTGCCCTTGAGCTCGTCGGGCATGCCGATCACCGCGCATTCGGCCACGGCCTCGTGCCCGGAGATCGCGGCCTCGATGCTGCCCGCCGAGAGGCGATGGCCCGCGATATTGATGACGTCGTCGCTGCGGCCCAGGACGTAGAGATAGCCGTCCTCGTCGAAGTAGCCGGAGTCGCCGGTGAGGTAGTGGCCGGGGAAGGTGGCCAGGTAGGAGCGGATGAACCGGTCGCGATCGCGCCACAGACCGGTCAGCGTGCCGGGCGGCAGCGGCAGCCCGATGACGATGTTGCCCTCGACCCCGGCGGGCACCGCGTTGCCGTTGGCGTCGAGCACCCGCAGTCGGTAGCCGGGCACCGGCACGCAGGCCGACCCGGGCTTGACCGGCAGTTCCTGCAGGCCGAGCGGGTCGGCGCAGATCGGCCAGCCGGTCTCGGTCTGCCACCAGTGATCCACCACGGGGGTGTCGGGGTGCCCGGCGAGCAGGGTGTCGGTGGCCCATTCGAAGGTGGCCGGGTCCAGGCGTTCGCCCGCGCAGAACAGCGCGCGCAGCTTGGACAGATCCGAGCGGTGGGCGACGGTGGCCTCGGGGTCGGCGCGGCGGATGGCGCGCAGGGCGGTGGGCGCGGTGAACAGCACCCGCACGTCGTGCTCGTCGACGATGCGCCAGAAGGCGCCCGCGTCGGGGGTGCCGACCGGTTTGCCCTCGTAGAGCACGGTGGTGGCGCCCACCAGCAGCGGCGCGTAGACGATGTAGGAATGGCCGACCACCCAGCCCACATCGGAGGCCGCCCAGAACACCTGACCGGGGCCGACGTCGTAGATGTTGCGCATCGACCAGGACAGCGCCACCGCGTGCCCGCCGTTGTCGCGCACCACGCCCTTGGGCTTCCCGGTGGTGCCGGAGGTGTAGAGGATGTAGAGCGGATCGGTCGCCGCGACCGACACCGGTTCGGCGGGCTCGGTGTTGGCCACCGTGGCGTCCCAGTCCACCCAGCGCGCGGCCACGGTCTGCTCGGAGGCGGGCAGCACGTCGGTGGCGGGCAGGGGAGCGGGGAACTCGATGGTGGCGAACTGCGGCCGCTGCTTGACGATGACCGTGCGCACCGAGGTGGTCGTGGTCAGGTCCAGCGCCTGCATGACGATCGGCGGGTAGTCGACGCGGCGGCCCGGCTCGATGCCCCCGGAAGAGGTGATCACCACGACCGGCTCGGCGTCGTCGATCCGGGCGGCCAGTTCGGGCGCGGCGAAGCCGCCGAACACCACCGAATGCACCGCGCCGATGCGCGCGCAGGCCAGCATCGCGATCACGGCCTCGGGCACCATCGGCAGATAGATCACGACCCGGTCACCGGCCACCACACCGAGATCACGCATGGCCCCGGCGAATCGGGCGACCTCGTCGAGCAATTCGGCATAGGTATAGACGGTCGTGGTGTCCGTCATAGCGGAGACATATATGAGGGCCGCCTGATCGGCGTGTCCGCCCTCGGCCACGGTGCCCGCCCGCACGTGCCGATCCAGCGCGTTCACGCAGGTGTTGAGCCTGCCGTCGGGGAACCAGCGCGCCGAGCGCTTGTCCGCCGCGTCCACGATCTGCTCCGGCGCCACGTCCCACTCGACGGCCTGAGCTGCGGCGGACCAGAAGTGGGCTGGATCGACCAGACTGGTCTGATAGACCGGTCGGTACTCGTGTTCGGTGTCCAAGCCCGTGACTCCCTAGCCTCGCTTCGATGCCCGCTCGATAGATCCTGATGATTGTGGCAGACTTCACGCGACACCCGAGGGGGTGCCGCGACCTTTGGTTTTGCCTGGAACGGGCAGGTCATCGCGCGGACCTCTACCGGGAGTGAGCCAAGAAGTTATTGATCCGTTAGAATCTGATGTCACTTATTAGGGCAGTCGTAGACGCAATTTCTCGGCCAGCCGCAGTTCTCGGCCAGCACCGCCTGGCGAGCCAGCATTGCGAGTGTGAAGGTTCGCTGGTGGCGCTTGGTAGACCGCTTGGTATACGAGGCCAGTTTGGAAAGTGAGTGGGAGATGCGTGACGCCGCTAGGTCCGGCAGCAAGCGCTGGGCGCTCGGCAACTGGGACCTGCGCTGGAAGGTTACGGCCGTACTGGCCGTGCCACTCGCGGTCGCGGTCGGGCTCGGCGTGTCGAGGATTACCTCCGAGTTCTCGGAAGCCAACCGGCTCTCCAGTATCAACGAGCAGGTAGACACGATTCCGTCGGTCACCGCGCTGAGTGCTACCTCGGCGCAGGTCGCCGGTAGCCAGATGGTGCCGACCGGTCCGGCGACGACCCTCGTCACCGACGACGACCTGGCCAAGCTCGACGGCGCGATCGCCGCGGCGGAGCAGTCGCTGAGCCGACTCGACGATCTGCCCAAGGCCCGCGCAGCCCTCGAGCGCATGATCAAGCAGGCCAAGGCGGTGCGCGCGCAGGGCAAGGGCCTGACCACCTCCACCGAACCCGCGCTCGCGGCGGTCGAGCAGGTGCGTCGCGACAGCGTCGACATCGTCGAGACCACGCTCACCCAGGTCAGCGATCCGGTGATGGACGCGGCCAAGCTGCGTCTGGTCGACTCGCTCAACACCCGTTCGGTGCTGGTCGACGAGCTGGCGGGCATGACCGAGATGCTGCGCGGCCAGGCCACCGGCGCCCAGCACTTCCTCGCCGGTGTGAGCACCGAGCGCCACCTGCTCGACGTGCTCAGCAACCGCTTCCCCGACGGCGATCAGGTGATCGCCGACCTCAAGTCCCAGGCCGAGACCCGCGAGACCCTGGCCTCCGGGCCCGACATCCAGGCGGGCAAGCTGCCCGTCGGCGAGATGCGGACCTCGCTGTACTCCAGCCTCGTCGGCTACGCCAAGGTCGTCGACGAGTCGACCAAGGCCATCGAGTCGGCCATGGACGACCTGGCCGGTTCGGCCGCCACCGGCGCCTGGACCTACACCGGCGTCGTCATCGCGACCATCCTCGCCGCGCTGCTGCTGGCGGTGTTCGTCGCCCGCTCGATGATCGTGCCGCTGCACCGGCTGCGCCTGGCCGCGCTGCGCGTGGCCGAGTCCGACCTCCCGCACGAGGTCGCCCAGCTGCGTAACGGCGCCGCCCCCGAGGACGTGCCGCTCGAGCCGATGCCGGTGCGCTCCGACGAGGAGATCGGTCAGCTGGCCCGCGCCGTCGACGACATCCACGGTCAGGCGCTGCGCCTGGCCAGCGATCAGGCGCAGATGCGTTCGCAGGTCAACGACATGTTCGAGACCCTGGCCCGGCGCTCCAAGTCGCTCGTCGACCATCAGCTCACCCTCATCGAGGCGATGGAGTACGACGAGAAGGACCCGCGCCTGCTCGAGAACCTCTTCCGCCTCGACCACCTCGCGGCGCGCATGCGTCGTAACGGTGACAACCTGCTCATCCTCGCCGGTACCAAGCAGCGCCGCACCAAGTCGGCGCCGGTCGAGATCGCCGACGTGCTGCGGGCCGCGATCTCCGAGGTCGAGGACTACGAGCGGGTCAAGCTCGGCGCCACGCCGCGCGGCTCGCTGGTGGAACCGGCCGCCTCGGACATGGCGCACCTGTTCGCCGAGCTGCTCGACAACGCGCTGCGCGCCTCCCCGCCGGAGACCGACGTCAAGTTCACCTTCGCCCAGGCCCACGACCAGGGTCTGCTGATCGAGGTGGCCGACCGCGGTATCGGTATGCCGCCGCAGGAGATGTCGGAGATCAACCGCAGGCTCGAGCAGACCGCCGAGCCGGGCCCCGACACCGCCCGCCACATGGGTCTGTTCGTGGTCGGCCGCCTGGCCGAGCGTCACGGTCTGACCGTGCGACTGCGCCCGACCTTCGACACCGCGCGCGATCCGGGCGTCACCGTCACGGTGCACGTGCCGGTCGGCCTGATCGTCTCGGGTGCCGGTGGACCGGTCGTCGCGCCGCAGCAGGCGCCCGCGCCGCAGCAGCCCCAGCAGCAACAGCCCCAGCGGCCGACCCCGCAGAACCCGCCGAGCACCATGCAGACCCGGGCCATCACCCGCACCCCGGGCGGCAACATGATGGTCACCGTCGATCCGGGTGTCAGCGGTCCGGCCGCCGAGGGTGGTCTGCCGCAGCGTCAGCCGGGCAACTCCATGGCCCAGGGCGAGCGGCAGGACGCGGCCGAGCAGTCGGCGCCCACTCTGCGTCCGGCCACGCCCGGTCAGGGCGGGAACGTGCCGCAGCGCGGCAAGCTCGCCGCGGCCGCGCTGCCCAAGCGCAATCTGTCTCCCGGCGGACCTCCGCGTCCGCCCGCCGCGCCCGGTCAGCCGGGCGAGGCCAAGCCCGCCGGGGCGCCGCAGTCCTCGGGTGGCCTACCCGTGCGGCAGCCGGGTGCCAACGGCGCGCCGTCGCGTGAGTCGGCGTCGCCCGCGGGCGGCCTGCCGCCGCGCGAACCCGCCAAGCCGCAGCAGACCTCGGGTGGGCTGCCGCAGCGCTCGCCCGGCGCCAACGGCGCGCCGCCGCGTGACCCGTCGGCCGGTCTGCCGCAGCGCGGCGACCAGCCCGCCCGGTTGCCCCAGCGCGACCAGACCGGCGGCCTCCCACAGCGTGATCCGTCCGGCGGCCTGCCCCAGCGTGAGCAGACCGGCGGTCTCCCGCAGCGTGACCCGTCCGGTCTGCCCCAGCGCGACCCCTCGGGCGGCTTGCCGCAGCGTGAGCAGACCGGTGGTCTGCCGCAGCGTGATCCGTCGGGTCTGCCGCAGCGTGACCAGACCGGCGGCTTGCCGCAGCGTGACCCGTCCGGTCTCCCGCAGCGTGACCCCTCGGGTGGTCTGCCCCAGCGTGAGCAGACCGGTGGTCTCCCGCAGCGTGATCCGATGACGGGTCTGCCGCAGCGTGATCCGTCCTCGGTGCAGCGTGACCCCTCGACCGGGCTCCCGCAGCGCGGTGCCGGTGGGCCGCAGCGGGATTCGGCGCCGATCCAGCGTGACCCGTCGACCGGCCTGCCCCAGCGCGGCCCGGCCAACGGCCTCCCGCCCCGTGAGCCGACCCCGCGTCTGCCGCACCGCGACCAGACCGGCGGCCTCCCGCAGCGTGACCCGTCCGGCGGTCTGCCCCAGCGTGATCCGTCCGGTGGTCTGCCGCCGCGTGACCCGGCCAGCGGTCTCCCGCAGCGTGAGCAGACCGGTGGCCTGCCCCAGCGTGACCCGTCGACCGGTCTGCCCCAGCGCGACCAGACCGGCGGACTCCCGCAGCGGGCCCCCGCGGCGGGTCAGCCGCCCGCCGACTCGCGACCGGCGGGCCCGAATGGGCTGCCGCAGCGCGCCCCCGGCGCTACTGTGGTACCGCAGGCGAACGCCGGGCCCGGAGTGGCTCTGCCCCAACGGGATCGGGAACCTGCGGGGCCGGAGAGCGCTGCGTCGGCAGGGCGCGATCCGGGTCGGCACAGTTTCCGGTCGAATCCGGCCAAGGCTGCGTCGTTCTTCCAGACCAGGTTGCAGCCGGCACCGGAAGGCGATTCCGTCATGGGCGGAACGCCGATCTTCGCGGAGATGATGTCGGCGTGGCTCACGGACGAGAATTCCGACCGGTCCCAGATGGCTGCCGCCTTCGAATCACCCGGTGACGAAGGCTGGCAGGCCGCGCGTCGCGCCAGCGAGGCCAAACCCGAGGTTCGTACCGCCGCGGGCTTGCCTCAGCGCAATCCGGGCGGCAGGCTCGTGCCCGGTGGTGTCACCGGCAAGGCCGACAGCACTCCGCAACGTGATCCCGAAACGATCAGGTCCAGCTTGAGTCGTCACCAGCAAGGCGTCCGGGATGGCCGCGCAATGAAGGCAATGAACCTAACCGGAGATAAAGGAGACCGATGAACCCCGATCTAGGTGGTACGAACCGTCAGCTGGATTGGCTGGTTTCGAACTTCGCCAACGAGGTTCCTGGCGTAGCCCATGCCGTCCTGGTCTCGGCTGACGGCCTGCTGATGGCCGCGAGCGCCCAGCTCCCGGTCGACCGCGCGGAACAGCTCTCCGCGGTGACCGCCGGACTGGCGAGTCTGTCCGTCGGCGTGTCGAATCTGTTCGAAGGCGGTACTGTACTGCAGTCCGTCGTCGAGATGGAGCACGGTTATCTGCTGCTGATGGCAGTGGGCGACGGCTCCTACCTCGCGGTCCTGACCAACACCTCGTGTGACATCGGTCAGGTCGGCTACGAAATGGCTCTGTTGGTCGAGCGTGTGGGCCAGACCGTCCAGGCGACGCCGCGCGTCACGATGGGTTCCTGATGGTGGGATGGACATAGACGATCACCGCATGGGGAGCGCCGAGCCCAGCCTCGTTCGCCCGTACTCACTGACTGCCGGTCGCACCAGACCGGCGGTCGAGTTGGCGCTGGAGGCACTCGTCGCATCGCATCCGGTCGCCATGGAGCGGCAGTTCGAACTGAACAACCTCGAAACGTCCATCGTGGAGTTGTGCAGGCAATCGCCGTCCGTTGCCGAGATAGCTGCCCAATTGGGTATACCGATCGGTGTAGCGCGGGTTCTCGTCGCCGACCTCATCGAGGCCGGTCACGTGCGAGTCTCGGCGACTTTGAAAGACGATTCCAGCGACGATGAACGTCGCGAGCTGATCGAAAGGGTTCTCAGTGGACTCCGGCGTATTTGATTCGACGGCGCAGGTCGACACCCGCACGAGCAAGCCGACTTCGGCGAAGATCGTTGTCGCCGGTGGCTTCGGTGTCGGTAAGACCACGTTGGTCGGTGCGGTGTCGGAGATCGTTCCGCTGCGCACCGAGGCGCTGGTCACCAACGCCAGTACCGGAATCGACAACCTGACCGGTATTCCGATGAAGTCGACCACCACGGTGGCGATGGACTTCGGCCGTATCAGCCTCGCCGACGACCTGGTCCTGTACCTGTTCGGCACGCCCGGCCAGTACCGGTTCTGGTTCATGTGGGACGACCTGATCCGCGGCGCCATCGGTGCCGTGGTGCTGGTCGACACCCGCAGGCTCGAGGACAGCTTCGCCGCCGTCGACTACTTCGAGGCGCGCGGTCTGCCGTTCCTGGTGGCGCTCAACGAGTTCGACGACGCCCCCAAGTACCCGCTCGAGGACATCCGCCAGGCCCTGGCCGTCCCCGCCGACGTCCCGATCATGTCGATCGACGCCCGTCGGCGGGAGCCCGCCAAGCAGGCCCTGGTCTCCTTGACCGAGTACGCCCTGCGCAAGGTCATGCAGGGCTACTGACCCACGGGATCCGGGGCTGCCGCGATGAAGGCCGCAGCCCCGCCTTTCGTGTGCCCGCGGTGAGCCGCGCCGTCCATCGGTCCCGCTAGGCTCTGCCCGTGCGTATGTCGGCGAATGAGCTGCTCGGGCAGTTGCTCGATTCCGGGACCTTCGTGAGCTGGGATCGGCCCCCGGTCGAGCCCCCGATCACCCCGCGCTACCGCCAGGAGCTGGTGGACGCCGCCGTGCGCGCGGGGACCGACGAGTCCGTGCTCACCGGTGAGGGTCTGTTGCGTGGTCGCCGGGTGGCGGTGATCGCGTGTGAGTTCGCGTTCCTGGCCGGGTCGATCGGGGTCGCCGCGGCCGAGCGGATCGTGTCGGCGGTGGAGCGCGCGACCGAACTGGGTCTGCCGCTGATCGCCTCCCCGACCTCCGGTGGCACCCGGATGCAGGAGGGCACCGTCGCGTTCGTGCAGATGGTGAAGATCGCGGGCGCGGTCACCGTGCACAAGGCCGCCGGATACCCCTACCTCGTCTACCTGCGTGATCCGACCATGGGCGGCGTGTTCGCCTCGTGGGGATCGCTGGGGCACATCACCTTCGCCGCGCCCGGCGCGCTCATCGGCTTCCTCGGACCGCGCGTCTACGAGGCCCTCTACGGCAAGCCGTTCCCGCCCGGCGTGCAGACGGCCGAGAACCTCTATCGCAACGGCGTGATCGACGGCGTGGTGCCGGTGGAGGTGTTCCGCCGCATCGCACATCGCGCGCTGAGTGTGGCCAGTGGCACGGTGATGCCGGTGTCGGCCGAGCCGGGATGGGCCGCGCCCGTGCTGAGTCCGGTGTCGGCGGCGAATCCCGCCGCGAGCGCGTGGGATTCGGTGCTGAGTACCCGCCGTCCCGGGCGGCCCGGCATTCGCGACCTGTTACGCCATGTGACACACCGGGTTCCGCTCAGCGGTACCGGGCAGGGCGAATCCGATCGCACCGTCGTGCTGGCACTGGCCCGCTTCGGTGGACAGCCCTGTGTCGTGTTCGGCCACGACCGATCCGGCCAGCGCGGCGAACACACCATGGGCCCGGCCGCATTACGCGAAGCGCGGCGCGCGATGGCACTGGCCCAGGAACTGCGCCTGCCGCTGGTGCTGGTGATCGACACCGTCGGCGCGGCACTGTCGAAGGAGGCCGAGGAGCGCGGCCTCGCGCCCGAAATCGCCCGCTGCCTGGCCGATCTCGTCACCCTCGACACCCCGACGGTCTCGATCCTGCTCGGTCAGGGCACCGGCGGCGGCGCCCTGGCGCTGCTACCCGCCGACCGGGTGCTGGCCGCCGGACACGGCTGGCTGGCGCCGCTGCCGCCCGAGGGCGCCAGCGCGATCGTCTTCCGCGATACCGAGCACGCGCCGGAACTGGCCGACGCCCAGGGCATTCGGGCGATCGACCTGCACCGCGACGGTGTGGTCGACCGTATCGTCGGCGAATACCCCGACGCCGCAGTCGAACCCGTCGCCTTCGCCCGGCGCGTGGTGCTGGCCGTCACCGAGGAACTCGCTGCCCTGCGCGCCACCGCGCCCGCCGAGCTGCGCGCCCTGCGCCGGGTGCGCTACCGCCGGATCGGGCTCACCGGGGTGGTCTACTGACCGGCGCCCCGGTTCGTGCCCCATCTCGACTCGGGGGAAACACGCAGGTCGGCGTCGTTGACGGTACGGCGAAGCACTTCTACGGTCGGAAGGGTGACCTTCCGTAGCGCAAGCAGCCTCGTTCCCACCATCGTGCTCAACGACGGGAACGTGATCCCGCAGCTGGGGTTCGGCGTGTTCCAGGTGCCCGCGGAGGACGTCACCGGAGTGGTGGCCGAGGCGTTGAAGGTCGGCTACCGCAGTATCGACACGGCCGCGGTCTACGGAAACGAGGAAGGCGTAGGCCGCGCCATCCGTGAGTCGGGGATCCCGCGCGACGAGATCTACCTGACCACCAAGCTGTGGAACGCCGACCAGGGCTACGACTCCACGCTGCGCGCCTTCGACGCCAGCATGAAACGTCTGGGCCTGGACTATTTGGACCTGTATCTCATTCACTGGCCGGTGCCCTCGGCCGGTCGCTACGTCGACACCTTCCGCGCGTTCCAGGCACTGAAGGCGCAGGGCCGCGTCGGCTCGATCGGCGTCTCGAACTTCCGGGTGATCGACCTCGAGACCCTGATCGCCGACGCGGGGGAGACCCCGGCGGTCAACCAGATCGAACTGCACCCCACCCTGTCCCAGCGCGACCTGCGCCAGTACGGCGCCAACCACGCCATCGCCACCGAGGCGTGGAGCCCGCTCGGGCAGGGCACCCTGCTGGACAACCCCACCATCACGAGCATCGCCGAGGAACTCGACCGCACGCCCGCTCAGGTGATCATCCGCTGGCACCTGCAGCTGGGCAATATCGTCATCCCCAAGTCGGTGACGCCCTCGCGCATCGCCGAGAACTTCGACGTGTTCACCTTCGAACTCGACGCCGCGGCGATGGAGGCGATCAACCGCCTCGACAAGGGCACCCGCGTGGGCCCCGATCCGGGCACCTTCAGCGCCGGTCTGGAGTGATCCCGAGGTAGTCGGTGAGTTCGGCGGCCGCGGCCCGTCCGGCCCGGTTGGCGCCGATCGTGCTGGCCGAGGGCCCGTAGCCGATCAGGTGGACGCGCGGGTCGACCGCGACCTGGGTGGCCAGCCGCCCGGTCATGGTGATCCCGCCGCCCGGCCCGCGCAGGCGCAGCGGCGCCAGATGGTCCAGCGCGCTGCGGAAGCCGGTCGCCCACAGGATGACATCGGCGGCCTGGAACCGCCCGTCGGCCCAGCGCACCCCGTCGGGCTCGATCCGCTCGAACATGGGCAGCCGGTCCAGCGCGCCACGATCGCGGGCGGCCCGCAGCCGGTCGTCGAGCGGCAGACCGGTCACCGAGACCACCGAACCCGGTGGCAGTCCGCGCCGGACGCGGTCCTCCACGAGCGCCACCGCGTCGCGGCCGTCCTGCTCCACGAACGGTGTCTCCCGCCAGCGCGGCTCGGTTCTGGTGACCCACGTGGTGGAGGTCACCTGGGAGATCTCGTCGAGCAACTGCACGGCCGAGATCCCGCCGCCGACCACCACCACGTGCTGGCCCGCGAACTCGTCCGGGGTGCGGTAGTCGCGGGTGTGTAGTTGCCGTCCGGCGAACTCGCCCGCGCCCGGATACACCGGGATGAACGGGTGTTCCCAGGTGCCGGTGCCGTTGATCAGGCCGCGCACCCGCAGGGTGTCCGCGCCCTCGGTCTCCACCCGCAACACCTCGCCACGGCCCGCGCAGGTCTGCCCGTCGGCGGTCCGGTCACAGACCACCCGCACCGAGACCTGACGGTGAACACGCAGGTCGAAGCGCTTTTCGTAGAGTTCGTAATAGTGCGGCACGGCAGTCGCGGCGGGCGCGGACTCCGATCCGGCGGGCAGGGTCTCGGCGAAGGACATCCCGGGCAGATCGTGCACGCGGTTCACCGTGGTGAGCGTGAGCGAGGGCCAGCGGAACTGCCAGGCGCCGCCGGGGCCGGGCGCGTGGTCGACGATCAGGAAGTCGCGTTCGGGCACCAGCCCCCGCCTGCGCAGGTGGTACCCGGCCGACAATCCGGCCTGGCCCGCGCCGATCACCAGGATGTCGAAGTCGGTCGCCACAGCCGCCGATGCTATCGCCTTGCGGGGCGTCGACCCCGGCCTGTGGCAAAGTGAAGACATTCAGTGAACCCGTCCTTCTGGGGAGGATCCATGCTCGGCGTGACCCGCGACGGTGACGTGATCACGATCGAATTGCAGCGCGAACAGCGCCGCAACGCGCTCAACGAGGACCTGGTGGGCCAGCTGCGCGCCGCGATGCTCGACGCGGTCGACCAGGGCGCCCGCGTCATCGTGCTGACCGGCCGCGGTCCCATCTTCAGCGCCGGTGCCGACCTGACCGGCGTGTACTCCGAGTCGTTCCTGTCCGGGCTGCTCGACATGCTGCACACCATCGAATCGCTTCCGGTGCCGGTGATCTCGGCGATCAACGGCGGCGCGCTCGGCGCGGGCGTGCAGCTGGCCCTGGCCTCGGACCTGCGGGTGATCGAACCCGACGCCTACATCGCGGTGCCCGCCGCCAAGCTGGGCATCTCGGTGGACCGCTGGACGGTGAGCCGACTGGTCTCACTGATCGGCGGCGGCCCGGCCCGCACCATCCTGCTCGGGGCCGAATCGGTCTCGGCCGCCGACGCCTACGCCTACGGCTTCGCCAACAAGCTGGGCACGCTGGCCGATGCCAAGGATTGGGCGAAATCCATCGCCGCGCTGGCCCCGCTGTCGCTGCGGGCGATGAAGCTCATGCTCAACGACGACGGCACCAGGGCACCGGCCAGCGCGATCCAGCAGGCCGCGCTGGAAGCCGCCTGGACCAGTGACGACGCGAAGGAGGGTCGATTGGCTCGGCAGGAGAAGCGTCCCGCGAAATTCGTGGGCCGGTGATGAGCCTCGCGCGCGTCGCGGGGTCGGTGGCGAGCTCGCTCGGGCTCGCCTGGGTGGCGCGCGCGGTGTGGGGTCTGCCCACCGCGCTCGGCGCCGGGCCGTCGGCCATCGAGCCGACCGCCCTGGGCAAGTCGTCCTATCGGGACGGCCGTTTCCACAACACCGAACCCAGCAGCATGCTCGCGGCCGGTGCCGCGCCGTCGCTGCTGTGGTCCGGGCTCACCAAGGGCAGGGTCGGCAGGCCGGGCAAACCGGTGCCGCTGGTCACGCCCGCTGTCCCCGAGCAGGCCGCCGAGCTGGCGGTCACCTGGTACGGGCACGCCAGCGCGCTGATCGAACTCGACGGCTACCGCGTGCTGGCCGACCCGGTGTGGAGCGAGCGGGTCTCGCCGTCACCGCTCATCGGCCCGGCCCGGCTGCATCCGGTCCCTGGTGCGCTGGCCGCGCTGCCCAGCGTGGACGCGGTGATCATCTCCCACGATCACTACGACCACCTGGACAAGGCCACCGTCGACGCGCTCGTGCGCGGTCAGCTGGCCCCCTTCGTGGTGCCCACCGGCATCGGTGCGCACCTGCGGCAGTGGGGTGTGCCCGAGTACCGGATCATCGAGCTGGACTGGGGTGGCTCGGTCTCGGTCGGGCACGACAAGGACGATCGCGGCCTGACCATCACCTGCGCCGAGGCCAGGCACTTCTCCGGTCGCGGCCTGGTCCGCAACACCACGCTGTGGGCGTCCTGGGCGCTGGCCGGGCCCATCAAGCGGGTGTACTTCGGCGGCGACACCGGCTACACCAAGGCGTTCGCGCAGGCGGGCGCGGTGCTCGGGCCGTTCGATCTGACGCTGCTGCCCATCGGCGCCTACGACGAACGCTGGACCGATGTGCACATGAATCCCGAGGAGGCGGTGCGTGCGCACGCCGACCTGTGCCTGGGTGATCCGGGCTACGGGCTGCTGGTCCCGATCCACTGGGCCACCTTCAACCTGGCCTTCCACCGCTGGGCCGAACCCGTCCGGCGGCTGGTCGCGGCCGCCGACGCGGCCGGTACGGCGATCGTCGTGCCCAAGCCGGGCCAGCGGGTGGTTCCGAATGACCTCCCGCCACGGGTTTCGTGGTGGGAAGATGTGGAGTGACCCTCCTCGCGAAAGGAATTTCGGCAGATGAGTCTCGTGGATACCTTGAAGGGCCTGCTCGGTAAGGGCAAGGACGCCGCCGCCCAGAACGCCGACAAGATCAACGACGCGGTCGACAAGGCCGGTTCGTTCATCGATGAGAAGACCGGCGGCAAGTACAGCGACAAGATCGAAAAGGGCAAGGACGCGGCCAAGAAGGTCGTGCCGCCGCAGCAGCCCGGCACCGGTCAGGGACCGGCCACCGGCGGTCCCGCGCCGACCGATCCGGGGCCGAAGGCCTGATTCGGTGCGCGGGGGCCGGGTTTCGGTCCCCGCCGCCGAACCGCGTCGATGGTCCGCCGCGAGTTCCGGGGGTCACCGGGTGAACCGGGTATCGAGGTCGAGCTCAGCAACCTCGACAAGGTGCTGTACCCGGAGACCGGAACGACCAAAGGTGAGGTGATCGCCTACTATTCGGCGATCGCCCCGGCGATGCTGCCCCACCTGGTCGGGCGGCCGGTCACCCGCAAGCGGTGGCCCAACGGCGTGGACCACGCCGACTTCTTCGAGAAGAACCTGCCCGAGCACGCGCCCGCCTGGATCCACCGGGTCGCGATGGAACACTCCAGCCGTCGCGTGGTGTATCCGGTGATCGACTCCGAGGCGGGGCTGGCCTGGCTGGGACAGCAGGCCGCGCTGGAAGTCCATGTGCCGCAATGGCGTTTCGACGGCGAACAGCGCGGGCCCGCCACCAGGATCGTCTTCGACCTCGACCCGGGACCGGACGCCGGACTGGCCGAGTGCGCGCGGGTGGCGCTGGCCGTGCGTGACATGGTCGCCGGGATCGGTCTGCGGGCGTTCCCGGTGACCAGCGGTAGCAAGGGCATTCATCTCTACGTGCCACTGGACCGCGTCATGAGCTCCTCCGGCGCGTCGACCGTGGCCAAGCAGGTGGCCACCAATCTCCAACAGCTGCACCCGGATCTGGTGACGGCGACCATGGCCAAGGCGGCGCGCACCGGCAAGGTGTTCCTCGACTGGAGTCAGAACAACGCCGCCAAGACCACCATCGCCCCGTACTCGATGCGCGGCCGCGCCCACCCACACGCCGCCGCCCCCCGCACCTGGGCCGAGATCGAAGACGTGGATGCCCTGCGCCAGTTGCGTTTCGACGAGGTGCTGGCCCGCTGGCAGGCCGACGGCGACCTGCTCGCTGCCCTCGATCCACCCCTGGCCGACGCCCTCACCAAGTACCGCAGCATGCGCGATCCGGATCGCACGCCCGAACCGGTCCCCGCCGCCACACCGGCGCCCGGCCCCGGCAACCGCTACGTCATCCAGGAACACCACGCCCGCCGCCTGCACTGGGACGTGCGCCTCGAACACGAGGGCGTCCTCGCCTCCTGGGCCGTGCCCAAGGGCCCGCCGACCGAGCCGAAACACAACCGCCTCGCCGTGCGCACCGAGGACCACCCGATGGAGTACCTGGACTTCCACGGCACCATCCCCAGGGGCGAATACGGCGCGGGGGAGATGACCATCTGGGATTCGGGCACCTACCTCACCGAGAAGTGGCGCGAGGACGAGGTGATCGTCGAACTCGACGGCGAGCGCCTGCACGGCCGCTACGCCTTCATCCAGACCAAGGGTGACCAGTGGCTCATGCACTACATGCGCGACCAGACCCGCCGGGAACCGGTGTCGGACAACGGTTCCGGCACACTTCCGCGTGGCCTGTCGCCCATGCTCGCCACCGCGGGTGAGGTGACCGGCCTGTCGGCGCGGGACTGGGCCTTCGAGACCAAGTGGGACGGCTTCCGGGTGATCGTCGAGATCGAGGACGGCACCGTCACCGTGCGCAGTCGGGCCGGGAACACCGTCACCGCGCGGTATCCGCGCATGGCCGCCCTCGGTCAGGAACTGGCCGGGCACCGCGTGGTGCTCGACGGTGAGGCGGTGGTCCTCGACGACGCGGGCCTGTCGGATATCTCGGCGCTCCAGGCGGATTCGGCGCGGGCGATCTTCGTCGCCTTCGATGTGCTGCACCTGGACGGCACCTCGCTGCTGCGCAAGAGATACACCGATCGCCGGGCCGTGCTCGAGGCGCTGGGCAAGCTGGCTCCGTCGATGAATGTGTCCACGCTGCTGGATGGTTCGGGCGCGGAGGCGATGGCCGACAGTCGCGACCAGGGGCAGGAGGGCGTGGTCGCCAAGCGGCGCGACTCGGTGTATCAGCCGGGCAAGCGGGCCCACACCTGGCTCAAGGAGCGCAACTGGCGGACCAGGTACGTGGTGGTGGGCGGGTGGCGGCGCAGCGAGAAACGGCAGTTCAAGTCGCTGCTGCTGGGTATTCCGCACGAGAACGGGCTGGTCTACGTGGGCCGGGTGGGCACCGGTTTCGGGGACGAGCAGGCCGCACGCATCGCCACCGAACTGGGGCGACTGCGGCGCGAGACGTCACCGTTCGTCAACGAGCTGACCGCCGACGAGCGGCGCGACGCCCAGTGGGTGGACCCTGAACTCACCGGCACCGTGCGCTTCCAGGCGTGGACCGACACCGGCAGGCTGTGGCATCCGGTGTGGGACGGTGTGACCGGTTCGCGCCGCTGAGCCCTGTCCACGAAAGCTGTGGTGTTGCTAGGGTGATCGCGTTGGAGCGGTTGGACACAGCGAGGAGTGCACGGTGGATTTCAAGAACCTGGCGGGCAAGGCGATGGATCTGGCGGCCAAGAACGCCGACAAGGTGGACGGCATCATCGACAAGGCCGGTGATGTGGTCGACGCCAAGACCGGCGGGAAGTTCGCGGGCCAGGTCGATTCCGCGCAGGAAGCGGCCAAGAAGGCTGTGCGCGAACAGCACTGATCTGCCCCGGCGGACCGGCCGCCACCGGTCCGCCGGATCAGCGTGCCGAGAGTTTGCCCGATGGTCTTTCGCGGGCCTCGGCACGTCTTTCCGCAGGGCACTCCCGTGCCGGGCCGGTGGTAACGCCCGGCACGAGAGTGACTGGGGCACAGGTCAGCTGGTCTGCTGCGCCCACTGGGTGGTGCCGGGCGGGGCGGCCAGGGTGTTGATCAGGTCCAGGCCCGCCACGATCAGCGTGGGACCACCGACGACCAGGCTGCCGATGATGCCGCCGATGCTGGCCCCGGTGATGAAGCCGGGAATCGCGCCGACGCCACCGGCCGCCGCGCCGACGACCAGGCCGATCACCGCGCCGATGGCCATGCCGACGAAGCTGCCGACCGCAGTGGCCAAGCCGAAGGTCGAGGCGAAGTTCGCCTGTGCCGCATAGTTTTCCGCGGGCGAGGCGACCGGCGTGAGATTGGGTTTCGCGAGGGCCACGTCCTTCACGGCGGTGATCTCCAGAACGGTCTGGTTCTGGCTCACCGCGTGCGGCAGCGGGTACTCGAGGCTGCCGTCGCGCACCGACAGCGGCAGGGCGACCACGGCGGCCCCCGCCTGATCACGGATCTCGACCCCGTTGCCGGTGAGCTCGAAAGTCCCGTTGGTCAGGGTGGTGACGACCTTGTTGCCGACCAATTCCGTGCGGTAGTCGACATTGGGAGTGACCGGATCGGCATGGGAGATGCCGGTTCCGACCAGCGCTGCCGCGAGCGCTGGGATGGCGACCGCGGCGATCTTACGGATGATCATGTGTACGTTCCCATCTGGTTCATCAGGTGACGTGCCAAACGAATTGACGTGCCCGAACGAAAGCGCCGCGGTCGTGGCTCCCCCGAGAACCGAGTGACGGCGCGTACAGCGGTCCAGCTCGAATTATCGGTTGAACCATAGCCCGCTGTGGGGTTGCCGACAGGCGGAATCGGATTTTAAACCTGAGATCTCTCATAGATAATTGCTATGAGGTCAGTGCAGGATGTTGATCGCCCGTGAGATGACCAGCGTGGCGATGACCAGCGAAATCGCCGACTGCGCCAGCATCACGCTCTTGCACCAGCGCGAGAGCGGCAGCACGTCGGCGGGGGCGAACGACGCGGCATTGGTGAAGGAAAGATACAGGTAGTCCAGGTATTCCGGCCGCCAGTCCGGGTCGGTGGTGGGCGGGTCCTGCATCTGCGGGAACAGGAAGTCGGGGACGGGTTGCCGACCGTTGGCTCGGGCCGCCGGGCCGCCGCGATCGAACTCCCAGTACCAGAGCGAGAAGGCGATCACGTTCGTGGCCCAGATCAGCGCACCGCTGCCGAGCAGCGTGGTCGCGTCCTGCTCGGTCTGGCTCACGACGATGGTGTGCACCAGCCGCAGCGCCGACAGCGCGGTGGCGACGCTGATCAGCCCGGCCAGCACCAGGCTCAGTCCGCGGATCCAGCGTTCCTCCCGATCCATCCGGCTCGGGTTGGCGATCAACAGGATCAACAGCACGCCCAGTTCCAGCGCGGGCAGCGCCCACGCGGGCGCGGGCAGGAACTCGTTGGGCAGCAGCACCTGCACCACGATGATCCCGAGGATGGCGCCGGTCGCGGCGAGCCGGGACTCACCCTCGGTGGGTCGCTGCCAAGCCGGTATCGCGTGCTCGCTGTCGGTCACGCGAGTCAGTATCGCCCGGCGCGCGGGCGGTGGCCGGGAGGTCGGGCCTCAGAGCGCCGTGCCCAGCGCCACCCCGCCCGCGCACACCGCCACGACGATCAGCAGCGCGATCACATCGGCGCGGCCGGGTCTGCTCGGATGCGCGGTGAGCATGCCGGTGCCGCCGCGCGCGGTGATGGCCTCGCCGAGTTCGCCCGCGCGGCGCGAGGCCACCGCCATGCACGCGGTGAGGATGTCGATGAGCGGATTCTGGTCGGCGGCGCGATGGATCAGGTTGTCCTTGGGGCGCAGCTTGCGGGCCGCGCGCAGCACCCGGATCTCGTCGAGCAGCAGCGGCAGACCGCGCAGGGTGAGCGCCACGACCACCGCCCACTCGTCGACCGGCAGGCCCAGCTTGCGCAGGGGCGCACCGAGTTTGGCGAGCGCGGGCGCCACTTCGCCCATGGGTGTGGTGTAGGCGATGAGGAACGACGCGGCCACCAGCACCATGCCGAAGACGAACACCTGCGCGTAGCCGAGCAGCGCCTTGGTGCCGATCGGCGCGTTGATCAGCGCGCCGACGGCGACCAGTCCCCAGAACCACCACGGCAGCCGGGGCAGGGTGCGGATCGGCAGGCGCGCGGCAACCCAGATCACCACCAGGAACGCGATGATCAGTCCGAGCACCGGCCACATCGGCAGGAACATCAGCAGCAGGCTGATCAGGAACGCGGCGATCATCTTGGTCCCGGCCCAGAGCCGGTGCACGACGCTGTCGACCGGGACCTCGCGCAGCAGAACGGTGCTCATCGGATCCCCGGTTCGTTGTGTGATGGATGGTCCAGGCGCCAGACCGGATCGCGGCCCGCCGCCGCGGTGACCGGCTGACGCGCGGTCTCGGCGATCACCCCCGAGTCCAGATGCACCGTGCGGTCGCACACCGCCGCCATATCGCTCACGTCGTGCGAGATGACGATCAGCGTGAGCCCCGAATCCCGCAGTCGGGCCAGCAGTTCCACGATTTCCGCGCGTCCCTGCGGGTCCAGGCCAGCGAGCGGTTCGTCCAGGACCACCACCTGGGGATGGCTGGCGACCATGGCGGCCAGCACCACCCGCTTGGCCTGGCCGCCGCTGAGTTCCTCGATCGAGCGCGCGGCGAGCCCGCGATCGAGACCGACCGCGTCCAGGGCCTTGCCGACCGCGCCGGACCCGGTCGCCCGGCCGCCCCAGTCGGCGATCTCGGCGCCGACGGTCTGCTTCTGCAATTGCAGCCGGGAGTGCTGGAAGGCCAGCGCGATATCGCCGATCTTCTTGTCCACCGGGGCGCCGCGCAGCGTGCAGCGGCCCTCGCTCGGGGCCACCAGTCCGGCCATGATCCAGGCCAGCGTCGATTTGCCCGAACCGTTGCCACCGACGATCAGCAGCGCCTCACCCTGGCGCACCGACAGGTCGACGCCGTGCAGCGCGGGCGCCTCCCACGGCGTGCCGCGGTTGTAGGTGTGGCGCACCCCGGACAGCTCCAGGATGGGCTCGCCCATCGGGCGTCGACGCTGGTCGCGCGCCGGTTGCGGCCAGCTGGCCAGGTGCGCGACCATCCGGCCGTCGGCCAGGTGGATCACCCGGTCGGCGGCGCTGGCGTCGGCTTCGTGATGGGTCACCAGGACGACGGCGGTGCCGTGGCGGCGGGGGAGTTCGGCCAGCAGGGCGACCAGGTCGCGGCGGCCGTCGGGGTCGATCATCGAGGTCGCCTCGTCGGCGATGAGCAGGGCGGGGCGGCGGGCCAGGGCCGCGGCCACCGCGAGCCGCTGCTGCTGGCCACCGGACAGCGTCGCGGTCTCGCGCGCGCCCATCCCGGCCAGGCCGACCTCGGCCAGCAGGCCGTCCACGTCCACCTCACCCGCCAGCTCGGCCGACAGGCCCCACACCACGTCGTCGGCCACCGAGACGCCGAGGGTCTGGCTCTCGGGACGTTGCAGCACCAGCGCGGTGCCGCCGAGTTCGCCCAGCCCGGCCGAGCCGGGACGCTGCACGGTGCCGGTCGTGGGCGGTCGACCGGCCAGCACGCGGGTCAGCGTCGACTTGCCGGACCCGTTGTGGCCGACGACGGCGACGAACTCGGCGGGCCGGATGGTGAGCTCGATGCCGGACAGCGCGTCGGAGCTCGCGCCCGCGTACCGGTAGCCGACCTCGTGCAGGCTGACCGGCAGCGGCGCGACCGGGCGGTCGTCGGCGGGGGCGTCGAGGCGGTCGCTGCCGGGTAGCCAGGCCAGCCGGTCCAGCACCGAGCCGAGGACGAACCACGAGATGATCGCGCTGGTCACCACGCCCAGCGCCACCGAAGCGCCGATATAGAGCCACCACCAGCGCAGCACCGCGTCGGTCGCCTCGGCCGCCATCCGACCCAGCGGTTCGAGCTGGGACTGGCGGGCCGCCAGGTTCTGGATGCCCTGGGCGGTATTGCGGATGGCGTCGAAGAACAACTGCCTGGTCCGGCTGAACAGCAGCAGCGTGCCGACGGTGAACAGCGACCAGCCGAGCCCGGCCACCACCGACCACGCCAGCACGGTCGGCAACCCGCCGCCGCGCCGCTTCACGGTGCCGATGATCCCGGCCAGGGTGGCCGCGCCCAGCACGCCGAGGGCGGGCATGATGCCCGCCGCCACGAAGGTGACCAGGGTGGCGGCGATGGTGGCGGTGGCCAGGGCGCGCAGGCGATAGCGGTGTGCCAGCAATCCCAGGGGTACCGCCGCGACCAGCTGGAGGGCGGCGGCCATCGGGACCAGCGAACCCACGGTGATCAGGCCGACGGTGAGACCGGCCATGACCGCGGCGGTCGCCAGTTCGATGGGGCGTAGGGGTCCGCGGATCTGGGCCACGGGCGTGTCTGTCACGCGTCCAGTCTGCCAGGAGGGGCTGTGTGGACGGTGAGAGCTGCGGTGGGGGTTGTGTGGAGAACCTGTGTACCGACCCAGGGGGGGTATACGGCTGTGTTTTTGGAGCGCTGGCGCGCTCGAGTCGCGGCCCGGGCCGCGACCGGCCGACTTCGTCGGCCGCCGCTCCTCGGGGTCGCGGGTGCGGGGTTGGGAGTGTGGTCAGGCGGGGGGCTCCGAGAGCCATCCGCCCATGGCTACCGTGCGGAAATGGGTTGTCAGGCCGAAGGACTCGTCGATGACGTGCAGGGCGATCGCGGGGTCGGGGGCGTAGTCCATGACGCGGTGGGGTGGGGTGACCTCCCAGGTGCCGCCGAGGACCGAGGCGGTGCTGGGGCAGGTGATCATGGGTTTGCCCGCGAAGGTGGTGGCGATGGGGGAGTGGGCGTGGCCGGTGAGGGTGCCGACGATGCGCGCGTCACCGGCGACGACGGCGGCCAGGCGGCCGGGGTCGGCCAGCGCGATGACGTCGACGATCGGGCTGAACAGGGGCTTCGGGGGGTGGTGCAGGGCCAGCAGGATGGGGCCGTCGGCGGGGGCTTCGGCCAGGGCGGTGCGCAGGAAGTCGTAGGTGTCCTCGTCGAGGCGGCCGCTCGGTTCGCCGGGAATGCTGGAGTCGAGCATGAGCACGGTCAGCGGGCCGACGCGGTGGGCGCTGTTGACGGGGGTGGCGCTGGCGGGTTCGCCGAGGAATTCCGCGCGCAGGGCGGCGCGGTCGTCGTGGTTGCCGGGCAGCACGTGCACGGGGATCTCGGAGCGCAGGGCCAGGCGGGCCTCGGCGTACTGTTCGGGCTTGCCGGAGTCGGTGAGGTCACCGGTCACGAGGATCACGTCGGGCCTGCGTGGCAGCTCCGCCAGGTAGCCCATCACCGCCTCCACCCGTTCGGTGTTGCGTGTGCTGAGGTCGAAGTGGGTGTCGCTGAGCTGAGCCGCCAGGATCATCGGCAGTCGCTTTCTTCTCTGGGATCGCTCCGTTGCGTCAGAGTGCGCCGGTATGACTCATCGGCACCCATCCAGGCTAGATGACCTGCGCTTATCCGTCTCCATGAGCCGCGCCACCACCCGAAACCAGACCCCCGGTCTGTGACGCTGGTCACCGGACGGTCGAGGGCTCGGCTACGGCTCGGCGATCAACTCGGACGCGGTGCGCAGTAGTTCGGCGCCCTTGTCGGGGTCGTCGGTGAACGGCGTCCAGAAGTCGGGGCCCGGAGTCGCCTCGAGGGCGAGCACGGGCGGTGTCAGCCAGTCGGCGTCGAGGGTCAGCCGCCAGGAGTGCAGGTGGGTGCGGGGGTGGGTGGCGGTGCGGTCGAAGAGGGGGTCGCCGAGGATCGGATGACCGATCCAGGCCAGCTGGACGCGGATCTGGTGCCGTCGCCCGGTGACCGGTTCGACCGCGAGCAGCGCGTGCTCCCCGTGCCGCGCGACGGTGACGAAACGGGTCAGCGAGGGGTAGTTCTTGGCGGGCAGCAGATCCGCCTCGTCGACGTACCAGCGATCGCCCGCGCGCCGGATCGCCTCGCGCTGCGCCGCGATGCGCACCCGGTTCTTGCGGCCCACACTCAACGGCAGATCGATCTCGCCGCGATCGGGCAGCTGCGCCCCCGACACGATCGCCAGATACCGCTTGCGCGCTGTCTGCTTGTTGAACTGCCTGGTCAGCTGCCCGTGCGCGGCCAGCTCGGTCGCCAGCAGCACCAGCCCGGAGGTCACCTTGTCGATCCGGTGCACCGGATACAGCTGTGTCCCGGCGGTACGCGCCAGCTCCACCAGATCGGTGTCGTGCCGCTCCCCGGTCACCGAGATCCCGGCGGGCTTGTTCAGCGCGAGCACCGCGTCGTCGGCGAATACCGTGCACCGCTCGCGCACGCCGTCCCAGTCCATCTCCACCCGCATACCCTAGGCAACGGTGTCGTCGCGCCGCACGTTCGCGGTCATGCCGAACGCAGGCGGTGCGGGCGCAGGCGGTTGAAGCCGCGGACGCGGACGCTGCGCAGGTGACGGATGGCGAACTCCGGGTGGTCGTCGAGGGCGGCCGCGGCGGCGTCGTCGATGAGGATGTTGCCGGGGCGGGCCACGCCGGTGAGCCGGGCGGCGATATTGACCACCGACCCGTAGAGATCGCCGAAACGTTGCAGCACCTCGCCATAGGCCATGGCCACCCGCAGTTCCGGGGTACCGCCGACCAGCATGGTCGACTCCTGGATGGCCAGCGCGATGCGGGCCGCGTCGACGGCGGTCTCGGCGGCGAACATCACCTCGTCGCCCACGTTCTTGATCACCCAGCCGCCGTTGTCGGTGATCGCCGAGGTGGTGGTGGACTCGAAAGCCTCCAGCAGCGTGGACAATTCGTCGGGATGCAGATGCCTGGTCAGCCGGGTGAAACCGACCATGTCGGCGAAACCGACGGCCAGCGTGCGCAGCGAACCCTCGGTGGCGGCGCCGGTCTCGTCCATCACGCGCGCCGCCGCGGCCGCCAGATGCCTGCGCCACACATACGCCTGCAACTGCTCGATCCCGGCCAGTGTCGCCGCGGTGGCGGCGGTGACCCGTTCATCGAGCGGGATGGCCGGATCGGCGTCGGCGACGCGCGCCTTGATCTCGGCGATCACCAGGTCGGCCTGCCATTCGGCCAGTCGGGCCATGCCCTGACCGATGGTCCGCGCGGCCGCGGCCTGCTGCCGGAGTCCGGACGCGGCCACCACCTTCATACTGCGGAAACCGGTGACGGCGGTGATGTCGAGTTCGGTGTAGTCGACCTGATCGTCGTCGGTGGCTGGGAACCCCAGCGCCGTCCACAGCCGCCGCGATTCGGCCTCGGGCACCCCGGACCGCTCGCCCACCTGTGTGCGCGTATAGATCCGTGGTCCACCGAGCAGGGCCTCGTCCACCCGGCGCTGCACCAATTCGGTCATTTCGGCGTCCGACATACGCAAACTCTACGACGCCCACCCGGCACCCCGGCGATCCTCGCGTCGACCCTGGACACTTCACAGCCGCCCGACCTCGTCGCTTACCCGAAAGTGCGCAACTGACGGGCAAAGTGCGTACTTGTGGGCTCGCGCGGTGGGCACCGAGACTCGGGTCAGCGGAGATCGCCGGATCTCCCGGACGATCGGAGTCGGGATGAACAAGTCGGTGACCGTGCTCGGTACCGGGTCGATGGGCAGCGCCCTGGCCGCCGCGCTGCTCGCGGCCGGATACCGCACCCACCTCTGGAACCGGACCGCGCAGCGCACCGCGCCCCTGGTCGCCGCGGGCGCGACCGCGCACCCCACCAGCGCCGAAGCCGTCGCCGCGAGCCCGCTGACCATCGCGGCCATGACCAGCTTCGACGCGACCCGCGATAGCCTGCCCGCCGATGCGCTGGCCGGGCGCGACCTCATCACCCTCAACAGCGGAACACCCGCCCAGACAAGGGAATTCGCGCGCTGGGCGCAGTGCGGTGGCGCTCGCTATCTGGGCGGCGCGATCAAGAATGTCCCCGCGGCCGTGGGTGATCCGGACACGCTGCTGTATTTCGGTGGCGAGCGGCAGGTCTTCGACGACCATCGCGACACGCTGCGGGTCTTCGGTGGTGATCTCGAATTCCTCGGTCCCGAACCGGATCTGGCCGCCCTCTACGAGTCCGCCGTCGGCGCGACCCTGCTCCCGGCGCTGCTCGGTTTCGTGGAGGGCGCGGCGGTGCTGGCCGCGCGCGGACTGCCCGCGCGCAGCATGGTCGAGCATTCGGTGAAGTGGCTGCGGATGATCGAGTCGATCCTGCCGGTGCTGGCCGAGGAGATCGACAGCGCCGACTACACCCGGCTGGGGTCCTCGGTCGCGCTGTTCCACACCGCGACCGAGGACGACCGCGCGCTCGCCGCCGAAACCGGCGTCGACCTGTCCTGGCACGCCCCGATGCACGACCTGCTGGGCCGCGCGGTCGCGGCGGGGCGTGGCGAACAGAGCGTCACCGCGCTGTTCGAGCTGATCAGGGCCTAGCGCAGCACGGCGTAGGTGGCCGCGAGCACGAAGCCGTGCTCACCGACCTCGCAGCTGACCGTCCCCTGGTAGCCGACCCCGCAGGTGGTGTTCTCCAGCGTGATCCGGTGGCCCTCCGGCAGCACTTGGGCGTCCGGATGGGTGAAGGTCGGTTCCTCCGAGGCCACGAACCGCGCGGGCTCGACGATGCCCACGCGCACCTGGTTGGTGCCCTCGGGCGCGTCGATCGGCACCGCGTCGCAGCCGGACGGGCCGTTGTTCCAGTAGATGGCGCAGTGGCGGCCGTCGGGTGTGCTGAAGAAGACGGTGCCCGCGTGTTCGGGGCCGGGCACTTGGAAGTCGACGGGGTCCAGCGGGGTGTAGTCGTCGAGCTCCGATTGCGCGGTGGCGGGTCCGGCCGCCGCCAGTCCGACGGCCAGCGCGACCCCGGATACCGCGGCGAGCATGGATCGATACGACATAAGACGTCCTCCCTCGATCTCGTGTACCTGATATTTCGCCTTGCTCACGAACTCTGTTAACGCACGCCGATCTCACCCACAACGTGTGACGCGCGAGTACCCACCCACTCCTAGCGTGAACCGCATGGGCTCAGTCATCGGTGATCTGCTGCCGCTGGCGGTGGGTGTGGCGATCTCGCCGATCCCGATCGTCGCGGCCATCCTCATGATCCTGTCGAAGAACGCGGGCGGGGCGGCGAAGGGGTTCGCGGCCGGATGGGTCGGCGGCATTCTGCTCGTCACCCTGGTAGTGACGCTGCTGTCGGGTCTGCTGGGCGATTCGACGGGCAAGGACCCGTCCCCGGCGGCGTCCTTGGATCAAGATCGTGCTCGGCGTGCTGCTGATCGCGCTGGCCGCCGAGCAGCGGAGTTCGCGCGCCGACACCGAGGTGCCCGGCTGGATGCGGGCCATCGACACCCTGACCGTGGTCAAGGCGGCGGGGCTGGGCGCGGTGCTCTCGGCGGCGAACCCGAAGAATCTGCTGCTGTGCGTGTCGGCGGGTGTGGCCATCGGCGCGGGCGGGTTGAGCACCGGTGGCGACATCGTCGCGATCGTGGTGTTCACCCTGCTCGGGTCGGCCACCGTACTCGCGGTGGTGCTCGGTTACGCGCTCGCCGCCGACCGGCTCGGGCCCGTCCTGGACAACGCCCGGCAGTGGTTGCAGGCCAACAACCACGCGGTGATGGCGATCGTGCTGCTGGTGATGGGCGCGGTGGTCGGCAAGGGCGTCGGCGGGCTCTGAAGGGGGTAGCGGGTGCGGGTGTTCGAGTCGCTGCACGGGTATCGGCGCACCTGGATCAGGCCGGATGTGATCGCCGGGCTCACGGTGTGGGCGGTGCTGGTGCCCGAGGCGCTGGCCTATGCCTCGATCGCCGGGGTGCCGCCGGTCGTCGGTCTCTACGCGGCCGTGCCCGCGCTGGTCCTCTACGCGCTGGCGGGCAGTTCGCGGCACCTGGTGGTGGGGCCGATGTCGGCGACGGCCGCGCTCTCGGCCGCGATCATCACCCCGCTGGCCGGTGCCGACGGGGGACGCTACATCGCCC
Source organism: Nocardia anocheti (assembly GCF_029675105.1). GTDB lineage: Bacteria > Actinomycetota > Actinomycetes > Mycobacteriales > Mycobacteriaceae > Nocardia. The sequence continues at coordinate 132,022 of NZ_JAQQFV010000008.1, read as the reverse complement.
TGTCCACGGCGCTGGCCGTCGCCACCGGCCTCGTCGGGCTGCTGGCCGGGCTGATCCGGCTCGGCTTCATCGCCGCGTTCATCTCCGAACCCGTGCTGAAGGGCTTCATCGTCGGCCTGGCCCTGACCATCATCATCGGCCAGGTACCCAAGCTGTTCGGCGTCCACAAGCACGAGGGCGACTTCTTCGCACAAGCCTGGGGACTGCTGGGGAATCTCGGTGACACCCAGTGGCGCACCCTGCTGATCGGGCTGCTCAGCCTGGCCGTCGTGCTGGGTCTGCGACGCTGGCTGCCGCTGGTGCCCGGCTCGCTGCTGGCCGTGCTGCTCGGCATCGTGACAGTGCAGTTGTTCGATCTCGAGGACAAGGGCGTGGCCATCGTCGGCCATATCGACGCGGGCCTGCCCGCGCTCGGGCTGCCGGGCGGCGTCGGTTTCCACGACTACCTCGACCTGCTCGGCCCGGCCGTCGGCGTGCTGGTGATCGGCTTCGCCGAGGGGCTCGGCGCGGCGAAAACCTATGCCGCCAAGGCGGGTTACACCATCGACCCCAACAGGGAACTGTTCGGGCTCGGCGCGGCCAATCTGGGGTCCGGCCTGGCCTCGGGCATGGTGGTGAACGGGAGCCTGTCCAAGACCGCGGTCAATGGTGGCGCCGGAGCGAAGACGCAGGTCAGCGGACTCGTCGTCGCCGCGCTGACCCTGCTGACGCTGCTGTTCCTGACCGGCCTGTTCGAGAAACTGCCCGAAGCCACGTTGGCGGCGGTGGTGATCGCGGCCGTCATCGAACTCGTCGACATCGCCGCCCTGCGCCGCCTCTACCGCGTCTGGACCCAACTGCTCGGCAGCATCTACGGCCACGCCGCCCGCGCCGATTTCCTCGCCGCGCTGGCGGCCATGTTCGGCGTGCTGCTGTTCGACACCCTGCCCGGCCTGCTGATCGGCGTCGGCGTCTCGATCCTGCTGCTGGTCTACCGCGCCTCCCAACCCCACATCGCCGCCCTGGCGAAATCCGGTGGCCTGTGGGTCGACACGGCCCGCCACTCCGACCTCACCGCCCGCCGCGACCTGCTCGTCGTCCGCGTCGAATCGGGCCTGTTCTTCGCCAACGCCGACTACGTCAAGGACCGCATCCAACAGCTGTGCACCGACGACACCCGCCTGGTCGTCCTGGACGCCGAAACCTCCCCCGGCCTCGACGTCACCGCCGCCCAGATGCTGCTCGACCTCCGCAACGCCCTGGCCCACCGCCGCATCGACTTCCGCATCGCCCGCTCCATCGCCCAATTCGGCGACGCCCTCGGCTCCGCCGAAGCGGGCGACACCCCCATCGGCGTCTACCCGACCGTCGCCGCCGCCACCACCGACCTCCCTGATCACCCCCCGATGAGCCCGACTCAGGGGACGAGTTCGTAGGACGTACTGCGACCCCCGGCAGCGGAACGTCGCAGCGCACCGATCTCGACGAGTTCGTTGATATCGCGCAGCGCGGTGTCCTGCGACGACTTGGTGAGAATCGCCCACTTGCGGCTGGTGAGTTTTCCGTCGAATCCGTCGAGTAGCCGGTTGAGCACGGTGATCTGGCGGCTGTTGAGGACCGTCTGATCCCAGCGACGCCAGAACTTCGCCGTCTGGAGTACGCCGTCGACGTTCTCCTGCGCGGCCACGATCGCGCGCCGGACAGTCTCGAGGAACCAGGTCAGCCAGTCGGTCACATCCAGGGTGCCCTTCTGGGTGCGTTCCAGAATGTCGTAGTAGGCCTTGCGTTCGCGCTGGATCTGCGCGGACACACTGTAGAAGCGCCGCGGGCTGCGGTCCGCGCGAGCCAACGCCAGATCGCCGAGAGCCCTCGCGATACGGCCGTTTCCGTCATCGAAGGGATGGATCGTGACGAACCGCAGGTGTGCCAGACCGGCTTTCACGATCGGGTGATCCGGTGACGTCGCGTCGAACCACGCCGAGAATCGACGCATCTCGGTATCGAGCCGAGCTGCGGGCGGCGCCTCGAAATGCACGCGCTGTCGGCCGTAGGGGCCGGAGACGACCTCCATCGGCCCGGTCTCGTCGGTGCGCCAGCCGCCGACCCGCACGCGGGAGATCCCGGAATATCCGGTGGGGAACAGCCCGGCATGCCAGCCGAACAGTCGTTCGGCGGTGATCGGAAGGTCGTGGTCGATCGTGGCGTCGAGAATCATGTCGACCACTCCGTCCACCCTGCGGTCGGCGGGGATGGTCGCGCCGATATCGACGCCCAGCCTGCGTGCGATCGACGAGCGCACCGACTCCACGTCGAGCAACTCGCCCTCGATCTCGCTGGTCTTCACCACGTCGGCGGTGAGCGCGGCGAGCCCGGCCTGGTCCTGGATCTCCGGTGGCGTATCGGTGAGCCTGCCCAGCAGCTTGCCCTGCGCGTGCGCGACCTCCGCGAGTGGAATGGCGAGGCGCGCGGCGTCGTACCGCAGCGCGGGCCACCCCGGGTCTTCCCAGATGTAGCGCCGACGCCCGGAGTCCATGCGGCGATTGTACGTCCTATTCACCGCATTTTCTGCGGTGAATAGGACTGTCTGCGCCGCGATCGCCTGGTCGTCGTCAGCGGCGGGTGGTGTTCGGTCGTTCGGGTTCGGGGTGGGGCGGGGCTGGGTAGGGTCGGCGCCAAGGGACTCGGATCGGAAGGTGGACAGTGGTGGGAGTCAATCAGCGGGCGGCGGTGCGGATGAGCGAGCAGGAGATCGCGCGATTCCTGGACCGGAGCCGGGTGCTCACGCTGGCCACCCTCGACCGCGAGGGCAAACCGCATCTGACCGCCATGTGGTTCGGGCACATCGACGGGGTGATCTACTTCGAGACCAAGGCCAAGTCGCAGAAGGCGGTGAACCTGCGTCGCGACCCCACCATCACCTGCATGGCCGAGGCGGGCGACACCTACGACCAGCTGCGCGGCGTCGCGATCGAGGGCACCGCGAGCCTGCTCGAGGACACCACCGCCGACGAGTACTGGAAGGCGGCGATCGACATCTACGAACGCTACGTCGGCCCGTACAGCCCCGAGACGCATCCGTTCGTCGAGGCCATGATGAACAAGCGCATCGTGGTGCGCGTCGAACCGAACCGGGTCCGGTCCTGGGATCACCGCAAGCTCGGATTGCCCGCCATGCCGCTGTCGGGCACCACGGCCGAGCCCGCCGAGGACTGAGCCCGCAGCACCGCCGCCAACTCGGCGCCGCCCTCGAGCAGGGCCAGCGAACGCGCGGTGATCGCCGACTCCCTCGCCGTCAACGCACCGTGCAGATCCTCGGACCCGCTCGCCCGCAACAACTCCGGCAGCACCGTGCGCACCAGCGGTATGCGATACCCCGCCTGCCGCAACTGGTGCACGATTCGCGCGTCGCGCACCTGCGCGGGGGAGTAGCGCCGCGCCGTGCCGTCGCGCTCCGGCGTCACGAGACCGCTTGCCTCCCAATGCCGTAACGCCGAGGTCCGGATGCCCAGCGCGTCGGCCAGTTCGGAGATCGTCAGCGCGTCCGAGCGCCGCACCTCGCCGATCGGTTCCGCCGACACCACCGCCGCGGCCCGCACCGCGAGCCCGAGATCGACCCGCTCGGTGTGCAACCGCGCGTGCGCGGCGTCGACCGCCGCCAGCGCCGCGCCCGCCCGCCCGGCCTGCGCCGCCCGCAGAATCATCTTGGCCTCACCCGGCCCCGCCCCGGCCGCCAGCGCCCGATAGGCCAGCGCCGACCGCACATGGATCTCCCGATAGACCCGATGCCCACCCGCCGTCCGCTCGGCCGCGGGCAACACCCCCGCCCGCTCCAGATCACGCACCTGCTGCACGGAATACCCCGCCCGCCGCGCGACATCAGCGGTCCGCCCGACCAGCGAGTTGAGGTTTTCCACGCGAAACCCCCGGACATCGATCGAAAAACCCACACCAGCACATCAATGAGACGCTCGAACCATGACGATAACCGACATCATCGACTACGTCCGCGGCCTCGGCGGCGTCCTCGTCCTGAGCCCCACCGAGGGCAGCGCCCACCCCGAGATCAGCTGGGGCGACACCTTCTTCTACTACGCCCCCGACGGCGAGGTCCCCACCACCACACAACCCTTCGCCACCATCGTCACCAAGAACTACCCCGGCGACGACCGCTCCCGCCTCGACCGCCCCGGCGCCTTCCGCGTCAATATCGCCGTGGGCAGGCGGGCCCTGCGCGACCACGCCACACCCGAGGGCGATCCGAGCGTCCCCGACGTCGTCCACGCCCACCCGCTCTATGCCCCGGCGGGCTGGCTCGCCGTCGTCGACCCGGCTGACCGCACCGCCGACACCGTCCGCGAACTCCTGCGCACCGCCCACGACCGCGCCCGCTCCCGCTACGACCGCCACGCCTGAGCATGCCCGACGACGCGCCGGTCGCTGAAAAGTAGCTGATGCGGTCTCGGCGTCAGTCGGATCACGGTGCGGCGTGGCTCGAACCCGGAGGGGGTACCTTTCGGATACCAGTTCACCAGGGTGTCCGCGTGGTAACCGGGAAGGGGAAACCATGTCCGTCGAGCATCGTTTGCTGGGTGCCGGAGTTCAACCTGTGCGACGAGCCCGCTCGGCGGGCGTCTCGCTCGGCCCCGTCGAACTGATCACCGGCGGGATGCTGCTGACCGCGGCCGGGCTGGCCATGGTCGGCCCGCTGATCGCCGCCGCGCTGATCCGCCGCAACGGCGCGGGCGCGGCCGTCGCGACCATGCCGCTGATCCTGTTGACGATCGCCGTCGTCGCGGCCATCTCGGTCGGCGTCACGATGTTCGTCGCCGCCTACCGCCGCTCGCGCTGAGCCCCGGCCGCGCCCGCGATCACCGCCGACGCGAGCACCGCCGTCACCGGAGCGGTGACGGCGGTGGTGCCGGGCGGGCCGAACCCCGCCTACACACCCGAAGCGATCTTCAAGGTGACCGCGCCGAGGATGATGGCCGCGAACGACAAGACCTTGGGCAGCGTGATCTTCTCGTGGTAGATCACCGCGCCGAGGATCACCGTGCCGATCGCGCCGACGCCGGTCCAGATCGTGTAGCCCACACCCACGTCCAGGGTCTTCAGCGCGAGACTGAGCGTGAAGATCCCGCCCGCCGCCGCCACCAGGGTGAACGCCGACGGCCACAGCCGCGTGAAGCCCTTGGTGGCATTGGTGCCGAGCGCGAAGGCGATTTCGAACAGGATGGCGATGCCGAGGTAGAACCAGGCCATGACAGAACTCCTTGCCGAGAACGAGATGAGGGTGGGGGATCAGGCGGGAACGGCGGCCGGTTCGACCGGCCGGGCGGCGACGGTGTCGGCGATCTTCAACCCGAGCACGCCACCGATGATGAGCACGAAGGCCAGCGCCTTGCCGAGGGTGAGCGTCTCGCCGAAGACGACCGTGGCGAAGGTGACGGTGCCGACCGAACCGATCCCGGTCCACACCGTGTAGCCCACGCCCACGTCGAGCGTCTTCAGGGCGAGGCTCAGGAAGAAGATGCCCGCGCCCGCCGCCGCGGCGGTGAGCAGTGACGGGCCGAGCACGGTGAACCCGTGCGTGGCATTGGTGCTCAGCGCGAACACGACCTCGAAGACCGACGCGACGAGCAGGTAAACCCAGGCCATGAAAACTCCCGAACTAGATGTATGTATGTGCAACTACTTGGAAGAGTTTGCATGTACAAGTAAGCTGATGTCAAGACCGAAGGAGAAGAAAGATGACGACCGACGCTCAGCTCTGGACCGCCGTCCTGACCCTGCACACCCAGGTCGAGTCCCGGCTCGGCACCGCACTGCAACGTCAGCACGGCCTCGGTCTGTCGGAGTACCGCGCCCTCGGCTTCCTCGCCGAGGCCCCCGACAGCGAGCTGCGCATGCAGGACCTCGCCGCGAAACTGGGCCTGAACCAGAGCTCGGTGACCCGCCTGGTCGCCCGCCTAGCCGCCGCCGACCTCACCTATCGCGACCTGTGCCCCGACGACAAACGCGGCGTCTACACGGTCCTGTCGGACGCGGGTCGTGAGCGCTACCGCGCGGCCCACCCCACCTACGAGTCCACCCTCGCCACCGCCCTGGACGCGGCCGCCGAGTCCGACCCCGCGGTCGCGGCCCTGCTCACCCGGATGCGTGGCTAGTCAGTCGAACTGGGCGGCCAGCCAGTCGATGGTCTGCATGCCGAACAGGTCGGTGCCCCAGCCGTAGAGGTCGGTGAGCATGGTGAGCATCCCGCAGTCGGTGGGCTGATAACTCACATCGGTGCCCTGCGCGCGGTAGGCGTCGGCGAGATCGCGAGCGTCCTGGGCGGGCACCAGCGACATGAACGAGTCGTCGGCCCCGCACGAGGCGATGAGCACCTTCGAGGTGGGCGCGCCGGAGCGGCCGAGCAAGTTGTCGTCGAAGGCACGCTGGAAGTCGGGCTCGTCGGCGGGGCTGCGGCCGGTCGCGAACAGCGCGTGCAGCGGCACGAACGGCATCGTGAAATAGGCGTCCTGACACTGCGTCCGATAGAAATCGGCCACCGCCCGCCCGAGCGGATTGAGCTTGTCGTCCACCCGCATCTCCGGGTATCGCGGCTCGAGCCCGAGCAGTGTCGCGAACCCGAATCCCGAACCGACCGACCCGTCGGCCACCCGCAGGAAGTTGCGCTGATCGACGACCATGCCCTCGAGCACCGTCGACTTCACATTCAGCTCCGGCGCGTAGGTGGGCTGCAATTCGGCCGAGAACGCCGCACCCACTCCACCACCCGCGATCCCGAACAGCGCCATCTGGGTCGCCGGGTCCAGCCCCGCCTCCCCGAAGTGCAGCGCCGCCCGAGCCCCGTCGAGCTGGGTGTGCGCGGCGTACTTACCCGCGAAGACCCCGTGCGGCGCACGGTCGGCGTCGTTGCCGACATCGGAGATCATCACCGCGTACCCCTTGCCGAACATCAGCGCCAACGGCCCCAGCGCCGACCACGACGACCCGTCGAACGGCGCGCCCCCGGTCCACTGCGTACTCGGATGACACGACCAGCCGACGCTGTCGTTGGCCTCCTGATACGAGATCAACTTCTTCTCCGCCACCGGCTGCCCGTCACGCGGGATCATCAGGATGCCGGTGCTGATCTCGGGCGTCACCCCGTCCAGCCCGGTGGTGACATACATGAGCTTGTAGGCGTCCAGATTCGCCGGTTTGAGCCCGGTGAACAGTACGTCGACCTTCTTCGACTTCAGCAGCGTGCCCGGCTTCTCGGTCCCGGTCAGCGGGGGCTCGACGTAGAACGGATCGTCGGCGCGCAGGCCACGGAAGATCTCCTCCGGCGAGCCCGGCGTCGCGCCCTGCAACGCACCGACCACATAGCCGTTGAAGATCTCACCGAGCCCCGGTGTGCGCGGCGGAACCGGTTCCGCCGCAGCCATTCCCGCGCTGCCGATCATCAGCGTGGCGGCCAGCGCCGCGGTCCAGTTCCGCATCAGTTCACCGCCATTTCCCGCTCGACCGGCGTGATCTGCAAGCCGCGGATCGCCGAATCCAGCAATTGCGGAATGGTCAGCAGCGGCCGGTGTGATTCCATCTGGATCTCGTACGGTGTCCGCATGGTGGCTTCCAGTGCGGGCCAATTGTTCTCGACCTGGTCCTTGTATTTCGGGAGCAGTTCGGTGGTGATGTAATCCCAGCGCGGGTCCAGTTCCGACCAGTTCCAGTCGGGCAGCGGCAGCGTCAGCAGCGCCGGTTTCCCGTCGGCCATGGTGAACGGAATACGCACCGGCCGGAATTCACGTGGCGGCCGCACCCCGGCCACCGACGGCGACCCCGCCGCCCCGCTGGCATAGGTGATCGCCTCACCCACCGCGCCCTTGTACGCACGGGCCTGATTCCATTGCTCGCCGATCACCCAATCCTGTTCGCGCCGTAGCAGAATGCCATTTCCGCGCGCGATGCGATCGTTGTCACCGGAGGCGATATCGCGCCAGGCGTTCATGATGTCGTCACCGAACAATCCGGCCGCCTGGAATTCCGCGAGCGCGTCCAACCCCTCGGTGACATACGCGTCGTGCATGGGCATCAGATCCGAGAAGATGTTCTTCTGCATCACCAGAATCGCGCCGATGAGGTAGCGCAGGTCCTCGGGTGTGATCTGCGAGCCCGCCTCGGCCAGCGCGAACAGCCCACGCGGCAGCTGCGCCAGCGCCTGCGGCCCCGCTACCTGCCCTACCGCCCCGATCACCGCCCGCGCCGACTCGGAGATCCCCGGCGTGCTGTAGATGTCGGTCATCAGCTCGAAGTCCTCGAGCCCGCCACCGAAATCGGCGCCGACCTGCCCGCCCATCCCCGCCCACTGCAATTCCCGATGCGCCAATTGCAGGTCTTCGTAATACCGATACGAATTGATCAGATTCTGCCGATTGGCCCGCACACCCGCCCGGGGGTCCCAGCTCCGCAGGTCGATCCCCGCTTTCCCCGTGACATCGACGAGCCAATACTGATACAGCAATGCCGCATACCGCGTCGGCGCCACCCTCTGCGCCCTGGCCTGATCCAGCAGTTCCCGCAATCGCGCCCCGTCATACGGCAATTCCGGATTGACCCCACCGGGCCCCTGCGCGGCATCCCGATTCACCAGCGGCAGGTCCAGATATCGGTCCAATTCGGCATCCGCCCCCGCCGGAGCGGCCGCGAGACCGAGCCCGGCGACGGTCACCAGAGAAAGCGCGGCCACCCGAAGAAATCTGCCGATCCGCATCAGTCTGCTCAGCCTTCCGCCGAAGATGACCGTTTCTGATGGAGACAACGAGCTACGCAAACACAGCGCCGCCATCGATGGCAAGCGGACCCGCCGTCCGCTCACCGCCCACTTTTCCTCCACCATTGCCGCTCGCGCCCCCGCGGCGGACACTGGAGGAATGGTTGACAGAGAGCAACGCACACCCTTCTACGGCGTGGTGCTGATTCTCGCGGCACTCGGCGCGTCGATGGCGGTCAGCTTCTACGGCCCCACCTGGATCCGAGTCACCGTCTACATCCTCACGGTGATCCTCATCCTCGTCGGCGGCGTCATGACCTTCCGCGACTACTCCCACTGACCCGCCCCGAAACCCGGCCGCCCCTCCCTGGTCGGCGGAACCGCCACGTCGACTACTGACCTTCTGGCCTCGACCCGCCACGAGGGCCCGCACCGCCAGCCCTGGGTGATCGGTATAGCGATCATTTGATCGCTCACCGTCTATGATCGCTATATCGATCTTCATGCAGTTCTGTCGAGTATGATTGATATATGGATCACGTGCGAGCGATAACCCCGGCCGAATTCGGTCAGGCGGTGCGTCATGCTCGAGAGCGGCGCGGCCTCCACCAAGCGGACCTGGCCGAGCGGCTAGGAGTCACGAGAATGACGGTGTCACGGTTGGAACGAGGCGGTGCGGTCAGCATGGAAACGGCCATCCGCGCCCTGTCCGAGTGCGGCTACGAGACCGTCGTGGTGCCCAAGTTCAGCCGCGTGTCCGTCGAGGAACAGTAACCGGTGGCACGTATCAAGGGCCGCGGTCTGGACGTGTGGTTGTACGGTCACCGAGTCGCCCACCTCACCGAACCCAGCACCTACCGATACAAGCTCGAATTCACCGACGAAGCGTTGGATGTCTTCGGCCATGGAGCACGAGTGCTTTCGCTGGCGCTGCCCTTCGGCACCAAACCGGTCGCCGACGCGAAAGGCGTGGGTGGCAGACCCGTGGCGGCCTTCCCGAAGATGCCGTGCCCACCGCGGGCTCGATCAGGGAACTTTCCGGGGACGAAGTCGACCGGCTCGTCGCCGACCTACCGACGTATCACCTCCCCGAGGGAACGGTCCCGCAGGCGTCCCTGGCCGGAATTCAGGACAAGGTCCTCCTGGTCGCGCGCCCGGATGGAGTCGCCCAGCGAACCGTCCGATCCGTGATGGCGAAGGTGTGGGACGTCGTACACTCGACCGCCCCGCCGCCGGGCACGGAACAGATCACGGACGCGATCGAATCACTGTGGGTACGACGGCATTGGGCTTGACGCGCTCAGCGTGCGGGCGGGGCCGAAGTACCGAAAGCGGGACGGGTCTATATGCCGTTGTAGTGACCGAAGTACCATCCCGGCCCGGTGTTGGGTGGGTTGCCGCCGAACGAGGGCCCTTCGCTTCCTGAGTTGTAGGCGCAGGAGCTCAATCGTGCGATGTACTCCCGGTATTCGGGATCCTCCTGAAATCTCAGTACGAGATCGTCGAATCGTCTGCGCACCGCTCCGGCGACGAATACGGCCCGTACCAGCTGTCGAAACTCTCATCGCTTCTCCTCCTGATTCGGGCGAGTTCGTCCGTGTAACCAGTTGATGCGATCCGGCGAGCCATCGGTTCACTGGAATAGTGAGCTGAATCAACCAGCGTGCGAACCGGATTCACGCACGTCGGCATCACCAAGGTGTAAGACCCACACCGATGAGAGAGGCCGGGCGATGACACATCCCGAGAACTCCAACCCTCCCCAGCACCCCGCTCCGCACGGATTCGGCACCCCCGTCATGTCCGCGGCCCCGTCCCGACCGCTGTCTGCCATCGGGGGTGGCGTTACCGCCATCGCCAGTGGATTGCTCGCACTGCTCACGATCGCCGTGCCGTGGGTGGAGATCGTCTTCGGGTCGTTCTCGCTCAGTGAGCTCGCCGAAGACGGAATCGGTGGCACCGTCAGTGAATCCGCCGCAGCGGCAATGTTCTTCTACCTGTTGGCCGGTGTGGCCGGTGTCGGCTGCGGCATCGTCGGTATCGCCGCGAACAAGCGCATCGCGATCATCATCGCCGCGCTGGGTGTGCTCGGCTCCGGCGTCGCCACCAGCCTGGCGACGCTGATCGGTTTCGCGGGTGGCGCGCTGCTCCTCGCGGCCGTATCCCGCCTGCCGAAATAGTGGTCATCGCCGGTCGTCATCGTTGCAACAGGCGCATGCGTCGACCACGGCGTCTTCGGCACGTGCGCCGATCGGCGTTGTGGGGCAACAGGTATCGCCCCGCCAGGCGTTTCGGCCTTCCTTGGCCGCGATCCCGGCGATCACCAGGGCGGCGATCGGGTCGGCCCAGGACCAGCCGAGGAGGCTGTTGAGTAGCAGCCCGGCCAGCAGTACGGCGGAGAGGTAGGTGCACAGCAGGGTTTGTTGGGAATCGGCCACCGCCGAGGCCGAGCCGAGTTCGCGTCCGGCGCGGCGTTGGGCGGCCGAGAGCACCGGCATGATGGCCAGGCTCACCGCGGCCAGCGCGATCCCGACGGGGGAGTGCGCGGCCTCGCCGACGCCGAGCAGCGCGCGGATCGAGTCGACGGTGACGTAGAGGGCCAGCGCGAAGAAGGAGAACGCGATGATCCGCAGCGCGATCTTCTCCCGCTTCTCGGGATCACGCCCCGCGAACTGCCAGGCCACCGCCGCCGCGGAGGACACTTCGATCACCGAATCCAGCCCGAAGCCGATCAGCGCGGTGGAGGACGCTCGCGCTCCCTCGCTGAGCGCGATGACGGCCTCGATGACGTTGTAGGTGATGGTCGCGGCGACGAACCAGCGGATCCGGCGCGTCAGCACCGCTCGGCGCGCCGGATCCGCGGACACGCCCAGGGAGACCATCAGCAGCACCCGTCGGTATCCGAGGCCGGGCAGCACGCAGGGTCGACGGTCAGAACCAGTCCGAGCAGGTCGTCGAGAGCGGCCGCGATCCGAGCGTCGGCCAGCTCGTAGCGGGAACGTCGACCTTCCGGCACGGCCACGACCAGCCCACAGCCACGCAAGCAAGCCAGATGGTTGGACAGGATCTGGCGCGAGACCCCGATCGTGTCGGCGAGATCGGCGGGATAGGCGGGACCGGAACGCAATTCGAGCAGCACGCGGGTGCGGGTGGTGTCGGACAGGGCGTGCCCGAAGCGGGCGAGGGCGTCGGTGTGCAGGGCGGCTTCCACGATCTCAACAGTACATCCGAATCTGTATTCATGGAATCCTGAACTGATGGCGCGAACGCTGCCCCTCGAACTCTCTGCGCGATGGCCGGGTCGGCGTCGGTGCGTTGATCGACAGTTGCGCATCATGGGCGGGCGATCATCCCGAAGAACACGACTGGTGCGTACCGGAGCTGCCCGGGTGGGCCGCAGGGCACTCCGGCACAGTGTTGCCATGGGTTCGTCGGTCGCTGACTCTTTCACTGTCGCCACTTTCAATGTCAACGGAATCCGCGCGTCACGTCGTCGTGGATTCGATCAGTGGTTGCGGACCAGGTCGGCGGATGTGGTCGGGTTGCAGGAATTGCGTTGTCCCGCAGCTGATGTGGGAACCTTCCCGGGCTATTCGGCGGCGGTGGACGTCGGTTCCGTGGCCGGTCGTAACGGCGTGGCCGTACTGACGAAGGTTCCCGCCGCTGCCGTGCGAACGTGGGTGACCCACCCACCCAGGGCCCGCGGACTCGGTGAGTTCGCCACGCAGGGGCGCTACATCGAGGTCGACCTGGCCGACCGCCCGGTGACGGTGGCCTGCCTCTATCTCCCCAAGGGTGGTTTGCCCGCGCATCTCCAGCGCCCGGGATCGATGCGCGAACTGCCCGACGGTGGGGTCAGGTACGAACGGAAGCAAAGGTTCCTCGCGGCGTTCGCGCGCGAAGCGCATCGGAACCGGCTCGCGGCGCTGAGTGCGGGACGCGAGTTCGTCCTCACCGGCGACCTGAACATCGCGCACACCCACCACGATGTGACCAACTGGCGTGCCGCCCGCACGATGGACGGCTTCTTGCCCACCGACCGTGAGTGGTTCGGTTCGGTTCTCGGCACGCGCCGCCTCGTCGACGTGGTGCGACAGGTGCACGGCGACCGCCCTGGCCCGCTCACCTGGTGGAGCTGGGCGGGTCGATCCTTCGCCAAGGATGTGGGTTGGCGAGTGGACCACCAACTCGCGACACCGGCTCTCGCCCGCCTCGCGGCGACTGTCGTCGTAGACAAGGAACCCTCACCCACCGAGCGACTCTCCGACCACGCTCCACTCGTGGTGACCTACTCGGCGATGCCGACCTGAGAAGTCCTGGTGCCCTCGGCAGGATTCGAACCTGCGACACCCGCTTTAGGAGAGCGGTGCTCTATCCCCTGAGCTACGAAGGCGGGGGTCCCTGGGGGACGAAGGGAGTCTACCGGGTGGGGGTGGGGTGGTTACAACCTTGGTGGTGGGGCGACACGCCGGATGTGAAATGGGTGTGGGGTGGGGTACTCAGGGGTGGGTGATCTAGCGTTCGGTTTGTTTCCGCCCCGTGGGGCGATGGTGCGCATGCTGAGTGTTCTTCTTCCGAGGAGTACCTGGTCATGGCTGGTCGGGCGGGTTTTCGAGGGGTGCTGGTCGCGGTGGCGGCGTGTGGGGTGCTGGGTGGGTGTGCGGTCGAAGGGGGGTTGGTGGGGAGGGCGGTGACGTCGGAGGCCGATCCGGCGGTGGTGGCGCGGGCGGCGGAGATCGAGGGGGCGGGGCCGCGGGTGCAGGCGGGGATGGTCGCGTTCTATCGGTCGGTGTGTGTGGTGCAGACGCGGTATCGGGCCGATCTGCAGGCGGCCGAGGCGGGTGGTGGGCAGTTGACGCCGGTGCAGTATCGGGACGCGGCCGCGGCCATGTTGACGGCGCGGGCCACGGCGGCCGACACCGCGCGGCGGGGGGTCGCGGAGCTGCCGATTCCCGAGTTGTTCCCGGACGAATGGCGGTCGGCGCAGGCCGAATTGATCCTGCTGTTCGATGGTCTGCATCTGGCGGACCGGTCCCGCGCGACCGAGATGGCGGCCGTCGATCCGGGCGATCCGGATCATCTGAAGACCGCCGCGCGCGAGCTCATCGCCGCCTCGGCGCAGCAGATCGCGAACCAGAATCCGCGTGTCCGGCTGGTCGCCGACCGGCTGCCCGCCTCCGAACAGGTGCGGCGTGAGACCGCGGAACTGGCCGAGTGTCAGACCAGGAGCTGAGGGTCAGGCGAACCCGCCGTCGAATCCTCCGTCGAAACCGGTGTCGGTGCCGCCGCCCCAGCTGGGATCGTCGAAACCGCTCGGGTCGTCGAATCCGGTGGGGTCGACGCCGGGGTCGCCCTGGTCGAGGGCGGCTTCCCCGGACCCGTCCTCGAACGCCTGCGCGTCGTACCCGACTCCCGGCATTCCGGCGAACAGCGACGTGAACAGCAGCGCCGACCCGGCACCCCACGCCCCGGCGATCAGGGCGGGCCGCCACCACGGTTCGGAGTACCAGCCTGCCGGAACGGGCCGCCCGGCGACGCGGCCGCCGGGGTAGTAGTTGGGGGTACCGGGGGACGCGGCGGGGGAGGCCGCGATGCGGCGGCCGTCGTGTTCGATCACGCGGGGCTGGTCGACGCGGCCAGCGACGTCCTGGCCGGGGAGCGGGGGGATGGGCGGGCCGGGGTCCATGTTCATAGCGGTGCGGGCGGCGGCGATGTAGTAGAGGCCCTCGACGGCGGACTGTTTGGCCAGGCCCGCCTGAGCGGCGGAGGTGGCGCGGTCGATCTGGCCGCCCGCGGCGTTGTAGCGCTCGGAGGCGTCGGCCAGGGCTTGACGAGCGGCCTCGTTGCGCGGGGTGAGCTGGTAGACCTGCCCGCCGAGCCGCTCGATGGTCACCCTGGCGTCGGCCTGGGCCTCCTCGAGCTCCCTGGCGGTGCGCCGGTTCTGTTCGGCGCGCAGGTACAGCAGCAGACCCACGCAGACGATCACGATCACGATCAACCACCACAGCATCGCGCACCTCTTTCGCCCGAGGTCTCGAGATGCCGTCCAGTTTACTGAATGGTTGCCCGAACGCGTCGACCCGCGTTGAGCAGCGCGTGGCGGGATAGCTACCCGGCGAGATGGCGAGCGATAACCAGGCGCTGGATCTGATTGGTGCCTTCAAAGATCTGCATGACCTTCGCCTCGCGCATGTAGCGCTCCACGGGGAAGTCCTGGGTGTAGCCGTAGCCGCCGAAGACCTGCACGGCGTCGGTGGTCACCTTCATGGCGGCATCGGTGGCGACCAGCTTGGCGACGCTGGCCTGGCGCGAGTACGCCAGACCGGCGTCGCGGCGGCGCGCGGCGTCGAGGTAGGTGGCGCGGGCGGTGTCGACGGCGGCGGCCATGTCGGCGAGGACGAAACCGAGACCCTGGTGGTCGATGATCTTGCGGCCGAACGCCTCTCGTTCCTTGGCATAGGCGACGGCCTCGTCGAGGGCGCGCTGGGCGACGCCGGTGGCCACGGCGGCGATGCCGAGGCGGCCCGCGTCCAGGGCGCTGAAGGCGATCGAAAGGCCTTGTCCCTCTTCGCCGATGCGGCGTTCGGTGGGGAGGAAGGCGTCGTCGTAGGCGGCGGTGGTGGTGGGAATGCCGCGCAGGCCCATCTTCTCCTCGAGCTTGCCGAAGCTCAGGCCCGCGGTGTCGGCGGGGACGAGGAAGCAGGAGATGCCGCGCGAGCCCTCGCCGGTGCGGGCGAACAGGGTGTAGAAATCGGCGCGGCCGCCGTTGGTGATCCACGCTTTGGTGCCGGTGAGCCGGTAGCCGCCGTCGACGGGGGTGGCGCGGCAGCGCAGGGCGGCGGCGTCGGAGCCCGCGTGCGCCTCGGAAAGGCTGTAGGCGCCGACGGTTTCGCCGGAGAGCATGGTGGCGAGCCACTGCTGTTTCTGCTCGTCGGTGCCGTAGGTGAACAGGGGATGGCAGCTCAGGCCGTGCACGCTCACGGCGACGGCGACGGCCGCCCAGCGGCTGGCCAATTCCTCGAGTACCTGCAGGTAGACCTCGTAGGGTTGCGCGCCGCCGCCGAACTCCTCCGGATACGGCAGGCTCAGCAGCCCGGCCGCGCCGAGCGCCGGGAACACGCCCTCGGGGAAGACGCCGGTCTTCTCGCTCTCGGCGACGCGCGGTTCCAGGACCTTGTCGGCGATGTCGCGGGTCAGCTCGATCAGCTCGCGCGCTTCGTCGGTGGGCAGCATCCGGTCAACAGCCATGTCGGCAACAGTACGTCCAGCATGGAATTACGTGCAAGGCAGCACGGAATTTTCTGCCTCTATACTGGTGCGATGTCCGCGCTGCCGCCGAACAAGCACCAGGAGAAGAGTCTGCGCACGCGCACGCTGCTGCTCGACGCCGCCATCGAGAGCCTGGCCGAGGTCGGCTACACGGGCGCGTCGATCGCCGACATCACCGCGCGCGCGGGTGTCACGCGCGGGGCGCAGCTGCACCAGTTCCACACGCGCGGCGAGCTTTTCGCGCAGACCATCGGTCATCTCACCGAGCGTCAGCGAGAAGCCATGCAGCGCAAGGCGAAAGCGGTGGCGGCCGAGTCGTCGGCGGGGGCGGTGCTGGTGGGGTTGGTCACCGCGACCTTCGCGGGGCAGCTCGGTCGCGCGGCGGTGGAGCTGTATGTCGGCATCGCCAACGACGCGCCGCTGCGACGCGAGATGTTGCGCGTGCAGCACGATCTCACCGTCGAGCTGCTCGATCGCTGCGCCGCGCTCATCGACCCCGCGATCCCGCGTGACCGACTGGAGAGCACGTTCTGGCTCACCATCAATCTGGTGCGCGGGGCCACCCTCGACGAGATGGTCGGGCGGGACCGGGCCCGGCGCAAGCAGGTGCTGGCCGACTGGACCGCCCTCGCGGACCTGGCCCTGAGCTGACCGAACTATTATCTGCGCATGAACGCAGATGCCCGCCCGCCACTGGACGAGGACCAGGTCGGCCTGGTGGTCGAGGTGTTCCGGATGCTGGCCGACGCCACCCGGGTGCAGGTGCTGTGGGCGCTGGCGGACGCGGAACTGTCGGTCAACGAGCTGGCCCAGCGGGTGGGGAAGCCGGGGCCCTCGGTCTCGCAGCATCTGGCGAAATTGCGGATGGCGCGGCTGGTGCGGACCCGGCGCGAGGGCACCACCATCTACTACAGCCTCGACAACGACCACGTCCGGCGGCTGGTGGTCGACGCGGTGCACAACGCCGAGCACGCCGGACCGGGCGTTCCGGCGCATCATCGCGGCCCCGGCGCCCAGCCGCCGCACGACCCGCCGCCTTCTTCGCGCTGACCCTTCGTGCCTGCAGGAATGTTGCCGGAGGAAACAATCTCCGAACGCATACTTTTCGGTAGCATCCGGTGTGACGTGGCTCATGCCATGGCAGGGACCGAAGGAGCACCACAATGCTGAGCACCATGCAGAACGACCAGCTGTCGCTGGCCACACTGCTGAACTACGCCGCCACTTTCCAGGGCGATTCGACCGTGTCCACCTGGACCGGTGACGGCGTGCGCACCATGACCTACCGCGAGCTGGGCGCCGACTCGGCCCGCCTGGCCAATGCGCTGCGTGGGCTCGGCATCGGCGAGGGCGACCGCGTCGGCACCTTCATGTGGAACAACAACGAGCACATGACCGCCTACATCGCGGTGCCCGCGATGGGCGCGGTGCTGCACGCGCTCAACATCCGACTCTTCCCCGAGCAGCTGGTGTTCGTCGCCAATCACGCCGAGGACCAGGTGGTTCTCGTCGACGGCACGCTGCTGCCGCTGTTCGCGCAGTACCTGCCGAACCTGAAGACCGTCAAGCACGTGATCGTCGTCAACGGTGACGCCGCCGCGCTCACCGCGCCCGAG
The DNA here is from genome assembly GCF_029675105.1 of Nocardia anocheti. Classification (GTDB taxonomy): domain Bacteria; phylum Actinomycetota; class Actinomycetes; order Mycobacteriales; family Mycobacteriaceae; genus Nocardia. The sequence goes on along the minus strand of NZ_JAQQFV010000008.1, from coordinate 114,403 downwards.
GGCGTCACGGTGCACGCCTACCGCGAGCTGCTCGACGGCCAGTCCGCCGAGTTCGACTTCCCGGTGATCGACGAGCGTTCGGCCGCCGCGATGTGTTACACCTCGGGCACCACCGGTGACCCGAAGGGTGTCGTCTACTCGCACCGCTCCAACTGGCTGCACGCCATGCAGGTGAACTCGCCCAACGGCATGGGCTTCCAGGGCTCGGACTACGTGCTCGCGATCGTGCCGCTGTTCCACGCCAACGCCTGGGGCCTGCCGTACGCGGCGCTGATGTCGGGCGCCAACATCCTGATGCCGGACCGTTTCCTGCAGCCCGCGCCGCTGCTGGAGATGATGGCCTCGGAGAAGCCGACCTTCGCCGCCGCCGTGCCGACCATCTGGGGTGGCGTGCTGGCCGCGCTGGCCGCCCAGCCGCAGGACATCTCGCACCTGCACACCGCCGTGGTCGGTGGTTCGGCGGTGCCGCCGTCGATGATGCGCGCGTTCGAGGAGAAGCACGGCGTGCGCATCCTGCACGCGTGGGGCATGACCGAGACCTCGCCGCTGGGCAGCGTCGCGCACGCGCCCGCCGGGGCCGAGGGCGAGGAGGCCTGGGCCTACCGCTACACCCAGGGCCGCTTCCCGGCCAATGTCGAGGCCCGCCTGGTCGGCGACGACGGCAAGGTGGTGCCCAACGACGGTGAATCGCTCGGTGAGCTCGAGGTGCGCGGCGCCTGGATCACCGGCTCCTACTACTCGCCCACCGGCGCCGAGATCGACCCGGACAAGTTCGACGACGGCTGGCTGCGCACCGGCGACGTCGGCAAGATCAGCCCCAACGGCTACCTCACCCTGGTCGACCGCTCCAAGGACGTGATCAAGTCCGGCGGCGAGTGGATCTCCTCGGTGGACCTGGAGAACGCCGTGATGGGCCACCCGTCCGTGGCCGAGGCCGCCGTGATCGGCGTGCCCGACGAGAAGTGGGACGAGCGCCCGCTGGTGGCCATCGTGCGGGCCGAGGGCTCGGCCACCGAGGCCGCCGAACTGCGCGACTTCCTGGCCGACAAGTTCGCCAAGTGGCAGCTGCCGGAGCGCTGGACCTTCATCGCGGAGGTCCCCAAGACCAGCGTCGGCAAGTTCGACAAGAAGCGCCTGCGCGCCCAGTACGCCGAGGGGGAACTCGAGGTCGTCACCCTGGGCTGACCCGGAAAACCGACAGCGGGCGTGGAATTGGATTCCACGCCCGCTGTGTCGTATTCAGTTGTCGGATTCTGTTGTGCGATGCAGTTGTCGATATTCAGTTGTCGACCGGAAGTCAGCAGTTGCGCAGTTCGGGGCTCTGGTTCAAGAGCTGGGCGCGGGGGCTGATGTAGCGGGTGTAGGTCTCGCCGCCGACCGAGGACAGTGGGAAGGCCGCGACGCGGTGGCAGTTCTGGAAGGCCAGCTTGACGCCGAAGTGGCGTTCCAGGCCGCCGCGGATGGCGTCGGAGGCCAGGGCGCGCAGCAGCTGGCCGCGGGCGACCTCGTCCGGCGGGGGTACCACGTTGTCGGCGAATTCCGCGTCGCCGTCACGCAGTTCGCCCGCGACCCGGCTCACCACTTCCCAGGCGTAGGGCAGTGATGTGCGGACGCATTCGACGAATTCCGCGTCGTCGATATCGCCCTGTTCGGCGCGTTCGAGCAAGGCGGCGGGTACATCGAGGGACATGGCGCTCTCCTCCAGCTTGGGGCGGGGTGTGCCTGTCCGAGTCTAAACGAAATTCGTTGTCAATAACCCTGGATTCAATCCGAAAGTGCTTTTCGGAGAGCGCTTTTCGCGTCAGCGGCGAGGTCGCTGACCAGTTCGCTTGCCGATTGCCCGGTGCTCAGCGCATGGGCTTGGCCCGCCCATAGGTTCACCTCGTCGGGGTTGCCCGCGGTCCGCGCGGTGGCCCGCAACGGGGCGGTGGCGTAGTGGATTTCGGGGTAGGCGGCGGGCGCGTCGGCCGAGTGCTCGACGAGGAAACGGTTGCGGATGCCGCGCGCGCGTCGTCCGGTGAAGGCGCGGGTGAGCATGGTCGGTTCGGTCGAGCCGAGCGCGGCGCGGTGCACGGGGTTGGTGCCCGCCTCGGCGCAGCGCAGCAGGGCGGTGCCGAGCTGGGCGGCCCGCGCGCCCGCGGCGAGTACGGCGGCCACGCCCGCGCCGGTGGCGATGCCGCCCGCGGCCACCAGCGGCCGATCAGTGACGGCCGTGAGCAGTTGCAGCAGCGGCAGCAGGGCGAGTGCGTCGACCGGGTCGTCGGCGGGGTCGTCGACGAAACTGGCCCGGTGTCCGCCCGCCTCGGCGCCCTGGGCGATCAGCGCGTCGGCGCCCGCGTCGAAGGCGATGAGGGCCTCGGCGGGGGAGGTCACCGTCACCCAGACCTCGGTGCCGACGGCGTGCAGGCGGTCGATCTCCACGGCGGTGGGACAGCCGAAGGTCGTCGAGACCACCGCGACCGGGTCGGCGACCAGCAGGTCGAGCTTCTCGTCCCAGGCGTCGGTGTCGTGGGTGGGGGTGCCGAGGGGGAAGCGCGCGCCGAGTTCGGCGAGGTAGGCGGCGTAGTCGGCCGGTTCGGTCACCGGGCCGGGGGAGAAGAGGTTGACGCCGAACGGCGCGGCGGTGGCGGCGCGGGTGGCCGCGATCTGCTCGGCGAGCGCCGCGACGGTCAGGTATCCGGCGGCCACCTGGCCGAAGCCGCCCGCGGCCGAGACCGCGGCGGTGAGTTCCGGTGTGGTGGGGCCGCCCGCCATGGGCGCGGCGACGATGGGGACACGCAAGCTCTCGAGCACCATGGCTCAGAGTCTGCTCGTCCGGGCGCGTGTTCAGCCCCCTGGCACTCGATGTGAGCCGTCGGACACGACGTCCGTGACTGTGCGATACGTCATCTACCTGCGTTTATTCCCCAGAAGGTTGCGGAATGATCACGGCCGAGTAGAGTTCCCGTCACAACGGATGCCGAACCGTTACAGACAGTTCGGCACCGGGTACCACTTCGGAGGCTCCCGGACCGGCCCCGCCGGTGACGTTTTCCTTGTAGTCGGACGCTAGGACGAAACGTTGTCGCAGCACCGGGTTGGCCCCGAATCGATCTCCGTGCAGGCTCTGCTGGGTGACGGAGCGGCCGGGCGCCCCAGCAGGCACCGTGCCGAGCCCTCGCGGACCGATCGGGTGCGCGTGGCCGCCAGCGCCGCTGTCGCCACCGGTGCGCTGGTCGGCATCGCCGCCCAGATCGCCCCCACCATCGCCTACGCCGCCCCGCTGCTGCCGACCCACGACGACGTGCAGGATTCCGTCGTCCCCGAGTCGGCCCGCCAGGACGTGAACCTGGTCGCCGCGCAGGAAGTCTCCGCGCACACCGAGGCCCCCACCCAGGTCGACGCCGTCGCCGCCCCGATCGCCGCCCCCGTGGCCGCGCCGTTCGGCATCGGCAACCTGCCGCCCGAGATCGCGGGCCCGCTCAGCCAGGTCGAGGACATCATCCAGGGCATCCAGCACCAGGTCGCGCCGCCGCAGAGCGTGCGCCCGGTCGCGGGCCCGATCAGCTCCGGCTTCGGCTCCCGCTGGGGTGCCATGCACTACGGCCTCGACTTCGCCGACCAGATCGGCGCGCCCATCCACTCCGTGTCCAACGGCACCGTCATCGAGGCGGGCCCGGCCTCGGGCTTCGGCCTGTGGGTGCGGGTGCTGCAGGACGACGGCACCACCGCCGTCTACGGCCACGTCAACGAGATGCTGGTCAGCGAGGGTCAGCGGGTCAACGCGGGCGATGTCATCGCGACCGTCGGCAACCGCGGCCAGTCCACCGGCCCGCACCTGCACCTCGAGATCTGGGATCAGGGCGGCGCCAAGATGGACCCCATGCCCTACCTGGCCGCCAAGGGTGTGCCGCTGGAATGGGGCCCGTCCTCGCACTGAGCGAGCGTTTTCGACGCGAATTCCTTCGCGTGAGCACAGTGGCGGTGGTTGGCTATGACCCCCGTCACTTTGCCGTTGAACCGGCAACACCGTCCGGGGTCGGGCCGATACTCCTCTGGGCCCCGAGTGCTGGGGGCACCGGCGCGACCGGCAGGGCGATGTCACCGGTCGATATGATGGCTCGATCTGCACGGTGCGGTGTCGCCGCGCGTCCAGGCTCGATGAGAGGTGAATGAACCCGAATGGAAACTGCCCGTCGTTCTGCCCGCGGTAACCGCCGTCGCCGGTCGAGCAGTCCGACTTTCGGGCAGTTGCTGACGGCAGCGGTCGAATCGGCCGCCGAGGCCGTCGCCCTTCGGTTCAATCCCACCGGCGAGCCCGCCGACCAGCGCGAACTCACCTACCGCGAACTCGACGAGCGGTCCTCCCAGCTGGCCCGCGAGCTGATCGGGCGCGGTGTCGGCCCCGGTGACATCGTCGCCGTCGCGATCACCCGCTCGGTGGAGTCGGTGCTGAGCGTGTGGGCGGTGGCCAAGACCGGCGCGGCCTACGTGCCGATCGACCCCGCCTACCCGGCCGACCGCATCGCCCACATCGTCACCGATTCGCGGGCCGTACTCGGCCTCACCACCACCGCGCATCGCGACAGCCTCGGTGACAGCACCGCCTGGCTCGAACTCGACGACCCCACCCTGGCCGCCGCCGTCGCGACCCGCCCCGCGCACGCCATCTCCTACAGCGACCGGGTCCGCACCCTCGACGAGCGTCACCCCGCCTACCTCATCTACACCTCCGGCTCCACCGGCCTGCCCAAGGGCGTCGCCGTGACCCAGGCCGGACTGGCGACCATGGCCGCCGTCGGCAGGCAGTACCGCATCGACGCCGACGCGCGGGTGACCCACCTGAGTTCGCCCAGCTTCGACTTCTCCCTGATGGAGATGCTGTTCACCTTCAGCGCTGGCGCCACCCTCGTGGTGGTGCCGCCGACGGTGTTCGGTGGCGTGGAGCTGGCCGATCTGGTTCGCCGCGAACAGGTTTCGCACCTGCTGATCACGCCCGGTGCGCTGGAATCGGTCGACGTGAACGCCGTCGAGAGCGTGCGGGTGGTCGTCACCGGTGGTGACAAGCTCGGCCCGGAACTGGTGGATCGCTGGGCGGCGCGGGGCCGTTCGGTGTTCAACGCCTACGGCCCGACCGAGGCCACCGTCATGGTGACCACCGGCGAGATGGTCGCCGGTCAGCCGGTGACGCTGGGTTCGGTGATCCCAGGTGTGGCCGCGTTCGTGCTCGACGCGCGGCTGCGGCCGGTGCCCGCCGGAGTGGTCGGCGAGCTGTATCTGGCGGGACCCGCACTGGCACAGGGCTATCTGGATCGCCCCGGCCTGACGGCGGAGCGGTTCGTCGCCAATCCGTTCGGCGCCGACGCCGGTGCGCCCGGTGGCCGCCTCTACCGCACCGGTGACCTGGTGCGCCGCAGCGCCTCCGGCGATTTCGAGTACCTGGGCCGCTCGGACTTCCAGGTCAAGATCCGCGGCCTGCGCATCGAATTGGGCGAGATCGACAACGCGCTCACCACCCACCCCGACGTGGACTTCGCCGCCACCCTGGGCCGCACACTGGCCAGCGGCGCGACCTCGCTGGTGTCCTACGTGCTGCCCCGCGCGGGAGCCGCGGTGACCCCGGCCGAGCTCACCGCGCACCTGGCCGGGCTGCTGCCCGCGTACATGGTGCCCGCGGCGGTCATGCTGCTCGACGAGATCCCGCTGACTCCGGTCGGCAAGCTGGACCGGAAAGCGTTGCCGGAGCCCACCTTCACCGCGCGGGCCTACCGCGCGCCGAGCACCCCGGTCGAGGAGATCGTGGCCAGGGTGTTCGCCGACCTGCTGGTGCCCGACGACAGCGAACAGGTCGGCGCCGACGACGACTTCTTCGAGCTGGGCGGCAACTCGCTGCTGGCCGCGCAGGCGGTGGCCCGCATCGGCACCGCGCTCGAGACCCGGGTGCCGGTGCAGCTGGTGTTCGAGGCGTCGACGGTCTCGACGCTGGCCGCGCGCGTCGAATCGCACATCGGCGTCGGCACCGGTCATCCGCTGACGGCGCAGGACCGCCCGGAACAGATCCCGCTGTCCTACGCGCAGCAGCGGATGTGGTTCCTCAACCGGTTCGATCCGGCCAGTGGCGCCAACAACATTCCGCTGCCGGTGCGGCTGTCGGGCGTGCTCGACCTGGCCGCCATGCGCGCCGCGGTCACCGATCTCGTCGCCCGCCACGAAGTACTGCGCACCATCTACCCGGTATATGGCGTCGCGACCGAGGGCCCTGCGTGGTCACGCTCCGCTACCGCCTCCGGGCCCGCCGATCACAACGCGGTGGTCGATGGCGACGCCGTGCAGTTGGTGCTGCCGGTCAGCGATCCGCGCGCGGTCCCTCGCCTCGAGGTGGTCGACGCGACCGCCGAGCAGCTGCCCGCGCTCATCGGTGAGCTGGCCGTGGCCGGTTTCGACGTGACGCAGGCACCGCCGGTGCGGCTGCGCCTGTTCCGTCTCGGCGAGCGGGAACACGTGCTGCTGTGCGTGGTCCACCACATCGCCGCCGACGGTTTCTCCATGGCGCCGCTGACCCGCGACCTGATCTCGGCCTACTCCGATCGCCTGCGTGGGCTCGCCCCGCGCTGGCACGCCCTGCCGGTGCAGTACGCCGACTTCACGCTGTGGCAGCGCGACACCCTGGGCGCCGAGTCCGACCCGGATTCGCTACTGGCCCAGCAGATCTCGTTCTGGCGTGACGAACTGGCCGGGTTGCCCGAACAATTGGACCTGCCCGCCGACCGTCCGCGCCCCGCCGCCATGACCAATCGCGGCGCGAGCTACGACTTCCGCATCCCCGCCGAGGTGCACGCCGCGCTGGATCGCCTCTCGCGCGAACACAATTCGACGCTGTTCATGGTGGTCCACACCGCGCTGGCGGTGCTGCTGGCGCGCCTGTCGGGCACCACCGACATCGCGGTGGGCACGCCGGTGGCCGGGCGCGGTGAGGCCGTGCTCGACGACGTGATCGGCATGTTCGTCAACACCCTGGTGCTGCGCACCGAGGTCGACCAGGCCCGCGGCTTCGGCGAGCTGCTCGGCACGGTCCGCACCACCGACGTGGCGGCCTTCGGTCACGCCGACGTGCCGTTCGAGCGGCTGGTCGAACTGCTCGATCCGGCCCGGTCCATGGCTCGCCACCCGCTGTTCCAGGTGATGCTCACCTTCCAGAACCTGGCGAGCACCGAACTGCAACTGCCCGGGCTCACCGTGGCCGGGGTCGACCTGGCCACCCCGTTCGCCAAGTTCGACCTGGAACTGACCATGGTGCCGCTGGAGACCGACGGGGTCGCCGACGGTGTCTCGGCCGCGTTCACCTACGCCACCGACCTGTTCGACGAGGCCACCGTCGCCCGTTTCGCCGACCGGCTGGTGCGCCTGCTCACCCAGGTCGTCGCCGATCCGGCCCGCCCCGTCGGCGCGATCGAGCTGCTCGAGCCCGCCGAGCGCGAGCGAATCCTGGTGGGCTGGAACGACACCGCGCACACGCTGCCCTCCGCGCTGCTGCTCGACGGCTACCGCAAGGCCGTGGCCGCGCACCCCGAGGCGATCGCGGTGGCCTACGAGGGCGCCGAACTGACCTACCGCGAGTTCGACGAGCGGGTGAACCGGCTGGCCCGGCTGCTGGTGCGGCGCGGGGTCGGCGCGGAAGCGCTGGTCGGCCTGGCCGTGCGGCGCTCGCTGGATCTGGTCGTGGGCATGTACGCGATCGTCACCGCCGGTGGCGCGTACGTGCCGCTGGACCCGGATCACCCGGCCGAGCGCATCGCGCACATTCTCGACACCGCGCAGCCGGTGTGTGTGCTCACCACCACCGCGGACGCCGTCGAGGTGCCCGCCGGGACGCCGGTGATCACCCTGGATACCGCCGCGCTGGACGACTTCTCGGCCGAGCCGCTGACCGCCGCCGAACTGCTGCGTCCGGTGCTGCCGCAGCACCCGGCCTACGTCATCTTCACCTCGGGCTCGACCGGCCGTCCCAAGGGCGTCGCGGTCTCGCACGCGGCGATCGACAACCAGACCGCCTGGATGCTCGCGGAGTACCCGCTGGGCCCGGGCGACGTCTACCTGCAGAAGACCGCGACCACCTTCGACGTGTCGCTGTGGGGCTACTTCATGCCGCTGCGCACCGGCGCCAAGCTGGTGGTGGCCACCCACGACGGGCACCGCGATCCGGCCTACATCGCCGAAACCATTGCGGCCCAGGGCGTCACGGTGACGGATTTCGTGCCGTCCATGCTCACCGTGTTCGCCGCGCACACCACCGCGGGCTCGATCCCCACACTGCGCGACGTGTTCGCCATCGGCGAGGCGCTGCCGCCGGAGACGGTCGCGGCGCTGCGCGCGGTGTCGAGCGCGCAGGTGCACAACCTGTACGGCCCCACCGAGGCCGCCGTGTCGGTGACCTACTGGCCCGCGGGCGAGACCGATCGTGGCTCGGTGCCGATCGGCGTGCCGCAGTGGAACACCCGGGTCTTCGTGCTGGACGCGCGGCTGCGTCCGGTTCCGGCCGGGGTGGTCGGCGAGCTGTATCTCGCCGGTGACCAGCTCGCGCGCGGGTATGTCGCGCGGCCCGATCTCACCTCGGATCGGTTCGTGGCCAACCCCTTCGAGCCCGGCGCGCGCATGTACCGCACCGGTGACCTCGTCGTCTGGCGTACGCCGACCGCCGACACGCACGTGCTGGAATACCTGGGCCGCACGGATTTCCAGGTGAAGTTCCGTGGTCAGCGCATCGAGCTCGGCGAGATCGAGACCGCGCTGCTGGCCCAGCCCGAGGTCAGCCAGGCCGTGGCGATCGTCGCCGATTCGGCGGTCGGTGAGCAGCTGGTGGCCTATGTGGTGCCCAAGCCGGGCGCCGAGATCGAGCAGGCGCCGCTGCTGGCCGCCGTCGGGGAATCGCTGCCCGCGTACATGATTCCCGCCGCCGTGGTGACGCTGGACGCCTTCCCGCTCAACACCAGCGGCAAGCTCGACCGCAAGGCCCTGCCCGCGCCCACCTTCACCGCCGGGGTGTTCCGCGCGCCGAGCACGCCGACCGAGGAGATCGTGGCGGGGGTCTACGCCGACCTGCTCGGTATGGCCCGCGTCGGCGCCGACGACGACTACTTCGCGCTCGGCGGCAACTCGCTGCTGGCCACCCGCGCCGTCGCCCGGATCAACGAGGCCCTCGACGCCGACCTCACCATCCGCGACCTGTTCGAGACACCCACCGTGACGGCGCTGGCCGCCCGCGTCGGCGCCACCGGTGCCGCCGCCGGTCGACCCGCGCTGGTGGCCGCCGAACGGCCGCAACGGATTCCGCTGTCGCTGGCCCAGCAGCGCATGTGGGTGCTCAACCAGCTCGACCCGGCCTCGGGCTCCTACAACATCCCCTTCGCCCTGCGCCTGTCCGGCGACCTCGATGTCGCCGCTCTCGACGCGGCGGTGCTGGATGTGCTCGGCAGGCACGAGTCGCTGCGCACCCGCTTCCCCGCCGTCGACGGCACGCCGGTGCAGGAGATCCGCACGGTCGCCGAGGTGCTGCCGAAGGGCCTCGAGGTGGAGACCACCACCGAGGTGCTGACCCGGGTCGCCGAGCTGGCCGAGGCCGGTTTCGACGTGACCGGTGAGGTGCCGCTGCGCGTGCGACTGCTCACCGACGGTTCGGCCGCCGACTGGCTGCTGGTGTTCGTGGTGCACCACATCTCCGCCGACGGCGCCTCGCTGGCACCCCTGGCTCGCGACCTGATGACCGCCTACGTGGCCCGCGCCGGACAGCAGGCCCCGGCCTGGACCCCGCTGCCGGTGCAGTACGCCGATTTCGCGCTCTGGCAGCGCGAGGTGGTCGGCGCCGACGACGAGCCCGGCTCGGGCGCCGCCGCCCAACTCGACTACTGGCGCGAGCAGCTGGCCGGTCTGCCGCCGCTGCTGGAACTGCCGCAGGACCGCCCGCGTCCGGCCGTCCCGACGCTGCGTGGTGCCACCACCGAACTGCGGCTGCCCGCCGAGGTGCACACGCGGCTGAACCAGCTGGCCCGCGACCACAAGTCGTCGCTGTTCATGGTCGTGCACGCGGCGCTGGCCGTGCTGCTGGCCCGGCTGTCGGGCACCGCCGACATCGCCATCGGCACGGCGGTCGCCGGTCGTGGCGAGCGCGCGCTCGACGAGTTGGTCGGCATGTTCGTCAACACGCTGACCCTGCGCACCCCGCTCGATCCGGCCGGGTCCTTCGACGAAGCCGTCGACCTGGCCCGCGATACCGACCTGGGCGCCTTCGCCCACGCCGACCTGCCGTTCGAGCGGGTCGTCGAGGTGGTCGCGCCGGGCAAGGGCAGCGCGCACAATCCGCTGTTCCAGGTGGCGCTCACCTTCAGCAACAACGAGGCCGCCGCGCTGGAACTGCCGGGCCTGACCGTGACCGCGCTGGAGACCGCGGTGGCGGCCAAGTTCGATCTGCAGGTCGACGTGGAACCGCGCTTCACCGACGCCGGGGAGCCCGACGAGCTGGTGACGCTGTTCAACTACGCCACCGACCTGTTCGACGAGGCCACCGTGCGCACCCTCGGCACCCGCTTCGCCCGCATCCTCACCGCCGTCGCCGCCGACCCGCAGCTCTGTATCGGCGACATCGACATCCTCGACGAGCAGGAACGCGCCCGGCTGCTCGGTGGCGCCGAGCAGACCGCCGCCGCCAGCGCGCCGACCGGCGGCACCACCCTGGCGCAGGCGTTCGCCGCCGCCGCCGAGGACGACCCGGACGGCCCGGCGCTGGTGTGGGGCGAGCAGTCGCTGACCTACGAGCAGCTCGACGCCCGCTCCTCGCGCCTGGCCCGGCTGCTGATCGGCCGGGGTTTCGGGCCGGGAACCGGTGTGGCACTGGATCTTCCGCGCGGGGTCGACTGGGCCGTCGCGGTCTGGGCCGTACTCAAGTCCGGCGCGGCCGTGGTGCCGGTGCCGAACGGTCGCGACAGCGGCGAGCCGTGCGCCAAGATCGGGATCACCCTGGGCAGCGCGCCCGCGGGGGAGATCGACTGGGTCGTGCTCGACGACGCGGCGGTGCGGACCGAACTGTCCACGCAGTCCGCGCGTCCGGTGACCTACGCCGACCGCACCAGGGCCCTGCGCGGCGGTGACCCGGCCTTCGTCGGCGCCGACGGCGTGCGCAGCTACGACGAACTCGCCACCGCCGGTGCGCGGGTGCGCGCCGACGCGGAATTGACCTACGAGTCACGCACCTTCGGCCACGGCGCGGGTGACAGCTTCGCCGCCCTGGTCGAGCCGGTCGCCGCCGGGGTGGCCGGTGCGTCGATGGTGCTGGCGAACTCGGACGCGCTCGCCGAGGAATGGGTGAGCCACCTGTTCGGCGACCGCGCCGCGTTGGAGACGGTCGACACCGCCGAACTCGAGGACCTGCGCGCCGTGATCGCCGACGACGCGGCCCCGGGCAACCCCGGTCCCGCCGAGGTGGTCCTGGTACTCGAGGATCTGCGCGCGCCGGTCGCCTGAGACCACCCGCGCGCGAGCGAAGGGCAGGCGAGGCAACAAGTTTCGGTGATGGGTGAGGTGGAACAGCAATGACACGACCGGCACGGACCCGACCGGTACGGACGCGGCGGCCCCGGGTGACCACCCTGGCGCAGCTGCTGGCCACCGCCGTCGAGACCGCTCCCGACAGCACCGCCGTCGTCCTGGCCGACGCCACGCGCACCCTCGACAGCCGCACCTACGCCGAGCTCGACGAGCGGTCCACCCGCATCGCGCGGCTGCTCATCGCGCGCGGCATCGGCGCGGGTGACCTGGTGGCACTGGGCATCTCGCGTTCGGTCGAGTCGGTGCTGGCCGTGTGGGCCGTCACCAAGACCGGTGCCGGTTTCGTGCCGGTGGACCCGAACTATCCGCCGGATCGCGTGTCGCACATGGTGACCGACTCCGGCGCGGTCTTCGGCCTGACCGTCACCGCCGTCGCCGATCGACTGCCCACCGAGGTCGACTGGCTGGCCATCGACGGCCCGCGCGCCGAGGCGCTGCTCGACGAGGTCTCCGCCGAGCCGATCACCAATGCCGACCGGTTGCGCCCGGTCCGCGCGGAGGACCTGGCCTACATCATCTACACCTCCGGCTCCACCGGCCTGCCCAAGGGCGTCGCGGTCAGCCAGGCCGGGCTGGCGCCATTCTGCGAGGAACAGCGCAGGCTCTACGGGGTCGAATCCGATTCGCGCACGCTGCATTTCGCGTCGCCGTCGTTCGACGCGTCGCTGCTGGAACTGCTGCTGGCGGTCGGTGCGGCCGCGACCATGGTGATCGTCGACCCGAGTGTGTTCGGCGGTGACGACCTGGCCGCGCTGCTGCGGCGCGAACGGGTGAGTCACGCGTTCATCACCCCCGCCGCGCTGGCCTCCATCGACCCGGCCGGGCTCGACGACTTCCGGGTGGTCGCCGTCGGTGGCGAGGCGTGTCCGCCGGACCTGTTGCGGCGCTGGGCGGTTCCGCTGGCCGACGGGACGCTGCGTGAGTTCCACAATGTCTACGGGCCCACCGAGACCACCATCGTCACCAATATCAGTGTGCCGCTGAAGCCCGGCGACCCGCTGACCATCGGCGGGCCGATCGGCGGCGTCGCGGAGTACGTCCTCGACGACCGGCTCGGTCCCGTGCCGCCGGGCGTCACCGGCGAGCTCTACATCACCGGCGCCCAGCTGACCCGCGGCTATCACGCTCGCCCCGGCCTGACGTCCTCCCGCTACGTCGCGAATCCGTTCGATCCGGCGGGATCTCGGCTCTACCGAACTGGTGACCTGGTTCGCTGGACCGCCGACGGCGCCCTGGAGTACGTGGGCCGCAACGACTTTCAGGTCAAGATCCGTGGCTTCCGTATCGAGCTCGGTGAGATCGACGCGGTGCTCTCGAGCCACGAGAGTCTCGACTTCGCGGCGACCCTCGGCCACGAACTCGACAGCGGCGCCACCATTCTCGTGTCGTATGTGCACGCCGCGCCGGGCGCCACCGTCGACCCGCCCGCGCTCATCGCCGTCGCCGAACGCGCTCTGCCCGCGCACATGGTGCCCACGGTGATCATGCCGCTGGACACCATCCCGCTGACCCCGGTCGGCAAGCTCGACCGGCGGGCCCTGCCCGAGCCGGTGCTCGAACACGCCGAGTTCCGCGCGCCGTCCACCCCGGTGGAGCAGATCGTCGCGGGGACCTTCGCCCAGGTGCTCGACCTGGCCGAGGACGCGACGCCGGGCCTGGACGACGACTTCTTCGCCCTCGGCGGCAACTCGCTGCTGGCCACCCAGGTGGCCGCGCGCCTGGGTGCCGCGCTCGACACCGACTTCCCGGTCCGACTGCTGTTCGAGGTACCCACGGTCGGCGCGCTGGCCCAGCGGCTCACCGAGACCGCGGGCGCCGGGGCCCGGCCCGCGCTGGTGGCGGGGGAGCGGCCCGAGCGCATCCCCCTCTCGCTGGCCCAGCAGCGCATGTGGTTCCTCAATCAGTTCGACCCCGGCTCGGTGGCCTACAACATCCCGATGGCCGTGCGGCTCGATGGCGCCATCGACGTCGAGGCGCTGCGGGCCGCGGTGGGCGATCTGGTCGCCCGGCACGAGACGCTGCGCACCATCTACCCCGAGACCGAGGACGGACCCGTGCAGCGGGTGCTCGACCCCTCGGACGCCACGCCCCGGCTCGAGGTGCGGCGCGTCGCCGCCGATCGACTCACTGCCGCCATGCACGAATTCGGCTCGTCCGGGTTCGATGTGCGCGGCGAGGTGCCGGTGCGGGTGGCGCTGTTCCAGCTCGGTGACGCCGAATCGGTGCTGGCCGTGGTCGTGCACCACATCGCCGGTGACGGCTCCTCGCTGACCCCGCTGACCCGCGACCTGATGCTCGCCTACGGTGCCCGCGCGCACGGTGCCGCGCCGGACTGGGCGCCGCTGGCCGTGCAGTACGCCGACTACGCGCTGTGGCAGCGCGCGCTGCTGGGCAGCGAGGACGACCCGGACTCGCTGGCCTCGGCGCAGCTGGCCTACTGGCGCGAGGCGCTGGCCGGACTGCCCGACCAGCTGGACCTGCCCGCCGACCGCCCGCGCCCCGCCGTGCAGTCCTTCGCGGGTGGCCGGGTACCGGTCGAGATCGACGCCGAGACCCATCGCGCGCTGCTGGCCCTGGCCCGCGCCCAGGGCGCCACCCTGTTCATGGTGGTGCACACCGCGCTCGCGGTGACCTTGGCGCGGCTGGCGGGCACCGACGATCTGGCCATCGGCACGCCCATCGCCGGACGCGGAGAGGCCGCGCTCGACGACCTCATCGGCATGTTCGTCAACACCCTGGTCTTCCGCACGACCCTCACCCCCGGCGAGCCGTTCGCCGACCTGCTGGCCCGCCAGCGCGATATCGACCTACAGGTCTTCGCCCACGCCGACCTGCCTTTCGAGCGGCTGGTCGAGGCGATCAACCCAGCCCGCTCCACGGCCAGGCACCCGCTGTTCCAGGTGGGCATGTCCTTCCAGAACCTCACCCGCACCGGCCTCGAACTGGGCCAGGCGGCGGTCGAGGCCGTCGACGTGGACCTCGCGGTCTCGCAGTTCGACCTGCACGCCATCGTCGCCGACCACTACGACGGCGACGGCGTCGCCCAGGGCATCAGCGGCGTCTTCACCTACGCCACCGACCTTTTCGACGAGTCCACCGCCCGGTCCTACGCCGACCGCTTCGCGCGAGTGCTGGCCGCCGTCGCCGCCGCTCCCGAGCGCCCGGTCGACGAACTCGACCTGCTCTCCGACACCGAGCGCGCGCGAATCCTGCACGGCTGGAACGACACCGGCCATCCGGTCGCCCCGACCACCCTGGCCGCGCTGTTCGCCGAGACCGCCGCCGCCCATCCGTCGGAGGTGGCGCTGGTCGATCCCGACGGCACCGAACTCACCTACGGCGACTTCGCCGACCGGGTGAACCGGCTGGCCCGACACCTGATCGCCGAGGGTGTCGGCGTGGAAGACCGTGTCGCCCTGGCCATCCGGCGATCCACCGATCTGGTCGTCGCCATGTACGCGGTGACCCAGGCGGGCGCGGCCTATGTGCCGATCGACCCGGATCAGCCCGCCGACCGCGTCGCCCACATCCTCGACACCGCCGCGCCGGTCCGCGTCCTGACGACCACACGCGACGGATTCGGTGCGCCAGCGGCGGACCCGGCCGCCACCGCTCGGGAGGCCACGACACGTCAGGCCGACACGGCTGTGGATTCCCCCGCCGTGGCCACCGACGCTCGCGAGACTGCGGCGGGTGCCCCGCCGGTGGTCGCCATCGATGCGGTCGAGTTGGCCGGGATCGCGGGCACGCCGATCGCCGCGCACGAGCGGCGGGGTGTGCTGCGTCCGGAGAACACGGCGTACGTGATCTTCACGTCCGGCTCGACCGGCAAGCCCAAGGGTGTCGCCGTCTCGCACGGCGCGATCGTCAACCAATTACGGTGGAAGACCGACCGTTTCGGTCTCGGCCGCGACGACTCGGTGCTGCTGAAGACCGCCGCGACCTTCGACCTCTCGGTGTGGGAGTTCTGGTCGGCGGCGGTGTGCGGTGGACGCCTCGTCGTCGCGGCGCCCGACGGGCATCGCGACCCTGCGTATCTGGTGCGGACGCTGGCCCGGCACGCGGTCACCACGCTGCATGTCGTGCCGTCCATGCTCGACGCGCTGCTCACCGAAGCCGGTGGCGCCCTGCCGAATTCGCTGCGTCGCGTGCTCGCCATCGGTGAGGCGCTGCCCGCCGCGACCGCCCAGCGCTTCCTCGACGGCAACACCGCCGCGCTGCACAATCTCTACGGCCCCACCGAAGCGGCGGTCTCCATCACCGATCACCGCGTCACCGTGGCGGACCGCGTCACCGTCCCGATCGGTGCCCCCGAATGGAACAGCCGCGTCTACGTTCTCGACGCCCGGTTGCGCCCGGTGCCGGTCGGTGTCTCCGGTGAGCTGTACCTGGCCGGTGAGCAGCTGGCCCGCGGCTACTTCGCGCGTCCCGATCTCACCGCCGACCGGTTCGTCGCCGACCCGTTCGCCTCCGCCACCAGCGGTGCGACCGACCGTCCAGCTCAGCAGACTGAACGCCCGGTGCACCAGACCGACGACCCTGCCCGGCCCGGCGAACGCCCGGTACGGCAGAGCGACCGGTCGGCCGCTGCTGGAGGTCGCCCCGCGCGTATGTACCGCACCGGTGATCTGGTGGCCTGGACCGCCGACGGCGAACTCGAATACCGTGGCCGGACCGACTTCCAGGTGAAGATCCGCGGGTTCCGCATCGAGCTCGGCGAGATCGAAGCCGCTCTGCTGGCCGCGCCGTATGTCGCGCGGGCCGCCGTCGTGGCGCGGACCGATCCGCGGCTCGGTGACCGGCTGGTCGCCTACGTCGTACCCGCCCCCGGCGCCGACCTCGCCCCGGCGAGCGTGAAAGCCGCGGTGTCGCAGGTACTTCCGTCGTACATGGTGCCCGCCGCCGTCGTCGTGCTCGAGCAGCTGCCGCTCAACGCGAACGGCAAACTCGACCGTGCCGCCCTGCCCGCACCGGCGCTGGAACCGCGCACCTACCGGGCGCCGGAGTCCGCCGAGGAGATCGCGGTGGCCACGGTGTTCACCGAGGTGCTCGGTGCCGAACATCCCGGCCTCGACGACGACTTCTTCGCCCTCGGCGGCAACTCGCTGCTGGCCACCCGGGTGGTGCAGCTGCTGCGCGAGCGCACCGGTGCGCGACTCACCGTGGCCGCGTTCTTCGTCGACCCGACCGTGGCCGGGCTGGCCGCCCGCGTCGGTGACGAGCACGCGGGCGCGGGCGACCTGGCCGCCGCGCTGGCCGTGGCGCTGCCCATCCGCGCGGGTGGCGGCCGTGCGCCGCTGCTGTGCCTGCACCCGGTCTCGGGCCTGGCGTGGGCCTACGCCAGTCTCGAGCCGCACCTGCCCGCGGACCAGCCGATCATCGGCATCCAGTCCCCGGCGCTGAGCGACCCGGACTTCCGGCCCGCCTCGGCGACCGAACTGGTCGACCGGTACCTGGCCGAGATCCGCGCCGTGCGCCCGCACGGGCCCTATCACCTGCTCGGCTGGTCGCTGGGTGGCGTGCTGGCCCAGGCCGTCGCCACCCGGCTGCAGGCCGAGGGGGAGACGGTGGCCTCGCTGACCATGCTCGACAGCGTCCCCGGCGCCGAGCTGGCCGACTTCCGGGACGAGCTGCGCCACGCCCTGATCGAACTGGGAATCCCGGATCACCAACTGCCCGCCGCCGACCGGCTCACCGAGCTGAGCGACGAGGCCGTGGCCGCGCTGCACGCGGTGCTGGCCGGGGACATCCCGATCTCGCGGGAGCAGTTCCTCGGTATGTATCGGGGCGCGTTGCACACCGTGACCGCGGTGACAGAACTGTCGCCGACCCGATACGACGGTGATCTCACCTACTTCACCGCACTGCGGAATCCGGCCTCGATACGCGGTGGCGCATCGCGCTGGCGTGCCCATATCTCGGGGGTCATCACCGATCATCCGGTGGACGCGAGCCATAACGAACTGCTCTCGCCCGTGTCCTCGGCCACGGTGGGTCCGGTAACGGCCCAGGTCCTCGCCCTTTTCGAGCGGTAGTCGGATAGCGGCCCGTAACGGGTCGCCGGGGGATTACGATTTCGTTTCGAGAGAGTTGGTGTGTCGTGGCGCACACCTCGGCGACGGTCGGCGGTAGCAAGGTAGGTGTGGCTATGCTGTGTCCGAATCGGCCCGCCGGACGCGAGAGGTGTATTGGTCTGTGGAAAACTCCCGCCGCTCTGGCCGCACCGGTAGGCGTCGCCCTACCGGTACATTGTTCGGCCAGTTGCTCACGGCCGCCGTGGAATCCGCGGCCGGGTCGATAGCTGTTCGCTACAACCCCACCGGGATGCCCGGTGGTGAACGGGAACTCACTTATCGCGAGCTCGACGAGCAATCCTCACGGCTGGCCCGTGAGCTGATCGACCGTGGCGTCGGCGCGGGTGACGTGGTCGCCGTGGCCATCGCCCGCTCGATCGAATCGGTGCTGGCGGTCTGGGCCGTGGCCAAGACCGGCGCCGCCTACGTGCCCGTCGATCCGGCCTATCCCAGCGAGCGGATCGCGCACATCGTCGCGGACTCCGGCGCCGTCCTGGGCCTGACCACCGCCGCGCATCGCGCGCTGCTGGGCACCAGCCTGTATTGGATCGAACTCGACGACCCGGTGGTCGCCGAGCGCATCGCCGCGCGGCCCGCGCACGCGGTGAGCTACGCCGACCGGCTGCGGCCGATCGACGAGCGGCACCCGGCCTACGTCATCTACACCTCCGGCTCCACCGGCAAGCCCAAGGGCGTGGTGGTGACCCACACCGGCCTCGCCGCGCTGGTCGCCGCCGAGCGTGAGCACTACGGGGTCGAGCCGGATTCGCGTGTGCTGCATGTGTGCTCGCCGAACTTCGACGTGTCGGTGCTGGAGCTGTTGCTGGCCTTCGCGACCGGCGCCACCCTGGTGATCTCGCCGCCGCGCATCTTCGGCGGCTTCGAGCTGTCGGATCTGCTGCGCCGCGAACAGATCACCCATCTGTTGATCACTCCGGGCGCGCTGGAATCGGTGGATCCGGCCGGGCTGCCGGATCTGCGCGCGGTGGTCGTGGCCGGTGACCGGTTCGGTCCCGAGCTGGTCGGCCGCTGGGCCACCGACACGCGCGCCTTCTACAACGGCTACGGGCCCACCGAGGCCACCATCCTGGCCACCAGCACCCGCCCGCTGCGGTCGAACGCGCCGATCACCATCGGCGGCGCCGTGCCTGGCATGGGGCTCTATGTGCTCGACGCGCGGCTGCGGCCGGTGCCCGCGGGCGTGGTCGGCGAGCTGTATCTGTCCGGGCCCGCGCTCGCGCAGGGCTATCTGGGCAGGCCGGGGCTCACCGCCGACCGCTTCGTGGCCTCGCCGTTCGGGGCGGGCAGGCTGTATCGCACCGGCGATCTGGTGCGCAGGCTCGAACCCGAGGGCAGCCTGGAATACCTGGGCCGCACCGACTTCCAGGTGAAGGTGCGCGGGTTCCGGATCGAGCTGGGCGAGATCGACAACGCGCTCACCGCCCACCCCGACCTCGATTACGCGGTGACCCTCGGCAAGGCCATGCCCTCGGGGGCGACCGGTCTGGTGTCGTATGTGCTGCCGCGCGTCGGCCGCACGGTCGACACCGGTGAGCTGGCTGAATTCCTCGCCGAATCGCTGCCCGCGTACATGGTTCCGGCCGTCATCATGGTGCTCGACGCGCTGCCGCTGACCTCGGTCGGCAAGCTCGATCGCGCCGCGCTGCCGACACCGGTGTTCACCGTGCGTGGTTTCCGCGCGCCCGCCACGCCCGCCGAACAGGTGGTCGCCGATGTGTTCGCCGCGCTGTTGCTGCGCGACGGCGCGGGCCGGGTCGGCGCCGACGACGACTTCTTCGAACTCGGCGGCGACTCGCTGCTGGCCGCCCAAGCGGTGGCCCGTATCGGCGCCGCGCTCGATGTGCGGGTGCCGGTGCAGGCGGTGTTCGAGGCGCCGACCGTCGCGGGGTTGGCGAACAAGGCCGAGCAGCAGCGGGTTTCGGCCCGCGCGCTGGCGCTCACCGCGCGCCCGCGTCCCTCGGTGATCCCGTTGTCCTACGCACAGCAGCGGATGTGGTTCCTCAACCGCTTCGACCCCGCCTCGGCGGTGGACAACATCCCGGTCGCCGTGCGGCTGTCCGGACGCATCGACCTGCCCGCGCTCCAGGCCGCCGTCGCCGATCTGGTGACCCGGCACGAGGTGCTGCGCACCGTCTACCCGGTCTACGACGGCGTCCCCACCGACACCGTGCTCGACGGCGAGGGTCACCAGGTGGTGCTCGCGCCGGGCGATCCGGCCGCCGCGCCGGAGTTCGAGGTGGTGGAGGTCGCGGAGAGCGAGGTCACCGAGGCCATCGCCGAGGCCGCGCTCACCGGGTTCGATGTCACCGCCCGGCCGCCGGTGCGGGTCCGGGTGCTGGTGGTGTCCGCGCCGCGTGCGGCGGGTCAGGAGCAGCTCGCCGAGAGCGAGCACACGGCGTCGACCGAGCACGTGGTGGTGTGCGTGGTGCACCACATCGCCGCCGACGGGTTCTCCTTCGCGCCGCTGACCCGCGATCTGCTCACCGCCTACGCCGAGCGCCGGGGCGGGGGCGCGCCGCAGTGGCCGCCGCTGCCCGTGCAGTACGCCGACTACACGCTGTGGCAGCGCGAACTGCTCGGCGTCGAGAACGACCCGCAGGCGCTGCTGGCCGCCCAGGTGGCCTTCTGGCGCTCGACGCTGGCCGGTCTGCCCGAACAGCTCGACCTGCCCGCCGACCGGCCGCGCCCCGCCGTGGCCAGCCGCCGTGGCGCGACGATGAACATCCAGGTGCCCGCCTCGGTCCACGCCGGACTCGCGGCGCTGGCCCGCGAGCACAACGCCACTCTGTTCATGGTGGTGCACACCGCGCTGGCGCTGCTGCTGGCCCGCCTGTCCGGCACCCGCGACATCGCCATCGGTACGCCCGTGGCCGGGCGCGGTGAGCAGGCACTCGACGAGCTGATCGGCATGTTCGTCAACACCCTGGTGCTGCGCACCGAGGTGCACCCCGGCACCCGCTTCACCGACCTGCTCACCGACGTCAGGGCCGGTGACCTGGCCGCCTTCGGCCACGCCGACGTGCCCTTCGAGCGCCTGGTCGAACTGCTAGAGCCGGTGCGCTCGACCGCGCGACACCCGCTGTTCCAGGTGATGCTCACCTTCCAGAACCTGGCCCGCACCGAGCTGGCGCTGCCGGGTCTGGCCGTCTCCGGCGCGGACTTCACGGTGCCGCTGGCCAAATTCGACCTGCAACTCGAGCTGGCCGAGCACATCGGCGCCGACGGCGCCCCACAGGGCATGGCCGTCTCGTTCGTCTACGCCACCGACCTGTTCGACCGCGCCACCGTGGCCGACTTCGCCGACCGCTGGTCGCGCGTGCTCGCCGCCGTGGTCGCCGACCCGGCCGTGCCCGTCGGTGACATCGACGTGTTCGCCCCCGGTGAGCGCGAACTGGTGCTGCGCGAAGGGGATTCGCCGGGCATCGCGGTCCCCGAGGTCACCCTGGCCGACCTGATCACCGCCCAGGCCCAGCAGCGGCCCGACGCGATCGCGGTGCGCGCGGGGGACCACTCGCTGAGTTTCGCCGAGCTGCTCGGCCGTGCCTCGGCCCTCGCGCGCGCCCTCATCGCGCACGGCGCCGGGCCGGAAACCCTGGTGGCCGTGGCGGTTCCGCGCACCGAGGACCTCCCGGTGGCGCTGCTGTCGGTCCTGCTCGCCGGTGCGGGCTATCTGCCGATCGACGCGAGCTACCCGACCCAGCGGTTGGAGTACATCCTCGCCGACGCGAAACCGACTGTGCTGCTGACGACCTCGAGCGAACGCGAGCGCGTGCCCGCCGCCGGACTGCCGGTGGTGCTGCTCGACGAGTGGTCGGCCCACGCCACCGCGCCGGTGCGTCCGCAGGAGCGGCGCGCGCCGCTGCGGCCCGACCACCTCGCCTACATCATCTACACCTCCGGCTCCACCGGTCTGCCCAAGGGCGTGGCGGTGAGTCACCGGAATGTGCTGGAGCTCTTCGCCAATACCCAGGTGCTGTTCACCTTCGACGAATCCGATGTGTGGACGGTGTTCCACTCGGTCGCCTTCGACTTCTCCGTCTGGGAACTGTGGTGCGCGCTGGCCGGTGGCTCGTCGGTGGTGGTGGTCGACCATCTCACCTCGCGCTCGCCCATCGAGTTCCGTGACCTGCTCGCCCGCGAACGGGTGACGGTGCTGAGTCAGACCCCCACCGCCTTCGCCCAACTCGACGAGGCCGACCGCGCCGCCCAGGCAGCCGGTGCCGCGCCGCTGGCACTGCGCTATGTGGTCTTCGGCGGTGAGGCGCTGGACCCGCGCAAGCTCAACCGCTGGTACGACCGCTACGGATTCGGCCCGGACGCACCGCAATTGGTGAACATGTACGGCATCACCGAGACCACGGTGCACGTCTCGCACATGGCCATCACCCCGCGTCCCGCCGACGCCGACGGCACGCCGGTGGACCTGCCCGGCAGCCTGATCGGCCGGTCGCTGCCCGGCCTGTCGGTGGCCGTGCTCGACGACCGGCTGCGGCCGGTGCCCTTCGGTGTGGCCGGAGAGCTCTACATCGCGGGCAACCAGGTCTCGCGCGGATACCTCGGCAAGCCGGGGCTCACCGCCACCCGCTTCGTGGCCGACCCGTTCGGCCCGCCCGGCGCCCGCCGCTACCGCTCCGGCGACCTCGGCCGCTGGATCGGTTTCCGCGGCACCCCGACCCTCGAGTACGGCGGTCGCGGCGACCAGCAGGTGCAGCTGCGCGGTTTCCGGATCGAGCCCGGCGAGATCGAGGCCGCGCTGCTCGGCGTGCCCGGGGTCGGTCAGGCCGCCGTGGTGGTGCGCGCCGACGAACACGCCGGTGACCGGCTGATCGGCTATGTCGTCCCGGCGGCCGGTGCCGTCCTCGACCCCATCGCGGTGCGTGGCGTGGTCGCCGATTTCCTGACCGGCTACATGGTTCCCGATGCCGTGGTGGTGGTCGCCGGACTGCCGATGACCGCCAACGGCAAGCTCGACAAGGCCGCGCTGCCCGCGCCGGAGTTCACCGCCGCCACCGCCTTCCGGGCGCCGACCACGCCGATCGAGCTGAGCATCGCCGAGGTCTTCGCGGCGCTGCTCGGCGTGCCCGAGATCGGCCTGGACGACAACTTCTTCGACCGCGGCGGCAACTCGCTGCTGGCGACCAGGGCCATCGCCCGCATCGATCAGGCCCTCGGCGCCGACCTGGTGGTCCGCGACCTGTTCGAGTCGCCCACCGTGGCCACCCTGGCGAGCCGGGTGCGTCCCGGCGCGCTCGCCGCCCCTCGCCCGCCGCTGCTCCCGGCCCAGGAGCGCGGCCGCGTCCCGCTCTCGCCCGCCCAGCAGCGGATGTGGCTGCTCAACCGGATCGACCCCGATTCCCCGGCCTACAACATCCCGCTGGTGCTGCGGCTGCGTGGCGCGCTGGACACCTCGGCCCTGCGCTACGCCGTGGCCGACCTGCTCGAACGCCACGAGGCGCTGCGCACCCGCTTCCCGGCCGACGGCCCCGACGCGGTGCCGTACCAGGAGATCCTGCCGGTGAGCGCGGTGCTGCCCAACGGGCTGCCGGTGGAGGAGTGCGACGACCCGCGTGAGCGCGTGATGCGGCTGCTCGCGGGCGGTTTCGACGTCGCCGAGCGAGTTCCGTTGCGCGCCGGGCTGTTCACCGCCCCCGACGACGATCCGCTGGCCGAGGAAGAGCACGTGCTGGCCGTGGTGGTGCAGCACATCATCGCCGACGGTGCCTCGCTGGCGCCGCTGGCCCGCGATCTGGTGATCGCCTACCGGGCCAGGGTCGAGGGCCGCTCGCCCAGCTGGGCGCCGCTGCCGGTGCAGTACGCCGACTACGCGCTGTGGCAGCGCGCGGTGCTCGGCGAGGAGTCCGACGAGGAGTCCACCGCCGCACGGCAACTGGACTTCTGGCGGCGCACCCTGGCCGGACAGTCCGGCACCGTGGAACTGCCCCACGACCATCCCCGGCCCCCGCACGCCTCGCTGCGCGGCGCCGACGTGACCACCACGCTGCCCGCCGACGTACACGCGCGGCTCACCGATATCGCTCGCGCGCACAATGCCTCGCTGTTCATGGTGGTGCACGCGGCGCTGGCCGTGCTGCTGGCGCGGTTGTCCGGCAGCGGTGACGTGACCATCGGTACGCCCATCGCGGGTCGCGGCGAACCGGAACTCGACGATCTGGTCGGCATGTTCGTCAACACCCTGGCCCTGCGCACCGAGGTGTCGCCACAGCGTGGGTTCGACGAACTGGTCACGGCCGCACGCGAAGTCGACCTGGCCGCCTTCGCCCACGCCGACCTGCCCTTCGAGCGGATCGTGGAGGAGGTGGCGCCCACCGGCACCGTCTCGCACAATCCGCTGTTCCAGGTGGTGCTCTCGTTCCACAACAACGAGGCCCCGGTGCTGCGCCTGCCCGGACTCACCATCGAGGCCATGGACCTGGCCGCGCGCCCGGCCAAGTTCGACCTCCAGGTGAACGTGGAGCCGCGCCTCACCCAGCAGGGCGAACCCGACGAGGTGAACATCGTGTTCACCTATGCCACCGACCTTTTCGACGAGCACACCGTGACGATGTTCGCCCACGGCCTCACCGAGATCGTCAACGCGGTGGCCGCCGACCCCCGGGTGCGCATCGGTGACATCGATCTGCGCGACGCCCAGCAGCGCGAACGCGAACTCACCGCCGCGGCCTACGCCCCGGTGCCCTCGGCCAACGGCGCCGCGCTGGCCCAGGAACTGGCCTCGGCCGTCGAGGAGGACCCGGAGGCGCCCGCGCTCGACCTGGGCACCACCGAGCTGGCCTACCACGAATTCGACGCCCGCTCTTCGCAGTTGGCCCGCTCGCTCATCGCGCGCGGCGCCGGTCCGGGAACAGGTGTCGCGGTGCGGCTGGACCGGGGAGTGCAGGCGGCGATCGCGACGTGGGCGGTGCTCAAGGCCGGTGCGGCGGTGGTCCCGCTGGCCCGGCTCGACGCCCAGCTGCCGCATGGACTCGAGGTGAAACTCGGTCTGACACTGGACATCTACGATGTTCCCGACGGCCTGGACTGGTACGACCTGGCCGATCCGGCGCTCGAGGCCGAGTTGGCCGCCGAGTCGCCGCGGCCGATCGGCTACGCGCATCGCACCCGTGCCCTGCGCGGGGACGATGTGGCCTTCGTCGGGGGCGGCCGCACGCTCAGCTACGACGAGCTGGCCGGGGCCGCCGAACGGGTGGCCCAGCGGACCGGTCTGAATTTCGAGTCGCGGACCCGTGCCGCGGGGCGGCCGGATTCGGTGGCCGCCGTGTTGGAGATCGTGGCGGCGGGAATCGCGGGAGCGACGGTGGTGTTGTCCGCCGACGACGGGGACGACGAGGTGAGCCACGTGTTCACCGAGGCGGCGGTGGCGGTGGCGGCGCCGGGTGACGGCGCGGGCGCGACGATTGTCGCGCTGGGTGAGATGATCGGCGACGCCGGAGTGCCGCAGCAGCGGCGCGCGGTGATCGGCATGGATGGATAGGTGGAAAGCGCATGACCGGGCAGCGGCTAGTCCTCACGCTCGAACGGAGGGAACTGGCGTGACCCGGGCGTCTCGGGCCTCCGGTGCCCGTGCCCGGCAGCGCGGAAAGTCGCTGCCGCAACTGCTGTCCGTCGCGGTGGAATCCAATCCGGGCGGTCTCGCGCTGAGCTGGGACGACGGCGTCTCCGCACCGGTGCGCTGGACCTACGCCGAACTCGACGAACGCGCCAACCGGCTGGCCCGGCTGCTGATCGCGCGCGGCATCGGTCCCGAGGACGTGGTCGCCGTCGGGCTGCCGCGTTCGCCCGCCTCGGTGCTGGCCATGTGGGCGATCACCAAGGCCGGTGCGGCCTTCCTGCCGGTCGACCCCAACTATCCGCGCGCCCGCGTCGAGCACATGCTGGCCGACTCCGGGGCGGTGGCCGGACTGTCGACCGGTGCCGATCTCGACCGGCTGCCCGGCGGTCTGGACTGGCTGTGCCTGGACGACCAGGCCGTGCGCGCCGCGGTCGAGGAGCAGCCGGGCGATCCGGTGACCTTCGCCGACCGGGTGCGTCCGTTGCGCCTGACCCACCCCGCCTACGTGGTGTACACCTCCGGCTCCACCGGTCTGCCCAAGGGCGTCGCGGTGACCCACGCCGGTCTGGCGGGCTACTGCGCCGAGCAGCGCGCGCACTACGGCGTCGAACCCACCTCGCGCACCCTGCATTTCGCCTCGCCCTCCTTCGACGGCGCGGTGCTCGAACTGCTGATGGCCGTGAGCGCCGCGGCCACCATGGTGATCGTGCCCGCCGGTATCCTCGGCGGCCCCGAACTGGCCGAGGTGCTGCGCCGCGACGCGGTGACGCACATGTTCATCACCACCGCCGCGCTGGCCGGGCTCGACCCGACCGGCCTGGACGATCTGGCGGTGGTCACCACCGGTGGTGAGGCGTGTCCGCCGGATCTGATCCGGCGCTGGGCCACCGGCACCCGGCGCTTCCACGACTGCTACGGCCCGACCGAGACCACCATCGTCACCAATATCAGCGCGCCGCTGATGGTCGGCGACACCATGAACTTCGGCCCGCCCCTGCGCGGGGTCACCGAATACGTGCTCGACGAGCGGCTGGTCCGGGTGCCTGACGGCATGGTCGGCGAGCTCTACATCGCGGGCAACGGTCTGGCCCGCGGCTACTACCACCAGCCCGCGCTGACCGCCGCCCGCTTCGTCACCGACCCCTTCGACGCGGCCGGTGGCCGCATGTACCGCACCGGTGACCTGGTGCGCCGCCGCCCCGATGGCGCCGTGGAGTTCGTGGGCCGCAACGACTTCCAGGTGAAGGTGCGCGGCTTCCGGATCGAGCTCGGCGAGATCGACACGGTGCTCACCGCGCACGACAGCGTCGACTTCGCGGTCACCGTCGGGCACGAACTCGACAACGGCACCACCATTCTCGCCGCCTACGTGCACGCCACCCCGGGCGCGCGCGTCGACCACGACGAACTGCTCGCGCACGCCAGGGCCGGGCTGCCCGCGCACATGGTCCCGACCGCGCTGACCGAACTCGACGTCATCCCGCTGACCCCTGTCGGCAAGCTCGACCGGGCCGCGCTGCCCGCACCGTCGCTGCGCGCCACGGAATTCCGGGCGCCCTCGGGGGCGATGGAGGAACTGGTCGCCCAGGTCTTCACCGAACTGCTGACCCCGCAACGCCCGATCGGCGCCGATGACGACTTCTTCGCCCTCGGCGGCAACTCGCTGCTGGCCACCCAGGCCGCCGCCCGGCTCGGCGCCAAGCTGTCCGGGCGGGTGCCCGCCGGTCATGTCTTCGAGAGTCCCACCGTCGCCGGGCTCGCCGTGCTGCTGGAACCACTCAAGGGGGCCGGGGGACACGAGGCCCCGACCCGTCGCGAACGGCCGGACCTGATCCCGCTCTCGCCCGCCCAGCGGCGGATGTGGTTCCTCAACCAGTTCGATCCCGCCTCCACCGCGGAGACGATCCCGTTCGCGCTGCGCCTGGCCGGACCCTTCGACGCGCGCGCCCTGCACGCGGCCCTGTCGGATCTGGTGCGCCGTCACGAATCGCTGCGCACCTGGTATCCGGCGGTCGACGGCGTGGGTCACCAGGTGATCCTGCCGATCGAGGAGGCCGTGCCCGATGTGCTGGTCGACTCGCTGACCGAGGACGAATTGCCGCTCTGGCTCAGCGAATTCGCGGCCACCGGCTTCGATGTGGCGGCCGGGGTACCGCTGCGGGTGGCGCTGGCCCAGCTC
The DNA here is from genome assembly GCF_029675105.1 of Nocardia anocheti. GTDB lineage: Bacteria > Actinomycetota > Actinomycetes > Mycobacteriales > Mycobacteriaceae > Nocardia. The sequence goes on along the minus strand of NZ_JAQQFV010000008.1, from coordinate 86,982 downwards.
GGCCCGCACGACCACGTGCTCGCCGTCGCCCTGCACCACATCACCGCCGACGGCGCCTCCATCGCGCCGCTGCTGCGTGATCTGCTCGGCGCCTACCTCGCGCGTCGCAACCGCTCGCGGCCCAGGGAACAGCCGCTGCCGGTGCAGTACGCCGACTACACGCTCTGGCACCGGGAACTGCTCGGCGCCGAGGACGACCCCGACTCGCTGGCCGCCGCCCAGATCGCCTACTGGCGCACCGCGCTGGCCGGACTGCCGGACCGCCTCGACCTGCCCACCGACCGTCCACGGCCGCCGGTGTTCACCGGCCGCGGCGCCGAATACGCCTTCCAGATCCCCGCCGAGGTACACACCGCCCTCGCCGCCCTGGCCCAGCGCAGCGGCGCCTCGGAGTTCATGGTCGTGCACGCGGCCTTCGCCGTGCTGCTCAGTCGGGTCGCGCACGCCGACGACCTCGCCATCGGCACCCCGGTCGCCGGGCGCGGCGCCCGTGAACTCGACGATCTGATCGGCATGTTCGTCAACACCCTGGTGTTGCGCTCGCGGATCGATCAGCGCGCGAGCTTCGCCGAACTGCTGCGCGCCACCAAGCAGACCGACCTGGCCGCCTTCGCCCACGCCGACCTGCCCTTCGAGCGGTTGGTCGAACTGCTCGACCCCGTCCGCTCGCAGGCCCACCACCCGCTGTTCCAGGTGGCGCTGTTCTTCCAGAACCTCGACCTGCCGAACCTGCGCCTGCCCGGCCTGGACGCCACCCCGGTCGAATTCGGCGGCACCGTCGCGCGTTTCGACCTGCAACTGACGGTCGTGCCCGGCACCGACCCGGCCGAACCGATGGGCGCGTCGTTCACCTACGCGACCGACCTGTTCGACGCCGACACCATCGCGACGACCGCGGCCCGCTTCACCCACCTGCTCGGCGCGGTCGCCGCGGCCCCCGACACCGCCATCGCCGAGATCGGCCTGATCACCGAGCGCGAGCGCGAACTCACGCTGACGGCCTGGAACGGCACCGCCCACCCGGTGGCGCCGGAGCTGATGCTCGACGCCTACCGCCGCGCGGTGAAGGCGTATCCGGAGGCGACCGCCCTGGTCTACGAGGGCGTCGAGCTGTCCTACCGGCAGTTCGACGAGCGGGTCAACACCCTGGCCCGCGTGCTGATCGGCGCGGGCGTCGGCCCGGAAGCGCTGGTGGGCCTGGCCATCCGGCGCTCGCCGGAGCTGGTCATCGGCATGTACGCGGTGCTCACCGCCGGTGGCGCCTACGTGCCGCTGGACCCCGACCACCCGGCCGACCGGCTCGCCTACATCCTCGACACCGCCCGCCCCGCCGCGGTGCTGAGCACCCGCGCCGACGCCATCGCGGTGCCCGCCGACATCGACCTGCTGCTGCTCGACGAACTCGACACCCGCGCGGTGCCGGTCGACGCCGTGCGCCCGGAGGAACTGCGCGCCCCGCTGCGCCCCGAGCACCCGGCCTACGTCATCTTCACCTCCGGCTCGACCGGCAAGCCCAAGGGCGTGGCCGTCACCCATGCCGCCATCCACAACCAGCTGGTGTGGATGCTGGCGAAATACCCGCTGGTCCTGGGTGACGTGTACCTGCAGAAGACCGCCACCACCTTCGACGTGTCGCTGTGGGGCTACTTCATGCCGCTACGCGTGGGCGCCACGCTGGTGCTGGCCACCCCGGACGGGCATCGCGACCCGGCCTACCTGATCGACCTGATCGGGCGCCACCACGTGACCGTCACCGACTTCGTGCCCTCGATGCTTACGGTGTTCGCCGCGGAGGCGACCCCGGGCAGCCTCGGTTCGCTGCGCGAGGTGTTCGTGATCGGTGAGGCGCTGCCGCCGGAGACCGTCGACGCCATGGCCGAGGTCAGCTCGGCGCGGCTGCACAATCTCTACGGCCCCACCGAGGCCGCCGTCTCGGTGACCTACTGGCCCGCCCGCGCGGGTCAGCGCTCGGTGCCGATCGGCCTGCCGCAGTGGAACACTCGCGTCTACGTGCTCGACTCGCGCCTGCGCCCGGTGCCGCCGGGGATCGCGGGAGAGCTCTATCTGGCGGGCGATCAGCTCGCGCGCGGGTACGTCGCGCGGCCGGGACTCACCGCCGACCGGTTCGTCGCCGACCCGTTCGGCACCGGCGAGCGCCTCTACCGCACCGGCGATCTGGTGGTCTGGCGCGAGCCGACGGCCACCGCGCCGCACCGCCTCGACTACCTGGGTCGCATCGACTTCCAGGTGAAGTTCCGTGGCCAGCGCATCGAGCTCGGGGAGATCGAAACCGCGCTGCTGGCCCACGAATCCGTCAACCAGGCGGTGGCCGTGGTCGCCGCGACCGAACTGGGTGACCAGCTCGTCGCCTATGTGGTGCCCACCCCCGGCCACGCCGCCGACGCCGACCGGTTGCAGGCGGTGGTCGCGAAAACCCTGCCCGCCTATATGGTTCCGGCCTCGGTCACCGTGCTCGACGCGCTGCCGCTCAATGCCAGCGGCAAGCTCGACCGGAAAGCGTTGCCCGCGCCGCACTTCCGCACTCGGGTCTTCCGGGCGCCATCGACGGCGGCGGAGCGGCTGGTCGCCGAACAGTTCGGCGCGGTCCTGGGCCGCACCGACATCGGCGTCGACGACGACTTCTTCGCCCTCGGCGGCAACTCGCTGATCGCCACCAAACTCATCGCCCGGCTCGGCGCCGCCACCGGCGCGCGCGTCGCGGTGCGTACCCTGTTCGAGAACCCGACCGTGGCCGCGCTGGCCGCCGTCCTCGACGTCGATGCCGAGCCCGCCGTCGCCAGCGGGCTGGGCACCCTGGACCGGCCCGCCGAGCTGCCGCTCTCGCCCGCCCAGCGGCGCATGTGGTTCCTCAACCGCTTCGACCAGGGCATGGGCGGTGACGGGGCCGCCGCCTACAACCTGCCCTTCGCGCTGCGCCTGACCGGCCGTCTCGATGTGGACGCTCTCGGTGCCGCCCTGCGCGACGTGCTGGCCCGGCACGAGGTGCTGCGCACCGTCTACCCCGAGACCGAGCACGGTCCGATCCAGCGGGTGCTGCCCGTCGAGGCCGTCGACCTCGACGTCACCCCGCGCCGCGGCGATGTCGCAGAGTTGATCGAACAGGTGGGCGCGCTCGCGGCCACCGCCTTCGATGTCACCACCGAGGTCCCGCTGCGGGTGCGGCTGCTCGACATCACCGAGCCCGAGCCCGACGCGGCCACCGAGTACGTGCTGGCCGTGGTCGTGCATCACATCGCCGCCGACGCGTCCTCCATGCCGCCGCTGGTGCGCGATGTGACCACCGCCTACCTCGCCCGCGCCGCCGGGCGCGCCCCCGAGTGGGCCGAGCTACCGGTGCAATACGCCGACTACGCGCTGTGGCAGCTCGACCGCCTCGGCACCGAGGACGACACCGATTCCGTGGCCGCCCAGCAGATCTCGTTCTGGCGCGCGGAACTGTCCGGGCTGCCCGACCTGCTCGAACTCCCGGCCGACCGGCCCCGCCCCGCCGTCGCCTCGCTGGCGGGCGCGCGGGTGCCGGTGCGCGTCGACGCCGACACCCACGCCGGGCTCGCCCGGATCGCCCGCGACAGCGGCGCCACCGTGTTCATGGTGCTGCACACCGCCTTCGCCGTGCTGCTGGCCCGCCTCGCCGGTACCACCGAGGTCGCCGTGGGCACCCCGGTGGCCGGACGTGGCGAGCGGGAACTCGACGACCTGATCGGCATGTTCGTCAACACGGTCGTCCTGCGCACGAGCTACGACGGTGCCGCCACCTTCACCGACCTCCTCAACGCCCAGCGCGCCCGCGATCTGGCCGCGTTCGCCGCGGCCGATGTGCCGTTCGAGCGGCTGGTCGAGGTGCTCGACCCGCCGCGCTCGACGGCGCGGCACCCGCTGTTCCAGGTGGGTCTGTCGTTCCAGAACGTCGACCGGGCCGCGCTGGAACTGCCCGGGCTGCGGATCGCGCCGGTCGCGGCGGAGCTGGCGGTCTCACAGTTCGACCTGCACCTGATCGTCGGTGACGGCTACACCGCCGACGGCACCCCGACCGGGATCGAGGGCTTCTTCACCTACGCCACCGAACTGTTCGACGCCGCGACCGTCACGGCCTTCGCCGAGCGGCTCACGCTGCTGCTCGCGGCCGTCGTGCGTGAACCCTCGGTGGTCGTCGGTGCGGTGGAATTGCGGACGGCCGCCGAGATCGCCGGTGAAATCGTCAGCGGGGCAGCCGATCTCGCGGTCCCCGGCGGGACGCTGGCCGACCTGCCGTCGCACGCCGACCCCACCGCCACCGCGCTGGTCGCCGATCTGCCGGACGGCCGAATCGAACTCACCTACGCCGAGTTCGACGCACGGGTCAACCGGCTCGCCCGCCACCTCATCTCCCTCGGCGTCGGACCCGAGTCGCTGGTGGCCCTGGCGCTGCCGCGCTCGATCGAACTGGTCGTAGCCATGTACGCGGTGGTCCGGGCCGGTGGCGCGTATGTGCCCATCGATCCCGACCAGCCCGCCGACCGCACGGACTACATTCTCGGCACCGCGGCACCGATCTGTGTGCTCACCAATGGTTTCCGCACCGACGCCGCGCCGGTGGTGCACGTGGATCATCCGGTCATCGCCTCCCAGGACCCCGGGCCCGTCACCGATGCCGACCGGCGTGCGCCGCTGCGGCCGGAGAACACCGCCTACGTCCTGTTCACCTCCGGCTCGACCGGTCGGCCCAAGGGTGTCGCCGTGCCGCACGGCGCGGTGATCAACCAGTTGCACTGGCTGCGCGGCGAATTCGGCACCGACGCCTCCGATGTGTTCCTGCTCAAGACGCCCGCCACCTTCGACCTGTCGGTGTGGGAGTTCTGGTCGGCCGCGGTCTGCGGCGGCACGCTGGTGCTGGCCGCGCCGGACGGGCACCGCGACCCCGGATATCTCGACGCGCTCATCGCCGAGACCGGTGTCACCACGCTGACCGCCGTCCCGTCGCTGCTGGACGCGCTCGCCGGGTATTGGGAGGCGAGCCCGCGCCCGCTGGCCCGCATCCTCGCCATCGGTGAGACGCTGCCCGCCGCACTGGCCCAGCGACTGCTGAATGCCCTGCCCGACACCAGGATCGACAACCTCTACGGCCCGACCGAGGCCGCCGTCTCGATCACCGACCACCGGGTGAGCGCGGCCGATGTGCTCACCGTGCCCATCGGGACGCCGGAGTGGAACAGCCGCGTCTACGTCCTCGACGAGCGCCTGCTCCCGGTGCCGCCCGGGGTCAGGGGCGAGCTGTATCTCGCTGGCGTGCAACTGGCGCGCGGCTACCTGCGCAAGGCCGCGCTGACGGCGGAGCGTTTCCTCGCCGACCCGTTCGAGCCGGGCGCGCGCATGTACCGCACCGGTGACCTGGTGGCCAGGACGGTCGGCGGCGAGCTGATCTACTTCGGCCGCACCGACTTCCAGGTGAAGGTCCGCGGTTTCCGGGTGGAGCCGGGGGAGATCGAGGCCGCGCTGCTGACGCTGCCCGGTGTCAGCCAGGCCGCCGTGCTCGCCCGCACCGACGCCCACTTCGGTGACCGACTGGTCGCCTACGTGGTCGGCGAGGGAACAGATGTGGCGCAGGTGAAGTCGGGGCTGCGCGACAAGCTGCCCACCTACCTGGTGCCCGACGCCTTCGTGGCGCTCGACGCGCTCCCGCTGACGGCCAACGGCAAACTCGACCGGAATGCCCTGCCCGCACCGGTTTTCGAGATGGCCGCCTTCCGTGCGCCCGCCACCCCGACTGAACAGTTGATCGCCGGTGTGTACGGCGAGATCCTCGAACTCGACACCATCGGCGCCGACGACGACTTCTTCGCCCTCGGCGGCAACTCCCTGCTCGCCACCCGCGCCGCCGCCCGCATCGGCACCGCGCTCGACCGCGCGGTCGGCGTCCGTCTGCTCTTCGAGGCGCCGACCGTGGCCGAGTTGGCGCTGCGCGTGCACCGCGCCGACGCGCTGGCCGCGCTGCCGCCGGTCGCAGGGCCGCGTCCCGACCGGGTGCCGCTGTCGCTGGCCCAGCACCGCATGTGGCTGCTCAACCGCCTCGACCCCGAGGCCACCGTCTACAACATCCCCGCCGCCATCCGCCTCACCGGCGACCTCGACCCGGTGGCACTGAGCCTGGCCGTGGGCGATCTGTTCGCCCGGCACGAGGTGCTGCGGACGCGGTACCCCGAGGTCGGCGGGACGGCCGTCGGCTCCGGATCGCGACCGGGCACTGCGGGCGACGTGGCTCGCGGCAGCGGGCCCCTGCAGGAGGTGCTGGCGCCGGGAGCGGTGCCGATCGATCTGACGCCCGTGACGGTGACGGCCGACGAGGTGGCGGAGACGGTCCGGCGCATCGTCGGCATCGGGTTCGATGTCACCGTCGCGCCGCCGGTCCGGGTGCGGTTGCTGCGGGTCGGTGGCGCGGACGAGTACGTGCTGGTCTTCGTCGCGCATCACATCGCCGCCGACGGTTTCTCCCTGGGCCCGCTGACACGCGATCTGGTGCTGGCCTACACCGCGCGGACCGCCGGAACCGAACCCGGATGGGCTCCGCTGCCGGTGCAGTACGCGGATTACGCTTTGTGGCAACGGGACTCGCTCGGCGCCGAGGACGACCCGTCCTCGATCGCGGCGCGGGAGCTGGCCTACTGGAAGACCGAGCTGGCCGGGCTGCCCGAGGAGATCGCGCTGCCCACCGATCGGCCGCGCCCGCCGGTGCAGTCCTTCGCGGGCGCCACCAGCGAGTTCACCCTCGATGCCGGGCTGCACGCGGAGATCGCGAAACTCGCGCGGGCCCAGGGCGTCACTGTATTCATGGTGGTACAGGCCGCGCTCGCGACGCTGCTGGCCCGCCTCGCCGACACCGACGACGTCGCCATCGGCACGCCGATCGCCGGACGCGGGGCCAGGGAACTCGACGAGCTGGTCGGCATGTTCGTCAACACGCTCGTGCTGCGTAGCCACGTCGACGCGGGGGAGCCGTTCACCGAGCTGCTCACCCGGACCCGCGAGACCGACCTGCGGGCCTTCGCGCACGCCGATGTGCCGTTCGAGCGCGTGGTCGACGCGGTGCAGCCCGCGCGGTCGGCGGGCCGACACCCGCTGTTCCAGGTGGCACTGTCGTTCGAGAACCTCGCGCCGGTGGCCGTCGAGCTGCCCGGACTGGCGGTGAGCGCGCTCGACGCCCGCACCGCCGAGGCCAAATTCGACCTGCTGCTCACCCTGCGCGAGCTGCCCGACCTCGGCGGCCTCCACGCCGAATTCACCTACGCGACAGACCTGTTCGACGCCTCGACCGTGCGGGACCTGGCGGTGCGCTTCCAGCGACTGCTGGGCGGGCTGGTCAGCGATCCCGATCGCGCGGTCGGTGACGTCGAGTTGCTCGAGCCCGCCGAGATCGCCCGACAGACCAGCTTCACCGGTCCGGCCGCCGAACCGCCGCGCACCCTCGCCGCGCTGCTCGACGCGGCCGTTCAGGCCAACCCGACCGGGCTGGCGCTGCGTGCGGACGGTCGCGGCTACCCCTACCGCGACCTCGACGCGGCCGCGAATCAGCTCGCGCGCGGCCTGCTCGCGCGCGGCGCCGGGCCGGAAGTCGCGGTGGCCGTGGCCATCCGGCGCTCGGCCGAAGCCGTGCTGGCGGTGTGGGCCATCGCGCGCACCGGCGCGATGATCGTGCCGATCGATCCGGGCTATCCCGCCGAGCGGATCAGTCACATGGTGGCCGACTCCGGCGCCCGCTTCGGCATCACCATCTCCGCCGAACTCGCCGAACTGCCGCCACTGGACGGTGGCATCGGCTGGGTCGCGTTGGACGAGCGCGGTTTCACCACCGAGATCGCTGGATACCCCGGGGTCGCGCTGCGCGAGATCGAGCTGCGCCGACCGGCGCACACCGCCCACGCCGCGTACATGATCTACACCTCCGGCTCGACCGGTCTGCCCAAGGGCGTCGTGGTGACCCACGCCGGTCTGGCCAATTTCCGCGCCGAGCAGAAGCAGCGCTACCAGCTCGACACCGATTCGCGCGCACTGGCTTTCGCCTCGCCGTCGTTCGACGCCTCGATGCTGGAACTGCTGCTCGCCCTCGGCGGCGCGGGCACGCTGGTGATCGCGCCCGCCGGGTCGGTGGGTGGCACCGAACTGGCCGAACTGATCCGGGCCGAGGGCGTCACCCACGCCTTCCTCACCCCGACCGTGCTGGCCACCCTCGATCCCGAGGGCGTGCCCGGCCTGCGCGCGCTGGTCGTCGGCGGCGAACACGTGCCCGCCGACCTGGCCGCCCGCTGGAACACCCTGCCGCAGCGGCACTTCCACAATGGCTACGGTCCCACCGAGACCACCATCATGACCGCCATCAGCGACCCGCTGCGCCCCGGCGAGCCGGTGCACATGGGCGGTCCGATCCGGGGCGTGCGCGCCCTGATCCTCGACTCGCGGCTGCGCCCGGTGCCCGAAGGCGTCACCGGCGAGCTGTACCTGGGCGGCATCCAGCTGGCCCGCGGGTACCACCGGCGTCCGGCCCTCACCGCCGCCCGCTTCGTCGCCGACCCGTACGCGACGGACACCGACCCCGGCGCTCGGCTCTACCGCACGGGTGACCTCGTGCGGCGGCGCGGTGACGTGGTGGAGTTCGTGGGGCGCAACGACTTCCAGGTGAAGATCCGTGGACTGCGGATCGAGCTGGGCGAGATCGACGCCGTACTGGCCGCCGCGCCGGGTGTCGCCTGGGCGACCACCATCGGCCGGGACAACGGGTCCGGGTCGACCATGCTGGTGTCCTATGTGCTGCCGGAAGACGGTGGGCACGAAGACCTTCCGGCCGAGCTGACCGCCCTGGCCGCACAGGTGCTGCCGGACTACATGGTTCCGGCGGCGATCATCGTCCTCGACGAACTGCCGCTGACGCCCGTCGGCAAGCTGGACCGTCGCGCGCTGCCCGATCCGGTGGTGGCGCGCCGCGAACACCGGGCGCCGCGCACCGCCGCCGAGCGTGCCGTCGCGCGCGTGATCGGTGACGTGCTCGGGCACGACCGGGTGGGCCTGGACGACGACTTCTTCGCCCTCGGCGGCGACAGCATCACCGCCATCCAGGTGGTCTCGCGGGCCGGGGCCGCCGGGGTGGTGCTGCGCCCGCGCGACCTGTTCGACGCGCGCACCGTCGGCGCGCTGGCCGAACGCGCCGAACTCACCGCCGAGGCGGGCGCCCTGCGGGCCGACCTGCCGCTGACCGCCACCGCCGCCCAGCTCATCGAGGCGGGGGAGCGGGCCGTCGAACCGCGCGCGGTGCTGCTCGCCGTGCCCGCCGACTGCCCCGACCAGGCCGTCGCCGACGCCGCCGCCGCGGTGATGAACCAGCACCCGATGCTGTGGGCGCTGCTCGACCGCACCGGCGACACCCCGGCGTTGCGTATCCCGCCGCAGGACGAGCGCATCGGCGGGGCCTTCCGTCGGCTCGACGCCGAGGACGGCGAATCCACGCTGCCGGTCGACGATGTGGTGGCCGCGGCCGCCGCCGCGCTCGACCCGGACGAGGGTCGCAATATCCACTTCGTGCTCACCGGGGTCGGTGACGGCCCGGCCACGCTGGTGGTCGTCGCCAACGCGCTGGTGCTGGACGAGAGTTCGTGGCGCACCGTGGTCGACCAGCTGAGCTCCGCGTGGAGCCGGGGCAGGCACGCGGCCCCGGGTGGCCCGGATGCCGGGCTCGGTGATCTGGTCCGCAGGCTGGCCGACTACCCGTCGACCGTCGCGGCGCGCGCCGAGCGCGAGTACTGGCATCGCGTGATCCGTTCGCGCGCCGACGAATCCGTGGACCTGCGGCAACGCAACCGGGTCTCGCTGACCATCACCGGCGAGGGCTCGGCCGCCGTGTCCGGGGTGGCCGACGCCTACCGCGCGACCATCGACGAGGTGCTGCTCACCGCCGCCGCGCTGGCCTTGCAGACCGCCGCCGACTCGACCGCGGCCCGAGTGCTGGGCAGTGTGGTCCGGCTGCGCGCCGACCAGCGGCGGCTGGGCCGGGCCGACGCGGAGAACGTGGTCGGCGGCTTCACCACCGACTTCCCGCTGCCGCTGCGCTTGGACGGCATCGATATCGCCGACGCGCTGGTCGGCGGACCGGCCGCGGGCACGGCCCTGGCCCAGATCAAGGAACTGCGCCGCACGGTCCCCGCCCAGGGCGCGGGCTTCGGGCTGCTGCGCCACCTCGACATCGAGGCGGCCGACAGCGTGCGCGCGCTCGATCGCGGCCGCTTCGCGGTGCGCTACCGCGATCTGCGCCCGGCCGTCGTGCACACCGATCTCGCCGTCGACGACCTGGCCCTCGTGCTCACCGTCGACGCCACCCCCGACGGCATGGTCGCCCGCTTCGACTACGCCACCTCGGTGCTCACCGCCGACGCGGTGAAGTCCTTCGCCGAACACTGGATCCGCGCGCTCGGCGGCCTCGCCGAACACGGATTGCGGCCCGGCGCGGGCGGATTCACCCCGTCGGACTTCCCGCTGGTGACGCTCGGGCAGGCCGAACTCGGCCGTCTGGTGCGGCGCTATCGGCGCCTGAGCGATGTGTGGCCGGTGACGCCGCTGCAGTCCGGGATGCTGTTCCACGCGCTGCTCGCGGAGAACTCGGTGGACCCCTACATCACCCAGTTCGTCCTCGATCTGGACCCGGCTGTGGACACCGATCGGCTGCACGAGGCGGCCCAGGCCGTGCTCGACCGGCACGACAACCTGCGCGTGGCCTTCGCCACCGACGCGGCGGGCACCCCCCTGCAGATCGTGCTCGACGACCTCACCGTGCCGTGGCGCGTGGTCGAGGCCGACGAGGATACCTACCCGCGCGTGGTGGCCGCCGACCTGGCCACCCATTTCGACATGGCCACCGCGCCGCTGCTGCGCTTCACCCTCGTGCGCACGCCCACCGGCGCGCATCTGCTGGTCACCAGCCACCACATCCTCATCGACGGCTGGTCGACCCCGTTGCTGCTGCAGGAACTGCTCACCGCCTACGCGCTGGGCGGCCGCAGCAGGCGCCTGCCCAAGGTCGCGCCCTACCGCGACTACCTGGTCTGGCTCGCCGATCAGGATCTCGAGGCCGCCCGCCATGCCTGGCGCGCCGCGCTCACCGGTCTGGCCGAGCCGACCCCGCTCGCCCCGGTGGACCAGGGTCGCGAGATCGCCACCGGCACCGGGGAGACCGGCTTCGCGCTCTCGCCCGCCGACACCACCGCCCTCGGCGCGCTGGCCGCCGACCTCGGCGTCACGGTGAACACCGTGGTGCAGGCGGCCTGGGGGCTGCTCATCGGTCGACTCGTCGACCGCGACGACGTGGTCTTCGGCGCGACCGTGTCCGGCAGGCCCGCGGTGCTCGACGGCGTGGAACGCATGGTCGGACTGTTCCTCAACGCCATCCCGGTCCGGGTGCGACTGCGGCCCGCCGACACCGTCGCCGAACTGCTGCGCACCCTCCAGGACGAGCAGGCCGCCCTGTTCGACCACCACTACCTGGGCCTGGGCGAGATCCAGGAGATCGCGGGCATCGAGGCGCTGTTCGACTCGCTGGTGGTCTTCGAGTCGTTCCCCGTCGACCGGGCCGCGCTCGCCCAGGCGGCCACCGGCTCGGCCGCGGTCACCGGCATGGACGCCACCAACGGCACCCACTACCCGCTGACCGTGCAGGTCGTGGCCGACGGGCAGCTGCGGGTCTCGGTGAAATACCTGCGCGACGTCTTCGCCGCCGACACCGCCATCGCCCTGGCCCAGCGCCTGTCGATGGTGCTGGCGAGGTTCATCGCCGAGCCGGGCGCGCGGATCGCCGAGATCGACGTGCTGCTGGCCGAGGAGCGCGCGAGGCTGGCCTCGGTCAATGCCACCGACGCGCCGGAACTGCTCGACGACGCGACGCTGCTGTCGCTGTTCGACGCGCAGGTGGCGCGTACCCCGCACGCCACGGCGCTGATCGACGGCCAGAACACCTACACCTACGCCGAATTCGACGCGCGGGCGCGGACGCTGGCGGTCGAACTCCAGGCGCGCGGGGCGTTCCCGGAGACGCTGGTCGCCGTGGCCATGCGGCGCGGAATCGACCTGGTGACCGCGATCTACGCGGTACTGCGGACCGGCGCGGCCTACGTTCCGGTGGACCCGGATCACCCCGCCGAGCGCACCGAACGCGTGCTGGCCTCGGCCCGGCCGGTCTGTGTGCTCACCACCTCCGGCACCGGATTCACCACCGGCGCACAGGTTCCCGTGATCGCGGTCGACACGCTCGGCACCGAATCGGTGGCCGGAGAGTTCGCGGCCGCGCGGCCGGACGATCTCGCCTACGTCATCCACACCTCCGGGTCGACCGGGCGGCCCAAGGGTGTCATGCTCACCCATCGTCAGCTGGTCAACCAGTTCCGCTGGGCCCAGCGCGCGTACCCGCACGGGCCGGGTGATGTGGTGCTGCACAAGACGCCGGTCACCTTCGACATCTCCACCTGGGAACTGCTGTGGCCGTTGCAGACCGGCGCCACCGTGGTGATCGCGGAACCGGACGGACATCGCGATCCGTCGTACCTCGCGCGGGTGATCGCCGAACGGGCCGTCACCACGGTGCATTTCGTGCCCTCGATGCTGGACGCGTTCCTGGCCGACGGTGACATCGACGAACTGCCGTCGCTGCGCAGGGTGTTCGCCGCCGGTGAAGCGCTGTCGGTGTCGACCGCGCTCCGGTTCGGTCAGGTGCTGCCGGGAGTCGACCTGCTCAACTGGTACGGGCCCGCCGAGGCCACCGTGGTCACCGCCGCCGACGCGGGACGGGTCGCGGGGGTGAGTGTGCCGATCGGCGCGCCGGTCGCCAACATGCGCGTCCACGTGCTCGACCGGCAGCTGCGCCCGGTGCCCCCGGGCACGGCCGGTGAGCTGTACCTGGAAGGTGTGCAACTGGCGCGCGGGTACCTCGCCGCGCCCGCGCTGACGGCCGAACGGTTCGTCGCCTCGCCGGGTGGCGGACGGCTCTACCGCACCGGCGACATGGTCCGCTGGGCCGGTGGCGAGCTGGAGTACCTGGGCCGCAGCGACTTCCAGGTGAAGCTGCGCGGTCAGCGCATCGAACTCGGCGAGGTCGAAGCCGTGCTGCGCGACCATCCCGCCGTGCGCCACGCGGCCGTCGCCCTGGTGCACGGGCCGACCGGGGACCGCCTGGTCGGCTACGTCGTTCCCGTGCCGCCCGAGCCCGCACCGGCCACCGCGCCGGTGGGCTACTCCATCGACCCCGCCGCCACGATCGACGAGGCGGCGGTGCTCACGCACGCCAGGGCCGCCCTGCCCGCCTACATGGTGCCCGCCACCCTGCAGGTGCTGAAGTCGTTGCCGCTCAACGCCAGCGGCAAGCTCGACCGCAAGGCGCTGCCCGTGCCCGCCTTCACCACCCGGCCCTACCGACCCCCGACGACCCCGCTGCAACGCGCCGTCGCCGAGGTCTACGCCGAGGTGCTCGGCGCGGGCAAGGTCGGCCTCGACGACGACTTCTTCGAACTCGGCGGCAACTCGCTGATCGCCACCAAGGCCATCAGCAGGCTGCGCACCCGCGTCGGCGCCGAAGTGCGGGTGCAGTGGTTCTTCACCGACGCCACCGTGGCCGCGCTGGCGGACCGGATCGACGCCACCCAGGCGGGCAGCGGCGACTACGACCAGGAATCCGACGACGCCCTCGGCGTTCTGCTACCCATCCGCAACCGGGTGCCGCACGGCACCGAGGCGGGTGGACCGCTGTTCTGCGTGCACCCGATGTACGGCCTGTCCTGGTGCTATGCCGGACTCGCCCAGTACATTCCGGCCCGGCGCCCGATCTTCGGCCTGCAGTCACCGGCGCTGAGCGAGGCGGGCTACCTGCCCGGCACGCTGGCGGATATGGCCCGCCGCTACGTCGCCGAGATCCGCGCCGAACAGCCGCACGGGCCCTACCGGCTCATGGGCTGGTCGCTGGGCGGAGTGCTCGCGCACGCCGTGGCCACCGAACTGCAGGCGTCGGGGGAACGGGTCTCGCTGCTGGCCATGCTCGACTCGCACCCCGACATCGACGTGCCCGACTTCCACACCGCGGTCCGCGCCGCGCTCGCCGAACTCGGCGTGGACATCGGCGCGGCGCTGCCCGCTTCGGGCGTGCGCGAACTCAGCGAGGACGGACTGGCCGCCCTGCACGCGATCATCCCGGCCAATATGGCCGTGCTGACCCCGGAACGGGTGCGTCGGATCTATCGCAGCGCGGTGCGTTCGGCGGAACTGATCGCCGAACACCGGCCCTCGGTGTTCCGGGGCAGGCTCGAGTACTTCAGCGCGCTGGGTCATGAGGCGGCCGCCGGGAATTGGGCTCCGTATGTCGACGGCGAGATCCGCGATCGGCCGGTCGCGGTGGTGCATGATCAGATGACCTCGCCCCAGGCGCTGGCCGAGATCGGCCCTCGCCTGGCCGAGCTGCTCGACGCCGGTGACCGGGAGTCCGGGGCCCGGTGACAGCACTGTGGCACGTGAGGCATGATGTGACCGCACTGTTGTAGTGGTTACTACTGTTGTATCGAATGCATAACCCGTATCTTGGGCACGCAGCAAACGAATTCGAGACGAAGCGAAGGTGCGAAATTGATGCGTCGGCAGACCCGGCGTCGTGGCTCCCGCGCCGCGGCGATGATCGCGGCAACGGCAGTGATGGCCGGACTGATGTCCGGCCTCGGCGTGAGTCCCGCCTCGGCTGACCCGATCATCGATTCCCAGAGCCTGCTGGCCAACCCGGTCGCCCCGGACGGCTCCAAGATCGTCAAGGCCGAGGTGAAGGACTCGCGCAGCCTGCGGCTGCACGTGTACTCGGCGGCCATGGACCAGAACATCATCGTCGACGTGCAGCGCCCGGCCGACGCGTCGGAGCCGCGCCCCACCCTGTACCTGCTCAACGGCGCGGGCGGTGGCGAGGACTCGGCGTCCTGGGTCGCCAAGACCGACGCGCTCGAGTTCCTCGGCGACAAGAACGTCAACGTCATCCAGCCCATCGGTGGCGCCTGGAGCTACTACACCGACTGGATCGCCGACGACCCGGTGGTCGGGCGCAACAAGTGGAAGACGTTCTTCACCGAGGAACTGCCCCCGCTGATCGACGGCGCGCTGGGCACCAACGGCGTGAACGCCATCGCGGGCCTGTCCACCTCGGGCACCACCGTGCTCGCGCTGCCCATCGCCAAGCCCGGCCTGTACAAGGCGGTCGCGGCCTACAGCGGGTGCGCGCAGACCTCCGATCCGGTCGGCTCGGAGTTCGTCAAGCTCACCGTCGAGACCTGGGGCGGCGGTGACACCATGAACATGTGGGGCCCGCAGGGCTCGGAGGAGTGGGTGAAGAACGACCCGTACGTCAACGCCGAGGGGCTGCGCGGGCTCGATCTCTACATCTCCACCGGCAACGGCCTGCCCGGCCCGTACGACACCCTCGACGGTCCGTACGCGCTGCCCGGTGCCTACGGGCTGGCCAACCAGATCGTCATCGGTGGCGTCATCGAGGCGGGCACCAACTACTGCACGCACAACCTGGCCAACCGGCTGAACGAGCTCGGCATCCCGGCGACCTTCAACTTCCGTCCCAACGGCACCCACTCATGGGGCTACTGGAAGGACGAGCTGAAGCTGTCGTGGCCGACCCTGGCTCGCGGCCTGGGCCTGTAGCTCACACGCTCGACGAACCGCCCCGCCATACCGGCGGGGCGGTTTTCGTTTGGCCGACCCGCCTCTCGGCGTTCGCGAATTGTGGTTAACTTAGGTTGACTGGTCCGGCGCTGCCCCGCCGCAGCGCCCGAGTAGTCGATGACCCCGGTACGCGGAACGGAAAGTGAGTGCATGGTCGCCGATCGCAGTGAGGCCGAACGCGCCTGCGAGCCGACCACCGCACCGGCGCGGGTCGTGCGTCGCAGGCCCAAGGACCGCAAGATGCAGATCATGCGCGCCGCCGCGCGCGCCTTCAGCGCCCGCGGGTACTACCCGGTCGGGGTGGACGAGATCGCCGCCGAGGTCGGCATCTCCGGACCCGCCCTCTACCGCCACTTCGCCAACAAGTACGCCCTGCTCGTGGCCGCCGCCGAGGCGGGCGCGCGTGGCCTGCGCGACGGCGCGGCCGCCGCCGACGACCCCGCACTGGCGCCCGAGGCCCGGCTCGACGCGCTGCTCACCGCCGTCGCCGAGCAGAACATCGACTTCCGGCGCGAGGCCGGGCTCTACCGCTGGGAACGCCGCTACCTCGAGCGCGAGGACCGGGTGCGCATCCGCGCCTTCTACCGGGAACTGGAGGCGATGGTCGCCGCGCCGATCGCCGAACTGCGACCGGAGGCGAGCCCCGAGGACGTCACGCTGCTGGCCGTCGGCGCGTTGAGCGCGCTGGCCAGCATCGCCGCGCACCGCACCACCCTGTCCAACGCGCGGATCCTGGCCCTGCAACTCGATATGGCCTGGTCGATCGTGCGCGCCGAGCTGCCGCCCGCCCCCTCGGCCGCCGAACCGGACCGGCAGAACCGCGGCCTGCCGGTGACCTCGAAACGTGAACAGCTGCTCACCGAGGCGATCCGGATCTTCGGCCGCAACGGCTACCACGAGTCCGGGATCGAGGAGATCGGCGCGGCCGTCGGCATCAACGCCTCCAGCGTCTACCGGCACTTCGACAGCAAGGCCGACCTGCTCGCCGCCGCCTTCCACCGCACCGGCGACCGCCTCGCCGTCGCCATCGGCGAGGCGCTGGCCGAGTCCGAGAGCCGCGCCGACGCCGCCCGCCGCATCGCCGACCGCTACGCCCGGCTCACCTTCGCGACCCCGGAGATCATGCCGGTCTACTACGCGGAGTTCAGCAACCTGCCGCAGGCCGAACAGCACCGGCTGCGCGCCATCCAGCGCCAGAACGTCCTGGAATGGGCCAACCTGCTCGACGGCGACCCGATCGAGGCGCGCTTCCGCGTCCACGCGGCGATCGGGCAGATCATCGATGTCGGCAGACTGCTGCGCTTCGATTCGCGGCCCGAGCAGCTGGCTCGGCTGGCCGCGCTGACCGGCGCAGTCCTGATCGGCAACCCCACCGATCAGGACTGAGCCGGGGTCTCAGCGGCCGTGGCGTAACCGGAAGAACGCCTTGGCGGTGCGCAGGTGGCGCGGGTGGCGGTCGAAGGTGGACAGCCGCACGGGCGCGCGGTAGCGCCTGCGGGCGATGGCCATGGTGCGGCTGTACTCGTAGAGGCCCTGCTGGCCGTGGCTGTGGCCCTGGCCGTATTCACCGACCCCGCCGAAGGGCAGTGCCGGAATGCCGGTGAAGGCGGTGGACGAATTCACCGTCACCACGCCGACTTTCAGCTGTTCGGCGATGAATTCGGCGCTGGCGATATCGAGGGTGAACACCGTGACGGCGATGCCGTTGCCCGCCGCGTTCACCCGGGTGACGGCGTCGGCCAGGTCGGCCACCCGGTTGACCACCAGCACCGGGCCGATGCCCTCGCCGGTGATGGCGATGCTCTCCTCGGGCACCTCGGCCAGCACGATCGGCTCCACATACGGGTCGCGGAAGGACTCGGGACCGCCGAGTACCGCGTGCCCGCCACGGGCGATGGCGTCGCGGACCTGGCGGCGCACCACGTCGACCTGGGCGGCGTTGATCATGGGCCCGTAGGCGGCGCGATGGTCGGCGCCGGGCCGCAACCGGGCCGCGCGCTCGGCCACCCTGGCCAGGAAATCGTCGAACACCGAGTCGGCGACATAACAGCGCTGGATGCCGGTGGCGTTCTGGCCCGCGTTGGCCATCGCGCCGAACACCGCGGCCTCGGCCGCCGCGTCGAGCACCGCGTCGACGTGCACGATCATGCTGCCCTTGCCGCTGTGCTCGACGACCACCGGCGTGAGCGTGCGCGCGCACTGGGCGATCACCTCGCGCCCGCCCGCCTCGGGACCGGCGTAGGCGATCTTGTCGACCTCGGCCCGGCACAGCGTGGTCGAGGTGCGCTCGTCACCGGTGACGACCTGTAGGACGGGATGGTCGGGGGCGATGTCGGTCCAGCTCTGGGCCAGCCAGACGCCGACGCCGGTGGTGAGCTCGTGCGGCTTGAACACCACGGTGTTGCCCGCGGCCATGGCGTAGGCGATGGCACCCATCGGCGTGAAGACCGGGTTGTTCCAGGCGCCGAGTACCCCGACCACACCCAGCGGGAGATAGCCGACCGAGGCGTGCTGGTTGCGGGTGAACCAGCCCGAGGGCAGTCGCTTGCGGCCCAGCGTGCGCTCGGCGTTGCGGGCGGCCCAGTCCAGGTTCTCCACCGCCAGCATCACCTCGAGTGCCGCGTCGGCCTCGGGCTTGCCGGTCTCGCTGCGCAGGACCTCGACCAGGGCGTTGGCATTGCGGGCGATGTGACGGCGCCACTTCAGCAGCAGGCGCCTGCGGTCACCGAAACCCAGTTCGGCCCACCAGTTCTGGGTGGCCCTGGCGGTGCGGACCGCGCGGGTGACCTCGGCGGCGCTGGTGACGGGATACTGCGTGAGTTGTTCGCCGGTGCGTGGGTCGAACGACGTCAGCACGTCGGTTCGGCCCGCGGGCGCGGTGGCGCCCGCCGGTGCTGACTCGATCATTGTCACCTCTCACGGCGGATCGAACACGCCCGTCGGAACGGGCCGGTGAGACGAGTGTTTCCCCGAAAGTCAGCGTATGGCCGCCCGGGCGGCCCGACAAGGTCGTCGCACTGCCCTTGCACTGCCCTCGTGAGCAAGACCACACAGGTGTGGAAAACGGACGAGTCAGACCGAGACGCGACCAGCGGATGCGCCGGACCGGTAACATCGCGCCGAACGGTATGGATCACCTACCGAGACGAAAAATTCCGTGTGCGCGCCTCCCAGCGGGTCGCGCGCGCCCGGACCGATGGTGGAGAGTTGATGCCGAGTTCGAACTCAGTGGATGCGCCCGCAGGTGGCCTCGCGCAGCGGCGCGACGAGCCCGCGGTGCTGGTATCCGACGTGCGCAAGTCCTTCGGCGACGTGCACGCCCTGCAAGGCATCAGTTTCCAGGCCGAACGCGCCAGCGTGCTCGGCATCCTCGGACCCAACGGCGCGGGCAAGACCACCACGGTCAAGATCCTGTCCACCCTGCTCAGCCCCGACTCCGGCACCGCCGTGGTCGCCGGGCACGACGTGCGCACCGACGCCGCCGGGGTGCGCCGCGCGATCATGATGACCGGCCAGTACGCCGCCCTCGACGAGAACCTCACCGGCCGGGAGAACCTCGAGCTGTTCGGCCGCCTGATGGGTCTGACCAAGTCGGCCGCCCGCAAGCGCGCCGAGGTGCTGCTCGAGGAATTCGACCTGGTCAGCGCGGGTAAGCGCGCGGTGCGCAACTACTCCGGCGGTATGCGCCGACGCGTCGACATCGCCTGCGGTCTGGTGGTACGGCCGGAGGTGGTGTTCCTCGACGAGCCGACCACCGGCCTCGACCCGCGCAGCCGCCAGGGCGTGTGGGACCTGGTCACGGCGCTGAAGAACCAGGGCATCACGGTGCTGCTCACCACGCAGTACCTCGAAGAGGCCGACGTGCTCAGCGACAACATCATCGTCATCGACAAGGGCACCGTCATCGCGGAGGGCACCGCCGACCAGCTCAAGGCCAAGACCGGCGGCAGCTTCTGCGAGATCGTCCCGCTGGACCCGAGCAAGCTGGCCGCGACCGTGCAGGCGCTGGGCGATCTGGTCCCGGCCGCCGTGGCCGCCGAGATCAGCGGCGCCGACAAGCTCTCGGTGCCCGCCCCCGACGGTGCCGCCACCCTGGCCGAGGCGCTGCGCAGACTCGACGCCGCTGGCATCGACCTGGCCGACATCGCGCTGCGCAGGCCCTCGCTCGACGACGTGTTCCTCTCGATCACCGGCCACTCGGGCGGGCATCAGTGAGTGCCCCCGCCGTCACGGCGAACACGCTGTTCGCCGATCTCCCCGAGGCGCGTCCGAGCAGCTTCGCGCAGTGGCGCGCGCTGACCGGGCGCATCGTGCGCACCATGGTCACCAAGGGCGAGCTGATCGTCGCGGTGCTGTTCCCGCTGGTCATCACGGTCGCGTTCTACCTGCCGCTGCGCTATGTCATGAAGGTGCAGGGCATCGATTACGCGCAGTACGTGATGCCGATCATCGTGCTGCAGACCATGGCCATGACCATGATGTCGAACGCCCAGCTGGCCGCGTTCGAGGCGCTCACCGGCCTGAGCACCCGGTTGCAGACCATGCCGATCGGGTCGCTGGTGCCGCTGCTCTCGCGGATCAGCGCGGGCATCGTGCGCTCGGTGGTCTCGCTGATCGCCACCGTCGGCTACGGCTATCTGATCGGCTTCCGGTTCACCGGCGGCTGGGTGCAGGCGCTGGCCTTCGTCGGGTTCGCCCTGGCGGTCGGCGTGGTGCTCACGCTGGGCGCCGACGCGCTGGGCAGCCTCACCAAGAACCCCGAGGCACTGAGCCAGGCGCTCACCCTGCCCATCCTGATCTTCGGCATGCTCTCCACCGGTTTCGTGCCCGAGCAGGCGTTCCCCACCTGGGCGCGGGCCTTCGCGCGCAACCAGCCGATCTCGCAGGCCGCGCAGACCCTCAGCGACATGGCCGCCGGTGATCTGAGCTGGGCGGGCACCTGGGTCTCGCTGGTCTGGCTCGGCGGGCTGGCCATCTTCTTCCTCCCACTGGCTGTGTGGGCGAGTGTGAGGCGATCATGACGACAACCCTGACCGCGGCCCAGCTGCCGGAGGTGCACGCCAAGCCCGAGGGCGCGGTGTCGGTGTGGGCCACGCACAGCGTCATCCAGGCCAAGCGCCTGCTGATGGTGTGGCTGCGCGACCCGTCGACCACCATCCAGACCATCGCCTACCCGGCGGTGACCCTGCTGATGTTCCGCATCGTGCTCGGCGACTACATCACCGCCTACGGCGGCATGCCCGCCATCTACGGCCAGGCCGCGCTGCTCACGCTGGTCGCCGCCATGACCGGCGCGGTCGTCAGCGCCCTCGGCTTCAAGCGCGAGAAGGCGGCCGGATTGCTCAGCCGCTTCTACACGATGCCGCTGAACAAGGCCTCGCTGCTCACCGGCCGGTTGCTGGCCGAGGTGCTGCGCATCCTGATCACCACGATCATCGTGCTGCTGGTCGCGGTGCCGCTGGGCTTCCTGTTCATGGAGTCGCCGCTGACGAACATCGCGCTGGTCAGCGTGCCAGTGCTGTTCGGGCTCGGCTTCGCGGTGATGGTGACGGCGCTGGCCACCATCACCGAGGGCGTGATGCTGGTGAGCCTGATCGGCATCGTCAACACGCTGCTGATGTTCTTCAACACCGGTTTCGTGCCGATCATCGCCTACCCGACCTGGCTGCAGACCATCGTCGCCAACCAGCCGATGAGCTGCGCGATCGACGCCATGATCGGCCTGTCCTACGGCGGCCCGGTGACCGAGCCGCTGCTCAAGACGCTGGCCTGGACGGTCGGCATGATCGCGGTGTTCGCCTACCCGGCCATCGCGGGATACAAGAAAGCCGCGCAGACGGCATAGTCTCGGCACCATCAGCCGCGCCCCGGAGTCCTCGTGACTGCGGGCGTCGCTGTTTCAGCCGGTGTGCGCCTCGGCGGGCGCGAACGGGTAGTCGACCCAGCGATCGCGATTGGTCCAGCCGACCAGGTCGTAGCGCCAGCGGAACGGCCAGGTGTGCGCGACGGTGTTGAACAGCACCGCGCCGAGGGCGGTGTAGTCGTCGTGGGCCGAGAGCAGCGCGCGCTGGCCGCGTTCGGACTCGGTGAAGAACGCCTCGAACATGGCGATCGACTGGGCGGTGGTGAGTCGGCCCAGGCCGAACAGGCCGCGCATCCGCATCCAGTAGACCGCCCGCGCCTGCCAGGGCCACAGCGCCTCGACGGGGTCCGCGCCGCGCTGGACGGCGGTGACAGCGGTGTCGATCAGGGCCAGCGAATCGGCCACGCTATAGCCGGTGCACGGGTGCATCATGCCGCCGCGCGAGCCGAACGGGACCGCCACGGCCGCGCCCTTCTTCGGCGGCGGCTGGTCGAGCGGATAGTGCGCGGCCTCGCTGGGCTCGTCCCCGCGCAGGACGATGCCGTGCGCGGCGAGCCGGGCCAGGGTGCGCTTGCGTAGTTCGTGCTGGGGCATACCGCCGCGCAGCCCCAGGCTGGTCTCCTCGAAGATCACCGTGCCGTCGCCGAGCGGTACCGCGTAGAGGAACGAGGGCGGCTCGTCCGGGCCCGCGCCGTTCTCGGGGCGCCAGTCCAGCAGCAGGCCCTCGCCGTCGGCGACCATGGGTGCGGCGGTCTCGGCGTCGACGAAGATGCCGTGCGCGGAGGCGGCGCGGCGCTTGCCCAGGGTCGGCAGGCCGCGGGTGTCGAAGACGGTGTTCGCCCCGATGACGGTCCCGTCGGCGAGTTCCACCTCGTGCTGGTCGACCCGGCGGGCGCGCTCGGCGAAGACGGTGGCGTCGTCGAGGGCCAGCGCCGCGTGCAGCCCGGCCTTGGACAGCACGCAGTACTCACGCGGAATCCGGTGCTCGGTCTTCGTCCACACCGTCGGGGTCGCGATGCGCTGCGCGATCACCGTCTCGGGCAGCCAGTCCGGCAGCTCGTCGACCCAGCAGGAGAAGGTCGGCGGGAACAGCCGTTCGGGCCGGGGGTCCACGGCCGCGACCCGCAGTCCGGCCACCGCCGCCCGATGCGCCAGCCCCCGCCCCGTCGGGCCGAGCCCGACGACGCACACATCGAATTCCCGCGTACTACTCACGTCCGCATTCAATCCGCTCCCGACGACGATGTGCAAGCACCGGTCGCCGATATCACCGGCGCGGCCCGAGATCCGGACCGGTCGCGGTGCGGCGGTCCCATCTCCCGGTCGGTACCCTCGCCGCGTCGGCGGACATGGCTCGCGCTAGTCCTCGAGTGCCAGGGCCTGGCGCATGGTCAGACGGCCCTGGGTCTGCATGAGCGACCGCCGGTAGATCTTCTCCGCCACGACGACGATGGCGTAGGCCGCCACTCCCATCAGCACCAGCGCGACGATCGGTTCCCACCAGGCCGCGGTGCCCTCGGCCAGCCGCCCCGGCATCGCGACGATCGACATGATCGGCACATAGGAGGCAACCACCCGCGCGGTGCCGCTGAGGAAGATGCCAGCGAACAGCACGATCATGATCAGCATCGACAGGGGAGTGGCGGTGGACTGCAGGTCCTCGCTGCGGGTGGCCAGCGCACCGGCCACCGCCCACAGGCTGGCCAGCGCGATGAACCCGACCAGGAAGAACACGATGAACCAGCCCGCGGCCCCGGCGATCTGCCCCAGCTGATCGGCCTTGCCGGTCGCCGCCAGCCCCGCCAGCCCGGCGCCGACGAACAACGCCAGCTGCGCGAAGGCCAGCACCGAATTACCGACGACCTTGCCGATCAGCAACTGCCGCAGCGGCATCGCGCTGGCCAGGATCTCCACGATCCGGTTCTGCTTCTCCTCCACCACGCTCTGCGCGATGGACATGCCGAACAGCACCGAGGCCAGATAGAACAGGAAGGCGAACACCAGCGCCACGATCTTGCTCAGGCCCGGGTCGATCGCGCTCGTCTCCAACAGGTCGTAGCGCACGTCCGCGCCGCGACCCAGTTCCGCGAGCGAGACGCCCGCGGCCTCGGCATTGCGTTGCAGGGCGAGCTGCTGGGCGGCGGCGGTGATGTAGGTGGTGGCGTTGTCGTCCTCGGCGGTCTTGCCGAGCAGCAGCCAGCCACCGGATTCGGCGGGCACCAGACCCACGTCGACGGTTTCGTCGCGGACCTGCTGTTCCACGGCCGCGCGATCGGCGGCCGGATGGCCGGTGAAGGTGGTGTCGCTGTCGGCGGCGTCGGCCAGGCCGTTGGCGGTGTCGAGGACGACGGCCGTCTCGGGCCCGGTGATCGCCACGTCGACCTTGTCGGGCCTGCTGCTGAGGAATCCGCTGATGGCCAGCGACGCCACGATCGCGACGATGGTGACCACGGTCGACACGACAAAGTTGCGATCGCGCAGCTTCACCACGATCTCCCTGGCGGCGACGATCCGCCACACTCCACTCATACTCGGGCCTCCTGGCACGCTCGGGCGTCGTCGGTGGTCACCTGCGGCCGCTGAGTTCTCATGCCGTCACCTCCCGGTAGATCTCGGCGACGGTGGGCCGCGCCTCGGCGAACTCCCGCACCGACCCGCGCGCCAGCGCCTCGGTCAGCACCGCGTCGGTGCTCGTCCCTGTCAGTTCCAGCTGGGCGACCGGACCGTCCAACGAGATCACCCGCACCCCGGCGAATTCGCGCAACCACGCCGGATCACCGTCGACGACCAGCCGGTACCGGGCCGCGCCACCGGCGCGCAGCGACTCCACCGAGCCCTGCCCGACCACCCGGCCACCGGCCAGGATGACCAGCTGATCGCACAATCGCTCCACCAGATCCAGCTGATGCGAGGAGAACAGCACCGGCACACCCTGATCGGCGTATTCACGCAACAGTTCCACCATGGAATCCACTGCGGCCGGGTCCAGCCCGGAGAACGGCTCGTCCAGGATCAGCGCCGTGGGCTGGGCGATCACCGCGGCCGCGATCTGCACCCGCTGCTGATTGCCCAGCGACAGCGACTCGAGTTTGTCCCTACCCCGCTCGGCCAGCCCGAAGCGCGCGAGCAGTTCCCCGGCCCGCCGCTTGGCCTCGGCCGCGTCCAGTCCGCGCAGCCGGGCCAGATAGACCAGCTGATCGAGGACCGGCTGCTTGGGATAGAGCCCCCGCTCCTCGGGCATGTACCCGAAGCCCCGCCGGTCCAGCGCGGTCACCGGCTTGCCGTCCCAGCGGATCTCCCCGCCCTGCACGGCCAGCACGCCCATGATCATCCGCATGGTGGTGGTCTTGCCCGCGCCGTTGCCGCCGACGAATCCGGTCAGCGCGCCCGGCGGCACGCCGAACGACACCCCGTCGACCGCCACGTGCTCGCCGAACCGGCGCACCAGCCGCTCGACTTCCAGCATCCCGGCCCCCTTCTGTCGTCGTCTCGATCACAACCGTACCGATCCAACGACTTTCGGGAGTCGGACTCAGCGCGGGGTGACCCAGGTGGTGATGTCGGCGTGCACGACCTCGACGCCGTCCTTGTCGTAGATCGAGACCGGCACGGTGAGCTCGGTGCCCTCGGTGATGGCGGCGAAGTCCGGGACCTCGGCCAGCTTCGCGACCGCGCGCAGTCCGCTCTCGGCCTTGGCCAGGTACTGCACGTTCATGGCCTTGGGGATCCAGCGGTGGGTGGTGGGCACGGTGGCCTCGGAGAGCATGCCCATCGCGACCTCGGCCAGATTGCAGGCCGCGATGGCGTGGAAGGTGCCCAGATGGTTGTGGATACCGAACCACTTGGGCGAGGTGACCTCGCAGATGCCGGGTTCGAGCCGGACCACCTGGGGCAGCACGGTGCCGAAGTAGGGGACCCGGGCGACCATCCCCAGGGAGAACAGCGTGTGCCCGAGGCGGTTGTCGGGCAGCTTCTTCCAGCCGCGGTAGGTCGCGGTTTCCTGTGTCATGCGGGATATCTTACTCAAAAGTAAGATAGCGTGGAACCCTCCGGCGCGGGGGCGGGCATCGTGCCAGCTACCATGGATCGGTACAGCCCGTTCCGGCGAAGCGGTCCAGGTAGACGCCCTCGTGAGGGCGTGATCGATACCTCATGACCCCCGATTTGAAGAGCGTTGTCGGGATGGTGCATACTGTTCGGGTTGCCTTGCACAGGATCATGTCTTCTCTTCGGAGGGACGGACCGAGACAGGCGAGCAGAAGTTTGTATCTCCCCGGTTCGCCGGGTGTGGATGCGTCCGGGACTACGTTCCAGGCCGATGATGAGCAAGTGATCAGGGCTGAAGAATGAGCGAAAAGGCGACACGCCCGACCGCGTGGACCGGAGAACCATGACAGATGAACAGCGGCGAGGATCGGGCAGGCGCCCGGTCGCGGTCTCCAGGACTGAGATCTTTCGTGTGTTCGGGCTGTGCAAATGAGGGTGGTGCAGGAGCCAGCTCCTGTGACCACGAAGGAAAGCGGAGAAAAGGACACTTAGCGTGGCGGGACAAAAGATCCGCATCAGGCTCAAGGCCTATGACCACGAGGCGATCGACGCGTCTGCGCGCAAGATCGTGGAGACGGTGACCCGCACCGGCGCCCGCGTGGTCGGGCCTGTGCCGTTGCCCACCGAGAAGAACGTGTACTGCGTCATCCGTTCGCCGCACAAGTACAAGGACTCGCGCGAACACTTCGAGATGCGTACACACAAGCGCCTCATCGACATCCTCGACCCGACGCCGAAGACCGTCGACGCGCTGATGCGCATCGATCTTCCGGCCAGCGTCGACGTCAACATTCAGTGACGGGGACTCGAGATATGACTGACAACAAGAACCGGCCCGCGGCCGGAATCCTGGGCACCAAGCTCGGCATGACCCAGGTCTTCGACGAGAAGAACCGCGTCGTCCCGGTCACCGTCATCAAGGCGGGCCCGAACGTGGTCACCCAGATCCGCACCGTGGAGCGCGACGGCTACTCGGCCGTCCAGATCGCTTTCGGCGCCATCGACCCGCGCAAGGTGAACAAGCCGACTTCCGGCCAGTTCGCCAAGGCCGGTGTCACCCCGCGCCGCCACGTCACCGAGATCCGCGTCGCGGATGCCTCCACCTTCGAGATCGGCCAGGAGCTCTCCGCCGATGTCTTCGAAGAGGGCACCTACGTCGACGTGACCGGAATCAGCAAGGGCAAGGGCTTCGCCGGCACCATGAAGCGTCACGGCTTCAAGGGCCAGGGCGCCTCGCACGGTGCGCAGGCTGTGCACCGTCGCCCGGGCTCCATCGGTGGCTGCGCCACTCCCGGCCGCGTGTTCAAGGGCATGCGCATGTCGGGCCGTATGGGTAACGACCGCGTCACCACGCAGAACCTTTCGGTTCACAAGGTCGACGCCGAGAACGGCCTGCTCCTGGTCAAGGGCGCGATCCCTGGCCGCAAGGGCAACGTCGTAATCGTCAAGAGCGCCGTGAAGGGTGGTGCGCACGCATGACCAGCCTCGAGAAGAAGGCCAACCTGACGCTGACCGTCAAGGCCGCAGGCGGCAAGACCGAGGGCACCGTCGAGCTCCCCGCGGAGATCTTCGACGTGACCGCCAACGTCTCGCTGATGCACCAGGTCGTCATCGCTCAGCTCGCCGCCGCTCGTCAGGGCACCCACGCCACGAAGACTCGTGGTGAGGTCCGTGGTGGTGGCAAGAAGCCGTACCGCCAGAAGGGCACCGGCCGCGCCCGCCAGGGTTCGACCCGTGCGCCGCAGTTCGCCGGCGGTGGCACCGTCCACGGCCCGCAGCCGCGTGACTACAGCCAGCGGACCCCCAAGAAGATGAAGGCCGCCGCCCTGCGCGGTGCCCTCTCCGACCGGGCCCGCAACGAGCGCATCCACGTGATCACCGAACTGGTCGCGGGTCAGACCCCGTCGACCAAGGCCGCCAAGAGCTTCCTGTCCGAGCTGTCGGATCGCAAGAAGTTCCTGGTCGTGGTCGGTCGCGAGGACGTCGCCGCGTGGAAGAGCGTGGCGAACCTGCAGAACGTGCTGCCGATCGCCCCGGATCAGCTCAACACCTACGACGTCCTCAACAGCGACGAACTGGTGTTCAGCGTCGAGGCCCTGAACGCGTTCGTTCACGGTCCCGCCGAGGCGGCCCAGGAGGAGAGCAAGTGAGCACCATCGCCGACCCCCGCGACATCCTGCTCGCACCGGTCATCTCGGAGAAGTCCTACGGACTGATCGAGGAAGGCACCTACACCTTCCTGGTGCACCCGGATTCGAACAAGACGCAGATCAAGATTGCCGTCGAGAAGGTCTTCGGCGTCAAGGTGACCAGCGTCAACACCGCCAACCGTCAGGGCAAGCGCAAGCGGACCCGCTTCGGTTACGGCAAGCGCAAGGACACCAAGCGCGCGCTCGTGACCATCTCGGCCGACAGCAAGCCCATCGAGATCTTCGGAGGCCCGGTCGCGTAAGCGGCTGGTCATCCAGAAAGCAGAGAAGAACTCATGGCAATCCGTAAGTACAAGCCGACTACGCCGGGCCGTCGTGGCTCGAGCGTCTCGGACTTCGCCGAGATCACCCGGTCGACGCCGGAGAAGTCGCTGCTGCGCCCGCTCACCAAGTCCGGTGGTCGTAACGCGCACGGTCGCATCACCACGCGTCACCGCGGTGGCGGTCACAAGCGTGCCTACCGTGTCATCGACTTCCGTCGACTGGACAAGGACGGCATCCCGGCCAAGGTCGCGCACATCGAGTACGACCCCAACCGCACCGCCAACATCGCCCTGCTGCACTTCGCCGACGGCGAGAAGCGCTACATCATCGCGCCCAAGGGCATCAAGCAGGGCAGCCCGATCGAGTCCGGCCCCACGGCCGACATCAAGCCGGGCAACAACTTGCCGCTGCGCAACATCCCGACCGGTACCACGATCCACAACGTGGAACTGCGTCCGGGCGGCGGCGCCAAGATGGCTCGTGCCGCGGGCATGAGCATCCAGCTGCTGGGCAAGGAAGGGCCGTACGCGACCCTGCGTATGCCCTCCGGTGAAATCCGCCGTGTCGACGTGCGCTGCCGCGCCACCGTCGGCGAGGTCGGCAACGCCGAGCAGTCGAACATCAACTGGGGCAAGGCCGGCCGTATGCGCTGGAAGGGCCGTCGTCCTACCGTCCGTGGTGTCGTCATGAACCCGGTCGACCACCCGCACGGTGGTGGTGAGGGCAAGACCTCCGGTGGTCGCCACCCGGTCTCCCCGTGGGGTCAGCCTGAGGGCCGCACCCGTAAGCCCAACCGTCCGAGCGACAAGCTCATCGTTCGCCGCCGCAAGACCGGCAAGAAGCGCTAAGGAGGAGGTAAGAAATGCCACGCAGCCTCAAGAAGGGCCCGTTCGTCGACGACCACCTCCTCGCGAAGGTGGACGTGCAGAACGAGAAGGGCACGAAGCAGGTCATCAAGACCTGGTCGCGTCGCTCGACCATCATCCCCGATTTCATCGGCCACACTTTCGCCGTCCACGACGGTCGCAAGCATGTCCCGGTGTTCGTCTCGGACAACATGGTCGGACACAAGCTCGGTGAGTTCGCGCCGACCAGGACGTTCAAGAGCCACGTCAAGGACGACCGGAAGAGCAAGCGGCGATGACTGAAACCATTCAGAACCCGACTGCCCGCGCCACCGCCAAGCACGTGCGGGTCACCCCGATGAAGGCGCGTCGCGTCGTGGACCTGGTCCGCGGCAAGCGCGTCGAGGACGCCCTGGCGATCCTGAAGTTCGCGCCGCAGGCCGCGAGCGAGCCGGTCGCCAAGGTCGTGGCCAGTGCCGCGGCGAACGCCGAGAACAACCTCGGCCTGAACCCGGCCACCCTGGTCATCTCGACCGCGTTCGTCGACGAGGGTGCCACCATGAAGCGTTTCCAGCCGCGGGCCCAGGGCCGCGCGTTCCGGATCCGCAAGCGCACCAGCCACATCACCATCGAGGTCGAGAGCGTGCCCACCGTCGGCGCTGCCACTCGTAGCCGCCGGAAGGGAGGGGCAAAGTAAATGGGACAGAAAATCAACCCCCATGGCTTCCGCCTCGGTATCACCACCGACTGGAAGTCGCGTTGGTACGCGGACAAGCAGTACGCGGAATACGTGAAGGAAGACGTTCAGATCCGCAAGCTCCTCGCCACCGGCATGGAGCGGGCAGGCATCTCGAAGGTCGAGATCGAGCGCACCCGTGACCGCGTCCGTGTGGACATCCACACCGCGCGTCCCGGCATCGTGATCGGTCGCCGTGGCGCGGAGGCCGACCGCATCCGCGCCGAGCTGGAGAAGCTCACCAAGAAGCAGGTCCAGCTGAACATCCTCGAGGTCAAGAACCCCGAGTCGGATGCGCAGCTGGTGGCCCAGGGTGTGGCCGAGCAGCTCAGCAACCGTGTGGCGTTCCGTCGCGCGATGCGCAAGGCCATCCAGTCGGCCATGCGTTCGCCGAACGTCAAGGGCATCCGTGTGCAGTGCTCGGGCCGCCTCGGTGGCGCCGAAATGTCGCGCTCGGAGTTCTACCGTGAGGGTCGGGTTCCGCTGCACACCCTGCGTGCGGACATCGACTACGGCCTCTACGAGGCCAAGACCACCTTCGGTCGCATCGGCGTGAAGGTCTGGATCTACAAGGGTGACATCGTCGGTGGTCGTCGTGAGCTGACCGCCGCCGCCGCTGCTCCGGAGCGCCCGCGTCGCGAGCGTCCGAGCCGCCCGCGTCGTTCCGGTTCCGCCGGCACCACCGCGACCTCGACCGAGGTCGGTCGCGCCGCCACCGCTGTGGCCGACGCACCGGCAGAGAACCAGGAGGGCTGACGCATGCTGATGCCCCGTCGCGTCAAGCACCGCAAGCAGCACCACCCGTCCCGCTCCGGCATGTCCAAGGGCGGCACCGCGGTGGCGTTCGGTGAGTACGGCATCCAGGCCCTCGAGCCCGCCTACATCACCAACCGTCAGATCGAGTCGGCGCGTATCGCGATGACCCGCCACATCAAGCGTGGCGGCAAGATCTGGATCAACATCTACCCCGACCGCCCGCTCACCAAGAAGCCCGCCGAGACCCGCATGGGTTCCGGTAAGGGTTCGCCGGAGTGGTGGGTCGCGAACGTGAAGCCCGGTCGGGTCATGTTCGAGATGTCTTACCCCAACGAGGAGATCGCTCGCGAGGCCCTGCGTCGCGCGATGCACAAGCTCCCCATGAAGTGCAGGATCGTGACCAGGGAGGAGCAGTTCTGATGGCTACCGGAACACCGGCCGCAGAGCTCCGCGAGCTCAACGAAGAAGAGCTCGTGGCCAAACTGCGCGAGAGCAAGGAAGAGCTCTTCAACCTGCGCTTCCAGATGGCGACGGGTCAGCTCGACAACAACCGTCGTCTGCGCGTCGTCCGCCACGAGATCGCGCGCATCTACACGGTCATGCGTGAGCGCGAGCTCGGCCTGGCCACGGCACCCGCTGGCAAGGGAGACGCGGCATGAGCGAGAACAAGGAAGAGCGCAACAGCCGCAAGGTACGCAGCGGCTACGTCGTCTCGGACAAGATGAACAAGACGATCGTCGTCGAGCTGGAAGACCGTCACCGGCACCCGCTCTACGGCAAGATCATTCGCACCACCTCCAAGGTGAAGGCGCATGACGAGAACGAGATCGCCGGTGTCGGCGACCGCGTTCAGCTGATGGAGACCCGTCCGCTGTCGGCCACCAAGCGCTGGCGTCTGGTCGAGGTCCTGGAGAAGGCCAAGTAAGGTCCCTCCTCGATCCATCGAGATCGTTGCCACGAAGGCCCGTTTCCCCTGGGGAAGCGGGCCTTCGTCGTGTCTCCAGACCTCGGTGGTGTCATGGTTGATACCATTGGTCGTATGGCTTGGACGATGCGACTCACCGACGAAGAAGAGGCGGCGCTGGCCGCGCAGGCCCACGGCGAAGGCCGGTCCAAGAACGAGATCATGCGCGATGCGCTGCGGGCCTACCTCCTGCGCAACCGGCAGTGGGACACGCCGCTGGTCGGCGATGACGAGACCTTCGATCTGGGCGGCCCGATCAGCAAGGACGACATTCGTGCGGCAATGAGCCGACGGGCGTGATCGTCGTCGCCGACACCTCGGGCCTGCTCGCGTTGTTCAATCGCTCGGACCCGAAGCACTTCGCCGTGCGACGGGCCGCCGATTCGGCCAGCGCGCTGGTGGTCAGCCCGATGGCGTTGACCGAAGTGCACCACGTGGCGACCGTTCGCGCGAACCGAAAGGTCGCTGATCGGATACTCGGATCGTTGGCCGAGCGTGTCGCGTCCACCCGGGTGGTACTCGCCCAGGTCGACGCCGCCCAGCTCGAGACCGCGATCGCGGTACGGGCCACCTACGACAGCCTCGACCTCGACCTGGTGGACGCCGTCGCGGTCGCCCTGGCGTCGGAGTTCGACACCGATGCGATCCTGACGCTGGACCGTCGCGATTTCCGCGTCCTCAGGCCGTTGAACGGCTACCCGGCATTTCGGTTGTTCCCTGACGACTGCGACTGATCGGCGGCCAGGAGAAGCGTCCCCGGCCCCGAGCGGAATCGGGGCCGGGGCGCGGTCTGGGTCAGCCGGTGTAGGCGTAGGGCTGGCGGATCTTGCGGGCGAAGTCGACGATGTTGGTGACGGTGGTGCCGGGGACGCCCACCTCGGCGCCGATGCTGGGGGCCGACCAGGACTGGTCGGTGAGTTCGAGGATCTCCTCGATCTGGTCGATGGTCAGGCGCAAGGGGTTGCGGTGGGCGATCTGGCGGGCCAAGGCACGGACTTCGGTGTCGTCGTCGAAGTCGTGGGGGAGGTCTTGGTCGTCGAAGTCGGGGGTGTCGGTGAGTGGTTCGTCGACTGCGTGGAGGTTGTCCGGGGTGGGCTCGGGCTCCGGGTGCTGGTCGGCGGGGGATTCGGGGGTGGTCGGCGGCTGATCGTTCGTCGGCGTGGTGGACGCCTGGTCGGCGGTAGGTGCGCCATTGGCTGTCGGCGTCTTGTCGGCTTTCGACGTCGTGTCGGCAGTGGGGACTTCGCTGACGGTCGGCGTGCTGTCGGCGGTGGGGACTTTGCTGACGGTCGGCGTGCCGTCGGCCGTGGACACCATGTCGACGGCTGGCGTCTCCTCGGCGGAGGGCAGCATGTCGGCGGCGGTTGGCGACGTGGCCGCGGTGGGCTGGGCGGGGTGTCGCTTCGTTGCCGTTGTCGATGTCGTTGCCGCGAGGTCGGGGGTGAGGGTGAGCTGTTCGGGCTCGTCGGCCGGGGGTTGTGGATCGTTGTGCACCACTACCGATTCGGTGGGTGCGGGGGTGTCGCCGTTGGGGTCACGGGCGACGGTGTCGGCGTGCGCCGTCGCCTCGGGAACCGGGTCGGTGCCGGTCGCGTCGCCCGCGGGAGTCTGCGCGGCGGCGGCCACCGGTATTCGCCGGGTGGTGGGGGCGGGTATCCGAACGGTTTGGTCGGTGCCGTTGCGCCGGTGGTCGGCGGCGGCCTTGTGGATGAGTTCGAGGGTGCTGGGAGCGGTCGAGACCGCGACGCGGCGAGCGCTCTGCTTTCGTTGCGCCACAGGCTGTTCGGTACGCATATCGGTGTCGGGAGCGTCGGATGCCGATTCCGTATCCGAGTCCGAGGTGTCCGGCAGTTCCGTGATCTCGGCGGACGTCACGTCGACCGGCATCTCCACGGGTGCGACCTGCTCCGTCGAGCCGACACCGAATTCGGACACGGCGGCATCACTCGACATCACCCGCTCGGCGGGCACGTAGGCAGGAACCTCACCCGGCAACCCCACCGACGCCGCTTCGATCAGCAGCGCGTACCGCGCCGACACCCAGGCGTGCAGCCAGATGACGACCCCCACCATCACCGGCGCGATGGCGTATTCGGCGGCGCGGCCGAAGGATCCGGCGGCCAGGTGCGGGCCCGCGTTCAGGGCGACGGTGGTGCCGAGCAGGGCCAGTTCGAACAGCAGGACCTTGCCGCGTTCCAGTTCGCGGCCCCAGCGGGCGGCGGTGGTGGCGGTGATCATGATGACGATGATCGGGATCGAGATCATCGCCTCGATGCCGTAGCTGAGCCAGTAGAGCGGGTCGCTCATGTCCCCGCTGGGCACGAGATTGCGCTGGACGTTCACACCCGCCCAGACCATCCCGAGCACGACGACCCCGATCAGCGCCCGCGAGGACCACTCCGACCGCCGATACAGCTGCGCGAGCCGGGCATCGGCGCTCGACACCCGCCGCCGCGCGGCCAGCGCCTTGCGATGCCAGCGCGCGTCGGCCTCGTCGGCGCGGCGGATGAGCGCGCCCGTGCGGCGGTCGCGGCGGTCGGTGGCGAGTTCGTCGGCGACGACGCGGCGCCGCTGTTTCCGTCGCTGCGCGCGCACCCATTCGGCCAGTTCGCGTTCGGCGCGGATCTCGGAGTCGGACAGCGCCTCGTAGAGCGCGGTGTCGTGCTGCAGCCCGATCTTTCCTCGCGCCGTCGCCACCTGCTGCGCGAGGGCGGTGATCGCGGTGTCCGGCGTGCTGAGGGCATTCTCGATCGACCGGTCGTCGGACATCTCGCGCCTTCCGCGTCACTCGAACATATGGACTATCGAACATATGTGTGATTGCCAGAGAGCGTAAACGTCGGCCGCGGGATGGTCAACGACACAGCGGAATCCGCTGGACGGGTGCGTCAGGCGTCGGGCTCGCGCAGGACGCGGTTCTCGTAGGCGGTGCGGGCCGCGGAGCCGCGGGTGGCGGCGACCTGGTTGGGGACGGCGCGGCGCAGGGCGAGGTCGCGCAGGCGCTGGGGGAGCAGACCGGCGAGGTGGACGAGCGGGCTGATGTAGGCGGGTAGCGAGACTTCGAAGCGGGGGCGTTCGACCACGTCGATGACCGCGTGGGCGACGTCGGTGGGGTCGAGGAGTTCGGCGGCGCCGGTGGCGGTGCCGACGGCCAGTTCGGTGTCGACGACGCCGGGCATGATCACCGAGAGTTGGACGCCGGTGCCGCGCAGTTCCTCGCGCACGGCGGTGAGATAGCCGAGCACGCCGTGTTTGGTCGCGGCGTAGGTGGCCTCGCCGGGCGGGGAGAGTCGGGACGCGGCCGAGGCGATGGTGACGATGTGTCCGCGCTTGCGTGCCCGCATCCCGGGCGCGACCAGGCGGACGCCCCGGATCACGCCGTGCAGGTTGACCGCGATCATGCGCGCGGTGGCGGTGTCGGGTTCGGTGTCGAAGGAGCCCACCCACATCACGCCCGCGTTGTTGACGAGCACGTCGATCGGCCCGAGGAGCGCCTCGGTGGTGGCGAGGAAACTGTGGAAGGAGCGCTCGTCGGTGACGTCGAGTTCGCATCCGTGCACCGTGCCGGGAAGTTGGCGGGCGGTGACCCGCGCGTCGTGACCCGACAGATCGCCGATGCACACCCGTGCCCCCGCCGCGGCGAACTGGTGGGCGATCTCGCGGCCGATGCCCGCGGCGCCGCCGGTGACTGCCACGACGAGCCCGGCATGGATGCGTTTCATCGGCGGTGAGCCTTTCGATCGAAAACAACGGTGCTTCTGACATGACATCATGTCGGAAGACGGGCTCAGAATGCCACGCGAGTCGCGATCAGCTCAGTGCGGTGTGCCAGACGACGGCCGCCGCCAGCGCGCCCGCGCCGTTGAGCGACCAGTGCAGCGCGATCGGCGCGAGCAGGCTGCCACTGCGCCTGCGCAGCCAGGTGAACACCACCCCGGCCCCGGCGGTCGCCGCCACCGCGAGCGCGATGCCGATCACCTGCCCGACCAGTCCGCCCCCGACGATCCCGGAAAGCCCCTTGTTTCCGCTGGTCAGACCCAGTGATGAGGCGATGTGCCAGAAACCGAACAGCAGCGACCCGGCCGCGAACAGCCCGCGCACGCCGAGCACCCGGTCCAGTGTCCCGTGCAGCACCCCGCGGAAGGCGAGTTCCTCGGGGATGACCGTCTGCAAGGGGATGACGATCATCGAGGCGATCAGCGCGCCGGAGATGGTGGCGTAGCGGTCGGCCAGAAAGAACGGCCGGGTGACCGGCAGGATCGCGCCGATCGCCACGGCCGTGAGCACGATGCCGACGGCGCCGAGCGCGTAGAGCGTCCCGCGCCGCCAGTGCCGCGGCGACAGACCCAGTTCGGCCCAGCCGAGCCCACGCTTGCGCATCAGAGCCAGCAGCGCGAACGCCGCGATCGGCACGGTGACGATATTGGCCCACGCGGTGGTGAAATGCGCGATCAGATTGGTCCCGGCCAGCACGACCACGACCACGGCGATATCGAGGTACGCGTGCAGCTTGGGCCGGGGTTCGGCGACGGACGCGGGTGAGGGCACCCGACCGAGTGTACGGAAATATCACGAAAAGGAAACGGTCGAGTGAACGCAGGTCAGCGCCCGATTTCCGGCCGAAACGGGGACCGACCGGCGCCGTGCGCGAGCATCAAGATCGACACGGCACCGCGGCGCTGTGAGCTACTCGACAGGTGATCCGGACCATCCCGGCAGGTCGTCCCAGGCTTGCAGACGGCGCCCGGTCTCGAAGCGGCGTGGCCGACCGCTGAGGGGATCGGTGAACGCGAGCGAGGCGGCCAGCAGTTGCAGCGGCCGGGAGTAGTCGTCGACGGACTTGTCGGTGACGACCGGATAGAAATCGTCACCGAGGATCGGCACCCCGAGGCTGTTCATATGCAGCCGCAACTGATGGGTGCGGCCGGTGTGCGGGCGCAGCCGGTAGCGGCCGAGTCCGTCGCGGTGCTCGAGCAGCTCCACCTCGGTCTCGGCATTGGGCTCGCCGGGCACCTCTTGGGCGGCGAGCACATGCTTCTCCTTGATGATCCGGCTGCGCACGGTGCGCGGTAGAGCCAGCGCGGGATCGTAGGGCGCGATGGCCTCGTACTCCTTGCGGACGGTCCGCCGGTGGAACATCGTCTGGTAGGCGCCGCGGGCCGCCGGATTCACCACGAACAGGATCAATCCGGCGGTCACCCGGTCGAGGCGGTGCGCGGGGATCAGATCGGGCAGGTCCAGATCGCGGCGCAGACGGACCAGCGCGGTCTGCAGGATGTGCTGGCCGCGCGGGATGGTCGCCAGGAAATGGGGCTTGTCGATCACCAGGAGGTCGTCGTCGCGGTGCACGATCCCGATCTCGAAGGGCACCTCGCGTTCGACGGGCAGGTCGCGGTGGAACCACACCGCGCCGCCCGGCACATACGGCGCGTCCGGGGTCAGCGGACCGTCCAGGTCGACGATCTCACCCGCCGCCAGCATGGCGTCGATCCGCGCCGGGTCCACCCTCGGCAACCGTTCGACCAGGTGCTCACGCACGGTCGCCCAGTGCCCGTCCTCCGGGAGCCGGAGCCGGGCGGGATCGAGGCCGTGCCGTTTCGGCAGCGGCGGCTGCTGCCTACGTCGCATAGGAACAGTGTTGTTGGAGCGCTGGCGCGCTCGAGTCGCGGCCCCCTTGGACGGGCCGCGACGGCCGACTTCGTCGGCCTGCCCTCCTCGAGGTCGGGCGTGCGGGGCTGGGTCAGGCGGTGCGGGTGGCCAGGCCGGGGTAGTTCGCTATCAGGCCGGACTCGTCGAAGTCGAGGGTGGCTCGGAAGTCGAAGCGGCGGGAGGCGTAGTCGTAGCGCTGGGCGGTGCCGTCGGCGAGGCGGCGGTAGTGCTGGTCGAGGCGGCTCACCGTGAGGTCGGTGGCGACGTAGACCGCGGGGGTGTCGGCGCCCTCGCCGACGGGTAGGGCGAGGCGGTGTACCGGCAGGGCGTTGGTGAACGCCGACGCCGCCAGGTCGACATCGAGACAGCCGTCGAGTTCTGGGGCGGTCACCCCGTCGATCTGCCAGCGGCCCAGTCCGTCGGACTGTAGGGTCAGCGCGCGGCGGGCGCCGGGGTAGCGGGCGGTGATCTGCGCCGAACGGGTGTGCCAGCCCTCGTCGACGCGCAGGCGGTACTCGATCGCCCAGGGCGAGTCGTCCTCGACGGCGGTCACCACGCCTTCGGCGACGACCCCGCGCTCGCCGTCACGGAAACACGCCACCTCGAAGCCGGTGCGCGCGTCGTGCTGACGCCATGCGGCCGAGGACGGCAGGGGAGCGAAC
This sequence comes from Nocardia anocheti, assembly GCF_029675105.1. Taxonomy (GTDB): domain Bacteria; phylum Actinomycetota; class Actinomycetes; order Mycobacteriales; family Mycobacteriaceae; genus Nocardia. Next base: position 49,260 of record NZ_JAQQFV010000008.1, on the reverse strand, counting down.
ATACCTTCGCCATTCCCCGCGGCGCGCGTGTTCAACCGCGCAGCTCATCCACCCTGCCCACCGGTTCACAGCCGGGCAATTTAGGCTAACCTATCCTCGGCGAGTTGCCGCGAACAGTCGAGAGGCGAGAACGTTATGACGGTGCAGGTAGCGCCGCCGCCGGGGGCGGAGTCGGGCAACCGGCCGCCCAAGGCGGTCGCGAAGGCGAAGAAGCAGCAGGAGGCGCAGGCGCGCAAGGAGATCCTCGCGCCGGTGTCGGGCATGCTCACGGTGGCGAGTCTGATCGTCGCGGTCGCCTCGATCTGCGCGGTCGTGCCGTTCCTGCTGATCGTGCAGGCCTGCCGCGAACTGCTCGAGTCCCCGGTCGACACCGATCGCGTGTGGTGGCTGTTCGGTGCCGCCGTGGCGGTGCTGCTGGTGCGCGCGTTCCTGCAGGTCGTCGTGCTGCTCTGGTCGCACGCGGTGGACGCGGGCTACCAGCTGAGCCTGCGCCGGGCGCTGGCCGCCAAGCTCACCCGGGTCCCGCTGGGCTGGTTCGGTGAGCGCAGCTCCGGCGAGGTCAAGACCTACCTGCGCGACGACGTCGAAGCCCTGCACTACCTGGTCGCGCACGCCCGCCTCGAATTCGTCGGCGCGCTGGTGGTGCCGATCGTGACGCTGGGCTACCTGTTCACCGTCGACTGGCGGCTCACCCTGGTCCTGCTGATCCCGCTGCTCGTCTACGTGCGCCTGTTCGGCCGCATCATGGACCGCGACGGCCGCGACCGCGTCGCCGTCTACACCCGCTGGGAGAAGCGCACCTCGCAGGCCGCGATCGAGTTCGTCGACGGCATCCAGGTGGTGCGCGCGTTCGGTCAGGCGGGCAAGGCGCACCGCGAATTCCAGGACTCGGTCGACGGTCTGGTGCAGTCCGCGCAACGGATGAAGATGCCGATCCTGCGCGTGCAGGCCGCCTCCGACATCGTCGTCGCGCCGGTGTTCGTGATGCTGGTCGTGGTGCTCGGCGGACTGGGCGGCGTCGGCCTCGGCTGGGTCGAACCGCTGGACATGCTGCCCTTCGTGCTGGTCGGCCTGGGGATCGGCAGCTCGCTGCTGGGCCTGGGCTACGGCTCGCAGGCCCTGCGCGCCGGTGGCGCCGCCGCCCTGCGCCTGCACGAACTGCAGCAGACTCCCGAACTCGAGCAGGCGCCCGACACCGCGTCGGCGACCGAGGGCGAAGCCGGTGTGGTCCGCTTCGAGGACGTGAAGTTCGGCTACCGCACCGACCACGACGTGCTGCGCGGCCTCGACCTCGAACTGCGCCCCGGCACCATCACCGCCCTGGTCGGCCCGAGCGGCTCGGGCAAGTCGACCCTGGCCAAACTGCTGCCCCGCTTCTACGACGTGGGCGCGGGCCGGATCACCATCGGCGGCCGTGACATCCGCGAATACGGCAGCGAAGAGCTGTATCGCACGGTCGGTTTCGTCTTCCAGGACGTGCGCCTGATCCGCGGTTCGATCCGCGAGAACCTGGCGCTGGCCCGCCCCGACGCCGACGACGCCGCCATCGAACGCGCCGCGCGCGCCGCCCAGATCCACGACCGCATCCTCGCCCTGCCGCGTGGCTACGACTCCGAGATCGGCGTCGACGCCACCCTCTCCGGCGGTGAGGCGCAGCGCCTCTCGATCGCGCGCGCCCTGCTCGCCGACACCCCGGTGCTCGTCCTGGACGAGGCCACCGCCTTCGCCGACCCGGAGTCCGAGGCCGCCGTGCAGGACGCGCTGGCCGCCCTCGTCGCTGGTCGCACGGTGCTGGTGATCGCGCACCGCCTGCACACCATCACCGGGGTCGATCGCATCCTGGTGCTGGAGAACGGAACCCTCGCCGAACAGGGCAGCCACGCCGATCTGGTCGGTGCCGGTGGGCTCTATCAGCGGCTCTGGGAGATCAACGAGGCCGCGCTCGGCACGCTCGCCCTGGTGGAGGACGCACGATGATTCGCAAGGTATTCCGGCTGGTTCCCGCCGAATTCGGGCCGCTCGTGCCCAAACTGCTCGCCGCGATCGTGCTCCAGGCGCTGTGCCAGGCCGCCGCGTATCTGCTGCTGGTCCCGGTGCTCGAATCGTTGATCGACGACGACCTGGGCGCCGCCTGGCTGTGGGCGTTGGGCATGGCCGTCGCCGTGGGCGGGCTGATCGTGTTCGGTTACCTGCAGGCCGTGCTCGGTCTGCGCATCGGTCTCGGCATGCAGTCGGGTCTGCAGACCAGCCTCGGTGACAAGCTCAACGCGCTGCCGCTGGGCTGGTTCGAGGGCCGCGACGCCGGACCGCTCTCGCGCGTGGTGGTCGAGCAGGTCCGCGAGATGCAGGGCCTGATCGCCTACCTGCTCACCAAGGTGCTCACCGGCATCATCGTGCCGCTGGCCGTCGGCCTGGGCATGCTGTTCATCGACTGGCGGATCGGGCTGGCCATGCTGCTCGCCGCGCCCGTGCTCTACCTGGTGAACAACCTGGCCAACCGCGCCTACACCGGCGCCGACGCCCGGCTGCACGACGCCGCCGCCGAAGCCGATTCGCGCGTGGTCGAATTCGCGCAGGCCCAGCCGGTGCTGCGGGCCTTCGGCGCCGTGGGCGCGGGCAACAAGAAGCTCGACGCCGCGCTGGTGAGTCATCGGTCGGCGGTCATGCGGATGATGGTCGCGACCGTACCCGGTCTGGTCGTCTTCGCGATCTTCGTGCAGGCCGTGTTCCTGGTGCTGGTCTACCTCGCGGTCGTGCAGGTGACCGACGGTTCGATCTCGGCCGCCGTCGCCATCGCGCTGATCGCGGTGAGCTCGCGCTTCATCGAACCGGTCAACCAGGCCGCCCAGCTGGGTTCGGCACTGCGCTCGGCCGCCGCGGCCGCCGACCGCATCACCGACCTGCTCGACGAGCCGACCCTGCCCGAGGCCACCGAAGCCGTCACCCCCGGCGCTCCCGCCGTGGAGTTCGACGAGGTCAGCTTCGGTTACCGCCCCGGCGAACCGGTGCTGTCGGACCTGACGTTCACCGTGCCCGCCGGGACCACCACGGCCATCGTGGGCCCCAGCGGTTCCGGCAAGACCACGCTGCTGCGCCTGGCCGCCCGCTTCTACGACGTGGAGTCCGGCGCGGTCTCGGTCGGCGGGCACGATGTGCGCGCCCAGCCGTCGGAGACCCTGCTCGGCCAGATGTCGCTGGTGTTCCAGAACGTCTACCTGTTCAACCGCTCGGTCGCCGAGAACATCCGCATCGGCAACCCCGAGGCCACCGAGGACGACCTGAACCGCGCCGCCCGGGCGGCCCGCGTGGACGAGATCGTCGAGCGCCTCCCCGAGGGCTTCGACACCCAGGTCGGCGAGGGCGGTGCCTCGCTGTCCGGCGGTGAACGCCAGCGCGTCTCGATCGCCCGCGCCCTGCTCAAGGACGCCCCCATCGTCCTGCTCGACGAGGCCACCAGCGCGCTGGACCCGCACAGCGAAGCCGTGGTCGTCCGTGGCATCCACGAACTGACCAGGGACAAAACAGTCCTCGTCGTCGCCCACCGCCTGGCCACCATCGCCCACGCCGACCAGATCCTGTTCCTCGACGGCGGCCGCATCGCCGAACGCGGCACCCACACCGAACTCCTCGCCGCCAACGGCCGCTACGCCGCCTTCTGGAACGAACGCGAACGCGCCACCGGCTGGCGCCTGGAACCGATCCCCGCCTGACCCACCCCCTCAGTGGCCCCGCAGATCCCGATCCGCGGGGCCACTGCTCTGTCTCCGGCCCGAGAGCCCGCGCACGTTCGGAAGGTGATCAGTGTCGATACGGATCCATCAGGCTGAAGGGGGTGCGTGCCTGCTCGAGCACATCTTCCGGGAAGTCGTCCCCGGCGATGTAGAAGCGCGCGCGGGTCCGCCCGACGGGAGCGAGGATGCCCCGCTGCGTCAGCACTTTGAGATCGCGTTGAGCCTGTTGGACGCTCAGTCCCTCACTGTCCCCGTAGCGGGACCTGCGCACGCGCCCCGACGTCGCGACATCGTGCAGCGCCGAGACCACGCGTTCGTCGAGCCCGGCTCGAGCAGTGAATTCCGCTGATCGCTCCCACACCCGTCCGGATCGCTCGAACCGTGCCCGCACCGACTGTGCCTGCTGGTGGTAGGCGAGCAGATTGAAGCTGATCCATTCGGAGACATCCTGATCCGGCTGGTAACGCGCACCTCGGCGGCTCAACACCTGGTAGTACTCCCAGGTGTTTCCGGGTCTTCCGAGCCACGCCTCGATCGACGAGAATTCGGGTGCCAACACTCCTTCTCGCGCGATCAGCAGTGTCTGGAGCGACCGTGACATGCGCCCGTTGCCGTCGCACCAGGGGTGGATCGCGACCAGGCGCAGGTGCGCCATCGCCGCGCGGACCAGCGCGTGCGTGTCGTCCGGAGTGTTGAGCCAGTCGACGAGTTCGTCAGCCAGCGCGGGGACCCGGTCGGCATCGGGCGCGGTGTAGGCCGCGATGCTCGGATCGCGGGCGTCCGTGACATAGACAGGTCCGGGACGCCACTGCCCCGCGGGCTTGCGCGATGTGTGCCGATGGCCCTGCAGGATCCAGTGGAGTGCGTTGAGCTGGCCTTTGTCGAACCGGAAGTCGTTGGTGGTTTGTTACGTTCATCGCATGGGTGAGATCACGGTCGAGGTCCTGCGCCGGGGTACCGACGACACCGCGCGGGCGATTTCGAAACTCCTACCGCAGCTGTCGAGTTCGGCACCCGAATTCACCACGGCCCAACTGACCGAACTCCTGGGCGACGACCACATCACCCTGTTCGTCGCACGAGCGGACGACGACATCGTCGGCATGCTCACCTTGGTCACCTACGTGATCCCCACCGGAAAACGCGCCCGCATCGAAGACGTAGTCGTCGATGAATCCGCCCGAGGCCGAGGCGTAGCCTTCGCCCTCACCGAAGCCGCCATAACCACCTCCCGAGAATCCGGCGCCCGAACCCTCGACCTCACCTCCCGCCCCGACCGCGAATCAGCCAACCGCCTCTACCAGCGCGCGGGCTTCAACCCCCGAAACTCCGTGACCTACCGCCAAGTCCTCCACTGACCGCATGAGCACAACCCCGACCGCAGGTCGGGCAGAGCCAGTACTTCAAATGCCATGCCCGCGATCGCGAACCGAAGTCGAGGGCGTTCGCATCTCCTCGGTGAGCCCGACGGTACGGCCGTCGGATGACATCGGAGGTTGCGATGAAGACAAGAACCGAACGACTCACCAGCTGCACGCTGGCGGTGGCAGCGGGCATCGCCACCGCTGTTCTCGGAACCAGCGGCATCGCCACCGCTGACTCCAGCGGTGCAGGCATATTCGGCCCGTACGCGTCGCAGTACGGCTGCGGGATGATCCGGTCCATGGACGTGGGCCAGTACCCGGACACCTACTTCGGCGATTGCTTCGAGGTCCCCGGCGAAGGCTGGTACTACATCGGCACGTAGGTCCGGGTCTTCAGCGGGGGACCGGGCCGCCGGTGATACCGGAATGTGCGGTTGCTGCGGCGGGGATGTCGGCGTGGTTGCCGGTGAGGAAGGGGACGAGGAGGTCGTTGGTGGTGTGCTGGGTTTCGGCGGTGCCTCGGCTGCCGCCGATGAAATGGGTCAGGAGGAAACGGGCTGGGGTGGAGAGGAATTGGGGGGCGTCGGTGAAGGTGTAGTGGTTGGCTTCGGTGATTTCGTAGCGGAAGCCGGGGGCGGTGAGGTGGGTGAGGAGGGCCTGGTTGCCGTCGAGGTAGCGGGCGGAATGGTCGGTTTCGTCGTGGTCGCTGTCGATGAGCAGGACCGGGCGGTCGAGGGTGCGGTCGAGGAGGGGGCCGTAGAGGGTGCCGTCGATATTGGCGGCGGCTTGGAGGCGGGGGTCGGTGGACAGCGCGGACAGGGCGGTGGCGCCGCCGAGGGAGTGGCCGGTCGCGGTGATCGCGGTGGTGTCGAGGTGGGTGGCGAGTAGGCCCATCGCGTCGGGGTGTTCGAGCTGGTCGAGAACGAATCGGAGGTCGGCGGTGCGGGTGTCGAGGCGTTCGGTCATGAAGCGCAGGCCGTCGGGGTCGTCGGCGGGGAAGTGCTCGACGGTGGTGGCGATGGTGCCGTCGGCCAGTTCCGTGACGCCGGATTCGTAGGGGTGGTCGACCGCCAGGACGACGAAGCCGCGGCTGGCCAGGTCGGTGAGGAGTCCGGTGTAGAAGGCGCGGGGCGCGCCGTAGCCGGGGGAGAACAGGACGACCGGCCAGCGGGGGCGCGCGTCGGAGACCGGTGTCTGCGCGCTCGCGTGGGTGTCGATCCGGTCGTAGTAGCGCAGGAGGAAGCCGGGAATCCCGCTGACGCGCGCAGGCAGATCGGTCGATCCGTCCAGGTATACCCACTGCCTGCCGGACACGGTGGCGGTCGGATACCACGCCTGCACAACGACATTGCGGCGATCATCGGCCTCGGTCGCGGGTTCGGCACGCGACTCGTCGACCCATCGGAAGATCTCCGACCCCACCGCGTACGGCCCGGTCGGGGCGGGAAGCGAGGGCACGGGCGGCACCACCCACGGAATGATCGACACCGCCGCGAGCACCCCGAGCCCGGTCCGCGCGACGATCCGCCGCCGAGGCGGCGCGGTATCGGTGAGCACGTAGACCAGCATCGACACGATCAGCAGATACACCGGCCACATGTGCCAATACCCGCCGACGGCCCACTGCATCACCATCCCCACCCCGAGCAGCGCCAACACCAGCGGCGCCACCCGCCGCCCCCGCGCCGGAAAGGCGATCAACACCACCGCGAACACCACGGCGGAACCCCACAACACGGCGTCGATCACAGACACCCGGCCCCCTCGGCGACATCGGGTCGCACGGCATCCGCACGACTGTCCGTCCAGCGTGCCGGATCACAGCCGCGCCGCGCGTCGTCGTCAGGTGGGATTCAGGGTCACTCCCAAGGATGACTCGGCATCACCGTGCTGGGAATCCTCCCGGTCAGACGTCGCGGACGAAGACCCGATCTCCGCACAACTTCTGCCAGTCGTCTCGATCCGAGGTGAGGACGAGGGCGGGCGCCGGTGCGCGCAGGGCCATCGCCGCGACCAAGGCGTCGATCGCGTACTTGTGTCCGTGCAAGCCGCCCGCGTCGCGGAGCAGCCGTACCGCGAGCAAGGAGTCGTCCTGGGTGACGGACTCGACTCGGAGCCGGGCCAGATACCAGCTGAGACGCGCGAAATCCGTTTTGCCGTAGACGGACTCGACGATGGTCAGGGCGGAGATCCGCACCGGTATGCCCTTGCGACGGGCTGCCTCGATGCGCGCGGTCATGGCACGGTCCTGCCGCAGCAGGAGAGCGAATGCCTGGGAATCCAGAACGACGGAGCGCACCTGCGGCTCCTTCACGGGGCACCCCGGCCGTCGGCTTCGCCGGTATCGCCGAACATGTCGTCGGCGGCCGCCGCGATCTCGTCCTCGGTCAACGGGTCGTGCGTGGTTTCGAAGTCCGTGACGATCTCCGCGAGGCCGTCCATCTCGAGTTGATGCCGCACGGCCTCGGTGATGTATGCCGAGACGCCCCGCCGCCCCGCGCGATCACGGACAGCGGTGAGGACGTCGACGGGCAGCGACACCGAGACGTTGGAGGTCGAGCCCGGGCGGGGAGCTGTCATACGACGAGTGTACGACAACAACTGTTACAACATCCCGGCCGTCAGCGGCCGAGGCCGCTGGACTACTTCCAGTAGGCGCGGGCCTTGATGGACGTTTTCGGGAGGGCGTGGGTGGTGCGGAAGGTCTTCACGAGGGAGCGGGTGGTGGCGCCGTCGCAGGCGACCCAGGCGTAGGTGCCGGGGGTGCAGGTGATCTCCTGGGCCTTCTCGCGCAGCAGGCGGCCGTCGTCGACGCGGGGGAGCCAGGTGACCTCGTGCTTGCCGTGCGCGTGCACCGGCAGGGTGGGGTCGGAGTCGTACTGGGATTCCAGCCAGACGCGGGCGGTGGCGTCGGGGATCGCGTCGAGCAGCGAGTTGATGGCCGGGAGCGAGGCGGTGTCACCGAAGACGACGTAGTCGCTCTGGTCGGTGTCGGGGTGCGAGGCGTCCATGCCCAGCGAGCTGGCCTCGAGCTTGTCGCCGACGACCGCGCGCGCGGCCCACTGGCTGGCCGGGCCGCCGTGCAGGGCGAATTCGATGTCGAAGCGGTCGTTCTCGGGGTCCTGGTTGATCAGGGTGTAGCCGCGGTGGTGCAGCTTGTCGCTCTCGGCATCGGGGATCCAGATGCGGATGAACTGGGTCGGATGGGCGGGGTGCTCGGCGAGCAGGCCGTTGCCTTCGAATCCGATGCGCAGGTACTTGTCGGTGACCGATTCCACCGAGGTGACGCGCAGTTCGTAGTTGTCGGCGCGCCAGACCTTCATGATCAGGCCATTGGTTCCTTTACCCATGTTGTAAGGCTAACCTAACCATCTCGGTTTGTCGCGATCCGGGCGCCGGAGAAGCCGACGGCCCGGCCCCCGCGAAACCGCGGGCTGCCGGGCCGGATGACCTGGGGGATGGCTCAGCAGGACAGTGAGGCGTAGTACGCGATGGTGCACTGCGACTCGGAGGTGAGCTTCCAGGTGCCGTCGACATCGACCCAGCTGGCCGCGATCGGCGGGAAGGTGCCGAAGCCGGGCACAGTGACGAGCAGGTCGGCGTAGGTGTAGGAGCCCTCGGTGTAGGCGTTGCTCACGGTCCAGGCGAAGCCGGGGACCGAGGCCATGACGCTGCCGATCTGGTCCATCAGCGGCAGACCGGCCGCGCCGTTCTCCAGCTCGTTGGCCCGGGTGCCGCGGTCGGCGCCGGTGTTGAGGACCAGCTGCAGCTTGGCCTGGAGCTGGCCGGAGCTGGGGGCGGGGGTGGTGCGCACGATCGACGGCCCGGCCAGGGCCGGAGCGGCGGTCGCGAGGGTGCCCGCGGTGCCGAGGACGGCCGCGGCGGTGAGGGCGAAGGCGGCCGTGGTGGCGCGAACCTTGTTCTTGATCATCTTCTCGGTTCCCATCGTTGCGAGTGGATGCTGCTCGTCTGTGATTTCACCACGGTGACTGGCATCGGTCCCCAATATAAGGTAAGCCTATGCAAACATGTAAGAGTGCCCCCGGAATCGGGTGCTCAAACGCTTGAACGTGGGAGAACTTCGGTGGACAGACTTCTGGTGGTCGGTGCGGGCCCCAAGGCCATGGCGGTCGCCGCCAAAGCGCACGTGCTGCGGCAGCTGGGACTCCCCGCTCCCGAGGTCGTCGTGATCGAATCCCATGCGGTGGGCGGTAATTGGCTGCCGACCGGTGGGTGGACCGATGGTCAGCATCGTCTGGGCACCAGCCCGGAGAAGGACATCGGCTTCCCCTATCACTCGTCCTGGGCGCGTGGGCACAACCGCGCCATCAACGAAGCGATGATGGGGTTCAGCTGGACCTCGTTCCTGGTCGAGCGCGGCACCTACGCCGAGTGGGTCGACCGCGGCAGGCCGAGTCCGCACCACCACGTGTGGGCCAAGTACCTGCAGTGGGTGGCGCGCAAGTCCGGCGTCGAGGTGGTGCACGCGACCGTGCGCACGATCTCCGCCGCCGCGCAGGGCTGGGAGGTCCTGGTCGTCGACGCCGACGGCGCCGAGAGCCGGTTGCAGTCCGACGCCCTGATGATCACCGGCCCCGGCAACAGCGGCCGCGCGCTGGCCGATCACCCGAAGATGCTGTCCATCGCCGAGTTCTGGGATCTGGTGGGGCGCCGGGAACTGCCGTCCACCTCGCGGGCCGCCGTCATCGGTGGCGGTGAGACGGCCGGTTCGGCCATGGACGAACTGGTGCGCCACGACGTGCTCACCGTCTCGGTCATCTCGCCCGCGGCCACCATCTACACCCGCGGCGAGAGCTACTTCGAGAACTCCCTCTACAGCGACCCGGGCAAGTGGCGCGCGCTGAGCATCGAGGAGCGCCGGGATGTGGTGCGCCGCACCGACCGTGGCGTGTTCTCGGTGCGGGTGCAGGAGAACCTGCTCGGCGACAGTCGCGTGCACCACCTGCAGGGCCGCGTGGTCCGCGTGGGCGGCGACGGCGACGGCATCGAGCTGACCCTGCGCAACGAGCGCCGCCCCGACGCGACCCACACCTTCGATCTGGTGATCGATGCCACCGGCGGTCAGCCGCTGTGGTTCCTGGAGATGTTCGATTCCGACGCCGCCGACCTCGTCGAGCTGGCCATCGGCGGCCCGATCGACCGCACCCGGCTCGAGGCCGCCATCGGTCACGACCTCGCGGTGGCGGGCATGGAGGCCAAGCTCTTCCTGCCGAACATGGCGGGCATGGCGCAGGGGCCCGGCTTCCCGAACCTCAGCTGCCTGGGCGAACTGTCCGACCGGGTGCTCGCGGAGTCCTCGGTGCGCTCCGGCGCGGCACTCAGGGCCGCGTCCGAACTGCACAGGGCACTAGGATAGGCTAGCCTTACTAATTCGAGAAGATGAGGTTCGGTTCATGCGTATCGTGTCGTTCGGCTTCCAGACCTGGGGCCGTAAAACCCTGCAGGCTCTGATCGATTCGGAGCACGAGGTCGTGCTGGCGGTCACCCACCCGGCGAGCGAGGACTCCTACAAGGGGATCTGGTCGGACTCGGTGGAGGAGCTGGCGCGCGAGCACGGTATCCCGGTCCATCTGACCGAGTCGGCCGACGCCGAGACCATCGACCTGGTCAAGCGGGCCGAGCCCGATGTGATCGTGGTCAACAGCTGGTACACCTGGATGCCCGCCGAGCTCTACAACATGCCGCGCTACGGCACGCTGAACCTGCACGACTCGCTGCTGCCCAAGTTCACCGGCTTCTCGCCGGTGCTGTGGGCGCTGATCAGTGGCGAGTCCGAGTTCGGCCTCACCGTGCACCGCATGGACGAGCAGCTCGACACCGGCGACATCCTGGTGCAGCACCGCCTGCCCATCGGCCCCACCGCCACCGGCACCGAACTGGTGCTGGCGGGCATGGAGCTCATCCCCGGCGCGGTCGCCGAGGGCCTGGCCGCGCTCGAGTCGGGCACCGCGCAGTGGCGTCCGCAGGACAAGTCCGAGCGCACCTACTTCCACAAGCGCTCCGACCGCGACAGCCGCGTCGACTGGACCTGGGACGCGGTCGACCTGGAGCGTTTCGTGCGCGCCCTGTCCGAGCCGTACCCGCGCGCCTACAGCTACTACCGCGGTGAGCGCGTCGAGGTGCTGGCCGCGAAGGTCTCCGAGGCCCGCTACGGCGGCACCAACGGTCGCGTGATCGTGCAGGAGGACGGCGGCGCCGTGGTCAGCGGCCCGAACCCGGTGCGCGGCCAGAACCGCGGCCTGGTGATCACCCGCGTGCGCACCGCCGACGGCGTGGAGCACGACGGCGCCGAATTCTTCCGGCGCGGTGGATATCTCACCGACTCCGCGGAGTAATCAGTTCAACCCAGGTCGGAAGGAAGTCATGACGACCGTCGCCCACCCCGCCAGCCGGGTGCCCACCGTGGAGATCGCGGCCGTGTCCAGGCCGGGGCGGGCCCCGCTCGCGCCGGGGCAGCGGCGGGCCTGGTTCCTGCAGACCCGGGATCTGGCCGACGCCTCGCTCAATGTCGCGGTGAGCTACCGGCTCACCGGGGCACTGGATGTGCGACGGTTGCGCGCGGCGGTGGCGGCGGTGGCCGAGCGGCACCGGATCCTGTGCGCCACTTACGGTCTCGGCGGTGACGGCGAGCCGTATCAGGTGGTCGACGCGGCGGTGCTGCCGAGCTGGACCGAGCACGACCTGTCCGAACTGTCCGCGCGCAGCCGGGACCGCCGCGTCGCGGTGCTGCTGCGCCGGGCGGTCGGCGCTCCGTTCGACCTGACCGGCGAGGCCCCGCTGCGGGTCACCCTGATCCGCACCGGCGCAGCCGAATTCGTGCTCTCGCTGGTGGCGCACACCATCGCCTGGGACGAGGAGTCGGCATCGATCTTCGCCACCGCGCTGTCGGCGGCGTATCTCGACGCGGACGGGTCGGACTCGCCCGTGACCGACGTCCCGGTTGCCAACCGGATCTCGGATGCTGTCGGCGCGCCGGACGAGCGGCCGGTCCGGGATGACTCCCCGACAGTCGGGGACGGTTTCGGTGTGCCCCGGGCGGAGGCGCTGGGCTCGGCCGAGCAGGCGCTGGACTACTGGCGCCGGACCCTCGACGTGCTGCCCGACGCGCTGGAACTGCCGGGCCGTCCGCAGTTCGCGCAGACCGAGGCCGGGCGTGGCCGTCGGGCCGGAGCCGCACTGCCCGCCGAATTGCTCGCCACGGTCGGGGAATTCGCGGCCGAGCACGGCGTCTCGACCTTCGCGGTGTTCTTCGCCGCCTGGCAGGCCGCGGTGTCGCGCTACACCGGCGCGACCGAATTCCTGGTCGCCGCCCCCGTCACCACCAGGGCCGCCGACACCGAAGAGCTGATCGGCTACTACGGCAATACCGTGCTGCTGCGCGGTTCCTGTTCCGCCGCCGAGACTTTCGCCGAGCTGGTCGCCGCGTCCGAGGTCACCTGCGCCGGGGCCCGCGCGCACGGCGGCGTCGGCATCGATGACGTGGTCCGCGCGGTCAACCCCAGCCGCACCGGTGGGCGCGACGGCCTCGAGGTCATCACCCAGCTGGGCTTCGCCGTGCGCGCCGAGCCCGCGCCGCTGCGCCTGGCCGGAGTCACCGCGACCCGCCTCGACGACGAAGCGGGCCGCGCGCGGCTGCCGCTGCGCCTGAGCGTCGTCGTCGGCGCCGACAGTGCCCGGCTGGACGCCGAATACACCACCGACCGCCTGGAACCCGCCCTGGTCGACCGGCTGCTGCGCCACTACCGGCACCTGCTCACCCGGGCCACGGCCGCCCCCGACACCTGCCTCGGCGACCTCGAACTCTTCGACGCCGACGAACGCGAGCACCTCCTGGCTCTCTCGCGCGGCGAACTCGTCGCGACCCCGCCGACCACCCTGGTCCGGCTGTTCGAGGACCAGGTCCGCGCCCGCCCGGACGCCCTCGCCCTGCTGGCCCCCGGCCGCGAGCACGCCGCCGATCTCGCGCTCACCTACCGCGACCTCGATCTGCGCGCGAATCGCCTGGCGCACTGGCTGATCGGCCAGGGCATCGGCACCGAGGACATCGTCGGCCTGCGGTCGAGCACCTCGGTGGAGTTCATCGTCGCGGTGCTGGCCGTGCTCAAGGCGGGCGGTGCCTACCTGCCCATCGACCCGGCCTACCCCGACGAGCGCATCGCCTTCCTCGACGCCGACGCGGGCGCGCGCCTGATGCTCGGCCCGGTCGAGTTGGCCGCCGCCGAGGAAACCGCGCTGCACCTGCCCGAACACCCGCCCACCGACGCCGAACGGCGGCGGCCGCTGCGCCCGGGCAATCTGGCCTACCTCGTCTACACCTCCGGCTCGACCGGCCAGCCCAAGGGCGTGCCGGTGCCGCACGCGGCGATCGCCGAGCACCTGATCGGCTTCTGCGCGCAGTGGGACCTCACCGCCGAGGACCGGGTGTTGCAGTCGTCGTCGGTGAGTTTCGACGCCTCGCTGCTCGACATCTTCGTCACCCTCACTGTGGGCGCCTGCCTGGTGGTGCCCAAACCCGACGCCTTCCGCGACATCGCGCACATCGCCGAGCTCATCTCGCGCTGCGCGATCACCGTGCTGCACATGGTGCCCTCCACGCTCAGCACCTTCCTGCTGCTGCCCGAAGTGAGTGAATGGGGTGCGCTGCGCCATGTTCCGGTGGGTGGCGAGGCGCTGACCGGCGAGGTCGCCGACCGCTTCGCTGGCGTATTCGACGCCGAACTGCGCAACCACTACGGCCCGACCGAGGCCGTGGTCTGCGCGACGCACATGCCCGTCGTCGGCCCGCAGGGTCCGGGGACGGTGCCGATCGGCATCCCGAACCGCAATGTGTACGCCTATGTGCTCGACGAGCGGCTCGGGCTGGTGCCCGACGGTGTGGTCGGCGAGATCTACCTGGGCGGTGCGCAATTGGCGCGCGGCTACCACGATCGTCCGACGCTCACCGCGCAGCGCTTCGTGGCCGATCCCTTCCTGCCGGGCTCGCGCCTCTACCGCACCGGTGACCTGGCGCGCCGCAACGATTCCGGCGCACTGGAATTCGTCGGCCGGGCCGATGAGCAGGTGAAGGTGCGCGGTTTCCGGATCGAACCGGCCGAGGTGCGGGCCGCGCTGGCCGGTCATCCCGAGGTCGGTCAGTGCGCCGTGGTGGCCTCGGCCGACCCGGCGCTCGGCACGGTGCTGGCCGCCTACGTGGTGCCCGCCGCCGGGACCTCACCCGATCTCACCGCCCTGCGCGCGCACGTCGCCGCCACCCTGCCCGACTACATGGTGCCCGCGGAGTTCGTGCTGCTCGACGCGCTGCCGCTCACCGAACACGGCAAACTCGACCGCCGCGCCCTCCCCGCGGCCCTGCGCGCCGGGTCGGGTGCGCACCGGGCCCCGGCCACCGAGACCGAGATCCGCCTGGCCGCCCTGTTCGCCCAACTCTTCGGCCGCACCGAGATCGGCGCCCAGGACTCCTTCTTCGAACTCGGTGGCCACTCGCTGCTGGCCGCTGGCCTGGTCGCCCGCATCCGGGCCGAGTTCGGCGTCGACATCGACGTGCGCGTCCCCTTCGACACTCCCACCGTCGCCGGACTGGCGGCCCTCATCGAATCCCGCCCCCCGGCCCGTATTCCCCTGCCGCCCTTGCGCAGACAGGCCGACGCGGGCCCGGCACCGCTCACACGGGCGCAACGGGCGAGCTGGGATCGATACCGTTCGCGGAAACTCGCCGGGACCACCACAGCCGATCCGGTCGCTGCTGACAGCACGACGGATGCGCAGGGCGCGGGCAATGTTTCGTTGGCGGTGCGGCTGGACGGTCGCCTCGACGTCGACGCGCTGCGTCACGCGCTGGTCGAGGCCGTCGGCCGACACGACATCCTGCGCACGGTGTTCACCGAGGTCGACGGCGTGCCCGTCGCCTCACGGTCCGCCGAGCCGATCGCGATCACCGTTCTGCCGACCTCCGGGGCGCCCGCGCTGGCAACGGCACGGACCGCCGCGGTACGACAGTCCTTCGACCCCTGCGTGGCGCCTCCGCTGGACATCCGGATCCTGGTGGCGGACAAGAAGTCCCACGTCGTAGTCCTCACCGCTCACGAGCTGATCGCCGACCACCGCTCACTGCGCATCCTGCTCGCCGAGACCGCGATCGCCTACCGCGCCCGCGTGGCCGACGCCGAACCGCACTGGCCTGCGGTCGAATTCGACTTCGCCGATGTGGCGCGCTGGGAAGACGAGGCGGCTGACGCGCTCGCCGCCCAGCGCGACTACTGGCGAGCTGCCCTGGCCGGTGCGCCGGTGGCGTTCGGTCCGGCGCCCGACCTGCCGATCGCCGCGCCGTCGGCGGCGCGGCGCGCCGGGGTCAGCGGGCATTCGGCCCGATTCCCGGTTCCGGCGCAGCTGCGCCAACGGTTGCGGGCGCTGGCCGAATCGGCCGGTGCCTCGGAATTCATGCTCTACCAGGCCGCCGTCCTCACTCTCCTACACAAGCTCGGTGCCGGAACGGATCTCGTGCTCGGCGCCGCCGTGGGTGGACGCGGTGAGGCGATGGCCGCGGGCGTGGTCGGCCCGCTGACGGGCGTGGTCGCGCTGCGCACCGATCTGCGCGGCAACCCGTCGCTGCGCACCGTGCTGGACCGGGCCCGCGCCACGGCGCTGGCGGGTTACGGCCACCAGGACGTGGCACGCGACGCGGTCGACGGTTCCGAGAGCTACGCGACGATCCTGCACTTCAGCGACCAGGACCGGCTGGTGGCACCGCACTTCGGCGCCGGTCTCACCGCCACCGTGCTGCCCCCTGAATTCGACGGTGCCCTGCGCGATATCGGTTTCGGCTTCACCGCCGACCACGAGGGCGGGTTCGCCGCCACGGTCACCCTCAATGCCGAGCGCTACCACCGTGACACCGCGCACCTGTTCGCCCGGCGCATGCTGCGCGTCCTCGGCGCGTTCGCCGACACTCCCGATCTGGCGCTGGCCGATCTGGATGTGATGCCCGCCGAGGAACGCAGGCGGGTGCTCGGTGAATGGTCCTGTGGCGTCGAGGTTTCCGAGATCCCCGATCTCGCCGACCTGCTCGACCGCGCGCTGACCTACCCGTCGGTGCGCCCGGCGCTGCGCTGCGGCACCGAGACGCTCGACTTCGGTACGGTCTGTGCGCGCCTCGCCGCCGCCCGCGTCCAACACACCACGATCGACGGTCCGCTGGCGGCCCGGGACCGACAGGACTCCACGGACGACACGATCCCCGCCACGGCACAGCGAGGCGGCCCGCTCGACACGCTGCTCACCACCCTCGAACGACTGGTCGCGGCCGACACCACCGGCACGCTGCTGGAATTCCCCGGCACGCCGTCCTTCCGCCCCGCCGCTCTGGCCGCCGCGGTGGCCGACCGGCGCGGCGTGGCCGCGAGCCGCGACACCGCGCGCCCCGATCCCGCGCGCTCCACGGCGCAGTGCCGGGTGATCGGTGTCGAGGCGGGGCCGGTCGGTCTGCTGGTGGAGGCGCTGGCCGGACTGGCCGACGGCGCGCTGGTGGAACTCGCGCCCGAGGGCGTGGCCGCGGTGGTGTCGGAGCGCGCGACCCATGTCGTCGCCACGGCGACCGCGCTGCCCGCCGATGCGACCGAGGCCGGGACCAGGCGCTGGGATGTGCTGGGCGACAAGGGACTACGGGTCGCCGCGCCGCAGGGCATGCTCGGCATGGTCGGGTACGCGGTGTCCGGCTACGCGGGGACGGTGGCCAGGGGGCCGCTCGACGGGTCCGGCCGGGTGCGTCCGGTGCCGGGCGCGCGCGTCGTGGTGCTCGACGAATCGGGTGCCCCGGTGCCGCCCGGAGTGACCGGACAGGTGTGGATCGGTGGCGTGGCGCAGGCGGGCCCGGACGGCGGCGAACTCCTGCCGACCGGTGATCGTGCGCACTGGACCACTGATGGCTGGCTGAAATTCGCTTAGCCTAACCTACTATCGACAAAGACCTGCTGAACGATCCGCGGGCGCGTACACAAGGAGCTCTGTCCATGACTATGCGGCGAGACAACAAGGCACCGCGCAGGCGCGCGGCCTCTCGGGCCGGACTGGTGCTGCTGGTGCTCGGGCTGGTCTCCGGCCTGGTCGCCTGTGGTTCCGGTGACGACACCGAGGCGGGCACCGGCGTGACCATCACGCACAACTTCGGGGAGACCACCGTGTCCGGGACGCCCGAACGCGTGGTCACTCTGGGCAGCCAGTGGCTCGACGCCACCCAGGCCATGGGGATCACCCCGGTGGCCTACGCCGACAGCGTCGCCATGGGCGGCAAGTCACAGCTGCCCTGGACCCCGCCGGAGCTGGAGAAGGCGACCGTCCTGAAGATGGGCGGCGACATGGCCGAGCAGATCGCCGGGGTCGAGCCCGACCTGATCCTGGTGCCCAGCTTCCTGGTCGACCAGCCGATGTACGAGAAGCTCTCGCAGATCGCCCCCACCATCGGCGCGGTGACCCCGAACGCCCAGGTCGACAAGTGGTCCGACCAGCTCACCGTGCTCGGCAAGGTGCTGCACGAGGAGGGCAAGGCCACCGAGGTGATCGCCGGTGTCAACGGCAAGATCGACGCGGTCTCGCAGAAGTACCCGAACCTGAAGGGCAAGACCTTCCTCACCTGCATGCTGACCGGCCCGGCCCAGCTGATGGTGCTGGCCGACCAGAACGACGGTTCCTCGGAGCTGTTCACCCGCCTCGGCATGAGCATCCCCGCCAACATCACCGCCCAGGCCCCCGCCGGTGGCCGCCTGGCGCTGTCGCCGGAGCGGCTCAACGAGCTGACCTCCGACGCGCTCATCTGCGGCGCGATGCCGCAGTTCGAGGCCAAGTTCAAGGAACTGCCCGGCTACAACGACCTGCCCGCGGTGCGTTCCGGCGGCATCGCCTTCGTCGACACCAAGACGATCAGCGCGGTGAACACCCCCACCCCGCTGTCGATCCCGTACCTGCTCGAGACCCTCGATCCGACCTTCGCGGCGGTCGGCCGATGAGCTCGCCCGCGCGCCCTGTTCCGTTGGCGCCCGCGCAGCAGGCCGCCCTGCTGCCCGAGCGTCTGCGCGACACCCCGGCGGCCAATGTCTTCCTCGCCCTGGAACTCGTGGGTGAGATCGACGCCGAGGCACTCGAGCTCGCGGCCGCCGGTGTGTTCGAGGCGCACACCGCGCTGCGCACCGTGTTCCCCGCGGATCGGCGCGTGCCGTATCAGCGGGTCGTCGCGGTGCCGGACACGGTGGTGGAGACCGTCGCGGTCGAACAGAACCAGCTCGCCGAGGCCCTGCGCGCCGAGGCCGCGCACCGCTTCGACCTGGTCGAGCGCGTCCCGGTGCGGCTCCGCCGATTCGTGGTGGGGGAGCGTTCGATCCTGACGCTGACCGTGCATCCGGTCGCCGCCGACGACCTCGCCCTCGACCTGCTGGTCGAGGCCCTGTGCACGGCCTACAACACCGGCACCGTCGCCCCGGCGGTCGCGCAGTTCGCGGAGTTCGTGCCGCGTCAGCTCAAGAGCCTGACCACCACCCCGACCGACGACCCGTCGCTGAGCTACTGGCTCGAGCGCCTGGCCGGACTGCCCGAGCGTGCCGAACTCGTCGTGGGCGCCGCGTCCGCCGACCCGGTCCGCCGCTTCCGCGTGGACCCGGAGATCCTGGCCGACTTCGCCGGTGGACACGACCGCGCGGCGGCCTTCGCCAGCCTGGTCGCCCGCTCGCTGAGCGAGGCGGGCCTCGGCACCGATCTCGCCGTCGGCCTCCTGGACCAGGGCCGCGACGCCGAAGGCGCCGAGGAGACCATCGGTCACTTCGCCAATCACCTGATGCTGCGGTTCGACACGAGCACCACCGGCACGCCGCGCGATCAGGTCGCCGCGGCCGCCGAACTCGTCGCGACCGCGCGTGCCAACGCGAGCACCCGCGTCGAGCGGCTCACCCATCAGCTCAAAGGCGCCGGTGCGGTCGCCACCGGTGGCCTGTTCCAGGTGCTGGTCGGCGTGCGCGCCGCGGCGCGGACCGCGCGGCTGCGTGGCTGCGAGGTGCGTGAACTGGATCGTCGGCTGGTCCAGCCGCACGGTGTGGACCTGGTCGTCGACATCGCCGGGGACGCCGATGGTGTCGTGGTGACCCTCCAGGGCCCGGCCCTGCCCGACCTCGACGCCTTCGCCGCCCACCTGGAACGGCGCTGCCGAGCCTGGGCCACGGGCACCGACGAGACGTGCACGCTGGGCCTGTTCGCCGCGCCCGCAACGCAATTCGATCTGTTCGGCCTGCCCGGCCAGGGCGGACCCGCCCAGACCGACACCGAGCGCGCGGTCATCGAGGCCATCCGGCGGGTGCTCGAATTCGACGACGACGACGAGATCGGCCGCGAGGACACCTTCTTCTCCCTCGGCGGCGACTCCATCGCGGCATTGCGCCTGGTCACCGACCTGGCCGAGAACGGCTACACCTTCGATGTGCAGCAGGTCTTCGGCTCGCCCGCCATCCATGAACTGGCCGCGCTGATCGATGAGACCGCCGACCAGCCCGCGCCCGAACCCGCCCCGGCCCCGGCCGAAGTGGCCCCGCTGAGCGCCTCGGGACTCGATCCGGCCATGCTGGCGGCGCTGGGGAAGAAGCTCGGGCAGTGAGCACGCAGATCCTCGACGTCGTCGCGCTGTCGCCGTTGCAGCGCGGGCTCTACTCGGTGAGCACCACCTCCGGCGCGGTGGACCCGTACCTGGTGACCTTCGCCGTGCGGGTGGAGGGCCTGGCCGACCTGTCGACGCTGCGCAAGGCGTTCGACCAAGTGCTGCAACGGTATCCGCACCTGGGCGGCTCGGTCGTCACCGACGGCCTGCCGCACCCGGTGCTGCTCACCACCACCGCCGGGCACATCGGCTGGACCGAACTCGACCTGCGTGACACCGCCGATCCGGAAGCCGCTGCCCGGCAGCGCTACTGGGACGAGGGTCGCATCCGGATCGACCTGGACAACGGTCCGCTGTTCCGCGTCACCGCCGCGCGGGTGGGCGAGCAGGACTACGAGCTGATCTGCACCGCGCACCACATCGTGGTCGACGGCTGGTCGATCCCGCTGCTGTTCTCGGACCTGATGGCGCTGCATCGCGGGGAGGGCGCGGCCCTGCCGCCCGCCCCGCCGCTGCGCGAGCACGCCGCCTGGCTGGCCTCGCGCGACACCGCCGCCTCCATCGCGGCCTGGACCACCGCCCTCGCTGGCCTGGCACCCATGCCGATGCTCGCCGGGCCCGCCCCCGCCGACATCCCCGTGCTCGGCGAGGCCCGCTTCGACCGCGCCGAGACCGAGACGGTCACCCGCTGGGCCAGGGCCAACGGCCTGACCCTCAACACCGTGCTGCAAATGGCCTGGGGCCGTGTGCTGTCCAGCCTCACCGGCCGCGACGACGTGGTGTTCGGCCAGACCACCTCCGGGCGCGACGCCTCGCTGCCCAATGCCGATCGCCTGGTCGGCGCGCTGGTCACCACCATCCCGGTGCGGGTGCGCATGGACGAGCGCACCCCGGCCGCTCTCGGCGCCGAGCTCCAGCGTGAAGTCGCCGCCCTGCGCGCCCACGAGTACCTCGGCATCGCCGAGATCACCAAGCACGCCGGTGTGGGCCAGCTCTTCGACACGCTGCTGGTCTTCGAGAACACCCCGATGGGCTCGATCACCGCGCGCATGCCGCTGGCCGACGGCGCCACCCTGGCCCCGCGCCGCATCGATTCGCCCAGCCACTACCCGATCGCGGTGGTGCCGGTGGTCGAGGACAACCAGCTGATCACCCGCGTGGAGATCCGCCCCGACCTGGTCGAGCGTTTCGAGCCGGACCGGCTCGCCCGCCGACTGCTCGCGGTGGTCCGCGCCCTCGTCGACGCCGAGCGCGGCTGCGCCGTCCCGGTGCTGCTGGCCGACGAACCCGCCGCGCTGGCCGTGGGCCCCGCGCATCCGGTGCCGTTCGCGAATGTGCCGCAGGCGCTGCTGGCCGCCGCCGACACCGCCGGGTCGCGGGTGGCCGTGGTGGACGAGATCGGCGAGCACACCTTCACCGAATTCGGTTCCGCGGTGCGGGTGCTGGCCGGTGGACTGCGCGCGCACGGTGTCGGGAACGGTACGGCGGTCGCCGTGGTGCTCCCGCGTGATCGCCGAGTCCTGCACGCCCCCTTCGCCATCGCTGAAGCGGGGGGTCTGTGCGTGCACGTCGACCCGGCGACTCCGGCCGACCGGCTCGCGTACATGTTCGAGACCGCGGACGTGCGCGTGGTGCTGGCCGACGAATCACTGGCCGGTCTGCTGGCCGAAGTGCGTTCCGAGGGAAGGGAATTCGCACACCTGGTGCCGGACAACTCCGGCGTCCTGCGTCGGGGAACCGCTGCCACCGTGGCGCCTGTCGTCGACGGGCCTGGCAACTCCGGCGCCTCGCCGTCGACCGTCGACCCGCTGTCGCCCAGGGCCGCCGCGCGACGAGCGGCCGGACGGCTGGGAGATGGGTCGGCCGTCGGGGTCGGCTCAGCGCGTGGCGCCGGGTCTCGCGGTGCGGTGCACCGGGTTCCGGACGAGCGCACGCCGTTCTACGTCATCTTCACCTCGGGCACCACCGGTCGCCCGAAGGGTGTCGTCGTCCCGCACGGCGCCCTGCTCAACCACTGGTCCAATCACGAACACCGCATCTTCGCCCCGGCCGCCGAGCGCGCCGGAGGACAGCTGCGGATCGGGCACGGCTGGTCGACCGGGTTCGACGCGGCCTGGCAGCCGACCGTCGCGCTGCTCAGCGGGCACGCGGTGGTGCTGCTCGGCGACAAGGTGCGCACCGACGCCGACGGCATCGTCGCGGCCATCCGCGCCGAGGGCATCGACATCTTCGACACCTCGCCGTCCATGCTCAGCAGGCTGATCGAGGCCGGGCTGTTCGAGACGGTCGACGGGCGCGAACAGTGCCCCCTGTCGGTGCTCGCCCTCGGCGGCGAGGCGATCAGCCAGGACACCTGGCGGCGCCTACAGGGTCTGGCCGACACCCGGGTGATCAACTTCTACGGCCCCACCGAGACCACGGTCGAGGCGCTGATGGCCGACGTGCACGAGCACGCCGCGCCGACCATCGGTCGCACCTTCGACGGCATGACCGCCGAGGTACTCGACCACCGGCTGCGTCCGGTACCGCCCGGCGGACAGGGTGAGCTGTACCTGTCCGGTCGTCAGCTGGCGCTGGGCTATCTGGGCCGTCCGGCCACCACGGCGGCGACCTTCGTCGCCGGTGCGGCCGGACGCCGCTACCGCACCGGCGATCTGGTGCGCCGCGCCACCGACGGCACCGTGATCTACGAGGGTCGCATCGACAGCCAGGTCAAGATCAACGGCTATCGCGTCGAGCCCGACGAGGCCACCGTGGTGCTGCGTGAGATCGACGGTGTCGACCACGCTGTCGCCCTCGCCTTCACCGACAACGGCCGTACTCGGCTGGGCGCGCTGGTGGTCGCCGACCGCACCGCCGCGCAGATCCGCCAGGCCGCCGCGCGCCGCCTGCCGCAGTTCCTGGTGCCGAGCCGGATCGTGCACGTCGCGCGGATTCCGTTGAACCGCAACGACAAACTCGACGTGCACGCCGCCACCGCCCTGCTCACCGCCCCGGTCGCGCGGGGCCCGGAGGCCGAACCGGCCACCGACACCGAACGCGCGCTGCTGGAACTGATCACGGCCATGCGCGACGGCGCGGGTGCGCGCATCGGCATCCTGGACAGCCTCATCGACCTGGGTATCGACAGCATCGGCGTGATCGACCTGGTCTCGCGGCTGCGCGGCGCCGGGTACAGCGTGGCCGCGAAAGACGTGCTCGCGGCGGCGGATCTGCGAGAGCTGGCCGAGCGGATCGACAACGGCGAGACCGGTCTCGCGGCGACCGAGGTCACCCCGGCGGGCACCGAACTGCCGCTGACCGCGCTGGCCCACGAGATCCTCGCCCACGGCGACTACCGGTATCTGGCGCAGAGCCAGGTGCTCACGCTGCCCGAGGGCGTGGGTGTCACCGAGGTCGTCGCCCGGCTGGAGGCGCTGGCCGTGGCCCACCCCACGCTGCGTTCGCGGCTGCGGCGCGACGGGGCCGCGGCGGTGCTGGTGGTCGAGCAGACCTCCAGCGCGGCCGAGCTCACCGTCGTGGCCGACGGCTCGCTCACCGCGGCGGCCGCCCTGGCGCAGACCGTGCACCGGCTCGACCCGGACGCCGGGCGGATGGTCGCGGCCACCGTCCTCGACGGCAGGCTGCTGCTCTCGATCCACCACCTCGCGGTGGACGTGGTCTCCTGGCTGATCCTCGCCGACGACCTGCGCAACCTGGCACAGGGTCGCGAGATCGCCCCGGAAGGTGGTGGCGCCGAAGTGGATTCGGCTCCGGTCGCGCCGGTGATCCGCGGCGGCGTGCTCGGTGACCGCTACACCGACCCCGCGCTGGACCGCGCCACCCACGCCGTCCAGCAGGTGGTGGAACTGGGCCCCGACCACACCGAGCGGCTGCTGGCGGCCTGCGCCGAGCACGAGGTGAGCCTGGACGAGGCGATGCTGGTGGCCTGCGCGGCCGCCTTCCCCGACACCGCCGACGAGACCGGCGCCATCGCGTTGACCCGCGAATCCCACGGCCGCCCGGCCGAGGACGACTCGCGTCGGGTCGGCTGGTTCACCGTCGAGGAGACCCTGGCCGTGCCGGGGCGCCTCGCCGCGACCTGGACCCCGGCCTCGGGCAGGCCCGAGCTGGGGGAGCGCGACCGCACGGCGCGCGCGCAGTTGCGGCTGAACCACCTCGGCCGGTTCGACGTGCTGCAATTCGGCAGCGGGCCCTGGTCGCCGATCCCGCTGGCTGAGTTCACCGCCGAGTTCGGCGTGGCGGTCGACCCCGCGCTGCCCCTGCGCTTCACCGTCGACATCACCACCGCGATGGTCGCTCGCGACGGTCGCCCGTGCCTGGTCGCCCAGTTCGACGGCAACACAGCGGTTCTCCCACCGGCGCGGCTCACCGAGCTCACCCGCCGCTGGTACGACGTGGTCGTGGCCTACTCGGCCTGATCCAGCCGGACGGCCGGTATCGCGGTGATCCCGCGACTACCGGCCGTTCCCCTTTTTCGTGAATGTGTGACGGCGTCGATATCGGGGTAGCAACATAGGTTGCCCTCATGAGTTACGATGCCAGCAAGGTTAGGCAAGGCTTGCCTTGTGTCCCCGGGGGGACGGTTCTGGTTGATTGAGGAGTCAGATGTTCGGCAAGGCGGAAGTTCGCGAGCTCGTGGCGGCAGATCTCGGCATCGCCCCCGACAGCATCGGCTTCGACGACGACCTGGTCGGCCTGGGCATGCACTCCATGAAGCTCATGCACCTGTCCGCCAAGTGGCGTAAGCAGGGTTACGACCTGCGCAGCTCCAGCCTCGCGCTGCGGCCCACCATCAATGCCTGGGTCGAGCTGCTGGCCGCCGCGGGTGGGGCCGCCGAACCCGCGCCCGCCGTGACTGTGGCGCCCGATGTGGTCGGTGAGGAATTCGAGCTCGCCACCATGCAGCACGCCTACTGGGTCGGGCGGCGGCAGGGCCAGGCGCTCGGTGGCGTGGCCGCGCACCTCTACGTCGAATTCGACGGTGCTGGGCTCGAGCCCGAGCGGTTGCGGCGCGCGGTCGACGCGCTGCTGCGCCGCCACGACATGCTGCGCGCCCAGTTTTTGGACAGCGGCACCCAGCGCGTCCTGCCCCAGCCGCTGGTCCCGGTGTTCGCCAGCGTCGATCTCAGCGCCCGCGCCGACGCCGCCGAGGTACTCGAGCGCATCCGGCAGGACAAGAGCCACCAGCGCATGGATGTCGGCGCCGGACAGGTCGTCGACATCGCGGTGAGCACCCTGGCCGAGGGCCGCCACCGCCTGCACCTCGACGTCGACATGGTCGCCGCCGACGCCCAGAGTTACCGCCGCATCCTCGACGACCTGGCCAGCCTCTACGAGGCCGACGGCGGTGACACCCTGCCCGCGCTGGGCGTCACCTTCCGCCAGTATCTCGCGGCCAAGGCGGCCAACGCCGCCGACAACAGCGCCGACGCCGCCTGGTGGGCCGACAAGATCACCGACCTGCCCGACATCCCGTCGCTGCCGGTCGTGCCCGAGAACGAGCGCGCCGACGCCGCGCGCAGCATCCGCCTGCACCACTGGTTCGACGCCGAGAGCAAGGCCGCGCTGCACCGCAACGCGCACCGCAACGGTGTCACCCCGGCGGTCGCGCTGGCCACCGTCTTCGGGGAGGCCCTCGCGCGCTGGTCGGCCAAGCAGCGCTTCCTGCTCAACCTCCCGCTGTTCGCGCGCGAGCAACTGCACGACGACATCGACCAGGTGGTCGGCGACTTCACCAACTCCGTGCTGGTCGAGGTCGACGCGAGCGAGCGCGAGTCCACCGTGGCCCGCGCCAAGCGGTTGCAGCGCGAACTGCACACCTGCGCCGAGCATTCCGCCTACGAGGGTCTGGATGTGCTGCGCGACCTGGGCAAACTGCGCGGCGGACCGGTGACCCCGTCGGTGGTGTTCACCTCCGGCCTCGACCTCGGGGAGCTGTTCTCCGAGCGGGTCACCCGGGTGTTCGGTGAGCCGGTGTGGATCATCTCGCAGGGCCCGCAGGTCGATATCGACGCCCAGGTCGCCGAGCTCGGCGGTGGCCTGCTGGTGAACTGGGACATCCGTCGCGACGCGCTGCCCACAGGCGTGGCCGAGGCCATGTTCGCCGAGTTCCGGCGCATCGTGGACCGGCTCGTCGCGGCCGACGCCGACTGGTCCGCCGACCTCACCATCGACCTGCCCGCAGCCCAGCTCGCCGTGCGCGCCGAAGCCAACAACACCGCCGCCGATCTGGGCGCGCGCACCCTGCACGCCGCCTTCTTCGCGCGCGCCGCGCAGCGCCCCGACCGCACCGCGCTGCGCTGGCGTGCCGGTGGTTCGGCCAGCTACGGCGAACTCGCCGCTCAGGCGCTGTCGGTCGCCCACGCTCTCGCCGAAGCCGGTGTGCGTCAGGGCGATACGGTCGCCGTGATCGTGCCGAAGGGCCACCGCCAGATCCCCGCAGTGCTCGGCATCCTCGCCGCCGGTGCCACCTACCTGCCCATCGCCACCGACCAGCCCGCCGCCCGCCGCGACCGCATTCTGGCGCGCGGGAATGTGCGCGTCGCGCTGGTGGACGGCCTCTCCACGGTCACCGAGCAGTCCGACGCCGCCCTGCCCGGCGAGGTGCGCGCCGTCGAGCTGACCGACGCACTGGCCGGTCCCGCGCTGGCCGCCCCCGTCGTCGGCGCCCCCGACGACCTCGCCTACGTCCTGTTCACCTCCGGTTCCACCGGTGAACCCAAGGGCGTGGAGGTGAGTCATCGCGCCGCCGCCAACACCATCGACGCCATCGACACCCGGTTCGGCGTCGGCGAGCACGACAGCGCGATCGGCCTGTCGGCGCTGGGCTTCGACCTGTCGGTCTACGACATCTTCTCCCCGCTGGCCCGGGGCGGCGCGCTGGTCTGCGTGGACACCGAGACCGAGCGCGACGCGCAAGCCTGGTCCGAGCTGATCGCCGAGACCGGTGTCACCGTGGTGAACGCCGCGCCCGGCCTGATCACCATGCTGCTCGAACTGGGCACCGCCGAGCAGCTGCGCACCGTGCGCCTGGTGCTC
Organism: Nocardia anocheti; assembly: GCF_029675105.1. Taxonomy (GTDB): domain Bacteria; phylum Actinomycetota; class Actinomycetes; order Mycobacteriales; family Mycobacteriaceae; genus Nocardia. The sequence continues at coordinate 22,474 of NZ_JAQQFV010000008.1, read as the reverse complement.
ACCGGCGGCGACCGGGTCCGCACCGACCTCGCCCAGCGGCTGCGCGCGCTGGTGCCCGGCCTGCGCTTCGTGGGCCTCGGCGGCACCACCGAGACGGCCATCCACTCCACCGTCTGCGAGGTCACCGACGACTTCCCCGCCGAATGGGACAACGTCCCCTACGGCACCCCGCTGGCCAATGTGGCGCTGCGCGTGGTGAATCAGCGCGGCGAGGACTGCCCGGACTGGGTGCTCGGTGAACTGTGGATCGGCGGCGCGAGCGTGGCCGACGGCTACCGGGGCGACCCGGAACGCACCGCCGACCGCTTCGTCGAGCGCGACGGCGTGCGCTGGTACCGCACCGGCGACCTGGCCCGCTACCTGCCCGACGGCACCGTCGACTTCCTGGGCCGCGCCGATCACCAGGTGAAGATCCGGGGCTACCGCGTGGAACTCGGTGAGATCGAGTCCGCGCTCACCGCCCTGCCCGAGATCACCGAGGCCGTCGCCCTGATCACCGACTCCGGCCGCCTCGCCGCCGCCGTCACCACCGCTGTTGGAGCCGAGGCCGCGGATTCGGGTCCGGGACTCACCGCCGGTTCGCTCACCGCGGCGACGGTGCTGGAGCGGCTGAGCGAAGCCCTGCCGCCGTACATGATTCCCGACGCGCTGGAAGTCCTCGATCGCATCCCGTTGACCACCAACGGCAAACTCGACCGTGCCGCCATCCGCAAGCGCCTGGCCGCCGACGGTGACGCGGTGAGCGCCTACGTCGCCCCGGCCAACGAACTCGAGGCCGCGCTGGCCTATATCGCCGCCCAGGTGCTCGACACCGACCGGATCGGCGTGGAGACCGACTTCTTCGATGTCGGCGGCAACTCCATCCTGGCCACCACCCTCACCGCCAAGGTGCGCGGCCTGCTCGCCGTCGACGGTTTCGGCGTGGCCGCGGTGCTCGACGGCCGCACCGTCCGCCGCATCGCCGAGGGCCTGCTCGCCGCCGAACCCGTGCCCGCCCGCCTGCTCCAGGTGGCGCGCATCCTGTGCGAACTGGCCGAGATCGACCTGCCGGAACCGGTACTCACTCGCTGAGCACCTGCCCACGGGCACCGCTTGTACCGAACCACCGCAGTACGAAGATTGGTTAGACCGAGATGCGATCCCTGGAAGACCTGCAAGCCGCAATGCGTGCCCGCCTTGCGCAGGAGGGCCTGGACACCACCCCCGAGGTGGCCCGGCGCCGGGACCCCGCTCGCGCCGCCCTCTCCTTCGGTCAGCGGTATGTCTGGGCACACCAGCAGATCTCGCCCGACAGCAGCGCCTACAACCTGTGCCTGGCGCTGACCTTCACCGGTCACGTCGACGACACCGCCCTGCGCCGCGCCTTCACCGCGCTGCCGCGCCGCCACGAGGTACTGCGCACCACCTACCACAACGACGACCAGGGCAACCCCTACCAGCGCGTCCACGACGAGCTGCCGCCCCGGATCACCGAGCTGGACTTCACCGACCGTCCGCGTCCCGAGGCCGACGCCGCGCTGGCCGAGCTGGTCGCGGCGGCCGCGCACGACACCTTCGACCTGTCGGCCGAGTCCTCGCTGCGGCTGAGCTTCGTGCGCCTGGACGCCACCACCATGGTGGTGGTGCTGGTCATCCAGCACATCGCCTGGGACGGCATGACCCTGCCCGCGCTCTCGCGCGATGTGGAGCGCTTCTACAGCCAGGCGCTCACCGGTGAGATCACCGCCGAACCGCTGGCCCTGCAGGTCGCCGACTTCGCCGAATGGGAACAGGACCGCTTCGCCGAGACCGATCACAGTGCCACCGAACAGTTCTGGGCCGGACAGTTCGACGGTGAGGTCCCCGAACTCGCGCTGCCCTACAACCGCAGGCCCGCCGTGGTCTCCGAGGCGGGGGTGCGGCTGGACCGGTTGCTGGGCACCGAGGCCGACGCGAACCTGCGCGCGCTGTCGGCCCAGCTGCGGGTGACCCCGTTCCAGGTGTTCCTGGCCGCCTACTACGTGGCGCTGCGTCAGCTCACCGGCCAGTCCGACATCGTGGTCGGTACCACCGTCGCCAATCGCGAAGAGTCCGGCATGGACCAGCTGATCGGCAACCTCAGCAATATGCTGCCGCTGCGCTTCACCGGGCAGGTCGACACCTTCGCCGACCTGGTCGAGCACGTGCGCGCCGTCACCACGGAAGCCTTCCGGCACAAGCACTTCCCGGCCGAGGCCGTGGTGCGCGCGGTGAACAAGGCCACCGGCAATATCGGCTCGCGCCTGTTCGACACCATGGTGCTGTTCCTGCACCAGAAGATCGACGGCCCCCAGCTGCCCGGCGCGCGCACCACCTGGCAGCTCGCCGACCACGGCGCCTCGCTGCTGCCCATCGCGGTCGAGGCGTTCATGCACGCCGACCGCGTCGACGTCCAGATCACCTACCGCACCGACCTTTTCGACGAGTCGACCATCGTGCGCCTACACGAGTACATCGACCAGGTCCTCGCCGCCGCCACCGCGCCGCGCCCGCTCACCGAGCTGCTCACGCTCTCCGCGCGCGACCGCGCGGCCCTGGACACCTGGTCGCGCGGCGGCCGGGTACGCGTCCAGCGCGACACCGTCGACGCCATGATCCGCCACTCCGCGGCCACCTACCCCGAGCGCACCGCCGTGGTCTTCGGCGATATCGAGCTCGACTACGCCGAATTCGATTCCCGCGTCAACAGATTCGCGCGCCTGCTCCTCGCGCGCGGTGTCCGATCCGGTGACCGGGTGGGGATCTTCGCCGAGCGCAGCGAGCACCTGCCGGTGCTGTTCGCCGCCGTGCTGCGCGCGGGCGCGGTCTACGTGCCGGTGGACCCCAGCTACCCCGCCGACCGCATCGAATTCATGCTCGCCGACGCCGAGCCCGCCCTGCTGGTGCGCGCGGTGACGGGGGAGCGCGACCGCGATCTCGGCACACTGCCGGTCCCGGTGATCGACGTGCACACCGACGAGACCCGTTCCGCGCTGGCCGCTTTCGACGATTCCGCGATCGCGCCCGCCCGCCCGATTCACCCCCTCGACGCCGCCTACCTGCTCTACACCTCCGGCACCACCGGCCGCCCCAAGGGCGTGGTGATCAACCACCGGGCCGTGGCCAACCACGTGCAGTGGATGCGCGATTTCCTCGGCTTCGGTGGCAGCGCCGACGCGAGCGGTGAGCTGCCCGACCCCGTCGGCACGCGAGGCAAGCTCGGGCAGACCGTGCCGGAGACGGCCGAACGCATTCTCCAGAAGGCACCCATCGGCTTCGATGTGTCGGTGTTCGAGCTGGTCAACGCGCTGTGCACGGGCTCGGCGACGGTGCTGCCGCCGCCGGAATGGTGGCAGGCCGATGTGGAGGCGCTGGCCGCCATCATCGAACGGCACCGGATCACCCAGATCTCGCTGGTGCCCAGCGTGGTGCGCGCCTTCCTCGATGCCGGGCCCGACCCGGCGCGGTTGCGGTCCATGCGCTTCGTCTACCTCGGTGGCGAGGCCGTCCCGCCGCCGCTGGTGGAGGAGGCCAGCCGGGTCTTCGGTGGCACGGTGCTCGGCCTGTACGGCCCCACCGAGGGCGCCATGGACATCACCCACGAGGACTTCTCCGGCGCGCTGGCCGACCCGGCGGCCTTCCGCTCGGCGCTGATCGGCCTGCCGGAGTGGAACTCCGATGTGCACGTGCTCGACGAGCAGCTGCGCCGGGTGCCCACCGGGGTCACCGGCGAGCTCTACCTCGGCGGCATCCAGCTCGCCCAGGGCTACCACCGTCGCCCCGGTCTGAGCGCGGGTACCTTCGTGGCCTGCCCCTTCGCCGACGAGCCCGGCGCGCGCATGTACCGCACCGGCGACATCGTGCGCTGGCACCCCAGCGGCAGCTTGGAATACCTGGGCCGCGTCGACGACCAGGTCAAGATTCGCGGCCACCGTATCGAACTCGGCGAAGTCGGCACCGTGCTGCGGCAGGTGCCCGGCATCGCCGCGGCGGTCGCCGTCGCCGTGCCGCGCGGCGCCGAATCCGTGCTGGTGGCCTACTACGTGGCCGAGCCCGAATCGGCACTGGCCAGCGGTAACGCCGAGGAACACGCCGGTGTCATCCGCGCTCAGCTCTCGCAGCTGCTGCCCGACTACATGATCCCGTCCGCCCTGGTCCGGCTGACGGAACTGCCGCTCACCGCCAATGGCAAGCTCGACCGCAAGGCGCTGCCGCAGCCCGATCTCGGCGGTGAGTCCGGCAACGGTCGCGCGCTGCGCGGTGACGCGGAGACCGCTGTCGCCGACGTCATCCGGCAGGTTCTCGGTATCGACAACGCCCTGGCCGCCGACGACGACTTCCTCGCCCTGGGCGGCGACTCCATCAGCGCCATCCGCATGGCCTCGGCGTTGAAGAAGCGCGGCCTGCTCATCACCACCAGCACCCTGTTCGAGGCCCGCACCGTCGCCGCCATCGCCGCCGCGACCACCCCCCTCGACGAGGCGGCGGGCCCGACGCTCATCGAATCCGGCGACGGCACCGGATGGATTCCCTTGCAGCCCATCGCCACCCTGCTCACCACCGGCTCGTCGGACTACAACGCCTACTCCCAGGCCACCGCCGTGGTCACCCCCGCCGACGCCACCCTCGACCGCATCACCGCCGCTGTCCACCACCTCATCGACCGCCACTCCCTGCTGCGCGCGTCCCTGGCGCCGAACAGTGATGGTGTGCTGGGATACCTCGTGCCGGAGTCCGGCCAGCCCCTGCTCACCAGTGCGGGAGGCGCGTCGACGGCAGCGGACCCCGGCACACCTGTGCGCCGCGCCGCCGTCACCGGTGCGGGTGCCGTCGGCCGCGCGGGTGTCAATGTCGGCCGCGTGGTCGAGTCCGGGTACGTCGACTCGGATACTGCTGTTCAGCAGGGTGATTCGGACGACGTCACCGCCATCGGGTACCCAGCGGTGGCCGAAGTGCTGGTCCCGCGGGCCGAATGGGTCACCTCCGCGGGCGATCTGCTCCAGCGGCTACTGCGGGACATCGCCGAATCCTTGGACCCCGCCACGGGCCGGATGGTCGGCGCGGTCTGGCTACGCACCGACGACAACTCCGCCGGACGCCTGCTGCTGGTCGCCCACCATCTCGTGGTCGACGGCGTCTCCTGGCGCATCCTGCACGACGACCTACGCCAATACTGGGACGGCGCCGCCGATCTCGACACGGCGGGCACCTCCGTGCAGGCGTGGAACACCAACCTCGCCGCCCTCGCGCAGTCTCCGGAGATCACCGCGACCCTGCCCACCTGGCAGGCCGTGGCCGAAGCCGCCGACCCGCTGCTGGGCGCGCGTGCCTACGACCCCGCCCTCGACACGGTGGCGACGGTCGCCGAGGTCACCGCCGAACTGGATGCCGACGACACCCAGTTCCTCATGACCACCGCCGCCCAAGCCTTCCGCTGCGACTTCCTCGACATCCAGGTCGCCGCCCTGGCCGTGGCCGCCCACCGCTTCCGCCGCGATCGCGGTCGCGACGACGCCACCCTGTCGGTCACCATGGAACGCCATGGCCGCGTCGACGACCTGTTCGCCGGTGCCGACCTGGCCAACACGGTCGGCTGGTTCACCACCGCCTACCCGATGGCACTCGACATCAGCGGCGGCCGTGCGGAATTCGAGCCCGAGATGGTCCGCGCGGTGCAAGCCGTGAAGGAGCAGGTGCTCGCGGTGCCCGACGGCGGTATCGCCTGGGGGCTGCTGCGCTGGCTGAACCCGGATACCCGTGCCGCGCTGGAAAGCACTGCCGCACCGCAGATCAGCTTCAACTACATGGGCCGCTTCGCCCTGGCGAGCGCCCAGGACGCCAGCACCTGGGACGCCGCACCGGAATTCGGCTACCTCGGCGGCCACGCCGACCCCGCCATGCCCGCCCCGGCCGTGCTCGACATCAATACCGTCGCCCTGGTCGAGACCGGCGAACAGCCCGCCCTGCGCGCCTCGTTCCGCTATCCGACCGGTGTGCTCGGCGACGCCGAGGTCGGCGAGTTCGCGGCGCTGTGGACGGCCGCCCTGCGCGAGCTGGCCAAGACGGTCCGGGAGGACCCGCGGGCCCGCCTCACCCCCAGCGATGTGCTGGCCAGCGAGGTCTCCCAGCTCGACCTGGACCGCTGGCAGAAGCAGTACGGCCGATTCGCCGACGTCTACCCGCTGGCCCCGCTCCAGGCCGGGCTCTACTTCACCGCCCTGAGCACCGCGGGCCGTGACGCCTACACCGTGCAGACCACCATCACCGTGCGCGGCGCACTCGACGTCACCCGGCTGACCGACTCGCTGAACACCGTGTTCAACCGCTACCCGAACCTGCGCATCGCGGTGTCGGTCTCGCAGTCCGGCCAGCCCTACGCGATCGTGGCCGAGCGGATGGACTTCCAGGTCGACGAGATCGCCTTGGCCGCCGACGAACTCGAGAGTTTCCTCGACGCCGACCAGGCGAAGCCCTTCGACCTCGCGCGCGGCCCACTCATGCGCGCCACGGTGGTGCACCTGCCCGAGGACCAGCACATGCTGGTGCTCGCCTCGCACCACATCCTCACCGACGGCTGGTCCGGTCAGCTGCTGCCGCGCGAGATCTTCGCCGACTACGCCGACAACGGCACCGAACCCCTCGGCGACCCCGGCACTTTCGCGGAGTTCCTGCGCCACACCCGCGCCACCGAGGCCGCCACCGAAGCCGCCTGGACCGAGTACCTGGCCGACGTGCGCCCCTGCCTGGTCGCCCCCGACCGCGCCACCGGCGGCTCGGAAGTGCCGGTGCAGCACCGGTTCCCGATCGAGCCGGAGCTGGCCGACGCGCTCACCGAGCGCGCCGCCGAACTGGGCACCACCTTCAGCGCGCTGTGCCAGCTCGCCTGGGGCAGTGTGCTGCGCTGGGTCACCGGCGAGGAGTCGGCGGTCTTCGGCGAGGTGGTCTCGGGTCGTCCGGCCGACCTCGACGACGTCGACACCGCCATCGGCTGCTTCGTCAACACCGTGCCCGTCGCCATCGACCTCGACGCGGGCCGCACTTGGCGCGAGACCGTCACCGAGACGCAGCGGCGGCGGATGGCACTGCTCGAGCACCACCAGCTGCGCCTCACCACAGCCAACAAGGCCACGGGCGCGCGCAAGCTCTTCGACAGCATGTTCGTGTTCCAGTCCTACCCGTCCGGCCGCGACGAGCTGGTCCGCCTGCTCGGTGCCCGCGAGCTCGACCTGGTGGACTTCGCCGGGCGCGGAGCCACCGACAACGCGCTGATGGTCATGGTCTTCCCCGCGGATCTGCTGTTCCCGGGCGAACCGTGGCAGGTGGTCGTGTTCTACGCCGAGGACTGCTTCGACGCGGGCGACGCCGAGATCATCGAAACCGCTTTCACCAACACCCTGCGCGCGCTCGCGGGCGATCTCGACCGCCGCATCGGCGCGACGGAGATCCTCGGCGACGACGACGCGGCCATGTTGGCGATGAGACGAATGTGGCAGTGACCGCCGCACTAGCTAGGAGAAACAGGTAATGGCAGGCTCACCCGGCTGGCTCCGCAAGTTCCATCGACCGCGCACCGCGGGCGCTCCACCACTGGTGATCTGCCCGCACGCGGGCGGCGGCGCGTCCAGCTACCGGCCCTTCTCGAAGGCCCTGTCCGAGAACTTCGACGTGGTGCTGTTGCAGTACCCCGGCCGACAGGATCGGGCCGCCGAACCGGCCAAGGGCAGCATCGCCGAACTCGCGCGCGGCGCCTTCGACGAATACGCCCGCACGCCGTTCGCCGCGACCGGCGCCCCGCTGACCGTCTTCGGACACAGCATGGGCACCATGGTGGCCTTCGAGTTCACCCGGCTGGCCGAGGCCGCCGGGCTCCCGGTGCGGCTGCTGGGCGTGTCCGGCGCGGTCGCGCCCTGGCAGGTCGCCGACATGCCCAACCACCCCACCGACGACGACGAGCTGCTCGAGCACATGGCGGGCCTGGAGGGCACCGGCGCCGACGTGCTCGGCAACCGCGACCTCATGCGCATGGCCCTGCCCGCGCTCAAGGCCGACTACGCCGCCTTCGACGCCTACGTCTGCGGCAAGGACGTCACCGTCGGCGCGCCGATCCTGGCGCTGGGCGGCAGCGACGACGAGTTCGTCTCCATCGGTGACCTGTACTCCTGGCAGCAGCACACCGAGCACCCCCTGGAGGTGAGCATGTTCGACGGCGGGCACTTCTACCTGCACGATCACGTCGGCGACATCGCCGAACTGCTGGGCACCGGCCTGACGGTGGGTACCCGATGAGCGAGCACGATCCGATCGTCGTCAGCGGGATGGCCGTGGAGGCCCCCGGCGGGGTCGAGACCCTCAGCGGCTACTGGACGGCCCTGGCCGAATCCCGCGATCTGCTTGGGCCGTTCCCGCGCGATCGCGGGTGGCCGCTGGCGCGGATGTTCGCCGCCGGTCGCCAGGAGGGCTGGAGCCCGGTCCGCGATTCCGGTGGTTTCCTCGACAAGGCGGCGCAGTTCGATCCCGGCTACTTCGGGATCAGCCCGCGCGAGGCCGTCGCCATGGACCCGCAGCAGCGCGTCGCCATGCGGGTGGCCTGGCGGGCACTGGAGAACGCGGGCATCAACCCCGGCAGCCTCGACGGGGCCGAGGTGGGCTGCTTCATGGGCGCCTCGCACACCGACTACGGCCCGCACGGCGCCGAGGTCAACGAGCACACCGGCTACCGCGCGACCGGCAGCGCCTACGGCGCCATCTCGGGCCGCATCTCGCACGGGCTCGGCCTGGTCGGCCCGACCATGACCGTCGACGCCGCCTGCGCGTCCTCGATCGCGGCGGTGCACCTGGCCGCCTCGGCCATCCGCGCGGGCGACTGCGAGTGGGCGCTGGCCGGTGGCGTGTGCGTGCTCGGCTCGCCCGCGGGCTTCTTCGAGTTCTCCAAGGCCAACGCGCTGTCCACCGACGGCCAGTGCAAGCCCTACTCCGCCGACGCCACCGGCACCCTCTGGGGTGAGGGCGCTGGCGTGATCGTGCTCGAACGGCGTTCGCGCGCCGAGGAACTGGGCCACCGGATCTACGGCGAGCTGCTGGCCACCCGGGTCAACCACAACGGCAAGGGCGCCCCGATCGCGGTGCCCAGCACCGACGCCCAGGAACAGCTCATGCGAAAGACCGTGGCGGCGGCCGGAATTCCGGCCGAGGCGATCGGGATGATCGAAGGCCACGGCACCGGGACCGCCGTGGGTGACCCGCTGGAACTCTCGGCGCTGCAACGGGTCTACGGCGCTGGCAGCCCGCTGCTGGGTTCGGTGAAGTCCAACCTCGGCCACGCCCAGGCGGCCGCGGGCCTGCTCGGCCTGATCAAGGTGCTGCTCAGCGGCCTGCACGGGCAGATCGCGCCCACCCGCCACACCGACAACCCCACCACGAAGGTGGACTGGGACGCCTCGACGCTGCGCCTGGCCCAGGAACTGCAGGACTGGGCGCCCGTCGACGGTGTCCGCTACGGCGCGGTGTCCTCCTTCGGCGTCGCCGGAACCAACGCACACGCCATCGTGGCGATGCCCGCCCAAGAGGTGACCCATGTCTGACCATCGTCTGCCCGACGGCACCATCCCGGTGCTGCTGTCCTCCGACACCGACGACTCACTGCGCCGCGAGGGCGCCGCCGTGCTGGCCTACTGCGAGCAGCACCCCGACCTCGGCCCCGCCCCGGTCGCCGACATGCTGCTGCGCACCCGCGTCGCGCGCAGGCACCGCGCCCTGATCATGGTCACCGACCGCGCCGACCTGCTCGCCGCGCTGCGCGCCGTCGCCGAGGGCACCTCGCATCCGAAGCTCGTGCGCGGCACGGCGATTCCGCGCAAGATCGGCTACGTCTACCCCGGCCAGGGCAGCCAGCGTCCCGGCATGGGACGGATGCTCTACCAGCACTCGGCCGCCTTCCGCGCCGCCGTCGACGAGGCCGAGGCCGTCTTCCAGGACCTTTACGACATCTCCCCGCTGGCCTACCTGCTGCACGAGGACGGCGAGCTCGAAGACGACGTACGCATCGTGCAGCCCGCGCTGTTCATGCAGATGATCGGCCTGTCGGCCATGTGGCGCGCGGTCGGGGTGACCCCCACCGCCACCGTCGGCCACTCCCAGGGCGAGATCGCCGCCGCCGTGGTCTCCGGGCTGATCCCGCTGGCCGACGGCGTGCGCGTGGTGACCATCCGCGCCCAGCTGGTCGGCACCGTCAGCCAGGAGGCCGGGATCGCCGGTGCCTACTCCATGGCCGTGCTCGGCGTCGACCGCGACCAGTGCGAGGCGCTGCTGGCGCGAAACTCCGGCTGGGCCGAGCTGTCGGTGGTGAACTCCGCGCACATCCTGGCCATCTCCGGCGAGCGGGCCATGATCACCGAAACCGTCGACACCCTCACCGGGATGGGCGTTTTCGCCAAGGAGATCAAGGTCGCCTACCCCGCGCACACCTCCATCGTCAGCAAGTTCCGCGACATCCTGTGCGGCAGCATGGTCGGCCAGCTCGACCGCCCGGTCTTCGCCGAGACGGCGGTACCGAGTTTCGGTGGCGCACTGGGCAAGGCCATCACCCCCGACCTGCCCACCGGCGACTACTGGTACTGGAACCTGCGCAACCGCGTGCGCTTCGACCTCGCCATCGCGGCCGCCGCCGAACACGGTGTCGACACGCTGCTCGAGATCGCCGACCACCCCACCCTCATGCTGGCGGTGCAGGAGAACCTGGCCACTCTCGCCCCCCAGCGCGACTACCTGGTCACCGGTACCTCCCGCCGCACCGCCACCGACCTGGCCGAGTTCACCCGCAGCATCGCCCAGATCGCGGTGAGCAACACCGATTTCGACTGGGACGGCCTGCTGGTCGACGGACCCCGCACCACCCGGCTGCCGCTGTTCGACTTCCCGAACACCCAGACCAACGACAAGCACCTGTGGGCCCCGCACGACTACACCGGCAAGACGGCTCAGCTGCCCGCCGAACCAGAGCCCGTCGCGGTGCCGCGCATCACCGAGCAGTGGGTGCACCTGCCGCGCCGCAGCCTGGTGCCGCCGCGCGCGCTGGCCGTGGTCGACGTCGCGGGCACCCACGGTGAGCTGGTCGAGGCGCTGCGCGCAGGTGCGCCCCGGCACGGCGCGACCATCGTCGACCACGAACACGGAACCAGCAGCGCCGGAACGGTCTACGACACCATCGCCGTCCTGTTGCCCGCCGTGGAAGACGGCGTCGACACGGCCGTCACGGAGCTGGCCGCGTTCCTCGGCGAGCGCTCGTGGCTGCCCGACACCACCGGGGTCAAGGACATCTGGCTGGTCACCGTCGGCGGCGAACAGGTCGTCGACGGTGATCTCCCCGGTCTGTTCCCGGCTGCCGCGCAGGCTGGATTCCGTTGCCTGGCCGCCGAATACCCCGGCGTCGCCTTCCGGCATCTCGACCTGCCCGCCGACGTGGGTGACCGGGCCAAGCTCATCCTCGGCGCGGTGCACACCGCGGGCGAGCCCGAACTGGCTGTGCGCGAATCGAACTGGTACGGCAAGCGCCTCGTCGCCGACGAGTCGGTGGTGAGCGGGCTGTCCGACGCCGACCTCGGTGAAGTCGTGATCGTCGGCGGCACCGGCAAACTCGGCCTCGACTTCTGCGCCGAATTCGCGCGCGCGGGCGCCGGGCGGATCACCCTGATCAGCCGTTCCGGCGGCTCGGCCGACGCGCTGGCCAGGATCGCCGAGATCGCGGCGGGGGGCACCCAGGTACGGGTGCTCACCGCCGATGTCACAGATCCCGACGCGGTGCGCGCGCTGGCCGCCGAACTCGGCGAGGTCGACCTGCTGGTGCACGCCGCCGTCGACTACGCGGCCTCGGCCGAACCCTCGCCCGAGTCCATCCGCGCGGCCGCCGCGCCCAAGATCGTGGCCCTGGACCACCTGGTCACCCTGCTGCCGCGCGGTCCGCGCGGGCGGGTGCTGCTGTGCTCGTCGCTGTCGGCCACCGTCGGCGGTCGCGGACACGCGGTGTACTCGGCGGTCAACCGCATGCTCGACGCCGCCGCCGCACGCTACCGCGCCGAGGGCATCGCGGCCAGCTCGGTCCAGTGGGGACTGTGGCGGGCCGTCGGCGCCGACCAGGACGACGCGCTGGCCGCCATCAGCGGCACCGGGCTGCGGGCCATGGACCCCGCCGGGGCCGTCGCCGCGGGCATCACCACCGTGGCCGAGAACGTCATCGTGGTGGCGGCGGACTGGCCGCGCGTCACCGAGGTGTTCACCGCCTTCGGGCTGGGCGCGCTGTTCGCGGACCTGAAGGTGCCCGAGTCGGTGGTCGAGGTCACCCCGGAACCGGTGGTCGTCGCCGCCCCGGTCGCCGAAACCCCCACGCCCACCGCCGAAGTCGACACCGCCGAGCGGGTCCGCTTCGCCCTGCGTGAGGTGATGGGCCTGGACGCCACCGAGCCGATCGACGGTGCCGTGCCGCTGGTCGCGCTCGGCCTGGACTCGCTGCAAGCTCTCGACCTGCGTAAGCGCGTCGAGAACGAATTGCGGCTGGAACTGCCGGTCACCGCCATCATGGGCGGCGCGTCGTTGGACGAGGTGGTCGGATTGCTGCGGGCATGAGGTGGGTCGCCCACCGATACGGCCATTAGGTTAGCGTTACCAAAGTCACGAGGGGGCTCGGTGTCTCGGTGACGCACAGGACTCTCGCTACCATCACGATCGGAGAACAGCGTTGACATCGAGTACGGCGATTGCCGTCGAAGGCGTCGAGAAGTCGTTCGGTGAGGTGAAGGCCCTGCGGGGCATCAGCTTCCAAGCCCCCGCGGGCAGCGTGCTCGGCGTGCTCGGCCCCAACGGCGCGGGCAAGACCACCACGGTCTCGGTGCTGTCCACCCTGGTGCGGCCGGACGCGGGCCGCGCCACCGTGGCCGGATACGACGTGGTCACCCAGGCCGACGAGGTGCGCGCCTCGATCATGCTCACCGGCCAGTACGCCGCGCTCGACGAAATGCTCACCGCCCGTGAGAATCTCGTGCTCTTCGGACGCCTCATGGGGCTGGGGCGCAAGCCCGCCAAGGCCAAGGCCGACGAACTGCTCGAGCGCTTCGACCTGGTGGCCGCGGCCGATCGGCGGGTCGGGCAGTACTCCGGCGGTATGCGCAGGCGCATCGACATCGCCTGCGGGCTGGTGCGGCAGCCGCAGGTCGTCTTCCTCGACGAGCCCACCACCGGCCTGGACCCGGTGAGCAGGCAGAGCCTGTGGACGCTGGTGCGCGAACTCAAGGACCAGGGCGTCACCATCCTGCTCACCACCCAGTACCTCGAGGAGGCCGACGTCCTGTCCGACAACATCATCGTCGTCGACAAGGGCACGGTCATCGCCGAGGGCACCGCCGATCAGCTCAAGGCCCGCGCGGGCGCCAGCTACTGCGAGGTGGTCCCGGTGGCCGCCGGTGATGTGCCCGCGCTGGTCTCCGCGCTGAGCGGCCTCGGCGAGACCACCGTGCCCGAGTCCGCCGACCGCGTCTCGCTGCCCGCCCCCGACGGCGCGGCCACCCTCACCGCCGCCCTGGACCGGGTCAACGCCGCCGGGATCGAGCTCATCGACATCGCGCTGCGCAGGCCCTCGCTGGACGAGGTGTTCATCCAGCTCACCACACCGTCCGACGACAAGGCGCCCGTCGCATGAGCGGGCAGCGGGGAACGGCGGTCCACGTCCGTCGGGAGGTGTGCGCATGACGACGGTGAATCCGCCCGGTCCGGTACGGGTTCCACCTGTCGAACAGTGGAGTGCGCTGAGCGAGCGCGGAATTCGCGCGGCCGTGCGCGAGGGTGACCTGGTGCTCGGGTTCGCCTCGCCGCTGGTCTTCTTCATCTGTTTCTATGTGCCGCTGCGCAAGTCGATGGAAGGCGCCGGGATCGACTACGCGCAGTACCTGCTGCCGCTGATCCTGGTGCAGTCGATGTTCTTCACCTCCATGTTCGCCGCCGACCGTGCCGCGCGCGAGGTCTCCGGCGGCATGGGCACCCGGCTGCGCGCGCTGCCGGTGCGCTCGTGGGTGCCGCCGCTGGCGCGGATGTCGGCCAATCTCGTGCGCGCCCTGTCGGCGCTGATCGGCGCGCTGGTGATCGGCACGCTGTTCGGTTTCCGGTTCCACGGGCTGGTGCCCGCGCTGGTGTTCGTCGGGCTCACGCTCGCCTTCGGCGCGGCGCTGGTGATCGCCTCCGACGCGCTCGGGACCGTCACCGGGAATCCGGAACTCGGCGCGACGGTGCTGTTCGTGCCGCAGCTGCTGCTGGTGATGGTGTCCACCGGATTCGTGCCCGCCGAGGGTTTCCCCGGCTGGATCCAGCCGTTCGTGCGCAACCAGCCGGTCTCCCAGGTGGCCGGTGCGCTGCGCGGCCTGTCCGAGGGGCGCTATCCCGCGGAACTGACGGTGTCGGCGATCTGGATCGCCGCCATGCTGATCGGCGGCGCGGTGCTGGCCGTTCTGGTGGAAAGGAAGCGCCGGTGACCACGCTGATCGATCAGAGTCTGGCCGAGACGGGCCGTCTGGTGCGCCGCTGGAGCCGTCAGCACGAGGTGCTCACCAGCACCCTGGTGCTGCCGGTGCTCCTGCTGCTGATGTTCCAGCTCGTGCTCTCGCGCACCCTCGAGATGGGCGGCGGCGACGAACCGATCTACGGCTTCGTCCCGATGATCGCCGTCGCCGGGACCATGTATGGCGCCATGGGCACCGGGCAGTCGCTGTTCGGCGAACGCGAGAGCGGGCTGCTGCGCCGGCTCTGGGTGCTGCCCATCCACCGCAGCGCGGGCCTGCTCGGCAGGCTGCTGGCCGAATGCCTGCGCGCGCTGGCCGCGACCATCGTCGTCGTCCTGGTCGGCGTGCTGCTCGGCCTGCGTTTCGAGGCCGGTCTGCTCGGCATCCTGGGCGTGCTGGCCGTGCCGGTGATCGTCATCATCGGCTTCACCCCGCTGGTGGTCATGGTGGGCGTCAGCAAGATCGGCGGCCAGGTCGTCCAGATCTTCGCCATCGTCGTGCTGGTCGGCATGTTCTTCAACTCCGGCTTCGTCGCCGTCGACAACTACCCCGGCTGGCTCCAGCCCCTCGTCGAATACCAACCCATGAGCTGCGCCATCGACACCATGCGAGCCTTCCTCCTCGGCGGCCCCATAGCCACCCCCCTCCTCCAAACCATCGCCTGGTCGATCGGCGGCCTGGCGATCTTCGGCGGCCTCGCCATCCGCGGCTACCGCAAGGCAGCCCAGAGCTGATCGCGCGGTCTCCCTATGCCGCGGCGACTTCGGTGACGCCGTGCAGTCGGGAGTAGCGCCCACCGCCGTCCACCAGTGTGGTGTGGTCGCCGAGTTCGGCGATGTGGCCGTGGTGGAGGACGGCGATCTGGGTGGCGTCGCGGATGGTGCTCAGGCGGTGGGCGATGGTGATGACGGTGCGGCCCTGGGCGACGACGTCGATGGCGGCCTGGACGGCGCGTTCGGTTTCGGTGTCCAGGGCGCTGGTCGCCTCGTCGAGGACCAGGACGCGGGGGTCGCGCAGGAGGGTGCGGGCCAGGGCGATGCGCTGTTTCTCGCCGCCGGAGAAGCGGTGGCCGCGGGCGCCGACCACGGTGTCGTAGCCCTGGGGGAGCGAGGTGATCAGGTCGTGGATCCGGGCGGCGCGGGCCGCGCGTTCGATCTCGGCGTCGGTGGCGGTGGGCGCGGCGTAGCGCAGATTCTCGCGGATGCTGGTGTGCAGCAGGTAGGACTCCTGCGACACCACGCCCACGATGCGGGCGAGGGTGCCCAGTTCCAGATCGCGCACGTCGACACCGTCGATGGTCACCCGGCCCCGGGTCGGGTCGTGCAGACGCGCGACCAGGGAGGCGAGAGTGGTCTTGCCGGAACCGGTTTCGCCGACGAGCGCCAGCGTCGTCCCGGGTGGTACCACCAGCGAGATGTCGTCGAGCACGTCGGGACCCTCGGGGTCGTAGCGGAAGCCGACGTCCTCGAAACGCACCTCGCCCACCACCTCGCGTGGGTCGAGGCGCACCGGTCGCGCGGGTTCGTCGATCTCGACCGGCAGGTCCAGGTAGCCGAAGATCCGGCTGAACAACGCCATCGAACTGGTGATCTCGACACCCACATTGAGCAGGCTCATCAGCGGCCGGAACAGCCCGGACTGCAGGCTGGTGAAGGCCACCAGCGTGCCGATCGTCATGCCGCCGCTGGTGGCGGGAAAGCCCGCGGCGAGGTAGATCAGGGCGGGGATGGCCGCGAAGAGAATGCTCATCGTCGCCATCCGCCAGCGGCCCGCGAGCTGGGAGCGCACCTCGAGCCCGACCAGGTCGCCGGAGGTCGTGGCGAAGTGCTCGTTGGCCATGGGCCCGGTGCCGAGGGTCTTGCCCAGCAGCACGCCGCTCACCGACAGCCCTTCCTCGACCTGACCGTGCAGGTCGGCCAGCCGACGTTGCCGCTGCGCGGTGATCTCTCGACGCAACAGCGCCACGCGACGGGTCAGCCAGATCGCGGGCGGCAGCACCACCAGCGACAGCAGCGACAGCCGCCACGACAGCACCGCCATCGCCACCGCGATACCCACCACGGTGGTGACATTGCTGGCGATCGAGGTCGCCGTGCTGGTGACCACCGACTGCATGCCGCCGACATCGTTGATCAGCCGCGACTGCACCTCACCGCCGCGGGTGCGGGTGAAGAACGCCAGCGACTGCCGTTGCAGATGCCCGAACACGTCGGTGCGCAGCGCGTGCATGACGCGCTGCCCGACGGTGGTGGAGATGAGCGTCTGGGCGACGCCGAGCACCGCGGTGAGCACGGTGACGGCGAGAATGCCGCCCACCGCCCACAGCAGCAGGGTGATGTCCTGCTGGGGCAGCGCGTCGTCGATCACCAGGCGCAGCAGGAACGGCGAGGCCAGGCTGATCGTCGAGGCCGCCACGATCAGGCCGGTGAGCAGGGCGAGCTGGAGCCGATACGGCGCGAAGAGCGCGGCGACGCGGCGCAGGGAGACCGGGGACTCGCGCAGCTGGGCGCGGTCGGCCGGATCGGTGCGGCGGGTGCGGCCGCGGGGAGTGTCTTCCATGTGCAACCCCCTCCGGGTTGTGCTGTAATGCTGAGGTTACCTCACTATCTGGTAGTGGAAACACATCGAGAGGCCGGTTTATGCCCGACAACGAGAGCGACCTGCTCATGCAGGTCGCCAGGACGCTGCGCCGACGCTGGTCAGCGGCCTACGCCCCGCTGGGCCTCACCCCGCACCAGGCCCGCGCGCTCCGGGTGGCCGGGGAGCACGACGGGCTGCGCTTGTCGGCGATCGCCGAGGCATTGCGGATCAGTCCACGCTCGGCCACCGAGGTGATCGACGCGTTGCAGCAGGCCGGTCTCGTCACCCGCGAACCCGACCCCACCGACCGCCGCGCCGTCCTCGTGACGGTGACCGACCACGGCAGCCGGACCCTCACCACCCTGTCCGAGGCCAGAACACGCGAAGCCGACGAATTCTTCGCACGCCTGAACGACCAGGAGCGCGCGAACCTGCGCGAGATCCTCGCCAAACTCGCCCCCTGACCTCAGCGCGGATCGGCGACCCGAGGCGGCGACGCGTGCCCTCGACCAGGGCTATTTCGCGGCGGCGGCGAAGTAGGGGTCGAGCTTGTCGAGGATGTAGGGGACCGAGAGGGCGGTGGGCTGGTTGACGGCGCTGATCTCCTGGGTGGTCAGGAAGACGACGGCGCCCTTCTTGACAGCGGGCAGATCGCTGAAGCCGGGGAGTTGGCGGTATTTCTCGTCCATGCCCGCGGAGTAACCGGCGAGCAGGAGGTCGGCGCCGAGTTCGTCGACGCGTTCGGGGGACAGCGCCAGGCGGCCCTGGTTGGAGGGCTGGGCGGTGAGGTTGGCGGGGATGGTCATGCCGAGTTGGGTGAACAGCTGGGCGGAGCCGTCGTTCGGGTCGGTGAGGACCATGAGCTGCGATGGGCTGGCCAGCCAGGTGCTGGCGAAGGTCTTGCCCTGCAGGCCGGGGTTGGCGGTGCCGATGGCGGCGATCTTGTCGTCGACGGACTTGATCACCGCCGCCGCGTCGTCCTCCTTGCGCAACACCTTGCCCAGCGCGGTGACCTGGTCCTGCCAGGGCGCGACGGCGTCCTTGGTCAGCGCGGGCAAGGTCGGCGCCAGCTTGGACAGCTCGTCGTAGGTCTTCTGATCGGCGATGAACGGGTCGACCAGGATCAGATCCGGTTCCAGCGCGGCCACCTGCTCGGCGACATTGCCCGTGGTGCTGAGCGCCTTGGCCGACTTCAGGCTCTCCGGTTCCCACGGCGGGGTGGTCTTGGAGACCGCGGCGACATTGTCGATGTAGCCGATGGGCACCACGCCCAGCGCGAGCGTGGTGTCGAGCCACTGGTTGCCCAGCGCGACGATCTTGTCGGGTGTGCCGGTGACGGTGGTCTCGCCCTTGGAGTGGGTGATGGTCACCGGCTCGCCGCCCCCGGCGGTGTCGTCGTCGGTGGCACCACAGGCGGCCAAACCGAGGACGAGCGCGCTGGCCAGCGCCGCCACCGCCCCGCGCCGCCACCCGCGCGAAATCCGAACAGTGGTCATCGAACACCCTCCATAGACCCGGGTACCGTAGGTCAGCAAAGGCTAACCTACAGCTACGGTCGTGGCGGGCAGTTCTACAACGTGACGCGCTGGTCCTGCGCCAGGAACAGCTTGTCGCCGTCCTTCACCTCGAAGGTCGAGTAGAACTCGGCGATATTGCGGACCACCTGATTGCAGCGGAACTCGTTGGGGGAGTGCGTGTCCTGCAGACCCTGCAGCGTCGCCTCCTCGGTCTGCTTGTCGCGCCACTGGCGCGCCCAGGAGAAGAACATGCTCTGGTAGTCGGGCTCGACCCCGGTGCGCTCGGCGACCTTGCGGTAGGCGGCGAGCGCGATCTGCAGACCGCGCAGATCGGCCAGGTTCTCGCCCACGGTGAGCGCGCCGTTCACATGCTGGCCTTCGGGCGCGCCCTCCGGGACGAGCACGTCGTACTGCTCGATGATCTGCTGGGTCTTGGCCTCGAAGGCGGCCCGGTCCTCGGGCGTCCACCAGTCGCGGCGGTTGCCGTCACCGTCGTACTTGGAGCCCTGGTCGTCGAAGCCGTGGCCGATCTCGTGACCGATGGTCGAGCCGACCGCGCCGTAGTTGACCGCGTCCTGGGCGTCCTTGTCGAAGAACGGCGGCTGCAGGTAGGCGGCGGGGAAGACGATCTGGTTGGTGGTCGGGCTGTAGTAGGCGTTCACCGTCTGCGGCGACATGCTCCACTCCGACTTGTCCACCTCGGTCCCCAGCCGGGCGAACGCGCGCCGCGACTCGAAGGTGTTGATCGCCAGCAGCGACTCGATGAGTCTGCCGCGGGTGATCTTCACCGAGGAGTAGTCGACCCACTTGTCGGGGTAGCCGATCTGGGCCACGATCTTGTCCAGCTTGGCGATCGAGGCCTCGCGGGTGGGCTGCGACATCCAGCTCGAGTTGGTGAAATTGTCGTGGTAGGCGGCGCGCAGGTCGGCGACCATCGCCAGCGCGCGTTCCTTGGCCGCGGGCGGGAAGTGCTTGTCCACGTAGAGCTTTCCCAGCGGTTCGCCGAGATTGTCGTCGACCACGCCCACCGCCGAGCGCCACATCTCCGGCTTCTCGGTCAGCCCGCTGAGCACCCGGCCCACGAAATCGAAGCGCGCGTCGGCGATGGCCTTGGGCAGGAAGCGCGCGTAGTTCTCGGCCACCTGCACCTTGAGGTAGTCGCGCCAGATCGCGATGTCGACCTCGGCCCACAACTGCGCGGCCGCGGTGATGAAGGAGGGCTGGCCCACCACCATCTTGTCGAACAGCGACTTGGGGCGGTCGGTCATCCCGGCCAGCCACGGGTCCCAGTCGAACTGCGGGCCGAGCTGGGTCAGCTCCTGCCAGCTCATCAGGTTGTAGGTGGCGTCGGTGTTGCGCAGGCGCACGCTGTCCCAGTGCCCGGCGGCGATACGCTTCTCCAGGTCGACGGTGCGCTGGGCGACACCGACCGGGTCGGCCAGGCCCAGACCGGCGGCCAGTTTCTCGAGATAGGTCTGGTACCCGGCGAGCTGGGCCGCGAACTCGGGCTTGCGGTAGTACTGCTCGCCCAGCGTCAGCCCGGACTGGCTGACGCTGGGGATATAGGCCTTGGAATTCTTGCGGTCGATGCCGATGCCCATCCCGATCAGCCCGGCGATCGGCGCCTCGGCCATCACCCTGGCCAGCTCGGGCTTGCCCGGCGCCTTGTCGATGGCCTCGAACAGTCCGGCCAGTGGGGTGATCCCGAGACGCTCGATCTCGTCGAGGTCAAGGCGCGCGTCGTAGAGATCCTTGATCTGCTGGGCCTCGGACCCCTGCTCGGGATCGCTGATGCCCTCGATGATCGCGCGCAGCTGATCGAGCGTGCGGTCGTTGGCGTCGGTGATCGCGCCGACCGAGGCCTTGTCCGGCGGCAGCTGGTAGTCGCGCAGCCAGGCGCCGTTGACGTGGCGGTACAGGTCGTCCTGCGGGCGGATCGTCAGATCGCCGCCACCCATGTCCACACCGGTGAGCCGGACTGTGGGATCGTCGGTGGCGCACGAGGCCAGCGTCGCCGCCACGGGCACCAGCCCCATGGCGATCAGGAATGCGCGGCGATCCATTGTCACAGGATTGTCCTTCCCCGATGCGGCACCCGCACCCGTGCTCGTTGCGATCCAGCTCGCACAGGCTACCGGCGCGCGGGCCACACGGTGGGGTCGTCGCGGCAGCCGACCCCCGATTTGGGACGACCTGGGCTTTCCCCTACACTAGACCGGTTGCCTGCGGGAGCTCTGCGCCCGCGATCCGGCAGTGAACCCCCAGTGGTCGGTATTCCCGCTGGCAGGCGCGCGTCCGGTGGTGACTGACCATGTGCGTCGGGTCGGCAATCCGGCGTACGTATACATCCAGGTCCAGGAGGTGCTGAAGTGATTCAGCAGGAGTCGCGACTGCGCGTCGCCGACAACACCGGGGCGAAGGAAATCCTTTGCATCCGCGTGCTCGGTGGCTCGTCGCGTCGCTATGCCGGTATCGGTGACATCATCGTCGCCACCGTCAAGGACGCCATCCCCGGCGCGAACGTCAAGAAGGGCGACGTCGTCAAGGCTGTCGTCGTGCGCACCGTCAAGGAGCGCCGCCGTCCGGACGGTTCCTACATCAAGTTCGACGAGAACGCGGCCGTGCTGATCAAGCCGGACAACGATCCTCGCGGCACCCGCATCTTCGGCCCGGTCGGCCGTGAGCTGCGCGACAAGCGCTTCATGAAGATCGTTTCGCTGGCCCCGGAGGTGCTCTGACCATGAAGGTGCACAAGGGTGACACCGTCCTCGTCATCTCGGGCAAGGACAAGGGCGCCAAGGGCAAGGTCATCCAGGCCTACCCGGCGACCGGCAAGGTTCTCGTCGAAGGCGTGAACCGCATCAAGAAGCACGTCGCGGACTCCGCGAACCAGCGTGGCGCGTCCTCGGGTGGCATCGTGACCCAGGAAGCCCCCATCCAGGTTTCCAACGTGATGGTCGTCGATTCCGACGGTAACCCGACCCGCGTCGGCTACCGCACCGACGAAGAGACCGGCAAGCGGGTTCGGATCTCCCGTAAGAACGGGAAGGACATCTGACATGACCACCTCTGAGCAGACTCAGCCCCGGCTGAAGGCGCGCTACCGCGCCGAGATCAAGGACGCGCTGAACAGCGAGTTCGAGTACGCCAACGTGATGCAGATCCCGGGCGTCGTCAAGGTCGTCGTGAACATGGGTGTCGGTGACGCCGCCCGTGACGCGAAGCTGATCAACGGTGCCATCAAGGACCTCGAGCTGATCACCGGTCAGAAGCCGGAGGTCCGCAAGGCCACCAAGTCGATCGCGCAGTTCAAGCTCCGTGAGGGCATGCCGATCGGTGCCAAGGTCACCCTCCGTGGCGACCGCATGTGGGAGTTCCTGGACCGCCTGGTCTCCATCGCGCTGCCGCGTATCCGCGACTTCCGCGGTCTGTCGCCGAAGCAGTTCGACGGCAACGGCAACTACACGTTCGGCCTGAGCGAGCAGTCGATGTTCCACGAGATCGACGTGGATTCCATCGACCGCCCGCGCGGTATGGACATCACCGTGGTGACCACTGCGACCAACAACGAAGAAGGCCGTGCGCTGCTCAAGCACCTCGGCTTCCCGTTCAAGGAGAACTGAGCACATGGCCAAGAAAGCACTGGTCAACAAGGCCAACGCCAAGCCGAAGTTCGCGGTCCGCGCCTACACCCGCTGCCAGCGTTGCGGCCGCCCCCACGCGGTCTACCGCAAGTTCGGCCTGTGCCGCGTGTGCCTGCGCGAAATGGCCCACCGCGGCGAGCTCCCGGGCGTGCACAAGAGCTCCTGGTGAGCCCACGCTCCTCGTGAGCGTTGCCAC
>NZ_JAQQFV010000007.1 GCF_029675105.1 Nocardia anocheti | reverse complement strand
CGCACCACAGCTCGTGCACGACCACAACACTTCGGGGTCGATGACACCGTTGACGTCCTCGCCACCGATCAGCGGACGCTCCGCCTCGAGACGCGCCGCCTCGGAGATCTCGGCGTCCCCACCGGCGAGCAGATACGGCGCCTTCGCATACGTGTGATCACGCAACGACATGATCAACAGCTTGGGCGACAACGGTTTTCCGGTGTTCCAGGCGGGGCACTGCGACTGGCAGCGCCCACACTCGGTGCAGGTGGTGAAATCGAGCAGGCCCTTCCAGGTGAAGTCCTCCACCTTGCCCACACCGAAGACATCCGCGTCGGGATCGGCGGCCTCCATGTCGAGAACCCTGCCGCCGGACATCATCGGCTTGGCCGCACCGAGAGCGACACCGCCGTCGGCCTCACGCTTGAAGTAGATGTTGAAGAAGGCCGAAATCCGGTGCCACGCCACACCCCAGGTGAGGTAACGCCCGATGAGGTAGAGGAACGCCGCTCCGGCCAGCATCTTGACGAAGGCGAAGACCGAGATCAGCAGTGGGCTCGCGGGCAGCAGCCGGGCGACGTGCAGGGTGACGAAATCGGTCGCCAGGTGACCGCCGCCGTAGGTCGCGATCCTGCCCGCCTTGACCAGGATGTCGCCGACTCCGTGGGTGAGCACGATCGTCTCGATGAGATACGCCGCCAGGAAATTCGACCCGCCGAACCGCGACAGCCGTTCGGGTCGGCGCGGATGATTCCGCTGCCGGATGGTGATCAGCACCGCGATCCCGAGCAGGGTGCCGACGCTCAGCACCTCTTCGAGCAGGTGATATCCGGCGGTATGGCCGATGACCGGCCACCCGAACGACGGGTCGAAGGTCTGCCCGTAGGACTCGAAGTAGAACACCATGCCCAGCAGGAACCCGACCATGACCAGCCAGTGCGCCCATCCCACCCCGCGGAACTTGTTCATGCGGGTATGGGCGGCGACCTCGATCAGCACGGTGCGCACGCGCGGCAGCACCGGCCGCCATCGCATCCCGTCCGGCTGCCCCGCGCGCAGCACCCGCACCATCCGACTCAGTCCGAGCCCCAGCGTCGCCCAGCAGTACACCGTGACAGCCGCCCCGATGCCGCCCAGCACGATCGTCGCCGCATTCATGTCGTCCCCCGCTCCCCTTACATCATCAGCTCTTGTTACCGGTGAGTAACTTAGCTTCTCCGGTCAACGTAGCACCGAATCGGGACAAACGAAACCCCCACTCCCCGTGACGATCCAGGGGTGGGGGTCAGGGAATGAGGGGGTGCCGCTACCGCAGGCGGCGTTCTTCTTCCTCTTCCAGGCGGCGGCGTTCTTCCTCGCGCTCGACCTGTTCCTTCTCGATCTTCTCTTCGTGCTCGTTCTTGTTCGACATCTCCGCTCCGATCATCGATGGTCCGGACCCGTCCGAATTCAGCGTACTCGGACGGGTCGGCGCGACGGAGTGGTCAGAAGGCGCGGCAGGAGCGGATATCGGTGGCCAGAATGGCCTTGGCGCCCAGGTCGGCGAGGCGGTCCATGAGCTCGTTGCCCTGTTTGCGCGGGACCAACGCGCGCACGGCGATCCACTCGGGGTCGGCCAGCGGGGAGATGGTGGGCGACTCGAGGCCGGGGGTGATGGCCACGGCCTCGTCGAGCAGCGACTTGGGGCAGTCGTAGTCGAGCATCAGGTACTGCTGGGCGAACACCACGCCCTGGATGCGGGCGATGAGCTGATTGCGGGCACGGTCGTCCTGCGCGGAGCCGGTGCGTTCGATCAGCACGCCCTCCGAATCGCAGAGCGACTCGCCGAAGGCGACCAGATTGTGCTGGCGCAGGGTGCGCCCGGAGCCGACCACGTCGGCGATGGCGTCGGCCACGCCGAGCTGGATGGAGATCTCCACCGCGCCGTCGAGGCGGATGACCTCGGCCTCGATGCCGAAGCGGGCCAGGTCGGCGCGCACCAGGTTCGGGTAGGAGGTGGCGATGCGCTTGCCCGCGAGGTCCTCGACCTTCCACTGCTCACCGGCGGGGGCCGCGTAGCGGAAGGTGGAGCGGCCGAAGCCGAGCGAGAGACGCTCGCTGACCGGCGAACCGGAGTCCAGCGCGAGGTCGCGGCCGGTGATGCCGAGGTCGAGCTCACCGGAGCCGACGTAGATGGCGATGTCCTTGGGCCGCAGGAAGAAGAATTCGACCTGGTTGGCGGGGTCGAGCACGGTCAGGTCGCGGGAATCGGTCCGCTTGCGATATCCGGCCTCGCTCAGGATGGAGGTGGCGGATTCCGACAGCGAGCCCTTGTTGGGAACGGCGACGCGCAACATGGGGAGAGGTCCTTTCGGGGAGAAGTGGAGGAGGTGTCGACCGGACGGATCAGCCGTCACAGATGTCGGTACACGTCCTCGAGCTTCAGCCCGCGACCCACCATCATCACCTGGAGCCAGTACAGCAACTGGGAGATCTCCTCGGCGAGGGCTTCGTCGCTCTCGTGCTCGGCGGCCAGCCAGATCTCCCCGGCCTCCTCGAGCACCTTCTTACCCTGGAAATGAACCCCGGCGTCCAAGGCAGCCACGGTGCCCGACCCTTCGGGACGGGTCTGGGCACGCTCGGTCAGCTCGGCGAACAGGGATTCGAAGTTCTTCACGATGGTCGATTGTTTCACACCGTGCACAGCGGTTTTCCCGCGCACCGCCACCACGGGGGTGACGGCGCGCGGGAACCGGTCAGGACTCGCTCGCCAAGAGTTCGCGCAGGTCTGCCACCGATGCGCGCAGGTGGTCGGCGAAGGCGTACATCTCGTCGGACACCGATTTGGGGGTGGCCAGGTAGATGTTCCAGCGGTCGGGCAGCAGCACGTAGGCGATGCCGATGCACTTGGGGCTGGTGGAGCCGAAACCGAAGTAGCGGATGTACTGCGAGGGCGCCGAGCTGGTGCTCAGGTAGTCGTCGCGCATGATCGTCCAGCCGGGGCTGTCGAACAGCGCGATGTGCTCGTCGGCGACGCCGAGTTCGCCGCCGCGGCGGCGCTGGATCCACTGCAGCTCCCACAGGTGCTGCTCGGGGGCCTGTCCCGCCTGGCATTCCTTGGCCCGCCCGACATGCGCGGTGGCGGCGGTGCGGGCGGCGGCGAGCTTGGTCTCGCGGTCCACGGCGTCGTCGACCATGGCGTCGACGAAGGCGACCATCTCCGGGGTCACCACCCGCATGGCCTCGGTGCGGCCGTTGCGGAACTGGCGGGTGGCGATGGACTCGTAGGTGGCGCCGGTCAGGCCCTTGCTGCGCCGGTGGGCGAGCTGGTAGGCCAGCTGGGCGAAGGCGTCGGGCGAGATGCCGAGCTTCTTGGCCGCGCCGGTGCCGAAGTCGTCGAAGGAGACCAGCGAGGTGGCGGTGTCGGCGGCGAAGCGGGCGAAGTCGGCTCCGGCGGCCGCGATGTCGGCGCGGGCGGCCGAGTCGAGGACGAACTCGACCGGTTCCACCGGCGGCAGCCCCTGGGCCCGCGCGCCGCTGGTCTCGGCGTGGTCCTGGGCGGTGCGCTCGAGCAACGCGTCGACGAAGGACAGCACGGTGGTGCCGTCCAGGCCGCAGTGCTCGATATTGATGCCCGCCTGCCCGTCGGCGAAGACGATGAGCGAGACCGACTTGTCGAAGTAGCGGTTGGCGCTGTCACCGTGCAGGAGCTGATCGCAGGCGTGCAGCTCGTCGCGCGGGGCGAAGTCCTCGAGGCACACCGCGAACAGGGCGGTCTCGATGGTGTCGAAGGCGGCGACATTGGCCGCCTCGGTGCGCAGCGCCGCGCGGCTGCGCGCCCATTCCGCGCGGGCCTTGGTGGTGAGATGGCCGACGGAGGTGTCGGTGGCGGCGGGCTTGGTGCCGCCCTTGATCACCGCGCGCAGCCCGTCGACGAGGTCGGCGAACGCGTACGGCGCGCCGTCGGGCCCGACGACGTCCATCCGGAAGATGTTGCCGCGGTAGAAGACCGCGATGTGGCGCGCGTCGGAGGGGCCGGGCTGTTCGGCGCTGTAGGGCTTGCGCACGGTGTCCTGTTCCTCGCCCGGGATGCGGGTCTCGGAGAACAGGTACTCGTTCTGCCACATCGACAGCTGCTGCCCGCGCTGGGTCACCGGCGGAATCCGCTCGGCGTCCAGGGCCAGCTTGTAGTCCACGGCCGCGCCGATCAGCGCGGCGGCCCGCTCGGCCTGACTGGCGACCGTCGAGGCGGCCAGCGGGGTGTCGTCGCGGAACAGGAACACGAAGTTGGCGTTGAGCGCGATCCGGTCACGGCGGCCCAGATACCGCGAGGGCCAGAACTCGTCGAGCCAGCTGCCCACCCCGGGGGTGGCGTCGTAGTCGGCCAGTGCGGCGTGCAGGGTGCGCCCGGCCCCACCGGGGCGCAGCAGCTCGGCTACCGCGCCCTCGGTGGTGGCGTACTCCTCGGCGCTCAGCAGCGGCTGACACCACCGCAGGAACCGCGCGCAACTGTCTTCCAGTGTCGGCAGCGGAACCCGGGGCAGGGTGTCTTCGGCGGCGAACGTGGGTTGGTTCAATCCAGGTCCTCAGGTCTCGATGGGATGCGGGCGGGACAGGAACAGGTTGGCGTAGAGCCAGCCCTCGGCTTCGTGATCGGTGGTGTCGATTCCCTTGGCCGCCAACGCATCCAGCACCTGTTCGCGTTCCTGTGCCGAGGCGAACCGACGCTGCTGGAACATACCCGGACGCTGCTCGCTGCGATAGCCCAGCGCGGCCAGTTCCTCGGCGATGGGACCGAAGTCGAACATCCGTAACACGAAGTGCGCCATCCACGGTCGCTTGCGTGGATCGGCTTGCACGACCCTGGACAGGGTCTTCTCGGTGATGTAGCCGACGCATCCGGTGGAGATCACCAGATCGGCGGAGGCGAGCACACGTCGCTGTGCCTCGGTGGGCTCGGTGGCCTCGAGGTCGGCGTGCACGTAGTCGTGCAGGAATCCGGCGGCGTGGGCGTAGGTCAGCGCCGGGCGTGCGGCGTCCATCCCGACGAAGCGTACGTCGGGCATCAGGTCGGTGCGCAACCGCTCCCGGTCCGCGGCGATCAGGCCGATCCGGTCGGTCTCGGCGTGGTCGCGGTAGTGGCCCGCCAGTTCGTCGACCGTGGTGTCGGCGCGCAGCAGTGCCGCGTTCACCCCGTAGGAGCACCCGAGATCGAGCACGGTCGGGATCCGGTCGGGCCGGGCCGCCCGCAACTGCCGCAACTGTTCCTGGAAGTGGGGCTTGGCCAGTTCCGGGATCCGGTAGTCCAGTTCGTTCATCCGCGCGAAGTACGCCCGCGGATCAGGACTTTCGTAGATGTCGTCGAAGGATGCTTTGCCATTGGTGTCCAACGGGACGGACATGGGCGGTTCCTCTCAGTCGAGCAGTCGGTCACCTCGGACGGCGTCGGCCGCGGCGGCCACGTGGTCGGGCAGAACACGGCCGAACAGCTGCCTGGTGCGTTCGACAGTGCCGATCACCCCGGGCCGGTCCGTGTAGGCGAAGATCGCCGAATGTCGTTGGCCCGCACCGGCCACCTCGGTGACGCGGTGCAGGGAGAAGCGGCCCTTGAACAGCTGCAGGTCGCCGGGGCGCAGTTCGAGCGCGCTGATGAACCGCTGCCCGTCGCCGGTGAGCACGGCGCGCACGTCGTCGAGATTCTCGGCGTGCGGGTCGCGGATGTTGGGGCAGTATTCGAACACACCCCCGGATTCGGGCCGCCGCGTGAGCATGCTGACGGTGAATTCGTTGGTGTCGAAATGCCAGGGGTGCGACATGCCCGGCTCGACCACATTGAGGCACAGACCCGCCAGCGGATCGGCGAATTCGTGCAATTCGTCGAGTTCGAAGCAGTCGGCGACGAAACGCTGGAAGATCGGGTCGGTGTAGAGGCGCTGGATCAGCGCGTCGGCGGGGATGTGGTCGCGGGCGACGAAGGCGTTGCCGCGGTCGAGCACGATGCGCGCCGGATGGTCGGCGGGCAGGTCGGCGTCGAGCGGGATGTTGTAGGCGTTGACCCGTTCGACCTTGTAGTGGGCATGCGGTGCGATCCGCTCGCCCTCGGCCCGCAGCGTCGCCAGCAGCTCCGGACGGATGAATTCGCGCAGTACGGTGCAGCCGTCCTCGGCCAGTTCGGCACGCGCGGCCGCGACGGCCGCCTGCCTGCCCGGACCACCGAGATCGGTGAGCGGATACCGTGCGATATCGACGATTTCGTCAAGCCCCCGCGTGCCTGTCATACGTTCAGTGTGCGGGAACTTCCGGGCTCATGCCGCCGGTTTCGCCAAATCCGGCCTATCCCGGGCAGATCACAATATTGCGAATTGTCCTGTGCGACAACATTTTTAGAACGTGATCTTCATACCCGCGCGAGGAGTGCGGCGTCGAGATCGGCGACCGACAAACCCACCAGCGTTTCCCGGAAAACCCGTCCGGGAAGCTCGGGAACAGCGATTTCGCAGGGAATCACGATCAGGCCACAGCCAGCGCCCTGGGCCGCCAGCGCACCGGTCGGCGAGTCCTCGATCGCGACGCACTGAACCGGGTCAACACCGAGAAGTTCGGCGGCGCGGCGGTAGATCGCCGGGTCCGGCTTGCCGTGTTCGACCTCGTCGCCGCAGACCGACAGGTCGAAGAAATCGCGACCGAGGGTGTCGAGGCCGTACTCGGTGAGCGAGCGTTTGGTGTTGGTCACCAGGGCGCAGCGCAGGCCCGCCTCGCGCACCATCGCCAGCGCGTCCTTGGCGCCGGGGCGCCACGGGATGGGGCCGAGCATCAGCTCGGTGACCCGTCGTTCCAGGAACTCCCCCGCCGCGGCGAGCACCGAGGGGGTCATCGTGACGCCGATCCCGTCGAACAGGATGCGCAGCGCGTTCGGGCCGGAGGCGCCGATCAGCGCGTGGCGCACCGCGTCGGTCAGCTCGGTGCCGTGTTCGCGGGCGAGTTCACGCACCGCGACGTCCCACAGCTTCTCCGAGTCGAGCAGGGTGCCGTCCATGTCCCACAGCACCGCGGCCGGTCGCGCGCTCACTTCGGTGGTCCCGCCTCGTTCTCGTCGTCGTCGGCGGCCGTCGGCGATCGCCGGGCCGGGTTCAGGGTAGCCGGTATAGGTCAGACGCCGGACCCGACGATCTGCAGGTGGCCCGCGTCGCCGGTGACCTGGATCCACCGGTTCTCCGAGGACACCGAGCCGTTGGTGAGGTGGTAGGTCAGCGAGACGACCGCCTTGTTCTGACCGCTCGGGGTGATCGAACCGACACTGACCGAGCGCACCGTCGACCAGAACGACGAGTAGTCGCCGTAGCCGCCGGTCTGGGCCTGGTAGCTGGGTGCGAGCTGGGCCCACGCGCCGCCGATATTGCCGGGGAGCATGCCGTAGTAACCGGCGATGAACTGGTTGACGCGCTCCGGGGTCGGTGGGCCGAACGGGGTGGTGGTGATGGTGGTGCTGGGCGGGCGCGCGGTGGTGGAGGTGGGCGCGCCGGACGTGGTGGACGGGGTGGCGCTCGGGGCGCCGGAGGTGCTCGGCGCGTCCGGCGCGGAGGCCGAGACCGTCACCGTCTCCTGCTCGGGCACGATGACGACGGTGTCGACGCGGCCGTCGACGATGGTCGTCACGGTGACCGGCGACGGCAGGTTCTGGGCCTGGACGCCCTGGTCGCCGCCACGGTCGCGGGTGACCACCAGCACCACGAGCATGACGGTGAAGGCGGCGACGGCCGCGGCCAGCAGCAGGACGGCGCGATTGTTGTTCGCCGAATCGGTGCGGACCGGTGGGGACGGGAAGGCGGGCGGGCGGCCCGAACCGGTGGCCAGCGCGGTGGACGGCGCGGGTCGCGGCGTGCTGGCCTCGGCCGCGTCCTGGGGGCGCAGCAGTCCGGGATCGCCCGCGGCGGCCTGTCCGATCGGGCTGGGCACGGCGGCGGAGCGGCCGCTGATGGCCGAGCGCGCCGACTTCGCCAGGGCCAATCCGCTGCCGAGCAGTCCCGCCTTGGCTCCCCCGGCAGCGGGTGCGCCAGGTCGCGGCAGCAGGGTCGTGGCCGCCTCGCCGACCGGCAGGATCTTGGTCGCCGGGGCGCCGGGCAGGACCGGAACCCGGCCCGCCGCAACGTCTTCGAGGGCGGTGCGGGCCTGCGCCATGCTGGGGCGGTCCTCGGCGGAGGCGGTGAGCAGCCACATGAGCACCGGACCCAGCGGACCGGCCTGCTTCGGTTCCGGCACCACCCCGCGCGCGACGGCGTGCAGGACGGCGAGGGGATTGTCGCCCTCGCCGAAGGGCGGGGCGCCCTCGACGGCGGCGTAGAGCGTGGAGCCCAGGGCGAACACGTCGGCGGCGGCCTTGGGGTTGTCGCCGCGGGCGATCTCGGGGGCCAGGTAGGCGGGGGTGCCCGCGAGGAAGCCGGTGGCGGTGACGGTGACGTCGCCGGTGGCGTGCGAGATGCCGAAGTCGGTGATCTTGACGGTGCCGTCGTCGCCGACGAGCAGATTGGCCGGTTTCACGTCACGGTGCATGATCCCCGCGTCGTGGGCGGCCGAGAGCGCCGCGGCCGCCTGCGCGCCGATCCCGGCGACCTCGAGGGGCGGCAGGGTCGCGCCCCCGGCCAGTTTCACCGCGAGGCTGGGCGCGTTCATGTATTCCATGACCAGCCAGGGCTGGCCGTCCTCTTCGGCGACGTCGAAGACGGTGATGGCGTTGGGGTGGTGCATCCGCGCGGCGATGCGGCCCTCGCGCATGGCGCGCAGCTTGGCCTCGAGCGCCTGCGAGCCGGTGAGGCCGGGCGCGAGCAGCAGCTGCTTGACCGCGACCGTCCGGCGCAACCGGACATCGGTGGCGCGCCACACGACGCCCATGGCGCCGGTGCCGATCGGGTCGGTGAGTCGATAGCGTCCCGCGATCAACCGATCCGATGTCATGTGCGCCCCTCCATGCGATTTCGCCGAGTCGTCCAGCCCTCCGCGCCACAGCGGGATGAAACTTTCTGAAAATCCTACGTGCTGCAGTGCTTCGCCCCGGCGCCCGAACGGCTCGGCCCATGGCCGCGGCGCCCGATCGTGACGACTCTCACAACCGGGTGGGTGCCGGGGCGGCGGCTCAGGCGTTGAAGTACTTGGCCTCCGGGTGCAGCAGCACGAACGCGTCGGTGGACTGCTCGGGGTGCAGCTGCAGTTCCTCCGACAGCGTCACCCCGACCCGGCCCGCCTCGAGCAGGTCGACCAGCTTGGCGCGGTCCTCGAGCTCCGGGCACGCGCCGTAGCCGAAGGAGTACCGCGCACCGCGATAGCCCAGCTTGAAATAGTCCTGGATATCGGTCGGATCGTCGTCGGCCACCGACTGACCGTTCAGGGTCAGTTCCTCGCGGATGCGGCGGTGCCAGTACTCGGCCAGCGCCTCGGTCAACTGCACACCGATCCCGTGCACCTCGAGGTAGTCGCGGTAGTTGTCCCCGGCGAACAACGCGTTGGCGAAGTCCGCGATCGGCTGCCCCATGGTGACCAGCTGGAACGGCAGCACGTCGACCTGCCCGGTCTCGCGCGCCTTGTCCCGCGAGCGGATGAAGTCGGCGATGCACAGGAACCGGTCACGCTGCTGACGCGGGAAGGTGAACCGATACCGTTCGGGCGCATCGGGTTCCGGCTCGGTGAGCACGATGACCTCGTCGCCTTCCGACACCGCCGGGAAATACCCGTACACCACCGCCGCGTGCTGGAGCACGCCCTCGGTGGCCAGCCGGTCCAACCAGGCGCGCAG
Organism: Nocardia anocheti; assembly: GCF_029675105.1. Lineage (GTDB taxonomy): Bacteria > Actinomycetota > Actinomycetes > Mycobacteriales > Mycobacteriaceae > Nocardia. The sequence continues at coordinate 465,162 of NZ_JAQQFV010000007.1, read as the reverse complement.
CCGAGGACGGCCCTCGGACTCCACCAGCTCCTCATAGGTCGGCCCGTCACCGGCACGCTGCCCACGCAGACCCCACTGCCCCAGGAACAGCGCCCGCTCGTCGAGCAGACCCGAATACTCCTGCAGCGGAAGGCCCTTGATCACCCGGGTCCCCCAGAACGGCGGGGTCGGCACCGGCAGATCGGCGGCCACATCGGACCGTTCGGGCACCTCGATGGGCACCTCGGCGGCCTTGCGCTCGGCGGCGATCCGCTTGGACCGCTCGTGCCGGGCCTTGCGTTCGGCGGCCTTCTGCTTGGCCGCGATCGCCTCCGGGCTGTCGGGATCGAGGCCACCGCCGCGCTTGACGGTCATGATCTCGTCCATCAACCGCAGGCCCTCGAACGCGTCGCGCGCGTAGTGCACCTCGCCGTCGTAGACCGCGGTCAGGTCGTTCTCCACGAACGAGCGGGTCAGCGCGGCGCCGCCGAGCAGCACCGGGAACTGTTCGGCCACGCCCTTGGTGTTGAGTTCCTCGAGGTTCTCCTTCATCACCACCGTCGACTTCACCAGCAGCCCGGACATGCCGATCACGTCGGCCTTCTTGTCCTGGGCGGCGTCGAGGATGGTCGCGATCGGCTGCTTGATCCCGAGGTTGACCACCTCGTAGCCGTTGTTGGACAGGATGATGTCGACCAGGTTCTTGCCGATGTCGTGGACGTCGCCCTTCACCGTGGCCAGCACGATCCGGCCCTTGCCGGAGTCGTCGGTGGCCTCCATGTGCGGTTCCAGGTGCGCGACAGCGGTTTTCATCACCTCGGCCGACTGCAGCACGAACGGCAGCTGCATCTGACCGGAGCCGAACAGCTCACCGACGGTCTTCATGCCCGACAGCAGCGTCTCGTTGATGATCTGCAGCGGCGGCACCGACCGCATCGCCTCGTCCAGATCGGCGTCCAGACCATTGCGCTCACCGTCGACGATGCGCCGCTCCAGACGCTCGAACAGCGGCAACGCGGCCAGTTCCTCGGCGCGCGAGGCCTTGGACGAGGCCGCCGAGACGCCCTCGAACAGGGCCATCAGCTTCTGCAGCGGGTCGTAGTCCTCGGTGCGCCGGTCGTAGATCAGATCCAGGGCGGTCTCGCGCTGCTCTTCGTCGATGCGGCTCATCGGCAGGATCTTCGAGGCGTGCACGATCGCCGAATCCAGACCCGCCTCGACGCATTCGTGCATGAACACCGAGTTCAGCACCTGCCGCGCGGCCGGGTTGAGACCGAAGGAGATATTGGACAGGCCCAGGGTGGTCTGCACCTGCGGGTGGCGGCGCTTGAGTTCGCGGATGGCGTTGATCGTCTCCTCGCCGTCCTTGCGCGACTCCTCCTGCCCGGTGCCCAGGGTGAAGGTCAGCGTGTCGACGATGATGTCGGACTCACGCAGGCCCCAGTTGCCGGTGATGTCCTCGATGAGCCGCTCGGCGATGGCGACCTTGGTCTCGGCGGTGCGGGCCTGGCCCTCCTCGTCGATGGTCAGGGCCACGACCGCGGCACCGTGCTCGGAGACCAGGCGCATGATCTGCTGGAACCGCGAATCCGGACCGGCGCCGTCCTCGTAGTTCACCGAGTTCACCGCGCACCGCCCGCCCAGGTGCTGGAGTCCGGCCAGCAGCACGGGCGGTTCGGTGGAGTCGAGCATGATCGGCAGGGTCGAGGCGGTGGCCAGGCGCGAGGCGAGCTCGTTCATGTCCCGGGTGCCGTCGCGGCCGACGTAGTCCACGCACAGGTCGAGCATGTGCGCGCCGTCGCGGGTCTGGTCCTTGGCGATCTCGAGGCACCGCTGCCAGTCCTCGGCGAGCATGGCGTCGCGGAAGGCCTTGGAGCCGTTGGCGTTCGTGCGCTCGCCGATCATCAGGATCGAGGCGTCCTGCTCGAACGGCACCGCCGTGTACATACTCGACACCGCCGGTTCGTGCTCGGGGGCGCGGCGCTGGTCGATCGCGGGCAGCGTGGTCTCGACCTCGCGCACCGCCTCGGCGACCTGCCGGATGTGCTCGGGGGTGGTGCCGCAGCAGCCGCCGACGAGTCCGAGCCCGAACTCGGAGACGAACCCGCTCAGCGCGATCGCGAGCTCTTCGGGCGTCAAGGGGTATTCCGCGCCGTTGGCACCGAGTACCGGCAGACCCGCGTTCGGCATCACCGACACCGGGATCTGCGCGTGCCGCGACAGATGCCGCAGGTGCTCGCTCATCTCGTCGGGGCCGGTCGCGCAGTTCAGGCCGATCATGTCGATGCCGAGGGGCTCGAGCGCGGTGAGCGCCGCGCCGATCTCCGAACCGACGAGCATGGTGCCGGTGGTCTCCACGGTGACGTGGGTGATGATCGGAATGCGCCGACCCGCGGCGATCATGGCCCGGCGGCTCCCGGTGATCGCGGCCTTGACCTGGAGCAGGTCCTGGCAGGTCTCGACCAGGATGGCGTCGGCGCCACCGTCGAGCATGCCGAGGGCGGCCTCGGTGTAGGCGTCGCGCAGCGCGACGTAGGGCGCGTGGCCCAGGGTGGGCAGCTTGGTGCCGGGGCCCATCGAGCCCAGCACGTAGCGCGGGGTGCCGTCGGCGCTGGGGCCCATCTCGTCGGCCACGTCACGGGCGATGCGGGTGCCGCGCTCGGACAGGTCGCGGATGCGGTCGGCGATGTCGTAGTCGGCCAGGTTGGGTAGGTTGCAGCCGAAGGTGTTGGTCTCCACGGCGTCGGCCCCGGCCGCGAAGTAGGCGCGGTGGATGTCGGCGAGCACGTCGGGACGGGTGTCGTTGAGGATCTCGTTGCATCCCTCGAGGCCACGGAAATCGTCGAGGGTGAGATCCGCGGCCTGCAACATCGTGCCCATCGCACCGTCGCCGATGACGACACGCCGCCGCAGCGTGTCGAGGAGCGTGGTATCGAACCCGGTGGGCAAGGACGCAGACATGTGTTCAAGACTAATGGTCGGCACCGACGCCCGAGACCACTGCGGGTGAATCGAGTGGCCCCGGCCACAGCCGCGCGCCGAAACACGCAACAGCGCCGGTCACCGCAAAACAATTCGCCCGAGACACTAGGCTGACCGGGTGGATGCCAGTGAAACCCCCGAGACGGAACTGCCGACGTTGCGCAATCCCGTGCTGGTTGCGGCCTTCGAGGGCTGGAACGACGCCGGTGACGCCGCCAGTGGCGCGGTCGAGCATCTCGAGTTGCTGTGGGACGCGGAGCCACTGGCCGAACTGGATTCCGAGGACTACTACGACTACCAGGTGAACCGGCCGACGGTGCGTCAGGTGGACGGGGTCACCAGGGAGATCCAGTGGCCCTCGACCATGCTCTCGGTGTGCTCGCCCCCCGGCAGCGAACGTGACGTCGTCCTGCTGCGCGGGATCGAGCCCAATATGCGCTGGCGCAGTTTCTGCAACGACCTGCTGGAATTCATCGAGCAGCTCGGCGTGGAGACGGTGGTGATCCTGGGCGCGCTGCTGGCCGATACCCCGCACACCCGCCCGGTGCCGGTCACCGGGTCGGCCTACAGTCCCGAGGCCGCCGAGCGGTTCAGCCTCGAGCAGACCCGCTACGAGGGTCCGACCGGGATCACCGGGGTGCTGCAGGACCAGTGTGTGAAGGCCGGAGTGCCCGCGGTGTCGTTCTGGGCGGCGGTCCCGCACTACGTCTCGCAACCGCCGAACCCGAAGGCCACGATCGCGTTGCTGCACCGGGTCGAGGAGGTGCTCGACATCGAGGTGCCGCTCGGTGAGCTGCCCACGCAGGCCGAGGAGTGGGAGGCCGCGGTCAACGAGATGACCGTCGGCGACGAGGAGATCAACGAGTACGTGCGGTCGCTCGAGGAGCGCGGCGACGCGGCGATCGATCTCAACGAGACGATGTCGAAGATCGACGGTGACGCCATCGCGGCGGAGTTCGAGAAGTATCTGCGCAGGCGGGGGCCGGGCAGCTTCGGCCTGTAGTTCCCGTGCCGCCGCCGGGCGCGCGAGGCGCCCGGCTGTGCGGCGGGAACGGCCCGGTCACCGATGTGGTGGTTCGGATCCCGCGGAACCGGACATGGTCACACCTCCAGGGTGAGTACTTGGGCGGCCGCCTCGTGGGCCAGCTTGGCGATCAGCAGGTCACGGGGAATCGTCTGACCGGCAAGGTGATCCAGGGACGGCACCACCACGTGGTGCGCGTCGGCGCGCTTGAGTTCCTGGGTGAGTTCGGCGAACGCGGCGCCGTCGCCCGCGGTCGATTCGTGGAACGTGGCGGCGAAACACATTCCCGCGGTACGCGCGAGGCTACGTAGCGCATCCTCCAATTGATCGCCCTGGCCTTCGGCCAGATCGTCACGCAAGTATCCATAGATCAACGCTTCCACCCGAACCTCCGTTGGATAGGGATCGCTGTTCTGTTGTCGGATCCCCCCGCGCCGCGCCGTGCGCCGCGCGGGGGTACTGCGTTGCCCCGCAAGCTCTCCTGCGAGGCGGGCGTCCGGTCTGCGGGCCGAGCGCCTGCTACCAGCATGCGCAATCGTGGCCCGCGGCAGCAGATGTCAAACCGATGACATCTACATGCCCTATCCGGGACGCCGAACGTTAACTGGTGGGATACTACCGCCGTGACCGCAACTGATGATCGACCCGTCTGGGCTGTCCGGATGCGCTCGGAACGTGACGCGAGGGGGTGGTCGCAAGCCGATGCCGTCCGCGCGATGCGTGCCAAGTCCTCCCACAACCTGCCAACGGACAGTACATTGCTGCGCAACTGGCGCCGCTGGGAATCCGGGGAATCACGACCTGACGAGTTCTACGCGCCGATCATCGCGGCCGCGTTCGACACCGTCACGGCGGCGTTCTTCCCCAAGGCCCGACCCAACCGTGATGACGAGCTGTTATCGGCAACGGGTATGGACACACTGGAGTTCATCGGCAGACTCCGGATGTCCGATGTCAACACCGCCACCCTGGACGCGGTGCGGATCACCGCCGAAAGGCTCTGCTGCGAATACGCCTACGCCGAACCGCACGCGCTGCACGCCGAGGGCACCGCCTGGCTGCGCCGGATCACCTCACTGCTCGACGGCAGGCTCACCCTGGGCCAGCATCGCGAAATCCTCGTTCTGGCAGGGTGGGTGGCGTTGCTGGTCGGTTGCGTCGACTACGATCTGGGCCGCCGCAGCGGGGCCGAGGCCACCCGTCGGGCCGCGGAGTCGCTGGGCCGGGAGGCGGGCAATCCCGAGATCGTGGGCTGGGCGGCGGAGATGTCGGCGTGGTTCGCCCTGACCCAGGGCAACTTTCGCGGCGCCATCGAGGTCTCGGAGAAGGCGATGCCGGGAACCACCTCGATGAGTGTCGGGGTGCAGTTGGCCGCGCAGCGCGCCAAGGGCTGGGCCCGGCTCGGCGATCGGCGGGCGGTGCAGACCGCGCTCGACGAGGGCAGGGCGATCCTGTCGCGGATGGGTCATCCGGCCGATCTGGACAACCACTTCGTCATCGACGCCACCAAATTCGACTTCTACGCGATGGATTGCTGCCGGGTGGCGGGCCAGGACCGGCTCGCCGAACGCTATGCCCACCAGGTGATCCGCGATTCGACCCGGCCCGACGGCAGTGTGCGCAACCCGATGCGCGTCTCGGAGGCGCGGCTGACGCTGGCCGTGGTGGCGGTGCGTGATCGCGATCTGGAGCGGGCCGTCGAGGAGGGCGTGGCCGCGTTCGGTCCGGGACGCAAGTCGCTGCCCTCGCTGGCCTGGATCGCCGGGGAGGCGGCGCGCGAGATCATCGAGCGCTTCCCGGGTGACCCGCGGACCCAGACGTTCCTCGAACAGCTGCGTTCACTCAACGTCGGGTGAGCGCGGCGGCGGGGGCGCGCCGATCCGGGACGGGTCGGGCGGAGCACGGATCGGGCCCCACTACCCTCTCTACGGTGACCGACTCCGCCGACGGCCTGCCCAGCGCCGTGTCCGCCCTGTGGGACGAGCGTCTGCGGCTGTTCTCGTTCGCGACCGCCGAGAAGCGCGCCGACTACCTGCGGGTGCTGCGCGCCTTCGACAGCGCCCGCGCCGCCTACGTGGTGCTCCTGCACGCCGACGACGTCGCCGAGTGGATCGCCCGCACCGAGTCGGGCGGTCGCGGCGACGCCCCGGTTGGGGTGCCGCTGCCCTCGGCGGAGATCGGCCCGCTGCTCGAGCAGCTGCACCGCTGGGGTGTGCTCGAACGCAGCTACGACGGCACCCGCGCGGCCACCCTGGCCGAGTATCGCAACCGGCACTACGTCTACCAGTTCGCCCAGGCCGGTTTCCAGGCGTACCGGGCGGTGGCCGGGGTGCTGGCGGCCCGGATGGACGACGCGTCGCTGTCGCGGTTGGTCCTGCCCGAACTGCTCGCCGACCTGGGCACCCTGGCCGCCGCCAATCGCGACGGCGACGCCGAACGCGTCTACACCACCCTGCGCAGGCTCGACGCCGCGCTCACCGATCTGGCGGCGCGGGCCGCGCATTTCTATCTGTCGCTGGGTGACCTGGTGCGCACCACCGAGATCACGCCGGAGTCGTTCCTCGCGCACAAGGACGCCCTGCTGGCGCACATGCGCGAGTTCAGCATGGATCTGGCCCGGTTCGCGCCGCGGCTGGCGACGGCGATCGGCGAGGTCGAGCGGACCGGGGTGGACGCGCTGATCGGTCGGGCGGCGAGCTGTGACGAGCGGGTGCTGGTGAGCGCGGACGAGCGCGAGGCCGACTGGCGCGCGCGCTGGGACGGGCTGCGCACCTGGTTCGTCCCGGCGGGCGAACCGGGCGACACCTGCGAGGCAGACCGGTTGCGGGAGGCCACGATGAGCGCGATCGCGGCGGTGCTGTCGCTGTTGCGGCGGGTCACCGAGACGCGGCGCGGGGGTGTCAGCCGGGAGTCGGCGCTGCGCCACCTGGCCACCTGGTTCGTCGACACCCCGACGACATCGGCCGCGCACGCCCTCTACGACGCCGTGTTCGGGCTGGGCCGACCGCGCCATTTCGCGCTGGAGCATCCCGATGCCGAGCTGATCCCGGCACACCGGTCCTGGTGGGACGCACCGCCGTTGGAGATCTCCCGCACCCTCGCCGAGACCGGCCGGGCCCCGGCCGCGGGCGCACCGGCGCGGATCGCGCGCAACGACGCGGGGGTACGCAGGTTGCGCGAGGCCCAGCTGGCCGCGCAGCGGGAGCGGGCGGCGGCCGCGGCCTCGCTGGCGGGCGGCAATGTGCACGAGCGGGTCCTCGACCAGCGCGAGACCGAGGTGCTGCTGCGGCTGCTCGACGCGGCCTCGACGGCGTGGGTGCCGGTGAGCGGACGGGTCGAGGGCACCACGGGTTCGGACAACGGGGTCACCCTGACGGTGCGCCCGTGTGACGGATCGACCGTGATCCGCACCGCCGCCGGGCTGCTGCACGTGAACAACCGCCGACTCGAGGTGCGCGCGACGGTGAAGCGGGGCGCGGCCCGATGAAGCAGCGGCGTCGGATCGATGCGCTGGCCCTGGACAGCTATCAGCGCGCTGCCCGGGTGATGCTGGCCCATCACCTCGTCACCCGGGTGTATCCGGATCGGATCGCCTTGCCGCTGGTGCGCCGGTGGGCCACCGAGCTGCGGGAGGACCTGGCCGAGCTGTTCGGCTATCGGCTCGAGGTCACCGAGACCACGGCCCGGCTCTATCCCGTACACGATCGCCTAGACGACGCGCGTCCGGCGCGTAGCGTCAACGATCGGGTCTTCGACCGTCGCCGCTACGCCTATCTCGCGCTGGCGCTCGCCGCGCTCGGTCGCGCGGGCGACCAGATCACGCTGTCGGAGCTGGCCGAGCACGTCGCCGACTACGCGGGCGGGATCGACGGGCTCGAGCTGTCCACGGATCGGGCCGCCGATCGGGACGCCTTCGTCGACGCGATCGGCTGGCTCGGCGCGCGCGGGGCGTTGACGCTGGCCGACGGTGACGCGGGCGGCTGGGCCAGCGATCCGGAGGCGGGCGAGGCGCTCTACGACATCGACCGGCCCGTCGTCTTCGCGCTGTTCCGTCCACCGCGCGCCCTGCAACATCTGCACAGCGTGCGCGGTCTGCTCGACGACGAGGCCGAACAGACATCCGCCGATCAGGCCCGCCGGGTCCGACGTGCCCTGGTGGAACGGCCCGTCGTCTATCTCGACGACCTCTCCCCCGCCGAACGCGCGCTGCTGGGCCAAGACCGGGTCGTCGGCGAGGTCGAGTACTGCACGGGCCTGCGCGCCGAGCGCCGCGCGGAAGGTGTCGCGCTCATCGATACCTCCGGCAGGCTCTCCGACACCCGCTTCCCCGGCACCGGCACCCTCGCCCAGGTGGCGCTGCTGCTCATCGGCGAGATCGCCGACGCCGTCCTCGATCTCGACCACCCGCTGCCGCACCTGCCGCCTCCGGACCCGGCCGAGGACGCGCTGATCGCCCAGCTCGACGCGGCCATCCCGGCCTCGGGGGTCTTCGCGCCGCTGGCCGAGGAGACCGACGGCGACGATCCGCTGGACGAGGGGAGCGAAGAGAGCGCACCGGCGCCCCTGCCGTTCCTCGACCACGCCTGGGTGCGGTCCACGGTCTCCGCGCTCACCGACCGCTACGGCGCCACCTTCGCCGCGCAGTGGCAGGCCGACCCCGGCGCCCTGAGCGCGGAGGTCCTGGCCCTGCTCGCCCGGTTGCGGCTGGTGCGGCCGGTGCCCGACGGGCTGCTGGTGCTGCCCGCGCTGGCCCGGTACCGGGGCGCGGTGGTCACCGTGCGGGTGCGCGAGACCGAGGAACTGTTCGTCACCGCCGCCGATACCGGCGGCACCGGAGTGGGAGGGAATTGAGCATGTCGCTCATCCACGGCGGAGTGCGTTTCATCCCGACCCGCGCGGGCATCGTCAATCTCTGGGACTACCGCGACCAGGAGTTCTGTTTCGCCGACGGCCGCCTGGTGCTGCGCGGCCCGAACGGGTCGGGCAAGACCAAGGCACTCGAGGTGCTGTTCCCGTTCGTGCTCGACGGCCGGATCGAGCCGCGCAGGCTCAACCCGTTCGCGGGCGAAGAGCGCACGATGAAGTCGAATCTGCTGTACCGCAAGCAGGAATCGGCGTACTCGTATGTGTGGATGGAGTTCGCGCGCGGCGGCTGGGACGACCCCGAGGTCGTCACCGTCGGCATCGGGATGCGCGCCATCAGGTCCTCGGACAAGGTGACCCGCTGGTACTTCGTCGCCGACGGCCGCGCCGGGGTCGACTTCTCGCTCATCGGCCCCGACGACCGCCCACTGACCCGCAAGCAGCTCGCCGAACAGATCGGCGGCGACGCCATCGTCGACCGGCCGGTGGAGTATCGCGCCGCGATCGACGCGCGCATGTTCGGGCTCGGCGTGCAGCGCTACGACCAGCTGATCAATCTGATCCTCACGCTGCGCCGCCCGCAGCTGGCCAAGAACCTCGATCCGCGCGGCCTGTCCCAGGCGCTCACCGACGGTCTGCGCCCGCTCGACGAACAGCTGATCCTCGACGCGGCGCGCTCTTTCAGCGATATGGAGGAGGTCGGGCGCACCCTCGACGGGCTCGTCCAGGCCGACACCGCCACCCGCAAGTTCGTCGATGTCTACCGCAAGTACCTGGCCGTGCAGGCCAAGACCGACGTGGACCAGGTGCGGACCAGGCTCGACGCCGTCACCCATGCCGCCACCGCCGTCTTCGCGGCGACCGCGCTGCGCACCCGTCGCGAGGCCGACCGCGCCGAGGCCGAGACCCGCGCCGAGGCGGCCGACCACTCCTACGAGCAGGCCATCGCCGACCGGGAGAACCTGCAACGCTCCAGCGCCTACGAGGGCAAACAGCAGCTCGACGACCTCGCCGACGCCGTGCGCCGCCTCGAATCCTCCGCCGCGGTCCACCGCGACAAGGCCGCCGAGGCCGGACAGACCCTCCAGCGCCGCGCCGAGGAGGCCGAGCGCGCCGCCGAGGCGGTCCGCACCGCCGCCGCGGCTCTGGCCCGTGGCGAGGACGCCGTCCGCGCGGCCGCCGAGGAGGCGGGCATCGAGTGGACCCCACCCGCTCCCGACGGCCGTGGCGACCAGTTCACCGCCGCCGTGCGCGGTCACGCCGAGGAACGCGACGCCGATGTCCGCGCGGTCCGCAAGGCGGTGAGCAGGTGGGAGACCGCCGCCGCCGAACGCACCCGCGCCGAACGCCTCGCCGAACGGGCCGTCGAACTGCGGGAGGCCGCGGCCGCCGAGGTGGCCCACGCCGAGGCCGCGGTGACACTGGCCCGCACCGAATCCGCCACCGCCCTGCGGTCCTGGTGGAAAACGCACGCGTCGGTGTTCACATCGGGCGCCGACGATACCGGGGCGATTCTCGGCGCCGGGAGCGCAACGACAGACGCCGCGAGCAGCGGGTCCGCGTGTGATGGCGAACCGATCGCCGGAAGGGGATCGACCGGCGGCGATGCCGCAGCGCTCTTCGCCGCGCTGAGCGATGCCGTCGCCGCCGCAGGCAATGACGAAACCCCTTCTGGCCCAGAGATTGTGGCCGAATACTCGGAGCCGCTCCGTGAGCGGATCCGTACGCGTGGCCAGGAGGCGCGAGCGCGGGCGAGCGCGGCGGCCGCCCGTCGTGCCTCGCTCAGTGCCGAGCGCACCCAGATCGCCGCGCAGCACGACGACGCTCCCCCACCGCACCCCGCCAGAAACGGTGTTCGCGACGATCTGCCGGGCGCACCCCTGTGGCGGCTCGTCCGGTTCGCGGACGCGGTCACCGCCACCGAGGCCGCGGCCGTCGAAGCGGCGTTGCAGTCCAGTGGTCTGCTCGACAGTTGGGTCTGCGGGCCCGAGCTGCCCGCGCACGTCGAGTCCGAGCACTTCCTGCTCCCATTGCCCGCCGAGCAGCGGCCGACCGGCCGCACCCTCGCCGATGTCCTGGTGGTCGAAGAGGATTCACCGGAGCGCACGGTGCCCGCCGACACCGTCGCGGCCGTACTCGCGTCCATCGCGCTGCGGGACTCGTCGTCGTCGACCGGGGTCAGCCTCGGAGTCCTGACCACGGCCGACGCGCCGGGAATCGTCGTCGGCACCGCGGGCGAGTTCCGGTCGGGGGTGCTCGTCGGCCGCCATCACAAGGCCGAGGCGGAGTTCCTCGGTGCCACCGCGCGGGCGCGCAGGCGGGAGCTGCGGCTGGCCGAGATCGAAGCCGCCATCGTGGCCGCGACCGCCGAGGTCGAGGCGGCGAAGACCGAAGAGGCCGCCGCCACCGCGGCATCGACCGCACTGGCCACGGCGGCCAAGGCGCTGCCCCGGCCGTCGGCGGTCACCGCCGCGCTGCGGGCCGTCGCCGAGACGGCGGGTCTGATGCGGTCGCGGGTGGAGGCGGCGGCGCAGGCCGAGCGTGAGCTCGATCAGGCCGTCGCCGAGGTCACCGCGCTCGACAAGAAGGTGCGCGCCGCCGCGCAGGCGCACCGCACCCCGCGCGAGGCCCGCGAACTCGACGCGCTGGCCGCCGCCATCCGGCATTTCGAGAACACCGGAACGGGCCTGTCGCGGCTGCGCGCCGAACACGATCGGGAGCGCGAACGCGAACGCGAGGGCGCCGACCGGCACGACGAGGCCCGCGCGCTGGCCGAGGCGTTCGCCGAGGAGGCCGAGGCCGCGCGCCTCGGCTTCACCGAGCAGCAGCGCAAACTCGAAACCCTGCGCGAGGCGCTGGGGGCGAGCGCCGCCGACATCGACCGCGAGCTCGACGGCGCCCGCGCCGCCATCGACGCCGCCAAGGCCGAACAGCGGGCCGCGCGCAAGGCCGCCAATGCCGCGATCGAGGCGGTCGGCGACGCCGAAGCCGCCTACCGCGCCGCCAACGAGGCACTGGCCACCGCGCTCACCGAGGTGCTGGCCGAGGTCCGCTCCCTGGCCCCCTACGCCCGCCCGGACCTGCTCGGCCTGCTCGGCGCGGCCACCGACCACCGCTGGCCCGCCGGAGACGCCGCCTGGCTGACCCCGGAGCAACTGCAATACCGCATCGTCGCCGCGGGTCCGGAGACCGACCCGATCGTGCTGCCCGACGAGGTGGCCGCCCTCTACGCCGACCTCGACACCGCCACCGCCTCGGTGCGCGCGACCGAGGCGGGCCGCAAGTCCACCCGCTCCGCGGTCACCGCCGCCCTGCAGGAGTTCGACGCCGCCCTCACCGCGTCGGGTCGCGACTACCGCCTGCACTGGGACGCCGCCGACGGGCTCACCGTGGTCGCCGTGCACGACGAGAACGGTCAGGCCGCGCTCGCCGATTTCGCCGCGCGCATCGACGCCGCGCGCCGCGATCAGGAACTGCTGCTCACCGACGCCGAACGCCGCATCCTTGAAGACGCGCTGCTGACCGGCCTGGCCCAGCAGATCCACGAACGCACCACCGACGCCAGGGATCTCATCTCCCGGATGGGCGCGGAGATGAAGCAGCGGCGGATGTCCTCGGGCAACACCATCGGTGTGCACTGGGTGCTCGCCGACGGGCTGTCGGAGGCGGCGCGGGCCATGTGCAAGCTGCTCGATCGTGACACCGCCGCGCTGAGCCAGGACGATCTCGGCGCGGTGCGCGCGCATTTCGCCGCCGAGATCCGCGCGGCCCGCAGCGCCCACCCCGAACGTTCCTATCCCGAGATCCTCGCCGCCACCCTCGATTACCGCACGTGGCGGGTGTTCTCGTTCACGCTGATCTCCGGGGACGGCACCGAGGACAAGCTCACCGTCGCCCGGCACAGCGCCCTGTCCGGCGGCGAGCAGTCGGTCTCGCTGCACCTGCCGCTGTTCGCCGCCGCGCACGTGATGCTCGATTCCGCCGATCCGCAGGCCCCGCGACTGCTCGCCCTGGACGAGGCGTTCGCGGGCGTCGACGACAACGGCCGCAGCGAATTGCTGGGCCTGAGTGTGCAATTCGATCTCGACCTGTTCATGACCGGCTACGACCTGTGGATCACCTACGGCCACGTCCCCGGCTGCGCGCACTACGATCTCGCGCACTCGACCGCCGAGAACACCGTCAGCGCCACCCTGCTGGTCTGGGACAGCGGCGAACTGCTCGCCGAACACGACGGCGGCGACCTGACCACCGCGCTGGGCTCCCCCAACCGCCGCCGCGTCCCCAACACCATCGAGGGCGGGCTCACCCTGGAGGGCATGCCTGGCGAACCCGCCACGGTGGGCTGACACTCCGACACCGCGGCGGGTGGACTCACCCGGAGGGCATACCGGACGGACCTGCGACGGACAGCTGACCCGATCCGGTCGCCGCGATCGCGGGGCGCGCGCACGAGACGTGGCGCCGGTACGTCGACCGGCCGGTGCTCACGGGTCCGGCGGGGTGAGGGCCTGGGTGAGGCGGGTGCTGAGGGCGCGGAGGTGGGTGACGAGTTCGGGGCCGTCGTGGACGTGGAACGCAACGCCCAGAGTGGTCAGGCGGGCGGCCAGCCAGGCGGGGTCGTCGTCGCGGGTGCCGGTGAGGCGGCAGGTGGTGTCGCTGTCGGCGACGAGGGTGCCCGGTTCCTCGCCGAGTCGTCCGGCGACGCGCTGGATCGGCGCGTCGATGGCGACTTCGGCGCGGTATTCCGGTGTAGCCCAGTCGGTTCGGCGTCCGGCGATGTAGTCGGCCGGGTCGGCGGCGGGGAGATCCCTCGCGAGTACACGGGCGCCGGTGGGGCGGGGATTCTCGATCCGGTCGGCGCGGTAGCCGCGCCAGGCGTCGCGGTCGAGGTCGTAGGCGACGAGGTACCAGCGTCTGCCCGAGGCGACGACGCCGAGCGGCTCCGCGTGCCGTCGGGAGGCGGTACCCGCCGCGTCCCGGTAGTCGAAGCGCAGGCGTTCCCGATTGCTCACGGCGGCGGCGAGGGTGGTGAGCAGTTCCGGGTCGACCGTCGGGCCGTCGCCGACCCGCACCGCGACCGCCGACCCGATCGTGCGCACCCGACGGCGCAGCTTCGCGGGCAGCACCTGTTCGAGTTTGGTCAGCGCGCGCACCGACGCGTCCTCGATGCCCGCGACGGCCTGGCCGGTGGCCACCCGCAGGCCCACCGCCACCGCGACGGCTTCCTCTTCATCGAGCACCAGCGGCGGCAGCGCCGAGCCCGCGGTGAGGCGGTATCCCCCGGTCGCGCCCATGGCCGCGAGCACCGGGTAGCCGAGTTCGCGCAGCCGTTCCACATCGCGGCGCACCGTGCGATCGGTGACGCCCAGGCGCGCGGCCAGTTCGCTGCCCGGCCATTCACGCGGCGTCTGCAACAGGGACAGCAAGCGGAGCAGGCGGGCGGCGGTGTCGGTCATGGTCAGAATTCTCTCCCATATCTAGGACCGGAACTGTCCTAGATGACTTCTAGTGTCGATGTCACACCGACGAGATCGAGGAGTTCGACCCCATGAGCACTGTTCGCCCGTTCCGCATCGACATCCCGCAGGCCGACATCGACGATCTGACCGACCGGCTCACCCGCAGCCGCTGGGCCGCGCAGCTGCCGGGCGAAGGATGGGAGCGCGGGGTGCCCGCGCACTACTTGCGCGAGCTGGCGCACTACTGGGCGACCGAGTTCGATTGGCGCGCACAGGAAACCACGCTCAATGCCTTCCCCCAGTTCCTGACCGAGATCGACGGTCTCGACGTGCATTTCGTCCACGTCCGCTCCCCCGAGCCCGACGCGGTGCCGCTGCTGCTCACCCACGGCTGGCCGAACTCGTTCGTCGAGTTCACCCGCGTCATCGGCCCGCTCACCGATCCCCGCGCCCACGGACTCGACCCGGCGCTCGCCTTCCACGTGGTCGTACCCTCGGTGCCCGGCTTCGCCTTCTCCGCCGCCCCGACCGAGTCCGGGATGACGACGGCGCGGGTGGCCCGGATGTGGGCGACCCTCATGGACCGGCTCGGCTACGACCGCTACGGCACCCAGGGCGGCGACCTCGGCGCCTACATCGCCCCGGAGCTCGCCCTGGCCGCCCCCGAGCACGTGATCGGCGTCCACCTCGACGGCGGGATCGGCATGCCGATCGAGGCCGACGTGCCGACGATGACGGCCGAGGACCGCGCGCAGTGGGACGAGATGCAGCAGTGGATGACCGGCGGCGTCGACCATCACGCCCTGCTGAAGGCGGCGCCGCAGACCTTCGCGCTGGGCTGGAACGATTCCCCGGTGGCCCTGCTGGCCTGGATGATGCACAAGTTCCAGGAGTTCACCCCGATGGCCGACCTGGCCGAGGACGTGATCGACCGCGACCACATCCTCACCAATGTGGCGCTGTACTGGTTCACCCAGACCACGGGCAGCTCGTCGTGGCCGATGTACGAGGGCCTGCGCGACGGCGGTTTCGGCTGGCCCGTCGGCCAGCACCTCGTGCCGACCGGCGTCTACGGCGGCGGGTCACCGCTGATGCGCAAGCTCGCCGAACGCGACAACAAGATCACCCACTGGCCCGAGGGCAACCCCGGCAACCACTTCGTGGCCATGGAGGAACCGACCGCGCACGTGGCCGACATCAGGACCTTCTTCGCCGCCCTGCGCTGAGGTCAGCTCGACACGGGGCCGGACCACAACGTCCGGCCCCCGCGTCGATACCGGGTCAGCGCATGCTGGCGTCGGGCACGGTGGGCGGGCACGGCGTGCCCGGCACGGTGACCAACTCGAAGTGCCACCATTCGTTGTCGAAGGTCCGGCACAGGCCCCAGCGGTTGCCGTTGGTCTCGAGCCAGTGGGCGCCGACCTGGGGGCCGACGTCGATGGCGTGGCCGGAGACGTGGGTGGATTCGGCGGGGGGCAGGACCCAGCGGCGGGCTTCGGCGGGGTCGCCGTAGGTGGCCAGGCCGTCCTGCCACAGCTGTTCCTGCTGTTCGGGGGTGCGGTAGCCGGAGGTGATCGAGAGCGGGACGCCCTCGGCGTGGGCCTGCTGCTCGGCGAGGGTGTAGGCGGCGGCCAGGGCGGGGTCGAGGCCCTCGGTGCCCGCGGCCGATTGCGACTGTTCGCGCGGGCCCGCGCCGGGTTGCGCGTCGGCCAGACCGGCGCCGAGCGTGGCCGCCGTCGCGACGGCGGCGGCCGTCACCAGGATCCGGTCGGCCACGCGGCCGAGCGCAGTCGTCATAGGCGGAAGTCTATCGGCCGGTCGGCGGCCCCGGCCCCGCGGCCCCACCAGGCCGGGATCACCCCACGTCGATGCCGATCGAGCGGATCACAGCACGAAAACCGATGCGTCCGTGGGGAATTCAGCGCGCGCGACGCCGCCACCGCTCGAATTCGCGGCCGATCTCGGTGTGCGCCTGCTCGCCGTAGAGCCATTCCCGGGCCAGCAGGTGCCAGTTCGCGGTGACGCGCAGCTGGCCGAGGGTGGCGAAGGTGAACAGGTCGGCGCGGCGGGAGAAGATGTGTTCGGGCGGCAGGAACTGGCGGTGCATGCCCTGGAATTCCGAGGAACGCGGGTCCACGGCGAGCAGCACGGCACCGGTGGCCAGTTCGGGGGTGATGGTGACCCGCTCGTCGAGCAGATGCCAGCCGGTCACCGCCCAGACGTAGGCCTCGCATTCCTCGACGGTGACTCCGGCCTCCGGGTCGATGATGCCGCGTTCGACCCAGGCCGCGTACAGGTCCTCGGGGCGCCCCTCGGCGGCCGCGCGCAGGCACGACCGCTCGAAATCGACGTGGACGGGGTCCATTTCGTTGTAGAGCCCGAAGTCGACGAAGGCGAGTCGGCCGTCGGCGGCGAGCAGCACATTGCCCGGATGCGGGTCACCGCAGAACTCGTATTCGGCGAAGAGGGTGCCGATGTAGAAGCGGTAGATCAGCTCGCCGATCCGGTCGCGGTCCGCGTCGGGCAGGGTCTGCATGTGCGCGAAGGGGCGCGCGTCGACGAACTCGGTGACCAGCACATTGTGCGAGCAGTGCTCGGCGATCGCGTCGGGGATCTGGACCAGCGGGTGGCCGCGATAGCGCTGGGCGACCCGGTGCTGGGTGCGGGCCTCGCGCAGGTAGTCCAGTTCGCTGCGCAGATTGTTGGCGATCTCGTCGAGTACGCCGGTGTCGGCCACGCTGGGCAGCACCGAGCGGCCCATCTTGCCGAGGAATTCCAGATTGCCGATATCGGCGTGCACGGCGCGCTCGACACCGGGGTACTTGATCTTGACCGCCACCTCGCGGCCGTCGCGCAGCCGCGCCCGGTGCACCTGGCCGATCGAGGCGGCCGCGATCGCCGTCTCGTCGAACTCGGCGAACACCCGGCCCATGGGCCCGAGATCGTCCTCGAGCACCCGGCGGATCTTGGGGAACGGCACCGCCGGGGCCTGGTCCCGCAGGGCGGCCAACTGCTCGCGGAACTGCTCGCGGTGGATCTCGGGGACGAAGTCCAGGTCCAGTACCGAGGCCATCTGGCCCAGCTTCATCGCCGAGCCCTTCATGCTGCCGAGCACCGCGACGATCTGCTGGGCGGCGGTCATGGCCGAGCGTTCGGCCAGCACCTGCCGGGCTTCGTCGGTGCGCCCGATCATCGACAGCCGCCGACCGACCCCGCGCATCGCCTGACCAGCGGCGAGCTGGCCCAGCTTGGCACCGCGTGCCATCCGCCCGCCAGGAACCCCGGTGGCTGTCATCCGAACCCCCGTCACCCTGGCGTGTCCTGTCGCGCGTCACCTTACACGCGACAGGTCACCGGCTAGACGCGTTCCTTGGAGCGGGTGCGCACGCGCAGCGCGATCGGCTTGGACGTCTCGGCGAAGAAGTCGTTGCCCTTGTCGTCGACGACGATGAAGGCCGGGAAGTCCTCGACGTCGATCTTCCAGACGGCTTCCATGCCGAGCTCGGGGTACTCGAGCACCTCGACGTTCTTGATGCAGTCCAGCGCCAGGCGCGCGGCCGGGCCGCCGATGGAGCCCAGGTAGAAGCCGCCGTGCTCGTGGCAGGCCTTGGTGACCTGTGCGGAGCGATTGCCCTTGGCGAGCATGATCATGGAACCGCCCGCGGCCTGGAACTGGTCGACGTAGGAGTCCATGCGACCGGCGGTGGTGGGACCGAAGGAACCCGACGCGTAGCCCTCGGGGGTCTTGGCCGGGCCCGCGTAGTAGACGGCCATGTCGCGCAGGTACTGCGGCATCGGCTCGCCCGCGTCGAGGCGCTCCTTGATCTTGGCGTGCGCGATGTCGCGGGCCACCACCAGCGGGCCGGTGAGCGAGAGACGGGTCTTCACCGGGTATTTCGACAGTTCGGTGCGGATCTCGTCCATCGGGCGGTTGAGGTCGATCTTGACCACGTCGCCGCCGAGGATGTCCTCGGTCTGCTCCGGCAGGTACTGGGCCGGTTCGGTTTCCAGCTGCTCGAGGAAGATGCCGTCCTTGGTGATCTTGGCCAGCGCCTGGCGGTCGGCCGAGCAGGAGACGGCGATGGCGACCGGGCAGGAGGCGCCGTGGCGGGGCAGGCGGACCACGCGCACGTCGTGGCAGAAGTACTTGCCGCCGAACTGGGCGCCGATGCCGAACTCGCGGGTGAGCTGGAAGACCTCTTCCTCGAGCTCGAGATCGCGGAAGGCGTGGCCGGTGATCGAGCCCTTGGTGGGCAGGTTGTCCAGGTAGTGCGCGGAGGCGTATTTCGCGGTCTTCAAGGCGAATTCGGCGCTGGTGCCGCCGATGACCACCGCGAGGTGATACGGCGGGCAGGCCGCGGTGCCCAGCGAGCGGATCTTCTCGTCGAGGAACTCGAGCATGCGCTCGGGGTTCAGGACGGCCTTGGTCTCCTGGTACAGAAACGACTTGTTGGCCGAGCCGCCGCCCTTGGCCATGAACAGGAACTTGTAGACCGGGTTGTCCGGGGTGCCCTCGGTCGAGTACAGCTCGATCTGGGCGGGCAGGTTGGAACCGGTGTTCTTCTCGTCCCACATGGTGATCGGGGCCAGCTGGGAGTAGCGCAGGTTCAGGCGGTTGTAGGCGTCGTACACGCCGCGGCTGATCCATTCGGCGTCGTCGACGCCGGTCAGCACGCCTTCACTCTTCTTGCCCATCACGATCGCGGTGCCGGTGTCCTGGCACATGGGCAGCACGCCGCCCGCGGAGATGTTGAGGTTCTTGAGCAGGTCCAGCGCGACGAAGCGGTCGTTGCCCGAGGACTCCGGGTCGTCGATGATCTTGCGCAGCTGGGCCAGGTGCGCGGGGCGCAGGTAGTGGCTGATGTCGTGGATCGCCGTCTCGGTGAGCAGGCGCAGCGCCTCGGGCTCGACCTGCAGGAAGGTGCGCCCGTTGTGCTCGACGGTGCTGACCCCCTCGGTGGTGAGCAGACGGTAGGGCGTCTCGTCGGCGCCGATCGGCAGCAGATCGGAATAGCGGAACTCCGGCGCGGTCACGGATCGCACTCCTTCGGGCAGGGCGGGCACCGCATCACGGCGGAGCACCAGCCGGGGCTGGTCACAAAAGCAGAGCGAAGCCTATCGACCCACCGACACAGCGCCGCAGGTAAGGCGACCCTTTGTGACGTGCGGCGGTCGAGCCGAACCAAGGTCGAGGTTGCACGTTCAACCCAAACGGTGCTACCCATTCTCCGGACGGTGGCGGGCGTGCACCGTTCCACCCCGAAGCCTGCACCGGAGAATCTGGAGCTCGATCGTGACGGATCCACAGTGGCTCGATGATGTCGAAATGCGCGCCTGGCTCGGCTACGTGCGAACCCGCGACCTGATCGCCGCGGCGATCGGACGCGACGCGGGCCGGGCGGCCAATCTGAGCTATGTCGAATACTCGGTGCTGGTCTATCTGGCCGACGCGCCGGGTCAGCGGCTGACCTTCGCCGACCTGGCCGGGGCGCTGGAGTGGTCGCAGAGCAGGCTCTCGCATCAGATCACCCGCATGCAGAAGCGCGGCCTGGTCTCGCGCGAGACGATGCCGCACGACGCGCGCCGCACCGTCGCCCGGCTCACCACCGCGGGCGGTCAGTTGCTCACCACCGCCGCGCCCGCGCATGTGCGCAGCGTGCGCAAACACATGATCGATGTCCTGGACCGCAACCAGCTCGCCGCGCTGGCCGAGATCTACGACGTCCTCGTCGACCACCACCGCAGCACCGGGGTCGGCTTCACCCCCACCGGCCGGGGCCGCCACGCCGGGCAACCCGGAGAGCCCTCCCCGGACCCGGCCTGAGCGCCTCCGACCGGGTCAGGACCCGCCCGACCCGCCGGTGTCCGGGCGGCTGGAACCGAGTCCGCCACGGGTGATGGTGCCGCCCTCGACCGGCGCGCCCCGGTCGTGCACGGTGCCCCCGGTCGGGCGCAGGAAACTCCCGGCGGCCAGGGCCACCGCGGCCCCGACGGCGGGATAGAGCAGCGTGTCGGTGTGCTGGTACCAGAACCGCGAGTACCTGATGTCGGAGGTGTCGCACTGACTGTCGACCACGCGGGTGTTGGTGGTGGTGTCGAGGCAGATCCCGACGGCGGTGGGCTGGGCGGTGGTCGTCGACGTCGGGGTGCGGGTGGTCGTCGTCGGCCGCGGGGTGGTCGTCGTGGTGATCGGCGGTTTGGTCGTGGTGGTGACCGTGGTGGTCGCCGCCCGCTGGGCCGGATGCTGGGTGGTGGCACAGCCCGCCGACACCAGCGCCATCGCCACCACGGCGGGCAGGGTGTAGGACACCCTGCGCGACTTCATGATCCGGCCGCGCCGATCCCGCTCGCTCGCTGCCACGTCCACGACTCCCCCTCCCGTTCGCGGCCGCCGGTCCGACGGCCGCAAGCGATCCTAGCCAGCGGACGCGGCGCCGACGACCTCCTCGGTATTCGTGAAATCCCGTTTACCGGAATGGTTTTCCCCCGAAGGCACCCCCAACGCGCGTTCGAAACCGGCCGGGACGACGATGTCGTCACGGGTCAGGTCGGTGACCGAGGTCTTGCGCAGGCCCAGCAGGGCCGAGTCGATGCCGCCGCGCAGGATGTCGAGGACGTTCTCCACCCCGGCCTGACCGTTGGCGGCCAGACCCCACAGGTAGGCGCGACCGATCAGCACGGCGCGCGCACCCAGCGCCACGGCCTTGACCACGTCGCTGCCGCGGCGGATGCCGCCGTCGAGGAGCACCTCGATCTGGTCGCCCACCGCGTCGGCGAGCACC
The DNA here is from genome assembly GCF_029675105.1 of Nocardia anocheti. GTDB lineage: Bacteria > Actinomycetota > Actinomycetes > Mycobacteriales > Mycobacteriaceae > Nocardia. Next base: position 444,070 of record NZ_JAQQFV010000007.1, on the reverse strand, counting down.
GGCAGCGCGCGGATGGCGGCGGGGGTGCCGTCGAGGTTGTTGCCGCCGTGGTTGGACACCGAGATGCCCGCCACGCCCGCGTCGACGGCGCGCAGCGCGTCGTCGACCCGCATGACGCCCTTGAGCAGCACCGGACCGTCCCACTGCGCGCAGATCCAGGCCACGTCGTCCCAGTCCGGGGCGGGGGTCTGCATCCACTCGCCGTAGGCGCCGAAGAAGCCGGGCGCCGCGCCGCCGCCGACGGCCATGTTCGGGGCGGTCAGGTCGGGGATGCTGCCCGAGCGCAGGTAGGTGGCCAGCCAGCGCGGGCGCGCGAGGGTCTGCGGCGCGAACTTCATCATGGCGCGCAGGTTCAGCGTCTCCGGGATCACCGGGCTGCCCCAGTCGCGCCCGTGCGAGAACGACCAGTCCAGGGTGAGGATCAAGCCGACCGCACCGGCCGCCTTCGCCCGACCCATCCGCTCCAGGATCTGGTCCTTGTCGCCACACCAGTACAGCTGGAAGAAGGTCGACGGATTGGCCGCGACGACCTCCTCGACCGGCTTGCTCGCGAACGAGCTGAGCCCCATGGCGATTCCGCGCGCGGCGGCGGCGCGGGCCACGGCCACCTCGCCGTCGGGGTGCACGGCCTGCACGCCGGTCGGCGAGATGAGCACTGGCATCGAGATCGACTGTCCGAGCACGGTGGTGGACTGATCGCGCTCGCCGATCGGGCCCGCGCAGTGCGGGGCGAAGCCGAGTTCGGTGAAGGCGGTCTGGTTGTCCTCGATGGTCTGGCCGCGTTCGGAGCCCGCGATCAGCGCGCCGTACACCGATTTCGGCAACCGCTTGCGGGCGCGGCGCTGCGCTTCGGCGACGGTCTCGAACCAGGGATTCATCGACGGGGTCCTTCCTCATGATCCTGCGGCCACCAGCGGCCCAGGTCGTCCAGTAGTGCGGTGGTGGCGAGCTTCAGCAGGGACTCGCCCTCCTCGGCTCCGGCACCGGTGGGATCGCCGAGGATCCCGTTGGGGCTCACGGCGCGGACACCGCCCGCGCGCAGCAGCGGCAGCAGGGTGGCCAGGTCGCGGGTGTCGCCCGGTTCGGCCAGCTCGGCGCGCACCCGCTCGGGGTGCAGCGCGAGCTGGAGGGAGGTCTCGGTGCGGCCCGCGTGCGGGTCACCGCGATAGCCCGGGGAATACAGCCGGATGTCGCGGGACTCGGCGCGCAGCAGCGTGACCGCGCGGCGCAGCGTCTCGACATTGCCACCGTGTCCGTTGACCAGGACGATGCGGGCGAAGGTGTCGGTGGCCGAGCGGCACAGTTCCACCACCAGCAGTTCCAGCGCCGCCTGCCCGATCGAGAGGGTGCCGGGGAAACCGGCGTGTTCCCCGCTGGCGCCGTAGGGCACGACCGGGGCGACGAGCACGTCGGCGCGCTCGGCGGCGACGCGGGCGCACAGCGCGGCGGCGATGTCGCTGTCGGTGGACAGCGGCAGATGCGGACCGTGTTGCTCGGTCGCGCCGAGCGGGATGAGCAGGATCACTCCCGTTGCGGCGCATGCACCCGCCTCGGGCCATGTGAGGTGGGCCACGAACATGACCGAAGATTAACGTCAGCCACTGACATAATCAAGGGGTCGGGAGTTCCTCCCTACGCTGTATCCATGTCCGCCCCGACGCCGCGCCCCCACCGCGGCCGCCCGCCGCGCACCACGCGCCGCGAACTCGAAGTCATCGCCCTGTGTCTGTTCGCCGAGCACGGCTTCGACGACGTCACCGTCGAACGCATCGCCGCCGAGGCCGGTGTCAGCGAACGCACCTTCTTCCGCTACTTCCCCAGCAAGGCCGAGGTGCTCTGGCACCAGTTCGACGGCGAGGTCCAGGACCTGCGCGAAGCCTTCGCGGGCGTCCCCGACGACGAGCCGATGATGGCGGCGGTGCGCCGGATCGTGGTGGCCGCCAACCACTACCGCGCCGAGGACATTCCCGAGCTGCGCACCCGGATGCGGCTGGTCTCGGCGGTGCCCGCGCTCTCGGCGGGCGCGGGCGCGCACTACGACGCCTGGGAACGCGCGGTCGGCGAGTTCGCCGCCCGGCGCCTGGGGACCACCGCGAACGATCTGGTGCCGCTGGCGGTCGGGCGCACCACCCTGGCCGCGGCCCGCGCCGCCTACGACGCCTGGATCGAACGGGGTGACGCGGACCTCACCGTGTACCTGGATCGGGCGCTGGGGGCGCTGGAACGGGGGTTTGCTCCCGATGTGCTCGACGGTGCGACGCAACCCACACGTTTGGGCAGCGGCACCGATGGGGTATGAGTAGGCTCGAATCGATGCGCGCCGTGCGCACGAAGAATGTCCGTCGAAAGGGGCAGGAGTTTCCATGTCCGAGGTGTCCACGAGTCTTTCGGCGGATTCGCTGCCCGCACGCCCTGTCGACAACCTGCTCCCCCAGCTGGTCGAACACCTCCGACAGAACCGCACCGCGCTGCGCGAGGAATGGGCCCGGCGCATCACCGAGGCCCAGTTGCTCACCGCCATGACCCCGGAGGAGATCTTCTCCGAGGCCACCTCGATCTTCGATAACTACGTCGAGGTGCTCGAGACCGGTAGCGTCGAGGCCCTGCAGGCCTACGCCCGCGACCTGTCCGAGCGCATCATCCCGCGAGGCGTCGAGACCGACGAGGTGCTCGGCATCGTGCTGCTGCTGCGCGACGTGCTGGCCCGCTCACTGTTCTCCAAATACCAGTCCAACTTCGAGATGCTCAACCAGGTGCTCGACGCCTACGAGCCCGCCGCCAACCGCATCGCCAACACCGTGGGTGTCTCCTTCGTACAGGAGCGCGAGCGCGTGATCAGCCGCCAGCAGGAGGCCATCCGCGAGCTGTCCACCCCGGTGCTGCAGGTGCGCGAGCAGCTGCTCATCCTGCCGATCATCGGTGTGCTGGACTCCCAGCGCGCCCGTCAGCTCACCGAGCAGCTGCTGCGCGCCATCCGCGCCAATCGCGCCAAGGTGGTCGTCATCGACATCACCGGTGTGCCCGCGATCGACTCCGTGGTGGCCAACCACCTCGTGCAGACCGTCGACGCGTCCGGCCTCATGGGCGCCAATGTCATCATCACCGGCCTGTCCTCGGAAATCGCGCTCACCCTGGTGACCATCGGCCTGGACCTGTCGAAGATGAACGCCGTCGGTGACCTGCAGGGTGGCATCGAGGAGGCGGAGCGGCTGCTCGGCTACGAGGTCTCACGCGTGACCGAACGCCTCGGCGAGCGCGACGGGCGCTGATACCTCCACCATGCCGGTTCCCATCCTCAAACAGGGCACGTACCTGATCGCCTCGGTGCAGTCGGCGCTGACCGACTCCGATACCGAGCGGCTCCAGGACGACCTGATGAAGCAGGTCAGTCGCTATCGCGCGACCGGCATCATCGTCGATGTCACCGCGATCGACGTGATGGACTCCTTCGCCGCGCGCTCGCTGCGCACCATCGCGCACATGACCCAGCTGCGCGGCGCGGAGACGGTCATCGTCGGGCTCCAGCCCGAGGTCGCCTTCGCCATGGTCCAGCTGGGCCTCACCTTCGAGGACATGCACACCGCACTGGACCTCGAGGAGGGCCTGGCCTGGCTGAACCGGCACCCCCGCAGCCGACGAGACGGTCGTGACAGTGGCCGCTGAGCAGGTTGCGATCGCGGTCAAGGTGTCCGAGGACATCGTGACAGCACGCCAGGCCGGACACGAGCTGGCGGCCCGACTCGGCTTCACCCTCACCGATCGCACCATGATCTCCACCGCGATCTCGGAGATCGCGCGCAATATCACCAGCTACGCGGGCAGCGGCGAGATCCGGCTGCTCGTCGATCAGCGTGACGGTCGTCGTTCGCTCATCGTCCAGGCCGAGGACCAGGGTCCCGGTATCCGCGACATTCCCCGCGCGCTGGAGGACGGTTATTCCACCGGCCGTGGCCTCGGCCTCGGTCTGCCCGGCGCACGCCGTTTGATGGACGGGCTGATCATCGATTCCGCCCCGGGTCGCGGAACGTTGATCGAGATGTGGAAGTGGGTACCCGACGGTGCATGAAGACGGGATCATCGGCCGCACGGAATGGTCGACGGCCGGTCGGGCACTGCCCGGTCAGGACGTCTCCGGGGACCGGGCGCTCGTCCTGGACACCGGTGACGGCGGGGTGCTCTTCGGCGTCCTGGACGGTCTCGGCCACGGGGGCGCGGCCGCCGACGCCGCCGAGCGGGCCGCGGTCATCCTCTCCGACAATCGCGGCGAACCGCTGGACGTGCTGATGGTGCTGTGCCATCGCGCGATGGTCGAGACCCGCGGGGCCGCGGTGTCGCTGGCGCTGATCGGGCCGGGCGAGACCCTGCAGTGGCTCGGGGTCGGCAATGTCGAATCGCGGCTGCTCACCCTGGGTCCGGCCGGGCCGGAACTGCGCGCGACCATGCTGCTCACCGGCGGCATCGTCGGCTACCGACTGCCCTCGCACCTGCAACCGCAGACCCTGCCGATCCGCCCCGGCGACCTGTTGCTGATGGCCACCGACGGGATCGTGGCCGTCGGCCCCGAGTCGATCGATCTGGCCCGCCCGGCCTCGGCCATCGCGCACGACCTGCTCGCGCGCGATGCCAAGGACACCGACGACGCACTGGTGCTCGCGGCCCGATTCCGCGGCGCCTGCCCATGAGAGGTTGCCGATGAGCGCCGTCCTGGCCGCATTTCTCGACGACTATTCGGCAGCGTTGGGCCGCCATGTCGCCGCGCCCGGCCAGGAGGGGCTGTCCGAGGGCTACGACCTGGGCAGGCGAGCCCTGGTCGAGGGCATCAGTCTGCTCGACCTGACCGAGCACCACTTCCGCGCGGTCGCCGAATTCCCGCAGGCGCAGGCGGATCCGCGTATCGCCGAGGTGGCGCTGGAGTTCCTGCTGCAGACCATGGCGGCCCTCGACATCGCCACCCGCGGTTACCTGGACGGGACCCGCCGCTACGAGCAGCAGCGTTCCCGCGCCGAGGATCTGGCCGGGCGCGACGCGTTCCGCACCGCCCTGGTGGAATCGCTGCAGGACGGCTTCTTCGTCGCCGACGCGCACGGCACCATCGAGGAGGTGAACTCGGCCTTCGGCGTGCTCACCGGTTACGGCGCCGACGAGGTGCCGTTCACCCTGCCGCATCCGTGGGCGCTGCCCGATCGGGCCGGATACCCCCAGATCGGTACGGAGGCTTCCCGTTTCGTGATGCCGGTGCGTCACCGCGACGGCCGCGAACGTTGGCTCGCGGTGAGCGCGAGTTCGCTGGTGCGTCAGGAGAACGACGAGCGCATCTTCGTCGGTACGGTGCGCGATGTGACCGCCGAACACGACGCGCAGGCCCGCGATCAGGCCGCCTCGCGCCTGGCGACCGCCGTCGGGGCGGCCACCAGCATGGTGGAGGTGCTCGCCGTCGGCCTCGACGAGTTGCGCCGGACCATGGGCGCGCAGACCGCGCTGGTCGCGGTGTGGCCGAGCCGGACCGGGCGGCCCGATGTGTATTCCTGCGGTGCCCCGCCCGCCGGTGCCGGACCCGAGCTGACCGCCGCGTCGGCGGCCTCGACCGCGACGCCGGTGCGCGAGGGCGTGGGTCCGGAAGTGCCGCTCGACGACGAGGTGCGCGGCCTGCTCGACCGCGCGCGCAGGCAGACCGGACGCGGGCTGTCGGCCGTGACCAGCGAGGACGAGGGCGTCGAGGCGGTCGTCGCCCCGCTCGGCGAGACCGGCGACGCCGCCCTGTGGGTGCGCTTCGGCTCCGCGCGCGCGGTGAGCGCGGCGGACTGGGCGCTGTACTCGCTGCTGGTCGGCCATCTCAGCGTGGCCCTGCAGCGGGCCCGCAACTTCGATCAGGCGCGCGCGACCTCGCTCACGCTGCAACGCGCCATGCTCGGACCGATCGAACTGCCCCCGCGGTTCTCGGTGCACTACGAACCCGCGCTGCCGCCGCTCGAGATCGGCGGCGACTGGTACGACGTGGTGCCGTTGCGCGACGGCACGATCGGCGTGGTGGTCGGCGACTGTGTCGGCCGTGGCCTCTCGGCGGCGGTGGTGATGGGTCAGCTGCGCACCGCCGCGCGGGCGCTGCTGCTGCGCGGGGCCGGACCGGCCCAGCTGCTGGCCGAACTCGACGCCGTCGCCGCGCGGATTCCGGGCGCGATGTGTACCACCGTGTGCGCGGCCGTGCTCGATCCCACGCGCGGGATGGTGCGGTACTCCAACGCCGGGCACATGCCGCCGGTGCTGGCGCCGCCCGGCGGGCCCGGCCGGGTCCTCGAAGGCGGACGCGCCGTGCCGCTGGCCACCTTCGACACCCCGCGCAGACCGGAGGCGACCACCGCGCTGCCGCCGGGTGCCACCCTGGTGCTGTTCACCGACGGTCTGGTCGAGCAGCGCGGCTACGACATCGAAGAGGGCTTCGTCAAGATCGCCGACGTGCTCAGCGAGACCGGCGCGGCCCTGCCCCGCGATGTCGCCGACGCGGTGCTCTCGCGGCTGGCCCCGGCGGCGGGCTACGACGACGACGTCGCCATGGTCGTCTACCGCCAGCCGCCCGAACCCCTGCACGTCGACATCCCCGCCGCCGCCGCGGAACTCACCGGCCTGCGCCGCGGCCTCTACCGCTGGTTCGCCACCGCCGCGGTGCCGCACGACCTGGCCGCCGACCTGGTCGCCGCCGCCAACGAGGCGTGCAGCAACAGCGTCGAACACGCCTACCGCGACAGCGAACCCGGCCGGGTCACCCTCACCGCCACCTGCGAGGGCGATCGCGTCGTGCTCGAGGTCACCGACTACGGGCGCTGGATCCCCACCCCCACCGATCCGGGTTTCCGTGGTCGCGGCGTGGAGATGATGCGGGTGCTCACCGAGGACCTGGAGTTCACCCAGGACGACAGCGGCACCCGCGTGCGCATGTGGGTGACGCTGCCCTCGATCACCTTCCCCACCGCCAATCCCCTGCGCGGCACCCGCCGCGACCAACTGGACCAGCTACCGGCGCGCTGACCTCACGGAGTCATCCGGTAGGTCCCCGCCACCGCGCGCGCCGCGGCCAGCACCCGCTCGACCCTGGCCGCGTCGGCGACCGGGCGACGGACCAGGTCGATCGCGCGGACCTGCTGGGCGCGGGTGGCGTTCGGCTTGCTGTGCAGGGTGAGCGCGTGACGGGAGAACTCGCGGACGAACCCGTCGAAGAGCTGATCGAGCACGTCGACATCGGTGCCCTCGATGGCGGCCTGCTCCAGGATGAGCTGGGCGTAGGGCACCGCGGTGAACAGCTCTCCGAGGGCGAACAGGAAGTCCACGTCGCGCTGCTGGTCGGCGGTCGGTGTCGCGGCGGCCAGCAGCGCCTGCAGGGCGAGCACCTGCTCGAGGAAGACCGCCACGTTCGGCACGTGCGCGAACCGCTCGAACACCGGGCGCCAGTCGGCGAAGCGGATCCGGCCCAGCCCACTGCTGGGGCCCTGCCGGAACAGGAACTCGTCGTCGGCGGCGTCGCGGCGGGTGCCGATCGTCGGGTAGTCGGCGCCGCCGAGTTCGGCGCGCAGCTTGGGCACCACCTTGCCGACCCGCGGGGTGAGACGTCGGCTCGACCAGCTCAGCGCCCCGGCCACCGTGCGGACGGTCCCGCTCGAGACCGTGCCAGCCCCGGGCAGCAGCGCGAGCGCGGCCAGTCCGGCGTCGGCGGGGTGGAACATGTAGTTGGCCATGAACTTCAGCGACAGCGCCATGTTCACGTGCACCGTGCCCTCGAGGCGCGGCAGGCCGAACAGCCCGAGCATCGCCATCGGGAAGTACATGTCGTTCTCGAAGCCGCGCGCGGCGATCACGTCGGCCAGATCCTCGATGACGCGCTGGCCCTGCCGGGTGACGGTCATCTTCTCGATGGCGTTGAACAGCAGGTAGCGCCGATCCTGCGGGGAGGCCGAGCGCAGGTAGTCGATGGCCCGCTCGCTGTAGAGCCGCATTCCGGCCAGCCGCGCGTAGGACTCGGTGACCAGCGTGCGGACCTGCGGGAACTCGGTGACCCGATGCCCGAACAGCACCCGGTTCTCGGCGTGGTCGATCGCCTCGTGGAAGGCGTGCTCGCAGGCGCCGATCGCGCCGAAGCCCAGATTGAACTTGCCGACATTGACCGTGTTCATCGCGGCGTGGAAGGCCGCGGCGCCCCGGTGCAGGATGTCGTCCTCGGCGACCGGGTAGTCCTCGAGATCGAAGGCGGCCACATACATCTGGCTGTCGACCACATTGCGGCGCAGCCGGTAGTTCTCGTGCTGGGAATCGGCGACGAAGAACAGATACCCCTCGTAATCGTCGTCGGTCGGCGCCGAGCGCAACGCCTGGGCGCTGTCGATGATCGGCTTGTCGGCGCGACGGCCGAAGACCGAGACCATCCGGGCCAGATTGCCGTTGCCGATGTAGTGCTTGCCGCCGTGGGCGCGGAACCCACCGGCCGGGTCGGGGTCGAGCACCATGTCGGTGGAGTACACGTCGGCGCCGTGCTCCTTCTCCGACAGGCCGAAAGCGAAGATCTCCCCCGAGTCCAGTCCGGCGGCGGCCCGACGGCGCGCGGCCGCGTTGTCGCTCTGCCAGATCGGGCCGAGGCCCAGGATGGTGACCTGCCAGACGTACCAGTAGGACATGCCGTAGAAGCCGAGGATCTTGCTCATCATCGCGATGCGCGCGGTGTCCCAGCGCTTGTTCGGATCGCCCGCGGCCTCGGCGGCCGGGGTGAGGAAGGTGGCGAAGACGCGTTCGCGCTTGACGAAGTCGAGGAATTCCGAGTACCAGACACGGTCGCGGTCGTCGCGCTTGAGCGCGGCCTTGCCGCGGGTCTCGAACCAGTCGACAGTCGCGCGCAACAGGCGGCGGGTCTCGGCGTCGAACTCGGCGAAGTCGCAGGTCTTCGGATTGAACAGCCCTTGGGTCATCGGTGACTCCTGATCGCGGGATTCCGGGGCCGCGCGGCCACCGGAGCAATTCCTACGTCACCGTATCATTATCCTACAGTTGTGTAGGAACCGTTCCGGTGACGGCGCCGGGCACTTGCTAGAGTTGGACCCGATGACCACCGACCCGACCGTGCAGCCGCGCCGCCGCGCCGCCCATCTCGGGCCGGAACGCCGACGGCCCCAGGTGCTCGACGCCGCCCTCGCCATCGCCGTCGAACAGGGCATCGGCGCGGTGACCATGGCCGCGGTGGCGGATCGGATGAAGGTCACCCGCCCGGTCGTCTACTCCTGCTTCGCCGATCGCGTGGAACTGCTGCACGAGCTCATCGCCCGCGAGGAACGCCGGATCATCGACGGGGTCCTGGAAGCCACGCCACGCCGCGCGGTGGACGCGGGCGAAGGGGTGTTCGTCGACGGTTTCCAGGCGCTGCTGCGCGTGGTCGCCGCCAATCCCGACTCCTGGCGGCTGGCCTACGGCAATCCCGATCCCGATGTCGCCACCTCCTTCGGCCACGGCCGCGACCTGGTGCTCGCCCGCTGCACCGAGCTGCTGCGACCCACCCTGCACGCCTGGGGCACGACCGAGGCCGACACCAAACTGCCGGTGCTGGTGGAACTCTGGATCTCCGCGGGCGAGAGCGCGGTGCGCAGCCTGCTCGCCGACGAGAGCAGCTGGACTCCCGAGACGCTCGGCGCGTTCGTCGGCGCGGCGGTCTACCGCGCCCTGCGCGACGCCTGACCCGTCAGCGGGCGGCGGTCCCGGTCCCGATGACCAGGGGTTCCGGCACTGCCGGAGCCGAGACCGGCGCGGGGCGGGGTGTCGCGGCGGGCGCCAGCACCGCGCAGCGGCGGGCCAGGACGGTGCCGCAGGCGGCCACGGTGGTGGTGATCAGATCCTCGGCCAGCGGCAGGTCGTCCTCGCGGAAGGCGTAGACCGAGAAGCGCAGGGTGCGCGCGGCGCCGAGCGGGTCGGCCTGCACGATCGCCTCGGCCGGGCAGCTCGACAGCAGCATGATCGCGGTGGCGAAGTCGGCGCAGGCGTCACCGGAGGCCAGCTCCTCCCCGATCGCCAGCGCCGTGAAAACCGTACGCAGGCAGGGCGGTTCGAGCATCTGCTGGGTGTCCTGGATGCGCGACCAGCGGCACAGCGCCGGATGGTCGGCGATGTCGGGCCGGTCGCGCCAGCGGCGCAGTCCGCTTCCGAGCAGGCGGGCGGCGGTGGTCTCCCAGCGCGGGGTGTCATCGATCCGCGCGACGATACGCAGGCGACGGCACCGTGCGCCGTCGGGAGCCACCGGGTCGATCAGTGGTGCGGCGGGCAGCGCCGCGTGACGATGTGTTTGCATGCGGAGCTCCTAGCGCGGGGAGGAATCGACGGACTCGAGGTCGGTGGCACGGCGCCAGGCCAGCCGGAAGGCCCACATCGACGCGGCGATCGACCCGCAGACCACCAGGGCGATCACGGCGTACACCGACCACCCCGACCAGCCGAGGCCCGCGTAGCGCGCGATGAGCGCGGAGGCCGCGATCGGCCCGGCGGTGGCCAGGACCGGAATGAGCAGGATCAAGCCGAGCGTCACCAGAGTCGAGGGCGTCATCGAAGATTTCGCCGCGGAGTACTGCCGAGTCACTGTAGCCATTTCCGCCCTCTCCGTTACCCGAATGGGATCCAGCGAACTTATGGGGACTAAACGTACATCCCGAATCGGGGGGCCAGCGGAGTTCGTCACGAAACAGTGATAACCCGGAACGGCGGTTCTGCGTAACACTCCGCAGGCCCGCCGGTCCGGGCGGCATTTCCCCTTTGCGAAACATTTGCCGGATCCGAAAAGAGTTCAGATCTGATAACGATGTCCGGCGGGTTGTTTCCTCAGCGAGTGGTGGTGTCGTAGGCGTCGATGTCGAAGCGGCGCAGCATCCGGTGGAACCGGAAGCTGAAGTCCGGCCACAGGGTGGCGTTGTGCCCGTTCTCGTCGACGAACCAGCTGGTGCAGCCACCCTCCTTCCAGACCGTGCCGTCGAACTTGGCCTGCAGGTCGCGGTTGTAGGCCGCCTGGGCGTCGGCGCGGACCTCCACCGTGCGCAGTCCCCGCCGCTCGATGGTCGTCAGCGCGTCCACGATGTAGTTGATCTGCGATTCGATGGTGAAAATCGCTGACGTGTAACTCAATGCGGAATTCGGACCCATCATGACGAATACATTCGGGAAATTCGCCACCGCCGAACCTTTGTACGCGGTAATGGGTTCGGCGTCGAAGGTTTCCGACAATGTGCGCCCGTCGCGACCGGTGATCATGTCGTAGGTCGGCGAATCGGTGATCCGGAATCCGGTGGCCAGCACGATGGCGTCGACCTCGCGTTCGGTGCCGTCGGCGGTGACGATGGAATGCGCACGGATCTCGGCGATTCCGTCGGTGATCACGTCGACATTGTCGCGGGCGAGCGCCGGATAGTAGTCGTTGGAGATCAGCATGCGCTTGCAGCCGAGCCGGTATCCCGGGGTGACCTTGCCGCGCAGCACGGGATCGCTGATCTCCCACCGGATCTTGGCCCTGGCCGCCAGCTGCACGATCGCCGCCGCCCAGGCGAACTTCGCCTGCCACAGCACGAACGACTCGCGCAGCCAGTAGATGGCCGTGCGCACCGCGCGCTGCGCGCCGGGAATCCGGCGGTAGGCGAAGCGTTCCAGCGCGGTGTAGCGGTGCCCGACCCGGGGCAGCACCCACGGCGCCGACCGCTGGTAGACATCGAGCGTGCCGACCTCGGCGGCGATGGCCGGGACGATCTGGATGGCCGAGGCGCCGGTGCCGATCACCGCGACCCGCTTGCCCGCCAGCTCGGCCTCGTGGTCCCAGGCCGCGGAGTGGAAGATCGCGCCCTGGAACTCGTTGATGCCCTTGATGTCCGGCAGTTTGGGTGAGCTCAGCGGACCCGCCGCCGAGACGGCGAAGTCGGCGGTGAACTCTCCCTGGGTGGTGGTGACGTCCCAGCGGGCGGTCTGCTCGTTCCAGCGGGCGCTGGTCACCGCGCAGCCGAGCATGATCCGGTCGCGCACGCCGAAGCGGTCGGCGACCTCACACATGTACCGGTGGATCTCGGGCTGGTTGGAGAACGAGCGGGTCCAGTCCGGGTTGAGCGCGAAGGAATAGGAGTACAGCTGCGAAGGCACGTCGCAGCCCGCGCCGGGATAGGTGTTGTCGCGCCAGGTGCCACCGATCTCCTCGCCGCGCTCGGCGACGACGAAATCGGTGTGGCCCTGCCGCTGCAACTGGATCGCCAGACCCAGACCCGCGAAGCCCGCCCCCATGATGGCGACCCGGTAGTGCCGCTTGGTCGTGTCGGTCATCGCGTCCTCGCGGTGGTCTCGTAGGCGTCCACGTCGAAGCTCCGCAGCAGTCGCCGGTATCGGAAGCTGAAATCCGGCCACAGCGTGGCGTTCTGGCCGCGCGAGTCGAGAAACCAGCTGTCGCACCCGCCCGAGACCCATACGCTGCGGGCCATCTTGGTGTCGAGTTCGCGGTTGTAGGCGGCCTGCACGTCCTTGCGGACCTCCACCGAGCGCAGCTCGCGCGCCCGCATCGTCTCCACCGCGTCGAGCAGGTAGGCGATCTGGGATTCGATGATGTAGATCAGCGAGGTGTAGTTGAGCCCGGAGTTGGCGCCGAGCATGAGGAACAGATTCGGGAAGTTGGTGACCGTGGTGCCCTTGTAGGTCTGGTAGCCCTCGGCGTCGGCCACTTCCGACAGGGTGCGCCCGTCACGGCCGGTGTAGAGGTTGTAGGTGGGCGAATCGGTGACCTGGAAGCCGGTGGCCAGCACGATGGCGTCGACCTCGCGCTCGGTGCCGTCCTCGGTGACGATCGAGTGCGCGCGCACCTCGGCGATGCCGTCGGTGACGAGCTCGACATTGTCGCGCCCCAGCGCGGGCAGGTACTTGTTCGACACCAGCATGCGCTTGCAGCCGAGTCGGTGCTTCGGGGTCACCTTGCGCCGCAGGTCCCGATCGCGGACCTCGAGGAACATCTTCACCCTGGCCACGATCTCGAGCAGCACCGCCGCCTTCGGATACTTGGCCTGGAACAGCACGAACAGTTCCCGGTTGGCGTAGATCATCCCGCGCAGCAGCCGCTGCAGGCCCGGCACGTGCCGGAACGCCCAGCGTTCGGCGGCGAGATAGGGCCGGGTGGCGTGCGGCAGCACCCAGGTGGCGGTGCGCTGGTAGACGTCGAGGTGGGCGACCTCGGGGGCGATCGAGGGCACGATCTGCACCGAGGACGACCCGGTGCCGATCACCGCGACCCGCTTGCCGGTCAGCGTCGAGTCGTGGTTCCAGCGCGCGGAGTGGAAGATCTCGCCTTCGAACTCCGAGATGCCCTTGATGTCGGGCAGATTCGGCTCGCAGAGCACGCCCGCGGCCGAGACCACGATGTCGGCGGTGTAGGCGCCCCGGGTGGTGCTGACCTCCCAGTGACCCCCCTCGTCGTTCCAGCGGGCGTCGGTCATCTCGCAGTCGAACACGTGCTTGTCGCGCACGCCGTAGCGGTCGGCGACCGAGCGGATGTACTCGTGGATCTCGGCCTGCGGGGAGAACGACCGCGACCAGTGCGGGTTCAGCGCGAAGGAATACGAGTACAGGTGCGAGGGCACATCGCAGCCCGCCCCCGGGTAGGTGTTGTCGCGCCAGGTACCGCCGACATCGGCGCCGCGCTCGAGCACCACGAAGTCGGTGATGCCCTTCTGCGTGAGCCGGATGGCGGTGCCGACACCGGACAGACCGCTGCCGACGATCAGTATCCGGGTGTGCCGAACTGCCCCGACGGCGTCCGCCGGGGCTGTTTTCTCGCTCATGGATTACCTCATCGGGCTTCGTAGATGCGCTTGTGCCCGGAGATCGCGGCCAGCCGGTACGGGCGGGCGGTCTGGGCAGGCGTGGCGTGGTAGGAACCGTCGGTGGGGGCCACGGCCTCGTGCAGCGCGCGGTAGTCCTCGTATCCGATCGACTCGCGCGAGTCGATGGCCTCGGTGTTGGCGGCGGTGCGCAGGTGCTCGCGGTAGCCGGGAACGACCGTGCCGCTGAAGAATTCGGCGACCGCGCCCGAGCCGTAGCTCAGGAAGGCCAGCGGCTTGCCGGTCAGGTCGTCGGCGTGGTCGAGCAGCGCGGCCAGGCCCAGGTAGAGCGAGGCGGTGTAGCTGTTGCCGACGGTGCGGTTGTAGAGGGTGGTGAGCTTGATGGCCGCGTCGATGTCGGCGGCGTCGGCGGTGAAGCCCTGGCTCTCGAGCAGGTGCTTGTGCGCCTTGTAGGCCATCTTGGTGAAGGGCTGGTGGTAGCAGAACGCGGCGAACTCGGTGAGCTCGCGACCGCCCTGGCGGCGGTAGTCGGTCCAGGCTTCCTGGGCGGCCTTCTGGTAGGCGTTGACCGAGGTCTTGCCGTCGACGATGGCCTCGGAGCGGTAGTTCGGGCGCCAGAAGTCCATGATGTCGGCGCTGTAGAGACCCTGCTGCGGATCCAGCGTCACGAGGGCGGGATCGGCGCTGATCAGCATGGCCACCGCGGCGGCACCCTGGGTGGGCTCGCCGGGGGTGTCCAGCTCGTACTTGGCGATGTCGGCGGCGATCACCAGCACTCGCTGCGACGGATCGCGGGCGATCAGGCCCGCGGCGAACGCGATGCCCGCGGTGCCGCCGTAGCAGGCCTGCTTGAGCTCGACCACGCGGGCGGTGTTGGGCAGCCCGATCAGCGAATGCAGGTACAGGGCAGCGGCTTTGGACTGGTCGACACCGGTCTCGGTGGCCAGCAGCACGGTGCGGATGCCCTCGGTGCCGTGGCGCTCCAGGATCGGCTTGGCGGCGGCCGCGGCCAGGGTGACGATGTCCTCGTCGGCCGCGGCGACGCTCATCTTCTCCTGGCCGATGCCGAGGTAGAACTTGTCGCGGTCCACGCCGAGGCGCTCGGCGAGCACGGCGTGGTCGAGGTAGTAGTGGGTGGTGGCGAAGGAGAGGTCGTGGATGCCGACCGGCTGAATGCTCATGCTGGAGTTCCGTTGCTCGTGGTGGACCGCTCGAATTGGGTGTGGGCGCGCATCAGCTCGCCGCGATTGGTCTGGGCCGCCATCAGCGACAGCTCGCCGCACAGCACCGCCGCCGCGCCGATGACCGCCAGCCTGCGGGCGTTGGCCCCCGGCTCGCGATCGGCGCGGCAACCGAGGCGCTCGAGGTTCTCGTCGACGAAGGGGGCGTGCTTGCCGTTGCCGACCGTGCCGACGATGAGGTTGGGCAGGGTGCACGAGAAGTACAGGTCACCGTCGCGGTCCTCGGCATGGGTGATGCCCTGGGACCCCTCGACGATATTGGCCGCGTCCTGGCCGGTGGCCAGGTAGTAGGCCAGCAGCATGTTGGCGTAATGCGCGTTGGCGGAACGGATTCCGCCCGCCAGCAGGGTGCCGATCAGGTTCTTGCGGATATTGAGCTCGACGACCTTGCCCGCGGTGGTGTGCAGCCGCTGCTCGACGACCTCGCGCGGGATCAGCAGCTCGGTGATCACGTTCTTGCCGCGCCCGAGGATGCCGTTGACGGCGGTGGCCTTCTTGTCGGTACAGAAGTTGCCCGAGATCGAGCCGTAGCGCACACCCGGGTAGCTGGACAGGATGTGGTCCATCAGGTGGTCGCTGGCCAGGGTCGCCATGTTGTGGCCCGAGGCGTCGCCGGTGGTGAACTCGAAGCGCAGGAACAGCAGGTTGCCCGCGATCTGGTGGTGCAGGTCGATCAGCCGGGCGAAACGGCTGCTGCCCGAGACCACCTCCTGTAACTCCGGCAAGCGTGCCTGCAACTGCTGCACCGTGGTGTAGGCGGTGAGCGCGTCGTCGGCCTCGAGCAGGATCGAGCGGGTCATCCGCTCGTCGATCAGGGTGGCCACGATGCCCCGCTCGGCCAGCGTGGAGATCTTGGCGCCACGGCCGACCGAGGGCCACAGCGGCGTCTCGTAGGTCGCCAGCGGGACCTCCACGGCGTCGTCGACGACGTTGCCGGTAATGCGCAGCGGCCCCACCCATTGCAGCGGGACGGCTGCATACGACATGTCATTCATGGGTGACTCCTTCTCGATCCTTCGATTCACGCCACCAGGGGCTCCGGTGGGCAAGAGCGGCCGCGTCGATCCCGCGCAGTGCGCAGAACGCCGCCAGGTCGCCGGTGACCAGCAGGTCACATCCGGCCAGGTCGGCCGGGGTGTGCGCGCCGAGCACGGTCATGATGCCGCGCAGTTGGGTCAGCCAGGTGCTGATGGTCTCGATCAGCACCTCGGTGTCGTTGCTGACCAGGGTCTCCAGGAACACCCCGGCCACGCCGGTGGCGGTGGCGCCCAGCGCGAGGGCGCGCGCCACGTCCAGGGGGGAACGGATGCCGCCGGAGGCGGCGATGTCGATCCCGTCGAGTCCGGCACAGTCCAGCAGGCACGCCGGGGTGGACTGGCCCCAGTTCTCGATGAAGGCGAAGTCGGCCGCCGCGCGCCGGTCGTTCTCGATGCGGGCGAAATTGGTGCCGCCGCGTCCGCCGACATCGGCGACGGCCACGCCCGCCTCGCGCAGCCAGCTCACGGTCTGGCGGCTCAGGCCGAAGCCGACCTCCTTGACGACCACCGGCACCGCCACCGCGGCGACGATCTCCTCGATCCGCGCGGGCCAGGCGTCGAAGGCGCGGTCGCCCTCGGGCATGACCACTTCCTGCACGGCGTTGAGGTGGATCTGCACCGCGTCGGCCTCGAGCAGGTCGATCGCGCGCCGGACCTGCTCGACGGTGGCGTTGGCGTTGACATTGGCCAGCACGAACCCGTCCGGGTTCTCCTCGCGCAGCACCCGGTAGGTCGGCGCGATCGCGTCGTCGCGGAAGTAGGCGCTCATCGAGCCCGAGGCGATCGGGATGCCGGTCTCGCGGGCGGCGATGGCCAGCTGCCGGTTGATCTCGCCGGTGTGGGCGCTGCCGCCGGTCATCGCGTTGACGTAGAGCGGGGTGTCCCAGCGCTTTCCGGCGAACTCGACGCCGAGCGAGACGTCGCGGCTGTCGATCCCGGCCAGCGCGTGGTGCACGAAGGCCACCGAGTCGAAGTCGTTGCCGCCGGTGACGGCGCGGCGGTGGGCCACCGCGTGGCGCACGTGGTCGTCTTTGCGATCGCCGATCACTGGCTGTCTCCCTCGAATGGATGCGTGCGCAGCGGCAGCGGCCGGATGCCCGCGCCGATCCAGCGTTCGGTCAGCGCGGTGATCGCGGTGTCGCGGGTGCGGTCGATGAGCGCGATCCCGCAGTCACCACCGCCCGCGCCGGACGGCTTGGCCGCGGCGCCCACGGCGGCACCGGCCGCGCACAGGGCGTGCAGACGCTCGGTCATGATGCCAAGGCCGGTGCCCGCGTCCAGGTCGAGCAGCAGTTGGCGGGCGCAGTCGATCTCCGCGCAGATGGCCGCGGCGTCGGCGGACTCGATCGCGGTCACCAGCCGCTCGACGCAGTCGTCGCTGCGCAGCAGGAAGTGCGCGCGCTCGCTCGGGCGCTGCTGTCGGTCGCCGAGCCCGGCGACCAGCGCCGGGGTCGAGGCCGGGGTGCCGGTCCAGCCGACCTGCAGGGCCAGTTCGGTCGGCGTGCGCAGGGGGCGCACCGACAGGCCCGGCCAGGGCGAGCGCAGGGCGGCCTCGATGCCCTCGGCGGCGGCCAGTTCGGCGACGTGGGTGCGGTCGGGTGAGGCGTAGGCCAGCCAGCCGCCCCAGGTGCTCACGGCGATGTCGCCGCCGGACGCCTTCGGGTTGACCTCGAGGGTGGCGAGCATGGCCAGCCGGTAGCGGTCCATGGTGTTGAGGCCGAGGCCGTGGAAGCGGCCCAGCGCGTCGACGGTGGCCACGGTGACCGCGGCGCTGGAACCGAGGCCGAACTTGCGGCCGTCGGCGTCACCGAGTTCGGCGCGGACCTCGAGGTCGTAGGGGTTGGTCTCGACGCCGCGTTCGGCGCACAGACGGTCGAGGATCCGGGCGGCGGCGAAGACGTAGGCGAAGGCACGCGGGACGGTGCCGTCCTCGGTGTCGGGGGCCAATCCGTCACCGTGACGACGGCAGGTCAGGGTGATGCCACCGTCGAGATCGGAGCGCAGGGTCGTCGCGGCGGCAGGGATCACCGTGGCGGTGGCATAGCGGTCCACGGCGGTGAGGACCGCGCGGTGGCCCGGCTCGACCACCGCGTACTCCCCGGCGATGAACAGCTTGCCCGGCGCGCGACAACTGATCACCGGTCGCCACCCGCGCTGAGGGTGGCGCCGGGACCGATGTGCGCGATGCGGGTGGTGACGAAGTCACCGAGGAAATCCAGGGTGGCGGCCACGTGCGGGGCGTCGGCGCGACTGCACAGCACCTTGACGTTGGGGCCCGCGTCCATGGTGGCGTAGGCGGCGATGCCGTCGGCGCGCAGCGCCAGCACCGCGTCGAGCACGGTGAGCGAGTGCGGGGACAGGTAGCGGATGCCGGGGCGCGCGGCGAGCATGGTCGCGTGCATACCCAGGGCGTTGCGTTCGGCGATCTCGCCGATGGCGGGCAGATCGCGACGCTCGACGGCGGCGCGCATCTCGGCCAGGTCGACGCGCGAGGACTCCGCCCACGGCCGGTACAGCGGGGAGGTCGCGGTGGTACTGCGCATGGCGTCGCGGCTCGACACCGCCTTGGCGCCCGCCTCGACCACGGCCACCACCAGCGCGGGATCGAGATCGTCACCACCGATCGGCTCGGCGTAGGAGCTCAGGTCGCCCGCCTCGCCGTCACCCTCGCCCTCGTGCCAGACCACGAAGCCACCGAAGATCGAGCGCGAGGCCGAGCCGGACCCGCGCCGGGCCAGCCGCGACAGGGCGCGACCGTCCGCGTCGAGCCCGTAGGCGGCCGCGGCGGCGGTGGCCAGGGCGGCGAAGCCACTGGCCGAGGAGGCCAGACCCGCACCGGTGGGTCCGGCGTTGGCGGTGATCACCTCGGCGCGTTCGGTGCGGCCCGCCGTGGCCCGGACCAGGTCGAGGAACTTCTCGATGCGGGTGTGCGCGGTGCCGGTCGCGGCGGCGCCGTTGAACTCCACGGCGTCGGCCGGACCGTCGATCAGCCGCACGGAGGTGGTGGTCGGGAAGATGTCCAGCGTCATCGATAGGCTGCCGGTGACCGGCAGGAACAGCGCTTCGTCACGCTTGCCCCAGTACTTCACCAGGGCGATGTTGGGATAGGCGACGGCGGTGGCGGCGCCGTCGCTGGCGGGAGATGTCATGAGGGGATACCGCGTTCCTGGGTCGAGGCGGACAGGGACAGGGCGCCCGCGCGCAGCCCGGCGGTGTGGACCGTCCAGGTCTGCACGGCACCGGCGCGGCGCAGCGCGGTACTCACCGCGGGGGCGGCGGCGGTCTCGGTGAGCGCGAGCACACAGCCGCCCAGCCCGGCGCCGGTGAGCTTGGCGCCGTGCGCGCCCGCGGCCAGCGCGGCGGCGACGAGGGTATCGATGTGCGGGGTGCTCACCCCGAGTTCGCCCAGCAGGTCCTGGAATTCGAGCATGGTGGTGCCCAGGGTGCGGGTGTGCCCGGCGGACAGGGCGGTGGCTCCGGTGTCGATGAGTTCGGCGGCGCGGTCGAGCAGTCGTCGCGCGGCGGGCGGGTCGGCCGCCAGCCTGCGGCGCACGTCGGCGACCGCCTGCTGGGTGGACCCGGAGACGCCGGTGTCGGCGATCACCAGGGCCGCGTCCATCCCGACATCGATCGGCCGGGCGGTGCCCGCGTGGAATCGGATCGGCCCGCTCGCCAGCACCGCGCTGGCGTCGATGCCGCTGGCCCGGCCGTGGGCGACCTGTTCGCCGCACTGCACCAGGTCATAGAGCGCGTCCTGGTCCAGCTCGCGGCCGTACAGGTCGGCGACCGCGCGCACCGCGGCGCCCGCGCAGGCGGCGCTGGAACCGAGGCCGCGAGCCAGCGGGATGTCGCAGTACACCACGACTTCCACCGTCTCGGCCCCGATCCCCCAGCGCCGCAACGCCTCCTCGACCGCGACACGTGGTCCGGACGGGGTGGGGGTGGCGGCCGCGGCCGCCCCGGCGAGGAAGCCGAACGATCCCGACGCCGCGATCGCGGTCCCGGCCGAGGGCCGGGCCACCGCCCGCACGGGCAGTGCGGGCAGCGGGAGAGCGATCGCTGGCGTACCGTGCACGACGGTGTGTTCGCCGAGCAGGATCGCCTTGGCGACGGCCTGCCCGGTGCCCTGCGCCAGGGCGGTCGCTGGGGAGTTGTGTCTCACGTCGTTTCCTCTCCGAACTCCGGGCAGGCCCGTGGCTATGGCTCGCGCGGCGTACGGTTCAGCAGACTACGCACCGAGGGGAAGAAAGCGGGAACATGCGCCGCGTAGGCGCGGTAGGACGCACCGAAGCGGGCGATCAGATCACGCTCCTCGAGAAAGGTGCCGAGCACGATGTATCCGGTCAGGCCGAGCGCCCACACGAGGTGCCCGACAGTGAACTCGCTGGCGAACCAGAAGGAGACGAGCAAGCCGGTCATCAGCGGGTGCCGTACCAGTTTATAGACACCGTTGACCTGCAGCCGGTCCACGGTGGCATCCGGGACGCGGATCACGTACTGGCGGTAGGCCTGGCTGATGCCGAGCAGGTGGAAATGGTTCAGCAACAGCGTCGCCGCGTACACCAGCACGAAACCGATCCAGAACCCGGCGTCGAGGGCGAGACCGAGCGCGCCGTCGGCCGACCAGAGCTGGTGCGGGATCGGCTGCCAGGCCAGCATGACCGTCCACATGACCAGGCAGACCATGAAGATGTAGACCGTGCGCTCGAGCGCCTCGGGCACCCAGCGGGTGATGAAGTCCTTGAACGCGGGCCGCGCCATGCCCGAGTGTTGCAGGCCGAACAGCGCCAGCAGCACCACGTCGATGAGCAGAGCGGGCACGGTCGACAGGTGCGGACCCCGGTCGACGGTCTTGGGCAGCCACCAGCCGCCCGCGAAGAGCAGCATCAGCGGCACCGTGATGCCCGCGATGCCGTAGACGGTGAACGAGATCAGGAAGGGGACGAGCCGCGCGGGGGTGCTCAGCACGCCCCGCGCCTGCTCGGGAGTGATCAGATCCATGCGAACCACGGCAGGTACTTCGACCGCACCGTGCCCTCTTCCAGGCGCTTCTCCAGCTTGGCCTTCCACTGGTTGCCGTACTTCTCGTTGAGGAAGCCGCCGGGCCAGAACAGGCGCCAGCCGGACTGCGCGACCATCCAGTACGGCACGATGACGCCGGGGTTCACATCCCGCATGTAGGCCATCTTGTCCGGGATCTGGCTCCAGTGCACACCCGGGTAGCGGTGGTGCACGCTGTGGTAGCCCTGGTTGAAGATCAGGAAGTTCAGGATGTTGCCCGCGTTGTTGAGCGAGGTGCTCGGCTCGTCGGTGAACCCGCGCGCCGGGGCGTGGCTGAGCCAGGCGAAGTAGCCCGCGTTGACCTGGGTGATGAAGAACGGCACCCAATAGAACAGCACGAAGCGCTCGGTCCCCGCGACGTACCAGACCGCGGCGATCACGGCGGTGTAGACGATCAGGTCGAAGATGAACTGGTGGCGGGTGCGGCGCCGACGCGGGGCCGGGTTGGCGGCGAACACCGTCTTGACGGTGTGCAGCTTGACGATGGTGCCGTAGCGGACCCAGTACCAGATCGCGCCGAGGCCCTTCTCCATGCCGGTGGTCGCGGTCACGTCACCGGGGCCGTCGTTGAACCGGTGATGGTTCAACACGTGCACTTCGCGCATCTCCGCGGCGGTCAGGTTGCCGGGCAGACAGCACAGGATGTCGACGACCCGGTTCGGGAACTTCGACACGAACAGCGGCCGGTGGGTGTGCATGTGCATCACGCCGATGGTCAGCGAGAGGTTCAGCAGCGAGAGCACGATGATCAGCGGGATCGCGATGTACCAGTTCCCGGCGATGGGCACGAACAGGCCCGCCGCGGTCATGCCCATCCACAGCGCGATGTGCAGCAGCGGCCCGATGTTGGAGGCGTGCTCGAGTTTGAACACGCGCCGGGCGAACGGGATCTGTTCGGACGACGTGACATTCGTTCCGGTGCTCATAGCAGAGCTCCTTGACTAGTGGTGACAGTGCTCATGATCGAGTTCCTCATCGAGTTGCTCCGGGACTGGGGGCGAGGGCGGCGAGCTGGAGGCGCGAGGCGAGCGCGAGCATGGCCTCGGGCTGATGGGAGGGCACCCGTTCCATGGCGCCGAAGGCCAGGTGATCGGCGATCATCATGGTGCGGATCTCGGCGTCGGGCAGTTCGCCGGTCAGCGGCTCCTCGGGCAGGGTCCGCACGAGCGCGAAGGTGGTGTCCACGATCAGCGGTACCAGCGAGGTCTGTCCGCCCGCCGGGTCGGCCGCGGCGAGCACCCCGGTCCCCCGGCTCGCGCCGTCGGCGAATTCGGGCGCGGCGTCGAGCATCTGGTGGATCGCGCCGTCGGCGGTGCGGCGCACCCGCTCGAGCATCCTGGTCCAGTAGACCGGCGAGCTGGCGGCGGCCGCGGCCGCGAGGACCGGGCGCCGGTAGGGCGCCGGTGCCCCGACGACCTTGCACAGGAAGGCGTTGGTGGTGATGGTCATGTAGGCCATGGCCGCGCGGGCGCCCCGGCTCGGCGTGCCGGGGCCCAGCCGGGCCAGCAGCGCGAAGCCGCCCAGCGCGGGGGTGAGCAGCTGCAGCATCACCGTGCGGGTCAGTTCCTCACGGTCGGCCACGCCGTAGATCTCGAACTCGTTGTCGCGCAGGTCGTTGGCCGACTGCGCGATGACGGCCACGCAGCCGGTGAGCTCGCGTAGGTCGTCCTCGGGCAGCACGCCGTCGGCGACCAACGTGCACGCGTAGTGGGTGACCCGGCCGAGCACGCCCTCGCCGTAGGCGGTGCGCGCGATCGGGGACTCGATATTGCGGGCCATCACGTCGGCGATGTCCACCAGCACGCTGGCCACCCGGGCGCGCCCGTCGGCCGAGAGCGCGGTGATCAGCGCCTTGATGTCGGCGATGCGGGCGGCCAGCACCCGGTCGACCGCCTCGCTGTCGCGGGCCTCGGTGGCCACGGTGGGCAGCGTCTCGGGGGCGGTGCTGCTGCGTCCGACCAGGTAGTCGGCGGCCGCGCGGACCGCCTCGGCGGCGGTGTCGCGGTCGGCGAGGTCCTCGTAGGCGTCGAGCACGCGG
Organism: Nocardia anocheti; assembly: GCF_029675105.1. Taxonomy (GTDB): domain Bacteria; phylum Actinomycetota; class Actinomycetes; order Mycobacteriales; family Mycobacteriaceae; genus Nocardia. The sequence continues at coordinate 420,876 of NZ_JAQQFV010000007.1, read as the reverse complement.
CAGGCGAGCAGGGCCGCGGTGGCCTCGTCGCGCTGGTGGGCGGGCAGGAAGCCCACGGAGATGCCGAGGTTGCGACCGGCCGGAATCAGGGCGAGCCGGGCCAGTTCGGCGGGGGTGGCGGCCGCGCGCAACGCGGCGATGTCGGGGGCGCGGCGCAGCGTGCGCAGCCCGCGGATCAGTGTGCCCACTCGGGTCCCGCTCATCGCGAGATCACCTCCTGCAGGAGTTCGCGCAGGTCCTCGCGCGCGGGGGACGGGGGGAACACCTCGAGTGCCTTGCTCGCGGTCTCGACGGCGGAGATCGCCACCGAGCGGGCGGCCTGGGTGGCGCCGCTGTCGACCAGGTCGTCCTGGAGGGCGGTGGCCGAGGTCTCGGGGTCGAGCCACAGCCGCTCGGCGCCGGGGCGCAGGCCGAGCCATTCGATGACCGGCCAGGTCGGCACCCGTCGTGCCAGGTCGCCGCCCGCGTCCTTGCCCAGCGCGGGCCCGCCCTCGATGTCGCGGACGTCGTCCATGATCTGGAAGGCCATCGCGAGCTGGTCGGCGTACTCCATGAGCGCGTGCAGGCGCTCGATCTCCACACCACCGGCGGTACCGCCGTAGGAACAGGACAGGCGGAACAGGGTGCCGGTCTTGGCGGCGGCCACCATCTCGTAGTGGCGGCGCAGCGCGGCCTGGTCGACCGCGGGCGGCAATGTCTCGATGAGCTGGCCGTAGGACAGGTCCGAGAGCCGGTCGGCGTAGGTGATGCCGGGGGCCTGCCCGACTCCGGCGAAGACCACCGGGTTGTCGGCCAGCACCCGGGCGACGACCTGCAGGCCCGCGCCCGCCAAGTGGAATCCGGCCCTGGCCGAGATCCGCACCCCGAAGGCGGCGGGCACCGAGGGGGCGCCGCGGCGCAGCAGGGAACCGTCACAGATGTCGTCGTGGATCAGCGAGGACTCGTGGAACATCTCCATCGCACAGGCCAGGTCGACCGCGTCGGCCAGCGAGGTGGCGGCCTCCCCCGCCTCGGGCAGCAGTCCCGCGCTGGCCAGCACCAGGCGGGCACGCACCCGCTTGCCCGGCGCGGCCAGGACGTGCTGGTAGATGGCGTCGAAATCCGCACCGGTGAGCAGGATTTCGCGCAACCGGGCGGTGACCAGGGGTAGCTGATCCCGCGGTGACGGTCTCGCGATGACCGCCACCTGCTCGCCCGAGTGCTCCCGGGGTTCGGACGGTAGCGCGTGATTGTCCATAGCGCTGAACTCCTTTGGTGTGGTCACGACGGCAGTCGGGGGCACCCCGGCCGAAGGACCGGAGTCGAGGGAGGGAGGGGGCGGAGTCGTCACCGGGTATCGACATCTCGTTGCTGCCGGGCCGGAGGTTCTCGGTCGCCGCAAGGTGCCGAAAGTATCGTAGCGAGGCATCCAATCGTCAAGTGTTACAACGAGTTTCACGCATTTGTTGTGACAGACCGTAGTCGTAAATGGACGTATGTCAACTCGATGAGCTCGAGAAACCTTGCGGCGCAACGTTTTTCGCATGCGGCAGCGCAGGGTGGCACGACACGACGTGCCCGGTGATGAACGGACGATGAACGCGCACAACGCGTTCGCGGGGACAGGGGTCGGTGGCTACCGAGGGTGTGGGCGCCACGACATTGTGGCCAGCACGGCTCTACTCGCCGGTAACCAAACAAATAGCACTCCATGCCCGCCGACGCGAACCGAGACGGCACCATTGGGAGATCTCCCGAACACGCCCGCCGAGCGGTTTGGCACATTTCCCAGAACAGGGCGGAGATTCGCTTCCGTTACAGTGAGCAGCGTCACAACGCTCGAGATCCACTGGGGCAGTAGACATTTCGGACACGTCTGTAACGTCGCCCGTTCGACCGCCACGCGGACACCCCCGACCACGCTTGACACCCCCTCGCCCACGCAGGACCATGCCCCCATCCGGTGCATTGTGACCCCGACCACACTCGCCGCCCAAGAGGGCACTCATGGCCGCTGCCGTCCCGCCCGCATCCGGTCCACGACCGGTCTCCGCCCCGCGCGGCCCGCGGCTGCGCACGCGCGGCTGGCAGCAGGAGGGCGCGTTGCGCTTGCTGCTGAACAATCTCGACCCCGAGGTCGCCGAACGCCCCGACGACCTGGTCGTCTACGGCGGCACCGGCCGCGCCGCCCGCGACTGGCCCTCCTTCGACGCCATCGTGCGCACCCTCGAGACCCTCGAATCCGACGAGACCCTGCTGGTGCAGTCGGGCAAACCGGTCGGGGTGTTCCGCACGAACGAATGGGCGCCGCGAGTCCTGCTGGCCAACTCGAATCTGGTCGGCGACTGGGCCACCTGGGAGGAGTTCCGCCGCCTCGAGCACCTGGGTCTGATGATGTACGGCCAGATGACGGCCGGTTCCTGGATCTACATCGGTAGCCAGGGCATCCTGCAGGGCACCTACGAGACCTTCGGCGCGGTGGCGCGCAAGAGTTTCGGCGGCACCCTGGCGGGCACCATCACCCTCACCGCGGGGGTCGGCGGGATGGGCGGCGCGCAACCGTTGGCGATCACCATGAACGAGGGCGTCGCGCTGTGCGTGGACTGCGACCCGGCGCGGATCGAGCGCCGGATCGCGCACGGCTACCTCGACACGGCGGCGGAATCACTGGAACAGGCGCTCGCGCTGGCGATCACGGCCCGCGACGCACGGCGGGCCCTGTCGATCGGCGTGGTGGGCAATGCGGCCGAGGTGTTCCCGCGCCTGCTGGCCCTGGACGCGCCGATCGATATCGTCACCGACCAGACCTCCGCGCACGACCCGCTGTCCTATCTCCCGCGCGGCGTCGCGCTCGAGGACTGGCATCGTCTGGCCGAGAAGGACCCGGTCTGGTTCACCGACGAGGCGCGGGCGTCGATGGCGGCGCACGTCGCGGCGATGGTCGGGTTCCTGGACCGGGGCGCGCAGGTGTTCGACTACGGCAACTCCATCCGCGACGAGGCCCGCAAGGGCGGCTACGACCGGGCCTTCGCCTTCCCCGGCTTCGTGCCCGCCTATATCCGGCCGCTGTTCGAGGAGGGGCGCGGGCCGTTCCGCTGGGTGGCGCTCTCGGGCGATCCGGCCGACATCGCCGCCACCGACCGCGCGATCCTGGACCTGTTCCCCGGCGACGAGCACCTGCGACGCTGGCTCACCTTGGCCGGGGAGAAGGTGCGCTTCGAGGGTCTGCCCGCGCGCATCTGCTGGCTCGGCTACGGCGAACGCCACCGCGCCGGGCTGCGGTTCAACGAGATGGTCGCCGCGGGCGAGCTGTCGGCGCCGGTGGCCATCGGCCGCGACCACCTCGACGCCGGATCGGTCGCCTCGCCCTACCGCGAGACCGAGGCGATGGCCGACGGGTCCGACGCCGTCGCCGACTGGCCGCTGCTCAACGCCCTGCTCAACACCGCCTCCGGTGCGTCGTGGGTGTCGATCCACCACGGCGGCGGGGTGGGGATGGGCCGGTCGCTGCACGCCGGGCAGGTCTGTATCGCCGACGGCACCGCGCTGGCCGCCCGCAAACTCGAGCGGGTCCTCACCAACGATCCGGGTTCGGGGGTGATGCGGCACGTCGACGCGGGCTACGAGCACGCCGCCGAGGTCGCCCGCGAGCGCGGCGTGCGTATCCCGATGTGGGAGCGCTGACCCCGCTACAGCGGCATCAGCCGGTGCTTGCGGGGGCCGTGGCGCACGGTCTTGTCGCGCAACAGGTGCAGGGCCTTGCGGATCTCGCGGCGGGTGGCCGAGGGCTCGATGACAGCGTCGATGTAACCGCGTTCGGCGGCGGTCCACGGGGTGGCGATGGTGGCGTTGTAGAAGTCCACCATCTGCTGACGCAGCGCGGGCCGCTCGGCCTCCGGGGTCGCGTCGATGACCCGGCGCTGGGTCAGGCCGACAGCCGCCTCGGCGCCCATCACCGCGATGCGCGCGGTGGGCCAGGCCAGGTTCACGTCACCGCCGAGCTGTTTGCAGCCCATCACCGCGTACCCGCCGCCGTAGGCCTTGCGCACGACCACGGTGACGATGGGCACGGTCGCCTCGACCACGGCGTAGAAGAACCGGCCGCCGCGCTTGATGACGCCGATCCTCTCCTCCTCCACGCCGGGCAGCACACCGGGGGTGTCGACGACGAAGACCAGCGGCAGGCCGAAGGCGTCGCAGAGCCGGATGAAGTGGGCGGCCTTGTCCGAGGCGCGCGCGTCGATGGCGCCGCTGGCGACCAGCGGCTGGTTGGCGACCACGCCGACGCTGCGGCCGTCGACCCGGGCGAAGCCGGTGATCAGGTTGCGGGCCGCGTTCTCGCCCATCTCGTGGAACTCGCCGTCGTCGAAGATCCGCAACAGCACGTCGTACATGTCGTAGCCCGCCCGGTCGGAATCCGGGATCAGCGTGTCGAGTTCGCGGTCGGCGTCGGTGAGTTCGGGTTCCAGGCCGGGGTTGACCACCGGCGGCTGTTCGAAGCAGCTCGACGGCATGTACCCCAGATAGCTTCTGGCCCAGGCGAAGGCGCTGGCCTCGTCCGGGGCGACGTGGTGGATGTTGCCACGCTCGGCTTGGCGGAACGCGCCGCCGAGTTCGTCGAGGGTGACCTCCTCGCCGGTGGTCTCGCGAATGATCTCCGGTCCGGTGACGAACATGTAGGCCGACTCGGTCGCGATGAGCACATCGGTGTTGATCGGTGAGTACACCGCGCCCGCCGCGCACTTGCCCAGCATCAGCGAGACCTGCGGCACCACACCGGACAGCCGCAACTGTTTGCGGCTCATGGCCGCGTACCAGGCCAGCGAGGTGACCGCGTCCTGCACGCGCGCGCCGCCGGAGTCGTTGATCGCGACGAAGGGGCAGCCGATGTCGGCGGCGGCGTCCATGGCCGCGGAGACCTTGCGCCCGAACATCTCTCCGACCGAGCCACCGAAAACCGTTTGGTCGTGGGCGATCACGACGACCGGTCGGCCCTCGACGGTCCCGCGTCCGGTGACCACGCCGTCGCCGTAGAGCGCGGCGGCGACGGCGGGTTGCCGTACCAGCGCGCCGATTTCGAGAAAACTGCCGGGGTCGAGCAGCATATCGATGCGCTCGCGGGGCGAGGGAATGCCCTTGATCGCCCGTTTCGCCACGCCGACGGGCCCCGAGGGCTCGCGCGCGGCGGCCAGGTTCCGGTGCAGCAGTTCGAGTTTCGCGGCTGTCGTGGTCTCCACGGATGCATCCTTCCGACTCGTACGCGGGGTGCGGTGCCAGCGCACCATAGCCCGGTCGGCGGGGTGGTCACGGCCGACGCGACGAGGTGAAAGCGGGTTTTTCCCGAGACGACGCGGGAGCGGAGGGGGTGGAACAGGAGAAATACGCTCCTTTCCACTTTCAATATATAGCGCATACCGGGGCTTGCGGCAAGGCCCCGGGGATGCTGCACAATCGTCGCCTCGGCCTGGAACCGGGCCGAGGTGGAGGTGTGGATCATGCGTGTGGTGTTGTCGACGTTCGGGTCGCGCGGCGATGTGGAACCCCTGGTGGGGCTGGCGGTGCGGCTGCGCGAGCACGGCGCCGAGGTGGTGGTGTGCGCGCCGCCGGACGAGGATTTCGCGGCGCTGCTGGCGGGCGCGGGGGTGGCGATGGTGCCGGTCGGGCCGTCGGCGCGCGAGCTGACCCAGGCACCGCCCGCCTCGGTGTCGATCCCGGAGCGGGCCGCGCAGATCATCGGGGCGCAGTTCGAGGCGGTGGACGCGGTGACCCGCGACGCCGATCTGCTGGTGGCGACCGGGGCGATGCCCGCGGCGGCCGGTGCCCTCTCGGTGGCCGAGCGTCACGGCGTGCGCTCGGTGTCGGTGACCTTCCAGCAGCTCACGCTGCCCTCGGCGCGGCGCGGACCGCTGGCGTATCGGGGTAAGCCGTTTCCGCCGGAGGTCACCGACACGGCCGCGCTGTGGGAGCTCGACGCGCGCCATGCCGACGAGTTGTTCGCGGCGGCGTTGAACACGCATCGGGCGGCGGCCGGGATGGCGCCGGTCGTCGGGGTGCGCGACTACGTGGTCGGGCGGCGGCCGTGGCTGGCCACCGATCCGACGCTGGATCCGTGGACCGGGGCGCCCGGGTTGGCGGTGGTGCAGACCGGGTCGTGGCTGCTGCCCGACACCCGACCGCTGGCGCCGGAGCTGGTGGAGTTCCTGGCGGCGGGGGCGCCGCCGGTGTACGTGGGGTTCGGCAGCATGGCGCTGCACGGGTCGACCGATGTCGCCGAGGTGGCGCTCACGACGGCGCGGGCACTGGGCAGGCGGGTGGTGCTGGCGCGCGGCTGGGCGGAGTTGTCGGCCGAGGGCACCGACGACGACTGCTTCGTCGTCGGCGAGGTGAACCAGCAGGAGCTGTTCACCCGGGTCGCCGCCGTGGTGCATCACGGCGGACAGGGCACCACCACGACCGCGACCAGGGCGGGCGCACCGCAGGTGGTGGTGCCGCAGCTGGCCGATCAGCCGTATTGGGCGGGCCGGGTGGCGGAGCTCGGTATCGGGGTGGCGCACGCGGGCGCGGCACCGACCGTCGACTCGCTGACCACCGCGCTGCGCACGGCCCTGTCCCCCGACACCGCGCGGCGCGCCCGCGAGGTCGCCGGGCTCATCCGCACCGACGGTGTCGCCGTCGCGGCGCGGCTGCTGCTGACGGCGTGACCCGACCCCATCCTTCGACCATCGACACCGAGGAGCACATGTCCAGGCACGAGTACGACGACGAACTACGGTCCGAGCGGGGATACGTGGACGGGCTCTACGCGCGGCTCGACGCCGAGCGCGCGCGGGTCCGTGACCGTTACACCACCGCGTTGCGCGGGGACGGTGGGTCACCGATGGAACGTGAGTTCGAGGTCCGCGCGCTGGCCAAGGAGGCCAAGCGGCTCGATATCGCCGACAACGGGTTGTGTTTCGGCCGCCTCGACGCCGTCACCGGCGAGCACTCCTACATCGGCCGGATCGGTCTGTTCGACGAGGCGAACGATTTCGAGCCGCTGCTGCTGGACTGGCGGGCACCGGCCGCGCGCCCCTTCTATGTCGCCACCGCCGCCAGCCCGGAGAACATGCGCAGGCGCCGCCAGTTCCATTCTCGGGGCAGGCGGGTGGTCGGCTTCACCGACGAGGTGCTGGGCAGGCCCGCCGACGGGGAACGCGGGGACGCGGCGCTGTTGGCGGCGGTGAATGCCCCGCGCGGGGAGGGGATGCGCGACATCGTCGCCACGATCCAGGCCGAGCAGGACGAGATCATCCGGCTCGATCATCCCGGCGTGCTGGTCATCGAGGGTGGTCCGGGCACCGGCAAGACCGTGGTGGCGCTGCACCGGGTGGCCTATCTGCTCTACACCCAGCGCGAGCGGATGGAACGTCAGGGCGTGCTGGTGGTGGGGCCGAATCCGGCGTTCCTGCACCATATCTCGCGGGTGCTGCCGTCGCTGGGTGAGACGAATGTGGTGTTCACGACCGCCGGTGGGCTGCTGCCCGGGCTGGAAGTCACCGCCGAGGACTCCCCCGACGCGACGCGGGTCAAGGGGTCGTTGTCGATCCTGCCGGTGCTCGCGGCGGCGGTGGCGGACCGTCAGCGGTTGCCCGCCGAGCCGATCTCGATCGAACTGGCCGACGTGACCGTGCGTATCGACGCGGCGATCACCGAGTGGGCCCGCGACGAGGCCCGCGCGACCGGGCACCCGCACAATCAGGCCCGCGCCACCTTCCTCGAGGTGCTCACCTGGGCGCTCACCGAGCGCGCGATCGGTCGGATCGGCAAGGGCTGGCTGCGCCGCTCCGACCGCGACGCGTGGGAACAGGTCCGCACCGACCTGTTGACCGAACTCGCCGACACCCCCGCCTTCACCGCCGCGATGGACGAGCTGTGGCCGATCCTGACGCCGGAGACCGTGCTGGGCGAGCTGTACACCTGCGCGCGGCGGCGGGCCGCGGCCGGGGCCGACCCGGCGCTGGCGCGGGCCGACGGTACGGCGTGGACGGTGTCGGATGTGCCGTTGCTCGACGAGCTGATCGATCTACTCGGCCCGCATCAGCCGGTCGACCGGAGCGCCGAGAAGGAGGCGAAGGAGCAGGCGGCCTACGCGGCGGCGGTGCTGGAGAACATGGTCAAGCGCGAGGACATGATGGACGACGAGGACCACCTCTTCGCCCAGGACATGCTCTTCGGCGAGGACCTGGCCGAACGATTCGTCGAACGCGACACCAGGGAGCTGGCCGAACGCGCCGCCGCCGACCGGGACTGGACCTACCGTCACATCGTGGTCGACGAGGCGCAGGAACTCTCGGCCATGGACTGGCGGGTGCTCATGCGCCGCTGCCCCGGCAAATCGTTCACCATCGTCGGCGATCTGGCCCAGCGCCGGTCCGCGGCGGGTGCCACGTCGTGGGACGCGATGCTCGCGCCGTACGTGCCCGGCCGCTGGGTGTACCGGCCGCTGTCGGTGAACTACCGGACTCCGGCGGAGATCATGGCGGTGGCGGCGGCCGTGCTGGCCGAGTTCGCGCCCGAGGTGCGGCCGCCGGAGTCGGTGCGCGCCTGCGGTGTCGCGCCATGGTCGCGCGCGGTGACGTCGGCCGAACTGCCCGGGGCCATCGCGGAATTCGAGCGCGCCGAGGCGGAGCGGGAGGGCACCAGCGTGGTGATCGGCCCGGTGGGCGTGCCGGGGACTGTTCCGGCGTCGGAGACCAAGGGCTTGGAGTACGACGCGGTGCTGGTGGTCGATCCGGAGCGGATCATTCTCGACGGGCCGCGTGGTGCGGCGGAGTTGTATGTCGCGCTGACCCGGGCGACGCAGCGGTTGGGGGTCCTGCACGAAGGGCCGTTGCCGGAGGTGTTGCGTGGGCTGGTCGAGATCGGGTCGTCGGCGGGGGCACCCGCGTAGGCCATGGACCCGGCCACAACACCGGCGCCGCTGTCGTCAGCCGGGGCCGACCGTCTCGGATTCGGCCGCGACGCCAAGTCTCGGCAAAGGCTCGGCGGTCAGCCGAGGGGGCCGGTGACCGATTCCGCGGCTGCTACGAGGGCGCCGGAGGCGGCGAGGGCGACGGCGGCCTCGATTTCCGGGGCGAGGTGGCGGTCGGGGCCGGGGCCGGGGATTCGGGTGCGCAGGGTCGCGATGACGGCGGCGGTGGCGGGGGCCGGGGTGAGGGGGGTGCGCAGGTCGAGGCCGCGGGCGGCGGTGAGGGCTTCGATGGCCAGGACGCGGGTGAGGCCGTCGAGGGCGCGGCGGAGTTTGCGGGCGGCCGACCAGCCCATCGAGACGTGGTCCTCCTGCATGGCCGAGGAGGGGATGGAGTCGACCGATGCGGGGGCGGCCAGGCGCTTGAGTTCCGTGACGAGGGCGGCCTGGGTGTATTGGGCGATCATGTGGCCGCTGTCGACGCCGGGGTCGTCGGCCAGGAACGGGGGCAGGCCGTGGTTGCGGGCGCGGTCGAGGAAGCGGTCGGTGCGGCGCTCGCTGATGCTCGCCAGGTCGGCGGTGACGATGGCCAGGAAGTCGAGCGCGTAGGCGATCGGGGCGCCGTGGAAGTTGCCGTTGGACTCGACCCGCCCGTCGAGGGTGACCACCGGATTGTCCACGGCGGCGGCCAGTTCGCGGCCCGCGACGCGTTCGACGTGGTCGAGGGTGTCGCGGGCGGCACCGGCGACCTGCGGGGCGCAGCGCAGGGAGTAGGCGTCCTGGACGACGGTGCAGTCCGGGGTCGCGTGGCTGGCCACGATCGGCGAATCCGCCAGCAGGCGCGTCATATTCGCGGCGGCGACGGCCTGGCCGGGGTGCGGGCGCAGGGCCTGGAGGTCGGCGGCGAAGACCTTGTCGGTGCCGAGCAGGCCCTCCACGCTCATGGCCGCGGTGACGTCGGCCAGACGCAACAGTGCGCGCAGGTCGTGGCAGGCCAGCACCAGCATGCCGAGCATCCCGTCGGTGCCGTTGATCAGCGCCAGACCTTCCTTCTCGGCGAGTTCGACCGGCGCGATGCCCGCCGCCTCCAGTGCCGCCGCCGCGGGCAGCGCGACCCCCTCGGCATCGCGGACGGTGCCCTCCCCCATGACCGCCATGGCGACATGGGCCAGCGGCGCGAGGTCACCGGAACAGCCGAGACTGCCGTACTCGGGCACCACGGGGGTGATCCCCGCCGACAGCAGCGCCGCGTAGGTCTCGGCCACCACGGGCCGCACCCCCGTGTGCCCGGTGGCCAAGGTCGACAGGCGCAACAGCATCATCGCCCGCACCACCTCCCGTTCCACCTCGGCGCCGGACCCCGCGGCGTGCGAGCGCACCAGACCCCGCTGCAACCGGGTGCGCAGCTCGGGCGGGATGTGCCGGACGGCGAGCGCGCCGAAGCCGGTGGACACGCCGTAGACCGGTCGCGGGTCGGCGGCGAGCTCCTCAACGCGGGCACGACTGGCCGCGATGGCGGTCAGCGCCTCGCCCGACAACCGCACCGCGGCTCCCTCGCGCGCCACCCGCACGACCTCGGCGGGTGTCACCGGACCGGTCCCCACCACGACCGGCGCGGTGTTCGGATCGCTGCTCACGACGCTTCTCCTCTCGACTCGAACGCACCCGCCGCCGCGGAGCGGGCTCACGGTCGGCCGCGAAAGCTCCCGCCCGCAGGCTGTCCAGTAGGCCCACAGTAGGTCGCGAACGCACCCCGCTCACGGACTATCCAGCGCACCCACAGTCGGGCGCGAAACCACTCGTTCGCAGGCTGCCGAGCACGCCCGTGGACAGGCACGAAACCACCTGCTCGCGCAGCTACCAACGCGCCCACGGTCAGGCATGAGACCCACCCGTTCACGTTCTGCCCAGCGGCCCACAGTCGGGTGCGGAAGTACCCGCTCGCGGGGTGCCCAGCGGGCCAAGGGCGGTCGCGCTACACCCTGGACCGTCGCCGATCTGCGCGGTCCGGTGCGGCGCGTGTCCGCGTGCTGCTCGCTCGGTTCGGCTAAACCTGTGTGTGCAGGCGCACAGTAGCGCTCGGCGGCCCGGTCCGGGGCGCATCCCGTCGCGAGGAGGATCCGTGTCCACCATCGTGTTGACCGAGATCGGCAGCCTGGTCACCAATGATCCCGCGCTCGGCGACGGGCCGCTCGGGCTGCGTCACGACGCGGCGGTGGTCTTCGACGGCGAGCGGGTGGTGTGGGTCGGGGACAGCGCCGCCGCTCCGGCCGCCGACACCGGGATCGCGCTCGACGGGCGCGCGGTCCTGCCGGGTTTCGTGGAATCCCACGCGCACCTGGTGTTCGCCGGGGACCGCGCCGAGGAGTTCGCCGCGCGCATGGCCGGGCGGCCCTACGGCGCCGGGGGCATCCGCACCACCATCGCCGCGACCAGGGCCGCGAGTGACGACGAACTGGCCGCGAATCTGCGGCGGCTGCTGGCGGAGTCGCTGCGCGCGGGCAGCACCACCGTGGAGTGCAAGAGCGGCTACGGGCAGACCGTGGCCGACGAACTCCGCGCGGTGCGGATCGCGGGCACGGTCACCGACGAGGTGACGCTGCTCGCCGCGCACGTCCCGCCCCCGGAGTACGCCGGACGCGCCGACGACTACGTCGCGATGGTGGTCGAACAGATGGTCCCGGAGTGCGCGCCGCACGCGCGCTGGATCGATGTCTTCTGCGAGCGCGGCGCCTTCGACGCGGACCAGTCCCGCGCCGTGCTCACCGCCGGGATCGCGCACGGGCTGGTGCCGCGCGTGCACGGCAATCAGCTGCACCACGGTCCGGGTGTGCGGCTGGCGGTGGAACTGGGCGCGGCGTCGGTGGATCACGTGGTGCACGTCGAGGCCGCCGACCTCGACGCCCTCGCGGGCGGCGACACCGTCGCCACCCTGCTGCCCGGCGCCGACTTCTGCACGCGCAACCGCTATCCCGACGCGCGCGCCCTGCTCGACGCGGGCGTCACCGTCGCCCTGGGCGCGGACTGCAATCCGGGCACCAGCTACACGACGAACCTGCCCTTCTGTCTCGCGCTGGCAGTGCGGGAGCTGCGGATGACGCCGGACGAGGCCGTCTGGTCCGCGACGGCGGGCGGCGCGAAAGCCTTACGCCGCACCGATATCGGCGTGCTCTCCCCCGGCGCCAGGGCCGACGCGATCGCCCTGGACGCGCCCTCCCACCTGCACCTGGCCTACCGTCCCGGTGTCCCGTTGATCAGCCGGGTGTGGCGTGGCGGCACACTCGTCGTGACGAACTGAGGGTCGCGTGAACTCCGAGGAGATCTGGACCGGCCGCGTCGACGGCACCGACCCCGAGCAGCTGCGCTGGCACCAGGTGGTCGCGCCGTACGTCCCCGGTGGCGAGCCGGGGGCCTGCGTGTTCGTGGGTTTCGCCAGTGACGAAGGGGTGCGCCGCAACACGGGACGGCCCGGCGCGGCCCAGGGCCCCGACGCACTGCGCCGGGCTCTCGCGCCGATGGCGCTCCCCGCGCCCCTGCGCGCCTACGACGCGGGCACGATCACGGTGACCGACGGGCGCCTGGAGGACGGACAGCGGCGGCTCGGCACGACGGTGACGGCCCTGCTCGACGCCGGAGAGTTTCCGGTGGTGTTCGGCGGCGGGCACGAGGTCGCCGTCGGCACCTACCTCGGTCTGGCCGGGTCTACCCGACGCGCCCCCGGCAGCGTCCTGGGCATCCTCAACCTGGACGCGCATTTCGATCTGCGTCCCGACCCGATCGCCAGCTCGGGCACCCCCTTCCGACAGATCCTCGAGGCCGATGCCGACGTGCGCTACGCGGTGCTCGGCGTCAGCCAGCCGAGTAATACCGCCGCGCTGTTCGCCACCGCCGACCGGTTCGGCGCGCGCTACCTCCTCGACGACGACTGCGCCGAGCCCGCCCGGGTCGACGCCTTCGTCACCGAGTTCCTGGCCAGGATCGATCTGCTGTATCTCACCATCGACCTCGACGTGCTTCCCGCCGCCGTCGCGCCCGGGGTGAGCGCCCCGGCCGCGTTCGGTGTCGGACTGCCCGTGGTGCAGGCGGTCTGCGATCGGGTGACCGCCAGCGGGCTGCTCGCGGTCACCGATATCGCCGAACTGAACCCCGGCCTCGATCCCGACGCCCGCACCGCCCGCACCGCGGCCCGGCTGGCGCACCGCCTGGTCACCCGGCACGTACCCGGCCCGCCTCAGAAGTAGCGGACCCACACGTAGATCCACGCGATCGTGCTGCTGAGCAGGGTGACCAGGGCGCCGTACTTGGTGAACTGCCAGAAGGTGATCTTCTGCCCCGCCCGCGCCGCGATGCCGAGAGCCACCACGTTCGCGCTGGCCGCCACCGCCGTGCCGTTGCCGCCGAAGTCGGCGCCGAGGGCGAAGGCCCACCACAATGACTGGCCGGTGGCCGGGTCCGGGGCACCCGCGACGAGGTCCTCCACCACCGGCGCCATGGTCGCGGTGTAGGGGATGTTGTCGACGAAGGCGCCTAGGATGGCCGAGCCGAAGACCAGCGCGGTCGCCGCGGCGAAGAAGTTGTCCCCCACCAGATCGGTCGCGGCATTGCCGATCGCGGAGATCACCCCGGTGTGCACGAGACCGGCGACCATCACGAACAGACCCATGAAGAAGACCAGCGTCGGCCACTCCACCTCCTGCAGGATGTCCCCGAGATCCAGCCGCGAGACCAGCACCATCACCCCCGCGCCGACCAGCGCGATCACCGACGGCGCCACGTGCACCACGCTGTGCAGGCAGAATCCGATCACCACGCCGGTGAGCACGATCAGCGAGCGCACCAGCAGTTTCGGGTCGCGGATGGCGCGACGCTCCTGCAGCGCCATGACCGCTTCGACCGAACCGGGATCGGTGCTCAGCGCCGAGCGGAACAGCACCCGCGTCAACGCCACGAACAGCACGAAGGTGATCACCACGATCGGCGTCATGTGCACCAGGAAGTCGTTGAAGGTCAGGCCAGCGCGACTGGCGATGATGATGTTGGGCGGATCGCCGATCAGGGTGGCCGCGCCGCCGATATTGGAGGCCAGCACCTCGGCGATGATGAACGGCTGCGCGGCGATGCCGAGCCTGCGGCACACCACCAGGGTCACCGGGGCCACCAGCATGATGATGGTGACATTGTCGAGGAAGGGCGAGGCGATCGCGGTGATGAGCATGAGCATCACCATCAGCCGATACGGATTGCCCCTGGAGCGTTTGGCCGACCAGATGGCCAGATAGTCGAACAGGCCGGTCTGTTTGATGACGCCGACGATGATCATCATCCCGAGCAGCAGGAAGATGACGTTCCAGTCGATGCCCTCGTGGGGCGAGAAGAAGACGTCCTCGCCGGGGATCAGGCCCAGCACGGCCATCAGGCCCGCGGCGATCAGGACGGTCTTGACCTTGTCGGCTTTCTCCGTGGCGATGAAGAAGAAGGCCACCACGAAGATCAGCACGGCGAGGGCTGCGGCCATCGGCCCGAACCCTCAGTCGCCGGGGCCGACGACGGCCAGGCTCGTCAGCAGCCGTTCCAGGGTGATCGCGCCGCGCAGGGTGCGCGAACGGTCGACCACGGCGATGAGCGGACTGTGCTTGCGGGCCATCAGGATCGCGATCTCGAGCAGGGTCGCGTCGGGGGTGACGGTGGCCGGTTTGATCGCGCCGTCGGGCAGACAGTCCCCGACGGTCAGGCTGCCGGGTTCCTGCCAGAACAGGTCGGCGTGCACCTCGTCGATGGTGCGCACCAGCGTCGGATCGTCGTGATAGGAGGCCGGGATGGCCAGGCGCAGCACCTGGGTGCCGGGCAACACCGCGACCGGCCGGTCCGCCTCGTCGACGACGATCAGGCCCGGCAGCCGGTTGACCACCATCAAGCGCACCGCCCGCGCGACCGGGTCGGAGGTGCGGACGGTCGGCAGATTCATCGCGATATCGCGTGCGCGCATGGCGTGGCTCCGTGGGGATTCGACAGTGCTCAAGGGTGGGCTCGCTTCCCGGTCAGCAGGTCCAGCCGCTGCTCGAGGCGGGCGAGCCGGTCGCCGAGCGGGCTGCTGTGCATGAGCTCGGCGACCTGGTCGGCCTCGTCGGGCTCCAAGGCGATGTCGACCGTGGGTTCGTCACTGCCCGCGGTGTAGCCGAGCAGCCTGCGGGCCCCCGCCGCCTCGGTGAGCAGGGCGAATCGGGCGCCACCACGGGTGCGGAAGCTGTGCAGCACGCCAGCCCCTGGGATCGTCGTCCGGTCGATGTCCATCCCCAGCGGTCCTTCCTGGCACGGTCGATTGCGTCTGCATCGAGTCTCGATCGGCGCGCGCGGACCCACCATCGGCCGTGACACCCATTTGTGCGCGGCCCGCGCGCCCGGATCGGCCGCGGTGATGGGTGTGGCGCCCCATGGACAGAAAGGAGTGGCGCCAGCATGCTGGTGGCATGAACCGTCTCGCAGCGCTGCGAGCAGGACGTGAGCAGCGAATCAGCACGCCGGTGACGGCGTTGTTCTGGCGCATCTGCCTGCTCAACGGCGTCATCTTCACCCTCGGCACGCTGGTCCTGGCGTTCTCGCCCGCCACCGTCTCGGCCCGGCTGCGGCTGACCGAGGTCCCGGTGCTGGTCATCGGACTGGCGGTGATCCTCACCGCCAACGCCGTCGCGTTGCGCACCAGCCTGGCCCCGCTCAACGAGCTGGTGGCCTCCATGCGCCGGGTCGATCCGCCGCGCCGCGCGGCCCGCGTCGACCGCCCGGCCAGCGGCGATTTCCACCAGCTCATCGAGACCTTCAACGCCATGCTCGACCGGCTCGAATCCGAACGCTCGGTGGCCGGTGGCACCGCGCTGGCCGCGCAGGAGGGCGAGCGCCGACGCATCGCCCGCGAGCTGCACGACGAGATCGGCCAGAGTCTGACGGTGGCGCTGCTGCGGCTCAAACGCGTCGTCGACCGGGCACCCACCGGACTGCGCGAGGAGGTCGAGGCGGCTCAGGAGACGGTGCGCGGCTGCCTCGACGAGGTGCGCGGCATCGCCTCACGACTGCGCCCCGACGTGCTCGAGGACCTCGGACTACCCAGCGCGATCACCGCGCTGTGTCACGAATTCACCCGCTCGGCGGGCATTTCCGTGCGGCGCGAGGTGGACCCGGCGCTGAGCCGACTCGACCCCGACATCGAGCTGGTCTGCTACCGGGTGGCGCAGGAGAGCCTGACCAATGTGCTGCGCCACGCGGGCGCCGACGACGTGACCCTGGTGATCGAACCCAGAGAGGACTGCGTGATCCTGCAGGTGACCGACAACGGACGCGGCGGTGCCGTGGAGGACGGCGCGGGCATCCGGGGGATGCGCGAGCGCGCCATGCTCATCGACGCCACCCTGACCATCACCTCCCCCGCCTCGGGCGGCACCGCGGTGGAACTGGTCATCCCGGTGGCCGCGCGCCGCGAGGAGGTGCCCGCGTGAACACCCCCACCCGGATCCTGCTGGCCGACGACCACGCGCTGGTGCGCAGCGGCCTGCGGATGATCCTGGACAACGAGCCCGACCTGCTCGTCGTCGCCGAGGCCGCCAACGGGTTCGACGCGGTCACCGCGCTCGCCGACGACGAGATCGACCTGGTCATCCTCGATATCGCCATGCCGAGGATGACCGGCATCCAGGCCGCCCGCGAGATCACCCGGACCCACCAGTCGGTGCGCATCCTCATGCTGTCGATGTACGACAACGAGCAGTACTTCTTCGAGTCACTGAAGGCGGGCGCCTCGGGCTATGTGCTCAAGTCGGTGGCCGACCGCGATCTCATCGAGGCGTGCCGGGCGACGATGCGTGGCGAGTCGTTCCTCTATCCCGGCGCGGTCACCGCGCTCGTCCGCGACTACCTGCAACTGGCCCGCCAGGGTTCCACGCTGCCCGAGACCATTCTGACCCCGCGCGAGGAGGAGGTGCTCAAGCTCATCGCCGAGGGCTACTCCGCGCGTGAGATCGCCGGGGAGCTGGTGATCAGTGTCAAGACCGTCGACCGGCATCGCGCCAACATCCTGCAGAAACTGGGTCTACGCGACCGCCTCGACCTGACTCGCTACGCGATCCGCGCCGGATTGATCGAGCCGTGAGAACGCCGAAAGCCCCCGCGGCGGCATGCCGCGGGGGCCACGAACGGGTCTCACTCGGAGACGGGGTCCACCGGCACGGCCTGCTTGCGGCCGACGAGCATCCGCATGACCGGTTCCACGACGCGCGCGCCGATCGGACCGATCACCGCCATCAGCAGCACATAGGTGGTGGCCAGCGCGGCGAACTCGTCGGGCACCGCGCCCGCGGCCACCGCCAGACCGGCGATGACGATCGAGAACTCACCGCGCGCGACCAGCGCGGTACCCGCGCGGGCCCGGCCCAACTGCGAGGCACCGGCGCGTTTGGCCGCCCACCAGCCGGTGGCGATCTTGGTCGCGGTGGTGACCACGGCCAGCAGGATCGCCCAGCCCAGCACCGGCGGGATACTCGCCGGATCGGTGCTCAGGCCGAAGAGCACGAAGAACATCGCCGCGAACAGATCGCGCAGCGGTTCGAGGATCTTGGTCGCGTCGTGCGCGGTCGAATCCGAGATCGCGATACCGAGCAGGAAGGCGCCGACCGCCGCGGAGACCTGCACCGCCGAGGCGATACCCGCCACCAGCAGCGCCGAGCCGAGCAGCTTGAGCAGGAAGATCTCCCGGTCCTCGCTGGCCACGATCGCCGAGACGTACTTGCCGTAGCGCAGCGCCACCACGAGCACCACGGTCACCGCGACCAGCGCGATCCCCACTGTGGTGAGCCCGGCGACGAAGCCGACACCGGCGAGCACGGCGGTGAGCACCGGCAGGTACACCGCCATCGCCAGATCCTCGAACACCAAGATCGACAGGATGGTCGGCGTCTCGCGGTTGCCCAGGCGGCCCAGGTCGTTGAGCACCTTGGCGACGATGCCGGAGGAGGAGATGTAGGTGACACCGGCCATGGCGATCGCGCCGGTCGGCCCGAGGCCGAGCATGAGCGCCACGATCACGCCGGGTGTCGCGTTGAGTACCAGGTCGAGCAGGCCCGCTGGCCAGGATTTGCGCATGCCGGTGACGAGTTCACCGGCGGTGTATTCGAGCCCGAGCAGCAACAGCAGCAGGACCACACCGATCTCGCTGGCCAGGTGGATGAAGTCCTCCACCTCGTGCAGCTCGATGAGTCCGCCGGTGCCGAAGACCAGGCCACCGATCAGATAGAGCGGAATGGGTGAGAGGCCGATACGCGCCGCGATGCGGCCCAGCACACCCAATCCGAAGAACACTGCCCCCAGCTGGATCAATGCCAGCGTTGTTCCACTCATCTGCACGGGCTCAGCCGCCGGAGAGGATCGAAGCGGCGGCGTCCAGCCCGGCATTGGTGCCCACGACGACGACCACGTCGCCCCCGGCGAACCCGAATTCCGGTCCCGGCGAGGCGATGACCTGCCCCGCGCGCAGGACCGCGACGATCGAGGCGCGGGTCCTGGTCCGCATCTCGGTGTCGCCCAGGCGCTTGCCCGCGAACGGCGAGTTCGGCGGGACCGGCAGCGAGCGGGTGCTCACGCCGTCGAGTTCACGGTGCTCCTCGCGCAGCTGCGCGACGAGCTGCGGCGCGCCGAGCAGGCTCGCCAGCGTCCGGGCCTCGGTATCCGACAGCGGGATCTGCACCGTCGTGTCCGCGTCGCCGACCTTGGTGAAGATCAGGTCGGTTCCGCCGTCGCGGTGGTCGACCACCCCGATGCGGCGGTCCACCTTCGTCAGCGAAAATTCTTTCCGCACACCGATTCCCGGCAGGGAAGTCACATCTACATTCATTCGATCACCTAACCTCAGCTAGGCGATACCTTACCTTCTCTTTACTATCGTCGCCGACAGTCAGCCCTGCTCGAGCAGCCTCGCGGCCGCCTCCAGGCCCTCCTCGGTGCCGACGACGACCACCAGATCACCGGCGATGAACGTGAAATCCGTTCCCGGCGAAGGGGTCACCTCACCGGCGCGGACCACCGCGACGACCGAGGCCTTGGTGCGCGTGCGCATCTCGGTGTCGCGCAGCGGACGTCCGTCGAAAGGGCTGCCCCGGTCGATCGCGAACTGCCGGGTGGACAGCTCGCCGATCACGGGCACCGTCTGCGTCTTCTGCACCACCTGGGGCGCGCCGAGCAGTCCGGCCAGCACTCCGATCTCGGTGACCGACAGCGGAATCGAGGTGGTGGTGTCGTAATCGCCCGGTCGCGAGACGACTAGGTCCACCGAGCCGTCGCGATGCTCGATCACGCCGATCCGGCGACGAGCCTCCGCCAGCGGAAAGTCCTTGCATACGCCGATCCCCGGTAAAGGCGTCACATCGATGTTCACGCCCACACAGTACGACTAGTCCACCACGCTCGTGGGCCCACCCCGCATACCCGTCGTGACCGGCCGCGCGACCGACCTCAGCGAAAGTTAAGGTTGTCGGTCGCCGGACCGACCGGTCGCCACACCAGAAACGGAGCACGACATGGGCGCCCCGCCCTCCCGGTGGAACGGACCGGTCCTCACCGCCCTGCGCCGACCGCGCCAGCTGCGCACCGAAGTGCTCGGCGGACTGGTCGTCGCGCTGGCGCTGATCCCCGAGGCGATCTCGTTCTCGATCATCGCCGGGGTCGATCCGCGCGTCGGGCTGTTCGCCTCGTTCACCATGGCGGTGACGATCGCGTTCACCGGCGGCAGGCCCGCGATGATCTCGGCCGCGACGGGCGCGGTGGCGCTGGTGATCGCGCCGGTGGCCCGCGAGTACGGCATCGACTATCTCGTCGCGACGGTGCTGCTGGCGGGGGTGTTCCAGATCGCGCTGAGCCTGGCCGGGGTCGCCCGGCTGCTGCGGTTCGTCACCCCCGGCGTGCTGGCCGGGTTCGTGAACGCGCTGGCCATCCTGATCTTCCTGGGGCAGCTCCCGCATCTGATCGGGGTGCCGTGGCTGGTGTATCCGATGGTGGTGGCCGCGCTGGCCGGTCTGGTGCTGCTCCCCCGGCTGACCACCGCGGTGCCCGCCCCGCTGGTGGTGATCCTCGTGCTGACCGCGGTGACCATGGCGCTGTCGCTGCATGTGCCCGATGTCGGCGACGAGGGCGCGCTGCCGACCGGCCTGCCCACCCTCGGCCTGCCCACGGTGCCGTGGACATGGGAGACGCTGCGGATCATCGCGCCGTTCGCGCTGGCCATGGCCCTGGTCGGGCTGCTCGAATCGCTGATGACCGCCACTCTCGTCGACGAGGTCACCGGCACCGGCTCCGACAAGCGGCGCGAGGGCTGGGGTCAGGGCGTGGCCAACCTGGTGACCGGGTTCTTCGGCGGGATGGGCGGCTGCGCCATGATCGGCCAGACCATGGTCAATGTGAAGATCTCCGGTGCGCGTACCCGGATCTCGACGCTGCTGGCCGGGGTCTTCCTGCTCGCGCTGGTGGTGGGGCTGGGCGGGCTGGTGGCGCGCATCCCGATGGCGGCGCTGGTCGCGGTGATGGTGACGGTCGCGGCGGGCACCGTCGACTGGCGATCGCTGGCCCCGCGAACCCTGCGTCGGATGCCGGTCGCCGAGACGGCGGGCATGCTGGTGACGGTGATCGTCACGGTCTCGACACACAATCTCGCCTACGGCGTCGTCGCCGGTGCGCTGGTCGTGGTGCTCGTCGGCGCCGCGCGTCGCCGGTGGCCGACCCGCCGCGAGCGAGCCGGGCACACCGAGCGCGAACCGGTGGCTATCGGCGCCGCGGAGGCGTGAATCCGCAGGTCGAGTGGCGCGGGCAACGGTTCCGATGTCCGCTGCGGCGGGGGCCTGTGACAGGTGTGGCTTGCGTATTCGGTCGAACTTGTGTGTTGTTGGAGTCGTGACCAACTCATCCGGAGACGCGTATCCCCTCACGGACACGATGACCACCACCACGGCGGTGCACGACGGCGTCACGGTCCTCACCGTGACCGGCGAGGTCGATCTGGCCACCGCGCCCGCGCTGGACGCCGCGATCGAGACCATCCTCGCGGACAAACCGGCGACCCTGGTGATCGACCTGACCGCGGTCGGGTTCCTGGCCTCGGCCGGGATGGCGACGCTGGTCGCCGCCCATCAGCGCGCGGGTGAGACCACCAGGATCGCGGTGGTGGCCGACGGGCCCGCCACCAGCCGTCAGCTGAAGATGACCAGCCTGGACCAGGTGTTCGCCATGCACACCACGCTGGCCGCCGCGCTGGCCTCGTTCACGTCCTGAACAACGACGACGCGCCGCCGCCTGGGGCTCCGGACGGCGGCGCGTCGTCGTGCGCGGGGGTGGGTCAGCAGAGACCGCGCAGCTGCTCGATCAGCGTGATCCGACCCGGGGCGTCCTCGGCCAGCGGGACGACATTGAGCGTGGTGACGCCCGCCTCGGCCATGGCCGCGACGCGCTCCTTGACGAAGCTCTCGGGGCCGATGAGCGAGACATCACGGACCAGGTCGTCGGGGACGGCCTGGGCGGCGGCCTGCTTGTCCCCGGCCAGGTACAGCTCCTGGATGCGGTCGGCGGCCGCGCCGTAGCCGTACTTGGTGGCCAGGGTGTGATAGAAGTTCTTGCCCTTGGCGCCCATGCCGCCGATGTAGAGGGCCAGGTGCGGCTTGACGAATTCCAGCAGCGGGGTGACGTTCTCGCCGATGGCCAGCGGCGGGCCCGCGAAGATGTCGAGGGTGCCCAGGGCGGGATCGCGCTTGGCCTTGCCCGCGGCCAGCGCGTCGCCCCACACGTCGTTCGCCTTCTCCGGCAGGAAGAAGATGGGCTGCCAGCCGTTGGCGATCTCGGCGGCGAGTTCCACGTTCTTCGGGCCGAGGGCGGCCAGCAGCACCGGGATGTCCTCACGCACCGGATGATTGATCAGCTTGAGCTCTTTGCCCAGGCCGGTGCCGCGCTCGGCGGGCAGCGGGATCTGGTAGTACTTGCCCTGGTAGTTGAGCTTCTCGCGGCGCCAGACCTTGCGGCAGATCTCGATCAGCTCGCGGGTGCGCCCGATCGGCGCGTCGTAGGGCACGCCGTGGAAGCCCTCGATCACCTGCGGGCCGGAGGCGCCGATGCCGAGGATGAAGCGGCCGTCGGAGACGAAGTCCAGACCGGCGGCGGTCATCGCGGTCAGGCTCGGGGTGCGGGTGTAGAGCTGCAGGATGCCCGAGGCCAGCTGCACGCGTTCGGTGCGGGCGGCCAGGTAGCCCAGGGCGCTCACCGCGTCGAACGAGTACGCCTCGGGCACGAAGACGATGTCGAGACCGGCGCGTTCCAGGTCGGCGACCTCGGCCGCCACCTCCTTGAAACCGCCCGAGTAGTTGATGCTCAATCCGATGCGCATGACACCCAACATAGCCCCGGGCACCCGACGGACCCCGACCGGTCGGTCTGTCGGTGTGGGTGCTGGTCGGGCGGTGTTCCCGGGTGGGCACCCGGTAGCGTTGACCACGATCACCGTCGCAGTTCTCGCCGCATCGAAAGGCCACCCCGTCGTGTCGCAGCCCACCGTCTCGCCGCAGCAGATCGCCCCCTCCTTCGGTGCGGTGACCCTCGAGCAGTATCTGTCGGACCTGGCCGCGAAGGTGCCCGCGCCCGGCGGTGGCGCGGTGGCCGCGCTGCACGCCGCCCAGGCCGCGGCGCTGGTGGCGATGGTGGCGCGCTACACCACCCGCGCCAAGGACGCCGAGCACCAGCCGGTGGTGGAACGCGTCATCGAGGCCGCCGACGCCGCGCGCGCCCGCGCGCTGGCCCTGGCCGACGCCGACGCCGCCGCCTTCACCGCGGTCGGCGCCGCCTACAAGCTGCCCAAGGACTCCGAGGCCGAACGCGCCGCGCGCACCGCCGCGATCAACGCCGCCCTCGTGGAGGCCGCGCGGGTGCCCGCCGCGGTGGTGGACGAGGCCGACGAGATCCTGTCGCTGGCCGCCGAACTGCTCCCGATCGGCAACCCGAACGTGGTCACCGACATCGGCGCCGCCGCCGACGCCGCCCGCTCGGCCGCGCTCAGTTCGCAGCTCAACATCGAGATCAATGTGGCCTCGCTGCCCGCCGACCTGGGCGACCCCTTCGCCGCCGCTCTGCTGCGCGTGGACACCATCGCCGCGCGCGCCGACGCCCTGCACGGTGACGTGCTGCGCGCCGTACGCGGCTGATTCACCGCGCGGTGAGCACGATCTTGCCGCGCACGCCACCGAGGTCGCCGCGCCGATGGGCCGCGGCGAGCTCGGTGATCGGCAGGACCTCGGCCAGGTGGACGGTCAGCTCACCCCGGACGACCTCGGCCGCCAGCGCCTCCAGCGCCGCGGTCGAGGGCTGGACGTAGAACCGCTCGACCCGCGAATCCCGGTGCGTCTCGGGGCCTTCCAGCGCGACCACCCGACCGCCAGGGCCGAGGACGCGCAGCGATCGCGCGGTGTGCTCGTCGCCGATGGTCTCGAGCACCAGGTCGACCTCACCCACCGCCGTCGTGAAATCCACGGCGCGGTAATCGATCACGTCCTCGACGCCGAGTCCCCGCAGGTACCCGTGCTGTTCGGGGCGCGCGGTCCCGACGACCCGCGCGCCCCGACGCACCGCGATCTGCACGCCCAGATGCCCCACACCCCCGGCGGCGGCGTGCACCAGCACCCGCTCGCCCGGCCGGACCGTGGCCAGCGCCTGCCGGGCGGTCAGCCCGGCCACCGGCAGCGCCGCCGCCGTCACCGGGTCGAGCCCGGCGGGCACCGCGGCCAGCCGATCCTGGTGGGCCACCACGTATTCGGCATTGGCACCGCCGAAGACCATGCCGAACACTGTCGCCCCGACCGCGAACCGACCAGCGTCCGCGCCGCGTTCGACGACGACTCCGGACACATCGAGTCCGAGCACCAGCGGCGGCGCGCCGAGCTTGTCGTTGCTCCCCGTGCGCACCTTGCGATCCGCCGCGTTGACGCTGGTGGCCGTCACCCGCACCAGCACCTCCCCCGGTTCCGGCTCCGGCCGCGGCACCTCCACCTTCTCGAACACCTCGGGACCACCGAACACCGTCTGCGTCATCTGCCACATGCGATCGAGTCTGCGTCTCGTGCTCTCTTTCCGGAAGTAGGCACCTTTCGGATAGTGTGGTACCTCATGGATACCACCCAGCGGGCGAGTTCCGTCGACGCCTTCCTGCGCGACTGCCCGGCCCGGCAGCTGCTCGGCGTCCTCGCCGACAAGTGGGTGCTGCTGGTGCTGGGCACCCTGCGCGCGGCCGAGGGCCCGGTGCGGTTCAACGAGTTGCGCAGGCGCCTGGACGGCATCACCCAGAAGATGCTCACCAAGACCCTGCGCGACCTCGAACGCGACGGCCTGGTGCGGCGCGCGGTGTATCCCACCGTGCCGCCCCGGGTCGAGTACTCGATCACCGCGCTGGGCGCGGATCTGGGCGGGATCAGCGCGGCGATGGGCGCCTGGGTGGTCCGCCACCACGACGAGATCGCCGCCGCCAGAGCCGAATTCGACGCCGCGCGGGCGGTCGAACCGGCGCCGCTGCCCCCGGCGGGCACCGCTCGCTGAGCACGGTCTCGAACCGGGAACGATTTTTCGAGTGCCTCACCAGCGCGGACACAAGACGACACTCCGGCGGCCCGGTCGGCCGTTATCACTTCGATAGGTCGAGTTGATCATGGCGGCCTAGACTTGGTGTCCGCCTACGAGTGAGTGAAGGGGTGGCGTTTATGAGGAGCGCACTTCGTTTCCTGTTCGTCCCGATCCTGGCGGCGGTCCTGGCCGTGTGCTGGTCCGGAGCCGCGTCCGCGGCCGTCGTCGCCGACACACCGGAGGCCCGGCTCACCGGGATATCCCCCGCCAGCGGGCAGGTCGTCGGCATCGCCGCGCCCGTGACATTCACCTTCGCCGCCCCGGTCACCGATCGCGCGGGCGCCGAACGCGCCGCCTCGGTCCGCGCGGGCGAGGCACTGCCGGGCACCTTCGCCTGGCTCGACGACACCCACCTGCGGTGGACATCGGCGGGCACGCTGCCCGCGAGTTCGCCGATCTCGGTCGGATTCGGCACCCAGCGCACCGAATTCCAGACCAACGGTGGCGTGTACGCCGAGGCGAACATGTCGGCGCACACCTTCACCGTGAGCATCGGCGGCCAGGTGGTGCGGACCATGCCCGCCTCGATGGGCAAGCCCGGCTTCGAGACCCCCACCGGCACCTTCCCCGTGCTGGAGAAGTTCCGCTCGCTGGTGTTCGACTCGCGCACCATCGGCATCCCGCTGGACTCGCCCGAGGGCTACATCATCGACGGCGAGTGGGCCGTGCGGCTCACCTGGGGCGGGGTGTTCGTGCACTCGGCACCGTGGTCGGTGGACTCGCAGGGCAACGCCAATGTGAGCCACGGCTGCATCAATCTCGCCCCCGACGACGCCGCCTGGTACTACGAGAACGTCGGCATCGGCGATCAGGTCTACATCCACTGGTGAGCGAATAGCTCGTGGCATTCGGCGATCCCACCGTCAGCGCAGTATCGTGCCTCGTAACGAAATCGTTGCGAGACAGACCTGACGGCGACAGCCTGATGAAGGTGGGGCGATGGATCGACCGGATGCACACAGACCGATCGGGGCGCGGCGGCCCCGGCACCGGGTAGAAGGTGGGCCGACCACGCCCGCCGGAATCCCGGTAATCCCGGTCTCGGCCGTGCTCACCGAGGACAGCTTCCCCACCGATCGACTCCCGGTGGTCGGTGGGCGCTTCGATCCCGTCGCGCGCCACGCGCTCGCCGACACCGCGTTCGCCATCGAGGAGCCCGACAACGGCCCCGACACCGACGAACTGCCGATCATCACCCCCGAGACCCGCGCCCCCGAGCCGGTTCCCGCCCCCGAGCCGCTGCCCACGCGCGCGCCGTGGGAGCCGCGCGACGACGAGCCCGAAACCGCCTGTCCCGCACCCGATTACCACGGCGACGACGAGGTCTTCGCCCGGATGATCGACCGCTCGCGCCGCCGCCGGGCGCCCCGCTGGGCCGCGCCGCTGGCCGCCTCGATCGCCGGTGCGGTGCTGATCGGCGGCGGCTGGTTCCAGTTCAGCGGTCCCGCACCGGAATCCACCGCGTCGAGCACTCCCATCGACACCGTGCCCGCACCGGCCGTGGGCGCCTGCCCGCCCCAGCAGATCGGGAGCGAGGTGCAGGGCAACGGGCCCGGCGGCACCGAGGACGGGATCGCCGCCATCCTCGCCTTCCAGCACGCCTACTATGTGGCGCGTTCCGGCGACCAGGCGCGAACCCTGGTTGCCACCAACGCCGCGCTGCCCTCGGGCGCCGAGATCCAGGCGGGCATCGACACCATTCCGGTCGGCACGACGCACTGCCTGACGATCTCGCCCGCGGGCACCGACGGCCGCTACTTCGTGACGATCACCGAGTACCGCCCCGACGAGGTCCCGATCCGCTACAACCCGCAGCTGGTGGGGACCACCGAGATCGGCGGCAAGACGCTGATCACCTCGATCGGGCCGGTCCGCTAGACCCGGTCGAGGTGGCGGGAGCCGGTCAGGCGCGGGCCTTCTCGGCCGCGACGACCACGTGGCGCATGAGCAGCGCGGTGGTCACCGGGCCGACTCCGCCGGGGACAGGGCTCAGCGCGGCGGCCTTGCCGAGCACCGAGGCGGCGTCCACGTCGCCCACGATGCCGCCGTCGGCGGACTCGTTGGTGCCCACGTCGATCACCACGGCGCCCTCGGCGATGTGCGCGCCGGTGACCAGTCCGATCCGGCCCGCGGCGGCGACCACGATCTCGGCGGGCGCGGTGACGGCGGCCAGATCCGCGGTGCGCGAATGCGCCACGGTGACCGTCGCGTGCTCGGCCAGCAGCAGCTGCGCGAGCGGCTTGCCGACGATGTTGGAACGCCCGACCACGGTGACCGGCCTGCCCCGCAACGCGATGCCGTGATGCTTCAGCAGTTCCACCACGGCCTCGGAGGTGGCGGGCACGAAGCCGTCCAGGCCGGAGGCCAGCAGGCCCAGCGACAGCGGGCTGACGCCGTCGACGTCCTTGCTCGCCGCGATGGCCGAACTCACGTCGTCGAGGGCGACACCGGCGGGCAGCGGGGTCTGCAGCATGATCGCGTCGGTGGCCGGGTCGGCGCTGCGCGCGGTGAGCTCGGCGCGAATGCGCTCGGCGCTCGCGTCGGCGCCGAGATCGATGCGCTCGCAGGCGATGCCGAGGCGTTCGGCGGCCTTGCGCAGCGAGTTCACGTACCAGGCGCTGGCCGGGTCGTCGTTGGCGACGATCAGCGCCAACGTCGGGGCGGTGCCCGCGGTCGTGAGCGCGGCGGCGCGCTCCTTCGTGTCGGCGTTGATGGCGGCGGCGAGTTCCTTGCCGGTCAGCGAAGCGGTATCCACGGTTGCCCAGCTTATCCGCCACCGGCCGGGCACCGGACCGCCGGGCCGCGACGCGCGGCACGGCCGAGCCTCCCCGGCCGCATGCGGGACCGCCCGTAGTGTGTCGGCAGCTCTGCCGTCAGCTCCGCCAGCACGTACCGATCCGTTCGCGGGAAGGGTGTCGACTGTTGTGAAGATCTCCAGGCATTGGAAGCACGTCGCCGCGGCCGCCGCCGTGGTGGCCGCGCTCACGACCACCGGGGTCGGCCCGGCCACCGCCGAGGGCGAGGCGACCGCGCTCTACAACTCGGCCCAGCAGCACTTCCTCGACGGTGACGACGCCGCGGGCCGCGCCGACCTGCGCGCCCTGATCGCCGCCGACCCGCACGACGCCGAAGCGCTGGCGCTGCAGGCCATCTGGTCGCACTACGCGGGCGATCCGGCCGCGGTGGGCGAGGCGCTGGGCCGCCTCGGCGCCGTCGACGCGGCCATGGCCGCGGGCACCGACCGGGTGCTGCGCGCGGTCACCGCCGCGGTCTCCACCCTGCCCAATCCGCTGCCCGCGCTGGTCGGCCCGCAGACCGGCATCGTGGTGCTCGGCTACGGCCTGCTGCCCGACGGCGCGCTGCGCCCCGAACTGGAGAACCGGCTCACCGCCGCGTGGATCCAGGCGATCGCCGCGCCGTTCTCGCCGGTCGTGGTCACCGGCGGCAATCCGCAGAACGGGATCTCCGAGGCCGAGGCCATGCGGCGCTGGCTGATCGGGCGCGGCCTGCCCGCCGATCGCATCCACGTGGAGGACCGGGCCGGGTCGACGGTGCAGAACGCGCTGTTCAGCACCCGGCTGCTGCGCGATCTGGGCGCGACCAGCGCCGTGGTGGTCACCTCGCCCAACCACATCCGCCGCGCGGTCGCCGATTTCATCGTGGCGGGCACGAACGTGGTGGGCGCGATGACCTCCCTCGAGCAGTTGGTCTCACAGCTGCCGCCGCCCGCGCGCAATGCCCAGCGCGGGATCTACCTCGACGCCACCCGCACCTTCGAACTCGACAGCTCGCGCTGAGCCGCCGGTAAATCGCTTGCCCGGCACGGGAGAATCTCCGCATGAGTGATTCCACGGCCGGGCAGGTGATCTCGGCGCTGCGCACCGCGGGCTGTGTGTTCGCCGAGGACGAGGCCGCCTTGCTGATCGAGGCCGCCGACGGGGACACCGCGCGGCTGAGTGAACTCGTCGCGCAGCGGGTCGCCGGGACGCCGCTGGAGTATCTGCTGGGCTGGGTCGAGTTCCGTGGACTGCGGGTGGGGGTGCGGCCGGGGGTGTTCGTGCCGCGCCAGCGCACGGCGTTCCTGGTGGAGCGGGCGGTGGCGGGAGTGGCGGACGGAAGCGAGCAGGTCTGTGTTGTCGACCTGTGCTGCGGCTGCGGTGCGCTCGGGCTCAGCGCCACCGGTGAACTGGCCGCGCGCGGCCACATCGTGGAGCTCGTCGCCGCCGATATCGATCCGGTCGCCGTCGAGTGCGCCCGCGCGAATCTCGCGCCGGTGAGCGCCCCGGTGTTCACCGGCGACCTGTTCGACGCGCTGCCCGCCGACCTGTGCGGGCGGATCGATCTCCTCCTCGCGAACACCCCGTACGTGCCCAGTTCCCGGGTCGCGGACCTGCCGCCCGAGGCGCGCGAGCACGAGCCGCTGGTGGCGCTGGACGGCGGGGCCGACGGGCTCGACGTGTTCCGCCGGGTGGTCGCCGGAGCCGCCCGCTGGCTGGGACCGGGCGGGTCGGTCCTGATCGAGATCGGGAACGAGCAGATCGACGCCGCCGACGCCGCGCTGGTCGCGCACGGGTTGGTGCCGCGGATCGAGCAGTCCGAGGAGTACTACGCGACGGTCGCGATCGGCACGCGCCCGCGCTGATTCGCGCCACGGTGCCGCCGATCGCGCTACCGTGCCCCACCGCCCGCCCACGGTGCCCGATCGCGCCGTGCATGGCTGGGATACCCCGTACCTGGCCGGAATCGGGCGTGATGGCAGTCGATGCACGCTGTCACACTGTGCCGGAACCAGCGCTGCCCCCGCCGACCTGCGTCGACGGGGGCAGCGGCACCGAATGCCTACTTGCGGCCGGTGAACTGGTCCATCGAGTGGTAGACGCCCACCGCGTTGAGGTAGAAGTCGCGCACCTTCAGCGGCAGCAGACCCGAGATCGCGCGGTTCATCCGCGAGGTCCACGGCAGCACCACCAGGGCGCCGCCCTTCTTCATCTCGGTCCAGGAGGTCTCCACGACCTCCTGCTGCTCGAGGATCGGCGTGAACAGGAAGCCCTTGGCGCCGTCGAACATGCCGGTGTTGATGTAGGTCGGACAGACCGTGGTCACCTTGACGTGCTCGTGGCCCGCCTGCTCGAGCTCCAGGCGCACCGAGTCCGACCAGCCCAGCGCCGCCCACTTCGAGGCCGCGTAGACCGCCATGCGCGGGTTGGCCACCAGACCGGCCGAGGACGCGATGTTGAGGATGCGCGCCTCCCCGGCACCGGCGACCATGCCGGGCAGGAACTCCAGCGCGATGTACATCGGCGCCAGCGAGTTGATCGCCATGGTCTTGTCGATGTCGGCGCGGTTCTCGGTTTCCCAGAAGTAGGTGTTGCCGCGCACGATTCCGGCGTTGTTCACCAGGATGTCGATGCCGCCGACCTCCTTGCGCACCGATTCGGCGTTCTCGCGGATGGAGTCCTGCGAGGACACGTCGACCACGTACGGGTGCACCTTGCCGCCCAGGGCGGTGAGCTGGGCGGCGGTCTCGCGCAGGGCGATCTCGTTGACGTCCCACAGCACCACCGCGTCGGCGCCCTCGCGCACCGCGTGCTCGGCGAACAGCTTGCCCAGGCCCATGGCGGCGCCGGTGACCAGCACGCGCTTGCCCGCGACCGTTTCCAACTTCATCTGGCTACCTATCCCCTGCTCGTTTCTCGCTGCTACTTCTGGCGCAGCGTCTTCATGACGCCGAAGACCAGCGTCATCGTCTTGGCCCACAGCTGCTCGGACATGCCGGGCAGCGGCGCGATCGGCAGCACGCGCTGCACCGCGACGGTCTGGGTGTCGATGTACTTCAGCAGCCCCTCGGGACCGTGGCGACGGCCCTGGCCCGAGATGCCCAAGCCACCCGAGGGCGCGTCCACGCTGCCCCAGGCGGCGGAGAAGCCCTCGTTGACATTGACCGAGCCCGCGTTGATCTGGGCGGCGACGCGCTTGCCGCGCTCGACGTCCTTGCTCCACACGCTGGCGTTGAGGCCGTAGGCGGTGTCGTTGGCGGCCTCGACGGCGGCCTCGTCGGAGTCGACCTTGTACACCGACACGACCGGGCCGAAGGTCTCCTCGCGGTAGACGGTCATGCCCGGCTGCACGTCGGCCAGCACGGTGGGCTCGTAGAAGTACGGGCCCAGGTCCGGGCGGGCGCGGCCACCGGCGAGCACCTTGGCGCCCTTGGCGACGGCGTCCTCGACGTGCGCGGAGACGGTGTCGAGCTGGCGCTGGAAGGTCAGCGAGCCCATGTCGCGGCTGTAGTCGAGTTCGCCACCCAGCGACATGTTCTTGACATTGCCGACGAACTCGGCGACGAACTGGTCGTAGACCGAGGCGTCGACGTAGATGCGTTCCATCGACTCGCACAGCTGACCGGCCGAGGAGTAGCAGGCCCGCACGGCCAGCTTGGCCGCCTTGGACACGTCGGCGTCGGCGAGCACCAGCAGCGGGTTCTTGCCGCCGAGCTCGAGCGAGTAGCCGATCAGGCGCTCACCGGCCTGCTGGGCGATGGTGCGGCCGGTGGCCGAGGAACCGGTGTAGTCGACGTAGTCGGCGCGGGCGATCACCTCGCCGCCGATCTCGCGACCGCGACCCAGCACCGCCTGCCACACGCCCCGCGGGAGTCCGGCGCGCTCGGCGGCGTCGATGGCCCACAGCGCCGAGAGCGCGGTCTGGTTGTCCGGGCGGGCGATGACCGCGTTGCCCGCGATGAGGGCGGGCAGGGCGTCGGAGGCCGACAGCGCCAACGGGTAGTTCCACGGCGAGATGACCGCGACGACACCCTTGGGCCGGTTGTGCACCTCGACCGAGGTGAGCACCGGCAGCACACCGCGCGGCTTGCGCCCGGCGAGCAGTTTCGGGGCGACGGCGGCGTAGTAGCGCGAGTTCAGCGCGACGTCGGCGATCTCGTCGAAGGCGTGCGGCCGGGACTTGCCGGTCTCGGTCTGCACGATGTCGAGGATGGTGTCCTGCTCGGCCAGCACGATGTCGTGGAAGCGGCGCACGATCTCCACGCGCTCCTTGACCGGCACCTTGGCCCAGTCGCGCTGCGCGTGCCGGGCCACGGCGAAGGCGCGCTCGATGTCGGCGACCGAGGACTGCGGCAGGTCGCCGATCTTGTGTCCGGTGGCCGGGGCGAAGACCGCCACCGAGGGCGCGCCACCGGCCACACCGCGATCGAACAGGGGCTTGACCAGCGTGGTCGGCAAGGCGGTGGGTTCGGCGGTCAGCTCGGGGGCTGTCGTCATTGTCGGCCCTTCTCCTCATCAGATGGGGTGCGCGGAGCGGTCGCGCTCGTTCGGCTATTTGCTGAACACTAGTGTTAGATTAATAGTCGGGCCCGGTCCCGTGTCAAGCTTTCCGTCGAGGTCCGACAGCTGTGAGGGAGGTGCGATGACCGCAGATCCGAGCACGGTGCGTCGTGGACGGCCGCCGCAGACCGAGGAGCAGGCCGAGGAGGTCCGCGCCAGGATCATCGAGGCGACGGCGGCGGTGTTCACCCGCAACGGCTCGCGCGGGCTGAGCGTCGCCCAGATCATCGAGCAGGCGGGTCTGGCCCGGCCGACCTTCTACCGGTACTTCGGCAATGCCTCCGAGCCGCTGCGCGCGGTGCTCGACGTCTCCAACGACGGCCTGGTCGGCGGCATCAGGGCGGCCCTGACCGGGACCGACGAGCCGGTCCAGCTGGGTATCCGGCTGATCGACGCCTACGTCGACTGGGCGCGCGGGCACGGGCCGATGCTGCGCCCGCTGTTCGCCGAGCTGCACGATCCGGGCTCGCCGGTGTCGGCCTATCGCGAGCGCGCCCTCGACGACATCCGCGATCTGGTGCGCAAGACCTTCAGCGATCTCGGCCGTCCCGCGCCCAGCCCCCTGGACCTCGACG
Organism: Nocardia anocheti; assembly: GCF_029675105.1. GTDB lineage: Bacteria > Actinomycetota > Actinomycetes > Mycobacteriales > Mycobacteriaceae > Nocardia. The sequence continues at coordinate 388,357 of NZ_JAQQFV010000007.1, read as the reverse complement.
CCGCCCTGCACGTGTGCGAGTACATCGTCTACCGGCTCACCGTGGGCACCGAGCCCGGCAGCGATCCCGATCCCGCGCTGGCCTCCGAGGCCAGGGTCACCATGATCCGGCTGCTGCTGGTCACCCTGGGCACCCGCGACGACCTCGCCTACGCGATGGAACTGCCCGGACTGTTCCCGAATCTCTGAGCCCGGGTCCACACAGAATCTCCACAACTGACCACGCAGCTCTCCACAGCCGCTCGCTAGGGTCTCAGCCATGGAACTCAGTGGGGGCACGACAGGGCAGGCGGCGCGCCGCATCCTGGTCGTGGACGACGAGGTGACGATCGCCGAATCGGTGGCGGCGCGCTTACGCGCCGAGGGTTTCGCCGTGGATCTCGCGCACGACGGACCGGGTGCGGTGGCCGCGGCCGCCGCGGGGGAACCCGATCTCGTGGTGCTGGATGTGATGCTGCCCGGCTTCGACGGGCTCGAGGTGTGCCGCCGGATCCAGGCCGAGCGGCCGGTGCCCGTGCTCATGCTCACCGCGCGCACCGACGAGACCGATCAGCTCGTCGGCCTGGGCGTCGGCGCCGACGACTATCTGACCAAACCGTTCTCCATGCGGGTGCTGGCCGCCCGGGTGCACGCGCTGCTGCGCCGGGTGGACCGGGCCGCCGAGCGCGACGACACCAGCATCGTCGTCGGCGATCTGCGCATCGACCTCGATCAGCGCCGGGTCTGGCGGGGCGAGACCGAGGCCCGGCTCACGCCGCTGGAATTCGATCTGCTGGCCCGGCTGGCGCAGCGGCCACGGGCCGTCCTGGCGCGCGAACGGCTGCTTGAGGACATCTGGGACTGGTCCGACGCGGCGGGCACCCGCGCGGTCGACAGTCATGTGAAGGCGTTGCGTCGCAAGCTCGGCGCCGATCTCATCCGCACCGTGCACGGTGTCGGCTACGCGTTGGACGCGCGATGACCGCGCTGCTGGACCGGGTCGCCGACCGGCTGCCCCGGCCGCTGGACCGGTTGCGCTCGATCAAGTTGAAACTCGCGATCCTGATGGTGTGTTCGGGCGCGGTGGCGTTCGCCTACTTCTGGTACCGGATCCGCTGGCTGCCCACCTTCACCACGCTCACCGCCATGGCCATCGCGCTGGTCACCTCCCAGTTCCTGGCCCACGGCATCACCCGTCCACTGCGCGAGATGACCGCGGCCGCGCGACGGATGGCCCACGGCGACTACAGCTTCCGAGTGCGCGCGACCTCGCGCGACGAGGTGGGTCAGCTGGCCACGGCGTTCAACCAGATGGCCGCCGATCTGGCCGCGGCCGACCGGCAGCGCCGCGACCTCATCGCCAATGTGTCCCACGAACTGCGCACGCCGGTCACGGCGCTGCACGCCGTGCTGGAGAACCTCGTCGACGGGGTGAGCGAACCCGATCCGGCGACGCTGCGGACCGCGCTGGCCCAGACCGAGCGGCTCGGGCTGCTGGTCTCCGAGTTGCTCGACCTGTCCAGTATCGAGGCGGGCGCCTTCACCCTCGATCGCGAGATCCTGCCGCTGGCACCGCTGCTGGCCGAGGTGATCGCCGAGGCCGAGGTGATGACGGCGGCGCTGGGACGCGGGGTGCGTTTCACCACCTCCATCCAGCCCGAGTATGCCACCGTGCACGCCGACCGCGCCCGGCTGCACCAGGTGCTGTTCAATCTGCTCGACAACGCGGCCCGGCACGGTCCGGCCGGTGGCGAGGTGCGCGTGACGGCGTCCACGCGGCCCGGCGCGACCGTGCTCGAGATCCAGGACGACGGCCCCGGCATCCCGGAATCCGACCGCGCCACCGTCTTCGACCGTTTCACCCGTGGCGGCCGCACCGACGGCGGCGGCACCGGCCTCGGCCTGGCCATCGCCCGCTGGGTGGTCGACCTGCACGGCGGCACCATCGCCGTCGCCGACCCCGGCTCCCGCATCCGCGTCGTCCTACCCACCACCTGACCCATTTCCCGATCGCGCTCCCTGACCACCCGGTCCAGGGCCGATCCAGCACATCCACCGGAGGGGACCATGACCGAAAAACCCACACCCGACCAGACCGACCGACCATCGCCGACCCCGGCGTCATCGACTCCGCCGGGCGACCCGACCGCCGCCGCCGACTCGGCGGGCCAAGCCACCGCGGTGCTCGACTCGCCGTCGTCGGCCGCGACCGACTGGTCCGAGGCGGCGGCCGTGCGCAGCAGCGGTGTCGCCCAATTGCGTGCGGCCCAAGGGCGGTCCGGTACGACCATGTCGCCGATGCCACCTCCACCGCCGCCGATGCCGATCCCGCGCGTTCCTCGGCGCTGGCATCGCGTGGCGCGTCCGGCGGGTGTCCTCCCCGCCGCGGCCTTCGCGGGGATCGTCGGTGCCTCCGTCCTCCCGATCGACCGCCCCGGCATCGGCTGGCTCCTCACCGGTACCGCCGTCACCGGCGCGCTGTGCGCGGTCGACTACCGAGCCAGGAGCCGCGTCGCTGTCGACGGTGGGCAATCAGTGGCGACGGCACCCGCCTCGCATCCGGCAGAGTCACCGAAAACTGCGGCACCGCAGGTGAACTCTGACAGCGCAGGTGCGGCCGCCGAAGTTTCCGCCGCGAAGACCCCTGGCGCACAACCGAACTCGACGGTGGCATCCGGTGAAGGCCAAGCCGCCGCGACCACCCTCGCGATAAAGGAAGCTCGCCGGGCGTCCGAGCCCGCCGAGGCTACCGGCCCACTAGCGGCAGAGACGCCCGGCGCACCAGCCGCAGTCGTGAGCGACGCCCCAGCCGCAGACGTAACCGGCACACCAGCCGCGGAGGCAGCCGATACATCAGCGGCAGAGGCGTCCGGCGCGCCAGCGGCAGTCGTGACCGGCGCACCCGCGACCGACGTAGCAGGGTCATCGGTCGCTGAGGCGACCACCGCACTGGCAGCAGCGGCGACTGACACTCCGGCGGCACAGGCGGCGAACGAACCCGCGGCGAACGTGACCGACGGACCAGCCGTGCAGGCGCCCGGCACACCGAAGGCGGCCGCTTCCGGCGGCGCCATCCCGGCTTCGGTCTCCGCTGACACTCCCGTTCCGACGAAGGCTGAGGTCGAGACCACCGGGACGAATCCGGTCCCGGGCAATGGCAGTGACCCGGCCGTCACCGGGCGTGTGATCACCCCGCGTGTCGCGGCACCACCGGTACTCCCTGGAACCGTGGGGCCGCAGCAGAACCCGCAGCCGCGGCCAGGGTGGCGTGATCGGAGCTGGTGGGCCGCGGCGGCGTTGGCGTTGTTGGGGGTCGGGGCTGTGCGGGCGGCCGGGTGGTTGTTCGTGTTGTGTGTGTTGGGCGCGGTGGTGGCGGGGTCGCTGGCCGTGGTCGGGCGGCGCAGTGCGCGCGGGGTGGTGCACGACATGATCGCGGTGCCGTTGTCGGTGTTCGGGGCGGTGCCGTGGGCGTTCTCGGGGGTGACATCAGCGCCGCGGCCCGCCAGCGCGAACTGGCGGCGCTACGGGGTCTCGGTGGCGGCGACGGTGGCGCTGCTGGTGGTGTTCGTGCCGCTGCTCGGTGGCGCCGACGCGACCTTCGCGGGGTTGCTGAGCGGGCTGGTGCCCCGGATCGACGGCGCGTCGGCGTGGGAGTGGGTCCTGCTGTTCGCGGCGGTCGGCGCGGGGGCGCTGGGCGCGCTGTATCTGCTGGCGGGTCCGCCCGTGGCGGCGACGGCGGCGGCCCGGCCGCGCCGGTTGTGGTCGCGCGCGGAATGGGTGCTGCCGGTGGGTGCGCTGGTGGTGTTGTTCGCCGCGTTCGTCGGCGCGCAGTTCGTCGCGCTGTTCGGTGGCGACGACTACGTGCAGCGGACCGCGGGGCTGACCTACGCCCAGTACGCGCGCAGCGGGTTCTGGCAGTTGTCGGCGGTGAGCGTCCTGACGCTGGGCGTGATCTTCGCGGTGCTGCACTGGTCGGCGCAGGAGTCCGCGGCCGACCGGCGGTGGCTGCGGGTACTGCTGAGCGCGCTCAGCGTGCTGACCCTGGTCATCGTCGGTTCGGCGCTGGGCCGGATGTGGACCTATCAGCAGGCCTACGGGTTCACCGTGCTGCGGCTGCTGGTGCAGCTGTGCGAGCTGTGGGTGGGTCTGGTCTATGTGCTCGTGCTGGTGGCGATCGCGCGGCTGCGCTGGAGTTGGGTCTCGCGCGCGGCGATCGGCACCGCGCTGGGCACGCTCATCGCGCTGGCGCTGCTGAACCCGGAACGCTTTGTCGCCGAACGCAATATCGCCCGCTGGCAGGACGGGGAACGGCTCGACACGGTCTATCTGCGTCAGCTGTCGCCGGATGTGCTGCCCGCGCTGCGTGATCTGCCCGCGCCGCTGCGCGCTGAGATCGAGCCAAGGATCCTCGCCGATCTCGACGACGATCCGTGGTGGGCGTGGAATCTCTCGCGCGGTGCGGCGCGGTGATCAGCCGGTGCTCCGGGACAGTCCGCTGGCCCGGAGCACCCGCCGCCCGATCGCGGCGCGGATGGAGTCCTCGGTGCCGATCACCCGCACGTGGCCGCGGGCACGGGTGATGGCGGTGTAGAGCAGTTCCCTGGTGAGCAGCGTGGATTCGGGTTCGGGCAGCACGACCGAGACGGTGTCGTACTGGCTGCCCTGGCTGCGGTGGATGGTCATGGCGAACACCGTGACCACCGCCGGGAACTGGGTGGGGTGCACCAGATACGGTTCGCTACCGCGTTGCAGGGCCGCCCGCAGCGAGCCGTCGGGCCGCCGGATGATCACGCCGGTGTCGCCGTTGTAGATGCGGGCCTCGTGATCGTTGGCGGTGACCAGCAGCGGCTGACCCGGATACCAGACCGCCTGTGCCCCTTCGGGTCCCGCGCCTCCGGCGGCGGCCCAATCGGCGGCCAGGCGGTCCCAGCGTTCCACGCCGAACGGGCCCTGCCGGTGCGCGCAGAGCAGCCGGTGCGATTCCAGCGCGGTGAGCGCGCCCACCGCGTCGCCCGCTTCCGCCGCCGCCGTGACGGCCAGGGCCGCCCCGGTGACGTCGGCGCGCACCGCCGCGGTGTCGTCGGGCGCGCAGAACGACACGTCCGCGCCGCCCGCGCGCAGAATGGCCAGCGCCGCGTCGGCGTCGCCCGCGCGCACCGCCACCGCCAGCTCGGCGATGGACCCACCGAACCGCCGCCCCCTGGTCAGGCGCACGATCCCGCCCCGCAAGCGGCGCTGCTCCAGCGCGGTGAGCGATTCCGGATCACCCGACGACCCGGTCGCGTCGACGTCCGGCGAGGCACCGGACGCGCCGTCACCGGAGCCGGTCACCCCGGGGCCGAGCAGTTCGCTCAGCGCCGGGTTGGGCGTACTGCTCACCGGCCCGGCGACCAGGTCGGCCAGGACGGCGCCCGCGTCGACGGAGGCGAGTTGGTCGGGGTCGCCGACCAGGACCAGGCGGGTGTCCGGGCGCAGCGCGGAGAACAGGTGACTCATCATGGTCAGCGACACCATGGAGGTCTCGTCGACCACCACCACGTCGTAGGGCAGCCGATTGTGTTCGTGGTGACGGAATCTCGTCGTGCGGCCGCGCTGCCAACCGAGCAGCCGATGCAGGGTCGAGGCGGTGAGTTCCGGCAGTCCGAGTTCGGCGGCCTGTTCCCGGACCGCCTCCTGCAACCGCGCCGCCGCCTTGCCGGTGGGCGCGGCCAGGGCGATGCGCAGCGCGGGCAGCTTGGGTGTGGCGCGCCGATGCGCGGTGAGCAGGGCGAGAATGCGCGCGATGGTGTGGGTCTTGCCGGTGCCGGGACCACCGGCGACCACGGTGGTCCAGTGCGTGGCGGCCAGCGCCGCGGCCAGCCGCTGCCGGTCCGGCCCCACGCCGAGCGGGTCGGCGAAGAGCCGGTCCAGTTCCGCGCGGACCAGCCCGGTATCGATCACCGGATGATCGGCGCCCCGCTCGACCAGCACTCGTCGCAGGGTCTGTTCCTGCTGGTAGTAGCGGTCGAGATAGAGCAGCGCGCCGCCCTCGGCGTCGGCTTCCACGAGCCGCAGGGGGCGCAGCGGACCGGTCGCGCCGCCGGTGAGCAGGGGACTTCCGCGCAGGGCCGCCAGGACCCGGTCCTCGTCGGGCCAGGGCAGTGCGGTGAGGTCGATACCCGCCGCGGTGTCGCGGGTCTCGTCGGCGTCCACGCCGATCTCCCGCATCCGCGCCAGCTCCAGGCACACCGAGCCGGAGCGCACCGCGCGCACCGCCAGGGCCGCCGCGAACAGCACGTCCTCGCTGTCCTCGCGGCCCATCCGGCCCAGCCGCACCGCGACGTGCACGTCCGCCGCCGACAGGATTCCGGCCTCGTTGAACACCCGCAGCAGCCCCGTCCCGCGCTGCGCCACCTGGATCGAGGTCATCGGCCCTCCCCGCCCGCCAGCAACTCCGACAGCGCCACCACCAGGGACGCGGGCGGATACCAGTCGAAGACGCCGTGCCCGGGCGGGGTGGCCGCGCCGATCATGCCGCGCACGAACAGATACCGCGCGCCGCCCAGGTGCCGGGCGGGGTCGTAGCCGGGCAGCCGCCAACGCAGGTAGCGGTGCAGGGCGACGGCGTAGAGCAGCGCCTGCAGCGGGTACTGGGAGCGGATCATCTCGGCCAGCATGTGCTCGCGGCGGTAGTGCTCGACGGTGAGATCGCCGGTGCCCAGGCGGTTGGTCTTGTAGTCGACGATCAGGTAGCGGTGCTCGCCCGCGTCGTCGGGGACGCGCAGGACGGCGTCGATGCTGCCGGTGAGATAGCCGCGCAACGCGGTGTCGGGCAGGGCGGCGAGGTGGTCGGCGTAGCCGTGCAGGTCGTCGGTGGCGGGCAGGTGGGCGCGCAGCAGGGCCGCGACGGCGTGCAGGGTGGCCGAGCGGGCGCCGGGGGTGTCACCGCCGCCGAGCGGGAGCTCGAATTCCAGTTCACACAGGCGGTCCCGGGTGGCGACGGCGGCCAGCGAGCCGAAATCGGCCGGGGTGCGCAGAACTTCCAGCAGCGCGGTGGCCAGCACGTCGACATCGAGTTCGGCCATCGTGTGCTCGACCGCCGCCGCGCACCGCGCGCGCACCTCGGCGGCGAGGTCGGGGGCGGAGGTGTCGACGAGTTCGAGCACGCCGTGCACCAGGGTGCCGAATTCGGCACCGTAGGGCAGCGCGTTCATCAGCGACGGAGCTGCGGTGCTGTCGGAGACGGTGTCCAGGGGCGCGTCGGTGGGTTCGTCGTCGGGGCCCGGTCCGTCCTCCGGTTCGCTCTCGCCGACCCCGGCCAGGTCGTGCGCGCCCGCGGTGAGCGCCGAATAGGAGGTGCGGCGCCACTGCTGATCCAGGGTGCGGGTGAAGGTGGCGGCGGCCAGTTCCCCGGTCGGCGGTTCGGTGCGGACCCGACGGGGTGCGACGTCGTCGGGCCGGTCGACGGCGGTCACCGAGATGACCTCACCCGCCGGGGCCGCCCACTCGGTGAGCCGCTGGATCGCGGCGGTGTCGGCGGGGATGTCGGCGCGACGCGGCACCTGCGCCGACCCGGGCCGCCTGCCGAGGATCATCCGGTGCAGCGGCGCGGCGGCGGTGGTGACGGCGGGTGCCCACCAGGCTACGACCTGACACATGGCCCGGGTCAGCGCGACGTAGAGCAGCCGCAGTTCCTCCCCGGATTCCTCGGCCTCGCAGCGCAATTGACGTTCGCCGTAGCCGGGAGCCTCCTTGCCGCCGATGTCGAGGACGCGGGTGCCGTTCTCGTCGTGGAACAGCAGCGTCGCCGGGTACGGGTTCTTGGCGCTGTCCCACGCGAACGGCAGGTAGACGAGGGGGAATTCGAGTCCCTTGCTGGCGTGCACGGTGGCGATCTGGACGGCGGCGGCATCGCGGTCGAGCCTGCGGCTGCGTCCGCTGACACTGCCCGCCTCCGGATCGCGGACGCGGTCGGCCAGCCAGCGGGTGAGCGCGGTGAGACCGAGCCCCTCGGCGACGGCGACCTCGTCGAGCAGCTGCGCGAGGTGGCGCAGGTCGGTGAGTTCGCGCTCGCCGTTGACCACGCCCAGCAGACGCGGCGCGAGATCGGTGTCGGTGGCCAGTTTGTCGAAGACGGCCGCGAATCCGGCGCGCGCGAACAGCCGGGCGGCCTCACGCAGCTGCGTGGACACCCGGCCCACGAGATCCGCTCCCCCGGCGTCGATCTCGGCGGCGGTGAGGCCGAGGATCGGGGTGCACGCGGCGAGCCGGACCCGGTCGCCGCGATGCGGCTGTTCCAGTGCGCGCAGCACCCACAGCCAGTCGGTGGCGGCCGGGGTCGCGAACACACTCGTGCCCCCGGCCAGCACCGAGGCCACGCCGACGCGGTCCAGCGCGGCGCGCACCACGTCGATCTGGGTGCGGGTGCGGACCAGCACGGCGATGTCACCGGGGCCGATGGGCCTGCGCACCCGGCCGTCGCCGACTTCGGTGAGCGAATGATCCACGCCGCGTTCGGGTTTGGCCTCGATCATGGCGCCGGATTCGAGCAGTGCCACCAGGTCGGCGGCCAGATCGTCGGCGACCTTGGCTCGCTGTCTGCCGACCGACGGGAATCCCGAGCGGTTGCGCGGGCCCGCGCCGGTGCGCGGCAGCACGCGCAGGCGCAGCGGGGTGATCACGGCCGGGTCGCCGTGCAGGCGGGTCGCCGGACGGGTCGGGGTCACCGGGTACACGCTGATCTCCGGGTGACCGAGTTCGGCGCCGCCGCACAGGTGGTCGAGGGCGCGCAGCAGGCCCGCGTCGCTGCGCCAGTTGCGGGTGAGCTCGCTGCGGTGGCGGGCCAGGGCGACGGCGTCGAGGTAGCTGAGCACCTCCGCGCCACGGAAGGCGTAGATGGCCTGTTTGGGGTCGCCGACCAGGACCAGGGTGGCGTGTTCGTGGAAGGCCAGCCGCAGGATGTCCCATTGCAGCGGGTCGGTGTCCTGGAACTCGTCGACGAGCGCCACCCGGTACCGCTGCCGGATACGGGCCCTGGCGCGGGGGCCGTGGTCGGGATCGGCGAGGACCTCGTGCAACAGCACCAGCAGATCGTCGAAATCGCGCAGGCCCGCCCGGCGTTTGCGGCGTTCGGTCTCCGCGCGCGCGGCCGTGGCGAAGGCGACCCGCTCCCCCGCCGCGCCGTCGGTGCGCGGGGCCAGCTCGGCGTGGCGGTCGTGCACGGCGGCCAGGGCCAGGGTGCGGGCCTCGCGCAGGGTGAACGGTGCGCGGTCGCGGGCGTAGCGGGCCAGGTAGAGGTCGTCGGCGACGGTGGCGACGAGATCGTCGACCGATTCCACCAGGCGGGCGCCGGGATCGTGTTCGCCCGCCAGCCCGAGTTCGTCGAGCATCCGCTGACAGAAGGAGTGCGTGGTGGCGATGGTGCCCGCGTCGAAATCGGCCAGGGCGGTGAGCAATCGGTGCCGACGCAGGCACAGGGTCACGGGATCGGTGGCGGCCAGCGCGCGCACCAGATCGTCGGGGTGGGCGCGGGCGCTGTCCGGGTCGGCCAGCGCGGCGGCCACGCTCACGAAGCGGTCCCTGGTGCGTTCGCGCAGTTCCTGGGTGGCGGCGCGGCTGAAGGTGACCAGCAGCAGTTCGGTGATCGCGATCCCGGTCTCGGCGACGTAGCGCACGGCCAGGCCGACGATGGCGTGGGTCTTGCCGGTGCCCGCACTGGCCTCGAGCACGGTGGTGCCCTCGGGCAGCGGGCCGGTGGCGTCGAACGCGGCGGGGGCGGACAGGGTTCCGGTCATGGCTGCCCCAGGGTCTCGGCGGTCAGCAGCGGCGCCCACCAGCGGCGGGCCACCGCGCCGAAGTGGGTGCTCTCCGGTTCGCCCGGTCGCGCGGCGTCGGCGGCGAACCGGTCGAAGCGGGGTGCGCGGCCCCAGACGTAACGCAGGTAGCGGTCGGTGTGGTCACCGAATTTGTCGGGACCGTTGGGTCCGCCGTCGAAGGCGTGTTCGGCGGCGAGCAGAGCGTCGGCGATGCTGTCGCCGCGCACCCGGCGTTCGGCGTAGGCGGCGGTGGCGGCCGGGGCCACCGGCAGCGGTTCGCACAGGCCCTCGTCACGCAGCCGGACCAGATCGCGCAGGATCGCCAGCGCGGCGGGCGGTTCCGGGGCGAGGATCACCGACCGGGACACCGGCCTGCTGCGGAACTGCCCGCGCCCGGTGCTGATGGCCCGCCAGGACCGGTCCTCGGTGGCGGCCAGGGCCAGCAGCGAGACCCAGGCCGCCAGCCGATGTTTCGGGGCCAGCCGGGAGAAGGTAGTGCGCACCAGCGTCTCGCCGCGCACCTCGGGGACGGTGCCCGCCAGGGTGCGGCCGTGGCCGAGGTCGACGGCGATGTCGACCGCGCGCGGGGGCGCCTCGTAGTCGGGCAGCGCGGTGCGGACCAGGGTGTCGACCGTGCCCTCCACCTCGTCGAGCACCTTCGCGCCGAAGGCGAAGGGCGGCAGGGTGCCTCGTCGCCATTCGGCGGCGCGCAGGGCGGCCGGGTCGGCGCCGGTGAGGCGGGCGGTGAGCATGCGCTCGCCCAGATCCCATTTGGCCAGGCCGTCGAGTTCGATCGGCAGTTGGTCGGCGATGTCCTCGGATTCCTCCGGGACGCGCAGGCCGAGCCGCTGCCACAGGAACGCGCGGACCGGGTGCTCGGCGAAGGCGATCAGTTCCGTGAGTGCCACGTCGGCGGGTGGGAGCGGCGGCAGCGGCTCGGTGAGCAGCGGGGGCCGCGGTCGCGGCGGCCGGGCGGCGGCACGGGCACCGGCCAGGGCCACGGTGTCGAAACTGCGCGGGTGCTCCGGCGCGAAATTGCGGCGGTCGAACGATTGCAGCGGATGCCGCAGGTGGACCGCCGACATGGCCTCGGGGCCCACATGGGCGGCGAGCACGTCGAGCAGTTCGGCCACCGGGACCGCGGGCGGGCGCGGCGCCCCGGTGACCGGGTCGGCGCCGGTGTGCAGGATCAGCAGTTTCTCGCCGGTGGCCAGCACCGCGTCGAGCAGCAGCTGGCGATCCTCGCTGCGGGCGTCGCGTTCGCCCAGCAGCGGGCCGCGGGCGAGCAGATCGTCCCCGTCGACGGTGCCGGGGCGCGGGAACACGTCGTCGTCGAGGCCGAGCAGCACCACGACCCGGTGCGGCACCGACCGCATCGGCACCAGCGTGCAGACCGTCAGTTCGCCGGTGCGGAAGTTGGCGCGGCCGGGACCGCCCGCCAACCGCCCGGTGAGCAGCACCGCCACATCCGCCAGCCGCAGCGGGGTCGGTCCGGCGTGTTCGGTGGCGGCGACGATCTCGCGCCGCGCCTCGGCGCGGATCCAGGAGTGCGCGTCGGGCACCTCGGTGAGCAGCTCGACCGCGCGCAGCAACACCGAGGTCCACTCGGTGGCGGGGCGCGGGCCGCGCAGATCGCGCAGGCACACCGCGAGCCGGTCGACGAACTCGGCGAAACGACCGGCCAGGTCGACATCGTTGGAGTCGACGTCGTCGAGCGGCAGCGCCAGATCCAGCCAGTCGTCCCCGGATTCGTCGGCGGTGACGCCGAGCAGGATGCGGTCCACCGCCGCGTTGAGGGTGTTCTGGGCGAAGTCGGCCAGGCCGAACGCCTCGCGCTGCCGCTGCCCGACACCCCAGCGCGCGCCCGACTCGGCGGCCCATTCGCGCAGGCGCTCGATATCGTCGTCGTCGAAACCGCAACGGCGGCGCACGGTCTCGCTGGCCGCCAGGTCGAGCACCTGCGTCACAGTGACGCGTCCGTCGGCGAGGTCGAGCAGCTCGAGCACCACGGCCAGCATCGGGTTCGTCACCGCCCGGCCGCGATCGGCCAGCCGCACCCGCAACTGGTGCGCGGGATGCTCGCCCTCGCTCGGCACATCCACCGTTCCGGTGCCGCGCTGCCCGAACGCGGCCCGGACCAGCGGGGCGAACGCCTCGACATCCGGGCACATGATCAGCACATCCCGCGGTTCCAGCGCCGGATCGGCCGCGAAGGCCGCCAGCAGCAGATCCCGCAGCACCTCCACCTGCCGGGCCGGTCCGTGACAGGCGTGCACCTCGACACTGCCGTCAGCCACCGCGCCCGTCACGGGTGCCCGGTCCTCCCGCAGCGCGGTCTGGACAACGCCGAGCAGGCCAGGGGCCGGGGCGGTGCCCGCCGAGTGGACATCGCTGTCGAGCACCGGGTTCAGGCGCTGCTGGAGTTCCCGAACGTCACGGGCCAACCCCGCCAGCAGCGGGTGGGAGACCGCGGCGGCGGACTCGTCCAATGCGCGCGGCGGGGGTACGGCACAGGGCAGTGTGGCCGATGCCCTGCCCCCGGACTCGTCACTGGGCGTCACGGCCGACCGCGATGCGGTGCCGTCGAGTGTCGCGCCGCCGAACAACCCGGCCGGGTCTCTTTCGGTGTCCGCGCCGACGGCACCGCGCGGGGTCGCGGAACAGTCGGCTCCGGTGTCACCGGGTGGGCCGCCCTGGTGACGGCCCGGCCGCTCGGACAGCGCGGACCACATGGCCGGGCTGGGATGGGCGAGCCAGAGGTGGACCTCGCGGTGTTCGGCCAGCGCGGTCAGGACGGCGAGCTGGTCGGCGGGCAGGCGGGTCAGGCCGAAGACCGACAGGCGGGCGGGCAGGTCGACGGCGGCGGGTTCGGCGCGCAGCCGCGCGCAGGCATCGGTGAGCCGTTCGGCGGGGCCCGGCGCGCCGACAGCGGTGCGCAGGGCGCGCCACAGCCGCGGCTGCCAGGACAGGTCGGCGGGGACCGGGTTGCCCGCGCCGTCGGTGTCACGACCGGCGGCCCAGTCCAGCAGCAGCGACGGTCGTTGCGCGGCATAGGAGTCGAACAGGGTGGCCAGGTGCGCGGCGGTGGCATAGCGACGGCCGATCCGGTACCCGGCACCGGGCAGACCGAGATGACGGGCCAGTACCGCCGCCCACGGCTGCTCGACGACCTCGTCCAGGACCCCGAGCAGCGTCCACACCAGCCGCTGGCCTGCCCACGGATCGTCCTCCGGCGCCACCCCGCTCGCCGCCGCGAGCACTTCGGCCACCAGCGCGGCCGGGGCGGGGAAGGCGATGTTGGCGGCGATGCCGTCGCCGGTGCCGGTCACCCCGAGCACCCCGGACAGCCGCTGCGCGAGCCAGCGCTCCACGCCCTTGGCCGGAACCGCGACCACCTCCGGGGTGAACGGATCGGCGGGCGCGCTGGCCAGCACCTGCCCCAGTCCGTCGGCCAGCGCGTCGGCGCGTTCGGCGCGATGGAGGTGCAGCGGCATCCGTTGTTTATACGCCCAGCGACCGACGCGCAATCGTGCGGGCCCGGGCCACCACCGCACCGGGTCAGTGAAATACGCCACACCGCAAGGCGTTCCCGTCGTGCCTGCGCGGCGCCGCCGGACGGGCGTGGGATCGTGGCGGTTCGGGTGGGACAGTTCGGCCGCGGGCGAAAGGCTGGTTCGGTTCATGATCGCGCAGGTAATCCCCTTGGTACCCCGCGCCGGGTTCGTCGTCCGGCGGGCAGGCGACCGCTGGGAACTGATCAACTCCCGCAGCTTCGGGGCCGATCAGGTACTGCATTCCTGGCCACTGAACCGGCACGGGGAGGCCTTCGAACACTGCCACCGGCTCAACGGCTGCACCATCGCCACCCCGCACGCCGCCCATCACTGAGCCGTCCGCGCGCGGCGCAACGGGACTGTCACACATCGGATTTCGCCGCGGGTAGTGCTTTCGGGGCCCGGGTGTGCCAGGGTGGTCTCTCGTGCGTGACCGTTCCCCCGCCACCCGCGTCGTCTCCCGGGTCGCAGCTACCGCTTGTCTCCTCGCCGCCGCGGCCGTCCTGACCCCGGGCGTGCCCGTCCTGACCGGCCCCGCCCAGGCCGCGCCACCCGCGCTGACCCAGGTCGCGGGCTTCGACGCCGACCTGAGCGCGCGGATCGCCCGCGTCGACGCCTACCTCGCCGGACGCCCCGGCGTGGTCGGCTACGTGCTGCGCGACCGGCAGACCGGTGGCGTCTACGCCAACGAGCACGCCGAGAACCAGGTGTGGACCGCCTCCACCATCAAACTGGCCATCGCCGCCGACCTGCTCAACCGCGCCCGCGTCGGCGCCATCGGCCTGTCCCCCGAGGACCGCGCCAACCTGGAATCGATGCTGGCCACCTCCAACGACCAGGCCGCCGACATCCTCTGGAACAAGTACATCGGCTTCGACCGGATGGCCTACAACAACGCCTTCCGCGGCTACGGCATGGTCTCGCTGATCCCCCAGCCCACCAACTCGGCGCTGTTCCCGGACTGGTCGTTCCAGAAGTGCACCGCCGCCGACCTGGATCGGCTGATGAACACCATCCTCGACACCATGCACCCCGACGACCTGGCCTACCTGCTCGACCGGATGCGCTCGGTGGACTCCAACCAGCACTGGGGCGTGTGGGGCGCCGGTTCGCGGATGCGGCCGGGCCTGAAGAACGGCTGGTCGGCCGAGGCCGACGGCTGGGTCGTCAACTCGGTGGGCGTCGCGGGCGACGGCGAACGCTACACCCTGGCGATCATGAACTCGCTCGGCTCCGAGGGCGGGTACACCGAGGGCGCCGAGACCGACACCAAGGTCGCCGAACTCCTGCTTGCCGGTCGCTGATCGGGCCGGTCCCGTATTGTCGATCTTGCGCACGTAGTGAACGCCGCCCCAGTCTGTCGAGGAGCAGGACGATGAGCACTCAGTCTGTCGGAAATCGTCGGCACCACGTGGTGGTGATCGGATCCGGGTTCGGCGGCCTGTTCGGCACCAGGCACCTGCGCCGGGCCGACGTGGACGTCACCCTCATCTCCAAGACCTCCACGCATCTGTTCCAGCCGCTGCTCTACCAGGTGGCCACGGGCATCCTGTCCACCGGCGAGATCGCCCCGGCCACCCGGCTGGTGCTGCGCAAGCAGAAGAACGCGCAGGTGCTGCTGGGCGACGTCATCGACGTCGACCTGGCGAACAAGCAGGTCACCTCGCGGCTGCTCAACCGCGACACCGTCACCCCCTACGACAGCCTGATCGTCGCCACCGGCGCCCAGCAGTCGTACTTCGGCAACGACCAGTTCGCCACCTACGCGCCGGGCATGAAGACCATCGATGACGCGCTCGAACTCCGCGCGCGCATCCTCGGCTCGTTCGAGCAGGCCGAACTGGCCACCAGCCAGGAGGAACGCGACCGGCTGCTCACCTTCATCGTGGTGGGCGCCGGGCCGACCGGTGTGGAGTTGGCCGGGCAGATCGCCGAACTCGCCGACCGCACCCTCGACGGCACCTTCCGCACCATCGACCCCCGCGACGCGCGCGTCATCCTGCTCGAGGGCGCGGGCGCGGTACTCGGCCCGATGGGCCCCAAGCTGGGCGCCAAGGCGGCCAAGCGGCTCGAGAAGATGGGCGTGGAGATCCAGCTCAACGCCATGGTCACCGATGTCGACGCGCACGGCGTGGTGGTCAAGGACGCCGACGGCAGCACCCGCCGGATCGAGGCCACCTGCAAGGTGTGGTCGGCCGGGGTGCAGGCCAGTCCGCTGGGCAAGATGATCGCCGAGCGTTCCGACGGCACCGAGGTGGATCGGGCGGGCCGCGTCATCGTGGAGCCCGACCTCACCGTCAAGGGGCATCCGAACGTCTTCGTGGTCGGTGACCTGATGTCGGTGCCGGGCGTGCCCGGGCAGGCGCAGGGCGCCATCCAGGGCTCCACCTACGCGGCCAAGGCCATCAAGGCGAGTCTCAAAGGGGAAGCGCCCGCGGATCGCAAGCCGTTCAAGTACTTCAACAAGGGCTCGATGGCGACGATCTCGCGCTTCGACGCCGTCTGCCAGATCGGCAAGCTCGAGTTCAGCGGCTTCCTCGCCTGGCTGGCCTGGCTCGCGCTGCACCTGTACTACCTGGTCGGTTACCGCAGCCGCATCGTCACCGTGATCGGCTGGTTCGTCTCGTTCCTCGGCCGCAACCGCGGGCAGATGGCCGCCACCGAGCAGTGGGTGTTCGCGCGGCTGGCGATCGAGGAGGTCAACGCCGACCGGGCCGAGGCCAAACAATTGGCCGCCGACCTCGGTGAACCCACCGCGGGCATCGGCGGCAAGGGCCCCGGCCGCCGCGAAGTCGGCTAGCCTCCCCACCCTTCGATCACCTTTCGGCACACGACGATTCCGGGTCGCCGGTGTTTCGGACCCATCCGGGTCCGGCACCGGTCCGAATGCCGGACGTCATATGTGTGACCAATCCCCAGGATGAAAGGTGATCTATGGCGACGGGGAAACACAGGGCGCCGAGCGCGCAGCGACAACGAGTGGGTTCGGTTGTCGCGGCCGGAGCGGTCCCCCTGGTCATGGCCCTGATCGGCACGGGCACCGCGAATGCCGATCCCGCGCAGGCGGCGGTGACCCAGCCCGAGCATCCGGCCGCGCCGGAGTTCGACGCGGTGGCACCCAACGCCACCCCCTTCGTGGGACAGCAGATGCCGGAGAACACCCGCAGCTCGCTGCAGTGGTCGCGGTCCGGCCCGGAGACCGACTACCTGTCCCCGGTCGGCACTCTGCACGCGCCGACCCCGGTCGCGCCGGTGCCGCCGATCCTGCCGCCGCCCGGGCAGTTCCGTTTCGGTGACCAGCTGGTCCCGGTGCCCGACTTCGTGCCGGTCGACACCTCGATCCAGATCAACGACGCCGCCGCCAACACCGAGGCCAACCTGGCGACCTTCCTCGACTCGGTCGGGCTCGAGCGCAGCCGCTCGGATCGGATCGCCGCGGAAACGCTCGGTTCGGCGGCGCGCGGCGCGGCGGTCGGGTCCACGGTGGCGATCCCGTTCGCGATGATGGCGAGCACGGGTGGCGCGGTGGCCGGTCTGGTCGCCGGGATCCCGTTCCTGCCGATCGGGCTGGTCGCCGGTCCGATCCTGGGTGGTATGGCCGCGTACATGGCGGTGTCGGTGCCGATCACCGTGGTCGGTGCCGGTGTCGGTGCCGCGGTGGGGGCGGCGAACGGGTTCCTCGCACCGCCCCGCGCGGCCGCGCCCGACGCGGTGGACAGCGGCGCGGAGCTCGTCAGCGCCTGAACGATCGACGGCGGTGGGATATCGGGGCGTGCGTGCCCGGTATCCCACCGCGGCGACGCCCTATCGCGTGACAGGAACCGCGTCGCCGGGTGTCGTGGCGTGCAGGCGGGCGCTCGTGCGGGTGGCCAGCGAGCCGCCCGCGGCCAGCGGCAGCCGCACCGCGTCGAGTCCGCCCGCCCAGGCGGGCCGGTCGTCCGGGTAGACCAGTTCACTGTCCAGGGCTCGTGGCGCGCTGAGCCGGTCGTCGGTTCCTGTGTCCGCGCCCAGTTCCAGGCGGTGTCGCAGCAGCGGGATCTCGCCGAGATCGGCGCACAGGTCCCCGCGCCAGGCGCCGCTGTCCTCGCCGCTGCGACCCAGCTGGACCCGTTCGCGCAGCCGCACTCGCGCGTCGGGCGCCAACCGCACGGTGGTCAGCGCGTGATGCCGGGCGCCCCCGGCCATGATGGTCGGTTCCGGATCGAAGTCCAGCTCGGCGCCCGCCCCGACCTCGAAACTCCAGTGCGCCACCGATTCCGGCGTGCGGGTGCTGGGCAGGGCGATGGTGGCGGCCACCGAGCGGATCACCAGGCGCGCGCCGGGACGCACCACGATCCGGATGTCGAGGACGTCCCCGCCCAGCGGTGTGGCGGCGGTGCCGATCAGGTGCACCGTGTCGGTGCCGGTGTGCCGACCGGCCAGACCACCGACGGCGTCGATGCGCGGCAGTCTGCCCGGTTGGGCGACGATGCTCAGTTCAGTGCGCAACGCCGGTGGCCGCGTCCTGCTCGGCGGCGACCCGCAGCTGCTCGCGCACCCAGGCCAGCACCGGGGTGGCGGCCGGGTCGTCGGTCAGCGAGACCAGCGCGGTCGGGCGGCCCTCGCGCACCTTGGCGGCGTCGCGTTCCATCACGCCCAGATCGGCGCCGACCAGCGGGGCCAGGTCGGTCTTGTTCACCACCAGCAGGTCGGAGAAGGTGACGCCGGGGCCGCCCTTGCGCGGCACCTTGTCGCCACCGGCCACGTCGACGACGAAGATCTGCACGTCGATCAGGCCGGAGGAGAAGGTGGCGGTGAGGTTGTCGCCGCCGGATTCCACCAGGATCAGGTCCAGCGGCGGGTTGGCCGCGACCAGGTCGTCGATGGCGTCGAGGTTGGCGGTGATGTCGTCGCGGATGGCGGTGTGCGGGCAGCCGCCGGTCTGCACGGCGGTGATGCGCTCGTCGGGCAGCACCGCGTGTCGACGCAGGAAGTCGGCGTCCTCGGTGGTGTAGATGTCGTTGGTCAGCACCGCGAGCGACAGTTCGTCGCGCAGCTGACGGCACAGCGCGGCGACCAGCGCGGTCTTGCCGGAGCCGACCGGGCCGCCGATGCCGATGCGCAGCGCCTCACCGGCGGCGCGGTCGCGTTTGGGCCGGTCGTGGCTGTGCTGGTGCGGTTCGCCGTCGATCAGATGGGGCGGCATGGGTGGGTCTCCGTTCTGGATGGGTGGTTACGAGGCGAACAGGGGCATGTCGCGCAGCAGATGACGTTCGGCCAACGCGTCCTGCAAGGGATCCGACAGCGCGGCCAGCCCGTCGACGGCCTCGTCGGCGATCCGGTCGCACAGGGGCGCCAGCCGCATCGTGCCCGCCGCCACGGCCGCCGGATCGAGGGCGAGCAGGCGTTGCGCGGCGGTCGCGGCGCCGGTCAGGGTCGTGTAGACGACCACGCCCGCCAGCTCGCGTGGCGCGGCACCGCAGGCGGCACCCACCATGCCGAACACCGTCGACAGGTGCGGCCGCACCCGCGCGGGCAGCCAATCCTGGTGCGGCCACAGCTGTTTCGCCAGCCGCAGCAGCCCGCGTCCCTGGGCCCGCGAGGCCGTGCGGGCCGCGGGTGACGGGGTGCGGGCGTCGGCTTCGAGTTCGGCGCGTTCGGGGGCGAGTATGCCCGCGCAGACCGCGGCGGCGAGCGAGGCGGTCACCAGACCGGTCGTGGCGATCCGACGTCGTAGATACACCTCGACGCTCGCGGCGTCGCGCAGCACACCCGACGCCACCGCCTCCTCGACGCCGCCGGAATGCACGTGTCCGCCGATGGGCAGGCGTGAATCGGCCAGGGCGAGCAATGTCGCCAGGCCCGCCGCACCCTCGTTTCGCATTCGTCGATCCTAGGCACCCGGACCGGCCCCGCGCCCGGCGAGGGCGACGGTCACCACGCCCGATCCGCGCCTCAGCGGGTCGTGCGGGCGGAGCGCCAGGCCACCACGGCCATGCCGAGCAGCAGCAGCGCGCCGCCGGTGGTCGCCACATGCATACCGCTGACGAAGGATTCGCGCGCGGCCGCGATCAGCCCGGCGTCGTCACCGGAGTGCGCGACGGTGTCGCCCAGGGTCTCACCGAAGTCGCCGCCGGACCGGAAGACCAGCGCGGCCAGCGAGCCGAGCAGCGCCAGGCCCAGCGAGTTGCCGAGCTCGAAGCTGGTCTCGGAGATGCCGACCGCCGAGCCCGCGCGTTCGGCGGGCACCGCCGACACCGCCACATCGGAGACGAGCGTGAACGAGATGCCGTACCCGACACCGGCGATCATCGACCCGGCCACGTACCACATCAGCCCGCCGTCGACCCCGACGCCGAGCAGCATGAGATTGCCGATCGCCGAGAGGCTCAGCGCCAGCGTGAACGCCGCGCGCACGCCCCAGCGCAGCCCCACTTTCGGCCCGCTCATCGAGAAGACGAACACCGCGACCGCCATCGGGATACCCAGCAGCGCCGCCTGCAGCGCGTCACGCCCGGTGACCGACTGCAGGTAGATGCTGGTCAGGTAGCTCATCGCGGCCAGCGACATCATGCCGACGGTGCTGGCTCCGATCGCCACCCGGAACAGCGGCCGGGTGAACAGCGACAGGTCCAGCAGCGGTTCGGTCAGGTGCCGCTGCCTGCGCACGAACAGCACCAGCAGCGCCAGGCCGACGGCCGCGATCAGCACCGAGACCAGATCCAGGCCCTCGGCGGCGACGTGCTTGATCCCGTAGACCAGCGGCAGGATGCCGCCGATCGACAGCGCGACGCTGGGCAGATCGAGCGGACCCAGCGCGGCCGAGCGGTGTTCGGGCAGCAGGAAGGGACCGAACACCAGCAGCACCGCCAGCACCGGGATGTTGATCAGGAACACCGAGCCCCACCAGAAGTGGTGCAGCAGCAGCCCACCGATGATCGGCCCGACCGCCGAACCACCGGCGAAGAACGCGGTCCAGATGCCGATGGCGGTGGCGCGGCGCCGGGCGTCGGGGAACAGGTTGGAGATCAGCGCGAGGCTCGACGGCAGCAGGGTCGCGCCGCCGATGCCCATCAGCACCCGGGCCGCGATGAGCACTTCGGCGCTGGGCGCGAAGGCGGCCAGCACCGAGGCCAGGCCGAAGACGGCGGCACCGGCGAGCAGGATGTTGCGCCTGCCGATCCGGTCGCCGAGATTGCCCATGGTGATGAGCAGGCCCGCCAGCATGAATCCGTAGATGTCGAGGATCCAGAGTTGCTGGGAGGCACTGGGATCCAGGTCGACGGTCAGCGTCGGCATGGCGAGGAACAGCACCGAGATGTCCATCGACACCAGCAGCACCGGCAGCAGCAGCACGCCCAGACCGAGCCATGCGCGGCGTCCACCGACGGCCGCGCTGGGCAGCGCCGGTTCCAGCTTCGTCATTCCGACATCCTTCCACGGGTTTGCGTACACCGTACGCGGGGAACGGGTACAGTGTACGCACAGAAGTGGAAAACGGAAAGTGAGTCATGGGATGACTGACGCGAAGCTCACCCGCACCGCCATCGTCGACGCCGCGATCGCCCTGGCCGACGCCGACGGCCTGGACGCGGTGTCGATGCGCCGCATCGCCGACCGGCTCGACGTCGGCACCATGTCGCTGTACCGGCACGTGGCGGGCAAGGACGAGCTGATCGCCGAGATGACCGACGAGATCGCCGCCCGGCACCCCTACCCCGATCCGGCGGGCGAGGACTGGAGCTGGCGTGATCGGGTCCGCATCGCCTCCGAGATCGACTGGCAGCTCTATCAGCAGCATCCGTGGGTGCTGCTCACCTTCGCCGTGCCCCGCTACAGTTTCGGCCCGCAGGGCCTGGCGAGCCTGGCCTGGCTGGTCGAGGGGCTGCGCGCGCTCGACGTGTCCACCCGCGAGGCGACGACCATGGCGTTCACCGTGTGGAACTACATCTCCGGCGCGAGCCTGCCGGTGGTCGGCGGCTCGCTGCTGGCCCGCAAACGCACCGCCACCGACGACACCAACGGCCTGCGCGATCTGCTCGACGGCACGCCCTCGTTCCCGGTGCCGCCCGCGCTGATGGATCTACACGGTGCCGGGGTCAGCGATCTCACCTCCGAGGACCTGCTGTTCCTCGGCCTGGACGCCCTGTGCGACGGTTTCGCCGCGCGCGCCGCCGCGAAGGCCCGCTAGACGCTCGCGGTCTTGCGCCAGGGCGGGACGTCGAGATAGGTCGCCGCCCGCAGCACCCATTCCACCGGTCCGTACGGGTGGCCGCGCAGCCACCAGGCGCTCAGCGCGAGCTGCGCGGCGAAGGTCACCAGTGCGATCGCGACTACGCCGAGCGGCGGGATGTCGTCGGCCAGGGCGAGCCCGTATCCGGTGTAGACCAGCACCATCACGATCGATTGCCCGATGTAGTTCGTGGCCGCCATCCGTCCGGCGGGTGCCAGCAGGGCGGCGAATCGGCCGGTGCGCGCCGAACGGGCGAGCCGCAGCACCACGGCCACGTAGGCGAAGGTCATGGCGGGGGCGACGAGGTACTGCAGGCCGTGCACGAAGTCGGGGCCGTCCCACCAGCCCATGGCGTCGACGAAGGTCGCCACCGAGATCGGGACGCCCAGACCGAAGCCGATCAGCAGCACGCGCGGCGACCAGCGGCGCAGGGTCGCGGCGTCGTCGAACAGGTCGCGCTTGCCCGCCGCCATGCCGAACAGGAACATCGCCAGGCTCGGTACGCCCTGGCCGATCCAGATCAGCAGCAGGAACACCGGCGCGAGGTCGGTCTGGATGGCGAAGGTCTGGGCGAAGTCACCGGTGTAGTCGGCCGCGATGGCGGGCAGGTTCATCAACTCGCCCAGCGCGAGCGTGCCACCCTGTCCCGGCAGGAAGCTGAGCACCGACCACAGCGTGTAGAGCACCACGCCCGTGATCACCGCGGTGCGCGGGCGCAGCGTGCGCAAGGTGATCAGCACCAGGCACAGCACGGCGTAGAGGGTGAGGATGTCACCGATCCACAGGAAGTACACGTGCGCCAGGCCGATCACCAGCAGCGCGGCGCAGCGGCGCAGCAACCGCCGGACGGGTGCGGCGCCCGCCCGCTGGGCCGCCGCGATCTGCAGGGTGAACGAGTAGCCGAACAGGAAGGCGAACAGCAGATAGAACCGGCCGGTGAACACCGCGTCGACGGTGGCGCGTACCAGCTGGTCGACCGTGCCGTCGAACAGGGAGACCGGCTCGTCACGGGGGCCGACGGCCGTCCACACCGTGGTCGCCACGATCACATTGGTGATCAGGATGCCGAACAGCGCGAACCCGCGCAGGATGTCGATCTCGGCGATGCGCCGCCCGGACGATGCGGGCGATGTCCGGGTCCCGAGTGCCTCTGCCATGGATCGAGCGTAGGAACTCCCCCGGTCCCGGTCGTCGCCCGCGCGGCCGACACCCGGTCGCACAGTGGCGCGCCGCGGGTCCTCCGCGCGGCGTATTGACTTCTGCCCCATCGTCATCCCGGTCGTCGGAACGTACACCGCGCGGCCCGGCGCGCACCGGGTGCGCGGGCATGGGGGACAGTGGAGCGATGACCTCCGACCCGCTGCCCGCCGACCGCCGTCTCGCCGCCGAAGCCCTCGCCGCCGACGATCCGACCGGATGGTTCGAGCCGCTCTACGTCGAGGCGGCGGCGGGGACCTCGGTGGTGCCGTGGGATCGCGACGAGCCCAATCCGCTGCTCGCCGACTGGTTCGCCGAACGTACCGACCTGAGCGGCGGAACCGCGCTCGTGGTCGGCTGCGGATACGGCACCGACGCCGAACACGTGGCGGCACAGGGGTTGCGCACCACCGCGTTCGACGTCTCGGCCACCGCCGTCCGCGAGGCGGGGGCGCGATTCCCGCAGTCGCCGGTCACCTACACGGTCGCCGATCTGCTGAATCCACCCGCCGCCTGGCGCGGTGCCTTCGACCTGGTGGTCGAGTCGATCACCGTGCAGTCACTGCCCCCGCAGGTCCACGCCACCGCCATCGCCGGAATCCGCGCGACCCTGGCACCCGGCGCGACGCTGCTGGTCGTCGCCGATGTCAGCGCGACCACGCCGACCGCTGGCCCACCCTGGCCTTTGACCCGCGCCGAGATCGACTCCTTCGCCGACGGCGACATCACACCCGTCCGGGTCGAATCGCTGCCCCGCCCCGATCTCCCCGACCTGCGGCGCTGGCGCGCCGAATTCCACCGCGCACCCGCCTAGCCCGCACAAGGGTTCGCGGCCGCGTGGGACACGACTCCGTGCGCGTCGCCTCATCCCGTGGTCGCGGACCTGCTCACCCGTACCCCGCACGCCGCCGCGACACAGCCCGCGACCAGGCCGATCGCGGCGGGCACCACCACCAGCCCGACCCGCAGCGGCAGGTCCGCGACCCCGGAACCTCCACCTTCGACGGGGGTTTCCAGCGGGGGTTCCGGTAGCGGTTCGTAGCTCGCGTCGTAGACGACGAAACCGTCGATGTCGCTGGCCCACCACTCGAACAGCAGCCAGGCGGCCAGCCCGCACAGCAGACCCAGGATCGTCGTTGCCAGAACGGTCCGGCGCCGGGCGCCGCGCGCGTGCTGCGTTGTCACGCCCAGCAGTCAAGCAGCCCGACCGCCCGGGGCGGGTGACCGACGCGGCCCTGTCGACCGATTCCGCGCCGCGCCGGTGTGGCGCCGCCCGGCGTGGCGCCCGCCGCCGGTCCGGCGGTGCCAGAATGGACGGTGCTCGTGCTCGTGCGGTACTCGTAACCACCACGGAGGCGGACATGCAGGCAGTGGTCTTCGACCGGTTCGGCGAACCGAAGGACGTTCTCACCGCGCAGACGGTGACCACCCCGGAGCCGGGCCCCGGCGAGATCCGCGTCGCCATGACACTCTCCCCGATCCACAACCACGACCTCGCCATCATTCGCGGCGTCTACGGCTATCGGCCACCGCTGCCCGCCGTGCCCGGCACCGAGGCGGTCGGCGTCGTCGACGCGCTCGGCCCCGGCGCCGAGGGGCTCGCCGTCGGTCAGCGGGTGGCGCTGGCCGGGGTCAGGGAGTCGTGGGCGGACTTCTTCCTCGCCCGCGCCGACCGCGCCGTGCCCATGCCCGCCTCGGTGCCCGACGACACCGCCTGCCAGCTGCTGGCCATGCCGTTGAGCGCGCTCATGCTGCTCGATGACCTCCGCGTGCGCCCCGGCCAGTGGATCGCGGTGAACGCGGCCAACGGCGCGGTCGGGCGGCAACTGAATCTGTTCGCCCGACAGCGCGGGGTGCGCGTGCTCAGCCTGGTCCGCGGCCCCGCCTCGGTGGTGGCGCTCGAGCAACTCGGCTTCGGACCGGTGGTCGACACCGATACCGAGGGCTGGGCGGCGCGGGC
This sequence comes from Nocardia anocheti, assembly GCF_029675105.1. Classification (GTDB taxonomy): domain Bacteria; phylum Actinomycetota; class Actinomycetes; order Mycobacteriales; family Mycobacteriaceae; genus Nocardia. Next base: position 363,662 of record NZ_JAQQFV010000007.1, on the reverse strand, counting down.
CGCCGAACTCACCGAGGGCGAGCCGATCGTGCGGGGTGTCGACCAGGTCAGCGGACCGGCGGCAGGCGCGTTGCTGTCGCTGCTCGCCCCGCGCGGCGAACTGGTCTCCTTCGGCGCGCTCTCCGGGCAACCACTGGTCGTCGACACCGGCGCGGTGATCTTCAAACAGGCGGTGATCAAAGGGTTCTGGGGTCAGCAGCGCAGCGCCGAGATCGACCCGGCCGATTATCTGCGGCTGATCACCGAGCTGGTCGGCCTGGCCGCCGACGGCACCCTGCGGCTGGATGTCCAGGCCGAGTTCGGGCTGGATCGGGCCGCCGAAGCCGCCGTCGCGGCCGAGACGCCCGGCCGCAACGGCAAGGTCGTCCTCCGTTCCGGTGCGCGCTGAGCATCGAATCATGTTCGGTACCAATCGATTACAAGATCGATGAGCACGATAGACGTCGACATGTCCGCCGCCGGTCGGTAGCGTCGATCCATGGCCGACCTCTCCGCTCCCAGCCGCATCGAGTCCCTCGGCACCGAATTCTTCGACGATCCGCACGCGCACTACCGCCGCTGGCGCGAGGCGGGCCCCGTCCACCGGGTCCGCTTCCCCGACGAGGTGGTGCGCTGGGTGATCGTCGGCTATCCGGAAGCGCGTGCCGCCCTGGCCGATCCGCGCCTGCGCAAGGACATGGCCCGCGCGGCCGCCATCCTCGATGACAAACGCGATGCCGAACCGATCGACGCCGAGTCGCTCGTGCTGCTCACCCACATGCTCAGCACCGACCCGCCCGGCCACACCCGCCTGCGCAAACTGGTGAACAAGGCCTTCACCACGCGGCGGGTGGCTGGCCTGCGCCCGCGCATCGAGGAGATCACCGAGGATCTCCTCGATGCGATGGCCGCCGCGGACGAGGTCGACCTCATGGAGGTCTTCGCCAATCCCCTTCCGGTAACGGTGATCTGCGAACTGCTCGGCGTGCCCTTCGCCGACCGCGCCGACTTCCAGTCCTGGACCCGTTCGCTGGTCGGGGTGCCGGGCGAGGCCGACGAGGAACGCTCGGCGGCCGCCAAGGCGATGACGCGCTATCTGTCGGAACTGGTGCGCGCCAAGCAGTCCCACCCCGCCGACGACCTGCTCTCGCACCTGGTGCTCGCCGACGACGAGGGCGACCGGCTCACCGACCACGAGCTGGTGGCCATGGCGTTCCTGCTGCTGGTCGCCGGACACGAGACCACCGTCAATCTGATCGGCAACGGCGTCTACGCGCTGCTGCGCCATCCCGATCAGTGGCGGGCCCTGTGTGCCGACCCGGCCGGAGTGCCCGCCGCCGTGGAGGAGTTCCTGCGTTTCGACGGCCCCGTAGACATGGCGACCGTGCGGTTCACCGCGGAGCCGGTCACGGTGGGCGACACCGAGATTCCCGAAGGCGAGCTCGTCTACGTCGCCCTCTCGGCCGCCAATCGCGACCCGGCCCGTTTCGGCGATCCCGACGCGCTCACCATCGACGGCCCAGCGAGCGGACACCTCGCCTTCGGCCACGGCATCCACTTCTGCGTCGGCGCACCGCTGGCCCGCTTGGAAGCCGAGATCGCCTTCACCGCCCTGCAGCGCCGCTATCCCGAACTACGGCTCGCCGACCCCGCGTCGCATCCGCACTGGCAGACCAGCACACTCATCCGCGGCCTGCGCGAACTGCCGGTCCGCCTGCGTTGAACCCGGGGCCGATTCAGGCGGCCGGACCGTTGACCACCGCGTAGGCGAAACCGTCCCACCCCTTCGACCCGACCGTCTGGATCACGGTCGCGTCGAGGCTGGGTTCGGCGGCGAGCAGGTCGATCAACTCGCGGCTGGCCCGCGCGTTGGGGTCCTCGGTCCGCTCGTCGGCCACCGCCCCACCGCGCACCACATTGTCGACGATGATCACCGAACCCGGCCGGGTGAGCCGCAGCGCCCACTGCACATAGTTCGAGTTGTTCACCTTGTCGGCGTCGATGAACACCAGGTCGAACGGTTGGGTCAGGTCTTCGGCGACGCCGGGCAACGTGTCCAGCGCCGGACCGACGACGATCTCGACCCGGTCCCCGATTCCCGCCCGGTCCAGATTCTCCCGCGCCACCTTCGCGTGCCGCGGTTCGAACTCCAGGGTCACCACGGTGCCCTCCGGCCCGACCGCCCTGGCCAGCCACTCGGTGCTGTACCCGCCGAGCGTGCCGATCTCGAGCACGCGGTGGGCGTTCGCCGTCCTCGCGAGCAGGTGCAGGAACTTCCCCTGCGGTGGTGAGACGTCGATCGGCGGCAGGCCCGCGTCGGCATTGGCTGCCAGCGCGGGCGCGCCCTCCGTTCCGACGAGGGTGTCCACGAGATACCGGTCGACGCCTGCCCAGTCGTTGTCGGTCATGGACGCCAGTGTGCCATCGCTACGCCTTGGCGGTCTGGATCTCGACGATTCCCCGCACCGTCTGCACGCCCGCCTGGACGAGTCCCTTCAACGACACGACGGCCGACGACAGCTCCTTGAGCAGAGCGCTGATCGTCAGCGCCGAGGCCGAGATGTCGAACAGGGCGCGTGCGATGAGCGCCGGGGTCGCGGTGCCGGCCGACGCGATCAGCAGGGCGGTGATCTCGGCCAGCATGCCTGCCAGATTGCTGAGGACTTCCACGACGACCCCGCGCACCGCTTCCACGATGCGCTTCATTCCATCGTTGGCATCCTTGAGGATCCCGGCGAGCGCGGCGTTTTCCGCGATCTTGCCGGTCAATTCCGTGGCGCTCGCCTTATAGGCATCAGCCGCAGCGCCGGCCCACGCACCGATTCCCGAATCGATCGCCGCGGCATACTGCTGCGCGGTCGTGGTCAGCGCTTCGCCGATATTCTTCCAGGAATCGGAGTACGCCTGAACCATATCGGGGCTGCCGGTGAGTGATTCCAGGGTCTTCCGCATCGGTTCGACGTGTTCGAGCATCCAGCTCATCAGCTGCGATCCCAGGAAGTTGAACGGATCGAACTTCGCCAGCGTCGTGGCGCCCTTGATGGCTTTGGTGAACATCTTCACCGCGTCGACGACATCGGCGCCGGTCGAAGACGCCTTCATGATGGCTTCGGCCTTGTCCATCAGCGAGCCATCGGTGGTCAGTGCCTGCTGGAGGCCGTAACCGTTCTCCATGACGTCACCGACGAGGGTGCCCTTCATGATGCCAGGATCGAGCGACTTGTCGCCTTCGTCGCTCTCGTCGACCTTCCAACGGCCGACATTCTTCAGGACAGGATTGTCCTCCTGGTAATAGCTGTCCCGATAGTCGACCCCATCGGCGAGCAGATCGTTGTCCGGTGCGGCACCGTCATCGAAGTTGTTGACTGTGCCCGGGATGGTCACCTCGTTGAGGAAGGCGCCCACAGCGCTGGCTTCGCCCATCGCTACACGTTCCTCTCGATCTCGGTGGTCTTGGTCGTGATGTCACCGGCCCGTGTGGTGTCACAGGATTCGAAGGTGTCGGCGGCGGTACGCAGCTTGCCCGGCATCTCGGCGGTCAGTGTGCCGAGTTGCTCCATCGCGCTGAGGACTTGGTCGTGCAGGTCATCGAGCAGCATCCACACCAACGGCTTCGGCAACACGCCGTAGCCGTCGTCGGCGCGCGCGAGATAGCTCGCGGCCTGCACCGCCTCGGCCACGCCGGAAGCGACGCCGTCCACCGTCGCGGCGTGCGTTCTGATCGCATCGACACTGACATTCACCGCACACGTCACGCTGAATCCTCCTGGTCATAATGAGCTCGCCCGTACCGGAACACTTGTCGAAAGGGTTGGACGCGGCAGACCACGATTCGGTTCCCTCGCCGCCCGGGAATTCGCGCGCGACTACTGCAACCAGGACCTGCGCTGGAAGAACATGTCCTCCTCGGACGGCTCCTCCGGCGCGACGACCCGGTCCCGGTCGGGCTTGCGACCGGCCGGGGTCTCCGGCGCGGAGGCGGCGGGCCACGGCGCGGCCGGGGCGGCGGGCGGCGCGGGCGGGGCCGGGGGCGGGGTGGGCGCGGAGGGTTCGGCGTCCAGGTCGGGGAACCGCTCGGCGTACTGGCCGACGATCGCCTCGCCCGCCTCGTCGGTGCCGACCATGTCGTGGACCAGCCCGGTGACCTGGTCGCGCAGCCGGGCCTGGGCCCGGTGCGTGCAGGCCATGAGTTCGGCCGCGACCGCGGTGGGGTCCATGCCGCGTACGGCGGCGGCCAGGGTGATGGCGGTGGTGGAACCGTTGGCGTCGACGGTGACGCTGATCCGGCCATCGGCCGAGGTGTCGGTGACGCTGACCTCGGTCATCTTGCCGTGCAGTTCCTGATACCGCTGCGCCTTGCGTTCCAGATCCTCGGCCCAACGCGAGAGTTCGTCGGCGGCGTTGTTCAGGTCGTCCATGACTGCGGTCCCCTCCTGCCGGGGCTCCCCGGCGCTACACGGCAGGGCGCGCTGTCCACCCGCCCCGTTCGGATCGCGCCGAGCCTAGCCGCGCGACCAGCACCCGCCCTGACCGGGGCCGCACCACACCGTTTCATACCGACCAGTAACCGTGTTACTGTCGCATCGGTTTCAGATTCCGGTGACGCACATCATGCCCGACCCGGTTCTGCGGCCCAGGACACACCCGTGACAGGGCGGGGTAACGGTGATGGAGAGTGGAATGCAGCAATCACGCTCAGCGGTGAGTCGTGTGGCGATGACGGCACTGGTGTGCCTGGCGACGGCGGCCGGGCACCTGGTCGGCGCGGGACCGGCGGTGGCCGAGCCGGTCAGCGCGTTCTACGTGCCGCCCGCGCAGCTGCCCGAGGCGCCCGGCGCGATCGTGAAGACGCAGCCGATGACCATTCTGGCGACGCCGCCGACGGCGACGGGCTGGCCGACGCAGGCCCAGCACGTCATGTACACCTCGCGGCTGCAGGACGGGTCCCCGGTCGCGGTGTCGGGCACCTACATCGAGCCGACCAACCCCTGGCAGGGCCCCGGCGCGCGTCCGACCGTGGTGATCGGCCCCGGCACCTCCGGGCAGGGTGACCGCTGCGCGATGTCGGTGGCGTTCTCCACCGGCGTCTCGGTGACCGCCGACCCGGCGCTGGGCCTGTCGGCCAATCAGGAACTGCCCTCCTCGGCGGTGTGGAGCGCGCTCGGCGCCCGCGTGCTGATCACCGACTACATCGGCCTCGGCACCCCCGGAATCCACACCTACGCCAACCGTTTCGAGAGCGGGCACGCCATTCTCGACGGCGCCAGGGCGGCCAACGCACTCGGCGGGGTCGGCCCGGAGACGCCGCTGGTGCTGTGGGGCTATTCGCAGGGCGGTGGGGCCACCGCGGCGGCGGCAGAGCTGGCACCGGAGTACGCGCCGGAGCTGAATCTGAAGGGCACCTGGGCCGGTGGCCCGGTGGCCGATCTCGGTGAGATCCTGAAGCAGATCGACGGCGCGCTGATCGGCGGCGCCATCGGCTTCGCGGTCAACGGCATGCTGGCGCGCTACCCCGAACTGCAGCGCGCGGTCGACCGGGTGACCTCGCCCGAGGGCCGCGCCATGCTGGCGACACTGAGCGATTCCTGCGTGGCCGACCTGATCGTCTACCACCCGTTCCTGCGCACGAATTCGCTGACGGTGGACGGCCGTTCACTCACCGAGCACCTCGCCGACATCCCCGAGGCCGCGCCGGTCCTGGCCGAACTGCGCCTGGGCAGCCGCAAGCCCACCACCCCGGTGTTCATCACCAGCGGCCGCAACGACGACACCGTCCCCTACGGGCAGGCCCGGCGCCTCGCCGAGGACTGGTGCGGGCAGGGCGCCACGGTCACCTTCCGCACCAACGAGTTGCCGCCGATCATGCCGGGCTTCACCATCCCGAACCACTTCGGTCCGGAGATCATCGACGGTTTCGGCCCCGACAACGCGGTGACCTACCTGCTCGAACGGCTGGCGGACAAGCCGGTCACCGGCTGCTCGTTCGACTGAGCGAGACCGCCACGGCTCTCGGCCGCCTCGGCCTGGACTGACCGGAGGGTGCGACGAAGGAGTGCCCGGAGGGAGGGAAGGCCGAGGGAACAGGCCGAGAGTCCGCGGCGCCAGCCGCCATGTTTCAGAACAGGAAGTAGCGCTGGGCCATCGGGAGTTCGGTGGCGGGCGCCTCGGTCCACACCTCGCCGTCGACGCGGACGGTGAAGGTGTCGGGGTCGACCTCGATGCGCGGCATGGCGTCGTTGTGCGGCATGTCCGCCTTGGTGACCCGGCGAACGTTCTTGACCGGCACCAGTTTCCGCCGCACGTCGAGCCGGTCGGCCAACCCGTCGTCGATCGCGTGTTCGGAGACGAAGTGCAGCGAGGTCGCCGCGGCGGCGGGGGCGGCGGCGCCGAACATCGGGCGCGGCAGCACCGGCTGCGGGGTGGGGATCGAGGCGTTGGCGTCGCCCATGGCCGCCCACGCGATCATCCCGCCCTTGAGCACCGCGTGCGGGCGCACCCCGAAGAACGCGGGCTCCCACAGCACCAGGTCGGCCAGCTTGCCGACCTCGATCGAGCCGATCTCGTCGTCGAGGCCGTGCGCGATCGCCGGGCAGATGGTGTATTTCGCGAGGTAGCGCCGCACCCGCGCGTTGTCGGCGGGGCCGTCACCGGGCAGCGCGCCGCGACGGCGTTTCATGACGTGCGCGGTCTGCCAGGTGCGCATCACCACCTCGCCGATGCGGCCCATGGCCTGGGAGTCCGAGCCGATCATGGAGATGGCGCCCAGGTCGTGCAGCAGGTCCTCGGCGGCGATGGTCGAGGGGCGGATGCGGGATTCGGCGAAGGCCAGGTCCTCGGGGATCGACGGGCTCAGGTGGTGGCAGACCATGAGCATGTCGAGGTGTTCGTCGAGGGTGTTGACGGTGTGCGGCCGGGTCGGGTTGGTGGAACTGGGCAGCACGTTCAGATGCGAGGCGACAGTGATGATGTCGGGTGCGTGCCCGCCACCCGCGCCCTCGGTGTGATAGGCGTGGATGCCGCGACCGGCGATGGCGGCCAGGGTGTCCTCGACGAAACCGGCCTCGTTGAGCGTGTCGGAGTGCAGGGCCACCTGCACGCCCGAGGCGTCGGCGACCCGCAGGCAGGCGTCGATCGCCGCCGGGGTGGAACCCCAGTCCTCGTGCAGTTTGAAGCCCGAAGCGCCACCGCGCAACTGCTCCCACATCGATTCGGCGCTCACGGTGTTGCCCTTGCCGAGCAGCACGATGTTCATCGGCCAGTGGTCCAGGGCTTCCAGCATCCGCGCCAGGTGCCAGGACCCCGGGGTGACGGTGGTGGCCTTGGAGCCCTCGGCCGGACCGGTGCCGCCGCCGATGAGCGTGGTGATGCCGCCGCCGAGCGCCTCGTCGAGCAGCTGCGGACAGATGAAGTGCACGTGGCAGTCGATGGCGCCCGCGGTGAGGATGCGGCCGTTGCCCGCGATGATCTCGGTGGACGGGCCGACGACGAGGTCGGGATGCACGCCCGACATGGTGTCGGGGTTGCCCGCCTTGCCCAGGGCGCAGATGCGTCCGTCGCGGATGCCGACGTCGGCCTTGATCACGCCCCAGTGGTCGATGACGATCACGCCGGTGATCACGGTGTCGGGCGCGCCGTCGGCGCGGGTGGCCCGCGACTGCCCCATCGACTCGCGCAGCACCTTGCCGCCGCCGAAGACGGCCTCCTCCCCCGCCAGTCCGGGCCCGCCGCTGCGGTCCTCGGTGATCTCGACGAACAGGTCGGTGTCGGCGAGGCGGACGCGGTCGCCGGTGGTCGGCCCGAAGAGCTCGGCGTAGCGGGCGCGGCTGAGTTCGCTCATCGGTTCTCTTCCTGAGTGGTCGCGTCCAGGCAGCCCGGCGGGTCGGCGCTGATGCCGTAGACCTCCCGGGTGCCGCCCAGCGGCACCAGCGAGACCCGTTGCGGCAGACCGGGTTCGAAGCGCACGGCGGTGCCCGCCGGGATGTCGAGACGGTGCCCGTGCGCGGCGGCGCGATCGAACTGCAACGCCGCGTTGGCCTGCGGGAAGTGCACGTGGCTGCCGACCTGCACCGGCCGGTCGCCGGTGTTGACCACCTCGAGTTCGACGCGCACCGCCCCCGCGTTCAGCTCGATCATGCCCTCGGCACAGAGATACTCACCGGGAATCATCGCCCTCGCCTATCCGATCGGGTGGTGCACGGTGACGAGCTTGGTGCCGTCGGGGAAGGTGGCCTCGACCTGCACGTCGTGGATCATCTCCGGGACGCCGTCCATCACGTCGTCGCGGCGCAGCACCGAGCGGCCCGAGGACATCAGCTCGGCCACCGTCCGCCCGTCGCGCGCGCCTTCGAGCACATGATCGGTGATCAGCGCGACCGCCTCGGGATGGTTGAGTTTGAGCCCGCGGGCCTGCCTGCGGCGCGCCAGTTCGGCCGCGTAACTCAGCAGCAGCCGTTCCTGCTCGTGCGGCGACAGGCGCATCGGGTCTCTCCTCGGCGATGGACTAGGCGGGTGACCAGATATTCTGGCATGTCCGTGCCGGTCCCGCCGCGCGACGGAGCTCCGCCGCGCGAGATGTCCCGGGGCGGTGGGGAAACCGGTGGAGCCCAACGGCACTCACCCCGTACCGTCGCGGGATGACAACACATTCGGAACTCTTGAACGTGGTCGATATCGAGGCCACCTGTTGGACGGGCGCTCCCCCGCCCGGCCAGACCAGCGAGATCATCGAGATCGGCCTCACCGTGGTCGACCTCGCGACCCACACCAGGGTGAGCAAGCACGGCATTCTCGTGCGTCCCACCCGCTCCACCGTCGGCGAGTTCTGCACCGAACTCACCGGCCTGACCCAGCAGCAGGTCGACTCGGGCGTCGATTTCGCCGAGGCCTGCCGCATCCTGACGACGGATTTCGCCGCCGCGACCCGGCCGTGGGCCAGCTGGGGCGATTACGACCGCAAGCAGTTCTTCGTCCAGTGCGCCGAAACGGGGGTGCCCTATCCGTTCGGCCCGCGACACACCAATGCCAAGCAGGTCTTCGCCGAGTCCCGCGGCCTGCGCAGGCGTCAGGGCATGGCAGGCGCGCTGGGCATCGCCGGGCTGCCGCTCGAGGGCAGGCACCATCGCGGCGAGGACGACGCGTGGAACATCGGCGCGCTGGTGACCCACGTGCTCGATCGCGGCGGCTGGCGGGTCACCACCGAGGAGTGACCCCGCTCAGGCAGACAGGTTCTGCAACCGGACCTGACCGCGCGCGACCGTGCGCCCGTCGGCGTCGGTGATCACCACCTGCCACAGCTGCTGGGTGCGGCCGCGATGGATCGGCGTGGCCTCACCGGTGAGCAGCCCCTTGCTGACCGCGCGCAGGAAGTCGGTGTTGTTGTTGACGCCCACCACCGACCCGCGGTCGCCGAACCACACCCCGCCGCCCACGCTGGCCAGCGTCTCGATGACCGTGCAGTACACGCCACCGTTCTGGATCCCCGCGGGCTGGAACAGCTGCGGACGCACCTCCCACTCCCCGCGCACCCGATCCGCGGACACCTCGGTGTAGCGCAGACCGATCAGATCGGTGAAGGTGCCTTTGCTCGCCTCGTTCATCAGTTCCGGCGAGATATCGGCCAGCGACAGTTCACTCATAGACTCCGGTCTACACCATGACCTATCAGCCGCGCCCACCCCGCACCGAAAAACGATGCGGCGGACCCCGTCACGAAGACGGAGCCCGCCGCGGCATGAATGAGGGGGTCGACCGCAGCCCTCGGGACCACCGGCTCATCCGTACGCCGAGTTGAGCATAGGTCAGGCTTACCTAACTGGTCAAGTGCGCGGGCCGGGCGTGTTCCCGGCGGGGCCGTGACGGGCTACCGTCGAGTCTCATCCAGCCCCAAGACCAGGAGGAGTTCGGTGACCGAGACGCAGGTGGCGCAAGTGATGGCCGAGTTGGCGGGGCTCGAGGATCCGAAGATCCGGGCGGTGAACGAGAAGCACGGGGACGAGCACGGGGTGAATCTCACGCAGCTGCGGGCGGTGGCCAAGCGGTTGAAGACGCAGCAGGAGTTGGCGGTGGGGTTGTGGGCGACCGGGGACAGTTCGGCGCGGTTGTTGGCGTTGTTGATCTGTCGGCCGAAGGCGTTCACGCGGGCGGAGTTGGATGCCATGCTGCGGGCGGCGCGGACGCCGAAAGTGCAGGACTGGCTGGTGAACTATGTGGTGAAGAAGAGTCCGCACGCGGAGGAACTGCGGGTGGCGTGGTTCGCGGACGCGGATCCGGTGGTGGCCAGTGCGGGGTGGGCGCTGACCAGTGAGCGGGTGGTGAAGAAGCCGGAGGGGCTGGATCTGGACGGGCTGCTCGATCTCATCGAGGCGGGGATGAAGGACGCGCCGGTGCGGTTGCAGTGGGCGATGAACCACACCCTGGCCCAGATCGGGATCGAGCACCCCGAATACCGGACCAGGGCCGTGGATATCGGTGAACGGCTGCGGGTGCTCGCGGACTACCCGACGCCCAAGGGGTGCACGTCACCGTTCGCGCCGGTGTGGATCGCGGAGATGGTGCGCAGGCAGCGGGCCTAGCTTTCGCCGGTTCGCTTGCTCAACACGATCGCAATACTCCATGATCATCGGTACCTCTATGTTTCCGAGGCTTGTGTCGATGTTGAGAGCTCGTTTCCGGGTCGCACGACGGCCGGGGGTGGGCGCGGCGAGAGAGGCAAGATTTCGTGAGTAGTAGTCGTATTCCCCGGTGGGCCGTGCGGGCGGCGATCTGCGCGGCGGCGGTCGGGGCCGCGGTCGCGGCGCCGGTGCAGGCCGAACCGCTGTGGCCGGGCGGGCCGGATGTTCCCGGCGTGCCCGCCATCATTCCCGAGCCGGAACCCGAACCGGTGGTGGCGCCGTGCAGCGAGCAGGCCCGCGCGTGCCTGCAGCTGTCGACCAACAACGCCTGGCTGATGGACAACGGGAAGGTCACCTTCGGACCGAGTCCGATGTCGCACGGCCGTCCCGGCTACGAGACGCCGACCGGGGTGTTCAAGGTGGCGTTCAAGAAGCCGTTCCACTGGAGCACCCTGCACAACGCGCCGATGGAGTACGCCGTGTTCTTCAACGGTGACATCGCCTACCACATCGGGCCCACCGAGGAGCAGTCCCACGGCTGCATCCGGCTCACGCCCGAAGGCGCCAAGGCGCACTACGACTGGCTGGAGCCGGGCGACATCGTCGAAGTCGTGCCCTGAGTCCCGACGGGGAGACCGGAATCCCGGTCTCCCCGTTCTCTTTCAGGCGGTCGAGACGCTCAGCGCGTCGACGAGCCAGAGTTGCGCCGCGCCGGAGGTGACCTCGTCACCGGTGAAAGTGGTGGTCAGCTCCCAGTACCGGCGGACGCGGTGGTCGGCACCGGCGACATCGGTGAGCAGGGCGCGCCGGAAGGCGGGGGTGTCGCGACGACGACGGGCTGCGGCGTGGCTGCCGACGTAGTGGTCGAGTTCGGGGCCGGGCCCGGGGAGGTGACCCGCGGCGACGCGCGGGGCGGCCGCGAGGCAGGCGTCGGCGATGTCGAACAGCAGGCGGCGTTCATCGCGGACGCCGGGGATGCCGCGATGGCGGAGGGTGTTGTACATGGCGGTCGCGAGTCCCGGGTCCGTCACTGTCGCGATGAGTTCCGCGTAGGCGAGCAGTTCTTCGGGGAGTGCGTCGGCCGACAGTTCGGGAACGTTCATGGCGAGGAAACCGTCGATCGCCGTGGCGGGCAGGGGCGCGAGCTGACGGCGCCAGAAGGCGATCAGGATATCGCGCGCTGCGGCCGGATCCACCACGGCGGCAAGCAGATCCAGCGTGGCCGCCTGCTGGCCTGGGGTCGCGGAGTCGACGGCGCGCAGCAGCGCCCGACGGCGGTGCAGGGCGTCGAGTTCGTCCTCGACCGTGGCGCGTTCAGCCGCGATGACCTCGGCGAGGGGCCGGGTTCCGGTGAGGACGTCGTCGATCGCCGCCAGGCCGATACCGAACGACCGCAGGCGGCGCAGCAACAGCAACCGGGCCACCGCATCCGGCGCGAACACCCGGTGCCCGGTGGGGGTCCGGCCGACCGGGAGCAGCCCCGCGTCGCAATAGAACCGGATCGTGCGAACCGCGACACCGGTGCGGGCAGCGAGCTCACCGATCGTCATGAGTGTGTTCCGGGTCACTTTCGCTGGCACCTCCACCTCGGTGGAACTCCTTCGGCACCGACGACGCCGAGTCGAAGGAGAACCACCGATGACCGAACAGCCGACCGCCGAGATGATATGGCACGCCGTGGCCCGCGAGCGCATGACGCTTACTGCGCTCCTGGACGACCTGCCCGAATCGGGGTGGGACACCGCCTCGCTGTGCGCGGGCTGGCGGGTCCGGGATGTGGTGGCGCACCTGATCCTGGCCACCCGGGTATCGCTCGGCACGCTGGTGGTGAACCTGATCCGGGCCCGCGGCGATGTCGACCGGCTCATCCACGACACCGCCATCCGTCTCGCCGACCGGACACCGACCGCCGCGCTGCTGGCCGACCTGCGCGCCACCATCGACTCGCGGGCCGTCCCGGTCGGCACCACGCCGCTCGACCGGCTGATGGATCTGCTGGTGCACGGGCAGGACATCGCGGTGCCGCTCGGCCTCGATCGGGTGATGCCGATGGACGCGGCGCTGTGGTCGCTGGAGCGGGTCTGGTCGATGGGCGCGCCGTTCCACGCGCGGACCAGGCTCTCCGGGTATTCCCTGACCGCCACGGATTCCGGCTGGACCGTAGGTGCGGGAACACCGGTGACGGGCACCACCGCCGAACTGCTGCTACTGGTCACGGGGCGGACATCACCCGAGAGCTAGCACGTACTCCGATGGCGGCGCGATGATCCGCAGCCCGGGCAGAGCTGCGGGTCACCGGCCGGTCATCCCTCGTGACGACGGCACCCACCGACCACGCGGAGACCGGACGGGGTTCGACCGAAACCCGTTCCGCCGTCTCGATTTCCGGCACTGAGGTGGCCCCATGGCGCATCCAGGTATTGCGCGGCCGCGATCTCGTGGCGGGTGCACTACCCCGGATGTGGCGCGCCGACCAGAAGCGGGAATGACAGAAGACCATTCCGCTGGAAATCTGCGAGACCACGCGGGGAAACCTGAATCAGCGTGCCGATTCATCCATCAGAGCGAAATTCGAGAATTCGACATCACCCTTCGCTGGAATAGTCGTATCAGCACGCACACCACTCGCAAAGTAGCACCGGAGCAACACCTCGGGGGCGGACTTCACAGAGTCCACGTCGACGCGCGTTCACAGACTTTCAATAGCAAATACGCATCACAGTGCAGCAATCGACAAATTGTCGATGAGAACACGTTCACCCGGTCGTCCATGCCCCGAGAATCAGGGGCAGCAGGCCGGTCGGCAATCTGCCCAACCCGCCGACCACCCACAAGGCCCACGCCCGTCGCACTGACAACCGGAAAGCCCGGCCCACCCCCTCGCACCCACCACGCCGCACAACCCACCGCAGATCAGAACCACCAACCACGAAATCTACCCCTATTGACACACCGTCCGGGAACATCACCGTTCGCGGGAAATCGGCCCCGAACTGTGCCAGACAGTCGCTGCAACCACAGGTCACACGTAGTGCCGCACTGCCGTGTCGCAATCGGCGAGCAGCTTCCATCAGGAAAGAAAAATATGAACGAATCGGCGAGAGTGAAACATTCGGTTGCCACACACCGGCGGCGGCGATACGTTACCGGCGTCACAGCAGCCAGGCTGACCGTGACCGATATCCGAGGCAAGGAGATTCACTGTGGGTTCACTGGAAGAGATCATGATCGCGGCGATCGCGGGACTCGGTTCCGCGGCCGAAGGCGATGGCCTGCTCGCCGTCTTCCTCGGTTCGGTGGAAGCGTTCTTCCCCTGATCCGGTGACTCGCTCCCGGACCACCCGGCTCGAATTCTCGAGCCTGTTTCACCTTTCGAATAATCAGGAGTAAAAAATGGGTTCTCTCTACGAACTTCTGCAGACCGGCGCGGGCAGCCTCAGTGACGCCGCGCTGCCCTTCGTGCAGGCGCTGATCACCGCCAGCGGCGGCACCCCCACCCCGGGCAAGTAAGGAGTTCGATCATGGGTTCGCTGAGCGAGTTGCTGACCGCGGCCATCGCGGGGATCGGTTCCGCGGCGGAGGGCGACGGTCTGCTGGCCGCCTTCCTGGGTTCGGTGGAAGCCTTCTTCCCGTAACCACGCACCGTCCGTCGCCGTCCGGCGATCGGGGCCCGGCGGTCGATGCCGCGGGCCCCGTTCGTCATTCCGAGAAGTCAGCAGGCACCATGCACACTCCCCTCCTCCGCGGTCTGCTCGCCGCCGCCTGCGCGGCGGCCGTCGCCACGGCACCCGTCGTCGCCGACGCGCCGCGGGCCGCGGCCGCGCCCGGCGCGTACCTGGTGAGCCAGACCCGCACCGGCCAGACCGTGGACCTCGCCGTCTACTCCCCGTCGATGGATCGCACCATCGCGCTGCGGGTGCTGCGCCCGCTCGACACCGCCACCCCGGCCCCGACGCTGTATCTGCTCAACGGCGCTGGCGGCGGCGAGGATTCGGCCAACTGGCCCGGGCAGACCGACGCGGCGGGCTTCTTCGCCGACAAGCACGTCAATGTCGTGATCCCGATGGAAGGCGCGTTCAGTTATTACACCGACTGGCTGCGGCCCGATGCCGGGCTGGCGAAGAACCTCGAGAACAACGGCCACAACATGTGGACGACCTTCCTCACCCGGGAACTGCCGCCGGTGATCGACGCGGCCTTCGCCACCACCGGCGCCAACGCGCTGGCCGGGATCTCCATGGCGGGCACCTCGGTGCTGGATCTGGCGATCCAGGCACCGGAGCTGTATCGCAGCGTCGCCTCCTACAGCGGCTGCGCGATGACCAGCGATCCGATCGGGCGCGCCTTCGTCTCGCTGGTCGTGCGGATGGGCGGCGGCGACGTGACGAACATGTGGGGTCCGGTCACCGACGCCACCTGGCGCGAGCACGACCCGTACGCGCAGGCCCACCGGCTGCCCCACATCCCGATCTACATCTCCAGCGGCACCGGCCTGCCCGGCCCCCACGACACCCTGGCCAATCCGCGCGTGCACATGACCGGCAAGAACGCGAACTCGATGCTGACCAACCAGATGATCGTCGGCGGCGGCATCGAGGCCGCGTCGGCGCTGTGCACCGCCGCCATGGGCCAGCGGACCCGGGAACTGGGGCGCACCGACGTCACCGTGAACATCCGGCCCACCGGCACCCACTCCTGGGGCTATTGGGAGGACGACCTGCACGCGTCCTGGCCGACCATGGCGACGGCGCTGGGCCTGTGACCGCCGAACTGCGGGTCGGCGCCGAACAGCTGCGTCCCCGCGACGCGGTGTTCGTCTACGACGAGACCGACCGGCACCTGTCCAGCATCGTCGCGGTCTACTTCGCCGACGCGTCCGCGGGGACGCCGCCGAACCGGGACGCACTGCTGGACTGGGCGCGCGCCCGGCTCGGGCACGCGGAGCTGTTCCACCGGAGACTGCGGCGCGTGCCGCTGGACCTGGATCTGCCGTACTGGGTGCCCGATCCCACGATGACGGTGCGCGAGCACGTGCGGCTCACCACCGACGTGCGCACCTGGGCCCAGGCACGGGCCCGGATCGCCGAGATCACCTCGGCGCGCATGGATCTCACGCGACCGCCCTGGGAGATCCAGGTCATGGACCGGGTGGACGGCGTGCCCGCGATGCCGGGCCCGACCACGATCATCGTGCTGAAGTTCCATCACAGCGTCGGTGACGGAGTCGCCACCCGCGCGCTCGAACAGCGACTGTTCGGCGGCGAGCCCGCGCCCGCCCCGCGGCTCGACGAGCCGTCGACGCTGACGACGGTGGCGCGCACCGTCGCGGCGTTGGGCACCCAGCCGGTTCGCTTCGTCACCGGGCTGCGGCGGCATCGGGCCGCCGCGGCGGAGTTGGCCTCGGCGGTGGCCAGCGGCGACGTCGACGAACCGCTCGCCGTGCGCCCGGCCACCCGCTTCAATCGCGACATCCGCTCGCCGCTGACCTTCCACCTGGTGCCCCTGCCGATGGCGGCCGTGCTCGCCGCCAAAGCCGCGGCGCCACAGCGGGTCACGATCAACGACCTGATGTTGACGACGGTCGCGGGCGCGCTGGCCGACTACCTGGCCGAGCACGACGAGACACCCGACGGTTCGCTGGCGGCGATGGTGCCGATGTCGATGCGCGGTGTCGCGGACTGGGATTCGCGCAATCGGCTCACCCAGATGATCGTCGACCTGCACACCGACATCGCCGATCCGGTCGACCGGCTCGTCGCGATCCGCCGGTCGGCGAATCGGGCCAAGCGCCGCACCGCCGATGCGACCGTGCTGCGCGCGGACCGGCTGGTGGAGACCGCGCCCGCGCTGCTGCTGCGCGCGGCCGGATGGGCCCGCGCGCAGCGACATTTCGACGGCACCGCTACCGTGCCGATGTGCAACACCACGATCAGCAATGTGCCGCCGGTGAGCGACACGCTGAGCTTCCTCGGCCTGCCGGTGGTGCGGGCGGTCGGCGCGCTGCCGATCCTCGACGGCGACGGCCTACGACACCTGATCACCGCGCAGGGCGCCGAGATCGTGCTGACCTTCACCACGAGCACGGCGATGATGCCGGACCCCGAGCACTACGGCGAACTGCTGCTGCGCTCGTTCCACACGCTCGCCGCCGCGCTCACCCGGACCGCATCCTGACGGACTCAGCGCTGCAGGCACCCGGTCCGGCGCACCGGCAGGCCCCGCTCCTCGAACGCGCCGAGCAGCAGCTGACCGCGTCGGGCACCCGCGCTGGCGTCGGCGCGGGCCAGGTCGGGCACGTAGGTGGCCGCGCCGACGACGGACTCGCCGACCAGCGACCAGAATCGGCGCGCGGACAGGCCCGAGCAGCGGCTCAGCACCGACTGCAACGGGATCAGCGCCGAGGCGCAGCGCTGGGCCAGCCACACCGCCATCGCCGCCTCACACGGCAGGGCGACGGTCCCGGGCCGGGCGGCCTCGGGGTCACCCGCGACGACGCGAATCGTGGTGTCGGACAACCCGGCCCAGTCGATGCCACCGTCGTTGTCGTGGTGGATCCACAGGTTGTCCCGGCCCGGGTCCCAGGCCTGGGCCGACATGACGAACAGCGCGGTGACCCGGCCGACCACGGCGTGGATGAGCGCGGTCGCCACCACCTCGGCGGCGATGTCGTCGTTGATCATCTCCGCGGCGTGGCGGCGGTACATCAGCTCGACGCGACCCTCGGACAGACCGGTGGGCACATGCCACCAGCGCCGCTTACCCTGGCCGACCATCGCCGCCACCGCATAGACCCGCGGGTGCTCCGGTTGCAGCGCCTGCAACCGGGCACAGGCGCGGTCGAACGACGCAGCGGTGGTGCGGGACGTAGTGGTGATGACGGGCTCGGGCATCGAACCTCCTCGAACGGTTGGTTCCCGTGACGATGATGTCTGGGAACATAGGTTAGGCTTACCAGACTTCACAAGTCGTGTCCGGCTCGAGGCAGGAGAAGTTCGTCGCCGTGATCCACCCAGGCACCGTCAGACGCCGTCGTCTGACCGGGCTTCTACTGCTCGTCGCGCTGCTCACCGTCGCGGTCGTGGCGAGCATCGCCATCGGCACGCGCTCGCTCTCGCCCGCCACGGTGTTCGACGCGCTCGCGCACGCTCTCGGCTGCGACGGCGGCCCGTTCTCCTGCCCGGCCCGCTCGACCGCCGAGGAAATCGTGCGTGAGCTGCGTCTGCCGCGCACCGCGCTGGCCCTGTTCGCCGGAATGGCGCTGGGCATCGCGGGCGCGCTCATCCAGGGGTATACCCGCAATCCGCTGGCTGATGCCGGTTTGCTCGGACTCAATGCCGGTGCGGCGTTCCTGGCGGCGCTGGCGGTCTACCTGTTCGGTTTCACCGCGCCCAACCAGTACATCTGGTTCGCCTTCGCCGGATCGGCGGCGGCCGGTCTGATCGTGTTCGGAGCCTCCTCGATCGGCGGCGGCAAGGCCAGCCCGTTGTCGCTGGTCCTGGCCGGTGCGGCGATGACGGCGTTCCTCCAGGCGATGACCAACGCCATCGTCGTGCTCGACAATGTGGCCCTCGACACCTACCGCTTCTGGGTGGTGGGCACCGTCGCCGGGCGCGAGGCCGACGTGTTCTGGCAGGTGCTGCCGTTCCTGGTGGTCGGCCTGGGGATGGCCATCGCCGCGGCGCCCTCGCTGAACCTGCTCAGCCTCGGCGACGACGTCGCGCGCGGTCTGGGCGTCGATGTGGGCCGGGCGCGAGCGTTCGGGATGGTCGCGGTGGTGCTGCTCAGCGGCGCGGCCACCGCGGCGGTCGGACCGATCGCCTTCCTGGGCCTGGTGGTGCCGCACATCGCGCGCACCATCACCGGGCCGGACAACCGCTGGCTGATCCCCTATTCCGGCCTCATCGGCGGCCTGCTGCTGCTGGTGGCCGACGTCGCCGGACGCGTGGTCGCCCGGCCCGGCGAACTACAGGTCGGGGTCATGCTGGCCGTGATCGGCGCGCCCTTCTTCATCGCGCTGGTGCGCCGCAAGAGACTGGTGAGCCTGTGAGCACGACGACCACCGACAAGTCCGTCGACCTGCGCAAAGTCCGTCCCGCCGTGCGGTTCGGACCCTTCTCGTTCGTGCTGCGCCCGGTGCTGCTGGCCGCCGTGCTCGCGCTCGCGGTGCTGGTATTCGTGCTGTTCTGCACCGATATCGCCGTCGGCGACACCAACATCCCGCTGGGCCGGGTGCTCGATGTGCTCGGCGGCGGGGGCAGCCGGTCGCAGCGGTTCATCGTGCTCGACTCGCGGCTGCCGCGCGCGCTCACCGCGGTGGTGATCGGGGCGGCGCTGGGCCTGTCGGGCGCGATCATGCAGTCGATCCTGCACAACCCGCTGGCTGGTCCCGATGTGCTGGGAATCACCGCCGGGGCCAGCGTCGGGGCGGTCGCGGTGATGGTCGGCACCGGCGGCGCGACCACAGGGCTGCTGGCCACCGTCGGCGGGCCGCTGGCCGCCTTGGCGGGCGGACTGCTCACCGCGGCGCTCATCTACGTCCTGGCGTGGGGCCGCGGCGGCGCGGGGGAACGCGGGATCACCGGCTTCCGGTTGGTGCTGATCGGCATCGGTGTGAACACCGTGCTCATGTCGGTGATCACCTGGCAGCTCGCCCGCGCCACCCTCACCGACGCCGCCCGCGCCCAGCTGTGGCTCAACGGCTCACTGAACTCGACCGACACCACCCGTCTCGTGCCCGCCGCCGTGGCGCTGGCCGTGGTGGCGGTGGTGGCGATCGGCTCGGCGCGGACCCTGGCCGCGCTGCGCCTGGGCGAGGACTCCACCCGCGTGCTCGGCGTGCGGATCCAGTCGCAGCAGGCACTGCTGATCGGCGCCTCGGTGGTGGCGGCCTCGGTCGCGACGGCGGTGGTCGGGCCGGTCGGCTTCGTCGCCCTGGCCGCGCCGCAGATCGCCCGGATGCTGCTGCGCACCCCCGGCGAGCCGCTGATCGCGTCCGCGCTGACCGGGGCCGCGCTGGTCACCGGAGCCGATATCATCGCCCGAGCGCTGCTGCCCGTCGACCTGCCGGTCGGCATCGTCACGGCCGCGCTCGGCGGACCGTTCCTGCTCTACCTGCTCGTCCGCATGAACCGGAAGGCCACCGTCGCATGACCACCCCCGCCCATCGCCTCGCCGCCGACGCCGTCTCGCTCGGTTACGGCGACCGGGTGATCGTCGACGGGCTCAGCCTCGACATCGCCCCCGGCGTGGTCACCACCGTCATCGGCCCCAACGGCTGCGGCAAGTCGACCCTGCTGAAGTCGCTGGGCAGGCTGCTGCGCCCGCGCACCGGTCAGGTGGTGCTCGACGGCAAGGCCATCTCGACCATGAAGACCAAGGACGTGGCCCAGGTCATCGGCATGCTGCCGCAGACCCCGGTCGCGCCGGAGGGTCTCACCGTCGCCGACCTGGTCGCGCGCGGAAGGCATCCGCACCAATCCTGGCTGCGGCAGTGGTCGGCCGACGACGAGACCGAGGTCGCCGCCGCGCTGGCCCAGACCGGCATCGCCGATCTGGCCGAGCGCACCCTCGACGAACTCTCGGGCGGACAGCGTCAGCGGGCCTGGATCTCCATGGCGCTGGCGCAGGGCACCGACATCCTGCTGCTCGACGAGCCCACCACCTACCTCGATCTCGCGCACTCGCTCGAGGTGCTCGACCTGGTCGACCGGCTGCACGACGAGCTGGGCCGCACCGTGGTGATGGTGCTGCACGACCTCAACCTCGCCATCCGCTACAGCGACGAACTCGTGGTGATGGCGGCGGGCCGGATCGTGGCGCGCGGCAAGCCCGCCGAGATCATCACCGCCGAACTGCTCGGCGAGGTCTTCGGACTCGACGCCACCGTCCTCACCGACCCGGTCTCGGGGCGGCCGATGATCGTGCCGATCGGCACCCGGCACGTGCACGGCGCGGCCGGGTATGACGAATGACACACCAGCAAACCCCCCGTTACGACAATCTGTAGTACGCATCTTTGTCGTTGAGTCCGTAAAATCAGGGGATGGCAGGACTCGGCGAACTCGAAAAAGCGGTCATGGACCAGTTGTGGTCGGCCGACGAACCGCAGACTGTGCGGCAGGTCCACGAAGCACTGGCCGCGCGGCGTGAGCTCGCGTACACGACAGTGATGACAGTGCTGCAGCGTCTGGCGAAGAAGGATCTGGTGGTGCAGCGACGCGACGATCGCGCGCATCGATACGCACCCGTGCACAGCCGCGACGAACTGGTCGCGAGCCTGATGGTGGACGCGTTGCAGCAGGCCGACGCCGCGGGCAGCCGCGCCGCGGCGCTGGTGCATTTCGTCGAACAGGTGGGCAAGGACGAGGCCGATG
Organism: Nocardia anocheti; assembly: GCF_029675105.1. GTDB lineage: Bacteria > Actinomycetota > Actinomycetes > Mycobacteriales > Mycobacteriaceae > Nocardia. The sequence goes on along the minus strand of NZ_JAQQFV010000007.1, from coordinate 342,700 downwards.
CGCTGCGCGAGGCCCTCGCCAAGCTCGAATCCGACGACAAGAGCAGTTAGACTCCCTGGCGGCTCTCACAACGACGTGAGCGCCCCTGGCCCCACTACAGCAGTGAGCAGAGTCGATGAACGCAACCGCGGCAGTCTTCGCCGTACTCGCCTTGCTTCTCGCCGGGCCGGTACCGGCACTGCTCAGTCGCGCGACCTGGGTGCACCGCACACCGCGCGCGGCGCTGGTGTTGTGGCAGGCCATCGCGTTGGCCGCCGTGCTCAGCGCCTTCGGATCGGGGCTGGCCATCGCCAGCCTGCTGCTCGTCCCCGGCCCCGACGGTAGGCCGACCACCTCCCCCACCCGCGAGATCGACGCGCTCGGTCTGCCGCTGTGGACGGTGTACGTCTTCGTCTTCGCGCTGACCCTGGTGGTCGGCGCGCGGCTGATGTTCTCGATCGTGCGCGTCGGCGTGCACACCCGCCGCCGCCGCTCCAGACACCGCATGCTGGTCGACCTGCTCGACCAGAGCGGACCCGTGCGCCGCGCCGCCGACATCCGTGTACTGGCCGCCACCGAACCCATCGCCTACTGTCTGCCCGGCCTGCGTCAGCGGGTGGTGCTCAGCGAGGGCACGCTCACCAATCTCGACGACGCCGAGGTCACCGCCATCGTCAGCCACGAGCGTTCCCATCTGCGCGCCCGGCACGATCTGGTGCTCGAGGCGTTCACGGCGGTGCACGAGGCGTTCCCGCGGGTGGTGCGCAGCAAGGCCGCGCTCGGCCAGGTCAAGCTGCTGATCGAACTGCTGGCCGACGATTCGGCGGTGAAGGTCACCGGGCCCAAGCCGCTGGCCCGCGCGCTGGTGGCCTGCGCGAAGTCGACGGCACCGCAGGGCGCGCTCGCGGCGGGTGGCCCGACCACCCTGATCCGCATCCAGCGCCTCGCCGGTGTCACCGGGGACGTGAGAGTCGCCACGGCCGCCTACCTCGGTTCGATCGCCATTCTGGTGGTGCCGACCCTGGCCGTGGCCGTGCCCTGGCTTCAGGAACTCAACCGCCTGTTCCGGGGCTGACCGGGCGATCCTCGGCCGCACACGGTCCACCGCGCGCGAGTCGCGCCGCCCGCTCGCGCCACCCCCTCGACCGTTGCCACAATCGCTCGGCTGACCAGCGTGTTTACCCAACCGTGGCAGAACACGCCTATCGTGGGGGATCGGTCCTTCCTGCTGGGCCGCACCCCGTGCACGCCGTCCGCGTATCCGGGTCAATCGGCGCCGGACCTCTTCCAGCGCGATTCGCAGCCCAACGAAAGGCCATTTTGTCTACTTCCACGCGTCCCGAACCCACGTTCGCCGACCTCGGTCTGCCGGTAGCCCTGGTGCAGACCCTGCGCAACGCGGGCATCGAGAAGCCCTTCCCCATCCAGGCCGCCACCATCGGTGACGCGCTCGCCGGGCGTGACGTGCTCGGCCGCGGCCCGACCGGCTCGGGTAAGACCCTCGCCTTCGGCCTGCCGATGCTCACCCGTCTCACCGGCGCCTCGGCCAAGCCGGGCCGCCCGCGCGGGCTGGTGCTGGTCCCCACCCGCGAACTCGCGACCCAGATCGAGCGCGCCCTCGACGAGGCCGCGCTCTCGCTGGGCCTGCGCGTCGCCTCCGTCGTCGGCGGGGCGCCGATCAAGCGCCAGGCCGACCGGCTCGCGCGCGGCGTCGACCTGCTCATCGCCACCCCCGGCCGCCTCGACGACCTGATCAAGCAGCGCGCCGCCGATCTGTCCGACGTGACGATCACCGCGCTCGACGAGGCCGACCACATGGCCGACATGGGCTTCCTGCCCCAGGTCACCCGCCTGCTCGACCGCACTCCGAAAGACGGTCAGCGCCTGCTGTTCTCGGCCACGCTCGACGGTGACGTCGACAAGCTGGTCAAGCGCTACATGCACCAGCCGGTCACCCACTCCACCGCGCCGCCGGAGGCGTCGGTGAGCACCATGTCGCATCACCTGCTCTACGTGCGCGACAAGAACGTCAAGCGCGCGGTCGCCACCGAGATCGCCGCCCGCGAGGGTCTGACCATCATGTTCGTGCGCACCAAGCACGGCGCCGACCGGCTGGCCAAGCAGCTGCGCGGGGCCGGGGTGGCGGCGGGCTCGCTGCACGGCGGCAAGGCCCAGAACAACCGCACCCGCACGCTGGCGGCCTTCGCCGACGGTTCGGTGCCGGTGCTGGTCACCACCGATGTCGCCGCGCGCGGCATCCACATCGACGGCGTCTCGCTGGTCGTGCACTTCGACCCGCCCGCCGAGCACAAGGCCTACCTGCACCGCGCCGGGCGCACCGCCCGCGCCGGGGAGGACGGCGTGGTCGTCACGCTGGTCACCGACGAGGAGCGCAAGGACGTCGCCGCGATGACTCGCAAGGCGGGCGTGCGGACCGACGGTGTCGAGGTCCGCTCCGGTGACCGCAAGCTGATCGAGATCACCGGCGCGCGCAAGCCCAGCGGTATCGCCCTCGCGGCCCCGGCCGCGCCCGCCCAGGCCCCCGCGGCCGGGTCGGGCACCGCGCCGAAGTCCGGCGGCGGGCGTTCCCGTCGTGGACGGTCCGGTGGCGGCGCGGCGGCCGAGGCGGGTCAGGGCCACAGCCGGGGCGGCGGTGCGCCGCGCCGGGAACGTCCGGCCGGTGAGGCCCGCACCCGCAAGCCCGCGGGCACCGGAGGACACGCCCGCAGCGGCGACACGCCGACGAATTCGCGTCGTCGGGCCGCGCGTCCGGCCGGTGCGGCACCCCGCCGCAACCGCACGGCAAACTGAGTACACACTGAATCACCCCGTGGCCGAACCGATTACGGTTCGGCCACGGTCGTGTCCGGAGAACGAACTCTCCGGCACGGCGTGACGGCCGCGTCGCCACCGGCGGTGCGCCACCGACACCCGCCCGCTCATCCGACGCGAACCGTTCGGAGCGACGTCACGCCACCGGCGCGCCCGGCGATCGAGGGGCCGCCCCCGACTCGCCCACGTGCGGTGCCGGTTCGCGCGGGATCGGTCGGTGACACTGGGCGGGTGAACCGTGAGATCGCCACGATCGTGTGCGCGTTGCTCGCCGCGCTGCTGTTCGCGGTGTCCTCGGTGGCGCAGCATCAGGCAGCCGCCGCGGTCCCGCAGGGCGCCGGGCTGCTGCGCTCGCTGCTGCGCAACCCGCGCTGGTGGGCGGCGATCGTCGGGGACACCGGCGGATACGGCATGCAGGTGCTCGCGCTGGCCTTCGGCGCCGTGCTGGTGGTGCAACCGATCCTGGTGTGCTCGCTGGTGTTCGCGTTGCCGATGGCGGCGCGGCTGAACCGGCAGCGAATCACCGGCCGGGCCGCCGGTGCGGCACTGGCGCTGGTCATCGCGCTGGTGCTGTTCCTCATCATCGGCGACCCGACCGCGGGCGAGGACAGCGCGCCGCTACGGGCATGGGTGGCGCCCCTGGCGGTCCTGCTCGGCATCGTCGCGGTCGCCACGCTGGCCGGACTCCTGGTCCGGGACCGGGCGGTGCGGGCCCTGTCGCTCGGGCTCGCCGGTGGGGCGCTGTTCGGGCTGGCCGCCGCGCTCACCGACCGCGTGGTCACACTCTTCGGCGACGGTCCCGGCAGCGTGCTCACCGGCTGGCAGACCTGGGCGCTGGTCTCGGCGGGTCTGGTCGGGTTCTCTCTCCAGCAGCGCGCCTACCAGGCCGGACCGCTGGCCGCCTCGCTCCCGGCCGCCGCCGTCGCCGAGCCGCTCGCCGCCGCCTTCCTCGGTCTCACCGCGCTCGACGAGCGACTGCGCACCGACGGGGCGGGCCACCTCGCCATCGCGGTCTGCGTGGCGGTGATGTGTGTGGCCACGGTCGTGCTCAGCCGAGCCCAGGCCGCCGCACCGACCGCGACACCCTGAGCGCTGGTCCGGGCCCGGGTCACTGCGGCACCGCACACACCACGCCTCACACAGCTATCATCGAACGAGTGCGCTTTCTTCCGGGACCCCCGCCGCCGTACGACCTCACCTACGACGACCTGTTCCTGGTCCCGAACCGGACCGACATCGCGTCCCGGTTCGACGTGGACCTGGCCACCGTCGACGGCACCGGCACCACCATCCCCCTCGTCGTCGCGAACATGACCGCCGTCGCGGGCAAGCGGATGGCCGAGACCGTGGCCCGTCGCGGTGGCCTCGTGGTGTTGCCGCAGGATCTGCCCATTCCCGCCGCCGCCGAGACCATCGCGTTCGTCAAGAGCCGCTCGCTCACCGCCGACACCCCCGTCACCCTGGACCCCGACAGCGCGGTCTCCGACGCGGTGGCGCTGATGCACAAGCGCGCCCACGGCGCGGTCGTGGTGGTCGAGGACGGCAAGCCGGTCGGGGTGGTCACCGAGGCCGCCTGCGCCGATGTCGACCGGTTCGCGCGGCTGCGCGAGGTCGCGGCCACCGATTTCGTCTCCGCGCCGGTCGACCTGTCACCGCGCGAGATCTTCGACCGGCTCGCCGAGGCGCACGCCCAGCTGGCCGTGCTCACCCACCCCGACGGCACCCTGGCCGGAGTGATGACCCGCACCGGCGCCATCCGCGCCGGGATCTACACCCCCGCCGTCGACGCCGAAGGAAAACTGCGCGTCGCCGCCGCCGTCGGCATCAACGGCGATGTGGCCGCCAAGGCGAAGGCGCTGGCGGAGGCGGGCGCCGACGTGCTGGTCATCGACACCGCGCACGGCCATCAGACCAAGATGCTCGAATCCCTGCGCGCCGTCGCCGAACTGGACCTGGGCCTGCCGCTGGCGGCGGGCAATGTGGTCTCCGCCGAGGGCACCCGCGATCTGGCCGCGGCGGGCGCCACCATCATCAAGGTCGGGGTCGGCCCCGGCGCCATGTGCACCACCCGCATGATGACCGGTGTCGGTCGCCCGCAGTTCTCGGCGGTGGCCGAATGCGCCGAGGCGGCACGGGAACTCGGTGTGCACGTGTGGGCCGACGGTGGCGTGCGGCACCCGCGTGACGTCGCGCTGGCGCTGGCCGCGGGCGCCTCGAACGTGATGATCGGGTCCTGGTTCGCCGGGACCTACGAGTCCCCCGGCGACCTGCGCGTCGACCGTGACGGCAATGCCTACAAGGAGAGCTTCGGCATGGCCTCCAAGCGCGCGGTCGCCGCGCGCACCGCCGCCGACAGCGGCTTCGACCGGGCCCGCAAGGCGCTGTTCGAGGAGGGCATCTCCAGTTCGCGCATGCGCCTGGACCCCGAGCGCCCCGGCGTGGAGGACCTCATCGACCACATCACCTCCGGTGTCCGCAGTGCTTGCACCTACGCCGGTGCTCGCTCGCTGCCGGAGTTCCACGAGCGCGCGGTGCTCGGCGTGCAGTCCGCTGCCGGGTTCGCCGAGGGAAGGCCGCTGCCCAGCGGCTGGTGATCTGTTGTCGTGGTGGCCGATCGGAACCCGGGTTCCGGTCGGCCACTGTCGTTTCCGGAAATTCTCCGCCGAGACCGTCCGATCACCGTGATCGAAACCGAGTAGTTCAGAATTCTGAACTCACTGGTTCAATTCGGTGCGGAACGGGCCTACTGTGCAGGCATGGCGGCAACGATGACCGAGCGCGGACGCGTCGACAAACGGCAGGCGATACTCGAGGCGGCCTTCACCGTCTTCGCCCGTCGCGGCTACGCCCAGGCGTGTGTGCAGGAGATCGCGGAGGTGGCCGCCGTCGCCAAACCGACGGTCTACAACCACTTCGCCGACAAGCAGACGCTGTTCCGGCACGCGCTGACCGCCGCCGCCGACGCCGTGCTGGCCGCCAACCTGACCCTGGTCGACCGGCTGCGCGCCCCGGAGCCCACGCTGCCCGAGGCACTGGCCGAGTTGGCCTATCGCCTGGCCGCGGGCTGTTGCGACGAGCGGTCCCGCGCGCTGCGCTGGCTCACCTACAGCCAGGTCGCCCAGTCCCCCGACCTGATCGACGAGGTGCTCCGCCGCACCGCCGACCGGCTCGGCGAGGCCCTGGCCGACCGCTTCGCGCGCCTGGCGCTGGCGGGCCGGATACGGATCACCGATCCGGCCCGCGCCGCCGAAGTCTTCCTGGTCCTGATCACCGGCCCGCTGGAGGGCCGCTCCCGGCTGGGCACCCGCCCGGTGCCCCCGGCCGAGCTGCGCGCGATGACCACCGCCGCGGTCGACACCTTCCTGCGCGCCTACCCCGACACCACCGATGAGGCCCGATGACCACCTCCACCGATCTGCTCGCCACGCTCACCGCCGAGCGGGCGATCTACCGCACCTTCCACGAGTTCTTCCGCATCGCCGACACCGGCGAGCACGAGCGCTTCACCGAGTGCTTCACCCCTGACGCCCTCATCGAGTACCGCATCATGCCCGGCCCGGTCCAGCGTTTCCACGGCGGCGCCGCGTTCACCGCGCACATGTGCCGGGTGCCGAGGCAGCGGCGCAGTCTGGTCGCCCACGTGATCGGGCAGAACTGGATCGACTGGACCGACGGGGTCCCGCTGCTCACCGCCTACGCGACCGTGTGGCACTGGTCGACCAGCGTGGACGTGCACCGTCCCGCCGACTGGACCACCATCGGTCTGGTCCGCGACGAGTTCACCGAGTACGAGGGCCGATGGCTCATCTCGCATCGCGATGTGCGCCCGGTCGCGGGACTCGTCGCCACCGGACGCGGACCGCGCTGAGATGCGCACCCTCGTCGTCACCGGCGGCACCGACGGCATCGGCCGCCACCTCGCCGACCACTACCTCGCGCGCGGTGACCGCGTCGTGGTCATCGGTCGCGACCCGGCCAAGGGCGCGGCGTTCCGCGCGTCCGCGGGCGAGCGAGGCACCTTCCTGCGCGCCGATCTGGACTCGACAGAGCGCAACCGTGCCGTTCTCACCGAACTCCTCGCCGAACATCCGCGCATCGACGCGCTGGTCCTGTGCGCGCGCTTCTACCGTTCGCACCGCACCACCACCGCCGACGGTCTCGAGGCGACCTTCGCGCACTTCTACCTGAGCCGATACCTGTTCAGCCACGGTCTGCGCGACGCGCTCGAGCGGGCCGCCGACCCCGTGATCGTCAATGTCGCCGGACCCGGCGCACCCCTGTCGGCGGCCCGGCTCGACGACCTCCAACTGACCCGGAACTACCACGGCGGCGCCGCGCTGGGACACAACGGCAAGCTCAACGACCTGCTCGGCGTCTCGTTCGCCGAGCAGTACCGCGACGGGCACACCCGCTATGTGCTGGTCCACCCCGGTGTCACCGCGACCGCGCACACCGGCGCCTATGACACGCCCACCCGGGCTATGGTCGCCGCGATGGCCCGCACCGCGAAACCGGTGGCCAGCGCCGCGCGGCCGATCATCGACGTCCTCGACGCGCCACCGCGTGCACCGCTGGCCGCCTTCGTCGAGGGACGCCGTATCCCGGTCGACGGACCCGATTTCGACCCCGCCGCGGCCCGCCTGCTGGCGGCGCGCACACGGGATCTGCTGGCCGAGCGATGACCACCGCCCCGCGCCGCTGACACATCATCGGTGCGGACCCACTACTATCGAGGGTGCCGATCTCGGCACCGCTCTTTCCCCACCCCGAAAGGATCCAGTTGTCACCCGCGTCCAAGGGCGCCACACAGGAGGGCTCCTCTACGGAGCCGGGTGACAAACCCGGCGTCCTCCTTTCCACGGCGCCCGTTCGCTCGTCCGCTCTCCCGGCATCCGGGTGGTGCCGCCGATGACCATCGTGCTGACCGTGCTCAGCCTGCTCGGTTTCGTCGCTCTCACCGTAGGCACCGCGCTGTTCGTCGCGGCCGAATTCTCGCTCACCGCGCTGGAACGCAGCACCATCGAGGCCGCTGCCCGCGAGGGTGATACCCGCTCGCGCCTGGTCAAGCAGGCGCACAATTCGCTGTCGTTCCAGCTCTCCGGCGCGCAGCTCGGCATCACCATCACCACCCTGATCACCGGCTTCATCGCCGAACCCGTGCTGGCCCGGCTGCTCGATCCGCTGCTGGCCCTGACCGGGCTCGGTGAGAACGCCGCGCACGGCATCGCTTTGGTGCTCGCGTTGGTGCTGGCCACCTCGCTGTCGATGATCTACGGCGAACTGGTGCCCAAGAACATCGCCATCGCCAAGCCGATGGCGACCGCCCGGCTCACCGCGGGCCCGATGATCGGCTTCTCCGCCCTGTTCAAGTGGCTGATCCGCTTCCTCAACGGCGCCGCCAACTGGGTGGTGCGCAGGCTCGGCATCGAGCCCGCCGAGGAGTTGCGTTCGGCGCGCTCCCCGCAGGAACTCGGCTCGCTGGTGCGCACCTCGGCCCAGCGCGGCGCCATGGACCAGCGCACTGCGCAGGTGATGGACCGCTCGCTGGAGTTCGGCGAGCGCAGCGCGGAGGACCTGATGACCCCGCGCGTGAAGGTCGAATCGCTGGACCGCGACGACACCGTCGCCGATCTCATCGCCGCCTCCGCGCGCACCGGCTACTCCCGGTTCCCCGTCATCGACGGCGACCTGGACAACACCTTGGGCGTGGTGCACGTCAAACAGGCGTTCCTGCACCCGGCGCACCTGCGCAAGCAGATCCCGCTGAGCAAGCTGGCCGTCGCGGTCCCGATCGTGCCCGCCAGCCTGGACGGTGACGAGGTGATGGAACGCGTGCGCGCCGACGGTATGCAGGTGGCCCTGGTGGTCGACGAATACGGCGGCACGGCGGGCATGGTGACCATGGAGGACGTCATCGAGGAGATCCTCGGCGATGTCCGCGACGAGCACGACGAGGAGGAACGCGACGTGCGTCGCGTCTCCGACGGCTGGGACTGCTCGGGCCTGCTGCGCATCGACGAGGTGTCGCGCGCGACCGGCTACGACGCCCCCGAGGGCGAATACGACACCCTCGGCGGACTGGTACTGACCCAGCTCGGCCGCATTCCCGCGACCGGCGACGACGTCGTCCTGCCCGCCTCGCGCGGCACCGGCGGCGGCTGGGTCGCCCGGGTGGAACGGATGGACGGACGGCGCATCGACCGGGTGCGGTTGATCCCCGTCGACGCGGCGCACCTGGCGGCACGGGAGCACAATCATGGGTGATCTGTTCGGAATCGCACTGACCGTGGTGCTGCTGGCGGGCAACGCGTTCTTCGTGGCCGCCGAGTTCGCGCTCATCTCCGCGCGCCGCGACCGTCTCGAGGCCCTGGTCGCCCAGGGCAAGAAGAAGGCCGTGACGGTGATCGAGGCGGGCGAGAACCTCTCGATCATGCTCGCCGCGGCCCAGCTGGGCATCACCATCTGCTCGATCCTGCTCGGCCGGGTCGGTGAACCGGCGGTCGCGCATCTCATCGAGCGCCCGTTCGAGTTGCTCGGCCTGCCCGATCAGCTGTTGCACCCGGTGTCGTTCGCGATCGCGTTGACCATCGTGGTGATCCTGCACATCCTGCTGGGCGAGATGGTCCCGAAGAACATCGCGCTGGCCGGACCGGAACGTTCGGCGCTGCTGCTGGTGCCGCTGCACCTGATGTGGTTGCGCGTGGCCCGCCCGCTCATCGCGCTGTACAACCTGGCGGCGAACCTGACGCTGCGGATGCTGCGCATCGAGCCCAAGGACGAACTCGACGCGACGGTCTCGACGGTGGAACTGGCCGAGATGATCGGCGAGTCCCGCTCCGAGGGCCTGCTCGACGAGGAAGAGCACCGCAGGCTCACCCAGGCGCTGGGCACCTCCGACCGGATCGTCGGCGATGTGATGGTGCCGCTGGCCCAGGCCCGCTCGGTGCCGTTGCGCGGCAACGGAACCACCCTCGGTGACATCGAGGCCGCCGTCGCCGAGACCGGGTTCTCCCGGTACCCGGTGCGCGCGGCGGACGGCTCGCTGGTGGGCTACCTGCACGTCAAGGACGTGCTCGACAAGGTCGCCGACGACACCGCCGGACCCGAGACGGTGATCCCCCGCACCGACATCCGGCCGCTGCCCACGGTCAGCGCGGGCACCACCCTCTACGAGGCGCTGGCCCGCTTGCGCCGCACCAGCAGTCACCTCGGCCGGGTGGTCGACAGCCGGGGCAACACCGTCGGTGTGGTCGCCCTCGAGGACCTGGTCGAGGAGTTCGTCGGCACGGTGCGCGACACCACCCACCGCAACGCCGACTGAGTCACCGCGCACCGGCAGCGGCCCAGCGGATCGAGGCATCGCATCGACGACCCCCGATCCGCGCGAATCTTGTACTGTCGCAACAGATCAAGATTCCTGGTCGCTGCTGGTGCCGTGATTTCCGGGTTCGGTCAGGCGCCGGTGGGTACGGCGGCCAGGTCGGCGGCGATCAGGTCGACGGTCTGGGCCGCGCAGCGCCGGTTCTCGCCGACGCCGCCGCGGCCACCGCGCTTGGCCCAGCCGACCACGTAGAGTCCCGCGATCGGGTCACCGGTCTCGGGGGAGACGACCCTGCCGTCGCGGTTGGCGACGGCACCGTCGGGTCCCAGCGGGATACCCGGCAGCGGGGCGCAGGTGAAGCCCGCGGCCAGGACGACCGCGTCGGCGGTCAGGGTGGACGCGGCCGTGCGGTGGGCCGAGTCGGTCCGGACGGTGTCCACGCGCAGGTGCCCGTCGGCCGGGTGCAGGGCCGTGACCTCGCGGCCGAAGATCACCTCGACCGCGAGTCCCGGACGGGAACGCGCACGCGGGCCGAGTTCGGACAGCAGGTGGTCGAGCGGGCCCGGTGCGCTGGCGGCGTCGCCGGGGTCGACGGTGATGTCGACGTCGAGCTGCCGTAGTTCGTGCAACGCCGAGAAGCTGAACGACGGTCGGCAGGCCGGTGCGCGCGCGACGACGATCGCCCGGGTGACCGGCGCGCCCGAGCGGGTGACGAGGCGCTGGCGGGCGAGGCCGGTCACCACATCCACCGCCACATTGCCGCCACCGACGATAGCCACCGTGGGCCCGGCCAGCCGCGCGGCGGGGACACCGCGCTCGCGCTGCGCGGCGTTGGCCTCGGTCAGCAGGTCGATCGCCTGATGGACCTGCGGGATCGACGCCCCCGCCACCGCCCGCGGCGCGGTGGCGCCGAAGGCGAGGATCACCGCGTCGTAGCGGCCGCGTAGGTCATCGATCGTCACGTCGACACCGACGCGGGTCCCGAAGCGAGTCTCGACCCTCGGATCGGCGAACGGGAGGTCGAACAGGCGGGTCATCTGCCGGATCTCCGGGTGATCCGGCGACACCGCCGTCCGCAACAACCCGCCCACGTGCGCACCGCGCTCGAACACCGTCACCCGCACGGCGCTGGATCGCTGCAACAGCTCCCGCACCGTGTACATCGCCGCCGACCCGGCACCGACGACGGCGACGCGGATCGGATCGCGCGCCGAACGCAGGGCCACCGGGATCTCCGGGCGAGCGGGGCGCCGGGTGGGCGGCACCGGCAGGACCGGCCGGGCGTACACCTGTTCGGCGTCGGTCAGCGCGGCCACGGGTTTGATCGCCGCCACCGGGCAGGCGTCCACGCAGGCCGAGCAGCCGATGCACGCGCCGGGGTCGATGGTCAGCTGCTCGACCGTCGCGAACGCCGGGTCGTCGGGGGTGGGACCGATGCAGTGCTGGGGACAGACCCGCAGACAGGAACCGTCCTTGCAGCAGTGTCCGAGAATCACGAAACTCACCGTCGGCGGCCTTTCACAGCAGGTTCGACTTGCGGTAGATGGCGCGCGCGAGGCCATTGAGCAGTTCTTCGCGATGGAGGAACTCCACCAGCGGCGCGGTGGCCCGGCGGAACATCATCCGATGGTGCTCGTTGCCGTCGATCTCGGTCTTCACCACCCGCCAGTCCAGCCCGACCCCACGGTAAACGCCCCGGTTGATCAGGCCCTTGGCGATGATGTGCGCGCCGAACGCGATCAGCACGGCGCTCACGTAGCGACGTATCCGCGACACCCCGCGCAGACGGTCGCGCATCTTCTGGCGCGCGAAACTCATGTGCCGCGACTCCTCGATCACGTGCACATGCGAACTGCGGCGCACCGAGTGCGCGACCCGGTCGTCGATCGACCAGTCGCGTTGCATCACGTCGAAGACCTCTTCGCCCGCCAGCACGATGCCGTAGGCGACCTCCTCCCACGCGAAGGTGCGGAACAGCCAGCCCAACAGGATCATCACGCGGTCCAGCGGGCTGTACCGCTCCCCGAGGTGTTCGATGGCGCCGACGAACATCAGCGAGTGCAGGTTCTCGTCGGCGCACTCGTTGAACAGGAACTTCACGTCCGGGCGCGTGGGATCGGCGCTGTGGTTGCGGCGCAGCAGCACGATCTGCAGGGCCACCTCCAGCCAGATGGCCACCCCGAGGAAATGTGAGACCTCGCGCCGGGTCAGGCGCCTGCGTTCGGACTCGCTCATGCGAGTCCAGGTCGGGGTGCTGTAGAGCGGGGACCACTCCGGTGTCATTCCGTGCCGGTCGCGGTCGGCGGTGACGTCGGCGTCGCAGTCGCGCAGGTCGAACGAGAGTCTGCGGGCCGACTCGAGTAGTTCTCCGTAGAGCGTCGCGGAATCCTCGGACTCGGACATGGTCGACTCCCCGGTGATATCGGCGCCGAGACAACGACCGGGCGATCGTGCCCGGGTCCAGGGCGGGTGATCAGCTACGCACGAGCGAGGTGGTGCCGGAAGTATATCCGCGCTGTCCTGCGGAAACGGGCTGCGACATAGAGTCGTTCATGGTCGTGTCGCCGGGCCGGACAAGACTCCGCCGCCGACGGCCACGGTGCGTACCGGGCCGCCGACGGTGGAAGAGGGTCGGCTCAGGCGCGCGAGAGCGCCGGGGCGAAGGTCGAGCGGTCGAAGCGGCCAGCGGGCTGGAACCGGGCCAGCACATCGGCGGCGGGCACGCCGGTGACCTGTTCGATGTAGGCGCCCGCGGCCTCGGCGGAGTCGACCCCGAGGAAGGGCTGCGGGTGGTGCAGCAGCCCGACCAGCGCGCTCGCGAAGCGCGGCTCCACCGCCGCGGCGGCGAAGAACTGCCCGCCGATGTCGGCGAATTCGGGGTCGCTGAGGAACAGCCGGGTCACCTTGGCGGCGGCGTCGCTGCGCACGGCGAGGAACTCGGTGTACCGGTCGGCGATCCAGGACTCGTCGAACGCGCCCTCGTGCACCGCCGCCGCGGCGACCAGGCGTTGCGCCTGGATCAGCCCGCTCTGAGCGCCCTGTCCGGCGATCGGGTCGTAGGCGACGGAGGTGTCGCCCAGTGACGCCACCGGATGGCCACCGGCCGTGCGCCCGACTCCGGCCCGGACCACCGGCCGCACCGCGCCCTTGAGCCACGAGTGCGGGTCCTCCTCGATCACCCGGGTGGCGAGGACTTCCGGCAGATCCCAGTCGATGTAGTCGCGGTACAGCTCGGTGACGACGCGGTGCGCCGAGGCGGCCGAATCGGCGGCACCGAACCGCTTCTCCCAGTCGCTGCCCGGCCGCGCCCAGCCCAGGAACGCCCAGCTGGGACCGGCGTCCTTGTGCAGGTACGGCCCCCACCAGCCCTCGCCCTGATCGGCGAAGATGGAGAATCCGCTGTGCGCGCCACCGGCGGGACTGCGGTGGGCGAACACGCTCGGGTCGTGGTCGAGACCGGTCACCGTGACGGTGAGCAGCGAGCGCTGCGGCGCGTCGTAGACGGTGCGTTCGGTGTCGATCGCGAACAGCTCCGACAGCCCGCCGCGCCCGGTGGCGACAAGGGTCAGGTCGTGCGCGGCGGCGATGCCGTCGAGGCTTTCCGGGCTCACCTGCTCGACGACGAACCGGCCACCGCGTTCCCGGAAGGCGGTCAGCCGCTCGTCGGCCTTGAGCCGGGTGTCGACGGCGACGCCGACGTAACCGTCGAAGACGCCGTCGAAGGCGATGAGCTCGTTGCGGTCGGGGTCGGCGATGCGGACGCTGAGCCCGGTGTGCCGGGGCGCCCGGGAGGTGTAGGGGTCCAGGCCCAGGGCGAGCTCGGCCTGTTGGGTCACCCCGAACTCCAGGGCGGTCCCGGTGGCGGGGACGTCGTTACGGAGGGCAGCCTGGTCGCGGTCGCTGTAGAGCGTGACCTCGAACCCGGCGTCGAGCAGACCTAGCGCCGCGGTGACGCCGGTCTGTCCGGCGCCGACGATCGCGGCCGAACGCGTGGAACGTGAAGCGGAATTCTGCGATGTCATAGGGGAATGGTGCGCCTTTCCGCGCGGGGGCAGCAGGGTTGCGATCAGCGGGAATCGATGGTGGTGACGGCGCCCGGCCGCACCTGGGCATCGGGCAGCGCGGTCGAATTGCGCCCGCCCACACGGTAACTCGCGCCCCGATGCCCCTCGGGCAGCCGATCGCCCGCCCCGAACAGGGCGTGGCGCAGCGTGCCCCGCTCGTACTCGGTGGCATAGACCCCGCGTGCGGTGAGCACCGGAACGACGTGCCGCACAACGTCTTCGAAGGTGCCCGGCGTGATCGCGTAGGCGAGGTTGAAACCGTCCAGATCGGTCTCGGCGACCCACTCCTGCAACTGGTCGGCGACGGTTTCCCCCGAGCCGACGAACACCGGCCCCATGCCTCCGATCCCGGCCCAGCGGCCGATATCGCGCACCGTCCACTCGCGGCCGTCGTCGTCGAATTCCTGGAAAGCGGCGACCGCGGACTGGATGGCGTTGCTGTGCACCTGACCGATCGGGTCGTCGAGGTCGTAGCGCGACAGGTCGATACCCATCCAGCCGGACATGAACACCAGCCCGCCCTCCACGCTGGCGTAGGACAGGTACTGCTCGTGTTTGGCGCGCGCGGCTTCGTCGGTGGCGTCGGTGACGATGGTGGCCAGCGCGTAGATCCGGGCGGCGAAGCGATCACGACCGGCCTGCTCGAGCGCGTCCCTGATCCGCGACACCGTCTGGCTGAGCACCCGTTTCGACGGCGCGGCCACGAAGATGGCCTCGGCGTTCTCGGCGGCGAAACGGACGCCGCGCGGCGAGGCACCCGCCTGGTAGATGACCGGGGTGCGCTGCGGCGACGGCTCGGACAGGTGGATGCCCGGCACGGTGAAATGCCGTCCCCGATGGCCGATGTGGTGCACCTTCGCCGGGTCCACGTAGACGCCGCGCTCGGCGTCGCGCACCACCGCGTCGTCTTCCCAGGAGCCCTCCCACAGTTTGTAGAGCACCTCGAGGTACTCGTCGGCCTGGTCGTAGCGGTCGTCGTGGTCGAGCTGCTCCTCGGCGCCCATATTGCGCGCGGCCGAGGGCAGATAGCCGGTCACCACGTTCCAGCCGATCCGACCGTTGGTGAGATGGTCGAGGGTGGACAGGCGCCGCGCGAACGGGAACGGATGCTCGAAGCCGGTGCCGGTGGTGATGCCGAAGCCCAGATGTTCGGTGGCCGCGGCCATCGCCGTCACCAGCAGCAGCGGGTCGGCCACCGGCACCTGTGCGCCCTGGCGCAGCGCGGCGACATCGTCACCGCCGTAGGCGTCGTAGACGCCGAGCACGTCGGCGATGAAGATGCCGTCGAAGCGGCCGCGTTCGAGCAGCCGCGCCAGCTCGGTCCAGTAGCCCAGTTCCTTGTACCGGTGCGACTGGTCCTCGGGGTGGCGCCACAGGCCGGGCGACTGGTGGGCCACACAGTTCATGTCGAAGGCGTTGAACCGGATGCGCCGGGTCATCTCAGACCTCCCCGGCGGCCGGAACCCGTTCGCCCGCACTCCAACCGAACGGCAGATCGGTGCCGTTGAGCAGGTGATCGCCCACCGTCCTGGCCTTCTGGATGGCCGGGTTGTGCACGGAGATGGTGCGCGCGTTGCGCCAGTGCCGGTCCAGGCGCAGCTGTTCGGACACGATGGAGGCGCCGCCCACCTCGAACAGCAAACTGGTCGCGGGCAGCACGATATCGATCACGGCGAGCTGGGCCTGCGCGGCCGCCAGTTCCACGCCGGTGAGCGCGGCGTTGTCGGTGGCGCCCGCGGCGAGCACCTCGTCGAGCCGGTCGGCCACCGCCAGGACGGTCGCGCGGGCGGCGAACGCGGCCGCCGACAGCTTGCCGATCACCTGCTGCACCAGCGGATCGTGGCGGGGCAGATCGGCCGCGGAGTGGGTGTAGCCACGGGTGCGTCGCGACACCCATTCCCGCACATCGGCTTCGGCGCGCTGAGCGATTCCGGCGAGCACAGCCAGCTGGACCAGCTGCAGATAGCCGGTGGCGTAGGTGGGGCCGGGCACGCCGTAGCCGGGACCGAGGATCTGTTCCTCGGTGACGGGCACGCCGGTGAACTCGGTGGTGCCGCTGGCGGTGAGCCGCTGCCCGAACCCGTCCCAGTCGTCGTACTGACGCACGCCCTCGTCCCTGGCGCCGACCAGCACACCTACCCGCTCGCCGTCCCGGTCGGCGGCGACCAGGATGTGGTCGGCGTAGAGCGAGCCGGTGCTGTAGTACTTGGTGCCGTCCAGGCGCCACCGCTCGCCGTCGCGGGTGAGCCGCGTGCGGTACCGGTCGACCGCGCCGACCCCGGGCTCGGTGATCGCATTGCCCACCAGGGTGCCGTCGGCGACCGCGCGCAACCATCGCTCGCGGTCGGGTCCCGGCGCGGCCAGCAGTTGGTCCTCCACGAAGGACCAGTGCACCCGCAGCGCCTGCGGGAGGTTCGATTCGGCGGCGGCGAGGTCGATGAGCAGCCCGAACAGCTGCCGCACACTCGCGCCGTACCCGCCGAACTCCACCGGCACCCGCAGCGCGCCGAAGCGGGCCGCGCGCAGGGCGTCGATCTCGGCGTGGGCGAGTTCCCGGCTGGTCTCGCGGGCGACGGCACCCTCGGCGATGCGATCGAAAATGGGGCGGAAGACGTCATCCAGTTCGGAATCGGCCACGCGTTTCGTCTCTACGGATGTCATGTCCCCACCATGACGCCGTCCACCCGCGGGCTCACCGGTTGCGCGCAGCGGGATCGCAATAGCCGCTCAGTGCTGGGGTTGCGGCTCCGCGTTCAGCACCGCGCCGCGCGAACCCGCCAGCGAGCGGCCCAGATCGGTGCGCAGCGTGGTCAGCGAATCCAGCACGTAGTTCTGCCGCACCCGCCAGGGCGCGCGATCGCCCTGACGCGGGAACTCCCCGATCGAGCGGGTGACATAGCCCGAGGACAGGTCGAGCAACGGCTGTTCGGCCAGGCCGGGCTCGGGCCGCGGCTGCACCACGGTGTGCCCCTCGCGCTGCATCCAGTCCAGCACCTTGCAGACCAGCCGGTGCGTCAGATCGGCGCGCAGGGTCCAGGAGGCGTTGGTGTAGCCGACACAGGTCGCGAAGTTCGGCAGCCCCGTCACCATGGCGCCGTTCCACACGAACTGCTCCGCCAGTGGCACGTCCCGCCCGTCGACGCGCGGGCTGATGCCGCCGAAGGGCAGCAACCGCAGGCCGGTCGCGGTGACCACGATGTCGGCGCGCAGGACCTCGCCCGAGGCGAGCCGGATGCCGTCCTCGGTGAACCGCTCGATCCGGTCGGTCACCACCGTGGCCGATCCCGACTTCACCGCCCGGAACAGATCACCGCTGGGCACCGCGCACAACCGCTGGTCCCACGGATCGTAGGACGGGGTGAAGTGCTCGGCGACCAGCGCCGGATCACCGAGGATCCGCTCGTTCATGCGGGTGAGCAGGGCGCGGGCACGCTGCGGGCTGCGGCGGCAGAACTGGTAGAACGCGGTGGTGAAGGCGATCTTGCGCCAGCGTGTGAGCCGGTGCGCCACGGTGGCGGGCAGCAGTGCGTGCAGTCGCTCGGCGGCGCGGTCGCGCGACGGGACGGCGCTGATCCAGGTGGGGCTGCGCTGCAGCATCGTCACGTGGGCGGCGGCGTCGGCCCCGCTCAGCATGGCCGGAACCAGCGTGACCGCCGTGGCACCGGAGCCGATGACGATCACCCGCTTGCCGCGATAGTCCAGGTCCTCGGGCCAGAACTGCGGGTGGACCACGGTGCCCGCGAAGCTCTCGACACCGGCGAAGTCGGGGGTGTGCGGGGTGTCGTAGTCGTAGTAACCGGCGCACGAGTAGAGGAAACCGCACGTCATCGTGCGGCGGCTGCGGTCGCGACCGTCCTCGATCTCGAGCCGCCACCGCGCGGCGGCCGTGTCGAAGTCGGCGGCCACGACCTTGCTCGAATACCGGATTCGGTCCTCGATGCCGAATTCCGTGGCGGTCTCGCGGATGTAGTCCAGAATCGAGTCGCCGTCGGCGAGCGGCTTCTTGCCGAGCCACGGCTTGAAGGCGTAGCCCAGGGTGTACATGTCCGAATCCGAACGCACACCGGGATACCGGAACAGATCCCAGGTGCCGCCCAACTGCTCGCGGGCCTCGAGAATCGCGTAGCTGGAGCCGGGCCGCAGGGTCTGCAGCCGGTAGGCGGCACCCACCCCGGACAGTCCCGCGCCGACGATGACGACGTCGAGGTGCTCGGGCTCGCGGTGCTCATCGGCACGTGTGGTTGGCATGGTTTCAGTGTGGCGTCACGTCCGGCGCTAGTCTTGCCTACGGACGACAACTATTTACCCCTGCACGACACTCGCGGAGGACACATGGACTACGTCCGATCGGCGGGCATCCGGGGTCTCCGCGCGGTCGTGGCCGAACTAGGCGGCGACGCCGAACGCTACACCCGCCAGGCCGGTCTCCCGGCCACCGTCCTCGACAGCGACGACGTGCTGGTCCCCAGCGCCGCCATGGCCGAGGTCCTCGAACTCGCCGCCGCCGACCTGCACCGTCCCGATCTCGGCCTGCGCGTGGCGGCCCGCCAGGATCTCACCATGCTCGGCTCACTCGCGGTGGCCGTGCAGCACTCCCCCACCCTCGGCGACGCGCTGGACTACACCTCGCGCTACCTGCTCGTGCACGCCCGCTCCCTGAGCCTGACCGTCGCCGAGGACCCGCTCGGCCGCCCCGGCGTGGCCGGTCTGTTCTACGGACCGGCCACCGCGGCGGGCCCCGTGCAGGGCACCGATCTCGGCCTCGCCTTCACCCACCGCGCCATCACCTACCTGCACCGCGGCGACTACGGCCTGCTCAGCGTCGAACTCCCCTACCACCCGGCGGCACCCGAGCACATCTACCGCGAATTCTTCGGCGCCCCCGTTCATTTCGGCCGCGCCGAGTTACCCGCCGCGGTGCTGCGGGTCCCGACGGCGCTGCGCGAGTTCCGACTCAGCGGCGTCAACGAGAACCTGCGTCGCCTCGCCCTGGCGTTCCTCGCCGAACAGATCCCGTCCCCCGCCACCCCGCGCACCGAGACCGCCCCGCGCGTGCGCGCCATCGTCCGGGAATCCCTCGGCACCCGCCCGATCGAGGTCGCCGCCGTCGCCGACCTGCTCACCCTCCATCCCCGCACCCTGCAGCGCCGACTCGCCGACGAGGGCGTCCGCTTCGCCGACCTCGTCGACGAAGTCCGCCGCGACACCGCCCATCACCTGCTCACCACCACCGACCTCCCCCTCGCCCAGGTCGCGGGCATGCTCGGCTTCGCTGAACAATCCGCCCTCTCCCGCGCCGCCCGCCGCTGGTGGAACACCTCCTCCCGCATTCTCCGCCACCGCGAATCCGGACACACAGCAAACTTCGAGTAACACTCCCGGATTCTCAGCGATCTTTCAGACAACGTCTATTTCGGGAGGTTCGAACATGTTTTCCGCGAAGAGACTCGCTGCCGGTGCCATCGCCGCGACCGCCACAGCTACCGCCCTGGTCGCCGGTGGCGGGACCGCCCAGGCCGATGTCCCGGTCTGGCAGGCCAACTGTCACGTCTACAACATCTTCAACACCGGCGGGATGGCCAATTGCGAACTGCCGACCTGGCACCAGGTGAAACTCACCTGCGTCGCCTGGCCCGTCCCCTTCACCTACTGGAAGTACGGCCCGATCCAGTACGGCCAGAACCAGTCCTGGGCCAGCTGCGACTCGTTCAACGCCCTCGTCGGAATCGAGGTCATCCAGGCGTAGGTCGCGTCCCGAAGTCCGCGATGGGGATGACCCGCCCCACCACAGAGGTTCCGGTCGTTCCCGCACCCGGCAGGTGCGGCCGTCGAGCAGGTCACAGAAGCCAGCGGAGAGCACAGCACATAGACTCAACTAATGGCAGATTTACTAGCTTTTAAGGTTGAAGTCTCAGAGTATGTAGCGCAGGTGACTCTGACCGGGCCCGGAAAGGGCAATGCGATGGGGCCGGACTTCTGGCGCGAACTGCCGGAGATCTTCCGTGAACTCGACGCGAACCCCCAGGTCCGAGCGGTCGTACTCACCGGCGCGGGCGAGCACTTCTCCTTCGGCCTTGACCTGTCCTCGATGGGCGGCATGCTCAGTCGGGTGCTGGCCGACGACGCCAAGGCCGCACACCGCACGGTCTTCCTGAAGGAGATCCGCGCCATGCAGGCCTCGATCACCGCAGTGGCCGAATGCACCAAGCCGGTGATCGCGGCGGTGTCGGGCTGGTGCATCGGCGGCGGCCTCGACCTGATCTCCGCCGCGGACATCCGCCTGGCCAGCGCCGACGCACAGTTCAGCCTGCGTGAAGCCAAGGTTGCGATCGTCGCCGACATGAGCTCGCTGCAGCGTCTGCCGAACATCATCGGCGAGGGGCACCTGCGCGAACTGGCCTACACCGCCAAGGACATCGACGCCGCTCGCGCCGAGAAGATCGGTCTGGTCAACGACGTCTACCCCGATCGGGAAGCCGTGCTGACCGCGGCGCACAGGCTGGCCCGCGAGATCGCCGCGAATCCGCCGTTGGTGGTTCAGGGCATCAAGGATGTGCTCGAAACACGGACCGCGCCGGCCGTCGCCGAGGGCCTGCGCTACGTCTCGGCGTGGAACTCCGCGTTCCTGCCCTCGCACGACCTGACCGAGGCCATCACGGCCGTGTTCCAGAAGCGCGAACCCGACTTCAAAGGCGCGTGAGCCAGGGCGTCGGTGGACGCGCACGCATCCGCGATGCGTGCGCGCCCACCGACGAATCCCCTGTTCCAGGGGTCGGCGCTGGGCTCAGGACTCGGCCGAGCTGCCGAGGAATCTGTTCAGCGATTCCGCGACACATACCGGCTTCTCGGAGCCTTCACATTCGATGGTTATCCGCACCGTGGCCTGAACGCCGCCGGGGATGTCGTCGACACCGACGATGCTCCCGTGTGCGCGTATCCGGGAGCCGACAGGCACGGGCGCCGGAAAGCGAACCTTGTTGAGCCCGTAGTTGATCGCCATGTCGATGCCGTCGACCACCAAGAGGTCCCCGAGGAAGGTGGCGATGAGCGACAGCGTCATGAAGCCGTGGGCGATCGTGGTGCCGTAGGGTCCTTCCGCAGCGGCTGCGGGATCGGTATGGATCCACTGCCGGTCTTCGGTGGTGGCGGCGAAGGTGTCGATGCGCCGCTGGTCGATATCGATCCAACGGCTCACACCGAGGTCCGTGCCCACCGAGCTCTTGATCGCGTCGATTCCGTCGAAATGCGTCATATCGCGATACCTCCGTCGACCGGGAGCACGACACCGGTGATGTATCCGGCTTCGGCCGAGGCGAGGAACCCGATCGCCGCGGCCATTTCGCGGGGATCGGCGAGGCGGCCCAGTGGGATCGTCGCGGCCAGCTCGGCCTTTCGGTCCGCGGGAATCGAAGCGAGCATACGGGTTTCGGCGTTGGGCGAGATCGCGTTGACGGTGACCCCGAATCGGGCGAGTTCCTTGGCCGCGGTCTTGGTGAACCCGATGATGCCCGCTTTGGCGGTGGCGTAGTTGGCCTGACCGAGGTTGCCGTGCAGCCCCGAGTAGGACGTGACATTGACGACGCGCCCGAACCCACGCTCCCGGAAATGGGGGACGCACGCGCGCGTGAACCGGAAGGTGCCACCGGCGTGCACGGCCAGGACCTTCTCGTAGTCGTCATCGGTCAGCTTCCACAGCCAGCCGTCACGCAGGATCCCGGCGTTGTTCACCAGGACATCGATGCGGCCGGTCGCGGCGATCGCGGTGTCGACCACCGACTGCACCGACTCGGAGTCGGTGACATCCGCGACGACCGGCTGGCACGTCACCTCGGCGGCGGCCTCGTCGAGGGCTTGCTCGTCTGCGTCCACGGCCACCACGTGGGCGCCTGCGTCGGTGAAGAAGCGCGCGATCTCGAGGCCGATACCGCGGGCCGCACCGGTCACGACCACAGTTTGGCCGCTGAAATCATAGGTGAGGTTCGACATTCCGTGGGCTCCTGTTCAGCGTCCGGAGAAGTGGGCTTCGCGGCGTTCGACGAAGGACTGGATGCCCTCCTTGAAATCCTCGGAGGCGAAGACCTCTTCGCGGATTCGCGGAATCTCGTCGATGGCCGCCTTCTCGGCGACCTCCACGTACTTCAACGCGGCTTCCTTCATGGCGCGCAGCCCCAGCGGCGCGTTCTTGGTGATCGTGTTCGCCACTTCGAGCGCACGCTCGAGTTGGGTGCCGTGAGGCACGACCTCCTGCACGAAACCGAGTTCGAGCGCGCGCTGGGCACCGAATTCCTCGCATTGCAGCAGGTGATACATCGCGTTGCCCCATCCGGTCCGGGTCAGGTAGCGGAAGTGCGCCCCGCCCAGGGGCGCGATCCCGCGCCGTGATTCGAGCTGTTGGAACCGGGCGCTGTCCGCGGCGATGACGATGTCGGCGGCCAGCATCATCTCGATGCCGACGGTGTAGGTGAGGCCCTGCACGACGGCGATCACCGGCTTGTAGGTGCGCCGTGGCCCGAGGCCAAACGGATCGATGACGTTGTCGGGCAGTGGCTTCGCGGTCGCGGTCGGACCGAAGAACTTCGGCATGTCCAGTCCGGCGGTCGTGTGGTCGCCTGCCGAGCAGAACACCGCGACCCAGAGGTCGTCGCGGTCGTCGAACGTGGTGAGGTGCTCGCTGACCTGCTCGAGCATTTCGGGGGTGTAGGAGTTCTTCTTCGCCACATTGTCGACGGTGATGATCGCGATGCGGCCTTCGGTGCGCAGTGTCACGGCACCCGTGTTGTTGTCGGTCATGAGGTCTCCTTGATCGGAAGTGAGCGGACGAGGACGAGATGTCAGGACAGGCGTTCGAGCACCATGGCCATGCCCTGACCGCCGCCGACGCACATGGTTTCGAGCCCGAAGGTCTTGTCGTGGAACTGCAGCGAATTGATCAGGGTGGTGGTGATGCGGGCGCCGGTCATGCCGAAGGGGTGGCCCAGTGCGATGGCGCCGCCGTTGACGTTGAGCCGGTCGAGGTCGATCGACAGTTCGCGTGCCGAGCCGAGGACCTGAACGGCGAATGCCTCGTTGATCTCGACGAGGTCGATATCACCGATGGACATCCCGGCCAGGGCGAGCGCGCGGCGGGTGGCCTCGATCGGGCCCAGGCCCATGATCTCCGGTGACAGGCCCGACACCGCGGTGGAGACGATGCGCGCGAGCGGGGTGAGCCCGAGTTCGCGGGCCTTGCTGTCGCTCATGATCACCAGCGCAGCGGCTCCATCGTTGAGCGGGCAGGCGTTTCCCGCAGTGACGGTGCCGTCGGGCCGGAAGGCAGGCGCGAGTGCGGAGACCGCGTCGAATGTGGTTCCGGCTCTTGGACTGTCGTCGCGGCTGATCACCACACCCGAGGGAGTGGTGACCGGGATGATCTCGCGGTCGAAGAACCCGTTGGCGATCGCCTTCTCGGCGAGGTTCTGCGAGCGGACCGCGAACTCGTCCTGTTCGGCACGGCTGATCCCGGTGACCTGGGCGACGTTCTCGGCGGTCTGTCCCATCGCGATGTACACATCCGGCAGTGCGCCCACGGAGCGCGGATCAGTCCACGGCCGGGCCTGATCACCGCTGCGCGCGGCGGTGCGGGCGAGGGCGTCGGCGAACACCGGGTTGGTGGTGTCCGGACTGGAATCGGCGGCACCGCGTGGGTAGCGGCTGACGGTTTCGACCCCGGCGGAGACGAACGCCTCCCCCTCCCCCGCCTTGATCGCGTGGAAGGCCATGCGGGTGGTCTGCAGGCTCGACGAGCAGTAGCGGTTCACGGTCGTGCCGGGCACAGTGTCCAGCCCGGCGAGAACCGACACGGCGCGGGCCATGTTGTAGCCGCCCTCACCGGCGGGGTTGCCGGTCCCCAGGATGATGTCGTCGATGCGGGCGGGATCCAGCGAAGGGACCTTCGCCAGGGCGGCCTGAACCATCGCCGCGGCCAGGTCGTCCGGGCGCATCTCGGTCAGCGATCCCTTGAAGGCTCTGCCGATCGGTGAACGGGCGGTGGAGACGACGACTGCTTCAGCCACGAGCGTGCTTCTTTCGCTTCAGTGCGGTCGCCGCGGAAGCGACCAGGGCAGAGGGGTTTCCGTGATCCGGAAATCGGGTGGTCATGCCGGCGACGAGTTCGCGGGTGTTGTCCGTCTTGGTCACCGCGGTGGTGAACGCCTCGATATAGGACCGCGTCGTCTGGAGGCACGCGCTCGAGTCGGACAGCTCCGGACGCTTGTGCCCGGCGATCACCGTCTCCGGGTCGAGGGCCGCGATCGTGTCGATCGAGTCGATCCAGCGTTGCCACTGGTCCGGGCCGGTAGCGGCCAGGAACGGGTTGATGCCGTTGTAGGCGACGTCACCGGCGACCACGGCGCGCAGGTCCGGAATGTGGACGATGCCCGTCGGGCCGATGTCGGCTTGCGGTAGTTCGATGACGCGCAGTTCATGACCGTCGACGTGGAGGGTGTCGGTGTGCAGCGATTCGGGGACGATGGTGTTGTCCAGCGCTGATCCCTCGAACAAGCCCGCCCACTGGTGCCGGTGGGCGGGCAACTCGGCGGCGATGGCCGCCGCGACCGACGGCAGCGCGTAAGCCCGCGCTGTGGGGTAACGGTCGAGCAGCCGCTGCAGGCCGAAGTAGTGGTCGGCGTGCGCGTGGGTGACGAAGATCGACACCAGCCGGGTGCCGCTGAGCTCGATCTGCTCGATCACCTGATCCACCTCGTGCGGTAGATACTGGGTGTCGACGAGAACCGATTCGGTCGGTCCGATGACCAAGGTCGAGGTGGTGGGTGAGAATTGGCCGCCACCGGGGAGGTCCTGGATGGCGCTGGTGTGGACCGCCAGCCGTAGCGAGCCCATCAGATCTCGCCTGCTTCGATCACCGATGCCAGCGCGGTGACCTCGGGGAGGTGGTGCGCGGTGTAGAAGTCGGCTTCGGTGATGCGGCGGCGGGCCGTCTCGGAGTCGTCGGCCACGCCCAGCGTCGCCCGCAGTGTTCGCGCGTGCATCCATCCGCCGGCCAGCAGCCCCCACTGCAGCAGGTAGGGCACACCGGCGGCAAGCGCGTCGCGTGGCGAACCGGTGCGGGTGAGCATCGTCGCCGTGGAGGCCCGCACCGCGTCGAGACCTGCGGTGATCCGCTGGGCGACCCGTTGCGCCACGGGGTGGTCGATATCCCGCAGTTCCGCGACCGACTCCGTGATGATGTCCAGCACCGCGAGCGCGGTAATCGCGTTGTTGCGCAGCAGTTTCCGGCCGACGAGGTCATTGGCCTGAATGGCGGTGGTGCCTTCGTAGATGGGCATGATCCGCGCGTCGCGGTAGTACTGCGCGACACCGGTCTCTTCGATGAAGCCCATTCCGCCGTGAACCTGGACGGCGTCGGAGGTGATCTGCAGGCTGGTTTCGGTGAACCAGCCCTTGATGATCGGGACGAAGAATTCCGCCAGCTCCCGATCCGGCTTCGATCCTTGCTCGGCCAGGTCCAGCCATCGGCTCACCTGGACCAGCAGGGCTCGCATCCCGGTGACGGCCGAGCTCATCGACAGCAGCAGCCGCCGCACGTCGGGGTGCGCGTTGATGGGGGTGAGCTTCGGGTAACCGATCACAGGGCCCTGGACGCGTTGCGCGGCATACGCGGTGGCAGCCTGCGCGGCCCGGTCGGCCAGACCCAATGCCTGCACGGCGATGCCGAGCCGAGAGTGGTTCATCATGATGAACATCGCCGCCAGCCCCTGGTGCTGCTGTCCGAGCAGCAGCCCGGTCGCCTGGTCGTAGTCCAGGACACAGGTGGGGCTGGCGTGGATGCCGAGTTTGTGTTCGAGGGACACGGTGTGCACGCTGTTGCGGGTGCCGGGTTCGCCCTGGCTGTCGGGCAGATATTTGGGTACCACGAACAGCGACAGTCCTGCCGATCCTGCGGGCGCGTCGGGGGTGCGGGCCAGCACCAGGTGCACGATGTTGTCGGTGAGATCGTGATCGCCCCAGGTGATGAAGATCTTCTGGCCGGTGACCGCCCAGGTTCCGTCGCCGTTGGGTCGGGCGATGGTCTTGATCGAGGCCAGATCCGTTCCCGCCTGTGGCTCGGTCAGGTTCATCGTGCCGGTCCAGCGTCCCGAGATCAGCGGAGGCAGATAGGTCGCCCGGATGTGCTCGTCGCCGACGGCGTGACATGCCGCGATCGCGCCCTGGGACAGGCCTGGACACAGCGCGAACGCGGAGTTCGCACCGCTCCACATCTCGCTGACGGCGCTGGTCACGACCAGCGGCAGCCCGCCGCCGCCGAGGGCGGCCGGTGCGCCGATGCTGGTCCAGCCGCCGTCGGCGAAGACCTTGTAGGCGTCGACGAAGCCGGGTGGCGAGGCGACCTTTCCATTCTCGAGATTGCTGCCGACTCGGTCACCCACAGCGTTGAGCGGTGCGAGTACCTCGCCGGCGAGAGTGCCCGCATGGCCGAGCAGATCGGTGATGTCGTCGAGGGTGACATCTTCCAGGGCGCTCAGGGCGGCGCGCCCGTCGATGACCTCGCGCAGCAGGAAGGCGTATTCCTCGACCGGTGCTCGGTAGTTCATCGCGTTCACAGCCCGATTCCCATGGTGGTGGCCAGTCCGCCGTCGAGCGGGATGACCGCGCCGGTCATGAACGTCGTCGCCGGCGAACTCAGGTAGATCGCGGCGGCGGCGATGTCGTCGGGCCGGCCGACCCGGTGCACGGGAGTGAGCTCTCGCAGGGCGTCGCCGCCCTCGGCGAGCAGCTTCTCGGTCATCTTCGACGGGAACGGTCCGGGCGCGATCGCGTTGACCAGAATCGCCGGCGCCAGATCGGCCGCCATGTGCCGGGTCAGATGATGAACTCCGGCTTTGGCCGCGGAGTAGGAGTAATTGTTGAATCCGGGGACCACCAGACCATCGATCGAACCGATGTTGATCACGCGCGCGGGATCGTCGGCGGTGGAAGCCTTCTCCAACAGGGGGCGTGCCAGCTTGGTGAGCGTGAACGGGGCCTTCAGATTGACCGTGAGGATCTTGTCCCAGGCCGAATCAGGGAACTCGTCGAAGGCCGCGCCCCAGGTGGCGCCCGCGTTGTTGACCAGCACGTGCAGGGCATTCTCCCGCTCGGCGATGGTGTCGATGAGAGCACGGCACTGCTCTTCGGTACTGACATCGCAGGCGATCGCGTGGACCTCGCCGAGTGCGGAGAGCGTCTTCTCCGCTTCGCGGCACGCGTCGGCCTTGCGCGAAGAGATGTAGACGCGCGCACCCGCGCGCAGATAACCCTCGGCGATCATGTAGCCGACACCGCGGGTTCCGCCGGTGACGAGGACGGTCTTCCCTGTGACCGAGAACAGTTCGGAAGTCATTGTCTCTCCTTGTTTTTCAGGGTTGCGACGGCCCGTACAGGGCGTCGAGGACAGCGGAGTACTTGTCGTGGACGGCGCGGCGGCGCAGCTTCTGTGTCGGGGTGAGCTCGCCGGAGCCGGGGCCCCACGGAGTGGGCAGCAGCGTGAACTTCCTGACCTGCTCGGGACGGGAGAGTTTCGCGTTGGCGTCGTCGACGATGCGCTGGACCTCGGCCAGGACCAGCGGATGTGCCGCGAGATCGCTGGTCCCGACGATGCCGTTGGCCGTGGCGAAGGCGGCGAGTTCGCCGGGGTCGGCGGTGAACAGCGCCACGACGTAGGGCCGTGCCTCGCCGTAGACCAGGGCGTGGTCGATGAAGGATCGCCCGACCAGCAGCTGCTCGATCGTGGTGGGCGCGATGTTCTTGCCGGAGGCGTTGACGATCAGTTCCTTGCGGCGACCGGTGATGTAGAGGAAGCCGTCCTGGTCGAGGTGCCCGAGATCGCCGGTGAGCAGCCAGCCGTCGCGGTAGAGCTCGGCGGTGGCGTCGGGACGGTTGCGATAGCCGGGAGTGTTGGCAGCGGAGCGGATCAGGATCTCTCCGTCCTCGGCGATACGGAACTCGTAGGCCGAGGTCGGTTTCCCCACCGAACCCGGGCGTCCGGAACTGCCCGCGGGGTCGATGGTCGCCACACCGGCGGTTTCGGTGAGGCCGTATCCCTGCGCGACATCGAGTCCCAGCGATGCCATGGCGCCACGCAGCTCGTCGCTCATTGCCGCGGCACCACTGCCGGTCACCCGGACCGAATCCAGCCCCAGCGCACCGCGAAGACTCCGCAGGACGCCGGTCCTGGCCCGCTGCGCGTCCTCGGCGAGCTCCATGCCCACCGGCCGTCCGTGCTGTTGCCGATCCCACTCCGTGCTCAGGACCGCGCGATCGGCGGTGATCTCCTCGATCCGCTGTGCGAACAGCTCCGTGGCAAGGACCTGTTCGAGACCGCGACGCAGCTTCTCCCACACCCGTGGGACCGAGACGAGGACGGTCGGCCGGTGCTCACGGAGCGCGGGAACCAACCGGGCCGGGTCCGGGCACAGAAACACATGGCCACCGGTCGCCAGCGGCAGATAGATCGTCCATACCCGCTCGAGGATGTGGGCGAGCGGCAAGACGGACACCGAGCGGTAATCAGGAGTGAATTTCCTTGTTCGCGAGAGGGCTTCGACCGAGGCGAGAACATTGGCCTGGGTGAGCAGGACGCCCTTGGACTGCCCAGTGGTACCCGAGGTGTATACGTAGATCAGGGGATCGGAAATGTCGATCGACGCGATTGCCCGATCGACATCGCCGGGTTCGCCGGCACGCTTCCAGGCACCTTCTTGCTCGAACCGCAACCAGGTGTGCGCGCCCTCGACCTGCCCGTCGAGCACCACGATGGGCGTGTCGTTCTCGCGGATCCAGTCGATGGCGGTCAATCGTTCGACAGCCGAACGGTTTTCGACGATCACCACGCCGACCGCCGCATCACCGACGACATGGCCGAGCTGTTCGTCCGACAGCGTGGCGTAGATGCTCAGGCACGCCGCCCCGCAATGCACCGCCGCCATATCGGCGATCAGGTGCTCGATTCGATTGCCTGCCAGGACACCGACGGTGCTCCCCCGCCCGATCGCCAGTGCCTGGAATGCAGTGGCGACGTCGAGAACCCGCTCCCGGTATCGGTGCCACGACAGCGTGCGCACCATGGTGCCCTCGAACCACGAGTACACCGGTGCATCCGGATGCGTCGCGGCATTGCGCTCCAGCATCGCCGGATAGGTCCCGGCATCAAGTCTTGCGCTCATGAATCTCCGATCTCGAAGCTTCGTCGCTTCCGGCTGGACCACTCGCGGCGGCCAGCGCGGCTAGACTAAATCGTCTAGACTAAATCGTCAAGAGTAGGATTCGTGCAGCTCCACCGCCGATCAGCGAAGGAAACATCGAAGATGACCAGCCGGACCGAGGCGCCGTCGCACAAAGAACGCCTGCTACGGGAAGGGATGCGGCAGATCTACGCCAGCGGGTTCCATGGCACGACCGTCGACCGGGTACTCGAGCAGTCCGGAGTCCCGAAGGGGTCCTTCTACCATCACTTCGGGTCCAAGGAGAGCTTCGGCAGCGCGGTACTGAGCCGGTACATGCAGTACCAGTTCGAGCTGCTCGATCGCTGGATGCCCCGCACCGACCTGACGACCACCGAAAAACTCGTCGGTTACTTCGAGGAGATGGTGCACAGGTTCGTCCGGTCGGGATTCCAGCGCGCGTGCCTCGTCGGCAAGATGTCCACCGAAGTGGCGGCCACTTCCGAGGTATTCCGCACGCAACTCGACGAGGACCTGCGCCTGTGGAAGTCGCGATTGGTCGCCGTACTCGAAGAAGGCCAGCAAAAGGGCGATATTCGCACCGACCGCACATCGAGTGAACTGGCCGATGGAGTGCTGGCCCTGATTCAGGGCGCCTTCGTCATCGCACTGTCCACCCACGATGAAGCGTCGCTGAGCTCGATCACCTACACGATCCCCATGCTCATCGACACATCTCCGCGGACACCGGCCGATTCACGTCCATAATCCGCGCCAGCGGTTCGATCAGCGCAGGTGATGATGACAATCAATCCGCGGTCTCGTCCGGACGCCGTCCTGCGTTCGCAACGGCTACTCGCCCGCGCCGCGTTGCAGGCCGCCGGATGCCTCGAGTTCAAGCCCGTCTCGTCAGCGAAGTGGACAGATATCACCGTGTCACCACGGGGCGCGATCACGGTGCAGATCGAACACGATGACCTCGACGGCGTGACCCCTGAAATGCTGAAGTGGTGGTTCGAGAATCTCGCCGGAACGAGCACGTGGAACGGCATCGACTTCACTGGCCCCGAGATTCTCAACTATCACCTGTGGCACCACCGCGACCACATCGCGATCACCCCCCTCTCCGACGGCTCGGATGGAACGAAGAACAGGGGTTTCCGCGTCGGAGGACTCTCGCGCATCGACGAACAATTCAACGATCACCACGATCGGATCCACCAGGTCATGCGTACCACCCGACTCGATGACTCCGAGTTCACATTCGACATCCTCGGCCCTCGAGGTATCACTGCCGGCAGGATCACCCATCGCTACGCCCCGGTGCCAGGGGGCGTCAGCTTCTACGCCGAAACCGTTGTCGACGCCCGGGTGCCCGTGGCCGGTCCCCTCATCAACTGGCTGTATCGGCCGATGGTCTTCTCCAGAGCGACCGCGGAGCGCTGGATTCGACACAACATCGAGGAGACCGGCCGCACCCGAGACGTCCTGCCCGTCCTCTACGCTGCGGCACATCCCGGCTCGATCACCTAGGCGATACGAGCCGGGAAACCGTAGAACGGTCAGAAGTCCGCTTCGTCGGTCCGCATGATGTCGAGATCCAGAGCGGACAGAATCGAGCGGGTCGCGCTCAGTTCGGGCAGAACGTTGCGGGCGAAGAAGCCTGCGACGGCGATCTTGCCGCGGTAGAAGGAGTTACCCGCCGGGGTCTGGTCCCGATCGAGGGCGGCCAGCGCGATACCGGCGTGGGTGAGCAGCTGCCACCCGATCATGAGGTCGCCGAACGCGAGGAGGTAGCGCACCGAGCCCAGACCGATCTTGTAGAGCTCGGTGGGGTCCTGCTGAGCCGCGAGAAGGTGACCGGTCAGAGTCGCTGTCATGGCCTGGACGTCTTCGAGCGCGACGCCCAGGAGCGCACGTTCGGACTCGAGACGCTTGTCGCCGCTGTCGATGAAGCTCTGGATCTGGCGCGCGATGTGAGCCAGCGCGACGCCCTGGTCACGGGCGATCTTGCGGAAGAAGAAGTCCTGGGCCTGGATGGCCGTGGTGCCCTCGTAGAGCGAGTCGATCTTGGCGTCGCGGATGTACTGCTCGATCGGATAGTCCTGCAGGAAGCCCGAACCTCCGAAGGTTTGCAGGGATTCGGTGAGGTATTGGTAGGCACGCTCGGAACCGACGCCCTTGACCACTGGAAGCAACAGGTCGTTCACCCGCGCCGCCAGCCCGGGATCGGCGCCCGAAACATGTTCGGCGACTACAGGGTCCTGGTGCGCGGCCGTGTACATGTAGACGGCTCGCAGGCCCTCGGCGTAGGCCTTCTGCGTCATCAACGAACGTCGCACATCAGGGTGGTGGATGATCGAGACACGCGGAGCTGTCTTGTCGGTCATCTGGGTGAGGTCCGGGCCCTGGATGCGGGTCTTGGCGTAGTCGAGGGCGTTCAAGTATCCGGTCGACAGAGTCGAGATCGCTTTGGTGCCCACAGTCATCCGCGCGAATTCGATGACGTCGAACATCTGCGCGATGCCATCGTGCTTCTCGCCGACGAGGTAGCCGACCGCCGGGGTGCCGTGTCCACCGAACGTGAGTTCGCAGGTCGCCGAACCCTTCAAGCCCATCTTGTGTTCCAGGCCCGTGACGAACACCCCGTTGCGGTCCCCGATCTCGCCGCTCTCGAAATCGAAGTGGAACTTGGGAACCAGGAACAGGCTCAGGCCCTTGGTGCCTGGTCCGGCGCCCTCGGGCCGGGCGAGGACCAGGTGCATGATGTTCTCGAACAGGTCATCGGAGTCACCCGAGGTGATGAACCGCTTCACGCCCTCGATGTGCCAGGAACCATCGGCCTGCTGAATCGCCTTGGTTCGCCCGGCACCGACATCGGACCCGGCGTCGGGCTCGGTGAGCACCATCGTCGAGCCCCAGGCCCGTTCCGCCCAGATCCGGGCCCACGGCTTCTGCTTCTCGGCCGCGTTGGCCAGAAAGATTTCGGCTGAGGCGAGACCGTTGCCGTACAGGCTCGCCGAGGGGTTGGCACCGACCAGCAGTTCCATGACAGCCCAGACCAGCGCACGCGGAGCGGGAGTGCCGCCGAGTTCCTCGCTGATGCCGACGTTGTCCCAGCCCGCACCGAATCCGGCACGATGCGCTGATTTCAACGATTCGGGAAGCCGCACCGCGTGCGTGTCGGCCTCGAAGACCGGGGGGTGGCGGTCGATCTCGGCGAAGGACTGCGCGACCGGTCCTTCGGCGACTTTGCGGAGTTCGGCCAGCATGGTGCGCACCGTGTCGGTGTCCAGGTCACCGAAGGCACCGGAGTCGAGGAGGTCGGTGAGGGCGAGTGCTTCGAACAGATTGAATTCCAGGTCACGGACATTGCTCTTGTAGTGGCCCATGGGGGTCCTTTCCAACGCGGATCGAGAGAGGGTCGGGAGTGCAGGTTTGAGGGTCGGTTGCACCGAAGTCAGTGCGGCGGGGTTTCCTGCTCGTGTGCGGCGAGGTCCTCGGGGGCCAGATAGGAACGCAGGATCGTGCGCGCCGAACGCAGGGCTGGGGCGGATGATCCTGCGGGCCCGGCGGTGGGGGCTGTCAGGATACGGCGCACACGGTGGCGGAATGCCCGCCCGGAGATGCCGAAGGCGACCAGGATTTCGCCTTCGGGCGGCGCTCCGAAGGGTTGCCAGACCAGTGCCATGTTCAGGAGTCGTCGTTGCTCGGGATTCAGCTCGGCACCGTGAGCCGCCGCGGAGACGACGCATGGCTGCTCCTCGGAGTGGGACGCGACCCCGACTCGAGCCGGTGGATCACCGATCGACGACAGGCGAGCGAGAGCCCTCACGTTGCCGCCGACCTCGAGCTGCTGGTGCAAGCCGGAGCCGGTGCGCCAACTGGTCAGCGTCGGCTCATCACCGGGATGGACCGCGTCGAGATGTTCGACAGTCACCCGATGTACTCGGGTAGCGAGATCCGGATGTTGCGACAGCGCCTCGACGACGCCGTGCCACGGCACCGTGTGCGCCATGCGCCCATCCGCGCAGAGGTCAGAACTCCTCAGCGCGAACGGCTGCCGCGATTCGGGCGGGTCCACCATGACCTGCAGGGCGGGTTTCCAGCGCAGTTTCGTGGCGCTCGTCGTAGCGGTCATGGCTGTGATGAACGCCGGTCATCGGGGCCGGTCGGCCTCGGTCGGCGTCGATACAGAGCAGGAACTGCTCGGCCTCGATGAGGCCACCTGCGTCACTGCGGATCTGTACCCGTGCGTTGATCGACCGGTTCGACAGCGCGGTCGGCCAGCGGCAAAGGCTCACGCGGTCGCCGAGACGCACCGGAGTCCGGACCTCGATGACGGTCCGCCGGACCGACCAGCACGGGTGCCGATCGCCGTCGGGGAACATTTCGAGGTGCTCGAAGCCCAGATCACTGAGATAGCGCGCCGCGGTGTCGAGCCGCAGGAACCCGTCGGCGCCCACATCGGAGGCACGAACAACCCAGGTCCGTTCGAAGACCGCCGGATCCAGTGGGAAGGATCGAAGCGGCCGTGGTGTCCAATTCCAGGGTTCCTGCACCCTGGTGTCGGCGCTGTCGCTGCTCTGCTGATGCCCGCTGTCCCTGCCGCGCATCGTGGGATCACTGTGATTCATCAGAGAGGTCGATCAACCGTTCTGGTCGGACCATGTGGCTGTTGGTCCCTCACGCTGATGCCTCCCTTTCCGCTTCCAGCGACTGTCCGAGGGGTCCGTTCGCCGAGGCTCGGGCGGCGAGGGCGGTGGCGATCGCTGCCAGTACCGCGACCACGACGATCGCCGCGTTGAGCGCGGTGCCCGCGGCACGGAGTCCCCATACGTTGGCGGCCACGCCCTGGCCGATGACCGGTACGGAGGTAGCGATGTAGGCGACGACGAAGTAGGCGGAGACCACCTCGGCGCGGCGCGTACCGTCGACTGTGCCGAGCAGAGCCGTGACACCTTTGCTGAACGACAGGCCCTGACCGATTCCGCAGAACACGGCCCCCATGATCATCAGGGCGAATTGCTGTGCGGCGAGCGCCGCGATCAGCACCAGCCCGCCGACAGCGAGAAGCGCGCAACCGGTGGCGATCGCGACCGGGGCCGACAGCGGACGCCCCAGGATCTGCGCCGAGGCCGAACAGAGGAAGAGCACAGCGATGACCAGCGCGACGACCGCGTGGTTGTCGATACCGATGACATGGGACAGAAACGCGGGAGCAACCGCACTGAACGAACCCATGACCGCGAAACCGGCGCCCGCGGCCAAGGCGGCCCGGGCGAAAGTCGGACGGGCCTCGGTAGGAACAGAAGGCTTCTGGATTCTGGGCCGTGGCCTGTCCCGCACCGCGACCGGTTCGGCGATGATCCACACACCCACCGCTGCCACCGAGAGCAGGAGCAGGTCGATCAGGAACGGACTGCGCAACGGCGCGGGCCCGTACTGCGCGATCAGGCCGCCGGCGAGCACACCCAGTCCGAGTCCGCCGATATTGGCGGCTGTGGCTACGGCTGCCGCGCGGTGGTGCCACGACGGGGGCGCGGTCTCGATGACGGCGGCCGTAGCCGCGCCTGCGTAGATTCCCGCCGAGATACCCGAGAGCAACCGGGCGACAACGAGCTGCCAGACCGGGCCCGCGGTCACGAACACCAGTGCCGCGAGTATCGACATCGCGATGCCCGCGAGAAGGAGTGGACGGCGACCGAATTCGTCGGACCAGCGGCCGCAGACGATCAACGCGGCGATGACGCCGAGAGCGTACGCGGCGAAGATCGTCGTGGTGGTGAGGACGTCGAACCCCATCCGCTCGGCGTACAATGCGTACAGCGGCGTCGGCATCGTCGTACCCATCATCACGACCGTGAAGGCGAAGACAGTCGCGAGGAAAGCCAGCGGACCTGCTCGTCGCCCGGAAGCGGGCGCTGTCGTCGGGGCAGAGGTGCGCTCGGCGGTGAGAGTCATAGCGTCGCGGCGGTGAACGGCGCCGACGCGATCATCCAGTTGCTGAACTCGCACGCCAGGTGCCACTGGTGCTGGTGGATGTTCCTGGCGGGCACCGATGCCGGGAACTGCACGCTCAGCAGTGCCTCCAGTGCGCCGTCGTGGTCACGGAACTGATGACGAACGCCACCGATGACCAGACCGTCGTCGAGTAGGGCGGTGCCGGCGATCTGGACCGGGTAGGCGGGATCGACCGCGACGGTGATGTCGTCGGTGCGGGTGGAGTCGACCAGGAATCGGGTCGCGGCCGGAGATCCGCCGGTGGTCTCGACCACTTCCTGACGTCCATCGGGCAGCCCACGCAGCAGGTAGTGATCAGGGCAGGCGGAGTTCATCTCGGCCTCGTCGTCGACGACGACCAGGTTGTCGAACCAGGCGGCGAATCGTTCGGCCGACAGGCCCGGCACCCTCAAGTGGGTCACCGAGTACTTGACCCGTCCCCGGCTGGCGGCGACCGCAAGTCGGGTG
The DNA here is from genome assembly GCF_029675105.1 of Nocardia anocheti. Lineage (GTDB taxonomy): Bacteria > Actinomycetota > Actinomycetes > Mycobacteriales > Mycobacteriaceae > Nocardia. Next base: position 306,836 of record NZ_JAQQFV010000007.1, on the reverse strand, counting down.
ATCCGCTCCGAGACCGCCAGTTCGCGCTTGAGCATCGCGTAGGTGCCCGCATGACCGAGCTGGGACTTCAGTGACAGCAGTGCGGCACGGCGCACATCCAGTGGGGCGCCGCGCAATTCACGCATCGAGGTGTCGTGCAGGATCTCGCCGGTGCCGAGTGCACCGAGGCGGCTGGCGAACTTCGCCAGCACCGCATCGGCGCGCCGCGACTCCCACTCGAGCACCTGCTCTCGTCGGATATGGCGTTGCCCTATGGTCGCGCGGATGCTGCTCGGATCGATCATGAACGGTCCTGCCTTTCTGGACGGCACACACGGAGACGGTCAGCCGATACTCAGATTAAACGCAATGAGAACTTGCATTAAGAATGCCCCACAGGCGCGCTCGTAGCAACACCCGAAACGCGGGAAGTGACGGGAGTCGCATCCAACCTGGAGGCACCCCGGCGATATCGCAGAAGCGAAGGGGGCCTCGGCCGCTAATCATGCGCAACCCGTTGACAACGTGATCAGGGTAACCGATGCTGTCCTAACGCAAGCATATCTTGCGTTATGTTGAGCTCGTATCGCGAGCAGTGCCCGAGAGGATTGGTCGATGCTGACCAGGAGAAGCTTCATGATCCGTGCCGCTGGGACGACGGCCGCCGTCACGATGGCAGCGGCTTACCCAGGGACCGGCGCGGCCTTCGCGTCCCCCTCCGACGCACAGTTGGGTACCGGGCTACGCACGTTCATCGAGGGGTCGACGGTCGATCAGGCCCGGATCGTGGAGTGGGAACGACGGCGGTTGTCGGTGGCGGCGGCGCGCCTGCGTAAGGACTACGCCGGTGTGCTGGTCGGCGAACTCGACTCACTGCTCGCGCACTTGGAGATCGCCGTCGACGACATTCCCGCCGCGCGCTCCGCCTTGGCCCGGGCCCGGGTCCTGATCGGTCCGGACGGACTTCGTGAACTGCTCGCCGGAGAGCTCGTCGCCTCCGAAGCCGCGGCCCGGGCAGGCATCGCGGCCTCCGCCGGGCGCTGGCAGTACGCGATCACCGAGATCGCCAGTGACCGAGGCACCGCCCAGGGATTCCTGGACTGGTTCGACCGCGCACGCGTGGACGACGATCGCGCCATGTGGACCGACGCGTGCCCGGACCACTACATCATCGCCACGCTGCCCGACGGGCGACAGGAAGTCATCGAGGTGACCGGCGGTGCCATGTTGGCCAGCCAATTCTTCGTCGACTACACCGACACCGCCGGAGTCATGGTGCCGCCGGACCTCGCGTACCCGCTCACCGTCTCCGGTGTGGCCTCGCTCTCGGACGGATTCGTCATCGGCGGTGTGCGCCACCAGTTCCGTGACGAGCCGGGCGGCGGATTCCGCAGCCAGCTCAAAGTCGCGTTTCCCGCGGCGCTGCCCGAGCTCTACATCGCTGAGCATCGTTGGCACCTGGCCTGCGAGTTCGGCAATTGGATCGCGGCCTACCTGCGCTGAGAGTGCGAGTCGGCGCACATCGCGACCCTCGCATTAGGCACCAGTGTCCGTGGTCGAGTAGAACTTGGACCATGGAGCAGGGCCGGGAAGCCGACGACCAGACCCAGCAAGCCCCCGGGCCGCGAAAGCGGACCGGGGGCCGTTCGGCGCGAGTGCGACGAGCGGTGCTGACCGCGGCCCTCGACCAGGTCATCGAGCACGGGATCGAAGGGTTGACCATCAGTGATGTGGCCGCCCGGGCCGGGGTCGCGGAAACCACGATCTACCGTCGCTGGGGCACCCGTACCGCACTGATCGCCGAGGCCGTCACCGAGCTTGCGGCCATCGGCAATCCGCTCCCGGATACCGGCGCATTGCGTACCGATCTGCAGGTTCTCGCCGAGCAGATCGCGCACCTGATCGAACAGGCGGGCGTCGCGCGCCTGGTGGGCACCACGATCGCACTGTCCGATCCCGAGGTCGACGCGGCGCGACAACGGTTCTGGCGCGACCGATTCGAGTTGAGCTCGACGGTGGTGACCAGGGCGATCGAGCGCGGGGAACTCCCAGAAGGCACCGATCCCGAGGCTGTTCTCGAAACCTTGTCCGCGCCGGTATATTTTCGCGTCCTCGTGGGCATGAAGCCGATCGACGCCGACTTCATCGCGCGCTGCATCGAGGACACGCTCGTTCTACACAGTCGTCGAGGACCGGCGTCCCAGCGCGAGAAGCCGTAGAACACCTCGAACAGCTCCCATGGGCTAAGGCGTGAAGTCGTGCTCGGCGGCCGCTCCTTCACGCCGCGGGGTCTATGAGGACCTTTCCCTCGACCTGGCCATTCGCGAGCCGGTCCAGGCCGGCGCCGAGGTGCGCGAGTCCGACCGGCGCTTCGGCGAATTCCTTGCCCAGAACCGGATTGTCCGCGAGTATCCGCAGAGCCGCGGGCAAATCGGTGTCACAGACGTGGGCCAATGTCGTCTCGAGGGTGATCTCGCGGAAGATCATCGCGTGCATATCGATTTCGGGCTTCTGCTTGGGAATCCCGACGGCCTCGACTCGTCCGCCGTCGGTGACGAGGTCCAGTGCGAGCGCCAGTTGTCCTGGCGCGCCGCTGGCCTCGATGACCACGTCGGGTCGAGCGCCATCGAGAGCTTCGGCGATGTCGTCGGCCAGGGACGTCGACGCCATCACAGCGAGATCGGTTCCCAGACGCTTGGCCCGAGCCAGCCGCGAGGTGGAGATGTCGACAGCCGTAGTGTGAAAGTCACCGAGATGGCGGAGGCCGGCCAGGACGAACGAACCGATGGCTCCCGCGCCGATCACCACGACGCGGTCGCCAGATGCGGCACCGGCCCGGCGCGCGGCGTGGATGCCGACTGCCAGGGGTTGGGCCAGCGCGGCGTGATCGATACCCAGCCCTGCGGGCAGGGCGCGCAGGGTCGCGGCGGGCACGGCGACATACTCGGCCATGCCGCCGTGGACGTTGAGCCCGAGCGTGCGGTAGCGTTCGCACTTGTTGGGGCGGCCTTGTCGACAGCGCCGACATTCTTCGCACCAGATGCCCGCGCCGCTGGCGACCAGCGTTCCGGGCAGAAACTGGGAAGGCGCGCGGGACTCGACTATCTCACCGACGAATTCGTGACCCGGGATGATAGGACCGAGATGTCCGCTGTGCGGGTGACGACGTTCCACGGGAAAGACTTTCGGTCCCGCGACCCACTCACCAGCGTCGGTGCCGCAGATCCCCGACCTCAACACCTTCACCAGCACCTCACCGGCGGCGAGGGTGGGAATCTCGACGTCCTCGATCCGGATGTCGCGTGGGCCGTAGTAGAGCGCGGCTTGCATGGTTGATGGCACAGCGGTGTCTTTCGTCCGTTGGTGGTTGGAGACGGGGCGGTGAAGGTCCGGGCCGGAACCTGCTGGACGGCCCGGACCTCGGGGTCATACCGTGGCGGCTGCTCCGTCGCGGGGGTCCGCGGATTGTTGAGTGGAACCCTCGTCGGTCACAGTGACGTTTCCGGTGTGGGGTAGCAGCAAGGCCACCACCGCCGCGAGAGCGAAGAAGCCCGCGCAGACGACCAGTCCACCCTGGAAGCCGATGCTGGCGGCGAGGCCCGCCAGGATGAACGGTGCCAGTGCCGAGATTCCGCGGCCGACGTTGAAGCAGAAGCCCGCTCCGGTGGCCCGCGCTCTGGTCGGGAACAACTCCCCGAGGTAGGAACCGAAGAGGCCGAAGAAGGCAGTGAAGGCGCCGAAGAGCGGCCCCAGCCACAGCAGGGCGGTCAGGTCGCTGGTCAGTGCGTAGACCGGCAGCGTCAGTGCGACACCGAGCAGGGTGATCACGATGGTGCGATGGCGGCCGATGTGGTCGGCGAGATAGCCGAAACCGTTGTAACCGGCGAACATCCCCACATTCACGATGGTGACGAACAGGGCGACCGACCCCTTGTCCAGGCCCCGCTCGGTGGTGAGGTAGGTCGGCAGCCAGGTCATCGCGCCCCAGTAGCCGAACAGGGCCAGTGCCGCCATGAGAGTGCCGAGCAGGGTGCGCCTGCGTAGCGAGGAGCCGAGCACATCGCGGACGGAGACGATATCGCCGGCGCTGCCGGCCTTCTGTTGCGCCCAGGTCGCGGATTCGGAGAAGAAGATCGCCACGATGGCGATCGGCAGCACCACCGCGGTTCCGGCGACCAGGAACATCAGCCGCCAGTCCGGCAGGAACCATCCGGAGATGGTCGCCGCCATGGCACCGCCCGCGGGGAACGCGCTGATCACGAATGCCGCCGCGCGCCCACGGTGCTTCTCCGGCCAGGTCTCGACCACGTAGGCCGAGACCACACTCCAGACCGCGCCGAGACCGATACCGGCCAGGAACCGCAGTAGCAGGAAGACCTCGAAGGTGGGAACGACCGCGGTGGCGGCGGTGAACGCTCCGAAAGTCGCCAGGGATGCGAGCAGGGCCTTCTTGCGGCCGAAGTTGTCGGCGATGTAGCCGCCCAGAACGCTGCTGACACCGATCCCGAGCAGAGTGGCGGTGGCCAGCAGACCGCCCTGGGTCACGGTCAGGCCCATGTCCTCGCGGATAGCCGGTAGGCCCATGGACAGCAGGACGATTTCGAGAGCATCGAACAGGTAGGCGAGGAAACACCCGCCGAGCACGATCCAACGTGTACGTCGTCGCATCGTTGTACCTCCAGTGTGAGCTGCTGGGTGGTGCCCGGGCAGCGGTGATCTTCGAATCACACAGGCGGCGAAGCTGCCTGCGTGTGCAGAATCGGAACGGGCACACCGACACACGCCCCATGGGGACGTGAGGCGACAGCGGTGAGCTGGTTCCGTCGATCCGGCCCGATGGGCACGGTCGTTCGGTCCGGGGAGATCCTCGGAAGACTTGGCCGCGAGAGTGCCTCAGCGGTGGTTGTGCGGAGCCAACACCAGGTCGAAAGCGATGTCGGCCCAGTGGCCCTGGGCGTGGGAACCGTCCGGAGCGGTGGTGTCGCGGTGGTGTGTCACATCGACGACGAGACTGTCCTTGACGCCGAATACCGCGTCGTGATCGAGGTAGGGGTCGCCGGCGACGAAGATGTGGGTGATCAAGCGCTGGTAGCCGGGAGCGTCGACCATGAAGTGCAGGTGCGCGGGCCGCATAGGTCCGCGGGCCGTGGCGGACAGCAGGTCACCGACGGGTCCGTCGTGCGGGATCGGATAGGGCGCGGGCAGGACCGACCAGAATCTGTACTCGCCGTCGGCCCCCGGCGGTCAGCCGCCCCCGCCCGGCACAGCGACCGTCGGGGTACTGGACATCGTAGTAGCCGTCATCGTCTGCCTCCCACACCTCGATCCGGGCCCCCTCGATCGGCTCGCCGCTGACCGAGAGGACCCGACCCGAGACGTAGCAGGCCGTGCCCGACGCGCCCTGGGCGATATCGCCGCCCAACGGGATTTCCGGCGCGTCGTCGACGAAGAACGGGCCGAAGACCGTGGATTCGGTGGCCCCCGGTGCGTCGGGCTCGTTGATCGCGACGGTGAGCATGGACAAGCCGAGGACATCGGAGAGCAGGATGAACTCCTGACGTCGACTGTCGGTGATATGCCCTGCGCGGGTCAGGAATTCGATCGCGGCCTCCCACTCGGTTCCGGTGAGCCGGATATCGCGGGCGAAGGCGTGCAGATGCCGCACCAGGCTGTGCATCAGTGCGCGCAGCCGGGCATCGGGGGTAGCGTCGAAGCTCGCCAGCACCTCGGCGGTGACCGCTGATTCCCGATCGGTGGCCAGATCACCGACCGCGCTCATCGCCCGGTCTCCACAGGGTCCGATCCCGCCCAGGCGCCACGCAGGATGGCGCGGACTCCTTCGGCGGTGACCGGAGTCGGGTTATCGGCGGGAGCGATCGCGGTGATGTCGTCGATGACGGTGTCGATGTCGGCTTCGGTCATCCCGAGGTCACGCAGACCACCGGCAATGCCCAGACCGGACCCGAGTTCGCGCAGGGCCGCGACGATGTCGGTGCGACCCATCGCCCGGGCGATGCGGGCGGTGGCGTCAGCGGCATTGTCGGCGTTGTAAGCCAGCACATAGGGCAGCACGATCGCATGGGTCTGCGCGTGCGGCAGATCGAAGGCGCCCCCGAGCACGTGACAGATCTTGTGATGCAGCCCCGAACCCGCGACCGCGAACGCCGATCCGGCCAGGTAGGCACCGAGCAGGAGCTCTTCCCTGCCGGCCAGGCCGGTGGGCGTGGCCGCGATGGTGTCGAGCCCGGTGACGAGGTGACGGATGCCGTCCTCAGCGACCGCGCTCGACACCGGGTTGCGCCGGGGCGCCCAGAAGGCTTCCACGCAGTGCGCCACCGCGTTCAGGCCGCTGGCGACCGACAGTTCCACCGGCAAGGACGCCGTCAGCTCCGGGTCGTAGACCACGGTCTTGGGCAGCACACGCCGGTCGGTGCCGGTGGTCTTGCGGCCTCGGTCGGTCATACCCCACACCGGGGTGACCTCGGATCCGGCGTAGGTCGTCGGCACCGCGACGACGGGCAGTCCGGTGGTCAGCGCGACGGCTTTGGCTGTGCCGGTGGTGGATCCACCGCCCACCGACAGCACCAGATCAGCGTCGGATTCGGTGGCGGCCTTGCGTGCCAGTTCGGCGACTTCCACCGGAACGTGCGGACGGACCTGGGAGAAGGTGGCTGCCACCCGTTCGGCGAATGGCGCGCACAATCGGGTGGCGAGTTCGCCTTCGGCGTCGGTGGCGATGAGCAGAACGCGCTCGGCGCCCAGCAGATCCAGTTCCCCGAGCAGACGGGTACGCGTAGCGCCCACGCCGAACACGATGCGCCCGGGCAGGCCGTCGTAGGTGAAGGTGGTCATCGGGACTCCTCGGGGATGACAGTGGGACCGTAGGCCAGCAGCAACCAGCGACCGTCGTGGCGCACCCAGACCGCTTGCGCTCGGTTGCGCAGTCGCTTGCGTACTCCCCCGGCGGTGATCTCGGCGTTCATCTCCCCCGCGACCACCGCGACATCACCCACGACGACGATCCGGTCGATGGGGTGCTCGATGTCGTGGTAGACGTAGAAACCGCTGCGGAGCTTGTCCAGATAGCTGTCGAGGGTGTCGACCACGGCGTTGGAATGGGTGTAGACCAAGTCCGGATGGACCAGGTCCGTGAACCCGTCGATGTCACCGGCGAGCACCGCTGCGTAGCGGGTGTCCTCGAGTGCGCGGATGGTCGATTCGATCTCGGTGGCGAGGGTGTCGCCGCTCATGAGAGAGCTCCTGTCTGCAGTACGGGGGAAGGGAGTTCGGCCGAGGCCGGGGCTGTGCGGGCACGTAGGGCAGTGAGGACCTCGGCCATGTCGGCGTCGGCGAGCCCCGCATCGACGGCGTCGCCGAGGACGGCGAACGCGGCTTCGGAGCCGGGCATGGAGAGACGGTGCCGGTGACCCAGGTCCAGTGCGAGACCGAGGTCCTTGCGGATGAGCGAGACCGGCGCCGCGACGGGGGTGGCCTCCGGCGCGAGATAAGCCTGCTTCTTGTATCCGACATAGGGCGCCCCGGCCGCGCTGTTGGCGAGGATCCCGTAGAAGATCTCGGGATCCAGGCCGCCCGCCTCGGCGAGCAGAATCCCCTCTGCCACTGCCTGGCTGAGTCCGGCCAGCACGGAGTTGACCGCGAGTTTGGCTGTTGACCCAGCACCGACCGGGCCCGCGTGGAACTGCGCCGCGCTCATGGCGGCCAGCACGGGTCGTACCCGCTCGAACTGGTGGGCGGTGGCACCGACCATCGTGGTGATGGTGGCGGCTTCGGCCATCGAGACGCTGCCGGAGACCGGTGCGTCGACGATCTCGATCCGGGACAGGGTGGCCAGCTCGCGCACGATCCCCGGGCCGACCGTGCCCATGATGATGTGCAGATGTCCGGGAGCGGCTCCGACCAGCCCGTCGGTGACCAGCGCACGCGTGGCGGCTCCGTCGGGCAGCATGCTGATGGAGATCTCGGTGGCGGCCAGCGCCTCCGGGGTGTCGACCAGCGTCACCGACTCCGGCGCCCACTCGACCATCGGGTCGTAGGCGTACACGGTGTGCCCGGCCGCGGCCAGGTGCGCGGCCATCGGCCTGCCCATTCGACCCAGTCCGGCGAACCCGATCAACATGACGTTCCTCGCTGCGCGGAAACGAAAACAGCGATCCCGAACGCCGCGGCGATACGCCGCGGACGCCGGGTCGAACCTGGGTCTGCAGGAGGAGAGAACACAGGGCTCCTTCGTCGTCGATGACAGGAAACGGGGCGAGAACACCCGCCGGATGTGTTCAGTATCATTGAACATATGTTGAGTGATGTCAACCACTGAAGATCGCGGAGCAGCATGAGAAGCATTCCAGGCAGCACGCGATTGCCTGCCAGAACCTGTGTCGACTGCCTATATCGCCGGAGAATGCGGGATAGAGGTGCGAGCCGGACTCTCGGAGTAAGTTCATCACCAGTGAACGGCTATCGTTCATTGTTGGTTGACGAGCAGACTAGGGGTGCGCTGATGCAGGACAGGATCGGCCCCGCGCTGAAACAGGCGCGCTTGGATCGCGGCTCGAGCTTGCGCGGGGTGGCCGCGGCGGTCGGCATTTCGGCCAGCCAGCTGTCCCAGATCGAGAACAACAAGTCCCAGCCCTCGGTGAGCACTCTCTACGCGCTGGTCAACCACCTCGAGATGTCCCTGGACGAGCTACTGGGTATCGGCCACCGCCGAGCCGCCGAGCACGCCGAGTCGTCGAATCGCGCCGCGGTGCCGGTTGTCCAGCGAGGCGTGGACAATCCGGTGCTCGAGATGGCCAACGGCGTGCGGTGGGAGAAACTTGCCGTCGGTCCGGAATCAGATGTGGATGCCCTGCTGGTCACCTACGAACCGGGTGCGGCGAGCTCGGTCGACCGGATGCCCATGCGGCACTCGGGAACCGAGTACGCCTACCTGTTCACCGGGGAGCTGACCCTGTTGCTCGGCTTCGACAAGTACACGATCACCGCCGGTGATTCGCTCTGGTTCGACTCCACCCGCCCCCATATGTACGTCAACCAGACAGAGCGACCCGCGCGAGGCGTGTGGTTCGTGTCCGGTCGCCACCAGCCCGGTCCGACCCGGGAGTGGGTGGCAGCCCAGCTCGGCGATGCACCGTCGCCGGGTTCACCCCGAGTGAACAGCGCGGTGGACGCCCTCGATCTGCTGGGCAGCACGGTCGCGCGGGGGCCCGCGGTCGATCGCGACTCCTAGCCGCGATCGACCGCGGAGGCGGATCAGAGTCGCTCGAAAACGGCCGCCAATCCCTGCCCGCCACCGATGCACATGGTTTCCAGCCCGTATCGACCGCCCCTACGCGACAATTCGTGAAGCAGCGTGGCCAGGAGGCGGGCGCCGGTGGCGCCGACCGGATGCCCGAGGGAGATTCCCGACCCGTTGGGATTGATCCGCGGGTCGTCGGGTTCGACCTTCCAGCTTCGCAGGACGGCCAGGGTCTGCGCGGCGAAGGCCTCGTTCAGCTCGATGACGTCCATATCGTCGAGTGTGAGATCCAGCCTGGCCAGCGCCTTGTCGGTCGCCGGGACCGGTCCGATGCCCATGGTGGCCGGTGGCACACCGGCGACCGCCCACGAGGCGAGCCTCGCCATCGGCCGCAGTCCGAGCACTTCGGCGCGCCGCGGGGTGGTCACGATGCACACGGCCGCGCCGTCGTTCTGACCGCTGGAGTTGCCCGCGGTGACCGTGGCATCAGTGTCCACGGCGGCGCGCAGGGGCCGCAGACGACCCAGCGTGTGGATGTCGGTATCGGCCCGGGGATGCTCGTCGACACTCACCCGGATCGGATCCTGATGGCGCCGTGGCACCGTGACCGGCACCATCTCGGCATCGAAGCGCCCCTCGCGCTGGGCGGCGACCGCCCGCCGGTGCGATTGCACGGCCAGCGCGTCCTGATCGGTGCGGGTGATGCGGAACTGGGCGCGCAAATTCTCCGCCGTTTCGATCATGCCGCCGGGCACGGGAAAGTTCCTGCCACCGGCGGTGATCCGAGCTCGGGCCAGGCGATCGTGCAGCACCGGGCCATCGCCACGGACGCCCCAGCGAATACTGTCGGAATAGAACTCGGTGCGGCTCATCGACTCCACCCCACCGGCCAGCACGAGATCACTGCCACCGGACTGCACCTGCATGCACGCCTGCAACACCGCTTGCAGACCCGATCCGCAGCGCCGGTCCACCTGGAGCCCCGGCACACCGACACCCAGTCCCGCGTCGAGCGCGGCGATACGCCCGATCGCGGGCGCCTCACCATTGGGCGAGGCCTGCCCCAGGATGACGTCGTCGATGTGCTCGGCAGCCAGGCCGGTGCGCGTGATCAGCTCGGTGATCACCGTGGCGGCCAGGTCCTGTGCGGTGAGGTCTTTGAAGACGCCGCCGAACCGGCCGACCGGGGTGCGCAGGGGTTGGCAGATGACAGCTTCGGGCATGGAACTTCCTCGTAGTCAGGTGTTGGAACGAATCTGTGTCAGGTCGTGCTCGATCGCGGCGCTGGTCTCGAGCAATGCGGGTATCAGGCGGGCACGGACCTCGCCCATGGAGTAGCGAGCGGCGTGAGTGGAGATGTTCACCGCGGCGACGACCGTTCCGTGCTGATCGCGGATCGGAGCGGCCATCGACCGCAAACCCTCTTCGAGTTCCTGGTCGACCACGCAGTACCCGTCGGCACGAACCCGTTCCAGCTCGGCACGCAGTTGCGCCGCGGTGGTGACGGTGCTCGGCGTGATCGGTGTCAGGTCGGCCTCGGCGAGGTAACGGTCCAACCCCTCGGTGGGCAGATCGGCGAGCAGGACCCGTCCCATCGAGGTGGCGAAGGCGGGAAAGCGGGTGCCGATATCGATCGAGACGGTCATGATCCGGCTCACCGGCACGCGGGCGACGTAGACGATGTCGGTGCCGTCCAGGATCGACACCGAGGTGGACTCGCGAACGTTCTCGGCCAGCGCCTCGAGATGCGGGCCGGCCAGCTCGGGCAGTGACAAGCTCGACAGGAAGCTGTAGCCGAGCTCGAGAACCCTTGGCGTGAGCCAGAACTGACTGCCGTCGGTGCGCACGTAACCGAGCTCGACCAGGGTGAGCAGGAATCGGCGCGCGGTCGCCCGCGTCAGGTCGGTGGCGGCGGCGACTTCGCTGAGTGTGCGCCGCGGATGGTCGGCATCGAACGATCGGATGACGGCCAGGCCTCGCCCGAGGGACTGCACGTAATCCGGTGACGGCTCGGTCATGACTGCCGTGACTCCTCTCCCGATGGACTCGGCTGCATCCACCCCGCGGCGGACATCGGTCCATCGGGCTGAGGCTACGGCGCGGACGCGCGCGAAGAGGATCCGGCGCGGCAGCTGCCGACCGGTCGCATCCACCCCCCACGACGATCGTCGTGTTCGCCATGCGAACGAGTGTACTCATTGCGAACTTTTCGTCTAGTATCGGTGCCGTGATGGACAAAGTCATTGCGACGGCAGCCGCGGCCGTCGCCGATATCCACGACGGCGCCTCGCTCGCGGTCGGCGGGTTCGGGCTCGTCGGGGTGCCCCAGGCACTCATCGACGCCGTACTCGCCCAAGGCGCCTCCGAGCTCGAGGTGGTCAGCAACAACTGCGGCACCGCCGGGTCCGGGCTGGGCATCCTGCTCGAAGCACACCGGATCCGCCGCACGACCAGCTCCTATGTCGGATCGAACGCCGAGTTCGCCCGACAGTTCCTGGCGGGCGAACTCGAAGTCGAACTGACACCCCAGGGGACACTGGCCGAGCGCATGCGCGCCGGTGGTGCGGGCATTCCCGCGTTCTACACCCCGGCGGGCGTCGGAACCCAGGTCGCCGAAGGCGGCCTGCCCTTGCGCTATGACGGGAGCGGCGGAATCGCGCTGGCGAGCCCAGCCAAGGAGACCCGCGTCTTCGACGGGGTGCGTTACGTACTCGAACAGGCGATAGTCACCGATTTCGCGCTGGTCCACGCCTGGAAGGGCGACCGCCACGGCAATCTCGTCTACCGGCGCAGCGCACGCAATTTCAACCCGCCCGCCGCCGCGGCCGGACGCATCACCATCGCCCAGGTCGAGGAGCTGGTCGAGCCCGGTGACATCGATCCCGACGAGATCCACACCCCCGGTATCCACATCCAGCGGGTCGTGCACGTCGGCAAGGTCGAGGTCGGCATCGAGAACAGGACGGTCCGCGCATGAGTCGCACCCGCAACGAGCTGGCCGCGCGCGTCGCCGCCGAGCTGCACGACGGCCAGTACGTCAATCTCGGGATCGGCATGCCCACCCTGGTCCCCAACCACCTCGCCGACGACGTGACCGTCGTCCTGCACTCGGAGAACGGCGTCCTCGGCGTCGGCCCCTATCCGGCAGAGGCCGAAGTCGACCCCGAATTGATCAACGCGGGCAAGGAGACGATCACCGTCCTGCCCGGCGCTTCCTACTTCGACTCGGCGCAGTCCTTCGGCATGATCCGCGGTGGCTGCGTCGATGTCGCTGTTCTCGGCGCCATGCAGGTCAGCGCACGCGGCGATCTGGCGAATTGGATGATCCCGGGCAAGATGGTCAAGGGCATGGGTGGCGCGATGGACCTGGTCCACGGCGCGAAACGGGTCATCGTGATGATGGACCACTGCTCGCGCAGCGGCGAACCCAAGATCGTCGAGGAGTGCAGCCTGCCGTTGACCGGAACGGGCTGTGTGCACCGCATCATCACCGACCTGGCCGTCTTCGATGTCGGACCGACCGGACTGGTTCTCGTCGAAACCGCGCCCGGCGTAGGGGAATCCGAGATCCGGCACGCTACCGGTGCCGATTACACGGTCGCGCTGGAGACAGCCGACCGATGACGCCGGACAACGACTGCGATATTCATCCGCCACGAACTTTCGGCTGGCCATGGCGAGTCGTCACAGGAGAGCGGTTCAATCCGTGGTGGAGTGTCGTCTACCTGGTTCTACATCCCCTGGCGCGATCGCTCGTCTCGATGCGATCCCGTGGATTCGAGAACATCCCGAGCACGGGACCGGCGATCATCGTGTGCAATCACGTATCCCACATCGACCCGTTGCTGATCGGGCGGTTCCTCGTGGACGCCGGTCGAAGTCCGCATTTCCTCGCCAAGCGTGAAGCGTTCACGGGGTTCCCCGGCGTGGTGCTGCGGGCTGCCGAGCAGATCCCGGTCGATCGCGAGGGCACTCCCGGCGAGGCCTTCCAGGCCGCTTCCGCAGCCCTGCGAGCCGGACAGATCGTCGTGATCATGCCGGAGGGGACCATCACCCGAGATCCCGAAGGAATGCCCGGACCACTGAAAACCGGCGCCGCCCGCCTGGCGCAATCGAACCCGGACGTTCCGGTCGTTCTCATCTCCCAATGGGGAGTGCAACGGTCGATCAATCTCTACCACAAGAGATTCCGCCTGTTTCCTCGGATCAGACATTTCGTCACCGCACACCCACCGCTCGAGTTCGACGACGACCTCGATGTCGCCGCGCGAACCGCGATGATCGCAGAACTCCTCGTCGAGGGCATAATGCACCACAGGGATTCAGCCTACGATCGGGGACACCCCGACAAGACGTATCTCTAGTGCGCATTCCATCGCCAGGGAAGACACAATTCGCCCCGCGAGCAAACAAATCGGTATCGAACTCTTCGCTGCATCATCTCTGACCATCGGTCGCCACGATCCTGATCACCCGCCCGCTTTCTACAGCAGGGTCGCGATCGCCTGCTCGCAACCAGCACAATTCAGAAGGCACGCGCCACCTGACGCCAGCACCCTGCCGAATACCTCGCCGTACTGACGGTAGACGCCGCCAAGCAGTTGGACCACGCCGGTCACGGCTAAACCGCGCAGCGCCACTACATCGAGTCGCTCAACGAGGTCGACGACTTCACCGGCCTCCTCGACGAGGTTTCGCAGTGAACTCATGTCGAAGGCGTGTCAGACATCAAATTTCGGTCCTCGACGCGAGCCTGCGCCCGCCATCGGGAGGAGGAGGGGTTTCGGGGCCGTTCAGGTGCCTCGAGGCGGTGCGGCAGAATGGTCTGGTGAGCACGGTAGGCCTGCCTGATCAGATGCCTGGCCTGCGGGTACTCCCGCCGGTCGAGTGGCGGGAGCGGGCGCGGGCGCATCGGGAGCGGCTCGATCGACTGGTGGGGCCGTATCTGGAGCGGCGGGCGGCGGGGACTACGCATCCGGTCATCGATTTTCTGTTCACCTACTACGGCAACAAACCCTCGCAGTTGCGGCGGTGGCATCCGGGGTTCGGGGTCGGGCTGCGGGATGCGGGCGAGTACGACGGGGCTCGGGGGTATCACCGGGTGGGTGAGGACGTCTACACCGCTGATCCGGCGTATCTGGACAAGCGGGGCGACACCGTCGAGTTCGTCGCGGGATTGCTCGGGGCGACGGCGGGGCGGCCCGCGCAGCTGTCGTGTTTCGGGTTGCACGAGTGGGCGATGGTGTATCGGACCGACGACGTGCGGCATCAGCAGGTGCCGTTGCGGTTGGGGCACGCGGGGACCGATGCGGTGGTGGAGTCGATGTCGTTGCGGTGCACGCATTTCGACGCGTTCCGGTTCTTCACCCCGGACGCGGTGGGTCGCAATGCCGAACCGCTGACCCGGGCCGACCAGGTGCGTCGGGAGCAACCGGGCTGTCTGCACGCGAACATGGACATCTACAAGTGGAGTTTCAAGCTCGCGCCGCTCATCGGGTCCGATCTGATGCTCGACTGCTTCGAACTCGCCTGCGCCGCACGCGAACTCGACATGCGGGCCAGCCCGTACGACCTGCGCGAGTTCGGGTACGAGCCGGTGCGGATCGAGACCCCGGCGGGCCGGGCCGAGTACGTGCGCGCGCAGGCCGCGATCGCCGAGACGGCGGCGACGCTGCGGGAACGGCTGCGCCGGGACTGCCTCGCCCTGTCCGCGGCGCGGTCGCTCGAGGCCTAACCCCGCTCGGTCGGTTCCTTGCCCTTCGCGACGACGTCCTCGGCGTCCCGCACCACCACCTCGAGTTCCTCGGTCGGCTCGGTGACCAGCGAGAAGTCGCCCTCGTGCAGTTCGGTGCCCTTGTCGACGGCGACCTCGACGAGTTCGATTCCGCGGTCGGCGCGCAGGATCAGGGGGTCGTCGCGCAGGTCCTTGTAGAGCGACACGCACATGCCCACCATCACCACGAGGAACGGGAGCGACACCACCGTCGTCAGCGCCTGCAGACCGGTGAGCGCACCACCGAGATTGTCCGAATCGGCGATCACCAGCATGATCGCGGCGACGGCGCCGGTCGCCGCGCCCCAGAAGATGACGGTCAGCCGGGACGGTTCGATACTGCCGCGCTCGGACAGCGTGCCCATGACGATGGAGGCCGCGTCGGCACCGGAGACGAAGAAGATGCCGACCAGGATCATCACCACGATCGTGGTCACCGAGACGATCGGGTACTGGTCCAGGAGATGGAACAGCGCGTTGTCGGAGTCGACGGTGCCGTCGGGTTCGGTGAGATTGTGGTGCTCGGTCTGCTCGGCGATGCCCGCGCCGCCGAAGATCGCGAACCACAGCAGGCTCACCGCGCTCGGCACCAGCAGCACGCCGGTGACGAACTGGCGGATGGTGCGACCCCGGCTGATCCGGGCGATGAACATGCCGACGAACGGGGTCCACGAGATCCACCACGCCCAGTAGAAGATGGTCCAGCTCGACAGCCACGCCTTCATCGCCTCGTCGCCCGCGCCGGTGCGCGAGGCCATGGTGGGCAGGAACTCGACGTAGTCGCCGAGGGAGATCGGCAGCATGTTGAGCATGAACAGCGTCGGCCCGGCGATGAACACGAACGCCGCGATCGCCAGCGCCAGGACCATATTGATGTTGGACAGCCACTGGATGCCGCGTTCCACGCCGGAGACCGCCGAGATCACGAACGCGACGGTCAGCGCCGAGATGATCGCGACCAGACCGACCTTGCCGATCCCGTCGATCCAGCCGTTGAACTCCATGCCCGCGCCGATCTGCAAGGCGCCCAAGCCCAGCGACGCGGCGGAGCCGAACAGCGTGGCGAAGATGGCCATCATGTCGATGGCCCGCCCACCCAGACCCTCGGCGCGGCGGCCGAGCAGCGGCCGGAACACCGAGGAGATCAGCTGCGAACGACCCTTGCGGAAGGTGCCGTAGGCGATGGCCAGACCGGCCACGGCGTAGATCGCCCAGGGGTGCAGGGTCCAGTGGAACAGCGTGGTGGCCATCGCGACCTCGGCCGCGGCGGGGCTGCCGGGCTCAGCGGTGTGCGGGGGCGGATTCACGAAGTGCGACAGCGGTTCGGCGACGCCCCAGAACATCAGGCCGATGCCCATGCCCGCGCTGAACATCATCGCGATCCAGGAGACGGTCCGGAACTCGGGCTTCTCGTCGTCGTCACCGAGCGGGATGCGACCGTAGCGGCTGATCGCCAGCCAGATGACGAAGAAGACGAACGCCGTCGCGACCAGCACGAAGAGCCAGCCGGTATTGGTGATGACCCAGCGCTGGGCCGAACTCGCGAAGGAGGCCAGGCTCTCGTCGTCGAGCACACCCCAGACGACGAAGGCCACCGTGCCGATCGCGGTGGCGCAGAAGACGAACAGGTCCAGCCGGGGTTTGCCCGGCGATCGGCGGGCTACCGCGTCCTCGGCTCCGTCCGTGCCCCCCGAGGTGCCTACGACATCGTTCGACATGGAGTCCGAGTCCTTTCCGATCGCAGTGTCGGCGGATCGCGCCGCGCCAGTCGCTCTCCGAGCAACCGTACAGCGTGCCACCGACAGCGGGGCGGATTCGACCCGCCGGGCGAGCGGCCGATTCGCCGAAACCGACCGTGCGGGTGTCGCACTCGCCTTACCATCCGAGAACGGCAACTGTCTGAGCCAGTCGGTGCCGGAACAGCTCGGTCGGGGAGGCACGATGCGTACACGAACACTTCGTCACTGGACGGCACTGGCGGCGGTGGCCGCGCTGACCGCCGTCGGGCTCCCCTCGGGCGCCGCCGCCGATCCGGTCGCCGACCTCGCCGGGACCGTCCAGGAGTTCCTCGATGTGGGACGCACCGCCGTGCCCAGGGCCGCGTGCGGGCCCGGTTCGCTGCCCGAGACCGGGCTCCAGGGCGACGTCCCCGCGGCTGACCGGGACAGTGGTCGCAGCACCCAGGGTTATCGCTGCAACATGTCGATGGTCGGCGGGTATACCGGGCGCGGGGCGGGCATCACCTCCACCAGCTTCGAACACTGCGCCTACGTCGGGTCGTTCTTCCCCGGCACCCTGCTCGGCGAGCATCCGGGCGTGCAGGTGCTCGACGTGTCGGATCCGGCGAATCCGGTACTCACCGCGACGCTGGCCGAGCCCGCGATGCTGGCCGGAACGTGGGAGACGTTGAAGGTCAACACCACTCGCAAACTGCTCGTCGGCACCGGTGTGCCGGTCGGGCTCGGGGCGGGGTATCTGTCGGTCTACGACATCTCCGACTGCGCACATCCCCGGCTGCTCAACCCGGGCACCGGGTCGAATCTGCTGATGCCGCTGCCGATCACCACGCACGAGGGCGGCTTCTCCCCCGACGGACGCACCTACTGGGCCTCGGGTCTGGTCCCCGGCTTCCTCAGCGCCGTCGATCTCACCGATCCCGCGCAGCCACGGGTGATCTGGCAGGGCCTCACCGGAATCGAGGCGCACGGGATGGGCGTGAGCCCCGACGGCAATCGGCTCTACATCTCCGCGCTGGGCGGTTTCACGGTGCTGGATGTGAGCGCGGTGCAGCGGCGTGACCCGAATCCGCAGGTGCCGCATCTGGGCCGCACGTTCTGGACCGACGGCTGGGCCACCCAGCACAGCGTGCCCGTCACCTACGACGGCGTCCCGCATCTGTTCACCGTCGACGAGGGCGGGTCGGGCGGGGTGAAGCTCATCGACGTCGCCGACGACACGGCACCGCGGATCCGGACGAAGGTCAAGCTCGAGATCAATCTGCCCGAGAACATCGATGCCGGAATCGGTTCGGCCATGGGCGGTTCGGCGTTCTCCTACGAATCGCACTACTGCACCGCCGACCGGCCCGACGATCCGACGGCACTGGCCTGCGGCTGGATCTCCTCGGGAATCCGGGTGTTCGACGTGCGCGATCCCGACGCGATCCGCGAGATCGCCTATTTCAATCCACCGGCCAGGACCGGACGCAATCTCGAGATCTGGAATTCGCCGCACGCGCTGGCCTCGATCATCGGCATTCCGGTGATGAGCGCGCCCGCGGCCCTGCGTTCGCTGGCGGAGGGTCTGGTCGATCCGGCCCAGATCCTCACTGCCAGGGCGGGCGACATCGCCTTCGGGGACCTGTCCACCGATTGGTGTCTGTCGCCGCCGGAATGGCGCGGTGACCAGCTGTATGTCACCTGCTCGGACAACGGGTTCATGGTGTTGCGGCTCGACAACGGCGTCTACACCCCGCCCGCCGATCAGCAGTCGACGGTGGGGTCGTGAGCGGGCGGCTGGCCGCCGGGGTGGCCGCGGCGGTCTTCCTGCTGGTGCTCGGCGCCGCCCTGCGACCGCTGCTGATTCCAGAACGGGCCACGCCCACACCGGTTCTCACCGCGACCGAACTGGGTTTCGTGCAGGACATGACCGCGCATCACCAGCAGGCGCTGATCCTGACCGAGCGCCTGGACCCGGCCGCCGACCCGACCGTGCGGCGCCTCGCCGAACAGATCGCGGACACGCAGCGGGTGGAGATCGGCACCCTGCTCGGCTGGACCCAACTGGCCGGGGCCGCGCCCACGGCGGCCCAGCCCATGGCGTGGATGCCGGAAACCGCAGGCCACCACCATGATTCGGCCACGACATCGGTGACGATGCCCGGCATGGCCACCACCGCCGACCTCGACACCCTGTCTGCGGCACGCGGCGCCGAGGCCGAAACCCTGTTCCTGCGCCTGATGTACCGCCACCACGCGGGCGGCATCACCATGGCCAGGACGGCCGATTCACTACTCGCGTCGGGACCGGTCAAACAGTCGGCGCGGGCGATGGTGCAGTCGCAGAGCCAGGAGCTGGGCTATCTCGGGATGCTGCTCGACGCGCGGGGCGCACGTCCCTGACCGCGACCGGCGTGCGGCCGGATACGCGCCTACGATGCGGTCATGAGCGGGGCGGGCGCGCGGATGTGTCCGAGTGCGCACCGGCGGGTGGGTGGGCGGGTGAGGACAACGTCACCGTAGGGCAACTGCTCAGAAAATCACAGGCAACGGGATCTGTGGACGATATGTCGGATTATCGGTGACCTGTGGGCGGAGGCTGACGTGGTGGTGAGCGTACGAGCGGGCGTGGTGGCGGCCGAGTGCGGCCTGGCCAGGGTGCGCGCGCGGATCGCGGCGGAATTGGCGCCGATCGGGGTGCGCGAGCTGCCGGTGGCCGACGCGATCGGGGCGACGCTGGCCGCCGCGCTGACCGCCGGGACGCCGTTGCCGCGCGTGGACAGCGCGGCCATGGACGGCTACGCCGTCGCCGGGCCGGGACCGTGGTGGCGGCTGCATCAGCAGGTGCGCTACGCGGGCCGGGCCTGCTCGACGGTGCTTGCGCCCGGCGAGGCGGTGCGTATCGCCACCGGCGCCGCCACCCCTTTGGGCACCACGGCGACGCTGCGGGACGAGCACGTGGTGCGCACGACGGTCTCGGGGAAACAGGTCGTCATGCGCGCCCCCGAGGCGCCGCTGCGCGACGACACCCGTCGCCAGGGTGAGCACTGGGACAGCGGGACCGTCCTCGCGCACGCGGGCACCCGGGTCTCGGCCGCGCTCGCCTCCGCCGCGTTGAGCGCCGAAGCCGAAACCGTCACCGTGCGGGGGCCGTTGCGCGCCGATGTGGTGATGACCGGCGACGAGATCCGGGCCGTGGGGCCACTCGGGCACGGGGAGACCCGTGACTCACTGGGTCCGGTGCTGCCGGAGTTCCTGCGCTGCTGCGATATCGAGAGCACCGGGCTGTGGCATCTGGCCGACAGCCAGGATCTGTTGCGGTCGTGGCTGGGGCTGAAGTCCCATGCCGACCTGGTGGTGATGGTCGGCGCGACCGGTGGCGGCGCCGCCGACCACCTGCGCGGCCTGCTCGCCGACCTGGGTGCGCGCGTCATCGTGGATCGGATCGCCTTGCGTCCCGGCGGGTCCACCCTGGTCGCGCAGCTTCCGGACGGGCGGGTTCTGCTCGGTCTGCCGGGCAATCCGCTGGCCGCCGTCGCCGCCCTGCTCGCGGTCGGCCCCGCCATCGTCGACGCGCTCACCCTGCGTACTCCGGGAGCCACCATGTGGGGGCGCCTGTCGGACGCGGGTGTCATGGCGGGTGAAGCCACGCGGATCGTGCCCGTCCAACAGCATCCCGGTGGGGTCTGGCGCAGTACCGGGCCCGCCCACACACCCCATCTGGCCGGGCTCATCGGCTGCCAGGCGCTCGCTGTTCTGCCGCCGGGCACCGGTCGCGGCACCCTGGTCGAGCTGCTTCCGCTCCCCCGCTGATCACCGTGTCCGGGCGCCGGAGCGGGCGGTCCACCAGCCACATCACCGCGCGGTAGAGCAGGACGGACGGGACGACGACCAGCAGGACGACGCGCAAGACCAGCAGCGCGCCCACGGCGATCACGTAGGCGGGGCTCAGGCCGCCGGGGGAACCGAAGCCGTGGCGGGCCGACAAGGCGGCCACGATCACTGTCAGGACGAGGTAGGCGGTGCCGAGGAGCACCGGCAGACGAACCACACGCCAGCAGGAGAGCAGCAGGGCGGTGTTCACCGCGCCAGCTCCGGGCCGGAGGTCAGGAAGGCGAGCAGCAGGGCATTGCCGATGACGCCGCCGCTGGCGAACCGCGCGCGGTCGCCGCTCCGCAGGGGCAGGCCGAACAGGTCGGTGGTGCGGAACAGGCGGGTGAACAGGTCGTGATGCCCGAAGGCGCGGGCCGGGGCGAGCGCGAACCCGGTGGCCGAGACGGAGATTCCGAGAATCAGTGTGCCGCTGTCCATGTCCCCGGCGCCGCTGTATCCGTTGCCGTATTCGTCGATCGCGCCGAAGCCCAGGACGCCGCGTTCCTGAGCGAACAGACCCGCCGCCAATTCCTCGGCGAGCGACCGGTCCGCGAAACCCGCGAAATAGGCGGCCAATCCGGTTCCGGAGGCGCGGGGCGCGTCATGGGCGCGTCCGTCCACGCCCATCCGCTGGATGACCAACCCCGTCGGCCGGTCGATCTGCACCGCGCGCACCTTCTCCGCCCAGTGGGTGAGAACCGCCGAGTGATCGGCGCCGGTGACCCGCCCGTGGACCGCGATCGCCGCCGCCACCGCCGCCACGTCCGTCGGGTAGGCCTCGCCGGGAAAGGTGTCGAGCAGCCCCGTCGGCGAGGCGAGCAGGCGCCGTTCGAACGCGGCGATCAGGGCGTCGTGGCGCGCCGCGAGGTCAGCCGGGAAGGCCGGGTCGACCAACCGCGCCATCCCCAGCGCCAGCGCGGGATACGACAGGTAGGCATGCCCATCCGCACTGTCCAACTCCGACAGCCCGTCCCGGCCGTGCCACGCGTCGGTGAACTCGTACCGCAGCTGCGGCAGCAGACTCTTCGTCGCCGCCCGCGTGACCACCGGCCCGTACCGCCCCGCCCACTCCGGATGCGCCAACACCACCTGCGCCAACCCCAACGCCGTCATCTGATGCGCGAGCAACCCCCACATCCCCACGACCCGATCCCGCCCACCCCCGGCCCGCCACCGATCGTCGTCGTCCTCGAAGGCCACCATCTCCTCCGCCAACGCCCGCACCCGCCCCGCCTCCCCGCGATACCACTCCCCCGCCTCCCGCCCACACCACCACCGAGGCACGGTGCTCACCACAGCGACCGACACCACGACAGCAATCACGACCGCGACGATCCGCCGAACCCGACGTCCACCCCACACCATCCGGCGCGATCCTCCCATCCCACGAAGATACCTGCGCGCCAACACACTTCACCGCCCTCGCGCTCCCGGCACCGCGCCAGTCGGAGAGACCACGATCCCGCCTGCGGCGAGGGAGGTGGCAGACGACAGCCCCGATGCGCGGGCACATCGGGGCTGTCGTGGGAGCTGGGTCAGCCGTGCTGGGGTGGTTGCCAGGGGCGGCCGTAAGGGTCTTCCGGGCGGGGTGGCTGGTGCTGGGGTGGTGGGGGCTGGTGCTGTCGGGGTGGGGCGGGGTGTTGTTGGGGGGCGATGGGGGGTGGGATGGGGAGTGGGGGTTCCGACGGGGTGGTCGGCTTGGGGCGGGGGGTGTCGAGGCTGTCGACGGGGGTGCGGGCGGTGGCCTCGGCGGCGCGGACGGCCTGTTCGATCTTCGGGTCGGAGGCGGTTTCGAACCAGTCGGCGACGTCGGAGTCGTCCTCGATCTTGACCGGGGCCACCTCCTCGGTGGACGGCTCGTAGCGGAAGACGCCGTCCTCGCCCTTGGTGGCGAAGTTCTGGGCGAAACCCTCGAGCGCCTTGCCGAAGTCGCTGGGGACCAGCCACACCTTGTTGGCGTCGCCGCGCGCGACCATGGGCAGCGTCTGCATGTACTGGTAGGCCAGCAGCTCGGGGGTGGGCTTGCCGTTCTTGATCGCGGCGAACACCTTCTCGATGGCCTTGGCCTGGCCCTGCGCCTGCAGGTAGGACGCGGCGCGCTCACCCTGGGCGCGCAGGATGCGGCTCTGGCGCTCACCCTCGGCCGAGAGGATCGCCGACTGCTTGGCACCCTCGGCGGAGAGGATCTGCGCCTGCTTGGCACCCTCGGCGGTCTTGATCTGCGACTCGCGGGTGCCCTCGGCGGTGAGGATCATCGCGCGCTTCTCGCGGTCGGCCTTCATCTGCTTCTCCATCGATTCCTGGATCGACGGCGGCGGATCGATGGACTTGAGCTCGACGCGGGCCACTCGCAGGCCCCAGCGGCCGGTGGCCTCGTCGAGGACGCCGCGCAGCTGGTTGTTGATCTGGTCGCGCGAGGTGAGTGTCTCCTCCAGCGTCATCCCGCCGACCACATTGCGCAGCGTGGTGACGGTGAGCTGCTCGACCGCGGCGATGTAGTTGCTGATCTCGTAGACCGCGGCCTGCGGGCTGGTGACCTGGAAGTAGACCACCGAGTCGATCTGCAGGGTCAGGTTGTCCTGGGTGATCACCGGCTGGGGCGGGAAGGACACGACGCGTTCGCGCAGATCGACTTTCGCGCGCACCCGGTCGGCGAACGGGACGAGGAACGTCAGCTGACCGGACACCGTGCGCGAGTAGCGCCCGAGACGTTCGATCACCGCCGCCTCGGCCTGCGGCACGAGCGCGATCGATTTGAAGACCACCACCACGACCAACAGGACGAGGACGGCGGCCACGATCAAGGCAACCATTGCTTAGGGACCCTTCCAGACGACGGCGGTGGCGCCGTCGATCTTCATCACGTAGACGGTCACTCCGGCTTCGTACTTCTCGCTCGGATCCAGCGGACGCGCGGTCCACACCTCACCGCCGAGCTTCACCTGCCCCGAATGCGCCGCCACCTCCTCGAGCACCAGCGCCGACTTGCCGGTGAGGGCGTCGACATTGGTCGGAATCGGTGGGGGCGTACCGAATCGGCGACGCAGCACCGGCCGCACCCCGAGGAACAGCACCCCCGCGCTCGCGGCGAAGACCAGCGCGTCACCCCACAGCGGCAGACCGGCCGCGGCGCTGACGCCCGCGGTGCCGAGCGCGGCCGCACCGAGCATGAGCAGCGTCAGATCCCCGGTGAGCATTTCCGCCGCCGCGAGCACGATGCCCGCGATCAGCCAGACTATTGCGGCCACCCCACCACCGTACCGTCTCGGACACTGTTCGGGCCGGACAAGAGGAAACGCCCCCGGTGCCGCGTTGGGCCGGTGGACAGTTCGCGGTAGCTTCGGGGGGTGAGTGCACGTGGCGGGTACGGCGACATCTTTTCCGGACATCAGCGCACCAGGAAGACCCCGGCACCGACCGTGGTCGCCGAGCGCGACCTGGTGGTGGAGGACGCGGCGAGCGGATTCTGCGGTGCCGTAGTGGGTTTCGACCGCGGCTACGACGGCGAGTTCGTGAAACTCGAGGACGGACGCGGCGTGGTCCGACTCTTCGCCCTGCGCGAGGCGGCCTTCCTCATCGACGGCAAACCGGTGACGCTGGTCAAGCCCACCGCCGCCCCGAAGCAGCCGACCCGCTCGGCGTCGGGTTCCACGCGGGTGGAGGGTCTGCGGGCCAGGGTCGCGCGCACCAGCCGGATCTGGGTCGAGGGCGTGCACGACGCGGCCCTGGTGGAGCGGGTGTGGGGGCACGATCTGCGGGTGGAGGGCGTGGTGGTCGAGCATCTGGAGGGCCTGGACAACCTCGGCACCCGGCTCACCGAGTTCGGGCCGGGTCCGGGCGCGCGGGTCGGCGTGCTGGTCGACCACCTGGTGACCGGGTCCAAGGAGACCCAGCTGACCACCGGTCTGGGCCCGCACGTGCTGGTGACCGGGCATCCGTTCATCGACGTGTGGCAGGCCGTGCGCCCCGCGGCGGTGGGGATCGACGCCTGGCCGACGGTGCCGCGCGGGGAGGATTGGAAGACGGGCGTGTGCGCGCGGCTGGGCTGGGGCACCCCGCAGCAGGGG
Organism: Nocardia anocheti; assembly: GCF_029675105.1. Classification (GTDB taxonomy): domain Bacteria; phylum Actinomycetota; class Actinomycetes; order Mycobacteriales; family Mycobacteriaceae; genus Nocardia. The sequence continues at coordinate 282,170 of NZ_JAQQFV010000007.1, read as the reverse complement.
TGGCGCCGGGTCTACGACGCGGTGGACTCGTTCCGTGACCTGGAATCGCCGCTGATCGGCGCGGTCGAACGGCTCATCGACTTCGTGACCGAACCCGAGTAGTCCCGGGGCAGCACACGCGGCGAACCTTTATGCTCGATGATTATGTGCTCTCCCAGTGCCACGTTGACGCTGTGGGCCGGCTCCTGGCTGGCCGGGACCAGCGCGCCCGACGACGTGCTGGAAGCGTTGCACGCCTGGGCGTCCCGGCACACCATCGCCGCGGGCGACCCGGTCACCGGCGGGCGCACCGACCTGCCGTGGACCTCGCACGCCGCGGGCGCCGGTTCCGGCGCGATGCCACTGCTCAAGGTGATCCGCGAGGCCATGGCCCCCGAGGGCGCGACCCTGCGCCTGGTGCTGCCCGCCCCCGGTGACGTGCGGGGTCTGCCGGTCGGCACCGCCTTCGCCGCCGACGCGATCGACGCCGAGGAGGGCCTGCTGCTGGGCGTTCCCGGCCAGGACGGCACCGGGCTGATCCCGCACTGGGACGACGACGAGACCCTGCAGTGGACCGTGTACAGCGTGAACATTCCGCACGTCACCGGGCAGGACATGTCGCTGGGCGAGGCCGAGTACACCATGCGCGAATCGGTGCGTGACGCCGCCGACGCGCTCACGCGCCTGCACACCACCGCGCTCGGCAACGGTGACGCCGACCCGCGCGAACAGATCGAAGCCCAGCTGGCCGCCTACTCCCGGCACGCCTATCCGGACTCGATCCCGTTGCGCGCCAAGCGCATTCTCGACACCGCCGACCATGTGGCGGCGATCCTCACCGTCGCCCAGCACGAACCGGCCTCCTCCCCCACCTCGGCCAGCGCGCTCGACTCGCACGAATCGCTGCTGCGGCCGCTGTGGAACACGATTCGGCACGCGCGGCTGGTGGCGGTGCACGCCGCGACGGGGCCGCTGGGCTGATCGCCCCGCCCGAATCGGGGCGTCGCGGTTCAGAATCCGCCGAGGGCGGTGCGCAGGGTCGGGACCGCGAGCACGGCCAGGGTGTCGACCCGGACGACCGGGCAGGTCCGGCCGGTGACGGTGTCGACCACATCGCGATCGTAGGACAGCGCGGCATTGGCGACGGTGTCCTGCACGGTCCACAGCTTCATGGCACCCGTGAAGGCCACCCGGGCGACCTCGGGACCAAGCGCCTTCCAGGTGCCCTTCTGACCGTCGAGGATGCCGCAGAGTTCGTCGACCGAGGCCTGCGAGATGGTGGGTTCGGTGGGCTGGGGCGGCTCGGTCTCGTAGCCGGACTCCTTGCCGCAGCCGGTCAGGCCCAGGGCCGCGGCGGCCAGCACGAGCACCAAGCCGTATCGGGGCGCCTTCGGACGCATCGGAAGTCCTCCGATCTGTCGAGCACAACTCCACAAAGCCTACTCCTCGGGCGCGGAACACCCGACGAATGTTTATCCGGTTGTGTTCAGCCCCGAGCGGGCCGCGCGGGCAGCTCACAGCAGCCGGGAGCGCAGAGCGCGCCGTCGACGGTGCAGCCGTAGCCGGGGACGGTGCCCAGTTCGCGGACCGGTCCGGCCTCGACGCGCTCCTGGATCAGCTCGACGATCATCCGGGAGAACCGAGGGTCGGTGCCAGGGGTGGCGGCGCGCGCGAAGGCCATACCGAGCTCGGCGGCACGGGTGGCGGCCTCGTTGTCGAGGTCCCAGATCACCTCCAGGTGATCGGAGACGAAACCGACCGGGCACACCACGACGGCGTCGATGCCCTTGCCGTGCAGCACGTCGAGGTGGTCGACGATGTCGGGGTCGAGCCACGGCACCTGCGGCGGGCCCGAACGCGACTGCCACACCACGTCGTAGTCGGTGAAACCCGTTGCCGCGGCGCACAATCGGGCGGCCTCGGCGACCTGCCTGCTGTAGAGGCGGCCGCCGTCGGCGGGCGGGCCCGCGGTGCGGTCGGCGGAGACCGGGATGGAGTGCGCGGTGAAGACCAGGCGGGCGCCGTCCCGGCGCTCGGCCGGGAGGCGCGCCAGGGCGGCGGTGATCGCGTCGGCGAAGGACTCGATCAGCAGCGGATGGTCGAAGTACTGGCGCAGTTTCACCAGTTCGGGGGCGTCGGCGCCGACGGCGGCCCTGGCCCGGGTGATGTCCTCGTCGTACTGGCGGCAGCCGGAGTAGCCGCCCCACGCCGAGGTGGGGAAGACCAGCGCCGACCGCACGCCGTCGGCGGTCATCCGGGCGACGGTGTCCTCGACCATCGGATGCCAGTTGCGGTTGCCGAAATACACCGGCAGGTCCAGACCGGCGTCGGCGAGGTCGGCCTCGACGGCGGCGATGATCTCGCGGTTGAGCGCGTTGATCGGCGAGACGCCGCCGAAATGCAGGTAGTGCTGGGCGACTTCCTCGAGTCGCGCGCGCGGGATCCCGCGGCCCCGGGTGACGTTCTCCAGAAAGGGGATCACGTCCCCGGGGCCCTCGGGGCCGCCGAAGGACAGCAGCAGCAGCGCGTCCGGCATCAGTTGGCGGTGAAGCCCTCGGGGAACCACATGTTGTGGCTGGCGCCGCCGTCGACGTAGATGATCGAGCCGGTGGTGGCGGGCAGCCAGTCCGAGAGCAGCGCCACGATCGACTTGCCCACGGCACGCGCGTCGGCGCCGTCCCAGCCGATCGGCGAGGCGCCGTCCCAGTACTCGTCGAGCTGACGCAGCTGCTTGGCGTCGTCGGTGGCGGTACCGGCGATGGCCTTGGCCGCCAGGGTCTTCACCGGGCCCGCGGCGATCAGGTTGGAGCGGATCTTCTTGGCGTAACCCACTTCCCGGGCCACGTACCGGTTCACCGACTCGAGCGCGGCCTTGGACACGCCCATCCAGTTGTAGTACGGCATCGCCACGCGCGGATCGAAGTCCATGCCGACCAGGGAGCCGCCCTCGTTCATCACGGGCAGCACGGCACGGGCCAGCGAGGCGTAGCTCCACGCGGAGATCTCGAAGGACTTGGCCACATCGGGGCCGGGGCCCTCGAGGAACGGCACCGCGTCCGGACCCATCAGGGTCTTGGGCGCGAACGCGATCGAGTGCAGCACGCCGTCGATGCCCTCGGGTGCCAGCGCGCGCACGGCCTCGGCCAGCGCGCCCAGGTTCTCCTCGTTGGTGACATCCAGCGGGATGGCCGGGGGCACCTCCTGCGGCAGGCGCTTGGCGATGCGGTCGATGAGCCGCAGCCGCTCCGGGATGCCGGTGATGATCACCTTCGCGCCCTGCTCCTGCGCGACCGCGGCCGCGCTGAACGCGATCGACGAGTCGGTGATGATGCCGGTGATCAGGATGGTCTTGCCTTCGAGCAGTCCGCCCATGAGTATTCGGTTCTCCCTGAGATCGATGAGGTTGCCGCCACCTTGTCGGTGGCGCGGGGGGATCCGTTAGCGGATCAGTGGCCCATCCCCATGCCGCCGTCGACCGGGATGACGGCGCCGGAGATGTAGGAGGCGTCGTCGGAGGCGAGGAAGCTGATCGCGGCGGCGACGTCCTCGGCCTGGCCGATCCGACCAGCGGGGATGAACTCGAGCGCGGCCTTGCGCATCTCCGGGGTCATGTCCTCGCGGGTCATGTCGGTGTCGATCAGCCCGGGCGCCACCACATTCGCGGTGATGTTGCGCTTGCCGACCTCACGGGTGATGGCGCGCGCCATCCCGACCAGACCCGCCTTGGCGGCCGCGTAGTTGACCTGCCCCGGCGCACCGATCTGGCCGACGACCGAGCCGAGGAAGATGACCCGGCCCCAGCGGCCCTTGAGCATGTTGCGGTTGGCGCGCTGGGCGACTCGCCACGCGCCGGTCAGGTTCGCGTCGATGACCTTGGTGAAGGAGTCCTCGCTCATGCGCATGAACAGCGTGTTGTCGACGATGCCCGCGTTGGCCACCACGACCTCGACCGGACCCTGGTGCGCTTCCACCTCGGCGAAGGCCCGATCGACCGCGGCGGAATCGGTGACATCGCACTTCACGCCGAACAGGCCCTCGGGCACTCCCGATCCGCGATGGGTGACGGCGACCTTGTGGCCGTCGGCGAGCAGGCGCTGGGCCACCGCGAGACCGATACCGCGATTACCGCCGGTGACCAGGACCGACCGGGATGTGACGTTCGACATAGGGTCCAACCTATCTGTTCCAGTTCGTGGGCCCCGCGTCAGGGTCGCGGCACTGCGAGGACTCACAACGCGGGGCGGTGCGTGCTAGGGCAGGCGTTGACGATAGAGCAAACTCACCACGACACCGGCGGTGACGAACAGCATGCCCGCCAGCAGCCAGGGCCTGCTCGCGTCGCCGCGGGTGGTCTCGTAGCCGATCTGCTCTTCGAGGGTGTCGTAGACCGCGGTGAGTTCGGCCAGCGAGGAGGCGGTGTAGAAGTCACCGCCGGAGAGCTTGGCGATCTCACGCAGCGAGTCGTTGTCGACCGGCACCTTCACCCGCTGCGAGCCCTTGCCGTCGGAGTCCGGGATCTCGACGGTGCCCCACTCGGTACCGAAGGAGATGGTCGAGACCGGGATGCCCTTGTTCTTGGCCAGCCGGGCGGCGGTGAAGCCGTGGCGCGGGTTGTCGGTGTCCTTGTCGTCGGGCACGGTCTGCTTGCCGTCCGACATGAGCACCACGCGCGCGGGCGGGGGTGTCTCGGCGCCGCCGAGGACCGCGGCCAGGGTGTCGATGGACTGCAGGGCGGTGAGGATGCCTTCGCCGGTGGCGGTGCGCTCGGCCAGCTTGATGTTGTCGATGGAGTGCTTGACGGCCTCGCGGTTGGTGGTCGGCGAGACCATCACCGAGGCGGTACCCGCGAAGGTCACGAAGCCGAGGTTGATGCCGGGGGTGAGTCCGTCGACGAACTCCTTACCGGCCTTCTGGGCGACCTGCAGCCGGTTGGGCGGCACGTCGGTGGCCTCCATCGACAGCGACACGTCCATCACCAGGACCACGGTCGCGCGGTTGCGCGGCACCTTCTGCACCGCCGTCGGTCCGGCGGCGGCGATGGTGAGCAGGATGAGGCCGACCAGGATCAGCGCGATCGGGGCGTGGCGCATCGGGCTCGGCCGCGACGGCGCGACCTTCTCGAGCACGGTCATGTTGCCGAACTGCAGCATCCGCTTGTGGCGGGCGCGCTGCACCAGCACATAGCCGAGGACCAGCAGCGCGACGACGAGCAGGAAACCCAGCCAGACGACGGCCGTGAAATGCGAAATACTCACTGGCGAGGCACCCGCCCGCTCGGGGCGCCGAGGCTGTGGCGCCGGGTGGACACGAACCGGACCACGTCGGCGATCCAGTCCCGATCGGTCTGCAAGGTGAGCACCGGCGCGCCGCAACTGCGCAGCGCCTGCTGCACCTGCTCACGCTGGGCCTTGGCCGCGGCCGCGAAATCGGCACGCAGCGTGGGGGTGACGCTGAATTCGCGGGTGCGCCCGGACTCCGGGTCGTGCAGCACCACGTCGCCGCCGTCGGGCAGGGCCACGTCGAGCGGGTCGAGCACCTCGACGGCGAGCAGGTCGTGGCGCGCGGAGATGGCGCGCAGCGACCGCTGCCAGTCGACGTCACCGAGGAAGTCGCTGATCACCACGGCCAGACCACGTTTGCGCTGCGGGCGGCGCAGCGATTCGATGCCCGCCTTCAGATCACCGCGCACGCCGTCACGGGCGTGCGGGGTGGTGGCGATGCCGCGCAGCATGGTCTGCGCGTGCAGACGACCGCTGCGCGCGGGGATGCGGACCAGGTCCTGACCGGTGGCCACGACGGCGCCGATGCGATTGCCGCCGCCGGAGGTGAGGTGGGTGATGGCCGCGGCCGCCGCGATGGCCAGGTCGCGCTTCTGCACCCGGCCGGTGCCGAAGTCCAGGCTCGACGAGAGGTCGACCACGAGCCAGGTCTCGAGCTCGCGGTCGGCGATCATCTGTCGCACGTGCGGATGGGTGGTGCGGGCGGTGACCGACCAATCCATCTGTCGCACATCGTCACCCGGCTGGTAGAGCCGGGCCTCTCCCGGTTCCGAACCGGGGCCGGGGATCAGGCCCTGGTGGTCGCCGTGCAGCACGCCGTCCAGGCGGCGGCGCACCGTCAGCTCGAGGGTCTTGAGCGCGGCGGCCAGCTTCGGGTCGGTCAGCTCACCGGCCCGGAACGACGGCGGCGCGTGGGACGACACGGGCACGCGGACAACGGGTTCCGGAGCACTCACTGGGGCCCGGCGTGCCCGGCGGGCTGGGACTGCTGCCCGTTCACCGGCTGCGGCGCGGGCTGTTGCTGGGCGGGCGGCTGGGGCACCGGCGGCTGTTGCGGGGCGGCCTGCCCGCCGACGGCCTGCGGGGCGACCTGCGGCAGACCGACGGTCTGCAGCACGCGCTTGATGACGTCCTCCGGGGTGACCTCGTCGGCGAGGGCGTCGTAGGACAGCACCAGACGATGCCGCAGCACGTCCGGGATGACCTCGACGACGTCCTGCGGCACCACGTAGTCGCGGCCGCGGATGAGCGCCACCGAACGCGCGGCGGCGATGATGCCCAGGCTCGCGCGCGGCGAGGCGCCGTAGGAGATCCAGCTGGCCACATCGGCCATGCCGAATTCGGCGGGGGTGCGGGTCGCGGTGATGACCCGGACGACGTAGTCGACCAGGGCGTGGTGCACGAAGACGTTGGCGGCCAGCTTCTGCAGCCGGATGATGTCCTCGGGGGCCAGGATCTGCTTGGGCTCCGGCGGGGCCACGCCCATCCGGTAGATGATCTCGCGCTCTTCCTCGACCGAGGGGTAGTCGACGACGACCTTGAACAGGAAGCGGTCGCGCTGGGCCTCGGGCAGCGGGTAGACGCCCTCACTCTCGATCGGGTTCTGGGTCGCCATGACCAGGAACGGATCGGGCATCGGGTAGGTCTTGCCGCCGATCGACAGCTTGCGCTCGGCCATCACCTCGAGCAGCGCCGACTGCACCTTGGCGGGCGCGCGGTTGATCTCGTCGGCGAGCACGAAGTTCGCGACGACCGGGCCGAGCTCGGTGTCGAATTCCTCGCGGCCCTGCCGGTAGATGCGGGTACCGATGAGGTCGGTGGGCACCAGGTCCGGGGTGAACTGCACCCGGGAGAACGACCCGCCGACGACCTTGGCGAAGGTTTCCACGGCCAGGGTCTTGGCGACACCGGGCACACCCTCGAGCAGCACATGGCCTCGCGCCAGCACGCCGACGAGCAGCCGCTCGACGAGTCGGTCCTGACCGACGATGACCCGTTTGACCTCGTAGATCGCCTTCTCGAGAGTCTGGACGTCACGCTCCAGGGTGCTCGTCGCAGCCGTACCGGCGTCTTTCGCCAGCTTCGGCCCGCTCACACCTTCCGTCGAAGTCACCAACATCCCCGCTTTCGCTTTGGTCCTGTGCGTGCCGCCCCAACTATTCCAGGTAATAGCCCGGCGCGCCGCAACCGGCCGGGAGTGACACGAATTCGTCCGCCACCCTACGCATGTCCGCCGCCGCCCGCCCGCGCGACAGCGGGAGTTCGCACTGGTCGAACCACCCACGCGTCCAACTTAGGTTTGACTATCCTTATTCTGAAAATGTAGCGTCCGGATCGTCGCCGGAGGTCCCCGGTGGCGACCGTTCCGAAATTTCGCGGAGGAAGAGCCATGAAGAAGATCGCCGCGGTGCTCGCCGCGCTGGGTTTCACCGCCCTGCTGACGGCCGGACTGGCCGCGCCCGCCCTCGCGGACCGCTCGGTGCGCGACGCCCAGGTCGCCGACCTCTACCTCCGCGACGCGGACCCCTCGCTCGACGCCATCGCCGGGCAGTTCGCCGCGCTGTGGAACCCGAACCTGCCGATGGGCCCGAAGCAGGAGGTCAGCTACCACGGCTCGACCGTCGGCCCGGCGCTGCAGGGCATCCTGTCCCAGGGCGGGGTCTACGACTTCCTGTCCATCCAGCTGCGCGCGACCTCCAAGAACATCTCCGGCAACACCATGACCGCGAGCATGTCCGGCGTGATGGCGGGCTTCCCGGCCTCGAGCGGCACCTACACCTACGTCCGCGAGGACGGCCTGTGGAAGGTCGACTGGAAGGCCACCTGCGAGGGCATGGGCGGCTGCACCGGTAACCCCGACTTCGGGTACTGACCCTTCTCGATGACGCACGCGCCCATGATCACCGTGTCCGGCCTGTCCAAACGCTACGGCGACAAGGCCGTGGTCAGCGATGTCGGTTTCGAGGCCCCGGGCGGAGCGATCACGTATCTGCTCGGGCCCAACGGCGCCGGTAAGTCCACGACCATGCGGATGATCGCCGGGCTGACCGCACCGGACGCCGGGACGGTGCGCGTCAACGGGCGCGCGCTGCGGGAGCTCGCCGAGCCCATGCGCGAGGTCCGCTTCACCCTCGACACCTTCGCCCGCAACCCCAAGCACACCGCGCGCCAGCACCTCGCGTGGCAGGCCCGCCTCGGCGGTATCCCCGTCACCGAGGTCGACGAGGTGCTCGCGCGGGTGGGGCTGACCGAGGTCGCCAAACGGCAGGTGGGCCGGTTCTCGCTGGGCATGCTGCAGCGGCTCGGCATCGCGACCGCGCTGCTGGGCGACCCGCGCACGCTCGTGCTCGACGAACCGGACAACGGTCTCGACGTCGACGGCATCCTGTGGCTGCGCGACCTGCTGACCGGGCTGGCGGCGCAGGGGCGTGCCCTGCTGGTGGCCTCGCACAATCTGACCGAGGTCGAGATCACCGCCGACCGGATCGTGATCATGGGCCGCGGGCGGGTGCTGTCGGACGCGAGTCGCGACGACACCCTGGCCCTGGGCGCGGGCCCACGCAAGCTCGAATCGGCGTACACGACGGTCACCCGCGGCAGCGTCGAGTATCGCGGCGCGGCGGGCCGACCGGCCGAGAACGAGGCGGAACAGTGAGTGTGACAAGGGATCTGGGCCGCACGGTCGGCAGCGAATGGGCCAAGCTGTCCTGGCGCAGCCCGGTGTGGCTGGCCATCGTGCCGATCGCGGTGCTGCTGCCGGTCGCGGTGAACGCGAGCCTGGCGATCGCCACCCGGATGAACAAGGTCAACGGCGCGGGCGGCATGGACACCAACAACGCCGGGTACTGGGTGATGATCTTCTCGACGATCGTGCTCATGTCGGCGGGCGTCGCCTCGCTCAGCAACGAATTCAAGTACGCGACAGCGGAACTGGTCTACGGCGCGCAACCCCGGCGCTGGCTGCTGCCGACCGCCAAGCTGATCGTGTTCGGCCTGATCACCGCCGTGACCACGCTGGTGACCGTGCTCGTGCTGCTCGCGGTCTTCCCGGTCGTGTTCTCCGATGTGTGGGGTCGGGTCGAGCTCACCTCGGCGGCGGGTGTGCGGCTGCTGTGGGCGCTGCCGGTCTTCGCCTTCTTCGTCAGCGCGCTCGGTATCGGCCTGGCCGGGCTGATCCCGCGTCCCGGCGTCGTGGTGGGCGCGGTGCTGCTGTGGAAGTTCGGCGTCGAGGCGTTCTCGGCCATGCTGCCGGTGAAGATCGGCAATGTGGTGCAGCAGTGGATGCCGTTCAAGAACGGCGAACTGGGCGCCGGACAGTACCCGACGATCAAGCCCGCCTTCGGCAGTCCCAACGGCGCGCTGCTGTTCTTCGCGCTCGTCGCCCTGGTGTTCTTCGCGCTCGGCACGGTGCGACTGTCCCGGCGCGATCTGACCACCGATTGACCGGCGCTATCCGGTGACGACGCGGACCGCGTAGGGCATGATGCCGTCCTCGCGGACCGGCGAGATCTTCACGACGTCACCGGATTCGGGCGCCTCGATCATCTTGCCGTTGCCCAGATAGAGGGCGACGTGGGCGCTGCCGCCCGGACCCCAGAACAGCATGTCCCCACGCTCGCGGTCGTCGACATCGACGCGGGTGCCCGCGTTGTACTGGTAGCCGCTGTAGTGCGGCAGCGAGACGCCGATGCCCGCGAAGGCGTAGAGCATCAGTCCCGAGCAGTCGAAGCCGACCTTGTTGTAGTCGCCGTGCGCGTCGGCGGTGCCACCGTCGCGGATGCCGAGGGTGGGCCCGTCCTCGTCGCCGCCGCCCCAGGCGTACTGCACGCCCAGCTGCGACATCGCCCGGTCGATCACGGTCTCGACCGCGGCCGAACCACCGATCTGGGGCTGGGTCGGGCGCGGTTTGGTCTTGCGGGGCGAGGCGGGGGTGGATTCGAGCTGGGTATGCGGGCGCTGCCCCTCGCCGAGTTGGGCGGCGCGGTCGCGGGCGGCCTGATCGGCGGCGGCGCGGGCCGCGGCGGCGTTGGCGGCGGCCAGCAGCGCGGTGATCTCGGCCTTGCGCTGGTCGTCCCAGGCCAGGAACACCTCGCGCTGACTCTGCAAGCCCGCCACCGTGGCGCGGGCGGCGTCGAGGGCGGTCTGGGCGGCGGCGCGGTCGCGCTGGAGGTCGTCGCGGGCCACGGCCTGGGTGTCGTATTCGGTCTTGGCGACGGTCATCGCCGTCTGGGCGGCGTTCCGCTTGGCCTCGGCGGCACCGGCCGCGGCGTCGGCGTCGGCCTTGGCCTGACGCGCGGTGGAGTTCTGGTTGGCCTGGGCGATCTGGGCGCGGCGCAGGTCGTCGAGCACCTGGCGCTGATTCTTCGACACCATGGCCAGCACCTGCGCCCGGTCCATGGCGGCGTCGGGGGTGGCCGAGGACAGGTAGGTGACCACCGCGCTGCTCGACGGTCGCACATACGCCTGGGTGGCGACCTGGTCGAACTCGCCGCGCGCCACGTCGACCTTCGCGCCCGCGTCGGTGAGCTGGGTCTGTGAGTCGGCGACGGCGGCCGCGGCCGCGTCGGCGGCGTCGCGGGCGCTCTGCAGGTCGACCAGCGCCTGGTTGACGGCCTCGCGCTTGGCGGCGAGCACGTCGTCGAGGGCCCGCAGCTGCTGGTCGGCGGCGGCGACCCGGTTGATGAGATCACCGATCTCGCCGACCCGCGCGTCGACATCGGCGCCCGCCCCGGCGATCTCACCGTCGGAGGGGTTGGCGGGGGGCGGGGGCACCGCCGCGACCGGTCCGGCACCGGCGAGCACGGCCAGCGCCATCAGCAAACCGATCGCTATTCGTAAGAGACCTGGATCTTCCCGTCTGCCCGCAGCGCGCACGGCTCCTCCGAGTAACTCGACTCGACACACGTCACCGGCGCATCAGTCCACCCACCGACCACAGAAGTCGACCAATGCCCCCTGTACCACTGCTTTACCTCACGCGAACACCGCAACCGTACGACACATAGTTCACAAAGGAAACATCCGCACCAGAACGACACGGGCGTAATTCGCGGATAGCCCGAAGTTAGCCTGTCAAAGGACAGGCTTCTCCCGCGATAAACAGACCAATGGTCTGGGTATGTGACTGAAGAGAAACCAGTTAACTGGCAGATCCCGCATCGACGGGCGGCGCCGACAACGTCCGGTCCTCGGTGTCCGGGCCGCGCCGGACCTTCACGAAGTACAGCCCGGCGATCGCCAGGGCGGTCAGGGTCAGCAGGACGGCGGTGATCACGCCCCAGGACGTGCCCTCGGGCTGCTCCAGGCGGCCGACGAAGGCCTGCACGGCCTCCTCGGGATGGTTGCCGCGGTACTTGGCCGCGTCCTCGGCCCACTCCAGCCGGACCCGGCTGATGCTGTCGCTGTAGGTGCCGATCCAGTCGTCGCTGAAGACCGCGACGGTTCCCTGGGTGCTCTCGCCGATCTGGGTGGCCAGGTCACGTAGGCTCGAGTCGTGGCCGGGATTACCGGGAACGACGACGACGCTGAGCGGGATCCCCTCGGATCGCGCCGCGGCGACGATCGCCGCGAGTTCCTCCTGGTCCTTGCCCTTGGGGGCGGCGACGTGATTGTCGGCGAGATCGGATTCGACACTGCTCGGCACAATGTTCGGCGGCAGTTCCGCGGCCATCGGCGCAAAGGTGTAGAAGGTCATCTTCCATCCGGTCTGTCGAGCCTCGGTCGCCTGGCGTGCGACGGGCGTCCAACACTGCAGGGTGAGCGTCACTGCTGTCTGTCCCCGACTCGCTCGACAGGCACAGTACGCGACTCCAGGGTCGAACATGCTCGCACGGCACTCACAACCGCCCCCGCGTATTTCATAGGACAAGCGTACTGTTAGGCTCGTACCGCGAGGAAACCGACGCTCACGGCGCCGGATTCCCTCCGAAGACGCGAGCCGTCGGCACAGCCCCGCCGACGGCACACCCTCACACATGAGTGGAGCTGACGTGACGAAGATTGATACCTTCGGCGCCAAGGGCACGCTCGAGGTCGGAAGCAACTCCTACGAGATCTTCCGTCTCTCGGCCGTCCCCGGCACCGAGAAGCTGCCCTACGCCCTGAAGGTGCTGGCGGAGAACCTGCTGCGCACCGAGGACGGTGCCAACATCACCGCCGACCACATCCGCGAGATCGCGAACTGGGACCCGTCGGCGCAGCCGAACGTGGAGATCCAGTTCACCCCCGCGCGCGTGATCATGCAGGACTTCACCGGCGTGCCCTGTGTGGTCGACCTCGCCACCATGCGTGAGGCCGTCACCGCCCTCGGCGGCGACCCGAGCAAGGTCAACCCGCTCTCGCCCGCAGACATGGTCATCGACCACTCGGTCATCCTGGACGTCTTCGGCCGCGCCGACGCGCTGGAGCGCAACGTCGAGCTCGAGTACGAGCGCAACGGCGAGCGCTACCAGTTCCTGCGCTGGGGCCAGGGCGCCTTCGACGACTTCAAGGTCGTCCCCCCGGGCATGGGCATCGTCCACCAGGTCAACATCGAGTACCTGGCGCCCACCGTCATGGTCCGCAACGGCCAGGCCTACCCCGACACCTGCGTCGGCACCGACTCGCACACCACCATGGTCAACGGCCTGGGCGTGCTGGGCTGGGGCGTGGGTGGCATCGAGGCCGAGGCCGCGATGCTGGGCCAGCCGGTCTCCATGCTGATCCCGCGCGTGGTCGGCTTCAAGCTGACCGGTGAGATCAAGCCCGGCGTCACCGCCACCGACGTGGTGCTCACCGTCACCGACATGCTGCGCAAGCACGGCGTGGTCGGCAAGTTCGTCGAGTTCTACGGCAAGGGTGTGGCCGAGGTCCCCCTCGCGAACCGCGCCACCCTGGGCAACATGAGCCCCGAGTTCGGTTCCACCGCCGCGATCTTCCCGATCGACGCCGAGACCGTGAACTACCTGCGCCTGACCGGCCGGTCCGACGAGCAGCTCGCGCTGGTCGAGGCCTACGCCAAGGAACAGGGCCTGTGGCACGACCCCGAGCACGAGCCCGCCTACTCCGAGTACCTCGAGCTGGACCTGGGCACCGTGGTGCCGTCCATCGCGGGTCCGAAGCGTCCGCAGGACCGCATCCTGCTCAGCGAGTCGAAGTCGGCGTTCCGCTCCGACATCGTCAACTACGTCGACTCGGCCGGTCTCACCGTGCTGGACGAGGGCGTCGAGGAGACCTTCCCGGCCTCGGATCCGGTCTCTGTCTCGGCCGGTGCCGCCGACGACACCTACATCCCGGCCCACTCGGCCGCCAACGGCGCCGAGGGCCGTCCGTCCAAGCCGGTCACGGTGCGCTCCGCCGAGCGCGGTGACTTCGTGCTCGATCACGGCGCCGTCGTGGTCGCGGGCATCACCTCCTGCACCAACACCTCCAACCCGTCGGTCATGCTGGGCGCGGCCCTGCTGGCGCGCAACGCGGTGGAGAAGGGCCTGTCCACCAAGCCGTGGGTCAAGACCAACATGGCGCCGGGCTCGCAGGTCGTCTCGGACTACTACGAGAAGGCCGGTCTGTGGCCGTACCTGGAGAAGCTGGGCTTCTACGTGGGTGGCTACGGCTGCACCACCTGCATCGGTAACACCGGCCCGCTGCCCGAAGAGATCTCGGCCGCGATCAACGACAACGACCTCTCGGTCACCGCCGTGCTCTCGGGTAACCGCAACTTCGAGGGTCGTATCTCCCCCGACGTGAAGATGAACTACCTGGCCTCCCCGCCGCTGGTCATCGCCTACGCGCTCGCGGGCACCATGGACTTCGACTTCGAGGCCGACGCCCTGGGTCAGGACACCGACGGCAACGACGTGTTCCTCAAGGACATCTGGCCGTCCCCGCAGGAGATCGACGACACCATCAAGTCGGCGATCAACCAGGAGATGTTCAAGAAGTCCTACGCCACCGTGTTCGACGGTGACGAGCGCTGGCAGGGTCTGGCCACCCCCGAGGGTGACACCTTCGCGTGGGACGAGAACTCGACCTACGTGCGCAAGGCGCCGTACTTCGACGGCATGCAGATGGAGCCCTCGCCGGTCGCCGACATCACCGGTGCCCGCGTGCTGGCGCTGCTGGGCGACTCGGTCACCACCGACCACATCTCCCCGGCCGGTCCGATCAAGCCGGGCACCCCGGCCGCGCAGTATCTCGACTCGCACGGTGTGGCCCGCAAGGACTACAACTCGCTGGGCTCGCGGCGCGGTAACCACGAGGTGATGATCCGTGGCACCTTCGCCAACATCCGGCTGCGCAACCAGCTGCTCGACGACGTCTCGGGTGGTTACACCCGCGACTTCACCCAGGACGGTGGCCCGCAGGCGTTCATCTACGACGCCTCGCAGAACTACCAGGCCGCGGGCATCCCGCTGGTCGTGCTCGGTGGCAAGGAGTACGGTTCGGGCTCCTCGCGTGACTGGGCCGCCAAGGGCACCAGCCTGCTGGGCGTGAAGGCCGTCATCACCGAGTCGTTCGAGCGCATCCACCGCTCCAACCTCATCGGCATGGGCGTCGTCCCGCTGCAGTTCCCGGCCGGTCAGTCGGCGGCCTCGCTGGGCCTCGACGGCACCGAGACCTTCGACATCGTGGGCATCACCCAGCTCAACGAGGGTGTCACCCCGAAGACCCTGAAGGTCACCGCCACCAAGGAAGACGGCTCGAAGGTGGAGTTCGACGCGGTCGTGCGCATCGACACCCCCGGTGAGGCCGACTACTACCGCAACGGCGGCATCCTGCAGTACGTGCTGCGCAACATGATCCGCGGCTGACACCGCGCATCCCGGTGGTGCAGTATCGAATGATGCTGCACCGCACGGGCATCCGTCGTGGATGCCCTTCTTGCGAGAGCCCCCGTCTCGGTGATTCCGGGGCGGGGGTCCGTGTATTCCCGTTGGAGGACTCATGCCCAAGGTCAGCGACGACCACCTCGCCGCCCGCCGCAGCCAGATCCTCGACGGCGCACGGCGCTGCTTCGCCGAATACGGCTACGACGGCGCCACCGTGCGCCGTCTGGAAGAGGCCATCGGCCTCTCGCGCGGCGCCATCTTCCACCACTTCCGCGACAAGGACGCGCTGTTCTTCGCCCTGGCCAAGGACGACGCCGAGCGCATGGCCGAGGTCGCGGCCAATCAGGGCATCGTGCAGGTCATGCGCGATATGCTCGCCCGCCCCGAGGAATTCAACTGGCTCGGTACGCGGCTCGAGATCGCCCGCCGGGTGCGTACCGATCCCGATTTCCGGGCGGGTTGGACCCAGCGTTCGGCCGAACTGACCGCCGCCACCCTGGCGCGTCTCGAGCGGCGCAAGGCCGCGGGCGCGCTACGTGACGACGTGCCTACCGATGTGCTGCTCGGCTACCTGGACCTGGTCTTGGACGGCCTGATCGCGCGCATCGCGTCCGGCCACACCGACGACAATCTCTCCGCCGTCCTGGACCTGGTCGAGGCCTCGGTCCGCCGCCGCGACTGAGAACCGCACCGCCGCAACCCTTCCGGTTAGGGTGAGGGGTGTCGGTCAGCCGCGAATTCGTCCTCGATCTCACCCGTCGAGCCGCCCGTGATCTGGGCATGCGCACCTACTGGACCTCCTGGATTCTGCTGCTGGCACTGGTGCAGGCGTGCCGCCGGGACGCGCTGAGCCTGCCCGCCGCGGACCGCCACGACGCGCGCCGCGGCGAACTGGCCGAGGAACTCGGCGAACTCCGTGCCATGGTGTGGCGCGCGGGGATCGATCCCGACCGCGCCGCCGAGACAGCCGCGGCGACCTGGCGGGCCGATCACTCCGCACCGTGCCACGAGGACGAACCGCGCCTGCGTCCGCACACGCAGGCCACCCTGGTCCTGGGCCGGATGCACGAGCTGGCCGCGGCCGACCCCCGCGCCACGGGCGGCGACGGCGCGCCCGATCCCCGTGCCGTCCACCTGTTCCTGAGCCTGCTCGACCACCCCGACGGCACCGTCGGCACGTTCCTGCGCGAGCTCGGCACCGATGTCGTCGCCGCAAGAGAGGCGGCGGCGGTGCCGGGTGACGAGTGGGCGCTGGGTGAGGTGGTCGACGAGCGCTACGAGGTCACCGCGATCATCACCGCGGGCGGCATGGGTGTGGTCTACCGGGTCCACCACCGTGATTGGGGCGTCGATCTCGCGGTCAAGGCGCCGCGCGGGGAGCATTTCGCCGACCCGTCGGTGCTGCCCATGTTCGAGGCGGAGGCGCGTGCCTGGCTCGAACTCGGCGAGCACCCGAATGTCGTGGCCTGCCGCTACGTGTCGCGGTATCGCGGGCTGCCGCGGGTGCTGGCCGAGTGGGTTCCCGGCGGCAGTCTCGCCGACGCGATCGAGGATCGCTCGCTCTACGCGCAGGGCATCGCGACCGCGCTCGCCCGGATTCTCGACATCGCGATCCAGAGCGCGTGGGGGCTCGATCACGTACACCGGTGCGGTCTCGTGCACCAGGACGTCAAGCCGGGCAATATCCTGCTCGCGCCCGAGCTCGACGGCCGCACACTCGCCAAGATCACCGATATCGGCCTGGCCAGGGCGTGGACGGTGGGCGCGCCCCGGCAGGTCGAGGCCCTGCGCCGGGCGGTGGATCTGGCCGGGACGGTGGCCGCCGGATACGCCGGGTACACCCCCGCCTTCTGCTCGCCCGAGCAGCACGCCTGGTCCACCGGTACCCGGCAGCTGCTCGACCGGGCCACCGATGTGTGGTCGTGGGCGGCGACGGTCCTGGCGATGTTCCACGGGCACCGCCCCTCGATGCTCGGGACCGAGGCGCCGCGCCTGCTGGACCAACTCGTCGACGGCACCGGCCCGGCACCGCGTCCCGCACCGGATGTCCCCCCGCTGCCGCCGGAGATCGCCGAGGTGCTCGCACAGTGCCTGCGGCCCTACGCCTCTCGGCCGCACGACATGAACGCCGTCGCCGACCGGCTGATCACCGCCCACCGCAGGCTCTTCGGTGCGGACTATCCGCGCGGGCGCCCGGCCGCGCCCGCACGGCGTCCGGTCGAGGCCGTGGTCAACGAGGCGCTGTCGTGGCTGGAGCTCGGCGAGCTCGGTACCGCCCGCACGCTGCTGACCGCCGCGGTCGAGCAGGACCCCACCCACCCCTACGCGATCTACCATCGCCTCCGGCTGGACTGGAGGACCGGCACGATCACCGACCTCGAGATGCGGGCGGGTGTGCTGGACGCGCAGCGCTCGGACCCGCTCGACCCGGTGTACGAGCTGTTCCTCGGCGCGGTCGCACTGGAACGGTGTGACGGCGGCGGGTCGCGCAGGCACCTCGACCTGCTCCCCTGGCAGCTGCCCCACGATCCGATGGCCCAGCGCCTGCTGACCACGGCCCATCACCGCCAGGTCCACGGCACGGCGTCCACCGAACGGTTCGGCGCACCCATCGGACGCCTCGACGCCGACGGAGGTGTCCACCTTCGCTCGGACGCGCCCGCGATGCCACCGCGTTCCGCCGGAACCGATCCGGCATCGCCGATCGTCGCGACGAGTGCCGACGGCGCGCTGGCGGTGGTCGGCACGGCTACGGGCGCGGTGTTCCTCGCGGAGATGTCCACCGGCCGGGTTCTGCGCACCCTGGCCACCGCGGGCCCGCCGGTGACCCACGCCGTCCTGGCCGACCGGGAGACGAAGGTCGTGGTCGCTACACAGGACGGCACGGTGCGCACCTTCTACGTCTCCCGGCGCGTCGAGGCACCCCTGCTGCTGCCACCGCCGGGGTGGCGGCACCGGCAACGCGCCGTGCGCGCCGCCGTCGACCTGACCAGGCAGTTCTTCGCCGCCGGGAAACTGCCCGAGGCACGCGCCTGCCTGCGCGCGGCCGACCAGCTGCCGACCGCGCAGCGGCACCCCGCCCTGGTCCGGTTGCGGCGCGAGGTCCTCGGCCACCGACGCGGGGAATTCCGGGCGCTGTGGCCCCGGCCGCTGGGCATCCGGTCGTGCGAACGGGTCCACCTCACCGCCGACGGCACCCGGGTCGCGGTGCTCGCGCCCCGGGACTTCGACGGGGTCACCACCCCGGGCTGGTGGTGGATCGACACCATCACCGGGGAGACGACCCCGGCCGACGAGCCGCCTGCCGTCCCGGCGGCCCTGCTGCCCGACGGGTCCCGGCTCGATGTCGACCCGAACGGTCAGCTGATCAGGACGTCAGCGGACGGGCGATCACACTCTGTCGGCGTGGATGGCGTGGACCGGGTGCAGGTCAGCGCGGACGGGCGCACCTCCTTGCTCACCGGACACGACGGCTCCCAGCGCGTCTGGTACCCGGACGACCGGCAGAGCGGTCCGGCCCTGCCGCCCGGTCCGGTCGGCGCGGCCGCGCTCGCGGCGGATGGCACCTTCGCACTCGTGTACCGCAGTGGACTGAAACTGTTCGACCTGTCCACCGGCGAACTGTCCGACGACACCTACCGTTCCTTCACCGGCCTGGCCGAGATCCAGCTGTCCGCCGACGGGCGCACCGCGATCACCCGGGAACCCACCGCGGTCACCGTCTGGGAACTGGTCTGGGACTGATCCGCCGTCGGCGCGATCAGGTTTCCCACTCCCGCAGGAGTTCTCGTGCGATGCGGTCCAGGGCCGCGCGGTCGGCGGGGGCGAGGACCGACAGCATGGCCGTCTCGTTCTCGGTGTGCGCCACCACGACGGTGTCGACCAGGTCCCGGCCCGCCTCGGTGAGTGCCACGCGCACGGCCCGGCGATCGACCCGGTCGGCGATCCGGCGCACCAGCCCGGCGGTCTCGAGCCGATCGATCCGGCCGGTCATCCCGGCGCGCGAGAGCATCAGCGTGTCGGCAAGGACCGAGGGGTTGAGCTCGCACGGCGCGCCCGAACGGCGCAGTGCCGCGAGCACATCGAACTCGCCGCGCTGCAGGCCGTGATCGGAGAACACCGCTTCGATGCGCGCGGTCGCCACCGTGAGCAATCGGCCCAGCCTGCCGAACACGGCCATCGCGTCGAGGTCGAGGTCGGGCCGCTCGCGCCGCCACTGGCCGACGATCACGTCCACCGCATCCGGAATCGGTTCATCCATGGACAAGATTCTATTCGACGCGATATAGTTCGGTAGCGAATTATCAACCGACGAACGGAATTGGTCATGACGAACACCCGCGAGATCGCCCTCTGCCAGCCCGAGGACGCCGAGACCCTGGGCACCGACGCCGTCCGGATGCGCCTGCTCACCGACGCGAACGCCAGCGACGGCACCGTGAGCACCCTCGAGGTCACCATGACCCAGGGCGCCGACGGCGCCGCACCGCACTACCACACCCGGTCCGACGAGCTGTTCTACGTCGCCGACGGCGAACTCCAGGTCATGGCGGGCGACCGGATCCTCACCGTCGGCGCGGGCGGCTCGCTGGTCGTGCCCCGACACATGCCGCACGCCTTCGGCGCCACGCCCGACAGTGGCGCGCGCATCCTCATCGCGCTCATGCCGGGCGTGCAGCGGTTCGAGTACTTCCGGCTGCTCGACCGACTGTTGCGCGGCGAGGCCGGGCACGACGAATTCGTCGCCGCCCAGGAGGAATTCGACAATCACTTCATCGACGCGCCCGCCTGGTGGGCCGAGCGCAACGCCCAGCGCCGCTGACCGCGCCCGTCATGCCCGCCGCGACACCGATGTGTCCGAGATTGCACCGCGATCGGGAACATCGGCGGCGAAGTCGGCGGTTGTACACCGTATGACGTTCTCCGTACCGGTCCTCGTCCGCGGCTACGAGCTCGACACCCAGGGCCACCTCAACCACGCCGTCTACCACCAGTACGGCGAGCACGCCCGCTGGGAGCTGCTGCGCGCGGCGGGCATCCCGCAGGACAAGTTCCTGGCCAGCGGCATCGGCGCGGTGGTGCTGGAGTCGACCATCAAGTACAGGCGCGAGCTGCGCGGCGGCGACGAGGTGACGGTCAGCTGCGAGGCCGAGTGGCGCGAGGGCGAGAAGGTGTTCCGCTTCCACCACCGCATCGTCAAGCTCGACGGCACCGTGGCCGCGGAGATCACCGTGGTGGCCGGGGCCATGGACCTCACCACCCGCAAGCTGGTCCCGAACCCGGGACAACACTTCCAGGGCCTGGCCGAGCACCCCGAACTGCTCGGTCTGTAGAACACCGGCGACGGCGCGACGGGAGTCGCCGGGCAATTGCCCGGCGACTCCCGTCGCGCCGTCGCCGTTTTCGTTTGCTGATCAATTGCCGAGGTGACGGGCGGATCGGTGTCCTGGTTGCCCGAAATTCTCTTCCCGCAAGGGGATCACGCGCCGCTCGGCGGTTTGCCCGGCGCTCCGCAAATCTGGCGAACCGGCTCGGCGGCGGTCACGTTCGCGCTATGATCCGAAGCACCTTCGGGGGTTCTGGCAAATTGCGAGCAGACGACAAGATCGGAGCGAACACCCATGACCGACGCCGTCCACCACCCCGCTACCGCGTCGCCCCGGGACCGGGGCCCCGCCCTGCGCGGACTACTGGTGGCCGAGTCCGAGCGCGACATCTCCGTCCGCGTCGAGGGCGGCACCTGGACCTTCGATCGCCGGGATGTCCTGCGGCTCATCGAGGATCGCGCCGAGGCGGGCGCGCGGGAGGTGCGCGTGGACATCCGGCCCGGCGCCACCGCCGATTTCACCCGCCGGATGCGCGTGGAACTCGTCGAGCGGCCCATCACCCTGGCCACCGATCCGTCCGAGGCCCTCGGTGACGAGTCGCTGACCCGCGACACCCGCCGCTGGGCCACCGGGCTGCGGATCGCCGAACGCGGAGGCGTCGGCGGCGCCACGTTCACCTTCCGTGACGGCATCAACTGCGACAGTCTCGACTGAAGCGGCACGGGCCATGGAACGCGCGACCGATGCCGTGCTCATCGTCTCCGAAACCGACGACCTGCATGCCGACGCGCTCGCGGCCACCCTGCGCGACCAGCATCGGCTCGATCCCCTGCGGCTGGATCTGCGCGACTTCCCCACCGAGACAGGCAGTTTCCGGCTCGACAAGGCGGGCACCAACCGCGCGATGTCGCACGTCCACGGGCTCGACGACGTGCGCGCGGTGTGGTGGCGCAGGCCGCATCCGTGTCGGGTGCCCCAGGGTGTGCGCGCGGCCGACGACGAGTTCCGCCAGGCCGAATGCGACGGATTCCTCCAGGGCATGCTGTGGTCCATCCCGGCCTACTGGGTCAACGATCCGGCCGCCGAACGCACGGCGGCCCGCAAGATCGTGCAGCTAGAGACGGCGCAGCGGGCCGGGTTCACCATCCCGGAGACGCTGATCACCAACGATCCCGACGAGGCCCGCAGTTTCGTCGAATCCCGGTGTGGCCCCGTGGTGTACAAGCGCACCGGGACCGGTCGCGGCGAATTCTCCGAGACCCGGATCATCACCCGCCCCGAGCTGAAACGGCTCGCCTCGATCCGCTCGACCCCGACCACCTTCCAGGACTATGTGGAAGCCGAGGCCGATCTGCGGGTGGTGTGGGTCGACGGCATCGAGTGGGCCGTGCGCATCGACTCGCAGGCGGGGGTCGGCCGGGTCGACTCGCGGCTCGACACCTCGGTCGCCTTCGCGCACGAACGCCTGCCCGCCGCGATCAGCAAGTCCCTCGCGACCCTGATGGGCGCGCTCGGGCTCAGCTTCGGCGTGGTCGATCTGCGCCTGGGTGCCGACGGCGAGTACTACTTCCTCGAGGTCAACCCCCAGGGACAGTTCGCCTACCTGGAGATCAAGACCGGGCTACCGCTGTTCGCCAGCCTGGCGAACCTGCTGGTCCACGGCGACGGCGCCGTGCCCGGCTGGTGAGAACCCGCGGCGCCAGCCGCCACAAACTCAGTCGGCCGGATTCTTGCGGCGGTTGGCCCCGCCACGGCCGCGCAGTTCGACATGTGACTCGACGAGCACATTGTGGATGAAGCCGTACGAGCGGCCGGTGGCCCTGGCCAGGGAACGGATGCTCGCTCCCGCCTCGTACTGCTTCTTCAGCTGGGACTGCAACCGGTCACGGGACTTGCCCGTCACCCGGGTGCCCTTTCCCAGCGCGGCCTTGCCTACGGTCTTTCCCTTGGCCGACCTTGCGGCCTGTCTCGCACTGTCGCTCATGGCTTCCTCCGAGTCGCCGAGCAGCTCATTCCAGGCTAGACACTCCGCTCCCGGTGATCAACGAAAACAGTGAGATAGCTCACCGACGCCCCGCGAGTTCCGTCGCGACACAGCGTTTCACGCCCGAAACGCCGTCAGGCTGTGTCCATGTCGCCTGACTCCGGGGCCCTGACGGATCAGGCGAGATCGATGAGCTCCGCGTACTCGTTGGACCAGTGGTCCTCGGTGCCATCGGGCAGCAAGATCACGCGCTCGGGGTTGAGGGCTTCGGCGGCGCCCGGGTCGTGGGTCACCAGCACGACCGCGCCCGCGTAGGTGCGCAGCGCCTCGAGCACCTGCTCGCGCGAGATCGGATCGAGGTTGTTGGTGGGCTCGTCGAGCAGCAGCACATTCGCCGCCGAGGAGACCAGACCGGCCAGCGCCAGACGGGTCTTCTCACCACCGGAGAGGGTGCCCGCGGGCTGCTCGAGCTGGGGGCCGGAGAACATGAACGCGCCCAGCAGACTGCGCAGTTCCTGTTCACCCGCGTCCGGCGAGGCGTGCCGGATGTTCTCCCAGACGGTGGCGGCGTCGTCGAGGGTGTCGTGCTCCTGGGCGAAGTAGCCGACCTTGAGTCCGCGGCCCTGCTCGACGCCGCCCGAGGTGGGTGTCTCCACGCCCGCGAGCAGCTTGAGCATGGTGGTCTTACCGGCGCCGTTGAGGCCGAGCACCACCACGCGGCTGCCCTTGTCGACGGCGAAGTTCACGCCGGTGAAGATCTCGAGCGAGCCGTAGAGCTTGGTCAGGTTGTTGACCATGAGCGGGGTCTTGCTGCACGGCGCGGGCTCGGGGAAGCGGATGCGGGCGACCTTGTCGGCCACGCGCACGTCGTCGAGCTCCGACATCAACCGTTCGGCGCGGCGCACCATCTGGTGGGCCGCGGCGGCCTTGGTGGCCTTGGCGCCGAGCTTGGCGGCCTGCTGACGCAGCGCGCTGGCCTTCTTCTCGGCATTGGCACGCTCGCGCACCCGGCGCTGCTCGTCGGTGGCGCGGGCGTCGAGGTACTTCTTCCAGCCCATGTTGTAGACGTCGGGCTCACCGCGCACCGCGTCGAGGAACCACACCTTGTTCACCACGGCCTCGAGCAGCTCCACATCGTGGCTGATCACGATCAGGCCGCCGTCGTGGTTCTGCAGGAATCCGCGCAGCCAGGTGATGGAGTCGGCGTCGAGGTGGTTGGTGGGCTCGTCGAGCAGCAGGATGCGGTCGGAGCGGCCACCGCTGCCGTCGGAGGCGGAGAACAGGATGCGCGCGAGTTCGATGCGGCGACGCTGACCACCGGACAGGGTGCGCAACTGCTGGCCGAGCACGCGGTCGGGCAGGCCGAGGCTGTTGCAGATCCGCGCGGCCTCGCTCTCGGCGACATAGCCGCCGAGCGAGGAGAACTGGTCTTCCAGGCGGCCGTACTTGCGGATCGCCTTCTCGCGCTCCTTCTCGTCGGCCACCTCGGCCATCAGCGCCTGCTGCTTCTCCATGTCGCGGATCAGCGAGTCCAGGCCGCGCGCCGACAGCACCCGGTCGCGGGCGATCACATCGAGATCGCCTTCCTTGGGGTCCTGCGGCAGATAGCCGATATCGGTGGAGCGGGTGATCTTGCCCGCGTAGGGCTCGCCCTCCCCGGCCAGGATGCGCAGCGTGGTGGTCTTGCCCGCGCCGTTGCGGCCGACCAGTCCGATCCGGTCGCCGGACTGCACCCGCAGCGCGGGCCCTGGGGCCGAGAGCAGGGTGCGGACTCCGGCCCGGACCTCCAGGTCGGTCGCCGTGATCACAGAGCTTCTCCTCGTGTCGGAACAGGATGGTCGCCGCGCAGGCCCAGGGTGCACCGCGGGCCACGGCAAGAACCACCTATTTTACCGCCGCGGCGCGACAGGACCGAACCCGGCGCCGCCGGGTGTGAGCGTGGTTACTCTCGTGCCATGACTACCGATCTTCTCGGCCGCACTGCCCTCGTCACCGGCGCCAGCCGCGGCATCGGCCTGGCCACCGCTGCCGAACTGCTGCGCCGCGGCGCGAATGTGCTGATCACCGCCCGCAAACCCGAGCCGCTCGAGGACGCGGCGGTCGAGCTGCGCGCGCTGGGCCACAAGGGCCAGGTGAGCACGCTGGCGGGCAACGCGGGCGACGCCGACGCGCGCGCCGAAGCGGTGGCGCGGGCCGTCGCGGAGTTCGGCTCGCTGGACATCCTGATCAACAACACCGGCATCAACCCCGTCTACGGCTCGCTGATGGACGCCGATCTGGGCGCGGTCAGCAAGATCTTCGACGTCAACGTGGTGGCGGCGCTGGGCTATGTGCAGCAGGCCTATCGCGCGTGGATGGCCGAGCACGGCGGTGCGGTGGTGAACGTGGCCAGCGTGGCGGGCATCCGGTCCTCGGGGGTGATCTCGGCCTACGGCGCGTCCAAGTCGGCGCTGATCCGGCTCACCGAGGAGTTGGCCTGGCAGCTGGGGCCGAACATCCGCGTCAACGCGGTGGCGCCGGGCGTGGTGAAGACCAAGTTCGCCGACGCGCTGTTCTCCGCCGACGAGGAGCGCGCCGCGAGCGCCTACCCCCTCAAGCGCCTGGGCGCCCCGGAGGACGTGGCCCGCCTGATCGGCTTCCTGGTCTCCGACGAAGCGGCCTGGATCACCGGCGACTGCGTGCGCGTGGACGGCGGCCTGCTCGCCACCGGCGGTATCTGACCCCACGATCGACGATGGGCGGCACCGACTGCGCAGTCGGTGCCGCCCATTGCCTTTCAGTCCGAGGTCTCCCTGGTACCGGCGGCGGGAGCGAGTTCGGTCTCGGCGCGGGCGCTCTCCTCGGCCCTGGCGGCTTCGGCGCGGGCCTCCTCGGCGCGGGCCAGCGGGTCGACCACCACGATCTCCTCGACGGCGGGCCGCCCGGTCACTCCGAGCGGGTCGCGGACCGGCAGCGAGCGTCCGCCCTCGTCCAGGCCGAAGCGGTCGTGCAGACGGCGCAGGAATTCCGGCGCGTACCAGTTGGCGTCGCCGAGCAGCTTCATCGCGGCGGGCAGCAGGAAGCCGCGCACCAGGGTGGCGTCGACGATGACCGCCAGCGGCAGGCCGATGCCGAAGGCCTTCATGAAGGTGATGTCGGAGGCCAGGAAGCCCAGGAACACCAGCGAGATGAGGATGGCGGCGGCGGTGACGATGCGGCCGATCCGTTCCAGCCCCAGCGCCACGGCGGTCTCGTTCTTGCCGGTGCGGTCGTATTCCTCGCGGATGCGCGAGAGCAGGAACACCTGGTAGTCCATCGCCAGGCCGAAGGCCGCGGCGAACAGCATCACCGGCACGGTGGCCGACAGGTCACCGGTGACGGTGAAGCCCAGCAGCCCCGACAGGTGCCCGTCCTGGAAGATCCAGACCAGCGCGCCGAAGGTCGCGGTGAGGCTCAGCGCGCTCAGGATCACCGCCAGCACCGGCAGCACCACGCTGCCGGTGAGCAGGAACAGCACGATCAGCATGAGCACGATGACGAAGCCCAGCGCCCACGGCAGCGCGTCCTCGATGGCGGTGATGGAGTCGACATTGGCCGCCGCCACGCCGCCGACGAGCAGTTCGCTCGACACCGGCACCGCGCGCACCTGCTCGACCAGCGCGGCCAGGGCGTGCGAGTCGGTGGTGGCGGGCACGATCGACAGGTACGCGGCGCGCTCGGCGCGGAAGCGCGCGTTGACCGAGGTGGGTTCGGCCAGCAGGCCGCCCTGGGCGTAGCTGCCGGTGGCGGTGTCGACGCGGCGCACGTCATCGAGGTCGGACAGTTCGCGCGCGATCGCGTCGAGACCGGCCGCGCTGTAGGCGCTGTCGGGCAGCACCGCGACGAGGGTGTTCTGGTCGCTCTCGCTGAAGTCGCGGTGGATGATCTCGGTGACCTGCCGGGAGTTCATCGACTCCGGCAGCGTGCGCTCGTCGGGGAAGCCGAGCTTCACGCCGAGGAAGGGCGCGCCGAGCAGCAGCAGGAACGCCGCCACGGCCAGGCCGATGGGCAGCGGCTTGCGCATCACGGCGGTGGCCAGCTTGTGCCAGGCGCCCTCGCCGGGTGCCGGGCGCGGGGCCCGCAGGAACCACCAGCCCAGCTGGCCCTTGTCGACCCGGGAACCGAGCAGCAGCAGGGTGGCGGGCAGCACGGTCAGCGCCACGAGCGCGGCCAGGGCGGCCACGGCGATTCCGGCGTAGCCCATCGAGCGGATCGCCAGCAGCGGGAAGAACAGCAGTCCGGCCAGGGCGACGGCGACGGTGAGCGCGGAGAAGGCCACGGTGCGGCCCGCGGTGCGCATGGTCGTGGCCACCGCACCGGCCGGTCCGCGTCCGGCGGCCAGTTCGTCACGGAAGCGGTTGACGATCAGCAGGCTGTAGTCGATGGCCAGGCCGAGCCCGAGCAGGGTCGCCACGTTCGTGGCGGTCACCGAGAGCGGCACGATCAGCGTCAGCAACCACAGCGCGCCCATCGTCAGCACGACGGTGACGACGGCGACCAACAGCGGCAGACTCGCGGCGACCAACCCACCGAAGACGAACAGCAGCGCGATCATGGTGAGCGGGAAGGCGATCGCCTCGCCCCGGGCGATGTCGGTCTTGCTCTGCAGCACGGTCTCGTGCATGAGCATGGCGAAGCCGCCGACCCTGACCCGCAGCGGACCCTCCAGCCTGCTGAGGTCGTTGGTGATGTCGGTGACGGTGTCGTCGATCTCGCGTTCGGTGCCGAGCACGCTGGCGACGATCAGACCCTGTTTGCCGTCGACGCTGCGCAGCGCGGGCTGGTGGGTGGTCCAGTAGGACACCACATCGGTGACGCCGCCACGCTCGTGCAGGTTGGCGACCAATGCCGTTGCCGCGGAGACGGTTTCGGGGTCGTCGACCGAGGATTCGGTCTGCACCAGCAGCACCAGGTTGGGTGAGCCCTGCCCGAATTCGTCGCGCAGGACGGTGAGCGCCCGGCTGGATTCGCTGCCGGGGTCGGTGTACCCGCCGCCGTCCACCCGGTCGAACAGGGTGAGGCTGAGTGCGCCGAGCACCAGCGCGAGCACCGCGAATACGCCGAGCACCCAGCGGCTGCGCCGCTCGGTGAATTCGAACACCGGATCGTCTCCCTCACTCGTCACCCGCTGACGCGGCACGCACCCGCCCGCATCCGATCCCGTTGCCGGGGCGGCGTGTTCGCCCGAGGATGGTAGCAACTCCGCGGCGTTCCCGCGGCCCCTCAGGACCGCCGCACCGACACCTTCTGGGCTACCGACCAGTTAGCCCGAGCACCGAGGTCACGACGGTGCGGCGCAGGCGCGGCGGCACCGCCGCGAAGACCGCCCGCATGGCGGCCGTGACGCCCGCCAGATCCCGGCCCGAGAGGTAGGCGTACTGGTGGGCGTCGGGCAGGGCGAAGAAGGCGTCGAAGAAGATCGGGACGTCGGCCGGAGCGAGGGCGAGCAGCGCGCGCAGACCGGCCCGGCGCAGGGCGAGGACCGCGCGGGCTTCGGCGCTCCAGCGGGTCTGCCCGGCGACGACGGTGTCGGCGGCGGCCAGCGAGGCGGCGACGCTGTAGCCGGTGGCCGGATGGGTGAGCGCGCCCGCGGCACCGAAGCGTCCGCCGCCCGGCCTGCCGCCCTGGACGGGGAAGCGCACCCGCTCGACGGGTTCGGTACCCGTGACGGCGATCCCCCGATTCCGCAACCGATGGTCGAGACGGACGCGCAGGACCTCCGGGGTCAGCGCCGGACGACCCGCCAGGCAGGTCTCCTCGTAGAGCATCCGGTCCGGGCCGAGCGGGACGGCGTACAGGAACGACGGCGGTTCGTCGGGCCCGGCGCCGTTGTCGCGCCGCCAGTCCATGAACAGCGCGGACTGACCGGCATCCGCCCGGTTCACCACCACGCCGTAGGCGGTCTGCTCGGCCCGCTCGGGTGCGCGGGCCAGGCCGCGCGCGTCGACCACGCGCCCGGTCCAGCGCAGGCCCGACGCGGTGGTGACCGACCCCTTCCCCACGTCGACAGCGCTGTCGGCGACCACGCGCGCGCCCTCCAGCGACAGCGAGCGCTGCAGCGCCGGGGTGTCGAGCACCTGGTATCGCCGCGCGATCCGGTGCTCGCGCAGGGCCCAGGCGCTCGGCGCGTCGACCGTCGCCGCGACCACGCCGGGGTCGAGCCAGTCGGGCAGTTCGTCGGCCCAGGCGGCGTAGGTGGGCGTCCAGACCCGGTCCGGGTGCGGGTCGAGCACCGTCACCGACCGACCAGCGGCCAGCGCGCGGTGGGCGACGGCCCGGCCCGCGGGGCCGAGTCCGCAGACGATCAGATCGGCGTGCACCCGATGATTGGATCAGATGTCACGAATTCCAGCACCGTCGGATCACGGCCCCGCACCATTTCGATGCCGTGTGCTCGACCGTTGCCAGCGACTCAGTAATGATGGGTGCATGAGATCGATCTGGAAGGGCTCGATCGCATTCGGGCTGGTGAATGTCCCGGTCAAGGTCTACACCGCGACCGAGGACCATGACATCCGGTTCCATCAGGTCCACGCCAAAGACGGCGGACGGATCAAATACGACCGTGTCTGCCAGGTGTGCGGCAAATCCGTGCAGTACGCCGATATCGACAAGGCGTATGTCGCCCCCGACGGCGAACAGGTCGTGCTCACCGACGCCGATTTCGCGACCCTGCCCGCCGCGGAGAAACACGAGATCCCGGTGCTGGAATTCGTGCCCTCCGAGCAGATCGACCCGGTCTTGTTCGACAAGAGCTATTACCTCGAACCGGATTCCACCACGCCCAAGGCGTATCAATTGCTGGCCGCGACGCTCGAGCGCATCGACAAGACCGCGCTGGTCCATTTCACGCTGCGCCAGAAGACCCGGCTCGCGGCCCTGCGGGTACGCGACGGAGTACTCGTGTTGCAGACGCTGCTGTGGCCCGACGAGGTGCGCGCGGTCGACTTCCCCGCCCTCGACGAGGCGCCCGCGCCGCGTCCCCAGGAATTGAAGATGGCCGAGACCCTCGTCGAATCCATGTCGGGCGATTTCGATCCCGGCGATTACACCGACGAATATCAGATCGAGTTGCAGAAGATGCTCGACGAGGCCATCGCCAGCGGCTCGGGCAAGGTCGACACCGCCGCCGTCACCGAAACCGCCGAACAACCCGATGCCGAGGTCGTGGATCTGGTGGCCGCGCTACAACGCAGCCTGGAGGCCAGCGGCCGCCGGGAGGGCGAATCGGCCGCACCGAAGAAGACCGCGGCGAAGAAGACCGCGAAGAAGGCGGCCGCCAAGAAAGCCACGGCGAAGAAAGCCGCGCCGCGCAAGTCGACGGCGACCCGCAAGGGCGCCTAGGTAGGGCACACTGGCGCTCATGGACACCGCGATCGCTGTCGTTCCGATGGGATTGGGACATCTGCGTCAAGTCCTCGATCTCGGCCACCAGGTCTTCGACACCACGACCAAGCCGTACACGTCGTGGTCGCTGACCGCCGTCGCCGAGCATCTCGACAGTCCCGACAACGCCTGCTGGGTGGCGCTGGACTCCGATCGGGTGGTCGGGTTCGTGCTCGGCTCGATGGAGTTCGAGCACCGCGACGACTGGGCCTACCTCGAGTGGATCGCGGTCGCGCCGGACATGCAGGGCCACGGCATCGCGCGCAGACTGGTCGACGTGTGTTCCACCGCGCTGTTCGCCCGCGGCGCCAAACACATCGTCACCGATGTCGAGGACCGCAACAGCGCCTCGGCCGCCCTGATGACCAGCAGCGGATTCGTGCCCGCCGCCACCGTCACCCTGCTGGTGCGCGCCAACCCGCGCAACGCGGGCGAGGATGCCGACCCCACCGTGCCGCCCATGCCCGCGACCACCCGGCGCGATCTGGCCCGGCGCGGCAGGCTGGCCGTCGAACACCCCCGCCGCTGACCGCAAACTAGACGCCCGTCCAACTTTTGGTGAGGGTTTCGTTCGTCCCGAATCAAACCCTGGCCGCCGCGTGCCCGAGCGGATTCGATAGCCGGGTTCACCTTCGGCGAGTATTTCGGGAGTACAAGTGAAATTCCGGCGGGCACTGGCGATCCCGGTCCTGGTCGCGACCGCGGCCCTCACCCTCACCGCGTGCGGCTCCGACGACGCCGAATCCGGCACGGTGGTCCGCATCGGCACCACCGACCGGGACAAGGCCTGGGACGTGTTCGAGCAGAAGGCCGCCGAGCAGGGCATCACGCTGAAGATCACCAACTTCTCCGACTACCAGCAGCCCAACGCGGCGCTGGCGCAGAAGCAGATCGACGTGAATCTGTTCCAGCACCTGCAGTTCCTCGGCCAGTACAACGTGGCCAGCTCCGAGACCCTCACCCCGATCGGGTCGACCTACATCGTGCCGCTGGGCCTGTACTCCAAGAAGCACAAGGCCCTGGCCGATATCCCCGCGGGCGGCGAGATCGCGATCCCCAACGATCCGACCAACCAGGCCCGCGCGCTGTTCGTGCTGCAGGCGGCCGGGCTGCTGAAGCTCACCGGCACCTCCGCCCAGCCCACTCCGGCCGACATCGACAAGGGCGCCTCCAAGGTCCGGGTGACCCCGGTCGACGCCGCCCAGACCGCGCTGTCGCTGGCCTCGGTGGACGGTTCGATCATCAACAACACCTTCCTCGAGCGCTCCGGGATCGACCCGCATTCGGCGCTCTACCAGGACGATCCGAAGAGCCCCGGCGCCGAGCCCTACATCAATGTGATCGTCACCAGGGCCGAGGACAAGACCAACCCGACCTATCTGAAGCTCGTCGAGATCTGGAAGGACCCGGCCGTGGCCGCCGCGCACGCCGAGGTCACCGGCAACACCGCGGTCGACGTGACACGTCCGCCCGCGGAGCTCGAAACGATTCTCGACCGGGTGCAGCAGGGCATCCGCGCGAACAAGTGAGCGCGGCCGCCGTCGAATTCCGCGCGGTCACCAAGGTCTTCGGCACGGGCGCCCAGCGGCACACCGCGCTCGACGGCATCGACCTGCGGATCGAGCCGGGCGAGATCTTCGGCGTGATCGGCTATTCCGGGGCGGGCAAGTCCACCCTGGTGCGGCTGATCAACGCGCTGGAGAAGCCGACCTCGGGCACCGTCACCATCTCCGGCACCCCCATCACCGGGGTGCCGGAGTCGGCCGTGCGCCGCCTGCGCCGCGATATCGGCATGGTGTTCCAGCAGTTCAACCTGTTCCGCTCGCGCACGGCGGCGGGCAATATCGAGTACCCGCTCAAGGTCGCGGGCTGGAAGCGGGCCGAGCGCAAGGCCCGCGTGGCCGAGCTGCTGGAGTTCGTCGGGCTCACCGACAAGGCCCGCGCCTACCCCGATCAGCTCTCCGGTGGGCAGAAACAGCGGGTCGGCATCGCCCGCGCGCTGGCGACCTCGCCGTCGCTGCTGCTCGCCGACGAGGCCACCTCGGCGCTGGACCCGGAGACCACCGGTGAAGTGCTGCGGCTGCTGCGCAAGATCAACACCGAGCTCGGGGTGACCATCGTGGTGATCACCCACGAGATGGACGTGTTGCGCGCGGTCGCCGATCGGGTGGCGGTGCTCGCCGAGGGCCGCATCGTCGAATTGGCCTCCACCTTCGACGTGTTCGCCGCCCCGCAGGCCGCGCCGACGCGCTCGTTCGTGGCCACCGTCCTGCACAACCGGCCCGATCCGGCCGAGGCGGAAAGGTTGCGCGCCCTGCACGGCGGCAGGCTCGTCACCGTCGACGTCGACGACCATTCGGGCATCGGCGCGGCGCTGGCCACCGCGAGCGCCGCCGGAGTGCGCTTCGACATCGTCTACGGCGGCGTGAGCACGCTGCAGGACAAGACCTTCGGCAGCATCACCCTGTCGCTGCACGGGCCGGACGACGCGGTGGATCGTGTCGTGGCCGACCTCGAGCGGAAGGCGGGCTGATGGACACCGACTGGACCAAGCTGCGGCCGATCCTGTTCGAATCGATCGGCACCACCATCTATCTGGTGGGCGTGACCTTCGTGGTCGCGGGCGTGATCGGGCTGGTGCTGGGCACCGCGCTCTACACCACCCGCAAGGGCGGGCTGCTCGCGAACGCGCCGCTGTACTTCGCGCTCAATGTGCTGGTCAACGTGGTGCGTCCGATTCCGTTCATCATCCTGTTGGCCGCGTTGGGCCCGGTGACGCTCGAGGTGGTCGGCACGACCATCGGGGCGGAGGCGGCGCTGTTCGTGATGATCGTGGCCGCGTCGTTCGGGATCGCGCGGATCGTGGAGCAGAACCTGGTGACGGTGGACCCCGGCGTCATCGAGGCGGCGCGGGCCGCGGGCGCCGGGCCGCTGCGGATCATCCTCACCCTGCTCATCCCGGAGGCGCTCGGGCCGCTGATCCTGGGTTACACCTTCGTGGTGATCTCGATCGTGGACATCTCCGCCATGGCGGGCACCGTCGGCGGTGGCGGGCTCGGCGATTTCGCGATCGTCTACGGGTATCAGCGCTTCCAGTGGGAGGTGACGCTGGTCGCGGTGCTGATCATCATCGTCGGAGTGCAGGCCGTGCAGTTCCTCGGCAACTGGCTGGCGCGCCGGGTCCTGCGCCGCTGACGCGAAGGGGCACGCACCGTGGCGGTACGTGCCCCTCGTCGTGCGTGTGTCAGACGTTCGCCGTGCAGGCGGACAGGATGACGCTCGCCGCGCGCGGCGAGGCCGAACCCGGGTCCGGGAACGGCGGCGCGCTGATGCCCAGCACGTCCACCGCGGCGCGCTCGGCGGCACCCAGGGTGTGGTCCCAGGCCCAGCCGAAGCGGTAGTCCGCGCCCTGGGCGACAGCGCCACAGGCATTGCGGAACTCGACGACGATCTGGCAGTCCCACACACCGCACTCGGCGAGCGCGGCACCGCGCGCGGCTTCCCAGCTGCCGTAGTTGACCGCAGAGGCGACCACGGCCTCCTGCGGCGAGAGCGCCAGGGCGCCGTAGAGGTCACCGGCGCTGGCCTGGAAGCCACCGTCGCGCGAGACCGCGGTGTAGCCGGGCGCCTCGGCGATGGCCACACCGCTCTCGGCCGCGGCGGCCGGACCGGCGGTGATCACGGTGAACGCGGCGGCCGCGGACAGCGCGGCCACACCCAGGGCGGATTTGCCCACAACAGACATCAGAGAATCTCCCCATCGAAATGTCGGCTTCGCGGTCGAAGCCGGACCCATCATGAACCGCCACCGGCTACCACGGGAAATAGCGTTCCCGTATCGAGCGGTGACCGTCCGGCGAAATCCGCGTCACCCGGACTCGTCCCGGGCACCAGTGGATTTCGTACTGTCGACGCCCGATTCCTCCCGAACTGTGCGTCCGCCACAGACTAGCAATCCGCACCGACAGGTTTCGCGCCGCCGAAACCGTGATCCCGCACCGGCGTTCACCCCCGCCCCGCCAGCTCCTGCCTCGCCCGCATCAAGGCGAACCCGAGCAGATTCAGCCCCCGCCACGACGCCGGATCCGTCACCCCCGGATCCCCGGCCGCCATCCCGATCCCCCAGATCCGATCCCGTGGACTGGCTTCCACCAGCACCCGTTCCCCTGTCCCCACCAGGAACTCCCGCAGTCCCTCGTTTCCACCGAACTTCGCCACACTCCCCGCCACCACGATCCCGAACCGCGCGCGCTCCCACTGCGCCTCGTCGAACCCAGAAACCTCCCGCCCCAACTTCTTCGCCTCCGCCGGATGCGCCACCTTCAGAACACGATCCGCCGTCACCGAATCTCCGAACAACACCGCTTTACGCCACATCATGTAGTGCTCCGCCGTAGCGAACTCCACTCCCTCCACCACGAACGGCGCGGCCCACCACTGACTCAAACACCCCGCCCCGATCCCCCCGTCCCGCTGCGCCCGATGTCCCCAGAACGCCAGATACTTCGGCCGAGCCCCATCCTCGATCGCCCGGCACAACTCCCCGACAGACTCGATCGCCATATCCCCTCCTCCGTTTTGGTCAAAGGGACCATACAACGAATCGGCGACATCCACCAGCGAATTCAGACCGCACGCAATACCGCTCGCACCGCACGAAGCTCCGGAATACCGATGGCGTAGGCCGCCAACGCGAACACCAGCGCCGCCGCGGCGGCCCCGGCCGCGGGGGCGACGAGCTGTTCGATCGCGGGCGCGGTGATCGTGAGACGAGCCGCGACGAGGGCGCCGAGCCCCGCGACTCCGGCCGGCACGGTGGCCGCGGCGACCCGGCCGACGGTGACCGCGACGGTGGAGAACCCGAGCGGGCCGTGCCCGCGCCGCAGCGTCACGTGACCGGCTACGGCACCGGCCACATAGGCCAGCGATCCGGCCACGCCGAGCATGACGATCACGGCGCGATCCCCGAGCACGGTGGCGGCCAGCACGAGAGTGCCTACCTTCACCGTGACCATGACGAGGTTGAGCATTGCCGGCGTACGGGTGTCGTTGTAGGCGTAGAACACCCGCATCTGCAGCATCACCAGCGCGAAGGGCGCCAGCCCGAACGCCGAACACGCCACCGCGGTGCCGATCAGCGCGGCGGACTCGACGTCGACGCGGCCGGTGAAGACCAGCGCCGTGAACGCCGGGCCGAGTAGACCCATGGCCATCGTCACCGGGATCAGCGCCACGGACAGATACCGGGCACCGCGCGCGAGATCGGCCACGACCGCGTCCCGGTCGCCCGACGCGGCGGCCCGGGAGATACGCGGCATCAACACGGTCAGCACCGAGGCCGCCAGAATGCCGTACGGGACCTGGAACAGCAGCTCGGCGTAGGTGTAGACCGACACCCCGCCGTGGTCGAAGGCGATGCGCATCGTGATCGCGACGCCGACCTGGCTGATCGCCGCGTAGACCAGCAACCAGCCCAGCATCGGCAGACCGGCTCGCACCGGACGCCAGGTGTAGGGCACGGGCCGTGTCCGCCACGTCCAGGTGAAACCGTCCCGGCGCAGCGCCACCATGACCCAGGCCGCCTGTCCGGCGATTCCGGCGGTCGTGCCGATGCCGAGAGTCAGGATCTGCGCGGTGGTCATGGACGCGGGAGTGAGCGTGACCGGGCCCGGAAGCGCGACGAACACCGCGCACGTGACCAGCACGATCACGTTGTTCACCACCGGCGCCCACGCCGCGGCCGCGAAACTGTCGCGCACGTTGAGCACCGCGCCCACCACCACGGTGATGCCGTAGAAGAAGATCTGGGGCAGCAGCAGATACGCCAGCCACGTCGCCAGACGCCGCTGCTCACCCTCGGCGACGAATCCGCGCACGATCCACGGCGCGCACACCACCGCCAGGACCGTGACCGCACTCAACGCGAGCACCGTCGCGACCAGGAGGCGCTGGGTGAACTCGCGCGACCGCTTCCGTCCTCGTCCCCGCGCCCTGGTCAGCACCGGAACGACCACGCTGGCCAGCACGGTCCCCAGCAGCAGTTCGTAGATCATGTTCGGCAGATTGTTGGCACCGTTGTAGGCGTCACCCACCGCGGCGGTTCCCAGGACCGCCGCCACCACGAGAGTGCGCGCGAAGCCGGTCACGCGGCTGATCACGCCCGCGAACGCGACCCGGCCGCCGGATCGGACCAGGCCGGAGCTGCCTGTTTTCCCGTGTCCACGTACGCCTTTCAGCGTCACCGGCGGACCCGCACGCCGGGTGCTGTGCCGCACCGGAAGCGGTTGGGTAGCGAAGCTGCCATAGTCGTTCACCGTGCCCCCTGTCGACGACTCCGTGAAAACCCAGCCTACGTAGACGATCCCGCCACCCACCGGGAGACGCTGTCACCCAGCGGTGAACAGGCCTTGTTCGGCTGCCCTGGTCCAGAAGGTGTGCAGGTCCTGTTGCCAGTAGCCCCAGGAGTGGGTGCCCGCGGGGCGGAAGTCGAAGGTGGCGGGAATGGCGAGGTCGGTGAGGCGGGTGTGGAGTTGGTGGGTGCACTGGGCGGTGATGCCGTCGAGGACGCCGCCGACGAGGAGTTGGTCGGCCAGTTTCATCGGGTCGCCGCCGATGCGGGGGCCGTCGAGGGTGTCGAGGGGGCCGGGTAGGCCGTTGCCGCTGCTCACGTAGAGGTCGACGCCGCGCAGGCGTTCGGCGTGCAGGTAGGGATCATTGGCGGCCCAGGCGGGGTCGCCGGGCGCGCCCCACAGATTCGCCGGATCACCGTGGCGCGCGGTCACGATGGCCGACACGATGGCCTGCCCCGCCGGATCGCTGGTGCGCACACAACCGCTGAAGGAGCCGATCGCGCGGAAGCGTCCCGGCAGTTCCTGCGCCATCCGGAACACCGCCGAACTCGCCATCGACACCCCGGCCACCGCGTCGCGGCCGGTGCCGTGGAAGGCGGAGTCGACGATCGGGGGCAGTTCGGCGGTCAGGAAGGTCAGCCAGCGCTGGGTACCCAGCGCCGGATCCTCGGCCCGCCAGTCGGCGTAGAAGGTGCCGCCGCCACCGACCGGCATCACCACGGTCGCCTGGGCGCCGTCGAGAAATTCGAGGACATCGGTGCGGGTGAACCAGTTGCCGCCCGCGCGCCAGTCGGCGGTCTCGGCGCCCCCGTCGACGCCGTTGAGCAGATACAGCGCACCGGCGGGCGCGTCGGGATCGGCGGCGGGCAGCACGGCCACGGTGATCGGGCGGCCCATCGCCGCGGAGAACACCGTCAGCTCGATCACCCGACCGGGACCGGTCGCCACCGCCGCGATCGCGCGCGACCCGTCCGGTGCGGGCAGCGCCGCCGCGAGGGCCCTGGCCGCCACCGTCTCCGGGGTCGCCTGCGCCGCGACCGCGACCGGCAGACCGGCCAGTGCCAGCACCACCGCCACGATCCAGCGCGTCATCGCCCTCGACATCGGCCACCTCCTTCCGGTGGCGCCGAATCTAGGCCGAGCGCACGCCGCCGAGCCCCGGAGCGGGGCACCTCTGGGCATCCGACCGAGGTCGGCGCGTTCCGCTGGGATCGGCCACAACCGAGGGCCCGGTGTGGAAGCTGCGCGCGATCATCGCCGAACGCAACTGCCACAGCCCCGAGGCGTGGGTCGGATCCAGGCCGGTCAGCTGCGCCACCCGACGCAGGCGGTAGTCGACGGTATTGGTGTGGATGTGCAGCAACCGGGCGGTGCGCTGACGGTTCATGTTGTTGGCGATGTGCACCCGCAGCGTCTCGTAGAGCTCCGGGTGACTCTCCAACGGCGCCAGCAGTTCCCCGAGCCGGGCGCGACCCGGACCCGGCCGGGTGAGCTGGT
The DNA here is from genome assembly GCF_029675105.1 of Nocardia anocheti. GTDB lineage: Bacteria > Actinomycetota > Actinomycetes > Mycobacteriales > Mycobacteriaceae > Nocardia. The sequence continues at coordinate 244,544 of NZ_JAQQFV010000007.1, read as the reverse complement.
ACTCGAGCGCCAGATCACCGAAGCGGTAGAGCGCGGGCGGGCAGTCCAGCCGCTCCACCATGTCGAGCAGTTCGTGCGCGCGCTGCGCGGCCGAGGGGATCTCGAGGGTGCTCGCGGGCACCAGCGCCGCCATCACATCCACCCTCGCTGCCCTGGACAGGGCCTCGATCAGCGCGTCGAGCCGCTCCTCGGCGACCAACTCGGCGGGAATCAGCAGGGTGCCGCCGTCGACCGACAGCAGCGAGAGCACCTGCTCACCGCAGCGATGCGCCAGCTCGGCCTGCACCCGACGCAGCTTGCGCCGGGCCACCACCGCGCCGTTGAGTCGCGGGTCGTGCTCGTCGGGATGCTCCCGGATCGACAGCGCCAGCACCGAATACGCCTCGGCGACCGCGATCCCGCACTCGCGGGCCATGGTCAACGTCGGCTGCCCGGCCAGCAGCGCCGAGGTCAGCGTGTGCACCGCGGTGTGGTGCTCACCGGCGATGTCGCGGTGCTCGCGGATGTAGGCGCGGGTCACCGTCGTGCACAGCTGGTCGGAAATGGCTGTCGCCCGGCGGAATCCGTCGATCAGGCTGGACGGGTCGGAGGCCGCGGCGTCTTCGAACACCGCGTCGAAGGCGAGCTGGAAGCCCTCGTGGAAGGCGTGCAGGATGGTGTCGATCGGCACGCCCTCGCGCGCCCATCCCCCGGCCGCCACGGCCAGCCGGTTCAACTTCTCGACCTCGTCGCGGCCGTCGAGCAACCCGCTGACCAGCTCGAGGCACATCCGCGTGATCGCGGTGACGTCACCGGCGATGGCGTCGCCGGGCAGGGTCCGGCAGGTCGCCACGGTGTCGACGAAATGACCGACCAACCGGGGTGTCATCGTCCGGACATCGCGCAGGGGCTGCCACAGGGTGGCTCCGTTCCGTGAGATCGTCATCGTCGACTCCTCCTTCACACCGGACCGGCGACACCGGCGGTGGTTCTCCTCCGTAGCGGGGCCCGATGTGATGGCCTACACTGCGGTTTCTTCGTGATCATGACTCTAGGATGAGTGACCGCTCACCTTCTACTCCTCTTTGCACCGAGGTCAACAGATGCCACCGCAAGCCGATAAGCAGCGCAAACGCCCGAAACAGGATCGGGCGAAGGAGACACGAAGCCACATTCTCGAAGTATCCGCTCAGCTTTTCGGAACCCGAGGTATCACCAATACCTCGACCAACAAGATCGCCGCCGAGGCGGGGCTGAGCGTCGGCACGCTGTACCGCTATTTCAGTGACCGCGAGGAGATCGTCAAGGAGCTCACCGACAGCCTGTTCCTCCAGGTCGAGGAGCGTTACGGCAGGCTGCTGGTGAACTCGGCCGACAAGACCCCGCGCGACGCCGTCGCCGAGGTGATCCGGATCGCGGTCGAGATCCTGGTCGCCAACGGCCCCCTGGTGCGCGCGCTGGTCGCCGATCTGCAGTTCTACGGCAGCGGTATCCCCGAGTTCGAGCCGCGCCTGCGCATGATCATCAAGCTGTATCTGATCCAGATGCTCGGGCCCACCCGCGGCATCGACATCGACACCATGGCGTTCATCCTGCTCAACGCGGGTTTCGCCACCGCGCTGCGCTCGGTCGGCATGGAGGACGAGGGGCTCGACCGCGAGGTCGTCATCGATTCCACCGCGGACATGATCGGCATCTGGATCGCCTCGGTGGTGGACAACCAGGCTCCGTAGACCGCGAAAAGGCCCGGATCCCTGCGGATCCGGGCCCACTCACAGTGCCTCGGTCAGCGTGCGTTGGCGGTGCAGATCGCGTCGATGACGTGCGCGCCGCTCAGGTTCGCCGAACCAGTGTTGGCCAGCACGGCGGTCGGGGTCAGCTCGCTCAGCGTCTCGTAGGCCGTGCGCTCGGCCTCGGCCCGGGTCGGACCGGACGCCCAGGCCACGCCCTGGTTGCTCTGGACCAGCACGCCACAGCCGTTGGCCCAGGTCATGACCTCGTTGCAGTCGGCCAGGTGGCAGTTGGCGATCGCCGCGGCGATGGCGGCGTCGGGGCTGCCCTCGTTCACGCTGACGCCGTAGACGGCCTCGTTGTCGCTGAGCGCGACCGAGGCCCACTGGTCACCCGCGGCGCTCGCCGAACCGGCACCGAGCACCGATCCGGCCGCAAGGCCGACCGCCACCAGGGCTAGTCCGGCCTTACCCATGAAACTCATTCGAAAGATCTCCTCTGGACATGGGTGATGCCCCGACACAGTAGGTCCGGATCCACACCGGAACCAGACCCCATTGCCGGGGTGGTCAGCTCGCGTTGACGGTGCAGAGCGTTTCGATCACGCTGCCACCGGCCAGCTGCGACGAGCCGACATTGACGAGCAGGTTCTGCGGCGTGCCCTCGGTCAGCGCGAGGTAGGCCTGGCGCTCGGCCTCGGCGCGGTCGGCACCCTTGCCCCAGGCGACGTAGTCCTCGTTCTCCACCAGGGCCAGGCAGCCGTTCACCCACGTGACCTCGATGGCGCAGCCGTCCGCGGCGCACTGCTCCAGCGCGGCGGCCTCGGCCTCTTCGCGGGTGGGGAAGTTGACGGAGCGACCGAAGTTGGTCCAATCCGCGTCCAGCGCCAGCGCGCCCCACTGATCCAGCGGCACCGCGTTCGCCGAACCGACCCCGAGAACCGATCCGGCCGCAAGGCCGAGCGCCGCCACCGCGAGACCGGCCTTACCCATGAAACTCATTCGTAAACTCTCCTCATCGAACAATTCCGGGAATCCGGAACCGCTCATTTGATCACCGACATCCTCCCCGCGCACACGGAAATGGCATGAATCACACCGGGTTCGGCGTCGCATCACCACCGGTGCCGCCCGACAACGCAACGCAGGCCCGGACCCACAGCGGGGTCCGGGCCTGCGAAAAAGCGCGGTACTAGACGGTGAAGCCGAGGGCGCGCAGCTGTTCGCGACCGTCCTCGGTGATCTTGTCCGGACCCCACGGGGGCATCCAGACCCAGTTGATCTTCAGGTCCTCGACCAGGCCGCTGCGCACCAGCGCGTTGCGGGACTGGTCCTCGATGACGTCGGTCAGCGGACAGGCCGCCGAGGTGAGCGTCATGTCGAGGGTGGCGATGTTCTCCGCGTCCACGGACATGCCGTAGACCAGCCCGAGGTCGACGACATTGATGCCGAGTTCGGGGTCGACCACATCGCGCATGGCCTCCTCGAGGTCCTCGAGGTGCTGGACCTGCTCGGGGGTCAGCTCCACCTCGGGCGCGGCGGCTTCGGCGGTCTCGGTGGCGGGTGTCTCACTCATCACGCTTCCCCATTTCCCATGGCGGGCTTGGCTTCTTCGGCCGAGGCGATCTGCACGACGGCGTCCTTGAACGCCATCCACCCCAGCAGTGCGCACTTCACGCGCGCCGGGTACTTGGCGACGCCCGCGAGCGCGATGCCGTCGCCGATCACGTCCTCGTCGCCCTCGACGGTGCCGCGGCTGGAGATCATCTCACTGTAGGAGTCGACCACCTTCAGCGCCTGCTGCACCGGCAGACCGATCACCTGATCGGTGAGGATCGAGGTGGCGGCCTGGCTGATCGAGCAGCCCTGGCCGTCGTAGGAGACGTCGGCGACCTCGCCCGCGTCGTCGAGGTGCACGCGCAGGGTCACCTCGTCACCGCAGGTGGGGTTCACGTGGTGCACTTCGGCACCGAACGGCTCCCGCAGCCCGCGGTGGTGCGGGTGTTTGTAGTGGTCCAGGATGACTTCCTGGTACATCTGCTCCATGCGCATGACTTATGCAACTCCGAAGAAGCTCTGAGCCTTCCGCACGGCCTGGACCAGCGCGTCGACCTCGTCGAGGGTGTTGTACACGGCGAAGGAGGCCCGCGCGGTCGCCGCGACGCCGAAGCGCCGGTGCAGCGGCCAGGCGCAGTGGTGCCCGACGCGGATGGCCACACCCTGGTCGTCGAGGATCTGGCCCACGTCGTGGGCGTGGATCCCGTCGACCACGAACGCCACCGCGCCACCGCGATCCACGTTCTCGGTGGGCCCGATGATCCGCACGCCCTCGATGCCGCGCAGGCCCTCGAGCGCGGCACCGGTGAGCGCGTGCTCGTGGGCCGCGATCGCGTCCATGCCGAGGTCTTCCAGGTAGCGCACCGCGGCGGCCAGTCCGACGACCTGCGAGGTCATCGGCGTGCCCGCCTCGAAGCGCTGCGGCGGCGGCGCGTAGGTGGTCTTCTCCATGGTGACGGTCTCGATCATCGACCCGCCGGTGATGTAGGGCGGGGTCTCCTCGAGCAGCGCGCGACGGCCGTACAGGCCGCCCACCCCCATGGGTCCGAGCATCTTGTGTCCCGAGAACGCGGCGAAGTCGACACCGAGCTCACGGAAGTTCACCGCCATGTGCGGCACCGACTGGCAGGCGTCGAGCACGACCAGCGCGCCGACGTCCTTGGCCCGGCGCACCAGTTCGGCCACCGGGGCGACCGCGCCGGTCACGTTCGACTGGTGGGTGAACGCGACGACCTTGGTCGCGGCCGAGAGCTCGAGCGAGTCCAGATCGATGCGGCCGTCGTCGGTGATCCCGTACCACTTGAGCGTGGCGCCGGTACGACGCGCGAGTTCCTGCCACGGCACGAGATTCGCGTGGTGCTCGAGCTCGGTGATGACGATCTCGTCGCCGGGGCCCACCTTGTGCGGGAACCGGTCGTCACCGAAGGCGTTGGCCACCAGGTTCAGCGACTCGGTCGCGTTCTTGGTGAACACGATCTCCCCGGCGTCGGCGCCGACGAAGCGCGCGATGGCCACGCGCGCGTCCTCGTAGGAGTCGGTGGCCTCCTCCGCGAGCTGGTGGGCACCGCGGTGCACCGCCGAGTTGCGGGTGAGCAGGAAATCGCGTTCGGCGTCGAGCACCTGCAGCGGGCGCTGCGAGGTCGCGCCGGAATCCAGGTACACCAGCGGTTTCCCGTCCCGGACCGTGCGGTTCAGGATCGGGAAGTCGGCCCGGATCCGGGCGACATCGAGGGCGGGCACCGTGGCGGTCATGTCAGGCTCCAGCGGTCGCGGAGGTGAAGCGCACGTAGCCGTTGGCGTCGAGTTCCTCGGCCAGCTCGGAACCGCCCTCGGCGACGATCTTGCCGCCGACGAACACGTGCACGAAGTCGGGCTGGATGTAGCGCAGGATGCGGGTGTAGTGCGTGATCAGCAGCACGCCGCCGTTCTCGCGCTCCTTGTAGCGGTTCACGCCCTCGGAGACGATGCGCAGCGCGTCGACGTCCAGGCCCGAGTCGGTCTCGTCCAGGATCGCGATCTTCGGCTTGAGCAGACCCAGCTGCAGCACCTCGTGGCGCTTCTTCTCGCCACCGGAGAAGCCCTCGTTCACCGAGCGGTCGGCGAAGGCGGCGTCGATGTCGAGTTCCTTCATCGACTCCTTCACCTCCTTGACCCAGGTGCGCAGCTTGGGCGCCTCGCCGCGCACGGCGGTGGCGGCGGTGCGCAAGAAGTTCGACATCGAGACACCGGGGACCTCGACCGGGTACTGCATCGCCAGGAACAGCCCGGCGCGGGCGCGCTCGTCGACCGACATCTCCAGCACGTCCTCACCGTCGAGGGTGATGGTGCCCTGGGTGACGGTGTACTTGGGGTGACCGGCGATCACGTAGGACAGCGTGGACTTGCCCGAGCCGTTGGGGCCCATGATGGCGTGGGTCTCGCCGGAGCGCACGGTCAGGTTCACGCCGTTGAGGATCTTCTTGGACTCACCCTCGGGGGTGGTGATCTCGGCGTGCAGGTCCTTGATTTCCAAGGTGGTCATCGAATTCGGATTCCTTCGTGGGGAGTAAGTGTGGTGTCAGATGCCGACAGTGGCGAGTTCGGCCTCGATGGCCGCCTCGAGCCGCTCCCGGACCTCGGGAACCGTGATCTTCTGGATGATCTCGTGGAAGAAGCCACGCACCACCAGGCGGCGGGCGACGTCCTCGGGAATGCCGCGAGCGCGCAGGTAGAACAGCTGCTCGTCGTCGAAACGGCCGGTGGCACTGGCGTGTCCGGCACCGGCGATCTCGCCGGTCTCGATCTCCAGGTTCGGCACCGAGTCGGCGCGCGCGCCGTCGGTGAGCACCAGGTTGCGGTTGGCCTCGTAGGTGTCGGTGCCCTCGGCGGCGGCGCGGATGAGCACGTCACCGACCCACACCGTGCGCGCGTCGCCCTTGGGCGAGGACGGATCACCCTGCAGCGCACCCTTGTACAGCACGTTGGACTTGCAGTTGGGCTCGGCATGATCGACCAGCAACCGCTGCTCGAAATGCTGACCCGCGTCGGCGAAGTACAGGCCGAACAGCTCGGCCTCACCGCCCGGACCGGCGTAGCGCACGGTGCCGGTGAGCCGCACCAGCTCGCCACCCAGGGTGGCCGAGAAGTGCCGCACGGTGGCGTCGCGACCCAGCTTCAGGTGGTGCGCGGTGGTGTGCACGGCGTCTTCGTTCCACTCCTGGACGGCGACAACCGTGAGCTGCGCGCTGTCCCCGAGCACGAATTCGACGTTCTCGGCGTAGGTTCCACTGCCGCGCTGGTCGATGACCACGGTGGCGACGGCGAAATTGCCGAGACGGATCTGCAGGTGACCGTAGGCGGTCTTGCCTTCACCAGGGCCGGTGATCGTCACGGTGACGGGTTCGGCGACCTCGGTCTCCGCGCCCACCGAGACCACGGTGGCGGTCTCGAAACCCGAATAGGCCTGGGCGGCAACCCGATCGGCGGGAGTACCGGCCTGACCGAGCCGGGCGTCGGTGCGCTCGACGGTCTCGACCGTGACACCCTCGACCTGGTTGACCTCGACGGTGACCTGACCGTCACGCACGGCGGTGCCGTCGTGCAGCCCGCGCAGACGACGCAGCGGCGTGAACCGCCACTCCTCGTCGCGCCCCGACGGCACCTCGAACGCGTTCACATCGAACGAGGTGAACACCTCGCCTTTGTTGATCGCGGGAATGCGAGCCTCGGCGGCCTCGGCAACGTTGTCCACGGCCATCAGCCGACGGCTCCTTCCATCTGCAGTTCGATCAGGCGGTTCAGCTCGAGCGCGTACTCCATCGGCAGTTCCTTGGCGATGGGCTCGACGAAGCCGCGCACCACCATGGCCATCGCTTCGTCCTCGGTGAGACCGCGGCTCATCAGGTAGAACAGCTGGTCCTCGGAGACCTTGGAGACAGTCGCCTCGTGGCCCATGGTCACGTCGTCCTCGCGGATGTCGACGTAGGGGTAGGTGTCGGAGCGGCTGATGGTGTCGACCAGCAGCGCGTCGCACTTCACCGTCGACTTCGAGCCATGGGCACCCTTGTTGACCTGGACCAGACCGCGGTAGGACGCGCGCCCGCCGCCACGCGCCACCGACTTCGACACGATGGTCGAGGAGGTGTGCGGGGCCAGGTGCAGCATCTTCGCACCGGTGTCCTGGTGCTGGCCGACACCGGCGAACGCCACCGAGAGGACCTCGCCGTGCGCGTGCTCGCCGGTCATCCAGACCGCCGGGTACTTCATGGTGACCTTGGAGCCGATGTTGCCGTCGACCCACTCCATGGTGGCGCCCGCCTCGGCCTTGGCCCGCTTGGTGACCAGGTTGTACACGTTGTTCGACCAGTTCTGGATGGTCGTGTAGCGGCAGCGGCCGCCCTTCTTCACGATGATCTCCACGACCGCGGAGTGCAGCGAGTCGGACTTGTAGATCGGCGCTGTACAACCCTCGACGTAGTGCACGTAGGCGTTCTCGTCGACGATGATCAGGGTGCGCTCGAACTGGCCCATGTTCTCGGTGTTGATCCGGAAGTAGGCCTGCAGCGGGATGTCGACGTGCACGCCCGGCGGCACGTAGATGAACGAGCCACCCGACCACACGGCGGTGTTGAGCGCGGAGAACTTGTTGTCACCGGCGGGGATCACCGAGCCGAAGTACTCCTGGAAGATCTCCGGGTGCTCCTTGAGCGCGGTGTCGGTGTCGAGGAAGATGACGCCCTGCTTCTCCAGGTCCTCACGGATGGAGTGGTAGACGACCTCGGACTCGTACTGCGCGGCGACACCGGAGACCAGACGCTGCTTCTCCGCCTCGGGGATGCCCAGCTTGTCGTAGGTGTTCTTGATGTCCTCGGGCAGGTCTTCCCAGCTCTCGGCCTGCTTCTCGGACGAGCGCACGAAGTACTTGATGTTGTCGAAGTCGATGCCGTCGAGGTTGGAGCCCCAGTTCGGCATGGGCTTGCGATCGAAGATGCGCAGCGCCTTGAGGCGGATGTCGAGCATCCACTCCGGCTCGCTCTTCTTGGCCGAGATGTCGCGCACGACAGCTTCCGACAGGCCGCGTTGCGCGCTGGCACCGGCCTCATCCGAGTCGGCCCAGCCGTAACCGTATGTGCCCAGCGAGGCGATGGTTTCGTCTTGGGTGAGCGGTTGCACCTGATCGGCGGCAGTCGTCATTCGGCACTCCTTCCGGAGTCGTTCGTTCGTCCCGCCGCGGGCTGTGCGGCGGATGGGGTGGAAGCTGTTTTCTGCACCGCGACCAACGGCACATGGGTGGTGCACGCGCAATCGCCGTTGGCGATCGTCGCAAGTCGCTGCACGTGGGTGCCGAGCAGGTCCCGGAAAGCGTCCAGTTCGGCGTCGCACAGCTGCGGGAATTCCTCGGCCACGTGGGCCACCGGGCAGTGGTGCTGACAGATCTGCACACCGGCACCGACCTGACGGGTGGTGGCGGCGAAACCGGCGTCGGCGAAGGCTTCCGCGATCTCGGACACCTTGGCCTCGATCTCGGGAGCGCTGTGTTCGGCGACCGGCTCGATGCCGTCGACGATCACGCGGACCCGCTTGCGCGCGAACTCGGTGATCGCCGCGTCGCCGCCGATCTCACCGAGCTGACGGATCGCCGCCCCGGCCAGATCGTCGTAGGCGTGGCCCAGGTTGCCCCGGCCCGCCGCGGTCAGCTGGTACTGCTTGGCCGGACGGCCGCGCCCCTTCTGCTGCCACGGCGCCGAGCGGTTCGCCCGCGCCTGACCGGCGTCGATGAGCGCGTCGAGGTGCCTGCGCACCCCCGCGGGCGCGAGCCCGAGCGCGGTCCCGATCGCCGTCGCCGTGATCGGACCCTCTTCGAGCAGCAACTGGACGATCGCCGCCCTGGTCTGCCCTTCGTGCGCCGCCGCCGCGGGGAGCGCCGACGACCGAGCGCCGGTCGTCTTACGACCGGTCCCGTCCTCGCCTGCCCGCAAACCCACGGTTTTCACAACACCAGTGTGGCGGAATTACTTCCCTAAATCTAATAAGGGTCCCCTGACAAAGGGTGCCCTGACCTGCGCAGAAGCCCTCTCCCGTCCATCCCACTCCCACAAAACCCCAGGTGCGGCCCTTCCCCCACCCTCCAATCCTTCGCCCGAGGTGACTCATCGCACAGCCCCCACCACCGCGTATCCCCTCCTGGACGAGCGCTCACCACGCTCCGATGGCGGCGATTCCCGAGTGTTGCCCACCACCGGAACGTGGTGGTCGAGTGTCCAGGACGGGTGGTGGGGTCTGGCACGATGAGAGGGTGTCGAATCCGCCTGTAGCGACGTGCGTGCGTCATCCTGATCGGTCCACCGGGCTCGCGTGTACGCGGTGTGGGCGGCCCGCCTGTCCGGAGTGCCTGCGGCCCGCCGCCGTGGGGCAGCACTGTGTGGATTGCGTGCGGCAGGGACAGCGCGACGTGCGACCGGTGCGGACCGTGGGCGGGGCGCGAGCGGGTGGGTCGGCGGTGCCGTATGTCACCTACGGGTTGATCGCGGTGAACGTGCTGGTCTATGTGATCACCGCGGCGCAAGCGGGCAGCGCGATGGACAACTATCGCGGCTCGTCGCTGTTCCGGGCGTGGGTGCTGGTGCCGCGGCTGGTGGCCGACGGGGAATGGATCCGGGTGCTCGGGTCGGGGTTCCTGCACTACGGCGCGATCCATCTGCTCGTCAATATGTTCGCGCTCTATGTCGTGGGGCGGGATCTGGAGCGGGTGCTCGGGCGGGTGCGGTTCGCCGGGGTGTATCTGGTGTCGCTGCTGGGTGGTTCGGCCGCGGTCATGGCGCTGACGGAATCGATCGGGGCGACCGCGGGGGCGTCCGGCGCGGTGTACGGCCTGTTCGGCGCGGTCACCGTGACACTGATCCGCCTGCGGCAGAGCCCGACGCCGATGCTGGTGGTGATCGGCGTCAACGTGGTGATCAGCTTCTCGATTCCCGGAATCTCGCTGTGGGGCCACCTCGGTGGACTCGCGGCGGGCACGCTCAGCGCCCTGGGCATCCTGTTCGTCCCGGAATGGCTGTCGGCCAAGAGCCAGGAGACGGCCCAGCGCATCGGCTGGGCGGCCCTGGGCGGTGTGGCGGTGCTGTGCCTGGTGGTCATCGTCGGCGCGGCCGTGGCGCAGCGCGGCGAACCGCCGGTGGTGCTCGTCGGCGCGCCGCCCGGCGTGAGCCAGTCCTGACCGACGCGCCGAGCGGGTCGGTGGCCGTGTCCATCGCCCCTGGTCGACGTGTCGTAGCCGACCGGCGGCGGAACCGAGGCGCCCGCGCCCACTAGGCTCCGTGTTCGTGGCGGTACTGGAGGGCGCGGCGCGCAGGATATCGGCGTTCGGAAGGCGAGCTCTCGGGCTCGACGTGCCGACACCCGATCACACCGTGGCGGTGCTGCACCGCGACGAGAGCGAGGTGCCCGGGCTCGACAAGAACGAGCGGGCCCAGCTCGACCGGATCCGCCTGATGGGCGCGACCGGCACCGTCCTCATGGCGATCGCCGCGCTGGGCATCGGCGCGCAGCCGGTGCACCAGAACCCTGTCTCCGGCGTCCGCGTGCTCGGCATCTTCGCCCGCGCGCACACCGGCTCGCTGGCCATGTGCATGTTCGGCACCGTGCTGGTGATCGGCGCGTGGCTGCTGCTGGGCCGTTTCGCGGTGGGTGGTCTGGCCGGGTCGCCGCTGCACCGGCTCTCGCGCTCCCAGCTGGATCGGACGCTGCTGCTGTGGATCATCCCGCTCAGCGTCGCCCCGCCGATGTTCAGCAACGACGTCTACTCCTACCTGGCGCAGAGCGAGATCGCCGCGCGCGGCATCGACCCCTATGTCGAGGGCCCGGTCGCCGGGCTCGGCATCGACAATGTGCTCACCAACAATGTGCCGACCATCTGGCGCGACACACCCGCCCCCTACGGCCCGCTGTTCCTCTGGATCGGGCGCGGGATCGCGGAGTTGACCGGCGACAACATCATCGCCGGGGTCTGGGTGCACCGGCTGCTGGCCCTGGCCGGGGTGGCGCTGATCGTGTGGGCGCTGCCGCGACTGTCGGTGCGGTGCGGGGTGGCGCCGGTGAGCGCGCTGTGGCTGGGCGCGGCCAATCCGCTGGTGCTGTTCCACCTGGTCGGGGGTGTGCACAACGACGCGCTGATGCTCGGGCTGATGCTGGCGGGCGTCGAGCTGACCCTGCGCGCGATCTACGGCGAAGGAGGCCGACCCGACCGCCTCACCGCGACGAACCTCCCCCCCTTCGACGGACGCGCCTACGCGATGCTCATCGGTGGCGCGGTGGTGATCACGCTGTCCTCGTCGGTGAAACTCACGTCGATCATCGCGCTCGGTTTCGTCGGCATGGCCCTGGCCAGACGCTGGGGTGGTTCGCTGCGGGCGATCGTGAAAGCGGCGTTGCTGCTCGGCCTGATCGCGGCGGTGACGACCCTGCTGGTGAGTTCGCTGAGCGGACTCGGTTTCGGCTGGGTCTTCACCCTCAACACCGCCAGCGCCGTGCGCAGCTGGATGTCGCTGCCGACCGTCATCGGCATCATCACCGGCTTCGGAGGTGTGCTGCTGGGTCTTGGCGATCACACCACGGCACTGCTCTCGATCACCCGGCCGATCGCGGCCCTGGTCGCGGCCTACGTCGTGGTCCGCATGCTGGTGGCCACCGGCACCGGCAGGCTGCACCCGGTCGGCGCGCTCGGTGTCGCCCTCGGCGCGGTCGTCCTGCTGTTCCCCGTGGTCCAGCCCTGGTATCTGCTCTGGGCCATCGTCCCCCTGGCCGCCTGGGCCACCCAGCCGGTCTTCCGTGTCCCGGCCGTCGCCTTCTCCGCTGTCGTGTCGCTGCTCGTGATGCCGCGCGGCGCGGAGTTCCAGGTCTTCCAGATCATCGGCGCCGCACTGGCCGCCGCCGTCTGCTTCGGTCTGTTCTTCGCGCTCACCCGCCACACCCTGCCGTGGCGGGCCCAGACGGGGGTGTCGGCTCCGTCACAGCGGGCCACGGAATACGGTGTGACCTCGTGACAACACGCTCCGGACCGGCCGTCCGCGTCGACGGCGTGGTCAAGCGCTACGGCGAGACCACCGCGGTCGACGGCCTGCGCTTCGACGTCGAGCGCGCCCAGGTGTTCGCGCTGCTCGGCCCCAACGGCGCGGGCAAGACCACCACCGTGGAGATGTGCGAGGGCTTCGTGCGTCCCGACGCGGGCACCGTGCGCGTGCTCGGTCTCGACCCGATCGCCGACTCCGAGCAGCTGCGCCCCCGCATCGGCGTGATGCTGCAGGGCGGCGGCGCCTACCCGGGCGCCCGCGCGGGCGAGATGCTCGACCTGGTCGCCGCCTACTCGGCCGACCCCATCGACCCCGACTGGCTGCTGAACACCCTGGGCCTGCAAGACAATCGCCGCACTCCCTACCGCAGGCTCTCCGGCGGTCAGCAGCAGCGCCTGGCGCTGGCGTGCGCGCTGGTGGGCAGGCCGGAGATCGTCTTCCTGGACGAACCCACCGCGGGCCTGGACGCCCAGGCGCGCCTGATCGTCTGGGAACTCATCGACGCGCTGCGCCGTGACGGCGTGAGCGTCGTGCTCACCACGCACATGATGGACGAGGCCGAACAGCTCGCCGACCAGCTGGTGATCATCGATCACGGCCAGGTCGTCGCCGAGGGCACCCCGGCCGAGGTCACCGCGCACGGCGCCGCGGGTCAGCTGCGCTTCTGCGCCCCACCCAAACTCGACCTCGCCCTGCTCAAATCCGCGCTGCCGGAAGGCTTCTCACCGCGCGAGACCACCCCGGGCACCTACCTCGTCGAAGGCGAGATCAACCCGCAGGTGCTGGCGACCGTCACCGCCTGGTGCGCCAGGATGAACGTGCTGGCCACCGATATCCGCATCGATCAGCGCCGCCTCGAAGACGTCTTCCTCGAACTCACCGGACGGGACCTGCGCGGATGACCGACACCTCGAGCCGCTTCGCCCCCGGCACCTTCGCCCCGGCCCCGCGCCCCGCCTCGCGCGCGGCCATGCTGACCGCGCAGACCGCGCTGGAACTGAAACTGCTGCTGCGCAACGGCGAACAGCTGCTGCTCACCATGTTCATCCCGATCACCCTGCTGGTCGGGCTCACCCTGCTGCCCTTCGGCGATCTCGGCGAGCACCGGGTCGAGAAGATCGTGCCCATGGTGATGATGACCGCGGTGATGTCGACCGCGTTCACCGGCCAGGCCATCGCCGTGGGCTTCGACCGCCGCTACGGCGCGCTCAAACGCCTCGGCGCCACTCCCCTGCCCCGCTGGGGTGTGATCGCGGGCAAGTGCGCGGCGGTATTGATCGTGGTGGTGCTGCAGGCGATCCTGCTCGGCGGGATCGGGATGGCCCTGGGCTGGCGGCCCGGGTTCGGTGGCCTGGCGCTCGGCGCGCTGGTGATCGCCCTGGGCACCGCGACCTTCGCCGCCATGGGCCTGCTGCTGGGCGGCACGCTCAAGGCCGAGGTCGTGCTGGCGCTGGCCAATATCCTGTGGTTCATCATGCTGGGCGTGGCGAGCCTGGTGCTCGTCGGCGACTCGCTGCACACCGCGGTGACCGTGCTCGTGCGGCTGGTGCCCTCCGGCGCGCTGGCCTTCGCCCTGGAAGCGGCCCTGTCCGGCACCGTCGACTGGTTCGGTGTCGCGGTGCTCGCGGCCTGGGGACTGGTCTGCGGCATCCTGGCGACCCGCCTGTTCCGCTTCAGCTGACAAGATCAACGACGCGTTGTAGTAGCCCTGCCGATCGACCGGATTCGACGGCCAGTACCATCATGACGTGCTGTATCGCGCCTTCCTGGGACTCGTCGACCGGCTTCCGCTCCCCTCGCTGCGGGTGCAGCGGCTCATCGCCTTCGCGGTGATCCTCAGCCAGGCCGGGATCTCGGTGACCGGCGCCGTCGTGCGCGTCACCGCCTCCGGCCTCGGCTGCCCGACCTGGCCGCAGTGCTTCCCCGGCAGCTTCACCCCGATCGGGGTGTCGGAGGTGCCGATCATCCATCAGACCGTCGAGTTCGGCAACCGCCTGCTGACCTTCGCGGTGACGCTGTGCGCGGCGCTGATCGTGCTGGCGGTCGTGCGCGCGCGGCGACGCAAGGAGGTGCTGGTCTACGCGTGGCTGATGCCCGGCGGCACGGTCGTGCAGGCGATCATCGGCGGCATCACCGTACGTACCGGCCTGCTGTGGTGGACCGTCGCGGTGCATCTGCTGGCCTCGATGGCCATGGTGTGGCTGGCGGTGGTGCTCTACGCCAAGATCAGCGAACCCGACGACGGCGTCGAGACCGTCCAGGTCCCCGCGCCCCTGCGCTGGCTGACGGTGCTCAGCGGCGTCGCGCTGGCTGGCGTGCTGATCGCGGGCACGCTGGTGACCGGCGCCGGACCGCACGCGGGCGACAAGAGCATCGATCGCCAGGTCGAACGGTTGCAGGTCGAGATCGTCACCCTGGTGCACCTGCACTCGCAACTGCTCGTCGGCTATCTCGCGCTGCTGGTCGGCCTGGCGTTCGGGCTCTACGCCGTCGGGATGACGCCCGCGATCCGCAAGCGGCTCTGGGTCGTGCTCGGACTCGTGGTCGCACAGGCACTGGTCGGCATCGTCCAGTACTTCACCGATGTGCCCGCCGCGCTGGTCGCGATTCACGTCGGCGGTGCGGCGGCCTGCACGGCGGCGACCGCCGCGCTGTGGGCCTCGCTGCGCACCAGGGAACGCATCGAGGTACCGGCTGCGGTCCCCGCCGTCTCCTGACCCCTGAACGACGACAGCCCGCGGTCTCGGCGAGATCGCGGGCTGTGTGCGTTCGAACGACTTACGCGCCGGAGAAGACGTCGGCGTTGCGCGCCTTCGGGAACCGCTTCTGGTGGGCGACCCAGCCCGCCATCTTCTTCCAGTGCGACTTCAGCGGGGTGACGATCGAGCCGAGCTCGCGGCTCCACTCGTCGGTCTCGGCCAGCCCGTCGACCTTCTCGACCAGCGCCTTGGCGGTCGCCATATCGGCCACCACGCGGTCGCCGAGGATGCCGTCGGAGCCGACCAGGGTGATGCGCACGCCCTGCTCACCGAGGTACTGCAGGACGGCCGTGCCCGAACCACCGTGCTCGGCGACGAACTTCGCGACGGACTTCTCGACCTCGGCGGGCACCCGCACGGCGGCCGGGGCGTCGGTGGTAGCACTCATGGGCGAGAGTTTACCGGCCGGTAGTCGCGAGTCCACCCCCGAGTGGTGTCGAACACGGGGTGTACAAAGGAGACTCATGCGCGCCATTCAGGTTTCCGAGCACGGTGGTCCCGAGGTCCTGCGATCGGTGGAGCTGCCCGACCCGCGGATCGGTCCCGGTCAGCTGCTGGTCGACACCCAGGCCATCGGCGTGAACTTCATCGACACCTATTTCCGCACCGGCCTGTATCCGCAGGCGACGCCGTACATCCCGGGCTCCGAGGGCACCGGGATCGTGGCGGCGGTCGGCGCGGAGGTCACCGGGTTCGCCGTGGGCGACCGGGTGGCCTGGGCGTCGGCCCCGGGCAGCTATGCCGAGAAGGTCGCCGTCGACGCCGACGTCGCGGTACAGGTGCCCGAGGGCGTCGAGCCGACCGTGGCCGCCGCCGCCCTCCTGCAGGGCATGACCGCCCACTACCTGATCGAGTCGGTGTTCCGTCCCGAGCCCGGTGACCCGGTGCTGATCCACGCGGGCGCGGGCGGCGTGGGTCTGCTGCTCACCCAGATGGCCGCCGCCAAGGGCGCCCGGGTGATCACCACCGTCTCCACCGACGACAAGGAGAAACTCTCCCGCGCGGCGGGCGCCGCCGAGGTGCTGCGCTACGGCGACGACCTGGCCGACCGTGTCCGCGCGCTGACCGGCGGCGAGGGTGTCGCCGCGGTGTACGACGGCGTCGGCGCGAGCACCTTCGACGCGAGCCTGGCCTCGCTGCGGGTGCGCGGCACCCTGGCCCTGTTCGGCGGGGCCAGCGGCGCGGTCCCGCCATTCGACCCGCAGCGTCTCAACGCCGCCGGTTCCGTCTGGCTGACCCGTCCGTCCCTGGGCGCCTACACCCGCGACCGCGCCGAATTCCTGTGGCGCGCCACCGATGTCTTCGACGGCATCGCCGCGGGCACGCTCGATTTCCGGATCGGCGCCACCTTCCCACTCGCCGACGCCGCGCGGGCGCACACCGAGCTCGCGGCCCGCCGCACCACCGGCTCGATCGTCCTGCTGCCGTGAGCCGCCCGCGGCCGGCACCACATTGACCGGGGCGGATCGCTGGCGCGTCCCGTCCGCGATCCGGCACCGCGCCTCTACATTCGGTCCATGAGCACGCCCACCTCAGCGGCCCCGGGCACGGCACGGCGCCTGAGCTATCCGATGTTCGCCGTGATCGTCGTGGTCTACCTGGCGATCATCCAGCTCGGCGGACTGGCGCTGGAACAGCTGTCCGGCGAGGACGATTTCTTCACCACCCGCGGCGTGGTGTTCGGCATGATCCTCCCGCTCGGCGCCGCACTCGCCTTCACCTACGGCGTCATCACCTACCTCGGCTGGTTGCGGCCGGTCCTGCACGACGACCGACCCACCCGGCCCTGGGTGTGGGTGGTGCCGATCGTGTTCGTGGTCGCCATCGCCGCCGGGATCGACTACGGCGCGCTGGCCGAGAAGGGCTGGGTCTATGTCCTCGTGCTGCTGGTGGCCACCCAGTTCGTCGGGTGGGGCGAGGAGGGCATCTTCCGCGGCATCGGCGTGACGGTGCTGCGTGAACACGGACTCACCGAGGGCCGCGTGGCGCTGTGGTCGAGTGTCGTCTTCGGCGCGGTACACCTGACCAATGTGATCGGGCACGGCCTCTCGGCGCTGCCGCAGGCGATCATCGTCAGCCTGGCGGGCTACTTCTTCTATCTGATCCGCCGGGTCAGCCGCGGCAACGCCCTCAACTCGGTCACCCACGGCCTGTTCGACTTCGCCCTGCTCAGCGGCGTGGCGATCCTGCCGGACCAGACCTTCTATCCCGGCACCCTGCTGCCGATCCTGCTCTATCCGGTGCTCGCGATCATCCTGCTGGTCAAGCGCCGCGCTATCGAACCGGCGAGCACGGCTCAGTAGTCGCGGCCGGTGAGCCCGCGGTAGACGAAGCGGGTGATCGACTCGATCGCCTCCTCGTCGGTGAGGGTCACCGCGCCCTCGCGCACCATGCGCAGCATGCCGTCCACGGCGGCGAACATCATCGCCAGGCTGGCGTCCACGGTGCCGGGCAGGGCGAGTCCGCGCGCCGGGAAATCCGCCACGTGGTCGGCGATGTCGGCGCGCTGCTCGGCGCCGAAACCCGCGATCACGCGGGCGAAGTCCGGGCTGACCTGCGCCGCCTCCTCCATCGCCCGCAAGACCGCCGCGTTCGCCCGCGCGAAGGTCCAGTACCCGCTCACGTGGTAGCGCACCGCCGCCGGGTCGGTGAAGTCGGCGAGGTGGGCGGGGTCGGCCGCTCGCTCGTCACTGGCGGCGGCCAGGTCGCCCAGCAGAGCCTGGAGCAGCTCTTCCTTGCCGGCGAAGTGGTTGTAGAAGGAGCCCGCCGCACGTCCGGCGGCCGCGGTGATGTCGGTGATCTTGGTGTTCAGATAGCCGCGCTCGGCGAACAGTTGACGCGCGGCGTCCTTGAGCGCCTGCTCGGTCTCCGCCGATTTCTCGCGCCTGCTGCCTGCCACCGATGCCACCTCCTTGACAGCAGACCGTACCAAGAGTGAAACTGAATTCGCATTCACTGAATTTTGATTCACCATAAACTCTCGGAGGCTGTCTCATGTCCGACCAGGTAGTTGTCACCGGCGCGGGCCCGACCGGGCTCACCCTCGCCCTCGATCTGGCCCGACGCGGCCTCGCGGTGCGCATCGTCGACCGGGCCGCCGTACCGTTCGCCGGTTCGCGCGGTGACGGCATCCAGCCGCGCACCTTGGAAGTGTTCGACGACCTCGGCGTGCTCGACGCGGTCCTGGCCGCCGGGCGCGATCTGCCGATCATGCGCGCCTACTTCGGCGGCACCCCGGTGGGCGAACGCCGGATGGCCGAGCCCGTCGCCCCGACACCGGACGTGCCCTACCCGAACGCCTGGGTCCTCGGCCAGTCCGATACCGAGGCCATCCTGCGGGCCCGGCTCGCCGAACTCGGCGTCACCGTCGAATTCGGTACGGCGGTCACCGATTTCACCCAGGACGACACCGGCGTCACGGTCGCCCTCCAGCACGGCGAGACGATCCGCGCCGCCTACCTGGTCGGGGCCGACGGCGGCGCGAGCACGGTCCGCAAGCGCCTGGGCATCGCCTTCACGGGCAGCACCGACGAGTCCCTGCGCATGCTGCTCGGCGATGTCCGCGCCGACGCCCTCGATCACGAGTACGGCTACTGGTTCGCCGCGTCCGCCGACCGGCCCACCGACGGCATCGCCCTGTCACCGCTGCCCGGCGGCCGCCTGTTCCAGTTCGCCGCACCCCTGGCCGAGGACCGCGACCCCGACCTGGCCGCCCTCCAGGAGTTGATGGACCGGCACGCACCCGGTGCTGGTGCGCAGCTCAGCGATCTGCGCTGGATCACCGTGTGGCGCCCCAATATCCGGCTGGCCGAACGGTTCCGCGACGGCCGGGTACTGCTCGCGGGCGACGCCGCGCACGTGCACCCGCCTACCGGCGGCCAGGGCCTCAATACCGGCGTCCAGGACGCCTACAACCTCGGCTGGAAACTCGCCGCCGCCCTGCACGGCGACCCGGCGCCACTGGACACCTACGAACCGGAGCGCCGCGCGGTGGCCGCCCGCATCCTCGGCCTGAGCACCGAACTCCTGGACAAGCTGGTCGACGGTGCCGAGGACGCGATGGCCCGCGGCCCCGAGACCCGCCAGCTCGACATCAGCTACCGCTCCCCCTCCGACCACGGCCCGCTGGTCGCGGGTGACCGTGCACCCGATGCACCCTTGCACGACATGCAAGGCCGCCCGATCCGCCTGTTCGACGCCTTCCGCGGCCCCCACGCGACCCTGCTCCGCTTCGCCTCGGCGACCTCCGGCGAACCACCGGCCTCCCCGACCGACAGCGGCCGGGACCCGCTCTTCGGCGAGATCCGCACCGTCGAGATCCACCGGACGGGTGCGGGCAACGCCCCCGGCGCCCTGGTCGACACCGACGGACACGCCTTCACCGTCTACGCGGCCCACCCCGGGGCCCACGTCCTCATCCGCCCGGACGGTCACCTCGCCCAGCGCTGGTGACCCCGGAAACGACCGATGGCCGGGCACCCCGCCCGGCCATCGGTCCGTCTCGAAGAATCAGAGCCCGAAGAAGCTGCCCACGGTGTCCCACCCGAGCACCGAGTCCACGGCCAGCCCGCAGAACACCACCGCCAGGTAGTTGTTCGACTGCAGGAACAGCCGCAGCGGCTTCACCGACTCACCGCGGCGCACCCCGGCGTAGAGCTGGTGGGCCATCAGCAGGAACCACGCACCGGCCACCAACGCGACCGCCGCGTAGATGACACCCGTCGCGGGCACCAGCGCCAGCGTGGCCAGCACGGTCAGCCAGGTGTAGATGACGATCTGCTTGGTGACCACCCGCTCGGTCGCCACCACCGGCAGCATCGGCACGCCCGCCGCGCGGTAGTCCTCCTTGTAGCGCATGGCCAGCGCCCAGGTGTGCGGCGGCGTCCAGAAGAAGATCACCGCGAACAGCACGATCGCGGGCCAGCCGATGGTGCCGGTCACCGCCGACCAGCCGACCAGGGCGGGCATGCACCCGGCCGCGCCGCCCCAGACCACGTTCTGCGAGGTCCGGCGCTTGAGGCCCTTGGTGTAGACGAAGACGTAGAACAGGATCGTCGCGACCACCAGCAGGCCGCTGAGCAGGTTGGCCTGCCACCACAGCCAGGCGAAGGACAGCGCGCCGAGCGTCACGCCGAAGACGAAGGCGTTGCGGGTGGGCACCGCGTCGCGAGCCAGCGGCCGACGCGCGGTCCGCTTCATCACCTTGTCGATGTCGGCGTCGGCGACGCAGTTGAGGGTGTTGGCACTCGCGGCGCCCATCCAGCCGCCGAACAGGGTGACCAGGATCAGCCGGATGTCGACGGTGCCGCGGTCGGCCAGCAGCATCGTCGGGATGGTGGCCACGAGCAGCAGCTCGATGACGCGGGGCTTGGTGAGCGCGATGTAGGCCAGGGGCTTGCGCACGATCCGCGCGGGGAGGGAATCTCCGGCGAGGCGGTCGGCGAGCGCCGTCGACGACGATCCGTGCGCACCGCTACTACCCGGCTGGTGACCGATCCGCACTGTTTCTCCTCGTACGCGCTTCGCATCCGGCATTGGAACGAGCAGCGCGCGGCTGCGGCGCGGCCACTACTACAGAGGATGGTAGACCCACGCCGGTCCCGCTCCGCGTCAGGCCCCCGCGACCGTGCGGGTGGTCACCGTCCCCCGCCCGCCGCGAACGCGCCTACACTCACACCCAGGGTTCGCGCCGGTTCGGTATAGCAGCACCTCTAGGGTATTCCTGTACATCGGTACGCACCCCGGCCGCGTGCGATCCGTACCGACACCATCGCCGCTGCCATGTATCGCCGTCGACGAAACCTAGGTCAGGAGAACCACGGTCGTGTCAGTCACAGACGACATTCGCGCCCTCACTCAGCGGAACTACCCCAGCGACTGGACGGACCTGGACACCAAGGCCGTCGACACGGCCCGTGTACTCGCCGCCGATGCCGTGCAGAAGGCGGGCAACGGCCACCCGGGCACCGCGATGAGCCTCGCGCCGGTCGCCTACACGCTCTTCCAGCGGACGATGCGCCACGACCCCACCGAGCCGCGCTGGGTCGGCCGCGATCGCTTCGTCCTGTCCTGTGGGCATTCCAGCCTCACCCTTTACATCCAGCTCTACCTGGCCGGTTTCGGCCTGGAGCTGACCGATCTCGAGCAGCTGCGCCAGTGGGACTCGCTGACCCCGGGTCACCCCGAGTTCCGCCACACCGACGGCGTCGAGATCACCACCGGCCCGCTCGGTCAGGGCCTGGCCTCCGCGGTCGGCATGGCGATGGCCGCCCGTCGTGAGCGCGGCCTGTTCGACCCGGACGCCCCCGCGGGCACCTCCCCGTTCGACCACTTCATCTACACCATCGCCTCCGACGGTGACCTGCAGGAAGGTGTCACCGCGGAGGCCTCCTCGATCGCGGGCACCCAGCAGCTGGGCAACCTCGTGGTGATCTACGACGACAACGAGATCTCCATCGAGGACGACACCGACATCGCCTTCACCGAGGACGTCCCCGCGCGCTACGAGGCCTACGGCTGGCACGTGCAGGTCGTCGAGGGCGGCGAGGACGTCGTCGCCATCGAAACCGCGATCGAGGCCGCCAAGGCGGTGACCGACAAGCCGTCGATCATCATCCTGCGCACCATCATCGGTTTCCCGGCCCCGAACAAGATGAACACCGGCGGCGTGCACGGCGCGGCGCTGGGCGCCGACGAGGTCGCCGCGGTGAAGAAGGCCCTGGGCTTCGACCCGGAGAAGTCCTTCGACGTGGACCCGGCCGTCATCGAGCACACCCGCCGGGCCCAGGCCCGGGGCACCGAGGCCAAGGCCACCTGGCAGCAGGACTTCGACAAGTGGGCCGCGGCGCACCCGTCGAACAAGGCCCTGTTCGACCGGCTGCAGACCCGCTCGCTGCCCGCGGGCTGGACCGAGTCGCTGCCGACCTACGAGCCCGACGCCAAGGGCATGGCCACCCGCAAGGCCTCCGGCAAGTTCCTGGCCGCCGTGGCCGACGAGCTGCCCGAGCTGTGGGGCGGTTCGGCCGACCTGGCCGAGTCCAACAACACCACCATGCCCAACCAGCCGAGCTTCGGCCCCGAGTCGATCTCCACCGGTGCCTGGAAGGCGCAGCCCTACGGCCGCACCCTGCACTTCGGCATCCGTGAGCACGCCATGGGCTCGATCCTCAACGGCATCGCGCTGCACGGCCCGACCCGCCCCTACGGCGGCACCTTCCTGGTGTTCTCCGACTACATGCGCCCGGCCGTGCGCCTGGCCGCGCTCATGCGGGTGCCCTCGATCTACGTGTGGACCCACGACTCCATCGGCCTGGGCGAGGACGGCCCCACCCACCAGCCGATCGAGCACCTGGCCGCGCTGCGCGCCATCCCCGGCCTGAACGTGGTCCGCCCCGGTGACGCCAACGAGACCACCTACGCCTGGCGCACCATCCTCGAGCGCGACTCCGACGAGCACACCTCGCACTTCCACACCTACGACACCCCGCACCAGGACGGCCCGTCGGCGCTGGCGCTGACCCGCCAGGACGTGCCCACCCTCGAGGGCACCAGCTACGAGGGCGTCAAGAAGGGCGGCTACATCCTCGCCGAGGCGTCCACCGGCACCCCGCAGGTGATCCTCGTAGGCACCGGTTCGGAGCTGCAGCTCGCCGTCGCCGCGCGCACTACGCTGGAGGAGCAGGGCATCCCGACCCGCGTGGTCTCGATGCCGTGTGTGGAGTGGTTCGACGCGCAGGACCAGGGCTACCGCGACGAGGTGTTCCCGCCGTCGGTGCGCGCCAGGGTCGTCGTCGAGGCGGGCATCGCGATGCCGTGGCATCGGTTCGTCGGTGACGCGGGCGAGATCGTCTCGATCGAGCACTTCGGCGCGTCGGCGAACTTCAAGAAGCTCTACAGCGAATTCGGTATCACCGCCGATGCCGTCGTCGCCGCCGCACAGCGTTCGCTCGACAAGGTGAAGGGGTAACACCATGGCACAGAACGAGAATCTCGCCGCGCTCTCGGCCGCGGGCGTCTCGGTGTGGCTCGACGATCTGTCCCGCGATCGGATCGACTCCGGCAATCTCGCCGAGTTGATCGCGACCCGTGGCGTCGTCGGGGTCACCACCAACCCGAGCATCTTCCAGGCCGCGCTCAGCAAGGGCCACGGCTACGACACCCAGCTGCGTGAGCTCGCCGCCCAGGGCGCCGACGCCGACGCCGCGATCCGCACCATGACCACCGACGACGTGCGCGCCGCCTGCGACGTGCTCGCCCCGGTCTTCGAGCGGACCGGCGGCGTGGACGGCCGGGTCTCGATCGAGGTCGACCCGCGCTTCGCCTTCGACGCCGACAAGACCGTCGCCCAGGCGATCGAGCTGTGGAAGATCGTCGACCGCAAGAACCTGTTCATCAAGATCCCGGCCACCGAGGCGGGCCTGCCCGCCATCACCGCGGTGATCGGCGAGGGCATCAGCGTCAATGTCACGCTGATCTTCTCGGTCCCGCGCTACCGCGCGGTGATGGGCGCCTACCTCGACGGGCTGCGCAACGCCAAGATCGGCGGCCACGACCTGGCCAAGATCCACTCGGTCGCCTCGTTCTTCGTCTCCCGCGTGGACACCGAGATCGACAAGCGCCTCGAGGCGATCGGCACCCCCGAGGCGCTGGCGCTGCGCGGCAAGGCGGGCGTGGCCAACGCCCGGCTGGCCTACGCCGAGTACCAGGACGTGTTCGACGGTGGCGCGCACACCTCCACCTACAACCACCTGGCCGCCCAGGGCGGCAACCGGCAGCGGCCGCTGTGGGCGTCGACCGGGGTGAAGAACCCGGACTACTCCGACACCCTCTACGTCACCGAGCTGGTCGGCCCGAACACGGTCAACACCCTGCCGGAGAAGACCCTCGAGGCCTTCGCCGACCACGGCGAGGTCCGTGGCGACACGCTCAGCGGCCACGCGGTCGAGGCCGCCCAGGTCTTCGCCGACCTGGAAGCCGTCGGCATCGACCTGGCCGACGTGTTCGACCTGCTCGAGCGCGAGGGCGTCGACAAGTTCGAATCCGCGTGGGGCGAACTGATCGAGGCCACCACCGCCGAACTGACCGCGGCGGCGGGGGGCAACTGACCCGATGGCAGGCACAGCATCGACGAATCAGGCGGGGCTGTGGCAGAACCCGCTGCGCGACGAACGCGACAAACGGGTCCCCTTCATCGCGGGCCCGTGCTGCCTGGTGATCTTCGGTGTCACCGGAGATCTGTCCCGTAAGAAGCTGATGCCTGCCATCTACGACCTGGCGAACCAGGGGCTGTTGCCCCCCGGTTTCGCCCTGGTCGGCTTCGCCCGGCGCAACTACGCCGACGAAGACTTCGCCGCGGTGGTGCTCACCGCGGTCAAGCAGCACGCCCGCACGCCCTTCCGCCAGGAGGTCTGGGACCACCTGGCCGAAGGTCTGCGCTTCGTGCAGGGCAGCTTCGACGACGACGTCGCCTTCGCCACCCTCGCCGAGACCCTGCGCACGCTCGACGCCGAACGCGGCACCGGCGGCAATTACGCCTTCTACCTGTCGATCCCGCCGAACATGTTCCCGGTGGTGCTCGACCAGCTCTCCGAACACGGCCTGGCCAAGCCCGCCGACACCGCCCCCGACGGCTACCTGCCGTGGCGGCGGGTGGTGATCGAGAAGCCCTTCGGCCACGATCTCGACAGCGCCAAGGAACTCAACGCGCTGGTCAACCGGGTGTTCCCCGAGGAGCAGGTCTTCCGCATCGACCACTACCTTGGCAAGGAGACGGTGCAGAACATCCTGGCGCTGCGCTTCGCCAACGAGCTCTACGAACCGATCTGGAACGCCAACTACGTCGACAGCGTGCAGATCACCATGGCCGAGGACATCGGCCTGGGCGGTCGCGCGGGCTATTACGACGGCATCGGCGCCGCCCGCGACGTCATCCAGAACCACCTGCTGCAACTGCTGGCGCTCACCGCCATGGAGGAACCCACCTCCTTCGAGCCGATGCAGCTCACCGCCGAGAAGATCAAGGCCCTCTCCGCCACCAAACTCGTCGAGCCACTGGACGAGACGACCGCGCGCGGCCAATACACCGAGGGCTGGCAGGGCAGCGAACACGTCGTCGGCCTGCACGAGGAAGAGGGCTTCGACCCCCAGTCGCGCACCGAGACCTACGCCGCCATCACCCTGCACGTGGAGAACCGCCGCTGGGCCGGAGTGCCGTTCTACCTGCGCACCGGCAAGCGCCTGGGCCGTCGCGTCACCGAGATCGCCGTGGTGTTCAAGCGCGCCCCGCACCTGCCCTTCGACCAGACCATGACCGAGGAACTGGGCCAGAACGCGCTGGTCATCCGGGTGCAGCCGGACGAGGGCATCACCCTGCGCTTCGGCTCCAAGGTCCCCGGCTCCAGCATGGAAGTGCGCGACGTGAACATGGACTTCAGCTACGGCGAGGCGTTCACCGAGTCCTCCCCGGAGGCCTACGAGCGGCTCATCCTCGACGTGCTGCTCGGCGTCCCGTCGCTGTTCCCGGTCAACGCCGAGGTCGAATTGTCCTGGCGCATCCTCGATCCCGTGCTCGCGCACTGGGCCGCCGAGGGCAAGCCCGAACCCTACGAGGCGGGCACCTGGGGTCCCGCCTCGGCCGACGAGATGCTCGCGCGCAGCGGGCGGGAATGGCGGCGCCCGTGATCGTCGACATGCCCGACACCGACACCATCGCCGTCGCCAAACGCATGGTGCAGCTGCGCGAGACCAACGGCGTGATCACCCAGGGCCGCGTGCTGACCCTGGTGGTCTGCACCCTGGACTCCTCCGAGGCCGAGGACGCCATCGACGCCGCCAACGACGCCAGCCGCGAACACCCCTGCCGGGTGATCGTGCTGGCCCGTGGCGACCGCGACGCCGAGACCCGCCTCGACGCCCAGATCCGCGTCGGCGGCGACGCGGGCGCGGCCGAGGTCATCGTGCTGCGGCTGCAGGGTCCGCTGGTGAACCACGAGAGCAGCGTCGTCACCCCGTTCCTGCTGCCCGACACACCCGTGGTGGCGTGGTGGCCGCGCGGGGCGCCGGAGTTCCCGTCTCAGGACTCGGTGGGCAGGCTGGCCAAGCGCCGGATCACCGACGCCACCTTCGCCCCCGACCCGCAGGCCGCCATCAAGAAGCGCCGCTACTCCTACGCGCCCGGTGATACCGACCTGGCCTGGAGCCGCATCACCTACTGGCGCGCGCTGCTGGCCGCCGCGCTGGACGAACCGCCGTTCGCGCCGGTCACCGCGGTGACGGTGTCGGGGCTGGCCGAGGAGCCCGCGCTCGACACCCTCGCCGGGTGGCTCGCCGCGCGGCTGAACTGTCCCGTCCTCCGCAAGACGGGTGAGCTGCGGGTGGAACTCCACCGTGGCTCGGATTCGATCGCCATCGCTCGTCCGCAGTTGGGAAGGACCGCTACGCTGACCCGCACCGGCGAACCCGATCAGCGAATTGCGCTGGCGCGCCGGGAAACTCGCGACTGCCTCGCCGAAGAACTGCGGCGTCTCGACGCCGACGAGATCTACGCCGAGGCGCTCGCCGGAATCGAGAAGGTGACCTATGAGTGAGCGCATCGACGTACACGACGAGCTCGGCGCCGAGTTCCCCGCCAACACCGTCGAGGTCCACGACGACCCCGACCAGCTCGCCGACGCCGCCGCCGAACGTTTCGTCGACGTGATCGTCGCCGCCCAGGCCGAGCGCGGCACCGCCTCGGTCTCGCTGACCGGCGGCAGCGACGGCATCCGCCTGCTCGAACGCGTCCGCCGCGCCCCGGGCGCCATCGACTGGTCCCAGCTCTACGTCTACTGGGGCGACGAGCGTTTCGTCCCCGACGGCGACGCCGACCGCAACGAGCTGCAGGCCCGCCAGGCCCTGCTCGACCACGTCCCGCTCGACCCCGCCCACGTCTTCCCGATCGCCGCCTCCGACGGCACCTACGGCTCCCCCGAGGCGGCCGCCGCGGCCTACGCCCAGCTCATCCACACCGAGCTCGACGAGCGCGGCGAGTTCGACCTCACCGTGCTCGGCATGGGCCCCGAGGGTCACATCGACTCGCTGTTCCCGCACTCCCCCGCCATCCGCGAGCAGACCGATTACGTTGTCGCCGTGCACGATTGCCCCAAGCCGCCGCCCACCCGGGTGAGCCTGACACTGCCCGCGATCCACCGTTCGCGCCACGTCATGCTCGTGGTGAGCGGCGTCGGCAAGGCCGCCGCGGTCGCCGCCGCCGTCAACGGCGCCTCCCCCGACGACGTCCCGTCCGCGGGTGCCGTCGGCATCGACTCCACCACATGGGTCATCGACGAGGCGGCCGCCACCGACCTGCTGCTCGACCACGAGGAAGACTGACCGCGAGTTGTTCCGATGCCGGGCCCCGTCGCGGGCCCGGCATCGTCGTTTCCGCGCGGGGCCCGGCATCGCCTTTCCGCGCGTCACCTCGGCACCCGTCCGGTCGGTGGTCGAGGTACTCGGTATGGTCGAGGCTGTTCGACCGGCCGGAAGGGTGAGTCCATCAGCATGATCCAAACCGAGGCAGTGACCTTCCCCGATCACATCCACGGCTATCCCCGGGTCGCCTTCGGCGGTTACGTCGCTGGCCTGCTGGCCCGCCGCTCCGGCGCCGAGACCGTGCGCGTCGATTTCCGCCGCGCCGTCCCCGTCGGCACCCCCATCGCCCTGTCCGCGGGCGAGCCCGGCCACACCGTCCTCGTCGACGCCGAGGGCACCCTCCTCGCCCAGGCCGCCCCCGCCACCCTGGACCTGACTCCGCCACCGGCCCCCTCCTGGGCCGCGGCGAGCGCCGCCACCGACGCCGCCCTCACCAGCCCGAAACGCCCCGTCACCGACTGCTTCGGCTGCGGCGTCGAATGCGCCCCCGGCAACGGACTACGCCTGTTCCCCTGGGCCGTCCCCGACAGCCGGCTCATGGCCGCCGCCTGGACCCCCGACCCCGGCCTGGCCGACGACACCGGTCATCTCCCCCCGGAAATCATCTGGTCCGCCCTGGACTGCCCCGGCGGCATCGCCGCCTGGGTCCACCAGGGCATGGCCAAGGGCGCCGTCACCGCCGCCCTCACCGCCACCCAGCTCCGCCCCGCCCCCGCCGACACCGACTACATCGCCCACGCCTGGCCGATCCACCACGAAGGCCGCAAACACACCGTCGGCGTCGCCCTCTCCACCCGCGACGGCGACCTCTGCGCGGCGGCCGAGGCCCTCTGGGTCGCCCCGCGCGCCTAGCGAACGATCACAAGGGCAGCATGTCCGCACGGAGCGCCTGACGCACCCGCCACTGCTCGGGTGACCCCGTCGGCCAGGGAAACCCACCCTGGTCGAACACCCGATTCAGGTACGCCACGAACGGCATGGTCGATTCGCCGACGAACAGCCCGTCCACACACCCGTCCGGCAACCCGATCCCATACGGCTCTCCCCCACTGACGTTCTCCTTGTGCAGCCGATCCGGCGCGAGCGGCAGCACGAACCGTGTTCCCGACTCCCACTCACTCCACCTGTCGTACTCCTCGGCGAAGAATTCACGGATCGACGATTCGGGATGGTGCGACCCTTCCACCTGGATCACCAGCGGATCTCCCGACGCCGACTCCGGCAAGTCCGGATGCGTACCGACCAGCCACACGTCTCCGACCAGCCGCACCCACGACAGCAGCGTCATGGGCACGGCACCGAACCGCTCCCCGAGCCAGCGCGCGTGCTCGGCGGCGTTCTCGGTCGCCGGGATGAAGGGCACCACGGGCACCTGGTCGTCGTCGTTGGTGTGAAATCGGTAGCCGCTCTCGGTCAGCCGCTCGACGATCACCTCGATATTGCGCCGGGCGCGCAGCGCCATCTCGTCACAGACCAGCTGCGCTTCCTCGGCGAATGTGCTGTCGTGGATCGTGGCGCCCAGTTGCCGCAGCTCGTGCCAGACCTGTTCCCGCTGCCCGTCTCGATACCGGCCGAGCCAGTCGGGCGATGACGCCGTTCTCACGCCTGGCCATCCTGCCACCCGGCACTCAGGGATGCGGCGTCGGCCGATAGACGAGCTCCTGGATATCACCGTCGAGCGTCCGGCTCTCCAGCAACTCGAGATCGAAATCCGCCGCCCCACGGAAGATCGCAGCGTCCCCCGTCTTCCCCGTGATCACCGGGAAAATCGTCACCTGCACCCGATCCACCAACCCCGCCGCCAGCAACGCCCGATTCATCGACAGACTCCCATGTGACCGCAACGGCACCCCCGATTCCTCCTTCAACCGCGCGACGATATCCACC
The DNA here is from genome assembly GCF_029675105.1 of Nocardia anocheti. GTDB lineage: Bacteria > Actinomycetota > Actinomycetes > Mycobacteriales > Mycobacteriaceae > Nocardia. The sequence goes on along the minus strand of NZ_JAQQFV010000007.1, from coordinate 215,177 downwards.
GCATCCCCACTCACCACCGTCGCATCCGGCCAATCCAACGGCTCACGCAACGTCGTCGACACCACCGTCGCAGGCAGATTCCGCATCTTCGTCACCCACGGATCCCGCACCGACTCCTCCCCGGACGCCAGAATCTCCCGAAATGCCCGATAAGTATTGGCCCCGAACACCATCCGCTGCTCCCCGCCATACAGCGAAAGCCGATGCTCCAACAACTCCGGCCCCTGCTTCCCCCAGTAACCACCCCAATCACCCCCGCTCACCCCACCGAACCCGTCGAGACTCGAAAACACATCGAACGTATACGTAGCAGTCATGCCATTCTCCTCGGTTGGTCGATCGTCTACGAATACAGACGACCACCCCCACCGATATTCATCGCAGCCCAGAGCCCGAATCGCTCCCCTGTTGCGCCGACATGTGGGCGCCGCTAGCGTGACGCACGAAGGTTCCACGGGGGAAACGGGGAAATATGCACCACCACGATCACTGCGGCGTGGTCCGCCGATGAGGAAGATCATCTACTACGCAAGCGCGACAGTGTCGCTCATCCTCTCCATCAGCGGATGCGCCTCCGGTAACGACGTGCACCCCGAAGCAACGACTGCCATCCAGCCGACCGATCTCTGGAGCCTGATCAGTGCGACCACCGCCCAGTCTCCGCTGACGAACGAGAAGATCAACGCGCTGTACAACACCCGTCTGGAGGGCACCGGACGCCGCGATATCGGCCCGGTCGTCGCCGTCGGCGGCATCCCTATCGAAGAAGTGACCAGTGTCAGCCGCCCCGACGGCACCTGGGCCTTCACCCACCTGGAAATCGACGAACCACGCTGCATCAGCCTCGACGAGGTGAAAACGCACTACCCCGACATCGAGAAGACGAGCATGCCGCGCGGCCATTCCCTGGAGGAACGCTATGTGTGGACATCCTGGCAACCGTGGGGAACCCTGAACTGCGGCTTCCCGGAACGCGACTACTGCCTCGCCGGTTTCGCCCTCTACACCGAAGACGAGTACACGAGACGGCCCTACCCGTCATCCTGACAGGACGAGGATCACCCGGCGGTTCTCCTCCCTCGACTCGCGGCGCGTAGAGCTCAGCATTGAACAGAACCCGCGCCCCGTGCCCCGTGAACAATGCGCGCTGAAGAGAACGCAGCACCACGATCCCTTCCGCATCGGAAAACGTGCTCACCATCCGGAACTCCGTACCAGCACCGAACAGAAGAGCACCTTCGCGGTGTCTGCTTCCGATATCTTGCGTTCGTCGCCAACCGCCCTGCGCAGCCTCTCGACATCGCGATAGAACTCGTCGCGATCCGCATACCCGAGCGCACGAACCGGAATCGGCGCACGGGTGCAGATCCCCACCCAGCTCGCCAGTGCGGCATCCACCGAAATCGCGTTCTCGTCCGGCCAGCAGTGCCAAATCGCGTTCCACGGTCGCCATGATCTCCCCTAGCTGCCGAGCCATTCGATCGTCCGGTCGAAAACTGTTCGCAGAACCTCGGATTCGGGCCGAATCTGCGCCTCGGTCACGGCCTCACCGGTCCGCGACAACACGGTCACCGAGGCAGTGACCAGCCAGTCTCCAACCTGACCCACCAGCCGCTCCTGCACCATCGGCGTATCCACCAGCTGCTGACCATCAGCGCGCACACCCTGCGTCCCGACGTACCGATAGCCCACAGCATCCGGCCCCACGTCCGGCGCCGTACCCCGCGTCAGTGCCAACGTCTGCCGCTGCGAGCTCGCACTGATCACCTCGCATTCCCTCACCGCATCCGCGAAGTCGCCGACCGACTGCTCCGTGTCGACGACATACACGAGATAGACCGCCGAACCCATTCCCGAGGACACCGACTCTCCCGCCCCGGGACCCGCCGGCGGCTCGATCAGCTTCCGGCACCGCTCCTCGTCGAACGCCATCCGATCTCCGACACCGGGCAAGGCCGAATCGAACGACTCGGGTGCCCCGATCATCGAGTAACCAACCGGAAAATCCGCCAGCGGCGGCAACGCCGCGAGCGGATCGACGCCAGCACCGGTATCGGACCCACAGGCCGCCAGCACCACCGCCGTGGCGGCCAGGAGCGCGCCGCGCAGACCCGCCCTCACTTGATGTCCTGGGTGGGATCGGGGATGTTCAACGTCGTCGGGCTGTTGCGCTGCACGGTCATGACCTCGTCGATCGATGCGGAGCGCCACTCTCCGGGCGGCATCGCCACCGGATAGCCCTGGCCGCCGGTGATCGGCACGACCATCTTCTGCTCCTGGATCTCGTACTTCGGCTCCCACACGATCATGGATTTGCCGTCGTTGTTGTAGATTTCCTTTTCGGTCATCTCGACCAGTCGGACCCGGTAGCTCGTACCCTCGTTGATACTTCCGCTCGGCACCGACCAGGTCTGATGCCCCCGGTGTCCAGTCGGTCGTGTACTTGTCCGGGTCGAGCTGGACCGTCCGCGGCGACTCGATCGGCATCCGCGCACCGCTCTCGCCGCCGCACGCACGTTCTCCAGCGCCTCCTTGACCGCCGTCGTCGACGCGTCCGCGTCCACCTGCAACGCCCCCGCGGCAGTGGAATACGACGACGCGCCCAGCTGAGGCAGCAAGGTCTGGTGGGCGCTCGCCGAGATCGTGGTCGTGCCGTCGTCGCCGACCTCGTAGCCGTTGGCCTGCGCGGGCCGCACCGCGTTCACCACCGCGCTCTTGGCCGACTCCAGAGTGCTCGCACCGGCTTTCGCGGCGCTCGCACCGTCCTGCAGTGCTGTGATGAACGTCTTCGTGGTGGTGCGGACCTCTTCGTGCTTGGTCCGCATCGCCTCGGCGGCGGTACCGGTCCAGAAGTCCCGGCTCGCGTCCACCCCGTCGGCCAGCGACTTCTGTTCCGCGGTACCAAGTGTCGTCACACCAGCGCCGCCTGCGCCGCGCCCAGGTCACCCGCGTTCTGCGCGTCCTTGCTCTGGAATTCCGTCACCGCCGTCGATGTCGCCTTCGACAGGGCCTCGTACTCACTGACCAGCGTCTGCGCGGAAGACCGTCCCCAATTCCGACTTCGCTTTACCCAGCGTTGTCGCGAGCTCCTGTGTCCGTGTCGGATCCAGATCCAGATCTGTTGCGCCAGCCATCATTTCCCCCGTTTCTCGCAGTTCGTTCGGCGGCAACGCTAGGCGTCCCCCGCGCAAGCGCAACAAGATCGAACGTGCCCGTCGACGCTTGCTCACGGGACCGATAGGCTCACCGGAGAATCCGGGTAGAGAAGGTAGCGCGGCATGGGGGATATCGATCCGGTCTCGGGGCACATCGAACGGCTCCAGCGTGCGCTCACCGACGCCAGGGGCAAAGCCACCAGCGCCGACGGCACACTGCGGGTGGAGGTCGGGGCCAACGGCACCCTGCACAGCGTCGAACTGGGCGAGGGAGGAGCCGATCTCGATCCCCGGGTGCTCGTCTCGATGATCGTGGACCTGCACCGGGAGGCAGTGGCCGACGCGGCGGCGGTCATGCGCGAAGCCGTGGCGGCGCTGGGCAGCGATCCGCGCCTCCAGGAGGGCAGGCAGGAGGTCGTCGACAAACTCGCCCGGCCACGACCGGTCGACGAGAACCCAGACACCACAGCATCTTCCACGACCGGCGACACCTCCCCGGCGGAGGAGCCGCACCCGCCCACCCGCGCATCCGTCCCCACACCCGACGACACACCTGCTGTCGGCGGTGAACCACCCCGGACAACACCTTCTCTGCCCCCTCCACCCGCTCCGCGTCCCGCACCACCCGCGCGAGCACCGCGACGCCCCGCCGCACCGGCCCGCCTGTCCGAATTCGACCCGGTCACGTTCGCGCCGGTTACCCGTCCGCGCCCGTTGTCGACACCTGCGGTGGACACCGACCGACCGCGACGCGCCACACCGCCCAGGGCACCCACGCGCACCGATCAGCCATGGCCGTCGAGCTCAACCGCCGAACACGCACCCGTCGAACCGGGAAACACACCGCCGGTTTCGCCTCCGGATACGACCGCCTCCACCGCCGCGCTCCCCGCCGAGGAATCCCCCACCGCGCGACCAGCGCTCGAGGTCGAGATCGTGCCGTGGGGCGAACCCGCCGACGACACCGCCGTCAATGACGAGGGCTGGCCGCCCGACGACCACCTCACCCTGTCGAGCGACTGGTGGAACCTCCCGTCACCCGACGGACGCTGACCGTCCGAAACGACCAGCCCGCCGCTCAGACCAGCCAGCTCTTGCGCTGGAAATACTCCGCTTCGGGATCGTCCTCGTCGTCGTAGTAGTTGTCGCGCGGCGCCGGACGCAGCGTCCGGGCGGTGGCGTCGACACGCTCCTGAAGCTGGCGCAGCAGCTCGTCCGGCGGACCCGGTGTGATGGAGATGTCGTCGGCGCTGAGCTCGTGCAGCAGGTAGCGGCCGTCGTTCGGGTAGTCGAGCCAGAGGAAAGCGCGACCGTCGTCGGTGGGCTTGGAATCGAGCGCGAAACCGGGCAGCACCGTGATCTCGCCCATTCCGATCCGTTCGCGACGGAAGAACCGCTGCATCTCCTCGACGGGCGAGAGCCGAGTGGGATGGCGCCCGTAGGTCGGCTGCTCCATCTCGCTGCGCCGCCCGTGGAACGGCCGGTGGCCGCCCGCCGAGAGCCGGGGCAGCCTGCCGATCACCTCGGCGGCGATCCGATGCGACTGGTGGGTGCTCACCGTGATGTCGGTGCCGTACTCGCGCGTGGGACCGGGCCGCTGCACCGCCAATGTCGCGGTGTGCCCGGAGATCCCGGCGTGGATGCGGACCACCTGTGACTGGTCCGGCCCGTAGAACCCGTACACCTCGATCCGCATCTCCGGTTCGAGCAGCACCGCGAGCGCGCTGTAGAGCGCCTCGTCGAACCGGCTTGCCAGACGCTGCGCGGCGGTGGCACGGCTGCGTTCCAGGTCGCCGGGGAATTCCAGATCGCGCGGGAACCAGCTCAGCGGGTAGGGCAGCCGGTCGCGACCGAGTGCTTCGAGAGCGATGGTGAAGGTGAGCCCTTCCATCTGCCAGGTCGACCCGGTCATTCGCCGATCACCCCGCCCGGCGGCAGCACGCGCGGCTGGACGCCGAGCAGTTCGGTCTCGCGGTCCTGGATGAGGTAGTCGGGGATCTTGTGCTCGCTGTCGTCGTCACCCTTGCCGCGCGCGCCACCGGCGCCCATGCCACCCATACCCGGCATGCCGTTGCGGCCGCCGCTCGCACCGGTACCACCGCGCGCCCCCGCGCCCGTGCCCGCCGGTTGTCCCGGGACGCCCGCGACCGGCGTTCCCGCACTCGGCGTCCCACTCGGCGTGCCGCCCGGCGAACCGCCGCCGGGATTGCCACCGGTACCCAGCGGCGATCCACCACCGGGAGTGCTCGGCGTGACACCCGCGGGCGTGGTCGTGTCCGGGGTCGTGCCCGCCGGGGTGGTGGTGTCCGGGTCAGTCGTCTCCGGGGTGTCGGTCTCGGTGTCGTCCGGATCGTCGGTGTCGGTGTCGTCCGGATCGGTGTCCTCGGGATCCGTCCCCGACGGGGTGGTCGGTGTCTCCGGGGTGGTCGTCGTCTTCGGCTTGTCGGTGTCCGACGGATCGTCGGTGCCGTTGCTGTTCGGCTTGTTGCCGCCCGGATCGGTGGTGTCGGACTTGAAGGTGCTCACGGCGGGCGCGAGGACCGGCGTGTGCTCGTCGACGTCCTTCGCGACCGGCTGATAGACGGTCTTCATCACCTCCTGCGCCGCCTTCGACGACTCGTCGGCCCGGTACTTCGCCGTCTTCAGCAGCCCCGTACCCGGAATCATCGCGACCGCCTTGTCGAAGGCGGACACGTCCTCCGGCTCACCGACGGCCGTCTTCGCGTGTCCGAGAGCCGTTTCGAGCAGGTCGATGCTGTTGGCCACCATCTCGAAGGTCAGGGCGAGCTTCTCGGCCTCGGTCCCGTAGGCCCGCGTACTCTCCATCGCCGCGGTGGCCGACTTGCCCTGCCAGTGCTCCTGGATGGCCCGCTCGACCTCCGCGCGGAACGTGCTGACGGCTTCCCGCATACCGCCGTTGCCGCCCTCCCCCTCGTCGAGCCGCCGCCAGCCGTTGGCACCGGAGTTGATGTCACTGGCCTTCACCGCGGGCTTACCGTTGTTGCCCTGCAACGCATCCCAGATGTCCTGATGGGACCAGGTGTCGAAGTCTTCGTGGTTGGTGATCTTCTGCCCGGCGTACTGCCCGTCGAACCGCCCCTGCAACATCGACCGCTCGGAACTGATGACCTGCTTGTCGTTACCGAACTGGTTGTCCGCGTCCTGATTCCGCGACTTCTGCTGGTCGGAATTCTCCGACGACTGGGAATAGTTGTCGTAGACCTTGGCGCCACCGATGGTGATGATGGCGGGCAGGGCGATGGCGAAAGGGAAGACCATCAGATCTCACCCTCCTTCTGACCGAGCTGGGTGCCGCTCTTCTGATCGGAGTCTTGGAGTTTGCCGATGGCGGCGGCGTAGGTGTCGCGCATGAGGGCGGCGATCTCGACATGCTGTTCCAGGCGCTTGACTGCCGAATCGGTCGGGTTGTCGCCCTCGCCATTCACAGCCTTGTTCTGGAACTTCTCCTTGAGCACGTCGGCGGAAGGAATTCCGCCGTAGCCGGATAGGAATCCCAGATACCGGGCGTCGATCTTCAGCTTGTCCAATTTGGACGCGTAAGTGCTACACGCCGCCCTGAGCGCTTCGCCGATTCCTTCTTCCATCTTGAACTCACCGGCAATAGCTTTCTGCTTGAGTGTTTTCCACTCAGCGATGTCTTTGTCCAGACCATCAGCCATTAGATTCCTCCCCTACCACGCATTACCGAGCAATGTTCACTTCGGCAGATTCGGCTCGAGGTCCGCCGCATGCCCAGCCGCGATGATGCAGATGTCGACATCGCGCTTCCCGTTCATCAACCAGGCGGCGTAGATGTCGAACATCCCCTGCTCCGCTTGGAACGAAACGTGACACCCGTCAGGGTCAGAGCTCTCACGGAAGACGATCCCCGACCGCTTCCCCACAGTCGTGTCCCGGAGGCCGACAACACCCGACTTCGAGCGAGTTTCACTGATCGTGTGCGAAGTCGAACCGACGGTCAACGTGTACGGATCCCCCTCCGGATACCACGAACACACCCGCCAACTCGCTGGCCCCGACGGCGGATCCGTCACCGTCCGCTTCGACGCCGGATCCACCCCGGTAGCCCGCAGCACATCAGCACTCAGCTCCGTACACGGGTTGTAGACCTCGATCTCATCGATGTCCCGCACCGTCGTGGTCGGCGCCGTGGCGGTCCCATCGATCGTCTCGTCACACCCGACGACACCCAGCAGACACACCCCGGCAAACACCGCACCCAGTACTCGACCGTTCCGCACGAATCTCCTCAGATCCCCAACCGAGCCTGCGCGGCATCCACCACCACAAGCCGAACCCCCGCCACTGCGCCCCCGGCGCACCGCAGTTCGGCGCCAAGAATACACCGCGACCCCCACCCACAGAACCTCCCGAATCTCCACAATCCGGCCGAGGCGGCGGGCATCAGGGAGCACAGTGCCAGAGCGCATTGATCGGATGCGCCCTGAGCCGGTCGCCGAAGGGCAGCGAGTGCGTTGCAGCGTCGAAGCCGCCTTCACCTCGATACCAATGCCTCGTCCATCGGCCGCTTCGAGGACTGCGTCGACCTCCACCCTGTCCTTGTTCCGCTAGTGCCACAGTGTGACTCGCTCGCAATCAGGGCAGCTCGGCGTCCTGCATGCACGCTTGGACGACCACGGAGTGTCCCCCTTCAGCTTCGTCGATCGGGACGCTGACGACCCCGCATCCCACCACGCTCACCACCGTTGGACGCACCGTTCCGCCTCGAGGTTCCGTCGAATTCCCCACACCGGAAACCGCCCCCGATTCCGCTACGCTGAGCGACTGGCACCTAGTGCCACAGATCGTCCGCACGGGCTCGCCCCGCGCCGACGATCAGACCGATCAGAATCGACACCGCAGGTCGCGAGCATCTCCGATCCGGCGGCACACGGCTTCACCGGGGGCGGGACAACGATGACAAGTGCAGGCGGCGCCGGGGAAATCAACATCTCCCCCGACCAGATCAAAACCCACGCCACCAACGTCACCTCCGCCGGATCGGGCCTGACCGAAGCCCTGGAAGCCGCCCAAGCCGTCTCCGCCCCCTCCGACGCGTTCGGCAAACTCTGTGCCTTCCTCGGTCCCCTGTTCGTCGACTCGGTCGAAACCGACGGCATCGACGCCATCCAAGCCGCGATCACCGCCTTCGGTGACACCAGCACGAACCTCACCGCGGTCGCCGACGCGTTCACCTCCCGCGACACCACCAACGCCGCCGCGCTCAAGTCACAGGAATCCGGCCTCTGATGGCCGCCAACCCCCTGATCGCCACCAAAGAAGACACCACCGACTGGTCCACCGGAATCAGCCTGGTCTCCTCGGTCACCGACCTGTCCGACGCCATCTCCGGCGGCTCCTGGATCGACGTCGGCCTCGGCGTGGTCGGCCTCGGCGCCGAAGCCGTATCCCTGGTCGTCGACCCCCTCGGCACCCTGGCCGCCTACGGCGTCGGCTGGCTGATCGAACACTGCCAACCCCTCCAAGACGCCCTGGACTGGATCGCCGGTGACCCCGCCCAGATCGAGGCCTACGCCAAAACCTGGGACAACGTCGCGACCCGCATCAGCGAAGTCGCCACCGCCCAGAACACCGCCGTCACCACCGACGTCGCGGACTGGACCGGCCAAACCGCCACCGCCTACAAGAACGCCGCCTCCAACACCACCAACCTGCTCACCGCCGCCAACACCGCGGCCACCACCGCCGCCTCGGCGATCCGCCTCGCCGGCGGTGTCGTGGCCGCGGTCCGCGAAACCGTGCGCGACCTGGTCGCCCAAACCGTCGGCCGCCTCGCGGTCTGGGCCGCCGAAGCCATCTTCTCCCTCGGCTTGGCCACCCCCGTCATCGCGGTCCAAGCCACCGCCTACATCGCCAAAACCACCGCGATGATCTCGAAACTGTTCTCCCGCCTGGCCAAAACCATGGCCAAACTCAAACCACTGCTCAAACAGTTGAAGAACGCCTTCGGCGACATCGCCAAAGCCTTCAAGAAGACCCCGTCCAAGACCAAGAACGCCGACGAACTCGCCACCACCAAACCGGCGAACACCAAAAGCGGTGACTCCCCGACGACCCCGTCGAACGTCAAACAAACCGATTCTCCGACCAGCCCGTCGACGGTGAAAGACCCCGCCACCCCGGACACCCCGAGCGGTACGACACCGGAAACCAAACCCTCGACCACCAACCCGGCCAACACCGCCACTATCGACAACACGCTGCCCAACCAGAACAAAACAGCGTCACCGGAAGCGAACAAAACCACCAAACAAACCATCGACTGCGGCGACCCCGTCGACGCGGCGACCGGCGAGTTCCTCCTCCCGGAAACCGACGTGAACCTGCCCGGTGTCCTCGCGCTGGTCCTGACCCGCCGCCACCGCTCCTCCTACCGCTTCGGACGCTGGTTCGGCCCGTCCTGGGCAGCGACCCTGGACATGCGCGTCGTCGTCGACCAGGTCGGCGTGAAGTTCGTCGGTCCCGACGGCGAACTCTGGCAATTCCCCCACACCGCCCCCGACGTCCCCGTCCGCCCCGTCCACAAGGGCATCCGGGCCACACTGACGCGCACCGAGTCCGGCGGCTACCACGTCTATGACCCCGAACGCGAGATCGCCTGGGGCTTCCACCCCGATCCCGTCCTTGCGGGCCTCGACACCCGCCTCGGCAACTACGCCATCACCGAGATCACCGACCGCCACCACAACCAGATCCGCTTCCACTACAACCCCGACGGCGTCCCCACCCACATCACCCACACCGGCGGCTACCACATCGAGATCGACGCCGCCGACGGCCGCGTCACCGCTCTCACCGTCACCGGCACCGACCCCGACGGCACCCCCGTAGCGACCCGCGTCCGCGAATTCGGTTACACCGCAGGCAACCTCACCTCCGTCATCAACGGCGTCGGGGCCATGACCCAGTATCGCTATGACAGTGACACGCGCATGCTGTCCTGGCATGATTCCCGCGGCACCGAAATGGTCAACACCTACGACCAGCACGGCCGAGTCGTCAAACAGGTCGGCACCGACGGGATCCTCTCGGCCACCCTCGCTTACGAGGACGTCCCCGGATTCAACCGCACCCGCACCCACCACACGAATTCCCTCGGCGCCACCACCATCTTCGAATTCGACGAAGAACTCTGCCTGCGTCAGGTCATCGATCCCCGCGGCGCGAGCACCCTGACCGACTACAACGAATACCGCCAACCGGTCCGCCACGTAGACGCCTACGCCAACACCACGATCTACCTCTACAACGACGACGGCGACCTGATCCTGCTGCGCCGCCCGGACCAGCAAACGATCACCATCGACTACGCCGCACCCCACCGCCCGTCCCTGGTCACCGACGTCGACGGCTCGACCATTGCCCGCACCTACGACGAGCACGGCAACCTGACCAGCGTCACCGACGCCGACGGCATCACCACCACCTACACCCACCACCGGTGCGGCGCACCGGCATCGATCACCCTCTCCACCGGGGCGACCACCGTCATCGAAATCGACAGCGCCGGACTCCCGATCCGCATCACCGAACCCAACACCGCGATCACACTCATCGAGCGCGACGTCTTCGGCCGCCCCGCGAGAATCACCGACGCCCTCGGCAACATCAACACCCACCACTACTCGGTCGAGGGAAAACTGCTCTCCCACACCGACCCCGAGGGCGCTACCCAGTCGTGGACCTACGACGGTGAAGCCAACCTGCTCACCCACACCAACCAGATCGGCGCCGTCACGCGCTACACCTACGGCAGCTTCGACCTCGTCGCCACCAAACAAGCCCCCGACGGCACCATCACCGCCTACACCCACGACACCGAACGCCGCCTCACCACCGTCACCAACCCCCTCGGCGACACCTGGACGTACGAATACGACATCGCTGGCAACGTCTGCACCGAAACCGACTACAACGGCTCGATCACCCGCACCGAACACGACCTGCTCAACCGGCCGACCGTCATCACCACCCCAACCGGTATCCAACGCCGCCAGTTCTACGACATCCTGGGCCGGTTCACCGGAGTCAGCACCGACACCGGCGAATGGATCACCAACACCTACACCCCGACCGGCCACCTGGTCACCGCTCGAAACGGCCTGCACGACTCCACGATCCACGCCGTCACCTTCGACCGCACGCTCGCGGGCAGGCTTCAGGCACAACACGTCGACGGCCGCACCACGTACTACGTCAACGACAACCACGGCCGCAGAACTGGATACACCACACCCAGCGGAGCAACGACCACCTACGAACGCGCCATCACCGGCGAGGTCACCGCCCTCACCACCCACGGCCACCGCTTCGACTTCACCCACGACCTACTGGGCCGCCAGAACAGCTGGCACACCACCGGAATCGGCCAACACAACACTTACAGCCCCGCCGGATATACTCTGCGCCGCGAACTCGTCGCACTCGATCCCCGCAGCAGCGCCCCCACCCAGCTACTCGGACGCGACGACTACGATTGGCGCCCCGACGGCTACATCACCCGCCACACCACTACGACACCTTCCACAACTAACCGCCGGGACTACACTATTGACGTGATCGGCCGGATCACCCACATCACTGCGCCGAGCGCTGGAATAGCAGAGCGATACACCTACAACGGACTATCTAGCCTGACCACTGCCGAAATACCTGCGCTGCCAACACAAACAAAACCCGCCCACGAGGTCCACCCATCCATGGACGACCCCCATTTTGAATATCGCAACAACCTGCTGATCCGTGCAGGGCGCACCCGTTACCACTACGACGCCGCAGGCCGCCTTATCCGGAAGGTCAGAACACGGCTCTCACGTAAACCTGCGGTTTGGCATTACAGCTATGACGCGCTCGACCAACTCATCGAAGTCACGATGCCCGATAAATCGATCTGGGGTTACACTTACGACCCTTTTGGGCGACGAACCAGCAAATACCGTCACGACTGTGCAACTCGCACGAACTTCCTCTGGGATGGAGTCCACCTCGCCGAACAAATTACCACCACTGCGACGACGACTCGCGTCCACACCTGGACCAACCATCCGGGCACTTATGTCCCCCTAACTCAATCGATCGACAATCGGTTCTGGGCGATAGTCACCAACACTCAAGGGTCGCCCACCCATCTTGCAGATCCGAAGACGGGCGAAATCGCGTCGACGGCAACCTCAACACTATGGGGCCGACACACTTGGCTCGGTCTCGATACCCCACATCGTTTCCAGGGGCAGCAATACGACGACGAGACTGGGCTCCACTACAACTATCACCGCTACTACGACCCCGAAACGGGACGGTATCTCTCGCAGGACCCCTTGGGATTGTCGCCGGCTCCAAATCCTGCCACGTATCCACATAATCCGACTATTTGGACAGATCCGCTCGGGTTGACGCCGTGCAGAATCGAGCGAATCAAAATGATGCTGGGAAGAGCGGGGATGAGTGTCAAAGATTACGACATCGAGTACCATCCGGAAATTCGAGACCGGTTAGGCACGGACTCCATTTGGGGCGATTCTCCGCATGATGGTGGCGGCCGTCCAAACCTTGGCGAGAGGGGGCGTCCGCTCATTCAGCTGAGCGAGAAGGCGTTTGACTCCGATGAGACTCTGATAACAACAATTTTTCATGAGATATACCATCACAAGCAATTCAGGATGAGCCCATACAGCATGGGCGGACTAGAGGGCAACGCTGAATCCTATGGCAAGTCAATGTATCAAGAATACATACGAAGGATCTCATAGTGAACGAATATTCATGGACTGCCTACACTGGCCATGAAAGGGCGAAGTTGAAGATATCTTCATTTTCGGACCTTGCCGACGAGCGCGAGTGCCCGCATTGCGGATGCATCTCCGTTCGATTCTACTTTCACAAGCTCGTTGGACTGGTGGATCGTGGAGAAGTTCTCGAATGGTGTAGACGCTGTCGGCGGTTCGCATCGACTATGGTTCCTGACATGTCGGCAAGATTTAGCATTTCGGCACCACTGCGCGGTACGAAACTTGAGCAGCTCATCGATACGAAGTCGCCACAGTCCTACTTGTGGAAGCTGGATGATAAGTGGGAGCGGGGAATGTTGCCGCAGGACATCGCAATTCGCGGATACTGAGGTCGCCGCGGAACGGCAGCGCGCGCCACCTGCCATCACCAGTAGCACTAGATATCTGGTTCGACGACCCTGGATGCTTTCGACCGCATCACACAGGCCGCAAAGTCCGACTCTGGTAGTGCCGAACGATACAGATTCGACGCGCTATCCAATCTCACGGTCGCCGAGGCCGACGAAATGTGGTCTATTGTTAGAGGTTCGAGTCTGTCGCCATCCCGGCGGTAGCCCCTCTTTCTAAGATCGTGCCTCTTCTGGTTGCTCGGGCCTGCGCGAGGTTCTTGTACCCGGTCAGTGCCGCCGCCAGCGTGAGGAAGGCACAGAAATGGGCGTCTTTGCGGTCGTAGCGCATCGTCAACGGTGGTACCCAATGAGCCAGGCCCGTGGTTCGCCGGATCACCCACCGATGCCTGCCCAGGCGCTCACCGGATTCGACGCCCTTGCGGGCGATCCTTACACCGATCCAGGGATCGGCCAGCCACTGCCGCAGCTCACGATCTTCATAAGTCCTTGTCCGCGTGCAGCTTTCCCGGCCTACGACGACGCAGCCCCGCCGGGAACGCGCGGCCGGGATCGCCCGCACAAACGGCCGTAGCGCCTCGGCATCAGGGGTGTTCGCCGCGAGTGTCCCGATCTGACCACACCCGAAAACGGGGGAGAATCATGGAGCAGTACGTATTCCACGAGGTTTACACTGACGGCCGGTACGCCTACGACCCCCGACTCTCTCAGACTCCAATTCCACTCGGAGACTATCAGAATGTCATGAGGAGCCTAAATCCCGGAATGAGCTGGCGATGACAGCCGCGCCGCCGGATCAGTCACCGAGCCTTAGCGTGTTGAGAATCCTATCAAAGCTCGGAGAGGTAGAATGGGCACGAATAGATTTGGGCTACGACGAATACAATAAGCGTCGAACACCCCCTTTTTGTTGTTTGGCGATACAAGTCAGAGGAGAGCAATACTAGCGAATTAGTTCGATATGGCATTGTATCCTACAGAGGCCCAGTGGCTTGGTGCGCAGAAACCAATCGACGAAGGAACTGGATGATTCAACCGTGTCGGGTGCCGACAGAGTTCGCTCCCCAGCTCGGCGTAAATCACTCAGAGCTTCCGCTGAAAATATCGGAACTCGATCCAGAGTTCTGCGAAAATGCAATATCTGATTTCGACTCGCTATTCTCCCACCTGGATAGGGCTTGGACAGTGCGGGATAGAGCAATCGAATAAGGTCAGACCGGTATGACAACTCCTTCAGATGATCGAGAGTTCGCGTGGATCGACGGAAATTTGCCAATACATTTTGGATTCAAGTTCAGGCCATGGCGCTACAATTTATCTCTATCAGAATTGGAGTTTCGCAGCTTCGACAGGTCTCCCGATCCGACCTACATATCGATCAGATTCTTCAGTGTATTCGCCGTGAAGATGGCCACGCTTTTCGAAACGGTGACGATTGATCTGGCCGACCATTCTCAATCCGTAGAAATACTCCAGCTCTCAGGGTTAGACGAGTCACGCTGGGATCGAGTCAAGTGCCTGGCCCTCAAATCTGGTCGTGTTGACAGCCTGGTTGCATGCACGAGCTATTCGATTCGGGTTTATCACCAAGGGTTTCCATCTGCCAAGGCAACTCCAAGCACTTAACTCCGTCGAGGAGTGACCGAGGCCCGTGGTAGGCGGTAGCGGAATATTCGAAGCTGTCGAGAACGAGACCACGCCCTCCGTATTGCGCGTCGTCGGGCGCGGACGTAATCAGCGTTCTTCATAGTCCGATCCGTACACGACATCTCTCGCCGGAGCAGAAGTCTTCAGCCCAGGACGGCTCTGGGTTCGGGGAGGTAGAGGCGGGCCTTACCTTTCACGCTGCCCCACATCGCCATGCCGATCATGGGGGTGTTCTGGGCGATGAGGAGGTGGCGGGCAGTGAGGTCGATGACTGCGGGGACTACTACCGTGCCGAAGCTCATGGGTTTGTTGGTGACGGCGGGGATCGCCGCGGGGTGGACTCGTTCGGAGATGAGGGCGGCTACGGCGCAGGCGCCGCCTTTGACGGCGAAGGCGCTGGGGCGGCGGATGGAGCGGGCGAATTCGTCTACCTGGCGGGTGAAGCCGGCGACGGTGGCTGGGGAGATTTCGCCGGCGTAGCCGACGCAGACGGCGAGTTCGATGGGGTTGAGGGAGCTTTTGATGACTGCGCCGATGCCGATTGTGGACCAGACGGGGCCGAGCCAGTTCTGGCTTACCTGCAGGCCGCCCATGGCCATGTGCTGGGCGACGGCTGCGCGGTAAGCCTGGACTGCGGGGCTCTCCTCTGGGCCGACGGGTGAAGGGGGCTGCGGTGCAGCGTGATTCGGCTGCGGGGGTGCGCCGTAGGGAGCGGGGTTCGGCTGGCCGTAGGGTTGCTGGGAGTACGGCTGCGGGGCGCCGTAGGGCGCGGGTTGATACGGCTGGGGCGCTCCGTAGGGGGCGGGCTGCTGTGGTGGCGCGCCGTAGTGGCCTGGTTGCTGCGGCTGGGGTGCACCGTAGGGGCCGGGCTGCGGCGTTCCGTACGGACCCGGCTGCTGCGGATAACCGAACTGGGCTCCTGGCCCCGCTGATGTCATGTCCCCTCCTCCAGCGAACTTCCCCGACCACCGGACCCTACCCGCCGCGGGGACTACAGCTCCGGAGTGGTCCTGAGAGATCGCCACACACGCCGTTCGCGTCTCCCCACCGAGAGCGACCACACCATCACGCCGATAGTGCTGCCATTGCTAGCAAAGTATCACTGGACTTCACGAGTGATACTTTTCGAGGAAGAAGTATCACTCGTGCATCCCAGCGGTGGTCCTCGACGACCCGAGGACTTCTCCCCCGCTCAGCGGGCTGATCATGAGGGCTTACTGCGGCTGTCGATCGAGAGTGATCGGCCCGGGTGGTTCGAGATCTCCCTGGCGGTGGCCGAGAAGCTGGTCACCGCGGTCATTCTCGTCGAGGTGCCCCGGGGACAGCAGCGGTCCTCCACGGCGCCGGAAGTTCTCGATGTCATGGGTGGCAGCTGAGTCTGCGGGGCGAGACGTGTAGTCGGCACTAGCATCGATTTCTCGGCACGACGACTCGACGGCAGGCGAGGAGTGAGGGCGATGGGCGAGGCAGGGCGTGGGGGGCTCGATCTCGATGTGGCGTTCCGGGACGCGCTGGCCGAGATGTCCGCGGCGGGGCGGGTGGACGCGGTGGATGCGATCGATGGGGCATTCGGGCTGGAACTGTTCGATTCGCAGGTCACCGGCAGGCATCTGGATCTGGTGGCGCGGCGGTTGGGGGTGGCGCGGCAGGGGTTCTACAGTATCGGGTCGTCGGGGCATGAGGGGAATGCGGCGGTGGCGGCGGCGCTGCGGGTGGATGATCCGGCGCTGTTGCACTATCGGTCGGGGGCGTTCTTCGTGCAGCGGTGCAGGCAGATCGCCGGGCTGGATCCGGTGCGGGATGTGTTGCTCGGTGTGGTGGCGGCCGCGGCGGATCCGATTTCCGGTGGGCGGCACAAGGTGTTCGGGAGTGCGAGTGCCTCGATCATTCCGCAGACCTCGACGATCGCTTCGCATCTGCCGCGGGCGGTCGGGTTGGCGTTCGCGCTGGATCGGGCTGCGCGGCTGGGGGTTTCGTGCCGGTGGCCGTCGGATGCGGTGGTGGTGTGCAGTTTCGGGGATGCCTCGGCCAATCATTCGACGGCAGCCGGGGCGCTCAATGCTGCCGTGCACGCTTCGCATCAGGGTGTGCCGATGCCGATTCTGTTCGTCTGTGAGGACAACGGGCTGGGGATCAGTGTGCCGACTCCGCCGGATTGGATCGAGCGGGCCTACGGGCCGCGCCCCGGGCTCACCTATCTGGCGGCCGACGGCACCGATCTGCCCGATGTGCTCGGTGCGGCCGAGGACGCGGTCGAGATGGTGCGGTCGTGGCGGGTGCCGGTGTTCCTGCACCTGCGGACGGTTCGGCTCGGCGGGCACGCGGGTTCCGATGTCGAGGCCTCCTATCGTCGTCCGGCGGAGATGGCCGCCGATCTCGCTCGCGATCCGCTGCTCAGCACCGCGCGATATCTGATCGCGGCAGGTATCGACGAGGCGACCGGCCTGCTCGCGCGATACGACCGGATCGGTGCGCGGGTCCGGGAAGTCGCTGATGAGGTGGTCCATGAGTCGCGGCTGGACTCCGCGGCCGCGGTGATCGCCCCGCTCGCACCGGCTCACCCTGCGGGTGTCCGGGCCGACGTGGTGCGCTCCAGCCCTACCACCGACGCGGGGACACGAGCGGCCGTGCCTGTGCCCGAGCCGATGACTCTCGCCCAAGCGATCAACCACACGCTCGGTGTACTGCTCGAGCGGGATCGCGATGTGCTCGTGTTCGGCGAGGACGTCGGCCGTAAAGGTGGGGTGTACGGGGTCACAAAGGGGCTGCGGAAGCGGTTCGGCAGCAGGCGGGTGTTCGATACCTTGCTGGACGAGCAGGCCGTCCTCGGTACGGCACTCGGCACCGCGCTGGCCGGATTCGTGCCGATCCCGGAGATCCAGTACCTCGCCTACGTACACAATGCCGCCGATCAGATCCGGGGCGAGGCCGCCACGCTGCAGTTCTTCTCGAACGGGCAGTTCCGCAATCCGATGGTGGTGCGGATCGCGGGGCTCGCCTATCAGAAGGGGTTCGGCGGGCATTTCCACAACGACGATTCCCTTGCGGCACTGCGTGATATCCCCGGGGTGGTGGTGGCCGTACCCGCCCGTGCCGACGATGCGGCGGCCCTGCTCCGGACATGCGTGTCGGCGGCCCGGGTCGACGGGCGCGTGTGCCTGTTCATCGAGCCGATCGCGCTGTATCACACGCGGGACCTGTATCCGGGGGATGAGGCCTGGATGACCGCACCCACCGGGGAGCATGTGCCGATCGGCAAGGCGCGGGTCTACGGGGACGGCACGGATCTGACCATTGTCACCTTCGGCAACGGGGTGCCGATGAGCCTGCGGGTGGCGGATCACCTTGCCGCCCAAGGTATTCACGCACGCGTCGTCGATCTGCGCTGGCTGAATCCGCTGCCGGTCGAGGACCTGATCCAGCAGGCCGGAGCGACAGGTCGCGTACTGGTCGCCGATGAAACACGCCGCGGCGGTGGGGTTTCGGAGTCGGTGTTCGCGGCACTGATCGACGCCGGATACTCCGGCGCGCTGGCCAGGGTGACCAGTGCGGACAGTTTCGTCCCCCTGGGTCCGGCCGCCGACACCGTCCTGTTGAGCGAAGACGCGATCGAGGACGCGGCCCGGCGCCTGCTCGGCTGAGTCAGGTCGAGAACTTGTACCAGGGCCCGTCGAGATGCCGGTAGCGCTCGTCGTACTCGCCGCTGCTGGCGGGCGGTTCCCCGTGCGGCAGGTACGCGAAGCCCGCGGGTCCGCCGATCCCCATGCCCGGCACGGTCAGCAGGCAGCCGTTGTCCTTCGCGCGCACGGCGCTCACGTCGTAGCCGCCGATCCGGCGATGACCGTCATCGATGTCGGGTGCGACGAGCGCGAAGTAAGGGAGAACGCGGCCGGATCAGCCGAACTTGATCTCCAGGCCGATGCCGAGGATCGCGATGAGCCAGACCAGGCCGACGAAGATGGTGATGCGGTCGAGGTTCTTCTCGACGACCGTGGAGCCGGACAGGCTCGACTGGACGCCGCCACCGAAGAGGCTGGACAGGCCGCCGCCCTTGGCGCGGTGCAGCAGCACCAGCAGCACCAACAGCACGCTGGTGATCACAAGGAGGATATCGAGGAACAGCGACATGGCGTTCATCCTAGGTGGTCTCCGGGCGACTGGTCTAACCAGGCTCGACCGCGACCAGGTGGGAGATGGTGTCGGGGCCCGCCGAGTAGTGGGCGACGGTCTCCTCGATCTCCCGGTCGCGGGCGGTCAGCCGGACCTGGTGCTGATGCATGTGCTCGGCCCAGGACCGCACCACGAACGCCTCGACATAGCGGTCGACCACGCCGACGTCGCGGTAGAGCCGCCATTCCATCGCCCCGGTCCGCTGCCGGGACCGTCCGACCATGGCCATGGCGGCGGTGAAGCCGGGCACCTCGGCGGGCGGCACGTCGTAGCCGCGCATGACCAGCACCGGGCCGTCGGCGGCGTCGGGTTCGACCACCAGCTGCGGTTCGGGCCAGAAGGCCGCGGGTGAGAGGTCGATGTCCTCGACATTGTGCCGGATCGGCCACCACACCGTGCTCACCGCGCAGGCGGCCAGCAGGCCCGCCGCGATCAGCAGCGCGGTCACCGCGCCGTAGGCACCGGCGACCAGACCCCACAGCAGCGAGCCGATCGCCTGACCGCCCATGAACACCAGCATGTAGACCGACAGCCCGCGCGCCCGCACCCAGGCGGGCAGCAGCAGCTGCATGGTGGAGTTCAGGGTCGCCATGGCCAGCAGCCAGGCCAGACCGGCGCCGACCAGCAGGATCAGCACGATCACCACGCTGTGCACCAGCGCGGTGGCGACCGCGCCCATCCCGAACAGCACGGCGGCCAGGGCGAGTCGCTGGGTCGGGGTGAACAGCACGCGCAGGCGCGACAGGCCCAGCGCCCCGCAGACCGCGCCGAGGCCGAGCGCGCCGAGCAGCAGGCCGTAGCCGTCGGAGGCCAGGCCGAGCCGGTCGTGCGCGATCACCGGCAGCAGCGACCACACCGCGCTGGCGGGGGCGATGAACAGGATCGCGCGGAACAGCACGCGTCGGATCGCGGGGGCCGCGCGGATGAAGCGGGTGCCCGCCTGCAGGGCGGCCAGCGGACGCTCACTGGGCAGGGTGTGCGGGCTGGTCTGCCAGGTCGAGACGAGCAGCACCGCGACGATCCCGATGAACGAGAGTGTGTTGAAGGCGAAGACCACCGTCGGCCCGGCCACCGCGACGATCACCCCGGCCACCGCGGGCCCGACCGCGCGACCGATATTGACGCTCATGCTGCCCAGCGCGGCCGCCGAAGGGATCTGCTCGCGCGGGACCAGTTCCGGTTGGATCGCCTGCCAGGCCGGTGCGGTGAGCGCCTGGCCGCAGCCGAGCAGGAACAGCAGGGTGAGCAGCACCGCGGGGGTGGTGTGGCCGGTGGCGGTGAAGACGGTGAGGGTCAGCGAGGCCAGGGCCATGCCGGTCTGGGCGCCGAGCAGGAGTCGGCGGCGGTCGACGAGGTCGGCGAGCACGCCGGACGGGATCGACAGCAACATCACCGGCAACGCGAGCGCGGTCTGCACGAACGACACCAGCGCGGCCGCGTTGGGCTGGTCGACCAGGATCCACTGCGCGCCGACCGTCTGCATCCACGTGCCCAGATTCGACACGAGCTGGGCGATCCACAGCGCGCGGTACACCGGCGAACGCAACGGCGCCCACGTGGAGATCGGCTTCACGGGCGCGCTGGTCACCCGCCGAGCATATCCGCGGCGACCGCCGCCGGGCCGCCGCGCACGATCCCGCGTCGCCGTGACATCCCCCGACGGATTCGCCGCACACTGCGCGAATCTCCGTGCTCGGGCCGACGGCACGCGCACACCGACGCGGGCGGATCGGGGATCGTGTCGGCGGCGACGGCACGATGCCTCGCCGTCGTCACGTGCCCCGCTGTCCGGATCCCGGCACGTACGATGGCCCCCATGTCGGCAATCCCGCTCCGCCTCGCCGCGCTGTGTGTGCTGGCCGCCGTCGCGGCCACCGCGTGTTCGTCCTCGGATTCCGGGGACACCACCGACGACACCGCGACCCCGATGGGCCACACCTACGTCTCCACCGAGGTCGACGGCGACACCATCCCCGGCGGCGGCCCGATGACGCTCACCTTCGCCGACGGGCGCATCTCGGCGAACTCCGGCTGCAACACCAGCAGCGGCACCGTCGACCTGAGCGACCACATCCTGCGCACCTCACCGCTGGCGGGCACCCTGATGGCGTGCGCGGGTGGACGCGAACGCGCCGACACCTGGCAGAACTCCTTCCTGGAGTCGGCGCCGCGCTGGCGTGTCGACGGGGACCGGCTCACGCTGACCGGCGAGACCGTCACCGTGCACCTCACCGACAAGAAGGTGGTCGATCCGGACCGGCCGCTGCTGGGCACCACCTGGATCGTCACCACCATGCTCACCCCGGAGGGGCAGGTCCGCTCGACCGTGCTCGACGAGGTGAGCCCGAATCTGACCATCGGCGAGGGCGGCACCGTCGCCGGGATGGCGGGCTGCAACCGCATCACGGGGACCGCGGGCGTCGGCCCCGGCGACGCGGTGAACTTCGCCGTGGCCACCACTCGGATGATGTGCGCGCCCGAGGTGATGGAGGTCGAGCAGAACGTCCTGCGGGCGCTCGACGGACGCACCACGGCCAGCATCGACGCCGACCAGCTCACGCTGCGCAACGACAACGGCTACGGCCTGGTGCTGCGCGCCCAGTAGACGCGGAAAACGAAGGGCCGGACACCGATTCGCGGTGTCCGGCCCTTCGGCGTTCGATCCCCCGGATCAGGGCAGCGGACCGCCCGCGGCGATCGCCGACAGGGTGGCGAACTCGTCACCCTTGAGCGAGGCACCGCCCACCAGCGCGCCGTCGATATCGGTCTGCCCGACCAGCTCGCCGACGTTCTTGGCGTTGACCGAGCCGCCGTAGAGCACCCGCACACCCGCCGCGACCTCCGGCGACGCGAGCTTCTCCAGCTCGCCACGGATCGCGCCGCACACTTCCTGCGCGTCGGCCGCCGAGGCGACCTTGCCGGTGCCGATGGCCCACACCGGCTCGTAGGCGATGACGACCTTCGCGATCTCCTCGGCCGACAGGCCCTGCAGCGAACCCCGCAGCTGCTCGAGGTTGTATTCGACGTGTGTGCCCGCCTCGCGGACGCCCAGGCCCTCGCCGATGCACACGATCGGGGTGATCCCGTACTTCAGCGCCTGCTTGGCCTTGGCGAGCACGGTCGCGTCGTCCTCGCTGTGGTACTGCCTGCGCTCCGAGTGCCCGACCACGACGTAGGTGCAGCCGAGCTTGGCCAGCATGGGGGCGCTGACCTCACCGGTGTAGGCGCCGGAATCGTGGGTCGAGACGTCCTGCGCACCATAGGTGAGCAGGAGCTTGTCGCCCTCGATCAGCGACTGCACGCTGCGGATGTCGGTGAACGGCGGGATGACCGCCACGTCGACCTTCGCGAAGTACTTGTCCGGCAGCGCGAAGGCCACCTTCTGCACCAGCGCGATGGCCTCGAGGTGGTTGAGGTTCATCTTCCAGTTGCCCGCGATGAGCGGCTTGCGTGCGGCCACGGCTCAGTCCTCCAGCACCGAAATACCTGGCAGCTCTTTGCCTTCCAGGTATTCCAGAGACGCGCCACCACCGGTGGAGATGTGAGAGAAGCCGTCCTCGGGCAGGCCGAGGGTGCGCACGGCCGCGGCCGAGTCGCCACCGCCGACGACCGTGAACGCGCCCTTACCGGTGGCGGTCACGATGGCCTCGGCGACCCCGCGGGTGCCCGCGGCGAACTTCTCGAACTCGAACACGCCCATCGGGCCGTTCCAGAACACCGTCTTCGCCTCGGTGAGCAGCGCGGAGAACCGGGCCACCGACTCGGGGCCGATGTCCAGACCCATCCAGCCGTCCGGGATCTCGGTCGAGGCGACGGTCTTCGATTCGGCGTCGGCGGCGAACTTGTCGGCCGCGACGATGTCGACGGGCAGGTGCAGCACGTCGCCGAAACGCTCGAGCAGCCCCTTGCAGGTGTCGATCATCTCCTCCTGCAGCAGCGAGGTGCCCACCGAAAGGCCCTGGGCGGCAAGGAAGGTGAAGCACATGCCGCCACCGATGACGAGGGTGTCGACCTTGGGGGCCAGCGCCTCGATCACGGCGAGCTTGTCGGAGACCTTGGAGCCGCCGAGCACCACCGCGTAGGGGCGGGCCGGGTCCTCGGTGAGCTTGCGCAGCACCTCGACCTCCGCGGCGACCAGCGTGCCCGCGTAATGCGGGAGCTGCTGGGCCACGTCGTAGACCGAGGCCTGCTTGCGATGCACCACACCGAAGCCGTCGGAGACGAAAGCGCCGTCGTCGCCGACCAGTTCGACGTAGGCGGCGGCCAGCTTGGCCCGCTCCCCCTCGTCCTTGCTGGTCTCGCGCGGATCGAAACGCACGTTCTCGAGCAGCAGCACGTCACCGTCGGTGAGGCCCTCCGAGCGCGAGAGCGCGTCGTAGCCCACCACGTCACCGGCGAGCTGGACATTGCGGCCCAGCAGTTCGGCGAGCTTCGCGGCCACCGGGGCCAGCGAGAACTTCGGGTCGGGCTCGCCCTTGGGGCGGCCGAGGTGCGCCATCACGACCACCTTGGCACCGGCCTCGACCAGCGCCGCGATGGTGGGGACCGAGGCGATGATGCGGCCCGGGTCGGTGATCTGCCCCTGATCGTCGAGTGGCACGTTCAGGTCGGAGCGCACGAGCACGCCACGGCCTTCGACGCCGTCGGACAGGAGGTCTTGGAGTGTTTTGACAGTCATATTTTCAGAGAGACTTACCCACGAGGTCGACAAGGTTGGCCAGACGGTTGGAATATCCCCACTCGTTGTCGTACCACGACACCACCTTGACTTCGTTGCCGATGACCTTGGTCAGCGGCGCGTCGTAGATGGACGAGTGCGGGTCGGTGACGATGTCACTGGACACGATGGGGTCCTCGTTGTACTTGAGGATGCCCTGCATCGGCCCTTCGGCGGCAGCCTTCATCGCGGCGTTGACCTCCTCGACAGTAACCGGCCTTGACAGGGTAGCGGTCAGGTCGGTGACCGAGCCGGTCGGGACCGGAACGCGCAGTGCGTAGCCGTCGAGTTTGCCCTGCAGCTCGGGCAGGACCAGGCCGATCGCCTTGGCGGCGCCGGTGCCGGTGGGCACGATGTTGAGGGCGGCGGCGCGGGCGCGGCGCAGGTCCTTGTGCGGCGCGTCCTGCAGGTTCTGGTCCTGGGTGTAGGCGTGCACGGTGGTCATCAAGCCCTGCTCGATGCCGAAGGCGTCGTTGAGGACCTTGGCGATCGGGCCGAGACAGTTGGTGGTGCAGGACGCGTTGGAGATGATGTTCTGGGTGCCGTCGTACTTGTCGTCGTTGACGCCCATGACGATGGTGATGTCGTCGCCGGAGGCGGGAGCGGAGATGATGACCTTCTTCGCGCCCGCGGACAGATGACCCTTGGCCTTCTCCGCGGCGGTGAAGATCCCGGTGGACTCCACGACCACGTCCACGTTCAGGTCCGCCCAGGGCAGCGCGGACGGGCCCTCCTTGATGGCCAGCGCCTTGATGCGCTGCTCGCCGACGACGATGGTGTCACCGTCGACGGAGACCTGCTGCGGCAGCCGACCCAGGATCGAGTCGTATTTCAGCAGCGTGGCGAGGGTGTTGATGTCGGTGAGGTCGTTGACCGCGACGATTTCGATGTCGGTCTGGCCGACAGTTTTGAGGGCCTCCACGGCGCGGAAGAAATTCCGGCCGATCCGGCCGAAGCCGTTGATACCTACCCGGACAGTCACTTGTCGCTCCTCACCTGTAGCGGATTCGTTCCGACCGTTCCCAGACTAGTAGCCACCTGGCCGTTCCCGTCAGCGGAACTGTGCCGCGTGAGGTACCGCCAGCTGCCTATGGACCACCCAGAGTAAGGGGCAGAGCGATCGTGCATGACCGCTCTGCCCCAAACGTCGGATTCGCCACAGCCAGTGGCGAATCGGACTGTTACGCGTCGTCGAGAAGTTCCGCGGTGACCGCCGACTCGGTGTCGGGGATCCCGAGGTCCTTGGCCCGGCGATCGGCCATCGACAGCAACCGCCGGATCCGGCCCGCGACCGCGTCCTTGGTCATCGGCGGATCGGCGAGCTGACCGAGTTCCTCGAGCGAGGCCTGCCGGTGCTGTACACGCAGCTTGCCCGCCGCGGCCAGATGGTCCGGCACGTCGTCGGCGAGGATCTCCAGCGCCCGCTCGACCCGGGCCGCCGCGGCGACGGCCGCGCGCGCCGAGCGGCGCAGGTTGGCGTCGTCGAAGTTGGCCAGCCGGTTGGCGGTGGCCCGCACCTCACGGCGCATCCGGCGTTCCTCCCAGGTCAGGCGGGTGTCCTGGGCGCCCATCCGGGTGAGCAGGGCACCGATGGCCTCGCCGTCACGCACCACCACCCGGTCGGTGCCGCGCACCTCGCGGGCCTTGGCGGTGATGCCGAGCCGACGCGCGGCGCCGACCAGTGCCAACGCGGCCTCCGGACCCGGGCAGCTCACCTCGAGCGCCGAGGACCGCCCCGGCTCGGTGAGCGAACCGTGCGCCAGAAACGCGCCACGCCAAGCGGCTTCGGCGTCACCGATGCTGCCGCCGACCACCTGGGCGGGCAACCCGCGCACCGGCCTGCCGCGCACGTCGAGCAGGCCGGTCTGACGCGCCAGCGCCTCGCCCTCCTTCGACACCCGCACGACATAGCGGGAGGTCTTGCGTAGCCCACCGGCGCCCAGTACGTGCACGTCGGAGCCGTATCCGTAGAGCTCGAAGATCTCCCGGCGCAGGCGCCGCGCGATGGACCCCATGTCCACTTCGGCTTCCACGATCACCCGGCCCCCGACGATGTGCAGACCACCCGCGAACCGCAGCAACGCCGACAATTCCGCTTTCCGCGAGCTGACCTGCGACACCACGAGCCTGCTCAGCTCGTCCTTCACCTCGGCTGTCATCGCCACGAGACGCGCTCCTTTCCCACCGACCCGGAACGCACATCCGATCCCGTGTGCCGTCCCTCGACTCGAAGCCCTGCCAGTTGCGGCCGCGGCGACCGGATCACCTGATCCAGTGCGGCGGCAAGTTTTCCGGGATGATGCCGATCCGTTCCCGGCTCGGCGACATCGCAGAACGTTACCCGTGCGCGCAACTGTTCGGCGGCTCTTGCCACATGTTCCCGCTGCCGCCCCTCGGGCACCGACGCCGAGTCGACTAGCACGTCATCGACCGCGAAATCCGGTGCGTGCTGGGACAATACATGCAGATGACGCTCCGCGGAAAAGCCGGCGGTCTCCCCCGGCTCCGCGGCCAGATTCAATACCAATACCTTGCGCGCCGCGGTGCGCACCAGGGTCTCGCGCAGTTGCGGCACCAGGACATGCGGGATGACGCTGGTGAACCACGAACCCGGGCCCAGCACAACGACATCCGCGTGCTCGATGGCCGCGGTCGCCTCCGGACTGGCAGGCGGATCGGACGGAATCAGCCGCACCCGCCGGACCTTACCCGGCGTGGTGGCCACCGCAACCTGACCGCGCACGCGGCGCCCGATCCGCGGATCCGATTCCAGCCCGGACACTTCGGCCTCGATGTCGAGTGGGATCGGCGACATGGGCAGCACCCGGCCGGTGATCCGCAGCAGCGAGCCCACCGCGTCCAGCGCGGCGACCGGGTCACCGAGGACATCGGTGAGCCCGGCCAGGATCAGATTGCCCACCGAGTGCCCGGCCAGCGCGCCGGTGCCGCCGAAGCGGTGCTGGACCGTGGTGGTCCACACGCCCTCGGCGTCCTCGGACAGCGCGGCCAGCGCCATCCGCAGGTCACCTGGTGGGAGCATGCCGAGTTCGCCGCGCAACCGGCCCGAGGACCCGCCGTCGTCGGCCACGGTGACCACGGCGGTGATCCGCTGGGTCAGCCTGCGCACCGCGGTCAGGGTCGCGTACAGCCCGTGTCCGCCGCCCAGTGCGACGACGGCTGGGTCGGTGTCACCTCCACTCATTCGCGCCCCAGATCCCGGTGCACCACGCGCACGACGTCGACCGCCGTGTGCGCGGTGTCGTCGCCGATGCGCTCGCCGAGCGCCTCGGCGATCGCGACGCTGCGATGTTTACCGCCGGTGCAGCCCACTGCCACCGTCATGTATCGCTTCCCCTCTTGGCGGTATCCCGTCGTGGTCAGGTCGACCAGGTGCTCACCGGTGCTCAAGTAGTCCTGCGCGCCCGGCCTCGACAACACGTAGTCGCTGACCACCGCTTCCTGCCCGGTGTGTTCCCGCAGTTCGGGAATCCAATGCGGATTGGGCAGAAAACGCACGTCCAGCACCATGTCGGCGTCGAGGGGAACACCGTACTTGAAGCCGAACGATTGCACCGTCAGCTGCAGTGCCGCTGGCGCGCCAGCCCCGTAGGCTTCCTCCAGCTTGCGGTGCAGCTGGTGGATCGAGAGCTCGGTGGTGTCGATGACCAGGTCGGCGGCGGCCTTGACCGACGAGAGCCGGACCCGCTCGGCGGTGATGCCCGCCGAGAGCGTGCCGTCGGGGCTGTCGCTCTGCAGTGGATGCCTGCGCCTGGCGAAGCCGAAGCGCCGGATCAGCACGTCGTCGGAGGCCTCGAGGAACAGCACGCGGGTGCGGATGCCCGCCGACCGCAGCTGCTCGGTGACGCCGGACAGCTCACCGGTGAAGAACCGGCTGCGCACGTCCATGACCAGGGCCAACCGCCGGATCGGCGGGTCGGCGGCGGCGCCGAGCTCGATCATCCGCCCGATCAGTTCGGGCGGTAGGTTGTCGGTCACGTACCAGCCGAGATCCTCCAATACCCGCGCGGCGGTGCCGCGGCCAGCGCCGGACAAGCCGGTCACGATGACCACTTCTACTGGTTGCTGTATGTCGGTGACCGACCCGGACTGCCCGGGTGCCGCCCCCGCTGTGCTGTTCGATTCGACGCGTGTCATGTCCTACCGGATCCGTTTCTGGGTGCCTTTCGATCATCCCGCACCGGTTCGGGTATCGGGCGCAGACACACAACGTACGGCACTCGCAATATTGCGTGACGGTGATGCGCCCGACCCGGCTAGGGGGAATTGAGCGCTTCGAGCACCGCTTTCGCGGTGGAGACCCCGATACCGGGCACCGATGTGATCTCCTCGACAGTCGCGTCCTTGATCCGCGCGACCGAGCCGAAGTGGGTCACCAGCGCGGTGCGCCTGGCCTCGCCGAGCCCGCGCACCGAGTCCAGCGCCGAGGCCGTCATCCGCCGGGAGCGCTTGCTGCGGTGGAAGGTGATGGCGAAGCGGTGGGCCTCGTCGCGCACGCGTTGCAGCAGGTAGAGGGCCTCGCTGTTGCGCGGCATGATCACCGGGTCGGCCTCGCCGGGCACCCACACCTCCTCCAGGCGCTTGGCCAGGCCGATCACGGCGACATCGGTGATGCCGAGTTCGTCGAGCACCTCGGCGGCCGCTGCGACCTGGGGCGCGCCGCCGTCGACGACGTAGAGATTCGGCGGGTAGGCGAAGCGGCGCGGCCTGCCGGTGGAGGGGTCGATGCCGGGGCGCGAGGCGGGTTCCTCGGTCTCGTCGGGTTCGATGTCGACCGGTTGCTGCCGGTCGCGGGCGAGGCGGGCGAAACGGCGACGGGTCACCTCGGCGATGCTGGCGACGTCGTCGGAGCGGCCGTCGCCCGCGGCCTCCTTGATGGCGTAGTGGCGGTAGTCGGATTTGCGAGCCAGCCCGTCCTCGAAGACCACCAGTGAGGCGACCACGTCGGTGCCCTGGACATGGCTGATGTCGACGCATTCGATCCGCAGCGGCGCGCTGTCGAGTTCGAGGGCGTCCTGGATGTCCTGCAGCGCTTGGGATCTGGAGGTGAGGTCACCCGCGCGCTTGAGCTTGTGCTGGGCCAGTGCCTCCCCCGCGTTGCGCTGCACGGTCTCGGCGAGCGCCTTCTTGTCGCCGCGCTGGGGCACGCGCAGCGAGACCGCGG
This sequence comes from Nocardia anocheti, assembly GCF_029675105.1. Classification (GTDB taxonomy): domain Bacteria; phylum Actinomycetota; class Actinomycetes; order Mycobacteriales; family Mycobacteriaceae; genus Nocardia. Next base: position 186,129 of record NZ_JAQQFV010000007.1, on the reverse strand, counting down.
CACCGCGCAGATCGCTCAGCCAGTCCTGGATCTCGACGGCGTCGGCGGGCAGTTCCGGGACCAGCACCTCGCGCGGGACCACCACCGCGGCCTCGCTCCCGGTGTTCTGCTCGGCCATGGCGGCCTGCTCGCCGTAGAACTGGGTGAGGAACTGCTCGACCAGCGCGGCCAGTTCGGTGCCGGACTCGGCGACGTCGAGCGCGTCGCCGGACTTGTCGACCACCCAGCCGCGCTGGCCGCGCACCCGGCCGTCGCGGACGTGGAAGATCTGCACCGCCGCCTCGAGCTCATCGGTGGCGAAGGCGATCACATCGGCGTCGGTGCCGGTGCCGAGCACCACGGCCTGTTTCTCCAGGGCACGGCGCAGGGCCTGCACGTCGTCGCGCAGGCGGGCCGCGGTCTCGAAATCCAGGTCCTCGGCGGCCTCGTGCATACGCCGCTCCAGCGCGCGCACCATCTTGTCGGTCTTGCCGGAGAGGAAGTCGCAGAAGTCCTCGACGATGCGGCGGTGCTCGGCGGCGTCGACCCGGCCGACGCACGGCGCCGAGCACTTGTCGATGTAGCCCAGCAGACACGGGCGCCCGATCTGGCTGTGCCGCTTGAAGACTCCGTTGGAGCAGGTGCGCGCCGGGAACACCCGCAGCAGCAGGTCGAGGGTCTCGCGGATGGCCCAGGCGTGGGCGTAGGGGCCGAAGTAGCGCACGCCCTTCTTGCGGGCACCGCGATAGACGAACAGGCGCGGGTACTCCTCGTTCAGCGTCACCGCCAGGACCGGGTAGGTCTTGTCGTCGCGGTAGCGGACGTTGAAGCGCGGATCGAACTCCTTGATCCAGTTGTACTCGAGCTGCAGTGCCTCGACCTCGGTGGAGACCACCGTCCACTCGACGCTGGCGGCGGTGGTCACCATCTGCTTGGTGCGCGGGTGCAGGGACAGCACGTCGGCAAAGTAGGAGTTCAGCCGACTGCGCAGGCTCTTGGCCTTGCCGACATAGACGACCCGCCCGTGCGCGTCCCGGAATTTGTACACACCGGGTTCGACGGGGATCGTGCCCGGCGCCGGCCGGTACGTCGCGGGATCTGCCACTCGTCAAGACTATCGACCCCGTCCGACAGAACCCATCGAGCCGAGCGGACCGGCCCGTGTACCGTAAATGTCCGGATTCCGATCCGGGGCGCGCTCCGGACCCGCACGGAAAGGACGTCCGATGACCTCCCCGGTAGCACCACCGCCCGCCGTCGACCTCGACGACGACGCCCCACCGCCCTGGCTCCCGCCCGGCACGGTGCGCGGCGCCCGGCTCATCGCCGCCGTCTCGGCAGCCGTCGGCGTGGTGTTGATCGCCATCACGCTGGCCCTGGGCACCGCGAACTCGCTGATCCCGCTGCTCGCCGGATACCTGCCGACCTTCGCGCTGGTCCCGCTGATCCTGCTGTTCGGGCGCGGTGGCGACCGGGTCCGACAGGCCGCGGTGGGCGTGGCCGCACTGGGCGGTCTGGTCTCGTGCACCGGCATTCTGACCGGTCTGCCGCCGGGCGCGGTCGGGATCGTCGCCAATGGCGCCATCGCCGCGCTGCTCACCCGCGAGTCCGCGCGGACCTGGTTCACCCGGCAGCGCTGAGCGCCCGCGCTCAGCCGGTCGTGTCGACGCCGTGGGCGGCCAGCGCGTCGATGAGGGCGCGCGGGCGGTCGGCGGTCGGTAGCGGGTCGACGAGGGCGAAGCGCGCGCCCAGCGCGGCGGCACCGCCGTCGGCCTCGGCACTGTCCCCGACCATGAGCACGCGGGCGGGGTCGGCACCGAGCCGGTCGATGGCGTCGCGGAAGACGCGCGCGTCCGGTTTGATGGCGCCGATCTCGTAGGACAGCGTCATCGCGCCGATCAACGCGTCCCAGCCGTGTCGGGTGAAGGCGGGGCGGATGTCGAAGGCGATATTGCTGACGATTCCCACCGGAATGCCCTGGGCGGACAGGGATTCCAGGACGAGGCCGGTGTCGGGGTACGGCGTCCAGGCGAGCGGATCGATGAGCCGCTCGTAGAGGCGGGCGGCCTGCGTCTCGGGGACGCCGGAGCCGCGCAGCACCTCGAGGTAGGCGTGGCGATGCAGCGCGGGGTCCAGATCGCGGTGGTCCCAGGCGTGCTGGCCCGCGGTGTCGAAGGTCATGAACTGTTCGACCGGGGCCGTCATGCGGCGCAGCACTTCGGCTTTCGCGGCCACGTCGAAGGGGGTGCCGTCGTCGCCGACGAGTTCGTCGGCCCAGGTCCGGTCGTCCTCCAACCGGAAGACCGTGCCGGAGAAATCGAACAGCACCGCGTCCACGCCCATGTCGCCAGGGTAGCCAGAACCCGGCCGGTCGCGACCCGGAAAGCGTTACGCTGCCAGGATGACGCCAAGGCGACAGACGTGGATCGGGGCCGCGGCGGCCGGAGTCCTCACGATGGGTCTGCTCACGGGCTGCGCGTCCGACGACGCGGCGGCCGCCGAATGCGCGAGCACCCCGAACGGCACCCCGATCACGGCGGCGCCCGCCGCCTCGGGCACGGCGCCCACCTCGCAGAACCTGAGTCTGAACCCCGAGATCGCGTCGGGCTATCGCACCGGTATGACCGCCGTGCGCACCAGCACCTACGCGGTCTCGACCGCCAACCCGCTGGCGACCGAGGCCGCCTGCCGGGTGCTGCGCGCGGGCGGCACGGCCACCGACGCGCTGGTCACCGCGCAGGCGGTGCTCGGGCTGGTCGAACCGCAGGCCTCGGGCCTGGGCGGTGGCGCGTTCCTGGTCCACTACGACGCGCGCACGCGCACGATCGAGGCCTACGACGGCCGGGAGACCGCCCCCGCCGCGGCCACCGAGAACTATCTGCGCTGGGTCAGCGACACCGACCGCACCGAGCCCGCGCCGAACACCCGCGCCAGCGGCCGCTCGATCGGTGTCCCCGGGGTGCTGCGGATGCTCGAACTCGCCCATCGTGAGCACGGCCAGACCTCCTGGAAGGACCTGTTCGATCCGGCGATCGACCTGGCCGACAACGGTTTCGAGATCAGCCCCCGGCTGGCGGGCCAGATCGCCGAGTCGGCTCAGGACCTCGCCGCCGACGAGGGCGCGCGCGCCTACTTCCTCGAATCCGACGGCGCCCCCAAGAAATCCGGCACCGTGCTCACCAATCCGGCGCTGGCCAAGACGCTGGGCGCGGTGGCCACCGACGGCGCCGACGCCTTCTACACCGGCGCGATCGCCCAGGCCATCGTCGAGGCGGCGGGCAGCACGGCGGGCGGACGCACACCGAGCCTGCTCACCACCACCGACCTGGCCGACTACCAGGCGAAGAAGCGCACCGCGCTGTGCACCGGCTACCGCGCCTACGAACTGTGCGGGATGCCAGCGCCGTCCTCCGGCGGCACCACCGTGGCGGCGACCCTGGGCATTTTGGCCAACTTCGACCTGGCCGCCCTGCGCCCCGCCGACCCCGACGCCGACGGCGGCGTCCCCGACGCGCGGGCGGTGCATCTGATCTCCGAGGCCGAGCGGCTGGCCTACGCCGACCGCAACAAGTACGTCGCCGACCCGGATTTCGTTCCGCTGCCGGGCAATTCGGCGCTGTCACTGGTACATCCGCAGTATCTGCAGCAGCGGTCGACGCTCATCGATCCGCAGCGCAGCATGGGCACCGCGAAGCCGGGTGACCTGGGCCCGGTGCCGCTGGGCAACGGTCCCCAGCCGCCCGAACACGGCACCAGCCACATCTCAGTGGTCGACAAGTACGGCAACGCCGCCGCGATGACCACCACCGTCGAATCGGCGTTCGGCTCGTTCCACTTCGTCGACGGCTTCCTGCTCAACAACCAGCTCACCGATTTCGCGGCCGACCCGGTCGACGCCGACGGCATCCCGGTCGCCAACCGGTTGCAGCCGGGCAAACGCCCGCGCAGTTCGATGGCGCCCACCCTGGTGTTCGATCGCGACGAGCAGGGCAATCGCGGCGAACTGGCCCTGGTGACCGGCTCGCCGGGCGGCGCGGTGATCATCCAGTTCGTGGTGAAGACGCTGGTCAACATCCTGGACTGGAAGCTCGATCCGCAGCAGGCGGTCTCGGGAGTCTCCTTCGGCGCGGGCAACACCCCGGTCACCGGGGTCGGCGGCGAGCATCCCGCCATCGACGCCACCGACAACGGTGACCACGACGCGCTGGTCCAGCAGTTGCGGGCGATGGGCCACGAGGTGTCGGTGGCGCCGCAGTCCAGCGGACTCAGCGCACTGCGGCGTGACGGCGGCGACGGCTGGATCGGTGGCGCCGACCCGCGCCGGGAGGGCGCGGTGCTCGGCGACACCCGCTAGCGGTCAGTCCTGGGCGGTGTAGTGCGCGCCCAGTTCGCGCAGGCGCTCGATGGCGTCGGCGGCGTGGGCCTTGTCGTTGGAGCGGATGGCCAGCATGGGCACGTAGTCGTCGTCGGCCAGCTCGAGCCGCGCCCAGGACTTGCGATCGGGGAACGACGCGCCGCGCACGTAGGCCCATGGGTACTCGTGATCGCCGAGGATATTGCGCACCGAGACGCCCCGCGCGCCCGCCCGCACCCGCGGCCGGGTGAGCAGCAGCACCGCACCGGCCCCGAGCACACCGATCAGGATCATGGCGACCTGATCGGCGACCCGGAAGTTCACGCCGGTCGACCCGGTCCGCAGCAGCAGGCCACCGGCGGTGAAGGCCACCAGGATGACGATCGCGACGACCACGGCGGTCCGGACGGCCCGGCGGGGCCGCACCTCGAACTCCCAGTCCGATCCGGGTTCCGGTGCGCCCGCACTCCGGCGCCAGGTCCGCACCACCGGCACGGTCACGCCGATCGCAGCGCGCGCAGGGTCAGCGCGGCGTCGAGAGCGGCGGCGCAGGCCTGCTCGCCCTTGTCCTCCGAGGACCCCGGCAGCCCGGCACGGTCGCGCGCCTGCTGCTCGTCGTTGGTGGTGAGCACGCCATTGGTGACCGGCGTGGCCGCGTCCAGCGACACCCGGGTCAGGCCCGCGGTGACCGCGTCGCAGACGTACTCGAAATGCGGTGTGCCACCGCGGATCACGACACCGAGCGCGACGACGGCGTCGTGCGTGCGGGCCAGTTCCTGGGCCACCACCGGCAGTTCCATCGCCCCGGCGCAGCGCACCACGGTCACCTGCTCGACCCCGGCCTCCTTGGCCACCCGCTCGGCGTTGGCGACGAGGGTGTCACAGATCTCGGTGTGCCAGCGCGAGGCGACGATGCCGAGTTTGACGTCTTTGGCCTGCGCCAGCGCGAAGGACGGGACACCGGTGCCGCTCATCGTTGCTGCCTTTCGGAGGAGTCGGAGGAGATCACTGCGCGGTTTCGCCGAGGTCGAGATCGTCGAGGCCGACCAGGTCGTGACCCATCCGGTCCCGCTTGGTGCGCAGGTAGTGCAGGTTCTCGGCGTTCGCGCGCAACGGCATCGGCACCCGCTCGGTGATCCGCAGTCCGTAGCCGTCGAGCCCGACCCGCTTGGCCGGGTTGTTGGTGAGCAGGCGCATGGACCGGATGCCCAGGTCGACGAGGATCTGCGCGCCGGTGCCGTAGTCGCGGGCGTCGGCGGGCAGGCCGAGGTCGAGATTGGCGTCGACGGTGTCGCGGCCGGTGTCCTGCAGCTGGTAGGCCTGCAACTTGTGCATCAGGCCGATGCCACGCCCCTCGTGCCCGCGCATGTACAGCACCACGCCACGACCCTCGCGGTCGACCATCTCCAGCGCGGCGTCGAGCTGCGGACCGCAGTCGCAGCGCAGCGAACCGAACACGTCGCCGGTCAGGCACTCCGAGTGCACGCGGACCAGCACGTCCTCGCCGTCGGCGATGTCGCCGCGCACCAGCGCGACGTGCTCGGCCTCCTCGAAGACGCTCTGGTAGCCGACGGCCTTGAAGTCACCGTGCGCGGTGGGGATGCGTGCCTCGGCCACCCGGGTGACGTGCTTCTCGTGCTTGCGTCGCCAGGCGATCATGTCGGCGATCGAGATCATCGCCAGGTCGTGCTCGTCGGCGAAGACACGCAGCTCGTCGGTGCGGGCCATGTGCCCGTCGTCCTTCTGGCTGACGATCTCGCAGATCACCCCGGCCGGACGCAGCCCCGCCATCCGGGCCAGGTCCACGGCGGCCTCGGTGTGCCCGGGGCGGCGCAGCACGCCGCCGTCCTTGGCGCGCAGCGGCACCACGTGACCGGGACGGGTGAACTCGTCGGCCTTGGCCTCGGCGCTGGCCAGCAGGCGCATGGTGACCGCGCGATCGGCCCCGGAGATGCCGGTGGTGATGCCCTCGCGGGCGTCGACGGAGACGGTGTAGGCGGTGCCGTGCTTGTCCTGGTTCATCGCGTACGCGGGCGGCAGCCCGAGGCGGTCGCAGTCGTCACCGGTCAGCGGCACACAGATGTAGCCCGAGGTGTAGCGGATCATGAACGCGACCAGCTCCGAAGTGGCCTTCTCGGCCGCGAAGATGAGATCGCCTTCGTTCTCCCGGTCCTCGTCGTCGACGACGACAACAGCCTTACCGGCCGCGATATCGGCGACCGCGCGCTCGATGCTGTCCAACCTGGTCACGTCTGCTTGCTCCGTAATATTGGCGGCCGGGGCCGCGGGTTTCTCGGCCCTGGGGGCCTAGAAAATCCCGTGGGCCGGTATCGACTTCTACACTACGGCGTGGGGCCGGTCGTTCCGAGGACCGCCCGCCGTCTGCTCGCTCACCCTCGTTGGGCGAGGCGTTCGACGTACTTGGCGATCACGTCGACCTCGAGATTCACCACGGTGCCGACCGGGGCGGTGCCCAGCACGGTCAGGGCCAGGGTGGTCGGGATGAGGGAGACCTCGAACCAGTCGCGGTTGCCGTCGGCGGCCGGTTCGTCGGCCAGGCCGAGGGCGGAGACGGTGAGCGAGACGCCGTCGACGGTGATCGAGCCCTTCTCCACCACGTAGCGGGCGATGGCGTCGGGCAGCGAGATCCGCACGACCTCCCAGTTCTCCGAGGGGGTGCGCGACAGGACGGTGCCGGTGCCGTCGACGTGGCCCTGCACGAGGTGCCCACCGAGGCGGCTGTTCAGGGCGGCGGCGCGCTCGAGGTTGACCCGGGAGCCCTCGGTCAGGGCGCCGATGCTCGACCGGTTCAACGTCTCGGCCATCACGTCGACGGTGAAGCTGTCGCCGTCGATCACGTCGACCACGGTCAGGCACACGCCGTTGACGGCGATCGAATCCCCGTGTCCGGCATCGGAAGTCACCAGCTTGCCGCGGATCGTCAAGCGGGCGGCGTCGGCCAGCTGCTCGGTGGCCACGATCTCGCCCAGCTCTTCGACGATCCCTGTGAACATGCCTGACTCCCTGTGTCGCGTGGTTCGTACCCATCGGGCCCAACAGCGCCCGGACGACCGCTATTCCCGGTGCCGTCCGTTCATCGCACAGCCTAGTAGCGGGGCGGGTGAGCTCCGGCAGCGGACCGGGCCGAATCGCGCGGTGCGGGCACCGACGGGCGACGGGATGACGAGAGTGTCACGACACGACGAAACGCCGCCGTTGATCGAATCGGCGGTCGTTGTTCTGTCCAATTCTCGGTGAACCGCCCGAGATATTCATCCGACGGCCCTATTCTGAGAAATACCCGCCGATCATCGACTCGAAACACGGTGATTCGAATGCTTGCACCCGCCGAGGCATTGCAGCAATATTGTTTTCGGGCTGAACCGCTGGTCGGGGGCCTGATCGACCCAGAGATAGTCCACCACTCCAGGAAGTCAGACAACACTGTGGGTCACACCAGTTCCGAAACAAGTGGGGGTGCCGCGTGAGCACACTGGTCGATTCCACGCTGGAAATCCGGTGCGTCCGATATCGGCGCGAACTCCATCTTCCAGCGACCATCGATCCCGATTCGCGGCGCATTCTGCTCGCGATCGGCGCGCACCACGGCGCGGTCACCATGCCCGGCGATCTGGGTGAGCGGGTGCTGGCCCGGCTGCGGGCCGCCGATCTCGCCGGGCCGGTCGTCGCGCACCCGAGGGCCCGTCGCTGGACCTTCCTCACCGGCCCGTGCCACCTGGAGGACCTGGAACCCACCGAATCGGCCGAACTGTTCCGCCTCTACGCCACCGTCGCCTGCCACGGCAGCCGGATCGTGCTGCCCTCCCCCGACGACGAACCTGGGTCCAGGCGCCCTCGGCCGAGGACCTGCGGCCGCCGCTGGACGCGGTGATCGAGGCGGCGCGGGCTCTGGGCACTCCCAGAACCCGCACCCCGTAAGCGAATTCGCCGAACTAGCGCAGCCAGGCCGCCGTGGCCATCGTGCGCAGGTTCTGCACGGCGGCACCGGGATCAGCGGTGTTGTAGACCGCCGACCCGGCCACGAAACAGTCGATGCCCGCGGCGGCGGCCTGCTCGATGGTGTCGGTGTTGATGCCGCCGTCGATCTCCACGACCAGCCGCAGTTCGCCCGCGTCGACCAGATTGCGCACGATCCGCGCCTTCTCCAGCACGCTCGCGATGAACGACTGCCCGCCGAAGCCGGGTTCCACGCTCATCACCAGCAGGGTGTCGAACTCGCGCAGGATCTCCAGGTAGGGCTCGATCGGGGTGTTCGGCTTCACCGACAGGCCCGCCTTGGCGCCCGCGGCCCTGATGTCGCGGGCCACCGCGATCGGGTCGTCGGTGGCCTCGGCGTGGAAGGTGACGTTGTAGGCGCCCGCTTCGGCGTAGCCGGGGGCCCAGCGGCCCGGATCGTCGATCATCAGATGGCAGTCGAACGGGATGTCGGTGGCCTTCAGCAGGCTCTGCACGACGGGCAGGCCGAGTGTGAGGTTCGGCACGAAATGGCCGTCCATGACGTCGACATGGAGCCAGTCGGACCCCTCGACGGCGGCGGCCTCGGCGGCCAGATTCGCGAAGTCCGCGGACAGGATGGACGGGGCGATCATCGGCTGGGCGGGACGGGAGAACGTCGGTGTGGACACAGCGGGCAAGTGTAGCGACCAAATGGTGATTGCCCTGTGGGGATGTGGGTAGCCTGCATAGGGTGACCAATATTTCGGCGGAACATGGGCTGCACAGCGCCCCGGTGGAGATTCGCGTGGCAGCATCGCTGACCCAGCTGCCCATCCTGCGTGGGCTGGCCGAAACCCTGGTCCTACTCAGTGATTTCACCCTCGACGAGGTCGCCGACGTGCGTCTGGCCGTGGACGAGGTGTGCTCCACCCTGATCGCGATCGCCGCCCCCGATTCGCAGCTGAGCTGCGAATTCCTGGTGGGCGACAGCGAACTGCGGGTGCGCGTGGACGGGGTCGCGGCCACCGAGGGCATGCCCGATCAGCGCAGCTTCGGCTGGCATGTGCTGCGCACCCTCAGCGACGAAGTGACCGCCGAGCAACAGGGATACGACGCGGCCGTGGCCGGATTCCCGACGTCTGTCCGATTCCGTCGGGTACGGGGGAAGGCGTAGTGCACGGCGAGAACGACACCGAAGACCAGCCCGACCAGCAAACACCCGACAACCCCACCGCCCAGGAGGCCAGCACCGGCGACGACGCGGCCGAGACTCCCGAGGAGGAGCAGGCCGAGGAGTCGGTCTCGGGGTACGACGATGTCAGCGGGCTGTTCGAACGCCTCGCGGCGACCGAACCGGGCACCGCCGCGCACGCGATCGCGCGCGACGCGCTGATCAACCGCTGCATTCCGCTCGCCGACCACATCGCCCGCAAGTTCAGCGGACGCGGCGAGCCGTTCGACGATCTGTCGCAGGTCGCGCGGGTGGGTCTGGTGCACGCGGTGGATCGGTTCGATCTGAGCCGCGGCTCGAACTTCCTGTCCTTCGCGGTGCCGACGATCATGGGTGAGGTCCGCCGGTACTTCCGCGACAACACCTGGGCCATGCGCGTCCCGCGCCGGGTCAAGGAGACCCATCTGCGGATCGGGTCGGCGGTGGATCAGCTCTCGCAGCGGCTGGGCCGGGCACCCACGGCCAAGGAGATCGCGGCCGAGCTCGAGGTCGACGCCGACGAGGTCACCCAGGCCGTCATCGCGGGCAACGCGTATCAGCCCACCTCGATCGACGCGGCCTCGGTCGGCCGCGACAACGACGCCTCGCTGCTGGACACGCTCGGCGAGGAGGAGTCCCAGTTCGACCGGGTCGAGGAGTACATCGCGGTGCGCCCGCTGCTGGCGGGGTTACCCGAACGCGAACGCCGCATCCTGACCATGCGCTTCTTCGAGTCGATGACCCAGACCCAGATCGCCGCGCAGCTGGGCATCTCCCAGATGCACGTCTCGCGGATCCTCGCGAAAACTCTCGCCCGCCTGCGCGAACTCTCCGAGCGCGACTGACGCCGTCGGGACAACGGAGTCCCTCAGGCGCGGGTCCGTTCGCGCCGCAGCCGCGCGGGAGCGCGCAACCACCAGGCACTGTCGATCAGCTCGCCGAGCTGGGTCGGGTCCACCGCGGTGAGGTCGACCAGGATGTAGGGATGACCGTCGTAATGCGCGGTGGTGTAGAACGCCGGGTCACCGGAGGCCAGCAGGGCTTCCTTCTCCGCCGGTTCGCACAGCAGGGCCAGGCCGCCTTCGGCCTCGACCCGTAGCCGGGCGAACCCCTTGCCCGCGACTTTCAGTCCGGGCGTGCGCCACCAGGTGCCTTCTTCGACCTCCGGCAGGGCGGTCGCCACCGCCACCACGTCTTCCCATGTCATCGCCATGCCTCGATTCTGCGCCGGGGACGGGGTGGCGGCTTGGACGAATGTCACCTGCCGCGCGGGCACACCGGCCGAGCCGCGGGCGAGGCCCGATCGTCGTACGGTGTGCCCGGCGGCGGGGGCGTTATTCGGCCGGTTTGCGCAGGGCCGCGAGGAACATGGCATCGGTGCCGTGGCGGTGTGGCCAGAGCTGGGCCGACGGACCGTCACCCAGGTCGGTGACGCCGGGCAGGTACTCGCGGGTGTCGAGGTGTTCGGCGCCGCAGCGGCGGGCGAAGTCGCCGACGACGCCGACGGTTTCGGCCAGGTGCGGGGAACAGGTCGAGTAGACCACGACCCCGCCGGGGCGCAGCAGATCCCAGGCGGCGGTGAGGAGTTCGCGCTGCAGGGTGACCAGTTCCGGCACATCGGCGGGGGTGCGGCGCCAGCGGGCCTCGGGACGGCGACGCAGCGCGCCCAGGCCGGTGCACGGGGCGTCGACCAGGATGCGGTCGTAGCCGGGGGTCAGGCCGCTGTCGCGTCCGTCGGCGACGTGCACGGTGACCGGCAGGCCCCGGGTGGACTTGCGCACCAGGTCGGCGCGGTGTTCGGCCGGTTCGACGGCGTCGACGGTGAACAGGTCGATGGCGGCGAGCGCGCCCAGCAGGGCCGCCTTGCCACCGGGACCGGCGCACAGATCGAGCCAGCGGCCCTGGTCGGGGCCGCTCAGCGGCGCGCGGGTGAGGGCGAGGGCGACCAGCTGGCTGCCTTCGTCCTGCACGGCGGCGATGCCCTCGCGCACCGGTTCCAGCTGTCCGGGGTCGCCCCCGTCGAGGTGGACCGCGTACGGCGACAGGCGGCCCTCGTCACCACCGGTGACCAGGGCCAGTTCCTCGGCGGTGATCTCACCGGGCCGGGCGACCAGGTGCACCACCGGGCGCTCGTCATCGGCGGCGAGCAGGTCACCGAGTTCGCCCGCCCGCGCACCGAGCGCGTCGGCGAAGGACTGGGCGATCCAGACCGGGTGCGCGTATTCGAAGGCGAGCTTGCCGACCGGGTCGGTGGGGGCCAGCTCGGCCACCCACTCCTCGACCGTGCGCTCCCCCGCCCGCCGCAGCACGGCGTTCACGAAACCCGCACGGCCCTGGCCGAATTCGGCCCTGGCCAGGTCGACGGAGGTGTCGACGGCCGCGTGCGCGCCGGTGCGGGTGCGCAGCAGCTGGTAGACGCCGAGCCGCAGGATGTCCAGGATCGGCCCGTCGATCTCGGCCACCGGCCTGCCCGCGCACGCCGCGATCACGGCATCGAGCTGCCCCTGCGACCGGCACGCGCCATAGGTGAGCTCGGTCGCGAACGCCGCGTCCCGACCACTGATCTTGCGCTCCCGCAACAACTTCGGCAGGACCAGGTTCGCGTAGGCGTCACGCTCCCGCACCGCCCGCAGCACATCCAACGCGACCTCGCGCGCCGGATCCCCGCTCTCGCGACGCTTGCGCGGACTGGGCACACTCGGGTCGATCCGGTCACCGCGCCCCCGCTGTCCGGCGCCACCGCGCACCTCGTCGCCACGCCGTCCCCCACCGGACCCAGCACCACCGCGAGCACCGCCGGACCTGGCGTCCCCGCGCGTACCGCCGGACCTGGCGTCGGCGCGACCACCACCGTCCGCGCGTCCACGCCCCGCGCCCGGCCCGCGGTCGGACGTCGCACCGCGACGCGAATCCCCTTCGCGCGCAATGCGGTCCGACCGATGTCCGGCCGCCGTACCGCGATCACCGCGACGATCGCCACCGTCGTATCGGTCGTCAGGACTACGGCGCGACGGACCCTGGTCGTCGTCACGACGTCGATCCCGCGAGGAATCTCGATCGTCCGCCGGACGCAACCCAGCGGACCGCTCGGGACCACGAGGTCCACGCCGGTCGTCATCGCGGCGCCGGTCGTCATCGCGGCGTGCGGAGCCTCGGTTCTCGTCACGGCGCCACTCGCGCGTGGGTGCGCGGTCGCCGGTCGGTCGGCGGTCGTCCGATCGGCCGGAACGAGGTGGGGTGCCGCGGTCGTCGCGGCCGGTGGTGGGGTTCTTGGTGTCGCGGCCCTTGGCGGCGCGGGCGGCCCAGCCGCCGTCGACGTTCTTGCCGGTGACTCTGCGGTCGTCACGGGGGGTGGTGTCGCCGCGCTGATCGGCTTCGCGGCGACGGCGGCGGTCGGAGGCGCTCATCCGATCACCGTGCCCTCGGCGAGGCGGGCGCCGCGGGCCCAGTCCAGGGCGTTCATCATCTTCTTGCCGGGTGGTTGGACCTGGCCGAGGCGGACCGCCGTGGTCGAGGTGCCGACGAAGACGCCGGACTTGCGCACCTCGATGACGCGTTCGGGCAAGGTCTCCTCCACCAGTTCCACCGGGCCGAGTTTGAGGCGCAGCCCGTTCACCTCGGTCCAGGCACCGGGCGCCGGGGTGACGGCGCGGATGCGGCGGTGCAGCGAGAGCGCGGGCTCCTCGAAGCCGATCCGGCCCGCCTCCACGGTGACCTTCGGTGCGTAGGACACGCCCTCGGTGGACTGCGGAATCGCTTGCAGCGTCCCGTCTTCCACACCGTCGAGGGTCTTCTCCAGCAGGACCGCGCCCGCCTCGGCCAGGCGACCGAGCAGTTCTCCGGCGGTGTCGGTGTGGCCCACCTGCTCGGTCATCACGCCGTAGACCGGCCCGGTGTCGAGCCCGGCCTCGATGAGAAACGTCGACGCGCCGGTGATCTCGTCACCGGCGGTGATGGCGGCCTGCACCGGCGCGGCGCCGCGCCAGGCGGGCAGCAGCGAGAAGTGCAGGTTGATCCAGCCGTGCGTGGGGATATCGAGCACCCGCTGGGGCAGCAACGCGCCGTAGGCGACGACGGGACAGCAGTCCGGCGCCAATGCGGTGAGCGCGGCGATGAATTCGGGGTCGCTCGGCTTGGCGGGGGTGAGCACGGGGATGCCGTGCTCGTCGGCGAGCTGACCCACCGGTGAGCGCATGACCTTGCGGCCCCGGCCCGCGACCGCGTCGGGCCTGGTCACCACGGCGACGACCTCGTGGCGCGGGCTGGCGAGCAGCGCGCGCAGGGACGGCACGGCCGGTTCGGGTGTTCCGGCGAAGACGACGCGCATCAGCGGCCACCGCCGACACCGCTGGACTCGCGCACGGTCACCCCGGCGCGGAACCAGTCGGATTCGCGGATGGTCCGCATGGCGGCCTTACGGTCGTCGGGTTCGAGCTTGCTCACGAACAGCACGCCGTCGAGGTGGTCGGTCTCGTGCTGCACGCACCGCGCGAGCAGGCCCTCGGCCTCGAATTCGACCGGCGCACCGCCACTGTCGACGCCGGTGACCCGCACGCGCTGGGCACGGGTCACGTCATAACGCACGCCGGGGATCGACAGGCAGCCCTCGGGACCGACCTGTTCCTCGGTACCGATCGCCGACCATTCCGGATTCACCACGTGCCCGGCGGCATCGCCGGTGTCGTAGACGAACACCCGCAGCCCGACCCCGATCTGCGGCGCGGCCATCCCGACCCCGCCGTCGTCGTGCATGGTCTCGGTGAGATCGGCGATCAACTGCGCGAGTTCCGCGCCGAACTCGGAGACCGCGTCGGCACGCGAACGCAGAATCGGATCGCCGAAGAGGCGAACGGGCTGAATGGTCACGGCGGCTCCCGGCTCGACGATGTGCGGTCGTCCCATTCTACGGAGCGCCCCGACGCGCTCCCGCCCGCCGGGTCCGACGCGGCCCTCAGGAGTTCCCGGCGATGATGACCTGCGGAATCCCGGTGCCCAGCGGCACCGCCGAGCACACCGGCGCGGGCGCGCGGGCGGGATCGAGCACGCGCTGGAGCAACTGCTGCACGAACGGGTCGTAGACCATGTGGAAGTGGCCGGTCAGATCGTCGGCGCACAGGTCCTGCAGCACAAGGTTCTCCGCGCCGGGGCCGTGCAGGGCGATGTTGTCGAACGGCTGGATCATCTCGTCGACCCGGCTGCCGACGGTGACGTAGCGGACCCCGGGCACCGTGTCGCCACCCGCGTTGAGTTCCACCATCAGCGGTTCGCCCTGGGCCTGCTGGACGGCCGCGGTCGAGGTGACCTTCGCGTAGACGTCCATCATCCCCGGCACCGCCTGACCCACCGGGACCAGGCCGTACATCACGCCGCCGTAGCTGGGCGAGGCCAGCCCGACCCAGGTGCCGACCTTCGGCGCGCCGCCGAGTTTGTTGATGTAGTACCGACTGACGGTCGCGCCCTGGGAGAAACCGACCAGGTCCACCTTCGCCGCGCCGGTGGCGGCGAGGACATCGTCGACGAAGTCGGCGAGCTGGGCGAAGCTGATCCGCATGTCCTCGGTGCCGTAGGTGTCCGCGCCGGGCGCCCCGCCGTAGTTCAGCGCGAAGACGCAGTACCCGGCCGACACGAGTTGCGGACCGATACCCGCCCAATCGGAGTACGCGCTGGAGTCGGTACCGTGGACCAGCACGATCGGCCGGGGGTGTGCGGCGCCGGGAACGCAGCCGAAGTCGTTGACGCCCACCGGAACCGCGTTCGGATGGGTGTCGAGATAGCGTGCGGCGGCCAGGTGATCCGACTGGGGCGGACCGGGCTCGCTCGGCACGATCGCGGGCCGGTAGCCCGCGGGTTCACCGGCGGCGATCGGCGCGAACACGACACCGATCGCCGCCGTACAGGCCAGTGCCGTGACCGACACCGCCCTGCGCGTCTGTGATGCTCCCCAACCCCACACACCTCGCGGCTGTTCCATATCCCAAAGATTTACTCCTTCGGGACCGAAAGCGCACCTCGACCAGGGGGTTCACCGCGCCCTCACTTCTCGGGGGTTGCGGCGTCGCCGGGGGTCACATCGTCCTCGGCGAGGATGCGGTAGAGGGCCCGACGGGTCTCGGTGAGCACCTCGGCAGCCTTGGCCGCCTGCTCGGCCGTGCCGACCTGGGCGACCTGCCCGACCGCGCCCATCACCTGTCCGACCAGGCCGCGCAGGTCCAGCGCCTGGGCGCCGACATCCTGTTTGACCTCGGCCCACGGATCGCCGAGTTCGGCGCGCTGCGCCTCGACATAGGACTTGCCCTCCTCGGTGAGCTGGGCGGTCTTGCGACCGGCCACCTTCTCGATGAGCACCAGGCCCTCGTCCTCGAGCTGGGCCAACGCGGGGTAGATCGAGCCGGGGCTGGGACGCCAGATGTCGTCGCTGCGCTCGCGGATCTGCTGGATGAGCTCGTAGCCGTGCATGGGCCGGTCTTCGAGCAGGAGCAGGACGGCGGCGCGCACGTCACCGCGCCTGCCCCGTCCGCCGCGACCCCGGCCGCGACCGAAGCCCGGCCCGAAACCCGGGCCGAACCCGGGACCGAAGCCCGGCCCGAACTCGGGTCCGTGGCCGTGCCGTCCACCGCGGCGGAACTCCCGCCGGTCGGGACCGAATTCCGGGTGGCCGGGTCCACGACCGCGACCGAAGTGTCCGAATTCTCGCTGTTCTTGGTGACGCATAACTGCCTCCTCAGGCATTGCCGTTGTTCTTGACACTATCAACGATATATCGGCAATGCATCTATAGCAAGGGCGAGTTCTGTCGGACAGATATCTAGTCGGCGGTCGCCGCCACCCGGTTCGGTGCGGTGACGCGGATCTGACGGCCCGCGTTGGCGACGGCGGTGATGACGCAGGTGCCGAGGCGGCCGGTGCGGTCGTAGAGGGTGGCGGTGCTGACCGCGACGCCGTCGGCGGCCACATGATCGAGGGCTTGCAGGCCGAGTTCCTGGCCGATGGGCAGGCGGGCGAGGGTGAGGGTCATATCGGCGTTGATGTAACCGACGCCGCGCGTTCCCCAGTGGCAGACGAGGTTGGTGACGTCACCGGTGGCGGCGGCCCGCTGGAACGGGGTGAACGGTTCACCCGCTACCAGGGCGGGCAGGTTGTGCCAGGTCACCTTGCGGTCGGCGTTCGGGGCGAAGGTGAACTCGGTGATCCAGTCGTCCTCGCCGCACTTCAGCAGCGGCGGTTCGCCCTCGGGCGAGTCCAGGCGCCGCGCGGGCACCGGTACCTGGGCGGCCGGTTGCCAGACCTCGCCGGGTGGCGCCTCGGTGGCAGCCAGGAAGACCACGGTCGCCCTGGCCATCGTCTCGCCGTTCTGCTGGAGCCAGGAATCGGCGACGGTGATCCGGTTGCCCGCCCGCACCACGGCGCTGTCGAGGGTGATGGGTTCGTTGCGGACCGGACGGAACAGGTCGACGGTGAACCGGGCCGGGACGAAACCCGCCCCGGGACTTCGCGTCTCGGCTTCGCGCGCGAGCAGACCGCTCACCGCGACGCCGTTGAGTTGATTCGGTGACCAGCGGCTGATGGCCAGCTCGCTGGGCACGTAGGCGCCGTCACGCCAGGTGAAGAACTCCATCGCGATCTCTCCGTCCACTCCGGGCCATCGTAGAACACGTTTCAGTTCCAGGCGGTGGACGGCGGGGCGGGGACGCTCAGCCGATGTCGACCGGGTCGATCTGCACCCGCAGGGGCGCGTCGGAGCGGTGTGAGCTGCGCACGGCCTGGGCGGCGGTGAGGGCGCGGGCCAAGGGGGCGCCCGCGGTGCGGCCGACGCGCAGCAGCATGCGTTCGACCTCGGCGGGGCTGTCGCCGCCGGAGAACGGCTTGCGCGCCGTGGGCGGCAAGGGCACCGGGCCCAGGACCTCGGTGCCGTCGGGAAGCGCTGCGGCATCGAGCAATTCGGCGATCGAGGCGGTGGTGCCGTCGACGGCGGCCAGCCGGACGGCAGGCGGGAAGCCGACCTCGGCGCGGGCCTCGAGCTCGGCGGCGGCGTGATGGACCGGGTCCCAGCGCACCAGGGCCTGCACGGTGGGCAGGCCGGGGTCGGCCATCACGATGACCTGGCCGCGCGGGCGGACCAGGGCGGCGGCGCCCATCCAGCGACGCAGGGTGTCCTCGGTGGCGCGCAGATCGGCGCGACCGAGCAGGGCCCAGCCGTCGAGCAGCAACGCGACACCGTAGCCGCCCGGCACCAACGGTTCGGCGCCGACCGTGGCCACGACCACCTGGGCGCCCGGCTCGACGGTGTCGAGCACCTCCCCACCGCCGGAGCCGCGGATGGGGACGCCGGGGAAGGCGCGACCGAGTTCCTCGGCGGTGCGGGCCGCCCCGATCACCATCGCCCGCAGCGCCCTGGCCCCGCACGCTTGGCAGCGGTAAGCGGCCTCGGTGATCCCGCACCACCGGCACTGCGGGCTGGCGGCCTCCCCGTTGCCCGACTGCGGCAGCGCCAGCGGCCCGTTGCAGTGGCGGCAGCGGGCGGGGGTACGGCACTTGGCGCAGGCCAGCGACGGCACGTACCCGCGTCGCGGCACCTGGACCAGCACCGCGGCGTTCTCCTTGAGCGCGGAGCGGGCGGCCGCGAACGCGACACCGGGCATGCGCACGGCGCGGGCCAGGGCGTCGCGTTCCAGGGCGAAGTCGGTGTCGCCCGGGGCACTGATCCGGGGCATCACATCCCGCAGGACCTGTCGTTCGGCGAGCAGATCGTGGGCCCAGCCGGATTCGACCACGGCCTGGATCTCGGCGGTGCGGGCGAATCCGGCCGCGACGAAGGCGGCGCCGGTCTCGTGGGCACGCAGCATGGCGACTTCGCGCGCGTGCGGATACGGCGAGCGCGGTTCGGCATAGGTGTCGTCGCCGTCGTCCCACAGCGCGATCAGGCCGAGGTCCCGCGCCGGGGCGAACACCGCCGCGCGCGTTCCGACGACGATGCGCGCCTGCCCCCGCAGCACCGCCAGCCAGCGCCGGTACCGGGCCGCCGGTCCCAGCCCCGCCGACAGCCCGACCGCCGAATCCCCCACCAGCCGAACGCATTCCGCCAGCAGCCGGTCCAGGTCCCGCTGATCCGGCACCATCAGCACCGCGCTGCGCCCGGCCGCCACCACGGTCGCCGCCAGCTCGGCCAGCCGCGCCGCCCAGTCCTCCCCCGGCAGCGCCTGCCACGCCGCGCGCGGACCCCGCCCCTCGGCCAGCGCGGCGACGAAAGCGCCGCCGTGGAGGTAGCGCGACCAGGCGGTGGTGTCGATGCTCGGCGCATCCGAGGAAACATGCTCGGGCACAGCGCGATCCGTGGCCGCCGACGATGAGGGCATCGGCGATGACTGAGCCTCGCCGGAGTCGCTGTCCGAAATCGGATCGGTGGGCTGACCGGTCGTCGACGTCGCGTAGACCTCGCTGGAATCGCTGCCCGTGATCGGGTCGGCGGGCCGACCAGCCGTCGACGTCGCTGGCGCCGCGACGGAATTGCTGTCCGGAATCGGACCGGTCGGCGACGTCGCGGCGGGGTTCCCGCGGACCTCGCCCGACGATTCGCGCTCAACGCCGGAATCGGCCTCGGATCGCGCGGTGTCGCTGAGGGATTCAGCCCCGGACGGTGGCGTCACGTGATGCTCGGTGGCCTTCTTCGGGGCCGCCTTCTTCTTCGCCCCACCGTTCTCGGTACTCGCGTGCCGGGGCGGGATGGCCAGACGGAGGACGTCGGCGCGGGTGCCCGCGTAGCGGGCGGCGACCGTGGTGGCCAGGCGCAGGACTTCCGGGGTGAGGACGCGCTCGGCGGAGACGATGCGCTCGAGGGGCATCATCTTGCCGGTGTGGTCGGTGCGTGGGAGCCGGGCCAGCAGATAGCCGTCGACCAGGCGGCCCGCGAAACGCACGCGCACCCGCACGCCCGGCTGGGCGATCTCGTCGAGGTCGGGTGGCACCAGATAGTCGAAATCGCGATCCAGGTGCGCGGGCGACAGCAGCGGGAGCACCCGAGCGATCGGGTGTCCCGCTGCTGTCGTCGGCTCGTCCGCTGCCACGCGGGCGGTGGGTACTACAGGCCGACGGCCGCGCGCAGCTTGTCGGCGCGGTCCGTGTGCTCCCAGGGCAGGTCCACATCGGTGCGACCGAAGTGACCGTAGGCCGCGGTCGGCGCGTAGATCGGGCGCAGCAGGTCCAGGTCGCGGATGATCGCGCCCGGACGCAGGTCGAAGACCTCGGAGATCGCGGTGGAGATGCGGGCCGGGTCGACCTTCTCGGTGCCGAAGGTCTCGACGAACAGGCCGACCGGGGCCGCCTTGCCGATGGCGTAGGCGACCTGCACCTCGACGCGCTCCGCCAGCCCGGCGGCCACGACGTTCTTGGCGACCCAGCGCATGGCGTAGGCGGCCGAGCGGTCCACCTTCGACGGGTCCTTGCCGGAGAACGCGCCGCCACCGTGGCGGGCCATGCCGCCGTAGGTGTCGACGATGATCTTGCGGCCGGTCAGACCCGCGTCACCCATCGGGCCACCGAGCACGAACTTGCCGGTGGGGTTCACCAGCAGGCGGATGTCGGAGGTGTCCAGGCTGGGCAGCTCCAGATCGCCGAGGACGGCGTCGACGACCTTCTCGCGGATGTCGGGGGCCAGCAGGTTGTCCAGGTCGATATCGGCCGCGTGCTGGGTGGAGATGACGACCGTGTCCAGGCGGACCGGGCGGTCACCGTCGTATTCGATGGTGACCTGGGTCTTGCCGTCGGGCCGCAGGTAGGGCAGCACGCCGGACTTGCGGACCTCGGTGAGCTTGCGCGAGAGCCGGTGCGCCAGGGCGATCGGCAGCGGCATCAGCTCGGGGGTGTCGGTGGTGGCGTAGCCGAACATCAGGCCCTGGTCACCGGCGCCCTGACGCTCGATGGCGTCGTCGGAACCGCCGACGCGCGCCTCGTGCGAGGTGTCGACGCCCTGGGCGATATCGGGCGACTGGGCGCCGATCGCGATGTTGACACCGCAGGAGTTACCGTCGAAACCCTTTGCGGAGGAGTCGTATCCGATCTCGAGGACCTTCTCGCGGACGATCCGCGGGATGTCGGCGTAGGCGGAGGTGGTGACCTCGCCCGCGACGTGGACCTGACCGGTCGTGACCAGGGTTTCCACCGCGACGCGGCTGCCCGGATCCTCGGTGAGCAACGCATCGAGGATGGAATCGCTGATCGCGTCACAGATCTTGTCCGGATGGCCCTCGGTCACGGACTCACTGGTGAATAGCCGACTGCCTGTCGTACGCACAGTTATTCCCTCTCCCTCAACGGGTTACTTCGTTCTCTTCAAGACTATGGCAAACCACCGCCGCGGTGGCCAGTTAGTACCAAGCCACGCCGCGATCGACCACCTCGGCGGTACACTGCGCGACCTTCGTTGGCGCGCAACGGTTTTCGTAGGAAATCGGTGAATACGCCCGGTCAGCGCAACAGCGGCACGAGCGCGTCGAGCACCCGGCTGGCCAGCAGCGCCTTCGATCCGTGATCGAGGGCCTGTTCGGTGCCGTCGGCGCCGAGCAGCCAGCCGTCGTTGGTGTCGACCTCGAACGCCTTGCCCTCGCCGACCGCGTTGACCACGAGCAGATCGCACCCCTTGCGGGCGAGCTTGGCGCGCGCGTGGGTGAGCACGTCACCGTTGTCGTCGCCGGTCTCGGCGGCGAAACCGACGATCGCGGTCCCGGCCAGCTTGCCCTCGGTGCGCGCGTCGACCAGTCCGGCGAGGATGTCCTCGTTCTTGGTCAGCGGGATCACGTCGGGTTCGTCGGCGCCCTTCTTGATCTTGGCGGCGGCGACGTGGGTGGGCCGGAAATCGGCGACGGCGGCGGCCATGATGACCGCGTCGGCGCCGAGCGCGTGCTTGTCGACCGCGATCTTCAGCTGGTCGGCGGTGGTGATGTGGACCAGATCGACCGCGGCGGGCGGCGCGAGCTCGATGGTGTTGCCCGCGATCAGCGTCACCTGGGCGCCGCGCTGGGCGGCCACCCTGGCCAGCGCGTAGCCCTGCTTACCGGAGCTGCGGTTGCCGAGGAAGCGCACCGGGTCGAGGGGTTCCCTCGTGCCCCCGGCGGTGATCACCACCCGGCGGCCGGTCAGGTCGCGGGGCAGCGCGTCGGCGCGTTCGAGCAGCAGCGACGCCAGTCCGAAGATCTCTTCCGGCTCGGGCAGCCGTCCCGGACCCGTATCGGTGCCGGTGAGGCGGCCCGACGCGGGTTCCATGACATTGGCGCCGTGCGCGCGAAGAGTCGCGACATTGGCCACCGTCGCCGGATGCTCCCACATCTCGGTGTGCATCGCGGGCGCGAACAGCACCGGACATCGGGCCGTCAGCAGGGTGGCGGTGAGCAGATCGTCGGCGCGGCCCTGGGCGGCGCGGGCCATCAGATCCGCGGTGGCGGGGGCGATGACGACGAGGTCGGCCTCCTGGCCGATCCGGACATGCGGCACCTCGGGCACGTCGGCGAACACGCCGGTGTGCACCGGCTGGCCGGACAGTGCCTCGAAGGTCGCCTTACCGACGAACTGCAGGGCCGACTCGGTGGGGATGACCCGCACCTGATGGCCGGTCTCGGTGAACCGGCGAACGAGGGCACACGCCTTGTAGGCGGCGATGCCCCCGCCGACCCCGACGACGATCCGCATGGTCTCTACGCCTCCGGAAAAGAGATTGTCACTCGCCCTCGGTGTGCTCGAGCAGGTCGGAGTGGATTTCGCGCATGGCGACCGACAGCGGCTTCTCCTGCAGGCCGGGCTCGACCAGCGGGCCGACGTACTCGAGGATGCCGTCGCCGAGCTGGTTGTAGTAGTCGTTGATCTGACGCGCGCGCTTGGCCGCGTAGATCACCAGGGCGTACTTGGACGAGGTGCGCTCGAGCAGTTCGTCGATCGGCGGGTTGGTGAGGCCGATCGGGGTGTCGTACGCGGGCGCTGCGGTGATGTCCGTGCTCACTAGGGGAGGCTCCTGGGTGGTTAGTGGGTCAAGAACTCGAATTTGTGCTAACGAATAACGATACCAACTGCTCGCAGGCCGTCGTCACCTCGGCGTTCACGATCACCGTGTCGAACTCGTCACAGGCCGCCAATTCGACCCGGGCGGTCTCGAGCCTGCGCTCGATCACCTCGGGAGTCTCGGTGCCGCGCGAGCGCAGCCGCGCGACCAGTTCGTCCCAGCTCGGCGGGGCCAGGAACACCAGCAGCGCCTCGGGCATCGCCCGCCGCACCGACCGGGCGCCCTCGAGATCGACCTCGAGCAGGACGTGATGTCCGGCCGCCAGCGCTTCCCGCACCGGGGCCGCGGGGGTGCCCGAACGCTGCAACCCCCCGTGGATGTCTGCCCATTCGAGCAGTTCGTCCGCCTCGATCATGGCGTCGAACTCGGCTCGGGACACGAAGCGGTAGTCGCGGCCGTCGACTTCCCCGGGCCGGGGGGCCCGGGTCGTCGCGGACACACTGAAGACCAGTTCGGGCAGGCGTTCCCGCACGCACCGCACGACCGTGGACTTACCCACGGCCGAGGGGCCGACCAGTACGACCAGTCGACCCTTCCGCGTGTGTTCGACCACCTGGATCAGGAGTCGAAGTCGAAGCGAGCCAGCAGCGCCTTGCGCTGACGGTCGCCCAGGCCACGGAGCCGCCGGGTGGGGGCGATCTCCAGCTCGGTCATGATCTCGGCGGCCTTGACCTTGCCCACCTTCGGCAGGGCCTCGAGCAGCGCCGACACCTTCATCTTGCCGAGAATCTCGTCGGACTCGGCATCGGTGAGGACCTGCTTCAGGTTGGTGCCGCCTCGCTTCAGGCGCTCCTTGAGCTCTGCCCGAGCGCGGCGAGCGGCAGCCGCCTTCTCCAGAGCAGCGGCGCGCTGCTCGTCAGTCAGCTGGGGAAGGGCCACGGGTTCCTCCGTCTCATCGTTCATTGCTAGATCTACCGCCGGTTACCCGAACGGTCTGTGCGACCGTACCCACGGCGCGCGCCGATTGCGAACCCGACCCCCAGGTCAGGGCAGGAATACGGATGCCGTATGGCACGCGCGGACCAGATGCGGTGACACCGGATTCCGCTGCCCCGATCCTACCGACCGAACGGTAAAACCAGCCCTCACCTGCGGTGATACCGAATTGGGCGATGTTAGCCACCGGGTAGCGACCCCGGCCGTCGACACCCCGGCAAACTCGGCACCGCGCGACCAGGGGGTTTCCCGAAAATCTCGGCGTGTCGCGCGGTTTCGTACCGCGTGTCGTCACGATCGGGAACGAAAGCGGTCCAGAACCGCGCCCGAGGCCGTGACGGTGACCTCGTCGATCCAGGTCGGAATCGGGGTGGCGCGGGCGATGTAGTCGCGGACCAGGCCGTACGGAATCGCCTTCACCGCGGCTTCGGCGACGGCCAGCGTCCGCGCGTCCGCGACGCCGAATTCGGCCGCCACAGCGGCACGCAGGGCGGCGTACATGTCGTCGTTGACGTGCGCGAGCTCGGCGCGCAGGGCCTCCGGGCCGACATCGAGGAGTTCCTCGTGTCGGAACATCTTCATCGCCCTGGCCTCGGTGGGGTGTTCGCGGCAGTAGCGGGGCAGGAAGGCGGCCGCGCTCAGCAGGGGCGACGGGCCGCGCAGGGCCGTGACGAATCCCTCGTGGAAGCGGCGGATGGAGCGCAGCCACAGCCGGGCCAGCAGTT
Organism: Nocardia anocheti; assembly: GCF_029675105.1. GTDB lineage: Bacteria > Actinomycetota > Actinomycetes > Mycobacteriales > Mycobacteriaceae > Nocardia. The sequence goes on along the minus strand of NZ_JAQQFV010000007.1, from coordinate 161,923 downwards.
CGTCGCGGGAGGCGAAGCGCACATAGATCGACCCGGCGTGCACCCCGGCGGCCGCGCCGATGGCGGCGATGGCCGGGCGGGTGATCGCCGGGTCGGCCAGCAGATCACGGGCGGCGTCGAGGACCTGATCGTCGGTGAAGAGGCGGGGTCTTGCCACCCGGCCAGCCTAGTGACAGAGTTTATGAATATGAATTCAAAAACAAGATTCCCCGTCGCCGGAACCGCGCTGACCTTCATCGCCACCGTGCACACGATCATGGGTGTGGTCCTGCTGGCCGTCAGCGATCAGGACACCGAGCTGTCGTTCTGGTTCACCGCGTTCGGCGTACTCGGCATCGGGTTGGGCCTGGCCATGATCGAGCTCGAGCGCGTGCGCGGGGTGGTGCCGGGGCCGGTGCTGATCGCCCTCGCGGCGGTCACGGTGTTCGGGCTCGTGTTCGAGCCGGTCTCGGGCTTCGTCACGCTGCTGATCCCGCTCGGCGCGGGTGCGCTGGGCTGGTGGCGCGCCCGCGCGGTGACGGCGAGCTGAGCGCGATCAGGCCTCGGCGCGCAGGTGGTGCAGGATCGCGAGCACGCGCCGATTGGCGGATTCGTCGCTCGGGAGGTCCAGCTTGGTGAAGATCGCGTTGATGTGCTTCTCCACCGCACTGCGGCTGATGTAGAGCTGCGCGCCGATGGCGGCATTGCTCAATCCCTGCGCCATGAGTTCGAGCACCTCGCGTTCGCGCTCGGTGAGGCGGTGCAGCGGGGAATCGGCGCGATTGCGCAGCAGGAGCTGGCGCACCACCTCCGGATCGAAGGCGGTGCCGCCGGTGCCCACGCGCTCCACCGCGTCGAGGAAGGCCCCGATCGCGCCCACCCGGTCCTTGAGCAGATAGCCGATTCCGCCGGTGCCGGTCAGGAATTCCGCCGCGTGCCTGCGCTCGACGTACTGCGAGAGCACCAGCACCGCCACGCCGGGCAGCTCGCGCCGGATCTCGAGCGCGGCCCTGATCCCCTCGTCGACGTGATCGGGCGGCATCCGGACATCGGCGATCACCAGATCGGGCGGGCGCACGCGCACCGCGGCGAGCAGTTCGGTGGCGGTGCCGACCGAGTCGAGGATCTCGTGGCCCTCGGCGGTGAGCAACTGGGCCAGGCTCTCGCGCAGCAGCGCCGAGTCCTCGGCCAGGGTTATCCGCACGGCACCTCCACGGTGATGATGGTCGGACCGCCCGGCGGACTGTCCACCACCATCGTGCCGTCCAGCGCGGTGACCCGGGTGGCGATGCCCGCCAGCCCGTGTCCGGCCGGGTCGGCGCCGCCGCGTCCGTCGTCACGGACCCGCAGCCGCACCAGGGTCCCGGCGCGGGCCACCTCGACCGCGATGGTGGTGGCGCCGGAGTGCTTGATGGCGTTGGTGATGGCCTCGCTGGCGGTGAAGTAGCAGGCCGATTCGACCGGGCGCGGCGCGCGTTCGGTGAGGCCGTAGTCGAGCCCGGTCGGCACCGGCGTCCGGTCGGCGAGCGCTTCGAGCGCGGCGTGCAGGCCGTCACGGGCGAGCATGGCCGGATAGATGCGCCAGGAGACCTCGCGCAGTTCGTCGAGGATGTGTCCGGTCTCGGCGAGCGCGCGGCGGTGCAGATCGGTGCGCACCTCGGCGTCGGCTTCCCGGTCGACGCGCCCGAGCAGGATCGACAGCGCCACGACCCGCTGCTGCACGCCGTCGTGCAGGTCGCGTTCGATGCGACGGCGTTCGTCGTCGATCACCTCGACCACCTCGGCGCGGGTGGTGGTGAGCTGGGCGACCCGCTGGGCCAGTTCCTCCTGGCCCGGCCGCAGGCTTCGCCGCAGCCACCACGCCTCGGCGCGCACCACGCCGAGGAGACCGTGCACGGCGAGGAAGCACAGCACCGCGCCGGGCAACGCCAGTACCGCGACGGTGGCCCAGGAGACCTGGCCCGGTTCGGTGGCGTCGACGATCGGCACCGCCTCGCCGGTCGTTGCCCCATAGACCAGGGCGACGGCGACGACGACACCCAGCCCGGACAGGGCGAGCACCAGCGCGGCGAGCACCCCGAGCAGCGCGCGAACGGCCAGGTAGCCTGCGGCGCGCGGCCCATTCGGCGTGCCGGTGTCGCGCACACCGAGCAGGCGGGTCAGCCGCCACTTCTCGATCCCGGCGACCCGCTCGGTCAGGCCCGTCGCCACCGGCGCGGCGAGCACACTGAGCAGATCCAGCGGCACGGTGACCACGCCGAGCAGATACCCGGAGATCGCCGTGACGGCGCGTGACGATCGCCCAGGAGAAGGTCTCATCAGCCAATCCTCTCGCGTCACAGCCACTTCGGCCACGGAGCGCGCCTCGCCATCATGACCTCTCCGCAGGGAGGGGACCAGCACGTGCGAGCGCACCGTCGGCGCCACCTCGCATCCAGCGGTGTTCCTCGCGTCGACTGTTCGTGGCGACGCTCTCATCTCTCGGCACTCGCCGGTGCCCGTCGTTGCCGAACCCGTCGGACGAGGAACACCGTCGCGGCCACGAGCACCGTCGCGATCACCAGCTTCTGCAGCACACCGGCGTAGGTCTCGACGACGTGCCAGTTCTCGCCGAGGAAGTATCCGGCGAGCACGAACACCGTGTTCCACAGCAGGCTGCCCGCCGTGGTCAGCAGCGTGAATCGGCCCAGCGGCATCCGTTCGACCCCGGCCGGGATGGAGATGAGACTCCGGAAGATCGGGATCATCCGGCCGAAGAACACCGCCTTCTCGCCGTGGCGAGCGAACCAGGCCTCGGTGCGGTCCAGGTCGGACAGCCGCACCAGCGGCAGCCGGTCGACGATGCGCCGCAGCCGCTCGCGCCCGAGGGCCGCCCCGACGCCGTAGAGCGCCAGCGCGCCGACGACCGAGCCGAGCGTCGTCCACAGCAGGACCTCGGCCAGGCTGAACCGGCCGCGGCTGGCGGTGAATCCGGCCAGCGGCAGGATCACCTCGCTGGGCAGCGGCGGAAAGAGATTCTCCAGTGCGATCGCGATGCCAGCGCCGAGGCCGCCGAGTCGTTCCATCAGCTCGACCGACCAGGCGGCGATGCCGGTGAGTTCGGCCGAATTCCCTGTCGTATCCATGGTTTCGACGCTAGGAAGGCGAGGGTCCAGGATCAGTGGCGTCAGCCACCCGGCCGGGGCCGAGCCACCCCAGTGTCCAGGTGGGGTTTTCCGCACCTCCGGCGTAGGGCCCGCGTCCTCGTGGGTGCGGTGCGGTGTTCGTAGCGTCGGACCACATGCGACAGAGGATGTTTCGATGCACCGTGGTCGTCACGGGGACCCTGCTGGTTGCCGTGCTCGTGGCCGCCACCGTCCTCGTGACGGCACGATGGCGGGTGGTGGGGACCGTGGTGGAGGCGTCGGCGCGGTGGGCCGACGCCGACATCGTGCTGCGGATCTCCGACGGAGAGCGTCATCGCGACTGGTATCACGGCGGCAGCGACGCCGAGCAGGTCGCGCCCGGTCCGCTGAGCCGATTCCGGATCGGCAGCATCACCAAGACCTTCGTCGCCACGGTGGTGTTGCAGCTGGTGGACGAGGGGCGGATCGCCCTGGACGCCCCGATCGCGACGCAGCTGCCCGACGCCATCCCCGGCGGTGATCGCATGACGGTGCGACAGCTGATGAATCACACCAGCGGGCTCTACGACTACATGAAGGAGCCCGGCCTGTCGACGAACCGGTGGCGCGGCGCCGAGCGGTTCGATCAGCACGCACCGCGCGAGCTGCTCGCCGTGGCGGTCGGCCACGAACCGTACTTCGCACCGGGCGAACGCTTCCGCTACTCGAACACCAACTACCTCGTGCTCGGCCTGCTGATCGAGCACGTCACGGGTCACCGCTACGGCGACGAGATCCGCGACCGCATCCTCACGCCCCTGCGACTGACCGCGACCACCGTGCCCGGCGACGATCCGGGCGTGCCGGAGCCCGCGCTCACCGCCCGACGAGATGTCGATGGCCTAGGCCGGGTGGCGGTCACCGAGATGAACGTCTCGCTGGACTGGGCGGCGGGCGAGATGATCTCCACGCTCGCCGATCTCGAGGCCTTCTTCGCCGCGCTGCTGGGCGGTCGATTGACCAGTCCGTCCGCCCTGGAACAGATGCGGCGGACGGTGCCGATGGGGATGGGGTTCCACTACGGTCTGGGTCTGCAACGTTTCGATCCGCCGTGCGGCGCCGCGCTGTGGGGACACGGCGGTGAGCTCCTCGGTTACGTGTCCTCGGCGTTCCGGTCCGACGACGGTCGATCACTCACGATGGTGGTCGGTTCGGCGGCCTCGGGGGACGCGCTGTCGCTGTTCGCCACCGTCACCGCGGCCTACTGCCTCGCCTGAGTACCCGACCGACGACGAGGCCGGGGCAGCGTCGCGCTCCCCCGGCCTCGTCGGGATGATGTCAGGCCCGCAGGAAGGCGAACTCCTCCTGGAGCTGCGCGGTCTTGTCGCACAGTGCCGACACGGACGGACCGGCGGCGAGGATCTCGCGGGAAGCCGCGGGCACCACCGAGGACAGGGTGGCCTCGGGCACGATCGCCCGGATCGACTCCGCTCCCCCGCCCTGGGCGCCCACGCCGGGCATCAGGATGGGGCCGTTGAGCGCGGACAGGTCGGGCGCCTCGGCGAGGGTGGCGCCCACGACGACGCCGACCGAGCCGAAACCGGGTCCGGCGTTGCGGGCCGCGGCCGCGTCGACCATGGTCTGCGCGATGGTGCGACCGTCGGGCGCGGTGATCCGTTGCAGCTGCGCCCCTTCGGGATTCGAGGTCGCCGCGAGGACGAACACGCCCCGATGGTTGGCCTGCGCCAGGCTCAGCGCCGGGTCGAGCGACCCGAAACCGAGGTAGGGCGAGACCGTCACCGCGTCCGAACCCAGCGGACCGTCACCGAGCCAGGCCTGCGCGTAGGCGTCCATGGTGGAGCCGATGTCGCCGCGTTTGGCGTCGGCCAGCACCAGGGTGCCCGAGGCGCGCAGCACCGAGATGGTGCGTTCCAGCACCGCGATGCCGCCGGAGCCGTAGGGCTCGAAGAACGCGACCTGCGGCTTGACCAGGGCGACGCGACCGTCGAAGGCCTCGACGCAGATCTCGGCGAAGGTCTCCAGTCCGTCGACGTCCTCGGTGAGTCCCCACGCCCGGAGCAGGCCGGGGTGCGGGTCGATGCCGACGCACAGCGGACCGAACCGACCCATGGCCTGCTGCAATCGGTGACCGAACGTCGACATCGATTCCGCTCCCTCTGTCCGATCAGCCACGCAGCACCGAGTGCAGTTCCTGCAGCGAGCGCACGCCGATACCGCCGTTGATGCTCGCCTCGATGCCCTGCACCGCCGCCGCCGCGCCCTGCACGGTGGTGATGCACGGGATGTTCGCGCCCACCGCGGCGGTGCGGATCTCGTAGCCGTCCACGCGCGGGCCCGAGTTGCCGTAGGGGGTGTTGAACACGATGTCGATCTCGCCGTCGCGGATCTGCTCGACGATCGAGGCCAGCGGGGTGCCGGTCTCGGGGTCGACGGTGTCCGGGTCGGAGTGCTTGCGCACCTGCTCGCACGGAATGCCGTTGCGGCGCAGGGTCTCCGCGGTGCCCTCGGTGGCGAGGATGCGGAAGCCCAGGTCGTGCAGGCGCTTGATCGGGAACACCATGGCGCGCTTGTCGCGGTTGGCGATCGAGACGAACACGGTGCCCTCGGTGGGCAGCGAGCCGTAGGCGGCGGCCTGGCTCTTGGCGAAGGCGGTGCCGAAGTCGGCGTCGATGCCCATGACCTCGCCGGTGGACTTCATCTCCGGGGACAGCAGCGAGTCCACGCCGGAGCCGTCGGCGCGACGGAACCGGTGGAAGGGCAGCACGGCTTCCTTCACCGCGACCGGCGCGTCCAGCGGCACATGGCCGCCGTCGCCCTCGGGCGGCAGCATGCCTTCCTTGCGCAGGTCGGCGATGGTGGCGCCGAGCATGACGCGCGCGCACGCCTTGGCCAGCGGCACCGCGGTCGCCTTGGAGACGAAGGGCACGGTGCGGCTGGCGCGCGGGTTGGCCTCGAGGACGTAGAGCACATCGTCCTTGAGCGCGTACTGCACATTGAGCAGACCCTTGACGCCGATGCCCTTGGCCAGCGCGATGGTCGAGCGACGCACGGCCTCGATATCGCTGCGGCCCAGGGTGATCGGGGGCAGCGCGCAGGCGGAGTCACCGGAGTGGATACCGGCTTCCTCGATGTGTTCCATCACGCCGCCGAGGTAGACCTCCTCGCCGTCGCACAGGGCGTCGACGTCGATCTCGATGGCGTCTTCCAGGAAGCGGTCGACCAGCACCGGGTGCTCGGGGTTGAGTTCGGTGGCGCGGGAGATGTAGCCCTCGAGGGACTTCTCGTCGTAGACGATCTCCATGCCGCGTCCGCCCAGCACGTAGGACGGGCGCACCAGCACCGGGTAGCCGATCTCGGCGGCGATCTTCTTGGCCTGCTCGACCGTGGTGGCGGTGCCGTACTTAGGCGCGGGCAGTCCGGCCGCGACGAGCACGTCACCGAACTCGCCGCGGTCCTCGGCCAGGTCGATGGCGGCCGCGGAGGTGCCGACCACGGGCACGCCCGCGTCGGTGAGCCGCTGCGCCAGGCTCAGCGGGGTCTGGCCGCCGAGCTGCACGATGACACCGGCGACGGTGCCCGACTCGGCTTCGGCGTGGTACACCTCGAGGACGTCCTCGAAGGTGAGCGGCTCGAAGTAGAGGCGATCGGCGGTGTCGTAGTCGGTGGAGACGGTCTCGGGGTTGCAGTTGACCATGACGGTCTCGTAGCCCGCGGCCGACAGCGTCTGCGCGGCATGCACACACGAGTAGTCGAACTCGATGCCCTGACCGATGCGGTTGGGGCCCGAGCCCAGGATGATCACCTTGTCGCGCTCGCGCTGCGGCGCGACCTCGGACTCGGCGCCGGGATCGAGCTCGTAGGCGCTGTAGTGGTAGGGCGTCTTGGCCTCGAACTCGGCGGCGCAGGTGTCGACGGTCTTGTAGACCGGACGCACGCCGAGGCGGTGGCGCAGCGCGCGCACGCCGGACTCACCGGCCAGCTCGGGCCGCAGCGCGGCGAGCTGACGGTCGGACAGGCCGTAGTGCTTGGCGCGACGCAGCAGTTCCTCGTCGAGGACCGGCGCGTCCAGGATCTCCTCGCGCAGTTCGACCAGCCCGGCCACCTCGGCGACGAACCACGGGTCCACGCCGGAGGCCAGCGCGGTCTCCTCGATGCTCGCGCCGTAGCGCAGCGCGCGCTCGACCTGGTAGATGCGCCCCTCGGTGGGCACGCGCAGGTCGGCCAGGATCGCCTCGATGGCCTCGCGGACCGACGCCGGATCGCTGGGATCCTTCGGCGCCCACTGGCCGTCGTCGAGGGTCCAGAAGCTGGTGGCCTTGGTCTCGAGTGACCGCAGCACCTTGCCCAGTGCCTCGGTGAAGTTGCGGCCCATCGACATGGCCTCGCCCACCGACTTCATGGTGGTGGTGAGGGTGCCGTCGGCGCCGGGGAACTTCTCGAAGGCGAAGCGCGGGGCCTTGACCACGACGTAGTCCAGGGTCGGCTCGAAGCAGGCCGGGGTCTCGCCGGTGATGTCGTTGACGATCTCGTCGAGGGTGTAGCCGATGGCCAGCTTGGCGGCGATCTTGGCGATCGGGAAGCCGGTGGCCTTGGACGCCAGCGCCGAGGAGCGCGAGACGCGCGGGTTCATCTCGATGACGATCAGGCGACCGTCCTTCGGGTCCACCGCGAACTGGATGTTGCAGCCGCCGGTGTCGACGCCGACCTCGCGCAGGATGGCGATGCCCAGATCGCGCATCTTCTGGTACTCGCGGTCGGTGAGGGTCATGGCCGGGGCGACGGTCATCGAGTCGCCGGTGTGCACGCCCATCGGGTCGACGTTCTCGATGGAGCAGACGATGACCACGTTGTCGCGGCCGTCGCGCATGAGCTCGAGCTCGAATTCCTTCCAGCCGAGGATGGACTCCTCGATCAGGACGTTCGCGGTCGGCGAGGCGGCCAGGCCGCCACCGGCGATGCGGTCGAGGTCCTCGTGGTTGTAGGCCATGCCCGAGCCGAGGCCACCCATGGTGAACGAGGGGCGCACGACGACCGGGAAGCCGAGGTCGGCGACGGTCTCGCGGACCTCGTCCATGGTGTAACAGACCTTGGAGCGGGCGCTCTCGCCGCCGACTTTGGCGACGATGTCCTTGAACTTCTGCCGATCCTCACCGCGCTGGATGGCCTCGAAGTCGGCGCCGATCAGCTCGACGTTGTACTTCTCCAGCACCCCGCGCTCGTGCAGCGCGACCGCGGTGTTGAGCGCGGTCTGCCCGCCGAGGGTGGCGAGAATGGCGTCGGGACGCTCCTTCTCGATGACCTTCTCGACGAATTCGGGGGTGATCGGCTCCACGTAGGTGGAGTCGGCGAACTCGGGGTCGGTCATGATGGTCGCCGGGTTGGAGTTCACCAGCGACACGCGCAGTCCCTCGGACCGCAGCACCCGGCACGCCTGGGTACCGGAGTAGTCGAATTCGCACGCCTGGCCGATGACGATCGGGCCAGAGCCGATCACCAGGATGTGCTTCAGATCCTCGCGGCGAGGCATCAGGCTCCTTCCATGAGACCGGCGAAACGGTCGAACAGGTATGCGGCGTCGTGCGGGCCTGCGGCGGCCTCGGGGTGGTACTGCACCGAGAAGGCGCGACCGTCGATCAGTCGCACACCCTCGACGGTGCCGTCGTTGGCGCAGATGTGGGAGACCTCGGCCTTGCCGAAGGGCGTGTCGAACCGCTCGCCCTTCTCGCCTTCCAGGGCGAAGCCGTGGTTCTGCGCGGTGATGGAGATGCGGCCGGTGCCCTCTTCGACGACCGGGATGTTGATGCCGCGGTGGCCGAACTTCATCTTGTAGGTGTTACGGCCCAGCGCGCGGCCCAGGATCTGGTTGCCGAAGCAGATGCCGAACAGCGGGATCCCGCGCTCGAGGACTCCCTGGGTGAGCGCGATGGCGCCGGTCTGGGTGGCCGGGTCGCCGGGGCCGTTCGAGAGGAACACGCCGTTGGGGTTCAGCGCGAGGATGTCGTCGAGGGAGGTGTTCGACGGCACCACATGGGTGCGCACGCCGCGCTCGGCGAACATGCGCGGGGTGTTGGTCTTGATGCCCAGGTCGACCGCGACCACGGTGAAGCGGTGCTCGCCGACCGGCTCGATCGTGTACAGGCCGTCGGTGCTCACCTCCTCGGCCAGGTCGGCGCCGAGCATGGAGGGCTGTCCGGTGACCCGCGCGAGGAGTTCCTCGTCGGCGGCGAGGGCGGCGCCGGAGAAGATGCCCGCCTTCATCGACCCGCGGGTGCGCAGGTGCCGCACCACCGCGCGGGTGTCGATCCCGGCGATGCCGACCACGTTCTGGCGGTCGAGCTGGTCCTGCAGGGTGCCGTTGGCACGCCAGTTGGAGGACACGCGCGAGGGGTCGCGCACGGCGTACCCGGCGACCCAGATCTTGTCGGACTCGTCGTCCTCGTCGTTCCAGCCCGTGTTGCCGATCTGCGGGGCCGTGGCCACCACGATCTGGCGGTCGTAGCTGGGGTCGGTCAGGGTTTCCTGGTAGCCGGTCATCGCCGTGCAGAACACGGCCTCACCGAGCGTCTGCCCCTCCGCGCCGAAGGCGGTACCGCGGAACACGCGGCCGTCCTCCAGCACCAGAGCTGCCTTTGCCTTGGTCATTCATCGTCTCCCGTCGTCACCCTGGTCGCATCCGCGGTCCATGCCGGGTACACCGTCTTGTCGTCGCCGCGGAAACCGGTGTCGATCTCGGTTCCGCTCGGCAGTGTCCAGCGAATCACCAGCACACCGTTGTTCGTCATCACCTTGCCCGCGTGGCCGCGCTCGGTGCGCACGGCCGTCACGGATTCCTGCGGAATCCAGATCGGCGTGGCCCCGTCGCGTTCGAGCAGGATTCCGCGTTCGAACCGCGTCAGTTCGGCGGTCGCCCGGAAACCCAGGTCACCGACCGCGATCCGGTCCTGCCAGCTGGGCGCGATGGTGCTGCCCAGGTAGAGGCCGGTGGTCGGCTCGAGCAGCTGCGCGCCCAGTTCGGCGGGCACCGCGGGCAGTTCGCCGATGCGGTCGCGCTGACGCGCGGCCTTCTTGTGCCACGCCCGGTACATCAGCCACAGGCACAGCAGGAACAGGGCCAGACACCCCACCACCCACAGAGCTCTATCCACGTTCCTGGCCTCCTCGGATCCCGACCGCCTTGCCCTCGCGGGCTGTCACCCGGCCGCGCAGCACGGTGGCTGACACCTGGGCCGGGAACGTCATGTCCTCGAACGGGGTGTTGTTCGAGATGCTCGCGAGTTCGGCGCCGCGCACCGTCCACTCGGCGTCGGGGTCGATCAGGGTGAGGTTGGCCGGTTCACCGACGGCGATCGGGCGGCCGTGGTCGTCGAGACCGACGATGGCGGCGGGCTTCTCGCTCATCACCCGGGCGACCCCGCGCCAGTCCAGCAGACCGGGCGCCACCATCGTCTGCACGATGATCGACAGCGCGGTCTCCAGACCGAGCATGCCGGGGCGGGCGGCGGCGAACTCGCAGCACTTGTCCTGCTCCGCGTGCGGGGCGTGGTCGGTGGCGACACAGTCGATGACGCCCTCGGCCAGCGCCTGGCGCAGAGCGGCCACGTCGGCGGACTCACGCAGCGGCGGGTTCACCTTGTTGACCGCGTCGTAGGTCTCCAGGCGCGAGTCGTCGAGCAGCAGGTGGTGCGGGGTGACCTCGGCGGTGATCGAGATGCCCTGGGACTTGGCCCATTTCACCAGTTCGACGGTGCCCGCGGTGGAGGCGTGGCAGATGTGCACGCGCGCCCCGGCGTCGCGGGCCAGCAGCGCGTCGCGCGCCACGATCGACTCCTCGGCGGCGCGCGGCCACCCGGCCAGACCCAGGCGCGCGGCGTTGGGGCCCTCGTGCGCGACGGCGCCCTTGGTCAGGCGCGGCTCCTCCGCGTGCTGGGCGATGAGCACGCCCAGGGAGTTCGCGTATTCGAGGGCGCGGCGCATGATCAGCGGGTCGTAGACGCAGTGGCCGTCGTCGGAGAACATCCGCACCTGGCCGACACCGGCGGCCATGGTGCCCATCTCGGCGAGCTGCTTGCCCTCGAGCCCGACGGTGACCGCGCCGACCGGGAACACATCGACCAGGCCGACCTCCTGGCCGCGCCGCCACACGTGATCGGTGATCACGTGTGAGTCGGCGACCGGGCTGGTGTTGGCCATCGCGAACACCGCGGTGTAACCGCCCAGCGCGGCGGCGGCGGAACCGGTTTCGATGGTCTCGGTGTCTTCGCGGCCGGGCTCGCGCAGGTGGGTGTGCAGGTCGACGAAGCCGGGCAGCAGGATCTGGCCGTTGCCCTCGATCACCTCGGCGTCGGCGGCCGCGAGGCCGGTGCCGATCTCGGCGATCACGGTGTCGCGCACCAGCACGTCGACCGGCTCGCCCTCACCGTAGGGGCGGACGTTCTTGATCAGCAGCTCACTCATACCGTTTCCTCCTGGCCCACGAGCAGCCGGAACAACACGGCCATCCGCATGTGCACTCCGTTCGAGACCTGCTGCAGCACCGCCGCTTTCGGTGAATCGGCGACCGCCGAGGCGATCTCCATACCGCGCAGCATCGGACCGGGGTGCAGCACCACGGCGTCGTCACCGAGCAGGGCCAGCCTGCGCTCGGACAGTCCGTAGTTGATCGAGTATTCGCGCGCCGACGGGAAGAAGCCGCCGTTCATCCGCTCGGCCTGCACGCGCAGCATCATCACCGCGTCGGCGCCGGGCAGTTCCGCGTCCAGCGAGGTGGCGATCCGGCACGGCCACGCGTCGACACCCACCGGCAGCAGGGTGCGCGGCGCGACCAGCACCACCTCGGCGCCGAGAGTGTTCAGCAGCACCACGTTCGAGCGGGCGACCCGGCTGTGCAGGATGTCACCGACCAGCACGATCCGCTTGCCCTCGATGTCACCGAGGCGCTGACGCAGGGTCAGCGCGTCGAGCAGCGCCTGGGTGGGGTGCTGGTGGGTGCCGTCACCGGCGTTGATGATCGAGGGCGCGGCGCGGTTCTCCTCGCGCGCCCACTGTTCCATCCAGCGCGCGATCTGGTGCGCGGCGCCCGAGGCCGGATGCCGCACGATCAGCGCGTCGGCACCGGCGGCGTGCAGGGTGAGCGCGGTGTCGCGCAGCGATTCGCCCTTGGACACCGAGGAACTCGACGCGCTCACATTGATCACGTCGGCGCTCATCCACTTGCCCGCGACCTCGAACGACACCCGGGTGCGGGTGGAGTTCTCGTAGAACACCGTCATCACGGTGCGGCCGCGCAGGGTCGGCAGTTTCTTCACCTCGCGGCCCAGCAGGGCCTGTTCGAAGCGCTCGGCCTCGTCGAGGAGTTCGGTGGCGGCGCCGCGATCGAGATCGGCGACCGTCAACAGATGCTTCACGACTGAGCCTCCTGATGCAGGTACACACCGTCGTGGCCGTCGTGTTCGCTCAGCAGCACCGAGATGTCCTCGGCACGCGAGGTGGGCACGTTCTTGCCCACGTAGTCGGCGCGGATCGGCAGTTCGCGGTGTCCGCGGTCGATGAGTACGGCCAGCTGGACGGCGCGGGGGCGGCCGAGGTCGCGCAGGCCGTCGAGAGCCGAGCGGACGGTGCGGCCGGAGAACAGTACGTCGTCGACGAGCACCACCAGCGCGTTCTCGATGCCGCCGTCGGGCACCGAGGTGCGCTCGAGCGGGCGGTGCGGACGGCTGCGCAGGTCGTCGCGGTAGAGGGTGATGTCGAGGGACCCGAGTGCGGGCCGGACACCGGAGAATTCCTCGATCTTGGCGGCGAGCCGGTTGGCCAGGGTGGTGCCGCGGGTCGGGATGCCCATGAGAACCACCCGTGGTGCGTCGGCGTCGCCGGAATCCAGGGCGGTCTTCTCGATGATCTGGTGCGCGATGCGCGCGATGGTGCGCTGCACATCCGACGGCGACAGCAGTTCGCGGCCGCCTGCCACCCACTCCGGGGTGTGCCGCTGCGATGTTTCGCCTGCGCCGGATCTGGCCGCCCGTTCGGGCACAGCCATGCCGACCTCCTTCCCCGCCTCACCGGACGGTCCGTTAAAGGATGCCTAACTCGCCAGACAGCTTATCAGCGCTCAGCGGGCACTTTGACCAGGTGGCGTCGCCTGTGAGCGCCACCACGCGGGGTGGTTCGGGGGTGGGGTGTGCGGTGATGATCACCTCCGCGACCGAACGCCCTGGAAGCGTGGGAATTTCCGGCCTTGGCCCGGTCAGCTGCCGGGTGTGCGCCGTGAGGGTGGGTGACCACATTCACCGCCCTGTGCCCGTCGGGCTCACCACCCTGTGTGCCCGACGGGCGCACCGGCGACATCCCGGGTTTCCGGTTGACCGCGAGCGCCGTCGTCAGTCCCAGGTCGCTGTGGCGGGGTCGACGCCGTGGGCCAGGGCGTTGGCGGTGATGACGTCGTGGAGCCACGGGGTGAAGCCCGGTGCCAGGGCGTCGTAGAAGTCGGTGTAGCCGGGGTCGTCGAGGTAGCCGCGGGCGAGGCAGACGTGCATGGCGTGCGTGCAGTCGAAGTACGGGGTGAAGGAGTCGCGGTGTCGTTCGGCCAGGGTGTTCGCCTCGGGGGTGCCGGGGTGCAGGCCGGAGCGGAACGCGGCGGTGAGGTCGGCGTGCAGGGCCTCGGTCGCCGCGGTGATCCGTTCCCATTCCGCGCGCGTCCGGCCCTCGGCGCGTTCGGCGTACTGGGCCCACGCGGCGGTGTCGCCCCAGCGCGCGCGGGCCTGGTCGACCCAGGCGGGTTGCCAGTGTGGGCCGAACAGGGCGATCTGTTCCTCGTCGGTCAGCGCGATGCCGGAGTGTCCCGCCTCGATCATCCGGTCGACGGCGGCGGCCATGCGCTGGAGCCGAGCGATCCGGGTGCCCAGCCGCGCGCGTTGAGCACGCAGCGTGGCCAGGCCCGCGTCCGTGGACGCGTCGAGCAGCGCGCCGATCTCGTCGAGTGCCACGCCGAGCTCGCGGTAGACGAGCACGCGCTGGCCTCGGGCGAGATCGGCGACGGTGTAGAGCCGATAGCCCGCGGGGGTGCGCTCGGACGGGCGGACCAGGCCGATGGCGTCCCAGTGGTGCAGGGTGCGAACGGTGACGCCGAGCAGTGCGGCCGCGGCGCCCACCGTCCGGCGATCGAGTTCGGGCACGGCCCCCAGTGTGCCGTGCCCGACCCGCGTCACGGCGCCTCGATACCGATCGACCGCAGATGCGCGGCCGCGGCGCTGTCCGGGTCGTAGGCGCGGGCCGCCGTCATGATCACCCGCACGTTCTCCGGCGTCCGGACCTCGAGTTCCAGCGAACCCCACGGCATCGACCGCGGCCCGGCCGTACACCCCGGCACGAGCGATTCACACGCCGCGGCGATGGCGTGGATCTCGCCGAGCACACAGGAGAAGCTGACCGTCAGCGCGCTGTCGGCCTGCCGTTCCCCCGGCACGAGCAGGACATCCTGAAAGGCCCACCGCCGCAGGTGCGTCACCTGCCCGGGCACCGAGAACAGATCGAAGAACCCCAGTCCCCGCGACCAGAAGTCGACCGAGACATCGAGGTCGGTGGTCGGCACGGTGACGAACATCGGCATGCCGTAGATGCCACGAAAGAGGTCCGGAGCGACGGTGTCGGGGCCCGGCACGGGAACCGGGCTGATGCCGAAAGCGGGGAATGTGTCGGTCATGCCAGGCATCGTCGCCCCTGACGCCACGTGAGGGTCAAGGCCACACCATTGGGTGATCGGCGAGTGGCGGGATACGGTGACGCCGTGATTCTTTCCACTGAGAAGGGCGTAATGCGCCTCAGCCGGTGAACCCCGGACGAGCTCCCGGCGCCCGCCGTCGTGCGCGCGCAGCCTCGAGCGGCACCAGCAGGATCTCGTTCGACTATCGGCCGGGACCGCCCGGACGGACCGATGTCCACCAGATATTGCCGCGCATCGACACCATTCCCCTCACCGATCTCATCGACACCTTCGAAGTCCACGCTGGCATGCAGCCCGCAGGGGACGCGTACGGCGGCGTCATCCCTGAATTCTTCCGGTTCCATTCAGCGACAGCCCTTTTCCACGGCTCCTCCGGCCTCACCAGCGACCAGAAAACCCCCGTGCTCGCGTGCAGCTGTGGGGTGGTGGGTTGCTGGCCGCTGTTGGCCCGAATAAGCCTGACCGGCGACCTGGTCGTGTGGGACAGCTTCGAACAGCCCTTCCGCACCACTCGCGACTACACCGCGTTCGGCCCGTTCCTGTTCGACCGCGACCAGTACGACGACGCCATCGACAGACTCGATGTCGCGGTTGCCGCCCGATTGCGAGAAGTAGCGACCGAGTAACGGCGACGGCCACACCAGAGGGGCACCATCCGAACACATGTTCGAATAAGCGCGCTAGACTGGCCTGCATGTCGCTGCCCCTGCAAGGTTCACTGTTCGACGGTGACGCGGTGGCGTTGGGTCCGATCGAGGCGATCCGGCGTACACCGCTCGACGCGAACGCCTGGGTGGATGTGTTGCCCGGTTGGCTCGGTGGCGCGAGCACGGTGTTCGAGCGGCTGGCCGAGCGGGTGCCGTGGCATGCGGAGCGCAGGCCGATGTACGACCGGGTGGTCGACGTTCCCCGGCTGGTCTCGTTCTACGGCGAGAACGATCCGCTGCCGGACCGCATTCTGGTCGCCGCGCGTGACGCGCTCAGCGCGTATTACGCCGCGGAGCTGGGCGAACCGTTCCGCACCGCGGGGCTGTGTTTCTATCGCGACGGTCGCGACAGCGTGGCCTGGCACGGTGACACCATCGGTCGCGGTGCCACCACCGACACCATGGTCGCGATCGTGTCGGTCGGCGCCGCGCGCTCCCTGCTGCTGCGCCCGCGCGGCGGTGGCGCCAGCGTGCGCTTCACCGCCGGACACGGTGATCTACTCGTCATGGGTGGCGCGTGTCAACGCACCTGGGAACACGCGGTACCCAAGACCACGCGCCCGGTGGGGCCGCGTATCAGCATCCAGTTCCGACCGCGCAACGTGCGCTGAGTTCACCCCGCCCGCAACACCGAACCGACCATGGCGCGCACGGCCGCGCGCAAACGGTCGCCCTCCCCCGCCCTGGCCAGCCGCTGACCGGCCTCCCCGCCGACCGCGGACAGCAGCAGCGCGCCGACGACGTCCGCGTCGATGTCCGGACGCACCTCACGCAGCAGCGTGGCGATGTGCTCGGCCCAGAAGGCGTGGAATTCGGCGCTGCGCGGATGCGGGGGCATGGCCTGATAGGCGGCGATGAGTTCCACGTCGTCGGTGAACAGACGGGTGATCGCGTCGAAGAACGCCAGCAGCCGCTCGTCGGCCGCGGCCCCGGGCCCCAGCGGTGGCGGACCGTCGGTGACCGCGTTCATCAGCGCGATCGCCCCCTCCGCGACGAGCTCGTAGAGCAGCCCGGACCGGCTGCCGAACCGGTGGAAGATCGTGCCCTTGCCGACGCCCGCGGCGGCGGCGACGCGGTCCATCGTCACCCCGGCGGCACCGTGTTCGGCCAGCAGCGCGGCAGTCGCGTCGAGGATCGCGCGCCGGTTGCGCGCGGCATCGGCACGTTCGGTGGGACGGCGCCCGGTCATCACACCCGCTTTCCCGGCAGCCGCCGATCCGTTGACAAGTTGACCGCCGGTCCATATCGTCGTCGTGACAATATCTGGACCGACAGTCAACTTATGAAGTTCTGATGCAGGCAATCGTAATGACCGCGACCGGCGGGCCCGAGGTGCTGGTCGCCGAGGAGGTCGAGCGGCCCCGTCCGGGCGCGGAGCAGGTGCTCGTGCGCGCCGAGGCGATTCCCGTGCTGTTTCCCGAGACCAAGGTGCGCTCGGGCGCGTTCCCGTCCCCCGCGCCGCTGCCCGCGGTGTTCGGATTCCAGGCAGCGGGCGTCGTCGAGGAAATCGGCGACGCTGTCGATCCGTCGGTGCGCGGAGCGCGCGTGGTGGCCTCGACCAGCGGATTCGGTGCGTACGCCGAATACGTTGCCGTCGACGCGGATTCGGTGACCGTCATCCCGGACGGACTCGACACCGAGCAGGCGGCCGCCGCCCTCATGCCGGGCTCGGTGACCTTGGCGCTACTGGCTGCCGCCCGGGTCGACGCGGGTGAGACCGTCCTGATCGAGGCGGCCGCGACCGGCATCGGCAGCTACCTCACCCGGCTCTGCGCGGCGGCGGGCGCGCGGGTGATCGGCACGGCGGGCGGCCCGGAGAAGATCGCGCTCGCCCGCGAGCACGGCGCCCACGCGGTCCTCGACCACTCCGTTCCCGACTGGGCGGAGCAGCTGCCCGAGGTCCTCGCGGGTGGCACGATCGACGTCGTCTTCGATTCTCTCGGCGGCGATTCGGTGACCCCGCTGCTGGACCTGATCACTCCCCTGCGCGGCCGCATCCTCAGCTACGGCTGGCTCACCGGCGCACCCGCCCAGCTCACGGCGACGGACCTGATCCTGCGTGGCCTCACCCTCACCGGTTGCGCGGGAACCGCCTGGCTCGCCGAGGTCGCCGCGCAGCGGTCGGCCGCACTGGCGGCGGTGGTCGACGGAAGGCTGGCTCCGGTCGTGGACACGGTGCTGCCGTTGGCGGAGGCCGATCGGGCTCACCGCAGGCTGGAAGATCGACGCGCGTCGGGCGCGGTGCTGTTGCGGCCCTGATCCGGATTCGCCCGGTCAGGCCACGACAGGCCGGATGTCGGTGCCTGGCCGTAGGATCCGGGACATGGGGAGTCCATTGATGCCGCACGTCCGCTCGGCCAATGCGCTGACGGCGCGGTGGTGCGCGACGTTCGGGGGCGAGGACACGGTGGTGTCGGCGGCGGGGGTGTGGCCGTTGCTCGCGATTCTGGCGGGGTGCGCGGAGGGGCCCACGCGCGCGGAACTGGTTGCGGCAGCCGGTGTTCCGGCCGAGTACGCGCACGCCGCGGGGCTGGAGTTGCTGAAGACGCTCGACGCGTCGCGGGAGGTGACGACGGCGATCGGGGCGTGGGTGCGGCCGGAGCTGCCCCTGCGCGAGGAATGGGTGCGCAGTATGCCCGCGGGAACGGTGGGCACCCTGCGCGGCTCGGCACAGTTGGACGCGTGGGCACGCGACCATACCGACGGGCTGATCGAGAAGTTCCCGGTGCCGATCACCGAGCGCACGCTGTTCGCCCTGGCCACCGCGCTACTCGCGCGCACGCGATGGGCGAAGCAGTTCGACGAGGTGCTGTTCACGCCGGAAACCGGCCCGTGGCAAGGACATCGGGGCCCGGGTCTGTACCGCCGGAGCTACCCGGACGGTTCGGTGTCCGTCCTCGACGACACGGTCACCCGCGTGGTCGTGCGCGGCCGTGGTGAGCTCGATGTCCACCTGTTGATCAGCGCCGACGGGCCCGCGCGGGCACTCGACGCGGGCCTCGCGGCACTGGACGGGGCTCTGGCGGTCCGTACCGATCCGGCACCGGGTACCGTCGCACTCTGTCTCGCGGTGGAGCGGCGCGAGGTCTTCGGTGGCGACGCCGTGTATCTCACGCTTCCGCCGTTCGAAGTCCGCGCGAAGCACGATCTTTTCGCCCGTGCGGCACTGTTCGGTCTCACCGCGGCGCGGGACACGACCCGGGGGCATTTCCCTGGCCTCGCGGTGCAGCCGGTCGCGCTCGACGCGGCCGCGCAGGAAGTGGTCGCGCGGTTCGACGCCGCCGGGTTCGAAGCGGCCGCCGTCAGCGCGGTGGCGATGACGCCGGGCGGCGTTCCGCAGCCGACGATGTCGACCATCACCTCGGTGCGGATCGATCGTCCGTTCGGCTTCCTGGCCGTGGACCGGCCGACGGGGCTGGTGCTGGTCGCGGGCCAGGTCACGCGGCCGCCCCGGGAGTGGTCGCGTCCGGCCGAAATCGACGGTCCCGGCCGAATGCCGGGTGTGCTGGGGTGAGTGCGGTAATTGTTCTTGTCGATCACGTTGTTCAGCAACAGGATTCGGTTTCGACACGACTAGCGGAGGTCGTATCCTGGTAGGGGTCCGCACAAGGTTGCACAGGGGGTCGTGGTGATCGTCGTCGTCGCGGACGAAACCGAACTCGAAGGCGCAGAGCAGATCGTCGGCGCGGCGATCCGTGACTGGGTGTCCGAGGCCGGTGGTGTCGCCGTGTTCCGGTGCCATGTGGCCGAGAGCCGCGGCGGGTCCGTCGAGGTCGACGCGCTGGTGTGCACGCCGCAGGGTGTCACGGTGGTGGAGGTGAAGGGATTCACCGAGCGTCAGGCGGGCATCCTGGCCACCCCGCCGAACGGCCCGTGGACCATCGACGACGAACCGGCCGCGCTGTATCACGCCACCCGCGTGCCGAATCCGTTCGTGCAGGTGCGGCGCCAGGTCTTCGCGGTCAAGAACCTGCTGCAGCAGGCGGGCATCTTCGGCTGGGTCAACGCGGTGATCGCGCTGGTACCCCAGCCCGGCTCGGCCATCACCCTCGAGGAGACACGCATCGCCGACGGCTACCGCGCCGTCCTGGTCGACCGCGACGACCCCACCCCCCTGCACGACTACTTCCACGCCGAGACCGGCCGCACGGTCCGACTCGGCGTCCACGATGTCGGCCGTGTCTTCACCGCGCTGAACCTGCACCACCTGCTGCCCGGACCCGACGCCCTGACCGGCCAGGGATTCCCCGCCGATCTCGACACCACCACCAGCCGCCCGGTGACCCCGCCCCCGGTCGACATCCCCGAGCCCCCCGCCGAACCCGTGCGCGAACCGAGCGCCCCACCACGCATGACCTCCCGCATCGGCCAGTCGGCCACCCCCGCCTTCCTCGCCGCCATCGACCGCCTCGCGCACCGGCCACCCCGGGAGGACGTGGACGATCGCGCGGAGGTGGAGCGGGCGACGGCCAGCGAGGTCGAACGACGCTCCCCGCGCGCAGAAACCACCGAGTCCGCTTCCGAGGGGCCTGGCTCGACGCAGTCCGCCGCGAGTACGAACCGCGAGGACGCGCCAGCTGTGGTCGCAGAACTCCCTGCCCTTCCGTCCGCGGCACGTCCGGATGTCGTTCCGGAACCCGAATCCGATGCCGCCGAGGCGCGAACCGATGAGCAGGCATCGAGGCCGGACGAGGACGGCCCGGCTCCTGCGGCGGTGACCGGTCCAGATGTCGAGCCGAGCTCGTCGGCCACCGGGCCGAACACGGACACGGTTTCGCTGGTCAAGGCGGTGTCGCTGGTCAAGTCGGCAGGACCGGCGCCTCGGGGCACGAGCGCGGTTGCTCTCGGGGCAGCCCCACACGAAGCCGAACCGACATCTGCACCGCACTCCACCGCCGGGGCAGACGACCAGTTCGCGAGCACGTCCACGGGAACCGACGACGATTCACGCTCGGACGACGCGCCAGACGACCGCGCCGCGAGCAGGTCCACGGAAACCGGCGAGGAGAGCTCCGACGCCGAGGATGCGTCACGCTGGGACGACGAAGCAGACGACGGGTTCTCGAAGAGATCCGCGGCGACAGGCGAGGGATACTCCGGTCCCGGGGACTCCGCACGCTGGGATGACGAGGACGACGACTGGGACGAGCAGGACCCGTACGAGGACGACGACGCACCGCGATCTTCCTCGTGGTCCGGCGCCGCGACGGGTTCGCAGGGCTCGGGATACGGGCGAGCGGCCGGATTCGCCGCGGCCGGGGCAGCCGGGGCGGCGGTGGCCGCGCACGCCGGACGGTCGCGGGGCCCCTCGGAAAACCCCGTGCGGCAGGAGAACACCGAGCACTGGAGCGACTGGGTCGAGCGGGATCGCACGGCCAGGCAGTCGATCTCGCAGGCGAGCCGTCCGGCGGGTGGGTCGTGGCTGGAACGGTGGCGCAATCGGCCGGTCCGGGAGCGGCGGACCTCGCCGCTGCGGCGGGTACGGGTCGGGCCCGGAGTGGCGTTGGTGCTGTTCATCGCGCTGTTCGGGGCGGGGTTCTTCGCGATCACGGCGGTGCAGGCGAGCCGGTTCGAGATGTCGGACTACGACCGGATGTGCGGGGAGAATCGCACGCCGTTCCCGAACGCGGCCGCCTACGAACGCGACGGGCCGAGCCCGATCTATCTGTCCGGCGATCTGGGCGGCATGGTCACCCGCGACGACGCGCGCGCCTGGCGGCCGACCGATCCGGGCACGGCCCAGCTCATCGCCTGCATGAAACAGCTCGAGCTGCGCGAACTCGTGCAGACCTGCCAGTACGCGCCGGGCCCGGGCGAGCCGATCGGCCGCACCGTCAACCTGTTCCGGGCGAGCTACGAGGTGGTGGTCTACGAGTTGCGGACCGGCCGCGAGGTGGCCAGGGCGGTCATGTTCGGCGACCGCTTCTCCGCCGACCCGGCGAATATCGACCCGGACCGCTGCCGCGCCGCCGCCGACGCCCCCGACTACCTCGGCAGGCGCCTCGGCCAACCGTCGGCCGCCCAGGTCACCGGCTTCCTCACCCCGGTCGTCCACCCCGAACGCTGACCCACCTTGACCTCGAGCCCACTCGAGGTTGCAGGATCACCATGTGCCTCGCGCACACCCCGACACCGCGCCACCCGGCGCCGGTCGCGCCTCCGCCGGGCCACGTACACTCACCGGCGGAGGCCGTCGGGAGCACCCGTCCGAGTTCCGTTGCGGCTCTGGCAAGCTGGGCCGGTGGAACCGTCACATGGACCGCAGAGCACGCCGCCGAGCCCGGAAACCACGCCGCCCGCCGGACAGTGGCACCCGCCCGCCGGTAGGCGCAAACGCCCCGGCTACCGCGAGCAGCGGGCACGCAACGCGCGCTGGTTCGGCGGACGCCGGAAGTGGGTGTGGATCGGAGTGCTCGGCGTGATCGCGGTGGCCATGAGCGCGCTCGTCGTCACCGGTATCGCCGAATCCGACTTCCGCCGGATCGCCACCGGCGACTGCGGATACTTCTCTAGAGCCTCGCGCGGCGCCGACCAGTGGGAGCGGCGCCCGTGCGATCATCCCGAGGCGGTGCTGATCGTGACCCAGGCGCCGAGCAAGCAGAAGTGCGCGGTCGGCGATTCTCCCTTCGGAAAGTCGGGTCGGCGCAAGAGCTGGTGCACGCAACTCAATGTCGCTGTCGGGGAATGCGTCAACGATCCGAAGAATGTGAACGCCTGGCTGAACCGTTTGCGCAAAGTGCCCTGTGCGGCGGGCGCATTCGTCGTCGACACCCGGGTGGCCGCTCGGGATCCGCGGGTCTGCGCGACGTCGGCGAAGACATTCGCGGTGACCGAGGCGATCACGTACGCCCGGCCCCCGGTCTCGTACTGCCTGCATCGGATCTGAGGACGAAACGACGACAGCCGCGGATCCGGAGTGGATCCGCGGCTGTCGGGGAACGAGGGTCACGCCGAGGCGGTGATCTCCCATTCGTAGATCATCAGGTCCGAGGCACCGGTGGTGTGCACCGGGTCGGTGTGGGCGATCGCCGTCGCGGCATCGAGGCTGTCGGCCAGGATCACGTAGGCACCGCCGGTGCCGTCGGTGAACTTGCCGCTCTCCTGGAGCTGACCCTTGGCGATCAGCTCCTGCAGGAACACACGGTGCGGTTCGATCACCGAGGCGTCGAACTTCGGCGTGCGCATGACCATCACCAGGTACTTGTTCGCCACGGGTCAGTCCTCCGGGTCCGGGCGCGGGGCCCGGGTGGCGGCCGCGGCGGCCCGCACCTGCGGCGCGACCTGCACGACCTGACCGAGCACACCGTTCACGAACGACGGCGAGTCGTCGGTGGACAGTTCCTTGGCCAGCTCCACGGCCTCGTCGACCGCGACGACCGGCGGCACGTCGGTGGCGTGGAACAGCTCCCAGACCGCGATGCGCAGGATCGCCCGGTCGACGGCGGGCAGCCGCGACAGTGTCCAGTCCTGCAGATACGACTCGATGGTGCCGTCGACGCGGTCGAGATCGTCGGCGACGCCCTCCACCAGGGTGCCGGTGTAGGCGTGGACCGGGGCGACACTCTGGTCGCGGGTCGCGAGCTCGGCGCGTTCGGCGAGCAGGTCGGAGACGTCGACGTCACGCGCCTCCGCCTCGAACAGCAGGTCGACAGCGCGGCGGCGGGCCTTGTGGCGCGCGCCGAGCTTCTTGTACGAGCCCTTCTTGTCCGGGGAGTCCGCCACGATCAGGCGTTGACGCGGCCGAGGTAGCTGCCGTCGCGCGAGTCGATCTTCAGCTTGTCACCGGTGTTGATGAACAGCGGGACCTGGACCTCGGCGCCGGTCTCCAGGGTGGCGGGCTTGGTGCCGCCGGTGGAGCGGTCGCCCTGCAGGCCGATGTCGGTGTGCTGCACGATCAGCTCGATGGTGACGGGCAGTTCCACGAACAGCGGCGCCTCCTCGTGCACGGCCACCTGCACGCCCATGTTCTCCAGCAGGAAGCGCGCACCGTCACCGATGGTGGCCTCCGCGATGGAGATCTGGTCGTAGGTCTCGCCGTCCATGAAGATGTAGTCGCTACCGTCGTGGTACAGGTAGGTCATGTCGCGACGGTCGACGGTCGCGGTCTCCACCTTCACACCGGCGTTGAAGGTCTTGTCGACGACCTTGCCGGACACGACGTTCTTCAGCTTGGTCCGCACGAACGCGGGGCCTTTGCCCGGCTTCACGTGCTGGAATTCGATGATCTGCTGGAGCTGACCGTCGATCTTCAGCACAAGGCCGTTCTTGAAGTCGCTGGTGTCCGCCACTGTCCTCGGATCTCCTCGTTCGTTTACTGCGGGTCTGGGTGCGACCGGCGTCAGTCGACGACGGTCAGGTCCTTGGTGGTGAGGGTGAGCAGTTCCGGGCCCCCTTCGCGCACCACGAGCGTGTCCTCGATCCGGACCCCGCCGCGGCCGGGAAGGTACACACCAGGTTCGACGGTCACCGCCACGCCAGCAAGAAGTGTACCGGTACTCGTTTTGGCCACTCCCGGCGCTTCGTGGATCTGCAGCCCGACCCCGTGCCCGAGACCGTGCACGAACTGGGGGCCGTACCCGGCGTCCTGGATGACGACCCGGGCCGCGGCGTCCACCTCGCGGGTCTCGGCGCCAGGCTTCAACGCCTCGCGACCGGCCCGCTGGGACAGGGCGACCAGGTCGTAGATCTCGCGCTGCCAGTCGGCGGGTTCGCCGAGCACCAGGGTGCGGGTCATGTCGGAGTGGTAGCCGTCGACCACCGCGCCGAAGTCGAATTTCACGAAGTCGCCCGCGGCCAGGACCGCGCCGGTGGGCCGGTGGTGCGGGATGGCGGAGTTGGCGCCCGCGGCGACGATGGTCTCGAAGGAGATGGCCTCGGCGCCGTGGTCGAACATGGCCCATTCCAGGTCGCGGGCGACCTGACGTTCGGTGCGGCCGGGCCGGATCAGACCGCGGTCGAGCAGGGTGGCCAGGGCCGCGTCGGCGGCCGCGCAGGCCGCGCGCAGCTGGGTGATCTCGTAGTCGTCCTTGACCATGCGCAGCTGCTCGACCAGCCCGGAGGTGGGCACCAGCTGCAGGCCGGTCCGCTGCTCCTGGAAGGACTTGTGCTGGTCGACGGTGACGATGTGACTCTCGAATCCCATCCGGCCCAGTTGCCATTCCCCGGCCAGTTCGAGGATGCGTCGTGCCGTCGCGCGGGCGATCTCGGCGCGCAGATCGGGCACCTGGGCGGCGACCTGCGCGGAATAGCGGCCGTCGGTGCCGAGGACGGTGTGGTCCTCGGCGCCGCGCATGTCCCAGGAGTGCACCAGCAGAACGGCATTGGAGCCGGTGAAGCCGGTGAGATAGCGGATGTTGATCAGATCGGTGACCAGCAGCGCGTCGACGCCGTTCTCCACCAGCAGGCTCCGCAGGGCGCCACGCCGTGCCGCGTGATCGGGACCCGGGTTGTCAGCACACATGGGACAACGCTACCGCCCCTCGCGCGACACGTCGGCACCGAACACCGGACTCGTCGCCGAGGTGGCACAACTGGATATCGGCCTGTCCACAACCGGAGAAGTTGTCCACAATCGCCGGAGAGGGCTCGATCGGACCGGCGTACGGCAGCACGATCGACGCATGACCACTGCCGCGTATTGCCTGCTCGTCGCCTGGTGTTTGCTGCTGGGTGTCATCGATGTCCATGCCCGCCGTCTGCCCAACGCCCTCACCGGCGTCGGGGCCCTCGCCGTCTTCCTCTTCGCCGGATGCACCGGCCAGCTCGCCACCGCCGTCATCGGCGCCGCGCTGCTGACCATGCCGTATCTGGTGGTCCATCTCCTCTCCCCCGCCGCGCTGGGCGCGGGCGATGTGAAACTGGCGGTCGCGCTGGGTGCCGCCGCCGCGCTGGCCGGGCCGCCCGCCTGGACCTGGGCCGCCGTCGCGGCGCCGGTGCTCACCGGGGTGGCCGCGCTGGCCGTCCTGGGCAGGCAGTGGGTGCGCGACCGCCTGCGACACGCCGTCGACCGGGCCCGCTCCACGGGCGGCCGGAGGCTGGTTCCGCACGGCCCCGCCATGTGCCTGGCCACCGTGTCGGCGATGGCGCTGACATGATCGGCGGCACGGCCCACCGGCCCGATCGGGTCGCCGAGACGACGGGTCCGAGGGCTCCCCGGAGGGCGTCGGTGCGGCACCGTCGCGGGGTCGGGCGGCATCGCGCGGCCGGGTTCGGCGCCGACGTGCCGCTCGTCACGTCGGACCACGTCACCACCTACGCGTGTCGACGTGGGAAGATGGTCGGCGTGTTGCGCTGGATAACTGCCGGAGAATCCCATGGTCCCGCTCTCGTCGCCCTCCTGGAAGGGATGGTCGCCGGAGTCGAGGTGACGTCGGAGGATGTCTCCGCTCAGCTCGCGCGCCGCAGGCTCGGCTACGGGCGCGGCGCCCGCATGAAGTTCGAGGCCGACAAGGTCACCCTGGTCGGTGGTGTGCGCCATGGCCGCACCATGGGTGGCCCGGTCGCCATCGAGGTCGCCAACTCCGAGTGGCCCAAGTGGACCGAGGTGATGTCGGCCGACCCGGTCGACGAGGCCGAGCTCGCCGGGATGGCGCGCAACGCGCCGCTGACCCGGCCGCGTCCCGGGCACGCCGACTACTCCGGCATGCTCAAGTACGGCTTCGACGACGCCCGTCCGGTGCTCGAGCGCGCCAGTGCGCGCGAGACCGCCGCCCGGGTGGCGGCGGGCACCGTGGCCCGGAACTTCCTGCGCCAGGCCTTCGGTGTGGAGGTCGTCTCGCACGTGGTGTCGATCGGCACCGCCGCCAACACCACCGGTGTCGTTCCCGGCGCTGGCGATCTCGACGCCATCGACGCCAGCCCGGTCCGTGCCTTCGACGCCGACGCCGAGGCGGCGATGATCGCCGAGATCGAGGCCGCCAAGAAGGACGGCGACACCCTCGGTGGTGTCGTGGAGGTCATCGTGGACGGCCTGCCGATCGGGCTGGGTTCGTTCATCAGTGGTGAGCAGCGCCTGGACTCGCGCCTGGCCGCCGCCCTCATGGGCATCCAGGCGATCAAGGGTGTCGAGGTGGGCGACGGTTTCGAGACCGCGCGCCGCCGCGGCAGCCAGGCCCACGACGAGATGCGTCCCGGTCCCGACGGTGTGCTGCGCTCGACCAACCGCGCCGGTGGTCTGGAAGGCGGCATGACCAACGGTGAGGCGCTGCGCGTGCGCGCGGCGATGAAGCCGATCTCGACGGTGCCGCGCGCGCTGTCGACCGTCGACATGTCCAGCGGTGAGGAAGCCGTCGCCATCCACCAGCGCTCGGATGTGTGCGCGGTGCCCGCGGCCGGTGTGGTCGCGGAGTCGATGGTGGCGCTGGTCGTGGCGCAGGCCGCGCTGGAGAAGTTCGGCGGCGACTCGCTGGCCGAGACCGTCGACAACATCACCAGTTACGTCAAGCGGATCGGCAACCGTCCGCACGTGCCCGCGGACAGCCGTACGTCGTGACCGAGTCGGGGCAGCAGGGGGCCGCGGACGACACCGCGGGCCCCACGCCTGTCGCGCCCGAGTCGGCCGGTCCCGACGGCGAGGCGGCGAACGCGCCGCGCGCGCGGGTCGTGCTGGTCGGCCCGCCCGGATCGGGCAAGTCCACGATCGGGCGCAAGCTGGCCAGGGAACTGGGCGTCGAGCTCTACGACACCGACGCCGGGATCGAGGCCGATACCGGTCGCAGCATTCCGGAGATCTTCGCCACCGACGGCGAACCGGAGTTCCGCCGGATCGAGGAACAGGTCGTGCGCCGCGCCGTGCTCGAACACGAGGGCGTGGTGTCGCTCGGTGGCGGCTCGGTGCTCTCCGAGCGCACCCGCGCGGTGCTGCGCGGGGCCACCGTGGTGTACCTCGAGATCAGCATCGGCGAGGGGCTGCGGCGGACCGGGTCGAGCAATGCCCGCCCGCTGCTCAACGGCGCCGACCCGGCCGCGAAATACCGTGAGCTGATGACCATCCGGCGGCCGATCTACCGCGAGGTCGCCACCGTGCGGGTCCGCACCGACGGCCGCAGTCCGGGTCGAGTCGTGCGGATGATCCTGGCCAAGCTCGGGCTGGAATCGGTGCGCACCGACCTCGACACCGAGCGCAGGGCCGGAAACGCCACTCCCCCGGCGAGTTCGACGAGCAGGCCGGGTATCGGCAGCAATCGGTCCAGGGCGCGACGGCGGGCCAGGGCGCGCGCGGCGGCGGCCCGGCGCGCGGAGAACGCGGGCACCGTCGAACAGCCGACGTCCACCGATCCCGGCCGGAACCGTTCCGGCACACCCCGATCCGAGGGCGAGACCACCGCGCAGGGCGCGGGCACCCGCACCGGCCAGGGCGAACAGCGCGCGGCGGGCACCCGGCGCGCCCGTCGGCCCCGGTCGCGGCGCGGTGGCGCGCGCATCCGGACCGCCGCGGCGAACCGGGACGCCGCACGCACGGCCACCCAGGGCGAGCGCGGCACCCCGGCCGACACCGGAACACGCACCGGCACACCGGAATCCGCGGGCCAGCGCGCCGGAACGGGGCAGTCCGGCACCACCGAGCGCGCGGATCGCACCCGGCGCACACCGCGCCGCCGCGGCAGACGCACCACCAACGACCAGAAAGAATCGGAGCAGCGCACGTGACAGAGCCGACCACCATCCAGGTCCGCACCGCCGACCCGTACCCGGTGATCATCGGTCGCGGACTGCTCGGCGACCTCGTCGAGTCCGTGTCCGCGGGCAATGCCGTGCGGACCGTGGCGATCTTCCATCAGCCGCCGCTGGCCGAGACCGCCGAGGTGGTGCGCAAGGCACTGGCCGACACCGGCATCGACGCGCACCGCATCGAGATCCCCGACGCCGAGGACGGCAAGGATCTGGCCGTGGCCGGGTTCTGCTGGGAGGTGCTCGGCCGGATCGGGCTGACCCGCAACGACGCCATCGTGAGCCTGGGCGGTGGCGCGGCCACCGACCTGGCCGGTTTCGTGGCCGCCACCTGGATGCGCGGCGTGCGCATCGTGCACGTGCCGACCACGCTGCTGGCGATGGTCGACGCGGCGGTCGGCGGCAAGACCGGCATCAACACCGAGGCGGGCAAGAACCTGGTCGGCAGCTTCCACGAGCCCGGTGCCGTGCTGGTCGACCTGGCGACGCTGGAGACGGTGCCGCGCAACGAGATCGTCGCGGGCATGGCCGAGATCATCAAGGCCGGTTTCATCGCCGACCCCGTGATCCTCGATCTCATCGAGGCCGATCCGGCAGCCGCCCTCGACCCGACCGGGGAGGTGCTGCCCGAACTGATCCGGCGCGCCATCCAGGTCAAGGCCGATGTGGTCGCCGCCGACCTCAAGGAATCGAGCCTGCGCGAGATCCTGAACTACGGCCACACCCTGGGTCACGCCGTGGAGCGCCGCGAGCGCTACCGCTGGCGCCACGGTGCCGCCGTGTCGGTGGGGCTGATGTTCGCGGCCGAGCTGGGCAGGCTGGCCGGGCGTCTCGACGACGCCACCGCCGACCGGCACCGCACCATCCTGGAGAGCGTCGGCCTGCCGGTGAGCTACGACGCCGACGCGCTGCCGCAGCTGATGGACGCCATGCAGACCGACAAGAAGACCCGCTCGGGCGTGCTGCGTTTCGTGGTGCTCGACGGCCTGGCCAAGCCCGGTCGCCTCGAGGGCCCGGACCCGAGCCTGCTGGCCGCCGCCTACTCGGCGATCGCGCGCGAGGACAAGCCGGGCGGGGCGATCCTGCTCTGAACGAATGTGCCCACCGCTGGAAGGCGGTGGGCACATCGGTCGGGCGATGACGGCGAGACTTCTCCCGCCCGCGCACCGGAGGCGGTTAGGCGGTGGCGAGCTCCGGTTCGCCGGTGACCTCGGCGGTGTCGGCCGACTCGCGGGCGCGGCGCGCGCGCACGCCCGCGAACGCGACACCCGCCATCGCGGGCAGGAAGATCAGCAGCATGATGAACGAGGCGGCCGAGGTGAGTTCGAACAGGGCGCCGCTGTCGCCGAGTTCGACGCGCGGCAGCTGATCCAGGGCCCAGCACACCGCGCTGCTGCTCAGCCCGGCACCGAATCCGGCGGCCAGCCAGCGCACCGTGAGGTCGGTGCCGCCGGAGCGTCCGTCGCGCAGACCCCAGACGACGGCCGTGCCCACGAGCACAACCAGGCAGGCCCCCCGCCACAGCATGCCGTAGGTCGGCAGCGTCGCCATCGCGAATCCCAGCAGGACCCGCAATGCGACGACCAACGCGCCGAGACTGATGGCTCGTAACACCCAAGCGGTCATGGGCAACACCTTAGCGGGCCAAAACTAGAACCGGTATCAATTCTGGGTATCGGCGAGCTCGTCGAGCGCCGCCGCCATGGCCGCGCGCGGCGCGGGCTGCCCGGTGAACAGCTCGACCTGCCCGTAGGCCTGGTTCAACAGCATCTGCAGTCCGCTGACCACCGTGTGCCCGGCGGCGGCCACGGCCTCGGCCAGCGGGGTCGGCCACGGGTTGTAGATCGCGTCGAGCACCACCGGTGCCGCGGCCACCGACTCCGCGACGGCGGCCGCCGCGGTCGACGGGATCGTGCTGACCACCGCACCCGCCCGCGCGCAGATGTCGGCGAGCGCGGCCTCGTCGAAGCCGATCGTCGACACGGCCATGCCGAGGCGCTCGGCGAGGTCCAGCGCGTCGCGCGCCCGTCCGGCGTCGCGGGCGACCACGGTCACCGCCCGCGCGCCCAGTTCCGACAGCGCCAGCAGGGCGGGCCGCGCGGTGCCACCGGCACCCAGCACCACGCCCGCACGCAGCGTGTCGACACCGCCGCCGCGCAGCGCGCCGAGCACGCCGTCCACGTCGGTGCAGTCGGCCAGCCAGCCCGCGTCGGTGCGCACCAGGGTGTTGGCCGAGCCGACCAGCACCGCGCGGTCGGTGCGCGCGTCCGCGTGGGCCAGCGCGGCTTCCTTGCCCGGCATGGTCACCGAGAGCCCGACCCATTCCGGGCCGAGCCCGTCGACCAACGCGGGCAGCTGCTCGGCGTCGCACTCGACGCGCTCGTAGCTCCAGTCCAGGCCGAGGGCCCGGTAGGCGGCCAGGTGCAGCTGCGGCGAACGCGAGTGCGCGATCGGCGTGCCGAGCACCGCCGCCTTGCGCGGCTCAGCCACCGTAGGGCCGGGAGCTGTCGAGGATGCCGCTGCGCTGGGCCTGGGTGACCAGGCGCAGGTGCTCGGAGTAGTCGTCGGTGAACAGCGTCGTGCCCTCCTTGTCGACGGTGACGAAGTACAGCCAGTTCCCGGGTTCCGGGTTCTCCATCGCCTCCAGCGCGCCCAGGGAGGGGGCCGAGATCGGGGTCATGGGCAGGCCGTGCATCGCGTAGGTGTTCCACGCGGTCTCGGTGGCGCGGTCGGCGTTGGTGGTCGCGACCTCGGTGGTGTCGAGGGTGTAGTTCACCGTCGAGTCGAACTGCAGCATCTGGTCGACCTTCAGCCGGTTCACGATCACCCGGGCGACCTTGCTCATGTCCTGCGGCTTGGCCTCCCGCTCCACCAGCGAGGCGGCGACGAGGGTCTCGTACGGCGTCAGGCCGGTGGTGGTACCCGACTTCAGCAGCCCGGTCGACTCGTAGCGTTGCACGCTCGAGGTCACCAGCTGGCGCAGGATCTGCTCGGGGGTGCCGCTCGGATCGAAATCCCAGGTGCCCGCCGCGATCAGGCCCTCGAGCTGACGCGCCCGGTCCGGGCAGTCACGCACGCCCTGCATCGCCCATTCCGGCACGCCGAGTTTGGCCAGATCCAGGCTCGCGCCCGCGGCGTCGAGCTGTTCGTAGGTGACGCATTTCTGGTCGGCACCGTAGCAGCTGGCCTGCGCGATCTTGCGGTAGATGCCGTCGTAGCGGCCACCGGTGCTCACGTCGTGCTTGTCGTGCAGCAACCGCCCTTCGGAGACGATCACATTGCCGACGCGGGCCTTGCCACCCACCAGGGTGGTGACGGCGTCGGCGGCCGGGCTGTTCACGCCGATCGCGTAGAACCCGGGCTGCACGCTGTTCATCCCCGAGTTGCGCACGGCCGCTTGATAGAACGCCTCGCGGCTGGCGACCACGCCCTTGTCGTGCATGGCCTCGGCGATCTGGGTCGCGGTGTCGCCCTGGTGCACCTGCACGATGACCTGCGCGCCGGGCGGCCCGCTGAAATCGGCGGCGGGAGTGAGACTGCCGATGAGTTTGTATCCGGCGAAACCGGCACCGGCCACCACCAGCACCATGAACACACCGGTGATCAGCCACATGTTGCGGCGGCGCCGCTTGCGCTCGGCCGCCTTGCGCGAGGCGATCCGCGACCGCTTGCGACCGGCGGGCCGGGCGCGCTTGCCGTCACCCTCCTCGGCACGAGACTTCCCGCGGGCGCCGTCGCGCGGCTTGGGCCGCGCGCCCTCGCGGGGTTTGCGGTCGGCAGGGGCGGCGCGCTCGCGGACGCGGCGCGGCGGGGCGACCGGTTCCGGCTCGGGTTCGGGCTCGGCGTAGAGCTCGTCCTCGTAGCGCGGGATGACGTCGGTGCCGTCCTCGTCGTCCCAGCCGGGCGGACCCGACGGCGGCTCCTGCTCCGTGCGCGCGGTGCGGGCGTCCAGGCCCCAGTCGTCGCGCCGGGGGTAGCGCCGATCAGCTTCCCGCGCCCGGTAGCGTTCCTCGGCCCTGGCCCATCGGTCGGTCATGCATCATCTCCGACCGCATTCGTCGTCTCTGCGTCCTTCAACACCGAACTCCGCTCGTCCAACCATCCTTGCAGGATCGACACGGCTGCCGCCTGATCGATCATCTGCCGCTGGCCACGTGCGCGAACTCCACTGTCGCGCAGCGCACGTGCAGCAGACACCGTAGTCAAACGTTCGTCGGAAAGGCGTATCGGAATCGGGTCGATCACCCTTCGCAACTGCTTGGCAAATCTACGCGCGATACCCGCCGCCGTACCGTTTTCCCCGCGTAGCGTGCGTGGCAGACCGATGATCACCTCGACCGCCTCGTACTCCCGCACGATCTCGGCAATTCTTCCGATGTCGGCGGGTGGGCCGCCCGCGCGACCGGATTTGGCGCGCGGGACGGTCTCCACCGGGGTGGCGAGGATGCCGTCGGGATCGCTCGAGGCGACCCCGATGCGCACGCTGCCGACATCGATGGCGATGCGGCGCCCGCGCCCGGGGTCGGTCGCCGGATCCGGTCGATCAGCGGCGGTGTCGTCGGCTGAACCGGGGGTGGTCATCAGCCGACGAGTTCGGCCACCCGTGCGCGGACCGCGGTCAGACCCGCGGGGATGCCCGAGGGGTCCGAGCCGGAGCCCTGTGCCATCTCCGGCTTGCCACCGCCGCGACCGGCGATGCTCGGGCCGAAGGCGCCCACCAGGTCGCCCGACTTGACGCCGAGGTCCTGGGCCGCCTTGTTCACGGTCACCACGAACGGCGCCTTGCCGTCGACGTCACCGAGCAGCACGACCACCGCCGGATCAGTGCCCAGCCGTCCGCGGATGTCGGTGGCCAGGGTGCGCAGGTCGCCCGCCGCGACGCCGGTGGGCGCGGCGGCGGCGACCAGACGCACCGCCCCGACCCGCTCGGCCTGCTCGGCGAAGGTTCCCGCCGAGGACAGCACCGCGGCGATCTTGGTGCGCTCGAGTTCCTTCTCGGCCACCTTGAGCCGCTCCACGAGCTGCTCGACGCGACCGGGCACCTCCTCCGAGGGCACCTTCAGCGAGGACGCGACACCGGCGAGCAGCGCGCGCTCCTTGGCCAGATACTTGTAGGAGTCCAGGCCGACGAACGCCTCCACACGCCGCACGCCCGAGCCGACCGAGGACTCACCGAGCACGGTGATCGGGCCGATCTGCGAGGAGTGCTCGACGTGGGTGCCACCGCACAGCTCCATCGAGAACGGGCCGCCGATCTCCACGACGCGCACCTCGTCGCCGTAGTTCTCGCCGAACAGCGCCATGGCGCCCATTTCCTTGGCCTTGGGCAGATCGGTGACGAAGGTGTTCACCGGGAAGTCGGCACCGACGGCGTCGTTGGAGACGGCCTCGATATCGGCCTTCTGCGCCTCGGAGAGCGCGCCCTGCCAGTTGAAGTCGAAGCGCAGGTAGCCGGGCTTGTTCAGCGAACCGGCCTGCACGGCGTTGGGGCCGAGCACCTGCCGCAGCGCGGCGTGCACCATGTGCGTGCCGGAGTGCCCCTGGGTGGCACCGCGCCGCCAGGCCGGATCGGCCTGGGCCAGCACCACATCGCCGTCGGTGATCTGCCCCTGCTCGACGGTGGCCTTGTGCACCCACAGCTTCTTGGCGATCTTCTGCACGTCGTTGACGCGCAGCTTCAGCCCGTTGGCGGTGATGCTGCCGCGGTCGGCGATCTGGCCGCCGGACTCGGCGTACATCGGGCTGCGGTCGAGGATCACCTCGACGTCCTGGCCCGCCTGCGCGGCGGGGATCCGCACGCCGTCGGCGATCAGGGCCAGCACGGTCGCCTCGGAGGTGAGCTCGTCGAAACCGGTGAACTCGGTGGCGCCCCGGTCGACGAGTTCCTTGTAGACGGTCAGGTCGGCGTGCGCGTGCTTGCGGGCCTGGGCGTCGTCCTTGGCGCGCTGACGCTGCTCGGCCATGAGCGAGCGGAAGCCCTCCTCGTCCACCGAAAGGCCCGCCTCGGCGGCCATCTCGAGGGTGAGGTCGATCGGGAAGCCGTAGGTGTCGTGCAGGGCGAAGGCGTCCGAGCCCGCGATCTGCTTGCCGCCCTTGGACTTCACCGCGGAGGCGGCGTTGTCGAAGAGGGTCTCCCCGGTGTTGAGGGTCTTGAGGAAGGCGGTCTCCTCGCCCACCGCGACGGTCTCGATGCGCGAGAAGTCGGTGGCCAGTTCGGGGTAGGACGGCGACATCAGGTCCGAGACGACCTTCATCAGCTCGGCCATCACCGGCTGCTGGGCGCCGAGCAGGCGGGCCGAGCGCACGATGCGGCGCAGCAGGCGGCGCAGCACGTAGCCACGGCCGTCGTTGCCGGGGTTCACGCCGTCGGCGATGAGCATGGCCGAGCTGCGGACGTGGTCGGCGATGACGCGGAAGCGCACGTCGTCGGCGTGCTCGACGCCGTAGGAGCGGCCGGTGAGCTGCTCGGCCTTGTCGATGATCGGGCGCAGCAGGTCGGTCTCGTAGACGTTCTCCACGCCCTGCAGCAGCATGGCGACGCGCTCGACGCCCATGCCGGTGTCGATGTTCTTGCGCGGCAGCGAGCCGATCGGCGGGTGGCCCTGCTTGGGGCTCAGGTCACCGCGGATGTCCTGCATGAACACGAGATTCCAGATCTCGAGGTAGCGGTCCTCGTCGGCGACGGGGCCGCCTTCCTTGCCGTAGGCCGGGCCGCGGTCGTAGTAGATCTCCGAACAGGGACCGCCGGGACCGGGCACGCCCATGTCCCAGTAGTTGTCCTTGCCGTCGCGGAACTGGATGCGCTCCTTCGGGATCCCGGCCACGCGGTGCCAGATCTCGGCGGCCTCCGGGTCGGACTCGTAGGCGGTGACCCAGATGCGCTCGGGATCGAAACCGAAGCCGCCTTCCTCCTGGGACTTGGAGATCAGCTCCCAGGCGAAGGTGATGGCGCCTTCCTTGAAGTAATCGCCGAAGGAGAAGTTGCCCGCCATCTGGAAGAAGGTGTTGTGGCGGGTGGTCACGCCGACCTCGTCGA
The DNA here is from genome assembly GCF_029675105.1 of Nocardia anocheti. Taxonomy (GTDB): domain Bacteria; phylum Actinomycetota; class Actinomycetes; order Mycobacteriales; family Mycobacteriaceae; genus Nocardia. The sequence goes on along the minus strand of NZ_JAQQFV010000007.1, from coordinate 126,691 downwards.
TGTCACCGGTGCGCACGCACTTCTGCACGCTGGTCGCTCGCGAGTACGGCGGCGCTTCCTGACCCAGGAAATACGGCTTGAACTGGACCATGCCCGCATTGACGAAGAGCAGGTTGGGGTCGGCCAGGATCAGCGAAGCACTGGGGACCTCGGTGTGTCCGGCACGGACGAAATGGTCCAGGAACCGTCGTCGAATCTCGTGGGTCTGCACAAATACCCAGCCTACCGGTGCGGCGCACGTGGTTTTCCATCGCCCGGGGTGGTCCGCACCACTGGGCGCGCCGGTCAGCGGCCCCGGACGATGCGGCGCAGGCGGGTGACCCGGGGGCCCACCTCGCGTTCGTAGCCGTGGTCGGTGGGCTCGTAGTAGTCGGTGCCGACGAGTTCGTCGGGGGGATACTGCTGGGTGACGACGCCGTCGCGGGCGTCGTGCGGGAACTTGTAGCCCTGCGCGTTGCCGAGGCGGGCGGCGCCGGAGTAGTGGCCGTCGCGCAGATACGGGGGCACCGCGCCCGCCTTCCCGGCCGACACATCCGCCATCGCCTTGCCGATCGCCGAGGTCACGGCCCCAGATTTCGGGGCGGTGGCCAGGTGGATGGTGGCCTGCGCCAGGGCGAGTTTGCATTCGGGCAGCCCGACCTGCTGGACCACCTGGGCGGCGGCGGTGGCGGTCTGCAGGGCGGTGGGGTCGGCCATGCCGATGTCCTCGCTGGCGTGGATCATCAAGCGGCGCGCGATGAATCGCGGGTCCTCCCCCGCCGCCAGCATGCGGGCCAGGTAGTGCACGGCGGCGTCGACATCGGAGCCGCGGATGGACTTGATGAAGGCGCTGATCACGTCGTAGTGCTGGTCACCGGCGCGGTCGTAGCGCACGGCGGCCTTGTCGACGGCGGTTTCGACCAGTTCCAGGTCGACGATGCCGTCCTCGGCCGACTCCGCGGACGCCTCCAGCGCGGTCAGCGCCCGCCGCGCGTCACCCCCGGCGATGCGCACCAGATGGTCGAACGCCTCGTCGGTGACGGTCACCGCGCCCGCCAGTCCACGCTCGTCGACGACGGCGCGTTCCAGCACGGCCCGGATGTCCTCGGGTGTCAGCGATTGCAACTGCAGGATGAGCGAGCGCGACAGCAGCGGGGCCACCACCGAGAACGACGGGTTCTCGGTGGTCGCGCCGACCAGCAGCACGATCCGGTTCTCCACCGCCGCCAGCAATGCGTCCTGCTGGGTCTTGGAGAAGCGGTGGATCTCGTCGATGAACAGCACGGTCTGCTCGCCCGCGGTCATCCGTCGACGCGCCAGGTCGATGACCGCGCGCACCTCCTTGACCCCGGCCGACAGCGCCGAGAGCGCCTCGAACCGGCGGCCGGTGGCCTGCGACAGCAGCGAAGCGAGGGTGGTCTTGCCGGTGCCGGGCGGCCCGTAGAGCAGCACCGAGGCCGCGCCGGAGCCCTCCACCAGACGGCGCAGCGGCGAGCCGGGGCCGAGCAGATGCTGCTGACCGATCACCTCGTCGAGGCCGCGCGGGCGCATGCGGACGGCGAGCGGGGCGCCCGGATCGCGACGGATCATCGCGTCGGCGCCGGGCTCGGGGTCGGCGTGCGCGCCGGGCACGTCGAAAAGACTCTCGCTCACACCGAGCAGGGTACCGACGAGGTCGGACAGGTCCGCTCGAGTGGCACCGACGCGACGCGAAGATGGACAGTCGACCAACATATGGTCCGTCGACTTGCGCGGGGGCTCCCGGTCGACTGTGATCGCTGATCGTGGCCCACGACTCCCGCACCGCACCGCACGGGCACTTCGCCCGACGCACCCTGTTCACCGGCGGCACGGCCGTCGCGGCGGTCGCGGTCCTGGGGACCGCCGCCCCCGCGCACGCGGCCGAGGGCGTCTTCGGCCACGGTGTCGCCTCCGGTGACCCGCTGCCGGGCGCGGTGATCCTCTGGACGCGCGTGACCGTCGCCGAGGACGCCGTCCCCGGCTCGGGCCTCGGCGAGGCGACCGGCGTGCGCTGGGAGATCGCCACCGACGCCGATTTCGGCGACCTGGCCGCCTCGGGCTCGGTCACCGCCTCGGCCGAGGCCGACCACACGGTCAAGGTCGACGCCACCGGCCTGACCCCGGGCACCGAGTACTTCTACCGCTTCACCGCGCTCGGCCAGACCTCGCCGGTCGGGCGCACCCGCACCGCGCCCGCCGCCGAGGCCGAGGTCGACCGGTTGCGGCTGGGTCTGGTGTCGTGCGCCAACTGGGAGGCGGGCTGGTTCGGCGCCTACCGGCATCTGGCCGCGCGCACCGACCTCGACGCGATCGTGCACCTGGGCGACTACATCTACGAGTACGCGCGCGGCAGGTACACCGGCCGCGACGGGGCGGTGCGCGGGCACGACCCGGTCCACGAGATCCACACCCTGGCCGACTACCGCGTCCGCCACGGCCAGTACAAGACCGACCCCGATCTGACGGCCCTGCACGCGCGGCTGCCGTTCATCTGCACCTGGGACGACCACGAGTCGGCCGACAACTCCTGGCGCGAGGGCGCCGGTCACCACGACCCCGCCGTCGACGGCCCGTGGATCGACCGCAAGGCCGCCTCGACCCGCGCCTACCTGGAGTGGATGCCGGTGCGCGAGACCCGCGCCGACGGGCAGGTGCAGATCTACCGGCGGCTGCGCTTCGGCACCCTGGCCGAACTGTCCATGCTCGATCTGCGCAGCTACCGCGACGAGGAGGCCGGGCCCGGCGCGGGCTGGCGGGTCGCCGACGATCCCGCGCGCACGATCACCGGCCGCGCACAGATGCAGTGGCTCACCGCCGGACTGGTGTCCTCGCCGACCCGCTGGAAACTGGTGGGCAATTCGGTGATGATCGCGCCGCTGGTCTTCCCGCCGCTGGAACCCGCCACCACCGCGGCCGTCACCACCCTGCTCGGCCTGCCCCAGGGTGGGCTCACCGTCAACGGCGACCAGTGGGACGGCTACACCGCCGACCGACGCACCCTGTTCTCGGCCATCACCGACAACCAGGTCAGCGACGTCGTGTTCCTCACCGGCGACATCCACACCTCCTGGGCCGCCGACCTGCCGGTGGACGCCGCGAACTACCCGGGCGGGCCGACCGCGGGCGCGGAGTTCGTCATCCCGTCGGTGACCTCCTCCAGCGTCGGTGACCTGCTGAAGATGCCGCCGCGCACGGCCTCGGTGCCCGCCGAGGAGGCCATCAGGGCGGCCAACCACCATCTGCGCTACGTCGAACTCGACTCGCACGGTTTCGGCGTGCTCGACGTGACGGCCGGGCAGACCCAGATGGACTGGTTCTACGTCCTCGACGTCACCGATCCGGGCAGCGGCGTGCGCCACGGCGTGTCCTTCGCCGTGCCCGCTGGCGGTCGGCTCGAACAGCGCGGTGCGCCGATCGCCTGAGGCGCCCGCGCGGAGGAGAATTCTGGGCACCGGCTGTCGATCTCGGTGGTGGCTGCTCGTCGGTGGAGTAGAGCGGCCCGATCGGCGGGCCGCCGAGTCCACGAAGGAGCGTCATCATGAGCCAGTACCTGGTCCTGATCTACGGCGACGAAGCGGTCCACGCGGCCATGTCACCGGACGAACTCGGCGGCATGCTCGCCGAGCACCGGGCCTTCCAGGAGATCGCGGGCGCCGCGAACCTGGGCGGCAACGCGCTGCAGCCGACCTCGACCGCCACCACCATCCGCCACGACGCCGACGGCACGGCCATCATCACCGACGGCCCGTTCGCCGAGGCCAAGGAGGCACTCGGCGGCTACTACCTGCTGGAGGCACCCGACCTGGACGCGGCCATCGCGCTGGCCTCGCGGGTGCCCGCCACCGGCGGCGTGGAGGTGCGCCCGATCAAGGTCTTCCCGCGCTGAGCACGGTCACCGACGCGGCCGCGGCCGTCGAACAGGCGCACCGACGCGAATGGGCTTTCGTGCTCGCCGCGACGGTGCGCCTGGTGCGCGACCTGGACCTGGCCGAGGAGTGCGTGCAGGACGCCTACGCGACAGCGCTCACCGCGTGGGCGGCCGACGGTGTCCCGGCCCGCCCCGGCGCCTGGCTGACCACGGTGGCCCGCCGACGCGCCCTGGATCTGCTGCGCCGCGACAGCACCTTCCGGCGCGCGCTGCCGAAACTCGTCGTCGACGAACCCGCCGACGACACCGCCGAACTCGCGCTGGCCGAACTGGACGGCCCGGCCATCCCCGACGACCGGCTGCGCCTGATCAGCACCTGCTGTCACCCGGCGCTGGCCCCGCAGGCGCAGGTGGCGCTGACGCTGCGGCTGGTCTGCGGCGTCACCACGGCCGAGGTCGCCCGCGCGTTCCTGGTGAGCGAGGCGACCATGGCCGCGCGGATCACCCGCGCCAAGAAGAAGATCGCGGTGGCGGGAATCCCGTACCGGGTGCCGTCGCTGCGCGAGCTGCCCCAGCGGCTCGACGCCATCTGCGCGGTGATCCACCTGCTGTTCACCACCGGCCACACCGCGCCCGCCGGTGACGTCCTGGTCCGCGTCGATCTGGTCGACCGGGCTCGGCAACTGGCCGCGATGATGCACACCCTGGTCCCCGACGACCCCTCGGTGACCGGTCTGCTCGCGCTGATCCTGCTCACCGACGCCCGCCGGGCCGCCCGGGTGGACGCGACGGGCACCCTGCGCACCCTCGAACACCAGGACCGCGCGCGCTGGGATCGCGCGGCGATCACCGAGGGCGTCGCGCTGGTGAAACAGGCGCTGCCGCACACGGATCGCTACACCCTGCAGGCCGCCATCGCCGCGGTGCACGACGAGGCGCCCACCTGGGCCGAGACGGACTGGCCCGAGATCATCGGCCTGTACCGGATCCTGCTGCGCGTGGCACCGTCCCCGGTGGCGCGCCTGAACCACGCCATCGCGGTCGGCCTCGCCGGAGACCCCGGGCAGGCGTTGGCGCTGCTGGACCCGCTCGGCGCCGAACCCGCGCTGGCGACCTACGGTTACCTCGACGCCGCTCGCGCCGCCTTCCTCGCCGAACTCGGCCGGACCCGTGAGGCCAGCGCCGCCTACGAGTCGGCGCTGCTGCTCACCGACAACGCCGTCGAACGCGCGCATCTGCGGAGCAAGCTGGCCGAGCTCACCACGCACCGACCGCCGCACCCGTGATCACGCCTTCGTCCGGGAGGTCCGGCACCGCGACAACCTCGGGGTCCGGTCACGCCCCTTCGGCGGCCAGTTCCCGCTTCCACTCGCGGAAGCCCTCCTCGGTGCGGCCACGCCGCCAGTAGCCCGAGATCGACAGCCACTTGGGCGCGACCTCGCGTTCCTTGCGCAGGTACGGCCGCAGATTGCGCATCACGGCCTCGGCCTCGCCGTGCACGAAGGCTTGCACCTGGCCGGGCAGCCACTGCGCGGCGCGCACCGCGGCCACCAGCGGGGCGTTGGCCCCGGCCAACTCGTTGGGCACCGCGTCCGAGGACACCCCGCGGTGCACCCAGTGCAGGCGCAGTTCGGCGGGCGACTCGAGGGCGATCTCGTCCTCGGCGCCGCCCACCTCGACGAACACCACCGCGGTCGCGCCCTCGGGCAGTGCCGCGACACCGGCGGCGATGGCGGGCAGCGCGGATTCGTCACCGGCGAACAGGAACCAGTCGGCCGCCGGATCCGGCGCGAACGCCCCACCCGGCCCGAACAGCCGGAACCGCTCCCCGGCCTCGACATCGCGTGCCCAGGGCCCGGCGACCCCGTCGTCGCCGTGCACGACGAAATCGATGGCGATCTCGCCGGTCGCGGGATCGAAGGACCGGACGGTGTAGGTGCGCAGGATCGGCTGACTCTCCGGTCCCAGCGTGGCCCGCACGGTGTCCAGGTCGAACGGCTCGGGATACGTCACGCCCGGCACCGGGAAGATCAGTTTCACGTAGGCGTCGGTGAATTCGTTGGGCCTGAACCCGTCGGGCTCCACGGTGCCGACGACCCGAACCAGATGCGGGGTCAACCACTGCTTACGGACGACGGTGACACTGACCGGCTTCGGCACGACTGCTCCCCATTCCTCGGATGATCCGACCTCCGACGCTACTCCCGTCGCGCCGGAAAGTGGGGTGCTCCTATTCGGCCCAGCGCTCCTCGAGCATGGCCGAGACCTGTTCGGCGAAGTCGCCGACCGCGTCGTCGCCGGTGACGCGCGCGTCCTCGGCCAACGCCGACCAGCGGTTGATCAGCGCCTCCGAGCGCGGCACCGACAGGCCGTGTTCGCGGGCGGTGGCGATGCGGGTGTGGTCGGCGGGCAGGAACCAGTAGGTCGACAGCCACACCCAGATCAGCCGGGCCTCGAGAATCCGCTCGGCCAGCACGTCGTCGTCGGCCAGCGAGGGCCAGACCCCGACCACGGCCGAGCGCCAGGCCTCGACCATCTCCCTGGCGCGACCGCGCGAGAGCTCGAAATCGCACAGGCAGCCGGGGAAGGAGACCAGCGCGTAGGCGATGTCGAGGGTGGCGTCACGGAAACCGCCCCACTCGTAGTCGAGGAACCGCGCGCCCTCGTCGTTCATGATCACGTTGTCCGGGCACAGATCCGACGGGCTGAACGCGCGGTAGCGGCCGCCGGTGAACAGGCGGTTACCGTGCACGATGCGCTCGGCGATCTCACCCGGCACCTCGATGCCGAGCTCGCTGCGCAGCATTCCGGGGACGTCGGCGATCGCGGCCTGGGCCTGCTGGGCGATCCCGTCGACCCGGTGCGCCGAATCGACCCGGCGCATGAGCGCCACGAAGTCGGGTTCGCGGCCGACGGTCGCGGCGTGCATCCGGCCCAGCGCCTGCGCGAAGGCCATCAGCGCGTTGCGGGTGCCCGGCTCGACCCGCGCCCGCAGCACCGAGGTGAGCAGCGCGTTGTCGCCGAGATCCGACAGCACCAGCAACCGGTCGGGCACGCTGTGCGCGATCAGGAAGGCGCCGGGTCGCTGCTCGCGGCTCAGTGCCGTCGTGAACTGATACGACACCGCCTCGCGCAGGAAAGCCGCGTCGATGCTGGCGACGCCGGGAGCCATGCCCCCGGTGCGCCGCTGCGTCGCGGTACCGCGCACCTGTTTCACGATCAGCGTGCGCGGCAACGAGAATGCGTTCTCCGCGACACGCACGCGTAGGACTGTCGTCCTACCACTGCCACTGAGCTCCATCGGATCGCTCAGCTTCACCGGAGCACCCATTCGCTTTGTGAGCAACTGTTGTGCTGCGGACACGACGTCGGCGGCGCGTTCGGCCAATAGTGCGGTCATCGCCTCTCAAGCTACTCGTACCTGGTCACTTCTAGCGAGCGGTTGCACAACCTTTCCGCGTCGCTCGGCGTGTTGGCGCCGAGGTTGCGCGAGTGTGCCTGTTCGCTTGACACACTCGACGGTTGTCGGGTTTTCTCATCGTCAACTGCTGTGCGCCACACCGCAAACCGGTTGAGTCGAAAGGTCTATCACAGTGACCGACACACCGTACGCCGCATCGAGCGATTCCCCCGGTGGGTCGCCAGGTCACGGCGGTGGCGGACAGTTCGCCGGACCACCGAATTCCCCGCCGGGCCCGGGCGGTTCGCCCCCCACCGGCTCCGGCCACAGCAGGCACGGAATGGCCGGTGGCGCAGGGTATCCGCAATTCGAGGGGCCCGGCGCCGCGCAGTACGGCAACGAGCCCGTCGAGCCCGCGCCCCCGATTGCCGGGGCGGGCGCTCCCGCTCCGCACTACGGGCCCGCGGGCACCGGTCCCGGTTACGCCGCCCCGCAGCCGAAACCGGACAGCGCCACCTTCGCCACCGCCCCCGCGTCCGGCGTGTCGGGCGGCGGCACCGGGCAGCCGCCGGGTTACTACCATTCGGGAGCACAGGCCCTCGATATCGGCCGCTCGCTGAGCTACGGCTGGGAACGCTTCCGCGCCAATCCCGGTCCGTGGCTCGGGGTGACCGGCGTCGGGGTACTGATCTATCTCGCTTTCCTCGCCGTCGTCCAGATCTTCGAGCCCACCTCGCTGTTCACGCTGCTGCTGCTGTTCCTGGTCGTGCTGGTGGGCCTGTGGCTGCTGCAGGCGGTGATGGTGCGCGGCGCGCTCTACGAAATCGACGGCTATCCACCGGCATTCGGCTCGTTCTTCCGCTTCGTCAACGCGGGCAATGTCCTGCTGACCTCGCTGCTGGCCTTCGCCGCGACGCTGATCGCCTCGTCGCTGTGCCTGCTGCCCGGCCTGGTCGTCGGGTTCCTGTGCATGTTCTCGCTGCACTTCGTCATCGATCAGGACTACGGTCCGGTCGAGGCGATCAAGGCGAGCGCGCAGCTGGTGATCGCCAACCTGTGGGCCGCGCTGCTGCTGGCCCTGACGATCGCGCTGGTGACCCTCGTCGGCCTGGCGCTGTGCGGGCTCGGGCTCTTCGTCGCGGGGCCGGTGTGCGCGATCGCGGTGACCTACGCCTACCGGATGCTCACCGCGGGCCCGGTCGCGCGCATCTGACCCGGTCTCAGCGGTCGAACGGCGTCCGCATCCCGATCGCGCGCTGGAACCGGCCCACCGGCCCGCTCTCCTCGCCCGCGCGCGGACGCAGCTCGAGCACCACCACCCCGGCCACCACGATGCCGAGCAGGTTCACCGCGAGCTGACCGGCCGACTCGAAGGCCCGATGCCATTCGCCGATGGCCGCGGCCACCACTGCGTACCCCGCGGCCGGGACCGTGGTGACCGAGATGAACACCCCGATCAGGGCCGCCGACTTCGCCGTCACCAGCGAGAGCATCCCCGCCGCCCCCGCCAGCAGCGCGACCACCAGCGAGAACGGTCCGACCTGGTAGATGAAGTCGACATTGTGGGCGTCGATGACCCGTTCGGTGGTGATCCAGCCGAAGTGCTCCCACACCAGCGTCGCGGCCAGCGTGATCGTCATGGCCAGCGGGAAGGCCACCGCCAGCGCGATGACCGAGCGCCGCGCCAGCCGCCAGTTGCGGCGCACCAGCGCCACCGACAGCGCCGCCAGCGGCCCGAACTCCGGGCCCACCACCATGGCGCCGACCACCGTCACCGGCGAGTTCGTCGCGACGCCGATGGAGGCCAGCAGACAGGCGATGGTCAGGAACGCGAGGAAGGTGATGTTGAGGGTGGACTCCTCGTGGGTCTCCTTCAGCAACTGCTCCCAGACCACCGCGTCGGTCGAGTCGCCGGGCGTGGCGCGCTCGGCGCGGTCGGCGGCGTCGGAGAGCACGGTGGTGACCGGACCGAGGGTGATCCCGCCGTGTTCGACGATGCCCAGGCTCTTGACGTCGTCGATCACCTTGTTGGCGCCCTCGCGGGCGACGTCGGCCTGCACCAGATCACCGGCGGGGTCGACGGCGATCCCGGGCGCCACCGTCAGATGGGTGACGCCGGGATCGGCTTCGAGCAGCCGCACCAACGCGTCGGTGTACTCGGTCGGGCTGATGACACGCAGGTGGAGCACCGGGCCTCCTCAGCGCGGGTACGGCGCTACTTCGCCTCGGCGGCCTTCGGCGCGTCGGCGGCCTTGCCCTCGCCCTTGGGCTCGGGCTTGGCGTCGATACCGGCTTCCTTGCGCTGCTGCGGGGTGATCGGCGCGGGCGCGTCGGTGAGCGGGTCGACGCCGCCGCCGGTCTTCGGGAAGGCGATGACCTCGCGGATGGAGTCCTCGCCCGCCAGCAGCGCGGTGATGCGGTCCCAGCCGAAGGCGATGCCGCCGTGCGGCGGGGCGCCGTAGGAGAAGGCGTCGAGCAGGAAGCCGAACTTCTCCTGGGCCTCGTCGTGGCCGATGCCCATCACCTTGAACACGCGTTCCTGCACATCGCGGCGGTGGATACGGATGGAACCGCCACCGATCTCGTTGCCGTTGCAGACGATGTCGTAGGCGTAGGCCAGCGCCGAACCCGGGTCGGTGTCGAAGGTGTCCATCGACTCCGGCTTGGGCGAGGTGAAGGCGTGGTGCACCGCGGTCCAGGCCGAGTAGCCCAGGGCCACGTCACCGCTGGCGGTGGCGTCGGCGGTCGGCTCGAACATGGGGGCGTCGACGATCCAGACGAAGGCCCAGGCGTTCGGGTCGATGAGGTCGCACTTGCGCGCGATCTCGCCGCGCGCGGCGCCCAGCAGCGCGCGCTGCGCCTTGGTCGGGCCCGCGGCGAAGAACACGCAGTCACCCGGCTCGGCGCCGACGTGCTTGGCCAGGCCCTCGCGCTCGGCGTCGGAGAGGTTCTTGGCGACCGGGCCGCCCAGGGTGCCGTCCTCGTTGACCAGGATGTAGGCCAGACCCTTGGCGCCACGCTGCTTGGCCCACTCCTGCCAGGCGTCGAGCTGACGACGGGGCTGGCTCGCGCCGCCGGGCATGACGACCGCGCCCACGTACTCGGCCTGGAACACCCGGAACGGGGTCTGCGCGAAGAACTCGGTGCACTCGGTGATCTCGACACCGAAGCGCAGGTCGGGCTTGTCCGAGCCGAAGCGGCGCATGGCCTCGGCGTAGGTCATGTGCGGGATCGGGGTCTCGATCTCGTAGCCGACCAGGCTCCACAAGGCGGTGAGCACGTCCTCGGCCAGCAGGATCACGTCCTCCTGGCGCACGAAGCTCATCTCGATGTCGAGCTGGGTGAACTCGGGCTGGCGGTCGGCGCGGAAGTCCTCGTCGCGGTAGCAGCGCGCGATCTGAAAGTAGCGCTCGATACCGCCGACCATGAGCAGCTGCTTGAACAGCTGCGGGCTCTGCGGCAACGCGTAGAAGCTGCCCGGCTGCAGGCGCGCGGGGACCAGGAAGTCGCGGGCGCCCTCGGGGGTCGAGCGGGTCAGCGTGGGGGTCTCCACCTCGACGAACTCGTGGCGGGCCAGCACCTCGCGGGCGGCGGCGTTGACCTTGGAGCGCAGCCGGATGGCGTGCGCGGGGCCCTCGCGGCGCAGGTCGAGGTAGCGGTACTTGAGGCGGGCCTCGTCGCCGGGGGTCTCGTCGAGCTGGAACGGCAGCGGCGCACTCTCGTTGAGCACCACCAGTTCCTTGACGTCGATCTCGATCTGCCCGGTCGGCAGCTCCGGGTTCTCGTTGCCGTCGGGACGCTGCTCCACCACACCGGTGATCTGCACGACGTACTCCGCGCGCAGCTTGTGGGCCTGTTCGGCCGCCGCACCCTCGCGGAACACGGCCTGCGCGACACCGGAGGCATCACGCAGATCGATGAAGATCACGCCACCGTGGTCACGACGCCGGGCCACCCAGCCGGTGAGGGTGACGGTCTGACCGGCGTGCTCGCTTCGCAGCGAACCAGCCAAGTGGGTGCGCAGCACGGTATTCCTTTCGACGAGTTGTCGCACCCGCGGAGAAACCAGGCGCACCGCCATCGTAGTGAGACACGTTCGCGGAGTGAAAACCGATATCCGGGTGACCGTGTCAAGCTTGTGACACATGCCCGCCGTCCGCCACGCCCGCCGACGGTGAATCATGCTGTTGGACAGCTGGACAACCGAGCGAAGGCGAGTACGTCGATGACCTTCAACGAAGGTATGCAGATCGATCCGGGACGGGCATCCTCGGGCGGTGGACCCGGCATGGGCGGCAAACTCGCCATCGGCGGCGGCGCGGGCGGTCTGATCCTGCTGGTGATCACCCTGTTGCTGGGCGGGGACCCCGGCTCGGTGCTGGGCAACTTCACCGGCGCGCAGACCGAGCCTGGTCAGGGCGCCACCGCGGGCACCCCCGCGCACTGCAAGACCGGCGCCGACGCCAACAAGTACGTCGACTGCCGGATCGTGGCCACCACGCAGAGCCTCGACGGCGTCTGGTCGCAGGAGCTGCCGAAGCAGACCGGCACCCGCTATGTGGAGCCGAAGCTGGTGCTGTTCTCCGGCGCCGTGAGCACCGGCTGTGGCAACGCCACCAGCGAGGTGGGTCCGTTCTACTGCCCGGCCGACCAGACCGCCTACTTCGACACCAGCTTCTTCCAGGAGCTCACCGATCGCTTCGGCGCCAGCGGCGGCCCGCTGGCCCAGGAATACGTGGTGGCGCACGAGGTGGGTCACCACATCCAGAATCAGCTCGGCGACATCGGTCGGGCCCAGCGCGACCCGAAGGGCGCGCAGTCCGGTGCGGTCCGCACCGAGCTGCAGGCCGACTGCTACGCGGGCATCTGGGCGCACTTCGCCGACAAGCAGCCCGCGCCGGGCGCCAGTCAGCCGTTCCTGAACCCGCTGACCGACAACGACATCCGTGACGCGCTCTCGGCCGCCAACGCCGTGGGCGACGACCGGATCCAGCGGTCGGCCGGGCGCGGGGTCAATCCCGAGTCCTGGACACACGGCTCCTCCGAGCAGCGCCAGAAGTGGTTCCTCGCCGGATACCGGACCGGCCAGGTGTCCTCCTGTGACACCTATTCCGCGGGTGACCTGAACAACCCACCCGGGCTACGCTGACCCCCGAACACGACACCGACACATCGCCTTTCGAGGGGAACCCATGCGCCTGACCATGACCGGACTGCTCGTCTGCGCTCTCGCACTGCCCGGCCTGAGCGCCGCGGCCCACGCGGAGCCGACGCCGCTACCGCTGGTCAGCCTGACCACGATCCCCGACGGCTGGTCGCAGCGCACCGACCTGCGCCCGGTGCTGCAGGTGTTCGCCGACGGCAAGGCCGTGCACAGTCCCGACGCGGTGAGCAAGGACCGCAAACCCGAGACGGCGGCGAAGATGGTGACGGGCACGGTCGACGCCGAGGTGCTCGCGGCGGCCAGGGACGAGATCGCCGCGCTGGCCGAGGTCGATTTCGGGGTCCCCGCCGGGGACGGCAAGGGCAGCCAGATCATCGACCTGATGCCCGACGACCCGGCCGGTGAGGTCCACCTGGTGGTCTACTCCCCCACCTCCGCCGACGGCCTCAATGGTGAGCAGCAGGCCGCGCGCAAGCGGTTCACCGACCTCTACAAGAAGCTGGTCGACGCCTTCAAGAGCTGAGTGCCCGTCGAGAACGGAGTGCGCGAGGGCGCCGGTGGTCACCGACCACCGGCGCCCTCGTCGCTCAGAACCGGTCTTCGTCGGCGTCGCGCTCGTCCTCGTGCACCGCGCCGATGACATCCGGGGTGGATTCCCCGAGCGGCCCGGTGAGGTCGTCGTTGCCGGTGCGGCTCTGGTAGGCCTGCACGGTGCGGCCGTGCTCGTCGTCGTTGCCGCCGCGCTGACCCGCACCCGCGCCCGCACCGCTACCGCCGCCCATGAAGTTGGACCCGCCGGTGCTCGCGGTGGTGGTGTTGCCCAGGCCGGTACCCAGACCCGTGCCCATCATCCGGCCCGCCGTGCCCGGTACCGCGGCACCCGGCACACCGGCCGACTTCGGCGTCCCCGAACTCGGCGTGCCGCCGGTGCTGCCACCCGCGCCACCGCCGCCGCCCCTGGCCACGCCGAGGGCGCCCAGCGAGGAGCCGGGGCTGCCGGTGGAGCCACCGGTGCCCAGACCCGACGGGGTGGTGCCCGGCGTCGTGGTGGTGCCGGGCGTGGTGGTGGTCGCCGCGGTGGTGGAGTCGTCGGTGCCGGTGAGGGCTTCCTGCGCCTGCGTGAGCAGCGGTTCGCCGATGTTCTCCGACACCGCCGAGAGCGCTTCCTCCGGCGAGGGCAGGCCGCTCTGCGCGGCGAGCTGCTGCACCACACCGCTGAGTTCGGCGGTGTGCCCGGCCAGCTGACCTCGGGTCACGTTCACCACGGTGACCGCCTCGCCCAGGTGCTCGGTGGCCAGGCCGATGAGCGCGGCCTGGGTGGGCGGCAGCATGATCGTCGGCGCGAGCGCGGCGGCCTGCGCGGCGAAGGTGGTGGCGATGGTCGACAGCTGCGCGTTGCCCGACTGGACCACCGTGGCGGCCTGCTGGGTGAGCGCGGCGATGTCGATACCGCGCTGGCTGGTCTCCTCACCCTCGGTCTGGGCCTGCTGGCTGGCCGTGGTCGCGGCGTCGGAGGACTGGCCCTCCCACAGCTGCTGGACGGTCTTCACCCCGCCCTGCGCCACGCTCATGGCCTGCTCGATGATCGCCGAGGAGCTGCTCAGGATCGAGGTGGGGTCGATCGAGCCGAACACGCCGGAGCCGAAGCTGCTCAGCAGCGACAGCAGCGGCTCGAAGAGGGTTTCGATGCCGGGCAGCTCGGGCAGCGACAGCCCGCTCAGCAGCGCCGCGACCGGGTCCTCGGTCTGGGTGGTGCTCGCGGCCGAGGTGTTGCCCGCGCTGGTGGTCCCGCCCGCGGTGGTGCCCGCCAGCGCGCTCTTGGCCTGGTCGAACACGGTCTGCGTGTTGGCCAGGACCGGCGCGACGAGCGCGTCGATCGAGGTCTGCGCGTCACCGAACGCCGTGGCGGCGTCGTCGGCGGCACCGGAGAGGATGTCCTGGGCGTCCACCGAGCCGTCGGTGAGCCCGGACAGGCCCGACAGCCCCGCGGTGGGCAGGGTGCCCGCGGCCTGGGTGTCGTCGGTGATCTTCTGGGCCAGGGTGAGGATCGGTTCGTCGACGTCTTCGGGCAGCTGCACCAGCGGCACGTCGAGGATGGCCTGGCTGGCGTAGTCGACCGGGGCGGCGGCCAGCGCGGTCTCGGTGGCGGCGTCGGCGGCGGCCAGGGCGGCATCGGGAGTGATGACGCCCGCGTCGGCGCTCAGCGGCTTCATGCGCCGCCGCCGATCCCGGCGGTCTGGCGCGCGAGGTCGGCCGCGCGGGACAGATCCTCGGTCTCGAAGGTCACCGAGGTCTTGAAGGCGGCGTCCGAGAGCGAACTGAACTTGGCGGACAGGTCGTTGATGTCCTTGGCCTGCAGCGTCTGCGCGACCGCGAACATCGCCAGGTAGTCGGCGCCGATCAGGCCGAACACCGGCGTCATCGCGGCGACGTTGCCCGCCGCGTCGGTGATGCCCGCCGAGGCGACGTTCGCGGCCACCACGGAATTGGTCGCGGCGAAGGCCGTGACAGCATCGGTTTCGACCGAGAGATCGGTCATGCGAAATCCCCCCAACTCGTCGTGAAAAGTCTTCTCCGGGTTGCGCGGTCGGTGGCCACGGAACTCCCGGCGCGACACCCCGACAGCGCAGTGCACCGAATATAGCCGAACACCCCGACGCGTTTCGACCCGTGTCGCCGGTGGATCTGCCCGATTCCCTAGGAAAACTAGAACCTGTTCTATATCCTCGGGCGCATGAAGGTCGCAGTGACCGGCGCAGCCGGCTACCTCGGTACCAACTTGATCCCGCAGCTCGTCGAGCGCGGCCACGACGTCGTGGCCATCGACCGCGCCGCCCCGACCACCACCGACCCGGCCGTGACCTGGGTCGAGGGCGACGTGCTCGACCCCGCCTCGATGCGCTCGGCGCTGGCCGACGCCGAGGTGGTGTACCACCTGGTCGCGCTGATCACCCTCGCCGAGAAGAACGATCTGGCGTGGCGGGTCAACACCGAGGGCGTACGCGTCACCGCCGAGGCGGCGCTCGAGGTCGGCGCCCGCCGGTTCGTGCACACCAGTTCCATCCACGCCTTCGACCAGTACCGCGCGGGCGGGCACATCGACGAGACGACCGTCCGCTCGGCCGATCCGGACCTGCCGGTCTACGACCGCTCCAAATGGGCGGGCGAGCAGGCGCTGCGTCCGGTGATCGAGCGCGGCCTGGACGCGGTGATCGTCAACCCGACGGGCGTCTACGGCCCGGTCGACCACCCCGAGCGCCTGTCGCGACTCAATCGCACCGTACTCGAGGCCGTGCGCGGGCGGATGCCGGTGATGATCGGCGGCGGGTTCGACCTGGTCGACGTGCGCGATGTGGCCAAGGGTCTGATCCTGGCGGGCGAGAAGGGCCGCACCGGCGAGAACTACCTGCTCGGCGGCGAACTCACCATGCTCATCGACCTGTGCCGGATGGCCGCGGCGCACACCGGCGCCAAGGGCCCGCGCTTCGCCATCCCGGCCAAGGCGCTGGGCGCGATCCTGCCGGTGGTGGAACCGATCAGCAAGCGGCTCGGTTCCGACATCCTGTCCAAGGCCGCCCTCGGCGCGGTGATCGCGGCGCCGCGCGTGGACCACGGCAAGGCCGAACGCGAGCTCGGCTACCAGCCGCGCCCGGTCCGCGAGACCGTGGCCGACCTGGTCGATTTCCTGCGGGCCCCGCGCGCCGCTTGACAGTAGTTCGAACACATGTTCGACTCGTGGGGTGCGGTGGCAGAGTCAGACCCTCGACGCCGAGGACGGCGCCCTGCCCGGGCTCACCCGGGCCGGGCTGGTCCGCACCGTCCGCACCCCCGAGTTCGACGGCATCACCTTCCACGAGGTGCTCTGCAAGAGCGCGCTGAACAAGATGCCGGAGAGCTCGGCGCTGCCGTTCCGCTGGACCATCAATCCGATGCGCGGGTGCTCCCACGCCTGTCGGTACTGCTTCGCGCGCGGCAGTCACGAGTATCTGGGCCTGGATGCCGGGCGGGATTTCGATTCCGAGATCGTGGTGAAGACCAATGTCGCCGCGGTGCTGCGGCGGGAGCTGGGCCGCCGCTCCTGGCAGCGCGAGGCGGTGGCGCTGGGGACCAATACCGATCCCTACCAGCGCGCCGAGGGGCGATATCGGTTGATGCCCGGCATCATTCGCGCGCTGACCGAGGCGCGCACCCCGTTCTCGATTCTCACCAAGGGTCCGCTGTTGCGCCGCGATCTGCCGCTGCTCGTGGAGGCGGCGCGGCAGGTGGAGGTCAGCGTGGCCGTCTCGATCGCGATTCTCGATCCGGACCTGCACCGCAGTCTCGAACCGGGCACCCCCGAACCCCGGGCGCGTCTGGAGCTGGTGCGCGCGCTGGCCGAGGCGGGATTCACGGTGCACGTCATGGCCGCGCCCATCATTCCGTGCCTGACCGACAGCCGCGCGCATCTCGACGCGCTCGTCTCCGCCATCGCCGAGGCGGGCGCCACCAGCGCCACGGCCTTCCCGATGAATCTGCGCGGCCCGACCCGCGACTGGTTCCTCGGTTGGCTGGCCACCGAACACCCGGCGCTGATGCGCCGCTACCGGCAGCTCTACGCCCGGGGCGGCACCGTCGCCCCCACCTACCGCACGTGGCTGCGGGAGCGGGTCGATCCGCTGCTCACCGCACACGGCCTGCACCGGCCGCAGGGGCCGACCACGCCCTCGGCCCCGCCGCCGCCCGCACCGGCCGATCAGCTCGCGCTGTTCGGCTGATCGAGGCACCGCGGCGGCCCATCGAAGCCGACGAGCTCAGGTCAGCTCGGCGACCTCGGTATCGGTGAGCACCACGGGCGACACCGCGTCCTTGGCCCGCACCAGCCGCACCGCGCGATACAGCGGCCGCTCGCCCAGGCCCGCGTCGCGCGCCTCCGCGCGCAACTGCGACACCAGGACCGCCGACACCGAGACCGCGGCGGCCAGGTCGCTGGCCGAGAGCGCGTCGGCGAGCTTGCGTAGACCGAGCAGGTGCAGTTCACGGCCGCTGCCCGCGTCGGTGTACATCGCCAGCGGAACCAGCTGGGTCTCGGCGCCGACGGTCACCTTCAGCACGATCCGGCTCAGCCGACCGGAGAACACCAGCAGGTGCACGCCGGTCGCGTCGGCCAGGTCGACCCGGTGTTCACCGAGCAGGCGGCGGGCCCGGATCACGCTGCCGCTCAACCACATCCGCCTGCGCCCGAAGGCCAGCGCGTAGCCCAGGGTGGGCACCGAGACGACCAGTCCGAGCACGAGCGCGAAGGGCCAACTCAGCCAGATCGCCGCGAGCAGCCCCACCACAGCGCCGAAGGCGAGCGCGCCCAGGGCGAGCCTGCGCAGCATCGGCGCGAACACCTCGGGCGCCACCAGGTCGATACCGACCGGTTCCGCGCGGCCGGAATCCCCGTTCAACCCTGTTCCCTCTCCACCGGTCAGCGGCGGGTCCGGTGACGGCGCGGTCAGCCTACCGCGCCGTCACCGCCCGGATCAGTTGCCGAGCGCGTCGCGCAGCACCGCGACGACCTCGTCCAGCGGCACCGGCCGCTGCTCGCCGGTGGCCATCTCCTTGACGCCCACGGTGCCCTCGGCCAGGTCTCGATCGCCCAGGACCAGGGTGTATTTCGCGCCCGAGCGGTCGGCGCCCTTCATCGCGCCCTTCATCCCACGCCCGCCGTAGGCCAGGTCCACGCTCACGCCCGCCCCGCGCAGCTCACCCGCCAGGGCGACCATCCGCGCCTTGGCGGCGTCACCGAGGGCGACGCCGTAGACCTGGCAGCGCGCCGGATCGGCCGCCGACTTGCCCTCGGCCGCCAGTGCCAGCACGGTGCGGTCCACGCCGATGCCGAAGCCGATCCCGGACAGCGGCTGCCCGCCGAGCTCGGCCATCAGCCCGTCGTAGCGGCCGCCACCACCGATGCCGGACTGGGCGCCCAGCTGGTCGTGCACGAACTCGAAGGTGGTCTTGGTGTAGTAGTCCAGGCCGCGCACCATGCGCGGGTTCACCACGTACGGCACGCCGAGCGCGTCGAGGTGGCCCAGGACCTGCTCGAAGTGCGCCTTGGCCGATTCCGAGAGGTGATCGATCATCAGCGGCGCGTTCGCGGTCAGCTCCCGCACCTCCGGGCGCTTGTCGTCGAGCACGCGCAGCGGGTTGATCTCGGCGCGGCGGCGGGTCTCCTCGTCCAGCGGCAGGCCGAGCAGGAACTCCTGCAGCAGCTCGCGGTACTGCGGACGGCAGGTCTCGTCGCCGAGGGAGGTGATCTCCAGGCGGAACCCCTCCAGGCCCAGGCTCCGGAAACCGGCGTCGGCGATGGCGATGACCTCGGCGTCGAGGGCGGGATCGTCCACGCCGATGGCCTCGATGCCGACCTGCTGGAGCTGACGGTAGCGACCGGCCTGCGGCCGCTCGTAGCGGAAGAACGGACCGGCGTAGCACAGCTTGAGCGGCAGCTGACCGCTCTTGTCGAGGCCGTGCTGGATGACCGCGCGCATGACACCCGCGGTGCCTTCGGGACGCAGCGTGAAGCTCTCGCCGTTGCGGTCGGCGAAGGTCCACATCTCCTTGCTGACCACGTCGGTCGACTCGCCGACACCCCGTGCGAACAGGGCGGTCTGTTCGAAAACCGGCAGCTCGATGTGGCCGTACCCGGCGAGTCGGGCGGCGTGGATCAAGCCGTCGCGGACGGCGACGAACTCGGCCGAGCCGGGCGGCACATAATCCGGGACCCCCTTCGGGGCGGTGAAGCTGCTGGTCTTGGTCACGATCATCCAGTTTTCCCCACGGGCGCCCCTCGCGTCCAACCGGTTACCCTCTAGACGAAATCGACGACACGGGAGGAACGCGGTAGTGCCGAGTAACGAACAGCGACGGGCGGCGGCCAAGCGCAAGCTGGAGCGCCAGCTGGCCCGACGGGCCGAGCAGGAGAAGAAGCGCAAGCGCCTGATGATCGCGGGCTCGGCCCTGGGTGTCGTCGTGGTCGCCGCCGCGGCGGTGGGCGTGTACTTCCTCACCAAGGGCGGTGACGAGGACGCCACGGCCGCCGAGTCGTCCTCGGCGGTGCCGACCACGCAGTTCGTCAACACCCCGCTCGACCTGCCCGGCCCGCCGCCCGCCGCGGCCAAGCCCGCCACGGTCGACTGCTCCTACCCGGCCGACACCGAGCCGCCCGCCAAGCCGGTCACCGCGCCGTCGGTGACCTCGGTGGCCACCGACGGCCCCGAGGTGAAGGTCTCCATCGACTCCACCCAGGGCCCGATCGGCCTGTCGCTCAACAGCGCGCAGGCCCCGTGCACGGTCAACTCGCTGGTGAGCCTGGCCCAGCAGGGCTACTTCGACAAGACCAGCTGCCACCGCATCGTGGCCAGCCCCGGCTTCGGCATCCTGCAGTGCGGTGACCCGACGGCCAGCGGTCGCGGCGGACCCGGCTACAGCTTCGACAACGAGTACCCGACCGATCTGTTCGCGCCCACCGACCCGGCGCTGAACCAGCCGGTCAACTACCAGCGCGGCGTGGTCGCCATGGCCAACGCGGGCACCTCGCCCGACGGCAAGGGCACCAACGGCAGTCAGTTCTTCCTGGTCTTCGGCGACACCCAGCTGCCGCCGAACTACACCATCTTCGGCACCATCGACGAGGCCGGACTGGCCACGCTGGACAAGGTCGCCGGGGGTGGCGTGGAAGGCGGCGCCGAGGACGGCGGGCCCGCCATTCCGATCTCGTTCAACACGGTGAAGGTCGGCTGACACTCGCCCACCGAGCCCGGCACGGACCGGTCACCCGCACGGTGACCGGTCCGTTTCCGTTTCGCCGACCTCGACACGTGCGCTGGGCCTCCGCTCGTGTCCTCATCGAGGTAGGCTCAGATGTCCACTTCCACAGCGGCATCGGGGAGCAGTCATGGCGGAACTCGACGACATCGGCAGCGAAACAGCGTCCATGATGCGCACCATGCTGCAGATGGCCACGCTCGTCGCCCTGAAGTCGCGCGAGCACGGTCAGAAAGAGGCCGAGGCCCGCGCCAAGGCGGTCGAGGCCAAGATCAAGGAAGCCAAGGAACTGCAGCTGCGCGAGGCGCGCGATCTCAAGGCCAAGGACCCGCGCAACATCGAACTCGTGCAGATGATGTCACTGGGCAACAAAGCCGTCGAACCACGCGGCATCAGCCTCGAGAAGGACCCGTCCTCACCGTTCGCTTCCGCGTCCGTGGCCGCGAACCCCCCGCAGGTCGGCTACGACACCGTGGAGCGTCGGGCCGCCATCGCCGCCCACCTCGACCGCGCCGGGGTCGCGCCCGAACTGAGCCAGGTGCGCATGCTCGTCGAGATGGGCCAGGGCATCTCGCCCGACGACGCGATCCGCCTGCACGACGCAGCTGCCCGGCACACGCCGCTGCGTGCTCGCGGGCTCGAAGCGCGCGGGCTCGAGCGCGGCCTGGAACGCGGCATCGAACGGTGACGTTCCGCGATGCTCGGCGGGCCGCCCCGGCCCACCGAGCATCGCGACACCGGCTGTCATTCGCCCCGCGGATGATCCTTGTCCCACAGCCCGTTCACCGGCGCGGTCCACTGGTCGGCGTGCGGGTTCTGCAACGGCAAGGACTTGAGCATCTCCTTGTGGCCGTTGCGCACACTGCAGTACTTGAACGGGCCTCTCGGGTCGAACAACTTGGTCATGTGTGGATCGGCGTGGTCGAGAAACCACACGCTGATCCCGGGGCCGCCCTGCATCCGATAGTGCTCCCACGCTTGCCACAGCGCGTCGAGCCGCACAGCGGCCTCCGGATGGCGCCACCACTCCGGGCACCACACGGTGTCGCTGATGTCGGTCACCTGCCGCTGATAGATCTCACTGAGATACTTCTCCACGAACTCGGACACGTCGGCGTAGACCCGCTTCCGCTCCACGCCCGGAATCTCGTTGCTCACAGCGGTTTGACCTCCTCGATGTCACCGATCTCGTCGGGCGGAATGGGTGTGGCCACCATGGTCGCGGGGTGGCCGATCACATCTTCGATGCGGGTCTTGCGGGTGGGATCGTTGTCCTCGATCGAACGGCGCACCGCGGCGTCGTACTCCGATTCCCACCACGGCACCGTGCGTACCAGCACCGCGGGCTGACCCGAGGTGAACACGACCGCGCGACCGCGCGGCAGCGTCGCCAACCCCTGGGCGGTGAAGGTCACCGACGAACTCAGCGAGCGCGAGTAACTCTTGCTGTTGCCCGACTGCGACATCGACTGCGAGATGGAGTCGTACTCACCGATCGCCTCGGAGCGGTCGCGCAGGAACGCCATGTCGTCGATACCGCTGCCGAGCACCTTGATGTTGGCCGCCGACCACAGCGCGCTCATGCCCGCCTCGCCCCAGCAGCGCGCGCCCTGGGCCCACGACTGCAGCACCGTCATCACCACGATGCCGCGGGACCCGAAGTGGCTGTACTGCTTGGGCAGATCCTTCCAGCGCACCACGTTGGCGGCCTCGTCGAGCACGGCGAGCAGCGGCACCGGCAGCCGCCCGCCCGAGGACCGCGACGCCTTGCGCATGGCGACATCGATGACGGCCTCGGTCAGCGCGCTGACCAGCGGCGCGGCCGAACCACGACCCTCCAGCGACAGGCAGTACAGGGTGCCGTTGCGCTCGATGAACTCGAGCTCGTCGAACTGGTAGCGGTCGCTGTTGCCCCGGGTGATCCAGGGATGCACGTTCGACAGCTGCAGGCATCTGGTCATCTTCTTGGCCATCGCGAAGATGCCGCTCTTGGTGCGATGTTCGGTGTTGTACTGCATCGCGAGACCGGAAGCGGTGAAGTCGTGCCCGGCACCTCGCAGCAGTTCGATCGGCTCCGCGTTCTGCGGGTCGGTCACCCATTCCCATACCTGGGTGATCGGCCTGCCCGCAATCGCGGCGGCCAGGAACAGCCCGGCCAGCAGGTCCTCGGCCTCCGGCTCGAAGAAGCTGTCGGTCTTGTCACCCTCGTCGCGTTCGGCGTCGGCGAAGTGCCCCGCCAACCGGGCCGCGCGCATCTCACAGCCCTCCTGCCGGTGATCGACCCAGGCCAGCGGGTCCCAGTACCACTTGGCGCGCTCGCCCGCCACGCCCTGCGGGTCGAAGACGAAGGTCCGGCTGTCGCGGTCCTCGCGCACATTGCGGGTGGCGTCGACGACGTCGCGCTTGTTGGAGGTGGTGATCACCGGGCCGATCGCGGACAGGATCGCCGGGATCACCCGGGAGGTGGACTTGCCCTGGCGCGGGCCCCAGATGTCGAGGTGCAGGTCCTCGTAGGAGCCGTAGAGCGGCGAGCCGTCGGCCACCGCCACCCCGATCGGCACGCCGGGCGCGTCACCGGGACGCAGCCGCACGCCGAGCTGGTTGGCCTTCTCGCGCACGCCCGCCTCGGTGATCGAGGCGATCGCACTGCCGGTGCCCATGTAGTCGGCCTTGTCATCGATCGCGAGCCTGCCGACGACGGCGCGCTTGCGCAGGCGGGCGCGGATCACGTAGAACGCCACGACCGAGGCGATCACCAGCAGCACGATCACCGTGGAGGCGCGCGGCCAGTGCAGTTTGCCCCTGGCCAGGTCGGCGACCACCGCGATCGGGTTGATCGGAATGTTCTGCGGCACCACCGCCATCGCGTTGCCCAGGTGCAGCGCGACGGCGAGGGTGATCAGGGTCGCAAAGCCGACCACGATCAGGATCAGCGTCGTATCCGGTCCGACCGCGGCCGGATCCGTCACCTTCTTCTTCGCCACGTGTGCCTCCTTGTGGACCTTGTCGGATGCTCGAGTGCGCCGATCAACGGAACGCCTCCAGGCGCCAGCCCTGCGGCGTCCGCACGACGGTCGCGATGACCGTGGTCGGCGGGAGTGCCTCGGTGCGCCCGTCCGGGTAGACGACCGTCTGCTCGACGCCGATCTTGTACTGCGCCACCGCCGGATCCGCGCTCGCCGGTGGTTTCTCCCCCGAGGCGAAGGTGAACGCCTCCACCTTCGCTTTCGCCTTGGCCCAATCCGCCCACTGCAGCGACGGTTTCGGCGTGTCGGTGGCGCCGGTCGAACTGTCCAGCATACGGATCATGCTGGGCCCCATCCATTTTCGCGCGCGCTGCACCGAGGACCCCGGCTGTTCGGTAGCCGGGTACCAGGTGAAGACCTCACGCAAGGCCACCACCGCGACACCGTCGGCGGTGGTCGGGTCGGCCGCCGCGGCGGCTTCGAGCAACCGGGTGGTCGAGGTGACCTGGTCCGGGCGCGCGGAGTCGGAGTCACCGCCGCAGGCGGCGACCGTCGTCGTGAGGACCGCCACGAGCATCACCGCCGGGATCGTGCGGATTCGTGTTCTCTCCCACCAGGTTATCCCCGGTGTCCGACACGATGTGGTCACAACACCCTCCTCGCCCGCGCGTCGCCCGGCACCGCCACCTCGACGACGCCACCCCCGCCGCGGGTGCTCGCCGCGGGCCGCGCCTGGATCATCCGGCCGTTGCCCGCGTAGATACCCACCTGCGTCGGACCCTGCCGTCCGAAATCGCTGAACACCAGGTCACCGGCGGCGATCTTGGCGATCGGCACCTCCTGGCCCGCCTCCCACTGCTGTTCGGCGGTGCGCGGCAACGTGACCGCGCCCGAGGAGGCCGCGAACACCGCCGCCGCCGTCAGACCGGGCCCGTCGAACCCGCCACCGCTGGGCCCCTGCGCGCCGCCCCCACCCCACACGTAGGGCGTGCCGAGCCAGTCGTGGGCGGCCTCGACGATCTGCGCGCCGCCCCCGCCCTGCTCGGGCGTGAAGCGGCCCTGGGCGCCGGGCGCGCGGTACTGCGGTTCCATGGTCAGGATGTTGGTGACGTAGGGCCGGGTCTCCGAATAGTGCGCCGCGTACTGGTTGGGCATGCCGCCGGAGGCCAATACCGCGCCCTCACCGGCGTTGTACCCGGCCAGGGTGAGCGCGGCGAGGTCGCCGGAGACCTTGCCCTCGGCCATCCAGCCCGCGATCTTGTGCGCGAGGGCGCACATGTAGCGGGCCTGGCCGATGATCGCGTCGCCGTCGTCCCACACGCTGGCGCGCCCGTTGCCGTCGGCGTCGATGACATACGGTCTGCCGTCGTCGGGATTGGTGCTCGCCGCCGTTCCCGGCAGGAACTGGGCCAGGCCCTGCGCGCCCGCCGGTGAGGTGAGGCCGCGCCGGAAGCCGGACTCCTGCTTGGCCTGTGCGGCCAGCAGCGAGGACGAGATCTCCGGGCAGACCGTGCCCGCGCGGCGATACCAGATCTCGAGTTCGGCCGGGACCTTCCCGTCGGCGAGCAGGCCACCGGCGCTGCCGAAGCCGCGCACACAGTTCGGATCGCTGGAGAAGGCCTTCGCGCCACCGACATCGGGGGTGGGCGCGCCGTCGAGCCAGGGCATCGGGTCGATCTGGCGACCACCGGTGAACCGCCCGCCGGGCACGATCTCGAAATGCAGGTGGGGACCGCTGGATTCACCCGCCGAACCGACCATCCCGATCGGCTGGCCCGCGGTGACGGTCTCGCCGGTGCGCACCCGCACGCCGCGGTCCCACATGTGGCCGTAGACCGCGGAATAGGCCCGGCCGTTGGTGTCCACGGAGTCCACCACGATCCAGTTGCCGAAACCGGAGGCGGGCCCGGCGGCGACGACCTTGCCGTCGGAGACCGAGTAGATCGTGGTGCCGTCGGCGGCGGCCATGTCGATGCCCTTGTGATCGCCGCCGCGCGAACCGAACACATCCGAGATGGTGAAGGTGCCCACCTCGAGCGGCAGGGTGCGCCGCAGCGGACCCACCCCGGCGGCCAGCGAGGGCGTGCCGGTGACCGCCGGATTCGAGCTCGGTGCGGGGGTACTCGTCGCGGCGGCGCGCGGGTCGCCGGGGTAGTCGCCGCCGAGCTGCGGCAGGGTCGCCGCCGAGGACCCCACCAGGATGTCGCCGGTCTCGCAGGTCTCGTCGGAGGAGGGCAGCACGATCACCAGCACGAGGGTGACCAGGCCGAGGACCGCGCCGAGCGCCGACATCACGATCGTGCGCGGGCTCATCGGGCGCCTCCTGCCGTGCCGCGCCGGGCGCCGGGATCCGGGTCCGCCGCGGCGGTGTTCACGTCCGGCGCCGGGTTTCGTTGAGCGTGTCGGCGAGGGTGCGGTTCATCTCCGCGGCCGCGGCCAGCTGCTGCTGGAGCAGGACCACCTTGCGGCGCAGGGCCGTCGCGTCCATCCGCTCCAGACTCGGCCCCTCGGCCGCGCGCACCCAGTTGCGCACCGAATTGGTGTGCACGCCGATCTGTTCGGCGACCACCCGGCACGCCTCGGACTCGCTGCGCAGCTTGTCGGTCAGTGCGACGACCTGCTCGACGGCGGCCTTGCGCACTTCCGGGGAGACGCGGCGATAGGACCGATGCGGCATCATGGCTGTCCCCCGTCCGCCGTCGGATCGGGTGCGCCGCGCGGGTTGTCCCCGAACTCGCTGAACCGCTGGTTCGTGTCGTGGATTCCGCTTTCCTTCTCCGACACCGTGAACTCCATGTGGAAGGGGATGCCCGGTCGGCGATCCTCACCGATCTTGAGCAGGAACTTGCCGGTACCCGGCGGGGAGGGCCGCTGCTGGCCCGGCCGTAGCGCTTCACCGGTGAGCGCCTGCGGCGCCGACCACCCGGTGACCATCTCCTGTTCGGCGGAGGTGAACGGCACCGTCGAATCGAGCCGCGAGAGCTCCTCGGCGGGCAGCGCGCCGAAGATCTTGGCGCGCGCGCGTTCCAGGAAGCCGATGGCCTTGGCGATGGCGGCGTCGGAACCCAGGGCCTGCAGGTCCTTGATGGTGTGGCTGATCATGATCAGCGCGGTGGCCAGGCCGCGCTGCAGACGGGTCAGCTCGTCGACGCGGTCGACCATGAAGTCGCCCAGGCCCAGCACCTGCCACAGCTCGTCCATCACCACCTGGAAGTAGCGCTGCGGGCCGAGTTTCGCGTCGGCCAGCACGTGCGCGGCCTCCACCGAGGCGAAACCGTCGGCCCAGCAGGCCAGCATGACCGCGGCCTTGAGTTTCTTGTCGCCGGTGGGGATGTGCGAGACGTCGATGCACACCGCGACCGCGCCGGTATCGATCGGCACCGAGGTCTGGCCGTTGAAGATCGCGCCGAACGGGCCCTGGGTGAGCGCGCGCAGCGAGCGGCGCAGGTTCTTGATGGCATGCTGGTACTCGTCGTCGTCGTCGGCGCCCGCGTCGAGCATCAGTTCCGGGCCGCCGTCGATGATCACCTCGAGCAGGTTCTCCATGATCGGCGGCTTGTCCGGGGTGAAGCCACGGCCGGGCTGGTAGAGGATGCGCAGCGCGGTGGCGATGAGGGTTTCCTCGAAGTCGGCCACCCGCGCGCCGCGCACGAGTTCCACCAGACCGGCGATCAGGGTCACCTGCCGGGCGCGCAGATCCTGCAGCACCTGCTGTTGCAGCGCGGGGAAATCGGTGAGTCGGGGCACCACCGCGCCCAGCACACCCGCGGCCAGCGGATTGAGCTTGCCGTGGCCGTAACCCAGGTCGATGACCTGCCCGCCGACGAGTTCCACCATCTTGCGGTAGTCGGGTTTGACGTCGGCCAGGATCAGCGGGGTGATGCCCTGGGCGATGCCGCCCAGCACGATCCGGCGCACCAGCGAGGACTTGCCGAAACCGTTGAGGCCCAGCACGAACAGGCTCGGCGCGGTGATGAAGCTGCCGCGCATGAACCAGTTCATCGGGTCGAAGCAGACCGGCGCGCCGGTGTGCAGATGCGAGCCCAGCGGGGTGCCGATCAGCGGCGCGCCCGCGCCCACCGACCACGGCCACAGGCCCGCGACCTGGGCGGTGGTGGCCCGGTACTCGACCGGGCGGCCGACCACGTTCATCTTGCCGCCGCCGGGACCGGAGTAGCCGCGGTCGGTGAGTTCGGCGGTGGTGCGGTCGAATCCGTCGCCGACCACGGCCTCCGAGCGGGCCTGCGCGTTGTTGCGGCGCAGGTCGTCGGTGTGCAGGCGGAAAGTGGCCCAGGCGGCGCGCAGTCCGGACTGCTCGCGCTGGATCATCTCGTAGCGGGCGCGGGTGGCGTCGTCGAGCAGCGCGGGACCCTGCCTGCGGTCCGGCCGCGCCTTGGACTTGGCCGCGCGGCCGGTGCCCATCGCGCGATCGGCGGCGTCGTCCGGGCGGTCGGGTCGCGCGGCCTTGACCGGGCGCGTCGGCTTGCTCAGCCGGGGCTTGGCCGGACGCGGCTGGCGGCGCGGATCGTCCTGGGCGCGATCGTGTTCGAGCCGGGGGCCGTGGTCCTGTTCACGCAGTCCACGCCGGGGCTGCTCGGGGCGCGGGCCCCGGGCGCGCCGCTCACCCTGACCACCCGCTGGTCGCGGTCCGCGAGCACGGTCGCCACGGGGACGACCTGCCTCGCCACTCGGGTCACGGCCATCGCGCGGGACGCGGCCCTCGCCGCTCGACTCACGGCCCTCGCCGCGCGGGTCGCGGCCCTCGCCCTCGCGGGAACGGCGGGACTCGTGTTCGCGAGCGCGCCGGGACTCACCCTCGCGAGTGCCGCGGGGTTCCTCGGGATGTGGCCGGGGCGGGCGCGCGTTCTCACCGCGAGGGCGGGCGGTACGCGACCGATCCTCCTCGCGCGCACGGCGTTCGCCCTGCCTGCGGTCCGCGTCGGTGCGCGAGCCCCGGGCTGCGGGCTCGCCTTCGGCACGGTCGGTGCGCTCGTCGAGACCGAGCACATCCTCGCTCACGCGCGACGGGCTGCCCGCGGGCCGCGGCTCGCGTTCGCCGCGGATGCGCGGCGGCCGGTGCACCGGGCGCAACGCGATGTCGTCGCGATCGCGCACCGGGGGTTCGTAGTCGCGTCCCATGTTCGCCTCACCCCGCCAATGCCTTCGGAATGGTCGCGTGCTCGGGCAGGATCACGCCGCATCCCAGGGAGGCCGCGAACGCCGCGGCCTGGTATCGGTAGCAGCGCCGGATCTTGAGCCGGGCCTGCGTGGAGAGGTCGCGGGTGATGGCCTCGATGCGCGGCAGATCGCCCCGGAGCGGCTCGGTGATCGTCACCAGCGCGCCGAAGCGGGTCACACCGTGCCCGCGGGCCTGTTCCTCACGAGCCTGCTGGGTCGCGCCGACCCGCAGTGTCGCGGCCGCCGAGACGACGCCACGCTCACTCTGTTGCGCCACGAGGGCGTTCTTGAAGTCGTCGTCGACGATCTCGGCGGCGTCGGCGGCCGAGTGCGGCCGGTAGACGATCGCGATGCGCTTGCGCGGCACCTCGGGATTGGGCGCGAGCAGCCGCTGCAGCACCCGCTCGTCGACCGCGCCCTCGGGCGCGGCGTCCATCTCCCAGGTGACCGAGCGGCCACCGTCGTGGATCAGGTGGTCCCACTTCTCGTCGTGCGAGACCGGGCCCGCGTCATCCCAGCCCAGCCCGTGCCCGCCCGGATCGGCCGCGGCGACCTCGAGGTCTGCTTGGGCGGCCGGGTCGTAGCTGCGCCGGATGAAGGAGATGACCTCCTCGGCCGACATCGGCTGGGCCCGTACGCCCGCCTCGGCCAGCGCCGCGCAGATACCGGGCAGCCTGCGCCCGATCTCCACGGCCTCCTCGGCCGGGTTCTTACGACGCTCGGCGGTGGTGGCCTTGAACGTGATCGCCACCCGGGGCAGCAATTGCACGCGCTCCTGCGGCAGTTCGGTGGCCAGCTCGTACATCACCTGCTGGGCCAGCTCCGGCGCCTCCGGGCGGGTGATCGTGGAGACCTCGTTGAGCAGTCGGTTGCCGGTCTCGGGCACGGTGTCGATCACCGGCACCACCGCGACGATGTCGCTGGTCTGACCGACCGAGGCCAGGAAGGTGCCCCAGGCCGCGACCCAGCGATCGATCACCGGCTGGTCCACCGCCTCGTGGCCCTGCGGCCAGGCCCGCAGCACCACGGTGTACTGGGCGAAGGCGGGCAGGTGGATCATGCCGAAGTGATAGCCGCCCGCGTCGATGCCTTCGTAGAGCTTCGAGGGGGCCAGCAGCCCTGGCAGTTTCGTGACACCGCCGGGGATCCGGGAGAACCGGCCGCCGCGGTACACGTGCTCGCCGTTGTTGCGCGAGCGCATCCAGTTGAACATCATCAGTCCCGTCTCGTAGCCCGAGCGGCCCCCCGTCCGCCACACCAGCGGCACCATCACCAGCGCGCCGAGGCCGCCGACGATGAAGCCCCATTTGAATCCACCGACCATCGCGCAGATCAGCGCCGTGATCACCACGACGAAACCGATCACGGTCTCTTCCCAGCGCAGGCCGAACAGGCCCGCGCTGCGCGGCTTCTGCCACAGGCCGTAGGAACGGCGCTCGTAGGTGTCGGTCACCGAAGTGGTCATCGCGGGATCGTGCTCCTGCCGAGGTCGGGTGCGCGGTTGGCCCAGCGATCACCGGCGACGTCACCCATCGCCTGGTCGGCCCTGGTCGTGCCACCGGCCGCCGCGCGCGCGGCCGCGATGTTGCGGGCCGCGCCCGAGGGCACCGACCCCGAACTCGGTGGCGCGGCCGCCGCGCCACCCCCGCCACCGCGCGGCGGTGGGGTCGGGCGCGGAGCGCCACCACCGGTCCCCGGCGAGCCGCCGGGGCGCGGTCCGCCGCCGGAACTCGCGAAGTATCCGGCCGAGCCCGGCGCCGCGGCGGGCCGCGAGGCGACCGCCTTGGTGCCGATCGCGCCGAGCGCCATGGCGCCCACCGCGGTACCGCCCGCCACCATCAGACCGGAACCACCGGTGCCGACCGTGGCGACCGCCGGAGCCACCAGCCGCATCAGCGCGGGCAGCACGAACGCCACGCTGCACAGCAGTACCAGGGCCACCAGCATGCGCTGGGCGTCCTCGCCGCTGGGCAGCCCGCCCGAGGACGTGGTCTCGTCGGTGTGGCCCGCGGTGGTGAACGCGATCATGTAGACGATCGCGGCGACCGGCTTGAACAGCATGAAGGCGATGATCCAGCCGACCAGTTTCTGATACGACTGCTTACCGGTCCCCGTCGCCGAGGCCGCCGCCGCCAACGGCAGCACGCCCGCGGCCACCACCAGCAGACCCTGCCGCACGATGGCCAGCACGATCTGGGCCAGCGCGCCGAGCAGACCGACGATCGCGATGATCAGCACCAGACCGGGCGAGAACGCCTGCAGCTTGCTGGTTTTCACCATCAGCTCGGCCATGTTCTTGGCGTTGCCGCCGGTGGAGTCCTGGATGATCCACTCGGAGAACTTGTCCGAGGCCCTGGTCCCGGCCACGATCACCGCGCCGAGCATCCAGGAACTGAACACCACCCTGGCGAAGAGCCGGAACGATTCGGCGGCCTCGCTCACCGCCGCGCCGCGTCTGGCCTCGGCCAAGCGTCCACCGGTGATGATCACCGAGGCGATCAAGAGCAGTATCTGGATCTGATAGGTGTAGTCGTTGATCTTGGTGAACAGGGCGCCGGAGTCACTCACCGCCTCGTTGGGCACCTTCATCCAGAAGGTCAGCGCCAGGATCAGTGCCTCACCGAGGCCCTTCATCAGCGAGTCGACCACCTTGCCGAAGGTGGAGTCCCACGCCTTGTCCTTGACCGCGTTGGCCGCCTCACCCGGATGCGAGGCGGCGTTGCCCGCCTTGCAGACCGCCGAGGCCGCGTCACCGAGGGAGATCCCCGGAATGGCGACGCTGTCGAGGGTGTCGTGCAATTCGTTGCACGCCTGGTCGAATCCGTAGTCCTCACCCATGGCGACCGTCGGCGTCGCGATCATCACGGTGAAGACCACCGCGAGAATCGTGAAGATCCGCCTCAACATTGGCCTCAGCATTGTTGGCACCCCTCGATGGTCCGCAGGGAATCGATCCGGGCTGTGCTGCACATCGATGCTCACCATGTCGTCCACCCCGCCAGCGATTCCACATATTCGGTCTGGGTGTTGGTCGTGGCCGACGGCTTGAGCCGCCAGTCCCCCTGGTCCCACACCACGATCATGCGCATGGCCGCGTAGAACTGCTTCCCGTCCAGGACCGGACCGCGCGAGGCCAACCGCACGATCGCCATGTCGTCGGCGTAGTCGTCGATCTTGAACGCGTCGGTGGCCACGAAGTAGCGGGTCACCGTCTCCGGCTGCTGCGCGGGCAGCCGGTCGGCGGCCAGCGCGCTGTCGTAGGCGGCCAGCTGCGCCGTGCTCACCCGCACCTGCTCGACGTAGAGCGCCCGGTCCGCAGGGCGGGCGTTGAGCCGGTAGGTGATCTGCGCGGCGGCCAGCGCGGCGCCCTGCGGGGTGCGCGCGTAGCCCACGGCCAGGCCACCCTCGATCCGGGTCGGCCCGTCGGAGGTGGAGAAGGGCACCGACGCGCCGTAGACACGCTGCCAGCCGTGCGGCTTCTTCGTGCCCTCCGGCGCGGCGGTCAACCAATCCGGGTCCGTCGGTGTACGTTGCGTTCCCGGCACCTGGGCCAACGGCTGGCCCGCCGGGTTGTTCGGAATGTCCACGCGCCTGCCCAGCACGTCGACCTCCGGATCGGCGAAACCGGTACCACCGGCGGCCTGGGCGGGCGGCGGAGCGCTCTCGGTCTCGCCGTCCCCACCGCTGGTGAAGTACACCAGCGCGCCGACGACGAGGATCAACGCGAGCAGGGCACCGGAGGCGATCATGCCGAAGGACGCGCGGTCGCGCGTGCCCGGCTCTCTCTCGCTCACCGCGGTGCCTCCAATCTCACGATGTCGGGGGGTAATTCGTCGATCACGTCGACCGGTCGGGTACCGGCCAGCGGATCGGGTAACCGCAACCGCCAGTCTCCCCCGTACCAGCCGACCGTGGTGTGGCTGACGACGCGCGAGCGATCGGCGTACTCGGTGTAGACCTCGACACTGGACTGCTCGTCGCGGTATTCGGTGATTTTGTAGCCCAACAATCTCGGTGCGTACCCGGGCGCGGCGGGCCCGGTGATCGAGAGCCGGACCCGGTTGATCGCCCACTCGTCGCGGGCCGGTCCCGGCATCAGTTCGCGGTTCACCACGGTGGCCCACTGGGTGTCCGGCGCGACGCCCAGCCGCAGTGTGTGGGTCAGTGCGGCCAGGCCCGCGCCGCGCGGGGAATGCTCGAAACCCGTCGCGGCACCGTCGGTCACCGAGGCCGGGCCCTGGTCGGCGTGCGGCAGGGAGACGCCCTGGTATCCCTCCCAGCGCACACCGGTCGGCGCCGCGGACAGCTCGGTGCCCGCCTCGCCGCCACCGCAACCCACGGTCGCGGCGAGCAGTGCGATACCGACCGCGACCGGCCGTGTCATAACTCTCCCCCTCACGCCGGAAGGAACGCCAGCGCGATCGCGGAGGCGGTACTGGCGACCGCGGCTCCGATCAGACTCATCAGCACACCGTGTGAGGCGTCGTTGACGGCCAGGTCGCTGCGGAACGCGATCCACAATCGACCGGCCGACAGGATCATCCAGGCCAGGCACGACAGCAGAACGAACCAGAGCAGCCAGTTGAGCAGCTGCGTCATCGGCGCCAGCACGTCGGCCGGGAGCTGTTTGTAGGCGAGCACAGTGATCACGTACCGATGACCGCGTTCATGATGGTGCCCGCGCTGGTCGCGACCACGCCGCCGATCATGGCGCCCGCGACCATCTTCGGCGACTCGAGGCCACCGCCGGTCCAGCGCTCCCAGGCGAACTTGCCGCCCGCGTAGGTGATCCCGCAGATGCCCGACAGCAACACGAACCAGGTCAGGTACCGGACCAGCTGCAGGATCTTCTCGGACCCGGGAGGAGCTTCCGGCGTCGGATTACCCACCTGGGCCAGGACAGTGCCGTACGTGTCCTGCACGGCGAGGAGGATCATGCTCATCGGGTGCCTTTCTCCCACTGTAAAGGTGTTGTGCCACAAACACTTCGACGCCGACACACGTTTGTACACCACCGGCGGCCCGACCGCCCGGCGTTCATGATCGCTGCTCCCCCGGCTCGGGAGTGCCGATGCTGGCCCGGATGGCGGCGACCAGATCGACACCGAGTTCATCGATCTCGAGGGGTACTTCGTCGAGCGGGTCGACCCGCCCGCGTTTCTTGACCGACACGCTGTGGCCCGGCGACCAGACCGGCAGCGACTCGGACTCGACCAGGGTCCATTCCTCGATCCACGGCACCTGCCAGACGTGTCCGGCCAGCGAGCCGACCACGTCGCGGTAGCGCCGGATCTCCGGCGGCACCCGTCCCGGCCGCGCGGCCACCGTGATCAGGCCGAGCACCAGCGAGGGCCCGGCCAGGTTCGCGTGGTGTTGGCGCAGCAGGTCGTGCGCGCGGGTCAGACCCGAGATGGTCTCGCGCGCGACCAGGACCACATAGGGTGACTCGCGGTCGAACACGCCAGGCCACCGGCCCTTCGCATCGGCGGCGGGCGCGAGGACGTGCGCGAGGGTGGTGGCGCCCGAGCCGCCGTGCACCCCCAGCAGCCACACCAGCGGGGCGCGGCCCACTCCGGGCACCGGACGCTCCCAGATCGGGGCGCGCAGCGATTCGGGCGGCGCGACGACACCGATTCCGGGGGTTGCCGGTTCACGACGACGACGAAGATTCATAGCGGCCGTCATGATGCCACCCCGGCGAGCAAGCTCCCATACGCTGCGCGGGTCGGCTCGGCGAGTTCGCCGTGCCGGACCAGCTCTCCGCGCGCGAGATGCGGGTCGTAGGGAATCTCGACGACCTCGCGCACCCAACCGGACAGGTGTTCGCGCAAATGCTCGGCAACGCGCGAGTCGTCGTGCGAATACTGGTGCGAGACAACGATGGTGGTATCGGCGACCACACCGGCGCCGTCGTCACCGTAGTGGTCGTCGAGCCATTCCAGGGTGACCCGCAGTCGGTTGGCCGCGTCCACGCGCGCCGGAATCGCCAGCACCAGCGCGATATCGGCGTCGTCGAGCAGGGGTCGCAGTTGCCGTCCGGCAATCGGGTTTCCGCCGTCGTAGACCGCCGTATACCCGCCGGTGTCGAGCGCACGCGCGACAGTGAGATATGTCGCGCGGCGGCGCAGCGGCGTGGCGTCGCGCCAGAGCAGCCCGAACCCGGAGGTCGAGCGCGACAGGCAGTCCTCCAGCGGGGCCGGTTCGTCACCGCCGCGGCCGTAGACCCAGGACTGCAGGTTCACCGGGTGCAGGTGCTTGTCGGCCCCGCGCAGGGCCAGATCGCTTCCGGCGGCGGTGGCGTCGACCGCCACGGTCGCCGCGCCGGTGCCCGCCATTTCGGCGGCCAGTCCCAGTGTCGTGGTGGTCGTGCCCGCCCCGCCGCAGCCGCCGACCACCAGGATCGGCCTGCGGGCGCCCTCGGATCGGTCTCCGGTCCTGCGCCGCAACCGCACCACCGGAGCCGGATCACGCGCCGCGTCGTCCGACGATTCCCCCTCGGGGGCCTCGTCGAGCCAACGGCTCCAGTCGTCTGTCATCGCCTCTCCTTACCCTGCCGCGATGCCCGTGATGAGCGTGCGCTCGCCGACCAGCGCGGTTCGCACCGACTGCTTGGTGTAGGTGGCCGGGGCGCCCGCCGGACGGAACTCGGTGACCTCCACGGTGAACCGGTCGTCGGCCACCGTGGTGATCCGCACGCAGTGGGTGGTCCCCACCGGGATGGAGTCGATGCCGCGCTGGATCACGGCCGCGGGGGCGACCTCGGCGTCGGGGGCGACCACGGCTCTGGCCTCGATCCCCGATCGGGTCACGTAGTAGGCGTACTGGAAGGCGAGCACGGCGTCGGGGCCGGAGTCGGTGCCACCGGCCTCGGCGCTGCGCACCACGCTGCCCGTGCGTTCGGTCGGGCAGTCGCCGAGCGGGGTGTCGGCCAGGAGCTGCCCCGCGGTGAAGTGCAACGGTGCCGCGTGGCGCCCGGTGGACTCCTCCTCGCCGCGCCCGAACAGCAGGAACAGCACCCCGGTGGCGGCGAGCACGAGCACCAGCACCGAGACCGCGAGCACGATCCAGGTGCGGTTGCGCGCGCGGGTGGCGCGCAGGGACCCCGACGGCGCGAGCACGTGGGCCTCGTCGTAGTCGTCGGCCGCGGCCTCGGGCCAGGGGAACTGGACCAGTTCGGCGTCGTAGTCGTCCTCGGGGCCGGGGGCGACCCAGTCCGACCAGCCACCGGTGAATTCGCTGCGGCGCGCGGCCAGTTCGAGGGGCGGTTCCGGAGCGGACTCCGGCTCGGGCCGGTAGGCGGGCACGTCCTGGTTGCGGAAGTCACGCTCGGGGTAACCGACGGTGCGGCGGGGTGTCTCGTCGTCGGGGAAGCCCGCCGGACGGCCCCACACCGGGGCGCTCTCGGCACGGGAGTCCGGCGCCGGGTCACCCGCGACGGCGGGCTTCGCCACCGGAGGTTCCACGGTGTGGCGGTCCGGCTCGGCGCCTACCGCGGCATCGTCTTCCGGTGCCCGCACGGCGTCGGGCTTCGGTTCGCGCGGGGTCGCGTCGTCCGGGTCGACGGAATCGTCGTCGGCGGTGCGGCCGTCGAGCTCGGTGGGCTCGGCGGACGGATCATCGGACGGGACGCGCGCGGGGCGCTGCGAATATCGCGCGGGGCCGTCGTCCCCGTCGGCCGCCGGGTCGGCGGTGCCCCCGCGCGCGGAGGTCGCCGGGTCGGCTTCCGGTTCCAGCGCCGAATACCAGCGCGACAGTTCGTTGTACGACTTCAACATTCCCCCCTTTCCGCGTCGACGGGCACATGGATTCGCATCGAAGAACCTCTCGGTGATCAGTTCACTGAGAACGGACGGGTAGTCGTGGGTGCGGTGGGTGTCGCGGCAGGCGGAGTCGACGCGCCGCCGGATGAGGCGCCATCGGCTCCTGTCCCGAAGGGAAATTGTCCCCCACCCGGCGCCGCGGGTCTCGTTGACGCGCCGGTCGGACTGGTGAATATTCCCGGCGCGCCGCGATCGGAGCCACCGACCGGCACCGCACCGACACCCGAGGTGTCCGCCGCGTCGCGGGCCACCGCCGCGAACCAGCTTGCCACGTATCGGGTGGGTGGCGCACCGTCGGCACCGACGGCCATCCGCGAGTATCCGTCGTGGCGCTGCAACGTATTCCAGTACCGCACCAGCGTGCTGACGTCGAGCAGCTCCCGGTGGTCGGTGATCGTGCGCTGCACCTCGGTGAACGCCTCGCTCACCAGCCGCACCCCGGTGGTCGGCGGCACCAGCTCGGGCACCGCGCCCGCCAGTTTCGTCCCGAGCAGGGTGAGCCCGACCAGGGGGTTGGACAGGGTGGCGGTGGCCAGCTCGGCGATATTCGCCGGGGTCAGCACCGATTTCACCGCGGTGGACACCGCGGTCAGCCCGAGCGTGCCCAGCTTCAGCAGCGCCTGGTACGACGCGTCGACGTCGAGCGTGGCGCGCGGGTCGGCGGCGTCGGCGACGCGCTGGGCGATCGAGGTGCCCGGGGTGAGCGACAGATCCGCCAGCGAGCTGCCGGTGATATCGGAGTTCACCACGGTGGTCGCGGTCTTGATCGAGGTGTAGGCCAGCGCGTCGGCGATGGAGACCAGCGAGCCGATCGGGTCGCCGCCGGAGAGTTTCACCTGGCTGATCAGATTGGTGACCGCGCGCACCAGCGGCGTGCCCTGCGGCGCGTCGCAGGCGAGATCGCCTGTCGCGCAGAAGCTCGCGACACGCCCGGTCAGCCGCCCGAAATCGGCGGCCTGATCACTGCTCGGGCCGAGTCCACCACCGGGGGCCGCGGCCTGCCGGACCTCGCCGAGCGAAGCCAGTGCCGCACCGGAGGTTCCCGGTGCCGCGCCGGGCACCGTCAGCCCGGGCGCACCGGGGAACAGCGGGGCGTCGGCGGCACGGGTGGGATCGGCGAACAGCGCGACGGCGGCGACCTTCTCGGGAGGCAGCACGCCGGTGCCCGCGCCGACCTCCTGGGCGAACAGCGAGGCCACATGGGCGCCTTGGGAATACCCGACCACCGCGATACGCGTGTCCGGGCAGCGCTGGACCACCTGAGCGGCCATCGCGCGCAGCCGCAGCAGACCACCGTCGACGGACTCGGTGTAGGGCACCGCGCCGCCGGGCACGGC
This sequence comes from Nocardia anocheti, assembly GCF_029675105.1. Classification (GTDB taxonomy): domain Bacteria; phylum Actinomycetota; class Actinomycetes; order Mycobacteriales; family Mycobacteriaceae; genus Nocardia. The sequence continues at coordinate 89,173 of NZ_JAQQFV010000007.1, read as the reverse complement.
ACCGCCGAAGCCCGCCTCGTAGGGCACGTAGGCCCGGTCGACGAGACCGGCGTCGCCCGCCTCGGCCAGCAGTGGCCGGAAGACGGTGGACAGCATGCCGGTGTCGGTACTGGGTGCCGCGTCCGGAGACGATTCGCCGGTGCCCTGGATTCCCAAGGCGTACAGTGCCGGACACGCGGAGATCGAGACCTGCGTCGACGGCGCGGCGGGAGTAATGTCCTGCGCGTGCGCGGTGGCTGTCGACACCGTCACCGAAGCGACGGTGAACGCGATCATCGCCACCGTGAGTCGTGTCGTGCACCGAGCCCTATCGATCCGCATCACAGTCCGTTTCGGCTGACCAGTGGAACGTTGAAACGCAGTAAACCGTAACAGATTCCGGTCAACCCAACCGCTGCCCTAACGGGCCCTTTCACTGCCTCGGCAAACCCCTTCGGCGCCAGCTAATCCCTGGCGAAGTACCGGCTCGCGCCGGACACGACGCGGCCCGGGCATTCTCGCGAACGCCCGGGCCGGGATCGGGGTCTCAGGCCGCCGAGGTCACGCGGTAGACGTCGTACACGCCTTCGACATTGCGCACCACGTTGAGCAGGTGACCCAGGTGCTTCGGGTCGCCCATCTCGAAGGTGAACTTGCTGATCGCCACCCGATCACCGTGGGTGGCCACCGAGGCGGACAGGATGTTGACCTTCTCGTCGGCGAGCACCTTGGTGACGTCGGAGAGCAGGCGGGTGCGGTCGAGCGCCTCGATCTGGATGGCGACCAGGAACACCGAGGACGGCGAGGGCGCCCATTCCACGTCGATGATCCGCTCGGACTGCTCCTGCAACGATCCGGCATTGGTGCAGTCGGTGCGGTGCACGCTCACCGCACCGCCACGGGTGACGAAGCCCATGATCTCGTCGCCGGGCACCGGCGTGCAGCACTTGGCCAGCTTGGCGACCGTGCCGGGCGCGCCCGGAATGAGCACGCCCGCGTCGCCGGTGACGCGCTGGCGGGCCGGGGTGGTCGAGGGCGTCGACCGTTCGGCGAGCTCGTTCTCCACGTCGCCGATGCCGCCGAGCTGGGCCATCAGCCGCTGCACGACGTGATGCGCCGAGACCTGGTGCTCACCGACGGCGGTGTAGAGGGTGGAGATGTCGGTGTAGTGCAGTTCGTGGGCGACAGCGGTCATCGCGTCGACGCTCATCAACCGCTGCAGCGGCAGACCGACCCGGCGGACCTCCTTGGAGATCTGCTCCTTGCCGCTCTCGAGCGCTTCCTCGCGCCGCTCCTTGGCAAACCACTGGCGAATCTTGGCCTTGGCCCGCGGCGAGACGACGAAGTTCTGCCAGTCCCGGCTGGGTCCGGCGTTCTGCGCCTTCGAGGTGAACACCTCGACGACCTCGCCGTTCTCCAGCTGCCGTTCCAGCGCGACGAGCCTGCCGTTGACGCGGGCACCGATGCACTTGTGCCCGACCTCGGTGTGCACCGCGTAGGCGAAGTCGACCGGGGTGGACTTCTGCGGCAGCGTGATCACATCGCCCTTGGGCGTGAACACGAAGATCTCCGGCGACTTCAGATCGAAGCGCAGCGACTCCAGGAACTCGGCCGGGTCGGCGGCCTCCCGCTGCCAGTCCAGCAACTGGCGCATCCAGGCCATGTCGTCGACCTCGGCGGCGTCACCGGAGTGCTTGCCCTTGGTCTCCTTGTAGCGCCAGTGCGCGGCGATGCCGAACTCGGCGGTCCGGTGCATGTCCTGGGTGCGGATCTGCACTTCCAGGGGCTTGCCGTCGGGGCCGACGACGGTGGTGTGCAGCGACTGGTAGACGCCGTAGCGCGGCTGGGCGATGTAGTCCTTGAACCGTCCGGCCATCGGCTGCCACAGCGAGTGCACCACGCCGACCGCGGCGTAGCAGTCGCGGACCTCGTCGCACAGGATGCGCATGCCGACCAGGTCGTGGATGTCGTCGAAGTCCTTGCCCTTGACGATCATCTTCTGGTAGATCGACCAGTAGTGCTTGGGGCGGCCTTCCACGATCGCGTTGATCCGCGACTGGGCCAGGGTGTTGACGATCTCGGCGCGCACCTTGGCCAGGTAGGTGTCGCGCGAGGGCGCGCGGTCGGCAACCAGGCGCACGATCTCGTCGTACTTCTTGGGGTGCAGGATCGCGAAGGCGAGGTCCTCGAGCTCCCATTTGACCGTGGCCATACCCAGGCGGTGCGCCAGCGGCGCGATCACCTCGAGGGTCTCCTTGGCCTTCTTGGCCTGCTTCTCCGGCGGCAGGAAGCGCATGGTGCGCATGTTGTGCAGCCGGTCGGCGACCTTGATCACCAGCACGCGCGGGTCGCGGGCCATGGCGATGATCATCTTGCGGATGGTCTCTGCCTCGGCGGCCGCGCCCAGGTTCACCTTGTCCAGCTTGGTGACGCCGTCGACCAGGTGGGCGACCTCCTGGCCGAACTCCTCCTTGAGCTGGTCCAGCGAGTAGCCGGTGTCCTCGACGGTGTCGTGCAGCAGCGCCGCGACCAGCGTGGTGGTGTCCATGCCGAGTTCGGCGAGGATGTTGGCCACCGCCAGCGGGTGGGTGATGTACGGGTCGCCCGACTTGCGGAACTGTTTGGCGTGGCGTTCGTCGGCCACGTCGAAGGCGCGCTGCAGCAGGGCCAGGTTGGCCTTGGGGTACAGCTCGCGGTGCACCGTCGCCAACGGCTCGAGCACGGGCTTGACGGCGGCGATGCCACGCTGACCGGTCATCCGGCGCGCCAACCTGGCCCGCACCCGGCGCGAGGCCGAGCTGGGGACCGCGGCGGTCGGGGATTGCTTGGCGGGGGTCGCCGGGGCGCTGGTGGATTTCTTACCATCCTCGCCGAGTTGTCGATTGGCTTCCATCCCGGCCCGAAGGCCGGAGACTCCCTGACTCACGACAGGGTGTTCCTGTTTCACAGACGCCGCCTCTCTACGCTTACGCGCGGGGAGGTCTTACACCATCTCCGCAGGCCGAGACGCTGAGCCCCAGCGCCTGAATGTTCTTCGCAGCGTTGATGTCCCGATCGTGAACGGCCCCACACGGACATGTCCACTCCCGAACGCTCAACGACAAGTTGCCGACGATATGCCCACACGTCGAGCAGGTCTTGCTCGACGGATAGAACCGGTCGATCGCCACAACCTCGCGCCCGTACCATCCCGCTTTGTACTCGAGCATCGATCGCATCTGCGCCCAACTCGCATCCGAGATGGCCCGGGCGAGGTTGTGGTTGCGGAGCATGTTCCGCACGCTCAGGTCCTCGATGGCGATCACTTGGTTTTCGCGCACCAGTCGAGTCGAGAGTTTGTGCAGATCGTCCCGTCGCCGGTCGACGATACGGGCATACACCTTGGCTACCTTCAGTCTTGCCTTGGACCGATTGCTGGAACCTTTCTGCTTGCGCGCCAGAAACCGCTGAGCCTTGGCGAGCCGCTCGCGGTCCCGGCGCTCGTAGCGCGGGTTGCGTATCTTTTCCCCGGTGGACAGGGTGCAGAGACTCGTAATCCCCACATCCACACCGACCGTGGCACCGGTCGGTTCGTACTCGACCATGGTCTCCTCGACCAGGATCGAAATGTGGTACCGGTCGGCTGCGTCCCTCGACACGGTCACCTGCGAGGGCTGCGCCCCCTCTGGCAATGGCCTCGACCAGCGAATATCCAGCGGCTCGGCCTGCTTGGCGAGCTTGACCTGCCCGTTCCGGAAGCTGAAACAGTTCGCATAATAGGTGGCCGAGTCGCGACTGCGCCCCTTCTTCTTGAAGTTCGGGTAACCACCCTGTTTGCGCCAGAACTTGTCGAACGCACCCTGCAAGTTCCGCAACGTCGCTTGCAAGGGCCCCTTCGACGGCTCGGTCAACCAGACCGTGTCCTGCTCTCGTTTCCACTGCGTCAGCATCTTGTCGGTCTCGGCATGGGTGACTCGCCGCTGGTCCTGTGACCAGGCGCGCGAGCGCTCCGCCAGGGCGCGGTTGTAGACGTAGCGGACACAGCCGAAGGTGCGAGCGAGCTGATCGCGCTGCTCCCCCGTGGGATAGAAGCGGTACTTGTAGGCCCGCTTCACCACCTTCGACGCCATGATTGACAGAGTACATCAGTACCCTGTCAATCGAATGGCCCGTCGTCACCGACCTGAAGACCGAAGCCCGCTCGCTACGTTCCTGAGCCATGCCATCGCCTCCCACACACCCGGTCCATGCAGGCCGAGTGCCGCATCCGCCAGGAACATCAACTTTAGTCCCCGCATCGATCCGGTGTTCGATTCGCTACGGTCATCAGCGTGAGGCGCTGGCGACGAGGCCAGAACCTAGCTCCTACCTTGCGAACCATCAGCGTTCGTCAACTAGCGGTATACACCGATTGCCTGGTTCGACGGCCCGATACTGCCCGAATGATCCGCGACCCGACCACCCACCTCTGGCCACGCTGCCATTCGATACAGCGACGTACCCCAGTCGATGGGCCGCGTGCCGCAACGGCGCTCGACGGTTCCGGGCGACGTCACGCCCACCGCCACGAAGTGGACAACTTGGACAGAGGTCTGAGAGAGTGGTCGAGCGACCATCATGGCAAAATTTCACACATGCGGGGGGTAAGTGCAGGTTCAATCAATAAATCCAACACGCGACACCGGACGCGAGGTGCAGTGATGGCTACCCAAGGTTGGTTCAACCACCTCGATGATCCTGACGAATTCTGGGACGATGAGCCACTCGTCCCCAGGGAGCACCCCTCAAAGGGAAATTCGACACCAATCGCCAGCCAGGATTCGACTGAGCATAGGTCGCGAAACCTCGAGGAACAATTCGCGCCGTCGGCGACCATCGCCGCGGATCGCACAACGACAGTGGATCAGACCACGCAACCACGGGTTGGGTCGTCATTCCTAACGATGGACCTCGACAACGGTTTTCTTCCTATTCGGATAGATTTCCGCGCAAGTTGGAGCCGATATGTAAGCCCGCATGAAGTTGGCGAGGAGTTGACACGAGCCTATCGAAAAGCAGTCTCGATGCGGATGGAGCAGCTATACAATACGAGACACTGGCCAACACCACAGGAAGTTTCCATCAACGCAGTTCCCGATAGTCGAACGCGAATGATGATTCTACTGGAAACTGGCAGTTGGAGTGAATATCGCAACGTATCGTCTGCGCTTGTCAGAGATTACAAGTACGAAGTCGGTAGTCGCGCGTCGACTTATGGTGTGCCATCCGTGACGGTGCGCGCCAACCGGAATTACGTTGATGACATCATCGTACTGCCAACCTGGCCCGGCGTGCTTGACCACCACCGGATCACCGACGAACTTCTTGCGTGTGTTAATCGATTACGGGAGATACGTCCAAAATTTTCAGTCCGGGGCGACTACTCAAGATATAGCGATTCAGATCTTGAATATCATCTCAATTGCCATTTGCAACGGATCTCCGAGGAGGTTGTTAGCTGATGTCGGACAAGTTTACGATGTCGCTGGATCTGATGAAGCTTGCTGCCGTCAGGAATGACGAAACGGCAACCCATCTAAATAATGCGAAATCCAAAATCGCCAAGGTCGAAATTGGAGATATGCAAGCTGGAACATTTGCGCTGGCACTAGAAAAATATCGAACAGTACCCAGCTATGTCGGAGACCGCATGACAGAAGGCGCTACCGTCATGTCTGACATTGCCGATGTATTACGCCATGTTAGAGATACATTCGAGGCCGAGAACAAGGACATCGCAGACAGTTTCGGCGCGCTGGAGGCAGACATATGAGCCCGCCCGCGTCCAGTCAGACCGAACTCGCCAAGCAGATAACGGCTATTCGATCAAGAAAGAACGAGATAGGAGACCTACCACAGAAGGTTCAAGACTGGCATGGCGACTTGGTCAAGCTGGTTCGAACCGGTGGAATAGTGGGTTTCGTAGGCACTCTCGGCGCGTCCTTTGTGGTCGATGAAACTATCGTAATCCCAAAGATTTGGGACAACCGCGACAAAATCAACAATGCCCTGGGCGAGACATGGAACAAATTGGAGGAGATGGATCCAGGCCTTGAAGTGCCCGTGACATTTCTAAAATACGCCGATGAGTGGCGCAATATTAAAGGTGATATAGATAACGCATCTTCCACCTACGGCGAAACCGAATTAATGGGCGAATGGGAAGGTGACGCAGCGAAGCGGTATCGCGCGTTGCGCATTCGGCAGGAGAAAGCCTTTCCGGCGATGTCCACCTTGTGTGAGAATATCGCACTAAATCTCGAAAGTGTCGCCGTAGCCGAACTTGAGCTCTATACAGATCTGGCAACTGCCGCCCAAGAATTGGTCGAAAAGGTTACCGCACTCACCGGATCTTACGTCGGATCATTCTTCAACCTACCATGGGGTCCGATTTCCGCATCCGGAGACCTCGCCACAGCCGTACAAGCATCCAATACCTTTATCCTAGATATAAGTACAGCTGTTGCCACCAGCGCGCAGGCAAACATCATCGCATCCAACAGGATTGCGCAAGATGCGTCTGTTCAAGCGGGAATTCCCAATAATCATTGGCCACCGGGGGTGGTTGAATCCTACGGTATCGGCAAGGACGGAATCACAGCGGCGCTGGGAGATGCGTCAACACGCGACAATGACAAGTCGGATTGGACTCTCTGAATATCATGGTCTCGTATTGCAAACGTCTAGGACTACTCGCAATCGCGATATCAGTTTTGTCCGCGTGCACATCCACCGACGAAACACGGACGGAGTCACTCAACGTCGGCCTCTCCCAGCAAGATCTCTGCGACTCTCTGAAAGCACTATTGTCTGATGACCTAGGTGCACTACACCTTCAACAGTTCATATTGGCGGGTAGCGCTGATGAAGTATTCCGGACGGGCGGTTCCTGTACAATCGAAAATTCTGCGGCAAGCACTCCAAATGGCCAAATCATGGTGCGAAATGCTTCCGGAGATCCGAACCCGCTGGGGAACAACAAGGCGAAGTTCATAGAGTCCGAGGAGTTGGGTGAATCGGTCTGGGTATGGGACCCACGCAACACTGGTGGGGCTGATCCACAGGTGACGTTCGCGACCCGATCAGGCGACTGGTTTGCGCAACTTACTATCTGGGAGGAGCATATAGTCACCGATGCTGGCAGTTTCCACTTCTCCGATGAGAGCAAGCGCACCGCTAGCCAGTACCTGGTCAGACTCGCTCAGCAACTTTCCGAATCCCAGCCCACATGGAATTCGAAATAATCTGGAACATGGATTCCTGGCGTGATCGAAATATTTGAGCTTATCGAAGGTATTTGACTGGGAGGACGAGCGCGAAACATGCGTAAACGGTTCCATACTGGTGCGACGGTTCTGGCTACGGTCATCGGGATCCTTGCCGTGGTTGGCTGTGGTACCGATTCCGGCGAGCCCATTGGTCCGACAGTACCAACCCTTACGGCGGATGGGCTTGAGGTTGACGCCCCGTCCAGATACGACCCGTGCGTAGGGGTGACGCCGGAGGTTCTCAACCAGTTGCAACTGGTGAAAGCCAAGAATCCAAACACTGCCGACTTCGACGGTCCGAACGGCCAAAAATGGCGAGGATGCGGCTGGGTTCGACCGAACGTATACGCCCTCAGCATCAGGAACACCAATCTCACTCTCGGCTTCGTCAAAGACAACTGGGGAGATGGACTGAGCGAGTTTACAATCTTCGGCCGTAGTGCGATATCGGTTCGACGAAGCGAATCTGATCCGCAGGACAGTTGCTATGTCAACGTCGAATTGCGCGGCGGCAGTCTAGAATTTCATATACTGAAGTCAGCCTCTCGCAACGCGCCACAGGATGTAGACTTCTGCGATATAGGCAAGAAAGTTGCAGAGTCAGTGCTTCCTACGGTGCCGACGGATGCGTAGATTGCCCCAACCAACAACCAAGAACATTTGGGAGGTTAGGATCCATGGCGGGGGAAAGCCCTAATAGGCCATTCGAGAATCTGATAGCCGAAGCACGTGAAGGCCGAATGTCGGTTCGGATGGAGCCCGGGGAATTCGTCAATATCGACCGCGACTGTGAACGATTCAAGTTGTTGATTGACAGTATGCGAGAGAATGCGAAAGCTATCGCCGAAACCGAGCCGAAAAACTGGGGCATTGGGGCGGAAAATCCACTGCTGACTTCGGCAGCAACGATGGTTTCGTGGTTCCGAGACAAGGCCAAGGGTGCAAATCCGGGAAACGATGTCTACTCGATTCTAAATGAGCATTATAAGATCGTCGAGGATATCCAGACGGTGCATAGATTGATCATGGATCGCTATATCGAGTCCGATGCCGAGTTCGCGTCGAAGGTGCGCAGTTTGCAGGAAAGCCTCGGTCCCATCGCTCCGATCGATGTTCCTCCGGCTGCTGCGACACCGGTGAACAATCCGGGTTCTCGCCATGTGAGCCGAGGGGGGACTTTTTGACGGGGAACGAGGACCCGCGGATCACCGGTGGTGGGGAGCGGCCCAAGAGCATGACCCACGCTGACATCTATGCGGCGTTTCAGGCCACGCGAACCGCTGACGCGCGTGGTCTGGCTGCTGGTTATCGGCAGTTGGGTAATGACTGGGCGACTGGGTTGCATGTGTTCTCGACCAGTATTCAGCGGTCGGTCGCTTCGTCGTGGGAGGGGCAGGCGGCGGATGCGTTCGTGGCCTCGATCAAGCGGTACACCACCGACGCCATCGAGTTCGAGACGCAGTTGCGGGTGCTGGCGACTCGTATTGATGAGTCCGCGGCTTCGGTGGAGACGACCAAGTACGAGTTGCCAGAGCCGGTCGAGGAGAAGAATCCTCTACATCCTGACTCCTGGCCGATTGTCGGGTCCAACCGGGACCCGGTGATCGAGCGGGAGCAAGAGGAAGCCCAGGCGATCATGGCGAACAAGTACGTGACGCCGTTCGTCAACGACTACGACACCCAGATCCCGGTGTTGAGTTCGCCGGTCAACCCGGTGCAGCCGTTCGATATCGATGAGCCGACCGCCGGGGATCGAGTGCCCCCCGGCGGCACGTACCCCGGCGGTACGAATCCCGATGGTGATTCCCCCTCACAGCATCCGGCCGATGATCCTGCCAACGACGATGAGACCACCGGCGAAGATGAAGACCCCGATACGACCGACACTCCGGATGACGAGTCCGGGGTGGATTCTGAATCGTCCGATGACGACACGAACCCGAGCGGCACTGACCCGGATGACATGGATAGTTCCCCGGAGTCGCTGACGACACCAGCTGGGACCACACCCACCGGAACGCATGGTGGACCGGGTTCTGCTGGCTCGCCGAGCGCAGGGTTGCCCAGCGGAGGATCTCCGGGCGGTTCGGGTGGTGGCACCCCCGAAGCTGGGCGTGCGGTCCCGGGTACACCTGGTGCTGGATCGCCCGTGGTCGCGGCGACGACCGCGACCGCTGCATCGGGTGCCAGTCGCGGGACATCGATGGGTGGGATGCCGATGGGTGGCGCGCGTGGCGGGCAACGCGCGGAAGACGAGGCGTCCAGAGGCACTCCGGATTTCTTGATCAACCAAGCCAATACCGACGACCTCATCGGTGATGACTTGCCCACGGTCACCGGCGGTGTTATTGGTGCTCACTTAGTGCCGAGGAACCGCATCTGATGGCGTCGTGGACCTTCGAGCCGGAAACCTTTGCCGCGCACTGGTACAGCGATGCCAACGACCGCTTTCCGGTCCCGTTGAAATACCTGAGCCGCTTCGGCGTCGAGGATGAGTTCAGTCAGTTCCGGAGCCGGGTTCGCGCGGATCTGCGGAGTGGTGAGCGTGAGGAGATCGATCTCGCTGTGCATACGCTGGCGACCTCGCGGATTCGGATCGAGATCGTCGGGTGCACCACTCGGCACAAGTCGAGCACCGGTGCCGACGACAGCAAGGAATACCGCATTGTCGGTGTTCGGGATCACCATCGCGCGGTGCTGGCTTTCCAAGGAGGCCGCGCTGGCGAGTACGGCGATATCAGGCTCCGTTTGTTCGGGCCGGACGGGCTCGCGGGGCAACTCGCTGGTGCGATTCCGCGCTGCGAACCTGGGGGTCGCCCTCCTGCCACGTTCCATCCGCATGACCTCGAACCCGGCGAGGATGGCTACTTCGAGGACTCGCACCGAGATTCCGAACGGGAGCGGTATGAGCGTTTGCTCGGTCGCAGTGGCGATGGCTACGGAATCGCTCGCCTATACATCGGACGGCCGCGTTCTTCGGCAGAGCACTCGGGAGTGCTGCGCTGGTTCGACGTCACCGGAGACGGCAGGTACGCCGAGACGCGGGGACAGCATGTCACGGTTCGGCCGGGTAGCCGCGATGAACTCGCTGCCCGGTTCGCTCGGTGGGTGGATCGTGCGGGGCTGCGATTGGCGGAGCAGCAGAGCCAGTGGTAGACCCACGCTACCCGCCCCGTTCGATCGGGAGTGATCGAACGCCTTCGTTCGGCCAATCTACGACCGACTCAGGCATCATCACTGCCGAACGCCCAGACGACGGCGGGCCGCCCGGTCGCCTTCACCCGCCGCCGCTCCCCCGTGCGTTCGAGGCCGGGAATGGCCGCGAGGGTGCGGTTGAGGTTGGCTGGATCGGGGCGCGTGCCGTGCAGCGCGGTGGACAGTTCGACCGCGCGGGTGGCCGGGAACTCCGTGCCGGTGAGGGCGCGGGTGAGGCGCTGGTCCTTCCACAGCATGCCCGCGAGCAACCCGCGGCTGGTCTCGACGATGCGGTTGTGGTCGAAGGCCAGTGGCGGCACCTCGTCGAAGCCGACCCACTCGGCCGGGCCTTCGTGTTCGGCGACGACGGCCCACATGGCGATCGCCAGGGTGGGGCCGCGCGGGTCGCGGTGCGGTTCGTCGAAGGTGACGAGCTGGCCGACCGCCCCGATCGCCGCTTCGGGCACCCCCAGTTTGGTGTGCACGGCCCGGCGGGCAGCCTCGGCGAGGCGTTCACCGCGGCCGAGCAGTACACCGGGCAGCGCGAGCTGGCCGGTGAACGGCTCGAATTCGCGGGAAGCGACCCCGATACGCACTGTGCTGTCGGCCTCCCAGCAGCGCAGCGTCACCACGTCGATCGACACCACGGATTGCTCCACGTCGCTCCTTCTCGGGTCGGCGGCCGGAACCGCGCGGTCGGCGGCCCCGCTCGATTCTTCCCTCCCCGCAGGCACTTCGCTCACGTGGCTCCCGAACGACGGGCCGTCGCCCGCCCTCGCCCCTGCCCGTGGGGCAGCGATCCGCCGATCGCGCCGAAGACGATTTTCGGGTCCTCGGCGTAGCCATTGTTCTTCAGCAGCAGGGCTATTCGACAAGTCCGTCCGGGGTGAGTTCGAGGGTGCGGGTCACCCCGATGTCGTCGAGGAATCGCGCGTCGTGGCTGACCACGATCAGCGCGCCCTCGAAGCTCGCCAGCGCCTGGGTCAGGTGGGCCAGGCTGGGCAGGTCGAGATTGTTGGTGGGCTCGTCGAGCATGAGCAGCTTCGGCGCAGGCTCGGCCAGCAGCAAGGTCGCCAGCGCGGCCCGCAAGCGCTCCCCGCCGGACAGGGCCGACGCGAGCCGGTCGGCATCGGTGCCACGGAACAGGAACCGCGCCAGCTGGGCCCGGATCTGCTCGGCACTCGCGTGCGGCGCAGCCGCGGCGACATTGTCGAAGACCGTGCGGTCCTCGTCGAATACGTCCAGCCGCTGTGGCAGCAACCGCCACGCCACCTTCGGCCCCTCCTCGACGATCCGGCGCAGCAGCGTGGTCTTGCCCGCGCCATTGCGCCCGGTCAGCGCGATCCGCTCCGGTCCGCTGACCCGCAGGTCGACGACCGGACCGTTGGCCAGCTCGACCTGGTCCAGCTCGATCACCTCCTGGCCCGGATACAACCGGGTACCAGGCAGCTGGACCCGGATCTCGCGGTCGGCGCGCACCAATTCCTCGGCCTGGTCAAGAGTTTCGCGCGCGGAGTCCAGTTTCTCGATGTGCGAGGTGCGCAGTTTGCCCGCCGACACCTCGGCGGCGTTCTTGCGCAGGCCCGCCACGATCTTCGGCACCCGCTTGTTGTCCTGCTGTTTCTGCGCGAACCGGGCACGGCGATCCAGCTTGGTGCGCGCCTCGACCAGCTCCCGCGCCTGCTTGCGCACATCGCTGCGCGCGTCGCGCACCGCGGCCCTGGCGACCTCCTGTTCCTGCTCGACGATCCGCTCGTACTCGCTGAAATTGCCGCCGAAGGACCGGATCTCACCGGACCGCAGTTCGCCGATGCCGTCCATCCGGTCGAGCAGCTCGCGGTCGTGGCTGACCACGATCACCGTGCCGCCGAACTGACGGATCACCTCGTAGAGCCTGCCGCGCGCGGCGGTGTCGAGATTGTTGGTCGGTTCGTCGAGCAGCAGCACATCCGGTTCGCGCAGCAGTTCGGCGACCAGCCCGAGCAGCACGGTCTCCCCGCCGGACAGGGTCTCGACGGTGCGGTCCAGATCGGCGACCGACCCTGCGACGTAGTCGAGCCCGAGTCTGCCGAGCAGCGCGACGGCCTCGTCCTCGATCTGCCAGCCGGTGCCGACGGTGTCGAAGTCCTCGGGGGTGCCCTCGCCGCCCTCGATGCGGTGCAGCGCGGCCCGCACCTCGGCGATGCCGAGCACGGCGTCGACCCGGTGCCCGGTCCGCATGCCCAGGTCCTGGCGCAGATACCCGAGGTCGCCGGGCACGGTGATCGAACCGCGCAGCGGGGTCAGTTCCCCACTGATCAGCCGCAGCAACGTGGATTTCCCGGCACCGTTGGCGCCGACGAGACCGATCTGGCCCGGGCCGAGGGTGGCGTCGAGCCCGTCGAACACGACAGTGCCGTCCGGCCAGTGGAAAGTGAGATCGGAAAAAGAAAGAGTGCCCATGCGGATCCCCTCGAGGTGCGGCGGAAAACGCGGTGCGCGGAATGCGGACCGCCCGTAAGCGCAACCTCAAGAAATCAACGCGGCTCCGATCGCCGGGAACAGGACCAGTCATTGATAGCACGCGGCACGCGCGCACGCCACCCCCTTTTCCGGACGACGTGCGCGACCACACGGGAACTCCGGGTGCCCGCGGCCACGTTGACCGGGCAGCGACGACGACAGGAGCGGGACGAATGATCACTGTGCGCCAGGCCGGACGCGCCGATGCGCGAGAGCTGGGCACCACCTTGGCGGCGGCCTTCCAGGACGACCCGGTGATGTCGTGGATCCTGCCCGATCCCGAGCGCAGGGCGGCCGGTCTCCCACATTTCTTCACCGCCATGGCCCGCCACGTCTTCACCCCGTTCGGCGCCTGTGAACTGGCCACCGACCCCGAATCCGCGGGCACGGGCGCGACCCTGTGGGGCCCACCGGGCCACTGGCACGGCACCCCGGCCACCGATCTGCGGACGCTCCCCGGCATCCTCCGCGCGTTCGGCCGACGCACGATGCTCGGCAAACAACTCGGTGACCTGCTCGCCGAGCATCATCCCCGCGAACCGCACTGGTACCTGTCGATGATCGGCACCACGCCCGCGGCGCGCGGCGCCGGATACGGACAGGCGCTGCTGCGCTCCCGGCTCGACCGGGTCGACGCCGAGGGCGCGGCCGCCTATCTGGAATCCAGCAACCCCGACAACATCGGGTACTACGAACGCTTCGGCTTCACCGTGACCGGCGAGTTCCGGGTGCCGGGCGGCCCGCCGCTGTGGCCGATGTGGCGAGCCGCTACAGCTTGACGATCGAGGTCACCGGGTAGTCGCCCTGGTGCTCGCGCCCCTTCAGGAACTCCAGTTCCATCACCACGGCGGCCGCGACCACCTCGGCGCCCACCTCGTGGAACAGCGCGGCCGCGGCGGCCAGGGTGCCGCCGGTGGCCAGCACGTCGTCGAGCAGCAGGATCCGCTTGCCCGCCAGGTCGACACCGTCGGCGGGGATTTCCAGTGCGGCGGAACCGTATTCGAGCTGGTACTCGCGCGAGACCACCGGTGGCGGCAGCTTGCCGCCCTTGCGGATCGCCAGCACCCCGGTGCCCATGGTCGCGGCCACGCCCGCGCCGAGCAGGAAGCCGCGCGCGTCGACACCGGCGATGAGGTCGGCCTCGGGGGCGACGGCGGCGAAGCAGTCGATGACCGCGCGGAAACCCTCGGCGTCGGCGAAGACCGGCGTCAGATCGGCGAAACGCACTCCGGGCGTGGGGAAGTCGTCGTGCCAGCGGGTCAGTCGGGCCACCGCGTCGGCGGCCTTCTCGCTCCGGGCGACCACCTGGTCGTCCGATTCGACCACCGCGTGCTTGCTCATCGGCACCTCTCCGTCACATCCACTCACCGCTGCAACACCCAGCGATCCATATTCCACCCGGTACCGGCCTGCGTCGGCCCGGCGATCCCGTTCTGCATGCCGTGGCCGAAGGCGATGGTGCGCGGGGTCGCGAACAGCGGGATGCTGGGCAACTGCGCCCACAGCAGGTTCTCGGCCTCGGTGAGCAGATCCAGCGTCACGGCCGAGTTGGTCTCGCCCGCAAGCTGATCGGTGATCGCATCGTAGCGACCGTTGGCGAAACCCCCGACATCGAGCCCGCTACCGGCCCGCAACGCGGCGAAGGCGGCGACGTTCGCGCTCGACCCCGCCGGGCCCGGCACCGCGCCGGTGCTGCCGAGCACCGCGTCGACCGTGCCCTCGGCGAGCTTGCTCGGGGTGAAATCCGGGGCACCCGCGTCGACCACGCTGATCCCGGCGCCACGGCACGATTCGGCGATCATCGCCACCGTCTTCGCTCGGCGCGCGTCCGGTGCCAGGTAGCCGATCCGCACGGTCGGCTGCGCGGCGCCCGCCGAGGCCAGGGTGGCGGTGGCGGCCGGGATGTCGGCGCCGCGGTACCGGTCGGCGGTACCGGCCACGGCCGGGTAGTACAGCGAATCCTGCTGCACGACACGGGTGTTCAGCGGACCCGCGCCCAGACCACGCTCGGGCACCTCGCCCGCCTTGCCGAGGGTGTCGAACAGCGCCTGGCGCGGCACGCACTGGGCGAAGGCCCGGCGCACCTCCACCCGGCCGAACACACCACCGCTGGCCAGCACGAGCTGCTCGGCGCCGCGACCGGGGATCGTCTGCTCGTCGAAGCCGCCGAGGGAGAGCCCGTCGACCGAGCCCGCCCCCAGATCGACCACGCCCAGCGCGTTGTCCTTCGCCTTGGCGGCGTAGTCGGTGCCGCGCGGCCACACCACGATCCGGCTGGTCTCCGGTGCCGAACCCCACCACTTCTCGTTGGCGACCAGCACCAATCCGTCGTCGGCGGTGAAGGATTCGATCCGGTAGGGCCCCGAGGACGGGAACTTCGTCAGCTCGAGCGCGCCGGGCTTCATCGTCCAGCCCGTGTTCCAGAAGTCGGCGATCCGGCCGACCACGGCACCGTCACCGGCCTGTAGCGCGTCCACCACGTTCGGTACCCCGGCCGCCTGCGCCACCACGTGCGCGGGCATGAGCTCGGCCGCGGTGAACAGGGTCCGCCACGGCAGATAGTGCTTGCCGGGTCGGAACACCACGGTGGCGTCCTTGGAGCCGGGCTGGCAGTCGACCCGCTCGATGTCCTCGTAGCCGACCGTGGTCGCCGCGTCGAACAGCGGCACCGGGCCGCGGTCGCCGGGCCGGGTGAACCGGCCCGAGCGCGCCGACCAGGCCAGCACGAGATCGTCGCAGGAGGTCTTCACCCCGTCGGAGTACACACCGTCCGGGTTGAGCCGGTACTGCACGGTCTGGGTGTCACCGGGCACCTCCTTGGCGGTGCCCGCGTCGGTGTCGGCGATCTGCTGACCGTGGGGTCCGGTGAAGAAGAACCCGGTCAGCACCCGCCCGAACACCGCCTGCGCGCCGCTGGTGGCGCCGAGGGTGCTGCCGCCGTTGTAGCTGGCGACCGCCGCGTCCACCGCGTACCCGATGGAGGGCACCTGGTTCTTGGACGAGCAACCGGTCACCACCCCGGCGGTCACCACCGCCGCGGCCAGCCCGGCGATCAGTCGAATCGTGCTGCCTCGCATGCCGATACCCCTGCCGTCGCCGTCAGTGCCTTCTCTGCCGCTTTCCGCTGGGTCGCGCACCCGGTCGGGGCGCGCCCGTGTTGCCCGAACGCGGGGCGCGCGCCGCACCGGTACCGGCGCTCACCGGCACCCGGGTGTCCCCGGCCGCCCGCTTGGCGAGCACCTTCTTGGTGTGCGCGGCCACCGGGCCCCAGCGTTCCTTGATCGACACCAGCACCGGCACGGCCAGGAAGATCGACGAGTAGGCGCCGACGATCATGCCGACCAGCTGCACCAGCGCGAGGTCCTTGAGCGTGCCGACACCGAGCAGCCAGACCGCGATCACCAGCATGCCGATGATCGGCAGGATGCCGATGACGGTGGTGCTGATCGAGCGCATCAGGGTCTGGTTGGCGGCCAGGTTGGCCTGTTCGGCGTAGGTGCGTTTGTTCAGGTGCAGCACGCCACGGGTGTTCTCCTCGACCTTGTCGAAGACGACCACGTTGTCGTAGAGCACATAGCCCAGGATGGTGAGCAGACCGATCACCGCGGCCGGGGTCACCTCGAAGCCGACCAGAGAGTAGATGCCCGCGGTGACGATGAGGTTGAAGAACAGCGACACGATGGCCGCGACCGACATGTCGCGTTCGAAACGGATGGCGATGTAGATCATCGTCAGCAGCACGAACACCACCAGGGCGATCAGCGCCTTCTGGGTGATCTGGCCACCCCAGGTCTCGCTGATCTCGGCGATGCTGATCGCGTCGATGCTGGCCTCGGTCCCGGATTCCGTGCTCAACAGCTGACGCAGCGACTCCTGCACCTGCGCGCTCTGGTCCTTGTCCAGGGTCTCCGAGCGCACCTGGATGGTGGCCGAGTCCCCGGAGCCGACCTTCTGCACCGAGACCGGGCCGTGGCCCAGGGTGGTGGCGTAGGTGTCCTCCACCTGCTGGGTGGTCACGTCGGCGGCGGGCACCTGGATGCGCGAACCACCGGCGAAGTCGATACCGAGGGTGAACCCGCGGATCCCGATGCTGAGCAGCGAGATCAGCAGCAGCGCCGCGGCGACGCCGTAGAAGAACTTGCGCCTGCTGACGATCGGGAAGCCACCGGTACCGGTGTAGAGACGCTCGAAGAAACCGTGCTTCGGGCCCTGGGTGGGTTCGGCCTCGTCCAGGAACACCGACTCGTCGGTGGGCTTGTCGTTGCTCATCGAGACATCTCCTTCGGCCGGGACTGCCCGGCGCCGCGCTCCCTGGCGATCTGCTGTACCGATCCCAGACCGTTCACCGACGGCTTGGCCCAGAACGGCGAGCGCGCGGCGAGCATCATCAGCGGGGCGGTGACCAGGTAGAGCACGATCACGTCGAGGACGGTGGTGACACCGAGGGTGAAGGCGAAGCCCTTCACCTGACCGGCGGCGAGCAGATACAGCACAACCGAGGCGATCAGGCTGACGGTCTTACCGGAGAGGTTGGTGCGCTGGGCGCGCGCCCAGCCACGCGGCACGGCCGAGCGGAAGCTGCGGCCCTCGCGCATCTCGTCCTTGATGCGTTCGAAGAACACCACGAACGAGTCCGCGGTCAGACCGATACCGATGATCAGACCGGCGATACCGGCCAGGTCGAGGGTGAACCCGATCCAGCGCCCGAGCAGCACGATGATGCCGTAGACCGCGACACCGGCCGCGATCAGCGAGAACCCGGCCAGCAGGCCCAGCATCCGGTAGACCAGCAGGCAGTACAGCAGCACCGCGATCAGGCCGACCGCACCGGCCAGCAGACCGGCCTTGAGCGAGGACAGACCCAGCGTCGCCGAGACCGTCTCGGCCTCGGAGGTCTGGAACGACAGCGGCAGCGAGCCGTACTTGAGGGTGTTGGCCAGCTCGGCCGCGCTGTCGGCGGTGAAGCTGCCCGAGATCGAGGTGCGGCCACCCAGCTGCGGGCCCTGCTGCACCTGCGGCGCGCTGACCACCTTCGAGTCGAGCACGAAGGCGACCCGCTTGTAGACGTACTCGCCGGTCAGATCGGCCCACGCGTCGGAACCGGCGGACTTGAACTCCAGGTTCACCTCGTGGCGGGCCTGCTGGGAGTTCAGGCCGGAGGTGGCGTCGGCGATCTCCTGGCCGTCGATGCGGCTGGGGCCGAGCAGGAACACCTCGGTGCCGTCCTGCGAGCAGGTGACCAGCGGCAGCGCCGGGTCGTCGTTACCGGCGAGCACGTCGGGCTTGGTGCAGTCCATGCTCGCCACGGCGACCTGCTGCACGGCCTGATCGGTGCTCTGGCGCAGCGCCTTGGCGTCGGCGATCTCCTTGGCCTGCTGCTGGGCGGCACTGGTGCCGGGCGCGGGCGCGGGCGAGGGCGTCGGGGTGGGCGCCTGGGCCGGGAACACCCGCGACTGCGGGGCCGGAGTGGTCGGCTCACCGGCGGCCGGAGCGTTCGGGTCGGCGGGCGCCGGGGTCTCGGCGGGCGTCTGACCGGGCGTCTCGGTGGTCGGGGTCTGCGGGGTGTCACCCGGGACCGGGGTCTGCGGCGCGGCGCCGCCCACCTGCGGCTGGGTGGCGGCCAGCACCGGCCGGATGTAGAGCTTGGCGGTGGTCGCCAGCGCACGGGCCTGCTGGCTGTCCTCGCCGGGCACCGTGATGACGAGGGTGTCGCCGTCGATGATCACTTCGGAGTTGGTGACACCGAGACCGTTGACGCGGTTCTCGATGATCTCCTGCGCCTTCTTCAGGCTGTCCTGACTCGGCTTGTTGCCGTCGGGGGTCCGCGCGGTCAAGGTGACGCGGGTGCCGCCCTGCAGGTCGATGCCGAGCTTGGGCGTGGGGGAATGGTCACCGGTGAAGAACACCAGCGCGTAGATCACGGCCAGCAGCGCGGCGTAGACGCCGAGCAGCCGGAACGGATGCGCCGATCCCTGGGAAGGTGGCACAGCAGGTCATCTCCTAGGCGGAAGTCGAGGATGGATCGATGGGCACAGCGGTGCCCGGCCGGGCGCGCACCGATCGCACGCCGACCCCGGCGGGGGTGGAACGGGTCAGTCCTTGGTCAGCCGGGTCTCGGTCTGCTCCGGGGCTTCCTCGACGGGAGCCTCGGTCACCGGGGTCTCGTCGGTGACCTGCTCCTCGACACGCACCTCACGGATGGCCTGACGCAGCCAGGTGGTGACGACGTCCTCGGCGATCTCCAGGTCGACGGTGGAATCGTCGAGGTCGACGACGGTGCCGTACAGGCCCGAGGTGGTGATCACCTGGTCACCGACCTTCAGCCCCTCCTGCATGCTCGAGACCTTCTCGGCCTCCCGCTTCTGTTTGCGGATACCGAAGAACATCGGCACGAGCAGGGCCAGGATCAGCAGCGGAAACAGGAAGTCCATCGTCGAAGTCAGTCCCTAGTCAGTGGGTGGACGTGCAAGTACGCCTGACAGTCTGCCAGTTCTCCGCCGCGCCGACACACCGGACACCCGCCACGCGGAGGAAACGACCCCGGTCCCGCGCGTGCGGGCCGGGGTCGGCGGGGTCGCGTGGGCTCAGGCGGTGCGCCCGTAGCGGTAGTCCTCGAGGGGGAAGGCGACCGCCTCGCGGTGGGCGTTGGCGGTGCTGGTCGGGCGCAGCAGCGCGGCCTCCCCGTGCTGGTTGAAGTAGTAGCTGCGCGCGGTGGAGCAGTCGCCGCCGTAGAACACCGAGGACCCCAGCTTCTCGGTGACCCGGTCCAGGAACTGCGCGTTGGCCCGCTCGGTGACCTCGAAGGTGTGCTCGCCACGCCGGAACAGCTCGGTGAACAACCGGCCCATGTGCTTCATCTGGGCCTCGATGGTGGTGAAGTAGGACAGCCCGCTGTAGGAGTACGGGCTGTTGAGGCTCAGGAAGTTGGGGAACTTGGGCACGGTGATGCCCTCGTAGGCCTGGAACCGGTTGTCGCGCCAGAACTTCCCGAGATTCACCCCCTCGCGCCCGACGATCTCGATGGCCGGGAAGTTCACGTCCCACAGGTTGAAGCCGGTGGCCAGCAGCAGGGTGTCGATCTCGGTCTTGTGCCCGTCGGCGGTGACGATGCCGTCGGGTTCGAGGTGGTCGATCGAGTTGGTCTCCAGGCGCACGTGCGGCTGGTTGAAGGTCTTGAAGTACTGGTTGGAGAAGGTGGGCCGCTTGCAGCCGAAGTCGTAGTGCGGGGTCAGCCGGGCCCTGGTCTCCGGATCGCGGACCTGGGCGTACAGATGCGCCTTGGCGAGCAGCGCGGCGGCCTTGTTCAGCGGCTTGGCCTGCGCGTAGTGCAGCACGCCCACCACCATCAGCGCCTCGAGCATGCCGGTGTTGACCAGCCGGGCCGCCTTCTGGGTGAGCGGCACTTTGTCGAAGAGCTGCTGCACCGCGCCCGGGATCGGCGCGTCGATCTTGGGCACCACCCAGATCGGGGTGCGCTGGAACACCGTCAGCTCGGCGACCCGCTCGGCCACCTCGGGCACCAGCTGCACCGCGGTGGCGCCGGTCCCGATGATGGCGGCCCGACGCCCGGTCAGGTCGTAGGAGTCGTCCCAGTCGGTGGTGTGGATGATCTTGCCCGCGAAGGACTCGATACCGGGGAACGGCGGGGTGTAGGGCTGGGACAGGAACCCGGTCGCGGTGAGCAGATAGCGCGCGGTCAGCGTCTCGCCCCCGGCGACGCTCACCACCCACTGCTCGTTGTCCTCGTCCCAGCGGGCGCCGTCGACCACGGTGCCGAAGCGCATCCGCGCGCGCAGGCCGTACTTGTCGGCCACGTGCTCGGCGTATTTCTTCAGCTCGGCGCCCGGGGCGAACAGCCTGCTCCAGAACGGGTTGGGCTCGAAGGAATAGGAGTAGGTGACCGAGGCGATGTCGACGGCCAGGCCGGGGTACCGGTTCACATGCCAGGTACCGCCCAGGTCGTCCTCCCGTTCCAGGATGAGGAAATCGCGCAGGCCGAGGCGGTCGAGTTCGATGGCGGCGCCGATACCGCCGAAACCCGCGCCCACCACGACCGCGTCCAGTTGAGGTGCCACGTCGAACCTCCCGCACGACAAGTACTTCTCACAAGTGTCTGTTACAAGATGACACACTATTGTACCGGTGTACAGTCACGCCCGACGGCGGCTGTTCCGCGGCGAGGTCCGCGCCGCGGTGGCGATGACGAAAACCAGTGGGATAGAAGGGCACTCCTGACACAATGACCGCTGTGACGCCCGACGATGTGAGCCGCACCCACTTCGCCATGCCGACCCTGGGCCATCGCGGCTACCACGCTGACGAGGTCGACGCGTTCCTGGAACTGGTCGCCGCCACCCTCGACGGTCAGGGCGCGCTCACCGCCGACGACATCCGCCACGTGCACTTCGGCGCCCCCCGTTTCGGCGGGCGCGGCTACCAGGCCGACCAGGTCGACGACTTCCTCGACCGCGTCCGGACCGAACTCGAATACCGCCAGAAGGGCGGCGCGCCGGTGCCCGCGGCCCGCGCCGGGGACACCGCCGCCGAGATGCTCACCCCCGACGACGTGCACCGGATGCGCTTCAGCCTGTCGGCGGTCGGTCGACGCGGCTACCACGAGGAAGAGGTGGACGCCTTCCTCGACCTGGTCGCCGCCACCCTGGCCCACAACGGCCCCGGCAGCCTCACCGCCACCGACGTGCGCGGGGTGCGCTTCACCGACGCGCGCCTGGGCACCCGCGGCTACTCCCGCGAGGAGGTCGACGCCTTCGTCGACCTGGTGATCACCGCCCTGGACCGCGCCGAGGCCAAGCGCTGACGGTTCTCGGCCGCCTCGATCTGGACTGACCAGAGGGTGCGACGAAGGAGTACCCGCCGGGAGGGAAGATCGAGGCTTCCAGGCCGAGAACCCGCGGCGCCAGCCGCCATATATCAGCCCTGGATGCTGGTGAGTTCGGCGGCGCGCAGGTCGTCGGGGAAGACGTAGCGGCGGAAGGCCCAGAAGCGGAACGCCATGGCCAGCAGTACGCCCAGGATCTGGCCGCTGATGAAGTTGGCGACCATCTGCACCGTCGAATCCACGTGCGGCACCCGCAGATTCAGGACGTACAGCGACAGCGCCTGCGGGATCATGGTGACCACGATGCCCAGCGCGCTGACGGTGAAGAACAGGGCGGCCTCGTGACTGCGGCCGCGTCCACCGCGGGTCCGGAAGGACCACTCGCGGTTGAGGATGTAGGAGGCGATGGTCGCGATCAGCGCGCCGAGCAGCCGCGCGGTCAGCGGCTTGTCGCCGAGCACGGTCAGCTTCACCGCGTAGACCACGCCGGTGTCGATGAACCAGGTGATCGCGCCGACGACCGCGAATTTCAGGAGTTCCCGGTGCTTCAACAGCAGGGAACGCAACGGCTCGGGGAGGCGTTGCACCACCGCATGGACTGCCACCACGCCGACAGTAGACGACCCGGCCCGGCCGCGCCCGTCCGGTCCCTCGCGGTCAGTCCAGCAGTTCGCCGCTCGGTTGTGGTTCGCGCCCACGCACTTCGATGGCGCCGATGACCAGATCCGGCGGCGGGACCAGTCCCAGATGCTCCCAGGCGGCGGCCGTGGCGACACGTCCGCGCGGGGTGCGGGCGACGAGTCCGGCGCGCACCAGGAACGGCTCACACACCTCCTCGACCGTGGCCGCTTCCTCGCCGACGGCGACCGCCAGCGTCGACACCCCGACCGGTCCCCCGCCGAAGCCACGCACCAGCGCGCCCAGCACGGCCCGGTCGAGCCGGTCCAGGCCGAGCGCGTCCACGTCGTAGACCTCGAGCGCGGCCCGCGCGATCTCGGTGGTAATCACGCCGTCGGCCCTGACCTCGGCGAAGTCGCGCACGCGGCGCAGCAGTCGATTGGCGATACGCGGGGTGCCCCGCGACCGTCCGGCGACTTCGGCGGCCGCGTCGTGGTCGATCCGCACGCCGAGGATGCGCGCCGAGCGCTGCAGGATGAGCAGCAGTTCGTCGGGTTCGTAGAAGTCCATGTGGCCGGTGAAGCCGAAGCGGTCGCGCAGCGGGCCGGTCAGCGCGCCGGAGCGGGTGGTGGCGCCGACCAGGGTGAACGGCGCGATGTCGAGCGGGATGGAGGTGGCGCCGGGGCCCTTGCCGACCACCACGTCGACGCGGAAGTCCTCCATCGCCAGATACAGCATCTCCTCGGCGGGCCGGGCCATCCGGTGGATCTCGTCGATGAACAGCACATCGCCTTCGACGAGGTTGGACAGCATGGCGGCCAGGTCGCCCGCGCGTTCCAGGGCGGGGCCGGAGGTGATGCGCAGCGCGGTGCCCAGTTCGGTGGCGATGATCATGGCCATGCTGGTCTTGCCGAGTCCGGGCGGGCCGGACAGCAGCACGTGGTCGGGGGTGGCGCCGCGCTGGCGGGCCCCGCGCAGCACCAGGGCCAACTGTTCGCGCACGCGCGGCTGGCCGATGAAGTCGTCGAGCGAGGTGGGACGCAGGCCGGTCTCGGTCTCGCCGTCGGAGTGCAGGAAGCCCGCGCTGACCGCGGACTCGTCCTCGAAATCGGGGTCCATGCGCTACCTGTTCTTGCCGAGCAGGCCGAGGGCCGCGCGCAGGGCGACGGAGGTGGACGCGGCGGGCTGGTCGGCCAGCACGGCGTCGACGGCCTGTTCGGCCAGTTTGGCCGGGAAACCCAGACCCACGAGCGCCTCGGCGACCTGCTCGCGCACCGGCGTGATCGGCGCCTGCGCGCCGGGCGGACCCGCCGGGACCGGGACCAGGTTCACCTTGTCGCGCAGTTCCACCACCATGCGCTCGGCGCCGCGCTTGCCGATGCCGGGCACCCGGGTCAGCGCGGAGACATTGCTCTCGGCCAGCGCCTTGCGCAGCGCCTCGGGTTCCAGGACGGCCAGCACCGCCATGGCCAGGCGTGGGCCGACGCCGGAGACGGTCTGCAGCAGGCCGAACAGGTCGCGGGCCTCGGTGTCGGCGAAGCCGAACAGCGTCATCGAGTCCTCGCGCACGATCATCGCCGTGTACAGCCTGGCTTCCTCGCCGCGGGTGAGGCCCGCGAGGGTGGCGGGGGTGACATTGAGTCGGTACCCGACTCCGGCGGCCTCGAGCACCACGTGATCGAGCGCGATCTCGAGCACCTCACCGCGTACCGACGCGATCACCCGCGCACCACCTTCCGTTGTTCGGCCAGCCGCTGTTCGTAGCGGCGCCGCACCTCGTCCGCCTTGGCCTGTGCCGCCGCCATCCGGTCCAGCAGCGGCGCCCGCCAACAATGACAGATGGCCAGCGCCAGCGCGTCGGCGGCGTCGGCGGGTTTCGGGGCGACCTTCAGGCCGAGAATCCGGGTCACCATCGCGGTGACCTGTGCCTTGTCGGCAGTGCCGTTACCGGTGACGGCGGCCTTCACCTCACTGGGCGTATGGAAGGCCACCCGGATTCCGCGCCGCGCGGCCGCCAGCGCGATCACCCCGCCCGCCTGCGCGGTCCCCATCGCCGTGCGCACATTGTGCTGGGCGAAGACCCGCTCGATCGCGACCGCCTCGGGCCGATGGGTGTCCATCCACTCCTCGGCCGCGTCGGCCACCGCCATCAGCCGATGGGCCAGTTCGGCGTCGACCGGCGTGCGCACCACCCCGACATCCACCGCGACGATCCGCCGCCCCGGCCCACTGTCCACCATGCTGAGCCCGCACCGGGTGAGCCCGGGATCGACGCCCATCACCCGCACCGGCACCCCTTCGAAGACACGAACAGTTGTTCGAAAGTCTAGAGCATCGCGCGGGGACCGACGGCCAGCGACACGATCCGGCCGACGGTCGGCTCGGACAGCGGGGACAGCACCCGCGCGAGGTCGGGGAGATCAGCTCCGCGTGAGCTACTAGCCCAGGGCAGCGATGAAGGCCGCGTGGGCCCGGTCGTCGAACAGCACGAAACGCACGTCGGGGACGACGAATTCGGCCGTCCGCACCGTCTCGATCGCGATCCGGGCGCCGTCGTCCATCGGCCAGCCGAAGATGCCGGTGGAGATCGCGGGAAACGCCACCGATGCGGCGCCCAGTTCCGTTGCCACACGCAGGGATTCGCGATAGCAGGAGGCCAGCAGGGCCGAGCGGTCCTCGGAGGCCGACCACACCGGGCCGACGGTGTGGATCACCCAGCGCGCGGGCAACCCACCGGCGGTGGTGGCAACGGCCTGGCCGGTCCGCAGGCCCTTGCCGTAGTGGGAGGCGCGCAGATCGCGGCAGGCGGACAGGATCTCGGGGCCGCCCTTGCGGTGGATCGCGCCGTCGACACCGCCGCCGCCGAGCAGCGAGGAGTTCGCGGCGTTGATCACCGCGTCGACGCGCTGTTCGGTGATGTCGCCGCGGACCGCCTCGATTCTCGTCATCGCTCCATTGTCGGTTTCGCGCGGCTCAGGTCGCCAGTGCTTATCGCGGCGTACCGTCGAGAAGGTCGCTGCCCGTCGATCCGTCCGAGCCGAGGAGAACCGCGTATGGCCACACCCACCGGCGAGATCCTGCCCACCGAAGAGGGCCGCGACCTGGTGATCACCCGGGCGCTGGGGTTGCCGATCGAGGAGGTCTGGGCCCGGCTGACCGACCCGCACCTGACCGCGAGCTGGTACGGCACCTGGGAGGGCGAGGCCGGGACCGGCAACACCGTCCGGGTGCAGATGCGCTTCGAGGAGGGCGAGCCCTGGACGGCCATGCGCATCGACGACTGCACCCCACCGATCCACCTGGCCCTGTCGGCCACCGACCAGATCGGCCTGTGGCGACTCGAGGTCACCCTGCTCGACATCGGCGCGGCCACCGAACTGCACCTGGTCCACCACCTGACCTCGGAGTACCAACTGGCCGAGATCCCCCAGATCGGCCCCGGCTGGGAGTACTACGCCGACATGTTCGTCGCCGCCTGCACCCACACCGAACGCCCCGACTTCGCCGACTACTACCCGTCCATGGCCGCGTACTACCGCAAGCTCGCCTAGCGGCGACCGTGGGACGCACGCCGCTGTGTCTCCCACGGCCACTGCCGATACGGATGGTTCGCTCGCCCCCTCCACGAGCGAACCGGGACTCCCCCTCCCGACCGATCAGGGCAGCGCTGCAAACCCTATGCGGCCTCTACTTGCTAGTGCAAGTTGCAAAAGCAAGTTCGCGGTGGCCGGATAAGGTGGCGCGTGGAGTTCGCGCGGACGGGTACACCGCCGGACGATGACGAAGGAGGTGCGAGGCCATGTCGGACCTCGACAACGATGCCGCGCCGACGGAATCCGACGCGGGCCCGGCGTTCTCCGAACGATTGCGGTTCCTGTTCGAGACGGTGTATCCGCGCGGCCGGGGCCCCTACAGCCAGACCGAAGTGGTCGACATGATCCGGGCCAACGGCGGTCGGATGACCACCGGCTACATGTCACAGTTGCTGTCGGGCAAGCGACGCTCACCCGCGTTGCCGACGCTCACCGACATCGCCACCGTATTCCGGGTTCCGATCGACTATTTCGGCGCGCCGGAGTCCTATGCCGAGATCCGGCGGCACATCGACTGGCTCGGCACGATCCGCGATTCCGGTGCCGAGCGGATCGCGGCCCGTAGCTACGACCCGGCCCAGGTGTTCGAGGTCGGGTTCCGGGAGCTGCGCCGGAGCACGATCGAACGCGACGACTGATTCAGGCCACCAACAGATAGGCCGCACCGGCGAGGACCGCGCCCACGAAAGAGCCCACAACGACCTGACCGCGACTGTGATCACCCAGCCACACCCGCGACCATCCGTTGACGGCGGTCAGCGGCAACGCGGCGAGGAACCACGGTGAGGCGATCAGCGCGAGCAGGATCGTCGTTCCCGCGCTCACGGCGGTGTGAACGCTCACCTTCCATTTGCCGACCACGGTGACGATGCCGATGCCGAACAGGACGACCAGCCCGGCCACCGTCCAGGCGATCAGCGCGCGCGGGGCGCCCAGCGCGATCTCGACGATCAGGCCGAGGCCCACGATGCCGAGAATCGCCGGAATCACCCAGCGCCGACCGTCGATATCGGTGACGTGGTGATCGCTGGCGATACCGCGCCGCACCCCGGCCAGGATGATGATCATCGGAATTGCGCCCGTGATCGCGGCGACGAACAGCCCCCACCCGGGTGCCCCCACCGCGAATCCGGCGATCGTGCCGGTCACGATGTTGATCACCCAGGGCGCACCGAGTTCGGTGATCACCCGCGCCGCGCGCGCTCGCGGTGCCATCGTCTCCGTCACGCCGAAACCTCCCGTTGCCCATCCCGATATGTCCGCGCCAAGGTCAACGCCCACGTGCGGTCGAGGTCCGCCGCGAGCACCGCCGATCGGATTCCGGCGCTGCTGAAGGCGGGCGAACATCGTCCGTGCAACAGCCAATCCGCCACTGCCGCAGCTACTTCCGTCATCTCGGCGACCTCGGTGCCGGGCGGTGCGGCGGTCTCGGCTTCCATACTCAACGCGTCCAGCAATTCGGTGACCCGGTCACCGGCCCGCTCCTCGATGCCGCTGCCCCGCCGGGAGGGCCGCCGAACTCCCGGCCAACGCGACGTCAGTTCCCGATGCAGCGGACCGATAGCCCGTAGTGTGCGGCGCGCACGCAGCCACGACACCACCGGTGACAACATCATGCCCACGAAGATCACCAGCACACCCACCGCGGACACCGCCCGGGTCACCTCGAAGACCACCGGCAGTGGGGGCGCGCCGAGCCAACGGACCGCCACGAAATAGCTCAGGCGGATCCACGCCCACACCGTCGCGGCGGCCAGCCCGGCCGACAGCAGGATCAGGCTCCAGCCGGTGAGGCTGCGCGCGTCGGCGGCTCGCGCGGTCATCACCATCAGGGCGGGGCACAGCAGCGCCGGGAACAGCGCTCCGGCGATGCCCGCCTCGGCGTATCCGGGCAGGTGGCTGTAGGTGATGTCGAACTCGAAGCCGCCCGCGGCCTGCGGAACGGCGGGAGCGCAGGCGAAGATCGTCATCGCCGCCACCGAGCCGACCACCGCGACCAGGCCGAGCACCCGCGCCCCGCGTGCCACCCGATCCGGATCGCTGGTCACCGCCAATGCCAGCACGCCCGAGGACGCGGCCATCACGTTGAACAGCACCATGCGCAGGCCGGTCGAGAAGTTCGATATCGGGACCAGTGCCTGCACCAGGGTCTCGACCGCCGGGATGTTCGAGCTCAGATGCACGGCGACGACACTCAGCGCCACCACCATGCTCCCGAGCACCCAGCCACGCGACCACCACCACCGCCACGCCCGGCTCACCACGGCGATCCACATCAGCGGCGCCAGCACCAGGGCGATCATCCCAGCGCCTCACCCCAGCGAGAGCGCAACCGCGGTCGCCTGCCGCCCATGGTCCGCAGGCGGGTCAGCAGCAGGCTCGCGAACTGCTCGGCAGCCGATTCCTCCTCGGCCGCACCCGCGTTCCCGCACTCCCGACGCAACATCAGCGCCGCCATGTCGTGCACCGAGTCCGGCAGCATCGTTCGCGCCAGGTCCACCACCGGCCGACCTCGATGTCCCAGGACGATGTGACCGAGTTCGTGCGCGATGGTCCGGTCCCGGGTCTGGACCCAGGACGCGACACTCACCTCGTCATGGTCGGGGAAGTGGACCCACTGTCCGAACACTCCGGTCGGCAGTGCGGCGTCCTCGACCAGACGCAACGGCCTGCCCCGGTCGCGGGCGATCGCCGCCACCAATCCGGGCAGTGACCGGGATTCCTCCACCGTCGCCGTGGTGAAGATGCGATCGACCGCCGCATGGACAGTCGATCCGGTGAACACGCCTGTCATCCAACCACACCCGGGCCCCACCGGCCGAGGGGAGCGGAAAGCACTCAGCCCCGACCGTTTCCGGCCGGGGCTGGGTGGGTGCGCGAGGAGATCACTCGTCGTCGAGCTGGGCGGCGACCTCGTCGGAGATGTCGACGTTGGTGTAGACGTTCTGCACGTCGTCGCTGTCTTCCAGGGCGTCGACCAGCTTGAGCACCTTGCGGGCGCCCTCGGCGTCGACGGCGACCGAGACCGAGGCCTGGAAGCCGGATTCGGCCGAGTCGTAGTCGATGCCCGCGGACTGCAGCGCCGAGCGCACGGCGATCAGATCGCCGGGCTCGCTGATGATCTCGAAGGCCTCGCCCAGGTCGTTGACCTCTTCGGCGCCCGCGTCGAGGACGTGCTCGAGGATGTCGTCCTCGGACAGGCCGTTCTTCTCGAGGGTCACCACGCCCTTGCGGCCGAACAGGTAGGCCACCGAACCCGGGTCGGCCATGTTGCCGCCGTTGCGGGTCATCGCGACACGGACCTCACCGGCGGCGCGGTTGCGGTTGTCGGTGAGGCACTCGATGAGCACCGCGACACCGTTGGGGCCGTAACCCTCGTACATGATGGTCTGCCAGTCGGCGCCACCGGCCTCTTCACCGCCGCCGCGCTTGCGGGCGCGCTCGATGTTGTCGTTGGGGACCGACGACTTCTTCGCCTTCTGGATGGCGTCGTACAGCGTCGGGTTGCCCGCAGGGTCACTACCACCGGTGCGGGCCGCCACCTCGATGTTCTTGATCAGCTTGGCGAAGAGTTTGCCGCGCTTGGCGTCGATTCCCGCCTTCTTGTGCTTGGTGGTGGCCCATTTGGAGTGGCCGCTCATGCCCTACTTCCTTCAGGTCGGTTGCGCGTCTGCCCGGGCGGACAAGCTCGATCCAGCCTACTCGGGCCGCGCGCGCCCGTGGACGCGGGCGTTACCGCGCCGAACGAACCCGGTCGACGAACAGCTCGTGCACCCGCAGATCGCCGGTGACCTCGGGGTGGAACGAGGTCGCCACGACATCGCCCTGCCGCGCGGCCACGATGCGCCCCTGGGCGGGTCCGTGCGGCACCCGCGCCAGCACCTCGACGCCCTCGCCCACCCGCTCGACCCACGGCGCGCGGATGAACACGGCCCGCACGGGCGTGTCGAGCCCGGTGAAGTCCAGGTCGGTCTCGAAGGAGTCGACCTGGCGGCCGAAGGCGTTGCGCCGCACCGTCATATCGATGCCGGACAGGTGCTGGGCGTCGGCGCGGGTGTCGAGCACCTGCGAGGCCAGCAGGATCATGCCCGCGCAGGAGCCGAAGGCGGGCAGTCCGTCGCGCAGCCGCGCGCGCAGCGGTTCGAGCAGGTCGAAGGCCACCAGCAGCTTGGAGATGGCGGTGGACTCGCCGCCGGGCAGCACCAGTCCGTCGACCGCGGCCAGCTCCGACTCGCGGCGCACCAGCACCGCCCTGGCACCGCAGTGCTCCAGCGCGGCAACGTGTTCGCGCACGTCGCCCTGCAGGGCGAGCACACCGATGGTGGGCCGGTCGGTCGAGGTTGCGTTCACAGCCGGTGAGCTTACGAGCCGCGCCGGTGTGCGCCCGCTCACGCCCTAGGTGTGGCGCGGGGTGCGGATCAGGCCCTCCTGGACCACCGCGGCGACCAGGTTGCCCTCGCGGTCCCAGATCTTGCCGCCGGTCAGCGCGCGACCGAACCCGGCCGAGGGCGAGGACTGGTCGTAGAGCAGCCACTCGTCGGCGCGGAAGGGGCGCAGGAACCACATGGCGTGGTCGAGCGAGGCGTCCTGGGTGGGCACGCCGGGGTGGGCCACCTTGGACGAGCCGAGCAGCGTCATATCGCTCATGTAGGCCAGCGTGCAGACGTGGAACAGCGGGTCGTCGGGCAGCGGGTGGCGGTACCGGAACCACACCTGCTGCGGGGAGACCGCGCCGTCGCGGGCCACGACCTGGTCCTGCGGGACGGTGCGGATGTCCCAGTGCTCCCACTCGCGCATGGCCCACAGCCGCTCGGGGCTCATGGTGACGCTGGCGTCGGGCAGGCCCTCGGGCGCCTCGACCGCGGGCATCACGTCCTGGTGTTCGGGCCCCTCGTCGCCACGGTGGAAGGAGGCCGACATCATGAAGATCGCCTGTCCGTCCTGCACGCCGGTGACCCGACGGGTGCAGAAGGAGCGGCCGTCGCGGATGCGCTCCACCAGGTAGACCGTCGGCGCCTCCGGATTGCCCGGGCGCAGGAAGTAGCCGTGCAGCGAGTGCACCTGGTAGTCGGGGTCGACGGTGCGCACCGCCGAGACCAGTGCCCGCCCGGCGACCTGACCACCGAAGGTGCGCGTCAGCTGGGATTCGGTCGCCGCACCACGGAAGATGTCGCGTTCCAGCTGCTCGATCTCGAGCGCCTCTTCGATAGTCGCCATGTGCCCGAGATTATCCCGTCCCCGACCGTCCGGTCTGTCCGGCTCGGCACTGTGGCGCGGAATTTGCTGTGATAGTGCGGTGCCGTCGTTCACGCCCCTGTCCCCCTCGGCGCTCGCCGAACTCGTCGCCGACCGGCTGACGAGGTTGCCGGGGCGCCGCGTGCTCGCCGTCGACGGGCCCGACGCGGCCGCACCGAGAAAGCTGGCCGAGCGGATCGCCGAGACGCTCGGGGCCGGGGGCCGCTCGGCCGAGGTGGTCGCGCTGCGTGATTTCGTCCGCCCGGCCTCGCTGCGGATGGAGTACGGCCGCGACGACGAATGGTCCTATCGCACCGCCTGGTTCGACTACGACGCGCTGCGCCGCGAGATCCTCGTCCCGCTGCGCGCCACCGGCCGCTGGCTGCCCGCCCTCTGGGACGAGGACCGCGACCGGTCCGCCCGTGCCGCCGTGCGCACCGCGCCCGCCGATCTCGTGGTGGTGACGGCGGGCCCGATGCTGCTGGGCCGCGACCTCGACTTCGACCTCACCGTGCGCCTGGAACTGAGCCCACCGGCGGCCCTGCGCCGCACCCCGCCCGAGGAGCACTGGACCCTGCCCGCGCTGGCCGCCCACGCCGCGGAAAATCCCGAGGCGGCGACGTGGACGCTGCGCTGGGACCACCCGGACCGGCCCGCCCTGCGGGTCGGCTGAGCGCTCCCGAACGCGCGAAGGCCCCGCCCGGAACGTGTTCCCGGCGGGGCCTCGCGCACCGATCAGGCGCAGGCGGCCGACTGCTGGCCGAAGTTGGTCAGCATCTGGCAGGCCCAGGCCTGCTGCACCTTCCAGGTGCCGTTGTCGGCGACGAAGGGCACGTCGACGACATTGGTCTGGCCGTTGACGGTGAAGTTGGCCTTGGCGTTGACGCTGTCGCCGAAGGAGGTCACCTCGGTGACCTGCACCTGCACGCCCGCGTCCTTGGCGGCCTGGGCCAGACGGTTGGGCAGCTCCGGATCGGCGGCCACACCCTGCACGAACTCGAGCTTCTGCTCGTTCGGGATCGACGGGTCCAGCGCGGTGTTGAGCTGCTCGCTGAGCTGCTCCACGGTCGGCACCGCGGGAAGGTTCGCGCTGGGCGTGGCCGCGGCCGAGCTCGAGGTGCTCGTGCTGGGCTTGGCGGTGGTCGTGCCCTTGTCGTCACTGCACGCGCTCATGCCGAGCGCGGCGACCACGGCCAGGCCAGCGATCGCCACACGTCCGGTCCTACGAAGCTTCATCCACTCGTCCTTCATCTCGGGTCACTCGTTCTCGCCCGGTGGGCGGGAGGCACGGGCCGCGCGCCCGTACGACGCGGGCCACGATGCCACGGCGCGCACGCTACCGAGTGATGTTGAGGAAACTCTGAGACACACACAATGCCCGCCGGTGCGCGCTGTGCCGAGGTTCAGGTCGAGGCAACCGATTCCAGCCTCGCGGCGATCACGCGCGGGTCGACCCGGGTGGGCAGCACACTGTCGGCGGGCACCGGCATGCGCAGCAGCACCTCGGCGGCTTCGCGCAGCGTGCACGTCTCGGGTCCGAGCACCGCGCGCACGGTCATCAGTCGGAACACCGTGGCGCGCGGGTAGCGGTCCAGAGCCGGTGCCAGCGCGGGCAATCCCCCGGTCCGGAAGGCCGCGCGCAGATCTTCGAGCCCGAGGGTCTCCCGTGGTGTCAGCCGGGCCACGGCACCGGCCATGCCTTCGGGTCGCAGGGCCGCGAGGGCGGTGGCCAGCCGCCAGACGTAGGCGTCGTGTTCGTCCACCAGCAGCGGGTGGTCCTTGGCGAATTCGGGCCAGTCGGCCGCCTGCGCCCAGGTGGCACCGTCGGCGAAGTCCGCCACCCAGGGGCCGTCGTCCGCGTCGGCTGTCACCGCGCGGAACAACGCCGGTGGCAGGTCGGTGTGCTCGGCCAGCAGGACCGCGTCGTAGAGGTCCTTGCCCTCGGGGTAGATGTCGGTGGCGAGCCACAGCAGTTTCCACGCCAGCGACAACCGCGGACTCGCCGCGAGCAGGATCGTGGCCGGGCCGGGCGTGGCGAGCCGGGCGAGTTCGGTGCGGACCGGCGGTTCGGGTAGCTGTTCACCGAAGACGAAGTCCAGTTGCACGCTGCCGCCGGGGACGCCGGGCTCGATGCTCGACCAGGGCAGGAGCAGGCGGCGGCCCGGCACGCGGTCATAGGTCCAGATCTGGTCGGAGACCGCCGCGGCGGGATCGATGCGCACCGTGCTGTCGGGCTGGGCCGCCCGCGCGGTCGCCGCGGCGGCGATCTCGTCGAACGCGGCGGCGGTGCGCGGGTCGTCCAGGGTCCAGGTCGGGTCGAGCACCACGAAATCCAGATCACCGGGCTCCCTGGCGTCCTCGCCGAACCAGGCGCGCAGCAGCACACTGCCGCGCACCATCACCCGTTCGGCCCAGGGGGTGTCGGCGAGCCCGGCCAGGACGTGGTCCAACGCGGCGCGGCGGGCGGTGCGCCAGGTACGGGCGATCGTGTCGTCGTCGAAAGCCGGTTCGCTCAACCGCATCCCGTGCCAGCGGTCCGCGAAGGCCGGATCGAAGACGGGCCGCTGCCGCACACCGACCCCACCGACCGGCAGCAGCGTCGCCGGGAACCGCGCCGGGTCGACCCGGTCGTTCGTCGGCGGCTCGGTGGGCACGCGATGCTGTTCGGCGCGCCACGGACCGCGCGGCGCATGCCGCCACGGCGTCACCGGCGCGGTGCCGCCGTCTGCGGACAGCCAGCCGTCGTCGACCGATTCGTCGCTGTCGAAGACCACGAATTCCTGTTCGGTGGACAGTATCTCGTAGCCGTGCTCGCGCAGTACCGCGCGCAGCAGACCGAGCCGGTGCTCGGCGCTGTGCCTGCCCGACAGCGTGCACCGCTGGGTGACGAACCTTTCGGCGCGGCCGTCCTCGCGCACCCGCCGGGCATTGGCCGACACGTGCGCGTGGTGCCCGGCGCAGGCGGCGGCCAGCGCCACGAGGTCGGCGTCGGCGGGCAGCACGACCTTGATGTGGTGTTCGAAGTAGTACCGGGAACCCAGTTCCCGCGCACGGCGATCGGTGGCCGGGACGCCACGCGCCCGATAGTCGGCCTCGATCTTCGTGCGGATGAGCGCGAAGTCCGCGGCGCGCAGGTCGGCGGCGGCCGACTCGGCGAGCGCGGTGACGCTCGCGAGGTCACCGGTGTGGCGCAGGGTGAGCATCGGCTGGTCGGCGACGCGACCCCGGGCCAGCACGATATGGGTGAACTTCATCTCCCGCCGCACCCCGAAGCTCTCCACCGCGGCGAGTTCGGTCGCGCTCGCGGCGCGCACGGTCAGATGGATCTCGAAATTGCCGACGAACTCGACCTCGGTACTCACCTGTTCATGATCACAGCACGCGCAACCGGATTCGTCGGGCTATCCGGCCGCGCGGATCTCCCGTAACCCGGTGACCGCCCCGACCAGCCGCGCGTGGGTGTCGGCGTCGGCGGCGGCGATCAGCCCGTGCGGCGCGCTGTGTAAGGGTTGTCCGGCCAGCCCCGTGACCACGCAACCCGCGGCCTGACACAGGGCGATGGCGGCAGTGAAGTGCACGCTGTCGCGCAGGTCGCCCCCGGTGACGTAGGCGGCGCGACGCCCGGCGGCGACCCAGGCCGTGGCCAGCGAGGTCGAGAGCACCCTGGCGTGGAACCGCCCGGCGAACCCGGTCGCGTCGAACAGACGCGCCGGAGTCGACCAGGGGAACGGATTGTCCAGGTCGACGTCGACGAGCCTGCTCTCGGCCGAGGGGATCAACGGCGCGTCGAGGCCCTCGTGCCGCACGAACGCGCCCTCGCCCGTCGTCCAGAACACCTCGGCGGCGAAGGGATCGGCGGTGGCGGCCGCGGTCACCTCCGTACCGACGCGCAGCGCGACATTGACCGCGGCGGTGGTGGTCTTGACCGCGAAATTGCGCGTCCCGCACAGGGGATCGATGAACCAGACGCGCTCCCCCGCGTCCGAACCGGTGACTCCCGACTCCTCCGCGACGAACCGGTCCCCCGGCCGGGCGCTGGTCAGCAGGTCGAGGATGGCCCGCTCGGCGGCGAGGTCGGCGTGGGTGGCGAAGTCGTCGCCGTGCTTGGCGTGCCGGGTGACCGGCT
This sequence comes from Nocardia anocheti, assembly GCF_029675105.1. Taxonomy (GTDB): domain Bacteria; phylum Actinomycetota; class Actinomycetes; order Mycobacteriales; family Mycobacteriaceae; genus Nocardia. Next base: position 53,800 of record NZ_JAQQFV010000007.1, on the reverse strand, counting down.
CCCGGAACGCGTCCCGAATGGCTCCGGATGCGACTTGCGTTGCGCGAATGGCGATTTCGATATCCGAATGGTGCACCTCTTCCAGGCTACGGGCTCGGGCGCATCCGGACAGCGAAACTTTCAGTTCATGCTGCCCTCCATCGGGATGTAGATCTCGGCGGCCTCGGCGAAGCCCGACCCGGTGAGTTCGGCCAGGGCCAGCGCCTCGTCGATCTTGCGCAGCGCCAGCCGCACGGACGCGCGGTCGTTCCACTGGTCCCCCACCGCCTCGAGGGGTTCGGCATTGCGGGCGAGCCAGTCGCGCAGGGGACCCACCTCGGCCGGTGCCGCGTAGCCGCCGATCGCGTAGTTGGTGGGGATGGTCCAGTTGGATTCCCAGGTCAGCGTGGGGAATTCGGCGGGCAGCACCCCGAGCAGCGGGTCGTTGCCGCCGAGCGGGGCGTAGCCGTCGGTGGCGGCGGATTCGGCCAGTTCGGTGGGCCAGAGTCGACCGCGCTGGATCCAGCCCGGCAGCAGCGCGGCGAGGAATTCGACCAGGGCGAACTGGGCGTTACCGGTCAGCGCGTCCGCGGCGTCGATGTCGTCGCCGTCGGCATTGCGGATGCTCGGCCTGCCCGCGCGCACCGCGGCGGCGGCCTCGCGCAGCAGATCGAGTTTCCAGCGGAAACCGGTGGCGAGGTGCTCGTCGGCGGGCAGGGTCCCAGCGGTGTCGGGCTCGACGCGGTCGAGCAGGGCCCGGTCGAGCTGGGCGAGCTGGGTGCGGGCCAGCTCGTCGACCTCGCCGACCTCGGCCTTCGTGTAGCGCAGCACGGTCTCGGCGACGGCCTCCGGCGCGTCGGCGGTGACGAAGAACGGCCTGCCCCAGACGTAGAGGGAGGCGTCGAAATCGGTGCGGGCACAGGCTTTCAGCGTGCCGAGCCCCCACGCGTTCGCCCGGAAGCGCACCTTGGCCTGGCGGACCGCGTCGGCGACCAGGTCGTCGAGGTCGTCGTCGCTGCCGCGCCCGGCCAGGAACGGGGTGAGCCGTTCCTCCACGAGCCGCAGGTCGATCGGATGAAAGCTGATGTCGTAACCCATATTTCACGACCCTAGGGCCACGCACCGACAACCGGCGGCTAGAGCGCCAGGTACGCCGCCAGCCCCAGACCCGCGACGCCGATGCCGACCCGCAGCACGCCCGGCGGGATCACCTTCACCACCGGCGGCCCGCACCAGCCGCCGACGAAGGCGCCCGCGCCCAGCGCCAGCGCCGCACCCCAGTGCACCGGCCCGAAGGCCGCGAAGCCGATGGCGGCGACGAGATTGGCGATGCCGAGCAGGAAGCTCTTGAGCACCGAGGCGCTCCACACCGATTCCGAGGTGCACAGCAGCATCATCGACAGGTAGATCACCCCGGCGCCCGCGCCGAAATAGCCGCCGTAGACCGAGATCAGCAGAATGCCCAGCGGCACGATCCACGGTGCGCTGAGCTCACCCACATGACGCCGCACCACCGGCTGCACCAGCAGCGCGAGCGAGGCGATGGCCACCAGGAAGGGCACGACCACCTCGAAGGTCCCCTCGGGCGCCACCAGCAGGGCCAGCGCGCCGAGTAGCCCACCGAGGGCCGAGAGCGCCGCCCACCGCACCAGCGTGGCCCCCCGCCCCGTCAGCTCGCGCCCGGAATTCGCCGTCGCCCCGACGCCGACGGCGACCATCGCGACGGTATTGGTGACATTGGCCGTGACCGGCGGCAGTCCCACGGCCAACAGCGCCGGATAGGAGACGATGGAGGCCATCCCGGTGACGAACCCGATCAAGCCGGTGAACAATCCCGCGACGACCAGCAGGAAGAAGTCGAGCACGGTCACGGACCGACTGTACGGTATGCCCAGGTGGCAGCTCCTTGCCGGTGCTAACCGGCCCGCACGGGGGTGTTGCGGAAGCTGGTGAACCGGCGATCCGGTTCTGAGCGCCCGCTACGACCCCGCCCCGCGCGCCTGAATCCGCCTTCGCCCCACCATGTTCACGCGCACTGCTCGTCGGTGACCCGTGCCACGATGGCAGGGTGCAGACAACGCTCTTCCAACCCGGTGAACCCAGCGAGCCCGGCGTGCGTGATCGCCTCGATTCCCATTCCGTCGCGCGGCTCGACGGCGTCACCGGTTTCGCCGACCTCCGCGAGGCACTGACGGCGCTGCGTGCCGCGCACCCCGACGCCCGGCTGCTGTGCACCTACGACGACCTGAACCAGTGCGCGTACACGAGCATGCACGCCACCCACGTCCTCGACGAGGACAGAGAGGTCGAGGAGTACGACTACGACGACCCGGCGGCCGTGCACCGCGCCGAGACCGCGACCCTCGCGCATATCGCCGCCCTCCTCGACGATCCCGACCGCCGTGTCGACTGGGCGTCGCTGCCGGGCAGCCGGGCGGCCACCGAGACCGATCTCGACCACCTCGTGCGGCTCAACCACGCCCCCGACCGCGCCCTCGACCCCACCGTCGTGGTCCAGCGCGTCCCCGTGGACCGCGACGACCTGGCCATCGCGGGCATCCCGAACGGCTACTTCGCCGACGACTGGACCATCTTCGCCAATCACGCCGTCATCCGGCGGATGGCCGGGCACGGCTACCGCCATGTCGCGATCGGTGCCGCGCTGCTGGCCTTCGACCGACCCACCGCACCGACCGTCGAGGAGGCCGCGGCCGTGGTCTCCGACCTCATCCACCTCTACGGTCTGCCCGAATCCATCGCCTGGCACGAACTCGGGGTCCTGCTGCCCGAACGCGACCTGCTCGTCGTCGGGTACGCCGAGGACTTCGGGGACGCGCTCGACCTCGAACGGCCGTGACAGCACTCCGGCGGACACCGCGAGGCGATGTCCGCCGGAGCGAAGATCACCAGCCGCGCTCGGCCAGGCGGTGCGGCTGCGGGATCTCCTCGACATTGATGCCGACCATGGCCTCGCCCAGGCCGCGCGAGACCTTGGCCAGCACGTCCGGGTCGTCGTAGAAGGTGGTGGCCTTGACGATCGCGGCGGCGCGCTGCTCGGGGTTGCCGGACTTGAAGATGCCCGAGCCCACGAACACGCCCTCGGCGCCGAGCTGCATCATCATGGCGGCGTCGGCGGGGGTGGCGATGCCACCGGCGGTGAACATGACGACCGGGAGCTTGCCGGTCTCGGCGACCTCACGGACCAGCTCGTAGGGGGCCTGCAGTTCCTTGGCGGCGACGAACAGTTCGTCGGCCGACAGCGAGGTCAGGCGACGGATCTCGGCGCGGATGGTGCGCATGTGGGTGGTCGCGTTGGAGACGTCACCGGTGCCCGCCTCGCCCTTGGAGCGGATCATGGCCGCGCCCTCGGTGATGCGACGCAGGGCCTCGCCCAGGTTGGTGGCGCCACAGACGAAGGGGACGGTGAAGTTCCACTTGTCGATGTGGTTGGCGTAGTCGGCGGGGGTGAGCACCTCGGACTCGTCGATGTAGTCCACGCCGAGGCTCTGCAGAATCTGCGCTTCGACGAAGTGGCCGATGCGGGCCTTGGCCATCACGGGGATCGACACCGCGGAGATGATGCCGTCGATCATGTCCGGGTCGCTCATCCGGGAGACGCCGCCCTGGGCGCGGATGTCGGCGGGCACGCGCTCGAGCGCCATCACGGCCACGGCGCCCGCGTCCTCGGCGATCTTGGCCTGCTCGGGGGTGACCACGTCCATGATCACGCCGCCCTTGAGCATCTCGGCCATGCCGCGCTTCACGCGGGCGGTGCCGACGGTGGTGGTGGTCTCAGGCGTAGTCACGGCTGTCTCCTGTGTCATGGGCGCCAATCAGGTCGCTCGGTGGTGGACACCGTCGATTCTAGAGCCGTCCGAAATCGGCCTTCATAGCCAGTTGAGGTCCACTGGCCTTGCCACGACCAGCGGCGATGCCGTCACCACCGGCCGCTGGCCTGCTCCGGTGGCCCGCGTCACCGGAGCATCGTGGGCCGCGTCACGACGCGGTGTGGACTCGATCGTTTCAGCGGATCGAGCGGACGACGTGTTCGGTGTCGTCGGCGGCCGCGGTGACGGCCTCGGCGAGCAGTTCGTCGAGGTGGTACGGGTACACCGCCTCGCCCTTCTCCTCCAACGCGCGGATGTCGGCGGGGCCGCACCAGCGGTGATCGGTGATCGTGCGGCGCTCGAGAGCGTTGAGCGCGGCGGGCCGCCATTCGAACCGCTGGGCGCGCAGCGTGAAGAACAGTTCCTCCGAGCGCACCAGTTCGCCGTTGAACGGGAACACCGCCACCCGCCGCCACAGCGGGCCGCGCAGGGTGGCGGGGTCGACGCGCTGGCCGGTCTCCTCGTGGATCTCGCGGACGGCCGCGTCGCGCAGGGTCTCCCCCGGCTCGACGCCGCCGCCGACGGTGAACCAGAAGGCCACCTCGGGAACCATCGGATCGTGCCCGCGCAGCAGCAACACCCGGTCCTGCTCGTCGAGCAGCACCACCCGGGCGGTGGTGCGGGTGGTGTGCACCTCGAGCCCGGTCGCGGCGGCCGGGGTCGCGCGTTCGGTGATCTCGAAGTAGTGCGGCAGCGGCGCGGTACCGCCCAGGTGCAGGATGCGGACCGGACGACGGGTACGCAGCGCGAGGGTGTCGCGCACCGCGTCGTTGTGGAAGCGGCGGGCGATGAGGACCCTGGCCTCGGCGTCGGCGAGTTCGGCGACGAGTTGGGGGCGCAACTGCTCGATGTCGACCAGCGACAACGCGGCGGAGAGTTGGTTCTCGATGGTCTCCCGGTCGGCCCGGTCGGCGCGTTCGGCCCGGTCGGCGAGGCTCGCGAGCTGGGCGGCGCGGTCACCGCGCAGCGGATCGGTACTGGCCGGTCCGGCCACGGCCATGGCCACCGCGCGGGCCACCACCGCGCGCCGGGCCAGCGCGGCGTCGAGGGCCTGCCAGGACTGGTCCGAGCGCACGTGCAGTCGGTCGAGGCGGTTGGCCGTGGAGTAGGCCCAGACGCCGAGCGCCAGCACGAGCAGGGCCACCAGGCCCAGGATCAGGACGGTGGTCGCGGAGAAGGTGATCATCCGGCCACCCGCACGGTGGCGTCGCCGACGGTGACGGTCTCGTACACGCGCAGGATCTGCTCGGCGACGACCGGCCAGTCGTATCCGGCGACCACCTGGGTGGCGGTGCGGACGAGGCGGTCCCTGGTCTGTTCGTCGGTGAGGACGGTGTCGATGGCTTCGGCCAGCGCCGCCGCGTCGCCCACCGGGGTGAGCAGTCCGGCCGCGCCGTCGCGCAGGACGCGGCGGAAGGCGTCGAGTTCGCTGGCCACCACCGGGGTGCTCGCGGCCATCGCCTCGATCAGGATGATGCCGAAGCTCTCCCCGCCCAGGTTCGGCGCCACGTAGACGTCCGCGCTGCGCATGGCCGCGGCCTTCTCCGCGTCGGTGACCTGCCCGAGGAAACGCAGGTGCCCGGCGTGCTCGCCCGCCTCACGGCGCAATCGGTCCTCGTCCCCACGTCCGACGATGAGGATCTGCACGTCGGGGTGGCGCCGGACCAGCGTGGGCAGCGCGCCCAGCAGCACGTCCATGCCCTTGCGCGGTTCGTCGTAGCGCCCCAGGAACAGCACCGTCTTGCCCGCGCGCGGGTAGCCGTCGAGCAGTGGGCCCCGCGCGAAGGCCGACACGTCGACCCCGTTGGGGATCTCCACCGCGTCGGACCCCAGCGCCTCCACCTGCCAGCGCCGGGCCAGCTCGGACACCGCGATCCGGCCGCTGATCTTCTCGTGATACGGCCGCAGCACGCCTTGGAACGTGCTCAGGACCAGCGATTTCGTGGTCGAGGTGTGGAAGGTCGCGACGATCGGGCCCTCGGCGATCTTCAGCGCCAGCATCGACAGGCTGGGCGCGTTGGGCTCGTGGATGTGCAGCACGTCGAAGTCGTTGCCGTCGATCCAGCGGCGGATCCGGGTGTAGGCCATCGGCCCGAACGACAGTCGCGCCACCGAGCCGTTGTACGGGATCGCCACCGCGCGCCCCGCCGACACCACGAAGTCGGGCAGCGGGGTGTCGTCGGAGGCGGGGGCGAGCACGCTCACCTTGTGCCCGCGTTCGAGGAAGACCCGCGCGAGCTCGACCACATGGGCCTGCACCCCGCCGGGAACGTCGAACGAGTACGGGCAGACCATGCCGATCTTCACCGCGGCCCCGCGGCCTGCTGAGTCGCGATGCGTGCCAGCCGTTCTTCGGACAAGTCGCCCTCCCACAGCGGCTGCAGCATGTGCCAGTCGGCCGGGTGCTGGGCGATATTGGCCGCGAACTCGTCGGCGAGCGCCTGGGTGGCCGCGGCCACGCCCGCCGAGACATCCACCGGCGCACCGGTTTTCAGGCCCCACCCCTCGGTGCCGTCGGCCTCGGTGGTGAACCAGGCGTGCACCGGCAGCAGCGCGGCGCCGGTCTCGATGGCGAGCTTGGCCGCCCCGGCGGGCATCCAGGTGCGTTCGCCGAAGAAGTCGACGGGCACGCCCTTGCCGGTGAGGTCGCGCTCGCCCATCAGGCACACGATCCGGTTCTGGCGCAGCCGCTCGGCGAGCTGGCCGAAGGGCGGCTGTTCGCCCCCGGTCAGCGGGAACACCTCGAAGCCCAGGCTCTCGCGATAGGCCACGAACCGCTCGAACAGCGACTCCGGCTTCAGCCGCTCGGCCACCGTGGTGAAGGTGTCGTAGTGCTGCACCAGCCACACCCCGGCCATGTCCCAGTTGCCCGAGTGCGGCAGCACGAAGACGACGCCGCGGCCCCGTTCCAGGGCCGCGTCGAGATGTTCGAGACCGTCGACGTAGTAGTCGATGGTGGTGTGGTCCATGCCGGGCAGCCGGAACGCCTCCCGCCAGTAGCGCGCGTAGGAACGCATGCTCGCCCGCATCAGCTCCGCGGGCACCTCCTCGGGTGTCACGCCGAGGACCCTGGCCAGATTGCGGCGCAACTGCACCGGTCCCCCGTCGCGGGCCGCCCGGTCGGCGCCCGCGTCGAAGACCTTGCGCGCCAGCGGTTCCGGTGCCGCGCGCACCAGTCGCCAGCCCGCCGCGTAACCCCAGTCGCTCACGCGTTCGCCGAGTGTCACGACGCCGTTCCCTCCGCCTGCGGCGCCGGGGGCGCGGGCGGGACGACCACCCGCGCGCCCGGCGAATTGCGGACCGCGAGCACCCGCTGGAACACGGTGACGATGCTCAGCACCGCCAGCACCCACATGGCCACGTACACGGCCCAGGTCAGCCACTCGATGCCCCAGTGGCCGCCGATCCCGGTGAATCCGGCGCCGACCAGCACAATGACCAGCCGGTCCGGCCGCTCGATGAGCCCGCCGTCGGCCGAGAGTCCGCTGGCCTCGGCGCGCGCCTTGGCGTAGGAGATGACCTGCGAGGTGACCAGCACGATCAGCGTCGCCACGAACAGCGACTTGCTCTGCTCGTGATACACCGCCCACCAGGCCAGCCCGGCGAAGATCGCGCCGTCGGCGACCCGGTCGCAGGTGGCGTCGAGCACCGCGCCGTACTTCGTGCCGCCGCCGCGCGCCCGGGCCATCGCGCCGTCGAGCATGTCGAACATGACGAACAGCCAGATGACCATCGTCCCCCAGAACAGGTGTCCGGAGGGGAACAGGGTCACCGCGGCCGCGATCGTCGCGGTGGTGCCGATCAGCGTCATCGCGTCCGGGGTCAACCCCGTCCCGACGAGCGCTTTGCCCAGCGGCGCAGTCGCTTTCGCAAACGTCTGGCGGCCGAAGAAGCTGAGCACGGTTGTCAGTCCTCCCACGCCTCCGCCAGCAGTTGCCGCGTCTCGCGCAGCAACTGCGGCATCACTTTCACCCCGCCGACCACGGTGATGAAGTTCGCATCCCCACCCCAGCGCGGAACGATGTGCTGGTGCAGGTGGTCGGCGAGCGAACCACCGGCCACCCCGCCGAGGTTGAGGCCCACGTTGAATCCGGCGGGCCGCGAGACCCGTTTCATCACGCGAATGGCCTGCTGCGTGAAGGACATCAGTTCCGCGCTCTCGGCGGGCGTGAGGTCCTCCAGGTCGGCTACCCGGCGGTACGGCACCACCATCATGTGCCCTGGGTTGTACGGGTACAAGTTGAGCACGGCGTAGACCAGCTCACCACGGGCGATGATCAGCCCGTCCTCGTCCGACATCTTGGGGATATCGGTGAACGGGTGCCCGGTGGCGTCCTTGGGTTTCACCGCGCCGGTGATGTAGGACATCCGGTACGGCGTCCACAACCGCTGCAGGCGGTCGGGCTGCCCGGCCCCGGCGTCGGCGATCGACCCCGCCGACGCCTCCGAGGCGATGCTCTCGCTCATGAGGTCACCTTGACGACCTCGAAACCCTCCGCGGTGGGCGAGGTGTTCACGCGGTGCCCGACCCACTGGGTGATGGTGGCGATGGCGTCGTCGACCGGCACACCGTTGACCTGGGTGCCGTCACGGAAGCGGAAGCTCACCGCGCCCGCCTCCACATCGCGCGCACCGGCCAGCAGCATGAACGGCACCTTCTGGGCGGTCTGATTGAAGATCTTCTTCTGCATCCGGTCGTCGCTGCGGTCGACCTGAGCGCGCACGCCCGCGGCGCGCAGCCGCTCGATCACGTCGTCCAGGTGCTCGGCGAAGTTCTCCGCGACCGGGATGCCCACCACCTGCACCGGCGACAGCCACGCCGGGAACGCGCCCGCGTAGTGCTCGGTGAGCACGCCGAAGAACCGCTCGATCGAGCCGAACAGCGCGCGGTGGATCATCACCGGCTGCTGCTTGGTGCCGTCGGAGGAGGTGTATTCCAGGTCGAAGCGCTCGGGCAGGTTGAAGTCGAGCTGGATGGTCGACATCTGCCAGGTGCGGCCCAGCGCGTCCTTGGCCTGCACGGAGATCTTCGGGCCGTAGAAGGCGGCGCCGCCCGGGTCGGGCACCAGGTCCAGGCCGGAGTCGGTGGCCACCTTGCGCAGGGTCTCGGTGGCCTCCTCCCACAGCTCGTCGGAGCCGACGAACTTCTTCGGGTCCTTGGTGGACAGCTCGAGGTAGAAGTCGTCGAGACCGTAGTCGCGCAGCAGCGAGAGCACGAACTGCAGCGTGGTGGTGAGCTCCGCGTGCATCTGCTCCTTGGTGCAGTAGATGTGCGCGTCGTCCTGGGTCATGCCGCGCACCCGGGTCAGGCCGTGGATCACGCCGGACTTCTCGTAGCGGTACACCGAACCGAACTCGAACAGCCGCAGCGGCAGCTCCCGGTAGGAACGCCCACGCGCGCGGAAGATCAGGTTGTGCATCGGGCAGTTCATCGGCTTGACGAAGTAGTCCTGGCCGGGTTTGCGCACGGTGCCGTCGTCGTTGAGTTCGGCGTCGAGGTGCATGGCCGGGAACATGCCGTCGCGGTACCAGTCGAGGTGACCGGAGACCTCGAACAGGTGACCCTTGGTGATGTGCGGGGTGTTGACGAACTCGTAGCCCGCGTCGATGTGGCGCTGGCGCGAGTACTCCTCCATCTCCTTGCGGATGATGCCGCCCTTGGGGTGGAACACCGGCAGACCCGAGCCGAGCTCGTCGGGGAAGCTGAACAGGTCCAGCTCGAGCCCCAGCTTGCGGTGGTCGCGGCGCTCGGCCTCGGCCAGCAGGTGCAGGTACTCGTCCATCGCCTCGGTCGATTCCCAGGCGGTGCCGTAGATGCGCTGCAGGTCCTCGCGGTCCTGGTCACCACGCCAGTAGGCGGCCGAGGAGCGGGTGAGCTTGAAGGCGGGGATGAACTTGGTGGTGGGGATGTGCGGGCCGCGGCACAGATCGGCCCAGATCTTCTCGCCGGTGCGCGGGTCCAGGTTGTCGTAGATGGTCAGCTCGTTGCCGCCGACCTCCATGATCTCCGGGTCGTCGATGCCGGACTTGTCGCTGATCAGCTCGAGCTTGAACGGTTCGTTCGCCAGCTCGACGCGGGCGTCGTCGACCTCGACCACGCGACGCGAGAAGCGCTGCGCGCCTTTGACGATCTTCTTCATCCGGGACTCCAGCTTGGCCAGGTCCTCGGGGGTGAACGGGCGCTCGACCCGGAAGTCGTAGTAGAAGCCGTCCTTGATCGGCGGGCCGATGCCCAGCTGCGCCTCGGGGAACTCCTGCTGCACCGCCTGGGCGAGCACGTGCGCGGCCGAGTGCCGGATCACGCTGCGGCCGTCCTCGGTGTTGGCGGCGACGGCCTCGACCTCGACGTCGGTGTCCGGGATCCAGGACAGGTCCTTGAGCGCGCCCTCGGCGTCGCGCACCACGACGATGGTGTCCGGGCCCTTGGTCGGCAAGCCCGCCTCCCGCACCGCGGCACCCGCGGTAGTCCCGGCCTGCACCCGGACGAGGGCGACAGGACTGATGGGTGCAGAGGTGGTCACGGGAATGCTCTCCTTGACAGTGATGTCCGCCGGGTCCGTCCGGCGGGAACGCGGGGTCCATCCCGCGCCGTCGCCCATGCTATCGGGCGCGTCGACCGGCGGTGTCGACGGACCGGGGGCCCGCGTGTTGTGCGACGCCCGCGACGCGGACGCGCCGAAAACGCCCGACAGCGCGCGATGTCGCGAACTCCGGAGGTCGGCGAGCGGCCCGGTCAGCGCGACGGGCGCGCGAGCCGGTCCAGCAGCTCGGCCCGCTCGGCGGCGGGACGTTTCGGGCAGCTCGTGCACATCTGGCAGCCCGCGACCTCGTAGACCAGGCAGCAGGAGATCCGTTTGACGAAGGTGCGCGCGCCGACGGTGACGAACCGCGGCGGCAGCAGCCGCGCGCCCACGTCGGCGGCCAGGCGCGCACCCACCTCCGGGGCGCCCGCGTCGAGCGCGCGGTTGCCCACGGCGTCGGCCACGATCGCCCACAGCGCGGGCATCCCCGCCCCGGACACGGCCGCGACCTGCGCGATCACCGCGGCCAGGGTGGCCCGCAGCGCCTCGCCGACCTCCTCGGCCGCGCACGCGCCGCGCTCCCCGCCGACATCCGAGCGCACGGCGCGCCCGTCGGCGTCGACCGCGACCCGCCGGAACGCCACGTGCTCGACGCCGCCGTCCGGGCGTACCTCGCAGTCGAAGTCACCGAGCGCGGCGACCGGGGCCGGGCCGCCCGTCGCGTAGGCCCGGGTGACCGGCTCGACCAGCGTCGAGGCGACCATGCACCACCACAGCGTGCCCGCCACCCGGGGCACGTCGGTGCCCCAGGTCCGGCCCATCTCCTCGATGCGGGCCGCGACCCAGGCGGGATCGGTGAGCAGCCGTCCGGGGACGGTGCTCACGACATCAGGGGACTGCGCAACCATGGCCAATCGACTCCGATCCACCCTGCCACCATCGAATATGTGCCCAGCAGCCACAGCGTCGCCAGGACGAGGGCGAAGGTCGCCACCGCGCCGAGCACCTTGATCGTCGGGCCGCGCGAGGTGTACCAGTCCATGACGATCCGGTACTTCCCGCGAACCCACCGCAGGGTGTGATGCGCCCAGACGAACTCGGTGGCCAGGATGCCGAATCCCGCGAAGACGAGCGCCCAGCCCGGGCCGGGGTACGGGATGGTGACGATCCCGACGAGCAGGACCACACCGCCGACCAGTCCGACCACGACGCGATAGCCGAAGTTCAGGGTAGGGCGGTCGGCGATGTGTTCCCGGAAGGCGCGCAGGCGCTGTTTCGCGCGCGTCCACCGGTCCGGTGCCTCGGTGGAATCCCCCGGGTCACCGGAGTCGAGGTCGGCGCGGGTGGCGTCGGCGGTCGGCTCGCTGATCATCGTTCCAGCCTACGAGCCGACCGCCGCGCACGCGTAGTCCCGATCACAGCGTGACCGGGACCTCGCCCTCGATCGCGCGGACCGTCTCCGCGGTCACCTCGACCACCTGCGCGTTGGCGATGTCGAAGAACAGGCCCGAGACCACCACGCCGCGCTCGGCGATCGCGCGGCGCACGACCGGATGTCGCTGCAGCGTCTCGAGCTGCACGGCGACGTTCACCATGCTCAGCTGGTCGACCTCGCCGTACCCGGCCGCCCGCGCGGCCATGGCCACCGGATGCCCGGCCCGGTACCGCGCCAGGCTCGGCTCGGCGTGCTCGAGCCAGGCGTTGAGGCCGCCCGCGGTCTCGGCACCGGCGTGGACCGCCTTCATCGCGCCGCACGAGGAGTGCCCGCACACGACCACCGAGCGCACCGCCAGTTCCTCGAGCGCGAACTCCAGTGCGGCCTCGACGGAATCGTCACCGCGCAGCGGGACCAGGTTGCCGATGTTGCGGACGGTGAACAGGTCACCGGGGCCGCTGCTGGTGATCACATTGGGCACGATCCGCGAATCCGAGCAGGTCAGGAAGAACGAGTGCGGGTCCTGGCTGTCGCGCAGTTCGTCCAGGTGCGGGCGCACCACGTGCGCGTGACTGCGATGGAACGCCGAGACACCGGCGGCCACCACGTCGCCACCGGGCTCGGCGTTGCGCCACGGCCCGAGCAGTTCGTCCCACACCTGACGGCCGAACCCGCGCGCGGGCGGCGCGGCGGCCGCACCGGCCATGCGCGCGCTGCCGATCTCGACGAAATCGACACGGCCACCGCTGTTCTCCTGCTGCCGCTGCCATTCCTCGATGGCCTCGAACGCGGCGTGGTCGAGGAAGTCGACGGTCATCTCCACCGTCACGTCGGCGCCCGCGGGCACCTTGGCCAGCTCGCCGGAGAGCTTGGGCAGCGCCAGGAAGGTGCAGGAACCGTCGATGCTCACCAGCCACCGCGACTCGTCCAGGGCCACGGCGCCGACCTGCACCCGCACCACCCGCCACAGCAGCAGGGCGAAGGCCAGGGCCAAGCCGATGATCACGCCCTCGAGCAGGTTCAGGAACACCACCGACAGGATGGTCACCACGTAGACCAGCAGATCACCGGTGCGCCGGGCCAGCCGGATGTGGGCCAGCTTCACCAGCTGGATGCCGATCACGATCAGCAGACCGGCCAGCGCCGCGGTCGGGATCTGCTCGACGAGCGCCACCAGCGCCACCGAGAACAGCAGCAGCCAGCAGCCGTGCAGGATCGCCGAGGCGCGGCTGCGCGCACCGGCCTGCACATTGGTGGCGCTGCGCACGATGACGCCGGTGATCGGCAGACCACCGGCCAGGCCGGAGAGCACGTTGGCCGAACCCTGACCGATCAGCTCGCGGTCGAAATCGGTGCGCGGGCCGGTGTGCATCTTGTCCACGGCCACCGCCGAGAGCAGGCTCTCCACACTGGCGATCAGCGCGATGGTGAGCACCATCATGGCCACCGCCGACCAGTCGCCCGAGGGCAGTTCCGGCAGTTGCAGCGCGTCGAAGAGCGAGCCGTCGATGACGATGCGGTCGACGTCGGTGGGCAGCAGCAGCGACAGCAGGGTGCCCGCGACGACCGCGACCAGCGGTCCCGGCACGGCACGCAGCTTGGGCGGCATGCGTTTCCAGCCCAGCATGACCACGATCACCGTGGCGCCGACCAGCGCGCCACCGCCGTGCAGGTCCAGCAGCTGACCGGGCAGTTCGAGCAGATTGCGCAGCGCGGTGCTGTGCGAGGACCCGCCGAGCAGCACATGGATCTGCTGCAGGGCGATGGTGATACCGATACCGGCCAGCATCGCGTGCACCACCACGGGGGCGACGGCGAGCGCGGCGCGCGCGATCCGGCTGAGGCCGAACAGGATCTGTAACACCCCGGCGGCGACGACGATGAAACAGGTGACACGCCAGCCGAAGGTGGCGATGGATTCGGCGACCACCACGGTCAGGCCCGCGGCGGGGCCACTGACCTGCAGGACCGAACCACCGAGCAGACCGGCGACGATACCGCCGATCACGGCGGCGACGAGTCCGGCGGCCACGGGCGCGCCGGAGGCGACCGCGATGCCCAGCGACAGGGGCAGCGCGACCAGGAAGACCACGATGGACGCGGGAAGATCATGGCGCAGCAGCGTCGTGCGCCACGCGGGGCGGGCGGCGCCGCCGGGTACTTCGGCCTCGGGACGAGGCGGTGCGAGATCGTTTTCCACAGACATGACTCTCCTTCGCCGACTCGGCGCTGGGCCGAGGTCGGTCGACGATCAACTTGTCCAGCACGGGCAGAGACCGCGAACCGGTTCACACGGTGAATCTCGAGAAAATCCCGGTGCGACGATGGACCGGGCAGGCCATCCAAACTATTGGTAAAGAAATGGCAAAACCAGTGTGCCGCAGAAAGAGTGGGCCTCGCCATAACGAGGGGCGCGCTGTGGTGTGACCCACACGGAGGCGCTCACACGGGCTCCGCGGCCAGTCCGCTGCGGCGGTCGTCGAACTCGGCGATGCCCTCGGCGGTCACCTCGATGACCCGGGCGGTGGCCAGGTCGAAGAACAATCCCGAAACCGCCACGCCGCGCTCGCGCATCGCGCCGCGCACCGCCGGATACGCGATCAACGTCTCGACCTGCCGGGCCACGTTCACCATGCCGAGCTGGTCGATCGGCCCGAAGCCCGCGCGGGCGGCGGCCTCGGCCACCGGATGTCCCTGCTGGTAGGCGGTCAGCGTCGGCTGGGCGTGGGCGAGCCAGTCGTCGAGTCCGGGACCGGCCTGCACCTGGGCGTGCAGCGCCTCCATCGCCCCGCACCCGCTGTGCCCACAGACCACCACCGAGCGCACGTCGAGTTTGTCGAGCGCGTAGATCAGCGCGGCCTCCACCGACACGTCGCTGCCGCCGACCGGCACCAGATTGCCGACATTGCGCACGGTGAACAGGTCACCCGGCCCGCTGCTGGTGATCACGTTCGGCACGATCCTGGCGTCGGCGCAGGTCAGGAAGAAGGTGTCGGCGTCGGGGCGGTGGCGCAGCCCGTCCAGATGCGGCCGCAGCAGGTGCGCGTGGCCGCGGTGGTAGGCCGCGATCCCGGCCGCGATCGGGTCGACTCCCCCGGTGCGCCGCCACGGCCGGATCGCCTCGTCGACCGCCTTGCGCGCGTGCCCACGCTCGGGCGGACCGTCCTGCGCGCGCGCCATCCGCGCGGTGCCCAGTTCGACCACATGCACGGTGCCGCCCGCGGATTCGCGTTCGGCCGTCCACTCGGCGAGCAGGTCACACGCGGCGTGGTCGAGGAAATCCACGCTGAGTTCCACGGTCACCTCGGCGTCGGCGGGGACCTTGGCCAACTCGGCGGTGAGCTTGGGCACGGCGAGGAAGGTGCACGGCCCTTCGACACGGACCAGCCAGCCGCCGTCGGGGCGCGGGGTGGCCTCGACGCTGACCCGCACCACCCGCCACAGCAGCAGCGCGAACGAGGCGATGAGTCCGATCACCATGCCCTGCAACAGATTCAGCGCGACGACCGCGATCACCGTGATGACGTAGACGTAGAGATCACCGGTGCGCCGCGCGCGTTTGATGTGGGCCAGCTTCACCAGCTGCACGCCGATGAGTACCAGCAGTCCGGCCAGGGCCGCCGTCGGGATCTGGCGCACCAATCCCACCAGCGCCAGCGCGAACACCAGCACCCAGCACCCGTGCAGCACGGTGGACGCCCTGGTGCGCGCTCCCGCGTTGGCATTGGTGATGCTGCGCACGATGACCGCCGCGACGGGCAGCCCGCCCAGCAGCCCCGAGGTCATGTTCGCCGCGCCCTGGCCGAGCAGTTCGCGGTCGAAGTCGGTGCGCCGTTCGGGGCGCATCTTGTCCACCGCGACCGCCGAGAGCAGCGTCTCCACGCTGGCGATCAGGGCGACGGCGAGCATGGTGAGCAGGATCGGCCCCCAGCCGCCGTGCGGCAGCGCGGGCAGGCCGATGCCGTCGAGCAGCGAGCCGTCCAGACGCACCCGTTCGACCCCGAGCGGCAGCACCAGCGACACCACCGTCGCCGCGACCACCGCCACCAGCGGACCGGGCACCACCCGCACCCGCCGCGGCAGGTACTGCCAGCCGATGAGCACCCCGATGACGAGCAGCCCGACGAACAGGCCGCCGCCGTGGACCGACATCACCTGGTGCGGCAGCGCCAGCACGCTCTGCCACGGCGAACCCACCGTCGTCCCGCCGAGCAGCACGTGCACCTGCTGCAGCGCGATGATCACGCCGATCCCGGCGAGCATGGCGTGCACCACCACCGGCGCGATGCCGAGCGCGGCCCGCGCGACCCGGCTGAGCCCGAACAGGATCTGCACCACCCCGGCACCGACGGTGATGAAACACATGGCGGCCCAGCCGAATTGCTGCACCGCACCGGCGACCACGACGGCGAGACTGGCCGTCGGCCCGCTGACCTGGATCGACGAACCGCCGAGCAGTCCGGCGACGACACCGCCCACGGCCGCGGCGATCAGCCCGGACACGACCGGGGCGCCGGAGGCCAGCGCCACGCCCAACGACAGCGGTAGCGCGACGAGGAAAACCACCAGCGAGGCCGGAAGATCTTGCCGCAGAACGGAACTCACCGTGATACCCGGTGGCGAGCTCGCCGTCGTGGTCGGGTCAGGATCATTGTCGGTCATCATTCTCCTTCGCCGGGCGAAGGAGCCCGGTTCATCGGTCGAACATGGCACTGGCAATAGATGCTGAGCTGCGAGATCGGACCCGAGACACAGGGTCGGGCCAATAGTAAAGACTTACCCAAGCGTACGGAAAGCCGGTCCGGGAATCGCTACGGAAATGTGACGTGCAACACATCGCATGAATCCGCGTGCGCCTCAGCCGATGTCGACCACCCGCGCCCAGGACGGCGGCCGATCCGGCACGTAGTAGGGGTCGTCCTCCTGCCAGGTATCCGGGCGCGGAAACAGGCCGACCACGGTGCGGCAGGACGGCTCGCGCTCGGGCCACGGCGTCTGGCCGTCGGTGAGCGCCACGATCACGTCCGGGCGCGGGGAGGTGCGCAGCGCCTGGGCGAAGCCGGTGCGCAGATCGGTGCCGCCGCCACCCATGAGCGTCATCCCCTCGGCCCGGCACAGCGGTGCGGCCAGGTGCACCGCCGCGTCACAGGAGAACACGGTGACCAGGTCGCGGCGCCCGCCCACCGCCTGGCCGATGGCGCCCACCTCGAGCAGCGCGCTGCCCAGTTCCGCGTCGCTGACCGATCCCGAGGTGTCGATGACCACGCTGACCTTGGGCGGCATGTGCCGCAGGCTCGGCAGCACGATCCCCGACAGCGCCGCCGAGCGCCGGGCCGGGCGGCCGTAGGTGTAGTCCGCGCCCGACCCGCCCGCCGAGGCCGCCGACCGGACCGCGGCGCCGAGCAGCTGCCGCCACGGCTGTGGCGGATGCAGCGTCCGCTCGGCCCAGCGGCGCCAGGCCCGCGGGGCATCGCCCGGCCTGCCGACGATGCCTTGCGCCACCCGGAACCGCACCGCGGCGCGCTCCTGTTCGCTGAGTCCGTCGGCGCCGTCGGGCCCCAGGTCCCACTCCCGGTCCGCGCCGTCGGCACCGCTACCGCAGTCGAGCCAGGCCATGGCCGCGGTGTGGGGCCCGAGCCGGAACTGCCGCAGGTAGTCCTCCATGAGGCCACCGTTGGACAGGCCCAGGCTCGCCGGAGTGACCGCGTCCTCGGGCCGCACCAGGCCGTCACCGAAGGCGTCGTCGTTGATCTCGGCGTCGGCGGCGATGTTCATCCGCAGCCGTTCGGCCGGGCCGCTGAGCTCGTGTTCCCTGGCGAAGCGATCGCTGCGCGCGTGGTGCTCGCGCAGCAGATGCGACACCTCGTGCACCAGCACCGAGGCGAGTTCCGCCACCGACATCCGGTCCACGAACGCGGGCGAGACATAGCAGCGCCAGTACCGGTCGACGCCCATGGTCGGGACCCGCCGCGACACGACCAGGTGCAGCGCGTAGAGGGCGGTCGCCAGATACGGCCGGGCCGACACCGCCCGCAGCCGCGCGGCATAGAGCTTGCCGGAGTCGAGTCCGGCCAGGTCCTCGCTCATCGGCCCACCTCGGCGGCGGCGCGCTCGGCCTGCCGCGAGATCGAGACCATCCCGGCCAGCCGCTCGATGGAGGCGGGCACGGTCCAGTCGTCGCGGCGCAACGCGGCCAGGGTGCTCGCGGGCACCACCACCAGGTCCGGGGCACCGGTCTCCACCGCCGTGGCCAGCAGCGTCCACGCCGCGTCCCAGCGGGCCCGCTCGGGCCGTTGCCGCACCGCCGCCACCACCGCGTCGAGCACGGCTTGGCGCAGGTCACCACGGGTGGGCAACTGCGCGGCGGCCGGGTCGGCGAGCAGCACTTCCGGATCGGGCAGGTCCATCCGGTCGATGCTGGTCAGCAGCTCGAAACCGGCACCGTCGCCGACCGCGCCGCGCACCAGCAGCGACAGCACGTCGCGCGACGCACCGGCCGCGGTGGCGAAGGCGATCAGCCGCACGGTCGCCTCCCAGCTGCGCGGTGAGGGCCACGCCCCACCCCGCCGGGTCTCGCTGGTGGGCATCTGATGGACCAGCTTCGGGCGCGCCGCCAGCAGCTCACAGACCGCCCGGCGCGCGAAAGCCACCGCCTCGGAGAGCTTTTCGGGTGCGAGGGTCGGCAAGGTAGCCCGGGGCCAGGTGCCGCCGAGTCCGCGCACCACCACCTCGTGATCGTGCGTCCACTGCAGGTGCACGAAGCGGTTGGCCAGCGGCGGGCTCAGCTCCCAGCCGTCCGCCGCCGAGGAGCGCGGGTTGGCGGCCGCCACGATGCGGACACCGGCGGGCAGTCGCAGCGTGCCGATCCGCCGTTCCAGGACCAGGCGCAGCAGCGCGGCCTGCACGGCGGGCGGCGCGGTCGACAGCTCGTCGAGGAACAGCAGGCCACGGCCGGTGCGGGCGAGCTCGACCGCCCAGTCCGGCGGTGCCATCGGCACGCCCTGGGTGGCGGGGTCGTCGCCGAGGACCGGCAGTCCGGCGAAGTCGGAGGGCTCGTGGACGCTGGCGATCACGGTGGTCAGCGGCAGGTCGAGCGAGTCGGCGAGCTGGGTCAGCGCGGCGGTCTTGCCGATTCCCGGTTCGCCCCACAGCAGCACCGGCAGGTCGGCGGCCACAGCCATGGTGAGGGCTTCGAGTCGGGTGTCGGGGCGAGGTTCGGTGGTCACGTCACCGAGCAGGGACAGCAGTTCGGCCGCGACGTCGAGCTGTGCGGAGGGACGGGTCAGGGTGTGAACAGACATGAGTGAATCACCTTGTGGTCGTTGGGATGTCAGAAAGCGCGCGGGGGCGCGTCAGAGCTTGACGGCGTGCCGGGGATGGCCGCCGAGCACGCGACGATCCGACCGGCACGACGGCGGGCAGAGCTGCCCGGGTGCGGGCAGTCCCGCCCGGTACAGGCCGTAGGTGGTGCGCCGCTCGGCCGCCTGCGTCAGCGCGTCGAGCAGCGGGCCGTCGCGCAGTGCCGCGCCGGTGCCGAGCAGGTCCTCGACGACAGCCAGCGCCCCGGCGATGTCACCGTGGTCGAGTCGCTCGGTGACACCCGTCAGCCCCGAAGGCGCGCGCAGCGCCCGATCGATGACCCGCAGGCACGGCAGCGGAGTACCGGTCAGCGCGACCAGCAGCTCCTCCCGGCGCAACTCCACCGGATCGTGATCGAGCGCGGTGAGCACCCCGTCGACCAGGCCGATCCGATGACGCTCACCCCGGCACAGCACGACGCGCTGCCCGTTGGTGGCGCGCGGCCGTGAGTCGACCGGCGCGCTGCCCGGCACGAGCGCCGCGGCGACGAGCGGATGCAGCCGGTCGGCGGCGACGAGGCCCGCGTCGAGCAGGGCCAGATCCGGCAGGACCCAGGTGGCGGCGTCGGGCAGCACCGGCAGCCGGACTCCCCGCGCGGGGTCGTGCACGATCCGCGCTGCCGGTCCGGTGACGTCGAGCACCAGGTGCCGCCGGGCGCCGTAGCGCACCCGCACCAACCCGCCCGGCTCCCGGTCCGCCCGCAGCAGCAGCGCCGCCTCGGCGGCCCAGCGGTGCACCGCACAGGTGTCGGGCACCGTCTCGGGAACGGGAAGCACCGCACTCTCGGGACCGGGAGCCGCGCCCGCTCGCGGGCGCAGTTCGAGTGTGCGGCGCGCGTCCCACAGGTGCCGGTGCAGGTCGAGCCGGAAACGCCGGTGCGGATGCGCGGAACCGTCCGCTCCGTCCCACAGCGCGAGCACGAGCCGTTGACCGGCATCGGCCCAGGCCGGGGCGGTCCGGACGACCAGCCACACCGGCGGCGCTCCCCCGCCCGGGTCGTAGCGGGCCAGCGGAATCGTCAGACCGGGCCGCAGCAGACCGTCCGGCGCGACGCGCGGCAGATGCCAGCGCAGCAGATCTGGCGCCAGCTGACGCAGGTCGGCCCGCACCCGCGCGGCCACGTCACGTCCGCTGGCGCGAGCCAGCGCGCGCAGATCGAGATCGACATCGACCCCGGCGGCGGCACAGGCCCCGGCCCAGTCGCCGACGCGACGCCGGGCGGTGGCGGTCTCGATCATGGTGGCTGGCACGGCGTATTCGCGCACGCGCTGCCAGAAGGACAACCGGGAATCGGAGGAAGAATCCCCGCGATCGGGGAAGAGGGAAGCCGGTTCGACGACCGGCCGGGGGCTCAACGGCCCGGGCGCAGAACGCCCTTTCGACGAGATGTCATGGGATCAGTATGCACAGGCCGACCCGTTCGGTCCACCCGGAGACGACGAACGGGACCCGGCGCGCGGCGCTGGGTCCCGTTCGCGGAGCGTATCGCTAGACCGCCGCGGTGGCGGGCTCGCGGGCCTCGGACTGCGCCGCGACCTGCGGGTAGGTCGGGTATTCGATGCCCGAGATGAACTGCACGGTCCGCACCACCTGGCAGGAGTACCCGAACTCGTTGTCGTACCAGACGTAGAGGATCGCGGTGTCACCCTCGACGATGGTCGCGTTGGCGTCGATGATCGAGGCCGCGCGCGAACCGATGAAGTCGCTCGAGACCACGTCGGTGGCCGCGGTGTAGTCCAGGTTGCGGCTCAGCGGGCCCGCCAGCGACACCCCACGCAGGTAGGCGAGCACCTCTTCCTTGGTGGTCTCCTGCTTCAGGTGCAGGTTCAGGATCGCCATCGAGACGTCCGGGGTGGGGACGCGGATCGAGTTACCGGTGATCTTGGCCTTGAAGTCCGGCATCGCCTTGGCGACGGCCGAGGCCGCGCCGGTCTCGGTGAGCACCATGTTGAACGGCGCCGAACGGCCGCGACGGTCCGCCTTGTGGAAGTTGTCGAGCAGGTTCTGGTCGTTGGTGAACGAGTGCACCGTCTCCACGTGGCCGCGCAGGATGCCGAACTCGTCGTCGATCGCCTTGAGCGGCGGCACGATCGCGTTGGTGGTGCAGGACGCGCAGGAGTAGATCTGCTGCGACAGGTCCAGCTCACGATGGTTCACGCCGTGCACGATGTTGGGCACGTCACCCTTGCCGGGCGCGGTGAGCACGACCTTCTCGATGCCGGGGCGCAGGTGCTGGCCCAGGCCCTCGCGGTCGCGCCAGCGGCCGGTGTTGTCGATCAGGATGGCGTTGTCGATGCCATAGTCGGTGTAGTCGATCGTCGTCGGATCGTTGCTGTAGATGAACTTGATGACGTTGCCGTTGGCGGTGATCGTGCTGTTCTCGGTGTCGACCTTGATCGTGCCGTTGAAGGCACCGTGCACCGAGTCGCGACGCAGCAGCGAGGCGCGCTTGACCAGGTCCTCGTCGCCGCTCTTGCGCACGACCACGGCGCGCAGCCGCAGCCCGTTGCCCGAACCGGCCTTCTCGATGAGCAGGCGGGTCACCAGGCGACCGATCCGGCCGAAGCCGTAGAGCACGACGTCGCGCGGGCCCTGCGGCTGTGCCTTGTTGCCGTCGAGCACGTCGGCCAGCGCCGCGGCGGTGAACTCCGCGATCGAGCGGCCGTCGCCGTCGGCGCGGTAGGACTTCACGAGCTGACCGAGGTCGATCTTGCACGGACCCAGGTCCAGCTGGCTGAGCACCTGCAGGAAGGGCAGCGTCTCGTCGACCGAGAGCTCCTCGCCCTCGATCTGGCGCGCGAAGCGGTGCGTGCGCAGGATGCTGATCACCGACTTGTTCACCAGCGAACGGCTGTGCAGCAGGATCGTCACACCCTTGCTCCGGTACAGCGTGCCGATGATCGGGATCATCGCCTCGGCGGCTGCTTCCTGAGCGTTCCAGCGGTCAAGTTGTTCGGTAGTCACAGGCGTCCTCAGGTTCTTCGATCGGTACGGCAGATCCATGCTATTGAGGCCGGCGATTTTCACCGAAACCGGCTCCCCGATCGTGAGGTCATCGTTCAGGCGCACAAAAAACGCCAGGACGGCGGTCCTGGCCCTGTGGTGTGGTTCCGGCCGGTTTCGAACCAGCACTGTGACACTACAGAACGAACCTCGCACCGCACAAAATGGCTCGGCCACGCGCCCACGCGACGCGCGCCCCGCGCGAACAATCTGAAATGTAACTGTGTCGGAAAGGCGGACAAAACCGAGGGCGGCTGGCGATAATTGGCCGAGGCACCCTCAGCGGGATTCGGGACCCTTCGAGGTCGCGAATCCCCCTCGGCAACAGAGGATTCGGCGATGCGTAGCTTGGTGAATTCCACCGCGGCGGCCCTGGTCGCCGCCGTCGTCGCGGCCGGTACCGGAGCGGTCGGCGTCGCGCGGGCGGAAGTACCCGCCACCCAGCCTTGCACCCCGTACACCGCGATTCTCGCGCCGGGAACCTGGGAGACCACGCCCGACGCCGATCCCCGGGTGCCGGTCGGCATGCTCCGACCCGTCGGCGACGGCCTGCGACAGCGGTTCGGCCCGGACATCACCGTCCTCTACGTCCCCTACGCCGCGAGCGCCTTCGATCTGGGTCTGACCTACGCGGAGTCGCTGGGCACCCTGGAATCCCGCCTGCACCGGATGCTGCGCGGCCTGTGCGACTCGACGCGGGTCGTCCTCGCCGGGTACAGCCAGGGCGCGGACGGCATCGGCGATCTCGCCACCGAGATCGGTCACGGCGAGGGACCCGTCGACACCGATCGAGTGGCCGGTGTCGGACTACTGGCCGACCCGCATCGCGACCCGAACACGACCCTGTCCCTGGGTGACCCCCAGCCCGGTCGCGGCATCGCCGGAACGCGCAGCCGGGATTTCGGCGCGTTGACCGACCGGGTCCGCACCCTGTGCGCCGACGGCGACCTGTACTGCTCCCTCGATGCCGCCACCTCCCCGTTCCTCGCCGTGGTGGGCCGGGTCCTGAGCGGCGATCCCGGACCGATCGCCGACGTCGTCCCCGCCACGGTCGATCCCCGCACCCTGATCGAACAGGCCGTCACGATGGGCGCGGGCTGGACCGCCACCGCGGCGAACCTGCCCACCATCCTCGACGACCTGACCAGCCTGCCGGAGCTGCTCGCGGCGGGTGACATCCGCAGCGCGCACCGCACCGCGAACGCCCTGAACGTCGCCCTGTCCCCGCTGGTCCAGGCCGCCGCCGGGGTGGACCGCGACCTGATCGCCGAGGTCATCCGCGCGGCGGCCGCCGCCGACCCCTCCGGCCGGACGGCGGGCCTCAGCGTCGTCGCCGACGCCCTCACCCGGATCGACTTCCTCAGCATCGCCGACCAGGTGGGCCGGGTTCAGGAGATCCTCTGGCGCGCGATCGAGTCGCTCGATCGCGACGACCCCGTCGCCGCGGCCGCCGACCTGACGAACCTGGCCGCCACCGGCGCCGACCTCACCGGCGCCGTACTCGGCCCCGTCGCCGCCGGTATCCGCGCCGACCTGCGCGCGACCACCCGCACCCTGCTCAGCCTCACCGATCCCGAGACAGTCGACGAGCTCGTCCAGCTCGGCCGTCAGGGTGTGGACATGGCCAACTTCTACGCCTCGGCCGCCCACCTCGACTACGGCGAGGACGTTCCCCTCCTGCTGAACTACCTGAGCTCGCAGGTCGGCGCGTAGCGGGGTTCAGCTCAGCACGACACCGCGTCGCCGGACGCGTTGTCGATGCGCACGCCGAGGACCCGCTTCAACTCGCCGACACTGTCGGGACTGGGGGTCACCACATCGCGTTCCCAACGGCTGATCTGATTTCCGTCCCGGATCCCGATCCAGTCGGCCAACTCCGCCTGCGTGAATCCGGAGGCCATCCTCGCCGCCCGAATAGCTTTGCCGATCGTGGACATGGTCCCCCCTTTCTCTCGATGCCCTCGGCACGGATCGCATCGGCGCTGGTGTCCGTCGGCGAACACTCGCGCCCCTGAAGCGGTCTCGCGCAGCCACATTCGAACGATATCGAGGAATCGGAGGCCGAAAGAGACTGTGACTGCACGGCAACTGACTCTGCACGCACACCTGCACGCGCACCTGGGCTCGATGTCCCCGACTACGTCGGCGGGTTGTCCGCCTCGGTGGCGCTGCGGCGCCAGTCTCGCGGTGTCATCCCGAAGGTTTCGCGGAATCGGCGGGTGAAGTGGGCGGAGTCGCGGAACCCCACGGCACCGGCGACCGCGGCGATCGACCGATGCGCGTAGCCCCGGTCGACCAGCATGTCGCGAGCCCGGACCAGGCGCTGTTCGATGATCCACTGCTCGAGGCTGATTCCCGACTGCGCGCACACCTTGTACAGGTGCCGGACGGAGATGTTGTTGGCGGCGGCGATGTCCGGAATCTTCAGGGCCGAATCCGACAGGTGCGCCCGCACATAGCCGAGAATCTGCTCGATCAACAATTGTTCGGGGATGGCGCCACCGTCGCCCGGCCCGCGCCCGGCCGCCGAAATCAGCAGCGCCCGAACCATTTCCATGCACGACTCGCCCACCGAGGCGGCGGCCGGATCGGCTTCGAGCTGGTCGGCGATCCCGACGAGATGCTGGATCTGGGCCGTCACCATCGGATACAGCGGCGATGCCGCCAGTCGTCCGTGCGCGGCGATGATCGTTTCCGCCGAAACGCCGAGGCGCTCCCGCGACAGCTGCAGACACAGGGTGCCGCCGAGACCGTGCCAGCCCGACGCGAACGTGGTGGCCAGATCGATCACCTCGCACGCGCCGGGTTCGATCAGCGTCTGCGCGCCGAACTGTTCGTGCCTGCGGACCTGCCCGTTCTGCACCGTCACCGTCAGGGTGTCGCTGGGGGTGGCCCGCTCGTGGCGACTGGTCCGGCACACCTGGTGCCCGGACACCTCCGAGCGGGTGAGCGCGATCGGACCCAGCATCCAGGCCTGATGTCTGCTGACCACTTCGGCGGGCGCGTCCCACATCCGCAGATTCGCCCCGATGTCGGCTTCCTGCAGGATCGCGGTGACCGCCTCGCGACGGTCCGCCGGGGTGAAGTAGTCGGAGTCGATCAGCACTGCCATGGGGGATCTCCGCTTCGGATTCTCGCCGGCGGTGGAGGCCATCCCGTCGCCGGCCGCTGCGCGTTCGGGGTGGGGGCAATGCCGCGATGCTATCGCGCCGCGGCCGCCCCCGAGCCCGATTCGGCAGGGTTCCCCCGCCGACTTCACCGCCCCACGGAGGCGTGTTCCCTTGCCGCAGTGGGACCTACCGCGAGGATCCGTCGTTCGGCGGCCGTCGCCGTGGCCGCCCACTCCGGCCGCACCGCCGCGTAGGTGCACACGTCGTGCCACCGACCCTGGGTCCGGTAGAGCTGCCGCAGCCGCGCCTCCGGTGTCAAGCCCACCCCCGACATCACCGTGTCCATCACCGGATGATCGTGGCGGTGTCCCGCCCACACCCGGTGGATCCCGAGCGGTCCGAAGGCGAACGCCGCCAGCAGCCGTCCCGCTTCGATCCCGCCCGCGCGCAGCGACCCTTCCGGCACCACGACCAGTCCGCCGATCATCGCGTTGCTGCCGTAGTCCTCGACCAGCAGACCGATGGTGCCGACCATGGTGTCCGCGTCGCGCGCCGTGATCGCCAATGTGTACTTGCGCCGCGGGCTCTCGCCTCGGGCGCGCAGAGCCGCGTCGAACGCCGCCGTGGCCGCCTGCACGCCCATGCTGTCGGTTCCCATGTACCGGGTGAGGTGCGGGTCGGTGAAGATCCGCTGGTAGACCCCCAGGTCACCGGCGCGCAGGTCACGCAGCCGCAGCCGCGAGCCGACCAGTTCCACATCGCGCGGATCGATCATCACCGGGCTTCCTCCATCACCCGCACGGCTTCCGTGACACTCGGTGGACACAGGGCGGGGACGAGTTCGTCGAGATCGATATAGGTCCGGCCCGAAGGGATCAGCTCGCCGAGCAGGATCCGGCGCGCGGTGTCCGCCACCAGGGCACCGCCGAGCGTCACCCCCGAGGCGAGCTGCGGCCAGCTCGACAGACTCCGGCCGATCTCGCCGACAGCCTCGCGCATCGCCGGACTCAATCGCGGCCCGTCGACCACGGCCAGCAGAAATGTCAGCAGCTCACCCTTGTTCATCCGCGCCACATCCGACGATGTCGCCTCGCCGGTGCGGCCGTGGAACAGCGGCCGATGGGGTTCGAGATCGAACCGCTCGACATCCAGCAGACCGCGATCGTTGGTGTCCATCAGGACCGGAATCCCCCGGTTCCGCGCGTACTCGCGGGCAGCGACCTTCGCCCAGACCGTGTCGCATTCCTCCACCAGCAGGTCCAGCGGCCGGGTGCCGTCCACACCGTCGAAGAAGGGCCCGATCGATGCCTCGGTCAGCCCGTCGGTGATCACCTCGATGTCGAGATAGGGGTCGATCTCGACCATCTGCCGCGCGGCCAGCACCGCCTTGGAAACCCCCAGATCACCGATCCCGGCCCGCAGCCGGTTCAGATTCGACAGCCCGACGGTGTCGAAATCGGCCAGCCGGAACGCTCCCCCGACCCCTTCCATCGCCAACGTCACCGCCGCGCTGTTGCCCACCGACAACCCGACCACACCGATCCGCCGCCCCCGCAGGTCGCGCTGCTGCACCCGGTCGATCTTGCTCCGATTCCGATCGGTTCTTACCTGCTGAAAACCCTCACGCGGCAGCACATGCACCAACCGACCGCTCCACGGGTAGAACACCCAGGTCCCCCACCGCCACAGCGGCGTCTCACCACAGATCCCCCGCCGGGCCGCCGCCAACGAGTCCGTCGTCCACACGACGGCGGGATCCTCGCAGCGGATCAGCTCGTCGAGTTGCTCCTCGATCGTGTCGTGCACCGCGCGCACAGCACCCGACGCCACCAACGCTTCGAGATCACTCAGCCCTTCCGCACTCGACGCGTCGAGCAGTACGGGAAGGAATTGCGATGTCGCGGCGCAGGGCGTGAGTACCGCCGGACGCGGAACCGAGCGAAGCCGAACCATAGGTGCACGAACCTCCGACCCTCATGAGACGAACGGACACCCGCTTGTCTCTCTGTCGAACAGGACGCGCACAGGATACAGTCAGCACACTTCCAGCAAATCGATCTCCGGTCCACCGGCATGGCGCGAACAAGACTCCACCCAACTGGGCCTACAACCGCCCGGACCCGAGCGAAAAGGCAACCCGACCGGTCAGCCGTCCGCGACCTCGCAATACCCCCGCAAGTATCGGTCAACCCGCCCAAACCGCCGCAGCCCCGACTGCCGTGGGTTCATAGACGACGATCCATCGTGCTCGGCGCACAAAAAATGGCTGGCCGACATGAAGAACATGCCTGACCAGCCATTATGTGTGGTCCCAGCTGGTTTCGAACCAGCGACCTTCCGCGTGTGAGGCGGACGCTCTCCCGCTGAGCTATGGGACCTGACCTGCTTTTCGAGTGGCCGGGGTGGGCCGCTCGAACGAGATGGAACATTAGCACGGAGTACCGGTGTGACACCAAATCGGCTTGTGAGCGGGAGGTTCGGGGTCCTCAGCTGTCCTTTGCCTCCGTTCCGTTCGAGCCACTACCGGCAGACCGCTGGGCACATAGATGTTTCAATGCGCATATCTACGTTTCACGATGCAGTAACTCGGGCGCGCCGGGCGGTGAAGACTCGCCCACGGATGCTTGAACGACACCCGTGTAATTCGCATTCATGCCCGTCTACCAGGCGATTTGTAGTCTGCGTCGAACGTCGGCTAATGTTCTCATCGCACCACGGAGGACAGCGAAGCCGCCAGGCCGACAGCCTCCGGAAGTGTGAATGCGGATGTAGCGCAGCTGGTAGCGCATCACCTTGCCAAGGTGAGGGTCGCGGGTTCGAATCCCGTCATCCGCTCGAGAGGTAGGTTAGGCATTTCGCCAATCCTCCTTTGCGCGGTGGAGTGGCCGAGTGGTGAGGCAACGGCCTGCAAAGCCGTGCACACGGGTTCGATTCCCGTCTCCACCTCGCGCGATTAGCTCAGCGGGAGAGCGCTTCCCTGACACGGAAGAGGTCACTGGTTCAATCCCAGTATCGCGCACCACAAGTAGGGCCCCGGTTACCCCCGGGGCCCTACTTGCGTTTCCGGCCTGTCCACGACCGTCGGGCCTGGTCAGCGCCCGGGTTCGCTGACCACATCCGATCTGATGTAACGCAGGTCACTCGATGGGCGGAGAGGGCGCGGGCTCCCCTAGGATCGGCACTCGGCGTCGCCGGGTGGGTCGGGTGGCGCGGACCGGCCACGTGTGAGGGGCGAGTATTTGAGGCAGATCCTGTTGGCGGCGGGGATCGCGCTGGTCGTGACCATCACGCTCACCCCGGTGCTCATCCGGGTGTTCGCGCGGCGAGGGTTCGGCCAGGAGATCCGGATCGACGGACCGGCCAGCCACCACACCAAACGCGGCACCCCGACCATGGGCGGGCTGGCGATCGGCGCGGGCGTGTGGGCCGGATATCTCGGATCACACCTGATCGGGATGCTGTGGGGCGCGTCCGGGCCCAGCGCCTCGGGCATCCTGGTCCTGCTGCTGGCCTCCGCTCTCGGCATCGTCGGCTTCCTCGACGACTCCATCAAGCTGCGCAAACACCGCAACCTCGGCCTGACCGCGGCGGGCAAGTACATCGGCCAGATCGGCGCCGCGGTCGTGTTCGCGGTGCTCGTGCTGCGTTTCCCCGGGGCCACCGGACTCACCCCGGCCAGCCGCAACCTGTCCTACGTCCGCGATATCAGCACCATCTCCTTCACCTCGCTGTTCTTCGTCGCGTTCATCGTGCTGCTGGTGGTGGCCTGGTCGAACGCCGTGAACATCACCGACGGCCTCGACGGACTGGCCGCGGGGTCGATGAGTCTGACCCTCGGCGCCTACGTGGTGATCACGCTGTGGCAGTACGACAACTCCTGCGAGATCAGCCCCGGCCGTGCCTGCTACACCGTGCGCGACCCGCTCGATCTGGCCATGGTCAGCGCCGCAGGGGCCGCCGCGTGTATCGGATTCCTGTGGTGGAACGCCGCCCCGGCGAAGATCTTCATGGGCGACACCGGCTCCCTCGGCCTCGGCGGCCTACTGGCCGGACTGTCCATCACCAGCCACACCGAGCTGCTCGCGGTGGTGCTGGGCGCGCTGTTCGTCGCCGAGATCATGTCGGTGGTGCTGCAGATCGTGGTCTTCCGGACCACCCACACGCGGCTGTTCCGGATGGCGCCGTTCCATCACCATTTCGAGCTCAACAACTGGCCCGAGACGGCGGTGATCATCCGGTTCTGGGTGCTGGCGGGTATCGCGTCGGCGACCGGGCTGTGCCTGTTCTACAGCGAATACCTCACCGCGCTCTGAGCCGGAGTTGTCGGAGCCTGCCGCTACGCTGACCCGAGGCGAGCGAGGGAGGTTGCACGGTGAGCACCGCGAGCGAGGTCGGCCACGATATCGCCGCCGAGGTCTCGTTCGAGCTGGAAGAGCTCGACGACCTGGTCGGTGAACTGCTCGTCGAGCATGCCGAACGCGCGGCCCGCGACGCGCGGATCGTGGCGCTGCGGCTCGGGATCGGCGGCAGGCGCCCGGAAACCCTCACCCAGGTCGGCGCCCGCTACGACCTGGCGCGCGACCGGGTCCGTCAGCTCTACGCCAAGGCGATCGGACAGGTCGTGCGCGAAGCAGCCCGCTCGGGACACCGTGCGACCGCGGTGTTCGCCCATCGATATCCGCGCGCGGTCGGTGACCTGCGCCTGACCCGGACCCTGCTCGCCGAGACCTACGCCACCGACACCGACCTGGTGGCGATGGAGTGGTCGTATCTGAAGCTGCGCCTGGCCGGACACGACCAGGCCGACGCCAAGCGGGTGGCGGGCTATGTGATGCAGCGAATCCTGGGCTGGCAGAAGAAGACCGCCAGCATCCTGGCCAAACTCCACTCCCCCGACGACGACACCGACGACCTCGACGCGCTGCTCACCGGCGTCGAATGGCTTGCCGGGTCCCCCGCGCCGCTGCCCACCGCGTCGGCGCGCGCCGATCGCGACGACGACGGGCGCGGCCGCTTCTACCTGGCCAAGGTGGGCCGCGAGGTCGCCTACGACTCCGCACTGGCCGCCCGCCTGCTGCGGACCCTCGACGCCGCGCCCTCGGTCGCCACGTTCCAGGAGGAACCGGTCGCGCTCACCTACCGCTTCGACGGCGCGGACCAGGAGCACTACCCGACCGTCGCGGCCCAGCTCACCGACGGTCGCGTCGTGCTCGTCGACGTGGTGCCGCTGGGCCGGATCGCCTTCCACCACAGTCGGATCCAGAACGAGCTCACCCGCGCCCACGCGCACGAGCACGGCTGGGGCTGGCTGCCCTGGACCGGCAGCGCGCTCGGTCCGGACCGATTACGAACACGCGACATCGACCCGGCCGTCGAAGAGCGCGTCGCCGCCGACCTCGCCCAGGCGCCCTACGACCGGGCCGCGCTGACCGCCCTGTGCGCGGACACCGGCCTGGACCTGCTGGACCTGGCCGGACTGGTCCTGCGCAACGACTGGCGGTGGGACCGGATGCCGCTGCGGCTCAGCGCACCACCATCGCCCCGGCCATCAGGGTGATCACCAGCAGCATCGCGCAGCAGGTGAGCCACTGCCACTGATTGATCGTGCGGTCCATCCGCCCGATCGTCGCGCGCAGCCCCGCGGCGATGCGCTGCTGGGCGAGCAGTTCGCTGCGCACCCCGGCCAGGGTGATGGCCTCGGCGTCGGCGGTGACCCCCGCGCGGTCGATCCGATTGTGCAGACGCGTCACCAGCTTCTGCTTGTCACGCACGGCCTGGCGGGAGACCGCCAACTCCACCCGCTGATCGCGCAGCTCGCGGCGCTGACGCTCGATCGTCGCGGCCTGCGCCGCGGTATGCCGTTCCCAGGTGCCCACCTCGGCCCACCCTCCTGTCGTCAGATCCCGATGGCCCCACTCGATCTCGCCGACCACCCAGCCCTCGAGGAAGTCACGCAGTTCCGTGCTCGCCTGCGCGGGAGCGGCGAAACCCGTCTCCCCGGCGGTGAGCATGCCCTGGTCGATGCGGTAGTCCGCGGCCGCCGGAGCGAAGTCGGGCACGCCGACGGCGGGGACCAGCGGCACCCAGTAGCCCTGCGGGCAGACCCACAGCACGTCGTCGATTCCGGCCGCCCGCAACCGTTTCCGATGTTCGCGCGCGGCGGTGATGTCGAGCGGACCGCTGTGCACCTCGACCACGCAGCGGCGCTCGCCCCGGCGCCAGTAGATGTCGACCGGAATGTCGCCGACCCGGGTGTCGACCTCGGCTTCGTCGGCGCCCGCCGCGGTGAGTCGACCGCAGATCCAGTGTTCGAGTCGCTGCGTGTTCCACTGCGCGGCCGCGCATTCGGGACAGCCACAGCCGTAGCCGGTTCGTTCGGGAGCCGCCCGCCGACTGCCCTCGGAGATCCCGAGCTCGTCGAGCAGAGCCCGTCGTCCGCACACCACCTGGGTGTCACTGCGCCGCGTCGTCCTCACACCATCACTCCCTCACCAAGGGCATCTCGCCCGCGCCCTGGACACCAGGTTCCCGCAGCATCCGACACGCCGCCAGCCCCCTTGACCCGCGCTCGGGTGCGTCACCCTTCGGTGAGCGAGATCACAAATACGGCTTGACCTGTATATCAAGCTATTTCATTGTGCCGACGTCGCAGAACGTCCCCGAGATCTTGATCATTTCGATACACAGACCGGGCCTGTTGCGTGTCCGATTCATCCCGATCGAGAAACGCTTCGGCGTGTCCCCGATGGGTGGGCCGGTCCGGCGCGAGGACGCACTCGACGGCACCGGTGGATATGATCGCTGCGGCCGAGGCGGGCCCGCTCGCCTACCACGGGAAGTAGGGTGTGCATGAACCACGCGGAGCACGACGAAACCATCGGGTCGATGCTGGCGAGTATCGCCGCGGCGCTGCGTGAGGTCAGCGAGAAGCTCGATATGGTCGCCGCGCGGGTCCAGCAGGAGATCCCGCCCTTCCCGAACGACGACGATGTGCCCGACCAGATCCGGATCCGCAGGCTGGAGTCCTGGGCTTTCCATGCGTCACAGGACATTTCGCGGTTGAGTTCCCGGTTGGACGCACTCGACGGCGGCGATCCCGAGCCCGGCACCCGCGGGCCCACCCGCACCACGCCCAGTCGGCGCGAGGTGCGCGAGGCCGCCGAAGCCGCGGAGCGGGCCGCCGAAGCCGCCGTCGCGCCGGAACCTCCTGCGCCCCACCCTTTCCGCAATATCGACGGCGCGCGGCCGCCGCTCGAGCGTCGACAGTCCGCCCTGCGGCCGACCGCCACCGATCACCTGGGTGATCCGACCTGGCCGATCACCGTCACCCCGGTCCCGCGTGCGGCGCACGCGCCCGGTGGGGTCGCGGTGGTCACCGTCGAGCGTGAGACCGACTCGGTCGAGGAGATGGCCGAAAGGCACAGCGGCGCAACGCCGGACGAGGTGTCGACCAACCGCAATGGGACGCGACTCGATCACTCCACGCCTCAGCCCAGCGCGCCTTCCGCGCCCGAGACGAACGGGCTCGCGTCCGTCGGCCTCGACGCCGAGACACCCCCCGGCGGGGGGAAGGCCGGGGTGGCGGCGGGGATCGGTGTGCCCGCGCGAGGACACGAGGCGTCGCGGCAGGAGGTCACCCCCTCCGAACGCGCCGAGACCGGCAGCTCGGAACGCACAGCACCCCAACGTCTTTCGCATCCCGGTGTGCGGCAGACGGCTGGACATGAGCCGTCGGCCGGGTCGGATGCTTCCGAGCAAGCCGGGACGGCGGTTTCGCGGCACTCCGGGTCGGAGACTCCTCGTTCCTCGGTGAGCGAGGTTCCCGAGCGGGCCGTGTCGTTCTCCGCGCTCAACAGCGCACGGGTGGTACCGGATTCGGCGGACGACCGGGCCCTGGCGGGTGGTGCGGACCGGAGCGGGCCAGTCAGTGACCGGGCGACCGCTGATGGGCGCGGATCAGGTGTGACGACCGAACAGGTGGCCGCGGATGTGCGCGAGCCCGGTGGGGCGCGCGATGATCGGAGACCCGAAAGGGAGAACGGGGCGGTCGAGGGAGCAGCGTCCTTGGGTGCTCGCGGCGTGGTCGACGGGGTAGTCGATGAACCGGCGACCGCGAGTGTTCGCGGCGGCGTGGTCGACGGGGTGATCGGTGCCGGGCCGACCGGGGATGTCCCTGTGGGCGAACATCTTTCGTCTGTGTCACCGGAGGATGTTCGACCGGTGTCGTCTGCCGGTGTCGGGCGCGCGCGGCCAGCGAATCGGCTGACCGACAGCTCGGTGCGGTCCGATGATTCGGTCCGGGCCGACGGCGCGGCCACTCGCGAGGAGTCGACGGCGAAGGGTGCCGACGACAGCGGTATCGAACTCCCACCCGCCTCGCGGAATGGCGCTGGCTCCACCGCGCCGGATCCGCGCGCGGCGGGGCTGACGGCAGGAGGGCGTTCCGAGCACGTCGATCAGGGCACCACCGCCAACGGGTTCCATTGGTCGTTCGCCGAGGAGACTCCTGCCAGCGCCGAGCCGATTCCGCCGCGAAATGGGCACGCCCGCAACGGTTTCACCACCGATTCGACGCGGCGGGCCGACTCCCTGTTCGACGATTTCACGCCCCGGAACCTGACCACGCCCGCTGCCGCGAGCGCCCCGCCGTCCACCGCACCCCAGCTTCCCGCACCGGACCGGCAGACAGATTCGACACCTGTCACCCGAGCATCCGATTCGACCGCCCCATTCGCCGCCCTACCCGGGGAGCCGAGTACAGGCGCGCAACAGGCCAGCGCGTCGATGGACCCGTTCGCCACCCGCTCCGGCGAGCCAGACGCCCATCAGCCGAGCGCAGGCGCGCAACACGCGAGCATGTCTCCTTCGACGGACCCGTTCGCGGCCCGTCCCGCCGAGCAGGGCGCACACCAGCCGAACACCGGCGCGCAGCAGGCGGTCACATCCCCTTCGACGGATCCATTCGTCGTCCGGCCCGCTGAGCCGGGCACCGGCGCCCAGCAGCCGAACACCGGCGCCCAGCAGGCGAACACCGGCGCGCTGCAGGCGAGAACGTCCCAATCGGTGGACCCGTACGACACCCGCCCCTCCGAGCTGGGCACGAGCGCACAGCAGACGGTCGGGTCACAGCCGACCGGTCCGGTGACGGCCGAGGGGTCGATGGACTCCCCGGCCATCGCGAACCCTCCTGCTCGGCTCGCGCCGCCCGAGGTCACCTCCTCGGCGGAATCCACCGCCCCGAGCGAGTTCGCACAGTACAACCCGGCTTCGGACCCCACGGGGGACCACTCCCCCACGCCCGAACTCACCATCCCGCCCACGGCCTACGACCCGCCGACCATCGGACTGCCCAAGGACCGGGATCACACCACTCCCGCGGACCCCGAGCCGCCCACGGCCACCGACGCGGCGGGGATCACCGTGACGGGGACGTTCCGGGCGTTCGATATCGAGCGCGCGCACGTCGACAAGTTGCAGGCCATGCTCGACGAGTTGAAGCGGTCGGCGGGGTTGCCGCCGGGGCGGCGGGACGTGTTCGGGCCGCCGACGCCCGAGAGCTAGGCCGAGGCGGGTTCGGCGCGCGGCGCGACGAGTTCGACCGGTGGCGTGAGCAGTTCGACCGTGGGCGCGCGGGTGGGGACGAGGACCTCGGCGATGAGCTCGCGCAGGGCGCGGTGGCCCGCGTCGGCGGTGTTGCGGGGGTGCCAGGCCATCGCGACGACGGGATCGGGCAGCGGGAGGGGGATGTCGAACACGGTCGCGCCGAGCGCGTCGCAGGCGGGGGCGGCGAGTTGTTCCGGGGCGGGACAGACCAGTTCGGTCGTGGTGACGGTGAACAGCGCGGTGGCCAGGTCGGGGACGGTGGCGACCACGCGTCGGGTGCGGCCGTGCAGGGCCAGGCGGTCGTCGATCGGGCTGTGGGTGCGGCCGGTGGCCGAGACCTCCAGGTGCAACGCGGAGGCGTAGGCGGCGACGGTGGGCCGGGCGGCGGCGAACGGGTGGCGGGCGGCGGCCACGCCGATCCAACGATCGGCGAACAGCCGCTGCACCACGGTCTCCGGGTCGGTGCGTCCGAGCATGCCGACCTCCACGTCGACGTGTCCGTCGCGCAGCGCGACCGAGCCGTCGGCGGGATCGGCCGCCAGGAACCGCACACTCACGCCGGGCAGTTCGGCCCGCACCGCGGCCAGCAGCGGCCCGGAAAGCCGCGCCGCCACCGCGTCCCCGACCCGGACGACGAAATCCCGGTGCCTGGGCTCGCCGCCGTCGCGCGCGGTGAGCAGCGTGCGTCCCTGCTCGACCAGGTGCGCGACATCGTGGCGCAGCTCGAGCGCGCGCGGGGTGGGCACCAGCGCCCGGCCGGAGCGCACCAGCAGCGGATCGTCGAGCACGACGCGCAGCCGGGTCAGGGTGCGGCTCATCGCCGAGGTGGAGGTCTGCAGCCGCCGGGCGGCCTCGGTCACGCTGTTGGTGTCGAGTAGCGCGTCCAGCGCGAGCAACAGGTTCAGATCCAGCGCATCCACGCGAGGATTATCACCATTGCCGGTCTCGCGCTCCGGCGTTGCGCGACCACCGACCGGCGTGTCGGGCTATCCCTCGGTGAACGCGGCGGGGGCGGGCGCCGCGGGCACGGGGACGACCGGACCGCGCAGCACGCCCCGATAGGACGCGGGCCGCACCGGGCGCACCCACTGCCCCACCCGGGTGCTCCACGGCAGGGTCCGACCCAGATCCTCGAGCATCTCGTCGATGGCGGCCAGCGAGAACGGACCCACCGAGGCACCGTGTGCGTGCCTGCCCTCGGTGCGCTCGCGCGACCAGGCCAGCTGCTCGTCGATCTCGGAATTCATCAGTTCCGGCATGGGCGGCACGAACTTGCCGGTGAGCAGGCCCGCGATCCAGTGCGCGCTCACCTCGGCGCCCAGCGCGCTCAGGTTCGAGCTGCTGTATCCGGCGAAGCTCAGGTTGGGTACGTCCACCGGCAGGATGTTGCGGAAGAGCCGGAAATCGCCCGCCTCGTCGGTGAGTGCGCGCCGCACGAACGGGGTGAGGAAGGGCACCTCCTGCTTGTACCCGGTCGCGCAGATGACCAGGTCGGCCAGCCGCACGCTGCCGTCGGCGAGGCGGACGGCGGGTCCGTGCTGGCCGCCGATGAGTTCGGTGACCTCGGTGTCGCGGCAGACCTGGATGCGGCCTGCCTCCACCTGGTCGACGAAGCCCTCGGTGGCCAGACTCGCGCTGCTGGTCGCGATATCGGTGATCGAGCCCTCCGGCACCAGATCGAGCTCGCGCAGCCGCAGCCTGCGGGTGATCCGCTCCTGCAGCAGGTCCATGTTCGTCTCGCGTAGCGCGGAGCGGTCGAGTAGGCGTTCGGCCCGGCGCGGGAGGCGGGAGCGGAAGTGTGCCTCGCCCGCGCGGGTCAGCAGCAGGCGCTCGTAGTCGATACCGGCGCCGAAGGTGCGCGGCATCTTCCAGGTGAGCCTGCGCGCGACCACGGTGGTGTCGTCGGCGAAGTGGCTGACGGCCTCGGCGACGTCCCAGGCGGACTTGCCGTAGCCGATGACGACCACCGACCGGTCCCGCGCCTGCTCGGCATCACGGAACTGGGAGACGTGGCCCAACTGGCCACCGGCGGCGCGGAAGGCGGCCTCTCCGGGCAGCGCGGGCACGAAGGGCTCGCTGTGCACGCCGTTGGCGACGATCAGATGATCGCAGGAGGTGCGGTGCACGCCGTCGCGGTCGCGGAACTCGAGCAGCCAGCCGCTGTCGACCGGGTCGGCCGCCACCACCTCGGTGCCCAGGCGCAGGGTGTCGGCCAGGCCGAAGTGCTGCGCGTACCCGGCCAGGTAGGCCTGCATCTGCTGGGCGTCGGGCCAGCGCGGATAGTCCTCCGGCATGGGGTGGTCGCTGAACTGACCGGTGTACTTGCTGTTGTGCGCGCGCAGCCCCGGATAGCGGCGAGTGGCACTCCACACACCGCCGACATCAGGAGTCCGGTCGTAGACCTCGACCGGGAAACCCGCCTGGCTCAAAACCTTCGCGCAGGCCAAACCCGCCACTCCCGCACCGACGATCCCGATGCGGCTACCGCTCGTCATGGCCGAGAGATTACTCGACCCGTGCTGTACTGGATTGATGACCAACAGTTCCGTCGTCGTCGATCGGGCCGGACTCTGGGACGCCGAAGCCCTCAGTGACGTGGCCGCGGCGACCTTTCCGCTGGCCTGCCCGCCGGAGGCCACTCCGGGCGACATCGAGATCTTCCTCGAGCAGATGCTCTCCGGCGAACGTTTCGGCGAATACCTCTCCGATCCGGACCGGACGGTACTGAAGGCGGTCGAAGGCGACGAGATCGTCGGCTACGCGATGCTCGTGGCGGGACGCCCCCGCGATCCGGAGGTGGACGCGCAGGTCCGTCCCGGCACGGTGGTGGAACTGAGCAAGATGTACGTGCTGCCCGGCCATCACGGCAGCGGGGTGGCCGCGGCGCTCATGGCGGCGGTGGTGGCGGTCGCGCGCGAGGCGGGCGCGGACGCACTGTGGCTGGGGGTCAACCAGGCCAACGAGCGCGCGCAGAAGTTCTACGCCAAGCACGGATTCACGCGGGTGGGCACCAAGACCTTCCACGTCGGCAACCAGGTGCACGACGACTTCGTCTACGAGTGCGCACTGTGAGCCTCAGACCAGCAGCTTGGCACGCAGCGCGGTGAGCTCGGCCTCGGTCAGGCCCAGGCCCTCGCGCACGTAGCCGTCGAAGCTGCCGTAGGACAGGGTCGCCTGGTCGAAGGCGGCGTCGAGCCATTCGCCCTGCACCCCGTTGAGCGGGTCGCCGGGGTTGGCGTTGCGGTAGGTGTTGGAGAGCAGGAAGTCGACGGTGACGGTCGCGCGGTCGACACCGAGCAGGCTCAACAGCAGCGCGGAGGTCCAGCCGGTGCGGTCCTTACCCGCGCTGCAGTGGTACAGCACGCCGCCGTCGGTGGCGATGATGCCGCGCAGCACCGCCGCGAACGCCTCGTTGGCGCCGGGCGCGGTGATGAAGGCGCGGTACATGCCCTCGCCGCCGAACAGCGCGCCCGCCAGGATCAGCGGGGGCGCCTGACCGATGACGTCGTAGGAGTGTCCGGTCGCGCCCGCGGGCAGCTTGTCCGGCGCGAGCGAGCGTTCGTAGCCGGTGCGCAGGTCGTCGACGACGGTGACGCCCAGCGCGCTGAGCCGGGCCAGGTCCGCCGGGGTGGCCTTGTCCAGCGCGCCGGACCGGAAGAACAGCCCGGTGCGCACCCACCGGCCGTCGACGGTGCGATAGCCGCCCGCGTCCCTGGCGTTGGGCACGCCGGAGAGCCCGAGCAGCCGTTCGGCGGTGGCGTTCTCGTTCGCCGGTGCGGGCGCGGCGAGTACCTGCCCGGCGACCGGCCCGAACAGCAGGGCCACGGCGGTCGCGACGGACAGGCTCGCGCGCACGGCACGAACTCGGGGCACTGTCAGCATGCCCAGAAGCTACACCCGGGGACCGACGATCACGCGGCGGCGGCCTCGAACCGCGACAGCGCCAGCAGACGCGAGATCGCGCGCAGGTACTTCTTGCGGTAGCCGCCGTCGAGCATCTCCTGGGAGAAGATCTCGTCGAGCTTGGCGCCGGAGACCGTCACCGGGATGCTCGCGTCGTAGAGACGGTCGGCCAGCACCACGATGCGCAGCGCGACGGCCTGGTCGGTCACCGGGTGCACGCCGGAGATGAACACCGAGGTGACGCCGTTGATCAGCGCGCCGTACTTGGACGGATGCAGCGTGCTCAGGTGCTTCAGCAGCGCGTCGTAGTCGTCGAGCGTGGAACCCGGTGTGGTGGCGGCGCGTTCGGCCAGCACGTCCGGGGAGGTCGGCTCGGGGGCGGGCGGCAGGTCGCGGTGGCGGTAGTCGGGGCCGTCCACGCGCACCGGCTCGAAGATGGAACCGAGCTTCTTGATCTCGCGCAGGAAGTCCTGGGCGGCGAAGCGGCCCTCACCGAGCTGGCTGGGCAGGGTGTTGGAGGTGGCGGCGATCGACACACCCGCGGCGGAGAGTTCGGTGAGCAGGCGCGAGACCATGGTGGTGTCGCCCGGGTCGTCGAGTTCGAATTCGTCGATGCACAGCAGGCTGTTGGCCGAGAGGCGTTCGACGGCGTTGACGAAGCCCAGCGCGCCGACCAGGTTGGTCAGCTCGCCGAAGGTGCCGAACGACTTGGGCGCGGGCGCGCTGTGGAAGATCGAGGCGAGCAGGTGGGTCTTGCCGACACCGAAGCCGCCGTCGAGGTAGAGCCCGGCGCCCGAGACCGCCTTCTTCTTGCCGAACAGGCTCTTCTTCGACGATGCCTTGTGGATCTTGGCGACCTGACCGGCGAATTCCTCGGCCTTGCGGACCGCGGCCGCCTGGCTCGGTTCCTTGGGGTCGGGAATGTAGGAGGCGAAGCTCACCTCGTCGAACATGGGCGGAGGCACCATCTGGGCGACGAGCTGGTCGGCCGGGACCTCCGGATGGCGATCGACGAGGCGTTCTTGCATGGACAAATGGTAGATACGTGGTTGCATCGGTTCCTATGCAGCGTATCCACAATGTGACCCAGCTCGCAGACCTCGACGACGACGCACTGGCCAGGTGTTACGCCTACCCGCGCCAGCTGGCCGGGCCGTGGCTGCGGGCCAACTTCGTGAGCAGCATCGACGGGGCCTTCGCCGTCGACGGGGTGTCCAAGGGCTTGGGCACCGATGCCGACCACCAGGTGTTCCACGTGCTGCGCGAACTGGCCGAGGTGATCCTGGTGGGTGCTGGCACCGTGCGCGCCGAGAACTACGGTGGCGCGCACCCCGATCCGGAGCGTCGACGGGCGCATTTCCGACACGGGATCGGCGGTAGTGCCGATGGCGCCCCGCCGCCGATCGCGGTCGTCACCGCGCGCGCGGACCTGGATCCGGCGGCGAAATTGTTCACCGACGCCGAGACCGCGCCGCTGATCATCACCACCGCGCACGCCGAGGCCGACCGGCTCGCCGCGCTACGGGACGCGGGGGCGGAGGTGGTGGTCGCGGGCGAGGCGGCGATCACCGCGCAGGCGCTGGTCCGGGTGCTGTCGGAGCGCGATCTGCACCGGGTGCTCTGTGAGGGCGGACCGCATCTGTTCGGGCAGTTGGCCGAGGCCGGGCTGGTCGACGAACTGTGCCTGAGCACCTCGCCGGTGCTGGTCGGCGGGGCGGGCGGGCGAATCTCACTGTCGGCGAGCGGATTCGATCAGCCGATGGCACGCAAGCAGCTGGTGCTCGCCGAGGACGGCACCGTCCTGGCCCGATGGGCCCGTCGATGAAACCTGGCGCCGAACCTGGCAGTGTGTAGCCCATGCGCTGGACTCGGGCCGCGGCGACGGCCGCCGCACTGTCGATCATGCTCGCGGGATGTGGGGCAGGTCCGTCGGATCGGCCCGGCGTCGCGGTCGAGCGTCCCGGTGCGGGCGGCGGCGGGCAGACCGAAGCGCCCACCACCCCCGAACCGGCCACCGCCGAGGTCCCCAAGACCGATCTGGCCTGGCGTGACTGCACCGCCGCGACCCTGGGCTCGCTCGACTTCGGTCCGGCCCCGGCGGGCCTGGTGCTCGACTGCGCGGAGTTCTCCACCCCGATCGACACCGCGGGCACCGTGATCGGCACCTTCCGCACCGGCGCCGTGCGCGCCCGGCTGCCCCAGACTCCCGCCGACGCCCCGCCCCTGGTACTCACCTCCGGCTCGGACCGTTCCTCGGCCTCGACGCTGGCCGGGCTCGCGATCGGCCCCGACAGCGCGCTGCTGGCCGCCCAGCCCATCGTGGCGGTGGACCGGCGCGGCATCGGCTCCTCCCAGCCCATCGACTGCATTCCCGCGCAGCTGCGCGCGGTGTTCACCGATCTCGGCCAGTTCGGGGTCGGCAGCGACGACCGGGTCGGGGCGGTGGCCGGATACAGCCAGGACGCCACCATCGCCTGCCGCGATTTCCTGCAGCCCTACGAGGGCACCTTCGACGCGCCGCACGCCGCCGACGACATCGAGCAGCTGCGCAAGCAGTGGCAGGTCGAGAAGATCAATCTGCTCGGCACCGGCAACGGCACCAAGGTGGCGCTCAGTTACGCGCGCCGCTACGGCGATCACCTGGCCCGGCTGGTGCTGGACTCCCCGGAGCCGGTCAACGCCGACGCCACCACCATGACCGAGGCCCGCGTCACCGGCGCCGAGGCCGCGCTGACCGCCTTCGCGCAACGCTGCAAGGCCGCCAACTGCGCGCTGGGCGCCGACCCGCGCGCCAGTGTCACCGCGCTGATGGCCAAGGCGAACGCGGGTGAGCTCGGCGAGATCTCCGCCGCCGACCTGTCCACCGCGCTGACCGGGTTCCTGTCCAGCCCACGCGGCGACCAGGCCGGACGGGTCACCGCGTTGGCCGACATCCTCGCCGCCGCCGACCGCGGCGATCGCGGCCCGCTGGCCGCGCTGGTCACCCGCGAATCGGCCGCGATCAACTCCGACGGCGAGTTCGTCAACCGGTGCACCGACAGCCAGCAGTCCCCCACTCCGGACAAGGCGCGCGAACTGCTGGGGACCTGGGCGAGCAAGTACCCGGTGTTCGGGCCGACCGCGGCGATCGAGCTGATGGTGTGCTCGGCCTGGCCGGTGTCCACCGCGCCGCCACTGCCCGCGAAGCTGGACATGCCGGTACTGGTGTTCACCGGGATGGCCGATCCGGTGGTGGGCAGTGCGGCGGCCTCGGTCACCGGCGCGCTGGGCGTCGCGGGTGCCCGGCACGCCACCATGAGCTGGCAGGGCTGGGGTCATCCGGTGCTCGCGCATTCCGGGTGCGCGCAGAAGGCCGCCAACGCCTATCTCGCGGAGGCGAAACTGCCCGGCGACGGCGGCGCCTGCCCGGCCTGAGCGGGGCGCTGACCCCGGCGTTTCGGCGCGTCGGACGGGTCCGGCGACACCATCACACCGTGATTCGGTGTACCGTGCCCCAGTGTTGTTCCGACAGCTCGAGCCTCGTACCGCTCGCACCTCCGCCGAGGTGATCAAGTTCGCACTGTGGCCCTTCGCGGTCATGACCGTGCTGAACCGTGTCTTCATCAAGGCGATCAACGGGTTCATCACCGACGACTACCGACCGGTCTACAACGCGTCGTTCGAGTTCCTCAACGGCAGGCCCCTGTACACCGCCGACTTCTCCTCGGTCGACCCGCACTATCTCTACTATCCGAGCGGGACGCTGCTGATCGCGCCGGTGGCGGTCATCGAGTACGAGCTGTCGCGGTGGCTGTTCATCGCGCTCAACGCGGTCGCGATCCTGATCGCCTGGTATCTGATCCTGCGGCTGTTCAAGTTCGGTCTGGGTTCGATCGCCGCGCCCGCGCTGCTGCTGGCGATGTTCACCTCCGAGACGGTGACCAACACGCTGGTCTTCACCAATGTCAACGGCTGCCTGCTGCTGGCCGAGCTGGTGTTCCTGCACCTGCTGCTCAAACGCCGCGACCTGTGGGCGGGTGTGGCGCTGGGTCTGAGCATCGCGGTCAAACCCACGCTGGCGCCGTTACTGCTGCTCGCGGCGGTGCGCGGGCAGTGGAAGGTCTTCATCACCGCGCTCGGCGTGCCGGTGGCGCTCACCGCCATCGCCTGGCCGCTGTCGGCCGATCCGGAGAAGTTCTTCACCCGGGTGGTGCCGTATCTGGCGCAGACGCGCGACTACTTCAACAGCTCGATCGGCGGCAACGGCGCCTACTACGGGCTGCCGCACTGGCTGATCCTGCTGATCCAGGGCGTGATGGCGGTGATCGTGGCGCTCACCCTGTGGCTGCTGTGGCGCTACTACCGCGACGACGAACTGTTCTTCGTCACCACCTTCTCCGGGGTGCTGCTCACCGCGTCGTTCCTGCTGCTCTCACTGGGCCAGATGTACTACTCGATGATGCTGTTCCCGTTCCTGATGTCGGTGGTGCTGCGCAATTCGGTGCTGCGCAACTGGCCCGCCTGGCTGGCGATCTTCGGGTTCATGACCTACGACAAGTGGCTCTCGGACCGCTGGCAGGGCGTCGGACGCAACCTCGAATACCTGCGGGTGACCTTCGGCTGGGGTCTGCTGCTCATCGTCGTGTTCTGCGTCCTGGGCGATCGCTACCTGGCCGCGCGCCGCGAGGGCAGGCTGCGGTTCGGCATCGACCCGGTCTGGCTGACGGACGCGCCCGAACCGCGCGAGGGCAAGACCCCCGTCACCGCGCGCGCCACCGCCGCGTCGGCCGAGCAGGACCCGGTCGCGCCGGAGGAACCGGTCGAGGATCGCGAACCCGCGCTCAAGTAGCGCGGGCCGCGCTCGCGGCGCGTTCCGGCGAAAACCATTAGCGTGGAGTGATGAGTTCTTCGTTGCCCACACCGCGCATTCAGCTGACGCCGCAGCAGTGGCGGACGAAACTGGACCCGCAGGAATACGCCGTCCTGCGTGAGGCGGCCACCGAACGCCCGTTCGTCGGTGAGTACACCGACACCAAGACCGAGGGCGTCTACACCTGCCGGGCCTGTGACGCCGAACTGTTCCGCAGCACCGAGAAGTTCGACTCGCACTGCGGCTGGCCGTCGTTCTTCGACCCCGCCGACTCCGACGCGGTGATCCTGCGCTCCGACGACTCGCTCGGCATGCGCCGCGTCGAGGTGCTGTGCGCGAACTGCCACAGCCACCTCGGCCACGTCTTCGAGGGCGAGGGCTACCCCACCCCCACCGACCAGCGCTACTGCATCAATTCCATCGCCCTGCGCCTGCAGCCCGCCGTACCGGACGAATCCGCCTGACCTGACCCCGCACGACCCGACCC
Organism: Nocardia anocheti; assembly: GCF_029675105.1. Taxonomy (GTDB): domain Bacteria; phylum Actinomycetota; class Actinomycetes; order Mycobacteriales; family Mycobacteriaceae; genus Nocardia. Next base: position 9,664 of record NZ_JAQQFV010000007.1, on the reverse strand, counting down.
TGAGGAGGGTCCCGCCGCGCAGCGGCGGTTCGCGGCCGTCCCGTCGATCAGGCGCCGTTGCGTACGCGACGAAGGAGCAAGCGACGGTGCCTGATCGACGGGACCCCCGGGGCCGCGAACTCGAGCGCGCCAGCGCTCCAGAATCACGGCAGGGCGGTGACCAGCTTTTCGACCTCCACGCGCGGGCCGGTGAAGAACGGCACCTCCTCACGCACGTGCAGACGCGCCTCGGTGGCGCGCAGGTCGCGCATGAGGTCGACGATGCGGTGCAGTTCGGGAGCCTCGAAGGCGAGGATCCACTCGTAGTCGCCCAGGGCCATCGAGCTCACCGTGTTGGCGCGCACGTCCGGGTAGCCGCGCGCGGCCTTGCCGTGGTCGGCCAGCATCTTGCGACGCTCCTCGTCGGGCAGCAGGTACCACTCGTAGGAGCGCACGAACGGGTAGACGCAGATGTAGTTGCCCGCGTCCTCCCCGGCCAGGAAGGCGGGGATGTGGCTCTTGTTGAACTCGGCGGGCCGGTGCACCGCCACATTGCTCCACACCGGCGCGCTGGCCCGGCCCAGCTCGGTGGTGCGGCGGAAGTCGGCGTAGGCGGCCTGCAGGTCTTCCACGCGCTCGGCGTGGGTCCACAGCATGAAGTCCGCGTCGGCGCGCATGCCCGCCACGTCGTAGATGCCCCGCAGCACCACGCCCTTGTCGGCGAGGCCGTCGAAGAACTCCCGCGCCTCCTTGATCGCCGCGGTGCGGTCCTCGCCGAGCACGCCCGGCTGGACCTGGAACACCGAGAACATCAGGTAGCGGATGGTGGAGTTGAGAGCCTGATAATCGAGTCGCGCCATGATTCCTATCGTGCCACTGTCGTGCCGGTCAGCTCGGGGTGGCCCGGTCCGTGCGCCACGGCCGGTTCTCGTCGGTGCCGAAGATCGAGACGACGGTGCTGACCCGATCGGCGTGGAATTCGACCGGACCGAGGTCGGGGTCGAGGATGAGGGTGCGGTGTCCGTGCTCGTCGCTGGTGGTCACAGCGGGCGATCATGCCCGATCGACACCGCCGTGACCGGTGACACGCCGCAGCTCAGACGGGGCAGCTCAGCGCCTGCCAGTCGGTGGGCGTGAACTGTTCGACGTGCACGCGTTCGGCGGGCACCCCCACGGCGGCGAGTTGGGCGCGGGCGGCGTCGAGGAACCCGGTGGCGCCGCACAGATAGACCTCCGCGTCCGGCGCCAGCGTGACCTCGGTGAGGTCGAGCCTGCCGAGGTGGGCGCCCGGCGTCGGCTCGGTGTACCAGAGGTCCAGGCTCGCCGCGGGCAGCCGTTCGGTCAGCGCGCGCATCCGCTCGCGCAGGGGATGCGTGCCGGGGGCGTGGTCGGCGTGCAGCACCTCGACGGGCCGGTGCGGGGTGCGCGCGGCGAGATGTTCGAGCACGCCGATCATCGGGGTGCTGCCGATGCCCGCCGAGATCAGCACCAGCGGGGTGTCGGCGTCGGTGTCGACGGTGAGATCGCCGAAGGGCAGGGTGATCTCGATTTCGTCACCGGCGAAGACAGTGTCGTGCAGGTGATTCGACACCTCACCGGCCGGGCAGCCATGCCCGGCCCGCACCCGCTTGACGGCGAATTCCAGCAGACCGCCACCGGGAGCGTTGACCAGGCTGTACTGCCGAAGCTGGCGGGCGCCGTCGGCGAGCCGGACGCCGACCGAGATGTACTGTCCCGGCAGGAAATCCGGGAGTTCGGTGCCGGAATCGGTGGCGGCGACGGTGAACACGGCCGTGCCCGCCGCGTCGTCGGCGCGCGCGGTCACCCGGACCTTCCGGAACACCTCGCCCGGTTCGACGCCCGCGGCCACATAGAGTTGCTTCTCCAGGTCGATGAGCGCATCGGCCATCATCCAGTACACGGCGTCCCAGGCCGCGGCCACCGGATCGGTGACCACGTCGGCGCCGAGCACCTCCACGATCGCGGCGAACAGGTTGTCGTGCACCACCTGGTACTGATCGGCGGTGATCCCGAGGGACGCGTGCTTGTGGCCGATCCGGGCGAGCAGCGCGGTGGGGTGCGGCAGGTCGGGGTCGACCAGGTATCCGGCGAAGGTGGCGATGGACGCGGCGAGGGCGCGCTGCTGGCTGCCCTGGGCTTGGTTGCCTCGGTTGAACAGGTCGCGTCGCAGCGCGGGGTGCCGCTCGAACAGGGTCGCGTAGAACGCGCTGGTGATGGCGTCGATATTGGCGCCGATCAGGGGCAGGGTCGCGCGGACGATGTCGGCGTGGGCCGGGGCGAGTTCGGGGGCGCCGCGACGGACGGATGTGCTCATGGTTCACTCCTGGGTGTTACCGGGGCCCGCGCCAGGGTGCGCGAGCAGTTGCAGCAAACGCCCGGCGGGACCGGACACCAGGTCGGCGACGACGTAGCGGTCGAGTTCGGCGTAGAACGCCGCCTTCGCCTCGGCCAGGAGCTTGCGCAACCGGCACGCCGCGATCAGCGGGCACGGATGCTCGCCAGCGCAGTCGACGATCTCGCGATCGTCCTCGAGGTCACGCACCAGCGTGCCGAGCCCGATCTCGCGTCCGGCGCGGGTGAGCGTGAGCCCACCCATCCGGCCGCGCTGGGCCTCGACCAGCCCCATCGCCACCAACCGGGCGATGGCCTTGGACGTGTGCCGCGGCGAAGCGCCGACCTGCCGGGCGATGATCCCGGTCGTCACCCGCCCACCCGTATCGTCACCGGCGGCCAGCCGCATGACGGCCCGCAACGCGATGTCGGTCGAGGGCGAGAGCTGCATGTCCCCGAGCGTATCGGCGCCGACACGAGTTTCCCCCACCCGAACACCGTGCGATCTATTACGTCTCCCCGTGCGTATTTTCCGTCACCGCGAATCCCCCGCTATCGTCCGGCGACTCCACGCAGCAGAGCCAGGTCTTCGATCTCGTGATAGTGGATGCCGAGCATCCCGAGCTCCCGCGCGGCTTCGACGTTCTCGGCCCGATCGTCGATGAACAGGCAGCGGTTCGGCGCGACACCGGCGGCGGCAGCGGCGATCTCGTAGATCCGCCGATCGGGTTTCGCCACCCCGACCATCGCGCTGCTGATCACCTGGTGTGCGAAGTCGCGCAGGCCCATCCGGGCCAGGTGTTCGTCCAGGTCGTCCATCGCGTTGGTGACAAGGAGCAGCGGCATCACCGCCCGGATCGGCGTGAGCAGCTCCCGGACCTGCTCGTCGACCCAGAACTCGACCGCGGCGAAGTCCTCGGTGGCCCGCACGGCCTCCGGATGCCCGCCCAGCGCCTCGGCGATCGAAGCCAGCCACTGCGCGGCGGTGGTCTCCCCCAGCACGGCGGGGACCATACGCTCCGGCGCGAAGGCGGTCGCGTACACCGGAAGTCCGTACCGCCGCTCGATCCACCGCTGACGGTCCTCGTCGAACCGGCGGAGCACACCGTCCAGGTCACACAGCACCGCGTCGAATTCTCGCATGACACCAGTGTGCCTGTGCCGCAGGATGTTCGAATCTAGGCGCGCGTCGCCAGGGACGTCGCGATGCGGGTGGCGGCCGCGGTGCCGGTGGCTACGCAGGCCGGGACGCCGACGCCGTGGAGGTAGGCGCCCGCGACGGCGAGGCCGTCGAGTGGTGCGAGGGCGGATTCCAGGGTGGCGATGCGCTCGGCGTGGCCGGGGGCGTACTGGGGCAGTCCGCCGGGCCAGCGTTGGATGACGGCGGCGAGGGGGGTGATCGGCACGCCGGTGACGGTGGTGAGGTCGTCCACGGCGGCGGCGACGAGGTCCTCGTCGGTCCAGGACAGCGGGGACTCGTCGCCGAAGCGGCCGAAGGAAGCGCGGACCAGGGCGACGTCACGGTCGGCCAGGTGCGGCCACTTGCGACTGGACAGGGTGAAAGCCTTGGCGCGCAGGGGTTCTCCGGTGGCGACGAGGATGCCGGAGTTGTCCGGCAGGTCGGTCTCGCGTGGCAGAGCCAGTGCGACCAGTGCCGAGGAGGACAGCTCGATGCCCGCGGCGGCTTCGGCGGCGGCCGGTGCCACGTAGTGCAGCAGGCGCGCGGTGACCGGGGCCGGTGTCGCGAGGACGACGGCGTCGACGAGGCCGACCGGGTCGACGATCCATCCGCGCGATGCCGTGGCGAGGCGGGTGGCCGCGAGCGTGGTGACGATCCGGGCCGCCGACGCCCTGGTCAGCGCCGCGAGCAGCGCACCGTACCCCTCGCGCAGTCCGCCGAAGACCGGTTCCGAACTCGGCGCGGGCATCGCCTGCCGAACCGCCTCGGTGAGGCTGGTGGCCCCGCGATCGAGGGCGGCGGCCAGTGTCGGGAGCGCGGCCCGGATACCGATGGACGCGCTGATCCCTGCGTACACACCGCCCAGCAGCGGGTCCACGCTGCGCGCCACCACCTGGGCGCCGAACCGATCGGCGACCAGACTCTGCACGTCGACGTCACCGCCGGGCTCCCAGTGCAGCGGCCGCTGCGGCTCGGCGGCCACCTGGGCGAGGGTCTGCTCGTCGACGAGGCCGCGCAGCGACTCCGCGTCGGACGGGATGCCCATCAGCGTGCGCCCCGGCAGCGGATGCGCCGCCCCCTGTGCCCAGACGAGGGGCCGCTTCCCGGCAGGGCGCACGAGTTGATCCTCGATCCCGAGCTCGCCCATCAGCTCGATCACCTCGGGACGGCGCCCGACGAACGCCTCGGCACCGAGATCCATTGGCCCCCCGGCCAATTCATCGGTATGCAGCACCCCACCGACCCGCGTGCCCTGTTCGACCACCACGATGTCGGCGTCGTCCCCCAGCCGCTGCCGCAGGCGATACGCCGCGACGAGCCCACTGATTCCGCCCCCGATAACCGCGATCCGCATCCCTCGACCGTAGCCGCGCCCCACACCCCGGCCCACCCTGACCCGACCCGCACAGCTGTCGGACGGATCACGCCGAGCAGAGCCAAGGCCCGCTACTCGCCAGCGGCACGCCCGAGCGTCCCTACCTCGGCCCCCGCACGCTGGGCCGAGACAGTCACCTACGGCAACGACGATCGCCGCCCCGCATTGCGCGATCACCTGCCGGACTCGGCGATCACCACACTCGCGTCGCGGCCTCGGCCGACGGAATCCACCTCGGCGGCGAACGCCACCCAGCGCGTGGTGGTCGATCGTCCGGAACGGCTAGAGCGAGTGGACCAGCTCGACCAGCGCGGTCAGCACGCCGGGATCGGTGTCCGGGAGGACCCCGTGCCCGAGGTTGAAGATGTGCCCGGTCGCGCCGAGGGTGATCGCCTCGTCCGCTTCGCGGGCGATCCGGCGGGTCTCCTTCTCGACCGCGTCGAATCCGGCGAACAGGATGGCCGGATCGAGATTGCCCTGCAAGCCTTTTCCGGCACCGACGCGGCGCACGGCGTCGGTCAGCGGGACCCGCCAGTCGACACCGACCACGTCGGCACCGGCCTCGCCCATGGCGCCGAGCAGCTCGCCCGTGCCGACACCGAAGTGGAAGCGCGGCACACCCGCGTCGGCGACTTCGGCGAAGACACGCTCCGAGTGCGGCAGCACGAATTCGCGGTAGTCGGCGAGGGAGAGCGCGCCCGCCCACGAGTCGAACAGCTGGATCGCGTCCACACCCGCCGCGAGCTGGGCCCGCAGGAAGGCGATGGTGATGTCGGTGAGGGTGCCGAGCAGGGCATGCCAGGTCCGCGGGTCGGCGTGCATCATCGCCTTGGTGCGCTCGTGCTGCTTGCTCGGACCTCCCTCGACCAGGTAGGACGCCAGCGTGAACGGCGCACCGGCGAAACCGATGAGCGGGGTGTCGCCGAGCGCGTCGGTGAGCAGCCGCACGCCCTCGGAGACCGCGCCCACCTCCTCGGGCCGCAGCCGCGGCAGCGCGCGCACGTCGGCCTCGGTCCGCACCGGCGAGGCGATGACCGGACCGACACCGGGCACGATGTCGAGATCGATCCCGGCGGCCTTGAGCGGAACGACGATGTCGGAGAACAGGATCGCCGCGTCGACGCCATGGCGGCGGATCGGCTGCATGGTGATCTCACACACCAGTTCCGGGTCGAAGCACGACTCGAGCATGCCGATGCCCTTGCGCAGCTCCCGGTACTCGGGCAGCGACCGACCGGCCTGACGCATGAACCAGACCGGTCGCCTGCTGGGCGTCGCGCCGGTGGCGGCGGCCAGGAACGGGGCATCGGTCAACCGGCGGCGGGTGTAAGTGCTCATCACCGCTCATCCTAGGTGACCTGACGACGCTCCCGGCTCACGGTGACGCACCGCACCGATCACCGCCGCGTCGACCGGAAACGGACGAACCGCCCACCGCCCGTTCCGCATCGCGCATCGTGCACCGTCAGCGCCCGGAAAATGCGCCCTTCGCAACGCGCCCCCGCACGCCACACGGACGGCGGCGCGCCTCCGCGCGCACCGGCCGCCCACCGTCTACGGTTGCTCCTCGTGACACCGCTCGACATCCGCGACGGCGCCGCACCGACCGGGGGAACGCCCCGCGAGCCTGCTTCTTTCCGGGCGGCGGTCGATGCGATGGGCACCGCAACAGTGCACCCCCGAATCGAGCTGGCGCCTATCCGTCCCCCGCAACGGTTGGCGCCGTTCTCCTATGCGCTCGGAGCGGAGGTCACCCACCCCGACGGCGGTCCGGTGCCCATCGACTCCGAGGGCGACGCGTTCGGCAGGCTGATCCTGCTCCACGACCCGGACGGTGACGAGGCCTGGAACGGCGTGTTCCGCCTGGTCGCCTACATCCAGGCCGACATCGACGCCGCCCTGGCCGCCGACCCACTACTCCCCGAGGTGGCCTGGAGCTGGCTGGTCGACTCGCTGGAGTCGCGCGGCGAGCCGTTCACCGCGCTCGGCGGCACCGTCACCGCCACCAGTTCGGTCCGCTACGGCGACATCGCGGGCCCGCCGCGCGCCCACCAACTGGAGCTGCGCGCGTCCTGGACGGCGATGAACACCGAGATGCGGCGTCACGTGGAGGCCTTCTGCGAAGTGCTCGCGTTCGCGGCCGGACTGCCACCCGCCGGGATCACTCATTTGCGACCGGAGACCTATACCCACACCGATCGTCCGTGATCGCCACGTAGAGTTCACGGTTATGCCGGTCGCCGAGGAACCCACCGCAGCAGAGCCCCTGCTCGCCCCCGCCGAGGGGGTTCCACCTGTGCTGGCGACGGCCGACGAGGTCGCCGCGGCCGCCGCCGCCATCGCCGCGGGCACCGGTCCGCTGGCCGTCGACGCCGAGCGCGCGTCCGGTTTCCGCTACTCCGCGCGCGCCTATCTCATCCAGCTGCGGCGCGCGGGCGCTGGCTCGTTCCTCATCGACCCGATCCCGATCACCGACGCGCTGACCCCGCTGGCCGACGCGATCAACGGCCTGGAATGGGTCCTGCACTCCGCCGACCAGGACCTGCCCGGCCTCGCCGAACTCGGCCTGCGCCCCGCCCGCCTGTTCGACACCGAGCTCGGCGGCAGGCTGGCCGGATACGAACGCGTCGGCCTGGCCGCCATGGTCGAGAACCTGCTCGGCCGCTCGCTGCGCAAGGGCCACGGCGCCGCCGACTGGTCGACCCGCCCGCTGCCCGACGAGTGGCTCAACTACGCCGCCCTCGACGTCGAACTGCTCCTCGAACTGCGCGACACCGTCGCCGCCGACCTCACCACCCAGGGCAAGATCGACTGGGCCGCCGAGGAATTCGAGCACGTCCGCACCCTGGACCCGCCCACGCCCAAGGCCGACCGCTGGCGCCGCACCTCCGGCATCCACACCCTGCGCCGCACCCGTCAGCTGGCGATCGTGCGCGAACTGTGGACCACTCGCGACGGCCTGGCCCGCGCCCGCGACGTGGCCCCCGCCCGCATCCTGCCCGACTCCGCGATCGTCGCCGCCGCCACCTCCGAACCCCGCACCATCGCCCAGCTGCGCAACCTGCCGGTCTTCGGCGGCCCCCGCCAGCGCCGCTACTCCCGCGACTGGCTCGCCGCCGTCGAACGCGCCCGCACCCTCCCCGACAAAGAACTCCCCCCGCTCACCCTCCCCTTCGACGGCCCCCCACCGGTCAACCGCTGGGAACGCCGCGACCCCGCCGCCGCCGCACGCCTCAACACCGCCCGCAGCGCCATGGGCAAACTCTCCACCGAGTACGCCATCCCGGTCGAAAACCTTCTCTCCCCCGACCTGGTCCGCCGCCTCTGCTGGGACGCCCTCCCCGACTACAAGAACCCCGGCACCCCCGACGAACTGTCCGCTCGCATCGAGTCCTTCCTCCACACCGGCGGCGCCCGCCCCTGGCAACGCACCCTCACCGTCCCCACCCTCACCGAAGCCCTGACCCCGACCACCTGACCGTTCGCCGTGAGCGCCGTGCCAGACGATGTCGGCGACCTGTAGCTGATGCGCCGTCCGATGACTTACTGGCGGGGAGTGCCCGTCCAAGTGATCCGGCTGCTTCTCCCCAGGACCGTCGCGTTGCGCTCACCGACGACGTCGGCCACGGCCGCCGTGATCGACACCGTCACGTCGACCGGGTGCGGTCGGCTAAGCTCCACACCGATCAAGGCGCCGACTTCGGGTAGGCGAACCGCTCCAGGAAGGACCGCGCGGCGCCCGGCTGAATCAGCAGAACTCGTTCTCGATTTCTCCGCACCACTGCTGGTACGCAGGGCTGACCAGGTCCACATAGACCGATGTTGCCGAGATCGTGGCCGTAACGATGACAGCCTCGAAATCCCAGCGCAATCCGCGTGTCGGTTCGATCCACCAATCCGTCGGCCGCTTCCCGAGAACCTCGAACACCCGCTGCACTAGCGCATCGAAGACCTCGTCCAGTTCAGGACCCAAGCCAGTTCGGTCGAGAACCACATCGCTCGCGCGAAACGAGATCTGATCGATCCGCCGCGAAAGTTCGGTTGTCGGTGCGTCGCCTATAGACAGCAATACATCGGGTCGATTGACCTCTAGGTTGGTCGTAGCTTTCGGGAATCTTCCCCAAGACCGCTGAGCTGCCAGCCGACACCATTGCAGAACCGCCGCAGATCGTCAACGGTCCACGTCCAATCGAACTCGGTAGCCACACGCACTGCCTGGGCAGCGCGTTCAATATCTGCTCGCATTGAGAAACAGCTCTTTCTCGTAGTCACCGACGGCCCGGTTGTGACCGCCAGCCGGTCGTAGCCCCTATTCAGAACAAGGTGCACTCGCAACCAATTCCAAAATGTCGGTCCGCCAGCGCTGCTTACACACCGGACATAAATCCACATAGCGATGACTGTTGTAGCGCGAAATCATATCTCCTGCAAAAGTCAATTACGGATCGACCACTATCCCGATGAAGTGTGAATCACAGTTTCTGCAGCACACTGGAACATCAGTGCCCACCAAGAGCACCTAACGGGTTCGGTTGCTGATTCGTCGCCAGCAGATGAGCGCAGCAGCGAGGTCGAGGAATCCCTGATGGATGTCGGTACGGCGTTCCCAACGGACTGCCAAGCGCCGGTATTGGTGCAGCAACGCCAGTGTCTGCTCGACGATCCAGCGGCCGGCGGTCACCTTGTCGCGGGTGCCGCGACGTGGGATATGGCCGGTGATCCGTCGTTGTTCGAGTTCGTCGTAGACCCGGGGCTAGGTTCTGTCTCGAAGTGAGTAA
>NZ_JAQQFV010000006.1 GCF_029675105.1 Nocardia anocheti | reverse complement strand
CCGACAGATCCTGTTAAGAGCTCCAAGGTGGCCGACCTTCGATCCGGGGTAACCGAGCCGACGTTCGATGCGCCTATAGAGATCGAGTCGGTGTTGTGCGGAACAAGGCGACAATGATGCGACTGGTCGGCGTGCACGTGGAGGGATTATATTGACGACACCTCGATTGAGATACTCTTCCCGACGACGAACTGGCGTGTGCACTCGCCATTGATCCCATCGCTGTCGATCGCGGAAAACACTTGCTGAGCGGACCAGGAGCCCGACCCTGGTGTGGTGGGCGACCAATCGTCACCGATCGCGGGGTTGAGATCCAATACGCATTCATTCGGACCTACAGCGAGTTGTATGCCGTCGGAAAGGGTATTGTAGGTGAACCTTTCGCTGGCTAGAAACCGATACGCCGATACACCTTCTATCGTCATTCTGACCTTACGCCATACGATATCTCCGGTGGCACTCACGGAATCAGCAATGGCAGTCCTCGAAGACTCCATCGCGTCGATGGTAATGATGACGCGCACTTCCGTCGCAGGTTGAAGTTCTAAACTGACTCCAACGATCGAGCCATCTTCAAAGAAGAAGAACCTCGAAAGAAATGCATCAACACTCTCTGGTTCCAGCTTCATTAACACCCTCCCGTGGAGTCTATATGTGTTCTTCTAGTGTATATCCCACCCTGGAGGCAGATTGGAGGCAGGTATGTGAGCGGCACCCGCGCCGTGCCCTTCAATCGTTCCGGGGGTGGTGAATACATGACCGTGCGGGCCCGATGTTCCGGGGTGCGTCTTGAAGTCGAAATGCCCGACCGCGTTTCCATCTCCATTATAGATTGTATTTTGGACAGGGACGCCGTTCGAACCTGTCCGTGTGTAAACAGAATTAGGGGTCGCGCCCATCGTGGGCGGCCTGCTGGTGCCCGAGGTGTGTCCACCGACCGGTATGCCGTTCTGATCAACCGGAATGTTGTATGGTGCGGAACTTGGCGTGGTCGGTTGTGTCTGAGGCACCGCATGTTGTTGTGGGGTGGTAATAGGGGCATTTGCGTTGCTACCTCCACAGCTCGGCGTTGAAGTGAGACCCAAAGGGTCGATCCACATTGTGGGATTGTGTGGGTATATGTTGGGGTTGAGGGATGGGCCGAGGCCAAGTGGATCGTTAGTTGTATATCGACCGGTTTCGGGATCGTAGTAACGCTTGTAGTTGTAGTGTAGCCCGCTCTCTGCGTCATATTGTTGGCCTGGGAATCTGAGGATATCCCCACTTGCATTCGGCGCCTTAGATTTTCCCCATAGGTCGGCTTCTGCAGCCACGGCGATGGTTCCATTCTCAATATCGAGAATTTCGGTGGGTGTGCCGACCAAATCGGTAGCGATCGCATATGTTGCGTGCTCGTTGCGGCCGGAAGCATCGATGATCGTTTGAGCTATTGGCCGATAGCTTCCAGGGCTGTAGTCCCACGAAGTCACCGAATTCCGGGATTCGTGCTCGATCAGCTAGGTGTGATCCCAGACGTAGTTGTGGCATTCGATCAGTGATTGGTCTCCGGACAGGAGTTTCTTTGATACTCGTCTTCCGTGTGCATCGTAGGAATATTGCCACCATTGACGGTCCGGCGTGAATACGTCGGAGAGTTGATCAAATGCGTTGTAGCGATAATGCCACTGGATTGGTTTTCGTGATATCCGGCGTATTTCTTTCCTGATGAGACGTCCGGCATCATCGTAGTGATACAGTGTGCGACCACGCCGAGTCAGCAAGTTGCCGTTGTATTCCAGGCGTTCGGCAAGATTGCTTTTCGGTAATTCGCTGACATTGATGATCTGCTCGTTAGAGGCTGACCTTATGTTGCCGAGTTTGTCGTAGCCGTACTGCTGAGTTACGTTGTTCCCTGCGGTGACCGCGTAAACTCGTCCGACCGGGTCGAGATCGTATGCGCGAGTGACCGTTCGGTTGTTACTCCAGCGTGTGCGATGCTCGATAACGTAGCCATCTGGACGTCGCGTGTATTCGTCATGGCGAAGATGCTGTATGCCTGCGCCGCGGAGTGCGAGGGTGCGTGTCCCGATCTGTCCGACCGAATCGTAGTGCTGACCGTGTTCGAAGGCTCCGACTTTCCAGCCGATGTGCCGGCTGAGTGAGTCATATTCAAATTCGATCGGGTGGTCATTGATGGTGAGGGCAGTGATACGGCTCCCGGCGCCATAGGACCACTCGGTGATCTTACCGCTCGGATTGCTGCGGCTGATGCTGCGTCCGTGTTGGTCGTAGCTGTAGGTGGTAGGTGGAAGGTCGTCGAGTTGGTGACGGACGAGTCGACCGGCGGGGGTGCGGGTATATCGGACGGTGTGGTTGGTGTTAGTTGATTTGCTAGCGCTGGTCGCTGTAATGAGATGTCCCGCAGGCGAGTACGCAAAGGTAGCGTATTCGCTGGTTTCTGCGCGGATGCCGATTAATTGGCCGAGTTCGTTGTAAGTATGATGGCGCGGTATCCCGGTCGCTGGTGTTACCATCGCGACGAGCCCGGTGGTGGTGTGACGGTATTCGGTGGTCGATCCGTTGTAGTCGATTTCCGATGACACTCGACCGACCATGTCGTACAAATACGACCAGGACTGTCCGAGCGGGTTCGTGATCGAGATCAGCTGCTGTTCGGTGTCCCAAATGTAGCCTGTGACGGCGGCATCGGGTGCGGTGTGGGTTTGTAGGAGGCCGAATGGGCCGTAGGTGTAGCGATTACAGTTGGCGACGCGGTCTGAATGTTCGAGCAGTTTGCCGCTGCTGTTCCAAGTCCAGTGCTCTTCATACCCGTCGGGGTCGAGGCGGGTGAGCGGGTTTCCTTCTGCTGACCATGTGTATCGAGTGACATTTCCCAGCGGATCGGTGATAGCGATCGGTCTGCCGAAATGATCGCGCGTGATCGTGGAGGTGGCGCCGTGTGGGTCTGTCACGCGGATCGGTTCACCAGCTGGGTCGACCTCGATCGTTGTTGTGCCACCGGCTTCGGTTCTGCTCTCGACCGCACCGTTCGCGTGGTAGGTCTGGTGTAGCGCGACTCCGTCGGGGTCGGTGATCGTGGCGACGTTTCCGGCGTCGTCGTATTCGTATCGGGTGACGGTGCCGTCGGCGTTGGTGATCGCTGCAGGGCGGTTGCGCGAGTGGTAGTCGATGGTGATCGAGTGGTTGTCGGGGCGTTGGAGGCGGACGAGGTTGTCGTCGGTGTTGCGGACGTAGACGGTGGTGGCCAGGTCGGGGGCGATGATGCGGTGGGGTTGGCGGTTGACCGGGTCGGCGTAGTCGGTGCGGGTGGCCGCGCCGTAGGGGTCGGTTTCGACGAGTAGGCGTTTCTGGGAGTCGAATTCGTAGGTCCAGGACGCGCCGACGGAGTTGGTGACGTGGGTGCGGGTGCCCCAGTTGTTGGGCAGGGTTTCGTAGGAGACGGTGGCGTTGAGGATGCCGTCGGTGCCTTCTTGGCGGACGATCCGGCCGAGTTCGTCGTAGGTGTTGGCGAAGTGGGTGTTGTCGGGGTCGCGCCAGGTGAGCATGCGGTGGGCGCGGTCGTAGGTGTAGTGGGTCGTACCGCCGACGCTGTTGGTGACGGCGACGAGATCGCCTGCCTGGTAGGCGAATTCACGCAGCAGGGTGGAGACAAGGTCGCCGTGTTCGTCGGTGCCGTCGACGGTGATGGTGGTGACACGGTCTTCGGCGGTGGTGAAGGTGACGTTGTAGCCACCGGAAGAGGTGAGGTGGCTGGGGTGGCGGTTGGGGTGGTAGTGGTGGCGGATCCAGTTGTCGTGGCGGTCGGAGATGCCGGCGATCGGGTAGTCGCCGAGGGCTTCGGACTCGGGGTCCAATGCGGCGAAATGCCAGGTGATTTCGCGTTCGGGGTCGTGGATGCGGTAGCCGTGGTCGGTGAGAGTCAGTGGCCAGGGATGATCACCGTGTTGTGGCACGACCTCGAGGCCGGGGGCGGTGTGGGGGTAGGACAGCAGCATGCCGTCTTCACCGATGAAGGTGACCCCGGCGTGGTCGACGATGAGTCGCATGTCCAGGAAGGTCGACCAGGACGGGCCGAACCAGCGCCCGTAGCGATAGTTGGAGCGGTGACGCCGCCACAGCACGACCGGCAGGACGCCGGGTAGTTCCAGATCGACGATCGGGACGAAGTATTCCCCGGTGGCCATATCGACCGGTTCGATGCGGCCACAGGTGCCTTTGGCGTCCTGGGTGTCGGGAGAATCGCCCTTGCGTGCCTGGTTCGGGGCGCCGGAATTGGTGTCGCTGGGATCGCGTGGGGTGTTGGGGGTGTCCGGTGTCGAGGCCGGGCTGGTGTCGTCGCCTTTGGTTCCGGCGGGAGTGGTATCGGGGGAATCGCTGTCGCCACCTTTGCCTTTCGGTTTGGTCGACGCGGGCGTGGTGTCGGCGTTCTTGCCGCCGGTCTTGGTCTTCTTGAAGGCCTTGGCGATGTCGCCGAAGGCTGACTTGAGCTTCTTCAGCAGCGGCATCAGCTTCGACATCGTCTTGGCCAGTTTCGAGAACAGTTTCGAGATCATCGCCGTGGTCTTGGCGATGTAGGCGGTCGCCTGGACCGCGATCACCGGGGTGGCCAGGCCGAGGGAGAACACTGCCTCGGCCGCCCAGACCGCCAGGCGGGCCACGGTTTGGGAGACCAGGTCACGCACGGTTTGGCGGACCGCGGCCACGACACCGCCGGCCAAGCGGATCGCTGATGCCGCTGTGGTGGCCGCGCCCGAGGCGGCCGAGAGCAGGTTGGTGGTGTCGCTAGCGTGGGTCTTGTAGGCGGTCGCGGCTTGGCCGGTCCAGTCGGCGACGTCTTTCTCGACGGCGGATTTCTGGGTGTTGGCTACTTCGGTGATGCGGGTGGCGACGTTGTCCCAGGTTTTGGCGTAGGCCTCGATCTGGTCGGGATCACCAGCGATCCAGTTCAATGCCTTCTGCAGGGGTTCGCAGTGTTCGATGAGCCAGCCGACACCGTAGGAAGCCAAAGTGCCCAGGGGGTCGACAGCCAGCGAGAACAGGTCCGCGGCGCCGCCGAGGACTCCCAGGCCTGCCTCGATCCAGGAACCCGAGGAGATGGCGTCGGAGACACCGGTCACGGTTTCGATGCAGCTGATACCGCTATAGGCGGTGGTGGAGTCTTCCTTGGCCGCGATCAGCGGGTTGGCGGCCATTACAGTCCGGATTCCTGCGACTTGAGGGCTGCGGCGTTGGTGGTGTCGCGGGTGGTGAACGAGTCGACCACGGTGGACAGGTTGGTGCTGGTGGTGGTGAAGGAATCGATCGCGGCCTGAATGGCGTCGATGCCGTCGGTTTCGACGGAGTCGACGAACAGGGGGCCGAGGAAGGCGCAGATCTTGCCGAACGCGTCAGACGGTGCGGAGACAGCTTGTGCGGCTTCCAAGGCCTCGGTCAGGCCCGAACCGGCCGAAGCGACGTTGGCGGCGTGAGTTTTGATCTGGTCGGGGGAGATGTTGATTTCCCCGGCACCGCCTGCGCTTGTCATCGTGGTCCCCCTGGTGAATCCATGTGCTGCCACCCTCGGTCGACAGGTGCCACTCACTCCCCCGACCTGCGGTGTTCGTTCTGGCCGACCAGCTGAAGGCTGCTGGTCGATGAGCTGCGGCACGAAGTGCCGAGCGTCGAGCCTAGCGGAAGTTGTGGGGTGTGACGCTGTCGTGAATTCGACGGAACCAAGGGGTGATTCGGTGCGTCTAAGGGTTTCGATGAAGACAACGGGGCTATGCAGAAGCGAATGTCCTCGTTGACCGGACCGGTGGGGTCAGGATCTCGGATCGGCGAGGAGGACGGTTGACGAATCGCTTCGGACGGAGCGCCCGAGGCCGGTTCGGCGGCCTACCGGGGAGGGCGGCCAGGGGTGGGTGAGATGTCGTAAGGTGGGCGGAATCTGTGGCGGTCGGGTGCGGGGAGCGCTCGGGTGGCTCGGGGCTGGGGCCGTGGGGTCTGGGCCGGTGGAACGGGGAGACGGAGGATGTTCGTGCGGCGACGGTCTGTGGTGGTGGCTTCGGTGGTGTGTGGGGTGCTCGCGGTGGCGGGGTGCTCGACGACCGAGGAGGGGAATGCTCAGCCGAGTTCGACTACGGATGTGGCGGCGGCTACGGCGGCGTTGTGGGATCCGTGTTCCGAGATTCCGGAGTCGACGATGACCGGGCTGGGGTTGGACGTGGCGTCGAAGCGGTCTGGCATCCTCGGGGCCGAGGAACCCGGGTGGAAGATCTGCCGCTGGGATGACGTGGGCTACCCGTCCAGCTACGGTGTCGGCGTCCACTCGACTATCCACACGATCGACGAGATCAAGGCGAAGCCCGAAAACATCGAGTTCAAGGACGTTGTTATTGCTGGCCGCGAAGGCGTCCAGTACCGGGGCAGCAACTACGACGCAAACGAAGATTGCACGATCGCCTTTTCGACCAGTACCGGGTTCGTCCAGATGGCGTTGCTCAACACCGGCACCAAGGCAAAGTTGGTGCCCCCGTGTGAACGGCTCGAACCGATCGCCGAGGCGCTGGTTCCGTTGTTCCCGAAATAACCTGAAACGATCGTTGGGGGGTCCCGTGGCAGCAGATGATGAGAAGTCCCGTTGGCAGTATCTGAATGAAGAGGCAAAAGCTGGCCGCCTCTATCTGGACCCTTCGGTGGCCAAGGCTTGTCGAGACGCGAGCAACAAGCAAATCGACCTGTTCAGCCAGTTGAAGAATTCGCTTCAAGACCTGTCGAAGGTAACCGGCCTCGGCCGCTTCAACTGCTCCGATCAACTCGCCAAGATGCTGGGCATGAAAGCTGTTGGTGGGGAACGGGATTTCGATACCGCGTTCAAGGAGCATATCGAGGTGCTCGAGTTGATCCGCGACACCATCGAGATCTCGGTGAAGAAGTACGAAGACCAGCAGCTCGCGCGAACCGCGGCGACGAACAACAAGGCCGATGATCTCGACAACGGGGGTAAGTGATGGCTCTTCCCGCAATTCTCGCCGCCGCCGCGGTGGTCGGCGGCGCCTACGCGGGCTTGTCGTCGTATGCGAACGGAACGAAACCGGAGCGGTCGACCGATGAGAGTCCGGATGCGACGATCGCGCGGAATCGGCTGGCGGACTTGAAGAACGGGTTCGACGGGGAGTATCAGGGCTCGCAGGTGACCGATTACGAAGAGCCGAGCACCATGTCGGACCTCTACGAGCGCGTGCAGGCGATGAACGTCGCGGACATCACCACCTTGCATACGCGGTGGGAGTCGCTGCGCAATCAGCTCGAGACCGGGTTCAAGACCTACGACGCGGAGATCAGCAAGGCGATTGCGGAGAAGTGGAGCGGGAACGCGGCGGCCAGCGCGGGTGAGGGGATCTCGCAGTACGTGGAGAAGTCCGGGAGTCTGCTGACCTCGGCGCAGATGGTCGCCGAGAAGGTGAAGCTGGTGAAGTCGGCGGCACAGGTCACCAAGGATCGGGTGCAGCCGCACGAGAGTTCCACGACGAGCAAGGTCCTGAGCTACGTTCCCGGTCCCACCTGGAAGATGGACAGCCACAACGAGGAGACCGCGAAAGCCGAAGGGGCGGAAGTGGTTCGGGGGGTGTTCTACAAGGCGGTCGGGGAGGCCGATACGCAGGTGCCGAAGGTGCCGCAGCCGTACAACCCGGTCAACAAGGACACCGACACGCCGGGTGGAGGGACGAAGCCGGAGGGGTCGACGAACAAGCCGACCACCCAGCAGCCGACGACGCAGCAACCCACCACGCAGCAGCCGTCGACCGAGCAGCCCACCACCGAAGACCCGGCCGACGACGGGGACGACAACGACGACGACACCTCGCCGTCGAGCACGATTCCGGCCACCACCACGCCGGAGACGCCGACCACTCCGACGACGCCCACCACGCCGGGGACCACGCCCGCGGGCACGCAACCCGCGGGGACCAGCGGACTGCCCACCGGTGGGTCGCCCGGCGGCGGGACGCCGGGCGGTGGCACGCCGGGTGCGACGCAGCCGGGGTCGCCCGGTGGCACCGGCAAGCCGAACGGGGCCGGTGCGGGCACGAGTGCCGGGAGCGCGGGCCGCAACGGGATGGCGGGCATGGGCGGTATGGGTGCGGGCGGCGCGCGTGGCAAGGGCGACGACGACAATGAGGTCGGTACCAAGGACTACCTGATCAACCAGCAGCACGGTGAGGAATTGACCGGGCTGTCGGAGGACCAGCGGGCGAGGACGGTGCCGCCGGTGATCGGCGAATGAGCGGGCAGTGGCAGTTCAGCCCGCTGGGGTTCACGGTGCTGATGCGGTCGGTGCAGCGCGATGTGCTGCCGTACCCGTTGCAGACTTACACCGAGGCGGAAACGGTCGACGATTACGACCGGCAGTGGCAGCAGGAGGCGCAGCGGATCTTGCCGCTGTGGGACGCGTCGATGGAGACCGCGTTGCGGATCCTGTTGGCGCCGGAGGCGCGTTTCGAGCTGGCCGGGTACGGCGACCGGGAGAAGCTGCGGTCGTTCGCGGCGGTGCACGAGCAGTCGGCGGTGCTGGTCGAACAGCAGCGGGTGCCGGTGGATCGCGACGGTGGTGACATCCGGATGACTTTGCTCGAGACCGCGGCGGTGCCGGAGAAGCTGATGGCGCGGTTGCCGCGGGCGGCGGCGGGCTCAGGGGACGTGTTCACGATGAACACCGACGAGTTGGACGAGGAGACGCCGTACGACCCGTGGGCGGCGGATCGGCGCACTCCGCGGCAGAAGGCCGACGCGTTCTTCGGGCGGCCGCGCTCGACGCTGGTGTATGTGGCCGGGTATCCGGGTGCGGCGGTGGACAATCGGCCGGAACCGGGCCAGGGCTTCCACGTGATGGATTTCCCGGATGGCCGCTACCTGGTGACCGAGCGGGGATCGATGGTCGAGGCGCGGCCCGCCGATACCGCGCAGGTGCGGCAGGCGCTGGTGCGGGTGATGAAGTCGGCCATCGCGATCTATCGCGAGGACAACGAGCCGTCGTACCGGTAGCAGGCGGCTGGTCCCGCCGCCGCTCGGGCGGGATCGGCCGGATCGCTGAGGGCGGGGAAAATCCGTCGACGCTGGAGCGGCCCGGAACTAGCGTGGGGCTCGCCGTGTTGCCGTCGAAGGAGATTCGCTGTGTCCGAAGTCGAGGCGATCGCCGCCAATCGCGCGAACTGGGACGACCGGGCCGAGGTGCACGCGCGGTCGCGGATGTACGACGTGGACGCCTTCCTGGGTGACCCGAGGGCCATATCGTCGGTGGTGCGCAATGACCTGGCGGTGCTGACGCCGCACCTACCTGCGGGCGGGATCGCCGGACGGTCGCTGCTGCATCTGCAGTGTCATATCGGGACCGACACCGTGTCGTGGGCCCGGTTGGGGGCGGTCGAGGTGCACGGGCTGGATCTTTCGCCGAATTCGCTGCGGCACGCGGCGCGGATCGCGGCGGCCGACGGGCGCGACATCGGCTGGGTGGAGGGGGACGCGCGGTTCGCGTCCTCGGTGATCGAGCGGCACTTCGATGTGGTGGTGACGAGTGCGGGCACGATCGTGTGGCTGCCCGAGCTGACGATGTGGGCGCGCTCGATTCACGACCTGCTCGCGCCGGGCGGGGTGTTCCTCGTGCGCGATGACCATCCGATCCTGGGTGCGCTGGATTTCACTCCGTGGGAGGTCACCGACGACTACCTGGCCGGTGGCGGGGTGCGCACGTATTCGGATTCGGGGACCTACACCGAGGATTCGTCGGGGACCATCACCCACACCACGAACCATGAGTGGCGCCACGACCTGGGGGAGGTCGTCGGGGCGCTGGTTGGCGCCGGGCTGGCGATCGAGGCGCTGGCGGAATTGCCCTACATGGACTGGCGCCCGTTCGACGAACTGGTCCCCTGCCCGCAGGGCTGGACCCTGCCGGAGGGCAAGCCACGGATCCCGCTGAACTTCGCGGTGGTGGCCCGGCGTCCCCTCGGCTAGGCCCATCCCTCGGGACGGCAGGGTTACCGGAGCCAGCCGCCGACCCGCTGGGCGATGGTCTCGGCGGTGAGGCCGAGTTCCTCGAGGATCTCGGTGCGGGAGGCGTGGTCCAGGAACTGTTGCGGCACACCGAGATTGCGGGTGGGCACGTCCAGACCGGCCTCGCGCAGGCGGGCCGAGATGGTCGAGCCGATGCCGCCGTGCAGGCCGCCGTCCTCGACGGTGACGACGAGACGGTAGTTCTCGGCGAGCTTGACCAGGGTGTCGGAGACCGGCAGGACCCAGCGCGGGTCGACCACGGTGACCGAGATGTCCTGCGGCGCCAGCAGTTCGGCGACCGCCATGGCCGTCTCGGCGAACGGGCCGACGGCGACGAGCAGGACGTCACCGTGCTGGGACTGCGCGGACCCACCGCCGGGGACGGCCGAGCGCAGCACGTCGACACCGTCGAGGCGTTCGACGGCGGTGATGTCCCCGGCGACGCTGCCCTTCGGGAAACGCAGCACAGTGGGACCGTCGGTGACGGCGAGCGCTTCGGCGAGTTCCTCGCGCAGGGTGGCGCCGTCGCGGGGGGCGGCGACGCGGATGCCGGGGACGATGCCGAGCAGGGAGAAGTCCCACATGCCGTTGTGGCTGGCGCCGTCGGGGCCGGTGACGCCCGCGCGGTCCAGCACGACCGTGACCGGCTGCTTCAGCAGGGCCACATCCATGAGCAGTTGGTCGAAGGCACGGTTGAGGAAGGTCGAGTAGATCGCGACGACCGGGTGCATGCCACCCAGGGCCAGGCCCGCGGCGGAGGTCATCGCGTGCTGTTCAGCGATGCCGACATCGAACATGCGCGCGGGGAAGCGTTCGCCGAAGGCGGCCAGGCCGGTGGGGCCGGGCATGGCGGCGGTGATGGCGACGATGTCGTCGCGGCGCGCGGCGTGCTCGACGAGTTCCTCGGAGAACACCGCGGTCCAGCCCTTGGCCTTCTTGCCCGCCAGCGGGCGGCCGGTGAGCGGGTCGATCGGGTCGCAGGCGTGCATCTGGTCGGCGACGTGGTTCTCGGCGTGCTCGTAGCCGTTGCCCTTGCGGGTGACCACGTGCACGACGACGGGGCCGCCGAAGTCCTTGGCGCGGCGCATGGCCGCCTCGAGCGCGACGAGATCGTGGCCGTCGACCGGGCCGACGTACTTCATGCCCAGGTCGCCGAACAGTTCCTGCGGGCTCACCGCGTCCTTGATCCCGGCCTTGAGCGCGTGGACCATCGAATAGGCCGAATCCCCCACGGCGGGAATGCTCTTGAGGATGCGTTTGCCGGTGTCGAGGGCGTGCTCGTAGGCGGGCTGGGTGCGCAGGGCGGTGAGCCGGTCGGCCAGGCCGCCGATGGTGGGCGCGTAGGAGCGGCCGTTGTCGTTGACCACGACCACCACCGGACGGTCGGGAGCACCGGCGATGTTGTTGAGCGCCTCCCAGCACATGCCGCCGGTGAGCGCGCCGTCACCGACGACCGCGACGACGGTGCGGTCCTGGTCGGTGAGCGAGAAGGCCTTGGCCAGGCCGTCGGCGTAGGACAGGGCGGCCGAGGCGTGCGAGGACTCGACCCAGTCGTGCTCGCTCTCGGCGCGGCTCGGGTAGCCGGACAGGCCGTCGCGCGTGCGCAGCGAGTCGAAGCGGTCCTTGCGGCCGGTGAGGATCTTGTGGACGTAGGCCTGGTGGCCGGTGTCGAAGATCAACGGGTCGGCCGGGGAATCGAAGACACGATGTAGCGCGATGGTCAGCTCGACGACCCCTAGGTTGGGGCCGAGGTGTCCTCCGGTAGCGGCGACCTTCCGCACCAGGAACTCGCGGATCTCCTCCGCCAGTTCGCGCAGTTGCGGCACGCTCAGCCGGCGCAGATCTTCGGGTGAATCCACCCGCGACAGCACTCCCACCTGAACTCGCTCCCTCCGGACAACACCTCTGATGCGCCCAGTGTATTTGTCCACGCGAGCCGCTCCGGCTCGCGGGCCCTTCCGTTGCCGCCGTTTTCCGTGGTCCCGGTCTCGCTCGTCCCGCCCGGTCGTGCCGCTGAACTGCGCGCGGACGGAGACGACGGCTCTCCGCGGCGGCCCGGCGCGCTGTGAGGACAGTCTCCCGCGCGTCCCGCCGTCCGGCACGCGCGGGGCCACCTACAGTGACGCTGTGGCCGAACCGGACGGTGTTGCGCGCACGATCGACCCGGGTGTGGTGGCGGGGATGCTCGACGAGGTCTACGCGGCCTGCCGGGCCGACACCTCGGGCGCACCGGCCGACTACATTCCCGAGCTGGCCGCGGTCGACCCCGACGGGTTCGGGTTGTGTCTGGCCACCGCTGACGGGCTGGTCTACCGGGTGGGCGAGACCGGGACCGGGTTCACCATCCAGTCGATCTCCAAGCCGTTCACCTACGCCTTGGCGCTGGCCGACAACGGTATCGACGGGGTCGCCGCGCACATCGACGTCGAGCCCTCGGGTGAGCCGTTCAACGAGATCAGCCTGGAGCCCGATACACAGCGGCCGAGCAATCCGATGATCAATTCCGGGGCGATCACGGCGGCCTCGCTGATCCACGGGCGCGACGCGCAGGAGAAGTTCGAGCGGGTGCGGCGCTGCTACTCCCGCTTCGCCGGGCGGGAACTGCGGATGGACCCGGCGGTGTACGAGTCGGAGGCGCGCACGGGGTATCGCAATCGAGCGATCGGGTACATGCTGCGCTCGGTCGGCATCCTCGACGTGGACCCCGACGACGCGGTCGACCGGTACTTCCGGCAGTGCTCGCTGGAGGTGACCTGCGAGGACCTGGCGGTGATGGCGGCGACGCTGGCCGACAACGGGG
Organism: Nocardia anocheti; assembly: GCF_029675105.1. Taxonomy (GTDB): domain Bacteria; phylum Actinomycetota; class Actinomycetes; order Mycobacteriales; family Mycobacteriaceae; genus Nocardia. Next base: position 483,681 of record NZ_JAQQFV010000006.1, on the reverse strand, counting down.
TGAACCCGAGGACCAGGGAGCGGGCGCTGTCGGCGCCGATGACCGAGCGGGTGCTCAGCGTGATGACCACCTGCGGCATGTACAACGCGGCCGGTGACTGGGTGACCACGGTGGGGCTGCCCGCCAAGAGCGGGGTCGGCGGCGGGATCATCGCGGTGCTGCCGGGGCAGCTGGGGATCTCGGTGTACTCGCCGCGGCTGGACGCGCACGGCAACAGCGTGCGCGGGGTGGCCGCCTGTCGGGAGCTGTCGCGTCGGCTGGAACTGCACTTCTGCCATGTGACCCGCTCGGCGCGCACCGCGATCCGCGCCGACTATTCGGTGGCGCAGGTGCCCTCGCGACTGCGGCGCAGCCCTGCCGACACCCGGGTGCTCGACGCGCACGGCGAGCGGGCCCGGGTCTACGAACTGCATGGTGACCTGCTGTTCTCCGGTGCGGAACGGGCCGTGCGGGCCATCGAGGGCAAGATCGGCACGCTCGACGCGGTGGTGATCGACCTGCGTCGGGTCGGCGAGGTGAGCGACGTGGCGCGCGAGATGCTGGAGAGCTTGCAGGCCGCGCTGGTGCGCGGGGACACCCGGGTGGCGTTGGTCGACCCCGAGGCCAAGCTCGGGCACGAGGTGTCGAGCCTCGATCCCAAGGACCCGCGCGGGCGGGTGTTCATCGACCGTGACACCGCGACCGAATGGTGCGAGGACATCGTGCTGGACCGGCACCGGCCCGCCGGGGCGCCGGTGCGCCGCTCGCTCACCCTCGCGGAGCATCCGCTCCTGGCCGGACTCGACGAGGACGACCGGGACCGGCTCGTCCCCGACTTCCAGTGCCGCACGCTGGCACGCGGCGAGGTGGTCGCCGAACGCGGTGACGCGCGGTCGGGGTTGTATCTGATCCTGGACGGACGGGTGCGGATGACCTTCGCGGGTACCGACGGGCGGGCGCACCGGCTGGTGACGCTGTCGGCGGGGATGTCGTTCGGGGAGATCCCGCTGCTGCTCGGGGAGCCGTTCGTCAACGATGTCGTCACCGAGACCACGGTGCGGGTGGCGGTGCTGAGCCCGGCCGCCTTCGACGCGCTGGCCGCCGAGCATCCGCAGCTCAAACTGGCACTGTTGCAGCGGCTCGCGGCCAGCGCCTACGCGCAGATGGACGCCGCGCTGCGGACGTTGTCGGGCAACGCGAGCAACTACTGAGCCCGTGCGGTGGAACCCGCGGCGAGCGCGAGACGTTGGGCAGCACAGGATCGTTTCGACCGACGGGAGCAGCGCGTGGGCAAGGAATCCTGGCAGGCGAGTATCACCATGTTCGGGCGCGGCACGGTGCGCGCGGTCCCGGATCTGATCCGGGTGACATTGTCGGTGGAGTCGCGGGCCGCGACGGTCGCGGCCGCCTACGACCGTGCGGGTGAGCGCGTGAACGCGGTGGTCGCGGCGCTGCGCGCGGCGGGGGTGAGCGACGCGGACATGGCCACGAGCGGGTTGAGTGTGCGCACCGAGACCGTCTACACCGACAACGGGCGCACCGAGATCACCGGCTATCTGGCCACCACCGGGCTGAGTGTGGCGCTGCGCGAGAGCACCGAGCCCGCGCGGGCGGTGGCCGCCGCGGTGACGGCGGGCGGCGACGATGTCCGGCTCGGCGGGCTGAGCAGGACCATCGCCGATCCGGAGCCGCTGCTCGCCCAGGCGCGCGATGCCGCCTTCGACGAGGCGAAGACCAAGGCCGAGCAGTACGCGGCCAGGGCGGGCACGCGACTCGGCGGGGTCGTGCAGATCACCGAGGACACCGGCTCCCCCACCCCGCGCGCCTTCGACATCAGTGGCGAGATGGACGCGGCGCCGATGCTCATGGCGCGCAGCAGCTCCCCCGTCCCGGTGGTACCCGGCGAGACCGAGGTGAGCGCGACGGTGCGGGTGACCTGGGCGCTGGACTGATCAGCGGTCGAGCAGGGCCACGCATTCGACGTGGTGGGTGCCGGGGAACGCGTCGAAAGCGCGCAGGTCGGCCAGGTGGTAGCCCGCGTCCAGGTACAGGCCGAGATCGCGGGCGAAGGAGGCCGGGTCGCAGCCGATGTGGATGATGCGGCGGGGGTCGGCGTCGGTGACGGCGGCGACCACGTCCTTGCCCGCGCCCGCGCGCGGCGGGTCGAGGACGACGACATCGGGGGTGCCGGAGGCGGAGCGAGCCCAGCGTTCGACGCGGTCGGCGCGCAGGTCCAGCCAGGGCAGATCGCGCAGGGCGGCGGTCCCGTCGGCGACGGCGCCCCGGGCGGATTCGACCGCGGCGACCGCGCCGGTCTGTCCGGTCTGCTCGGCCAGGCGCGCGGCGAAGACCCCGACACCGGCGTAGAGGTCCCAGCCCGAACCGCCGGGGGTCAGGCCCGACCACTCGGCGACGAGGTCGGAATAGCAGCGCGCGGCACGGTGATGCGCCTGCCAGAAGCCGGTGGCGGCGAGTTCCCAGCGTCGGCCGCCCACGTATTCCACCGCGCGGCCGGTGCCGGAGAGCACCCATTCCTCACGCGGGGCGTTGGTGGCGGACTTGCGGGCGGCCGCGCGGTCGCGGATCGCGCCGTGCTCGTCGCGGTCGGGGGCGCCGGATCGGCGGCGGCGGGCCGGGTGCTGCCCGCGGCCTCGGGTCGCGCCGCGCGGGGTGGCGGGGCGGCCGCCGGGGCGGGTGGTGTCATCGGCGGCGGCCAGCTCCACGATGTGGCGCACGCCGTCACCGTCGACGGCGACGACCAGGTCGCTGCCCGGAGTCCAGCGGCGCTCGGCGACGCCGTCGAGAGCGCCCGGCACCGGTTGTGGGCAGCGCAGGTCGGGCAGGACGGCGGTGCTGCGGTAGCGGTGTACGCCCGCGCGGCCCGCGTCGTCGACGACCAGCCGCACGCGGGTGCGCCAGCCGCCGGTCACCTCGGGGTCGTCCCCCGCGATCGGCTCCACCGCGAACTCGGGTTCGATTCCGGCCAGCCTGCGCAGTTGCTCGGCCACGACCGTGGTCTTGAGCGCGCGCTGAGCGGCCGGGGTGGCGAAGGAGAAATCGCAGCAGCCCGCGCCGCCGGGGCCGGAGACCGGACAGGTGGCGGGGACACGATCGGGGGACGCCTCGATGATCTCGATCGCGTCGGCGCGGCAGAACGAGCCGCCGCGGTCCTCGGTCACCCTGGCCCGGACGAGTTCGTCGGGCAGACCGTGGCGCACGAACACCACCCGGCCCTCGTGCCGTCCGACACAGAATCCGCCGTGGCCGGGCGGGCCCAGCCGGATCTCGAATTCCTGTCCGCGCCAGTCACTCACGAGGGATACCTGCTCACTGTCTCGATCCGCGCGCGGCTCATCCGCGACGACCCGGTTCTTCGAATCCACGCCGCACCGAGCCCGGCGCGTTGCCCTCGGCGGCCTGCTTGGCCCGGGTGGAGGAGCTGAGCTGCCAGGGCACGCTCGTCACCATCACGCCGGGCTCGAACAGCAGCCTGCCCTTCAGGCGCAGCGCCGACTGGTTGTGCAGCACCTGCTCCCACCAGTGGCCCACCACGTACTCGGGGATGAACACGGTGACCACATCGCGGGGCGCGTCCTTGCGCACCCGCTTCACGTATTCCAGCACCGGCTTGGTGATCTCGCGATACGGCGACTCGATCACCTTCAGCGGCACGTTGATCTCGCTGTTCTCCCACTCGCGCACCAGCCTGCGGGTGTCGGCGTCGTCGACGTTGACGGTGATCGCCTCGAGCGTGTCGGGCCGGGTGGCCCTGGCGTAGGCCAGCGCGCGGCGGGTGGGCAGGTGCAGCTTGGAGACCAGCACGATGGAGTGGGTGCGGCTGGGCAGCACGCCGTCCCAGTCGGATTCGTCGAGTTCGCGCGAGACCGAGTCATAGTGGCGGCGGATCAGCTTCATCACCACGAAGATCGCGACCATGGTGGCGATCGCGATGTAGGCACCGGCGAAGAACTTGGTGATGAGCACGATCACCAAGACGGCGCCGGTGGCGGTGAGGCCGATGGCGTTGATCACCCGGGAGCGCTTCATCTTCGCGCGGACCGACGGGTCGGTCTCGGTGCGCAGCAGCCGCGTCCAGTGCCGCAGCATGCCGGTCTGGCTCAGCACGAACGAGACGAACACGCCGACGATGTAGAGCTGGATGAGCTTGGTCACCTCGGCGCCGAAGAGCACCACGAACGCGATCGCCGCGCCCGCCAGGAACAGGATGCCATTGGAGAAGGCGAGGCGGTCACCGCGCGTGTGCAGCTGACGCGGCAGGTAGCGGTCCTGGGCCAGGATCGAGCCGAGCACCGGGAAACCGTTGAACGCGGTATTGGCCGCGAGCACCAGGATCAGCGCGGTGACGATGGTGATGAAGAAGAACCCGATCGGGAACCCGTGGAAGACGGCCTCGGCCAGCTGCGCGATCAGCGTCTTCTGGTGGTAGCCGGGTGGGGCGCCGACCAGGTGCGCGGTGTCGTGGGCGTAGACGATGCCGATCTTCTGGGCCAGGATGATGATGCCCATGAGCAGCACGATCGCGATGGTGCCCAGCATGAGCAGGGTGGTCGCGGCATTGCGCGACTTGGGCTTGCGGAAGGCGGGCACGCCGTTGCTGATGGCCTCCACACCGGTCAGCGCGGCACAGCCGGAGGAGAACGAGCGCGCGATCAGGAAGGCGAAGGCCAGGCCGTAGAGGTGCTCGTCCTCGGCCTCTAGCCCGAAACCGGCGGACACGGCGTGGATGTCGTCACCGAGGACGAAGATCCGGAACAGGCCCCAACCCAGCATCACGACCATGCCGATGATGAAGGCGTAGGTGGGGATGGCGAAGGCCTTGCCGGACTCGCGCACACCGCGCAGGTTGATCGCGGTGAGCACCGCGATCGCGACCACCGCGAACAGCACCTTGTGCGTGGCGACGAACGGGATGGCCGAGCCGATGTTGGAGGCGGCCGAGGAGATCGACACCGCCACGGTGAGCACATAGTCGACCAGCAGCGCGCTGCCGACGGTGAGACCCGCGTTGGGGCCCAGGTTCTTCGTCGCGACCTCGTAGTCACCGCCACCGGACGGATAGGCGTGCACGTTCTGGCGGTAGCTGGCGACCACGACGGCCATCACCAGCGCCACCGCCAGACCCACCCACGGCGCGTAGACGTAGGCCGAGATGCCCGCGGCCGACAGCACCAGGAAGATCTCCTCCGGCGCGTAGGCCACCGACGACATCGCGTCGGAGGCGAACACCGGAAGAGCGATACGCTTGGGCAACAGCGTATGACCGAGCGAATCGCTGCGGAACGGCCTGCCCAGCAGCACACGCTTGGCTGCCGTCGTCAACTTGGACACCGGGCTCAGCATAGAGGAGTTGATCGGTCCCCTCGCGCCCACGCCGTCGGCCGTGACGGTGGCGTGGCGCGGGGTTTGCGCGGGGGCGGCGAGGGGAAAATGGGCGAAGGAAGGACCGGCGGGTACGGTCCTTGCCGGACGTGCCACGTGCGGTGGCCAGGAACGAGGGTGCGCGGTGTACGTAGTGATCATGGGGTGCGGACGGGTCGGCTCGTCGCTGGCCCGCGCCCTGGTCCGGGTCGGGCACGAGGTGACGGTGATCGACCGTGACCCCAGTGCGTTCCGGCGGCTCGGTGAGGGCTTCCCCGGCCAGCAGGTGATCGGGGTCGGCTTCGACCGGGATGTGCTCACCCGCGCGGGCATCGAGCGCGCCGACGCGTTCGCGGCGGTGTCCTCCGGCGACAACTCCAACATCATCTCGGCCCGGGTGGCCAGGGAGATGTTCGGTGTGGAGCGCGTGGTCGCGCGGATCTACGACGCCAAGCGCGCCGAGGTCTACGAGCGCCTGGGCATCCCGACCATCGCGACCGTGCCGTGGACCACCGACCGGTTCCTGCGCACCCTGATCGGCGACAACTCCACCACCACCTGGCGCGAGCCCACCGGCGCGGTGGCGATCACCCAGCTGACCCTGCACGAGGAGTGGTTCGGGCGCACCGTGCGCGACCTGGAACGCGACCTCGGCGTGCGGGTGGCGTTCCTGCTGCGCTTCGGCCAGGGTGTGCTGCCCGATGCGAAGACGATCGTGCAGGCCGACGACGTGGTCTACGTCGCGGCGATCTCCGGCAGTGTCGGCGAGATGGTGGCGCTGGCCGCCAAGCCCCCCGTGAGCGAGGACTGAACATGAAGGTGGCCATCGCCGGAGCGGGCGCCGTCGGACGCTCGATCGCCAGGGAACTGCTGCGCGGCGGGCATCGGGTGATGCTGCTGGAACGCCAGCTCGACCACATCGACCCCGCCGCCATCCCGGACGCGAAATGGGTGCACGCCGACGCCTGCGAGCTCGCGCTGCTCGAGAACGCCGGGCTCGAGACCTACGAGGTGGTCATCGCGGCCACCGGTGACGACAAGGCGAACCTGGTGCACAGCCTGCTCGCCAAGACCGAGTTCGGGGTGCGCCGGGTGGTGGCGCGGGTCAACGATCCGCGCAACGAGTGGCTCTTCGACGAGTCGTGGGGTGTCGACGTCGCGGTGTCGACGCCGCGGCTGCTGGCCTCGCTGGTCGAGGAGGCGGTGTCGGTGGGTGATCTGGTGCGGTTGATGACGCTGCGGCAGGGCCAGGCCAACCTGGTGGAGATCACCCTGCCCGCCGACACCCAGCTGGCCGGGAAGCCGGTGCGCACCTTGAGCATGCCGCGCGATACCGCGCTGGTGACGATCCTGCGCGGTGGGCGGGTCATCGTGCCGCAGCCCGACGACCCGTTCGAGGGCGAGGACGAGCTGCTGTTCGTCACCTCGGTGGAGGCCGAGGAGGATCTGCGCCTGGCGCTGGCCGGGCACGGCATCCGTCCCTGACTCAGGCGGTCTTCAGCTCCGCGCGCAGCTTGTTCAGCGCGCGGTGCTGCATCACCCGGACCACGCCGGGGCTGGTGCCGATGGCCTCGGCGGTCTGCGCGGCGCTCCAGCCGAGCACGATCCGCATGACCAGCACCTCGCGGTGGTTGGGGGCCAGCACCTTCATGAGTTCGTGGGTGGCGGCGCGACGCTCGAAGGCCATCGCCCACTCCTCCGGACCCGCCGCGCCGCTGGCGGTGTCGGGCAGGTCGGCCATCGGGTAGGCGACGTGCTTGCCGCGGCGGAACGCGTCGGAGACCTTGTTGGCGGCGATGCCGTAGACGAAGGCCAGGAACGACTTGCCCTGGTCGCGGTAGCGCGGGATGGCGGTGACGGTGGCCATCAGCACTTCCTGGGTGACGTCGTCGGCGGTGACGGTGAGATGGCCGGTGGCGCCCATCCGCGCCGAGCAGTAGCGGCGCACCAGCGGGTGGACCAGGCGCACGATCTCGGCGACGGCCTCGCGGTCACCGCGGGCGGCCGCGCCGATGTGGGCGTCGAGTTCGGCGGCGACACGCTTGCTCTCCGACAGCACGGGGGTGGTGCTCTTGGCTGCGCCGGACGGTCGGTGCTCGGAAGCCATCATGGTCGCCGGTCCTCTCACGATCAGTGCGGTGATGTCCTACGCATTGATCGTGCGCCGGGAGACCGGCCGGAACCAGGTACCCCAGGGTGGGTACTCCCCCACCTCCGGCGGCGATTCGGTTACTTCGGGGCTGGCGCGGAATCGGTTCCGGCGCCGGACTTGTCGACGGGGAGGTGTCCGGCTCGACGCACCGCCCAGACGGTGACGACCAGCGCCACCGCGGTCAACGGCCAGCCCATCGCGATGCGGGCCACGGCCAGCCAGGTGGTGTGGTCGGTGTCGTAGAGCTGCGATTGCACCAGGTAGCGGGCGCCGAAGACGACCACCCAGACCACGGTGGCCAGGTTGTAGAGCTTGCGCACGCGCGCGTCGGTGCGCCAGCCGCTGCCGTGGCCGTTGAGCGCGCCCCAGATCACCCCGACCAGCGGGCGGCGGATCAGGATCGACAGCGCGAACAGTCCCGCGTAGACGAGGCTGGTGTAGATGCCGAACAGGAAGAAGCCCTTGGCCTCCCCCATCCGGTAGGCGATGAAGGCGCAGACGCCGACGCCGAGGAATCCGGAGATGGCGGGCTGGACGGGATCATGGCGCACCAGGCGCCAGATCAGCACGGCCGCCGCGACGCCCAGCGCGGCCCAGAGGGCGGCGGTCAGCCCGGCGAGGGTGTTGACCGGCACGAAGACCAGGACCGGGAGGGTGGAGTAGATCAGGCCGCTGAAGCCGCCGAGCTGCTCGAGCAGGGTCTGCTCGGCCTGCTCGACCTCGGCGTAGGTGTCCGGGTCGACCGGATCAGCGGTGGCCACGGGGAGCACCACGGTCGATTCGGGGTCCGCGGCCACGCGGTAGTCGTCGCTGGAGGGCATACGTCAGCTGTTCCCGCGCAATTCGTAGTAGGGGTTGAAGATCACCTTGCGGCCGTCGCGGTCGCCCACGCGGCCACGGACCAGAATGCGCCTGCCCGGTTCGATCCCGGGGATGCGCCTGCGCCCGATCCAGACCAGGGTGATCGCGTCGGTGCCGTCGAAGAATTCGGCCTGCACGGTCGCACCCGCGGCCTTCGGACACGCCTCGACACTGCGGAGCCTGCCGAGAATGGTGGCTTCCTCGCCGCGACAACAGTCCGCGGCGCGCCGGGCACCGGAGGCGTCGGAGGTCTCCGCCAGTTCCTCGGCGTCGAGCTCGTCGATATCGGCGGTGAGACGGCGGCCCAGCCGACGGAAATATCCCGAGTCCGGACCTGATCCCGACCTGGCTGACGACATGACACGCTTCTCCCGCTAGTTGGCCGTACACCGCCACAGTAACAGCGGCCATCCAGGGGCGTTTGTCACCGTGCATACCGCCCAGTTCAGGCGATGTTTCCCGTGTACCCGCGTCCGCGCGTTTCCATGCGTATTCGGCACCCATAGGCACACTGTCGGCACACTGGATTTCGGCGTCTAGGCCGGTCCCGTGTCCTCGCTCATGATGCCCGCGCCTCCCCGGCGCAACTCGGCGTCGAGGGCGCCCAGATCACTGTCCAGCTCACCCGGTAGCTCACCGGTCGACCAACGCGCGTACGTCGCTTCGGGCGTCACCGTGACGACATCGGCCGCGGCGACCACCTCGGCCGGAATCCGGTCCCCGAGGAAGTGCTCGGCGCCGGGGACGATCACCGCCTCGGCGCCGACACGGGCCACGCACACGCACAGCCGGTAGGCCGGGTGCTCGGTCGCCTCGGTGAACACCACGATTTTCGCCAGGTCGTAGCCGAGTCGCTTCGCGAGACTGCGAATCTGGGTCTCGTCCCACTGCTGCCGGGTGCCGGATACGTCGGCGCGTAGGTACCCGATGGCGATCGGCTTCACTGGTGGGGCCTCCTGGTCGCGGTGTGGGGCATCTCCGGCGCCGAGGGCTTGCGCCACCGCCTGGCGGCCGTTCGCGGGCGGTGTGCCGTGGTGTCATGCGTCGGCATCACCTCGGCGCCGGGTGCTGCTGGGAATCCTGTTCCACCAGCGATGTTCGGCGCAGGGCCTTACTGTTCACTCATGTTCACCGCGCCCAGCGGAGCCCTGTTGCGAGAGCTTCGGACCGCGGCCGGCCTCGGCCTGCGGCAGATGGCAGGCCGGACCGCGTTCACTCCCGCGTATCTGTCGATGGTGGAGACCGGCGCGAAACCGGTCACCGAACCTGTCGTCGAGGCATACCGGAAAGTCCTCGGTGATCCGACACTCGGCCTGGCCGATGTCGACCTCGAGCGCCTGGCCGCCACCGTGGCCGCGCCGGAACAAGCCGGGGTGAGCGGCCTCGATGATCTCGCGGTGATCCTCGAGCGGACACGGCACCTCGAGGATCAGGTCGGGGCGTCGTTGGTGGTGTCTGTGATCCGGGGAATCGACGGCGTAGCACGGGCACTCGCCGGAGTCGGCGGCGTCGAGGCCGCGGCGCTGGCCTCGGAGGTGACCCGCTATCGCGGGTGGCTCGAGCACGCGACCGGGCGCGGCATGATCGCTGACCGGGTACTCGGAGATGCCGCCGAGCTGGCCGACGCCGCCGACGACGGGTCACAGCTGGCGCACTCCCACAGCTTCCGCGCCTACGTCGCACGCCACGCCGGACAGCTCGGCAAGGCCGTCGACCTCACCGAGGCCGCGATCTCGGTCACCGGCGCCCACCCGATCCTGCGGGTCTACGACCGCTATCAGCGCGCGGAACTGCTCGCGGTGCAAGGGAACCGGTCGGCATCGCTGCGGGCGCTGCACATGGCCGATCTAGCCGCCGAAGCCGCGGCCGATGTCGAGTTGCCCGCGTTCGGGTACTGGTACACGCCGGGGTTCTGGGGAGTGCAGCGCGGGATCGTGCTGGCCCTGCTCGGTCGCCACGTCGAGGCGGTACGCGAAGCCGAGGCCGGGGTCTCGGCGATGCCCGCGGCACACCAGAGTTCCGGGTGGTTGGCAGGGATGCTGGGGCAGGTGTCGCCGGAGATGGGTTAGACCGGCATCACGCGTTACAGAGCCGAGCAACGTCGGGGTGCACTGGAGCGGGCTGCTCGTGCGATTCGACCAGGGCCACGGCAACCTCGTTCGGTACGTCCCGGTCGTCGAGCAGCGCCTCGACGGCGAGGGCGCCGCGGACCATGTGGCCGTATCGGCCGACCTCGTACCGAACTTCGCCGACCGGCACGCCGTAACGCTGTTCCAGGCGGTCGCGAAGCGCGCCAGGGTCGCGCATGTTGAACCCCGCGCAGACGACCGGGTCGGCGTCGCCCCGCATGACCGCCATCCGTGCGGCCTCGCTGACAGCGCGGGAAACGGTGGGGATCATGATTGCCAGGATGTGGAACACACGCGCCCGAGTAGGGCGCTCGAGCCACAACTCGTCCAGGTCGGCATCCAGCATGGTCGGGCCGATCGCAGCGCCGAAGGTGTACACCTGGGGCCGCAACTCCACGAATCCGGGGGTCGACGGGTTGGACATGTATTCGACTGCCGCAAAGAAGTTCTCAGCCCTGGTCACGTAGTGCACGCCGCAGATACAGGACGCGCTGGGGACCTCGTTCCCGTGTGGGCACACCGCGGCGAGCTGCACACCGGGTGACGGTGTGCCGAGTACTGGCGACCTCAGCAGACCATCGGCGGCACCGTGCCACACTCGCCAACCGAAGCTGTTGGGGTACTGCTCGCGGAGTTCGACCAGGGTGGGCACCGGGGTTCCTCCTCACGGCGGTCGGTATCGTCAGAGTTTGCCGCCCACGTGGAAAAAGCCCAGGTGGGGTACGGCCCTGTGCCGAGGGCTGGAAGTCCGGGGCCACCCCAGGGGCAGCCCCCATACCCGCAGGTCAGAGAGCGGCCGCACGGGCATGGTAGGCGCCGAGCAAGTGGCCCAGGTTCGGCACGATGGCCCACGTCGACCAGCCGCACTCGCACTCGACAAGGTACTGGCGGCTGTTCAGGCGCGGTTGGTAGTAGCCCGCCATGGCGACTCGGTGGCCGACCGGGTGCCCGTCGAGCACCCAGCCGCCCCCATGCCATCGGTTCCACTCCACCCGTTCAATCCTGCGGTCCGCCCGGCGCGGTCAGGTTGCCGTGGGCGTCGTATGTCCGGGCCTTGGGCGCCGCGGTGGGGCGCCCTTGGTTGTCAACCGGAACACGGTGCGCAGCTTGCTTTGCCGTGATGCTGTCGAGTAGGGCGCGCTGGCGGTAGGGGTTGCCGGTGTCCTCAATGCCGTGCATGGTCATGCCTCCTCGGTCAGTAGGTGGTTCACCGCGTCGTAGATGGTGGCGCGGATGTCGACGGGCGCGCCGTCGCGCCAGATCACCGGCCGGGGGTCGTAGGGATGGCAGTGCCACCACTCGATCAGCGCGACGTGTTGGGCCGCGGCCTCGAGCTCGGCGATCACTGCTTCCACCTTGGGCATGAGCACGGCCAGCAGTTCGGGCCGGGGGTCGGGTAGTCGGTAGGCATCACAGCGTGCCTGCTTCACGTCGTCGCGCATCGTGTCGCACTCGACGCCGATGGCGTTCAGGGCGGCGGTGTGGGCAGCGTGTTCGCGCATGGCCTTGTCTCGCTTGGCGGCCAGGGTTTGCGCGGCCTTGGGGGCGGGGATCGCCTTGCCCTCGAGCGCGGCCGCGGTCGCTGCGGCGTCGTCCTCGGCGGCGGCCTCGGCGTCGCGAGCGTCATCGGCGATGAACGCGAGGGCCTTGGTCGCGACGGCCAGGCGCTCGTTGATCTCGTCACGCCGGGTGAGCAGTTCGGCCATGGGTTCGGGCAGCATCTTCAGCGGTGGCCGCCGTCCTGGTACCAGGGTTGCCGCGGTGGCGCCGGGGAATGCCGGTCGGTTACGCATCGTTGGTCGTCCTTCCGTCGCGGTGCTCGGCGACGGCGGCGGGGTCGAACAGCCATCGCCCAGCGTGTTTGCGGCCGCCGATGCGGCGACCGAGGTTGCGGGCCTGCCTCGGCGAAACTCCCAGTTCCGCCGAGGCCTGCTCCGCTGTCAGCAACGACATTCCTGACGTGTCAGATGATCCTCGGTCGAGGGTGGCGCCTGTTCCGTCCTCGGCAGTGAGCAACCCGTCGAGGGCGCGAATGTGAGCGGCTAGGCGATTGCCTACGCCCCGTCCCGCGCGCCGGTGTGCCGCGGCGGCCTGCTGGGCCAGGAAGTAGGCCAGATTCACGTCCAACGCCGGTGTGGGCATCGGGTTCACCTCCTGCTCGGTCGTTCTGGCCGGGCATCGCTGTCGCGCCTGACGGCCTGCTGCTCACGGTGCTCGGCGAGTGCTTCGGTCGTGGGGCACGGGCCGGGGTCGGGCCAATCCGGGAAGGGCGGGCCGTCGTCGCGCATCATGCCGCCCCTTTCCTGGGTCGCCCACGGCGCCGTGCGGGGATCCCGTACGCCTTGCCTGCCCATACACCGGCCGGGCGCTGCTGCTCGCTGACCGCGGTCTCACACGCGGCCTGCACCGGGCAGCGGCCGCACACGCGGGCCGCGGTGGCGATGCGGTCGGCGGTGGCGCTGTCGTCGGGGTCGATGTCGAACCAGGGCGCCATGCCCTTGCACGCGGCGCCGTCGAGGCGGGGGTCGATGAGCGCTCGAAATGTCTCGGTGGGGGGACGGCGCCCGGTCACTGGGCACCCCCGGACAGGTCGACGGGGACCTCGGCGAGGTGACCGTGGAGCGCTCCCCCGCACGGGCACGAGCACCCCGTCGAGGGCCCGGCCGCGGTCAGACACCCGGGAGTGCAGGCGCCCCGGCGGATCACCTCGGCGGCGGTGTCGGCGCCGTCGTCGAGGGTGCGCGCGGCGCGGACGTAGCGACCCCGGCCGGTGCGGGTGATGCGCCCCGCGGCGGTGAGGGCGGCCAGTAGGTCCGCGGCGCGTTTGGCGTCGACCCCCAACTCGGTCGCGAGCATGGCCGGGGTCGTCTCCCCCACCCGGTCGACGAAAGCGACCACGGCAGCGGTTCGGGTGGCGCGCGCTGCCCTGCTCGGTCGGCCACTGTTGAATCCGTTGAATGTGTTGAATCCGTCGCCGATTACCCGCTCGGCCTGCCTGGTGCTAGTCATCGGTTTCAACGCTTTCAACGGATTCAACACCGATAGGTAGGCGGTCGTACGTCCCGCGCTTCGGCCGGGCGATCCTGCCGGACTCGTAGAGCCGCGACAGGTAGACACCGGCGGTCTTGTTGTCCATACCGAACTGGCGAGCGATCTCGCCGGGCGTGGTGGGACCGTTCGCGACCACATGCGCCAGCACGTCGAGACTGCGATCACCCAAGCTTCCGGCCTCGCGCCGTCTGTCGACCGTCGCGGCGGCGTCGAGCAGGTCTTGGCCGTCGAGGGTCCACCGTCCGCCCTCGGTGGTGAGGGCGTACTCGTTCTCCGGTACGTCACGGCCGGTGACGGCCAGGACGGCGGCGGTGTCCTTGCGCTTGCGGGAGAGTACGAGCACGAAATCGGCACTGCCCGCGATGCCCTGGGTACCGCTCACCGCGTCCACGAAATCGACGCTCTCTGCCTTGCGTGTGTGGTGAACCGCGAGCAGGCACGAGCCCGGCACCGAGTCGACGAGCGCCTTCAATTTCGACCCGAAGTCGTAATCGGCGCTGTAGGACTCCTGCCCGGCCTGCTTGGGCGGCTTCACCTTGCCGAGCGTGTCGAGGATGATCAGCGGCTTGTCGGGCGCATGCATGGTCAGAAACTCGGCGATCATGGGGCGCACTTGTAAGGGCAGTGCCGAGATCACGACGTGAATTTGCCGTGGGATCGGCGCGCCTTCAGTGAGCGTGCGAAACCGGCTCTGTAGACGCCGGTGCCCGTCCTCGAGGGCGAGATAGAGCACCGGCCGCGGCTTGACGCCGATCTTGCCGAACGCGAAACCACCTGCTGCGCAAGCCAACCCGATACCAGCGACCATCCACGATTTCCCCGCTTTCGGCGGTGCGACGAGCAGCCCGAACCCTTCCGGTAGCACGCCGTCGACGATCCACTCCAGCGGCGGGAACTCCTGTGCGTCGAGCCAGGCACCCGAGACCATCGACGACAGCAGCGATCGCGGTGGGTCGGCGGTTTCCGCGGGCGGTTCGTCGTCGGGTACGACCTCGAGCAGTGGCCGTGGCTGCTGCTGGTACTCGGCCAGCTGTTCGCTGTAGGCCAGTCGGCACGAACTGCACACGGGGTCATAGCCGCTGCGGTGGTCGATGCACGTACGTGGCGGTTCGGGCAGTGCGGTCACGGTTACGCGACCTCCTTCCGGTCGATGAGGGTCCGCAGTACCGCCGCTGTCGCCTCCACCCGCGCCACGATCTCGGCGGGGTCGTCCCAATCGAGGGCGCGCACCACCTCGGCCAGGCGCTCGCGGGCGATGCGGTCGAACAGCTCGGCCGCGTCGATGCTCCCGAGCGCTCGCACAGCTGCGAGGGGTGCGAATTCGCCTGCGTGGTAGATCCGTCCGGCGTCGGGCCGTAGAGCACGGTCGAGGGCAACGCGCGCTTGCTCACGCTCACGGCGGTGCTCGGCGGCGAGGCGTTGTGCGGGGGTGCGGTCGTCGGGGAACGTGCGACGACGTGCGGCGCTGCGGTCGGCGATACTCCGGGCGGCCCAGCGGGCCGGGGCGGCGTAGATGCGCCCCGACCCACCGGTGAGCGGCTGCTCAGTCATCAGCACCCCGGCGGCGCTCGGCAAGTTCGTAGGCGATGACGCTGGCGACGAGGTAGGCGGTCGGCCCGCCGATCGCCAGCAGGGTCGCCGCGCCCGCGATCACTGCTCGGCCCCGTCGACCGCGGCCCCGTCGTCGAGCTGGCCGCGCGCGGCGAGGACCTCGGCGAGCACCTCGGACGCGGCCCGGCCCTCTTCGATCGCGCGGGCGATGATCTGGGCCCCGGTGACACCCGCGGCCAGCAGCTCGGCCCCGGCGGGGGTACGACCATCCCCACAACCGGCAGTGCAGGCGTACAACCAGACCCCCAGCGGTCCAACCTTGCCGGTCGGGGCCGCGCCCCTGCCGTCAGCGAAGGTCTGCCCGCAACGCGCGCATGCCCATCCCTCGCTTACTCGGTCATAGGCACTCTGGTCATCCGAGGTGGGCGGTACGTCGGCCCGCTCGATCGGCTCGAGCTCGACGACCCCGACGAACTGGGTGTCTTCCACGCCGTCGGCCAGGACGTAGGCGCCGACGCTGACCACGGTCACGGGTTCGTACCCGGTGGAGCCGTCCTCGAGTTCGTGGCGGATGGCAAACCGGTCACCGGGGCGCGGCGCCTGGTCATCGTCGACGAGCCGGTCGTCGAGGGTGCAGCCGTGGCCGGGTGCGCAGGCGAACAGCTGCCCGTACTTGCCGAACCCGTCCGCGCGCGAAGGGATGCCGACCCGGAACGTGCGGCCGCAGCGGCGGCAGGCGTGCCCGTCGCGCACCTGGGCGGCGATGATGCGGGCGCCGTCCCGGGCCTGCTCGGCCCACGTCAAGGGCCGCACGTCGGCCCAGCGGGCGAGCCGGAACACGTCCGACAGGCGGAGGTGGGCGGGGTTGTCGAGACCAGCGCGGAGGCGCCGCGGGTTGGCCCCGATGATCTGGGCGACCTCGGCGACGGTGCAACCGGCCCCGGCGATGAGCACGGAGAGGATCACCGCCCAGGCGCGCAGCTCGTAGGCGAACGGGGTCGGGTCGGCGGGGGTATTGCGGGTATCGTTCATCAGTGGATCTCCTGTTTCACGGCGGGCTGATTCATTGCCCTGGTTCGCGGTTGCACCCGCGGCCAGGGCCTTTTCGTGGGGGTCGGGGGTCAGCGGCATTAGGCGGCGCTCAGTCCCGCGATGAACTCCGCGATGGCGGATTCCGGCACCAGCCGACGCGCCCGCACCTTCACCGACCGCAGCTCTCCGGTTCGGATCAGCTCGTAAGCGGTCGACCGGCCCACGCCGAGCCGAGAAGCGGCGACCGGCACCGCATGCAACTGCTCTGCCTGTGGCGCCATGCCTGCGTGTTGCTGAATCAACATCATAAATACCTCTTTCAATGCTGTACGTACCAACAGGACGGAATGTAGCGGACGATGCTGGACGGACGCAAGCGGACATGCATACGATGCTGACGTGACATCAAATGACGGTTGGAAAGACTTTGAGCAACGACTCATTCAGCAGATCGCGGCGGGCGTTTGCGCTGCTCGCGAGCGCGCCGGCATGTCCCAACGGGACCTCGCCGACGCTGCTGGCGTTTCGCAAGGCGTGATCGCGAACATTGAGACCGGTGCGCCTCGGGTCAAGCAGACGCCCAGCGTCGCGACGTTGGTCCGACTTGCGCTCGTCCTCGGCGTCCCCCCGGTTCAACTGCTCTACCCGGACTTGCCGGACGGCACTGTTGAGGCATGGCCCGGCGCTGAGGTGACGAGCATTGCTGCGCTGCAATGGTTCTCGGGCGAGAGAACCGCGCAGGATACCCACATTCCCGCACCGATCAGTAGCAACGAGACGGTTTGGATGGCGCGGGAGTACGTGCGCACAGCCGCCGCCATGAGGCAGGCATCCACGAATCGAGCCGAACTCTCGATGCTGGTCGATCCCGAGTGGACCGACGAACAACGCGAGCTGCACACGGCGCGGGAAACCCTGGCCGAGCAGGTGCTCCAGCTCGCAATTCAGCAGTTCATCGCTGCAAAACTGCGGATTGCGGGAGCGGACGGCACGGTCAACAACGGCAACCTTCCCGACGGCCAGCAATTTGCCGAGGACCTAGCTCAGCGGGTGAACCATGCCGAGCAGGATCTGATGCTGCGAGTGCGGCAGGCAAGGCAGGTCGGTCAATGACCGACGTTTCCAAGCCGCGGCGCGCCGAACCGATCGACACCCGCACCGCGAAAAACGGCACCAAGACCTACACATTTCAGCTAGACACCGGTACGCGGCCGGACGGCAGGCGGATCCGCGAGCGGTTCACCTACGACACGAAAACCGAAGCGCGCAAAGAGCTTCGGCGAATCTCCTCGGAAGTCGAGGCCGGGACCTACGTCGGCCGGACGAACATCACCGTCGAGCAGGCGTGCGAGAACTGGTTGAAGTCCCGGCGTAGCCCACGCAAGAACACCGTCAGCCAGGACCGGGCCGTACTCAAGTACGTGACCAAGCACCTCGGCGGTACGAAGTTGCAGGCGCTACGGCAAGAGCACATCGACGATTGGGTCGAGCTGCTGCTCACCTCCGGCAAGGCCAACGGCGAGGGCCTGGCGGTCGCGACGGTGAAACGCGCGCTCGGCACGCTCAAGCAGGTGACCGAGGACGCGGCGCGGCGGGGGCTCGTCGCCCGCGACCCGGCGGCCTACGTCGAGGCGCCTCGGCAGGCGCAGCGCAAGATCACCGCCGAGGACGTATGGACCCGCGAGCAGGTCGGAGTGTTCAGCGCGAAGGCGAAGACGCAGCGGCTCTACGCCGCCCTGATGCTGTCCTGCTACGGCCTGCGGCGCGAGGAAGTGTGCGGCCTGCGCTGGTCCGACGTCGATCTCACCACGGGCACATTGAGCATTGAACAGGCGATGGTGCGCACCTGCGAGGGTGAAATTGTGGTGGACGAGCCGAAGGCGGAGCGGTCGCGACGGACGCTGCCGATCCCGGCCGATGCTGTCACGGCGCTACGGGAGTTGAAGACGCGGCAGATGCGCGAGCGGTTGGCACTGGGGGTGTCGTGGGTCGAGGCGTCTCACGTCTGCTCTGACGAGTCCGGCGAGGCGCTGCGGCCGGAGGCGCACACCGACCTGTTCCAGATCGTCAGGAAGGCAGCGGGGCTGCCGTACATCACGCTGCGGAACCTGCGGCACACCTCGGTGTCGGTGATGCTGCACGCCGGGGTGCCGCCGACGACGGTGGCGGCGTGGCACGGGCACGATGTGCGGATGACAACCAGCGTCTACAACCGGGTCTATGACGAGGGTTTGACGACCGCGGCCGCGGTGATGTTCGGGAATGCGGTCTAGCCGATGGCACGTTTTCGGCACACTGGCGGGGAAAAACCACCGCTCACCAGGACCCCCAATTACACCGCCACTGTAGATGGGCAAACGGTCGGCCGCTACGCTCGGCCTGTGTTGCGCACCCCACCCCAGGTCACCGTGGTCGCCCTGCCCGGAACCGGTTCCGACGCCGACTTCGCCGCCCGCGCGTTCGGACCGGCCGCGGCCGAGCGCGGGTGGGCGTTGCACGCCGTGGAACCGGACCCCCAGGCCGTGATCGCGAGCTACATCGCGGCGTTGGACGCCGCCGCGGCGCGCGGTCCCGTCCTGGCCGCGGGGATCTCCCTCGGCGCCGCGGCGGCGCTCGACTGGGCAGTCGAACACCCGACCGCGGTGGTCGGTGTCATCGCAGCATTACCCGCCTGGACCGGTGCCGAAACCGCCGCCTGCCCCGCCGCGCTCAGCGCCGCGGTTACCGCGGAGCAACTGCGCGCCGACGGCCTGGAGGCGGTGATCGCCCGGATGCGCGCCTCGAGCCCGCCCTGGCTGGCCACCGCCCTGACCCAGTCCTGGCGCGGCCAGTGGCCGCACCTGCCCCGGGCCCTCGACGAGGCCGCGGGCTACGCCTGGCCCGAGCTCGACCAGCTGCGGGCCACCCGAATCCCGGTGGCCGTGGTCGGCGCGACCGACGACCCCGTCCATCCCCTCGCCGTCGCCGAACAGTGGGCGGACACCCTGCCCCTGGCAGAGCTGTCCCGGGTCACCCTGGACGAGCTGGGGGAAAACCCCGCGGTCCTCGGAAACTCCGGCGTCGCCCTCCTCGGCCAACGACTGTTCACCCCGACCGCCCAACAGATTTCGCGAGCACACGGGTAACTCGTCGGGTACACCCAGAACTCGCCGCGACGACAACCGCCGGTCCGGTGGCCGACCGCGCCGCCTCCCCACGACCGGCACGAAGACGCGGAGAGGCGGAAAAGCGGCTAGTTCAGGCCCAATTGCTGCATGGCCGAACCGTCCGCACCGCGTCGCGGCTCGTCGGGCAGCCGAGGCGGGAGCGCCGAGGCGGGCGGTGCCTGCGCCGCGGCGGCCTGGGCGGCCATGGCCTGCTGCTGGGCCAGCACCTGCTGCTGATGGGCGGCCGCGAGCTGTTCGGCCAGTTCCTGCGGCAGCACGACGGGCAGCGGGTCGCGCACCGGCAGTGGTTCGCTGCCGCGACGCACCACGGCGTCGGCGAGCACGGCGCGGGCGGCGGTGATCAGCGGGCTGCGGTCGTCGACCGCGCCGGAGGGACCGGCGGCGACCAGGCGGATCATCCAGCGCGGGCCGTCGACGCCGATGAAGCGCAGGTCGGCACCCTCGGTGATGGCCTTGACCTCGCGGCCCCACGGACCCTTCTCCACCGCGACGCTCGCACCGTCCCCGCGCAGCGATTCGGCCAGGTCGGCGGCGACGGTCCGCCACTGTCCGGCCGACTTGGGCGCCGCGTAGGCGGCCACGGTGAGCCTGCCGTGTTCGGTGGCCAGGTGCACCGCCTGCGGGGTGCCGTCCGGGCTCATCTCCACCTGCAACTGGCCGCCCTGGGGCACCGGGATGAGGACCGAACCGAGGTCGAGGCGCTGCGCGACCACCTCGTCGGTGACCTCGCTGATGTCGTAGGGGCCCGCCGCGGCGTCGGGCTCGTGGTCGAAATTGCCGTAGATGCGCTCGTCGGTCGGGGCGTCGTCGAAGTCCAGGTGCGCGAAGTCCGGGCGCGGGAACTCGTCGGTGTCGTACTCGTCCTCGTCGTAGCCGTCGTCATAGGCGTCGTCGAGATAGCCGTCCTCGTCGTAGGACTCGTCGTAGGCGGGCTGACGCTCCTCGCGCGGAGCCCGCTTCTTCTTGCCGAACAGACCCATTACGCCTCCTCACCGGTCAGGCTCGCGTGCCCGCCGCTGGACCCGTATCCGCCCGCGCCACGGGCGGTCTCGTCGAGATCGTCGACCTCGGTGAAGTCGACCAGCTCGACGCGCTGCACCAGCAGCTGCGCGATACGGTCGCCGCGGCGCAGCTCGACGGCCGTGCGCGGATCGTGGTTGATCAGGCACACCTTGATCTCGCCGCGATAGCCCGCGTCGATCGTGCCCGGGGTGTTGACCACCGACAGGCCCGCCTTGGCGGCCAGACCGGAGCGGGGATGGATCAGGCCGACCGTGCCGACCGGGAGCGCGAGCGCGATCCCGGTGCCGACCAGCACTCGCTCGCCCGGTTCGATGATCACGTCTTCGGTGGTACAGAGATCGACGCCCGCGTCACCCGGATGGGCACGCGTCGGCACGGGGATGCCGGGATCGAGCCGCCGCAGCGGAATCGGTGCAAGTGCGTTCACATCGGTCGAGCCTACGCGTTCGGCGGCCCGACGTATCAACGGTCCGGCCTGCGCGTTCGAGCGCTCGACCTTGCGTTCGACAGCCGAGCGCGGTGGCTTACTCTGGATGGGTGCCCGACCAGTCCCCCACCGCGACCACCGACCCCGACCGGCCCGCGCCGTCCGCGCCACGCCCGTCGCCCTATCGGGAGCGGTTGTGGGTGCCGCTGTGGTGGTGGCCGATCGGTTTCGCGATCGCCGGACTGCTGGCCGCCGAGATCCACATGGGCGCGCCGGGGCTGCGGGCCTGGCTGCCGTATGTGCTGCTCGCGCCGGTACCGGTGTGGATTCTGCTGTGGATGAGCAGGCACCGGCTGGAGGTCACCGTGACGCCCGAGGGCACCGCGGAACTGCGCGTGGACCGGGCCCACCTGCCGGTGAGCTTCGTCGCGCGCGCGGCGGCCGTCGCGCCGACGGCCAAGAGCGCGGCCCTGGGTCGTCAGCTCGACCCCGCCGCCTATGTGCAGCATCGCGCCTGGATCGGCCCGATGGCGCTGCTGGTTCTCGACGACCCGGACGACCCGACGCCGTACTGGTTGGTCAGTACGCGCAGGCCGGACCGGGTTCTGGCCGCGCTCGGGCTCCCGAGCGCGGGCTGACCGCGTCCGCCTCGTCTAGGCGGCGCAGTCCATGCAGATCAGCTGTCCACCGCTTTCGGTGGCCAGACGGCTGCGATGGTGCACGAGGAAACAGCTCGAGCAGGTGAACTCGTCGGCCTGCTTCGGGATCACCCGAACGCTGAGTACTTCCTCGGACAGGTCCGCGCCGGGAAGCTCGAACGATTCCGCTGTATCGGACTCGTCGATGTCCACGACGGCGGACTGCGCCTCGTTGCGGCGGGCCTTCAGCTCCTCGAGCGAATCCTCCGACACTTCGTCGGATTCGGTGCGCCGCGGTGCGTCATAGTCGGTTGCCATGTCGTCTTCCCCTCAGTCCTTACTCCGTATATCCCGGATCAGTGCGATTGCCGTACCCCGTGAGGGTCCGGCGTTCGTACCGCCCCGCCGGTGGTGCACCTCACACGTACACCGGCCGCCTATCAGCGCCGATCTGCGAGGATCAACTCCGACAGCGTTCGGTTAACGCAGGACATGCCCTTGTTGTTCCCGCGACCGACCACCGTTTCACCGGTGATTATTCGATCTGGGCGGGCAGACAATAGCGGACCTACGGACAAATGTCGCAATCAAAACCCGGCCGAGTCGAAACCGACGACGAATCTTCACCTCGTGGGAAACTCGCCGAGACATCCCGCACTCGCGGACCCGTCCCGGACTCGTAGAGTGAGCGCGTGGTTTCACTGATCACCGAAGGCAGCGCGACCGATCGCGACGGCAACCCCTTCCCGCGGCGGCGACCCGAGCTCTGGCTCGTGCTCGTCCTCGTGCTGGCCCTGCTCAGCTTGTTCGTCTGGATCACGGCGTTTCGCACCCATGACGACAGCAACGAGCCGATGGCCTGCAACGCGCCGAGCACGCCGACCGGAACGAACGCCCCCCAGCCCGCGCCGCTGGGTTCGCGGGTGAGTCCGTCGCGTCTGGACAGCGTCGACCCGGCGGCCCTGTCGGAGTCGAAGGTGCGCGTCTTCAACGCCAACGGCCAGAGCGGTCAGGCCGGGCACATCGCCTCGGCCCTGGGCGACCTCGGCTTCGCGGGCGCGCCGGGGACACAGGTCGGTAACGATCCGGTCTACGTCAACGGGGACCTCACCTGCACCGGCCAGATCCGCTTCGGCGTCAACGGTCGACCCGCCGCCGCCTCGGTGCAGCTGGTGGCCCCGTGCGCCGAGCTGATCGAGGACTCGCGCACCGACGACACCGTGGATCTGGTGCTCGGCGTCGCCTTCGGCGAGTCGCTGCGCCCCGGCGCCGACGCCGAAGAGGTGCTGCGCTCGCTGAAGAATCTCGCGCCGGGCTCGAGTTCGTCCTCCATCGACCCCGACCTGCTCGAGGCCGCGCGCACCGTCTCCTGCTGAGCGGGGCCGGTCAGTCCGGCAGCGGGGTGAACGCGCCCGCCCGGTCGAGCACGGCGGTCAGCTCGGCCGCCACACCGGGCGCGGCCACCACGGTCAGCTCGCCCGCGGCACCACCGACGGTGACCGCGGGAACCCGCACCACCGCCCCGGCCTCGGCGGCGATCAGGGCACCGGCGGCCCAGTCCCAGGCATTGAGGCCGTGCTCGTAGTAGGCGTCGAGCCTGCCCGCGGCGACATGGCACAGGTCCATCGCCGCGGCGCCGAGCCTGCGGATGTCGCGGATCTGGGGCAGCACCTCCGAGAGCACCCGCGCCTGGCTCGCGCGCCGCGCCCGGCCGTAGGCGAAGCCGGTGCCGACCAGCGCGACGTCGAGGGAGTCCTCGGTGGCACAGGCCAGCGTGGTTACGGTGCCGTCGGCCCGCACCGAGCGCGCGCCGCCGCCGCGCACGGCGCTGTAGGTGGTCGCGGCGGCCACATCGACGACCGCGCCCGCCACCGGCCGCCCGTCGCGGACGGCGGCCACCGAGACCGCGTAGCCGGGCAGGCCGTAGAGGAAGTTCACGGTGCCGTCGATCGGGTCGACGACCCAGGTGATCGCGCCGGGCGCGGTGGCGCCCACGTCGCCGCCGCCCTCCTCGCCGAGGATCGCGTCGGCGGGCCTGCGCTCGGCGAGCAGCCCGCGGATCAACTGCTCGGACTCGGTGTCGACGACGGTGACCGGGTCGGTCACGTGTCCCTTGGTGGACACGGCGCCCGCGACGGGGCCGTCGGCGTCGAAGACCTGCGGGCGACGGGCCCGCACGTGCGCGGCGGCGGCTTCGGCCAGCTCGACGGCCAGTTGTCGCAACTGCTCGTCGTCGGCGGTGGCGGGGACGGTCGGGGCCGGGGATGCGGTGTAGTCGGGCACGCCTCCATCGGATCACATGTCGCGGCGACGGTCGCCGGGAGTGACTACCGCTACTCTTTGTCAGGCACATCGACCGCGTCAGGCAAGGGGTTGCACCATGTCCGCTCGGGGGCACGCATTCGGCATCGATATCGGCGGTAGTGGGGTGAAGGGCGCGGAGGTGGACCTGTCCACCGGCCTGCTCACCCACGAACGTCTCAAGATCGCCACGCCACATCCGTCCACGCCGGAGGCGGTGGCCGCCGCAGTGGCCGAGCTGGTGGCCAAGGCCCAGTGGGACGGTCCGGTGGGACTCACCATGCCGTGCGTGGTGCTCGACGGCCACGCCAGGACCGCGGCCAACATCGACCCGGCCTGGATCGGCACCGACGCCCGCGCGCTGTTCTCGGCGGCGCTGGGCGGGCGCGCGGTGACGGTGGTCAACGACGCCGACGCCGCCGGGCTGGCCGAGCACAGTTACGGCTCGGCGCGCGATCTGCACGGGCTGACCATCATGCTCACCTTCGGTACCGGCATCGGCTCGGCACTGCTCTACAACGGCACCCTGGTGCCCAACTCCGAACTCGGTCACCTGCTCGTCGGGTCGGCCGAGGCCGAGCATCTGGCGGCGGCCTCGGTGAAGGATCGCGAGGAGCTGGACTATCCGGCGTGGGCGCGCCGGGTGAGCACGGTGCTCGGCACCATCGAGGACCTGTTCTGGCCGAAGGTGTTCATCGCGGGCGGCGGCATCAGCCGCGACCACGAACAGTGGATTCCGTTGCTCACCAACCGAACTCCGGTGATTCCGGCTGTGTTGAAGAACACCGCGGGTATCGTCGGCGCTGCCATGGCCATCGATCGGGGCCTCGCGCCCTAGCCCGCCACGACAGGCGGCGCAACGCCTGGGTGGCATCGTGCCATGAGTACCCTGGTTGGATCGTTACAATGGAACACGTCCGGCGGTGAGCCGGTGAAACCTTCCGGCCGCGGCCGGTCGCGCTCGAGCCGGTGCTTCCGACCGGCCGCACCCGACCGACGCACCGCCGGTGCAACCCGACCGACCGCTCCGCCGGAAAATCACTCTGGCGTGACGCCGCACGAGACCGTCACGAAAGGGCGTACGTGGTAGCCACGAATACCCGTCAGACCGCCGACTCGGCCGACGCCGATGCCGACGACGCCGTAACCCCGGCCAAGAAGGCTCCGGCCAAGAAGGCCGCCGCCAAGAAGGCCCCGGCGAAGAAGGCCGCTGCCAAGAAGGCCCCGGCGAAGAAGGCTGCCGCCAAGAAGGCCCCGGCGAAGAAGACCGCGGCCAAGAAGGCGACCTCGGCCGAGGGTGGCGAGGAGCAGCTCGACGACGAGTCGATCGAACTCGACGATCTCGGCGATCTCGAGGTCTCCGAGGACGAGCTCACCGACGGTGACGCGCTGGTCGAGGAGGCCACCGAGGACACCGCCGAAGCCGAGACCGAGACCGAGGAGCCCTCCGAGAAGGACAAGGCCTCCGGCGATTTCGTGTGGGACGAGGAGGAGTCCGAGGCGCTGCGCCAGGCGCGCAAGGACGCCGAGCTCACCGCCTCGGCCGACTCGGTGCGCGCCTACCTCAAGCAGATCGGCAAGGTCGCGCTGCTCAACGCGGAGGAGGAGGTCGAGCTCGCCAAGCGGATCGAGGCCGGTCTGTTCGCCGCGGAGAAGATGCGCGAGTTCGCCGAGGCGGGCGAGAAGCTCTCGGTCACCACCCGACGCGACTTCAACTGGATCGTGCGCGACGGCAACCGCGCCAAGAACCACCTGCTCGAGGCCAACCTGCGCCTGGTGGTCTCCCTCGCCAAGCGCTACACCGGTCGCGGCATGGCGTTCCTGGACCTGATCCAGGAGGGCAACCTGGGTCTGATCCGCGCGGTCGAGAAGTTCGACTACACCAAGGGTTACAAGTTCTCGACCTACGCGACGTGGTGGATCCGCCAGGCCATCACCCGCGCGATGGCCGACCAGGCCCGCACCATCCGTATCCCGGTGCACATGGTCGAGGTCATCAACAAGCTCGGCCGCATCCAGCGCGAGCTGCTCCAGGACCTGGGCCGCGAGCCCACCCCGGAGGAGCTGGCCAAGGAAATGGACATCACGCCGGAGAAGGTGCTGGAGATCCAGCAGTACGCGCGTGAGCCCATCTCGCTGGACCAGACCATCGGCGACGAGGGCGACAGCCAGCTCGGCGACTTCATCGAGGACTCCGAGGCCGTCGTCGCGGTCGACGCGGTGAGCTTCACCCTGCTGCAGGATCAGCTGCAGTCGGTGCTCGAGACGCTGTCCGAGCGTGAGGCGGGCGTGGTGCGGTTGCGCTTCGGCCTCACCGACGGCCAGCCGCGCACCCTCGACGAGATCGGCCAGGTCTACGGCGTGACGCGCGAGCGCATCCGCCAGATCGAGTCGAAGACGATGAGCAAGCTGCGGCATCCGAGCCGGTCCCAGGTGCTGCGCGACTACCTCGACTGAGCCGTCCCACGCGGTGAGGCCCGCCGTTCTCCCTCCGGGGAGGACGGCGGGCCTCTTTTTATTTCCGAATGAACATTCCGAATGGTTTGTATTATCCAGCCACGCCCGACGGTAATCGTTTCGTGATCAACCCCACAGTGCTGTATTGCGCTGTGAGTGACGCGGATTCACGATCTTCACCGTATCGTCACAGGCGGCTTTTTCGTTCTACTGCTGCCGGTCTGCAGTTTCCGGCATTGAGGGTTTTCGCGGCGTGCTCGACATCTATCACTTCAGCTACGGCTGGATCACCCCCGTTCTGGCGTACTTCATGTCGGTCACCGGCTGCCTGCTCGGCCTCCAGTGCGCCGCACGCGGCCGCAACGCCACCGAGGGACGCACGGGCTGGCTCATCGGCGCGGCCGTGGCCATCGGCGGAACCGGCATCTGGGTCATGCATTTCATCGCCATGCTGGGTTTCAGCATCCGTGGCGCCGATATCCGCTACGACATTCCGCTGACCCTGTTCAGCGCGGTGACGGCGATGGTCGTGGTCGGTATCGGGCTGTTCATGGTCAACAAGCCGCAGCCGACGCTGCGGTCGCTGCTGTCGGGCGGCACGATCGCCGGTCTCGGCGTGGGCACCATGCATTACACCGGCATGTATGCGATGAAGTCGACCGCGACGCTGAGCTACGACGCGGGCACCGTGGCGCTGTCGATGGTGATCGCGGTCGTCGCCTCAGTGGTGGCGCTGTGGTTCACCTTGCGCGTCAAGGGTTTCCTGGCGACCGTCGGCGCCGCGCTGATCATGGGTGTGGCCGTGTGCGGCATGCACTACACGGGGATGGCGGCGATGCACGCGCACTCCGACCACCACGCCGCCCCGCCCACCGGCGCGGGCGCGATGGATCTACTGGCCCCGCTGATCGGCGTGAGCAGCATCGTCACGATGCTGGTGCTGATCAGTGTGAGCCTCACCGAGATCGAGAACGAGGAGGCGCTGCCGCGGATGTGGCTGACCTCCCGGCACCAGCCGCGACCCCGCCGCGCGCCCGCGCCCGTGCCGTCCGCCGTCACCCCGCCCGCGCCGTCGACCGCCAGGGCCGCGGCTCCCGCCGTCACCCGCGCCGCCGCGCCCGCCGGTCCTCGGCCCGCGCAGCCCCTCGCTCCCCGGCCCGCACAGCCCGTCGCTCCCCGGACCGCGCCGGTCACGCCCGGCGGCGAACCGATCGAGTACCGCACCGAGGAACTGGTCTACGACGGGGCGGGCAGCTGGCCGCGCCGGATCGTGGACTGACTCACACCGGCGCGGACTCCGCACGGCGACGGCCGAATTCGACCACCGGCTCGACGATCCTGGCGGCGACCGGCCCCAGGATCGCCATCAGCAGCACGTAGGCCGAGGCCAGCGCGGCCAGGCGCGCGTCCGCGGTGCCGTAGCTCACCGCGAGACCGGCGATGACGATGGAGAACTCGCCACGCGCCACCAGCGCCGCCCCCGCCCTGGCCCGGCCCATCCGGCGGATGCCCTGCCTGCCCGCCGCCCACCATCCCACCGCCATCTTGGTGACGGTGGTGACCACCGCCAGCAGCACCGCCCATCCGAACACCGGCGGTACCGCGCCGGGATCGATGGACAGGCCGAAGGCGACGAAGAACAGCGCCGCGAACAGGTCGCGCAGCGGTTCGAGCACCTTGGTGGCCTCCTGCGCGGTGGACCCCGAGATGGCGATCCCGAGCAGGAACGCGCCCACCGCGGCGGAGACGTTCAGCGCCGAGGCCGCACCGGCCACCAGCAGCGCCGAGCCGAGCAGTTGCAGCAGGAACACCTCGCGATCGGCGCTGTCGAGCACCGCCGAGACCACACGTCCGAACCGCAGCGCCACCACCAGCACCACGGTGATGGTCGCCAGCGCGATCGCCAGCGACACCAGGCCGCTGAGCAGGCTCAAACCCGCCAGCATCATGGTCAGGATCGGCAGGTACACCGCCATGGCGAGGTCCTCGAAGACCAGGATCGACAGCACCACCGGGGTCTCGCGGTTACCGAGCCTGCCCAGGTCGTCGAGCACCTTGGCCACGATGCCCGAGGACGAGATGTAGGTGACCCCGCCCAGCACCACCGCGCCGACCGCGCCCCAGCCCAGGATCAGCGCGACCGCGGCGCCCGGGAGCGCGTTGGCCACCAGGTCCAGCACTCCGGCCGCCCAGGAGCGCCGGAGGCCGGTCATCAGCTCGGGGGCGGTGTACTCCAGCCCGAGCAGCAGCAACAGCAGCACGACGCCGATCTCGGAGGCGAGATGGCCGAACTCGGTGGCGGCGTCGAAGTCGATGAAGCCGCCCTGCCCGAAGGCCAGCCCACCCAGCAGATACAGCGGGATCGGCGACATCCCGAACCGGCCCGCCACCCGGCCGCAGACTCCCAGCGCACACAGGATCACACCGAGCTCGACCAGAGCCAGGGCCTGCGAGGTCACCGCGCTCAGCCGTGCGTGAGGATCTTCGCGGCCGCGTCCAGGCCGTCCGGCGTGCCGACGACCACCAGCAGATCGCCCTCGGTGAAGGTGAAGTCGGGGCCGGGTGAGGGGTGCAGCTGACCGGCCCGCATCACCGCCACGATCGAGGTCTTGGTGCGAGTGCGCATCCCGGTCTCGCCGAGAGTGCGCCCGGCATAGGGTGATTCGTCGAGGACGGCGAGCTGGCGGGTGGTGATGCCGGGCAGGTCGCGGTGGTCGTCGTTGAGTTTGGCGACCAGTTGCGGCGCGCCGAGCAGGTTGGCCAGCACCGACGCCTCGTCGGTGGACAGCGGCACCTGGGCGGCGATCGCGTCGGGGTCGTCGGGCTTGGACACGATCAGGTCGATGTCGCCGTCGCGGTGGGCGACGACCCCGACGCGGCGGCCCGACCTGACCTCGAAATCCTTGCGCACTCCGATGCCCGGTAGCGCTGTGACGTCGACGTTCACCCCGTCCAGCGTAGTCGCGACGGCCCCCCGATGTGGCCTACGCCACGGTGCCGCGCCGGGGCGTCCCGAACTGTCCGTCGGCGCCGGGACGGTACTGCTCGGCCGCGAGCACCGCGCTCAGCGGCAGCGGCCCGTACAGGTGCGGGAACAGCATCGAGTCCGGATCGGTCGGGACGCCGGGTTCCCAGCGCACCGGGGCGGTGAACAGCTCGGGGTCCACCCACAGCACCATCATGTCGGCGCGACCGGCGAAGAGCCGGTTGGCGGGCAGATGCACCTGTTGCGGCGTGGACAGGTGGACGAAGCCGCTCTCGGCCAGCGACGGCGGCCTGCGTTCGCCGTCGTTTCGCAGTTGCAACCATTCTTGGGAAGTACACAGGTGAACCAGCGTGTGAGTGTCAGAGGTCACGGGTAATCTCCGGGTAGACAACAGGTTCGGACGAAGAAGACGCTGTCACAACACCGGGTTCCGCGCTCGTCGTGGTGGTCACGCTCGTGGCGTAACGAGCAACACCGCAGCGAGCGACATATCGGTGAGTGTCGGTATCGAGTGGGAGGTGGCGCACGGCTCCGCAGGTGTTCGGCGAGTACTCGACAACGATGGCCTGTTCCTGTTCGCTTTCAGCGAAACCGCAGGTCGTGTTATCGAAAACACAAAGATTCACTTCCGGGAACAAAGCCTGAACCCCGAACGTCTGACAGAGTAGTCGTACCCCTGCTGGGAAGTAGCGGATGCGAGCCTCGTGGAGTGACCACGGGGCCCACACCTAGGCGAACGGCCACGAAGCGCCGGGAGCCGGGACGGAGGAGTCATGCCAGGAACCCTGACCAGCACCCCACTGACCGCCGTCGATCGTTGCGATCGTTGCGGGGCGGCTGCCCGAGTGCGTGCCGTTCTTCCCGCGGGTGGCGAGTTGCTCTTCTGCCAGCACCACGCGAATGAACACATGGATCGCTTGCGCGAGCTGGAAGCCGTGATCGATACGGAATCCGCTCCCGCTCTCTGACCACTCCTCGCGTCCGAAACAACAGCATCCGACAACAGAACATCCCGACAGCGGGCACCCGGACAGGGCGCCCGCTGTCGCTGTGTTCGGGGGTGCCGCGCCACGATGGTCGATTGCCGGTGCCGGGCCCGCGCGAACTCGGTCAGACGTCGGCGAGGATGCCCTCGACCAGCGTCGCGATGCCGTAGGCGAAGGCGCCGTCCGGGTCCGCGGGCGCCTGGTGATACTCCCCGACCGCCGCACCCACCCGCCCGGCCAGCGGGAACGCCTCCTCGGGCATGACGCGGCCGAGCACCGGGCCGTACACCGCCCACCAGTCCGCGTCGCTGAGCTGCTCGGTCGCCCCGGCCGCCGCGACGGCGAGGCGGGCATTGCCGGTGGCGAAGTCGGTGAGCACCGCGATGGCGCGGTCCATCGCCAGATCGCTCAGACCGATACCGTCGACGGCACGCAGCTGGTTCTCGTAGCGGCGCATCCGGCCCGGTCCCAGCACCTGGCGCCACGGTGAGATCTCGAGCAGCCACGGGTGGGCCAGCAGCTCGGCGCGTACCGCGGTGGCGACGGCGATCATCCGGTCGCGGATCGGCAGGTCGGCCGGGATGGGCGCGTCCTCGGCGGCCACCGCGTCGACCATGAGCACCAGCAGGGCCTCCTTGCTCGGCACATAGGTGTAGAGGCTCATCGCGCGCACGCCCAGTTCGGCGGCGACCGCGCGGATGGTGAGCTTGGCGATCCCGTCCCGATCGGCCAGGGCGATCCCCGCCGCCACCACCGCGTCGACCGTGAGGCCGGGCTTGGGCCCCCGTGCGCCGGGTTTGGTGGGCAGTGAGTGCCGCCACAGCAATTCGAGGATCAGCGTGGCCTGCGCGGTGGACTTCTCGGCGCCGTCGGTGGGCACGAATTCGCCTTTCTGGCAAGCGGGAACAAACTCGGTACAGTGTACGTTGTTCAACCGTTCACGCTGCCCGATCAGAGGAGACCGCTCTGCCCGCCACCCAGGCCACCTATCTTCCCGACCGGCATCTGTTCGCCCTGTGGACGTGGACCGGGCACGGCGCGGGACCGGCGCCGTCCGGCATCGGCGACCCCGAAGAGCTCACCCTGGCCCTGCCCGTCGGCGAGCACGGCGCCATCGAGCCCGTGGCGATCCCCGCCGCCGTCGTCACGCCGAGCGAGCTCGCCGCCATGGACCGCGCCCTGGCACCGTCGGCCCTGGCCTGGCGCGCACTGCTCTCCCGCGACGACACCGCGATCGGCACCTCGACAGCCACAGCAGGCACGGTCGGCACCCCCGCGAGCTCAGCTGGTCCGGTCGACACCTCGGCTGGCTCGGCTGGCTCGGCTGGCTCGGCTGGCTCGGCTGGCTCGGCTGGCTCGGCTGGCTCGGCTGGCTCGGACGACGCCCTAGCAATCTCGGCGGATCGGGCTGATACCCCAGCGGCCTCGGACTGGACGGTTGGCGCATTGCCTCCGGCGGCGCACGCGGTGCCGGATGCGGTGGGTACGGCGATCGTGTCGGCGGAGCGGGCGGCGCGGGTGTTGTGCGAGACCGAGGTGCTCGACGTGGAGCTCGCGCGGGTGTTGGACGCGACGTTGCGGCCGTATCAGGTGCGGGGTGTGGGGTGGTTGCACGAGACCGTCGCGGCGTACGGCGGGGCGGTGCTGGCCGACGAGATGGGGCTCGGCAAGACCGTGCAGACGATCGGGTTCCTGCAGGGGCGAGCCGACGGGCCGCAGCTGGTGGTGTGCCCGACCTCGCTGGTGGGCAACTGGGTGCACGAGATCGCGCGGTTCGCGCCGGGGTTGAAGGCCCATGCCTGGCGGGGCGGGGAGGTGACGGCCGAGGCGGGCACGGTGCTGGTCACCGGGTATCCGACGCTGCGCCTGCACGGCGGTCTCCTGCACGAGCGTGAATGGGCGACAGTGGTCTTCGACGAGGCGCAGGCGTTGAAGAATCCGCGCACCCAGGTGTCGAAGGCGGCTCGGGCGCTCCCGGCCTCGGTCCGGGTCGCGCTCACCGGCACCCCGGTGGAGAACCATCTCGACGAGCTGTTCGCCCTGCTGAATCTCACCGTGCCGCGACTGTTCGCCCACCGCACCCAGTTCCGGCGCCGGTTCGTCCGGCCGATCGAGGAGGGCTCGACCGCGGCGGCCGCCCGGCTGCGCGACGCGGTCGAGCCGGTACTGCTCGCGCGCAAGAAGATTCAGGTGGCGGCCGCGCTCCCGGCCAAGATCCACAGCGACCTGCTGTGCGATCTCACCGCCGAGCAGGAACAGGTCTACGACGCCGCGCTCGCCCGCGCCGTGGACGAGGGTTTCGGTTCCGGTCTGCAACGCCAGGGGCGCATTCTCGCGGCACTCACCGAGCTCAAACAGGCGTGCAACCACCCCGGTCTGGTCTCCGGCGACCTGGCCGAGTTGGCCGGGCGCTCCGGCAAGCTCGACCTGTGCACCGACATCGTCGGCACCAATCTCGACACCGGCGACCCGACGCTGATCTTCACCCAGTACCGCAAGACCGGTGACCTGCTGGTCCGTCACCTGGCCGAGCAGTTCGGGATCACCGCGCCG
Source organism: Nocardia anocheti (assembly GCF_029675105.1). Classification (GTDB taxonomy): domain Bacteria; phylum Actinomycetota; class Actinomycetes; order Mycobacteriales; family Mycobacteriaceae; genus Nocardia. The sequence goes on along the minus strand of NZ_JAQQFV010000006.1, from coordinate 451,009 downwards.
TTCTTCCACGGCGGACTCGACGCGACCCGCCGTGGCGAGCTCGTCACCGAGTTCCAGTCCCCCGACGGCCCGCCGGTACTGATCCTGAGCCTGCGCGCGGCGGGCACCGGTCTGACCCTCACCCGTGCCGCCGACGTGATCCATTTCGACCGCTGGTGGAATCCGGCGGTGGAGGCCCAGGCCTCCGACCGCGCGCACCGGATCGGGCAGACCCGCACGGTCACCGTGACCACGCTGACCAGCGCCACCACCGTGGAGGAGCACATCGCGGCCATGCACACCCGCAAGTCGGCGCTGACCGATCTCGCCGATGCCGCGGGCATCGCCGAGTTGGCCCGCCTCGACGACGACGCCCTCGTCGACATCCTGCGCCGGAAGCGAGAGAACTGATGGCCGACAACGAATTCGGGTACACCGCCTGGGGCCGGGACTGGGTGCGCCTGGCCGAACCGCTGCGCCAGACCAAGCCCGAACCACTGCTGCCCCGCGCCCGCAGCATCGCCCGCAATCACGGGGTACGCACCGAGATCGGGGAGCGCACCGTGCGCGCGCACCTGCATCGCGGTGGGCAGGCCTCGGTCGCGCATATAGAGGTGGCGCCGCTGGACCGCGCGCGGGTCACCGCGATCGGGCGGATCATCCCCGATCCGAGCGTGCTCACCGACGAGATGCACCGGGCGCTGCTCGACGCCGGACACTCCCCCGCGCCGACCCTGGTGAGCACCGACTGTTCGTGCTCGGCGCGCACGGATCGGTGCGTGCACGTGCTCGCGGTGCTGTACGCGATCGCCGGTCAGGTGGACGAGAATCCGCGCCTGGCACTGGAACTCCAGGGCTACTTCGACGCGACCGTGAATACCGACACCCCGACCGCCGAGGCCCGCTGGACCAGCCTGCACACCCTCGATCCCGCGGAGTTCTTCACCGCCGCGCGCTGAATCGGTCGTCGGGCACCGCCGGAATCCGTCCGCCACGATGCCGCGACACGCGACGCCAGCGGCGCGTCGGCCGGATTGTTCGCATCGCCCCTGGTGCCTCGCCCCGGACGCGTGCGCGTCGCTCGTCTCAGGCGTTGGTGCCGCCGTCGACGGTGAAGAACGCGCCGGTGATCGAGCGGCCCGCCGGGCCCGCCAGGAAGGCGACGGTCTCGGCGATGTCCTCGGCGGTACCGAATCGACCGAGTGCGCTCAGCTCGCGTTGGAGCGGGGCGTGCTCGCTGTCGGCGGGGTTCATGTCGGTGTCGGTGGACCCGGGCTGCACGAGATTGACCGTGATGCCACGCGGACCCAGTTCGCGCGCGAGGGCTTTGGTGTAGCCGTTGAGCGCGGCCTTGCTGAGGTTGTAGAGCGCGAGCCCGCCGAAGGGCGCGTGCTCGGACAGGTTGGAGCCGATGGAGATGATCCGCCCGCTGTCACCGAAGTGGGGCAACGCCGCCTGGCCCGCCACGAAGGCGGCGCGCGCGTGGATGTTCAGCGCGCGGTCGATCTCGTCGAGGGTGAACTCCGCGTAGGGCTTGGCGGGGAAGATGCCCGCGTTGTTCACCAGCACGTCCAGGCCGCCGAGCTCGCGGGCGGTGGCGTCGACGGCGGCGACGACCTGGGCGGCGTCGGCGCTGTCGGCGCGGATCGGCAGGGCGCGACGACCCAGCGCCTCGATCTCGGCGGCGACCGACTCGGCGGCGGTCTCGTCGTGCCGGTAGGTCAGGGCCACGTCGGCGCCCGCCGCGGCCAGGCGGCGGGCGATGGCCGCGCCGATCCCCCGGCTGCCGCCGGTCACCAGGGCCACGGTGTCGGTGCTCGTCATCTCGCTCCTAATTTTGTGTTGGTCGATACATAAATAGACAAGCGCACGGCGGGCGACCCCGTCAAGAGTTTCTTATCGATCGACACAGAATTGCTGGGCGCGGATGAGCGGCCCGTGCGGGCGGGTATATTTATCGACCGACACAGAAAGGCTCCCCATGGCAGAACGCGGCCGCCCGCGCGGCTTCGACCGCGACGTCGCCCTGCGACGCGCCATGGAGGTGTTCTGGGAACACGGCTACGAGGGCGCGTCCATGGCCGACCTCACCACCGCGATGGGCATCAACTCCCCCAGCCTCTACGCCGCCTTCGGCGACAAGGAAGCGCTGTTCCGAGCTGCGGTCGAGCTCTACGGGCGCACCGACGGCGGACTCACCGCCCGCGCGCTGCGCGAGCAACCCACCGCCTACGCCGCGATCGAGGCGATGCTGCGCGACAACATCGTCGCCTACACCGACCCGGATCTGCCGCGCGGCTGCATGGTGGTGCTCGCGGGCGCCACCTACACCACCCGCAACGCCCCCATCCGCGAGTTCCTCACGCGGGCCCGCCGCGACACCGACGCCGACATCCGCGCCCGCCTGGACCGCGGCGTCGCCGAGGGCGACCTGGTCCCCGATACCGACACCGCCGCCCTCGCCACGTTCTTCAGCACCGTGCTCTACGGACTGTCGATCCAGGCCAGGGACGGCGTCGAGCACGCCGAACTCAGCGCCACCGTCGACAACGCACTGCGCGTCCTGGCGGCGGTGCGCCGAGACCAGCGCGTCTGAGCGTCGGCCTGCGCGACGGCGGCGCACCTGAGTCACCGGCCGCGCGCCCGAGTCACCGGCCGCGCGCCCGAGTCGAGGGGGCCCGTGTCAGCGGCGGGGCCCGAGTCAGGTCAGCGGTGCGTGCCCGCGTCAGCGGGGGGCCGAGTCAGCGGGGCGAGCCGAGTGAGCGGTGAGCGCCCGAGTCAGCGACGACAGCCGAGTCAGCGACGACAGCCCGAGTGAGCGGTGGGGGCCGAGTCAGCCGTGAGGGCCCGAGTCAGCGGCGGCGCAGCGCCGCGATCCGCTCACCGAGCTGATCGGCGGTGGCCAGCGCGGTCGGCGGACCACCGCATTCACGCCGAAGTTCCCCGTGGATCACCCCGTGCGGCTTGCCGGTGCGGTGGTGGTGCATGGCGACCAGACTGTTGAGCTCGCGGCGCAGTTCGCCGAGCTTGTCGGAGGTGGCGATCCGTTCGGCGACCGCGGCGGGCTGCGGGGCCGCCGCCTCCTGGGCGCTGCGATCGGCCAGCTGACGGGTCTGCCGCTCGCGCAGCAGCGCGCGCATCTGTTCGGCGTCGAGCAGGCCGGGAATGCCCAGGTAGTCGGCCTCCTCGTCGCTGCCCGCGATGGTCGCGGTGCCGAAGGAGGAGCCGTCGTAGATCACCTGGTCGAGTTCGGCGTCGGCGGCCAACGCGACGAAGGACTTCTCCTCCTCGCCGGGCTCGTCCTTGGTCTTGTTCGCGTCGATGAGCAGTTCGTCGTCGAGCGCGTTCTTCTCGCGGTGTGGCTTGCCGATCACGTGGTCGCGCTGCAGTTCCAGCTGCGCGGCCAGGTCCAGCAGCACCGGCACCGAGGGCAGGAACACGCTCGCGGTCTCGCCGGGCCTGCGGGCACGCACGAACCGGCCGATGGCCTGGGCGAAGTACAGCGGGGTCGAGGCGCTGGTCGCGTACACGCCCACGGCCAGGCGCGGCACGTCGACGCCCTCGGACACCATGCGCACCGCCACCATCCACGGCTGGGTGCCCTTGGCGAACTCGTCGATGCGGCTCGAGGACTGCGGGTCGTCGGAGAGCACGACGGCGGGCCGCTCGCCCGAGATGTGTTCGAGCAGTTCGGCGTAGTCGCGGGCACGTTCCTGGTCGGTGGCGATCACCAGGCCGCCCGCGTCGGGGATGCCGGAGGCGCGCAGCTGACGCAGCCGGGTGTCGGCGGCGCGCAGCACCGCCGAGATCCAGTCACCGGCCGGGTCCAGGGCGGTGCGCCAGGCGCGGGCGGTCTGTTCGGCGCTGAGCGGCTCGCCGAGGCGGGCGGTGTGTTCCTCGCCCGCGCTGTCGCGCCAGTGCGCGTCACCGGAGTAGGCCAGGAACACCACCGGGCGCACGACGCCGTCGGCGAGGGCGTCGGCGTAGCCGTAGGAGTGGTCGGCGCGCGAACGCGGGAAACCGGCCTCGTCGGGTTCGTAGGTGACGAACGGGATCTTCGAATCGTCGCTGCGGAACGGGGTTCCGGTCAGCGCGAGGCGGCGGGTGGCGTCGCCGAAGGCCTCCTCGGTGGCCTCGCCCCAGGTCTTGGCGTCGCCCGCGTGGTGGATCTCGTCGAGGATCACCAGCGTACGCCGGTTCTCGGTGCGCACCCGGTGCCGGGTGGGATGCGCGGCGACCTGGGCATAGGTCACCACCACGCCGTGGTAGTCGCCGGAAGTGCCGCCGGTGGAGTTGGAGAAGCGCGAGTCCAGCTGGATGCCCGAGCGGGCGGCCGAGGCGGCCCACTGGTGCTTGAGGTGTTCGGTGGGCGCGACGACGGTGATCTGATCGACCGTGCGATCGGCCAGCAACTCCGCGGCAACGCGCAGCGCGAAGGTGGTCTTACCGGCGCCCGGCGTGGCGACCGCGAGGAAGTCGCGCGGCTTGGTGGCCAGGTACTTCGTCAGCGCGCGCCGCTGCCAGGCGCGCAGGGACCCGCCCGGCACGCCCCCCGCGGCCGTCTCGCCCGGTGTACCCGCTTCTCTCGCCGCTGCGATGCCACCCGACCCAGTCACGCAGACGACCCTAGCCGCCCGAGGCGGCGTGTCGCCAAACCGACGCGGGGTGCGCGACCGGCATCACAAACGAGCCCGAGGTCACCGGCCATTTACCTGTTACCCACCGACACGATGCCCGGGCCGCACCACACGGACCCCCGTCGTGCGGGATGCTGGAGACGAGATGAGCAACGACCAGGTCCGCGCGGCCGACACGCCGCACCCGCCGCAGGCACCCCCGCGCGACGGGTCCGTCGTGCTGCCCACCCCCGCGTCCGGGGCCACCGGGCAACAGCCCCGCGAACACACGCGCGCGGTGCGGTGGCTGCTGACGGCGTGGCGGCTGGTGGTCCGGGTGGCCCAGAAATGCTGGGACAACTCGATCTTCGCCAAGTCGGCCGCCGCCGCCTTCTGGCAGACGTTGTCGCTGGCACCGCTGCTGCTCGGGTTGCTCGGCAGCCTGGGCTATGTCGGCGGACTGTTCGGGCCGGACACGGTCCAGATCGTCGAAGCCAAGATCATCGCGTTCAGCCGGGAGTTCTTCAGTCCGTCGGTGGTCTCGGACCTGATCGAACCGACCGTCGACGACGTGCTCGGGCGCGGGCGGGGCGCGGTGGTCTCGGTGGGTTTCGTGTTGTCGCTGTGGGCCGGGTCCTCCGCCATGGCGACCTTCGTCGACGCCATCGTGGAGGCCCACGGCCAGCAGGACGCCCGGCATCCGGTCTGGCAGCGGATCTTCGCGCTGCTGCTGTACGTGCAGTTCCTGGTGGCGGCGGTGCTGATCCTGCCGCTGATCGCGCTGGGGCCCACCCGGATCGGCCAGGTGCTGCCGGAGAGTTGGCGCGAGCCGGGCCTGCGGCTGATCGACACCTTCTACTACCCGATCGTCGGCATGCTGCTGATCGTCGGGCTGACCACCCTCTACAAGCTGGCGCTGCACAAATCGCTGCCGTGGCACCGGCTCTTCGGCGGTGCCCTGGTGGCGGGGGTGTTCTTCCTGGGCGCCAGCGACCTGCTGCGCCGGTATCTGGCCTGGATCACCGCGACCGGGGTGAGCTACGGCGCGCTGGCCACGCCGATCGCGTTCCTGCTGTTCACCTATTTCCTCGGCTTCGCGGTGATCCTCGGCGCGGAGTTCAACGCGGCGGTGCAGGAGTTCTGGCCCGCCCGCGCGACCAGGATGGAGCAGGTCAAGGAATGGTTGAGCAAGGTCCGCGCCGACGACGACGGACGCGAGTCACCGGCCGACGCCTCCCCCGAGACGTCGGCGGCACCGACCGGGCAGTCCGCTCAGTCGCCCTTGCGCAAGCCGTCGTAGACCTTCTTGCAGTCCGGGCAGACGGGCGAGCCGGGCTTGGGCGAGCGGGTCACCGGGAAGACCTCACCGCACAGGGCGACGACCATGGTGCCCATCACGGCACTCTCGGCGATCCGGTCCTTCTTCACGTAGTGGAAGAACTTGGGGACGTCGTCGCCGGTCGTCTCGTCGGTGGTGGTGTCCGGGCGTACCAGAGTGTCTGTACTCACGCCTTCCATGATGCCGCATCCGTGGCCCGCGCCGCTGACCAGCCGCGTGTGCGCGCCGCGAGCGCGAGTGGAAGACTCGGGGTATGCATTCCGACGGCGACACCTCCGGCGTCGGCGAGCCCACCCCGGACCCGCCGGTGTCCGAGCCCGCCGCGTCCTCTTCCTCGCGCGGGTACTTCCCCGGCGCCGACGCCAAACACCCGGTGCTCATCACCGAGGCGGCGCCGTCGCTCGACGAGCAGCATCGGGCCCGGGTCCGCCGTTACACGATCATCATGGCCTTCCGCATCCCCTGCCTGGTCCTGGCCGCGATCACCTACAGCATGTTCGAGAATCCGCTGATCTCCATCCTGATCATCGTGGCCTCGGTGCCGCTGCCGTGGATCGCGGTGCTCATCGCCAACGACCGGCCCCCGCGTACCAAGAACGAACCGAGCCGCTGGGACGGACGCAACAATCAGATCGCCCTGGAATCGGGGCACCGCAAAGCGATCGACTAGCGCGCCGGGCGGCGCACCAGCATCGACATCAGCGCCGCCGCCCCGCACAGGGCCCCGGCCAGGTACCAGGCCAGGTCGTAGGAGCCCTGCAGATCCCGGACCAGGCCCGCGCCGGTGGCCGCGATCGCGGCGCCGACCTGGTGGGCGGCGAACACCCAGCCGAACGCGATCGGCCCGTCGGCACCGAACAGTTCCCGGCACAGCAGCACCGTCGGCGGGACGGTCGCGATCCAGTCCAGGCCGTAGAACACCACGAACACCCACATGCTGGGCTGGGTGTGTGGGCCCAGCAGCGAGGGCAGGATGAGCAGCGAGAGCCCGCGCAGCGAGTAGTAGCCCAGCAGCAGGTAGCGCGGGTCGACCCGGTCGGAGAGCCAGCCCGAGGCGATGGTGCCCGCCACGTCGAAGATCCCGATCAGGGCCAGCAGCCCGGCGGCGGTGGTCGGCGGCATCCCGTGATCGTGCGCGGCGGTGACGAAGTGTGTGCCGACCAGACCGTTCGTCGACGCCCCGCACACCGCGAAACCCCCGGCCAGCAGCCAGAAGCCCCGCGTGCGCGCGGCGGTCGCCAGTACGCGCAGCGCCCGGCCCGCCCCACCGACGACGGTCACCCGCACGCCCACCTCCGAGCCGGGCGGCGCGCCGTAGGCCCGCACCCCGGCGTCGCTGGGATAGTCGCGCACGAACAACCACACCAGCGGCACCACCGCCAGCGCCACCACCGCGACCAGCACCGAGGGCACCCGCCAGCCGTGGTCGTGCGCCAGCATCGACACCAGCGGCAGGAACACCAGCTGACCGGTCGCGCCCGCGGCGGTGAGCACGCCGGTGACCAGGCCGCGGCTGCGCACGAACCAGCGTCCGGTGATGGTCGCCACGAACGGCATCGACATCGACCCGACTCCGAGCCCGACCAGCAGGCCCCAGGTGGCGACCAGCTGCCACGCCTGGGTCATGAACACCGTGAGACCACTACCCGCCGCGATCAGCACCAGCGCCGCGCAGACCACGCGGCGGATGCCGAAGCGATCCATCAGCGCGGCGGCGAAGGGCGAGATCAGGCCGTAGAGCAGCATGTTCAGCGAGACCGCGGCCGAGATGGTGGCGTGTGACCAGCCGAACTCGGCGTGCAGCGGCTCGATCAGGACACTGGGCACCGAGCGGAACGCGGCGGCGCCGAGCAGGGCCACGAAGCCGACGCCCGCCACGATCCAGGCGGGGTGCGGGCGGAGCGGTCCGGCTTTCCGCGCGCCGAGAGCGGTCTGCGCGGCGTCGGGGCGGGCGGCGCCGGTGCCGGGTCCGGCCACCGGGTCGAGATCGGCGCGGGGCGCGTCGTCGGACGAGGCGGTGGGGACGCCGAGGGGCGGGCGGAGATCGGTCACCGGATCAGGGTGCCGGACGGCGGGACGCGGAACGAGTGGCCGGGATGACATCTTTCGACGAAATCCTGCCAACCCGCTCGCGGCGCGGAAAAGCATCGACAGCGCCGCGCGCACGGCCTACCGTCGGGCAGCGTGACCCGTGCGCGCGGCGACGCGCGACCGATCGATCCACACCGCAAGGGAGACAGCATGATTCGCTGGACCTGGGCATTTCTCGACCGTCCCGCCGCCGGATTCGACGAGTGCGTGCGCTTCTGGGCGACGGTCACCGGCTCGACGGTGTCCGAACCACGCGGCGGGCACGGCGAATTCGTCACCCTGCTGCCCGCCGACGGTCCGGCCTGGCTCAAGATGCAGCGTGTCGGCGACGGCGGCGGCATCCACCTGGACCTCGACGTCGACGACATCGCCGCGGCCGTCGACACCGCGACCGCGCTCGGCGCCCGGGTGGTCACCGTCGCCGAGGACTACACCGTCCTGGAATCCCCCGCCGGACAGACGTTCTGCTTCACCCCCGCCGACAACGGCCCGTCCGCGCGCCCGGAGATCCCGCCGGTCACCGTGTCGAGTGCGCCGGACGGCACGGTCACCCGGCTCGACCAGGTGTGCCTTGACCTGTCCCCGGCCGACCTGGTCGCCGACACCGACTTCTGGCACGCGCTCACCGGCTGGACCCTGCGCCCCGGCCGCCGCGCCGAGTTCTCCCGCCTGCGCGGCCCCGACCAGCCCCTGCACCTGCTGCTCCAGCGCCTCGACGACCCGCGCCCGGCCGACGCGCACGCCGACCTGGCCTCCTCGAACATCGCCGCCACCGCCACCTGGCACGAATCACTGGGCGCGACCCGCGTCGCCGAGCAACCCGGCCAGTGGATCGTGCTGCGCGACCCCGGTGCCACCCACTACTGCGTCACCGCCCGCGACCCCTACACGGGCTGAGCACGGGCCGACTCCCCGTGCGCCCACTGTGCGACCGGGCTGCCGACGGCCTGCGCCTCGTTACCGTGCCCGCGCCTGACCTCCGCGGTCGGACCGGCCCACCGGCGGCCAGGGGCTGGGGACGCACGCGGTTTCCGCACGCGCCGCGACACGTGCTGTAGCTGGCGGTTCGCGTGTCGAGCCGCCCTGGCAGAGTAGGCGGGTGCCTACGAACCCCACCGCGACCGATTCCCTGCTCACCGCGCTGTGCCCCGATCTGCGGACCGCGCTGCTGCGGGTCGGTTATGACGCGGACACCCTCGTCGAGGCGCTGGGAGCCGACGTGCACGCGGCCCTGAGCCGTTCGGAGCCGGTGCCGGTGCGGCGGGCCGCGCGGGCGGCCGGTGAGCTGGGCACCCTCATCCGGCTGCTGCTGCTCGGCGACGCCCTGCCCGCACGCGAGGTCGGCGCGGCGCTGGCGCCGGTGCGCGTGGACGCCGCGATCGCGGCGGGACTGCTGGTGCGTGACGGCGACGAGATCCGGGCCGCGCTGGATCTGCGGCCGCTCGACACCGGCGCGGGCACCCGCTGGATCCTGTCCGACCTCGACGACTCGATGCGCAGGCGGACCCTGACCGAGGATCATGTGCTCGGCGTCGGGCACGCCTCGCTGTCGCTGCTGCGGGCCACGCCCACCGAACGGGTCGGCACCGTGCTGGATCTGGGCACCGGCTGCGGTGTGCAGGCCGTGCACGCGGCGAGCTACGCCGACCGGGTCACCGCCACCGACGTCAACGCCAGGGCACTGTGGCTGGCCGAGGCCACCGCGGCGCTCAACGAGCTCGAGTTCGAACTACTCGAGGGCTCCTGGTTCGAGCCGGTCGCGGGCCGCCGCTTCGACCGGATCGTGGCCAATCCCCCGTTCGTGGTCGGCCCGGCGCGTATCGAGCACACCTACCGCGATTCCGGGCTGGCGCTCGACGGCGCCAGCGAGTTGGTCATCGGACAGGCACCCGAGCTGCTCGTTCCCGGCGGTACCGCGTCCATGCTGGCCGCGTGGGTGCACCTCGACGGCCAGGACTGGCGCCAGCGGGTGTCGTCGTGGCTGCCCGCGCACGGTGTGGACGCCTGGGTGGTGCAGCGCGACGTGGCCGATCCGGCGCTCTACGTCGGCACCTGGCTGCGCGACGCCGGGCTGGACCCGCGCGATCCGGCCGCGCAGGCCCGCGCCGAGCAGTGGCTCGACGCCTTCGACGCCGCCGAGGTGTCCGGTGTCGGGTTCGGCTTCGTCTACCTGCGGTCCATCGACGGACCCACCGAGCTGCTCGCCGAGGACCTCACCCACGGTTTCGACGACCCGCTGGGCGCGGAGGTCGACGGCTACTTCGCCCGGTCGGCCTGGCTGCGCGCGGTCGCGGCCGATCCCGATCTCGCGTGGAACGCCCGGTTCGCCCCGAGCCCGGCGACCGCGCTGGAGCGGATCTCCCTGCCCGGCGAGTCCGGCTGGGAGCAGCGGGTCGCGCGCCTGCACCGCGGCGACGGGCCGCGCTGGCAGCACGAGGTCGACGAGTCCACGATCGCGCTGGTCGCGGGAATGCGACCGGACGGTCTGCCGTTGTCCGAACTGATCGAACTCCTCGCCTTCGCCGACGGCGCCGACGAGGTCACCCCGGAATTCGCCGGACAGGCGCTCGGCGTGGTCAGCGCTCTGGTGCGCCACGGACTGGTGATTCCGGCGTGAGTGGCACGGTGTGCGTGCCCACCGGTTCCCGGTAGCACCGCTTCTCAGGAACTTCTCAGCCGTCGGGGTAGGAATCCGCAGCTCAGCAGCTGTTTACCGACGACGGGATCGGGAACTTTCCTTATGTCGGTTCCGTTGAACGGAGTGAGACACCACCGACAGGAGGCAAGTCATGACAAGCCCCGCCACTACTCGTGTGCGCCCCAGCGAGTCCGATATCGACGCCCAGAGCCCCGCCGCCGACCTGGTACGCGTGTACCTGAACGGGATCGGTCGCACGGCACTGCTCACGGCGGCCGACGAGGTCGAGTTGGCCAAGCGTATCGAGGCGGGCCTGTATGCCCAGCACCTGCTCGAGACCGGTAAGCGGTTATCGGCCACGCGCAAGCGCGACCTGGCGATTCTGGTCCGTGAGGGGCAGGCGGCCCGCTCGCATCTGCTCGAGGCCAATCTGCGTCTGGTCGTCTCGCTGGCCAAGCGCTACACCGGCCGCGGCATGCCGTTGCTCGACCTGATCCAGGAGGGCAACCTCGGGCTGATCCGCGCGATGGAGAAGTTCGACTACGCCAAGGGCTTCAAGTTCTCCACCTACGCCACCTGGTGGATCCGTCAGGCCATCACCCGCGGCATGGCCGATCAGAGCCGCACCATCCGCCTGCCCGTGCACCTGGTCGAACAGGTGAACAAGCTGGCCAGGATCAAGCGCGAACTGCACCAGCAGCTGGGCCGCGAGGCCACCGACGCCGAACTGGCCAACGAGTCGGGTATCCCGGTGGAGAAGATCGCCGACCTGCTCGACCACAGCCGCGACCCGGTGAGTCTGGACATGCCGGTCGGCAACGACGAGGAAGCCCCGCTGGGCGACTTCATCGAGGACTCCGAGGCCACCTCGGCCGAGAGCGCCGTCATCGCGGGCCTGCTGCACCACGACGTGCGCAGCGTCCTGGCGACCCTCGACGAGCGCGAACAGCAGGTCATCCGCCTGCGCTTCGGCCTCGACGACGGCCAGCCGCGCACCCTCGACCAGATCGGCAAGCTGTTCGGCCTCTCGCGCGAGCGGGTGCGTCAGATCGAGCGTGAGGTCATGTCCAAGCTGCGCAAGGGTGAGCGCGCCGATCGGCTGCGTGCCTACGCCAGCTGATCCCTGAGCCCGACGGCCCCGCGGGGTCGTCTTCCGAAACGCCGACCGGTGTCCGCGGCCTGCCTCCTGGCGGGCCACGAGCCGGTCGGCGTTGCCGCGTTCAGGCCAGTCGCCGCGGCCCGGTGTCGAAGCGGCTGGGTTCGGGGCCGATACGCGCGCGGGCGTAGATGATCTCCGCGGAGGCGGGCGCGGCCAGCACCGGGTCGCAGGACAGTTCGCGCAGCTGCGGCAGGTCGTCGAACAGCGCCGAGATCCGTTGCGCGAGTTCGGCCAGCGCGGCCTTGTCGACCCCGGGCCCGCCCGCGCCCCCGGACAGCAGCGGTGCCGCGCGGGGCGCGTCGATCAGGGCCGAGGCCTCCTCGGCGGTCAGCGGCAGTGCCCGATAGGCCCGGTCCCCCAGCAGGTCGATGATCATCCCGGACAGCCCGAACTGGATGACCGAGCCGAAGGAGGGGTCGTCGGTGACCCGCAGCACGCAGCCCACGCCCTTGGTGGCCATCTGCTGCACGTGCAGCAAGGGGTCACCGCAGATCTCCACCAGGTCGGTGTAGGCCTGGCGCACCGCGTCCGGGCCCCACAGATCCAGGCGGACGCCGAGCAGATCGGGGCGCCGCCGCCACAGCTCGCCGGTGGCCTTGGCCGCGACCGGATAGCCGAGTTCGCCCGCTGCCGCGACCGCCTCCTCGGCACTGCGCACCGCCCGGAACGCCACCACCTCGATGCCGTAGCAGCGCAGCAGCCGCACGGCCTCGTCGTCGGTGAGCCAGCGCCCACCCGACTCGGCCAGCCAGCCCTCGACCAGCGCGGCCGCGGCCGCGGTGTCGATGCCCGGTGGCCGCCGTACCGGGGAGACCGGCCGGTCGCGCCATCGCGCGTAGCGTTCGACCCGGGCCAGGGCGCGCGCCGCGCGCTCGGGATCGGGATAGGACGGGATGGACCCGCGCGCGGGGGCGGTGCCGGTGGTGCGGACGGCCAGCAGGCGCGGAATGCCCGATTCGGCGACGAAGGTCGTCAGCACCGGCTTGCCCTGTCCCGGCGCGGACGCGGCGGCCGCGCGCAGGGCGTCGGCGAACCCGCCCATCGGCACCGGCACCGGCGGGGCCACGACGACGATGACGGCGTCCACGTCGTCACCGCGCAGGGCCGCCTGCACCGCCTCGCGGTAGTCGGCGGGCGTGGCCTCCGGGCCCAGATCCACCGGCCCGTCCACCGGCCCCGAGGGCGTGGCACCGGGGCGGGCGCCGCGTTCGGTCGGTCGGGCGCCGGGCCCCCGGTCCACGCGGGTCGCGGGCCGGTGTACGCGCAGGCCCTCGCTGTGCGCGGCGTCGATGGCCAGCCAGTTCAGGGCGGCGCTGTTGCCGATCACCGCCACCCGTGGCCCGCGCGGCAGCGGCTGGGTGGCCAGCAGGGCGGCACAGTCGAACAGTTCGGAGATGGAGTCGACCTGGATGATCCCGGCCTGGGCGAACAGGTCCCGGACCACCGTGCGGTCCATGTCCGCGCCCGCCGCGAGCCTGCCGCTGCTCACCGCCACGATCGGTTTGCCCCGGGCCACCCGGCGCGCCAGCCGCGAGAATTTGCGCGGATTACCGAAGCTCTCCAGGTAGAGCAGGATCACCTCGGTGTCGGCGGCGGTGTCCCAGTACTGCAGCAGGTCGTTGCCCGAGACGTCGGCGCGGTTGCCCGCCGAGACGAAGGTAGACAGGCCCAGGTTGCGCGCGGCGGCCTCGCCCAGGATGGCCGCGCCGAGCGGTCCGGACTGGCAGAAGAACCCGATCCGGCCGCGTTCGGGCAGGACCGGGGCGAGGGTGGCGTTGAGGCCGACCGCGGGATCGGTGTTGGCGATGCCGAGCGCGCTCGGCCCGACCACCCGCATGCCGTGCCCGCGCGCGGCGGCGACCAGGTCGTGCTCGGCGGCCAGACCGTCGGCACCGGTCTCGCCGAAGCCCGCGGTGAGGACCACCAGGCCCTTGACACCTTTGGCCATGCAGTCGTCGAGCACCGCGCCGATCGCGGCGGGCGGCACCGCGACCACCGCCAGGTCCACCTCGCCGGGGATCTCCCGCACCGTGGCGTAGGCGCGCACCCCGCGTACCGAGCGCCGGTTCGGGTTCACCGGGTAGACCGGTCCGCTGAACCCACCGGCCAGCAGGTTGGCCAGCACCGCGCCGCCGACCCTGGCCGGTTCGGGCGAGGCCCCGATCACCGCGACCGAACCCGGGGCGAGCAGGTTGCCGACGCTGCGCGCCTCCGAGGCCGCCTCGCGCGAATCCCGCACGGTCCGCAGCGCTTCGGTGGGGTCGATGGCGAATTCCAGATGGACCTCGGCCCCGTCGCGGCTGCGTTGCAGCTGATAGCCCGCCTCGCGGAAGACGGTGATCATCCCCTCGTTCTCGGCCAGCACCTCGGCCACGAAGGCGACCACCTCGTTCTCGGCCGCGGCGCCCGCGAGATGTTCCAGCAGTACCGAACCGAGGCCGCGCCCCTGGTGCTCGTCGGCCACGACGAAGGCCACCTCCGCCGCGCGCGGGCCGGGGCGGTCCAGCAGCTCGTAGCGCGCCACGGCGATAATCGCGTCACCGAGCACCGCCACCAGCCCGACCCGGTCGTGGTAGTCCACGTGTGTGGTGCGGTACATGTCCTTGGGCGAGATGCGCGGGTACGGACCGAAATAGCGCAGGTACCGGGTGCGTTCGGACAGGCCGGTGTGGAAGACGTCCAGCGCCTCGGCGTCGGCGGGCACGATCGGCCGGATCCGCACCACGCCACCGTCGGCGGCGAGCACATCGCCGAACCACTGCGGCGGGGGCGCGGGCGGATTCGCCGGGGTGTCGGGGGTGTCGGGCAGCAGGGGCTCAGTCACGAGGGTCCTCCGGGTCCAGGCCGAGCAGGCCGAAACTCGCGCGCCGGGTGGCGGTGATGGCGGTGTCGACCGCGCGCTGGGCCCGGATCTGGTCCGCGTCGCCGATCTCCGGGGTACCACCGGGACCGTCCCAGTGCCGGTAGGCGGTGTCGCCCCCGTCACCCATGGTCGTCGGCGGCTGCACGCGCGGAGCGGCCGCGCGCACCTGATCGATCCAGTCGGTGGGGATCGGGGTCTCCGGGGCCAGCGGCCGATCCAGCGCGGCGGCCAGCAGGTGGGTCCAGGCCCGGGGAACCACCCGCACCACGCCGTAGCCGCCCCCGCCGATCGCCAGCCAGCGACCCTCGGCGTAGCGGTCGGCGAGTTCGCGCATGGCCAGGAAGGCCGCGCGCTGGCCGTCCACGGTGAGTTCCAGGTCCGCGAGCGGGTCTTCCCGGTGGGTGTCCACACCACACTGGCTGACGATGATCTGCGGCCCGAACGCGGCGACCGCGCCCGGCACCACCGCGTGGAAACCGCGCAGCCACTGGGCATCCCGGGTTCCGGGCAGCAGCGGCAGATTGATCGAGGTGCCCTCGGCCTCGCCGACACCGGTCTCCTCCGGCCAGCCGGTGTTGGGCCACAACGTCGCCGGATGCTGGTGCAGGGAGATGGTGAGAACCCTCGGGTCGCCGTAGAACGCGCGCTGCACGCCGTCGCCGTGGTGGACGTCGACATCCAGATAGGCGATGCGGTCGAAGCCGTGGTCGAGCAGCCACGAGATGGCGATCGCCGCGTCGTTGTACACGCAGAACCCCGCCGCCGAATCGGGCATGGCGTGGTGCATTCCACCGCCGATGCTCACCGCGCGCCGCGTGCGACCGGCCGCGATCTCCGCGGCCGCGGCCAGGGTGCCGCCGACGATCACCGAGGCCGCCTCGTGCATCTGAGGGAAGATCGGGTTGTCCGCGGTGCCCAGCCCGTAGCGGGTGTCCTCGGCCGAGGGCGGCCCCGCTCCGGCCCGCCGCACCGCCTCGATGTAAGAACTGGTGTGTACCCGCATGAGTTCCGCGCGGGTCGCCGCACCGGGGGTCAGCAGCTCGACACCGTCGAGCAGGCCCAGACTTTCGGCCAGCGACATGGTGAACTGCAGGCGCGCCGGTTTCATCGGATGCTCCGGGCTCCACGTGTACCCGAGGAATCGCTCGGTCCAGACGACGGTGCCGGGGTCGACGCGGCGCGGCGATGTGACCATGCCCGCCACGCTAGCCGGAAGCAGCGGACCCCGTGCGGCGTTGACATGCAGTAGAAATAGGGCCGCCGGTCCAGCGGGCGAACAGGTGTTCGCGCGCGGGTAGAATTCCTGCCGACGAAGGGGTAACAGGTGAAGGATCTGGTCGACACCACGGAGATGTATCTCCGTACCATCTACGACCTCGAGGAGGAGGGCGTCGTGCCGCTGCGCGCGCGCATCGCCGAACGCCTCGAGCAGAGTGGTCCGACGGTGAGCCAGACAGTCGCGCGGATGGAGCGCGACGGACTGCTGCTCGTCGCGGGCGACCGCCACCTCGAACTGACCGACAAGGGCCGCTCGATGGCCATCGCGGTGATGCGCAAGCACCGCCTCGCCGAGCGACTGCTCGTCGACATCATCGGCCTCGACTGGGAGAACGTGCACGCCGAGGCGTGTCGCTGGGAGCACGTGATGAGCGAGGAGGTGGAGCGGCGCCTGATCGAGGTGCTCAACCATCCGACCACCTCGCCCTACGGCAACCCCATCCCCGGCCTCGACGAACTGGGCCTCGGTGACGCCCCCGCCGCCGAGGAGACCCTGGTGCGCCTGTCGGATCTGCCCAACGGCGCGCTGCACGCGGTGGTCGTGCGCAGGCTCGCCGAGCACATCCAGACCGATCCCGAGGTCATCGGCAGGCTGCGCGAGGCCGGTGTGGTGCCGGACGCGCGTGTCACCGTGGAGACCAAGCCGGGCGCGGTGCTGATCACGGTGCCGGGACACAGCGGTTTCGAACTGTCCGAGGAGATGGCGCACGCCGTCCAGGTGAGGCTGGTCTGATCCGTGAAACTCCTGGTCACCGGCGGAGCCGGCTATGTGGGCGGCGTCTGCGCCGCGGTCCTGCTCGAACAGGGCCACGAGGTGGTCGTCGTCGACGATCTGTCGACCGGTAACGCCGCGGGTGTGCCCGAGGGCGCGCGGTTCGTCCAGGGCGACATCGCCGACGCCGCGCCGGAGCTGCTGCGGGCCGAACCCTTCGACGGTGTCCTGCATTTCGCGGCGCAGTCGCTGGTGGGCGAGTCGGTGGAGCAACCGGCGAAGTACTGGCACGGCAACGTGGTCAAGACGCTGACGCTGCTCGAGGCGATCCGCGAGACCGGCACCCCGCGCCTGGTGTTCTCCTCCACCGCCGCGGTGTACGGCGAGCCGGAGCAGGTGCCGATCACCGAGACCGCGCCGACCCGCCCGACCAACCCGTACGGCGCGAGCAAGCTGGCGATCGACCACGCCATCACCTCCTACGCGGTGGCGCACGGTCTGGCGGCGACGAGCCTGCGCTACTTCAATGTGGCGGGCGCCTACGGCGGACTCGGTGAGAACCGGGTCGTGGAAACACATCTGATCCCCCTCGTGTTGCAGGTGGCCCTGGGTCACCGCAAGGCCATCTCGGTCTACGGCACCGACTGGCCCACGGCCGACGGCACCTGTGTGCGCGACTACATCCACATCCGTGATCTGGCGCAGGCGCATCTGCTGGCGTTGGGTTCCTCGCAGCCGGGCAGCCACCGGATCCTCAATCTGGGTTCGGGCACGGGATTCTCGGTGCGCGAGGTGATCTCGGCGTGCGAGCGGGTGACCGGTCTGCCGATCGAGGCGATCGACGCCCCGCGCCGCGCCGGTGACCCGGCCGTGCTGATCGCGTCGAGCGAACGCGCGGTGGCGGAGCTGGGCTGGCGGCCCGAGCACAACGATCTCGACGAGATCGTCACCGACGCCTGGGAATTCCTGCGTTCGCTGGGTGACGCGGCGCACAGCGCCCGCTGAGCACACCGACGCGGGTTCACGGCGCGACCGGGCCGATGTCGACGCCGAGATCGGCGGCGATCTGGTGGCCGCAGTGGGCGAGTTTGCGCAGGCGTTCGGGACGCAGCCCGCTCTGCAGCGAGGTCTCCAGCAGCACCGCCATGGGGTGCGTGGAGTCGGCGTCCACCGCGGCGGCCAGCGCGATGCCCGCGAACGGGCCGTCCCCGCGCAGGTAGGCGCTGAAGCCCAGCAGGGCGGCGGCTTCGGCCCGGTCCGTGCCGGGGGTGGCCCTGGCCAGCTGTGCCCACAACTGTTCGGCGGCCTCGGCGTGGTCGCCCAGTGCCAGCCCGTACATCGCGTCGCGGATCGGCCGGTCGCGCAGGATGGCGGCCAGCCGGGCCAGTTCCCGCTCGTCGCGCGGTGCCCCGGACTCGGTGTCGGCGATCTGCCAGAGCACCCATTCCAGCGCGCGCCGCTGGAACGCCAGGCCCTGGTCGGTCCGTTGCGCGGCGGCGAGCCGCTCGCGGTAGTGCCGCACCGCCGGGTCGAGCAGTGGTCGCAGCCGCGCGCCACGCAGCTCGTCGGGGGCGACCATGGCCGTCAATTCGGTGCGTGAGCGGCGGATCTGTCTGCCGTCGACGACCTGTGACACCGCGATCATCGAGGCCGCCGGATCGCCGACGTACCCGTCCGCGCCCGGCTCGAACAGATTGCGATACCGCTGCCCCGCCGCGATGGCCGGAACCGACCAGGCGCCGCGTACGGCGATCCCCTCGGCACCGAGCGCGTCGAGCAGCACGGCGGTCCGCAGCAGGGCCGCCGCCGAGGACGGCGCGCGATCGTCGACGACGACGGCCAGCACACCGGTCCCCCGCTCACGGACCACCACACCACTCACGCAGGCGGTGAACTGTTCGATGTGGCGCGGATCGCCCGCGCCGTCGAGGTCGAAGCGGACTACAGCCTCGATCGCCGCACCGCCCACCTGGCCCGGCCCGTGCAGCACGGCCACGACCAGGGAGCGTTCGGGAACGAATCCGAGCATGGCGGGCAGCGCGGCGATCAGTTCGCCCGCGTCGGCCACCCGCAGGAGTCTGCGCGGGATCTCACCGGGGTAGGCGGGGGTCGATTCGGCGCAGGCCAGCGCTCGGGGGAAGGGTCCGGTGCGCGAGGTCCGGCGGGGCGAGTTCGTCGAAGAGGTCATGGCTCCACGGTGCGCCGTGGCCACCACCACTCGATCGGTGTGACCTGGGCTTTCAGCGCCCCTGTGGACAGAGATTCGCCTGTGGAATTCCGGCGCTCCCGGTCGACGCCGCGGGGCGGATCTGTCGGACCGGCGTGGTAGGCGCCGAGTTCACTCGCCGCGCACCGACCGCACGGTCGTCGCGAACAGCTCGTCCACCGCGGCCGTATCGGGTGCGGTGTCGCCGAATGTCATGGAGGTCACCGTGATTCGCACGTCGCCGAGCTGGCCGACCGAGGTCCGCATGGTCTGGGTCAGTCCGGCACCACCCACCTCGGGAACGACGGTGCGCCGCAACGACACCGCGTCGTCGGCCCCGTCGGGCACCGACTGATCGAGCGTGGTGGACACCACCGTTTCCGCTCCGGCCCGGCTGACCCGGATCTGCTCGCATCCCGCGAGCCGGTCCCGCAGCGCGTCCATCGTCTCCGACGTGCGCGACAGTTCGACGGTCAGGGAAGTCCTGGTCGCGTCGTCGGTGCCGACGGCCACCGCCGCCGGTTCGGCGCCGGGTTCGGGCTCGGGCGGGGTGCACGTGGCCGGGCGCACGGTCGCCCCTGCCCCCACCCCGTCGAGGTCGCCCGCGGCCGCCGCGGCCGCCTGTGGCGGGAGCACCACCGCCGGATAGCGGGCCGGAAACCGGTCGGGGGCGGGCAGCAGATCGACGAGCGCGCCCTCGACGTGCCGCACGGCGACCGCGCTGCCCGCGACGGGCGTCCCGCTGACGCTCTGACCGCATCCGGCCAGCACCGCGACCGCGCCGACGGCCACACCGCACAGCAGCCCCCGGACAGCCCACAGCGCCCGGTCCGGTGTCGTCTCCGCCACGTTCACACCCTCCACTGTGCCGCACCGCGCGGATCCGGCCCCGGCCGCCACGCCGGGAATTCCGCGGCCGTACGCGCTGTTGTGCATCGGAGACGAGCCGTCCTCCGGCCGTGTGCGAGGCGAGTGCTCGTATGGGGGACAATGGAGAACGCCTCCCCCGCCGCGAGCGTTGGTGGACCGCGCAGGAAGGAGAACCGCGATGGATGACCAGTCGCACATGTACGAGC
The DNA here is from genome assembly GCF_029675105.1 of Nocardia anocheti. Classification (GTDB taxonomy): domain Bacteria; phylum Actinomycetota; class Actinomycetes; order Mycobacteriales; family Mycobacteriaceae; genus Nocardia. Next base: position 431,052 of record NZ_JAQQFV010000006.1, on the reverse strand, counting down.
TGGAGTTCCCGGCACCGCAGCTGTCCTCGGAAGACGGTGCGGGCCCGGTGCTGGTGCACGGCCTGGAGGGCTTCACCGACGCCGGTCACGCCGTCCGCCTGGCGACCACACACCTGCGCGAGAGCCTCGAATCCGAGCTCGTCGCCTCTTTCGACGTCGACGAGTTGCTCGATTACCGCTCCCGTCGTCCCCTGATGACGTTCAAGACCGATCATTTCTCCGACTACGCCGAGCCGGAACTGAACCTGTGGGCGCTGCGCGACACCGCGGGCACCCCGTTCCTGCTGCTGTCGGGCCTGGAACCGGATCTGCGCTGGGAGAAGTTCACCACCGCGGTGCGGCTACTGGCCGAACAGCTCGGCGTGCGCCGCACGATCGGCCTGTCGGCCATCCCGATGGCCATTCCGCACACCCGCCCGCTGGGTGTCACCGCGCATTCCTCGGACCGCTCGCTGATCGGTGAGCACCAGCGCTGGCCCGGCGAGCTGCAGGTGCCGGGTAGTGCCTCCTCGCTGCTGGAATTCCGGATGGCCCAGCACGGGCACGAGTCGGTCGGGTTCTCGGTGCACGTGCCGCACTATCTGGCGCAGACCGACTACCCCGAGGCCGCGCAGACGCTGCTGGAGAACGTCGCCGAGAACGCCGGACTCGAGCTGCCGCTGGCGGCGCTGGGTGAGGCCGCCGCGCGGGTGCGCGAGCAGGTCGCCGAGCACATCGCGGGCAACGAGGAGGTCGAGACGGTGGTCCACGCGCTGGAACGCCAGTACGACAGCTTCGTGACCGCCCAGGAGGGTCAGTCGAGTTTGCTGGCCGGTGACGGCGAGCTGCCCAGCGGCGACGAACTGGGCGCCGAGTTCGAGCGTTTCCTGGCCGAACAGGGTGGTTACGGCGACACCGCCGCCGACGGCAAGGACTGAGCCACCGACCCACTAGGGTGGTCGGAGTGGATCTGACCGACCTGCTCGACATTCCCGGGACCGACGCCGACGCGCTCTACGAGTCGTTCGCGATGTGGGCCGACGAGCAGGGCACCACCCTGTATCCGGCGCAGGACGAGGCGCTGATGGAGCTGGCCTCGGGCGCCAACGTCATCCTGGCGACGCCGACCGGGTCGGGCAAATCGCTCGTCGCGGTCGGCGCGCATCTGTTCGCCATGGCCAACGGGCAGCGCAGCTACTACACCGCGCCGATCAAGGCACTGGTCAGCGAGAAGTTCTTCGCGCTGTGCGAGGTGTTCGGCGCGGAGAACGTCGGCATGGTCACCGGGGACGCGGCGGTCAACGCCGACGCCCCGATCATCTGCGCGACCGCCGAGATCCTGGCCAATCTGGCGCTGCGCGAGGGCGCGGCCGCCGAGGTGGGCCAGGTGGTGATGGACGAGTTCCACTTCTACGCCGACCCCGATCGCGGCTGGGCCTGGCAGGTGCCGATCGTGGAACTGCCGCGCGCGCAATTCCTGCTGATGTCGGCGACGCTGGGCGAGGTGGACTTCTTCGCCACCGATCTGGAGCGTCGCACCGGCCGCAGCACCGCCGTCGTCGCGGGGACCGAGCGCCCGGTGCCGCTGACGTTCTCCTACGTGCGCACCCCCATCACCGAGACCCTCGAAGAGCTGGTCACCACCCATCAGGCGCCGGTGTACGTCGTGCACTTCACCCAGGCCGCCGCCCTGGAACGCGCCCAGGCGCTGACCAGTGTGAATTTCGCCTCCCGCGCCGAGAAGGACGCGATCGCCACGGCCATCGGCGAGTTCCGCTTCGCGGCGGGTTTCGGCAAGACGCTCTCGCGGCTGATCCGCCACGGTATCGGCGTGCACCACGCGGGCATGCTGCCCAAGTACCGCAGGCTGGTGGAGAAACTGGCCCAGGACGGGCTGTTGAAGGTGGTGTGCGGCACCGACACCCTCGGCGTCGGCATCAATGTCCCCATCCGCACCGTGCTGCTGACCGGGCTCACCAAATACGACGGCGTGCGCACCCGCAGACTCAAGGCGCGCGAGTTCCACCAGATCGCCGGACGCGCCGGACGCGCCGGATTCGACACCATGGGCACCGTCGTGGTGCAGGCCCCCGAGCACGAGGTGGAGAACGCGCGCCTGCTCGCCAAGGCGGGCGACGATCCCAAGAAGCAGCGAAAGGTCCAGCGCCGCAAGCCACCCGAGGGTTTCGTGTCCTGGAGCGAGGAGACCTTCGACCGGCTGGTGACCGCGCAGCCCGAGCCGATGGTCTCGCGCTTCACGGTGACGAACTCGCTGTTGCTCAATGTGATCGCCCGCCCCGGCAACTGCTTCGACGCCATGCGCCACCTGCTCGAGGACAACCACGAGCCGCGTCCCGCCCAGCGCAAGCACATCCTGCGCGCCATCCGGCTCTATCGCGCGCTGCGCGATGCCGGTGTGGTGCAACAGCTCTCCGAGCCCGACGCCCAGGGCCGGATGGCCCGGCTCACCGTCGACCTGCAACGCGATTTCGCGCTCGACCAGCCGCTGTCGCCGTTCGCGCTGGCCGCCTTCGAGCTGCTCGATCGCGAAAGCCCCACCTACACCCTCGATGTCGTGTCGCTGATCGAGGCGACCCTGGAGGATCCGCGTCAGCTGCTGATGGCCCAGCAGCACAAGGCGCGCGGGGCCGCCGTGGCCGAGATGAAGGCCGAGGGCATCGAATACGAGGAGCGCATGGAGCTGCTCGAGGAGGTCACCTGGCCCAAGCCGCTGGCCGAGCTGATCGAACCCGCCTTCGAGACCTATCGGGCCGGGCATCCGTGGGTCTCGGAGTTCGCGCCGTCACCGAAGTCGGTGGTGCGCGACATGATCGAACGCGCGATGACCTTCGCCGAGCTGATCTCGTTCTACGAGCTGGCCCGCTCCGAAGGCGTGGTGCTGCGCTATCTGGCCGACGCCTACCGCGCGCTGCGACGCACCGTGCCCGACGCGGCCCGCACCGAGGAACTCGACGACCTGGTCGAATGGCTGGGCGAGCTGATCCGCCAGGTCGATTCGAGCCTGCTCGACGAGTGGGAGCAGCTCACCAACCCTGGCGCCGAGACCGACACCGAGCAGGTCGCCTTCGGCGCCGAGGCGGTGCGCCCCATCTCGGCCAACGAGCGCGCTTTCCGGGTGATGGTGCGCAACGCCATGTTCCGCCGGGTGGAACTGGCGTCGCGGCAGCGCTGGGACGACCTCGACGAACTGAGCCCCGGCACCGACTGGGCCGAGGAGCTGGCCCCCTATTTCGACGAGTACGAAACCCTCGGCACCGGCCCGGACGCGCGCGGACCACAGCTGTTCCAGGTGGAGAAACGGCCCGGGTTCTGGCATGTGCGTCAGGTGCTCGACGACCCCGCGGGCGACCACGGTTGGGCGCTGACGGCGATCGTGGATCTCGACGAGTCCGATGCCGCGGGCGAGGTCGTGTTCGACGAGGTCACAGTGGCGGCGGGCTGAGTCATACCGGATCCGCATGGACCCATATGACGAATGTTTGACGGATTCGTTTTTGGGTACGGGCCGCTGATACTCTCTCCCGGCCGCCGACCGAAAGTTCAACTATGCCCGAATCCCCGTACCTTGTCATCTACCCCGAGCGGGTACGTGCCAACTACCGAGCCCTCGCCGCGCTGGCGACACCGGGCACCCGGATCAGGTACGCGGTGAAGGCGGCGCCGGTCGACGAGATCCTCACCCTGCTCGCGGCCGAGGGCGCGGAGTTCGACGTCGCGAGCATCGGCGAGATCGACCAGTGCCTGCGGCTGGACATAGACCCGGCGACGCTGTGCTACGGCAACCCGATCAAGAAGAGCGCCCACATCGCGCGCGCCTTCGCCCTGGGCGTGCGCCGCTACGCCTTCGACACCGAGGACGATCTCGCCCGCATCGCCGAGCACGCCCCCGGCGCGGAGGTCGAGTGCCGGTTCCTGTCCTCGGCGCCGCAGTCACGCACCCCGTTCGGCACCAAGTTCGGCTGCGCGCCCGCCGAGGCGCTGCGCCTGCTGGTGCGCGCGCGCGATCTCGGTCTGGCCGTCGGTGGCCCGTACTTCCACGTCGGCTCCCAGCAGCTCGACCCGGCCGCCTGGCGGATCGGGATCGAGCAGGCCGGGCAGATCGTGCGCGCGCTGGCGGACAAGGGCATCACCGTCCCCGCGGTGAATGTCGGTGGCGGACTGCCGATCTCCTACGTCGACGCGGCACCGGAGCTGCCCGCGATCACGGCGGCGATGAGCGCGGCCGCCGCGGAGTTCCTGCCCGAGGGCACCGGCCTGATCGTCGAACCCGGCCGCGCCCTGGTGGGCGACGCGGGCACGATTCACGCCGAGGTGGTCGGCGTACGGTTCGCGCCGGACGGGCGGCGCTGGGTGTATCTCGACATCGGCCGATACAACGGTATGGCCGAGACGGAGAACGAGTACATCGCCTATCGCTTCGTCACCGATCGCGACGGCGATCCGGTGTCGGAGGCGGTGGTCGCGGGTCCGACCTGCGACGGCGACGATGTACTGTATCAACGCACGAAGGTCCTTCTGCCGACCACGTTGCGAGCCGGTGATCAGATCCAGATCCTCGACACCGGCGCCTATACCGCGAGTTATTCGTCGGTGTCCTTCAATGGTTTTCCGCCCTTGACCGTTCATGTCTCGGGCGCTGAGCGAGAGTGAGTTTGCCATGACGGCGGAATTCACCGGTTGGCATGTGCTGGCCGAGTTCGGTGGTGTCGACACAGACCTGTGTGACGATCTCGAACGACTCGAATCGGCGTTGCGTGAGTCTCTGATCGCGGCGGGCGTCACCATCTGCGATGTCGTTCACAAAAAGTTCGATCCGCAGGGGGTGACCGTCCTCGCCCTGTTGTCGGAGTCCCACGCCTCGATTCACACCTATCCGGAGTCCGGCGACATCTTCGTCGACGTCTTCACCTGCGGCAGCATCGGCGCGGGCGCGACGAAGGCGGTGGAAGTCCTGCGAGACAAGTTGTCTCCCAAGGGCGTTCGGATGAAGGTCGTCCAGCGCGGCCACGGTGCCGAGAAGATCTACGAGCCGGTGGGCGACGGCCTGACCCGGATCTGGGATCTGCACGAGGTGATCGTGGACACGAACACCCCGTTCCAGCACATGGTGATCGCGCGCACCGATCAGGGCATCTCCCTGTTCTCCGACGACGACCGCCAGTCCACCGAGTTCTCCCAGCTCACCTACCACGAGGCCATGATGGTCCCGGCGTTCGTGCTGGCCGAGAAGCTGGACCGGGTGCTGATCATCGGTTCCGGTGAGGGCGTGGCCTCGCAGATGTCGGTGGCGGCCGGGGCGAGCCTGGTCGACCACGTCGACATCGACCAGCGCGAGGTCGAGCTGTGCGCGCGGCACCTGCCCTACGGCTACACCCCCGAGGAACTGGCGGCGGCGGTCGCGGGCGAGGGTCCGGTGCACGTGCACTACGCCGACGGCTGGGACTTCCTGGCCAAGGCCCAGGAGGCGGGCACGCGCTACGACGTGATCGTCATCGATCTGCCCGACGAGCGCGTCGAGGACGCCCAGCACAATCGCCTCTACGAGGCGGAGTTCCTGTCCCGATGTAAGGCGCTGCTGGCCCCCGGCGGCGTGCTCTCGGCCCAGGCCGGGTGCGCGACCATGTGGCGCAACGAAACCCTCCAGCGCTCGTGGGGACGCTTCCACGAGCAGTTCGCCACCGTGGTCCCCTACGGCAGCGACGAGCACGAGTGGACCTTCCTGTTCGGCCTGAACGAGAAGATCGACGACCCGGTGCGCGGGATGACCGACCGCCTGGCCCTGCTCCCCTACCGCGCCGAGACCATCGACGCGCGGGCGCTCGAGCGTGGCGCGATCGAGCCGTACGCCCTGCGCCGCTGAGCGCACGACGACACCGAGGGCGGCGATCCGGACATTCCGGGTCGCCGCCCTCGTCGTCGGCGGGCCGAGCCGCACGCGCGATTCCGGTGCCGCCGGGCACCTGATCTTGGCACTATGCGAGGTATGACCTCGACATCGTTGTCCGCCGCCGGTCTGATGCCGGTGCGCCGACCGTCCGATCAGCGTCCCCGCCTGGACGGCCTGTCCGCGGCGGGGGTCGCGACGTTCCGCACGCTGTTCGACCGGGCGCCCGCGACCTCGGCCGCCGACTTCGCGCGCCTGGACGGCGATGTGTCGATGCGGTCGTTCCCCGGTGCCGCCGAGCGTGTGCTGGGTCCGCTGATGGCCCGGCCGTCGTACTTCTGGGTGGCGAAGTCGCTGCGGCACCTGGACGACGGCACCGCCGTGGGGCACAACGTCTTCCGCTTCCTCGGCGGCGTCCGCGCGCTGAATTTCGTGGCGACGGTGGGTGATTCGGTGCTCGACGGCCGCGCGGCGGTGCTGTTCGACTACGACGACCCGCGCGTGGGTTCGCGCCGCCCCGCCCGCCGGATCTACGACGAGCTGCGCGAGATCGAACCGGATCTGTGGCTGGGCCCGAGTTACTTCCTGACCGGAACCAGGCGCGTTCCGATGGGCTGGTTCGCCCTCGACGCCTCGGTCCCGTTCGACGGCCCGGCCTGATCGGTCAGTCGTCGTCGACGCCGCGCGCGGCCAGTGCCTCCCCCATGGCATCGGCGGTCCGCAGGGCACGCACCAGCACCGGGGTGAGCAGCGCCGTCGCCGACCACGACACCCCGCGCGCTCGCCGGGCCTCGGCGACCTCGTGCACGATCTGGGCCAGCAGCGGCACACAGCGGATGGCCAACGCCAGCAGCAGACCGGCCCGGTCCGGGTCGACGCCGACGCGGCGCAGCGGGCGCAAGGCCCGGACCAGGGCGTCGAGCAGATCGGTGACCCGGGTCGTCACCGTGACCAGGGCCGCGAGCGCGACCGAGGCGAGCAGGACGGCGCAGACGACCACCGCCCGCACCGGCGAGGTGGTGAGCAGCTGGAACACCCCGATGATCGCCGTCATCCACAGCACCGGCCGCAGCTGGGCCAGCGCCACCCGCCAGGAGATCCGCCCGAGCGCGAACAGGGCGGCCACGGCGAGCACCACGACGGCGACCCCGGCCAGATCGCGCACGAACACCGTCATCGCGACGATGGCGGCGACCAGCGCCAGCAACTTCGCCCCGGCGGGCAACCGGTGCAGCGGCGAGTCACTGGGCTGGTAGAGCCCGATCATCCGACCAGCGTGCGATAGGCGTCCACGGCGTCGACGGGGGTGCCGTCGAAGGCGACGGCGCCGTCGTCGAGCACGATGACGCGATCGAAGCCGTCGAGCAGGGCGAGCTGATGGGTCACCACGATCACCTGCTGGTCCAGCGAGTTCAGCGCCGCCGAGACCCGCCGCGCGTTGCGCAGGTCCAGCAGGGTCGTCGGCTCGTCGGCGATGAGCACCTCGGGCTCGCGGATCAGCGCCGAACCGATCGCCAGCAGCTGTTTCTGCCCGCCGGAGAGCAGGTGAGCGGGGTGATCGACGTGCCCGGCCAGGCCGAATCGTTCCAGGGTCGCCGCCACCTTCGCGGCGATCTCGGTCTTGCCCAGGCCGCTGCGCCGCAGCGAGAAGGCCAGGTCCTCGCCGACGGTCGGCATCACGATCTGGGTGTCGGGGTCGGTGAAGACGAAGCCGACCTTGCGCCGCACCTGGGCGCCCTTGCGCGCGGCGTCGACCCCGTCGACGGTGACCGTGCCGGTGCTCGGCGCCAGCAGGCCGTTGAACATCCGGGCCAGCGTCGACTTGCCCGACCCGTTGGCGCCGATCAGCCCGACCCGGTGTTCGGTGATCCGCAGATCGACCCCGCGCAGCACGGTCCGCTCACCGAAGCGGTGGCCGACCCCGGCGACGACGATCTCGCTCACGCGGCCCGCCCGCGCTCAGCCACGGATCAGCCCCGGGTAGGCCCGGTGCACACCCTTGGCCACGACGGTGGCGATCACGACCTTGGCCAGGTCGCCCGGCACGAACGCGAAGTTGGTCGACACCGCCGCCCACAGGCCCAGATCAGTGCGCAGCAGCAGCCCCACCGTGCCGCACAGGTAGATGATCACGATCCCGCCCAGCGCGTTGATCAGCAGACCGAGCACGATCGGGTACTTGGGCAGGATCGCGGCGGTGAGCAGGCCGATCACCAGCGTGGCCGGAATCCAGCCGAGCAGGTATCCGGCGGTCGGCGAGGCCAGCGCGGTCAGGCCGGTACGACCGCCCGACAGCAGCGGCAGGCCGATCATGGTCAACGCGATGAACACCAGCACCGCGGCGGTGCCCTTGCGCGCGCCCAGCACCGCGCCGGTGAGGATCACACCCAGGGTCTGCAGGGTGATGGGCACCCCACTGAAACCCACGGTGATCGCACCCGGCAGGCCGAGGGCGGCGATCAAACCGGCGAACACCGCGATCTGGGCGAGGTCACGGGCGGTGAACCGCACCGCCGACCGGGAGACTTTCTCGACTTCGGACACCGCAGACATCATCCTTCACAGCTGAATTGAACGATGTTCAAAATAGCAGCCCAGCTGCCCGGAGAGGATTTCGCGGTCGGCGAAGATCGACTAGGATTCGGGGGTTGGAGCAACTCGGAGGGCGATGCCGAGGAAGGGCCATCATGGCGATTGCGCTACAACGTTTCTCGACCTTGATCGCGGCGATCTACACCGCGGGCGACGACCCGGACCGCTGGGAGGCGGTGGTCCGCGAGATCACCGACACCTTCGGCGCGGTGCACACCCAGCTCGTCCTCACCGAGCCCGCCACCGGCGAGGTCTCGATGATCACCGCGGGCGCGGGCTTCAGCGCCCCGCAGCTCGGCGCGCTCGCCGAACGGGTCCCGACCCTGCCGACCGGGGCCACCGTGACCGGCGCCGACCTGTTCGCCCCCTGGGAACAGGGCCTGCTCCCGGCCGAACCTCCCAAACCGGACGGGCTGAGCGACTGTTTCGTCGCCCGGCTCACCGAGGAGGTCCCACCGTCCTGGATCTGTCTGGCCATGCCCGACGCCCGCGCGCTCACCGGTGAGTCGGCCGCGCGCACCCTGCTCGGCGTGCTCGTCCCGCACCTGCGCGGGGCGCTGCACACCCACTCACGGCTGGTCGAGCTGTCCCGGGACCGCGACTTCGCGCTCGCGACGCTGGAGAAGGCGAAATACGGGATCATGATCGTCACCGCCGACTCGGCGCTGGTCTTCGCCAACGCGATGGCCGAGGAGATCACCGGGCAGTCCGACGGGCTCACCGTCGACGCGAGCGGCCGACTCCGCGCGACCGCGGCGGCCGCGCCCGCCTCGCTGTGCGCGCTCATCCGCCAGGCGGCGGGGCCCGAGCGCAGCAGCGGCAACATCGCGCTGCCGCGGGCGTCGGGGGGCAGGCCGTTGATCGTGCGGGTCACCCCGCTCGACGGCGTGCGCGAGGACGGACCCTGGCAGCGCGCGGTGCTGCTGCTGGTGGTCGACCCCGAACACGATCCGGAACCGGAGCCCACGGCACTGCACGATCTCTACGGGCTGACCGACGCCGAGACGATGGTCGCGATGGGGGTGCTGCGCGGCGACGGGTTACCGGCGGTCGCCGATCAGCTGTCGGTCTCGCTGTTCACCGCGCGCACCCACCTGCAGCACATCTTCGCCAAGACCAGGACGCACCGGCAGGCCGAGTTGGTCCGGCTGCTGCTGACCAGCGCGATCTCCGCGCAGTGAGAAGCCTCTTCCTCAGATGGGATGGAATCCGACGCCGGGGCCGCCACGGTAGGCCACGTCGTCGAGGATGCGGGTGAAGTTGGCGCCGACCTGCGGTCCCAGGCAGGGCACCGCGATGTAGCCGTTGACGATGGCCACCAGCGTCGATCCCACGACGACCGGTCCGCCGGAATCGCCGACGATCACGCAGATCTGACTCAGCGTCCAGGTCGCGCCACCGAAGACGTCACCGTAGACCAGGCCACAGGTCTGCCCGGTGGTCCTGCCCTCCTTGCAGGCGACGGCGGGGAACTCCGCGGGCAGTCCGACGCCGGTGATCGTGGTGGAGCCGACGTGGTTCACCGGGTTCACCCGGCCCGCGTCGAAGCTGATCAGCGCGTAGTCCAGGTCGTTGTTGACGAACGACACGGTGCCCACGGTGCCCGCGTCCTGGTTCGCCTCGGCCGCGACCCCGGCACCGGCCGCGGCGCAGTGTCCGGCGGTGAAACCGACCAGCTGACCCGCGCCGTCGTAGCCGATGGTGGTGAGGGTGCAGACGGAGCCGTCGTCGAAGACGATGCCCGATCCACCACCGAGGGCCACCGGGGCCTGTGCGTTCGCGGTCCCGAAGCTCGCCCACGCCAGGACGAGCGCGGCGGCGAGGATCCACCATCGCCGCACCGACACAATCGGGGCACTCTCGCACCGGAGTGCGGGAGTGCCTCGGTCATTCCTCGGCTCGATCATGTGCGGGTCAGACCACGCACACCGGGTACAGAATGGGCAGGGTCACGAGAATCGGAACACAGGTCAGCAGTGCGCCGGGAATCGTGATGAACGGCGACAGCACGACGGGCTGCACTTCCACGGGCACCGGTGCGACGGGGACGGGGGCAGGGTCCGCCGCGGGTGCTGCACCGGCTACGCCGGCACCGAGAGCGATCAACGGCGCACAAGCAAACACCGCGATGGTGGAGCGAATCTTGTTGTTGATCATTGCCATTCCTTAGAACTTTTGGTGGCGGGATCGTCACCTCATCCAGAACAGCACCTGGGAACGGCACGCGCGTCGTTCGAACAGATGAGATCAGAACGGACGCTTGGAACGGATCACCGCGGCGAGGTACTCGTAGTCGTCGGCGCGGGCCGAGGACGCGCGGAAGGCCAGACCGATCGTGCGCCCCGGTGCGGGCGCGGCGAAGCGGGCGACCTCGAGGGTGCCGCGCGCGGTCTCGGCGGGTACAGCCATCTCGGGAATGAGTGTTACTCCGAGTCCGCCTGCCACGCACTGGACCACGGTCGTCAGCGAGGCGGCGCGGGTGTCCCCGACGGCGCCGGGGTGCACCTCGGCGCTGCGGCACAGTTCCAGGGTCTGGTCGCGCAGGCAATGGCCCTCGTCGAGCAGCAGCAGCGGCATCTCCGCCAGCACCGACGCGGCCAGGTCGGTGCGCCCGGCCAGCTCGTGCCCGCGCGGGGTGACCAGGACGAACTCCTCGGTGTAGAGCGGGATCTCCACCAGCCCCGGCGCCTCGCTGGGCAGCGCGAGCAGCGCGACGTCGAGCACGCCGGTGCGCAGGCCGTCGAGCAGCCGCGCGGTCTGGTCCTCCACCACCTGCGGCACCAGGGTGGGCAGTTTGCGGCGCAGCTCGGGTAACAGGTCCGGCAGCACGTAGGGGGCGACGGTCGGGATGATGCCCAACCGCAGCACGCCGCCGAGTCCGTCACCGGCAGCCGAGGCGACAAAACGATCGGCCGCCTCCAGCGTCGCGCGCGCCTGCGGGAGCAGTCGCATGCCCGCGGCGGTGACCAGTACCCGACGGGTGCTGCGCTCGATCAACTGCAGTCCCAGCCCGTTTTCCAGTGATGCCAGGGCCTGCGATAACGTGGGTTGGCTCACAGTCAAACGCGCTGCGGCGGTGCCGAAATGCCGATATTCGGCGACGGCGACGAACGCACGCAGCTGCGACAGGGTTGGCTGATAAGTCTGATCAGTCACGCCTATCAGTGTACGACAAGCAATCGGCTTTACCTTTTAGTACGCTGGCCCCAACCACACCACGAATGAGGAGATGAGCATGGCTCTGCTGACCATCGGCGACCAGTTCCCGGCATACAACCTCAAGGCCGTCATCGGAGGTGACCTGTCGAAGGTCGACGCGCAGCAGCCCGACGATTACTTCACCCAGATCACCAGCGACGACCACGCGGGCAAGTGGCGCATCGTGTTCTTCTGGCCCAAGGACTTCACCTTCGTGTGCCCCACCGAGATCGCCGCGTTCGGCAAGCTGAACGAGGAGTTCGCCGATCGTGACGCGCAGGTCCTGGGTGCCTCGGTCGACAACGAGTTCGTGCACTTCCAGTGGCGTGCCCAGCACGAGGATCTCAAGACCCTGCCCTTCCCGATCCTGTCGGACCTCAAGCGCGAACTGGCCGCCGCCACCGGTGTGCTCAACGCCGACGGTGTCGCCGACCGCGCGACCTTCATCGTCGACCCGAACAACGAGGTCCAGTTCGTGTCCGTGACCGCCGGTTCGGTCGGCCGCAACGTCGACGAGGTGCTGCGCGTGCTCGACGCCCTGCAGTCCGACGAGCTGTGCGCCTGCAACTGGAAGAAGGGCGATCCGACCATCAACGCGGGCGAACTGCTTTCCGCCAGCGTCTGATCCACCCCTTCCCCACCGATTCACCCCAGAGGAGCCCCACTGTCATGAGCATCGAGAACCTGAAGAACTCCCTCCCCGAGTACGCCAAGGACCTCAAGCTCAACCTGTCCTCGCTCGCGCGCACCACGGTGCTGTCCGAGCAGCAGCTGTGGGGCACCCTGCTGGCCTCGGCCGCCGCCACCCGCTCGGCCACCACGCTGCGCGAGATCGCCGAGGAAGCCGCCGACACGCTGTCGGCCCAGGCCTACGAGGCCGCCCTCGGCGCCGCCTCGATCATGGGCATGAACAACGTGTTCTACCGCGGCAAGGCGTTCCTGGACGGCCGCTATGACGATCTGCGCGCGGGTCTGCGGATGAACATCATCGGCAACCCGGGCGTGGACAAGGCCGATTTCGAGCTGTGGTCGTTCGCGGTGTCCTCGATCAACGGCTGCGCGCACTGCCTCGAGGCGCACGAGAAGACGCTGCGCGAGGCCGGTGTCTCGCGTGAGGTGATCTTCGAGTCGCTGCGCGCGGCGGCCATCGTGGCCGGTGTGGGCCAGGCCGTGGCCTCGACCGAGGCGCTGGCGGGCGCCGCGGTCTGAGCCACCGTGGAACCGGGGTCCATCGGCGCGTCCGCGCTGGTGGGCCCCGGTCGTTTCCTCGGGACACGACCGCGTCGGGGTTGGCCGGAGGACCGTGAGCGCGCCGGTAGGCTCGCCCGCATGAACGCACATGATGTGCCCGATGCCCCGGACATCCAGGTCGAGGTCGTCCGAGTGTTCACCGATCCCGCCGGACATCTCGGCAACGCGCTGGGCATCGCCCGGGCGGGCGATGTCGTCGCCCTCGACAAGCAGGAACTGGCCGCGCGCCTGGGCTACAGCGAGACCACCGTCTACGAGGACCCGGTCGACGGAGTCGCGGCCGTCCGGATCTTCACTCCCACCACGGAATTGCCCTTCGCCGGACATCCGACCGTCGGCACCGCCTGGTGGCTGGCCGAGCAGGGCATGGACGTGCACACCCTGCGGGTGCCCGCCGGTCCGGTGGCGGTGAGCCGCACCGAGGGCATCACCTGGGTCACCGCCCGCGCTGAGTGGACCCCGGAATTCACCTTCCACCAGCTGGATTCGCTCGACGAGCTGGCCCTGCTGCGTCCCGACGACATCACCGGCGGCCAGCACTACTACTGGGTGTGGACCGACGAGCCGCGCGGCGCGATCCGCGCGCGAATGTTCGCCCCCGCCATGGGTATCGCCGAGGACGAGGCCACCGGCGCCGCGGCCGTCGCGCTCACCGCCCGGTTACGGCGCGGGCTGGTGCTCACCCAGGGCCTGGGTTCCCAGCTCTACACGGCCTGGGATTCCGACGGCTGGGTGCGCCTGGGCGGGCGGGTGTCCGAAGATCACGTGATGGTGCTCTAGCCGCCGGGCGTTCCGCCGAAGCGACGTAGCCACGGGGGCCGGGCGCCCCAGTGGCCGCGTCGCGGCGGTGTGGCGCCCACGTCGGCGAGGATCTTGGCCTCGAGCTGGCGCGGCGGGGGGCGCTGATCGTCGTCGGCGAGCCGGGCGAGCACGTCGTGCACGGCTCTGACCCGCTCGGCGAAGATCGACAGGCTGTGCGGTGTGGTCGCGGCGAGTTTGTTCTCGATGTGGTGGTGTTCGAGTTCTGCCACCGCGTCGAGGGCGTAGGCGTCGGCCAGGGTCAGCACCGAGCCGGGCGGGCACCACGGCGGGCGGGTGCCACAGCGGGCCAGGCGCTGTTCGGCGAGGCGTTCGATGCCCTCGGCCAGCAACCGGGTGACCATCGGCACGCGCAGGCCCAGTTCGCGGCCGATCGCCCGGTAGGTGCGTCCGCCGTAGTAGGCCAGGACGAACACCTCGCAGTGGCTGTCTAGCGGGTCGTCGAAGCCGAGGCGGGCCGAGACCGCCAGCCACGGCATGTCCTCGCCGTCGTTGCGGTCCAGGCGCAGTCGCTGCACGGCCAGGCGGTGGACCTGGGCCAGCAGCCAGGTCTGTTCGGCGTCGAAGACGGTGGGTTCGGGGTCGGGCGCGACGAGGTCGGCGCCGGTGTAGTCGGGCAGGCGGTCGCCGTCGCGGCCGTAGACCGCGCCGCGACCGAAGGCGAGGTCGTAGGTGGGGCGGTCCAGATCGTGGGTGTCGGGCCGGGTGGCGACGAATGCCGAACGACCCCACGGTGTTCCGAGATCGGGGACCGGTGGGCCCGCGGGTTCGGCGGGCGGCTCGTCGGGTAACTCGTCGTCCTCGGCGGTGACCCACGGGGTCGCCCGGACCCGCCGGAACCCCTCGCGGACAACCTCTTCGGCCAGCCCCCGCCGATGCAGCACCCGCAGGGCCAGCCCGAAGGCCGCCGCGCCCGTGGTGCGGTAGAGCTCGCGCACCGCCTCCCTGCCCTCGGCACCGGACAGGATTTCCGGGGCGGCCGCCGGTACCCCACGCCGCGCCTTTTCGGGACCACGCTGTCCATTCATCGTCGAATTCCTGTCCGCACAACGGCAATTCGCAGCGCGAGCGGTTGTGGATCGGTATTCACCGGCCGATCGCGGCGATCAGCATGAACGCGGTGCCCAGATCCATCACCAGATGGGGTACCAGCGCCGAGGTCAGTCGATGGCCGCCGGGTGGATGGATCCAGCGCAGCAGCCGTGGCCGGTGACCGGCGGTGCCGAGCACCAGCAGCGCGTCGAGGACGAACAGCGCGGCCAGTCCGAGCGCGGGCCACGACGGCGCGCCCGCACCGTGGTCGGCGCCGTGTCCGTTCATCGCGTACAGCATGGCCGCCGCCGCGACGGTGTGGTAGCCCAGCGCGAACAGGTCCTCGGTGATGGGCAGCGCGCCGGTGCGCCACCGGAACAGCCGCTCCGCGAACAGCATCGCGAAGGTCACCGTGAGCGCGACGAGGATGCCGCGCATGGCGTGCGGGTCGCTGGCCACCGGAAAGATCAGCATCACCAGCATCACCAGACACATCAGCAGATGCGCCCCGTCGGCGGCGGCGTCCACCCGTTGTCCGGCGCGCGGCCGGGTCAACCGGCCGACCACGATCACCCCCGCGACGACGAACGCGGCGACCACCCACCACCGCACCATCCCGCTGTCCTGCACGAATTCGGCCACACCCCACCACCTTCGAGTCGACACCCGCCCCACCATGCTCGCACCGACCCTCGGCCCGCGCGGCCGTTTCGGACCGATCCCCACCTGCGGCAACGCCGATCGACGGGCACCATGGTCAGATGAGCGACCCCGCCACGACACCCTGGCTCATCACCACCGACGACCTGACCGGCCCCGAGATCACCGAGCTGTTGACCCGCCATCGCGCCCAGATGGCGGACAACTCCCCCGCCTGCAGCATGCACGCCCTGGACCTGACCGCCCTGCGCGATCCGGCGGTGACCGTGTGGAGCGTGTGGTCGGGCACGAGCCTGGCTGGCTGCGGCGCACTGCGGGAACTCGATCCGGCGCACGGCGAGATCAAGTCCATGCGCACGGCCGACGGGTACACCGGTCGCGGAGTGGGTGCGGCCGTCCTCGACCATCTCGTCGCGACGGCACGACAGCGCGGGTACGGGCGCCTGAGTCTGGAGACCGGGTCGAGCGAGTTCTACGCCCCGGCCCGACGGCTCTATCTACGGCACGGGTTCCGCGAGTGCGGTCCGTTCGGCGACTACGCCCCGGATCCGTTCAGCCGCTTCTTCACGCTGGACTTGGCATAGGCGGGCCCGCCCCGCGACCGACCCCCTCGACGGCGGGGTCGGTCGCGGAGTGGTCAGCCCAGAGCGCGGGCGAAACCGGCGGCGAGTTCGGCGACCTGGGCGTCGGTCATGACGAACGACGGCGAGATCTGCAACGCGCCGCCTCCGGCCGCACGGCCGGAGATGCCCTGGGCCCGCAGGTCTTTGACGAAGGCGGGTGCCTCGGCGGGGTCGGCGAGTTGGACGGCGGCCACCGCACCGAGGCCGCTGCGGACCTCGCTGACGCGCGGGTGGTCGGCCAGCGGGGCCAGCGCGGTGTCCAGGGACTGTTCGAGGCGGGCGGCTTCTTCGATCAAGCCCTCGCGTTCGATGATGGCGAGGTTGGCCAGCGCGGCCGCGGCGGCACCCGCGTGGCCGCCGTAGGTGTAGCCGTGGCGGAACCAGACGCCGCCGCCGAAGAACGGTTCGGCCAGGTGCGGGGCGACGAAGACCGCGCCCATGGGCACGTAGCCGGAGGTGAGGCCCTTGGCGGTGGTCATCAGGTCGGGTCGCAGGTCGAAGCGGCTCGACGCGAACCACGAGCCGCCGATGCGGCCGAAACCGGTGACCACCTCGTCGGCGACGAACAGGATGTCGTGGTCACGACAGATCTGGCGGACCTCGGCGAGGTAGCCCCGTGGCGGCGGGTACACCCCGCCCGCGCCGATGATCGGTTCGCAGAAGAACGCGGCGATCCGCTCGGCGCCGATGTCCTCGATCAGGGCCAGCAACGCCTTCGCGTCGTCCCAGTCGACGGTGCGGGTGTCGGGGACCAGCGTGCCGTAGCCCTCCAGATTGGGTGCCAGCCCGCCGAGCGCGGTGCTCGCGTAGTGCATGCCGTGGTAGGCGAGTCTGCGGCCGACCAGGATGGTCTTGTCGGTGCGGCCCTGCTCGAACCAGTAGCGGCGGGCCAGTTTGGCGGCGGTCTCGATCGAGTCCGAGCCGCCGGAGGTGAAGAAGATCTTGCTGCCCGGCACCGGGGCGATGGTGGACAGTTTCTCGGCCAGTTCCTGGACCGGCGGCTCGGTGAGATCACCGAAGTTGGAGTAGTGGGCGATGGTGCGCAACTGCGCGGCGACCGCGTCGGCGATCTCGGCGCGGCCGTGCCCGACGTTGGCGAACCACAGGCCCGCGGTGGCGTCGAGATAGCGGGTGCCCGCGGTGTCGTAGACGTAGGCGCCGTCACCCCGGGCGACGACGAACGCGCCGTCGCGGTCGACGGCACCCATATCGGCGAATCCATGCCAGAGCGCATTCATGGCTCCACACTTACCCCACCCGGGGCCGCGGCGCGCGCGGACCCGCGCGAGGTCTCAGTCCACGGACCGCCGATCGCGCCATCGCGCGGGCAGATCACCCAGCGACGCCATGGCTACCGCCAACACCGCGAAGACCAGGGTCAGCACGACCAGCCCGATCGCCATCGACAGATACCCCTGGCCGCGCGGGTCGATGAACGGATACGGATACCAGTCGACGATCGGTCCACGGATCAGGCTGTAGACGCCGAAGAGCAGCGGGAAGATCAGCCACTGGCCGACCAGCGCCGGGCTGGGCCGCAACCGGTGCGGCGCGGCCACCAGTATCCAGTCCAGGACCAGCACCAGGGGCAGGTACCGGTGCATCACATCGTTGATCCATTTGTCGTTGAGCATCACGTCGATGCGCGCGAGCAGCACCGCGTAGACGACCATGGTGATCAGCATGTACAGCGTCGCCGCGCCCCGGAACACCTGCCAGCCGCGTCCACCTGGTGCGAGCAACCCACCGACGAGCAGTGCGATCACCCCGAGGATGTTCGACTCGATGGTGAAGTAGCTCAGGTAGTTGGCGAGGGAGAACTCCGCCGACCCGAGATTGCGGAGCGGAATCCACAGCAGGGCCACCGCTCCGAGGGTCCCGAAGCCGATCCGGACGATCCTGATCCACCACGCCGCGCCCGCCGCTGTGCTCATACCGGGATCGTCGCACGCGCACACCGCCGCACGGCCATGACACGGCGCGCGTCGCGCCACACCGAGCGCACCGATCCCCGCCGTGGTGTGTCGTTGCTCTCGCCGACGCGGTCCGGCGACCGACGCGACGGAAAACCGCTGGCGGGCTTCGCTAGGCTGACAGGTGCAATGACCAGGACAGCTAGCACCGGTACCCGCGCGCTGCGCACCCGCCTGGCGGAGGTCTCGCTGCGCGACGAACACCGGCTCCAGCGCAAGCTCGACCGGGCGCGCCCCGACGACCTACCCGCCCTCGAGGCCGAGATCGCCGCCGCCGCGACCCGCGTGGCCAACCGCCGCGCGGCGGTCCCGTCGATCACCTACCCCGAGCAACTGCCGGTCTCCGCGCGCCGCGACGACATCGCCGCCGCCATCGCCGCGCACCAGGTGGTGATCGTGGCGGGTGAGACCGGCTCGGGCAAGACCACCCAGATCCCGAAGATCTGCCTCGAGTTGGGCCGCGGCGTGCGCGGCACCATCGGGCACACCCAGCCGCGCCGCCTGGCCGCGCGCACCGTCGCCGAGCGTATCGCCGAGGAACTGGGCACCGAGTTGGGCGATGTGGTGGGCTACACCGTCCGGTTCACCGATCAGGCCTCCGACCGCACCCTGGTCAAGCTGATGACCGACGGCATCCTGCTCGCCGAGATCCAGCGCGACCGGATGCTGCGCCGCTACGACACGATCATCATCGACGAGGCGCACGAGCGCAGCCTCAATATCGACTTCCTGCTCGGCTATCTGAAGCAGTTGCTGCCCAAGCGGCCCGATCTCAAGGTGATCATCACCTCCGCGACCATCGACCCGGAGCTGTTCGCGCGGCACTTCGCCGACGCCGAGGGCACGCCCGCGCCGATCGTGGAGGTCTCGGGTCGGTCCTATCCGGTGGAGCTGCGGTATCGGCCGCTGTCGCTGGAACTGCCGGGCCTCGAGGACGACGAGGACACCCGCGTGGTGGACCGCGATCCCACCGACGCCATCGCCGACGCGGTCACCGAACTGTTCGCCGAGGGCGACGGTGACGTGCTGGTGTTCCTGTCCGGCGAACGCGAGATCCGCGACACCGCCGACGCGCTGCGCGATCTGCGACTGCCGCGCACCGAGGTGGTTCCGCTCTACGCGCGGCTCTCGGCCGCCGAACAGCATCGGGTGTTCACCCCCCACACCGGCCGCCGGGTGGTGCTGGCCACCAATGTCGCCGAGACCTCGCTGACCGTGCCGGGTATCCGCTACGTGGTCGATCCCGGCACCGCGCGGATCTCGCGGTATTCGATGCGCACCAAGGTGCAGCGGCTGCCGATCGAACCGGTGTCGCAGGCCTCGGCCCGGCAGCGTTCGGGTCGCTGTGGTCGTGTCGCCGACGGCATCGCCATCCGGTTGTACTCCGAGGACGACTTCGCATCGCGGCCCGCGTTCACCGAACCGGAGATCCTGCGCACCAATCTGGCCGCGGTCATCCTGCAGATGACCGCGCTGGGCCTGGGTGACATCGAGAGTTTCCCGTTCGTCGAGGCGCCGGACCGCCGCGCCATCCGCGATGGCATCGCCCTGCTCGAGGAACTCGGCGCGCTGGCGCACGGCAGCGCGAAGGCCGTCGACGGCGAGGCCCACTCGGGCGGGCATCTCACCTTGACGCCGATCGGGCGCGAGATGGCGCAGCTGCCCGTGGATCCGCGGATGGCGCGAATGTTGGTGGAGGCCTACCGCGCCGGATGCCTGGACGAGGTGCTGGTGATCGTGGCCGCGCTGTCCATCCAGGACGTGCGCGAACGGCCGGTCGAACACCAGCATGCCGCCGACACCCAGCACGCCCGCTTCACCGTCGACGGCTCGGATTTCCTGGCCTACCTGCGCCTGTGGGACTACCTGACCGAGCAGCGCAAGTCGTTGTCGTCCAACCAGTTCCGCCGCATGTGCCGCGACGAGTTCCTGCACTACCTGCGCATCCGCGAATGGCAGGACCTGCACGGCCAGCTGCGCACCATCACCCGCGGGCTGGGTTGGAACGACACGAGCTCGGCACGCGGAACCGGCGAGTCCGATCACGCGACCTCGAACGGTGACCGCGGGCGACGGGGGCGGCGTAATCCCGAACGGGCACTGCCGCAGTCGGACACCGAGACTCCCGCCGGGGCCGACGGCGGACAGGGGCGCGGTTCGCGACGACGACGTGGCGGCGACCGGGCACAGCGCGCGGCGCAAGACGCGAAAGCTCCGGCGGCACAGGGCGTGCGGGGCGTGAAGGCCTCGGCGGCGAAGGCCGCTCAGACGGTGGACGACGCCGAGGCGGCTATGCCGTGGCCCGCCGCGCAGATCCACCAGGCGCTGCTGGCGGGCATGCTCTCCCACATCGGCGTGCGCGAGGCGGAGTCGCGCGAGTTCCTGGGCGCGCGCAACGCGAAGTTCATGATCTTCCCCGGGTCGTCGCTGGCCAAGAAGCCGCCGCGCTGGGTGATGGCCGCCGAGCTGGTGGAGACCTCCCGACTGTGGGGCCGGATCACCGCGAAGGTCGAACCCGAGTGGGCCGAGCGGCTCGCGGGCGATCTGGTGAAACGCACCTACTCCGAACCACATTGGTCGGCCAAGCGTGGTGCGGCGCGCGCCTACGAGCGGGCCACGCTCTACGGCGTGCCGCTGGTGACCGGCCGTCCCGTCGACTACGGCCGCATCGATCCCGAGCTCTCGCGCGAACTGTTCCTGCGCCATGCCCTGGTGCAGGGCGAATGGCAGACCCGACACGGCTTCTTCGCCCGCAACCGTGCCCTGATCGATGACGTCGCCGATCTCGAGCACCGGGCCCGCCGTCGCGACATCCTCGTCGACGACGAGGTGCTCTTCGAGTTCTACGACCAGCGCGTCCCGGCCGATATCGTCTCGGTGCGCCACTTCGACAGCTGGTGGCGCAAGGCCGAACGCGACGATCCGACGCTGCTGGACTTCTCGACCGAGACGGTCACCAATGCCGGTGCCGCCGCGCTGGATCCGACCGATTTCCCCGACGCGTGGCGCCAGGGCGAACTCAGCTTCCCGCTCACCTACCAGTTCGAACCCGGTCAGGACGACGACGGCGTCACCGTGCGGATCCCGGTCGAACAGCTCGCGCATGTGCGCGCGGTCGGCTTCGACTGGCTGGTACCGGGTCTGCGTGAGGAACTGGCCGCCGCCTTCATCAAGACCCTGCCCAAGACCCTGCGCCGCGCCGTCGTTCCGGCCCCGGACTTCGCCGCGGCGGCCCTGCGCGGGCTCACTCCCCGCGCCGAACCGCTGCGCACCGGCCTGTCCCGGGAGCTCTCGCGGCTGGGTTCGGTGACCATCACCGCCGAGGACCTGTCCCCCACCGCACTGCCAGATCATCTGCGGATGACCTTCGCCGCGGTCGATGGCGCGGGCCGGGTGCTCGCCAAGAGCAAGAATCTGGCCCAGTTGAAAGCCCGGCTGGCCGAGCAGGTTTCGGCCTCGGTGGCCCGTGCCACCGCGGGTGCCGAGCGCGCGCCCGCCACGGTGTGGACCTCCGAATCATTGGGCGCGGTGGCCGAGACCGTGCGTCGTGAAGTGGCCGGGCAGACCGTCACCGGCTATCCGGCGCTGGTTCCCGAGGGTGCGGGCGTCGCGGTGCGGGTGCTCAGTTCGCCGGGCGAACAGGCCGCCGCCATGCGCGCCGGGGTGCGAACCCTGCTGCTGGCCGCGATTCCCACCTCCACCCGCGCGGTCACCTCCGGGCTGCCCGCGGCCGACCGGTTGGCACTGAGCCAGAACCCCGACGGGTCCCTCGACAAGCTCGTCGAGGACTGTCGGATCGCCGCCGCCGACGAACTCATCGCCGAGGCGGGCGGGCCCGTGCGCAGCCCCGAGAAGTTCGACGAACTCGTGGCCGCCGTGCGACCGCGGCTCGCCGGAGCCGTCGGCAGTCTGATCCGCACGGTCGCGCCGGTGCTGTCGGCGGCGCACCGGGCCCGCGCGGCGCTGGCCGAGACCACCGAGACCGATATCGCCGAGGACGTGCGCCATCAGCTCGACGACCTGCTGTTCCCCGGCTTCGTCGCCGAGTGGGGCCGGGCGCGGCTGCGCGAACTCCCGCGCTATCTGCTCGCCGCGGCGCAACGCCTGGAATCACTGCCGGGCTCGGCCGTACGCGATCGACAGGGCATGGTCGAGGTGGACCGGATGCTGGCCGCCTACGACAAGCTGGTGCGGAGTCTGCCCGAGAACCGCAAGCACGCGCGCGATGTCACCGAGATCTGGTGGATGATCGAGGAACTGCGGGTGAGCCTGTTCGCGCAGAAGCTGGGCACCCCGTATCCGGTGTCGGCCAAACGGATCGAGAAGGCGATCGGCGCGATCCGGCGGTGAGCGGGGTCAGTCGGCGGCGACCGCGGCGGCCCGCGCGGCGCGCATCTCGGTGATCTCGCGTTCGAAATCCTCGGCGCTGGTGAAGGATCGGTACACCGAGGCGAAGCGCAGATAGGCGACCTCGTCCAGGTCGCGCAGCGGGCCGAGGATGGCCAGGCCGACCTCGTGGCTGGGGACCTCCGGGGAACCCTTGGCGCGCACCGCGTCCTCGACCTGCTGGGCCAGCAGGTTCAGCGCGTCGTCGTCGACCTCGCGTCCCTGGCAGGCGCGCCGGACACCGACGATGACCTTCTCGCGGCTGAACGGCTCGGTGACGCCGCTACGCTTGACCACCGACAGGATCGCGGTCTCGACGGTGGTGAACCGGCGACCGCAGGCCGGGCAGGATCGACGGCGGCGGATGGCCGTGCCCTCCTCGGCTTCCCGCGAGTCGACGACGCGCGAGTCGGGGTGTCGGCAGTACGGGCAATGCATCCGAGGGTTCCTTCGTCGAGGCGCACTCCATGGCACTTGACAGAATACCGCTCAGGACCGCACCAGCTGCCACTGCGTGGTCAAGTCCGCGACGATCTCCGGTAACCGGGCGATCATCCGGCCCCGGTCGAGCTTGACCGCGAACGGCTCGCGATACACCGCGCTCGCGTGCGCCGCGTCGGCGACCAGGTCCAGGTGGCGGGGCACCAGGTCGGCGGTGATGTAGGCCCAGCGGTCGGCGCGGTCGGCCCAGTCGAAGGCGGGCAGCGGCATGCGCAGGGCCAGCGTGCCGCCCGGCGCGCCCACCGTGACCGGCGCGTACACCCCGGGCGCCCGGGTACCGGGGACGGCCGGTTTCCCGGCGACGGTGGTGACGTAGGTGAGGACCCGGCCCAGGCCGTCGCGGCCCGCGGCGGTGGCGTCCCACTGGTCGGCGACGATGTGGTTCTGTTCGCGATCGGTCATCCGGAGCAGCGCGTCGGCGCGGCCCGCGGGGGTACCGCCGTCGATGCCCGCCCAGGCGGCGCGCATGCCGTCGTCGAGCAGCCCGGCGGCGCGCATCTCGTCGATGCCCGCCATGCCCTCGGCGAGGTAGGCCTCGTGCATCGGGACCAGGTCGGTGAAGATGTGTTTCTGCATGATCATCAGCCGGGTCTGGTACCAGGCCAGGTCGGCGGCGGTCAGGCGCGGACCGAGTTGGGCCAGTCCGGTGATGTCGGCGGGCACCTCGGCGAGCAGCTCCGGCGGTACCGCGCGCAGCACGTCCGCCACCGCCGAGCCCAGTTCGTGGATGCCCGCGAGCGAGAGCACTCCGCCGATATCGCCCACATCGAAGAAGCCCGACGCGAACGACCCACCGGCGATCCCGGCCAGACCGGCCCAGTAGAAGTCGGGCCGTGCGGCCGCGATGCGGAAGTAGTTCACATACACCTGGGTGAAGGTCGCGGTGCTGGCGGCGACGCCGCGGTAGGGCTCCCACGCGGCCAGATCGATGGCGGCGTTGTCGGTGGCGACGACGAGCCAGTACTGGTGCAGCAGGGTCGCGTAGCGGGCGGGCGCGATCGCGTCGGCCCTGGCCGCGTCGAGCGCGGCCCGTAGAGGTTCCTGGGACAGTGGCAGCGCCGGGTGTAGTCCCCCACCGAATTCGCCGTCGGCGTTGAGGGCGGGCAGGTCGAGGAACTCGGTGTAGGCGGGGTGGGCCTGCGCGGTGGGCGCGAGCAACGTGCCGAGCAGAAAGCCGAGCAGCAGGACGATCGAACAGCGGCGCACGGGACCTCGCATCCGATATCGGCCGAGGCGACCCCGCCCCGGTTCGGGATGCGAGTCACGGTAGCAACGTGTTCTAGTTTTGGAACGATTTTCGTCTGGGACAGTCCGGTGAGTTACCCATGGCTACCGACGGGAAACCCTTGCTGCGCAGTGCGGTTCGCGCTAGCCCTGCCCCGGGACAAGCCCCCTGGACGGCACGTCCGCCGGTTCGGTGATTCCCGGGATGGGCGCGTCGACGCGCTCGCCGAACCCGCCCGCGCGCAGGTGCGCCAGGCCGAGGAAGGCCACCACGATCAGCGCGGTCGCCAGCGCCGTCACGGCCAGCGCGGCGAATCCCCGCTGCGCGCGCTCGACCCGGCGTAAGGGGTGTTCGCCCCGCGCCGGACGCGCGGTGGGCACGGAACCCCGGCCATAGAGGGCGAGTTCGCCGCGCGGTCCACGGTCACTACGCGGCGCGCGCCCGCTCGTGCCCGCCGGACGCGGACGCACCACGGGCCGGGGTAACGGCTCCGAGCGCGGCACGGTGGCGAAGGCCAGATCCACTTCGGCGTCGGTGAGATCGAAGATCCGGCCGCGCCGCTCGGTGCGGACGAGATCACGCGGCGGCTCGATCCGCGCCGGTGCGAGCGTCGTCGCGCGCACCAGTACCGAACGGGCCTCCTCGGCCGGACGGGACACGGCGGGCCCGGCCGCCTGCTGTGCGACGTCGACCGGCGCCACCGACGGCGGGGCGACCCGTTCGGGCCGGGGACGCGCGGTGCCACGCACGAGGGCGAAAGGCCGTGGCGCGCGGGCGTTCCGGCGACGCCGGAGGACGGGCTCGCGGCCCGGGACGGGATCGAAGGAACGCAGGGCGCCGGTCGCTGTGCTCATCGGAAGAACCTCCGGGGTGGTGTGCTCCGCTGCTGAAGAAACTGCTGGTGAGGCGAATACGCCTGTCGCTGTTCGAACATGTGTGCGATGAACTGATGTTCGATTTCTACCACGCGGCGGCGCCGATGTCAGCACGAAACGCCCGACATGCTCGAACAGATGTTTGATAGTTCGGCGTGGCCCGACTAGCCTCGAAAGCGCGAATTCGACCAGCGAAAGGGCGGGACAGGTGACCCACACAGGCGACACGGGTGACGAAAGCGCTACCGGCACCGTCACATCGGGATCCGGCGCGGATCTCACCGTGCGTCAGCGCACGGTCCTCGAGGTCATCCGCACCTCGGTGACCGAACGCGGCTATCCGCCCAGCATCCGCGAGATCGGCGACGCGGTGGGACTCACTTCCACCTCCTCGGTGGCCCACCAGCTACGCGCGCTCGAACGCAAGGGCTATCTGCGCCGCGACCCGAACCGCCCCCGCGCGGTGAACGTGCGCGGGCTCGACGAGGCGGTCCGGTCGGTGACCACACTGCCGGTCGAACAGCCCGACGAGGCCGACGCGAGCCGTCCCACCCCCACCTTCGTCCCGGTCCTGGGCCGGATCGCGGCGGGCGGGCCGATCCTGGCCGAACAGGCCGTGGAGGAGGTCTTCCCACTGCCGCGCGAGCTGGTCGGCGACGGGTCGCTGTTCCTGCTCAAGGTCGTCGGGCAGTCGATGGTCGACGCGGCCATCTGCGACGGCGACTGGGTCGTGGTACGTCAGCAGAACGTGGCCGAGGGCGGCGACATCGTCGCGGCCATGATCGACGGCGAGGCCACCGTGAAGACCTTCAAGCGCACCGGCAAGGACGTCTGGCTGATGCCGCACAACCCGCATTTCGAGCCGATCCGGGGTAACGACGCGCAGATCCTCGGCAAGGTCGTCACCGTCATCCGCAAGATCTAGCGCACGCTGGCGTCCATCTCCCAGATCAGCAGTTCGGCGGCGGTCACGGCGGTCACGCGGTGGCCGCCGGTCGCGGTCAGGCGCACGGCGTCGCCCTGGTCCAGACGGCCGTGCCCCTCGTAGTCCACGGTGCCGCGCGCGACGAACACGTGACCATAGGGTGCGTCCGGCACCGCGATCGTGTGCCCCGGATCGAGTCGGGCGACATGGAAGGTGGCGTGGCTGTTGCCGATGCCGATCGCGGCGTCGTTGCGATGGCGTGCCATGCCGGAGGCCACCGGGACCAGGGTGTTGCGGGCGAGTTCGCCCGCGATGTCGAGTTCCTGATAGCCGGGCGCGGCACCGGCGGTGTCGGGCGGAATCCACATCTGCACCACGTGCAGGCGTTCGGTCTCCCGATAGCCCGCGCCGTTGCGTTCGGAGTGGCGGATGCCGGTGCCCGCGCTCATCCGCTGCGCCAGCCCGGGGTGGATCACGCCGGAGTGCCCGGTCGAGTCCTGGTGGACGACAGTGCCCTCCAGCACCCAGGTGAGGATCTCGGTGTCGCGGTGCTGGTGGGTGTCGAAGCCCTCGCCGGGGTCGACGGTGTCCTCGTTGTGCACCAGCAGCAGACCGTGCGCGTAGTCCTCGAGCACGAAATTGCCGGTCGCCGGGAACGACTGCTTCGAGACGAGCCATTCGTTGCGCCAGTGCCACCGGTCCGCGCCGGGGATCACCTGGACCCGCGCTGTCGTCATCGCCGCCACCTCTCACTACCCGGACTCAGGTCCGTATAGCGGGTAACCGTGCGGGTGGCGCGGACATTCCACGCCACCCCGGTCAGGCGGTCACCAGGGCAGTGCGCCCCGCAGGCGGCCGAACAGACTGCGTCCGGCGTCGCGCTCACGCTCGGCGAACAGGAACTGCAGTTCCTCCTCGAGGCCCTTGCGGACGACATCGCGCAGGTCGGCGGCCGCGCCGTCGAGATCCTCCGCCTCGAGCCACGGTGTCGGGTCGATCGGTGCGCCCGCGGAGAAGTAGAACCGCTCGGGGCGCGGGATCGGGGTGGGCCCGATGCCCTTGACCAGCGGCGGATTCAGTTCGGGATTGATGCCGAGCAGTTCGCAGGTCCAGCGCAGCGGCCGCATGGCGGGATGCTGGCCGTCGAAGACGATGTCGTAGGCGTCGTCGATGCCGATCATGGCCAGCGGCACGATCGGTACCCCCGCCTGGATGGCCATCCGCGCGAAACCGGTGCGGCCCTCCCACTTGAGCACGTACTTCTCGCCCTTGCGCCGGATCGCCTCGCGACCGCCACCCGGGAACACCACCACGGCCTCGCCGCGTTCGAGCAGCGCCAGGCAGTTCGAACGGGTACCGCGCACCGCGCCGAAACGATGCAGGATCTCCCGCACGCCCGGCTGCATCAGGACGTGTTCGGCCAAGCCGCGTACCAGTCGGCCACGCTCGCGCAGAATCGCGGGCATGAGCAGCGGCGCGTCGATACCGCCGAGCAGATTGTGGTTGGCCACGATGAGCACCGGGCCCTCGGCCGGAATGTTGTCCAGGCCGAAGAAGCGCGGGCTCGTCCAGGCCCGCAGCGGCGCGAAGAACGCCTCGAAGCCCCGGATCTCCCACTCGCTCGGGGCCGGATTCAACGGCGCCCCGTCGGAGAGGATCGGGCCGCCCTGCTCGGCCCGTCCTGTCCCGTCTTCTTTCACACTCGCTGGACCCCGCTGGTCGTTCGACATAACACCCTCCTGCTGTCGATATTCGACCATAGCTTCCGAAAAAGGCCGTGTCGCATCGACATTCGACCGCAAACGGTCGGCAAATCAGCGAAAAAGATCAGCTGAGCACCGGCTCGGCGGGCCCGGAATGGGCGTATTCGGACAGTGCCGCCGCCAAGGCGTGGGGCACCCGGGCACGCACCCTGGTCCCGCCTTCCTCGTGGTCGGAGGAGATGATACGGCCGTCGGCGTGGATGCGGGCCAGCAGGTCACCGCGGCTGTAGGGCAGCAGGACCGTGATGTCGACATCGAGTCCGCCGAGCACCTCGGAAAGTCGTTCGCGCAACTCATCGATGCCCGCCCCGGTGTGGGCCGAGACGAACGCGGCGTCGGCGAGCATGCCGCGCAGGCGGGTGAGCTCGTTCGGGTCGGCCGCGTCGATCTTGTTCACCACCAGTAGTTCCGGCGGCGCGGCGGTGCCCTGCTCCTTGATCACGTCGGTGATCACCTCGCGTACGGCCCTGATCTGCTCGAGCGGCAGCGGGTCGGACCCGTCGACGACGTGCAGCAGCAGATCGGCGCCGATGACCTCCTCCAGCGTCGAGCGGAACGCCTCGACCAGCTGGGTGGGCAGGTGGCGCACGAAGCCGACGGTGTCGGTGAACACCATCTCGCGACCGTCGTCGAGCGCGGCCCGGCGGGTGGTCGGATCGAGGGTGGCGAACAGGGCGTCCTGCACCAGCAGACCCGCGCCGGTGAGCGCGTTCATCAGGCTGGACTTGCCCGCGTTGGTGTAGCCGACGATGGCCACCGACGGCACCCCGCTGGCGCTGCGACGCGCGCGCATGGTGTCGCGGGCGGTCTTCATCTCGCGGATCTCGCGGCGCAGCTTGGCCATCCGCTCGCGGATGCGGCGGCGGTCGGTCTCGATCTTGGTCTCACCGGGACCACGCAGACCGACACCGCCGTTGGAACCGGCACGACCACCGGCCTGCCGCGACATGGACTCACCCCAGCCGCGCAGGCGCGGCAGCATGTATTCCATCTGCGCGAGCGCGACCTGGGCCTTGCCCTCGCGGGAGGTGGCGTGCTGGGCGAAGATGTCGAGGATCAGCGCGGTGCGGTCGATGACCTTCACCTTGACGACCTTCTCCAGCGCGGTGAGCTGGGCCGGGGTCAGCTCACCGTCGCAGATCACGGTGTCGGCGCCGGTCTCGAGGACCACGGTGCGCAGTTCCTCGGCCTTGCCGGAACCGATGTAGGTGGCCGGGTCGGGCTTGTCGCGGCGCTGGATCAGGCCCTCGAGGACCTCCGAGCCCGCCGTCTCGGCGAGCGCGGCCAGCTCGACCATGCTGGCCTCGGCCTGCGCGGAGCTGCCGGTGGTCCACACACCGACCAGCACCACGCGCTCGAGGCGCAGCTGCCGGTATTCGACCTCGGTGATGTCGGTGAGTTCGGTGGACAGTCCGGCCACGCGACGCAGCGAGGAGCGCTCGTCGAGCTGCATCTCGCCAACGGTGGGTTCGGGTGCCCAGCCGGGACGCCGCATGCGCGCCGCGTGGCGGGCGATGGCGTCGTCGACGTCGCCGCGGTCGGCGGCCACGTCGGGATCGACCGTGCTGGTGGGCTCGGTCGTGGCGTCTGTGGGGGTTTCTGGTTTCGTCATACGTTCTCCATGCTGCCACGTCACGGTGACAGCGCGCATCCGGTTATCCGCCGCTACCGCGCGTCCCACCAGTCGCGCGAGAGCGTGCCGGTGGCCAGCAGCACCGAGGGGCCGCGCAGCCAGGCGTGGCCATCGGTGATGGTGACGCGGACCTGTCCACCGGGGACGCGCACGGTGACCTCGCCGGTGCCGGAGCCGATCGAACGGCCCGCGGCGGTGAGCGCGGCGGCGGCCGCGGCCACGGTGCCGGTGCCGCAGGAGCGGGTCTCGCCGACGCCGCGTTCGTAGACGCGCATGTCGACGGCGTCGTCGGGGCCGAGCGCGGTGAGGATCTCGACATTGACCCCGTGCGGGAACAGATCGGGGTCGTAGCCGGGGGGCAGGGTGAGGTCGAGTCCGGCCAGCGCCTCGGCCGACAGTCCGGTGTCCACGCAGGCCAGGTGCGGATTGCCGACGTCGATGCCGATGCCCGACAGCGGGCGCCCGCTCAGGGTCGCGGTGGAGGAGCCCAGTTCGCGGACCTCGCCCATGTCGACGGTGACCTCGCCGTCGACGGGTCCGGCCGCGTGCACCACCACCGGCCGCGCGCCCGCCCGACTGCCGACCACGTACTCGGTGGCGGTCTCGAGGCCGGAGGCGTTGAGGTAGTGCGCGAACACCCGCACGCCGTTGCCGCACATCTCGGCGATGGAGCCGTCGGCATTGCGGTAGTCCATGAACCAGTCGCCGGGGCCGACGCCGGTGGGCAGTGCCTCGAGCACGCCCGCCGAGAGCAGTTCGGCCGCCTTGGCGACCCGCAACACACCGTCGGCACCGAGTCCGCGCTGCCGGTCGCACAGGGCGGCGACGCGGTCGGTGGTCAGGTCGAGGCGCACCTGCGGGTCGGGCAGCACCACGAAGTCGTTCTGGGTGCCGTGGCCCTTGCTGAATTCGATGTCGGACACAGCCGCCATTGTCCCCTGCCGGGCGGGCGCGCCCGCTACCGGGCGAAGGTGCGCCGCTGGCGGGCGATCTCGTAGAGGCCGATGGCCCCGGCCGAGGGCGCGCCCAGCGAGCTGGCGGTGCCGCCCATCGGGATGGTGACCAGGTCGTCGCACGCCTCGGCCCACGCGGCGCTCATGCCCGAGGTCTCGTTGCCGATCACCAGGATGGTGGCCTCGGTGAAGTCGTGGTCGTAGAGGGTGCTCGGGGCGTGTTCGTCGGTGCCGACGATGCGGGTGGGGATGCCGCGCGCGATCTGGCGGTCCCGGAATTCGAGGACCTGGGCGGGTCCGGCGGCACGCAGCACCGGCACCGAGAACAGCGAACCGGTGGAGGCGCGCACCGCCTGCGGGTCGAACTGGTCGGCGCCGTGGCCGGTGACGATGACGCCCGACGCACCGAAGGCGTCGGCGGAGCGGATGAGGGTGCCCAGATTGCCGGGCGAGTTCGGTCGGTCGAAGACCGCCACGACCGGCGCGTCCTCCCCCGGCTCGCCCGGCGCGAACTCGGCGAGGTCGGGCTGACGCGAGATCGCGACCGCCACGACCTCCGGAACGCTCGCCGACTTCTCGCCGAGTTCGGCCATCAGTTCGGGCACCAGCCCGACCTGCGGGACCTCGGCGGTGTCGAGCAGTTCGCGCGCCCAGCTCGACAGGTCCGGGGTGCCGAGGCGGTAGAGCAGGGTCTCGAGCGGCCAGCCGTTGTCGATGGCCTGGGTGATCGGACGCACGCCCTGCACGAGGAACCGGCCGTCACGATGACGTTTCGTCCGGTTGTTGAGGTAGGCCTGCCACACCTGCACCGAGGCATTGCGGGTACTCACTCGTCGGGTCACTGCGCGGTCCGTCCTGTCGGGTCTGGCTGATCAGCGGTGAGCAGCGCCAGCGCGGTCGTGGCGAGCTCGGGGTCGGCGCCGTCGACCCAGGACACCCGGGGATCGCGACGGAACCACGACCGCTGCCTGCGCACGTATCGGCGGGTGCCGATGAGGGTGCGCTCGCGGGCGTGGGCGAGATCGTATTCGCCGTCGAGATGGGCCAGCACCTGGGCATAGCCGATCGCGCGACGGGCGGTCTGGCCCTCGCGCAGGCCCGCGTCGAGCAGCGCGCGGACCTCCTCGACCAGGCCGGTGTCGAACATGCGCGCGGTGCGGGTCTCGATGCGGGCGTCCAGCGCGGCGGTCTCCCGGTCGACGCCCAGGATGCGGGTGTTCCAGCGGGGCTCGCCGATGGTCGGTGCCGAGGCCGCGAACGGCTGGCCGGTCAGCTCCACGACCTCGAGCGCGCGCACCATGCGCCTGCCGTCGGTGGGCAGGATGGTGGCCGCGGCGACCGGGTCCGCCTCCCGCAGCGCCGCGTGCACGGCCGCGACCCCACCCTCGGCCAGCAGTGCCTCCCAGCGCGCGCGGACCTCGGGATCGGTCGCGGGGAAGTCCCACTGGTCCAGCAGCGCCTGCACGTACATCATCGAACCGCCGACGATCACCGGTACGTGTCCGCGCGCCGTGATGTCGGTGACCACCGCCGACGCGGCGCTCTGGTACGCCGCCACGGTGGCCGTCTCGGTGACGTCGAGGACGTCGAGCAGGTGGTGTGGGATGCCCCGGCGCTGCTGCGGCGGCAGCTTGGCGGTGCCCACGTCCATGCCGCGGTAGAGCTGCATCGCGTCGATGTTGACGATCTCGCCGCCGAGCCGTTCGGCCAGGTCGAGGGCCAGGTCGGACTTGCCGGTGGCGGTCGGGCCGACGACGGCGATGGGACGGTCGAACCCGCTGGTCACCGACCGTCACCTTCCTGTCCGCACGGATGCCACACGCTCACGTCGTAGCCGACGCCGTAGGGGGCGCCCTGGTAGAGGGTACGCACCCGCGGATCGGCGGGATCGGCGGCGAACAGACCGCCGAGCGCCTGATAGGCGGCGCGGCCGTCGAGGACGAGTTGGGCGCACAGCTCGGGCTCGAGCACGGCCAGCCCCGCGCGCGAACCGGTCCGCAGAGCGGTGTCGAGGGCGTCCTGGACCGGCGCGGCGCGGTCGTCGAGATAGCCGGGGGCCGCGAGGGTCAGGGTCGCGGCGCCGTCGGCGAGGACCAGCACCGCGTGCGGGGCCGGATCGGCGTCGAGTTCGGCGCGCAGCGCGGCACCGACGCGCAGGCACTCGGCGGGGCTGGTGTCGGCGGCCAGCAGCCGGGCCTCGATCGAGATCGTGGGCGCGACCCGCTCCCGCAACCATCCGGCGACCAGCACCGGCAGCGGAAGCTGGGCGTCTGCTGGGACGGGGGGAATCCGCGCGGGCCCGAGCCCGACGACGACGTCGGCGCCGAACCCACGGAAGGTCCCGGTCGTCGCGGGACCGAACATCTCGGCCCGCTCGCCGACGCCGAGCACGGTCCAGCGCCGCGCCACGGCGGCCAGCGCCGTCGCGGCGTCGAGGGCGGCCGTGCGCAGCGCCACCACCGGATCGCCGGGATCGGCGCCGGGCGCCGCGGGACGTCCACACAGTTCGGGCACCAGCATCGGCGGCGACGGGACCAGGGCCGCAATCGAGAACACGCGGTAACCGTAGCCGGACGGTGCGCGGGGCCCCGCACCCGGCGCACCGTGACCGGGCGCCGGACTGCGAGTGTCCGACGCGGTGATACCCGCCGGGATTGCTAGTGTTTTCTGGTGCGACTACCCACGTCGCCCGGGACGAAATCCCAGGAAATGCGGCATCCGATCCCCCGGATCGATGGTTTCCTCGGCGCGAACCGGGTTCAATGGGATGTGCTAGGGCGTAACCAGGCAGCCGTGACGCGCGGCAGGGACGGAGAGCAATGACCGACAGCAACGGAACCGCGAAGCCCACCCCCGGTCCGGGCCCGCGACCGTCCGGTACCCCCAAGCCCGGTGGACAGTCTCCGCGTCCGCCGAAGCCCCATGCCGTGAAACCGGCGCCGGGCCCCGATCAACCGCATCCGCACCCCGTGATCGTGCCGACCGTGACCGACCCCAGCAAGTGGGGTCGCGTCGACGAGGACGGCACCGCGTGGGTCAAGACCGCCGACGGCGAACGCGTCATCGGTTCCTGGCAGGCGGGTGACGCCGCCGAGGGCCTGGAACACTTCGGCCGCCGCTTCGACGACCTGGCCACCGAGGTGGCCCTGCTCGAGGCCCGGCTGGCCGCGGGCGCCGACGCGCGCAAGACCAAGGCCGCCGCGCTGGCTCTCGCCGAGACGCTGCCGACCGCCGCCGTCATCGGGGACATCGACGGCCTGGCGACCCGGCTGCAGGCCATCACCGAGCACTCCGAGGAAGCCGCCGCGCACGCCAAGGAGGAGAAGGAGCGCGCCCGGCACGAGCACACCGAGCGCAAGGAAGCCCTCGCCGCCGAGGCCGAGCAGATCGCCGCCGAGTCCACCCAGTGGAAGGCCGCGGGCGACCGGCTGCGCGAGATCCTCGACGAGTGGAAGTCCATCCGTGGCGTCGATCGCAAGGTCGACGACGCGTTGTGGAAGCGCTACTCCAAGGCCCGTGAGGCGTTCAACCGCCGACGCGGCGCGCACTTCGCCGAGCTCGACCGCGAGCGCGCCTCGGCCAAGACGCGCAAGGAAGAGCTGTGCGTGCGCGCCGAGGAGCTGTCCGGCTCCACCGACTGGACCGGCACCGCCGCGGTCTTCCGCGATCTGCTCACCGAGTGGAAGGCGGCCGGGCGGGCCCCGCGCGAGGCCGACGAGGCGCTGTGGCGGCGGTTCAAGAGCGCCCAGGACGTGTTCTTCGCCGCCCGCAACGCGGCGGTCTCCGAGCGCGACGCCGAGTTCGAACACAACGCCACCGCCAAGCAGGAACTGCTGGCCGCCTACGAGCACATCGACCCGGCCACCGGGCTCGACGCCGCCCGGGCCGCGCTGCGCGAACTGCAGGACAAGTGGGACGCCATCGGCAAGGTCCCGCGCGAGCGGATGCAGGAGCTGGAAAGCAAGCTGCGCACCATCGAGAAGCGGGTGCGCGACGCCGCCGACCAGCAGTGGCGCCGTACCGATCCGGAGGCCGTGGCCAGGGCCGCGCAGTTCCGCGAGCGGGTCGCCCAGTTCGAGGAGCAGGCCGCCAAGGCCACCGCGGCGGGCAAGAAGCGCGACGCGGAGAAGGCCCTGGAACAGGCCAAGCAGTGGCGTGAGTGGGCCGAAGCGGCCGAAGGCGCCGTCAGCAACCGGTGAGTCCACGACGAAGCCCCCGACCGATTCGGTCGGGGGCTTCGTCGTGGTCGGGGTCTATTCTTCGCCGGTCAGGCGCTTGCGATCGCGTTCCTCGGCCTCGCGGGCGGCGTTGCGACGCTGTTCCTCGGCGGCCAGCTGCACCGCGGTGCGGCTCCACACCACACGCACCCAGTGGAAGGTCAGCACCATGATGGCGATGGTGCCCAGGATCAGGCCGATGCCGGGTCCGGTGCCCTCGTAGTTGCCCAGGCCGGGGGTCTGCCGGTGCCAGATGGACAGCACCCCGAACACGCTGGCCACGGCCGAGCCCGCCACCGCCAGCCAGGCCAGCACCCAGCGACGGGTGGTCAGCGCCAGCAGCGAGAAGCCGACACCGAACACGATCACCAGCCAGACGAACAGCCGCGAGGGCAGGCCGATGTGCTCGAGCCGGGCGGCATCGGTGTTGAGCAGCACGTCGAACCCGCGCGCGGTGCCCGTGTGCGGCAGCACCAGCGAGATCAGCAGCGCGAAGACCGCGCCCGCCACCACCATCGCCCGCGCGCCGGGATCGATCTCCCCGGCGATGCGGCGTTCCACCGCGTCGAGCTCACCGCGAAACTGTTCGAAATCCTGGTCGTCGTCCACCCGGGTCACCGCGTTCTCGCTCCTGTTGTCGGCAGGCTGGTCGTTGCTGCTGGTCTCCACTGTGCCATCACCGGCCGGGCCGCCGTCGGGCGACCCACTACGACCGGTAGTAGGTTCGGGCCCGCCGGACGGCGCGGTCACGCCGGGCAGCCGGTCGAGCAGCCGCTGTCCACGGGCTCGACGACGGGTGCGCCGATCCGCGGCAGGCCGAGACCGACCCCGATCGGGGCGGTCTTGGGGGTGACCCCGCGTTCGTGCGCGTCACCGGCCCTGGTCCGGCGGTGCGACTTCACCACGCCGTCGGCGATCAGGTGGTGCGGCGCGGCGGCGGTGATGTCCACGACGACGACGTCGCCGGGACGGATCCCCGCGTCGTCACCCGGTCGGAAGTGCACGAGCCTGCCGTCGCGGGCGCGACCGCTCATCCGGGCGGTGGCCGCGTTCTTCTTGCCCGCGCCCTCGGCGACGAGCAACTCCACCTCGGTACCGATCAGCGCCTGGTTGCCTTCCAGCGAGACCTGCTCCTGCAGCGCGATCAGCCGGTCGTAGCGCTCCTGCACGACCGCCTTGGGCAGCTGGTCGGGCAGCTCGGCGGCCGGGGTGCCGGGCCGCTTGGAGTACTGGAAGGTGTAGGCGCTGGTGAAGCGCGCCTTGCGCACCACGTCCAGGGTCTCCTGGAAGTCCTCCTCGGTCTCGCCGGGGAAGCCGACGATGATGTCGGTGGTGATCGAGGCGTGCGGCATGGCGGCGCGCACCTTGTCGATGATGCCCAGGAAACGCTGCTTGCGGTAGGAGCGACGCATGGCCTTGAGCACCCGGTCGGAGCCGGACTGCAACGGCATGTGCAGCTGCGGGCAGACAGTCGGGGTCTGCGCCATGGCCTCGATGACGTCGTCGGTGAACTCGGCCGGATGCGGCGAGGTGAAGCGCACCCGCTCGAGACCCTCGATCTGCCCGGTCGCGCGCAGCAGCTGGGCGAAGGCGCCGCGGTCGCGCGGCTGTTCCGGGTCGACGAAGTTCACGCCGTAGGAGTTGACGTTCTGGCCCAGCAGCGTCACCTCGAGCACACCCTGCTCGACCAGCGCCCGCACCTCGGCGAGCACGTCACCGGGACGACGGTCGACCTCCTTGCCGCGCAGCGCGGGCACGATACAGAAGGTGCAGGTGTTGTTGCAGCCCACCGAGATCGACACCCAGCCCGCGTAGGCCGACTCGCGCTTGGCGGGCAGGGTGGACGGGAACGCCTCGAGCGATTCGAGGATCTCGACCTGGGCCTGCTCGTTGTGCCGGGCACGTTCGAGCAGCACCGGCAGCGACCCGATGTTGTGCGTCCCGAAGACCACGTCGACCCACGGCGCCTTGCGCACCACGGTCTCGCGGTCCTTCTGCGCCAGGCACCCGCCGACCGCGATCTGCATGCCGGGGCGGCCCTGCTTGACCGGGGCCAGATGACCCAGCGTGCCGTAGAGCTTGTTGTCGGCGTTCTCGCGCACCGCGCAGGTGTTGAACACCACCAGGTCGGGGGTGTCCTCGGGTGCCGCTTTCACATAGCCCGCGTCCTCGAGCAGGCCGGACAAGCGTTCGGAGTCGTGTACGTTCATCTGGCAGCCGAAGGTGCGGACCTCGTAGCTGCGCGCCTGCGGGTGCGCGCGCTGCGTCGCGTCCTGTCCGTTCGAATCCACGCGTCCAGGGTACGGCCAGCCTCCGAGGTGGTCTGCGTCGCGGTCGGGAGGCGGGCCTGGTCCCGGTAGGTTACCGGCGGGTTGCGGCCCGGCGTGCCGTGACGGCGAGTCGCCGAAAGGCGGGCAAATCTCCGAAGAACGCCTAAGGTTTCTGTCCATGACCGACGACGCCGCACCCGCGACCGGGAACGCCGACGGGCCAGCCACTGCCGCTGCGCCGCCGATGATCTCGATGCGCAACGTGGACAAGCACTTCGGTGACCTCCACGTTCTGCGCGATATCACCCTCGATGTGCCCCGCGGGCAGGTCGTGATCGTCCTCGGCCCGTCGGGCTCGGGGAAATCGACCCTGTGCCGCACCATCAACCGGCTCGAACCGATCGATTCCGGCGACATCGCCGTCGACGGTGTCGCGCTGCCCGCCGAGGGCAAGGCCCTGGCCGCGCTGCGCGCCGAGGTGGGCATGGTGTTCCAGTCGTTCAACCTGTTCGCGCACAAGACGATCCTGGAGAACGTCATGCTCGCGCCGGTGAAGGTGCGCGGCAAGAAGAAGGACGAGGCGCGCAAGCACGCGCTGGCCCTGCTCGAGCGGGTCGGCATCGCCAACCAGGCCGACAAGTACCCCGCGCAGCTCTCCGGTGGTCAGCAGCAGCGCGTGGCCATCGCCCGCTCGCTGGCGATGGACCCCAAGGTGATGCTCTTCGACGAGCCGACCTCCGCGCTGGACCCGGAGATGGTCAACGAGGTGCTCGAGGTGATGGTCTCCCTCGCCAAGGAGGGCATGACCATGCTCGTGGTCACCCACGAGATGGGCTTCGCGCGCCGCGCCGGTGACCGGGTGCTGTTCATGGCCGACGGCGAGATCGTCGAGGACGCCGCGCCCGAAGCGTTCTTCACCAACCCGACCTCGAATCGCGCCAAGGACTTCCTCGGCAAGATTCTCAGCCACTGACGCTGTATCCACACCACAAGAGGGAGAAGGAAACTCGATGAGGATCAATCGTGCGGTGCGCGTCGGCATCGGCGCCGTGGCGGTCGCGCTGGCCGCGACCGTGACCGCGGCCTGCGGCGGTGGTGACGAGAACTCGGCGCTGGACAACGCCAAGGACGGCAAGCTCACCATCGGCATCAAGTTCGACCAGCCCGGCCTGGGCCTGCGCAACACCGACGGCACCTACAGCGGTTTCGACGTCGACGTGGCCACCTACGTCGCCGACAAGCTGGGTGTGAAGCCGGAGAACATCACCTTCAAGGAGGCCCCCTCCGGCCAGCGCGAGACGCTGATCGAGAACGGCCAGGTCGACTACATCGTGGCCACCTACTCGATCACCGACAAGCGCAAGGAGAAGGTCGACTTCGGCGGCCCCTACTACGTCGCCGGTCAGGACCTGCTGGTGCGCGCCGACAACACCGACATCACCGGCCCCGAGTCGCTCGACGGCAAGAAGGTCTGCTCGGTGAAGGGCTCCACCCCCGCGCAGAACATCAAGGACAAGTTCCCGCAGGCGCAGCTGCAGACCTACGACACCTACTCGCTGTGCATCGACGCGCTGCGCAACGGCGCGATGGACGCGGTCACCACCGACAACGTCATCCTCGCCGGTTACGCCGCCCAGGCGCCCGGTGTCTTCAAGCTGGTGAACAAGCCGTTCACCACCGAGAAGTACGGCGTCGGCCTGAAGAAGGGCGACACCGAACTGCGCACCAAGGTCAACGACGCGATCGAGGCGATGATCGCCGACGGTTCGTGGAAGGCCTCGCAGGAGAAGAACTTCGCCGGTACCGGCATCGCGGTGCCCGCGCCGCCGACCGTCGATCGCTACTGATCCCCGGGTGTTCGACGGCCCGGTGCGTCCGGGCCGTCGAGCACCGCTGTCCCCTCTGCCCTGTCCCTATCGATCGGAGGACGCGCGTCCGTGTTCGACCTGATCTCGAGGTATCACTCCGAAATCCTCGACGCCTTCTGGGTGACCATCAAGCTGACGTTCTTCTCGGCGATCGGCGCGCTGATCCTCGGAACGATCGTCGCGGGCATGCGAGTGTCGCCCATCCCGGTCGCACGCTGGGTCGGCGCGACCTATGTGTCGATCTTCCGCAACACCCCCCTGACCCTGATCATCGTGTTCTGCTCGCTCGGCCTCTACAACACGCTGGGCTGGAAGCTGGCCGGTGAGTCCCTGGTGGACAACAACTTCCGCTGGGCCGTGGTCGGCCTGAGCGTCTACACCGCCTCGTTCGTGTGCGAGTCGCTGCGCTCGGGCATCAACACCGTCGCCCTGGGGCAGTCCGAGGCCGGGCGCTCGCTCGGTTTCGGCTTCGCGCAGAACCTGCGGCTGATCGTGCTGCCGCAGGCCTTCCGGGCGGTCATCGCGCCGCTGGGCAGCGTGCTGATCGCGCTGACGAAGAACTCCACCATCGCCTCGGCCATCGGGGTCGGCGAGGCGGCGTTGCTGATGAGCGAGATGAACGAGAACGAGGCCGCGATCCTGGCCATCGGCGCGATCTTCGCCCTCGGATTCGTGATTCTCACCCTGCCCACCGGCCTGTTGTTCGGCTGGCTGGCCAAGCGATACGAGGTGGCACGATGAGTTCAGGCGCGTCGGTCCTGTTCGACGCACCGGGCCCCCGCGCCCGGCTGCGCCACCACCTCTACTCGCTGCTGGTCGTGATCGCGCTGGTGGCGGCGGGCTGGTGGCTCTTCGACGCCTTCGCCGACAAGGGCCAGTTCACCGCGGAGAAGTGGAAGCCGTTCCTCGAATCCGGGGTCTGGGAGACCTATCTGCTCCCCGGCCTGCGCGGCACGCTGTTGGCGGCGGCGATCTCGATCGTCGGCGCGCTGTTCTTCGGCATGCTCTTCGGCATCCTGCGCCTGTC
Organism: Nocardia anocheti; assembly: GCF_029675105.1. Taxonomy (GTDB): domain Bacteria; phylum Actinomycetota; class Actinomycetes; order Mycobacteriales; family Mycobacteriaceae; genus Nocardia. Next base: position 391,377 of record NZ_JAQQFV010000006.1, on the reverse strand, counting down.
GGATCACCGCTGGGTGCGCTGGACCGCGGGCGCGGTCGTCGAGCTGGCCAGGGCCATCCCGGTGCTGATCCTGATGATCTTCCTGTTCGCGCTGTTCGGCGAGTACAAGCTGTTCCGCTCCGATGATCTGGCGTTGGCCGCGGTGGTCATCGCGCTGGTCATCTACAACGCCTCGGTGATCGCCGAGATCGTGCGCGCGGGCATCAAGGCGCTGCCCAAGGGCCAGAGCGAGGCCGCGGTGGCGCTGGGCCTGCGCAAGGGCCAGCTGATGCGGCTGGTGCTGCTGCCGCAGGCGGTCACGGCGATGCTGCCCGCGCTGGTCTCGCAGATGGTGGTGGTGCTCAAGGACACCGCGCTGGGCTACCAGATCACCTATGTGGAGCTGGTGCGCTCGGGTCAGCAGGTGGGTGCCTCGCAGCAGAACACCATCCCCGCCCTGATGGTGGTGGCGGTGATCATGATCTCGCTGAACCTGGCGCTGACCTTCCTGGCGACCCGGCTGGAGAAGCGGTTGCGCTCGCGCCGCAAGAAGGGCGGGGCGGTGCTCGCCGCCGACTCCGTCCTCACCGACGCCGCGCCCGGCGTCGACCTCACCACCAAGTAGTCCACCCACACCGCGGGCCCGCTCGGATCGAGCGGGCCCGCGGTGCTGTGTTCAGTCCTCGCCGAGCAGTCCGGAATCGCGCAGCAGCGCGCCGATCTCGGTGTCGTCGAGCTTGTCGAGCAGCTTGGAGCGCACGAACTTCGGGCCCGGCAGCGTCACCTCCGCGCCGTCGCGCAACCGGCTGGTGGCGGCCAGCAGCGCCCGGATGTCGTAGGTCGAGCCGAACACCTCCGGCACCCCGCGTTCGATGCCGAGCAGCTGGTAGGCGGCCTCCATGCCGGTGCGCACCGAGTACTCGGTGGTGAAGATGCAGTCACGGGTGGTCTCGGCGAACTGCCCGATGAAGGCGAAGTTCACCGCGCCCTCGGGCACCACCCGCGGCCGGTCACCGTCCTGGCGCGGCATGAAGAACGCGGTCACGTACGGCATCATCACCGGCACACAGGTCGCCGCCTGGGCCGCGAGCTCGTCGATCTCGGCTTCGGGCACCCCCAGGTGGTAGAGCCATTCCCGAGTGATCTCCTCGCCGGTGCACTCCTGCATCGACTTGTTCACGTAATCACCGGGGGTGTCGGCGAACAGCGCGTACACCCACACCACGATCTGGTCGGCGGGCTGCTGTTTGAAGTGCGGCTGCCGGTTGACCGTCCAGCTCATCAGCCACGACGAGTCCTTCACCGTGACGATGCCGCCGGTGACCACCTTGCCGCTGAACGGGTCGCGCTTGCAGATCTTGCGGATGTAGCGGGGAATTCGCTCGTCGAGCGTGGTGACGGTGGCCGACTCCCATTTCGTCTCCGGAATGTGGTCGGCGAACACCCCCGGATGCCCGAAGGCGGGGTCCTTGGCCGCGATGCGCCGCCACAGATCCCAGGCCGGTGCCGGACCCTCGTCGAGCTTCGCCGGGGTGTGCTGATCGCCCTCGTCGGAGTTCTCGGTGAGCGAGCCGATGGTGGCGAACACCAGATCGTGCTCGGTCAGATCGACACCGCCCGGCACCCCGTCGGCGGTCCAGTGGATCCGGGTGGCCCGCTTGCGGTCGGCGGTGATCGCGAAGTCGATGTCGGTGACCTCGGTGTCGAAGCGGAAGGTCACCCCCTGGTCGAGCAGCCACCGGTACAGCGGCAGCACCAGCGACTCGTACTGGTTGTACTTGGTGAACTTCAGCGCCGAGAAGTCCGGGAGTCCGCCGATGTGGTGGATGAAGCGGTGCAGGTAGAGCTTCATCTCCAGCGCGCTGTGCCATTCCTCGAAGGCGAACATGGTGCGCCAGTACAGCCAGAAGTTGCTGGCCAGGAAGTCCGCGCCGAATACCTCGTCGATGCGCTTGTTCGCCATCTCCTCGCGGGTGGCCAGGAAGACCTTGACGATGTCCTTCTGCGCCCGGTCGGTGAGGGTGAACAGGCCGTCGGTGTGCGCGTCCTGGCCACGGTCGACGGTGGCCCGTTGCAGCGAGAAGTTCGGGTCGTCCTTGTTGAGCCAGTAGAACTCGTCGAGCACGCTGGCACCCTCGATCTCCATCGAGGGCACCGAGCGGAACAGATCCCACAGACACTCGAAGTGGTTCTCCATCTCGCGCCCGCCGCGGATGACGAACCCCTTCTTCGGTTTCTTGATGCCGTCGAGCGCGCCGCCGGGCAGCGGCAGCCGTTCCAGCACGGTGATCTTGTCGCCCGACATCTGTCCGTCGCGGATCAGGAACGCCGCGCCCGACATCGAGGCCAGTCCCGCCCCGACGAACCAGGCGGTCTTGTCGTCGACGCCCTCGGGCTTGCGGGGACGGGCGAACGCTTCGTAATTGCCACTGCTGTAGTACATCTCACTCCTTCGTCCGGTCCGGACATCGACGGGTGCGTGCCTAGCCGTAGCGGTAGAAGCCCTCCCCCGAGGCGATGCCGAGCTTGCCCTTGTCGATGTAGTTCTGCTTGAGCCAGTCCGCGAGCTGCTGGTTCTGTTCGTTGCCGCTGTCGTTGAGGATGTTGTAGGGGGTGGTCAGCCCGACGATGTCGAGGATCTGGAACGGGCCCATCGGCGCGCCGGTGGCGATGCGCCAGGTCTTGTCCACCGCCTCGGGTTCGGCGTACCCGCCCGCCGCGAGCGCGATGCCGGAATTGAGGAACGGCACCAGCAGCGAGTTGAGCACGTAGCCCGCCTTCTCCTTGTGCAGCGGGATCGGCACCATGCCGATCTGCTCGGCGAAGGCGACGACGGAGTCGAAGACCTCCGGATCGGTCGCCTCGGTGCCCATCACCTCGGCGGTGTTGAACGCCCAGACACGGTTGGCGAAGTGCAGGGCCAGGAACCGAGCGGGACGGCCGGTGTAGTCGGCGATATCGCTGGGCAGCAGGGTCGAGGAGTTCGTCGCGAAGACGGTGCGCTCGGGGGCCAGCTCGCCGAGGCGGGTGTAGAGGTCGCGCTTGATCGAGAGCACCTCGGGCACGGCTTCGATGATCAGGTCGGCCTCGGCGGCCGCGGCGAGGTCGGTCGTGAGGGTGATGCCCCGCGCGGTCGCGGTGGTCTTGTCCGCGTCGGCGCCCGATACCTCCTGCTGGTAGGTGCTGGCCAGCACGTCGAAGCGTTTCCTGGCGGCGGTGACGGCCGCGTCGTCGATGTCGTAGGCGGTGACGTCGAAGCCGTGGAACGCGGTCTGGTACGCGATCTGCGATCCCAGCACGCCGGTGCCCAGCACGCTCACCTTGCGGAACTCGATGGTCATGGACGCTCCTCCACTCGCTGTGTCGGTTTCCGGTGTGTCACCACCGCCGTCCATCATGGCCCGGATCTCCGGTGCCGTGGGGACGACGAGCCCCACGGTATCGGACATCTCGGGCAGGCAGGGGTAACAGTTCGGCAAACCGACCCGGGCACGTGGCTCAGCCCGCGGTGACCAGCCCCTCGGCGACCAGCCAGTCGCGGGCGATGTCGGCCGGTTCGGCGCCGTCGATGTCGACGCGCCGGTTGAGCTCGGTGATCACCGGGTTGGTGAGTCGGGCCGAGATCGGCGCCAGGATCTCGACGACCTCGGGATGGGCCTGCGCGAAATCGCGGCGCATCACCAGCGCGGCGTTGTACTTCGGGAAGAAGCCGCGGTCGTCGTCGAGCAGCACCAGATCCAGGGCCGGGATGCGGCCGTCGGTGGCGGCCACCGAGCCGAATCGGCACTGGGCGGCGTCGGCGGTGGCCTGGTAGACCAGGGCGTCCTGGACGATCTGTCGGCGGGCGGCACCCGGGTCGATGCCGTAGGCGACGGCCAGGCCGGGGTAGCCGTCGGGGCGCACATTGAACTCGGTACCGACGCAGGTGGTGGCCGCGGCCGGGTCGGCGGCGAGCAGGCGCGCGTAGTCCGACAGCGTCCGCACGCCGGTCTCCTCGGCGACGCGTCGGCTGGTGACCAGGGCGTAGGTGTTGTTCATCGGGGCCATGGCGGCCCACACCATGTCGTGTTCGGCCAGGTCGGCGTCGCGGGTGGCCTCGAACTGCTGGACCTCGACCGAGGCGGGATTCGCCGGGTCGGCCACGATGGGCTTGTCCTTGCCCAGATAGTTGATCCAGCCGGTGCCGGTGTAGTCGTAGGCGATGTCGATCTGGCCGTGCAGCTGGGCGTCGCGCAGGCTGTTGGAGCCCTGGATATTGGTCAGGTCGCGCACGTTCGCCCCCGCGGCGGTGAGCGCGAATTCGATGAGGTAGCCGAGGATGTTGGCCTCGGTGAAGTCCTTGGAGCCCACCGTGATCGCGACACCGTCGAGCGCGGGCACCGGCTCGATACTGCCCGGCCCGACCGGCAGCGGCACCGAACTGCCCGATTGCAGCCCGCAGCTCGCCAGCAGCACCACGCCCAGCGCGGCCGCGAGTCCGCGCAGTGAACGGCTCACCGCAACCCCCTCGGTCCCAGATACTGTTCGGCCAGCGCGCCGAGCCAGTCCACCAGCAGAGCCAGCGCCACGGCCAGCACCGCGCCCAGCGTCAGGGTGACGGTGTCGCGCAGTTTGTAGCCGGTGTCGATGAGGATGCCCAGCCCGCCCGCGCTCACCATGAACGACAGGGTCGCGGTGCCGACGGCGAGTACCAGCGCGGTGCGCAGTCCGGCCAGGATGTAGGGCACGGCCAGCGGGAACTCGATGCGGCCCAGCACCTGTGCGCCCGACATGCCCTGCCCACGTCCCGCGTCGATCAACGCCGGGTCGACCTGCTGGTAGCCCAGGATAGTGTTGCGCAGCACCGGCAGCACCGAGCAGAACGCGATGGGCGCCACCCCCACCCAGAAGCCGGTGGTCCGGGTGACCAGGTAGCACAGCACGATCAGCCCGATGGCGGGCGCGGAGGCGCCGATATTGGCGATGCCGACGAAGATCGGCGCGAGTCCACGGAACCGCTTGCGCGAGAGCAGCGTTCCCAGCGGCACCGCCACGGCCACCACGATGAGTACGACGGCCGCCGTGATCAGCACATGCTGCCAGGTGACCTCGGCGATGTTGTGGACACTGATGCTGGCCTGCTGGGTGACGGTGAGATCGCGCCGGAACGCCCACACCAGCACTCCGACGGTGAGCACCAGCACCAGCACCGGCTGCACGAGCAGGCGCAGCAGTTCGGCGCGGCGCTGCGCCGCGGGAGCCGTCGCGGCGGAGGACGTCGCGGAGATCGTTTGTCCCGGAGCGGAATTGGTCACCATCGATACCTCCGCGACGGATCGGGGGCGGGCCCGTCGGCACATGCTTCGGCGGGAACCGGCACCGGCGACCGAAACGCCCCGCCGTCTCCTGGACATCCGGCGCCGAGCGACCGGGTCCGGACGGCGGGCCCGGCAGCACCCGAACGCCGTGCCAAGGGGAACTCGGCGCGCGCCCGGCCGCCCCCGTACCGCTCGGTCCGATGGTGGATCTTCCCGGTGCCCGCCGTCATGCCGGTGCGGGTTCGGTCGGGGCCAGGTGGGCGATGAGTGTGTCCACGGTGACGATCCCGGCGTAGGCGCCCGTGGCATCGACGACGACGGCGGAGGCGGTGCGGTCGGTGAGCAGCACCGCGAGCGCGTCCTGGAGGGTGGCCTCGGCGGGCAGGGTGGTGCCGATCGGGGTGCCGAGGTCGCTGAGCGAGTCCGCGTGGGCGAGTTCGGTGGCGGTGATCCGGCGCACCGGCCGGTGCTGGTCGTCGAGGACCACGGCCCAGGGTCGCTCGGCCTCGCCCAGCGCCGTGACCAGGGCGGCGGGCGTGGTTCCAGGGTCGGCGGTGACGCCGCGGCCGAGCTCGAGATCGCCCAGGACGGCCAGGCCGAGGCGATCGATGGCGGGGGTGGCGCCGACGAATCCGGCGACGGTGTCGTCGGCGGGGGCGGCCAGGATCGCGGCGGGTGTGTCGTATTGGAGGATGCGGGAGCGCTCGCCCAGGACCGCGATCCGGTCGCCCAGTTTCACGGCTTCACCGAAATCGTGGGTGACGAAGACGATGGTCTTGCCGAGTTCGCCCTGCAGGCGCAGCAATTCGTCCTGCAGCAGCGCGCGGGTGATCGGGTCGACGGCACCGAACGGTTCGTCCATCAACAGCACCGGCGGATCGGCGGCCAGCGCCCGCGCCACCCCCACCCGCTGCTGCTGACCGCCGGAGAGCTGGCGCGGGTAGCGGTTGCGGTAGGTGCCGGGGTCCAGGCCGACCAGGCCGAGCATCTCGTCGACGCGGGCGGCCGTGCGCTTGCGGTCCCAGCCGAGCAGACCGGGCACGGTGGCGATGTTCTTGGCGACGGTGAGGTGCGGGAACAGGCCCGCCTGCTGGATGGAATAGCCGATGCCGCGCCGCAATTCGTCGGCGTCGATGGTGGCCGCGTCGCGACCGCCGATGGTGACGGTGCCCGAGCTCGGTTCGATCAGCCGGTTGATCATCCGCATGGTGGTGGTCTTGCCGCAGCCCGACGGACCGACCAGGACCACGATCCGCCCGGCCGGAATCGTCATGCTGACCTCGTCGACCGCGGGCGCGGCCTGGTCGGGATAGCGTTTGGTGACCCGGTCGAGCACGATCTCGACGCCGGAGACCGCGTCCCCGGTGCGGGTGTCGGTGTCAGTCACGAATTCCCCTCGATATGGTGAGCCGTCCGAGCAGGACCAGCACGCCGTCGAGCGCCAACGCGAGCACGACGACGAGGACGGTGCCGGTGAGTGCCTGCGGCACGGCGTTGGGGCTGCCGAGGCGGCCGAGCCCGGAGATGATCAGATTGCCCAGGCCCGGCCCCTTCGCGTAGGCGGCCAGCGCCAGGATGCCCATGATCATCTGCGTGCTGACCCGCATCCCGGTGAGAATGGACGGCCAGGCCAGCGGCAGTTCGATGGTGGTGAGCAGCCGCAGCCGGTTCATCCCGACGCCGCGAGCGGCATCGATCACCGCCGGGTCCACACTCGACAATCCGAGCACGGTATTGCGCAGGATCGGCAGCAGCGCGTACAGCACCAGCGCCACGATGGTGGGCCCGACACCGAGCCCGAGGAACGGGATCAACAGTCCGAGCAGCGCGAACGAGGGCACGGTGAGAATCGCACCGGCCGTGGCGGTCGCCGCCGCCGAACCGAACGGACTGCGGTACACCAGGATGCCGACCAGCACGGCGATCAGGGTCGCGACCGCCAGGGACTGCACGACCGCCGACACGTGCAGATAGGAGTCGAGCAGCAACTGCTCCCGTCGGCTCACCACGAACGACCACAACGCGTCCAGAATCCACCTCCCCGTCGCTCGACGGCCTCACGGCCCTGCTCCCCCGAATGCCCACCCGCACCCCGGGTGAAACGCCTCACCCACACCCCACCGACACACCCGCACACGACGAAACTCCCTGCGCGAAGCCATGTTTCACTGGCGACGAATCATCCTACGCGCCACCGCTCCTCGGCGCGCCGTTTCGCACCGGACCCACCCACGACCACAGGGCGAGGGCATCACCTCACCGATCGGATGCGGCCAGTTCGGCTTTCACCACGGAGTAGGCGACCGAGGCGCTGTAGCCCCGTCGCGCGAGCATGTCGACCAGGCGGCGGGTGGCCTTGGCGCGGTCGAGGTCGGCGGGCAGGGAACGGATCTTGCGCCGGACCAGCTCGGCGGCATCGTGCTCGTCGCCGGGGACCGGTCTGCGCGCGGATAATCGGGCCCGTGTCGGCTCGGCGGTCTCATCGAGCTGAGCCGTCTCCAGTTCATCGGTGTCCGCCACGGGTTTCACCGGGTCGGACGCCCGTTCTTCCACGGGCTCCGGTGAGTGGCACTGCCGGAAAGGTGCGCGGTCGAAGCCCGCGTCGGAGAGTTCGGTGGTGACGACGGCGAAGGCGGTGGACTGGTCGTAGCCGCGGCGGGCGAGCATGCCGACCAGGCGGCGGGTGGCCTTGTCGCGGTCGAGGTCTCGGGAGAGGGTGGTGAGTTTGCGGCGGACCAGGTCGGTGGCGCGGGCGCGTTCGGCTTCGTCAGTGACGGCGGCGAGGGCGTCCTCAGCGGCGGCGGGCGCGACACCCTTGTCGCGGAGTTCGCGTTGCAACGCGCGCTTGCCCCGGCCGGAGTAGGTGTGGCGTTCGTGCACCCACTGTTCGGCGAACGCGGTGTCGTCGATGAGGCCCACTTCGGCGAGGCGGTCGAGCGCGGCCGCTGTCACCTCGAGCTGGAAACCCTTCTCGCCGAGTCGTTTCTCCAGTTCGGCACGGCTGCGGGCCCGCACGGCCAGCAGGTTCAGACAGGCGTCTTTGGCCTGGTCGACGGTGGCGCCGGGACGGTCGCCCGGGGCGAGCCGGCGTGTGCCGGCCCGCCTGTCGGGCTCTCCCGGCTCGGATCCGGCCGCCACCGGATCCGCCTGTCGACCGTCGTCACCACCGACGACGGTCGACAGGGAGTCTGCTCCCCCGTTCCCCCACTCTTCATGATCAACACCGGTCCGCGCAGCGGAATACGGTGATTGATCACGATCGGCGAATCCGGTCGGGTGCGCGCGCTGCGGATCGCCCGCACCCGACCGAATTCTCCTCGCACCCGGATCGGCTCGTTCGGCACGAGCCGATCGGGCGAGTTCGGTGCCGCCGTCCCCGGCTTCGCCCGCCCGCGTCAGGGACTGTGGCTCGACCTCGATACCGAGGCGGGCCAGCTGCCTGCGCATGTCCTCGACCGGGTCGGCCGCGTCGCGGCGGGCACGGCGACCGGGGGGCGGCGCGCTCATGCGATCAGAAGTCGGCGGGAGCGTCGGCCTCGGCGGTCAGGTCGGCGCCGATGCCCAGCTTCTCCTTGATCTTCTTCTCGATCTCGTCGCGCACGTCGGTGTTCTCCAGCAGGAACTTGCGGGCGTTCTCCTTGCCCTGACCCAGCTGGTCGCCCTCGTAGGTGTACCAGGAGCCGGACTTGCGGATGAAGCCGTGCTCGACGCCCATGTCGATGAGCGAGCCCTCCTTGGAGATGCCCTGGCCGTAGAGGATGTCGAACTCGGCCTGCTTGAACGGCGGGCTCACCTTGTTCTTGACGACCTTCACGCGGGTGCGGTTACCGACCGCGTCGCTGCCGTCCTTGAGGGTCTCGATGCGGCGCACGTCCAGGCGGACCGAGGCGTAGAACTTCAGCGCCTTACCACCGGTGGTGGTCTCCGGCGAGCCGAACATGACGCCGATCTTCTCGCGCAGCTGGTTGATGAAGATGGCGGTGGTGCCCGAGCTGTTGAGCGCGCCGGTCATCTTGCGCAGCGCCTGGCTCATGAGGCGGGCCTGCAGGCCGACGTGGCTATCGCCCATCTCGCCCTCGATCTCGGCGCGCGGCACGAGGGCGGCGACGGAGTCGATGACGATGATGTCGATGGCGCCGGAACGCACCAGCATGTCGGCGATCTCGAGCGCCTGCTCACCGGTGTCGGGCTGGGAGACCAGCAGCGCGTCGGTGTCGACGCCGAGCTTGCGAGCGTAGTCGGGGTCGAGCGCGTGCTCGGCGTCGATGAACGCGGCGACGCCGCCCGCGGCCTGGGCGTTGGCCACCGCGTGCAGCGCGACGGTGGTCTTACCCGAGGATTCCGGGCCGTAGATCTCGACGACGCGACCGCGCGGCAACCCGCCGATACCGAGGGCGACGTCGAGGGCGATGGACCCGGTCGGGATGACGGAGATGGGCTGGCGGGCCTCCTCGCCCAGCCGCATGACGGCGCCCTTGCCGAAGCTCTTCTCGACCTGCGCGAGTGCCAGTTCCAGCGCTTTGTCGCGATCGTAGGCCTGCGGTGCCATGGTGTGATCCCCTTCTTCGAGGTGAGTGTCTCTCTGGTTGGCGCCCACAGTAGAGGCCGGCACCGACAAGTTCTGGCGCCCAGATTAGTCGAACACCCATTCGAGTCAAGCGACGCGCCCGGCAACACGCGGACCGGCCGTCGTGACCAGCGAACCCGCCGCGAAACCGGACGTCAACACCCCCACGATTCAGTGCTGCGGCAGCTCCCGGACCATTCCACCGTTCGGCCGGTCAGAACAGTTCGTCGAGCAGTCGGTAGTAGTCGAGTTTGGGGCGGGCGGGGTCGGGCAGGCCGTAGGCGGTGAAGAAGGCCGTCACCGCCTCGGGGCCGAAGTCGCCGGAGAGGTCGCGTTCGGCCAGGGCGAGGTCGCGGTAGCGATCGGCGCGACCGAGGGCGCCGACATCGAGCAACAGGCCACCGGTGAGGACGTTGCCGGGGGTGAAGTCGCCGTGGGCGACGACCAAGTCCTCGGCGGCCGGTCGCCGCGCGCGCAGGCGGTCGAGGATCTCGACGGGGGCGAGCGCGCGGTGGTCGTCGTCGAAGTCGGCGGGGTCGACGAAGCCCTCGACGACCGCGCGGTGTGCCTGGGCGAGTGTCACGTCGAGGCCGCCCGCGAAGGGGCAGGACGCGACGGGCAGCGCGTGCAGGGTCCGCAGCACGGTTCCCATGAGCGTGCCGACCTCGTGCGCGTCCGGGGCGTCGGCGAGCGATGGCACGCCCGCGTCGGCGAGGACCAGTACGTCCTCGGCGAAGGCCGCCACCTCCGGGACCGCGATCCCGTTCTCGCGCAACCAGATCAGCCGCTCGTACTCGGCCACCGCGCGTGGACCCCGCTTGATCCAGTACCCGCCCGCGCGCAGCAGATTGCCGCCGCGGCCCTCGTGCTCGTCGGACCAGGCCGGGAGCGGGCCGAGGAGTTCGGCGACGGCAGGGGGCAGCGGTAGCGCCAGTTCGGCGAGATGGTCCAGGGCGGCTCTGGTGGATTCGATGAGCTCGGAATCGCCCTCGGCCACCCGCCGCTTCATGGCCTCCGCGAGCAGCTGCGCGGCCTCGCGCGGACGATGCTGTTCGGCGAGGGACTTGCCCAGGTGGTGGGCGGCGAAGGAGACCAGGTCGGGGTCGTCCAGGACCCGGCTGAGCTCGAGGGCGCGCCGGTAGAGGACCTCGGCGCGGGCGGGTTCGCCCTGGTAGCGGTAGACGTCGGCGAGATTGATCCAGACGGTGATCCGCCGCGGTTCGGTGTCGGCCAACGCCAGCGCCTGGTCGAGCCGGTCCAGCGCCTGCTCGTAGCGGCCCAGCAGCATCAGGGCGATGCCCAGCCTGCGCAGACCGGCGAAGTCGTGCGGATCGGCGGCCGCGACCCGGGCCGCCAGCACCTCGGGATCGGCCGGGATCATCCGCAACCGTTCGTCGAACCGGTACGGACGGGACGGATCGCGCGCGGTCACGGCCATGGCCGGATCACCAGCGCGACCGGGGGACGTCGAACTCGGCGCACAACGCCCGCCACACATCCCGCGGGTCGGTCCCGGCCTCGATCGCGGCCGCGCCGGTTCTGCCGAACGTCGGGATGACGTGGTCGGCGAGCAGGGCGTCGGCGCGCGCCGTGCCGAACTGCGTGTGCATCAGTTCCTGGAATTCGGTCAACCGCACGCTGCCCAAGATACTCGCGCTCGGTGACCACCGCCGGTGCCGCCGCGACGCGGGAGCTCAGCGGGCGGCTCGGTGACAGATCTCGACCGGGTCCTCGACCTCGGCGGCGCTCTCGGCCGCCCGGCGCGCCGCGGCGGTGAAGGCCGGGTCGTCGAGCACCCGCCGGACCGCGTCGCCGACCGCCTCGGGCGTGAGCGGGCGGACCAGCAGCGAACTGCCCTGGCGGACCGCGCGATTGGCGAGTTCCCACTGGTCCCCGCCGCCGGGCACGGTGACCACCGGGACACCCGCCGACAGCGATTTGGCGAGCAGCCCGTGTCCGCCGCCACCGACGACCACCGCCGCGTGGCCGAGCAGCTCGTCCTGGCGGCCCAGGCCCGCGGTGGCCCAGGCGGGCAGTTCGGCGGGCGGGGTGTCCAGGGTCGAGATCGCCGCCCGCACGTCGAGCCCGGTCAGGCCATCGAGGACGGTCTCGGCCATCCCGGCCACCCCGGTATGGGCGGTGGAGGGCGCCACCATCACCAGCGGGGCCCCGCCCGGTGGCAGCGGGAGTACGGCGTCGGTCGGCTCCCACAGCAGCGGCCCGACGACGTGGGTGTCGGCGGGCCAGTCCGGGCGCTCCACCTCCAGGGCGGGCAGGGTGGCGACCAGTCGGGCGGTGGGGCCGGGGTCCTCGGCGGGCAGGCCGATGCTCTCCCTGGCCGCGCCGCGCTGCCGATGCCCGTTCCGCACGGCACGCGCGGTCATCGTGCGCAGGACGCCGTCGCGCATGCGGCCGCGCACGCCCTCGCCCGGTGCCAGGCCGCTGCCGATCGGCGGCAACGCCCGGGAGGGCAGGTAGAGCGGGTGGGGGGACAGTTCCACCCAGGGCAGCCGCAGCCGCTCGGCGGCCATGCCACCGCCCGCGGTGAGCACATCGGAGACGATGAGGTCGGGCAGCATGGCGCCCAGTTCGGGCAGGTTCTCGGTCGCGATGTGGGCGGCGCGTTCGTGGATGCGCGCGCCCGCGTCGGTGTCGTCGTCGACCGCGCGGGGGGCCAGGCCCTTGAGTCTGCGCACGCCGATCCCCGCCGCGCGGGCGGGCTCGAGCCAGCGCGGGCCGGTGAACAGCACCGGCTCGTCGCCCGCCGCCAGCAATCGCAGACACAACGCGATCGCGGGAAACGCATGCCCCGGATCGGGCCCGGCCACCACGGCAATTCGCATGCGCCACAGCCTGCCACACCGCATCGGGGCAGGCCGTCGAGGTGCTCAGCCGGCGAAGGTGAACAGCTCGAAGCCCACCGCGTGCTCGGCGGGGAATCCGTCCCTCGGCCCGGTCGCCCGTTCGACGATGGCGCGCACCTGTTCTTCGACCGGCACCGGACTGAGCACCTGCAGATAGCGGCGGTGCGCCGACAGTGACGCGCGCGCCTGTTCGAGGAATCCCCCGACATCGACCGCGTGCGTCGCCACCGGACCCATCACCGCGGCCCAGCGCGCCGACCACGGGGCCAGCTCGGCGAGCTCGGGGAAGATCCATTCGTTGCCCGCGTCGGACACGGCGTCCATGGCCGAGCGGCCGACGGCGCGGTGATCGGCGCTGTTGACGAAGCCCGGTGCCCAGGTGTCACCGAAGTTGAACAGGACCACCATTTCCGGGCGGTGCCTGCGCAGCGCGGCGGCCAGATCGCGGCGCAGGGCCAGGCCCTCTTCGATGCGGCCGTCGGGATGGTCGAGGAATTCGACGGTGTGCACGCCCACCTCACGGGCACCGGCGATCTCCTCGATCTCGCGCAGCGGACCGGCCTGGGCGGGCGGCATGCCCGCGATTCCGGCCTCACCCCGGGTGACCAGCAGATAGCGGATGTCCTTGCCCTGCTGGGTCCAGCGGGCGACGGCGGCGGCCGCGCCGTATTCGATGTCGTCGGGGTGCGCGACGATCACCAGACCGCGCTGCCAGTCCTCGGGTAGCTGCTCCATTTCGCCCATGCTAGGCGCGGCCACCGACCGGTCACTGCTTGCTGAGCGGGCTCTGCTCGTTCGCGCCGGTGACCGCCTTGTACAGCAGGTAGACGCCGGTGCCGATGGCGGCGATCACCAGGATCGGCAGCAGGGCCTTGATCAGCGCGCCGATGATCCAGATCGCGATCACCGCGACGACGACCATGCCGATGATTTTCCAGACCATGATGAGCTCCTTGCCGGTTGCGCGACCGCCGTCCGACGATCCGTGTCCTCGATGCTTCCATTGCGCTGCCGATAAATCACCAGGTCAGCACCGATATCCGGGTGGAGATCAGGGTTCACCCCGAGACCGCGGTGCCAAAGCCGACACCCGGGCGGGGGTCGGCGGCCATAATCGGGCTCACTCGCAAGGAGGAGCCCATGGAACCGATCGTCACAATCGCCGGTGGCGCTATTCGCGGACGCACCGAGAACGGTGTCAGCCGATTTCTCGGAGTGCCGTACGCGGCGGCCCCGGTCGGGCCGCGGCGGTTCCAGCTGCCCGAACCCGCACCCGAGTGGGAGGGGGTCCGTGAAGCCGCCGAGATGGGTGCCACCTGCGTGCAGTCGCCCTATCCGGCGCCGATCCACGCGCTGTTGGGCAGCGACGGGATTCCCGGCGACGAGTATCTGAACGCGAACGTGTGGACCCCGGACCCGGCGGCGAGCGGCCTGCCGGTGCTGGTGTGGATCCACGGCGGGGCCTTCGTGCGCGGGTCCAATGCCCGCGCCATCTACGACGGCACCGCGTTCGCGCGCGACGGTGTGGTGCTGGTGTCGATCAACTATCGGCTCGGGGTGTCCGGGTTCGCCGTGCTCGAGGGCGCGCCGCTCAATCGTGGTCTGCACGATCAACTCTGCGCGCTGCGCTGGGTGCGCGACAACGTCGCCGCGTTCGGTGGCGATCCGGACAATGTGACGATCTTCGGTGAGTCCGCGGGCGGGATGAGTGTGGCGGCGTTGATCGCGGCGCCGCAGTCGGCCGGGTTGTTCCGCCGGGCGATCGTGCAGAGCGCCAACGGGGCGGTCGCCGCCGATCCCGACGACGCGCGTCGGGTGTCGGCGGCGCTGGCCGAGGAACTCGGGATCGCGCCGACCGCCGCCGCTTTCGGCGCGCTCGGGCCCGACGAGCTGCGGACCGCGCAGAACGCGGTGGCGCTGGCGGTGATGATGGACCCCGATCCGCAGCGCTGGGGCGCCACCGTGATCGAGCAGGGCCTGGGCATCATGAGCCTGTTCCCGGTGCGCGACGACGACATCGTGCCCGGCCCCGCCACCGAGGTCCTGGCCGCCCATCCCGAACGCGCGGTGCCGCTGATCACCGGCACCACCGCCGACGAGTTCCGCTTCTTCACCGTGCCGACCGGCCTGGCCGCCGGGATCACCGCCGACACCCTGCCGTTTGTCCTCACCCGCTACGGCATCGATCCCACGGTGGCGCAGACGTATTCGACCCAGCGCCACGACGCCACCCCGCCGGAGATCTTCAACGCGATCCTCACCGACTGGTGTTTCCGCTCCGGCACCCTGGACTTCGCCGACGCCAACGCCGCGGGCGCATCCACCCACGTCTACGAATTCGCCTGGCCCACCGAACTTCCCGGCCTCGGCGCCTGCCACGTCCTGGAGATCCCGTTCGTCTTCGACACCCTCTCCGCCGCCCACACCCTCACCGGCCCGATCCCACCCCAGACCCTGGCCACCGAAATCCACACGGCCTGGGCCCGTTTCGCCACCGACGGCACCGCCCCCTGGCCCACCTACACCCCCGAATCCCCCCACGTCCGCCTCTTCGACTCCCCCGAATCCTCCACGGTCACCAACCTGCGCCCCACCGAACTCGCCGCCCTCCGCCAAGCCATCCCCCGGGCGTGAACAGCAGCACGGACCGGTCCCGCGATGTCGTGGGACCGGTCCGTGTGAATGGGTCTAGCGGGAGGAATCCCGGTACATCGTGGCGGGGCCCCGGTCGGCCATCTCGGTGAGGGCCTGGGCCCAGCCGTCGAGGCGGTCGGCGGCTTCGCGGAGGTCGGCGACGATGCCGTTGAACTGGTAGGCGACGACGGTGTCCTCGGGGACGGCGAGGATGCGGGCCGCGGCGGCGACGAGTTGTTCGTATTCGACGACGCCGGTCGACAGGCGGGTGAGGACGTCGGTGACGGTGGATTTCAGGGCCGCGACGGTCTCCGGGTTGGCGCGGCCGACGGTGTCGGCCGCCTGTTCCATGGCGACCACGTCGGCGGCGAGCGCGTGTAGCGCGGCGGCGCCGGAGCGGGCCGTGTCGAGCAGGTCGCGCAGTTCGTCCTCGGGGAGGCGACGGGTGCGGCCGATCTGGGCGCCGAGGCCGTGGAGGGCCCGTTCGGCGCGGAGGAGGCGTTGGATCGGGGGGCGGGCCACCGAGCGGATTCCCGGTGACTTGCGGGCTACGAACGCGGCCTGCGGCAGTGGTTTGTCCCGCAGTTGGAGATAGCGGCGGGCGCTCAGGGCCGTCCCGGTGACGAACGCGACCGCGCCCCCGCCGATGACGACCACAGCCCAGGCGGGTGCCGACACCACGGCCAACCCCACTGCTCCCACCGTGGTGATCCCCGACGCGGTCCCGAACTGGAAGCTGCGCCTGCGCGCCCGGCGCCGACGCCGCAGTTCGCGTTCGCGCGGATCGGCCCAGCGCCGCACCGCTACGAGCGCCTGCTCACCGACCCCGCGCAGGGTAGCGGGCACACCACCGGGCACCGTCTCCACGACAGCACCCGGCTCGACGACCTCGGCGCGCTGCCGCCGCGTCTTCCCGCTCATCTCCCGTTCCTTCCGCCCCGAAACCACCGGGACCGGCCCCGGCTACCCGAAACCCTACGGCCACCCTCCGACACACACCCGAATCACGCACCCACGATGACCGCCCGTGCGACTCCGAGCCGCGACCGGCCACACCATGGCCGGTCGCGGCCGGTTCGCCAAACTACTGCTGCGTGGCCTGGCCCTTGTTGATCTGCGGGGGCTGGGCGGGCTGCTGCTGCTTGGCCGGGTCGATGGCGCCCGCGCTGTTGTTGCCGGTGGGCAGCGCGTCCCCGCGCATGGAGGCGCGGATCTGCTCGAGCTTGCTGTGTCCGGCCATCTGGATGCTGGCCTGCTGGACTTCCATCATCCGGCCCTGGACCGAGTTCTGGGCCAGTTCGGCGGCGCCGAGGGCGTCGGCGTAGCGGCGTTCGATCTTGTCGCGGACCGCGTCCAGGCTCGGGGTGGAGCCGGGGGCGGACAGGGTGGAGTCCATGCGCTGCAGCGAGGCCGAGACCTGCTCCTGCATCTTGGCCTGCTCGAGCTGACTGAGCAGCTTGGTGCGCTCGGCGACCTTCTGCTGCAGCATCATGGCGTTCTGCTCGACCGCCTTCTTGGCCTGTGCGGCGGCCTGCAGCGACTGGTCGTGGAGCACCTTGAGGTCTTCGACCGACTGTTCGGCGGTGACCAGCTGCGCGGCGAACGCCTCGGCGGCGTTGGTGTACTGGATCGCCTTCTCGGTGTCGCCCGCGGCGGCCGCCTGGTCGGCCAGGGTGACGGCCTGTCGGGCATTGGCGTTGAGTTTCTCGACCTCGTCGAGCTGACGGTTCAGCTTCATCTCCAGCTGACGCTGGTTGCCGATCACCGACGCCGCCTGCTGCGACAGCGCCTGGTGCTGACGCTGCGCCTCCTCGATAGCCTGCTGAATCTGGACCTTCGGATCCGCATGCTCTTCGATCTTGGAATCGAAGAGGGCCATCATGTACTTCCAGGCCTTCACGAACGGATTAGCCATCGATTGATCCCGCCTCCATCTGTGCGTCGCTCGTGCGACTGGTGGTGCGCGACCGTCACGCACCAGATACGTGCTTATCCTTCACCATGCGGCACCAGGACCGGTGTGACCGGCCCGCTCGACGCCTGCGGAGAATCTATCGGTTCTCACATTCCCTTCACCAGTACCAGCATCTCGGCACGGGGTGCCGGGATGACGATGCGGGTGTCCTCGGCGATACCGATGCGCGGTCCCTGCTCGGCGACCGCGCTGGCGGTGGCGGCGGCGGGTTCCTCGGTGGCGGCCGGTTCGGCAGACGGCGCGGGCTCGGCCGCGGCCTGCTCCTGTTCGGCGCCCGGACCGGTCAGCGCGGGCTCGCGCGGGGCCGAGCCGTCGGCTCCGGCCATGATGGTGCTCACGTCCCACAGCACCCGCGACAGCGGCACGTCCAGCGCCTCGCAGATGGCGGCGAGCAGTTCACTGGAGGCTTCCTTGCGGCCGCGCTCCACTTCCGACAGATAGCCGAGGCTCACGCGCGCCGAGGTCGACACCTCGCGCAGCGTTCGATGCTGGGCGAGACGCGCACGCCGCAGACTGTCCCCGATTGCCTCCCGCAGCAGCGTCATCTCGTTCTCCTCCACCTCGTGTCACCGCCGTGGCGGTGTTCACCTCTTTCTGGCACAACGTCGAGCATCGGCGGGTGGTTCCCGGCCGCGGCTAGTTCGTCGTCACACAGCGCAGCAACTCCCGCACCGCGTCGTGCACCGCACCGATCCTGATCGTCCATCGGTCACCGCGCAGTTTCAACCGGACCACTTCGCTGTGTCGTGGACCGGCCAATCCGAGGTATACCGTCCCGACCGGGTGCCCGTCCTGGGAATCGGGTCCGGCGACCCCGGTCAGGCCGACACCCCAGTCCGCGCCGCAGCGCTGTCTGGCGCCGACCGCGAGTTGTTCGGCCGTGGACGCGGCGACCGGTCCGTCGGTCCGCAGGACGGCGTCGTCGACGCAGGCCAGACCGTTCTTCAGGTCGGTCGCGTAGACGATCAACCCGCCGCGCAGCACCGCGCTCGCACCCGGCACTCCTGCCACGGTAGCCGCCAACAGACCCGCGGTCAGCGATTCGGCGGTGGCGACGGTCTGTCCCGCCGCGATCAGGGCCTCGACCAGTTCGGCGACCGGCGCGCCGTCGACGAGCGGATCGCTCACGAGCGGGACTCACCGCGCGCCCGGCCACCGGCCAGCCACAACCGGGCCGCCTGGCCGACGTAGTCCAGGCCGGTGATCACCGTCAGCGCCACCGCCAGGTACATCAGCCACATGCCCGCGGTCTCGTAGGCGCCCGACAGCGGCAACAGCAGCAGCGCGATGGCCACCGACTGCACCAGTGTCTTGAGTTTGCCGCCGCGCCCGGCCGGGATGACCCCGCGCCGCACGACCACCAGCCGCAGCAGCGTGATGCCGATCTCGCGGCCGCAGATGACCAGCGTGATCCACCAGGGCAGATCGCCCAGGATCGACAGCGCGATCAGGGCCGATCCGATCAACGCCTTGTCCGCGATGGGGTCGGCGAGCTTGCCGAAATCGGTCACCAGGCCGTATTTGCGGGCCAGTTGCCCGTCGAAGCGATCGGTGATCGCGGCCAGGCCGAAGATGGCGGCGGCGGCGACGCGCCAGCGGGTGTCGTGCCCCCCGCCGGTGAACAGCGCCAGCACGAACAGCGGGACCAGCACGATCCGCGCGATGGTCAGCACATTGGCGATATTGAGCAGGGGAACGTGGGTGTCGGCCCGCTCCGGGACCGGCCGCGTCAGTCCCCGCTCGACTTCCTCGGGTCGTACGCTCATGCCGTGACCGTCCGAGCGTTGTCCGTGGTTCGGCAGACCGCCTCCTCCGCGCGCTGACCTCTCATGCCCCCGACCTCTCGGCATACCCGGCGCTGCGCCGCTGTCCACAACCGGTCGCGCGCGGTTTGCTCGCGCGCGGCGCGCCGCCCGATCCGGTCGACGGGCCCGGCGCGATGCGGTGAGCGGATCGACAGGATGTGCGGCACATGTTCAGACTATCGGTAAGCGGGCCGACTACTGTGCACCCCATGACCTCACGGGGACCACTGGGTGGTTCGACCAGCGACGCGCACTCCGTCGCGCCCACTGTGGCGCCTGTTCCCGGCCTGGTCGTCCGACGCGCGCGAACCTCCGATGTCCCCGTGATCAAGCGCCTGGTCGACGAGTACGCGGGCCGCATCCTGCTGGAGAAGAACCTCGTCACCCTCTACGAGTCGGTGCAGGAGTTCTGGGTGGCCGAACTCGACGGGCAGGTCGTCGGATGTGGCGCGTTGCACGTGCTGTGGGCCGATCTGGGCGAGGTGCGCACGGTCGCCGTGGATCCCGTCGTCAAGGGACGCGGGGTGGGCGGGGCGGTGGTCGACCGGCTGGTGGCCGTCGCGCGCGATCTGCAGTTGCAGCGGTTGTTCGTGCTGACCTTCGAGGTGGACTTCTTCGGCCGCCACGGTTTCGTC
Organism: Nocardia anocheti; assembly: GCF_029675105.1. Classification (GTDB taxonomy): domain Bacteria; phylum Actinomycetota; class Actinomycetes; order Mycobacteriales; family Mycobacteriaceae; genus Nocardia. Next base: position 371,621 of record NZ_JAQQFV010000006.1, on the reverse strand, counting down.
GAGATCGACGGCACGCCCGTCACCGCCGAGGTGTACGCCGAGATGTGCCGCTCCTACGACACCGGCGTCGCCGAATTCCTCGACCTGAGTTATGTGAAGCCGAACACGCTCGGCAACACCCGCATGCTGCTGACCCTCTGACCGCGCTCCCCACCAGAAAGTGATCGACGTGCCGATCTTCGCTGTCCACTACACCTATTCCGAGGCCACCGCCGCCGACCGGGCGACCAACCGCCCCGAGCACCGCGCCTGGCTCAACGCCCTGGTCGACGCGGGCACCGTGCTCAGCAGTGGCCCCTACCCGGACGGGACGGGCGCGCTGCTGCTGTTCCGCGCCGAGGACGCGCCCTCGCTGACCGCCCTGCTCACCGAGGACCCCTTCGCGAAGCTGGGCCTCGTCGACGCCGTGCGCGTGGTCGAGTGGCTGCCGGTGATGGGCGCCTTCGCCGACTGACCCCCGGACACAGCACTGCCCGGAACCTGGTCCAGGTTCCGGGCAGTGTGCGTTCAGGAGGTGGTGCGGCGGGTGCGCAGCAGGCTCGCCACCGTGGCCACGACCAGGATGCCGATGATGACCCCCAGCGAGACCGCTGTGGAGATCTCCGGGACGCTCACGTGCTCGCCACCGTTGATGAACGGCAGGGTGTTCTCGTGCAGCGCGTGCAGCACCAGCTTGATGCCGATGAACGCCAGGATCGCGGCCAGCCCGTAGGACAGGTAGACCAGGCGATCGAGCAGGCCACCGATCAGGAAGAACAGCTGCCGCAGACCCATCAAGGCGAAGGCGTTGGCGGTGAACACCAGATACGGCTGTTCGGTGAGGCCGTAGATGGCCGGGATGGAGTCCAGCGCGAACAGCAGGTCGGCGAAGCCGATGGCCAGCAGCGCCAGCAGCAACGGCGTCACCACCCGGCGGCCGTCGATCGTGGTGACGAGCTTGTCGCCGTCGTAGCGGTCGGTGGTCGGCAGGATCCGCTTGGCCAGGGTGACGATGCGGCTGTCGCGTTGTTCCTCGTGCTCGACCTCGTGCCCGCTCTCGCGCAGCAGCTTGACGGCGGTGAAGATCAGGAAGGCGCCGAACAGGTAGAACACCCAGCTGAACGCGCTGATCGCGGCCGCGCCCACGGCGATGAAGACACCGCGCATGACCAGCGCCAGCACGATGCCGATCAGCAGCACCTTCTGCTGGTAGATCCGCGGCACCGCGAAGGTGCTCATGATGATCAGGAAGATGAACAGGTTGTCGACCGAGAGCGCCTTCTCGGTGACGAAACCGGCGTAGTACTCACCGGCGAAGGTGCCGCCCCATTTCCAGGCGACGAACAGGCCGAACAGCAGGGCCAGGCCGATGTAGACGGCCGACCACAGCCCCGATTCCTTGAAGGTCGGTTCGTGCGGGGTGCGCACATGGGCGAAGAAGTCGAAGACGAACAAGCCGAGGATCACCACACCGGTGATCACCCACTCGAGCGTGGTCACCTGCATGTGGTGGTCCGATCGATGAAGTTCATGCCGCCCATCATGCCTGAAATGTCCGTTTCAGTCGCGTTGCGGAACGATTGCCCGTCATGATTTCACACACAGCGTCGACGACCCGCGCACGGGCCGCTCGGCGCGCGGAAAAATCCGTTTCGCCACCGGCCCCGGCCTTGCTACCGTCGCTACATCGTCGACCACCACCGGCACCCCCGAAAGGAGCCAGCCGTGCAGGAATCCACCGCGCAGTACGAACGCCGTGTCGATATGCCCGGGCTGTTCCCGGGTGTCGTGGGCTCGCTACGTCTCGCACCCGCCTGCTGACGGGCACTCTTCCCGCCTGACCCAGGCCATTCCCACGACGCGGCGGCGCCGCGTCTCTCTTCCCGTACCCGGTCCGTTCGTCGGCCCGGGTAGCTCCCCCGTTCCCTCGTAGCCCAAATGGCAGAGGCACCGGTCTCAGGTACCGGCCAGTGCGAGTTCGAGTCTCGCCGAGGGAACTCCGGCTCACGCAGGTGCAGGCGGGCTCTCATAAGGCCCGTGCGCGCGGTTCGACTCCGCGGTGAGCCACGGTCCCTCCTCGTCCGTCGCCGCCCGCTCCCGGCACGGCCAGAGCAAACCAGCAGGACGCGCCGACCCGGCGTGCGCCGACCTAGTCGTCCCCGTCCCCTCCGGGGTCGCCGCCACGAATCGAATACAGCAAGCCGTCCAGTTCGTCGGGCTTGATGAGGACATCGCGCGCCTTGGACCCCTCGCTGGGGCCGACGACACCGCGGGTCTCCATCAGGTCCATCAACCGGCCCGCCTTGGCGAAGCCGACGCGCAGCTTGCGCTGCAGCATCGAGGTGGACCCGAACTGCGAGGTGACGACCAGTTCCACGGCCTGCAGCAGCACGTCCATGTCGTCGCCGATATCGGGGTCGACGTCCTTGGTCTCGCCCTGCTTGGCGGCGGTGACGCCGTCCTGGTAGTCCGGCTCGGCCTGGGTCTTGCTGAACTCGACGACCGCGTGGATCTCCTCGTCGGAGATGAACGCGCCCTGCAACCGGGTCGGTTTACCGGCGCCCATCGGCAGGAACAGACCGTCGCCCATGCCGATCAGCTTCTCGGCGCCGGGCTGGTCCAGGATGACGCGCGAGTCGGTGAGCGAGGAGGTGGCGAAGGCCAGCCGCGAGGGCACGTTCGTCTTGATCAGGCCGGTCACCACGTCCACCGAGGGGCGCTGGGTGGCCAGCACCAGGTGGATGCCCGCGGCACGGGCCTTCTGGGTGATCCGCACGATCGCGTCCTCGACATCGCGCGGCGCGGTCATCATCAGGTCGGCGAGCTCGTCGACGATGGCCAGGATGTAGGGATACGGCCGGTAGACGCGCTCGCTGCCCAGCGGGGCGGTGATCTGGCCCGACTTCACCTTCTTGTTGAAGTCGTCGATGTGGCGGACCTTGTTGGCCTGCATGTCCTGATACCGCTGTTCCATCTCCTCCACCAGCCAGGCCAGCGCGGCGGCGGCCTTCTTGGGCTGGGTGATGATGGGGGTGATCAGGTGCGGAATGCCCTCGTACGGGGTGAGCTCCACCATCTTCGGGTCGATCAGGATCATCCTGACCTCCTCGGGGGTGGCCCGGTGCAGCAGCGAGACCAGCATCGAGTTCACGAAGCTGGACTTACCCGAACCGGTGGAACCGGCCACCAGCAGATGCGGCATCTTGGCCAGGTTGGCCGAGACGAACTCGCCCTCGATGTTCTTGCCCAGGCCGATCACCAGCGGATGGTGGTCGTTGCGGGTGTGCGGCGACTTGAGCACGTCGGCCAGGCGCACCAACTCGCGATCGGAATTGGGGACCTCGATGCCCACCGCCGACTTGCCCGGGATCGGCGCGAGCAGGCGCACGTTCTCGGTGGCCACCGCGTAGGCCAGGTTGCGGGCCAGCGCGGTGATCTTCTCGACCTTGACGCCGGGGCCCAGCTCCACCTCGTAGCGGGTGACCGTCGGGCCGCGCACGAAGCCGGTGACGGCGGCGTCGATCTTGAACTGCACCAGCACCTCGGTGATCGCCTCGATCATCGATTCGTTGGCGGCCGAGCGCTTCTTGGGCGGATCGCCGTCGAGCAGCAGGGTCAGCGGGGGCAGCGTGTAGTCGCCGTCGACCACCCGGTCGGTGACGAACTCCGGCTCCGGCGGCGCGGGCGGGGTCTGGTCGACGGCCTTGGCGGCCGGGCGCTTGCGCGCCGGTTTGGGCGCGGGTTCCGGCGCCGGGGGCTGCTCGTCGAAGCTCAACTGCTTGGCGTCGCGCAGCGGGGGTTCGCCCAGCGCCTCGGTGACCGCGTCGGAGCCGCCGAACTCGTCGGGCGGGTAGTTGTCGTCGGGGGTGCGTCCCCGGCGTCGGGTGCGCGGGCGGTGCACCGGGAAACCGTCGGCGTCGTAGTCGGCCGGGTCGTAGGGGTCGTCGGAGTGTTCGCCGAGGCCGAAGTACTCGCGCAGCCGCGCGGGCGCCTCGCGCACCGTGGTGCCGGTGAGCAACAGCACGCCGAACACCATGGCCAGCAACAGGATCGGCAGGGCCAGCCAGGGGGTCAGGCCCTGGCCGAGCGGGCCGCCGACGGCGTAGCCGAGAACGCCCGCGGCGTCGGCGCGTCCGCGCGCGTCGGTGGGTGAGCCCGCCGCCAGGTGCCAGATACCCAGCGCGGGCGCGATGACCAGCAGCCCACCGAGCACCAGCCGCGGGCGGATCTCCGGATGCGGTTCGGTGCGCATGAGGATCACCGCGAGCCCGACCAGCAGGATCGGGGCCAGGACCGCCGCCGACCCGGCGATCGCGCGCACCACGTCTTCGAGGAACCGGCCGACCGGTCCGCCCGCCGAGAGCCACATGGCGGCGGCGATGATCACGCTCAACGCGATGAGCGCCAGGCCGATGCCGTCGCGGCGGTGGCCGTGCTCGAGATCACCCGCCCGGCTCAGCGTGCGGGTGGTGGCGCCGACGCCGCGCGCGAGCATGTTCCAGCCGTTGCGGATTCCGCGCCCGATCACCGCGGGCGGTGCGGTGGGTGAGGCCTTCTTGACGGGTCTGCGGACGGGGGTGGTGCGCCCGCGCGGCGCCGACGACGCTCGCGGAGTCGCCGAACGAGACCGCGCCGCCGGTGTCTGCCCCCGGCTCGATCCCGCCCGCGCACGAGAGGTCGTGGTGCTGCGGGACTTACCTGCCATGACCATCAGGCTAGCCGCTCGGGCCCCGTCCGGACCATCCGCAACACTGGCCACACCCCGCTCGAGCGGGGTCTGCGCAGGTCGAGGGCCCCCGGTCACGGCACGGAAACGCCGATTCCGACCGCGTTTCGCGGCCGCGGCGCTTACGGAATGCTTACCGATCACTGATGTTTCGGGCATTCCGGGCGTCGAGTGGCTGGCGCTGGGCGGGACCGGCTGGGTAGTTTGACTGCGCTCCATCGGGCCGAGTCGGCCCGTGCTTACGAAGGGGAAGCAACACGTGAAGAGAATGCTCACCAGTGCCGCCGTCCTGGCGACGACCACCGCGGCGCTGTTCGCAGGGCATATCGCCCCGGCCCAGGCGCAGTCGGGCAACTACTACGGCGCCATCGCCGCCAACGTACGCGCGGGCGTCTACGGCTACGCGCAGGACTACGGCAGCTACGGCGAGGCCAGGCAGGGCGCGCTGGACGCGTGCGTCCGGGGTGGGGGTGGCGGCGGGTGCGCCGTGAAGGTGTCCTACCGCAACGGCTGTGGCGCGATCTCGATCTCGCGCGGCTGGTGGGGTTTCGGGGCCGCGTCGACCGTCGGTGGCGCCAAGCAGGAAGCGCTCAACGCCAACCCGGGCAATGCCTGGATCAAGCACTGGAACTGCACCAGCAACCACTCGCTCTGACCGACGACGACCTGCCGGGCCCCGCGCCCGGCGCCGACAGACTTAGGGATATCCGTGCGTAACCGTTCCATGAAGACCGCCGCAGCCGTGCTGGCCACCCTCGCCGCCCTCGGCCTCACCGCCTGCGGCTCCTCCGACGACACCGCCAGCGGCGCGGGCGCGACCACCACCGCCGCGGGCGACCAGTTCGAGACCGGCGACACCGCGCCCGGCAAGGAGGAGGGCACCGAGCCCTCGGCCACCACCCCGCCGAACCTGCCCAAGCCCACCGCCGAGGAGCTCAACGCCCGGCTGAACAAGGCGCTGGCCGGTCAGCTGACCAAGGACGAGAAGAAGACCTACATCGAGGACGCCGACCAGGACCCGATGCTGGTCGACAAGTTCGTCGACGCGGCCAAGAAGAACAACGTCACCGTCGCCATCACCACCGTCGGCGAGCCAGCCAACGGCAAGCTGCGCGCCGACGCCGACGTGACCATCGACGGCAGCAAGGTGGAGAACGCCTTCGTCGAGTTCGTCGCCGAGGACGACTCGTGGAAGGTCTCGCACGTCTTCGCCTGCAACATCGTGAAGTCGGCGAAGCTGGACTCCGCGGCCTGCCAGGCCTGAGCCACACCGACGAAAACCGCCGGGCGACAGTGTCACCCGGCGGTTTTCGCGTGTCAGGGGGTCAGACCCCGATGACCGTCGGCACGATCATCGGACGACGCCGGTAGGTGTCGGCGACCCAGCGCCCGACCACCCGGCGCACGCCCTGGGCGATGCGGTGGGTGTCGGTGATGCCCTCCCCGGCCAGGCGCAGCAGTTCGGCCTCGACCAGTTCGACGGCGCCCCGCAGCGCGGTCGGGTCGTCGGAGAAACCGCGCCCGTTGAGTTCGGTGCTGACCGCCTTGCCGGTGGTCGAGTCGATGACGACGGTGATCGACAGGAAACCGCCCTCACCGAGCACCAGACGATCCGACAGGGTCGACTCGCCGACGTCACCGACGGACAGACCGTCGACGTAGACGTGGCCGACCGGCACCCGGCCGACGATGGAGGCGATGCCGTCGACCAGGTCGACCACCACGCCGTCCTCGGCCAGCACCACGCGCTCCTCGGGCACCCCGGTCGCCACCGCCAGCGCGGCGTTGGCGCGCAGGTGGCGCCATTCGCCGTGCACCGGCATGGCGTTGGTGGGCCGCACCGCGTTGTAGAGGTAGAGCAGCTCACCGGCGGAGGCGTGTCCGGAGACGTGCACCTTCGCGTTCTGCTGGGTGATCACCGTGGCGCCGAGCCGGGCCAGGCCGTTGACCACGGCGAACACCGAGTTCTCGTTGCCGGGGATCAGCGAGGAGGCCAGCACGATCAGATCGTCGGCGCGGATGTTGATCTGGCGGTGGTCGCCGCGGGCCATGCGCGCCAGCGCCGAGAGCGGCTCGCCCTGGGAACCGGTGGAGATGAGCACCAGGCGGTCACCGGGCAGGGTCGCGGCCTGGTCCAGCTCGACGACCACATTGTCGGGCACGGTCAGGTAGCCCAGGTCCTGCGCGATCTGCATGTTGCGCACCATCGAGCGGCCGACGAAGCAGACCTTGCGGTTGTACTTCTGCGCCACGTCGACGACCTGCTGGATGCGGTGCACGTGACTGGCGAACGACGCCACGATCACGCGGTTGCGCGCCTTGCCGATCACATTGTCGAGCACCCCGCCGATCTCGCGCTCGGGGGTGACGAAGCCGGGGACCTCGGCATTGGTGGAGTCGACCAGGAACAGGTCGACGCCCTCGTCGCCGAGGCGGGAGAACCCGGCCAGGTCGGTGAGGCGCCCGTCCAGGGGCAGCTGGTCGAGCTTGATGTCACCGGTGTGCAGCACCACGCCCGCGCCGGTGCGGATGGCCACGGCCAGCGCGTCGGGGATGGAGTGGTTGACCGCGAAGTACTCGAGCTCGAACGGGCCGTGCACGGTGGTCTCGCCCTCGGCGACCTCGCGCAGCTTGGGCTGCAGGCGGTGCTCGCGGGCCTTGGCGGCGATCAGGGCGAGGGTGAACTTGGCGCCGATCACCGGGATGTCGGAGCGCAGGCGCAGCAGGAACGGCACCGCGCCGATGTGGTCCTCGTGGCCGTGGGTGAGCACGATGGCCTCGATGTCGGCCATCCGGTTCTCGATGGGGCCGAAGTCGGGCAGGATCAGGTCGACGCCGGGCTGCTGGTCCTCGGGGAACAGCACACCGCAGTCGACGATGAGCAGCTTGCCGCCGTACTCGAAAACGGTCATGTTACGGCCGATTTCGCCGATACCGCCGAGGGCGAACAGGCGCAGGCCGTTCTTGGGCAGCTTCGGCGGCGGGCCCAGACGATCCTGAGGCGCCTTCTCGCGCGGCTCGGCGGGGGCGTCACCGCGACCGCGTCCGCCCTGCCTGCCGCGGCCACCGCCGCGCCGGTTCTGTTGCGGCGCGGCCTGTTCGGCGGGCTTGTTCTTGGCGCGGCGTGGGGCCTTCTTGGCCGCCGGACGCTCCTCGGCCGCACCGAGCAGGTCGGTGCCGACCTCGGCCGCACCGGCCAGGTCGGCGGCCGCGGCGATCTCGGCGACGGGCTCGGGCGCGGCCTGCTGCGCGGCGGGCGCGGCGGATTCGGCGACCGGCTCGGGCGCGGCGGCCTGCTGCGCGGCGGGCGTGGTGGGTTCGGCGACGGCGGGGGTGGTGGGCTCGGTACGCACCGGGGTGGGTTCGGGGGCGCCCGCGGCCCGGGAGGCCGAGCGGCGGCGGGGCTTGCGCGCGGTGGGTTCGGTCATGCCGACACCCCCGCGGCCTGCAGGTCCAGGGCCAGCTCGTCGAGCTGGGCCGCGGTCGGCATCAACTGCGGCAACCGGGGTTCACCCACGTCGACGCCGAGCAAACGCAATGCTCCCTTGCACATCGCCACACCTCCCAGGCGGGTCATGGCCGCGAACAGCGGCAGCAGTGTCGCGTTGATCTCCCTGGCCGTGGTCACGTCACCGATCGCGTAGGCCGAGTGGATCGCACGCAGCTTCTCCGGCACGAGATGGCCGATGACACTGATGAATCCGGTCGCGCCGACCGAGAGCCACGGCAGGTTGAGCCCGTCGTCGCCGGAGTAGAAGGCCAGGCCGGTGGTGGCGATCAGATCGGCGCCGGAGACCAGGTCGCCCTTGGCGTCCTTCACCGCGACGATGTTCGGATGTTCGGCCAGCTGCCGGATGGTGTCGATGGCGATCGGCACGATCGAGCGGGGCGGAATGTCGTAGAGCGTGATCGGCAGCGAGGTCGCGTCGGCGACCGCGGTGAAGTGCGCGATCAGGCCCTCCTGCGTGGGGCGCGAGTAGTACGGGGTCACCACGAGCAGGCCGTGCGCACCGGCGTTCTCGGCGGAGCGGGCCAGTTCGATCGAGTGCGCGGTGTCGTAGGTACCGGCACCGGCGACCACGGTGGCGCGGTCACCGACGGCGTCGACCACGGCGCGCAGCAGGTCGGCCTTCTCGGTTTCGGTGGTGGTCGGCGATTCGCCGGTGGTCCCCGAGATGATCAGCAGGTCGACGCCGCGATCGACCAGGCGCGCCGCCAGCCCCACACCGGCATCGACGTCGAGCTTGCCCGCGGCGCTGAAGGGGGTCACCATCGCGACACCTACCGTGCCGGACGCGTGCAGCTCCGTTGGCGTCGATTCACCGTTCGTCATGGTCAGAAAGGCTACCCGGTCGTCGCATGAGCCTCGACACCCTAGCGCCCTCCGCGGCCGCCGGTGCGGATTTTCCGGCGGATTCACTCCCCCGAACATGATGTCACCGGGATCCTTGCGTGATGTCATCCATGACGTCACACTGATGTCATGGACTTGAACGCGCATACCGCGCGGCTTCGCGAGGAACTCATCGCCGCGGCCGCCCTCGGGGACGAGAAAACGCAGGCCACCGCCGCCGCACTGGCCGCGGCGGTGGAGAGCTCGAGCCGGTTGGTGCTGCTGTCGGCGCTGTCGGAACTGGCGGCCGAGATCAGCACCGAGCTCGGTGACCGCACCGTGCGCGTGCGGCTCGACGGCACCGATGCCGTCGCGGACGTGCGCAAGAACACGCCGTCGGATTCCGGCGAGGCACCGACTTTCGAGGAGATGACCGGTGACATCAGCCGGGTCACCCTGCGCCTGGTCGAACAGCTCAAGGCCCGCGCCGAGGAGGCGGCCCAGCAGAACGGGCAGTCACTGAACTCGTGGCTGTCCGGCGCGGTCAGCGGGGCCCTGCGCGATCAGATGCGGGGGCAGGGCCCGAAGGGCTGGTGATCGGCGCTCACAGCAGCGGCGCCAGATCACCACGCTCGCCGATCACGACGTCGTCGAGTTCGAGCCAGTCGGCCATCTCGCGTAAGGCGCCGCGCAGGGCGTGCGCGGTCTCGGGCGTGGCGTGGCCGGGTTCGGCGAAGGCGGCCGGGGCGAGCAGGTGCCCGGAGGCGCGCTCGGCGCGCAGGTCGACCCGGCCGACCAGCTGACCGTCGAGCAGGAACGGGAAGACGTAGTAGCCGTGCACGCGCTTCGGTTCGGGCGTGTAGATCTCGATCCGGTAGTGGAAGTCGAACAGGCGCTGGGTGCGCGGCCGGAAGAAGATCAGCGGGTCGAACGGGCACAGCAGGGCCGCTCCGGTGACGCGGCGCGGCGTGCTCGCCTCGGGGTGGAGATAGGCGGGCGCGTCCCAGCCGTCGACGACGGTGGGGATCAGTTCGCCCGCGTCGACCAGCGCGGCGATGGCCGGGGTGCTCTGCCGCTTGTTCAGGCGGTAGTAGTCGCGCAGGTCGGCCTCGGTGGCGATGCCCAGCGCGCGGCTCGACCGGCGGATCAGCTCGCGGACCGCCTCGTCCTCGGGGACCTCGCGGGCGCGCACGTCGGCGGGGACGACCCGTTCGGTGAGGTCGTAGTGGCGGGTGAAGCCGACGCGGCGGCCGGTGGACAGTTCCCCGGCGGCGAAGAGCTGTTCGCAGATGAGTTTGGTGTCGCTGAGATTCCACCAGGTGCCCTTGGGGCGTGGCTTGTCCAGTTCCAGGTGTTTCTCGATCTCGCCCGCGCTGGCCGCGCCCACCTCGGTGACGACATCGAGAATGTCCTTGCCCAGGGTGGGATTGCGTTCGGCGGCCTTGCGCATGCCCGACCAGCGGCCCAGCTGGTACTCGGCCATGCGCCAGCGCAGCAGCGGCCAGTCCGCCACCGGGATGAGCGCGGCCTCGTGCGCCCAGTACTCGACCAGCCCGCGACGGGCGCGCGGGCTGTCGCTCCAGGCCGCGCGTTCGAGCAGCGTGCGGTCGTAGGGACCGATCCGGCTGAACACCGGCGCGTAGTGCGCGCGCACCACCGCCGACACCGAATCCAGTTGCAGCAGGCGGGTTCTCGCGACCACGTCGAGTACCGCGCGCCGGTTGGGGTTGGCTGGTCGCCGCTTGCCGAAGCCCTGCGCGGCCAGCGCCGTCCGCCGGGCCGTGGCCGCATTCATCCGCTGCATCCCCTCAGCCTGGCAGAGGGGTCCGACAGGTTCGCCGGGTCAGTCGCGGGTCCGGATCGCGCCCGCGGTATCGATCTCGACGCGCCGGTCGCCGTCCGGGTCGGCGGCCAGCACGGTGGCCACCCAGCGCCGCCCGACCGGCAGCACCCGCACCGTGACGGTGCCCGCCCGCGCGGCCTCGAGCGCGTCCACCGCGGCCTCGATCACCTTGCCGCGCACCCATTCCGGGACACCACGGAAGCCGCCGTCGTCGAGCAGCGTCACCTCGACCCCGCGACCACGGGCCTCGCGCGCGGCGGTGCTGAGTCGCTCGGTGACCAGTTCGGGCGCGCGCAAGCCGTCACGCAGTTCGGCCTCGAGCAGGCGGCACTGTTCGCGTTCGGCGGCGGTGAGGTGGGCGCCCTCGGCGATGCGGGCCAGCATGGGCCGGGCCACCTGGTCGAGTCGGGTCAGCTGACGGTCGCGTTCGGCGGTGGCCGCGCCCAGCGCCGCCTCGGTGGCGGCCCGCCGGTTGGCCTGCCCGCGCAGTTCGCGCAGCGAGCGCTGTGAGGGCCGCACGATCGCCATGAACACCGTCACCGCGCCGACGGTGGCGACCGGGGTCAGCGCGCGGATCACGGTCTCGGGATGCCAGTCGGTGAACACACCCAGCGTCACCAGGACCGTCGCCGCGGCCGCCACGCCCAGCCAGGCGGCCCCGATGCGGCCGCGCAGCACCAGCATGGCCAGCAGATAGGAGGTCGGATAGGCGGTCCAGAGCTGGTGGGAGAAGCCGGTCGGGTTCTCGATCCACGGCACGGTCACCGCCATCGCGACCGGCCCGGCGCAGGCCACGAACGCGGTGGCGGGCCAGGGCAGCGGGTCGACCGGGAAGACCAGCACGACCAGCGCGGCGACCGCCATCAGCACCAGCGCCGCGCCCGCCATGAGCGGCGGCACGAAATCGAAGTTGACGCGCAGGTACAGCACGATGGTGGCCTCGAAGATGACCACGAACAGCCAGGCCATGCCGTCGCTGAGACCGAACAGGTCCCGCATGCCGAAGGGCAGGTCACGATCAACCACGCGCACTCCACATCAGCGTCACCACGGTGCCCTTGCCCGGCGCCGATTCCACGAACGCCGTGCCGCCCGGCAGCGAGAGCATGCGGCCCTGGATGCTGCCCGCGACGCCCATCCGGTCGGCGGGGACCCGGGCGGGGTCGAACCCGGCGCCGTCGTCGGACAGCACCACCCGCACCGCGCCGGTGGCGATGGTGATCGAGACGCCGCGCCGCACCCGGCGGCCGGGGATGTCGGCGTGGCGCACACTGTTGCGCACGGCCTCGGTGAGCGCGGCGCCGAGCACCTGCGCGGCCTCCATCGGCAGGCTCAGCACCGCGTCGCGGCGGGTGGTGACCTGCACGGGGATGTCGGGGTCGGCGTCACGCACGGCATCGCGCAGGAACGCGACCGCCGCGGCGGCGTCGAGTTGCACGCTCTCCGGCGCGCCGCGGGCCTGCTCGAGCTGTTCGAGGGTCTTGGCGGCCTGGCTGCGCAGCACCGGCGAGGACCGCTCGGTCCGCGACGCCTCGAGCAGGGTGGACAGCACCGCGTCGTGGATGAGTGCGGCGAAGCGGGCGCTCTCGCGGTCGCGGGCCGCGGTCGCGGCGACCGTCGCCGCCCTGGTGCGCTGCCGCACCGCCTCCTGGTCGACCCGTTCGGCGGCCGAGCGCGCGTAGACCACACACCACAGGAACAGCGCGGCGACCCCGAGCGCCCGGGTGACGTCACCGAGCAGCGCCCACACCGAGGTCCCCGGCACCACGAACACATTCGACACGCTGGTCGCGACGGCCAGCGCCCCGGCGTAACACGCGGCCACCCGCAGCGGCCACGCCAGTCCGGCGGCCATCACACCCAGCACCAACCCGCGATAGGGCCAGGACGCGAAGGAGCCGATGTGGACCACCGAGTAGACCAGGGGCGTGCAGACGGTGGCGGCGAAGTAGCAGATCGCGGCACCACCGGCGACGCGGCGGATCATCGTCACCGGGCCGCGCGCGGAGACCAGCGCCAGCGGCGCGAACAGCGCGTAGGCGGCCACCAGGTGCACCTCGGGCCACACCGACCGGTTGACCGGCTGCACCAGCACCGCGGGCAGCTCCAGCACCATCACCATGGTCGCCCCGATGCCCACCACCAGGCCGAGCCTGCGGCGGATCTGCTCGGTGGCGGCCCGGTCCAGCTCGATGTCGGGGCCTGTCACCGCGCGGACCGCGGTGGCGATCACGTGCGCTGCTGCCGTTCCGGCACCGGTAACCAGCCGTCCTCGACGGCGCGTTTGTACAGGTCGGTCTTGGTCGGGGCCGGGCGGCCCGCGTCGGCGTACTTCTGCCGGATCCGGCCCAGGTAGTCGTTGACGGTCTGTTCGGACAGCCCGGTCAGCCGGGCGACCCGCGACGCCTTCTCCCCCGAGGCGTAGAGCATGAGCACTTCCTCCTGGCGGGGGCTCAGTCCCACGTCCGACAGCTGCGGGTCACCGTCGATGGCCGCGGCCCAGTCGGTGGTGACGACCTGCTCCCCCGAGGCCGCCCGCCGCACCGCCTCGACCACGGTCGCCACGCTCTCGGACTTGCGCAGTACCCCGAGCACTCCGGCCTTGGCGGCAGAGCGGACCAGGAAGGCGTTGTCGGCACCGGTGAACACCAGCACCTCGATGCCGTGTTCGCGCAGCGCGTGCACATTGTCCTCGGGGGTGGAGCCGTCGGGCAGGCGCAGATCGAGCACCACCAGGTCGAGGTCGGCGTCGATGGCGAGCAGTCCCGCCACCGTCTGCGCGGTCGCGACCAGGTCCAGGTCGGGCTCGGGGCCGAGCATGGCCGCCAGGCCGATCGCCACCGACTCGTGGTCCTCCACCAACCCGATGCGCCGCACCGCCGGATTCTCGCTCACCGACCACTCACCATCCTCGAACACCCACCGCGGCCAGCCCGCAACACGTCGGTGTCGAGTTCTACCGCATCCGCGCCCGGGTTGTCAGCCCACCAGAATTCGGGGCGCGCTCAGTCCATCAGGCTCGCGGCCAGGGTCGCGCCCAGCTCCCAGCACCGTTCCAGCTCCGCCTTCCCGGGCGGTCCGGACACCACGACCGGCGCGGCGGCCCGGTTCCAGCCCAGCCCGGTGGTGATCCGGTCGACCGACGCCTCCGCCCCCTCGGTGCCCTCGTTGCCGTGCACGTACAAGCCGTACGGCCGCCCACGGGTCGAGTCCAGGCACGGGTAGTAGATGGTGTCGAAGGCGTGTTTGAGGGCGCCGCTCATGTAGCCGAGGTTGGCGGGGGTGCCCAGCAGGTAGCCGTCGGCGGCGAGGACGTCGACCGCGGTGACGGCCAGGGCGGCCCGGCGCACCACCTCCACGCCCTCGATCTCCGGGTCGCTGGCCCCGGCCAGGACGGCCTCGAACAGGGCCTGGGTGTGTGGTGAGGGGGTGTGGTGGATGATCAGCAACCGGGCCATGGCTCGCTACTCTCCGCTGTCGCGTTCCAGCTTCTCCAGGGCGACCGCGCGGCGCATGGTCTCGCGGGCGCGGGTGCGGTCACCGGCGTAGTCGTAGGCGCGGGCCAGCCGGTAGGAGGAGCGCCAGTTGTCCGGGTCGGCCTCCCATTCGGCCTTGATCTCGGCGAACAGGGCATCGGCGGCGGGCCGCTCGATCCGGCCCGAGGGACGACGCGGCAGCTGCGAGGTGTCCACCTCGCGGCCCTCCTCGTGGATGCGCTTGGCCAGCCGCTGATGGGCGAAGGCCGCCTGCAGGGTGGCCCACAGGATCCAGGCGCCGACGATCGGCAGCAGCAGCATCGCGACACCGAGCGCGATGCCCGCGGGCTTGCCGTCGGCGATGAACGCCACCGCCAGGCCACCGAGCCGGACGAAGTAGAAGACCACCGCCAGGACCAGCAGCGCCACCAGTGTGACGATGCGGTAGACCTGCCGGTCGGGTCGCGCCGATGCGGCGTTCACAGATCCAGGAACGGGTCGAGGCCGACGGTCAGCCCCGGACGCGCCCCGATCTCCCGCACGCCGAGCAGCACGCCCGGCGCGAAGGAGTTGCGGTCGATGGAGTCGTGCCGGATGGTCAGGGTCTCGCCCTGGGTACCGAAGAGCACTTCCTGGTGCGCGACCAGCCCGGCCAGGCGCACCGAGTGCACCCGCACCCCGTCGACGTCGGCGCCGCGGGCGCCCTCGAGTTCGGTGGTGGTGGCGTCGGGGCTGATCCCGACACCGGCCTTGTCCCTGGCCGCGGCGATGAGCGCGGCGGTGCGGTAGGCGGTGCCGGAGGGGGCGTCGAGCTTGTTCGGGTGGTGCAGCTCGATGACCTCGACCGAGTCGAAGAAGCGGGCCGCCTGCTCGGCGAAGCGCATCGACAGCACCGCGCCGATGGCGAAGTTCGGGGCGATCAGCACGCCGACCTCGGGCCGCCGCGCCAGCCAGGACCGCACCTCGTCGAGGCGGGTCTGGTCGAAGCCGGTGGTGCCGACGACGGCGTGGATGCCGTTCTCGACGAGGAACTTCAGGTTGCCCATCACCACGTCGGGGTTGGTGAAGTCGACCACGACCTGGGTGCCGGTCTCGGTGAACTTCGCCAGCGTGTCGTCCTTGTCGACCGTGGCCACCAGCTCCAGATCGTCCGCGGCGTCCACCGCGGCGCAGATCGCCTGCCCGACCTTGCCGTGTGCACCGAGCACTCCGACCCGAATGGTCACCGGTATCTCCTCGTCGTCTCGCGTCGTCGTCGCTGTCAGCCTATCGAGCAGCGGCGCGGCGGTGGGCGCGAGGTCAGTCGAACACGATCACCTGGCGCAGCGCGGCGCCCGCGGCGAGTTCGTCCATGGCCTCGTTGACCTGATCGAGACCGATGCGCGCGGAGACGAGCCGGTCCAGCGGCAGCGTGCCCGCCCGCCAGCGCCGCACGTATTCGGGGATGTCGCGGTCGGGGACGGCGGAGCCGAGGTAGCTGCCGATGATGGTGCGGCCCTGGGCGACCAGCGTGAGCGGCGAGATCGTGGCGGTGGCATCGGGGGCGGGCAGCCCGACCGTCACGGTGACGCCACCGGGCGCGGTGGCGGCGACGGCGGTTTCGAAGGCGCGGACATTGCCCGCGGCCTCGATCACCACCTCGGCGGTGACCCCGGCCAGCTCGCCGGGCGCGTAGACCGCAGTGGCGCCGAATTCGCGTGCCAGCGCCAGTTTTTCGGGGACGGTGTCCACGGCGATCACCTCGCCCAGCCCCAGCGACACCGCCACCAGCACCGCCGCCATCCCGACCCCGCCGAGCCCGACCACCATGATCGAGTCGCCCGCACCGGGTTTCGCGGCATTGAGCAGGGCGCCGCCGCCGGTCAGGACCGCGCAGCCGAGCACCGCGGCCACCTCGGGCGGCACGTCGGCGTCGACGGGGACCACCGAGCGCCGGTCGACCACGGCATGCGTCGCGAAGCCCGAAACACCCAGGTGGTGATGCACTTGCGCGCCGTCGCGGTGCAGACGGCGGCCACCGCCGAGCAGTTCCCCGGCATTGTTGGCGACGCTGCCCGGCCCGCACGGGGTGCGGCCGTTGCTCGCGCAGCCCGCGCACTCGCCACAGCGGGGCAGGAACGTCATCACGACGCGCTGACCGGGCGTCACATCGTCGACCCCGGCACCGACCGACTCGACGATGCCCGCCGCCTCGTGGCCCAGCAGCATCGGCACCGGACGCACCCGGTTGCCGTCGACCACCGACAGGTCCGAATGGCACAGGCCCGCCGCCTCGATACGCACCAGCAGCTCGCCGGGACCGGGCTCGGCCAGGTCGAGTTCGCACACGGTGATCGGCCGCGACGCGGCGAACGGCGCCGGATCGGCGATGCGTTCCAGGACGGCTCCACGAATCCTCATGGCGCGAACCTACCGTCCGTCGACCGTTGCACGGCGCGAGATCGGTCGCTAATCTCGATCGCGGTGATGGTGCTCCTGTCGGCCGCCTCGTACCGAGCCCAGGGTCGGTGCCATCACGAATCCAGGAGGAAATCCCCTGTCAGTACAGTTCAATCACACCATTGTCGGATGCAAGGACAATAGGGAAACCGCCGAATTCTGGGCGGACATCCTCGGATTGGACATCGGAAAAGAGTGGGGCCCGTTCATCGCGCTCCCCCTCGACCACGGCGCCGTCTTCGATTTCGCGAAGGTGCCGCCGCCTGTCTCCGAGATCCAGCCACAGCACTACGCGTTCCTGGTCTCGGAAGCCGAGTTCGACGCGTCCTACGCCAAGATCCAGCGCTACCAGCTGGACCACTGGGCCGACCCCCAGCAGCACGGGGTGAACGAGATCAATCACAACGACGGTGGCCGCGGGGTCTACTTTCTCGACCCCAACGGCCACTTCCTCGAGCTGATCACCGTCCCGTACGGTGGCTGGCCGCCGGAGTAGTCAGTCGTTCCGGCCGGTCTCCGGACCGGCCGGAACCACCGCGACCAGCTGTGCGGCGACACGATTGCCCCGGATACCGAGCAGCGCGGCCAGCACACAGGCCACCGCGACGATCGCGATGAACCACGGGAAGACGGTGGCGATCCCCCAGGTGGTGGCGGCCCAGCCCGCGGCCAACGTGGGCAGCGCCATCGAGGAATAGGCCAGCAGATAGTAGGCCGACATGGTTTCGCCCCGACGATGCGGCGGAACCACCTCCGACAGATGCCGCAGCGACCCACCGAAGCCGAGACCGAAGGTCGCGCCGAGCACCAGCCCGGCCACCACCACGACGACCGGCCGCGCGGTGGCCAGCGCGGGAATCGTCGCCAGCAGCGCGGCGGCCATCCCGAGGTCACCGAGGATGGCGGCGCGCCGGGCCGGGATGCGGGTGGCGAACAGCTGTGCCATCGCGGCGGCGAAGGCGGTACTGGCCACGACCGCCCCGCCGAAGACGAGATTGTGCACGCCGGTCTCGGCCGAGGCCAGCGACGGATACAGCGACAGCAGCACGCCGAGCACCGACCAGGCGGCCATCACCCCGATGGCGGAGAACCAGAAATCGGCGCGGATCTCGCGCGGCACCGCGGGCTTGGCGATGGTGATGCGGGTGCGCACGCGCGCGGTGTGCGGTTCGCGCAGGGCCAGCATGCCCGCGGCCACCGCCAGACAGATCACCGCGATCACCACATACGGGGTGCGCAGCGGGGAGGGCGCGTACTGGGCGAGCACCGCGGTGCCGAGCACGGCGACCGCCATGCCGACATTGAACGCCACCCCGCTGAGCTGCCCGGATCGCGCGCCGCGGTCGGGCCGCAGGTCCAGCAGCGCGGCGGCACCGGCCACCACCGTGGCCCCGACCGCCGCCCCGTGCAGGGCCCTGGCCACCAGCAGCATGGGCATGGAATCGGCCAGCAGGAAGGCGACCAGCCCGAGAATCATGGTGACGAACGCGCCGACCATCACCGGCTTGCGCCCCACCACATCGGAGATCCGCCCGGAGACCAGCACCGCGCCCAGCGCCGAGATGCCGTAGACGGCGAAGACGGTGGTCGTGCTGAGCGGGCTCAGATGCCACTGGGTCTCGTAGATGCCGTAGAGCGGCGCGGGCGCCCCGGAGACGCCCAGTGCCACCCCGGTCGCCGCGAGCACGAGCCCGTACGCCCAGCGCTGCCCGGATTCGACCGGGGCCATCGTCGTCGCTGCCACAGCATCCCCCATCAGCGGAGTTTGATCGTCATCGAACAGAGCAGACGCTACGCCGAGTATGATGGTTATCAAACCCCCAGTGAGGTAGATCATGACCCAGGCGAAAGATCTCCCCCCGGCGCCGACCCTGCCCGTCGCCGGGCTGCCGACCGTACTCGGGGCGCTGCACGATCCCGTCCGACTGGAGATGGTCCGTCGTCTGAGCAACGCGGGCACCGCCGTGCGCTGTGCGGCCCTCTACGAGGCGATCAACAAGTCCACGGCCACCCACCATTTCAAGATCTTGCGCGAGGCCGGGCTGATCGAACGCCTGATCATCGACGGCCAGACCTATCAGCGATTGCGCGTCGCCGAGGTCGAGGACGCCGTGCCCGGCCTGCTCCCCGCGATCGTCGAGGCCGCCAACCGCGCCCAGGGGTGAGCCGGACCGGCGCGGGTCAGCCCTCGGCGGGGACCGGCGGCCGGATCACGGTGGTCTGGAGGAATCGGCTCGGGATCGTCGGCAGCGGTGGCCGCGTCGTCGTCGGAAAGGTCGGCGTCTCGAACAGTTCCCGGCCACGCACCTGTCCGTGGACGAGCTCACCTCCACCCCACCGGACAGCGGCGCCCGCTCCGACCACCAGCACCAGGACGACCACCGCGATGGCCACGAGTCGCCGGTGCTGCCGCCGGTCCCGCCAGATCGCGTACCCGGCTTCGATCACCAACGCGCCCACCACGATCCCGCCCGCGGCGACCAGCGCGCCGAAGGCACCCGGTTGTCGCGCCCAGCCACGGGTGAGCCAGGCGATCAGCACCACGGGAAACGCCCCCGTGCCCAGGACCAGGAGCTGGGTCAGCGCGAAGTCGAAGCCGTCGTCGGGGTCGGGATCGTCGACCCGGGAACGCAGCCATGCGGTGAAGATCAGCAGGTGCCCGCAGGCCGCGCCGAACGCCCCCAGCACCAGCAGCAGCCCGCCGAGCCGGACGAATCCGGCGATCTCGGAGCGCATCGCGACAGCGCCCACGTCGACGAGCAGTCCCGACCCCGCTGTCGCGACCAGCGCGAGCACCACCCGGGGCGCGCGCACCCGAGTCCGCAGGTAGCCGGGTGGCAGCTGGCCGCGCAGCGTGCGGAACACCCGCCACCACGCGTAGGGCAGCGCGGCGAACATCAAGGGCGAGAGCACCCGCAATACGAGGGCCGGGGCCCACATCGCCACGGCGGCATAGCATCCCGCGAACGCCCAGACCCACGCCGCCAAGCGCAGCAGTGCCCGCCAGTGCACTTCGGCGAGCAGGCGCCGGGCCTTGCCGTCGGTGGGGGCGTGCGCGAGCAGGCCGCGCAGGGTGGCCACGGCGGCGGGCCGGTCGCCCCCGGAGAATTCGGCCTGGGCGTGCATCCGCAACAGGTCGACGTGGGCCGGGTCGATCGCGAGTCCGGCCGCGATGTGCCGTCGCATCGCGTCGGTGTCGCCGAGTCGCTCGTAGATCTCGGCGGCCGAGCAGTGCGCGCCCGCGTCGTCGGGTGCCAGCGCGAGCGCTTCGGTCACCGCCCAACGGGCCCGGTCCGGGTCGTTGCGTGGGGCGTGCGCGGACAGCCACGCCACCAGCAGCAGCGCCGCGGGGTCGTGGGGTCGGAGCCGGATCGCGGTGGCCGCGTGTTCGGCGGCCGGGTCCCAGCGGCCGAGCATCGAGGACGCCATCGCGATCAGGACGTGCGCGCTGTCGGTGTCGGGGTCGGCGAGCACCGCCTGTCCGGCCAGGCGGATCGCCTCGTCGTAGTCGTCGCGGTCGAAGGCGAGTTCGGCCAGTCCGACCAGGACCCGGGGATCGTCCGGCGCGGTCAGCACGGCGGTGCCGAGCAACCGCTGGGCCTCCTCGACCCGCCCGATCCGCCTGGCCACCTCGGCGCGTTCGAGCGCCACCTCCACCTGCACGACCGTCTCCCCCTGTGCACGCGGGCGCGGTCCGTCGCGATCGGCCCGTGCCTCCCCCGGTATCTCCGGGGTGGAGACTACCTCGAAACGGGCACGCTCAGCGGTCGACGAGTTTGCGCACGGAGGCGGGCAGGTCGCGGGTGCGCTGGTAGGGCCCGGCGACGCAGGCGCCGTAGGGCCGAGCGAGCAGGGTGCGGGCGATCTCGCTGACCTCCTCGGTGGTCACCGCGTCGATGCGGGCCAGGGTGGCCGAGACGCTGCGATGGTTGCCGTAGCTGAGTTCGCTGCGGCCGATGCGGTTCATCCGCGAGGCGGAGTCCTCGAGGCCGAGCACCAGTCCGCCGCGCAACGAGCCCTTGGCCCTGGCGCATTCGGCGTCGGTCACGCCGTTGGCCGCGACCTCGTCGAGGACACCGCGCGCCAGCACCGCCACCTGGGCGAGGTTCTCCGGCTGACAGCCCAGCGCCACCGAGAACGCGCCGGTGTCGGCGAAGGTGTCGACGCTCGAGTACACCGAGTACGCCAGCCCGCGTTCCTCCCGAATGCGCTGGAACAGACGCGAACTCAGGCCGCCGCCGACGATGGTGTTGAGCACCGACAGCGGCCAGCGCTGCTGTCCTTCGTGCCTGCCGAAGGCGCGCACACCGAACACCAGGTGCGCCTGCTCGCTGTCGCGATTGATCCGCACCAGCCCGGGCGTGGCCTGCGCGCGGAAGGTGCCCTCGCGCCGCGGCGCGGGGTCGACGGCGGTGTCCAGGCGCGCCTCGAAGGCCCGGTGCACCAGCTCCACCACCCGCTCGTGCTCGACATTGCCCGCCACCGCGACGACCATCCGCTCGGGCCGGTAGCGGCGCTGGTGGAAACCGCGCAGCTGGGCGGCCCGCATGCCCTCGATGGACTCGACGGTGCCGATGACCGGCCGACCGATGGGGTGGTCGCCGAACATGGCGGTGAGGAAGGAGTCGGCGACCAGGTCCTCGGGGTCGTCGTCGCGCATGGCGATCTCCTCGAGCACCACCTGACGCTCCACATCGACGTCCACGGCCCGGCACAGCCCGTTGAGCACCACGTCGGAGACGAGTTCGACCGCCAGCGGCAGGTCCTCGTCGATGACGTGGGCGTAGTAGCAGGTCTGTTCCTTGGCGGTGAAGGCGTTGAGTTCGCCGCCCACCGCGTCCATGGCCTGGGCGATGTCGAGGGCAGTGCGGGTGGGTGTCGCCTTGAACAGCAGGTGTTCGAGGAAGTGCGCGGCCCCGGCCACGGTGGGGCCCTCGTCGCGGGAGCCCACGCCGACCCACACGCCGATCGAGGCCGACCGCACGCCGGGCACCTGTTCGGTGACCACGCGCAGCCCGCCGGGCAGCACGGTACGGCGGACGCCACCGTCGGTGGCGAGATCCTCGGAGGTGGTGGGCGATTCGCTCAACTGTGGCTTCGTCACCCGATCCCACCGGACGGCTGTACGGGCATGGTGTGCTCAACCTCTCGAACTCAGAGCCGGTGACGTGCGGGTTCCCGCGATTCTATGCGCCCATCGCCCCCGCTCGCGCGGCGGCCCCGGCCGGGTCACCGGGTTCGGCCCGGTCGAGCACCGCGGCGATGCGGGCCAGCGCCCGCTCGCCGGTCATCGCCCAGTGCGTGGTGTCGACGCCGTGCCGGTGCACGGTGCCACCGATCGCGTCGACCCAGCTCGCCGCGCCCCTGGCACCGGTCGGGTCGTCGACGGTGGCGGCGAAGTACACCAGGTCGCCGTCGAAGCGGCGGGGACGGTAGTCGTCGACCATCCGCATCGAGGCCGCGGCGGCGTCGACGATGCGGGTGACGCGGGCGCGGTCGAGTCCGGCCAGCGGGCCGCCGAGCGCGGCGGCGGCGTCCACCAGGCCGTCGACGTCGAACGGCACGTCCGGTCCGGCGAACCCGCCGAGCAGGTCGCCGACGGTCGGCGCGGCGGTGTCGGTGGGAGCGTCGCCGAGCCAGCTGTCCATCATGGCCAGCTGGGCCACCGTGGCGCCGTCGGCCTGGAGCCGGGTGGCCACCGCGTGCGCGAGCAGACCGCCGAGCGACCAGCCGAGCAGGTGGTAGGGCCCGTCGGGCTGCACCGACCGGATGGCGGCCACGTAGCGATCGGCCCAGTCCTCGATGGTCGCGGGCAGCGGTTCGTCGGCGCCGAGCGCGGGTGATTGCAGGCCGTAGACCGGACGTTCGGGATCGAGATGCCGGGTGATCCCCGCGAACGACCACGACACACCACCGACGGGGTGGATGCAGAACAGGGGTTCGCGGTGTCCGCCGGTGCGCAGCGGCAGCAGCACCGCGAACGCGTCGTCGGCCGAATCTCGCTGTCCGGCCACCCGTTCGACGATGACCGACGGGGTCGGCTCGGCGAACAACCACGCCACCGGCACCGACACGTCGAGCGCCTCGCTCAGCCGCGCCGACAACTGGACCGCGGTCAGCGAGTTGCCGCCGAGGTCGAAGAAGTTGTCGTCCATGCCGATCCGGTCCAGGTCGAGCACCCGGGCGAATTCGGCGGCGACGCGCTGTTCGGTGGCGGTGACCGGGGCGCGGTAGGCGGCCTGGCGCAGTTCCGGCCGGGGCAGGGCGGCGCGGTCGAGCTTGCCGGAGGTGTTGACCGGGAACGCGTCGAGCGTGAGGACCACGGCGGGCACCAGGTAGCCGGGCAGTTCGGCGGCGAGCGCGGCACGCAGGTCACCGAGATCGGCCTGGGCGTCGCGCGGGACGACGTACCCGACGAGCCGATCGGCGCCCACTCCGGCGACCACCGCGGCCGCGGCCTGGGCGACGCCCGGCTGCCGCCGCAGCGCGGCTTCCACTTCCCCGAGTTCGAGGCGCTGCCCGTTGAGCTTCACCTGTAGATCGACGCGGCCGAGGTATTCCAGTGCGGCCGAACCACTCTCGTCGGCACGCAGCCGCACGAGGTCACCGGTGCGGTACATCCGGGTGCCGGGCGCGCCGAACGGGTCGGGCACGAATCGTTCGGCGGTGAGTTCGGCGGCGCCGAGGTAGCCGTGCGCGAGTTGCCCACCGCCGACGTACAGTTCGCCGGTCACGCCGGTGGGTACCGGACGCAGGCGCGCGTCGAGCACGTACAGCCCGGTGGCGCGCACCGGGGTGCCGATCGGCACGGTCGCCGTGTCGGCCTCGGTCACCGTGTGCGCGCTCACCTGGACAGTGGTCTCGGTGGGCCCGTAAAGATTCACCACGTCGGCGCCGGTGAGCGCGCGGACCCGCTGGGCCAGCGCGGCGGGCAGTTCCTCGCCACCGGCGAAGACCCGGCGCAGCGAACTCTGCCGCACCGCACCGCGTTCCACCTCCGCGGCGTAGGCGGCCAGCAGGGTCGGCGCGAACTGCACGGTGTCGACGCCGTATTCGGCGACGAGCCCGGCCAGATAGGCCGGATCGCCGTGGCCGCCGGGGCGGGCGACGACGGTGCAGGCACCGACGCGCTGGGGCAGCAGCAGCTCCCAGATCGAGGCGTCGAAGGTGACCGGGGTCTTGTGCAGCACCGTGTCCCCGGCCGTGAAGCCGAACCGCTCGGCCAGCCAGTCGAGTTGGCCGACGATCGCGCGGTGCGGCACCCCGACACCCTTGGGCAGACCGGTCGAACCGGAGGTGAAGATCACGTAGGCGGTGTGCTCGGGCAGCAGCGGCTGGGCCCGTTCGGCGTCGGTGATCGGGGCGTCGGAGTAGGCGGTGAGATCCACCGTGTCCACCTCGACCGTGTCGGGTCCCCCGGGCAGCTCGTCGCGGTCGCCGCTGGTGGTGAGCACGCAGGCGGGCTGGGCGATCCGCAGGATGCGGGCGATCCGCTCGGCGGGGTGATCGGGGTCGACCGGTACGTAGGTGCCACCGGCGGCGAGCACCGCGTACACCCCGACCAGCAGGTCGGCCGACCGACGCACCGCCACCGCGACGGCGGTGTCCGGGCCGACGCCGTGGGCGAGCAGGTGCCGGGCCAGCCGGTGCACCCGACCCGCGAAGTCGGCATAGGTGAGCCAGGTGTCGCCGTCGACCACCGCGACGGCCTCCGGGGTGGCGGCGGCCTGCCGGGCGAAACCGTCGGGCAGCACCTGGGTCGCGGTCGGAACCTCGGTGGCACACCAGGTGTCGAACAGCGCGCGATCGGCGTCGGTGCGCAGATCGACTTCGCCGACCGTGCCGTCGGGGTCCGCGGTCACCGCGTCCAGGACCCGCACGTAGCCCTCGGCCAGTCGCGCGGCGGTGGTCGCGTCGAACAGGTCGGTGGCGTAGGTGAGGCTCACCGCGCAGCCGCCGTCGGTGGTGTCGGTGAGCACCAGGTCCAGGTCGAACCTGGCGACGGCGGCCGGGGCGTCGAGTCCGGTGACGGTGAGCTCGGGCAGCACCACTTCGGCCGGGGCGGCGTCGAGGTTCTGGAAGGCGAGCAGCACCTGGAACAGCGGGGTGTGGGCGGCGGAGCGGACCGGGTCGAGCGCGTCGACGAGCCGTTCGAAGGGCACGTCGGAGTGTTCGAAGGCGTCCAGGTCGACCCGGCGGGCCCGGTGCAGCAGCGCGCGGAACGAGTCGGCGGGGTCGACCTCGGTGCGCAGCACGAGGGTGTTGACGAACATGCCGACCAGCGCGTCCAGGGCCTGCTCACCGCGTCCGGCCACCGGGGTGCCGACGGCGATGTCGCGGATGCCGCTGAACCGCGCGAGCAGCAGCGCCAGCGCCGCGTGCGCGACCATGAACTCGCTGGCCTCCGCACCACGGGCGAGCCGCCCGACGCGCTGCCAGATCCGCGCCGGGATCACGGTGTCCACGCTGGCGCCGCGCTGGGAGGCGACGGCGGGGCGGGGCCGGTCGGTGGGCAGGTCGAGCAGGCCGGGCAGCCCGGCCAGTTCGTCACGCCAGAACCGGAGTTGGCGGGCGGCGAGCGATTCTGGGTCGTCCTCGTCGCCGAGCAGCTCGCGCTGCCACAGCGTGTAGTCGGCGTACTGCACCGGCAGCGGGGCCCAGCCGGGCGCGGCGCCCGCGCGGCGCGCGAGGTAGGCGGCGGTCATATCGCGCAGCAGCGGTCCGGCGGAGAAGCCGTCGGCGCTGATGTGGTGCACGACCACCACCAGCACCACCTCGTCGGGCGCGCACCGCAGCACGCGCACCCGCACCGGCGGCGCGACGGTGACATCGAAGCCGCGGCCGATCTCGGCGGCCACGATGGCGGGCACCGCGATCCGATCGACCGCCTCCACCACCGGCGCGGGCACGAACTCCCACACCGCCTGGTGGCCGATGCCGTCGATGGCCGGGTAGGCGGTGCGCAGCACCTCGTGCCGGTCGAGCACATCGGTGACCGCGGCGGCCAGCGCCGGGGCGTCGATGTCGCCGGTGAGCCGCACCGCGATCGGGATGTTGTAGGCGGCCGAGTCCGGGTCGAGCCGGTTGAGCAACCACATGCGCCGCTGGGCGGCCGAGAGCGGAATCCGTGATGGCCGTGGGCCCGCCACCAGGGCGAGTCCGGCGCCGGTGCCCGCCTGTCCGGCCAGCGCGGCGGCCAGCCCGGCGACGGTGGTGGCCTCGAACAGCACCCGTACCGGCACCCGGGTCGACAGCGCCGCGCCGAGGCGGGCGGCCACCCGGGTGGCGACGAGGGAGTTGCCGCCGAGTTCGAAGAAGTCGTCGTCGAGGCCGATTCCGGTGCGGCCCAGCACGTCACCGAAGACGTCGGCGACCGCGCGTTGCACCGGGGTGACCGGGGCACGGAACGGCCGCGCCACGAATTCCGGTGTCGGCAGGGCCTTGCGGTCGAGCTTGCCGGAGGTGTTGAGCGGGAAGGCGTCGAGGACCACGATCACCGAGGGCACCATGTACGACGGGAGTACCGCCGCGACCTCGGTGCGCAGCGTGACCGGATCGAGGTCGGCGCCGGGGACCGGCACGGCGTAGCCGACCAGCCGGTCGCCGGTCTCCCAGGTGGAGACGACCGCCGCGGCCTGGCTGACCTCGGGCAGCGCGCCGAGTGCCGCTTCGATCTCGCCCAGTTCGATGCGCTGACCACGGAATTTCACCTGGAAGTCGATGCGCGCCAGGTAGCTCAGCACGCCGTCGCGGTTCCAGCGCACCAGGTCACCGGTGCGGTACATCCGCTGTCCCGGCGCGCCGAACGGGTCGGCGACGAACCGGTCGGCCGAGAGGTCGGGGCGCCCGAGGTAGCCGCGGGCCAACTGCTCCCCCGCGAGGTAGAGCTCGCCCGCGACACCGGGCGCGACGGGCCGCAGCCGGTCGTCGAGAACATAGACGCGGGTGTTCCAGGCGGGCACGCCGATCGGCACGGTCGCGCCGCTCGCCCCGGCGGCGGGCCACGCGGTGACCGACACCGCGGCCTCGGTCGGTCCGTACAGATTGTGCACGGGCGCCGAGGTTTTCGCGCCGACGGCGGCCACGATCTCCGGGGTGAGCGCCTCACCGATGGCGAGCAGCAGACGCAGCCCGGTCAGCTGCCGTGCCTCGGCCTGCGCGGCGAACACCGCCAGCACCGAGGGCACGAAGTCGGCGACGGTGACGCCGCGCGCCGCGACGAGCTCGGCCAGGTACTGCGGGTCGCGATGCCCGTCCGGGGTGGCCAGCACCAGGGTCGCGCCCGCCGCGAGCGGGGCGAAGTAGCCCCACACCGACAGGTCGAATCCGGCCGCCGACTTCTGCAGGTACACATCGTCGCCGTCGAGCCGGTACCGCTCGATCAGCCATGCGATCTGGTTGCGAATCCCCGCGTGGCTCATGGCCACGCCCTTGGGCCTGCCGGTGGAGCCGGAGGTGAACAGCACGTAGGCCAGGTGCGCATCACGCAGCGGTGCACGCAGTTCGGTGTCGGCCACCGGATGTCCGGCGTACCGCGCGGTATCGATGTCCTCGAGGGTGAGGAGTCTCGGCGCGGCGCTGGGCACGGTGAACTCGTCCCGGTGGGTGGTGAGTACCAGGTGGGGGCGGGCGGTGTCGAGGACCTGGGCGATGCGGTCGGCGGGGTGGTCGGGGTCGATCGGCACATAGGCGCCGCCCGCGGTGAGTACCGCGTACATGGCCACGACCAGGTCGAGGGATCGGCGCAGGGCCAGGGCGACCAGGACGTCCGGGCCCACGCCTTCGGCGATCAGGTGGCGGGCGAGCCGGTTCACCCTGGCGTCGAACGCGGCGTAGGTCAGGATGGTGTCCTCGAAGACCAGCGCGGTCGCGTCGGGCCGGGCCAGAGCCTGGGCGCGGTAGGGAGTGAGCAGGGTCGCGGTGCGGTCGATCTCGTGGGTGGTGGCGTTCCACTCGGTGAGGATGCGCGTGCGTTCGGCGGGCTCGAGCACGTCGATGGTGTCCAGGGACGCGTGCGGGTCGGCGGCCACGGCCGTGAGCAGCCGTTCCAGGCGGGTGCCGATGGCGGCCGCGGTGGCGGTGTCGAACACGTCGTGGGCGTAGGTGAGCACACCGGTGACGCCCGCGGCGCTGCCGTCGGCGGCGTAGTCGTCGCTGACGATGAGGTGCAGGTCGAACTGCGAGAGCTCGGTGTCGGTGTCGATGCCCGACACCGTGATCCCGGGCAGGGCCAGTTCGGCGCGCTCGAAGTTCTGGAAGGAGAACCCGACCTGGAACAGCGGGTGTCGCGCGGTCGATCGGGCCGGGTCGAGCACCTCGACCAGGCGCTCGAAGGGCACGTCGGCGTGGGCGTAGACCGCGAGGTCGGTGGCGCGCTGCCGGATCAGCAACTGCCGGAACGATTCTCCCGCCGTGAGCCGGGTCCGGAAGACCAGCGTGTTGACGAACATGCCGATCAGGTCCTCGAGCGCGGCCTCCCCGCGCCCCGCCACCGGCGTCCCGACGGTGATGTCGGCGCTGCCGGAGAGCCTGCTGAGCAGGGCGGCGAAGGCGGTGTGCACCACCATGAACAGCGTGGCGCCCGCCTCCTTCGCCAGGGCGTTGAGCCGGGCGTGGGTGGCGGCGTCGAGGGTCACCGGCACGGTGCCACCGGCGAGGGTGCGTACCGGCGGGCGCGGCCGGTCCAGCGGCAGCGCGAGTTCCTCGGGCAGGTCGGCGAGTTCGGTGCGCCAGAAGTCGAGCTGACCGGCGGCGACGGAGCCGGGATCGGCTTCCTCGCCGAGCACCGCGCGCTGCCACAGCGCGTAATCGGCGTACTGCACCGGCAGCGGTGTCCACCGGGGCGCCGTGCCGTCGCGGCGCGCGAGGTAGGCGGTCATCAGGTCGCGCACCAGCGGCGGCATGGAGGACCCGTCGGCGCTGATGTGATGCACGACCAGCGCCAGCACGGCCTCCTCGGCCGTGACGCGGTACAGCACCACGCGCCACGGCACTCCGGCGGTGACGTCGAAGGTGGTGGCGAACAGGGCCGTCACGGCCGCGACCACCTCGTCGGCCGGGAGGTCACGGACCTCCAGCGCGACACCGGCTTCGGCCGCGCCGACGATCCGCTGCACCGGCCCGTCGGGGGTCTCCGGGTAGTAGGTGCGCAGGACCTCGTGGCGTTCGACGAGATCGGTGATGGCGGCGGCGAGCGCGTCCGGGTCGAGCGCGCCGCGCAGCCGCACCGCGACCGGCACGTTGTACCCGGCCGAGTCGGGGTCGAAGCGGTTGAGGAACCACATGCGCTGCTGGGCGGGCGAGAGCGGAATCGCGGCGGGCCGCTCCCCCGCCCTCAGCGCCACCCGCGCGGTCCCGTGCTCGGCGTCGAGGACGGCGGCCAGTTCGGCCACCGCCGGGGTCTCGAAGAGGCGGGCCACCGGCACCTGCCGGTCCAACGCCGCACCGAGCCGTGCCGCGACGCGCGTCGCGACCAGGGAGTTGCCGCCCAGATCGAAGAAATCGTCGTCGGCGCCGACCGTCTCGACCCCGAGCACCTCGGCGATCACTCCGGCCACCAGCAGTTCGGTCGGTGTCGACGGCGCCCGGAACTCCCGGGCCACGACCTCCGGTGCGGGCAGTGCCCGGCGATCGAGCTTGCCCGACGCGTTCACCGGCAGCTCGTCGAGCACCACGAAGGCACCCGGCACCATGTAGGCCGGAAGCGCCTGGCGTAGCGCGGCTTTCACCTCATCCAGATCGACGGCGCGCGGGGTGACGGAGTCGTGGCCGGGGAGGTCGCCCTGCGCGGCGGGGACCAGGTAGGCGACGAGGTGGTCGCCGGTGCCGTCGTCGCGGACGGTGACGACGGCGCGGTCCACCGAGTCGAGCCCGGTGAGGACGGCTTCGATCTCGCCGAGTTCGATGCGCAGGCCGCGCAGCTTCACCTGGAAGTCGGTGCGGCCTAGGTATTCCAGTTCGCCGGTGCGGGTACGCACGACGAGGTCGCCGGTGCGGTACATGCGCTCGCCGGACGTCCCGTAGGGATTGGCGACGAAACGGTCGGCGGACAGGTCGGGCCGGGCGAGGTAGCCGCGCGCCAGCTGGACTCCGGCCAGATACAGCTCGCCCGGAACGCCCACGGGTACCGGCCGCAGCCGCCCGTCGAGGACGTGCAGGGCCGTATTGGCGACCGCCGCGCCGATCGGCACGGTGACGGTGTCGTCCTCGGTCACCTCGTGGAAGGTGACGTCGACCGCCGCCTCGGTGGGCCCGTACAGATTGTGCACGGCCACACCGGGAACCAGCGCCCGCAACCGCTGGGCGTCGGCGGCGGGCAGCGCCTCACCGGAGGCGAACACCCGCCGCAGCGAGACACACTCCGCCGCACGGGGTTCGGCGAGGAAGGCCGCCAGCATCGAGGGCACGAAGTGCGCGGTATCGACGCCGGTCCGGGTGACGACCTCGGCCAGGTAGGCGGGGTCACGGTGCCCGTCGGGGCGGGCGATCACCAGGGTGGCACCGATCTGCAAGGGCCAGAACAGTTCCCACACCGACACGTCGAAGGTGATGGGCGTCTTCTGCAGCACGGTGCTGTCGGCGTCGAGCCGATAGGTGTCCTGCATCCAGACCAGGCGGTTGACGATGGCGGTGTGCGCGACCGCGACACCCTTGGGCTTGCCGGTGGACCCGGAGGTGAACAGCACATAGGCCAGGTCGGCACCGCGCAGTGGCCGGAGCCGGTCGGCGTCGGTGACCGGCGCGCTGGCGTGGCCGCTCAGGTCCAGGGCCGCCGGGTCGACCGTGCGGCTCCCCGTCTCGGGGAAGTCCGCGGCGGCCAGCACACAGACCGGTGCCGCGGTGGCGAGCACGTCGACGATGCGGTCGGCGGGATGGTCGGGGTCCAGCGGCAGGTAGGCCGCGCCCGCGGCCTGCACCGCGTACAGGGCCACCAGCAGATCGATCCCGCGCCGCAACCCGACACCGACGATCGCGTCGGGCCCCACCCGCTCGGCGATCAGCCAGCGGGCCAGGCGGGCCACGCGTCCGGCGAACTCGCCGTAGGTGACCCGGGTGCCCTCGAAGTCGAGGGCGATCGCGTCGGGGGTGCGGCGGGCCTGCTCGGCGAACAGCGAGACCAGGGTCGCCGCGGTGTCGAGCGGCGCGGCGGTGTCGTTCCAGGCCGCCAGCTGGGCGGTTTCGGCGGTGTCGAGCAGGTCGATCGCGCCGACCGGGGTGGTGTCGTCGGCGACGACGGCGGACAACACCCGCACGAAGCGGGCGCCGAACGCCGCGACGGTGTCGGCGTCGAACAGATCGGTGGCGTAGCGCAGCCAGCCGCGCATGCCGGGTTCGCCCGCCGCGTCGGTGATCTCGTTGATCGCCAGGGACAGATCGAACTGGGTCGTGGCGGCGGGCAGCGCGAATTCGGCGATGCGCAGGCCGGGCAGCTCGATACCGGTGTCCTCGCGGTGCTCGAAGGCGAGCATCACCTGCACGATCGGCGAATACGCCGTCGAGCGGGTCGGATTCAGTTCCTCGACGAGCCGCTCGAAGGGCAGCTCGGCGTGGGCGAACGCGCGCAGGTCGCCCCCGCGCACCGTGGCGAGCAGCTCGGCGAAACCGGCACCCGCGTCGACCTCCGAACGCAGCACCAGCGTGTTGACGAACATGCCGACGAGATCGTCGAGCGCGGCGTCGGCGCGACCCGCCACCGGCGTGCCGATCGCGATATCGCTGCCAGCGCCGTGGCGCGCGAGCAGCACCGCGAACGCGGCGTGCACCACCATGAAGGTGGACACCCTGTGCCTACGGGCCAGCGCCTCGATTGCGGCGACCACCTCGGTGGGCACCTCGAACCCGACCGACCCTCCGGCCCCCGACCGCACCGCGGGGCGGGGCCGATCGGTCGCCAGCTCCAGTACCGGTGCGAGCCCGGCCAATTCGTCGCGCCAGTGCGCCAGTTGCCGCGCCAGCCGCGACTCCGGATCACCCGGGTCACCCAGCACCGCGTGCTGCCACAGCGTGAAGTCGGGGTACTGCACCGGCAGCGGGTTCCACCGCGGCACCGCGCCAGCCGCGCGCGCGGCGTAGGCGGTGATCAGGTCGCGGGCCAGCGGTGTCGTCGACACTCCGTCGGCGGCGATGTGGTGCACCGCGAGCACGAGTACGTGCTCGACGTCCGCCGGGTTCGGTGCGGCCGCGCGCGCCGATGCCACGGCGATCGCGTCGTCGCCACCCGCCGAGTTCCCGGTGGCGCGGCGGAAGAGTGCCGCGCGCAGGGGTGCCTCGGTGGTGAGGTCGTACCCGGCGCCGACGACGGCGCGCACGGCGTCCACCAGGTCGACCTCGGCGACCTCGCGCACCACGGCGGCGGGGCGCACCCGCTCGGCCGCAAGGACGACCTGGGTCGGTCCGTCGGCGTCCTCTGGGAAGATCGTCCGCAGTGATTCGTGCCGTTCGATGACGTCACCCAGCGCGGCCCACAGCGCGTCGGTGTCCAGGTCTCCGGTGAGGCGCAGCGCGATCGGCAGGGTGTAGACGGCCGAGTCGGGTTCGATGCGGTTCAACAGCCACAGGCGGGTCTGCGCCAGCGACAACGGGATCCGGTCGGGGCGCGGCGCGGCCGCCACCAGCGCGGGCAGCGCTTCGCTCCGGATTCCGGCGCGTTCGGCCAGGCCCGCCACGGTGGGCGCGTCGAAGACATCGCGCACGTCCAGCGCGCTGCCCAGCGCCGCGTTGGCACGCGCGACCAGGCGCATGGCCAGCAGCGAGTTGCCGCCGACGGCGAAGAAGTCGTCGTCGGCGCCGATCCGGTCCACCCCGAGCAGCTCGGCGATCACGTCCGCGAGCGTGGCCTGCGCGCCCGGTCGCGGCGCCACATAGGCGGTGGTGACCGACAGGTCCGGGGTGGGCAGCGCGGAACGGTCCAGCTTGCCCGCCGAATTCAGCGGCACGGTGTCGAGCACCACCAGGTGCGCGGGCACCATGTACGCGGGCACCCGGCTCGCGACGTGTCCGCGCACCACGGGGGGTTCCACGTCTCCGGCGACGTAGGCGACCAGGCACTGGCGTCCGGCGTCGTCGGTGGCGGGCAGGACGGTCGCGTGGGTGACGCCGGGCGCGTCGCCGAGCGCGGTCTCGATCTCGCCGAGCTCGATCCGCAGCCCACGGATCTTGACCTGGAAGTCGTTGCGGCCCAGGTAGACCAGGGCTCCCGAACGGTCGCGCCGCACCAGGTCGCCGGTTCGGTACATGCGGGTGCCGTCGGGACCGTACGGGTCGGCGACGAATCGGTCCGCCGTCAGATCCGGCTTGCCCAGGTAGCCCCGGGCCAACTGGGCGCCCGCCAGATACAGCTCACCCGCGACCCCGGCGGCCACCGGATGCAGCCGCTCGTCGAGGACATAGGCGCGCACATTCCAGCTCGGCCTGCCGATGGGCAGCTCGGTCTGCTCGACCGGGGCGGTGATCTGCTGGAAGGTGCTGGTGATCGTCACCTCGGTCGGACCGTAGGTGTTGTGCAGTTCGCCGGGGATCGCGGCGAGCAGCGCGGTCGCCAGCGGCGCGGGCAGTTCCTCACCGCCCGCGTGCAGCATCCGAAGCCCACCCAGCGCGTCACCGAGGCCCTCGGCGAGCAGGGCGGCCAGCACCGAGGGCACGAACTCGGCGATGGTGACGCGCTGTTCGCGCAACACCTGGGCCTGGTAGGCCAGGTCGAGGTGACCGCCGGGCCGCAGCAGCACCAGGGGCGCGCCGAGCAGGGCGGGGGCGAGCAGTTCCCAGATCGAGACGTCGAAGGTCAGCGGGGCGCGCTGGAGGAACCGGTCGGCGGCGGTCATCGCGTATTCGCCGCGCAGCCAGCACAATTCGTTGACCAGCGCCCGATGCGACACCATCACGCCCTTGGGGGTGCCGGTCGAGCCGGAGGTGAACAGCACATAGGCCGGGTGCTCCGGATGCAGCGGGGCGAGCCGCTCGGCGTCGGTGACCGGGGTGCCCGGCACGGGCCGCTGGGTGGGGTCCTCGAGCTGGGCGACGGTGAGCACCGGGAACCCCGACCGCGAGGCGGCCGCGAAATGCACCGAGGCGGTGGCGGATCGGATACTCGAGTCGACGTGGTCGAGGTCGGCGGCCGCGGCGGCCACCACCAGCCGGGGCGCGGCGGTCTCTAGGACATGCCCGATGCGGTCGGCGGGCTGGGTGGGATCGATCGGCACGTACACGCCACCGGCGGCGAGCACACCGTGCAGCACCACGAGCAGGTCGATGCCGCGCGGCACCGCCACGACCACCGGGGTTTCCGGGCCGACACCGCATTCGATGAGCCTGCGCGCGAACCGGTTGGCCCTGGCCGCCAGCTCGCCGTACCCGATCTCGCGGCCTTCGAAGACCGCCGCCACGGCGTGCGGGTCGCGGGCGGCCGCGGCGTCGAGCAGGTGCGCGGCCAGCGGGGCGCGCACACCCAGTTCGGCGAGGGCGCGGTCGAGGGGTTCCACGTCACCGTGCGGGCCCGCGAGCAGCGCGGCGTGGCCGGGGGCGTCGTGCAGGGCGAGATCGCCGACCGGGGTGCCCGGATCGGCGACGGCCGCGCGCAGCACGCGCTCGAGCATGCCGACCAGGTCGGCGACGGTGTCGGCGTCGAACAGGTCGGTGGCGTAGCGCAGTTCGAGGTCCAGTCCCTCGGCGGTGCCGTCGGCGGCGAAACGGTCGACGAAGGTGAAGTCCAGGTCCACCTCGATCGGCGCGTCCGGCAGACTCAGGCCCGACAGGGTGAGCCCGGGCAGTTCGAAGGCGGTGCGCCGCTGGTTCTGCAGCGCCAGCGACACCTGGTACAGCGGCGAATAGCCCTGCGAGCGGGCGGGATTGAGCGCGTCGACCAGGCTCTCGAACGGGACGTCGGCATGGTCGAAGGCATCCAGGTCGCCGGTGCGGACCTGCTCGAGCAGGTCGCTGAAGCGGGCGCCGGAGCGCACCTGGGCGCGCAGCACCAGCGTGTTGACGAACATGCCGACGATGTCGTCGAGTTCGCGATGACCACGTCCGGCGACCGGGGTGCCGACGACGATGTCGGCGCCCGCCGACAGCCGGGCCAGCAGTACCGCGAGTCCGGCGTGCAACACCATGAACGGGGTGGCGCGCTGGGCGCGGGCCAGGTCCTCGATGCCGCGATGCAGGTCGGCGTCGAGAGTGGTGGTGAGGGTGGCGCCCCGGTTGGAGGCGATGAGCGGCCTGCGGCGGTCGGCGGGCAGGGTCAGCACATCGGGCAGCCCGGCCAGGCGGTCGGTCCAGTAGTCGAGCTGACGGGCCAGCGGCGCGTCCGGGTCGTCGGCGCTGCCCAGGCCCTCGACCTGCCACAGCGCGTAGTCGGCGTAGTGCACCGTCGGCGTGGGCAGTTGCGGGGTGGCGCCCGCGGCGCGGGCGGCATAGGCGGTGACCAGGTCGCGGGTCAGCGGGCCCATCGACCAACCGTCGGCGGCGATGTGATGGACCACCAGGACCAGCACGTGCTCGGCCGGGGCGACGCGCAGCAGTGCCGCGCGCACCGGCACCTCGCTGGTGATGTCGAATCCCCCGGCCAGCGCGGTCGCGATGGCGGCGGGCACGGTGGCGGCGTCGACCTCGGTGACGGCCAGGTCGGGGACGAACGGCGCGCCGACGAGTTGCGTTGCCTGCCCGTCGAATTCGGGGTAGGTGGTGCGCAGGGTCTCGTGCCGGGCGATGAGGTCGCCCAGGGCTCCGCGCAGCGCGGCGATGTCGAGCTCGCCGCTGAGCCGCAGCGCGACCGGGATGTGGTAGGCGGCCGAGTCCGGATCGAAACGGTGCAGGAACCACATGCGCTGCTGGGCCGGGGACAGCGGAATGCGCGGCGGCCGTGGCCCGGCCACCGGTCCCCGCCTGCTGCCGGTGCCGCGCAGGGCGTCCAGACGCACCGCGAGTCCCTCGACAGTGCTCGCCTCGAACAGTTCCCGCACCGGCACCCTGGCGTCGAGGGCGGTGCCCAGCCGCGCGGCCACCTGGGTGGCCAGCAGCGAGTTGCCGCCGAGGGTGAAGAAGTCGTCGTCGGCGCCGACACGGTCGAGGTCGAGGACCCCGGCGAAGGTGGCGGCCACGATCCGCTCGGTCGCGGTGGCGGGTTCGCGGTAGTCGATGACGCGGATCTCGGGCGCGGGCAGGGCGCGGCGGTCCAGCTTGCCGGAGCTGTTCACCGGCAGCTCGTCGAGGAAGACGTAGGCGCCGGGCACCATGTACGACGGGAGCACCGCGGCGACGGCGGCATCGAGATCGGCGACGGTCGACCCGTCCGTTCCCGTCTCGGTCTCGGTGGGCGGGCCGGACCGGACGATGTAGGCGACGAGCTGGTCGGGCCGCCCTTCGTCGGAGCGCACGAGGACGGCGACGCGGCGCACACCGGGCACCGTGGCGAGGGCCGCTTCGATCTCGGCGGGTTCGATGCGCAGGCCGCGCAGTTTCACCTGGAAGTCGGTGCGGCCCAGGTAGTGCAGGGCGGGACCGTCCGGACCGGTGCGCCAGGTGACGAGGTCGCCGGTGCGGTAGAGGCGTTCGCCGGTGCCGAACGGGTCGGCGACGAAGCGTTCGGCGGTCAGCTCGGCGCGACCGTGGTAGCCGTCGGCGAGTTGGGCGCCCGCCACATACAGTTCGCCCGGCACCCCGACGGGAACCGGCCGCAGCCGCGCATCGAGCACGTACACGCGAGTTCCGGCGACCGGTGTGCCGATGGGCACCGCCGCGCCCTGGTCGTCCCCGACGCGATGGGTGGTGACCTGGATGGCGGTCTCGGTGGGGCCGTAGAGGTTGACCACGGCCGCGCCGGTGGTGGCCCGCACGCGGTGGGCGAGGTCGGCGTTGAGCGCCTCACCCCCGGCGAACACCAGTCGCAGCGAATCGGCCTGTGCCGCCGCCGGTTCCGTGAGCACGGCGGCGAGCACCGACGGCACGTACTGCACCACGCTCACGCCGTGTCGCACCGTGGCGTCCGCCAGGTAGGCCGGGTCGCGGTGGCCGTCGGCGGTGGCCAGCACCAGCCGGGCGCCGACCTGCGACGGCCACAGCAGTTCCCACACCGAGGCGTCGAAGGTGAACGGCGTCTTCTGCAGCACCACGTCGTCGGCGCCCAGTGGGTACTCGCACTGCAACCACCGCAGCTGGTTCACCACGGCCCGGTGCGGCACGGCGACACCCTTCGGCCGACCGGTGGAGCCGGAGGTGAACAGCACGTAGGCGAGGTGCTCGGGACGCAACGGTCGGATCCGGTCGGCGTCGGTGACCGGGTCGCCGGATACCTCCGACAGCTCGAGGGTGTCGATCATGACGACCGAATCCGCCTCCCGCACACCACTTCCGGTGACCGTCAGCACACAGACCGGTGCCGTCCGGGCCAGCA
Organism: Nocardia anocheti; assembly: GCF_029675105.1. Taxonomy (GTDB): domain Bacteria; phylum Actinomycetota; class Actinomycetes; order Mycobacteriales; family Mycobacteriaceae; genus Nocardia. Next base: position 334,442 of record NZ_JAQQFV010000006.1, on the reverse strand, counting down.
CATACTCGGTCCGCTCGACCGGATGATCAGGGTCGACGGGCACGTACGCGGCGCCCGCGGTCAGCACCGCGTGCACCGCCACCAGCTGGTCGATCCCCCGACGCATCGCCACAGCGACCAGCGCGCCGGGCCCGGCGCCCCGCTCGATCAGATACCGCGCCAGCCGCGCGACACGACCGCCGAACTCGGCGTAGGACAACGTGGCGTCTGCACCATCGAACGACGTCGTCGCGGGGGCCTGACCGGCAGCCGCAGTCCGCTCCTGCTCGCCGTCCACGACAACTGGGTAGGTCGGCGCGGCGTCCGCACCATGGAGCGAGGTGGTCGCGTGGATCTGCCCGGCGGCCGCGATGCGCCTCGACTCGCCGTCGACCACCGCGTAGTTCGACGCGGCGTCCGCACCACCGAGCGACGTGATCGCTCGAGCCTGCCCGGTGGCCGCAGGCTGACTCTGCTCGCCGTCGACGACAACCGCGGTGGCGTCGGGGGTGGCGCGGACCTGCTCGGCGAACAGGTCCGCCAGGGTGGCGGTGGTGTCGAGGGTCGGGGTGGTGTTCCAGGTGGTCAGGAGGGTGGTGTGTTCGGTGGGGTCGAGCAGGTCGATGTCGCCGATGGGGCGGGTGGAGTCGGCGAGGACGGCGGCGAGCAGGCGGTGCAGGCGGGCGGCGAAGCCCGCCACGGTGGCCGCGTCGAACAGGTCGGTGGCGTAGACGAAGGCGCCGGACAGTCCGGCGGGAGCGCCGTTGTCGTCACGGTGCTCGGTGAGGGAGAGTTCGATGTCGAACTTGGCGACACCGGTGGACAGGTCCACCTCGCCGAGGGTCAGCCCGGGCAGGGCGAGCGCGCGGGGGGTGGCCTCGTTGAGCGAGAGCATCACCTGGAACAGCGGGTTGCGCGCCGTCGAGCGGACCGGGTCGAGGACCTCGACGAGCCGCTCGAACGGGATGTCGGCGTGCCCGAACGCGGCCAGATCCGTGTCGCGCACCTGGGCGATCAGGTCGGTGAACGGCGTCGCCGGGGCGACCTCGGTGCGCAGCACGAGGGTGTTGACGAACATGCCGACGAGGTCGTCGAGCGCGCGCTCACCGCGCCCCGAGACCGGGGTGCCGATCGCGATATCGGTGGTGGCCGAGAGCCGGGCCAGCAGTGCGGCGAACACGGCATGCGCGGCCATGAACACCGTGACACCGTGTGCGCGAGCGAATTCCGCCAACGCCCGATGGGTCTCGGCGTCGATCGAGATGTCGTGGGTGGCACCGCGCCGCGAGGCCACCGAGGGCCGGGTGCGGTCGGTGGGCAGCTCGAGCTGTTCCGGCACTCCGGCGAGGGTGTCGCGCCAGTACGAGAGTTGCTGGGCGGCAAGTGATTCCGAGTCGTCGGCGTCACCGAGCACCGCATGCTGCCAGATCGCGTAATCGACGTATTGCACCGCCAGGGGCGCCCACTGCGGCACGGCACCGGCCGCGCGCGCCGCGTAGGCGGTGAGCACGTCCCGGATCAGCGGCCCGAACGAGAACCCGTCGGCCGCGATGTGGTGCAGCACGATGACCAGCACATATTCCGGCTCGCCACCCCGCGCACCCGTCGAGTCCATGGCAGGCGAGTCGCCCGGCCCGCCGACCGATGTCGCGGGGCGCATGGTGCCGCCCGCCGACCCAGGGTTCCCGCTGACCACAGCCGGTGCCCCACACGATGGCGCGTCACCGCCAGATCGCCCGGCCACAGCGCCGCCGAGTGACGGCAGCTCCGCCGACCCAGGGTTCCCGCCGACCACAGCCGGTGCCCCACACGATGGCGCGTCACCGCCAGACCGCTCGGCCACAGCGCCACCGAGTGGCGACAGCTCCGCCGACCCGTGAGGTGCGGACGAATCCGTATGCGCTGACAAATCTTCCGCGACGACCCGGATCAGCGCGGCGCGGATCGGGGCGTCGACGGTGAGGTCGAAGCCGGTCGCGGCAAAGGCGCGGACCGCGTCGGCCACACCGGCGCTGGGGACGAGCCGCGGGACGACCTCGGGCACCAGGCCGGTGGCGGGGAGGATGTCGGCGACGGCGTGTCCGTCGCGTTCCGGGTAGCGGGTGCGCAGCACCTCGTGGCGGTCCAGGACGTCGACGATCGCCCGCTGTAGGGCGGCCACATCGAGAGTTCCGGTGAGCCGCACGGCCATCGGGATGTTGTCGGTGGCCGAGCCGGGATCGAAGCGGTTGAGGAACCACATGCGCTGCTGGGCGGGCGAGAGCGGCAGCGGATCGGGCCGGACCCCGGCGACCAACGCGGGCCCGGCACCGGTGCCGCGCAGGGCGTCGGCGGCCGCCGCGAGGGTGCGCACCGCGCTGGTGTCGAAGAGCTGCCGGACCGGGACGCGGAGGTCGAGATCGGTGCCGATGCGGGCCATCAGGCGGGTGGCGAGCAGCGAGTTGCCGCCGAGGTCGAAGAAGTCGTCGTCGCGGCCGACCCGCTCCAGGCCGAGGACCTCGGCGAACGCGGCGGCGACCACCTGCTCGGCCGGGGTCTCCGGGGCCCGGTAGGCGGCGGCCTCGAACATCGGCGCGGGCAGCGCGGCGCGGTCGAGCTTGCCGACCGGGGTCAGCGGCACCGCGTCCATGGCCACGATGGCGGCGGGCACCATGTGCGCGGGCAGATGATCGGCGGTGTGCGCGATCAGGCCCGCGGTGTCGATGGTGGCTCCGGCGACGGGCACCACATACGACACCAGCAGGGTCGCGCCCGCCTCGGTGCGGTGTCCGACGGTGGCGGCGAAGTCGACCGTGGCGTGGCGGGCGAGTACGGCGTCGATCTCGCCGAGTTCGATCCGGAAGCCCCGCACCTTCACCTGGAAGTCGTTGCGCCCCAGGTATTCCAGATCGAAGGAGCCGTCGCGGCGCACCCAGCGCACGGTGTCGCCGGTGCGGTACATCCGCGCACCGGGCGCACCGTAGGGATTGGTGACGAAGCGGCCCGCCGTCAGCGACGGCCTGCGATGATAGCCGCGCGCCAGCTGCGGACCGGCGATGTAGAGCTCGCCGACCACACCCACCGGTACCGGCCGCAACCGCTCGTCGAGCACCAGTTCGGTGGTGCCCTCCACCGGCGCGCCGAGGGTGATGGGGGTGTCCGCGTCGAGCGGTTCGCTGATGTTGGTGACGATGGTCGTCTCGGTCGGCCCGTAGCCGTTGCGGAACACCAGCCCCGGGATGGCGGCGGTCCAGCGCGCCACCAGCTCCGGCGGGCACGCCTCGCCACCGACGACGACCACGCGCAGGTCGTCGAGGCCGTCCGGGTGCACCGTCGCCAGGGCGGACGGCGTGATCACCACATGGGTCACCCGCTCGGCCCGCAGCAACGCCCCCAGCTCCGCCCCACCGAACACGCCGACCGGGGCGATCACCATGGTCGCGCCCTCGGTGACGGTGAGCAGCAGCTCGGCCACGGAGATGTCGAACGACGGCGAGGCCACGTGCAGCACGCGCGCATCCTTCGCGGCCACATACCGCCCGGCCTGCACCGGCAGATACGCCGCGACAGCACCGTGGGGAATCACCACGCCCTTGGGCAGACCGGTGGTGCCCGAGGTGTAGATGACGTAGGCCGGGTCCAGCGGATCGAGCGCGCGCCGCGCCCCGGCGGCCGCCGGGGTGTCGCCTTCCGCGTCGTCCAGCAGCAGCCAGCGCACGGTGGACGGCAGATCCGGGCGGACGGCGGAGGTCGTGATGCCCGCTGCCGCACCGGAATCCGCGAGCATATGGGTGATGCGGTCGGCCGGGTAGGTGGGGTCGACGGGCAGGAATCCGGCGCCGGACTTCACGACGGCCCAGACCGCGGTGACCGAGTCGGCCGAGCGCGGGAGGCCGACGGCGACGAGATCGCCGGGGCCGATGCCCGCGGCGGTGAGGCGGGCGGCCAGGGCGGTGGCGGTGGCGTCGAGTTCGCCGTAGGTGCGGGTGCGGTCACCGTCGCGCAGGGCGATCGCGGTGGGGTCGGCGGCGGCGCGGGCGAGGACCTCGGGCAGCAGCGGGGCGGGGGTCGACGGGCCGCCGGTGCGGCTGGTGAGTTCGGTGAGTTCGGTGTCGATCAGCAGGGGCAGGTCGGCGACCGGGGTGTGCGGGGCGCGGACGATCGCGGCGAGCAGGCCGGTGAAGCGGCGGGCCATCGCGGCGACGGTGGACTCGTCGAAAAGGTCGGTGGCGTAGGAGAACTCACCGGACAGACCGGCGGCGGGAGACTCGCGCAGGGTCACCGAGAGGTCGAACTTCTCGATGTCGTAGGGCAGGTCGACGGCGGCGGCGCGCAGGCCGGGCAGTTCGAAGCTGGTGGGCGGCAGGTTCTGCAGCGACAGCGCCACCTGGAACAGGGGGTGCCGTCCGGCCGAGCGCGGCGGCGCGAGCACCTCGACCAGGCGCTCGAAGGGCAGGGTGGTGTGGTCGAAGGCGGCCAGGTCGTCGGCGCGCACCCGGGTGAGTAACTCGGCGAACGACTCCCCCGCCCGGACCTGGGCCCGCAGCACGGCGGTATTGACGAACATGCCGACCACGTCGTCGAGTTCGGCGGCGCCGCGTCCGGCGACCGGGCTGCCGATCGCCACATCCGGGTTCCCCGACAGGCGCGCGACGAGCACCGACAGCGCCGCGTGCAGCACCATGAACAGGGTCGCGCCCTGCTCGGCCGCGATCGTGTGCAGTGACGCCACCAGCCCGGTGTCGAGCTCGAAGTCGACCCGGGCGCCACGCATCGACGCCGTGGCGGGGCGCGGCCGATCCGACGGCAGGCCCACCTCGTCCGGCAGTCCGGCCAGGGCTGTCCGCCAGAACGCGATCTCGCGCCCGGCCCGCGCGTCCGCGTCGTCCTCGGCGCCGAGCACCGCCCGCTGCCACAGCGTGTAATCGGCGTACTGCACGGCCAGCGGCGCCCACTCCGGCGCGGCGCCCGCCGTGCGCGCCGAGTACGCGAGCATGGTGTCGCGCACCAGCGGTCCGGCCGACCACCCGTCGGCCGCGATGTGGTGCACCACCAGCACCAGCACATGATCACCATCGACCTCGAACAACCGCGCCCGCACCGGCGGCGCCACGGTCACATCGAAGCCCCGCAGAATCACCGCCGCCAACGCATCCGGAAGCTCCCGCGCGGCGACACCGATCGGCTCCAACAACCCCACCTGCCCACCACTGCTGAGGGACAGACCTGTCCCCTCAGCAGCGCCAGCAGCGCCAGCAGCGCCAGCAGCGCCAGCAGCGCCAGCAGCGCCAGCAGCGCCAGCAGCGCCAGCAGCGGTGATGGTCGAATCTGCCTCGGCGACAAACAACTCGAGGGCTTCGGTGGGGGTCAGGACATCCTGGGTGCCCACTCCGTCGACCTCGGGGTACACCGTGCGCAGGACCTCGTGCCGGGCGATCACATCGCCGACGGCCGCGCGCAGGGCGGGCAGGTCCAGGGCGCCGGAGAGTCGGACCGCGATGGGGATGTTGTAAGCCCCGGTGCTCGGGTCGAACCGGTTCAGGAACCACATGCGCTGCTGGGCGGGCGAGAGCGGCAGCACCTCGGGACGCGGGCCAGCGACCAGGGCGGGTCGCGCGTCGGCCACGCCGCCGTCGATGAGCGCGGCCAGCACCGCGACGGTCGGGTTGTCGAAGAAGTCGCGGACATCCACGCGCACCCCGGAACTCGCCTGCAACCGGGCGATGGCGCGGGTGGCGACCAGCGAGTTACCACCGAGGCGGAAGAAGTCGTCGTCCAGACCGACGATCTCCACATCCAGCAGGTCGGCGAACAGCGCGGCGACGGCCTGCTCGGTCGGGGTGCGCGGGGCCCGGTACTCGGCGGCCGCGACGCGGAAGTCCGGTTCCGGAAGTGCCTTGCGGTCCAGCTTGCCGCTGGCGTTGATCGGCATGGCCGCCAGCTGCACGAGCAGCGCGGGGACCATGTACTCCGGCATGGACGCCTTGGCGTGCGCGGCGAGTTCGGCCTCGTCCAGTGGTTCGCCGTCGACGCTGACCACATAGCCGACCAGCGCCTCCCCGGCCGCGTGCCGGTGCAGCACCACCGCGGCATTGCCGACGCGCGGATGCGCGGCCAACACCGCCTCGATCTCCCCGAGCTCGATCCGCAGTCCACGCAGTTTCACCTGGAAATCGGTCCGACCCAGGTATTCCAGCTCGACCCCGCCGGGCAGCTGCCGCACCAGGTCACCGGTGCGGTACATGCGCTCGCCGGGCACCCCGTACGGGTTGGCCACGAACCGGTCGGCGGTCAGACCCGCGCGCGCCACGTAGCCGCGCGCGAGCTGGATCCCGGACAGGTACAACTCGCCCACGACCCCGGCGGGCACCTGGTCGAGGTTCTCGTCGAGCACCAGCAGACCCGTGTCGTCGGCGGGGCCACCGATCGGCACCGACACCTCGTCGGCCGGGGTGACCTCGTGCGCGGTGACGTCGACGGCCGCCTCGGTGGGACCGTAGAGATTGTGCAGGGTGGCCGCCGAGAGCTTGCGCAGTCGCGCGGCGGTGGCGGCGGGCAGCGCCTCGCCGGAGGCGAAGACCAGCCGCAGCGACGACAGGTCCACCGCGCCACCGGACTCGGCCAGCTCACCCGCGAACGCCGCCAGCATGGACGGGACGAAGTGCGTGACGGTGACCCGCCGCTCGGCGATCACCGCCGCCAGGTACGCGGGATCACCGTGACGACCGGGTTCGGCCACCACCAGCTCGGCACCGGTCTGCAAGGGCCAGAACAGTTCCCACACCGACACGTCGAAGGTGTAGGGCGTCTTCTGCAGGACGACATCGGTCTCGGTCATGCCGTAGCGGCGCTGGCGCCAGTCCAGGTTGGCCACGATGGCACCGTGGGTCACCGCCACACCCTTGGGCCTGCCGGTGGACCCCGAGGTGAAGATGACGTAGGCGGTGTTGCCCGCCGTCGCGCCCCCGACGATCTCGCCGGGCTCCTCGCTCCAGTCGATGTCGTCGGTCCGCAGCACCGGCGCGCCGTTCAGGTCCGGTTCGTCGGCGACGCGGGTCACCACCACGACCGGCCGGGCGACCTCGAGGACGTAGTGCAGGCGCTCGACCGGGTGATCCGGGTTCAGCGGCACGTAGGCGCCACCCGCGCGCACGATGGCGTGCACCGCGACGATCAGCTCCACGCCGCGCCGCATCGCCAACCCGACCAGCGCCTCGGGCCCCACCCCGAGGGCTGTGAGCCGGGCGGCCAGCACGCGTACCCGCGCGTCGAATTCGGCGTAGGTCAGGGTCTTGGCGCCGAACCGGACGGCGACCCGGTCCGGGGTGCGGGCCAGTCGGTCGGTGAACCGGTCGACCAGGGTCGGTGCGGCGGTGTGCGTGGGTTCGATGCCCAGCGCGGCCATGGTGTCGGCGGCCAGGGCGTCCAGCAGCTGCCCGAAGGTCCCCTCGGCCGCGTCGACCACGCCCGGGAACAACTCGGCGAGCACCACCTGCACCAGCGATGCGGGATCGAGGGCGCCGCCGGTGAGCTCGGCCATCAGTGTGAGCCGGGCATCGAGATCGGCATAGGACACCGTGGTGCCGTCGAACTCGACCGCGATCCGCGCCGGTTCCATCGCCGCGACCGTCGCCACCAGCGCTGCCAGCTGCTCGATTTCCGCGCGCGCCGGAGTGGGGTTGGTCATCGCACACTGCCTTCCATCTACCGGCCGCAGGTGACATCGCGCGACCGCACAAAACTCTCGGAACTCCCGGGTCCATCCGGGTGACGGGACGGGCGGTAGGCGGCCAACCTCGGGCACCCTGCCCGAAATCCGCCCACGCGGACCGGATTCAGTGCGATCGGCTATGACACGATCGCCGCGTTCCGGCGCGCCGCCATGCAACCGGGCACCGGCCAGTCCGTCTCCGCCGTGCCCACGATCCAGGGGTTGCATCCCTTGCAGCTATGACTCGGTTATCTCCCGACCTCCATCGTCAACCCCGACACCTGACACACGCGCCCGCGGACGAGAGGAAGCGTATTCGGTTCGATAATAAACCGGACCAGATTCAGTCAAAATCTTGGTCGTCGGGTTTCCAGATCGGACCCGGGGAGCGCGTCGGCAAACCGACCGCATACGCCGAGCGGGCAGCGGTCACGGCGCCACCCCTCGGGGCGGCGCGACGGCTGCCTGCGCGCGGTCGCGCTGTGTCTGGCAACACTAGATGTCCCAACGTTGCATCGCCGTTGCATAGACGTGACGCGCACCACTACCCGACCGTCCGGCCGGTTCCGTGGACGACGAAACCCCCCACCGTCGAGGACGGCAGGGGGTTTCGGCAGTTCCGGTGGAGCTACCCGGCGCCTACTCGGCGGCGGTGGTCTCCTCGGCGGCGGCCGGTTCGGCGGCGGCCTCGTCCTCGACCGGGACCAGCGAGATCTTGCCGCGGTTGTCGATGTCGGCGATCTCCACGCGCAGCTTGTCGCCGACGTTCACCACGTCCTCGACCTTGGCCACGCGCTTGCCGTTGCCCAGCTTGGAGATGTGCACCAGGCCGTCACGGCCCGGCAGCAGCGAGACGAACGCGCCGAAGGCGGTGGTCTTGACGACCGTGCCCAGGAAACGCTCGCCGACCTTGGGCAGCTGCGGGTTGGCGATCGCGTTGATCGCGTCGATCGCGGCCTGAGCCGAAGGCCCGTCGGTCGCACCGACGAACACGGTGCCGTCATCCTCGATGGAGATGTTGGCGCCGGTGTCCTCGGTGATCTGGTTGATCATCTTGCCCTTGGGCCCGATGACCTCGCCGATCTTGTCGACCGGGATCTTGATCGCGGTGACGCGCGGGGCGTAGGGGCTCATCTCGTCCGGGGTGGCGATGGCCTCGGCCATCACGTCCAGGATGGTGGTGCGGGCGTCGTGCGCCTGGTTGAGCGCACCGGCGAGCACCTGCGAGGGGATGCCGTCGAGCTTGGTGTCGAGCTGCAGGGCGGTGACGAAGTCGCGGGTACCGGCGACCTTGAAGTCCATGTCACCGAAGGCGTCCTCGGCGCCGAGGATGTCGGTCAGCGCCACGTAGCGGACCTCGTCCTCGCCCTTGTCGTTGGTGACGGTGTCCGACACCAGACCCATCGCGATACCCGCGACCGGTGCCTTCAGCGGCACACCGGCGTTGAGCAGCGACAGGGTCGACGCGCAGACCGAGCCCATCGAGGTGGAGCCGTTGGAGCCCAGCGCCTCGGAGACCTGACGGATGGCGTAGGGGAACTCCTCCTGCGAGGGCAGCACCGGCACCAGGGCACGCTCGGCGAGGGCGCCGTGGCCGATCTCGCGACGCTTGGGCGAACCCACGCGACCGGTCTCACCGGTGGAGAACGGCGGGAAGTTGTAGTGGTGCATGTAGCGCTTGGTGGTCTCCGGGCCGAGCGAGTCGACCTGCTGGGCCATCTTCACCATGTCCAGGGTGGTGACGCCCATGATCTGGGTCTCGCCACGCTCGAACAGCGCCGAACCGTGGGCGCGCGGGATCACGTCGACCTCGGCGGAGAGCTGACGGATGTCGGCCAGGCCGCGCCCGTCGATGCGGAAACCGTCGGTGAGGATGCGCTGACGCACCAGCTTCTTGGTGACCGAGCGGAACGCCGCGCCCAGTTCCTTCTCGCGACCGACGAAGTCGTCACCGAGGCGACCGAGCACCTCGGCCTTGATCTCGTCGATGCGGGCCTCGCGGGCCTGCTTGTCGGCGATGCTCAGCGCCTCGTTGAGCTCCACCTTCGCGGTGCCCTCGACGGTCTCGAACACATCGGGACCGTAGGGCGGGAACAGCGGGAACTCTTCGGTCGGCTTGGCGGCCAGCGCCGCCAGGTCCGACTGCGCGCGGCACAGGCGAGCGATGAACGGCTTGGCGGCCTCGAGGCCCTCGGCCACGACGGCCTCGGTCGGCGCCTGGGCGCCACCCTCGATGAGCGCGATGACCTTGTCGGTGGCCTCGGCCTCGACCATCATGATGGCGACGTCACCGGTCTCGGTGACGCGACCGGCCACGACCATGTCGAAGACCGCGTCCTCGAGCTGCTCGACGGTCGGGAACGCGACCCACTGGCCACCGATCAGGGCGACGCGCACGCCGCCGACCGGGCCGGAGAACGGCAGGCCGGAGATCTGGGTGGACGCCGAGGCGGCGTTGATGGCCACCACGTCGTAGAGATCCTTCGGATCCAGGCTCAGCACGGTGACCACGACCTGGATCTCGTTGCGCAGGCCGTCGACGAACGACGGGCGCAGCGGACGGTCGATCAGGCGACAGGTCAGGATCGCGTCGGTGGAGGGGCGGCCCTCGCGACGGAAGAACGAGCCGGGGATGCGACCCGCGGCGTACATGCGCTCTTCGACGTCGACGGTCAGCGGGAAGAAGTCGAACTGGTCCTTGGGGTGCTTACCGGCGGTGGTCGCCGACAGCAGCATGGTCTCGTCGTCCAGGTAGGCGACCACGGAGCCCGCGGCCTGCTTGGCCAGACGGCCGGTCTCGAAGCGGAGGGTGCGGGTGCCGAAGCTGCCGTTGTCGATCAGCGCGACCGACTCGAAAACACCGGGCTCGACCTCGACCGCGGTCGACGTACGTTCAGTTGTCTGCGTCATTTTTTCTTCTCTCGACCTCTCGTCTCGCCGGAACGCAGCACCATCTGGGCGCGGACCGGCTGTACGTCAGCCGTACCGGACACGGACACGGGGCAACCCTCCTGGCTGCCACGCGCAGCACCCGACCGGATCCCCTGGCTGGAACATTCCAGAAGCGGGGCGACGCGGAGGCGATCATCGATCGAAGCCCGACGGCGGCGGAGAAAACATCGCCTGCCGAAAGGCCACTACCGAAGACCGACGCCACGCGGACGGATGCACACGGCTGTCACATGTTGTAGTGCACGCGGAAGCCCCATGGTCTCCGAATACACGAATAGCCAACGAGAAGAAGTGTACTTCTTCCCATTGGCTACTCGCCGACCGCCTCAGCGGGGAGGCGTGTCGAAGGGGATCAGCGACGCAGGCCGAGACGCTCGATGAGCGAACGGTAGCGGTTGATGTCCTTGGCCTGCAGGTACTTCGACAGGCGACGACGACGACCGATCAGGGCCAGCAGGCCGTGGCGGGTGTGGTGATCGTGCTTGTGCTGCTTGAGGTGCTCGGTCAGGTCCGAGATCCGCTTCGACAGCAGCGCGATCTGCGCCTCCGGCGAGCCGGTGTCCTTCTCGTGCAGGCCGTACTCGGCCAGGATGGCCGACTTCTGCTCAGTGGTCAGCGCCATGTGGGCAGACTCCTCTTTCTCAGTTCCGCGCTCGAAGGTCCGGTTACCCGGGATGGGCGCCACCGCGGACCGCAGCAAACCCGAGGATCCACTGTACGGCACGCCCGGCGGCGGCCCGCACCGGGTCAGTCCTGGTCGGCGGCGGCCGCGGTGAGCACCTTGCGGGCGGCCTCGACATCGCGGCCCATGGCCTCGACGAGGTCGTCGATAGAGTCGAACTTGCGCATCCCGCGCAACTGCTCGACGAAGTCCACCGCCACGTGCTGGCCGTAGAGGTCGGCCTCGCCGTCGAGGACGAACGCCTCCACCGTGCGCGAGCGGCCCGAGAAGGTCGGATTGGTGCCCACCGAGATGGCGGCCATCGCGCGCTCGCCGGGCGCGGCCGTGCCGATCGAGGGCCCCTGCCCGAGCACGGTGAACCAGCCCGCGTAGACCCCGTCGGCCGGGATCGCGGCGTGCATGGGCGGGGCGACGTTGGCGGTCGGGAAACCGAGCCCGCGCCCGCGTCCGTCGCCGTGCACGACCACGCCCTCCACGCGGTGCGGCCGCCCCAGCGCCTCGGCGGCGGCGGCCATGTCACCAGCGTCGACGCAGGCGCGGATGTAGGTGGAGGAGAAGGTGACGGCGTGCTCGCCGAGCAGGGTCACCCCGTCGACCTCGAACCCGAAGCGAGCGCCGAGCTCGCGCATGGTGTCGACGGTGCCCGCGGCCTTCTTGCCGAAGGTGAAGTTGTCGCCGACGACCACCTCGCACACGTGCAACCGCTCGACGAGCAGGTCGTGCACGTAGCCGGAGGGGGTGAGCTTCATGAATTCCTGGGTGAACGGCATCACGCAGAACACGTCGATACCGAGTTCCTCGGCCAGCTCGGCGCGGCGGGTCAGGGTGGTCAGCTGGGCGGGGTGCGAACCGGCCCGCACCACCTCCATCGGGTGGGGGTCGAAGGTCATCAAGACCGAGGGCACTCCACGCTTGTCCGCGGCCGCCACGGCCCGGCTGATCAGCTGCGCGTGCCCGCGATGCACGCCGTCGAACACGCCGATCGTGAGGACGCAGCGCCCCCAGTCCGCGGGCACCTCGTCGAGGCTTCGCCATCTCTGCACAGAGCGAAGCCTACGCACAGCGACACCGGAACAGAATTCTGCCTCCGCGCGGAATGTCGTGCTGCGCCGTGCCGGTTCGCCGATGTGTCATTCCGGCCAGGGATGCCTAACATCAAGAATGTGCCAGGTAAACGAGATGTCGCGACCCGCCGTGGGTCGAACCCGCCCGGTGCGGCCGAGGCCGCCGACGCCGCGACGGTCGCGCCCGAACTGTCCGCGGTGGCGCAGGACTATCTGAAGGTCATCTGGACCGCGCAGGAGTGGTCGCAGGAGAAGGTGTCGACCAAGCTGCTGGCCGAGCGGATCGGCGTGTCGGCCTCGACGGTGTCCGAGGCGGTGCGCAAACTGGCCGATCAGGGCCTGGTCGAGCACGCCCGCTACGGCTCGATCACCCTCACCGAGCACGGTCGTCTGGCCGCGGTGGCCATGGTGCGCCGCCACCGGCTGATCGAGACCTTCCTGGTGAACGAACTGGGCTACGGCTGGGACGAGGTGCACGACGAGGCCGAGGTGCTCGAACACGCCGTCTCGGACCTGCTCATGTCGCGCATCGACGCCAAACTCGGCTACCCCGACCGCGACCCGCACGGCGACCCGATCCCCTCCACCGACGGCGACGTCCCCACGCCCCCGGCCCGACGCCTCAGCGATTTCGCGGCGGGCGAATCCGGCCGCGTCGCCCGCATCTCCGACTCCGACCCGGCCATGCTGCGCTATTTCGACTCCGTCGGCATCGCCCTCGACACCACCATCGAGGTCGAGGAACGCCGCGACTTCGCGGGCACCATCGCGGTACGCATCGACACCGCCGACTCCCCCACCGAACTGGGCACCCTCGCCGCCGAGGCCATCTGGCTGACGTCCTGACACCCTGGTGGGTGGGTGCGGCTCAGCGGGACAGGAAGTCCAGCAGGACCCGGAATTCGGGTAGCGAGAGGTAGCCGTCGCCGTCCTGGTCGGCGGCGGTCAGCAGGTCGGCGGCGGGTTCGTCGACGCGGCCCGCGCCGACGTGGCGGATCAGGGACTCCAGTTCGGTGACCGAGATGCGGCCGTCGCCGTTGACGTCGAAGACGCGGAAGGCGGCCTCGGCGTCGGTGACCTCGATGCGGCCGCCGACCACGGCGGCGTCGAATTCGGCGCGGGAGACCAGGAAGTCGCCATCGGTGTCGGCGGCGGCGACCAGGCGCTCGATCGCGGCCCGCTCGACATCGATTCCGGCGGAACGGATTCCGGTGAGGATGTCGTCGACCGAGACCTGGCCGTCCCCGTCCTGATCCCACAGGGTGAATGTGTCGACCGGCTCTGCACTCATCTCGCTACCCTTCCCCGCGGCGGGCGAATGCTGTCGCGCCGACCGTCTCCCGCCACTGTACGGACCGGCGGCATCGAGCGGGTGTCCGTGCCGCACAGGGTGATTCCACCCGGCCGCCCGACCCTGGTCGCCGGAATCGGGTTCCAGGGCACGATCGACGGGTCGGCGCCGAGCCGCTCGGCGGGGTGGCGGCGCGGGAGCGGTCAGTCGCCGATGCCCTGGGGGCGGACGACCATCACCGAGGAGGCGCGTTTGCCGCTCTCCTCGAGCAGGGCGATGGCGCGTCCGGCCGGATCGATGGCCGCGTAGACGCCCTTGACGCCGATCGGGTCCAGCCAGCGGCCGTTGCGCAGGTCGTTCGCCTGGGCGTCGTCGATGTCGCGACGCGGGAAGGCGGTGCGCACGGCGGTGTCGATGTCGAGGCTCAGCAGGGGCTGTTCGGCCTCGGCGGCGGCCGCCAATTGCTCCAGGGTGCGGGCGTGTTCGAGGGTGAACGGACCGACTCTGGTGCGCCGCAACGCGGTCAGGTGGCCGCCGACGCCGAGCGCGGCGCCGAGGTCGCGGGCGAGGGCGCGGATGTAGGTGCCCGAGGAGCACTCGACCTCCACGTCCAGGTCGACGAACTCGCCCTCGGCGACATCGCGGCGGGCCAGGACCTCGAAGCGCGACACCGTCACCGGGCGGGCGGCGAGTCGCACGTCCTCCCCGGCGCGGGCCCGCGCGTAGGCGCGTTCCCCGTCGACCTTGATGGCGCTCACGGTGGCGGGGACCTGCTCGATGTCGCCGGTGAGGGCGGCGATCCCGGCGGCGACGGCCTCGTCGGTGAGGTGCAGCGCGGGGGTGGTCGCGGTGGTCTCGCCCTCGGCGTCGTCGGTGACGGTGGACTGGCCCAGGCGGATGGTCGCGGTGTAGGCCTTGCTGGTGAGGATCAGCTGACCGAGCAGTTTGGTGGCCCGTTCCACGCCGAGCACGAGCACACCGGTGGCCATCGGGTCCAGGGTGCCCGCGTGGCCGACCTTCTTGGTCCGCAACAGTCTCCGGCTGCGGGCCACCACGTCGTGGCTGGTCCAGCCACCGTCCTTGTCGACGATCACCAATCCGCCGAGCTGGTCGACCGCGGGGGTGCGCGCCGCCATCAGCCGTGCGCGATCGCGGTCAGGATCAGCCCGTCGGCGATCAGCCAGCGTCCGTCGAACTCGGTCAAGGGGGTGCCTCCGTCGTTCGTCGTGCCGGGGATCAACAGCTTCGTATGGAAGGTGCCGGAGCCGGAATCCGCGGTGCGGGTGTCGATCTCGAAGCTGATGTGCGCGTCCTCGAAACCGAGCCAGCGCAGGGTCAGCGGGAACCAGGCCTTGTAGGTGGCCTCCTTGGCGCAGAACAGCAGCCGGTCCAGGTGCAGGCCGTCGTCCGACGTCCCGGACAGCCACTCGCGTTCGGCGGGCAGACTCACCGAGTCCAGGACGCCGTCGGGCAGCGGGCCGTGCGGTTCGGCGTCGATGCCCACCGAACGGAAACGCAGGGCGTGGGTCATCGCGGCGGCGCGGTAGCCGTCGCAGTGGGTGAGGCTGCCGACGATGCCGCGCGGGAACAGCGGCATGCCGCGTTCGCCCTTGCCGATCGCCACCGGCTGCTCCCCGAGCTGTGCGAGGGCGACCCGGGCGCAGTGCCTGGCGCCGATGAAGTCGCGGCGGCGCTTCTCGACCGACTTCGCGATCAGGTGTTCCTCGGCGGGATGTGCCGTCAGGTCCTCCGGATAGGCCAGCAGCTCGGCGGCGGCCACCCCGGACGGCAGGATGGTGCGCAGCAGTCCGGTCTCGGCGCGGGTCATGGGCGGACCCGGGCCGATGTCCGGCGAGGTCGGCTGGTGGTGCGGTGCATGGTCATCACCAAATCAGTGGTCACGGTTCGAAGCAAATCACGTGTCAGACCCCGCGCCGCCGCTCGGCCTTGGCCCGCATCTCGGCCGCGGCGGCCTCCATCTCCGGCGTCACCGGGAAGTGACCACCCCAGGCGTTCAGGTCGCCCTCGGCGTAGACGGGTTCCGGCAGGATCTGGCGCAGCAGCGGTTCCGGCATGCCGCGGCGCTTCCACTCGCGCGGGTAGCCGAGCGAGACCTCCTCGAAGCGGACGCCGTCGTAGTAGGTGGTGCGCGGGATGTGCAGGTGGCCGTAGACCGCGCACACCACGTTGTAGGTGGTGTGCCAGTCGGCGGTGAGGTCGGTGCCGCACCACAGCGAGAACTCCGGATAGAACAGGATCTCGGTGGGCTGACGGACCAGTGGGAAGTGGTTGATCAACACCACCGGGGTCTCGGGGGCCAGCGCGTCGAGGCGGCGCTGGGTGTACTGCACGCGCGCGTGGCACCAGGCGTCACGGGTGAGGTACGGGTCGGGGGTGAGCAGGAATTCGTCGGTGGCCACGACATTGCGTTCGCGCGCCACGGCCAGTGCCTGGGCCTTGGTGGTGGTGCCCTCGGGCCGCCAGGAGTAGTCGTAGAGCAGGAACATCGGCGCGAGGGTGACGCGCCCGCCGTAGCGCTCGGCACCGGCGCCGGTCCATACCGGGAACGGGTCCTCCGGGGTGATCACATCGAGGTCGCGACACATCGCCACCAGGTACTCGTAGCGCGCCGCGCCGTGCATCTGGACGGGGTCCTTCGGCGTGGTCCACAGTTCGTGGTTGCCGGGCACCCAGATCACCTTGGCGAAGCGACGGCGCAGCAATTCCAGCGCCCAGCGCACCTCGTCGGCCTTCTCGCCGACGTCACCCGCGACGATCAGCCAGTCCTCGGGCGAATCCGGCTGGATCTGTTCCACGACCGGCTTGTTGCCCTGGTGCCCGACGTGCACGTCGCTGACCGCCATCAACTTGGGAATCACCGCTCCACCGTCGCATATCCGATCCTCGGCGCACCGCCGGGTTCCCACTGGCCGGATTCGGCCGCCTCGGCGACCAGCAGGCCGAGCAGTCCGGGGAAGCGCGCGTCGAGCTCGGCGCGGCGCAGCACGACGGTGCTGCGGTTGCCGTGGTTCACCTGCCGGACCAGCCCGGCTTCGCGCAGCACCCGGAAGTGATGGGTGCGGGTCGCCTTGGTGACGGGCAGGTCGAACGACGAGCAGCTGCGGTCACCGTCGGCGGGGTCGAGGGCGAGCAGGGTGATCACCCTGCGGCGTAGGGGGTCGGCGAGCGCGGTGAGGACCGCGCCCAGGTCCAGTTCGGCGTCGTCGTCCACCACACCTCCTCAGGTACGACTTGCGTCATACCTATTGCGGCCCTACGGTTCCTAGGTACGTCAGCCATCGTACCTAAGGAGCAGCATGACCTATGCCCTCGTCGGGTTCGCCCACCCGAAACCGGAACGCCGCGACGAACTCCAGGAGCTGCTGCTCTCGTTCGTCGCCCCGACCCGGGCCGAGCCGGGCTGCCTGGAATACCACTTCCACGTCGACAGCGAGAATCCCGACGTCTTCGTCTTCTACGAGGTCTGGCGCGGCAAGGACGACCTCGACGCGCACCTCGCGCTCCCGCACATGCGCGAGTTCTGGGAGTCGCGGATGGACTACCTGACCCGCGATCTCGAGATCCGCTGGATCGACATGCTCAGCCCGTACCCGCGCTGAGCGCTCACGCGACCCCGCGCGGGATGTCGGCGCCGACCCTGGCCCAGCGCCCCGACCGCGCCCGGCCGACGACCGCGACCAGGCGCAGCAGCATGAACGCCACCAGCCCGGTCCAGATGCCCGCGACACCCCAGTCGAAGACCAGCGAGAGCCAGATCAGCGGCAGGAACCCGCCCAGCGCCGCCACCAGCGTGGCGGTGCGCAGGAACGCCGCGTCGCCCGCGCCGAGCAGCACGCCGTCGAGGGCGAAGACCGCCCCCGCGACGGGGATCATCGCGACGAAGAACCACCAGATGACGTGGACGCGGTCGAGCACGGCGGGGTCGTCGGTGAACAGCAGCGGCACCACGCCGTAGCCCGCGGCGAAGGCGCCCGCCAGGACCAGGGCGAAGATCCCCGACCAGCCGGTGACCCGTCGCGCGATGCCCGTGGCGCCCTGGGCACTACCGGCACCCAGCGCCGCGCCGACGAGGGTCTGCGCGGCGATGGCCAGCGAGTCCAGGGTCAGGGCGAGGAAATTCCACAGCTGGAGCACCACCTGGTGCGCGGCGACCGACGCGGCGCCGAAACGGGCGGCCACGGCGGCGGCGGAGATGAAGCACGCCTGGAAGGAGAGGCTGCGCACGATGAGGTCGCGGCCCAGCACGAGCTGGGCGCGCATGACGGCCGGGTGCGGGCGCAGCGACACCCGCTCGCGGAGCAGGGCGGAGACGAACAGCGCGCCGGTGACGAGTTGTCCGGCGAGATTGGCGACGGCCGAACCGGCCAGTTCCAGCCGGGGCGCGCCGAGCAGGCCGTAGACCAGGATCGGGCACAGCACCGCCGACAGGGCGAGGCCCGCGATCACATACAGCAGCGGCCTGCGCACGTCCTGGACGCCGCGCATCCAGCCGTTGCCCGCCATCGACAACAGGATCAGCGGGACCCCGCACAGCGCGATCCGCACCCAGATCAGTGCCTCCCCGGCGATGTCACCACCGCCCGCGATGGCCGAACACAGCGGCGCGGCGAACACCTGGATCACCAGCACGATCAGCAATCCGATCGCCGCCCCCACCCAGCTGGCCTGCACGCCCTCGGCGACGGCTCCCCCGCGGTCACCCGCGCCGTGGCGGCGGGACGCGCGGGCGGTGGTCCCGTAGGACAGGAAGGTCAGCTGGGTGCTGACCGAACCCACGATCACCCCGCCGACCGCCAGACCCGCCAGGGCGAGCGCCCCCAGCCGACCGACCACGGCCATGTCGAACAACAGGTACAGCGGCTCGGCCACCAGCACGCCGAGCGTGGGCACCGCGATCCCCAGAATCCGCCGTGGCCCGGCCTGATCCACTACCTCGACCGCTGCGGAACCCACGCCGGACCTCCCCACCGAAGGCGCCGTCAACTCCGGCGCGCCTGTGCACTGTCTCGCGGCCGATCCTGGCACATCCCACCGACACCTACCGCGCCACCACAGGGGCGTGGGCCACCAGCCCACCGCCCGCACCGCGTGGGGGGACGCGTGGGGCAACAGCGCGAAACATCGGCACGGAACGCCCACAGCCGCAATACTGGTCATCCGCCCAGCTATGGGCTTCCCCGCGAACATCCGTTCGCCCGAACAACTCAGGACAGCGATCGACATGACGTGTACGCGACGATGGCGGGTGATCACCGCCTTCGCCCTGGTCGGCGCGGCGACTCAGCTCGTGTGGCTCACCTATGCCCCGGTGACGACCGTCGCGGCCGAGCACTTCGAGGTCTCCGAATCGGCCGTGGGGTGGCTGGCCAACATGTTCCCGCTGCTGTACGTGGTGCTCGCGATTCCGGCGGGCATCCTGCTCGACCGCTGGTTCCGGCCCGCCCTGATCGCCGGTGCCGTACTCACCGCGATCGGCGCGGATCTTCGGCTGCTGCATGACGGATTCGCCGTGGTCCTGCTCGGCCAGACCGTCGTCGCGGTGGCGCAGCCACTGGTGCTCAACGCCATCACCGGCGTCGCCGGGCACTATCTGCCGGAGAAGCACCGGGCGACCGGCATCGCCGTCGGCACGGCCAGCACGTTCGCCGGAATGGCGGCCGCCTTCGTACTCGGCGCGCTGCTGCCCCGCGCGGATCAGCTGACGACCCTCGCCGCGATCGGCGCCGTCTTCGCGAGCGTCGCCGCGGCACTGCTCACGCTG
Organism: Nocardia anocheti; assembly: GCF_029675105.1. Lineage (GTDB taxonomy): Bacteria > Actinomycetota > Actinomycetes > Mycobacteriales > Mycobacteriaceae > Nocardia. The sequence continues at coordinate 315,002 of NZ_JAQQFV010000006.1, read as the reverse complement.
GAACTGCGACGCGCGGGTGCGGGACCGGTGGCGAGCACGTCGACGTCGATGGTGGCGCTGCGGACGACGCTGGGCGACAGCTACGTGCGCAGACTGTGCGCGGCGGTGTTCTTCCCGTTCGGCACCTTCGTCGCCCTGGCGACCTTCGGCCAGGCCCTGCTGGAACCGGCGGGCGTGAGCGCGGACGCGGCCAGTGTGGTGCTGCTGGTCAATGTGGTCGCCGGTGTCGTCGGCTGCGCGGTGGTCCCGGTCGCGGTGCTGCGGCGCGGTGTCGAGCTGCCCGCGGTGATGGTGGGGCTCACGGCCAGCGCGCTGGCGTGTCTGATCGTCGCCGTGGCACCCGGCCTGGCCACCGGATTCCTGGCCTTCGTCCTGATCGGCCTCACCCTGCTGCCCGCGCTGCCGATCGTGCTGGCCATGGCCGAACGCCACACCGGCACCGCCGACGGCACGGCTGCGGGCCTGATCTGGATGACCGGCAATCTCGGCGGCCTCGTCGTCGCGGGCCTCACCGGCCTGCTCGTCGACCGCCCCGCCCTGGCCTTCGGCCTCTGCGCGGCGACCACCCTGCTCGGCGCGCTCCTGGCCTCCCGGCTCCGCCGCGTCCCGGTCACCGTGTCCTGAGTTCGAGGCGCACTGAAGCCCGAGGCTCGAGAACGACGGAGTCGGCCAGCGTCAGCCGAGCGCGGCGACCAGCGCGCGGACCACACTCTCGGCGCTGCCGTAGGTCGTGTACCCCGCCGCGAACCGATGCCCACCACCACCGAACCCCGACGCGATCGCGGCGACATCGACCCCGTCGGACATGCCCGGCGCCGAGTCGCGGGAGCGCAGCGAGACCGTCCAGCGGTCGTTCTGGCCGCGGGCTTCCTTGAACACGGCGGCGATGCCCGCCTCGGCGGTCGTGCGGATGACGTCGATGACGCTCTCGACCTCTTCGGGCCCGACCTCGTGGGTGTCGGCGGCGCGCACCAGCGCGTAGACCAGGCCCACCCCCGCCGCGTCGGGCACGACCACCGCCGAGGCGAGGGCCTTGGCCAGCATGGGCAGCCAGGTGAAGGGATGGGTGTCGAGCAGGACGCGAGTGATCTCGGCCCCGTCGATACCGGTGGCGAGCAGCCGCTCGGCCAGGGCGTGGCTGCCGGGCCTGGCCCAGCGGAACGAGCCGGTATCGGTGACCAGGCCCGCGAACAGACAGTGCGCGATCTCGGCGTCGAGCGCGACACCCCAGGCATCGAGCAGCCGGGTGACCAGCTCGGTGGTCGAGGCCGCGGACTCGTCGATCAGGTCGACGGTGCCGAAACCGTCATTGGCACGGTGATGGTCGATGACCACCGTCGTGCCCGCGCCGGGTAATCGATCCGCGAGCGCGCCCAGGCGGCTGCGCGCACCGCAGTCGACCACGATCAGCAGATCGACCTCGGCGGGCACCCGCGCGGGCGGCACCACATGCCGCACGCCCGGCAGCGTGCGCAACGACAGCGGCAGCTCGGCGGGCTCGGCGAACGACACGCACACCGGCACCCCGCGCCGGTCCAGCGCCAACGCCAGTGCCAGTCCGCTGCCGATCGTGTCGGCGTCGGGGTGCACGTGGCACAGCACGGTCACCGAACGCGCCGCCGCCAGCGCGGCGACGGCAGCGTCCAGTTGGGTTCCGTCCAGTACTCCGGTCATCGGGCACGGACCCCGGGGCATGCCCCGACGCCCCGCGCGCGGACGCGGGCCAACGTCGTCGGACGCCGGTCGGACATCGGACTACTCGGCGTCTTCGTCGTCGCGATCGGACTTGTACGGGTCGGCCTCGCCCGCGTGCGTGGCATTGGCCGCGACCTTGGCCACCTCGTCGTCGATGGCGCGAGCCCGGGCCAGCAGCTCCTCCATCTCGCGGGCCGCGTCGGGCACCTTGTCCAGCGTGAACGACAGGATCGGGGTGAACTTCACTCCGGTACCGGCGCCGACCTTGGACCGCAGCACACCCTTGGCCGCCTCCAGACCGGCGGCCGCGGCCGCGTAGTCGGGTTCGGTCTCGAGCGTCTCGCCCATCACCGTGTAGAACACCGTCGCCTCGCGCAGATCGCCGGTCACCTTGGCGTCGGTGACGGTGACGAACCGCAGCCGCGGATCCTTGATCTCGTACTCGATCGCGGTGGCCACGATCGCGGAAATCCGCTTGGCGAGTCGGCGTGCCCTGGCTTGATCCACCATGGGTCTGTCCTCCTCTGATCTAGTCTTCGGGTCCGAAGATCCGGCGGCGTACTGCCAGCAACTCTATCTCCGGACGGGCGGCGACGTGCCGCTCACACTTGTCGAGCACCTCGTTCAGGTGTCCCGTTTCCGCACTGACCATGGCCACCCCGAGCAGTGCTCGGCGGTGCAGGTCCTGATCTCCGGCCTCGGCGGCGTTCACGGCGAAGCGTTTCTGCAGCTCCGCGAGAATCGGCCGGATCACCGACCGCTTCTCCTTGAGCGAGTGCACGTCACCGAGCAGTAGATCGAATTCGAGCGCACCGATGTACAGCGGTGCTCACCTCCTGGTAGATGGGATCGCACGCATGACCACACGCCGCACCCGATGACTCGGATGCGGCGTGTGAGCGGTGTGCGATATCAGTCGCGCGGCTTCTCGCGCAGCTCGTAAGCCTCGATGATGTCGCCGTCCTTGATGTCGTTGTAGGTCACGGTCATACCGCACTCGTAACCTTCGCGCACCTCGGTGGCGTCGTCCTTCTCCCGCTTGAGCGAGGAGATGGTCATCGTCTCGGCGATCACCCGGCCGTCGCGGATCAGGCGCGCCTTGGCGTTGCGCTTGACCGAACCCGACAGGACCATGCAACCGGCGATATTGCCGACCTTCGACGAACGGAAGATCGCGCGGATCTCCGCCCGGCCCAGTTCGACCTCTTCGTAGATCGGCTTGAGCATGCCCTTGAGGGCCTTCTCGATCTCGTCGATGGCCTGGTAGATCACCGAGTAGTACCGGATGTCGACGCCCTCGCGGTTGGCCAGCTCGGTGGCCTTGCCCTCCGCGCGGACGTTGAAGCCGATGATGATCGCGTTCGAGGCCGACGCCAGGTTGACGTTGGTCTCGGTGACGCCACCGACACCGCGGTCGATGACGCGCAGACGCACCTCGTCGTCGATCTCGATGCCGAGCAGGGCCTCTTCGAGGGCCTCGACGGTACCGGAGTTGTCGCCCTTGAGGATCAGGTTGAGCTCCGAAGTCTCCTTCAGGGCGGCATCCAGATCTTCCAGGCTGATCCGCTTGCGGCTGCGCGCGGCCAGGGCGTTGCGCTTGCGAGCGTTGCGGCGATCGGCGATCTGACGGGCGATGCGGTCTTCCTCGACCACGATCAGGTTGTCACCGGCGCCGGGCACCGAGGTGAAACCGATGACCTGCACCGGGCGCGACGGCGACGCCGCGTGGACGTCCTCGCCGTGCTCGTCAACCATGCGGCGCACGCGACCGTAGGCGTCGCCCGCCACGATCGAGTCGCCGACGTGCAGCGTGCCGCGCTGGATGAGCACGGTGGCCACCGGGCCACGGCCGCGGTCGAGGTGCGCCTCGATGGCGACACCCTGGGCGTCCATGTCCGGGTTGGCCCGCAGGTCGAGCGAGGCGTCGGCGGTCAGCAGGACCGCTTCCAGCAGCGCGTCGATATTGGTGCCCTGCTTGGCCGAGATGTCGACGAACATGGTGTCGCCACCGTATTCCTCGGTCACCAGGCCGTACTCGGTCAGCTGCTGCCGGATCTTGTCCGGGTTGGCGCCTTCCTTGTCGATCTTGTTGACCGCGACCACGATCGGCACGTCGGCCGCCTGGGCGTGGTTGATCGCTTCCACCGTCTGCGGCATGACGCCGTCGTCGGCCGCGACCACGAGGATCGCGATGTCGGTGGCCTTCGCGCCACGGGCACGCATGGCGGTGAACGCCTCGTGACCCGGGGTGTCGATGAAGGTGATCAGGCGCTCTTCGTCGTTGAGGTTCGTCAGCACCTGGTAGGCACCGATGTGCTGGGTGATGCCACCGGCCTCGCCCTCGCGGACGTTGGCCTTGCGGATCGTGTCCAGCAGTCGGGTCTTACCGTGGTCGACGTGACCCATCACGGTCACGACCGGCGGACGCTGCTCGAGGTCTTCCTCGGTGCCCGCGTCCTCGCCGTAGGTGAGGTCGAAGGACTCCAGCAGCTCACGGTCCTCGTCCTCGGGGCTGACCACGTGCACGACGTAGTTCATCTCGCTGCCGAGCAGCTCGAGGGTCTCGTCGTTGACCGACTGGGTCGCGGTGACCATCTCACCGAGGTTGAACAGCGCCTGCACAAGCGCAGCGGGGTTCGCGTCGATCTTCTCGGCGAAGTCCGACAGCGAGGCGCCACGGGCGAGCCGGATGATCTCGCCGTTACCGCGCGGCAGCCGCACGCCACCGACGGCGGGCGCCTGCATGTTCTCGTACTCGGCGCGCTTGGCCCGCTTCGACTTACGGCCACGACGCGGAGCGCCACCGGGACGACCGAACGCGCCTGCCGCGCCACCACGGCCACCGGGACCACCCGGACGACCACCGCCGCCACCGGGACGACCACGGAAACCACCGGCCGCGGGCGCACCGGCACCCTGACCGGCACCGGGGGCACCGCCACCGCCACCGCGGTAGCCGCCACCGCCGCCACCGGGACGACCGGCACCGGGCGCACCGCCCGGACGACCCGGACGGCCACCGGCCGCCGGACCCGGACGCGCGGAACGCGCGGGCATGGCACCGGGGTTCGGACGCGGAGGCATCGAACCCGGGGTCGGACGCGGCCCACCGGGACGCGGGGCACCGCCCTGCGCGGCGGCCGGACGCGGACCACCCTGGCCCTGACCGGGGCGGGGACCGCCCTGACCGGGAGCCGGACGGGGGCCACCCTGACCCGGAGCCGGACGGGGACCGCCCTGACCCGGGGTCGGACGCGGGCCACCCTGCGGGGCGGGACGCGGCGCCGGACGATCACGATCCGGTGCGGAGCTGAACGGGTTGTTGCCGACCCGAGGGGTCTTCGGACCGGGCTTGGGGCCGGGACCGGCCGGGCGCGGCGCCGGGGCGCCCGGAGCGGGCGCGCCGGGACGCTGGGCCTGCGGCTGACCCGGACGCGGGGCGCCGGGCGCCGGACGCGGACCGGGCGCCGGGGCACCGGCGGGCTTGGCCGGAGCCGACTGCGCGGCCGCCGGGGTGGGCTTGGCCGGAGCGGGCTTGACCTCGGCCGCGGGGGCCGGGGCGGCCGGAGCCGGGGTCGCCGCCGCGGCGGGAGCCGCCGGGGCCGGACGCGGACCCGGACGGGGGCCACCCGGGGTGGGCTTGGCGCCCGGACGGGCCGCCTGCGACGGACCGGGACGGGCCGCGGGCTTCGCGTCGGTCGCCGGAGCGGACTTCGACGCGAGCGATTCGCGCAGACGACGGGCGACGGGTGCTTCCACCGTCGAGGACGCCGACTTCACGAACTCGCCTTGCTCCTTGAGCTTCGCGAGTAGTTCTTTGGACGTGACACCGAGCTCTTTTGCCAACTCGTGCACGCGGGCCTTGCCTGCCACTGCTCTCCTCACTGAGAGGCCGAGCAGCGCCACCGTGTAAGGGGACGGCGGCCCGCACGACCTCGGGTTATCTCCGATGGACGTTCATCGTTGGTGCTTCACGGTGTGCTCATGAGTGCTCGTGCCTGTTCTCGAGGTACTGCTCCAGGGCTGAGATATCCAGATTTCCGGACACTCGTAGGGCTCTGCCGAAGGCTCGGCGCCGCTCTGCGGAACGCAGACAGGCTGAAACGGGGTGCAGCCAGGCACCCCGTCCGGGAAGTCTGCGCCGCGGATCGGGAACGATCGCGACAGCGGGGGCTCCAGCGGTGTCACCGCCGGTGTCCCGATGCCGCGCCACGATCCGCAACAGCTCGGCGGACGGCTCACGCAGACGGCATCCGATACAGGTTCGAACGGAGTGCGCGGGCCGGTCCTGTACCCACTCTACCGGTGACCCGGTCATAACGACGAACCCCTCCCCTTCCGAAGTTACCAACATGTCATCCGGGGGTCGGGATTCCCGCGTTTTCCTCAACTACGGTGCGCCTCCGGACGCGCCGATTCGCCCGCCTCCGGTGCCGCGTCGCTGCGGATATCGATGCGCCAACCGGTCAGACGGGCAGCCAGGCGGGCATTCTGGCCCTCCTTGCCGATCGCCAGCGACAACTGGAAGTCGGGCACGATCACCCGCGCCGCCCTGGCGTCGGGATCGACGACAGTGACCGAAACCACTTTCGAGGGCGAGAGCGCATTGCCCACGAAGGTCGCCGGGTCCTCGGCGTAGTCGATGATATCGATCTTCTCACCGGCCAGCTCGCTCATCACGTTGCGCACGCGCTGACCCATCGGGCCGATGCAGGCGCCCTTGGCGTTCACGCCGGGCACGGTGGAGCGCACGGCGATCTTGGAGCGGTGTCCGGACTCGCGGGCGACCGCGACGATCTCCACCGAGCCGTCGGCGATCTCGGGCACCTCGAGCGAGAACAGCCGCCGCACCAGGTTCGGGTGCGTGCGCGAGAGCTGCACCTGCGGGCCGCGCGGACCGCGCGAGACACCGTAGACGTAGCACTTGATCCGGTCGCCGTGCTCGTAGGTCTCCCCCGGCACCTGTTCGGCGGGCGGGATCAGCCCCTCCACGCCGTTGGCCTCGCTGCCGATGCGGACCACGACCACACCGCGCGCGTTGGCCCTGGCGTCGCGCTGCACCACGCCGCCGACGATGTCGCCCTCGTGGGTGGCGAACTCGCCGAAGGACTTCTCGTTCTCGGCGTCGCGCAGGCGCTGCAGCACGACCTGGCGCGCGGTGGTCGCCGCGATCCGGCCGAAGCCCTCGGGGGTGTCGTCCCATTCGGAGACGAGGTTGCCGTCGGCGTCGAGTTCGCGCGCCATCACCCGGACCACGCCGGTCTTCTGGTTGATGTCGATGCGCGCGTTGGGCTGATGCCCCTCGGTGTGCCGGTAGGCGGTGAGCAGTGCCGACTCGATCGCCGAGATCACGGTCTCGATGGAGATGCCCTTGTCGGCGACGATCGCCCGCAAGGCTTCGATTTCGATGTTCATTCCGCAACCCCTTCGGTGGGAGAGTCACTGTGGTTGCCCGGCGCGGCGAGGTCGGCGGGCTCGTCGCCGGGCACGGGACGACCGGTGGGGATGCCACCGGCGAGTTCGAGTTCGGTGGCACCGGGCGCGTTGAACTCGACCTGGACGACCGCGGTGGCGATGTCGGCGAGCGGTACGTGCACGCGATGCGGCTTGTTCTTGCCGCCCAGGACCAGCGCCACGGTGCCGTCGTCGGCGAGTTGCCCGGCGCGGGCCTCGAAGCGGGTCTTGCCCTCGACGGGCTCGGCGCCCTCGCGCAGCGCGAGTTTCACCTTGCGCCCCTGGGCGCGGCGCCAGTGCCGGTCGGTGGACAGTGGACGGTCCACGCCGGGCGTGGTCACTTCCAGCAGATAGGCGGATTCGCCGAAATCGCCTGCCGCGTCGAGCAGTTCGGACATCTCGCGGCTGAGTTCGGCGATGGCGTCCAGGTCGGCGGGTCCGTCGCTGTCCACGGTGACCTTCACCCGAACCGGAGCCAGCTCGTCTTTGCCCGCGGCCGCGATCGCGACGCCCTCGAGGTCGAATCCCCGGCGTGCGACGAGCTCAGCGACTAGCTGGCTCACCCTTTCCTCGGTGGGCATCGGCATATGGGCGGCTCCTGGTTCAGTTGTGACGCGATCGGAAATTTCTACGCCGAAGGTCTAGCGTAACGCGCTCCGAGAGTGTAAAGGACCGGCGGACTGCCGGTGCGCACCGGTCCACCCGGCGTGCCCGGACGTGTCGCGGCGCGGTGAGCGCGCCCGCGCGGATCTGGCACGATGGTGCACGTGCCCTTCCGCCATACCGCCCCGCCGAGCGCCGGGCGACCGTCCGGCATGCGCTCCGACCGGCACGAATCCCAGCCGGTACCCCTCGACTCGTCGGCCCGGTCGAATCTCCTACGCGCACAGCGACTTCCGGTGACGGCCGCCGTGCGCCGCCGCACCGTGTTCCGGTTCGCGGGCGCGAGCGTGCTCGCCGTGCCGGTGGTCGCCACGCTCGCGGCGTGCGCCGAGGACGACACCGTGCACGCCCCCGATCCCCTGGCCGCCCAGGAAGTCCTGGCGCGCGCCGACGCCGCGGCCGCGTCGGCCGCCATCGCGCTCGCCCCGCAGTCCAGCGCCGCGCTGAGCACCGTCGCGACCGAGCGCACCGCGCACGCCGACGCCCTGCGCGCCGAGATCGATCGGGTGATCGGCGTCTACGGCGACGGCACCACCCCCGTGCGCCGCACCGGCGCGGTCACCGTGCCCGGCGCCGACGGCGCGACGGTGCCCGCCGCCGAGGTCGAGGCCGCCGCCGGGCAGCCCGGCACCGTCGCCCAGCTGCGCGACCGGCTGCTGCGTTCGCAACAGTCCGCCGCCGCGCTGGCCCGCACCGAGTCCGGATACCGCGCGGGTCTGCTGGCATCCATCAGCGCGGCGTGCGCGACCGAGGCGGGAGTGCTGCTGACATGACCGACCAACGCCAAGCCCTGCAGGCCGCCCTGGACAGCGAGTACGCCGCCGTCTACTCCTATGGTGTGATCGCCGCCTACGCCAATGCCGATCGGGCTCGCCTGGTCGCGGAGTTCAGTGCCGCGCACCGGGCCCGCCGCGACGCCACCATCGACCTGCTCGAGGCCGACGGCACCAGCCCCGAGGCCGCCGACGCCGCCTACCAGCCGCCGTTCCCGGTCGACGATCCGATCCCGGCCGCCAACCTCGCGGTCGCGGTCGAATCCGATTGCGCCGCAGCCTGGTTGACTGTCGTCGAACAGGCTACCGAGGACGCGGTACGCGCCACGGCCACCGAGGCGCTGACCGAGGCCGCCGTCCGCCGGGCCCGCTGGCAGGCGATCCTGGGCGCGAACCCGGTGACGGTCAGCTTCCCCGGCCGAGTCTGAGCGCCGCCTCGTCATCGGCCCGCGCGCGGCCGACTCGCTGCGCGCCGACCGAGCGCCGATGGCTTCGCGGACTCGGCGCGAGCACTGCGCTCACCGATCGCGAGGACCGCGTCCAGCGCCGAATCGCCCGCACGCGACCACGTCGCATCACGAAGAGGTGGCACGCACGGTGAACCACAGGCCGGGCCGCCGAGAAGGAGGCGGCCCGGCCTACTGTCCTCAGGGCCGCATCGCGTAGGCGCCGTCGTAGGACACCACCTGCTGCCACACCCGGTCGAAACGCGCGGTGTCGGCGACGGGGCTGCGCAGGGCACCGACGGCCCAGGCGCGCTGATCCTCGGTGACCGACGGCTTGCCCAGCAGCGCGGTGGCGTGGGTGTTGAAGTCGCGGATCTGGAAGTCGAAGATCTGGTCGACCACATCGCGGTCCAGGCCGGTGAGTTCGGCCTGTTCCAGGATGAGCTGGCCGTAGACCACCGTGGAGAACAGGTGACCGATGGTCAGCATGAAGTCCAGGTCCTTCTGCTGGGCGGCGTCGGGCGCGCCGGTGAGCAGCAGGGTGCGCAGCGCCTGGGCCTGCTCGTAGAAGCGGGCCACGTTGGGCACGTCGGAAGCCTGCTCGTAGGCCGGGGTCCAGTCGGCGAACTGCACCTTGCCCGCGCCGCGCGCCGGACCCTGCTTCCAGAAGAACTCCTGGTCGCCGGGCGCCAGGTCGGTGCCGATGGCCGGGTATTCCTTGGGGTTGAACAGGTAGTTCGGCATGAACTTCAGGATCTGGCCCACGTTCACGTGCACCGTGCCCTCGAGTCGGGGCAGGTGGTTGATATAGCGGGAGGCCTGCGCGAAGTAGGTGGCCTTCTCGAAGCCCTTGGCGGCCAGCACATCCAGCAGCAGGGTCATCGCGACCTCGCCCTCGGAGGTGACCTTGGACTTGGTCATCGGGTTGAACAGCAGGTAGCGGCGGTCGTCCAGGGAGGCGCTGCGGAAGTAGTCCACGGCGCGGTCGCTGAACAGCTTCATCGCGATCAGGCGGGCGTAGGCGTCGACGAAATTGCCGCGCACGTGGCCGAAGTCGGTGACCGGGTTGCCGTAGAGGATGCGGTTGTTGGCGTGGGTGATGGCCTCGAAGAACGAGTGCTCCACCATGCCGATGCTGCCGTGGCAGAGGTTGAACTTGCCCACATTGACCGTGTTGAGCGCGGCCGAGAAGCCCTCGGGGCCCTCGTGCAGCACGTCGGCGGCGGTGACCGGGTAGTTCTCCAGCCGGAAGTGGCTGACGTACATCTGCCCGTGGATGACGCTCTCGATCAGGTGATAGTCGTCGTGACGGCTGTCGGCGGCGAACCAGATGTAGCCGTCGGCGCCCTCGACATCGGCGCGGCGGGAGAACACCGACACCATCGAGGCCACATTGCCGTTGCCGATGTAGTACTTCTCCCCGTTGGCGCGGAACAGGATTCCGGCCTCGGCGTCGGCGCTGCCCGGCTCACTCGGAGTGAGGATCAGGTCGGTGTTGTAGATGTCGGCGCCGTGCTCGCGCTCCGAGAGCGCGAAGGCCATGACCTGACCGGCGTCGAGGTCGGCGGCGGCCTTGCGCTTGGCGATCTCGTTGTCGCTCTGCCAGATCGGGCCCAGGCCGAGAATGGTCACCTGCTCGGCGTACCAGTAGGCGAGGCCGTAGAAGCCGAAGATCTCGGCCAGCGCGGCGTTGCGGGCGGCGTCCCAGCGCTTGTTCGGGTCGCCGTCGGCGTAGGCGGCCGGGGTCAGGAAGGTCGCGAACAGCTTCTCCTTCGCGACGAAGTCGAGGAACTCCTGGGTCCAGACCGCGTCGCGGTCCTCGGCCAGCAACTGCGCCTTGCCCTTGGACTCGAACCACTCGATGGTGGCACGCAGCAGCCGACGGGTCTCGGCGTCGAAGTGCTGCGGGTCGTAGGTGGCGGGGTTGAACAGCAGGCTGGGCGAACTCGTCATCTGGCCAATTTAGCAGCGCCGCGCCCGCCACCGGTCCCGCTACCTGCATGTTTCCCCTACGTAAGCGTAGGTTGACCGGCCGCTCCGCCGACTCAGATCATGAGCTCGCCGAGCATGCCGGTGCGGGTGCCGAGGACGCCGCCGCTGGAGTCGAATTCCACCCGCAGCTCGTAGAGCCCGAACTGTCCGATCAGCATCTGTGGCTCGCCGAAGGTCAGGGTGGGCACCCGGTAGCGGTCGAGGTAGCCGGTGACCATGGCCCGCATGGTGGCGTAGCGACTGTCCGGGTCGGTCAGCGGGTGCAGCAGGTCGGCGGCGGTCTCGATGACCAGCGCGGCCACGCCCGGGTCGGTGCCGGTGGCGCGCACGGCTTGATCGGTAATGGCGAAGTAGCGCCAGCCCGACCCGTCGGGCAGCGCGGCCCAGGCGGGCGCGCCACCCAGGTGCGTGGCCGCGGCGACGAAGGCGGTCACCACCGCGTCGGGGTGGACGGTGCTGCCGAGGTCGACCCGCTCGCCCGCCAGGTGCGCGGCGCCGTGTTCGCGGGCCAACTCGCGCAGGGCCGAGACACCCGACCCCTCCCCCGCCCACGTCCAGATCCTGGCCTCGTTGTCGTAGCCGCCGATCTCGGTGACCGCCACCGGCCGATCGGGCACCTCGACCACGTCCTGATCACCGAACATCGGCTCCCACCACAGGTGCGAGACCGTCGCGGCGGTCGGGACACCCCGCAGCGAGCCGCGGCCGCCGACGGTGATCGCGGCGGGTGCGGCCAGCGCGCTCAGCAGCGGGTCAGGGAGGAACGGCGGGATGCGCTCGGGGCGCGGCGACGGCGCGGCGGGGTCGACCGTGCCGCGCCCGGCGTCGACGACCCGCACGTCGAGCAGGTCCTCACCGTGCAGTCGCACGACCAGCCGGTATCCGTCGGGCAGTTGGACTTCCATGCCGTCGGCGGTGTCGCGCAGCGCCGCGTGGTGTCGCCGGGCATAGCCCGCCACGACCGATCGCGCGCCGCCGCCGGGCAGCATCTGGGCGGCGCCGCGCACGATCCCGGCCACCAGGCCCGGGTCCGGCTCGGCGACCGGCACGGACTCGTCGTCGATGAGCAGGTAGGCGTAGGCGCGGCCGCCGTGGTTGAACTTGGTCATGCCCCGTACGCCGAGGACACCCAGGGCGATGATCGCCAGGTGGTCGGCGGCCAGTTGGGGGTCCGGGAATCGGGACAGGTCGACGAGTTCGGTGGCGAATTCGGGAATCCCGTGGCGCAGCCCCAGTTCGCGTAGCCGGATCGAGGCGGCCGCGCCGGGCGTGCCGTTCACCGCGGGTTTGGCCCAGGCCCACTGGAAGGTGTGGTCCTCGGCGTAGGTCCCGAGCTCGCCGGACGCGGTGAATTCCCGCTCACCCAACCAGACCAGGCCGGACCGGTGGTCGACCCGGGTCGGCCCGGGCCGGACGTGCTGCTGAAATACCGAATACTGTTCGATCGCCCCGCCGAGGTGCCCCCGCGCCAACGACAACAGCGCATCGCTGAATGTCTCCACCCACTCGACGCTAGCAGCCCGCTCCGGCGACGGCTCCCGCGTCGCCATACCCTGCGTGATTGCGCCGCAGGGGCTTTCACCGGCCCGATCGCGCGGACACGATCGGGCCGGGCGAGTCAGCCGCGAATCCTGGCGACGACGGCGGCGACCGCGTCCCCGGCCGGGATCTCCTCGGCCTCGCCGGTGAAGCGGTTGCGCAGCTCGACGGTGCCGTCGGCCCAGCCGCGACCGATCACCAGGATCCAGGGCATACCGAGCAGTTCGGCGTCCTTGAACTTCACACCCGGGGAGGCGGTGCGGTCGTCGAAGAGGACCTCGAGGCCCTGCTCGTCCAGACCCGCGACCACCTGCTCGGCGCCCTCGCGGGCGGCGGCGTCCTTGTTGGCGATCACCACGTGCACGTCGAACGGGGCGATCTCGGCGGGCCAGCGCAGGCCCTTCTCGTCGTGCTGCTGTTCGGCGATCACCGCGACCAGGCGGGACACGCCGACACCGTAGGAGCCCATGGTGAGCCGCACCGGCTTGCCGTTCTCGCCGAGCACGTCGACGTCGAAGGCGTCGGTGTACTTGCGGCCGAGCTGGAAGATGTGGCCGATCTCGATGCCACGGGCCGCCACCAACGCACCGGCGCCGTCGGGCGAGGGATCGCCGTCGCGGACCTCGGCGGCCTCGATGGTGCCGTCGGGGGTGAAGTCGCGCCCGGCGACCAGGCCGACCACGTGCTTGCCCTGGGTGTCGGCGCCGGTGATCCAGGCGGTGCCCTCGACCACGCGGGGATCGACCAGGTAGCGGACACCGTTGGCCTGCAGCGCCTTCGGGCCGATGTAGCCCTTCACCAGGAAGGGGTTGGCGGCGAAGTCGGCGTCGGTGAGCAGTTCCACCTCGGCGGGCTCGACGGAGGCCTCGAGGCGCTTGTCGTCGACCTCGCGGTCACCGGGGATGCCGATGCCCAGGATCTCGGTCTTGCCGTCGGGGTGGCGCAGCTTGACCATCACGTTCTTGAGGGTGTCGGCCGCGGTGACGGCGCGGTCGAGCACCTTCGCCTCGTTGGCCCACTCGACCAGGGTCGCGATGGTGGGGGTGTTCGGGGTGTCGTATTCGACGGCGGCGGGCTTGCCCTCGATCGGCAGCGGCGCGGGCGCGGGCGTGACCACCGCTTCGACATTGGCGGCGTAGCCGGACTCGAGGCAGGTGACGTAGGTGTCCTCGCCGACGGGGCTCTGCGCGAGGAATTCCTCGGACGCGCTGCCGCCCATGGCGCCGGAGGTGGCGGCCACGATCACGTATTCGACGCCGAGACGCTCGAAGATGCGCTGGTAGGCGGCGCGGTGGGTGGCGTAGCTGGTGGCCAGGCCGTCGTCGTCGAGGTCGAAGGAGTAGGAGTCCTTCATGATGAACTCGCGCCCGCGCAGGATGCCCGCGCGGGGACGCTCCTCGTCGCGGTACTTGGCCTGGATCTGGTAGAGCGTGACCGGCAGATCCTTGTAGGAGTTGTACTCACCCTTGACGGTGAGCGCGAACAATTCCTCGTGGGTGGGACCGAGCAGGTAGTCGCCGCCCTTGCGGTCCTGCAAACGGAACAGGGCGTCACCGTATTCGGTCCACCGGTTGGTGGTCTCGTAGGGCTCGCGCGGCAGCAGCGCGGGCAGGGAGATCTCCTGGGCGCCGGTGGCGTCCATCTCCTGGCGCACCACGTCCTCGATGCGACGCAGCGTGCGCAGGCCCAGCGGCAGCCACGAGTACACACCGGGGGCGACCCGGCGGACGTATCCGGCGCGGACGAGCAGTTTGTGGCTGGGCACCTCGGCGTCGGCGGGATCGTCTCGCAGGGTGCGCAGGAACAGTCGGGAGAGGCGGGTGATCACGGGTGCACAGCGTAGTCCCTGGTCCCGGCGCACTCACAACGGATTACCGCCCGGCCGCCCACACACCCCGTCCGCGCCGGAAACTTGTCTGGAATACCCATTCCCCACCGGTTTCAATCAGCAGATAACAAACCGATCACGACGGCTCTTTTTCGGAATACCCGGCATTTAGGTTCGTGCCCAAGCATATTTCGCTCAAAAGTATTGCGAGAGGTCCGATATGACCGTCACGAATTCTCTTCCCCGACGCTGCGTCGCGGTGCTCGCGGGCGCCGCGCTGGTGGGTGCCGCCCTGGTCGGCTGTACCAGGACCGAGGTCACCGAACCCGGTCAACTGCTCGATCACCTCCGCGAAAAAGGCAGTATCACGGTGGGTTTCGCGGGTGAGGCGCCCTACTCGTTCGAGGAGGACGGTCAGCTCACCGGCGCCACGGTGGCACTGCACCGGGAGATCTTCGGCGCGCTCGGCATCGAGACCGTCGACGGTGTACAGACCGAATTCGGCGCGTTGATCCCCGGCCTGCAGGCCAATCGCTTCGACGCCGTGAGCGCGGGCATGTCGATCCTGCCGAAACGCTGCGAGCAGGCGGCGTTCAGCGAGCCGGAATTCATGTACACCACCGCGCTCATGGTGAAACCCGGCAATCCGCTGAATCTCACCGACATGCAGTCCGTCCAGGCCAGCGGCGCGAAGATGGCGGCGATGACCGGCGCGATCGAGTCCGACTACGCCGCCGCGCTGGGCATCGGCGCCACCCAGGTCGCCACCCCGCAGGACGGCATGGACGCGGTCACCTCCGGCCGCGCCGACGTGTTCGCCCTCACCGCCATCTCACTGAACTGGTTGAAGAACCACAACCCGGACGCGGCCGTCGACGTCACGCCCTCGTTCGTGGCGGTGATCGACGGCAAACCGCAGGTCGGCGCGGGTGGCACGGTGTTCCGCACCAGCGATCCGGACCTGCTCGCCGCCTACAACACGGAGCTGGCCAAGATCACCGCCGACAAGGACCGCTACCTCTCGATCGTCGGGAAGTTCGGTTTCACCGAGCGCGAACTGCCGGACCCGAAGTACACGACCGCCAAGCTGTGCGAGGGCGAGATCTGATCCGCCCGTGAGCACCCTGGACGCGCTGCGCGACGCCCTGCCCAGCCTGGGCGAGGGCATCGTGGTGACGCTGCAACTGACCATCGGCGGCGCGCTGCTCGCGTTCGTCCTGGCACTGGCGCTGGGCACCACCGCGCGGGTACGCCATCTCGCCGCGCGGGGCAGTGCCCGGGTGCTGATCGAGTTCTTCCGTGGCACCTCGCTGCTGGTGCAGATCTTCTGGCTGTTCTATGTGCTGCCGCTGCTGGGCTTCAAGCTGGACCCGGTGTTCTGCGGCATCCTGGCGCTGGGCCTGAACTACGGCGCCTACGGCGCGGAGGTGGTGCGCGGCGCGCTCAACGCCGTGCCGCGCGCCCAGTTCGAGGCCGCGGTCGCGCTGAGTTTCAGCCCGTGGCAGCGGATGCGGCGGGTGCTGTTCCCGCAGGCGTGGGCGCTGATGCTGCCCTCGCTGACCAATCTGCTGGTGCACCTGCTCAAGGCCACCGCGTTGGCCTCCTACATCACCCTGCACGACCTCACCTACGAGATCGGCCAGCTGCGCCGCACCACCGGCGAGACGCTGTTCTCCTTCGGGGTCGGGCTGGTGATCTACTTCGTGCTCGCCTACGCGCTCACCCTGGGCATGAACCTGCTGGAGACCAGGGCCAAGACCAGGCTCGGGCGCGGCACCTCGCTCAAAGAGGTGTTGAGCCTGGCGCCCGAGGAGATGAGGGCCGCGCCGTGACCGCGCAATGGAGTTGGGAGCGGGCCCGCGAGGCGCTGCCCGTGCTGTGGGACGGATTCCAGATCACCCTGCTGGCCACCGTGCTCGGGTTCGCGCTGGCCGCGGCGCTGGGTCTGGTGATCGCCATCGTCCGGCATTCGCTGCCGCGCGCGATCGCGGCGCCGGTGCACGCGGTCAGCGAGTTCGTCCGGCTCACCCCGCTGGTGGTGCAGCTGCTGTTCGCCTACACGCTGTTCACGCAGTTCTCGGCGCTGCAGATCGGTGTGGTGGTGCTGGGCATCCACTATTCGAGTTATCTGGCCGAGGTGTACCGGGCCGGAATCGAGTCGGTGCCGCCGGGGCAGTGGGAGGCGGCCAGGGCGTTGTCGCTGCCGCCGCTGCGCACCTGGCGCGCGGTGGTGCTGCCGCAGGCGATCCGGGCGAGCCTGCCCGCGCTGGGCACCAACGCGGTCTCGATGTTCAAGGACACGCCGTTCCTGTTCGCCATCTCGGTGGTCGAACTGGTCACCGCCGCACAGCAATTCGGTGCCCGCAACTTCGCCTATCTGGAGGCGATCACCCTGGCGGGCGTGTTCTTCCTGGTCGCCAGCTATCCGACCTCCGTGCTGATCAGAAGACTGGAGAAGCGACTTGCCTACTACTGACGAGATGATCCGATTCGATCAGGTGGTCAAACGCTTCGGCGACCTCACGGTGCTCGACCACCTCGATTTCGGAGTCCGACGCGGCGAGAAGGTGACGCTGATCGGGCCCTCGGGCTCGGGCAAGACCACCATCCTGCGTCTGCTCATGACGCTGGAGAAGGTCAGCGACGGCGTGATCTGGGTCGACGGCGCCCCGCTCACCCACACCGAGCGCCACGGAAAGCTGGTGCCCGCCAAGGAGAAACAGCTGCGCGCGGCCCGTACCAAGATCGGCATGGTGTTCCAGCAGTTCAACCTGTTCCCGAACATGACGGTGCTGGAGAACATCACCGAGGCGCCGATCCACGTGCTGGGCACCCCGAAGGCCGAGGCCCGCGAACGCGCCGAGCAGCTGCTCGAGGTGGTCGGCCTGGCCGACAAGGCGCACGCCCATCCCACCCAGCTCTCGGGCGGGCAGCAGCAGCGGGTGGCCATCGCCCGCTGCTGTGCGATGGACCCCAAGGTGATGCTGCTCGACGAGGTGACCTCGGCGCTGGACCCGGAACTCGTCGGCGACGTCCTGGACGTGCTGCGCACCATCGCCGAGACCACCGACATCACCATGCTCATCGTCACCCACGAGATGCGCTTCGCGCGCGAGGTCTCCGACCGGGTGCTGATGTTCGACGGCGGGCGCATCGTCGAGCAGGGCCCACCCGAGCAGATCTTCGGCTCCCCCACCAACGAGCGCACCCGCAAGTTCCTCGACGCTGTGCGCTGACCCGCGACCGGGCGGCGGGTGAGGGCGCATTACCGTTGACCCTCGTGCTGGTGCTGCTGCCTCCCTCCGAAACAAAATCCGACGGCGGATCGGGCGCGCCGCTGGACCTGGCCGATCTGGCGATGCCGCAGCTCGGCGCGGTGCGCGACAAACTCATCACCGAGGTCACGCAGCTCGCCGCCGACCCGGCCGCGTCGGCGAAGGTGCTCGGTCTGGGCAAGGGCGCCGACGCCGAGATCGCCCGCAATGCCGCGCTGCGCGTCTCCCCCACCCGGCCCGCGCTGGAGCGCTACACCGGCGTGCTCTACGACGCGCTGGACGCCGCGTCGTTCACCAGGGCGCAGCGGGCCAAGGCCCACGCGCGCCTCGGCATCGGTTCGGCGCTGTTCGGCGCGGTGCGCGCGAGCGATCCGATCCCGGCCTATCGCCTCTCCGGCGGCTCCAAACTGCCCGGCCTGCCGACGCTGTCGGCGCTGTGGCGCGAGGTGCTGCCCGACGCGCTCTACGCCGAGGCCGCGGGCGAGCTCGTCGTCGATCTGCGCTCGGGCACCTACCAGCAGCTCGGCCGGGTGCCGGGTGCGGTCACCGCCAATGTGCTCACCGAACACCCCGACGGTTCGCGCACCGTGGTGAGTCACTTCAACAAGCATCACAAGGGTCTGCTGGCACGCGCGCTGGTGCTCACCCGGGCCGAGCCCGCCGATATCCGCGCGGTGGCGCGGGTGGCGGACAAGGCCGGGTTGCGCACCGAGATCGCCTCGCCCACCGAACTTCTCATCATCACCTAGGCACGGCGGCGGCCAGCAGGCCGTCGACAATGGCGGGCATCGCGGCACGGTGGGTGTCGCGAGCACCCAGCTCGGTCCACCGGTCGGCCACGGCCGCGATGTGCGGATAGGTGTCGGTGGCGAGTTCGGCGACCGCCGCGTCGTCGTAGACCGGGGCGCCGCTGCGTTCCCGGCGCCGGGCGGTGTTCACCTGGATGATCAGGCTGCCGACGATATAGCTCCAGATCGCCCGGTAGACCGCCACGCCCTGCTCCGGGGTGCAGCCCGCCGCGACGGCCGCCCCGATCATCTCGTCGACGAACCACAGCGCGGCCGGGGCGAACAGGTCACCGCTGGTGAGCACCTCGACGATCCAGGCCCGCTCGGCGAGCAGTTCGTAGAGCAGCAGCGCGACTGCGGTGAGGCGCTCGCGAGGGTCGATGGGCAGGTCGGGTCGGGAGATCTGCTCGGCGTGCTTCTCCAATACGAGCAGCAGCAGCTGATCCTTGTCGCGCACATGGTGATACAGCGCCATCGGCGCGCTGTCGAGCTCGGTCGCGAGCCTGCGCATGGACAGTTTCTCCGGTCCCTCGGCCGCCAGGATGCGGTCGGCCGCGGCGATGATCGCCGCCGCGGACAGGCGCGGCGGCCTGCCGCCTCTGGCGCGGGAGTGCTCTGCGGGCATACGGCCATCCTTCCTGATCGAGCCCGCGCGGAAACACACCGCTACCGCGTCCGCCGAACTCGAGCTACGGTTATCGTACGCGTACGAAAAAGGGCGGAGAGCGATGCAAACCCTCGACACACACCCCTCGGGGCCAGCGGCCGGACTGCTGCGACCTCATCTCGGCGGCTTCACCGCGGTGGTGCTGTTACAAGTCGTCGGCGCGGTGGCGGGCCTGGCCCCGCTGCTCGCGGTGGTGGAACTGGGCCGGGTCCTGTTGTCGCCTGGGCCGATCGAGCACGGGCACGTCTGGCTGGTCGTCGCGGTGGGCGCGGCCGGGCTGCTGGTCCGGCTCCTCGCGACGGCGGCGTCCTCGGGGATCGGGCATCTGGTCGACACCCGGGTGCAGCTGGCGTTCCGACGGCGGCTGGCCCAGCGGCTGGGCCGGGTGCCCATCGGCTGGTTCGGCCGACGACGCACCGGTGAGCTGGCGAAGGTGGTCGGCGAGGACGTCGCCGCCGTGCACCCGTTCCTCGCGCACGCCCCGGGCGAGCTGGTCGCGGCGTTCGTGGTGCCGCTGGTGTCGTTGATCTACCTGTTCGGCATCGATTGGCGGCTCACCCTGATCACGCTGATCCCGGTCGCGCTGGCCATCGCCTTCGTCCCGCTCATGATGACCCCCGCGCGGCTGCGCGAGCAGGAGGAATTCGACGCGTCGATGGGTCGCATCGCCGATGCGGTGGTCGAGTTCGTGCAGGGCATCGCGGTGGTCAAGGCGTTCGGCGGCACCGGGCGCGCCCATCACCGATTCCGCACGTCGGTCGACGGATTCGTCGCGAGTTTCGCCCGTATGGTGCGCGGTCTGGCCGCTCCCGCCGCGGCCATGCAGGTGGCGCTGTCGCCGCCGTTCGTGCTGCTGGTGGTGCTGATCGGTGGTGCCGTCCTGATCACCGGCGGGTCGCTGCCCCCGGCGGATCTGCTGCCGTTCGTGCTGCTCGGGCTCGGCCTGACCGCTCCGGTGGCCGCGCTGGGCCACGGCTTCGACGACCTGCGGGCCGCCCGCCGCGCGGTCTCCCGGATCCAGGAGGTCTTGGCCGTGCCACCGCTGCCGGAGCCCGCGCGGCCGGTCGCTCCGCAGGGGCACCGGGTGGAGCTGCGCGATGTGCGCTTCGGCTACGACGACGACCACGAGGTCCTGCGCGGCATCGACCTGGTGCTCGAACCCGGCACGGTGACCGCGCTCGTCGGTCCGTCCGGCAGCGGCAAATCCACGCTCGTGCAACTGCTTCCGAGATTCTTCGATCCGACCCACGGCAGCGTGCTGCTCGGCGGGGTGGACCTGCGGAACCTGGGCAGCGATGCCCTCTACGAACGGGTCTCGTTCGTCTTCCAGGACACCACGCTGCTGCGCGCCTCGATCGCGGACAACATCGCGCTGGCCGCCCCGCACGCCGACCGCGCCGAGGTGGCGCGGGCGGCGCGGCTGGCCAATATCCACGACCGGATCCTGGAGCTGCCGCGCGGCTACGACGCGGTGATCGGGACCGACACCGGCCTGTCCGGCGGTGAGGCCCAACGGATCTCGCTGGCCCGCGCACTGCTCGCCGACCGACCGGTGCTGGTCCTCGACGAGGCCACCTCCTTCGCCGACCCGCACACCGAACTCGGCGTGCGCCGCGCGCTGGCCTCGCTCACCGGCCGCACGGTGCTCGTCATCGCGCACCGCCTCGAGACCGTCGCCGACGCCGACACCGTGTTCGTCCTCGACGACGGCGTCATCGTCGAACGTGGCGCCCCCACCGACCTGCTGACCACCGGTGGCCGTTTCGCCGCCTTCTGGCAGTCCCACCGCGCGGCGATCGCCGACGGTGCCGCCGACGACCCGCGAGGAGTCGATTTCCGATGATCCGGATGCTGTTGCGTGTGCTCGGCCCCGAGTACGCCCCGCCCGTGCGCCGCACGGTGGCCCTGATGACGGTCACCGCCGTGGTCGAGGGCCTGTCCTACGCCCTGCTGGTGCCCATCCTCACGGCGCTGTTCGGCCCCACCCCCGCCGACGCGCGCCCGTGGCTGATCGCCTTCGGCGCCGCGGTCGCGGGCTACGCGATCCTGCGATTCCTCAGCGACCGCGCCGGATTCCGCGTCGGCACCACGCTGCTGAACGGGATGTATCACCGCCTCGGCGAGCATCTGGGCCGGTTGCCGCTGGGCTGGTACAGCACCAGCCGGGTCGGCGAGGTGTCGGTGTCGGCCAGCCGTGGCGTGCTCGACGCGATGGGCGTGATCGCGCATCTGATGGCGCCGTTCATCGGCGCGGCGGTCACCCCGGCGACGATCGTGCTGGTGCTGCTGGCCTACGACTGGCGCCTGGGCCTGGCCGCCCTGCTCGCCGCGCCGCTGGTGGTGCTGATCTACCTGCGGGCGGGCGCGGCCACGGCGGCCGCCGACGCCGAGCGGGCCGAGCGTGATCACGAGGCCACCGCGCGCGTCATCGAGTATCTCCAGGCCCAGCCCGTGCTGCGGGCGGCCGGTCGCACCGGCGAGCGTTTCGGCGCGCTCGACGAGTCCCTGCGGGGCATCGGTCGCGCGGCCCGACGATCCACGCTGGCCGCGCTGCCCGGCGTGGTGGGTCTGGCGCTGGCGGTGCAGGCGGGTTTCACCGTGCTGCTGACGCTGGGCACCTATCTCGCGCTCGGCGGTAGCGTCGCCCCGGCGCAGGTGCTGGCCGTGCTCGTGCTGGCGGCCCGCTGCGCCGACCCGCTGCTGTCGCTGGCCGAGATGGGCGGCCAGCTGCGGTCCGCGCGCGGCGAGCTGACCCGCCTGGACGCGGTCCTGCGCACCGAACCCCTGCCCGAACCCACCGATCCCGTCCGCCCGACCGCCCACGATGTGCGCTTCGAATCGGTCACCTTCCGGCACGGCGAGCGCACCGTTATCGACGACCTGTCCCTGACGGTGCCCGCCGGAGGGCGGGTCGCGGTGGTCGGCCCGTCGGGGGCGGGCAAGAGCACCCTGCTGCAACTGCTCGCCCGGTTCCACGACGTCGACGCGGGCGCGGTGCACGTGGGCGGGGTGGATGTGCGCGCGATCGGCACCGAGGACCTGATGGCCCGCATCGCGCTGGTCTTCCAGGACGTCTATCTCCTCGACGGCACCATCGAGGACAACGTGCGCCTGGGCCGCCCGGACGCGACCGACGCCGAGGTCCGCGCGGCCGCGCGCGCCGCGCGGCTGGACGAGGTGATCGACCGGCTGCCCGGCGGCTGGTCGGCCCAGGTCGGCGAGGGCGGCGCGTTGCTGTCCGGCGGTGAGCGCCAACGGGTCTCGATCGCCCGCGCCCTGCTGAAGGACGCGCCCATCGTCCTGCTCGACGAGGTGACCTCGGCCCTGGACCCGGTCGCCGAGGCCGCCGTTCAGCACGGCATCGACCAGCTCGCGGCGGGCCGCACCGTCGTCACGGTGGCCCACCGCCTGCGCACCGTCCAGCGTGCCGATCAGGTGGTGTTCCTCGACGGCGGCCGGATCACCGAGCAGGGCACCCACGACGACCTGCTCGCCCGCGGCGGCCGCTACGCCGAGTTCTGGAACATCACCATGTCCCCGGCGCGCTAGGTCCCCGCGGGCACCGGCGAGACCAGTTGCAGCAGGTTGCCACCGGTGTCGTCGCAGACGGCGGTGATGACCGGTCCGCCGACCAGGGGCGCCTGGGTGAAGACCACCCCGCGCTCCTGCAGTCGGCGGTACTCGGCCTCGACATCGTCGACGGCGAACGACATCACCGGGATGCCGTCGGCGCTCAGCGCCCGCTTGTACGCCTTGGCCGCCGGATGCTGGTCGGGTTCGAGCAGCAACTGGGTGCCCTCGACATCGGCGGGCGAGACCAGCGTCAACCAGTCGTACTCCCGATCACCGCGCGGAATATCCGGATGCGCGCCTTGTCGAGGTCGGCTACAGTTGCCGACGCGGCCGAGGGGGAACAGATTGCGCGCCGCATGAAAACCATTCGTGCACAACGGTATCGAGCCGTGCGCTGCACCGGGGAGGTGTGACATGACGAAGTTGAACCAGATCATCGCGGTCGAGAAGGGCGTCAAGAGCGGTGCGGCCCGCGAGCTCGCCGACAAGCAGACGCTGCTGGGCAAGCCCACGCTGCTGGCGGGGCTGGCGCGCACGTATCAGCCCAAGGACGAGGAGGGCGAGCAGCTGCCGCCGGAGTCCACCCGCGTGCAGGTGAAGTCCGAGCAGGTGCTGCGCGATACCGCGGCCACCCTCACCCGCCTGTTCGACGTGACCGCGACCAAGGACTGGGCCAACTGTGAGGCGAAGGCCGATGTCACCGTGGACGGCACCACGCTGCTGACCGCGGTGCCGGTGTCGTATCTGCTGTTCCTGGACAAGCAGCTCACCGACCTGCTCGCCTTCGTGCAGCGGCTGCCGGTGCTCGACGCGGCGGAGACCTGGTCGTTCGATGACTCCTCCGACACCTGGCGCACCGATGCCGTGCGCACCATCCGCACCAGGAAGGTGCCGCGCAACCACGTCAAGGCCGAGGCCACCGACAAGCACCCCGCGCAAGTCGAGGTGTACTACGAGGACATCGCGGTCGGCTACTGGACCACGGTGAAGTTCTCCGGCGCGCTGCCCGCCCGCCGGGTCAACGAGCTGTCCGCGCGCATCGACAAGCTGCGCCGGGCCGTCCAGTTCGCCCGCGAGGAGGCCAACGGGACCGAGATCGCCGACCGCCGCGTCGGCGAGGTCGTCTTCGACTACCTGTTCGGCTGAGGCCGAACCCACGAACTCCCCTGCTGAGCACAGGGGATGCGCGCGAGCGCGACACGCTCAGACTGAAGTTCAGCCTGAATCACACGGTGACAGTGCGGGTTCGAGTCCCGCCCCCGGCACAGGCCGGGGTGGCCCAAATGGTAGAGGCAGCCGTGCCAATCTCAGACTCTCGCTCCAGTACGAGTATCCGCCGTCCATCACCGTCCCGAGGAAAGGACGCCCCACAGCGACGAACTGCCGGTTCGACTCCGGCCCTTGCAGCCAGTGCGAGGTGGTCCAATGGAACGACGCGTCGTTATGCAGAATGATCCGCTCCCGCGATCGCGGTGTGCGCACCGGACGGCAACCACAGAGCCCGGGGTCAGGCTACGACCCCGGGTTCTCCTATGAAATCCCTTGGCACCGTGGCGACCGGCGGATACCTTGGGCGACATGGTGTCCTGGGGTCAGCTGATGTCGTTCGCGGGTCTGGCGTTCCTGATCGTGCTGGCTCCCGGACCGAGCCTGCTGTTCACCATCAGCCGGGCCCTGACGATCGGTCGCCGCTCGGCGCTGCTGACCGTGGTCGGCAACGCGGCCGGGGTGTATGTGCAGGTCGTGGCCGTGGCGTTCGGTCTCGGCGCGGTGGTGATGGCCTCGGCGACGGCCTTCACCGCGCTCAAAATGATCGGCGCGGCCTATCTGGTCTACCTCGGGGTGCAGGCGATCCGGCATCGCGGGACGCTGTGGGACTCGTTCCACGCCGAGGCCACGCCGAGTGCCCGGGGAACGGCGGCGGTGCTGCGGGACGGATTCGTCGTCGGGTTCGCCAATCCGAAGACCATCGTGTTCCTGGCGGCGCTGCTGCCCCAGTTCGTCGACCCCGCGCGCGGGAGCGTGCCGCAGCAGATGCTGATCCTCGGCCTGTGCATCCCCGCTTTCGGCCTGATCCTGGACACCCTGTGGGCGCTGGCGGCCGGATCGGCGCGGACCTGGTTCGCCCGCTCGCCGCGCAGGCTCGCCGCGATCGGCGGGTCGGGCGGGCTCGTCATGATCGGCCTGGGTGCCTCGCTCGCCCTGACCGGCCGCAAGGACTGAGCCTCAGCCGGTGACGGCGGTGAGGTCGGTGAGTTCGGCCGATAGGTTCGCGCGGGCCCGCTCTTCGTAGCGGCCGAAGGCGAGGTCGGTGCGGAACAGGCGGGGCTGACGGATCAGATTGCGCAGCACCGCGGCCCGGCCCGCCCGGAACAGATCGTCGGGGACGTGGGCGTATTCGGCGCGAATCGCCACCGCGTAGGCGGTGTAGTCCTCGGGGGTGCCGCCGAGCACGGCGAGGTCGGCGTCGCAGAGCACCGCGCCGTTCGTGTCGCCCGCCTCGGGGTCGTGGCCACGGGTGAGGACCACCAGCCGGACCACCTCGTCGACCAGTTCCGGTGCCGCGCCCAGGGATTCGAGGACATCGCGACCCAAATCGGCGCTGCGCTCCTCGTTGTCGGCCCGGTCGACGGCGTAGATCGCGTCGTGGAAGAACGCGGCGTAGCGCACGGCGGCGATATCGGCCGCGGCGGCGGACAACTCGTCGATGGCGGTGAGCACGGCGCTCAGGTGCGCGCGGGTGTGATAGCGCCGGTGCGGCTCGGCGTACCGGGCGATGATCCCGGCCCCGAGAGCCGCGGCGTCGGGACCCGCCAGGGCGGTCCAGCGGTCCAGCAGATCCAACGACGGCAACGACATAGGCTCCAGTGTCAGTGCCGATCCCGGTCGCGGCAACCCCCATTTCCCACCGTCAGCGCCCGATTTCCCGCTGACCTGTCACGAAACCCCTTGTCTCGGAACCGGACCCGCAGGTCACCGAACCACCCACCATCGGGCGGAATGCGCGGGCATCGTCACGTGTTCTCCACAGACGTGACCGATACCGCAGTGCTCTCCGACGAGCTGAAGACCTATCTCGACGACGAACGCGTCTACGCCACCGTCGCGACCGTGGGCGCCAACGGGCATCCGCACCTCACCGTGGTCTGGATCAAACGCGACGGCGACGAGCTGCTGTTCTCCACCACCGTCGACCGCCAGCAGGCCAAGAACCTCGCCCGCGACCCGCGCATCACCGTGATGGTGAACCCGCCGGACCGCCCGTTCCTCTACGCCGAGATCCGCGGCACCGCCAGCACCACCCCCGACCCGGAGCGGACCCTGCCCGACGAGATGTCGCTGAAGTACACCGGCAAGCCCTACCGCGAGTTCAATCCGGCGTCGGTGCACGACGGTGAGCGCGTCATCGTCCGGGTCAGCCCGCGCAAGGTCGCCGGACGGCTCTGAGACTCCGACCGGCGCGTCGGCGCCGCCCCGCGCTGCTCATTCCGCGCGCCAGGCGCGGGCGGCCGCGAGCAGCCGGGCGCGCACCAGGTCGACGTGCGGACGCGGCGGCGCGCCGACCCGGCGGGCCAGGAACCCGGTGTTGATGGGCGGGTCGGCGGGCTCGAGCAAGGTCACCACGGCCCGATCGGCGAGTTCGCGCGCGCACAGATACCGCGGCAGCACACTGATGCCCGCCCCGGCGACCACCACGGCCAGCACGGCGCGCAGATCGGGGACGACCAGCGCCGGGGTGGCTTCGAGGCGGGTCTGGAACACATGGCGCCAGTACCGGCGCAGGATGGGCAGGTCCGCGGCGTAGCTGACGAGCGGAAGCCCGCGCAGTGCCTCGGGCCCGTCGGACCGCAGTCGGTCCAGGTCGACACGCTCAGCCACCCTCGGCGCGGCGACCAGGACGAATTCCTCGTCGACGAGCGGCTCGGCGAGCACAGTCCGGCCGCGTGGGCGCGTGGTGGCGACGACCAGATCCACCGTTCCCGCGCGGAGTTCGCCGAGCAGGTCGTCGGTGAGACCGGTGCGCACGGTGACGCGCACACCCTCGGCCAACAGCGGCGCCAGCGCGGGCAGCACCTGCGCGGCGAGCTGTTCGGCGGGTCCACCGAGCAGCACCGGCGGTTCGGGCGGCGCCACGCGCCCGACGCCTGGTCCACCCACGACCGACTCCAGCGCGTCCAGCGGCGCGGCGATCCTGGTCGCGAGGTCGTGACCGGCCGCCGTCGGCGTCACCCCGCGTGGCAACCGCTCGAACAGCGGTCTGCCCAGGTGGCCCTCCAGCGCCCGCACCTGCGTGGTGGCGGTCGGCTGGGACAGCCCCACCTGCGCGGCGCCCGCCGTGAGCGACCCGGTCCGGTAGACGGCCAGAAACGTCCGCAGGTGTACCAGGTCCATCGATCCATCGGCTGGCCTATGTCTCATATCGCCGAGCCTATTGGTCAGCGAATGTCACCGCCCCTAGCGTGGGGACCGCGGCAGCGACCGCCCGACTCGTGGAATGGAGAAGCGATCCCATGGCACACATCCTGTTCGTCCTCACCGGCGCCGACCACTGGACCCTGGCCGACGGCACCGAGCACCCCACGGGGTTCTGGGCCGAGGAGTTCGCCGCGCCGTACGAGGCGTTCACCGGCGCGGGACACACCGTCACCGTGGCGACCCCGGGCGGGGTGGTCCCGCCGGTCGACCAGGCCAGTCTCGCGCCCGAGGCCAACGGCGGCGCCGAGCGCGCGGCGGCGATCGCCGAGACGCTGTCCGGCGCCACCGCGCTGCGCCACCCGATCCCGCTCACCGAGATCGACCTCGCCGCCTACGACGCCGTCTTCTATCCCGGCGGCCACGGCCCCATGCAGGACCTCGCCGTCGACCCGGCCTCGGCCGAGATCCTCACCGCCACCCTGTCGTCCGGCAAGCCGCTGGGTGTGGTCTGCCACGCGCCCGCCGCGCTGCTCGCCACCGCCGACACCGGCGGGGCCTCCCCCTTCGCCGGACGTCGGCTCACCGGGTTCAGCAATGCCGAGGAGACCCAGGCAGGTTTCGCCGACCGGGCGCGGTGGCTGCTCGAGGACCGGCTCGTCGCCCTCGGTGCCGACTACGTCGCGGGCGAGCCGTGGGCGCCCCACATCGAGGTCGACGGCAATCTCTACACCGGCCAGAACCCCGCGTCCTCGGCACCGCTGGCCGCCGAGATCCTCCGCGCGCTGTAATCCCGGCGCGGACAGCTCCGAGTGGAGAGGCTCAGGCGCGCTGGGCCTCTTCCTGGGCGTGCTGGGCCTGCACCAGCTGCTGCGGGGTGAAGCGCAGGGTCAGGGCGACCAGCGCGGCCAGGACCGCCAGGCCGGAGCAGACGAGCAGGACCAGGGTGTAGCCGCTGTTGAGTGCCTCGATCTGGCTGGGGGTCATGTCGGCGGCCTTGCCGTCGGTGCCGCCGAGCGAGAGCGTGCGCGAGGCCGCGATCGGGCTGAGCAGACCGATGGCGATCGGGGTGGCCAGGTTCATGAACATCTGGCCGACCGCGGAGAGCGGGCCGATGTTCGACGGCGGCACCCCCACCAGCACACACAGCGGCGCGAGCACCATGGCCACACCCACGCCGAAGCCGATCACCAGCAGCAGCGGCAGCAGCGTTGTCAGGTACTGCACCTCGCGGTCGAGGGTCGAGCCGAACAGCAGTCCGGCGGCCAGCACCGTGGCCGCCCCGGCCAGCAGCCAGCGCGGCGCGACCATCAGCGCCGCCTTGGAAGCCACCGCGCCACCGGCGCCGATGCCGATGGTGAACGGGATCGAGGCGACACCAGCCTGCAGCGGGCTGTAGCCGAGCACGTTCTGCAGCAGTTGGGCGACGAAGAAGGTCATGGCGCCCAGCACCGCACCGGCCAGGAAGATCAGCACGAAGGTGGCGACCCGGTCGCGGGTGTCGAACAGCGACCACGGCAGCAGCGGATCGGACTCGCGCCGCTCGACCAGCACGAACACGATCAGCAGCGCGAACCCGCCGATCAGCGAGCCCAGGATGACCGGGCTGCCCCAGCCCATCGCCGGGCCCTCGGTGGCGCCGAAGACGATCGTCGCGCAGGCCAGGGTGCCCAGCACCGCGCCCTTGATGTCGAGCGGGGTGCGGTGGTGGGCGGTGTCGGAGAGCTTGTAGACGGCGCCGAGCACGATCAGCGCGCCGATCGGCACATTGATCAGGAAGATCCAGCGCCAGGAGAACTCGGTGAGCGCGCCACCGACCACCAGCCCGCCGACCGAGCCGATGCCCACCATCGAGCCGACGATGGCGATCGCCTGGTTGCGTGCGGGGCCCGGCGCGAAGGTCGTGGCGACAAGTGCGAAGGCGGTCGGCGCCGCGACGGCGGCCCCGGCACCCTGCACCGCGCGCGCGATCAACAGCATGGCCTCACCGGTGGCCAACCCGCAGGCCAGCGAGGCGGCGGTGAACAGCCCGACACCGTAGATGAGCATGCGTTTGCGGCCGAACGCGTCGCCGAGGCGGCCGCCGAGCAGCATCAGGCCCGCGAAGGTCAGGCCGTAGGAGGTCACCGTCCACGCGCTGCCCGAACTGGACAGCCCCATCTCCTCCTGCAGGCGCGGCAGCGCGAAGATCACGACGGTGCCGTCGAGCACGACCATGAGCTGCAGGCCGCTCAGTACGAGGATGGCGAGGCCGAAGGCCCGCTTCGTCACCGGATACTGCATCGTCGCAGCGGGTTTATCGAGCACAGCGAGGCAGTGTAGTTGGCGCGGCGGCAACGCGAGGGTGCGCGGCCCGGGAAGCTAGTCGAGGCCGAAGCCCGCCGTCGGGCCGATGACGATGATCGCGGGCGGCCGGATCTCCTCGGTCTTGACCGCGGCGGCCACGGTGCCCAGGTCGGCGCGCACGACGCGCTGGGTGCGCAGGGTGCCCTCCTGGATGATCGCGGCGGGGGTCTCGGCCGGGCGACCGCCGTCGAGCAGGGCGGCGGCGAACTTGTCGATCCGCTCGACCGCCATCATCAGCACCAGAGTGCCGCGCAGCTTGGCCAGCGCGGGCCAGTCGACCAGCGAGTCCGGGTGGTCCGGGGCGACGTGCCCGCTGACGACGACGAACTCGTGGGTGACCCCGCGATGGGTCACCGGGATGCCCGCGGCGCCGGGCACCGAGATGGGGCTGGTGATGCCGGGGACCACCGTCACCGGGATGCCCGCCTCGGCGCAGGCTTCCAGTTCCTCGTAGCCGCGGCCGAAGACGTACGGGTCGCCGCCCTTGAGCCGGACGACGAACTTGCCCGCCTTCGCCCCGTCGATCAGCGCCTGGTTGATCGCCTCCTGCGCCATGGACCGGCCGTAGGGGATCTTGGCGGCGTCGATCACCTCGACGTGCGGGCCGAGTTCGGCCAGCAGCTCCGGCGGGGCCAGCCGGTCGGCGACCACCAGGTCGGCGCGGGCCAGCAGCCTGCGGCCGCGCACGGTGATCAGGTCGGGGTCGCCGGGTCCGCCGCCGACCAGGGCGACACCCGGGGTCACCGGTTCCGAATCGTCGGTCACCACACCCGATTGCAGGGCCTCGAGCAGGCCGTTGCGCACCGCGGCCGAGCGCCGGTGCGCACCACCGGCGAGCACGCCGAGGGTGAGGCCGTCGTAGCGGGCGGTGGCCGGGGTGACGGCGGTGCCGTCGCGCGCGATGTCGGCGCGCACGCAGAACACCCGCCGGGCGGTGGCCTCGGCGACCACGGCGGCATTGGTCTCGGGTTCGTCGGTGCAGGCCATCGCGTACCAGGCGCCGTCCAGATCGCCGTCGGCGTAGGCGCGCAGCTCCACCGTGAGCTGACCCGCCGTGGCCATCCCCTCGACCGCCGGGGTGACCGCGCGGCTGATCACGTGGACCTCGGCGCCCGAGGCGACCAGCAGGCCGAGCCTGCGCTGGGCGACGGTCCCGCCGCCGACCACGACCACTCTGCGCCCGCGCAGATCGAGCCCCACCAGGTAGTTCGGGTCCCCGGCGGGCTGGGTCGCTGCGGTGTCAGACGTGTTCGGCACAGTGTCCGAGCCTAGAGCCTGGCGCGCGTGGCGCCGAACGCACCCGCCGCATCACCGCCGACAGCCTCAGCCGCCGACGTAGGGCGCGTTCTGCACCCAGCGGAATCCGGTGGCACGCAGCGGCAGGCTCTCGTGGTCGAAGCGGGTCAGCGCCGCCGAGCCCGGCGCGCCGTCGAGTTCACCGCGCAGCAGCAGCTGGTCGGGGGCCGGGCGGTCCACGGTGAACACCGCGTAGGGCGGCGAATCCGGTTGCGCGGTGGGCAGTGTCACGGTGAGGGTGTGTGTCGCCGGGTCGACGACGGTGAGCACCGGCTCGACGCCGCCGTCCATGCGCTGGATCGCCGAACCACCGCTGTCCACGATGAGCCGCTGCCAGCGCACGGGGTCGGTGGTCAGCGGCGGCAGCGCCTGGCCGTCCGCGCTGAACTCGGTGACCTCCCAGATGCCGTACAGCTCGGGTTTAGGCGCACCGCCGCCGTATTCGTTCCAGCTCTCGATACCGACGACCACCAGCCCGATCGTGATCCACAGGCACACGGCGAGCTGTGCCACGGTGGCCCAGCGGTTCGCGCGCGGCGAGGTGAACAGCTCCGGTTGGGTCATCGGCGCCGAATCACGTTCCAGCACCAGCACATTCGCCAGCCTGCGCGCCTGCGGGGCGAGCAGCACCAGGCTCATCAGCAGCAGATGCCCCGACAGCATCTTCACCGGCACGTCGAAGGTCATGTTCAGCAGGAACACCTGGGCCATGCTGATCACCGACAGCATGGCGCCCAGCGTCGCGGTGCGCGGCCAGAACAGCAGGATCCCGGCCAGCACCTCGGCGGTGCCGAGCGCGACCTCGTAGGCGGGCGCGGAGCCGACCTGGGTCCACAGCATGGCCATCGGGCTCAGGTCACCGACCCGGGTCACGAGCGTGAGCAGGGCGGGTTCGGGCATCTGGGTCGGGATCAGCTTGGCGAAACCGTAGAACAGCATCTGCCCGCCGACCGCCAGCCGCAGCCCGGTCAGCGCCCAGCTCGCCAGGCGCGGATAGGCGCGTCGGCGCCGGTCCAGCACCGACCAGACCAGCGTGATCACCAGCGCGGCGACGAGGACCAGGCCCAGCTGGATCCAGACGGCGGCCATATCGCCGCTGCCGGTCATCACCACCTGGGCGTCGACCCCGAAGACGTGCTCGCCGATCCAGCGGCTCACCGGTTCCAGCGCGCGGATCTGCCACAGCACGGCCTCCTGGGGCAGCACGGTGGTCAGCCATCCGGCGAAGACGAAGGTGATCTGGGCCATCCACAGGCAGAACAGGCCGAGATAGGCCACCATGAAACGGAACGCGATCAGCGTGACCGGATGCCAGGTGGGCGCCGGTGGCGGTGGGTCCGTGAGATCGTCGTGCGTGTGCCGCGCGGTCGCCGTGGTCAACCGGTACCTCCCCGTCGAGATCGATTGTTACCCAAGCTAATCGGTGCCGCCGCGGGGCGCCTCAGGGAAATCCCCCATCTTCGCCTTGTCAACCCTGAATCCCACTCACCGACGCCCGGCTTACATTCCGGCCGGTCTTCCGGTAGTCCGATATCGCAACGCGTTTCATCTCGCCGACAGGGGTATCTCACATATGTCCGACGATCCGGACCTCACCGCGCAGCAATCGCTCACGGTCACCGAGCGCGATCTCGACCAGCTCGCCGAGCAGTTGTCGCAGTGGCTGTCCGGCAGGGTCGGCGCGGACGCGCCGCCGACGGTCAGCACTCTGAGCAAGCCGTCGACCGGCGGGATGTCGAGCACCACCATCCTCTTCGATGCCGCGTGGACCGTCGGTGGCGAGGCCGACGGCGGCTCCTTCGTCGCGCGGATGGCGCCCGAGGACGGGTCGTTCCCGGTGTTCCAGTCCTACGACCTGCCGCTGCAGTACCAGGTGATGTCGGGGGTGGCCGAGGCCTCCGAGGTCGCGGTGCCGCCGCTGCGCTGGCTCGAACTCGACGAGTCGGTCTTCGGCACCCCGTTCTTCGTGATGGAGAAGGTCGAAGGCCGCGTCGCCGCCGACAATCCGCCCTACGTGTTCTTCGGCTGGGTCTTCGACGCCACGGTCGAGGAGCGCGCGCTGATCGCCGACGCCACCGTCGAGACCATCGCCCAGGTGCACGCCATCGACAAGCCCGCCGAGCGCTTCCCGCTGCTCGACGGCGAGGGTTCGGCCCTGCGCAGGCACTTCGAGGCCCAGCGCGCCTGGTACGCGTGGGCGCTGACCGACGACGGCGTGCGCATCCCACTGATCGAGCGCGCCTTCGACTGGCTCGAGGCGCACTGGCCCGCCGAGACCGGCCCCGAGGTGCTGAACTGGGGTGACGCGCGCCCCGGCAACATCCTGTTCGACGGCTTCACCCCCGCGGCGGTGCTGGACTGGGAGATGGCCACCCTGGGCCCGCGCGAGCTGGATCTGGGCTGGGTGATCTTCATCCACCGCTTCTTCCAGGACATCGCCACCCGCTTCGACCAGCCGGGCCTGCCGGACTTCCTGCGCAAGGACGCGGTCGTCGCGAAGTACGAGGAGCTGACCGGCCACACCGTCCGCGATCTCGATTTCCACATCGTCTACGCGGCCCTGCGGCACGCCATCGTGATGGCCCGGATCAAGCGCCGGATGATCCACTTCGGCGAGGACACCGTGCCCGCCGAGCTCGACGACTACGTCATGCACCGCCTGAGCCTCGAGGCGCTGCTCGACGGCACCTACGAGTGGGACTGAGGAGTTCGACGATGGCGATCATGCCGGTTCCCCTGGACGAGTACCCGGTCCACCAGACCCCGCTGTCGCTGGCGCGGGTGGCCACCAGCGACCGCAACTTCTACGACCGCTACTACTTCAACGCCTTCGACCCGGCCGGTGACACAATGCTCATCACCGGGTTCGGCGTGTACCCGAACCTGGGTGTGGTCGACGCCTTCGCCACCGCACGCCAGGGCGATACCCAGCGCGCGGTGCGTTTCTCCGACGCGCTCACCTCGCGCGACCTGAACACCGCCGTGGGTGGCTACCGGATCGAGGTCATCGAGCCGCTGCGTCAGCTGCGGGTGATCTGCGAGCACGAGGACCTGAACTTCGATCTGACCTGGACCGGCGCGCAGGACGCGGTGCAGGAGCAGCCGCACCTGATCCTGTCGGGCACCCGGCCGATCATCGAGGCGTCGCGCTTCGCCCAGTTGGGTTCGTGGGCGGGCACTCTCGCCGTCGACGGGCGCGACTACACCGTCGACCCGGCGGTCTGGACCGGCAGCCGGGACCGTTCCTGGGGCATCCGTCCCTCGGGTGAGCCCGAACCGGCGGGCCGTCCCGCCGACGGGATGGGCGGGTTCTGGTGGCTGTACGCGCCGCTGCGCTTCGCCGAGTTCTCGATCGTGGTGATCGTGCAGGAGGAGCCCGACGGCACCCGCACCCTCAACAACGCCGTGCGCATCTGGAACGACGGTCGCAAGGAACAGTTGGGCTGGCCGCGCATGCACTGGAGCTACGAATCCGGCACCCGCCACCCGAAGTCCGTACGCCTGGATCTCACCACCCCCGACGGCAAGCCGCTCGAGGTGGAGATCGAATCGCGTCCCGGCATCGCCCTGCACGTCGGCTGCGGCTACGGCGCCGACCCCGACTGGACGCACGGCCGCTGGATGGGCGAGAAGTGGTCGCTGTCGAGCTCCTACGACCTCACCGACCCCGCGATCATCGGCCGTACCCCCTACGGCGTGATCGACCACATCGGCTACGCCCGCTGCGGCGACGCCGAAGGCTGGGGCCTGTTCGAGCACGCCTCGATGGGCCGCCACGACCCCACCGGTTTCGCCGATTGGTCCTCGGTCGCCCCCTGACGACCGGGTACCTCTCGTGTGAGAGGAAAGGCGCCGCCGCGACAACGAGGTCGCGGCGGCTCCGATTTCCCGACCGTCGGGCCGGATCGCTAGGCGGCCGTGGCGAAGTCGGCCAGCAGCGACGGCACGGCGGCGTCGAATCCGGCGACGTCGAGCATGCCCGCGTCGTCCGGGTCGGCGATGCTGAACTTCGTCGCCGTCATCCCGACCACCACCAGCTTGGCCCGCGGGTTCACCGCACGGCGATAGCGGGCCAGCGCCTGATGCGGGTGCTCCGAGCCCGCCCACGTCTCGTTGTCGGTGTAGATCGAGAACACGTCCACCTCGATGCCCTTGTCCAGCGCGTGCAGGATGGGCAGCGAGCAGTCGGTGCCGCCGAACGGCAGGCCCGAGACCGTCGCCACGGCGTCGTCGAGGCGCTGCCGCGGCGAGATCGCCAGCGGGGTGAGCCCCTTGGCGCCCTGCCAGCCCTTGCCCGCCGAGGTGAACCCGACGATCTGGTGCCGCGGCTCGGTGCGGGCGGTGACCAGCGCGAGCGCGGCCGAGGCCTCCCGCGCGCTGAGCGGCAGCCCCGAGATCGGCATGGTCATCGAGCCGGAGACGTCCAGCGCGAGCAGGTGTCGCAGGCCGGTCGGTTCGACCGTGTCGAAGGCGGCGTAGAACGCGGCGTCGAGCGCGTCCACGACCGGGGCCGAGGACGTCCAGGTGCCCGCGCCACGCGCCGAACGGCCGCTGGCGTAGGTGCGCTGGGCGATCAGCACCGCGACCGGGTGCACGCGAGCCTTGCGCAGCCGGTCCGGGTCGGTCAGCTGCGCGCAGATCTCCGCCGTGCGCGGCCCGAGCGGGTCGAGCAGACCCAGCCGGGTCAGGCGCGGTAGCTGCCGCAGCAATGCCGTCTGCGGAAGTCCGTTGTCCAGCAACGCCTCCCACACCGGCGCCGAGCTCAGCGCGGCGTTCGGCAGCATCTCCCAGCTCAGCCGGTAGGCGCGGACCAACTCGGGTACCTGCTCGACCGGCGCGTTCTGGGCACGCTGGAACCCTTCGACGAGCGCGAGCCCGTCCAGGTCCGGGGTCCGGCCGCAGACCCAGTCGAACAGGCGGCGCCGCGCGTCCTCGGTGGTCACCGGGTGCGCCAGCCGCAGCAGGTCGCGGTGCGACCAGCCTTCCCGCTGCCGGTACTTGACCACCTGGAAGGCCAGGGCGTCGACCGGCTTGTCGAGATACCAGTTCGCGACCGCGCGCCGCAAGCCGCGACCCCAGCCACGGAACTGCTCGGCGTATCCGGCGAACAGGAACAGGTGAGTACCGGTGCGCGCGACCAGCGGCAGGGCGGCCAGGGCGGCGCGGCGTCCGTCGAGGTCGCCCACCGAGGCGGCGGCGGCCAGCGCGAACAGGGCCGGGTTCGCCCGCGGCGCGCGGCCGGAGGTCGAGATCTCGACGACCTCGCGCACCAAGATGGTGGCGTGCTCGCGCGCGTAGTCGAGGATGAATTCGGCGTTGTCGGCGGTCAGCGCGGCGGCGGAGACGTAGTACGTCCCGGATTCCGTGCCGAGCGTCAAAAACCGGCGCACGCGCGCCTCCGGGGTGATCTCGAAGACGAAACCGCCCGCGTCGCCGAGGACCTGTCCGCGGTCGGCGGGTGCGGTCTGCGGCGTGGCGCGACGAGAGATGCGCGACAGAATGTTCATGGTTCCCCCTCCGATACGTCGACCGGCGTAGTGAGTCTCGGCCCCGGGACCCACCGGGACATGCGTGCGGTAGCGAGCGGACGGACGTGTGTGTTCGGCCGAGAACGGAAATCGCTTTCCGCCGCGAGAGTCGAACCCGCTCGACCCGAAGGTCTTCACCAGATAACCGGCCGAATCCGGTCCGTCCTGCTCGTCTACCGGGGCAGTGGCACGGCGGACGTGTGTGTTCCGACCGGAAGGCGCTCTACCGGACTGAGCTACCGCCACCTCGCGATGGCGGGCAGGATTCGAACCTGCGACATCCCCGTCTGAATCGGTAACCGATCGAATCCGGTCCGCCGTGTCGACTGCTGAACAGAACGGTACCGGGCGGCACCGATCCTGCCCATCGAATTAATTCCGGTCCTCGTGGGCGGTCGCCACGGCGACGACGATGCCGTCGACAACCGTTCTCTCCCGGACGAGTTCACCGCCACCGGCGAGCAGCGCCGCCGCCTCGGCCACGCTGTCGGCGCCGATCGCGCGCGCGGTCCGCGCCGATCGATGTCGTACCGCGACCTCGGCCAGCTGGGCCGGGGTGAAGGTCACCAGCGGAACGGTCAGGGTGTCGGCGGCGGCGCGGATTCCGGTGTCGTCCGCGCGCCGGTCGAGGGTGGCCAGCCCGACGATTCGGGCGACAGCGGCCACCGAGTCGATCGCACGAAGGATTCGGGTCGACTCGGTGCCAGGTCGCAGCCCGAGGCCGACCACTACGCGCTGTTCCGCCCGTTCCCGCCGGTCCACGGCGCGGTCAGTTCCGGCCGAATCGCCGGGCGGCGTCGACGAATCGGGCGATGGCGTCGGGGTTTCCGGCCGGGTGGGTGTGCAGGTAGGAGGCGTGGACCTGACGTACGACGGCGCCTTCGGACGTCGAGCCGGGGGCACGCCACCCCCAGGCGGCGGGTTCGGGGCCGGTGCGGACCAGGCGGGTGCGGTGGAATTCGTGGCCGCGCACCCGGGTGCCCGCGCGCCAGAGGGCGGAGTCGTGCAGGGCGACCGCGTCGCGGTAGCCGAGGGTGAGGCGGGGGCCGAATTCGGCGGTGGCGTCGAGGACTCCGGCCATGGGGTGGCCGTCGAGGGAGGTGGTCAAGTAGAGCAGACCCGCGCATTCGGCGTGGATGGGCAGGTCGCGGACGGCGGCGTCGGCGATCTGGGCGCGCAGTCGCTCGTTGGCGGAGAGGGCGCCAGCGTGTTCCTCGGGAAAACCGCCGGGAAGCACCAACCCCGCGGTGCCCGAGGGGAGTTCGTCGTGCAAGGGATCGAAGACGGCGACCTCGGCGCCCGCGGCCAGCAGTAGTTCGCGGTGCTCGGCGTAGCCGAAGGTGAACGCGGGACCACCGGCCATGGCGATCACCGGCTTCGCCTTGCCGTCGTCGGCATGATGTCCGGGCACCACGACCAGCGGCTTGGGCGCCTCGTGGAAGACGGGGGCCTCCATGGTGGAGGTCGACGGGAACAGGAGCTCGTCGACCGCCGGGGCGCCCGCCACGACCGCCAGCGGCTTCGCGGGGTCGGTGAGCGCGGGTCCTTCCGCGACGGGCGGCGGCGTGGGGATCGGGTGCGCGTCGAGCGCTGCCAGTTCCGCCGCCGGGTCCCAGACCGGTCCGTCGACGGAGCCACCGGCGAGGGCGACGACAGCGTGCAGGTCGACGTGGGCGGCGACGAGTTCGGTCATGGCCTCGACGGCGTCGACCGCGGCCCGACCGTGTTCGACGGCGGGAATGAGACCGAGGTGACGCGACGGCACCTCAAGTTCGGCCATGCGGGGCAGAGCACCGAGAACGGGGATGCCGACGCGGTCACAGGCCGCCCGCAGGACCTGTTCGTGCCGTTCGCTGCCGACCCGGTTGAGGATCACCCCGCCCAGCCGCACGGAGGCGTCGAAGGTGGCGAACCCGTGCAGGAGCGCGGCCAGGCTCTGTGAATGACCGCGCGCGTCGACCACCAGCGCCACCGGGGCCCCGAGCAGACCGGCCACCTGCGCGGTGGACCCCTCGGCCACGGCCTCGACCCGCTGCTCGTCGATACGGCCGTCGAACAGGCCCATCACGCCCTCGACCACGGCGATATCGCAGCCGTGGGCGCCGTGTCGGTACAGCGGCACCACACGGTCCTCCCCCACCAGCACCGGGTCGAGATTGCGGCCGGGGCGCCCCGCGGCGAGCCCGTGGTAGCCGGGGTCGATGTAGTCGGGGCCGACCTTGAACGGCGCCACCCGATGACCTGCCCGCCGCAGCGCGCCGATCAGGCCGGTGGCCAGGGTGGTCTTGCCGCTGCCGGAGGCCGGGGCGGCGATCACCACCGCCGGTGCGCTCGCCGCGGCGGCAGTCACCATTCGATGCCGCGCTGACCCTTGCGGCCCGCGTCCATGGGGTGCTTGACCTTGGTCATCTCGGTGACCAGGTCGGCGGCGTCGATGAGGGCCTGGGGGGCGTCGCGGCCGGTGATCACCACGTGCTGGTTGCCGGGGCGGTTGGTCAGGGTCTCGACCACCTCGTCGACATCGACCCAGCCCCACTTGAGCGGGTAGGTGAATTCGTCCAGGACGTAGAAGCGGTGCTGTTCGGCGGCGATGCGGCGGGCGATCTCCTGCCAGCCCGACAGCGCGGCGGCGGCATGGTCTTCCTCGGTGCCGTGCTTGCGGGTCCAGGACCAGCCCTCGCCCATCTTGTGCCATTCGACCGCGCCACCCGCACCGGTCTGCTCGTGCAGGGTGCCGAGGGTGCGGAAGGCGGCTTCCTCGCCGACCTTCCACTTGGCGCTCTTGACGAACTGGAACACGGCCACGTCGAAGCCCTGGTTCCAGGCCCGCAGCGCCATCCCGAAGGCGGCGGTGGACTTGCCCTTGCCCGGCCCCGTGTGCACCGCCAGCACCGGCTGATTGCGTCGCTGCCGGGTGGTCAGCCCGTCCTCGGGGACGACCTCCGGAACACCTTTGGGCACAGGGAACTCCTCTTCTCGGCGCACTGCTCGCGGCCACCCGGCCGGGCCGGTCGCCGTTCTTTCTATCAGGGCACCACCGGCGCCCCTCGCGGTCCGGTCCCGGTCAGGCCGCGCGAGACTGGGTTCCGCGCGCCGAACCCCGGACGACCTCGGCGACGGTCTCGCCCGTGAGTTCGTCCAGGCGCAGGTAGCGGGCGCGCAGGTCGCGGGACAGTTCGGCGGCCAGGCCGAGCCGGATCATGCCGCGTTCGCAGTCGATGACCATGGCGGTGTGGCCCTCCCCGGCCAGCAGGCGGGCGGCGGCGCGGGCGCGGGGCAGCGGGTCGGTGCCGCCGGTGGCGCGGCCGTCGGTGAGCAGCACCAGCATCGGGCGGCGGCGCGGGTCGCGGACGTGCTCGCGGGCGATCACCTCGCGCGCCTTCAGCAGCCCGGCCGCGAGGGGGGTCTTGCCGCCGGTGCGCAGTCCGGCCAGGCGGCGCACCGCGATGTCGACCGAGGAGGTGGGCGGCAGCACGAGTTCGGCCTCGCTGCCGCGCACGCTGATCACGGCGACCTTGTCGCGACGCTGGTAGGCATCACGCAGCAGGGTGACGATGGCACCGGTGACGGCGGTGAGCCGGTCGCGCGCGGCCATCGACCCGGACGCGTCGACCACGAAGACGACCAGGTTCCCTTCGCGCCCTTCGCGATACGCGCCGCGCAGGTCCTCGGCGGCCAGGGCCAGCGGACCACTGAACCGGCCGCGCTCGAATTGCCGTGGGGCGGCGGCGAAGACGGTGCCCAGCAGGTGCAGACCGGTCGACGTGTCGGTGCTGGGACGGACCATCCGGCCGGTGCGGGTCTGCGCGCGCGAGCGTCGGCCTGGGGCACCCTCGCCGATACCGGGGACCTCCCAGCGCGGGACGGCCTTGTTCACGGAACCCGGTGTGCCCGAGGTGCCTTCGGCGGCGGGCCGGGAGCCGCGCGGCCCGCCGCCGGGACCGCCGCCCTGCGGGCCGTCGTCGTCGGGGCCGCCGTCGTCAGGGTCGGTCGGGTCGCCGTCGTCGAAATGGTCGTCCGGGCCACCCTGGGGGCCGTGGTCGTCGGCACTGTGACCGGCCGGTCCGCCGTCTTCGGGCCGCCGAGTCGCGTCGGCCGCGCTGTTACGGCTCTGCCCGTCCGGCTGCGAACCGTCCGGCCCGTCGCCCTGGGCCTCACCGGACTGCTCGCCGTCAGGACCGGTTCCGTCCTGCTGCGGATCGGCGTCCTCGAGCGCGTTCTCGTCGAATCCTTCGGCGGTGGCGGCGTGTTCGACCTCGTCAGCCGCCGCCTGCATCGCCTCGTCGAGCTGTTCGTCGCTGATCCCCGGCTCGTCGAACGGATCGCGGCGGCGCCGATGCGGCAGCGCCAGCTGGGCGGCCACGCGGACATCGGCCTCGGTGACCCGGTCGCGGCCCTGCCACGCGGCGTGCGCGGTGGCGGTGCGGGCGACGACCAGATCGGCGCGCATACCGTCCACGTCGAACGACGCGCACAGCGCCGCGATCCGGCGCAGTTCGCTGTTGTCCAGCCCCACCTCGGGCAGCCGGTCGCGGGCGGTCAGAATGCGTTCGGCGACCACCCGATCGGCGTCGAG
The DNA here is from genome assembly GCF_029675105.1 of Nocardia anocheti. Lineage (GTDB taxonomy): Bacteria > Actinomycetota > Actinomycetes > Mycobacteriales > Mycobacteriaceae > Nocardia. The sequence goes on along the minus strand of NZ_JAQQFV010000006.1, from coordinate 274,150 downwards.
GTAACGGGCGGCGAACCCGGCCGGGTCGGCCTCGTAGTCCAGACGGCGGCGCACCACGGCCATGCGGGTGTCGACCTCGCGGGAGGCGGCCACGTCGACGGTCAGGCCGAAGCGGTCCAGCAGCTGGGGACGCAGCTCACCTTCTTCGGGGTTCATGGTGCCGACCAGGACGAACCGCGCGGGATGCGAATGCGAGACGCCGTCGCGCTCCACGTGCACCCGACCCATGGCAGCCGCGTCGAGCAGCACGTCGACCAGGTGGTCGTGCAGCAGGTTCACCTCGTCGACGTAGAGCACGCCGTGGTGGGCCGCGGCCAGCAGGCCGGGCCGGAACGCCTGTTCGCCGTCGCGCAGGACGCGCTCGAGGTCCAGGGAGCCGACCACGCGGTCCTCGGTGGCGCCGACCGGCAGCTCCACCAGCCGCGCGGGCCTGGCCCCGGTCTCGTCGACCACGGGCGGCAGCAGCTGGGCCAGCGCGCGCACCACCGTCGACTTGGCGGTGCCCTTCTCGCCGCGCACCAGCACACCGCCGATGCCGGGGTGCACCGCCGACAAGATCAACGCGAGCTGCAGCTGTTCCTGCCCCACGACCGCGGAGAAGGGGAAGCCCGCCTCACCCACCGTTCGAGCGGCGGCGTGCGGACCAGCGGCGACATCAGCGAAACCAGGCACACCCCAACTCTAGGCCCGCCGCTTCCGCGCGCGGCTTCCGGGCGTCCACACCCACCGGAGCATCGCTCCCGCGCGGACACGCGAACCACGCCCCCACAGCCCGTTCATCACCCACGACCACCGGGGCTCGTGGTCGATCAGCCCCGACGCATCGGCGTGTGCGGGATGCCGTCGTCGAGGAATTCCGGGCCGTCGACGGCGAACCCGTACCGGGTGTACATGTCGACCAGATGCGATTGGGCGTCCAGAACCACTGTCGCCGTGCCGGTTTCGGCGAGCGCGGCCCGCATCAGCCGGGAGGTGTGGCCGAGTCCGCGGGCGGACGGGGCCAGGCACACCCGGCCGACGCGATAGCCGGTCGGCTCCTCGAGCAGGCGCAGGGTGCCGATGATCGCGTCGTCGTCCGTCAGCCAGAAATGGCGGGTGGACGCGAGCAGGTCACGTCCGTCCAGCTCGGGGTAGGCGCAGGACTGCTCGACGACGAACACCAGCACGCGCAGGCGCAGCAGCTCGTAAAGGGTGGTGGCGTCGAGGTCGGCCGCCCAGCGGTGGCGCAGCGTGACCGTCGACGCCACGGCTCACACCTGGGCGAAGCGGGCGGTCTCCGGCTGCGCGGTCGCGACATCGCCGTCCAGCTTCAGCGACTTGTTGGTCCAGTCCCAGACTTCCTGGAACAGGGACTGGTTCTCCGACAGCTTCTGCCCCAGCGACGGGATCAGCTGCTTCAGCTGCGGGGTCCAGTCGGCGTACTCGCGCGGGAAGCAGCGCTGCATGACGTCGAGCATCGCGGTGACACAGGTCGAGGCGCCCGGCGAGGCACCGAGCAGACCGGCGATGGTGCCGTCCTGAGCGGAGATGACCGCGGTGCCGAACTCGAGCACACCGCCCGCACCCTTCTTGCGGATGACCTGCACGCGCTGACCGGCGGTGATCAGCTCCCAGTCGCGGCCCTCGGCGCGCGGCAGGAACTCCTCGAGCACGCCGACCTTGCCGTTCTGCGACTTGAGCAGCTCGGTGATCAGGTACTTGGTCAGGCCCATCTCGGTGAGGCCGACGCCGATCAGCGAGCCGATGTTGTTCGGCTTGATCGACTTGAACAGGTCGGCGTTGGAGCCGTCCTTGAGGAACTTGGGGGTCCACCCGGCGTACGGGCCGAACAGCAGGCCCTTCTGACCGTTGATCACGCGGGTGTCCAGGTGCGGCACCGACATGGGCGGCGCGCCGACGGCGGCCTTGCCGTAGACCTTGGCCTCGTGCGCGGCGATCAGCTCGGGGTTGGTCGAGCGCAGGAACTGGCCGCTGATCGGGAAGCCGCCGAAGCCCTTGGCCTCCTTGATGCCCGCCTTCTGCAGCAGCGGCAGGGCGCCACCGCCCGCGCCGACGAAGACGAACTTCGCGTTGACCACGCGCGACTTGTAGGTGCGCAGGTTGCGCACGGTGACGTTCCAGGAGCCGTCGGACTGCTTGTCGAGGTTGCGGACCTCGGTGCCGAAGGCGATCTCGCCGCCGGAGTAACCGATGTAGGCGAGCAGCTGCTTGGTGAGCGCGCCGAAGTCGATATCGGTGCCGCCGTCGGTCCAGTTCAGCGCGATCGGGTCGGCGAAGTCGCGACCCTTGGCCATCAGCGGCAGGCGCGCGGCGAACTCGTCGGGGGTGTCGATGTACTTCATGCCGCGGAACAGCGGGTGCGGGGCCAGCGCCTCGTAGCGCTTGCGCAGGTAGTCGACGTTGTCGGCGCCGTGCACGAAGCTGACGTGCGGGATGGGGTTGATGAACCCGGACGGGTCACCGAGGAAACCGGCGTCGACGCCGGAGGCCCAGAACTGGCGCGAGACCTGGAAGCGCTCGTTGATGTCGACGGCCTTGCCGATGTCGACCGAGCCGTCGGCGTTCTGCGGGCTGTAGTTGAGCTCGCACAGCGCCGAGTGACCGGTACCGGCGTTGTTCCACGGATCGCTGCTCTCCGCGGAGGCGGCGTCGAGCCGCTCGAACACCGAGATCGACCACTCGGGCTGCAGCTGCCGCAGCAGCGCGCCCAGCGTGGCACTCATGATGCCTGCGCCGATGAGAACTACATCGGTCTTTTCAGTCTTCGCAGCGTTCGACACGGGTACTTCGACTTCCTTGTCCTTCTCAGCTACCCACCGGCGGGTGAGTCGGCTTGGGCGCGGGCGCTTCGGTTGGGTGACGCGACTCGCGGTGAGTCGCCGGGAGTAGGTTACCCGTCGTTCACCTATGGCCAATTGTGCACCTCAGCCGTCCGGAGTTCCGCAACCGACCTCCCGAATGTGACGTAAACCAACACTGCACGTCGCGATGACCGCGCGATAGATTGAGCGGTGTGACGAACGAAACCCTCGGCACCGCCGATCGGACCGACGAGCAGTGGCTGGCCGACGTGCTCGGCACCGACTATCAGCAGCGGACGCTGCCCCTGGGACCTGATCCCGACGGGGAGGGCGAGGTGGTGGCCACGCTCGTGCGCTATCTGCCCGCGAACCCCGCCCCCGCGTCCGAGCCGACGGTGCTCTACCTGCACGGCTTCACCGACTACTTCTTCCAGGAGCACGTGGCCGAACACTTCGCGGCGCGCGGCCACCGCTTCTATGCCCTCGACCTGCGCAAGTGCGGGCGCTCCCGGCGGGCCGGGCAGAGCGCGCACTTCGTGAGCGATCTGTCGCTCTACGACGCCGAACTGAACGAGGCGCTGCGCATCGCGCGCGCAGAGACCGGCCGTGACGTGCTGATCGTGGCGCACTCGACCGGTGGACTGGTCGCGCCGCTGTGGCTGGACCGGCTCGAGGCCGCGGGCGGGTCCGCGGCGGCGGGTGTGGTGGGCGTGGTGCTCAACAGCCCGTGGTTCGATCTGCAGGGCCCGGCCTACTACCGCACCGTCGGCACGCCGATCATCAATGCCGTCGGCCGGGTGCGTGGCTTCGCGGCACTGCCCGGGATGGGCGTGAGCACGGCCTACGGCGAGAGCCTGCACCACACCCGCGCCGGGGAGTGGAGCTACGACCTCGACTGGAAGCCGCTGGCGGGCGAGCCCGTGCGGCTGGGCTGGTTGCGGGCCATCCGGCGCGGGCAGGCCCGGCTGCACCAGGGGCTGGCGATCGGCGTGCCCGCGCTGATCCTGCGCTCGCGCATCAGCAAGTTCGCCCGCGCGCACAGCCCGGCCGTGGACGTGGCCGACGCGGTGCTCGACGTCAAGCAGATCCAGCGCTGGGCGGGCTGCCTGGGCGAGCGCACCACGATCGTCCCGATCGACGGCGCCCGCCACGACGTGTTCCTCTCCTCGGAAGCGGTGCGCGCCAACGCCTTCGCCGAAACCGACAGCTGGCTCGACTGGCTGGCCGCCTACCGCAAGTCCTGACCCGCTACCAGAGGCTGGTGCGCAGGACGATCTCGGTGGCCAGCTCGTGGGCGCCTTCGGTCGCGACATTGTCGACCTCGAGCGGGACCACCCGGAACTCGCCGTAGACGAAGCGGCCGGAGGCGTCGGCGGTGGCGCGCGGCAGGCTCTTGGTCACCAGCATGGTGACCGGGAGCTCCAGCGGCGGACAGGCGGCGTCGGGCACGGCGCCGTCGGCGTCGGCCACCGCCGGGTGTCCGTGGTCGGCGACGACCAGGCTCATGAACCGGCCGAAGCGTCCCGCGCACACCCGCCAGGCCAGCGCGGCACCGGCACCGCGGCCCGCCACGTTCACGTACGGCAGTTCGAGCGCGTCGAGGATGGCGTGCACGGCGGCCGGGTCGAGGCCGGTCACCGACTCCACGACGACGGTCTGCAGGTCGGATTCGTGCAGCCGCGCGCACACCTGGTCGAACACGTCGGCAGGGTCGTCCGCGTCGGGGAGCAACAGCACGTTGTGCCGCGAGGACGGGCCGTCGACCCGCACTGTCCATGCCTGGTCACCGACCGTGATCTGCCGAGATTTCATGCCGGTGTACGGTACACGGCCACGCTGAACACGGCAGCTCGTTCCGCTCCGCCCGGCCGGTCTGTTTCTGCCCGTGTCCTGCGGTTTCCCAACCCGGCACCCCCGAATTGACAGACCTGTCACAGCCCCGCGCGACCCGCTGTGAGCAGAGACGGGCCGCACATCGCGCGGCGCCGTGCCGGGTCCGACACGTCAGGACCGCATCCGGTCGGCGTCGGCGTCCCTCGGTGGTGACGGGGGCGGGGGTCGGCGCGATCGTGGGCGTCACCCACTGCGGCGCGGGTGCGGCCTGGGTGGTCACCGGGGCCGGACCGCTGGCGATCCAACGAACGACCGAGGCATTCCAGGCCCGAGTGGACGGTGTGGTGGCTAGCGGATTTCCTCGAGGCCGGAGCGGACGACAGGTAGGTCCGTGGGTGCGCCTCGGGTGATCAGGGTGTCGAGGGCGGGGAGGTCGAGGTGGGTTTCGATGAGGTCGGCGAGGAGGTCGAGTTGGGCGGTGCGGGTGGCGGCGACGGAGGTGTCGGGGGCGACGGTGAAGCCGGTGCGGCCCGCGCGGGCGGCGACCTCGGTGAGCCAGTGGCGGCGGAACTCGTCGGATTCGAGCAGGCCGTGGACGTGGGTGCCCCAGAGGGCCTCGCGCACACTGCCTTCGGGAGCGCCGTCGATGGTGAGCCAGGCGGGGTCGCCGGTGTGGCGCACGCGTCCGTGGTGGATCTCGTAGCCGTGGACGGGGAACTCGCCCGCGTTTCCGGTGACCTGGCGGGCGATCTTGGGGTCGGCGAACTCGATATCGAGATCGAGCAGACCGAGGCCGTCCGCGACCCACGGCCGCGCGGTGCCGCCGTCACGGTACGGCTCATCGGACGACTGGGAGGTACGGCCCGCGTCCGTCCCGGTGCCGCCCGGAGCGGCGTACTCGACGCCGTCGACGATGCGTCGCCCGAGCATCTGGTAGCCGCCACAGATACCCAGAACGGGCCGTCCGGCGGCGGCGCGGGCGCGCAGGACACCGTCGATCCCCTTGGCGCGCAACCACTCCAGGTCCGAGACGGTGGCCTTGGAACCGGGCACGACGACCAGGTCGGCGGTGGCGAGCTGGTCCGGCCCGTCGGCCCAGCGGACGGCGACGCCGGGTTCGCAGGCGAGGGCCTCGATATCGGTGGAGTTGGAGATGCGGGGCAGGCGGACGGCGGCGACGGTGAGCCATTCGCTGCCGTGCGGCGGGCCCGGACGGCCGACGGGGGTGCCCGCGACGGTGCCGAGGGAGTCCTCGGCGTCGAGCCAGAGGTCTTCGGCGAAGGGCAGTACGCCCAGGATCGGGCGGCCGGTGCGGGCGGCGAGCTGGTCGAGGCCGGGGCGCAACAACGCCACGTCGCCCCGGAACTTGTTGACGATGAAACCGGAGATGAGCCGCTGGTCTTCGGGTTCCAGCACCGCGACCGTCCCGAACAGGTGCGCGAGCACTCCCCCGCGATCGATGTCACCGACCACGAGAACGGGCAGATCCGCCGCCCGCGCGAGTCCCATATTGGCCAGATCCGTTGCCCGCAGGTTGATCTCGGCGGGTGACCCGGCGCCCTCACAGATCACCACCTCGAATTCCGCCCGCAACGAAGCGAGTTCGTCGGCGACCACCTCGCGCAACTGCTGCCGCCGGGTGAAATAGTCCCGCGCGCCGACGGTTCCGATCGCCTTGCCCCGCACCACCAGTTGCGAACGCCGATCACTGCCGGGTTTGAGCAGCACCGGATTGAACCGCACACTCGGCTCGAGCCCGCACGCCCGCGCCTGCAACGCCTGCGCCCGGCCGATCTCCCCGCCGTCGAGGGTGACGACGGAATTGTTGGACATGTTCTGCGCCTTGAACGGCGCCACCCGCACGCCGCGGCGCGCCAGCATCCGACAGATCCCGGCCACGACCACGCTTTTGCCCGCGTCGGAGGTGGTCCCCGCGATCAGCAACGCCCCGCGCAGCGCCGAGGTCACGGCAGGGTGAGGATTTCCGCGCCCGTCTCGGTGACGACCCGAAGGCGTGAGCCTCGGACTGCGCCGATTCACGGCAGGGTCAGGACTTCCGCGCCCGTCTCGGTGACAACCAGGGTGTGCTCGAACTGGGCCGTCCACTTGCGGTCCTTGGTGACCACGGTCCAGCCGTCGTCCCAGATGTCGTAGGCGATGCCGCCGAGGTTGATCATCGGCTCGATGGTGAAGGTCATGCCCGGCTCGATGACCGACTCGATGTCGGGCTGGTCGTAGTGCAGGATCACCAGGCCGCTGTGGAAGGTGGGGCCCACACCGTGGCCGGTGAAGTCGCGGACCACGCCGTAGCCGAAGCGGTTGGCGTAGGCCTCGATGACCCGGCCGATCACATTGAGCGCGCGGCCCGGCTTGACCGCCTTGATCGCCCGGTTGGTGGCCTCCTCGGTGCGCTCGACCAGCAGGCGCACCTCCTCGTCGACGTCACCGGCCAGGAAGGTGCGGTTGGTGTCGCCGTGCACGCCGTGGATGTAGGCGGTGACGTCGATATTGACGATGTCGCCGTCCTGGATCACCGTCGAGTCGGGGATGCCGTGGCAGATGACCTCGTTGAGCGAGGTGCAGCAGGACTTGGGGAAGCCTTTGTAGCCGAGGGTGGAGGGGTAGGCGCCGTGGTCGCACATGTACTCGTGGGCGATGCGGTCCAGTTCGTCGGTGGTGACGCCGGGCGCCACCGCCTTGCCCGCCTCGTCGAGCGCCTGGGCGGCGATCTTGCCCGCGATGCGCATCTTCTCGATGGTCTCGGCCGTCTGCACCCAGGGTTCGCTGCCCTCGTTGGCGGTCTTCTTCCACACGTATTCGGGGCGCTCGATGGAACGCGGGACGTCCCGGATCGGCGACTGGGTGCCGGGAACGAGTGGCTGACGGGTGCGCACGGACATGAGGCGAGTCTAGCTAGGCGGGTTCCAATCGGACGACGATGCCCTTGGAGGTGGGCGTATTGCTGATGTCGGCGACGCTGTCGAGGGGCACCAGCACGTTGGTCTCCGGGTAGTAGGCGGCCGCCGAACCCCGGCTGGCCGGGTAGCCGACGGCGACGAACCCCTCGGCGCGCCGCTCGGTGCCGTCGTGCCAGACGCTCACGATGTCGACGGTGGCGCCGTCGGCGAGGCCGCGTTCGGCCAGGTCCTCGGGATTGACCAGGACCACTCGGCGCGCGTGGTGGATACCCCGGTAGCGGTCGTCGGCGGCGTAGGGGATGGTGTTCCACTGGTCGTGCGAGCGCAGCGACTGCAACAGCAGATAGCCCCGCGGCACGGCGAGTTCGGTGAAGTCGTTGCGTGTGAACCGGGCCTTGCCGGTGGCGGTGCGGTAGACGCCCTCGTTGACCGGATTGATCAGCCGCAGCCCGCCCGGCCGGGCCACGCGCGCGTTGAAGTCGGCGAAGCCGGGCACCACGCGCGCGATGCGGTCGCGGATGGTGCCGTAGTCGGCGACGAAGTCCTCCCACGGGATGGTGCCGCCCGGCCCGAGGGTGCGCCGGGCCAGTCCGGCGATGATCGCGACCTCGCTGAGCAGGCCCGGCGCGGCCGGGTCGAGACGGCCGCGCGAGGCGTGCACTTCGCTCATCGAGTCCTCGGCGGTGACGAACTGTTCGCCGGTGGCCTGGATGTCGCGATCGCTGCGGCCCAATGTCGGCAGGATCAGCGCGGTCTCGCCGCAGACGGTGTGCGAGCGGTTGAGTTTGGTGGAGATCTGCACGGTGAGCGAGCACCGGCGCAGCGCCGCCTCGGTGACCGCGCTGTCGGGCGTGGCCCGCGCGAAATTGCCCGCGACACCGACGAACACCCGCGCGGCGCCGTCGCGCATGGCGCGGATGGCGCCGACCGAGTCCAGGCCGTGCGCCGAGGGCGGGGTGAAGTCGAACTCGGTGCCGAGCGCGTCGAGGAACCACCGCGGCATCCGTTCCCAGATGCCCATGGTGCGGTCGCCCTGCACATTGCTGTGACCGCGCACCGGGCACACGCCCGCGCCGGGGCGGCCGAGATTGCCACGCAGCAGCAGGAAGTCGACGATCTCGCGGATGGTGGGCACGCCGTGCTTGTGCTGGGTGAGTCCCATCGCCCAGCACACGATGACCTTCTCGCTGGCCAGCACCCGCTGGTGCACCCGCTCGATCTCCTCGCGGCGCAGTCCGGTCGCGCGCAGGGCGTCGTCCCAGTCGATGGTCCGGGCGTGGGTGGCGAACTCGGCGAAACCGCTGGTGTGCGCGTCGATGAAGGCGTGGTCGAGGACGGTGCCGGGCGCCGCGTCCTCGGCCTCGAGCAGCAGGCGGTTGAGCATCTGGAACAGCGCGAGATCGCCGCCCGGTTTGATCTGCAGGAACTGGTCGGCGATGGCGGTGCCGCGCCCGATCACCCCGCGCGGCGCCTGCGGGTTCTTGAAACGCAGCAGTCCGGCCTCGGGCAGCGGGTTGACCGCGACGATCGTGCCGCCGTTGCGCTTGGTCTGCTCGAGGGCGGTGAGCATGCGCGGATGGTTGGTGCCGGGGTTCTGGCCGACGACGAAGATCAGGTCGGCCTGGTAGATGTCCTCCAGCGAGACGGTGCCCTTGCCGACGCCGAGCGTCTCGGTCAGCGCCGATCCGCTGGACTCGTGGCACATGTTCGAACAGTCGGGCAGGTTGTTGGTGCCGTAGGCACGGGCGAACAGTTGCAGCAGGAACGCGGCCTCGTTGCCGACGCGGCCGGAGGTGTAGAACAGCGCCTGGTCGGGCGAGTCGAGACCGCGCAGTTCGGTGGCGACGAGGTCGAGCGCGTCGTCCCACCCGAGCGGCTCGTAGTGGGTGGCGCCGGGGCGTTTCACCATCGGCTCGGTCAGCCTGCCCTGCTGGTTGAGCCAGTAGTCGGACTTGGTGTCGAGGTCGGCGACGGGATGGGTGGCGAAGAACTCGCGGGTGACGCGTCGGGTGGTGGCCTCGTCGGCGATGTGCTTGGCGCCGTTCTCGCAGTATTCGTTCTTGTGCCGGTGTTTCGGCTCGGGCCAGGCGCAGCCGGGGCAGTCGAAGCCCTCGGTCTGGTTGATGGCGAGCAGGGTCAGGGCGGTGCGCGCGGGCGAGGTCTGCGCGAGGGAATAGTCCAGGGCGTGCACGACGCCGGGCACTCCGGCCGCCCACGTCTTGGGTGGGGTGACCGACAGGTCGTCCTGCGGGTCCTCGATCGTGGTCATGACCGCCTCGTTTCTCCTGGGCACCTGGCCCCAGGCTGGTCGACGGGCGCCGTCGCTGTCAACGCGGCATCTCACACCCGGGATCGCCCGCGCGGGTGAGGACGGCGCCCACCCCCACCCGCCACCCTGATCAGCATGACGACCATTCCCGCCACCACGGCCCTCGCCGAGATCGCCCAGCAGCTGACCGGCGCGGGCCGCGGCATCCTCGCCGCCGACGAGTCGATCGGGACCATGTCCACCCGACTCGAACAGGCGGGCGTGCCCGCGAGCGCGCTGGCCCGGCGCGACTACCGCGAACTGCTGCTGACCGCCGACGGGCTGGCCCGGTGGATCAGCGGAATCATCCTGTGTGACGAGACCTTCGGCCACGACCTCGCCGACGGGCGCCCCTTCCCCGAGGCCGCGCACGCACTCGGCATCCTGCCGGGCGTCAAGGTCGACACGGGCACCACGCCCCTGCCCGGCCAGGGCGGTGCCCTGATCACCGAGGGACTCGACGGTCTCGGCGCGCGGCTCGCCTCCTACGCCGCCCGCGGCGCGGCCTTCGCCAAATGGCGGGCGGTCTTCACCGTCGACACCGTCACGCCCGCCTCGGCCCGGGCCAACGGGCACGCGCTGGCCCGCTACGCGGCGCTGTGTCAGCAGCACGGCATCGTCCCGATCGTGGAGCCGGAAGTGCTGTGCGTGGGCGACCACGAGCTCGCCGACGCCGAACGGGCGACCCGGCTGGCGGTGGGCGCGCTGTTCGCCGAACTCGCCGAAGCCGGAGTCGACCCGGCCGGGCTGGTGCTCAAACCGAACTTCGTCACCCCCGGCCTGGACACCGATCCCGCGCCCGCCGCCGAGGTCGCGGCCCGCACCTGCGCGGTGCTACTCGACACCGTCCCCGCCGCCGTTCCCGGCATCGCGTTCCTGTCCGGTGGGCATCCCACCGGCCGGGTCTGCGAGTATCTCGCCGCCCTCGACGCGCGGCCCGATCGGCGTTGGCCGGTGACCTTCTCCTTCGGTCGCGCGCTGGTCAGTGCCGCGTTGCGCACCTGGGCGGGGGATCCGGCCGAGGTCGGCGCGGCCCAGCTGGTCCTGCTCGACAACTGCCGCACCGCCGCCGAGGCCACCGGCTGACACCGGCAGTTCCACCAGCACGGTCGTGCCCCGGCCCGCCAGCGATTCCACCCGCAGCGACGCCTCGATGAGGGCGCAGCGCTCGGCGATCGAACTCAGTCCGAAGTGCTGGTCGCCGTGCGCCCTGGCGGCCCGGCGCGCGGCGGGGTCGAAGCCGACGCCGTCGTCGGAGCAGCCGAACACCACCGAGTCGCCGACGCGACGCAGCGACAGCACGATCCGGCGGGCCCGCGCGTGCTCGACCGCGTTGGCCAGGGCTTCCTGCGCGATCCGGTAGAGGGCGGCGGCCGCGTGGTCGGCGAGGGCGGCGCCGGTGGCGGCCGGGTCGACAAGGAACTCGATGGGTGGGGTGGCGGTGTCCTTGCTCGCCGTGCGGACCAGGGATTCGATGGCGGCGACCAGACCGAGGTCGTCGAGGACCAGGCTGTGCAGGCCCGAGATGGCGGCCCTGGTCTGGTGATAGGCGACATCGGCCAGCTCACGGGCGCTCACCAGTTCGGCGCGGGCGCGGCGCAGGGCGGGGACCGCGCTGTCGGGCAGGTGCGCGGCGAGTTCGGTGACGGTGAGATCGGCGGCGGACAGATGGAACGACATCGACGCCAGGGTGGTGGTGACGCCGTCGTGCAGGTCGAAGGCGATGCGGCGTCGCTCGGCCTCCTGGGCGGAGATGGCCTGTTCGACCAGCCGGTCGCGTTCGGTGCGCTGCCGGTTCACGGTGCGCCAGAGCCGCCGCGCGTGCAACCACAGGCCCAGCACCGCCGCGCACGGTCGCGCGCGGGCGAGATCGTCGGGGCCGAACGGGTCGGCGGGGTCGCGGTGCAGGGCGAGGACCCCCACCACCTCCTCGGCCAGCCCCGGGAGCGGCAGACACATCCGGGCGATGGTCTGTTCCGGTTCCAGGCGCAGGAGCTTGCGGTGCAACAGGTTGCGGGGTGAGTCGGCCTCGATCAGCACCGGGGTGCGGGTGCGGGCGACCAGCCCCGTCACCCCGAAGCCGACCTGGAGTCTCAGCGCGCCCGCCGAGGGGTGCGGGGGCCAGAGGTCGATGATCGTGAGGTCCGGTCCGTCGACGGCGTAGAGCAGGGCGCCGTCGGCGGCGAAGGTGTCGGCGAGGTCGGCCGCCGTCGGCACCGCCGCGTCGGCGTTCACCGGAACAGGCCCTCCCGCAGGGCCACCGCGATCGCGCCGCTGCGGTCGGAGACCCCGAGTTTGCGATACAGGCCGCGCAGGTGGGTCTTCACGGTGTCCTCGCTGACCACCAGCTTGCCCGCCACCGCCCGATTGGAATGTCCCGACACCAGCAGGCCGAGTACTTCGGACTCCCGCTGGGTCAGTCCGAGGTGGGCGCCGGACCAGAACTGGCCCGCGTCGAGCCGGGCGGCGGCCAGCGCGACCCGGCCCGCCAACGCCGCGTCCACCACGGTCTCCCCCTCGCTGGCCCGCACCAGCTGGGCGACGAGTTCGCGCCCGTCGACGCGCTTGAGGATGTAGCCCGCCGCGCCGACGCGCAGCGCCTGGTAGAGGTAGTGCTCGTCGTCGTAGACGGTGAGCAGCACGACCTTCGTCCCCGGATACTGCGTGGTGATCCGCCTGCACAGGTCCAGGCCGCTGGCCTTGCCCAGGCGCACGTCGCACAGCACGATGTCGGGTTGCTGTTCGGCGACGGTGCGCAGCGCGGCGGGTTCGGTGGTGGCCTGTCCGACGATGCGCACCTGCTCGGGGAAGTGGCCGAGCATCGCGTCGAGTCCGTGCAGGACCATCTCGTGATCGTCGACGAGCACGAGCCGCAACGGGGTCGCTGGCACCTCCGGCATCACCCCAGACTACGACGGAAAACCGCTGCCGCCACCGGCATTTCGCACATCTCACCCGCCCGGCCACCCGGCGGGGGGACCTCACGGGAGCCCGGATGCGGTCCGATGGACGGACCCGACCGGAAGGGAGCGCCCATGTCGCCGTTCTCCGTCCCCCGCCCGCTCGACCCGCCCGCGGTGCGGCCCGATACCGATCAGCTCGCCGTCGAGACGCTGCGGTTCCTGGCCGCCGACATGGTGGAGGCCGCGCGCTCCGGTCATCCCGGGATGCCGATGGGCGCGGCGCCGATGGCGTGGACGCTGTGGAGCAGGCATCTGCGCCACGACCCGGCCGATCCGGACTGGGCCGACCGGGACCGGTTCGTGCTGTCGGCCGGACACGGGTCGGCGCTGCTCTACGCGCTGCTGCACCTGTTCGGCTACGACCTGCCGGTCGGCGAGCTGCGCCGGTTCCGGCAGCTGGATTCGCGGACCCCGGGGCATCCGGAGTTCGGGGTGACGCCCGGTGTCGAGTGCACCACCGGCCCGCTGGGCCAGGGCCTGGCCATGGCCGTGGGAATGGCGGTGGCGGAGCGGATGACCCAGGCACGGTTCCCGGCGATCACCGATCACCGCACCTACGCGATCGTCGGCGACGGCTGCCTGATGGAAGGGGTGAGCCACGAGGCCGCGTCGCTGGCCGGACAGCTCGGACTGGGCCGGTTGATCGTGCTGTGGGACGACAACGAGATCACCATCGACGGCGCGGTGGAACGTTCCTGCGGTGACGACCAGCTCGCCCGCTTCGCCGCCTACGGCTGGCACACCGAGGTGGTGGCCGACGGGACCGATATCGGTGCCATCGACGCGGCGCTGACCCGCGCGAAAGCCGAAGCGCGACCGAGCTTTCTGGCTATCCGCACGGTGATCGGTCACGGTGCGCCGGAGGTGGCAGGCACTCCGGCGGCGCACGGTGCACCTCTCGGGGCCGACCAGTTGGCGCGTGCCAAAGCCGCTGTCGGATGGGAGTATCCGCCGTTCACGGTGCCCGAACCGGTCGCGGCCACCTGCGCGGTGCTGGCCGCGCTGGGCGCCGACGACCATGCCGACTGGACCCACCGGTTCCTCGAATTCAGTGCTGCCGCGCCGGAATCGGCGGCGCGGTTCACGCGCGCCAGGGCCGGGGTCCTGCCCGAGGGCGTGCACGACGCGCTCGCCGGGATCGTGGGCGCGTCTCCGCGCGCGACCCGGCAGTCCTCCCAGGCGTGTCTGACCGCCGCGGCGGCGGTGCTGCCCGAGCTGGTGGGCGGGTCGGCCGACCTCGCGGGGTCGACCGGCACCGCCTTCGGACCGGTGCTCACCCGCGACGACTTCACGCCCCGTGCCATCGCTTTCGGTGTCCGAGAGTTCGGGATGGCGGCGGTACTCAACGGGATCAGCCTGCACGGCGGGTTCCGCGTGTTCGGCTCGACCTTCCTGGTGTTCGCCGACTATCTGCGGCCCGCGCTGCGGTTGTCGGCGCTGATGGGTCAGCCGGTGATCTATGTGTTCACCCACGATTCGGTCGCCGTCGGCGAGGACGGCCCGACGCACCAGCCGGTCGAACACCTGGAATCCCTGCGTCTGATCCCCGGCCTCCACGTGCTGCGTCCCGCCGACGACGCCGAGACCGCGCTGGCCTGGGAGTCGGCGCTCGCCCGCACCGATGGTCCGACGGCGCTGATCCTGTCGCGTCAATCGCTGCCGCAACTGGGACCGGACGCGATCCTCCGCGCACCGGACGTGAACGCCTCGGCCGACGGGCGTGCGGCCGCCGAGATCGCGCATCCGCCCGCCGACCGACCCGCACCGGTCAGCGGGCACTCCCCGGCCACGGCGCGCGGCACCGTCGAGATCGTGGCGACCGGGTCCGAGGTCGCCCTGGCGGCGGCGGTCGCGGAAAGTCTGCGGGCCCAGGGGCGATCGGCGCGGGTGGTCTCCGTCCTGGACCGCAGTCGCTACTCTCCCGACCCGGGCGCGGTGCGGATCAGTATCGAGGCGGGCAGCACGGCGGGATGGACGGGGCTGGTCGATCTGGCGATCGGGATCGACGAGTTCGGGCACAGCGGGCCGGGACACGAGGTACTCGCCCGGCACGGCTTCACGGCGACGGCCGTGCTCGCCCGGATCCGCGCCTACCTGGGCGGCGCGCGATGAGGCGGCTGACGGCGGTGATCTTCGACGTCGACGGCACGCTGGTCGACAGCGAACGCGACGGGCACCGGGTGGCCTTCAACGCGGCCTTCGCCGAGGCCGGACTCCCGGACCGCTGGGACGTCGACACCTACGGGCAGCTGCTGGCGATCACCGGCGGCGCCCACCGGCTCGCCCACTGGTTCGAGAACACCGGCCGCTCCCCCGCCGAATCCTGGGACCTGGCCCAGCGGTTGCACCGGCGCAAGACCGCCATCATGCGGGACATGGTGTCCGAGGGGCAGATCCAGCCCAGGCCGGGCGCGGTCGCACTGATCGACCGACTGCGCTCGCGCGGCATCCGGCTGCACGTGGCGACCACCGGCAGTCGCGCCTGGGTCGCCCCACTCCTGGCGCACACCTTCGGCGCGGTGTTCGACACGATCGTCACCGGAACCGAAGTACCCCAGCTCAAACCACATCCGGCCGTCTACCAGGACGTACTGGAGCGCACCGGGCTGCTCCCGGAACAGGCGGTGGCCGTGGAGGACTCCGCGAACGGTGTGCGTGCGGCGGTGGCGGCGGGCTTGCGATGCGTCGCCGCGCAGAACAGCTACACCCGAACGCACGACTTGTCGGAAGCCCAGCTCGTCGCCGACGGCCTCGACGACCCCGAGCTCGTCACCTGGTTCGAGCGGCACCTGCGCGACACGACCATCTCCCACTCCCCAGGACGCCGGGCCAGGTCCTCCCCGGCGTGACACCCCCGCCGGGGGCACCGCCAGCGAAACCACGCCCGGCGGCGGATCGAGGGCACACCGGTCAACGTCGGCACCGCACCGCTCACCACTGGATCGCCCCGTGCCGGACTCCCGCCAGATCGACACCACACCGCTCACCGCCTGGTCGACACCGCACCGGGCAGCACCGGTGCGGTGTCGTTCCCCGACGGCCCTCGCCCGCCGATCCTCAACCACCGACCGGGGCGCGACGGGGTGTCCCCGACGTGGCGTCGGCGCGGGTCTCTTCGGCGTGTGAGCGCTCGACTCGCTCGACCTCCTCACGCGCGCCGAAGACGAGCGGTACCCGCTGGTGCAGGGCTGTCGGCGTGATCTCGAGAACGCGTTCGTGTCCGGTCGAGGCCAGTCCACCGGCCCGCTCGATCAGCAGGGCGATGGGCGCGGCTTCGTAGAGCAGCCGCAATCGGCCCGGTTTCGCCGGGTCCTTGGTGTCGCGCGGATACAGGAAGACCCCGCCGCGCGTGAGGATCCGGTGGGCTTCCACCACGAGTGACGCCACCCAGCGGGTATTGAAGTCCTTCCCGCGTGGCCCGCTCGCCCCGGCGACGCAGTCGTCGATGTAGCGGCGCACGGGCGGCTCCCAGAAGCGGTGGTTGGAGGCGTTGATCGCGTACTCGGCGGTCGTGGCGGGCACCCGGAGATCGCGGGCGGTGAGCCGGAATTCGACGGTCTCGGGGTCCAGGGTGAAGGCGTGCACGCCACTGCCGACGGTGAGGACCAGCTGGGTCGACGGCCCGTAGAGGGCGTATCCGGCGGCGACCTGGTCGAGGCCGGGGCGCAGGAAGTCCGCGGTCGTGGCGGCGGCGCCGACGCCGGGTGCGGGCAGGATCGAGAAGATGCTGCCCACGCCGACATTCACGGCGATATTGGACGACCCGTCCAGTGGGTCGAAGGCCAGCAGATACCGTCCGCGCAGCACTCCGCGCGGGATCGGGAACAGCTCGTCGAGTTCCTCCGACACCATGCCCGCCAGCCGTCCGCCCGCTTCGTTGGCCCGCAGGAAGATCTCGTTGGCGACCACATCGAGTCGCTGTTGCTGTTCGCCCTGCACATTGACCGCACCGGCGCCCCCGAGCACCCCGGTCAACGGGGCGACGGCGACGTGGCGGGCGATATCGCGGCAGGCTCCGGCGATATCGATGATCAGCGCGTGCAGGTCACTGGACTCCGGGTGACCCGCGTCGGTGAGGACCTGGGCCAGCGTCGGTCGATCGGTGAACATGCCTCGAGCACACCATCGGCCCGCCCGCCCGGCATCCACCCGCCGGGTGAGGGCGGGGGTGGTCCTATTCGAGCGAGTCGACCGGGCCCGGCCGCCGTTCCCGGCGTTCCCGCCGCCTGCGCAGATACCGCCGAATCCGGCTGGCGCACTGATAGACCACCCACAATCCGATCGCCAGCGAGACCGCGGCGATCACCGCCGCCAGCACCGGGAAGAACACCGCCAGGGTGACCACACCGCCCACGCCGAGGTCCTCGACCGTGCTCAACGCGATATTGGTGACCGGTTCGGGCGAGGTGTTCACCGCCATCCGCGTCCCCGCCTTGACGATATGACTGGCCAGCGCCGTCGTCCCACCCACCGCCGCCGCGAACAGGGTCGGCAGCGAATCGTCCTGCCCCGCGATGAGCGCCGCCACCACCGCCCCCGACGCGGGCCGCACCACCGTGTGCACCGCGTCCCAAAACGAATCGAGGTACGGAATCTTGTCCGCCACCGCCTCGACGGCGAACAACACCCCCGCCGCGATCAGCACATCGGTCCGCTGCAACCCGGGCGGCACGTCCCCCGCCCACCCGATCCGCCCGAACACCCCGAGCAGGAACACCACCGCGTACGCGTTGATCCCGCTGGCCCAGCCCGCGGTGAATATCAGAGGCAGCACCGACATCCGCCCACCCTAGGCCCGCCCACCGACACCACCGGCCCGCTCACCCCGTGTCGCCCTCCCGACATTCGGACGACATCGTCCACCGAGCGGCCACAGGTATCGCCCGATGTCCTGCCCGTCGGATCCGGATCGTCGCGGGGTACCCGACGCTATCGCGCAGGAGGCGAGAGCAGATGGACACCGTGATCGGTAGCCGCCACGACGCCGACGTGGGCGGCACCCGCCAGCGCGTGAACCTCGCCGATCGGCGTGAGTTCGACAGCGGGCACCCCTGTCCCGGCATCCACCCAGAGCACACCGGTATCCAGGCCGACCGCGATCCAGGTGCCACACGCCGTGAAACACAAGGGCGCCGACCGCGCCACACCGGGCACGCCGGTCACCTCGTTGTCGACGCGGAGATCCCACACCGGGTCACCCGTCGCCGATTCCCTGACCACGAGCCCACCGCGGTAGCCATCGGCCCGGGTCCGCCCGACGTCGGGTCGGACCCACGCCGCGAACCGGCTACCGTCCGGGCTGAACACCACCGAGACGACCAACTCGCTGAGGTCGCGCTGTGGCACATCCCCTCGCGCGTACCGCTCGGTGAGAACGACGTCCGCCGAGACATCGATCATGCTGAGCCACACCGTTCCCTGCATGCTGTTGCCGACCGCGAGACGACGACCGTCGGGCGAGAACCGCGGGGTGATACTCCAATCGCCGAACATGATCCCGTCCTCGTCACCATCGACGTCGGCGTCATACCGCAGTCCGCGCGCCACATCGACGATCACCAGTTCCTCACCGCCGGTGAGCGCCAGCAACCGACCGTCCGACGACCACGCGGGGTGTCCCTGCACACGATCCGGAAGCAGCTCAGCGGGCAGTTCCTCGACCACGCCGAGGTCGCGCCAGTCCCACAACAACACCGTCCCGGCGGCGACAGCCGCGATCCCGGTCCCGGTGGCCGACCCACGGAGACCCCAGGTCTTCGCCGGTCCGGACACCGGGATGACCCGCACCGGCTCCGGGGTGGGCGACAATTGCCACACGCCGCGGTGCTATTCGTCGTCGCCCGGCGAGGTAGTCGCTCGTGTCGAGCCGGGCGGGGAGGCTCAGAGTGCTTGGGACTCGGGTTCTTCGGTCACTTTCTCCCGGTGCCACGGTTGGCCCGGGGCGGTGCGGGTGGCGTGCCAGCCCGGCGGGAGGTCGAGGACCTCGGCGAGGGTGGGGTCCTCGTCGATGGCGTGGTGGAGGTGGCCGATGTGGCCTTCGGTGTCGGCGGAGGTGGCGCCGATGAGTTGCCAGATGCCGTCGTGGTCGTTGGCGACGAGGAGGACGGGCTCGCGCAGGTCGAAGACCTCGGGGGTCTGGATGCACCGGGTGCGGGTGAGCCAGTGGCGCATCCACCGGGCGCGAGGGTCCTGTTCGACGACGCGGTCGATGACCCACCAGATGAAGGGGAGGTCGTCGTGGGCGCGGGCCTGGTCGGCGGTCAGGTCGGGGCCGCCTTCGGGGACGTTCTCGAAGGGGTCGTCGACGAGGGCGTAGGCGTAGGAGTCCTCGTGGGCGAAGACGACGGCGTGGAAAGTGGCGCCGCCGGGGTTGCCCGCGCCGATGCCGACGGTGACGCGGGCGGCGTGCGGGTCGGCGCCGGTCGTCCAGCCGATGGCGTAGGAGGCGAGCTCACCCTGGGGGCCGATGAACTCGCCGAAGGCCCGGCGGTCCATGCCGGTCATGTCCGGCACCGGGGCCTCGACGAGCTGACCGGGGATGACGCGCGCATTCACGGGCACAACCTAGCTCGAGTCACGGGATGCCCCCGGAAGTGGCGGGGGCACCTCACCGCAGGGCCGCCCGTCCCCGGTCCCGGCCCAACACCACCAGGACGACCAGGGTCACCACGACGAGCACGGTCGTTCCGGCCGCCGCGTCGAAGACCTCGCCGCGGTCGATCTGGGCGAAGATGCTGACCGGCAGCGTTTTCCAGGTGGCGGGATAGACCATGATCGTGGCGCCGAGCTCGCCCATGGACAGGGCGATGGCGAGCCCGGCGGCGGCGCCGAGCGCGGGGAGCAGCAGCGGCAGCGTGATCTGACACAGGACCCGGACCGGGCCCGCGCCGAGGGATTCGGCGGCCTGGCGGTAGGCGGGATCGAGGCGATCGAGGGCGGCGGAGACGGCGCTGAAGGCGTAGGCGAGGACCAGGACGCTGTGGGCCAGGATGACGATCCACTTGGTGCCACCGAGCAGGAGGGGACGCTCGTTGAAGGCGATGAGGACGCCGAGGCCCAGCGCGACCGACGGAACGGCGACCGGAAGGTGGAATACCGCGTCGGTGAGGCGCCGCAACCAGCCCGGCGCCTCCCGAGAGGCCAGCGCGGCCCAGGTGCCCAGGACCAGCGACACCGCACCGGCGAGCAGCGCGGTCTGCAGACTCACCGACAGGCTCGCGGCCTGCTCGCCGCTGAGCGCGTCACCGAGCCGGGCGACGCCCAGGTCCGAGGGCAGCGGACCGGTCCAGGTGCCTGCCAGTGCCGCGGCGATCACGGTGGCGATCGGGGCGACGAACACCACCGCGACCACCACCCCGAACACACCGAGTACCAGTGCCTTTCCGCGTGGCGTCCAGACGAGCACGATCAGTCCCCCTTCGGGCGGGCGGTGAACCGGGCGAAGACGAACCGGTAGCCGAGATACAAACCGAGCGAGAGCAATACCTGGACCGAGGCCAGCACGGCGGCGCCGGGCAGGTCGAAGGTGACGATGCCGCGCGTGTAGATCAGGGCGGGCAGCGTGAGGACGCCCTTGGCGCCGGTGAACAGGACGATGCCGAACTCGTTGAGCGTCAACAGCAACACCAGGCTGCCGCCCGCCGCCAGCGCGGGCCATGCCTCGGGCAACACCACCTGGCGCAGCACCCGCCACGGTGACGCGCCGAGACTGGCCGCCACGTCGAGTTGTTCGCGCGGCAGCTGGGCGAACGCGGCCAGCAGCGGCCGCACCACGAACGGGGTGAAGTAGGTGATCTCGGCCAGGATCACCCCGAGCGGGGTGGTGAGGAAGTCGATGACCGGCCCGGTGGCGCCGGTCAGTTCGGCCAGCAGGGCGTTCACCGCGCCCGCCGTGCCGTAGAGGAAGGTGAAGGCGAGGGTGATCAGGAACGACGGTAGCGTCAGGACGGTGTCGACGAGCCTGCCGATTACACCCGATCCGGGGAAGGGCACGAAGGCCAGCACCACCGCGAGGAAGGTGCCGAGCACCAGACAGCCCAGGGTCGAGCAGACGGCGATGGAGACGGTGCGCCACAGCGCCTCCCGGAACGCCGCGGAGCCGAGCATCGAGGTCCACACCTCGGTCCCCCGACCGGTCGGCGTCTCGACGGACTCGGTGAGCACCCGCAGAATCGGGTACCCCGCGATCCCGAGCACGACGAGCACCGGTGGCAACGTCCACACCACCGGCAGCCATGTTCGCGCCGCCGCTGGGGATTTCGCCTCGGGGGCAGAGTGATCCAGTACCGGCACGCTCATCCCCGAACCTCCACGCCACCCACCGCGACGACCACGCCACGCACCGGCACCGGCACCTGAGACGGCGACGGCGACGGCGACGGCGACGGCGACGGCGACGGCGACGGACGAACCGGAGTCGCTCCGGGCCCGGTCACGACTCGCTCCCCGGCCCGCGCACCGCATCACCCGAGTCGCCGACCGGGCGGGGAATGAGCACGCCCGCCGGGTCCGGCAGGCGCACACCGACGATCGCGCCGGGTTCGGCGGTGTAGTGGCCGGGTACTTCGGCGGCGAGGTCCCCCGGCAGCCCGTCGACGGCCAGTTCGACCCGGGTCGAGGCCCCGCGCCAGACCGCGTTCAGCACGGTGGCGCGCAGGGCCTCGTGGTCACCGGGCTTGCCGAGGGTGACCGTGTGCGGCCGGATACACAGCAGCGCTTCGTCCTCCGGTGCCCAGGCGGCGCGGCCGACCCCGGGTGCCGGGACCTGCGCGCGCAAGGTGTTGCCGCTGGCGCTGACCAGCGCCGCCGTCCCGGAGACATGGTTGACGGTGCACGGCACCAGGTTCGCCCCACCCAGGAATCCGGCGGTGAACTCGGTGGGTGGGCGTTGCCAGAGGTTTTCGGCGGTGTCGATGTCGACGAGACGCGCGTCGCGCATCACCGCGATCCGGTCGGCCAGGGCCAGCGCCTCGGCCTGGTCGTGGGTGACATAGAGCATCGCCGTGTCGGGCAGGGCCCGGCGCAACTGTTGGAGCTCGCCGAGCATGGTGTGGCGCAGTTGCGCGTCGAGCGCGGCCAGCGGTTCGTCCAGCAGCAGCACCGGCGGCCGGATGGCCAGGGCCCGGGCGATGGCCACCCGCTGCTGTTGACCACCGGACAGTTCGCGCGGCAGCCGTCGCGCGAAGCCCGCCATGCCGACCATCTCCAGCGCCTCGGTGACCCGCGCGCCGATCTCCGCGCGCGGCACCCGATGCGACTTCAGCCCGAAGGCGACATTGCCGTGCACGCTCAGATGCGGGAACAGCGCATAGGACTGCACCACGACGCCGATCCCGCGCCGGGCGGGCGAGAGCGCGGTGACATCGCGCCCGGCCAGCCGCACCGCGCCCGAGGTGGGCCGGACGAAACCGGCCAGCGCCTTGAGCGCGGTCGACTTGCCCGACCCGCTCGGGCCCAGCAGCGCGACGGTCTCGCCGACGGCGACGCGCAGGGTGAAATCGGCCAGCGCGGTCGTGGCCTTGCGGCCCCGGCCGTAGCGGACCCCGACCCGGTCGAACACGATCGCCGGTTCGGTCGCCGCCACGGTGGTGGTCGTGGACTTCGTACGGAGGTCACCGTCGGACATCGTCAACTCCTCCTCGAGACAGCCGGATTCAGCTACCGGTCGCCTTCTGGTACGCCGCGAGATCGGCGTCCAGGTCGGCGAGCACCTTGTCCCAATCGACCGCGACCACCTCGACACCGCGCAGCGCGGCGGCCGGACCACCCTCGGCGGGCGCGGCCACATCGGCGCGCGGCGATACCGCGAACGCCTCGGGGCCGAGCTTGCTCTGCGCCTCGGGGGCGAGCAGGAAGCGCATGAGCTCGGTGGCGTCGTCCTTGTGCGGGGCGCCCTTGGTCAGGCCCATCACGTACGGCACTGGCACGGTGGAGCGCTTGCCGTCGGCGGCGGGGAAGAACACGTCGAACTTCGAGCCCTTTTCCTGGACATTCGTGAGGTTCATCTGGACGTCACCGTTGGCGATCAGCAGCTCGCCCTTGTCGACCTTGGCCTGCAGTTTGCCGGTGGACGAGGACGGGCCGACGTTGTTGGACTGCAGGGCCGCGAGATAGTCGAGCGCGCCCTGCTTGCCGCGCAGCTGCTGCAGCAGCACCAGCACCGCGGTGCCGTCACCAGCCTGGCCGGGCGTGGAGTACTGCAGCTTGCCCTTGTACTCCGGCTTCAGCAGGTCGTCCCAGGTCAGCGCGCGGGCATCGACGGCGGGGTTGGCGATGAAGCACAGGTAGTTGTTGGCCAGGGTGACGTAGTTGCCGTCGGGGTCCTTGTCGGTGGCGGGCACGGCGGCGGTGTCGATACCGCTGGGCTGCAGCAGGCCCGACTGCTCGGCCTTCTGGATGAACGGCGGCAGCGTGACGATCACGTCGGCCTGCGGGTTGGACTGTTCCTTGTCCACCCGGTTCACCACCTCGCCGGACCCGGCCTCCACCAGATTCACCGCGATCCCGGTGCGCGCGGTGAACTCGGCGAAGCGGTTCTGGTACCAGCCACCGACACCGTCGGCGGAGTAGACGGTGACGGTCCGGCCGTCCGCGGATTCGGTGCCGGTGCCACCGCAGGCCGCGGTGAACGCGACCGCGGTGACCCCGGCCAGCAGCAGCGCGGCGCGCGACAGACGGCGCGCGGTGAGGGAAGTACGCACGATGACGACAACTTTCGGTTCGAGGGAGAGCGGAGGAAGTTTCAGGAGGTGATCAGCGCGGGGAACTCGGCGACCGAGTCGATGACGTGGGTGGCACCGGCCGCGCGCAACCGCTGTTCGGTGTGCGCGCCGGTCAACGTGCCCGCGACGATCCCGGCGCCGGCGGCGAGCCCGGTCGCGATATCGCTGGTGGTGTCGCCGAGGACGGCGATGTTCGCGACCGCGTCGACGCCCAGGCGCAGGGCGGCGGTGAGGACCAGGTCGGGGTAGGGGCGGCCACGGCCCGCGTCGGCGGGCGCGAGGGTGAGGTCGGCCAGGTCGGTCCAGCCCAGGGCCGTCAGCAGCGCGTCCTGGGTACCGCGGCTGAAGCCGGTGGTCAGCGCGACGCGCACGCCCGCCTGGCGCAGGGCCGTGATCGCCTCGGCCGCACCGGGAATCGGCGCGACAGCGGTATCGGCGATGGAGGCGTCGTAGGCGGACTCGAAGGCGCGGTTGGCGGCCTGGGCGGCGTCCTCATCACCGAGTAGCGCGCGGAAGACCGCGATCTTGGACTGGCCCATGGTGTCGAGCACGTACTGGCGGGCCCGCTCGCGGCGCGGCCCCTCGGGCTCGATCCCGGCGGCGGTGGCGGCCTGTTCGAAGGCGCGCAGCACGAGTCCGCCGTCGGCGACGGTGGTGCCCGCCATGTCGAGCACGGCCAGTTGGATCCGGTTGTCCGGCACGGTGTTCCTCACAATCCGATCAGGTCGGCGGTCTGCGCGCCGAGGGCGGGGCCCAGGGTCATGCCGCGGCCGCCGGGGCCGGTGACGACCCAGACATTGGTGTCGGCACGCACCCGGGTGACCAGGGCGCCGGGGTCGACGCTCTGGCTGTAGACACCGGCCCAGCGCCGCACTATCGGCGGCAGCGCGCGGCCCAGCAGCGCCTCGGTGACCTCGGTGAGGTGCTCGTAGGGCGCCTCGTCGACGTCGAAGGCGAACGGCTCGGTGTACTCGTGGGTGTCGCCGATGGTCAGACCGCCGTGCAGGCGCTGCACGCACAACAGCTGCATCTTGTGCGCGGCGGCGGTGGCGGTCTGCGACTGCTCGGCGGTCAGCGAATCCACCTGCGGCCCGGCGAATCCCGGGTAGTAGCGGAAGCTGTCGCCGTCGGCGATCGCGGTGGTGAGAGGTTCGCCGAGCGGGGCGGTCTGCATCATCTGCAGGCGGACCCGGCGAACCGGGAGGTCACCGGCCAGCTCGCGGGTGAGGCCGGAATGGGCGGCGCCGGGGCAGTGGATGACCAGGTCGGCCTCGTGGCGGCGGCCGTGGTCGTCGAGCACCACCGCGCCGGAACCGGTGTCGAGCACCGAGCGCGCCTCGGTGCCCTCGTGGAAGGTGTAGCGGCCGGTCGCGGCCATGTGGGCGCGCAGCGCGGGCAGTGCCTGGCGCGACTCGACGACGGCGTCGGTCGAGCAGTGCAGACCGGCGAGGAAGTCTCCGCGCAGCGCGGGATTGAGGGCGCGCACCCGGTCGGGTTCGAGCAGTTCGAAACCCCGTGCCGTCGCGGTCGATCCCGTGGCGGCGGCTTCGGCGACCGCGAGCTCGGCCGGGGTGCGGACCAGCGTGATCGAACCGGCCGGACGGAAGCCGATACCGGCGACGCGGCCACCGATCTCGGCCCACAGCTCCCGCGAGCGCAGGGTGAGCGGGAGTTCGTCCGCCGAGCGGCCGGAGACCCAGACCAGACCGAAATTGCGGACCGTTGCCCCGCGCGCCTCCCGCTCGCGTTCGAGCTGGAGGACGGTGTGGCCGCGGGTGATCGCGGCCCAGGCGTGCGCGGTGCCGAGTATCCCGCCACCGATGATGACCAATCGCATGCCACCGATGGTGACAAATGGTCTAGACCGATAGGTGTGGGCCGAAGGAACGCTGGGTTAACTTTTGGTATAGACCAATCCGGGTAGGCTGGGTCGCATGGAAGCCCCGCACACCACGCGCGTCCCCAAGGTGTTCCTGGTCCGCACCGAGATCGACGCCATCCTGGCCGATCTCGCCGAGGGCGACCCGGTCCCCGCCGAACGCGAACTGGCCACTCGCTTCGGCGTCGCGCGCGAAACCGTGCGCCAAGCCCTGCGGGAACTGCTGGTCGAGGGCAGGATCCGGCGCCAGGGCCGGGGCACGGTGGTCTCGCGGCCCAAACTCGCGCAGCCGCTGTCGCTGCGCTCCTACACCGAGGGCGCGATCAGCCTCGGTCGCACGCCGGGACGCATCCTGGTCGCGTGGGAGAACGTCGCCGCCGACGCGGCGACCGCGGCCGATCTCGAACTCGCACCCGGCGCCGAGGTGATGCACCTCGAACGCGTCCTGCTCGCCGACGGCGAACGCATCGGCCTGGAGAGCACCTACCTTCCCCTGCACCGATTCGCCGGTCTGCGTGCCAGTTACGACCCGACGACCTCGCTGTACGCGGCGATCCGCGCGACCGGCATCGAACTCGCCGGTGCGCGCGAACGCATCGAGACCGTCCTGGCCGCGCCGAGGGAGGCGGGGCTGCTCGACTGCACCACCGCCCTGCCGATGTTGCTGCTGCACCGACGCAGTGTCGATGCCGACGGCGCACCCGTCGAACGGGTGCGCTCGCTCTACCGTGGCGACCGGGTCGCCTTCGAAGCCCGGCTGACGCCGGAGCCCGACTGACCCGGCCTACTGCTCGGGCAACCGCCGCCTGCCACCGGTGACGTCGGTGACCAGGTCGGTGTACCCGTCGACGAGTTCGGCGAGGTGGTACCAGTGCTTGTGCGTGGTGTCGCTGCGCGCCCCGTCGAGGTCGATGGCCTGGTTGGCATCCACCCAGCTGCGCGCCATCCGGTCGACGACGGCACCGAGGCTCTCGGTGTGCAGCGAGGCGCCGTTGCGGTGCAACGGCATCTCCGAGACGATCCAGTCGTTGATGTCGTCGACGAGTTCACCTCGTCGGCAATCGATTTCCGCGATCAGCGCGGCGTCACGCACCTGTGCCCGCCGCTCGTGCAGTTCGGCCAGCGCGTGCGCCGAACGCAACAATTCCCGATCTTGAAAACGCCGACCCTGGAATGCGCACAACAATTGCGGCGCGGTCGGAAGTACCCCCATCACCGGCGCGCTCATCGCAACGCCCCGAATTCACCCGACACCCAAGATTTGTGTACCAACATGATTGGCTCTCGATTCGGTTATCCCGGTC
The DNA here is from genome assembly GCF_029675105.1 of Nocardia anocheti. Taxonomy (GTDB): domain Bacteria; phylum Actinomycetota; class Actinomycetes; order Mycobacteriales; family Mycobacteriaceae; genus Nocardia. Next base: position 247,423 of record NZ_JAQQFV010000006.1, on the reverse strand, counting down.
TTCTGTTCGGATTGCTCGCAACCAGGCTAACTGGATCATGCTCGCTCACAAGCGGAAACGCAAGATTGCGTTGTCACTCCTGCGGTAAAGCCTCCCTGACAGAACCGGCGGTCACATCCGCAGTGCCACAGCGGGTTCCGGCGTGTCGCACGACGCGCTGACCACCATCAATCCGGGTCGCCCGCCGTGTTCACCGATCGCGTGACATCGGGGCGCCATGGCGCAATAATGCGATTCACGAAGCGCGCCACCGGCGAAGGGGAACCAATGGCAGGCAAGCGCACGACACTGACCGTCAGGCTACGCAGGCTCGCCGCCATGCTGCGCGAGTTACGCGAAAGCGCCGGGCTCAGCAAGGAAGACGTCAGCGCGCGGACCGGCATCAACGTGACCACGTTGTACCGCATCGAAATGGCGCAGGCCAGGCCGCAGCGCCGCACCCTCAGCGCCATGCTCGACCTCTACCAGGTCAGCGAGAAGATCCGCGAAGAGGCGCTGAATCTGCTCTCCGACGCACTCAAACCGGGGATGTCACACGCCTACGAGGGCGCGCTGTCGGATGTCTATGCCACTTACATCAATTTCGAGGCGGAGGCGCTGTCGGCCAGGCAGTACCAGACTTCGACGGTGCCCGGCCTGCTGCAGACCTTCGACTACGCGGCCGCCGTCATCGACACCTCCATGCCGCGCCTGGACGCGGCGGTGATGGAGAGCAGGGCGCAGGCGCGGATGGACCGCGCGGTCAACCTGACCAAGGAGGACCCGCTCGAACTGTGGGTCGTCATGGACGAGGCGGCCATCCGCAGGGTCGTCGGCGGGCCGACGACGATGGTCGGCCAGCTCGACCGGCTGCTCGACGAGACCAAGCGCAAGAACGTGATCCTGCAGGTGCTGCCGTTCGACGCGGGCGCGCACCCCGGCATGGCGGGGTCGTTCACGCTGCTCGACTTCCGCAATCCGGTCGACCCGGAACTGGTGTACGTGGAGAGCATGTCGGTGCACGACCTGGTCGAGGGACATTCCGAGATCCGCCGTTTCGGCGTGATCTTCGATCAGCTGCGGGCGATGGCCTTGAGCCCGCGTGATTCGGCGGCGCTCATCGCCACGGCACGCGACGATCTCGCGAAGTCGATCCCCGACCTCTGATCCGCGCCGACACGAGCGCGTCCGCGATCTCCGGGAACAGTTCCGGGGTGATCAGTTCCTCCGGTGTCGCGTCGAGGACGAGGCCGGTCACCGTGCCGGTCACGTAGGGCCGCCAGTTCCGCACAGCCGCACCCGGATCGGGGCGCTCGGTGCCGTCGTGATGCCGCCCGGCGACACAGACGGTCAGCTCACCGGGCAGTAGCGACGGCCGATGGCCGACGACCCGGCGTAGCGCGGTGTGACTCGCGTCCGCGAGCCGGTCCAGATCGGCGCCGGTGAGTTCGACGGTGCCCGCCAGCGCCGCGGCCATGGCGGCGGCCGCCGCGGTGGCGTCGAGAGTGGTGGTGCCGGTGTCGACGCCGAGCAGGGCGCCGAAACGGTGCACGTACTCCCCTGCCGACCAGGCCGCCGGTATCCGGACACCGCTGGCCGCGGGATCGGTGTCGAGCAGCACCACCGAGACATCCCGGCCCGCCGTACGCAGGGCCACGGCCAGCTCGTGGGCGACGAAACCACCCGCCGACCAGCCGAGCAGCTGGAGCGGCCCCTGCGGGGCGATCCGGCGGATCTCGGCGAGAAAGTCCTTCGCGGCATCGCGGACGGTGCGCGCGACGGGGGTGCTCGGCACGGTTTGCAGGCCGTAGACCGGGGTGCGTGGCTCGAGGACGGTGATCAGCTCCGCGAAATGCCAGGCCGGGCCGACCTCGCCGGACAGGCAGAACAGCGGGATTCCGTCGACGCGGCCGCCGCGCGGGCGGATCGGCAGCACCGGTGCCAGCGCGGCCGAGGTCGCGCGCTCGAGGCCGGGGGCCGACACGCAGGAGTCCGGGTCGGCGGGCCACGCGCACGCGGGCGCGGTGTCGGACGGATCGTCGTGAATGCCCACACCAGATGATACGTCGTACGAAACCTCGCTCACCCCAGCATTTCCCGGGGCATCCGGCGCTCAGTACGGCAGGCTGCGCACGCCCGCCCAGAGGTCGTCGACGAGGCGCTGGTAGGTGTCGGCGAGGTCTTCGAGCCGGACCCACTCGTCGTAGTAGACCGCGTCGGGCGCGCTGGCCAGCTCGATGTGGGTCTGGCTGCTGTGCCTGGCCAGGCGGTCGACCAGGCTGCCCAGGGTCTCGCAGTGTTCCTCGGCGCCCGCGCGGGGCACCGGCGCGGCCAGGATCACCCAGCGATCGACCGCGCGCATCAACTGGGCCCGCCGACGATCGATCGCGGCGACCTCGCTCAGCGGCGTGCGCTCGCGCGCCTGGTGCAGGACGGCCAGCTCACCCGCCGCGTCCAGGATCGGGTGCTCGTCGTGGGGCAGCCCGCGCAGGGCCGCGAGCAACGCCGAACGGCAGGGCAGCATCGTCGGGCCTGCCGTGCGCTGCCGCACGGGATGCGAAACCTTCATCTGGCCTACCTCCGGCTCGGGCACGACACCCCGGTGAGGGTGCCATCGCGTGCGGCAGAACGCGGCGGACACCACGCGGTCGCGCGCGCCCGGCAATCATCCCGCCACCCACTGTCCCCGATGACGGCGCCCGGCGGAAGAATTGGCATACCGGACATTCGGATTGTCCGGTACCGCCGCCGGGCGCCGGGCGCGGGCTACTGCACGCGCAGACTGCCGAACAGACCCTGCTTCTCGTCCTCGGGACCGGCCGTGAAGTACAGGGCGTTGGCGTCGCCCAGGCTCTCGCCGTTGCCGAACAGCAGCGCCCACAGACCGGGGATCTCCACCGGCTTCGCCTCGGTGTCGCGCAGGTAGTCGACGAAGGTGCCGGTGGTGTCGTCGTAGGCGAGCACGCGGCCCAGACCGCCGAAGTTGCCGATCAGCAACTTGCCCGACAACGCGCCGAAGTTCGACGGCGCGATCGCCACACCCCACGGCGCGTTGAGCCTGCCGCCGTCGTCGATGATCCGCACCAGCTTGCCCGCGGCGTCGAACTCGGCCACTTTGCCCTTGTCCGGCTTGCCGTCGGCGGCCTTGTCGGCGGCGGCGTCGAGCGCGTCCTCCTCGCCCTTGTCGAAGGCGGTGGGGTCCTTCGCGTCGGGCTTGGTGACCGCGTAGGAGACGAACACGCGGCTGCCGAGGGTGGTGACGTTGAACGGTGCCGGATCGCCGGGCTCGGCCTTCTTGCCCTTCTCCGGGGTCGAGGGGTCGATCAGGTCACCGGTGGCGAAGGGGTTGGCGAATCCGGTGGTGGCGACCGGCTGCCAGAACTTGTCGAAGGTGCGGATCTGCGGGTCCGCGCCGAAGTCGGCGACCAGCAGTTTGTCCCCGGCGGGCGAGAGCGCCAGCCCGAAGAACGCCATGCCCTGCGCGGAACCGTCGAAGACCTGATTCGCGCCGCCGTTGCGGCGGATGATCGCGCCGTCGGGCGCCTGCTCGGTCCAGGCCGAGATCTTGCCGGAGTCGGTGGCGAAGATGAACCGGGCCGAACCGGTCAGCGGCACCGGCAGGCCGTCGAGGTCGACCCACTGGTCGCGCACCACGAACAGATCCGAGGTGATCGGTGCCGGGTTGAACACCACGCCGGTGGTCTTGCCGACGCTCTTGTCGGTGGTGTCGGCGTCGGCGCCGGGAATGCCGACGGTCTCGAGCTGGTCCTGGCTCAGCTTCTGCAGCTTGGGATCCGAGGAGCTGTGCACGTCGCCGAGGAACTGGTAGGACTTGCCGCCCGCACCGACCCAGAAGTGTCCGCCCGCGCCCTTGGGGCGGTTGGCCAGGCCCCAGGCGTCGACCATCTCGGGAATGGTGAACTGAGCGTGATAGGAGTCCTTGTCGGCGGCCAGGTTGGTCTGGCCGTAGCGGTTGCCCTCGAGCGCGGTCACCTCGCCGGTGGTGGCCTCCGAGCTCGAGCAGGCCGTCGCCACCAGGAGCACCGCACCGAACACAGCACCACGTACCAGTCCGGACCGCACCCCGCGGGCGCCCCTCACATGTCCGTTCACGTTCTATCCTTTCGACCTCCGCCGGACGGCGTTCAGGCGTGGCTGACCTTAGCCTGAGCGGCGTCCCGGCGTGGGCGTGAGGCGCCTGTGCGCGTGCGGGTCTAGGCTGTCGGCCGTGGTCGAACCCTCCGCGTCCGTCGCTCCGCATCCCGCTGTCGCCGCGCTGGCTCCACTGCTGGGCACCTGGCGCGGCCGCGGCCACGGCGAGTATCCGACGATCGAGTCGTTCGACTATCTCGAGGAAGTGGCCTTCGGGCACATCGGCAAACCGTTCCTCACCTACCGTCAGCGGACCAGGGCCGCCGACGACGGCAGGCCGCTGCACGCCGAGACCGGCTACCTGCGCTGCCCCGCGCCGGGACGGGCCGAACTCATCCTCGCGCACCCCACCGGGATCACCGAGATCTGCGAGGGCACCATCACCGAAACGGTCGACGGAATTCGTCTGGAATTGAACTCGACGAATATCGGACTGAGCGGATCGGCGAAATCGGTGACCGCGCTCGGCCGTTCTTTCCATGTCACCGGTGACACCATCGACTACACCGTGCGGATGGCCGCGGTCGGCGAATCCCTGCAGCATCATCTGGGCGCCACTCTGCAACGCATCTGATCACGTCATACCCGCTGAACTGCGGATTCACACGCCGTATTCCGGTAATTCGCCTTTTCATCACGGTCCGGTACCGGTTGCGTTCGAACACGCCCGCACATAGAGCAACAATTGTGTGTCGCTTGTCCATGCCGTCTGTTGCCGCCCTGAAGACCGTTCTAGGTTCGAATAGCCGCTCGGCGAGGAAAACCGTCGAAACCCTGAACGAGGGAGACGAGCATGAGGCGTTCCACCCTGATCCTGACCACCGCGGGCATGATTCTCGGCGGTGCCGCCGCCATCGATCTGCTCGACGACACCGGCATCGAGGCCGCGCCCCAGCCCGTCGCGGGAATCCAGGTGCTGCACAACGCGGCGACCGCCCACAACGAGAGCACCTCGCTGGCGGTGGTGCGGATCACCGCCGCGCTGCCGGGTCAGTAGCCCGGCGGCAGCGCGGCGAACATGTCGCGGGTGACCGCGACCGCGTTGTCGGAGCTGCCACCCTTGACCAGCAGTGTCGCGAAGGCGATGTCGCCGCGATAGCCGACGAACCACGAGTGCGACCCGCCCTCGACCTCGGCCTCACCGGTCTTGCCGTACACCTCGCCCTGGTCCCGGATCCGTTCGGCCGTACCGCCGGTGACCACCTTGCGCATCATCGCGCGCAGTCCGTCGACCACCTCCGGGGCGATGGCGGGCCGGTCGCCGGTGACCTCGGTGGGCCTGCCCGCGATGAGATAGGGCACCGGCGCCGAGCCGCGCGCCACCGTCGCGGCCATCACCGCCATCCCGAACGGGCTCACCACCACCCGGCCCTGACCGATCCCGTCCTCGGCGCGCTGCACCAGCTCGTCGGCGCGCGGCACCGAGCCCGACATGGTCGGCAGGCCCGCCACCGCGTAGTCCTGGCCGATGCCCAGCCGCGCGGCCGCCTCGGTGAGGTCGTCGCCGTCCAGGCGGCTGGCCAGCCGGGCGAAGGTGGTGTTGCAGGAGCGTTCGTAGGCGGTGGCCATCGGGACGTCGCCGACGGTGAACAGGTTGTAGTTCGGAATGGTGCGCTCGCCGATGATGGTGCGGCTCGGACAGGGCAGCACGGTGTCGGGGGTGGCGATGCCCTTGGCCATGGCGGCCGAGGCGGTCACCGTCTTGAAGATCGAGCCCGGCGGATACTGCCCGCTGGTGGCGACCGGACCGTCGCGATCGGCGGCCTTGTTCTGGGCGACGGCGAGAATCGCGCCGGTGGAGGGCCGCAGCACCACCATCATGGTCTGCTCGGTCCGCAGGTCGACGGCGTGCTGGGCGGAATTCTGCACGAACCGGTCGATGCTGAGCGCGAAGGACGGCGCGGGCTGGGCCGCCACCTCGTGCAGCACGCCGAGATCGGCGCCGTTGGCATTGCGGGTGATCACGCTCCAGCCCGCCTTGCCGTCGACCTCGGCGATCACCGTCTTGCGCACCTGGGTGAGCAGATCGGGCGCGAACTTGCGGTCGGTGGGCACCATGTCCCACTCCTGGGTCACCGTCACACCGGGCAACCCGATCAGCTGTCCGCCGAGGGTCTCGGCCTCGTACTCGGTGAGCAGGATGACGGTGTACGGGCCCTCGGCGCCGCGAGCGGCGCTCAGGATGTTCTGCGGGGTGTAGGCCACCGGATCGATGCGGCTCAGCGCCGCGGCCAGGGCTCCGGCGACCTGGGTGGGATCGGGCGCTTCGGCGATGTCGAAGCGCACCCGCGACACCTTGCCGGGCACCAGCACATCACTGCCCGCCGATTCGTTGACCCGGGCGCGCGGGGCGGGCGCGGTGCGCAGTTCCAGGCTCTGGGTGTCACCGAGGCGCGGGTGGATGTCGGTGGCGGTCCAGCGCACCAGCCAGCGGCCACCGCTGCGACCCATCTGCAGTTCGCCGGTGTAGGTCCACTGCCTGCCCTTGGGCAGGGTCCACTCGTAGGTGTAGTCGACGGTGGCGGTGTCACCGCTGACGCGCGCGTCGCCGGTGCGGATGCGTAGTCGCTCGGCCTGCAGCGCGTCCCACGCCGAAGTCAGTGCCGCCGTGGCCTTCTCGGGAGCCGTGGTGAGCGCGGCGGCCGCGGCGAGATCGTGCTCGGCGAAGGCAGCGGCGAAGGCGTCGGCGGCGGGCACCGGCCCCTGCTGACCCGAGACACAGGCGGTCGCCGCCACCGCGAGGGCGGCCACCGCGTACGTGGTGAGCATCCGTGTCCTCATCGGCACCGATGGTAGCGGCGAACACCCCGCGAACCCCGGAAGACACCGCCGTACACGGCCGTTCAGTCGACGAGCACGGTGGCGAAGGTGGCGATCTGCCGGAAACCCACACGGCTGTAGGCCCGTCGGGCGATCTGGTTGTAGTCGTTGACGTACAGGCTGGCCGTACGCCCGGTCGCGACAACGGCATTGGCGACCGTCGCGGTGCCCGCGGTCCCCACCCCGGTGCCACGGAAGTCGGGATGCACCCACACGCCCTGGATCTGGCCGGTGCGCCGCGACAGCGAGCCGATCTCGGCCTTGTAGACCACCACGCCGTCCTCGAAACGCGCCCAGGCCCTGCCTGATTCGATGAGGCTCTGGATGCGGCGGCGATAGCCCCGACCGCCGTCGCCCGCGCGCGGGTCGATGCCCACCTCTTCGATGAACATGGCGATGGCCGCGACCAGGTAGCGGTCGATCTCGTCGGGCCGCACCCGGCGTACCCGGCCGTCGGCGCGGGCCACCGCGGGCTGGGCCAACGCGAGCAGCGGCTGTTCGGCGCGTAGTTCCCTGGCCGGGCCCCAGGCGGGTAGCAGCAGTTCCCACAGCGGCAGCGTCAGTTCCTGCCTGCCGACCACCGAGGAACACACCCGCGGCCAGCGCACCGCCCGATCGGCGAAGGCGCGGATGGCCTGCGGGTCCCCACGCAGCGGGACGAGGTTGGCGCCGGAGAAGCACAGCGAGTCGGCCGGGCCACCGCGGCTCCACAGCTCACCGGAACCCGAGCGCGCGTCGAGCCCGAACTCCTGCACGCGGGCGGCGATCATGCACGAGGCGACCGGGTCGGCATCGAGCACACGGAGTACTTCGCCCAGGTCCCGGACGGATACCGGGCGCGCGGGGGCGGTTTTGGACCGTCGCGTCGGCTCCAGCAGACTCCGCACGGCACCAGCCTGCCACGAAAGCGGCCGCAGTGGTACGGGTCCGCCGAATCCGAGGCCCGACCGTGAGTGCCGGATCAGCCGACGGTCACCACGGGGGCCGCCGCGCCGCCGGGCTGCTCGCCCATCTCCTCGGCGATCCGCATGGCCTCTTCGATCAGCGTCTCCACGATCTGGGCCTCGGGCACGGTCTTGATGACCTCACCCTTGACGAAGATCTGCCCCTTGCCGTTGCCCGAGGCCACGCCCAGATCCGCCTCGCGGGCCTCGCCCGGACCGTTCACCACACAGCCCATCACGGCCACCCGCAACGGCACCTCGAGCCCGTCGAGTCCGGCGGCGACGGCGTCGGCCAGGGTGTACACGTCGACCTGCGCGCGACCACACGACGGGCACGACACGATCTCGAGCTTGCGCGGACGCAGATTCAGCGACTGCAGGATCTGCCCACCGACCTTGACCTCCTCGGCGGGCGGCGCCGAGAGCGAGACGCGGATGGTGTCGCCGATCCCCTCACCGAGCAGCGCGCCGAAGGCGACCGCGGACTTGATCGTGCCCTGGAAGGCCGGACCCGCCTCGGTGACACCCAGGTGCAGCGGATAGTCGCTCTGCGCGGCCAGCTGCCGGTAGGCCTCCACCATGATCACCGGATCGTTGTGCTTGACCGAGATCTTGATGTCGCCGAAGCCGTGCTCCTCGAACAGGCTCGCCTCCCACAGCGCCGACTCGACCAGCGCCTCCGGAGTGGCCTTGCCGTACTTCTCCAGCATCCGCTTGTCCAGCGACCCGGCGTTGACACCGATGCGGATCGGGATGCCCGCGGCACCGGCCGCCTTGGCGACCTCGCCGACGCGCCCGTCGAACTCCTTGATGTTGCCCGGGTTCACCCGCACCGCGGCGCAACCCGCGTCGATCGCGGCGAAGATGTAGCGCGGCTGGAAGTGGATGTCGGCGATCACCGGGATCTGCGACTTCCTGGCGATCGTCGCCAGCGCGTCGGCGTCCTCCTGACGCGGACACGCCACCCGCACGATGTCACAGCCCGACGCGGTCAACTGCGCGATCTGCTGCAACGTCGCGTTGACGTCGTGGGTCTTGGTGGTGGTCATCGACTGCACCGAGATCGGCGAGTCACTGCCGACACCGACCGAACCCACCTTCAGCTGGCGGGTCTTGCGCCGGGGAGCGAGCACAGCAGCGGGAGCGGCGGGCATCCCCAATCCGATGGTGCTGGTCACGGTCGGCTGCCTTCTTTCGTGCGTGTTCACGGTTTCGACCTGGCTCGTCTTGCTCCCGAGCTTAGTCGCGTCGGCCAGGGCGGCGCCCTGTGAGGGCCACGACAGGGGTTCGCCGCGGCTACGGCAGACGGATGGGGTTGACGATGTCGGCGGCCAAGGTCAGGACCATGAACGCACCACCGATCACCACCGCCACATACGTCACGGGAAGCAACTTGAGATAGTCCACCGGACCGGCCGGGGCCTTACCGCGCCAGCCACGCAGGGTGTCGCGGACCTTCTCGTAGAGCACCACCGCGATGTGTCCGCCGTCCAGCGGCAGCAGCGGCAGCAGGTTGAACGCGCCGAGGAAGAAGTTCAGGCTGGCCAGCACCAGGATGAACATGCCCCACAGGCCACGCTCGGCGGTCTCACCACCGATCCGGCTCGCGCCGTACACACTGACCGGCGTCTCCGGATCGCGCTCACCACCGGTGACCGCCTCCCACAGCGCCGACACCTTCTGCGGCATCTTCGCCAGCGACTTCACCGTCTCCACGAAGAAGTCACCGGTGAACGAGACCGTCGCCGGGATCGCCGCCAGCGGACCGTACTGCTGCGGCGAGGCGTAATCGGGGCCGACACCCACCGCGCCGACCTCACGAGCCGGACCCTCCTTGGGCGAACGCAGCACCCGCTCCGGCGTCACCGGCACGGTGAGGGTCTGCCCGTCCCGCTCGATCGTGTAGGTGAACGGGCCGGTCTGCTTCTGCGTCTCGGCCTGGAACTGCGCCCAGGTGCTCACCTCGACACCGTTGACCGACTTCACCACATCACCGCGACGCAGACCCGCGCGCTGGGCGGGACCGTCACCGGTACACGGCGCCAACGTCTTGTCCGCAGTCTCCTGGGCGACACAGCTCATGGTGCCCAGCGCGGTGGCCGGAGGCTGCTCGAGCTGCGGCAGACCCCAGCCCACCGCCAACACCACCAGCAGCACGAAACCCAGCAGGAAGTTCATCGCGATACCGCCGAACATCACCACCAGGCGCTTCCAGGTCGACTGGCGATACATCGCCCGCTCGACCTCCTCGGCCTCGAGCTCGTCGAGCGCGGTCATGCCCGCGATATCGCAGAAACCACCCAGCGGCAACGCCTTGAGCCCGTACTCGGTCTCACCACGACGGAAGGAGAACACCTTCGGCCCGAAACCGATGAAGTACCGCCGCACCTTCATCCCGGTGGCCTGCGCGGCCCACATGTGCCCGCACTCGTGCAGCGCGATCGAGATCGTGATACCGAGGGCGAACAGTGCGAACCCCAGCGCGAATACCATCTGGCTCCTGTGTTTATCGGCGGCTGGCGCCGCGGGTTTTCGGCCTCGTAACCCCGGATCCGAAGGGCGATACTCCGGCTTCGCCGTGACGTCTCGCCCTTCGGATCCGGGGCGGCCGAAAACCGTGGGGGTCGGGTTTACCTCGCGACGTCGTGCGCCGGGTCAGGACGCGATGACGGTCGCGGCGTACTCCCGTGCCCAGCGGTCGGCCGCGAGGACGTCGTCCAGGGTATCGGGTTCGGCCCGCCACCGATCGGCGGCCTCCACGGCGCGTGTGACGGTGGCCACGATCGCGGGGAAGGTGATCGCGCCGTCGAGGAAGGCTTGTACCGCTACCTCGTTGGCGGCGTTGTAGACGGCGGTGACGCTGCCGCCCGCCTCGCCCGCTTGCCTGGCGAGACGGACCGCGGGGAAGACCTCGTCGTCGACGGGTTCGAAGGTCCAGGTGGACGCGGTGGTGAAATCGCAGGCGGTGGCGGCGCCGGGGATGCGGTCGGGCCAGCCGAGGGCCAGGGCGATGGGCAGACGCATGTCCGGGGGGCTGGCCTGGGCGAGCGTGGAGCCGTCGGTGAAGGTGACCATGGAGTGCACGATCGACTGGGGGTGCACGGTGACGTCGATGCGGTCGTAGGGGACGCCGAAGAGCAGATGTGTCTCGATCAGTTCGAGGCCCTTGTTCACCAGCGAGGCGGAGTTGAGGGTGTTCATCGGGCCCATCGACCAGGTGGGGTGGTGCTTGGCCTCGGCGGGGTTGACCGAGGCCAGCATCTCGGTGCTCCAGCCGCGGAACGGGCCGCCCGAGGCGGTGAGCACCAGCCGGTCGACCTCCTCGGCCCGGCCGCCGCGCAGGCACTGGGCCAGCGCGGAGTGCTCGGAGTCGACGGGCACGATCTGACCGGGGGCGGCGGCGCGGGTCACCAGGGAGCCACCGGCCACGAGGGATTCCTTGTTGGCCAACGCCAGCCGGGTACCCGCCTCCAGGGTGGCCAGGGTCGGTTCCAGGCCGAGCGACCCGACCAGCGCGTTGAGCACGACATCGGCCTCGGTGCGGCGCACCAGTTCGGTCACCGCGCCCGGACCACCCAGTGCCAGACCGAGTTCCCCGGCGGCGGCCGGATCGGCGACGGCGACGTTGCGGGTGCCGGTGGCGGCCATCTGCGTGGCGAGCAGGGCGGTGTTGCCGCCGCGCGCGGCCAGTCCGACCACCTCGAAACGGTCCGGGTTGGCGGCGATCACCTCTAACGCCTGGGTGCCGATCGAGCCGGTACTGCCCAGGAGCAGCACCTTCACCCGGTCTGCGGAGGTGGTGTGGTCGTGCGCGGCACGCGTCGGTCGGTGGGACACGGGCCCATTGTGGCAGGGCTGCTGGCTACGACATGCGGTCGTATGCCACGATATGCACACTCGCCTTACCGTTACTCGAGCCCTAAGGAGCGATCGTGGCCGCCACGGACCTCGAAAAAGTCAGCACCGAGCGCCCTGTCGCCACCACCGTCGACCCCGCCGAGGTGCCCTCGGCCGCCTGGGGCTGGAGCGGTGAGTCGCGCAAGACCGCGCGCATCGCGGCGTGGGCCGTCATTGTCGCCCTGCTCGGCATGACCATCGGCAACCACCAGGGCCATGTCGAGGACATCTTCCTCATCGGCCTGGCCGCGCTGATGGCGGCCATCCTGGTCATCGACTCGCTGACCCAGCGCATCCCGAAGTAACCTTCGGCACCGAAGACATTCCGCCCGCGGCCGCGACATTCTCGCGGCCGCGGGCGTTTTCGTGTCAGCGCCCGCGTCGGGCACCCGGTTTGCGACCACCGCCGCGCTGGCCACCCTGCCGCGCGTTCTGCTTGGCCGCGGGCTTCTTGGGCTTGGCGGGCGCCTTCGCCCGACGCGGTGGCTCCGGCGCCGCGGCCACGCCGCGCGAACTGTTGGCCGAGCGTCCGCGCACGATGCCGACGAATTCCTCCACGAGCTCGCCATCGCCCCCCGTGGGCCAGGCCAGCGCGATCTCGGTGAACGGGGTGTCGCTGATCGGCCGGTAGACCAGATCGCGGCGGTGATGCAGGCGGGCGATGGACTGCGGCACGATGGTCGCTCCCCCGACGGCCGCGACCAGGGCGAGCGTGTCGGCTGCCTGGTCCAGATCGGTGCCGTCCTGGAGACGTTCGGCGGCCAGGTCGTCGGGGCTGATCGTGTCCTGCAGCGACAGTTCGTCGTCCTTCCGCACGACGGCGACGGGAGTCTCCTGCCACAGCGGGATCGCGTTCACCGCGGTGCGCTCGATCGGCAACCGGACGAAGCACAGGTCGACGCGCCCCTCCCGCAGCGCGGCCTCCTGCTCGCCCTGTGGCACCCCGACCACCTCGAGCGGATGCTCGGGCAGCCGCTCCCCCCAGATCCGCGCCCACTTCGACACCGTCACGCCCGGCACGAAACCCACCCGCAGGCTCGCGGGCGCCTCCGGCTTCTGCTCGCGCTCGGCCTGCTCGGCGGCACTGATCAGACCCCTGGCGTGGGCGAGCAGGGCGGCACCGTCCTCGGTCAGCGTCGTGGGCGAGGCGCCGGGCACGAAGACCCGCGTGCCGAGTTCCCCCTCCAGCTCGATGACGGTGGCGCTGAGCGCCTGCCGCGAGATCCTCAGCCCCTTGGCCGCGCGCGCGAAGTGCAGTTCCTCGGCCACGGCGACGAAGCGACGCAACCGGGCGAGGTCGATGGAGTCGGCGGCGGTGACGTCGAAGTCGCTCATTCTGACCAGAATATGGCACCCGCCGAACCGGCGGACGCGCCGATCACAGGTTGAGCAGCACCGCGACCAGCACCATGACCCCCGCCACCACACCGAGCACCAGCAGATAGGTGCCCAGCACCGATCCCCAGTTGTTGCGCGCGGGCGGCACCGGACGCGGCACCGGCATGACGGGCTGCTGCCACGGCTGCGCCACGACCGGGCGCGGCATCTGCTGCGGCGGGATCGGCGCCGCGACCGGGTACGGCCCGGCGGGCGTGCCCTGCGCGTTGAGCGGGCGCATCGGCTGCATCCCGACGAACGGGGTGGGCTGGACGTGCGCGCCCGAGGTCGGCCGGGCGAGCGGACGGGCGCCGGTCGTCGGGGTCCGCAGCGCGCGCTGGGCGGCGTCGACGAATTCCTCACAGGAGGTGAACCGGTCGGCCGGACGCTTGGCCAGCGCGCGCGACATCACCGCGTCGAGCACCGGCGGCAGCCCCGCCCGACGCGGGCTCACCGGCGGCGGCGGGGACTGCAGGTGCCCGGTGATCACCGCGGCCGGGCTGGCCGACTCGAACGGCGCCGAGCCGGTCAGCAGGGTGAACAGAGTGCAGGCCAGCGAGTACTGGTCGGCGCGGTGGTCCAGCGGGACGCCGGTGAGCTGCTCGGGCGCCGCATAGGCCAGGGTCGCGGTGAAGGAGCCGGTCTCGGTGAGATGGCCGGAGTCGTCACGCAGCCGGGCGATGCCGAAGTCGGTGAGATACACCCGCTCCTGACTGTTGGACCGGGCCAGCAGGATATTGGCCGGTTTCACGTCACGGTGCAGGACCCCGGCGCGATGGGCGTAGTCCAGGGCCGCGGCGGTCTCGCCGATGATCTGCAACGCGCGGTCGGGGGGCAGTGTGGCGGGATCGAGGGTGGACGCGTCGACCCCGTCGATGTACTGCATGCTGATCCACAGCTGGTCGTCCTCGACGCCACGGTCGAACACGGTGACGATATTGGGGTGGTCGAGCTGGGCGACCAGATCGGCCTCCCGTTCGAACCTGGCCCTGATCTCCTTGTCGGTGAACAGTTCCTGATTCAGCAGCTTCAGCGCCGTCCAGCGGGGCAGGCGCGGATGCCGGGCCAGGTAGACCGACCCCATCCCGCCACGACCGAGCTGCCGGTCGATGGTGTATCCGGCGAATACCGTTCCGTCAGAAACCACGCTGACCCCCGAATCTGGCTCGTCGTCCGACGCGCTGGACCCTACCAAACGGTGTACACCCCGGGTCCGGGTCACTCACAGTGGAGCCGTGGCGACCTGGGCGGCCAGTTCCTCGACGTGGTCGCCGGTGAACCGAGGAATGGTGAACAACACGAAGCGCCCGCGCGCGGGATCGGTGAATTGCGAGACCACCGTCGACGTCTCGACGCCGTGGCCGGAGCGGAACAACACCTTCCGGTCCAGGCGCCCGGGCCCGGTGCTCGTCCCCCGATCCTGGGCCGCGGCGACGAAGTCGGTGACGGCTTTGTCGGCCGCCGACGCCGTGCGATAGCTGTAGAAGCGGTAGGCGAAGCCGCTGTCGTCGGGACTCAGACATTCCCAGCGGGCCTGCCAGCCGTCGAAGGCGGAGACCGCACCCTCCGCGCCGTAGAAGCTCTTCCAACTCGGCGCCGCACGACAGGTCGTACCGAAGTGGCCGTCGGTGGCCTCGTACGAGTCCGGCAGCATGCCGGGGAAGGCCGCCGCCATGGCGTTCAGATCCTGATGTCCGCGCGAGCGGCCCAGTTGCAGGGCGAGGAAACCGGTGTCGTCGCGCCAGGCCCAGACACCCGCGCCGATGACGAGGGCCGAGATCAAGACCAGGGCGATCGGCCAGCGGCGACGACGCCGGGGCGGGGCCGGATACGGTTGCCGCGGGACGGGGTACGGCGGCGCCGACGGAAATCCCGGATGGCCCTGCGGAACCGACGCTGCGAGGGCGGACCGCGACGCGGCGGCGGGCATGACCCCGTGGGGACGATCCGCGGTGGAGCCGACGCCCTGGGGAACCCGCGCGGCGGGCATGACCCCCTGCGGAGTCACGGCGGATCCTGCCCCTCGGGGAGCCTGCGCGGCGCCGATCATGGCCTGCTGCGGACGATCCGCGACGGCGGACGGGACGTGCTGGGGACGGTGCGCGGGCGGGGCAGCCGAAGCGGGGTGGGCAGGTCGGAGCGGGTTCCCTGCGCCGCCGGGCCGCTCCACGGCCGAGCGCGCGGCGGCGGCGAATTCCGCGCACGAGTCGTAGCGCTCGCCAGGGCGTTTGGCCAGGGCCCGGGCCAGCACCGCGTCCAGGGCGGCGGGCAGGTCGGGCCGGTGGGTGCGCGGTGACGGGGGCGTGGACTGCAGATGCCCCTGGATGACCTGCACCGGATTGTCCGCCTCGTACGGCGCTACCCCGGTCAGCAGCGAATACAGCGTGCAGGCCAGCGCGTACTGGTCGGTGCGGTGGTCCAGGTCGGCGCCGGTGAGCTGCTCGGGCGCGGCGAAGGCCAGGGTGGCGGTGAAGGTGCCGGTGCGGGTGAGGTGGTGCGCGTCGTCGCGGGGACGGGCGATGCCGAAATCGGCGAGCAGCACGCGTCGGCTGCCACCGGTGCCCGTCAGCAGGATATTGGCCGGTTTCACGTCGCGATGCAGGATGCCGGACCGGTGGGCGTGATCGAGCGCGGCGGCGGTGCCCTCGATGATGTGCAGCGCGGTCTCGACCGGAACCGGATGCGCGAGCGTGGCCGCGTCCGTCCCGTCGACGAACTGCATGCTGATCCACAGGCGTCCGTCATCGACGCCCCGGTCGTAGACGGTGACGATATTGGGGTGTTCGAGCTGGGCGGCCAGATCGGCTTCGCGTTCGAAGCGTGCCCGGATCTCGGTGTCGGCGAACAGCTCCGGGTTCAGCACCTTCAGCGCGATCTGCCGTGGCAATCGCGGGTGTCGCGCCAGGAACACCGACCCCATGCCGCCCTGGCCCAGCTGCCGGTCGATGGTGTATCCCGCGAACACCGTGCCGGTAGAAATCATCCCGCCCCCGAATTTCGTTGTCCGACCGGACCTTATCAAGGCCTCGAAACGACTCAGCCCAGTGGGAAGGTGGCGATCTCGGCGAGCAGGCCCGGTTCGATCTGATCGGCCTGGGGATGCTGCGGGCCGTCGGAATCCTGGTAGAACAGCAGCACCCAGCGCTCGCGACCGGGCTCGTCGAAGGTGGAGACCACCGCCGACCCCGCGTAGAGCTCGAGTTCGGCGCTCTTGCGCCCGCGCAGGTGATCGGTCCGGGTGCCCGTGGTGGACGTGCCGTTCTCGGTGGTCTCGGCGAAGAAGCGCGACACCACGCTGTCGGCCAGTTCGGCGGTCGGATAGACGAGGAAGGCGTACCGGGCGCCGTCGTGGGTCTTGTCCTCGCAACTCCATTTCGCCGAGAAGCCGTCGAACCGCTTGGTCCAGAATTCGCTGTAGCGATCGGTCTCCCGATGCCCGTCGCAGCGACGGCCGTCATATCCCTTGCCGCTGTCGTATCCGCTCGGCACCATCTGGGGGAAGGCGGCGTGCAGGGCGTCCATGTCCTGGTGGCCGCGGGTGTGGCCGAGCAGTTCGGCCACCACGGTGTCCTCGTCCTGCCAGGCCCAGGTCCCGACGGGCAGGGCGAGCACGCACGCCACGGCGAGGGCGATCAGCCTGCGCACGCGACGTCGGGGATCGGTCGACTCCGGTCCGGAAGACGGCTGGACCGACCCACCCGGCGCTCCGGGATACGGCCACGCGCCGGGTGCGGAACCCGGATGGGGTGGACCGCCGTATCGCGGGTCGGGGCCACCCTGGTTCGGTGGACCGAGCGGATACACGCCACCGGGCGCGGGAGCGAAGGCGCTCGGGCTCTGCACGGGCACGGCGCTACTCGGACCTGTCTGCGGCCGCGCGGCTCCAGCTCCAGGGAGGCGACCACCACCCGAGACCGTCGGCTGACCGACCGCTCCGCCGAGAGCATGCCGGGCGGCGGCCGCGAACTCCGCGCACGAATCGAACCGGTCGGCGGGACGCTTGGCCAGGGCGCGCGTCACCACCGCATCCACAGCGAGTGGCAGGTCGGGGCGGTGGGCGTGCAGTGACGGCGGCGGCGATTGCAGATGCCCCTGGATGACCCGGACCGGATTGTCCGCCTCGAACGGCGCGACCCCCGCCAGCAGCGAGTACAGCGTGCAGGCCAGCGAGTACTGGTCGGTGCGGTGGTCCAGCGCGGCGCCGGTGAGCTGCTCGGGCGCCGCGAAAGCCAGGGTGGCGGTGAACGAGCCGGTCTGGGTGAGGTGGTGCACGTCCTCGCGCAGGCGGGCGATACCGAAGTCGGTGAGCAGGACGCGCCGATCACCGTCGGCGTCGGCCAGCAGGATATTGGCCGGTTTCACGTCCCGGTGCAGCACCCCGGCGCGGTGGGCGTGGTCGAGCGCGGCCGCCGTGCCCTCGACGATGTGCAGCGCGAGCGCGGCGTCGACCAGGTGCGGCAGCGTCGCGGCGTCCACACCGTCGACGAACTGCATGCTGATCCACAGCTTCCCGTCCTCGGCCCCCGGTCGTAGACGGTGACGATATTCGGGTGCTCGAGCTGCGCGGCGAGATCGGCCTCGCGCTCGAAGCGCGCCCGGATCTCGGTGTCGGCGAACAGTTCCGGATTCAGCAGCTTGAGCGCCGTCTGCCGAGGCAGACGCGGATGCCGCGCCAGGAACACCGACCCCATCCCGCCGCGCCCCAGCTGCCGCTCGATCGCGTACCCGGCGAAGACGTCCCCCGTCGCAAGCAATGGTCCCCCGTGAGTCCGGCCGATCCGTCCCGGCCGACGCGCCGACGACCACTACCAAAATAGACCGTCCCCCGTCGTCGGCGTCGCTCACTCCTCGACGCGCACCCCCATCGACCGGGCCGTCCCCGCCACGATCCGCATCGCCGCCTCCACATCTGTGGTGTTCAGATCCGGCAGCTTGCGCACCGCGATCCGCCGCAACTGCTCCCGCGTGAGCGCCCCGACCGGCACATGCCCTGGCTGCGGGGAACCACCCCGCCCCAACGCCGCCCGGATCAGCGACGCCGTCGGCGGCGTCTTGAGCCGCATGGTCCAGCGCCGACGGGCATCGATGGTGATGACCGCCGGGATGATCTCCCCCCGCCGATCCGCCGTCGCCGCGTCATAGCGACGTTTGACCTCGAACGGAGGAATCCCGGTGGGACCGAGCATCTTCCCGAGAACCATCAGCGAGGCATTACCCGCCTCGAGCTCGAGAGTGACTGTGACAGAACCTGTTCCGCGCGCCATAGTCAACGATCTCGGACCCACACCTCGATCCGATCCCACGACGATAACGCCTGGGCCGCAACACGTTCAGCGACAGCCGCACCAACGTCGGGACGCCCGCGACGAAGCCGCGCGCACTACCTACCCAAGCCGCCCTCGAACCCTCGTCTGGATCGACTTGTCCATCCCTTTGCCGCGAGCACCCTGGCTCTTCATAGGCAGGTCGAGCCCAGCGGTCAACTGGTGGTCGGCAGCATGACCGTGGTCAGGCGAAAGAGGTCGACCGAACCGACACAAACCGTCGCCCCTGGATCAGCCCTCAGCAGCCAATTGCCCACACGCAGCAGCGATCTCCTGCCCTCGCGTGTCCCGCACCGTGCACGACACCCCCTGCGCGATCACCCGCCGCACGAACTCCTTCTCGACCGGCTTGGGACTGGCATCCCACTCACTGCCCGGAGTCGGGTTGAGCGGGATCAGGTTCACGTGCACGAGCGGGCCCAGAGCCTTGTGCAGCTTCTTACCGAGCATGTCCGCCCGCCACGGCTGATCATTCACATCGCGGATCAACGCGTACTCGATCGACACCCGACGCCCGGACTTGTCCGCGTAATACCGTGCGGCATCGAGCACTTCGGCGATCGACCACCGATTGTTCACAGGCACCAGGGTGTCACGCAGTTCATCGTCGGGGGTGTGCAACGACACCGCCAAACGCACCGACATGTCCTCGTCGGCCAGCTTGCGGATCGCGGGCGCGAGCCCGACCGTCGACACCGTCACCGACCGCTGTGAGATCCCGAGCCCGTCGGGTGCGGGCGCGGTGATGCGGCGGACCGCGTTCACCACCCGCTTGTAGTTGGCCAGAGGCTCCCCCATGCCCATGAACACGATGTTGGACAGGCGGCCGGGGCCGCCGTGTACTTCACCGTCACGGAGGGCGGCGGCCGCGGCGCGCACCTGGTCGACGATTTCCGCGGTCGACAGGTTGCGGTTGAGTCCGGCCTGGCCGGTCGCGCAGAACGGGCAGGCCATGCCGCAACCCGCCTGGCTGGAGATGCACAGGGTGTTGCGGTCGGGGTAGCGCATGAGCACGCTCTCCAGCAGGGTGCCGTCGTGCGCGCGCCACAGCGTCTTGCGGGTGTCTCCGGAGTCGCAGGCCAGGTGGCGCACCACCGACAGCAGCGGCGGGAACAGCGTTTCGCCGACCTTGGCGCGCACGTCGGCGGGCAGGTCGGTCATCAGGGCGGGGTCGGCCTGCAGGCGGCCGTAGTACTGGCGGGCGAGTTGGTCGGCCCGGAACTTCGGCAGGCCCAGTTCCTGCACCGCGGTCTTGCGCTCGTCCGCGTCGAGATCGGCGAGGTGGCGCGGCGGCATACCGCGACGCGGGGCATCGAAGACAAGGGGCAGGGAGGTGGCCATAATGCCACCATTGTCCCAAACGCGACCGAGGCCCCGGTGGGCGGGCCGCCACGCCGGGCGACGTTATCGAGAAGATGCGTGCACCGGCCATAGCCGTCGGCCATGATCGAGGCATGTCCACCAACGCAGAATCGGGCGCCACACCGGCCGCTCGGGAGCCGGTCCCCGAGCCCACCGACGGCAAACACCACAAGCGGGTGCCCGCCGATCAGGCCCCCACCCGGCGGCCGACACCGGACGCCCTGATCAAGTCACGCACCGGCTACACCTGGATCGGCCTGCTGGCCGCGGCCATCCTCGGCATCGTGCTGCTCATCTTCATCATCCAGAATCTCGACCAGACCAAGGTCCAGCTGCTGTTCTGGGACTTCTCGCTGCCGCTGGGCGTCACCGTGCTGCTCTCGGTGATCGTGGGCGCGCTGGTGATGGGCCTGGTCGGCGGCGTGCGCATCCTGCAGTTGCGCCACGCCGCCAAGAAGCCCTGACCCGGCCTCAGAGCAGGGCGCTGAGCACCAGCCAGGACACGAACGCCGAAGGCAGCATCGAGTCGAGTCGGTCCATGATGCCGCCGTGCCCGGGCAGCAGCGTGCCCATGTCCTTGATGCCTAGCTCACGCTTGATCTGCGATTCGATCAGATCGCCCAGCGTCGCGACGAGCACCAGGCCCACACCGAGCACCACGCCGATCATCGAGTTGGCGTCGAGCAGCAGGGTGACGGTCAGCAGACCACCGATGACGCTGAACACCAGCGATCCGCAGAAACCCTCCCAGGACTTCTTCGGGCTGATCGCGGGCACCATCGGATGCCTGCCGAACAGCACACCGGCCACATAGCCGCCCACGTCGGAGCACACGACCAGGATCATGAAGGTCAGCACCCGCAGGTTGCCGTCGGGTTCGAGCAGCAGCAGCGTCGAGAACGAGGCCAGCAGCGGGATCCAGGACAGCGTGAAGATGGTGATCGCGGTGTCGCGCAGGAAGTTCTTCGGCGCCTGGCTCAGGCCGTGGTCGAACAATCGCCACACCATGCAGACCAGCGCCGTCGCCGCGAACGCGCCCACCACGCCCCGCGCACCCCATGGCCAGCCCAGCCAGAACACCGCCTGACCGCCCACCAGCAGCGGGATGCGCGGCACCAGCACGTCGGCCTCGCGCAGCCGCTTGGCGACCTCCCAGGTGGCCACGCCCACCGCCACCCCGACGACCCCGATGAACACCTTGGGGACGAACAGCAGGATCGCGATCAGCGACAGTCCCAGGCCCAGGCCGACCGCCAGCGCCGCGGGCAGGTTGCGACCCGCCCGCGAGGTCGACGCCACCGGCGCCGCGGGTGCGTCCGCGGGCGGTGCCGCGGCGATCTGGTCCGGCATCGGTTCCGGTGCCGCTCCGGTGGCGGCGGCGTCTTCGGCCACGATTGTCCCGTCGCTCAACTCGTCGTTCCGTTCATCCCCCGCACGAGCGGGACTGGCGAGATCTGGCGCTCAGACCTCGAGCAGTTCGGCTTCCTTGTGCTTGACCAGCTCATCGATCTGGCCCACGTACTTGGCGGTGGTCTTGTCGAGTTCCTTCTCGGCGCGCCCGACTTCGTCCTCGCCCGCTTCGCCATCCTTCTGGATCCGGCTCAGTTCGTCCATCGCCTTGCGGCGGACGTTGCGAATCGAGACCTTGGCATCCTCGCCCTTGCCCTTGGCCATCTTGACCATCTCGCGGCGGCGTTCCTCGGTGAGCTGCGGCACCGTGATGCGCAGGATGTCCCCGTTGTTGGTGGGGTTCACGCCCAGGTCGGAGTTGCGGATGGCGTTCTCGATCGGGCCGAGCTGGCTCTGCTCGTAGGGCTTGATCACGACCATGCGCGGCTCCGGCACGGTGATGCTCGACATCTGGGTGATCGGCGTCGGCG
The DNA here is from genome assembly GCF_029675105.1 of Nocardia anocheti. Lineage (GTDB taxonomy): Bacteria > Actinomycetota > Actinomycetes > Mycobacteriales > Mycobacteriaceae > Nocardia. The sequence continues at coordinate 225,688 of NZ_JAQQFV010000006.1, read as the reverse complement.
AGCCGTAGTAGTCGACCACGACGCGGGCGAACATGCCCGGGTTGGCGCGGCCGGTGCGGATGGTGCCTAGGTCGTCCTTCGCCACCGAGACGGCCTTCTCCATCTTCTCCTCGGCGTCGAAGAGCGCTTCATCAATCACGACCGGTTCCTCCACAGCGTCATCGTCATCTTCCGCGGTTGCGGGATCAGGACCGAACCAAGGTGCCGATGGGCTCACCGGCGACCGCGCGGGCAATATTGCCCTTGATCAACAAATTGAACACCAGCATCGGCATCTGGTTGTCCATGCACAAGCTGAACGCCGTCGCATCGGCGACCTTCAGCCCCTTCTCGATCACTTCCTTGTGGGTGATCTCGGTGAACATGCTCGCGTTCTCGTCCACGCGCGGGTCGGCGTCGAACACGCCGTCGACCGCCTTGGCCATCAGCACCACCTCGGCGCCGATCTCGAGGGCGCGCTGGGCGGCGGTGGTGTCGGTGGAGAAGTAGGGCATGCCCATCCCCGCGCCGAAGATCACCACGCGGCCCTTCTCCAGGTGTCGCTTGGCGCGCAGCGGGAGGTACGGCTCGGCGACCTGGCCCATCGTGATGGCGGTCTGCACGCGCGTGTCCACCCCCTGCTGCTGGAGGAAGTCCTGCAGCGCGAGGCTGTTCATGACGGTGCCGAGCATGCCCATGTAGTCCGAGCGGGCGCGTTCCATGCCGCGCTCCTCGAGCTCGGCGCCGCGGAAGAAGTTGCCGCCACCGATGACGACGGCGACCTGCACGCCGGTCTCGACGATCTCGGCGATCTGCTCGGCCACGGTCTGCACGACATCGGGATCGAGGCCGACCCCGCCGCCACCGAACATCTCCCCACCCAGCTTGAGCAGCACCCGGCGGTATCCAGGGCGGTCGTTACCCGGGTCGGTCATGGGTGGTCGTCTCCTTCGGCGAGGTCGAGAACTGTCGAACTGCGGGCACACGAATCAGCCGCACAGCAAGGCGAAGCGGCATCCATCCTGCCTTATCCGGTTCCCCTCGCCACACAAGACCCCCTCGCGTGACGCGGCGACCCCGGAACTGGGGGCAGCTGCCGCCGAGAATCGGCAAGAGCCCCTCGGAAGCGCACGGATGCTGCTCCCGAGGGGCTCTCGTTCAGGCGGATCAGGCCTGGCCGACCTCGAAACGGGCGAAGCGGGTCAGAGTGACACCGGCCTCGTCCAGCAGGGCCTTGACGGTCTTCTTCGAGTCGGTGACCGACGACTGCTCGAGCAGCACGACGTCCTTGAAGAAGCCGTTGACGCGGCCCTCGGTGATCTTCGGCAGCGCGGCCTCGGGCTTGCCCTCTTCGCGGGCGGTGGCCTCGGCGACGCGACGCTCGTTCTCGACCAGATCGGCCGGAACCTCGTCGCGGGTCACGTAGCGCGCCTTGAGCGCGGCGACCTGCATGGCGGCGGCGCGGGCGGCCTCCGCCGCGGCCTCGCCCTCACCGGTGTACTCGACCAGCACGCCGACGGCGGGCGGCAGGTCCGAGGCACGCTTGTGCAGGTAGGTGGCGACCTGTCCGTCGAAGGACACGACGCGACGCAGCTCCAGCTTCTCGCCGATCTTGGCGGCCAGCGCCTGCACGGCCTCGTCGACGGTGCCGTTGTCGAGCTTGAGCGCCTTCAGGGCGTCGAGATCGGCGGGCTTACCGGCGGCGGCGGCGGTGACGACGGCCTCGGCCAGCTCCTGGAACTCGGCGTTCTTGGCGACGAAGTCGGTCTCGGAGTTGATCTCGACCAGGACGCCGTCCTTGGCGATGACCAGGCCCTCGGCGGTCGCGCGCTCGGCGCGCTTGCCGACGTCCTTGGCGCCCTTGATGCGCAGCACCTCGACGGCCTTGTCGAAATCGCCGTCGGAGTCGGCCAGCGCGTTCTTGCAGTCCATCATGCCGGAGCCGGTGAGCTCCCGGAGCCGCTTCACATCAGCAGCGGTGTAGTTCGCCATCGGGGGCGAGCCTCCTCGTGTGTGGGGTGTCTGGGGGTTTACACCACCTTGCCGACCGCTTCTGAATTCAGAAGGGCCGGCAAGGTGAACGTAGAGCTAGGCGATCAGCTCAGAAGTCGGCCGGGGTGTGCTGCGCCGGGTCGGCCTTGACCTCGGCAGCGGCCTCGGCGGGCGTCTCGGCAGCGGCCTCGGCGGCCGGGGTCGCCTGAGCCAGCAGCTCCTGCTCCCACTCGGCGAGCGGCTCACCGGCGCCGGCCTCGGGCTTCGCGTCGCCGGAAGCCTGGCCCGCGCGGGCCTGCACGCCCTCGGCCACCGCGGAGGCGACGACCTTGGTCAGCAGAGCGGCGGAACGGATCGCGTCATCGTTACCCGGGATCGGGTAGTCGACCAGGTCGGGATCGCAGTTGGTGTCCAGGATCGCGATGACCGGGATGTTCAGCTTGCGCGCCTCGCCGACGGCGATGTGCTCCTTGTTGGTGTCGACGACCCAGATGGCCGAGGGCACCTTGGCCATGTCGCGGATACCACCGAGGGTGCGGTCCAGCTTGGTCATCTCACGCGTGAGCATGAGGATTTCCTTCTTGGTGCGACCCTCGAAGCCACCGGTCTGCTCCATGGCCTCGAGCTCCTTCAGGCGCTGCAGGCGCTTGTGGACGGTCGAGAAGTTGGTGAGCATGCCACCCAGCCAGCGCTGGTTGACGTAGGGCATCCCGACGCGAGTCGCCTCGGCCGCGATCGACTCCTGGGCCTGCTTCTTGGTGCCGACGAAGAGAACGGTGCCACCGTGGGCGACGGTCTCCTTGACGAACTCGTAGGCCTTGTCGATGTAGGTCAGCGTCTGCTGCAGGTCGATGATGTAGATGCCGTTGCGGTCGGTGAAGATGAACCGCTTCATCTTCGGGTTCCACCGACGAGTCTGGTGCCCGAAGTGCGCGCCGCTGTCGAGCAGCTGCTTCATGGTTACGACAGCCATAGCTCCCGTATCTCTCTTTCGTTGCCGGTTGACGCGGCCGATCGGTGATCGACTGCCCTGGCGCCACCGAAACCGCCGGACCCGATTCGAGAACCGGGACCAGCCGACGATTTCACTGTTCATCCGCTCGGAGAACTCGCGCGGACATGCCCTCTCGGAGGTCTGCGAACGAGCGACGACCGGATGGACGAGCACGGGTGGCGCGCGAAGTCGGTCCGCACCTCGGCGAAACGACACCGCCGAGCACAAACCGCGAGTTCAGTCTACGCGGAGCCGCGTCGAGGCCGAAATCGCCCCCTGGCGACGACCTGGGATTCCCATGGTGAAGTGCGAGATATCCACATCCGACGAAGTTGTCCCCATTCTCTCGAGGGCGGTTCCGGTGCGGTTCTCCGGCGCCCAGAGTGGGGGCATGACCACATTGACACGCATCCTGATCACGGCATTGCCCCTGCTCTGCGCCCTGGGAGTCCTCGGCGCGCCAGCGGCGGCTCATCCCTCCGATCCGCCCTGGCCCCCTGTGAACGAGCCGTCGCCGGGACTGCCGACTGAGCCTCCGTCGGACGGCCCGTCAGGTCAGCCAGCGGTCATGCCTCCGGCGGATTCTGTGTCGGCTCGGGAAGGCCGTGCTGTCCCTCCGTTCGTCACACCGGTCTCCCAGTTGCCGGTGGAAGTGCGGGTCGTCCAGTCGGCGGGGGTGCCGGTCGTCCGACCGCCGGTCGGCGTACAGCCGGGCGTCGTGCCATCCAAGCCCCGGTCTCCGGTGATGCCGTCCTGCGGTGGGAGTGGACACGCACGGATCTCGCCCGCGCCGGTCCCCGAGCGCCACGGAGAAGCCCGGATGGTTCGACGGGCACCCTGCCCAGGCACGGCCCCGTCCCCATCAGGACCCGTTCCTCCCGTGGTGCCCGCCGGTGCGTCCCCTCGCCCAGTGCTCACGCCCGCTCCCGTTCGTGTTCAGGTGTCGATTGTCGATCTCGCCGCAGCGCCACCGGCGTCCCCCGACGGACCAGGGCGACCTACGGCGGGGCGTCCTGCTGACCGCGTCGCGGATCCTGCGCCGGTCCCTGTTCGGGTGTCGAGCGTGGACCTCGCCGATTCCCCATGGGTGTCCGCAACCCGGCCGGGGCGCCCTCCGGCGGGACGCTCCACCGACAGGACCGCGGGTCACGCGCCGGTATCCGGTCGGGTCGATGCCGTGGTGCGGTCGAGTGGGTCGGCGGACGGGATGCCCGTGGTGCTGCGCGATCTTCTGCAGGCGTGGGTGGCTCAGCAGCGGGTGCAGCCGCTGCGGCCGCACCGGTGAATCGGCGCCGCGAGTCGACCGGAATGGGTGGACAGGCCGGAGTGCGTGGGCAGGTCTGGCGCCGGAAAAATGCGGCGGTTGTGAGCGCCTTGTGCCTGGTTCTCACAGTCGTCTCGGCGGCGGGGTCGGTGTCGGCGGCCGAGGTCGGGGATTTCGGATGGCCGTTGCGGCCGCGACCGAGTGTGGAGCGGCGTTTCGACAAACCGGAGCGGAACTGGTTGCCGGGGCATCGCGGCGTCGATCTGGCGGCTTCGGACGGGCAGGTGGTCTTCGCCGCCGGGGACGGGGTGGTGGTGTTCGCCGGGGTGGTGGCGAACAAGGCCGTCGTGTCGATCGATCACCCGGGCGGTGTGCGCACCACCTACGAACCGGTCGAGGCGCAGGTGGCGGTGGGCAACCGGGTGGTTCGCGGTACGCCGATCGGGACCGTGGTGGCCGGGCACGAGGGGTGCCCGGTGGCCGCCTGCCTGCACTGGGGAGCGCGTCGGGAATCCGGGGAACACAGTCGCCGCGAGTATGTCGACCCGCTCGGTCTGCTGCACGAGGTACCGATCCGGTTGAAGCCGGTGGAGCCGTGATGTGACCATCACCTCGGCCCCGACCGGCCCGCCCGGGGCGAGAATCGGGGTGTGCCAGAGAAATCAGCGCTCACCTACTCCGAGGTCGGTGCCACCCGGACCGCCCTGCCCGGGGGCTATCACCGGTTCCGTCATCGCCGCCCGATCGGCCACGGCCGCGCGTTGTTCGACCGCGCGGCCTCGCACATCCTCGACTTCGGGATGCAGAAAGGTGTCGGCATCTTCCAGCACGCCGAGACCCCCACCGCCGAACCGGACACCGACCTGACGGTCTTCCTCGGCCTCGGGCCGATCGGGATCGTGGCCCCGTGTCGCGTGGTCTATGTGCTAGACGAACCGGACCGGAGAGGCTTCGCCTACGGCACCCTACCCGGGCATCCCGAGGTCGGCGAGGAACTGTTCGCCGTCGAGTACGACCCGGCCGACGACACCGTCTACGGCCTCGTCACCGCCTTCTCCCGGCCGGGTGCCTGGTATGTGCGTCTGGGCGGACCGGTCGTGCGCCTGATCCAGCGCTGGTTCGCCGACCGCTATCTGCGCACGCTGCCGACCGGCGAATGACTCCGTCGCTCAGAGGAATCCGGCGAGGGTGTCGGCTTCGGCGGTGAGCTGGTCGCGACGGTCCGCCGCCCCGAGCCGATCGTATTCGGCGGCGGCGTCGCGTCTTTCGTCGATCTCCCGGCGCAGGATCTGGTCGATGTCCTCGTCGGTGAGATCGCGGCGAAGCGCTTCGGCGGCACCCACCCCGACCGCACTGTCCTCCAGTGCACCCGCTTTCACGTCACCCGTATCGACAGCCTCGGCGTTGTCGATCGCGGCCAGAACCGACCGGAGCGCCGAGACAGCACTGCGATCACGCGCCTTCATCGCGGGTTTCAGTCCGGCGCGCAGCCGGTCACGCAGCGAACCCGTGGGTCGATCGGTCGATCCGGACGTCATGGTCGCCGAGCGTAGTTGTCCACCGCCGTAGTGGTCGACCGGGTTTCTCGCGCGTCCCGGCGCCGATGGGCCGTGGGTCAGTGCTCAGCCGGTGAGTTCGTTGACCACGACGCCGAGAATGCCGATGAGGGCGACCGCGGCGACGGTGAGGGCCGTCATGGCGACGAGTCGATGGCCGCGGGCGGTGTGGCCGTGGTGTAGGGCGTGGCCGCGCAGCCAGCCGAGCCAGCTCAGTAGCAGCGCGGCTGCGGCCGCGACCAGGGGGATGACGATCGTCGGCCAGCCGTCGCGGGTGGCCTCATGGGCGAACAGCAGCGCACACCCGGCCGCTCCGAGCGCGGTGCGCCGCCAGGCCAGGGCCGTGCGTTCCTGCGCCAGGGTCGGCGGCGTCATGACAACAGCACCGCCAGGCAGGCCAGCGCCGCCACGAGCGCGACACCCACCGACAGCACCGGGACCAGGATCGTGCCGGGCAGTGGTCGCCCGGTCCGCATGGCGACCGTGACCCGCTGCCAGTGTCGATAGGCGCCGAGCGCCACCGCGAAGGCCATGACCAGACAGCTCACCGCGATCACCCCGCCGAATCCGGCCAGGCGCAGCGGCTGCACGAGGGTGTGCACGGCGACACCACCGGCGAGCAGCCCGAGCGCTGTCCGCACCCAGGCCAGAAAGGTGCGCTCGTTGGCGAGCGTGAATCGATAGTCGACGTCGTCCTCACCGTCGTCGGATTCCGCCCCGACCTCGGGCAACGTCATCACCACCACCTCCGGTCCCCATCTTGCCGCGCCACACCGCCGCACGGCGTCAACCAGGCCGTCACCCACCCCGATCACGACCGGCCACCACGATCCCCGGACCAGGCCCAGCAGCCCGGTCCGGCGACTCAGGCGCGCGGATGAGCTTGGTCGTGGACTTGTTTGAGACGTTCGACGGAGACGTGGGTGTAGAGCTGGGTGGTCGCCATGCTCGCGTGGCCGAGGAGTTCTTGGACGACGCGCAAGTCCGCACCGCCCTCGAGGAGGTGGGTGGCGGCGGTGTGGCGGAGTCCGTGGGGGCCGAGGTCGGGGGCGCCGGGGATGGCGGCGACGACATCGTGCACCACGGTGCGGGCCTGGCGCTGGTCGAGGCGGCGGCCGCGTTGGCCGAGGAGCAGCGCGCGCCCGGACCGCTCGTTGACCAGTGACGGTCGACCCGCGCGCAGCCAGGAGTCCAGGGCGGTGTCGGCCGGGGTACCGAAGGGCACCGATCGCTCCTTGTTCCCCTTCCCGAGGACCCGGACGAGGCGGCGTTCACGATCGACGTCCTCGATGTCGAGCCCACACAGTTCGCTGACCCGGATACCGGTGGCGTAGAGCAGTTCGACGATCAGACGATCACGCAAAGCCATCGGGTCCTGTTGCGCCGCACCCGATTCGGCCGCTTCCATTGCCTCCAGCGCGTGCTCCCGTCCCAGCACAGCGGGCAATACGCGGTGCGCTTTCGGCGCCTGCAACCGCAGCCCGGGATCGATGTCCAGCCGCCCGGTCTCGGTCAGCCACGCCGTGAAAGTGCGTGCCGCCGAGGCTCGCCGGGACAGCGTGGTCCGCGCGGCCCCACCGGCCGCGAGCTCGCCCAGCCACGATCGCAGCAACGCCAGATCCAGCTCTCGCACCGCCGAGTCCGTGGAGCGCGCGTAGAGGTGCTCGAGCAAGGACCGCACGTCCCCCAGATAGGCCCGCACCGTGTGCGCCGACCGATTCCGCCCCATCCGCAGATGCCGCCCGAACTCCGTCACCAACGCATCGAGATCCTCGGGCAACACATCCATCCCCCCACCGTCACCCCTCCCCCGCCCCCACGCAACCCACCACGCCGACCCTGCACCGCTCATCCAACGAGGAAGCCCTCCTCCAGATAAGCCGTCACTCCCTCGTTCCGCGCCCGGCGCGCAGCGACCACGCGACGAGCCAGTACCTCAGGCAACCGCTCCGCCCCGCGGCATCGTCGCACCACGCCCAGCTGCGCAATTCCGCTGCGGGAAGGGTGATCTCCACCGCCGGTCTCGGCCCGCCTCGAAGCTCCGATGACCACGGGATTGTGGTTCACGCTGTGCGTCTGGTGGTGATGCGGAACCAGCCTTCCGAGTCGCGGCCGACCAAGTCGGCGAGTTCCAGGCCGACGAGGACGGCGCGGACGGTGGGTAGGTCGAGGCCGGATTGGAGGGCCAGGTCGCGGGGTAGGCGGGAGCCGATGGTGGGGAGGGCGGCGTAGACGTCGGCGTCGGCGCCACGGAGGTGGGCGGCGGGGTCGGGGGTGTGGTCGCCGACGGGGAGGCGCAGGGGGCCCGCTTCGTCGATGACGTCTTCGGCGCGGGTGACCAGCAGGGCTTCGCCCTCGCGGATCATGCGGTGGCAGCCCACCGAGGCGGCGGAACCGACCGGGCCGGGGACGGCCATCGCGGGCCTGCCGAGTCGCCGGGCCCATTTGACGGTGTTGCGGGCGCCGCTGCGCAGGCCCGCCTCGACTACGAGTACGCCGTCGCCGAGGGTGGCGATGAGACGGTTGCGGGCCAGGAAACGGTGCTTCTGGGCGGTGGTGCCCGGCGGGTATTCGCTCAGGACCAAGCCGGTGTCGGCGATGGCGGCGATCAGGCGGTCGTGCTGGGCCGGGTAGGGGCGATCGACACTGCAGGCGAGGACAGCGACGGTCGCGCCACCGACCGCCAGGGCGGCGCGGTGGGCGGCGGCGTCGATTCCGAAGGCGGCGCCGGAGACGATGGTCCAGCCCCGACCCGCCAGATCGGCGGAGATCTCGTTGGCCACCTGCGCGCCGTATCCGCTGCTACACCGCGAACCGACCACGGCGACGGCGCGTTCGGACGCGGTCTGCAGCGACAGCGGACCCCGCGCCCACAGCACCAACGGAACCGCACCGTCGCGATCACGTTCCGTATCGAGTTGGTTCAACCCGAGCATCCGCCAGCCGGGCCATTCGGCGTCTTCTGGAGTGATGACCCGGCCACCGAGTCGTACCATGGCCTCCAGATCCGCTGCCGCCGTGTCGATCTCGCGCCGTGCGGCAACCGGCCCACGCAACGCCTCGGGCAACTCGTACTCGCGCACCGCCCTCGCGGCCTCACGTACCCCCACCGAAGCGATCAATGCCGAGAGCGGCGCGCACGGCCCTTGCACCACGCGTGACAAGTACACCCACGCCAGCCGAGCTTCCTCCAGCTCCACTGCTGTCCGCACCACCTCACTCACCGCACACCCCCTTGTCGCCGCCGAATCCGGCACTGGCCCAACAGTTCCCAGCGATTTCCAGCCGCCACCAGTCGCCCGGCACCAGACAGCGCTCGCCTTCTGCCCGCCCTCGCGACTGATGTGCACGCTGCCACTCGGGCACGCGCCCACCTGTCCGTTCCTCGAAGGTCTTCAACTGCCCTTGCCGCTGGCGAGTTGTTACCTGGCGGCACCGGACACCTGGCCTCCGCCGGTACTGGCGTCGTGCTCGCTCCTGACACTGGAAATTCATTGCGCACCCCGCTGACGGAAGTTCAAGGACGACAACACGTCCTGGACCGATGGCACTTCTCCACCACGCAGGTCACATACCGTCCACGCCACCCGAATGGCACGGTCGGCACCCCGGGCGGACATCCGACCGAGGCGTAGGGCGGTCTCGATGGGAGCGATCGATTCGCGAGGTAGGCGGAAACGCTGGCGCAGGATGTGCCCGGGGACTTCGGCATTGGTGGCCCAGCCGTCTTCGCTCCAGCGGTCCAGGGCGCGGGCTCTGGCCGCGGCGACCCGGGCGGCGACCGTCGCGCTGGTTTCGGAGTTCTGGTCGCCGAAGGTGGCGCCTGCCTGGCCGTGCATCTGGACCCAGATGTCGATGCGATCCAGCAGGGGGCCCGAGAGTTTGCCGAGGTAGCGGCGCCGGGCCAGCGGGGCGCAGATGCAGTCGACATCGCGGGCGGGTGCGCAGGGGCAGGGGTTGGCGGCCAGGACGAGCTGGAATCGGGCCGGATAGCGGGCGACGCCGTCGCGGCGGGCGATGCGGACCTCGCCTTCCTCGAGTGGGGTGCGCAGGGCCTCGAGCACCTTGGTGCCGATCTCGGCGCATTCGTCGAGGAACAGCACGCCGCGATGGGCGCGGCTCACCGCGCCGGGTCTGGCCATGCCGGAGCCGCCGCCGATCATGGCGGTGACCGAGGTGGAGTGGTGCGGGGCGACGAAGGGGGCCAGGGTCAGCAGCGGTTGTTCGGCGGAGAGCGAACCGGCCATCGAATGGATCGCGGTGACCTCCAGCGACTCGGCCTCCGACAGGGGTGGCAGCAGACCGGGAAGGCGTTGCGCCAGCATGGTTTTGCCGATGCCGGGCGGTCCGGTGAGCAGCAGGTGGTGCCCGCCCGCGGCGGCCACCTCGAGAGCCCATCGTGCTTCCTCCTGGCCGACCACATCGCTGAGATCGCCGCAGGGGATCTGCGCGCCGAGGACTGTGCCGTCGGGCTCGAGCAGCTTTCCTTCGTCACGCAGCCAGGCGACCACCGCCCGCAGACTGCGCGCGCCGAGGACCTCGATCCCCTCGACCAGTCCGGCCTCGGCGATCGCCTCCGCGGGCACCACCACCGTGGGCACCCCGGCATTGCGGGCGGCGATCACCGCGGGCAACACCCCGCGCACTCGCCGCACCCGTCCGTCGAGCGCGAGTTCGCCGAGCAGGACGGTCTTCACCAGCCGCTCCCCCGGCACCGCGCCGGAGGCGTCGAGCACCGAGACCGCCAGGGCGAGATCGTAGACACTGCCCACCTTCGGCAGCGTCGCGGGCGAGAGCGCCAGGATGACCCGCCCGTCCGGCCATTTCTCGCCGGTATTGGCCACCGCCGACCGCACCCGATTGCGTGACTCCTGCAGCGCCGTATCCGGCAGACCGACCAGATTCACCGACGGCAGCCCCTGACCGATGTCGGCCTCGATCTCCACCAGCTGACCGTCCACCCCGGTGACCGCCACCGACAGCGCCCGTCCGAGCGCCATCAGAACGCCGCCGTCAGATGGTCGATGACCGGCTTGCTGCCGCGCGGCAGCAGCACCGAGACGACGTCGAACCGGATCCGCCGCCACGGCCCTTCCTGCTCGGCCAGCCACAGCAGCGCCAGCCGCCGGATCCGCTGCTGTTTGCTGAAGGTGACCGACTCGGCAGGAGTCCCGAACCCCAGCCCCGACCGCGTCTTCACCTCGACGAACGCGGTCACCGACGGATCCTGGACGATCAGGTCCAGTTCCCCGTACCGGCACCGCCAATTGCGCGCGATGATCTCCATACCGGCCTCACGCAGATACTGCGCCGCCAGCTTCTCCCCGTATGCGCCGAGCGCCTGTTTGCTTCCCACCAGAGCAACGATCCCGGCACACACCTACACCGAGAATCCACCGACCTGGCAAAACACAAAACCTGTGGAGAACTTCCCGCCTGTGGACTACTCAGGCAGGCGCAGGTCGGGTTTCTCGAGTTCCTCGATGTTCACGTCCTTGAACGTGATCACCCGGACGTGCTTGACGAACCGCGCGGGGCGGTACATGTCCCACACCCACGCGTCGCTCATCCGCACTTCGAAGTAGACCTCGCCGTCGGCGTTCTGCGGGCGTAGCTCCACGGAATTGGCCAGGTAGAAGCGGCGTTCGGTCTCCACCACGTACGAGAACTGGCCGACGATGTCCTTGTACTCGCGGTACAACGACAGTTCCATCTCGGTTTCGTACTTCTCGAGGTCCTCAGCACTCATCGGGTGGGACGTCCTCCTGCTAGCAGCGCCGCGTTCATTGACTCACATCATCGCGCATGGGCCGCGCGGGTAGCCACTCGGCTACCACCCGGCACGTCGAGCTCGCGCACATTGCGCCAGGACCGGCGGTGTTCGGTGCTCGGTCCGAGCTGCCGCAGAGCGGCGGTGTGTTCGGGCGTGTTGTAGCCCTTGTGGGCGGCGAAACCGTAGCCGGGTAGCTGCCCGTCGAGCTCGACCATCATCCGGTCCCTGGTGACCTTGGCCAGGATGCTCGCCGCCGCGATGCAGGCCGCCGTGCCGTCGCCGCCGATGACCGGCAGCGACGGCGCGGGCAGGCCGGGGACCTTGAAGCCGTCGGTGAGGATGTAGCCCGGGGTGTGCCCGAGTCCGGCCACGGCCCGACGCATGCCTTCGATATTGGCGACGTGGATGCCGATGGAGTCGATCTCCCAGGCCGGGACCACGACCACGCTCCAGGCCAGCGCGAGGCGCTGAACCACCGGGAACAGCTCCTCACGGGCCGCCTCGGTGAGTTTCTTGGAGTCGTCGAGCCCGGACAGCTTGTCGTAGGCCTTGGGCGCCAGCAGGCACGCGGCGATGACCAGCGGTCCGGCACAGGGCCCGCGTCCGGCCTCGTCGACGCCTGCCACCGGCCCGAGGCCGCCGCGGATGAGCGCCGCCTCCAGGGTGCGCAGCCCGCTCGCGCGGCGCATCACCACCCGCGGCGGCCAGCCGGTCCGATCGTGCCCCACAGTTCGATTGTCCTCGTCGTCTCAGTTTTCCTGCGCGTTCTGCGCGCGCACCGGGCCGATCCGGCTCGGCGGCCAGATCTTGAACACGGTTTTGCCGCGCACATTGTCCACCGGGACCGTGCCCTGCAGATCGTCGCTGACGTGGGCGCGCGAATCGGCCGACTCGTTGCGGTTGTCACCCATCACCCACAGATGCCCTTCGGGCACCTTGACCGGCCCGAACACCCGGCCCGCCGGATAGACGGCGTTGGGGCGGTCGGTGTACCAGGGGTAGTCCTTCTTGATGTAGGGCTCGTCGAGCGGTTTGCCGTCGACCATCACCCGGCCCTGCTGATCGCAACACTGCACCGTCTGCCCGCCGACCGCGATGACCCGCTTGACCAGGTCGTTCTCGTCGGGCGGGACCAGCCCGAAGTAGGACAGGAAGTTCTGCACCCCGCGCACCACGGCGTTGTCGGAGCGGATGGACTTGTAGTGCCCGTTCCACGACGGCGGGCCGACGAACACGACGACGTCGCCGGGTCCGGGCTCGGAGCCGTAGTAGCTGATCTTCTGCACGTAGATGCGGTCGCCGATCAGCAGCGTGTTCTCCATCGACTGCGACGGGATCACGTAGGGCCGACCGACGAAGGTGACCATCAGCGCGGCGATGACCGCCGCGATCACGATCAGTATCGGCAGTTCCTGCCAAAACGGGCGTTGCTTCTTGTCGCCGCGCTTCTTCCTGCGTCGTCCGCCTTCGTCACCCGAATCGGACACCGACCCACTTTCGTCTGCCACGCCGAACAGAGTAGCCCGGCACCCCGACCGAAGTCGGAGTGCCGGGCTACTCGAAATTTCCGGGCTCCCAAGAGCTACCGTGAGATCAGCGCTTTTCCTTGATCTTGGCGGCCTTGCCGCGCAGATCGCGCAGGTAGTACAGCTTGGCGCGACGCACGTCACCGCGGGTCACGACATCGATGTGGTCGATGTTGGGGCTGTGCACCGGGAAGGTGCGCTCGACGCCCACGCCGAAGGACACCTTGCGGACGGTGAAGGTCTCGCCGATGCCGCCGCCCTGACGCCGGATCACGACGCCCTTGAAGACCTGGATGCGCTCCTTCGAGCCTTCGATGACCTTCACGTGCACGTTCAGGGTGTCGCCCGGACGGAAGTCGGGGACATCGCTACGCAGCGACTTCTCGTCGACGAAATCAAGGGTGTTCATTTTCCACCTTTTCGGATTCTTCGCGCGAACAGAGGAACCTGGCGGCACTGACGTGCGCGACCGGTTCATGCTCAGTACAGGAGTGCTCTCGGACATGACTCGCCCAAGGCAACCGGTTCATTGTGCCAGACCGGGTGGTCGTCGCCGAAATCGGGCGGCGTGGCTCACTCGCTCGTGGCGTGCTCACCGGCCTTGTCGGCGCGGCGACGCGGCAGATGCGGGTGCGGCGGGGGTGCGGGCGGCGCCGGGACGACCTTGCGGCTCAGTTCGGCCTCGGCGGCGGTGCGCGCGTGTTCGATGTCGGGCTTTCCGGCGATCAGGTCCTGGATGAAGATCTTCGCGCGGATGACGGGGCGGCGGTAGCGCCGTTCCCTGGCGACGGCCCGGTTCATCGTCTTGGGCCGGTTGCCGTAGCGCCAGCGGGCCCAGGGCGCGCCGGGCCTGCTCAGTCGGATGGCGCCGATCAGCAGCAGCGGCGCGAAGAACATGCCGAACAGGCCGGTCCAGATCTTGCCCTTGGCGATCACCACCGCGGCCAGCAGCAGGTTGAACAGCAGCGAGACGGCCAGGCCGAGGCGTACCCAGAGTCCGCGTGACTGGCGGAAGTCGTCGTAGTCGAGGAAGGTGTCCGGCTGCACACCCAGCAGCAGCAGTCCGGTCACCGCGACCGCGACGAAGACGGCGTCGACCGAGGTGCGGCCCTGTTCGGACCAGTAGACGTCACGCAGGTAGAAGATCAGCGCGAACTCGTCGAGGACCAGGGCGGCGCCGATGCCGAACAGGGCGGCGAGCACGCTGGAGGTGACCTGGGTGGAGTCCTCGGCGGTCGCGATCAGCCCGATGCCCGAGAGCAGCACGGTGATCACGCCGAACACCACGTGATGGATGTGGGTGTCGCCGGACTTGATGTTGCCCGGCCACCAGCGCACCTGGGCCCGGATCAGCCGCACGCTGATCCGGATGACCACGAAGCCGAGGATGAAGCCCAGCAGGAAGCAGAGCAGGGGCAGGCGGCCGTGCGCGATCACGTCGTTCTCGAGCCACCGTCGCATGCCGCCCGCCCTGTCGTCGTGTTACTGGCCGAATCCCGCTCGTCGCAGGGCGTCGGCCATCGAACCGCTCGGCGCCGCCGCGGGCTTGCGCTGGTTGCCGCCGCGACCCTGGCTCTGGCCGCGGCCCTGTGCCTGCCCGCGGTCACCGCCCTGGCCACGTCCACCGCCCTGGGGACGGCCCTGGCCTCGGTTCTGGCCGCGCGGTGCGCCGCCATTCCGATTGTCCCCCTGCGCGGGCTTGCCGGGCTCGTCATCGAGGCGCAGGGTCAAACCGATGCGCTGCCGGGCGACGTCGACTTCGAGGACCTTCACCTTGACCACGTCGCCGGACTTGACCACCTCGCGCGGGTCCTTGACGAAGGAGTGCGACAGCGCCGAGACGTGCACGAGCCCGTCCTGGTGCACACCCACGTCGACGAACGCGCCGAAAGCGGCCACATTGGTGACCACACCCTCGAGCACCATGCCGGGCTTCAGGTCGGCCACCTTCTCGATGCCCGCCGCGAACTCGGCGGTCTTGAACTCCGGGCGCGGGTCGCGGCCGGGCTTCTCGAGTTCGGCGATGATGTCGCTGACGGTGGGCACACCGAACTTCTCGTCGGTGAAGTCGGCGGGCTTCAGCGCGCGCAGGGTGCCGGTGTTGCCGATGATCTCGGCGATCGGGCGGCCGGTGGTCTCGAGGATGCGGCGCACGACCGGGTAGGCCTCGGGGTGCACGGCGGAGGTGTCGAGGGGGTCCTCGCCGCCGCGGATACGCAGGAAGCCCGCGCACTGTTCGAACGCCTTGGGGCCGAGCCGGGGTACCTCGAGCAGCGCGGTGCGGCTGCGGAAGGGCCCGTTCTGGTCCCGGTGGGCGACAATGCTTTCCGCGACCGAGCCGGACACGCCCGACACGCGCGAGAGCAGCGGCACCGAGGCGGTGTTGACGTCGACGCCGACGGCGTTGACCGCGTCTTCGACGACGGCGCCGAGCGAGCGGGCCAGGAGGGTCTCGGACACGTCGTGCTGGTACTGGCCGACGCCGATCGACTTGGGGTCGATCTTGACCAGTTCGGCCAGCGGATCCTGCAGACGGCGGGCGATGGAGACCGCGCCGCGCAGGGACACGTCCATGTCGGGCAGTTCGGCCGAGGCGTAGGCCGAGGCCGAGTACACCGAGGCGCCCGCCTCGGAGACCACGATCTTGGTCGGCTTGTTCTCGGGGATACGCGCGATGAGTTCGGTGGCCAGGGCGTCGGTTTCGCGCGAGGCGGTGCCGTTGCCGATGGCGATGAGCTCGACACCGAACCGGGCCACCAGCGCGCCCAGCACGGCCAGGGACTTCTCGGTCTGCCCCTGCGGTTTGTGCGGGTAGATGACCTCGGTGGCGACCGCCTTGCCGGTGGCGTCGACGACGGCGACCTTCACGCCGGTGCGGTAGCCGGGGTCCAGGCCCATGGTGGTGCGGGTGCCCGCGGGCGCGGCGAGGAGCAGGTCGCGCAGGTTGGCCGCGAACACGTCGACCGCGTCCTTCTCGGCGGCCTGACGCAACCGCATCCTGGTATCGATACCCAGGCTGACCTGCAGTTTGGTGCGCCAGGCCCAGCGCACGGTGTCGAGCAACCAGGGGTCGGCGGGGCGGCCCTGGTCGGCGATGCCGAAGGCGACCGCGATGCGGCCCTCGTAGATGGTGCGCTCGCCGGGCGCGGGTTCCTCGGTGTCGGGCTCGAGGTGCAGGGTGAGCACCTCCTCCTTCTCCCCGCGCAGCAGCGCCAGGATGCGGTGCGAGGGCAGCTTGTGGAACGGTTCGCTGAACTCGAAGTAGTCGGCGAACTTCGCGCCCGCCTCTTGCTTGCCCGCGCGCACCGTGGAGCTGACCTGGCCGCGGTTCCACATCAGTTCGCGCAGTTCACCGACGAGGTCGGCGTCTTCGGCGAAGCGCTCCACCAGGATCGCGCGGGCGCCGTCGAGCTGTTCGGCGGTGTACCCGGCCGGGTCGGTGGTGGGGTCGCCGATCAGCGCGTCGGCGACGGGCTCGTGTCCGGCTTCGCGGGCGATCTGGGCTTTGGTGCGGCGCTTGGGCTTGTAGGGCAGGTAGATGTCTTCGAGGCGGGCCTTGGTCTCGGCGAGCATGATCTGGGTGTGCAGGGCCGGGTCGAGTTTGCCCTGCCCCCGGATGGATTCGATGATCGCGCCACGGCGCTCGTCGAGTTCGCGCAGATAGCCGAGACGTTCGTCGAGCTGACGCAACTGGGCGTCGTCGAGGCCGCCGGTGACCTCCTTGCGGTAGCGCGCGATGAACGGAACCGTCGAACCGCCGTCGAGCAGTTCGACGGCGGCGCGGACCTGGGTCTCGCGCACCCCCAGTTCGTCCGCGATCCGCCTGCCCACGCTGGCCAGGGTGGTCGTGCTTTCAGTCTCGGGCGCTGTCGTCACGACCGCAGAGACTACAGCTCCGCACCGACACCCGGCGGACGCCCAGGTCAGCGGACCGTCGTGACCTCGGGTTCGGTGATCGGACGATCCAGGGCGGTGTCGGTGCGCTCGCGCAGGAACTTGTCGAACATGGCCGCGACGTAGGTGCGCACGAGTGTCGCCATCCGGTCGGGGTCGATGGTGCCGACGTAGGTGGCGGCCAGCGGCCGGGCGGCCGACGGGATGAGCGAGGGCATGTCGGTGAAGTCGTAGTGCGCCGAATCCGCGATGGACAGATGACGTTTCCAGCCCGGCGCCTGCCGCCAGAACGCGTCGAAGGAGGGGTTGCCGTCACCGACCTGCTCGATCTGCGCGCTGGTCAGCAGCAGGGTGGGCCGGTCGACACCCTCGGTCACCGCGCGGCCGAAGTCCTCGTCGACGCCGATCTGGCCGTCCAGATCGACGGCCGCGTCGATGCGGCGGTCCTCGTGCATCGCCTCGACCGCGGTGTAGCCGCCGGAGGAGTGCCCGACAACACCGATTCGGTCCAGATCGAGCGTCGCGCCCAGACCGGCGGGCAGCGGGTCCTGTTCGGCGTCGGGGTTGGTACCCGTGGCGAGTCCGCCGAGGGTGTCGAGCAGGAAGCGGAAGTCCGCCAGGCGGGTGGCGATGTACTTCTGCCGGATCTCGGGGTCGAAACCGTGGGGGGCCTCGGCGGGCCGCACGATCCGGCCGCCGGGGAACTCGATCGCCGGACCCGCCTCGTAGGTGTGGTCCACCGTCACCACCACGTAGCCGCGCGAGGCGAGGTCCTCGGCCAGGCCGGTGCCCAGGATCCGGGAGACACCCGCGCCGGGCGTGTAGAGCACGACCGGGTAGCTGCCGGTGCGGGCGGGCGCGTCGCGGTGCGCGTGGGTCAGCACGCCGGGCAGGTCGACGCCGAGCTTCTGCTCCAGGCCGGGGGCCAGTTCGGTCGAGACGTAGTGCGCACGGGGGTGACGGTCGGTGTCGGTCGCCGGGTAGAAGACCGAGACCATCAGTTCCCTGCTGTCGCTACCGGGAGCGAAGGGGTCGGGGCGGGCGGTGTCGACCAGGTGCAGGGTGGTCGTGCCGACGGGCAGCTCGCCGGTCGGGCCCGGCAGTACGGTGAGCCCGACCGGTGCGGCGGCGGCCGTACCCGCGCTGCTGGTCAGCAGCGCGCCGACCGCCACCGTCATCACCATTGCCCGACGAATCACCGTGTCCCCCAGCCGTATCCGCGAGCCTCAGCCGAGCAGTTCCCTGGCCAGCTCGCGCATCTCGGCCTTGCGGATCTTGCCGGTGACCGTCATCGGGAACTCCTCGACCACGTGGACGTAGCGCGGGATCTTGTAGTGCGCCAGCTTGCCCGTGCAGAACTCGCGCAGGGCCGCCGCGTCGAGCACCGCCGCGCCCGCGCGCAGCCGCAGCCACACCATGAGTTCCTCGCCGTATTTGTCGTCGGGTACGCCGATGACCTGGGCGTCGAGGATGTCGGGGTGGGTGTAGAGGAATTCCTCGATCTCGCGCGGGTAGATGTTCTCGCCGCCGCGGATCACCATGTCCTTGATCCGGCCGGTGACCGAGAGGTAGCCCTCGTCGTCCATCACGCCGATGTCGCCGGTGTGCATCCAGCGGGCGGCGTCGATGGCCTCGGCGGTCTTGTCGAGCTGCTCCCAGTAGCCCAGCATCACCGAGTAGCCGCGGGTGCACAGCTCGCCCGGTTCGCCGCGCGGCAGGGTGCGGCCGGTGGCCGGGTCGACGACCTTCACCTCCAGATGCGGGCCGACGCGCCCGACGGTGGCGGTGCGGCGGTCGATGCTGTCGTCGCGGCGGGTCTGGGTCGACACCGGCGAGGTCTCGGTCATGCCGTAGCAGATGGCGACCTCGGCCATGCCCATCCGATCGATGACCCGTTTCATCACCTCCACCGGGCACGGCGAGCCCGCCATGATGCCGGTGCGCAGGCTCGACAGATTCGGCGCGGCACCACTGTCGAGTTCGGCCAGCATGGCGATGAACATGGTCGGCACGCCGTAGAGCGAGGTGCACCGTTCGGCGGCGACGGCGGCCAGTGTGGCGGCCGGATCGAAGGCGGGCGCCGGGATCACCACCGCCGCACCGTGCGAGGTGGCCGCCAGATTGCCCATCACCATGCCGAAACAGTGGTAGTACGGCACGGGCACGCAGACCCGGTCGGCGGCGGTGTAGCCGCACAGTTCGCCGACGAAGTAGCCGTTGTTGAGGATGTTGTGGTGGCTCAGGGTCGCGCCCTTCGGGAATCCCGTGGTGCCCGAGGTGTATTGGATGTTGATCGGGTCGTCGGCCGAGAGCCCTGCCCCGATCTCGGCGAGCCGAGCGGGGTCGGGCGCGGTGGCGGCGACCGCCTGCCACTGCGGTGTATCGAGGATCAGGACCTGTTCCAGGGCCGGGCAATTCGGCCGGACCCGCGCGATCATCGACACGTAGTCGGAGGTCTTGAACTCCGGCGCCGCGATGAGCAGCCGCACCCCGGCCTGTCCGAGGACGTACTCGAGTTCGCTGGTGCGATAGGCGGGATTGATGTTGACCAGGATCGCGCCGATCTTGGCGGTCGCGTACTGCGCCAGGAACCACTCCGCGCAGTTGGGCGCCCAGATGCCGACGCGGTCACCGGGGACGATGCCCAGCGCGGCCAGGCCGGTGGCGACGGCGTCGACGGCCGCGCCGAGTTCGCGGTAGGTCCAGCGGCGGCCGGTGGGGCGGTCGACGAGCGCGTCGTGGTCGGGATGCGCCGCGATGGTGCGATCCAGGTTCGCGCCGATGGTGTCGCCGAGCAGTGGCGTGTCGGCGGGTCCACACGCGTAGGACAGTTCGGTCACCGGATCTCCTCGTTCCGCAGCAGGAATCGCTGCACTTTGCCGCTGGGTGTCTTGGGCAGGCTGTCGACGAAACGCACCCGGCGCGGATAGGCGTGGGCGGCGAACTTCTCCTTGACCAGCCGCTGGAGTTCGGCGGCCAGTTCGGGGCTCCCCGTGACACCGGGGCGCGGCACCACGAACGCCTCGACGACCTCGCCGCGCAACTCGTCCGGTCGACCGACCACGGCCGCCTCGGCGACCTGTTCGTGCAGCACCAGCACGCTCTCGACCTCGAACGGGCCGATCCGGTAGCCCGCCATGATGATCACGTCGTCGTCGCGTGCGCTGAAGTGGAAGAAGCCCTCGGCATCGCGGGCGCCGACGTCACCGGTGAGGTACCAGCGGCCGTCGGCGGTGAAGCGGCTCGCGGTGCGCTCCGGGTCGTCGAGGTAGCCGAGGAACCACAGCAGCGGGCTGTGGTCGGTGTCGATGGCGACGCGGCCGATCTCGCCGGGCGCGGCCGCGCGATCGGCGTCCTCGGCCAGTACCGCGCACGACCAGCCGGGCAGCGGTCTGCCCATCGATCCGGGCGGCACGGGGGTGTCCAGATCGGGATGCCAGGCGTGGCAGACGACCATGCCGTGTTCGGTCTGGCCGTAGTGGTCGCGGACCGCGACGCCGAGGGCCCGCCGAGACCAGGCGACGACATCCGGAGTGAGCGGCTCCCCCGCCGAGGACGCGCGCCGCAGTGTGAACCCCGGCTCGAACGCCCCGTCGTCGGCGCGCAGGGCCCGGTAGACCGTCGGCGCGGCGGCGAAATTGGTGACGCCGAAGCGCTGCAGCACCGCGCGGGTGAGCGGGGCGGAGAATCCCGCGTGCAGCAGCAGGGTGCGCACTCCGGCGGCCAGCGGCGCCAGGATCGCGTAGTAGAGGCCGTAGGCCCAGCCCGGGTCGGCGCCGTTCCAGTAGACGTCGTCGGGGCGCACGTCCAGGGCGAACTCCTGGTACGCGTGGAAGGAGGCCAGCGCGCGCACCGGGATCGGTACGCCCTTCGGTGTGCCGGTGGTACCGCTGGTGAACAACTGGACCAGCAGCCCGTCCCCGCCGACGACCACCGCCCGCGCCCGTGGGTCGTCGGCGCGATGCGCGGCGAGCAGGGTGTCCCAATTCAGCGTGCCGGGGATCTCGGCGCCGACGACGATCGTGTGGCGGTCGGATCCGCCCAGCTTGGCGGCCTGATCGGCATCGGTGACGACGACCTTCGCGCGGGCCGCGGTCAGCCGGAACTCCACGGCGGGCGGCGCGAACGCGGTGAACAGCGGAACGTGGACCGCGCCGCGCCGCCAGATCCCCAGCAGCGCCACGACCAACTCGGCCGACTTCGCCATCAGCGTGGCCACCCGGTCCCCCGGCTCGACGCCGAGCTCGGACAGGGCGGCGGCGAAGCGCTGGGAAGCCTCGCGCAGCTCGCCGTAGGTGAGTTCGCGCGCGCTCAGATCGGACTCGACGACCGTGACGGCCACCTGGTCGGCCGGGTGCCGGTCGCACAGCAGCTCGGCCGCGCAGGCGGCCGTGCCGTCGTAGTCGTCGAGCAGGGCGCGCACCCGCGCGTCCGGGTCGGTACTCATCGCAGTTCTCCTCCAACGCCTGGGCCTGCCGCCAGGGTCTCCCTTAGAATGTGGCACAGCTCACGTACCCCACTACCCCCGAAAAGGGGTGACCCGATGAAGGCCACGTCCCTGCTGCGGCCCCGCGACGACGACGCGCTGCGCGCCGAGATCCGCTGGGTGGCGCACCGGGCCGATGTGCCCGTGGTGTTCGGCGGCCCGGTGCACGAGGACACCCTGCTGCTCACCGAGTTCGTCGGCACCCTCACCACCGGTATGCGCGGTCTGTCGGTGCTGCGCACCTCCGGGCTCGGCGGGCGGGCCATGGAGTACCGCAGGCCCGCCGCCGTCGCGGACTATCGCGGCGCGTCCACGATCACCCACCACTACGACGGGCCGGTGGTCGGCGAGGGGCTGCGCTCGGTGATGGCGGTGCCGATCGTGGTGGCCGACCGGGCGCGGGCCGTGCTCTACGCGGCCACCCGCAGCGTGGGCCCGCTGGGGGACCGGACGGCCGACGTGCTGGTCCAGGCGGGCAGGCGGCTCGCGACCGAGATCGCGGTGCGCGACGAAGTCGACCGCCGGGTCCGTCTGCTCGAACTGGCCACCCCCTCGCCCGTGGGCGGCGCGGCCGTCACCGAGGAGCTCCGCGAGATCCACGCCGACCTGCGGGCCCTGGCGGCCGACGTCGGCGACGCCGGGCTGCGCGGCAGGCTGTCCGGGGTGTGCGATCGGCTGACCGACGTGCTGACCGGCGAGCCCGACACGACGGCTCCACGACTGTCGCGCCGTGAGCTCGATGTGCTCGCGCAGGTGGGACTGGGCTGCACGAATCAGGAAGTGGCACAGCGGTTGTCGCTCGGTGCGGAGACGGTCAAGAGCTATCTGCGGCAGGCGATGTCCAAGCTCGACGCGAGCACCCGCCACGAGGCGGTCGCGCTGGCCCGGCGCCACGGTCTGCTGCCCTGAGGCGTCCCTCCCCTTGACGTGTGGAATGCGTCACTCGATACGCCGGATCCGGGACGCGCGCCACGGTTCCGTCGGCCCGGACGCCGGGATGTTCGGTCGACGGCGCGCGGTGCGCGGTCCCGCCCAGCAAGCGAACCGGTCGGTCGGTGCAACTCTCGAATTCCGCAGGGCCACAACGTCTGTCCAGCGCAGTCGAGTCGCCCCCGACGCGAACGGACCGGCCGGTGAACGCGGCGCATCCCCGTCCACCGCGCGTCGACCCGTTCCGGATGGAATCAGTAAGCCCCACCTTGGACGATCACACAACGAATGACCCTGATGGATACCCAAATGTCTTTAGGGCAAAACAATCTCGGACCGGTTCCGGCCCGGTAGCGTCGATCCGATGACGGAGCCTTTTCAATTGGCCGGCCTTTCCCTGGACTGTGACGACCCAGAGTCCCTCGCCCGCTTCTACCTCGGGCTGCTCGGTGGCCGGGTCCTGTGGAACGACGCGCACAGCGTCGGAATCCGAATCCCGTCGGGACTGACGATCGCCGCGCAACACGTGGAAGACTACTGCCCGCCGGTGTGGCCGGGCACCGCGGCCGTGCACCTGGACCTCGCCGCCGACGCCGACCTGGACCTGTGCGAACAGCACGCGCTGGCGATCGGCGCCAAACCCGCACCGGTGCAACCGGATCCGCGATGGCGGGTCCTGCTCGACCCCGCCGGTCACCCGTTCTGTATCACGACCCGGGTGGTGCCGACCTGAGTCGCGGCTGCTACTCCGGTAGGAGATCGGGCCTGCGTTCGCGGGTCCGCTCCAGCGACTGTTCGTGACGCCAGGCGGCCACTTTCGCGTGGTCGCCGGAGAGCAGGATCGGCGGCACGTCCAAGCCGCGCCAGGACACCGGACGGGTGTAGCTGGGGCCTTCCAGCAGACCGTCGGAGAACGAATCCTCCTGGTGCGACTGCTGATTGCCGAGTACGCCGGGGATCAGCCGCACGACCGCCTCGGTCATCACCAGGACCGCGGCCTCGCCGCCGATGAGCACGTAGTCGCCGATGCTCACCTCCTCGACGCGCACGCGCCGGGCGGCGTCGTCGAAGACGCGCTGGTCGATGCCCTCGTAGCGACCGCAGGCGAAGACGAGATGCTTCTCGGTGGCCCAGCGCTGGGCGGTGGCCTGGGTGAACGGGACGCCCGCGGGGGTGGGGACGACCAGCAGCGCGTCGTCGGGACACACCTCGTCGAGCGCGTCGCCCCAGACGGTGGGCTTCATGACCATGCCCGGTCCGCCACCGTAGGGGGAATCGTCGACGGACTTGTGCACGTCGTGGGTCCAGCGGCGCAGATCGTGCACGCCGACGGAGAGCAGGCCCTTGTCCACGGCCTTGCCGAGCAGCGCGGTCCGCAGCGGCTCGAGATACTCCGGGAAGATCGTGACGACGTCGAGTTGCACGAATTACTCCGGATCGAGCAGGCCCTCGGGCGGGGTGATGACCACCAGACCGTCGGCGACCGACACGGTCGGCACGATGGCGGTGACGAAGGGGACGAGAATCTCGCGGCCGTCGTCGGCGGCGCGCACCGACAGCAGTTCACCCGCGGCCGAGTGCAGCACCTCGGTGACCGTGCCGACGACGGTGCCGTCGGCGAGCTCGACGCGCAGACCTTCGAGCTCGTGGTCGTAGAAGGCGTCCTCGTCCTCGGACGGGGGCAGCGAATCGCTGTCGACGACGAACAGCAGGCCGCGCAGGGCGTCGGCGGCGGTGCGGTCGGCGACGCCGTCGACGAACACCAGAAGCCGACCCGAGTGCTCTCGGGCCGACTTCACGGTGTATTCACGGGTCGCCGCGGACTTCGGCATCCTGCCGTGCAGGATGGCACCGGGAGCGAAGCGCAGCTCCGGCTCGTCGGTGCGCACCTCGACGACGAGTTCGCCGCGCACGCCGTGCGACTTGGCGACCCGACCTACGACGAGTTCCATCTAGGCGTCGGTGTCGACCACGTCGACCCGGATCCCACGGCCGCCGATACCGGCGACCAGGGTGCGCAGCGCGGTCGCGGTACGACCACCGCGTCCGATCACCTTGCCCAGGTCCTCAGGGTGGACGTGCACCTCGACCGTGCGTCCGCGGCGGCCGGTGATCAGCTCGACACGGACGTCGTCGGGGTTGGCGACGATGCCGCGAACCAGATGTTCGACGGCATCGGCAACAACGGCAGTCATTACTCGGCAGCCTCAGCGGCGGGGGCCTCGGCGGCCTCCTCGTCCTTCTTGGCGGCCTTCTTCTTGGGGGTGACGGCCTCGGCGACGGGCTCGTTGTCGGCGGCGGCCAGCGCGGCGTTGAACAGGTCCAGCTTGGACGGCTTGGCGGCCTTCACCTTGAGGGTGCCCTCGGCGCCCGGCAGGCCCTTGAACTTCTGCCAGTCGCCGGTGATCTCCAGCAGACGCTGCACCGACTCGGTCGGCTGCGCGCCGACACCCAGCCAGTACTGCACGCGCTCGGAATCGATCTCGATCAGCGAGGGCTCTTCCTTCGGGTGGTACTTGCCGACGGACTCGATGGCCCGGCCGTCACGACGGGTGCGGGCGTCGGCCACAACCACGCGGTACTGCGGGTTGCGGATCTTGCCCAGGCGGGTGAGCTTGATGCGAACAGCCATGCTGATCTGCCTCTTTCAATAGTTTGGTCACCACGCGATTCGGCGACCCGCATGGTCTGCGAGTCCGGTTTCGCGCATGAAGTGCGTGACCGCCGCGCGGCACATGACCGGAGACGGGCTGACACTGTCCGGAAGGACGGTTGACCATTGTGCCAGACGCGCCCACCCACCCCGAAATCGCCTCCGCGCTCCCTCACCGCAACTGCGAGGTGTCGATGACGACGGGCACCGGACCGGGCGCTTCGACCGATCCACCGTCGTCGGCGAAGACTTCCTGGCGGTAACCGGTCTCGGCCAGCGTGTATCCCCAGAACCGCGCGGGTTTCCCCATCGGCAACTCGACGATCCAGAGATTCGGAATCCTGGCCGAAGCGTAGGCCGCGACCTTGGTGTCCCGCTCTTCGCGGGAGTTACCGGGCGACCAGACCTCGACGGCGAGCAGGACGTCCTCGGCCGCGAAGCTCACTTGGCTGATCTCTCCGGCCACCACCGAGATGTCAGGGATCACACCGGTGCGTAGCGGCGTGCTGATACGAACTCCGACAGCGGGAAGAACGTGGAGGTCGAACCGTTCTGCGGCCTTCAGCGCGTCTCGCAACATCACGGCCAATTCGAAGGACGCGTACTGATGCGAACCACCGGGAGGCGGCGTCATGTGCAGGTACCCCCAGATGAGTTCGAGTCGCGATCCATCCACCGGCTGCTCTTCGGCGAGCCAGTCTTCCACAGTCTTGGGGCCCAGCGGATGGATCATCGAAACCTCGGCGCTCATGGTCACTCCGTCCGATCTCCCGTTCGCTTGCGGCGCGCTCGAACCGAACTGATGCGATCGACCAGCGGTGCGCGGCGGCAGCGAACTGCATGTCGAGTTCACCGGCCGTGCCGCTCGCACTCCACTGTATAAGCCCGTTACGCAGCCCGCGCGTAGTGCGCGCACATTTTTGCGTAGTAAGCACCCATTTCATGCGTAGTAAGCACCCGTTTTGCGCGTAGTAAGCACCCGTTTCATGCGTAATGCGTGCAGCGTGGGCAGCATGCCGACAGTTGCCGAACCTCAGCGGTGGCCCGTGACGGGACTCGGGGTTTTCACGACCTGGCCGCGTAGGACGACCCACTGGGGGTCGGTCAGCGATTGGGGGTGGGTGCGGGGGTCTTCGGGGTAGACGACGAAGTCGGCGGGGGCGCCTTCGGTGAGGGATTCGCGGCCGAGCCAGGTGCGGGCGTTCCAGGAGGCGGCGCCGAGGGCGTCGTGGGGGGACAGGCCCGCGCCGGTGAGGGCGGTGATCTCGTCGGCGATGCGGCCGTGGCGGATGGAGCCGCCCGCGTCGGTGCCCGCGTAGATCGCGACGCCCGCTTCGTGGGCTCGGCCGACGGTGTCGCGGACGCGGCGGTGCAGGTCGCGCATGTGGGCGGCGTAGACGGGGAACTTGGTGGCGCTGTCGGCGATGCCGGGGAAGGTGTCGATATTGATCAGGGTGGGGACCAGGGCGGTGCCGTGGGCGACCATCGCGGCGATGGTGTCGTCGGTGAGGCCGGTGCCGTGTTCGAGGCAGTCGATTCCGGCGTCGATGAGGCCGGGTAGGGCGTCCTCGCCGAAGACGTGGGCGGTGACGCGGGCGCCCTCGGCGTGGGCGGCGGCGATGGCCCGCTTCAGGATGTCGTCGCTCCACAGCGGGCGCAGGTCGCCGACGGAGCGGTCGATCCAGTCGCCGACGATCTTGACCCAGCCGTCGCCGAAGCGGGCCTGTTCGGCGACGATCTCGGGCAGGTCGCGTTCGTCGTCGAGTTCGATGCCGAGTTCGCGGATGTAGCGCTTGGGGCGGGCGATGTGGCGGCCCGCGCGGATGACGCGCGGGAGTTCGGCGTGCTCGTCGATGAAGCGGGTATCGATGGGTGAGCCCGCGTCGCGCAGCAGCAGCGCGCCCGCGTCGCGTTCGGTCTCGGCCTGCTCGATCGCGCCCTCGTGGGTCTCGTCGCCGCCGCCGTAGCGGATGCCGACGTGGCAGTGGGCGTCGACCAGGCCGGGCACGATCCAGCCCGCGCCACAGAGGGTTTCGGCGCCACGCACCGGTTCGAAGGTGACGGTGCCGTCGACGACCCACAGGTCGCGCTCCTCGTCACCGGGCAGAACCACACCACGCAGATGCACACGAACCTCCCGGGTCGGCCTCGGACCCAAACTACCGCGCGCGACCGGCGGGCGCACCCACCCACCGGGCTCAGCCGTCGGCGTCGTCGAGGAACACGGTGACCGCGTCGATGCGTGAGGAGCTCGGGGCGAAGTCGACGAAGGCCACGCCGTGGGCTTCCCCGATCGTCACGCTGGCGCTGACGGTGCGTCCGGCGGCGATCATCTTGTCCCAGTGGATCTCTCGGGCGCGCTCGGCGAACTCGTCGGCGGTGATCCGGGTTCCGGCGGGCAGTTCGATGACGGCGCGGTCGTCGAGCAGCGCGTGCACGCGGGTCGCGTCGCCGGCGGACGCGGCGGTGAACAGGCGACGGACCAGGCGTTTGCCGTGTCCGCCGACCCCGCGCAGGGCGCGCAGCATGCCGAAGGCCCCGCCCATGCCGAGCTCGGCGACCAGTTGCGGGCCCAGCTTGGCTCCGGCCAGGACGCCGGTCGTGCCGGTGCCGAGCAGGCGCGCGATCATCACCGCCAGTTCCCAGTGCGCGGCCAGACGGGTGATGCGCCAGCCGTCGGCGGTCTCGACCAGGTCGTAGCGCAGATGCATCGGGACGACCACGGTGGCGCCGGTCGACATGGTGGTCTCGATGTGCAGGTCGCGCACCACCGAGCGTCCGGCGACCAGATCGCGGTCCACCCGGAAGACGATGGTGTTGGGTCCGATGAACGTGTTGTAGAAGCGCCCGATGGCCTCGGCGCCGACGTGCGGGCGGGAGCCGACCGGATCGTTGACCTCGGCGCCCTCGGCGAACAGGGCCACCCAGGCGGCCTTGTCGTGCGCTCCGACGGCGCGCGGGGAGGCGTGTACCGCCGCCAGGAGGTTCTCGGAGATCCGGTCCAGTGACATGGATCCATGATAGAACGTGTTCTAGTTTTTGTGTCGGCGATCGTGCACAGCACACGACGCCCTGTTCAAACGGAGAATCTCGATGGAGTGGTACACCGGGAACACCACCTACGACACCGTGCTCACCATCGGCTTCGCCTTCGCGGCCTTCGTGATGGTCGGCGGGCTGTTCGCGCAGAGTCCCTACGGGCGCTTCACCTCCAGCAAGGTGGGATTCAATCTGAATCCGAAGCTGGGCTGGTGGCTGATGGAGCTCCCGGCCACCGTGGTGTTCGCGGTGTTCTTCCTGACCGGCCCCGACCCGTTCTCACCGACGCCGCTGGTACTGGCCGCGATCTGGCTGCTGCACTACGGCAACCGGGGCTGGTTCTTCCCGCTGTCGATCCGGCAGGTGCCGGGCAAGACCAGCAGTTTCAATATCGGTGTCGTGGCCGCCGGGGTGTTCGTCACCGCGCTGCACGGCTATCTCAACGGCGCCCTGTTCAGCCACGACTACCTGCACCAGTACAGCACCGCGTGGCTCACCGACCCGCGCTTCCTGGTCGGCCTGGTCGTGTACCTGTGCGGATTCGCGCTGCTGGTGCGCTCGGAGGCGATCGTGCGCAACCTGCGCGACAAGGACAACCCCGGCGCCACCGAGTACCGCATCCCGCACGGCGGCGGCTTCCGCTTCGTCAGCAGCCCCGCCTATCTCGGCGAACTCATCGCCTGGACCGGCTTCGCCCTGCTCACCTGGTCCCTGGCGGGCGTGGTCATCCTGCTGATCACCGCGGGCAACCTGGTCCCCCGCGCCTTCGCCACGCACCGCTGGTACAAGGAGAAGTTCGCCGACTATCCCCTGAACCGAAAAGCGCTGATCCCCGGCGTCATCTGAGTCGAACACCCGCGGCCGGTGATCCATGCCTGGATCACCGGCCGCGAGGTCTGTCCCTAATTCTTGGGGAACTTGAGCTGGGAGAGGTCGATGCCCTCCAGGCCCGGGGGGAGCTGGTCGAGGCCGGGCGGCATCTGCGAGAGGTCCATGCCCGGGGGCAGACCGGGCATTCCGGCGGGCATGCCGGGGAAACCGCCGCGCATCTTCGGCGGGGTCGGGCCGCGGCCGCCCTTCTTGCCCTTCTTGCCCTTCTTGTTGTTGCCGCGGCGCGCGCCGGGCAGGCCCATCTGACGGCCCATCATGGCCATCATCTTCTTGGCCTCGAAGAAGCGGTCGACGAGCTGGTTGACCTCGGAGACCTGCACACCCGAGCCGTTGGCGATGCGCAGGCGGCGGGAAGCGTTGATGATCTTCGGGTTGTCGCGCTCGGCGGGGGTCATGCCGCGGATGATGGCCTGCACGCGGTCGAGCTGCTTGTCGTCGACGGCGGCCAGCGCGTCCTTCATCTGACCTGCGCCGGGCAGCATGCCGAGCAGGTTGCCGATCGGACCCATCTTGCGGATGGCCAGCATCTGGTCGAGGAAGTCCTCGAGGGTGAGCTCGCCGCTGCCGATCTTGCGGGCGGTCTCCTCGGCCTGCTGGGCGTCGTAGACCTGTTCGGCCTGCTCGATGAGGGTGAGCACATCGCCCATGCCGAGGATGCGCGAGGCCATCCGGTCGGGATGGAAGACGTCGAAGTCCTCGAGCTTCTCGCCGGTGGAAGCGAACATGATCGGCGAGCCGGTGACATTGCGCACCGACAGCGCGGCACCACCGCGGGCGTCACCGTCGAGCTTGGTGAGCACGACACCGGTGAAGCCGACGCCGTCGCGGAACGCCTCGGCGGTGCTCACCGCATCCTGGCCGATCATGGCGTCGAGGACGAACAGGGTCTCGTCGGGCTGCACGGCGTCGCGGATGCCCGCGGCCTGGCTCATCAGCTCGGCGTCGATACCGAGGCGACCGGCGGTGTCGACGATGACCACGTCGTACTGCTTGGCCCTGGCCTCGGCGACACCGGCGCGGGCCACCTCGACCGGGTCGGCCGCGGTGATGCCGAGGGGGTTGTCGCCGCCGCCGACGGAGGTGCCGGGGTGCGGGGCGAACACGGGCACACCCGCGCGCTCACCGACGACCTGGAGCTGGGTGACGGCGCCGGGGCGCTGCAGGTCACAGGCGACCAGGATGGGCTGGTGGCCCTGACCCTTCAGCCATTTGGCCAGCTTGCCCGCGAGGGTGGTCTTACCGGCACCCTGCAGACCGGCCAGCATGATGACCGTCGGCGGGTTCTTGGCCAGCGTGAGCCTGCGGGTCTCGCCGCCGAGGATGGCGACGAGTTCCTCGTTGACGATCTTGACGACCTGCTGGGCCGGGTTGAGCGCGGCGGAGACCTCGGCGCCCTTGGCCCGCTCCTTGATCTTGGCGATGAAGCCGCGCACCACGGGCAGCGCGACGTCGGCCTCGAGCAGGGCGAGGCGGATCTCGCGCGCGGTGGCGTCGATGTCGGCCGGTGACAGCCGCCCCTTACCGCGCAGATCCTGCAGTGCACCGGTAAGCCGGTCGGACAGGGATTCGAACACCGATCGCGCTCCTGATCTGAAAGGGACGTGTATTGCCCTCCCAGGGTAATGGGTGTTATTCCCGGTGGCGCACGTGCGGTGGCGCGGTGCGGCGCAATTCGTGATTCTCGATGTTCACCAGGTACACCGCCTCGCGGCCGGTGAGGCCGAGTTCGCGCGAGAGCGACTCGATCCGGTTCCATTCGGAATCGGGACTGTCGACGTGGTGCGCGGTGGTCGAGGCGATGGTCATCGCGGCCAACGCCTGGGCACCGGTGAGGGTGCGTCCCGGGAGCCACGAAACCACCCACAGGTCACCGCCGACGCAGCGCGCGATGTGCGCGGTCGCGTCGCTGGTCATCATTGATGCGGAAACGACTTCGATAGCCACGGATCTGCTCTCCCCTCGAACGAGTGACAGCCAGACCCGAGGAATGCTATAGGTCACATCTCGACTTATCGGGCAGGCGCGGGGATTGCGGGCAACCTGATAGCAATCGGTGAGTAAACCGTGTCCTGACAGTGTCAGGCGCCGCCGTCGTCCGGCTCCGGGGGCGGCGGGGGCGCGGGGTGCGGAACCACCTCCAGCACAGCCTTTTCGATGCCCGCGCGTAGCTGCGGCGTGTCGGCGCAACCGAGTTCGAGGCAGAACGCGTCGACGACGGCCGAGCCCATGGTGACCGCCTTGGCCCAGCGCACATCGGCGCCCGCGGTGGCGAAGGCACCGGCGAGTCGGCTGAGCAGACCGATGCGGTCCTCGGCGCGCAGCTCCAGGATCACCTGGCCCGGCGTGCTGGTCTCCGACCAGAGCACCCGGGGCTGGGCGAGCGCGTAGCGGCCGGGTCCGGCGCCCACGGCCTCGGCTTCGCGCTTGGCCAGGACCTCGGGCAGGTTCAGCGTGCCGGTGGTGGCCTTGATGAGTTCCTGGCGCAGCAGGCCCGCGTCGGGCGGGTCGCCGAACTTCGGGGTGACGACGAAGGTGTTGACCGCCGAGTCACCGGCCGAGCCCAGCGCGGCCGAGAGCACCCGCAGCGAGTGCAGCGCGAGCACGCCCGCCGCGTCGGAGAGCAGCCCGGCCCGGTCCGGGGCGATGACGGTGACGACATGGGTGTGCTTGCCGTCGCCGGGCGCCAGGGTGACGTGCACGCCCCCGGCGCGCGCCCGCTCCAGCAGGTCGGGGTCGATCGGTTCCGGTTGCGGCAGTGGCTCACCCGCCATCACCAGCTTGCAGCGGCGGACCAGTTCGCCGATCAGCGAGGCCTTCCAGTCACCCCAGACGCCGGGGCCGGTGGCCAGGGAGTCGGCTTCGGCGAGGGCGTGCAGCAGTTCCAGCAGGCCGACGTCACCGTCGAGGGCGTCGGCGACGTGTTTCACGGTGGCCGGGTCGTCCAGGTCGCGGCGGGTGGCGGTGTCGGGCAGCAGCAGGTGGTGGCGCACGATCGCGCTGAGGGTGCGCACGTCGGAGGGCCACAGGCCGAGCCTGCGCCCGATGTGGGTGGCCAGTTCGGCGCCGACCACGCTGTGGTCGCCGGTGCGGCCCTTGCCGATGTCGTGCAGCAGGGCGCCCAGGGTGAGCAGGTCGGGGCGGGCGACGCGGGTGCTGAAGCCGCTGGCGTAGGCGACGGTCTCCATCAGGTGGCGGTCGACGGTCCAGGTGTGCAGGGCGTCGCGCGGGGGCAGATCGCGCACCGCGCCCCACTCCGGGAACAGCCTGCCCCACAGGCCCGTTCGATCCAGCGCCTCGACCGCGTCGATGCTGCCGCGACCGGCACCCAGCAGCACGAGCAGATCGTTGAGCGCGTCCTTGGGCCAGGGCTCGCGCAGTTCGGGCGCGTCCTCGGACAGGCGGTTGAGCGTGGTCGCCGACATCGGCAGCCCGGTGCGGGCCGAGGCCGCGGCCACCCGCAGGATCAGCCCGGGATCGCGCTGGGGGCGCGCGTCCCTGGCGAGCACCACCTCACCGGCGTGTTCGACCACCCCCTCATCGAGTGGTCGACGCACCGGCATCCGGCGCAGGCGGGCCAGGCCGCGCCGCGGCAGCGCGTTGGCGGCGGTGCGCAACCCGACCTCCGAGGAGTAGCTCACCGTGCGGGCCGAGTCGCTGAGCATGCGCGCCAGATCGAAACGGTCACCGATGCGCAGCGCGGCGCCGATCTCGTCGGCGTCCTGGGCGCGCAACTGGTCGCGGGCCCGCCCGGCCACCCGGTGCAGTTCGGTGCGCACGTCGAGCAGCCTGCGGTGGGCCTGCGCGAGGCCGCCGCCGGGCACCTCCGGCCCCAGACCCGGCATGGCGTCGGTGAGCTGGGCGATCGAGAGCGCGTCGAGCAGTTGGATGTCGCGCAGGCCGCCGCGACCGTTCTTCAGATCCGGCTCGGCGCGGTGGGCGATCTCGCCGCTGCGCTGCCAGCGGGCGGTGGTCTGGGCGATCAGCGCGTCGAACCGGGAGCGGATGCCGGTGCGCCATTCCCGGCGCACCCCGCCGATGAGCAGATTGCTCAGGTCCTCGTCGCCGACGATGTGGCGGGCCTCGAGCATGCCCAGCGCGGCGATGGTGTCGTCGGCGGCCACCCGCAGGGCCTGGGGCACCGTGCGCACGCTGTGGTCGAGCTTGATGTGGGCGTCCCACAGCGGGTACCAGAGCTGATCGGCGACCTCGGCGACGATCTTCGGGTCGACGTCGTCGTGCAACAGCACCAGATCCAGATCCGAGTAGGGCAGCATCTCGCGCCTGCCCAGCCCGCCCACCGCGACGACCGCCAGACCGCTGTCGGCGGTGATGCCCAGTTCGCTGCCCTTGCTGGTGAGCCAGAATTCGAACAGGTCGACCAGCGCCGCCCGCAACGCCTCCGGGTCCAGGCGCGGATTGCGCGTTCCGGCTCCCTCGAGCAGCGCCGCCCTGGCCTTGACCAGGTCGGCCGCGCCGTTGTGCTGAATACCGCCGTTCTGTCCTGCCACTGCCCCACCGCCATTCATGCGGGCGGCCCCGCCCCGACCGGTGAACCGGTGGGAGCGGGGCCGCCGCTCGATCGTCGCGCCGCCGGTCGCTCCGGCGCCGGATTACAGTGCGTCGGTACCGCGTTCGCCGGTACGGACCCGGATGATCGTCTCGACCGGGGTGACCCAGACCTTGCCGTCACCGATCTTGCCGGTGCGCGAGGCCTCCACGATCACCTCGACGACCTTCTCCACCGAGGCGTCGTCGACCACGATCTCGACGCGGACCTTGGGGACGAAGTCCACCGAGTACTCCGCGCCGCGGTAGACCTCGGTGTGGCCCTTCTGCCGACCGTAGCCCTGGACCTCGCTGACGGTCATGCCGAACACGCCCGCCTGCTCGAGTCCGGTCTTCACGTCCTCCAGGGTGAACGGTTTGACGATAGCGGTAATGAGTTTCATTACGTCATGCCTCCTTGACGGCAGTCCGTGCCGTGCCACTCACAGCAGCAAAATCGTAGGCCGTCTCCGCGTGCTCGGACTCGTCCATGCCCGCGGATTCTTCCTCGGCGCTGGCCCGCAGACCGATGGTGGCCTTCAGGACCAGGGCGATCACGGTCGCGACGACCAACGAGTACGCCAGCACCGCGAAGGCGCCCGCGGCCTGACGCCACAGCACGTCGAAACCGCCGCCGTAGAACAGGCCGTCGGCACCGGTCGGCGCCTCGGCGGTGCCGACCAGGCCGATCAGTACGGTACCGATGACACCACCGACGAGGTGGATACCGACCACGTCGAGCGAGTCGTCGTAGCCGAACTTGAACTTCAGGCCGACCGCCAGCGCGCAGGCCGCACCGGCGACCGCGCCGATGGCCAGGGCGCCGAGCAC
Source organism: Nocardia anocheti (assembly GCF_029675105.1). Taxonomy (GTDB): domain Bacteria; phylum Actinomycetota; class Actinomycetes; order Mycobacteriales; family Mycobacteriaceae; genus Nocardia. The sequence continues at coordinate 191,335 of NZ_JAQQFV010000006.1, read as the reverse complement.
GTTGACCGAGGCGCAGGCCGGGGTGATGGCGACCAGACCGGCCACGATGCCCGAGGCCGCGCCCAGCGAGGTCGGGTGACCGTCACGCAGCTTCTCCACCAGCAGCCAGGCGAGCATGGCGGCGGCGGTGGCGACGAGCGTGGTGACGAAGGCGGCCGCGGCGGTGCCGTTGGCACCCAGCGCCGAACCGGCGTTGAATCCGAACCACCCGAACCACAGCAGGCCGGCACCCAGCATGACGAACGGGAGGTTGTGCGGACGGAACGGCGACTTCGGCCAGCCCTTGCGCTTGCCCAGGACCAGCGCCAGCGCCAGCGCGGCGGCGCCGGAGTTGATGTGCACGGCGGTACCACCGGCGAAGTCGATGGCCTTGACCTTCTCCATGATCCAGCCGCCACCCCAGACCCAGTGCGCGACCGGGAAGTAGACGACCGTGGCCCAGACCGCGGCGAAGACCAGCCAGGCGCTGAACTTCATCCGGTCGGCGACCGCACCCGAGATGAGGGCGACGGTGATGATCGCGAACATCGCCTGGAAGGCGACGAAGACGAGCACCGGGATCGTGCCGGTCAGCGGCACGCCCGCGGCGTCCTCGCCGAAGCCGGTGAACAGGGTGCGCAGGCCGAAGAACTCGACCGGGTCGCCGATCAGGCTGCCCTTGTCGGTGCCGAAGGCCACCGAGTAGCCGTAGAGCGCCCAGAGCACACCGATCACGCCCATGGCGCTGATGCTCATCATGATCATGTTCAAGACGTTCTTGCTACGGACCATGCCGCCGTAGAAGAACGCCAGTCCGGGTGTCATCAGCAGCACGAGAGCCGCGCTGGTCAGAACCCAGGCCGTGTCACCTGTGTCGGGTGCACCGATCTCGGCGCCCGCCAGGAGTACGGGATTCACCACCTTTTGTCCTCCTCATCTCGAGCCCCGCCGAGTACGACGAAGGCCTGCCAAGAAGGGTCCTCATCCGGTGTTTCATCCGGTGAGCTGTGGTGTTTCACCTGCGTGAACGGATAGCCGAGTTGTGTTGCTTCCACGTTTCGTGGGGTTGGCCACACCCCGACACCTCACGGTGAGGACGCGCGCGATGTGCGATTCGCCCCGGGTTCGCGGCCGGGCTCGACGACACCGTTCGCCCTGGAAATGCCGTTGCCCGCCCGGTCGCGGGGACCGGGCGGGCAACGGTGACGACGGCGCGGGGCTAGGAGTTGCCGCCGAGCAGCGCGTCGACGAAGGCACCGGGCTCGAACGGGGCCAGATCGTCGGCGCCCTCGCCCAGACCGACCAGCTTCACCGGCACGCCCAGCTCGTGCTGGACCTGGAAGACGATGCCGCCCTTGGCGGTGCCGTCGAGCTTGGTGAGCACCACGCCGGTGATGTCGACGACATCGGCGAAGACCCGCGCCTGCATGAGGCCGTTCTGGCCGACAGTGGAGTCGAGGACCAGCAGTACCTCGTCGACGGCGGCCTTCTTCTCCACGACCCGCTTGACCTTGCCCAGCTCGTCCATCAGGCCGGTCTTGGTGTGCAGGCGACCCGCGGTGTCGACCAGCACGGCGTCGACGCCGCGGTCGATGCCCGCGGTGACCGCGTCGAAGGCGACGGCGGCCGGGTCGGCGGCCTCCTTGCCGCGCACGGTCTCGGCGCCGACGCGTTCACCCCAGGTCTGCAGCTGGTCGGCGGCGGCGGCGCGGAAGGTGTCGGCGGCGCCGAGCAGCACCCGGCGACCGTCGGCGACGAGTACGCGGGCCAGCTTGCCGGTGGTGGTGGTCTTGCCGGTGCCGTTGACGCCGACCACGAGCAGGATCGCCGGATGATCGGCGTGCGGCAGCGCGTGGATGGAGCGGTCCAGTTCCGGGCGCAGGGCCTCGATCAGCACGTCGCGCAGGGCGGCCCTGGCCTGTTCGGGGGTACGCACGCTGCGCGCGGCCATCTCCTCGCGCAGGCGGCCGACGATCTTGGCGGTGCTGGCGGTGCCGATATCGGCCAGGACCAGGGTGTCCTCGATCTCCTCCCAGGAGTCCTCGTCGAGGTCACCGCCACCGAGCAGGCCGAGCAGGCTCTTGCCGACGGCGTTCTGCGAGCGCGACAGGCGCCCGCGCAGGCGCACGAGGCGGCCGGAGGTGGGGTCGATCTCCTCGATCGCGGCGGCGACGGCGTCGGTCTCGGCCGGAGCCTCGGGGACGACGGGCGTCGTCTCGGCCGGGGCGGTCTCGGTGGGCGCGGTGTCCGCCGGAGTGGTGTCGACCGGGGTCGCGGTGTCGGTGGGGTCCGTCTCGGTGGGCGTCGGGGTCTCGGTCGGCGCGGTCTCGGTCGGCGCGGTCTCGGTGGGCGCGGTCTCGGTCGGCGTCCGGGTCTCTGTGGGCGCGGTCCCGGTCGGTGCGGTGTCGGTGGTGGGGGCGGTGTCGGTGGTGTCGAGGCTGCTCAGGTCGTCGGGGACCACCACGGTCTCGGCGTCGCGCACGTCGGCCTCGGGCAGTGGCACGTCGGTGATGCCGCGGCGGGGGGCGTCACGCGGGACGGCGGCGTCGTCGCCGATGTGCGGCTGGCCCTCGTCGTCGGTGCGTTCACCGACCGGTTCGGGGCGCGGCAGAGTCGGCGCCGACCCGCCCTGACTGAAACTGAAGCCACCGGCGGCGGTATAGCCACCGGAGCGGTCGGTCAGCTCCTTGTCGGGCTCGGGAGGGGCCAAGGAGATCTGGCGCCGCTTGTACAGGACGAAACCCGCGACGAGCGCCACCAACAGCACGGCGGCGATCGCGGCGATCAGGATCCACGCTTGCGAACTCACCCGGCCGAGTCTATTCGGGCAGCCCGAAGCGGCACGTCGGCGGCGTCGGCGGGGCAGGTCGGCGCGGCCTTTCGCGGCCCGTCGGCACGCCGGGGAAAGACTACAGATTCGTTGTCCTGCGGAACTTCTGGCGCAATCCCCATAGGATCGGCGGCGTGACCGATCGAAACGTGCTTGGGGGGCCGCTGGAAGAGTGCGGCGCCGATCCTCTCACGGGCTTCTACCGCGACGGGTGCTGCAGCACCGGTCCGGAGGATCTCGGCAGCCACACCGTGTGCACCGTCGTGACGGCGGAATTTCTGGAGCATCAGGCGTCGATCGGCAACGATTTGAGCACGCCGCGCCCGGAGAACAACTTCCCCGGGCTGCAGCCGGGCGACCGCTGGTGCGTGGTAGCCGTGCGCTGGCTGCACGCCCACGAGGACGGTGTCGCCGCGCCCGTGGTGCTGGCCGCCACCCACGAGAACGCGCTGGAAGTGATCTCGGTGGACATCCTGCGCAAGTACGCGGTCGATGTTCCCGACGATGTGAGCGACCTGCTGTAGATCGCGGTTCGGCCGGTGTTCGGACCGGCACAGGCGGTGCGGGCGTGGTGAGTCGACCGACTCAGGGGTGACGGCGGCGGTGCGCTCGCTGGCGGCAGGCCGGGGAACAGTAGCGGGCCGGGCGGCCGGTGCCGGATCGGTGGACGCTGGCACCGCAGACCGGGCAGTGCGTCGGAGTTTCGTCACCGTCCGCCGTTTCGTTACGGACAGTTCGGCCGGGTTCCGTCACGGGAGGCCGCGCGGTGCGCAGGGCGTCGAGGATGAGCGCGGCGGCCGGTGCCAGCGTGGGACTGCCCGCTCGATGTCGTTGGATCGCAACACATCCGGTGAAGAGATCGAGCACCTCGGTCACCGTCACGTCGGTCCGGACCGCGCCGTGGCGCTGAGCGGCCGCCAGCAGGGCGCCCAGCGCGCGGTGGAAGCGCTCGCCCGCCTCGCGCAGGAGCGCTCGCGGCCAGCCGTCGTCGGATTGCACCAGGTCGCACAGGTCACGATTGGCGGGCGTCGTCAGGACGACGTGCCTGCACAGCGTGAAGAACGCGACGCCGGGATCGGGCGCGGCGAGCTGTTCGGCGGCGAGCGCGGCCAGGCGGTCCACCCGCTGCTGCATGACCGCTTCCAGCAGATCGGTTTTCGTCGGGAAGTGCCGGTGCACGGTGCCCGCGCCGACACCGGCGCGGCGCGCGACCTCGGCCAGCGACACCGAGGCGCCCCGCTCGGCCAGCACGCGCTGCGCGGCCGCGAGCACGAGCGCGCGATTGCGGCGCGCGTCCGCCCGGCCCGCCGGACCGACGGCATCGGTGACGTCCTGGACCGTCATTTCGTTACGCCCTCTCCCCGATCGGCCTGGCCACCACGGCCCCGGCGCCCGTACCGTCCGGAATACGGGTCGACCGACCCGATTCTAGCGACGACGAACGGAACCCTCCGACATGATCTCCGAACTTCCCGTCCTGGTCACCGGCGCGACCGGTCAGCAGGGCGGCGCGACCGCGCGCAGGCTCCTCGCCGACGGCCACCCGGTCCGCGCCCTGGTGCGCGACGCCGACTCCGACGGCGCGCGGGCCCTGGCCACCGCCGGTGCCGAACTCGCCGTCGGCACCTTCGAGGACGCGGCGGCCCTGCGCGCGGCCGTCACCGGCACCAGGGCCGTCTTCCTGGTCCCCGTCGCGACCTACACCGGTGACGGCTGGGACATCACCGACGAGGCCCGCCACGGCATCGCCGTCGTCGAGGCGGCGGTGGCGGCCGGTGTCGAACAGATCGTGTTCACCGGCGTCGCCTCGGCGGGCGACCCGAAGTCCTGGGGTATGCAGGGCAAAGTGCGCATCGAGGAGTCGGTCGCCGCGTCCGGGCTGCGCTACACCCTGCTGCGCCCGGTCCGCTTCATGGAGAACTACCTGTTGCAGGGCAGTCCGGTCGACGGTGTGCGCCCCGGCGGCGAGCACTATCACCTGTTCCCCGCCGACCGCCCGCTGCAGATGATCGCCGTCGACGACATCGCCGCCATCGCCGCGCTGGCCTTCGCCGACCCCGACGGCTGGCACGGCCGCACGCTGGACCTGGCGGGCGAGGCGATCACCCCGGTCGACGCGGCAACCGTCATCGGCCGGGCCACCGGACGCCCGGTGCACTACCGCGAAGCGACCGAAGCCGAGGCCGACGCGATCGGTCCGCAGCTCGGCAATGTCTGGCGGTTGTCCCGACAGACCGGCGGCTGGCACGCCGACATTCCCGCCCTGCGAGCGCTGTACCCGGGTCTGACGAGCCTGTCCGACTGGCTGGCCCGGGGCGCCGCCGAGCGGATCCGGCATCGAATCGACGCGGTGCCCGCGCACTGAACGGACGGGGAACTCGGCCGACGCGTAGGCCCCGGCTGTGACGACAGGCACGAACTCGACGGACCGCGGCGGTGGCTAGCTCGCCGGGGCGCCCACCGATTGCGCTTCCGCCGCCGGTGTCGTGTCCACCCGGTTGAGGCGCTGGGAGATCACCTGGGTGATGCCGTCGCCGCGCATGCTCACGCCGTAGAGGGCGTCGGCGATCTCCATGGTCGGCTTCTGGTGGGTGATCACGATGAGCTGGCTCTTCTCGCGCAGTTGCTCGAACAGGCCGATCAGGCGGCGCAGGTTGGTGTCGTCGAGGGCCGCCTCGACTTCGTCCATCACATAGAACGGGGACGGGCGCGCCCGGAAGATGCTGACCAGCAGCGCCACCGCGGTCAGCGACTTCTCGCCGCCGGAGAGCAGCGACAGGCGCTTGACCTTCTTGCCGGGCGGCCGCGCCTCGACCTCGATGCCGGTGGTGAGCATGTCGGAGGGGTCGGTGAGCACCAGCCTGCCCTCGCCACCGGGGAACAGTTTGGCGAAGACGCCGACGAACTCGCGCTCCACATCCGCGTAGGCCTCGGTGAAGACCTGCAGGATGCGCGCGTCGACCTCGGCGACCACGTCGAGGAGGTCCTTGCGCGCGTTCTTGACGTCCTCGAGCTGGGTGGCCAGGAAGTTGTAGCGCTCCTCGAGCGCGGCGAACTCCTCGAGGGCAAGGGGGTTCACCTTGCCGAGGGTGGTGAGATCCTTCTCGGCGCGCTTGGCGCGGCGTTCCTGGGTGGCCCGGTCGTAGGGCATCGGCTGCGGTGCGCTGACCTGTTCGCCGCGTTCCTTGGCGTCCTCGTACTCCTGCAGTTCGAGGGCCGAGGGCGGCAGCGGCACGTCGGGGCCGTATTCGGCGACCAGGTCGGCCAGGGCGATGCCGAACTGTTCGGCGATGGTGGTCTCGAGCTGTTCGATCCGCAGGGCGGCCTGGGCCTTGGCGACCTCGTCGCGATGCACGGCGTCGGTGAGCTGGGCCAGCTGGGTGGTGAGCACCCGCGCCCGTTCCTTCACCTGTTCGAGCGCGGCGGCGCACTCCCCGCGCCTGCGCACCAGTTCGTCGCGGCGCGCGGCCGCGGCGGCGACGACCTGTTCGAGCTCGTGGGCGATCTTCGCCCCCGAGTCGGCGACCGCGGCGGCCACGGCGGCGGCCCGGCGGCGGGCGGCCTGGGCGCGTTCGGCGCGGGCCCTGGCCTCGCGTTCGGCACGGGCGGCGCGACGCAGCGAATCGGCTTTGCCGCGCACCGATTCCGCGCGTTCCTCAGCGGTGCGCACGGCCAGCCGGGCCTCGACCTCCATGGTGCGGGCCTCGGCCAGCGCGGCGGCGGCCTCTTCCCTGGCGCGTCCGGCGGTCTCGGTGCTCGCGGCGCCGAAGCTGTCGTCGTCACCGTCGTGTTCGATCTCGGCGTGCCGCAACCGGTCCTCGAGTTCGGCGAGCGAGGCCAGGGACTTCTCCCGGGCGGCCTCGGCCTCGGCGCGCTGCCCGGTGAGCCGTTCGCCCTCGGTCTGGGCGGCGCGCGCGGCCTGGCCGACGCGGGCGAGCCGGTCGTAGATGGCCAGCAGCGCCTGATCGGATTCGTGCAGTGCCATCAGGGCGTGGTTGGCCGACTCCTTGCGGTCGGTCTGTTCGGCCAGCGCCCCGGCCAGCGCGGCCTCGAGTTCGTCGGCGCGGCGCTGCGCGGCGGCCAGTTCGGCGGTGGCGGCGTCGATCTCGGCCTGCACCTCGAGCTGGCTGGGCATGCGCTCCGAGCCGCCGACGATCCAGCCCGAACCGGCCAGGTCACCGTCGCGGGTGACGACCCGCAGTTCCGGACGTCGCGCGACCAGCGCGGTGGCGGCGGCCAGATCGTCGACGACGGCGACTCCCGCCGTGAGCGCGGCGAGCGCGGGACCCACCCGCTCGGCCCCGTCGATGACCTCGGCCAGCCAGGTCGCGCCCGCAGGCAGCGCACCCGGCTCGGTGGGGACCACACCCTCGGTCGCGAAGACGAAGGCCACTCGGCCGCCGTCCCCGGAGCGCAGTTCGCGCACGGCCGCGTCGGCGGCGGTGACGGTCTCGGCGGTGACGGCGTCGGCGAGCGGGCCGAGCAGCGCGGCGACCGCGGACTCGAACCCGGCCCGCACTCGCAACTCACCCGACAACCGTCCGCCGAGCCCACCGATGCCGTGTTCGAGCAGCCAGGCCGCGCCGTCCTTGCGGGCCAGGTTCATGCCCAGCGCCTCGATGCGCGCGCCGAGCCGGGCGACCAGTTTGCTCGCCTCCCGGTCCTGTTCGCGCAGTTCGCGCACGCGTTCGTCGGCCAGCTCCAGCGCCGCGACGGCGTGTTCGTGCTGGGCGTCGAGGCCCTTCTCCCCCGCGTCCAGTTCGCCGAGTTCGTCCTGCACGGCGTCGTATTCGACCTGGGCGGTCTCGCCGCGGTGCCGTGCGTCGGCGATGGCGACCGAGAGGCGGGCGATCTCGGCGTCCACCGACTGGGCCCGGGTGCGCAGGGTGTCGACCTGGCCGGACAGCCGGGCCAGGCCCTCGCGCCGGTCGGCGATGGCGCGCACGGCGGCCAGGTGCGCCTGCTCGGCGGCCTTGGCGGCGTGCTCGCGATCGGCGAGCGCCTCGCGGGCCGCCTCCAGGGTCTCGGCGGCCATCTCCACCGCGTAGCGCAGCTCGGCTTCCTCGGCCTCGACGCGGTCGGCCTCGGCCTCGAGCTGTTCGGGGTCGCGGCCGGTGCCGACGGGGGTCTCGGTGTCGAGGTGGCGGGCCCGGTCACCGGCGATGCGGATGGTGGCGTTGACGCGCTCGGCCAGCGCGGAGAGCTGGAACCAGGTCTGCGCGGCCGCGTCGGCGCTGGGGCTGAGCTTGGCCAGCTGGAACTCCTGCTGGGCCAGCGCGGCATTGGCGGCGTCGAGTTCGGTCTGCACGGTGATCTGCTGCTCGCGCGCGTACGCCTCCTTGCTGAGCTGGGACTCCAACTCGCCGCGGCGGGTCACCAGGTCGTCGGCGGCCAGCCGCAACCGCGCGTCGCGCAGGTCGGCCTGCACGGTCTGCGCGCGGCGGGCCACCTCGGCCTGCCTGCCCAGCGGCTTGAGCTGACGACGCAGTTCGGTGGTGAGGTCGGTGAGCCGGGCGAGATTGGCCTGCATCGCGTCGAGCTTGCGGACCGCCTTCTCCTTGCGCCTGCGGTGCTTGAGCACGCCCGCGGCCTCCTCGACGAAGGCGCGCCGGTCCTCGGGCCGCGACTCCAGGATGGCCGAGAGCTGGCCCTGCCCCACGATGACGTGCATCTCGCGCCCGATACCGGAGTCGGAGAGCAGTTCCTGCACGTCCATCAACCGGCAGCTGCTGCCGTTGATCTCGTATTCGCCCGCGCCGTCGCGGAACATGCGCCGGGTGATCGACACCTCGGCGTAGTCGATCGGCAGCGCGCCGTCGGAGTTGTCGATGGTCAGCGTCACCTCGGCGCGCCCGAGCGGGGCCCGCCCGCTGGTCCCGGCGAAGATGACGTCCTGCATCTTGCCGCCGCGCAACGCCTTGGCCCCCTGCTCACCCATCACCCAGGTGAGCGCGTCGACCACATTGGACTTGCCCGACCCGTTGGGCCCGACGACACAGGTGATGCCCGGTTCGAAACGCAACGTGGTCGCGGACGCGAAGGACTTGAACCCCTTCAACGTCAGGCTCTTCAAATGCACGAAAAGCAACCTTCCTACGCTGTTCCGCCTCTCCGCGACTCTAGGCCAGACTCAGGTGCGCAGAGGATTCGGCAGGCGGCAGGCGGTGGAGGAAGTTGCTGAGATAGTACGGGGCCGGTCAGGGCAGTTGGCGTTTGCCGTGGGGGTCGAGGTGGTTCATATGCTTCTGCATCTGGCGCAGGTGGGTCTGGGTGCCGGGGGTGGCTTCCCAGCCGGTGATGACGCGGAACAGCAGGACCGCGCCCCAGGGGCCGATCACCCACATGGGCCAGAAGTAGGTGAGTTCCCCGGCGGTCAGGCTGACCAGGCCCCAGATGACGAGCACGATGACGCTGACGCCGAGCCAGCTGCCCGCCTCGATGCGCTGCCAGACCGGGATCCGCTTGGTGGGCTGGGGAGCCGGGGCGGCATCGGACTGGGGTGTCAGCGGGGGCAGATCGGACAGGACGACGGCGAGCTGGTCGCGGGTGGTCGTCTCGTACACCTTGGCCACCCGCTGGTCGTACTCGGCGAGGTCGAGCCTGCCGTCGGCCAGGTGCGTGCCCAGCTGGGCGACGATCGCGTTGCGTTCGGCGTCGGACGCGCGTGTACCCGGGCTGATATCCATGCCGACGTCCTCTCCGGTGGGCTACTGGTCTCCAGCGTCCACCCTCCACTGTGCGATGTCAACCCGGACCAGGTCAGAGGATCGCGAAGGCCACCACGAGGCCCAGCGCGAAGTGCGCGGCGGCGACCACCAGCACCTCGGGGGTGTAGGTGTCGGCGTGCAGGGTGCGGCCGATATCGATCCCGGTGACCTTCTCGATGATGCGCACCGAGACCACCTGCGCGATGATGCCGACCAGGCCGTACACCACGGCCGCGATCAGCCCCTCGGTCAGCTTGTTGACCCCGCCGGTGGCCAGCACGGCGAACACCACGATGAAGGCCATGCTGATCATGCCCGCGGCGGAGACGATCAGCGCGTTGGGCTTGCCGCCGACCACCAGGTCCCGCAGCTTGCCCGGGGTGGTCAGGTCGATGGCGAAGAAGCCGATCAGCATCAGCGCCAGGCCGATCAGGCAGTACAGGATGATGGCGCCGACGCCTTCACCGAGTGCACTCCAATAACCCGATTCGAGGGCGAGGGCGGTCATCGTGGTCCTTTCGAAACAAGTGGTGTGTGGTCAGTCGACGATGCGGTGCGGCACGAAGGCCGCGCCGTCATCGGTGATCAGGCCCGCGGTCTCGCGGATGCCGAGCCCGGCCGCGGTGTCGCCGACGACCCAGGCGCCCAGCACCGGACGCATGCCGTCGAACTCCGGCAGCGGGTCGAGCAGCTGATAGACGAAGCCCTCGTGGCCGTAGACGCCGCCGGTCGCGGTCTCCATCCCGGCGCCGACGATGGTCATGTTGGCGCCTTCGCGGCCCAGCTTGGGCTTGCGGATGTACTCGGTGAGCTCGTGCGGGTCGTCCAGGTAGGCGGGCAGCAGATTGGGGTGGCCCGGATACATCTCCCAGAGGATCGCCAGGATGGCCTTGTTGCTGAGCAACGTCGTCCACAGCGGCTCGACCCAGGCGGTGGCGGGCAGGCTCGCCACGACGCGCTTGCCGAAATCGTCGTCGAGGATCCACTCCCACGGATACAGCTTGAAGACCGCCTCGATCGGCGCCTCGGCCAGATCGACGAAGCGGTTCAGCTCGAGGTCGAAGCCGACCTCCTCGATCGGCAGCGCCACGGTGTCGAACCCGGCCTCGGCCGCGGTCTCCTGCATGTACGCGGTGGTGACGTTGTCCTCGCCGGTGGCGTCCGCGCCAGACCAGGTGAAGTGCAGTTCGCTGCCCGGCAGCACCCCGCGCAGCTCGGTCCAGCGTTCCACCAGCTTCTCGTGCAGCGAATTCCACTGGTCGCCAGCGGGATACACCTGCTGCAGCCAGTGCCACTGGATGATGGCGGCCTCGAGCAGCGAGGTGGGGGTGTCGGCGTTGTACTCGAGCAGCTTGGCCGGGCGGCGCGCGTCGTAGCGCAGGTCGAAGCGGCCATAGACGTACGGGTCGCTGCGGCGCCAGGATTCGGCGATCGGGCCCCAACTCCATTCCGGCAGACCGAAATCGGCGAAGCGCTCGGTGAGGACCACGTGCTCGGCGGCGTGCAGGCACATCGACTGCAGCAGTTCCACATCGGCTTCCAGCGCGAGGATCTCGTCCATCGAGAACTCGTAGTGCACCGACTCGTCCCAGTACGGGCGCGGCTGACCGCTCGCGTCGCGTCCGGGCGCGCCGTAGACCAGGCCCTGGCTCTCGATGATCTGCTGCCAGCCCGGCCGGGGCGTACTCGTCGTGCGCCGCATCAGGACCCGCTCCCGCCGGTGGACTTGGAACCCAGGCCACCGCGCTGGACGGTGGTGCCGGACTTGGTCTTGATCTCGGCGTTGCGCGGCTTCACCGAACTGCCGCCGGTGGGTGGCTTGCCGATGGTGGGGGTGCCGCCGTAGTGGTAGCGGTACTGCGGCCAGCCCAGCAGGATCAGGCTGCCGCCGCCCCCGTGACTGGAATCGCTGCGGAAGTTGGTCTTGCCGTCGCCGCAGTACTCGTCGGCGACGACGACCTCGTTGCCGTTCTCGTCGACCTGCACGCACGACGCGGTGACCTGATCCGGCGCGGTGACCGCCCGATAGGCCAGGTACCCGCCGCCGACCAGCGCGGCCACGCCGACCACGGCGATGCCGCCCATCATCACGCGTTTCCTGGTGCGCCGCTTGGCCTCCTCGGCCTCGGCGGCGGCGCGCTGGGCCTGTTCGGCCTGCTTGCGCGCCTTGTCCCTGGCCCGCGCCTCGGCGACCGTGGGCGGACGCGGCTGGGTGGTGCCCGCCTCCTGCCGTTCCATCCGGCCTGCCCGGGGCTGCTCGCCCGCGGGCGGCTCGGGCGGTTGCTGGGGCATCGGCGGCCAGCCCGCGCCCGGATCGGGCGGTGACCAGGGTGACTGTCCGGACTCGTCGTCGCCGGGTCGATCGGGCGGACCGGGGTTCTGTGTGCTCACCGCTGCCGCCCCCTTGCCCCCGAAGTCACCACTAGCGCTCCTCGAATCCCGTCATGTCGCCCCGCGCGGGCTCCCAGCTTTCCACAACAAGGTCGACCCGGCCAGGCGGTCCGGCCGCCACTGCGCCGGACCGTAGCAGCTCCAGCAGTTTCTCGCCCGCCGTTCGACTGCCTTCGGCGACCACGTGCACGCGTCCGTCACGATGGTTGCGCGCGTAGCCGACCAGGCCGAGTTCCAGTGCGCGCGAACGGGTCCACCAGCGGAACCCCACGCCCTGGACCTGTCCGTGGACCCAGGCGCTGAGCCGGACCGGCGCCGCGCTCATGCGTCGATGTCGAAGTTCAGGCTCACCTTGGCGCCCGCCTCGAGCGTGCGGCCCACGGTGCACACCTTGTCCACGGCGCGCTGCACGGTGACCAGCAGTCGTTCGCGGGCGGCCTCGTCGAGCTCGGACAGATCCAGTTCCATGACCTCGTCGAGCTGCGGGTAGACCTCGTTCTCGCGGTCGGCGTCGCCGGAGACCCGGATGGTGGCGTCGAAGTCGTCACCGAGGCGGCGCGACAGCGGCAGGTCCGAGCTGAGCCCGGTGCAGGCGGCGAGCGCGATCTTGAGCAGCTCGCCCGGGGTGAAGGCGCCCTCGACGCCCTGCGAGGCGATGAGCACCTCGGCGCCGCGCGAGCTGCGCCCGGTGTAGGCCCGGGTTCCGGTGCGCTCGACCCACAGTTCGGTCGGTGCGGTGGTCACGGGTGCGTTCTGCTCAGCCATGGTGTGATCCTGACATGTCCGTCTCCCCGTGACGCAGGCCGCCCGGTACCCCGTGCGTCCCGCGTCACAGCGAGTTTCCGGCGGGTTACCCCGGTACCGACGCAATCGGGCGCCGTTTCATTCCTGGAAGCGGTAGCCCATGCCCGCTTCGGTCAGCAGGTGCCGGGGGTGGGCCGGGTCGTCCTCGAGTTTGCGGCGCAGCTGGGCCAGATAGACCCGCAGATAGTGCGTCTCGGTGTCATAGGACGGCCCCCACACCTCGCGCAGCAGTTCCTTGCGGCCGACCAGTTTCCCGCGATGGCGCACCAGCATCTCGAGCATCCCCCACTCGGTCGGGGTCAGGTGGACCGGCGTGCCGTGCTTGGTGACCCGCTTGGCGACCAGGTCGACGGTGAACGACGCCGTCTCCACCACCGGATCGGCCTCGTCGGCGGCGGTGGCGCCGCGCCGGATCGCGGCGCGCAGCCGGGCCAGCAGTTCGTCCATGCCGAAGGGCTTGGTGACGTAGTCGTCGGCGCCCGCGTCCAGGGCCTCGACCTTGTCGGCGGAGTCGGTGCGCGCCGAGAGCACCAGCACCGGCGCCGAGGTCCAGCCGCGCAGTCCGGCGAGCACCTCGATGCCGTCCATATCGGGCAGGCCCAGATCCAGGACGACCACGTCGGGGTGCTTCTCGGCCGCGGCGCGCAGGGCGGCCGCGCCGGTGCCCGCGGTGACCACGTCGTATCCGCGCACCGACAGGTTGATCCGCAGGGCGCGCAGGATCTGCGGTTCGTCGTCGACGACGAGCACCGTCGCGCGGGCGGTGGACGGTTCGGAAGGCGGGTTGCCCATGTGCTCACTTTCCTCGCGGATCGACGGGCGGTGTCCGGGCCGACGGTTCCGAGGGTAGGTCGACGAGCATCGTCAAGCCCCCACCCGGAGTCGGTTCGGCGTGGACGGTGCCGCCCATGGCCTCGACGAACCCGCGCACCACCGACAGGCCGAGCCCGACGCCGGTGGTGTTGTCATGGTCGCCGAGGCGCTGGAACGGTTCGAAGAGCTGCTCCTCGGTGCCCGCGGGCACGCCCGGCCCCCGGTCGACCACGGCGATCGACACCCCCGCGCCGTGCTGTTCGGCGGTCACCCGCACCGGTGTGGTCGGGCCCGAGTGGCGCAGCGCGTTGTCGATCAGATTGGCCAGTACCCGTTCGAGCAGGCCCGGATCGGCGGGCACCGAGATCTCGTCGACCTCCACGCTCACCCGATCCCTGGCCGCGCGACGCAGCCCCCGCGCCCCCATCCCCACGCTGACCAGCGCGCGATGCACCGCCTCGTCCAGATACACCCGCTGCAGTCGCGGGGTGACCGCGCCGACGGTCAGGCGCGAGGAATCGAGCAGGTTGCCGACCAGCGCGGTGAGCTGGTCGACGGATTCCTCGATGGCCTCGAGCAGTTCGCCGGTGTCCTCGGCCGAGAACTCGATGTCGTCGCTGCGCAGGCTCGACACCGCGGCCTTGGCCCCGGCCAGCGGGGTGCGCAGGTCGTGGCTGACCGCCGAGAGCAGCGCGCGACGCAACCGGTCGGCCTCGAGCAGGGCGGCCGCCGCGCTCGCCTCCTCGGCCAGTTCGGCCTGGCGCACCAGCCCGACCGCCTGATTGGCGACCGCGTTGAGCACGGGCCGGTCGGCGGCGTCGATCGAGCGACCCGCCAGCAGTAGCTGACTGTGCGCGTCCCCCGCCTCGATGACGGTCTCGGCCTCCGCGCGCCGCGTCGGCGGGTCGGTCCCGACCGTCGCGACGAGCCGCTCGCCCCCGCACAGGCTCACCGCCCGCTGGCCGTAGGTCTCGCGGACCTGATCGAGCAATCGGGGCAGGTCGGCGCCGTGCAGCACCGATCCGGCGAACAGGGTCAGCAGCTCGGCCTCCCTGGACGCCTTGCGCGCCTGCCTGGCCCGCGCGGCGGCCACGTCGACCAGGGCGGCCACCGCCACCGCGACGATGAGCAGCACCACCACGGTGACGAAGTTGTCCGGCTCGGCGATGGTGAAACTGAAGCGCGGCGCGGTGAAATACCAGTTCAGCAGCAGCCCCGACAGCAGCGCCGAGAGCCCGGCGGGCACCACACCGCCGAACAGCGCCACCGCCACCACCCCGACGAAGAACAGCGCGCTGAGACCGCCCAGTTGCAGCCAGCGATCGAGGACCCCGCACAGCAGGCTCACCAGCACCGGCACCACCACCGCGGCCGACCAGGCGAACACCGGCCTGCGCGGTCGCAGTCGATGCCTGCGGACCCGGCCGTCGGCCTCCTCGTGGGTCACCATGTGCACGTCGATCCGGTCCGAGCGCCGCACCACCGTGGCGCCGATCCCCTCGTCCAGGATCCGCGCCCACCGGGAGCGACGAGACGTGCCCAGCACCAGCTGGGTGGCGTTGACCTCGCGCGCGAAATCCAGCAGCGCGGTGGGCACGTCGTCCCCGGTGACGGTGTGCAGCGAGGCCCCGAGCCCGGCCGCCAGCGCGCGCAGCGTCGCCATCCGTTCGGTGGACACCCCGGCCAGGCCGTCGCCGCGCACCACGTGCACCACCACCAGCTCGGCGCTGGACTTCGAGGCGATCCGCCCGGCCCGGCGCACCACCGTCTCCGACTCCCGGCCCCCGGTCACCGCGACGACGACGCGTTCGCGCGCCTCCCACAGGTCGGTGATCCGGTGCTCGGCCCGGTATTTCGCGAGGGCCGCGTCGACCTGGTCGGCCAGCCACAGCAGCGCCAGTTCGCGCAGCGCGGTGAGATTGCCGGGGCGGAAGTAGTTGCGCAGGGCGGCGTCGACCTTGTCGGCCGCGTAGACATTGCCGTGGGAGAGCCTGCGCCGCAACGCCTCCGGCGTCAGGTCGACCAGTTCCACCTGATCGGCCGCGCGCACCACCGCGTCGGGCACGGTCTCGCGCTGCTCGATCCCGGTGATCCGCGCGACCACGTCGTTGAGGCTCTCGAGGTGCTGCACGTTCACCGTGGAGATCACGTCGATGCCCGCGTCGAGCAGCTGCTCGACATCCTGCCAACGCTTCTCGTTGACGCTGCCCGGCGCGTTCGTGTGAGCCAGTTCGTCGACGAGCACCACCGCGGGTGCGCGGGCCAGCACCGCCGCCACATCGAGTTCGGGCAGTTCGGTGCCCCGATAGGTGATCGTCTTCGGCGCGATCCGTTCGATGCCGTCGAGCAGTTCGGCGGTCTTGGCGCGGCCGTGGGTCTCCACGACGGCGGCCACCACGTCGCGGCCACGTTCGAGCCGCCGGTGCGCCTCACCGAGCATGGCGTAGGTCTTGCCCACGCCGGGCGCCGCCCCGAGGTAGATGCGCAGTCGTCCGCGTTTCACCGATCCATCATCGCGTCAACATCGCGCAAAAGCCCCGCCACGCAGCGCTAAGGAGTCGTAAGGAAGCCACGCCGGGTGCCGCGACGGCGTTTGACTCACCTCAGCGCTCCACCGCGGGGCGCGAGGAGGTCGGAAATGTCTGTGGTGGTGTTCACGGTGCTCACCGTGGCGATCTTCGCGCTGCTCGGCGCGATCGGGCGCGGGGTGGAGAAGCTGTGATCGCGAATCTGGTCGGCCTGGTCCTGGCCGCGCTGGTCGCCGTGTTCCTCGTCGCGGCACTGCTGTTCCCGGAGAGGTTCTAGGTGAGTACGACAACCGCCGCGATCGTGTTCGTCGCGGCCCTGGTCCTGGCCGTGGCGCTGGTGCACGTGCCGCTCGGCGACTACATGTACCGCGTCTACAGCCGGACCGGGCACGCGCGCGCCGAGCGCCTGATCTACCGCGCCATCGGCGCGAACCCCGAGGTCGAGCAGACCTGGCCGGTCTATGCCCGCAGCGTGCTGGCGTTCTCCGCGGTGGGCATCCTGTTCCTGTTCTTCTTCCAGCTGGTCCAGGGCGCGCTGCCGCTGCGGCTCGACGATCCCGGCACCGAGATGACGCCCGCGCTGGCGTGGAACACCGCGGTCAGCTTCGTCACCAACACCAACTGGCAGAACTACTCCGGCGAGTCCACCCAGGGGCACCTGGTGCAGATGGCCGGTCTGGCGGTGCAGAACTTCGTCTCCGCGGCGGTCGGCATGGCGGTGGCGGTGGCGCTGGTGCGCGGCTTCGCCCGCCGCCACACCGGCGAGCTGGGCAACTTCTGGGTCGACCTGGTGCGCGGCACCCTGCGCATCCTGCTGCCGATCGCGTTCGTCTTCGCGATCGTGCTGATCGCGGGCGGGGTGATCCAGAACTTCCACCCGCACGATCAGCTCGCCCAGACGATCGGTGGCGCCCAGCAGACACTCACCGGCGGGCCCGTCGCCAGCCAGGAGGTGATCAAGGAACTGGGCACCAACGGCGGCGGCTTCTTCAACGCCAACTCCGCGCACCCGTTCGAGAATCCGACGACCTGGACGAATTTCGTCGAGATCTTCCTGATCCTGCTGATCGCCTTCTCGCTGCCGCGCACCTTCGGCCGGATGGTCGGCAGTGTCAAGCAGGGCTACGCGATCGTGGCTGTGATGGGCACGCTCGCCCTCACCAGCGTCACCCTGACCACCCTGTTCCAACTCCAGCACCACGGCACGGTGCCGAGTGCGATCGCCGCGTCCATGGAGGGCGTGGAAACCCGCTTCGGCGTGGCGAATTCGGCGACCTTCGCCGGAGCGACCACCCTCACCTCGACCGGCGCGGTGAACTCCTTCCACGATTCCTACACCAGCCTCGGCGGCCTGATGACCATGGTCAACATGCAGCTGGGCGAGGTGGCGCCCGGCGGTGTGGGCTCGGGGCTGTACGGCATGCTGATCCTGGCCGTGATCACGGTGTTCGTCGCGGGCCTGATGGTCGGGCGCACCCCCGAATACCTGGGCAAGAAGATCACCCCCCGCGAGATCGAACTCGCCGCCGCGTACTTCCTGGTGAGTCCGCTGATCGTGTTGATCGGCACCGCGCTCGCGATGGCGCTGCCCGGGCAGCGGGCGAGCATGCTCAACGGCGGCCCGCACGGCCTGTCGGAAGTGCTCTACGCCTTCACCTCCGCGGCCAACAACAACGGCTCCGCCTTCGCCGGGCTGTCCGGCAACACCACGTGGTTCAACACCGCGCTGGGCCTGGCCATGGTGTTGGGCCGGTTCCTGCCGATCATCTTCGTCCTGGCGTTGGCCGGGTCCCTGGCCCAGCAGGGCAGCACTCCCGCCTCGACCGGCACCCTGCCGACGCACCGGCCGCAGTTCGTCGGCATGGTCGTCGGCGTGACGGTGATCCTGGTCGCGCTCACCTTCCTGCCCGCGCTCGCGCTCGGGCCGCTCGCCGAAGGGCTCCACTGACATGTCCGGTCCCACCCTGCTCACCCCGGTCGCGTCGCGTCCCGACCACCGTGCCCCTCGGATCGGCTCCGGCGTGCTCGATCCGCGACTGCTGCGCACCGCGTTGCCCGAGGCGCTGCGCAAACTCGATCCGCGCACACTGTGGCGCAATCCGGTCATGCTGATCGTCGAGATCGGCGCCGCCTGGTCGACGGTCTTGGCGATCGCCGATCCGAGCGTGTTCGGCTGGTCCATCGTCGCCTGGCTCTGGCTCACCGTCGTGTTCGCCAATCTGGCCGAGGCCGTCGCCGAGGGCCGCGGCAAGGCCCAGGCCGACTCGCTGCGCCGGGCCAAGACCGACACCGTCGCCCGGCGCCTGGCCGACTGGACACCCGGTGGCCGCGTCGTCGAACAACGCGTCGCCGCACCGGAACTGCGCCGCGGTGACATCGTCGTGGTCGAGGCCGGGCAGGTGATCCCCGGCGACGGTGACGTCGTCGAGGGCATCGCCTCGGTGGACGAATCCGCCATCACCGGCGAATCCGCCCCGGTCATCCGCGAATCCGGCGGCGACCGCAGCGCTGTCACCGGCGGCACCACCGTGCTCTCGGACCGCATCGTCGTGCGGATCACCCAAGAACCCGGCGAGAGCTTCATCGACAAGATGATCGCGCTGGTCGAGGGCGCGAGCAGACAGAAGACACCCAACGAGATCGCGCTGAACATCCTGCTGGCCGCGCTCACGATCATCTTCGTGGCCGCCGTGGCGACACTGCAACCACTGGCGATCTTCGCCAGGGCGAACAATCCCGGCGTGCCGGACAGCCCGGCGCTGGACGCGCACGGCGTCACCGGCATCGTGCTGGTCTCGCTGCTGGTGTGCCTGATCCCCACCACCATCGGCGCGCTGCTCTCGGCCATCGGCATCGCCGGGATGGACCGGCTCGTGCAGCGCAATGTGCTGGCCATGTCGGGTCGCGCGGTGGAGGCCGCGGGGGACGTGAACACCCTGCTGCTCGACAAGACCGGCACCATCACCCTCGGCAACCGCCAGGCCGCCGAATTCGTCCCGATGCCCGGCATCCCCGACGACGAACTGGCCGACGCGGCACAACTGTCGAGCCTGGCCGACGAGACCCCGGAGGGCCGCTCGATCGTCGTGTTCGCCAAACAGGTGTTCGGCAAACGCGAGCGCGCGGCGGGCGAGCTGCCCGGCGCCACCTGGGTGGAGTTCACCGCGCAGACCCGCATGTCGGGTGTCGACCTCGCCGACGGGCACCAGCTGCGCAAGGGGGCGGCTGGTGCTGTCACTGAATGGGTTCGCGCGCAAGGGGGTTCGGTCCCGGCGCGGGCCGCGGAGATCGTCGACGGCATCTCGGCCTCGGGCGGGACGCCGCTGGTGGTCGGTGAAGTGAAGGACGGCACCCCGCGCCTGCTGGGTGTCATCCATCTCAAGGACGTCGTCAAGCAGGGGATGCGGGACCGCTTCGCCGAGATGCGCCGCATGGGCATCCGCACCGTCATGATCACCGGCGACAATCCGTTGACCGCCAAGGCGATCGCCGCCGAAGCCGGAGTGGACGACTTCCTCGCCGAGGCCACGCCCGAGGACAAGCTCGCCCTGATCAAGTCCGAGCAGGACGGCGGCCGCCTCGTCGCCATGACCGGTGACGGCACCAACGACGCCCCGGCCCTGGCCCAGGCCGATGTGGGGGTGGCGATGAACACCGGCACCTCGGCCGCCAAAGAGGCGGGCAACATGGTCGATCTGGACTCCGATCCGACCAAGCTGATCGAGATCGTGGAGATCGGCAAGCAACTGCTGATCACCCGTGGCGCGCTCACCACGTTCTCCATCGCCAACGACATCGCCAAGTACTTCGCGATCATTCCGGCGCTGTTCGTGGGCCTGTTCCCCGGCTTGGACGCGCTGAACATCATGCGGCTGGCCAGTCCGCAGTCGGCGATCCTGTCCGCGGTGATCTTCAACGCCCTCGTCATCGTGGTGCTCATCCCGCTGGCGTTGCGCGGTGTGGGCTACCGCCCCGGTGACGCCGCGTCGCTGCTGCGCCGCAACCTGACGATCTACGGCCTCGGCGGACTACTCGCCCCGTTCCTCGGCATCAAACTCATCGACCTGCTGGTCCAACTCCTCCCCGGGATGTCCTGACATGCGTACCGCCACCTGGATCCGCCAGCACCTGGCCGCCCTGCGCGCGCTGCTCGTGCTGACGGTGATCACCGGAATCGTCTATCCCGTCGCGGTGTTCGCGGTCGGGCAGCTACCCGGCCTCGACGACCGGGCCGAAGGTTCACTGCTGTACCGCGACGGCACCGTGGTGGGTTCGAGCCTGATCGGGCAGTCGTTCACCGATGCCGACGGCACCGCCCTGCCCCGCTACTTCCAGAGCCGTCCCTCGGCCGCGGGCGAGGGCTACGACCCACTGTCCACCGCGGCGAGCAATCTCGGCCCGGAGGACATCGTCGACACCGCCGCCCGCACCAGCCTGCTCACCACCGTGTGCGCCCGCTCGAAGGAGGTCGGCGACCGTGAGGGGGTCGACGGCCGCCGCCCGTTCTGCACGAAAGACGGGGTGGGCGCCGTGCTCTCGGTGATCGGCCCGCGCGAGCCCGACGGTGACGTCGCCCGGCCGGTGCGCGTGGTCAGCGTCAACGAGCTGTGCCCGGCGCGACCGTTCCTGCCCACCTTCCGAGGTGTCACGGTGGACTGCGCGCACGACGGCGAGGACTATTCGATGGGCCGAATCATCCCCATCCCCGGCGACGCCCCCACCGCTCCACCCGTCCCCGCCGACGCGGTGACCGCCAGCGGCAGCGGCCTCGACCCCCACATCTCCCCCGCCTACGCGGCCATCCAGGTCGCCCGAGTAGCCAGGGAACGCGGCCTCACCCCCGACCAGATCCGTGCGGTGGTCGCCGAACACACCGAAGCCCGCACCCTCGGCTTCCTCGGCGAACCCCGCGTCAACGTCGTCGAACTCAACCTCGCCCTCGACGACCGGTTCCCCGTCGGGGCCTGAACACACCTCGGGGCCGGACCCGGCCGGGTTCGGCCCCGAGAATGTCGATGTGTCAGCGGCTTTCGTCGGTGATCAACGCCCACCCCTCGGGCAGACCTGTCACCGTCACCGCCGACCCGCAGACCTCCAGGTCCACCGTGGCGTCCCCGAGTCGGAACTCCGAGAGCCGGACGCAACCCCAGGTCGGAGGCACCTGGGGGCGCACGGTGAGGGTGCGGCCCGGGACGTCCGGGTCGAGGCCGAGGAACGAGCGCACCAGTAGGAGCGGGGCCGCGCTGGCCCACGCCTGCGGTGAGCAGGAGGTGGGGTAGGGCACGGGTGCCTGGAAGCGGGCGCGCGGGAAACCGCAGAACAGCTCGGGCAGTCGGCCGTCGAAAGCGGCTGCCGCGTCGAGCAATCCGCCCGCGAGCTTGGTCGCCAGTTCCACCGCGCCGGGCACGTGCTGGTAGCGCATGAGCCCGGCGACCGCGATGGCCGTGTCGTGCGGCCAGATCGAGCCGCAGTGGTAGCTCATCGGGTTGTAGGCGCCCATGTTCGAGGCCAGGGTGCGCAGGCCGAAGCCCGAATCCATATCCGCCGTCGCCAGATTGCGGATGAGGATCTCGGCGTGCTCGTCGGTGGCGATGCCCGACCACAGGCAGTGCGCGGCATTGCTGGTGAGCGCGTCGATCTGGCGCTTGCTGCCGTCGAGCGCGACGGCGTACCAGCCGTAGTGCGGTAGCCAGAACTGCTCGGCGAACTTGGTCCGCAGTTCCGCGGCGCGCTCGCGCATCCGGGTGGCGAGGACGGTGTCGTCGAAGGCGTCGGCCAGCTCGGCGCGGGCCAGGTAGGCCGCGTAGACATAGCCCTGCACCTCGCACAGCGCGATCGGCGCCTGCGCGATATGGCCCGCGGCGTCGTTGATCCCGTCGAAGCTGTCCTTCCAGCCCTGGTTGATCAGGCCGCGATCGGTGGCGCGCACGTACTCCACGAAACCGTCGTCGTCGCGGTCACCGAAATCGGTGATCCAGCCGATGGCGGCGTCGGCGGCGGGCAGCAGCGTCGCGATCGACGCCGGTTCCGCGCCCCAGCGCAGACATTCGGCGAGCAGCATGACGAACAGCGGGGTGGCGTCGACGGTGCCGTAGTAGATCTGCCCGCCCAGCACCTGACCCACCGCGGGGCCGCGGCGCATCTCGTGCATGATGCGCCCCGGCTCCTCCTCCACCAGCGGATCGACCGTCTGCCCTTGCAGTTCGGCGAGCTGTTGCAGGGTGCCCAGGGCCAGATCGGTTTCCAGCGGCAGCGACATCCAGGCCGTGAGCAGCGAGTCGCGCCCGAACAGCGTCATGAACCACGGCGCACCGGCGGCGACGAAGGGCCGACCGGTGCCGGAGTCGGTGTGGATCTGCAACGCGCCCAGGTCGCTCTCGCTGCGCCTCAGCACCCGGTTGAGCAGGCCGTAGTCGGCGCTGATGTCGGTGGCGGTGGCCCGCCAGGCCTGGATCTTGCGCACCGGTTCGCTGTCGCGGTAGCGCTCCTTGGGCGTGCCCTGGGTCTGCGGACGCTGCGCCGCCCCGGCGGGCGCGGCGGTGATCTCGGTCTGCCAGCGTCCACCCGCGGGCACGACGACGCGCCAGATCATGGTGCCGGGCAACACCATCGGCTCGATGGAGGAGGTCAGCGCCAGCCCGCGCGAGAGATCGGTGCGGTCGTGCAGCAGCAGTTCGCCGTCGGAGGTCGTCATCTCCGAGCGGTGGCTGCCCATCCGCCCTTCCTTCACCGAGAACAGGTCGACGAAATCGGCGTCCACGTGCAGCTCGAGCACCACCGCGGTGGCCTCGCGGCTCATGTTGTCCAGGGTGATCAGCTCGTGCATGCCGTCGGCGACGAGCCGGTCGCGCACCACCAGCAGGGTGCTGTCGGCGCGGCCCTGCTGCGGGGGCCTGCGCAGCACGAACCGCGCCGCGAAGGCCTCCGGACTCAGCACCGACAGCGGCTCGGGCCGCTTGCCGTCGATCATCAGCTCCCAGCGCGAGATCACCCGGGCATCCCGGAAGAACAGGCCCTGGGGCTTGCCCGGCTCGATGTCACCGAGCCGGTCGGACAGGCAGAACGTGCCGCCTTCGACGAGGGTGACATTCCCCCCGCTGCCGCCGAGCCCCGCGGGTTCCCCCGCGTTGAGCGGGCTCGGCGACCCGTCTTCCTGACTCATGCGCGCCCGCTGGCCGCCCCGACGGGCATCGGCAGCTCGTACCCGTCGCCGACGCCACCGATCGTGGTGCGCGCCAGCAGATCGCGGTACACCTGCTCGTAGCCGCGGCCGAGGGTGTCGGCGCCGAAGTGGTCGACCACGTGGGCCCGGCAGGCGGCCGGGTCGTAGGTCGCGACTTCGGCGATGGCGGCGGGCAATTCGGCCGGATCGTCACAGATCCGCCCGGTGACCCCGTCGACCACCACTTCGCTCACCGCGCCACCGCGCAACGCCACCACGGGCGTGCCGCAGATCATCGCCTCGATCATCACCATGCCGAACGGCTCCTCCCAGCGGATGGGGAACAGCAGACACCGAGCTCCGGACAGGAGTTTACGCTTGGCCGCCGCGTCGGCGAGGCCGAACATCTGATCCGCGTCGGTCATCCGGGGGGCGACGAACTCCTCGAAGTAGGCCTTCTCCGGCGCCTCGCTGCACTTGCCCGCCAGGATCAGCGGGATGCCCGCCGCGTGGGCGGCGTCCAGCGCCAGGTGCGGGCCCTTGTCGGCGCTGAACCGGCCGAGGAACAGGGCGTAGTCCTGCTTTTCGGTCTGGTACGGCCACTGCTCGGGGCGCAGCGCGTTGTGCACCCGGCCCGCCCACGGCAGGTCGGGGGCCAGCGCGCGCTGACGGTCGCTGATGGCCACCAGCGAGCACTCCTGGCCCAGTTCGCGGTAGTACCGGTAGCAGTCGTCCTGCACCGGGCCGTGCACGGTGACCACCGTGGGCAGGCCCAGATCGGCGTAGGCGGGCGCGTTGAGCGGACCGGCGAAGGTGTGGTCGTGGACCAGGTCCACGCCTTCGGTCTCGGCCAGGCGCTCGATCGCGCGGCGCACCCGCAGCGCGTGGACGATCTCGGGGAACGGATCACCCAGCCGCTCGGGCTGGATCCGGTCCCACAGCGGGACGAAGTTCGCCTTGGTTCCCGGCTCGCCCGCGCCGAAGAGGGTGACGTGATGGCCGCGCTCACAGAGCGAGTCGACCAGATCGGCGACCACGGCCTCCACGCCGCCGTACGCCTTGGGGGGTACATCGAAATACGGGGGAACAACCATCGCGATACGCAGTGGGTTCTCGAAGAACCCGGTCGGCGACATTGCCGACATGTCTGCACTCATGACCTTCCTTCCAGGGACACAACCTCGCAACACTTGCGTTCGACAAGAGATGGCCGGAATGCGCACCCGCTGAACAGAGTGGCCGTGATGGAACGTACCCCGCTACCGGAGAGTAAACCAGTGGCGGCACGCGAAATCGTGTCGGCGATATCGCACCGAGACAGGAGATTCCGCCGTCAGTGCCGGTCTACGGCGTACAGAATTTCGGTTCGGACTCGGCATCACACGGTATGTTGCCGAACTCGATCATGGTGAGCCTGGCCTTACCGCGGGTCAGATAGTCCAGGAACTGGGTCACCAGCGAATCACCGGCGACCGGTCCGTGGGTGTACGCGTATTCCACGCCGGTGAACGGATACGCGCCAGCGCGCACGGTCTCCCGCGTGGGCGCGACGCCGTCGATCGACACGGCCGACACCCGCGCGTCCACGGCGGAGGTCTCCAGATAGCCCACCGCGCCAGGGATTTTGGCAACGAACGTAGCCACTTCCTCGGTGAGGTCCACCTCGCACTGCGGTCCGCCCGGCGCCATCCCCACGCAGCTGGTGTAGCGGAACACCTTCCGGTTGTCCTCGAGCAGTCGCGCCTCGAGCGCGCGACGCGTCCCCGAGCCCGCGGTGCGGTCGATTAGCACCACCGGCAGATCGGGCCCGCCGATCTCGTTCCAGTTCCGGATGTTTCCGCGATAGAGGTCGCGGATCTGCGCGGTGCTGAGATCGCGCGGGCCGACGGCCGGATGCACCACGATCGAGAACGAGCTCCGTACCAGCGGATGCTCGGTCAGTGACGCGAACGAGGTGCCCTTGCCGCCGTCGCCGATCGCGAGCATTCCCGGCGTCTCCCCCTCCCGGGTCAACGCGCGCAACCCGGGTTCGGTGCCGGTGAAATCGAAGCTGAATCGGGCGCCGGTGCAGGTCTTCTCGTAGTTCTGCGCCGCTCGGCGGATCGCCGGGGCCAGCGCGGTCGACCCGACGACCGTCAACGCGCCCTCGGCGCAGTCGCGCGGGGGCGGATCGGCGCGCAGCACCGCCACCAGCAACTGGGTCAGCACCACCAGGGCCAGGAACACGCTCAGGCCGAGCAGCGCGGGCTCCCGCCGCGATCCACTCGAGGTGAGCACGAATCGCCCACCCTTCAGACTCCCGACCTTTTGGATGACCTTGGTGGCGTTGCGATCCAGCGGATCGGGCGCCGGACCTTCCAGCACGGCCAGCACCTTGTAGTGCTCCCCGCGTTCGAGTCGTTCGGCGGGCAGCACGATCTCGGCGTGCCCGTCGTCGTCGGTGCCCGCGGCGATCCCGCGCAGCGCCGGGCTCAGCGGCTGCACCGGCGCCCCGGACTGGTCGACCCGCTCGGTCACCTCCACCACGCTCACCCGGTGCTGCGGGAACGACAGCCGTGGCCTGCCGGTGCTGCCGTAGTCGCCGTCCTCGATGGTGGCGTTGCCGTCGTTCTCGATCCGGATGAGGACGACCGATCGCGGTGCCGCCGGGCCGTTGTTCGGTGGCGGCGCGGCGTTCGGGTCCTCCAGGATCCGACTGGCCGGGGTGTTCATCTGCACCCGGTAGCCGAGGCGCTTGCGGCCGACGAACACGAACTCGCGCAGGAACGCGGCGACCGCCACGACCAGACCGATCAGCGACAGGACGACATCGACCGGAAAATCCCCCATCGGCCCCCCACCTCGACCCGGTTACGCGTATCCGTATGTCTACCAGCCGGATCCGCCCCGGAACGCGCCGACATCAACTGTTCGACCGGACTTCACCCGGTGGGCGCCGCCGTCCACGCGAGCAGCTCCTCGACCGGCCAGGTGTCGATCACCCGCTCGGCCTCCACGCCGTGCGCGAGCGCGCGCTCACAGCCGTAGCCCTGCCAGTCCAGCTGCCCCGGCGCGTGCGCGTCGGTGTCGATGCTGAAACAGCACTCCATCTCCACCGCCAGCTCGATCAGCCGTCCCGGCGGGTCACGGCGTTCGGGCCTGCTGTTGATCTCCACGGCCGTGCCGTAGCGGCGGCACGCCTCGAAGACCAGTTCGGCGTCGAAACTGGACTCCGGCCGGGTGCCCCGACCACCCGTCACCAGACGGCCCGTGCAGTGCCCGAGGATGTCGACGTGCGGGTTGGCGACGGCGTTGACCATGCGTCGGGTCATCGTGGCGCTGTCGTCGCGCAGGCGTGAGTGCACGCTGGCCACGACGATGTCGAGGCGGTCGAGCAGCTCCGGGTCCTGATCCAAGCTGCCGTCGTCGAGGATGTCGACCTCGATGCCGGTGAGTACGCGGAACGGCGCCAGCTGCTCGTTGAGCTCGGCGACCACGTCGAGCTGGCGGCGCAACCGCTCGGCGGACAGCCCGTTGGCCACCTTCAGCCGGGGCGAGTGATCGGTCAGCGCGCAGTACTCGTGCCCGAGCGCGGCGGCCACCGCCATCATCTCCGCGATCGGACTGCCGCCGTCGGACCAGTCGGAGTGGGTGTGCAGATCACCGCGCAGGCTCCTGCGCAGCGCGGCACCAGCGGGGGCGATGGGCTCGGCCGAGGCGCGCAGGTCGGCGAGATAGTCGGGCACCGCACCCGCTTGGGCCTGCTCGATCACGGCCGCGGTCTTGGGACCGATGCCGGTGAGTTCGCGCCAGCTGTGTTCGCGGGCACGCGAGGCGAATTCGGCGGCGGGCAGGGCGGCGAGCACGTCGGCGGCCCGGCGGTAGGCCTTCACGCGGTGCGTCTCGGCGCGCTCGCGTTCGAGCCAGAACGCGATCTCGCGCAGGGCCGCGACCGGACCGGGAGCGCCCGCCGTCATCGGCTACCTGATCCGGCCGTATTTGAGGAAGGCGACGCCGTCGGCGTACACCCGGCTGGTGATCACCCGGAACCGTTCCGGCGCGGGCAATTTCGCCCCACCACCGAACAGCGGGCGCCCGGTACCCAGCACCACCGGGTACAGCTTGAGGAACACCTGGTCGATCTCGGGCAGCAGCGTCTGGGCCAGCTCACCGCCACCGCAGAGCCAGATCCCCAGCCCCGCTTCATGTTTGAGCTCCCGCACCGCCCCCACCGGATCGGACCCGATCACCTCCACGCCGGGCGCGGGCGACTCCGGCAGCGTCGTGGACACCACGTACTGGCGCAGATGCTCGTACGGACTGGCCGTACCGGTCCGCACGCCGAAGTCGTGGGTCTTGCGACCCATGATCACGGTGTCGAAGTAGACATTGCCCGCCGCGATCCCGCGCGCCTCGCGCACCTTGGTCGGCAGCGTCTCGGGGTACTGGGTGATGATCGAGGGCCCGTGGTCGCCGCCGACGGGGAAGAAATCCAGTGTCCCGTCCTCGGCGGCGATGAACCCGTCGATCGTCGATGCCACGAAATAGGTCAGCTTGCGCATAACGTCCTCCTGCACGGACCCGGCCGGTCACGACCCGTCACCAGAAACGGTAGCGCGCTCGGATCAGCGGCGGCGTGGCTTCCGCCGACACTTGTCCCGCATCGGTCAGTTCACCGGCGGCTGAGCCGCGATCTTGTCGCGCAGCATCGTGCCGCCGACGGCGTACTTGGCGTAGGACACCTCGTTGATCAGGACGTGTACCGACTCCGCGGGGGCTCCGGTGGCGGCGACGACCGCGTCGGTGATCCCGGCGGCGATGCGCTGATACTGCGCGTCCCGGTCTCCCGACATGAGCTCGGGGACAATATCGAGGTTGACGATCGGCATGAATTCCTCCTGCTCGATGTTTGCTGACAGGTACGACGATGCGCCGCGCCGTGCACGATGGCAAGAAGGCACTTGCGCGCCACCAACGAACCTGAAAGTAGGAAATGGACGGGACCAGCGAATTCGACGGTGACTACTGCGCCGAGACGGTACGGCGCACGATCGACCTCGTCGGCGGGAAGTGGACGATGCTCATCTTGTGGGAGCT
This sequence comes from Nocardia anocheti, assembly GCF_029675105.1. Classification (GTDB taxonomy): domain Bacteria; phylum Actinomycetota; class Actinomycetes; order Mycobacteriales; family Mycobacteriaceae; genus Nocardia. Next base: position 163,045 of record NZ_JAQQFV010000006.1, on the reverse strand, counting down.
GCTTCGACAGGAGCGCCGTTACGCCGATTTGCAGCGCCGAGTGCCCGGCATCTCCCAGAAGGTGCTCTCCAGCGAGCTCAAGGCCCTCGTACGGGCGGGTCTCGTCGAGCGCGAGGTCGCGGCGACCACGCCGCCGCAGGTGACCTACCGCATCACCGCGGAGGGGAGAAGCCTGGACGCGGTCTTCACGTCGCTGCACGAGTGGGGTCTGCGCCGACCATCGTGATCGCCCGCGCCGCCGTCCCGAGCGCGTCGCCGCTCAGCGTCGTACCACGCGTGGACGTCGCTGGCACTTCGGGCAGAAGTACGAGGATCGGTTCATGAACGACTCCCGCAGGATCGTCGCGCCGCACCGATCGCAGGGTTCGTTCTCGCGCCCGTAGGCGGCCAGTGACCGGGAGAAATAGCCGGATTCACCGTTCACGTTCACATACAGCGCGTCGAAGGACGTGCCGCCGACGGCCAGCGCTTCGCTCATGACCGCGGTGACGCCGTCGAGCAGTGTGCGCACGACGGGCCGGGTCAGGTCCGCGGCGATCCGGGTACCGTGCAGGCCCGCCCGCCACAGCGCCTCGTCGGCGTAGATGTTGCCGATGCCCGAGACCACGGTCTGGTCCAGCAGCACCCGTTTGATCTCGGTGTTCTTTGCCCGGATGGCGGCCACCGCGGCCTCGCGGTCGAACCGGGGATCGAGCGGATCGCGGGCGATGTGGGCGACCGAGTCGGGCACCAGGGTGCCGTCCACCTCGACGAGTTCGCCCAGCGCCCACCCGCCGAAGGTGCGCTGGTCCACGAAGCGCAGCTCGGTGCCGTCACCGAGTCCGGCGCGGATATGGGCGTGCTTCTCCAGGGGCGCGCCCTCGGGTTGCACGAGCATCTGCCCGCTCATCCCCAGGTGCACGATCAGCGCGGTGTCGGGCTCGTCGAAGGTGAGCCACAGGTACTTGCCGCGACGCTGGGCGGCCTCGATGCGCAGCCCGGTGAGCCGGGCGGCCAGATCGGCACCACCCGGGGCGTGCCTGCGCACAGCCCTCGGATGGGTGACGACGATGTTCTCGATGGCACGCCCCACGGCGTGCTCGGCCAGACCGCGCCGCACCACCTCGACCTCGGGCAGTTCGGGCACGGATCAGGCCGCCCCGTCGCGAGTGCCCTCGAGGGCCTGCGTGGTCACTCGGTAGCCACGGGCTCGTCGGTGAGCGCCTGGTAGGCGGTCCCGGCGGCCTTCTGCTCGGCTTCCTTCTTGGAACGGCCGATGCCCTGGCCGTACGGACGACCGGCGATCACCGTGGTGGCGGTGAACTCCTTGTTGTGGTCCGGGCCGGTGGAGGTGATCTCGTAGGCGGGCACGCCCAGACCGCGTTCGGCGGTGAGCTCCTGCAGGCTGGTCTTCCAGTCGAGTCCGGCGCCCATGCGGGGGCCACGCTCGAGCAGTTCGGCGAACAGGCGCAGCACGACGCCACGGGCCACCTCGATGCCGTGCTCGAGATGCACGGCGCCCAGCAGCGATTCCATGCCGTCGGCGAGGATGCTCGGCTTGTCCCGGCCGCCGGTGAGCTCTTCGCCCTTACCGAGCAGCAGGTACTGGCCGAGGCCGCCGTCACCGAGACCACGCGCCACCTCGGCGAGCGCGTGCATGTTCACCACACTGGCGCGCAGCTTGGCGAGTTCACCCTCGGACTTGTCCGGGTGCTCGGTGTAGAGGCGCTCGGTGATGCTGAGGCCGAGGACCGAGTCGCCGAGGAACTCGAGGCGCTCGTTGGTCGGCAGACCGCCGTTCTCGTACGCGTACGACCGGTGCGTCAGCGCGAGGCGCAGAAGCTCCGGTCGTACGTCGACGCCGAGGGCGGTGAGCAGGCTGGCGTGATCGGCCGCGCCTACTGTGTCTTTGCTCGCTGTCACGAATCAGACAGCGGAGGTGACCTGGCGGCCCTTGTAGGTGCCGCAGGACGGGCACGCGATGTGCGGGAGGGTCTTCTCACCGCAGGCACGGTTCGGGCAGGTGACCAGGGTCGGCGCGACGGCCTTCCACTGGCTGCGCCGCGACCGGGTGTTGGAACGGGACATCCGGCGCTTGGGAACAGCCACGGCTACTTCTCCTCTGTGTTTTCGCTGACCACAGGGGCATCGTCTGCCCCGGGAGCGGGTTGGTCTGGGGTGGTGGAACCCTCAGCGGGGTCGCCGGTGCCGGGCGTATCCGTGGCGAAACTCGCCAACTTCGCCCAGCGAGGGTCCAGTATCTCATGCCCATGATCGGAACCCGCAATCGCCATCCGCACACCGCACTCGGGGCACAGGCCCGCGCAGTCCGGGGTGCACAGGGGCTGCAGCGGAAGCTCCAGCCCGATGGCGTCGAGGATCACCGGTTCGAGGTCGATGAGGTCGTCTTCCATGCGGTAGACCTCGTCGTCCTCGGTCGTCTGCTCGGTGGTGCTGTCCGGGTAGGCGAACAGCTCGGTCAGACGAATCTCCACCCGATCGTCGAACGGTTCGAGGCAGCGCGAGCACTCCCCCACCGTCGGCCCGGACGCCGTGCCGGTGACCAGCACGCCCTCCGAGACGGCCTGCAGCTGCAGGTCGAGTTCCACCGCGGCCTCGGCCGGGATGGCGATCAGGTCGAGACCCAGCCGCTCGTGGTCGGTGACAGTGCGACGCAGCTCCCGCATGGTCCCCGGCCTGCGGCCGAGACTGCGGACGTCCAGCACGAAACCCGCGTCGGACACAGGGCCGTTGGCCTTGCGTGGACGCGCGGATGAACCGGAACCGGCGGACATCACTGACTCACTTACCGTCGAGGGGATGATGGGCAACCACTCAACAGTACGGCAGGACCCCGGCGGAACCCAAAACGCGCGGTGCGCTCAGCGGCGGTGCTCGGCGGCGTATTCCGGGTAGTCACCGGCGGGGGCGCCGCGCATGTGCTGGCGGCCGCGGGTGATGGTGCGGCGGGTGGTGTTGAGAGTCTCCTCCAGCGCGGCCAGCTTGCCGTCGAAGTCGCCCATCCGCTCGTCGACGTAGTCGTCGCATTCGGCGCGGACCCGGTCGGCCTCGGCCTGGGCGTCGTCGATGAGCCGGGCCGATTCCAGGTGCGCGGCCCGCACGACCTCGGTCTGCGAGACCAGGCGGGCCTGCTCGGCCAGGCCGTCGGCGACCGAGCGCTCGTAGGAGGCCTTGCCGGACTCGATGGCCCGATCGGCGTCCACCTGGGCGCGGCCGGTGAGTTCGTCGTACTCGGCGTTGCCGTCGGCGATCACCTGGTCGGCCTCGGCTTGGGCGGTGCTGACCAGCCGGTCGGCGTGCGCGGTGGCCTCGGCGACCATCCGGTCGGCGTGCGCCTTGGCGTCGGCGAGGATGCGATCGGCCTCGGTGCGGGCCGTCTCGATGGTGGTGCGGGCCTGTTCGTCGGCCGCGGTGACGGTGGCCTCGGCCCCGGACCGGGCGTCGCCGACGATCTTGTCGCGGTGGTCGAGGACGTCCTGGGCGTCGTCGAGCTCACCGGGCAGGGCGTCGCGGACGTCGTCGAGCAGTTCGAGGACGTCACCGCGCGGCACGATGCAGCTGCGGGTCGGCGGGATGCCGCGCGCCTCTTCGACGATGGCGACCAGTTCGTCGAGTGCTTCGAATACGCGATACATGCTCACTACCCTCCTGCTGACTCACGGCGAAACCACTACCGCCGCCGCCCAGTGTGCCCGTCGCGGGCGCCTGTGCCGAATGTCGGCGCGGTGTGTCGCGACAGTGTCCTAGATCGCACGGATATCAAGTGGAGTGAAGCCCTCCACTTCGGCTACCATCAACGGGCACGACAACGCCGTCGCCGGGAAGTTCCACACGCTTTTCGCTGTTGTTCCTCTCGACGTCTGTTCCTTGCGATCGGAGTCGAATCATGACCGTCCTCGAGTCACCGAGGCCCTCGGTGCTGCACGTCGCGGGCATGTTCACCCCCTTCGCGAACCCGCTGCCGCTGGTCGTCGCGCCGGTGCCGGTGCGCCCGCGCGTGCACAAGGCCCTGCGCTACCTGCGCGGTGACCGCGCCCTGCCGCAGCTCATCCGCTTCGCGCTGGTCGGCGGGTCCAGCAATATCGCCTACGTGCTGCTGTTCTTCGCCATGGTCGGCGTCGGCCCACTGATCGCCAATGTCGTCGGCTCGATCGTGAGCACCGTGCTAGCCAACGAGCTACACCGTCAGCTCACCTTCCACGCCACCGACCGCGTCAGCTGGTTCACCGCGCAGTGGGAGGGCGGCGGCCTGGCGCTGCTCGGCCTCGGCATCACCACCGCGGGCCTGGCGGCCATCGGCGTCTGGGCACCCGGCCTCGGCGACACCGTCCAGGCCCTGGTCGTCCTCGGCATCACCGCCGCCGTCGGCGGCCTCCGCTTCCTGGCCCTACGCGGGTTGTTCTAGGCGTTCTTGCGCTCGGCGATGCGGTCGAGCAGGCGCTTGTGGACCGAGGGCGGGAGCATGTCGCTGACGTCGCCGCCGTAGGCCGCCACTTCCTTGACCAGGGAACTGGACAGGAAGCTCAGGGCGGGGTTGGTGGCGATGAAGAAGGTGTCGACTCCGGCGAGCTTGTGGTTCATCTGGGCCATCTGCAGTTCGTAGCCGAAGTCTCCGGCGTCGCGCAGACCCTTGACGATCGCGGTGACGCCCTCCTGCTTGGCGAAGTCGACGGTCAGCCCCTGCCAGGAGGCGACGCGCACATTGGGCAGGTGCCCCACCGCGTCCCGCAGCAGTTCCATCCGCTCCTCGACGGTGAACATCCCCTGCTTCTTGGGGTTCACGTTCACCGTGACGATCACCTCGTCGAACTGCGCGGCCGCGCGCGTGAACACATCGAGATGACCATTGGTGACCGGGTCGAACGAGCCGGGGCACAGTGCAGCTGCCATGGCTCAGACGCTAGCACCGAACTCGGCGAGTTCGATTCTGGTCTCCCCGTATCTGCGGGCCTTCAGCGGCGCATAGCCTGGGGGCCAGGTGATTTCGGGGGTGCGGATGGAGCGTTCGACGATCACCAGGGCTTCGGGGGCGAGCCAGCCGTTGGTGGCCAGGGCGGTGAGGTCGGCGGTGACGTCGGCGGTGCTCACGTCGTAGGGCGGGTCGGCGAAGACCACGTCGTAGCCGTCGGGGGCGGGGTGGGCGAGCACCGTGCCCACGGTGCCCTGGCGCAGTTCGGCGCCGGGGAGGCCCAGGTCGGTGATGTTGGCGCGGACCACGGCGGCGGCCTTGCGGTCGGATTCGACCAGCAACGCGTGCGCGGCGCCGCGCGAGAGGGCTTCCAGGCCGAGCGCGCCCGACCCCGCGTAGAGGTCGAGCACGCGCGTGCCGTCGAGGTCGAGCCGGGCGTCGATGGCGCTGAACAGCGCCTCGCGCACCCGGTCGGAGGTGGGCCGGGTCCCGGCGGGCGGCACCTTCAGGCGCCGCCCACCGGCCGTTCCCGCGACGATGCGGGTCATTCCGACTCGCGCGCGGCCAGTTCCACCAGCAGGTCGCCGCCCTCGACCTGCTGCACCTTGGCGGTGGCGATCCGGCCGACCACGCCCGCGCGCGGCGCGGTGATGGCGGCCTCCATCTTCATCGCTTCGATGGTGCCGATGGTGTCGCCCGCGTGGATCTCGTCGCCCTCGGCCACGGCCAGGGTGACCACACCCGCGAACGGCGCGGCGATATGACCCGGATTGTTCTTGTCGGCCTTCTCCGCCACCGGAACCTCCGAGGCGATCGACCGGTCCCGCACCGCGATCGGACGCAACTGCCCGTTCATGATGCACATGACCGTGCGCATCCCCTTCTCATCCGGCTCCGAGATCGCCTCCAAACCGATGAGCAGCGTGACACCCTTCTCCAACTGCACCCGATGTTCCTCACCACGGCGCAGACCGTAGAAGAACTGGTTCTCCGACAGGCCGGTAGTGTCGCCGTACTTCTCCCGGTGCGTGCGGAACTCCGCGGCCGGGCCGGGGAACAGCAGCCGGTTGAGGGTGTCGCGACGCTCCAGCGAGGACCCGTCGAGCCCCTTCTGGTCCGCCGGGGTCAGCGGAACCTCGGGCTTGGGCTCGTTGCGCCCCGCGAGGGCCTTGCTGCGGAACGGTTCGGGCCAGCCACCGGCCGGGGTACCGAGTTCGCCACGTAGGAAACCAATCACCGAATCCGGGATGTCGTAGCGGCCCGGGTCGGCGGCGAAGTCCTCGATCTCGACTCCGGAACCCACCAGGGCCAAGGCCAGATCACCGACGACCTTCGACGACGGGGTCACCTTGATCAGGCGACCCAGCAGCCGGTCGGCCGCCGCGTACTTGGCCTCGACCTCCTCGAACCGGTCACCGAGGCCGAGCGCGATCGCCTGCTGACGCAGATTCGACAGCTGACCACCCGGGATCTCGTGGGTGTAGACACGCCCGGTCGGCGCCGGAAGACCCGACTCGAACGGCGCGTACACCTTGCGCAGCGCCTCCCAGTACGGCTCGAGATCACACACGTTCTGGAGATTCAGCCCGGTATCACGCTCGGTGTGCGCGGTCGCGGCGACGATCGCCGACAGCGCGGGCTGCGAGGTGGTACCCGCCATGGCGGCCGAGGCACCATCGACCGCGTCCGCACCGGCCTGCCACGCGGCCAGATAGGTCGCGAGCTGACCACCCGGGGTGTCATGAGTGTGCACGTGCACCGGCAGATCGAAGTTACTACGCAGCGCGGTAACGAGTTTCGCCGCCGAGGGCGCGCGCAGCAGACCGGCCATGTCCTTGATCGCGAGCACATGCGCACCCGCGTCCACGATCTGCTCGGCCAACTTCAAGTAGTAGTCGAGGGTGTAGAGCGACTCGTTCGGATCGAGCAGATCGCCGGTGTAACTCAACGCGACTTCCGCGATGGCCGTACCGGTTTCGCGCACGGCGTCGATGGCGGGCCGCATCTGGTCGACATTGTTGAGCGCGTCGAAGATGCGGAAGATATCGATACCGGTGGTCGCCGCCTCGGAGACGAACGCGCGCGTCACCTGCTCGGGGTACGGCGTGTAGCCCACGGTGTTGCGCCCGCGCAGCAGCATCTGCAGGCAGATGTTGGGCACCGCCTCGCGCAGCGCGGCCAGCCGCTCCCACGGGTCCTCGTGCAGGAAGCGCAGCGCCACATCGTAAGTCGCGCCACCCCACGCCTCGATCGAGAGCAGTTCCGGTGTCAGTCGCGCGACGTGCCCCGCCACACCCAGCAGACCGTTGGTGCGCACGCGGGTCGCCAACAGCGACTGGTGCGCGTCACGGAAGGTGGTGTCGGTGACGCCGAGCGCCTTCTGCTCGCGCAGGGCCCGTGCGAAACCCTCGGGGCCGAGGGTGAGCAGGCGCTGGCGCGACCCGTCCGGCGGCGGCAGCGTCAGGTCGATCGCGGGCAGTTTGTCGTACGGGTACACCGTGGTCGGGCGCTCGCCGTGCGGCTTGTTGACGGTCACGTCGGCGAGGTAGCTCAGGATCTTGGTGCCACGGTCGGCCGAGCCGCGCGAGGTGAGCAGCTGCGGGCGCTCGTCGATGAACGAGGTGGTGACGCGGCCCGCCTGGAAATCGGGGTCGTCGAGCACGGCCAGCAGGAACGGGATGTTCGTCGTCACGCCACGGATGCGGAACTCGGCCAGGGCCCGGCGGGCGCGCGCGGCGGCGGCGGGCAGGTCACGGCCGCGGCAGGTGAGCTTGACCAGCATGGAGTCGAAGTAGGCGCCGATCTCCGCGCCCAGGTTCGCGCCACCGTCGAGCCGGATACCGGCACCGCCGGGGGTGCGGTAGGCGGTGATGCGGCCGGTGTCGGGACGAAAGCCGTTGGCCGAGTCCTCGGTGGTGATCCGGCACTGCAGGGCCGCGCCGCGAATCGACACGGTCTCCTGACTCAGGCCCAGATCGGCCAGGGTCTCCCCCGCCGCGATGCGCATCTGCGCCTGCACGAGGTCGACGTCGGTGATCTCCTCGGTCACCGTGTGCTCGACCTGGATGCGCGGGTTCATCTCGATGAACACGTGGTTGCCGCGCTCGTCGAGCAGGAACTCCACGGTGCCCGCGCAGCTGTAGCCGATCTGGCGGGCGAAGGCCACCGCGTCGGCGCAGATGCGCTCGCGCAGTGCGGGATCCAGGTTCGGCGCGGGCGCGAGCTCGATGACCTTCTGGTGGCGGCGCTGCACCGAACAGTCGCGCTCGAACAGGTGCATGACATTGCCGTGCTGGTCGGCCAGGATCTGCACCTCGATGTGGCGCGGGTTCACCACGGCCTGCTCGAGGAACACCGTCGGGTCACCGAAGGCCGACTCGGCCTCGCGCGAGGCCGCCTCGATCGACTCGCGCAGCTGCTCGGGCGCGGCGACGCGGCGCATACCGCGACCACCACCACCGGCCACGGCCTTGACGAAGATCGGGTACTCGAGCTCGGCGGAGGCGGCCAGCAACTGGTCGATGTCGGCGGAGGGTTCGCTGGATTTCAGCACCGGCAGACCCGCGGTCCGCGCGGCCTCGATCGCGGTGGCCTTGTTGCCCGCCATCTCGAGCACCTCGGCCGAGGGCCCGATGAAGGTGATGCCCTCGCGCGCGCAGGCCGCGGCCAGATCGGGATTCTCCGACAGGAAGCCGTAACCCGGGTAGATCGCGTCGGCACCGGCCGACTTGGCCGCCTCCACGATCGCCTCGATCGAGAGGTAGGCCCGCACGGGGTGACCTTCCTCACCGATCTGATACGACTCGGCCGCCTTGAGGCGGTGCACGGAGTTGCGATCCTCATACGGGAACACCGCGACCGTTCCGATGCCTAGTTCGTAGGCGGCGCGGAAGGCGCGGATGGCGATCTCGCCGCGATTGGCGACCAAGACTTTCGAGAACATTGGCCTACGGTACCCGGCGCGTGAGCGGGGTTCGGCACGCCAGGTGACTTCGCCATGGTCTTCACATCCGATGCCCCCCGACCTGCGAAGTCACGGTAATCGGGCCGTCACATCTCACCGTGCGGGGCCGGGGTCGGTGCGGTCGGCGGCGGGTCGCCGACACGCAGGTCAGGCCCCTGTTCCGGACGTCCGGGTGAGCGCGGGGCCCGCGACCCCCTATGCTGGTGGGCGCAGCTGGTTCGCCTGCGCGGTGGAAGAGTCGGAGCCCCGACCTCCCGCGCCGGTGTCGAGCCCGCCGCCGGTTCTCCGGCGCCGGGTGAGAGGGAACCCGGTGAGAATCCGGGACTGTCCCGCAGCGGTATGCGGGAACGACCGCCGTCATCACGCACTGGACTCCGCGTCCGGGAAGCGACGGCCAGTAGGTCGGTCGACACACACGACCGGTGCCCGCGAGTCCGAAGACCTGCCGACTGTGCCGGATACGCCGTATCCGGCGGCCACCGCCTCGTGGATCGGGCGCGCGGACCACCCACAGACCGACACCGAGCGTGCCCCGCACGACCGGTCGACGGTCCGGCGGTTGGCGTCTGCCCGCATGGTGAGGGCCGTCCGTACCGCACTGGAGAAACTTCCGTGACTGTTTCGCACACTCCTTTCACCGCAACGGTTCTCGGTCTGCCCCGGGTGGGCCCGAACCGGGAACTCAAGCGCGCGACCGAGTCCTACTGGGCGGGCCGCGCCGACGCGGGCCACCTGCACACCGTCGGCCGGGAGCTGCGCCGCGCCCAGCTGCTCACGCTGCGCGAGGCGGGTCTGGACTCGGTGCCGGTGGGCACCTTCTCCTACTACGACCAGGTGCTCGACACCGCCGTGCTGCTCGGCGCCCTGCCGCCGCGCGTCGCCGGGATCGACGACCCGCTGGACCGCTACTTCGCGGCCGCGCGCGGTACCGACACCGTCGCCCCGCTCGAGATGACCAAGTGGTTCGACACCAACTACCACTACCTGGTCCCCGAGATCGACGCCGCGACCACCTTCTCGCTCAACCCCGAGAAGCTGCTCGCGGAGCTGGCCGAGGCGATCGAGCTCGACGTCCCCGCCCGCCCGGTGGTGGTCGGCCCGATCACCTTCCTGAAGCTGGCCAAGACCGCCGACGGCGCGGCCCTGGACCGCCTGCCCGAGCTGGTCGCCCTCTACAGCGACCTGCTGACCCAGCTCGCCGACGCGGGCGCGCAGTGGGTGCAGATCGACGAGCCGGTGCTGGTCACCGACCTCACCGACGCCGAGGTCGCCCTCGTGCGCGACACCTACACCAAGCTCGCGGCGGTGCCGCAGCGCCCGGCGATCCTGGTCGCCACCTACTTCGGGCACCCCGACGCCGCCCTGGGCGCGCTGGCCGACACCGACATCGAGGGCGTGGCCGTCGACTTCACCGCGGGCACCCGGGTGGCCGATCTCGCCGCGCTGCCCGCGCTGGCGAACAAGCTGGTCGTGGCGGGCGTCGTCGACGGTCGCAACATCTGGCGCACCGACCTCGACGCCGCGCTGAGCACCCTGGGCACCCTGCTGGGCAGCGCGGGTTCGGTGGCCGTGTCCAGCTCGTCCTCGCTGCTGCACGTGCCGTACTCGCTGACCCCCGAGACCGGCCTGGACGAGCGGCTGCGCTCGTGGCTGGCCTTCGGCGCCGAGAAGGTCGCCGAGGTGCGGGTGCTGGCGACCGCGCTCACCACCGGCACCGACGCGGTGGCCGCCGAGCTGGCCGCCGCGCGCGACGCCGCCGAGTCGCGGCGCACCGATCCGCGCCTGCACGTCGAGCAGGTCCGGGCCCGTCTGGCCGCCCTCGACGAGAGCGACCTGACCCGCCTGCCCGCCGACGAGCGTCGCGCGCTGCAGCGCGAGCACCTCGACCTGCCGGTGCTGCCGACCACCACCATCGGCTCCTACCCGCAGACCTCGGCGATCCGCCTGGCCCGCGCCGCGCTGCGCAAGGGCGAGATCGACGAGGCCGAGTACGTGCGCCGGATGCAGGCCGAGATCGCCGACGTGATCACCCTGCAGGAGAAGCTGGGCCTGGACGTGCTGGTGCACGGCGAGCCCGAGCGCAACGACATGGTGCAGTACTTCGCCGAGCTGCTCGACGGCTTCGCCGCCACCGAGAACGGCTGGGTGCAGTCCTACGGCACCCGCTGCGTGCGCCCGCCGATCCTGTTCGGTGACGTCTCACGGCCCGAGCCGATGACCCTGTCGTGGATCGGCTACGCCCAGTCGCTGACCACCAAGCCGGTCAAGGGCATGCTCACCGGCCCGGTCACCATCCTGGCCTGGTCGTTCGTGCGTGACGACCAGCCGCTGGGCGAGTCGGCCCGCCAGGTCGCCCTGGCGATCCGCGACGAGACGGTGGACCTGGAGGCCCAGGGCACCCGCGTCATCCAGGTCGACGAACCCGCCCTGCGCGAGCTGCTGCCGCTGCGCGCGGCCGACCAGCCCGCCTACCTGCAGTGGTCGGTGGACTCGTTCCGCCTGTCCACCGCCGGTGTCGCCGACACCACCCAGGTGCACACCCACCTGTGCTACTCGGAGTTCGGCGAGGTCATCTCGGCCATCGCGGGCCTGGACGCCGATGTCACCTCGATCGAGGCGGCGCGTTCGCACATGGAGGTCCTCGACGACCTGAACGCGGCGGGCTTCGCGCTCGGCGTGGGTCCGGGCGTCTACGACATCCACTCCCCGCGGGTGCCCTCGGTGGAGGAGATCACCACCTCGCTCACCGCGGCGCTGAAAGCCGTTCCCGCCGAGCGCCTTTGGGTGAACCCGGACTGCGGCCTCAAGACCCGCGGCCCGGTGGAGGTCGAGGCGTCGCTGCGCAACCTGGTGACCGCCGCGGCGGCCCTGCGGTAGCCGGAGAACACCTGGTGAATCGCCGTCCCGGGCGGGTCTTTCCGCCCGGGACGGCGCGTTCGGCCGCGCCGGCGTTTCGGTCTTCATGAGGGGGAGATCGAAGCGTGCCGCGGCCCTTCGCACGTTACGCACGAGTAGTAACAGATAAAATCCCTTGCTGGAGTGGACATCTCCCGAGGTAATCGGCACTTTCAGCAAACGTTGCGAACCCTGAGCGTTAGGATCTTCGGCGTGCGGAAGATGTACGCGGGGGCCAGGCTACGACGGCTGCGCGAAGAACGGCGGATGACCCAGGCGGCGCTGGCGAAATCGCTGGATCTGTCACCCAGCTACCTCAACCAGCTCGAGCGCGATCAGCGCCCGCTCACCATTCCCGTTCTGCTGAAACTGAACTCGACCTTCGACCTCGATGTCCAGTTCTTCGCCGCCGACTCCGACGCGCGACTGGTCTCGGACCTGCACGAGGTGCTCGTCGAGGCGGCCGGTGGCGGTGACACCGCACCGATCACCGAGGTCGAGGAACTGGCGACGCGGCTACCAGAGGTGGCGCGCATCGTCATCGCCATGCACCGGCGGCTGCGCGCGGCCACCGATCAGCTCGACCTGCTGTCCTCCCGAGTGGAGAACCCCAGCGGCGCCCCGGGCACCCCGATGCCCTACGAGGACGTGCGCGACTTCTTCTACGACCACCGCAATCACATCTCCACCCTCGATCACGCCGCCGAGCAACTGTTCGAGGAATCCGGGCTCAGCATCGGCTCGCTGGACCGTCAACTGGCCCGCATCGCCGAGGAACGCGCCGGGGTGACGGTGCTGGTGCGCGGCGACGGCGCCGACCCCACCATCCCGAAGCGCCACTACGAGCCCGACACCCGCACGCTCACCCTGGCCCGCCGACTGCGGCCGGGTCAGCGCGCCTTCCAGATCGCCTCCACGCTGGGCCTGCTGCTCTACGGCCGCGAGATCGACAATGTGCTCGCCGAATCCCGCGCGCTCACCGGTGAATCGCGCACCCTGGCCCGGGTCGGGTTGGCCAACTACTTCGCGGGCGCGCTGATCCTGCCCTACGGCCGGTTCCTGCGCTCGGCCGAGGAACTGCGCTACGACGTCGATCTGCTCGCCCTGCGCTTCGAGGTGGGGTTCGAGACGGTCTGCCACCGGCTCAGCACTCTGCAACGGCAGGGTCAGCGTGGGGTGCCGTTCTTCCTGGTGCGCACCGACCGGGCGGGCAATATCTCGAAACGGCAGTCGGCCACCGCCTTCCACTTCTCCCGGGTCGGCGGCAGCTGCCCGCTGTGGGTCACCCACGAGGCGTTCGCGCATCCTGGCCGCATCCTCACCCAGATCGCGGAGATGCCCGACGGCCGTCGGTACCTGTGGATCGCGCGCACCACCCCGCCCGCGCCGCAGGGTTTCGGTGGCGCGTCGAAGAATTTCGTCATCGCGCTGGGCTGCGATATCGAATACGCCGACCGACTGGTGTACTCGCAGGGCATCCAGCTCGACGACCCCCAGGTGGCCGTGCCGATCGGCGCGGGCTGCAAGGTGTGCGAGCGGCCGTCGTGCCCGCAGCGGGCGTTCCCGCAGATCGGCCGCGCGCTGGCGGTGGCCGAGCACACCAGCACCGATCTGCCCTATCCCCGGCTGCCGCACTGACTCAGGACTTGGCCAGGTATTCGATGCGCTCGCCGTCCACGGCGGCGTGCATCATCCCGGCCAGGCCAGGATGTTCCACCAGGCCCGGGTCCTCGGCGACCACCCGCCGGGCCAGGTCCTGGGCGGCGGTGATCACCTCGAGGTCGTCGAGCAGCGACAGCAGCCGCAATGAACGCGCCGTGCCGGACTGGGCCGAGCCGAGCACGTCGCCTTCACGGCGCTGACGCAGATCCAGCACCGAGAGCTCGAAACCGTCGGTGGTCGCGGCGACCGCCTCCAGCCGGGCCATGGCCGTCCCACCGGGTGCGGCATCGGTGATCAGCAGGCACAGGCCGGGGTGCTTGCCACGCCCGATCCGGCCGCGCAGCTGGTGCAGCTGGCTCACTCCGAACCGGTCGGCGTCCACGATCACCATGACCGTCGCGTTGGGCACGTCGACACCGACCTCGACCACCGTGGTGCACACCAGCACGTCGATGGCGCCGTCGTTGAACTGGCGCATCACGTGATCTTTCTCGTCGGACGGCAGCCGTCCGTGCAGCAGCCCGACCCGGACCCCGGCCAGCGGCCCCGCGCTCAGCGTCTCGTACATCTCCACCGCAGCCTGGGTGGTGGGGCCTTCCTTCTCCTCGGCCTTCTTGTCGGCCTTCTTGCCCTTGGCGGGCGGCGCGTCGGGGTCCTCGCCGATGCGCGAGCACACCACATACGCCTGACGGCCCTGTCCGACCTCTTCCAGAATGCGCTCCCAGGCGCGATCGACCCAGCCCGGATGCAGTTTGCGGGCAACGACTTTCGAGGTGATCGGGGAACGGCCACGGGGCAGCTCGGTGAGGGTGGAGGTCTCCAGGTCGCCCAGGGTGGTCATGGCGATCGTGCGCGGGATCGGGGTGGCGGTCATCACCAGCAGGTGCGGGCTGATGCCGTTGTTGGCCTTGGCGCGCAAGGCGTCTCGCTGCTCGACACCGAAACGGTGCTGCTCGTCGACCACCACCAGACCCAGGTCGAAGAACTCCACGGCGTCCTGGATGAGGGCATGCGTGCCGATCACCAGGCCCGCCTCGCCGGTCACGGCGTCCAGCAGCGCGGCCTTGCGGGCCGAGGTCGACATGGACCCGGTGAGCAGCACGACCTTCGTCGCGTGCTCGCCCGCACCCAGTTCCCCGGCCGTGCCGAGATCGCCGAGCATGGCGCGCAGCGACCGATAGTGTTGGGCGGCGAGCACTTCCGTGGGCGCGAGCAACGCGCACTGGCGGCCGGAATCGACCACCTGCAACATGGCGTGCAGGGCGACGATGGTCTTGCCCGAGCCCACCTCACCCTGGAGCAGACGGTGCATCGGCCGGGTACGCGAGAGGTCGGCGCCGATCTCGTCGATCACCAGCCGCTGGCCCTCGGTGAGCTCGAAGGGCAACCGCTCGTCGAAGGCCGCGGCGATCCCGTCGGTGCGCGGCGGGCAGGCGGGAGCGGTACGCCCCTCCACCTCGTGCCGACGCTCCGCCAGCACCAGCTGCAAAGCCAACGCCTCGTCGAAACGCAGCCGCTCCCTGGCTTTTTCGATATCGATCTGGTGTTCGGGCAGGTGGATCAGGCGCAGCGCGTCGGTGACCTCGAGCAGGTCGCGTTCCGCGCGCAGATCCGCGGGCAGCGGGTCCTCGATCGGGTCGAGCTGGTCGAGGACCTGACGGATACAGGCCAGCAGATCCCAGCTCTGCACCTTGGCCGTCGCCGGATACACCGGCACGAATTCGCGTTCGAAGAACGAGGCATCCACTCCCCCCGCGCCTTTGGCGCTCTGGGCGAGCCCGCGCAGGGCTCCGCTGCCGCGCACCGAGGTGAGCTCTTCCACGCCCGCCTCGGGTTTGTCGGGCAGGATCAGATAGTCCGGGTGCGAGAGGTTCCAGCGGTCGGGCCGCCACCAGTGCACGGTGCCCGACATCATCGCCCGCACACCCTCTTTCACCAGATAGCGCACCTTGTCGCCGTTGAAGAAGGTGGCCTCGATCGGCCGTGGCGCGCCGGTGTCGAGCTGCACCTTCAGCAGTGAGCCGCGCCGATTCTTCATCGGCCGCAGTTCGGCTTTGGTGATCCGTCCGATCACGGTGATGTGCGCGGACTCCTCCGGCTCCTCCTCGGTGAGCGGCTGGCCCTGGGTGGCGTAGCGCACCGGATAGTGGCGCAACAGGTCTTCGACGGTGGTCATGTCGAAGGACTCGGTCAGTCGTTCGGCCGCTTTCACGCCGAGCACGTGATCGAGCCGGTCACTCAGTGTCGCCATCGTCTACTCGACCCCAATCTGCACCAGATCCGCTTGCTGCCCACCGGAATACACCACCACCTCGACACCGGGGAATCCGGCCGTCACATGGTCGGTGAGGACCTGCCCCAATTCGGGGCCCGCGTCGGCGCCCATCAGCAGCGTCACCAATTCGCCGCCGAGACCGAGCATCCGGTCCAGCAGGATCTTCCCGGCGCCGACCACGTCCGGGTCGATCACCACCACGTCCTGCCCGACCAGGCCGAGGCCGTCGCCGGGGGCGCAGGTGCCGACCATGGTCAGCGCCCGCACCCGTGCCGCCCGCAGCGCGCCCCACCGGGTGGTCGCGGCGGCCTCGGACATGGCGAAGGCGTCGTCGACCGCGATCCGGCCGCGATCGTGCACGGCCAGCGCGGCCAGTCCCTGCACCATGGAGGCGCTCGGCAGCAGCAGCACATCGCGCGAGGCGTCACGCGCGGCGACACCGACGGCGACCAATTCCTGCGCGGGCAGCGCGCCGTTGGGCAGGACCAGTACTTCGCGATGCGGCATGGCCCGGATCGCGCGCAGCAGCGAGTTCGCGTCGAACTGGCGATCCCCGCGCAGCACCACCGCGCCCGCGTCGGCGAACAGCCGGGCCGCCTCGTCACCGGAGACGACGGCGAGCACGCCGCGGTCGGCTTCGCCGGGGGTGACGGCCGGAGCATCGGCCCCGAGCTGGGGATTCAGGTGCGGAAAACCATCGGTGGACGAACGATCGTGCGGCGGGTCGGACCCGAGCGGCTCACCGGCATACCGCGGTCGATCCGCGCGCGCGGACTCACCGGGGTGTCCGACGGCGTCACGCACCGTGCCCGCGGACATCAGCGCGTCCTCGTGATGGCCACCGTGCGGCGCCGTCACCGCGAAGCTCTCGATCCGGATCCCGCTGACCCGCCCGATCACCAGCCCGGCCTCGATCGCGGCCCCCGCGTCGCGGCAGTGCACATGTGCCGACCACGTCCCGTCCCCGTCCCCGACCACCACCACCGAGTCCCCCAGCACAGCCAGCCGATCCCGCAGCCCCCGCGCCGCGTCCTCGTCACTGCCCGAGATCAGATACATGACCTCGAAATGCGGGTCCGGCGTGCGCTCGGGCAGCGGATGATCACAGTCGTCCGCACCGGGCCGTCCCACGTCACCGGGCCGCACCAGGTCGCCGGACCCTTCCACGTCAGCGGACCGAGTCAGGTCGGCGGGCAGTGCGCGGTCGTCGAGTCGCCCTACGCCACCGAGACGCTGCACGTCACCGGGCCGCACCGGACTGCCAGGCCGTAGGGCGATGCGGTCGGCTGCGGTTGTCGGGGCGGGCCGGACGCTCGTCTCGGGGGCGAGCCGGTCCGTGCCGATGTCTGCCCGTTTCCGGGCGTAGGTGTCTCGGGTCGGGGCCTGGCCGCAGACCGCCGCGACAAGGCAATCCAGCAGGACCAGCAGGCCGCGGGCACCCGCGTCGACCACGCCCGCCGCCCGGAGCACACCGAGTTGGGTCGGTGTCTCGTTCAGGGCGCGGGCCGCGCCGTCTGCGGCGGCCCGCGCCACCGTCACCAGTGATAGGTCGTCGGCGTCGTCGGCGGCCACGGCGGCGCGGTCGAGCACCGTGAGGATCGTGCCCTCGACCGGCGCGCTGAGCCCGGTGCGCACCAGCATCGCCGCGCGCCGCAGTGCCACCCGCAGTCGCTGGCCGGTCAGCGGACCGTCGACGACAGCATCGGCGATCCCGCGCAGCACCTGCGAAAGTATGATCCCGGAGTTCCCCCGCGCCCCACTCGTCGCGCCCCGCGCCAGTGCTCGCGCGATCCGATACGCCGACGGCACCGCGCCCAGCCCAGCAACCTCTGGCCCGGCGGCCTCGCCGTCGGGCGCCCCATGCCCCGCACCGCCCGCAGGGACGCGGGCACGGAGGTCTCCCTCGGTACCGATCCGGCCGTCGCCGGACACCGCGGCGGGCTCAGCGACACTCGTCGTAATCGGCTCAGGGGTCACCCGACCCGCGTCGGCCGGGGCGACGACCGGCACAGGACCGGACGCGACGGACTCGGCGGCGGACACGGCCGCGCGCATGGTGGCGAGCAGATTGGTGCCGGTGTCGGCGTCGGCGATAGGGAAGACATTGAGGGCGTCGATCTCGGCGCGGCGTAGTTCCAGGTCGGTGCGGCAGGTTCGGGCCCAGGTCAGTAGCGAAGCGCCGTCCAGCGACTCCCGCACGTGCGACACCGTCACCTCTCTCCCCGTCTCCGGCGCCCGCGCGCCGAGCATCGCACGCCAGGTTAGCGCCAGCCGCCGACAGCGGTATGCTCGCCGCGGACGGGCCCCACCTCCCGACCGGACCGGCGTCTCGACCGGGACACCCGGTTTGGAACTTCACGGCCCGGCCCGCTACCCTTGCAGGGTTGCCTCGTGCGGCCCTTCCGGGTCTGCGCTGGCCGACGCGAGTCGGCAAGGCATTTGACGACATCAGTTTCCGGTACAGCGGGCATCCGTGCGCGCTGACCGCTTATGACATGAAGGAGCTCGCGACATGGCTGCCGTTTGCGACGTCTGCGCCAAGGGCCCCGGTTTCGGGAAGTCGGTCTCGCACTCGCACCGGCGCACCAACCGTCGCTGGAACCCGAACATCCAGACCGTGCGTGCGCAGGTTGCCCCTGGCAACACCCGCCGGATGAACGTGTGCACCTCCTGCCTGAAGGCGGGCAAGGTCGTCCGCGGCTGATTCTCAGCCCGTACATTCTGCCGACACCACCCCGGCGCCCCTCGTGGGCGACCCGGGGTTTTGTCGTTGGTGGGTGTCGTCGTGCCTGACTGGCGGCTCGAGCCGCTGACCGCCGATCGCGTTCGCGCGCTGGCCACCTGTCACATCGCCAGCTGGCGCGAGTCCTACGACAGCCTGGTCCCGGCGCACGTGCTGGCCGGTTTCGACCTCGACCGCTCGATCCTCACCTGGGAGCGGCGCCGGAGCGAGGGCACCCACCGCATCCCCGTCGCGCTCGCCGGTGATGAGCTGATCGGCTTCGCCGCCGCGAGCGCGCACGAACTCGACGCCCTCTACGTCCGCACGGCCTGGCACGGCACCGGCGTCGCCGACGCGCTCATCTCCTCGGCCGCCCCCGACTCGCCCTGCACGCTGTGGGTCTTCGCCGACTATCCGCGCGCGCACGCCTTCTATCGCAGGCACGGCTTCGCCGACACCGGCGTGCACCGGGTGGACCCGTTCACGCTGCTGCCCGAACAACTGTGGCGGCGCGCCCCTCGCTAGGGTGACGCCATGAGTAGTACCACCGAATCGCTTCCGGCCCCCCAGCTCGTCGACGGCGTGCTGCGGTTGACCATCGCCACCGCCGCGGCGGGCACGTCGATGGACTTCGACCTGATCAACGCGGGCACCGCCGCCCTGCGCGATCTCGATCCCGAGGTGGGCGCGATCCTGCTCACCGGTGCTGGGCCCAATTTCTGCGCGGGCGGCAATGTCCGCCATTTCGCCGCCGCCGAGGATCGCGGCGCCTACCTGCGCGAGCTGGCCGGTGAGCTGCACGATTTCGTGCGCGCGCTCGACGCCGCCCCGGTGCCCGTGGTCGCCGCGGTACACGGCTGGGCGGCCGGGGCCGGGATGAGCCTGGTCCTGGGCGCCGACGTCGCGATCGGCGGCCCGTCGACCAAGCTGCGCCCGGCCTACCCCGGCATCGGTCTGAGCCCCGACGGCGGCATGTCCTGGCTGCTACCACGCATCGTCGGCGCGAGCCGGGCCGCGGAGATCCTGCTCACCGACGCCGTGCTCGACGCCGAGGAGGCCGTGCGCCTGGGCATCCTGAGCCGTCTGGTCGCCGACGACGAGGTCGGCGCCGAGGCGCTGCGGGTGGCCCAGAGCTTCGTCGCGGGTCCGCGCACCACGTACGCGGCCATGAAAAAGCTGCTGGCCCAGTCGCCCGCGGCGACCCTGGACCAGCAGCTCGACGCCGAACGCGACGGCATCGCCGCCGCCGCGAACGGCAGGATCGGCCAGGAGGGCGTCGACGCCTTCGTGGCCAAGCGCAAGCCGAACTATCTCGGCCTGGGCTGAACGGAGATCAGCAGGCGGCGCCGAGGGCGCTGAAGGTGTTCTGCAGCAGGCAGGTCACCTTCGCGTTCACGCCGGAGGAGATGGTGGAGGTGCCGGTGGAGGTCCATTCCTCGCCGACCTGGGTGGTGGCCACCGGCGCGGCCTGCTCGTCGTAGGGCTGCAGGGCCAGGCCCGCGGCGGAGGCCGAGGCCGCGCCCGCGGTGAGGGCGGCGGCCACGGCGGCGGTCGCGACGGCGGCGCGGAGGGTCGTGCTGTGCATCGGGTTGTGCTCCTTCATCATTTTTCTCTGGTGCGGACGGCACCCCGGGTCAGGGCAGCCGCCAATCGACTGGTTCGGCGCCGAGTTCGTCGAGCAGCTCGTTGACCCGGGAGAAGGGCCGCGAACCGAAGAACCCGCGCGAGGCGGACAGCGGGGAGGGATGGGCCGACTCGATGTAGGGCACATCGGCCTGGACCAGCGTCGGCTTGAGCGAGCCCGCGTCGCGACCCCACAGCACGGCGACGAGCGGTTCGTCGCGGGCGACCAGCGCGCGGATGGCCTGCTCGGTGACGGCCTCCCAGCCCTTGCCACGATGCGAGGCGGGGGTGCCCGGGGTGACGGTGAGAACGCGGTTCAGCAGCAGCACGCCCTGATCCGACCACGGGCTCAGGTCACCGCAGCGGGGTGTGTCGAAGCCCAGATCCTTGGTGTACTCGGCGAAGATGTTGGACAGACTGCGCGGGACCGGCGAAACATCCGGCGCGACAGAGAAACTCAGCCCCATCGCGTGCCCGGGAGTCGGGTACGGGTCCTGGCCGACGATCAGCACCCGCACCGCGTCGAACGGACGCTGGAACGCGCGTAACACGTTCTCCCCGGCGGGCAGATAGCCGCGGCCCTCGGCGTTCTCCGTGCGCAGGAACTCGCCCATTTCGCTGATGCGGTCGGCGACCGGTTCCAAGGCCCGGGCCCAGCCCGGATCGATGATCTCCGACAGTGGTTTGGCACCCATGACCGCACAACCTATCGTTTCGGGCCGACAGGCGCGGCGCCGGACCCGTGGAAGGATTCCCACCCGATCCCACCGCTGGGCGCGTCACCGTCGACGGTGACGCCATCACCTGCGGCGACGACCCCGATCGGCCGCCACCCCGGCGGCAGCGCGGTGCCCGAGGGCCAGGTCCCCGCGAAGGCGTGGTCCTCACCGCCGGACAGAATCCATTGCGCCGCATCGGCATCCAGACGCGTCGCGACCGCGTCCAGGTCCGGGTCGGTGAGCGCGGCGCCGCGCACGTCGATCGCGACGCCCGAGGCGCGGGCGAGATGGCCGAGATCGGCGAGCAGTCCGTCGGAGACATCGGTGAGCGCGGTGGGGCCCGCGTCGCCGACGATGTCGACGACCGCCGCGTAGGGCGGCCGCGGCGCCCGGTGCGCGGCCAGCGCGCGGGCGAAGGCGGGATCGGCGATGTCGGCGTCGCCGGAGAGAACGGCCAGCCCCGCTCCGGACCAGCCGAGTTCGCCCGCCACCGCGACGATGTCACCGGGCCGGGCGCCCGCGCGGGTGATCGCGGCCCGCCCGCCGAGGTCGCCGAACGCGGTCACCGAGATCACCAGGTATTCGCTGTGCACCAGATCGCCGCCGACGATCGAACCGCCCGCGCGTTCGGCCTCGGTCCACATGCCCTCGGTGATGTCCTCGAGCACCGCGACGGGGGTGTCGCCGGGGCAGCCCAGCGCGACCACGAAGGCGGTCGGCCGCGCGCCCATCGACACCACATCGGCCGCGTTCTGCGCGATCGCCTTGCGGCCGATCTCGGTGGGCGCCGACCAGTCCAGCCGGAAGTGCCTGCCCTCGACGAGCATGTCGGTGCTCACCACGAACCGCCCGTCGGGCGCGGCCACCACGGCGGCGTCGTCACCGGGGCCCAGCAGCACCTGCGCACCCTGGCGTCGGCCCGCGGTGATCCGGTCGATCACCGCGAACTCGCCGACCTCCCGCACCGTCCGCGCCCGGCTGTCCTCGCTGATGACCGGCCCCTTCCCGCTGTGCTGCCGCGCTGACGAAATCGACCCGACGGTACCCTTTCGGAGGCGATCGGGCACCACCGACGGTGCACCCGATACCACTGAGCGGAAAGGACCCCACGGCTATGGCGGCGGATTCGTCGGACCCGAACGAGCGCGACGAGACGGCACACGAGGACAGCCCCGAGCCGACGTCGCCCACCGAGGAAGCCGACACCCCCGCGGCCGAGCCCGCCTCGACGCCGTACTCCCCCGCGCTGATCGCCACCGCCGTGGCGCTGCCGGTCGTGCTGATCGTCGGCGTGCTGGTCGCCGCCTTCATCGCCCTGCGCGCCCCCACCGAACGCGAACCGCTCGCCCTCGGCCCGGTCCCGGCTCCCGCCCACGACGGCCCCGCCTGTCACGCGCTGCTGCCCGCGCTGCCCGCGGATCTGCCCAGCGACGGCGAGACCTACACGAAGTCCACGCTCGCCGAGCCCGCGCCGCAGGCCACCCGCGCCTGGCAGCTCGAAGACGGCGGCGACCCGATCGTGCTCCGCTGCGGTCTGGACCGCCCCCTGGAATTCAACCGCGCCTCCGCGCTCACCGTCATCGACGGCGTGAAGTGGTTCCAGGTCCGCGACGACGTCGCGAAGACCGGCACCTGGTTCGCCGTCGACCGCGAGACCTACATCGCGCTGACCGTCCCCGACAACTCCGGCACCGGCCCCATCCAGACCGTCTCCGAGACGATCAACACCACCCTCCCCGCCCGAGAGCCCACTCCCGGCGAGTTGTGAGAGCGCTCAGCGCAGGCCGGTACCCCGGGCCAGGGCCGTCTCGATGAGCGTGGAAACCAGGGTCGGGTAGTCGATTCCGGTGGCTTCCCACATGCGCGGGTACTGCGAGATCGGGGTGAAGCCGGGCATGGTGTTGATCTCGTTGATCACCGGGCCGTCGGCGGTGACGAAGAAGTCGACGCGGGCCAGGCCCTGGCAGTCCAGCGCGCGGAAGGCGCGCACCGACAGTTCGCGGATCTGCTCGGCGACGTCGTCGTCGAGCTTGGCGGGCACGTCGAATTCGCAGACGTCGTCGAGGTATTTGGTGGCGAAGTCGTAGAACTCCGGGGCGGCGGCGTCGGCGTCGGGCATCCGGATCTCGGAGACCACGCTGCCGCGCACCTGGCCGTCGGCGAATTCCAGCACCCCGCACTCGACCTCGCGGCCGAGGATGCCCGCTTCGACGATCACCTTCGGATCATGTTCGCGGGCGGTGGCGACGGCGGCGTCGAGCGCGGCCCAGTCGGTGATCTTGGTGATGCCGATCGAGGACCCCCCGCGCGCGGGCTTGACGAAGGCGGGCAGCCCGATGCGGGCGCGCTCGTCCTCGGTCAGGGTCGCGGTGCCGGGGCGCAGCACCACCTGGATGCCGACCGGTAACCCTTCGGCGGCCAGCAATTTCTTGGTGAACTCCTTGTCCATGCCCGCCGCGCTGGCGAGCACGCCCGCCCCGACGTAGGGCACCCCGGCCAGTTCGAGCATGCCCTGCAGGGTGCCGTCCTCGCCGAAGGGGCCGTGCAGGATCGGGAAGACCACGTCCACGCGCCCGAGCGTGGCCGACGGATCGTCGAGGGCGACCAGCGCGCCGGAGCGGCCCGGGTCCGCTGCCAGCGTCAGCGCGGTCCCGGCGGCGTCCACCGCGGGCAGCGCGTCGTGGCTGAGCTCGAGCTGACCGATCCCCTCGGCCAGCACCCAGCTGCCGGTGGCGGTGATGCCGATCGGCACCACCTCGTAGCGGGCGGGATCGAGGTTGCGCAGCACGCTGCTCGCCGATACACACGAGACGGCGTGCTCGCTGCTGCGCCCGCCGAAGACCACAGCTACCCTGATCCGGTTCGTCATGACCGTCAACTTAGTGGGTTCGCGGCGCTGTGGCGGCATCGACCTTACTCCGGCTTGATCTTTCTTCCGAGCAGACTGTCGACGGCCTCGCTAACCGAAAGTCCCTCGTGACACACCCGGTGCACCGCGTCGGTGAGGGGCATCTCCACCTGGTGCGCGGCCGCCAGGGCCCGCACCGATGTGCACGACTTCACACCTTCGGCCACCTGCCCATTGGTCGCCTCCTGCGCGGCCGCCATCGAGCCGCCCGAACCGAGCACGTACCCGAAGGACCGATTGCGCGACAGCGGCGAGGTGCAGGTGGCCACCAGATCGCCCACGCCCGCCAGCCCGGCCAGGGTCACCGGCTGCGCGCCGAGGGCCACGCCCAACCGCATCACCTCGGCCAGTCCGCGGGTGATCAGGCTGGCGACGGAGTTGTCACCCAGTCCCATCCCCGAGGCGATGCCGCAGGCCAGCGCGATGACGTTCTTGCACGCGCCACCGATCTCGGCCCCGATCACATCGGAATTGGTGTACGGCCGGAAGTACCCGGTGGCGCAGGCCCGCTGCGCCACCCCGGCGCGCTCGCTGTCGGTACAGGCGATCACCGTCGCCGCGGGCTGGCGTTCGACGATCTCGTGCGCCAGATTCGGCCCCGACAGCACCGCGATCCGGCTCGCCTCGGCCCCGGTGACCTCCGCGATCACCTGACTCATCCGCAGCAGCGTGCCGGTCTCGACCCCCTTCATGAGGCTGAGCAGCGTGGCGTCGGCGCCGATATCGTCCTTCCACCGTTCGAGATTCGCCCGCAGCGACTGCGACGGCACCGCCAACACCACCAGATCCGCGCCCGCGAGCGCCACCCGGTGATCGTCGGTCGCACGCACCGGCGGCAGCTGGACCCCGGGTAGATAGAACGGATTACGGTGCTCGGTATCGAGTGCCTGGGCGACCTCGGCGCGTCTGGCCCAGATCGTGACCTCGGTCCCCGCCTCTGCCAACACCTTCGCGAACGCGGTGCCCCACGACCCCGCACCCATAACCGCCGCCCTCGTCATCAGCCCAATATGCCATGTAAGGATTGACGGCATGCGTCCGCACACCGTGCACGCCGTGATGGCGGTCAAGCACATCGACCGGGCCAAGAGCCGCCTGGCCGAGGTCCTGACCGCCACGCAGCGTGGGCAGCTCGTCCTGGCCATGTTCGCCGACACGGCCGCGGCCGCGATCGCCGTGCCGGAAGTGCTGTCACTGACCGTGGTCACCCCCGATCCGCTCGTCGCCGCCCGCGCCACCGACCTCGGCGCGCACGTCCTGGCCGAACCGACCGGCGCCGCCGATCCGCTCAACGCCGCCCTCGCCGCGGGTGCCTCGGCCGTGCGCGACCGCCACGGCCCGTCACAGCTGCTCGCCCTGCAGGCCGACCTGCCCGCGCTGCGTCCCGCCGAACTGGCCGACCTGCTCACCGTCGCCCCCGACGGCGAACGCTCGCTGGTGATCGATCACACCGGCACCGGCACCGCCGCACTGCTCGTGCGCGACGACATCGCCGCCCTGGCCCCACGCTTCGGCCCCGGCTCGGCCCAGGCGCACCGCGCCGACGGCGCGCGAGCCCTGGCCGGGCACTGGCCGGGTCTGCGCCGCGATGTGGACACCCCCGCCGACCTCGCCGCCGTCCGCGCGCTCGGCGTCGGCGCGCGCACCGCGGCCGTCCTGCGCGAATTCGGTGCGCTCGAACAGGAAAGTGACCCGGTTCGCACCGGGTGCTGACCGATCGCCGCCCCCGGGCCCGGATCGGATCAACCGGACAAGTGTCATGCTGCGGACTGCCCGGTCCGTAGGGGATGATCGATGACGTGAGCGACACGGAAACGATCAAGCCGCAGCCCCCGATTTCCCCGCCACCCGCCGCCGCCGCGGCCACGGGCGGTGACGCGGCCGCCCAGCGGTTGCCCCGCGATCGCTACCTGAACCGGGAATTGAGCTGGCTGGACTTCAACGCCCGGGTCCTGGCGCTGGCCGAGGACGCCTCGCTGCCGTTGCTGGAGCGCGCCAAGTTCCTGGCGATCTTCGCCTCGAACCTCGACGAGTTCTACATGGTTCGCGTCGCCGGTCTCAAACGCCGTGCCGAGACCGGCCTGTCGGTGCGCTCGGCCGACGGCCGCTCCCCGTCGGAGCAGTTGGAGATCATCGCCGCGCGCGCCCAGGAACTGGCGGTGCGCCACGCCGACGTCTTCCTCGCGGAGGTGAACCCGGCGCTGGCCCAGGAGGGCATCGACATCATCGGCTGGGCCGACCTCGACGAGGACGAACGGCACCGGCTCTCCGGCTACTTCACCGACCAGGTCTTCCCGGTCCTCACACCGCTGGCCGTCGACCCGGCCCACCCCTTCCCCTACATCTCCGGCCTGAGCCTCAACCTCGCGGTGACGGTGAAGGACACCGGCACCGGCGGTGAGCACTTCGCCCGCGTGAAGGTGCCCGACAATGTCGACCGGTTCGTGCGCGTGCGCCGCACCGAGGCGCCCTCGGCCATCGCGGCCTTCCTGCCCATGGAAGACCTCATCGCCGCGCACCTGGACCTGCTGTTCCCGGGTCTGACCGTGGTGGAGACGCATTCGTTCCGGATCACCCGCAACGCCGACTTCGAGGTCGACGAGGACCGCGACGAAGACCTGCTGCAGGCGATGGAACGCGAACTCGCGCGCCGCCGCTTCGGCAAGCCGGTACGGCTCGAGGTCTCCGACGACATGACCGAGCACATGCTCGAACTGCTGCTGCGCGAACTCGAGGTCGACCCCGCCGACGTCATCCAGGTGCCCGGCCTGCTCGACCTGTCGTGCCTGTGGCAGGTCTACGGCGTCGACCGGCCCGATCTCAAGGACGCGCCCTACGTTCCGGCCACCCCGCCCGCCTTCGGCGAGCGCGAGACCCCACGCAATGTCTTCGCCGCGCTGCGCGAGGGCGATGTGCTGGTGCACCACCCCTACGACTCGTTCTCCACCAGCGTGCAGCGCTTCATCGAACAGGCCGCGGCCGACCCGCAGGTGCTGGCGATCAAGCAGACCCTGTACCGCACCTCCGGTGACTCCCCGATCATCAACGCGCTCATCGAGGCCGCCGAGGCGGGCAAGCAGGTCGTGGCGCTGGTCGAGATCAAGGCCCGCTTCGACGAGCAGGCCAACATCAAATGGGCCCGCGCGCTGGAACAGGCGGGCGTGCATGTGGTCTACGGCCTGATCGGCCTCAAGACCCACTGCAAGACCTGCCTGGTGGTGCGCCGCGAGGGCTCCACCATCCGCCGCTACTGCCACATCGGCACCGGCAACTACAACCCCAAGACCGCGCGCCTGTACGAGGACGTCGGCTTGTTCACCGCGGCACCGGAAATCGGGGCCGACCTGACCGACCTGTTCAATTCGCTGACCGGTTACTCCCGCAAGGAGGACTACCGCAATCTGATGGTCGCCCCGCTCGGCGTGCGGGCCGGGATCGTCGAACGCATCGACCGCGAGATCGAACTGGCCGGACAGGGCGAGGCGGCGGGCATCCGGATCAAGGCCAACGCCATCGTCGACGAGCAGATCATCGACGCCCTCTACCGCGCCTCGCTGGCCGGGGTGCCGGTGCGGATCGTGGTGCGCGGCATCTGCGGGCTGCGCCCCGGCGTGCCCGGCCTGAGCGAGAACATCGAGGTGCGCTCGATTCTCGGCCGATTCCTCGAACACTCCCGGGTCCTGCAGTTCCGCGCCCAGGACGAGACCTGGATCGGCAGCGCCGACATGATGCACCGCAATCTGGACCGCCGGGTCGAGGTGATGGTGCAGGTCAAGGACCGCAGGCTCACCGAGCAGCTCAGCGCGGTCTTCGATTCGGCGCTCGACCCGATGACCCGCTGCTGGGTGCTCGGCCCGGAGGGTGCCTGGCTGGCCAGCCCGAGCGACGCCGCGGCCGACCAGGTCCGCGACCATCAGCAGTTCCTGATGCGGCTGCGTAGGCCCGACCAGCCGTGAGCATCCGAGATCCGCAGGTGCGGCCCAATATCCACGCGGCGGGCGCGGTGCTGTGGCGACCCGGCGACTCCGGCCCGGAGATCGCCGTGATCCACCGGCCCAAATACGGCGACTGGTCGCTGCCCAAGGGCAAGCTCGACCCCGGTGAGACCCCGGTGGTTGCGGCGGTGCGCGAGGTCGGCGAGGAGACCGGCCTGCCGTGCGCGCTGGGCCGCTATCTCGGCCACGTCACCTATCCGATCCCGGGCCATCGGCTGCTCAAGCGGGTCGACTACTGGGCCGCCGAGGCCGCGGCCGGGGAGTTCACCGTCAACGCCGAGGTCGACCAGCTGCGCTGGTTCCCGCTGGACCGGGTGATGGACCAGCTGTCGTATCCGATGGATCGGCAGGTGATCCGGATGTTCGCGCGCCTGCCCGCCCGGACCGCGACGGTGCTGCTGGTGCGCCACGCCAAGGCGGGCAAGCGCGCCGCCTGGGACGGACCCGACGATTTGCGCCCCCTGGAGGCCGCCGGTCAGCAGCAGGCCGAGGCGCTCACACCGAACCTGTTGGCGTTCGGCGCATCCGAGATCCATTCGGCCGACCCGCTGCGCTGTATCCAAACCGTGACCCCGTTGGCGGAGGAGCTGAACGTCGAAATCAATTGCGAGCCAATGTTTTCCGAGCAAGGTTACGATTCAGCGAAAAGCGCGGCCCGGCAACGATTTCTGTCGTTGATAACAGATCGGGGTGTGCCCACGGTGTGCAGTCAGGGCGGGGTCATTCCGGATCTGACACAGTGGCTGGCCGAGCGCAGCGGCCTGACTCTGCCGCCCGCGCGCAATCGCAAGGGCAGCGTCTGGGCATTGTCGTTCGTCGGCGACCGATTGGTCGCGGCCGACCATATGGATCGCTCGCTGTCGACGGGAATCGTCACCGCCTGAATCGAGCTACCCCCGACAGCCGAAACGGCCCCGCGGAAAGCGGGGCCGTTGTCGGTCCAGTGGTGGGTGATGCGTTCACGTGCACATTCCCCGACCCGATCCTGCTGCGGCAGGATCAACGAGCACGACGGGCAGCAGTCTTCTTGGCAGCAGTCTTCTTGGCAGGGGCCTTCTTGGCGGCGGTGGTCTTCTTGGCCGCCGCCGTGGTCTTCTTGGCGGCGGTCGCGGTGACCTTCTTGGCGGGCGCCTTCTTGGCCGCGGTCACTTTCTTTGCCGCCGTGGTCTTCTTCGCGGCGGTGGTGGTCTTCTTGGCCGCCGTGGTCTTCTTGGCGGCGGGAGCCTTGGTGGCTGCCTTACGGGCGGTGGTCTTGGCCGGACCCTTCGACGGGGTGGCCTTCTTGGCCGCCGTCTTCTTGGCCGCGGTCTTCTTGGCCGCCGCCTTCTTCGCCGCCACCGGGGCGTTCACGCCACGCTTGACGGCGGGGCCGGACGCGGCCAGCTTCTGCTTACCCGCGATCACCGCCTTGAACTGCGCGCCGGGCCGGAAGGCGGGCACCGAAGTGGCCTTCACCTTCACGGTTTCACCGGTACGCGGGTTTCGGGCAACCCTGGGGGCACGCTTGCGCTGTTCGAACACACCGAAACCGGTGATGGTGACGCTCTGACCTTTGTGCACGGCACGGACGATGGTATCGACCACGTTCTCGACAGCCGCGGTAGCCGTACGCCTGTCCGTACCCAACTTTTCGGTCAGAACGTCGATCAGTTCCGCCTTGTTCATTGAATCCTCCGCAGACTAATGGCCCGTCGTCGGACCGACTAGGTACCACGGTAAACCCAGTTTGAGCAAGAGTCTATGTGCCACGCCAAAATTCATGTGGTTTAGCACACGTCCAGCTACCGCCCCCAGGGAAGCGCCACCAATCGTTCGGCGGTGATTACGCCTGCGAAATAGGCTCCGGCAGCGTCACGGGTTTCCATGACGGCCTACCCTTTTCGAACTCGCCGATGACATCGGCGCGGCGCAGCGTCAGCCCGATGTCGTCCAAACCCTCCAGCAGACGCCAGCGTGTGTAGTCGTCAATATCGAACGGCAACACGATGGTTCCCGCCGTCACGGTCCGCGCCGTCAGGTCGACAACCAATTCGAGGCCGGGCTGTTCCTCGATCAGCTTCCACAGCATTTCGACATCGTTCTGTGACATCTGCGCGGCGAGCAGACCGCCCTTACCCGCATTCCCACGGAAGATGTCGGCGAAACGCGAGGAGATGACCACCCGAAAGCCGTAGTCCGACAGCGCCCACACCGCGTGCTCTCGCGAGGACCCGGTACCGAAATCCGGCCCGGCCACCAGCACGCTGCCGTGCCGGTAGGGCTCGGTGTTCAGAATGAAGTCCGGATCGGCCCGCCAGCCCGCGAACAGGCCGTCCTCGAAACCGGTGCGAGTCACGCGCTTCAGGTAAACGGCCGGGATGATCTGGTCGGTGTCGACATTGGAGCGGCGCAGCGGGACCCCGATGCCTTTGTGAACGGTGAAGGCTTCCATAACGATTCTCCTACAGATCGGCGGGCGAGGACAGGGTGCCGCGGACGGCGGTGGCGGCCGCGACCAGGGGCGAGACCAGGTGGGTACGGCCGCCCTTACCCTGCCTGCCTTCGAAATTGCGGTTCGAGGTGGACGCGCAGCGCTGGCCCGGTTCCAGCTGATCGGGATTCATGCCCAGGCACATCGAGCAGCCCGCCTGCCGCCATTCCGCACCGGCGGCGGTGAAAATCTCGCCGAGTCCTTCTTTTTCCGCCTGGGCGCGGACCCGCATCGAGCCGGGTACGACCAGCATTCGCACGCCGTCGGCGACATGGCGGCCCTTCAAAACATCGGCGACCGCGCGCAGATCCTCGATCCGACCGTTGGTGCACGATCCGACGAAAACGGTGTCCACGGTGACCTCGCGCAGCGGCATACCCGGCGTCAGGTCCATGTAGCGCAAGGCCTTCTCGGCGGCGTCGCGCTCGCTCTCGTCGGCGATCTGGGCCGGATCGGGCACCTTCTCGCCCAGCGGCAGGCCCTGGCCCGGGTTGGTGCCCCAGGTGACGAACGGGGTCAGCGCGTTCGCGTCGATGTGGACCTCGGCGTCGAATTCGGCGCCCTCGTCGGTGCGCAGCGCGTCCCAGGCGGCCACCGCGGCGTCCCAGTCGGCCCCCTGCGGCGCGTGCGGGCGGCCCTTCAGGAATTCGTAGGTGATCTCGTCGGGGGCGATCATGCCCGCGCGGGCACCGGCCTCGATGGACATGTTGCAGATCGTCATCCGCGCTTCCATCGACAGCTTGCGGATCGCCTCGCCGCGATATTCCAGGACATAGCCCTGGCCTCCGCCGGTGCCGATCTCGGCGATCACGGCCAGGATCAGGTCCTTGCTCGTGACGCCGGGCGCCAATTCGCCGTCGACGGTGATGGCCATCGTCTTGAACGGGCGCAGCGACAGCGTCTGGGTGGCCAGCACGTGCTCGACCTCGCTGGTGCCGATGCCCATGGCCAGCGCGCCGAAGGCGCCGTGGGTGGAGGTGTGGCTGTCACCGCACACCACGGTCATGCCCGGCTGGGTCAGGCCCAGCTGCGGACCGACCACGTGCACGATGCCCTGCTCGGCGTCGCCCATCGGGTGCAGCCGCACGCCGAACTCGGCGCAGTTGTGCCGCAGCGTCTCCACCTGGGTGCGCGAGACGGGGTCGGCGATCGGCTTGTCGATGTCGACGGTGGGGACGTTGTGGTCCTCGGTGGCGATGGTGAGATCGGGGCGGCGCACCGGACGGCCCGCCGCGCGGAGCCCGTCGAAGGCCTGCGGGCTGGTCACCTCGTGCACGAGGTGCAGATCGATGTAGATCAGGTCCGGTTCGCGGGAGGAACCCTCGCCGTCGCCCGGGACGACGACGTGCTGGTCCCACACCTTCTCGGCCAGTGTGCGGGCGCGCTCGGCCATTGCTTGATCACCTTTCGACGGGCATACTTGGAATCTCAAGATTTGAGACGTTAGTATCGTTCTATGAGACAGCATAGCGGTATCGGTGTCCTCGACAAAGCCGTGGCGGTGCTCTACGCCGTCGCGGACGAGCCATGCGGTCTCAACGACCTGTGCACCCGCACCGGCCTGCCCCGCGCCACCGCGCACCGGCTGGCGGTCGGGCTGGAGACCCATCGGTTGCTGGCCAGGGACGGCAACGGGCTGTGGCGCCCCGGGCCCGCGCTCACCGAGCTCTCGGCCGGAGCCGCCGATCCACTGGTGGAGGCCGCGGGTGCCATTCTGCCCCGGCTGCGCGAGATCACCGGCGAGAGTGTCCAGCTCTACTGCCGCGACGGCAACGCCCGCGTCTGCGTGGCGGCCCTGGAGCCGCCGGTGGGCCTGCGTGACACGGTGCCGATCGGCTCCCGGCTGCCGCTCACCGCGGGGTCGGCGGCCAAGGTGCTGCTCGCCTGGGCGGACCCGGAACTGCAACGCACCGTCCTGGCCGACGCCGTGTTCGGCGATCGGGCGTTGGCCGAGGTGCGGAAGCGGGGTTGGGCACAGAGCGCCGCAGAACGCGCGCAGGGCGTCGCGAGCGTGTCGGCCCCGGTGCGCGACACCGGCGGCGTGGTGGTGGCGGCCGTGTCGGTCTCCGGCCCGATCGACCGGATGGGCAGGCGTCCCGGCGCACGCTGGGCCGCCGATCTGGTCGCCGCCGCCGAGGCGCTGCACAAGCGGTTGTGAACGAGAAAGACCCCCGGTCGAATTCGACCGGGGGTCTTTCTTCGTAGCCCCGACGGGATTTGAACCCGCGCTACCGCCTTGAGAGGGCGGCGTCCTAGGCCGCTAGACGACGGGGCCAGGACGATCTCACCGAGGTGAAACCTTGCTGGGGTACCAGGACTCGAACCTAGAATGGCTGAACCAGAATCAGCTGTGTTGCCAATTACACCATACCCCAAGGATGGAAACGCCCGACCTCCGTCGCACCGAGTGGTTGTCGGTGTTGCGAGGCCGTGTTCCGCGGCGAGAAGAAGATTACCAAACACTACGGGGTAAACTACAAATCGCCTGGTCAGAGGCCGCTTTTCGGCCGATTTTCACACCATCGGACCGGCACGGGCGGACGCGGCCTGGCCACGTCCGCCCGGCACCGCTACTGCGCCGCGGGCACCCAGCCGCGCGCCGCGCGCAGCCGCTCCAGCGAGATCTCCCGGCCCAGCAGTTCCATCGACTCGTAGAGCGGCGGGCTGATGTGCGATCCGGTCACCGCCACCCGCACCGGCGCGAACGCCTTACGCGGCTTGAGCCCCAGGTCCTCGATCAGCGCCTTCTTCAGCGCCTCCTCCAGCGCGGCCGTGGTCCACTCGCCCAGCGGCTCCACCGCCGCCAGCGCGGCGTCGAGCACCGGATCGGCCTCGGCACCCAGGTTCTTGCCGCCCGCGGCCGGGTCGATCGCGAACTCGGCGGGCGCGACGAACAGGAATTTCAGCAGGTCCCAGGCGTCGGAGAGCACCACGATCCGGGTCTGCACGAGTTCGGCGGCGGCCAGGAAGGTCTTCTCGTCGATCTCCGCGCCGATATGACCCTGCGCCGTCAGGAACTCGCGCAGTCGGTGGCCGAAATCACCCGGCTCCAGCAGACGAATCTGCTCGGCATTGATCGCGTCGGCCTTCTTCTGGTCGAAACGCGCCGGATTGGAATTCACCGTGGAAATATCGAACGCCGCCACCATCTCGGCCATCGAGAACACATCGCGGTCCTCGGCGATACTCCAGCCGAGCAGCGCGAGATAATTCAGCAAACCCTCGGGGACGAATCCGCGATCGCGATGCAGGAAAAGGTTGGATTCCGGATCGCGCTTGGACAGTTTCTTGTTGCCCTGGCCCATCACGAATGGCAGGTGACCGAACTCGGGTGTGAAGTCGGCGACCCCGATACGCTGCAGCGCGGCATACAGCGCGAGCTGTCGCGGAGTGGACGACAGCAGATCCTCACCGCGCAACACATGGGTGATCTTCATCAACGCGTCGTCGACCGGATTCACCAGGGTGTAGAGCGGGTCGCCATTGCCCCGAGTGAGCGCGAAATCGGGCACCGTCCCGGCTTTGAAGGTGGTTTCCCCGCGTACGAGATCATTCCAGGTGAGATCTTCGTCGGGCATCCGCAGCCGTACCACCGCGGGGCGTCCCTCGGCTTTGTACGCGGCGATCTGCTCGGCGGTCAGGTCCCGGTCGAAATTGTCGTAGCCGAGTTTCGGGTCGCGACCGGCCCCGCGATGACGGGCCTCGACTTCCTCCGGGGTGGAGAACGCCTCGTAGGCCTCCCCGGCGGCGAGCAGCCGGGCCACCACGTCCAGGTGCTGGTCGCGGCGCAGCGACTGCCGGTAGGGCTCGTAGGGCCCACCGACCTCGGGACCCTCGTCCCAGGTCAGGCCCAGCCAGCGCAGCGCGTCCAGCAGCGCGCGGTAGGAATCCTCGGAATCGCGCGCGGCGTCGGTGTCCTCGATGCGGAACACGAAGCTGCCGCCGTGATGGCGCGCGTACGCCCAGTTGAACAGCGCCGTGCGTACCAGGCCGACGTGCGGCGTGCCGGTCGGCGACGGGCAGAAACGGACCCGTACTTCAGTCATGACTCTCTTCTCCGCTGTCTCAGCGCTTGGTGGCAACAGGATTGGTGAGGGTGCCGATGCCCTCGACGGTGACCGACACGTTCTGCCCGGCGGTCAGCGGGCCGACGCCTTCCGGTGTGCCGGTGAGGATCACGTCACCGGGCAGCAGCGTCATCACCGAGCTGATCCACTCGATGATCTTCGGGATGTCGTGCAGGAACAGTGACGTGCGGCTGCGCTGGCGGACCTCGCCGTCGACCTCGGTGGTGATCTCCAGATCGCCGGGGTCCAGCGAGGTTTCGATCCAGGGGCCGAGCGGGCAGAAGGTGTCGTAGCCCTTGGCCCGCGTCCACTGACCGTCGTGACGCTGCTGGTCACGGGCGGTGACGTCGTTGGCGACGGTGTAGCCCAGGATCACCTCGGCGGCCTTGGCGGCGGGCACGTCCTTGCACGGACGCCCGATCACCACGGCCAGCTCGCCCTCGTAGTCGACCTGGGAAGAGCTGGGCGGCAGGATGATCGGCGCGTTCGGGCCGACGATCGCGGTATTGGGTTTGAGGAAGATCACCGGGTCGACCGGCGCCTGCCCGCCCATCTCGGCCGCGTGGGCGGCGTAGTTCTTGCCGACGCAGATCACCTTGCTGGCCAGGATCGGCGCCAGCAGGCGGATATCGGCCAGCGGCCAGCTCCGCCCGGTGAACGTCGGCGAGCCGAACGGATGTTCGGCGATCTCCTTGGCGACCGCGTCGCCGCCCTCGCCGTCGATGCTGACGAACGCGACTCCATCGGGACTGGCAACTCGACCTAAGCGCATGCCCGGAGTCTATCGAGACACGCCCACCTGCCCGAACGCGCCCGGGACGCGGCGCGGTGCGGTCGATACCCGCGCGGGGCGAGTGCGAGGGAACTCACACCGGTGTGATTCGAAGACCTTGCACGCCTGCGAATTTCGCCCGACCCCCGGCGGGTGCCGCGTGTGATCTGTCAGACACCTGATCCGGAGGCAACAATCGACGGTCAGCGGTGTAGCGTGATCTTCGATGTTCATACCATGAGACATCAATCTCAAATATTGAGATGCAATCGTGCAATCCGAGCGAGGTGGGAATCGTGACGCAGGCGCACCAGGCACCCGAGGTGACCCGGATCGGTAGCGGCAGACGCTGGTTCATGCTCGCGCTCGGCGTCTTCGCCCAGACCGCCAGCTCGATGTTCATCCACGGCACCCCGTTCCTGCTGCCCGCGCTCACCGCGCGCGGCGATTCGCTGGCCGCGGCGGGCGCGCTGGTGGCCTTGCCCACAGTCGGCCTGGTGTGCACGCTCATCGCCTGGGGTTATGTCGTGGATCGCATCGGCGAGCGGGTCGTGCTGGTGGCGGGCACGCTGGTGATGTTCGTCGCGGGCATCGGCGCCGCCCTGGTGGACAATGCCGTCGCCTTCGGCGCGCTGTTGCTGCTGGGCGGTGTCGGCGCGGCCAGCTCCAACGGGGCCAGCGGCCGGGTGATCGTCGGCTGGTTCCCGCCGGATCGGCGCGGGCTGGCCATGGGCATCCGCCAGACCGCGCAGCCGCTGGGGGTTGGCCTGGGCGCGCTGAGCATCCCGTGGGTCGCCACGCACCACGGCATCCCCGCCGCGCTGCTGGTCCCCGCCGTGCTGGCCGGGCTGGCCGCGATCGGCTGCCTGGTCGGCATCGTCGATCCGCCGCGTCCGCCGACCGCGGCCGCCGACCGCGCCAACCCCTACCGGGGCGCCTCGACCCTGTGGCGCATCCACGCGGTCTCGATCCTGCTGGTCGTCCCGCAGGCCACCCTGTGGACCTTCGCGCTGCTGTGGCTGCACCGCGATCTGGGCTGGTCGCTGCCCACCGCGGGCGCGCTGATGACGGTCACCCAGTTCCTCGGCGCCGCCGGACGCATCGGCGCGGGCGCCTGGTCGGACCGGGTCGGCAGCCGACTGACCCCGCTGCGTCAGGTCGCCATCGCCGCCGTCGTCGCGATGGCCGCCCTGAGCCTGGCCGCCTGGACCGGCTGGTGGTGGGCCGCGGCCCCCCTGCTGGTCGCCGCCTCGGTCATCTCCGTCTCCGACAACGGCCTGGCCTTCACCGCCGTCGCCGAGATCGCCGGGCCCTTCTGGAGCGGGCGCGGCCTGGGCATCCAGAACACCGGCCAAAACCTCGTAATCGCCGCCATCCCCCCGGTTTTCGGCGCCGTCATCACCGCCACCAACTTCCCCACCACCTACGCCCTGGCCGCCGTAGCCGCCGCGGCCGCCATCCCCCTCGTCCCCCGCGACACTTCGAAATAGCCCGACCCCCAGCCGTTTTCGTCACAGTGTCGAAAACGGCTGGGGCACAGGACGACCTACGCCGCGAACAGCGGCGGCGGTCAGAACTCGATCAGTTCGGCAGGGTCGAACGACACCCGGAGGTCCTGGCCCATCGGCACGTCCGCGGCAAAGACGTTCCCCGCGCCCACCGGCGGATCAGCGCGATAGGTTCCGGTCTCGGCATCCAGCCGCAGACGGAGGACGCGAATATCCGGACGGTGCTCCACGATCCAGTATTCGGGAATTCCCAGTGCGGCGTATTCACGCACCTTACGCACCCGGTCGCTGCGTTCGCTGCCGCTGCCCGGCGAGACCACCTCGACCACGAGCAGCACATCCAGACCCGGGAGCAGTTTCGGCGTCTCGTCGACGATCACCGCGCGCGCGACATCCCTGGGCACCACGAGAACGTCCGGCTTCCGGACGCCCGCTGGTGTGCTGACCTCCCACTCACCGCCGTCGAGTACCAGCGAGGTGTCGTCGGGCAGGGCGGCTTGCAGAATTCCACCGAGGCGCCGCGCGATCCAGTTGTGTCGCGCCCCCGCAGCCACCTCGACCAACCACCCGTCCTCGAGTTCGAACCCTTTGCCGTCCTCCGGCAGGTCGTGCAGATCGAGCACAGTGTAGGGGCCGAAGCTATTGCCGTCGGCAGCGTGGTCCACTGTCATCTCGCCTCCAGCTCGGACCGGTTCGCGACCGGATCCATCCGGGTGATTCCCGCCGTGACCACGGCGGGTATCGCCAGTCTAGAGCTGGAAGCCGACATCACGATACGGCCCGACGGGCGAACCGGGGACCTCGTCTTCCCACGGCGGTACCCGAACCAGCGATCACCGGTCCGAGTACCGCTCGGGTGGTCGGCGTCGTTAGACGATGGCGGCGATGCGGTCGCCGACCTCGACGGTGGAGGCGGGGGCGGTGCGGGCGGCGAGGTCCTTGGCGACGGCGGATTCGATGCGGGCGGCGCCCTCGGTGTTGCCGAGGTGGTTGAGCAGCAGCGAGACCGAGAGGATGGCGGCGGTGGGGTCGGCCTTGGACTGGCCCGCGATGTCGGGGGCGCTGCCGTGGACCGGCTCGAACATCGACGGGTTGGTGCCCGAGGCGTCGATATTGCCCGAGGCGGCCAGGCCGATGCCACCGCTGACGGCGGCGGCCAGGTCGGTGATGATGTCGCCGAACAGGTTGTCGGTGACGATCACGTCGAAGCGGCCCGGGTCGGTCACCATGTGGATGGTGGCGGCGTCGATGTGCTGGTAGGCGGTCTGCACGTCCGGGAACTCGGCGCCGACCTCGTCGACGGTGCGCTGCCACAGCGACCCGGCGAAGGTGAGCACATTGTTCTTGTGCACCAGGGTGAGGTGCTTGCGCCGGGCCTGCGCGGTGGCGAAGGCGTAGCGCACCACGCGCTCGATGCCGAAGCGGGTGTTGTTGGAGACCTCGGTCGCCACCTCGTGCGGCGTGCCGACGCGGATCGCGCCACCGGTGCCGGTGTAGGGGCCCTCGGTGCCCTCGCGTACCACCACGAAGTCGATGTCCGGGTTGCCCGACAGCGGGCTGGTGACGCCCTGGTGCAGCTTCGAGGGCCGCAGGTTCACGTGGTGATCCAGCGCGAAACGGGTCTTGAGCAGCAGCCCCCGCTCGAGCACCCCGCTGGGCACCGACGGGTCACCGATCGCGCCGAGCAGGATCGCGTCGTGCTGCTTGAGCTCGGGCAGCACCGACTCGGGCAGGATCTCCCCGGTCCGGTGGTAGCGGGCCGCGCCCAGGTCGTATTCGGTCTTCTCGACGCCGGGCACCACCACGTCGAGCACCTTGAGCGCTTCGGCGATGACCTCGGGACCGATGCCGTCACCGGCGATGACTGCGAGTTTCATCAACTAACTCCGTTCGAAGTCGGGATACAGGTGCGCGCCGCCACCGTGGGGTGACGGCGCGCAGCTGCCGATGTCCCGGGATTCCCGGGACGGTACAGCTCAGGCCAGGTCGACCAGCACAACCTTGGAAGCGCCGACGGCTTCGCCGATCGCTGCCTGCACCTCGGCCGGAACCTCGGCGTTGACGCGCAGGATCACGGTCGCGCCCTCGGCGTCGATGTCCTGGCTCAGCTGCGCGGCCAGGATGTCGATCTCGGCCTCGCCCAGCAGGGTGCCGATCTTGCCCAGCGCGCCCGGCTTGTCGCTGTAGTTCAGCACGGCCAGGTTCAGGCCCTCGGCGCGCATGTCGTAGTTGCGGCCGTTGATGTTGACGATCTTGTCGACCAGCGCGGGCTCGGTCAGCGTGCCCGCCACGTTCAGGGTCGAGCCGTCGCCGAACACGGCACGCAGGTCGACCACGCTGCGGTGGTTCGGGCTCTCGGTGGCGGTGGTGACGGTGGCGGTGATGCCCCGCTCCTTGGCCAGCGACGGCGCGTTGACGAAGGTGACCTGGTCCTCGACCAGCGCCGAGAAGACCCCGCGCAGCGCGGACAGCTCCAGCACGGCGACGTCCTGGGCGGCCAGCTCGCCGCGCACCTGCACCTCGATGCTGACCGGCAGCTCGTTGGCGATGGCACCCAGCAGCGCGCCCTGCTTGCGCACGACGTCCAGCCACGGCGCGACGACGTCGTTCACGGCACCGCCGGTGACGTTCACGGCGCCCGGCACGAACTCACCGGCCAGCGCCAGCAGCACCGACTTGGCGACATCGGTGCCCGCGCGGTCCTGGGCCTCGGCGGTGGAGGCGCCCAGGTGCGGGGTCACGACGACCTCGGGCAGGTCGAACAGCGGGCTGTCGGTGCACGGCTCGGTCTCGAACACGTCCAGACCGGCGGCGCGCACGTGGCCGGACTTGATGGCGTCGGCCAGCGCCTGCTCGTCGATCAGGCCACCGCGCGCGGCGTTGACGATGATGACGCCCGGCTTGGTCTTGGCCAGGGTGTCGGCGTTGAGCATGCCCTTGGTCTCGGGGGTCTTGGGCAGGTGGATCGAGATGAAGTCGGCGCGCTCGAGCACCTCTTCCAGGCTCAGCAGCTCGATGCCCAGCTGGGCGGCGCGCGCGGGCGAGGTGTAGGGGTCGTAGGCGACGATCTTGGTCTCGAACGCGGCCAGACGCTGCGCGAACAGCTGGCCGATGCGGCCCAGGCCGATCACGCCGACGGTCTTGCCGAGGATCTCGACACCGTTGAACTTGCTGCGCTTCCAGGTCTTCTCGCGCAGGGTGGCGTCGGCGGCCGGGATCTGGCGCGCGGCGGCGAGCAGCAGGGTGACGGCGTGCTCGGCGGCGGTGTGGATGTTGGAGGTCGGCGCGTTGACGACCATCACGCCGCGCTCGGTGGCGGCGGGCACGTCGACGTTGTCGAGGCCGACACCGGCACGGGCGACGATCTGGAGCTTCTTGCCCGCCTCGAGCACCTCGGCGTCGACGGTGGTGGCGGAGCGCACGAGCAGCGCGTCGGCCTCGGGCACCGCGGCGAGCAGGGCCGGGCGGTCGGGACCGTCCACCCAGCGAACCTCGACACCGTCACCGAGCGCGTCGACGGTCGACTGGGCGAGCTTGTCGGCGATCAGAACTACAGGACGGCCTGCTTGGCTCACTGTGGGGTACTCCTGAAGAAGAAAGGGGTCGGCAGTTACCGCGGACCAGAATAGTCCGGCGAAGTTCGGCTGCCCTTACCCCCCTGCCGAAAACATGATGAACGCGACACCGCGCGCGCTCTACGATCACGCCATGCTCTTGCGTGAGGTTCCCGATTCCATGGACCCGACGGTGGTCGCCGCCGTCGACGCCGAGCTCGACCGGGTGGCCGCCGAGCATCGCGTCACCCTCCGGCTGGCCATCGAAAGCGGCAGCCGTGCTTGGGGTTTCCCGTCGCCGGATTCGGATTACGACTGCCGTTTCGTCTATGTGGCCGGTCTGGACACCTATCTGTCGCCGTGGCGCACCCGCGATGTGATCGAGACCCCGCTGGTCGGGCTGCTGGATGTGAACGGCTGGGATCTGGCCAAGGCGCTGCGCCTGCTGGTGGCGGGCAACGCGGTGCTGATCGAGTGGCTGATGTCACCCATCGTCTATCGGGGCGACGCGGATTTCCGCGCCCGGCTGCGCGAGGTCGCCGCCGAGGTGGCCGATCGCGACCGGGTCGCCCGGCACTATCTGCACCTGGGCTCGCGCCAGTGGGCCCTGTTCGAGCGCCACGGCGGCTTGAAGAAGGTGTTCTATTCGCTGCGCCCGGCGATGGCCCTGCGCTGGTTGCGCGAGCATCCCGGCGCGGCGGTGGCGCCGATGCACCTGCCGACGCTGCTGGCCGAGTGCGAGCTGCCGTCCGATGTCGTCGACGCCGTCACCGAGCTGACCGCGCTGAAGTCGCGGACCAGGGAGATGGGCACCGCCCCGGCGCCCGCGCCGATCGCCGAGTTCATCACCGCCGAGTTCGGCGTCGCCGCCGACGCCTTCGCCACCCGGCGGCCCCGCGATCTGACCGCGGCCCGCGCGATCACCGACGAGTTCTTCCGATCCGAGGCGCTCGCGGCGGGCTGAAGTGGGCCCCGGAAACGCAGAAACTCCGCACCGGTCCGGTGCGGAGCTTCAACTCATACGCTGGTCGGCGCAGGAACTAGATGACGCGAACGTCCTGAGCCTGCGGGCCCTTCTGGCCCTGACCGATCTCGAACTCCACACGCTGACCCTCGTCGAGGGAGCGGAAGCCCGAGCCGCTGACAGCCGAGTAGTGCACGAAGACGTCGGGTCCTCCGCCGTCCTGCGCGATGAAGCCGAAGCCCTTCTCGCTGTTGAACCACTTCACAATGCCCTGAGCCATTTCTAAACCTTCTGTAGACGAGCCAGGTCCTAATAGTCCGGTCCCGGTCTCGCCAACCAACAATGCCACGGTTCGGCGAATTCAGCCACACCACAGCGCGGGGACTGTGAGGAAGCCAACCCGGGTACCGCGCCCGTCGGGGTCACCACACAGACCCGCCGACCCGCAATCGCGAGGATGCCCGCGGTATGCCGAGGTAGTTGCGGCGCGGATGCCGGGAATGCGACCGAGCACCGATCAAACCGCCTGGCACGCTTCACCATCGAGTTCTCCATGGCACCGGATGACGTCACCGTCAGCGGCCCTAGACATTTTCGAGAAACCGAGTACGGCAAATTTTCTACCAGCGTATTTTCCGTGTTCGTGGGCGAGACCACCCCTCGCTCGGAAAACTCTCGAGGAGCCTCGCGTGTTGGATATCAACCATTTCACTTACGGCTGGGCGACCCCGTTGCCCGCCTATCTCATGTCAGTCCTCGGGTCGATGCTGGCGCTGCGCTGTATGGTTCGCTCGCGCGCCTCCGGTAACCACGGCGGCTGGCTCACCGCCGCCGCGGTGGCACTCGGTGGCACCGGAATCTGGGTCATGCATTTCATCGCGATGCTCGGCTTTTCCGTCCATGGCACGACCGTGCGCTACAACGTGCCGATCACCTTGTTCAGCGCCGCGGTCGCCATCTGCGTGGTGTGGCTCGGACTGTCCATCGTCGTGCGCCGCGGCTGGGACAGCGCCGCTCTCCCGGTGGGTGGCACGATCACCGGTCTGGGCGTGGCCGCCATGCACTACGCGGGCATGTACACGCTGCGCACCGAGGCCGAGATCGTCTACGACCCGTTCGTGGTCGCCCTGTCGTTCGCCATCGCGGTGGTGGCCTCGATCGCGGCCCTGTGGTTCGCCCTGCACGTGCACGGCGTGCTGGCCACCGTCGGTGCCGCGCTGCTGATGGGCGTGGCCGTCACCGGCATGCACTACACCGGCATGTTCTCGATGAGCGCGCACACCAGCGCCCACGTCGCCCACGCCGGTGGCGCCTCGGCGGGCCAGCTGCTCACGCCGCTGATCATCGGCATCAGCATGGTCACCATGATCCTGCTGATGCAGGTCGGCATCACCGAGGCCGAGGACCCCACCCTGGCGCGACCGGTGCACGGTCAGCGGGCCAGCCGCTTCTGGCCCAGCGGCCAGAACTGAACCTCACACGATCCGCACCTGGTGCGCCTCGGGCCCCCGCCGGGTCTCCCTGACCGTGTATTCCACCCGCTGACCGTCGCGCAGCGTGCGGAATCCCTGCCCCACCACCTCGGTGTACTCCACGAACACCTCCGGCCCTCCGGCGTCGGGCCTGATGAACCCGAACCCTTTGCCACCGTCGAACCAGCTCACGACCCCGCTGGGCATCAACCGACCTTCCGAATCCCGTGCCTGTCATAGGAGATTCGTCCATCGTCGCACGTCGCTGCCGAATTTCCGCGACAGCCCTGGCTAAGCTGAGCCAGGTCCGCCCGGACCTGCTCGTCCGCGAGAACGGAGAGTCGGTGCAGCCCGTCGCCGCGCAACGCCTCCGGACCGCCACCGAGGTCGCCACCGTCCTGGTCGCCACCTCGGTCGCCGTCCTCGCGATCATGCTGCCGATCAGCTTCGCCTCGCTCATCGCCTTCCGCCATCTCGACCTCCTGGTGTTCAACATTCCCCGCGCGATGACCGGCGGCGCGTTCGCGGCGGTGATCACCGCCGCGGTCACCTTCGCCGTCGGCAGCGTGCGCACCGCGCGCTGGACCGCGCTGGCCGCGCTGGGCGGCATCCTGCTCAACCACCTGGCGCTGATCCCGATCAACGACGACGGCCACATCGACGGCCTGTCGCTGCCCACCCTGAATTTCATCGACGCGCTGCTGGCCGGAATGGCCTTCGGGGCGCTGGCGGTCGCGGTGTGGGGCAGGCCGCTACTGCGCGGGGTCTACCTGTTCGCCGCCGTCGGCGCGACGATCATCGGCGATCTCACCCAGACCCCCGTCGACGAGGGCACCGACAGCTTCGACGGCCTGCTCGCCGGGGCGCTGCCACTGTGGTTCATCGCCGCCACCGTGCTGGCCCTGGCGTATTTCGCGATCACCGAGGCGCCCCCGCCCCGCTTCTCCCCCGATTCCGCCATCCCGCTGGCCCCCGTCTTCGCCGCCCTCATCGCCTATCCGACGATCCTCTACACCTCCCTGTCCCTGGCCGCGCACGCCGCCAGCCTCGGCCGCCTGATCCTCGTCGCGACCGCCGTCGTCGCCGCCACGACCGCCGCCGCCTTCGTGCTGCCCGGCCGCGACGGACTGCTGGTGCCGCTGCTCGCCGGTTTCGCGGTCGTCGGCAGCCTGGTGATCACCCTGCCCCGCTCCGGCTGGGTCGACCTCGCCACCCTCGGCGCGGTCGGCGTCGGCCTGCTGCTCGGTCTGCGCGCCCCTCGGGTCCTGCTCGCCGCGGGCTGTGTGATCGCGCTGGGCCTGTACACGCTGGCCGTCGATGTCTTCGACCCGCCCGCGACGCTCGTCGCCGCCCTCGGTTGCCTGCTGCTGGGCGGGATCGGCGGCTTCTGCGTCGGCGCGGCCGTGCCGGAGAACCCTTCCTCGGTGGTCGTCGGCCTCGGAATCCTGTTCGTCCCCTCGGCCGGGGTCGCGCTCAGCGACACCGAGTTCGGTCACCTGGCGTACTCACCGTCCTGGTACCGCACCACCGTGGTCGATCGCGGCGCCACCCCCGCGACGGCCGGAATCGCCATCGCGATCGCCTGCGCCCTGGCCATCGCGCTCGTCCTGCGGCTGCGTCCACCCGTCGACCCGCCCGCCGCCGACTGACCGGGCGCGGCGAGCGCGTCACGGTCTGCCGGATCCTGCTTACCGCAGGAGGTTTCGCGGTATACCGAGAACATGAGTTTCCCGGTGACCTTCGGGTTCGCCCAGGTGTGTCTGCTCGTCGTGCTCGCCCTGGCCGTCGCCCTCCTCGTCCGCGCGGCCCTGCTGGCGACCCGCCGCCGCGGCCTCAAACCCGTACTGGGCCACGCCTTCCCCGGCACCGTCCTGCTCCTGGTCGCCGTCCTCCTGCTCTGGATCGCCACCCTCCTGCAGACCTACCTCGGCCTCACCGGCGAGATCAAGGCCGCCCACGTCGTGGCGAAACCCGTTGCCGGACAACAACACCAGCTCGATCTGGTGCTCACCGAGTTCGACGAGGACGGCACCGCGGGCACCCCCACCACCTACCGCGTCGAAGGCGACCTGTGGGCCCTGCAGGCCAACATCGTCGAACTCGAACCCTGGGTGAACGCCCTGGGCTTCCACTCCGGCTACAAACTCAGCCGCCTGTTCGGCCAGCGCCTCGACGGCCAGTCCCCCGCCCAGGACCACATCTTCCTGCACGGCGGCGACCGCGACTTCTTCGAAGACATGAACAACGACCGCTGGTTCACCTCCCCCTTCATCCGCTCCACCTACGGCAACGCCACCATCGCCACCCCCGGCGAATACGACGTCTACATCTCCCGAGACGCCATCAAGGTCCGCCAAACCCCC
Organism: Nocardia anocheti; assembly: GCF_029675105.1. Taxonomy (GTDB): domain Bacteria; phylum Actinomycetota; class Actinomycetes; order Mycobacteriales; family Mycobacteriaceae; genus Nocardia. The sequence goes on along the minus strand of NZ_JAQQFV010000006.1, from coordinate 118,203 downwards.
TGACCCCCAACGCCGCACCCAACTTCGCCAGGAACCGCCCGAAGTGCGGATCCGCCTCCGGCACCTCGTACCGACCCACATCCCACCACCGCATCGCCCCGAACTCCCGCGGATCCAGCCGATACTCCTTCCCGCGCTCACCCCGCACGACATACCAGAGACTCACGTCCTCGTGCCCCGCCGTGCCCCCCACCGTCAGGAACAACGGCTCCGCGCCCACCACATAGGCCACCAGATGCCGCGCGGGCACATCCGGCTTCACCCGCCGATACACATCATCGGTCGAGCCCAACCACCGCAATGTCTCCGCGACATGCTCTTCTTCGACCGCGTCGAACGGCACGATCCGCCCCACGACGTCCCCCACCCCAGATCCCATGCCGCGACCCTAACGCCACCCACCGACAGGCGGAATCCACTCCCCCGAGCTCACTGTGGTTCGATTCGCCGGACTACATCTGACACGTCACGACGATGGCCGCACCAATCATCCCGGACGAATCAACGTATGGGAGCGAAGATGTCCAGTTCTTCCACATCGGTTGCGTGTTTGGCGAGCGTGCGGAAGTCGGCGTCATGATGGAGCACGACGAGACCGTGGTGGGCCGCGGTGGCTGCGATGGTGAGATCGACAACCGAAGCACTGCGATGCTCGCCCGCTCGCGACATCCGATACTGCGTGGCGTCGATCCAGCTCCCGACGCCACGAGGAACTGAACGGTCCGGGTAGAGGTCGACGAACATCTCCGTGATCTCGTCGTACTCCTGCCGATCACGGGCGCTGTAGAGGAACTCTGCTCGCTGCGGGTAGCACGAGGCGATCGCACCCGCGTCGATGGCGTCGTACCAAGCCTCCTGGAGAGCTCGGTCCGCAAGCAGCCTGACCAGGGCCGACGTATCGAGGAGATAGATCACCGAGCGCGCTTCTCGGCCTGGTGACGTTCCTCGGCGTCGGCAACCGCACCCCATTGTGTTCCACGCTCGAAGTGCTTGGCGATGCGCTCAGCCCGTTCGGCACGAGCGGCATAGAAGCGAAGTGCGAGATTCACAGCTTCCTTCTTCGTCTTGGCCTGCGAAGTCGCCATCACCCGCTCGAGCGCGTCGTCATCGAGATCAATCTGTGTCACCGTCATCGCCGACCTCCATGTTGGTCATGTATGTCTCAATATACATGACCAACACTCGTGTGAGATGCCCTGTCGGCGAGCCGGAATGGAGCCGTAGCCTGTCGTAGCCCCGTGACACACTGCACTGGTGGACCATGGGGCTGAGCTTGCACTTCGATTCGATATCTTCACCGCTCTGCAGGAGTTGGTGGATGAAAAGGGAGGATCGGTAACCCGTGCCGATCTGCTGGAATTCCAGATCGGCAACTACCGGATCTCCCTGGTCGATCGCAACCGCGGCATTCGCAATCCCCAAGCATTCGCCTCGACATTGTCCATACTGTCGAAGCCGGACAGCCCCTACGACGACGCTGTTGTAGGCGATTCCTTGTTTTCCTACGCCTATCGCGAAGGCGCCATCGATACCGGCGACAACGTCAAACTCCGCAGATCAGTCGGCACCCGCCTGCCGCTCATCCTTCTGCGTTGGATCAAAGTGGGCGATGCGGTTCGGTACCTCCCGGTCTTTCCGGTCTATGCCGTCGATGACGATCCGGCGCATCGACGGATCTTGCTGGCGTTGGACGAATCGCTGCGCGATGTCGGGAATCCTCAGCATCTCACCGAGGTGGAACGCCGATATGTCCAGCGCATGACCAAGCAGCGCCTCCATCAGCCTCAGTTCCGCAGCCGAGTGCTGTTGGCTTACCAGAACCGGTGCGCGGTGTGCCGGCTCGGGCGGCCCCAGTTGCTGGAAGCAGCGCACATCATCGGCGATACACAGGCTCACGGCGTTGCGGATATTCCCAACGGTCTGAGTATGTGCAAGATTCACCATGCTGCCTACGATCGGAATCTGATAGGTATCTCACCGGATTTTCGAGTCCACATCGGCCCCGACCTGGCCGAAGCCGACGACGAAGGGCCCATCCTGGAATTCGGACTCAAGGGCATGCACGGCACCCTGATAACCCTGCCCGACCGGAGATCGCTCCACCCGGCACGAGACCGGCTCGCCGAACGCTTCGATCAGTTCACCACCGGCCACTCCGCACCCGATGACGCCGAGTCGGCACCCGGGCGAGGAAGCATCGATGTCAACAATGTCGACTCGATCCCCCTCGCGCCAAGTTTCCATCGGACCGGTGATACTGCGACCGTCAATCGGACCACAGCGCACTGACCTCGACACTCACATGCGCTGCGGTGCCGCGATGCCCAGCTGCCCCAATCCGGATTCGAGGGTGCGGGCGGTCAACTGGCACAGGGCGATTCGGTTCGAGCGGGTGGGGTCGGGGGCGGTGAGGACCGGGCAGGTGTCGTAGAAGGTGGTGTAGGCGCGGGCGAGGGTGTAGAGGTAGCCCGCCAGGCGGTGGGGTTCGAGGGAGTGGGTGACCTCGGTGAGGACGGTGCCGTAGTCGTCGAGGGTCAGCGCCAGGGCGCGCTCCGCGGGGTCGAGGGGGGCGGCGGTGTCGATCGGGGGTGGGGTGACGGTGTCGGCCTTGCGCAGGATCGAGCGGACTCGGGCGTGGGCGTATTGGAGGTAGACGCCGGTGTCGCCGGTGAGGGCCGTCATGCGGGTGGGGTCGAAGGTGTAGTCCTTGACGCGGGAGGTGGACAGGTCGGCGTATTTGACCGCGCCGACGCCCGCCTGTTCGGCGATCGCGTCGAGTTCGGCCGGGGTCAGGGTGGGGTTCTTCTCGGCGACGACGGCGCGGACACGGGTGACGGCCTCGTCGAGGAGGTCCATCAGGCGGACGGTGCCGCCGGAACGGGTCTTGAACGGCGTGCCGTCGGGACCGAGGATGGTGCCGTACGCGACGTGGTCGGCCTGGACGGCGTCGGTGAGCCAGCCCGCTCGCCGCGCCGCCTCGAAGACGAGGTGGAAGTGCAGGGACTGGCGGGAGTCGGTGACGTAGAGCAGGCGGTCGGCGCGCAAGGTCGCGAGCCGGTGGCGGATGGTGGCGAGGTCGGTGCTGTCGTAGCCGTAGCCGCCGTCGCGTTTGCGGGCCATCAGCACGACCGGCTGACCGCCGGGGCCGGTCACCCGCTCGGACGGGACGACGATCGCGCCGTCGCTGTCGACGGCCACACCCTTGTCGACGAGTTCGGCGACGGTGTCGGCGAGCAGGTCGTTGTAGAAGGACTCGCCGAGGTAGTCGTCGGGGGTGAGCAGCACGCCGAGCCGGTCGTAGATCGCGCCGAACGCCCGTTCGGACTCGGCGACGATCTCGCCCCACCGGGCGAGGGTGGCGGGGTCGCCCGACTGGAGCGCCACCACGCGGGTCCGGGCCCGGTCGGCGAAGGCGGGGTCGGCGTCGAATTCGGCGCGGGCGGCCTTGTAGAGGCCGTCCAACGCCGAGACCGAGCTGGTGCCGGAGTCGAGTTCCTCGGTGTGCCAGGGCGATTCGGGGTGCTCGTCGATGTACTGGATGAGCATGCCGAACTGGGTTCCCCAGTCACCCAGGTGATTGGCCCGGACGACATCGGCGCCGAGGAAGCCGAAGACCCGGGCGAGACTGTCACCGATGATCGTGGTCCGCAGATGTCCGACGTGCATCTCCTTGGCCACGTTCGGGCCGGAGTAGTCGATCACCACCCGGTGCCCGCGCTCGGTGACCGGCACGCCGAGCCGATCGTCGGCCAGCCGCGCCGCGACGGCTTCCCAGACGGCCCGGTCGGACAGGGTGACGTTCAGGAAACCCGGGCCCGACACCCGCACATCCGCGATCACGCCGCCCGCGGAATCGAGGCGCGCGGCGAACTCGGCACCCAGCCGCTTAGGCGGCATCGCCATCCGCTTGGCCAGGGCCAGCGCGGCATTGGACTGGAAGTCGGCGTGGTCGGATCGACGCACCACCGGGTCCGCGTCCGCCAGTTCGGGACGGACTCGCGAGATCGCCTCCGACACGGCGGCAGCGACCTGTCCGAGCAGCGGTTCGACACCGGCGGTAAGCACCTGGGCATCCTCTCGAGTGGGTGGGGACGATCGATCGCCGTCGACCGCACGCGGCGTCCCCCGCGCGGGACGCTGAAAAGACTCCACCACAGCAGGAGTCGAAGCACGAACGAATTCCGGTCGCGGGAGGGTCAGCGTGCTGGCTCGGCCTCGACGATCGCGTTCTCGGTGGACGAATCCGTGGTTTCGAATCGGACGACGCGGGAGTCGCGGCCGACGGCCGTGGCGGGGGCGATGAAGCCGAAGGTGAGGGCGAGTCGGCCCGGGTCGATCGCGCCGTCGGGGGCGATGTCGGCGAGGTGGACGGGCTCGACGACCGGGTGCAGGAGGAGGGCGCCGCGGCGGTCGGCGCGCAGGGACTCGGTGCGGGGGTCGCCGGAGTCGGGCAGGGCGTCGGCGACGCGGCGGGCGATGGTGCGGTGCCAGCTGTAGCTGATGGCGCCGAAGAGGGGGTCGCGGCGGCGGCCGCGGTCCCAGCGCGGGAGGGTGTGGCGGCCCAGCGGGAGGGTGGCGGCGTTGCGGTTGGGGTGTGGGCACAGCACGACCCAGTCGGTGACGTCGCCGTCGGCGGTGATCGAGCGCAGGTACTCCAGATCGGGGGCGAACTGACGTTCGGCGCGCCACCGGACCGATTCCAGGACCTCGAGCAGCCGGTCGGCGGCGATGACGGCGTGGTGGGCGGTCAGCACGTGGCTGGCGGCGCCGTCGGGGAACCGATACGCGAACTCCGTCGGCGCGGTGGAGAGTTCGTCGATGATCGGCAGCCAGGCGTCGACATTGTGACGCAGGTCCGCCGCGAGCGTCGGGTAGGCGGTGGGCTCGCGCCACCGGCCGGGCGAGCGCACCTCCACCAGGCGCGCGTTGTACATCTTGTTCTTGCTGGTCGGTGGCAGCAGCGGCAGATGCTGGGAAACCAGCGGCGGGACCTGGGCGGGAGTCACCTGCGGTTCGCCGTCGACCAGGGTGGCGTACTGGCGCAGCTCCTGGCGGAACGCGTCCTCGTCCTGGCAGATGGCCTCGAACATCTGGTAGAGGTCGAAGGTCTTGCGGCCGGGGCCCGCCTCCTCGCGGCCGATGTAGAGGCGCACGAGATCGCGATAGCCGCGACGGAAACCGAACCAGCGGCCCATCTGCATGAGCGCGGACATGTTGCCCGCGCGGCGGCGGAAGTAGGAGACGGTCAGGCCCTCGACGGTGAAGCCGCGCGAGAGTTTCTGGCCGCCGATGAGAATCTTCCAGATGGGGCGTTTGTCGAAGTCGGCCTCGCCGGTTTCGAGCGCCTTGTCACCGTTGACGACGATGATCGGGCGCTGATCGCCGCCGATCCGGATGACGGCGGGGCTGATGTAGGGCCGCAGCGTCGCGAAGTCCGGCGGCACGGCGTGGCCGTCGGCGCGGGCGGCGCTGACCTGGGCCACGTCGGAGTCGAAGAGGTCGCGCAGTCGCGCGTGGCCCGAGGGGCCGGAATAGTCGGCGTTCCACCAGACCTCGGTGACGCGCGCCAACAGCTCCCGATGGTCGGCCACGAAACTGGATTCGTGGATGAGCATCGTGTGATGGGTGAAATAGCCGTCGCCGAGGCCGTGCTCCTCCCGGTAGATCTTCATCGCGGCGGTCAGCACGAACATGTCCACGGCGCGGACGAGGGCCTCGGTGTCGTCCTCGTCGGCCACCACCACATCCCGCACGTGGGCCTTCTCGTTCGAATTCGCGTAGGTGCGTTCGGATTCCGGGACGGCGGAGTCGATGTCGTGGAAATCGGTGGCGCCCATGTAGCCGAGCGGACGTTCCAGGGAGAGCAGGAAATCCTTGGGGAAGATGTCGGTGCTGTCGGAGGGGTCGATGAAGACGTTGGCGTAGGGGGTGGCGGTGTAGCCGAGGTACTGGGCGCGCGGGAGCATGGTGAGCAGGTCGGCGATGGACTGGTTGATCGCGGTGCGCTCGGTGTCGGGTTTGGGGCGGGTGGTGTTGACCGAGGCTTCGTCGGACTCGTCGTCGATGATCAGGACGGGGATCTCCGACAGCGGCGTCTTGATCTTGTTCAGGTCCTTGACGAGCCTGGTCAGGACGGTCTTGTTCTTCTTGACGACCATCAGGCGCGCGGCGGCGCGATGCAGGTTGACCGGGTCGTACAGCGGCAGGGCGGGTTCGCGCTTCTCGAACTCGAGCGCGTAGATGCCCTGCTGGAGGCTGCGGTAGTCGTTGTCGCGCGTGGTGAGGCGGTGGATGTCGAACCAGCCCTGCACCGACGGCAGCTCGCCGAAGGACTGGAAGCGGCGTCCGATCCAGGCCGGATCGTCGTGGTAGTCGGATTCGTGCTCGGCGGCACCGCGCAGGATGTTCTCGCGGCCGACGAGTTCCATGTCGAGGCGACGCTGCGTCTGCGCGCGCAGCAGATTCAAGGTGCCGGACAACACGATGACCAGGCGATATCCGGCATCGACCGCCTTGGCGACGACACCGGTGAAGTTCGCGGTCTTGCCCGACTGGACGTACCCGACCACCAGTCCCTTGGACTGGTACGCCGTGAGCGCGGTCGGGTCGGCCAGGCGCTCGACCACGGCGTCGGTGGCGGCGTCGAGGTCGGCGACGGCCTCGGGCGACCACTGCTTCGCGGCGAGCAGCAGGCGGTAGTTGTTCCAGTAGCCCTCGCGGCCGTGCCGGGAGAACCGCGTGGCCCGGGTGTGGTACCACGGTTCGAAACGGGTGCCGATGACCACCGGTTTCGGCAGGGCGGGAATGGGTGCGTTGGCCTCGAGCAGTTTCGCGGTCGCCAGGTCGACGCCCAGGCGCCAGCAGATGTGCGCGCGCCGCTCGGGGGTGCGCGGCTCGGCGTCGGACCAGGTCGGCGCCGACTCGAAGTCCCACTGATAGAGCTGGGTGCGCCACATCTCGACCAGGGCGAGGTTGTCGGAGACGAACAGCAGCGCGTCGCGGAAGTCCTCCTCGGTGGCGAACGGCGCGGCCTCGGGCATGTCCTCGACCTGGTATCGCATGGAGGCCACCAGGTTTCGTGGCCTGGTCCCGGCCAGCTCGCCGAGCACCTCGCGATGCAGCCGCAGTCGCAGTTCGCCCGGGGTCACGCGTCGGCCTGCTCGAGTTCGGCGCGGGCGGCCGAGAGCAGGACCGACTGCCACAGCTGCAGATTGTCCTTCGTGCGCGGTCCGCTGTACTCCTTGCCGAATACCTCGTGCAGCAGGAAATACATCAGCGCCTTGAGCATCGGGGCATCCTCGACGGTGCCGCGGCGGCCGCCGTTGAGCGCGGTGCGGTAGCGCCGGTTCAGGGCGATGGTCCGGGTGTCGCGGTCGATGTCGAAGAACACGTCGTCGGTGAGTTTGCGCCATTCGACGGCGATCGGTTCCTCGCCGGGCAGGGCGGGCAGTTCGTCGTCGATGGTCTCGCGCAGGCTGTCGGCGAAACCGCGACCGGCGGGGATCACCGGTTTGCGGGTCGCGCCCGCGCGGCGACGCGCGTCGCGGTAGATCTGCTGGGCGTCGGCGAGGAAATCGGCGAACGCGTGGCCCTCGGCGTCGACGGCCTTCTCCACGACCTCGGCGAATTCCGGTGAGACCTCGACACCCTCCTTCTTGACCGTGAGTCGGAAGATGTCACCCAGTTCGGCGGGCAGGTCGACCTCGACGCGGGCCAGCGCCAGGTGCTGTTCGGGCTGGCGGACATTGTTCCAGCCACCGGCCTGCACGACCCGGCCGTGGCGATAGAAATAGAAACCCTGGCGATCGAGCACGCTGCCGAACGATTTGTATTCGCTCAGTGACGATTTCGCGGGCCAGATGTGGGCGGTCAGCTCGACCCGGCCCGCCTCGGCGAGATCAGCGGTGAAGGTTCGGGGATAGCCGGGATGGCCCGCGACGGGATAGCCGAACGGATTCAGTGCCACCACACCGAAATTGGCGTAGATGTCGCCGGTGCGGATGTCCTCTACGGCGATGGTGATGTTGAAGTCGTCGCGGGTCAGGAAGCGGTGCAACTGCACGCCGAGATGCAGACCGAGGCGGGCGATGGTGCGGTCGAGATAGCGTCCGGTCTGGGCGGCGCCGACATTGCGCGGGAAGTCCTTGACGCCGTCCCAGCGGATCACGGTGCCCTGCCAGGTGATCGGGCAGCCCTGGTAGCGGTCGATCAGGGTCTGGGCGTAACGGGGTTCGACGATGTCGCAGCGGAAGTCGGCGCGGGCACTCTCCATCGCCCACCGGCGGCCCGCGGGACGCGACTTGCGGGTGCGGCTCACCACCGTCAGGGCCGACGCCTGGCTCAGCGAGGCGGATTTGAGGCCGGTGCCGAACATGCCGAGGGATTCGGGGGCGTAGTCGCGGCGGCCGCCGACGGTCATCGCGACGTCGAGGTCGTCCTCGGCCATGCCGCGTCCGTCGTCGATGATGAGCAGGCTCAGCAGGTCGTCGCCGTCGCGCAGGAAGTGGATGACGACGTCGTGGGCGCCCGCGTCGATGGAGTTGTCCACCAGGTCGGCGACCGCGGCCTCGAATCCGTAGCCCTGGCTGGTCAGGGCCTCCATGTACCGGGCGGCGGGCGGGAGGTACTTGTGTCCCGCGGTCGGCACATCGAACTGCCAGTCAGCCGTCATCTCCACCCCGCATCACCCGAGCTCACCTGTCGAGGGGCAACCCTCTCCCGCGTTGATCGCGCGGCGCGTCCGGACGTTACAGGTCTTGCCGAACCGTCGGCGAGCACTCGAAATTCCTCGGTGGGACGTCGGTTCACATGTATCTGTGCCGATGTTTTGGTTGTCGTGCACAGATATTCGTGAAGACCTGGTCACGGGCGGGTGGAGGGTGCATTCTCGGGGTGAGTTCGCGTTATCCAGGAGTCACATGAGTGTTCGAAATGTGCGGGAGGGTGGCGTGCCCGAGCCGGTGCCCGCGGTGGAGAAGTTGCCCGCGGAGCAGGCTCGGGATCTGTTCGAGTTGATGGGGGCCGCGGTCGCGTTGGAGGCGGCGGCGTTGGACAAGTCGATCGACTCGATGGTGGGGGCGTTGCCGCGGCCGTTGCGGGCGGTGACGAAGAAGATCATGTTCGGGGGGCGATGACGGATTTGACGACGCGGGCGCAGCTGATATTGCTGGCCCGCACTCTGCACGTGCATCCACAGCGGGTGCAGCATCTGCGGCATCTGGGCGCGCGGCGGTTGCACGAATTGCAGGAGCAGATCTCGGGGGTGCTGTTCGATCAGCACACGGACACGTTCCGGCGGATCTCCGCGCTGGTGCCCTACATTCCGCTGTCGATCTCGATTCCCCTGGTGCAGAAGCTCGTTCCGCCGATGATGACCGGGCGGGCGGCGGGGGCGGTCGGGGTGGATCATCCGGTGAAGGCGGCGGAGACGCTGACGATGCTCGATCCCGGGTACGCGGCCGATTGCGCGCCATATCTGGATCCGCGGGCGATCGCGCAGCTGGCCGACATCGCGCCGACCAAACCGGTCGTGGCGATCGTCAACGAGTTGCTGCGGCGGCGGGATTATGTGACCGCCGGACCGTTTCTGGCCTGCGCCACCAAGGAATTGATCGCGGGTGTCGAGGCGGGGGTGCGCGACGACGCGGGGCTGATCTTCTCGGCGGCCTATTCCTACGATGTCGAGATTCTCAGCGCGGTGGTGCGGCAGTTGCTGGACGGGCCGCGACGGCGGGTGCCCCGGATGGCGCACACCGTGCTGTCGGGGGCGCCGGGACTGCAACACGCCGCGCTGTCGGTGTTCTCGCGGTGCGAGCCCGATGTGGTGCAGCGGGTGGGCGACATCCTGTTCGGGAGCGCGCGACCCAAGGCGGTCGGTGAGCTGGTGCGCAACGCGCTGATGGTGGGGGCGGTGCCCGAATTCCTCACCATCGCCGGACAACTCACGCCGTTGGGGCTGTGGTCGCTGGTGGGCAATCCGGTGTTCGCCGATCCCGACATCGGGGCCGGGCTGATCGCGCCGCTGGACCGCCGCGAGGACGCGGGGAGCTGGCGCGGGCTGTTCACGTTGATGTCGCGGATGGACGACGGGGTGCGCAATCGCGCGGGGTACGCGCTGGCCACCCTGTCGGACACGGCGGTCGCGGCCCTGCCCGCCCGCGCCACCGAAACCGGTTGTTGGCCCGCGCTGTTGGACCTCGTCGCCGTGTCCGGGCCACAGGCGCGAGCGCGATTCGGCGCGGTGTGGTCGGAGCTCGGCCCCGAGCGACGAGCCCACCTACATCGCTGCATCCACGAGCACAACTACGACACCCGCCTGGCCGAGATCACGGCCCTGGTGGCGCCGGTGGCAGTGGATCAACTGTTCTTCGAGCGCCGACGGATGCAGCGCTACCGCCACTGACCGCCGACTCCGGCGGCAACCAGGCCCGATCACCAGGCGGTAGTTCGCCGCCGCGCACGCCGAGATCCGCGCGGGCGCACTCGTAGAATTCGTTGCGCAGTCGTCCGGCCTCCTCGTAGCGGCGTACGTACTCCTCGTGCGTCATGTCGACGCCACGGGCCACGTAGGTGAGTTCCCAGACCGCCTTGTTCCAGCGGCGAGCGGCGGTGACGGTGGCGGGTGAGCCGACGAGCAGCACGATCTCCCACTTCAGCGATTTCGCGACATCGGCGTCGGCCAGGGCCGCCAGACCTTCGTCGTGGTCGATCGGCGCGGCGGTGTTGGGGAAGCCGCGCGCCGCGGCCAGGCGCATCGAGATCATCGCGTACTGCTTCACGGCGTGGGCGAACTCGTTGTACGCGACCAGGCGACGCTCATCCCATTTGCTCTGCTCGGTCCGCCGCCAGCGCGACCGTTCCGTCCAGGTCGTGAAGGCGAATGTCGTGCCGGCGCCGAGGAGGACGCCGACGACCGTGAGCACTTGCTGCACAAGGGAATTCACTCCCCCATCATGCCGACCGATGACAATCCGGCCGCCCGGTTCATTCCGTCGACCGGGCGGTGGGACTCATGGATTGGTGGAGCGGGTGAAGCGGGTGCCCCATTCTTTCAGGCGGGTGATGAGTTCGGGGGGTTCTATGACGTGGAAGTCGGCTTCGGCTTTGCCGAGGAGGAGGATGGGCCAGTCGAGGTTGTCGACCGACATCTGGACTCGGGTGCGGGTGGGGGTCAAGGGGGTGGTGGTGCACCAGCGGCCTACGCGGGATTCGATGTGTTCGGCGGGGGCGTCGAGGTCGGCGGTGACTGTGTAACCGGTTCTGCGGGCGCCTATTCCGGTGCGGACGAAGGTGGCGGCGTCGGGGGCGGGGAGGTCGCGGGGGCGGAAGCGGGCGCCGGTGGAGGCGGCCTCGGTGAGGCGGTCTACGCGGAAGGTGCGCCAGGCGTGGCGGGTCAGGTCGTAGGCGACCAGGTACCAGCGGCGCCCGAGGGAGACCAGGCGGTGCGGTTCGACCTCGCGGGCGCTGGTCTCGCCGTCGGCGGCGGTGTAGCCGAAGCGCAGGCGTTCCTCGGCGCGGCAGGCCAGGGCCAACGCGGTGATGACGGTGGGGTCGACGTCGGACAGCGGCAGGGTCCAGCCGGTGGAGACGGTCATGGCGCGCAGGGCGTCCACGCGGCGGCGCAGCCGGGTGGGTAGGACGGTGACGAGTTTGGCCAGCGCGCGCACCGAGGGTTCGGCCAGGCCGTCGACGGCGCCCTGGGACCCGGCCTGCAGGCAGACGGTGATGGCGACGGCCTCGTCGTCGTCGAGGACCAGCGGCGGCAGCGCGGCGCCCGCGGCGAGCTGGTAGCCGCCGTCGGCGCCGGTGCGCGCGTCGACGGGGTAACCGAGCTCGCGCAGGCGGTCGATGTCGCGGCGCAGGGTGCGCGCGGAGACCCCGAGGCGGTCGGCGAGTTCGGCGCCGGGCCAGTAGCGGTGGGTCTGCAGCAGCGACAGCAGTCGGAGGGTGCGTGCGCTCGTGTCGGCCATGTTCTCCAGTATCGCGCCATTGCGGACGGAAACTGACCGCAATGGGGTCTACCTTGGGTTTCACACCGACAACGGAAGGAATCAGCAATGAACGCCACCCTGATCGACACCGAGCGCGCCGACATCCTGGAGACCCTCGCCAAGCACCGGCACTTCCTGCGTTTCACGGTGCGCGACCTGACCGACGAGCAGGCGGGGCTGCGCACCACCGTCAGCGAACTGTGCCTGGGCGGGCTGATCAAGCACGTCACGGCAGTCGAGCAGAACTGGGCGACGTTCATCGTCGAGGGTGCCGCCGCCGCACCGGATTTCGAGTCGATGACCGAGGAGCAGATCGCGCAGTGGGGCGCGGTGTTCCAGATGCGGCCGGGCGACACCCTCGCCGGAATCCTCGACGCCTACGCGGAGGTGGCCGCGAAGACCGATCAGCTGGTGCGCGACCTGCCGGATCTGAACCTCTCCCACGAGCTGCCCACGGCGCCGTGGTTCGAGCCGGGCACGCGCTGGACCGCGCGGCGCACCCTGATGCACATCATGACCGAGACCGCGCAGCACTCCGGCCACGCCGACATCATCCGGGAGTCCCTGGACGGGGCGAAGTCGATGGGCTGACCGGCCCGAGCAGGTCCGCGGCGGCCGCGCGATGCTCGGCGGCCGCGACCGGATCGGTGGCTTCGAGCACGTCGGCGATGCCCTGGTGGGCCGCCGCTTCGGTGAAGCGGTGGCCCACTCGCGGTGCCAGGGCGAGGGTTTCCCGATACAGGCGCAGGGCGTCCTCGGGCAGACCAGCGAGCTGGCAGGTCGCGGCGTAGCCGTTGAGGAAGTGGATCTTCCAGTGCTCCTCGAACAGCTCGTCGAGCAGGGCGAAGGCGGCGCGGTGCGCGGCGAGGGCCGCCTCGAAGCGGCCCATCCGGCGCAGCGCGACGCCCTGGCAGTTCAGGCACCACGCCTCGTTGTGCTTGTGACCGTCGGCGCGGGCGGCGGCCAGCGCCTGGTCCAGCTGCGCGAGCGCGGCCTCGGGGTCGGTCTCGGCGATGGCGACCCCGAGGGTGATCCTGGCCTGCAGCGACGGCACCTGGTCACCGGCGAGGTCGAGGGCCTCGCGGGCCAGGCGGGCGGCCTCGGCGGGTTCGCCCAACTGCAGCACCGCCCACGCCTCCCCCGCGACGGCGTCGGCGGCGCCGACGGGAGCGCCGCTGAGGGCATACAGCTCCCGCGCCTGCCGGAACAGCGTCAACGGTTCCTCGACATCGCCCTCGTCCCAGCGCAATTGGGCGCAGCGCATGATCAGGTCGGCGCGCGGCAGCGGGTCGCCCGCCGCGGCGACCAGCGGGGCCGCGGCGCCGTAGGCGGCGGCCGCCTCGGTCATCCGGCCCGCGTTGTAGCGGGCGAAACCGAGGTCGCTGTGCGCCTCGGCGAGGCGGCGGGGGTCGCCGAGTTGCTGGGCCGAGGCGAGTGAGCGCTCGAACAGTTCGTTGAGATGTGTTGTGCCGCAGCGGCGGGCGAAGAAGGTGCGCAGGAAGCGCGGGAGTTCGCAGACGTGGGTGTCGGCGCCCGCCTCGACGGCGGCGTAGAAGACCGCCATCAGATTGGTGTACTCGGCGACGAACCAGCCGAACGCGGCGTCGCGGCCGGGGAAGCGCGGCAGCTCGGCCGGGGGCGGGCCCGCCGAGACCGGCGGGGTGGGGGTCGGGAAGGGCATGGCGGCGTCGGCGGCCGCGGCGGCGTGCACGTAGTAGTCCAGGACGCGGAGCAGGGCGCGTGCGCGGTCGGCGGCGGAATCGGTGTCGAAGGTGGCGCGGCGGGCGTGCTGACGGACCAGGTCGTGCAGGCGGTAGCGGCCGTCGGCGGGCTGCTGGACCAGGTGCGCGTCCAGGAGGTCCTCGAGCATGGCGCGCGCGGTGCGCAGGGGCACGTCGGCGACGGCGGCGGCGACGTAGTCGGTGAAGGTGGAGCCGGGGATCAGGCCGAGCAGCCGGAACAGGCGACGTTGATCGCGCGGCAGCTGACGCACCGACATGCCGAAGGCGGTGTCGAATTCGCTGGGCCCCTCGGCCATCCGCTCGACCAGGATGCCGATCGACCAGCCCGGCCGGTGCCGCAGACGAGCCGCGGCCAGGCGCAGGGCCAGCGGGAGGTTGCCGCACAGCCGCAGCACCTCGGCGGCGTGTTCGGGTTCCTTGGCCAGTCTGCCGTCGGGACCACGCGCGTCGCCGCTGGCGCGGGCCAGCAGTTCGGCGCTCTCCCGCTCGGAGAGCACGTCGAGGCTCACCGGCGGCACCTCGTCGAGGTCGAGCAGCCGGTTGCGGCTGGTGATGATGGCGATCGACTCCCCCGCGCCCGGCAGCAGCGGCGCGACCTGGTCGGCGTCGACGACATTGTCGAGCACGATCACCGCCCGCAACCGCGCCAGTTCCGAGCGCCAGCAGGCGGCGCGCTGCTCGACGCCGCCCTCCTGCGGGACCTTCTGCGAGGGCACCTGGAGGGCGGCCAGCAGGGCGCGCAGGGCGGCGTCGGGGTCCAGCGGCTGGCGGCCGTCGGTGAAGCCGTGCAGATCGAGATAGAGCTGGGCGTCGGGGTAGTCGGTGGTGAGCTGGTGGGCGGCGTGCACGGCCAGGGACGTCTTGCCGACTCCGGCCATGCCGTCGATGGCGACCACGCGGTTCGCGCGCACGGCGGCGAGCACGTCGGCCAGGGCCTGCTCGCGGCCGGTGAAGTCGGGGATGTCGCGCGGCAGGTCGTTGCGCGGTGGGGGTGGCGCGTCGGCCGGTGGGCTCGGCGGGGCGACCTGGCGACTGGTCTTGGGCGGGGCGGGCAGCGGGTTGGCGGCGCGCTCCCACAGCGGACGCAGCGGCCGCGGATCGCGGGTGACCAGGCGGCACAGTTCCACCACCGCGGGCCACGGCGGCACCGTCTGCCCGCTGAGGTAGCGCGACAGCGACGACGAGCTCAGGCCGGTGTCGCGGGCCAGCGCGCGGACGCCGCGACCGGACAGTTCCTGGAGCAGGCGCAGCCGCGCGGCCAGCTCGTCCCGGGGGTGGGCCCGCGTCGCCTGATGCACCGTTCTCCACTCCGTCCCGCGCGGAAACACCGGATTTCCGGTTGCCGATCCCGAGGTCAGGACCGGTTTCCACTGTCCCACAGTGTCCCACAGGCATCGCTTCGCGGCCGCGTTCGGGCTGATATGGAGTCACACCGCGAACAGCGGAAACACACCGAACGAGGAGAACGACATGCAGTCCCGGATGCAGAACCCCGCCCTGGTCCTCACCGACGCGATGGGCCCGATCCAGCAGGTGCTGGCGGCCGTGCGGACCGGCGGCGTCGACGGCGAGATCCTCGAGCTGGTCCACCTGCGGATCAGCCAGATCAACGGGTGCAGCGCCTGCGTGGACGGCGGCGCCAAGACCGCCCGCAAGGCCGGTGTCAGCGACGAGCGGCTGGCCACCGTGGCCGCCTGGCGCGAGGCACCGTACTTCAGCGAGGAGGAGCGCGCCGCCCTCACGCTGGCCGAGGCCGCGACACGCCTGGCCGACCGTCCCGACGCCGTCACCGACGAGATCTGGGACAGTGCTGCCAGCTACTTCGACGAGCGTCAGCTGGCCTCGATCGTGCTGATGATCGGCGTGACCAACATGTTCAACCGGCTCAATGCCACCACCCGCCAGATCGCCGGGGCCTGGGGCTGAGCCCCACCCGATTCGAAAGGACACTCGCGATGGCTACCTCGGGCTTCTCCCGCTGGATGCAGCACAAGATGAACGCCAGGATGAACCGCAAGATCCGCAAGGGCAAGGGCGAGTTCATGGGCATGGACGTGCTGATCCTGCACACCGTCGGCCGCCGCAGCGGCGAGCCGCGCCAGACCCCGATCTCCTGGTTCTCCGATGGCGGCGAGGGCTGGCTGCTGGTCGCCTCCGGCGGTCAGGGCGGCGACCCGGACTGGCAGCGCAACCTGATGGCCAACCCCGACCGGGCCACCATCGAACTGCCCGCCAGCACGCCGACGCCGGTGCGACCGCAGGTGCTGCGCGGTCAGGAGCGGGCCGCGGCCTGGGCGTCGATCACCGTCGCGCAGCCGCGCTACGCGAAGTACCAGGACAAGAGCGAGCACGAGTACGCGGTGGTGCGGCTCACCGCGCGGTGACCGGCGCTCGTGTCGGTTGCGCAACGAAACCCGAGGTGCCCTGCCAGGAGTTCTAGACTCCTTGGCAGGCACGGGGGACCGAGCAACCGACGAGGATCGTCGGCGCCGCGACCGCGGAGGTGATCGTGGGATATCCGGGATACCCGGGGTATCCGCCGAACGGACCGTATGCGCCCCGCCCTTCCCGCTGGCCCTGGGTTCTCGGCGCGCTGGTGGTCGTCGCCGCGCTGGCGGTGGGCGTCATCGCCGCGGGGATCATCATCGTGCAGCACGAGCGCAACTCCCGATCGGCCGCCTCGCGAACTGTCGGCAACACCATCGCCGCCACCGGTCCGTACGCGCCGCCGGTACCGGCGTCACCGCAGGCGGTGCCGGTCGATCCGCAGTCCGCCGCGCTGGATTCCCTGCTCGCGCAGGCCGCGGCCGACCGGCCGGTGGTGAGCGCGAATCTGGCCGAGCGGTGGGTACCGCAGCTGTCGGCCAAGCAGCCGGGCCTGGTGGCCGCCGATGTCGACGGGCGGATGGTGAGCTGGACCAACAGTGAGATCCTCGCGCAGAATCAGCGTTTCCGGCAGCAGTATCCCGGGGCTCGCCTGGTCTGGAGCGACGACTGGAGCACCTTCGACCTGCAGGGCTGGTGGATCACCCTGGCCGACGCGTCCTTCGCCGACCCCGATTCGGCCAATGCCTGGTGCGACGCCCACGCGATTCCCGTCGACGACTGCTTCGCCAAGCTGGTGAGCAACTCCCGCGGCTCGGCGGGCACCACCAAGTACCGCTGAGTTCAGGCGGGCAGCAGCCTGCCGACGACTTCGGCCAACTGCCGGACGTTGCGGCATTCGTGCATGGTGACGATCTCGGTGTAGGCGTCGGCGGCCGAATCGCCGGTCGACCAGGAGCGCGCGGGTTCCGGGTTCAGCCAGTAGACCGCCTTGGCCCGTTCGGTGATCGCTTGCAGCGCGGCGAGATTGGGGTCGGTGCGGTTGGTGCGGGCGTCGCCGAGGATCAGCACGCAGGTCCGGGGGCCGACGGCGTCGAGGTAGTGGTCGGTGAAACCTTGCAGCGCCTCGCCGTAGTTGCTGGACCCGAAGCGCACCACGCCCGCCTCGCGGACGATGCTCTGCGCGAAACCGGGCGGCGGCGGTTCGCCGGGAGTGAAGTAGTGAGTGATCTCGGCGCAGACGTCGACGAAGCCGAAGCTGCGGACACGGCTGAACTGGTCCTGCAGGGCCTGCACCAATTGCAAGGTGAATTCGGAGAATCCGGTGACCGAGCCCGAGACATCGGCCAGCACAACGAGATCCGGGCGGCCCCGCTTGCGGGCACGCAGCACCGGGTCGACCGGTACGCCGCCGGTGGCCATCGACCGGCGCAGGGTGCGGCGCAGATCGATGGAGCCGCGCACGGCCTTCTTGCGGCGCACCGCGAGCCGGGTGGCGAGTTTGCGGGCCAGCGGGTGGACCAACTTGCGCATCTCGGCGAGGTCCTGTTCGCGGGCGCCGAGGAAATCGGTGCTGTCGCCGCCGGGTTCGACGCCGCGCCGGGCGATGTAGTCGGTGCCGCGCAGCTGCGCCGAGCGCAGGCGGGCTTCGGCCTGGACCTGCGCACGGAACTGCTCCACGCGGCGGCGAGCCTCGATGGTGTGCACGGCCGCGTCGAATTGACCTGTGCCACCCAGGGTTTGCGCGACCTGCTCGGAGATCTCGCCCGGGCGCAGCGATTTCATCGTCATGTACGACGACCAGCCCGCGCCGGAGGCGGTGGTGACGCGCCCCGCCGACTCCCCCGCGCCGCCGTACGCGCCGAAGGTGTTGAGCGCTTCGCGGGCCAGCTCGGCGGTGTCGGCGCCCTGGATCAGGGTGGCGATGAGCCGATCGCGCAGATCGCCCGCCTCCGCGCCGGGTGCGGTGACCGGGCGGTCGCCGTCGAGGAAGTACAGGTCGAAGAGCTGGTCGAAGACGGAGCGCTGGCCGTCGCGGCGCAGCAGGCAGGCGGCCAGGCCCGAGCGCAGCACGCGCGGGTCGGCGGTGCCGAGGGCGACGATCGCGGCGGCGGCGTCGACGGTTTCGCTGGGGCCCGCGTGGATGCCGTGTTCGCGCAGCAGGCCGACGAAGCCGACCAGGCGGTCGGTGGTCGGGGTGGCGCCCGCGCGCAGGGCGGGGGCTGTCATCGGACCGCCGCGTTCGCGGAGCGAGGCCCGGCGCCCGCGTCCCGGCTGGACATCGACCGGAGCCCGGCGGTCACGGGGCCACACCCGGGTGCGCGGTGTCGTCGAGGCCGAGCTTCTCGATCGCCATCCGGTGGTCGGACTGGTATTTCAGCAGCACGCCGAGGGTGGAGCGGACCACGCCGCCGGTGAGGGTCCGGGTGCCCAGGGCGACCAGCGTTTTCGCCCAGTCCACGGTCTCGGCGATCGATGGCGCCTTGCGCAGCGCGAGCTGACGCAGCGCGCTCACCGTCGTCACCACCGGTTCGGCCAGGTCCGCGTCGAGTTCGGGGACCTTCAGCCGGACGATGGCCTTCTCCAACTCGGCGGTCGGATAGTCGATGTGCAGGAACAGGCAGCGGCGCTTGAGCGCCTCGGACAGATCGCGGTGGGCGTTGGAGGTGAGGATGACGAAGGGCTTGCGCACCGCCGTCACCGTGCCCAGTTCCGGGATGCTCACCTGGAAGTCACCGAGGACCTCGAGCAGCAGTCCTTCCAGCTCCACGTCGGCCTTGTCGAGTTCGTCGATGAGCAGGACCGTGGGGTCGGGGTTGCGGATGGCCGCCAGCAGCGGGCGGGCCAGCAGGAACTCCTCGGTGAAGACGTGGTCGCGGGTGCTGTCCCAGCCCTCGCCGTCGGTGGCGGTGATGCGCAGCAGTTGCTTGGCGTGGTTCCACTCGTAGAGGGCGCGCGCCTCGTCGATGCCCTCGTAGCACTGCAGGCGCACCAGTTCGGCCGTCACCGCGGTGGCGATCGCCTTGGCCAACTCCGTCTTGCCGACACCGGCCGGGCCCTCGATCAGCAGGGGCTTGCCGAGCCGGTCGGCGAGGAAGACCGCGGTCGCGATGTCGAGGGAGGGCAGATACCCGGCCGCGGTCAGCCGGTCGGTCACGTGGTCCACCGAGGCAAAGAACTTACTCATCGGTAACCAGTGTAGTGGCAGCGCTAGTACGCGTGCGGAGCGGCGGTGATCCGGCCGGAGTCGATGGCGGCCAGCATGGCGTCGCGGTCGGCGGCGGTCTGGTCGGCGTAGGCCAGGGCGAATTCGCTCATCGCCTTGTCGAACTTGTCGCCGCCGCCGAGATAGGCGTGGATGGCCAGGCGATCGCCGGAGCGGGCGTGCGCGCGGGCCAGCACGGCCCCGCACAGGCTCGCGTAGTTCGCCAGTTCGTGCGGGGCGAGGATGCTGATATCGGCCGAGCCCTTCATGTCCTTGAGCTGCCGCCAATAGAAGTAGCGGCCCGCCGGGCCGGTCGCCCAGCCCAGGAAGATATCGCTGGCGGCCTGCATGAGCCGCTGCCCCGCGACCACCCGGTGCCCCTGATGCTGGAAGCGGCTCGCGGACAGATGCGCCGCCAGCACCGAGGTCTCGGCCTCCTTGACCTGCAGGAACAGCGGGGCGCCCGACTCCTTGTCCATGAACAGCACGATGAAGCAGCGGGTGCCCACACTACCGACGCCGACCACCTTCATCGCCATGTCGACCAGCACGTGCCGGTCCAGCAGGATGCGGCGCTCGTCCGGGAGGCTGCGGCGATAGTCGCCGAGGACGGTCTTGACGGTCTTCTCGTCCAGTGACTCGATCGGCACCAGCAGCGGCGGCTGGTTCTTGATGCGCGGGGTGCCGTCGGTGTCGGGCTCGGTGAGTTTGTCCAGCGCCTGCAGGCTGGTGCGTTTGCGGGCGGAGTTCATCGTCTTCTCCACGACCTTGCGGCGCTTCTCCTTGGGGATCGCCGCGAGCACCCTGTCGGCGTCGACGCGCTCGTACCAGATGCTGAGCGAGTCCAGACCCGCCATGGTCGCCATCGCCTCGCGATAGCCCCGGCCCGCGCATTCGGCGGCCGCGGCGGCGCGGATGTCGTCGAAGCCGTTGTCGCGGGCGGCGACGGCGACGCTGGCGGCCAGGCGCTTGACGTCCCATTCGAACGGACCGGGCAGCGTCTCGTCGAAGTCGTTGAGGTCGAAGACGAGATTGCGTTCCGGGGAGGCGAACAGGCCGAAGTTGGACAGGTGCGCGTCACCACAGAGTTGCACGGTGAGCCCGGTGTTCGGGCCCCGCGCCAGGTCGGCGGCCAGCACCGCGGGCGCGCCGCGCAGAAAGGTGAACGGCGACAACGCCATCCGCGCGTACCGGATCGGCACCAGCTCGGGGACCCGCGTGCGCGCCTGCCGCTCGAGAATCGTCACCGGGTCCTCCCGCCCCGGCCCGGCCCCCCACACCCCCAACGCCGACCGCGACACCACCTTCCGCGCCGCCCGCCCCACCTCGACAGCATCCCGATCGAAATCCGCCACGGTCGTCATCGAGCAAGTCTGTCGCTACCGGGTCGAGACGGCAAGGACCTGCGAGGTGATGTCAGGAAGTCAGGAGCGCATCGAGATCGGATTCGAGATCGCGGTCGCGATGGAACCCGCGCTCGGTGATCAGCCGCACGGCGAGCCTCGCCTCCGCGATGTCATCCGCGGAGGCAGTCGACAGCAGCCCGCGAAGGTCTGCCAGGTCCTGCGGACGAGTGGCATCGTCGCGCGCGAGCAGCTTCAACGCGATGAGATGTGCGGTCGTCGCGACCGGCAGGACGAGGTCGGGAACTATTTCGAGATTCTCCGCGGCCACGACGATCTCCGGTTCGATTCCGGAGCTGGCGAACAGGAGATCGACGAGAATCGGCACCCCGGCGAAGGACCGGCGCAGACGGATCGTCGCCAGGCGAACCGGGGAACCGATCGAGCCGACACCGAGAACCCGCCGACCAGAGCCCATCGGTAGCCCAGCCGATCGATATCGGAGGTGGCGTGGCGCAATGC
This sequence comes from Nocardia anocheti, assembly GCF_029675105.1. Taxonomy (GTDB): domain Bacteria; phylum Actinomycetota; class Actinomycetes; order Mycobacteriales; family Mycobacteriaceae; genus Nocardia. The sequence continues at coordinate 97,076 of NZ_JAQQFV010000006.1, read as the reverse complement.
CGCTTCGAGTGGGTTCACGCGAATCGGGGTGACTGCCGACCGGCGGAGTCGCCGAGCGGAGCACCCGGCCGGGAAAGCAACCAAGCATGCACCTTTTCCTCGATGGCGCCTTCGGCGGCATCGGGGAATTCACGGCGCATCCGCGCTCGATACATCTGGATGCCGAAGTCGGACATCTCCAGAGCGAGCTTCAGGCGCTGAGCCGGGGTACCTTCCGTCACCTCTTCAGCTTACTGGTGCTCCCATGAAGTGCGAGCAGCCGAAAGGCCCGCTCGCTTGTGGCGAGCGGGCCCTTCAGGGGGTGAAACCTCAGGCGGTTTCGGTGATCGGGCGGTCGACCCAGCTCATCAGGCCGCGGAGCTTGGCACCGGTGACCTCGATGGGGTGCTCGGCGTTCTCCTTGCGCAGGCCCTCGAGCTCCTTGTTGCCGCCTTCGACGTTGGCGACGAGGCGCTTGACGAAGGTGCCGTCCTGGATGTCCTTGAGGATCGCCTTCATGCGCTCCTTGGTGTCGGCGTCGATGACGCGCGGACCGGACAGGTAGCCGCCGAACTCCGCGGTGTCGGACACCGAGTAGTTCATGCGGGCGATGCCACCCTCGTACATGAGGTCGACGATCAGCTTGAGCTCGTGCAGCACCTCGAAGTAGGCCATCTCGGGGGCGTAGCCCGCCTCGACCATGACCTCGAAACCGGTCTTGACCAGTTCCTCGGTACCACCACAGAGGACGGCCTGCTCACCGAACAGGTCGGTCTCGGTCTCTTCCTTGAAGGTGGTCTTGATGACGCCCGCGCGGGTGCCGCCGATGCCCTTGGCGTAGGACAGCGCCAGCGCCTGGCCCTCGCCGGTCGGGTCCTGGTCGACCGCGATCAGGGCCGGGACGCCCTTGCCGTCGGCGAACTGACGACGCACCAGGTGGCCGGGGCCCTTGGGGGCGACCATGGCGACGGTGACGTTGGCCGGAGCCTTGATCAGACCGAAGTGGATGTTGAGGCCGTGGCCGAAGAACAGCGCGTCGCCGTCCTTCAGGTTGGGCTCGATGTCGTTGGTGAAGATCGACGCCTGGGCGGTGTCGGGGGCCAGCACCATGATCACGTCGGCCCACTCGGAGACCTCGGCGGGGGTGCCGACGGTCAGCCCGGCCTCTTCGGCCTTCGGGCGCGACTTGGAGCCCTCGGCCAGGCCGACACGCACGTCGACACCGGAGTCGCGCAGGCTCAGCGAGTGCGCGTGACCCTGGCTGCCGTAGCCGATCACGGCGACCTTGCGGCCCTGGATGATCGACAGGTCAGCGTCGTCGTCGTAGAACATCTCGACTGCCACAGTGGAGTCCCTTCTGGATTATTTCCTGGTTGACAAAAGTTAGCGGGTGGCCGTGATGGACTTCGGACCGCGTCCGACGGCCACGACACCGGACTGCACGATCTCGCGGATACCGTACGGCTCCACCATGCGCAGCAGGGCATCCAGCTTCGAGCGGGTGCCCGTGGCCTCGATGGTCAGCGCGTCGGGTGAGACGTCGATCACCTTGGCGCGGAACAACTGCACGGCCTCGATCACCTGCGTGCGGACCGAGGCGTCGGCGCGCACCTTCACCAGGATCAGCTCGCGGGCCACCGAGGCGTCGGCGTCCTGCTCCACGATCTTGATGACGTTGATCAGCTTGTTGAGCTGCTTGGTGACCTGCTCGAGCGGCAGATCGTCGACCGTCACGACGATGGTCATGCGCGAGATCTCGGGGATCTCGGTGCCACCGACGGCGAGGGACTCGATGTTGAAGCCGCGGCGCGAGAACAGGCTCGCGACTCGCGCCAGCACGCCCGGCTTGTCCTCGACGAGAACGCTCAGGGTGTGGGTGGTGCTCATTGCTGCTCCTTGTTCATCGCCTCGTGGATGACGGCGGGCTCGGAGACCTGCTCGTCCTCGTCGAACAGCGGACGGATGCCGCGGGCGAACATGATCTCGTCGTTGCTGGTGCCCGCGGCGACCATCGGCCACACCTGGGCGTCCTTGCCGACGATGAAGTCGATCACGACCGGGCGGTCGGTGATGGACTGCGCCTGGCGGATCGCGGCCTCGACCTCGTCTTCGGACTCCACCCGGATGCCGACGCAACCCAGCGCCTCGGCCAGCTTGACGAAGTCGGGGATGCGCAGGGTGTGCGTGCCCAGGTCGGTGTTGGAGTAGCGCTGCTCGTAGAACAGGGTCTGCCACTGGCGGACCATGCCGAGGTTGCCGTTGTTGATCAGCGCGACCTTGATCGGCACGCCCTCCACGGCGCAGGTGGCCAGCTCCTGGTTGGTCATCTGGAAGCAACCGTCACCGTCGACCGCCCAGACCTCCTTCTCGGGAGCGCCCATCTTGGCGCCCATGGCCGCCGGAACGGCATAGCCCATGGTGCCCAGGCCACCGGAGTTCAGCCAGGTGCGCGGGTTCTCGTACTTGATGAACTGCGCGGCCCACATCTGGTGCTGGCCGACACCGGCGCAGTAGACGGCCTCGGGACCGGCCAGGCGGCCCAGCGCCTCGATGACGAACTCCGGCGAGAGCGAACCGTCGCTGGGCTGGCTCCAGCCCAGCGGGTAGTTGTCGCGGATCTCGCTGAGGTAGGCCCACCACTCGGTGAGCTTCAGCAGCGGCGCGTCGCCGGACTGCGGGTCGGCCTTGAGGGTCTCGATCAGCTCGGCGATGACCTCGCGCGCGTCGCCCACGATCGGGACGTCGGCGTGGCGGTTCTTGCCGATCTCGGCCGGGTCGATGTCGGCGTGGATGACCTTGGCGCCCGGCGCGAAGGAGTCCAGCTGACCGGTGACGCGGTCGTCGAAGCGGGCGCCGAGGGTGATCAGCAGGTCCGAGCGCTGCAGGGCCGCGACGGCGCCGACGGTGCCGTGCATGCCGGGCATGCCCATGTTCAGGGTGTGGCTGTCGGGGAACGCGCCGCGCGCCATCAGGGTGGTGACCACCGGGATGCCGGTCAGCTCGGCCAGCTCCAGCAGCTCGGCCGAGGCGTCGGACTTGATCACACCGCCGCCGACGTAGAGCACCGGCGACTTGGACTCCAGGATCATCCTGGCGGCCTCGCGCACCTGCTTGCCGTGCGGCTTGGTGACCGGACGGTAGCCGGGCAGACGCATCTCCGGCGGCCAGGAGAACGTGGTCTGGGCCTGCAGGGCGTCCTTGGTGATGTCGACCAGGACGGCGCCCGGGCGGCCCGAGGCGGCGAGGTAGAACGCCTCGGCCAGGATGCGCGGGATGTCGATCGGGTCCTTGACCAGGAAGTTGTGCTTGGTGATCGGCATGGTGATGCCGGAGATGTCGGCTTCCTGGAAGGCGTCGGTGCCGACCAGGCTCGACGGCACCTGACCGGTGATCGCCACGATCGGGACCGAGTCCATCTGGGCGTCGGCCAGCGGGGTCACCAGGTTGGTGGCGCCGGGGCCGGAGGTGGCCATACACACACCGACCTTGCCGGAGGCCTGCGCGTAACCGGTCGCCGCGTGACCGGCGCCCTGCTCGTGGCGCACCAGGACGTGGCGGACCTTCTTGGAGTCGAACAGCGGGTCGTAGACGGGGAGGACCGCGCCGCCGGGAATGCCGAATACGGTGTCGACGTCGAGCTCTTCGAGGGACCGAACAACCGACTGCGCGCCGGTGACGCGCTCGGGCGCGACCTGGCGGCGGGAGGGGTTGGTCGCCGGGCTACCAGCGGCAGGCTGGTTCGCCGAAGGCGCTGACCTGCGGGCCGATGGCCCGGGTCGTGCGGTTGGTGCACTCACCGTCTTCGTTCCTAACTTTGTCGTTCTGACTCCGGACTGGCGCGGAATTCGCCCGAACACAAAAAAGCCCCCGACCAGCGCAGGGCTGTTCGAGGGTGGCGCGTCGCAACGCGAGCTGACGTATTCGACTCAGGTAGTCAGGCTCAACGCTGGACGCGCCGGCCGATTACGAGCAACTCGTTTCGTTTCACACGCACGACGTTAGGCGCGCGTGGAGCGAAGAGTCAAACAGGCTACCTTTCGCATCCCATTCTGTGGGACTCGAGTGGTTGCGTGGGTCCGAATACCGAGATGCGAGGATGGAGGGGTGTCATCACCGCATCAGTCCGTGCCACCGGCTAAATCGTCCCACACCGCCGACGAGGGAACCGATACGGGTCGGCCCTCGCGACCCGGTGGCCTGCGCGCGGCCGCTCCCGGCCGCCTCGTCGCCATCGGCGCGGTGGTACTGGCGTACCTGATCTTCGTCGTCGTCGGGACGGTGCAGGACTGGTCGCTGGGGCTGCGGATCGGACTGATCGTGCCGACCGCGGTGATCGTCTGGCTGCTGATCCCGCGCCGCACGAGCGTCCCGACGCCGGGCATCCACATCATCGGGGTGCCGCGCCTGGCCTACATCGGCGTGCTGGTGCTGGCGTTCTGCGTGTTCTTCCCGTTCGTCGGCTGGCCCGCGGGCCTGTGGTGGCTGCTGCTGTTCCCGGTGATCGCGATCTGGTGGGTGGTCCGGACACACACCACCGTCTCCGAGTCGGGACTGGATCTGAGCACGATGGTCGGCAAGCGGCACCTGGACTGGGATCAGGTCAAGGGCGTGCGCATCCCCAAGCGCGGGTATGTGCGGGCGCGCCTGTCCGACGACTCCGAGGTGAAGCTGCCCGCCGTCGGTTACGACCGGCTGCGCGAACTGATCGAGGCGTCCGGGGGCCGACTGCCGGACGTGTTCGCCGCCGCCGAGGCCGCCGACGCCGAGCGCGTCGAGGCCGAGCGGGCCCAGGCGAAGGCCGAGGCGGACGCCGAGACCGAGGCGAAGACCGAGGACTCCGACACCGAGCGGTGAGCGTCGGCTCGGTCACCCCGGGAATCCGGGCGGCGCCGACCACCGTTGCACCGGTAAGCTGACGGCACCGGGCACCCCGCGCCGACGGCATCACCGCGGCGACACTCTCCGGAGCGACACTCCCGCCTCGAGCCCGGTTCCGGCACCGACGTACCCAGCACCGGCGCGACGTGACCAGCGCGCCCCGGAGTAACGTGCGGGGTTGCCGGACGCACCGCGCACTCGCATCGTGCCGCGCAGGTCAGCCCCCTGCCCGCACGCTCGGACGCACCCAGCGACACACGAGGACTCCCCCATGCCACCGCTTCGCTCACGCACCACCACCATCGGCCGCAACGCCGCGGGCGCCCGCTCGCTCTGGCGCGCCACGGGTATGACCGACTCCGACTTCGGTAAGCCGATCGTCGCGATCGCGAACTCCTACACCCAGTTCGTGCCCGGTCACGTGCACCTGAAGAACGTGGGCGACATCGTCGCCGAGGCCGTGCGCGCCGCCGGTGGCGTGCCGCGTGAGTTCCACACCATCGCCGTCGACGACGGCATCGCCATGGGCCACGGCGGCATGCTCTACTCGCTGCCCTCGCGCGAGATCATCGCCGACTCGGTCGAATACATGGCCAACGCGCACACCGCCGACGCGCTGGTGTGTATCTCCAACTGCGACAAGATCACTCCCGGCATGCTCAACGCCGCCATGCGGCTCAACATCCCGGCCGTGTTCGTCTCCGGCGGGCCGATGGAAGCGGGCAAGGCCGTGGTCGCCGACGGTGTCGCGCACGCCCCGCTGGACCTGGTGCACGCCATCTCGGCCAGCGCGAATCAGGCCGTGTCCGAGGAGGGTCTGGACGCGGTCGAGCGTTCGGCCTGCCCGACCTGTGGCTCGTGTTCGGGCATGTTCACCGCGAATTCGATGAACTGCCTCACCGAGGCGTTGGGTCTGGCGCTGCCGGGCAACGGCTCCACGCTGGCCACCCACGAGGCCCGCCGCGCGCTGTTCCAGCGGGCCGGTCGCGTGATCGTCGACATCGCGAATCGTTGGTACCGCGACGACGACGCCTCGGTGCTGCCGCGCAATGTGGCCGACGTCAAGGCCTTCCGCAACGCGATGGCCCTGGACGTGGCCATGGGCGGGTCCACCAACACCGTGCTGCACACCCTCGCCGCCGCGCAGGAGGGCGAGATCGACTTCGATCTGGGCACCATCGACGAGATCTCGCGTCGGGTGCCGTGCCTGTCGAAGGTCTCGCCGAACTCCGACTACCACATGGAGGACGTGCACCGCGCCGGTGGCATCCCCGCCATCCTGGGCGAGCTGCGTCGCGGCGGGCTGCTCGAGACCGACGTCACCACCGTGCACACCGCCAGCTTCGAGGAGTACCTCGACACCTGGGACATCCGCTCCGGCAAGGCTTCCGAGGAAGCGCTCGAGCTGTTCCACGCCGCGCCCGGTGGCGTGCGCACCACCGAGCCGTTCTCCACCGCCAACCGCTGGTCCTCGCTGGACACCGACGCCGCGGGCGGCTGCATCCGCGACGTCGAGCACGCCTACACCGTCGAGGGCGGCCTGTGCGTGCTGCGCGGCAACATCGCGCCCGACGGCGCGATCCTCAAGACCGCGGGCATCGACGAGGACCTGTTCACCTTCGAGGGCCCGGCCGTGGTGGTCGAGTCGCAGGAGGAGGCGGTCTCGATGATCCTGGGCAAGAAGATCCAGGCCGGTGACGTGATCGTCGTCCGCTACGAGGGCCCCTCGGGTGGCCCGGGCATGCAGGAGATGCTGCACCCCACCGCGTTCCTCAAGGGTGCGGGCCTGGGCAAGGTGTGCGCGCTGATCACCGACGGTCGCTTCTCCGGTGGCACCTCGGGTCTGTCGATCGGACACATCTCCCCCGAGGCCGCCCAGGGTGGCGTGATCGGCCTGATCGAGAACGGTGACCGTATCCGCGTCGACGTGGGGACCCGCGCGCTCGAGGTGCTGGTCTCCGACGAGGTGCTCGCCGAGCGTCGCGCGAAGATGGAGGCCTCGGAGCGCCCGTGGCAGCCGGTCAACCGGGAGCGTCCGGTCACCACCGCGCTGCGCGCCTACGCGGCCCTGGCGACGTCGGCCGACAAGGGCGCCGTCCGCCGCGTGCTGTAACCGCCTCCCCGCGAATTCTGGCCAGACCTGAGTGCGCCGCCGGTTGCTGATGCGACCGGCGGCGTACTGGTGGTCGGGTCAGCTCATCCCTGACGAGTTACCCATGTGCTTGCGAGATCAGCTCTTGCTGTCGAAGGGGCCTATGCCCTGCAAGGGGTTGCCGCCGTGGAGGAACCAGAAGGTGAGGATCGCGGCGGCGACGGCCAGCAGGACGACGACGCCGGAGCCGTAGGCGGGGCGGGTGGCCCAGCCTCGGGTGCGGTCGAAGGACCAGCGGCCGGGGCCGGTGAGGATGATCGCCAGGGCCGCGCCCGCCAGCACCGAGTCGAGTTCGACGCCGGTGGGGGTGCCCGCGTTGTACTGGAAGCCGGGGATCATGCCCTGCTTCCACATCCAGGCGTTGAGGATCGTGGCCAGCACCGCGCCCGCGGCCAGCGGGGTGGCCAGGCCGATCACCAGCAGGATGCCGCCGCCGAGTTCACCGGCGATCACCAGCGCGGTCGACAGTGACGGGTAGTCCCAGCCGCCGCCTTCCATCATCTGCTTGGTGCCGTCGAGGCCGGGGCCGTGGAACCAGCCGGTCAGCTTCTGCAGACCGTGGTAGATGAAGGTGTAGCCGACCACCAGCCGCAGCACGAACAGGCCCAGATCGAGGGTGCCGCGGCGGGGCTCGCGATTGCGCCGCTGCAGGCGGACCGCGCCCGCCGAGGCCGCCGTCGCGGGCGGGATCGAGGCGTAGCCGTAGTCGCCCTCGTCGCCACCGGTCCGCGCGGCACCCGCCGTGGGGACGTCCTCGCCCGGGTCGAGGTCGAGGTCCTCGTCGGTGCGGGGGATGTCCTTGCCCAGATCGGGCTTGCGCATCTGCGTGGTCGGGGAATCGTAGGGGCTGGTCACCGGGCGACCCGCCGACGACGCAGCCTGTCCGGCCTGCGCCGACCCTTCAGCATCGGGTGTGTCGTTCGACTTGTCGGTCACCGTCTCACCTTAGGACGTGGGATCGCGGTGCGCCGGTGTTCCCTCGATCAGGCGTGTCAGCGCCACCGCGCTGCCGGTAACGTCTGACGCATGAGTTCGGGAATCGCGGGCCGGGTGGCAGTCGGATTGGCAATCGGCACCGTTCTGGTCGCCGGATGCGCTCGCTTCGACGAATCGGCCTCGAGTCCGTTCACCACCGAACCCTCGGTGGGTGGATCGGGGGCCGAACCCAAGAAGCCGCAGGATTCGCCGTCGGAGGTGCCCCGCCCGACCGGTCCGTGCATCGACCCCGATCCCAATGTGATCGCCACCTGTCTGGACTCCGCCTCGGGACTGATCGCCATGGGTGACGGCGCGCTGGTGGCCGAACGCCGCACCGGCCGCATCCTGCGCGTCACGCCCGTCGACGCGAGCACTCCGCAGCCGCCGCCGGAGGAGGTCGCCAGCGTGGCCGTCGACGGCTCCGGTGACGGCGGGATCTCCGACATCGTGCTCTCCCCCACCTTCCACGAAGACGGCCTGATGTACGCCTACATCACCACCGGCAGCGACAACCGGGTGGTCCGCATCTCCGAGAGCGGCGGCACCAAGGAGATCCTCACCGGAATCCCCAAGGGCGCCACCGGCAATCGGGGCGCGCTGGAATGGGCCACGCCCTCGCAGCTGCTGGTGCTCACCGGCGACGCGGGCAATCCCGGCGCCGCCGCCGACCCCGGCTCGCTGGGCGGCAAGGTGCTGCGGCTGGAATCGCCGTCCTCGGGGGTCAACACCCCGCAGGTGGTGGCCTCGGGCATCGGCACCGCCGGTGATCTGTGCCGCGACGGCAAGGACGGCATGTGGGTCACCGACCGCACCGCCGCCGAGGACCGGCTCCAGCACCTCGGCGCCGACGGCGCGCTCAGTGTCGCCTGGACCTGGCCGGAGCGTCCGGGTGTCGGCGGCTGCACCGCGACCGCCGACGGTGTCGTGGTGGCGCTGGGCGAGGGCAAGGCGCTGGCCGCGGTCGCCGCCGATCCGGCCACCTTCGCCGTCACCACGGCACCGGCCATGATCGCCCAGGACAAGTACGGCAAGCTGCTCGGCGCCACCGCGAGCGCCGACGGCAGCGTCTGGGTGACCACCATCAACAAGACCGACGGCGAGCCCGGCGAATTCGACGACCGCGTCGTGCGCATCCCACCGCCCCAGGGCGGCGGCAGCGGCCCGGACTAGCGGCCGCCGCGACACCGAAGAGCCCCGTTCCTCACGGGTGAGGGACGGGGCTCTTCGGGTGGCCCGCTAGCTACAGGCGGCGATGACCAGGTCGCGGACGCGGGCGGCGTCGGCCTGGCCACGGGTGGCCTTCATGACGTCGCCGACGATCTTGCCCGCGGCCTGGACCTTGCCGGAGCGGATCTTCTCGGCGATGTCCGGGTTGGCCGCGAGGGCCTTCTCCACCTCGGCCCGCAGGGCGGAGTCGTCGCTGACCATGCCCAGGCCCTTGGCCTCGACGATCGCGGCGGGCTCGCCCTCCCCGGCGAGGACGAAGTCCACGACCTGCTTGGCGACCTTGTTGTTCACCGTCTTGGCCTCGACGAGCGCGATCACCGCGGCGACCTGCGCGGGCGTGATCGGCAGCTCGGCCAGCGCGATCTCGCGCTCCTTGGCCTTCTCGGTCAGGTAGGCGACCCACCAGGAGCGGGCCTCGTTGGCCGGGGCGCCCGCCTCGACGGTGGCGATGATCAGGTCCAGGGCGCCCGCGTTGACCAGGTCGCGCATGACCTCGTCGGACAGACCCCATTCGCCCTGGATGCGCGCGCGCACCAGCCACGGGTACTCGGGGATGGTGGTGCGCAGTTCCTCGACCCAGGCGGCGTCGGGGGCGACGGGCTCGAGGTCTGGCTCGGGGAAGTAGCGGTAGTCCTCGGCGGTCTCCTTGCGACGACCGGCGGAGGTGGAGCCGTCAGCCTCGTTGAAATGCCGGGTCTCCTGCACGATCTCGCCGCCCGCGGTGAGCACGGCGGCCTGACGGCGCATCTCGTAGCGCACCGCGACCTCGACGCTCTTGAGCGAGTTCACGTTCTTGGTCTCGGTGCGGGTACCGAATTCCTCGGCGCCCACCGGCATCAGCGAGACATTGGCGTCGCAGCGCAGCGAGCCCTGCTCCATCTTCACGTCCGAGACGTTGAGCGAGCGCAGCACCTCACGCAGCGCGGTGACGTACGCGCGGGCCACCTCGGGCGCGCGCTCCCCGGCGCCGGTGATCGGCTTGGTGACGATCTCGATCAGCGGCACCCCGGCGCGGTTGAAGTCCAGCAGCGAGTGGCTGGCGCCGTGGATGCGTCCGGTCGCGCCGCCCACGTGCAGCGACTTGCCGGTGTCCTCCTCCATGTGCGCGCGCTCGATGTCCACCCGGAAGGTGGAGCCGTCGTCGAGGACCACGTCGAGGTAGCCCTCGGTGGCGATGGGCTCGTCGTACTGGCTGATCTGGTAGTTCTTCGGCTGGTCCGGGTAGAAGTAGTTCTTGCGCGCGAACCGGCCCCACGGGGTGATCGAACAGTTCAGCGCCAGACCGATCCGGATGGCCGACTCGACGGCCTGCTCGTTGACCACCGGCAGCGAGCCGGGCAGGCCCAGGCACACCGGGCACACCTGGGTGTTGGGTTCGGCGCCGAACTCGGTGGGGCAACCGCAGAACATCTTGGTCGCCGTGGACAACTCGACGTGGACCTCCATGCCGAGCACCGGCTCGTACCGGGAGATGACATCGGCGTAGTCCATCAACTCGACCGTGGGTGCGCTCATGGCTACCTATCTTAGGAAGCGCTACCGGGGCGGGACGCGCTGGGTGAGCCAGTCGGTGACGTAGCTCAGCACGGCCGGGTCGACGGTCGTCTCGATGGTGGAGTACTCGCTGGGTTTGCCGGTCTCGCTGGGCTGCATGAGGTGGTTGAGACCGGGGAAGGTGTGCACGGTCGCGTCGGGGGCTCCGGCGAGCTTGTCGCGCATCGGCGCTTCGTTCTGGGCGACCAGCACCTGCTGGTCGGTGCCGCCGAAGAAGGCGAGCACCGGCACGCGCAGCGCCTCGAGCGCGGGCGTGGGGTCGTAGGTGACGAAGGCGGCCATGTACGGGGTGTTGAAGCTGTCGACGGCCTGCTGCGGCGCGCGTTCGGCCTCGGGCAGGGAGTCGTTGTGTTGCTGCGCGAAGGCGGCCGCGCCCGCGGTGTCCCCGGCGCGCAGCAGCGTCGACCAGCGGGTGAGGTAGTCGACCTGGGCGTCGATGTCCTCCTGGGAGGCGCCCGAGCTGGCCATGATCACCTTGTTCTGCTCGATCAGCACCTCGGCGCCGACCACCGACGGACCGGCCATCAGAATGGCGAAAGCGGGGTCGGCACCGGGCCGCTGGGCGATGAGCGGGGCGAGGTAGCCGCCCTCGCTGTGCCCGAGCAGGCCGACCTTCTTCGGGTCGATCTCCGGCCGCGCGCGCAGGAACGCCAGACCGGCGACCGCGTCGTTCGCGAGATCCTCGTAGGTGGCCTGATCCAGGTCGCCGCCGGTCCCGCCGACACCGCGATCGTCGGTGCGCAGCACGGCGTAGCCCGCGCGGGTGAGGGTGTCGGCCAGCAGCAGGAACGGGCGGTGGCCCATCAGGTTCTCGTCGCGGTCCTGCGGGCCGGAGCCGGTGATCAGCAGCACGGCCGGGAACGGGCCGTCGCCGTCGGGTTCGGTGAGTGTGCCCGCGATGGTGAGATCGCCACTGCGGTAGGTGACGTCCTCGCTGCGATACGGGAACGGCGGCTGCGGTTCCTGCGGACGCTTCGGGCCCTCGATCTCGCCGCGCTCGAGGGTCAGCGGCAGCGTCTGCCCCGACTGCACCCAGTTTCCGGTGAGCTTGTCGCCGTCGAGCTTGCCCCGGAAGCCGGGGTCGCCGGGCACGTCCGGAATGGTGAACTCGACCCGATCCGGTTCGGTGCGCACGTCTTTGAGCGCGGCGTCGCGCACGCCCTGGACCGGGATGTCGATGGTGGCCGAACCGTCCTCGGCGAAGGTCACCCCGATCGGGATGGGCTGGTCGGGGACCTCGATGTCACCGTGCCAGCTGCCCTGCACCGAACTGGCGGGGGCGTCGTCGCCGGAGCCGGAGCACCCGGCCACCAGAGCGACGACAACGGACAGAACCGACACGATCACCCGAGCGGAGCGCATACAGCCACGCTAGCCGAAGAACGCCTGCGCTTCCCGCATCCGCTCGGCCGGAACCCGTTTGAGCTGCTTGGTCGCCTCGGCCAGCGGGACCAGGCCGATGGTGGTGCCGTGCAGCGCGACCATCATCCCGAAGTGCCCGGCGTGCACCGCCTCGGCGGCGTGCACGCCGAAGCGGGTGGCCAGGATGCGGTCGTAGGGGGTGGGGCTGCCGCCGCGCTGCACGTGGCCGAGCACCGTGGTCCGCACCTCCTTGCCGATGCGTCGCTCGATCTCGGCGCCGAGCTGCTGGGCGACCCCGGTGAAGCGCTCGTGCCCGAATTCATCGATCCCGCCCTCGCGCAAGGCGAATCCGGAATCCGGGGCCGGGTGCGCGCCCTCGGCGACCACGCAGATGAAGTGCTTGTCGCCGCGCTGGAACCGCGACTTGATCATCGCGCACACCTGCGCCACGTCGAAGGGTTCCTCGGGCACCAGCGTGAGGTGCGCGCCCGCGGCGATACCGGAGTTCAGCGCGATCCAGCCCGCGTGCCTGCCCATCACCTCCACCAGCATCACGCGCTGGTGGGATTCGGCGGTGGTGTGCAGCCGGTCGATGGCCTCGGTGGCGATGGACAGGGCGGTGTCGTGGCCGAAGGTGACGTCGGTGCAGTCGATGTCGTTGTCGATGGTCTTGGGCACGCCGACCACCGGGACACCCTCGTCGGCGAGCCAGCTGGCCGCGGTGAGCGTGCCCTCGCCGCCGATCGGGATGAGCGCGTCGATGCCGTTGTCGTCGAGGGTCTGCTCGATGCGGCCCAGGCCCTCGCGCAGCACCTCGGGATTGGTGCGCGCGGTGCCGAGCATGGTGCCGCCCTTGGCCAGCAGTCGGTCGGTGCGGTCGTCGTTGTGGATGCGGATCTTGCGATCCTCGAGTAGGCCGCGCCAGCCGTCCTCGAAGCCGACGATCGCGTCGCCGTAGCGGCCGTTCGCGGTACGGACGACCGCCCGGATCACCGCGTTCAGCCCTGGACAGTCTCCGCCTCCGGTCAAGACTCCGATGCGCATGGCGTTCATCTTGCCGCACCGGAGCCGATCAGGGGCAGCGGCCTCCGGCCAGTTCCCCGAGGTGACCCGAGAGCAGGGTGGCCATCTTGTCGAGCATGGTCATCCCCTCGTTGAAGGCACCCGAATCCGGTTGCGCGGCGAAGGCGACGGCGATGCGGCCCGAGGGCGCGTCGATCATGCCGAACTGGCGGACCAGGTACTTGCCCGAGGTGTCGGGACCCCAACCACCTTTGAACTCGGCGCTGCCGAAGGCACCCAGCCCCCAACGATGACTCGGGATGATCTGCTGCATGAGCCCGACCACCCGTTCGCTCTGCGGCACGCAGGTCAGGTGCGCGGCGAAGCGCGCCTGGTCGGCCAGCGACCACTCGGCCTGGCCGAAGATCGAGGCATCGGACCGGGTGCGCGTGGTGGGCACGGTGGTGTTCGCGTCGCCGCCCTCGCGCAGCACCCCCTCGATCGCGGTGGCCGCCGCCGACCCGCCGCCCAGCTGCTGCCAGAGCGTCTCGGCGGCGGCGTTGTCGGAGGCGGTGATGGCCGCGGTCGCCGAGGTGAGGGCGGCGGAGCTCTCGCGCAGCGCCGCGATGGCCAGCGGCACCTTGATCGTCGACCAGGCCGGTCCGGTGGTCCAGGTACCGAAGGTGACCATCTTCTCGCCACCGACCGGCATGACGGCCAGTCCCGCGCTGCCGCGGAAACTCTGTTGCAGGGTGGCGAAGTCGGCGGCCAGACTGCCGGGCAGGGCGATCGAGAAACTGCCGGAGCCCGGGCCGGGGTCCACGATCGGGGCCGTCGTCGTGGTGGTGGTCGCCGGGGCGGGGGCCGCCGGTTCGGTGCCACAGGCGGCGGCGAGCAGGGCGACGCTACCGAGCACCGCGCACAGCGCCGATCGGACCCGGCGTCGTCGATGTGTCGTCATGTTGTGAAGCATCTTCTTTTGTGAACTCCCCCGGGCTTTCGGTGCTGGGTGGCCGTCGGCGACACCGTACTGGGCAGTATGGCCGATCGCCCACTGCTACCGTGAAAACCTCAGGTCAGGCGGTGTTCACCGGTGTAGATGTTCATCGTCTCGCCGCGCAGGAAACCCACCAGGGTGAGCCCGGCGTCGGCGGCCAGATCCACCGCCAGCGAGCTCGGTGCCGAGACCGCGGCCAGGATCGGGATCCCGGCCATCACCGCCTTCTGCGCGAGTTCGAAGGAGGCGCGGCTGCTCACCACGAGCATCAGATCGTGGGCGGGCACCCGGTTCTCGCGCACCGCCCAGCCGATCACCTTGTCGACGGCGTTGTGCCTCCCGATGTCCTCGCGCAGCGCGAGCAGGGTGCCGTCGGTGGTGAACAGGCCCGCCGCGTGCAGGCCACCGGTGGCGTCGAAGAGCTTCTGCCCGGCCCGTAACTGCCCCGGCAACCCGGCCAGCACCGTGGTGTCGACCGCGGCGGAGTCGGGCGGGATCGGGAACCGGGTGTGCGTGCGGACCTCGTCGAGCGCGGACTTGCCGCAGAGTCCGCACGCGCCGGTGGTGAGGAAATTGCGGGTGTGGATCGGCACCGGGACGCGCAGGCGCAGGTCGAGCACGTTGTAGGTGTTGCGGCCCTCGTCGTCGGTGCCCGCGCAGTAGCGGGCGGTGACGAGGTCGGGGGCCGCGCCGATGATGCCCTCGCCGAAGAGGAATCCGTGCACCAGGTCGATGTCGTCGCCCGGGGTGCGCATGGTGACCGTGAGCGCGCGGCCGTCGACCCGGATCTCGAGCGGTTCCTCGACCGCCAGCGTGTCGGGTCGTTCGATCCGCCCGCTCGGGGACAGGCGGGTGGTCTTGCGCCGGGTGGTGACTCTGCTCATCGGGGCGAGCCGGGCCCGCTCAGTCGTCTTCTTCGTCGGCGGCCTTGTTGCGCGCCCGCACGATCTCGAGTGCCCGCTCGGCGGTGGCCTTGTCCGGGTAGGGACCGAGTCGGTCGCCGAACCAGCAGGTCTTGCCGTGTTCGGCCGTGTGATGCTTGAGGCAGTAGTACCACTGGTCGTCATCAGCCATGTCGCCAGTATGCATCGGTTCGCATGTTCGCGTCCGGAAGCCGGGCACAACGGAGTCGCGCAGCAGTACGGCGACGGCGACACCGACCGCGGCGCCGAGCAGCGTGTCGACCCCGCGGTCGACGAGCAGGGTCAGCGGATCGGCGTGGCTGGCCAGTTCGGTCATGGCCATGATGAGCGGGGTGAAGAAGCCCAGCGCGAGCGCGTAGTGGCGGGCCATGAACAGCTCGGTCGGATACAGCAGCGCGATGATCGCCAGGCCGAGCACCGCCGGACTCAGCCCGGACAGCAGCAGCGGGGCCGTCACCACCAGCCCGATGACGGTGCCGCCCACGCGATGCACCCCGCGATGGACGCGGTCGCGGGCGCGCGCGGCGGCCAGCGGGACGGCCGCGCCCGCCATCACCCAGTTGGCGTGGCCGACCCCGAGCATCAGCCCGATGCCGCCCGCGATCGCGATCGCCAGCGCGTAGCGGGCGGCTTGCAGATGGGCGATCCGACCGGTCCGGTGCGGGGCGATCGCCGCGTAGATCACCGCACCGCCCGCCCGGCGCGCCCGGCTCGCCGATTCCAGATAGCCCACGACCACACACAGCAGCGCGGTGGCCGCGCAGATCAGCAGCGCGAGTCCCGGATCGGGCTGGGTACCCGCCACCATCGCGATGGCGCCGAAGGCGAAAATGCCGAAGAAGGGGCCTTCCGGGCGCAGGCCGAGCCGGTCGGTGATCGGTGAGGTGACCGCCGCGAACACGGTGACCGCGGCGACCAGCGCGACGGGCGAGGCGTGCAGACGGGCCAGCGCGATGCCCGCGCCGACGGCCACGGTGAGCATGACCGCGGCCTCGCTCTGGTGCAGCAGCCGCTGACGCGGCGATTCGGCGAACCCGTACATGCCGGTGAAGGAACCGAACACCGCGTAGATCAGCAGATCGGTCCGGCCGAACGCGATCAGCAGCAGGCCGGGAATGGCCAGCCCGACGAAGACCCGGACGGCGGGCAGATGATCGATGTCGGTGACAGCGTGGCGGAGCCGAGGGCGCGCCGGAGCCGACAGGGTGCGCAAGGGGTTCCTCCGAAAGCTCGGTCACGGGGCGGTTGCCCCGGACCGAGAAACCATCGTCTATGACCCTTGCATCGCACGTCAAACCGCTGTGACCCCGGTCGCAGCGGGGTCAGTAGACGTACACGACCGCGTTCTCGCCGCCGGTGCAGGTGACCAGCTTGCCCTCGGGCGCGCAGGTCATCGTGTAGGTGCGCCCGGTGACCGGACTGGCCGCCACCACCGACCTGGCCCCCGCGCCGGTACCGCCCGCCGCGTAGGCCTGCCGGACCGCCTCGGCGAAGGGGCAACTGGTGACGGAGTTGCCCACCGCCGCCTTCCCGAAGGCACCGCTTGCGGCACCGGACTCGCACGGCTGCGCGCCCGCGGGCAGCGTCACCGGGCCCGCCGAGGTGGTCGGGGCCGCCGAGGTGGCGCGCGGGGTGGTCGCCGCGGGATTGCCGGAGCCGCCGGGGGCCTGTGAGGTCGGTGCGGTGGCGGAGGTGTCGGCGGTGTCGCCCGCCGCCATCAGCCGCCAGCCGATCGCGCCACCGATGGCCAGCACGATCACCGCGAACACACCGACCAGCACCGGCAGCAGCAGCGAACGCCGGGGGGCGCGCTCGTCACCCTGCCAGTGCGGGTCCGGACCGTAGCCGGGGTCATAGCCCGGTTCGCGGTAGGCATGGTCGCCGTAGGCCTGCTGCGGGTCGTCGTACTGCGAGTACGCGGCCTCCCCCGCATAGGGCCCCGCCGCCCGCGCCGCATCGTCGTACTCCGGCGGAGCCTGATGCGCCGGGAACGGCGCCGCTCCCCCGCGATACTGATGCGTCGGCTGCGAACGCTGCGGGTCGGCATCGTCGAACTCGCCCGGGTAATGCCGCGTCGGCGCCGAACGCTGGGCATCGAGGCCCGCCGGGTCGTATTGCTCGGTCGGCGGTGTGAATCCACCGCCGTAATGCTGGGTCGCGGCGTGGCGCTGCGGGTCGTCGCCCGCCGGGTCGTTCTCCCCGGTTCGCGACGAGAAGGCGTCGGCAGCCCCGCCGAAGTGTCGGGTCGCGGCGTGGCGCTGCGGGTCATCGCCCGCGGGGTCGTACTGCTCGGTCCGCGGAGAGAACGCGTCGGGGGCGCCGCCGAAGTGCTGGGTGGCGGCGTAGCGCTGCGGATCGTCGCTTGGGGCGGCGCTGGGCGGCGCGCCGAAGCGGCGGTCCGGATCGGCGTCGCCGGGGCCGCCGAAGCGAGGCGGGCGGTCCTCGCCCGCTTGATCGAACGGCGTCTCCCCGCCGTCGCCGAATCCACGCGGTGCACCAGTCGGGTCCGGCCCGAACGACGCGCGATCGAAATACTCGGTGGGAGCACCGAGCTGCGAGTCCGGCGCGGGTCCGCCGAAAGGCCGTGCGGGCCCGGCGGGGCCGGGAAGCGGATGCTCACCCGAGTACCGCTGGGTGGCGGCCGCACCCGGAGCCGACGGGTCACCGGGGAATCGCTCGGGGGACGCACCGGGACCCGGCAGCGGATGCTCACCGGAGTAACGCTGCGTCGCGGGAGCACCCGAAACCGACGGGCCACCGGCGAACCGCTCAGGAGACTCACCATCCGCCGAGGGACCGCCAGGGAACCGCTCAGGCGGGGCACCAGGCACGCCCGGCAGCGGATGCTCGCCGGAATAGCGCTGTGTCGGAGGGGCACCGGTCGCCGACGGACCACCCGGGTATGGCGCACCGGGGGCGCCGGGACTCGGCGGTCCGGCCGGGGGACGGTCGCCCCTCGGACCGGGAAGGCGGGGTTCGGCGGGGGAACCGGGGGTGCCGGGCTGGAAGGGTTCGCCCACGTAGCGCTCGGTGGGGGCGGCCGGACGACCAGCGGTGTGCGGCGGGTTCTGGTGGGGGCCGACCTGATTCGGCGGCGGGAAGGGCGGGGCACCGGGGGCCGGTGGCTCACCGGGCGACGCGCCGTCGAAGAGATGCGCGTCGGGGAACGGGCGCATGCGCGGGAGGCCCTGGTCGGGCGTGTAGGCCGGGGGCGGTTCCGGTGCCTCGGGGGCGGGGGTGCCGTCGGCGGGCGGGAGGGGGGTGAAATGGGTGTCGGCCGCGCGGATCTCGGCGGGGCCGGTCGGCTGGATGACGGCGGAGATGGACACCTCCCCGCTGCCCTCGGCCGGAACGCGCCGGAATCCGGTGGTGTCGGACCCACCGGCCCGCGCCTCGGGCGGCCGGATGATCAGTGTCGGCTGCGCGCCCGTCGCCGAGCTCTGACTGCGCGAGGTCTCGATACCGCCGGTCGCGGTGACCGCGCCGACCACACGGAACTCCCCGGTCGGAGTCGGCGCCGACTCGGCCGCCTCGTCCTCCGCGTCCTGCCCGGGTCTGCGCGCCGGACCGGTCGAGGTGCCGGAGCCCGGCCGTCCCGTCCCGGTCGACTCACCGGAACCAGCGCGCGCCGGACCGGTCGATCCGCCGGAGGTGGCACCCTCGCCACGCTGCGCCCGCGCATCCCGCGCGCCCGCGTCGGTCACTCCCGGCATCTGATTCCCTCCCGTGGATCCACCGCGCCGCGCCGCGGCCGCCGCCCCGAACGTGCCAGCGCCGGTGTCCGCGGGTCCAGCGCCGAAGCCGACCGGCCCCGACCGCGCACCACCCACCGGCACCCCACCGGACTGCCCACCGCCAGCACCGGTGCCCTGCCCGCGAGCACCGAACGGCACCCCACCGGACTGCGCACCACCAGCACCGGCCCCCTGCCCGCGAGCACCGAACGGCACCTCAACCGACTGGGCACCGCCACCAGCCTCACGTCCGGGCGCGAAAGCCCCGGGACGGGCATGCTGCACAGCCGAGTTCAACACGTCCCGAGCGGCGACAGCCAGATCCCCGGCGGAGGCGAAACGGTCGG
This sequence comes from Nocardia anocheti, assembly GCF_029675105.1. Classification (GTDB taxonomy): domain Bacteria; phylum Actinomycetota; class Actinomycetes; order Mycobacteriales; family Mycobacteriaceae; genus Nocardia. The sequence goes on along the minus strand of NZ_JAQQFV010000006.1, from coordinate 77,943 downwards.
CCGGATCCTTGGCCATCCCCCGCGCGATGACATCGTCGAGACCAGCGGGCAGCCCGGGGATCAACGTGCTCGGACGCGGCGGCGCCTCGGACAGATGCGCGCGGATGAGCACACTCATACTGGCCGCCGGGAACGGCGAACCGCCGGTGAGGCATTCGTGCAGCACACAGGCCAGCGAGTAGATGTCGGCGCGATGCGAGATCGGGCCCACGTCGAAGCGTTCGGGCGCCATGTAGATGTAGGAGCCCATGGCCATGCCGACCTGGGTCACCGCGCTGTCGCCCTCGGTGTGCGCGATGCCGAAGTCGGCCAGGTAGGCGAAATCGGCGGGGGTGACCAGGATGTTGGCGGGCTTGACGTCACGGTGCACGAGCCCGCCCGCGTGCGCGGCGTCGAGCGCGGCGGCGATCTGTTCCACCACGGCCACCGCGCGGTCGGGGCTGAGCGGTCCGCCCCGGTGCAGCACGGTGCGCAGGTCGGTGCCGGGGACCAGGCGCATGTCGATGAACAGCACCCCGTCGATGACACCCCAGTCGTGGATCGGGATGACGTGCGGTTCGGCGAGCTTGGCCGCGGCCTGGGATTCGCGCCGGAACCGGACCTGGTAGGCCGGGTCCTGGGCGAGCTCCTCGGCCAGCAACTTCAGGGCGACCACCCGGTCCTTGCCGGTGTCGTAGGCCTCGTAGACCTCGCCCATGCCGCCTTTGCCCAGCATCGACCGCAGTTCGTACGGGCCGAATCTGCTCCCCGCCCGTGACCCGGGTGCACCCACCAGCGTCCGCCTCCCACGTCTGGCAGGTCCGCGGACCTGCTCCTCAGAAGGACGATTCTCCCGGTGTCACCACGCCGTGGTCAAACGCGAACACGATCGCGGCGGCGCGATCACGCAGGTCGAGCTTGCCGAATATGTGTCCCACGTGGCTTTTCACGGTGACTTCCGAGATGCCGAGTTCCCGCGCGATCTCGCTGTTGACCCGGCCGCGGCCGATCAGTTCGAGCACTTCGTACTCGCGGGCGGTGAGTTCGCCGAGCCTGCGGTCGGTGCGGGTGCCGCTGGGTCGCACGGTCCGGTAGGCGGTGAGCACCCGGCCGGTGACCGACGGGTCGAGCCAGGCGCCGCCCCCGGCGACGGTGCGCACGGCGCGGATGAGGTCCTCGGCGGGCGAGTCCTTGAGCAGGAACCCGGCGGCCCCCGCGCGCAGCGCCCCGGAGAGCAGCTGATCGTCGTCGAAGGTGGTGAGCACGAGCACCGGTGGGGCGTCGGGGCGGGCGCGCAGCAACCTGGTCGCATCGATGCCGCCGACCCGTTTCATCCGCAGATCCATCAGCACCACGTCGGGGCGTTCGGCGGCGACGGCGGCGGCGACCTCGTCACCGTCGGCGCATTCGGTGACGGTGAAGCCGTCGCGTCGACGCAGGATGCGGCGCAAACCACCGCGCACGAGTTCCTGGTCGTCGACGACGAGCACGGTCACCGGGTTGTCGATCGGCGCGGCGGCCGTCACAGGTCCTCCTGGGGTCTGGTGCGGAGCAGGCCCGGCAGCACGGTCGAGAAGCCGGGGCAGCCGCCGCCTTTGAGCGGGAACTCCACCCGCACGCTCCACCCGTCGTCGCCTGGGCCCACGCTGAGGGTGCCACCGAGCAGTTCGGTGCGTTTGCGCATCCCGCGCAGACCCATCCCGGTGTCGCGGCGCGCGGGCGGCCCGGCGGGCAGCGCGTTGATGACGACCATGGTCGCGGCCTCGGCACCCAGGTCGAGCCGCACGGTGGCCGCGGCGCCGGGCGCGTGCTTGGCGACATTGGCCAGCGATTCCTGACCGATCCGGTAGAGCGCGTGCCCGACCGCGCCCTCGACCGCGGCCAGGTCGCCGGTGCGGACGAAGTCGACGGTGAGCCCGGCGCGGCGGAAGTCGCCGACCAGTTCGTCGATGTCGGCGGCGCTGGGTTCGGGCGCGATCCGGGCGGGTTGGGTGTCGAGCATGCCGACGGTGCGGCGGATGTCGGCCATGGCCTGGCGGCCGAGCCGTTCGGCGTCGACCAGCGCGTCCACGGCCTCGGTGACGTCGTCGTCGGTCTGCAGGGCGCGGCGGGCGGCGGTGAGGTGCAGCAGGGTGATCGAGAGCGAGTGGGCGATCACGTCGTGCACCTCGCGGGCGATGCGGCGGCGTTCCTCGTCGGCGGCGCGCACCGCGCGGATGGCCTGGTTCTCGCGTTCCTGATAGAGGAAGCGGCGCTGGTATTGCAGCATCACCCCGGCGAAGGTGCCCAGCAGGATGCCGAGCACATACATCGGCAGCCCGTCGAGCCGTTCCCCGGAGGCACCCCACTGCAGGTGTCCGGCCAGGTCGAAGGCCACCAACTGGGCGATGGCCAGCAGGCTGAACCCGATGGTGATGCCGCGCGGGGCGATGGCGGCTACCTCACCGGCCACGATCACCAGCACGAACGGGGCGAAGTCGGCGGGCACCGGCTGCACCATGAACAGCGCGCACGAGACCATCCCGCTCAGTTTCAGCAGGACCGGGTGCGGTTTCACCCCGAAGATCGCGAACAGCGGCAGCGGCAGGAACGCGGTGAACATGGCGATCAGCGGCAGCGGATTGGGGAAGTAGGCGTGCCGCTGGATCACCGCGGCCACGGTGATCACCAGCAGCGCCAGGTCCGCGCCGACGATCACGGCGGGCGGATAGTCGAACGGCAGCGATTCCATCCGCTCGCGGGCGGTGTCGCGGAAACGCAGCACGGCGGCCCGCACCCCGGCGAACAGCGTCGAACGCCTGCTCGCCCGGCCCGCGCTGGTCGCGGGGACGGTGTCGGTCACCTCCATGTAGCAAGGCTAGCCCCGGCGCGGCCGCCCGACATCGTGCCGGGAACGGTGGCGATCTCCTACCTGGGTAGGAGAAGAAGTCGGGTCCGCGGCACGACGCGTGCCGGTGCCGGGCTCCGTAGCGTGAATCGCATCGCTCACGGAAGGTGAAGCTCATGACCTGGACCGATCAGCATCGTCGCACCGAGATCGTGCACACCGTGCTCGCCAGGGCGGCCGAGGACCCCGAGCATCCCGACCTGTTCGCCGGACTCCCGGAGCTGGACCGGCTCTTCGGCGGGGTGCCGGGCCTGCTGCTGGCGCTGCGCAACCGCTGGGACAACCACCTGCACGTCAAACTGGAGCTGGCCGAAATCGAGGGCGCCACACCGCTGGACGCCTATCTCCAACTGGCCGCCGAGCAGCCCGCGCTGCGGGCAATTCTCGACGCGCGCCCGGTGATCGGGCACACTACCCCTGCCCGGGCGCTCGCGCGCTGACATTCGCCCATCGAATACCCCTGGGGGACAACACATGCCGGACACGCCATCACCGCAGCAGCCGCCGATGCTCGAATTGGGCCAGGTGGTCAAGCAGTATCGCGTCGGTGACCAGCAGGTGCGCGCTCTGGACGAGGTGAGCCTGCGCATCGAAACGGGCCAGTTCACCTCGATCATCGGCCCGTCCGGATCGGGCAAGTCCACGCTGCTGCATCTGCTGGGCGCGCTGGACCGTCCCGACTCGGGCTCGATCCGCTTCCGCGGCACCGAGATCGGCGGCCTGGACGAGGACGAGCAGGCCGCGTTCCGCTTGGAGCAGGTGGGTTTCGTCTTCCAGTTCTTCAACCTGCTGCCCACGCTGTCGGCGTGGGAGAACGTGGCGGTGCCGAAACTGTTGGACGGCAACGGATTACGCAAGGCCAAACCGCGCGCGCTGGAACTGCTCGATCTGGTCGGCCTGGGCGATCGCGCCCAGCACCGCCCCGCCGAACTCTCCGGCGGCCAGATGCAGCGCGTGGCCGTGGCCCGCGCGCTGATCATGGACCCGCCGCTGATCCTGGCCGACGAACCCACCGGCAACCTCGACTCCAAGACCGGCGAGGCCATCCTCACCCTGCTCGGTGACATCACCGCGCAGGGCAATTCGGTGGTGATGGTGACCCACGACATGGGCGCGGTCGCCTACTGCGACCGGGTGATCACCCTGCGCGACGGCCGCATCGGCGCCGACGACGTGGTGACGCCGCGGGTGGACGCGTGATCGCCGCGGCGTGGGATCGGTTGCGACTGTTCAATATCGGTGAACTGTTCCGTCATCCCGGCCGCACCGTGCTCTCCACCGCCGTGATGGCGGTCTCGGCGTCGCTGCTGGTGGCGGTGCTGAGCATCTCCGGCTCGGTGACCGGTTCGGTCGACCGGCTCACCCTCGGGCTGGCCGGTGACGCCGCGCTCGAGGTCACCGGCATCACCGACGCGGGCTTCGAACAGTCGATGCTGCCCGCCCTGGCCGCCACACCGGGCGTCGCGACCGCGGTGCCGATGCTGCGCGCCACCCTCGGCTCCGGCGACGACCGCGCCATGCTGATCGGCGCCGACCAGACCATCGCCGCCCTCGGCAGCGATCTGGCCGGACCCATGGCGGAATACACCTCCAAGCTGATCAGCACCCCGAAGGGCGTGCTGGTCGGCGAGGCCATGGGATACAAAGCGGGCGACAGCATCCCGATCGGCTGGGGCACGGCCACCGTGGCCGCGGTGCTGCCCGCCGGGACCGTCGACCGGCTCAACAGCGGCCATGTGGTCGCCGCGCCGCTGCCGCTGGCACAGCTGCTCACCGACAAGGTCGACAAGCTGGACTCGGTGCAGATCATCGCCAAGCCCGGGACCGACATCGCCGCGCTGCGCACCGCGCTCACCGAGGTGGTCGACGGCCGCGCCGTGGTCGCCGAGCCGAGTCTGCGGACCGCGCAGGCGGGCGGGGCGATCCAGATCATGCGCTACTCCACGCTGATGTCCTCGGCGGCGGCACTGATCGTGTCGGCGTTCCTGATCTACAACGCGATGAGTATGGCGGTGGCGCAACGCAGGCCGACGCTGTCGCTGCTGCGCGCGATCGGCGGCAAGCGCGCGCCCATGGTGCGTGATCTGCTGGTCGAGGCGGCGATCCTCGGCGTGATCGGCGGGGTGATCGGTTCGGCGATCGGCGTGTTCATGGGCCGCTTCTCGATCGACCGGCTGCCCGCGGCCATCGTGCAGTCGGTGGAGGCGCGCACCGAGTTCCTGGTCCCCGACTACGCCATTCCGGCCGCCATCGCGTCCTGCGTGCTGGCGACGGTGCTGGCCGCCGGGATCGCGGCCAGGCAGGTCTACAAGGTGGCCCCCGTCGAGGCGCTGGCCCCGGTGGAGTCCGGTGATTCCGCCGCCGACAGCCGCGTGCTGCGCTGGGCCGCGCTGGTGGGCGGCCTGGGCCTGGGCGCGCTGGCGATCGTGCTGGCCGCCCTCGATCTCGGCCGGATCTCGCTCGCGTCGATCTCCCTGTCGCTCACCGCGACGGTCATGCTCTGCTTCGCCGCGACCGGCCCGATCGTGCGCGCCGCCGCGGGCATCGCGCGGTGGTTCGGCGCGCCGGGCGCCCTCGGTGCCACCACCCTGGAGCGGGCCCCGCGCCGCGTCTGGGCGACGGCGATGACGGTGATGATCGGGGTGGCCGCGGTCGTCGCGCTCGGTGGCGCGTCGAGCAATATGGTCGATTCGGCGACCCAGTCGTTCGAGAATCTCGACGACACCGACCTGTATGTGAGTCCCAGTCCGGCCGAACAGTTCCCGACCGGACCGGTGCTGCCCACCGATCTCGCCGCGAAGGTGGCGGCCGTGCCCGGTGTCGAGCGGGTGCAGCCCGCGCAGATGGCCTTCGCGACCATCGGCAGCGGCCGGGTGATGCTACAGGGCTATCAGCCCAGGACCGACGAGTCGCGCCTCGGCGCGGTGACTCCCGACGTGATCGCCAAGATGGCACGCGGCGAGGGCGTGGTCATCACCCGCGATGTGGCCCGTTCGATGAAGCTCACGGCCGGGGACGAGATCACCATGCCGACGCCCTCGGGCGAACGGACCGTCCCTGTCCTGCAGGTGATTCCGTACTTCACCGCCGTGTCCGGCGTCGTGATGATGAGCCTGGACCAGATGCGCGAGTGGTATCAGCGGCCCGGCGAGACCATCCTGTCGGTGCAGTTCGCGCCCGGCGCCGACCCGCAGGCGGTGCAGGCGGCGGTGCGCGCGGCGGTGCCCGAGTCGATCCACGTCGACCGGGGTGCCGACATGCTCGCGGCCATCTCGTCGAGTGTGGAGCAGGGCTCGGCGATGAGCACCATGATCCTGTGGATCGTCGTGCTGGTGGCCACGGTGGCGCTACTCAATACGCTGATGCTGTCGGTGCTGGAGCGGCGCCGCGAGCTCGGGGTGCTGCGCGCCATGGGCACCAACCGCAAGTTCCTGCTGCGCTCGGTACTGGCCGAGGCGGCCGGGATCGGCATCGTCGGCGCGGTGATCGGGCTGGTGATCGGCGCGGCCGTGCAGTACCTGGCGACCGTGGCGATCGGGCACGCGATGACCATCGACATCGTCTACCAGGCGAGCCCGATCCTGATCGTCTACGGCGTGGTCGCGCTGGCGCTCGCGCTGCTCGGCTCGATTCCGCCCGCCGTGCGCGCGGCCCGGATGCCGATCATCGCGGCGCTCGCCGTCGACTGAGCCACACCGTCACGGCGGCACCCGCTACCCGCGGGTGCCGCCGTCGCCGTGTCTAGAGCGGGACGTCCTCCCACCAGGCGATCACCTCGTCCTGCGCGGAGGGACGCGGCGCGCCGTCGCGACCGCTGCTGCCCCGACGGCTCACCGCGACAAGATAATTCGCGCGGTCCTCGTCGTCGGGGAAGCTCAGCACCTGGTGCGCGGTCTGGACGCGGGAACTGGCCGGATCGGCCACCACCCAGCGACGCAACTGGAACGGCACGCCGTCCTTGTCGCCCTCGTACCTGGCCGCGCCCGGCAACGCGCCGACCACCGACCGCGCCAGCGCCGGACTCGCGTACTCGAGCACCAGATAGCTCACCGCACCGGCCGCGTTGTCGGCCCGCTCGCACTGCCAGCCCGCCGTGATCGGATTCCATTGCAGCGCGGGCTCTTTCCACGCCAGTTCGCTCACATCACGCACCGCCACACAGCGCGCACCCCGATACCCCGGCCCCTCGGTCACCGCGCCCTGCGGCACCAGCGTCGGAAACGTCCGACGGCTCGGGGCCAGCGCCCCCGCGTCGAACTCCTGATCATCGGCCACCGAACTCGACGGCATACTCCCTCCCGAACTCGCCGCCGCCTCGTCCTCGTCGTCGGGCAACACCACGACCACCAGCGCGATCACCAACGCCAGCAGCGCCAGCACCAGCATCGCCAAGGTCAGCCACCCGAGCCGATGCACCGCCGAGAGCCGCGGCTTCACCTGTCGCCGAGGCGGCCCCACCCACGGCCCACGGCCGGGCGGCAACATGGGCAGCCCCCCGGTCGGCGGCCCCTCCGGCACCCCGGGCGGCGGACCGCTCGGCGCCCCGACGGGAGGCCCCGCCACCGCGGCCCCGTCCCGCGGGCCATTCGTCGGCGTGACGTTCCGCTCCGGTGACGCGTCACCCGAATCCCCGCTCACCACAGGATCTTTCTTCGACTCGCCGTCGACGGCTCGCGTCGACGCGAGCACGGCCACCTCCGTGGGAGCACTCGCATTGGCGGCCTCCTGCGCCACCAGATCAGGCATGTCCACGACATCGGTAGCCGCCGTGGAAGATACGTCCTCACCGCGACTGTTCGTCTTCTCGGTGAGGGGCGTGCCGCCCGCTTCGGAAGCTTCCTTCGCGGTCGGGTCGTCATCCTCCGTCGGCGCCCCCGTCACAGATGACGTGCCACCGTCATCAGCAGTGCCGGGTCCAGGTTCCCTTGTGACAGAAGGAGACATGCCAGCCGAAGACGGAGACGCCGCAGACGGTTGCGCATCGCCACCCGCAGCAGTGGCACCGTCGGACTGTGCGTCAACGGACGGGCTGACAACACCGGAAGACTCAGGCGCCCCAGCGGTCGGGGCGGACGCGCTTGGTGGAGGGACTGGGGGATGTTGGGGGGCCTGCGACGCGGGAGGACGCGCACCCTGCGGCGCTTGGTTGGCCCACTGTGCTTGGTGGGCAGGCGATATAGGGGCGGCGGGAAAGCCGGGCGCTTGTCCGGACGGAGGAACCTGTCCTTGCGGCCCGGCCTGCGGCACCACCGGCGGCCGACCGCGCGGCGGCACCGGCCCCTGAGGCACGACCGACCCTGGCGGCGCCACCGGCGACTGCACGTGCGGCACCACCGGCGGCTGGCCCTGTGGCGGAATCGGGGCCTGCGGCGGGATAGGGGGCTGGCTCTGGGCCGGGTACTGCGGTGCGCCCGGCGGGTAGAACCCGGCGGGCGGGCCCGCGGGACGTGGCAGGACCGGTGGGGTCGAGGTGCTGAGTGCCTGGCGGCACGCGGTGGCGAAGGCGGTGCAGGAGTCGAAGCGGGCGGCGGGGTGTTTGGCCATGGCGGCGGCCAGGACCGCGTCCATGGCGGGGGGCAGGCCGGTGCGGCGCAGGGCCAGGGGTGGCGGGGGCAGGTAGAGCGTGCCGCGGATGATCTCGTTGGGGTCGGGTGAGTCGAAGGGGGCGATGCCGGTGAACATCCAGTACAGGCTGCAGGCCAGCGAGTACTGGTCGGAACGGTGGTCGAGTTCGGCGCCGGTCATCTGCTCGGGCGAGGCGTAGGCCAGTGTGGCGGTGAACATGCCCTGCTGGGTGAGGTGGGTGGAATCGGCGCGCAGGCGGGCGATCCCGAAGTCGGTGAGGAACACCCGCTCCCCCTGGCCGCCGCTGGAGCGAGCCAGCAGGATATTGGCCGGTTTCACGTCCCGGTGCAGCACGCCCCGCCCGTGCGCGTAGTCCAGCGCGTCGGCCACGCCCTCGATGATCTGCACGGCCCGTTCAGGCGGCAATGTCATGGGGTCGACGGTGGCCGCGTCCACCCCGTCGACGTACTGCATGCTGATCCACAGCTGTTCGCCCTCGGTCCCCCGGTCGAACACCGTGACGATCCCGGGATGATCCAGCCCGGCCGCCAGATCCGCCTCCCGTTCGAAGCGGGCGCGAATCCGCTCGTCGGCGAACAGGTCCCGGTTGAGCAGCTTGAGCGCGGTCAACCGGTCCAGGCGCGGATGCCGCGCCAGATACACCGTGCCCATGCCCCCCTGGCCGAGCATGCGCTCGATGGTGAACCCGGCGAACACCTCACCGATGTCGTGCACTGCGACCCCCTTCCGGCCTCCGTGGCGGACCAGCATGGCACCCGCGCGGCGGCGTGACCACGGTCATTCGAATTCTCGCCGTAAATCGGCGAAACTGGCTGACATGCGTCCGGTATCGTCCGGGCGCGCTCGACGAGTAGTTTGCACCGCCGGAGCAGGGCGCCGACGCGCAGTGGGTGGTGGGGAGGATTCGGTGGTGAGGTCGACCGCAACGGCGGCTGCCTGTCGCAGGCTGCTGCTGTCCACGGGGGTACTGGCCGCGGCCGTGCTGTCCGTCTCGTGTTCCGTCCCCGGCACGGCGACGCCGATGAGCGCGCCGACGGTCACCGTCGACAGCGGCGACGCCTGGGATCCCGGCCTGGCGATCGTGCTGCCGGATTCGTTGGCCGCCGAGTTCACCCAGTTGCAGTCGCAGCTGCCCGGGCAGGTGGGCATGGCCCTGATGCCGGTCGGCGGCGGCCGGATGACCATCTTCGGCGACTGGACCACCGGCATCGCCTGGTCCACGATCAAGGTCCCGCTGGCCATCGCCGCGCTGCGCCACGAGCAGAACCAGTCCATCTTCGAGATGGTGCGCGCGGCGATCACGGTGTCGGACAACGACGCCGCCGAGGGCCTGTGGGAATCGCTGGGTGACGCCCCCGAGGCGCGCGCGGCCGTCGAGCAGATCCTCGACGAGGGCGGCCAGCTGCCCTCGGGCAAGATCGTGCACACCGACATCGACGAGACGGCGTTCGGCGGCACCGAGTGGTCGCTGGCCAACCAGGTGCGTTTCGCCTCGAGGCTGCCCTGCCTGCCGCACACCGAGATCGTCACCGCGCTGATGGGCGAGATCACCCCGGATCAGGCGTGGGGCCTTGGCCTGCTCGACGACACCGAGTTCAAGGGCGGCTGGGGCCCCGACGACGACACCGGCGTCTACACGGTGCGCCAGTTCGGCCTGGTGCCGGTGGGCAGCGGTCGACTCGCGGTCGCCCTCGCGGCCCAGGCGGATACGGGCACCTTCGAGGACACCACCGCCCTGCTCGACCGACTGGCGCTGCTGCTGTCGCGACACCTGCCCAACCTCACCGGCGGCGTCTGCCCGGGCTGAGCGCGCCCGCTCAGCCGGGGACGACCAGGCCGGATTCATACGCCAGCACCACGGCCTGGGCGCGGTCACGCAGATCGAGCTTCGAGAAGACCTTGGAGACATGGGTTTTCACGGTCTGTTCGGCGACGAACAGCGCGGCCGCGATCTCGGTGTTCGACAACCCCTTGGCCACCAGTTCCAGCACCTCGCGTTCGCGCGGGGTGAGCGCGCCCAGCGCGGGCGCGGCGGGGGTGCGCACGGTGTTGCGCCGCCGGGTGACATCGGCGATGAGCCTGCGGGTGATGGTCGGCGCCAGCAGCGCCTCCCCGTCGGCGACCACGCGCACCGCGCGCACCAGTTCCTCGGCGGGGGCGTCCTTGAGCAGGAATCCGCTGGCGCCCAGGCTCAGTGCCTCGTAGACGTAGTCGTCGATGTCGAAGGTGGTGAGCATGAGCACCCGCACCGGCGGGTCGAATCCGGCGGCGAGAATGGCGCGGGCGGCGTCGAGTCCGTTCATCTGCGGCATGCGCACGTCCATCAAGACCACGTCGGGGCGCAGCCGCTTGGCCTCGGCGACGGCCACTTTCCCGTCGGGCGCGTCCCCGACGACACTGATATCGGGCTGGGCGCTCAGCAGCGCGCCGAAGCCCTGCCGCACCATCGCCTGGTCGTCGGCGATCAAAACGGTTATTGCCACCTGACCACCCTAATGGCCGCGCCGGACTTACCCCAGCGGGATCGGCAGCACCGCCGACACCTCGAATCCCCCGGTCGTCAGCGGCCCGGCGGTGAGCTCACCACCGACCGCGGCGACCCGGGTGCGCATGCCCTCGATCCCGTGCCCGCCGCCGGGACCCTGACGCGGCGCGGTCTCGGCGGCGGCATTGCGCACACCCACGGTGATCAGCGCGGGCGCCACGGCGACGGCCACGTGTACGGGCGCGCCCGGCGCGTGCCGAGCGGCGTTGGCCATCGACTCCTGCACCACCCGATAGACGACCAGCCCGGTCGACTCCGGCACCGCCTCGAGGTCACCGGTGACGGTCCACTCCACCGGCAGCCCGGCCCGCTGCGCCGAGGCGCACAGCGCGGGCACCTCCGCGGCGCGCGGCTGCGGCGCGTGCTCGGGCAGCTGGCCGTCGCTGCGCAGCACCCCGAGCAGGCCGCGGATCTCGTTGAGCGCGGTGCGCGCGGTCGCTCCGATGGACTCGAACTCCGCGCGCGCGGCCGGTTCCAGATCGGCGATCCGGTACGGCGCGGTCTGGGCCTGCACCACCACCATGGACATGTGGTGGGCCACCACGTCGTGCAGGTCGCGGGCGATGCGCGCCTTCTCCTCGAGGATGGCCCGACGCGCCCGCTCCAGCTCGGTGACCTCCTCCTGCTGTTCGAGCCTGCGCCGCGAGGCCAGCACGGTGCGTACCAGGTAGCCGAACAGCGCCAGCGCGCCGAAGCCGATCACCCAGCCCCAGACCGGTCCGGTGTCGGCCCCGGGCATGGTGGTGGCGAACAGCATGGACTGCGCGAGCCAGGCCACCACCACGATCGGCACCGGCGCGCGCAACGCCACCGCGAACAGCAGCACGAACAGCACGATCACGTGCACGACCTCGAAGGGCAGGTCGTTGCCCTCGGTCGGGGAGATCCCGACCGAGATCAGCAACGCCGAGCCCGCCGAGATGGCCCAGCCCAGGGCCGGGTTGACCCGCACCAGCAGGATCGGGAACACCGCCAGCGCCGAGACCAGCGGCGCGAGCACCGGCGACACCTCGTGGGTGACGAACAGCGTCGGCCAGGCGATGCTGTAGAGGATCAGCGCGACCAGCACCGTGGCCAGGTCGAACCAGGTGCGCGCGGGGACGCGGCGCGCGACGGAGCGCGGTTTTCCGGACATGACAGCGAGCCTATGAACCGTCCGGTCAGCGGACCTCATACCCACGGGCGAATTCCGACCCCCTACCCTGGTGTGACCCCGGGGCCGGGTTCACCCATCCGCGCCCCTCGTGAACCGGTCCGTAGCGGGATGTCCGCCGCGCACCCCGCTCCTTACCGTCGGAGGCCATGTACACCCCGCTTCGCCTGGTGCCCGCCGCTCGCCGTGCCCGCACCGCCGATTCCACCGCCTCCGTTCCCGCCCCGGCCCCGGCCGCCCAGCACCGCCGTCGTAGCGGGGTCGCGCTGTGCACCGCGGGTGTCGCGATGGCCGCCGCCGTGGTGATGTCCTCGCCGGGCGCCATGGGCACCACCCCGGACCTGCCCGAGAACGCCGCCGCGGCCGCCGTGGTGCGCGCCCTCACCGACGACGACCCGGACGCCCCCGCGCTGATCCCGCGCGATTTCGGTTTCAAGTTCGGCTACGACCCGGCCATGCAGAACGGCCTGCTGGTGAACCCGAACGGCGACTGCTCCTCGCCGGTGACCCTGCCCGCCGAGTTCCAGGCCGCCTGCAAGGCCCACGACCTGGGCTACGACATGCTGCGCTACGCCGAGCGGGTCGACGAGCCGCTGGGTCCGTGGGCGCGCCGCGCGGTGGACGCGGCGCTGAACCGGCGCATCCACGCCTCCTGCGAACTGCGCGACGACGAGTTCTCCCGGGCCCGCTGCGGGGTGATGGCCGATATCGCCTTCACCGCCGTGGACGTGAACTCGCGCAGGCAGGAGTACCGCGCGCCGGTGGTGGAGAACGTCTTCGCCGAGACCGACCCGGCCGACCGCCCCAACCTGTGGCCGCTGGCCAGGACGGTGCTGGGCCTGTTCGCGGCGACCGCGGCCAGCGCGGTGATCATCGACGCCCTGCGCAAGCGGCGCCGTCGGTTGGCCTGATCCGGTTTGCCGAAAACTAGAACATGTCCTAACTTGCAGGCATGGCCTTGGTGATCGACGAAACGATCGAGATCGACGTACCCGCCGCGAAGGTGTGGGAGGTGCTCACCGACTTCGATCGCTACGGCGAATGGAACACCTTCTGCTTCGAGGCGGCCAGCACGCTGGAGCCCGGCACGCCGATCGACATGCGGGTGCAGCTCGGCGGCAACCGCCGCCCGCAGCGCGAGTGGATCCGCAGCCACACCCCCGGCAGCGAGTTCAGCTACGCGATGAAGCCGGTGCCGCTGGGCGCGCTGCACAGCCTGCGCTCGCACACCGTGGTGCCGCTGGGCCCGGACCGCTGCCGCTACGAGTCCCGGTTCACCCTGGCGGGCTGGCTCAGCCCGGTCGTCGAACTGGCGCTGGGCAAGCACCTGCGCGCGGGCTTCGCCGCCATGACCGCCGGGGTCGGCGCCCGCGCCACCAGTCTGGTCGACTGAGAAACGGGGTGTGCCAGACCCTTTCGGCCCGGCACACCCCGTCTCGGGTTTTCGCTCAGATGCCCGCGGGCACCGGCAGCGCACCGCGCGCCGCCTCGTAGGCCGCGCCCACCCGGTACAGGCGGTCGTCGGCCAGCGCGGGCGCCATGATCTGCAGACCCACCGGCAGGTTGTCGTCGGCCGACAGGCCCGAGGGCACCGACATGCCGCAGTGCCCGGCCAGGTTGGTCGGCAGCGTGCACAGGTCCGACAGGTACATGGCCAGCGGATCGTTCACCTTCTCGCCCAGCTTCCACGGGGTGAAGGGGCTGGTCGGCGAGACCAGCACGTCGACCTGCTCGTAGGCGGCGTCGAAGTCCTGCGCGATCATGGTGCGTACCTTGAGCGCCTGGCCGTAGTAGGCGTCGTAGTAGCCCGCCGAGAGCGCATAGGTGCCGATGATGATGCGGCGCTTGACCTCCGGGCCGAAACCGGCCTCGCGGGTCAGCGACATCACCTGGTCGGCGCTGTGGCTGCCGTCGTCACCGGCGCGCAGGCCGTAGCGCATGGCGTCGAAGCGCGCCAGGTTCGACGACACCTCCGAGGGCATCACCAGGTAGTACGAGGACAGCGCGTACTCGAAGTTCGGGCACGACACCTCGATCACCTCGGCACCCAGTTCCTTCAGCACCGCCACGGCCGCGTCGAAGGAGGCCAGCACGCCGGGCTGGTAACTGTCGGAATGCAATTCGCGCACCACGCCCACGCGCACGCCGCTCAGGTCGCCGGAGGCACCCTGTCGCGCGGCCTCGACGACCGGGGCGACCGGCACCTTGCGCGAGGTGGAGTCGCGCGGGTCGTGCCCGGCGATCACCTCGTGCAGCAGCGCGGTGTCGAGCACCGTGCGACCGCACGGGCCACCCTGGTCCAGCGAGGACGCGCAGGCCACCAGGCCGTAGCGCGAGACCGTGCCGTAGGTGGGCTTCACGCCGACCGTCGCGGTGACCGCGGCGGGCTGACGGATGGAGCCGCCGGTGTCGGTGCCGATGGCCAGCGGCGCCTGGAACGAGGCCAGCGCGGCGGCCGAACCACCGCCGGAACCACCCGGGATGCGGGTGGTGTCCCACGGGTTACGGGTGGGGCCGTAGGCGGAGTTCTCGGTGGAGGAGCCCATGGCGAACTCGTCCATGTTGGTCTTGCCCAGGATCGGGATACCCGCGGCGCGCAGCCGCGAGGTGACCGTCGCGTCGTAGGGCGACATCCAGCCCTCGAGGATCTTCGAGGCGCAGGTGGTGGGCATGTCGGTGGTGGTGAAAACGTCCTTGAGCGCCAACGGAACTCCCGCCAGCGCCGAGGCCGGGGTCTCGCCCGCCGCGTGCGCGGCGTCGACCACGGCGGCCGCGGCCAGCGCTTCGTCACCGGCGACGTGCAGGAACGCGTTGAGCTCGCCGTCGACCGCGGCGATGCGATCCAGGTGCGCCTGGGTGACCTCGGTGGAGGACACCTCGCCGCCGTGGATCTTGGCCGCCAGCTCCGCCGCCGACAGCTGGGTCAACTCCCTCATTCGCCCTCTCCCAGGATCTGCGGGACCAGGAAACGCTGTTCCTCGACGGCGGGCGCCTGGTCCAGCGCCTGCTCGGGGGTCAGACCGGGCACGACCACATCGGGCCTGGTCACATTGGTCGTCGGGTTCGGCGACGCGGTGGCGGGGACGTCGGCGGCGACCTCGGAGATGGTCCGCACGTGGCTGAGGATCGAATCCAGCTGACCGGCGAACTGGTCCAGTTCGGCGTCGGTCAACGCCAGCCGGGACAGCCGGGCGAGGTGAGCGACCTCGTCACGGGAGATTGCGGGCACCGCGGGACCCCTTTCGGCTTCGGTGGGCAGTAGTCACGTACAGCCTATCGAGGGGGTTCGGTCGGGTCGGACGCACCCACCGCGCACGAAAGTTCGCACTTGTCGCGCGGATGGGGTCATACTTCGAGTCGAGAACCGGCGTACCGGAGTGTAAGTATTGCGTCACCGGGTATTCGTCTCGAACCACCTCGGCCGCCAGGGAAAGGAACGCACGTGTCATACCTGCTCCGCGTGCAACTTCCGGATCGACCGGGAAGCCTCGGGTCACTCGCGCTCGCGCTCGGCAGCGTCGGCGCCGACATCCTCTCCCTCGACGTGGTGGAGCGCGGCGCCGGTTTCGCGGTCGACGATCTGGTGGTCGAGGTCCCCACCGGCGCGCTGCCCGACACCCTCATCACCGCCGCCGAATCGGTGCACGATGTGAGCGTCGACTCCATCCGCCCGTACTCCGGTGTGCTCGACACCCACCGCGAGCTCGAGCTGATCGATCAAGTCGCCAGCGCCCGCGACGATCGCTTCCAGGTGCTCGTCGACGGCTGCCCGCGCGTGCTGCGGGTGGGCTGGTCGACGATCATCGGCGTCGGCCCGGCCGGGGCCTACCGCGTCGTCGGCAGTCCGAGCGCCCCGGAGACACAGGCGGGTTCGGCGCCGTGGATGCCGCTGGAGAAGCCGATGTGGCTCGACGGCGAGGCCGAGTGGGTGCCGCAGATCTGGCGCGACATGGACACCAAGCTGGCCGCCGCCCCGCTGGGCAACACCGGCAAGGCGCTGCTGCTGGGCCGTCCGGGTGGTCCCGATTTCCGTCCGTCGGAGGTGGCGCGGCTCGGGTATCTGGCCGGGATCGTCGCCACCGTCCTGAACTGACGTCAGCTCAGCGCGAGGCGCATCACGTAGAGCTGTAACCCGTCGTGGGTGGACCAATTGCGTTCCGGCACAGCGACGAAACCCAGCCGCTCGTAGATGCGGTGCGCGTCGACCATGGTGGCCATGGTGGTCAACGCGATCGCGGTGTACCCGCCCGCGCGCGCCCGCTCGATGACCGCACGCACCAGTGCCGTCCCCGCACCCAGGCCACGCGCCCGCTTGGCGACGGCGAGCATGCGGAATTCCAGTTCACCCGGCTGGGCGATCTCCGCGTACGGGGTGCCGGGCTCGGCGATGGTGAGCGACCCGGCGACCTGCTCGTCGTGGACGGCCACGAGCACCTGCGCCGCGTCGGCGCGATGGGCGACGTCACCGAGCTCGGTGACATAGCTGTCCTCGGGGGAGACATAACCGTCGCCGACGTACACATCGACGGTCAGCGCGGAGATCGCGTCGTATTCGCTGGGGTGTGCGGTGCGGATCTCCAGGCCGAAGCCGGGGGTGGGGGCTGACGAACCGTGCATCATCGAATGATCCCACCCGGGGCGCTGTGAGCTCGCCCTCACCCGAAAATCGGGTGCGCGGTGAGCTCGCGGTTCAGGACCCGAGGTAGGGCCGCAGCCCGGGATGATCGGCGATCCACTTGTCCGGGTCGCGCGGCGGATAGGCGACGACGAGCTGGTCCCCGATGGCGGGCCAGTGCGCCGCGTCCCAGGCGAAGCGCCGGTAGACCACCGTGCCGGTGACCGAGGGTCCGGTGATCGTGCCGGTGATGGTGACGTAGTGCTCGCCGGTCATGGCGGGCAGCGGGCTCACGCCGGTGACATAGAGCGAGCCGTGCTCGAGCTCCGCGCCCGGACCCTTGCCCTTGCGGGCGAGGACCACGGCGCCGATCATCACGGCCAACATCGTCACCATGGCCGCCGCCATCACCACTTCGAGCATGTCCCCCATGCTAGGCGCGCTCAGAGCGGGGTGAGCTCGCTGACCCCGGCGTCGCGGCGCAGCTGCCAGACCGCGGTCCTGGTGCGCTGCGAGCGCCCGTTGCCGCGATCGATGAGGGCGCGGTCGGCGGTGGTGTAGAGCAGCTGGGCGCCGCGGGCGTTGGTCTCCGGGTTCTGGAACAGCTGCACCAGCCGGTCGGTCTCCTCCACCGGCAGCCCGGCGCCGAGATCGTCGACGGCCAGCACCTGGCCGGTGTCGAGGGCGTCGAGCATGGCGGGCAGCACGCGCAGCAGCGCGCGGGTGCCGGTGGACTCGTCGGACAGTTCGAAGGGCACATCGATGCCCTCGTGCACCACGTTCAGCCCGGCCCCGCGCCGGTCGACCATGCGGCGGTAGAGCGCGTCGCGGGCCGCGCGCAGGGTGCTCAGCTCACGGGCGACCAGGATCGGGTCGGCCCCACCCTGGTCGAGTTGTGCTGCCAGCGCGCCGATCTCGGCGTCGAGGTCGCGCAGGTAGTCGGCGTACATGGGGTCGTGTTCGGCGACGAGCAGGTCCTCGATCCCCAGATCCGCGCTGCGCAGCAGCATGAGCAGCCGCGCCGCGTTGTCCGGTGAGCGGGAGATGTGACTGCCCAGATCGTGGGCGAGCGCCTCGGTGGCGATCTCCCCCTGCTGCACCCGCAGATTCGCGGCGAACCACCGATACGCGGGCACCAGCGCCTCGGCATAGAGCTGCCCCGCCAGGCTCAACAGCAGCGCGTTGGGCCGCACCAGCGGCACCAGCGCCGAGACCCCGTAGCGCGCGGGCTCGAACATCGGCCCGATCTTCACCTCGTCGCCGGTGCGCTCGAACACGATCCGCTTACGCGACCGCGGATGCGTGTACAGCCACTCGGCGATCACATCGGCACTGTCGAGCCGGAACCCATAGGTATAGGGCACCCCCTCGGCGACGAACCCCGCCACGAATTCCGAAGGCCGGTCGGCGAACCCGAGATGCGGCCGCCGCACCGGCCCCGCGTACGGGTCCCACCCACTCACCGAATGCAGCACCGCGTCCCGCATCCGCGCCAACGCGTCCACCAGACTCGTCTTCCCCGCCGCCGCCACCCCGTGCACCGCCGTCACCGGCACCGCCAGCGGACTTCCACTCCCCTTGCTGAGCCGCAGCTGCTGGGCCTGCGCCAGCGAGCCGTGATTGGTGACGTGAAAACTGCGCAGCAATGGAATGTCCGCCTCTCCGAGATTCCCGGTCAGACTATGCGACGGCGCGGGCCCGCCGCAGGACGCGCTAGCGGCTCATGGCCCGGAACCGCCGCACGGCCAGCGGGAAGAACACCGCGATCAGTCCCACCGGCCAGAGCACCGCCAGCAGTTCGGCGTGCTCGGCCGCCCAGGAGTTCCCGGCCGCGACCGGGTTGCCGAACAGCTCACGCACCGCGGTCGCCGTCGCCGACAGGGGGTTCCACGGCACCACCGCGGCCAGCCACCACGGCATCGACTCCGGTGCGGCGATGGCATTGGACAAGAAAGCGGCTGGCCAGATCAGGATCTGCACCGCCTGCACCAGTTCCGGCTTGCCCGCGACCATGGCGAGATAGATGCCGATCCACAGCATCGCGAACCGCAACAGCAGCAGCAACCCGACCGCCGCCAGGAACGCGCCGACGCCGTGGTGCCAGCGCCAGCCGATCGCGTACCCGATCACGATCATCACGCTCAGTCCGACCGTCGATTGGAGCATGTCGGCCACACTGCGCCCGACCAGGACCGCGGCGGAGTTTATCGGCATCGAGCGGAACCGGTCGATCACGCCCTTGTTCAGATCCTGGGTGAGCGCGAGCATCGTCGCGTCGAGGCCGAAGGCCATGGTCATCGTCAGCACGCCCGGCACCAGATAGTCGGTGAAGTCGCCGTCGATCCCCCGACCACCGCCGATCAGGTAGCTGAACATCAGCAGCAGCATGACCGGGAAGGCCAGCCCGACGACCAGCTGCACCGGTTGGCGCGCCCAGTGCGCCAACTCGCGCCTGGTCATCGTCCAGGAATCGGCCACCGCCCAGATCGGTGTCGCCTTCTCGATGGTGCTCATGCCGCGTTCTCCTTGGTGAGGTGCAGGAAGACTTCATCGAGGGTCGGCCGCCGGACGGCGATGTCCTCCGGCTCGAGGCCGTCGGCGGCGAAGGCCCGGACGGTCTCGGTCAGGGCCGCCATCCGGTCGGTCACCATGGCGCTGACCAGCCTGCGGTCCGCGTCCACCACCGTCTCGCCGGGCAGCAGGTCCGCCGCGCGCGCCAACTGGGCCGGATCGTGCACGACCACGTCGATGCGATCGCCGCCGATCCTGGATTTCAGCTCGTCGGCAGTTCCCTCGGCGATGACCCTGCCCTGGTCGACCACCGAGATCCGGTCGGCCAACTGGTCGGCCTCCTCCAGGTATTGCGTGGTGAGCAACACGGTGGTGCCGCCGTCCACCAGGGAGCGCACCGAGTTCCACACCTCGGTGCGGCCGCGGGGATCGAGTCCGGTGGTGGGTTCGTCCAGGAACAGCACGCGCGGCTCGGAGATGAGCGAGGCGGCCAGGTCGAGCCTGCGGCGCATGCCGCCGCTGTACTGCGCGACGGCCTTGCGGCCGGTGTCGGCCAGGTCGAATCGAGCGAGCAGTTCGTCGGCCCGCGCGCCCGCGCGCCGCGCGCCCAAGCGGTAGAGACGGCCGAACATCTCCAGGTTCTGGCGCCCGCTGAGTTCCTCGTCGACGGCCGCGTGCTGCCCGAGCAACCCGATCCGGGTGCGCACCTCATCGGCCCGCTGCCGCACATCGATGCCCGCCACCTCGACCAGCCCCTCATCGGGCCGCACCAGGGTGGACAGGACGCGCACGGTGGTGGTCTTGCCCGCACCGTTCGGACCGAGGACCGCGTGCACGGTCCCGCCCCGCACGGTGAGATCGAGTCCGTCGAGCGCCTGTTTGTCGCCGTATCTCTTCCGGAGCCCCCGCACGACGATCGCCTGCTCGTACTCGGTCACTGCACCCTCCAACACTCGGTGATCAAGTTTGACTAGATGACCAAGCTACGGCGCGCGCGACAATTAGTCAAACTTGAATACTGGTAGGTTGATCAAACTTGATCAGAGGGGAGACCTCCATGTCCGCCATCCGCCTGCTGGTCCTCGGCGCGGTCCGTCAACACGGACGGGCGCACGGCTACCAGGTGCGCAACGATCTGGAGTACTGGGGCGCGCACGAGTGGTCCAATGCCAAGCCCGGCTCGATCTACCACGCGCTCAAGCAGATGGCCAAGCAGGGATTGCTGCTCGAGCACGAGGTGGCGCCGAGTACCGCGGGCGGTCCGCCGCGGGTGGAGTACGAGATCACCGAGTCCGGCACCGCCGAGTACTTCGCGCTGCTGCGGGAGGCGCTGACCTCCTACGACCAGAAGATGGACATGCTCTCCGCAGGCGTCGGTTTCCTCGTCGATCTCCCGCGCGCGGAAGCCGTCGCCCTGCTGGAACAGCGCATCGCAGGCCTGAACCGCTGGCGCGACTCGGTCACCGAGTACTACACCGTCGAGGACGGTCCCGGTCAGCTCGGGCACATCGGCGAGATCATGGACATGTGGGTCCACTCCGCCGACAGCGAGGCCACCTGGACCCAGGGCCTGATCGATCGGATCCGTGGCGGCGCCTACGTCTTCGCGGGCGAGGGCGAGCCCTTCGTCGGTGTTCTCGCCGACGACGAACCGAATCCCTTCGCCACCGGAGCCCATCCCGGCGACAATCGCTGACGGCCCCGGCGCCCCGTCCCGGCTCCCGCGATGGGCGCGCGGGTCCGGCGCGGACGCACTAGCATGCTGGGCAACCGAGGCCGCCCGGCCTGCGGTTTCCGGTTCGGTGACGAGAATGGGTGCGCGAGATGACAGTTCGGGTGATGGTTCGCGGGGTTGTCGTCGCGGCGGTGACGGCGGGTGCGCTGGTGCCCGTCACGCTGGTCACGGCCCCGGCGGCGGTGGCGGATCCGTGCCCGAACGGGACCGCGCGGGTGTTCCTCGGGAACTCGACCAATTCCTGTCAGGGCGCCGGGTCGGTGTCCTACACCGAGGCGCCGGTGTCGAAGGTGTGCTCGATGTCGGGCACGGATGTGGCCGTCGACATCCAGACCAATATCAAGAAGCGGCCCACGCGCCATGTCGAGATCAGGAACGGGCAGTGCTCGACCTTCGACATGAAGACGCAGATCGGCAACACCGTCACCGTCACCCCGAACTGAGCCGTTTACTCGGCTTCCTCGGACGCGGGCGCGACCGCGTCGGGTCCACCGTCGAGCAGCAGGCGGAAACCGTCCTCGTCGAGGATCGGCACGCCCAGTTCCTCGGCCTTGGCCGCCTTGGAGCCGGGCGCGTCACCGATCACCACGAACGCGGTCTTCTTCGACACCGATCCGGCCGCCTTGCCGCCGCGCACCAGGATGGCCTCCTTGGCACCGTCCCGGGTGAAGCCCTGCAGCGAGCCGGTGACCACGATGGACAGGCCCTCGAGGGTGCGCTCGATGGAGTCGTCGCGCGCGTCTTCCATCCGCACGCCCGCCGCGCGCCACTTGGCGACGATCGCCTGATGCCAGTCGACGGTGAACCACTCCACCACCGCCGCGGCGATGGTAGGCCCGACGCCGTCGGTGGCCGAGAGTTCCTCCACCGTCGCGGTTTCCACGCGTTCGAGACTGCCGAACTCCGCGGCCAGCGCCCGGGCCGCGGTCGGCCCGACATGGCGGATCGACAACGCGACCAGCACCCGCCACAGCGGCCGGTCCTTCACCGAAGCCAGGTTCTCCAGCAGGCGATGCCCGTTCTGGGTGAGCTGGCCCTTCTGATTGGTGAACAGCGGGACGCCGAGTAATCGCGACTCGTCGAGGTCGAACAGATCGCCCTCGTCGGTGATGGCGCCGTAGCGCAGCAGGGCGTCGGCGGCCTTGTCACCGAGCGCCTCGATGTCGAAGGCGCCGCGCCCGGCGAGATGGAAGACGCGCTCGCGCAGCTGCGCGGGACAGTGCCGCTGGTTGGGGCAGCGGATATCGGCGTCACCTTCCTTCTCCGGCGCCAGTTCGGTACCGCAGTTCGGGCAGTGGGTGGGCATGACGAAGGCGCGTTCGGTGCCGTCGCGCGCGTCGACCACCGGGCCGAGCACCTCGGGGATCACATCGCCCGCCTTGCGGATGGTGACGGTGTCCCCGATCAGCACGCCCTTGCGCACCACCTCGGAGGCGTTGTGCAGCGTCGCCATGGAGACCGTCGACCCGGCGATCGACACCGGTTCCATCACCGCGAAGGGGGTCACCCGCCCGGTGCGGCCCACGTTCACCTCGATGTCGAGCAGCGTGGTGGTGGCTTCCTCGGGCGGGTACTTGTAGGCGATGGCCCAGCGCGGCGCACGCGAAGTGGCGCCGAGACGACGTTGCAGGGCCGTCTGGTCGATCTTGATGACCTGCCCGTCGATCTCGTGCTCGATATCGTGACGGTGCTCGCCCCAGTAGGCGACCCGCTCGATCACCGCGTCGATCCCCTGGACCAGCCGGGTGTGCGCGGAGACCGGCAGCCCCCAGGCGGTGAGCGCCTCGTAGGCCTCGTGCTGGGATTCCGGCCGATACCCGTCGATCCGGCCGAACCCGTGGCAGATCATTCGCAGCCTGCGCTGGGCGGTGATCGCCGGGTTCTTCTGCCGCAGCGACCCGGCGGCGGTATTGCGCGGATTCGCGTACGGCGGTTTCCCTTCGGCGACGATCTGGGCATTGAGCGTCGCGAAGTCCTCGAGCCGCAGGTAGACCTCGCCGCGCACCTCGAGCAGCTCCGGGATCGGGAACCGCTCGCTCGCGGTGAGTTCGGCCGGGATGTCCTCGATGGTGCGCGCGTTGAGCGTGACGTCCTCGCCGGTGCGCCCGTCGCCCCGGGTCGCCCCGCGCACCAGTTTGCCCTGCTCATAGACGAGATTCAGCGCGACACCGTCGATCTTGACCTCGCACAGATAGTGCAGATCCGCGCCCGCCTCCGCCTCGACCCGGCTCGCCCAGGCCCGTAGCTCGTCGTAGTCGAACACATTGTCCAGCGAGAGCATCCGCTCGAGATGGTCCACCGCGGTGAACTCGGTCGCGAACCCACCACCGACCAGTTGGGTCGGCGAATCCGGCGTGCGCAGATCCGGATGCGCGTCCTCGAGCGCCTGCAACTCGCGCAGCAGCAGATCGAACTCGCCGTCACTGATGATCGGCGCGTCCCGCACGTAATACCGGAACTGATGCTCCCGCACCTGCTCGGCCAACTCCTGCCACCGCACCCGCTGCTCGGCAGTCGCCCCCGCCACCTCCACACCCGTCGAAACCCCGATGTCGCTCACCCCTCGAACCCTAGCCGAGCCCACCGACACTTCCCGCCCACCGTTCCCGCACGTCGCAGGGCCTATTCGGGCCCGACCACCGCGAGCCGGGGGCAGTAGGCGCGGTACCTGACGACGTCGCGCGTGAGCAACTGATACCCACTCACGGCGGCACGCGCGCCGATGTAGAAATCCGGCAGCGGCGACCGCTTGTCACCCCCGCGACGCCGGTAGGCGAGAAACGCCTTCGCGGCCAGAAACCCCGCATCCCAGGGCAGCGGCTCGCGATCGAACAGATCCGGCGACAGGGCGGAATCCAGCGCCTCCTTGGTGGCGTAGCCGAGGGAGACCTCGGCATAGGTCAGCGGATTGATCACCACCCGCCCGGCGTTCCGCGCCGCCGCCAGGGCGGAGGCAGAACAGTCTTCCCAGGTCGGATCGCCGTCGAGGATATCGATGAGGACACAGGTGTCGACCAGGGTCGCGCGCGGCAGCGCGGTGACGGCGTCAGTCACGCAACAGGTCCATGATCTGGTCGGTCGTCAGACCGCCGACGTCAGGATTGTCGAATCGATGCCGACGCATCTGACGCACGAGACGCTCACCGGGACTGTCCGCACCGCCTCGGACCACGATGCGCAGGGCGCCGCCGTCTTCGACCACATCGAGTTCGTCACCTTCCCGCAGGTTGAACTTCGCCCTCAGCTCGGCGGGAATGGTGATCTGGCCGTTCGCATTCATCCGCACGTCAGCCTCCATCCAACAGACAACGTGCTATTAGATGATAGCCCGCGCGAGGTTCACTCGGCCGTGATCGAGTCCGGGTCCTCGGCGACGGCGCGGGCGGCCTCGACCAGGAGGGTGAGGGCGGTGCGGGACCAGGGCAGGGCGGCGTTCGCCAGGCCGCAGGCCGGGGTGAGCAGGATCTGGTCGGCGAGGGCGCGGCGGGGGAAGCCGAGTCGGTCGACGAGGCGGACGGCCGGTTCGGCGATGGTTCGCCAGGTGGGCGGGGTGGACGGGGGCTCGGTGGGGGCCAGGCCGAGGGCGACCTTCTTGCCCGCGTCGAGGATCTCGCCGAGGGGGTCGAGGTCGGCGGTGGTGATGATCGAGGCGTCGACGGAGATGCCCGCGGCGGCGGTGCGGCCCAGGGTGGACAGAGCCGGGCGGGTGGCGCAGGTGTGCAACAGGACAGGGCCCGGCTGGGCGGTGATGACCGTATCGAGCAGGTGCACGGCCTCGGGTTCGGGCAGCGCGCGCACGGTATTGAGGACGCTGGGACCGGTCAGGGAACCATCCAGGACGGTGGTGAGCCGCGGTTCGTCGAGCTGGACGACCACCTCCGCACCCAGGCGCCCGCGGATCTCGTCGGCATGCCGGGCGAGGCCTTCGGCCAGTGATTCCGAGATGTCGCGCACCGCACCGGAATCGGTGAGCACCCGGTGTCCACCGGGCAGTTCCACCTCGGCCGCGAGCGTGAGCGGTCCCGCCGCCTGGATCTTCAGCACCCGGCCGGTGCCCGCCAGACCCGCTGTCTCCCAGGCTTCTTCGAGGGCGTCGAGGTCAGTACGCAACAGGTCCCTAGCGCGACGCGACACCGCACCCGGCCGGGCGGCCAGGCGGTAACCGCGCGTGGTCGAGTCGAAGCGCAGGTCGACCAGCAGCGCCGAGACCCGCCCGATCATGTCGGCGCCGATACCTCGACCGGGCAGTTCGACCAGATGCGGCAGCGCGGGCAGTTCGCCGATGATCGTCGCGGCGGCCTCGCGCGGGTCGGTGCCCGGCCAGGAACCGATACCGGTCGCGATACCGCCGGTCAGCAGGTCGACCGGCTCCGGCGCGGCGACCTCCCGCGAGTTCTCGCTTCGCCACAATGCCACGCGCTCAACACCTTTCGACTCATCGGCCCCGCACCGTCCCGGCGCGAACCCGTGCCGCGCGGGCGCTACCCGCGACCTCTGTTCGCTATCTTGCCCGCACCTGACCAACACATCATTGCCGACCGCGACCGAGCGGACCCGCCGCATCCGGCCTCACCACGACCGGGCGGGCCCTCTGCACCCCGCGATCCCGACGACCGGATCTGCGCGCCAGCTCGCAGACGATCCGGGGCGGATCAGGCCGACGCGTCGACCGCGTCCACGACGGCCCCGGAGCGATCGGTGCCATTGATCGTGCCGCTGCCGACCACGGTATCCCCGCCCTCGGCATCCGGCAGATACAGCACGATGGCCTGCCCCTTCGCGACGCCGGTGAGCGGTTCCCGCAGCCGGGCCACCAGCCCGTCGCCCACCGGCTCCACCACGGCGGGCGCGGTGCCGCCGTGCGCGCGCACCTGCACGATGCACTCGACCGACGTCTTCGGCCGCACCCCGGAGGTCCAGATCGCCCGGTCGGCCGTGATCACGTCGACCTGCAAGTCCTCTGCCGAACCGACCTTGACCGTCCCCGACTCGGGATCGATCCCCGTGACATAGCGCGGCTTGCCATCAGCGGCGGTGTGGGTCAGCCCCAGCCCCTTGCGCTGACCGACGGTGAACCCGTGCACACCCTCGTGCTCGCCGAGCACCGTGCCGTCGGCGTCGACCAGCGCGCCCGGACGGATGCCGATCTTGGCGCCGAGGAAGGCGCGGGTGTCACCGGAGGGGATGAAGCAGATGTCGTGGCTGTCGGGCTTGTTGGCCACAGCCAGACCGCGCTCGGCGGCCTCCTCGCGGATGCGCGGCTTGGGGGTGTCACCGACCGGGAACATGGCGCGCGCCAACTGCTCGGCGGTGAGCACCGCGAGCACATAGGACTGGTCCTTGTCGGCGTCGACCGCGCGGCGCAGCACGCCGTCCTCGAGCCGGGCGTAGTGGCCGGTGACGACGGCGTCGAAGCCCAGCGCGGCGGCCCGGTCGGCCAGGGCGGAGAACTTGATCTTCTCGTTGCAGCGCAGGCACGGGTTGGGCGTCTCCCCCGCGGCGTAGGCGGCGACGAAGTCGTCGATCACGTCTTCCTTGAAGCGGTCCGCGAAATCCCAGACGTAGAACGGGATTCCGAGCACGTCGGCCGCGCGGCGCGCGTCCCCGGCGTCCTCCTTGGAGCAGCAGCCCCGCGACCCGGTGCGCAGCGTGCCCGGGTTGGCCGACAGCGCCAGATGCACGCCGACCACCTCGTGGCCCGCGTCCACGGCCCGCGCCGCGGCCACCGCCGAATCGACACCACCACTCATCGCGGCGAGAACTCGCATCAGGCACCTCCTCTGGCACCGGCCAGGCCCGCGGCCCTGGCCCTGTCGATGACCTGCGGCAGCACGGTCAGCAGTGCGTCGATATCGGCCCCGGTCGAGGTGTGACCCAGCGAGAACCGCAGCGAACTGCGCGCCTGCCACGGCTCCACCCCCATCGCGATCAGCACATGGCTGGGTGAGGCGACGCCCGCGTTGCAGGCCGAGCCGGTCGAACATTCGATCCCGGCGGCGTCGAGCAGCATGAGCAGCGAGTCGCCCTCGCAGCCGGGGAAAGTGAAATGGGCATTGCCGGGCAGCCGCTGCCCGGCGGGCCCGTTGAGCACGGCCTCGGGCACCACCGCGCGGACCCCGGCGATCAGCCGGTCGCGCAGCTCCCGCAGCCGCTCGGCGCTGGCCGAGAGCTCAGTGACGGCCACCCGCAGGGCAGCGGCGAGCCCGACCGCCGCGGCCACGTCCGAGGTGCCCGAGCGCAGGTCCCGCTCGTGTCCGCCGCCGTGCACCAGCGGCACGCACGGCACCTGCCGACCCAGCAGCAGCACGCCGATCCCGTGCGGACCGCCCACCTTGTGCCCCGCCACACTCAGCGCGGACAGCCCACTGGCCGCGAAGTCCACCGGGAGCTGAGTCACCGCCTGGATCGCGTCGCTGTGCGTCGGAATACCGAATTCGGCGGCGACAGCGGCCAATTCGGCGATCGGCTGCACGGTCCCGACCTCGTTGTTGGCCCACATCACGCTGACCAGCGCCACCTCGTCGGCGTGCGCGGCGAGCTCGGCCCGCAACACCTGCGGATCGACCACCCCGTCGGCGTCCACCGGCAGCCAACTGACCCGCGCGCCCTCGTGCTGCTCGAGCCACTCCACCGCGTCGAGCACCGCATGGTGCTCGACCGCGCTGGTGACGATGCGCGTGCGGCGCGGATCAGCGTCGCGGCGCCCCCAGAAGATCCCCTTGACGGCCAGATTGTCGCTCTCGGTCCCGCCCGAGGTGAAGATCACCTCCGAGGGCCGCGCCCCCAGATCGGCCGCGATCGACTCACGCGCCTCTTCCAACGCCCGCCGCGCCGCCCGCCCCGACCCGTGCAACGACGAGGCGTTCCCGACCATCCCCAACGCAGCCGTCATCGCCTCGACGGCGGCGGGCAACATCGGAGTGGTCGCCGCGTGATCGAGGTAGACCGTTGTGGGCGCTCCGCTGACCGGACCCGAATAAGCCGACTTCATGACCGACAAAGCCTATACCACCGCTGACCTGGTCATCTTCCGGGTCCACCCCTTGCTTCTACGATGTTTCTCCGAGTTCGACACTGGTCACAACACGTGTAGCACCTATCCGCATTCCCGAATCGACGGCCGAGGGACCCTCGAGGCCGTGAAGACAACCGGCGAAGACAACATTGATCGGAAGCCCTCCGCAGTACCTCGAGCAGGGACGTCGATCGAGGTTTCGACAGATACCTCGATCGGTTCGTGGGCAACCCACCTACCGCGCGGAAGCGATGCTGGTCCGCGGGGGCATCGTCACCTGGATCGGTGGTAGATGACAACGGTCGCCTGCACGGGCATCCGGCCCGGAATGGCCGCCAGACACGCCGACGCTCGACCGGATAGCCACGCAGCGGGCCAGGGCGACACCCAGGTACCACTGTGCCAGGGCATCGTATGGCCGAAACGCACCGCACCACAGGGATTCCACCGAACACGCCGGAGAATGGATCTCCGTACGCCGCTCTCGGAGTCAGAACACGGCCTTCTAAGTGGCCGTCCCCTTCACCACCGAGGAGCAGCGCTCCGATCTACGGTAAACCAGGTTCGAGGGTGTAGTCTTGCGCACGAATCGCAAAGGGAGGCAATATTTTACAACCACTAGAAGCCGTCACGAGCCGAGTTCGCTCACCGACTTCTCGACGCTATGTTGAGGAGGCCGTGGCGGCATACGGCGCCGGAGCGTATCGTGCCGCACTCATCTCGGTGTGGATTGCCGTCGCAGCGGATGTCATCGACAAAGTCCGCGTCCTCGCTGACGAAGTCCCGCTCGCGCAGAAGCACCGCGATGACCTGGACCGCTACATCACCAACAACGATGTACCGAACTTGCAGAAGTTCGAGCGGCAGCTGGTCGAAACGGCCGTAGGGCTCGAGCTGATCGGGATTCGTGAGAAGGAGGAGCTCGAGCGCCTCTACCGGGATCGCCATCTGTGCGCCCACCCCGCGTTCGTGTCCAGTGGCGAAGAGCTGTTCTCACCGACCGCCGAGTTGGTTCGGGCTCACCTGATCGGCGCCGTCGAGGCATTGCTGTCACATCCTCCAGTGACAGGTCGCAAGGCGCTGGCTGCCTTCGAGCGCGATCTCGTATCCGATTCCTTCCCTCAGGACGATCGCGCCCTCGGGGCGTATCTGCGTCACAGCTACATGGACCACGGGACCGAGGCGCTGAAGCGCAATCTGGTGAAAGTGGTGTGCAAGGCAACCCTCAGGCCAGATATCCCCTTGCCCCAGCGTTGGCGTGCCACCCGATCTGCATGCGAACTGCAGAAGATCGCGCCGATCTTGTTCGACGACCAGTTGCGCGCCGTCCTCAACCCAGTCCAGAACGGCCTCGACGACGACGGGCTGCTGACGCTCGTCGGCGGATTGTGCTATGTCCCTGGAACGTGGGCCGCTCTGAACGACGGGACACACGGCCGGGTGGAAGCACTACTCCGCGCGGTCACACCACTTGCCCTGCTCGAGACGCACCAGCTCTATTTCGGGCAGCTGCCACCCGAGCCTCTCGACCAAATGCTCCTCGACCGCCTACCCGACGTCTGCGCGCCGCGGGCACTCAGCGGTCTGGCAACAAGCCCTCAGATTCTGTTTGGTCAACCGGACCCACGGATAACCGATGAGCTCATACGAATAGCTGCGAATGCCACCTCGTACGAGGGCGGCGCGGCAGTCTTGAGTCTCCTACGTTCCCTCGCCGCAACGATGACCGACGAACAGATCGAGCGCCTCCTTTCGGTCGCGGCGACCAATGACCAGATCCGCGGGTCAGTCCTTGGGAATCGTGAACTGAACCAAATCCGATGGCTCGGCCCTCGGAGCGACCGCGCAAAAGCTGCGTGGGCACTCTACGACCAGCCACCGGACGATTCAGAGCAACCCGACGGCGAAGAGTGAGTTGATGACCCCGATCACCCGGTCAACTGCCGAACTGGGCTCGTTCGCCGATGGTGCCCGCGGCGCATCGGATTCGCGGGGGAACCTCACCTAAGAGCTCCTATCAGGTTCGGTTGCCAAGTCGTCGCCAACAGATCAGTGCGGCACCGAGGTTCAGGAATCCGTAGTGGGTGTCGGTGCGGCGTTCCCAGCGGACGGCCAGGCGCCGGTACTAGTGGAGCAGGGCGATGGACTGTTCCACGATCCAGCGGCCAGCGGTGACTTTGTCGCGGGTTCCGCGGCGCGGGATGTAGCCGGTGATCCTGCGTTTTCGCAGGTCGGTGTTACACGCTGGGATAGTCGTAGCCCTTGTCGGTGATCAGAGTCTTGATCCGGCGGCGCGGTGGCCCTGGCCTTCCGCGCAGGGGTCGGACCCGATCGAGCACGGGCGCGAGCATCAGGTGGTCGTTGACGTTGGCCGCGGAGGGCTCGACAACGAGCGGAAACCCGTTGCCGCAGGTCAACAGGTGATGTTTGGAGCCGGTCTTGGCGCGGTATACCGGGCTCGGCCCGGTCGCGGCGCCCCCCCTTTTCGTGGCCCGCACGTGCGAGCCGTCGATCATGACCCGATCGAAGTCGCTCAACCCGGCGGCGTTGCTGCGGTCGAGGACCGCTTGGTGCGCCGCCTCAAATACCCCGGCAGCGTGCCAGTTCCTCAGCCTGCGCCAACACGTCATGCCGGACCCGAATCCAAGTTCCTGGGGGAAGGTCTTCGCACCCGATCCCGGTGAACAGCACGAACAAGATTCCCTGGAACGCAGCCTCGGGTCGTGCTGGGCAAGGCCCGGTGTCCCCGCCGGTTTCACCGGTATTAACGGTTCGATAGCCGCCCACAACTCATCGTCCACGACCCACGGCGCGCCACGACAAAACATCCTGCACGACAGCATGTCTCACCGCTACCTGACCGAACTCATTAGGATCTCATAGGCGGTCCGCGACGCCGGATCGGGCGGCAGATACGCCGGCCGCAACTCCACGACCCGGCCCGAGAGGACCCGCACCGAGCGGTCCAGCCGATCCGCTCGGTGATCACCGTCGCCGGCATCGTCGGATAGGTCTTGAGCAGCTAGCGGATCTGCGGCTCGACCGCGTCCACGATCGACCCCTTCGCCGGGCGCTGGTACTTCGGCGGCCTTTCCGAGGCGAGCGCCCGTTTCACGGTGTTGCGGGACACGCCCAGCATCCGGGCGATTACCTGGACCGGCATGCCCTCTGACCGGCGCAAACGACGAATCTCCGCCCAATCCCCCACAGCAAGTATCCCTTCGGTCCTCCCTGGCTCGGATATAGCCAGGGTCACCGACCAGGTGGTCCGTTTTGATTTGCCGCGCGGTGGTCACTTTTTCACGTCCTGCCGCACGCCGCAGACCTCGCCAACTCTGCTTTGCGCAGAACTTGCTCGGAGGGCGAACGCTGTGCGTGCGATCTGAGCGAGCGACTACAGCGTGAAGCGAGGCCTGACCCGTGCGATTGAACCTATGTTTGGCCTGCCATCACACAGATCAGCGATCAGCGACCGAGCAAGGAACTGGTTGTGTGACAGTGTGTTCCGAGAGGCTGGTACTGTCACCGCATGGGTGACGCGGAGACGTGGTGCAAGGCTGGAAGGTGCACCAGCAAGGGTATCGACTTACGTAGCGGATCGACCCCTCAAAGAGCGCTAGCGGCGCTCCGAAACTAGGGCATGCCGCCAGGCGCGTCTGCCGGACCCAGGTGTCAGCGACAAGTGGTTTCGTGAATCGTGACTGATTCTCGACAGTTCGACATAGAGCAATAATCCGCAACCCTATTACGTGGTAGCTAATGGATCAAAATTGAATGAGCTTTGGGGGTAGCGTGCAATACGACTACGAGCGACTCAATCCGGACCGCTTTCAGGACATGTGTCAGGCACTTCTAGTTGCCGAGCTACCCGATGTGCAGTGCTACCCGGTGGGCCAAAGCGACGGTGGTCGAGACGCAACCAGCCCTTCGGTCGGCGCTGGCAATGGTATGACAATCTTTCAAGTCAAGTTTAAGCGTGAGCGTCTCAAAGGAGACGATCCGTACTCTTACGTTAAGAAGGCAATCCATGCTGAACAGGAGAATATAGCACGACTAGCAAAGCTAGGCGCTAATAAATACATACTAATGACGAACCTTGGAGGCTCGTCGAAACCCGAGCGTGGAGCCATGGACAAGGCTCGGAAATACTTGGATTCTGCCCTTCCAGCCACCATGAAGGGGATGATCTGGTGGCGAACGGACATTGATGCGAGATTAAACGCTACAGATGTCGTCAAATGGAATTTTCCGGAGATATTGACAAGTAGCGATCTATTTCGAGAGTTGATTGAGAATGCCCTGGAGTCCAGGAATGGGCGCGAAATTGCGATAAGAAACTACGTTAGCTCACAGTACGACAAGGATCGGCATGTAAAGTTCAAACAAGCGGATCTGCAGGCTAGTTCCCTTTTCGCGCTATTTATCGATGTAGGCATCAGGCCAGACGTATTTCGATTCAACGGGGCAGCATCTCTGCAATCGCTTGAGGGTGCATTCTCAGGTGGCGGCATTGAGGCTCCCTTTGTACATCGAAGGCCTGAAATAGGTGGCGCAACTTTTCTATTGAAAATGCCGCAGGTGACTGAAGCCATTACCCGAATTGTGGTTGAGGGTGGTCCAGGGCAAGGCAAATCAACGTTGGCTCAATACGTCTGCCAGGTCCAGCGAGTAAAGCTCCTCGGCCTTTCCGATCGTGAACTGATACCGACTGAGCATTTCGACACTCCGCTTAGAGTTCCATTTAAGGTAGACCTTCGCGATCTATCATCTTGGATTAAACGGAAAGACCCGATCAGCGGTGCCGATTTGCCCAGCGACTTGACGCTCAGTCTTGAAACCTTCTTGGCGGCGCAAGTATCTCACTTGTCCGGCGGTTTGACGTATACCGTTGACGATCTGCACAGCTTCTTATCTCGGAACCCATCGCTGATCTTCTTGGACGGATTGGACGAAGTTGCGTCCCACGTTGACCGCAAAGGTATTGTGGATGTCGTCAATGCAGCCTCGCACAGGATTAAGCAAAGTTCACCGCTAACTCAAATCGTGGTCACGAGTCGTCCTGCGGCTGTTGCCAATACGCCCAAGTTTGAAAGCAATACCTGGAACTACTTAGCGCTCGACGCGGTAAGTGAAAACCTTCTCTTCGATTACATTGAGCGTTGGGGCGAGGCAAAGGCGCTGGGCGATCGAGCGATCACAGAGATTAGGCAAATCCTATCAGAGAAGCTCTCAAGCGACCACATTCGTGATCTTGCACATAATGCAATGCAGCTCACTATCTTGCTGAGTCTGATCCACACCAGGGGGCAAAGCCTCCCTGACCACCGGACCGAACTTTACAGCAATTACATTGATATCTACTTCAACCGAGAAGCCGAGAAGAACTCTGTGGTGAGGGATTATCGGCAGCTTTTGATTGATCTGCACGGGTTCATAGGGTGGAAGATTCACGCGTCAGCCGAATCACGGCGCGACAATGGATCTGTTTCGACGGATCGTCTTACGGCCCTCATCAATGAGTTCCTCCGCGGTCGCGACCATGGCGATATCGTAGCGTTGGAGCTTTTCGACGGTCTTGTTGATCGCATTGTCATGATTGTTAGTCGAGTGGAAGGAATGTTTGAATTCGAGGTCCAGCCACTTCGTGAATACTTCGCGGCGTACCACCTGTACCATACTTCGCCGTACAGCCCATCCGGTCGGCCGATGAAGGGTACCAAGCCCGAAATTTTTGGAGCTATATCGACAAACCCGTACTGGTTTAATGTCGCGCGTTTCTACGCAGGTTGTTACTCCGTTGGAGAACTGCCCGGACTAGCTGATCAACTAGAAGAAAGCATCGCGGACAGTTTTGGCGGGTACACCTCATTTCCGCGCCGTCTCGCTACGACACTGCTGCGGGATCGCGTGTTCAATCAGGCTCCGAGGTCTGCAAACAGAGTATCAAAATCCATAGCCGATAGTTTGGGTGCTCGACTGGCGGCACTGGGTCCCTACTTCGATATGATGGACGCATTGTCGGCGACATCAGACGACGGATGGTCAGTAATTGCCGATCTAGTTTCCGTACGGGCGATTGAGGCTAAGAGTGGAGCCACACGTGGCGGATATGGGTTCTATGGTTCGTATGGAATTCCACCCGATGTCCTCGGACCCAGGTGGCATGCTAATAGACCTAGCGATGGCAAGTTCGCCGCTGTTCTGAGATGGCTGGAATTCGGAAGTCGAACAAACGTCGCGGCCACGCTATCGAACGATTCTGCAAGGGACCTTGCATCCCTTGATCCTCATTACAAGGAAGTCCTGTGTTCAGCGGGTCATCCCAGCATACTGAGTACTAGTGGCGACATCTTAGAGTATCTACGGCGATCGGTTGGAGAAGCGGCACCGTTGCATTGGAGAAGGTCGTCGTACGCGGCTATTGCTTGGTCAATCGAGGTCCCGATTCAAACTCTTAGCAGTCCAAGAATATTGAATTTCGATATGCCCGACCCCCCCAGATTGCCTGCTGAGGTAGGTGCAGAATTTGCTGAAATGGTGAATTCATGCAAGGAGACGCTTATAGCGAAGGATCTTCTAGGCGAAAAGGCAAACAGACTAACTCAAGCCTATCGGGCCTGTCTCGGCAGGAGTTGGCTGGAATGGGAGTTGGCCATCTCATTGCTGGATGGTTCGGTAAAATACGCGGAGATTGCGCGGCGGTCTCTGCCTGAGGGCTATGGAGGTGAGGCTGCTGAGCAATGTCGTGATGCATTGTCGCCCGCGCGTACACCGAAGGTTTGGATTAGGCGGTTCGAGGATGCAAACGATCCTATTACTAGGAAGGCCTGGGCGTACCTGTTCTTGCGGCTCGGTACTCCCCAATCTTGGATGCATAACTGGGAAGCGTTGAATGAAGTTGTGTCTGGCATGTCTAGCGGAGAGTTCCGTCGCCTAGCCAGGCGGCGTTTCCGATGGTCAAAGCTATCGGGGACGGCAGTCGAGAGTTTTCTTGCGCAGGACGTTTCGCCAAGGATGGCTGCGATCGCACTACTGAAAGCTCCCGCTCGATCGATTCCGTCACTTGTACGGTCTGCCGCAAGGGACGATCGCTACTTAGCTGATGCAGGCGTTGCCAGTGTCTTCAATGAGTTGCTAGTAGCCGATTCTTCGAGAAATGTGGGCGTGCTCGCGGAGGAGCTTCAACTAATAAAACGGGTTTACCTCGCCGCAGACGTTGACACGACAGCCTTTTCGGAAAGTTGGTCGGAAACGAAGTTTTCCCCAGAGCTAGCACTGGATGTGCTGAAAGATAGTGAGAGCTATCCAATGACTGTGGTATTCCGGGCAGATCAGGTAGCTTCAGGTCATTATCAGAGCCAGCTTGGGACTGTGGCCTCGGTTGCTAGACGAGATCGTTGGGCCGCCAATTCTTTGGCATAGATAGAGCGAAAATTGTCGTTGCCCTACTCTCTGTCTTGAGGCTGCCGATGTCACCTGGGAGGCTACGACGCTGACTGCCGGTCCCGACCCTCATTATCGTCTGGATCATCTGGCGCGAGGGAATCTCCTCGATCGAGATCTTCCGCACCGGCGTCATCGAACCACTGCTGCGACACTGGCGTATCTCGGCGACCGAGGACTCACTCAGGAGATGGGGCCAACGCCGATGACGAATGCCTGCAAGCAGGGACGTCATCGGCGCCCAGCCAGCTGACCGAGTCGCTGGCCAGTAGCAGCCCGTGCCGAGGCACCTGCGTGCCTACGGCCGGATGATGACGCTCGATGGCCCGCGATCGTCCCGCTGATGGCCAGTCGTGGTCAGGAAGTGGTTTCGGCGGGACGGTCGGCCGACTCGGGAGCTGACGCGGCCAATGCGGCTAACAGTTGGAGGTCGCGGGCGGTTTCGGATCCGGTGGGCGCGCTGTAGATCATCATGGTCATGTCGGGGTCGTCGGGCGCGCGCATGGCGACATAGTCGAGGGCGAGTTCCCCGATCCGAGGGTGGCGGAACCGTTTGCGGCCCCGGGTCTTGGCGTGGACGTTGTGGGCTGCCCACAGACACCGGAAGTCGCTGCTGGCCAGGGAGAGTTCGCCGACGAGGCTTGCCAGTCGCGGATCGTCGGGATGGCGGCCCGCGTCGTAGCGCAGATTGGCGACGGTGTCGCGTGCCTTGCTCTCCCAGTCGGGGTAGAGATCTCGCGAGGCATCGTCGAGGAACACCAGACGAGCCATATTGCGTTCCGGGGCGGGAAGCGCGGGGAAGTCGGCGATGAGTGATCGAGCCGGATCGTTCCAGGCGAGGATGTCCAGGCGCCGTCCGATGATGTAGGCGGGGGTCCCGGCCAGAGCCTCGAGGGCTTGCCGCGTTTCGGGCCCGACCCGCTGCGGTCGGCTCGGGCGCTGGCGGGGCGCGGCGGGTTTGGCGAGATTGTGCAGGTAGACGCGTTAGTCGGGGTCGAGTTGTAGGGCGCGAGCCACAGCGTCGAGCACATCCGGGGAGACATTTCGGGCACGCCCTTGCTCGAGGCGGGTGTAGTAGTCGACGCTGGCCCCGGCCAGCAGAGCCAGTTCCTCGCGACGCAGTCCGGGCACGCGGCGCTGGCCACCGAAGTCGGCCGCACCGGCGTCATCGGGTTGCAGGCGGGCGCGGCGGGTCTTGAGGAACTCGCTGAGCTGTCGGGCACGGTCCATGTTCTCCAGTGTCGCCCACGTTCGGCCTGTTCTGCCTGGTCCTGTCAGACCCCGGTTGATCAGGGCACTGTGGCCACTCGGCCTACCCACAGTCGCTGCCTGCGAGCCGTGTCGAGGACGGTCACGCGGGGCCGATGAACTGGTGGTCGCTGCGGATGCGGCCGGTCTCGTCCAGCGCGAGCACGTCGTATCCGGTGCCCGCTTCGGTGCCGTCGGCCGTCGCGACCATCGCCCAGCCGAGGCCGATCAGGTTCGCCGCGAGCCGCGTCGCCGTGGCGCGGGCCTGGAAGACGTATTCCCCTGGTGCGACGAACATTTCGTAGGCGCGGGTCACTCGCGCGTCGAGCTCGCGGTGGCCGCGTACCTGGAGGGGTGGGATCGGGAAGGCCAGTCCGGCGGCGGCGGCGCGGATCTCCTGGGGTGGGTCGGTCAGCACCTGGGCGCCGTCCTCCGCCCACAGTTCCGCGATGCGCTTGCGTCGGGCGTCCGGGTCGGCTTCGTTCCAGACGGCGACGTACCGCTCGGTGAGGTGGGACAGGGTCGTGTCGTCGAGTCGATCGTTCATGATGGCGAGTCTGTCCGGCCGCGAGAAGACACGCGATTCCCTGGGGGGAATGAACGAGCGGCCGTCCTCGTCATTCCCTCCAGGGAATAGTGGGAGCGATACCGGAACGCGGAGAGTGAGGGGATGACGACCATGGTGGCGGCGAGCCCGTTCGCGCAACAACTGCGGGACTGGCGGACACGGCGGCGGATCAGCCAGCTGGATCTGGCGATCAAAGCCGAGACCAGTCAGCGGTACCTGAGTTTTCTCGAACACGGCCGGTCGCAACCGGGACGGACCATGGTGGTGCGGCTGGCCGAGTCGCTCGAGTTGTCGCTGCGCGAGCGCAACAGCCTCCTACTGGCGGCGGGTTACGCACCCGCGTTTCCCGAATCCGGTTTGGACGCACCGGAACTCGGCGCCGTCCGCGAGTCCTTGCAGACCATCCTGCACGGGAACCTGCCGTATCCGGCGGTGGTGACGCGGCCGTACGGGGTGCTGGTGGCCGCCAATGCCGCCTTCGGCGTACTCACCGAGGGATGCGCTCCCGAGCTGCTGGAACCACCGGTGAACGTGCTGCGACTGGCGCTGCATCCGCAGGGCCTGGCCCGGCGGGTAGCGAACCTGCCCGAATGGGGTCGTCATATCACCGGCAGTCTGCGCACGATCGCGACGCGCAGCCCGGACCCTGACCTGGACACCTTCGCCGACGAGCTGGAGTCCTACCTGCCACCGGTCGATCCCGGTCCCGATCATGTCGGCTTCGCCGTTCCCCTCCGGGTGCGCACCGAGGAGGGCGAACTCCGCCTGATCACGACCCTGACCAGCTTCGCGACCGCCACCGACATCACCCTGTCCGAGCTCCATCTCTAGGCGTTCCTGCCCGCCGACCAGCCGACCGCCGACTACCTGCGCGCCCACGTTCCACCCTCCTGACTGGTTCAGGTGACCTGGCTCACCGGGTGTCACAGATCGCGGATGCCCGGCGTCTTATGTCCAACTCCCACCGAGCGAAGGAGACAGGACGTGAGTACCGACAAGCACGCCGTGGTCGGTGGCGGTTACGCCGGTGTCATGGCGCCAACCGCCTGACCCAGCGGGCCGTCGTGACGGTGACCGTGATCAATCCGCGCGAGGTCTTCGTGTCGCGGTTGCGGATGCGTCAGCTCGGGGGTGGCACGCATGACGGGATCGTTGTCACGTGCGGACCGCACCGCGAAGTACAACCGCCTCCTGCACATCGAAGCCGAACTCGGCAGCCAGGCCAGTTTCGCGGGCGCCGCCACCCTCGCCAGGCACTAGCCGACCCTCATCGCCTGCTCTGCGTCGACTCGCCGGGCCCGACCTCATCGGGCCCGCTAGGTGAGCGCAGACCGGTCCCGCTGAGCGCGGCAGCCTCGATGCACTTCCTGACCAACTCCGGAGACAGCACCTCGCTGTACCAATCTGCGCGGGCTTCGATCGCACGGTCGTGGGAGACTCCGAGTACCCGCAGGCCTGCCGCCCGCGCCGCGGCGATCCCGGTGACTGAGTCCTCGAGGGCGATCGCCCGATCCGGCGACAGCCCCAGCCGAGACAACGCGAGGTTGTAGCTGTCCGGCTGGGGCTTCCCCTCGACGACATCGTCTGCGGTGATAACGAGTTCAGGCATCACCCCGTCCCGACGCAGCGCCGACAGCGAAGGCCCGATGATCGCCGCCGGCGAATTAGTCACCACGGCCGTCAGGTGCAATGAGTTCGCCCAGCGCAGCGTCTCGGCGGCCCCTGGCAGGAGTTCGACACCGTCGAACTCCGCGAGCAACCGCGCGACGAACTGACGGTGCAGGATGTCATAATCCGTGCGACCGACGTCCTCGCCGATCGTGGAAACCACTGCCTTGAGCGTCTTTCCGATCAGATTCTTCTTGTGGGTGGCGGTGAATTCCAAACCTCGGTCCGTGTAGAAGCTGCGTTCCACGATCGACCACTTCGATTCGGTTTCGACGAGCAGTCCATCGAGGTCGAACAGAACTCCGGTGCGGCTCACAGTCGAGTACCCTGCCACGAGGTCCCTGAACATCGCCAGCCTTGAACGCAGACAGATCGAATCGGCGTGTTCTGCCGTTGTACAGACCGGGATCTGGTTCAGCCGAATCGCACCGGGCACACAGTGAGCCCCAGGATGCGCTCGAAGTGGCGCGTGTTCGCGGTGGCGACCTGCCAGCCGATACTCATCGCGGTCGCGGCGATGAGGACATCGTGGGCGCCGATCTCCTGACCTCGATCGGTGAGGTCGGCCCACACGCCTGCGTGAATTCGGGCGGCGAGCAGATCGAAGGGCTGCGGCGGAAATGCCGCGATCGCCGTTTCCACGAAAGCCTCACGCCGAGCGCGAAATTCGGGTTTGGCGCGATGCACACCGTGCAGGAGCTCGGATGCGGTCACCGACGACATCGCCACCGCCTCGTCGAACCCGATCTGCACTGCCAGCTCGTGCGCGACCTTGTCGAAATCGGACCCGCCGCGGCGCGTGTACGCCCGCTCGAGATCGATGAAGACCGACGTGTCGATCAGTGTGCCCACGGGTCCTCCGGCAGCGGGCCCACCGCGTCACGCACGGCTTCCAGGTCGTCGCCGAACTCGGGGTCGGGCGTCGCCGCCGACGTGAGCAGCCGTAACGCCTCCCCCATGGAACGACCCCGACGGCGGCCCGTCTCCGGGTACTCGTCGGGATGGACGATGACGAAGGCGGGACGGTCATGACTCAGCACCACCACCCGCTCATGCCGATCCACGGCTTCCTTCGCCCGGCGAGGAAGCCGCGTCTCTTCCGCCTTGATCGTTGTCATAGCACCAGGCTACGGCAAAACCGTACAGAACTGTCCAGTTCTGGTCGCGGATCAGTGGTGCGCCTGCACGGTGATGTCGGTGTCGCGCGGGGTCAGCGCGTAGACCGCGGTGGCACCGGCGAGTAGCAGGATGCCGATTCCGGGCACGGCGATACCGCCCGCGAGGACGAGGCACGCGCCCAGTTTCTGCGCGAGCCAGGGCGCGAGCATCGAGGCGAGGGTGGCACCGACCGCCAGCGGTAACAGCCGCAGGCTGGTCTTGATCGGCTGATAGCCCTCGACCAGCTGCATTCACTGGGTGATCAGCAGCAGCGCGGCGGCCATGGCCAGCAGCGAGCTGATGGCGGCGACGATGCCCTCGCTGAACTGGCGGCGCCGGAACAAGCTGCACGTCGAGCAGCGGATTGGGCCTGCGCAGCGAGCGCCACACGAGCATGCCCAGCGCCGCGACGGCGATCGCCAGCACGACGAGCGCGGGACCGGACAGCGGCGACTGGTCCTTGGCGAAGCGCTTGATCGACCAGACCAGCGCCACCATGCCCGCGATCGAAAGGCCCGCGCCCAGGTAGTCCCAGCGCCCCGGGTTCGGGATCTTCGATTCGGGGAGCACCAGGAACCCGGCGACCAGCACGATCACCATGATCGGCACATTCACCAGCAGCGCCGCGCGCCACGAGAACGCCTCCAGCAGTACGCCTCCTACGATGGGGTCGAGGGCGGCGCCGGAGACCTTCGCGCGTTCGGCGGGGTCGGTGAAGACCACCCGCAGCATCGTCAGTGTGGTGGGCATGATCATCGCGCCGCCGATACCCAGCAGGGCGCGCAGCGCGATCACCTGGGACGCGGCGTCGGCCCACAGAACCAGCAGCGAGGCGATCCCGAAGTCCGTATAGCCCAGCAGCAGCATGCGTGTGCGGCCGAAGCGGTCGCAGCGAGCTGGTCGAGACGAGCAGGCCCGCCAGCACCAGCGAGTACGATCGCGACGACGGCGTCCACGATCTCACGCCGCCGCCCAGTCCAGGTTCCCTGTGCCACCTGACGCACGTATCCGCGACTCAGGATGGTCTAGCTACAGAGCGAGGTACTCTCGCGCCAGGTCGCTCAGATGGAATCGCTGACCGTCTGGCCATGCGATCCCGATCCCTCGGTCTTCCTCGAGGTAGGCGCACCAATCGGGGTGTATGGCCTCGTCCGCGAGGAAGATCAGCCCCGCGTCATCGGGTACCACCTGGAAGTATCGGTACTCGTAGAGTTGGCCGACGGCTGCGCGAATCGCGTCTTTCGGATGCCCATCCACCGTCTTGGCTTCGATCACTGCTGTCGGTTCTTCGGTAGCGAGATCGATCGCGGCGTTACGCAGGGGCACACGGCCGCGAGCTTCGAGCCAGATGGCGAAGCTGTTCACCAGCGTTTCATGAGTTCGTGTCCGCTTCTCTTGCCCGCCCACGACGTCGCTGACGTAATCAGTGTCCGCTTTGGCCTCGAATGGTTGCAGGAACCCCCACCGACCTGGTCCTGGAGAACGTGAGACACCACGCGACTTCGGAAGTGGCACTGCCGCTTCCTGGTCATCGAACAGAATCTCGATGAACGACCGGGGCAACTTGGCGAAGTATTTCGACATAGGAGCAAACAGGGTTCGGTCCCGCTTGAACTGGAACGGGAGGTACAGCGACTGATCCTGATAGACCGCTTCCAGCGCGTCTCGGGCCTGGTAGAGGGCGTCCGCCTTCGAACGGATCTTCGCTAGGTCGACGTCACCGCCCAGTGGGGTGAAACCAGTGAGTTCGACGTTGTACGAGTTCGAACTCACGTCATGCACGCAGTCGGATGCCGCTACCGACCGGCCGACGAATCGCCGCTCTGGCACGTAATAATGGTAAACGGTTTCACCCGCCCGCACGGAAGAGACCAACTCGTACCACGGATCCCTGTGCCCGTTCGTCCTTTGATCAGAGGATTCGAGGTATCGCCCAAGACCCTCACCAACCTGTCGAATCTCCATCCAACCGCACTCGTCGCGATTACCCGTCCACCAGTACGACATCGGATCCCCTTCTGCACGGATATCTCCTCGACCCCAAGACTATTCGTAGATGTCGACATCCGTTTCGGTCTCAGTTCGGACGCCATCGACGCCGGGAGGTATGGGGTCCAGAAGTCAGGCACGGGGCATAGGAAGAGCTCGGCGGAGCTGGTCGGCGATGAGTTCGGCCGATGTCCTTCGTCTGCACAGGTGGACGACAAACCGCCGCTGTTCTGTCGGGCAGGGTGAGCGGTGCCGAGTTGGGAGGTTTCTCTGGTGGCGAATTCTCGTGACGAGTTGTGGGCGATGGCGCATGCCGAACGTGCGGCGTTGGCGGATGATCTCGCCGAGGTGGACGACGCGGGGTGGGGGCGGCAGTCGCTGTGTGGGCGGTGGACGGTGGAGGAGGTGCTCGCCCACCTCACGGCGGCGGCGAGTGTCGGGCGTTTTCGCTGGTTGACGAGTGTCGTGGGTGCTCGGTTCGACTTCGATGTGCACAACGCCCGACGATTGGCCGAGCATCGTGGCGCGACTCCGGCGGAGACGCTGGCGGGGTTCCGGGCGATCGTCGGCAGCACCACGTCGACGTTCGGGCCCACGGCGGCCTGGCTCGGTGAGGTGGTCGTGCATGCCCAGGACATCCGCTCGCCGCTGGGCTTGACGCGGGTGCCCTCGGTCGCGGCCGTCACCGAGGTCGCCCGGTTCTACGCGAGCCGTGACTTCACCGTTTCCAGCCGTACCGCGATCGAAGGTCTCCGGCTGGAAGCGACGGACGGGCCCTTCGCCGCGGGAAGCGGCGCCCTGGTCACCGGACCGACCCTCG
This sequence comes from Nocardia anocheti, assembly GCF_029675105.1. Classification (GTDB taxonomy): domain Bacteria; phylum Actinomycetota; class Actinomycetes; order Mycobacteriales; family Mycobacteriaceae; genus Nocardia. The sequence continues at coordinate 35,023 of NZ_JAQQFV010000006.1, read as the reverse complement.
CTCTGACCATGGCCATGGCCGGGCGAGCCACCTACTGCGACGAGCTCACCGGGCCCGGTCTGCCCACCCTGCGCGGCCGCCTCTGACAATCCGATAGCCCGATTCGGGGACCGGGCACTAGCATCGCGCGGTGACGAAACAGCGCCGCCGAGTGCTCGCGGTCGGTGAGCAGCAGTACTTCTGGGCGACCGGTCACCGTCATCTGGACGGCTGCGAGGAATTCCTGCGGCTGCGGCCACGGGGGTCGGCGGCGGGGCTGACGCTGGTCTTCCGTCCAGGCGGGCAGCGTGGCATCCCCGACGGCGGGATGTCGGCGCCCGGGTACATCCACAGCGGTGATCAGTGGCTGAACCTGAACATGCCCGGCGTGGTCCGGGCCTTCCTCGACGCGGCCGTCGACGCGGGCTGGCTCGCCGAGGCCCGCGCGGTCGGCCGCCGGGACGGCTGGGAGCTGTTCGACGAGGCTTACGCCAGGCACACCCGCCGCTGATCGATACCACGTCCGGCGCGACCCTGTCCCGGCCCGCCGGAAATGTCGCCGATCGGTTGCTGATGACAGTCTCCGCATCCTTTCGGACTCATTCTCGTGTTCGGGGCGGACCGTGACATACGGTGCAGATCTCCGGTTCGAATGCAGAAAAAGCGCAGGGAAACGGAAGGGGCATCCGTGGTCGCGAGCAAGAGTGGACACGATTCGCCGAAAGTAAGCCGTCATGTCGTTCGCGTCCCGGCGCGGTGTCCGTTACCGGTGGTGGAACTCGTCACCGGCGCCCTCGTCCTCCTCGCGGCGGCGGGCGGGCTGGCCGGTCCGGTGATCGCCGGGGTGCTCATGTATCGCAGTGGCGCGGTGCGCGGCGGCACGGCGGTGGCCGCGTCGCTGGTGTTGGCGGTGGCCGCGATCGTCATCGCGATCGTCACCGCGGTGGCGCTGCTGGTGGTGGCCCGGCATCGCGCCCGACCTCGGGTGGCCGCCGACCCCCGACCGGCCGTCGACGCGACCGCGCGGGACAGGTACGCGATCCCGGCGCACAGCGGGCCCGGGTCGTCGGGCGCGCGGGTCTCCCTCGGCGGAGCTCGGTGGGCCTGAGGCTCGAAACCGCTTCCGCGCGTGGAGGACTGTGAGATCGTGCGGCCATGCTGATCGAATACGGAGTGTGGGGTTCGCGATTGGTACTGGCCGCGGTCTTCGGGCTGGCGGCGTGGGGAAAGTTTCGAGATCGGCCGGAGGCCAGGAAGTCGGTGGCCGAATTCGGCGTTCCGCTGCGGCTGGTTCCCGGGGTGGCGATCGGGCTACCGATCCTCGAGGCGCTGGTGGCGCTGGCGTTGCTACCGCCTTGGACGGCGGGGGCGGCCGGGGTTGTCGCGGTGGTGCTTCTCGGCGGGTTCACCCTGGCGATCCTGCGGTTGCTGCGGCGCGGGGAGCGGCCGGACTGCGCCTGCTTCGGCGCGGTGGGCGCGGCACCGATCGGGTGGGCGACGGTGGTCCGCAACGGGCTGCTGATGGTGTTGGCGGTCCTCGTCGTCGTCGGCTCGCTGAGCCGTCCGCAAGCCCCGGCCGGGTTGCCGGTGGACGCGGCGGTCGGCCTGGTGCTGATCACCGTCTTGGGCGCGGCACTGGTGCGGATATTCGGTGAGCTGGGCGAACTCCGACGACGGGTCGACGCGCAGGCACTCTCGACCCTCGGCGGTGAGGGCCTGCCCGTGGGGGCGGTCGCGCCCGAGTTCGAGTTGCGCACGACCGAGGACGATCGCGTCGACCTGGGGTCGCTGCTGTCGGACGGGAAGGCGCTGTTGTTGGTCTTCGTGCATCCCGGGTGCGAGATGTGCGCGGCGCTGGCGCGCGAACTGCCGCGCTGGCAGTCGCGCAACGCGGAACTGGTGACCATCGTCCTGGTCGGCAACGGCGACCTCGCCGAGCACGCCGAATGGGCGCGCGCACAGGGCATCGACGGGATTCCGGTGCTGGTCCAGCAGGGCAACGAAGCCGCCCTGCGCTACCGGGTCCGTGGCACGCCCTCGGGGGTGCTGATCGATCCGGACGGACGGATCGCCGCCTCCGTCGCGCGCGGCGCCATCGCCGTTCGCGAACTCGTCGTCGCCGCGAAGAGCACACGGCGCGGTCGGGTCACCGGCGAACTGGTAGCGACCGCCCCGCGATAGCCGCGCCCGCGTTCGGTTTTCATCCCGAGAAACCAACCCGAGTCCCAAAACTCTTGTCTGACAGTGCATCTCGAGACGAACCGGCGCTGCGTGCCCGCGCTCGCCGATACACTCGTGCCCGCAACACGCTCGACACCCACTGGTTCGACAACATCGATAAGGGGAATTGTCATGGCGCACTTCGCATTGACCGATCACACCGGCAAAGAGTTCGTCTTCGAACTCAACAACGAGCAGCGCATCGCGGAGGCGCGGCGGATCCTGTCCGGTGACGAGACCATGTCCATCCATGTCATGGGGCGCGTCCGCAAGTCTACGAAGAGCTACAACCCGAACTGGAGCTTCCACCTCGATCCCGACACGATCTCCTTCTTCACCATGGCGATCGAGGTCTGTGATTCGAGCATCGACTACCTCGAGGACCACCTCGACGAGGCGTGTGGCGCGTTCCTGCCCGGCTGCTTCTGGTGCCCGTGGTCCTCGCGCCTGACCCGCGAGGTCACCGCCGCCGTCACCGCCTGACGCCCACGGTTCCGGCCGAGCACCGTCGGCCGGAACCGTCGCGCGGGTCTCAGTGCGCCTGCACGGTGATGTCGGTGCCGCGGGGAGTCAGCGCGTAGACGGCGGCGGCGCCGATCAGGAGCAGGACACCGCCCACGACGCCGGTGGTCTGCAGCGATTGGGTGAAGGCCGCGGCGGCGTGCTGAGCCAGTGCGGGCAGCTGGGCCTCGTGGGCGATGGCCATCGCGGCGCCGAGCGACTCGTCCGCCGCGTCGGCCAGGGCGCGGTCGACACCGGGTATCCGATCGAAACCGGCGTTCGATGTGTAGAGGAGTGCGGCGACGCTGCCGAGGATGGCGACGCCGAGCACATTGCCCAGGTCATAGGAGGTTTCCTCGATCGCGGCGGCGTTGCCCGCCTTGTCCTCGGGCGTGCCGGACATGATCATGGCGGTGGCGATCGCCAGCGCGCCCAAACCGGCGCCGACGAGCAGCAGCGGGGGCAGGATCGTGCCGTAGGTGAGGTCCTCGGGCACGCCGATGAGCAGCATGCCGATTCCGGCGACAGCGATTCCGCCCGCCAGAACGACGCGCGCGCCCAGTTTCGTCGCGAGCCAGGGCGCGATCATCGAGGCGAGGGTGGCGGCGATCGCCAGCGGGAGCAGTCGGACGCCGGTCTCCATCGGCCGATAGCCCTCGACCAGCTGCATCCACTGCGCGAGCAGCAGCAGCGCGGCGGCCATGCCGAGCACCGAGCTGATGGCGGCGACGATGCCCGCGCTGAACTGGCGCCGCCGGAACAGGCGGATGTCGAGCAGCGGGTCGGGTCGGCGCAGGCAGCGCCACACGAACAGGCCCAGCGCGGCGGCGGCGACCATCAGCACGAGGATCGCGGGACCGGACAGCAAGGTCTGGTCCTTGGCGAACCGCTTGATCGACCAGATCAGCGCCACCATGCCCGCGATCGACAGGCCCGCGCCCACGAAATCCCAGCACCCCGGATTCGGCACCGTCGATTCGGGGAGCACCAGGAACCCGGCCACCAGCACGATCACCATGATCGGCACATTCACCAGCAGGGCCGCCCGCCACGAGAACGTCTCCAGCAGAACACCTCCCACGATGGGGCCCAGAGCGGCGCCGACACCGGAGACCGCGGCCCAGAGACCGAGCGCCTTGGCGCGTTCGGCGGGGTCGGTGAAGACCACGCGCAGCATGGTCAGGGTGGTGGGCATGATCATCGCGCCGCCGACACCGAGCAGCGCGCGCAGGGCGATCACCTGGGGTGCGGTGTCGGCCCACAGGACCAGCAGCGAGGCGACGCCGAACACCGAATAGCCCAGCAGCAGCATGCGTTTGCGTCCGAACCGGTCGCCCAGGGAGCTGGTCGACACCAGCAGGCCCGCGAGGACGAGGGAGTAGGCGTCGACGATCCACAGCTGTTCGGTCGCCGAGGGGCGCAGGTCGGCGGCCAGGTCGGGTAGGGCGATATTGAGGATCGTGAGGTCGATGGTGATCACGAGCAGGCTCAGCGAGAGCACGGCCGCGGCGGCCCATCGGCGCGCGAACGACAGGGCGGGTGGGGTCGTCGTGTCGATCATGCGGTCTCCAGATTCCACAGGGCCGTGACCGCGCGGGTGAGCGCATCGAGGTCGGGGGTCTCGGTGAGCACGGCGGCGTGCAGTGTCAGGCCGTCGGACATCGCGGCGACGGCTCGTGCCGCGGCGGGTGAGGTGTATCGCTCGAGCATCTCGATGAAGCGGATCGTCCACTGTCTGCTCGCCGCGTGCTCCTCGTCCGGGGTGAGGTAGGAGCTGGTCAGGGCGTGGGTGGCCTCGATGAGGTGGGTGTCGCTGAGGTAGAGGTGCAGTTGCGCGGCGAAGGTCGCCGGGGTGGCGCCGTCGCGGTCGAAGGCGGCCACCAGTGCGTCGAGCCAGACGTCGATCTCGCGGACGAGGCGGTCAAGCGCGGCGGCGCGCAGGTCGTCGAGGGTGGCGAAGTACTGGGTGGTCGAACCCAGCGGGACCTCGGCGCGGGCGGCGACCTTGCGGTGGGTGACCGCGCCGGAGCCTTCCTCGAGCACGATCGCGACGGCGGCGTCGATGATCTCGCGGCGTCGACGTTCGGGGTCGCGGCGTCGGGGTGCGGTGGGCATCTCGTCCTCCTGATGTACGTCTGTACATGTACAAACGTACATTAGCGGAGGGGTGATCGCACCCTCGCGCCGGGTCGAGAGGTCAGTGTGGTGCGGTGTTCAGTCCCGCGCCTCGCGGCGCGGCAGCCAGCCGAGGATCGAGAGCAGGATGCCTGCGATCGCTCCGGTCTGCACAAGCAGTTTCGCCAGGGGGTCGCCCAGATCACCGGAGACTATCCACCGGGCGATTCCACCGACCACCAGCGCGATGATGACAACGGCGCCCGCAACCTTCGGCATCGACCGGGGCGACCACCGAGATTCCCGCGAGATCGCCACAGACCCCGAGGTGGCCGACGCGAGCAGGTACAGCGCCCCCGACCCCACCACGCTCAGGCCGAACATCCGCGTCGCCACCACGTCGTTCCAATCGGCACTGACGATCAGCCTGACCAGTGCGCCGACATAGAGACCGCCCAGCACCATCGCGGCGATCACGCACCGCCGCACCCACTTGTTCTCCGGATCGCTGGGCACCGCCGACATGTACTGCTCCGTCATGCCGTCACGATCCCATGACGGCGGCGCGCGCACTAATCGGTAATCGCTATGTCGCGGTGGCGAAGTGGGTGGCGATGTCGTCGGCGGTGGTGTTCCAGACACCGGGGTGGTTGACGACGTATTCCAGAGCCTGGTCGAGGCACTTGAGACGGAAGGCCTGGCCGGTGACGAAGGGGTGCAGGGCCAGGGACAGGACGCGGCCGCTGTGCTCGGAGTCGGCGTGGAGCTGGTCGAGCTGGTCTTTGACGATCTGGACGAAGTCGGGGCCGCTGATGGAGTGCGCGGTGAACAGGCCCAGGTCGTTGAGCTCGACGGTGTAGGGCAGGCTCAGCATGCCGGGCACGTTCAGGGGGAACGGCTGGTCGTCGCCGGTCCAGTCCAGCACGTAGTCCAGGCCGAGTTCGGCCAGCAGCGCGGGAGTTTGAAAGGTCTCGCTCAGCGCGGGGCCCATCCAGCCGCGCGGCCGCCGACCGGTCGCCTTCTCGATGGTCTCGACGACCTCGGTGAGGTACGCGCGTTCGTGCGCCTCGACCTCGGTCTGCACCGTGGAGTTGTTCTTGCCGTGCGCCAGCCAGGCCCAGTCGCGAGCCTTGCCCGCCGCGATGATCTGCGGATAGTTCTCGGCGACATCGGAATTGAGCAGCACACTCGGGCGCACGCCGTGGCGGTCGAACGCCTCGATCATCCGCCAGATCCCCACTCGCGGGCCGTAGTCGCGCCAGCCGTGGTTCAGCGGATCGGGGACGAGGTCCGCGGTGCCCGGGTTGATGCTGGTCGACGGCTTGCCGAGGACGAAGTGCTCGACATTGAGGCCGACGTAGAACGCCACCCGCGCCCCGCCGGGCCAGGTGATGGCGGGGCGGTCGACGATCGGGCTGTAGTCGTAGAGCGTATTGCGCATGGGGGTGCCTTCCGAAGATGAGCTGAGATCCGATACGGACCGTATCGGGATACGGACCGTATCGGCTCCCTAACGATACCGACCGGTGGTCCGCTGTCAACACGAACCGGATCGTCTCCCGACTGGGCTAGGGTGTCGTGACGAGAAAGTGAGGTGGCATGAGTCCGTCGCGCCCGCCCAACCCCGCCCTGCGCAATCCGGAGTCGACCGCCCGGATCCTCGACGCGGCACTGGCCATGGCCGCGGAAGGCGGCCTGGCCAAGGTCAGCATCGAAGGGATCGCCGAGCGCGCCGGTGTCGGCAAACGCACCATCTACCGCTGGTGGCCGTCCAAGGGGGCGGTCGTCCTGGACGCGCTGGCCCAGCGGGTCGAGGGCCAGCAGTCCAAGAGCTTCGACGCACCGCCGGACGGCGACTTCGCCACCGCCCTACGGGATCTGATCACCCACACCTGGGTCCACGCCGTCGGCGACTGGCTCCCCGTCCTGGCCTGGCTGGTCGGCGAAGCCCAACACGACCCCGACCTCGCCGCCGAACTCCGCCGCCGCCTCATCGACCCCGCCCGCGAGCGCGTCACCACCTGGATCCGCCGCGCCCAGGACCAGGGCCACATCGCCCCCGACATCGACCCGTCCCGCGTCATCGAACTCGTCTACGGCCAGCTCTACTACCGCCTCCTCATCTCCCCCGGCCCCCACGACGAATCCTTCGCCGACGACGTCGCCGACCTCGCCCTACGCGGCCTACGCCCCCGCTAGAAACCGCGTTCAGCAGGTCGGTGAGTCGGCGACTGTGCCGGTCGCTCGGTCCCAGGTGATGCAGCCGCCGGTGAAGTCGGAGCGTTTGCCGCCGGGGATGTCGTATTCGTCGGTGGTGGGGTAGCCGAGGTAGGAGCGTTCCCAGCCGAGGGAGGCCCAGCGGTCGCGGATGCGGCCGTTGACGCCGTGGGGGCCGGTGTCGGGGCTCCAGTAGATCGAGGCGCCCTGCTGGTCGTCGCCGGTGAAGTGGGTGTAGGCGCCGTTGTCCAGGCTAATGGTGTTGGTGGTGGGCCAGCCGTAACGGCCGTTCTCCCAGCCGGATTCGGCCCACTTGCGGTGGATGCCGTAGCCGTTCTGGCCGTAGTCGTGCACCCAGTGGGCGGGTTCGCCGGGACGCCAGTAGATCGAGGACTCCGGAGTGGTGCCGCCCCGGCTGAAGTGGTTGTAGCGGCCACCGAATTCGGCGGTGGGGCACTCGTCGGTGATCGGGACGCCGGTCGCGCGGTGACCGCCCGCGTTCCACATCGTCTCCTTGATCAGGCCGTGTACCTCGTGCACGCCGGTGTCGGCGCGCGAGTACAGGATGCCGGGCCATCCGGGCGGTCCGGCGTAGTCGCGCAGGAACACCCCGCCCTCCTCGCTTTCGCGTTCGGGGCCGGTGGGGGCGCCGAGCAGATCGCGCAGGGCCGGGTCGCTGTGGTATCGGTCGTCGATCGCCGAACCGGCGGCCAGGGTGCGCGGCGCGCTGGTCACCGCGCAGATCGGCCAGCCGGACTGGGCCGCGGCCGATCCAGCCGAGAGCGGAAGCAGTCCGGCCGCCACGATCGAGACGGCGCAGGCGCCGATCCCGATTTGCCGGGTCGAGTGCTGAAAGGGGTTGTGCCGCATGATGTCCTCCCCAGGAATCGTTGCTGTTCATGCCAGTTCGCCCGGGCTGCGGCGACGGTTACCGCCCCGGCAGAATCGTTACCTTCACTAAGTACTGTTATCGGCTCGCAACCCGCCGACGCCCCCGTGTCACCGACCGGAGCACCCCTGGTGACGGCGAGATGTGAATTTCGTCGCCACCGCCGGATCGATCCGCTGGCGGTGGGCCATGAAATGATTCCGTTATCTACGGACAAACGCGATAGTGGGAGTGACAGCAGTGAAGTTGATCGGTGTGATCGGTGGCGGCACCATGGGTGCCGGAATCGCGGAGGTCTGTGCCAAGGCGGGTAGCGAGGTCCTGGTGCTCGAGACCAAGCCGGAGTTCGCCGAGGCCGCCGAGCAGCGCATCGCCGCCTCGATCGGCCGGGGCGTGACCAAGGGCAAGATCACCCAGGACGCGGCCGACGCCGTGCTCGCGCGCGTGCGGGTCACCCTGGACATCGCGGAGTTCGCCGATCGCGACCTGGTGATCGAGGCCGCGCCCGAGATCGAGGCCGTGAAGTACGACATCTTCGGCAAGCTCGACAAGATCGTCAAGCCCGAGGGCATCCTGGCCACCAACACCTCCTCGATCCCGGTGATCAAGGTGGCCGGTGCCACCGAGCGTCCCGAGCGCGTGGTCGGCGTGCACTTCTTCAACCCGGTGCCGGTGATGCCGCTGGTGGAGATCATCTCCACCCTGGTGACCGCGCCGGAGGCGGCCGCGGCCGTCACCGACTACGCCAAGAACACCCTGGGCAAGCTGACCGTGCAGGCCGGTGACCGCTCCGGCTTCATCGTCAACGCGCTGCTCATCCCCTACCTGTGCTCGGCCATCCGGATGCTCGAGTCCGGCTACGCCACCGCCGAGGACATCGACGCGGCCATGAAGGGCGGCTGCGGCTACCCGATGGGCCCGCTGACCCTGCTCGACACCGTGGGCCTCGACATCGCGCTGGCCGCCGCCGAGTCGCTCTACGCCGAGTTCGCCGAGCCGCACTACGCTCCCCCGGCCCTGCTGCGCCGGATGGTCGACGCGGGCCGCCTCGGCCGCAAGTCGGGTCGCGGGTTCTACGACTACGCGAAGTGAGGTGATCCCGTGGGAGCCGGTGCGGCTCCCACGGGCCTCATCAAACGAACCGTATCGTCTCGTTTGGGTGGTAGTCTGCCCCCATGACGAACGACCGCACCCCGGCGACCTCGCGGCGCAGCGAACGCTCGCGCCAGGCCATTCTCGCCGCCACCCGTGAGCTGGTCTCCGAGGTCGGCTACGGCAAGGTGACCGTCGAGGCCATCGCGGCCAGGGCCGGGGTCGGCAAGCAGACCATCTACCGGTGGTGGTCGTCCAAGGGCGCGGTGATCTTCGACGCGTTCCTCGCCCTGAGCGAGGCCGCCGACGGCCAGGAGATGGCCCTGCCCGACACCGGTGACCTGGCCGCCGATCTGAAACTGGTGTTGCGCGCCACCGTCGCCGAGTTCGCCGATCCGGCCTTCGAGCGCCCGATCCGCGCGCTCAACACCGAGATCATCAACGATCCCGAACTCGCCGCCCAGTACCGCGAGAAGCTGGCGGGCCCGGTCGACGAACTCAAGAAGCAGCGCCTGCGCAGCGCCCAGCGTGCGGGTCAGCTCGACCCGGACGCCGACCTCGACCTGCTGCTCGAACTGCTCTACGCGCCCCTGTTCCAGCGCTGGCTGCTGCGGTCGGGCCCGCTCACCGACGACTACGCCGACGCCCTGGTCGACCGCACCCTGCGGGCCTTCCGCCGCTGACCGACTACTGACCCATGGCGCGGCCGCACTGTGAGCAGAACGCGGCTCCGGCCACCGACTCGTGGCCGCACACGCACCGGGTGCGCAGGTCCAGCGCGGTGCCGCAGGTCGCGCAGAAGCGGCCACCGGAGGTCGGCGCCGCGCAGGTCGGGCACGATACCCGGGCAGGGGTACTCGCATCGTGCCCGGCGGACCAGTCCTGGCGCTGGGCGGCCTGCTGGATCTGCGAGCCCCGCGCGTCGGCCTGGGCCCGCGCGATCTGGTGGGCGACCAGCGGCGAGCACCGCGTGCACTGACCCACGTGCTCGTTCCAGCAGCTGCGCGCGCAGACCCACGATCCGCACCCGGCGCAGTGCCGGAATTCCCCGCGCACCTCCTCGACCGCCTTGGCGAACGCCTTGTCCTTGGTCCCCGAGGCCGCCCCGCCCCAGTTGCTGGAGTAGCTCTCCGCGGCGCTGGAGGCCTTGTGCAGGGCGGGAACCCGATCACCGAACAGGTTGCTCAGCACCCGCAGGGCACCGCGTCCCCGGGACAGGTAGTTCTGCTGGAAGGCGGAGGTGTGGACGGTGTTGCAGCGGTCGCAGCGGAAGGTCCACTGGAATCCGCTGTCGTTGGAAACGTCGGAACAGGAGCTGGTGAAGACAACCGGTGCGGCCATGGCGCGAACGAGTCCTTTGCTACGAAGAACGACGAGCGGTCGGCAGGCCCGAACCACCCTGTGCGAGTTCATATCGCACGCGACGACCGCGGCGCAACGGGAGGCTACGCGGGCTGCAGGTGACCGCCCGGCGCCGGGAAGAAGCCGGTCTCGATGTAGTGGTCGAAGTAGCGGCGGATGACCTCGGCGTCGACCGGCGGGAAGTCGATCGGCAACCCGCGGAAGACCTCCGGCGGGGCGCCCGCCTCGACCGAGGTGAGCACCGTGGCCGGGGTCGCCTTGGCCAGCACCGCCGCGTAGTTGCCGCTCAGGGCCGAGGCCCTGGCCAGGATCGGGTCGGCGTCGGGGTGTTCGGCGGCGGTGGTGAGGGTCAGGCCGAACTCGATCGGGTCGACGAACTCGAAACGGTAGTCGCGGCGGCGGATCTCCTCGTAGACCAGTTGCAGCGGGACCTGCGACCCGGCGGCGCGGTAGGTGTTGCCGAGGGCGGCGGGGTCCAGCGAGCGGCCGACGATGCCCGCCGCGACATGGTCGACGGGTGCCATCTCGACGCCGATGGCGCGCACGTCGACGGCGACGCCGAGCACGAGCATGGCGCGCAGCATCGTCCACCAGGCGTCTTCGGCGGGGGCCGCGCCGCTGACCGAGTCACCGGTGATGAGACCGGGCCGGTAGACCGCGATCGGGACGCCGCGCTCGATGGCGGTGTGCACGAGCTGTTCGGCCACCCACTTGGTCATGGCGTAGCCGGGCAGACCGCCCGGAATGCCGCTGTCCTGCGGGATTCCGGCCAGCACCGACAGCGTGGAGACGTAGTGCACCGGCTTGATCCGGGTGGTGGTGGCCAGCCGCAGCACCTCGGTGGTGCCACCGACATTGGCCGCGCGCATCCGCCCGTACGGTTCGAGATGGTTGACCAGCGCGCCGTTGTGATAGATCGCGTCGATCCCGTCGGCGAGCGCGGCCCAGCGGGCCGGATCGATGCCGAGGCCCGGCCTACCGAGATCGCCGGGCACGCCGACCAGCCGCTCGCGCGCGCCGGAGATGTCGATGCCGTACTTCGCGGCGGTCGACACGACCCGGTCGACGGCGGTGACGTCGTCGGTGGCGCGCACGAGGCAGTGGATGGTGGCGTCGGTGCGCGCGAGCAGTTCGCGCAGCAGGAAACTGCCCAGGAAACCGGTGGCGCCGGTGAGCAGGATCGTGCGCGGTGCGCCGGAACGCGCGGGGGCGCGGCCCGCGAGGTCGATCGCGGGGTCCAAGGCGATGTCGGCGGCCGGGTCGGGACCGGTGGCCGAGGCGGCGGACTCGTCGCGCACCGCCAGCGCCAGGTCGCTGACCAGCGGATAGCTGAACAGCAGGCGCAGCGGCACCTCCGTGGCGAGCCGCTCGGACAGGGCGGCGCGCACCCGGATCGCGGAGAGGGAGGTGCCGCCGAGGACGAAGAAGTCGTCGTCGCGGCCGACCCGGTCGAGCTCGAGGATCTGCGCGAAGACCTCGGCGACGACCTGTTCGTCGTCGGTGGCCGGGGCCGCGTAAGCGCGGACCTCCTGGGCCGGGGTGGGCAGCGCCTTGCGGTCGAGCTTGCCGGTGGCGCCGAGCGGGAACTCGTCGAGCACCAGCAGGCGGTGCGGAATCATGTACGGCGGCAACAGGTTCCGTACCGCCGCGAGGACCTCGGTGACGTCGACGTGCTCGCCCGCCACCGGGGTGACGTAGCCGACGAGCTGCTCGTGGCGCACCGCGACCGCCGCACCCGCCACGGCCGGGTGGGTGCGCAGGGCGGCTTCGATCTCGCCCGGCTCGATGCGCAGCCCGTGCAGTTTGAGCTGCACGTCGGTGCGACCGAGGTAGGTCAGTTCGCCGGTCGGGAGCCTGCGCACCAGGTCACCGGTGCGGTACATGCGTTCGCCGACGGGACCGTAGGGATCGGCGACGAAGCGCTCGGTGGTCTTGTCCGGGCTGCCCAGGTACCCGCGCGCCAGCTGGGCACCGGCCAGATACAGCTCGCCGGGGGTGCCCAGCGGGACCGGCCGCAGCCGTGCGTCCAGGACGTAGGCGCGAGAGTTCCAGTGCGGGTGGCCGATCGGGACGATGCCAGTGCCCACCTCGGTGACATCGGCGCCGGTGATCGACACGGTGGCCTCGGTGGGCCCGTAGAGGTTGTGCAGTCTGCCCGCGGTGGCGGCGGTGAACCGTTCGACGGTCGCGTTCGGCAGCGCCTCACCGCCGACCCACACCGCGCGCAGCGAACGCAACGCGTCGACGGGGGCCGCCGCCAGCAGCATCTGCAACACCGACGGGACGATGGTGGTGCCGGTGACCCGGTGTCGGGCAATGGTTTCCGCGAGATAGGCCGGATCGGTGAGGCGCTGGGCGGCGGCCACGATCATGTGCGCGCCCGCCCGCAGCGGGGTCGCGAAACCGATCATGGACGCGTCGAAGGTGAACGGAATCGATTGCAGCACCACATCGGCGGCGTCGACGCCGTACTCGCCGACCATGAACGCCGCCTGGTTGACGATGGCCGCGTGCGGCACCCCGACCCCCTTGGGCTTGCCGGTCGACCCCGAGGTGAAGATCACGTAGGCCAGATCGAGGGTGCGCAGCGGACGCAGCCGGTCGGCGTCGGTGAGCCAGGCGGCCGGGAAGGCCGACAGCGCACCGGAACTCGCGACGAGGTCCACCGCGATGAGCGGTACGTCGGCGACCTCGACGGCGTCGGCGGAGGTGGTCAGCACGCAGACCGGGCGCGCGACGGACAGGATGTCGGCGCGACGCTCGGTGGGCGCGTCCGGGTCGATCGGCACGTAGGCGCCGCCCGCGGCGAACACCGCGTACATGGCGACGACCAGTTCGATCGAGGGTCGGATCGCCACGCCGACGGTGCTGCCGGGGCCGACACCGGTGGCCACCAGCAGCCGGGCCAACCGGTTGACCCGGTCGGCCAGCTCGCCGTAGGACAGCGTCAGCGGGCCGAAGGTCACCGCGGGGGCGGTGGGAGCGCGCAGTGCCTGGACGCGGAAGGCGTCGAGCAGGGTGACGTCCGGGACCAGCCGCACCTCGCCCACGGGTTCGGTGCGCTCGGCCTCGACCAGCAGCGGCAGGTCACCGACGGGGCGGCCCGGCGCGGCGACGGCGGCCGCGAGCAGTCCGGCCAGGCGCAGGCCGAGGGTGGCCATGGTGGACTCGTCGAACAGGTCGGTGGCGTAGCGCCACGAGCAGCGCAGTCCGGCGGCCTCGGGCTGCGGGACGACGGTGAGTTGCAGGTCCGTCGGCGCCACCTCGTCGCCGAGATCGACGGCCGAGACGACCAGATCGGGCAGTTCCAGCCGCGCGCCCGCGAAGTTCTGGAACGACAGCGCCACCTGGTACAGCGGGTGGTGGGCCTGCGAGCGCGGCGGATCCAGTTCGGCGACAAGGCTTTCGAACGGGATGTCGGCGTGGGCGAAGGCGGCCAGGTCGGTCTCGCGGACGCGGTCGAGCAGGGCGGCGAAGGACTCGGCGGCGTCGACGCGGGTGCGCAGGACGACGGTGTTGACGAACATGCCGACCAGGTCGTCGAGTTCGGGCTCGCCACGTCCGGCGACGGGCGCGCCGACGGTGACGTCGTCGGTTCCGGCGACGCGGGCCAGCAGCACCGCCAGCGCGGCCCGCACCACCATGAACAGCGACGCGTTGTGCTCGCGCGCGAGTTCTTCCAGTCCGCGATGCAGGTCGGCGTCGAGCACGAAGTGGTGCGCGGCGCCGCGACTGCCCGCGACCGGCGGACGCGACCGGTCGGTGGGCAGTTCCAGCAGGGTGGGGGCACCGGCGAGTTCGGTGCGCCAGAAGTCCAGCTGCTGGGCGAGCAGCGAGCCGGAATCCTGCGCCGCACCGAGGATTTCGCGCTGCCACAGGGTGTAGTCGGCGTACTGGACCGGCAGCGGCCGCCAGGTCGGCGCGGCGCCGAGGGCGCGGGCGCTGTAGGCGGTGACCAGGTCGCGGGTGAGCGGGCCGAGGGAGAAACCGTCGGTGGCGATGTGGTGCACGACCACGGCCAGCACGTGTTCGGTGTCGTCGAGCTGGAACAGGGCGGCGCGCACGGGAACCCGGGCGCACAGGTCGAAACCGCCGGTCGTCAGCCGGGCCAGGGCGGCGCGCAGCTCGGTGGGCTGGATCGGGGTCAGCGGCACCTCGATGCCCGCTTCGGCGAGCGGCAGCACCCGCTGGTGTCCGGCACCGTCGATCTCGGGGTAGACCGTGCGCAGGACTTCGTGCCGGTCGAGCACGTCGTCGAGGGCGGCGGCGAGCGCGGCGGTGTCGAGCGGGCCGGACAGGCGCAGGGCGACCGGGATGTTGTAGGCGCTGGAGCCGGGGTCGAGCCGGGCCAGGAACCACATGCGCTGCTGGGCGAGCGAGAGCGGCACGTGCGGATCGCGCGCGCGGCGGGTCAGTGGGACCCGGGTCGAGGCGACGCCGGTGAGGTCGTCGAGGGCGGCGGCCAGCTGGGCGACCGTGCCGTGTTCGAAGACGGTGCGGGCGGGCACCCGGACGGCGGTGGCCGCGCCGAGGCGGCCCGCGAGCTGGGTGGCGAGCAGGGAGTTGCCGCCCAGGGCGAAGAAGTCGTCGTCGCGGCCGATCTCGTCGGCGCCCAGCAACTCGGCGAAGATCGTGGCGACGGTGGTCTCGGTGGGGGTGCGCGGTGCCTCGAAGGCGCGGGCGGCGAGTGCGGGTTCGGGCAGGGCGCGGTGGTCGAGCTTGCCGACCGGGGTGAGCGGCAGCCGCTCGATGACCACGATGGCGGCGGGCACGGCGTGCTGGGGCAGACGCTGCTCGGCGCGGCGGGTCAGCGCGGCGGTGTCGACGGTGGCGCCGGGAACGGGCACCACATAGGCAACCAGGGCGTCGACGCCGCTGGGCAGGGTGCGGACCAGCGTGGTCGCGGTGCGCACGGTGTCGTCGGCGGCGAGCACGGCGTCGATCTCGCCGAGTTCGATGCGGAAGCCGCGCAGTTTGACCTGCGCGTCGGTGCGGCCGAGGAAGGCCAGCTGGGTGGAACCGTCGGCGGTGCGCTCCCATTTCACCAGGTCACCGGTGCGGTAGAGGCGGCCGCCGGTGACCGGGTCGGCGACGAAACGCGCGGCGGTGAGCCCGGCGCGGGCGTGATAGCCACGCGCCAGGCCGGGGCCGGACAGGTACAGCTCGCCGGGCACCCGGTCCGGGACCGGGCGCAGCCGGGCGTCGAGGACCAGCGCGCTCATCCCGGGGATCGGGGCGCCGATGGTGATCAGGTCACCGGGGGTCAGCGGGTCGCTGATGGAGGCCGCGACGGTGGTCTCGGTGGGCCCGTACAGGTTGTAGAACCGGCGACCGGCCGACCAGCGGGCGATCAGATCCGGCGGGCAGGCCTCGCCGCCGACGACGATGGCCGCCAGCTCCGGCAGCGCCGAGGCGTCGACCCCGGCCAGCGCCGCCGGGGTGATGAACGCGTGACTCACCCGCTCGGCGCGCAGCAGCTCGGCCAGTTCGTCGCCGCCGTAGATCTCGGGCGGGACGATCACCATGGTCGAGCTCGCGCCGATGGCCAGCAGCAGTTCGAGAATGCTGGCGTCGAAGCTGGGCGAGGCGAAGTGCAGGGTGCGGGCGGTGCCGGTGATGCCGAAGCGGCGGATCTGTTCGGCGCAGAGCCCGGCCAGGCCGGTGTGGGTGACGGCCACGCCCTTGGGCACACCGGTGGACCCGGAGGTGTAGATGACGTAGGCGATGTCGTCGGGGTAGAGCGTGCGGGTGCGGTCGGTGGCCAGCACCGGCGCGTCCGAGGTGGCGGCGAGTTCGGCCGCGCACTCGGCGGAATCCAGGGCGAGCCAGCGCAGTCCGGCGTCGAGCCGGGCGGCGTCGGTGGTGGTGGCCACGCCGAAACCGGCGCCGGAGTCGGCGAGCATGTGCGCGACACGCTCGGCCGGGTAGCGAGGGTCCACGGGCACGAACGCGGCGCCGGTCTTGGCCACCGCCCACACCGCGACGACGGCCTCGATCGAGCGGGTCAGCGCCAACACCACCCGGTCACCGGGGCCGACCCCGCGACCGATCAGCACCCGGGCCAGCTGGGAGGAACGCTGGTCGAGTTCGGTGTAGGTGAGGTCGTGCCCGGCGAAGCGCAGCGCGGGAGCGTCGGGGGCGCGTTCGACGGCGGCCAGCAGCAGCCGGGGCAGGGTGGACACCGGCGCGCGGCGGGGGCGGCGAGGGGCGGGACGGCGTACGCCAGAAGCTTGCTCTGTCACCGGTCTTCGATTCCCTTCACCCTGCACTCGTCCGCCCGCGACGTCATCAGGACGCTCGGCTACCCGGGGTATCGGCGAAAACCCGCGGGACGGTACGGCAAATATCTCATCAATTTCCGTCCAGCGGCAATCCACACGTTTGAATATGCTGATCAGTGGGTATAGCCGACTGCCCAGTTTGTTGCACGCGCCATACGCAGGGCATTCACCGGACCGCCCGCCGTCGAGCGGACGCGGGATTTTCACATTTCGATCGACCCGCCCCCGATCGACGCCGACCAGCACATCTTCAGCGAAACAGGCCCCATCGACGCCACATCCCGGGGGCCGCGTGGGCGACCCCCGGGATGTACAAAACGAACATAACTGATTACCAGCGAGTAGCCATCACCGTTCGGCGAATCGGTACCGACTCCCCCACCGACGGGTCCTGCACGCGGGTGCTGCCGGAGGCGATCCACTCGGTGTCCAGCAGGCCGTGGCGTGAGGGATCGGTGCCGCGCACGGCGGCCGCGCAGCGCCGGGCCAGCTCCCGACGATCGGTACCGGGCCACTGCCTCGGCTCCAGCACGACCTCGACGGTCATACCCTTGCCGCGCAGCACGCGCCGGGCCGAATCGCCGAAGGTGTCGGTGCCGACGAAGGCGGGCACGGTGCACGGGCGCCCGTCGCGGTCCAGATAGCGCAGCCGCACCGGCTGGACGGGGGTGGCGGTGTCGATCGCGGCCTGGAACAGGGCGGGCCGCAGCGAGCCGTAGGCGCGACCACACCAGGTGGTGCCCTCGGGGAACACCGCCACGCGCTGGCCGTCGGCGAGCCTGCGCGCGATCCGGTCGACCACGCCGGGCAGCTCGCGCAGCCGGGCCCGCTCGATCGGGATCACCTTGGTGAGCCGGGCCAGGGTGCCCAGCACCGGCCAGTCGACCATGTCGGCCCTGGCCACGAAGCCGACCGGCTGCACGGCGGCCAGGGCGAGGACGTCGGCCCAGCCGATGTGCCCGGCCACCACCAGCACGCCGGTGTCCGAGGCGGCGAACCCGTCGACGGGGGCGGGACGGTTGTCGACGATCCGCAGCCGCAGGCCCAGGCAGCGCAGCGCGGTGCGGGCGTAGCGGCGCTGCATGTGTTCACGACGAGCCTTGGGCGTGGCCACGGTGAGCACGGGAAAGCTCAGGACCAGCCCGAGCACCCCGGCCAATCGGGCCAGCGTGCGGGCGGTGCCGATCTCGTCGATCGGCTCGATGCAGGCGGGCCCGCAGGGGCTCGACGGCATCCACGAATGCGAGGCGGTGGCGGGCGGCGCGTCGAACACCATGGCGGTTACTTCCCGTCGAAATTGGCGGCCGCGCTCTGCAGCCGCTCCAGGTACCGGGTGTTGATGGTTTCCATGCCGAGCAGGGCGACGAAGTCGGCGACCGCGAAATCGGGATCGTGCGCCGGTTCGCCGCAGATCTCGGCGCCCAGACGCAGGTAGCCGCGTAACAGCGGCGGCAGCTTGGGCCTGCTCGGCGGGGTGAGGTCGTCGAGGGCGACACCGTCGACCACGACCGGCCGGTACGGGTGCACGCGGCGTTCCGGATCGCAGGCGTGACGCCCCAGCAGCAGGTCGCGCACGCCGCGCACGTTCACCCCGGCCGGGTCCTGCGGGGTGTCGCGCATGGGCACCGAGACGCAGCCCATCACCCAGTCGTAGCCGGTGAGCTGGATGTAGTGCAGGATGCCCGCCCACATGAGGGTGAGCACCGAGCCGTTGCGGTGGTCGGGCACCACGCAGGCCCGGCCCATCTCGACGATCCGGTGTCCGGTCGGGTCGAGCTGGGTGAGGTCGAATTCGGTGGCGGTGTAGTACCCGCCCGCGGCGGTCACCTTGTCCGGCGGCAGCATGCGGTAGCAGCCGACGAACTGCTGGGTGAACTCGTCACGCACCAGCAGGTGGTCGCAGTGTTCGTCGAAACGGTCCGCGTCGCGGCCGGTGCCGTCGTCGGGGATGACGAAGCCCGGCTCGTTGGCGAACACCTGATAGCGCAGTCGCTGCGCGGCCTCGCGGTGTTCGGCGTCCGAGGCCACCACCAGCGAGTACTGAGACTTCTCCACCCCTGTGCCCGTCGAGCGAGCGGGCGCCGACAGTACTGACGTAATAGTCATACCGCTGATGAAGCCAGCCCGAATCGGCATCGGGCTGACCGCGAAGTGTCGCCGCGATGCCGAGTCGGTGAACGAGACCTCGGTCACACCGGCCGTTCACCGAACGGTCCCGAGACGTTCGCCGACCTGCGGGATTGCCGTCGAATACGACTGCCGCCACGGGTTCGGGCGCCGGTCGGCCAGGTCCGGACGCACGACGACCCGCCGCATGGTGCGGCGGGTCGATCGCGGGGTCGGGTCAGACGGTGACGTGCTCGCGGGGGGCCGAGTCGTCCTCGGCGCGCTCGGGCGCCTCCGGTGCCTGATCCGCCTGCGTAGCCTTCGGTGCCTGCTCGGCCTTCGGTGCCTGCTCGGCCTTCGGTTCCCGCTCGGCCTTCGGCGCCGGGAAGGGGGCCGAGGCCGGGGGCAGGTCGGCGAAGCCGGGGCGGGCGGTGCCGATGAAGGCGACCAGCCACGAGGCCACCGCCGCGAAACGGTTGCGGAAGCCCACCAGGTAGAGCAGGTGCACGGCCAGCCACATGGCCCAGGCGATGGTGCCGCGGAAGCTGATCTTCTCGTTGAGCTTGACCACCGCGCTGAAGCGGCTGATCACGGCCATGCTGCCCTTGTCCCAGTAGACGAACGGCGTGCCCGCGTCCTTCTTGCGACGGATGATGTCGGCGGCGTGGCGGCCCTCCTGCATGGCCACCGGCGACTGGCCGGGGTAGCCGTTGAGCGAGGTCATGTCGCCGATGGCGTAGATGTCGGCGTGGCCGCCGACGGTCAGGTCGGGGTTGATCAGCAGGCGGCCCGCGCGGTCGGTCTCGGCGCCGGTGGCCTCGGCCAGCAGCTTCGCGAACCCGCCGACCTGCACACCCGCCGACCACACCACGGTCTCCGCGGCGATGCGGCGCTCGATGCCCTCCTTGTCGCGGACGGTCACCTTGCCTTCCTCGATGTCGGTGACGAACGTGCCCAGCAGCACCTCGACGCCGCTGTCGGTCAGCGAGCGCTTGGCGTACTCCGACAGGCCGCCACCGAAGGGCGGCAGCACCTCGCCCGCGCCCTCGACCAGGGTCACCGAGACCGGCTGGTGGAAGTGCCGCTTGGCGAGTTCCTTGATCTGGCCCGCGACCTCGACACCGGTCGCACCGGCACCGACGACCACGAAGCTGAGCAGCTTGCGCCGGGTCACCTCGTCGACGTTCTCGGCCTGGGCGAAGACCCGGGCGATCTGGGCGCGCAGGCGCTGGGCGTCGTCGATGGTCTTGAGCGAGAAGGTCTTCTCGGCGAAGTCGTCGCGGCCGAAGTAGCTCTGGCTGGCGCCGGTGGCGGCGATGAGCGAGCCGTAGCTGATCTGGCGGGTGCCCTCGGCGGTCTCATAGGTGAGCACGGCGGCGTCGGCGTCGATCCCGGTGACCTTGCCCAGGCGCACGTCGGCGGTGGGCACGCGACGCAGTACGTTCTTGATCGGCGGGGCGATCTCGTCGGCGGTCAGGACACCGGTGGCGACCTGGTACAGCAGCGGCTGGAACAGGTGCTCGGGCGTGCTCGAGATCAGGACGTAGTTGATTCGTGACTTGGCCAGCTGCTTCGCCGCGGCCAGCCCGCCGAAGCCCGAGCCGACGATGACGACATCTGTGTGTTCCATGATCACAACGCTCCAAGATCGGTAATGAGTCCTTTCCTATGAGTAAACGCGATGCGGAATGAAGATGTTTCCACTGCCTGGGCGCATACTGGAGATCACTCTTATCTGCATAACTAATGAATGGGAGCTACCTCGTGGAACTGCGTCAATTGGCCTACTTCGTCGCGGTGTGTGAGGAGCTCAGTTTCAGCCGCGCGGCCAACCGCTGCTTCATCTCGCAGTCCGCGATCAGCCATCAGATCGCGAGACTGGAACGTGATCTGGGGGCCCAGTTGTTCGAGCGCACGACCCGGGCCGTGGTCCCCACCGACGCCACCCTGCGGCTGCTGCCCCTGGCCAAGCAGATGCTGAGTCTGGAGTCGGCCATCCGCGCCGCCGTGCGGACCACCGGGCCGCGCGTGCGGCTGGCCGCGAACATGTCCTTCGCCGCGCCCTCGCTCTCGGCCATCGCCGCCGCGCGCGCCGCGCATCCCGAGGCCGAGATCGAGTACGTGATCAAGCCGTTCCGGCAGCGGATCAACGCCGTCGCCGACGGCGACTGCGATCTGGCGCTGATCCGCGGCAGCGTCGACCAGCCCGGCCTGGCGGTCGAGCAACTGTGGGTGGAAGACCTGGTGATCGCCATCTCCAGCAGTCATCCGCTGGCCGAACGCGGCGCCGTCACCCTCGCCGACCTGGCCCCCTATCCCCTGCTGCTCCCCCCGGAACAG
Organism: Nocardia anocheti; assembly: GCF_029675105.1. Taxonomy (GTDB): domain Bacteria; phylum Actinomycetota; class Actinomycetes; order Mycobacteriales; family Mycobacteriaceae; genus Nocardia. Next base: position 13,921 of record NZ_JAQQFV010000006.1, on the reverse strand, counting down.
GAGCAGGTCCTCCTGCACACCCTGATCCGCTCCGCCTTCGCCGACCTCCCCACCGGCCCCACCTTCGGCCCGCCCATCCCGCCCGACCACACCGCCACCATGGAGCTGCTCAACCGCCCCGAATCCTGGACGATCCTCTACGAGGGCCCCACCAAGGGCCTGCTCACCCTCGACCTCACCGACCACCGCCTGCGCATCCCGGTCTCGGCGGTCCTGCGCGAGGAGGCGCGACAGAACACGATCGTCAACACGCTGCTGGACGCGTTGCGGCGGCGGTGAGGGTTCACCAGCGCCCGGTGCGCAGCGCCTTGCGGTAGCGGATCCAGCGGCCGGTGGACGAGGAGGCCGCGGTGGCGACCAGGGCTCCCGCGAGCACGAACACCGCGCCGCTGATCACGGTACCGACGTACACCGACTGCACCGTGGTCGCCACCACCACGATCAGCGCGATGATGCCGATGAGCACCGCCGTCATCATCGACATCACCCGGCCCGCGGTGCGCGCGCACAACAGCAGCACGGCGCCGCCCCCGGTGAACGCGACGACCACGAGCAGGATCGCGATGGCGATGAAGGAGCCGGTGGTGTCGTCGCCGCGGTCGATCTCCTTCATCGTCTCGGTGACACCGTAGACCGTGAAGGCCAGGATGCCGAGGCTCACCAGCAGGGTGAACACGCCGACGATCATCGCCCCGGTCTTGCTCGGCTCGGGTCCGAGCTGTGCCCGCCACGCAGCGCCGTGCGCCATCCTGCGCGGATCACCGACCGGCACACCGTATTCCGGTTGCGGCCACAGTGGCGCCTGACCGGCGTACCCGTGTTGTGCGTGCGCACCGAACCCGTACGGCTGCGCCACCGCGCCGTGCTGCTGCGCGTGCTCCCCGGAGCCGGGGCGGGTGCGCCCGTCGGCCACCTGCTGCCCACCCGACCCGTGTTGCCGCACGGCCCCGGACCACGGCTGCCGATGCTCGCCCGACTCGCGCTGTGCCCCACCGGCCCACGACGGTCCACCGGTACGCGGCAGTGCGTACTCGCCGGATCCCCGTGCCGGTTGTGATGGATCGGTCCACGGCCACGCGACCACCGGTGCCGCGATGTGCTCGCCTTCCAGCGCGTCGCGGATCGCATCGGTGAATTCCGAAGCGCTACCGAAACGTTCGTCGCGGCGCTTGGCCATGGCCCGGGCGATCATGCCGTCGATCGCGGGTGGCAGGTCGGGCCTGCTCGCGGTGAGGCGTGGGACCGGCTGGGAGAGGTGGCCCATCACCGCCTGGCCGGGGTTGGTCGAGGCGTACGGCGGGTGCCCGGCGTATAGGGCGAACAGGGTGCAGGCCAGGGAGTACTGGTCGCTGCGGTGGTCGACGACCTCGCCGGAGAGCTGTTCGGGCGAGGCGTAGGCGATGGTCGCGGTGAAGGCGCCGGTGGCGGTGAGCTGGGTGGCGGCGGTGGTGACCCGGGCGATACCGAAATCGGTCAGCACGGCGCGCTGGCGGAGGCTGTGGTCGGCCTCGGCGATGAGGATGTTGCCCGGTTTCACGTCGCGGTGCAGGATGCCGTGCTGGTTGGCGTAGTCCAGCGCCGCGGCGGTCTCGCCGATCAATTGCGCGGTGACACCCGGTTCGTGCGCACGCGAATCCCAGGTGGCGGCGTCGGTGCCGCGGATGAACTGCATGGCGATCCACAGGTAGCCGTCGTCGCTACCGCGATCGAATACCCCGACGATGCCCGGGTGATCCAACTGCGCGACGACATCGGCCTCCTGCTCGAAGCGCCGCTGGAGTTCCCGGTCGCCGGAGAACTCGCGGTTGAGCAGTTTGAGCGCCACGCTGCGCGGCAGGCGCGGATGCTGGGCGAGATAGACCGTGCCCATACCGCCCTGGCCGAGCACGCGTTCCAGGCGGTATCCGGCGAAGCTCGCCCCCACATCCAGCACGATCAGTTCCTTCCGTCCCCCGGTTCGCAGGCCGACGTTACCCGCCGGGCCACGCTCAGACGAACCCCTTCTCGACGAGCTCGAACCCGTCGGCCCTGACGCGATGTCGCTGCCCGGAGCCGCCCACCACCCGACACCAGCTCTCGACCAGCAGCGCGTCGGTGAGGTCCGGGTCGAAGGTGATCGAGAACCCGCCGTACATGCCCGGAATCGGGCACCACAGCACCGCTTGCGGATACTCGAGCAGCGGACCCACCGGGGGTGTACGGAACCGGCTCTTGGCGCACAGGTCGTAGGCGCGGCTGTAAATCAATGCTCGCAGCTGGCATTCGAGTTGCGCCAAGGTGCTCACGGACACCTCGCGCAGTAGTTCTGGTTCGAGCAGGACCGCGAGGTGGTCGTGACCGCGCGCGGCGGCGATGTCGGCGGCGGTATCCCCGTCGGTGGTGCGCAGTGTTCGCCACGCGCCGAAGGCCAACAGCCGCTTGACGATCGACTCCGGCGCCCCCTGATACGCGGCTTGGTGCAGCGGCGCGAACCGCGACCAACCGCCCAGGCGTGACAAATTCACTCGGCCTCCGCTCGCGATGAGACCGAAGACCGTCTCCCACTTCCCGGCCCGCGCCGCATCGGCCAGCTGATCCCGGCGTACGCCTTCATCCTCGCGCAGCATCGAGCGCCGCCCGGTTCCCTCCCACGTCAACTGCATGAGTCCAGCCTAGCCAGCGACCGGGCCCGGTGTCGGGGGCCGTTCAGCTGAAGGGCAGGTCCGCCAGGGCGTAGGCGACGGCGGTGTGCAGGGCCAACATGGCGGAGTCGCCGTCCTCGACCGCCCAGGTCATCTCCTCGACGGCACGCAGCAGCGCCCAGCCGCGCGCACGGGCGGGGTCGACGGCCAGCGCCGCGGCGGTGGCGGTCACGACGGTGTCCGCGTGTTCGCGGGTCGGGCAGGACTGCGCCTGGATCATGAGCAGGAACCCAGCGTCGAAGGCGGCCTCGCCGAGACAGGGCTTCGGATCGATGAGCAGCCACGGTTCCCGTTCGGCGGCAACGATATTGCCGAGATGGGTGTCCCGGTTGACGATGAGCGCCGGGCCGTCGAAGGTGGCCAGTTCGGCGCACCAGGACGCCACGCGCTCGCGGAGTCGGTCCGAGATCAGCGGCGCCAGAGCCGGATCCGGGTCGTCGAGTCGCGCACGCAGTCCGGCGATCAGGTCCGTGGCCAGCGGCAGCGGGGGGAACATCGGCGGCACCGGGGGCAGCGGCCGACGCAGGCGCCGGTAGAGCGAGCAGGCCAGGGCCACCTTCTCGGCGTTCTCGGGTCTGCCTTCCAGGCTCGGGAAGCCGGGCTGGGTCAGCAATGCCGTTCCCGGCTCGGCGCATTCGAGCAGCATGGCACCGCTGCCGGGATCGTATTCGAGCAACCGCACCGCGCCGTCGCCGTCGTAGGCGTGCAGGGCCGTGGCCTCGGCGACGTTCTCCTCGTCGAGCATCGGCACCTTCAGCACCCTCAGCGTCCGGTCGCTCCGGAACACCGTCGCCACGTACGCGTGCGTCCCGCCGCGATAGGGCGCGCTGAATTCCCGCAGCCCCCAGCGCGGCTTCAACCCGTCCACCACGCCGGGCAGTTCCTCGATCCACCGCTGTCCCTCGGCCCCGAAGATCGTCCGCACGTTCCGCTCGACCTCGGAGGTCAGCACCACTCCGAACCGCCCCAACGACATTCCCCCACCCTGTCGACCCGGCCCGACCCCGTCAACCGACTTCCGCACCGGCTCGACACACCGGCCCCGCGCCGGAAGAATTCCGGTATGACCGCAGCCCCCGGAATCCCCGACGGTTACGAAGTCTCCACCGACCCCGCCCGCCTCGACGCCGCCCAGGTGCACCGATGGCTGTCCACCGACTCGTACTGGGCCGAGGGCAGACCGCGCGACCGGCAGGACCGCGCCATCGCGTCCTCGCTCAACTTCGGTGTCTACGACAGCGTGTCGGGCGACCAGGTCGCCTACGCCCGCGTCGTCACCGACCAGGCCACCTTCGCCTGGCTCTGCGATGTCTACGTCGACCGCGGCGTGCGCGGCAAGGGCGTCGGCACGGCCCTGGTCACCGCCGTGCGCGACCACCTCGAACCCTTCGGCCTGACCCGCGTCGCCCTGGCGACGAACGACGCCCACGGCGTCTACGAGAAGATCGGCTTCGCTCCCCTGCCGCGCCCGGAGAACTGGATGGTCCTCGGCAAGCCGTGAGACGCCGAACGGCCCGGCTCCCCAGGAGGGAACCGGGCCGTTCGAGACAGTGCCGGGGTCAGCCCTTGTGGGACTTGACGGCCTCGGTCAGCTGCGGGGCGACGTTGAACAGGTCGCCCACGATGCCGTAATCGGCGATCTCGAAGATGGGAGCCTCTTCGTCCTTGTTGACCGCGACGATGGTCTTCGAGGTCTGCATACCGGCGCGGTGCTGGATGGCGCCGGAGATGCCCAGGGCGATGTAGAGCTGCGGCGAGACCGTCTTACCGGTCTGACCCACCTGGAACTGGCCCGGGTAGTAGCCCGAGTCGACCGCGGCACGCGAGGCGCCGACGGCGGCACCGAGCGAGTCGGCCAGCGCCTCGACGATCGCGAAGTTGTCGGCCGAACCGACACCACGACCACCGGAGACGACGATGCTCGCCTCGGTGAGCTCCGGACGGTCGCCGCCCACGATCGGCTCACGCGAGACGACCTTGACGACGCCCTCTTCCTGCGCGGGCACGTCCACGGTGACCTGCTCACCGGCACCGGCCTGCGGCGTGGCCTCGACGGCACCCGGACGGATCGAGATCACCGGCACGTCGCCGGTGGCCTTGGCGTCGACGGTGAACGCGCCACCGAAGATGGAGTGCACGGCCGAGCCGTCACCGTTGACGCCGATGACGTCGACGAGCAGGCCGGAGCCGATGCGCGCGGCGAGGCGGCCCGACACCTCCTTGCCCTCGGCGGAGGCGGCGACGAGCACGGCGGCCGGACCGGCGGACTCGACCAGCGAGGCCAGCACGTCGACCTTCGGGGTCACCAGGAAGCCGTCGACGTCGTCGGACTCGGCGACGTAGATCTTCTCGGCACCGGCGGCGGCCAGCGCGGCGGCCAGCTTCTCGGCGGTACCGGGGGCACCGGTGACCACGGCGGCCGGGGAGCCCAGCTCGCGGGCGGCGGTGATGAGTTCGGTGCTGACCTTCTTGACGGCACCGTCGGCGTGCTCGACGAGCACGAGTACTTCAGCCATTGTTCTTTCTCCTAGGAAGTTCTCGGACGGGACCGGATCAGATGATCTTCTGGCCGGTGAGGTAGGTGGCGATCTGGTTGCCGCCCTCGCCCTCGTCCACGATCTTCTCGCCAGCGGTGCGCGCGGGCTTGGGGGTGGCACCGGTGACCTGGGTACCGGCGTTGGCGACGCCCACGGTCGACGGGTCGATGCCCAGATCGGCCAGGGTGAAGACCTGAACTTCCTTCTTCTTCGCGGCCATGATGCCCTTGAAGGACGGGAAGCGCGGCTCGTTGATCTTCTCGTTGACCGAGACGATGGCCGGGAGGTTGGCCTCGAGCTTGAAGACACCCTCGTCGGTCTCGCGCTCGCCGGTGATCTTGTCGCCGTCGACGGTGAGCTTGCGCAGGTGCGTCAGCTGCGGGATGCCCAGGTACTCGGCGATGATCGCCGGGATGGCACCCGCGCGGCCGTCGGTGGACTCGTTACCGGCGATGACCAGCTCGACACCCTCGACCTGGCCCAGCGCACCGGCCAGCACCCACGCGGTCTGCACGGCGTCGGAGCCGTGGATCGCCGGGTCGTTGATGTGGATGGCCTTGTCGGCGCCCATGGACAGCGCCTTGCGGATGGCCTCGGTGGCGCGATCCGGACCGGCGGACAGCACGGTGACCTCGCCGCCCTGGGCCTCCTTGATCAGCAGCGCTTCCTCGACGGCGCGCTCGTTGATCTCGTCGAGCACGGCGTCGGCGGCCTCGCGATCGAGGGTGTAGTCACCATCGGTCAGCTTGCGCTCGGACCAGGTGTCGGGAACCTGCTTGATGAGTACGACGATGTTCGGCATCGGTCTTCGTCGACCTCCTTCTGGGACACGTGTGTGGTGGCCGCACGAGCTCACGCCGTACGTCCGTGTGAGAAATCTAGCTCAGGGCGGAACACTACCCCAATCTAAGTTACTCGTGGGTAACCTGGGTGGACAAGAGGTCCCTGACTCCTGCGGGAACCGGCGGTACCAGTAACGTCGGTACCCATGAGCGAGGCTGTGATCCCTGCCGCACCCGCGGCCGCCACACATGAACCACTTCCCCTGACCGGCGAGCGGACCGTGCCCGGCATCGCCGAGGAGAACTACTGGTTCCGTCGGCACGAGATCGCCTATGCCCGCCTGCTCGACCGTTGCGCCGGACTGACCGTGCTCGAGGCGGGCTCGGGCGAGGGCTACGGCGCCGACATGATCGCCGGTGTGGCCGCGCGTGTCGTCGGGGTGGACTACGACGAGAGCGCCGTCGCGCACGTGCGCGCGCGCTACCCGCGGGTGGAGATGATCCAGGGCAATCTCGCCGAACTGCCGCTGGAGGACGAATCCGTCGACGTGGTGGTGAATTTCCAGGTCATCGAGCATCTGTGGGACCAGGCGCAGTTCCTGCGCGAGTGCCTGCGCGTGCTGCGCCCGGGCGGTCGACTGCTGATCAGCACGCCGAACCGGATCACCTTCTCCCCCGGTCGCGACACCCCGCTCAACCCCTTCCACACCCGCGAACTCGACGCCGCCGAGCTCACCGAACTGCTCGTCGAGGCCGGGTTCACCGTCTCGGAGATGCTGGGCGTGCACCACGGCGCGAGCCTGAAAGCGTTGGACGCCAAGCACGGTGGCTCGTTCATCGACGCGCAGATCGAGCGCGCGCTGGCCGGTGAGCCGTGGCCCGCCGAACTCACCGCCGACGTCGCCGCGGTCACCGTGGACGATTTCGACCTGCGCGCGGGTGACATCGACGCGAGCCTGGACCTGGTGGCGATCGCCGACAAGGCACCGCGTTGACCACCGTTCCGGGTCAGTTCACCCTCGTTCTGCATTCCCATCTGCCGTGGCTGGCCCATCACGGGCGCTGGCCGGTCGGTGAGGAATGGCTCTACCAGTCCTGGGCCGCGTCGTATCTGCCGCTGGTCCGGGTCCTGAAAAACCTTGCCGCCGAAGGCCGTTCGCACCTGCTGAGCCTGGGCATCACGCCGGTGCTCGCCGCCCAGCTCGACGACCCGCACTGCCTGGCCGGAATGCATCACTGGCTGGGCAACTGGCAGTTGCGCGCCGACGAGGCGTCCATGGCGGGCAATGTGGCGCTGGGCAGGCACGAACATCGGCTCGCGGCAACGGCGCTGGCGGAGTTCGAGCGCGACTGGCGCCACGGCGGTTCGCCGGTCTGGCGTTCGCTGATCGACGCCGACGCCATCGAGCTGCTCGGCGGGCCGCTGGCCCACCCGTTCCAGCCGCTGCTCGACGCGCGACTGCGCCAGTTCCAGCTCACCGAGGGCCTGGCCGACGCGCGGCTGCGCTGGGGCTCCACCCCGACCGGTATCTGGGCGCCCGAGTGCGGCTACACGCCCGGGATGGAGCTCGGCTACGACGCCGCCGGTGTGACGCATTTCATGGTCGACGGGCCCTCGCTGCGCGGCGACACCAGCCTCGGCAGGCCGGTGCGCGAGGCCGACGTGGTCGCCTTCGGCCGCGATCTGCAGGTGAGCTACCGGGTGTGGTCGCCCAAGCAGGGCTATCCGGGCCAGGCGGCGTATCGCGATTTCCACCACTACGACCACGCGACCGGGCTCAAGCCCTCGCGCGTGACGGGCAAAACGGTGGCCGGTCCTGACAAGGCCCCTTACGATCCCGAACTCGCCGTGACGGCGGTCACCCGCGATGTCGCCGACTTCGTCGAGACGGTGCGCGCGCGGCTGATCGAGGAGTCCGCGCGGATCGGTCGGCCCGCCCTCGTGGTGGCCGCCTTCGACACCGAGCTGTTCGGCCACTGGTGGCACGAGGGCCCGCAGTGGCTCGAGCAGGTGCTGCGCGCGCTGCCCGAGGCCGGGGTCACCGTGGGCACCCTGGCCGACGCCCGCGCCAACGGCTTCGTGGGCGAACCCGTGCAGCTCAACGACTCGTCGTGGGGTTCGGGCAAGGACTGGCGGGTGTGGGCGGGCGACCAGGTCGCCGACCTCGTCGAGCTCAACGCCGAGGTCGTCCGGCTGGCCCTGGAGACCCTCGACAAGACCCGTCGGGCGGATGCGCTGCGCGATCCGGTCGCCGACCAGTTGCTGCGCGAGGCGATCCTCACCGTCTCCAGCGACTGGGCGTTCATGGTCTCCAAGGACTCCGCCGCCGGGTACGCGCGCGACCGCGCGCACCAGCACGCGCACGCCGTGCGCGAACTCGCCGAGGCGATCGGCGCCGGTCAGTTCGCCAAAGCGGCCCGTCTCGCGGCAGGATGGAGCGCGGCCGACGGATTCTTCCCGGGTCTGGACGCGCGGCGGTTGCCGAGCGCCGTCACCTCGGCCGCCGCTGAAGGATTCCAATGAAGATTTTGATGGTGTCGTGGGAGTACCCGCCGGTCGTGGTCGGCGGGCTCGGTCGGCATGTGCATCACCTGGCCGTGGAACTCGCCGCGGCCGGGCACGAGGTGGTCGTGCTCGCGCGCAGGCCCACCGGCACCGACTCGGTCACCCACCCCACCCACTCCTATATCGCCGACGGCGTGCTCGTCGTGGCGGTGGCCGAGGACCCGCCGTGCTTCGACTTCGGCGAGGACATGCTGGCCTGGACGCTGGCCATGGGACACGCCATGGTCCGGGCCGGGGTCGCGCTCGGCAAGCCCGGCGTCGGCGAGGGCTGGACCCCCGATGTGGTGCACGCCCACGACTGGCTGGTGGGCCACCCCTCGATCGCGCTGGCCGAGTTCTACGACGTGCCGCTGGTGGCCACCATCCACGCCACCGAGGCCGGTCGGCACAGCGGCTGGGTGTCGGGCCGGGTCAACAAGCAGGTGCACTCGGTGGAGTGGTGGCTCACCAACGAGGCCGACCAGCTCATCACCTGCTCGACCTCCATGCAGGACGAAGTGGAGCGCCTCTACGGGCCGGAGCTGTCGCCGATCACGGTGATCCGCAACGGCATCGACGTGGGCGCGTGGACCTTCCGCCCGCGCGCGCCGCGCTCCGGGCCGCCGAAGCTGCTGTATGTGGGCAGGCTCGAATACGAGAAGGGTGTGCAGGACGCGATCGCCGCGCTGCCGCGCATCCGCCGCGCCCATCCGGGCACCACGCTCACGATCGCCGGTGTCGGTACCCAGTTCGACTGGCTGCGCGAACGCGCCCGCGTGCACCGGGTCGCGCGCGCGGTGAACTTCGTGGGCAGTCTCGGACACGAGGAACTGCTGGGCTGGCTGCACGGCGCCGACGCGATCGTGCTGCCGAGTCGCTACGAGCCCTTCGGCATCGTCGCCCTCGAGGCCGCTGCCGCCGGAGTGCCGCTGATCGCCTCCACCGCCGGTGGACTCGGTGAGGCCGTGATCGACGGTGTCACCGGCGCGTCGTTCGAGCCCGCCGACGTGGACGGCATCGTCGACGCCGTCCGCGCCGTCCTCGACGACCCCGCCACCGCCCAGGACCGCGCCTTCACCGCGCGCGAACGGCTCACCGCCGATTTCGCCTGGGACGTGGTGGCCGCCGAGACCGCCCAGGTCTACTCGGCCGCCAAACGCCGCGTCCGCACCTCGCTGGGCCGCCCCGACATCGTCGAGCGGCCGCTGCCCGAACGCGACCCCAAGTAGTTCGCCTGCTCCCCGCCGACCGGTCCGGTCGGCGGCGCACGATCGATTTCACCCGCAACGCATGACGCCACCGCGTCGGCCCGGGCCTACCGTCACCGGTGACCAGCCCCGCCGCCGAAGGAGCTCCTGCCATGCCCTTGCAGCCGATCCCCGACCTCCCCGCCGCGACCATCGGCTTCCGTGCCGTCGGCACCGTCACCGCCGAGGACTACACCACCGTCCTCGACCCCGCCATCGAGTCGGCCCTGGAACACGAACAGCCGGTCAACCTCGTCTACGTCCTGGGCCCCGACTTCGACCGCTACTCCCTCGAAGCCCTCTGGCAGGACGCGAAACTGGTCCGCGTCCCCCGTAGCGCCTGGGGCCGCGTCGCCCTGGTCACCGACCACCGCGCCCTCGGCGAGGCCCTCCACCTGTTCCGCTTCCTGCTCCCCGCCGAGGTCCGCGTCTTCCCCACGTCCGCCGAATCCGACGCCCTCGCCTGGATCGCCTAACCAGCTTCTCGCACTGCCGATGTTTCAAACGTGAGCTGTGTAACACTTCGGCAGCGGGCACCGACACCTTTCGGCACGTCGCTGAATCGCGGTGTGCGGCAAGGGGGTCGGTTCGTGGGTCGGCGGCATCCCTTGCGGGTGAAGTCGTGCCGAGCCTCGAAGGGTGAGCTGTGTCGTTTCCGCTGTTGTCCAAGGGCCAGAACATCGCGCTGCCGGAGGATGTCGACCGCGTCGACATCGTGATCGGCTGGCTGGAACCGGGGATCGAGGTCGACGCCTCTGCCCTGCTGCTCGGTGCGGACCGGCGGGTGGGATCGGACGCGGATTTCGTGTTCTACAACCAGCCCGAGTCCTCCGACGGTTCGGTGCGGTTCCTCGGGACCAGCGCGACCGAGGAGGGGATGCAGGCCAGGATCTCGGTCGATCTGTCGACGGTGCCCGCCACGGTGCACACCATCGCGCTGGCGGGCAGTGTCGGCGGCGGAACCTTCGGTGATCTCGGCAAGCTCTCGCTGCACGTCATCGATCCGGCGGGACATTCGCTGGCGGAGTACGTGACCGCCGATGCCGACACCGAGTCGGCGTTCGTGTTCGGTGAGGTCTACCGGCGTGAGGGCGCGTGGAAGATCCGGGCCGTCGGGCAGGGCTGGGATTCCGGACTCAGTGGGCTCGCGACGGACTTCGGTGTCGCCATCGACGACGAGCCCGCGCCCGAGGACGCCTCGCCGGAGGACGCGCCGCCGGTGGCGGCCGAGCCGGTGCGGCCCGAGGTGGCCGAGAAGCCCGTGCGCGCGACCGGTGTCCGCACGGCCAAGCGACCGGTGCGGCGCGCCAAGCCGATCGAGTTCCGGCAGGCCGAGTCGGAGGGGTGGCAGCCCGCGCGGTTGTTCTCGGTCATCGGCGTGGGCGCGGGCGAGGAACAAGAACGGCGCACCACCTCGGCGCTGATCTCGACCATGCAGGCGGTGCGACCCTTCGCCCGGGCGATCTGTGCCCGGATGGGCGCTCCGGCAGGGGCTTTCGAGGGATACATCGAGGTCCAGTACGACGCGGGCGAGTCGAAGGTCATCCCCGATGCCGTGCTGAAGGTGAGCCGGGGCAGCAAGCAGTGGACCGGGCTGCTCGAGGTGAAGACCGGCAACGGCAAGCTCAAGAAAGACCAGCTGGAGAGCTACCTCGACATCGCCCGCCGCAAAAAGTACGACGTGGTGGTCAGCCTGTCCAATGACATCCCGGCCGGGCCGGGCGAACTGCCGGTGCAGGTCGACCGCCGCAAGCTCACCAAAGTCGCGCTGCGCCACCTGTCCTGGGCCGAGGTGGCCCACGAGGCCAGGATGCTGCTCTCCCACGGCGGCATCGAGGACCCGCTCCAGACCTGGATCCTGGGTGAATTCCTGCGGTTCCTCGACCATCCGCGTTCGGGCGCTGCGGAATTCGTCGACATGGGCAGGCACTGGGTGACCGTGCGCGACGCCGTCACCGCCGGAACGCTGCGCGCCGCCGATCAGAAGGCGCTCGCGGTGGCCGACACCTGGGTGTCGCTGAGCAGGCATCTGGCCCTGCGGCTGACGGCGGAACTCGGCGTCGAGGTCAAACACGTTCTCGCCCGCAAATTCCGCACCGACCCCGCCGCCCGCGCGGCCGCCGTGGCCGAACGCCTGGCCACCGACGGTTCCTTCGAAGCGGTCCTGCGCATCCCCGACACCGCGGGCGACCTGACCGTCCTCGCCGACATCCGCACCAACAAGATCCGCTGCCGCACCACCATCGCCGCCCCCGACGAGGGCACCGCCGCCCGCCGCGTCTCCTGGCTGACCAAACAGCTCACCGAAGCACCCGGACGGCTGCAGATCGAAGCGGTCTTCGCCGAACGCGGCACCGAGACCTGCGAACACCTCGACACGGTCCGCGCCAACCCCAAATCCCTCACCGACGGTCGCACCACCCCCATCGTCTCGTTCACCCTCGAACAGACTTTCCCGATGGGCAACCGCCGCTCCGGCACCGCCACCAGCTTCATCACCAGCGTCACCACCGCCACCGACTCCTTCTACGGCACCGTCGTCCAACCCCTCCGCGAATGGGTCCCCGCCGCCCCCGTCCAAACCGACATCGCCCCGGCCGAGTAGCCGGGGTTTCACCCGGAACGTGTGAGGCCCGGTGGAGCCGGTGGGGTTAGCGTCGGAGTCGCCGGGTGACCGGCGAGTGCTGTGGTTCGGGCGGAATTCCACCGGTAGAGGAGTTGCTGTGGCCGAGACGACGTCGCCGCTGGTCAGGCAGATCGACGAGGGCAACTGGTTGCCGCGGCGGGAGGCGGAGGATCTGCGCGCGGAGCTGTTCTACCAGCGCGCGGTGCACGCGTACATGACCATGCAGGCAGCCCTGAACGTGATCGGTATGCGGGACGGCTCCGAGGAGGCTTTCGGGCGCGGCTATCACATCCTGCCGATCTGGAAGGACCGGATGGACAGCCGCACCTGGGTGCCGACACCCAACGCGGATGTCATCTACGCGATGAACTACCTGAACCTGAAGGAGACCGGGCCGCTGGTGGTGAACGCCCCGCCGAACGTGATCGGGATGTTCACCGATTTCTTCCAGCGCACGCTCACCGATGTCGGCGCGATCGGTCCGGACCGGGCGCGGGGTGGGCTCTATCTCCTGCTGCCGCCGGGCTATGACGGCCATGTCCCCGGTGGCTACTACACGGTCCGCTCGTCGACATACCACGTGTTCCTGTTCTTCCGCACTGTCATGGGACAGGGCGAGGGTGCGCCCGACCCGTCCGTGGCGGTCGCGCTGGCCGAACGGACGCGGATCTTTCCGCTCTGGACGCCGGAGAAGGACGTACCCGCCATGCGGTTCCCCAATGCCAGCGGCCGCCGCCTGAACATGATGTACCCCACCGACTTCGCGTACTGGACCAAGCTGAAGGAGTTCGTCGACTACGAGCCGGTGTCGGCGATCGAACCCGAACTGCGCGGGGTACTGGCCTCGATCGGGATCGTCAAGGACGAGCCGTTCGCGCCGAGGGACTGGCAGCGGGCCGCGCTGGAACGGGCGCTGACCGACGCGCCACGGATGATCCTCGCCCTGGCCCAGCTCGGCCGCGACGACGATCGCAACTACTACTACGACGACCGCCGCTGGCAGGTCGCCTGGGCCGGTGGCACGGCCGAATGGATGCAGGAGAGCTACCTCGACATCAACACCAGGGCCCGGTTCTTCCAGTACGCCTACTCCTCGGCCCCGGCCATGAACATCCACTCGACCGGCGCCGGATCCAAGTACCCGTTCACCTACCACGACGCCGACGGCGACTTCCTCGACGGCAGCCACACCTACAGACTGCGTCTGCCGCCGGACATCCCGGCCGCGCTGTTCTGGGCGACCACCGCCTACAACGTCACCGACGGCACCATGCCCGAGACCGCACAGCTGCTGCCCTCGACCAACGGCTACTACGACATCCCCACCGCGGACGACGGCTCGATCGAGATCTTCTTCGGCCCGGCCAAGCCCGAAGGCGTCGTCGACGCCGCCTTCGTCGAAACCGTGCCAGGGCGGCACTTCATCGTCGCCCTGCGGCTCTACGGCACCGAGGCCGCCTTCTACGACCAGACCTGGCGCCCCGACGATCTGGTGAAGGTCGG
>NZ_JAQQFV010000005.1 GCF_029675105.1 Nocardia anocheti | reverse complement strand
GGATCAATCAGTGGCTGCGACACAGTTGAGGGCGGGCTACCAGCCCGCCGTCAACACTTCGAGACAGAACCTAGTCGCCGGGTGGGTGGATGCCGCCGCCGTGGTAGCGGGTGGCGGCGTTCCAGAGGAAGAAGCTGTCTATGCCCGCGTCTCGGGTGGCGGCGATCTGGGCGGCGATCTCGGCGTCGGAGTAGGTGACGCCGAGGCTGAAGTCCTGGAGCCAGGGGATGACGGCGGCGCCGGTGCCCGTGACGGCGGATTGGAAGTCGCGCAGGGAGCGCAGGACGATGTCGTAGGGCTGGGCGTTGGGGTCGGCGACGCCGTATTCGCCGGAGTTCCAGTGCGAGGGGTAGATCATGGGGGCCACGTAGTCGACGCTGCGGGCGATCAGGGGGATGTCCTGGGCGATCTGGTCGGGGCGGGTCGCGGCGATGCCGTAGACGGCGGCGCCCAGGTGCGCGCCCGCGCTGTGCACGGGGTAGCGGCTCTGGGCCAGAAAGTCGGCGACCGCGGTGGTGGGGGTGCCGGTGAGACCGGCGAAACGCATGCTCGACAGGCTGCCGTCGGGGCGGCGCACGTAGTCGTACATGATGCCGTCGAAGCCGAGCTCGGCCCCTTCGACCGCGAGATCGATGTTGTAGCGGCGTACTTCGTCATTGGCGACATTGGTGAAGGCGATCGGGCCGTAGTGGCTGGAATAGGGCTGCCCGGAGGGGTTCTGGATCACCCAGTCGGGCCTCCCGTGGTGCCAGGCCCACGCGGCCACCGTCGGGTCGCGGAAGGCGACGATGCGCCCGACGACCCGCAGGCCCAGGTCGTGCAGCTGTTTCAGCGCCGAGGGCGCGTCGTAGATCGCGGCGACCGCGCCGGATTCGCGGGCCAGCGGCACCTGCGAGTCGTAGCCGACGACGCCGTCCTCGTCCTTGATGTCGAGTTGCACCGTGTCGATGCGGCCCTGCCTGGCCAGGTCGAGCACGGCCTCGCGCAGGCCCTCGTGCGACCAGGCGTGCGCGGTGACGTGCACCGCCCGCGTGCGCGGCAGCGTCGTCGCGGTGACGACGGTGCTACGGCTCTCGTTGCCCGCCGCGTCCACCGCGACGACCTTGAGCGCGGGCGCCCACGGCACCGAGAGTTCGAAGGCGCCGTCGGGTCCGGGCGTGGCCGTCACGTCACCGACCGAGACCCGTTGCGCGTCGGAGGCGGTGCCGCGCACCACGACCGGCGCGCGATAGGACCCCGGCTCGGCGGGCGCGATCTGCAGCATCGGTGCCACGGCGTCGGCGGCGGGCATCCCCGCCGATCTGCTCAGGGCGAATCCGGCCACCAGCGCCACCACCACCGCCGCGAGCACGGCACCGCAGGCGATCGTCGCCCCGCGCCGTCGAGTGACCGATCCGAGCCGCATTCCCAACGCCCACACCGCCTTCCGATCCCGTGTGTCAGGCCACTATCCCGTAGTCCTGGCGCGTGCCGACGGATATTCGAAGATCACGGAAAAACCTCCGCCGCCCCGTAACATTGCGCCGATGGCGGGTGGTTCGACGACCGTACTCCGAGTTCTGTTGCTGCTCGCGGCGACACTCACAGCGTGCACCGCACCGAATTCCGCAGCGCCCCCACCGCCACCGATCGCGCCCCCACCCGCGACGACGACACCGCCCGATCCCGCCGCGGTCGCCGCCAACGAACTGGGGCTGGTCCCGGTGCTCATGTATCACCAGATCACCCCGCATCCGGCGGGCGAGTACGACCAGACCCCCGCCGAGTTCCGCGACGAGCTGGAACGCCTCCACCGCGAGAACTACCGCCCGGTCACCGCCGCGCAGTACGTTTCCGGCGATCTCGACCTGCCCGCCGGAACCCACCCGGTGGTCCTCACCTTCGACGACTCCACCGACAGCCAACTCGCCTTCACCGACACCGGCGCGGTCGCCCCCGACAGCGCGGCGGGCATCCTCGCCGAATTCGCCACGCGCTACCCGGATTTCCGTCCGGTCGCCACCTTCTACGTCAACAACGACCCCTTCGGCGGCGACCCGCGCGCCCTGCCCTGGCTGGTCGCCCACGGACACGAGATCGGCGCGCACACCGCCGATCACGCGAACCTGGCGAGTCTCGACGCCGAGGGCGTGCAACGTCAGTTCGCGCGGAATGTGCGCGCGGTGCACCAGGCCGCGCCGTCGGTCACCGTCCGGACCATGGCCCTGCCGCTGGGTATCCACCCCCGCGACCACGCCCTGACCCGCGCGGGCAGCTGGGACGGCACGTCCTACGCCTTCGACGCGGTCATGCTGGTCGGCGCGAACCCGGCCCCCGCCCCCTACGGCGCCATCGACCCCGGCGGCGTGCCGCGCATCCGTTCGGGCCGCGGCGCGGTCCCGTTCGACTCGGCCTACTGGCTGGACTGGCTGGCCGCCCACCCCGAGCAGCGCTACACCGCCGACGGCGATCCCGCCCGCGTCTCGTTCCCCCGCCAGCTCGCCGGAGACCTGAACGCCCGCTGGTCGGCCCCGGCCAACCCGTACTGAGCTCAGACCTCCGGGGCGAAGGCGAAGATCTCGCCGAGGCGGGTGGCCACGACGACCTCGCCCTCGGGGCCGATGGACGGGCCGTTGACGGTGCCGGTGGCGTCGGGGAGGTGATCGGAGTCGAGGGTTTCGCCGGTGGCGGTGTCGAAGGTGATGAGGTTGAGGCCCGCGCCGATCGCGGCGACGGTGTAGCCGACGCCGCCGGTGGTGAGGGCGGGGGTGCCGCGCAGGGCGAGATCCTTGCGTTCCCAGGCGAGTTCGACGGCCTCGCCGGTGTCGCGCAGGGCGGTCAGGTGGCCGTCGTCGCCCGCGGGAACGATCAGATCGCCGACCACGGAGATGCCGCCGCGCGGGTTCCAGCCCAGCGCGTGGGTCCAGCGGGTGCTGCCGTCCTCGGCGTTCACCGCGATCAGCCGACCGCTGTTGTCCCCGACGTAGACGGTGTCGCCGTCGGCGGAGAGGGTGGGGCTGGTGGCGCTGCCGCCGGTGAGCATCTCCGCGTTCCAGTCCTGGGTCACCTTGCCGTCGGCGTAGCGCAGGGCGCGCAGCGACGCGGCGGCCTTGCCGGGCTCCCACACGGTGACGTAGAAGCGGCCGGTGGACGGGTCGACGGCGGTGGTGTTGGCGACCGCGCAGCGCGGGCCGCCGGTCTCGCAGTCGTCGAGGCCGTCGCCGGAGGCGGGCCTGGTCAGGCCGGGGAACTGCAGGAAGTCGGGCTCGCCGAGCAGTTGCAGGGTCGGCACCTCGCGACCGCCGGTCTGCCGGTTCAGCACGTCGACCTGGCCGGACTGGGTGATCGTGAGCACCTTGCTGTCGCCGGTGAACTGGATCGCCACCGGCACCCCGGCCACCGGCGTGCGCCAGCGCGGCTGACCCAGGTAGTTGAACGAGTTCACCGCGCCGTCGTCACCGACATAGACATTGCTCACCCCGTCGACCACGGTCGGCGCCTGGATCGTCGAGGGTCCGAGCTGATTGCAGAAGCGTTTGCGACCGGTGCGCATCTGGAAGGAGAAGACCGCGCAGTTGGCGGTGCTCGTGGTGACGAACATCTGTCCCTCGGGACCGATGGTCAACGGCTGGGCGATGGGCCCGCCGACCGGCCGCGACCACCTCAGCACCACCGCCTTCGCCCCGTCGAGGGGGCTGGCCCCCGCATTGGCGGCCGCGTGATGCACTGCGGGCCAGCCTTTTCCGGCGCCGACGGTGATGTCGTCCACATCCGTGCCACATCCGGCCAGCGCCACCACTCCGGCGGCAGCGAGCGAGGCAACGACGCGAGTCCGGGTTCGCACCTGCTGATCTCCCTGGGTAATCGGGGTAGGGCACTGTTGGTGTGCGCTGACGAAAGTACTCTGTTTACCCGATGACCGAATCCCCGGGTGGCAGGCCCGGCGGATCACGACGGGAGAGTACTTCGTGACGAGCATGTGGGGCGCCCCGCTGAGCGCACGCTGGCGTGGATCGCGCCGCCGGGATCCGCAGCAGGCGCGATTCCTGACCAGGGACTCGCTGCGCTGGGTGCTCACCAACGGCGCCTACACCCCGTGGTACCTGGTGCGCTACTACCGGCTGGCCAAGTTCCGCCTGGCCAACCCGCACATCGTGCTGCGCGGCATGGTGTTCCTCGGGCGCAATGTGGAGATCCACGCGACCCCCGGCTTCGCCCGCATGGAGATCGGCCGCTGGGTGCACATCGGCGACGGCAACGCCATCCGCTGCCACGAGGGCTCGCTGCGCATCGGCGACAAGGTGGTCTTCGGCAAGGACAACGTCGTCAACACCTACCTCGACATCGAGATCGGCGAGTCCACCCTGGTCGCCGACTGGTGCTACATCTGCGACTTCGACCACAAGATGGACGACATCACCCTGCCCATCAAGGACCAGGGCATCGTCAAGAGCCCCGTGCGCATCGGCCCGGACACCTGGATCGCCGCCAAGGTGACGGTGCTGCGCGACACCCGCGTGGGTCGCGGCTGTGTGCTCGGCGCCCACGCCGTGGTGCGCGGGGACGTGCCCGACTACAGCATCGCCGTCGGCGCGCCCGCCAAGGTGGTCAAGAACCGCAAGGTCGCCTGGGACGCCACCGCCGAGGAACGCGCCGCCTACCTGGCCGCCCTGGCCGATATCGAGCGCAAGAAGAACGCCGCCGCCGAGGCCTGATCCGGCACGGGCCGACGGTGCTGGAGTCTGTCGGTGGGCGTGGGTAGCGTCGCCGGCGTGGAGAGCTATGCGGCGCTGCTGCGGGGGATCATGCCCGCCAACCCCAACATGAAGAACGAGAAGTTGCGCGGGGTGTTCGAGGGGCTCGGTTTCGACCGGGTCGCCTCGGTGCTCAGCAGCGGCAACATCGTCTTCCGCACCGCCGACGACCCCGCCGACCTGGAAGATCGCATCCAGCAGGGCCTGGTCACCGAGCTGGGCATCCCCGGCGGCACCATCGTCCGCAGCCACGCCGCCCTGCGCGCCCTGCTCGACCGCGACCCGTTCGAGGGTCTGCCCCACGAACGCGGCTCCTACCTCACCGTCACCTTCTTCAAGCACGAGATGCGCGAGGCCGACACCACCGCCTTCCCCGATGACCCCCTCACCCGCGTCATCGGCTACGACGCCGAGGCCCGCGCCTTCCTCACCGTCATCGACAACAGCACCGGCGCCACCCCCGACTTCATGGCCCGCCTGGACAAGACCTACGGCAAGGACATCACCACCCGCACCTGGCTCACGGTGCAACGGGTGGTGAAGAAGATCGAGGGTTAGAGCCCGCCCAGGGCGATGCGGGCCTGGTCGACTTCGGCGCGCAGGGGGTCCTCGGAGGGGTCGTCGGCTTCGGGTGGGGCGGGGTCGGTCGGGTAGTCGCGGACTTCGGAGTCCACACCGTCGAGGATCCAGGCGAAATCCTCGCCGACCTGTTCGCCGTTGGTGGTGGCGAGGCGGCGGGCGGACCGCCATTCGGTGAGGAAGTCTGCGCGGGTCATCTCCCCGTCGGCGTAGGTTTCCATCAGGGTGAGTTGCTCGGCGACGGCGCTGTCGTAGTCGACATCGGCGGGGGCGTGCCAGACGGTCATCGGGGGCCTTTCGGAGTGTCGTAGTGGGTGGCGAAGGCGATGGCGCGGTCGCGCAGGGCGGTGCGCAGGGTCGGTGGGGACAGGGCTTCGGCGGCGGTGCCGAGCTGCCACAGGGCCCATTCGGCGTGCCGGGCGTCCTGGAAGGCGACCTCGAGGCGCAGCAGGCCGTCGGGGGTGGGTTCTTCGGCGAGCACGGCCAGTGCGGTGCCGACGAGTTCCTCGCGGCGCGCGGGGGCGAGCAGGAGTTCGACGGTGAGCTGCGCGCCACCGGCGCGGAAGCGGGTGCTGCGGTCCTGCCAGGCGCGGTCCAGGTCGACGCGGGCAGGGCGCTGGGCCGGTTCCGCCAGTTCCTCGGCGGCATGCACCCGGGCCAGGCGGTAGGTACGGTCCTCGCCGGATCGGGTGGCCAGCAGGTAGCCCTGGTCGCGGACGACAACCAGGCCGATCGGGTCGACGGTGCGCCACCGCGGCGGCTGGTCGACAGCCGCGTAGTGGATGCGCAGCTTGTGACCGGCCAGGACCGCGCGCCGGATCTCGGCCAGGATCGCGACAGGCACCTCCTCGACGACCTGCCTGCGGGCGAGCAGATCCGCCTCGGGTTCGATGAGCAGCCGTTCGGCCACATCGGTTGCGGTGTCGCGATAGCTCTCGGGCAGCGCGTCGACCACCTTGAGCATGGCCGAGGCCAGCGCCGAGCCGAGCCCGAAAGCCTGGGCGCCCCGGCGTGATCCGGCGATCAGCAGGGCCAGGGCCTCGTCGTGGTTGAGGCCGGTGAGTTCGGTGCGGAAACCCGGCAGCAGGGCGAAACCGCCGTGCCTGCCGCGTTCGGTGTAGACGGGCACCCCGGCCGTCGACAGCGCCTCGATATCGCGCAGGACGGTGCGCGTCGACACCTCCAGTTCGGCGGCCAGCTCGGCCGCTGTCAGCCTGCCGCGCCGGCGCAGCAGCAGCACCAGCGCCACCAATCTGTCCGCGCGCACATCGGAAAAACTAGCACCGAATACACGACACAAGATGTCGTGATTCGCTGTGAGGCTTGCTCCCACGACGTCGAGGGACGTCGGTCACCGAATCGAATGGAGCTGATGTGGCAGCGCAACGTACGGCCGTCAACCCTGTGGACTGGTCGCTCGAGCTGGGGTTCAACCAGGGCGAGCTCGTCACCGGGGCGACCCGCACCCTGTACTGCTCGGGACAGACGGCCATGAACGCCGAGGGCAAGCCCGAGCACCCCGACGACCTCGCCGCCCAGCTGGCACTGAGCCTCGACAATGTCGAAGCCGTCCTCACCGAGGCCGGGATGACGCTGACGAACGTCGTCCGTCTCAACGTCTACACCACCGACGTCGACCTGCTCTTCCAGCACTACGGCGTCCTGGCCGCCCGCCTGGGCGCGGTGGGCGCGGCCCCGTCCACCACCATGCTCGGGGTCACCCGCCTGGCCGTCCCCGGCCAGCTGATCGAACTCGAGGCCACCGCCGTCGACTGATCCCCGCCGCCGCCTCCGCCCACCGGAGGCGGCGCTCAGGCCGCCGATCCGGCCGCGAGATCCGCTCGAGAACAGACCACTTCGCTTCCTCGACGCGGTGGGGCGCGGCGGTTCTAGACTCGGTCCTCGTCGCGCATCAGCGAGTGAGAGAAGTAGGCGATGACCGATTCCGGGTACCAGACACCGCACCCATCCACAGCTTCGCGGAACGGACTCGTCGCGCGCGCGAACGAGCAGCCGAGCCTCGCCAGGTGGGGCGGAGGTGTCGCGATCGCGAGTGGCGCACTCGCGTTCGTGACGATCACCGCTCCGTGGGTCGATATCATCGCCGGGTCCCTGTCCCTGGGCGATCTCGCCGACCCCGCGGTCGGCTTCACGTCCAGAGGAACCGCGGTGGCGGCGGTGGTGCTCTACCTGCTGGGCGGGGTAATCGGCCTCGCTTCCGGCGTCGTCGGCGTGGCGGCGGTCAAGCGGACCGTGCTCACCGCCGCGACGGTTGGCGTCTTCGTGTCCGGACTGCTCAGCGGTTCGGCCACGGTGACCGGATGGTCGATGATCGACCGCCTGACGCCGGACCATGCCATGAATGGGCCGCTGCTGGGCGGGTTCGTCACCCTCGCCACGCTGGCCGCTGGAGCGCTGTTGCTGGTCGGGCGTGGGGTGGCCGCGCCGAGGACCTGATCGTCGCTGACCACAGGTGAGGCGGTGTCGTCAGGGACGTGCACCGCTGGCTGTGCAGAGGAAGACGACGCCCGTGCGGCCGATGCGGGTGATCACCAGGGTGTAAGGGCGGGAGCCGCGGAGTTTGAGCTTCTTGCGGAGGGCGTCGGGGTCGAGGTCGATGCCGCGGACGAGAATCTCGAGGGAGCCGCAGTCGCGGCGGGACAGTTCCTGGCGGAGGGTCTTCTCGCGGAGTTCGAAGCGGTCTTCGATGTGGAAGCCGCGGACGCCGGGTGGGACGGTGTCGCCGGTGAGGTAGGCGATCTGTGGGTCCAGTTGCCAGAGGCCGTGTTTCGCGGCGTAGTGACGGACCAGGCCCGCACGCACGATCGCGCCGTCGGGGTCGATGATCCAGTCGCCGGGAGCACGGTCGGGGATGTCGTCGGGGTCGGCGTCGGTGAGAGTGGTCGCGCCGCCCCGGGAGTCGAGGACGGTGGCGCGGCGGGTGACACCCGGTTCGGCCAGTCCAGGCGACCACAGGCACGCTTCGCGCACCGACCCGTCGAGGGAGACGACCTCGATCTCTCCGGACCAGCCGAGCCGGTCGAAATCCAGTCCGGGCGCGGACTTCACGGCGATATCGCGGCCGGCGTAGGCGGCGAGGAGATCGGGCAGCGGGGGCTGGAGTTTGGCCGGATCGTAGGTGCGGCGGCCATCGGCGCGCCGAGCCGGATCGGCGATGATCACGGTGTCGCGGGAGGTCGGGGTGAGCGCGTCGGCCCTGGCCAGCACGATGGTCCCGTGGCGGTACACGGCGCCGCACACGGCATCGGGCGCGGGGTCGTCGTCGGCAGCGACGGCGCCGGGCACCGCATCGGGATGGTCGTCGGCAGCGAGGGCGCCGGGCACGGAGCCAGCCGAGGCGCGGGCAGCGGTGGACACGCGCGGGTCCGGCGAGTCGGCCGGAGAACCAGGGGCGAGGCCGTGCGGCAGCCCGCCGGGATCGGCCGCCAGCACCGGCGCGACACCGAGATTGTGGGCGGCGATGGCGAGGCGGATCTCGTCGAGATCGCTGCCGATGACATTCGGGCAGGTCCGCGCCAATTCGGCCAGTTCCGCACCGATCGAGCAGGTGACATCATGCACCGCGCGACCGGCCAGCCGCTGCGCCCGATGCCGGGCGACCAGCGCGGGCGTGGCCTGCTGCAACGCGTCGTCGGTGAACAACCACCCGGCCGAATCGGGCAGCTTCCCCGCGGCCTTGCGCCGCAACCGCACCGTCTCGATGAGGGCGGCGGTGTGGTCGCCGTGGGTGCGGCGCACCTGCTCGATATCGCGCAGGTGCGTCGCGGGGGTCAGCTCCAGCCGGTCGACCTCGGCCAGCGCGGCACGACCTGCCGCGCCGCCGAGAAAGGCGATGTCGTCGCGGCCGAAGCGGTACCCCACCTACTTCTGCGCGGCGCCCGGCTTCACGCCGGTGATCATCGCGTTGTAGAAGAACTCGCGGGGCACGACCTTGCGCAGCACGTTCTCGTCGAGCCAGCTCAGGCCCAGCCAGGCGCGGTACTGCGCCATGCGGTAGCCGATGGTGAGCTTCTCGTCGGGCACGGCGGCCTCGAAGGTGCGCACCGGCCAGCCCCACAGGGCGGCGGCGAATTCCTCGGTGGTGGCCTTGACGTCCACGGCACCGGCCGACTTCGCCATCTTCTCCAGATCGCTGGGATCGAAGGTGTGCAGGTCGACGACGGCCTCGAGCGCGGCGGCGCGCGAGGACTCGTCCAGCTCGGTCTGTGGACGGCGCCAGCCGGACAGGAACGGCAGCTTGGTGACCTCGGTGGTCACCTTCCAGGTGACCTGGCCCAGCTTGCGGGCGTAGAAATTGCCGACGGTGGTCGGTTCACCGGCGAAGACGAAACGGCCGCCCGGCTTGAGCACGCGCAGGCACTCCTTGAGCGCCAGCTCCACGTCGGGGATGTGATGCAGCACAGCGTGGCCGCACACCAGGTCGAAGGTGTCGTCGTCGTAGGGGATGGTCTCGGCGTCGGCGACGCGGCCGTCCACGTCCAGGCCGAGGTTCTCGGCGTTGCGCAGCGCCACCTTGACCATGCCGGGCGAGAGGTCGGTGACCGAACCCGACTTCGCCACGCCGCCCTGCATGAGGTTCAGCAGGAAGAAGCCGGTGCCGCAGCCGAGCTCGAGCGCCCGCTCGTAGGGCAGCGGCGCGTCGCCCACGGCGAGGTCGAACCGGCCGCGCGCGTACGCGATACAGCGCTCGTCATAGGAGATCGACCACTTGTCGTCATAGGTCTCCGCTTCCCAGTCGTGATACAGGACCTGGGCGAGCTTGGTGTCCTTCAGCGCTGCTTCGACCTCGGCCTCGGTGGCATGCGGGTTCGGCGCGGGGTCGTCGGGGTGAACCGTCATAACACGACAGCGTAATAGGAGACCCTCAGCACGTGGTGGGCGGTCTTGTTTCCGGCCGTTCCACCTGGTCGAACGACCGGGACCGCGCTCAATGTCCGGTGAAAACGGCGCTGTCGGGGCCCTCGGCGGCGAAGGCGCGGGTGCCGGTGCGGGCGTCGTCGGTGTCGAACAGGGCCGACCATTCGGTGACCGCGGCGGAGTGGCCGTGCGGGCCCGCCTCGAAGACCGCCTTGGCGGCCGCGAGGGCGCGGGGAGCGGCGGTGACGAACTGCTCGGCCCAGCGGCGGGCGGCGGAGAGCACGTCGTCGGGGGCCACGACCTCGTCGACCAGGCCGAGCGCGGCGGCTTCCTCGGCGTCGACGAAACGGCCGGTGTAGACGAGGTCCTTCGCGCGGCTCGCGCCGATCAGCTGGGTGAGTCGGCGGATGCCCGACAGTGGGATCAGGCCCGCCTTGATCTGCGGCAGCCCGAGCTTGACGTTGTCGCCGATGATCCGGTGGTCGGCGCCCAGCGCCAGCTCCAGCCCGGCACCGAGGCAGTAGCCGGTGATCGCGGCGACGGTGGGCTGCGGCACCCGGGTCAGGCAGCCCAGCGCGCGCTGCAGATCGGCGGCCATGGCGGCGGCCTGGCCGGAGTCGAGCTCGGCGAGTTCGCGCATCTCGTCGCCCGCGCTGAAGACCCGCTCGTCACCGGAGACGATGAGCGCGGCCACCCCGGGGTGCCCGGCGACGGTCGCCGCGGCGGCGGCCACCTCCCTGGCCAGCTGGGCGTCGACGAGGTTCAGCGGCGGACGATCGATGCGCAGCAGCGCGACGCCGCGAGCGGACGGCTCGGCGGGCAGCTCGAGGGTGACGAATTCGGCCATGCCGTCAACCTACCGGCCGCCCAGTGCACCCAGCTGCGGCAGCTCCGCGAAATACCGGCCGTTGTCGGGGAAGTCGGTGAGCGGCGGACCGTCGCCGGTGGGCGTGTAGGTGGGCATGATCGGGGTGATCGGCCGCTCGGCGGCGAGCACGGCGGCGGTGTCGGCGAATCCGCACAGCGCGTCGAGCTGCGACCAGGTGGGCGGCAGCAGCACGTGCTGGCCCGCCTTCCAGCTCGCCAGCGCGTCGCGCGGGCTCGCCCAGGCCACCCGGGCGGCCTCGGAGGTGGCCCCGTCGGCGCTCTGGCCCTGCGGCAGCACGGCGACGAAGAACCGAGTGTCGTAGCGGCGCGGTTCGGCCACCGGCGTGATCCAGTTGGACCACGGACGCAGCAGGTCGGCGCGCAGCACGAGTCCCTCGGCCGCCAGGAACTCGGCCAGCGAGAGTTCGCGGCGCTCGAGCCTGCCGCGGGCCTCGCGATAGTGGGTGGGATCGTCGACGACGGTCTGCGCGGTCGGGCCCGCCAGCAGCACGCCGCATTCCTCGAACGTCTCGCGCACAGCGGCGGCGACCAGCGCCTGCGCGCTCGGTTCGTCGATGCCGAAGCGCTGGGCCCACCAGTCCGGGCCGGGACCGGCCCAGGCGATGTCGGCGGTGGCGTCGGTGCGGTCGACCCCGCCGCCGGGGAACACGGTCATCCCGCCCGCGAAGGCCATGCCCTTGACCCGCTGCTGCAGGAACACCTCGAGGCTCGCGTCGCCGTCGCGCACCAGAATCACCGTCGACGCGTCCCGCACGGGCACCCCGGACTCACTCATACCGTTCCTCTCCGCCTGCGCTGCCCGGCGACCACAGCCGCCCGGAGGCGGCCCGGACGCGCCGAACGCGCTCGGGCCGGTGCGCCGATGCACCGGCCTGCCAGCACCCTAACGCCCGCTTGGTTCGCGAGGGAAACGATGCCGCCGCTGAGTGGGAACCGTGCTCAGGCCCGGCGGTGCTGTCCCGCGCGCCGCGCCCGGCGGGCGAACCAGCGCCCGTCGACCCGATCCAGCGCGATGGACTGGCTGAAGGCGGCGCTGAGGTTGGCGGCGGTCACGACGTCCTCGAGCAGGCCCTGGCTCACCACCTCGCCCTCCTTGAGCAGCAGCGCGTGGGTGAAGCCCGGCGGGATCTCCTCCACGTGGTGGGTCACCAGGACCATGGCGGGCGCGTCGGGGTCGGCGGCCAGATTGCCCAGCCGTTCGACGAGTTCCTCGCGACCACCCAGGTCCAGGCCCGCGGCGGGTTCGTCGAGCAGCAGCAGTTCCGGGTCGGTCATCAGGGCCCGCGCGATCAGCACGCGCTTGCGCTCACCCTCGGACAGGGTGCCGTAGGTGCGGTCGGAAAGGTGTTCGGCGCCCAGGGTTTCCAGCATGTCAACCGCGCGTTCGGTGTCGATGCTGTCGTAGCGCTCGCGCCAGCGGCCCAGCACCGCGTACCCGGCCGAGACCACCAGGTCGCTGACCTTCTCGTCCACCGGGATGCGGCTGGCCACCGCCGCCGAGGACAGGCCGATGCGCGGGCGCAGTTCGGTGACGTCGACGCGACCGAGCGTCTCCCCCAACAGGTTCGCCGCGCCGGAGGTCGGGTGGATCTCGGCGGCGGCCATTCTCAGCAGCGAGGTCTTGCCCGCCCCGTTGGGGCCGAGCACCACCCAGCGTTCGTCGAGCTCGACCTGCCAGGTCACCGGGCCGACGAGCGTTCGGCCCGCGCGACGGATGGTGACGTCGGAGAAGTCGATGAGCAGATCAGGATCGGGATCGGGTTGCGACACGCGCTCCATCTTGGCCCACCCGACCGCTTTGCGGAACGACCGGCCCGGATCGGATGCGCGCGGCCGGGTCACACGGTGCGCGGAGCCCGCCACGCGCGTGTCGGCCGGATCAACGCCCGGCGGGCACCGCGATCACCGTCATCGAACCCGGTGCCACTTCGGTGAATCCGGCGTCGCGCACGGCCACCGCGCGGCCCGCCGCCACCTCGGCGGTCAGCCGGGCCCACCGCTCGGGATCGGCGTCGCGCACCGCGCAGCGGAACTCGCGCGCGGCCCAGTCCTCGACGACGTCGAGGGGCAGCGCACCGGCCAGCAGCATGCTCGCGTGACCCACCTGCGCCGCGGCCTTGCCCACCGACATCTCCAGCGCCGCGTTCACCCACAGCACCGGCAGCGCGGGGTCGGGCGGGCCGGGCTCGTCGTGTTCGAGATCGGTGCCGCCGATCTGGAGTCTGCGTACGCGCGGGTCGATCGCGCCGACCGGTCCCGGCACGAACGCGCGGGCCTGCGCGCCGTCGACCTCGACGGTCACCCCGTCGACCTCGCCCGCGGCCGCCCACTGCGCGCCCCTGGCCCGTCGCGCGACCTTCCTGATCCGCGAGCGCTTCCACGCCAGGTATCGCGGTTCCCACTCCCCGCCCGGTCCCGAACGCGGGTCCAGGCACACCGCCAGCGCCGAGGCGGCCGCGGCGGCCAGCAGGGCGCTGCGGGCGGGCGGATCGATCTTGGGGATGTGCAGCACCATCTGCATGGCCTGCACCAGCGCCGGGTCCTCGGGGTCGCCCGCGCCGCCGTAGCCGCGGGCGAGTTCGGCGTGCCGGGCCGCGAAGGTGTCGGCGGGGGTGTCCACGGTGCCGGTCGATTCGTCGCTCATCGTCGGATCAGCGTAATCGAACCGGACGGACGCTCACCTCACCTGGACGTCGAGGAAGAAGGCGGGAGCGGGCCGGACCGGCGCCTTGTTGGCCGGGGTGTAGCTGTATTGGAGAGCGGTGGCACCGGGCTGGACGGTGCGATAGCGCCAGACCGTGGCATTGCCGTCGGCCTGGGGACCACCGTCGGGCACCAGGATGCCCGCCTCGAAGTTCACCACCGCCCACTGCTCGGTGGAGTCCGGTGACTGCGGTAACCGCACGTGCAGGCGGCGGCCGACGGGCATCACCACGGTGCCGCCGTTGACCGTCTGGTCGATCAGCACCGGCGGCGCGGGATCGGCGGGTGGGTAGTCCGGCAACACCACCTGGGTGGGCTCGGGATCGTCGCCACCGCAGCCCGCCGTCAGTGCGCCCAGGCCCGCCACGGTGATCAGTACGAACATGGTCCTACGCACCGCAGCCTCCCAGTGACGAACAGTGACGACGACTCGGAACACCTCGTCGTCACTCTACGTCCCGGCAGTCTCGTTTCGGCGTCAGCGACCGAGCAGCGGCACCCGTCGCACGCCACCGTCACGGGCGTCGGCGGCCTCGACCTCGTCACGGGTGACACCGAGGATGAACAGCACCGCGTCCAGATACGGATGCGACAGCGCCGTGTCGGCCACCTCGCGCAGCGCGGGCTTGGCGTTGAACGCCACGCCCAGCCCGGCGGCGTTGAGCATGTCGATGTCGTTGGCGCCGTCACCGACCGCGACGGTCTGTTCCATCGGCACCCCGGCGTCGGCGGCGAACTTGCGCAGCGCGGTGGCCTTGAACGCCCGGTCGACGATCTCGCCGACCACCCGGCCGGTGAGCTTGCCGTCGACGATCTCGAGCGTGTTGGCCTGCACGAAGTCGAGTTCCAGCTCGTGCGCGAGCGGCTCGATGACCTGCCGGAACCCGCCGGAGACGACACCGCAGCGGAACCCGATGCGGCGCAGCGTGCGGATGGTGGTGCGGGCACCGGGGGTCAGCTCGATGCGGTCGGCGACCTCGTCGATCACCGAGGCGTCCAGGCCCTCGAGGGTGGCCACCCGCTGCCGCAGCGATTCGGCGAAGTCGAGTTCGCCGCGCATGGCCGCCTCGGTGACCTCGCGGACCTGTTCCTCGACCCCGGCGTGCGCGGCCAGCATCTCGATGACCTCGCCCTGGATGAGCGTGGAGTCCACGTCGAAGACGATGAGCCGCTTGGCCCGGCGGGCCAATCCCGCGCGTTCCACCGCGATGTCGACCTGTTCGGCGACGGCCACGTCGGCCAGCGCGGTGCGCAGCCGGGAGTCGGTGTCGGCGCCGGTGTCGGTCGCGGTGACCATGAGTTCCATGCCGGTCACCGGGTAGTCGGCGATGCCGCGGATGGTGTCGATATTGGCGCCGAGGGCGGCCAGGATGCGCGAGATGGCGCTGAAGGCGTGCGCGGTGACCGGCGCGCCGAGCACGACCACGGCGTGCGTGGACATCGGCGGCTTGCCGATCTGCGCGTCGACGGAGACGTCGACCTGCATGCCGACAGTGTTCATCGCCTCTTCGAGGTCGTCCTGGAGGGCCTCGGGGTCGTTCGGGCACGACACCAGCACGCCCAGGGTCAGCCGCCCCCGGATGACGACCTGTTCCACGTCGAGCAGGCTCACCTGATGCTTGGACAGCGCCGTCAGTAGGACCGACGTGACGCCGGGCCGGTCCGGGCCGGTGACGGTCACGAGAACTGTGGTGTCGGCCAAGTCGATCTGCTCCGTTCGATTACCCACAAAAAGAGTGTGCACCCGCTGGTCACCCCAGCAGGTGCACACCCTTGTCTTACGGTGTTTTGCTACTTCTTCGCGAGCGCGACTTCCTCGGCGGCGTGCGCCTTGTGCTTGCCCGAGCCCCAGCCGACGTGCGCCTCGGCCTTCATCCGCTCGACCATGTGCGGGTAGTGCAGCTCGAACGCGGGACGCTCCGACCGGATGCGCGGCAGCTCGTAGAAGTTGTGGCGCGGCGGCGGGCAGGTGGTGGCCCACTCCAGGGAGTTGCCGTAGCCCCACGGGTCGTCCACGGTGACGACCTCGCCGTAACGGTAGCTCTTGAACGTGTTCCACACGAACGGCAGCATCGACGAGCCCAGGATGAAGGCACCGATGGTGGAGATGGTGTTCAGCGTGGTGAAGCCGTCACTGGGCAGGTAGTCGGCGTAACGACGCGGCATGCCCTCGGCACCCAGCCAGTGCTGCACCAGGAAGGTGGTGTGGAAGCCGACGAAGGTGGTCCAGAAGTGCCACTTGGCCAGACGCTCGTCCATCATGCGGCCGGTGATCTTCGGGAACCAGAAGTAGATACCGGCGAAGGTGGCGAACACGATGGTGCCGAAGAGCACGTAGTGGAAGTGCGCGACGACGAAGTACGAGTCGGTGACGTGGAAGTCCAGCGGCGGCGAGGCCAGGATGACACCCGACAGACCACCGAAGAGGAAGGTCACCAGGAAGCCGATCGACCACAGCATCGGTGATTCGAACGTCAACTGACCGCGCCACATGGTGCCGATCCAGTTGAAGAACTTCACACCGGTCGGGACGGCGATCAGGAAGGTCATGAAGGAGAAGTACGGCAGCAGCACCGCGCCGGTGGCGTACATGTGGTGCGCCCACACCGCGATCGACAGCGCCGCGATACCCAGCGTCGCGTAGACCAGCGTGGTGTAACCGAAGATCGGCTTACGGCTGAAGACCGGGAAGATCTCGGAGACGATGCCGAAGAACGGCAGCGCGATGATGTAGACCTCGGGGTGGCCGAAGAACCAGAACAGGTGCTGGTAGAGCAGGATGCCGCCGGTGGCCGGGTCGTAGATGTGGCCGCCCAGGTGGCGGTCGTAGGCCAGACCGAACAGCGCCGCGGTGAGCAGCGGGAAGGCCAGCAGCACCAGGACCGAGGTCACCGCGATGTTCCAGGTGAAGATCGGCATGCGGAACATGGTCATACCGGGCGCGCGCAGGCAGACCACGGTGGTGAGCATGTTGACGCCACCGAGGATGGTGCCCAGACCGGACACGGCCAGACCCAGGATCCACAGGTCGGTGCCGACACCGGGCGAGTGCAGGATGTCGGTCAGCGGCACGTAGGCCGTCCAGCCGAAGTCCGCCGCGCCGCCGGGGGTCACGAAGCCCGCGGTCGCCATGGTGCCGCCGAACAGGTACAGCCAGTAGCTGAACGCGTTCAGACGCGGGAAGGCGACGTCGGGGGCGCCGATCTGCAGCGGCAGGATGATGTTGGCGAAGCCGAACACGATCGCGGTCGCGTAGAACAGCAGCATGATCGTGCCGTGCATGGTGAACAGCTGGTTGAACTGCTCGGGCGAGAGGAACTGCAGACCCGGGCGCGCCAGCTCGGCGCGCATGAGCAGCGCCATGAGACCGCCGACCAGGAAGAAGCTGATCGCCGTCACCAGGTACATGGTGCCGAGCACCTTGGGGTCGGTGGTGGTGACCGCCTTGTAGAGGAACGAGCCCTTCGGCCCGGTCCGGGCCGGATACGGTCGAGTCGCTTCCAACTGAGGGACTGGCCTGGGCTCTACCGCAGTCACTGATCCTCCTGAAGATGCCTGTACGTCACTCGCAGCGCCGACCCTGCCTCGGGAGGCAAGCAGCGGACATGCGTTGAAGTGATCGTAAACCGTGCTGCCGCAGCATTCCGCGCGGGTCCTACTCTGTGTCGTATTCGGCGCGCCGTAGACGGCGGGCCGAGGACGGCTTCGATCCTCCTCCGCAGGTCCGGCGGGTGCAACGGTTGTCGGCGATGACTTTTCGACGTTCGGCGCGTCATGATCGATGACGGTGCGCCCCGCGCCCACCGCCTCTGTCGAACCACCCTGTCGAACCGAGGAGCCTCCCATGACCTTCACCCCGAAGCCCGGCGATCCCGTCTGGGCCGATCTCTACACCGCCGACCTGGACCGCTCGATCGCCTTCTACGGCGAACTGTTCGGCTGGACCGCCGAACGCGGCGGCCCGGAGTTCGGCGGCTACACGACGTTCAGCAAGGACGGCCGCGCCGTGGCCGGGGCGATGACGCGCCAGGACGACCCCGCCGACGTCTACCCCGACCGGTGGACGATCTACCTGTCCTCCCCCGACGCGGCCGTGACCACCGCCAAGGCGAGCGCGGCGGGTGGGCAGGTCTTCGTCGCGCCGATGGCGGTCGCCGACATCGGCACCATGGCCGTGCTCGCCGATGTCGGCGGCGTGGGCGTCGGGGTCTGGCAGGCGGGCACCTTCGACGGGTTCGGCGCCAGGGGCACCGTCGCCGACGGCACCTGGTCCGACCATGTCGGTCTGCCGTCCTGGTTCGAGCTGATGACCCGCTCCTACGAGCCCTCGCTGGCCTTCTACCGGGACGTCTTCGGCTGGGACGACACCTTCGCCGTCGCCGATTCCGACGAGTTCCGCTACACCACCCTGCACGCCACCTCCCCGATGCTCGGTGGCGTGATGGACGGCAGCGCCCACCTGCCCGAGGGCCTGCCGGGCGCGTGGACGATCTACTTCGGCGCCGAGGACGTGGACAAGACCGCCGAGCAGGCGGTGGCGCTGGGCGGCAAGGTGGTCTTCGAGCCGATGGACACCCCCTACGGCCGTCTGGCCGGACTCTCCGACGTCACCGGCGCGCATTTCAGCATCGGCGGCAACAAGCGCTGAGCGGTTCACCACCTCGGGGTGGTATTCGCTCACCCTGGGAGCGGCCACCCCACCGCTGGGGTCGCTGTCGGACGCCCCGTCCGGCAGCGAGGGTGGAGAGGTAAGAAAAACCACCTCCCACCAGCCCCGAGGGGACATCCGATGCACGCACTGGCCACCGCTCCCGCCGACAACGTCATCCAGCTCCCGCAGCGCGCGCCGATCGCCGACGGCCGCCTCGCCGACGCCGATCTGGACCGCTGGGCCAATCGCCTGGCCCGGCTGCTGCTCGCGCGCGGCGCCACGGCGGGCGAGCGGGTCGCGCTGGTGGTCGAGCCGAGGATCGAGGCGATCGTCGCCGAGGCCGCCGTGCGCAAGATCGGCGCGATCCCGGTCGCGGAGACCGCCCCCACGCCCCGATTCGGGATCACCGTCCGGGAGCACCGCCCGGCGCTGAGCGACGCCGTGGACTGGCTGGTGCTCGACGATCGCGCCACCCTGCGCCACTACCTGGTGAGTTCGGACGCGCCGCTGTCGGGTGCCGATCTGCGCGCCGTCTCCTGATACCCCATTCCGATCCCGTCCCGACAGGTTCAGAATGGATCTGGAGTGCGGTACGCGGTCGGGGACACACGGTGATCCAGACATGAGAACACAGGTCCGCTCATGACCCAGACTTCTTCGCTCGCGTCGGACGCCGACGCCGCCGAAGGTCCCTTCCCCCTGTCCGCGGCCCAGCGGGGCATCTGGTTCGCCCAGCACATCGCGGGCGACACCCCCATCTCCATCGCCCAGTACGTCGAGTTGCGCGGCGCGGTCGACCTCGCGGTGCTCACCGCGGTGGTCCGCCGCGTCGGTCGCGAGTTCGGTACCGGCTATCTGCGGCTGGTCGAGGTCGACGGGCAGCCGTATCAGCTCGTCGACCCCACCCTCGACGCCGACATCACCGAACTGGACCTGCGCGGCGAATCCGACCCCGAGCGCGCGGCGCACGCCTGGATGCGCGCGGAGTACTCCGCGCCGCTGGACGTGATGCGCGACCGCCTGGTCCGCCTGGCCATGCTGCGCGTCGGCGAGGACCGCTGGTTCTGGTATTCGCGGATGCACCACATCGTGCTCGACGGCATGGGCGCGCTGGCCCTGGTCCAGCGCACCGGCGAGCTCTACGACGCCGCCGTCGAGGGCCGCGAGCCGCCCCCGGCCAAGGCCGAGCCGCTGCGCGAGATCGTCGACGCGGACCTGGCCTATCGCAGCTCCGACCGGTTCGCCGCCGACAGCGAGTACTGGCGCGCGCACCTGGCCGACCTGGCCGATCCGGTGACCCTGGCGGGCCGCGCCGCCGCCGTCGACGGTCATCCGCGCCGCGTGTCCGGCGACCTGCCCGCCGCCACCGCGACCCTGCTCGACGAGGTGGCCGCCGCCGTGAACTCCGGTGTCGCGCCGACGGTGGTGGCCGCGTTCGGCGCCTACCTGGCCGCCATGACCGGTGCGGCCGAGGTCGTGCTGAGCCTGCCGGTCTCGGCCCGCACCTCGGCGACGCTGCGTCGCTCGGGCGGCATGCTGGCCAATGTCGTCCCCCTGCGCGTCACCCTGACGCCGGGGACCACGGTCGGCGCCGCGATCCTGGCGGTGCAGAGCGAGCTCACCGGCGCGCTGCGCAGACAGCGCTACCGCCAGGAGGACATCGTCCGCGATCTGGGCTGGGCCATGGACGAGGCCGTCTCGTTCGGTCCCGCCGTGAATCTGATGATGGTCGACACCCGGATCGCGCTGGGCCCGGTGGTGGGTCGCCTGCACGTGCTCACCTCGGGCCTGATCGACGACCTGTTCGTCAACCTGTATCCCGGGGTCGGCGGCGAGAGCACCCACATCGACCTACAGGGCAACGGCAATCTCTACAGCGACGCCGACCTGGCCGCCCACCACGCCCGGTTCCTGCGGTTCCTGCACCGTTTCCTGTCCGCCGGTCCGGACGCCCCGCTCTCGACGGTGCCGGTGCTCTCCGACGCCGAGCAGGCCGTCTCGGTACCCGCGCGCGGCCCGGCGGGCACCGCCGAGCGCACGCTGCCGCAGATCCTGGCGGCGGGCGCCGCGCTCGACCCGAACGCGGTCGCCCTGCGCTGGGGCACCGACGAGACCATGACCTATCGCGAGGTCGACGCCCATACCAACCGCCTGGCCCGGATCCTGACCGCCGCCGGTGCCGGTCCGGAACACGGTGTGGCCCTGTCCATTCCCCGCTCGCGCGAATCGGTCATGGCCACCCTCGCCGTCGCGAAGACCGGCGCGCCGTTCGTGCCCATCGATCCGACCTATCCGGCCGACCGCATCGAGCACATGCTCGACGACAGCGGCGTCGTCACCGGCCTGACCCTCGCGGAGGTCCGCCCCGAGCTCCCCGACCGGATCGACTGGCTGATCCTCGACGACGCGACCGTCGCCGCCCAGGACCCCGCCCCGATCACCGACGCCGACCGCACCGCTCCCGTACACCTGGACCAGGTCGCCTACGTCATCTACACCTCCGGTTCGACCGGCCTGCCCAAGGGCGTGCTGGTCTCCCACCGCGGCCTGGCGAATCTGGCCACCGGTTCGGGCGCCGGATTCGGCGTCGACGCCGCTTCGGTGGTCGCCCACGCGGTGTCGCCGAGTTTCGACATCTCGGTCGAGGAGATCCTGGTGACCCTCGCCGCCGGTGCCACCCTGGCGATCGTCCCGCCCTCGGCCTACGCGGGCGAGGAGATGGCCGAGGTGCTGCGCGCGCACGGCGTCACCCATCTCAATGTCACCCCGGCCGTGGTCGGCTCGCTGGACCCGGCGACCCTGCCCGCGCTGCGCACGATCGTGGTGGGCGGCGACGCGTGCCCGCCGGAGCTGGTGTCGAAGTGGACCGGTCGCGCCCTGCTCAACGGCTACGGCCCCACCGAGACCACGATCACCACCACACTGAGCGATCCCCTCGTGCCCGGCGCTCCCGTCACCATCGGCGGCCTCACCCGGGGCGTGTCCGGTCTGGTGATCGATCCCTGGCTGCGTCCCGTTCCAGCGGGGACCGTGGGCGAGCTGTATCTCGCCGGGCCCGGCTTGGCGCGCGGATATCACCGTCGCGGCGGGCTCACCGCGAGCCGTTTCGTCGCGAACCCGTACGCGCCCGGCGAGCGCCTGTACCGCACCGGCGATCTCGTCCGCTGGTCCGACGACACCGGCCGGTTCACCCTGGAATACCAGGGCCGCGGCGATTTCCAGGTGAAGGTGCGCGGTTTCCGGATCGAGCTGGGCGAGATCGACGCCGCGCTGCACCGTCTGCCCGGCGTCGATTTCGCGCTCACCCTGGGTGTGGAGACACCGGCCGGGGCCACCGCGCTGGCCTCCTACGTCACCGCCGAGTCCGGCGTCGAGCTGCACCCGGAAGCGATCAAAGCGGCTGTCGGCGAGCGACTTCCGGCCTACATGGTGCCCGCCGTGGTCACCGTCCTCGATCGGGTTCCGCTCACCCCGCTCGGCAAGGTCGACCGGAAAGCGCTGCCCGCCCCGGACTTCCGCACCGAGACCGTCACCGGGCGCCCACCGTCGACACCGCGCGAGGAACTCCTCGCGGCCCTGTTCGCCGAGGTCCTGGGCGTGGACGCGGTCGGCGCCGACGACAGCTTCTTCGCACTCGGCGGCGACAGCATCGTCTCCATCCAGCTGGTCTCCCGCGCCAAGGCGGCCGGTCTCACCTTCAGCGCCCGCGACGTCTTCGAACGCAAGACCGTCGCCGCCCTGGCCGCCGTCGCCACCGACACCCCCGTCCACGTCGTGGATGAACTCCCCGGTGGCGGCACCGGCCCGGTCACCCTCACCCCCATCGTGCACGCCATGCTCGACCACGACGCCCCCTGGCACCGCTACGCCCAGGCCGTCCTCATCGGCCTGCCCGAAGGCACCGGCCGCGCACCCCTCACCGACGCCCTCCAAGTGATCCTCGACCACCACGACATCCTCCGCTCCACCCTGCGCGGCTCACCTGGCACCTGGACCTGGGAGGTCGCCGAGAAGGGCACCGTCGAGGCCGGGACACTCCTCGAGGTGGTCGCGGCGAGCCAGGGCGCTCCGTCTCACCCCGTCGCCGCCGATGCGGCGGCACCTGCTCCCGAGGCCACCGACCACCTCGGCCACGACCGCGCGGATCCGCACACCGGGGAGCGCGGCTCACAGCGCGAGCACGCCGCGACACCTCCCGCCGACGGGCCGACAGGCGCCCCCACACCCGCTCCCGGTACCCGGCCTGACGCGGCTGTGTCAGCCGTCGAGCAGGCATTGCAGCGCGCCGCCGACCAGCTGGACCCCTCGACCGGCACGGTCGCGCGCTTCGTCCTCCTCGAGCGCGCCGATGCCGCTCCCCTGTGCTGGCTGGTGCTGCATCACCTCGTCACCGACGGCGTCTCCTGGCGAATCCTGCTGCCCGACTTGGCCACCGCCGCATTCGGCGGCACCCTCGACCCGGTCGGTACCTCGTTCCGGCGGTGGGCGCACGGCCAGCCGCTCGAAGCCATTGCCCGCGCGGGCGAACTGTCCACCTGGCAGCGCATCTCGGCAACTCCCGACCCACCGTTCGGCACAGCGGCTTTCGACCCGGCGCGCGATGTCGTCGACACCATGGCGCAGTGGCAGTCGACGGTGTCCACCGACACCGCGCACGCCGTGGTCACCACCCTGCCCGAGCAATTCCATTGCGGCGCCGATGATGTCCTCCTGGCAGCGCTCGCGCTCGCCGTCGCCCGCTGGCGCGCCCGCATCGCCACCCTGATCACCCTGGAAGGCCACGGCCGCGCCGAATCCCTGCTACCCGGCGCCGATATCGCCCGCACGGTCGGCTGGTTCACCACGGTGTACCCGGTGGCGGTCGACCTGACCGGCATCGACATCGACAACGCCTTCACCGGGGGCCCGGCGGCGGGTGCGGCGATCAAGGCCACCAAGGAACAGCTACGCGCGATCCCCGATCGCGGCGTCGGCTACGGCCTGCTGCGCTACCTCAACGACGAGACCGCCACCGCCCTCGCGGATGCCCCGACACCCCAGCTCAGCTTCAACTATCTCGGCCGCGCCGTCACCGGCGAAGGCCCTTGGCTGCCCCAGCGTTTCGCCGCCACCAACGACGCCCACGCACCCCTGGCCGCGACGGTCGATATCAATGCCGTCCTGACCGACGCGGGCCTCGAGGTCACCTGGGCCTACGCGAGCCGCCTGCTCACCGAACACGATGTCCACGAGCTGGCCGACCTGTGGTCACAGGCCCTGACCGCTCTGGTCACCCATGCGGCGACCGACGGCGCGGGCGGCCACACCCCCTCGGACTTCGACCTCGTCACCGTCGACCAACCCCAGATCGACCGCTGGGAGCACACCCACCCGCACCTGGCGGACGTGTGGCCCCTCTCCCCACTCCAGTACGGCCTGCTCTTCCACGCCCTCTACGACTCCGACACCGCCGACGGCTACACCGTCCAATCCCTGCTCACCCTCGCGGGCACCGTCGACGCCACCCGCCTGCGCAGCGCCGCCCAAGCCCTGGTCGATCGGCACGAGAACCTGCGCGCCGCCTTCGTGGAAACCGACGACGGCCCCCGTCAACTGGTCCTGGCCCACGCCGAGATCCGCTGGGACGACATCGATCTCACCGATATCACCGACCCCGTCGAGCGCGACCGCGAACTCGCCCGCGTGATCGACCTCGACGCCCGCACCCGCTTCGACCTCACCCACCCGCCCCTGCTCCGCTTCACCCTGATCCGCACCGGCCCCGACGCCTTCCGGCTGGTGATGACCAATCACCATGTGGTGCTGGACGGTTGGTCGACCCCGCTGCTGGTGCGCGAACTCCTCGCGCTCTACGTCACCGCGGGTGACCCGTCGGCGCTGCCACCGGCGCGCTCCTATCGCGGTTTCCTGTCCTGGCTCGCCGAGCAGGACACCGACGCCTCACTCACCGCCTGGCATGACGCGCTCGCCGGGATCGACACCCCCACCCGCGCCGTCCCCAGCCTGGCCGCCATCACCTCCCCCGAGACCGCCATGCGCTCGCACGAGCTGCCCGCCACCACCGTCGCGGCCCTCGACGCCGCCGCCCGCGCGGCCGGTGCCACGGTGAACACCCTGGTCCAAATCGGCTGGTCGATGATGTTGTCGCTGCTCACGGGCCGCACCGATGTGGTGTTCGGCAGCACCGTGTCCGGGCGCCCGCCGGAGCTGCCCGGCGTCGAGGAGATGGTGGGGCTGTTCATCAACACCGTCCCGGTCCGGGTGACCCTCGACCCGGCGGAGAAGGTCGCCGATCTGCTGGGCCGCGTGCAGACCGAGCAGGCGCGGTTGATGGATCACCAGCACGTCGGCCTGGCCGCCATCCACCGCGCGGTCGGCCTGGCCGAACTGTTCGACACCCTCACCGTGTTCGAGTCCTATCCGATCGACCGCGAGGCCCTGTCCCAGGCCCTCGACATCGCCGGAATGCGGGTCCTCGACGTCGAAGGCACCGACGCCACGCCCTATCCGCTCAACCTCATGGTGATTCCGCTGCACACCCCCGACGGCGACGCCCTGCGCGTCACCGTGAAATACCTGGCCGACCAGCTCGACCACACCGCCGCCCAGTCTCTGCTGGACCGGTTCGTCCGGCTGCTCGTCCAGCTCGCCGAGCACCCCGAACTGCCCGTCTCCCAGGTCCGCACCTGTGACGACACCGAACTCGCCACCCTCGCCCCGGTCCACGGCGCGCCGCCCGTGCCGATGCGCACCCTGCCCGACATCCTCACCGCCGGTGCGGCCCTCGATCCCGGCGCCCTCGCGGTGAGCTCCGGTGACCTGCACATGACCTACGGCGAACTCGACGCCTGGTCCAACCGGTTCGCCCGGGTGCTGCTCGGGCGCGGGGTGGGCCCCGAGGTGTTCGTGGTGCTGGCGCTGACCCGCTCGCTGGAATCGGTGGTCGCGGTGTGGGCACTGGCCAAGACCGGCGCGGCCTTCGTGCCCCTGGACCCCAGCTATCCGGTGGAGCGCATCGAGCACATGCTCTCCGATTCCCGGGCCCCGATCGGCGTCACTGTGACGGCGACCGGCGAAACCCTGCCCGGCACCATCGACTGGCTGCTGCTCGACGACCTCAACACCATCCGTCGCGCCATGCTCGTCTCCGACGCGCCCATCACCGACGCCGAACGTGGCGGCCCGCTCGACCTCGACCACACCGCCTACCTCATCTACACCTCCGGCTCCACCGGCAAACCCAAGGCCGTGCTGCTGAGCCATCGTGGCATCGCGAATCTGGTGACCGCGCAACGGGAAACCCTCGATCTCGATCCCTCCGCCAGCGCTCTGCAGGTCGCCTCCCCCAGCTTCGACGCCTCGGTGTTCGAGATGCTCACCGCGCACGCGGCGGGCGGACGGCTCGTGGTGTCGCCACCGGAGGTCTACGGCGGCGGCGAACTGGAAGCCCTGCTGCGCACCGAACGCGTCACCCACGCCGTCATCACCCCGTCGGCTCTGGCCACCATGGAACCCACCGACCTCACCGCCCTGCGCGTGCTGGCCGTCGCGGGCGAGGCGGCCACCCCCGAGCTCATCGAGAAGTGGGCGGCGGGCAGGCGCATGGTGAACCTGTACGGTCCCACCGAATTCAGCATCTGGGCCACCGGTCCCGCCGAGCTGCGCGCGGGTGAGCCGGTGACCATCGGCGGCCCGATCCGCGGTGCGGCGGTGGTGGTCCTGGACAGCTGGTTGCGGCCGGTCCCGGTGGGCATCCAGGGCGAGCTGTATCTGGCGGGCCCGGCGCTGGCGCGCGGGTACTTCCACCGGGTCGAGATGACCGCGGGCCGTTTCGTCGCCGATCCCTTCGGCGCGCCCGGCGACCGCATGTACCGCACCGGTGACATGGTGCGCTGGGTGCGCGACGCGGACGACGCGCTGACCCTGGAATACCTGGGCCGCAGCGATTTCCAGGTCAAGATCCGTGGTCTGCGGATCGAGCTGGGTGAGATCGACGCGGTGCTCTCCCGCGATCCCGAGGTCGAATACGCGGTCACCATCGGCCGCGAGGGTCCGGCCGGGGCGACCGTGCTGGTGTCCTACGTGCTGCCCGCGCCCGGCGCCGACCTCGACCCCGAAGACCTGCGCGCGCAGGTCGCCGCCGAACTGCCCGGCTACATGGTGCCCGCATATGTCGTGCTCCTCGACGACATCCCGCTGACCCCGGTCGGCAAGCTGGACCGCAAAGCCCTTCCGGTGCCGGACTTCTCGGCCACGCAGCATGCCTACCTCGCACCGCGCACCCCCGTGGAGGAGGCGGTGGCGGCGGTGTTCGCCGAGGTGCTCGGCAGCGAGCGGGTCAGCGTCGACCAGTCCTTCTTCGAACTCGGCGGCAACTCGCTGAGCGCGACCAAGGTCGTCGCCCGCGTGAATTCGGCCCTCGGCTCCGGCATCGCCCTGCGCGACCTGTTCGACGCCCCCACCGTCGCCCAACTCGCCACCCGCCTGATCCCCGCCCCCGACGGCGCCCCCGGCCGCCCCGCCCTGGCCGCCCACCCCCGCCCCGACCGCATCCCCCTCTCCCCCGCCCAGCAGCGCATGTGGGTCCTCAACCAACTCGACCCCGACTCCGCCGCCTACAACATCGCCATCGCCCTGCGCCTCACCGGCGACCTCGACGTCCCCGCCCTCCGCCAGGCCCTCACCGACGTCATCACCCGCCACGAATCCCTCCGCACCCGCTACCCCGCCGACCCCGAAGGCCCCCGCCAGGTCGTCGTCGGCCCCGACACCCCACCACTCCCCGTCCTCGACACCGAAGACGGCGCCCCCTTGCGCGCCCGCATCAACGACCTCACCGCCACCGGCTTCGACCT
Source organism: Nocardia anocheti (assembly GCF_029675105.1). Classification (GTDB taxonomy): domain Bacteria; phylum Actinomycetota; class Actinomycetes; order Mycobacteriales; family Mycobacteriaceae; genus Nocardia. The sequence goes on along the minus strand of NZ_JAQQFV010000005.1, from coordinate 569,267 downwards.
CACCCGCGAGCCCCCACTCCGCATCGCCCTGTTCCACGTCATCCCCGCGGAGTCGGATTCCCCGCCTGCCGAGTCCCGAATTCCCCTGCGGCCGGGCTCCCCCGAAGCCCCGGATACCGGCCCGCACGGCCGCGACACCGCCATCCGACAGACGCCCGAGACCCCCGACAACAGCCCGGACGGCGGCGACCCCAACCTTCGCCAGGCGACCGAGGCCCCCGCCTCCCAGACTCCGGTGCACGTGGTGGTGCTCGTGGTCCACCACATCAGCGCCGACGGCGCGTCCATGGCTCCGCTGGCCGCCGACCTCGTGGCCGCCTACTCCGCGCGTATCGCGGGTTCGGCACCCACCCAGGCACCCCTCGCCGTGCAGTACGCGGACTTCGCCCTGTGGCACCGCGAGGTTCTGGGTTCGGCGATCGATGCGGATTCGCTTGCCGCACAGCAGATCCAATTCTGGAAGGACGCCCTCGCCGACGCGCCGGACGCGCTGGAACTCCCCAGCGACCGCCCCCGCCCGGCGGTCCAGACGATGCGCAGCGAGGACATCACCTTCACCCTCGATGCGCGAACCCACCGTGCCCTGGTCGAATTCGCCGCCGCCCACGGTGTCAGCGTCTTCATGGTGGTGCACGCCACCTTGGCAGTCCTGCTGTCGCGACTGGCGGGCACCGGCGACATCGTGATCGGCACCCCGGTGGCCGGTCGCGGCGAGGAAGCCCTCGACGCGGTGGTCGGCATGTTCGTCAACACCCTCGCCCTGCGCACCCCGGTCGACCCCGGCACCGACTTCCGCGAATTCCTCACCACCGTGCGCACCACCGACCTGGACGCCTTCGCCCACACCGACGTCCCCTTCGAGCAGCTCGTCCAGGCCATCGACCCCACCCGCTCGACCGCCCACCACCCCCTGTTCCAGGTCTCGCTGTCCCTGCAGAACTTCGTCGAGCCCGTCCTCGAACTGCCCGGCCTGCGCTTCGAGGTCGAGGACTTCGACCGTCGCTCCTCCGCCTTCGACCTCACCGCCGACCTGCGCGAACGCTTCGACCCCACCGGCCCCGCCGGAATCGAGGGCGTCCTGTCCTACGCCACCGACCTGTTCGACGCCCCCACCGCCACCGCCTTCGCCGCCCGCTGGACCCAGGTCCTCACCGCCGTCCTGGCCGACATCGACATCCCCGTCGCCGATATCGACATCCTCACCGATTCCGAACGCGCCCACCTGATCCCGGTCCACGGCCCTCCCACCACCGGCACCACCACCCTCGCCCACCTGCTGACCACCACGGCTGCCACCTTCCCGGATCGCCCCGCCGTGATCGCCGATCCCGGGCCGCACCCGGCCCTTGCCCCCGCGCCGCCCAGCACCACTCAGCCTCCCGAGGGGATCGCTGCCGGTGCGACGGCGGACGCGGATGCCGAGACACGTGGCACACCAACGCCTTCCGACACCACCACCTATCGCGACCTCGATGCCCGTTCCAATCAGCTGGCGAGGCTGTTGATCGAGGCCGGGGCCCGCGCGGAAACAGTTGTCGCCCTCTCACTCCCTCGCTCGGAAGCCCTCCACACCAGTCTCTGGGCCACCGCCAAAACCGGCGCCGCCTTCGTCCCGGTCGACCCGACACACCCCGCCGACCGCATCGAGCACATGCTCACCGATTCCGGCGCGCGCGTGGGCATCACCCTCGCCCGATACCGCAACGAGCTCCCCGACACCACCCACTGGCTGGTCCTCGACGACCCGACGGTGACCGACCAGCTCACCACCACCAGCGACGCCCCGCTCACCCCCGACGAACTCCCCGCGCCGATCCGCATCGAGAACCCCGCCTGGATGATCTACACCTCGGGCTCCACCGGTACCCCCAAGGGCGTCACCGTCACCCACCGCGGCCTGGCCGACCTCATCGCCGCCCAGCGCGCCGACCTCGCCCTCGACGCACATGCCCGCGTCCTCCAGGTCGCCTCCCCCAGCTTCGACGCCTCGATCTTCGAGGCGCTCATGGCCTTCGGCTGCGGTGCCGCCGCCGTCATCGCCCCGCCGGACGTCTTCGGCGGTGCTCCGCTCGCGGAACTCATCGCCGCCGAACAGGTCACCCACATGGTCATCACCCCTTCGGCACTGGCCACCATCGATCCCGCCGAGGTATCCAGCGTCCGCGTACTGGCGGTGGCCGGTGAAGCGGTCGGCCCCGATCTCGTCGCACGCTGGTGTGGCGGCGCGGACGGCCGCACCATGGTGAATCTCTACGGCCCGACCGAATACACCATCTGGGCAACGGGTTCCGCCCCCTTGTCGGAGTCCGAGCCGGTCACTATCGGCACGCCGATCCGGGGCGCGAGCGCACTCGTCCTCGACGATCGACTCCGGCCGGTCCCCGTCGGCGTCGCCGGTGAGCTCTACCTGGCGGGCACCGCCGCCGCCCGCGGCTACCACGCCCGCCCCGTCCTCACCGCCGCCCGCTTCGTCGCCGACCCCTTCGGCGAGCCCGGCGACCGCCTCTACCGCACCGGCGATCTCGTCCGCTGGACCCAGCACGGTGACCACACCCTGACCCTGGAATATCTGGGCCGCACCGACTTCCAGGTGAAGGTGCGCGGCCAGCGCATCGAACTCGGCGAGATCGACGCGGTGCTCAGCGCTGTCGACGGCGTGGATCTCGCTGTCACCCTGGGTGTTCCGGGCCCCACCGGCGCCACCGCTCTCGCCGCCTACCTGGTGCGTCTGCCCGGCGCCGACCTCGATATCGACCACGTGCGTGCCGTCGCCGCCGACACCCTGCCCGGCTACATGGTCCCCGCCGCGTTCGCGGTCCTGGACGCCATCCCGATCAATGCCGTCGGCAAACTCGATCGCAAGGCGCTGCCGGACCCGGTGTTCGTCACCGACGACACCCCCTATCGCGCCCCCGGAACCGCAACCGAGCAGGTCCTCGCCGAGATCTACGCCGAACTGCTCGGCCGCGAACAGGTGGGCGTGGACGACTCGTTCTTCGCCCTCGGCGGCGACAGCATTCTCGCCATCCAGGTGGTCACCCAGGCGAAACAGCGTGGCGTGCACTGCACTCCGCTCCAGGTCTTCGAACATCGCACCGTCGCCGCGCTGGGCGCCGTCATCGACGCGGGCGAGACGGTGGAGGCGCTCGAGGAACTGCCCGGCGGCGGTATCGGTGAGCTGCCGCTCACCCCGATCGTGCGGTACATGATCGAACGCGGCGGCGACTTCGACCGATTCGTCCAGACCGCCGTGCTCGAGCTGCCCGTCGGCATCGACCGCACCCGGCTGACCGCCACCCTCACCGCCGTCATCGACCGGCACGACATGATGCGCTCGCGCCTGTGGCGCGACGGCGACGACTGGCGGCTGCGCGTGACCGAACCCGGCTCAGTCGACGTCGACGCGCTCGTGCACCGCACCGAGTTCGACGCCGCTGTCGACCCCGTGGAGCTGCGCGAATATGCCCAGACCGCACTGGATTCCGCGATGAACCGGCTCGATCCCGCGACCGGCGTCGTCCTCCAGTTCGTCTGGCTCGACCCGGTCGGCGACGCCGGATCGCGCACCCGGCCCGGCCGCCTGATCGTCGTCGCCCATCACCTGGTGATCGACAGCGTGTCCTGGCGCATCCTGGTGCAGGACCTCATCGCCGCCTGGGCCCAGATCGCCGCGGACACCACCCCGGTGCTCCCGGAGGTCGGCACCTCGGTGCGCCGCTGGTCGCACGCCCTCACCGAACAGGCGCACACCGACCGCCGCGTCGCCGAACTCGACTACTGGCAGCGTGTGGTCGGCGGCCCCGACCCTCTGCTCGGCGCCCGCCCGCTCGATCCCGCCATCGACCGGGGCCACACCGTGCGCCGCCTCGACATCGAGGTGGACGAAGCCACTACCACCGCCCTGCTCACCACCCTGCCCCGGCTGTTCCACGGCGGCGTCACCGACGCCCTGCTCGCCACCCTCGCCCTGGCCCTCGCCCGCTGGCGCGCCCGGCGAGGCGTGGACGAACGCTCGGCACTGCTGCGCCTGGAAGGTCACGGCAGGCAGGAGGAAGTGGTGCCGGGGGCGGATCTGTCGCGCACCATCGGCTGGTTCACGAACCTGTATCCGGTCCGGCTGGACCTGGCCGGGATCGACCTCGACGACGCCTGCACCGGCGGCCCCGCCATGGGCGCCGCCATCCGCGCCGTCAAACACGACCTGCTGGCCGTCCCGGACAAGGGAATCGGCTTCGGCCTGCTCCGATACCTGAATCCCGAAACAGCCCACCAGCTTCCGTCCCGGCTGCCCGGCCAGATCTGTGTGAACTACCTGGGCAGGCACACCTCGGTCGAGACCCCCGCCGGACTCGAGGGCCTCGGCTGGCTGCCCACCGGCGACCTCGGCGACCTGGATGCCGTCGAACACAGCGCGGTGCCGGTCATGGCGGTCATCGACATCAACGCCATGGTCGTCGGCGACCGCCTGCGCGCCGACTTCGGTTATGCCGCAGAGCTGTTGGACCACGACGATGTCGCCGAACTCGCCGACCTGTGGGCCCAGGCCCTCACCGCCGCCGCCCACTTCGCCGACACCCCCGCCGCCCGCACCGCCGCCGCCGCCGAGGAAGCCGCCGCCATGACCGCCGCGACCCCCACGGCGCCGACCGGCCTCGGTCTCGACGTCCTGCTCCCCATCCGCCCCGACGGTGACAAACCCGCCCTGTTCTGCGTGCACTCCTCCTCCGGAATGTCCTGGAGCTACCTGGGATTCGCCGAGCAGCTCCGCCCCGGCCGACCCCTCTACGGCCTGCAGGCCCCCGATCTCGGCGGCCGCGAACCCTCGGCCCGCTCCATCGAGGAATTCGCGCACCGCTACGTCCGCGAGATCCGCGCGGTGCAGCCGCAGGGCCCCTACCACCTGCTGGGGTGGTCGTTCGGCGGGCTCATCGCCGAGGCCATGGCCGTGGAACTGGCCGCGGCGGGCGAGCGGGTCGGTGTCCTCGCCCTGCTCGACACCGACACCGCCGATATCGACGGCGACAGCATCGAACGCCTCACGGCGGGCGCGTTCATCCACACCTTCGGCGCCATCTTCGGCATCGACGACGTCCCCGCCGACGCCACCGCCGAGCAGGCCGCCGACGCCATCACCGCCCGGCTCGGCGTCGAACTCGTCGACGCCGCCACCCTCGAACGTATGGCCGCCTCCTACAACGCCTCCGCGGGCACCAGAACCGGCTACACGCGCCCGGTGTACGACGGCGACCTGCTCTACTTCCGCGCCGCCGTCGACCCGCAGGAATGGATGGGCCCCGACGGCTGGCGGCCCTATGTGACCGGCGAGATCGTCAGCCACGACGTGCCCGTGACCCACGACGAGATGACCACTCCCCTGGCCCTGTCGGTGATCTCGCCACTGCTCGACGACCAGATGGAAGCAGGAGACCGGCTATGAGCGTCGAACCCACTCTCGCCCCCAGCCCCGCGCGCACCGGCGGTGTGGTCGTCGAGGGCATCGAGAAATCCTTCGGCGACGTGCACGCCCTACGCGGGGTCGACTTCGCCGCCGCCCCCGGCCAGGTGCTGGGCATCCTCGGCCCCAACGGCGCGGGCAAGACCACCACGGTCAACATCCTGTCCACCCTGATCACCCCCGACCGGGGACGGGCGATGGTCGCCGGACACGATGTCGTCGCCGACCCGGCCGCCGTGCGCCGCAGCATCATGCTCACCGGCCAGTACGCCGCCCTCGACGACATGCTCAGCGGCTACGAGAACCTGGTCATGTTCGGCAGGCTGATGGGCCTGCGCAAACCCGCCGCCCAGGCCAGGGCACGCGAACTGCTCACCGAATTCGATCTCGACCGCGCCGCCGCACGCCGCGTCGGCACCTACTCCGGCGGCATGCGCCGCCGCATCGACATCGCCTGCGGCCTGGTGGTGCGCCCCGATGTGGTCTTCCTCGACGAGCCGACCACCGGCCTGGACCCGCGCAGCCGTCAGGGCGTCTGGGACCTGGTGCGCGGCTTCAAGAACGAGGGCATCACCACCCTGCTCACCACCCAGTACCTGGAGGAGGCCGACGCGCTCAGCGACCGGATCATCGTCATCGACCACGGTGTGGTGATCGCCGAGGGCACCGCCGACGAACTCAAGCACCGCACGGGCGGCAGCTACTGCGAGATCGTGCCCCTCGACCTCGACGGCCTGCCCGCCATCGCCGCCGCCCTCGGTGCCCTGTTGCCGCCGGAGAACCTCGCCGCGCTCACCCCGGAGTCCGATCGCCTCACCATCCCCGCCCCCGAGGGCGCCAAGACCCTCGCCGAAGCGCTGCGCCGCCTCGACGACGCCGGGATCGAGCTGGTCGACATCGCCCTGCGCCGTCCCTCCCTCGACGACGTGTTCCTCGGGCTCACCGGCCATCTGGCCACGACCGAGCAGGCCGTCCCGTGACCACCGCCACCTGGCACACCACCGTCCGCGCCGCGCCCGCCACGGTCCAGCAGTGGTGGGTGCTGACCACCCGGCTGATCGTGCCCGCCGTCAAGTCCGGTGAGGTGCTGTCCTCGGTGCTGGCCCCGGCCGCGTTCACCGCCAGCTTCTACATCCCGCTCAAGACGGTGATGATGTTCTCCGGCAACGGTTTCAGCAGCTACGCGCAATACATGATGCCGCTGGTCATCCTGCAGGCCGCCGCCTTCACCGCCATCTCCGCGGCCTTCCGGTCGGCCACCGACGCCGTCGCCGGGCTCAACCGCCGCTTCGGCGCCATGCCGCTGCGGCCGCTGGTCCCGGTGGCGGCGCGGATGTCGGCCAATCTGTTCCGACTGGTCATCTCGCTGGCCGCCGCCATCGCCGCGGGCTACGTCATCGGGTTCCGATTCCGGCTCGACACCTGGCACACGCTCGGCTTCCTGGCCTTCTCCCTGCTCATCGGGATCGCGCTCACCCTGGGCGCCGATGTGATCGGCACCCTGTCCCGGAGTCCCGAGGCCACCTCCCAGGCGCTGGTGCTGCCGCCGTTGATCTTCGGCATGCTCTCCACCGGTCTGGCCCCGGCCGAGCAGTTCCCGGAGTGGATCCAGTGGTTCGTGCGCAATCAGCCGGTGTCCCAGTTCGCCATCGCCCTGCGCGCGCTGGCCGGGGACACCGCGGGCAACGCGGGCGTGGTCAGCTGGTCGCTGATGGGCCCGTCACTGCTGTGGCTGGCCGCCATCCTGCTGCTCTGCGCGCCCCTGGCCGTGCGGCTGGGCGCACGGAGGTCGTGATGACACCGCTGACCGAGAGCTCCCCGACCGCGCTGGTCCGGCACACCCTCATCCAGACCCAGCGGCTGCTGCTGCGCTGGGCCCGCAACCCGATCACCCTGCTGGAGACCCTGCTCATCCCCTGCCTGCTGCTGCTCATGCTCGACATCGTGGTCGGCGGGCAGATCGAGCGGTTCACCGGCGAGGACGCCCTCTACGGCTCAGTCCCGATGGTCGCGCTGGTCGGCGCGCTGTCCGGCGCGGTGGCGAGCGGGGTCCTGCTGGGCCGTGAGCGCGACGCGGGCCTGCTGGCCCGGTTCTGGGTGCTGCCGGTGCACCGCGCCTCCGGCCTGGCCTCGCGCATCCTCGCCGAGGGCTGCCGCATCCTCGCGGGCACCGTCGCCGTGATCCTGGTCGGTTTCCTGCTCGGGTTCCGTTTCCACCACGGCCCCCTGGCCGCGCTGGTGTTCCTGCTGGTCCCGGTGATCTTCGGGCTGGCCTTCGCCACCATCGTCACCGCCGTGGCCGTCTACACCGCCAAGGCCGCGCTGGTCGAGGGCATCACCATCCTCACCTCGCTGATGATGTTCTTCAGCACCGGGTTCGTCCCGCTGGTCGCCTTCCCCACCTGGATCCAGCCGGTGGTGCGCAATCAGCCGATGTCGGTGGCCGTGGACGCCATGCGTGGCCTGGCCGATCACGGGCCCGTCGCCCGCCCGCTCGTCCTCACACTGATCTGGTCGGCGGGCGCGGTGCTGCTGTTCGCCGTCCCCGCCGCCATCGGGTTCCGCCGCGCCAGCCGCCGGTGACGCCCCCGGCGAGCAGCACGGCGGCCACGCAGTACCCTCGTGCGCATGCCGGTGAGCGCCCGAGAACGCACCCGATTCCGTCGCACCGCCGAGCGGGCCGGTCGTGTCCGCTCGCGCGGCATCGCCGTCGGCGCCGCGCTGCTGTGCGCCGTCGCGCTCACCGCGGGCTGCGCGGACAAGACCGACGACGCCAGCGCCATCACCCGCACCACCACCAATATCGCCGGGGCCGGTGTGGTCGGCGCCGACCGCGACACCGCCACCGCCTGCCCGCTGCCCAGCGCCCCCGATCCCGGCTCCGGCGCGACCCGCGCGGTCACCCACACCGCGGGCGTCTCCCAGGTGCCCGCCGACCCGCAGCGCATCGTCGTGCTCACCAGCTCCGCCCTGGACGCCGCCTGCGCGCTGGGCCTGTGGGAGCGCGTCGCGGGCGCGGTGACCCTCGACGGCGACCGCCCGCAACCGATGTACCTGGGCTACGGCGTCCTCGAGGTGCCCAGCGTCGGCGGGATCGGTCAGCCCGACCCCGCGCGCGTCGCCGAGCTGAAGCCGGACCTCATCCTCGGCGACATCGCCCCCGCCGCAGGCGGATACGAGGCGCTGAGCGCCATCGCCCCCACCGTGCTCATCGGTCAGGGCGGCAGCTGGCAGTCCGACTTCACCGCCTACGCCGCGGGCATGAATCGCGCCACCGCCGCCCAGACCGCCCTGCGCGACTACCTCACCGAAGCCCACGACCTCGGCCCCGCCCTCAACGCGAGCCAGTCCCAGGCGTCGGTGCTGCGCTTCACCGCCGACACCACCCAGGTGCAGGGCAGCGAGACCTTCGCCGCCCAGGTCCTCGCCGATGTCGGCGTGCAGCGCCCGACCGCCCAGCGCGGCCAGTCCTACGAGATCACCGCCGACGAGCTGGCCACCAAGGCCGAGGGCGACATCGTCTACGTGATGTTCGACGGCGAGCAGGGCGAGGACCACGGCAAACAGGTGCTGCGCTCCACCGAGTTCGAGGAGCTCGGCGCCGCCACCGACCGCCGCGTCTTCGCCGTCGACGACAAGATCTGGCACACCACCGGCCTCACCGCCGCCCGCGCCATCCTCACCGACCTGCGCGACAGCCTCAACGGCTACGTCACCGACTGACCGTTCCCAGCGACCTCCCAGCGCGTCCCCAGCCTCGACGCAGACCCCGCTCCTACCGTCGTCCTCGACACCGGAGAAGCGGAGGAGACGCGATGCACGACCATGATCTCGGACTGGGCCACGACCTGCGGGTGATGTCGCGCCGACGGATGCTGGGCGCGCTCGGCATCGCCGGAGTCGCGGCCGCGGCGGCCTGCGCCACCGATTCCCCCGGTACCACGAGCTCGACGTCGGCCACGCCGTCCACCCTGCCCGCCGCGGCACCGGGCGAGACCGCGGGTCCGTACCCCGGTGACGGTTCCAACGGACCCAATGTGCTCATCGAATCGGGCGTGGTGCGCTCGGATATCACCGGCAGTTTCGGCGCGTATTCCGGGACGGCCCAGGGCGTTCCGATGACGCTGACCCTGAATCTCGTCGACCTGACGACCAACGCGGTAGGCACCGGCATGGCCGTCTACGTCTGGCACTGCGATCGCGAAGGCCGGTACTCGCTCTACAGCGAGGGCGTCACCGACCAGAACTATCTGCGCGGCGTCCAGGTCGCCGACGACAGCGGCACGGTCACCTTCACCTCGATCTTCCCCGCCTGCTACACCGGCCGCTGGCCACACATCCACTTCGAGGTCTACGACTCGCTGTCCATCGCCGTCGCCGGGGACAATGCCCGCCTGACCTCCCAGATCGCCCTCCCCCAGGACGCCTGCGAAACCGTCTTCGCCGCCGACTCCGGCTACACCGCCAGCACCCGCAACATGTCCGGCGTCACGCTGTCGTCGGATAATGTCTTCGGCGACGGCTGGGACGCCGAACTCGCCACCGTCACCGGGACACCGGCCACCGCCATGGCGGTCTCGCTCACCGTCGGTGTCGCCGACAAATCGCAGAACACCCAGTCCGACAGCGGTTTTCCCGGCGGTCAGCCACCGGGCGGCCAGGGCGGCCAGCCACCGGCAGGGCAAGACGGTCAGCCACCGGCCGGTCCGGGTGGTGAGCCGCCGAGCGGTGGCCGACCGTCCCGCTAGCCCGCCACCGGTCGGCCCCTCGGCGATCGGGCTGCCTCCGCCGGTCACTTCCGACGTCCGGCGACACCCAGGACCGCTGGCGGCATCCGCGACCGCGCACGTCAGTCGAACTGCACCGTCGCCAGCATCGCCCGCGCCAGCTGTTCGGGATCGGCCGAGGACGCCAGCTCCGAACCTTCCAGCGCCCCCTCCCGCCACAGCGTCGCGAACCCGTGCACCAGCGACCAGGCCGCCAACCGGGTGGACCGCTGCCGGTCGGGCGCCTGCCCGGCGCGCAACTCGGCGATCCCCGTCCGCAACATCGCACCCGAGCGTTCGCGAGCGGCCGCGAGGTCGGGATCGTCGGCCCGCAGCACCTCGCGCCGATACATCACATCGAACCGGCCGGGCTGGGCCAGCGCGAAGCGGATGTAGGCCACCGCCACCTCACGCATGTCCGGCCCCGCCGCCGCCAATTCCGCCGCCAGCATGTCGAATCCCTCGATCGCCAGCGCGGTGAACAACCCGGCCCGATCCCCGAAATGATGCGCGGGCGCCGCGTGCGACACCCCCGCCCGCCGGGCCAGCGCCCGCAACGACACCGCCTCCACCCCCTCCGCCGCGATCTGCTCGGCGGCCGACTCGAGCAGCGCCGCCCGCAGATCCCCGTGGTGATACCCGCCCTTGGCCATGCCTAGATCCTGACCGACAAACTTGCCATTGACAAGTTCCCCGCGCGGTGTCAATCTTTCCAGTGTCAAGATTGACGCCGTTCGCCGCCCTCAGGAGCTGTTCATGGCCCCCTTCATCGTCCTCACGACCGTCACCCTCCTGGCCCGCCTACTCGGCTGGCTCACCCCCCTGACCTGGCTCGATTCCTGGCCCCACACCATCGCTCTCGGCTTGGCCGCCATGTTCACCCTCACCGCGACCGCCCACTTCCAACAACCCCGCCGCGACGCCCTCATCGCCATGGTCCCGCCCCGCCTCCCCAACGCCCCCACCCTCGTCACCCTCACCGGCATCCTCGAACTGGCGGGCGCCCTCGGCCTCCTCATCCCCGCGACCGCACCCCTGGCCGCCGCCTGCTTGTTCGTCCTGCTCCTGGCGATGTTCCCCGCCAATATCCGCGCCGCCCGCGCCGACCTCGGCATCACCACCATGCCCCTCCCCGCCCGTACCGCCCTGCAGGTCCTCTTCCTCACCGCCTGCGCGGTCGTAGTCCTCGCCTGATCCTCGACCGCGACGGCCGCTATCCTCAGGCCCGCACCATCTTCGGGGGAGGGTTCCATGACCGTCAGCACGTCTCTGCCACGCCGACCGGACTATTCACGTCCGATCTCGGCCGCCGCGATCCTCGGTGTCGTCCTACTGGTCGGTGGTGTGCTGCTCGGGCTCTACAGCCTGGTGTTCGCCGCCGACAGTCGCGTCGAGATCTCCTCGGAGATCGTCACCGACCTCTCCACCAGGCTGGGAGTGTTCGCGGTCGGGCTCGGCACCGCCGCCGTGCTCGTGCTCGCCAGTGCTCTGCGCTGGGCCCGCCCGTTGCAGGCCAAGGGCATCGGCAATCTGCCGAGCGCGGCGATGCACGTGATCGTGGTCGTGGAGTTCGTCGTCGTCTGGAAGACGCACATCCCCTCCACGATCGAGAAGACCTTCGAGCGCTACGCGGCCTTCCCGAGCCTCCCGATGTCGTGCGCCGCTTTGGTTCTCGTGATCGCGGGCACTCTGCTCGTCCTCGGTGCCGCGATCTCACCGCCCCTGTACGGCGCACTGCCCCAGCGCGCGAGCGCGATCATGGCCGCGATCGGCGTCCTCGCCACCGTGGCGGTGACGGGAGTCGCCGCGTGGGTCGGTGACGACAGCCGCTTCATCGACCACCGCACCGCCGCCGACGGACCGGTTCCCTCGATGCCGAAAGCGCTGGGCCAGGAGCGATTCCGCATCGACCTGCCCCCGTCCGCCACCGTCGCGGCAGGTGGCCACGGATTCGTCGTCGGCACACCGACCGGCATCACCGCCTACGACGGCACGACCGGCACACCCCGCTGGCACTATCTGCGCCCCGCCGCGACCACACGCGGTGTCCACCTCGACCGAGACACCCCGCTGTCGCTGACCCGGGACGATGTCGTGGTCACCTACTGGTACGGCGCGGGCTGGATCGCCTTCGACGCGAGCTCCGGCGAAACCCTCTGGACCGATTCGGATTTCAGCCGCGACGCCGAAACCGGCCTGCGCGCGCTGGCGGGCGACGAGAAACACACCCTGCTCGCCCGCGCCGACGGCGGTGACTTCCGCCGCTACGACGCCCGCACCGGCACCCGGATGTGGTCCGCTCCAGCGGTCCCCGACAACTGTCGCACGGAGCGCGCGCAGGTCGCGGTCACCTCGATCGCCGTCTACCAGGTGATGGTCTGCCGCGACGAACGCGGCCCCTCGACCACCGTGCGGGCACTCGACGCGACCACCGGAGCGATCACCACCGAACGCGCCTTCCCCACGCCCGAACCGAACCGCCTACCAACCATTTCCGTCATCGACGACGTCGTCTCCCTCGACTGGAGCTACCGCACCGAGGGCCTGCGCCACCTCCACTTCGTCAGCCCCACCGACCTGACCACCGCCGAGATCACCGACTCTGTCGACGTTCTCGCCGCCGACTCGACCACGGTCCTCACCAGCGCCGACTTCCGCGAAACCACCGTCTCGGATCGCGACGACCCCACCCGGTCACGCACCCTGCCCCTGGCGTTGAGCAGCCTGCTGGCATCCGGCCGCCCACACCTACTGCTCGCCGACGAACTGATCTCGATCGCTCACGGCCTACACACCTGGCAGCGCCCCGACCTCACCGAAACCACCCCCGCGCCCCTGGACAGGTGCAAGCCCTACACCTTGCTCCCCGCCCCGGGCGCCACCCTCGTCATCTGCGAATCCAAGACACAGTCGGGTCAGCTCATCGGCACCGCACCACGCTGACCCCTCACGACGACCGACGCGACAACCGGTGCACGATCGTCCACGTCCCACCCACCACCAGCAGCGCGAACAGCAGCAACCTTCCCCGAACGCCGCGAGAATCCACAACCGGTCCCCCAGCGACAACGCCCCGTTGAGACTGATGTTGAGCGAGCCGACGGCGAAGGCGATGATCGCGGCGAAGATCGACACTCCTTCGATCACCTTGACCACCGAACCCCGCACCGTCTCGGCCAGTTTCGCGATCTCGTTCTCGGTGCGTTCGGCACTCTCCCGCGCTGCGGCCGCCTGCCGAGCATGCACGCGGGCAACCTCGATCGCCTCGCGCCGCGCTCGGTACTGCTCCTGCAACAGCTCGTGACTCACCCGACCACCGATGGCAGGCAGCAACCGGATGGCGGTGTCGATACTGGTCAGCGCGGCGTCGTATTCCCCGCACCACCACTGTCCGGTCGCCAGACGGAAGTGCAGGATGTGGCTGCCGGGATAGGCGGCGACGGCTTCGGTGGCCCGGTCGCGCAGGAGTTCGTCGCGGCCCTCGAATTCCACGCTGTAGGCGAGCCCGTTCAGCGCGACATCCACCGCCGCGTAGGTCCGATCGGCATCACTCCAGACCCGGTCGAACAGTTCCCGGGCGCGCTCATCGGTGACCCACCGGCTGCCGAAAGCCGCGAAGGCACGCAAGGCGGTGAACAGCACCGATTCCCGGTGCGGCCCGGCCGCCATCGCCAGTGGTGAGGAGTCGAGGAACTGCGCGAGTTCGTCGAAGTAGAAGTCGGCCCGCAGCTTCCCGGCGTGATACAGCGTCGCGAAATACGCCTTGTTGCACCCACTGTCGTCGGCCGCGACGATGTCACCGGTCGCGTCCGCGATCTCCCCCCCCGACTCCACCGAATCCCGGGTGATGAACGCGTACCCCAGCGCCCACTTCTCCCGGATCGGCTCGTGCACCGCCGCCGCCACGTGCTCGGCCATCCAGCCCGCGCACTGCACGGCCGTGTGCAGGGTCGGCTCCGCCCGGAACCGCTGATTCCAGTACCGATCCGCGCAGATCAGATGCGGATCACTGTCGAAATCCGCCGAGTCCACATCGAACTGCGGCTCCACCTGCTGCGCGAGGTACTGCAACGCGATCTGCTCGCAATCCCGTTCCAACACCCGCGAATTCGCCGCGACCAGCCCACCCAGCGTCGACTCGATCAGCGCGTGATCCATGAACGTCCCCTGCCTGCCACCACACCGGAATGATCAATCTCACTACCTATTCGCCGCTCGGCAAGCGTCTTGACGTCCGACGTGCGATTGTCCACGTCCCTCCAATTGTCATCAAAATCAACAGGACCAGACCACAGCCGAGCACAGCGAGGACCCATCCACTACTCACACTGGGGAGAAAACCGAGCTGACTGACACAGAGCGCGACGATAGTGAACGCTGCATTCACAGCAAAGCTCATCGCACCCCCGACGAGCTTGACCAATGGATCACGTGTAGCCTTGGACAATTCAGTAAGATCATCCTGGGTACGTTCGACACTCTCACGCATTGCAATGACGTTGTGTGCATTTACGATGGCCACCTCGATGGATTCGCGCCGGGCACGGTATTGCTCTTGCAAGAGCGTATGGCTCCCTCCGCCACCGATGGCGGGCAGGAGCCGCAATGCAGTATTGATATTGAGCAGCGCTGAATCGTATTCGCCACACAACCACAAGCCTGTCGCCAGCCGGAAGTGCAGGATGTCACGACGAGGGTATGCTTCGACCGCTTCGATTGCACATTCACGAAGAAGTTCACTCCGTCCATCGAACGCTGCACTGGAGTCGAGTGCATGCAAAGCCACATCCACAACCGCGAAGGTCCTCCCCGAACTGTCCCAGACCTCATCGAATAGTTCCCGGGCCATCTCCACATCAGCGCCTGGACGCCCGAATGCAGCGAGAGCTCGCAATGCCTTGATCAGTAGCGATTCCTGGTGCGGTCCTGCGGCGATCACCAGAAGCGATCGGTCGAGGAACTCGGCGAGCTCATCGAAGTGGTCGTTGGCCCGAAGCTTCCCGGCGTGATAAAGAGTCGCGAAATATGCCATGTCACAGCCGTCCACGCCGGAGTCAAGGAAATCATTCGACGCATCGGCGATCTCGTTCAGCGATTCTATCGAGTCTCGCGTGACGAACGCATAGCCCAGCGCCCATTTTTCCCTGATCAACTCACGAACGTATGCGGCAACATGTTCAGCCATCCATCGCGCGCATGCCAGCGCCGTAGCCAATGTCGGCTCATCGATAAATCGCCAGTACCAATATCGATCTGCACATATCAGATACGGATCACGATAGAAATCTGCTGAGACCACATTGAACTGCGGCTCGGCCTTCTCCTCAATATGTTGAATCGCAATCCGTTCACAATCACGCTCCTGGTCACGCGAACTAGCCGCTACCAGCCCCGCCAACCTCAATCTGATTCGTACGTGGTCCATGAGATCCCCTGCCGCATCATCGAAATGATGAATATCACCCAATTGTCGCAGACTCCATGTCCGTCGACATGGCAAACTGTCATTTCGTGGAGATCGCGGTGCTGACGGCGGTACACGCCGGGTATGCCCGATACCTACCCGCCGCGTGGCAATCGCTGTGTGCTCAAACACATACCGACTGGTCGTGGTTCGTTCAGGCAGATGGCCTCCGCACCCCGGAGATTCCCGCCGCGCTGATCAACTGCGGGGCTACTGACGACCCCCGACTTCACCTCGCATTCAACGGGACACGGGAGGGTCCGGCGATCACCCGCAACGTGGCACTCGGTCGGATCGCCGCACCACTCATCCAGAATCTCGACGCTGACGACGAACTGGAGCCCAACGCTCTGACTGATCTATCGGCTGCGCTTGAAGCGAACCCCATGGCAGGCTTCGCCGTCGGCCGCGCCCGCGACCTACTCAGTTCAGGCGAATTGCGTTTCTGCCCTGATGATCTACCGCCCGGTCTGATAGGTCGTGGCGAACTACTCGAAGCTTGGATCACCCTCACGGACACCTATCGGTTGCCTGTCCATCCCGCTGGGGTGATGTGGCGTCGTGACCTGCTGCTCGCCGCCGGGGGATGGGCAGCGATGCGTGGAATGGAGGACACCGCTCTACTCATGTCAGCCTCTGCACTCGCGCCCGCCATCGTTCTCGATGTCCCAACACTGCGCTATCGAAAGCACCACCTACAGCGCTCCACAAGGCCGTCGACATTCGAAGGTGGGGAGCAACAGATATCCCTGGTACGCGCCCGAGCGGCGTCCTTGCTCACAGGTCCGGGTTGGTTGGCACTCGCCCACTAGAGCACCCTTCAGGACGGCGGATAAGCGGCGGACAGGCCCCGGTGGACGATGTCGGCGAAGGCCGTGAGGTCGCGGATCAGGGTGTCGATGTCGCCGGTGGCGCCCGCTTCGGTGTGGAGCCAGTCGGCGATGGTGTCGAAGAGGCCGCCGATGGTGGAGACCGCGATGGCGTGCAGGTGGGGGAGGTCGGCGTCGGGGACGAATCCGTTTGTGCGCCAGAGGGTTTCGAGGAACTGGGCGGCCCAGCGGCGGTTGGTGCGGCGTTGCTGTTCGACCTTGGCGGAGATGCCGCTGGCTTCGCCGAAGGTCACCCGGGCCACGCGGGGGTCGTCGACGAGGGAGTGGGCGAAGGCGCCGATGACGGCGGCGACAACGGCGTCGCGGTCGCCGGTGGCCTCGGCCAGCGCGGCGGCGACCATGTCCTGGGCGCGTTCGCTCTGCTGCTGGAGCAGGGCCAGATAGCAGGCTTCCTTGCTGTCGAACAGTTCGTAGAACGCCTTGTTGCCGACGAAGGCGGTCTGGCAGATCTGTTCGATCGCCGTATTGACATACCCCTCGGCGGCGATCAGGTCGAACGCGGCCGCCAGGATCTGCTCGCGCCTGCGCGCACGCCGCTGCTCGGCGTCCAGTCCCTGGATGCGCCGCGGGCGGACGGGGCTCTTGTCGGTGGACGTCACGCAGCTCAGCCTACCGATCACCCAAATAGAACAAGGACTCTTGTTCTCAACAAGACTCCGTGCTGTAATCGGCATCACCTACCGAAGGAGATGCCATGCAGCGCCGCACGGCCACCCCCCGAACGCGCCGGTTCGCGCGCGCCCTCCCCCTGCTCGCGACCGTGGTCGTCGCGGCCGCACCCGCCGGAGCCGAGGACTTCCCGCTCCCACCGCTGCCGAACGAGGCGCAGGTCTATCCCGCCGTCGTCCCGATCCCGACACCCCAGCACGACCCCTGGTACGCCGACCCCGACGATTTCTCCGCCTACGCCAACGGCGACGTGATCCGCAGCCGCGTCGTGCAGACCTACGCGCTCGGCCTCCCCGTCCCGGTGCACACCACCCAGCTCCTGCTGCGCAGCACCGACGCCCACGACACCCCGATCGCCACCGCCACCACCGTGCTCATGCCGGGCATCCCGTGGCTGGGCCCCGGTGCGCGCCCGCTGATCTCGTATCAGGAGGCGATCGACAGCCTCGGTCAGCAGTGCAATCCGTCCTACACGCTGCGCGCCGGAATCCAGAAGGAGATCGCGCTGATCGGCCAGTTCCTCGCGGCGGGCGCGGCCGTGGTGGTCACCGATTTCGACGGCAAGAACAACACCATCATGTCGCCGAGCGAGGGCCGGATGGTGCTCGACGGCATCCGCGCGGCCCAGCGCGCCGGGCTCGGGCTGGCGGCGTCGCCGGTGGGTTTGTGGGGCTATTCCGGTGGTGGCAATTCCTCGGCGTCGGCGGCCGAGCAGCGCCAGCACTACGCGCCGGAACTCGAGATCCGGGGCAGCGCGCAGGGCGGTGTCCCCGGTGACAAGGTGGCCATCGCGCCGTTCGCCATCTCGGGCCAGCAGCCGCAGGCCAATTTCACCGGCTGGCTGGCGGTTCTCGGCCTGGCCCGCGAGTACCCGGATTTCGAGCGGGCGCTGCAGCGATATCTCACGCCGGAGGGCAAGCAGGTCGCCGCGGACCTGCGCGAACGCTGTCTCTACACCGCCGTCGCCACCGCCTTCCCACGTCCGGTCACCGACTATCTGACCGACCCCGAAGCGGCGCTCGAAGCCGCCCGGCCCGGCTTGACGGCGGCCAGTCTCGGACGCCCGGAGAACACCCCGGACATCCCCCTGCTCATGTGGCATTCCACCACCGACCAACTGCTGCCCGCCGAGCTGGCCATCGACGACATCGTGGCCGGGTACTGCGCGCGCGGGGTGAACCTGCGGATGTTCCGGGTGCCGATGTCGGAGCACATCAGCGCCGAGATCGTCCCCGAGCTGGGCACGGTGGCGTGGTTGCTCGCGGTGACCGCCGGAGCGGACCCGGGGCCGCGGGTATGCTGACCGCCGCCGCGTCCCAGTGGATGTCGCGATGAACGCCGTACGCCGATTCCGCACGGCCGCACGGCAGCTCGCCGTCATGCAGCGCGCCGGGCTCGTCGACCTGCGTCGCCCGGCGCGGACCGCGCGCACCGCACAAACCATGCGCGCGCTCGGCCCGATCGCCGGGGGCATCCGGACCTCCGCGCGACAGGTCCCGCATCGCGTCGCGCTCGTCGACGGGACCACCCGACTCACCTATCGACAGCTCGACCAGCGCACCGATGCCCTGGCCGCGCGCTGGCACGCCGAGGGGCTCCGCGCCGCCGACACCGTCGGTGTGCTCGCCCCCGACGGGCTGCTGTTGGTCGAAACCATGGCCGCCGCCGCCAAACTCGGGAGCAGGCTGGTCCTGCTGAACACCGGGTTCGGCGCGGCGCAGTTGCGGGACGTGCTGGTCCGCGAACAGGTGAGCGCACTCGTCCTCGACCCGAGCCTGTCCGCGCACGCGGGCGATGTGCCCGACGGGATCACGATGCTCAGGGGCACCGCCGACCTGGACGAAACCTCCTCCACGGCAGACTCTCTCACGGCCGCCATCCGAGTCGACGCCGCGCACGAGTACTCCCGCCCCGCACCACGACTCGCCGATCCCACCCGCCAAGGCGGATTCGTCCTGCTCACCGGCGGCACCACCGGAACCCCGAAGGGCGCACCCCGCCGCGTCGAATCACCCTTGGCTGGAGCGCAATTCGTCGACCGGGTACCGCTGCGACGATGTCGGACCGTCCTGCTGTGCGCGCCACTGTTCCACGGCACCGCCCTGTCGCAGTTCATCCTCGCCCTGAATCTCGGGTCGACCGTGGTCCTGCACGGCAGGTTCGATGCGGCCAGGGCGCTGGCCCAGCTCGCCGAACACCACGCCGACATGGTCGTGCTCGTGCCGACCATGCTGCGCCGCCTCCTCGACCTCGGCCCCGAGGCCATCGCCGCCGCCGACACCACCGCCCTGCGCATCGTCTTCACGGCGGGCGCCGCGCTGCCCTCGGCCCTGGGGACCCGGGCGATCGAGGCGTTCGGTCCGGTGCTCTACAACTTCTACGGCTGCACCGAGACCGGCAC
This sequence comes from Nocardia anocheti, assembly GCF_029675105.1. GTDB lineage: Bacteria > Actinomycetota > Actinomycetes > Mycobacteriales > Mycobacteriaceae > Nocardia. The sequence continues at coordinate 549,622 of NZ_JAQQFV010000005.1, read as the reverse complement.
CGCCACCATCGCGACTCCGGCGGACTGGGTGGCCGCGCCGGGCACGGTCGGCAAGGCACCGGTCGGCATCACCGTCGCCCTCTACGCCGAGGACGGCACCAGGATCAGCGAACCCGGCGTGGTCGGCACGGTCCACGTCGGCAACAGCATCGCCTTCCACGGCTACTCCGGCGGCGGGTCCAAGCAGGTGCGCGGCGGCCTGATGAGCACCGGTGATCTCGGCCATTTCGACGCCGCGGGCAGGCTTTTCATCGATGGCCGCGACGACGACATGATCGTCTCCGGCGGCGAGAACGTCTTCCCGGGCGAGGTGGAAGACCTGCTCTACCGGCATCCGGCGATCACCGAGGCCGCGGTGATCGGCGTCCCGGACGAGGAGTTCGGGCAGCGGCTGGCGGCCTTCGTCGTGGCCACCGAGCTCGACGCCGAGGCGGTGCGCGAATACGTGAAGACCCATCTGGCTCGGTTCAAGGCGCCGCGTGAGGTGATCTTCGTCGAGGACCTGCCGCGCACGCCGACCGGCAAGATCGACCGGCGCGGGCTGGCGGCGCTGCGGTGAGACGGCGGCGGCGAGGGGTCGCCGCCGTCAGCCGTTGGGCCAGCCGCCGTTGCGGGCCGAGGGGTCCTCGCGCTGCTCGTCACCGACCAGATGCTGGATGCCCAGCTTCTCGGCGAACAGGTGCCGCTGGGTGATCCAGCCCGCCGCCGACAGCGCGATCCAGGCCAGGGTGGAGCCGATCTGCTGCCAGCCGTTCTCGGGGTGGCGCAGGAATTCCAGCGAATCGCTCATCCGGCCGATCCCGCTGAGCATCATGCTCGCGCCGCCGATCGAGGTGAGCCACAGCAGGGCCCGCGCGCGGAACTTCTCGGCCAGGAACGCGCCCGCGACGCCGATGGCCAGGATGACGATCAGACTCATCGCGACATTGCGGCTCTCGCCGGGTTGCAGCACGGTGGCCAGCTTCGCGCCGACCATCGCGCCGGTGAGCCCACCGATGAAATACGAGGCGAAGCGGAAGACCAGCGAGGTCACCACCCACGACGACACCGCGCCGATCAATCCGATCAGCAACAGCCAGGCGAACGAGGCGTTGAACAGGTCGGCGATCATCCAGCCCAGGCCGAAGCCGACGGCGATCACCCCGAGGTGCACCGAACGGATCCCGTAGAAGCACAGCAACGCACCGACCAGCGCTACGACAAGGCCGTTCATGGTCCACTCCCATCAGCCACACCGCACGGAAACCGCTATCTCACAGTAAACCGCCGAGCGAGCCAGGCACAGACACAAAACGCCGCCACACCGGGACGGGTGTGACGGCGTTCGTGGGGTCGGACCGCTAGAACTCCCAGTCCTCGTCCTCGGTGTTGACCGCCTTGCCGATGACGTAGCTGGAACCCGAGCCGGAGAAGAAGTCGTGGTTCTCGTCGGCGTTGGGCGACAGCGCCGACAGGATGGCCGGGTTCACCTCGCACTCGTCCTTGGGGAACAGGCCCTCGTAACCGAGGTTCATCAGCGCCTTGTTGGCGTTGTAGCGCAGGAACTTCTTGACGTCCTCGGTGAGGCCGACCTCGTCGTAGAGGTCCTGGGTGTAGTCGACCTCGTTGTCGTAGAGCTCGAAGAGCAGCTCGAAGGTGTAGTTCTTGAGCTCGTCACGCTCGGCCTGGGTGACCAGCTCGAGGCCCTTCTGGTACTTGTAGCCGATGTAGTACCCGTGCACGGCCTCGTCGCGGATGATCAGGCGGATCATGTCGGCGGTGTTGGTGAGCTTGGCCCGCGAGGACCAGTGCATCGGCAGGTAGAAGCCGGAGTAGAACAGGAAGCTCTCCAGCAGCGTGGAGGCCACCTTGCGCTTGAGCGGGTCGTCGCCGTTGTAGTACGACAGGACGATCTCGGCCTTGCGCTGCAGGTTGCGGTTCTCCTCCGACCAGCGGAACGCCTCGTCGATCTCCTTGGTGGAGCACAGGGTGGAGAAGATGGAGCTGTAGCTCTTGGCGTGCACCGACTCCATGAACGCGATGTTGGTGTACACCGCCTCCTCGTGCGGGGTGAGCGCGTCGGGGATGAGCGAGACCGCGCCGACGGTGCCCTGGATGGTGTCCAGCAGCGTCAGGCCGGTGAAGACCCGCATGGTGAGCTGCTTCTCGTCGGGGGTCAGGGTGTTCCAGGAGGGGATGTCGTTGGACACCGGCACCTTCTCCGGCAGCCAGAAGTTGCCGGTGAGCCGGTCCCAGACCTCGGCGTCCTTCTCATCGGGCACCCGATTCCAGTTGATGGCATGTACCCGATCGATGAGCTTCATTCCGCCTCCGCACCTTTCCACCAGACCTGTGACCTCCGACGCCGCCGCGCGCGAGGCCCTTCACCCTGAACACTACTCGTAGTGGGTGGGGACCTCACGCAACACAACAGCTTGTGTTGCGGCCCGCGAAATCCCCCGTCATCGACAGGACCCACGCACCGCACACGCGGCCCCTATTGTGCGGTACGCGCGCCGCGACGCAACCACCGCATCACGGTGATTCGCCCGGCCCGCTCGCCGGAGCACCCCGCGTCGTGAACACGGTCACCCCCGGCGACGCTTTGCATTCCCCGGCAGCACCCGGCAAACTGCGCCTCGTGCGCCCGTTCCGCTGGGCGAACGAGCCCCGAGGGGGAACACCATGCTTCGCCGACTGGCCGGTGCGGTCGCCGCGACGGTCCTGCTGACGGGTGCGACGGGCTGCGACGATCCGGAGCCCGCGGCCGTCACGCCGATCGCGTGGGACACCGCGCCGACCACCGACGAGCAGCGGCTGGCGATCCTGGCCGCCGCCCGCGCCATCGATCCGTGCGCGCTGATCCCCCGGGCGGCGCTCGAGGAACACGGCACCGTCCTGTCGGTGGCCGCGCGTTCCACCGATACCTGTGTCGCGGAACTGAATTCGACCGACTTCGAGAAGAAGACGAGCCTGAACTGGTCGATCTTCCTCTCCGCCGAGCCGCTGGAACCGCTGCCCGACAGTGTCGCGAGCCGCCTCGGCGACGCCTCGGTCGTGGCCCAGCGTGACACCGCGCCGGACCCGGACGTCCTCACCCACGCGTGCACGGGGCTGGCGTTGTTCCCCGCCACCGTCGGCCTCAACCTACAGGTCTCCACACCCGTCGCGGACAAACCCTGCGCCCTGGTCGACCGGATACTGCCCGGCGCGCTCGACCGGCTGCGCGCCCAGCCCGCCGCGGGCACCTCCCCGGACAACCCCGTCACCCCGCTGACCGGCGCGGACCCCTGCGCGGTGGCATCGCGGCTGGGTATCAGCACACCCGTGGACAAACAGTTCCTGTTCGGGTGCGTCTTCGAGTACCGGGGCACCACGATCGACTTGCAGTACTCCTACGAGCAGCAGGGCATTCTGACCCAGGGCGAACCACTCCTGGAAGTCAACGGACACCCTGGCTACGACCTGCGCAGCATCACCGAGAACTTCTGGTATGGAGCGATTCTCGGCGAACCGCTGCCCTCGAGCGGACCGCCGTCCTCGCTGGGTCCGCGCGTTCCGGTCGTCAAGCTCACCGGTCGCGACCCGGCCGTCCTGCGCGAAGTCCTGACCGCCACCGCCGAACTCTTCCCCGCCGCCTGACCAGGAGAACCACTGTGCGACAGCTCATCACGACCACGGCCGCCTCGAGTCGCGGTGGGCACCACACCCGGCACCGATCGTCCGGGCGGATGCTGCTGCTCGCGGCGACGGCGGTGCTGGTCGCGGCATGTCAGAGTCCCGAGCCGGTGGACTCGATGCCCAGCGGTGGATTCTGGTCGGCCGCACCGAATTCCGACGAACAGAAGATCGAGGTACTGCGCAAGGTGCGGGCGATCGACGTGTGCGCGCTGCTGCCACGGGAATCGCTGGCCGAACTCGGGGCGGTGAGCGTGGTCGAGAACGTGAGCCCGCGACAGTGTCGGGCGAACATGGCCGTCGACGGGCATCCGGGTGGGATCGACGCGACCTGGGCCGCCGGAACCCTGTTCTCGGGCGAATACGAACTGGGCGACCGCCCGGTGAACGAACGGGCACTCGGCGACGTGCGCACGCTCTACGCCGAGGAACCCAGCACCGATCCGGCGCTGCGCGGCAACTGCGACGCGCACGCGCTGTTCGTCTCCGGCGCCTCCCTGACCTTGACCGTGCGCGCGCCGCGCGACGCGTGCGCGACAGCCGAGTCGCTGCTGCGCGTCGCGCTGGTGAACTGGCGGGCCGAACCCGCGCAGGGTAGTTCGCCCGACTCCGACCGCACGGTGGTCGACGGCGCGGACCCGTGCGCGGCCGCGCCGCTGATCGGCGTCCAGGTGCCGGTGGTCCAACAGGGGGTCGACCAGTGCGCGCTGACCGTCGACGGCCGCGAGGCGGTCGTCGGCTTCGACTACCGCGAAGAGCGCGGAATACTCGACGACATCCCGGCCTTCACCGCGGGTTCCCGGCAGGTCTACCGCGTCGAGTCGAGCGTGCCGTCGATCGTCACGCTGACCGCCCCGGTCGGCCCCGCGCTCGCCCCGGGAACCACCGACGCCCTGCTCGGCCCCCGCGTCCCGATCGTCACCGTCACGGCCGATCCGGCGATCGCCGAACAGGTCATGCGCGAGACTCTGGCGACCCTGAACTGAGCCGATCCGCGCTGACAACGTTCTGGGAACGACCGACCCTGATCGTTTGCGTGGGAGTTGCCGGTCCGGGCAGACTCGGTGGTCGGGCGCGAGTCCGGGCCGGAGTCTGTCGAGGACAGGGGTGCCGATGTATCGCAGGATGGTGGTGGCCGCCAGCGCGTTGCTCGTCTGCGCCGCGTGTGGTGACGATGCGGGCAAGGCTCCCGACTACGGCACCCTGCCGCCCCCACCATCGCCCGTCATCCCGGCCCAACCCCCGGAGTTCTGGTCGCACGTGCCGCAGGACCCGGCGCAGCGCGACGAGGTCGCCCAGGCGACACGCCAGGTCGATGTGTGCGCGGTGCTGCCACGCGACGAGCTCGCCGATCTCGGCGAGGTGAAGAGCGTCACCGTCGGCCTGGATTCGTGCCGGGCGATCATCGGCAGCGACAAGTCCGGCGACGGCACCACCCTCACCTGGCACGCAACCCTGCTGCCCGGCCTGCCCCCCGCCGCCAAGGGCGTGCTCACACAGATCGGCGACGTGCAGGTCCGCGTGGTCCCCGACCGCGACGCCGGGGAACCCCGCGCCTGTGGCGCGACGGCACACTTCCCGGCGGGCGCGTCGTTCTATCTCGGCCTGTCCACCCCGCCCGGCACCAACCCGTGCACCGTGGCCGATCAACTGATGCCCGGCATGATCGATCGCTGGCGCGAGTCGCCCCCGCAGGGCACCTCCCCCGACACGGTGCCGACGGTGCTGCTCGGCGCCGACCCGTGCACGGTGCGCGGCAAGCTCGCCGACACCGTGCCCGACGACGAACAGCGGTTGACCCAGTGCCTGTTCGGTTATCGCGGCGAGAAGATCACCGTCAGCTACGAATACCGCGTGCCCGAATACCTGGCCGCCAACAGCACCGAGGAGAACATCGACGGCCGCACCGTGCACCGCTCGGTCTCGGTCTACGACAGTTCCATCCCGATCTACACCGCCGCCGTCGGCCCCGAACTGCCCGCCGAGTCGACCGCGTTCGGCAGGCGCCTCCCGGTCGTCGAGGTGGTCGCCAAGACCGACGACGTCGCCAGGGACGTGATGGCCCAGGCGCTGACGCTGTTCCCGCAGCGCTGAGCTCAGATCCCCAGGACCAGCTTGGCGGTGGTGAAGTAGATGATCAGCCCGGTCGCGTCGACCAGGGTGGTCACCATCGGCGCCGACACCACCGCGGGGTCGATCCGGACCCGCTTGGCCAGCAGGGGCATCGTGCCGCCGATGGTCGCGGCCCAGCCGCAGATGATCACCAGCGTGATCGCCACGACCACCGCGATCTTCGGCCCCACGAACAGCGTGCCGATCAATAGCCCGGCCGCCGCGAGCATCCCGCCCAGCACCAGCCCGACCCGGCATTCCCGCCAGATCACCTTGAACAGGTCAGAGCCGCGCACCTCGCCGACGGCCAGCGCGCGCACGCACGCCGTCGCGGCCTGCGCGCCCGCGTTGCCACCCGCGCCGATCAGCAGCGGGATGAACAGCGCCAGGCTGGCCGCCTGCTCGAGGGTCGCCGCGAACACGTCGGTGACGCTGACGGTCAGCGTGGCCGCGAACAGCAGCAGCATCAGCCACAGCGCCCGGTAGCGCGCGAGCTGGAACACCCCGGCGGCCATGTAGTGGCCCTCCCAGGGCGCCGAACCGGCCTGCTTGGCGACGTCCTCGCTGTCGGCGGCCTCGAGCACCTCCACCGCGTCGTCGATGGTGAGCAGCCCGACCACTCGGTCCTCGCTGTCGACGACGACCAGGTTGATGTCGTTGGTGGAGCTCATCAGGCGCGCGGCCTTCTCCGCGGAGTCGGTCGCGCGCACGAACGGCGGTTCGGTGACGACGAGGTCGCTGACCTTCGCCTCCGGCGCGTGCAGCACCAGCTCGCGCAGTTCGACGATGCCGGTGAGCTTGCGGCCGTTGTCGACCACCGGCAGCGTGTACACCGTCTCGGCGTTGCCGCCCTTGGCGCGCACCCAGGTCAGGGCCTGGGCGACGGTCAGGTTGTCGGGCAGGGCGACGACCTCGGGCGTCATGTAGAGGCCGACCGAGCCCTCGGGGTAGCCCAGCAGCGCGGCGGTCATCCGCCGCTCGCGCGGGCTCAGTCCGGCCAGCACCTTCTTGGCGACCTTGGCCGGTGCCTCGCGCAGCATGCGGGCGCGGTCGTCGGGGTCCATCGCCTCGACCAGGTCGCGAAAGCTCTTCTCCCGCAAGCCCTGCAGGATCTGCTGCTGGTCGACCGGCTCGAGTTCCTCGAACACGGTGATCGCGCGATCCTTGTCCAGCAGGCGGAACACCACCCCGGCCTGCACGGCGTCCATGCGGGCCAGCGCGTCGGCGATGACGTGCGGCGGTTGGTTGTCCAGCCAGTCCATCACCCCGGCGACCCGGTGGGTTTCGACGATGTCGCGCACCGATTCGGACAGGATCGCCAGCGCCTCGGTCACCGAGTGGTCCTCGGTGCCGCGCTGGTCCGAAACAGCTTCGGGCACAACGGGATCGATGGTTACGTGACGTACTTCGACGAGATCGGTCTGCGACATGGGACAGTCCTCTGGCGCGCGGGCGCGCACTCCGGCGACAACGGCGCGGGAATGCTACGAGTGTGGATCGGGGAACGGTGGCACACACCGCGGGCGTCCACCACCACGGCCATCACGCACGACCGGCTCGAACGGGCCGGGAATCAGTACGAGGACGAAGGGGCGACGCCGCGCGGCCTTCGACTGGGGGGTTCGCTGCGCATGACAACACCACCTCCTCGCCGTCGCTGCCGACCCGCGGCCGGACATCCTTCACTTCGTAGGGTACATGCGATCCGCCGACGTTTCACCTTGGCACTGCCGTACCACTGGCCACAGTGGCCCCGCTCACCCCGGGAGGTCGGCGCCGAGGGCGCGTTCCACCGCCCGCCAGTCCGGCACGTGGGTCACCCAGTCGGGGGCCGGGGCGGCCTGCGCGCCGAACAGGTACAGGTGTGGGACGTGTCCACGCAGGTGGCGATGGACGTCGAGCCGGTCGTCGATCATGTGTGTGATGCCCAGCTCGCCACAGTGCGGCAGCTTCCCGGCGCGCGTGCGGCAGAACCGTAGATGCGCACGGGCAATGCCGGTGCGCGCGGCGAAATCGTGGTGGTCGAGCCATTGCCGGGTGCGCTGCTCGATGCGGGGACCGCATTTCGAGATCACCCAGACCCGGCCCTCGAAACGGGGCACCAACGCGGCCAGGACATCGAAGGCGTCGGTGGTGGGTGGGGTGCGCATCGCTTCGGCGAGGCCACCGGAGAGGAAGGGTGTGTCTGCGGTGCCGGGAGTGAGGGCGGCGCCCTGGATCACCCGGCCGAAATCCACGCCGAGGCATGGTGGTGTCGGATCATTCATATTCGGGTTCCAGGATCGCATTCCCCCGCGCCTGGCGCCAAGTGGTTTTCCGCCCATATCCGCCGGTCCGGGATTCGGCGCGGCGCGCGCGCAACCGTTGCCCGGCGGCGCGACAGTGGGGACAGTGGGGGCAGCGGTTCCCGTCACTCACACCGAGGAGAAACCTGTGCGCTTCGGCATCTTCGTCCCCCAGGGCTGGCGACTCGACCTGGTCGATATCGAACCGGCGGACCAGTGGGCGGTGATGCGCGAGCTGGCCCAGCGCTTCGACAGCGTCCCCGACTGGGAGTCGATCTGGGTCTACGACCACTTCCACACCACCCCGGTCCCCACCGACGAGGCGACCCACGAGGCGTGGACGTTGATGTCGGCGTTCGCGGCCACCACCTCGCGCGTGCGGCTGGGCCAGATGTGTACGGCCATGAGCTACCGCAACCCCGCCTACCTGGCCAAGGTCGCCGCCACCGTCGACCTCATCTCCGGCGGCCGCGTCGAAATGGGCATCGGCGGCGGCTGGTACGAACACGAATGGCGCGCTTACGGTTACGGCTTCCCCTCCGCCGGTGAACGCCTCGGCCGCCTCGACGAGGGCGTGCAGATCTTCCGCCAGGCCTGGCAGACCGGCCGCGCCACCCTCGACGGCAGGTACTACCAGGTCGACGACGCCATCGTGCACCCACGACCGTTGCAGGAGAACGGGATTCCGATCTGGGTCGCCGGTGGCGGCGAGAAGAAGACACTGCGCATCGCGGCCAAGTACGCCGACTACACCAACTTCAGCGGCGACCCGGCCGAATTCGCCCGCAAGTCGGCGATCCTGGCCGAGCACTGCGCCGAGGTCGGCACCGATTTCGCCGCCATCACCCGCAGCTCCAACTTCAACGCCGTCGTCGGCTCGACCGAGGCCGAGGTCGCCGACCGCCTCGCCGCCGTCGTCGACCGCCTCACCCCGTTCCTCGGCGCGGAGGCCGCCGAGACCAGGGTGCGCGAACAGTTCGCCACCAGCGCGGCCACCGGCACCCCGGAACAGATCGTCGAACGCCTCTCCGCCGTCCGGGATCTCGGCCTGGCGTACACCATCGTCAACTTCCCCGAGGCCGCCTACGACACCTCCGGTATCGAGCTGTTCGAGCGCGAGGTCATCCCGGCGCTGCGGTGAGCGGATGCGCTGGTGGACAGTCGTTTCGGTGAACACGCCGTACGAATCGGAACACGCCGCCGCACGGTAACACCCGTGACCATCGGTCGGATCTCCCTTCTGGACCTGCCGTTCCCCAGGTCCGGAAGGGACCCGGAATGAGTGAGATCCTGTCCGTCGAACTGTTCGCCGCCGGTTCGACCGTTCTCGGCGCCGCCTACGCGGCAGCGCTGCAGCTACTCGAGGCCCGCCGCTCCCGCACCCGCGTCCAGCATCTGACCCAGGTCATCGCCGAGGGCGGCGAGAACACCGAGGCGCCGGTCCTCAGCGCCGACGACCGTCCCGCCGAGTGGACACACGACTGGCTCGAGGCCGCCGCCCGCAAGCGCTCCGACCTCGACATCGCCAACCACGCCAGCGCCCAGCAGCAGCAACGGCTGACCACGATCGCCAGCCTGCTGTGCGGCGCCATCGCCATCGGCGTCATCATGTACGGGCTGCTCACCGGCGATCCCGGCGACCCGCAGGGGCTCGCCACCGTGGCGGCCGGTCTGCTGCCCGGCGCCGCCAGCGGTCTGCTGTTCTGGCAATCACGCGGCGCGAGCGTGCGCGCCGACAGGTTCGCCGACCGGATCGCGACCACGGCCGCGCGGGCGGAGGCCCTGCGCATGTCGGCGACGATCCTCGACCCGGGCTCGCGGGACCGTTTCGCCACCGCCGTGCTGCTCAGCACCGCGTTTCCGGAGCTGAGCGGGCAGGAGATCTGGCGGATGGCCGAGAGCATCGACACCGAGGGTGAGGCAGGCCAGGGTCAGCCGTGACGTCGGTGCCACGCCGAGGGGCGGTGTGGCTGGGGCGCCGGTTGGCGGTCTGGTCCGGGCGCTTGCTCACCGAAGCCCTCACTGAGGGCGGCGAGCTTTTCGACGGTCCCGCGTCGTCGCTGCGTTGGGCCCGCCCCGCCGCGTTCACGTTCGCGACCCCACCCGCCGCGCGCTTCGCCGAGATGTCGGCGTTGCGCGCGGCTTTCGGCGCCGACTCCTCACAGCACTGGCTCGTGGGCACCGCGTACTACCTGCACCGGTACAACAACGACACGCATATGGCCGCCCATCTGCTGCTGGAAGCGGCCTATGGGTTCCACCGCGACGACGACGCCGTGGCTCGGCGACTGCTGGACACCGTGCGCAAGTGCGCGGATATCGACGCGTGCACCCAGCTGTCCGTGCTGCACGACGTCGTCGGCCTGGTGCTGGACTACCGGCAGCCGCACCTGCTGTCCAACAGCGATGTCGAGATCTCCCCGGCGCGCGCCCCGATCATCCGCTACCTGATCGACCTCACCGGCACCTACCCCCGGCACGGCGTCTTGGCCGAACTGCTGGCCACCGAGCACGGCTACCACGCGCCACACTGCGACGGGAGCCCCATCGTGGTCCCGTCCCCGATGCGTCGCGGGGCGCATGTGCGGGTGGCTCGCAAGATCCGCCGGGCGCTGCGCCACCGCGATCACCAGCGAGCGGGCCAGATCGCGGACGAGTTCGCCGAGTTCGCCGATTCGACGCCCGATCGCGATATCGCCTATCGGGAACTGCGCACGCTGGTGCAGTTGCTGTCGTCGCAAGGCCACCACTGGCTGGTCCTGCGTCTGATGCGCACCCTCGGGCTGCTCGGTCGCGATCTCTCCACCCTCGGCACCGAGGCGAGGATATGCGCCCAGGTGGCCAAAGCCTCGCCACACGCGGAGTATCGGCTGGCTGCGCGGGCCATGCAGGCGGAATGCCTCACCCGCGCCGACACCGCCTCGGCGATGCGGGAAGGCGTGGACCTCGTCGCGAAGGCGCTCGCCGACCCCGACATCGGCAAGTACCCGAAGATCAAAGTGGAATTGCTGTGGTGCGGCTATTTCGTGCTGCACAAGATCGGCATGTATCGCCAGGCGCTCGAATGCCTGGGTTCGATCGCCGAACTGGACACCTCATCTTTTCGCGAGCTCGCGGTCCTGTGGGCCAGGATCGACATCCTCAGCCATTTGGGTCTCCACGTCACCGAGGAAGAACTCTGGGCACTGCGCGAGAAGGCCGTGGCCGTGAACAACACGCGATGGCTCGCCGAGGTCGATCTGCTGATCTCGCGCATGACCCAGGACAGCGCACCGGACAACGCCCGATTCCATCTGATTCTGGCCACCGAGGGATTTCGACGGGCGGGTGCGTGGGGCGATCTGTCTCGCTGTCTGTCCGCGATCGGACAGCGCTGGACGCAGGAGGGCGCGTATCTCCCGGCGACCAAAGTCCTGACCGCGGCGATCGATCTCTGCCTGCGCCGCAAGGACTACACGCAGGCGATCGAGATCCGCGCCGATCTCGGACAGGCATTGTTCCGCTGCGGCGAGATAGATTTCAGCGAGTATCGCGATGTCATGATGTCGGCGACGCTCGATCAGACTTTCGACGGAAAGATCGTGACCGTCAACAAGTTCCTCCATGACGTCCACGACAAGCACCCGCACGACGCGTTCCAGATCGCGGTGACGGTCCTGTCCGGCTACGCGGCCTGGTGGGCGAGACAGGACATGACCACATGGCGTGCCGGACTGCTCGGGCAGGTGGAGTTCCTGCGGCACATAGCATTACAAGCGGCCTTCGCCAGCGAACAATCGCGACTCGCGATCATCGGGCTCATCATCGAGGGAGCTTCGCAGAGCACACCCGCCCGGCACGAGCTCGCCGAAGTCCGCCCCGATGATCATCTCCCCCAGCCGGTCGACACCGCCGTCGCCGCCGAGATCGCCGATCTTCTGGGTGGTTCCGGCGAGCAGACCCTCATCGAAGACGCACGCCACCACCACATTCCCCTGAGCCCGCCGATCTCGGTCTCACTCACCGACGGTGAACACGGCGACACCGCGTTCTCCCTGCCGAGGCTGGCCGCCGAAGCCGGAACCGCACGCTGGATCTGGTGGGCACAATGGGAGCGCGGCGACAGCCTCTACCACGCCGTCGTGACGAGCACCGGCGCACACGAGGCGTCGTGCACACCGAAATCCGCGGTGACCGAGGCGATCACCGCCTACCGCAAGGTCCTCCCCCTGGCCACCCGCGAGGACGGCACCGACTACCGCGCCGCCATCAACGAGGCACTCGCCGTGACACCGGCCGAGGAACAGGCACTCGCCGACCAGCTGGCCGCAGCGCTCCTCCCGGAGACCATCGCCACCTTCCTGATCGAATCCCCCGATCCGACAACCCTGTTCGTGCAACCGACCTGGCTGACCGCCCAACTCCCCCTCGGGCTCCTTCCACTCCCGAACGGCCGCACCCGTATCCACGATCACTGCGCCCTGAACTACTGCCCATCCCCGGTCCTGCTGGCCAGGGCCCGCCCGCATCGCGAGAACGCCACCGGCAGCGCGCTCATCCTCGATCCCGGCGGTGAACGTCTACTGGGCCGCCGACCCCGCGCCATCCCCCTCCCCCGCGACCTGCGCTCGGTCTTCGTCGGCGACCACCTCCCACGCTGGGCACATACGCGGCTCAGCGCGCACCAGCCGACGCGATCCAGTCGACAGAACATCAGGGACACCCTCACCGAGCGCCCGCCGAGGAAGATCGTCTTCGCCGGTCACGCCTCGCTCGCCAACAGCATGTCCCCCGGTCAGGCCGCCTTCGTGCTGGCCGACGGGACGGTCTCGGCCGCCGAGTGGTTCCAGGATCACACCACCTTCCCCGCCGCCGACGAGCTGATCATGATCGGCTGCGACAGCTTCGCCACCAGGGCGCTGGAACCGCTGGGGCTGGCCACCGCGGCGCTGGCGGCGGGCGTCGGCTCGATCGTGTCGAGTGTCTGGCCACTGCCCAACACGGAGGGAATGTGGAGTGCCGCCGCACAACTCGTGGAGTCGACCGACACCCACGGATTCCCGGAATCGGTCCAGGCCATGGGACGCGACCGCCTACAGCGCTGGCAGCGCACCGGAGATCCACGAACCCACCCGCTCAACTGGTCCGCCTTCGTCGCCACCCGGACAGCGGGTGCTCGACGCCCGCCAGCGGAATAGTCTGGTGGATATGAGCGATCCGGGGGCGGAGCGGCGCGAGGCGGCGGCGCTGGCGAAGAGATATCCACGACGGGCCGATGGGACGCTGAGCCTCAAACCCGAGCTCGACGCCGACGGCCAACCCGTCCCGAGCCCGAAGAGCCTGTCCACCAGCCGATCCGACGGCAGCAAGCCGGTGCCCGCGATAGTCGCCGCCGTGCTGATCGACTGGTCGCTGCACATTCTGATCGGCGTCGGCGTGTGGCTGGCGCTGCGGCCCGCCGGGGCCGGGATGGCGATTCTGTACGGGCTGCTCGCCTGGATCGCGGCGTCGTTCGTCCACCGGACAGTCGTCCAGACGCTCGCCGGGGCCACGCTCGGCACTGCGCTGTTCGGTCTTCGCCTGCGCCATCCCGACGGCCGCGCACCTTCGCTGGAACGGTTGATCGCGCGGTGGTTCACCACGCTGCTGCGGACCATCGGCGAAGTGGTGTCCCTGCCCTGAGAGTCGCGCTCCGGCGGAGATTTTCGTCGATGTGTCCTTGACCACACCGATGATCTCCGGCTATGTTCACTCGCCAATGGAACTGGACATGCGTTCAAATGAACGCTTGTCCATCTGCGGAGTCGAGGGACGCGGATGATCGAGACAGTCAGGCGCGGCCGAGCCGTGCGATGGATGACGGCACTGGCGCTGGTCGCCGGGATGGCGATGGCGGGGAGCTCCCCGGTCGCGGCGGAACCCGGGCTCACGCCCCTCCACGCGCGGGGCGCCGAGCTGATCGACGGCTACGGGCGCACCGTGCTGCTGCACGGAGTGAACAATGTCGACAAGTCCGCGCCGTACCTACAGCCCGGCGACGGGATGACACTCACCGACGCGTCGGCGGCGATCCTGGCGCGGCACGGCTTCACCACCGTGCGCCTCGGCGTCTCCTTCGACGGCCTGATGCCCACCGAGGGCGTGGTCGACACCGCGTACCTGGACCGGGTCGAGACCGTCGTGGACACGCTCGCCGCGCACGGCATCTACACCCTGCTCGACAATCATCAGGACGGCCTCTCGAACATCTGGGGCGGCAACGGTTTTCCCGAGTGGGCGATCAGGGCCAGGCCCGGCGACGGCGAGCCGAACCCCGGCTTCCCGCTGTACTACCTGATGCCGAGCATGAACGCGGGCTGGGACGAGGTCTGGAACAACACCTACGGCGTCCTCGACCATCTCGCTACCGCGCTCGGCGCCCTGGCCGAGCGGATGAACGGACACGCGAGCGTGCTCGGCATCGAACTACTCAACGAGCCCTGGCCCGGCACCCCGTTTCTCACCTGCTTCCCGAACGGCTGTCCCGACTTCGACGCGAAATACCAACGCGCACTGCAACACCTGACCGACGCGGTGCGGGCCCGCAATGCGGCGGTGCCGGTGTTCTGGGAGCCGAATGTCACCTGGAACGAGACCATGCCCAGCCATCTGGGCAAGAATCCACCGATCACCAGCCCGAACATCGTGTTCTCCCCGCACGATTACTGCATCCCGAGCCAGCTGGCCATCTACCTCGACCTGCCCGAGGAACTGCGCGCGGTCTGCCCGGTGCAACAGGACAAGACCTGGGCGAACATCGACTCCTTCACCGCGCGCACCGACATCCCCACGCTGGTCACCGAATTCGGTGACGGCGATCCGACCGTGCTGCACAACACCGTGTCCCGCGCCGACGAGCGTTTCGTCGGCTGGCACTACTGGCACTACAGCGCGAGTGACGGTGATCCGTTCCGCGGCGAACTCGGCAAGCAACTCGTCCGCACCTATCCGCAGGCCACGGCGGGTACGCCGGACAAGATGGTCTTCGATTCCGCCACCGGCGATTTCGCGTACCGCTACCGGCCGCGTGCGGCCTCGGCACCGACCGAGATCTACGTCTCCGACCTGGCGTATCCGGACGGCTACGAGGTCCGCATCACCGGTGGCCGGGTGACCTCCGCCGCCGGAGCGCGCATCGTCACTGTGGAGGCCGACGGCACCGATCCGGTCACCGTCCAGATCCACCGGCCGGGTTCGTCGGGCGCCGAACTGCCGTCAGGCGGTGGCACCGGATCGGCGTCGGGGTTCCCGTGGTCGACCGGGTCGGCGGGCTGATCCGCGCGTGCGGTTGGGGCTAGCGCTTCTCCGGGAGCGGATCGGTGATTCCCCAACCGCGCGCGAGCAAGTCGTCTACCGCAGCCACCGCGTAGGCCAGACGCCGCTCGGGCGGGCCGGTCAGCAGGACGTAGGGCCGACCACTGTGCTCCAGTTCCGCACGGAAACGCTGGGTCATCCACGGGCGCAGATGTTCTCCGTCAGGCAGGCCGTCGTCCTCGAAGGGCCTGTATTCGCGGCCGTACTCGGCCTACCGAACCCGAGCACCCCGGTCCAGCCCACCGCGGTGCCGAGCGGCGGGAACAGCGGCTGTTGCGAGCGAGCTTGCGGCACAAGCGATCACGACGACAAGGTCGGCAGTGGGTGTTCGTTAAGCGGGGTGCGCCACGCTGAGCTCATGAGCACTGCAGCACCGACCCGGCCCGCGGCGCGAAACGGCCGATACGAGCGCACCGCCGACGGACGACTGACCTACGTCTCGC
Source organism: Nocardia anocheti (assembly GCF_029675105.1). Taxonomy (GTDB): domain Bacteria; phylum Actinomycetota; class Actinomycetes; order Mycobacteriales; family Mycobacteriaceae; genus Nocardia. The sequence continues at coordinate 533,793 of NZ_JAQQFV010000005.1, read as the reverse complement.
GCGAACCCGCCGCACCGGCCCGCCGCGCGGACGAATTCCCGCTCACCGGAACAACATCCAGTGGCGCGGAGACCGGCGTGATCGCCGCCTTCCTCATCGACATGGCCCTGCACGCCGCCGTCGGAGCCACCGCCTGGTACCTCGCCTCCGGCCCTACCGCCGTCCTCTACGGCCTGGCCGCCTGGCTCGGCGCCTCGTTCCTGCACCGCACCGTCATCCAGCGACTCACTCGCACCACCATCGGCAAATGCTCCTTCGGCCTGCGCCTACGCCACCCCGACGGCACCTACCCGTCCACCTGGCAGCTGATCACCCAGTGGTTCCGCGGCGGCTGGAGCTGCTTCGACATCTTCGACAGTATCGGCTGACGCACCCGGACCTTGATCCGATTCAGCTCTCGGTCTCGGGATGTGAATTGTTCCGGTGTGCGCGGTCCTCGACGCAATGCGCACAAGACTCTTTGAACACGCCCATGTTCGTGTGGTAGCGGGTGTGCGCGCTTCGCCTGCTCGACGGCATCGGTCGACCTTTCCGAACGGCAGACATCTTCGCCCGGTCTCGGCACTGGCCGTCCGCCCGTAGTTCGGGTTACCGGAGCCCGTTCTCATCTCGGACAGTCGCCGACGCGATTCCTCCGACATCACCCGACCGAACCCCGGGTGATCCGAACCGAACTTCCCGTAGTTGGGGTTGGCTTCCCCTTGGTATGTACCTTTGCGTTCGGCCGACCATTTTGCCCGCTGTACAGCCGAGTGGGTCCCGCCGTAAAACGGATTCTCGTCGCCGAACCGGCTGACACCCGGACGTCCGGTCGACCTGATCCGCGCGGCCTCACGCATTTCCGGGGTCCAGATCACACCAATAGGCCCGAGTCCGCCGTCTGCCAGATTGAGCAATGGCTGGCCTTCTTTCCGAAGATAGGCAATCCACGCAATCTCAGCGCGACCAAGATTCTTCAGGCCATACACCCATTCCAGGACATCCGCTATCACGGCATCGCGATCCTGCTTGCGCAGCCAGTCATACAGCGGAGTCTTTCGACCCGCACGGGCTTCCTTGAAATGCTGGCGGAGACGCACTTGCTCCGACTTCGTCGTCAGCCCGATATAGCGATAGTCATACTCGGTGCGGAGACGAATCCCATAGATCACACCATCAGTCGGCTTGCCCATCAAACCTCCGCACCGAGTTTTATACTAGCGCGTGGTCATAGCATACAGGAGACACAATTGTCAATTTCAGTCCCCTGCAATGCCATTTGACGCAGACGAATATAGTAGAGCGTCTTGATTCCCTTGCGCCAGGCGTAGATCTGAGCCTTGTTCAGGTCACGGGTGGTGACAGTGTCCTTGAAGAACAAGGTCAGCGACAGGCCTTGGTCCACATGCTGGGTGGCCGCCGCGTAGGTGTCGATGATCTTCTCGTAACCGATCTCGTAGGCATCCTCGAAATACTCGAGGTTGTCGTTGGTGAGATACGGGGCCGGGTAGTAGACGCGGCCGATCTTGCCTTCCTTGCGGATCTCGATCTTGGACGCCACCGGGTGGATGGAGCTGGTGGAGTGGTTGATGTAGGAGATCGAGCCGGTGGGCGGGACGGCCTGGAGGTTCTGGTTGTAGATGCCGAATTCCTGGACCGAGGCTTTCAGCTCGCGCCAGTCGTCCTGGGTGGGGATGTGGATGTCGGCGTCGGCGAAGAGCTGGCGGACCTTGTCGGTCTTGGGCTCCCATGCCTGCTCGGTGTACTTGTCGAAGTACTCGCCGGAGGCGTACTTGGACTCGGCGAAGCCGCCGAAGGCGCTGCCGCGCTCCTTGGCGATCAGGTTCGAGGCCCGGATCGCGTGGTAGACCACGGTGTAGAAGTAGATGTTGGTGAAGTCCACACCTTCTTCGGAGCCGTAGTGGACCCGCTCGCGCGCCAGGTAGCCGTGCAGGTTCATCTGGCCGAGGCCGATGGCGTGGGATTCGTTGTTGCCCTGCTCGATCGAGGGCACCGAGTAGATGTGGGTCTGGTCCGAGACGGCGGTGAGCGCGCGGATCGAGGTCTCGATGGTCTGACCGAAATCGGGCGAGTCCATCGCCTTGGCGATGTTGAGCGAGCCCAGGTTGCAGGAGATGTCCTTGCCGACCTTGGCGTAGGAGAGGTCGTCGTTGAACTCCGAGGGGGTGGAGACCTGAAGGATCTCCGAGCACAGGTTCGAGTGGGTGATCTTGCCCGCGATGGGGTTGGCCCGGTTCACGGTGTCCTCGTACATGATGTACGGGTAGCCGGATTCGAACTGCAGCTCGGCGATGGTCTGGAAGAACTCGCGCGCCTTGATCTTCGACTTGCGGATGCGCTTGTCGTCGACCATCTCGTAGTACTTCTCGGTGACGTCGACATCGGCGAACGGCTTGCCGTAGATGCGCTCGACGTCATACGGCGAGAACAGGTACATGTCCTCGTTCTTCTTGGCCAGCTCGAAGGTGATGTCGGGGATCACCACGCCCAGCGAGAGGGTCTTGATGCGGATCTTCTCGTCGGCGTTCTCGCGCTTGGTGTCGAGGAAGCGGTAGATGTCGGGGTGGTGGGCGTGCAGGTACACCGCGCCCGCGCCCTGGCGCGCGCCGAGCTGATTGGCGTAGGAGAACGAGTCTTCCAGCAGCTTCATGATCGGGATGACACCCGAGCTCTGGTTCTCGATCTTCTTGATCGGCGCGCCGTGCTCGCGAATGTTGCTGAGCAGCAAGGCGACACCGCCGCCGCGCTTGGACAGCTGCAGCGCGGAGTTGATCGAGCGACCGATCGACTCCATGTTGTCCTCGATGCGCAGCAGGAAGCAGGACACGGGCTCGCCGCGCTGCTTCTTGCCGGAGTTGAGGAAGGTGGGGGTGGCGGGCTGGAAGCGACCGTCGATGATCTCGTCGACCAGCTTGCTGGCCAGGACCTCGTCACCGGCGGCGAGGGTCAGCGCGACCATGCAGACACGGTCTTCGAACCGCTCGAGGTAGCGCTTACCATCGAAGGTCTTGAGGGTGTAGGAGGTGTAGTACTTGAACGCGCCGAGGAAGGTGGGGAACCGGAACTTCTTGGCGTAGGCCTGCTGGAACAGCTTCTTGACGAAGGGGCGACCGTACTGGTCGAGCACCTCGGTCTCGTAGTAGTTCTCCTTGACCAGGTAGTCGAGCTTCTCGTCCAGGTTGTGGAAGAAGACCGTGTTCTGGTTGACGTGCTGCAGGAAGTACTGGTGCGCCGCCTCGCGGTCCTTGTCGAACTGGATCTCGCCGTTCGGGCCGTACAGGTTCAGCATGGCGTTGAGGGCGTGGTAGTCCAGGACCTCACCCGCGTCGGCGCGCACCGCGGCCTGCTCTAGACGGGCTGACTTGCCTGCCGGTGCTGTGGTTGCTGTTGCCAAAACAATCCCAATCCCTCTCGGACGCGCGCGACGTCCTCAGCGGTTCCCATGAGTTCGAAGCGATACAGGTACGGCACCCCGCATTTTCGCGAGATGATGTCGCCCGCAGCGCAATAGGTATCGCCGAAGTTCGTGTTACCGGCCGCGATCACCCCGCGCAGCAGGGCGCGATTGTGCGGGTCGTTGAGGAACTTGGCGACCTGCCGCGGTACGAGGTCCTTGTCGGACCGTTGTCCACCCATGACGTGCCGACCGCCCCCGTAGGTGGGGGTGATCAGCACGTAGGGTTCGTCGACGCGCAGCGATTCAGCGGTGTGCAGTGGTAGTCGAGTGGCCGGGAGGCCCAGCTTCTCGACGAAACGATGGGTGTTCTCCGAAGCGCTGGAGAAGTAGACCAGCCCGCCCGGAGTGCTCCGCTCGGGCATGGCGCCTCCTTCCGGCGAAGTCCTAGGCGGCCGCGACGGCCAGCGACTTGATGCGGTCGGGACGGAAGCCCGACCAGTGGTCCTCACCGGCGACGACGACCGGCGCCTGCAGGTACCCGAGCGCCATGACGTAGTCGCGCGCCTCGGCGTTCTCGGAGATGTCGATGATGTCGTACTCCACCCCGGCCTTGTCGAGCGCCTTGTAGGTGGCATTGCACTGGACGCAAGCGGGCTTGGTGTACACGGTGACAGTCATCTGGGTTCTCCCTCTCCTATGCCTGATCCACAGCCTGTGATCCGTATGCAGTGCACGAACGGGTGATGCTGCGCAAACTCCTGGATCTGGCGAAGAAAGCCCTGCTCGTAACCCCTTCCCTCGGGCCCGATCAGTGGTGGCTTCACACCGTCTTCCAGTACCGAAGACACTACACCTAGTGGCCGACAGATTGGAACAACACAAGGTGTTGCGAGTCGCACAGATGTAATTCCCACGCGGTAAGTCCCAGGACGGGCGATCGCCACGCAGGGAAAAATGTGGTCCAGATCACGATTTCGCATCCCGGCGAGTCTTCAGCAAACCCCGCGGACGGCGAAGGGGCGTCGCCTCCGCGAACGGATGCGACGCCCCTGTCAGAGCCACGGACAGCTTACGCAGTGACGACGACCTCGCCCGCCGCGGCCACCAGTTCGTGCACCACCGCGCCGAGCTGGGTCAGCGCCTCGGCGTCCTCGGCCGGGTGGATCGCGCCGAAGCGCTCGCCGATGCCGCCGAACTGCGCCACGGCCGCCTCGACGACCACGCCACCGGCCACGCCGACCGACTTGACGGTGTCGCCGTGCGCCCAGGCCGCCGCCCGCGGGGAGATCGACGCGCTCACCACGGCGACCGGCTTGCCCTTGATCGCACCGGCGCCGTAGGGACGCGAGGCCCAGTCGATGGCGTTCTTCAGTACGGCGGGCAGGGTGCCGTTGTACTCGGGGGTCACCAGCAGGATCGCGCCCGCCTCGGCGACGGCCGCGCGCAGCGCCTCGGCCTGCGCGGGCACCTGGCCGGGCACGTCGAGGTCCTCGTTGTAGAAGGGCAGCTCACCGAGGCCCTCGTAGATCGAGACCGACACACCCTCGGGCGCGGTCTGCGCGGCGGCTTCGGCCAGGCGGCGGTTGATCGAGCCCGCGCGCAGGCTTCCGACGAGAGTGAGGATGCGGGTCTCGCTCATGACAACTCCTGGTGTACTCAGTAGGTGGGGATGTTTCACTGATGCATCCGACATTAACCGGACCAAGGTCCGATTACTTCCCCCGGAGGGCGCGTGAGCAGCGTGAGCTACGGCACACCGAGGTCGGACGAGCCGCCGTTGCTCCCGATCGGGCAGCTCCTGCCCGGCAGCGGGGAGCCCACCGAACGCGCCGACGCCGCCCGCAACCGCGCGCTGCTGCTCGACGCGGCCCAGCGGCTGGTGCGCGAGCACGGCGTCGACGGGCTGACGATGGACGCGCTGGCCAGACGCGCCGGGGTCGGCAAGGGCACCGTCTTCCGCCGCTTCGGCAACCGCACCGGCCTGATGCTGGCCCTGCTCGACCACTCCGAGCAGAAGTTCCAGGCCGCGTTCATGTTCGGCCCGGCCCCGCTGGGCCCCGCCGCCGACCCGGTCGACCGGCTCATCGCCTTCGGGCGGACCCGGCTGCTCGACATCGAGGTCGAAGGCGATCTGCACCGGGCCGCCGAGCAGGGCGACGCCCGCTTCGGCGGCGGCCCCTACAGCCTGCACAAGGCGCACGTCCAGCTGCTGCTCCACGCCGCCGGTGTGCGCGGGTCAGTCCCCCTGATCGCCGACTCGCTGCTGGCCACTCTGACCGCAGCGCTGGTCACCCACCAGATCGGGGCGCTCGGCTTCACCCGCGACCAGATCGGCGACAACTGGGAATGGCTCGTTCGCCGGGTTGTTTCGCCTGCCGCACAAGTAGAGTGAGACGGCATGGCGACACTGCGTGAACAGATCATCACCGAACTGGGTGTGCTGCCCGAGATCGAGCCGAAGCAGGAGGTCCGCCGCCGCGTCGACTTCCTCAAGGACTATCTGCGCAGCACTCCGGCCAAGGGCTTCGTCCTCGGCATCAGCGGCGGTCAGGACAGCTCGCTGGCCGGTCGGCTGTGCCAGCTCGCCGCCGAGGAACTGCGCGCCGAGGGCGCCGAGGCCGAGTTCCTGGCCGTGCGCCTGCCCTACGGCGTGCAGGCCGACGAGCACGACGCGCAGATCGCCCTGAACTTCATCGACCCCGATCGCTGTGTGGTGGTCAATATCCGGCCCGGCGCCGACGCGGTGGCCCTCGAGGTGGCCGGTGCGCTCGATCACGAGCGGCTGCGCGACTTCGTGCGCGGCAACATCAAGGCCCGCGAGCGGATGGTCGCCCAGTACGCGCTGGCCGGGCAGGAGAACCTGCTCGTCGTGGGCACCGACCACGCCGCCGAGGCGGTCACCGGCTTCTTCACCAAGTTCGGCGACGGTGGCGTCGACCTGACCCCGCTCACCGGCCTGACCAAGCGCCAGGGCGCGGCGCTGCTGCAGGAGCTCGGCGCGCCGTCGAGCGTGTGGTCGAAGGTGCCCACCGCCGACCTCGAGGACGACCGTCCCGCGCTGCCCGACGAGGAGGCCCTCGGCCTGCGCTACAGCGAGATCGACGACTACCTCGAGGGCAAGGAGGTGGCGCCCGAGGTCGCCGAACGGCTGGAGTCGATCTTCACCAACACCCGGCACAAGCGCACGGTGCCGGTCACCCCGCTCGACACGTGGTGGCGCTGACCGTCGTCAGCAGCTGACGCCCTCGCCGCTCGCGGTGGCACGCAGCAGGTCGCGGACCAGGTCGTAGTCCGGGTCCTTGCGGAAGCGCAGGCAGCCCTTGCCCATGTCGTGGGCGGCGAGGCGGGCGGCGAAGGCCGCGCGGACGTCGGTGCGCAGCAGGTAGAAGGAGATGTACTGCTTCTGGCTGGCGAAGGCGATCTCGCCGACGCCGTCGCGCTGGTAGGCGGGCATCCCGTAGGCCATGACCTCGGTGAAGCCGGGCAGCTCGGCCAGGCACAGCTCACGCAGCCGGGTCAGGGCCGCGCGGCGCTCGGGCGGGAGTTCGGCGAGGTAGGTCGCGACGTCGGCGGCCCGGCTCTGGACCATGCTCAGCCGCCCGCGAAGGGCGGCAGCACGTCGACGCGTTCGACCAGCATGGCCGCCGGGTCGCGGGTGAGTTCGTCGCCGATGAGGAAGGCGCACACCCCGACCAGGGTGTCGACCTCGGTGCCGTAGGTGGCGGCCAGGGTCGCGCGCAGATCGGCGACGGTGGCGCCCGCGGGCAGGTCGAGTGATTCGGTGTTCTTGCCGACCGCGTCGGCGATCGCGGCGAAATAGCGGACCTCAACCACCGATGGCTCCCATCGTGCGTTCCGGGGGGACGAAACCGGCGGCGTCGATACCGTGACCGGCCCACTTCTGCCACATCGCGCCGCGCCACAGCTCGGCGACCTCGTCGTCGTTCGCGCCCGCCCGCAGCACGGTGCGCACATCGAATTCCTGGTCGCTGAACAGGCACGAGCGCAGCATGCCGTCGGCGGTGAGGCGGGTGCGATCGCAGTTGTCGCAGAACTTGCGGGTGACGGTGGCGATGATGCCCACCGTCGCCGGACCGCCGTCGACCAGCCATTTCTCCGCCGGGGCGGAGGGGTCGGCGCGGGCGGTGGGCGTCAGGGTGAAGCGGGTGCCGAGTACCTCGAGGAGGTCGGCCGCGGTCACCATGTGGTCGCGGGCCCACTCGTGATCGGCGTCGAGCGGCATCTCCTCGATGAAGCGCAGTTCGCAGCCCTCGGCCAGGCACCAGGCCAGCAGGTCCGGCGCGCCCGCGAGGTTCTGGCGCATCAGCACGGCGTTCACCTTCACCGGGGCCAGCCCGGTGTCGCGGGCGGCGCGGATGCCGTTGAGCACCGATTCGAGGCGGTCGCGGCGGGTCAGGCGGGTGAAATCGACGCGGTCGACGGTGTCGAGGGAGACATTGACCCGCGACAGGCCCGCCGCGGCCAGGGCGCGCACCCGGTGTTCGAGGCCGACGCCGTTGGTGGTCATGGCCAGCGGCGTGTCGGGCACGGCGGCGTGGCAGCCCGCGACGATGTCCTCCAGTTCGCGACGCATGAGCGGCTCACCGCCGGTGAAGCGCACCTCGCGCACCCCGAGCTCGCGCACCGCCAGCGACACCAGTCGCACGATCTCGTCGGTGGTGAGCAGTTCCTGGCGCGGAATCGGCGGCAGCCCCTCCTCGGGCATGCAGTACGTGCAGCGCAGCGAGCACTTCTCGGTGATGGACACGCGCAGATCGCGGGCGACACGGCCGAAGCGGTCGACGAGGAAAGGCGTGTCGGGCCTGCCGTCGAGGGACGGCAGCTCCGTTCGCACAGCGGGAATCCCCATCTCGACCAACGTCATCTCTCTAGTATGACCCGTAAGGCCCAGCACATCCGGTGCGGCGGGCCGATTGGTCGCGAACTGGTCAGCTCACCGCGAGCCACCCCGCGCGGTGAGCCACGCGTGGGGAACGTGCCGGTCCGGCGGCGATTAGGCTGGGACCATGACTCCCCGGCCCGCCACCGCGTCGGCCCGCAGCGTCGACGAGTACCGCGACACCGTCGCCGCGCTGCTGGCCCCGCTCGCCGACCGCCTGGACGAACAGGTCCCGGTGCCCGGCGCGCTCGGCCGCGTCCTGGCCGCCGACGTGCTCTCGCCGATCGATCTGCCGGTGTTCCGGAACTCGGCCATGGACGGGTACGCGGTGCGCGCCGCAGATGTGTCCGTGACGCCGGTGGAGCTGCCGGTCGCCGGGGTGATCGCCGCGGGTAAGGCCGGTGCGGAACTGCCGCCGGGTTCGGCGCTGAAGGTGATGACCGGGGCGCCGATGCCGCCCGGCGCCGACTGTGTGATCCCGGTGGAGGACGTGCAGGCCGGAGCGCGGCGGATCGTGGTGGAACGCGGACGCGGACGCGGCGAGTTCGTGCGCGAGGCGGGCACCGATGTGCGGGTGGGCGCGCTGGTGGCGCGGGCGGGCACCGTGCTGGCGCCCCGGCACATCGCCGCGCTGGCCGCCGTCGGCCTGCCCACCGTGCCGGTACTGACCAGGCTGCGCGCGGTATGTCTGACCACCGGCGACGAATTACGCCCGGCGGGCAGCGAACTCGCGCCGGGACAGATCTACAACTCGAACGGGATCGCGCTGGCCGCCGCGCTGCGCGCCGACGAGGTCGACGTGGTCGACATCGGGCACAGCACCGACGACCCGGCCCGCTTCACCGCCGCCCTGCACGCCGCCACCGCGACCGCCGATGTCGTGTTCACCTCCGGTGGGGTGTCCAAGGGCGACTTCGAGGTGGTCAAGGACGTCCTCGAACCGTTGGGCGGCACTTTCGGCTCGGTCGCCGTGCAGCCGGGCGGGCCGCAGGGCTACACCGTGGTCGACGGCGTGCCGGTGCTCAGTTTCCCCGGCAACCCGGTGAGCACGATGGTGTCCTACGCGGTGTTCGCACGTCCGGCGATCCGGGCACTGGGCGGCCTGCCCCCGGCCCAGACCGCCGAGACCACCCTGCTGACCCCGCTGCGCTCCCCCGCCGGGCGCCGCCAGTTTCTGCGCGGTCTGCGCACCGAGAACGGCGTCGAGGTGATCGGCGGTCCCGGTTCACACCTGATCGCGGGCATGGCCTGGGCCGATGTGCTCGTCGATGTCCCGGCCGAGGTCACCTCGCTGGGCGAGGGCGCCCCTGTGCGAATCTTGTCGCTATGAGCGAGTTGTCCCACGTCGACGGCGAAGGCCGCGCACGCATGGTGGATGTGAGCGGCAAGGCCGACACCACCCGGATCGCCGTCGCCGCAGGGGAATTGCGGACCACGGCCGAGGTGATCGCGCTGGTGCGGGCCGACGGGATGCCCAAGGCCGATGTGCTCTCGACCGCGCGGCTGGCCGGAATCGCCGGTGCCAAGAAGACTTCCGAGCTGATCCCGCTGTGTCATCAGCTGGCGCTGTCGTCGGTGAAGGTGGAGTTCGGGTTCACCGAGACATCCATCACCGTCGAGGCCACGGCCAAGACGACCGGGCCGACCGGGGTGGAGATGGAGGCGCTGACCGCCGTCGCGGTGGCGGGGCTGACGCTGCACGACATGGTGAAGGCGGTGGACCCGGCCGCGGTGATGGACGGGGTGCGGTTGGTCACCAAAGAGGGTGGTAAGCACGGGTATTGGGTGCGTCCGGAGAGTCGTTCGGCGCCCGAGGTCACCAGTCCGGTGGCCACCCCGGATGACGTTGCCGCCGTGATGGATTCGCGATCGGCGGTCGTGGTGGTGGCCTCCACCCGCACCGCCGCCGGGACCCGCACCGACACCACCGGTCCGGTTCTCGCCGAATGGCTGACCGCCCAGGGTTTCTCGGTGCGCGGACCGCTCGTCTACGCCGATGCCGAGATCGCGACCGGACTGGCCGACGCGCTGACCGGCGGACCGGCGCTGGTCGTCACCACCGGTGGCACCGGCGCCTCCCCCACCGACGCGACTCCCGAGGCCACGCGCGCGGTGCTCGACCGGGAACTGCCCGGCGTCGCCGATGCCATCCGGCAGCGCGGCACCGAGAAATTCCCGCTCGCGGCGCTGAGCCGTGGCGTGGCGGGCCTGGTAGGACGTACCGTCGTAGTGAACCTGCCGGGCTCGCCCGGTGGCGTGAAAGACGGCATCGCCGTGCTGGAACCGTTGTTGGATCATCTGCTGGCGCAGGTGTCCGGAGGAGGCGACCATGACTGAGCGGGGCCTCGTCCGGCTGACCGCGATCCGCGAGGACGATCTGGACCCGATCGAGGTCGAAAAGGCCGTCGACGGACCGGAATTCGGTGCCGTGGTGGTGTTCACCGGCAAGGTGCGCAATCACGACGGTGGTCAGGCGGTGAGCGCGCTGGAGTACTCGGCGCATCCCCAGGCCGAGCGCTTCCTGCGGCAGTTGTGCGCCGAAGTGGCTGCCGCCCACGATCTTCCGGTCGCCGCGACCCACCGTGTCGGGTCGCTCACGATCGGCGATCTGGCGGTGGTGGTCGCGGTCGCGGCGCCGCATCGGGCCGAGGCGTTCACCGTCTGCCACGAGTTGGTGGACCGGATCAAACACGAAGTGCCCATCTGGAAGCGGCAGTTGTTCGCCGACGGGCTCTCCGAATGGGTCAACGCCTGCGGCTAGTCCACACTCGGGGTGTAGCGCCAGACACCGAGCATGGCCTGCTCGTCGGCGCGGTCGGGACCGTCGACGGCGGTGTCGCGCAAGCGTTTCAGCGCCACCTCGGTGTCGATGCCCGCGCCGATCAGCACCAGGTTCGACACTCGCTGCTCACCGCGCGGCCACGTGCCGGGGGTGAAGACGATGTGCCTGCCGACCAGGTGCACCTCGAATTTGCGACGCTCACCCGTCACGGCGAAGGCCACGAATCCCTTGGCGCGGAACAGGCCCGGTGGCGGGTCCTCCAGGAAGGCGACCAGGGCGCGCGGGTCGAGCGGGTGCTCACTCGTGAACGTCACTGTGACGTAGTCGTCGTGGAGGTGGCGGTGGCCGGGCTCGTCGTGATCGTGGTCATCGAGGAGTGAATCGAAGCTCAGCTGCTGGGCCACCGTCGGGGTCTCCGGGGTGCGCTCGTCGAACAGGAGACCGGGGTCGACCCGGCCGTGCGTGGTCGCGTAGACCGGCACCTGCCCCACCCACTCGCTCAGTCGCGCGCGCAGCTCCGCCAGCGCGGGCTCGGCGACCCGGTCCGCCTTGTTGAGCAGCACCAGGTCGGCCAGGCGCAGGTGTGAGATCAGCTCCGGATGGCGCGCGCTGGTCTGCCCGAATTGTTCGGCGTCGACCACCTCGACCAGTCCGCCGTACCCGATGCGCGGATTCGGATCGGCGATCACCATCCGGATCAGATTGCGCGGCTCGGCCAGGCCGCTGGCCTCCACCACGATCACGTCCACCGCGCCGCGTGGCTGCGCCAACCGCCCGAACAGGTCACCGAGCTCGGACACGTCCACCGCGCAACACACGCACCCGTTCCCCAGCGACACCATCGCGTCGACCTGCCCCGCCACCAGCATCGCGTCGATGTTCACCGCCCCGAAGTCGTTGACCACCACCCCGATGCGCGTCCCCCGATTATTGCGCAACAGATGATTGAGCAGGGTCGTCTTCCCCGACCCGAGAAAGCCCGCGACCACGACGACAGGAATCACGCAGACCATGGTGCCACTACCCGGCACCCGCTCGTTCGGTCCGGTGGACCGTCTCCTCGAATCGAGCATCCGCCGACTGGCCGCGGCCGGTCCGATACGGCAGCATGTGCCGGTGAATGCCGACCGAGGCAGCCGAGGGGGACGTGGGATGTCGTATGGGCCTACCCGGGAGCTGGCGACGGGGTGGGAGCGGCTGTTTCCGATTCCCCGGGACGTGGCGGATTCCACCGTCGCGGCGAGTCTGCGCGCGCGATGGCCGCTGGTCGCGCGGGATCTCGGGAGAGCCTTCGTTCTCGTGCCCGCCGGGTCCGGGGTGCTCGGGGTCGCCGCATGGCTCACCGCACCGTCGGTGCTGTGGCCACTGGCATATCTGCTGGTCGTGGTGGGTGCGCACGGCTGGGCGATCCGTTGGGTTCGCGAGCGGCTCTGGCCCGCTGGTCGGTGGCCGTGGGGTGCGGTGGCCTATCTCGGGCAGTTCGCGATGGGGGTCACAGGGCTGGCTGTCAGCGAGGGAACGTGGCCGCCCGTCTGGCCGGTCTTCGTGAGCCTGGCCGCGGCCATCGCGTCGGTGGCGCTGGCCGAGCTCGCGCGGAAACGGATCCATGGCGCTTCCACGGCGCATCTGGCCGAGTCGGCGCAGGAGATCGTGATCCGGATCCAGACCTTCGAGCACCGGCACCGATTCGGCGAGAATCCCCGGCGGCACGGGACCTACAACGTGCAGGTCGCCCTGGTCGGCGACGTTCTCGTCGTGCGCGCGCACGATCGGCTCGGGCCGCAGCTCTCGGGCTACCCACCGCAGATCACGCCGTTGCTGCGCATCGAGTTGCGCTGTGTCACCGCGGTATCGGTGCGGCCGTGTCCACCCGAACGCTACCCGTGGTTCCAACTGCCCGACGGACGCCCCCTGCACGCGAACGACACGGCGGCCGTCCTGGTGACGACCGCCGTGCCGGGTCTTCGTCTGACGATTCCGAGTCCGGATGCCGAGCTCAACGCCGAGGTGATCCGGCGTCGTATCCGGTGGTACGCGGGCTACGGGTTCCCGCGTCTGCCCTGATTACTTCGTCGGGCCGAACACCACGCCCGCGAGGGTGTAGGCGAGGTTGATCAGCTGGCTGGTGGCGGCGCTGTTGTCCATGCCGAGGGACTGGGCCATGGGCATCAGCAGGTTCATGAGCGTCATCACCGGGCCACCCATCGAACTGCTCAGCGAGCTGACGTCCGGCGTCGACTCGTCCGGTGTCGCCTGGGACTTCGGCGTGGTGCCGCGTTCGCGCGGAGTCGGTGCCGGGGCGGAGGGTGCTCCCGGCGGCGCGGTACGGACCGGGGCGACGGGCACCGGGTCAGCGATCGGGGCGCGCGCCGGGGCCGGTGCGGGCGGCGTCGCGGGCTGAGACGGCGTCGGCCGACCCGGAGGGCGCGGGGCTCCGACCGGTTTGGAGTTCGCCGGGGCGGAGTTGTCCGCGTGAGCGGTCCCCGGACCCGCGCTCGGCGGAGTCGACGGGACGGAGGTCGTAGTCTTGGCGGCACCGGTACTGGGCGCGGACCCCGGGGCGGCCGGACCCGAATCCGATTCGGCCGGAACCGAACCCGGCACGGGACCCGAGCCGAGCCCGGGCACCGGCGCCGAGTTCGTTCCGCCGGACGGCGCGCTGCCGGGAGCCGCGTCCGTACCGGGCACAGAGCCGAGCCCGGCCGGAGGAACAGCACCGGGCGTCGGCACAGCATCCGCGCCGGGCACCGGAACCAGCCCCAGGCCCTGAGCGGTCCTCGGAGTGTGGGCGGCGTTGGGCACGGCGGGCGGGACAGCACCGGGCGTGGGAACAGCGTCCGCGCCGGGGACCGATCCGGGGCCAGCCGGAGCACTCGGAGCCGGGACCGCGTTGGCGCCGGGCACCGAACCGAGCCCCGGCGGAGGAACAGCGCCGGGCGTCGGCACGGCATCCGCACCGGGCACCGGGACCAGCCCCTGAGCCTGAGCCTGAGCAGGGCCCGGACCGTGGGCGGTATTGGGCACAGCGGGCGGGACCGCCGCGGTCGGGGGAACCGCGCCGGGGACGGGTCCGAGACCGGTCGGAACACCCGGTGCGGGGACGGCGTTCTTACCGGGTACCGAACCGAGACCAGCCGGAGGAACAGCGCCGGGCGTCGGCACAGGGTCCGCGCCGGGCACCGGGACCAGTCCCTGGGCGGGAGCAGTGCCCGGAGTCGGCACGGTGTTGGGCACGGCCGACGGGGCAGCGCCGGGCGTGGGGACGGCGTCCGCGCCCGGGGCCGGGACCAGGCCGTGGCCCTGGGTCGGAACGCCGCGTGGAGCCGGGGCCGCGTGCGGCATGGCCAGCGGAACGGATGTATTCGTCCGGGCCGGGCCTGTCCTCGGCACCGAGTGCGGGCTGTCCGAAGGGACGGCTTCCTCTGTGGGAGCGGTGGCTTCGCCCGGTGCTGGCGTGGAGCCGGGCTCGGTAGCGGGGGCTGAGTTCGAGGTGGCGCCCGGCGTCGGAGCGGTGTCCTCAGGGGCGGGAACCGCGTTGGGCTGAGCGGGTGTGGAGTCGGTCTCGTCCGGCGTGGGTGCGGTGGTCGCCTCCCCCTCGACCGGCGTGGACTCGGCCTCGCCGGGGGCGGGTGCGGCACCAGCCTCGCCCTCGATCGGCGTGGACTCACTCGGATCGGGTGCGGCCTCAGCCTGGCCCTCAGTGGGCGTGGTGGCGGCCGTGCCCTGACCGGGTGCGGTGCCAGCCTCGCCGTCGGTCGGCGTGGACTCGGACTTGCCCGGAGCGGGTGCTACACCAGCCTCGCCCCCGGTTGGCGTGGACTCACCCGGATCGGGTGCGGCCTCAATCTGGCCCTCAGTGGGCGCGGTGGCGGCCGTGCCCTGACCGGGTGCGGTGCCGGTCTCGCCCTCGATCGGCGTGGACTCGGGCTCGCCCGGAGCGGGTGCGACACCGGTTTCGCCCTGGGTCGGCGTGGCCTCACCCGGGGTGGGTGTGGTCTCAGCCTGGCCCTGGGTGGGGACGGTGGTGTCGTTGCCTTGGCCGGGCGCGGTATCGGTATTGCTGGGATCGTTGGCGTCGACCTGCGCGGGGGTCTCGTCGGCGATCTGGGTGAGGATCCCGCCCATGCCGGGATGTGAGCCGAGGATCATCGAGGCTGCCTCTGGCGCCGGGACATCCGTCGGACCAGCCTCCGTGCCAGGAACATCCGTCGGAGCTGCCTCGGATGACGGGGCGGAATCGCTCGGGGCCGGGTCGACGCCGTTTTCGGGGGTCGGGTCGGCTGTGCCTTCCGGGGCGTCGGGCGGGTCCGCCGGGGGCGGGGTGTCGCCGGGGATGGTGAGGCCGCCGGTGGAGCCGGTCGGGGGCTTCGGGGCGATGGGGGACGGGCCGTTGGTGGCCGGATCCGGCTTCTTCTCGCCGGGGATGGAGAGGTGGCCGCTGGAGCCGGTCGGGGGTTTCGGGTCGTCGGCGACCGGGTGGCGGACGGCGGCGAACAGGCTGATCGGGGCGGCGATTTCGGCGGCGGCGGGGGCCGGGGCTTCGTCGGGAGCGAGCTCGTCGGCTGGAGCGGGCGCCGGGGCCGGGTCGTCCGCCGGAGCGGGTGCCGGGGCCGGGTCGTCCGCCGGAGCGGGTGCGGGGTCCGCGTCACGCGCCGGAGTGGGATCGCCTGCGGCGGCCGGAGCCGAGTCGCCTGCCGGAGCGGCGGGAGCGGGCTCGTCGGCCGGGTTGGGCTGCGGTGTGGCGGGATCGGCCGAGAGCGGAGCGGCGGGGTCCGGCGCGGTGGCACCGGGCTGGTCCGACGCGGGATCGGTATCCTGCGCGGGCGCGCCGTTCGCCTGGTCAGGTGCCGGAGCACCGTTGGCGTCCGCGGCGGGCGGTGCGTCCGGGCCAGCGCTGTCGGCGGGCGCACCCGCAGGCGGAGCTGAAGGTCCGGCGCCCTCAAGAGGCGCTGTTCCGGGCTCGGTCCCAGCAGTACCGGGGTCGGTCGCAGCGGTACCGGACTCGGTCCCAGCGGTGCCAGGCTTGGTCCCAGCGGTTCCGGGCTCGGTCGCAGCGGTGCCAGACTCGGTCCCAGCGGTACCCGGCTCGGTCGACTCCGTACCGTTCGGGCTCACACCGGGAGACCCGGCGGCCTGATCCGACTCGACGACCGGCGTCGTCCCGGCGACGGGCGCGTTCATCAAGAACCCGACCACCCCGGTGGCGATCGCGACGGCGTGCTTCAACTGTCCTTCGCGCGATTCCAGCAGGGCCGCGTCCTCGGCGTTGGCGCCGTTGCCCATCTCGACGAAGACCAGGGGGACATGGGTCAGCGCGGGGCCAGCGATGTCGGCGCGGGTCTGCAGGCCCTCCTGGACACCGGCGTAGGTGGCCGAGGTGAAACCGGCGGCCCGGTAGGCGTCGCGCACCGAGGCCGAGGCCGCCCGGCCCGCGCCGGACTGGGCCTGTTCGGCGGCGGTGTCGGGGATCGGCAGTTCGGGGATGATGAGGTGGAAGCCGCTCAGGTCGGCGGGGGCGCTGTCGGCGTGGATACTCACCGCGATCTGGGCGCCCGAGGCGTTGGCCGCGCGGGCCCGATCGTCGACGCATCCGCCCCAGCCCGAGTCGTCGCCACGGCTGAGCACCACCTCGGCGCCCAGTGCCTGCAGCGACGCCTTGACCAGCTGTGCGACCTCCCAGTTGATGGTGTGCTCGGGGATGCCGTGCAGCGAGGTCATGCCGGTGGTCTGGCAGTCCTTGGTGCCGCCGCGGCCGTCGTCGACCTGGCGACCGAGGTCTTCGGCGTGATCCGGTCCTTGGTGACCGGGATCGAGGAAGATCGTCTTCCCCACGAGTCTGTCGGCTGGCTGCCCGGGTGGCGCCGCGTGGGCGGTCACGGGCATCAGCCCGGACAGCGACACCACGACCGCGGCGGAGACAGCGGAGCAGAGACCGGCATTGATGATGTTTGGTTGCATATGTTCGGTCGGCACCCCGGGACCGGAGCACCCCTCCCTTCCCATTGGTAACACCAAACCCACTGGTTCACTCTTGCAACGAGCGTTACCACAGATCAAGCACCGTTACCGAAATGCAACAGCGAATAAGAAGGAAAAAGCGCTGGTCAGACGCCCAGATGCGCGGAAATCGGACGCGTCAGGCAACATCGGGCAACTGACGCAGCGAGCGCAGTGCGTAGTGCACGCGGGTCTTCACGGTGCCCACCGGAATGCCGAAATCCGCTGCCACTTCCCGGTATCCACGATCGCGCAGAATCACCTCGACCACAGCGGCCCGCTGCGGCTCCGGCAGCAGCGCGAGCAGGTGCTCGACGAGCAGACCGTCGATCAGTCCGTCCGCGAAATCCGGTCCGCCGCAGCCGGGCAACTCGGTGATGTCATCCCAGCCCACGTCACCGGGCCGGGCCGCCCGCGCCCGCGCGATATCGATCAGGACATTGCGTTCGATCGCCGAAAGCCACGCCCGCACAGTGCCTTTGCGCTCATCGAAGGCCCCGCACGCGCGCCAGCCGCGCAGCAGGGTCTCCTGCACGGCGTGTTCGGCCAGGCCCCGGTCGCCGAGGCTGCGCATCGCCCGCCAGTGCAGCAGGCCGTGGTCGGCGGCCAGCACGGCCGCCAGCCCGTCTCTGGTGCACAGTCGCGCGCAGTGCGCGCCGCAGGGTGTGTCGGTCATATCGATGTATCGCGGGAGCGGCCCTCGATGACAACGCGGTTCTTAAGCCGGTCTTCAGAAGACTGCTGGCTGTCCGCGCGACACTTTTCTCGCGAGCCCGGCCGGGCCTGCTCCAGGAGGGGGGAGCAGGGCTGCCGGGCTCGCCCTTTTCGGCGGCTTCCCCGATTCCCCACCCACGACGGCGGCGCGGCGACGACAATCGCGGCGAGGAGCTGTTACGT
Organism: Nocardia anocheti; assembly: GCF_029675105.1. Classification (GTDB taxonomy): domain Bacteria; phylum Actinomycetota; class Actinomycetes; order Mycobacteriales; family Mycobacteriaceae; genus Nocardia. Next base: position 515,820 of record NZ_JAQQFV010000005.1, on the reverse strand, counting down.
GGACATCCATGCATATCCGACCGACGCGCAGACGCCGGTCGACCGGGCCGAGGCCACCCGCATCGCGGCCGATCACCTTCCCGCCGACGCGCCGGGAACCGAACGCCGGATCACCGAATTCCCCGACGGTTTCGCCGTTTTCGCGGTGGTGCCGTCGCACGCGCCGCCCGATCTGCCGGTGCCGGTGGGCGGTTCGGTGTATGTGATCGACAAGCGGACCGGCGCCGTGTCGGCCTGGCCGACCTATCCCCCGTCACTGATCGCCGCACGGTACGCGGCCGACCGGGTGATCGTCGAGGAGACCTGGCCCGACCCGGACTGAGCAAGCTCACCACGAAGCCCACCCGGAGCCTAGGCTGGTAACCGCCGGTGACCAGCCGCGATCACCCGCGCGCGTCGTCGTCGACAACGAAGGAATTGCACACATAGCGATGTGTGCATACGATAGCCCTCGATCGAACCGCAGCAGAAGGGGAACGCGATGGGCGCAGGACACGGGCACGACCACGGAGTGTCGGTCGACAGCGATCGGCGCTGGCTGGCGGGCGCGCTGGCGGTGATCGTCACCTTCCTGATCGGCGAGGTGATCGTCGGCGTCATCGCCGATTCGCTGGCGCTGCTCTCGGACGCGGCGCACATGACCACCGACGCGGCCTCCATCGTGCTGGCTCTGCTGGCGATCCGGCTGGCGGCGCGTCCGGCGGCGGGACGGATGACCTTCGGCTGGAAGCGGGTGGAGATCCTCTCCGCCCAGGCCAACGGGTTGACCCTGCTGCTGCTGGCCTTGTGGCTGGGTTACGAGGCGATCCGCAGGCTGTTCGAGCCGCCGGAGGTACACGGCACGCTGGTGCTGATCACCGCGCTGGTCGGCGTGGTGGTCAATGTGCTGGCGACCTGGATGATCAGCAAGGCCGACCGGTCCAGTCTCAATGTCGAGGGCGCCTACCAGCACATCCTCAACGATCTGTTCGCCTTCATCGCCACCGCGGTGGCCGGTCTGGTCATCATTCTCACCGGTTGGGCGCGGGCCGACATCGTCGCCAGCCTGATCGTGGTGGTGCTGATGATCAAGGCGGGCATCGGGCTGATCCGCGCGTCGAGCCGCATCTTCCTCGAGGCGGCGCCCGACTATCTCGATCCCGCCCAGGTGGGTCGCGACATGGCCGCCCGCGAGGGTGTCACCGAGGTGCACGACCTGCACATCTGGGAGATCACCTCCGGCTCGCCCGCGCTCTCGGCGCACGTGCTGGTGGAGCCGGGCCACGACTGCCACGCGGTGCGCGAGGACATCGCGCACATGCTCGACCACGAGCACCACATCGGGCACGTCACCCTGCAGGTCGACCATGCCAACCCGAAGGTGCTCGACATCGGCGCCGCGCGTCCCGACGAAGGCCACTGCGGCGAGTCGCACGGTCCGAAGCACGTGCCCGGTCGCACCTCCACGCACTCGCACTGAACGCGGGAAGGCCCCACACCTCGTCCGGGTGCGGGGCCTTCTCGTAGGTCACGCGGTCAGGGCGGACCTGGTCGTCACATCGACCTGGGGGCTGGATCAGCCGCCGAAGGAGCCGGTCCACAGGGTGTCGACGATGCCGTGGAGCGCGGCGCCGAGGGTGTCGAAGAGGCCGTTCAGGGCGGCGCTACCGGTGTCGATGATAACGGGGATCATAAGAATTCCTCTGTTTCTCGATAGGTCCAGCCGGGGCTGGCTTACGAATGGCATATCGACCCCCGATCGCCCCGGGTTACGAATTCGGCGATTTCGTGACGACGGTAACAGTTGAGGCAAAAACCTATCACTACCAGGGCTTTTCGCGTGATACACCATGTTCCTGAGGCGAATATGAGAGCCCTCTGAGATTCCTTTTGCGCCATCCGATAAGGACACATTCCAGATGCCCCGAGAAATAGGGGCACCGCTACATTCCGTCACACACAACCGGGAATTCCCAGCGCACGCCGCATTTCGTGGACCGATTCAGTGCGGAAAGACGCGCGGGGGTCGCAGCGCGAGCCCCACCCGGGACTCCCCGATCCGACGGGCCACGTCCTCGACCGTGACGGTCCCCTCGAGTCGCTCCAGATACCGGTTCCGACGGGCGAGTCCGACGAGGTCGAAGGTGAAGTACATGGCCATCAGCGGATTGACGAACAACTCCCCCACGCGCGTCCGCCCCGGCACGGCCACCTCACCGTGCGCCCCGGCGAGCGCGGCCGCGATCTGGCCGTTGACCAGGCTCGGCCGCCGTGTCTCCCGTGCCGCCGCGTCGACCGCGTCGCGGTAGACCAGGGCGCCGGGCGCGTCACCGGGGATCGAGAAGGCGCCCAGATACGCCCCGGCCGCGTCCAGGTCGGCGATGTTCTCCAGGACGTGGACATGGTTGACGCCGTGGAAGCTGTCGATCCCGAACCCCAGGCAGAAGACCTGCCGCTCGAGACCGGAATCCAGACCGGCGACGGCGGCGAGACTGGCCAGGTCCTCCTCGGGTGTGCCCAGCCGTTCCTCGTCACCGCGCAGGAGGATGTCGGTACCGCCGTCGACGAGGACCACCGCGTCCAGCGCCAGACGCTCGGCGAGCACCGCCGCCCGCGCCCGCCAGGAGAACACTGCGATGATTCGCCAGGCGGGCGACGGCGCGGGGCGTGAACAGGTCCGGGGTCACGCCGGGTCGGCGGGGGCCGGGAAGGTGTGGATTAGCTCGATGGGGCCGAGGAGGTGGGCGTTGAAGTCGTCCAATTCCTCGGCGGGGATCCAGTATTCGAGGATGTCGCGGCCGCCGACCTGGTGGACTTCGTGGTTCGCCAGGTAGGCGGTGTCGACGGTGAAGCGGGTGACGTACCCGGAACCGGACGCGGGAACGTTCCAGTCGCGGGCGATCATGATCGCGTAGTCCTCGGTGAGCACCGGGTAGAAGATCGGCTGGTCCGGCAGCCGGGGTGGCCATGCGCGCCACCCGGATTCGGCCACCAGGGCGAGCTCGGCGGGCCCGGTCGGACGCCACAGCACGGTTCCCTCGTCGATCACGATCGCCACCCCCTCTAATTTTTGGTCATTGGCACCTTAACAAGCTCCGGGAGTGGCGTCGAGGTGAATTCCGGGTCCGGTGCCGAGGGGAGGTGGCCGCCGGTGAGCATGCGCAGAGCCACGCCGAGGAAGGCGAGGTGGGTGCGCAGCGCACGCGGGCCACCGATCGCGGAGGCGACCGTGGTGGTGCCGGTGGGGGCCGCGCGACCGGCGAACCGGTCGGCGAGCCAGTCGAGAACCACGGGGACGACGAGGAATTCGAGCGGCAGGTGCGAGCCGCGGCGGATGCGCAGGTAGTGGACGGTGGCACCGGCGCGACGGTAGCGCTCGACGTGGGCGTCGATGTCGGCCACCGCGATCACCTCGTCGCGCACCCCCTGCACCACCAGTAGCGGCGCGGCGGGCGCGCGGGTGCCGGGTTCGATGTCGGCGAGGATGCGGCACAGGGCCGGTTCGGCGAGCAACCCGTCCAGACCGGCGCGCAGATGCCCGCTGACATCGCGGCGCAGGAACCGCAACAGCAGCGCGAAGGTGCTGCGCTGTTCGGCTTCCCCGAGCAGCGCCTGGTAGCGGTCGTCGAGGTGATCGCGCAGCACCTGGTCGAGTTCGGGGTAGGCCTGGCGCAACCCCGCCACGAAGGCGGCGGGGAACCCGGCGAACCAGCCGCCGTTGAGTCGCACGAAGGCCGCGGCCGGATCCCCCACCGGCGACCCGGCCGCGGCCCCGACCAGCCGCAGTTCCGGCGCGTACTCGGCGGCGAGTTCGGCGGCCCAGGCCGTCGCGAGCCCGCCGCCCGAGTACCCCCACAGCGCCACCGGTGCCGAGGCGTCCAGCCCCAGCGGCGCGAAAGTCAGTGCGGCCCTTGCTCCGTCGAGGGCGCGGTAGCCGGGCTCGCGGGCGGCGCCGAACCGCCCACCGAGTCCCTCGTGATCGGGAACCGAGACCGCCCAGCCCTGCCGCAACGCCATCGCGATGATCGGCAGTTCCAGCGGGGCGATCGAGCCCATCGTCTTGGCCCCGCGCCGCAGCGCGTAGGACGGGAAGCACTGCGGGGCAACGGCATCGATCGCGCACTGGAACGACACCAGCGGTCGCGAGCGGGCCGGATCGGCGTCGGCGGGCAGCAGCACCGTCGTCACCGACACCTCCGGCCGTCCGTCGAGATCGCAGGTGCGATACAGCAACTGCCAGGCCGTGATCCGCTGCGGCACCAGCCCGAACAGCGCGGTCTCCACCGGCCGGGCCCGCACCACCTCGCCCGGCGCGAGCGACTCGACGGCGGGCGGGGCGGCGTAGAACGGGTCGTCGGGCGGGAGCAGCGGCGCGGTCCGCCACGGCGACGCGAGCAGATCGGGACTCACAGGCTGCCGCCGCCACCGAGGAACCACGGGTTGAACGCGCACGTCAGCTCCGGACCACGCGTCGGATCGAGCGCGCGCAGGGCGATCGAGGCCGAGCGCGGCGAGTACATCATGGTGAGGTGGTCGGAGATGTCCTGTTCGCAGCCCGCCTGCAGGGTGATGTTGTCGACGGTGGCGTCCGGACCGGCGGTGAGGAAGGTCCAGTCGTAGGGGTTCATCACCTCGTCGTAGCGCGAACCGACCGCGGTGTAGGCGACGCCGGGCACGGTGTCACCGTTGGCGTTGAGGGTGTCGTAGAACGGGGAGCCGACCGCCTGCTCGATATTGCTGATCCCGACGATCGGCCGGTAGAAGCCGAGGATATCGATCCCGGCGTTGTTGATCATCCGACCGAGGGTGGCGATGCCCATCAGCGAGGTGCCGTGGTGGGTGGCGCCGAAGGTGACGAGCTTGCCGACCTTGTCCTGGCCGCCGCCGAACTTCAGGTAGTGGTTGGCGATGGTGCCGCCCTGCGAGTGCCCGATGATGTCGACCTTGTCGGCGCCGGTCGCGGCCCGCACCCGGTCGATGAAGTCACCGGCCTGGCGGGCGGAGTCGACCATCGGTCCCACCCCGTTGCGGCCGGGCAGGATGGCCCCGACACCGCCGCCTTCGATGAGCCCGGACTTGCCGTAGTTCAGGGTGAACACGCAGAACCCGGCCTCGGCCAGGCGCGGCGAGAGATAGGAGAAGGTGTCGAAGGCGTTGAGCCAGGTGCCGTGCAGCAGGACCACCGGGTTGGGATGCGCGGCCGAGGGCTTACAGTCCCAGCGGTTGGCGCCGGGTGGGGCCGCGTCGGGGTGCAGGAGGCTGTAGGCGAAGGCGGCCAGCGGGGCGGTCATCGCCGGGCCCTCGCCGAGCGTGTCGGTGGCCCGGCTGGCCGCGGCCGAGCCCGTGCCGCTGCCCGAGGCGCTCCCGGAGGCGCTGCCGGTGTCGGCGATCGCGGTGGGCGTGCGCCCGTCGGCCGCGGTGGCCATCGTGGAGTCGAGGTAGGCCGCCAGCGAGGCGATGGTCGGCTCGAGCGTGGGTTCCGCCGTGGCGGGGGTGGTGCCGAGGGCCGAGGCGGCGGTCAGGCCAGCGGCGATGCCGATGCCGCAGAGGGCGCGGCGCAGGGTGTGCGTTGTCATGGTGTCACTTCCGTCGAACAGCGCCGACGAGCAGTGTCGCTTCGACGCGCTCTGCGAATCTATGACCCGCGCCACACTGCTGTCACTGCACCGTGCACCGAGAAAACCGCGCGATGGTTGTCGCCGACGCCAAGTTCTGTGCGTTTTCGACCGGCCGGTCCCATGCCGCCCTGTCCTCGGACACAATCGAGTCATGCTCGCCGAACACCCCGTTTCCACCCGCCCCGCGCTGACCGCGCGGTTGCTCACCCGCTGGCCCCAGATCGCCGAACGCATGCTCGCCGAGGGGCTGGGCGCCACCGCGCCCGCCGAACTGCCCGCGGGACACTTCACCGCCGAGGTGCTGCCCACCATCTACGCCTGCGGGCGGGCCGTGCTCGAGGCGATCGCCGCCGACCGCGAGTTCACCCAGGCCGAGGTGGCCGCGTTCGTCGGACCGGTCGCCGAACGCCACGCCGAGGACCGGCTGCCGCTCCCGATGCTGATCGGCGCGATCCACGGGTCGGCCCAGTCGGTGCTGGCCGAGGCCTCCGCGTTGGCCGAGCCGACGGAGATGGCCGAGCTGATCGTGGTCGGCAGCCGCCTGCTCGAGCTGCTGCGCCACATCAACATGACCGTGGTGGAGACCTACACCGAGGTCGAACAGTCGATCTATCACGCCGAGCGGGAGGCCCGGCGCGAACTGTGTTCGGCGCTGGTGCGCGGCCTGCCCGCCGAGGAACTCGCGGCCCGGGCCGACACCGTGCTGACCGAGCAGTACACCGTGCTGGCCATCCACCTGAGCGAACCCGCCCGCGCGGGCAGCGCCGCCAACCTCGTCACCCGCCGCCGGATCCGCGTTCTGCAACGCGCGCTCGACGAGCTGACCGGCACCACCACCCCCGCCACCTTCGACGGCGCCAACGGCATCGCGCTGATCGGCAACTCCTCCGAGACCGATGTGCTCGACCCCGCCCAGTTCGACGCGCTCGCCACCCGGCTGGCCGAGCAGTTCGGGGTGACGGTGTATCTGGCCGAGTTCTCCGGTGTCACCCGCGAGGCCATCCCGGCCGCCGCCAAGGACGCCGCCGAACTCACCGAGCTGGCCCGGCTGCGCGGCCGCCCCGGCGGCTGCTACCGCCTCGACGACCTGCTGCTCGAATACCAGCTCACCCGCCCCGGACCGGCCCGCGGACGCCTGGCGCAGCGCGTCGTCCCGCTGCTGTCGAGCCCCCATCTGATCGAGGCACTCGAGGCCCATCTGCGCCACGGCGCGGACCGCAAGACGGCCTCGCGACGCATCCACGTCCACCCCAACACCTTCACCTACCGGCTGCGCCGCATCGCCGAACTCACCGGCCTCGATCCGGCCGACCCGACGGCCTCGCGCATGCTCGCCGCCGCCCTCACCGTGCACCGCCTCGACGCGGTCCCACGCCTCGAGGAGTAACCGACGGGCTCCGGTTGTTGCTCATGGACATGACCATGCCGGTGCTCTACCTGTCCCACGGCGCGCCACCGCTGATCGACCACGCGACCTGGCCCGCCGAACTGGCGGCCTGGGCCGGGGAGTTGCCGCGGCCGCGCGCGATCCTCATCGTCTCGGCGCATTGGGAGTCGGCGCCGGTGAGCATCGGCGCGACCAGCACGGTGCCGCTGGTCTACGACTTCTGGGGCTTCGACCAGCACTACTACGACGTCCGCTACCCCGCTCCCGGCGCGCCCGAACTCGCCGCGCGGGTGCGCGCGTTGCTGGGCGGCGAGGTCACCGAGGAGCCCGAGCGTGGGCTCGATCACGGCGCGTACGTCCCGCTGACCCAGATGTATCCCGACGCCGACATCCCCGTCCTCCAGGTCTCGGTCCCCACCCTGGATCCCCGGGAACTCCTGAAGTTCGGCCGCGCACTCGCGCCCCTGCGCCAGGAGGGTGTCCTGCTCGTCGGCAGCGGGTTCTTCACCCACAATCTGCGCGCGATCACCGGCGACGACCGGCAGGTGCACACCTTCACCGCCGAGTTCGACCAGTGGGGTCGCGAGGCGCTCGACGCCCGAAACATCGACGCCCTACTGGATTTCGAGCACACCGCGCCCGCCGCCCGGCTGGCGCACCCACGCACCGAGCACTTCGCCCCGCTGTTCTTCACCCTCGGTGCCGGTCTCGATGATCTCGACTCGTTACGCACCGTCATCGACGGCTATTGGCTGGGCATGGCGCGACGCTCGATACAAATAGGGTGAATGAGATTCGGGCACGAAAAAACCCGCTATTCGGCGTGTGCTCCGAATAGCGGGAATTTCGTTTCCCGACAAGGAAAGTCTCGGGGTGGCAGCGCGCTTTACAGGTAGGCGCTGCAGACCGGCCAGGCGCCGGGACCCTGTGCGGCCAGCACGTTCTCGGCCACGCGGATCTGCTCTTCACGGCTGGCGTTGTCGGCGCTACCGGCACCACCGTAGGCCTCCCAGGTGCTCTGCGAGAACTGCAGACCGCCGTAGTAGCCGTTACCGGTGTTGATACCCCAGTCGCCGCTGCTCTCGCACTGCGCCACGGCGTCCCAGTTGTTGGCCGAGGCGGTGGCGGTGGTCAGACCGGCCGGAACGGCGATCATGGCACCGGCGACAGCGGCGAGGCCCAGGGCACGAGTGGTGAACTTGCGATTGAAAGACATAAGGATTCCTACCTGCGCCCACCGGCCCGGCTGGTGACGATCGCCGTGTCCCTGCCCCTCAGGAATGTCGGGGATCCTCGAATCGCGGGGCAGGCTTTCCGGTGTTCTGCGATTCGATTCGGCTCGGGTTGTTGTTCAAGCCGTGATCGAATGTAGCGGCTATGCCAGCTTCGATCACATCCCGATCACGAACGATTCTGTAGCGAGCTTTGTCCAAAAGAACACTGTTCCGCGCAGGTCTGCCGTAATAAATCCGTAATCACAGGATTGTCATTGATCATGCATTTCGTGACCGGGATCACCGGTGAACCGTGGCTCCGGTCACACGCGTTTCCGACATTTCAGGCGAGCAATCGGCGCTCGGTGGCCACCGCGACGGCCGCCGCGCGGGTGTCGACGCCCAATTTGTCGTAGATGCGGCCCAGGTGGGTCTTCACCGTGGCCTCGCTGATGTGCAGGGCACGGGCGATCTCGCGATTGCCCAGGCCCTGGGCCAGCTGCCCGAGGATGTCGTGCTCGCGGGCGGTGAGGGTGGGTCCGGGGTTGCGCATTCTGGCCATCACCCTGGCCGCGACCGGGGCGGACAGCGCCGTGCGGCCGCTGGCGGCGGCGTGGATGGCGGCGAAGAGTTCCTCGGGCCGCTCGGCCTTGAGCAGGTACCCGGTGGCGCCCGCCTCGATGGCGCGGGTGATGTCGGCGTCGGTGTCGTAGGTGGTCAGCACCAGCACGTGCGGGGTCGGCGCGGGCTGGGCGGTGATCCGCCGGGTCGCCTCGATGCCGTCCATGTCGCCGCCGAGTTGCAGATCCATCAGCACCACATCGGGGCGCAGGCTCGCGGCCAGCGCGACGGCGGCGGGCCCGTCGGCGGCCTCGTCGATCACCTCGATGTCCGGCGCGCTCGACAGCAGCGCGCGCAGACCGGCGCGCACGACGGCGTGGTCGTCACAGAGCAGCAGGCGCACAGTCACGAGCTGATGCTAGCCAGCCGAGAGCGGGATCGCGGCCGAGAGGACGGTGCCGTCGCCGGGGGCCGATTCGATGGCGCAGGTGCCACCCAGCTGACGCACCCGCGCGCGGATCGCGGGCAGGCCGTGGCCGCCCTCCGCGTGGGGGCCGGGCACCGCGTCCGGATCGAAACCGCGGCCGTCGTCGGCGATATCGAGCACGATCTGGTCGTCGAGGCAGGTGAGGGTCACGGTGGCGAGGCGCGCGGCGGCATGTGCGCGGACATTGGCCAGGGCGCCCTGGGCGATCCTGAGCAGCGTGGCCTCGACCCGTTGCGGCAGCGGACCGGGCGCTCCTTCTATATGCAGGCGCACCTCTAGCGTGTCCCCCGACTCGCGCGCGACCAGGGCGGCCAGGGCCGCGGGCAGTGATCCGCCCGCGGCGAGGTCGGCCGGGGCCAGGTCGTGGACGAAGCGGCGGGCCTCGGTGAGATCGCGTTCGGCGATCTCGGCGGCGGACCGCAGGTGGGCGCGGGCCCGCGCGGGTTCGCTGTCCCACACCAGGTCGGCGGCCTGCAACAGCATGCGCTGGCTGGACAGGCCCTGGGCGAGGGTGTCGTGGATCTCCCTGGCGAGCCGTTCGCGTTCGGCCAGGGTGCCCTCGCGGCGTTCGGTCGCGGCCAGTTCGGCGCGGGTGCGCACCAGGTCGTCGATGAGCGCGGTCTGCCGCTCGGACTGGCGACGCATCCCGACGAACAGTGCCGTGGTCACCGCCGCGACCGCCGGTGGCGCGAGCACCAGATTGGGATCGAGCCAGCCCGCCAGCCGCACCTGGCTGACCACCACCAGCCCGGTCAGCACCACCACCAGCGTCACCGCGACCCGCTCGGACAGAATCCGCAGCCCCGTGTACACCAGCGGCACCGCGCACCAGGCGAAGCTGGGTGCCAGCACCACCAGCACCGACCAGCTGACGACCAGCCCCGCGAACCACTCCAGCCGATGCGACTGCCGCAGCTCGCTCAGCGCGTAGAGCACGGCCAGCACCGCCGCGAGCACCACGATCAACGGCGTCGCGCCGGAATCGCCGTGGCGGATCAGCCAGCGCAGCAGCGAGGCGGCGAGCAGGACATAGAAGGCGCTGTGCACGATGACGGGCAGCAGCCGGTCGTCGTCCGCGCGGTCGAGTGCCCGGTCCATCTCCACACCTCCTGTCTCCCATTCTCGCCGCCGCACCGGCCGCGGCGGGTCAACCGATCGGTTGACCCGGATGTCGTCCGATCCGGCCGCCGGAATCCAGCCACACCGCCGATCCGCCGGGCCGCGATCGGCCACAGGATGGATATCAGCAGGCCACGGCATCCCGCCGACCGGCCGGAACCCCCTCAGGAGCAGGCCATGTCCACCAAGTTCAGCACCCGCAACCGTCTCGTCGTCGCCGGTGCCACCGCCGCGGTGATCGGCGCCGGTGTGGTCGGTGTGGTGACCGTGCAGGCGCAGAACCCGGACCCCGCGACCCGCACCCCCGTGGTCGCCGACGCCGCCGCGCCCCACCTGGCGCAGAGCACCCACCTGACCCTCGCCGCCGCCACCGAGGCCGCCCAGTCCGCCCTGGACGCGGCCGCCAAGGAGAACCAGCGCGTGAGCGTCGCCGTGGTCGATCGCAACGGCAATGTCATCGTCACCCTGCGCGGCGACGGCGCGGGCCCGCAGTCCTACGACGCCGCCCAGCAGAAGGCCTTCACCGCCGTCTCCTGGAACGCCCCCACCACCGAACTCACCCAGCGCCTCGAATCCGCCCCCCACCTCGCCGACATCGACGGCACCCTCTTCCTCGGCGGCGGCGCCCCCGTCAAGGCCAACGGCGCCCCGATCGCGGGCATCGGCGTGGCGGGCGCCCCCAGCGGCGACCTCGACCAGAAGTTCGCCCAGGCGGGCGTCGCCGCTCTGGGCGGGTAGTCACCGGGCGGGCGGTGCGGCCCAACGGGTTACGTTCCCGTGCGACTTCTCGCGCCACACGGCGGTCATTCCTCCCGCCGCGCCCGGGCACGACGCTTGCCCTCGTGCATGGCCTGCACCCGGGCGATCGGAATCGTGTGGCCCTCCTCGATCAGGTCGGCCGGAAGTTCTTGAGGGGCAGGCATTTCCGACGCCCAGGGATCGCTGTCGCCGAGCAGGTCGGGAACGGTGCGCAGGGTGAATTCGGCAGGGGTCACGTCGTCGAGGTCGGACCAGCGCAGCGGGAACGACACGGTGACGCCAGGTCGGATGCGCGGACTGTAGGCGGCGGCCACGGTGGCGCCGCCCGCGCGGGTGGCATCGAGGAAGACTTTCCCGTGCCGGTCTTCGCGGATGAAGGCCGTCGTGCCGACCGCCGGATCGAGGCGTTCGGCACGGGCCGCGACCGCCCGCGTCGCCGCCGCGGCGTCCTCCACATCGACACCCGCCACCACCGGCACGAAGACGTGCACCCCCTTGGACCCGCTCGTCTTCACCGCCCCCGCCAACCCGTCGGCGGCCAGCGCCTCCCTGATGAGCCGTGCCCCCGCGACCGCGTCGGCGAAATCCTGCCCGGGCGAGGGATCGAGATCGAGTACCAGATGGGTTGGCGCCGGGGCGGTTTCGGCGAGGAACAGCGTCGGGTGATATTCCACCGCCCGCTGATTCCCGAACCAGAGCAGTGTCCGCGGATCATCACACAGCGCGTAGGTGATCTCACGCCGCGAACTCTCCGCCCACACGGTCGTGCGCGCCACCCACTCCGGCGTGTACTTCGGCAGATTCTTCTGCATGAACGGCTCCTGCCCCGGCCGCACCCGTACCACCGACAGCGGCCGCCCCCGCAGCACCCCCACCAACCGCTCCCCCACGAACTCCAGGTAGTCGATGAGATCCCGCTTGGTCGCCTCGGCACCGTCGAACAGCGGCTGGTCGAGGTTCGACATCTCGACCCCGCCCCGCACTTCCTTACCCGCCATCACCCCACCCTTCCCCCGGCATCGCACCGGGTCAACCACGCGCGGGTCTCACCTCGGGTAGGTTTTCCTCCGTGGTCGAGAGTTTCGGCCCGGACCGTCCCGGGGAGTCTCTCGGCCCGGGCGGCACGGGGGACGTGGGGCGGGCATCCGACAGCGAGCCGCGCTTCCGTGGTACGGGCTCGTCCGCGGCCGACGCGTGGCCGGTCGGCGCCGAACATCCGATCCCTCCTCCGCCCAGCGGCCACCGACGCTCTCGGTGGGCCGTCGCCGCCTCGGTCATCATCCTCGGCGTGGTCGCCGCGATCACCACGGTGGTGCTGACCCGCGAAGAGCGAAACGATTCCGGCACCACCGATCACGATGTCGAGCACTACGTCGGCGTACTGACCGGCCACACCGACACCGTCAACGCCGTCACGACCGCCCAACGCGACGGCCGCACCGTCATCATCTCCGCCAGCGACGACGGCTCGATCCGCCTCTGGGACCTCGCCTCGGGCCAGCCGGTCGGCCCACCGCTCGCCGACCGCGCGGACCGCGTCGAGGCACTCGCCACCGGCGAACGCGACGGCCGCACCGTCATCGTCTCCGGCGGTTCGGACGCCATCCGCCTCTGGGACCTCGCGGCGGCCATCCCCATCGGCGAGATCGCGAGCGACGGCGTTCCCGGCGAACTGTCCGTCCGCGATCCCGCGGCACTGGCGACCGCCCAACGGAACGGGCGCACCGTCGTCCTCGCTGGCCTCTCCTCCGGCGTCGCCATGGTGGACCTCGCCACCGGCCGACGCCTGCGCGAAGGATTCGCGGGCACCACCGACGGCGTGGCCCCCATGACCGTCAACAATGTCGACGCCGTCGCCACGACCCGGATCGACGGCCGCGACGTCGTGATCGCGGGCGGCACGGACACGGTCGTCCGCGTGTGGGACCTGGAGACCGGCCGCCCCGTCGGCCAGCCCCTGATCGGCCACACGAAGGACATCGCCGCCGTCACCAGCGCCCAACTCGACGGCCGCACCGTCATCATTTCCGGCGCCAACGACGACACCCTCCGAATCTGGGATCTCGCCACCGGGCACCTCGTCGGGGACCCGCTCACCGGCCACGAGAGCTGGGTCAGGGCCCTCACGACCGCCGAATACCAAGGCCGCACCGTCATCGTCTCCGGCGCCCGTGACGGCACCGTCCGCGTCTGGGATCTCGCGACCGGCCGCCCGGTCGGTGAGCCCCTGACCGGCTGCTCCGCCGAGGCGGTCACCACCGCGCGGCGCGGCGGCCGGACCACCGTCATCGCTGGCTGCGCCGACAACACTCTCCACGTCTGGGAACTGCCCTAGCGCCCGCGCATCATCACGATCTGAAGACGGGCACGCTCACTTCCGTCCGCCCGGGCCCGGGAGAACCGACGCTCGGCTAACATTCGGCTAGCCGCACGCCGTTACGTCCAGCAGGTTCGCCCGGGGAGTCACGGATGACGAAAACCGAGGTAGCGCCCACCAAGACGATGCCGTTGCTGACGCTGTCGGCGATGGTGGTCGGTTCGATGGTCGGGGCGGGTGTCTTCTCGCTACCCCGCAATTTCGGCCAGGCCACCGGTGGTTTCGGTGCGCTGATCGCGTGGGGCATCGCGGGTACCGGCATGTTGATGCTGGCCCTGGTGTTCCAGGCGCTGGCCATTCGCAAGCCCGATCTGGATGCCGGTGTGTACGCCTACGCCAAGGCCGGATTCGGCGAATACCTCGGGTTCTTCTCAGCGTTCGGGTACTGGGCCAGCGCGTGTGTGGGCAATGTCAGCTACTGGGTGCTCATCAAATCGACGCTCGGACAGGTGCTTCCGATCTTCGGTGAGGGCAATACGGTGCCCGCGGTGCTGCTGTCCACGGTGTTCATCTGGGCGTTCCACTTCATCGTGTTGCGCGGGGTGCAGGGGGCGGCGGCGATCAACAAGATCGTCACCATCGCCAAGATCGTGCCGATCCTCGTGTTCATCATCGTGCTGGTGTTCTATTTCGACGCCGGGGTTTTCGCCGACAACTTCTGGGGCGGCGACGCGTATTCGGAGTCGCTGTTCGAGCAGGTCCGCTCCACCATGCTGATCACCGTGTTCGTCTTCCTCGGCATCGAGGGCGCGAGCGTGTATTCGCGCTACGCGCGCAAGCGTTCCGATATCGGCCGGGCCACCGTGCTCGGATTCCTCAGCGTGCTGGCGCTGTTCGCCTCGGTGACCATGGTGTCGTTCGGCATCCTGCCGCGCGACGAACTCGCCGAGGTGCAGCAGCCGTCGATGTCGCCGGTGTTCGAATCGGCCGTGGGCACCTGGGGCGCGTGGTTCATCAGCATCGGCCTGATCGTCTCGGTGCTCGGCGCCTACCTGGCCTGGACGCTGATGGCCGCCGAGGTCCTCTACGTCGCCGCCGACGACGAGGACATGCCCTCGTTCCTGGCCCGCGTCAACGCCCACAAGGTGCCCGTGGTCGCGCTGATCTTCACCACGGTCCTGATCCAGCTGGTGCTGCTGACCACGCTGTTCTCCGACGACGCCTTCACCTTCACGCTGAAGCTGTGCAGTTCGCTGTCGCTGGTGCCCTACCTGCTGGCCGCGGCCTACGCGCTCAAACTGGCCTACACCGGCGAGACCTACACCGAGCTGCACCCCGAGGACCGGCGCAAGGAACTGATCGTCGCCGCGATCGCCACGCTCTACACCACCTTCATGATCATGGCCGCTGGCCCGGAGTTCCTGCTGCTCTCGCTCATCATCTACGCCCCCGGCTCGATCCTGTTCTGGCTGGCCCGCCGCGAGCAGGGTCGCACGCCGTTCCAGGGCTGGGAAATCCTGCTGCTGGTCGGATCGATCATCGGTGCCGTCGCCGGGATCGTCGGCCTGGCCGCAGGCTGGATCACCATCTGACCCCGTCGCCGTCCAGGAGGAAAGCCCATGACCCAGCCCGCATCCGCCTACGGCGTGCACTCCGAGGTCGGCACGCTGCGCAAGGTCCTGGTCTGCGCGCCCGGCCTGGCCCACGAACGGCTCACCCCCACCAACTGCGACGATCTGCTCTTCGACGACGTGCTGTGGGTGCAGAACGCCACCCGCGACCATTTCGACTTCGTCGCCAAGCTGCGCGACCGCGGCGTGGAGGTCGTCGAACTGCACAACCTGCTCACCGAGACCCTGGCCGTGCCCGGCGCCAGGGACTGGATCCTGGACCGCACGATGACCCCCAACGAGGTCGGCATCGGCCTCATCGAACAGACCCGCGGCTACCTGGAATCCCTCGACGACCGCGCGCTGGCCACCCACCTCATCGGCGGACTGGCCGTGGCCGATGTCCCCGGCAGCGACCTGGCCTATCGTGCCCTGGCCCGCGAACAGAGCGGCGCCCGCGAATACCTGCTCCCGCCCCTGCCCAACACCCTCTACACCCGCGACACCACCTGCTGGATCTACGGCGGCCTGACCCTCAACCCGCTCTACTGGCCCGCCCGCCACGACGAGACCCTGCTGATGAAGGCGATCTACACCTTCCACCCCGACTACACCGGTGCCCGCGTCTGGTGGGGCGACCCCGAACTCGACTGGGGCCTGGCCACTTTCGAGGGCGGTGACGTGATGCCCGTCGGCAACGGCGTGGTGCTGGTCGGCATGAGCGAGCGCACCTCGCGTCAGGCCATCAGCCAGGTCGCCCAGGCCCTGTTCGACCACGGTGCCGCCGAGCGGGTGATCGTGGCGGGCATGCCGAAACTGCGCGCGGCCATGCACCTGGACACCGTGTTCACCTTCGCCGACCGCGACCTGGTCACCATCTTCCCCGACATCGTGCACGGCATCCACGCCTTCTCGCTGCGCCCCGGCGACAAGAACCCGATCGAGGTGACCGACGAATCCGACCCGTTCCTCACCGTGATCGCCAAAGCTCTCGGCTTCCCGGAACTGCGTGTGGTCGACACCGGCGGCGGCTACTACGCCAACGAACGCCAGCAGTGGGACAGCGGCAACAACCTCGTCGCCGTGGAACCGGGCGTCGTGTTCGCCTACGACCGCAACACCCACACCAACACCGCGCTGCGCAAGCAGGGCGTCGAGGTGATCACCATCGTCGGCGCCGAACTGGGCCGCGGTCGCGGCGGCGGGCACTGCATGACCTGCCCGATCATCCGCGACGCCGTCGATTTCTGACCCCCGGCGAGACCCCGACCAGCCGTTTTGGCTGAACGACCAGTCGTCGGCTATCGTATGTTCCGCGCGGTTCACCCCGGTGAGCTGTGGTTCTGGCCCCGTCGTCTAGCGGCCTAGGACGCCGCCCTCTCAAGGCGGTAGCGCGGGTTCAAATCCCGTCGGGGCTACAACGAGATCCCCCGGTCATCATGACCGGGGGATTTTTTGTGCCCCCGATGCGACATATTGACAGATGTTGCATGACCAATACACTGGGCGAAACGTTGCAGTAGGCCGACCGGGAGGTGACGTGCGCGAACAGACCGCACTGGGACAGCGCCTCGACGAGCTCGCCGCCCGCCCCGACGCCATCACCGCCTTCAAGGCCGCCCGCTCCGGCTTCCTGGCCGGACGCAGGCTGGAGATGAAGGAACTCGCCGACGAGCTCGGCGTCAACCGGGCCACCCTGTTCCGCTGGGTCGGCGGTCGCGACGAACTGCTCGCCGAAGTGATCTGGTCGGTCGCCGAACCCACCCTGCGCCGCGCCATCGCCGTCACCGACACGCGCGGCGCGCACCGGATCGCCACCGTCCTCGGCGACTTCGCGCAGGCCGTCAACACCTCCGAGGCGTTCCGTCAGTTCCTGCGCCGCGAACCCGAGCGCGCGCTGCGTCTGCTCACCACCACGGCGGGCTCGGTGCAGCGGCGCTTCGTGGCCGTCATCGCCGATCTGCTCACCGAGGCCGTCGCGGCGGGCGAACTCGATCCGCCGCTGCCGGTGCCGGAACTGGCGCTGCTGCTCGCGCGGATCACCGAGACCTTCATCTACACCGATGTGATCAGCGGCGAGGAACCCGACGCGGCCAAGGTCGTGCAGGCGTCGCTGGTAATGCTGAAAGGAAAACCATGAAGCGCACCCTCTACACCGAAGACCACGAAGCCTTCCGGGCCTCGGTCGCCGAATTCGTCAAGCGCTCGGTGGAGCCGCACGCCGAGAAGTTCATCGAACAGCGCTCCATCGACCGCGAGACCTGGCTGGCCGCGGGCGAACTGGGCTACCTCGGCCTGGGCATCCCGGAGGAGTTCGGCGGCAGCGACGCGGGCGACTGGCGCTTCGCCGCGGTCCTCGGCGAGGAACTGGCCAAAGCCGGTGCGGCCCTGTCTTCTTCGTTCGGCATCCACTACGACGTCTGTGCGCCCTACCTGGTGGAACTGACCACCGACGAGCAGAAGCGGCGCTGGCTGCCCAAGTTCTGCACCGGCGAGATCGTCACCGCCATCGGCATGACCGAGCCCTCCGGCGGCTCGGACCTGGCCGCGCTCAAGACCACCGCCGTGCGCGACGGCGAGGACTGGATCATCAACGGCTCCAAGACCTTCATCACCAACGGCTTCAACGCCGACCTGGTGATCGTCGCCGCGCGCACCAGCCCGGAGAAGAAGGCCAAGGGCATCACCCTGTTCGCCGTGGAGAACGGCATGGACGGCTTCACCCGAGGCCGCAAGCTCGACAAGGTCGGCCAGCCCGAATCCGACACCGCCGAACTGTTCTTCGACAATGTCCGGGTGCCCGACACCAACCGCATCGGCGAGGTCGACCGCGGTTTCATCGCCATGATGGAGCGCCTGCCGCAGGAACGCGTCGGCGCGGCGGTGTCGAACATCGCGCACGCGGCGGCGGTGCTCGACGAGACGCTGCGGTACGCCAAGGAACGCAAGGCGTTCGGTCAGCAGATCGGCAGCTTCCAGTACAACAAGTTCCTCTTCGCCGAGCTGGTCACCAAAGTCGAAGTGACACAGGCGTTCGTGGACCAGTGCGTGGCCGCGCACGCCGAGGGCGAGCTGTCGGCCGTGGACGCGGCCAAGGCCAAGTGGTGGTCGGCGCAGGTGCAGAACGAGGTGCTCGACGCGTGCGTGCAGCTGCACGGCGGCTACGGCTACATGCGCGAATACAAGGTCGCGCGGGCCTGGATGGACGCCAGGGTCACCAAGATCTGGGCGGGCTCCAACGAGATCATGAAGGAACTCATCGGCCGCGATCTGGGGCTGTAGAACAACGTTGAGCGTCGCGCCCGGCGAGTCTTCGCCGGGCGCGACGCGACGCCGGTCAGTTCAGGATGATCGGCAGCGCGGCCAGATCGTTCTGGGTGAGCACTGGCAGATTGCCGAGCTCGCTGTCGGGCACCGCGAGCTTCAGCTCGGGGAACCGGTCGAACAGCGCGGGCAGCGCGATGGCCGCCTCCAGCCGCGACAGGGCCGCGCCGGGGCAGATGTGCGGGCCGTAACCGAAGGCCAGGTGGCGGTTGGCGGTCGCGCGGGTAACGTCGAACTCGTCGGCCGTCTCGCCGTGTACGGCGATGTCGCGCCCGATCGCGCGGTAGGACATCACCACGCCCTCGCCCTTGGCGATCACGGTGTCGCCCACGGTGATGTCCTCGGTGGCGAAGCGCATCAGCAGGTGCGAGACCGGGCCGTCCCAGCGCAGCGACTCCTCGATCACCTGCTTCCACTCCACGTCCCCGGCCAGCACCTTGGCCAGCTGCTCGGGCTCGCCCAGCAGCGCGCGCACGGTGTTGACGATCAGGCTCACGGTGGTCTCGTGTCCGGCGGCGACGAGGGCCTTGATGTTGCCGATCGCCTCCTCCTCGGTGAGCGGCTCGCCGCCCTCCTCGTCGGCCACCACGAACGCCGAGGTGAGATCGTCGCCGGGGTTCGCGATCTTCTGGCGGACCTGGTCGGTGAAGTACACGTCCAGCTCGCCGATCACGCGCAGGCGCTCGTCCTGCGGGGTCATCACCGAGAAGAACTTCTTGTACCAGTCCAGCAGCTGCGCGTGGTCCTCGCGCGCGACGCCCATCAGGTCGCCGACCACCCGCATGGGCAGCGGGTAGGCGAAGACCTGCTTGAGGTCCACCGGGGTGCCGTCGGCGCCCGCGGCGGCGAGGTCGTCGAGCAGTTCGGCGGTGAGGCGCTCGATCACCGGGCGCAGCTCCTCGAGCCGACGCGGGGCCAGCGCCTGGGCGGTCTTGAGGCGCAGACGGCGATGCTCGGCGCCGTCGACATTGAACATCGAGCGGTCCACGTCGACCATGCCGATCAGCGGCCACTGGTTGGTCACCACACCGTCGGTGTAGAGCTTCCAGGCGTTGATGTCCTTGATCAGGCGCGGATCGGTGGTGAGTTTGCGGGCGGTCGCGTGGTCGGTGACGGTCCAGGCGGGCACGCCGAGCAGGTCGATGCGGGTGATCGGGCCCTGCGCGCGGAGGTGGGCGGTTTCTCCGTCGAGGTCACCGACCATGGGGTCGATGGCGAACGGGCATTGGGAACTCACGACGAACCTCCGACGGGTCGAACCGGTGTGAAACGAACGGGCAGTGCGGTCATGCCCCGAAGGAAAGCCGAAGGGCGCCGGGTCAATTGGTCGGCGGGGACCGCCAGGTCGACGTCGGGGAGCCGGTCGAGCAGCACCTCGATCCCGGTCCTGGCGATGATCTCGGCGATCTGCTGCGCCGGGAACGGGCAGCGGTATTCGCCGTAGCTGAACGCGAAGTGCGCGTTGTTGCCGGTGGGCACGGTGTCGCCGTCGGTGAAGGACTGGCGGATGTGCGGGTCGAGGTTGGCCGCGGCCAATCCCAGCAGCAGCATGTCGCCCGCGCGGATGGTCTGATCGCCCAGGCGGGTGTCGCGGGCGGCCCAGCGCCCGGCCAGGATCGAGGTGGGGCCCTCTTCCCAGAGCACCTCGTTCATCGCTTGGCCGACACTGCGTCTGCCGCCGCCCAGCGCGGCGGCGAAGCGGTCGTCGGTGAGCATGAGCCGCATCGAGCTGCCCAGCCAGTCGGCGGTGGTGAGGTGACCGGCGGCGGTGATGGCCATCAGGTCGTTGATGTATTCCTCGTCGGTGAACGGCTCGGGATCGGCCAGCATGAGCGAGGTGAGATCGCCGCCGGGCCTGGCCTTCTTGCTCATCAGCAGCCGGGCCATGTGCTCGCCGAAGCGCACGAAGCCGTCCTGGGCGTCGGCGCCGCCGTCGGCGAGGGCCTTCATGGTGGCGGCGAGGTCGGCGGCGTCGGCGTCGGGCAGGCCGAGGATGCGGCCCAGCGCCAGCACCGGCAGCGGTTCGGCGAACTCGGCGACCAGGTCGGCGGTGCCGCGCCCGCAGAAGCCGTCGACCAGCCGGTCGGCGAGTTCCTCACAGGCCCTGCGCAATTCGAAGTGGTCCACCGCGTCCAGGGCGGGCTCCACCATGGCCAGGTGACGGCGGTGCTCGGCACCGGCGGTGAAGTAGATCGAGGGCATCGGTCGGCCGACCATCGGCAGCAGCGGCCAGTCCTCGGGCACCCGGCTCCACTGGTTCCACAGCGACACGTCACGCGGGAACAGCAGCGGATCGCTGGTCACCTGGTGCAGTTCGCGATAGCCGATGATCAGCCAGGCCGGGAACCCGCCGGGCAGTTCGACCGCGACCACCGGACCGTGGTCGCGGCGCATCTTGCGGTAGACCTCGTGCGGTTCGATGTGGAATTCCGGCCCGCTCAACGGGACGGCGCCGGTGACCGGGCACGCGCCCGTCGGAATGCTCATGAAACGGATTCCCCCTGCGGGACAGCGGAATACAGGTGCTCGACCAGTGCGATCAGCACCTGTTTGCTCGATTCGCGCGAGCGCGCGTCACACATCAGCAGCGGCACCGCCGGGTCCAGGTCCAGCGCCTCGCGCACCGTCTCGGGAGCGTGGGACTCGCCGAAGTCGTTGCAGGCCACCACGAACGGGGTGCCCTGGTGTTCGAGGCGGTCGATCGCGTACCAGGAGTCGGCGATGCGACGCTGGTCGACCAGCACGATCGCGCCCAGCGCGCCGGTGAACAGCCGGTCCCACAGGAACCAGAACCGTTGCTGCCCCGGCGCGCCGAACAGATACAGCACGTGCTCTTCGTCGAGGGAGATGCGGCCGAAGTCGAAGGCCACCGTGGTGGTCGACTTGCCGGGCACCCCCTCGGCGTCGTCGACGCCGACGCCGACATCGGTCATCGTGGCCTCGGTGTCGAGCGGCCTGATCTCGCTGACCGAACGCACCAGGGTCGTCTTGCCGACCCCGAAGCCGCCGATCACCACGATCTTCAAGCCGTGCTTGACCGTGGCGTCCAACGGCGCCTGGGCGCGTTCGGGCGCGAGCTCAGAGTTTGCGAAGTCCAACGAGCACCTTCTCGAGGGTGGAGAGATCCAGCGTCATCGCTGCCGAGAGCGGGGGACGGACGGTGATCTTGCCCGCGTGCAGCAGATCCGAGAGCACCACGGTGGCGACCCCGACGGGCAGGCGCAGTTCGGCGGCGATCTCCACCACGGCGGTGGGCGCCCGGCACATGCGCAGGATGGCCACCTGTTCGGAGGTCATCCCGGCCGAGGGCGCCGATTCGCTGACCACCAGGGTGACCAGGTCGAAGTCCTCGGTGGCCGGGGCGCGACCGCCGGTGAGCGTGTAGAACCGGTCGGGATCGTCGTCGCGCAGCGCCCTGGTCAATTCGGCACCACCCGTCTCGGTTGGGCCTGCATATGCTCGCCCAGCTGCTCGACGAGTTCGTGCATGGTGTGCCCGACCAGGCCCGCGTCGGCGTCCTCGGCGGCCACCACCGCTAAGTGCGCGCCACGTCCGGCCTCGATCACGAACAGGATGCCGCCGTAGAACTCGGTCATCGACTGGCGGACACCGCCACGCCCGTCACCGAATTCGACGGAAGCCCCGTGCGACAGGCTCTGGAAACCGGCGGCGATGGCGGCGAGCTGGTCGGCGCGGTCGACATCGAGTTCCGGGGTGTGGCAGATCTTGAGCCCGTCACCGGAGAGCAGCAGGGCGTGCCTGGCGCGTGGGGTGCGGGCGAGCAGTTTCTCGAGCAACCAGCCGAGGTTGGTGGATGTGGTGGTCATCGGTCCTCCGGAGAGTCGGGGGCAGCGTGGCGGCGGCCCGGCGCGGAACGTTGGAAGGCGCCCAGTGCCGCGGGCTTCGTCGGCGCGGCATCGGCGGCCGGTGGGGTGGACAGACCTTCGGGATGGACCTGGGCCAGGGTGCTGCCCCGGCGCCGTTTCGGCAGCACGGGGGTGGCGTCGGGTACCTGCTGCTCGGGCGCGGCGGTGGTCTCGGGCCAGCCGAAATCGGTGCTGGCGTGCCGGGGGTGCTGGGCGCGCGGGATCGGGGTGTCGAACTGGCCGAGATCGGCGCGCGGCGCCTCGATCGGGCGCGGGGGTTCCACCGGGCGCGGCGTCGGGGTGGCGAGCAGACCGGCACCGCGACGTTCGGCCCGCGCGGTGAGCTCACGCGGGACCACGACCACCACGGCCGTGCCGCCGATGGCCGAGGGCCGATACGACACGGTCAGATCGTGTTTGCGCGCGAGATTGCCGACCACGGCCAGGCCGAGACGGGTGCCCGAGAGCGAGGCCAGGTCGACACCCTTGCCCTTGTGATCGCGACCGGAGACGGCGGCCTCGGCGCGACGCAGCGCCGATTCGCTCATGACCAGGCCGCTGTCCTCGATCGTGATCACCACGCCCGCGGGCACTTCGGCGGCGTAGACGTGCACCTCGGTGGTGGGCGGGGAGAAGTTGCAGGCGTTGTCGAGCAGCTCGGCCAGGGTGTGCATCACGCCCTCGGCGGCGTGTCCGGCGATGCCGACCTCGGCGACCGCGCGCAACCGCACCCGCTGATAGCCCGCGACCCGGCCCATCGCGCCGCGCAGGATGGATTCCATCGCAATCGGTTTCGCCCAGCGGCGACCGGTGCGGGCACCGCTGAGCACGGCGATGCTGTCGGCGAGGCGGCCGGTCTGGGCGGTGCGGTGATCGATGTGGAGCAGGTCGGTGAGCACGCGCGGGTCGGCGTGGCGGTGTTCCATCTCGCGCAGTTCGGCCAGCATGGAGGTGGTCATGGCCTGGATGCGGCCCGCGGCACCGGCGAAGGCCGCCAGGGCCGCGGCACCACGGCGGCCGTTCTCCTGTGCCTCCCACGCGAAGGCGGCGGTGTGCTCCTCGGCCTGGGCGACGCGCTGGGTCGAATCGGCCACGGTCCTGGCCAATTCCCGCTCGGCCTGGTCGGCGGCGGCCCTACTGCGCTGGGCATCGGCCCTGGCCCGCAGCGCGAGGAAGACCGCCGGGCAACCGACGACGACCGCCGCGACGGCAGCACTGAGAACCGGGATACCGATGGTGGCCGGTGCGAAAACCGCCGTGACGACCGCGATCACCACCATGGCGATTCCGGCGCCGAAGACCACGGACCCGGCCTGTCCGGCACCGTCGCGCTCGGCGGGCGCCGACCGTTCCGGCGCAGGCGTCATCGGTTCGACTTCCGCAGTATTCACAGGCCCCCAACCGCCAATCTCGAACCAATCACGCGGCACGACAGCCCGTTCAGATAGTGCATGCGAGCATATCGAGCCCCCGCCCCGCCTGCCACTCGGACGAGCGCGGTTCACTATGTGTTCGCACACACTTGGCACCGGGGCCGTCCGCCGGGCTCATTCCAGTGACCAGGTCATCCCGAAGGCGGCCACCGCGCCGAGGAATTCGACGGGGTCGAACAGCTCCGCCGGGGCCTGCGCGCCCGGCTTGCCCGCCCCCGCGACGATCCTGGTCGCGGCCTCGACGACCAGCTGAGCGCTGTTGCGATACGCGTCGGGACCGCTGCCGATGCCGCGCAGTCGCTGTTGCCCGTGTCGGATGTCGACGATCATCGAATACGGCGCGGGTGCGCTCGGCACCTCCGGGGCGGCGGCCACGTCCGCCTCGGTGACAGTGCCGATCACATCGAAAATCGAACGTGCCAGAACACCTTCCACCGCGCCCGCGGTGACGTGCCGGGGAATGGTCACCACCGACGGTTGCGGGAATTTCACGACAGCAACAGGTTCTGATTCTCCGGGCAGTGCGAAAGTGTCGCGGCGCGCGGTGGCGCCGGTGCGGAATTCCCCGTCGATCCAGGACAGTCCACCCCCGGTGAACACGTCGAGATTCCGCAGGACTGTGCGCATGCTCCCCCGCGAGCCCGCGCCGCCCGGCTTCGCGACGTGGCTCAGGACGATCTCGTCGGCTCCGCCGAGGCGTTCGGCACCGAGGTGGGCCAGCAGGTCACCGAACACGCCCGCTTCGGTCATCGCCGGGGCCAGGGTGACGCCCGCGGCGGCGGCCCGCTGGCTGTGCTCCCCGAAGACCTCGGCGACGTAGAGCTGTTCGCCCGCGACGTCGGCATAGTGCGCGCCCACCTCGATCGCGGCGCGCAGCACGTGCGCACCGGTGCCGGTGTAGTCGGGCAGGGTGCTGATCACGGCGTCGACGCCGGTGAACGCGGTGCGCAGGGCGGGGAGGTCATCGGCGGCGGCCACCCGGTACTCCGCACCGAATCCATTGATGCGCTGGGCGTCACGTCCCACGACGACGGTCTCGATCCCTCGCTCGCGCAGTTCGGCGACCGCGAACCGGCCGACGTGTCCACTGGCTCCGTAGACGGCGATCTTCATGTCCCACTCCTTGCTCATCGGCTGATGTACGTACCGTATGCACGCAGATGGAGACAGAAAATCATCCATTGTCTTCTAGAGATATCCATTCGTCTTCACAGGTACAGTTCTGGATATGGACCTGCTCAGCGATGTCCTCGCCACCGCGCGCACCGGCAGTCCCGCCTCGGGACTGTTCGTCCGGCACGCACCGTGGGGACGGCACTATCCGCAGGTCGAGGGCGCGGGATTCCATGTGGTCCTGCGGGGTTCGTGCTGGCTCACCCGGCCCGACGCGGCGCCGATCGCCCTGGGTACCGGCGATGCGGTCCTCATGCCCCGCGGCCTCGCCCACGGCCTGCTCGACCATCCCGACAGCCCGGTCACCGAGATCGCGGGCCCCCACGACCAGCGCGCGGTCGACGGCCCCGGCGCACCGGCCACCCTGCTGTGCGGTTCCTACGACCTCGCCGCCGACCGCACCCATCCCCTGCTGACCGAACTGCCCGAGGTGGTCCACATCCCGGCCCGCCTGGGCGCGCATCCGTCGCTGCGCGCGGCGGTCGACCTGCTCGCCGACGAACTCACCCACCCGCATCCCGGCTCGGACGCGGCCGTCCCACCCCTGCTCGACCTGCTGCTGCTCTATCTCCTGCGCGCCTGGCTCACCGACAACGACGCCTCCCGCTGGACGGCGGCCTTCACCGACCCGCACCTCGCGCCCGCGCTGCGCGGCATCCACGCCGATCCCGCCCACCCCTGGACCGTCGAATCGCTCGGCGCCCGCGCGGGTTTGAGTCGCGCCGCCTTCGCCAAACGCTTCACCGCCCTGCTCGGCGAGCCACCCCTGAGCTACCTGACCCGCTGGCGCATGCTCACCGCCGCCCAGTTGCTGCGCACCAGCGACCACCCGCTGTCGACCATCGCGCGCCGCACCGGCTACAGCTCCGAATACGCCTTCAGCAAGGCCTTCACCCGCGAATACGGCACCGCCCCCGGCCGCTACCGCGCCTCGACCGAGGTCCTGCGCGCGGGCGTGTGATCAGGTGAGGACGGCCGCCTCGGGTCCGCCGGTTGTACGACGAGGCAGCGCGGCCACCATCAGTTGAGTTGGGACAGAGCGCTTCTCGTCGCCTCGGCAATCAGGGTGTTGGAGGGTTCGGCGTCCTGCTCGGACCTGGTGGACAGCACCGCGAGGATCAGGGGGGCGCGCCCGGGTGGCCAGGCGATGGCGACATCGAGGGCCGAGCCGTAGGCGGGGGTGCCGGTCTTGTCGCCGACTTTCCAGTCGCCGGGCAGGCCCGCCCTGATGCGTTCGGCACCGGTGGTGTTGGCCAGCAGCCAGGTGGTGAGTTGCGCGCGTTCGGGTTCGGCCAGGGCGGGGCCGAGCAGCAGGGCGCGGTAGTCGGCCGCGAGTGCGGCGGGGGTGGTGGTGTCGCGGTCGTCGCCGGGGATGGCGGTATTGAGGTCGGTTTCCCAGCGGTCCAGGCGGGTGACGGTGTCACCGAGGGTGCGGACGAAGGCGGTGAAGCCCGCGGGACCGCCCAGCTCGCGGAGCACCAGGTTGCCCGCGGTGTTGTCGGAGAGGGTGATGGCGGCGGCACAGAGGTCGGCGACGGTCATGCCGGTGTCCACGTGCTGTTGGGTCTCGGGTGAATAGTCGACGAGATCGGCGGCGGTGTAGTGGATGACGCGGTCGAAATAGCCTGTCGACAGGGGATGCGCCTGGAGCAGCGCGCCGCAGGCGATGCCCTTGAAGGTCGAGGCGATCGGGAAGCGTTCCTGGTCGCGATGGGAGACGGTGCGGTCGTCGGCGGTGTCGATCACCGAGAGTCCGAGGCGGGCATCGTATTTCGCTTCGAGATCGGCGAATACCTCGGTGGTGGAGGTGGTCGTGGGGGTCGCGGGGGCGGGTGCGGGCTCGGTCGAGCAGGCCGTCACGGTCGCGGCCAGGGCGACGGCGGCCAGGTGTAGGCACCACCGACTGCGGTGCGAGAGGAAGGAAGTCACGGCCGCAGCAGACCACCCGGCCTCGGGCCGAGGCCAATACCGGCACGCCGGGCGGGCGAGTCGCCCTCGATATCGGCGCAGGTGGCACCGCGTGCGGACGCGTACCGGGGTGATCCGTGGCGCCCGATCCGCCGAATTCCCCGCCAGGGCGCTGGTTCAATGGCGGTCATGGACCTGCTCCGCCATCTCCGGTTCTTCGTCGCGGTCGCCGACGAGGGCCACTTCGGGCGGGCGGCCGCGGCCCTGGACATGACGCAGCCGCCGCTGTCCCAGGGCTTGCGCAGGCTGGAACAGCATCTCGAGGTCGAACTCATCCACCGCACCAGCCGGGGCGCGCGACTCACCCCGGCGGGCAGGCACTTGCTCCCGCGCGCCCGGCTGCTCGTCGACGACGCCGACCGTCTCCTGGCCGAGTCCCAGCGCCTCGCCCGGCGCAGCGGCACCGTGCGCTTCGCGTCCACGACGGCACTGCCCGCGCGGCTCGTCACGGCCTGCGTCACGGCGCTGCGCGGTGCCGAGGCGAGCGTGTCGACCACCTTGGGCGCGACGGTCGATCTGATCGCGCAGGTGCGGGCCGGGGTGTGCGATGTGGCGGTGGTCGAGCATCCGGCGCTGGTCGACGGGGTCGAGGCGGGGCCTGTCGTCAAGCTGCCGCGCTGGCTGGTCGTCCCCGCCGACCATCGCAGCACCACCACCGAGCGGCCGGTGTTCCCGATGCTCGCCGGACTGCATTTCGCGCATCCACCCCGGTCGGCCAATCCCCCGGCCTTCGACGCCGTCGTCGATCTGCTGCGCGAACGGGGGCTGGACACCCCGGTTCTCGCCGCACCCGACGACCGGTCGGTGCTGGCGGCGGTGGCCGCGGGCACGAGTTTCGGCGTGATCGCCACGCCACCCACACCGACGCCCGGCGTCGCCTGGCTGACGTTGGCGGCCCAGTCGGTGGCGTTGCGCGTCCGGGTGATCCGCCGCGCCGATGCCGCGACGCACGCCGAGGCCGTCGACCGGGTGCTGTACCGGGAGCGGTTGCGGTGAATCGCACTGATACGGATTCCGCTGTCGTCCAACGGATTCGCGCCGTCTTCGCGGACGCCGGATGCAGCGGCTGGTTACATGCCCGGCGCTGCGACGGCTCGTCGGCCGAGGTCTGCGTCGACGGGCGGGACCGCGTCGTCACCGCCTCGGTCTACAAACTGCTGCTCCTGGTCGCGTTCTGCCGCCAGGTGGACGACGGCCTTCTCGACCCCACCGCCCGCCTCACCGTGGACCCCGCCGACTGCACACCCGGCCCCACCGGGCTCGCCGCGCTGCACGATCCGGTCACCCTGAGCCGCCGCGATCTGGCGACCTCCATGATGACGGTCTCCGACAACGCCGCCGCCGATGTGCTGCTCGGCGAGGTGGGGCTCGCGGCGATCGGTGAGCTGGTCACCGAACTCGGCCTCACCGACACCCGCGTCGTCGGCGGCACCGCCGACCTGCACCGCGACCTGGTACGCGACACCGACACCCCCAGCACCGCCGCCGCCTTCGCCGCGCTGGCCGACAACGACGAGGCGTGGTCCGTCTCGGCCTACGACCCCG
Source organism: Nocardia anocheti (assembly GCF_029675105.1). Lineage (GTDB taxonomy): Bacteria > Actinomycetota > Actinomycetes > Mycobacteriales > Mycobacteriaceae > Nocardia. Next base: position 487,460 of record NZ_JAQQFV010000005.1, on the reverse strand, counting down.
CCTACACCAGCGCGACCACCCCGGCGCAGATGACGACCCTGCTCGACGCCCTGTGGTCGGGTCGGGTGTTGTCCACGGAGGGAAAGGTTTTCGTGCGGTCGGTGATGAGCAGGCAGGTCTGGCCGCATCGCATCGCCGCCGGTTTTCCGCATCGCGGGGTCGTGGTGGCGGGCAAGACCGGCACCATCGGGGTGATCCGCAACGAGGTGGCGGTGGTCGAGTTCCCCGACGAGATCCCGGTGGCCGTCGCGGTGTTCACGCGCGCGGCCCGCGCCGATCCGATGCTGCCGGTGGTCGACGCCGCCATCGGCGAGGCGGCCAGGATCGCGGTCACCGAACTGCGCCGTCCCCGCTGAGCCTCGCTAGCATCGGGAGTCGTGCATGCAGATTCTTCCGGCTCCGGCCGTGTGAAAGTGATCGGCATCGCAGCGGGGGTGCTCGGAGTGTTGCTGGCGGTTCTCGTCCCGCTGCTTCCGGTCCAGCAACACCGCGCGAGCCTGAACTGGCCCCAGCCCCAGTCGCTACAACTCAGCGCCCCGCTGGTGGACTACGTCCCCCTGTCCCTGGACGCGAGCATCCCCTGTACCGCCCTGCGCGACCTCACCGGCGGCACCGTCCTGGCCACCGTCCCACCCCAGGCGCCCCGCGCCGGATCGAAGGGCCTGGTCGCCCGCATCGAAGACCGCCCCGACACCGGCCGAACCCTGGCGGTGGTCCTGCGCGACCGCCTGCTGCTGAGCGTGCCGATGACCGAGATCATCAGCGCTACAGCCGGTTCGGCCGCAGGGCAACCGACGACTCCACCGGGCTCAGCGCCCGCCTCACCACCCAGCACCCCTGCGGGACCGCCCGCCCTCGGTAACCCGTCAGGTGCGCCCAGCCCGGGTGGCCCATCAGGTGCGCCCGCCCCCAGTGGCCCGTCAGGAGCGCCCGTCCCCGGTAGCCCGTCAGGTGCACCCGCCCCCGGTAGCCCGTCAGGTGCACCCGCCCCCGGTAGCCCGTCAGGTGCACCCGCCCTCGGCGGCCCGTCAGGTGCACCCGCACCGCCCAGCGGCCCAGCCGGATTGCCCGCGGGGCTCAGCCCCGGTTCCCTGCCCCCGGGCAGCCAGCCCACAGCTGGTGACCCGGCGGGCACTCCGAACGGGGCTCGCCCCACCGGCGCACCGGTTGCGCCCGGTAGTGGGCCGAGTGGTGGTCCCGGTGCGGTGCCCAGCGTCGCGAATCCGGGTGCACCCGCCGCGCCAGGGGCGACCGGTCCAGGTACAACGCCACCGGCGGGTCAGCCGTCGACAGCACCGGGGACTGGTGCGCCGTCCAGCACGCCGCCCTCCGGCACGCCCGGCGCCGGTGCTCCGGGCGATGCCGGTGCGGCCGCGGGGTGCGGGGCGTTCACCGTGACATCCACGGCGACGCGGTCGACCGTCGAGATCGTCGGGCTCACCAAGGACGACGGGTCGCCGATGCGGACGGTGGTCGAGGGCGATGTGCGTCCGCAGATCGTCGGTGTCTACACCGAATTGGATCGTGGCCGGATGGGCGATGCCCGGCTGCACGCGGAGATCGACGCGCGGTTCTCGTCGAGTCCGAGCGCGGCGAAACTCGCGGCGATCCTCGGCGCCCTGCTGTGCACGCTGATCGCGCTGATCTGCCTGCATCGCGGTGACCTCCGCGACGGACGACGTTCCCGACGGGTGCTGCCCGCCCGGTGGTGGCGGTGCACCGGACTCGACGCGGTGGTGGCGGGCACGCTGGTGCTCTGGCATGTGATCGGCGCCAACAGTTCCGACGACGGCTACATCCTCACCATGGCCCGCTCCGCGCGCGAGGCCGGGTACACCGCCAACTACTACCGCTGGTTCCAGGTCGCCGAGGCGCCCTTCGGTTGGCCGTACGAGGTGCTGGCCTGGATGACCCGGATCAGCGACGCGGGTCTGTGGATGCGGCTACCCGCCCTGTTGGCCGGACTGGTGTGCTGGCTATTGCTCAGCCGAGAAGTGCTGCCGCGCCTGGGTTCCAGCATCGCCGCGAACCGCACGGCCCGCTGGACCGCCGCCCTGGTCTTCCTCACGATCTGGCTGCCCTACAACAACGGTCTGCGTCCCGAACCGCTCATCGCCGTCGGCGCCCTGCTCACCTGGTGCTCGATGGAGCGGGCCATCGCCACCCGCCGCCTGCTCCCCGCCGCGATCGCCGTCCTCATCGCCGCCTTCTCCCTCGCCGCAGGCCCCACCGGCCTGATCTGCGTGGGCGCGCTGCTGGTCGGCGGACGCCCGGTCCTGCGCACGATCATCGCCCGGGCCCGCTCCGGTTCCCGCCTGCGCTATGCGGCGGTGCTCGCGCCCATCGCGGCGGCGGGCACGCTGGTGCTCGTGGTCGTCTTCGCCGATCAGACGCTGGCGACGGTGCTGGAGGCCACCCGCGTACGGCAACTCGTCGGACCCGATATGGCCTGGTTCGAGGAACGGACCCGCTGGGATTCGCTCCTGTCGGTCAACCCAGATGGTTCGCTGGCCCGCCGATTCGGCATCCTCGCCATGCTCGGCTGTCTCGTGGTCGGCATCCTCGTCGCCGTCCGGCGCGGCGGGCGCATTCCCGGCACCGCACGCGGACCCGTCGGCCGACTGCTCGCGGTCATCGTGCTGGCCCTGCTGCTGATGATGCTCACCCCCACCAAGTGGACCCACCACTTCGGCGTCTACGCCGGGCTGGCCGGGCCGCTCGCGGCGGTCACCGCTGTCACGTTGAGCCGCAATATCATCCGAGCCCCCTACCTCCGCACCCTCTTCACCGCCGGAATCCTCTTCCTGCTCGCGGTGACCTTCACCGGCTCCAACGGCTGGTGGTACGTCTCCGGCTACGGCGTCCCCTGGCCCGACCGCGCTCCCACTCTCGCGGGCGTCGCGGTGTCCTCCCTCTTCCTCATCGCCTCCGGCGCGGCAGCCGCCTACGCCCTCTGGCAGTACTACCGCACCCCCGAGCACGTCGCGCGCACCCCGTCCGCGCTCGCCGATCCGCCTCCACCCGACGATCCGGCGAGCACAGACACTGCTGCCCCCACGTCGACGGCCACCACGAGCTCGGGGTCGGGGTCGGGAGACCGTCGCGACACCCCTGGCCGCGCACTGTCCTCCCGGCCACCGACGATCACCGCCCTCACTCTCGCCGCAGCGGCGATGGTGCTGTTCGAAGTGGGGTCCCTCGCCACCGCGATGATCTCGCAATTTCCCGCCTACTCGGTCGGCCTGTCGAACCTGCGCACCCTCACCGGCGACCGGTGCGCCATGGCCGACGACGTCCTGGTCGAAACCAACACCGCCGACTCCCTCCTCACCCCCTACACCGGCACCATCGCCGACGGCCTCACCGCCGAGAACACCGGCTTCACCCCCAACGGAGTCGGCAGCCTCATGCCCGACCCCGGCCCCGGCCAATCCTCCGCACCCCCTTCGGGTTCCGGCCCCGCCCCCGCCGGAAACACACCAGGCGGCCCCACCGGTTCTGCCCCGAACGGCCCCGGCGGAAGTGGCGGCGCGGCACAGGGCGCTCCCGGCAGCACGGCTCCGGGCGGCCCAGCCGGTGCGCCGCCAGGCGGAAGCGGCGCGCCCCCGGGCGGTACCGGACCCGCGCCTGGCGCCGGAGGTCCGGCCGTGACCGGTGTCAACAGCAGCACCGTCGCACTCCCGTTCGGGCTCGCGCCGGAACGCACCCCGGTCCTGGGCAGCTATTCGACCGGCGCACCGCAGCAGACGAAGCTGACCACCCAGTGGTACCGCCTGGATCTCGCTGCCGCACAGCGCGATCCCGCCTACCGGGTCCTGATTCTCACCGTCGCCGGGCACATCGAGGGGGCGGGGCCGGATGGTGCGCCCATGCCGGGGCAGAAGCTTCGGGTCGAGTTCGCGAGTCGGGCCGAGGACGGCACCGTCACCGCGCTGGGCGATCTCGCGCCGCCGTCGGTGGGCGGAGCTCCGGGCTGGCGGAACCTACCGATCGACCTGGATCGGATTCCGCAGGGCACCACGGCGGTTCGGCTCGTGACGGAATCAGGCGAGCCCGATCCGATGCGCTGGCTGGCCCTCACCCCACCACGCCTGCCCAAGCTCGCGACGCTCAACACCATGGTCGGCGACAAAGACCCGGTCCTCGCGGATTGGCATGTGGGACTGGCCTTCCCGTGCCAGCGCCCGTTCGACCACCGCGACGGCGTCGCCGAACTCCCGATCTGGCGCATCCTGCCGGACAAGCTCAATGCCCAGGTCTCGGAGACCTGGCAGGGCGACACCGGCGGCGGCCCCCTCGGCTGGACCGGCATGCTCACGCGATCAGCCACCATCCCGGCCTACCTCGCCGAGGACTGGACCCGCGACTGGGGCGAACTCCAACGCCTCACCCGCTACGTCGCCGCACCCCCGGCGGACATCGATGTCCACACCGAAACCCGCTGGGGCTGGACGACTCCCGGTCCTATACGAACCAGCTGACCGGACGACGGAGGCCGCCACCGCGAGTCGACGGCGGCTTCCGCACCGCACGTAGAGGCTTCCGCACCAACCGCAGAAGTTCCGCCCAGCCCGAGGAAAGCGAAAACCGCCGCCCCGAATCGGAGCGGCGGTTTCGTTGTCCGAGAAACTACTTCGGCGGCTCACCCGCAGGCGGCTGACCACCCTCGGGTCCACCCCCGGGCGGCGCACCCACCGGCGGCTCCCCACCGGCGGGCGGGGCGCCCGCGGGCAGCGGCTTGCCGATATTGCGCGCCATGTCCGGCATCAACCGGATCGCGACCTGCTCCCAGGTACCCCAGTTGTGGATACCGATGTCGGGGAAGTCGTAGCTGACATTGGTGTATTCCAGTGCCGTGAGCCGCTTTTCGAACGACCGCGTATTGGCCAGCGCGATGGCCTCGAGCGGCATGCCCTGGGTGATCGCGTCGATCGAGGACAGGTCCTGGTCGGCGGGCTTGGCGCTACCGGCCGAGATGTAGAGGCGGGTGTTGTTGGCGATGAGCTTCTCGGCGAACCCGTAGGGGTCCATCCGCTTCCACTTCTCGCTCCCGGCGGGCGCCATCGACTCGATGTTGTAGCCGCCGCTGGCGATCATCGCCCCGGCCAGCGCCTCGCGCATACCCGGCATCGACATGTGCAGGTAGCCCGACAGCGATCCGGCGTAGGTGAACTGCTCGGGGTGGTAGGCCGCCATCAGCAGCGCGGCACTGCCACCGCTGGACAGCCCGACCACGCCGTTGCGGGTGTCGCTGAAACCCAGCCGCGACTTCAGCGCGTCGGGCAGGGTCTCGGTGATGAAGGTCTCCCACCGATAGGTGTTGGTCTTGCCCTGGGTGTCCTCCCAGCCGCCGATGGCCGAACCGGAGTCGGCACTGGGCAGCATCGATCCGTCGGGGTTGACGCCGTTGAAGCTGCTCGGCTGGTCCCAGTCAGCGTAGAAGCTGGACTGGCCACCGACCGGCATCACCACATTGATGTTGAACTTGGCCATCTGCGCCGGGATGGAGGTGTGCTTCTCCCAGCCGTTGAGGTCGTTCTCGGCGCGTTCGCCGTCGAGCAGGTAGACCACCCGGTCGGTGTTGCCGTCGGCGGCGCGGATGATGCGGGTGTTGATGGTGCCCATCGACGAGTCGACCGGGAAGTCGATCGCCGAGGGATCGGCGTCGGCCGAGGCGGGCGCGGCCACCAGGCCCCACGGCAGCAGCGCGGCCACCGTCGCCCCGACCAGAGTCCGCCGGACCAGGCCCGATCTGTCCCGGCGCTCCTGCGCGCCTCCCCGAATTACGCCACGCATGATGCTGATCAGACCTTTCGTTCACGCGGCCTCGCCGCTTCCCCACGCGACCCGCCGTACGCGCACGACCTGCGCCACGGATCCTGCCGGGCAGCATAGCGCGCCCCCGAAGCCGGGGGCACATCGAATTGCGATGCGGGGCAATCCGCTTCGCGCCACCTGCGCTGCCTGCGCGTTCTCGCCGACCGGCCCCGCGTCGGCGGACGCTACGCTGGATGGTCGATCGTGGCCGCGCCCCCGGCGGCCCTGCCAAGGACGGACCTCCGTGAAGCTCGCCGTACGCCTGTTGATGTTCCTGCTGGTCCCGGCGGTGCTGTTCGCACTGCCGTGGTGGACCCTGGTCGCCGCGCCCACCGGCGGCACCGGTCCCCTGTTCTGGACCGGCACCGCGCTGGCCGTGCTCGGGTTCCTCGCCCTGCCCGCCGGGATGTTCCTCGGCCACGGGCCCGCGCAGTCCGACCCCGCGGTGATCGTGGGCGACACCCTGCTCGGCGTGCTGTGGGTGGTGTTGGCGTGGTCGGTGTTCGGCCTGCTCGCGCGGGGCGCGCTGGCGATCGCCGGGGTCGACGGAGCGCTCGCCGCGCGCATCGTGGCGACCGGGGTGCTGACGATCTCGGCGGCACTGATCGCGTGGGGCGTGTACGAGGCGCGGCGGGTGCCGCGGGTGCGCACGGTCGACGTCGCCCTGCGTGGCCTGGACGAGCAGCTGGACGGCCTGCGCGTCGTGGTCGTCACCGACACCCACTTCGCCGCGCTGGACCGGCGCGGCTGGTCGGAACGGGTGGTCGAGGTGGTCAACGCGCAGCGCCCGGATATCGCCTGCCACGCGGGTGACCTGGCCGACGGCTCGGTCGAGAAGCGCCGCGCCCAGGTCGATCCGCTGGCCAAGGTCGACGCCCCGCTGGGCCGCTTCTACATCACCGGCAACCACGAGTACTTCGGCGACGCGCAGGGCTGGATCGACCACATGGCCGGTCTCGGCTGGCAGCCCCTGCACAACGAACACCGCACCCTGGCCCACCACGGCGCGCGCCTGGTGATCGCCGGTATCGACGACCCGACCGGCGTCGGCCTGCCCGGTCACGGCCCCGATCTGCCCGCCGCGCTGGCCGGTGCCGATCCGGAACTGCCCGTGGTGCTGCTGGCCCATCAGCCCAAGCAGATCACCGACAGCGCGGCGGCGGGGGTCGCGCTGCAGATCTCCGGACACACCCACGGCGGGCAGATCTGGCCGTTCCACTATCTGGTCCGCCTCGATCAGCCGGTCGTGGCCGGGCTGAGCAGGCACGCGAACCACACCCAGCTCTACACCAGCCGCGGCACCGGCTTCTGGGGTCCGCAACTGCGGGTCTTCGCGCCCAGCGAGATCACCGTGCTGGTGCTGCACCCGGACCGGACCGCGGCCTGACACTCAGCGGTGCGGCTGGGTGACCTCCGGCGGTAGCGGGTCGCTCATCACCACACCGGACCCGGTCCAGGTGTAGGTGATGGTGGCCGGACCGCCCTGCGGCGCCGCGAACGGTTCGTCGGCCACCAGCCACTTGTAGTCGACGCTCACCGCGTTGCCGTTCGACCCGCTCACCGACGTGAACGCGTACGGCTCGGAAGTGGCCGTGCCCAAGTAGGTTCCGTCGTGGAAGAACAGGATGTGGATCGGCGCGCCCGCCGAGTTGCCGCCCACCGCGCGGACCCAGAGCAGTTGACCGCAGTCCCCCGGCACATCGGTAGCGGCCTGCGTGGCGACCCAGCCGCCACCGAGTCCGGCGACCGCGTCCCGCACGCCGGTCGAGGCCGGATCGATGCAGCGGCCGGGCCCGCCGATGTCGTCGGCGGGCACCTCGGACCCGCCCGGCGCGGGTGTGACCGCGGGCGCGCCACCGCCGGGCGCGGGCGTCACCGCGGGGTCGCCGTCGGGCGCGGGTGTCACGCCGGGGGCCGTGGTCGCAGCCGCGTCACCGGACGGGGCGGGCGCGGAGGTCGTCGCGCGGGAGGTCGACGGCAGGGTCACCACCCCGTCACTGTCGGTGCAGCCCGCGACCAACCCCGCGGCGATCGCGACCAGCGCACTCATCCGAACTGCCTTGTTCATGTTTCCTCGATTCCGAGTCCCCAGTGCGCGATTGCGCGTACGAAGGCAACATCGGGACCCTCCGAGGACCCGTTAGGCGATCCGGCCGAATTATCACCCTAGGGTGCGAAATCCGCACCCCCCGGGAATCCATACCTAGATCTGTTAGGTTATGACCTAGCAGTTCTAGGTATAGGAGCCCGATGCGCATCGACAAAGACCTGGTGGCGGCCTCGGCCACCCCCCTCGTGCTGGGCATTCTGGCCGACGGCGAGTCCTACGGTTACGCCATCCTCGAGCAGGTCACCACGCTCTCGCACGGCCGGATGCAGTGGACCGACGGCATGCTCTATCCCCTGCTGCACCGCCTCGAGCGACTCGGCTACGTGTCCTCGGCCTGGCGCACCGCCGACAGCGGCCGCCGCCGCAAGCACTACCTGATCACCGAGGCGGGCCGCGCCGCGCTCGCCGAACGACAGGCGCAGTGGCAGGTGGTCGCCGAGGCACTCGAACAGGTCTGGCGCGACGCCACGCGCCCGCCGACGACCGCGAAGGGATGGGCGTGATGAGCACCGACGCACAGCTGCAGGCCCACATCGACCAGTGGCGCGGCTATGTCCAGCGCCACCGCGCGATCTCGGTCGCCGATGTCGACGAGATGGAAGACCATCTGCGCGAACGCATCTCGACCCTGCGCGAGGCGGGCTTGGCCGACGATGAAGCCTTCCTGGTCGCGGTGAAACGGATGGGCGCCGTCGACGCGATCTCGCGGGAGTTCGCCCGCGAGCACTCCGAGCGACTCTGGAAACAGCTCGTCCTGCTGCCCGACACCACCGAAGACGATGAGCGCCAGAGCAACCGGGAGCTGACGGTGGTCCTCGGCCTCGCCGTCGGCGCCGCGCTGGCGCTGAAGGCGGGCGTCACCTTCCTCGACGGCCCCTACCTCGGACTGAACGTCAGCCTGCTCGTCCTACCGTTCCTCGCGGGGTATTTCGCGTGGAAGCGTCAGGTGAGCGCGAAAGTCACCGCGCTGCTGGTGGTTCCGTTCCTGCTCGCGGCGCTGGTAGTGAACCTGTACCCGTTCGAGGAGGACGGCGCGACCGAGATCATCGCCGCCATCCACACCCCGATCGCCCTGTGGTTCGCCGTCGGCCTCGCCTATGTCGGCGGCGACTGGCGCTGCGCACGGCGCCGGATGGACTTCATCCGGTTCACCGGCGAATGGGTGGTCTATCTGAGCCTGCTCGCCCTCGGCGGCGGCGTCCTGATGGGGCTGACCGCGGGCGCTTTCAGCACCCTCGACCTCGACGTGGAGCCGATCTTCCAGAACTGGGTGCTGCCGTTCGGCGTGGCGGGCGCCATGGTCGTGGCGGCCTGGCTGGTGGAGGCCAAGCAGAGCGTGGTGGAGAACATCGCGCCCGTGCTGACCAGGGTGTTCACCCCGCTGACCATCGTCATGCTGGTGGCCCTGCTGGTGGCGTTCGCGACCACCCGCGACGTGATCGATGTCGACCGCGACCTGCTGATCCTGATGGACCTGATCCTCGTCCTGGTCCTGGGTCTGCTGCTCTACTCGATCTCGGCCCGCGACCCGCTCACCCCGCCCGGCCTCTTCGACCGCGTCCAGCTGGTGCTGGTGATCAGCGCGCTGGCCGTGGACGTGGTGATGCTGGCGGCCATGCTGTCGCGGATCGCCGAATTCGGCTCGACGCCCAACAAAGTGGTGGCCCTCGGCATGAATGTGGTGCTGCTGGTGAACCTGGTGTGGTCGGTGCGGCTGGGCATCGGTTTCGTCCGGGGGCGGCGCGGTTTCGCCGATCTCGAACGCTGGCAGACCGATTACCTTCCGGTGTACGGGATCTGGGCGGCAGCGGTCGTCTGCGCGGTGCCGCCGCTGTTCGCGTTCGTGTGAGTCAGGTGAGGCGGAGGGCGTTGAACCACAACCGGTTCAACGTCTCCACCAGCGTGTCGAACGGCACCTGCTCACCGCCGACGAACACCAGATACGCGGTCCGGCTGACCATCGCCGACAGCGACAGCGCCGTCGCCCTGGCATCCAGTTCGGCGTCGACGCGCCCGAGCCGCTGCAGGTCCCGGATCATCGCCGCGTTGCGCTCGATCAGCGCCGACCCGCGCTCGTAGCGCAGCGCGCGGAAGGTCTCGTCCACCTGCGAGACCTGCTCGAGCACCGCCATCAGCCGCGCGTGGCGACGATAGGACCGCAGGTATTCGGTATTGGCCGCGGCGATGAGTTCGCGCGGATCATCCACCCCGGTGCGCTCACGCACGTGCGGATGCAACATCTCCTCACGCAGCTGCCGGACCACCTCGGCGAAGATCTCGTCCTTGCCGTCGAAGTAGGTGTAGAACGAGCCCGACGCGACCCCGGCGGCCTTGGCGATATCGCTGGTCCTGGCATCGAGGAAACCGTCGCGCTCGAAGACCTCACGCGCCGCGGTGACCAGCGCGGCCCTGGTCCGCAGACCACGCGAGCTCTTCGGCGCGGGCCTGCCGCCCTGCCCGTCCCCTGCGTCCTCGGCGCCCACGGCCTCGCTCACCTGCTCGTCGGATTCTGACTGCCGGATCCTAACAGCGGGTCAGTGCGCGATCACCAGGGCGAGGCAGCCGATCAGCGGGGGGACCAGCTGGATCAGGGCGGCGCGCGCCTTGTCCGGCGAGGACACCAGCAGCACCACCCCCGCCGCCACCATCGACCCCGCTCCCGCCAGCACCAGCGCCAGACCGATCCCGGTGTCACCGAAGACGGTGAAGCCCATGCCGACGGCCGCGACCACCGCCAGGAACAGGTTGTAGAAGCCCTGATTGAACGCCATCTCCCGGGTGGCCTCGGCCTGCTCGGCGGTGATCCCGAAGGTCGCCCTGGTACGCGGACTGGTCCACTGCAGGGACTCCATCACGAAGATGTAGCCGTGCAACAGCACGGCGATGCCGAGAAAAATCAACGCCACAACCGTCATCGCACGCCTCTCGTCCGATGGGCTTCACGCCCGAGTCGCTCGAGTATCGCCGATGACGGGTCGCGCACGGCCCAAGACGAGCCCGGCAGGTCACCGCACCGCGGGCACCGGTGGACGCAGGAGCGCGGCCGTCTCGGCGGCGACGGGCAGCGGGTCGGTGATCGGACGGCCGAGCAGTGCTTCCAGATCGTGGCCGGGCGTGGCGAGGAATCCGTGGCGGACGGCCGTGGCGATGGACGCGATCATCGGCGGCTGGAACGGTAGGAGGCCGTCGGTGGCGAGCGCCCCGGCGCGGAGGGTGGCCAGATCGATGTCACGGTGTCGGACGCCCAGCTCTCCGGCCACCGCGTCGGCGGTGATCGGGGTGCCGACGAGCTCGTAGATCCGGCCCGCGTGGGCGGCAGGTGCCGTGGCGACGACAGCCGCGGCCTCGGCGAGGTCGGCCCGGGCCACCGCCGCGAGGGCGCCCGTTCCGAACGCCGATTCGACGGTGTCCGCGTCCGCCCACCGCAGCGACGAACCGAACAGCTCCGCGTACAGACCGTTGCGCAGCACGGTCCAGGGCAGGCCGCTGTCCGTGAGCAGGCGTTCGGTGGCGCGATGGGCCAGGGCGAAAGCGAGGTGGTCGCCCACACCGGCCAGGCTGGTGTAGACGACGTGCCCGACCCCGTCGCGCACCGCCGCGTCGATCACCGCGCGATGCCGCCTGATCACCTGATCGTCCTCGGCGTAACCGGCCGAGATCAGCACCAGCGTCGAGATGTCGCGCAGGTCGAGGGTTTCCGGGTCGTCGAAGTCGAGCGGCCGGATATCCGTGGCGGCCGTGCGGCTCCCGCCGACCGCGGGGACACCGTCCGCCCGCAAGCGCGCGAGAACACCCGAACCGAGCTGACCGTGCGCGCCCGTGACCATGATCATCGAATTGCCTTCTCCCCGTGTGGTTCTCTTCGGTAACTACAGTGAATGGTCGTCCGCCCGTCGTCCGCCCACAAGAAGGCACTCTCATGTCACCCACGCACACCGCAGTAACCCACCCCGCCGACCTGGACCCGTGCGGCCTGCCCGAACACCCCGACTGCGGCATCCGCGACGTCCTCGACCGTGTCGGCGACAAGTGGTCGGTCCTGGTCATCGTCGAAATGGCCCGCGGCCCCCGCCGCTTCCGCGAACTCCAGCGCGGCATCCACGGCATCTCCCAGCGCATGCTCACCCTCACCCTGCGCCGCCTCGAACGTGACGGCCTGCTCACCCGCACCGTCTACCCCACCGTCCCCGCCCAGGTCGACTACCGCCTCACCCCCACCGGCGCCAGCCTCACCCACCTCGTCGAAGCCCTCGCCGCCTGGTCCCTCGCCCACCGCGACACCATCGCCGAATCCCGCCACACCTACGACACCCAACACCCCGGCCACGACATCCACTGACGACCAGACCCACCCACTACCAGTGGATTCGGAGGCCCGGCGGATAAACCTCGCAACTTCGTGACATGCGTAACACTTCCACGATCACCGGAGATGATCCTTCCGCGTGGAACCGCGCAGACCTAGCGAAGGAACAACACTTGACGACACCGCCGTACCCGCCGCCCTCGAATCCCCAGCCGCCGTACGGCCCGCGGCCCGGCTATCCGCCGCCTCCGCCGCGCAAGAGCAACTCGAATGTCATCATCTTGACGATCGTCGGGGTATTCGTGCTGTGCGGATTCGGCGGCTGCCTCGCGCTGGTGGCGGGTAGCGACAGCGAGGACAAGGTCGCGGCGACGTTCACCACTGCGGCACCCGCGGCACCCGCCGCTCCGGGCGCTTCCGCTCCGGAACCCGAAAACGACGTCGCGGCAGCGGGTTCGACGGTGCGGGACGGAAAATTCGAGTTCACGGTCACCAACATCGGCAACAAGGCGCAGTCCTACTGGGCGAACAACCAGAAGCTGATCGATGACCAGGGCCGGGAGTTCGAGAACGACACCATGGCCGGAATCAATGTCAACGAGGACTCCGCGATGACCTCCGAGATCAATCCCGGCAATTCGGTTCAGGTGGTGGTCGTCTTCGACGTCCCCGCCGGAACCACCCCCGCCGCCCTCGAACTGCACGACTCCGCGTTCTCCGGCGGCTCGAAAATCGCCCTCCGCTGACGACTGTGTCTTAGTACCTGGAGTCCGTTTCAGCCCGATGGTCCCCTGGTCTCATGACAATTCCCAGGAAAAGACTCGGCCGCGTCGACGATCTCAATACCGCACTCCGGACGATCTCGGAGTTCAACCGGGTCATCCTCGCCGCCGACACGAAGGCCGGACTGCTGCTGACCGCAAACGGCTTCGCCCTGACCGGGTTGGTCACCGTGGGCCGGACCGGCATGAGCGCGACCTCGGGTGCGGTAGCGATCGTCCTGTCAACGAGCCTGATCGTGTGCATGGGCTACCTCGGCGTCACATTACGACCGGACCTTCGCGGAGCCGGTGCGGGAAACTGGTTCTGCTTTCTGACCTTTCCCGAGGAAGGCAGTAACCGCCCGCCCGCACCGGCACTCGCCGACCATGCCTGGCGACAGGCTGGCGCGCTCGCCGAGATCGCCAGACGCAAGTACCGACGGTTCGCAGTAGCTTTGCGCTGGAGCGCGGTCAGTGTGGTCGTGTTCGTGGTCTGGTTGCTGGCAACGCTGTGGGGATAGTCGGCGGGCCTCACCGAGGCGCGGCCGCATCGTCGAGCTGTTGGCTCCAGTGCCGAGCAGGGGATACACAGGTCTGCGGATCACCACCTACACAGGATCCGCTGTTCCACGACAGAAATCCCAGGACGATGAGAAGACATGTGATCGGCCGGCCGAACCGGCCGATCACGCCGAGGATCCGCAATCCGCCGGTCAGGAGCGCTTGCACGCCGTCGACGAGAAGCAGCACGCCGTCACCATATCCGTACACCACGCGGCCGGGGGTACCACCGAGTCTGACTTTCAGCGTGGTGGCCACCCATTCCGGCGCCAGCAGAAGGGCTGGCAGCGGCGCGACCAAGCGGTCCGCTCGGCGGACCAGCGCATCGCTCACCCACGGCACGAATCGGCCCAGCAACGTCGTGAGTGCCACGAAGAGCACGATCATCAGGATCATGAACTCGACGGTCTGCGCCCACCAGACGGAGTAACCCAGATCGAGCAGGAGCCGATCCGTCTCCCCGAGTATGCCGCCGATGAGAGGTAGCTCCGTCAACGCGTTTCCGGACGGGGCCGCGCTAGCCACCATCACCCCCGCTGGAACCCGGCGCATCGACGATCTCGGCCTCCTCTACGGCCGGCTTCACCAGTGCGGTCAGCTCAGGAGACTTCGGAGGTACGGATGCACCCACCATCGCGCGAGGATTCAGCTGTCCCGCAACGAGTTTGGTTGCGTGCGACATGATGTCTTGGACATCTCTCCGGCTGACCAAGCGCTGCTCCAGGAGCGCGTTCAGCGTCAACCGAGCGGAATCGAAATCGAGCTTCTTCTGGTCCATCATCAATTGGATGACCTGGTTCACGTCTTCTCTGTTGGTGGCCAGGCGGAGGGCGAGCACGCCGAGTTCACCGGTCTGCAACGCATCCGCGTAGACGCTCATCCGCTGCTGCTCGAGGATCAGCTGATGCTGCTGCTCCAGTTCGGTGAGTTCCCGGCGGTGTGCCCTGTTCTGTCGCGTCAGGTCGTGCAACGTGGCGTCCTCGACCCGATGAAGTTCCGCCGAATGCATCAAGGCGCTGTGTGCCGCTTCACGACGCTGCGCTCGTCGCTTGTCGAGCCCGGCTTCTCGAAGATGGGTGTGCGTACTTGCGCCCGGACGCAGCCGCACAGCGCAGCCCAGCAGCGTTACGCCACAAGTGAGTTCGAAGCTGCGATCTCCGAGGTGCTCGTTGATGCATTTCTCCGCCTCGGCGAACTGATCAGGATCGAAATCTCTGCTCAATCGGCGGAACTCCTGCGCGAGAAACGGGCGGTATACCGCTTCCCCGCTGGAGGTTCTATCCGCGACCGCGCGCACCGGATCGCTGATCCGCCACGACAAATCCGCTTCCGCGGCGAAGGTGAACACCCCCTCGGCGGTCGGGAGATCGAACTTGTCGACCGCATGGTGCACCCCGACGTCCACCCAGTACATGGCCAGCGGCGGACTGTAATACGCCTCGGCTGCCGAGAGGCGGCGATCTGCGACCGCCAGATCGCTGCCGCGGCCGACCGACACTGCCACGAGGTGACCGCCTGCGGCAGGTCGAAACCTCCTCCAGGACGTGCGATTCATCTCCACGTAGCGAATCAAAGGACTCGGTCCATCGGTGAACATCTCAGTTTCCCCTCTTCTGATCGAGCATCACCAACAAGTCGTCGACAGCAGCGACCGGACCGTCAGGATCCTCACGCCAGTCCTGTAGCTGAAAGGCCAGAGTATCCAGGTCTCGCGTCGCCATCCCGAAGTCGATCAAGAGTCGTCCCAGCGGCACCCGAAGTTCTCGATCTTTCTCGGCGAGATCGACCCAGCGACGCAGCTCGTCGAATGCCAAAGGCATGAAGATCGGCGCATCCATCAAACGGGAGAAGATGGCCACCACGTCGTTTCGGTACTTTTCCGAGAGATCGGCGAGAAATACCATCACCGGCCATGCCACCGCGCCCCGCGAAGTGTCCACGTCCATGGACACACTCAACCGCAGAGCGCACCAGAATCCGGTCTCACGAACGCTGTAATGCGCTGACCCAGTCCATTTCCGAACCTCGCCGAGAACTCGTCCCGTCAAACCCCCCTCGAGAAACAGCTGGATAATGCTGTCGCCGACCGCATCTTGAACGGCCCAGTTCTTACTCCGAGCCATCCCACGCAGTATCTCGATCGCGCGGTCCGGCATCTGCTGGCCGACCGTGCTCCCCAACACCGCGATCGCCGTCAACTTCCGCGCGAGCGGCTGCTCGCGCCGTACCCATGCCGTGAGCATGCGATCCAGCAAAGGCAGGAGTCCGGGCACCAGGGCCGGGAATTGGAGGGCACCCATCGCAGCAGCCTGCTCGTTCTCATCGCCGCTATCTGCCCACGGTTCGATGACCAGCTGTCGTGCGTGATCGAACTCCAAGGTGGACAGAAATCCGATCGCTACCCCGGCCCGCGTACACACATCCAGGTCTGCATACCCACCGAGATCGCGGAGCCACTCACGAATCAATTGGTGCGCGGCGTGATATTCGTGCAAGACGTGCTCGAGAACACGGCGAGGTCGTCCACTGTCCCGATACTTCACAGCTCGGACCGAGATCCGACCGTACTCGGTCTCCTCGTCCGAGTCGCACAGCGTTGCCTCGGCTTCAGCGAGCAGGTCGGAGGTTCGCTTACTGAAGACCAATCGCTGCGGCTCGCCCTCACCGACAGACTGTTCTTGTTGAATTCGTTGCGCGAGCATCAGCCCGACATTGGACACCAGGTGCACCGGCATTCCGTTGAAAACCGCGAGAGCGATAGCGAACGTCCGGGTTTCGCTGTCGAGTTGCGAGAACCAGTGCTGGAATTCGCTCTCCCTCGAGGCTGAGTGCTGCGTCCTGATCTCAACGACGTCTATCTTCCCGTGCGCTGCATCGACAAGTTTCGCCGCGATACCGGCGATTTCTCGCGCAGAGGGACGATCCTCGGTGATCTCCGCGAGGAGTAATGCGGCCTCGGCATCCTCGAGTATCTCCAGGCAGCCGTTCCGGTCGAGATGATGGCGGACAATCGACGGCGCCCCAGTGGGGTCACCTCCGTCCAGCACGAAGGGTTCGACATCGGGCGACAACCGAGCCTTGCTGTCCAGCAGTACGATCAACCGACATCCGGCCTCGTGGAGACGTCGGGCCAACTGCTCGAGATGGAACTCGCGGAGGGTCCGCACCTGATCCACCTCCAAGACATCGCCCAAGTACCCCGAGTGCGGAACGAACTCGATATCGAGGGACCGCAGTTGTACGTCGGGGCCGAGCTTTCGCACACCAGCGGAAGTGTCGAGCTGCAGCGCATGCAATGCGGCCGTTGTCCGCCCCCATCCCTGCGGCGCCCGGACGAGCAACAGTGCCTGCTCGCGTAGCCTGCGGCGCATTTCCGTGAACACCGGCGGAGCCACGAACTGCTGTGCGATCTCGTCCAACAAGTTCGCCGAGACCGCGCCACTGGGTACCAACCCGGTGCTCACTGTGCCGACATGACTGTCCCGACCAACCAGGGTGCCGACCTGCACGCTGCCCAAGAAGAGGTTGGTCGCCAGCGGCTGGTCCCCGCTCAACTCACTGAGCGCATCGACCCGTGCCCACCACGCGGAACGTGGGTCACGGCGATTGGCAGCAGCCGCTACCCGGTCGCGGTGACTCTCCTCCTCCGAACCCGCATCAGCTGGACCAGCATCGGCTTCTTCTCCGGGCGCGGATCGGTTCGGACCTTCCGCTGGCGGCTCCGGCTTCGGCTGACTTGCGGGCTTCGGTTCGTTCACGCCGGCCTGCTGACGTTGTCTCGCCCGATGATCATCTGGGCGTGCACATCGCCGACGAACATGTTGTTGGCGGTCACCCCGTCGACTCCGGGCATGGATTTCCGTCCGGTCTGCTCGGCCGGCGGCGCCGCGTCCGTACGCACAGGTACCGGCGGCTCCGCATAGCCGGGCACACGGATCCACACCCGGGCATCACCCTGGATAGGGATATCCGCGCTGCAATACCCCGTCGCAGTCACCGTCGGCCGGTAGTTGTGCCGCACGATCCCCTGATATACCGCGTCGGAGACCACGACCACGGCCTCAGCCCGAGAGGCCCCTTTCAGGGTTTCCTTCACCAGAGTGGAGTTGTTCATGCGGAAGGTAGCCGTCAGCGCATCACTCGACCATCCGTTCGGCCCCTGGTGCACATAGCCCTCATGTGCCGCGATTCGTATCCGCAGCCAGTCCAGTGGACCAACCGTGCCGTTGTGCTGGTGGACACCCTCCAGCAGCTGGCCGACCAACCGATCGAGCACATCCAGCACCGAGGCTTCCAGGATGAGCAGGAAGCCGTCGCCTCGGTCCTCCTTGGCCACGACGGCGACGGACCCCGTCAGCGCATCGTCGAGCACGCTGTAGAGCGTCGCGCGCATCGCAGCAAGCTCGACATTGCCCAGCTCACTGGAATTTTCGACATCGACTACGAGAAAGCTGCGGTGCATAGGTGCGTTCATGATTCCTCCGTGGGACGTCGGGGCTACCTCATGTTCGGTCGGACGCACCCGGCATGTCTGCGTCCGAATACACACTCGGGACGCCGCCGGCGAACTCCGCGAGGAGGTCCGGCCGGAGAATTTCGATACGCCGCCGTCCGGTTCGCAGGGCATTGCGGTCTCTCAGCCGCCGCAGCGACTTGGCGACTGCTTCGCGGGAGGCCCCCGCGGCATGGGCAAGTTCGTCCTGGGTCAGCGGCAGAGTGATGACCACGCGATCGTCATCGACGTGTCCGTACCGAGACGCGTAGTCGAGCAGGAGCCGCGAAACGCGCTCGATCACGGTATGCGCGCCATACTCCAGACGCTGCATGTCGGCCTCACGTAGGCGATGAACCACCAGTTGCAGCATGGCGAATGCGGTCAGGCCGTCATCGCGCAGCATCGCTCGAAAGGCCTGGCCGGATACCACGGTCGTGGTCACGGTGGACAGTGCGGTCACCGTCGCTGATCGCGCCCGACCGTCGATCGCCGAAAACTCACCGAGCAGGTCACTGGGTCCTCGAATGGCGAGCAGAACCTGCTTGCCGCTCTCCGCTGCCGATGTCACCTTCACTCTGCCGGCCTGAATGATCACGACATGGTCCGACCGGTCGCCCTCGTTCATGAGTACGGCTCCGGGCGGCCACTGGCGCCGTGTACCGGCAGCTACCAACACCTCGCGGCCGCGGCGGGCCAGTTCGTCGGAATCCAGCGTGCATTCCCCCTCGCGACTGGTCTGTCCAGCGGGCGAGATTCCGGGACCGACAACAGCACCCCCACGCCCAAGTCACCGACAGGTCGACCCAACCTTCAACTGCAACAACGATGTTCGATATTAGCGGGGAGGCGAGGATGCTCGGGATGTTTCGCACACCCGCTCGTGAGAAATGTCCAGCGAATCGTCGACAGCACGAGCCGCCCTCAGCGGACCAGGTGGAGGTGGGTGGGGGCGGGGGTGATGGTCAGGCGTTGGCCCCAGGACAGGCGTAGGGCGTCGTGTTCGATGCCGTCGCCGAAGGCGACCAGGCCGTCGGATTCGATGTCGATGTGGAGGTTTTCGTCGGTGATCTCGCCTTCGGTGTGGGTGACGCCGGTGGTCGGGGAAGACCAGACCTCTCGGACGAACCAGACGAGTCGGCGTTCGGTGGGGGTGGGGAGGGGTAGTCGGCTCTTTCGTTCGCGGTGGATCGAGGAGCACCAGCCGGTGGCGCCCGTGCCGGTGCCGACGAGGATGCCCGAGGAGGCTTGGCGTTCGTCGTGGATGCGGTAGCGGCTGGTCTGGTGGCTGGGGTGGCCGAGGTAGATCTCGTTGAGCGCGTGCAGTTTCCGGCCGTCGTCGGCGGTGGCCTCGACCATCGTGAGGGCGTCGGTGTCGCCGGTGTGGTGCAGGAGTTGCGCCGCGTCGGCGGGGGCATGCCTGGCGAGCACACCCGGCTCGGGGCTGATGCCGATGACGGGCTGGCCGTCGAGATATTTCGCCACGTTGGCGACCAGCCCGTCCTGCCCGACGATCACGACGATGTCCTCGGGCGCGAACAGGAACCGCGACAGATCCTCCCGCTCGACCACACCACGTCGCCATCCCAGCGGGATCGCGCCGCTGACCTCGGCCAATGCCGCGCGCAGCTGCCGGTCACGCTCCGCCACCTCGTCCAGCGAGCGGTCGCGCGACCGGAGGAAGAACTCCACCTGCCCGCGCGTGCCGTGCCGTGCCAGCAGTTCGGACAGCTCGGTGCGGCGGTGCACCAGCACGATGCGCGGTGCCAGGCTCATCGGGTGAGCCGTTGCAGGATCGGCGCGAGCATGTCCGGCGTGAGCGTGATGCTGCCGATCTCCGGCAGGTTGCCCGCGAGTTCCTTGGCCGCCAGCGCGTAGAGCGTTTCCCGGGGGACCTCCCGGTACGCGTCCAGGCGCGCCTTCTCACCGGCGGCTTCGGCCTCGGCGAGTTTGCGGATGCCGTCGGCCCTGGCGTCGTCGGCGATCCTGCTGGCTCTGGCCTGGTCCTCGGCCTTCTTGAGTGTGTTCGCACCGCGCTGGACGACCAGCAGTTCCTCGCGCTTGGCCAGCTCGATCTGGTTCTGCAGTTCGTTCTCGCTGATCGCGCGTTCGCGTTCGACGGCGAGGGCGCGCCGCTCGAAGGTTGCCCGGTCGGCTTCCTGCTGGACCTTCTCGCGGATCGTGGTCTGCAGCGCCTTCTCCATCTCCGCGTCCGGACGGATCGCGACGACGCGGATGTCGATGATCTCCAGGCCGATATGGGCCGCGGTCAGCCTGCCCGAGGTGGCCTCCTTCACCTTGTCGACGCCGGTGCGCAGGGCGGTCTCGAGATCGAGCGTGGCCAGGACCTCGAGGGCGTGTTGCTGGGTGTTCTCGGTGAGGGTGTTGGCGATCTGGCTCAGCGGGTCCTGCCGCCAGGTTCCGGTGTCGGGGTCGATCGAGAAGTCGATCCGGCTCGTCGCCGTCTCGGGATCGACGCAGCGGTAGGTGACCGTGAGCTGGACGGTGACGTCCTGGTAGTCGCGGGTGCGGGCGTGGAAGAGCATCGGCAGCTCGCGATCGTCCACCGGGACCTCGCTGAGAACCGCCGTGCTCGGACGGAACCAGAAGCTCAGCCCGGTGCCGTCGTGCAGAACCCGGCCCCGGCGGACGTGCCGGACGTGGACGGTCGGGGCTCCCCTGAGGTGCCGCAATCCGGGGTAGCTACTGATGTCTGCCATCGCCTTCTCCTTAGTTATGGTCTATTTGACCATAACAGATCCACGGCCGACACGCGAGGCCGGAATTCGGCGACAAGCCCTGGTTTTTCGGGGTACCGGGCCTTCGGAAACTGTGGAAACCTACCGCTTCATGAGGTTCCCGGACGATTGCCGGGGACCGATCACACCGATGCGAAGGACCACCTGACCCATGCGAATCGCAGGACTGACCGCCCTCGCGGCGGGCGCACTCGTTCTCCCGGCCATCCTGATCCCCACGGCCTCAGCGGAGGTGGAGGACATCACCGTCTCCGCCTGGGGCAACAGCGAAATACCCGTCGCGTGCGATTACGTGGGCGCCAACTGCACCGTGATGGCCCGGATGTTCGGTGCCGACTACGCGCTGCCCGCCACCCTGACGATCAACGGCCAGGAGCTCGCCTCGGCCGAGCGCCTGGACTACCCCGACCGCGAGCGCAGCGCGCTGCGCGGCGGCTGGCGCCCACCGGCCAAGGGCACCTACACGATCGTGGCCACCCAGGGCTCCTCCACCAAGACCCTCGTCCTCGAGGTCACCGGCGACGCCCAGCTCGGCAGCGGCTCGGCGGGACTGCTGCCCGGAAGTTCCAGCTAGCCGGACGACGAGGGGTCCGGCTGCCGAGACCGGGCGTCGCGGCCGCGCACGACGGTGAGGACCGAGAACGCGAGCAGCAGGCCCGCCACCGCCGCGAACCAGTCACCGGTCCGGGCGTAGAAAGTCGGATGCGGGGGCAGGAGAACGTCGGCGAGGACCGACACGGTGCGAGTGATGTCGGCGGAGGCGGTGGCGAGGACTCGGCCGTTCGCGTCGCTGAGCACGAGGTCACCGAGCTGGGGCGAACGGGCGACGCTCACACCGGATTCGACGCCGCGCAATACCGCCATGCGGCTGTGCAGCCAGTGGTCGACGCGAAAATCCAAAGCCGGGACCAGCAGCAGCGAGGTGCCCTGATTCCTGTTGGCGCGGACCAGGTCCGGGAAATCCAGATCGAAGCACACGGCCATGGCCCAGTCCGTGCCGGGCAGGGCCGCGAGGTCGGTGCCCGGGGTGAGTTCGTCTTCCAGGCCCGCGACCAGATGGTGTTTGGCGTAGACCAGGCCCGACGGAAAGTCGATCGCCGCGTTCACGCTGGTCTCCCCACGCGTGAGGACTAGTCCGGCGATGATGTCCACACCACGACGCTGGGCGACTCCGGTCAGCGGGTCGGCCAGCAGCGGCAATGTCGATTCGTCCGCACGCCAAGCCTTTTCCGGGAGCACCACGATTCGCGCGCCCTGGTCGGCGAGCCGGTCGACCTCCGTCACCACTCTGGTGATCATGTCGCGCCCCTCGGGGGTGTCGACCGGGACGTACTCTTCGGGTTGGGACACCGCGACGAGCGCGACGGCGACCGACTCACGTCCGGCGGGCGCGGACAACTGCCACAGTCCGTAGCCGACGACCGCGACAAGCACCGCGCACGTCCCGGCCGCACAGCGGATCCGCAGCGGTCGAGGTGCGTCGATCAGCACCGCGAGGGTCGATGGAATCAGCAGGATCAGGAAGGAGATTCCGAGCCGCCCGGTCAGGGCCGCGATCTGGATCAGCGGCAGCACCTCGGCCTGGGTGTAGGCCAGGCTCCACCAGGCGCCGAACAGGCCGGTCGCGGCGAGCAGGAATTCCATCAGCACCCAGCCCGCGGGTAGCGCGAGCACGGCGGCGCCCGGCCGACCACGACGAATCAGTGTGCCGGTCAACAGGATCGAGCTGGCGTAGGTCGTGGCGGTGACGCCCAGCAGCAGGATGGTCGGCAGCGGAGGTTGCTCGAGCGTGCCGGAGAAGTAGGGAACGAACGGGGCGGCGCCGAGGAGCCAGGAGATCAGCGCGGCGCCGAAGGCGATCGGGCCCGGCACGCGGGAGGCCATCAGCAGCACGGGCAGCGGGGCGAGCGCGACGAGTCCGGGATACGGGTGCAGACCGGTACCGAACAGCCACAGCACCGCCGAGACAGCGACCGCCAAGGGCACCGACAGGTAACTTTTCACCCTCTCGATGCTGGTCGGACCACCGCGCACACGCATCGCCGACGAGAGTGAACCGGGACTCGCCCCTACGGGTGATCCCGTCCCACGACCACGAGCCCGGCCTCGTACGCGAAGACCACCGCTTGCAACCGATCTCGCAGTGCGAGCTTCGAGAGCACGGTGCTGACATGGGTTTTCACGGTGTGCTCGCTGACGGTCAGGGCGCGGGCGATCTCGGCATTGGACTGGCCGCGCGCCAGTTCGCGCAGGGTGTCGCGTTCGCGTTCGGTGAGGTCGTCGAGCCGGTTCGCCAGTTCCGGTCGCGGCAGGCCCTGGTGCGCGAGTCGGGCGATCAGGCGGCGGGTGACGGCCGGTGCGAGCAGGGCCTCACCGGCGGCGACCACGCGCACCGCCGCGACCAGTTCCTCGCGACGAGCGTCTTTGAGCAGGAACCCGCTGGCACCGGCGCGCAGCGCGGCGTACACGTACTCGTCGGCGTCGAACATGGTGAGCACCAGGACTTTCGCCGTGGTGGCGGCGCAGATCCGGGCGGTGGCCGCGACGCCGTCCAGGCGCGGCATGCGGACATCCATCACCACCACATCGGGGGCCAGCGCCGCGGCCGACTCGACGGCTTCGAGCCCGTCGGCGGCCTCCCCGACGACGGTCATGTCCGCTTCGGCCGACAGGATCATCGAGAAACCGGCGCGGAACAGATCCTGATCGTCGACCACGAGAATCCGCATGCTCACCGCTCCCGCTCGACCGGCAGTTCGGCGACGACGGTGAAGCCGGACTCGGATCGACCGCCCGTCAGCACGCCACCGCAGGCTTCCACCCGCGCCCGCAGGCCGATCAAACCCAGCCCCGAGCCCGTGGGCGCGGTGGCGGCTCCGGATCGGCCATCGTCGCCGACCTCGACAGTGAGCAGGGACTCGGACCAGCGCAGCACGACCTCCGCCCGCCGAGCTCGCGCGTGCTCGAGGGTATTGGCCAGCGCCTGCTGCACCACCCGGTAGGCCGCCGTGCCGACCTCGCCGGAAACCGTTGCGCGCTCGCCCTTCTCGCGGAAACTCGCCTGGAGTCCACCGCGCTGGCTCAGCTCCACGAGATCGGGGATGGCTTCGAGCCCCGGCTGATGCCGCGCGGTCTCACCGCCATCGCTCAAAGTGGCCAAGCTGAGCCGCAATTCGCGTACGGCGGCGCGACCGGTGTCGGCGATTCCGGCGAAGGTGTCATCCGCCCGCACCGGATCGGTGTGGGTGACCAGCGGACCGGTCTCGGCCTGCACGATCATCACACCCAGCGCGTGCGTGACGATATCGTGCACGTCCCGCGCGATCCGGACCCGTTCGCGGGCCACCGCCGCGACTCGCTCCTCGTCCACCCGACGCGTCCGCTCGCGCAACAACTCGATCTGGGTGTGACGTGCCCGAACGCCGGTGCCCAGAGCCCATGCGGTGAGGAACGACAAGGCCGCGTACCCGTAGGACTCGAGCGGCTCGCCCGGGAGCACCAGCGAGACGAGAATCCCCAGCACGCCCGTGACGATCGCGATCGCGCGCTCCGCCGTTCCGGCGTAGGCGGCGATCGTGTACGCGCACACCACGGTTCCGTACGGCAGGACCGGCAGTGCGTGCGCGCACGCCAGCGCGATGATCCCGACCCCGACCACCCCCAGTGTCGGCAGCGGCGCCCGCCTGCGCCAGATCAGCGGCACCGAGGCCATCGCGGCCAGCCCGATCACCCACCACGGCCGCCCGTCGAGCACCTGCGGCCCGATCGTCACCACGGTCACGACCGCCGTGACGACGCCGTCGACCACCCATCCCGGCACCTGCGGCCAGCCGGAGAGCAGTTGTCGACGCGCGGTACCCCGGCCGATGTCACGAACATCCATAGCCCATCGAGTCTGCCCGCCTCCCGCCACGATGGCATCGGTAACGCACATCACAGCGAAGCTCTGTCGGATCGACATGGTCATCGGTGTCCAACCGGAGTGAAGGACACAATGGAAAGGACATCCCATGGCCATCGTCGAGGTTCTCGACTCGTTTCTGCACTACCGCGACACCGGATCGGGCCCGACGCCCGTCGTCTTCCTGCACGGCAACCCGACCTCGTCGTATCTGTGGCGCAAGGTGATTCCGCACGTCGACGGGCACGCCCGCTGCCTGGCGCCGGACCTCATCGGGATGGGCGAGTCCGGAAAACCGGACATCGCGTACCGCCTCGATGACCACGCCCGCTACGTGGACGCCTGGTTCGACGCGCTCGACCTCGGGGAGACGATCCTGGTCGGCCACGACTGGGGTGGGGCACTCGCGATGGACTACGCGGCCCGCCATCCCGGCCGCGTCCGAGGGATCGCGCTGATCGAGACCTTCCTGCGGCCCCTGGCCTGGGAGGAGCTGCCGCCCGCGTCGGCCGAGATGTTCCGCACCTTCCGTTCCCTGGCTGGCGAACGCGCGGTGCTGGAGGAGAATCTGTTCATCGAATACAACCTGCCCAAGCTGATCGCCGGACTGACCGAGACCGACCTGGACGCTTACCGCGCGCCCTACCCGACACCGGCCTCGCGTCGCCCGATGTTGGCCTGGGCCAGGGAGTTTCCGCTGGACGGCGCACCGGCCGACGTGAGCGCGCGGGTCGAGCGGTACGGGCGGTGGATGCGGGATAGCCCGGAGGTGCCCAAGCTGCTGATGCGCGTCGAACCGGGTGTGGGTCTGGGCGCCCCGGAACTCATCGACTGGGCCGCAGCGACTTTCGCCTCGATCGAAGTCGAGTCGGTGGGGCCCGGAGCCCATCACAGCCCCGAAGACCAGCCCGACGCCATCGGGAACGCGGTGGCGAATTGGCTGCGCAGGCACGGGTTGAACGTCCGCGCCGGGCAGGGTACGGACTGGTGAGCACCGAACCGGAGAGCGGCCCGGACCCCGAGGAACGGCGTCTCGTCGCGCGGGCGGTCGACGGTGATCAGGCGGCGCTGCGTGAGGTGATCGCCCGCCTCCAGGATCCGCTGTACCGGCTGGCGCTGCGGATGGTGGGCCGTCCGGCCGACGCGGAGGACGCCGTGCAGGAGATCCTGTTGCGTGTGATCACCCGCCTGGCCACCTGGCGCGGGGAGGCGAAGTTGCTGACCTGGGCCTACCGGGTCGGGGTGAACCACCTGCTCAACCAGCGTCGACGGTCGGCGCAGGAACGCGCGGAGATCGGGCTGGACGAGTTCCGTGCCGACCTCGCCGACGGGCTCGCCGACGCGGACTATCGAGGCCCGGAAGCGGTGCTGCTCACTGAGGAGACCCGACTGAGCTGCACGCAGGCGATGTTGCAATGCCTGAGCCGCGAGGAGCGGGTGGTGTTCGTGCTCGGTGAGGTCTTCGGGCTGAGCGCCGCCGAGTCGGCGTGGATTCTGGAGACGACACCCGCGGCCTGTCAGAAGCGGCTGGAACGCGCCAAGCGGCGTCTCGGCGGATTCCTGCGTTCGACGTGCGGGGTGGTCGAGCCCTCGGCGAAGTGCCGCTGTGCCCGCCGCGTCGACAGGGCGCGGCAACTGGGCCGGGTCACGGATGACCTCGTCTTCGCGACCCACCCGATCACCCCCGGTGGCCGCGACGTCAGAGCCGCGGCCGCCCAGCTCGATCACCTGCACACCGCCGCCGGGCTGCTACTGGCCCATCCCGATTACGCCGCTCCGCAGGCCAAGATCGACGCCATCGCGGGCCTGCTCACCTCTGGAAGGTTTCCGCTGCTCGAATAGTGGCGGCTGTCGGCGGGATCAGTGTGTGTAGTCGAGGATCGAGCGGGCGAGGGCTTCGTGGTCTTCGAGCATCGCCAGGTGCCCGACGCCGCGCAGGTATCGGAGTTCGGCACCCGGCACCGCCTCGTACTGGTGCGCGGCGGCCGGGTCCCAGCGCGGATCGGAATCTCCGAAGATCACCAGGAGTGGTTTCCCGGCGGCGATGAGGCGCTCGGGCACGTTCTTCTCGGTGAGGTAGTCGAGATTGGCGGCGAGAATCGCACGGAACTCGCGATAGCTCGTCCTTCGCAGATCGGCTATCGCGGTGTCGGGCACCGTGATCGGGGCCGCCGCGGTGGCTGCCAGTCCGCGGCGGATCATCGAGTCGGTCCGGATCGCCCACACGAGCGGTCCGAAGGGCGGCGCGGTGAGGGCCTTGATGATCGCGGGCTCGGGCGCGAGCGCCGCGAGGCTCGGGCCGGTGCTGACCAGGACCAGCTCACCGACCAGGTCCGGACGACGCTCCACCAGGGCGGTGGCGACGTATCCCCCGCTGGAGTGGCCGACGACTGTCAGATTCCGGAATCCGAGTTCGTCCAACAGTGCCGCTGTCCGGTCCGCCTGCTGGGCAACGGCGTACGTGGACGCGGGCTCGGAGCGGCCGCACCCTGGCAGGTCGATGGTGATCACCCGATTTGTCGTGGCGAGCGAGGGCACCACCGGTGCCCACATCGAACCGGTGGCGCCGGAACCGTGGATGAGCAATAGCGGCGGTGCGGCCGGGTCCCCGTCGATGACGACGTGCATCCCGTGGACTGTCGTGTCGATACGGGTCCGGTCGGGGCTCGATTCGCTCATACCGACAGCTTCGTCGACGACTCGTCGCGCCGTCTTGTACGAATGTCACGCTGTCCCGGTCCGGCTAGCCTGGGAGATATGACCGTCGACCGACTGGACTGGGGCAGGGTCGACGTCGCTGTCCCGGGCGGTGTCGCGATGCCGGGAGTCCGGATGGCGGGTTTCCGCTACCACGACGCAGGTCCCGTGGACCTCACGATGATCCCGCATCCGTCGGTGACGCTCCTGGTCGATCTCAGCGAGCGTGGCGTCGTCTGTGACGGTCCCCGAGGCCCGGTCACGGGGAGCGCGGTCATCGGGCTCGGCGCCGGTGCCTTCCGCATCTCCGGCGCGGGGCCCGGCGAAGTGTTGCAGATCCGCCTGTCCCCCATTGTCGCCGCCGCGATTCTCCGAGACACCGAGATGATCGGCGGCACCGTGACCCCGTTGTCGCACCTGTGGGGCACCAGCGCTGTCCTCTTGATCGAGCGACTCCGTTCGATCCCGCGGTGGGACGACCGATTCGCCCTGACGAGCGCGTTCCTACGAAGCCGGACACCCGGAAACTTCACTGTCGCACCCGAATTCGTCTACGCCTGGGACCGAACGGTCCGCACCGGCGGACGGCTCCGCATCGAAACCATCGCCACCGAAACCGGCTGGACCCCCCAGCGACTCTGGTCCCACTTCCGCACCCGGCTCGGCGTCTCGCCCCACCGCGCGTCCGACCTCGTCCGCTTCGACCGTGCCGCCCATCTCCTGGCGGCGGGCCGCTCGCCCGCGGAGACCGCGATCGCGGCGGGTTATGTCGACCAGTCCCACCTCCACCGCCGCACCAAGGTGATCACCGCGCTGACCCCGACCCTCGTCGCGAGCGCACCATGGCTCGCGATCGACGAGACGGCCTGGCCGTCATGATGACCGGAACCGGCTCGGTCCGGCGGGTGATCGGACCACGATGATCTGGGCGAGGACACACGCTCGCGAAGGTCGAGGTGACTCCTCCGTTTACGACTCGGTAGTCTGTCGACCAAACGGTAGGTAGAGGGCGCCGGGTGGTGGCGGTTCGACGGCGGAGCGGGCCGCGTGGGTGCTGTCTACGAGTTCTGAGCTCGGCACAATTCGGTGACCTCTAGGAGAACCCGCGTGTCCGTATACCTGTATCGGTGGGGCAAATTCGCTTTCCGGCGAAAGTGGATCGTGCTTCCGGTCTGGCTCGTGCTCTTCGGGGTACTCGGCGCGGCCAGTGCCATGGTGAGCACCTCGATGAGCGACGAGTTCAGCATGCCGTCGCTCCCGTCCGAACGTGCCACCGACATCCTGGACAAACAGTTTCCCGGCATGTCCGACCAATTCGGCATCGACGCCGTCAGTGGCGATTACGTCTTCGCGGCACCCGCGGGAACCAAGCTGACCGACAAGGAAAATCGCGCGGCCATCGACGCGGTGATCGCCGATCTGCGGACGCTCGCGGTCGATGGCAAGCCACTGGTCACCGGCGAAGACGGTGCGGCGCTGCGGAATCCGGTCGACGTGACCGAAGCGATGAAATGCCTGAGCAAGCCTGACCCGGCCCAGTGCTCCGGCGCCCCGCTCAACGTCTTGAACGCCGACGCCCCGGCCACCGTCGCCGTGCTCACCGTGCCGTTCGACATCGCCTCGGCCGTCGACGTCACCGACGAGGCCCGTGATGCCGCCTACCGGGTCGCCGATCCCGCCCGTGAACGCGGGCTGACCGTCGAACTCGGCGGTGCGATCGCGCACGAGCAGCAGCAGCCCGGCGGGCAGGCCGAGATGATCGGCATGGGCGTGGCCCTGGTCGTGATGGTGATCGCCTTCGGCGCGATCGTGGCGGCGGTCGTCCCGATCATCACCGCCATCGTCGGCCTCGGCGCCGCGCTGTCGGTGATCATGCTGGGCACCGCGATCATCGAAGTGCCGAGCTTCACCACCTTTCTGGCGTCCATGATCGGTATCGCGTTGTCGATCGACTACGCGCTGTTCATCGTCTCCCGGTACAAGCACGAACTGCGGGTGGCGGGCAGTCCCGAAGAGGCCGCGGGGATTTCGGTCGGCACCGCCGGGTCCGCCGTGGTGTTCGCCGGTCTCACCGTGATCATCGCGTTGGGCGCGCTGAGCATCGTCGGCGTCAATTTCCTGACCTTCATGGGGCTCGGTGGCGCGATCGCCGCGTTCTTCGCCGTGCTCACCGCCATCACCCTGATGCCCGCCCTGCTCGGCGCGTTCGGCCGGACCCTGTTCAAGCCCAGGATCCCGCTGGTCGCCCGGCACGACCCGGAGGACGACACCTCCGTCACCTTCGGCATGCGGGTGGCCCGGCTGATCGGCAGAGCGCCCTGGGCCGCGCTGGTCGTCTCGGTGGCCGCCCTCGGCGCGCTGGCATTGCCCGCACTCGACCTGCAACTAGGCCTGCCCGGCGAGGACAGTTTCCCGACCGACTCCACGGTCCGGCAGGCCTACGACATTCGCACCGAGGGCTTCGGCGAGGGCAGCAACGGCGTCCTGACCGTGGTCGCCGACCTCGAGAACGTGCCGCAGGGCGAACGCGCGAACGCGGTCGAGGCACTGCGCGAGCGGCTCGCCACGTTCCCGCAGATGGACTACCTGAGCGCACCGAAGTTCAGCGAGAACGGGCTCGGCGCAATGCTCAACGGAGTACCGCGGTCCGGGCCGAACGACCAGGCCACCAAGGACCTGGTGCGCGAAGCCCGCGACGCCGAGGACGAGCTGACCCAGCGCTTCGGCATCGAGTACGGCATCACCGGCACCACCGCCATCTACGCCGACATGGACCATGTCCTGCTCGGCAAGATCGTCCCCTACCTGGCGATCGTGGCCGCGGCGGCCTTCGTCCTGCTGATCCTGGTGTTCCGGTCCATTCTGGTCCCGCTCACCGCGGCGCTCGGCTTCCTGCTGTCCATGGCGGCCACCTTCGGCGCCACGGTGCTGGTGTTCCAGGAAGGCGCCTTCGACCTGATCGCCGATCCGCAGCCGATCGTCAGTTTCCTGCCGATCATGTTGATCGGCTTGGTGTTCGGGCTCGCCATGGACTACCAGGTGTTCCTGGTGACCCGTATCCGCGAGGAATACGTGGGCGGCAAGTCGCCCAGGCACGCCATGATCTCCGGCTACCACCACGGCGCCAGGGTGGTCACCTCGGCCGCGATCATCATGATCTCGGTGTTCGGTTCCTTCCTGCTCGAGTCCGATGTCACCGCCAAATCCATGGGGTTCGCGCTGGCCGCCGGTGTCGCCATCGACGCGCTGCTGGTGCGCATGGTGCTGGTCCCCGCGCTGCTGGTGATCATGGGCAAATGGTCGTGGTGGATGCCGAAGTGGCTCGATCGGATCCTGCCCGACATCGATGTGGAAGGCACGAAACTGCGGTCCGATCACGTGCTGTCGGTGGACGCCGCGGCGGCGTATACCGAGCAGCGGGTGCCCGAGCATCCGGTCCTCGGCGCGGCCACCGAACGGATGCTGGGCCGCACGCTCAGCGGCCGCGTCCTGCGCGACAACGGGCATCCGGTGCCGGACGCGGCACTGACCCTGATCGACGCGGGCGGCCATCAGGTTTCCCGAACGACCGGCGACCCCGACGGCCACTTCTTCATCGACCCGCCCACCTCGGGACGCTACGTCCTGATCGTCGCGGCGAACGGGCTACAGCCGGAGGCGGTGCACGTCACGGTCACCGACGGCGGCGCCCAGCACCTCGACCTCGCCCTGCGCGCATCCGGCGAACTGTCGGGAGTCGTCCGCACGGCCATCCAGGAACCCGTGCCCGACACCACGATCACCGTGACCGACCTGCACGGCGAGGTCGTCGGTGCCGCGGTGACAACGACCGACGGCACCTACGCCTGCCATGGCGTGGTCGCGGGCACCTACACCCTCGTGGCGGTCGCCGACCGGATGCGGCCCACCGCGGTGACGCTGACCGTCCCCGACAGCGGCCTGCTGCGTTTCGATGTCGAACTGGCGCCGATGGCGAGCCTGTCGGGCACGGTACGAGCCGACGGCCGGACGATCTACGGCGTCCAGGTGACCGTGCTCGACAGTTCCGGCACGCCGATGAAGACCGCCCGCACCGACGAGGACGGCCGCTACTCGGTCACCAACCTGCCCGACGGCGAGTACACCCTCATCGCCCGCAGCTACCCACCGGTGACCAGCCGGGTCACCGTCTCCGGCAACGAGATCGGCCACGACCTGCAGTTGAGCTTCGACGCCGACGAGCACGCGGAGAGCGCCATCCGAGACCGAGCACGGCACTGACGTTCGGCGGCCTTGTCCGTGGGTCGGCCGCGACTGTTCACCGAGCGGCGGAGGACATGCCCAGGACATGAAAAAACCCTCTCCGACGCAGATCGGAGAGGGTTTTTCGAAAGTGGAGCTAAGGGGACTCGAACCCCTGACCCCCACACTGCCAGTGTGGTGCGCTACCAGCTGCGCCATAGCCCCTTGTTCTTTTGTTTCAGCCGCTCTCGCTGCTGCCTGAATGAA
The DNA here is from genome assembly GCF_029675105.1 of Nocardia anocheti. Classification (GTDB taxonomy): domain Bacteria; phylum Actinomycetota; class Actinomycetes; order Mycobacteriales; family Mycobacteriaceae; genus Nocardia. Next base: position 455,568 of record NZ_JAQQFV010000005.1, on the reverse strand, counting down.
GTTACACCATGGTTCTCGGCGACTACAAATCGGCTGGTAGAGGGCGGAAAAGTGGGGAATCCAGGGTGGGGCGGGAGGGGGTGGTGGGGGTGGGAGTGTCGTGGGTGAGGGGTGGGGTGTGGGGAACCTCACTGGGGGTGGGTCAGGGGGTGAGGGTGGTGACCCAGTTCTCGTCGGACCAGTCGATCTTGGTGGTGCCGTCGAAGAGGGCCGGGGTGGCGGCCTTGTTGTCGGTGCGGGCGTCGAGGTCGGCGAGGTTCTTGGCGGCGGCGGTGCGGGCGGCGTCGAGTTGGGCGCCGCCGGTGATGCAGGAGGCGACGGACTCGGGGGCGCCGGATTCGGTGGCGATGGTGGCCAGGGCGGGGTTGCTCAGGTCGGCGCCGCCTTCGTCGGGCTGGCGGGTGGTGAAGACGGTTTCGTGGAACTTGCCGTAGACGGGGCCCGAACCGGTCTGGGCGACACAGAGATTCGCGGCGAAGGCGCGGGTGGAGTAGTCCTTGCTCTTGGACTTGTCGTCGAGGAAGGTGACGAAGTGGTAGTTGATCGCGAGCTCGCCCTCGTCGATCTTCTGCGCGAGTTCCTGACCGTAGCTGGTCTCGAGGACACCGCAGGCGGGGCAGATCGGGTCCTCGAACAGGTCGATCGTCTTCGCGGCGTCGGGTTTGCCGAGGCGGATCACGCCCTCGGGGGTGACGCTCGCCTGGACGGCCGGGTCGTGGACCGGTCCGTAGCCCTCGTTGCGCACCGGGGGCGGCCCGTCGTTGCCCCACTGGTACGCGGCGAACACGATCGCCCCGATCAGTACGAGCGCCACCGCGGCCAGCGCGTAGGTGGTGTTGCTGGACACGGGGCGCGGATTGTGGGGTGACTTGGCGCTGCTCACCCGTCCACTCTGCCTCGAGTCGCTGGCCGGGCGGTGTCCGGGCACCCGGAAATGGCGTTGACCTGCGGTTGCGCGTCAGCGGGTGGCGTCGTGCTTGTCGCGGCGGGCGGTCGCGAGCAGGCCGTCGCGCACCACCGGGAGACCGTCGGCGCCGTCGCAGCCGCACTGCGGGTCGATGCCGTCACCGGCGTGATCGGGGTGGGTGGGGTCCTCGGGATGGACGATCCGGGACGGTTCGGGGGTCGCCAGCCAGACCCCGGCCGACACAGCGAGCAGCGTGCCGGTGACGGCCATGCCCACGCCGAACGAGGTGCGTTCGGCCAGCCAGCCGATCACGATCGGCCCGAGCACGGTGCCCAGATCGGCCGCCATCTGGAAGGCGGCCAGCACCGGGCCGCCGCGGGCCCGCGCCCCGATGACGTCGGCCAGCGCCGCCTGCTGGGCGGGGCTGAACATGCCAGAGCCGAGCCCGGCGACGAACGACGCGATCAGGAACCAGGTCAGCGAGGGGGCGAAGCCGAGGACGCCGGTGCCCAGGGCGCAGATGGCCGAACCGGCGATCAGGAACGGTTTGCGGCCGAAACGGTCGGAGAGCCGTCCGGAGACGAACAGGACCGCCGCGTTGCCCGCGGCGAACACGGTCAGCGCGACGCCAGCCATGCCGGATTCCTGGTGCAGGGTCTCCACCACCAGCAGGGGGACGAACGCCATCCGCACGCCGAACACGGCCGCGCCGCCCGCGAAGCTCGACAGCAGGACCGACCGGTAGGCGGGTTCGGCCCAGGCGTGCCGGAAGGTGAACACCGGCGTGGCGGCGGCATCGTCGGCGACCAGGACCGGGGAGTCGCGCAGTCCGGCGAAGACGATCACGCAGACCACGAGCAGCGCGGCCATATAGATGACGAACGGCGCCCGCAGTCCGAGCCCGGCCAGCCCGCCACCGACCAGCGGACCCAGCAGCGAACCGATCAGGAAACTGGTCGAGTAGATCCCCGAGACCCGTCCGCGCGCCGCCGGGGGCGAGACCCGGATGATCAGCGCCATCGACGACACGGTGAACATCGTCGACCCGACGCCGCCGAGCGAACGCAGCACCAGCAGTTGCCAATACGTCTGCGCCAGCGCGCACGCGCCGGTCGACAGCGCGACGATGACGATGCCAGCCAGATAGACCCGCCGCTCCCCCAGCTTCTGCACCAGCCGTCCGCTCGCGGGCGCGAACAACAACCGCATCAGCGCGAAGGCGCTCACGATGGCCGAGGCGGCCGCGATGCCGACGCCGAACTGACGCGCGTACTGCGGCAGCACGGGGGCGACCAGCCCGAAACCGAGCGCGATCACGAAGGCCGCCGCGATCAGGACCCAGATCTCGGCGGGTAGCCGGACTTTGCCCGGCGCGCTCACTCGCCCAGCGCCTGGTTCACCATCTCCTCGGCCGCGGCCTGCACCTGGGTGAGGTGCTCGGGGCCGAGGAAGGACTCCGCGTAGATCTTGTACTTGTCCTCGGTGCCGGAGGGACGGGCGGCGAACCAAGCGTTCTCGGTGGTGACCTTGAGCCCGCCCAGCGGCGCGCCGTTGCCGCGCGCGGTGGTGAGGATGCCGGTGATCTCCTCCCCGGCGATCTCGGTGCCGGTGACGGCGTCGGGGGTGAGCCGGGCCAGCTTGGCCTTCTGTTCGCTGGTGGCCACGGCGTCGATGCGCGCGTAGGCGGGGCTGCCGTACTGACGTTCCAATTCGCCGTAGCGGGCCGAGGGCGTCTGCCCGGTGACGGCGGCGATCTCGGCGGCCAGCAGGGCCAGCAGGATGCCGTCCTTGTCGGTGGTCCACACGGTGCCGTCCATCCGCAGGAACGACGCGCCCGCGCTCTCCTCACCGCCGAAAGCCAGGCTGCCGCTGAACAACCCGGGCACGAACCATTTGAACCCGACCGGCACCTCGTGCACATCGCGGCCGAGCACGCCGACCACCCGGTCGACCATGGACGAGGTGACCACCGTCTTGCCGATCTTGGTGAGCGCGTCCCACCACATGCGGTTGGCGACCAGGTATTCGATGGCCACGGCCAGGAAGTGGTTGGGGTTCATCAGGCCACCGTCGGGCGTGACGATGCCGTGGCGGTCGGCGTCGGCGTCGTTGCCGGTGGAGATGTCGTAGTCGTCCTTGATGCCGACCAGCGCGGCCATGGCGTGGCGCGAGGACGGGTCCATCCGGATCTGACCGTCGCTGTCGAGGGTCATGAAGCGCCAGGTGGGGTCGACGAACGGGTTGACGACCTCGAGTTCGAGATCGAAGCGCTGTCCGATCTCCTCCCAGTAGTCCACGCTCGCGCCGCCCATCGGGTCGGCGCCCAGGCGGATGCCCGCACCGCGGATCGCGTCCAGGTTCAGGGCATTCGGCAGATCGGCGACGTAGTGGTCGAGGTAGTCGTAGCGCTGCACATGGGTGTTCAGCGCCTGGTCGAGCGGCACCCGACGGACCTCGGCGAGGCCGCCGCGCAGCAGCTCGTTGGCGCGCGCGGCGATGGCGTCGGTGGCCTTGGTGTCGGCCGGACCGCCGTGCGGGGGGTTGTATTTGAAGCCGCCGTCGCCGGGCGGGTTGTGCGAGGGCGTGACGACGATGCCGTCGGCCTGGTGCTTGGTGCCGCCCCGGTTGTGCCGCAACACAGCGTGACTCAGCGCGGGGGTGGGCGTGTAGCGGCCGCGGGCGTCGATCACCGCGGTGACATCGTTCCCGGCGAGGACCTCGAGCGCGGTGGTCCAGGCGGGTTCGGACAGGGCGTGGGTGTCGCGCGCGAGATAGACCGGACCGGTGATCCCTCGGGTGGCGCGGTATTCCACGATCGCCTGGGTGATAGCCATGATGTGCGCTTCGTTGAACGCGCAGTCCACGCTGGAGCCGCGGTGGCCGGAGGTACCGAAGACGACCCGCTGGCCCGGTTCGGCCGGATCGGGAACGCGGCTGTAGTACGCGGTGACCAGGTGGGCGACGTCCACCAGGTCGGTCGGGCGGGCGGGCCGTCCGGCGCGATCGTGGGCCATGGCAGAAGTACCCTTTCGTGTCGGCTGCGCGCGGCTGGTCATGAGGATCATGCGCCCGCGCTCGCGCCGGTCGGACCACCCGGCGACGCCGGATCGACAATGGTAACCGCCGACCCACCCGGCGGCGGGGTGGTTTCGCGACGCGCGGGCACCCCTCGGTCGCGGGCCGGTGCCCCGAGCATGCCGCCGACGGATCCGAGCGCAACGCTCATCTCCCGGCCCCCTTCCGTCGCGTTCACGTCGTCCGTGCGATACGGCCTCGCCCAGCGGGTCGCGATCGTGGCCGGGCACCGCGGATCGAGCGGCCGAGGCCGCGTCCGATCCGCTGATGGTCGTTGCTCATGGTATCGACAGCCACCGACATCCGCCGCGTCCGCCTCGGCTGGCACCGTCGCGGCGCGTCCGCGATACAGCGAATACCGGGCAAACCGCGCACAGGCCGAAGGCCCGAACCGTTATCCGGTCCGGGCCTTCGGTTCTCGTCGCGTCGATCAGTGCGCCAGCACCGGCTCGCCCTCGGCCGGGGCGGGCACCGTGTTCGGCATGAGCACGGCGATCACGATCGCGCCGAGCACGAATGTGGCCGCGCCCCACCAGAAACTGGTGGTGTAGCTCTCGATCGCGCCCTGCGCCAGGGTGAGCGGGCCGGGCTGATGCGAGGACACGTAGTCGGTCATCGCCGAGGCCGCGATGGTGCTCAGCAACGCGGTGCCGATCGAGCCACCGACCTGCTGGCTGGTGTTGACCATCGCCGAGGCGACACCGGCGTCCTCGTGGTGCACACCCGCCGTGGCGCCCTGGAAGGCGACCGACATCGCGGCACCCAGGCCGAGGCCCAGCAGGATCAGGGCGGGCAGGATGTGGGTGGCGTAGCTGGTGTCCAGGCCGATGCGGGTCAGCCAGATCATGCCGACGGCCGCGACCAGGAAACCACCGCTGATGACGATCTTCGGGCCGACCTTGGGCAGCAGCAGCGAGGGCGCGGTGGTCGAGGAGGCCACCATGCCCGCGACCATCGGCAGGAACGCCAGACCGGTGACGATCGGGGTGTATTCCAGGGTCAGCTGCATGTAGAAGGTGAGGAACAGGAAGATCGCGAACATCCCGATGCCCATGGTGAACACGGTCAGGTAGGACGCGCCACGGGTGCGGTCGGCCACGATGCGCAGCGGCAGCAGCGGATGCGCGACGCGGGTCTCGATCCACACGAACACCGCGAGCAGCACGGCGCCACCGATCAGGAAGGCCAGCGTGGTCGGATCGCTCCAGCCGTGCGACTCGGCGTGCGAGAAGCCGTAGACGATGCCGAACAGCGCGGCGGTGACGGCGATCGTGCCGGGCCAGTCCAGCTTGGGACGGGTGGTCGCGGTGTGCTTGGCCAGCAGTAGCACGGCACCGACCAGCGCCACGGCGGCGAAGATCAGGTTGACGTACATCGCCCACCGCCACGAGGCCCATTCGGTGAGCGCGCCACCGAGCAGCAGGCCGATCGCGCCACCGGCACCGGCGACGGCACCGAAGATGCCGAAGGCCTTGGCGCGTTCCTTGGGTTCGGTGAAGGTGACCGTCAGCAGCGAGAGCGCGGCGGGCGCGAGCAGCGCGCCGAACACACCCTGGCCGACGCGGGCGGCGACGAGCATCTCGAAGCTGCTCGCGGCACCGCCGATGGCCGAGGCGGCCGCGAAGCCGATCAGGCCGACGATGAAGGTGTTGCGGCGGCCGAACAGGTCACTGAGCCGACCACCGAGCAGCAGCAGGCTGCCGAAGGCCAGCGCGTAGCCGGTGATGACCCACTGCCGGTCACCGTCGCCGAAGCCGAGGTCGGCCTGGGCGGCGGGCAGGGCGATGTTCACGATCGTCGCGTCCAGCACGACCATGAGCTGGGCGATGCCGAGGACGGCGAGCACCCACCAGCGCAGGGCGTGCGAACCCCGGCGGCTCGTGCCCGCGTCCGCGGGACGCTTGGTCCCGGTGTCGAGTGTGGTGGTCATAACTCCCCTTGTGCGTCGTCTGGTGTGTTTCCGGTGGCATAATTGGAGATACCGCCTCCGCTTCACTGAAGCTACCAGATTAACGGAGAAACCACCTCCACTTAATCCCCGGATTGCTAGGATGCACCTGTGAATCACGCCACGACGACCCCAGCACCACCCCGCCGCCTGCGCGCCGACGCCGTGCGCAATCAGCAGCGGATCGTCGCGGCCGCCCGCGAACTGTTCGCCGACCACGGTCTCGAGATCACCCTCGACGACGTCGCCGAACGCGCCGGTGTCGGCGTCGGCACGGTCTATCGCCGCTTCGCGAACAAGAAAGAGCTCATCACCGAGGTCTTCGACCAGCACCTGGTCGACTTCGCCGAGGCCGCCGAGGCCGCGCTCGACAATCCCGACGCCTGGCTCGGCCTGGTGGAGTTCTTCGAGAACGCCTGCCGCCACCTCGCGGCCAATCGCGGCTTCGGCGAGGTGATGCTCGAACTCGAGGAAGATCCGGCGCGCTTCGCCGAACTGCGCGACCGCATCCGCCCATCGGTGACCGCGATCGTCGAGCGCGCCCGTGAGGCGGGTGCCGTGCACGCCGACATCACCACCTCGGACTTCTTCGCCCTGATCCACATGGTCAACGCGTTCGCCGAGTTCGCGGGTCCGGTGAATTCCGAAGTGTGGCAGCGCTATATGGCTGTCACCCTCAACGGTGTACGCAGCGACGCCGTCCCCCGCCGCCCGCTGCTCGTCGACCCGCTCACCGACGAGGAAGTCGAGCAGGCCAAGGCCGCGGGCTGCATCGGCCGCCGCCGCTGAACCGATTTCACCAGCACGCCCCGGATCGCCGGTCGGTTGCCACCCGGGCCGACCAGTAGCGCGCGTCACACTTCATCCCTTACTCTTGGACACATGACCAAGAGCACCTGGGTGAACTGGGCGGGCGAGCAGCGCTGCACACCCGCCGTCGTCGCCGCGCCCCGCGGCGTCGAAGAACTGGCCGAGATCGTCACCGCGTCGGCCGACGCGGGACGCACCGTGCGGGTCGCGGGGTCGGGTCATTCGTTCACCGACGCGGTGCTCACCGATGGCACCCTGCTCGACCTGGGCAAACTGAACCGGGTGCTCGACGTCGACACCGCGACCGGCCGGGTCCGCGTGGAGGCGGGGCTCACGCTCAACGCGGCCAGCCCGCTGCTGCACGAGCACGGACTGGCGTTCCCCAACCTGGGCGATATCGACACCCAGACCATCGCGGGAGCCACCGCGACCGCCACCCACGGCACCGGCGCGAAACTGCAGAACATCTCCGCGGCGCTGCACTCGGTGGAGGTCATGCTGGCCGACGGCAGCCGGGTGGAGCTCAACGAGCAGACCGATCCGGACGGCTGGAAGGCCGCGCGGGTCAGCATCGGCGCGCTCGGCGTCGTCACCGCCACGACGCTGCAGCTCGAGCCCTCCTTCGTGCTCGACAACGTCGAACGGCCGGTCCCGCTCGACGAGGTGCTCGCCGATCTGGACAGCTACGTCGACGGCAACGACCACTTCGAGTTCTTCGCCTTCCCGCACAGCCCGGTGGCGATGACCAAGGCCCTCAACCGCACCGACGCCGTCGAGCAGCCGCGCGGCCGGATCACCGAGTGGCTCAACGACATCCTGCTCGCCAACCACCTCTACGACGGGATGTGCAAGGTGGGCAGGCGGATTCCGGCCGCCATCCCCACCATCCACCGACTGGCCGCGTTCGCGGGCAGCAACAACCGGCAGATCGATCGCTCCTACCGCGTCTTCGCCACCCCGCGCCTGGTGCGGTTCAACGAGATGGAATACGCCGTGCCCCGGCAGCATTCGGTGGCGGCGGTCCGCGAGATCGTCGAGCTCGCCAAGCGCTTCGACACCCCCATGCCGATCGAGGTGCGCTGGGTGGCCCCCGACGACGCGTTCCTGTCCCCCGCGGGCGGGCGCGACACCTGCTACATCGCGGTGCACCAGTACGAGGGCATGGTGTGGGACCCGTATTTCCGTGCCTGCGAAGCGGTTTTCGACACCTACGGCGGCAGGCCGCACTGGGGCAAACGGCACTACCAGACCGCTGAGACCCTGCGTCCGCGCTACCCCGACTGGGACCGGTTCACCGCGGTGCGCCGTCGCCTCGACCCGACCGGGGTGTTCGCCAACGACTACGTGCGCCGGGTGCTGGGTCCGCTGGACTGATTCCCCCGGTACCGGTTGTTCCGGCCTGTCGGCGCGGGTATATCTGAAGTGCCACAAGCACTTCGCTCCTGCGCCGAAAGGGCGACCATGGCCCACACACCCCGCGTGTTGTTCGTCTGCGTCCAGAACGCGGGTCGGTCACAGATGGCGGCGGGATTGCTGCGCGCGATGGCCGGGGACCGCATCGAGGTGCGTACCGCGGGCAGCGAACCGGCCGACGCGCCGCACCCGGTCGCCGTGGCGGCCATGGCCGAGATCGGCATCGACATCGCGGGCGAACGACCCAAGGCGCTCACCGACGACGCCGTCGGCGTCTCGGATGTGGTGGTGACGATGGGGTGCGGCGAGGTGTGCCCGTACTTCCCCGGGATCAGCTACCGCGACTGGGTCCTCGCCGACCCGGCCGGGCAACCCATCGAAGTGGTGCGCGGCATCCGCGACCACCTGCGCATCCTGATCGGCAACCTCATCGCCGAACTGGTGCCCGCGCCCACCCGCTGAGTGTCCGATTCGTTCAAGACGACCACCGATCCCTCGCCTACGCTGCGGATATGACTCCACAGCTGGATGTGATCTCGCTCGTCGTCTCCGACATGGCCGCCTCGGTGACCTTCTATCGCAAGCTCGGCCTCGCGTTCCCCGAAGGCGCGGAGACCGAGGCCCACACCGAGGCCCCGCTCGGCGGCGGCCTGCGCCTGGCCTTGGACACCGAGGCGGTGATCGCCTCCTTCTCCCCGGGCTGGCAGCCGCCCACCGGGTCCGGCCGCAGCGGAATCGCGTTCCGCTGCGCCGACCCTGCCGAGGTGGACAAACTGTGGGCTGAGCTCGTCGCCGACGGCTATCACGGCGAACTGGAACCCTGGGACGCCTTCTGGGGTCAGCGCTATGCCTCGCTCGCCGACCCCGACGGCCAGGGCATCGACCTCTACGCCCCGTTGCCCAGCGAGTAGGCCGACCAGCCGCTCGGATCGCGCTGCCGTCGCTGGTACCGGCCCAGGATCTCGCGGACCTCGTCGCTGACCGGCGGTTCCCCGGTCAGCCTGGTCCACAGGTGGGTGTCGTGCTCGGTCAGGCGCACCGGTCCGGTCGCGGCGACGTCGACGACGAAGGTGAACTGCCTGGTCCGCGCGCCAGTACTGGACAGGTAGTCGAATTCGCCCAGGTAGTCGGTGACCCCGGTGACCTCGAGTCCGGTCTCCTCGGCGACCTCGCGGGCCACCGCGTCGTCGAGGGCCTCGCCGGGTTCCACGACCCCGCTCGGTAGTTCCCAGCGGCCGCCCAGCGCGTCGGATCGTCGGCGGCGGAGGATGAGCACCCGGTGGTGGCGGACGACGACGGCACCGACGACAAGTCGACGGACTTCGTCTCGTTCGGCCTCGATACGGAGCGTGGAGTACACGGATTCGTCGATCATTCGGGTCACATCCTCTCGTCGTGTTTCGGACTTGCCTGGCACAAGCGACGGGGCGTGCTCTGTGAGCATAACTTTCCCCCGGGTCGTTGCCGAATGAGACTTTCCGGGCACGGTGCGACCGATTACGGCGGTGCCAGCGCCCGAACCGAGCATCCGGCCAGGTCACGGAACTCTCGCGACAGATGGGCCTGATCGGCGAACCCGGTCACCGCGGCGGTTTCGGCGGCCGGGATTCCGGCGCGTACGGCGGCGAGCGCCCGCTGGAATCGGAGAATTCGGGCCAACATCTTGGGCCCGTACCCGAACGCCACCAGGCTCCGTCGGTGCAGCATCCGTGCCGAGAGCCCGGTCAGGACGGCCGTCTCCGCCACCGTCGCGCCCGTGGCGAGGGTGTCGGCGACGGCGGTGAGCACCGGATCGGCCCGCGCCTTTCCGTCCGCCAAGCGCGCGGCGACGGTCTCCAGCGCCGCCGCGCGGTCGGGCGCGTTGTCGATCGTGTCGACAAGTGTCCGGACCGTCCGCGCGGGAAGCAGATCAGCCAGGTCGACGCGTTGATTCAGCAGTTCCACCGCGGGCACCCCCAGCAGCGCGGGCGCGCCTCCCGGCGCGAACCGGATCCCGACGAACTCCCCGGCGCGCGCCGCGGGTGCGAGAAAGGCCCGGCTGTCGGGCCCGGCCACCGTCAACGCGCCCTCGGTCCAGATCAGATCCATACACCCGTCGGGAAACACCGTCACCTGCCCGGCCGACGCGCCGACACCGCGCGTCCACACTACGGCCCGGTCGATCCGTGCCGCGCGCTCCCGGTACTCGGTCATCACCCGACGGTAGCCCTGCCCACCGACACGTCCCGGTCCGGCATAGGGTCCCCGTATGACCGTCCTGCGTTCGGCGTTGTTGTTCGTGCTGGCGGCTGTCGCCGAGATCGGTGGAGCCTGGTTGATCTGGCAGGGGGTGCGGGAGCAGCGCGGGACGGTGTGGATCGGGGCCGGGGTGGTGGCGTTGGGGGTGTACGGGTTCGTGGCGACCCTGCAGCCGGACGCCCATTTCGGGCGGATTCTGGCCGCTTACGGTGGGGTTTTCGTGGCGGGGTCGCTGCTGTGGGCGATGGCGTTGGACGGGTTCCGACCGGATCGGTGGGATGTCGTCGGGGCGCTGGTGTGCCTGGCCGGGGTGGGCATCATCATGTACGCGCCACGGGCGGCCGGGTAGCGGTCGGTAGCATCTGGCGGCGACAGCATTCCGTTCGGCGGAGGGGTGGGCTCCATGCAATCAGCGGCATCGGTGCGCGGTGGGGCGCCGCGGATCGCGAGTTTTCCCGGGTCCGACATCGACACCGAGCCCGACGTGTGGTCGGGCGCGGCGATCGACGACAACCGGATCACCGCGCTCGCGGTGGGCGCCTACTACGGGCGCAGTTGGGGCGCGCACTGCGACGGCGTCGCCTTTCTGCCCGAGGAGCCAGACAGCACCGTCACCCGGCGCGAGACCGCCATCGAGGGCCTGCACGAATCGTGGGGTGTGGACAACGCCGAGGATGCCCGCGACACCGTCCGCAGGCTGCTGGCGGGCATGCACGCGCCACTGTTCGAACTCGTGCACCCGCTGGCCGTGGCCGCGGCGGGCGACAACGGGCGCGTGGATCGCACCGGTCTGGCCGACGAGCACCGCGAATTCCTGCACACGCTCTCGGGTTTCCGTGGCTACCGGGGTCCGGCGGGTATCGACCGCGACTACGACGCCTGGCTGCAGGCCATCAAACTCGGCATCACCGACAGCCTGCCGAGCCCGTTGCAGACCGACGCCACCGCCTGGGACCTGGCCCGGCTGGTGTTCATCGCCCGGGCGGCGTGTACCGCCGGTTACCTCACCGAGGACGAAGCCTGGGAACACATGCTGACCGGCCTGGACCGGGCCAGGCAGCACTACCGCAACTGGCGTCAGTTCGGCGACGGCTTCCTCACCGGAGCCATCTTCTGGGCCGCCACCCAGGACCTCTCGGCCGCGAAAAGGCAAGTGGCCGAACGCAGCCGGATGATCGCCGGACTGCACCTGCGACCGTCGAGCCCGTGGCGGCGGGTGGCGCTGCACCGGGGCGCGCCGGTGTTCAGCCCGGCATCGCCAGCATGATCCCGACCGCCCGACGGCGGAACGGATCGTCCTCGACCATGCCGAGTTTGCGACGCTCCACCAGCAGCTGCCATTCGTCGAACAGGTCCGCCGAGGACGGCAGCGACTGGGCGATCGAGCCGTCGGCGTGCTCGATCTCGCAGGCCAGGCGCAGCGCCTCGGCGACCCGGACGAAATCGACCGGATCCCAATCCAGGAAGTCCAGCTCGGCTCCGGCGCCCGAAACCCGCAGGGTGGCAACCTTTCCCGGCGGCGTCAGGATCTTCGAGCCGGTGACGACCGCGACCGGGAACTCGTAGACCGCCCAGGTCGACAGGAACAGCAGCCGCAGGGTGCTGACGGCTACCAGACCCGGCACCCCCTCGTGTCCGGCCTGCGCGATCTCGAGCACGTACTCGTCGGCCCGCGCGCAGCCGTGCAGCAGCGCGATCTCCGGCAGCGAATTGCCCACATAACGCATGCGGCCCGCGGCCGCCGTCACATCGGGGCGCTGCGGGCCGTCGGGACCGGGAACCAGTTGCGGGGGCACCAGATTCGGCCGGGGCGGGAACATCCGCCGCAGACCGATCAGGTCCCGTTCGACCGCGCGGACCAGCACCTGCGCCTGCGCGCGCACCCCGGTCTCGAGGAACACCGGCACCGGCTGCCGTTCGGTGGGCACCCCGTTGACCACATGGTCGGCCGAGCGGAAGAACAGCAACAGCGCGAGCAGCCCGTCCTCGGTGGTCGCCAACGCGACCCTGGCCAGCTCCGCGACCGAGACATCGAGGCCCACCTCGTTGTCGGCCCGCAGCGGCGTAGTCACCAGCCGCCCGTCCCCGTACCGGACGGCCACCCGCGTACCCCACACCTCGATCACAACATTTCCCTCCGGCCCTACCCCGCCTGGCTGGATCCTACCGAGGGGGTGTGCACAGTGGGCCAAGGCGGCACAGATTCACCATCGTCGCTGCTCGGACCGGTTTTCCCGGACGTTCCCGCACAATCTTCCCGGACCGGCCACCTACGGCTTGGTGGGCGAAATCCCTTGCGGTGAAATAGAACTCGCCGAGCTGCGCCACGCCGGATGTGTAACGGAACCTCGCATGCCGACGGTGTGCAGGCGTGAAGCTCTCCAGAGGTGAGAACGCTGCGGTCGCTTCCCCCGCAGTGACAGTGGTGTTGACGTGGAAATCGCAGCACGAGGTCGACCCCCAGGCACTACTGCTGGCCGAGACCGGGAAGATACGCACCGACGAGGATTTCGTCTTCTACAACGCGGCTCGCCATCCCTCCGGCGCGGTGGCGCTCACCGAGTCGCGGGCGGGTCGGGCGGTGCTCGCGGTGTCGCTCACCACCGTCGAACCGGCGGTCTCCCGCATCGTCATCTCGAGTTCGGTCGAGGAGAAATCGTTCAGCGACGTCACCGACCTGACATTGACCGTGAAGGACGGCAGCGAGACGCTGATCTCGTTCGATGTCGACCAGCCCGACGCGGTGACGGCCATGATGCTCGGGGAGTTCTATCGACGCAACGGGCTGTGGAAGTTCCGGTCGGTCGGGCAGGGGTGGGCCAGTGGGCTGCGGGGGCTCGCCGAGGAGTTCGGGGTGTCGGTCGACGATTCGCCGGAGGGTTCCGCACTGGCCGATCATGTCCCGCCGCCCCCGGCCCCGGCTCCGCCGCCTCCCCCGATCGCTGCTCCGGCCCCGCCCCTGGGTCCTGCTGCGACTGCGACTGCGGCTGCGGCTGCGGCTGCGGCTCGGATGGCACCTGGCTGGTACCCGGAGTCGGGACAGACCGGGCGACTCCGGTGGTGGAACGGCTCGGCGTGGACCGAGGACTTCCAGCAGATCTTTCCGGCGGACCCCGCGATCTGCGAGCGCTGCGGCCGGGACAAGCGTGTGCCCCGGTTCGGTAGCCCGCCGCCCTGTCGGTGGTGTGAAGGCGACGTCAACCGGTTCCTCGCGATGTGGCGGACCCACGCGTGGCAGGTGCTTACGACCTCCGGTCCGCAGGGCAGCGGGTGGGACGACCTCTGGACGGGTCTGCGCTTCCAGCGGATCGACGACGAGAGCGGCCGGGAGACATTGCGGCCGCTCGCCGTCGCCTATCTGGAGCGGCTGGTGACTTTCGCGTTCGCCGACGACGAGATCGAGGAATCCGAGCTCAGCGGCTTCGAACGGGCCATCCAGGATCTCGAGGCGGCCGTCGATCTGTCCGTCGCCCGCCGACACATCGACCAGCTCCGCCAGCGCATGCTGCGCGGCCGCTCGCTCACCCAGGTCCGGGCCGGTGATCTCCCCCGCATCCGACGCGAGGACCTGCACCTGGACTCCGACGAGACGCTCTACATCGACGTCAACGCGACCCACACCAAGTACCTGGCCAGCGGGCCGAAGCACACGAACGGCAGGTTGGTTGGCAGCAGCAAGAAGCTGCGGTTCGTCGGCGCGGCGGCGGGCAGCGAACTGCCCTGGGCCAGGATCGTGTCGGTGACGAGCGAATACGGCAACGTCATCATCTCGGCGACCACCGCGCGCGGCGGCGGCACCTACAGCGTCCCCGACCCCGAGTACGTCGCGGCGGTACTCGAAGGCGCACTGCGCGTCTCGAAACGACTCGTGCTCGCACCGGGCCAGCGCGACACCCGGTCGATCCCGCCGAACGTGAAATCCGAAGTGTGGCAGCGCGACGGCGGGAAGTGCTGCCAGTGCGCCGACACCCACTACCTGGAGTTCGACCACGTCATCCCGCTCAGCCGCGGCGGCGCGACCAGCGTGAACAACCTCCAGATCCTGTGCCGCAGGTGCAACCTGGAGAAGGGCGCCCGTCTCTGACCCACGAAAAAGCCCCTCACCTGCGTGTCAGGTGAGGGGCCTCGAGTGGAGCTGCCGGGAATCGAACCCGGGTCCTCCGCCGCGTCTTCAGGGCTTCTCCGTGTGCAGTTCGCTAGGTCTCTACTTGGATCTCCGGGTCTCGCGAACAAGCTCGGATGACGATCCCAGTCACTGTTTGATTTTCCACCCGACCCCGCGACCGGGCCGGACGGTGAGTCTCTCTAGCTGATGCCAGGGTCCGGGTCGAGAGACGAACCCGGTCTGACAGAGACGACCTGCTACTTAGGCAGCGAGGGCGTACTCGCGCTGATTGGAATCGGCGCTTAATTGGTTGCAACGACGCTTACGGTGGTCTCTTGCCTGCACCGACACGCTTCCCCTGAATCAACGTACGCAGTCGAAACCGTTCAGCCCCGTACGTGCCCGCACCGTGCGGGCTAGTCATGTTAACACTCCCGCCGCGACGTTTCTTCCCCTTATTTGTGCCAGTGGGCGGTGTCGGCTCGGTCACCGGGTAGCGAACATCGCCAATCCGGCTGGGTCAATCCGGGTGGCCGGGCCGGTGGAGGCGGGTACTGTTCTCGTTCGGCCGCACTGGGACAGCGAGATCCTCTGGGCGACTGGAACTAGGAGTTACCTGATGGCATTCACCAAACCGCGGGCACTGCGCCGTGCCGTGGTGATCCCGGTCGTGGCCGCGCTCGTGTCGGCCGTGGCGGCCTGCTCGACGGGTGCGCAGAACTATGGACCGGGTGTGACGAGTGAGCCGTGTCCCGGCTCCGAGCACAAGGACCGGGGGTGCATCTATCTCGGCGTGCTCTCCGATCTCGGCGGCGGGCCGTTCGCGCCGCTGGGTATCTCGATGAACGAGGGCCAGCTGGCGTTCTGGAACCAGGTGAACAAGTCGGGTGGGATCGGCGGCTACGACGTCGACATCACCACCTACGCCCGCAACACCTCCTTCGACCCGCGCACCCATCGCACGGCGTATCAGGAGATCGAGCCGCATGTGCTCGCGTTGGCGCAGAGCCTGGGGACCGGGCAGTCGATCGCGCTGCTCAACCAGATGGACGCCGACGACATGGTGAGCGTGGCCGCCACCCAGTGGTCGGGCTGGAACTATCGCAGCGCGGACCGCAATCTGGTGCTCAGCGCGGGCTATTCGTACTGCACCGAGGCCGTGATGGGCCTGGATTGGTTCGCCGAGAACCATTACAACCCGCGCGATATCGCCATCGTGGCCTATCGCGGGAACTGGGGTGGCGACTACGCCGCGGGCGCGATGAAGTGGGCGGTCGCCAACGGCGCCACCATCGTCGACATGATCGAGACCGGGCCCAACGGTGAGGTGGGCAATCAGGACGGGCCGGTGGAGGAGGTGCTGGCGGCCTCACCGGATCTGGTCATGCTGGCCACCGGACCGGGTGAGACCGCGGAGATCGTGGGCAAGCTGGTGCAGTCCGGATTCACCGGTCGTTTCCTGGGCTCGCTGCCCACCTGGAACGCGGCGCTGCTGCAGACGCCCGCCGCGCCCGCGCTCACCGCGCTGTTCAACTACACGACCCCGGTCGACGGGTGGGCGGGCGACAGCCTCGGCGCCCAGCACGCGCGCGCGGCGGTCGATCGCGAACCGGCCAATTTCGGCTACTCGCTGGGCTGGGCGATCTCCTATCCGCTCAAGGCCCTGCTCATCGCGGCCGCCGAGGCCGGTGAGCTGACCCGGCCCGGGCTGCGGCGCACGGTCACCGACCTGAAACCCGACGGCGAGGGCATGGTGGTGGTGCACCCGACGGGGGCCAGCGCGCCGGATCTGTCGGCGGAGTGGTCGGTGGTGTTCGAACCGGACAAGTCCGCGCCGATGGGCGCGCGGGCGATCAGCACCGGATATCAGGGCACCACGCTGGGCAAGCTGGGGATCCACGAGCCCTGCACGCGGCTCTAGTTCGCGGCGATCATCCCGACCGCCGCGAGCGCGAGGCCCATCCCCACCTTCTGCCAGCCGCCGATCCGCTCGCCGAGCAGCACCATGGCCAGCAGCACGGTGGCGGCCGGGTAGAGCGAGCCGATCACGCTGACCACCGACAGCATCGAGCCGTGGAAGGCGTAGAGCAGGGCGGCGTTGGCGATCACGTCGAGCACGCCGACGGCCAGCGCCAGGCGCAGCGGTTCGCCGTGCAGGCCGCCGAACTCCCCGGCGGCCAGCGCGGAGGTCCACACCACGACCGTGGCGGCCACGCGCTGGGCGAGCAGCGGCCACAGGCCCGCCTCCGGGCTGGTCTCGTGCAGGAAGAAGAAGGCGAAGCCGAACGCGGCGCCGGAACCGACCGTCAGCAGGGCGACGCGACGGGAGAAGCGCAGTTCGCGACCGCCGATGATCTCCTCGGTGGTCTCGTCGGGCGCCTCCCGGCTGACCAGCACGACCGCCACCAGCGCGAGCGCGATCCCGGCCACCGCTAGCGGGCCGGGGCGCTCGCCCAGGAAGAACCCGGCGATCACCGGGATCCCGGCGACGAGCACCGCCGTCACCGGCGACACCACCGACATGGGCCCGTCCGCCAGGGCGGCGTAGAACCACCACACCGCCAGCCCACTGGCCACCCCGGCGGCCAGACCCCAGAAGACCGAGGCCGCGTCCGCGTGCCCGCCGACCAGCGGCGCGATCACCAGGACCAGCAGCACCGAGAACGGATACGACACCACGACCACGCGCAACGCGGTGACCCGTCGGGCGGCGATGCCGCCGAAGAAGTCGCTGACTCCGTAGCCCGCCGCCGCGATTAGGGCGAGCGCGACGGAGATCAACGCATGCCTTTGACCCGTCGACCGATCTCGCGGGTGACCTCACGCTCGGCCTGTCGGCGAGCCAGATCCTGGCGCTTGTCGTAATCCTGCTTGCCCTTGGCGAGTGCGAGCTCCACCTTGACCTTGCCGTCGGAGAAGTACATCGACAGCGGCACCAGCGTCTGGTTGCCCTCCCTGGACTTGCCGACCAGGTGCTCGATCTCGCGCTTGTGCAGCAGCAGCTTGCGGGTGCGCCGCGGCGAGTGGTTGGTCCAGGTGCCGTGGCTGAACTCCGGGATGTGCAGGCCGCGCAGCCAGACCTCCCCGTTGTCGACGGTCGCGAAGGCGTCGACGAGGGAGGCTTTGCCTTCGCGCAGGCTCTTCACCTCGGTGCCGACCAGCGCGATCCCCGCCTCATAGGTGTCGAGGATCGTGTAGTTGTGCCGCGCGCGGCGGTTGGTCGCGATGACCTTCCGGCCTTTCTCCTTCATAACGGTCAACTCTAAGTGACGGCGCCAGCGCTTTATTCCATGGCGTGATCAGCCGCCGGGGCGCAGCGCCAGGTAGAGGATCAGCGCGGCGGTGAACAGCAGGATCAGGCCGACGGTGGTCCAGCGCGGTCGGCCCCGATGGATCACCGGGTGGCGATTGCCGAGCAGGACGGGCGCGACGACCGGGTCGGTCACGCGGCGCGGCGCGGGTGGCGGTGGGGCTTCGGCCGCCCCGCCCGCGCCACCGGAGGTGTCCTCGTCGGCTCCGTCACCGTCTGCCATTCCTCGACAGTAACGCGCGATGCGCCGGTCGACGGGCTATTCCTCGTGGAGTGTGGACAACACCCCCTCGCCGTAGCGGGCCAGTTTGTTCTCGCCCACACCCGCGACGGTGCCCAGCGCGGCCAGATCGGCGGGCTTGCGGGCCGCGATCTCACGCAGGGTGGCGTCGTGGAACACCACGTAGGCGGGCACACCCTGTTCCTTGGCGGTGGCCGCGCGCCAGGCGCGCAGGCGCTCGAACAGCGGAACGTCGGCGGCGGGCAGGTCGACGACGGCCTTGGCCGTCTTGGCGGCCCTGGCTGGCTTGGCCGCGCGTTCGGGTTCGCGCCGCATCGGCACCTGTTTGCCCTCGAAGAGCACCTCGTTGCTCGCGTCGGTGAGGGCCAGCACGCCGTACTCGCCCTGCACGGCCAGCAGCCCACCGGCCAGCAGCTGCCGGACCACACCGCGCCACTCGGTGTCGCGCAGGTCGGTGCCGATGCCGAAGACCGACAGCTCGTTGTGCCGGTGCTGGGTGATCTTCGGGTTGGTCTTGCCGAGCAGGATGTCGATGAGGTGGCCCGCGCCGAAGGCCTGGCCGCGTTCGCGTTTGAGCCGCAGCACCGTCGACAGCAGCTTCTGCGCGGGGACGGTGCCGTCCCAGGTCTGCGGCGGGTTCAGACACACATCGCAGTTGCCGCACGCGGCGCCGGGCTGGCCGAAGTAGTTCAGCAGCCGCACGCGGCGACAGCCCACCGTCTCGCACAGCGCGAGCATGGCGTCGAGGTGCAGTTGCAGCTGACGCCGGTGCGCGGCGTCGCCCTCGCTGGAGTCGATCATCTTGCGCTGCTGGACGACATCGGCCAGGCCGTAGACCATCCAGGCCGTCGACGGCAGACCGTCGCGGCCCGCGCGGCCGGTCTCCTGGTAGTAGCCCTCGACGGATTTGGGCAGGTCGAGATGGGCGACGAAGCGCACGTCGGGTTTGTCGATGCCCATGCCGAAGGCGATCGTGGCGACCACGACCAGGCCGTCCTCACGCAGGAACCTGGCCTGGTTCTCGGCGCGGGTGCGGTTGTCCAGGCCCGCGTGATACGGCACCGCGCGCACACCGTTCTCGGTGAGCATGGCCGCGGTCTTCTCGACCGAATTGCGCGACAGGCAGTAGACGATGCCCGCGTCACCCGCATGCTCGGTGCGGATGAAGTCGAGCAGCTGACGGTCGGCGCGGTTCTTGCTCTCGATCCGGTACTGGATATTGGGCCGGTCGAAGCTGGCGACGAACTGTTTCGCCGCACCGAGATCGAGGCGCTCGACGATCTCGGCGGCGGTCTTCTCGGTGGCGGTCGCGGTGAGGGCGATGCGCGGGACATCGGGCCAACGCTCGTGCAGCAGCGACAGCGCCAGGTAGTCGGGCCGGAAATCGTGACCCCACTGCGAGACGCAGTGGGCCTCGTCGATGGCGAACAGCGCCACCGTGCCGCGATCGAGCAGCCGCAGCGTTGAGTCCAGACGCAGTCGTTCCGGCGCGAGATAGAGCAGGTCGAGGTCACCGGCGACGAACTGGGCCTCCACCGTGCGGCGCTGATCCGGCGACTGGGTGGAGTTGAGGAATCCGGCGCGGACGCCGAGGGCGCTGAGCGCGTCGACCTGGTCCTGCATGAGCGCGATCAGCGGCGAGACGACCACGCCGACACCCGGGCGCACCAGCGAGGGCACCTGGTAGCACAGCGATTTACCGCCACCGGTCGGCATGAGGACCAGCGCGTCGCCCCCGCCGACGACCTGCTCGACGATGGCGGCCTGGTCGCCGCGGAAGCTGTCGTAGCCGAAGACCCGGCGCAGCACTTCCTCGGCCGTCTCGGGGCGGCCGGGAGCTGCCGCCCTGGCGGGACCGGCCGGGGCGAGATCGTCGAAGTGGAAGCCGCCGGTGTCGTCGAAGTCGTGCTCGGAGACGTAACCACCGGCGGACGCGTAGGCGTCGTCGGGCGGGTAGTCCTCGGGCGGGAAGTCGTCGATGTCGGGGGCTGTGGCGCCGGAATTGCTCACCGGGCCATCCTACGAGCGAGCGGCGGGCCCGCAGCCCGGCCGAGGGCCCGGATCAGGGCCCTGACCGGAAGTTGTCCACCTGTGGACAACTCCGATTCAGCCGCGCAAACGGTCCAGGACCTCGGCCTGGAGCAGCCCGTTGCTCGCCACGGCGTCGCCGCCGTGCGGACCGGGCCGCCCGTCCAGGGAGGTGAACGTGCCGCCCGCCTCGCGGACCAGGATGTCGAGGGCGGCCAGGTCCCACAGCGAGACCTCCGGCTCGGCGGCGATGTCCACCGCGCCCTCGGCGACCAGGCAGTAGTTGAAGAAATCGCCGTAGCCGCGCACCCGCCAGACCTCGTCGGTGAGATCGACGAACTTCTCCCGCAGACCACGCTCGTGCCAGCCGGACAGGCTGGAGAACGCCAGGCTGGCATCACCGAGAGCGCCCACCGCCGAGACCGACAGCGGCTGCGGCGCGCCCGGGTGCACCTGCACCCAGGCTCCCGACCCGGCCGCCGCCCACCAGCGCCTGCCCAGCGCGGGCGCGCTCACCACACCGACCACCGGGACGCCGTCCTCGAGCAGGGCGATCAGGCTCGCCCACACCGGGACGCCGCGCACGAAGTTCTTGGTGCCGTCGATCGGGTCGACCACCCACTGCCTGCCGGTGAACTCGGCGTCGCCACCGAACTCCTCGCCGAGCACGGCGTCACCGGGACGTTCGGTGCCGAGCACCCGCCGAACGACCTGCTCCACCGCCAGATCGGCATCGGAGACGGGCGTGAGATCCGGTTTCGCGTCGACCTTCAGGTCCACGGCGCCGAAGCGCGCCTTCGAGATCGCGTCGGCTTCGTCGGCCAAGCGCAGGGCGAGGTCCAGGTCAGCGGTGTAGGCAGCCACGCGGGCAGTGTATTCGGCGGGCCCGTGTGGCCCGACGCGGTCCCGCGCGTCGCGGGTCAGGCCGCGACCGACGACGACCGAGCCGCCACCAGAGCGCTCGCCCACCAGTGCAGCTGGTCGAGCATCGCGCGCGCGGCGGCCTCGGACTCGTCCGGCTCGCGCAGCTGTCCGGCCTCGTCGAAGAGCAGGTAGTAGCGCGGAAACGAGACATAGTCACGGACGGTGTGCGCGTTGAGTTCGTTGAACACCTGCCGCAGGTGCTCGATGGCGAGCAGGCCGCCCGAGGCGCCGCTGTAGCCGACGAAGCCGATGGTCTTGGCGTCCCACTGGGTGTAGTGCCAGTCGATGACGG
The DNA here is from genome assembly GCF_029675105.1 of Nocardia anocheti. Taxonomy (GTDB): domain Bacteria; phylum Actinomycetota; class Actinomycetes; order Mycobacteriales; family Mycobacteriaceae; genus Nocardia. The sequence continues at coordinate 434,277 of NZ_JAQQFV010000005.1, read as the reverse complement.
CCTTGAGCGCGGCCGGGTAGCTGCGGTTGTAGTCGGGGGTGACGATCACGAACGCGTCGGCGGCCGCCAGGCGCGCGGTGAGGTCGGCCATGCCCGCCGGACGGACCGGGTCGGGCTCGAGCGCGGGCGAGACCGCGGGCAGCGCGGCGGGCACCTCGGCGTCGGCCGGATCGATGACGTCGACGTCGAAACGATCGTCGACCTGCTGGGCGAACCAGTTCGCGACCACCGGACCGAACCGCCCCTCCCGGACGCTGCCGATGACGATCGCGAGCTTCAGTGGCTGTGTGGACACGCTGTCCTCCTGGGTCGTGACCGGCCCCGATCGGCCGGTGCCACCCACTGTTCCGCCGGGCGAACCTGGCAGGGAGACCACGCTGAGAGTGGTAGTGACACGGCCACTCTCAACACCGTTCCCGTCGGTACCGTCGACGAGGTGAGCGACAACGAACTCGGGCTGTTCCTGCGGACCCGCCGCGAAGCGGTCTCCCCCGCCGAGCTCGGCCTGCCCACCGGCCCCCGCCGACGCACCCCCGGCCTGCGCCGCGCCGAGGTCGCCATGCTGGCCGGGGTGAGCGTGGAGTATCTGATCCGGCTGGAGCAGGGGCGTGATCGGCATCCTTCGCCGCCGGTGCTCTCGGCGCTGGCCGACACGTTGCGGTTGAGTCCGCGGGAGCGGGTGCATCTGCATCAGCTCACCAAGGGCACCTCGGGGTTCAGTTGTGGGGCCGCCGAGCGCGGTGTTTCACCGTGTCGGAGGCGACCGGTAACCTTGGGAATCGTGCATCCTGACGTTATCGCCGATCTCGCCGAACTCGACACCACGCTCAAGACGGTCGAGTCGGTCCTCGATGTCGAGGAGCTCCGCCGTCGCATCGACGAGCTCGAACATCAGGCCGCCGATCCGGAGTTGTGGAACAACCAGGACCACGCCCAGCAGGTGACCAGCGAGCTCTCGCACGCGCAGAGTGAGCTGCGCCGCGTGGAGGACCTGCGCCAGCGCCTCGAAGACCTCCCTGTGCTCTACGAGCTGGCCGAGGCCGAGGAGGGCGCGGCCGCCACCGAGGCCACCGCCGACGCCGACGCCGAGCGGGCCAGCCTGCGCGTCGACATCGAGGCCATGGAGGTGCGCACCCTGCTCTCCGGCGAGTACGACAAGCGCGACGCGCTGGTCAACATCCGTTCCGGCGCCGGTGGCGTGGACGCCGCGGACTGGGCCCAGATGCTGATGCGCATGTACATCCGCTGGGCCGAGCGGCACAAGTACTCCGTGGAGGTCTACGACACCTCCTACGCCGAGGAGGCGGGCATCAAGAGCGCCACCTTCGCGGTGAAGTCGCCCTACGCCTACGGCACCCTCTCGGTCGAGATGGGCACCCATCGCCTGGTGCGGATCAGCCCGTTCGACAACCAGGGCCGCCGCCAGACCTCCTTCGCCGAGGTCGAGGTGCTGCCGGTGGTGGAGACCACCGACCACATCGAGATCCCCGACGGTGACGTGCGCGTCGACGTGTACCGGTCCTCGGGCCCCGGCGGCCAGTCGGTCAACACCACCGACTCCGCGGTGCGCCTGACCCACATCCCCACCGGCATCGTCGTGACCTGCCAGAACGAGAAGTCGCAGCTGCAGAACAAGATCTCGGCCATGCGCGTGCTGCAGGCCAAGCTGCTCGAGCGCAAGCGCCAGGAGGAGCGCGCCCAGATGGACGCGCTCAAGACCAACGAGGGCGCGTCCTGGGGCAACCAGATGCGTTCCTATGTGCTGCATCCGTACCAGATGGTCAAGGATCTGCGCACCAATCATGAGGTGAACAACCCCACGGCGGTGCTCGACGGCGACATCGACGGGTTCATCGAGTCCGGAATCCGTTGGCGCATGCGCGATCAGGCCGACGCGTAGCCACCGATTCGCTCGCCGGGATGCGCTCACGTGCGTTTGACCTGGCACCGTGACCGGCCTGTAACCTTTTCGTGTGAACGACCACCTCGCGATCGAGACCGCCCCCGAGATCACCGCCTGGCTGCGATCCAGTGGGCTCGAGATCGTGCTGCTCGTCGTCGGAGCGATGCTGTTCGGCCGGTTCGCGGCGTTCATCCGCGACCGCGTGACCAGCAAGATCGACTCCGGCTTCCGCACCAGCGACGCGCTGGTCCGCACCGAGGCGGCCAAGCACCGGCACGCCCTGGCCCAGGTCATCACCTGGGTGGTGCTGACCATCGTCTACGTGCTGGTCGGCATCGAGGTGTTACGTCGGCTGGGCTTCGCGGTGACCGGACTGGTCGCGCCCGCGGCGGTGCTCGGCGCCGCGCTCGGTTTCGGCGCGCAGCGCATCGTGCAGGACATCCTGGCCGGGTTCTTCCTCATCACCGAACGCCAGTACGGCTTCGGTGACGTGGTGAGCATCGCGGTCACCGGCTCGGGTGACCCGGCCGAGGGCACCGTCGAGGACGTGACGCTGCGCATCACCACGCTGCGCAACTCCGACGGTGAGGTGATCACGGTCCCCAACGGCCAGATCGTGAAGGTGACCAACCTGTCCAAGGACTGGGCCCGCGCCGCCATCGACGTGCCGGTTTCCGCCCAGGCCGACATCACCAAGATCAACGAAGTACTGCACGAGGTGTGCACCACCGCCTATCAGGACCGCAAGCTCGAGCCGCTGCTGCTCGACGAGCCGTCGGTGATGGGTGTGGAAGGTCTCACCCTCGACGAGATGAACATCCGGATGGTTGCCCGCACGTTGCCGGGCAAGCAATTCGAAGTGGGTCGCGAGCTGCGCGTACGGGTCGCCGCGGCGCTGCGGAAGGAAGGAATCAGTGAAACCACGTAAGTCCACGGCGATCCTGATGGCCGCGTGGCTGTCGACGTTCGTCGTCTATGTGCTCGTCAAGCCCGTCGAGAAGGTGGACACCCCGCCGACGACGCTGCTCAACACCGTCCCGGCCTGGGTCGATCCGACGCGCTGAGCCCGCCCGGTCCCGTCACCGGCCAGGTCACCGGGCGCTCGCTGGCTACACTGGCTCCCCGTGATCACCATGCGCAACGTCACCAAGTCGTACAAGACCTCGACGCGGCCCGCGCTGGACAACGTTTCGGTCGACGTGGACAAGGGCGAGTTCGTCTTCATCATCGGTCCGTCCGGTTCGGGGAAGTCGACGTTCATGCGGCTGCTGCTCAAGGAGGAGTCGCCGACCTCCGGCGAGATCCGGGTGGCCGACTTCCGGGTCGACCGGTTACCCGGCCGCAAGGTGCCCAAGCTGCGTCAGCGCATCGGGTGCGTGTTCCAGGACTTCCGGCTGCTGCAGCAGAAGACCGTGGAGCAGAACGTGGCCTTCGCGCTCGAGGTGATCGGCAAGCGACGCCAGTTCATCGAGCGCACGGTGCCCGAGGTGCTCGACATGGTCGGGCTCGGTGGCAAGGGCAACCGGTTGCCCTCGGAGCTGTCCGGGGGTGAGCAGCAGCGGGTGGCGATCGCGCGCGCGTTCGTCAACCGGCCGCTGGTGCTGCTGGCCGACGAGCCCACCGGCAATCTCGATCCCGAGACCAGCGCCGACATCATGGCGCTGCTGGAGCGGATCAACCGCATCGGCACCACGGTGCTGATGGCCACCCACGACAATCACATCGTCGACGCCATGCGCAGGCGGGTGGTGGAACTCGACCACGGCAGACTCGTGCGCGACGAGGCGACCGGCGTCTACGGGGTGGGGCGATAATGCGACTGAGTTTCCTGTTCACCGAGGTCGCCGACGGCCTGCGCCGCAATCTGACGATGACGATCGCGATGATCCTCACCACGGCGGTGTCGCTGATGATGCTCGGCGGCGGCATGCTGTCGGTGCGGATGGCCGACAAGACCGAGAACTTCTTCATCGGCCGCCTCGAGGTGCGGTTCTACCTCGACGACGCCATCTCCGACACCGACCCGGACTGCGCGGCCGAGCCGTGCAAGACGCTGCTGGCCGATCTGAAGTCGACCTCGGGCGTGGAGAGCGTGCAGTTCCTCAATCGCGCCGACGCGCTGGAGGAGGCCCAGAAGCTCTTCGCCGACCAGCCCGAGATGGTGCAGTACATCAAGGACTCACCGCTGCCCGCCTCGCTGCGGGTGAAGATGACCGACGCCGACCAGTACCAGCACATCTACGACAGCTTCGCCACCCGCCAGGGCGTGCGGATCGTGGCCAACGACAAGGAGTTCGTGGACCGGCTGGTGAGCCTGTTCGACGGGTTGCGCAACGCCGCGTTCGGCCTGGCGCTGGTGATGGCGCTGGCGGCCATGCTGCTGGTGCTGAACATGGTGCAGATCGCCGCGTTCACCCGGCGTACGGAAGTCGGCATCATGCGTCTGGTCGGCGCGACGCGCTGGTATACCCAGCTGCCGTTCCTGCTCGAGGCGGTGGCGGCGGCGTTCGTGGGCTCGGTGTTGGCGGTGCTGGGTCTGGTGATCGCGCGGCCGCTGGTGATCGACCGGGCGCTGGGCCCGCTGTTCGACAGCAATGTGTTCCCGCGCATCACCGGTGACGACATCGCGGTGGTCGCGTTGACGATCGCGCCCATCGGCATCGTGTTCGCCGCGCTCACCGCCTATCTCACGCTGCGGTTCTACGTGCGCGAATGAGGTTCCGCGGCGGGGGTCCCCGCCGCGGTTCAACGGGCCGTCGGGTCCGCGTGGGCGAGGCTGGCGTCGAGCTGCGCGGTCAACTGGGCACGCTGACGGTCGAGGACCTCGATGCGTCGGTCGAGTTCGGCGGTGCGCTCGGCCATGATCCGCACCGACATCTCGCACGCCTGGACCGGGGCGTCGGCGTGCGCGCACGGGAGCAGGGCGGCGATGTCCTCGGTGGTCAGTCCGGCAGCGAGTAGTTCGCGAATCCGTTCGACGGTCCGCAGCGCGTCCTCAGGGTAGGTGCGGTAGCCGTTGGGACCGCGGTTCGGCCGCAACAGGCCCTGTTCCTCGTAGTAGCGCAGCAGCCGCGCGGCGACGCCGGTGCGCCGGGCCAGTTCACCGATCAGCATGTGACCTCCCGCACCGGACTTGACCTTCACATCCATGTGAATACCTAACTTCGCTGCCATGACAGCGATTCCCTTGCAGACCACCGTCCACGGCTCGGGCCCCGGCATCGTGCTCGCCCACGGCGCGGGCGGCGGGATCGAGGCCAACTTCGGTCCCGTGATTCCCGCCCTCGCCCGCACCCACACCGTGGTCGGCTCGGACTACCCGGCCGACGACACCCCGCTGACCCTCGACGCCCTCGCCGACGCGCTGGTGGCCGCCGCGGTCGAGGCGGGCGTGCACACCTTCACCCTCGTCGGGTTCTCGCTCGGCACCGCGGTGGCCGTGCGCGCGGCCGCCCGTCATCCCGAGCGGGTCACCGGCCTGATCCTCACCGCGGGCTTCGCCGCGCCGGACAATCGGGCACGGCTGATCCTGCGGGGCTGGCAGGACCTCATCGACCGCGCGGACCACGCCGATTTCGCGCGCCTGATCATGGCGACCGGGTTCTCCGCGCGCCACCTCAACGCCCTGCCCGCCGAGCTCGTCGACACGCTCGTCGACGAGATCGGCGCCGCGATCCCCGGTGGCACCCGCCAGCAGGCCGACCTGGTCGCCCGGGTCGACACCACCGCCGACCTGCCCGGCATCACCGTGCCAACCCTCGTCGTCGCCACCACCGCCGATCTGCTGATCGACCCCGCCAACTCCCGTGCCCTCGCCGCCGGAATCCCCGACGCCGAGTACACCGAGATCGACGCGGGCCACGTCGTCATGCTCGAGCAGCCCGACGCGTGGCAGAAACTCCTCACCGACTTCCTCGACCGCCACCACCTCTGAACCTGGACCCTTGGTCACCAGCTCGGTCACCCCAGCGTGCGGAGGTGGGGCCACAGCTGGGACCAGGGGTGGCGGGGGTCTTGGCAGAGGAACAAGGGGGCGCCCTGTTCGTCGTTGTCGAGGCCGGTGTCGATCACGCCCGCCGGTTCGACGGTCGCGCACAGGGCGGTGAGGCGGTCGCGTGCCAGGCCGACGGTGAGGACCGTGGTCGCGGTGTCCGGTGGCGGGTCCCACGACCAGTAGGCGTTGTGGCCGGAATGCGGGGTGGGTAGGTCGTGGGCGGCGCCGTAGTGCTCGATGGCGCCCGCTTCGCCGTAGTTGGCGGTGAGGATCGCGGCGCCGGGCGGATGGGCGGCGGCGACCTGCTCGACGAAGCGGGGCCAGCCGATGGTCTCGCCCGCGTCGTAGTTCACCGCGAGCATCGGTGACTCGGAGACGGCCTGCACCGGGAGCAAGGGCAGGAACAACGAGGCCGACAGGGCCGCATTGAGTGCCACCACGGAACCCGCTGCCGCCCAGCGCTTCCGGTTCGCACCCAACCACCCGGTCAGCCCGACCGCGCCGGACGCCAGCAGTACCGGATACATCCCGCCGAGGTAGTACGCCTTCCCGCCCGCGATCAGGAAGACCACGAACAGCAGGCCGTAGGCGAGCGCGAAAGCCCGATACCGCGAGCGCCACAATCGCCACAGCCCGTAGGCCCACAGCGGCACGAGCAGCGGGCCGATGAGGCCGAACTGCAAGAGCACGAACATGATCGGCGAGTCCGAGGTGCCCGAGGAACCGGCGGCGATCGCCCGACTCAGCGTCCACTGCGGCCAGTCGTTGCTCGCCTGCCACCACAGATACGGCGCGGCGAGGACCGCGGCGATGCCGATCGCGGCCGGGAAGTACCTGGTGGCGAGGATCTTTCGGGCCGGGGTGAGCAGGAGCGCGAACGTCAGCGCGGCCACCGGCACGACGATCAGCACCTTGTTCAGGACGCCGAGGCCGACCGCCGCGCCGACCGCGAGCCACCAGCGCGGGTCGGCCCCGCGGACCAGTTTCAGCACCAGCAGGCAGATCAGCGACCACGCGGCCAGATCGAAGATCGTCGTCCCGAACAGGTGACCCGCGCCCTGCACCAGCGCGGCACTCGCCACGGCGCCCGCCGCCAGGACCCGCGCGCCGCGCCCGCCACCGAGTTCGCGCGCCATCAGCCCGGCGCAGACCACGACGAGGGTGGCCGCCAGCGTCGCGGGCAACCGCAGCAGCCAGAGGGCGTCGGGATCGATGGCGCTCAGGAGTCGCGCGAGGGCGGGGACGAGCGGTGGTTGATCGGGATAACCCCAGTCCAGGCGCTGTCCGGCGGCCAGGAAGTACAGCTCGTCGCGGTGGTAGCCGTAGCGCGGGGAGGTCAGCAACAGGACGAGCGCGAAGGCCGACACCAGGACAGACACCAGTCCAGCGTGACAGAATCCGGCGATTCTCCCAAGGGATCATTGCATTTCTTACTCCGGAGTAAGATAGTCTTACCGAGGAGTAAGATAGGCGGGGCAGCCAGTGTCCCGACAGCCGAGGAAATCAGGTGATGATGAGCACTCGAGACAGCGCGACCAAGCGACGTCCGAACGACACGTCCGCGGTCGGCCTCAGCCAGCCCAAGCGGGACTGGATGGGCACCGCGATGCGCGCTTTGACGACCATTACCGGGTCGGAGCTCGCCGAGAAGTACAACTTGCGCAAGCCCATCGAGCGAGTCACCTACGAGGGCACCAAGACCGGGTTCCGCACACTGGGCGCGGCCACCCGCACCTTCGCCAAGGTCACCGGTGGCGGCAAGCCGCAGCGCCTGGCCGACAACGAGTCCAAGACCAAGGACTACTTCGACCTCACCCCGTCCGACGAGCAGCAGATGATCGTCGAGACCGTGAAGGACTTCGCCGGGGAGATCCTGCGCCCGGCCGCCTACGAGGCCGACAACGCCGCCAAGGCCCCGCGCGACCTGCTCGAGCGCGCCGCCGAACTCGGCATCACCCTGATCAACGTGCCCGAGGAGCTCGAGGGCGCCGCCTCCGAGCGTGGCGCCGTCACCAACTCCCTGGTCGCCGAGGCGCTCGCGCACGGTGACATGGGCCTCGCGCTGCCGATCCTGGCGCCCAGCGGTGTCGCCGTGGCGCTGTCGCAGTGGGGCACCGACGCCCAGCAGAAGACCTACCTGCCCGCCTTCACCGGCGAGAACGTGCCGCAGGCGTCCGTGGTGATCAACGAGCCGCGCGCCCTGTTCGACCCGTTCGCCCTACAGACCAAGGCCACCCGCTCCCCCAGCGGCTACCGCCTCAACGGCGTGAAGAGCCTGGTCCCGGCCGCCGCCGACGCCGAGCTGTTCATCGTCGCCGCCGAGCTCGACGGGCGCCCCGCGCTGTTCGTCGTCGAGTCCGACACCGCCGGTCTGTCGGTGGAAGCCGACCCGAGCATGGGTCTGCGCGCCGCGGGCCTGGGCCGTCTGATCCTGGACAACGTCGCCGTGAGCACCGACGCCGTGCTCGGCGACGGTGACGCCGCCGCCCGCGCCGCCGAGTACACCGACGCCGTGCAGCTGGCGCGGCTGGGCTGGTCCTCGCTGGCCATCGGCACCGGTCAGGCCGTGCTCGACTACGTGATCCCCTATGTCAACGAGCGCGAGGCGTTCGGCGAGCCGATCTCGCACCGTCAGGCGGTCGCGTTCATGGTCGCCAATATGGCCATCGAGCTCGACGGTCTCCGGCTCGTGACGCTGCGGGGTGCGTCGCGCGCCGAGCAGGGCCTGTCGTTCCACCGCGAGGCGGCGCTGGCGCGCAAGCTGGCCACCGACAAGGGCATGCAGATCGGCCTGGACGGCGTGCAGCTGCTCGGCGGCCACGGCTTCACCAAGGAACACCCGGTCGAGCGCTGGTACCGCGACCTTCGTGCCATCGGCGTCGCCGAGGGCATCGTGCTGGTGTAACGGCCCGTTTCTTACCTTCCAGGAGACTTCCCATGATCAATCTCGAACTCCCCAAGAAGCTGAAGGCGAGCGCCAACCAGGCCCACCAGGTCGCCTCCCAGATCTTCCGTCCGATCTCGCGCAAGTACGACCTCGCCGAGCACGAGTACCCGGTCGAGCTCGACACCATGGCCGCCATGATCGAGGGCCTGTCGGACTCCGGCACCCAGAAGATCGGTGGCGCCGCGGGCGGCCGCAACGACGAGGCGGCCGACACCGGCATCGTCGCCAATGCCAACGGCGGCAACATGTCCGCGCTGCTCAACGCGCTCGAGACCTCCTGGGGCGATGTCGGCCTGATGCTGACCATCCCCTACCAGGGTCTGGGCAACGCGGCCATCGCCGCGGTCGCCACCGACGAGCAGCTGGCCCGCTTCGGCAAGGTGTGGGCCTCGATGGCCATCACCGAGCCGTCCTTCGGCTCGGACTCCGCGGCCGTCACCACCACCGCCGTGCTCGACGGCGACGAGTGGGTCCTCAACGGCGAGAAGATCTTCGTCACCGCCGGTGAGCGTTCCACCCACGTCGTGGTGTGGGCCTCGGTCGACAAGAGCCTGGGCCGCGCGGCGATCAAGTCGTTCGTCGTGCCGCGCGACGCTCCCGGCCTGTCGGTGGCGCGTCTCGAGCACAAGCTCGGCATCAAGGCTTCCGACACCGCCGTGCTGCTGCTGCAGGATTGCCGGATTCCCGCCGACAACATCCTCGGCTCGCCGGAAGTGAACGTGGAGAAGGGTTTCGCGGGGGTCATGCAGACCTTCGACAACACCCGTCCGCTGGTGGCCGCCATGGCGATCGGCGTCACCCGCGCCGCCCTCGAGGAGCTGCGCGTCATCCTCACCGAGGCCGGTGTCGAGATCTCCTACGACACCCCCGCCATGAACCAGCACGCCGCCGCCGCCGAATTCCTGCGCATGGAAGCCGATTACGAGTCGGCCTACCTGCTGGCCCTGCGCGCGGCCTGGATGGCCGACAACAAGAAGCCCAACTCGCTCGAGGCTTCGATGTCCAAGGCCAAGGCCGGTCGCACCGGCACCGACGTCTCCCTCAAGGCCGTCGAACTGGCGGGCACCCTGGGCTACTCCCAGCGCCTGCTCCTGGAGAAGTGGGGCCGCGACTCGAAGATCCTCGACATCTTCGAAGGCACCCAGCAGATCCAGCAGCTGATCGTGGCTCGCCGCGTGCTCGGGAAGTCCTCCGCCGAGCTGAAGTGAGCTGGTAGACAACGGAGAACCGGTGCGAGTCGACTCGTGCCGGTTCTTCGTTTTCCGGGGTGCGCGCATTCAGCCGAACGTGAAAACCCGAGCCCCGCGGCGCCGCGACTGGCAGGCTCGGACGCATGGAGGATCTACGCGACGCCGAACATCGACTGCAGGCCGCACAACTCGCTGGCGACGTCGACGCACTGGACCGCCTACTGGACGACCGCCTGATCTTCACCATGGGCGGCGATGTCTACACCAAGTCCGACGACCTCGAACTGCATCGCACCCGGGCCCAGGTGATGACGAAACTGATCGAAGAAGACCTGACCGTGCGCACCGACGGCCCCACCGGAGTCACCTGGTTCCTCGGCACCGTCGAAGGCACCGTCCACGGCACCCCTTTCGCCGCCCGCATGCGCTACACCCGAACCTGGCACCACGACGAGACCCACGGCTGGCGCATCATCGCCGCCCACGCCAGCACCACCTGATTCGGATCGTCCGATATCGCCACCGCATCGGCGATATCAACTTGGGGTCCAGCAACTCATCGATTGATCAGTACTGCCCGAACTGCCGCGGTTGTCTGGCCATGTGCGCGTCTGCTGCCGCTTTCAGTTCCTCGACGGCGGCGGCCATGCCGCGCTGGGCTACGGCCAGTGCGACCTCGAGGTAGGCACGGAATTCCGCGGAGCCACAGTCGACGAGCAACCCCGAGACCTTCTGACGATTCTCGACGTGCATCAGGACCACGTCGCCCTCGCTGGCGACACCGACCAGCTTGTCGAACCGCCACTCCCTGGTGATTTTGCCGCCGGTGAAGATCACTCGGGCAGTGGTGATCACCGCCCGGCCGATATCAACGGACGTCTGTAGCTCAGGCCCGGGCACATAGGTTCCCCGATAGCCGCTGGTGCGGTACCAAACCCCTCTGGCGATGCGAACACTCACCCCTGACGATCGGCCGGACGAGTACCCCCGCTGCCTCCTCGGCTCGATCAGCCGACTGTTGTCCGCGAACAATGCCGTCTCGCCCGACTTCAGCACCACGCCGTATTCCGTCCCGCCGCCGCGGCGGGCCATCCTCCGCGCCACCGCGACGAGGGTGTCGAGCTGATCCTGTTCGGTCTGCCATTGTGCCAGTTCGAGATGGAAGGACCGCTCTGCCTGCGTATACGGGCCATGGCCACCCATCGTGGCGGATCGGTCACGATCACCTCCGCTGGTCCGCCACCATCGCTTACCGGTCACGGGCGTCGTTCAGTTGCTGCATCAGAACCGTGTCACCGGTCTTGATGTTGTCGGGATGGAAGGTCTTCGTCAGCGCCTTGAAAACCGCCTCCGTACGACTGGCGGCCAGGTAACCGAACAACTGCTCAGCCCAGGTTCCGCCGTCGCCCGATCCACCGACCCGTTCCGCCGATTCCTTCCGCAGCCGCTGCACGCTGGTGCGTAGTTGCTCGATCTCGTCCTCGAGTTGCCGAATGTAGACCTGCTGTTGCCGGGCCGTCGTGTCCATCACGTCGTACTTGTTTTTCCAGTGCGCGACGTCGCCGGGGACATCATCTCGTGCGGCCTGCTCACCGAGCCGCTCCACCCGAGCGTCGAGCCGCTCGAAGGTGGACAGAAGGCCGCTGACGTCGACCCTGATGTGCCATTCGACATTCGCCCTGTCATAGCTGCGTGAACGCTGCGGGATGGCCGTCTTGAGCGCGTCGAGCAGCTGATCGTCGCGGCGGCTGAAGGCGATCACCCAGTAGTCGTCCCTGGCTTCGACAGAAACAGTCGTCTGTGCCATGCGGCCTCCCCCTTTGTCCGTCGACGTGCCCCGCGAGAACGAACTCCATTGTTGCGCAACGCGAGTGAACCGACCAGGGGCTGGTCACATACCTATCAGTTTGGTTTGGGGTCTTGTGAGGGGTGTGATGCTGGCCGCTCGGGGACTTAGCTGAGGCTTACTTAGGCTAGGCTCTGCTCATTTGCCGTGTGCTGGGTCGGGCGGCAGAGGAAGACAGAGTGGGTGCGTCGTTGGTGGCGCGGGCCGAGGAGAATCGTCGTTTGAGTGGGCTGTATGACGCGGCGCTGGAGAAGAGCAGTTGCGGGGTCGGGTTTCTGACGCGCAAGGACGGCGTTCAGACGCACGAGATCATCCACAAGCTGCACGAGGCGCTGTGCGCGGTGCCGCATCGTGGCGGGATGTCGTCGGAGGGCGTGGGTGACGGGGCCGGGGTGAACCTGGACCTGTCGCTGCGGTTCTTCGCCGAGGTCACCGGGCGGGCGGATCTCACGCTCGGGCAGTTCGGCGTGGGCAACTTCTTCCTGCCCACCGATCCGGCGTTCCACGGCGAGGCCGAGGCCGTCATCGAGGCGGCGCTGCGCGCGCAGGGGTTCGAGATCCTGTGCGTGCGCGAGGTGCCCGTCGACGACGACGCCATCCGCCCGGCGGCGCGCAAGTACCAGCTGCCGATCCGCCAGTGGGTGTTCCGGGCCGACGACGACCGCAAGATCCACGACGCGCTCATGGCGATCGAGGCGATCGCCTACACCCGCCCGGAACTGCTGGGCATGTATCCGCTGTCGCTGAGCGCGCGCACCCAGGTGCTCAAGGGCAGGCTCAACTCGAACGAAGTGGTGCCCTACTTCCGCGATCTCAACGATCCGCGGATGGAGGTGCACTCGATGTTCTTCCACACCCGCTTCTCCACCAATACCGCGCCCAACGCCACGATGGCCCAGCCGTTCCGGCTGATGGCCCACAACGGTGAGCTCAACACCGACAAGAAGAACCGCCTGTCGGAGAACGCGATCGCGCTGGCCCGCAACCGGGCGATCATCCGGCCGCTGGGCCAGTCCGACAGCTGTCGCCTGGACCAGACCCTGCAGAACCGGGTGCTCGAGGACGAGCTGGACCTGGTCACCGCCGTCGTCGCGATGATGCCGCCCGCCTGGGAGAACGACACCACCCTGTCGCCGCGGGTCACGGCGATGCTGGAGTACTTCAGCCTCTACGAGGAGAAGAACGACGGCCCGGCCGCGCTGATCTTCGGCGACGGCACCATCATCGGTGCCCGCCTGGACCGCCTGGGCCTGCGCCCGCTGCGCACCGTGGAGACCGCCGAGTACCTGGGCGTGATGTCGGAGGCGGGTCAGGTGTACTTCCCGCCGGAGGAGGTCACCCATCGGGGCCGGATCGAGGCGGGCGGCATGCTCTACTTCGATCACGCTCAGCGCCGGTCCTACACCACCACCGAGGCGCTGGAGATGCTGGCCGCGCGCCACGACTATCCGGCCATGCTCGCCGCCGCGCGCACGAATCTGGCGGACCTGCCCGCCGTGCCGCCGGTGGGTCAGGGCTCGCCCGCCCGCTACGACGGGGATCTGACCCGGCACCAGCGCTATGTCGCGTACTCGCTCAATCAGGAGAGCTTCAAGTTCCTGATGGACCCGATGCTGGCCACCGGCCAGGAGAAGATCTCCGCGATGGGCTACGGCGCGGCGATCAACGCCCTGTCGGATCAGGAGGGCGGGGTCGCCAAGTACTTCTCGCAGCGGTTCGCGCAGGTCACCAACCCGCCGCTGGACAGCATCCGCGAGGCCGACGGCATGACGCTGCGGGTGGCGCTGGGCGCCAAGCCCAACAGCGGCGCCACCGCCGCGCCGCAGATCGTGGTGCGCTCGCCGATCCTCACCCACCTGGACATGCTCAAGATCCGCGATCAGGAGCAGACCCCGGTGCGCCGCTTCGGCATGCGCTACCGCGTCGACCTCACCGACCCGGCCGCCAATGCCGAGGCGCTGGTGGCCGCGATCGACGCCCTGTGCGACGAGATCGAGGCCTTCGCCCGCGAGTCCGGCGGCATCGCGGTGATCACCGACCGGCACGTCTCGGCCGAACGCGCGGCCATGCCGCTGATCATGGTGGTCTCGGCGATCAACCAGCGCCTGATCGAACAGGGTCTGCGCCTGCGGGTCTCGGTGATCGCCGAGAGCGGGCAGCTGTGCTCCTCGCACCACATCGCCGCCGTGCTGGGCTTCGGTGCCTCGGCGGTGTATCCGCTGGCCGTGCAGATGCGCGCGGAGGAGAAGTTCGGTGACGACGCCGACGCCGCGTTCAAGCACTTCGCCAAGGCGGCCGAGAAGTCGCTGATGAAGACCATGGGCCGGGTCGGGCTGTGCACGGTCGAGAGCTATATCGGCGGCGAGTTCTTCGAGCCGAACTATCTCGACACCGGTGACCCGGTGCTGCACAAGTACTTCCCGAACGTGGTCTCGCCGGTGGCGGGCGTCGGGTTCGCGACGCTGGCGGCGGCGGTCGCGGACTGGCACGCCCGCGCGCTCACCGTGACCGGCGACAAGGACATCCCACTGCTGGGCCTGTTCAAGGAGCGGGCCGAGGGCGCTGGCCACTCCTACGGCACCACCGCGGTGCGCGGTTTCGTCGACATGACCGAGGAGGCCATCTCCTTCGACGACACCGCCCGCCCCGACAACCCGGCCATGACCGACGCCACCTTCCTGCGCCTGCTGCCGCTCAACCAGCTCGAAGGCGCCTTCGGTCTCGACGACGACGCCTACCGCAACACCAGCTTCGACCAGCTCACCCCGCGCGCGATCGACAGCTTCGACATCACCCCGGGCTACCGGCACTTCGTGCGGGCCATGAACGCCGAGCGCACCCGTCGCCCGGCCGCGCTGCGCGATGTGCTGGCCCTGCCCGCCGACGTGAACTTCGTGCACACCGCCGACGAATTCCGCAGCGAGATGGGCCAGTTCGCGCGCCTCGGGAACAACGACTTCCAGGTGCGCGGGCTCTCGTGCGAGCGGGTCGACGGCGAGTTCGTCCTGCGGCTGGCCCACGGTCCCGAGCGGCTGACCGTCCTGGCGGAATCGCTGTACGCGCGCTTCGGCACGGCGATCGAACATCACGCGATCGTCGACGACACCCTGCGCCTGCGCGCCACCGGCGAGGCCGAGCGCTACCTCGCGGCGGTCCGCACCGCACCGGAATCGATTCCGCTGCACCGGGTTCAGCCCGCCAGCGAGATCACCGGCACCCTCGCCTCGGGCGCGATGAGTCACGGCGCGCTGGTGGCTCCGGCGCACGAGGCGGTCGCGCACGGCACCAATATGGTCGGCGGCATGTCCAACTGCGGTGAGGGCGGCGAACACATCACCCGCTACGGCACCATCCGTGGGTCGCGGATCAAGCAGTTCGCCTCCGGGCGCTTCGGCGTGTGGTCGGGGTACCTGGCCGACCCGATGCTGCAGGAACTCGAGATCAAGATCGGTCAGGGCGCCAAGCCCGGCGAGGGTGGTCAGCTGCCCGCGCCGAAGGTGACCGTGGAGATCGCGGCGGCGCGTGGTGGCACGCCCGGTGTCGAACTCGTCTCTCCCCCACCGCATCACGACACCTACTCGATCGAGGATCTCGCCCAGCTGATCCACGACTGCAAGGCCGCCCGCGTGCGGGTGATCGTGAAGCTGGTGTCCTCCGAGGGCATCGGCACGATCGCGGTCGGCGTGGCCAAGGCCGGGGCCGATGTCATCAATGTCGCGGGCAATACCGGTGGCACCGGCGCCGCGGCGGTGACGAGCCTCAAGTACGCGGGGCGTTCCGCCGAGATCGGTGTGGCCGAGGTGCATCAGGCGCTGTGCGCCAACGGGATTCGCCAGAAGGTGATCCTGCGCTGTTCCGGCGCGCACCAGACCGCCAGTGACGTGGTGAAATCGGCGCTGCTGGGCGCCGACAGCTTCGAGTTCGGCACCACCGCGCTGATGATGCTCAAGTGCGTGATGGCCAAGAACTGCAATATCAAGTGTCCGGCCGGGCTCACCACCAATGCCGAAGTGTTCGAAGGTGATCCGCGCGCGCTGGCGCAGTATCTGCTCAACATCTCGCACGAGGTGCGCGAGATCCTGGCGACGCTGGGGCTGCGTTCGCTGCGCGAGGCGCGCGGGCGCAGCGATCTGCTGCACCTGCACGACCACCCGTCCAGCATCGGCACGCTGGATCTGCGGCGCATGCTCGAGGTCGCCGAGGAGGTGATCGTCGCGGACCCGATCTACATGGAGAAGGACTTCGCGATCGACGACGCCTTCCTCGCGCGGCTCGATCTGGGCGGGGTCTCCTACGCGCCGGTGGCGCTGACCAATCGGAACAAGAGCGTCGGCGGGCAGCTCGCCATCGACATCGAGCGCCTGCTCAATCACGAGGGCGCCGAGGGCGCGGCGGTCACCGTCGACGATCGCGGGCGCCGGTATCTGCTGCCCGACAGCGTCGGCGTCACCACCACCGGTTCGGCGGGCCAGAGCTACGGCGTGTTCTGCACCGACGGCATGACCCTGACCCACACCGGAACCTGCAACGACGGCGTCGGCAAGAGCGCCTGCGGCGGCACCATCGTGGTGCGCTCCCCCGGCGGCGGCGCCGAGGGCGCCAATGTGCTGATCGGCAACTTCGCGCTCTTCGGTGCCTCCGGTGGTCGATTATTCGTGGAGGGCCAGGCCGGTGACCGGTTCGCGGTGCGTAACTCCGGCGCCACCGCGGTGGTCGAGGGCGTGGGTGAATTCCTGTGCGAGTACATGACCAACGGTGCCGTGCTCAATATCGGCGGCTTCGGCAAGGGCGTCGCCAACGGCATGAGCGGCGGATTCCTCTACCAGTACAACCCCGACGGTGACCTGGCCGCCAAGGTGAGCGCCGACTCGGTGCTGGTGCTGCCGATCACCGACGCGCCGTTCCACGAGCTGGCCGCGCGCACCATGCTCGAATGGCATGTCGCCGCCACCGGATCGGTGAAAGGCCGTGCGCTGCTGGAAGACTGGGAAAGTACCCGGCACCTGCTCAGCTACGCCATGCCGCGCGCGCTGCTGCAGTACCAGGACTCCGACGCGATCCTGGCCGCCAAGACCCGCCGCGAACTGCTCGACGAGCTCGCCGCGGCGCTGGCCGGACACCAGGTGCGCAAGTTCAAGCTGTCCTACCGTGAGCAGCGCACCGTCCTGGACGGCTCGGTCCCCGGCTACGGCGACACCGACAACGAAGAGATGTTCGCCCTGCTCAACACCTACACGGTGCTGAACATGGCCCAGCAGCTGGCGCTCTCACGCATGTCGGGTCCGGCGAAGGTCGACGATCCGGTGGTCGGCAAGGCCGTGCGGAATCTGATCCTCACCGAGGACTTCTTCCTCATCCAGAAGCTGCAGAAGTACGCCCGCGAGGCCATCGACGGCTTCAGCGACGACGATCTCGCTGTGCTCGTCGCCGACAAGCGCCTCTCCGACTACAAGCAGGCGCTGAGCAGGCGCAATGTCCGGTCCATGGACAGCCCCGGCACCTACGGCTGGATCCTGTTCCAGACCGCCAAGAACATTGACAAGATCGGCCGTCTGCCGTCGTTCGAGGAACTGTTCGCCCACCAGGCCGTTCCCGTCGTCGCCCTGTCCGGCCCCGCCCTCGAAACGGTCACCAGCGCATGAAAATCGCCTACATTCCCGAAGACGCCCCGTTCAACGAGGACCAGCGCGCCTGGCTGTCCGGCTTCCTGGCCGGGCTGCACTCGCGGCTGGCGATGAACCTGTCCGCCCCGCCCGCGGCCGTCACCGACACCGGGGCCCCGCGGGTGCCGCTGCGCATCCTCTACGGCACCCAGACCGGCAATGCCGAGAGCGTCGCCGGGGACGCGGCCGCCGCGGCCAAGGCGCAGGGGTTCGACGCCACCGTCAGGGGGCTCGACGAGATCGCGCTCGACGAGTTCGCCGGGCTGAAGTACGTCCTGATCATCACCTCCACCTACGGCGAGGGCGAGATGCCCGACAACGCCGAATTGTTCTGGGACGCGCTCTCGGCCACCACCGCGCCGCGCATGGAGGGCGTCGCCTACGGCGTGCTCGCGCTCGGTGACACCGGCTACGACGGGTTCTGTCAGGCGGGCAAGCTCATCGACACCCGGCTCGAGCAGTTGGGCGCGCACCGCATCGTGGGCCGGGCCGACTGCGATGTCGACTACGAGACCGCCGCCGCCGAATGGGTGCACAGCGCGGTCTCGACGCTGGTCACCCTGGCCGGGGCCAGCGGCAATCCGGGCACACCGCCACCGAGCACGGTGGCGCGGTCCGGCTGGACCCGCAAGAACCCGTATTCCGCGCTGCTGCCGGTGAATCGGGTGCTGTCGGGGGCGGGCTCGGGCAAGGAGATCCGCCACTTCGAGTTCGCGCTGGCCGACAGCGGCATCGTCTACGAGGCGGGCGACGCGCTGGCCGTGGTACCGGAGAACGATCCGGCACTGGTCGCGGCCATCACCGAGCACTTCCGGGTCTCGCCCGACACCCTCGTCGACGGCGAGCCGCTCGGGGAGCTGCTGGGTCATCGCTACGAGATCAGCACCCCGTCCAAGGATCTGCTCAGCGAGGTGGAGAGCCGCGCCGAGCACGAGGAGCTCTCGCACGTGCTGCGCGGCGGGGTCAAGGACGTGCTCGACCGCTGGCTCTACGGCAAGGACATCCTCGACATCCTGCGCATCGGCGGTGACGCGCTCAGCCTCGAGGAGTTCGTCGGACTTCTCAAACCCCTTGTACACCGGGCCTATTCGATCTCGTCGAGCTCGCTGGCCCATCCCGACCACATCCATCTGACGGTGGCCAGCGTGCGCTACCAGGGGGCCGGGCGTGAGCGCGGCGGGGTGTGTTCGACCTTCCTGGCCGATCGCAGCGAGGGCGCCAAGATCTTCCTGCAGCCCAACAAGCACTTCCGCGTCCCCGGCGACGACGACGCCCCGATGATCATGGTCGGCCCCGGGACCGGCATCGCGCCGTTCCGCGCGTTCCTGCAGGAACGCGAACAGCGTGGCGCGCAGGGCCGCAACTGGCTGTTCTTCGGTGACCAGCACCGCGAGCACGACTACATCTACGCCGACGAGCTGACCGGCTGGCACGACTCGGGCGTGCTGAACCGGCTCGACCTCGCGTTCTCCCGCGACCAGGCCGAGAAGATCTACGTGCAGACGCGCATGCGCGAGCACGGCGCCGACCTGTTCGCCTGGCTCGAGGAGGGCGGGCACTTCTATGTGTGCGGTGACGCCACCCGGATGGCCAAGGACGTGGACAAGGCGCTGCACGCGATCGTCGCCGAGCACGGCGGACTCGACGCCGACGGCGCCGACGCCTACGTCAACACGCTCAAGCGCGAGAAGCGGTACGTCCGCGATGTGTACTGACAACGGGCGCTGCGAGCGCTGCCCGGCCCGCCACCTCGTCGCGGGCCCCCGCGTGGTCGCCGCGGCGCTGCCCGCCCTCGGCACCGTCGTCTCGGTGACGGCCAACGATGTCGCCCTGCTCAGCCAGACCGGCGAATACCAGCAGCCCGCGCTGCCCGGTGAGGCGCTGAGCTGCGGCGATCAGCAGATCGCGCTGCGGGTGCACCCCGGCCTGGTCACCGATACCGTGCTCACCCCGCGCGCGCTGACCCTGGCCGACGCCACCGGCACCCACCGCGCCTACCTCACTCCGATGTCGGACCGGCTCATGGTGCAGGCGCTGGAATCGGCACCGGCGGCCGAGCCGGAACCGGCCAGCGCGCTGGACTGGACGACGGTGAACTGGCGCGAGACCGACCAGATCACCCACCTCGACGACCTGTCGCCCGCGCGCTACCGGGTGCTGCCGTTCACCGGCGCCCGGCGCGTCGACGAGCGGGTCGTGCCGCATCTGCTGACCCATCTCACCGAGGTCAGCCTGGCCCACACCGTCGCCGTGCCCGGCGGTGGGTGTGTGCAGCTGCATCGCGGGCGGGCGGCGATGGCCGAGTGGGCGGGCGGTCACGTGGCGGTGATGTACAACGCGGCGCGGTACGCGCTGGACCCGAGCCTGCTGGCCGAATGCTGGGTCACCGAGGCGCACGGCGTCGCCGGGAAGACCTCGGCGGTGGAGCTCTACGACCACCAGAACCGGTGCGTCACCGTGCTCACCCAGACCGGGCCGGTGTGCCATCACCTGCACGACGCGTGGGAAGCGGTCGTCGCGTCGCTACCGGATCACCCGGAGTAGGACTCCAGCACGACCATCACCCCCCGAGCCCGACGGTCGCCGCCTCGCCATCCGGTTCAGGACGCGAGCGGACGGCCGGTGGCGAGCAGCAGCAGGTCCAGGGCGGGGGCCTGCACCTGCTCGGGGCCGGTGCCGTAGGTCCAGTCGGCGTCGGTAGCGGTCAGGCGCTGGCCGCGCAGGCGCTTGCGGGCGCCGTAGAAACGGCTGGCGACGATGTGGTCGAGACAGGCGACGACCTCGTCGGTGGGCGCGGTGCGGGTGCGGCCGAGCGGGCGGGCGATGTCCTGGCCGTGCACGATGATGTCGGCCAGCGGGTCCAGCGGGGCGGCGCCGGGCGAGCGGCGCGGGGACTCGGCGAAGGCCCGCAGCTGGGCGACGAGTTCAGCGGGGGTGTGTCGGGCCGCGCGCGCGACGGCCGCGTCGGCGTTCATCCGGTCCCAATTGCCACGAGCGCGGATCAGGCCGGTGAGGGTGGCGCCGAGGGTGTCGGCGGTGGTGAGGTGGGCGGCGACGTCGCGCACCGACCATTGCCCGCACAGCGAGTCGCGTGACCACTCGTCGGGGGTGAGTCGCTCGAGGAAATCGGCGAGGTCGAGGCGTTCGGCGCGCAGTCGACGCTCGATGAGATCACGGTCCATACGGATGTGGACGGGTCGCGATCGGCGAACTCATCGGCGCGCGCCGTGGAATGATCGCTCGCATGAGCAGCACTGGGAATCCGATCATGATCCTCGGCGTGGCGGGCGGTGTGGCCGTCGGCCTGCTGGTGGCGAATTGGAGCCCGGTGCGGGCGGTGATCTACGCGGTGATCTGGCTGGTGGCGGCGGGGGTGCTGATGGTCCGGGGACAGCTGCGGCGCAAGGCTCCGGAGGAGCCCGCGAACGACTAGTTCACAGGCGGGTGGTGTCGTCGAGGTGGAGGCGCCGGTCCAGGCGGTGCGGGTCGACGTCGAGCAGCTTGCGGTCCCAGTGGGCCAGGTCGGCGGCGGCCGCGTAGGTGGTGTCGAGGAAGTCGAGCAGGGTGGCGTCGGGGTCGGGTGCGGTGCGTACCGCCTCGTAGGGCAGCACGAATTCGCCGAGGTCGGTGTCCCAGTGGGCGGCGTCGGGACCCGAGGGACGGTCACTGTAGCCCTCCGGAGCGGGATAGGCGTAGGCGTAGAACATGCCCTCGGCGCCGCCGGGCCAGAAACCGGCACTGGCGCATTCGCGCGAGTAGGCCTCCTCCATCACCCAGTCCGCGCAGTTCGGCGCGCCGCCGGGATGCGGGGGTGCGCTGCGGCCGGAGAAACGGGTGCAGGCCAGGTCGAACGAGCCCCAGAACACGTGCACCGGACTGGATTTCCCGGCGAAACCCGCTCGCCACAGCGCGAAGACCCGGTCGATCTGCACCAGCTGCTGCCAGAACAGGTGCACGGCATCGGCGTCGTAGGAACCGTGGGTGGTGTCGCGCGCGAACGGGATGGCCGGGTCGACCTCGTTGGGTGAGGCGTCGATGTCGATGGCGACATCGAGGCTGCCCAGGATGTCACGCAGCTCGCCGTAGAAGTCGGCGACCGTGCGTGGACGCAGCACCACGCAGGCCCGGCGGCCGTCGCTGGTGCGCAGGTTCAGTTCGTGGTCGACGAAGTCGAACTCGATGTCGAGCACCCGCCCGTCCACCGGGATCGCACCGGTGCGCAACCCGCGGGCGCTGACCCGCGAGGTGGCGTTCCACCAGTGATTGACCAGCGCGGTTCCCGACAGCTGCAGTTTGCCGACGATCTGCAACCACATGTGCAGGGTGTCGCGGGTATCGGACCAGGAGTCGACGCTCAGCTCGGGCCAGGTGGCTCCGGCGGGGGTGAGACGGGCCATCACTCCATGCTACGTGCGCTCGGTGGCGCGAGCCGGATACGCGAACTCGCGCGAGCCGCTGTTGTCTGAGACCCTGGGTCTCATATAAAGTGGGACGTGCGCCACACGAAGGAGACATCACCGATGCTGTCGACAACCAAGAACACCGCGACCGATCCCGAGTACCACGAGATCCTGCGCAACCTGTCCGAAGGCTCGGTGAACCGGCACTTCGATCCCTATGTCGACATCGACTGGGATTCGCCCGAGTTCGCCGTGCACTCCGACGACCCGCGCTGGATCATGCCCGACGAGGACCCGCTGGGCCGTCATCCCTGGTACAAGGCACAGCCGGTCGAGAAGCAGATCGCCATGGGCATGTGGCGACAGGCGGGCATCGCCAAGGTGGGCCTGGACTTCGAGCAACTGCTCATCCGCGGGCTCATGCAGTACCTGGTCTCGGTGCCCAACGGTGACCCGGAATTCCGCTACGTCACCCACGAGGCTGCCGAAGAGTGCAACCACACGATGATGTTCCAGGAGATGATCAACCGCATCGGTTACCGCGATGTGGTCGGCATGGGCAGCATCGATCGCAAGCTGACGATGGCCATCTGGCCCGCCGTGAAGTACTTCCCCGAGCTGTTCTTCACCATGATCCTGGGCGGCGAGGAGCCGATCGACCACCTGCAGAAGTCACTGCTGCGCGCCGGGGTCGACCTGCATCCGATGGTGCAGCGCGTCATGCAGATCCACGTGGCCGAGGAGGCCCGCCACATCTCCTTCGCCCACGAGTACCTGCGCCGCAACGTGCCGGGGATGAACCCGATCACCAAGGCCGTACTCTCGGTGGCCTTCCCGATCGCCATGCGGGTGATGCTCGACATGATCATGACCCCACCCAAGGAGTTCGTCGACAAGTTCGACATCCCCGCCGAGGTGATGCGCGAGGCGTATTGGGGTTGCGAGGAATCGCAGAGCACCATCCGCAACATCTTCGGTGACGTGCGGGCGCTGGCCACCAACAGCGGCATGATGAATCCCGTCGCCAAGCTCACCTGGAAGCTGCTGAGCATCGACGGCCCGGCCACCCGCTACCGCAGCGAACCGGCCCGCAAAGTCGCCTGAGCCGAAGCCGACAGTCCACTGTACACAGCGATGTACAGTGGACTATGGCTGATTACGAGACAGTGCCACTGACCGAGTTGCGGGGGCAGCTCGGTAGTGTTTTCGACGGCGTGTCCGCGAGCGGACGGCCGGTGATCGTGACCCGGGAGGGGAAGGAGCTGGTCGCGGTGGTACCCGCTGAGGTGTTACGGCACGGGGCATTACCCCCGGCGTACTTCAACGACGATCTGCGCGAACAGATCCTCGGCAGGCTCGACGATCGGATCAAGCAGCATTCCGAGGCCGAGATCGCCGACGCGGAAGCGAAACTGAGCACCCTGATGCGCGCGTTGAACGGCACGGCCGCGAGCGAGCGGTGAGCGTCGCCGACCACACCGCGCTCACCTCGCTGGCCCGCTCACCGCTGTTCGGCCAGGTGATCATGCGCCAGTTCACCCAGCAGCGCCGGATCATGGTGGTGCCCTCGGTGAGCCTGATGGCCGCCATGCGCGCGGTCGACAACATCGACGAACTCGGCCGCCTGCTCGACAATCGCGTCGCGGTGCGCTGGGCCGAACTCGACGCCGCCACCGCCATCCGCGTCGGCACCACCGTGCCGATGGCCGACGACCATATCGACTGGCCGCTGGTCGCGCCGGTGGTGTTCACCGCCCAGCACCTGGACATGCCGGTGCTCACCGCGAAGCCGGAGCTCTATCGCGGATACAAGGTGCAGATCGCCCCGATGCCGTGATAGCGGGGTGGCCTCGAGTGTGATACGCGTCTCGGTTACGGTGCTCGAGTGAAAGCAGTACCAGGAACACTCGAGGGAGAGCTGGTTATGCGTCATTCGATCTTCATGCGTCGTCTCACCACCGCTGTCGCCGCCACCTCGGCCGCGATCGCCGTCGTCTTCGCGGCCCCCGCGGTCGCCGATCCCGAGCCGCGGACCGTGGACGTGGCCGCCGCCGTCGCGCAGCTGCGCACCTCCGTCGCCGGGAACGAGGGCGCGCTGGCGGCCCTGGACCGGCTGACCGAGGACGGCACCGTCGAGGTGGCGCTGCCCGCGCAGCCGTTCCAGATTCCCGCGACCTCCGACATCGGCCAGAACGGCGGCGGTCCCGGCGTCTACGGCTCGGGCATCGCCCTGGACATCGACGGCTTCCGCTTCGGCTTCTTCGGCGGCCCCGGCACGATCTCGCCGAACCAGAACGGCGCCAAACTCGAGGTGATGTGGCTGAACCTGTCCAACGGGCAGAGCGGCACCGCGGTGCTCACCGAGCACCAGGACGTCCCGGTGGACACCACCATCCGCACCGCGGCGCTGAACACCGGCGGCGGCCTGATCGTCGCGGCGGTCTACGGCACGCTGTGGCACCGCTGGTCGGTCCCGGTCGACGAGCAGCACCCCGACGGGTACGCCTACCAGCTGGGCACCATCCAGCAGCCCTCGTTCGGCGCCGTCACCGGCTGAGCGGTTTTTTCCCAGCGCACCCCGGCACCGCGCCGGGGTGCGCTGCCGCGTTCCGGGTCACGCGAGGGTGGGATTGCGGCGCAAGGGTTTCGGCGTGGCGTAGGTTGACCGCGTGGATCTGGTCGACCGACTCGAAGAACTGGAACGGCGGGTCACCGCCCTGGAGAACCGCCCCGACGGTGGCGACCCGAACCTGCCGTGGGCCGTGGCCCGGTTGCGGCAGGAGTTCGAGGCCGCCGGGGCGCGCAACGGCGGCGTGCTGCTGGCGGGCGCGCTGCACCTGCCCACCGGCGAGCAGCTGAACTGGCAGGCCCAGTTCGCCACCGACGCCGTGGTGGGCGACGTGTGGACCATCGAGGCCGCCAATTGCCTTGCCGCCCTGGCCGACCCGGTCCGGCTGCGACTGCTGCAGGAGATCGTCTACGGCCGCCGCACCGCCGCCGACCTCGCCGCGATCGAGGAACTGGGCACCTCGGCCGAGATCTACCAGCACCTTCGTCAGCTCGCGGCGGTCGGCTGGTTGCAGACGGCCGGGCGGGGGCGCTTCGAGGTTCCCGAGGCCAGGCTCGTCCCGCTGCTCGCGACCTTGGCCAGCGCGCAGCGGTGAGCGGAGAAATATCCCAATTGTCCGGTTAGAACACTGTGATGTAGAGCATACCGGCTGCTACGGTGAGCATCAGATCAGCGAAGCCCGGAGGTAGCCGAGTGAACGTGTCCCACCTGCTCGAAAGCGTGAAGGCCCTCGGAGTGCTGCGTTCGCGCGGCGTGTCCGACCCGACCAAGCCGCTCGAGACCCTGCGGACGATGAAGGAATCCAAGATCTACGGCCCGCAGGCCACCCTGGTCCGGCATTCCGCCCGCGTGGTACCCGACCAGGTCGCCCTGGCCGACGAGCGCGGGGAACTCACCTACCGGGAACTCGACGAGCAGTCGACCGCGGTGGCGCGCGGACTGCAGGCGGCGGGCATCGGCGAGGGCACCGTCATCGCCGTGCTGGCGCGCGATCACCGCGGGCTGATCATGTCGATGATCGCGGCGGGCAAGCTGGGCGCGCGGATCGCGCTGATGAACACCGGCTTCGCCAAGCCGCAGTTCGCCGAGGTGTGCGCGCGCGAGAACGTGCGCGCGGTGCTGCACGACAGCGAATTCCTCGGCCTGCTCGACGCCCTGCCGCCCGAGCTGCCGCGCTACCTCACCTGGGTCGACGAGGGCACCGAACTGCCCGAGGGCGCGACCACCTTCGACGATCTCATCGCGAACAACAGCACCGACGACCTGCCCGCCCCGAGCAAGCCCGGCGGCTTCATCATCCTCACCAGCGGCACCACCGGCCTGCCCAAGGGCGCCCCGCGCACCAAGGTCACCCCGATGGCCACCGCGCAGTTCGTCGACCGGGTGCCCTTCCCCAAGCAGGGCACCATGATGATCGTCTCGCCGATCTTCCACAGCACCGGCCTGGGCACCTGGCTGGTGGGCTCGATCCTGTCGAACAAGATCGTGATGCGCCGCCGCTTCGACGCCGAGGCCACCCTCGCCGCGATCGCCGAGCACCAGGTCGAGATGCTGGTCTGCGTGCCGACCATGCTGCACCGGATGACCGAACTGCCCGCCGAGGTGCGCGCGAAGTACGACCTGTCCTCGCTGAAGGTCATCCTGTTCGCCGGTTCCGCGCTCACCCCGGAGCTGTGCGTCCGCGCCACCGAGGCGTTCGGCCCGGTGCTCTACAACCTCTACGGCTCCACCGAGGTGGCCATCGCCACCATCGCCAACCCGGCCGAGCTGGCCGAGGCGCCGGGCACGGTAGGCCGCTCGCCGATCACCTGCGAGGTGCGCCTCTACGACGACAACGACCAGCGTGTCCAGACCCCCGAGACGCCGGGCCGGATCTTC
Source organism: Nocardia anocheti (assembly GCF_029675105.1). GTDB lineage: Bacteria > Actinomycetota > Actinomycetes > Mycobacteriales > Mycobacteriaceae > Nocardia. The sequence goes on along the minus strand of NZ_JAQQFV010000005.1, from coordinate 407,887 downwards.
GTGCGCAGCGGCGCCCCGTTCGAGGGCTACACCGACGGGCGCAACAAGCAGATCATCGACGGCTACATGTCCAGCGGCGATCTCGGCCACTTCACCGCCTCCGGCCTGCTCATGGTCGACGGCCGCGACGACGACATGATCGTCTCCGGCGGCGAGAACGTCTTCCCGCAGGAAGTCGAGAACCTGCTGGTGGAGCGGCCCGACGTGTTCGACGTGGCCGTGGTCGGCGTCGACGACGACGAGTTCGGCAAGCGGCTGCGCGCCTTCATCGTGGTGGAGCCGGGCCACTCGGTCGAGGCCGCCGAGATCAAGGAGCACGTGAAGTCGAATCTGGCCCGGTTCAAGGTGCCGCGCGAGGTCGTGTTCGTCGAGGAACTCCCCCGCAACGCCACCGGCAAGATCCTGCGGCGGGCGCTCGTCGACTATGAGGTCTCCCAGTGATACCGGCGAGTACCTGAGACTGCTTGTCACCGGAACCGCCGGTACTTGATACTGTCACCCAGCACTGGATCTCGAGGACGCGGTCCGGCCCCCTCGTCATGGGCCACCGCCGGAAGGCTGTTCGATGTCTCTGTCTCTGCCCGCGCTCGGTGGCACCGCCCGACGTGCCGGTGATTTCGCGCTCGGCGTCAAGGTCATGGTCGATCGCAAGCTGTTCAATCCGCTGCGTCCCGATCATGCCGCCCGCTCGTTCTTCAACGTCTCCAAGTTCGGGCCGTTCGCGGGCGTGGTGATGCACGCGGCGCAGTCGCGGCCCACCGCGGGCGCGATCGTCGACGAGCGCGGTGAGCTGACCTTCGGCCAGCTCGACGAACAGTCCAATGCCTTCGCGCGCGGGCTGCGGGCCAGCGGGATCGCCGAGGGCGATGTAGTCGCGGTGCTGGCCCGCGACCATCGCGGCATGGTGCTGAGCCTGCTGGCCGCGGGCAAGCTGGGCGTGCGGGCGGTGCTGATGAACACCGGTTTCGCCAAGCCGCAGTTCGCCGATGTGGCCGCGCGCGAGAAGGTCAAGGCGGTGCTGCACGACAGCGAGTTCGTCGACCTGATGAGCGCCATCCCGGCCGACATCCCGCGCGTGCTCACCTGGGTGGACGAGGCGCACGGCGTCGACCCGTCGATCCCCACCGTGGACTCGCTGGTGGCGGGCCGCTCGGTCGCGCCGCTGAGCGCGCCCGGCAAGCCCGGCGGCATGGTCATCCTGACCAGCGGCACCACCGGCACCCCCAAGGGCGCCCCGCGCGACAAGGTCTCGCCGTTCGCCTCGGCGCAGTTCGTGGACCGGGTGCCGCTGCCCAACAACGGCACCATGATCATGGCCGCGCCGATCTTCCACGGCACCGGCCTGTCGCAGTTCACCCTCGGGCTGGCGCTGGGCAATCGGGTGATCTTCCAGCAGCGCAAGTTCGATCCGGAACTCACGCTCGCCAATATCGTGAAATACCGGGCGGATTCGCTGGTCGTGGTGCCGACCATGCTCCAGCGCATCCTCGACCTGGACGAGGCGGTGCTGGCGAACTACGACCCGCGCACCATGAAGGTGATCTTCGCGGCGGGCTCGGCCATCGCCCCGGACGTGGTGACCCGCACGCTGGACTACTTCGGCGACACCCTCTACAACCTCTACGGCTCCACCGAGTGCGCGGTGATGACCGTGGCCACCCCCGAGGACCTGCGCAAGGCGCCGACCACCGCGGGCAAGGCACCGGTCGGCATCCGGATCGTGCTGCTCGACGAGAACCGCCAGCCGATCACCGCGCCGAATGTCACCGGAACCATCTTCGTGGACAACGGTTTCGCCTTCACCGGCTACACCGACGGCCGCACCAAGGAGATGGTCGACGGCATGATGTCCAGCGGTGACGTCGGCCATTTCGACGAAGACGGGCTGCTCTACATCGACGGCCGCGACGACGACATGATCGTCTCCGGCGGCGAGAACGTCTTCCCGCTCGAGGTGGAGAACCTCATCGCGGGCCGGGCCGACGTGTTCGAGGCGGCCGTGGTGGGCGTCGACGACCGCGACTACGGCAAGCGGCTGCGCGCGTTCGTGGTGCCCGGTCCGGACTCGGCGCGCGACGCGGCCGAGATCAAGGAGTTCGTGCGCGCCAACCTGGCCCGCTACAAGGTGCCGCGCGAGGTGATCTTCCTCGACGAACTGCCGCGCAACGCCACCGGCAAACTGCTGCGCAAGCCGCTGGTCGAGATGGCGGTCGACGGGCAGTGAGCCGATACCGGTCGTCTATCATCAGCCGGTGATCATCGAGTTCGCGCGGGCCTCCGCGCCGTCGCGTGCCGTCGGCGCGCGGCTGCGCGGTGCCTGCGCGGGCTCGATGTCGGGGGCGTTGTCGCTGGCCGCGCACGGCTTGGCCGCCGGGGGCGCGCTGCCCGGAAGTACCACCGTCGCCCTGCTGGCCGCGGTCTCGGCCGTGATCGGCGCGGTGGTGGCGGGGATCGGCCCGCTGCGCCACGGCGCGGTCGGGCTGGCCGCGGTGCTGTTGGGCGGGCAGTTGCTCGGCCACACCACCATGAGCTGGTCCGGGCACTCCCATCACGGCGCCGACTCGCTCGGCCTGGGCATGCTCGCCGCCCACCTGGTGGCCGCGATCCTGGCCGCCGCCGTCATCCTCGGTGCCGAGGCCGCCTACCGGATCGGCAGTGCCGTGCTGGCGCGGATCCTGCCCCTGCGCTACCGCGCCCCCCGCGTCCCCGACCCGGCGCCGCTGCGCCTGATCCATCGTGACCGCGTCATCCTGCGGATCTTCGCCGCGCAGACGCTGCGCACCCGCGGTCCACCCCTCGCGATTCCTTTCTGATCTCCCTCACCCGGTGCACGGACCTTCCCCGTGCGCTGTTTCGCCGGGTCTCCCGGCCGACCCCTGACGTGTCCCATGGGCACTGTCGACGATGCGGGATCGGCCGCGAGCTTCGCGGCGTGGACAGCGCTGGCCAGGTCCGGTGCGCACGATCCGTCGTCGGGTCATCACGCGCGCCACCGGGCTCCAGCCCTGGCAGAAACGAATCATCATGAGCATCACGGACACCCGTCCGGTCGAGGTCGAGACCTCGGCAACCCCTCCGCCCGGCAGACGCCGGGCCGTGCGCCTGGCGCCGCTGGCCCTGCGCCTGCATTTCTACGCGGGGATCTTCGTCGCCCCGTTCATCCTCGTCGCGGCGTTCACCGGCGCGCTCTACGCGATCGCGCCGACGCTCGAGCAGATCGTCTCGCGCGATCTGCTCCAGGTCGACACCACCGGCCCCGACCAGGCCCTCTCGACCCAGGTCGGCGCCGCCGTCTCCGCCCGACCGGATCTCACTCCGGTCGCCGTCGCCCCGGCACCCGGCCAGGGTGACACCACCCGCGTGCTGTTCAACGACCCGTCGCTCGGCGATTCCGAGCGGCTCTCGGTCTTCGTCGACCCGCACACCGCGCAGCCGGTGGGCGAGGCCGTCGTCTACGGCAGTGGCGGCGCGCTGCCGCTGCGGGCGTGGCTCAGCGAATTCCATCGCAGCCTGCACCTGGGTGAACCGGGCAGGCTCTACAGCGAGCTGGCCGCGTCCTGGCTGTGGGTGATCGCGCTGTTCGGCCTGGTGCTGTGGGTGCACCGGGTACGCAAGCGCCGCGCCCGCAACCAGGCACGCTGGCTGCTGACGCCCGACCTGTCCCAGCCCCGACGCCGGAAGATGAACTGGCACGGCGCGATCGGGCTGTGGGTGCTGCCGGTGGCGCTGCTGCTCTCGGCCACCGGCATGACCTGGTCGACCTACGCGGGCGAGAACGTCACGAAGCTGCGCCAGGAACTCAGCTGGACCACCCCCGCGGTCACCGCGACCCTGCCCGGCGCGACCGGCCCGGCCCAGCCCGCGGGCGGTGACCACCACAGCGCGGGCACCGTCGCCCCCGCCCCGGCCGACCCGACCGCCATCATCGCCCAGCTCGACCGGGTCTTCGCGGTGGCGCAGGCCGAAGGCATCGACCAGGGCGCCGAGATCAGCATTCCGGGTAAGCCGGAGCAGGCGTTCGTCGTCAAGGAGATCCGCCTACCGGGCACCTACACCATCGACGCCGTCGCGGTCGACGGCGCGACGGGCACCGTGACCGACCGGCTCGCCTACGCCGACTGGCCGCTCATGGCCAAGCTCACCAACTGGGGCATCGCCTTCCACATGGGTCTGCTGTTCGGGCTGCCCAACCAGCTGCTTCTGCTCGCGATCATGCTCGGCCTGATCACCGTCGCCGTGCTCGGCTACCTCATGTGGTGGCAGCGCAGGCCCACCCGCAAGGCGACCCGGCTCGCGCTCGGCACGCCGCCGCGTCGCGGGGTCCTGCGACGCACGTCGCCGTGGCTGGCCGTGCCGCTGGTCGTCGCCGCGGTCGGTGTCGGCTGGTTCATTCCGCTCGTCGGGCTGAGCCTGCTGGCCTTCCTGCTCGTCGACGTCGCACTCGGCCTGGCCGCGCGCGCCTACCCCGACGCCTGACCCCACTCCCCTACTCGGCGTGGCGAAACCGCCGCGCCGCCACACACTTTCCCGTCTTCGGGTGCCGTCGCGATGACGCCTGCCCGTAGACATCCCGGATGAAGGAACCACCATGACGTTCACCAAGCTCGCCCTGGCCACCGCCGCCCTGCTCGCCGCGGGCACCGTCACCGCCACCACCGCCCACGCCGACCCGGCCCCGATCGGCTTCACCGCCGAAGCCATCGACGGCGTCTCGCACATCACCACCGACGCGGGCTCGCTGATCACCGAGGACGGCGCGTTCAAGGTGCTCGCCGCCGACGGCACCACCGTCGCCGCGACCCCGTTGCGTTTCCGTCTCGACGACTTCGAGTTCCCGATCGCCGCCCAGATCACCGGCCGCAGCGCCACCCTCACCCCCGAACTGGATATGGCCAAGGCCGTCTACCAGCCGGTCGCGCTGCCCTTCGAGGACAAGGCACCGTGGAAGTCGGAGTACGACCGGGAGCAGGCCGCCTGGTCGCGGATGACCAGCACGATCAGCCTCGGTGCCGCGATCGGCGCGCTGGTGGGCGGCATCGGCGGCGCGGCGGTCGGCTGTGTGCTCGGCGGCGTCATCGGCGCGACGGTCGCCTCCGCCACCATCATCGGACTGTTCGGTCCGTTCATTCCGGCCGCGGCGGTGGGCTGCCTCGGGGGCATCCTCGCCGTCGGCTCGCTGGGGGCGCTGGCCGGGCAGGTCCTCATCGCCGCGCCGGTCGCGGTCGGGGCGGCGATCCAGTACGTCACCACCATCAACGCCCCGTTCACCCCGCCCGCGAAGTAGCGGACACCGCGTCCCGGCCTGTCCTCCGGCGGGGCCGGGACGCATCGCACTCGCCGCACGCGCGGAAACCGGACAGAATCGACAGTGATCTCCGGTCGGCGGCGAAAGGAACCACGGGCGATGGCGGTATCCCGCAGGCAGCTGCTGCGCTACGGCGTCGCGGGGTCGCTCGCGGCCGCGGTGGGTGCCTCGGCGGCGAGCAGCGCCCGCTTCGCCGCCCCGCGCCGCCCTGGCGGTGACCTGTTCTCGCTGGGTGTCGCCTCGGGCGAGCCGACACCGGACGGCTTCGTGCTGTGGACGAAGCTCGCCCCGGACCCGCTGGCGCCCGACGGGTACGGCGGGATGCCGGTCGCGCCGGTCACCGTCGACTACGAGGTCGCCGAGGACGAGCGGTTCGCGAAGATCGTCGCCAGGGGTGAGGCGGTGGCGACCCGCGCGCTGGGCCACAGCGTGCACCCCGAGATCGCCGGGCTCGCCCCGGACCGCTGGTACCACTACCGCTTCCGGGTGGGTTCGGCGATCTCACCGGTCGGGCGCACCCGCACCGCGCCCGCCTCGGACAGCCCGACCGCGCGGATGCGGTTCGCGTTCGCGTCCTGTCAGTCCTGGAGTTCGGGCTACTACACCGCCTACGAGCATCTGGGCGCCGAAGACCTCGACCTGGTCGTGCACCTGGGCGACTACATCTACGAGACCTCCTGGCTGCTGGCCCGGCGCGGGGCGAGCATGCCGCCGCAGCTGGCCGGGGAGGCCGTGGATCTGACCGGCTACCGGCTGCGCTACGCCCAGGCCAAATCCGAGGCGCCGCTCCAAGCCTCGCACGCGGCGTTCCCCTGGCTGGTCACCCTCGACGACCACGAGGTCGACAACAACTGGGCCGGTGAGCATCCCGGCCTCGGCTTCGACATCCACCGTCTGCCCCCGCTGTTCCGGCGCCGCAAGGCGGCGGCCTTCCAGGCGATGTACGAGCACCAGCCGATGCGCCGCGCCCAGCTGCCGATCGGGCCGAGCCTGCACCTGCACCGCCGCTACCGTTTCGGCGACCTGGCCGAGTTCACCATGATCGATACCCGGCAGTACCGCTCCGCGCTGGCCTGCGGCGACGGCACCGCGGTCACCGGCTGCGCCGAGCGCTTCGCCCCGGACCGCACGATTCTCGGTGCGGCCCAGCGGGATTGGCTCGTCGACGGCCTGGCCACCTCACCGGCCCGCTGGCAGGTGCTCGGCAACCAGGTCGCGATGGCGCAGTCCGACTACGACCCCGGCCCCGCGCTGCTGGTGGGTACCGACGCCTGGGACGGCTACGTCGCCGACCGCAATGCCGTACTCGGCGCGGCCGCCGACCGCGCGGCGGGCAATCTGGTGGTGATCACCGGTGACCGCCACGAGAACTACGTCGCCGATCTGCGCCGCGACTACAGCGATCCCGGGTCCGCCGTGGTGGCGACCGAGTTCACCGGCACCTCGATCACCACCGGCGGTGACGGCGGGGACCTCACCGACACCGGCCGCGTCCTGCTCGCCGCCAATCCCGATATGAAGTTCTACAACCGCCAGCGCGGTTACGTCCGCGTCGAACTGGATCATCGGTGGTGGCGCAGCGATTTCCGGGTCGTCCCGTACGTCACCCGGCCCGGTGCGCCGATCACCGACCGGGCGAGTTTCGTGGTCGAGGACGGCATCGCGGGCGCCAACCAGGCGTGACCCGTCACGGGTCCGGCGTGTGTTCCTCGGGCGCGGGGGCACGCACCGGTCGCAGCAGCGCCCACCCGACGAACACCACCGCCACCGCGGCCATGCCGAGGCCCGCCCACAGATTCACGTCGACGCCGCCGGTCTTGGCCGACTGGACCGCGTCGTCCTGGAGCAGCGAGGTGACCACCAGTACCACGCCGTAACAGCCCAGCAGGGCGCCGATGATGGTACGGATATCGAAAAGCATTGCCCTGACTCCCTATCCGACGACGATGTTCAACGCGATCACCAGCACCAGCGCGATCCCGGCCAGCAGCACGGGCCGCTGATACCACGGCAGCGAGTCCGCGTCGGGATCGGTGCGCAGCGCCTTGGGCGTCTCCGAGTACACCAGGCCCACCAGCTCGGCGGCGGGTTTCGGCCTGGTCACCAGGGTGACCGCGACGCTGACGGCGATGTCGACCACGAACGCGGCACCGGCGGCCACGAAACTGGCGCCCTGTCCGGACAGGTTCGTCACCCCGGTCTCGTTGAGCAGGAAGACGAACACCGCCGCCAGCGTGCCGCTGACCAGGCCGATCCAGCCCGCCGCCGGGGTCATCCGCTTCCACAGCATGCCGAGGATGAACGTCGCGAACAGCGGCGCGTTGAAGAAGCTGAACAGCGTTTGCAGGTAGTCCATCATATTGCTGAAGCCGCCCGCGATGAACGCGGTGAAGATGGCCGCAACCGTCGCGCCCACGGTCGCGAGCCGACCGACCCGCAGGTAATAGCCGTCGGGGCGGTCCTTGCGCACGTACTGCTGCCACAGATCGAAGCTGAACACGGTGTTGAACGCCGACACATTGGCCGCCATGCCCGCCATGAAGGCCGCGAGCAGACCCGCCAAACCCACCCCGAGCAGCCCGTTGGGCAGCACCTCTTTCATCAGGTACAGCAGTGCCTGGTTGTAGGTGACCTCGCCCTCGAAGTCCGGATTCGCCGACACCTGCTGCTTGTACTCGATCATCGGCGGAACCAGGACCGCGCTGATCATGCCCGGGATCACCACGATCAGCGGGATGAACATCTTCGGATAGGCACCGATGATGGGGGTGCGCTGCGCGGCCGAGATAGAGTGGGTCGCCAAAGCGCGCTGCACTTCCACGAAATTGGTCGTCCAGTAGCCGAAGGAGAGCACGAAGCCCAGGCCGAAGACGATGCCGAGGATGGAAGCGAAGTTGTCGGTGAACCCGCTCATCGCGTTGCCCGGCCACGTGTTGAGCTGATCGGCGCCACCCGGTGACGCGGTCACCTTGTCGCGCAAACCATCCCAGCCGCCGACGCGATGCAGGCCCACCAGGGTCAACGGCAGCAGCGCCGCCACGATGACGAAGAACTGCAGCACCTCGTTGTAGATCGCGGCCGAGAGCCCGCCGAGGGTCACATACGACAGCACGATCGCCGCGGCGACCACCACCGAGATCCACAGCGGCCAACCCAGCAGCACATTGACGATGGTGCCCAGCAGATAGAGGTTCACCCCCGCGATCAGCACCTGCGCGAGCGCGAAACTCAACGCGTTCACCAGGTGCGCGCCGGTGCCGAACCGCTTGCGCATGAACTCCGGCACCGAGCGCACCTTGGAGCCGTAGTAGAACGGCATCATCACCACGCCGAGGAACAGCATGGCCGGGACGGCGCCGATCCAGAAGTAGTTGAAGGTGGGAAACCCGTACTGGGCGCCGTTGGCGGACATGCCCATGATCTCCACCGCGCCCAGATTGGCGGAGATGAACGCCAGCCCGGTCACCCAGGCGGGCAGCGAACGACCGGACAGGAAGAAGTCGACACTGGTGGACACCCGGCGCCGGGCGATCAGTCCGATCCCGAGGACGAAGACGAAATACAGTGCGACCAGCGCGTAGTCGACCGGTGCGGCGTCGAGCCGCAGGGCCGAGGCGTCGAGTGTGGTGGTGGAAACGGCGAGTGGCACAGCGTGTTTCTCCTGCCCTCGAACCGGGCGCGGAGCCGTAGCGTCGTCGTGCGGCGGTGCCCGTCGAACAGTGTGGTACTTCTACTGTGCGCGCCGGGCGGCGATGTCGTCCCAGGAATCGGCCAGGCCGATGCGGCAACCGCTCATTCCAGTTTGCGTGCCCCAGCGGCGGGTTCGACGGTGAACACGCGCGGCGCGGCGAGGTCCGCGGCGGCGAAACGGTCCAGGATCGCGGTGTGGACACGCTCCGTCGCCGGGCTGTCGATCAGGGCCAGGACGCTGCCGCCGAACCCGCCGCCGATCATCCTGGCGCCGTGTGCGCCGCTGTCCAGGGCGGCGGAGACCGCGAGATCCAGTGCGGGCGTGGAGACTTCGAAATCGTCACGCAGCGAAGCGTGCGAGGCGGTGAGCAGTGGTCCGACGACACGCGGGTCGGCACCCGTGCGCAACCGTTCGGCGACCGCGCGGACGCGGGCGTTTTCGGTGACGACGTGAGTCGCCCTGCGCCGCAACACCTCGTCGGCCAGACGGGACAGATCGTCGGTGGTCGCGTCGCGCAGGGACGGCAGCCCCGGCGCGGTGGCGGCCGCCTCGCACTGGGCGCGACGTTCGGCGTACCCACCGTCGGACAGGTCGTGGGGGTGACCGGTGTCGGTGACCAGCAGCGTCAGGTCGTGTGCGGCGAGGTCGAACGGAATCTGTTCGGTGGCAATGTCGTTCGCCGCGGTGAAGGCGCGCACGTCGAGGAACAGCGCGTGGCCCTCGGTGCACAGGATCGAGGCCGACTGGTCGAGCAGGCCGGTCGGCACTCCCGCGAAGCGGTTCTCCGCGGCGCGGGCGATGTCGATCAGGGCGCGTTCGCCCAGTTCGGGGGCGAACAGGTCGCGCAGCGCGAGCGTCACCGCGCAGCACAGGGCGGCCGAGGACGACAGCCCGGCCCCGATCGGCACGGCGCCGTCGAGGTCTAGGCGCACGCCATCGAGCGTGTGCCCACGGCGACCGAACTCGTGCACCACCCCGAGCGGATACCGTGCCCAGCCAGGTAGCCGATCTCGCTGTGCCGCAAGATCATCCAGCGCCAGGTCGACGGTCTCGCCGGGCCGCTGCGCGGAGGTGAGCCGGACCCGCCGATCGGGACGGCCCTCGGCGGCGCAGACGACGCCGAGCGACAGCGCGATCGGCAGGACGAAGCCGTCGTTGTAGTCGGTGTGCTCGCCGATGATGTTCACCCGGCCCGGCGCGATCCACCTGTCCACGGCAGTCCCTTCTCTCGGGGCGAAATCGGTATCCGGCAAACCGGACAACAGGGCGACAACACGCCGTCGAACGTGTCATGATCGACGGAGTTGTCAAGTTTTGAGCGTCGGCGCGAGCCGGCTGGGGATTTCGCTCGGACAACACCACCCGGTGCTCCTCGACCGGAACTCGCGAGCATCCACCGGCCACACGTTCGATCGGCGCTTGTCGCGTGCGCAGGTTAGCAGGACGAGGGGGGCTGATGACCATCAGCGAGACACGCCACGGCAGCCTGCGGTGGTACGCGGTACCGCTCGGGGCGGCGGGGGCCGTCCTGCTCGCCCCACTGCTCGGCGCGCGGCCGCTGTCGTTCTCGCTGCTCATCGTGATCGTGGCGGGCAGCCTGGCGATGATCGGCTACGGGCTGCGTCGGCATCGCCCCGTCCATCGGGCGCCCTGGTACCTGCTGGCCGCCTCCGTGCCACTGTTCGCCCTGGGCACCGCGATTCGGGAGCTGGGTGTGCACGCGGCCTGGCACCCGGCCGACGACCTGTGCACGCTGGCCGCCTACCTGTGCCTGGGGATCGCGGCGGTGGGATGGCTCCAACCGCGCCGCTTCGGCAACGCGCGGGATCTGTGGCTGGATTCCACCCTCATCGGGCTCAGCGCGCTGCTGGCTTCGTGGACCTTCCTGATCTCCCCGATCCTGCGTCACGGCATCGGGCTCGACACGTCCTTCGCCGCGAGCTATCCGGTGGTCCACGCGGTCCTGCTGACGGTGCTGGCGCATTCGCTGGCCACCGTGGTCGGTTCGGCGACCTCGCTGCGGCTGCTGCAGGCGGCGATGGTCGCCGTGCTGGTCGGCGGGCTCACCGAAAGTCTCGCGGCGGCGGGCACACTCGTCATCGACAGCGAGCTGGCCGCGGTGCCGCAGCAATGGGCGTATCTGCTCGCCGGGCTGGCCGCGCTGCAACCCAGCATGGGCACGCTGTACCACGTCGGCGAGGTGCATCCCCACCGTTCCCGCAGGCGCGCGGGCGCCATCGCCGTGGCGCTGGTGGCCGCGTCGCTGGTGAGCGTGGTCGGCGCCGATCTCGGACCGGGCGATCGGGTGGTGATCGGCCTACTGCTCACCCTGCTGCTGGTGGGTGTGCTGGTGCGCAGCGAGCGCGCCATCGCCCGCAGCCTGCGCAGCGAACGCCGCGCCCAGTACCAGGCCGACCACGACCTGCTCACCGGCCTGTTCAACCGCGGCGCGCTGCTGCGTGCCCCGCACCGACACCGCGCGGAGTGGGCCGGAAAACCGTTGTGCCTGTTGTTCATCGACCTGGACGGCTTCAAACGTGTCAACGACAGCTACGGCCACGCCGTCGGCGACGAACTCATCGCCAACGCCGCCTCCAGGATCCGCCGCACCACCCGCCGCGCCGACGTCACGGCCCGCTACGGCGGCGACGAGTTCGTGGTGCTCGCACCCCGCACCAGAGCCGAGGCCGCCGTCCTGGCCGAACAGCTGCTCGGCGCCTTCGTCCGCCCGTTCGACCTGAGCTGCGGCGAGATCCCCGTCACCGCCAGCATCGGCGTGGCCTGTCTGACCACCCGGCCCACCGACACCACCATCTACGACCTGCTGCGCCGCGCCGACGCCGCCATGTACCACGCGAAGGAGTACGGGCTCGGCCTGGCCTTCCACGACGATCTCCGAAAGCCCCTGCGCCCCAGCCTGCTCCACACCGCGAAGCCGACCAGCACGGCGGTGTAGCCGGGGCGCGAGGGCCGTCAGTCAGTCACCGAGTTCGGCGAGGAGCCTTTTGGCCGCCTCCAGTTCGGCCTGCAACTGCTCGACCTTCTGCTGCTGGGCGCCCCTGGCCGCCTCCAGGATTCCGGCGACCACCTCGGCGACCTCCGGGTGCAGGATCTTGGCCGCCTGCGCGACCGCCGCGCTGGTGACGGCCATCCCCTTCACACTGCGCTTCTTGCCGTTGACCACATCGACGGTCCACTCCCCGTCGGCGGTCCCGGTGAGGGTGACGGTCACCTCGGGCGCCTTGGCCTTGCGCGCCGCGGGCGCCTTGGCCGGACGGGCGGCGGGCGCGGGCGCGGCGGGCGCGGCGGCTGGAGTCGACTTGGCCGCGGGCGTCGGCGCCGCGTCGGGTACCGGCGCGAGCGACCGGGGCGGCGTCGGGGCGGCGCTCGGCTGGGTCGACGGCTGGGTCACGGTGGTGTCCTTTCGATTGCTCGGCGCCGCGGCGGCGCCACGAGCCGGTTTGGTCAGCGTCACTTCGCTCGGGCCGAACGAGAGCACATCTTTGGAACCGGTGGGGCGTACCTGCAGGAAGTCACCGTCGGCCGGGTCGCCCAGCGCGACGACCTTGCCCGACTTCCCTTCGGCCACACCGACGGCGGCGGCGGTGAACCACACCATCGGTGGTTTGCCCTCGGCCAGCTCGCCCGCGATGCGCGCGAGCTCGGCCTCGGACAGAATCTGCGGGGCGGATCGGCGGGACGCGGACTTGGTGCTCGGCGAGGACATCGTGGACTCCGGGAGGTTGGTGCGTATATCTGCGTGGTGTGCACCGATGATGCCGCACGGCACCGACATGTTCCGCCCGAGCCCGTCACCGGGCCCCGAAAACCGCTCCCGCCGCGGGTGTCCGGGGCCCGTCGGCTCAGCCGCGCGCGGCGTTGCCCCGGGTGGTCGGCCGGATGTTCGCGCGCACCGCGGCCACGTTCGGATAGCCGTTGACGGCCATGAGCAGGTCGGCCTCGGCGGCGTAGCCACGCAGCACGTGCACCAGCCCGCGCACCCCGCCCAGCGCCAGACCGTAGACGTAGGGCCTGCCGATACCGACCATCGTCGCGCCCAGGCCCAGCGCCTTGACCACATCGGTGCCGGAGCGCACTCCGGAGTCGAACAGCACCGGCACCCGGTCGTCGCAGGCCGCGACGACATCGGGCAGGGTCTCCAGCGCGCTGAGCCCGCCGTTGGCCTGGCGCCCACCGTGATTGGAGCAGTAGATACCGTCGGCGCCGAAATCGATGGCCTTGCGGGCGTCCTCGGGGTGGGAAATGCCCTTGAGGATGATCGGCAGCTCGGTCAGCGAACGCAGCCAGGTCAGATCGTCCCAGGTCAGCGAGTTGCCGAAGGTCGCGATCCAGTGCAGCACGATCAGCTTGGGGTCGTCGGAGCCGACCATCTGCTGGAACACCGGGTCACTGGTGTAGTTCTTCAGCACGTGGCCGCGCAGCTGCGGGAAGTTGCCGCTGGCCAGATCGCGCGGGCGCCAGCCGGGCACCCAGGTGTCGAGGGTGACGGTGATGCCCGCGTAGCCCGCGGCCTCGGCGCGACGGACCAGGCTCTCGGCCAGCTCGCGATTCTTGGGGGTGTAGAGCTGGAAGAAGGAGGGGGTGTCGCCCGCGTGCGGACGCACGTCCTCGAGCGGGTCCTCCATCAGCGTCGAATACATCGCGGGCACACCGGTTTCCGCCGACGCCTTCGCCACCGCGATATCACCGTGCCCGTTCTCGCCGACCAGGCCGATCACCCCGACCGGCGCCAGGAACAGCGGGCTGGCGAAGGTGTGGCCGAACGCGGTGACGGTGAGGTCGCGTTCGGTGGCGCCGACCAGCATGCGCGGCACCAGACCCCAGTCGGCGAACGCCTCGGCGTTGCGGCGCTGAGTGAGCTCGTCGCCCGCGCCACCGGCGATGTAATTGAGCAGGGTCTCGGGCAGCGCGGCCGCGGCCTTGCGCTCGAGGGTGGCGTAGTCCATGGGGAAATCGGGCTGGACACCACCCAGGGCGGCCAGGTAGATCTCGTTCTGATAGTCGGCGAACTGACTCATCGCTGAACTTTCCCATGCCTGCCGGGGGTCATGGACCGCAGGGTGGATGTAAGGTGCGTCATACTCGAAAGTAGGCAGCCGCGTATCCTCCCAGCGCGTTCCGAGATTGTGAGTGCCCCTGTCGTGACCGTCGTCGAACACTCGGCCGCACCCGCCGACCCGGACGCCCTGCTGGCCGAGCGCATCAAGTGCGCCGCCACCCGTCGGCTGACCCGGCTCGCCCTCGGCCTTTCCCAGGACTCCATGGACCTGCTCACCTCCGTCACCGACCGGCTGCGCGCGGCCGAGGGCGCCCTGCGCGATCCGCTCACCGCCGATCTCGGATTCGATTGAGCCTCAGCGCCGCCGGACGGTGAGCGCCGCCAGATCCGCCAGCCGGTGCGCGCGAGCGATCTCGGCGGGCGTGAACGGTTCGTCCGGGCGGGCGAATTCCCACCGTCGCTCCTCCCCGCGCAGCGTCAACACCGTGCCCTCGGCCGTCTCCGCGCCAGCGGGGGTGCCGGGCGCCAGATAGCTCGCCCCGAGCAGTTCCGCGACGGCCAAGGGTAATTCGTCCGGATCGCCGACGATGCGCGCGGCGATCGTGAGCGCCTTGGTCTGCCCGTCGATCAGCGAGAGCACCGAGGCGGGCCACACCCGCACCCCCGAACCACCGGCCTGGACCACGGCCGAGGTGATGCTGTGCACCGTGACGTCGGCGGGCGCGGCGACGACGAGTTCGTCGAGTACCGCGTCCTCGAGCTGGTGCACGTGCACGGTCAGGATGTTGACCTCGCGCTGGGCCAGCTGTTTGGCCAGCGTTTCCAGGGCGCCGGGCCGGTCGGCCAGCCGCACCCGCAGGCGCCACAGCGCGGGCGCCCCGTCGATCCGGTCGCGGTGGCGTAGCTCGGGACCGTGCAGCCAGCTGCCGAGCACGCGCATGGCCGAGGGCTCGACCACCCAGATCACCAGGATGGTGGTGATGACGGTGAGCAGCGCGACCGTCAGCAGATAGGGCGGGTGCAGGTGGATGACCAGCGCGTGCAGCGCCAGCTCCACCGGGAACACCGCCGCGAGTTTGGCCAGCGCCAGCCGTCTGCGCCGGGGATGCGGCAACCGCCCGCACACCTCGCAGGCCAGCGCCGTGACACGGGGTCGCACTGCGAATCGCCTCATGCGGGTCAGCCTCACCCGCGGACGTGTCGATCGCCGACGGGGCGCGTAACAGCGACGTGACGACTCCTCCGAATCCCGTTGACCTGCATCGCTTCTCGCGGTGATACCGGTCACGGGTCGCCCGGCGGGGTGATGACCGACACGTTCACCTCAGCAACGATTGTGACTCGGCTCACGAAAATCCATTGACAAAGCCACATAAACGGGCATAAAACAACATGAGTACAGATTCACTGAGCAGGAGGAACCCATGTACGCCGAGGAACGGCAGCAGGCGATCGCGGCCATGATCGGGGACCGCGGACGCGTCTCCGTCGCCGAGCTCGCCGACCGGTACGGGGTGACCACCGAGACCGTGCGCCGCGACCTGGCGGTCCTCGACCGGCTCGGGCTGATCCGGCGCGTGCACGGGGGCGCGGTCGGCGCGGGGGCGCTCACCACCATCGAGCTGGGCACGGCCGAACGCGAGGGCACCCGCGCGGCCGAGAAGGACCGCATCGCCGCGAGCGCCCTGCCGTTCCTGCCCGCCGCGGGCGGCAGCGCGCTGTTCGACGCGGGCACCACCACCGCCCGCGTCGCCGCGGCTCTGCCCGCCGACCTGGACCTCGTCGCCGTCACCAATTCCCTGCCGATCGCCACCCGGCTCACCGGTTTCGCCGGGGTGCGGGTGCAGTTGCTCGGCGGGCGGGTGCGCGGAGTCACCCAGGCGGCGGTGGGCGCCGAGACCCTGCGGTTGCTCGGCGAGCTGCGGGTCGACGTCGCCTTCCTCGGCACCAACGCGCTCACCCTGCGCCACGGCCTGTCGACCCCCGATCCGGAGGAGGCGGCGGTGAAACGCGCGATGATCGCCGCGGCAGACCGGGTGGTGGTCGTCGCCGACACGGGCAAGATCGGCCGCGAGGACTTCGTCCGCTTCGGCACCGTCGAGGACATCGACGTGCTCGTCACCGACTCCGATATTCCGCCGAGCACGCACGCGGAGTTGGTCGCCGCCGGTATCCAGGTGGTGCTCGCATGATCGTCACGCTGACCGCGAATCCGAGCGTCGACCGGACGGTGACGCTCACCGAGCCGCTGCGACGCGGGCAGGTGCACCGAGCGAGCGGGGTCGTCTCCCATCCCGGCGGCAAGGGCGTCAATGTGGCGCGTGTGGTCGCCAGCGACGGCGTACCGGTGCTGGCGGTGCTGCCCGGCACCGACGACGACCCGGTGGTGAGCGGCCTGCGCGCGGCGGACATCGCGTATCGCACCGTGGCGGTGCCCGGCCAACCCCGCACCAATCTGACCATCGCCGAGACCGACGGCACCACGACCAAGATCAATGAACCGGGCCGCCCGCTCACCGCGCCCGATCTCGCCGCCCTCACCGCACTGCTGGTCGAGCTGGCCGCCGACGCGGAGTGGATCGTGCTGTCGGGCTCCCTGCCGCCGGGTGTGCCCGAGGACTGGTATGCCCGGCTCGTCGCCACCCTGTCGCAATGCCGGACCGCGCACGGTGGTCGACCGCGCCTCGCCGTGGACACCTCCGACGCGCCGCTGCTCGCGCTCTTCGGTGAATCCCCGGGTGGCACACCCGATCTCGTCAAGCCGAACACCGACGAGTTGGCCCAGCTCACCGGCCGCGATCCACTCGACCTGGAGAACCCGACGGCCGCCGCCGAGGCCGCGTCGGCCCTGCTCGACCGTGGTGTCGGGGCGGTGCTCGCCACGCTCGGCGCGGCGGGGGCGGTGCTGGTCACCGGCGCGGGCGCCTGGTTCGCCGCCGCGCCGCCGATCGTGCCGCGCAGCACCGTCGGCGCGGGAGATTCGGCACTGGCCGGATATCTGCTCGCCGACCTCACCGGTGCGAGTCCGGCGGACCGGCTGCGTCACGCCGTCGCCTACGGCAGCGCCGCCACGGCCCTGCCGGGCACCGAACTGCCGACCGCCGCCGATATCGCGCTGGACCTGGTCACCGCAGTGCCGCTGGTCGCCGCCACGGAACGGCGCCACGGGGTGCAAGCACCGGGGCCGACCAGCGTCGACCCGTCGACCACCCCACCCGCAACCCGCGCCGACTGATTCCGCCGACCCCGCACCACCCCACTCCCGAAAGACACCACGATGGCCGCTTCGATCATCACCACCGACCTGATCACCCTCGACACGAACCTGGGTACCGACAAGGACGCGGTCATCACCGCCCTCGCGAACACGCTCGCCGCCGCCGGACGGGCGAGCGACGCCACCGCGGTGAGCACGGCCGCGCTGGCCCGAGAGGCACAGTCGGCCACCGGACTCCCCGGCGGCATCGCCATCCCGCATTGCCGCGTCGCCGCCGTCACCACGGCGTCGCTGGCCTTCGCCCGCCTCGCCCCGAAGGTCGACTTCGGCGCCCCGGACGGCCCCGCCGACCTGGTCTTCCTCATCGCCGCCCCGGACGGCGCGGGCGCCGAACACATGAAACTGCTGTCCGCCCTGGCCCGCGCGCTGGTCCGCCCCGACTTCGTCGCGAGCCTGCGATCGGCCACCACCCCGGCCGAGATCGTCGCACTGGTCGACGACGTCATCGCCCCACCAGCCACCCCTGGCAACCGGGCCGCAGGCGCTGCCACGACAGGCACCGGAACCGCCGCCACCGGCGGCACCGAGGCGGCTGCCGCAACCGGAGCCGAAGGCACAGCCGTACCCGGCGCCGTCGAGTCACGGGCGGGCGGCGCGGGGGACGAATCCGGTGCCACCGCAACCGGTTCCGGTTCGGCTACGGCCGACAGCACCGACGGGGCGGCTGGTGCGGTTTCCACCGACAAGCAGTCCGGGACGTCGGGACCTCGCCGCAGGATCGTCGCCGTCACCGCCTGTCCCACCGGCATCGCCCACACCTATATGGCCGCCGACTCCCTGGTCGCCGCCGGGAAGCGGGCGGGGGTCGAGGTGACCGTGGAGACCCAGGGCTCCAGCGGGGGCGACACCGTCGACGCCGCCACCATCGCCGCGGCCGACGCCGTCATCTTCGCCACCGATGTGGGGGTGAAGGAGCGGGGCCGCTTCGCGGGCAAGCCGGTGGTCGAGTCGGGCGTCAAACGCGCCATCAACGAACCCGACGCGATGATCGCCGAGGCCGTCACCGCGAGCACCACACCCGGCGCCGCCACGGTCGGTGGCACCGCGCCCGGCCCGGAGCAGGCGGCCAAGGGCATCGGCTGGGGCACGCGCCTGCGCCAGATCCTGCTGACCGGCGTGAGTTACATGATCCCGTTCGTCGCGGCGGGCGGGCTGCTCATCGCGCTGAGCTTCCTGCTCGGTGGCTACGAGATCTCCGACACCGCCAAGACGATCGTGCTGGACAACTCGCTCACCGATCTCCCCGACGGCGGCCTGGCCACCTACTTCGGTGCCGTCCTTTATCAGATCGGCGCGCTCGCCTTCGCCTTCCTGGTCCCGGCGCTGGCCGGGTACATCGCCTTCGCGATCGCCGATCGGCCCGGCCTGGCGCCGGGTTTCACCGCCGGTGCCATCGCGGTGTTCGTCGGGGCGGGTTTCCTCGGCGGTCTGGTGGGTGGTCTGGTCGCCGGGTTCGCGGCGCTCGGGGTCGCGAAGCTGCCGGTGCCGGTGTGGGCGCGCGGGTTGATGCCCGTGGTGGTGATTCCGCTGCTGGCCTCGCTGATCGTCGGGGTGGCCATGTTCGTGCTGCTCGGCAAGCCGCTGGCGGCGGTGACCAACGGGCTCACCGACTGGCTCAACGGCCTGTCCGGCACCTCCGCGATCGCGCTCGGTGTCATCCTGGGCGTGATGATGTGCTTCGACCTCGGCGGCCCGGTCAACAAGGCCGCGTATTCGTTCGCGGTGGCCGGACTGTCGGTCACCGATCCGGCGACGCTGCGGATCATGGCCGCGGTGATGGCCGCGGGCATGGTGCCGCCACTGGCGATGGCCCTGTCGACGGTGCTGCGCCCGCGCCTCTACACCGAGGCCGAACGCGAGAACGGCAAGGCCGCCTGGCTGCTGGGCGCCTCGTTCATCTCCGAGGGCGCCATCCCGTTCGCCGCGGCCGATCCGCTGCGGGTGCTGCCGTCGATGATGGTCGGCGGCGCGATCACCGGCGGACTGGTGATGGCCACCGACGTCACCCTCAGCGCGCCGCACGGCGGGATCTTCGTGTTCTTCGCCATGGGCCATGTCGGTTGGTTCGTGGTCTCGCTGCTGGTGGGTACCGTCGTCGCCGCCGTCTGCGTCACCCTCGCCAAACAGTTCGTCCGCACCGCCTCCCCCGTCCCCACCACCGCGTAGTTCCACTCGCACACAAGGAGATATCCCATGGCCAGCACCACCGTCACCGTCGGCTCCTCGGTCGGCCTGCACGCCCGCCCCGCCGCGCTGATCGCCGAAGCCGTCGGCGCGGCAGGCGTTCCCGTCACCATCGGCCTGGTCGGTGGCGACCCGGTCGACGCGGGTTCGGCCCTGATGATCATGACCCTCGGCGCCGCCCAGGGCGCCGAAGTGGTCGTCACCAGCGACGATCAGCCCACCCTCGACAAGATCGCCGAACTCGTCGCCAGCGACCTCGACGCCTGACCGCCCCGACGAAGGCCCGGAACCCACTCGGTTCCGGGCCTTCGTCGATCGCGCCGCCGGACATCTAGTTGAACGATGGTTCTATTTGTACTATCGTTCAACTACATGGCGGCGAACCGGGAGTTGTCGATGCACGCAGGCGCGAAACAGTGGGCGGGGCTGGGACTGTTGGCCCTGCCGACGGTGCTGCTGGGACTGGACGTGACCGTGCTCTACCTCGTGGCCCCGACCATGGCGACCGACCTCGCGCCCTCGGGGACGCAACTGCTGTGGATCATGGACGCCTACGGATTCCTCATCGCCGGGCTGCTGATCACGATGGGCACCCTGGGCGACCGCATCGGCCGACGCCGACTGCTGACGATCGGCGTGCTCGCCTTCGCCGCCGCCTCGGTCCTCGCCGCGTTCGCGCCCACCGCCGAGGCGCTGATCCTCGCGCGGGCCCTGCTCGGCGTCGCGGGCGCCACCCTGATGCCGTCGACGCTGTCGCTGATCTCGAACATGTTCCCCGACAGCCGCCAGCGCGCGGTGGCGATCGGGGTGTGGGCCACCATGTTCGCCCTCGGGATGGCCGCCGGGCCGGTCGTGGGCGGGGTGCTGGTCGACGCGTTCTGGTGGGGCGCGGCATTCCTGTTGGCAGTGCCGGTCGCGGTGGTCGTCGTCCTCGGCGCGCCCGTCCTGCTGCCCGAGTACGCCGATCCCGCCGCCGGTCGGCTCGATCCGATCAGCGTCGGCCTGTCGCTGGCGGCGATCCTGCCGGTGATCTACGCGGTCAAGGACATCGCCGCCCACGGTATCGGCGGTGTCCCGGTGGTGCTCGCCGTGGCGGGTATCGCGGCCGGGGCGGTGTTCGTGCGCCGTCAGCGGGGTCTGCGCGATCCGCTGCTGGACATGTCGCTGTTCGCCGACCGGGCCTTCACGGTCGCGCTGCTCGTACTCCTGATCGGGCTGGTCGGCGTCGGGGGCGCCATGTATCTGGTCACCCAGTACCTGCAATTGGTCGAAGGCTTGACCCCGTTCACGGCCGGGCTGTGGATGGGACCGCCCGCGCTGGCGATGTTCGCGGCCGCGGTCGGCGCGCCGCTGCTCGCCCGGCGTGTCCGCCCCGGCCTGCTCATGGGCGCCACCCTCGGCGTCTCGCTGATCGGTTACGGGCTCCTCGCCACCGCTGGACTCGACGACCAGGTGGCGGTGGCGATCGGATTCGCGTTCGTCTATCTCGGCCTCGGCGCCCTCGCGGCGCTGGGCACCGACATCGTCGTCGGCGCGGCACCGGCGGCGAAGTCCGGTTCGGCGGCCTCGATGTCGGAAACCGTGCAGGAGTTGGGCATCGCGGTCGGCGTCGCGCTGCTCGGCAGCCTGACCGCGGCGGTCTATCGTGCCCGGGTCGACACACCCGCGAGCCTCTCCCCCGAATCGGCGGCCGCCGTCGAAGACAGTCTCGGCGCGACGATCGCCCTCGCCGAGGACCTTCCGGCCGAGACCGTCGCGGCGGCGCGCCTGGCCTTCACCACCGGCCTGAACGTGGCCGCCCTGGTCGCCGGGGTCGCCATCGCCGCCACGACCGTACTGTGCCTGCGCCTGCTTCGCCACGTCCCCCGGCTCGGACACGAGCGGCACGACGTCACTATTTGAACGATGGTCCGACTACCCTGTCGGTCAGCGAGCAGGAGGTGACATGGCCGACGAGCACGTCGATGGCCGCCGGGTACGTGGCGAGAAGCGCCGTGCCGAGATCATCGAGGCGACCCTCGCCGTGGTCACCCGCGACGGCGCGGCCGGTGTCACCCATCGCACTGTCGCGAAGCAGGCGGGCATCACCACTTCGCTGAGCACCTATTACTTCGCCACCCTCGACGACCTGCTGGTCGCCACCCTGACCACCGTCGCCGACGAATACACCGCCCGGATCAGGACCATCATCGACGGTGACGGCGACAAGCTCACCGGTCTGGCCGCGCTGATCGCCGAGACCGGCGGCCCCGGCCGCGAGCGCGCCCTGGCCGAACGCGAACTGGCGACGATGGCCGCCCGCCGCCCCGCCCTGCGCCCGGTCGCGCGCCGCTGGCGCGACAACATCGCCGAGCTCGGCGCCACCCTCACCGACGACCCGGGCGCCGTCGCGACGCTCGTGGCCGCCGCGGACGGGCTGTGCACGGCGATCCTGCTCGACAACGCGCCCGCCGACGTCGACCATCTGCGCACGGTCCTGGGTCGCGCCCTCTGATCTCACCACCCCCGCCCCACCGCGGGCAGGCTTCGTCGTGTTCGATGGCTGCGCGATGACCGGTGCTGGTACGGTTCGGTCGATTCGGCGGCCCCACAGCGCTGTTCACCGGATCGAGCCGCCGTTGGTCATCGGGGTGCATCCACCCCACATCGTTGCGTGTTGCCCGAGGTTCCGGAGTGTCCGGGCCCGGTGGACGAAAGGTGTGATCGCTGATGCGTCGAGGCTGGTCCGGGGTGGTGGCGGCCGCGTTGGCCGTGGCGACGGTGGCCACGAGCCCTGCCGCGGTGGCCGACGAGTGGTGGCCGTTCGGCGTGCTGCCCGAGCCGCTGAGCTGCGCCGCGCTCACCCTGCCCGGCCGCGCGGGCGCCTGGCCGCTGCCCATGCACTTCCCCAATACCGGGATCGGCCTGCTGACCATGCCCCTCGCACCCGCCGGGGTCGCGCAACGGCTGCCCGCCCGCATCGAGATGCGCACCCCCAGCGGCGGTTTCAACGAGGCCTGGCAGTACGCGCTGCTCGACGGGAACCTCTATGTGAAGGCCTTCGAGGGCGAGTCGGGCTGGCGGATCGCCCCGATGCCCAACTGCCTGCGCGGGCACATCAGCTCGATCTCGGTGGATCGCAGCAGGCTGGTCGCGGTGGTGCCGGGCGGCCGGGTGTTCACCATGGACCTGGCCGATCAGACTCCTGAACTGTGGTGGTGGACCGCCCGTTTCGGTT
The DNA here is from genome assembly GCF_029675105.1 of Nocardia anocheti. Classification (GTDB taxonomy): domain Bacteria; phylum Actinomycetota; class Actinomycetes; order Mycobacteriales; family Mycobacteriaceae; genus Nocardia. The sequence continues at coordinate 385,193 of NZ_JAQQFV010000005.1, read as the reverse complement.
CGCCCATCTGGCTCGACCCCACCGGCACGCGGGTCCGGCCCGCCTCACGCGCGTGGAGTCTGTCGTGGCTGGATCCGGAGTACGTGCAGTTGATCCCGTTCCGTCAGCAGGGTTTCTGGACCGATCCGACCGGCAAGCAGCAGCCGGTCGGCGGTGCCGGGGTGACCACGGTGTTCGTGCTGTCACCGGAGGGCGATCGCATCCACATCCTCGATCCGTGGCTGCCCGGCAGTGATCCGCTGCACCCGAACCAGCCCGAGTTCGCCGACGACTACAGCTACGAGCTGCCCGGCCCGCTCGACGGCCGGTTCCAGGCCGTGAATCTGAGCGCGTCCGGTTCGCAGACGTTCGTGATCAACGAATACGGCGACATGTTCACCCGGCTCTGGGATTTCGACATCTCCGGCGCCGACACTCTGTTCTTCTCCTATACCTATGGCGACGAACCCGATCGCGCGGAGGCACCCACCAATTTCGACGCCTGGGTCGGGCAATTCGAATTCCTGCGTCCGTTCTTCCCGCAGTACACCGGCATCCATCTGCCGCCCCCGGCGTGGGTGCGCCAGCCGAAGATCCCCGGCGAGATCACCTCGACGATCAGCGTGCACACCACCGGCGGTCGCTCCGAACAGCGCGAACTGCGGGTGGAGGGTCGCCGGGATGGCCGCACCGGGTACTGGCACAAGCCGATCGAGGACGACGCCTGGTCGTTCACCGCCACCGACCGCCCGCTGACCGCCGATCCGCTCGACAATCGTCCCGGCGACACCTCCGGCCTGACCCTGGCCCCGCCCACCGGCGTCGGCTACGACCATCGCGATCCGGCGGGTTGGACGATGAGCCTGCGCGACTACGACTACGCCGACGACGTGATGCCGATGCGGCTGTGCCTGCGCGCCGAATGCACGGACTTGAGCATGTTCCTGGCGAGCACGCCCCGCTTCGGCTGGCAGCCCGACGGCCTGTCGGACACCCCGCGCGTCTATCACGGCCTGCTGCAATCCCCCGAGGACCGGTGGAACGCCCTGTCCCCCGCGCTGCGCGCCGTCGTCGAGCGCGTCACCGGCGCGGACCGCGCCGCCAACATCATGGCGACCTCGAACACCGCCGAATTCACCCTGCGCACCACCGAGGGCTTCGAGGTGACATTGCGTCGGTCTTGACCGGCCGGTGACAAGAAGAAGGCCCGGAACCTGGTGGTTCCGGGCCTTATCTTTGTAGCGGGGACAGGATTTGAACCTGCGACCTCTGGGTTATGAGCCCAGCGAGCTACCGAGCTGCTCCACCCCGCGTCGGTGAATACAACATTACACACGGGTGAGCGCTGATGCCAAATCGGCTGGTCAACCCGGCTTTTTCGGGGACCGAAGGCGATCTTGGGCGGCGCCGGGGGCACGCGAAGACCATCGCATGTGATGTACGTCACCTAAAACTCACCACCGGCTCCGGATCAGTCGAATTCGGTGACCGGGGTCACGATTTCACGGTGATCTCGACCACATAACGAAGAGGTAACAGACTGACCGGTATGCAACTATTCCCCCGGGATATCCAGCGCAAACATTGAAAAGACGTCTGTTTCGTTCACAGAATTGACCCGTTATCAAGATGTGATCGTCATGGATTTCTTGGTTAGCGTCTCCCCCATGACTGAGATCCGGAAATTCCGCACCCGAGCCCTCGGCGTCGCCGCCGTGACCGGCGCCCTGGTTGCCGTTCCGTTCAGCCTCGCCACCGGCACCGCCTCCGCCGCCGCCCACAACTGGGACGGCGTCGCCCAGTGCGAGAGCGGTGGCAACTGGGGCATCAACACCGGCAACGGTTACTACGGTGGCCTGCAGTTCTCGCAGAGCACCTGGGCGGCCAACGGCGGCCAGGGTTCGGCGCACACGGCCAGCAAGGAAGAGCAGATCCGCGTCGCGGAGAACGTGCTCGCCAGCCAGGGCATCGGCGCCTGGCCGCACTGCGGCCGCTACCTGCAGGCCGGGGTCTCCGAGCCCGAGCCCGCCGTGGTCGAGGAAGCTCCGGCTGTCGAGCTGCCCGCCGCCGCGCCCAACGAGTTCAAGGCCGCCGTCGACCAGGCCACCGCCGCCGGACGCGGCCTGGCCGAGCAGTACGGCGTCACCGGGCAGTACCAGGACCTGCTCGACGCCAGTGCCCCGCTGATCGCCCAGATCGGCGGCTAGAACCACCTCTCCCCCTGCACACGAAGGGCCCCGCCATCCGGCGGGGCCCTTCGTGTGTGACGGGTCAGCGTCCTCCGGCGTCCTGGTAGGCCTGGACGGCGGCGTCGAGTTCCTCGAGCGCCTTACCGAAATCGCTGAAGTTGCCCGACCGCATGGCCGCGCGGACCGCGTCGATCTTGCGGTTGAGCTCCGCGGCCGCCGCCTCCTGGGCGGTCGACCCCGCGGGCGGTGTCGTCGTCCCGGCGGGCGGCGTGGTCTCGCCGGGCTCAGGCGTGGTGCCCGGATCGACCGGCGGCAGCGTGCCCGGGTTCGGCTTCAGCGCCGGGTCACCACCGAACGGGGTGGCCAGCGCGCCCGCACCGGGCATCACCTGGTTGAGGGCCTCGGCCAGCGTCGCCGCGTAGCCGACCTTCACACTGCCCGCCGCGTCGCGGTAGCTCACCAGCACGCGCAGCAGCTGCGGGAACGTCGAGGACCCGGTGTTGCGTTCGTTGTAGAACGGTTCCACGTACAGGATGCCGCCGTCGGCCACCGGCAGGGTGAGCAGATTGCCGTAGCGGATCTTGTTCGAGTTCGACAGCAGGGTTTTCTCCCGGGACACCGCGTCGGCGGTGGTCATCGAGTTCTGGGTCTGCTGCGGACCCTGGGTCTGTGTCTCCACCGGAAGCTGCAACACGGTGAACTTGCCGTAGCCCTCCGGATCGGACCGCACCGAGATGTAGGCCGAGAGGAACTGGCGGTTGTAGCCGACCATCGCCGAGGTCAGGTTGAACACCGGCTTGTTGGTCTTCTTGTCACCGAGCAGCACGTAGTACGGCGGCTGGTTGAAGGTGCCGCCCTCGATCGTGGGATCGCTGGGCACCGACCAGAACGCGTTGTTGGTGAAGAACTCCCGCGGATTGTCCACGTGGTACTTGGTCAGCATGTCGCGCTGGACCTTGAACAGGTCCTCCGGGTAGCGGAAGTGCGAACGCAGCTCGGGCGAGATCTCGCTCTCGGACTTCACCGCGTCCGGGAACACCCCGCGCCAGGCCTTGAGGACCGGGTCGGTGGAGTCGGTCTCGTACAGGGTGACGGTGCCGTCGTAGGCGTCGACAGTGGCCTTCACCGAGTTGCGGATGTAGCTGACCTCCTTGCGCGGGATGACGCGCCCGGTCTTCTTGTCGATGCTGTCCTCGACCGCACCGTCGAGCGAGGTCGGCTGGGCGTAGGGGTACTTGTCCAGCGTGGTGTAGGCGTCGACGATCCACACGATGCGCTTGTCGACGACGGCCGGGTAGGCGTTGCCGTCGGTGGTCAGCCATGGGGCGACCTTCTGCACCCGCTCGCGCGGACCACGGTTGTAGAGGATCTTGGACTCGTCACCGATGGCCGAGGAGAACAGGATATTGCGCTCGGCGTACTTGGCCGCGAAGGCCAGCCGGTTGAACCAGTTGCCCACCGGGACGCCGCCGCTGCCGTCGTAGGTGAACGAGGCCTGGTCGGAGTCGTACTCGCGCGGAGCCTGCCCGTCGGTCGCGCCGACGATGGCGTAGTCGGGATCGGACTGCGCGATCAGCTCGCCGTAGTAGATGCGCGGCTGGTCGACCTTGATCTGCTGGTCTTCCTTCTTGGTGAACAGGTCGCTCACCATGAACAGCGGGTAGCCCGAATCGCTGCCGCCCGAGGCGCTCTGGGCGTCGGACTGCGGCTTGTTCACCCGGTTGGCGGGCGCGGCGACGAAGCCGTTGCCGTGGGTGTAGACGGTGTGCTGGTTGATCCAGTCCTTCTGGTTGCCCGAGAGCGCTTCCGGATGCAGCTCGCGCGCGGCCACGATGTAGTCCTGCACCGACCCGTTGAGGGTGTAGCGGTCGATGTCGAGCGACTCGGGGAAGCCGTAGAAGTTCTTGCGCTGCTGGAGCTGGGTGAAGGTGGGCGAGAGGATGTTCGGGTCGAGCAGACGGGCGTTGCCGATGGTCGCCGCGTCGGCCGGGACCTCGAGCGGACTCTTCTTGGACTCGCCCTGATAGTCCTGATACTCGACTTTGTCGTCGGTGATCCCGTACGCCTGGCGCGTGGCCATGATGTTGCGTTCGATGTACGGACTCTCCTTGTCGGCGGCGTTGGGGCGCACCGAGAACTGCTCGACCACCATCGGCCACACCGCGCCGACCAGGATCGACGACAGCACCAGCAGCGCCGCCGCCATCGCGGGCACCCGCAGATCACGCAGCACGATTCCGGCGAAGAACGCGATCGCGCAGATCACCGCGATCGAGAGCAGGATGAGTTTGGCGGGCAGCACCGCGTTGATGTCGGTGAACGACGGTCCGCCGAAGGTCGGCTCCTTGCGGGTGCTCGACAGCAGGTCGTAGCGGTCGAACCAGTAGGCCACCGCCTTGAGCAGCACGAAGATGCCAGCCAGCACCGCCAGCTGCACGCGCGCGGCCCTGGTCAGCGTGCCCTCACGCCCGGCCAGGCGCAGCCCGCCGAAGACGTAATGGGTCACCAGGTTCGCGAAGAAGGCGATCACCACGGCGACGAACAGCCAGTTCAGCACCATCCGGTAGAACGGCAGATCGAAGGCGTAGAAGCCCACGTCGAGATGGAACTGCGGGTCCTGCTGACCGAAGTCACCGCCGTGCAGGAACATCTGCACCGTCGCCCAGTTCGACTGCGCGACCAGCCCGGAGAGCAGGCCAAGCAGCACCGGGATGCCGACGCCGAACAGGCGCAGCTTGCTCATCACCGTCGTGCGGTAGCGCGCGATCGGATCGTTGGGTCCGGCCACCGGCACGAACACCGGGCGCGAGCGATAGGCCAGCAGCAGCGCCGCCCACACCACCAGCCCGACGAACAGCGCCACGACGACGAACAGGATCAGCCGCGTGCGCAACACGCCGAGATACACACTGCGATAGCCGACCTCGCCGAACCACAACCAGTTGGTGTAGGCGTCGACGATCCGGGGCCCGAGCAGCAGCAGCGCCGCCAGGACGACTGCCGTCACCAGCAGCACACGGCTGCGTCGGGACAACGAAGGTAAGCCGGTGGGGGGCCGCATGCCCACGGTGCCACTCTCCTGCTCCGGCGATGTGCGCGCCGGTGATCGGCGCAGACACCGCAGTCCGATGTTGCGGATGGCCCGAAGACGGACCGTTGGCGCCCACTCTACGGAAATCGGACACCGTGCAAGTGGCAGGGCCGAAAATGATTGGATGGACAGGTGACCGAAGACGAGCACGCCGAAGTTCTCCTCGCCCGCTGCGTGCGCGAGGTCGTCGAGTTCACCGACGCCGAGGGCTGGGGCAATCCGCCGCAGATGTTCGCGTTGGTGCCGACCGCCGACCTGGCCGCGGCCGAACCCGATCTGCAGGATCAGCTCGACGACGGCAGCGAGCTCACCCCCATCGCCCAGGAGGCGTTCCCCGACGACATCACCGGCGGTTCGATGGCCCTGGACGAATTCCTCGCCACCACCACCTGGCCGCCCGCGGTCGAGGGCTGCGTGCTGGTGCAGGAGATCGTGGTGCTCCCGCCGGACGCCGAGAGCGATCTGGACGAGGCGCTGGTGCCGCTGCTGGCCGACGACGATGCCGCCGACGCGGCCGGGCGCGCCGCGGCCCACGCCCACCCCGGCCGTCGCGACGCGCGCCTCATCGCGGGCGTGTTGCGCCAGGGCTCGTCACTGGTGCTGCTGCAGATCCGTCCCGAGGACGACGACGGCTTCGGCGACCTGGACCTGCGCACCTACCCGAACCTGGCCCCGGGCCTGGTCGAGGCCCTGCACCACACGCTGGAGTGATCAGCCGCAGCTGACGGGTTCCCGGCCCGCGTCGATGTCGGCCAGCGAGGTCACCGCGCTGTCGAGGGTGTCGACCTTGACCAGCCGCAGACCCTCGGGCGCGCGCTGGCGGGCTTCGTTGCAGTTGTCGGCGGGGACCAGGAAGGTCTCCGCGCCCGCCTCGCGCGCGGCGATCATCTTGTACTGGATGCCACCGATCGGGCCGACCTTGCCCGCCTGGTCGATGGTGCCGGTCCCCGCGACGAACCGGCCGCCGTTGAGCTCACCGGGCGAGAGCTTGTCGATCAGCGCCAAGCTGAACATCAGGCCCGCCGATGGGCCACCGATGTCGGCGAGATTGAACTCGACCTGCAGCGGCGGACGTCCGCCCTCGCCCAGCCCGACACCGATGTAGGGCTTGTCGGGCTCGTCGGGCAGCTCAGCCAGCACGATCGCGGCCGTGTGCTCGCCGTCGCCGCGACGGTAGACCACCGAGACGGTGTCACCGGGACGCTTGGCGGCGACGTGGTCGACCACCTGCTGGGGGCTGGTGATCGGGGTGCCGTCGATACTGATCAGCTCGTCGCCGTCGGCGAGGACACCGTTGGCGGGGCCTTCCTCGAGGACCCCGCGCACCAGCACCACGGTCGGCATCTTCAAGAAGTGCAACGCAGCGACCTCGGCATTGGTCTCGGAGTTCTTGAAGTCCTGCTGATTGGACTTCTCGACCTGTTCGCGCGGGATATCGGGCGGGTAGACCTCCGACCGGGGCACCAGGCCGTGCTCGCCGCTGGCCCAGAAGCCGAACGCCTCGAACAGGTTGATCCCGTCGCGCACCGAGACCGTCGTCATGTTGAGGTGACCGGTGGTCGGGTCCACGGGGGCACCGGTGACGTCCACCACCTGTTTGCCCTCGACCTCGCCGAGGGTGTCGAAGGTCGGGCCGGGGCCCAGCGCCACGAACGGCACGGTGACCACACTGCCGACCACGCCGAGGACGAGGACGGGAACCAGGGCGACGATCAGGGTGAGGATCCGGCGATTCACTCCGCCCACAGTAGTGATCGACCGGGGCGACCGACGGCAGTGGCACGCTTTTGCCGCGTCCGCGTGTGGCGCGATTTCGCGATCCGCGAACACCGAGGCCCCGGGGGTCCCGCGTAACGTAAGAGGTATGAGCGATCTCCCCTTCGGCTTCTCGAACCGCGACGACGACGAGTCCGGCAAGCGTCGCGACGAGGGCAACGGCCCCGGCGGATCCGACCCGTTCGGGTTCGGCGCCGCGGGCGCGGGCGGGTTCGACCCCTCGCAGCTGGGTCAGATGCTGACCCAGCTGGGGCAGATGATCAGCGGGATGGGTCAGGGCATGGGCCCCGGCGGGGGTCAGTCGGGCCCGGTGAACTACGACGTGGCCAAACGTTTGGCCCGTCAGCAGCTCGGCGCGTCGGTCGCGCCGATCGCCTCGGGCACCACCACGGCGGTCACCGACGCCGCGCACCTGGCCGAACTGTGGCTCGACGGCGCCACCGTGCTGCCCGCGGGCGCCACGAAGACGGTGGCGTGGACGGCCAACGACTGGATCGAGGAGACGCTGCCCACCTGGAAGCGCCTGTGCGATCCGGTCGCGGAGTCGATCTCGGGGATGTGGACCGCGCAGCTGCCGGAGGAGGCCAAGCAGTTCGCCGGGCCGATGGTGGGCATGCTCGGTCAGATGGGCGGGCTGGCCTTCGGCTCGCAGCTCGGCCAGGCGCTGGGTCAGCTGGCCAAGGAGGTGCTGACCTCCACCGATATCGGGCTGCCGCTGGGCCCGGCGGGTACCGCGGCGCTGCTGCCCACGGCGATCTCGGCGTTCAGCGAGGGACTCGAGCAGCCCGAGAGCGAGATCATGGTGTTCCTGGCCGCGCGCGAGGCCGCCCACCAGCGCCTCTTCGCGCACGTGCCGTGGCTGCGTCAGCAGGTGCTCGGCGCGGTCGAGGACTACGCCCGTGGCATCAAGATGGACTTCTCCGCGCTGGAGGAGGCCGCCCAGGGCATCGACCCGATGATGCTCAGTGATCCGTCCAAGCTCGAGGAACTGCTGTCGCAGGGCACCTTCGAACCGCAGACCACCCCCGAGCAGAAGCAGGCGCTCGAACGGCTGGAGACGCTGCTGGCGCTGATCGAGGGCTGGGTCGACGTGGTGGTCACCGACGCGGTCGGTGAACGCCTGCCCGGCGCGAACGCCCTGTCGGAGACACTGCGTCGCCGCCGCGCGACCGGTGGTCCGGCCGAGCAGACCTTCGCCACCCTGGTCGGTCTGGAACTGCGCCCGCGCAAGGTCCGCGAGGCCGCGGCGCTGTGGCGCAGGCTCACCGTCGACGCGGGCGTGGACCGCCGCGACGGCGTCTGGGCCCACCCCGACCTGCTGCCCGACTCCAGCGACCTCGACGCTCCCGCCGGTTTCATCGATTCCGTGATCGGCGGCGGCACCGGCGCTTTCGACGATCCGCTGGCGCAGCTGGCCGAGACCGAGGCGCGCGAGCGGGACGAGGCCGAGCGCGGCAAGTCCGATGACGACCCGGACGCGGGCGCCGGAGACCACTGAGCGGGTGCGCGCAACCGGTGCCGCGAAAAATCTTCGGAAACCGGTGCGGCGACACGGCTTCGAGCATTGAGCCCGGTGCCGACTCGCGGTGGTGAACTGGGACGACACGAGTTGTCCACAATCGCCGTTGACGCGGACGACACGCCGAAAACCTGTGGATAACTCGGCTTTCGGCGACCGTCCGGCGTCGGGTGGGTGCCGATACTTCTGGCATGACCATCACGACGCCGCTGCGCGGGCCGATGCTCCACCCCCGCGTCACCACCCTGGTTCGACCGTCGGGCACCGTCCAATTGGGCTGGGACCCCGAACGCGCGCTGCTGCTCGAGACGACCGCACTCGACACCGGCACCGTGCTCGCGTTCCTGCGTCTGCTCGACGGGATGCAGTCCCGACCGCAGATCATCTGGCGGGCCGCTGAATTCGGGATCGACGCCACGCAGGCGAGCAGCCTGCTGGCCGCGATCGAGCGCGCGGGTCTGCTACTGCAACCGGAACGAAAACAGGCCAGGATCCGCGACATCACCGTGCACGGGCTCGGTCCGCTCTCGGACGCGGTGGCGATGGGCCTGCGTCGGATGGGCCTGCGGCCCACCCGCTCCCGCGAGTACCGTTCCGAACGGCCGGTCGGGGCGTCGGGGTGCGATCTGGTGGTGCTCACCGACGCGCTGATGGTCGATCCGCGCCTGTCGGTGGACCTGGTGCTGCGCCGGGTGCCGCACCTGCAGGTGCGGGTACGCGACGGTGTCGGCGTGGTCGGGCCGCTGGTGCTGCCGGGCGAGACCAGCTGCCTGCGGTGCGCCGATCTGACCCGCACCGGATTCGACGCCGACTGGCCGCATCTGGCCGCCCAACTGCTCGGCCGCACCGGGCACGCCTCCCCCGCCGGGATCGCCGCCATCACGGCGCTGACCATGAACGAGCTCGAGGCGATCGTCGCGTGTTCGCCGAACCGGCTGCCCGGCACCCTCGACGCCACCCTGGAACTGGACCTGGACACCCACCAGGTGCGGCGACGGCCGTGGTCACCGCATCCGGACTGCGGCTGCCGGAAGCTGGGCGGCCGGGAATCGGAGGCCCGGCGATGAGGTGTGAGCATTCCCATGGCACACAGGGCAGGGGTTCGGCCATGATGGGTAACGTGTCCGAGATCGTGCGCCGCAGTTCCAGCCGCAATGCCAAGTTGGCCAAGATTCCCCTCGGCATCGCCGGACGAGCCGCCGTCGGTTTCGGCAAGAAGCTCGTCGGCGGTGACAAGCAGGAGATCAACGCGACGCTGAACCAGAAGGCCGCCGAGCAGTTGTTCACCGTGCTCGGCGAGCTCAAGGGCGGGGCGATGAAGTTCGGCCAGGCGCTCAGTGTGATGGAGGCCGCGGTCCCGGAGGAGTTCGGCGAGCACTACCGCGAGGCCCTCACCAAGCTGCAGGCCGCCGCGCCGCCGATGCCCGCCGCCACCGTGCACCGGGTGCTCGACCAGCAGCTGGGCACCAAGTGGCGGGAGCGGTTCCAGTCCTTCGACGACACCCCGGCGGCCTCGGCCAGCATCGGTCAGGTGCATCGGGCGGTCTGGTCCGACGGGCGCGCGGTGGCGGTGAAGGTGCAGTACCCGGGCGCCGACGAGGCGCTGCGCGCGGACCTGAAGACGCTGTCACGGATGACCGGCCTGCTGTCCTCGGTGATCCCGGGCGCCGATGTGAAGCCGCTGCTGGCCGAGATCACCGAGCGCACCGAGGAGGAGCTCGACTACCGGACCGAGGCCGCCAACCAGCGCCGCTTCGCCGCCGCCTTCGACGGACACCCGCACATCGTGGTGCCCAAGGTGGTGGCGGGCGCGCCGAAGGTGATCGTCACCGAGTGGCTCGACGGCACCCCGGTCTCCGCGTTGATCAAGGCCGGAGCCGAGGACCCCGAGGGCACCCGGGCCCAGCGCAACCGGATCGCCGAGCTCATGGGCACCTTCCACTTCTCCTCTCCGGAGCTGGCCGGGCTGCTGCACAGCGACCCGCACCCGGGCAACTTCCTGATCCTGGGCGACGGCAGGCTCGCGGTGCTCGACTACGGCGCCTGCGCGCCGATGCCCGACGGTTTCCCCGAGATCCTCGGCCGGATGCTCGCGCTGGCCGTCGACGAGCGGCACGAGGAGCTCACCGAACTGCTCTACGAGCACGGCTGGGTGATCCCGGGCCGCACGGTGACCCACGAGGAGATCGAGGCGTATCTGCGTCCGTTCAGCGATCCGATCCGCACCGACACCTTCCACTTCACCCGCCGCTGGATGCAGCGGGTGGCGGGCAAGGCCTCGGAGTTCTCCAGCCCGGAGATGAAAACCGCGCGCGCGTTACAACTTCCGCCGCAGCACCTGATGATCTTCCGGGTGCTCGGTGGCTCGGTGGGCATCCTGGCCCAGCTCGACGCCGAGCTCGGTTTCATGAACCTGGTCCGCACCTGGGTGCCCGGCTTCCGGGCCGAACGCGCGTCCTAGCTCTCCGACGCCCGGCGCCTGCCGAGGGTGCACAGCAGGTGCACCGCGACGCCGACCACGGCGGCCATGGTGACCCCGCTCCCGAGCAGCAGACGCAGATCGTCGGGGAAACCGCGGTAGAGCCCGGGCACCAGGATCGGCAGCAGACCGGCGGTGAGCGCGGCGGTGGTGGTGAGCAGGGCGGCGTCGTCGTCCAGATCGACCTGGCGGAACAGGCCGATCGCCGAGGCGATGATGGTGGCGAACACGACGGCCGCGGTGGCACCGACGACCGGGCCGGGCAGTGAGTTGACGATCCGGCCGATCGGGGCGAGGAAGGCGGCCAGGATCAGCAGCAGACCGGTCAGCGCGGTGACATAGCGACTGCGCACGCCGGTGAGCCGGATCAGGCCGATGTTCTCCCCGCTGGTCACCATGGTCGGGCCGCCGAACAGGCCGGACAGCAGCGAGGTCACCGCGTCACCGCGAATAGTGCGCCCGACCGTGGGCGCGGTGTCGATCGACTTGCCGACGACCTGGGCGTTGAGCACCGTCTGACCGGTGGCCTCGGCCATCGAGCCGATGCTGAACACCAGCAGCGGCAGGGCGGCGAGCAGATCGAAGTGCGGGGTGCCGAACAGGAAGGGGTCGGGCAGCTGCACCACGGCGCCGCCGGGTTGCAGGGAGAACTGGCCGAGGGCGGCGGCCAGCGCGGTGCCGATGCCCATGCCGATCAGGACCGAGACCCGGCGCCAGCCGGTGGGCAGGAACCGATGGGCCAGCACGGTCGCGACGATGGTCGCGCCCGCGATGCCGACCGAACGGATCGGGGTGGGGTCATCGGCCGAGGTGATGAGGTTCGCGCCGACCTTCACCAGGTTGACCCCGATCACCAGGATCATGCTCGCGATCACGACCATGGGCAGGAACCGCACCAGCCGCCGTGCCACCGGGACCAGCGCGATCCCGGCGACGGCGGTGATCAGGACCGCGCCGGTCGCGGTCGCCGGATCGTAGGTCTGCGCGATCTGGATGAACAGCACCACCGCCGCGCCACCGGGCAGCATCACGAAGGGCAGCCCGGCCCCGAGTCCGTAGCGTCCGCTCGATTGCAGGAGGGTACCGATGCCACTGAACAGCAGCGCACCGCAGAGCAGGGCGCGGGCCGCGTCGTCGTCGAGGTGCAGGCTGCGGCTGATCAACAGCACCGAGGTGAGCGGCATCGCGATCATCACCACCAGGTGCTGCAACGCGCCAGCGAACGCCCTTCCGGCGGGCGGGATCTCGTCGACGGGCGCCACCGTCGACTCGCTCACCGCAGCCACGGGAGCTCCTCGGCCTGGTAGCGGTAGGCGCGGAAGATGGCGTTGGAGATGCCGGGGAACACTCGCGCGGTGTCGGGATCGGGGTATTCGGTGAACGAGGGCACCACGTACTCCCAGCAGATCCGCCGGTCGGGAGTCACCTCGAAGATCCGGCCGAAGGCGGCCTCGGTGATCAGCGTGTTGCCGTTGGGCAGCCGTTGCGCGCCGCCCATGAAGGGGGTGAAGAAGGCTTCGCGCGGGGAGTCCTGGTAGGTCCAGCCGATCTCGCCGGTGGCCGTGTCGATCTCGACGACGCGACTGTAGGTCACCGATTCGCCGGTGCGGAAGGTGCCGTTGTCGAACACCAGGATCCGGCCGTCGCCGAGCGGGGTGGCGTGGTGCTGCTGGGCGAGCACGCTCCGGTCGGCCAGGGTGGTGACCGCGCCGGTGCGGCGATCGATCAGGATCACCGCCGAGACGCTGCGCAGGCTGGCGACCACGGTGTGCGCGTCGAGCGGGTGCACGCTGTTGATCAGCGGCCAGTGCTCGCGCCAATAGTGCGGCTGGAGGCCGAATTCCGCGGGATCGAGGTGTTCCACGGCGCGCCATTCCCAGCGCAGGCCGCCGTCGGGGTCCACCTCGCGGATCACGTCGGACCAGACGATTCCGTCGGCCTCGGTGCCGGGCACACCGCCTTCGACGCGGGCCGCGTCGGCACCCGTCAGCGGCTCGACGGCGGCGTAGAGGACGCTGCCGTCGTCGTAGTGGTGCGCGTCGTGGTGCTGTAGGTCGTCGCGGACCTCGGACAGGAGGGTGCCGGTGTGGTCGTAGCGGGCCATCGAACCGCCGGAGTACTTGCGCCACATGGCGAACAGCGGCGGCCGGGCCAGGGTGAGGCCGTTGTAGGCGAGGCTGCCGTCGGCCAGCACACGCGCGTGCCTGCCCGGCCGGTACGGCAGCTGCCACTGGTGCGCGATCTCGCCGTCGAGATCGACCAGGTCGACCCGGCCGTCGCCCGCCAGGGGCGCGTAGAGCGTGTAGCCGGGCGAGGCCAGCTCCGGATCGCTGCCGATCAGGCCGATGCCCCGGCGCTTGAGGGTGTTCTGTTCCATGCCGCCTCTCCTGAAAATTCGATGCCACTGAATATTCAGTAAGGTGAGCGACAGCGGAACGGTTCGGATCAGGGTGCGCGAAACCCGCTCACGCCCAGGTCGGAGGACTGCTGGCGCGGGCGGGCCGGGCGCGGGCCGCACGGCCGTCACTACAGTCACTGCTACAGCACGAGCGAGGACGGAGGGCGAGAGGTTGGGCGAGCACGTCCGCAACACCCAGCTGGGGGCCGTCGTCCGCGATCGACGCCGCGCCGCGGGATTCACCCTGGCCCGCCTGTCCGCCGACACCGGCCTGTCCCCGTCGTTCCTGAGCCAGCTCGAGAACGGCCACACCAATACCAGCCTGCGCTCGCTGCAACAGATCGCCGACGCCCTGTCCACCACGGCCACCGCGCTGCTGGCCGCCGCCGACGACACCGCACCGGCCCCGCTGGTCCGCGCGGACGAGAACACCGCGCTGGCCCAGTCCGATCCCGGCGCGGGCACCGTGCGCGCGCTCGTCCACGGCGATCGCGACCTGCGCGCGCTCGAGTTCACCGGCGGAACCGACCGGGGCGACCGGGATTTCACGCATCGCGCCGACGAGATCATCCACGTCGTGCGCGGACGCATCTCGCTGGTCGCCGACGGTACCGAATACGAACTCGGTCCCGGCGACACCTACTACTGCCGGGCGGGCGAGAAACACCGGTGGTGGGCGCACTCCCCGGACACCACCACGCTGGTCCTCGCCGTCGCCGACGGCCGCACCGTCAGACGCGGCCCGCGCACATGACAAACGAACCGCCCACCAGAACTCGGTGAGCGGTTCGCTTGCGGTACAACCCTTTTCCCGCGATCATGCCGGGATCGCGACCTTGCGCGGGCGGCCACGGGGGCGCTTGCGGGCGATCACGACACCCTGGTCGAAGATCTCACCGCCCCACACACCCCACGGCTCGGCGCGGTCGATGGCCGCGGTCAGGCAGGTCTTGCGGATCGGGCAGGACGCGCACAGCGCCTTGGCCTGCTCGAGATCGGTGGGGCTCTCGGCGAACCACAGATCGGGGTTTCCGGCGCGGCAGGGCAGGGACGCCACGGTGCGGCATGTCACGTCAGTAGTGGCGCTCGGCCAGTCCTGGGCGGTGAACACGTCGTTCTCCTTCAGCTCGTTTGCAGTCGTGGTGTTCGGTGTGCGAACCCGGGGCCTGCGGCGGAAGAGCCGAAAGAAAAAGGCCACGGGATTCGCTTCTCGCGATCCGTGGCCAGGAGGTCTGGGAGGAGTTCCCTACCTAGTTCGACATTGCTGTCGAGACCTGAGCACGGTCGCTGGGTGGACACGGAGGCGGATTGCGCCGCCGAAATCGGGCGCGTACCCGAATTCGTCGGCCGGAGCTGCCGACGCCGCGATGGCGGTCGGCTGCCAACCCACGCTGGGCTTGCCCTGGAGACGAATCGCGGTGTGCTGATGCACGAGAGTCATCGGCACAGCGGTGGTATCGACGCCGGACAGACCGGTCCCCTGCAGAGCGAGGACCCCCCGGGAGGCGGAAACCATGGACGCGTTCACCAGCGCGCGATTGCCCATCGCGAACAATGTGGTGTTGCTGTTCATCTGACTGCCTCCCTCCTGAACTCGTGTGCTGATAATTACCGCGCACCGAGATCACTCTCGGTGCGTGTTCTCCACCATAGGCAATGATCGAGAACCGAACAACCTATTTTCTACCTGCGGTTTTGTGTTGTTGCCCGCAAACGTGACGACACGATGGCGAGCACGTCGGCCCCGTACTGCTCGATCTTCTTCGGGCCGATGCCCGCGATCGAGGCCAGCGCCGCGTCGTCGGCGGGCAGTTGTTCGGCGATCGCGGTGAGGGTGGTGTCGGTGAACACGACGAAGTCGCGCACCCGCAGCACCTCGGCCTTCTCGGCCCGCCATTCCTTCAGCGCGTCGAGCAGATCCTGGTCGAGTTCGGCCGGGCAGCGCCTGCACCGGCCCAGCATGGTGGCGTAGGTGCCGATGAGCGGCTTGGCGCAGACCCGGCACAGCGGGCGCTTGCCGTCGTCGTCCCTGGCGCCGGTGGCGGCGGTCGCGATCCGCGAGGCGGGTGACTCGTCGGGGACGAGGCCGGTGAGGAAGCGCGAGCGCCGACGTACCCGGCGTCCGCCTTCGGTGCGGGCCAGCGACCAGGAGATCATCAGGTGCTCGCGCGCACGGGTGACGCCCACGTAGAGCAGCCTGCGCTCCTCTTCCAGCGCCGCCTGGTCGACGGCCTTGCCGTCGTCACCGAGGACGTGCTGGATGGGCAGCGTCCCGTCGCTGACACCCACCAGGAACACCGCGTCCCATTCCAGCCCCTTGGCCGCGTGCAGCGAGGCCAGGGTGACGCCGTCGACGGTGGGCGGATGCTTGGCCTCGGCACGGGCGGCCAGTTCACGCAGCAGCCCGGTGAGGTCGATCTCGTCGTCGTGGCCGACGAGTTCCTCGGTGAGCTGCACCAGCGCCAGCAGCGAGGACCAGCGTTCCCTGGCCTGGGCGCCGACGGGTTCCTCGGTGGTGAGCCCGACCGGGGCCAGCGCGGCGCGGACCAGGGTGATCAGTTCGGCGCCAGCGCGGGCCTCGTCGGGCAGGTCGTCGCGCGCGTCGACCTGGCGCAGCGCCAGCACCGCCTGGCGCACCTCCGGCC
Source organism: Nocardia anocheti (assembly GCF_029675105.1). Lineage (GTDB taxonomy): Bacteria > Actinomycetota > Actinomycetes > Mycobacteriales > Mycobacteriaceae > Nocardia. Next base: position 369,117 of record NZ_JAQQFV010000005.1, on the reverse strand, counting down.
GCTGGAAGAACCCCTCGCCGCCACGCACCTGAAAGGCGATGTCGCGCGCGCTCAGCGCCCGCTCGAAGGGTTCGGACTGGGCGTTGATCCGGTAGAGCACCGCGATCTCGGCGGCCGGAGTGCCCGCGGCGATGAGCTTCTTGATCCGGGCGGCCACGTCGGCGGCCTCGGCGGGCACGTCGGGGTACTCGGCGAATTCCGGTTCGGGGCCGTCGGCGCGCTGCCCGATCAGCGCCAGCCGGGTGCCCGCGATCCGGCCGCGCGCGGCGCCGATCACCCGGTTGGCCAGCGACACCACCTGCGGGGTGGAACGATAGTCGCGCTCGAGCCGGATGACGGTGGCGTCGGGGAATCGGCGGGAGAAATCGAGCAGGTAGTCGGGGGTGGCGCCGGTGAAGGAGTAGATGGTCTGGTTGGCGTCGCCGACGACGGTGAGATCGTCGCGATCGCCCAGCCAGGCGTCGAGCACGCGCTGCTGCAGCGGGGTGACGTCCTGGTACTCGTCGACGACGAAGCTGCGGTATCGGCCGCGGAACTCGTCGGCCACGGCCGGATAGTCCTCCAGCGCGGCGGCGGTGTGCAGCAGCAGGTCGTCGAAGTCGAGCAGCAGGCCGTCGGCGGAGGTCTTGGCCGACTCGTAGCCCGCGTAGACCTGGGCGACCCTGGTCGCCTCGGCCGGGGCGTCGCGGTGGTGGCGCGCGGCGGCGGCCGGATAGTCCTCGGGGGCGATGAGCGAGGCCTTGGCCCATTCGATCTCGCTGAGCAGGTCGCGGATCATCTCGGTCGCGGTGCCGAGTCCCGCGCGGTGCGCGGCCTGCGCGACCACCGGGAACTTGCTGTCGAGCAGCTGCCAGGGCACGTCCCCGACCACCTGCGGCCAGAAATAGCGCAGCTGGCGCAGCGCCGCGGCGTGGAAGGTGCGCGCCTGCACCTGCCCGGCTTCCCCGCCCAGCCCCATCGCGCGCAGCCGACCGCGCATCTCCCCCGCCGCCCGCGCGGTGAAGGTGACCGCCAGCACCTGATCGGGCTTGACGTGCCCGCCCGCGATCAGGTGCGCGATGCGATGGGTGATGGTCCTGGTCTTGCCGGTGCCCGCACCCGCGAGCACACACACCGGCCCCCGGGGCGCCCGCACCGCGGCGGCCTGTTCCGGGTCGAGGACGCTGAGATCGAGTGCTGGCACGCGCACCATCATGACAGCGCCCGCCGACAACTCCCCGTCGTGCCCGCTCACCGGCCCGCGCGCCCGGTCAGGAACACCACGACCACCTCACGCGTTGCACATCGCGTGACTGAAGCAACCCCCGATCTGACGATGTACTCGACCACCTGGTGCGGCTACTGCCGCCGCCTCAAGACCCAGCTCGACGAAGCGGGCATCACCTACCAGGTGATCGACATCGAGGACGACCCCGCCTCGGCCGAGTTCGTCGGCAGTGTCAACAACGGCAACCACGTGGTCCCCACGATCAAGTACCGCGACGGCTCGACCGCCACCAACCCGTCCCTGGCCGCGGTCAAACAGGCCCTCGCCGCCCAGGCGTAATCCCAGCGGACCGCGAACCCGCTATACCTCAGCCCAGGATTCGATGATGGTCCTGGCGATGGAGATGGATCCGGGGACGAGCAGTCGGGCGTCGGTGGCGTCGGCTGACCAGTCGCCGAGTCGCAGGGCCGCGCGGACCTCGTCGCGGGTGAACCAGTGCGCCTCGGCGATCTCGCCGTCGGAGAACACCAGTTCCTGGGCGGGATCGCCGACCGCGGCGAAGCCGACCATGAGCGAGCGCGGGAACGGCCACGGCTGACTGCCGAGGTATTCGATCTCGCGCAGGTCGACGCCGACCTCCTCGCGCACCTCGCGTTCCACGCAGTGCTCGAGCGACTCCCCCGCCTCCACGAAGCCCGCCAGCAGCGAGAACATGGTGGCGGGCCAGGTGTGTTGGCGGGCCAGCAGGACCCGGTCGGCACCGTCGTGGACCAGGCAGATCACGGCGGGGTCGATGCGCGGGAACTCCTCCTCGCCCGCCTCGGTGAGCCGCGACCAGCCGCCGCGCGCCGAGATGGTGGTGGTGCCGTCGCCGCCGTGGAATCCGGCACGGTCGTGCCAGTTGAGCAGAGCGTAGGCCGTGGCCAGCAGGTCGGCGGTGAAATCGTCGACCGCGCCCAGCGCGCGCAGATCCTTCAGGGTCCCGTCCAGTCGGGGCTCACGCACCGCCCACAGATGCGCACCCTCCACGACACCGAGGAACACCGCCCCGGCGCCCGGCTCCTCGGCCACGGTCAACGCCGCGTCGAGCACCACACCCGAACCCTCGACACGCACCTTGCCGCGCGCGTCGACACGCAGCACCCTCGCCTTGCCCCACCCCTCGCGCAACGCGTCCGGATCGAGCCGGACGTGCTCGGCCCGATCGATGGTGGAACGCGACAGCAGCGGAACGTCTTTCAGCCGGAACGACACACCGTCGAGCCTAGCCGCTCCGGCGACCCGCGACTATTTGCCGGTGTGCCGGATGTAGAGCAGCTTGTCGCCCGTCTCCAGCGCGTCGACCTTCGCGTCGCCCACCCGGATCAACTCACCACCGCGCACCACACCCAGCACGATGTCGCTCAGATGCCGCGGCGAACCCCCGACCTCCTGCGGTTCCACCTCGCGCTCGGCCACGGCGAAGCCCTGCTCGGGCGTGAGCAGGTCCTCCATCATCTCCACCACGGTCGGCGTGGTGGTCGAGATACCGAGCAGCCTGCCCGCGGTCTCCGAGGACACGACCACCGAATCGGCGCCCGACTGCCGCACCAGATGGGTGTTCTCCGCCTCGCGGATCGCCACCGAGATCTTGGCGGTCTTGTTCAGTTCGCGCGCGGTCAGCGTCACCAGCACGGCGGTGTCGTCGCGATTGGTGGCCACCACCACCGCCGACGCGCGCTGCACCCCGGTCAGCCGCAACACATCGGACTTGGTCGCCGAGCCGTGCACGGTGACCAGCCCGACCCCGGCCGCCGCCTCCAGCGCGACCGCGTCGGTGTCGACGACGACGATGTCGGAGAGCTGGACCCCGTCGGCGACCATCGCGTCGATCGCGGTGCGTCCCTTGGTGCCGTAACCGACGACGACGGTGTGGTTGCGCACGGTGTGCCTCCATCGCTGAATCTTGAACGCCTGCCGCGACCGTTCGGTGAGCACACTGAGAGTGGTGCCGACCAGCACGATCAGGAACAGAATGCGCAGGGGGGTGATGACGATCGTGTTCACCAGGCGCGCGGACGGGGTGACCGGGGCGATATCGCCGTAGCCGGTGGTCGACAGCGAGACGGTGGCGTAGTACATGGCGTCGAGGAACGACAGCTCGTCGCCGCTGTTGTCGTGATAACCGTCGCGGCCCACGTACACCACGGTCGCGGCGGTGAACAGCAACAGGACGGCGAACAGGACGCGGCGGGCCAGCGAGATCCAGGGACTGTTCTGGGCGGCGGGAATCCGCAGCAGACCCACCAGCGCGTAGTCGGGACTACTCCCCAGCCCGACCTGGGTGCGCGAGTCACCGAACATCCAAGCGCTCCTGTGTTGTTTGGCGGCTGGCGCCGCGGGGTTCTCGGCCCTGGGGGCCTCGATTCTTCCCTCCTCCGCTCAGTCGCTGCGCTCCTTCGCTCCGTCAGTCCAGAATCGAGGCGGCCGAGAACCCGGAAGAGACCGCTCGGGGTTGCCGGTCGGCGTCGCCAGACTATCGGCTCAGTGCGGTTCGCGACGATCGGTGTCGATCTTTTCCGGCGCGGCGTCGTGGATCAGGCTCGCCAGTTCGGCGGGGCCCGCGAGAGCGGGTGGGGCGATGGTGCGGCCGGTGCGGACGTAGTGGAAGGCGGCGCCTACGCGTTCGAGCATCTTCGCCTCGGTCTCGCCGGTGCGGGCGGCCATGAGGCGGGCCCAGGCGAGGCGGTAGACGGCGAGTTGGACGGCGACGGCGGGTTCGTCGGCGGGGCCGGGTTCGGCGCCGGTCTTCCAGTCGACGACGAGCCAGCGGCCGCCGGGTTCGGCGAAGACGGCATCCATCCGGCCACGGATGACGGTGCCCGCGATGCTGGTCTCGAAGGGGACCTCGACGTCGATCGGGTTGCGGTGGGCCCAGGGTGAGCGGCGGAAGGCGGCCTGCATGGCGGCGAGTTCCTGGTCGGCGCGGCCGAGTTCGGCGGCGCCGTCGGCGGCACCGGGCAGTTCCTCGAGGCCGAGCAGCTGGTCGGTGCCGAACCACTGCTGGACCCAGGCGTGGAAGGCGGTGCCGCGCCGGGCCATCGGGTTCGGGGGGTAGGGCAGCGGACGGCGCAGGCGGGCGGCGAGGCGGGTGGGGTCGGCGCGCAGTTCCACCAGGGCGGTGGCGGGGAGCTGGCCGGGCAGTTCCACCTGCTGGTCGGCGAGTTCGGCGGCGGTGAACTCGGCGAGCAGGGCGTCGACGTCGGTGGCCCAGCCGTCGGGGTCGTCGTCCTCGGGGGCGGGTTCGGCGGGGCTGTCGCGGAGCTGGTCGAGGGCGGTGCGCACCAGTGCGGCGCCCTGCTCGACGGGATCGCGGCGGGCGCCGAGGGGGTCGCGCGGCCACGGGGCGGTCGGCGGGTTGTCGGCGAAGGGGTTGACCGCGTCGGGGGCGGGCGGGTCGTCCCAGCGGGCGAGGGTGGCCGCGCCGAAGGCCGGGCTGCCGGGGTCGTCGACGGCCTGTTTCAGCTCGAGCAGGAATTCCGAGGGACCGCGCGGGGAGCTGCCGGTCTCGGGCCAGTGGTAGGCCGAAACCAGCAGGACCCGTTCGGTTCTGGTGAGCGCCACATAGAACAGGCGGCGTTCCTCGTCGAGCCTGCGGGCCTTGAGCGCGGATTTGTGGGCGACGATGGCGCGCTCGAGGTCGGTGCGGTCGGCGAGGCCGGTGAGGTCGAGGACGGGTACGCCTTCGGCGGCGTCGGGTTGGGCGCGGTCGCCGCGCAGGGTGGTGGGCAGTTCGGCGAGCGCGCCGAGCCAGGTGCTCAGGGCAGTGCTCGAGGGGAACACCGAACTACTCACGTGCGGCACCGCGACGATTTCCCACTCCAGCCCCTTGGCCGCGTGCACGGTGAGGATCTGCACCCGGTCGCGCGCGACCTCCACTTCGCCCGGCTCCAAACCGTTCTCGACGGACTCGGCGGCGGTGAAGAACGCCAGCAGACCACTCAGCGAGGCGCGCGTGTCGGCCGCGTACCCCGCGACGACATCGGCGAAGGCGTCCAGGTGCTCACGTCCGGCGCCGCCACCGGCGATGGCCCGCCGGGTCTGGGTCTCCACGCCGACACCGATGGTGCGCTCGACATCGGCGACGAGTTCGACCAGCGGCTGCCCGCTGCGTTCGCGCAGGGCGGCGAGTTCTTCGCTCAGCGCGACGATGCGCGTGTATCCGGCCTCCGAATACTGGTCCGGCGCACCGGGATCGGCGATGGCGTCGGCCAGACCCGCCTGCTCGGTGGGTTCGGGCGCGACCTCGCGCAGCGCCGAGGCCAGACCGGCGGCGTCGGTGATGGCGGTGGCGGTGTCACCGGACAGGCTGCCGATCGAGAGCATCCGCGCCCGCCGTGACAGCGCCGCCAGGTCCGCGACACCGATGCGCCAGCGCGCCCCGGTCAGGATCCGCACGGCCGCGCTGCCGGTGCCCGGCTCGGCGATCAACCGCAGCGTGGCGACGATATCGGCGACCTCGGGCGTGGCCAGCAGCCCACCGAGCCCGACGATCTCCACCGGTAACCCCTGCTCGCGCAAGGCTTCCGCGAGTGGTGCCGCGTCGGCATTGCGCCGGATCAGCACCGCCGAGGTGGGTGGCTCCTTCTCGGCTTCCCGGGCCAGCGACCACTCACGCGCGATACGCGCGGCGACCCAGTCCCGTTCCTGGGCAATGGTTTCGGTGACGGCGAACTCGACCACCCCGGCCTCGGCCGCGGGTTTGGCCCGCAGCGCGTCCACCGTCGCGCCCCCGGCCGCCCGCGCCCGCACCCGCAGCGGATCGGCCACCAGATTCGCCAGCGCCAGCGCCTCGGGGGGATTGCGCCAACTCGTCAGCAGCGGCAGGACCGGCGCCGGAACCCCCGGCGCCGCAGGGAAGTCCGTCGCGAAGCGCGGCAGATTGGCCGCCGAGGCACCACGCCAGCCGTAGATGGATTGCATCGGGTCACCCACCGCGGTCACCGCGAGCGAGGGCCCGTGCGCCTTGACCTGCGCGGTGCCCGGTTGGGATCGCTCCGTGTCGTCGCCCGTCGGTACGCCGCCGTCCTGGCCGTGACCCGCGGCGGAGCCGAGCCCTGGTCGGTCGCGCATCGCGGCATCGATGCTGGACGTGTCGCCGGGAACCTGCTGGTCGGGGTCGTCCGTCGGCCAGAGAGTGTCGGTCTGTGGGGTGGGTTCGGCGGCGCGGCGCCGGGTGGGTGGCGAGGGGTGGTGGGGTCGGGCCGCTCGGGCGTCGCCGAACAGGGCGGAGAGCAGGACGCGCTGGGCGTGGCCGGTGTCCTGGTATTCGTCGAGCAGGACCAACCGGAAGCGGGCGCGTTCGGCGGCGGCGACCTCGGGATGGTCGACGGCCAGGCGCGCCGCCAGCGACATCTGCGAGCCGAAGTCCAGGGCGCCGCGGCGGTTGAGCGCCTCGTCGAGCTGGCGGACGAGCGGGAGCAGCGCCACGCGTTCGCGCTGGGCGGTGACGATGTCCTGGAGTGCCTGTTTCGGTCCGCCCCTCTGACGGGGGCCCGGCGGCAGCGTGAAGACCAGCTTCTCGAGCTCGGCGTGCGCCTCGGCCAACTGTTCGGGTTCCACCAGGTGTTCGGCGAGCTGACCGGCCAGTGCCAGCACCGCCTCGGTCACCGAGACCGGCGTGCGGTCGGTGTCGAGGTCGCCGTCCCAGGCACGCACCACCTCGTGCGCGAGCTGCCAGAGCTGGGTCTGGGTGAGCAGCGCGGCCGAGGGTTCCACCGGCAGCAGCAGACCGTGCGCGGTGAGCAGCCTGCCCGCGTAGGAGTGATAGGTGCTGATCTCGGGTTCGGCCCCGGCGATCACCGTGCGCAACGCCCCGCTCGGGTCGATCTCGCGCAGCAGCGGCGCGCCCGCCAGCCGGGCCAGCCGGGTGCGGATGCGGGCGGTGAGCTGCTGGGCGGCCTTGCGGGTGAAGGTGAGTCCGAGGACCTCGTCGGGGGCCACCAGCTGATTGGCCACCATCCACACCACGCGCGCGGCCATGGTCTCGGTCTTGCCCGCGCCCGCCCCGGCCACCACCAGCGTCGGCCCGGGCGGGGCCGCGATGACGGCCGCCTGCTCGTCGGTGGGCGGGGGCAGACCGAGCGCGTCGGCCAGCCGCTGCGGGGTGACGCGCACGCCGCTCACTCGTCGGTCACCTGCCGTCCGGTGTCCTGCACCGGGCAGCTGCCCGTCACCGGGCAGTGCCTGCATCCGTCGTTGCGCACCGCCAGATACTCCGGCCCGCGCGTGGCGGCCGCGGCGTCGTGAATCGTGGTGCGCCACTTGTCGAGTCCCTCGGCGTCGAGGGCGGTCTGTTCGCGTTCGGTGGCGCCGGTCTTGTTGTGCCGCTTGGCGACATACACCAGGCGCGCGCCACCGGGCTCGCCCGCGTCGGCCTCCTCGTCCTCCTCGAGCGCGCCCGTCGCGGCGGCGACCTGATAGGTGGCCAGCTGCGCGTGCTCGGCGACGTCCTTGGCGCTGACCGGCGTCTTACCGGTCTTCACGTCGACGATGACGAAGCGCCCCTGCGCATCCCGTTCCAGTCGGTCGATCCGCCCACGGATGCGCACCGCGCGTTCGCCCTCGGCGCGGGCGGGCAGCACGCAGTCCACCGGCACCTCCACGCCCGCCTGGGTGAGTTCGCCCCGGGTGTTGCGCACCCAGGCGAGGAAGGTCTCCAGCATGGCCTCGGTGCGGCGCAGTTCCTGGCGCGAGTGCCAGCCGGTGGCCGGGTCCACGGCCTTCCACGCCTGGTCCAGCGCGGCGCGTACCTGCGCCTCGGGCACGTCACCGGCCAGCGCCTGCACCAGGGTGTGCACGAGATTGCCCTTGAGGGCGTGCGGGTTGTCGCCGTCGGTGCCGCCGTGACGTTCCAGCGCCCAGCGCAGCGGACACGTGCGCAGCAGTTCCACCGTGGACGGTGAGAGGCCGATGGGGGAATCGTCGTCGTCCCACAGTTCGCGCCGGGAGCTGAGTTCGGCGGTGCCGTACCAGTCGTCGGGGTCGGTGCCGGGCACGCCCGCGTCGGCGAGCCGGGCCAGTTGATGGGCGGCGCGGGCGCGGCGGTCGGCGTCGGCGCCGGGATCGCAGACCACGCCGCGCAATTCGGCGACCAGGGCGTGCATCACCAGGGCGCGGCCGGGATCGGCGACCGGCAGCGCGCCGGGTTCGCCGGTGTCGTCGTCGCCGAGCAGTTCGGTGAGGAACCGCGAGGGCACCAGGTCCTGGTCGCCCGCCGCCGACTCGACGGCGGTCACCAGCAGCGAGTGGCGCGCGCGACTGCACGCCACCAGCAGTAGGCGCCGTTCCTCGGCGAGGATCGGCGCGGCGCGGCTGGTGGTGGCGCCCGGGTCCACCCCGGCCACCAGGTCCACCAGGTCCTCGGTGTGCAGCAGGGTGCCGCGCGCGCGGGGGTTGGGCCAGATGCCCTCCTGCACGGCGGCCACCGCCACCACCTCCCACTCGCGGCCCGCCGCCGCGTGCGCGCTGAGCAGGGACACCGCCTCGCCCTCGGCGGTGAGCGGTCGGCCCTGCTGCGGAATCTGCTGGTGCAGCAGGTATTCCACGAAGCCCTCGATACTGGCGCGCGGCAACCGGTCGACGTACCCCGCCGCCGCGTCGAACAACTCGACGGACGCGTCGAGATCACGGTCGGCCTGCATACCCGCCGCGCCACCGCGCCGGGACTGCCGGAACCAGCGCCGTTCCAGCCGCGAACTGGTCCACAGGGTCCACAGCACGTCTTCGAGACCCTGTCCCCTGGAACGGGTCTCCTCCGCTTTGCGCACCGCGCGCAGCACCCGGTGCAGGGGCGCGGCCTCGACTTCGGTGAGCCGGTCGAGCAGGCGTTGCTCGCCGATCCCGACGATCAGGTCGCGCAGGATCTCCGCCGAGGACTGGTCGATGAGCGGCACGGCGGGCGGTTCCGGCGCGGGCCGGGGTGGGCCCGCGACGAGAGGGGTCGCGGTGGGCGGTGTTTCGGCGTCGAGGAGATCGATGTCGTCGGGGAGGTCCTCGGCGGTGTCCCAGGCGGGTTCGGGGTCGGGACGCAGCGGGTCGTCCGGATCGGGTTCGGGCGGGAGCCACTCGTCGTCGAGCGGGTCGGGATCGGGCAGTTCCGGTGGGGGCGGCGGGGTTTCGTCCCACAGCAGGAACTGTTCGGTGTCCTCGGCGGGGGAATCGGTGAGCCCGGCGCGTTCGAGGTCGAGCACGCCGCGCCGCACCCCGCGCCGCAACCGGCGCAGCGCGATCTGGTCGGCGCCACCGAGCGGGCCCGACAGCAGGTCCATCGCGTCCTCGGGCGAGAACACCGCGTCGATCGCACGCCGCGAGCCGGGCCGCGACGGGTCACCGGCCAGCAGCACCCGCAGCGCCAGCACCATCCACGCCGCGCCCCGCCGCCGGGCCAGCGGTTCGGCCACGGCGGGCCTGCGCACCGGCACCCCGGCCGCCAGCAGCGCCCGGCGCAGCGGCGCCAGCGACAGCGGCACCGAGCGCACGATCACCGCCATCTCCGACCACGGCACACCGTCGGTCAGGTGCGCGCGCCGCAGATGATCGGCGATCAGCGCCGCCTCCTTGGCGGCGGTCGCCAACACCCGCACCCGCACACTCGCCTCGATCTCGTGGGTCTGCGCGAACCGCACGTCCCCTGCCGTGGACGACACACCCCCGTCGACTCCTGGCACCGTGGACGGCTCGAGCGCACCGCTCCCTGGCCCACGCACGTCGTCCTCAGCCGACGCCGTGTCCCGCGCGCGCAGATCGCCCTCGTCGAACAGGCCGGTGTCGGAGGAGGACGAATCCTCCTCGCCGACACCATCATCGGGCGCCTCGACCCGCTGACCCGGCAGCACCCGATGACGCGCACTGCCCGGCAGCCGCGCGGCGATCCTGGCGGTGGTGAGACGGATCGGATCGCCGCTGCGGTAGTTGTGGCGCAGGACGATCCGGCGGCGCGGGGCCGTCTCGAGGTCGGTGAGGAAGGCCGGGTCGGCGCCGCGGAAGGTGAACACACTCTGGTCGGGATCGCCGGTGACGACAGTGCTCGCCGGGCCGCTGCCGATCGCGCGCACCAGCAGCGCCGCCTGCGGGTCCAGGTGCTGGGCGTCGTCGACGAGCAGGTAGCGGATGCGGTCGCGTTCGGCGGCGAGCAGATTGCGGTCACCGGCGAGCGCGTCGAGGGCCGCGCCGACCAACTCGGCGGCGTCGAGGGCCGGGGCGGTGGCCTCCGGCGCGGTGACGCCGACCGACCAGCGCAGCATGGACGCCTGTTCGTAGCGCTCGAAGAACCGGCCAGCGGCGATCCAGGCGTCGTTGTCGTGTTCGCGGCCCAGCGCCATCAGGTCCTCGGGACCGAGGCCGCGTTCGGTGGCCCGCAGCATGAGGTCGCGCAGTTGCTCGGCGAAACCGCCGAGGGCGAGCGCGGGGTGCAGGCGCGGCGGCCACAGGCCGGTGGCGCCGCGCTCGATGTCGTCGAGGTCCCCGCGCAGCATCTCGCGCAGCACGGCGTCCTGTTCGGCGCCGGTGAGCAGACGCGGCGGCGGGTTGCCGTGCAGGTCGGCGTGGCGGCGCAGCACCGAGAAGGCGTAGGAGTGCAGGGTGCGCACCATCGGTTCGCGGCTGGCGCCGGGAACCCCGCCCGCGTGCGGGCCGAGCTGGGTGGTGATCGCGTCACGCAGGGCCGCGGCGGCGTGTTTGGTGTGGGTGAGGACCAGGACCGATTCGGCGTCGGCGCCCGCACGGATCCGGGCGGTGACCAGGTCGACCAGCAGCGCGGTCTTGCCGGTGCCCGGCCCGCCGAGCACCTGCCACGGCGACCACCCCGGTCGGGACGGGGCTGGCTGGGCCTGTTCGTCGAACAGCGCGCGCACAGCGGCGCCCCAGGCCCGCGGCCGGGGCGCCCGTGTCGTTCGGCGCACAAGTCGCACCGAGCTATCCGATCGCACCACATCGGCTATTGCAACAGACCCCTCCGACACACCACCGCCACCCCACGCGGGGGACGTGCTGCGCCACGGCTCGCGAGCGGCCAGAATGGCAGTCGTGTCCCCGCTTCATGTGCACCGGTTCGGCCCCGCCGACGGTCCCGTCGTCCTCGCCCTGCACGGTCTGACCGGCCACGGCAACCGCTGGGAAACCCTCGCCACCGAGCACCTGCCGCAGGCCCGTGTGCTGGCCCCCGACCTGCGCGGACACGGCCGCTCCACCTCGCTGCCGCCGTGGGATTTCGAGACGATCGTCGACGATCTCGCCGAGCTGCTGCGCGCGGAGACCACCGGTCCGGTCGTGGTGGTCGGGCATTCCTTCGGTGGCGCCTCGGCGATCCGGCTGGCCCGTCGACACCCCGAGCTGGTGCGCGCGCTGGTGCTGCTGGATCCGGCGCAGGGCGTCGACGCGAAGCTGATCGAGCAGATCGCCGCGGCCAATCTCGCCTCGCCCGACTACACCGATGTCGCCGAGGCCAGGGCCGACAAGCGCAACGGCGACTGGCGTCCCGACGAGGTGGACCCGGCCGTGCTGGAACGCGAGCTCGACGAGCACCTGGTGCCCACCGCGCACGGGCGGGTCGGCTGGCGCATGTTCCAGCCCGCGATCACCTCGTACTGGGGTCAGCTCGCCCGCCCGGCCGTGCTCCCACCTGAGGATCTACCGACCGTGCTGGTGCGGGCGACCCAGGTGAACCCGCCGTATGTGAGCGCCGAATTCCGCACCGCCCTCGCCGCGCGGCTCGGTGACCGGCTCACCGCCCACGAGTGGGACTGCGACCACATGATCCCGCTGGCCCGCCCCGCCGAGACGGCCGCGCTCATCACCGCGGTGCTCTGAGGCGATGGCCGCCACCACCGAGGAGCAGGTCGAACGGGTCCGCGCGCTCGTCGCGGCGATCCCGCCCGGCCGGGTCGCCACCTACGGCGACATCGCCGCCGCCGCTGGCCTGTCCTCGGCGCGGACGGTCGGCTGGATCATGCGCACCGACTCCGCCGACCTCCCCTGGCACCGCGTCCTCGGCGCCTCCGGCCGCCCCGCCGCCCACCTGGCCACCCGCCAACTCCGCCTCCTCGCCGAGGAGGGCGTCCCCATCACCGACGGCCGCGTCGACCTGCGCACCGCCCGGCTGTGAGACCCGAACCCGACGCCGGTCCTCGGCACGGCCCGGACCGGCACGCGGGCCAGGGTGTGCGGCGGGGCTTCTCGGCCGCACAGGATTAGCATCGAAGACGTGCTGATCCCGCGATTCCGATTCCGCCGATGACCGCCGCCGAGGCGATCGTGCTCGCCGGTGGGCGGGCCAGCCGGATGGGCGGGGTGGACAAACCCGCGATCGTGGTCGGTGGACGCTCCATGCTCACGGTGGCCTTGGAGGCGGTGGGCAAGTGCGGGGCGGTCGTCGTGGTCGGGCCGCATCGCCCCGAGTTGGCCAGCACCATCGGCCAGGTGCGCGAGGCGCCGCCGGGATCGGGGCCGGTGGCGGCGATCGCCAGCGGCCTGGCCGCACTGCCTCGCGAGGGCGCGCCGTGGGTCGTGGTCCTCGCCGCCGACATGCCGTTCCTCACCGCCGACGCCATCGACGAATTGCTGCGCCACGCCGCCGGATCCGACGCGGAGGCCGTCTTCGCCATCGACGCCGCCGGTCGCCCGCAATACCTGGTCGGCGTGTGGCGGCGCACCGCGCTCGCCGCCGCCCTGGCCGCGCTGGATTCGCCGGTGAATCAGCCCATGAAGGCCATCGTCCCCGCCGACTCCCTGCTGGTCGAGCTCCCCGACACCGGCGACTGCGACACCGAGGACGAGGTCCGCCGCGCCCGCGCCCGCCTGGCCGCCGAACGCGCCACCACCCGTCTCGATCTCACCGAGGCCAGGGCCGTGCTCGCGACCGAGTCGACCCCGCTGATCGCCTACGAGGCCGCGCTCGGCGAGGTCACCGGCGCCGCGCTGGCCGCCCCGCTGATCGCCGCGGACGCGCTGCCCCGCTTCGACGTGTCGGCGATGGACGGCTACGCCGTCGCCGGAGACGGCCCCTGGGTCCTGCGCCGCGACATCGGCTTCGCCGGTGGGGCCCGACCGACCGGACTGCGTCCGGGCGAGGCGGTCCGCATCGCCACCGGCGCGCACGTGCCCGAGGGCACCACCTCGGTGCTGCGCGACGAGTTCGCCATGCTCACCGGCGAGCATCTCGCCCGCCGACCCGACACCCCCGTCCGCGGTGACATCCGCGCACGCGGCGAAGACCAGCACCCGGGCGACGTGGTCGCCACCGCGGGCACCCGGGTGAGCGCGGCGCTGCGCTCGGCGGCGGCCTCGGTGGAGGTCACCACCGCCGAGGTGCGCGGCCCGGTGCGCGCCCGCGTCGTGATGACCGGTGACGAGATCCGCGCCACCGGCCCCCTGCAAGCCGGACAAACCCGCGACTCGATCGGCCCGATACTCCCCGACCTGCTGGCCGGACTCGGCGTGCGGGTGGTCGACCGTGTACACCTGCGCGACACCGAACACGGCTTCGACGAGATGCTCACCGCCACCGAGGGTTTAGATCTGATCGTGGTGGTCGGCGCGACCGGTGGCGGTGCCGCCGACCAGCTGCGCACCGCCCTGGCCCGCGCCGACGCGCGCGTCCTGGTGCCCAGACTCGCACTGCGCCCGGGTGGTTCGACGATCGTCACCGAACTCCCTTCGGGTCCAACGGTTCTCGGCCTGCCCGGTAACCCGTTCGCCGCCGTCGCCGTACTGCTCGCCCTGACACCCGCGATCGTGGCCGGACGCACCGGAGCGCCCGCGCCGCGCGCGATCCTCGGCCCGCTGCACAATGCCGCGGCCATCGCGGGCCCGGTCCAGCGGATCACCCCGGCTCGCTATGGCGCCGAGGGTGGTTGGCTCGGCGAGGCGAAGGTCCGCACCGCGCATCTGGCCGGGTTGATCGACTACGACGGCCTGGTGATCGTCGGTGCGCACGCCGCCGACGGCGACCGCGTCGAATTCCTCCCGCTCCCCTGCTGAGCGAGCCCTCCGCACGCCTGGACACGCCGCTTTCGCGCAGGTAGGGACCCTATTTTGCCGCCAACTGTTCCCCTGCACCGTATCGATGCCTATCGTGGATCCAGTCAGGCGTAGCCCGCCCTGCACCATGAAGACGGACCGCGTCGGACGTGCATTAGGCGAATTACTCATCCCTCGGAAAGGACCGTGTGGAGAATGGCTGACAAGTCGAAGAAGACGCCTAAGAAGATGCCCAAGCAGATGCCGCGCCAGCAGCAGCAACAGCGGCAGGAGCAGGGCGAGAACATGCAGGGCGGCACGCGAGCCGGTCAGGACGACCGGCGCGGCCAGGACGACCGGCGTGAACCGCGCCGCCCCGGCCATCTCTGATATCCGTGTGTCGACGAGCCGCCGGAACTGTTTCCGGCGGCTCGTCCACGTCAGGCCCCGACCCGCGTCAGCGCGGTCGCCTCGGATTCGTCCCGCCCCCGCCGAGCCGTCGCCGGATCGGGGACCGGCACCGCGTCGAGCAGGCGGCGGGTGTACTCCTGAGCCGGTGCGGCGAACACGGCGCGCACCTCGCCGGTTTCGACGATCCGGCCCTGCCGCAGCACCACAACCCGGTCGGCGACCTGATGCACAACCGCCAGATCGTGGCTGATGAACAGGCTCGCGAAGCCGTATTCGGCGCGTAGGTCGGCGAACAGGTCGAGCACCTGGGCCTGCACGGAGACATCGAGCGCGCTGGTCGGCTCGTCGGCCACCAGCAGCCGGGGCGCCAGGGCCAACGCCCGCGCGAGCGCCACCCGCTGACGCTGCCCACCGGACAGCTCTCCCGGTCGCCGCTGCGCGTAATCCCGTGGCAGCCGGACGGATTCGAGCAGATCTCCGACGCGCGACCGCAGCAGCGCGCCCGAGGCCACCCGGTGCACCCGCAGCGGCTCCCCGATCGCGTCCTCGACACTGCGTCGCGGATCGAGCGAGGCGCTCACATCCTGATGCACCAGTGCGACATGCTTGCGCAACCCCCGCAGCTCCCGCGGGGACAACCCGGCCAGCGAAACACCTTGCAGGGTCACCGTTCCCGAGGTCGCGGGCACCAGCCCCAGCGCCGTGCGACCGAGCGTGGACTTGCCGGAGCCGGACTCACCCACCAGCCCGAGCACTTCGCGCGGCCCGAGCTCGAGCGAGATGTTCTGCAGCGCCGGGAATTCCGCACCACCGTGACTGCCGGGGTACACGACCGACAATTCGTCGATCCGCAGAACGTCCGCGTACTCGGTTTCGCCGGTGCCGCCGCCCTTCTCCGCGACCACCGCGGGGCCCCGCAGCACCACCCGCCGCAGCAGGCCACGCACCCCGGGCACCGGGTCATCCGACGAACCGTCGGCCGCCGAATCCTGCTGCGCCACACCATCAGCGCTCGCCGCGTCGGCGGTACCTCCTGCCTCCCGCTCGTCAGCCGCCACCGTATCCGCTGGAGCGCCACTCGCGCCGGTGTCCTCGGCGTCGTCCGACTCCGCGGACGCGTCCGCCCCACCGTCCTTCTCGACGACGACCCGTTGCGCGGTCCCGGTATCGGCCGCGCGAACCCCACCCCGCACCGAGACCGCGGGCAGCCGGGGCACCGCGGCGAGCAGAGTGCGCGTGTACTCCTCCCCCGGCTCGGCGAACAGCCCGAACACCGACTGTTCCTCGACCACGCGCCCCGCGTTCATCACCACCACCCGGTCCGCGATCTCCGCGACCACGCCGAGATTGTGGGTGATGAACAGCGTGGCCGTGCCGCGCTCGCGTTGCAGGGTGCGCAGCAGGTCGAGGATCTCAGTCTGGACGGTCACATCCAGGGCGGTGGTCGGTTCGTCGGCGATGAGCAGGGCCGGGTCACCGGACAGGGCCAGCGCGATGACCACCCGCTGCTTCTGTCCGCCGGAGAGCTGGTGCGGGTACCAGTCGAGGCGCTGTTCGGGTTCGGGCAGGTCGACGACGGCGAGCAGGTCGATCGCGCGCGCCCTGGCGGCGGCCTTGTCAGTGACCCCGTGCGCGCGCAGGGCCTGCGTGAGCTGGGTACCGATCTTCTGCACCGGGTTCAGCGCGGTCTGCGGTTCCTGGAACACCATGGCCGCCTCGGTGCCGCGCAGCGCGCGCAGCGCGGTCTCGGTGGCGCCGACGACCTCGGTGCCCGCCAGCCGCACCGAGCCCGTCGCGTAGGCGGTGTCGGGCAGCAGGCCCAGCACCGAGCGCGCGGTGAGCGACTTGCCCGACCCGGACTCACCGACCAGCGCGACCACCTCGCCCCGGTGCACCCGCAGGCTCACCCGGTCGACCACGGTGCGCGGGCCGAAGGTCACCGACAGTTCCTCGATGTCGAGGACCGGTTCCGACGCGGTGCTCATGCTGTCCTCCTTGCCCGGCCCAGGGCCTGGGCGATCAACAGGAAGCCGAGGGTCAGCCCGGCCACCACGGTCAGCGGTCCGATCGCCATCCACGGATTGGCGTCGAGATTGGCGATCGATTCGCCGATGAGCGCGCCCAGCGAGGGCTGCGGCGGCCGCACCCCGATGCCGATGAAACTCATCGCGCCCTCGATGAACACCGCCATCGACAGCGACAGCGCGAACTGCACACCCAGCGGTTCGAGCACATTGGGCAGCACGTGCTTGCGCAGCGTCCACCAGGTGTCGGCGCCGATCACCTCCGACGCCTCGACGAAGGGCTGTTCGCGCACCGCGAGCACCGCGGTGCGGATCTGGCGGCCGAACAGCGGGATCTCGGTGGCGACGATGACGATCACCACCGCGTGCCAGCCGGGTCCGGTGATCGCGGCCAGCGCGATGGCGAAGATGAGGGCCGGGAAGGCCAGGATCAGGTCGAAGGTCCGCTGCACGGCCACATCGGCCCACGGGTTCACTGTGGCGATCAACCCGACCACCGAGCCGACCACCGCGCCGATCGGCACCGCGATCAGCACGATCAGCAGATCGATGCGGATTCCGGCGAGCACGCGCGCGGCCACGTCGCGGTTGAGGTGGTCGGTGCCGAGCCAGTGTTCGGCGCTCGGGCCGAGCAGGTTGGCGCCGGGGATCTGGGTGAGCGGGTCGTAGGAGGTGAGCAGTCCGGCGAAGACGCCCAGCAGGGCGATCACCGCGATCAGCAGCACTCCGGCGAGCCCCTGACCCTTGCCCAGGGCGGCCAGCGGACCCGCGCGCCGGGGCGAATCCACCGGGACCGGTGCGGTTTTCGTCGCGGTCATGCCCGTCCTCCGATGCGGATGCGCGGGTCCAGCCAGGCGTGGGCGATGTCGGTGAGCAGCTGGATGGTCACGAACACCGCGACCGACAGCAGCAACAGCACCTGCACCACCGGATAGTCGCGGCGGCTGATGCCCTGTTCGATGAGCTGCCCGATACCGGGCCAGACGAACGCCGCCTCCACCAGCACGGCACCGCCGAGCAGCTGCCCGGTCTGCAGGCCGAGCACGGTGAGCATGGTCGGCAGCGCGTTGCGCAGCGCGCCCCGGGTGACGATCTCGCGGTGCGAGACACCCAGCGAACGGGCCGTCAGCACATACTGTTTGCCGAGTTCGGTGCGCAGCGATTCGGTGAGGAACCGGGTCAGCGCGGCCGCGACCGGCAGGGCCAGGCAGATGGCGGGCAGCAGCAGGTACTGCACGGCGATGTCGGGCCGGGCGATGAAGCCGTCGGGTGGCACACCACCGGCGGGCAGCACCGGAATCGCCACCGCGAACACCAGCACCAGCAGCGGGCCCACCACGAAGGTCGGCAGCGCCACCGCGACCGTATTGGCCGCGGCGACAACGCTGTTCAACCACTTGCTCGGCCACAGCACCGAGGCCAGCGACACCGCCAGGCTCACCACCACGGCCAGCACCAGCGCGCTCACCGTGAGCACGAGGGTGTTGGTCAGGCCGCGCCCGACCAGGTCGGTGATCTGCCCGCCGATGATGTAGGAGCGGCCCAGATCGAGGGTGAACAGATCGCCCAGCCAGCTCAGGTACTGCACCGGGATCGACCGGTCCAGGCCCAGCTGGTGGCGGATCGCCGCGATCGACTCCGGGGTGGCGTCGTTGCCCGCGAGGATGGTGGCCGGATCGCCGGGCACCAGGCGCAGCAGCAGGAAGATCAGCACCGAGGCGCCGAACAGCACCAGCAGGGCAGAGGGCAGCCGACGCAGCACGTAGCGCGTCATGACAGGAAGGTGTCGGTGAGCAGGGTCTCCCTGCGCTTGGTCCAGCCGAATCCGTGCACCTTGTTCGACCCGGCGAACTGCTGGTAGCGCACGCCGATCTCGATCAGGAACAAGCCCTCCAGCAGCTGGTCGCTGACCGCCTGGAAGGCGCGCACGGCCTCCGGACCGGTGCCCTGCGACAGCTGCCAGGCCGCGTCGGCGGCGGCGGTGTAGGCGGGCGAGTCGTAGCGGGAGGCATTGCGGCGGGCGTTGAACGGGTAGGCGCTCACCGTCAGCGTCGAGGGCACGAACTGGGCCCACGAGTGGTCGGTGACCCACAGGCCACGGAACTGCTGGCCGGTGAGCTGCTTGACGAAGGTGGCACCGTCGACCGGGTCCAGGGTGACCTCGATCCCGGCCTCGGCGAGGTTGGCCTGCACGATCTGGGCGAGTTCGTCGTAGCCGGGGGCGAAGGTGAGCGGCAGCGTGGGCGGCTTACCGGCCTGGGCGACCAGTGCTTTGGCCTTGCTCACGTCGCGGCTGTAGCGGGTGTTGCGCGCCTCGTCGTAGGCGGGCGAGTTCTTCGGCCACGGCACATTGAGCGGGTAGCCCGAGCCACGGAACACCTCGGCGATGATGCGCTCGCGGTCCAGCGCGAAGGCGATGGCCTGGCGCACGCGTACGTCGGCCAGCGCGGGTTCGGTGACGTTCACGCCCACGTACGCCTGCAGTTCGGCGCCCTCGAGTTCGTGCACCTGGTAGCCGCCGGACTTGGCCAGGTTCTCGGTGTCGCGGTAGTTGAGCTCCCTGGCCAGCGAGATCTGACCGGACTTGAGGGCGTTGAGCAGCGCCTGCGGGTCGGGGATGATCGAGACCTCGACGCGGTCCAGGTACGGGCGGTCGGGCACGCGGTAGGTGGGGTTCTTCTCGAACACGATCTGCGAGTTGGGCACTCGCTGCACGAACTCGAACGGGCCGGTGCCGATGTACTTCTCGCCGCTGCCGAGCTGGTCGATGCTCTCGCTGTCGAGGATGGGCACGGTGTCGAGCAGGTCGTAGACATTGCTGAGCGGGTGCGCGAACGTCAGCACGATCCGGGTCGGCGAGACGATGTCGAAACCGGTCACCGCCGCGGCGGTGCTGCGCAGCTGGGCCGACCACTTGGCGTCGGCGTAGGTGCGGAGGGAGAACTCCACGTCCTTGGCGGTGAACTGGCGGCCGGAGTGGAAGGTGACGTCCTCGCGCAGGTCCAGGCTCAGCGAGCGGCCGTCGGCGGCCAGCTGCCACGACTTCGCGAGCAGCGGTTGCGGTTCCAGCTTGTCGTTGGGGTAGCGGATCAGCGATTCGTAGACCAGACCGATCAGCACCGGGGTGGCGCCGGTGTTGGTGAGCAGGTTCGCGGGGGCGAGGTCGTCACGGATGCCCACCTTCAGGGTGCCGCCGCGCACCGGGGTGGCGTCGTCACCGCCCGCCTTCTGCTCCTGGACGGCCGAGGTGCACGCCGCCAGCGCCGCGCCACCGAAGATGGCGGCCGCGGCGATACCGCTGGCGCGCAGGAAGTTACGGCGGTCGAAGCCACCGGGGGTAGAGCTCATCGTGAGGATCCTCGAGGATTCGGCGCGCGCACGCGCACCGGCAGGGCAGGGGAACAGTCGGCTCGACACGGCCGCACACCAGCGGCCGCTCAGCCGCGCGGAACGCGACACGAACAGCAGCGGGACGAGTCCTGCGTGCGCTGGTTCGTGGGCATGGCTGGAACGCTAACAAGGTGTGCCCG
The DNA here is from genome assembly GCF_029675105.1 of Nocardia anocheti. Classification (GTDB taxonomy): domain Bacteria; phylum Actinomycetota; class Actinomycetes; order Mycobacteriales; family Mycobacteriaceae; genus Nocardia. Next base: position 348,949 of record NZ_JAQQFV010000005.1, on the reverse strand, counting down.
GAGCGGTCACCGATTGCGCGCACCGTGCATATAACCCTGGTGACCTGCGGGAATTCCGCATTTACTGCGAGTATGCCAGTCCCCTCCCATGCCCGTGGTTACGAATCCTTCGACGGCACGGTCGGTCGCACGTCCGCCGAATCGTCCCCGCGCTGGACCTCTCCGCCGACCGCTCCCGCCGGTGCGCCGAACATCGTCGTCGTCCTCGTCGACGACATGGGTTACAGCGATATCGGCCCGTTCGGTTCCGAGATCGAGACCCCGACGCTGGACCGGCTGGCCGCCCGGGGCGTGCGGCTGTCGAACTACCACACCACCCCGCTGTGCTCGCCCTCGCGCGCGGCGCTGCTGACCGGGATCAATTCCCACCGTGCGGGTTTCGGCTTCGTCGCCAACGCCGACCCCGGCTACCCCGGCCTGCGCCTGGAACTGGCCGACGACGTGCTCACCCTGCCGGAGATCCTGCGCGACAACGGCTACGCCACCTACGCGGTGGGCAAGTGGCATCTGGTCCGCGACGCCACGATGAACCCGGCGGCGCACCGCGATTCCTGGCCGACCCAGCGCGGCTTCGACCGCTACTACGGCTCGTTGGAGGGCCTGAACTCCTTCTACTATCCGAATCAGCTGGTCTCCGACAGCTCGGTGGTCGATGTCGAGGAATACCCGGAGGGCTATTACCTCACCGACGATCTCACCGACAAGGCGCTGTCCTACATCAAGGACCTGCGCGCCCACGACGCCACCAAGCCGTTCTTCCTCTACTTCGCGCATGTCGCCATGCACGGTCCGCTCCAGGCCAAGCCCGAGGATCAGGCCAAGTACCGGGGCCGCTACGCCGAGGGCTGGGACGAGTTGCGCCGCAAGCGGTTCGCCGAGCAGCTCGCGCAGGGCCTGTTCCCGCCGGGCACCCAGCAGAAGCCGCGCAATACCGAGCCGGGTTACGAAGCCGCGGAATGGGATTCGCTCTCGGCCGACGAGCAGCGCCGCTACGCCAAGTACATGGAGGTGTACGCGGGCATGGTCGACAGCATCGACCAGAGCCTGGGCCGCATCGTCGACCTGCTCGAGGACCTCGGCGAGCTCGACAACACCATCATCGTGTTCACCTCCGACAACGGCGGCACCGCCGAGGGCGGGCCGGAAGGCACCCGCACCTACTTCGCCGAGTTCGCCCACATCGACGATCCGGAGTGGATCGGCGACGTGCCCCACGACGAGGACCTGATCGGCACCGCGAAGCTGGGCGTGCACTACCCGCGCGGCTGGGGCCAGGCGTCGAACACGCCGTTCCGCTTCTACAAGGGCCAGACCTTCGCCGGTGGGGTGCGGGTACCGCTGGTCGTCTCCTGGCCGAAGGGGCTGCCGCGCACCGAGACCGACGCCGGGATCCGGCACGAATACGCCTACGTCACCGACCTGGCGCCGACCCTGCTCGAGCTGGCCGGACTGCAGCGGCCCACCGTGCGTAACGGCCTGCCCGCCAAGGACTTCGACGGCGTCTCGGCCGCCGAGCTGCTGCGCGATCCCGCCGCGCCCACCCGGCACACCGAGCAGTACTCGGAGATGACCGGCCACCGCGGCTTCTACCGCGACGGCTGGAAACTGCTCTCGCTGCACGAGGCCGACGCCGACATCGACGCCCCGAACTGGCAACTCTTCGACGTGCGCGCCGACCCCACCGAACTGCACGACCTGTCGGCGCGGTACCCGGACAAGGCGGCCGAACTCGCCGCCGCCTGGGACGAATCCGCCTGGGCGAACACGGTTTTCCCGCTCCTCACCCGCGCCGACCTGTTCCGTCGCCGTCCCGAGGAAGCCCGCTTCGCCGCCCCGGTCCGCCTGCTCCCCGGCACCCCGACCCTGGAGCGCTACCGCTCCCAGCGCCTCATCGCCTACCGCGATTTCACCATCACCGCCGACCTCACCGGCCGCCGTGCCGAGGCGAGCACCGATGCGGCCGTGCACGAGGGATTCCGCGACGGGGACGAAGGTGTGCTCGTGGCGCACGGTGATCCGCTCGGTGGCTATCTGCTCTATGTCGAGGGCGGCGAGGTCGTGTTCGGCGTCAACAGCTACGGGCGCTACGCGGCCGCGTCCGCGAAGGTGCCGCGCGGTGCTCGTGAGATCACCGTGCGGGCGGCGATCCGGCCGCACCTGCGGTGGGATTTCGTGCTCGAGATCGACGGGGTCGCGGTCGCCGAACTCACCGATCAGGTGCAGCTCGTCGGCATGGCGCCGTGGACGGGTATCTCGGTCGGCGTCGACGCGCGCGGCCCCGTCTCGTGGGACCTGCGCGAACGGCGCGGTCCCTTCCGCTACACCGGCGCCCTCCGCGCCGTCACCTACACCCCCGGCCCCATCCAGGTCCCGCGAGCCACTATCGACGCCGTCGAACGCGAGGCCGAATACGTCGCCGAATAGTCCCCGCGAGCTGGGCCCGGGCTTCGGGGCGGGGGCTGGTCGGATACCGTTTACCAGGCACGATGGATGGACACGAGGTAAGGACGCCGATGGACGACAGCTCGCTCACCTGGGACGACGGAGCCTTGCTCACGATCGACCAGCGCGGGTTGCCACACGAGGCGCGTGAACTGCGCCTGGAGACCGTGGACCAGGTGATCGACGCGATCACAACGCTCGCGATCCGCGGCGCTCCGGCGATCGGGATCGCGGGCGCGTTCGGCGTCGTCATCGCGACCAGGGCCCACACCAGAGCGCCGGGTTCCGGGGGCTTGGTCGATGTGGCCGCGGCGCAGGCCGATGCCGATCGGATCGCGGCGGCGCGGCCGACGGCGGTGAATCTCGCGTGGGCGGTCGAGCGCGTCCGGACTCGGATCGCCGAGGGCGCGGACGCCGTGCTGGCCGAGACTCTCGACCTGCTCGCCGAGGACGGGCGGGGGAACCTGGCCGCCGCCACGCACGCCGCCGATCTGGTGCAGCGCCTGTGCGGTGACCGGCCGCTGCGCCTGCTCACGCACTGCAACACCGGTCGCCTGGCCACCAGCGCGGTCGGCACCGCGATCGGCGCGCTGCGTGTGCTGCACGACCGGGGCGCAGTGGCCGATGTGCTCGTCGACGAGACGCGACCGCTGCTCCAGGGTGCCCGGCTCACCGCCTGGGAACTCGCCGAGGCGGGTATCCCGCACCGGCTCACCATCGACTCCGCCGCCGCCTGGGCCATGGCCACCGGCCAGGTCGACGCCGTCCTGGTCGGTGCCGACCGGATCACCGCCAACGGCGACGTCGCCAACAAGATCGGCACCTTCGCCTTGGCCCTGGCCGCCCGCCATCACGGCCTGCCGTTCATCGTGGTCGCCCCGGAATCCACCCGCGACACCTCCATGCCCACCGGCGACCGCATCGTGGTCGAACAGCGCGCGGCCGGGGAGGTCACCGGCTTCGGCGGCGTGGAAACCGCCCCCGCGGGCACCGCGGTCTTCAACCCCGCCTTCGACGTCACGCCCACCGACCTGGTCACCGCCGTCGTCACGGAAAACGGTGTGGTCTACCGCAATGCGGACCGCTTCGACCCCTCCGGACGCGCGATCGTCGCCACCGCGCGGGGCGGGGCGATCGCCGCGATCGCGCGGCAGCTCTACGAGCGCGGGTGGATGCCGGGGACAGCGGGGAACATCTCGGTGCGTGTCGGGGACGATGCGTTGATCACCGCGAGCGGATTGTCCAAAGGTGAACTGGGCGAGCGCGATACGGTGCTGGTGCGGGTGGCCGACACCGTCGCGCATCCGGGGCAGGATCGGAAACCCTCTGCCGAGACCAGCATTCACACCGCCGTCTACCGCACCACCGACGCGCGGGCCGTGGTGCACGTGCACTCCCCCTTCGCCACCGCGTTCGCCACCACGGCCGTGCCTTCGGCCGAGGTCGTGCGCACCGTGCCGGTCGGTGGGTTCGAACTGCTCAAGGGATTCGGTGTGGCCGATCCGTCGTCCATCGATATCCCGGTGTTCCCCAACTGGCCGGAGGTGCCGCGCATCGGGGACGATATCGAGACATTCCTGCGCGAGAATCCCACCGCCCCACCGATTCTGTGCATTTCCGGGCACGGGATCACCACCTGGGGTGACACGCTGTCCCAGGCGCGTGACCGCGCCGAATGCTTGGAAGCCCTGTGCGAGTTGATCGCCCGCACCGGACGCACCACCGCCGCTTCGCCTCCCGAGATCGGATAGACACATGACCCTGCTGCAAGTGATGGCCGCCGACGACGCCACCGAGGTGCGAGTGCGTACCACCGACCCCGCCGAGATCGGCGTCGAACTGGCGAAGCACGGCATCGCCTACGCGCACTGGCCCGTCCGCGACGACGCCGCCACCACCGACTCCGAGACCCTGCTGGCGCACTACGCCCCGCAGATCGCCGAACTCAACGAATCGGGCCGCTACCAGCACATCGACATCGCCCGCATCCACCCCGACGCCGACAATCCCGACTGGCCCGCCACGGCCGCGGGCGCGCGCGCCAAGTTCCTCGACGAGCACCGCCACGCCGAGGACGAGGTGCGCTTCTTCGCCGCCGGTCGCGGCTGCTTCTACCTGCACCTGGGCGACGCGGTGCTGGCCACCGTCTGCGAGGCGGGCGATCTGCTCTCGGTGCCCGCGGGCACCCTGCACTGGTTCGACATGGGCACCACCCCCGACTTCATCGCCATCCGCTTCTTCGAGGAGGCCGACGGCTGGGTCGGCGACTTCACCGGCGACAAGATCAGCGCGGGCTTCCCCACCCTCGACGCCCTGCTCGCCGCCTCGTGACGCGGGCGATCGTCCTCGACATCGAGGGCACGACGAGCCCCACCGACTCCGTCCGCACCGACCTCTACGGCTACACCGCGGCCCGGCTGCCCGCCTGGCTGGCCGAAAACACCGGCGGCGCGGCCGATCCGGTGCTCATCGCCACCCGCGAGCTCGCCGGGGAGCCGGACGCCGACCCCGCGCGGGTCGCCGAAATCCTGCGTGGCTGGCTGGAATCGGATGTGAAGGCCGAACCGCTCAAGGCCGCCCAGGGCGCCATCTGCGCGCAGGGCTTCCGCGCGGGCGCGCTGCACGGACGCTTCTTCGCCGACGTGGCGCCCGCCCTGAGCGCCTGGCACGACGCCGGGCTCACGCTGTACGTGTACTCCTCGGGATCGGAACGCAATCAACGGGATTGGTTCACCTTCGCCGAGCCCGGCGACCTGTCCGGACTGATCGCGGGCCACTACGACCTGGTGAGCGCGGGCCCGAAGCGCGAACCCTCCTCCTACGACCTCATCGCCGAGAGCATCCTGGTGCCCGCCGGGGAGATCCTGTTCCTGTCCGACCACCCCGACGAACTCGACGCGGCCGTCACCGCGGGCTGGCAGGTGATCGGCGTCCACCGCCCCGGCGAGCCGAACGACCCACGGCCACCGCATCATTGGGTGAGCTCCTTCGCCGACATCCAGGTCGGCGCCCGATGACCCTGCCCGGTCCACCCACCACCGGCGAAGACGACCTGTCCCACTACCCACCGCCGGTCCCCACGCCGGGTGACCCGTACACCCACCCGGCACCCGGCCACGCCCACGAGACGCCCTACGCCCACCGGCCGACCACACCGGGTGCGGACGGCGGGTTCACCCGCCCGGCGCCGGTGTCGATCGTCGACGATCGGCTCACTCACCCGGCGCCCGAACTCCCACTCCCACCGCGCCCGGACACCGGGTTCACCCACCCGGCGCCGGTGTCGACCGTCGATGATCGGTTGACGCACCCAGCGCCCGAGCTCCCTCTCCCACCACGCCCGGATACCGTGTTCGCCGCGCCCCCGGGGACGGCGGCGCGGCTGGCCCACCGGGGTGCGCTGCGGGTCGCGCTGAGTCCCGGTCCGCTGATCGCGATGGTCGGGGCGCTACTGGTGTTGCTTCCGATCGCGGTGGTGCTGGGGCTGTGGCTGCATGTGGCGGCGGTGGCCGCGCTCACGGTCGGGGCGCCCACCCTCAGCTATGTGGTGGCGCGGCGGCGGTTGCGGCGGTCCTTCGCGGTGATCTGCGCGCCGGGGGCGGTGATGGCCGTGCAACTCGGGCCCGACGCGCTCGATGTCGCCGATGCCTATTCCTATGTGCGGGTGGGGTACGAGCGCGTGACCGCGGTCCGCACGTCCGGCGCGGTGGTGGTGCTGCACGTGGACAGCGCGCTGCGGCTGAACTTTCCGCGCGAGTTGTTCCCGGCGCCGATGGCCGAGCATCTGCGTCACCTGATCTGGCATCGGGATAATCCCCGGCCGGGCGGTCCGCCGCCGCTGCCACCGCTGCCCACGCTGCTGGAGCCGCAAGCGCGGCTGGTCGCCGACGACACCACCGCCCGCGCGCTGTTCACCGGCGATCTGCGGGTGCGGATCGCCCAGCCCGCGGTGCTGATCCGGTTCACGCTCGCCACGGTGTTCGCCACCGCGGGCTTCGGCTGGTACCTGGGGCCGGTGTGGACGACCGTCCCGATCCTGTTCGCCGCCGCGACGGCCTACACCGTCTACCGCATCGTCCACTCGCCCGGGCCGGACGCGGGACGCAGTGTGCGCCATGCTGTTCCGGGCGCCGTCCTGGCGACCCAGTTCGGCGCGGACGCCGTGGTCTGCGAGACCTCGACGCACCTGCGGCGCCACCGCTACACCGAGATCGCCGCCATCGACCTGCATCCCGAGATCGCCGTCCTGCGCCTCACCACGGGCGAGATCTCCACTCTGCCCCGGGCGCTGTTCCCCGAGCAGATCGTCACCTGGCTGCGACAGCGAGGACTCTCGATCACCACCCGATGACCGCGCACCGCGAGCCCCGACCGCATAGTGTGCTCCCGTGAACGACCAGGGGCGAGGGCTCGAATCCGCCCCGCCACAGACCGATCCCTTCACCGAACCCGCCCCCGCGATCCCCGGCATCGACGCGCCGGACGCCAGCGTCACGCCGACACCGGGCACCGCCGCACAGCTCGCCCGGTACACCGCCCTGCGCGCGGCGCCCCGCCACGTGGCGATCATCCTCGCGATCGCCGTGTCGACCAGCACGATCGTGCTGCTCTGGCTGGGGCTCTCCGGCGAGCAGATCCTGGTGATCCAGGCCGTGGTCGCGGTGTACGTCCTCGTCGCCACGTACTTCTCGTTGCGTCGCCAGTACCGTGCCGTGTCCCGGTCCGATGTCACGGGTGGTAGTTGCGCCCTCGCGCTCGGCGCCGACGCGCTCGACCTGGCCGACGGCGCGTCACGCACCCGGATCGGCTACGACCGAATCGGCTCCGTCAGAGCCACCCGCCGCGTCGTCGATCTCGGCTTCGACAACCGGCACGTCGCGCTGCCCCGGGCGCTGTTCGCCGACGACCCGCTGGCGGAGTTGCGGCGGCTCGTCGACCCGGGGGCCGCACCACGCCCGGCCCCGCTGCCGCCGATGCCCCGGCTGCCGCGCCCGCAGGCGCAGCTGGTGATCGCGGCCGACACCGCGCACCGGCTCACCGTCGCGCGGCGTCTCGAGCCGTACCGGCGGACGCCGGGTCGGCTCGCGATCGTGCTCGTGCTGCTCGAGGTCTGCGCGTTCGGCGGACTCGAATACGGCGTCCCCGGCGCGCTGTCGGCGCTGGTCGGCGCGGTGCTGTGGGTGCTGGCGGTGCGGTTCTGGATGCGTCGGCCGTCGGCGAACGCCGTGCGTCAGTATCAGGGGATGCTGCCCGCGAGCAGTGGGTTGGCGGCCCAGTTCGGCACCGACGCGATGGTGCTGGCCGGTGCCACCTTCCTGCTGCGGGTGCCGTACTCGAACGTCGCCGAGGTGACCCTGCGCGCGGACTGCGCGGTGGTGAAGTACGGGGCCGCCCCGCTGGTGCTGCCGCGCGGGCTGTTCCCGCCGGAGGTGCTACCGCGACTCCAGGAGGTCGGCGTCGTCATCGTCGACCGCTGACGACGTTTCCCAGATCCCCGTCGCGGCGCGGATACCACCACTGGCCAGTGCGATCACCCCTCCGGAAGTACACGCGACAGGCGGTCACATATTTCTCGGCAACCGTGTCGCGGGCACCGACGGGCTTGTATGTTTCGGCCATGCCTTTCGTGCACTCCGGGTCGGTGAACGTCCACTTCCGCACGGGCGCCGTCCACGGGCCCACCGTGCTGCTGGCGCACGGATTCCTGATGGACGCGTCGATGTTCGATCCGATCCGGAAGATCCTGGGGCACACCGATATCAATGTGGTCACCTGGGACGCGCGTGGGCACGGCCGGACCGGGTACGGTGAGCCGCCCGGATTCGACTATTGGGATCTGGCCGCCGACGGGGTACGGGTGCTGGACGCGCTCGGTATCGACCGCGCGATCGTCGGTGGGATGAGTCAGGGCGGATACGCGGCCTTGCGCCTGGCGCTGCTGGCCCCCGACCGCGTCGCCGGGCTCGCCCTGCTCGACACCGAGGCCGAGGCGTGCACGCCCGCCGAAGCCGCCGACTACGAGGACTTCTTCGACGCCTGGTGCGGGACAGGGGAATTGGCGCCGCTGGCCGAGGGTCTGGCGCCCCGGTTGATCGGCGGGGACGACCCGGCGGTGTGGCGGCCGTGGATCGACCGGTGGCTCGCCGCCGACCGCACCGCGATCCGCCCGGCCGCCCGGTGCCTCGTCGACCGCGATGCGGTGACGGAACGCCTGGGCGAGATCACCGTGCCCGCGCTCGTGCTGCGCGGCGAGCACGACCAGAACAGCACCGTCGACAAGTGCGCGCGGCTGGCGGCCGGGCTGGCCGGGGCCGGGGCGGTGCGCACCATCGCCGGGGCGGGGCACGGCGCCGCGCTGACCCATCCCGAACAGGTCGCGACGATGCTGGCGGGGCTGGTGTCGACGTGCGTGCCGTGCGCGCCGCGGCCGGTGGCGGTCGCCGGGATCTAGTGGTCGGGGCCGCGCACGCCCAGGTAGTACTGGATGCGGCCGGGATAGGCGACCGAGTCGAGGCGGAAGAGTTGGACGTCGACGGTGTAGTACTCGCCGGTGTGCAGGTCGCACAGCCGCATGGCGGTGTGCTCGCGACCGTAGACCGTGTCGCCGTCGTCCCAGATGCGCCGGAAGTCGCGGTACTGCGCGAGTTCGTCGAGCAGGTCGGTGGCCCAGTCGCCGCCGCCCTGCTGACCGATCAGCCCGCGCAGCCAGTGCACGGTGAGCGTGGACTCCTTCTCCCACTCCACCATCACCTTGCGCGAGAGCGGGTTGCCGAAGAACCAGCGCAGGATGTTGACGTCCTCGACCAGGCCGGGGAACGCGCGATCGTAGGACTCGTTGCCCGCCAGCACATTCCACCGTGTGTCGACGTAGGCCGCCAGATCGGGCTCCTGCAGGGCCAGGGTGCGGCGCATCTCGACGTTGATCTCGGCGCGCAGATCCTCGACGGTGGGATTGTCCACCGGCGCGAGCCCGGCCAGATCGAACAGGTGCCTGCGCTCGATATCGCTGACCGGTGTGATCCGATCGAGATAGCGCACCAGCGCCTCGAGCACCGCGCGCGTCGGATGGTCGCGGTCCCCGCTTTCCAGATGCGTGATGTAACTCGAGCTGACTCCGGCCGCGAAGGCCAGTTTCTCGCGGGAAATCCGCCGATCGTCGCGAAGCCGCCGCAGCAACCCCCCGAGCGTCGGCGGTCTCGGTGGCCCCGCCGGACCGTCGGACGTCGACTTCGGTATCACCCCAACCCTCCCTGTCTGCACCGGCCCATCCTCGATGACGGTTCAACCATGATCCACGCACCGTACGGAATAGATGCCGTTTCTTTATATTGACGCGCCGCCATTTGGTTAGTTATCGGTGGGCAACTGGGCGCGTGAGCACGAAAATCGCTGCGCGGTACCGAATTGAAAGGATTTCAATTCCTTCCATCCAGCAATGCTATAGAATTCCGCGCCGGTGCCCGACGGGCGACCCCGCGCCGACCCCCGGATCAGCGCGTCCAGCACCCGCCACGATGTGCGGGCGGTCACATCGGACCTGTTCAGCGGACATCCCGGCTGTGTAAACAAATGTAAACCGCCCGAGAAGCAAGCGTTTCCGAAGCATCACCGCAGCGCCGGGGCCAGGCTCTCCGACGGCCGCGTCGGGCCTGCTCGCCGACCATTCACCCAGGTCGGCCCCGATTCGCCGGGCGCGCGCCCCGACCCGTCCGTGACCGCGAGATTTCGCCCGCCTCACACCTCACAGCAGCCCGAACGAGGATGTGAAAAGTTGGTTTTGCGGGATCACCGCCCCTCTTTACAGTGGCCAACAACAGCCCGATTTGCACAGCTCGAAGGGGGCGTCGTGGTTAATTCGCGCACTCATGGTCCGTCGCCCACCGATTTCGGCGACACATTGCTGAACCTCGGTAAGTACTTCCAGCGCGGCGAGGTCTCCGCCGACCACCGGTCGGTGCACAAGGTGGGCGGCCGTGACGCCGACGCCTTCTATCGTGACCGCTGGTCGCACGACAAAGTGGTGCGCTCCACCCATGGCGTGAACTGCACCGGCTCGTGTTCCTGGAAGATCTACGTCAAGGACGGCGTGATCACCTGGGAATCGCAGCAGACCGACTATCCCTCGGTGGGCTCGGACAAGCCCGAATACGAACCGCGCGGCTGCCCCCGTGGCGCCTCGTTCTCCTGGTACACCTACTCCCCGACCCGGGTGCGCTACCCGTATGTGCGCGGCGCGCTGCTGGATCTGTACCGCAAGGCCAAGATCGAGCTCAAGGACCCGGTGCTGGCGTGGGAGTCGATCGTCGAGGACCCGGTCAAGGCCAAGACCTACAAGACCGCGCGCGGCAAGGGCGGCTTCGTCCGGGCCGAGTGGTGGGAGGCCGCCGAGATCGCCGCGGCCGCGCACGTGCACACCATCAAGAAGTACGGGCCCGACCGGGTCGCCGGGTTCTCGCCGATCCCGGCCATGTCGATGGTCAGCCATGCCACCGGTGCGCGCTTCGTCTCGCTGCTCGGCGGCTACATGCTCTCGTTCTACGACTGGTACGCCGACCTGCCGGTGGCCTCGCCGCAGGTGTTCGGTGACCAGACCGACGTGCCGGAGTCGGCCGACTGGTTCGACGCGGGCTATCTGATCATGTGGGGCTCCAATGTCCCGGTGACCCGAACCCCCGACGCGCACTACATGACCGAGGCGCGCTATCGCGGCCAGAAGGTCGTGGTGGTCTCCCCCGACTACGCCGACAACACCAAGTTCGCCGACGAGTGGGTGGCCGCGCGGCCGGGAACCGATGCGGCACTGGCGATGTCGATGGGGCACGTGGTGCTCAAGGAGTTCTTCCTCGACAAGCAGACCCCGATGTTCACCGACTACATCAAGCGTTTCACCGACCTGCCGTACCTGATCTGCCTCGACGAGGCGGATCAGGGCCCCGACGGAGACGAACGCGCCCTGCCCGGCAAGTTCCTCACCGCCGCCGATCTGGGCCACACCGGTGAGAGTGTCGAGCACAAGCCGGTGCTGTTGGATCAGGCCGGAAATCCGGTGGTGCCCAACGGTTCTCTCGGCCATCGCTTCGGAGAGGGCGACACCGGCAAGTGGAACCTGGACCTCGACGGTGTCGACCCGCTGCTCACCCTGCTCGGTCACTCCGACGAAGCCCCCGCCACGATCGCCCTGCCGCGCTTCGACACCGATACGGCCACCACCATCCTGCGGGGCGTGCCGACGAAACTCGTTGCGGGCAAACGGGTCACCACCGTCTTCGATCTGCTGCTGGCGCAGTACGGCCTGGGCCGCGAGGGTCTGCCGGGTGAGTGGGCCAAGGGCTACGACGACGCCGATTCCCCCTACACCCCGGCCTGGCAGGAACGCATCACCGGTGTGCCCGCCGTGCAGGCCGCGCGCGTCGGGCGCGAATTCGCCGACAACGCCGAACGTTCCGGCGGCCGCTCGATGATCCTCATGGGCGCGGGCACCAACCACTGGTTCCACTCCGACCAGATCTACCGCGCCTTCTTCACCCTCACACTGCTCACCGGCTGCCAGGGCAAGAACGGTGGTGGCTGGGCGCACTACGTCGGTCAGGAGAAGTGCCGTCCGGTGACCGGGTGGGCCACGCTGGCCTCGGCGGCGGACTGGCAGCGCCCGCCGCGGCAGATGCAGGGCACCGTGTTCTGGTACCTGACCAACGACCAGTGGCGCTACGACCCGTTCACCTCCGACTCCTTCGCCTCGCCGCTGGGCAAGGGCGTCTTCGCCGGGCGCACGGCCGCCGACAATATCGCCCTGGCCTCGCGCCTGGGCTGGATGCCGAGCTACCCCACCTTCGACCGCAACCCCCTCGACCTCGCCGACGAGGCCGCGGCGGCGGGCGAAACCCCGGCCGAACACGTTGTCTCCCAACTCAAATCCGGTGACCTGCGCTTCGCCTGCGAGGACCCCGACGCCCCGGAGAACTTCCCACGCGTGCTCACCGTCTGGCGGGCCAACCTGCTCGGCTCCTCGGGCAAGGGCAACGAGTACTTCCAGAAGCACCTGCTCGGCTGCGGCTCGAATCTGCAGACCACCGACGCCACCGGCGTGCGCCCGAAAGAGCTGGAATGGCGGGAGGAGGGTGCCGAGGGCAAGCTGGATCTGCTGCTGGCGCTGGACTTCCGCATGACCAGCACCACCCTGTTCGCCGACATCGTGCTGCCCGCCGCCACCTGGTACGAGAAGCACGACCTGTCCTCCACCGACATGCACCCGTTCGTGCACGCCTTCTCCCCCGCCATCTCCCCGCCGTGGGAGGCCAAGACCGACTTCGAGGCGTTCCACCGGATCGCGCGCGGGTTCTCCTGGCTGGCCGAGAAGCACCTGGGCACGCGCAAGGACATCGTGGCGGTGCCCTTGCAGCACGACTCCCCCGACGCGTTGGCGCAGGCGGGCGGCAAGGTGCTGGACTGGAAAGCCGGTGAGTGCGAACCGATTCCGGGCAAGACCATGCCCAAGATCGTGCAGATCGAACGCGACTACACCAAGATCGCCGAGAAGCTCGCGGCGCTGGGCCCGCTGGTCGACACCCTGGGCGTGACCACCAAGGGCATCACCACCTACCCCGACAAAGAGGTGGCCTACCTGGCGGGCAAGAACGGCACCGTGGTCTCCGGGGTCGCGGCCGGGCGGCCTTCGCTGGCCAAGGACACCTTCGCCGCGGAGACCATCCTGGCGCTGTCGGGCACCACCAACGGCCGCCTCGCGGTCGAGGGCTTCGAGGCGCTGGAACGGCGCACCGGCACCGAACTGGCCGACCTCGCCGCCGAGGCCGAGGGCAAGCAGATCACCTTCGCCGACACCCAGGCCCGGCCCGTCCCGGTGATCACCTCGCCGGAGTGGTCGGGCAGCGAGTCCGGTGGGCGCCGGTACTCGCCGTTCACCATCAATGTCGAGCGCAGCAAGCCCTGGCACACCCTCACCGGGCGTCAACACTTCTACCTCGACCACGACTGGATGATCGAACTCGGCGAACAGCTGCCGATCTTCCGGCCGCCGCTGGACATGACCGCGCTGTTCAGCGAACCCTCGATCGGCGATGTGGCCGGTGGCGGGGTCACCGTGCGGTACCTGACCCCGCACTCCAAGTGGTCGATCCATTCGGCCTACCAGGACAACCTGCACATGCTGACGCTCTCGCGCGGCGGGCAGACGATCTGGATGTCGGATCGCGACGCCGCCAAGATCGGTGTGGCCGACAACGATTGGATCGAGGCGACCAACCGCAACGGCATCGTGGTGGCCCGCGCCATCGTCTCGCATCGCATGCCCGAGGGCACCGTATTCATGTACCACGCGCAGGACCGCGCGGTGGACGTGCCGCGCATCGAGGGCACCGAGCAGACCACGAAGGAAGCCAAGGGCAAGCGCGGCGGTATCCACAACGCGCTGACCCGGGTGCTGATCAAGCCCTCGCACCTGATCGGCGGCTACGCCCAGCAGTCCTTCGCCCTGAACTATCACGGGCCCACCGGAAACCAGCGCGATGAGGTCACCACGATCCGTCGACGTAACCAGAACGTGGAGTACTGACATGCGCGTAATGGCTCAGCTCGCCATGGTGATGAACCTGGACAAGTGCATCGGCTGTCACACCTGCTCGGTGACCTGCAAGCAGGCCTGGACCAACCGTGGCGGTACCGAATACGTCTGGTTCAACAATGTGGAAACCCGTCCGGGACAGGGCTATCCGCGCCAGTACCAGGATCAGGAGAAGTGGAAGGGCGGCTGGACGCTGAACAAGCGCGGCAAGCTCACCCTCAAGTCGGGGTCACGGTTCAAGCGCCTGATGAACATCTTCGCCAACCCGGATCTGCCCACGGTCGAGGACTACTACGAGCCGTGGAGCTACGACTACGACAACCTGCTGGCCTCCCCGCCCACCGACACCACGCCCGTCGCGCGGCCCAAGTCGCTGATCACCGGCGAGGACACCAAGGTCACCTGGGGTGCCAACTGGGACGACGACCTGGGCTCGGGTCCCGAGGCGGTCGGCAAGGACCCCTTGCTCGGCAAGCTCGAGGACAAGGTGAAACTGGAGTTCGAAGAGACCTTCATGTTCTACCTGCCGCGCATCTGCGAGCACTGCCTCAACCCCTCCTGCGCCGCGTCGTGCCCCTCGGGCGCGATCTACAAGCGCGAGGAGGACGGCATCGTGCTCGTCGACCAGGACAAGTGCCGTGGCTGGCGCCAGTGCATCACCGGCTGCCCGTACAAGAAGATCTACTTCAACCACAAGACGGGCAAGGCCGAGAAGTGCACCTTCTGCTACCCGCGCGTGGAGGTGGGCATCCCGACGGTGTGCTCGGAGACCTGCGTCGGGCGGCTGCGCTACATCGGCGTGATGCTCTACGACGCCGACGCGGTGCTCGAGGCGGCCCAGGTCACCGACACCAAGGACCTGTACCCCTCGCAGCTCGGGGTGTTCCTCAATCCGCACGACCCGCGCGTCATCGCTGAGGCGGAGAAGGCCGGGATCTCGCCGGAATGGATTGCCGCCGCGCAGGATTCGCCGGTCTACAAGCTGATCGTGGACTACCAGCTGGCGCTGCCGCTGCATCCGGAATACCGCACCATGCCGATGGTCTGGTACGTGCCGCCGCTGTCGCCGGTGGTGGACGTGCTCACCGAGACCGGGCACGACGGCGAGGACGCGGGCAATCTGTTCGGCGCCATCGACGCGCTGCGCATCCCGATCGAGTACCTGGCCGAACTGTTCACCGCCGGTGAGATCGGGCCGGTGCGCGCGTCGCTACAGCGACTGGCCGGGATGCGCGCCTTCATGCGGTCGGTGAACCTCGGCGAGGAACCCGCCGAGCACATCGCGCCCTCGATCGGGCTCGAGCCCGAGGAGATCGAGGCGATGTACCGACTGCTGGCCATCGCCAAGTACGAGCACCGCTACGTGATCCCGTCCGGCGCGACATCCCGTGCGCACGAGCTGGATTCGCTGGCGACCGGATGCAGCCTCGACACCGACGGCGGACCGGGCATGACCGCGTTCGACCAGGTGGTGGAGAAGTTCTCGCTGGCCGACACGAATCAGGCCGCGCCCGAGGAGAAGTCGGGGCGGATCAACCTGCTCAACTGGGACGGGCGATCCACCTCGGGGCTCCTGCCCACCGGAAACGGCAACGGGCACAACGGCAACGGTGCGAACGGCAAGGGGAATTCCGGCAACGGCGCCGGATCCGGTGGTAGCGGCAACGGCGCCGCTGCCACCGACGCCGCCGTCAGCGGAGCGGCGAAATGAGCGCGGCCCGGGGCCCTGCCGCTGCCCACCAGCGCGAGACCGCGGGGGAGCACCGATGAGCCTGCTCTCGATCCGCCGTCGCCCGCAGCCGGTCGCCGTCATGGCCGAGCACGATCGCCGGATCGTGTGGCGGCTGGCGGCCCTGCTGCTGGACTACCCCGGCGAGCAGACTCTGAGTCTGCTCGCACGGATCACTTCCGCCGCAACTCAATTGCCCGAGGACGTGCGGGTGCACTTCGACGCGGTGCTCACCTACCTGCGCGACACCCCGGCCATCGAGGTCGCGCAGCGCTATGTCGAGACCTTCGACCTGCGCCGCCGGGCCAGCCTGCACCTGACCTTCTACGCCTACGGCGACACTCGTAAGCGCGGTATGGCGCTGCTGCGGTTCAAGCACGCCTACCGCCAGGCGGGGGTGGAACTCGGCGACGAGGAACTGCCCGACCACCTGCCGGTGCTGCTGGAATTCGCCGCCACCGTCGACCCGATCGGCGGCGAACGGCTGCTCGGCGAGCACGTGCCGGTGCTCGAACTGCTGCGACTGTCGCTGGGCGACAACAACTCTCCCTACGCGGGCGTGCTCGCCGCGGTGCTCCAGACCCTCCCGCCGGTGACCACCGCCGATCGCCGCCGCATCACCGAACTCGCCGCTCAGGGACCGCCCGAGGAAGAGGTCGGTCTCGAACCCTTCGCCATGGACCCCTCGCTGTTCGACGCCACGGAAGGCCGACGATGAACGCCACCATTCCCGTTCCCGAAGGCCTGTGGCTGATCCTGCCCTACATCGCCGCGACATCCTTTGTGCTGGGCCATGTCTGGCGGTACCGGTTCGACCAGTTCGGGTGGACGACGCGGTCTTCGCAGATCTACGAGTCCAAGCTGTTGCAGCTGGGCAGTCCGCTGTTCCACTTCGGCATGCTCGGGGTGTTCGGTGGGCATGTGATGGGCCTGTTGATCCCGGAGTCGTGGACACACGCGGTGGGGATCTCCGAGCACGCCTACCACCTGCTGGCCGTGGGCGCGGGGTCGGTGGCGGGGCTCATGGTGGTCGCCGGGGTGGCGATCCTGTGCTACCGGCGGCTGGTCATCCCGGCGGTGCGCACCAACACCAGCCGCAACGACGTGCTGATGTACACCTTGCTCACGTTGGCGCTGGTCACCGGGCTGCTCAACACCTGGGGCTCCAACCTGCTGTGGGGCACCTACAACTACCGCGAGACCGTCTCGCCCTGGTTCCGCAGCCTGTTCTCGATCAGCCCGGAGCCGGGTCTGATGGTCGGCGTGCCGTGGACCTTCCAGCTGCACGGCCTGGTCGTGCTCGCCCTGGTCTTCGCCTGGCCCTACACCCGCCTGGTGCACATGTTCAGCGCCCCCGTCGGCTACCTCACCCGCCCTTACATCGTCTATCGCCGCAAGGAAGTGGAGACCAAGGACAAGACCCGCTTCGCCAAGGCGTGGGACGCCCCGGTCACCCCGGATCGCTGGTGACCGTCCACTGAGCGGGTCGCACCCCTTGCCGGACAGAACTGGAACGTGTTTCACTTTCGGACATGAGCGATGTCCTCGCACCCGCGGTTCTCGGTCCGCTCACCCTGCGTAATCGGGTGATCAAGGCGGCCACGTTCGAGGGGCGCACGCCCGAGGCGTTGGTGACCGAGGAACTCGTGGAGTTCCATCGGGAGGTGGCGGCGGGCGGGGTCGGGATGACGACGGTGGCCTACTGCGCGGTGGCGCCGGGTGGGCGGACCGATCGGCATCAGATCTGGATGCGCGAGGAGGCGGTGCCCGGGCTGCGCGGGCTCACCGACGCGGTGCACGCCGAGGGGGCGGCGGTGAGCGCGCAGCTGGGGCACGCGGGGCCGGTGGCCAATGCCCGGTCCAACGGGGCGCCCGCGCTGGCGCCGAGTCGGATGTTCAATCCGCTCGGGATGCGGTTCACCAAGACTCCCGACGCGCTCGGCATCGCCGAGGTGGTGGCGGCGCACGCGCGCGCGGCCCGCCTCGCGAAGGAATCGGGGTTCGACGCCGTCGAGGTGCATCTCGGGCACAACTATCTGGCGAGTGCGTTCCTGAGCCCGATGCTCAACCGACGCCGCGACGACTACGGCGGACCGCTGGTCAACCGGGCGCGGGTGGCCAGGGAACTGGTGCGCGCGGTGCGCGACGCGGTCGGTGACACCATGGCGGTGACCGCCAAGCTCACCATGGAAGACGGTGTGCGCGGCGGCCTCTCGATCGAGGAGTCGCTCCAGGTGGCGAGCTGGCTGCAGGACGACGGCGCGGTCGACGCCATCGAACTCACCGCGGGCAGTTCCCTGCTCAACCCGATGGCCATCTTCCGTGGCGACGCCCCACGCGCGAATTTCGCCAAGACGCTACCGATCCCGGTGCGCTGGGGCTTCCGCCTGGTCGGCAAGCAGTTCCTGCGCGAATACCCTTATCGCCCGGCCTATCTCGTGGAGAAGGCCGCGCGGTTCCGCGACGAGCTGACGGTGCCGGTGATCCTGCTCGGCGGCATCACCGACCGAGCGACCGCGCAGCAGGCCATCGACGACGGGTTCGGCTTCGTCGCCATGGGCCGCGCGCTGCTGCGCGAGCCGGATCTGATCCGCCGCTGGCAGACCGACGCGGACACACCGTCGCTGTGCACGCACTGCAACGAGTGCGTGCCGACCATCTACAGCACCACCCGCTGCGTGCTGCGGCCCGGCGCTCCGGCCTGACCACGGCTCACGCGGGGCCGAGCGCCTTGCGGACGGTGTCGAACCAGGCCTGGGTGTCGACCAGGCCCTTCTCGTTGTCCTTGCGGCCGCCGACGAAACCGTAGAGGTCGGCGGCGAACCGGCTCAGCACGGTGGCGTCGGTTTCCTCGAGTTCGGTGAGGACCTCGGTGTCGCCGAGCAGGTAGGCGACCACGGCGACCTGGGTCGCGGGCCAGGTGTCGCGGTGGGCGGCCCAGCCGTCGGCGCGCACGGCGCGGGCCTTGGCGAGCAGGTCGGCGCGCAGGGCGTCGCGGTCGGCGTCGGTGGGCTTGCGGGGTTTGCCCCAGGTGATCCGGTTCGCGTCCGGCATGTCGCGTCCTCTCGGCCGTGGACAAGGACACTGGTGAGCGTGGCAGATCGGGATACCGGCGCACACACGGGGCCGCCCCACGCCTGGCCGCGGACATCGGCACAGGTACGCCGGGATCGGGCGTTCAGACCGTCAGATTGCGGCGGGTCACCTTACCGGTCGCATTGCGCGGCAACGGGTCCGTGGTGAGGCGCCAGTGGGCGGGGACCTTGAAGTGTGCGAGCCGGGCCGCGACGAAGGCGCGCAGCTCGTCCGGAGTGATCGCGCCGGACTCGGCGACCACCACGGCGGCGACCTCCTGGCCGAGGTCGGGGTGGGCGACGCCGAAGACGGCGCATTCGGTGACGGCGGGGTGCTCGCTCAGGACGTTCTCGATCTCGACCGGATAGACGTTCTCGCCGCCGCGCAGGATCAGGTCGGTGCGGCGGCCGGAGACGGTGAGTCGGCCGTCGGTCATGGTGCCGAAATCGCCGGAGCGCAACCAGCGTTCGGCATCGATCGCGCGGGCGGTGGCCGCTTCGTCGTGCCAGTAGCCGAGCATGACGTACGGGCTGCGGATACAGATCTCGCCCTCGACGCCGTCGGGCAGGACGGTGCCGTCGGCGTCGCGGACGCGCACCTCGACGCCGAAGATCGGTCGGCCGACCGAGGCGTCGTCGGCGGCCAGGTCCAGTGGGGTGGCGACGGTGGCGGCCGTGCCGCTCTCGGTGAGGCCGTAGCTGGTGGTGAGCGAGAGGTTCAGCGACGGGAGCTTCGCGCGCAGGGCAGCCAGGAGGGCAGGGGAGGTCGGTGCGGAGTTGAGCGAGAGGGCGGTCAGCGAGGACAGATCGTGGTGGGCGACATCGTGTTCCAGCAGGCGCGAGGCCATGGTGGGCACGGCGGCCCAGTTGGTGACGCGTTCGCGGTCGACCAGGCTCAGCACCCGGCCCACCTCGAACGCGCCGTGCGGGAAGACCGCCGCGGCACCGGCGACCAGGCGCGGGACCACCAGATTGTGCAGGCTGGCGATGTGGAACAGCGGGGCGGTGACCAGGTAGCGGCGTTCGCTGGGGCCGTCGCCGACCGACCGTCCGGTGAAGGAGGCGAGCATCGCGTCGGTGAATCGGTGATAGTCGCTGACGGCCACCATGTTCCGGTGGGAGTGAACCACGCCCTTGGGCCTGCCGCTGGTGCCGCTGGTGTAGAGGATGACGGCCGGATCGTCCTCGGCGACAGGCGTATTCGGGAGTTCGGCGCCCGCGAAGTCGGTGATCAGCGCGGGCAGGTCGGCGTCCATGGTCAGGACGGGGATCGCGGTGCCCGTATCCGCCAGGCGCGCGGCCCTTTTCGCGTCGGCGATCACGACGGTGGGGGTGGTGTGGTCGAGGCCGTAGGCGATCTCCGGCGGGGCCCACCAGGCGTTGTAGCCGACCGGGATCGCGCCCAGACACTGCGCGGCCCAGAAGGCGATCACCCAGTCGGGGCCGTTGGCGGCCAGGATGCCGACCCGGTCGCCCTTGCCCACGCCGTAGCGGCGGGCCAGCGCGGTGGCCAGGGCGGCGACCGCGGCGGCGTGGTCGGTGAACGACAGGCGGCGGTCCTCGGTGACCAGGTAGTCGCGCTCGCCCCAGCACAGCGAGTGTTCGAGGAGTTCGCGCAGACTGCGGCGACGGTGGGCCAGCACCGGAATCGGTACGCCGAGAACGGGTTCGACGGTGAGCTCGAAGGGGGCGCCGGGCGCGGTCAGGCCCGCAGCGACCCGGGCCGCCAGCTGCTGCGGGTCTACGACATCGGTCATGCTCTGCTCCATCGGGATCGCGCGTGCCGTCGCCCGGCCCGCGATCGCCGCCCCGGCCCGAATGACGTGAGCCACAGCTTGACATCCTCTCCCGCCCGAAGGCGGGAGATTCCTACTAGCGACCCTGATCGCCGCTGTCGGTGGGTTCCTGTTTCACCGGGGCTCGCCTGCCGCTAAGCGGCTGGACTCACAGCCCCTCCACAAGCGTTTAACCTCTCGACCTGTCCGGCCGCGAGGATATTGCGTGCCGCGTTCAAGTCGCGGTCGTGGCTGATGCCACACGTACATGTCCATTCCCGGACGTGCAACGGCTTCTTCTCGCCGACCACCCCGCACACCGAACACAGCCGGGTCGAGGGGAACCAGCGGTCCACCTTCGAGAAGTGCCGCCCGTACCGGTTCGCTTTCTCCTCCAACATGGCGGTGAACATGCCCCAGCTCGCGTCATGAACCGACTTCGCAAACCGGGTCCGAGCCAGACCCTTCACACACAAGTCCTCGACATACACCGCTTGGTTGTCGCGGATGATCTGTGTCGAGTGCTTGTGCGCCCAGTCCCGGCGTGTGTCAGCCACTTTCGCGTGCGCCTTGGCGACCGCGATCCGAGCCTTGGCCCGATTCGCGGACCCTTTCCGCTTGCGCGACAACGCTTGTTGCGCCTTGCGGAGTTTACGTTCGGCTTGACGCAGGAACTTCGGCGAGGCGATCGTCTTGCCATCCGACAGGACCGCGAACGTGGTCAAACCCAAGTCGATACCGACTTCGGAATCGACCTGCGGCAGCGCCTCGGTAACGGTCTCCACGACGAACGACGCGAAGTACCGGCCCGCCGCGTCCTTGATAACCGTGACCGACGACGGGGCCGAGGGCAGTTCCCGCGACCACACGACTTTCAGGTCGCCGATCTTCGGTAGACGCAGCTTCGCGCCCGCGGTGACCGCGAATCTGGCGTTACGCGTGAACCGGATCGCTTGCCGGTTGTCCTTGCGGGACCGGAACCTCGGCGGCGCTACCCGCGCACCCTTGCGTTTCCCCATCACCGACTGAAAGAAGTTGCGGTAGGCGGTGTTCAGATCGGCCAGCGCTTGTTGCAGCACCACCGACGACACCTCGCCCAACCAAGCACGTTCCGGGGTCTTCTTGACGGTGGTCAACGCTTTCGACAGCTCGGCATCGCTCACGTACGGCAACCCTGCCGCACGGGCCTGCTGCCGCATGCGCAGTCCGTCGTTGTACACCACCCGCGCGCAACCGAACGCCCGCGCCAGCGATGCCCGCTGACCCGGCGTCGGGTAGACGCGGAAGTTGTACCGGAGCTGCACGATCCAACACTACTGTCGGCATCCAATGTTCTCGACACAGCACCTGGATCGCATGGAACAGATCCTGGCGGCGGTGTGCGCGGACTTCGAGTGCGAGCTGGTCGAGTACAACGGCAAAGCCGACCACGTGCACCTACTGGTGAACTTCCCGCCGAAGGTCGCGCTGTCGCGGCTGGTGAACTCGCTCGAGGGGGGTGTCTTCACGGCGGATGCGCCAGGAGTTCCCCGAGCTGGTCCGCCACTATCGGCGGGCGCAACGGTTGTGGTCGGGTTTCTACTGTAGCGCACCCGGTAACCGGGTTCCGGCGACTCAGAGCAGACCCAGGCCCCTGGCGGTGGCGATGGCCTCGGCGCGGGCGTTCACGCCGAGTTTCTGGTAGATGCCGCGCAGGTGGGTCTTCACGGTGTTCACCGAGACGCCCAGGTCACCGGCGATACTGACAGCGGTCATGCCGGAGGGGAGTTGGCGCAGCACGACCAATTCGGTCTCGGTGAGTTGCGGTGCGCCCTCGATCACGCCGCGCTGGGCGCGCACCCGGGCCACGAAGGCGTCGAAGCGACCGAAGCGGCCGCCGAGCCGGTCGAGGACCTCCAGCGCGCCCGGCACGTCGAGGAACGGGCGCACCAGGTCCTCCGCGCAGGCGTGGGTGAGCGCCTGCTCGAACGCCTCGTCGGCCTTGCGCGGGCGATCGAGCCGGTCGGCGGCGACCGCGACCAGCAGCCACCCGGTGACCACCCCACCGCCGGACAGGTCGGGCGCCACCCGGCCGAGCAGGGGCTCCACCAGCGGCAACGCGGCCGCGGGGCGATGGGTGTAGACGGCGAGTCCGGCCTCGGCCAGGGTGGTCTCGGGCGTGGGGCCGAGGACACGGAGGGCGTGGTCGATCAGCTGCTGCGCCTCGGTGCGGGCCTGCACGCGCAGCAGCAGCCACACCACGTCGAGCAGGGTGCGGCCGGTGCCGAGCAGGGCCGGGGACTCGTCGAGCAGTCGGTGCACCTGCCTGCTCAACGCCGTCGCGGTGGCCGCGCGGTCGGAGGCGTCGGGGAAGCTCAGCAGGGCGGTGACGATGGCGGCCTGCCGGAGCGGGGCGGGCAGACAGGTCTCGCGCTCGGCGGCGGGCAGGCTCGGCAGCGGGCGCGGGAGATCCAGACCCTGCTGGTAGGCGCCGTACGCGGCGACCACCCGGGCGATCCCGGCCTCACCGGACAGGTCGTAGCGGGCGGCGCTCTCGACGGCCTGCGCGGCCAGCGCCCGCGATTCACCGACCCGCCCGGCGGTGCCCGCCGCCAGGGCGAGCCCGGTTCTGGCACGGACCACCACCCGGCCCAGTCCCGCGTTCTCGGCGTGCACGATGGCGTGCCGCAGCGCGGCGGTGCCGCTGTCGAGCTCGCGGGCGCTGATCTGGGCGGTGCCGCAGTGCAGGCCCGCGTAGCAGTCGAGGTCGGGTTGACCGGTCGCGCCGGGCAGCGGCCAGCGCGCGGACGACGAATCACCCACCAGCACCGCGACTCCCGCGCTCACCGCGAGATCGAGCGCGTCGATCCACCCGGGCGGGACGATCCGCGACGCGGGTCCGGCGCCGATGTGCGCGGCCTCCAGATACACCTCGGCGGTGGCGATGTCGCCCGCCTCCACCGCGACGGCGGCCCGCAGCAGGCGCAGATAGGTGTCCTCGGCCAGTTCCGGCAGGTGGTCGACGGCGGCGAGCACCAGCTGACCGGTGCCGTCGAGCACCATCCGCAGGCCCCATTCGCGCAGGAAGTCGACCAGGCCGGGCGCGCCGGGTTCGGCGAGGACGTGTTCGAGGGCCGGGGCGGGCATGGCGGCCGCGGCGAACCACTCGGCCACCCGACGATGCAGGGCCGATGCGCGTTCCGGGCGGGTGTGCGCGCCCTCGGCGAGCAGGTAGGCGCGCAGCAGCGGGTGGTAGGTGTGCCAGAGTTCGCCGCCGTGGGCGACGGTGTGCAGCGGGAAGTTCGCGCGCAGCAGGTCGTCGAGGATGCGCGCCGCGTCCTCGCCGACCAGGTCCTCGGCCAGGGGCAGACAGAACTGGGTGGGGATCGCGGTGGCGAGCAGGAACTCGAGGGTGGCCGGTGGCAGCGAGCCGAGCAGTTCGGCGACGAGGAAGTCGGCCACCGCGTGCGAGGGGCGGGCCAGGGCGGTCAGCGCGGTGTCGCGGTCCTCGGCATTGGCCGAGAGGTAGATCGCGGCGATGCGGACCAGCGCGGCCCAGCCCCGGGTGAGGGTGTGCACCACGGCGAGTTCGGCGTCGTCGAGGCGGCAGCCGTGCTGGGCCAGCAGCTGTGCGACCCGCTGCGGGGACAGCGCCAGTTCCGCGCCGCCG
This sequence comes from Nocardia anocheti, assembly GCF_029675105.1. GTDB lineage: Bacteria > Actinomycetota > Actinomycetes > Mycobacteriales > Mycobacteriaceae > Nocardia. The sequence continues at coordinate 324,702 of NZ_JAQQFV010000005.1, read as the reverse complement.
ATGCGGGTGAGTCGTCCGGCCAGGTCGAGGGTGTGCCAGCGCAGCGGCGGGTCGAAACGGCCCGCGACCAGGGCGGTGACGTGGGCGGGCAGGTGCGCGAGCAGGTATTCCAGTCCGGCCAGTTCCAGCGGGTCGGTGAGCAGGTGGGCGTCGTCGATGACCAGCACCGTCGGCGCGTTCGCCGCCAGGATCGCGACGAGATCGGCGGCGCGTTCGATCGGGGTGCGCAGGCCGCCGTCGGGGACCAGGGTGCGGTCGAGCAGTCCGGCCAGGGCGGCGAGCAGGTCGTCGGGATGGTCGAGGACCGACAGCCAGGCCACCGGCACGGCGCGGGCGCGCGGCGCGCGGGTCACCCAGTCGACCAGGGTCACGGTCTTGCCGCTCCCGGCCGGGCCGCACAGCAGGACGGTGTGTCCGGGGGCGGCCAGCGCGCGGTCGAGGCGGGCGCAGGCGGCCGGGCAGCGCACCGGCGCGAAGGACAGTTCCGGGATGGTCGCGCCGCTCACAGCTACCGCCGGGCTGCCACCGCGAAGTTCCAGCGAATCCGACGACATGGTCATCCGCACCCTCCTGAACTCGCTGTTCACCGCGCCGCGCGCGGGTGGTCGCCGAGCTCGACGGTAGGCGAATCGGAGGCTGCGTGTTTGCCCGTCCGGGCCCGTGCGCTGGCTCGTTATCAGATCGACGCCATCGACGCGGGGCGCTGGTCAGTCGGGCAGCTGGGACATCCCGAGCAGGGTGAGGCCGAAGGTGTCGAGGCGGGCGAGGACGCCGCGCATGGCCGTGGCGTCGGGGACGACGCCGTAGAGGGTGGTGGTTCCGGTGGCCGAATGCGAACTTCGGCGCAGCTCCGGGAATGCCGCGAGGACGCGCTCGGTGAGTTCGCCCTCGACGACGAACTGGTAGCGGAGAGGTCCGGACGTCGACATGTCACCCAGTGTCGGCGCCGGTCCGATCGCGCACCTCACCCCCTCCGGGTGAAATCGGGTGTCACCTGCGCCTGCCCGGCCGGAAATATTTTTAAACATGCGTTTTTCTGTTTCCGGGACGGCGGGGGAAACGGCTCGCTACTGTCGCGACACCACAGCAGTGGTCAGCGCGAACAGGAGAACGACAATGAAGACCTATCAGGCGCGCCGGGCCGGTTTCGGCCTCACGGCATTCACCGCGGTCGCCGCGGCGGCGATCCTCACCGCACCGCAGGCCTCGGCCCTCGTCCAGGGCATCACGGTCAGCGGCAGCACCCACTACGTGGGCACGGCCTACACCGTGACCGCCGACGTCACCGCGACCTCGTTCCTGTTCAAGGTGACCTTCACCGACAACGGCACCCAGATCGGCGAACCGGTCTCGGTCTCCGACGGCAAGGCCACCATCACCTGGACCCCGACCACCACCGGGTCGCACGAGATCAAGGCCGTGCAGGAGCTGATCAGCTCCAAGACGGTGACCGTCGAGGTCTCGGCCAAGCCGACCACGCCCGGTGGCGGCGGCGGGACCGGTTCGGCCGATCTGGGCGGACTGCTGACCGGCTCGGCGGGCTGACTCCCCTCCCCCGCCGACCCGGCCGCCGCGGAACTACCGATCCGCGGCGGCCGTCGTCGTTTCCGGGGTCAGGCCCGGTCGTGCGCCTCCTGCAGGGCGGCGATGTCGAGCTTGGACATGGTGCGCAGGGCGGTGCCGACAGCGATGACGCGCGCGGGTTCCCCGGCCATCAGCTTCGGCAGGACCGCGGGCACGACCTGCCAGGCGACACCGAAGCGGTCGGTGAGCCAGCCGCACGGGCCCGGCTCGCCGCCCTCGGTGAGCGCGTCCCAGATCCGGTCGATCTCGGCCTGGGAATCCACGATGACCTGCAGCGAGGCGGCGTCGCTGTGCGGATGACCCGGACCGCCGTTCATCAGGGTGACGGCGTGGCCGTCGAGATCGAGTTCGATCACGAAGGCCGAACCGTCGGCCTGCCGGGTGGTCTCGGTGACGCGCGAGTTCGGCACGGTGGCGGTGTAGAGCTGGGCCGCCGCTTCGGCGTCGGCGTCGAACCAGAGGAAGGTCGTGACGGACATGATGTGCTCCTGGGGATGAGTGCGGGTTTGACTGTCACCCTTCGGTCGGAGCTGATTCTGCGCTCTCGACACATCCCTCGGAGTTCTCCGAAGTTTTTTCCGGCGAGGTGTCGGGCGGACGTCACCACGGTCCGGGAGCGGGGTGGCCCGGGTAGGGCTGGTAGCCGAAGGACGGGGCGGGGGCGAAATACGGCTTCGCCGGGCCGGTCCACAGCAGGATCACCGTGGCCAGGCCGATGGCGATGCCGACGCCACCGAACAGGTGCGCGAGGGTGAGGCTGCCGGTCAGTGCCCCGGCCAGGATGCCGAACAGGAATGTCGCCAGGTTGATCCCGAAGAAGGTGGTGCCGGTGATCCTGGCCCAGTTCTTGCCCGCCCGGCAGGCGAAGGCCATCCAGACCCACAGGCCCGCGGTGATGAGCGAGGTCCCCACCCCGACCCCCATGGTCACGGACATGACCAGGTCCAGATCGGACCCGCGCAGCACGCCGCCGGAGGCGTCCATGACCTCACCGCGGGTCTGGTCCATGACGGTGAACGAGTAGACCAGGCCCAGCAGGGTGACGACCGCGCCCGCCAGCATCAGGTAGAAGGCGTTCTGCACGTTCGACGGCAGCTCGCGGGGAATGGTCGGATCGAGGGGCCCGCCGACCTGTCCGGGGTACGGGACGCCCGGTGCGTAGGGCGCCGCCATCCCGGCGGGGTACGCGGCCGGGTAGGGCGGCGCTGCCGGTGCGTACGGCGACGCGGGCGTGCCCGGATGAGGCACCGGCGCACCGTCAGGTGAGTACGGCTGGGCCGCAGGCGAACTCGCGTACGGCGCTGGCGCACCATCAGCTGAGGGCTTCACCAGCCCGGGGGCTGGCGCACCGTCGGACGAAGACGGCGGTGCCGGTGCCGGGATCGCGTCGGGGTACGACGTCAGCTCATCCTCGGGCTGTGGATGCGTGTGGTCCGCCGACGAATCCGGCACGATATCTGTCCCCTCCTGGTGAAGTCCGGGCCCACTCTATCGGCCGGGACCGACACCGGCCGACCCGTGACCCGGACGTCCACCCGGCGGACGGGACGCGGTCAGCGCACGCGGGCGCGGACCAGCTCGCGGGCGGCGCTGCGGTAGCGGTCGGCGATGAGCCGGACCACCGCGGGGTGCACGCCGATCGGCTCGGCGACGCCGTCGGCGCCCGCGTCGTGCAGGCGCTGGTGGAACAGGCCGTGCGCCAACAGATACGACGCGATGAAGACCTTGCGCGCGCCCGATTCCCGCAGCGAGGCGACGACTTCGGGCACCCGGGGCGAGCCGGTGGCCACGTAGGCGATGCGGACCGGCGTGCCGAGTTGTTCGGCGAGCATGCCCGCCGCGCGCCGAACGTCCTGGCGCGCCCGCGAATCCGAGGACCCGGCGGCCGCGAAGACCACCGCGTCGCCCGGCTGCCAGCCCGCCGCGCGCAACCGCACACCCATGATCGAGGCCAGGGCCGGGTCGGGGCCCATCGCGGCGGTCACCGCGACCGAGCAGTGCCCGCTCTCGGCGACCTCGCGCGGAACATCCTGGTAGACGTGGTATCCCGAGGCCAGGAAGGCCGGGACCACCACGGCGGGACCGTCGAGATCGCGCAGCACCTCCGAGGGCGACGGGCCGAGCACGTCGACGAAGGCCGTGCGCAGGGCCGCGTTCGGTGCCCCGCCGTCGGCCTGGGCGCCCAGTTCCACGGCGACCGCCTCGGCGAGCGCGGCGATCATCTCCACCCCGCGTGTGCTGCGGGTGCCGTGCGCGACGAGCACCAGGGCCGGATCTCCCGGCCGCGCGGTACTCACCACACTCCGATCGGCTGCACCGCGCGCGGTGACCGGGCGGGGGTGCCGATCCCCGCCGCGTGCGGCGGCTGGACCGGCGGACGCACGGGGGTGTCGGCGCAGTCGGCGGCGTCGAGGGCCAGCCGGTAGCCGCGCTTGACGACGGTCTGGATGGCCTTGGGGGTGCCGAGTCCGGCGCGCAGCCGGGCGATGGCGGTTTCCACGGCGTGCGTGTCGTCCCCGCCGCCGGGCAGGGCGGCCAGCAGGTCCTCGCGGGAGACGACCCGGCCGGGCTGACGGGCCAGCGAGCGCATCAGCGCCATCGGCGCGGGTGCCAGCGAGCGCACCTCACCGTCGACGACGACGCAGCCACCGCGCACGCTGATCAGATGACCGGCCGCGTAGATGCGGTTGGCGCGACGCGGCAGTTCCTCTGCCACATGCCGGGCCAACGCACCGAGCCGGGCGCGGCCCGGCATGGTGGTCGGCACACCGAGTTCCTCGAGCGGCGCGGCGGTGATCGGGCCGACGCAGGCGGCCAGCACCCGACCGCGCAGCGCGTGCAGCACCGACTCGAGCAGGCCGGTCTCCTTGGCCCGCATGAGCATCGAGGCCACCGCGGGCGCGCTGGTGAAGGTGACGCAGTCCAGGCTGCCCGCCACGATCGACTCGATCATGGTGTCCATCGGCCCGCGGTCGGCGGGCGGTTCCCACCGGTACACCGGGACCGGAACCACATCGGCGCCCGCGCAGCGCAGCACCTCGCAGAAGTCGGGCACCGGCTCCCACTCGGTGGTCGCGCCGTGCAGCTGCACCGCGATGCGCACACCCTCCACGCCCTCGGCGAGCAGATGGTCGAGCACCTCGGCCGAGGACTCCGAGGCGGGCGACCATTCCTCGCGCAGTTCGGCGGCGCGGATGGCGCCCTTGGCCTTGGGGCCGCGGGCCAGCATGCGGGTCGAGGACAGCGTGTCGCGCAGGACCTCGGCCAGACCCCACCCCTCGGCCGCCTCCATCCAGCCGCGGAAACCGATGCCGGTGGTGGCGACGGTGATCTGCGGCGGATCGGCGATGAGCTGTTCGGTGACGCGCTCGAGCTCGGTGTCGTCGGCCAGCGGGATGATGCGGATGGCGGGGGCGGAGACCACGGTCGCGCCCTTACGGGTGAGCAGGGTGCCGAACTCCTCGGCCCGGCGGGCGGCGGTGACGCCGATGGTGAACCCGGCCAGGCAGGGGCCGCTGTCGATCGGAGAGGTCATGAAGTCACCGGTTCGTTCGACACCGACACCACGCCACCGTCGAGGCGCACCGCGTACACGGGCAGCGACTGGGTGGCGTCGTCGAGGCAGTGGCCGTCGATCAGCGAGAACGCCTGCTTGAGCAGCGGCGAGGCGACGACGGGCTGGCCGCCGCGATCGCCGACGATGCCGCGCGACATGACCGCGGCCCGACCGAACGGATCGATGTTGCCGACCGCGGCGAGGGTGCCGTCGGGGAGCAGGAACAGGGCAGCCTGCTTGCCACCCTTCAGCAGGACAGCAACGCCGCGGCCCGGGATCAGGAAGTCGAGTCGGCAGGCCTGGGTCCAGCCGGTGGTCGTCTCCGTGGAGATGGTGGGTGTGTCGATTACGGTCATCGGGTTCCTCCTCCGAACGCCTTACCCATTGGTACAGGCGCCCTGTTTCCGCAGGGTTAAGCGCTTATTTCCCGGCTGCTGCTGTGTCGGACCCGACACCCACCGGCATGGGGGGAAGGCCCAGGAGCACGGGAACCTTGCGCTCGCCGCTGTCGTCGAACGAGATCGTGGGGTCGGTTTCGTCAGGGGCATTGACGAACGAGACGAAGCGCGAGAGCTTGTTCTCGTCCTCGAGCACCGCGGCCCACTCGTCCTTGTAGCCGTCGACGTGCTTGGCCATGGCGGCCTCGAGATCGGCGGCGATGCCGAGGCTGTCGTCGCACACGACGGCCTTGAGGTAGTCCATGCCGCCCTCGAGGGCCTCCTGCCAGGGCGCGGTGCGCTGCAGGCGGTCGGCGGTGCGGATGTAGAACATCAGGTAGCGGTCGATGTAGCGGATCAGCGTCTCGTCGTCGAGCTCACCGGCCAGCAGCACCGCGTGCTTGGGGGTCAGGCCGCCGTTGCCGCCGACGTAGAGGTTCCAGCCGTTCTCGGTGGCGATCACGCCGACGTCCTTGCCGCGCGCCTCGGCGCATTCGCGGGCACACCCCGACACGGCCAGCTTGAGCTTGTGCGGCGAGCGCAGGCCGCGGTAGCGCTTCTCCAGCAGCACGGCCATGCCGACCGAGTCCTGCTGACCGTAGCGGCACCAGGTGGAGCCGACGCAGCTCTTCACCGTGCGCAGCGACTTGCCGTAGGCGTGGCCGGACTCCATGCCCGCGTCGACCAGGCGCTGCCAGATCGGGGGCAGCTGGTCGACGGTGGCGCCGAACAGGTCGATGCGCTGACCACCGGTGACCTTGACGTAGAGCCCGAACTCCTTGGCGACCTCGCCGATCACGATGAGCTGCTCGGCGGTCACCTCGCCACCGGGCATGCGCGGCACCACCGAGTAGGTGCCGTTCTTCTGCAGGTTGGCCAGGAAGTGGTCGTTGGTGTCCTGCAGCGCGGCCTGCTCGCCCTCGAGGATGTGGTCGCTCGAGGTGGAGGCCAGGATGGAGGCGACGGTCGGCTTGCAGATGTCGCAGCCGGTGCCCTTGCCGTGCTTGGCGATCAGGTCGGAGAAGGTGCGGATGCCGGTGACGGCGACGATGTCGAACAGCTCGGCGCGCGACTGCTCGAAGTGCTCGCACAGCGCCTTGGACATCGCCACGCCCGACTGCTCGAGCAGCTTCTTGATCATCGGCACACAGCCACCGCAGGAGGTACCGGCGTTGGTGCAGCTCTTGACCTGGGCGATATCGCAGGCGCCCTCGGCGATCGCGCCGCAGATCGAACCCTTGTCGACGTTGTTGCACGAGCAGATCTGGGCGTCGTCGGGCAGCGCGTCGGCGCCGAGTTCGGCACCGGCCGGGGAGATCAGCGAGGCCGGGTCGGCGGGCAGCGGGCGGCCGACCAGCGGGCGCAGCGCCGCGTAGGCGGTGGCGTCGCCGACCAGGATGCCGCCGAGCAGGGTCTGCGCGTCGTCGGAGACGACCAGCTTGGCGTAGGTGCCCTTGGCGGCGTCGTGCAGCACGACCGAGAGCGCGCCCTCGGTGGTGGCGTGCGCGTCACCGAAGGAGGCCACGTCGACGCCCATCAGCTTGAGCTTGGTGGACATGTCGGCGCCGGGGAACTCGCCCTCGCCGCCGAGCAGGCGGTCGGCGACGATCTCGGCGGTGGTGTAGCCGGGGGCCACCAGGCCGTAGCAGACGCCCTCGATGGCCGCGCACTCGCCGACGGCGTAGATGTCGGGGTCGGAGGTGACCATGGACAGGTCGGTGAGGATGCCGCCGCGCGCGCCGAGCTCGAGGCCCGCTTCCCGGGCGACCGCGTCGTGCGGGCGGACACCGGCGGAGAACACCAGCAGCGAGGCGTCGATGACGGACTCGTCGGACAGGGTCACCTTCAACCCGCCGTCGGCCTGCTCGATATTGGCGGTGCCCACACCGGTGTGCACGTTCAGGCCGAGGTCGGCGACGAGCTTCTCCAGCACCGAGCTGCCGCCGTCGTCGATCTGGGCAGGCATCAGGCGGGGCGCGAACTCCACCACGTGCGGGGTCATGCCCATCAGGCGCAGCGCGTTGGCCGCCTCCAGCCCGAGCAGACCACCGCCGACGACCACGCCGTGCGCGCCGGGCCCGGCGGCCTCGGCCGCGGCCCGGATGCCGTCGAGGTCCTCGATGGTGCGGTAGACGAAACATTCCGGCAGGTCGTGGCCGGGGACCGGCGGCACGAAGGCGTAGGAGCCGGTGGCCATGACCAGCGCGTCGTAGGCGACGACCTCACCGGTGGAGGTGGTGACGGTCTTGGCCGCGCGGTCGATCGCGGCGCCGCGCTGGCCCAGTCGCAGGTCGACCAGGTCGTCGCCGACGTACTCGTTGCCGGGCAGCGCCAGCGCCGAGGGGTCCCAGGCACCGACGTAGTAGGACAGGCCGACGCGGTCGTAGGCGGGCAGCTTCTCCTCGGAGAGGATCACGACCTGCCACTGTCCGGCCTCGTCGCGGGCGCGCAGGGCCTCGACGAAACGGTGTCCGACCATGCCGTGGCCGACCACGACGACTGTTTTGCGAGTGCTGTTCATGGGAGGGACCTCCTTGTGATGGTCGGTTGTCAGCGGCGAGCCGACGAAGTGGCCGACGAAGCGGTGTTTTCGGCCTCGAGGACCAGGGACTCGGCCTCGACCACCACATCGGAGTCGGAGGACGGGCGGGGACGGCGCAGGAACACCGTCCAGGTGACGATCGCGCAGACCACGTAGAAGGCCAGGAACACCCAGAACGCGGTGGTGGCCGAGGCGGTGCTCGCATACGAGCTGCGCAGCACCATGTTGATCCCGACGCCACCGAGCGAGCCGATCGCGCCGACGAAGCCGATCAGGGCGCCACCGGTGTTCTGCGACCAGGCCGCCTGCTCGGCACGCGGGAGCGGCAGGCTCTTGGACTTGGCCTCGAACACCGACGGGATGATCTTGGTGACGGCACCGTTGCCGAAACCGGACAGCACGAACAGCGCGATGAAGCCGATGACCAGCACGGTCATGGTGGCGCCGGAGGCGACCCCGTTGTTGCGGTCGGCCATGGTCGAGGCGGCGATGACGATCAGCGTGGCGGCCATCATGGCGCCGAAGGTGCCCAGCGCGACCTTGCTGCCCCCGACCCGGTCGGCCATCTTGCCGCCGTAGGGGCGGGCCAGCGAACCGAGCAGCGGACCGATGAACGCGATCGAGGCGGCGTGGATGGCGGCCTGGGCGGCGGTGTCACCACCGGCCTTGAAGCTGATCTGCAGGATCTGGCCGAAGGCGAAGCTGTAGCCGATGAACGAACCGAAGGTGCCGATGTAGAGGAACGCGATCACCCACGACTGCGGCACCCGCAGGGCCTTGCCCATGTAGGACAGGTCGGCCTTCTGGTTGGTGAGGTTGTCCATGTACAGCGCGGCGCCGACGGCGGTGAGTCCGACGAAGACCAGGTAGATCGCGCAGATGAGGTAGGCGTAGTCGCCGCCGAGGGTGACCAGCACCAGCAGACCGAGCAGCTGGATGACCGGCACGCCGATATTGCCGCCGCCCGCGTTCATGCCCAGCGCCCAGCCCTTGAGCCGCTGCGGGTAGAAGGCGTTGATATTGGTCATCGACGAGGCGAAGTTGCCACCACCGACACCGGCGAAGGCGGCCACGATCAGGAAGGTCGTGTACGAGGTGCCCGGCTGGGTGACGAAGTACAGGGTCAGCAGCAGCGGCACCAGCAGCAGCAGCGCGCTGAAGATCGTCCAGTTGCGGCCGCCGAAGCGGGCGGTGGCCACGGTGTAGGGAATCCGCAGGAACCCGCCGACCAGCGTCGGCATGGCGACGAGGAAGAACTTGCCCGCGGCGTCGATGCCGAACTTGTCGGTCGGCATGAACAGCACCATCACCGACCAGATCGACCACACCGAGAACCCGACGTGCTCGGCGATCACCGACCAGATCAGGTTGCGCTTGGCGATGTCCTTGCCACCGGCCTCCCAGGCCGCGACATCTTCGGCATCCCATACCTCGATGTCGTGGTTACGCTTCAGCGTGCTCAAGTTGGGCCTCCCAAAAGTGCGATGGCCCAACGGTAGGAAATCGGTATTGCCGAAATGCTGCGGGAAATGTCGCGCGAATCAACGGTTTCTCACCATTCGCGGATTGTCGGGGTGAGATCGAGTCGTTTGTTTCCGGCATGTGACACAACGATTTCCGCAGGTAAGGAAGCGGCGGAATTCGCGCGAACCCCCCCGTGAGGGTGTGATCTACACAGCATTACCCGCAACGCACAATCCGGCAACTCTAAACGTGAGTCGCCGGATTGTGGTGGGTTACCTCGCGCGCGCGCCGAAACGCAACGGCGGGCAGTCCTCGAGCATGCGTGGCTTGCACGCCTGCCAGGCGCCGATCAGCAGGATCACCAGCGCGACGCCGAGCATCTCGAACGGGATCAGCCAGCCGCCGGTCCAGCTGTGCAGCATGCCGAACAGCAGCGGGCCCACACTGGCCAGCGCGTAGCCGACGCCCTGGGTGAAACCCGACAGCGCGGCCGAGCCCTGCGGGGTGCGGGTGCGCAGATTGATCAGGGTCAGTGCCATCGGGAAGGTGCTCGGGCCCAGACCCAGCAGGATCACCCACAGCACCGGCGCGCCCATCGGCGCGATCAACAGCCCGGCGAAGGCGGCGACGAACAGCACCACACAGCCCACGACCACCGGGAACGGATTGCGCATCCGCGAGACCACGGTCGGCGCGCCCAGCGCCGGGATCAGACCCATGAGCGCGAACAGCCCGACCATGCTGCCGCCGAAACCGGCGCTGGCGCCCGCGTCGGACAGGATCTTGGGCAGCCAGGCGAAGATGGCGTAGGTGGTCAGCGAGGTCATGCCGAACATGGCGGCCATGCCCCAGGCCAGCGGCGAACGCCAGATCGCGGTGGTGGCGGCGGAGGATTCGGCGGGCAGCGCGGTGACGTCGTGCTTGTCGCGGCCCTCCCGGTCGCGCAGCACGAACAGCCACGGCACCGCGGCGGCGAAGCCGACCAGGGCCCACACGCCCAGGGAGATGCGCCAGCCGTGCGCCTGCTCGAGCGGCACCGCGACGAACGCGGGAATGACGGTGCTCAACTGCACCATGACGATGTAGAGCGAGCTGATCGCGGCGAGCCGGTCGGCGAAATAGCGCTTGACCAGCGGCGGGATCACCACATTGCCGATACCCATGCCCAGCAGCACCACCGCGGAGAAGGCCAGCAGCTCCCCCGTGCCGTGGGCGAAGGCGCGCACCAGCGACCCGGTCCCGGCCAGCACCATGGCCAGCAGCACCGTGCGCTCGAGCCCGAAACGCCGCACCAGCACCGGCGTGAGCAGCCCCGCGAAGCCGAACATGACGGTCGGCAACATGCCGAACACCCCGACGACCGCGGTCCCGTACCCGACATCGGCGCCGATGCTCTCGGCCAACGGACTGAACGCGGTGACGGCGGCACGCAGGGTGAGCGCGGACATGACGATCGCCGCGAGCACCAGCAGCCGCCCCTCGATCAACGATCGACGACTGATCCGCCCCTCGTCGACGACGACCTCCGGCTCGAGGTCACGCAGCTGCGGGGCGGTAGCGGATTCATGGAGTGGCGGCACCGAGAAATCATAGGATGACCCGATGACCAGAGCCAAGCGACTGTGAGCAATCTCCCCGCCCCGGAGTCCGGCACCGAGAACGCGCCGAGGCGGCCAAGTACCCTTGCTCACGTGCAACCCGTCCGGCGAACCAGCCTCATCGCCCAGGTCACCGAACAGCTTCGGACCGAAATCCGTTCCGGCCGTTGGCCCGTGGGTCAACGAATTCCCACCGAACCGGAGCTCACCGAGCTCACCGGGACCGGGCGCAACACCGTGCGCGAGGCCGTGCAGGCGCTCGTGCACGCGGGCATGCTCGAACGACGCCAGGGCTCGGGAACCTATGTGATCGCCACCTCCGAGGTGGGGGGCACCCTGGCCAAGTATTTCGCCGACGCCCAGGAACGCGACATCCTCGAACTGCGCCAGGCCCTCGACACCACCGCCGCCGGGCTGGCCGCGCGCCGCCGCGACGACACCGACATCGCCACCCTGCGGCGGCTGCTGGCGCAGCGCAGCGACCGCGACTGGGCCGAACCCGACCCGGTGGCCATCGCCGCCGACGTGGAGCTGCATCGCGCGATCGTGGTCGCCAGCCACAACGCGGTGTATCTGGAGTTCTACGACTCGCTGCTGCCCATCATCGAGCAGGCCATCCACGCGCGCACCGCGCGTTCCGACGACGCCTACGACACCGAGCACGCCGAACTGGTGCAGGCCGTCATCGACGGCGACGCCGAGCGCGCCATGCAGGCCACCCGCTGCTTCCTCGGGTCGCTGCTGGCCGAGTATCCCGACAGGTAACCGATCGGTCACCGCGCGCGAATCGCGCGGTGAGGTCGAGTTGGCGGGAACGTCACCTGCGGCCACGGGTACGCAACAACCGGCTTCTACCGTTTGTCTCGACCCCGCAGACAGCGCGTCGCACTCCTTCGAAAAGCGATGTGGCGCTGTCGAGCCCGATCGAGAGGAAGCCGATGACCGCGATCGCCGCCACCGGCCAGCAGACGGAAGCCCCGTCGTTCGACTATCAGCGCAAGGGCCGCTGGCTGACCCAGTGGAATCCCGACGACCCGGCGTTCTGGGAGGCGGGCGGGAAACAGACCGCCCGCAAGAACCTGTGGTTCTCGGTGTTCGCCGAGAATCTGGGCTTCAGCATCTGGGTGATCTGGGGTTCCATCGTCACCGCCATGGGCTCGGCCGGGTTCGTGTTCCTGGAGGGACTGGGCAAGGGCAACCCGACCGCGGTGAGCAATGCCCTGCTGCTGACCTCGGTGCCCACCCTGGTCGGCGCCACCCTGCGGGTCCCCTACACCTTCGCCGTCCCGAGGTTCGGCGGGCGCGCGTTCACCGTGTTCAGCGCGGCGATGCTGTTCATCCCCACCCTGGGCATCCTGTACTTCGTCAACCAGCCGAGCACGCCGCTGTGGGTGTTCCTCGTGCTGGCCTCGCTGGCCGGTGTCGGCGGCGGCAACTTCTCCTCGTCGATGGCCAACATCTCGTTCTTCTTCCCCGAAGGCAAGAAGGGCGCCGCGCTGGGCCTCAACGCCGCGGGCGGCAATCTCGGTGTCGCGCAGACCCAGCTGATCGTGCCGCTGCTGATCACCCTGGGCACCCACATCATGGCCAAGGACGCGGGCGGCTACCGCTTCGGCATCACCCTGGCGGTGCTGTTCTGGCTGCCGTTCATCGCGGTCGCCACCGTGGGTGCGCTGTACTTCATGGACTCCATCACCGCGGCGAAGTCCGACGGCAAGTCCTACAAGCTGGCCCTGACCAACCGCCACACCTGGATCATGGCCTTCCTCTACATCGGCACGTTCGGTTCGTTCATCGGCTTCTCCTTCGCCTTCCCCACCCTGATCAAGGCCACCTTCCCCGAGCTGGCCTCGATCGGCTGGATCACCACGCTGGGCAATCTGGCCTTCCTCGGCGCGCTGGTGGGTTCGTTCAGCCGTCCGTTCGGTGGCTGGGTGGCCGACAAGATCGGCGGTGGCGCCAAGATCACCGCGTTGGTCTTCGGCGGCATGGCGGTCGCGGTCGCGTTCATCGTGCTCGCCGTCGACCTGAAGAGCTTCCCGCTCTACCTGGGCGCGTTCCTGGTGCTGTTCGTGCTGACCGGCATCGGCAACGGCTCCACCTACCGGATGATCCCGTCGATCTTCAGCGCCACCGCCAAGAAGTACGCCTCCGAACACGGCATGGACATCGCCGAGGCCACCATCTCGGCCAAGCGCCAGGCCGGTGCGGCGATCGGCGTCATCGGCGCGGTCGGCGCCGCGGGTGGCTTCGTACTCCAGCAGGCACTGCGCCTGTCGAATGTGCACCTGAAGACCATGGCTCCCGCCTTCTGGGCCTACGCCGCGGTGTTCCTGGTGATGGCCGCGGTGACCTGGTGGTGCTACCTGCGCACCAGCTTCGCCACCGACCGGGTGCCCTCGCTGGCCTACGCCGGAGTCTGATCCCCTTCCCCGAAAGCCACGTCCGGAACCTCCTCGCCGGACGTGGCTTTCGGCTGTCCGCAGCAGTACGACGCTGTGTACCAACGCTTTTCGCACTGGTTTGTGGCCTCGTCACCGACGCTGCCCTTACCCTGGGAGGTGAACATCGCATCGGGGCGGCAGAGGTGAGCGGGTCATTGGACATCTCGGACAGGGTGACCGAACCGGTGTTCCGGTCTGCCGTCGTCGACGACCTGCCCGCCATCGCCGAGCTGGAATCCAGCGAATTCGAGCCGCTCGCCTACCCGTACTTCGCGCTGCGGCAGCTGTTCGACGTGCACGGATCGCACTGGGTGGTGGCAGATCTGGGTGGTCAGGTGTGCGGATACGCCCTGGTGGCGGTCGGGCCCGCGCGCAGCGCGTGGTTGATCGGGTTGGCGGTGGCGGCGCACTGCCGGGGTCGTGGTCTGGGGCGGCTGCTGCTGGACCGCGCGGTGGCGGGCTGCCGGGCCGACGAGGTGGACGCGGTGTTCATCACCGTGCGCCCGTCCAACGCGCCCGCGGCGAATCTGTACAAGGAATCGGGGTTCACCTGGGCCGGTTACGAGGACCAGTACTTCGGGGCGGGGGAACCCCGTGAGCTGCTGGTGCACTGGCTCGCGCCCGCCCCGGATCGCTGGCCGCCGATGGATCGCTGGGATCCGCGCTGGCGCAAGGGCGGCCACGCGCCGCCCGGCGGCTGACGCGGCGAGAATCGGGGGAAGAGCATGGAATACGCCGAACAGCGGCAACTCAGTGATTTCGTCGCCGCCAAGACGAACCTGATCCACCGCCACGCCGACGCCTTCGCGGCCGAGATCGCCGAGTTCCGGCGCGGCGCGGGCGCGACCGACGAACACGCACTGCTCGACGACTTCAACCACCAGGTCGAATCCATCCTGCTCAGCTACACCCCGCCGACCAGCCGCCGCGCCGGGGACAGCCTGGTCTTCGACCACCTCTACGGCGCCGCCGATCCGGCCCGGCTGCGCACCGCGGGCGAGGACCTGCAACTGACCACCACCCTGAGCGCCCTGTTCGCCGCCGAGGTCGAGACGCGCGGACCGCTGCGCCTGAGCCGCACCCAGGACACCCTGCTCGCCGAGGTCTACGAGGAGATCGGCGAACATCTGCTGCGCGCCCGGCTACCCGCGCACGCGGCCCTGGCCTTCCGTCAGGGCTACCGCCTGCACACGGCGACCGAGGACTTCCGTGGCCAGGACCGCTGCGGACTGAGCCAGGCCAGGGCCCGCACACTGGCCGATCCCACCCGGCGCGGCCGGATCATGGGCCGCACCTCGGATCTGCTGTGCGGCTACGGCTATCGCCCGTTCCGGCTGCTGGGCTGGATCGCCGCGCAGATCGCGGTGTTCACCCTCGCGGTGGTGGCGACCTCGCAGACCAGTGTGGGGATCGCGATGTACCTCGGGTTCATCAGTTTCCTCAACCCGCTGGGCTACCAGGACGTCGAGACCACCGGCACCGTGGCGCGGGTGATCCTCACCGTGGAGGCCTACACCGGCATCGTGTCGATCTCGGTGTTCTTCGCGTTGCTGGTGCGTCAGCTGTTCCGGCTGTGATCACCAGACAGTGCTCACCCGGTTCAGCGCGGCCAGGGTGGCCACGGCGAGCCGGTCGCGCAGCTGCCCGACGCGGGCGTGCCACTGCCTGCTGAAGCCGGGGTCGGCCTCGAGCATGTCCCACAGCCCGCGCAGGGGTGGCGGGGTGGCCGCGCCGGGCATCCACAGGTGGACCAGATGCTCGAGCAGCGGGCTGATCACCTGGTCGACGGGGGTGCGCGAGAGTTCGTACATCTCGGCCTCGTCGATCACCTCGGTGAGCACTGTGAGCAGCCAGTCGTGCAGGGCCAGATCATCGCAGAAGGCTTGCACGGCAGCCAGTTCGGCGAGATCACCGACGACGAAATCGGCGGTGCGCAGTTCGCCGGGGTGCAGGGTCATGGTCATGGTGGCGCCGCTGCCCTCGCGCACCCGCGCCGCCCAGCGCAGCCGGGTGGTGGGGGTGTGCAGCGGCGGGTTCTGGTCGAGCATCGGGTTGCGTCGGACCCGGGTGGCCAGCCGGGCGGCGACCGCGCCGGGGTCGAAGGTGTCGGTGGCCGAATCCCGCACCACGAGAAAGCCCGCCGCCAGTTCCGCGCCGAGGCTCGCGGGTACCCGGGTGAGCACCTCGGCCACGCCGGGTCTGCTCAGATAGTGCACCCACTGCCGCCGCCGATCCGACGCGGCGGGCACCACCGTGCTCGCCGCCGAACTCTGCATGATCCGCCCGCCCACCACCGAGGCCCGCGCGGCGACGGTGCCCACCGCCCTGACGCGGCGCTGATCCGGGGTGGCGAAGCGACAGTCGATGCCCTCCACCACCACCGGCGACTGCGCCCAGATGACCGGCCGCTCCCGCGAGCGCACCGGCCGCCCGTGCACCAGCGCCATCAGCTCGGCCGCCGAACCACGGCTCAGCGCCGCGGATTCGGGCAGCAGGGCGGTGCGAACCTCGCCGAGCACCGCCGAGACCGGAGGGTGCGGTTCCATCGTCGCAGCGTACCGGCCGGTCACTCGGCGCAGAGGAAATAGTGCGCGAGCCGTTCGCTGATCCGGTCGGTGGGGGTGATCCGGTTCTCCTGCGCGCGCTGGGCGTAGACGGCGGCGACCCCGGCGTCGATATCGAGGTGGTCCAGGATCTGCTGCACCGAATGTTCGATGCCCAGATAGCGTTTCGGCAGCACCGACACCGAGCGGAAGGCCGCGAACGGCGCCGCGTCACGCAGTTGCATGACCGAGGGCAGCAGCGCCCAGGTGTCGGGCCACTCCTGGGCGCGCCAGTCGCGGAAGTCGGCGGGCTCGGCGACCCGGCGGCCCTCGAAGCGCACCATGCCCAGCCGCAGCAGCTGCCAGACCGAGGCGAGGAACGGGCACGACCAGTACGGGTCGCCGGTCTCGGGCTCGCGCCGCCACATCTCCACATCCAGGAAGATCGAGTGGTTGCGCCTGCTCAGTTCCTGGGGCGGTTCGTAATCGCGCAGGTCCATGGCGTCGCGGCGTTCGTCGTCGCTGGAACGGCGGCCGTTGGCCAGCCAGCCGAGTTCGCTGGTGGGTGGCCTGCGGCCGGTGTAGTCCTCGAGCGGTTCGGCGACCACCATGTCGGCGACCACCTGGGCGAGGTCGATCGCGCCGCCGCTGCCGTCGCGGCGCGGCACCGTCGCGCACCCGGATTCCCGGCCCAGGTAGTCGATCCGGATGCCGCACTCCTCGGCGGTGTCGAGGAAGGCGGGCAGGATCTCGCGCGGGTCGGTGCCGCCGCGGAAGTAGTCGTCGACGAGGAAACAGGTGCTCACCCGCACCCGCGAGCGTCCGCCCGCGCGCTCGGCGAACTCGTCGCGGGCGATCTCGGTGAACGCGTTCACCAGCGGCGCGACCCGCTGGAACTGGGCGCGGATGGCGGCGGGCCGGTTGGCCAGCTCGTCCATCGAGAAGTGCCCGACCTCGAGCGAGACATGCGACATGGCCACCGATTCCACCCGGGTGACCGCCGTCGCCTCCTGGAACAACGAGTCCATGGCCTCAGATCCGCCTGTCGATCGGCACCCAGGTGTCGGGGTCGACCAGTTTCCTGGCCAGCCCCTCGAACGCGTCCACGGTCTCGCGGTTGGCGATGCCCGCGCTGACATCGGCGTCGAGGACGATCTGCTCGCGCCACTGCAGCACCGGCTCGACCGGGGTGTCGCCGAGCAGCGAACCCTGGCCCAGCCGGTATTCGGCGGCCAGCGAGCGCAGCGCCGCGTCCTGTCGCAGCAGCCAGGCGGCCTGCGGTCCGCTGGCCGCCGCGGACTGGTCCAGCAGCGAGGGCACCGCCGTGCGCACGAACCGGATGCGTTGCAGCAGTTCGTCCTCGGTGTAGAGCGGACGGCCGCCCAGATCGGTGGTCGCGGTGCGCAGCAGACCCTTGGGCCCGCGCACCAGACCGTGCGCGGCCACGATGTGCTGACGCGTCCAGCGATGGAACAGCAGCCAGCACACCTGCTTGTCGGGCATGTACTTGGGCGAGGTGGCCTCGAGCGCGATCTGCATGGCCACCGAACGCCCCGAACTCAGGTCGACGATCACCACCTTGAACGCCGCGTCGAGTTCGAGCAGCAGGTCCACACAGCGGCGCACGACGGCCGGATTGTTGGCCTCCATGGCCTCGCCGCCGCCCTCGTCGCCGGGCAGCAGCACCAGCTTGCCGCC
This sequence comes from Nocardia anocheti, assembly GCF_029675105.1. GTDB lineage: Bacteria > Actinomycetota > Actinomycetes > Mycobacteriales > Mycobacteriaceae > Nocardia. Next base: position 306,836 of record NZ_JAQQFV010000005.1, on the reverse strand, counting down.
GCGCGAGCGCTGACTGCGCAGCGCGTCGCGGTCGGTGCTGGCGCGCACGTCCAGACGCTGCGGATCGCTGATCTCGCCGCGCAGATACGCGTGCAGGCCCCGGCCCTGGGTGGCGCCGCGCTCCACGGCGCTGATCTCGAACAGCGCGCCCGCCGTGGGCGAGCCGAAGTCGAAATCCACGTACGCGGTGCTCATCCCGCGCATCCCCAGCCGGTAGGCCAGATTGCAGCTGGTGACCGAACGGCCGGTCCCGCCCTTGTCGGACGTGGCGAACACGATCATCGGCTCAGATACTCCTCATCGCGTCGGAGCGCGCGAAGGCCAGGCGGTCCAGCTCGATCAGGGCCGCCGAGGCCAGCGTGAACGAGGTGCCCGGCTGGGTGTTGATCAGCGCGCGGGCCCTGGCGAGCTGCTGCTCGATCCGGTCCAGCGAGAGCCGGTTGGCCGAGGAGTCGGAGATGCTCACCTCGAGCATCTCCTGATTGAGCAGATGCTCGGCCTCGTTGAGGATCTCGACGGCGCGGTTGACCATCGCGGTCGAGCGCAGCGGCGTCTCGCGGAAGGTGCGGTCGGCGGCCACCAGGCACTCCACCATGCGCTCGGTGAGATACCAGGACGGCCGTTCGCGGTGGGTGCCACCGAAGATCACCGCCGGGTCGTCCCAGAGTCCGCGCGCCTCGCCCTCGGCGATCACCCGGCGGTCGAGGTGGTCCATCACGGTCTTGGCCAGTTCCATCAGCTGATCGCGCGCGGCGATGTTGCCGGAGAGCTGGGCGGCCTGCAGCGCGCGCTTGAGCAGCACGGTGGCGAAGTCGGAGACGATCCATTCCAGTTGCGGCCCACCGCCGTCGACCTTCTCGGTGCCGCGCAGCACCATCCGCACGCCGGGGTCGTGCAGGGCCACCGCCGGGTCGGCCTTGGTGGGCCTGCTCTTGATCCGGCCGCGCCGCGAGAGCTCGTCGAAGATGGCGACCGCGCGGGTGAGGTCGTCGTCGGAGGCGGTGCGGGCGATGAGTTCCTGGATGAGCACCGCCGAGACGATGAGCGAGAAGTAGTCGGACTCCTCGCCGTCGGAGGTGCGCCACGGGATGTCCTCGAGCGGCCAACGCCCGGAACCGAAGCGCGCCACCGTGGACCAGTAGCGCTGGGTGAGGTCCCAGCGCAGGCGCAGCGCCTCGGCCAGACGCTGCTGCTCGGGGTTGAGCAGGTCGAGTTCTCTGGTGCGCTGGGACAGGATGTCGTTGATGCCGTCGAGGGCAACGACGGTGAAGTACAGGTAGGGGCGCGGATCGGCGATGCCGGTGACCTGCGCGACCTCGCGATCGTCGAAGGCCACCGGGTCGGCGTCCTGCACCACACCCCAACTCCAGCCGCATTCGAAGAGCTGATCGTCGTCGGCGAAGTCGGTGTGCGGTGTGCGGCCCAGCTTCACGTCGGTGCGCAGCCGCGAGCGCACCCGGTCCAGGCTGACCCGCGCCGCCTCGAGGACGGTGCGTTCCGGCGCGCCGGACTGATTGAGCATGGCGAGCATGGCCCGCCCCGAGGACGAGCGCACCGAGACGGTGTTGACCACGAAACTGCGGATCAGGCCGGTCATCGCGAGGGTGAGCCGGTCCGAGAGCCCGGCAGCGAGCACCTCGAGGCGGTCGTTGATGTCGGTGCGGCGCTCGGTGTCGGCCCAGCGGTCGAACACCCGCGCGAAGCCGAGTCCGGCCAGGCACAGCGTCACCGCCATCGAATAGCTGTCCACCACTTCGATGGCCAGCTGCGCGTCGGTGGGCTCGGCGCCACCGGCGGGGCGCAGATAGCTGCCCGCGTCGAAGCGCGGGGTGCCGTCGGCGTCGGTGTTGCGGTGCAGGTATTCCTCGAGCAGGCCGATCATGGTGATACCGATCCGCGCCGGGCCGCCGAAGGCGCCGAGCACCTCGCGCACGTCGTCCGACATCGATTCCGGCCGGTCCAGCGCGAAGCTCTCGATCTCGGTGGCCGGATAGAGCAGGCACAGCAGCTGTTCGGAATCGCTGATCGAGTTCGCGCCGAGGACGCCGTCCCAGTGCCAGGTGCCGTCCCGGTAGCAGGCCGAGAGCATGGCGCTCCAAATGTCCAGAATCTGTTGTCTGGGCTGGATTCTCACCCGCAGCAATCCTCACCGCTCGTGACGGGCCGCGCGGGTCCCCCGGTCCAGCGCAGGACACATGGCGGCGATGCTCGATGAAGATAGCACGCGCGGGCGCAGGAAACGTTGGGTCTCAACGGTTTTGAAACAACATCTGACCCATCGGTCACGATGCGCGCATTTCGCCCTTACAGCGCCAAACGGACCATGTCGGCGGTGCGGGCCAGGCCCGGAAACGCCTCCGGGGTGGAGCGCGGGTGCAGGGCGTGCACGGCGAGGCGGAACATCAAGGCGCGCAACAGCATCTGCGGCCATTCCGGCAGCGTCGACCAGCGGTCGAGCAGGCCGTCGTCACCCCCGCCCCAGGCCAGCGCGTCGACCACCACCACACCCGCGGCCCACGCGGCGGGGCGCCAGTACGGGGTGATGTCGGTGAGGCCGGGGGTGTGCGCCCCGGCGAACAGCACGGTGCCGAACAGGTCGCCGTGCACCAGCTGATTCGGGGTGCGGATCGGCTTGCGCAGCGTCGCCAGCTGACCGATGAGTTCGAGGCTGCGCTGCCCGTCGGGCGTCGCGGCGATCGGCACACCACCCGCGCGCAGACTGCGCAGCGGGACGGTCTCCCAGGCCGCACGGTCGGCGGCGACGAACACGTCCACATCGACCCACGGCGCGACCGGCGGCTGCACCAGGAACCGGGGACGATCCAGCTCGGCGGTGGCCTTGTGCAGGCGCAGCGAGACCGAGACGACCTCGTCGTGGCGCGGTTCGGGCGCCCCGTCGACATGGGTGTCGGCCCGCCAGCCCGACACCACGTACCGGCCGTCGGTGGCCCGCACCGGGCGCGCCACCCGCAGACCGTCGACCGCGAGCGTCTCGCGCACCTTCGCCGACCACGCGGCGCGCGCGTGATCGGCCACCGGGCTCAGCACCACGTCACCGAATCGCCAGCCACCGTCCCAGTCCCCGAGCGGGACGGGTGTCACTTCGCGAAGTCCGAATGTGGCGCGCACATGATCGGGAGGTTCGACTGTGGTCACGGCCGTACCGTAACCCCGGGTTCGCCCGGGATACCCGAAGCCACGCTGGCCCACCCCACTTTGCGACCTCGCCGCAATCAACGGCGAGGTCGAGCGGTGGATCAGTAGACCGGCAGCGAGGGATCGACCTGTTTGGCCCAGGCCACGACCCCGCCCTGCAAATGTGTGGCATCGGCGAAACCGGCGCGCTTGAGCGCCGCGAGAGCCTCCGCCGAGCGGATACCGGTCTTGCAGTGCAGCACGATCGGCTTGTGCTGGGGCAGCTCCGAGAGCGCCTCACCGGAGAGGATGCGGTCCTTGGGGATCAGGGTCGCGCCCTCGATGTGCACGATGTCCCACTCGACCGGCTCGCGCACGTCGATCAGCTCGACCTTGTCGGCGTCGAGCAGATCCTTCAGCTCGGCGGCGGTGATCGTCGACCCGGCCGCGGCGGCCATGCCCTCGTCGGAGACCACCCCGCAGAACGCCTCGTAGTCGATCAGTTCGGTGATCGGCTGCCGTTCCGGATCGCGGCGCAGCTTGATGGTGCGGTAGTTCATGTCCAGGGCGTCGTAGACCATCAGACGGCCCAGCAGCGTCTCACCGATGCCGGTGATCAGCTTGATCGCCTCGGTCACCATCACCGAGCCGATCGAGGCGCACAGCACGCCCAGCACGCCGCCCTCGGCGCAGGAGGGGACCATGCCCGGCGGCGGGGCCTCCGGGTACAGGTCGCGGTAGTTGATGCCGCGACCGTCGGGGGCGTCCTCCCAGAACACCGAGACCTGGCCCTCGAAACGGTAGATCGAGCCCCACACGTACGGCTTGTGGGCCAGCACGGCGGCGTCGTTGACCAGGTAGCGGGTGGCGAAGTTGTCGGTGCCGTCGACGATCAGGTCGTACTCGGCGAACAGTTCGACCGCGTTGTCGGGTTCCAGGCGGATCTTGTGCAGGCGCACGTCGATCCCGGAGTTGATCTCGAGGATGGAGTCGCGGGCGCTGTCGGCCTTGGAGCGGCCGATATCGGATTCGCCGTGGATGACCTGGCGCTGCAGGTTCGACATGTCGACCTCGTCGAATTCGACGATGCCCAGGGTGCCGACACCGGCCGCGGCCAGGTACAGCAGCGCCGGGGAACCGAGTCCGCCCGCACCGATCACCAGGACCTTGGCGTTCTTGAGCCGCTTCTGCCCGTCGACACCGAGATCGGGAATGATCAGGTGACGGCTGTAGCGGGCGACCTCGTCCTTGGTCAGCTCCGCGGCCGGTTCGACCAGCGGCGGGAGAGACCCGTTTGTAGACACGTCACAAGCTCCTGTGTTTTTTTGCGGCTGGCGCCGCGGGTTTTCGGCCTCGTAACCTCGCCGCCGAGGACCGATTCTCCGGCTTCGCCGTTACGACTCGGCCCTCGGCGGCGAGGCGGCCGAAAACCGTGGGGGTTGGCAGTGGTGACAACGTCGCCGACCGTCCTGTTCTTCCCCAACCATGGTGACGTATCGGTCGCGATGTCAGCCCCTCGGGTACGGCCAGGGGTTGAACCGGCAGGTCTTGCCGTCGGCGGGGACCACACCGTGCGGGTCGAGCAGCGCGATGTCGTTGTTCTTGGTGCCGAAGGTCTGCTGCATCATGATCGGCGCCAGCCCACCGTCGCTCTCACACGGCTGGTGGCTGTGGTAGCCGATGGCGTGGCCGACCTCGTGGTTGATCTGGTACTGCCGGTAGGAACCGATGTCGCCGTCGAAGGCCAGCGCGCCGCGCACCCAGCGCACCTCGGAGAGCACCACGCGGTCCAGGCCCGCGTTGTAGCAGGAGGAGTCGATCGGGATCTCGAAGCCGCAGGCGTTGCGGGTGGTGTCGCGAGAGGTGAGCGAGAGCCGGAAATCGGGCTCGCCCGCGTCGATGCGCTGGAAGCCGAAGCGGGTGTCGTGGGTCCAGCTCTTGGGGTTGGCCAGGGTGGTCTCGACCATGGTGGCCACCGCGGCGTCGCCGCCGAAGGGCGCGGTGTCGATGCCGTCCTCGACCTCGACGGTGTAGCGGAAGACCCGTTCGGTCCCGGCCCCGACCTGGGGACTGGTGCCGGGCACGACGCGCCAGGTGCCCGCCGCCCGTTCGACATAGGCGCCGCCCTCGGGCAGCGCGCCCAGCGGCAGATCCGCGGGGAACTTCCCGTCCCCGCCCGGCGGGGCGCCGATGATGCCGGACTCGGCCCGATTCGGACTCAGCGCACCGAAACCGGGGTCGGCGGGGGCTGGCATCGGCACCGCGCGCACGGCGTCGACGATCACCAGCACGGTCACCGCCAGCAGCACCGGCAGCGCGTAGGCGCGCCAGCCGTAGGTGGAGACGAACCGACCGATCGCGCTCTGCTTCTTGGCGTCGCGTTGCGGACTGCGGGGCCTGCCGTTGTCGGGCTGGGTGGGATCCCAGCGGGCCCGCAGCGGCTGACGGGATCGGTCGGCGGGCTGATACAGCCCGAGCGGGTCGTAGACCTGCAGTTCCCGCCCCTCAGACGCCGACGTCTCGGAACCGGACTCGGTGGGTTGCGGGGGGCGAGCGACATCGCGCCCGCCGCCGGATGGTCGTTCCGGTCGGTCGGTCACCACACCAGATTCTCACAGCCCGCAACCCCGCCCGTCGGGCGGCCGGACCAGATCGGCCGGTTACGGCCCGGCGAACGGCGTGGGCTGGTACTACATTTCCAGGGCGAAACTCCGTGGGAACACCGGGCGAGTATCGTTCGTGGGAAACCTGGACCGCACACCCTCGGCCCGGGGGCAACGACAAAGAGAGCCGAGATGACTGACCTCGTGGACCGCATGACCTCGCGCCGATCGGTGCCGGAGACGGTCCCGTCCAAGCGCGGCACCCGTATGCCCAGGGACGAACGGCGTCAGCAGCTGCTGCTGGCGGCCAGCGAGGTCTTCGTGCAGCGGGGCTATCACGCCGCCGGTATGGACGAGATCTCCCAGGTGGCCGGTGTCAGCAAGCCGGTGCTCTACCAGCACTTCGCCAGCAAGCTGGAGCTGTACCTGGCGGTGCTGCAGAACTACGTCGACATCCTGGTGTCGAGCGTGCGCCAGGCGCTGCGCTCCACCACCGACAACAAGCAGCGCGTGCGGGCCGCCGTCGCCGCGTACTTCGATTTCGTGGACAACGAGATGCAGGGTTTCCGCCTGGTCTTCGAGTCCGACCTCACCTCCGAGCCGCAGGTGCAGCGCCGCGTCGAGCAGGCCACCGAGGCATGCGTGGACGCGGTCTTCGACCTGGTCGCCCACGACTCCGGCCTCGACCCGTACCGGGCCCGCATCCTGGCCGTCGGCCTGGTCGGCGCCAGCCAGTTCACCGCCCGCTACTGGCTCGAGGCCGACCGCCCGATCCCCAAGGACGAGGCCGTCGACACCACCGTCGCGCTGGCCTGGGGCGGCCTCAAGCATGTGCCGCTGCACCCGATCCAGTAACACCCCTCGACACCGAAAAGCCCCGCGACCGGAACCGGCGCGGGGCTTTTCGGTGGAACGCTAGACCGTGGCGAAGCCGACGCGGGGCGCGGCGGGCGAGCCGATCTCCACGTAGGCGACCTTCGCGGACTGGATCAGGAACTTGCGGCCCTTCTCGTCGGTGAGCGAGACGACACCGCTCCCGCCGCCGAGCGCCTCGGACACCAGCGCCTCGATCTCGTCAGGGCTCTGCGCGCTGTTGATGACGAGCTCGCGCGGGCTATCCGAAATACCGATCTTGACCTCCACGGCCAACCTCCGAACGTAAGAGTCCTGTGTTGTCGGGTTCCAGGCTAATGCAGGGAGGCCGGGCCGGTGACACGCCTATCTGCGCTGTGAGCGAACGGGTCAGGCGGGTTCGATCAGCTGGATCTCGAGTTCGATCGCGACCTTGTCGGCGAGCATGCCCGGCAGCGGTGCGCCGACCCCGAAATCGGTGCGCTTGATCGTGCCGGTGGCCGAGAAGCCCGCGTGCCGGGTGCCGTCGGCGAAATCGGCCAGCCCGCCCCACTCGACGTCGAGGGTCAGCGGCTGGGTGACAGCGCCGAGGGTGGCCTCGCCGACCACGGTGAAGTTCTCGGCCACGCGCACCGGCTGGGTGGAGCGGAAGCTGAGGGTGGGTCGGTTGGCGACGTCGAGGAAGTCGGCGGTGCGGATGTGGGCGTCGCGGTCGGGGTTGCCGGTGTCGAAGGAGTCCAGTTCGATGGTGGCTGCCAGGGTGGCCGCGCCGGATTCGTCGACGACGAACTCGGTCTCGAAGCGGGTGAAGCCGCCGCGCACCTTGGCGATGCCGAGGTGGCGGATGGTGAACGCGACCGAGGAGTGGTGGGCGTCCAGGGCCCAGGATCCGGTCTTCAGCTGCTGGGTCTGTGTCGAGGAAGTCATGCTCCCCAGCCTGAACGGACCACGGTCCGCTAACCACACCGCCGTTATCCTGGACCTGGCAGGGCGTGGCTAGCGGCCCGGGGACCGGGCACGATCGAGAGATGGCGGACGCACACATGACCGAACAGCCCGGCCGCTCCCCCTTCGCCGAACTGCTGGTGGCCCGGCGCGGGGAGTTGCGTCCCGAGGACGTCGGCCTGCCCGCGGGCGGCCGCCGCCGCACCCCGGGGCTGCGTCGCGAGGAGGTCGCGGTGCTGGCCGGGGTGAGCGCGGACTATCTGGCCCGGCTCGAGCAGGGCCGCGACACCAACCCCTCGATGGCCGTGGTCGACGCGCTGGCCACCGCGCTGCGCTTCAACGACACCGAACGCGGCCACTTCAGCTGGCTGGCGGTGACCGCGGGCCGCGAGAACCGCTGCCCGAGCACCGCTTTCGACCCGGCCCTGGACCAGGTACCCACCGCGCTGCGCGGGGTCATCGACGCGCTCGCCCCCACCCCGGCGTTCGTACTCGGCCCGCGCGCGGCGGTGCTGGCCTGGAACAGCGCGTGGGCCGAACTGGCCGCGCCACTGGGCCTGCTCGACGATCCCGACGAGGTGAATCTGGCGGTGTGGACCTTCCGGCATCCGCTGGCGCGCACCACCGTCACCGACTGGCCCCAGCTCGCCGACCGCCTCGCCGACGACCTGGCCCGCACCCGACTGCGCCGTCCCGACGACGAACGCGTCGCCTCGGTCATCGAAACCCTGTGCGCCGAACCGGAATTCGCCCGGCGCTGGCAGCCGCACCGGTTGGCCGAGGACATCCCGACCCTGCTCGGTGTCGAACACCCCACCCTCGGCACCCTGACCTTCACGGTGCAGACCCTGTCCGCCGACCTCGATCAGGAAGTCGTGATCTGGCTACCGCGAACCGCCGCGGCCCGCACCCCGGATCTCCGCCTCGTCCCCACCCGTGCGGCTGACAACGATCGCCTGATCTCGCGCGAACACGGGTAACTCACCGGGCACGCCCAGAACCCGCCCCGACCCTACAGCCCGAGTTCGGCCATCCGGGCCGCGTGACGTTCCTGCATGCGGTCGAACAGGGTGGCGATGCCGTTGAGGTCGCCGGTGGCGGCCAGCACCAGCTCGGCCAACTCGTCGCGCTGGGCCATCACGTACTGCGCCTGGGTGATCGCCTCGCCGAGCAGGCGGCGGCCCCACAGGGTGAGGCGGTCGCGCTCGGAGCGGCTGGCGGCCACGGCACCGCGCACCTCGTCGACGACGAACTGCGAATGCCCGGTCTCGGCCAGCACATCGCGGACCACCTCGGCGACCTCAGCGGGCAGCGCCCCGGCGATCTCGGTGTAGAAGTCGGCGGCCAGACCGTCGCCGACATAGAACTTCACCATCGACTCGAGCCAGGTCGAGGGGTCGGTGGAGGCGTGGTAGGAGTCCAGCGCGCCCTCGTACTGGCGCATGGCGGTCTCCGGATCGGCGCCGCGAGCGCTCAGCGCGGCCTCGAGCGTCTCGAAGTGCGCGAGCTCGGCGGCGGCCATCTTGGCCACGGCCACCCGGCCACGCAGGCTCGGTGCGAGCTTGGCCTCCTCGGCGAGGCGGTAGAACGCGGAGATCTCACCGTAGGCGAGGACCGCGAACAGCTCGGTCACCCCCTGGTGGTCCGCGGCGAGCGGTTCGGTCGAGGCAACATCCGGCGCGGCAGAGGTCTGGGCTCCCATGGGTCCAACCTTAGTCCCGATCGGCGCTCAATCGCGTTCGGCCAGGAACTTGTCCAGGTGCGCCCAGGTGCTCTCGCGCGCGTCGGGACCCGTCAGGATGCCCAGGTGGCTGCCCGGGCAAACCTCGTAGGTCACCGAGGGTGCGCCGCTGAGCGTGCGCAATCCGGCCTCGACGGCGGCCTTGGGCGTGATCACGTCGGACGTGCCGCCGATCAGCAGCACCGGCACCTGCACCCGCGACAGCTCGACGGTGCGGTCGCGCAGTTCGAGCTTGCCGTTGCCGATGTCGTTGGCCAGCATCATCCGGCCCCACAGCTGGTTGTAGAAGCGGCCGGGGTAGCCGGGCATCGACGACTGGAAGCGGTCGATGGATTCCATCTTGGCCAGCGTCTCGGTGCGCGCGATATTGCCCGCGATGAACATCGGGCGCTGCAATTCGCGTTCGAAGGCGGCCAGGCGGTAGCCGATGCGAGTGAGCGGGGCCGGAATACCGCCCGCGGCCCGAACGAAGGCAGTCGTGGCCCGGCCACCGGTCAGGTTCGCGACCGCGCGCAGCTGCGGAATGCCCAGCATCTTGTCGTAATCCAGCGGGGCGCCGACGGCGGTGATCGAGCGGATCGGCAGCGCGGTGTTCGCCGCGGCGGCGAGCACAGAGAACATGCCGCCGACCGACCACCCGACGAGATCGACGGGGGCGCCCCCGCGATCGGCGCTGGTGCGCAGGATCGCCTCGGGCAGGATGTCGAGAATCCAGTCCTCGAAGCCCATGCGACGGTCGGCGAAGGTGATGTCGCCGTAGTCGATCAGGTAGGGCGCGCGGCCGGTCTCCACCAGGTAGCGCGCCAGGCTCTGGTCGCGGCGCAGATCGAAACAGGTGGCGGGGGCGGCCAGCGGTGGCACCAGCAGCACGGCGGAATCACTTGCGGCGGACTGGAATTCGGTGTCGTATCGACGCAGCAGGCGATGCGGCTCGTCCCACAGCACGGTCGAGGGCGCCGGGTCGACGGGCTCGATGCCGGAGCCGAAGCTCAGTGCCCACGCGTTGCGGGCGGCCGTGGTGACGGTGTCGGTGATGCTCACGCCTCGAAATGTCTCACACCCGGTACCGGCGGTACCAAGTGAGCTCCATTACAACGGGAGACACGCGCGAAATCCGCGTCGGGTGAATTGCGCTGTGACACACCATCGCCACCGGGTTCCACCTGCGCGCACGCTGTTTTCACGCGGCATTCAGCCACGTCGAAATTCGGATTGCGCACATTATCACGCTACAATCTCCGTGGACAACGCTAATTCCGCCGCCCCGGCGCACTCCACGGGCGCGGCGCGCCACCGGCCACAGCGCGGTGGGCAGCGGCGATGTCCACAGAAAATGTGCGCGCACCGAATCCGCATCGCCGATGTGCCGCGCCGATGACGCAATCCGCGATCGGCGAGGGCCCGGCGAGTATCACAGGCGGATATGTGGTCGTCGCGGGCCGACCGGCCCGCCCCACCTCGTGCGTGCGAGATGCGATGACGAGGAAGGCACGAACCCTGAGCAAGATCACTGTCGAACAGGAACCCGGTCTCACCGACACCCTCCTGACGGCCGAACTGGACAACACCCACGTACCCCCGAGTTTCGCCGAATTGGGCGTGCGCGAAGAAATCGTGCGCGCGCTCGGCGAGATCGGTATCGAACGCACCTTCGCGATTCAGGAACTCACCCTGCCGCTGGCGCTGGCCGGTGAGGATCTCATCGGTCAGGCCCGCACCGGTATGGGCAAGACCTTCGGTTTCGGTGTGCCGCTGCTGCACCGCATCGCCACCGCCGACACCGGCACCACCCCGCTCGACGGCACCCCGCGCGCGCTGGTCATCGTGCCGACGCGCGAGCTGTGCATCCAGGTGACCAAGGATCTGGAGAACGCGAGCAAGTACCTGTCCAACCACCAGGGTTCGCTGAAGGTCGCCGCCATCTACGGTGGCCGCCCCTACGACACCCAGATCGCCGCGCTGCGCGAGGGCGTCGACGTGGTGGTCGGTACCCCCGGCCGACTACTGGACCTGGCCAACCAGAACCACCTGATCCTCGGCAAGATCGGCGTGCTGGTGCTCGACGAGGCCGACGAGATGCTGGATCTGGGCTTCCTGCCCGATATCGAGCGCATCCTGTCGATGGTCCCCGACAAGCGTCAGACGATGCTGTTCTCGGCCACCATGCCGGGCCCGATCATCACCCTGGCCCGCACGTTCCTGACCAGGCCGACGCACATCCGCGCCGAGCTGGCCAACGATTCCGCGGTGCACGACCGGACCGAGCAGTTCGTCTACCGCGCGCACGCGCTGGACAAGAGCGAGCTGGTCGCGCGCGTGCTGCAGGCCGAGTCCCGCGGCGCCACGATGATCTTCACCCGCACCAAGCGCACCGCGCAGAAGGTGGCCGACGACCTGGCCGAGCGCGGTTTCGCGGTCGGCGCGGTGCACGGCGACCTGGGCCAGATCGCCCGCGAGAAGGCGCTGACCAAGTTCCGCAAGGGCACCATCGACGTGCTGGTGGCCACCGATGTCGCCGCGCGCGGTATCGACATCGACGACGTCACCCACGTCATCAACTACCAGTGCCCCGAGGACGAGAAGACCTACGTGCACCGGATCGGCCGCACCGGCCGCGCCGGACGCACCGGCGTCGCGATCACCCTGATCGACTGGGACGAACTGCACCGCTGGGCGTCCATCGACAAGGCTCTCGGCCTCGGCATCCCCGAGCCCGCCGAGACCTACTCCCGCTCCCCGCACCTGTACTCCGACCTCGGCATCCCCGAGGGCGTCACCGGCGTGATCCGCAAGCCCAAGCCGGTCCGCGAGGACGACGACGTCGTCGAGGAGCGCCCCGAGCGCCCCAAGTCGACCCGCACCCGCCGCCGCACCCGCGGCGGCAAGGCCGACGCCCCCGCGACCGAGGGCACCGAGGCCACGACCGACACCCCCGCCGAGGACACCACCGAGGGCGACAAGCCCGCCCGCAGGCGCCGTCGCCGCCGCAAGCCCACCGACCAGTCGGGCGAGACGACCACCGGCGACACAGCCACCACCGACGCGGCCGACCCCACACCGGCGGACACCACGTCCACCCCAGCCAACGCCGAGGCCACCGAGCCCAAGCCCGCCCGCCGCCGACGCCGCCGCAAGCCCACCGAGGCGAACACCACGGCCGACACGGCCGCCACCGTCGACGCCTGAACAACACCACACCCTGCTGGGAGAACCCGCCATGACCGCACTCCCAGCCCCGCACCCGCGACCCCGAGGAGCGGCGGCCACGCAGTGGCCGGTCGCGGCCGGGCCGCCGGTCAGGCGCCGTTGCGTAGGCGACGAAGGAGCAAGCAACGGTGCCTGACCGGCGGCCCCCCAGGGGCCGCGACCTCGAGCGCGCCAGCGCTCCAACAAACCCGGCCCCCAGGGGCCGCGACCTCGAGCGCGCCAGCGCTCCAATAAACTCAGCTCGTGCTCGCACCTGAGCGGCGGACGCGCGCCGATATCTTTGCCGCAGTTGCGATCGCCGTCACCGTCTTGGTGGCGGCGATCGTGGTCTGGGCCCGGGCCGATGCCACCGGGACCGATTCCGTGGTGGCCACGGCCGCGGCGCCGTCGGTGACCGCCGCGACCACCCTGCCCACCGGGCTGCGCGAACTCTGGCACGCGGCCGACAGTTCCAGCAGTCGCGCGCTGGTCTCGGGGAATGTGGCGGTGACCGGGGACGACGGCACCGTGAGCGGACGCGATCCGCGTACCGGGGAGCAGCTGTGGTGGTATCGCCGGGACATGCCGCTGTGCGCGGTGCAGTCGCAGTACGGCGCGGTCATCGCCACCTATCGTGACCAGCGCGGATGCAGTCAGAGCGTGATGCTCGAGGCCGACACCGGGCAGCGCAGGGTGGCCCGCAGCAGTTACATGGACGACGACATCCGCGTCACCGGGGACGGCACCTACCTGCTCGCGCTGGGCTCGGAGCGGCTGGAGATGTGGCGTTCGGATCTGGTCCGCACCCTCGAGTACGGCTATGTCGACGCCCCGGTGAACCCCAATACCCAGCCGCGTTCGGGCTGCGCGTTGCATTCGGCGGCGTCGAGTTCCTCGCGGCTGGCGGTGCTCGAACGCTGCCCCGGTGACGCCACCGAGCGGCTGACCGTGCTCAATCCGGCGCCCAAGGAGGCGACCGACCCGGAGGAGTACGGCTCGCACGTGCTCACCGCGCCCGGCGCCGACGCCCCCGAGGTGCGGGTGGTCGCGGTGTCGGACAACAAGGTCGCCGTCTACTACCCGCCCACCGAACCCACCGCCACCGGCCTCGGGCTGCCCGCCCGGCTGGCCGTGCACGACGGCAACGGCAACGAGATCGCGTCCTATCCGCTGGCCGCGCCGTGGACCGACCAGACCACGCTGACCCGGATCGGTTCGGCCGTCTACGTGTTCACCGGCACCAGCCTGACGGCGTTGAACACCAGCACCTTGCAACCGGTGTGGACCGTCCCCGACGCGCTCGGCACGCCCGCGCTGATGGCGGGCAGGCTGCTCGTCCCCGTGCCCGACGCCGTGCTGGCCGTGGACGTGGGTACCGGCGAGACCGTGGAGCGGATTCCGGTCCAGCGCACCGACTATGCCGGGGGCACCATCTCCACCGCGGTGCTGGGCCCGACGGTGTTCGAGCGACGCGGCGGTGCCCTCTACGCGCTCGGCTGAGCGCTCGGCGGCCTGCCATGATGGACCCATGTCCGTACCCGAGGCCCGACTGGTCCTGCTGCGCCACGGCGAAACCACCTGGTCGCGTCAGCGACGCCACACCAGCCACACCGATCTGCCGCTGACCCCCGCCGGGGAGGCGCAGGCCCGCGCCGCCGCACCGGTGCTGAAATCGCTGGAGCTGCGTGATCCGCTGGTGTTCACCAGCCCCCGGCTGCGCGCCAGGCAGACCGCCGAACTGGCCGGGCTGTCGCCCGCGCACGTCGACGACGATCTGGTCGAGTGGGACTACGGCGACTACGAGGGCATCACGACGGCCCAGATCCGCGAGACCGTCCCCGGTTGGACCGTGTGGACCCATCCCGTCCCCGGCGGCGAGACCGCCGAGCAGGTGGGCGCCAGGGCCGACCGGGCGCTCGCGCGGGCCGAACCGATCCTGGCCGAGCGCGATGTGGTGTTCGTCGGGCACGGGCACTTCTCGCGGGTGCTGATCGCGCGCTGGGCCGAGTTCGCCGTCACCGAGGGCCGCCGCTTCGCCCTGTCCACCGGCGCGCTGAGCGTGCTCGGTTTCGACCACGACGCCCGCAGCATCTGGGGCCACAACCTGACCGCCCGCACCGAACCGCTAGAGGAGGGCACCCGATGAGCGTGCGCCGCGCCACACCCGCCGATGTGGCGGCGATGGTCGAGCTCGTGCACGAACTGGCCGCCTACGAGAAGGCGCCCGAGCAGTGCACCCTGACCACCGACCAGCTGCGCACGGCCCTGTTCGGAACGCGTCCCGCGCTGTTCGCGCACGTCGCCGAGCACGAGGGCGCGGTGGTGGGCTGCGCGATCTGGTTCCTGAACTACTCGACCTGGGACGGCGTGCACGGGATCTACCTGGAGGACCTCTACGTCCGCCCGGCGGCGCGCGGCAGCGGCCTCGGCCGCGCGCTGGTGGCGGCGCTGGCCGCCGAGGCCGTGCGTCACGGCTACAGCCGGGTGTCCTGGTCGGTGCTCACCTGGAACACCCCGTCGATCGCCTTCTACGAAGCCCTCGGCGCCGCGGCACAGGACGAGTGGATCGGCTACCGGCTGGCCGGGCCCGAACTGGCGGCGCTGGCGGCGACGGCGAACTGAGATGCGGATCGAGTCACCGGGCGTCTGGCCGCGCACCGCGGCGCAGGCCGTCGCCCTGCAGGACGCGCTGCGCCCGCGGGTGCGCGCGGAGAATCCCGCGCCACCGCAATTCCGGACCGCCGCCGGAATTGATTCGGCATATCACGAAGACGGCACCGTCGCGACCGCTGCCGTCATTCTCGATATGGTCACCGGGGAAACAGTGGAATCGGCCGTCGCGCACGGAATTTCGACATTTCCCTATGTGCCCGGACTGCTCGCCTTCCGGGAACTCCCGGCCACCGTCGCCGCCCTGGAAATGCTCACCGCTATCCCCGATCTGCTCGTGTGCGACGCCCAGGGCCTGGCGCATCCCCGCCGCTTCGGATTGGCCTGTCATGTCGGGTTGCTGACCGGCATTCCGACCATCGGCGTGGCCAAATCGGTGTGGGGTGAGTACACCGATCCCGGGCCCCGTCGGGGCGATACCGCCGACGTGCTCCTGGACGGAGAGATCGTCGGGCGCGCCCTGCGCACCAGGGACGAGGTGAAACCGCTGTTCGTCTCGGTCGGTCATCTCATCGACCTCGACACCGCCTGCGCGCAGGTCCTGGCGCTCACCCAGGGGTTCCGCCAGCCCGAGACCACCCGCCGAGCCGACCACCTGTGCCGTCAGGCGCTGCGAGCGGCCACGACCTGATCAGCGACGGTGCTCGTCTTCCTCCGGAAGTTCGCCGTAATCGAGAGCCATGAAGCGACTCGTAGCAGGGGCGAAAAGCGCGCCGAGCGCGCCGAGCACCACCACCGCGAGCAGGCTGCCCCACAGCGGCTGATGCGAGTCGGTCAGCAACGACCACGCGACCGGCAGCATGAGCACCTGCGCGATGACCGCGATGGCCCGCCCCCACCGCTTGCCCCGCAGCAACCCGATACCCGCCGCCAGTACCCCACCGAAGAGCACCCCGAACCAGATCGCGGTCCCGATGCCACTGGCGACCGACTGATCGTGCCCCGTCGCCGCCCGCACGATCAACACGATCGCCGTCCCGACCCCGAGCAACCCCTCCAGCGTGACCAGCACCCCCGCCGCCCGCACGGTCCCCGGAATACCACCCGGAACCCGCTCGCCACCGCGCTGCTCGTCACCCTTGGTCATCTCCGGCTCAACCACCCCCCCACCCTACGACGAACACCCCCACCACCTCCCACCCCTCACAACAACGAACGCACCCCCGGACCCCCAACCCCTCACAACGAACGCACCCCGCACCCCCGACCCCTAGGGAGGGGCCGTTCGCGGCCCGGCCAAGGGGGCCGCGAACCCGCCGCGCCGCAGGCGCGGCAAGATAAACACAGTGCGGACGCTGCTCATCGTCAATCCGAATGCCACTTCGACCACTCCCGCCACGCGCGATCTGCTCGCGCACGCGCTGGAGAGCCGAACGCAGCTGACGGTTGCGCACACCCAGCATCGCGGTCACGCGGCGGAATTGGCGCAGTGGGCATCGACCCAGGAAATGGACCTGATCGTCGTGCACGGCGGCGATGGGACGGTCAACGAGACCATCAACGGGTTCCTGCCGCTGCCGCAGGTGGCCGACGATCAGGTGTGGCGGCCGCGCCTGGGCATCATTCCGGGTGGTTCGGCCAATGTGTTCGCCCGTGCGTTGGGTATCTCCCCCGATCCGGTGACGGCGACCAATCAGCTCATCGATCTGCTGGGTCGTGACGCCGATCGCAGTATCGGGTTGGGTCTGGCCGATGATCGCTGGTTCACGTTCAGCGCGGGCGTGGGTCTGGACGCCGATGTGTGCGAGGCGATCGACGCGGCGCGGGCGAAGGGTCGCACGGCCACGCCCGCGCGCTATCTGCGGACAACGGTGCGTCAGTTCTTCCGCGCGCGGCGGCGTGAGCCGGAAGTGGTCGTCGAGGTGCCCGGTCATGATCCGATCGAGCGGGTGTATTACGCCTTCGTCACGAATTCGAGCCCGTGGACCTATCTGGAGGACCGTCCGGTCCGTACCAATCCCACGACGACGTTCGAATCCGGGCTCGGGGTGTTCGCGGTGCGGTCGATGAGTGTGCCCCGAACTCTGCTGCTTGCTCGGCAGTTGCTGGCCGAGCACGGAAATCCGCAGTCTCCCGTGCTCTTTCGGGCCGACGACGTGCCGTCGGTGCGTATCGACACCGGCTCCGAGATCGGCCTGCAAATCGATGGCGACTACATCGGAAAACGCAAGATGGTGCATTTCACATCGGTACCCGGGGTGCTGGATGTGGTTGCTCCCGAACCCGCTCCGCCTGCGCGGACCTAGAAAAATCTCCCGGTTGCGCTGCGAAAATCCGCGGACGCGAGTACAAAGGACCGGGCAGGTCCCCCTTGTGGGTCCGCTAGAGCGTGATCTCCCCCACGGTGCGCCGGACACCTATTGACATCTACGGTGTTCGTGAAAGCATTCACAAGCAACCGTGCGGAAACATTCGAGTCGCACAAGTGAACGATCCACTAACCAGAGGTGCCCTTTGGGGTGCCCGCGCAAAGGAGCAGAGGAATGGACTGGCGCCACAAGGCCATCTGTCGCGATGAGGACCCCGAGCTGTTCTTCCCGGTGGGTAACAGTGGTCCTGCGCTCGCGCAGATTGCCGATGCCAAGCTGGTCTGCGCCCGCTGCCCCGTCACTGCCGATTGCCTGTCGTGGGCCCTGAAGTCCGGACAGGACGCGGGCGTGTGGGGTGGAATGAGCGAAGACGAGCGTCGCGCGCTCAAGCGGCGCAACGCGCGCACCCGTACGCGAACCTCCGTCTAGTCGACGCGGGAGGCGTTGCCGGGCCATCCAGCCCCGGCCCGGTAACGCATGTTGAGAACCCGGCACCTCGCGGTGCCGGGTTTATTGTTGCCCTACAGCGTTTTTCAGCGCGCCGACCGACGGCCCAGCGGCACCCGCAGCACCGCGTCGGTCCCCACCTCGGCCCCGGGATGCAACCCGATCGAGCCGCCCAGTTCCGAGGTGACCAGCGTGCGCACGATCTGCAGCCCCAACCGGTCGGAGCTCTCCAGGCTGAAGCCGGAGGGCAGGCCCCGGCCGTCGTCGCTGATGATCACGTCGAGCCAGCGCGCGGAGCGCTCCGAACGAATCGTCACGGTGCCGTTCTGGCCCGCGTCGAAGGCGTGCTCGATGGCGTTCTGCACCAGCTCGGTCAGCACCATCACCAGCGGCGTCGCCCGTTCGGCCGAGAACACCCCGAGCGAACCCGCGCGGCGCACCTTGATCCGCGCGGTGTGCACGGTGGCCACGTCGGCCATGATCGGCAGCAGCCGGTCGACGACCTCGTCGAGATCGACCTCTTCGTCCACCGACATCGACAGCATCTCGTGCACCGAGGCGATGGAGGTGACCCGGCGTACCGATTCCGTCAGCGCCACTTGGGCTTCCGGGTTCTCGGTGCGGCGCGCCTGTAGGCGCAGCAGGGCCGCGACGGTCTGCAGATTGTTCTTCACCCGGTGGTGGATCTCGCGGATGGTGGCGTCCTTGCTGAGCAGCGCGCGGTCGCGCCGCTTCACCTCGGTGACATCACGCACCAGCACCGCGGGCCCGGCCAGCTCGCCACCGGGCCGCATCACCAGCGTGCGCAGCAGCACCGTCGCGCCGCGCGCCTCGACCTCCATGCGCCTGCCGGTGCGCCCGGCCAGCGCGGCCTGGATGTCGGCGACGACTTCCTGCGCGTCGAACGGGTCGGTGATCAGCGAGCGGGTGGTGACGGCCAGATCCTGGCCGACCAGATCGGCCTGCATCCCCATCCGGTGATAGGCCGACAGCGCGTTGGGGCTGGCGTAGACCACGATGCCGTCGGTGTCGAGCCGGATGAAGCCGTCGCCCGCGCGCGGGCTGGAGTGCGTGGCGGCCCGATCCTCCGGGGTGGGGAAACTGCCGTCGGCGATCATCCGGCACAGGTCGTCGGCGCAGGAGACGTAGGCGGTCTCCAGGGTGCTGCGCACCCGCGAGCGCTGCAGGTCCGAGTCGCGGCTGAGCACCGCGATCACGTCCTCGCCGCAGCGCACCGGGATGGCCTCGCGCACCGCGTGCATCGGGCTGGGGTGATAGACCCCGCTCACCTCGACCTCGGTGTCGGTGCGCACCGGCTCACCGGCCAGCAGCGCGTCGAACACCTGCGGGAAATCGGTGCGCGAGGCGGTGGTGCCCACCTTGTCGTCGAGATGGACGGTGGGCGCCGTCGTCGGCCGGATCTGGGCGACACACACCACGTCGGCGCCCTCGGCGACCGGACCCGCCCCCACCCAGAGCAGCAGATCCGAGAACGAGAGGTCGGCGAGCAACTGCCAATCGCCCACCACCCGTTGCAGATGGTCCACGGCCATGCCGGGAAGGTCGGTGTGTTCGGCCAGGAGCTCGCTCAGTGTTGCCACGGGGATCTACCGCTTGTTCCCTTCGCCAGGCCTAGGCGATCGTGGCGATCAGGTCGCCCGCCTGTAGGACCTGACCCGGCGCGACGTCGACCGAGGTGATGTCACCCTCGATCTCGGTGAGCACCGGGATCTCCATCTTCATCGACTCGAGCAGCACCAGCGTCTGATCGACCTGGACATGCTCACCCACCGCCACCTCGACAGCGAGCACGGTCGAGACCATCTCCGCGCGCACTTCTTCAGGCATGACACCCCGTTCGTTAGTCTGTTGAGCCATCGTCGGCAGGCGATGGCAGTATGTCTGTGCCGAAGCTACAGCCATTGGCTTCCTCCCGGCCCCGGAGGGCCGTGATTGCCTGTCTCACGACAGGCCGTTCCTGTTTCATCGACAGTCGCCTCCCCGCATCAGCTGCGGGACGGTCTCACACCATCTCCACAGGCGAGCGCCGCCAGCCCGACGGCACGTATGTTCTTCGCGGCGTTGATATCCCGATCATGGACCAGACCGCACCCGCATTTCCACTCGCGTATGCGCAAGGGCAACTCGTCGACGATCCCTCCACACCCTGAACACGACTTGGACGAGGGATAGAACCGGTCGACAGCGACCACAGTCCGCCCGTACCAGTGCGCCTTGTACTCCACGATCGCCCGGAACTGTGACCAGCCGGTATCCGAAATGGAACGCGCCAGACGACGATTGCGGGCCATGTTACGCACACTCAGGTCCTCGATGGCGATCACTTGGTTTTCGCGCACCAATCGAGTGGAGAGTTTGTGCAGGTGGTCACGCCGACAGTCGGCGATGCGGGCATGGATCCTGGCCACCCTCAGCTGGGCCTTCGCCCGATTGCTGGACCCCTTCCGCTTGCGCGACAACGCGCGCTGCGCCTTGGCCAACCGCGCACGATCCCGCTCCCCGTACCGGGGGTTGGGTACCTTCTCCCCTGTTGAGAACGTATAGAGGCTACTGATCCCGGCATCCACGCCGATCGCCTCAGGGGAGCCGGGAAGGTCGGCTACGAGTTCCTCGACCAGAATCGACACGTGATAGCGACCCGCAGCGTCCTTCGACACGGTGACTTGTGATGGTCGGGCGCCCTCCGGCAACGGGCGTGACCACACGACAGACAACGGATCGGCCTGTTTGGCCAGCTTGATGCGCCCGTCACGGTAGGTGAAGCAGTTCGCGAAGTAGGTGGCCGACTCGGTCGACCGCCCTTTTCGCTTGAACTTCGGGTATCCCGTCTGCTGACGCCAGAACTTGTCGAACGCACCTTGCAGGTTCTGCAAGGCAGCCTGCAACGGCCCCTTCGACGGCTCGGCGAGCCACTCGGTACCTGGCTCGCGTTTCCACGCGGTGAGCATCTTGCTCGTTTCCACATAGTCGACCCGCCGATGCTCGTGCATCCACGCGCGAGAACGCTCGGCGAGCGCCCGGTTGTAGACATAACGGACGCAGCCGAATGTTCGAGCGAGCTGTTGCTCTTGCTCGCGAGTGGGATAGAACCGGTACCGGTAGGCCCGCTTCACTGCGGTCGAGGCCACGAATGACACCTCAACATCTCAACATCTCACCTTCCGAGGCGCCGCCTCCGTCGTCAAGGCGGACGCTGCGCGACGTCCCGCCGATCACACATGAAACAATGGCTGTCGATCAGATTGTGCTCCGCGCTCCGGCGGGGAGGACCCACAGAAGGGAGCTACCGATGGGTAAGCGTGGACGTAAGAAGCGCAGCCGCAAGGGCAACGCAGCCAACCACGGCAAGCGGCCCAACGCCTGAGCTTGGTTCGGATAGGAAAAGGGGCACCCTCGGGTGCCCCTTTTCTGTGTCGGTGTGCCGTGGGTCTCAGCCCTCGGTGGTCTCGATCCTGGTGACCGTGATCGACCGGTGGATCTCGAGCTTGAGCCGGTCGCGCAGCCCCTTGGGAGCGTGCTCACCACCGCACTTGCGGCTGAGCAGACCCTTGATCTTCTCCTCGATGCCGTAGGCCTCGATGCACGGACCGCAGTGGTCCATGTGCTGCTGCAGGCGCTCGCGGGTGGCCTGATCGCATTCGCCGTCGAGCATGAGCCACACGTCCGCGAGTACGGCGGTGCAGTCCATCTCCATATCGGGGTCGCTCATTTCGTAACCTCCTGGCGTTCCCCACGGTCGAATCCACGCTCGCGCGCCACGTCGGCGAGCAAACCCTTGAGTTGCTTACGGCCGCGATGCAGCCGCGACATCACGGTACCGATCGGGGTGCCCATGATGTCGGCGATTTCCTTGTACGGGAAGCCCTCGACGTCGGCGTAGTACACCGCCATCCGGAATTCCTCGGGCAGCTGCTGCAGCGCGGCCTTGATCTCGTCGTCGGGCAGGGCGTCGAGGGCCTCCACCTCGGCCGAGCGCAGGCCGGTCGAGGAGTGCTCGGCGGTGGCCGCGAGCTGCCAGTCGGTGATCTCGTCGGTCGGGTACTGCGCGGGCTGACGCTGCTTCTTGCGGTAGGAGTTGATGTAGGTGTTGGTGAGGATGCGGTACAGCCAGGCCCGCAGGTTGGTGCCCTCCTTGAAGGACTTGAACCCCTGGAAGGCCTTGACGTACGTCTCCTGCACCAGGTCCTCGGCGTCGGCCGGGTTCCTGGTCATCCGCAGGGCGGCGCCGTAGAGCTGGTCCAGCATCGGGAGCGCGTCGCGCTCGAACCGCGCCGCCAGCTCGGCTTCGTCGACTTCTGCGCCGGACTCCACGTCGTCGTCGCTCGTCACACCAATCCCTTCGATCGCCGTAGTAGCCGAATCTACCGGCTCGGTGGAATCGGAAGGCAATCGCGCACCCCGCGCGGCGATGGGACGCTCCTCGAGCAGCACTGTCACTATCTCTCCTTCGCATCGCTCGGCGGGTGGGCTCGTCACCAGAGTGCAACCGATGGTCCCGCGCGGGTGTTCCCGTTCGGGAGCGATTTCCGGTTGCGTGCGCCACTAGGCTGAGCAGTCATGGCAGCCGCGTCCACTCCTGCGATCAAGGCACTCACCGCCGCGGGCATCGTCCACCGGGTGCACGCCTACACCCACGACCCGCGCGCGGCGTCCTTCGGCGCCGAGGCCGTGGACGCGCTCGGTGACGCGCTGGGCGTGCGGCCCGAGCAGATCTTCAAGACCCTGGTGATCGAGCTGTCCACCGGCGCGCTGGCCGTCGCGGTGCTGCCGGTGCCCGCCAAGCTCGCGCTGAAGGCGGCCGCCGCGGCACTGGGCGCGCCGAAGGCCGCGATGGCCGACAAGACCAAGGCCGAGCGCACCACCGGCTATGTGCTGGGCGGGGTCTCGCCGCTGGGCCAACGCAAGCGGTTGGCGACGGTGCTCGACGCGTCGGCGCTGGGCTGGGATCGGGTGCTGTGCAGCGCGGGTCGGCGCGGTCTGGAAATCGAGCTCGCCCCCGCCGATCTGGTGCGTGCGAGCGGCGCGGTGACGGCCGACATCACCGGCTGACCATCCGCGCGGGGGGTCGGTTCCGAATCTCCTCGGGACGCATTCCCTGCCCGGTACGACCGATTCGACCCGAGGATGTGATGCGAGAAATGTCCACTCGTTCGACGATCGCCACCCTGTCCGGTGCTCTTGTCCTCACCTTCGGCGCCGTCGCCTTCGCGGCGCCCGCCACCGCCATTCCACCGGTGGCCCCGTCCGCGCCCACCGAGCCGGGCGACTACCCGCTCAACGGCCAAGGCTCCCCGAAGAATTCGCCGCAGGCCCACCCCGAGGAGAACGAACAGGCCGACAAGGCCGAGAAGCTCGGCGGCGGTGTGGCCACCGAACTCATCGACCTGGCCACCGGCATCATCAAGTGCGGCTTGAACATCGCCACCGATTCGGTGCCCTGCACGCTGTGAATTCCCGCGTGGTTGCGCCCTCGCCAGTTAATCTGAGGCTAAACTAACTGCGAGCGGTGGCAGCAACGTTCCCGGCCACCATCGGCGAGCGTTGCGAAGCGAGGATCCATCGCTGTGTCCCGAGCCACCCCCACCGCCCCGCGGACTACGCTGTCCCGGTCCGCGGCCCTGATCCTGCTGGTAGCGGTGCTGATCGTGCTGCTGGCCGGTGGGTTGTTCGTCGGCAGTGGCGATTTCACCGTGCGCGAGGCGTGGTCGGCGCTGTTCGACGAGGGCACGCCGACCACCCTCGGGGTGATCCGGGAGCAGCGAATACCCCGCACACTGCTGGCCGCGCTGGTCGGCGCCGCGCTGGGGGTGGCGGGGGCCGTGATGCAAGGGCTCACCCGCAATCCGCTGGCCGACCCGGGCATCCTCGGCGTCAACTCCGGCGCGTACTTCGCCATGGTGCTGGGCTCGGTGCTGGTCGGGGCCTCGGGCACCGACTACCTGTGGTGGGCGCTCGGCGGCGCCTTCGCGGCCTCGGTGCTGGTCTATTTCGTCGGTTCGCGCGGGGTGGGCGGGGCCAGTCCGGCCAAACTCGTGCTCACCGGTGTCGCCATCGCCTCCATGCTCAGCGGACTCGCGTTCGCGCTCACCATGATCCATCCGCGCACCTTCGACGCCATCCGCGGCCTGCTCATCGGCACCCTCGACGGACGCGGCTGGCCGCAACTGTCGGCCACCTGGCTGCTGGTGCTGCTCGGACTGGTCGGCGCGGTGGCGCTGACCGGCTATCTCAACGCCCTGGCCCTCGGTGACGATCGCGCCAACGCCCTCGGCGTGCCGGTGACGGCGGTGCGCGCGGCCGGGTTCGTGGTGATCACGGTGCTGTGCGGGGCGGCCACGGCGGCGGTCGGGCCGATCACCTTCGTCGGGCTGATGGTGCCGCACGCGGTGCGCATGGTGGTCGGTCCGGACCATCGCTGGATGATCCCGCTGTGCCTGGTGGTCGGGCCGATCGTGCTGGTCGGCTCGGATCTGCTGGCCCGCGTGGCCACCGCGAGCGAACTACCGGTCGGCATGGTGACGGCGTTCCTCGGCGCGCCCGTGCTGATCTGGTTGGCGCGCAAGGAGAAGGGCTCGCAATGGTGACCACCGCGAACACCCCGACCCGGGCCCGCTGGCCGAGCCGGGTGCGGTTCCTGCGCGTGCCCCGGCTCGGACTGAGTCTGCGGGTGGACCTGGTCGCGGTGCTGATCACCGTGGCGTTGGTGCTGGTCACCGCCGTGGTCGGGGTCTGGTCGTTGGGCGCGAGCACCACCCGCACGCCCGGACTCGGCTTCGTCGAGGTGCTGCGGGTGCTGACCGGGCAGGTCTCCGGCGCCCCGGCCAATCATGTCGCCACCTGGCTGCCGGTGGTCGTCACCGCGATCCTCGGCGGCGCCTCGCTCGCGCTGTCGGGGGCGATCTTCCAGACCATCACCCGCAATCCGCTGGGCAGCCCGGACATCATCGGCTTCACCACCGGCGCCAATACCGGTGCGCTGGTGGCCATGCTGGTGCTCGGGCTCGGCTCCGGCGGGGCGACGATCGGCGCGCTGCTGGGCTGTCTGGCGACCGCGGTGGTGGTGTACTTCCTCGGCATGCGCGGCGGCACCGGCAACTACCGGTTCATCATCGTGGGCATCGGTGTCTCGGCGATGCTGCTGTCGTTCAACGGCTATCTCATCGCCACCTCCGACGTGCAGAACGCGGGCGTGGCGGCCGCCTGGGGCATGGGCAACCTGCGCAATCTCACGATGACCGACACCATCCCGGTGTTCGTCACGCTGGCGGTGCTGGTGCCCGCGCTGATCGTGGTGGCCCCGCGCATGCGGATGTTCGAGCTGGGCACCGACTCTGCCGCGAGCAAGGGCGTCGACACCGCGCGCACCCAGGTGCTGCTGCTGGTGATCGGCGTCGGGTTCGCCGCGGCCACCACCGCCATCGCCGGGCCGATCGCCTTCGTCGCGCTGGTCGCCCCGCAGATGGCGGCGCGGATCACGCCCAGCGCGGGCATTCCGCTGGTCACCTCGGCGGCGGTCGGGGCGACGCTGCTGGTCTCCAGCGAGGCGGTGGCCCGCACAATCCTCGCGCCCGAGACCCAGCTGCCGGTCGGTGTGGTGACCACCTCGCTCGGCGGGCTCTACCTGCTGTTCCTCCTGCTCGCCCAGTCCCGAAAGGCACGGCCGTGACCGACACGACGACCACCGACGGGCGGCTCACCGGCAGCGGACTGCGGGTGGGCTACGGCGACCGCACCGTCATCGCCGATCTGGATGTGGTGGTGCCCGACGGGTCGTTCACCGTCATCGTCGGGCCCAATGCCTGCGGCAAGTCGACGTTGCTGCGCACCCTGTCGCGGCTGCTGCGCCCCGAGCACGGCACGGTGCTGCTCGACGGACGCGCGGTCGCCGGGTTCGGCGGCAAGGAGTTCGCCAGGGAGGTGGGTCTGCTGCCGCAGCAGTCCATCGCGCCGGAGGGGATCACCATCATCGATCTGGTCTCGCGCGGGCGGTTCCCGTACCAGACGATGTTCCGGCAGTGGACCGACGCCGATCAGCACGCGGTCGATTTCGCCTTGCAGGTCACCCGGCTGACCGAGCTGTCCACGCGTCGGGTCGAAGCGCTCTCGGGCGGGCAGCGACAGCGGGTGTGGATCGCGATGGCGCTGGCCCAGCAGACCCCGATCCTGCTGCTCGACGAGCCCACCACCTACCTGGACCTCGGCCACCAGATAGAGGTGCTCGAACTGTGCACCGAACTCAATCGCCGCGGCACCACCCTGGTGGCCGTGCTGCACGACCTCAACCAGGCCGCGCGCTACGCCTCCCACATCATCGCCATGCGGGCCGGGGAGATCCTCGCCGTCGGGCCGCCGGGCGAGATCATCACCGCCGACCTGGTCGACCAGGTGTTCGGCGTGTATTCGCAGGTCATCGCCGATCCGCAGACCGGAACCCCGCTGGTGGTGCCCCTGGCCCAGGGTGCGGTCCGGGTCGAGCAGAGCTGACGTGTCCGGGCCGGGCACTCAACCGGGAAGAAGGAGATCCATGTCGAAACGGCGTATCAGCGTGATCGTCGCGGTACTGGCGAGCATGATCCTGACCTCGACCGCGTGCGTGAAATCCGACAACGACACCCACGAGGTGTTCAACGACCCGGACGGTACCCCGGGCTTCTCGCTGCCCGCGCAGCCGCGGGTGGTCGCGCTGGGCTGGTCCGACGGCGCGGTCGCCGCGGAGCTGGGGGTGCCGCCGGTCGCGATCTACGACTGGATGAACTTCGGCGCCGATACCAAGGGCGTCGGCGAGTGGGACGTGGCGGCCATGGGAACCGCCAGCCCGGAACTGCTGTCCTCGCAGAGCGCCGGTGAGTTCAACATGCAGCAGATCGAGGAACTGAAACCCGATCTCATCCTGAACGTGCGGGCCAAGGCCGACGACGACATCACCACGAACCTGAGCAAGATCGCCCCCGTGGTCACCGCGCCCGACGACACCGGCGACTACGCGGTCAACTGGCAGACCCAGGCCCGGCTGATCGGTGCCGCGCTGGGCAAGCGCGCCGAGGCCGACAAGCTCGTGCTCGAGACCACCACCGCGCAGCAGGCCGTGCGGGCGGGTCATCCGGAGTTCGAGGGCAAGACCTTCGTCTACGCGGCGAAGTTCGGCACCGCCTACGGCGCCTACCTGCCCGGTGACGCCCGCTTCGACTTCTTCGCCGAGCTCGGCTTCGTGCCCAATCCCGCGGTCACCCGCTTGCAGAGCTCCGGGTTCTTCGCGCAGGTGCCGGTGGAGCGGGTCGGCGATCTCGACGCCCAGGCCGCGCTGTTCACCACCATCACCCTGCCGTTCACCGATCTGGAGAACGACACCCTGATCAACTCGCTGGCGGTGGTGCGCGACGGACGGGCGCTGATGCTGCCGGAGAACGATCCGGCCATCCTGGCGTTGTCGGCGGGCACCCCGAAGTCGCTGGCCTTGGCGCTGGAGCGGATCACCCCGCAGCTGTCGGCGATCACCGCGGCGCGCTGATCACCGCGTGGCTGTGGTGCCCGCGCAGCGTGGCGAGCAGGCACCACAGCAGCAGCGTCAGCGCGCAGCCGCCCGCGCCGTAGACCAGGAAGACCGCGCGGGTGGGCACGGCCTCGGCGATGAGCCCGGCCAGCACCGCGCCCAGTGACAGCGCGATGGTCAGCTGGGCGGTCCACAGACCGGAGACCCGGCCACGGAACGCGTCGGGGGTCTCGCTCTGCACCACCGCGAAGCGGGTGATGTCGCTGACCACCCGGCCCGCGCCGTGCGCGAGCAGCCCAGCGAACACCACCGCGGTCGCCCCGGCCAGCCCCGCGCCGAGGATGCCCGCCGCCGAGACGAACGTCGCCACGAAGATCACCTGACCGCCCCGACGGATGGA
Organism: Nocardia anocheti; assembly: GCF_029675105.1. Taxonomy (GTDB): domain Bacteria; phylum Actinomycetota; class Actinomycetes; order Mycobacteriales; family Mycobacteriaceae; genus Nocardia. The sequence goes on along the minus strand of NZ_JAQQFV010000005.1, from coordinate 279,037 downwards.
CCCGGTCCACCCCGAGGTGAGCGAACCCAGTACCGCGCCGACCGCCGGGGCCGCGAACAGCAGACCCACTGTCGCCTCTCCCCCGTGCAGCACCTCGTGCACATAGGCCGGGACCAGCACCGTCCAGCCCGAGAGCAGCATCCTGACGCACCCGGTGAGCAGCACGGCCCCGACGATCCGGTGCCCGAGCACGAACCGGAAGCCCGACAGCATCGCCCGCAGCGGTGACTCGTCGTGCCCGCGCTCGGCGATCATCCGCCCGAGCCGGGCGATGAGCACCGTCGTGACCAGGCTCGCGGCGGCCGCGAGCCAATAGTTGGCGGCGACATCGAGCCAGGCGATGAGCACCCCGGCCAGCGCGGGCGCGGCCATCGAGCCGAGGTCGGCGGTCAGGGCCATGAGTGCCGCGCCCGCGGCCAGTTTGTCGGCCGGGATCAGTCCGGGCATCGCCGCGACCAGCGCGGTCTCGGAGATGCCGCCGGTCAACCCGTCGACGACGGCGCACAGCAGGATCACCCACAGCCGGGGTTCGGGCAACATCGCGTTCACCGCGAGCGCGGCGAACCCCAGGGTCGCCCCGGCGCGCGAGGCCACGATCACGGTGCGCCGGTCGAAGTGATCGGCGGCGGTCCCGCCGACGAGGGTGCCGAGAAAGGCCGAGACCCCGATGACGGTCGCCACCGCCGCGACGGTCGCGGTGGACCCGGTGAGCTGATACACCTGGATCGGCAACGCCACCACCAGGAATCCGATGCCGAACACCGAGATCGTGCGGGCCACGAACAGGGTGCGGAACGCGGGACTGGTCCGCAGCGGTTCCAGATCGATCGCGAATCGGCGCGCGGTGAGCGGGCTCATCGGGCGAGGCGGCCCCCGTCGCCGGACTCCGGTGCCAACAGTTCGGGCCCGTTGTTGCGGACATTGTTGACCAGCGTGGAGACCGGGCGCGCCGTGATGGTCGCGACCTCGGCCGCCGACGGCGGCAGCAGCAGTTCGGCCGGGGCCGGGTGATCGGGGTCGAGCCAGGCGTCCCAGTGTTCGCGCGGCATGGGCAGCGGCATGCGGTCGTGGATCTCGGCCAGCTCGCCCACGGCGTCGGTGGTCAGGATCGTGCACGACAGCAGTGGATCGGCGTCGGGCTGGTCGCGGTCGCGCCACACCGACCACAGTCCCGCCATGTAGAGCGGCGAGCCGTCGGCGTGCGACATGTAGAAGGGGCGCTTGACCGCTTTGCCCTTCTCGGCGGGCGCGGATTCCACCAGCCACTCGTACCAGCCGTCCATCGGCACCAGGCAGCGCTTGTGCTTGGCGGCGTCGCGGAACGAGGGCGAGGTGGTGGCCTTGTCGGCCCTGGCGTTGAACAACGGCCTGCCCTTGGCGGGCACGCCCGGTTCCGCGGCCTTGGTCCACGACGGGATCAGGCCCCAGCGCATCCGCCGGAGACGTAAGCGGGGATCGTCGTCGGGCTCCCCGTGCTCGTGGCGCTCGACCACGGTGAGCACCTGGCTGGTCGGGGCGACGTTGTAGCTGACGCCCGCGTCGGGCTGCGCGGAGTCGAGGCCGGTCTCGTCGACGGCGTCGAGGTCCGCGGCGAGCCGGGCCGGATTGGTGGTCGTCGCATATCGTCCACACATATCCCCATCTTGGCACCGGACACCGACAACTCCGGGTGACGCACAGCACCCGACCACGCCGATTTGCCCGCCACTGGTGTATCCGGACCGCACATGAGAGAGGATGGGCGGGTGAGTTTCTGGCCAGCGCCCCATATCGAGGTCCCCGTCCACGCGACCGTGACCCTGCCCGGTTCGAAATCCATCACCAACCGCGCGCTCATCCTGGCCGCGCTCGCCGACGGGCCCTCCACCCTCACCGGCGCGCTGCGCAGCCGCGACACCGACCTGATGATCGGTGCCCTGCGCGCGCTGGGCACCGGCATCACCGGTGACGCGGAGACCCTCGAGGTCACCCCCGCGCCGCTGCGCAGCGCGGCCGTGGACTGCGGTCTGGCGGGCACCATCATGCGGTTCCTGCCGCCCGCCGCGGCCCTGGCCACCGGCGACGTCGCCTTCTTCGGTGACGAACAGGCCCGCCACCGCCCGCTGTCCACCATCCTCGACGCCCTGCGCGCCCTCGGCCTCGACGTCGACGGCGACGCCCTGCCGTTCGTCGTGCACGGCACCGGCAGCCTGCGCGGCGGCACCGTCACCATCGACGCCTCGGGTTCCTCGCAGTTCGTCTCCGGCCTGCTGCTCTCGGCCGCGCGCTTCGAGCAGGGCATCACCGTGCACCACGACGGCAAGCAGCTGCCCTCGATGCCGCACATCGAGATGACGGTGGAGATGCTGCGCCGCGCCGACGTGGCGGTGTCCACCCCGGCCGACTCGCGCAGCGCGCAGACCTGGAGCGTCTCGCCCGGCCCGATCCGCGCGGTGGACTGGGAGATCGAGCCCGACCTGTCCAACGCCACCCCGTTCCTGGCCGCGGCCGCGGTGACCGGCGGTGAGGTGAGCGTGCCGATGTGGCCGCGCGGCACCACCCAGCCCGGTGACGTGATCCGCGAGATCCTGGTCCGGATGGGTGCCGAGGCGCGCGTGTTCGACAATGTGCTCACCGTGCGCGGCCCGGAACGCCTGGCGGGCATCGACATCGACCTGCACGACGTCGGCGAGCTCACCCCCACCGTCGCCGCGCTGGCGGCGCTGGCCGATTCGCCGTCCTACCTGCGCGGCATCGCGCACCTGCGCGGGCACGAGACCGACCGGCTGGCCGCGCTGTCCACCGAGATCAACAAGCTCGGCGGCGATGTCACCGAGACCGAGGACGGGCTCGAGATCGTCCCCGCGCCCCTGCACGGCGGCCGGTGGCACTCCTACGCCGACCACCGGATGGCCACCGCGGGCGCGATTCTGGGCCTGCGCGTGCCGGGTGTGGAGATCGAGGACATCGGCACCACCGCCAAGACCCTGCCGACCTTCGTGGCGCTGTGGGAGCAGATGCTGTCCTCCGCGTTATCGGGTGAGGGAGCGGTGCGCTGAGCCGCCGCGGCCGCAGCGCAGCCAGCTACGACGAATCCGACGTCCGGGTGCGTCCGGGCAAAGCCTCGCGCCCCCGCACCAAGACCCGCCCGCAGCACAGCGACGCCGAGGCCGCCATGGTGGTCTCGGTGGATCGCGGCCGCTGGGGCTGTGTGCTCGACGGTGACGCCGAGCGCCGTATCGTCGCCATGCGCGCCAGGGAACTGGGCCGCACCCCGATCGTGGTCGGCGATCAGGTCGACGTGGTGGGCGACCTGACCGGCAAGCCCGACACTCTGGCCCGGATCGTGCGCGTGGCCGACCGGAGCACCGTGCTGCGCCGCACCGCCGACGACACCGACCCGTTCGAACGCATCGTCGTCGCCAACGCCGAACAGCTGTTCATCGTGGTCGCCCTCGCCGATCCCCCGCCGCGCACCGGTTTCGTGGAGCGGGCGATGGTCGCCGCGTACGCCGGTGGGCTGGAACCGATCCTGGTGCTCACCAAGCGTGATCTGGTGGCGGAGTCCGCGTTCGCCGCGGCCTTCGAAGGTCTGGATCTGAAGATCATCTACGCCGGGATCGACGACCCGATCGAGCCGGTCCGCGAGATCCTCGAGGACCGACTCTCCGCGCTCATCGGGCACTCCGGTGTCGGCAAGTCGACGATGGTGAATCGTCTTGTCCCCGATGCCTATCGGGCCGTGGGCGAGGTCTCGGGAGTGGGCAAGGGCAAGCACACCTCCACCCAGTCGGTGGCGCTGCCGCTGCCCGAGGGCGGCTGGGTGATCGACACCCCCGGCGTGCGCTCGTTCGGCCTGGCCCACATCACCCCCGACGACGTGATCGCCTCGTTCACCGACCTGGCCGACGCCATCGAGGACTGCCCCCGCGGCTGCACCCACCTGGGCCCACCCGCGGACCCCGAGTGCGCCCTGGACCGCCTCCCCGGCACGGAACGTCGCGTCGCCGCGATCCGCCAACTGCTCACCGCGCTGATCTCCAACGAGACCTGGTAGCAACCGGTTCCGTGCCGGGGCGTCGGCCTAGAAGCCGAACGAACCGGTGCCGGTGCCGCCGCCGTCACCCGGGTCGGGATCGGTCGGCAGCTCGGCCACGGTGACCACCTTGGTGGTCGAGGAGCTGGCCACGCCGCTGCGACCGGAGAAGGTCGCCCCGATCGTGTACGCGCCGGGCGCGCCCGGGGTCCAGACGATCGACGCCTTGCCGTTGGCGCCGACCGGGATGTCACCCAGGACGTTGTCGCCCGCCTTGAACTGCACCGTCCCGCCCGCCGCGGCCGGGGACACGCTGGCCTCCAGCGTCACCGCCTTGCCCACCTGGGCGCCGGTCACGTCGGTGATCGAGGTGCTCGACACCGCGTCGCTGGACACCGTGATGGCCGGGCCCTTGCCCTGGTAGGTGCCGTCACCGAGCGAGCCGCCGTAGTGCATGGAGGTCGGCAGCGGGGTGTCGCGGGCACAGTTCACGCCCACGGTGTACTGGATCTCGAAGGTCTGCGACTTCGGCGAGATGTTCGGGTACACCGGGTATTTGGTGATCCCGAACTCCGCGCGGATCCAGTCCGAGGACGAGGTGTCGATGGACACCGCGTCGCCCGACATCTTGGCCGAGCCCGGCACCGGGGTCAGACAGGCCGGGTGCAGGTCCTTGATCGAGTAGATGTACTCGACCGGGATGCCGGTGCGCTCGAACTTGGTCGTCACCGTCACCGTGTCACCGACGACGGGATTGGTGTTCGACACCGTCCTGGTGAATTTGCTGTTGCCGTCGCTCCAGCTGATCGAGCCGGGCGCGGCCGCGGCGGTCCCCGGCATCACGGCCACCGCGAAACCCGCCGCCACCGCGAAGGCGGCCAGCGATCCGGCCGCACGCTGCACTGTTGTGTTCACCATCGTTGTCTCCAGATAGCTTCGGGCGCCCTCGACCACGTCGTCGAGGCGTCGATCCGCCCGAGGTGGCAGCAGTAGATCACGCGCGGGCACCCCACCGGATCAAATTCAGAAATGAGCATTGGTCAGATTGCGAATTCGACTCGCGTTCGCTCGCGTTCACGATGAGGACACCGCGCGCCGGTACCGTCATGCCCATGAAGCCACCGGCGATCGGTTATCTGCGCCGCGACATCTCGGGTGTCGCCCAATCCTGGGACGAAACGCAGATCCGTTCGCTAGCCGAGCGCATGGGCTACCGCTGTACCAAGACCGTGGTCTTCAGCGAGCGCACCCTCGACCCCCTGGGCAAACTGCTCGAGGTGGTCGCCAGCACCGAGGCCGCCGCCGTGGTGACCGCGGGCCTGGCCCACTTCGACCACGACCTGCCCGAGCGGCTGCTCGCCGTGTGCGACATCGTCACCGTCTCGCCCGAGGTCGTGCACGCCCGCACCCGCCCCGCCCTGCCCGCCTAAACCAGCGCGCGATAGCGGCCGTCGGCATCGCACGCCAGACGGCCGCGGCGCACGGCCAGGTTCAAGCACGCCTCGATCCGGTCCTCGGCCGCCCCGGTGCGGTCGTGCCCGAACTGGGTGAGGGTGGCCCACACGATGTCGTCGAAGCTGTGTCGATCCCGTTGCGCCACATGGGTGATCGCGTTGACGATCTCCTCGGCGCAGATGGTCTCGATCGGTCGCGACACCGTGGGCGGAGTGAACCGGAAGCCCCGCCAACTGCCCGGGTCCAGGTCGGAGGGCCAGACGAACACGCCCAGCGAGGTGGCGCGCATCAGGCTCTCGGGTACCTCGCCGAGCACCCGGATCTGCTGCTTGTCCGAGGGCGCGCGCACCCCGAACCGCTGCGCGACCCGCGCCACCAGCACCCCCCGCTCGATCGGCCCCTCGATCGCGATGGTCTCGCGCACCGCCTCACGGATGCGCACCGGAATGGTGGCGGCGCTGTCGCGATCCAGATCGACCGGGGCACCGAGCGCTCCGGTCGGCGCGCTCGCGTACGGGATGCCACTGGGCAGCCAGTGCTGGGCGCTGCGCGTACGCAGCACCCAGTCCGGAGTCTGCGCGACGGTCGCCGCGCCGAGCGGTGCCGGAGGCGGGGCGTAGTGCGCCTGCGGAATGGGCCGAGCCGGAGTGACCGGCGCGTCCTGCGGTCGGGATGACGCCGCTTCCGGACGCTGCGGATACTCGTGCGGCGCGGGCGGATAGGGCTGCGGCACAAGATCGGGCTGCGAGGTCGCCGGGTACGGCTGCCACACGGGATCGGGCGGCGACGCGGACGGGTACCGATGCTGCGCGATCTCGGGCTGCGAAGTGGACGGGTAGGGCTGCTGCGCGTGGTCGGGCGGCGTGTACGGCTGCGGCGCACGGTCGGGCTGCGGGGGCACGGACCGGCTCGGATGGGGCGCGAAGGTTCGCCTGTTGCGGCGGTCGCCGAGCGCGAGCTGCCAGATGGTGGTGAGCGATACACCGGTGCCGAACACGAAGAAGCCGACAGCCAGGGTGATCTCGACGGCGTCGCCGTTGCCGATCCCGGTGAAGTAGCCGACCGTGCCCAAGAGCACGAAGAACAGCCCCACCAGCAACCCGACCAGCCAGCCGAATTTGCCCATCCACCGCACCGCACGCACTCCACTTCCGCGCACCCGCGCGAGGCGCACCCGATGGCCGACGCGCTCCCCCGTCGGCGAATGCGAGGAGTTTACTCCGACCCACCGACACTGCCCGTAGCCCGAACTATGCTCGGCGGGCGCCGATAGCGACCCCACCGGACCGCCCCTGCCACGGATGGATCGCGGTCACCGGCGGAGTTCGGCGGACAGTTCCTCGACGCGGCGGCGGACCGGGTCGTCGGCGGGGCGCAGCATCTCGAGGTCGGTGCGCAGCTGGGTGAGGAAGCGTTCGGCGCGGGTGCGGTCACCGGCGGCGGGCAGCCATTCGGCGATGGCCAGGCGCAGGCGGATACCGTCCTCGCCGAATTCGGCGTCGGTGCCCCGGATCTCGCCGAAGAGGCGGTACAGCTCGTCGACGGCGGCCGAGGCGGACAGCTCGCCGAGCACGGCCCGACAGCCCACGGCGGCGACGCGGGCCCGCCGCAGCCGCGCGCTCTTGGGTCCGCCCACGCGCAGTTCGATGGCTTCCACCCGCTCCCATTCGGCCAGCGCGCGGCGCTGTTCCCCGCTCTGCGCGAGCGCGAGCGCGATATCGCGGTGCAGGTCACCGGCTTCGGTGCCGTCGGGGCCGTAGCGGCGGGCGACCTCGTCGACCACGGCGAGCAGCGCCTCGGCGGCCTGCGCGTAGCGGCCGAGGGCGCACAGTTCGCGGTAGCGGGCGGCGGCGTCACCGAGGTGGCCCGCCTCGGTCATCGCCTGCCGCGCCGCGCGATGCGTGGGCGCCGGAGCCGGGGATTCGAGATCGGCGGGCGGGTTGGGGCATCGGTAGATCCGGGTGGGGTCCGGCTGACCGGGTGGCAGCGCGGCGGCGGGCGCGCCGGGCGCGGGCAGGAACGGCAGCAACCGCCGGTAGACCTCCTGGGCGGAGGCGGGCCGTTCGGACGGGTCCTTGGCGAGCAGGTCGAGGACCATTTCCTCGAGCGCGGCGGGGATCTCGGGGCGCAGGGCGCGCAGTGGGGTCGGAGTGTCGGTGAGGTGCCGGTTGTAGGCGTCGAAATCCGAGCGGGCCTCGAATACCCTGCGCCCACTGCACATCTCGTGCAGCACACAACCGAGCGCGTACAGGTCGGCGCGCGGCCCCACCTCCTGCCCGTTCACCAGCTCCGGTGACATGTACGCCGCCGTCCCGAGTACCGAGCCGGTGCGGGTGATCCGACTGGTGCTCCCGTCGAGCAGCGCGGCGATCCCGAAGTCGATCACCTTCACCACTCCGTCACGGGTGAGCAGCACATTGGCCGGTTTGAGGTCGCGATGCACCACCGGCAACGCGTGCGCGTAGGACAGCACCGTCGCGATCTGCGCCCCGATGGCCACCGCGACCTCCACCGGCAGGGCAGCCCCGAGCCCGGCGAGGTAGTCGCGCAGTGTCGTCCCGTCGATGTGTTCGAGCACCAGGTAGACGCTGTCGGCCCTGGCGTCGAGCACCGCGTCGTAGACCTGCGGCACGCCGTGGTGCCGGATGCGCGCGGTGACCCTGGCCTCGCGCCGGAACCGCGCCACGAACTCGGCGGCCAGATCGTCGCGGGAGGCGAACTGGCGCACCGCGATCCGCTTCACCGCCACCGCCCGGTCCAGCACCGTGTCGTAGCCGAGCAGCACCTGTCCCATGCCCCCGGCCCCGAGCGCGCCGGTGATCTCGTACCGGTCGTCGATGATCTCGCGCACCCAGCTACCCCCGGACCGACGCTTGCTACGGACCAGAGCACGATACTGCCTCGCCCCCACCGAGCCGCCGCCGATCCACCCGCGCACACGCGACAACTCCGAGGGCGGACGCGCCTCCAGCCGACCCCGCGCAGCGAATCCTGATGCCGCGAGGCGGGAGTCAGCCGACGGGTGGTTCCAGCGCACCGGCGGTGAGGCCGGTGGCGAGGTGGTCGGCGGCGACGCGGGCGGCGTCGGCGGTGGTGCGGGCGGCGACGCGGAGCTGGTGCAGGCGGCGGAAGGCGGCACCGTAGCGGCGCTGGTCGGCCAGCGGGAGCAGGGGAATGCGCAGGCGGGCGGGGTCGAGGCGGATGGTGGTGGTGCCGTAGGTGGCGGTGGCATTGTCGGGGCTGCCGATGAAACCGGCGAAGAACCAGGGGTCGACGCGGTCGGGATCGGTGCGGAAGACCAGCACGCCCGGACCGGGGACGGCGCCGACATCGGCGTCCTCGGCGACGCGAGCGCCCTGAGCCGCGCCGTGGTCGTCGCGCAGACGCGAGACCAGCACGTCCCCGGCTTCGATCGGCTCCCCCGCCGGGGCGCCGGGCGTGGTGAGACCGGAGGGTGGGCGGCTGTCGAGCAGATCGTGTCCGGTCAGCACCGGGCGCCCGGGGTCGGCGGCGCCCTCGGCGGCTCCGGCGACGATGCGCACCGCTTTGCCCGCGACGAGATTGCCGACGGCCACGTGCCGCCACACCGTGCCCGGCGCGGAGGTCCAGTCCCGCACCGTCTCGGCGACCTCCCGCAGGCCGGTCAGGTTCTCCCCGAGCAGCGCGATGGCGGTGTGCGCGGCGGCGGCCGCGTTGTCCGGGTCGACGGCGGCGCGCACCTGCCGCGCGGGCGTCAGGTCGACATCGTCGTCGAGCAGATCCATCACCCGGACCACGGCGGTCACGTCGGCGACCGTGGCCGCCTGGTCGTCACCGCGCTCGAACGCACCCAGCGACGCGACGACGGTCTCGCTGATCAGCTGCCAATTCGATTGCTCACCACCGGGATTCGGCAGCCGCGTGGTGTCGGCGAACAGCAGCGTGTCGGTGACGTGCCCCGCTTCGGGCCTGCGCAGCACCCACAGTTGCAGACCCACCTGACGTGGCGTCGAGGCCCCCGGCGGCAGCGCGATCACCGCGCGCAGGGCGCCCCCGCGCAACAGCTCCATGCGAATCCGCCGCCCCGACGACCGCGCCGCCACGGCGGGCGGCAACAGCAGCACCGCGGTCCCGCCCGCGCGCAGGTGCGCGAGCGCGTGCTGGACCCAGGCCAGTTCGGACTCCCCACGCGGGGGCACCGAGTACGCCCAGCGCGGGTCCAGGGCCAGCTCGTCGGCACCCCAATCCCGTTGCGTATAGGGCGGATTGGCCAGCACACCGTCGACCTCGAGATCGGGGAACGCGTCGGCGAGCAGGGCGTCCCCCGCGCGGATGTCGGCGGCGGCCTCCGGTGCCAGGGTGGCGAGCAGCGCGGCGGCGCGGGCTGCCTGCACGGGCAGGATGTCCTGCCCCGCCAGCCGGGTCGCGCCGACCCCGGCCGCCTCGAGCAGCAACGCGCCACCACCGCAGGCCGGGTCGAGGACGGACTCGGGTGTGCCGGTGACGGCGAGTAGTGCGGCCATGAGCGCCGCCACCGGTTGGTCGGTGGGGTACACACCGGTGCTCGGCCCGTCGAGCCCGCGTTCGGCCAGCACCGCCAGCGTCTGTCGCACCCCGACCTCACCGATCGCGTCCCGCACCGCCGCGCGCACCGCGTCTCCCGCCGGGTCGGCGGGATCGGCGACGAAGGTCATGAGCGCGGCGACGTCCTCGGGCGCGACCTCGGCGCGCAGCAGGGTGCGTAGCCGCTGCACCGGTGAGTCGGCGGCGGTCACCCCGTGTCCGCGCAGCCACTGCCGCACCTCGGCGAGGTCGAACAGCGGCCGGGATTCGGAGCCGCCCGGCACGGGGGCGGGGAAATCGGCGTGCCTGCGCCGCCAGTTGCTGACGGTCGCGCGGGTGACACCGGCCAGCCGGGAGATCTCGGCGGCGGCGACGGTGGGCGTCGAGTCTGGCATGGGTCTCCTCGTGTCGAGGTTGACGATACACACCTTCATTGACTTCCCCAGGATCCAGTACACATGTTTTCACCATTCACGCTGAAAACATTGTTCTCCTGTTGCGTTCTCATGACGGGCGGTGTAGCGTCCTTCTCAACGGCGCGGCAACCACCGGCCAGCGCAGTCAACAGGCTCGAAAGATGTTGTGCATCAACTTCTTTCGTCATCCATTCCCGTTATCGAGCACCCCGCGGTCGACGGCCCACAGCGGTCGCGATCAGCCGTGCCCCCGCACAAGGAGAACGTCATGTCCAACCCCCAGTACCCCGCCGCCCCGCAGCAGCCCTACTACCCGCAGCCCCCGCGCAAGCGGCGGGTCTGGCCGTGGGTACTCGGCGGCTTCGTCCTCGTCGTCCTGGCGCTGTTCGGCGGCTGCGCAGCGCTGATCGGCAGTGCCGCCGAGGAGGTCGCCAAGAACGAGCAGAGCCGCACCTCGGCCGCTCCCGCGGGCACCGAGGTCCGCGACGGCAAGTTCAGCTTCACCGTCACCAAGGTGGACCCGCCGGTCACCACCGTCGGTGACAACCAGTTCCTGCAGAAGACCGCCCAGGGGGAGTTCATCCTGGTCTACGTCGATGTCGCCAACACCTCGAACGTCGCCCAGCAGTACTTCGGCTCCAACCAGAAGCTGATCGACGACCAGGGCCGCGAGTTCGCCAACGACACCACCGCCGAGATCAATGTCAACGACCAGCTGACCGCCGAGATCAACCCCGGCAACAAGGTCTCCATGGTTCTGGTCTTCGACGTCCCCACCGGCACCGTTCCCGCCGCCGTCGAATTCCACGACTCGGCCTTCTCCAACGGCGTCCGCGTCGCCTTGAAGTAGACCCGCGACGACCGTGGGGCCCAGCGTGCGCCGCTGGGCCCCACGGTCGTTGTGCCGCGCCGGGGCGAGCACCACCCCACCCGTGCGGGAAAATGAGGCGGTGAGCACCGACGACGCGCGATCCGGACCCTTGTTGAGCCCGACGATTCTGGTGATCACCCTGTGCAGGCGGGTGGAGGGCGAGCTGGCGGCGGCCCTGGCGCCACTGGACCTGACGGTGGCGCGGCTGGGACTGCTGGGGCACATCAACGGATTGCCGGGAGCCTCGTTCAGCGAGCTGGCGCGCATGTCCGGGACCAGCGTGCAGAGTGTGCACACCGCGGTGAAGGCGCTGGTCGCGGCGGGTCTGGTCCGGGACCGGACGGCACGGGCGGGATCGGCCTCGGTGATCGAACTGACGCCCCAGGGCACCCGGCTGCTCGGCCGGGCCCGCACGGTGGTGACCGAGGTCGATACCCGGATGTTCGGCCCGGACGCGGACCCCATCCAGCGCGAGGTCGGCGCGGCCCTGATCGCCGCCTTCACCGGCGCGGCCCCACCCGATCCCCGAGACCGATAACCGATCCGACCTTCAACATCCCTGAAGCTCGAGCTAGGCTTCAATCACATTGAAGGTCGGAGGGAGCAGGTCGGTGGAACATCTGTTGTTGTCGGTGCACGTGGTGGCTGGCATCGTCTTCGTGGGCGGGTCGGCGGTCGCGACCAGCCTCTTCCCGCGCTACGCGCCGGTCACCGACGCGGCGCCGGACCCGGAGTCGGTGCGCTCCCGGTCGGTGGCGGTCGCGATGCACCGCATCACCGGCAACTACGCCAAACTCGCGATCATCGTTCCGGTGATCGGCATCGTGTTGGCGACCATCCAGGGCCGGATGAACGAAATCTGGATCACCACCGCCATGATCACCACCGCGATCGCCGGTGGACTGCTCGCCGTGCAGATCCACCCGCTCCAGCGGCTCGCCCTCGCCGAACCCGACGACGGCACGCGCCTGCGTCAGCTGTCCATGCTGGCCGGGATCTACAACCTGCTGTGGACCGCCGTGGTGGTGTTGATGATCGTGCGTCCCGGATCGGACTGAGCCGCACCGACTCTCAGGCGTGCTGGGCGCCGATGGTGTGCAGGATCTCGTGGATGACCGGATCGGCGAGCCGGTTGGTCACCGTGCGACCCGACCGGGTGGACACGACACAGCCCTCCTGACGCAGCACCCGCAACGCCTGGGAGATCGCGTTCTCGTTGCGGCCGAGCGCGGCCGCCAGCTCCCCCACACTGATGCCCGGCGCCCGGTGCAGGCACAGCAGGATCTCCAGGCGGCTGGGGTCCGACAGCAGGTCGAAGCGCTGCGCCCAGGCCCGGATCTCGACGTCACCGATCGCCCGGCGGCCGAGTTCGACCGGCGATCCGTCCAGCGTGCGTGGCTCTCCCATGGCGGGGTTCAGTGTAGCTCCCCTATCATCTGTCCATCTGTTCAGATAAACAGGAGTTGGGCGCGTGGGAATGTTCGGGGTCAGGCCGCTGTGCACGCTGGGAGCGGCGCTCGCGCTGGCGATCTCACTGTCCGCCTGCGGGGCGCCGCAGAATGGGTCGCCCGACGCGATCGTGCTGGCCGACGCTTACGAGCTGGGTGGCTACAACCCGGTGGCCGGGTACGGCGCGGCCGGGGAGGCGAAGGTCTACGACGGCCTGCTGCGCCTGAGCGGCGGCACCGGCCTGCCCGGCTTCACCCCCGCGCTGGCCACCGAGGCGCCGACACCGAACGCCGATGCCACGGTGTGGACCGCGCCGCTGCGCCGGGGCGTGCGCTTCAGCGACGGTTCGGAGTTCGACGCCGCCGACGTGGTGGCGACCTACCGGGCGATCCTGGACCCCGCGTCGGCCTCGGAGGTGCGGTCCTCGTACTCGATGATCGAGGAGGTCGAGGCCCTCGACCCGCACGCGGTGCGGTTCACCCTGCGTCACCCCTACGCCGCGTTCCCGACCAAACTGCTGATCGGGATCGTGCCGTCGGAATCGGTCGCGACGCCGGGCCCGGCCACCGAATCCCCGCTCAACGCCGCCCCGATCGGCACCGGCCCCTACCGGCTCACCACGCTGGAACCGACCCGAGCGATCTTCGAGGCGAACGAGAACTATTGGGGCGGAGCGCCTTCGGTCAAACGCCTGACGTTGCTCTACGTCCCCGACGACAACACCCGCGCCCAACGCATGGCGGCGGGCGAACTCGACGGCACCTCACTGCCTCCACTTCTGGCGGCCACCTTCGACGGGCGCGCGGGAATGTCGGTGCGGTCCAACACTTCCGCCGACTGGCGCGGGGTGTCGATGCCCGCCGCCGACCCGGTGGCGGGCGATCCGGCCATCCGGCTGGCGCTCAATCACGCGGTCGACCGGCAAGCGATGATCGACAACATCCTCGGCGGCCACGGCAGACCCGCCTACACACCGCTGCCCGAGGTCTACGGCGACGCGCACGACCCGACCGCCGTGTTCGCCTTCGATCGCGCCCGCGCCGAGCAGATTCTCGACACCGCCGGATGGCGCGCGGGGGCCGACGGTGTGCGCGCGAAAGACGGTGTGCGCGCACGGTTCACGGTGATGTACAACTCCACCGACACCCTGCGTCGCGATCTCGCGCTGGCCTTCGTCTCCGACGCGCGCAAGGTGGGGGTCGAGGTGGATCTGGCGGCGCTGTCGTGGGATCGGATCGAGCCACGCATCACCCGCGACGGCATCCTGCTCGGCGGCGGTGACGAGCCCTACGACCCCGACACCCAGGTCTACAACACCCTGCACTCCCCCTCGGCCGACCTCGGCAGCCCGTACGACAACGCCAGCCGCACCGACGATCCGGTGATCGACGCCCAGCTCGACATCGCCCGCCGCAGTAGCGATCCGGCGGTGCGGTCAAGCGCGTACCGGGCGGTGCAGAACCGCTACATCCAGGACCCGAGCCACGTGTTCCTGGTGCATCTGGACCACACCTATGTGCTGAAGGACGCCGACTGGAACACCTCGGGCCCGATTCTGGAACCGCACGCGCACGGCGTCACCTGGGGTCCGTGGTGGTCGTTGCAGACCTGGTCGCGCCGGTGACACGCGGCCGATGGCGCGGGCGCGGGATCGCGGCCATGGTCGGCAGGCGGGTACTCGTGCTGGTGCCCGTGTTGATCGCGGTGTCGGCGGCGCTGTTCGCGGCGGCGGCGGTGTCGCCGTTCGATCCGCTGGTGGGCTATCTGGGTTCGCGCTACGAGTCGACCAGCGCGGCCGACCGGACCCTGCTCACCGAGCAGCTGGGCCTGGACGCCCCCTGGTACCAGCTCTACGGGCGCTGGCTCGCCGACCTGATCCACGGCGACCTCGGCGTCTCGCGCGGATTCTCCCAGCCGGTGGGTGGCCTACTCGCCCAACGACTTCCGTGGACGATGCTGCTGGTGGTCGTCGCGATGACCGTGGCCGTCGTGCTGGCGCTGAGTGTGGGCGCGTGGGCGGGAATGCACCGGGGCGGGCCGGTCGACAAGGCGGTCGCGGCGGTCTGCGTGATGTTGCAGGGGCTGCCGCCGTTCGTGGTGTCGCTGGCCGCGATCGCGCTGTTCGCGGTGGGGCTGGGCTGGCTTCCGCCCGCCGGACTCACCGACGCGGGCGCCGATCCGGATCTCGCCCAGGTGCTGCGACATCTGGTGCTGCCCGCCGCCGCGCTGGCCCTGTCGCAACTGCCGTGGCTGCTGCTGGCGGTGCGTGAATCGGTGTCGGGCAACCGCGCCGAGGATTTCGTGGTCGGTGCCGCGACCCGGGGTATCGACACCGCGACCATCACCCGCGGGCACATCCTGCCCACCTCGCTGGCGCCGTTCGTGACCATTCTCGGCGTCCGGCTGCCCGAGGTGGTGGTGGGTGCGGTGCTGGTGGAGGAGATCTTCTCGTGGCCGGGCATCGCCGGGGCGTTCGTGCGCTCGGCCCAGGATCTGGACATGGCGCTGCTGGCCGTGCTCACCGTCGGCATCACCTGCGCGGTCATGCTCGGGTCGCTGCTCGCCGATGTCGCGGTGGTGCTGCTGGATCCCCGGGTGCGGGCCGATGGCTGAGCGGCGGCGGCTCTACGCCGCGCTCACGGTGCTGCTGGCGGTGGTGGCCTACGCGGTGCTGGTGCCGTGGCTGGCCGGAGTCGACGAACGGCTGACCGATTTCGCCACCGCCCGCCAGGCCCCGTCGGGACAGTGGTGGTTCGGCACCGATGCCGCCGGGCGATCCCTGTTCGTCCGGATCGCGGCGGCCCTGCGCACCTCACTGATCGTCGCCGCGTGCGCGGCGGCGCTGTCGACCCTGCTGGGCGTGCTGGTCGGTGCGGTGTCGGCGCTGGCCGGTGGCCGGGTGGACCGGGTGATCATGCGTTGCGCCGACACCGCCAACGCGCTGCCGCATCTGCTGCTGGGCATCGTCATCGTGGCGCTGTTCCGGGGGAATGTGGCGGCGGTGGTGTTGTCGATCGGGCTCACCCACTGGGTGCAGGTGGCGCGCATCGTGCGGGCCGAGAGCCTGAGCCTGCGCGAACGCGACTACGTCGCCGCGGCCGTGCTGGCGGGCGCGCGCCGCACCCACCTGCTGCGCACGCACCTGCTGCCCGCCGTCGCTCCGCAGGCCCTGATCGCGGTGGTATTGCTGCTGCCCCATGCCATCTGGCACGAATCGACCCTGTCGTTCCTGGGTTTCGGCCTACCCCCGCACGAACCGAGCCTGGGCACCCTGCTCGCCGAGGCACGCACCTCACTACTGCTGGGCGGCTGGTGGACGCTGCTGTTCCCGGCCGGATTCCTGGTGCTGACCACGGTGGCGGTGGCCGTGGCCGGGTCCTCGCTACGCACCCTGCTGCTGCCGCCGACACCGTCGAGGATGCCGCGATGACCGGACTGACCATCGAAGACCTGACCGTGCGGATTCCCGTCCGACCGGGTGAGGTGGTGCACGCCGTCACCGAGGTCTGCCTGGAGATCCCAGCGGGCACGGTGACCGCGCTCGCGGGCGAATCCGGGTGCGGCAAGTCGATCGTCGCGAGCACGATCCTGGGCGTGCTGCCCCCGAGGGCCGTCACCACCGGGTCGGTCCGCCTCGAGCTGGCCGACCGGAGCCTGGACATCCTCGCCGACCGGGAGCCGTATCGGGGCCGCCACATCGCGCTGGTCCCGCAGTCACCGGGCACCCACTTCACCCCGGTGCGCACGATCGGCTCCCAGCTCACCGAGACCATCGCCGCGCTCGGCACCGGGCACGATCCCGCCGACCTGCTGACCAGGGCCGGACTCGAACCCACCGCCCTCGGGAAGTTCCCGCACGAGCTGTCCGGCGGCATGGCCCAGCGGGCGGCCGTGGCGGCGGCCCTGGCCGGTGACCCGGCGGTCATCGTCGCCGACGAACCCACCGCCGGTCTCGACCGCGCCCGCACCGACCAGATCGGCGCCCTGCTGCGCGACTGCGCCGACCAGGGCGCGGCGGTCCTGCTGATCACCCACGACCTCGCGCACCTGCTGCGCGCCGGGATCGCCGACACCCTCGCCATCATGTACGCCTCCCGGCTGATGGAGGTCGGCCCCGCCACCCAGGTCCTCGACGACCCCTGGCACGACTACACCCGCGACCTGCTCGCCGCCCTCCCCGAACGCGGCCTGCGCCCCCTGCCCCACCCACCGCGCCCGCTGACGAACCTGTCCGAGCTGTGCCCCTACGCGGGCACACCCACCGCCCTGGCCCGCCGCGACCAGCGCCTGATCCGCGAACCGAGGCCATGATGCTCGCTGCCGACGCCGTCACCGTGGGCTACGACCCGGCCACCCCGGTCGTGCGCGAGGTCGACCTGCGCGTCGCTCCCGGCGAAATCGTCGGTATCACCGGCGATTCCGGCTCGGGCAAGACCACCCTGGCCCGCGCGCTCGCCGGACTGCTCACCCCCACCGCGGGCCGGATCACCTGCGACGGGAAGCCCCCGCGCCACCAGCGCGGCGCGGTCGCCATGGTCTTCCAATCACCGCGCGCCGCCACCAATCCCCAGCTCACCCTGGCCCGGATCATCGCCGAACCCGCGGTCATCCGCGGCGGCCCCACCCCCGACCTGCCCGCCCTGGCCGCCGAGGTCGGCCTCACCCCCGACCTGCTCGACCGCCGCCCCCACGCCCTCAGCGACGGCCAACTCCAACGCGCCTGCGTCGCCCGCGCCCTGGCCCAACGCCCGCGCTACCTCATCCTCGACGAGGCCACCGCCATGCTCGACGCCGCCACCACCGCCACCGTCATCCGCCTGATCATGGACCGCGCCACCACCGGCCTCGGCGTCGTCCTGATCAGCCACGACCACGCCCTCCTCGACATCGCCTGCACCTGGGTGACCGACATGCGGGCGGAAACACTGAGCGAATCGGACGTCGCCTGCTCGCGAGTGACGGAGACGGGCGCGGGAACACTGAGTGCATCGGACGTCGTCTGCTCGCGAGTGACCGAGACGGGTGCGGAAACACTGAGTGCATCTCCGCAGAAACCGCACGATAACCTCAGGTAGGTCTCAGGAAACGCTCTTAGCGTGAGCCCCTGTGACTTTCGCGCCGCAGGAATCCCGCACCACCCGACGCAGCCTGACCGGCTGGTGCCGGACCGCGCCGACCGTGGCCGAGGTGCTGCGCACCCCCGACCTCGCGGTGATCGCCGAACGGGTCCGCACCGCCGGACCGCGCGGGGTGATCGCGCGCGGACTCGGCCGCAGCTACGGCGATCCCGCGCAGAACGCGGGCGGCCTGGTGGTCGACATGACCGCGCTGGACCGCATCCACCACATCGACCCCGACAGCGGCATCGTCGACCTCGACGCGGGCGTCAGCCTGGACACCCTCATGCGCCGGGCGCTGCCGCACGGGCTGTGGGTGCCGGTGCTGCCCGGCACCCGGCAGGTCACCATCGATGGCGCGATCGCCTCGGATATCCATGGCAAGAACCATCATTCGCAGGGCAGCTTCGGCAACCACGTCGTCTCCTTGGACCTGCTCACCGCCGACGGCTCGCTGCGCACGCTCACCCCCGAAGGCCCCGACGCCGCCCTGTTCTGGGCCACGGTCGGCGGCATGGGCCTCACCGGCATCGTCACCGGCGCGCGAATCCGCCTGAAGCACACCGAGACCGCGTACTTCCTCGTCGACAACGACCGCACCCGCGATCTGGACGAGACGATGGAACTGCTCACCAACGGCTCCGACGACGGCTACGACTATTCGATGTCGGTGCCCGACACCATTTCCACCGGACCGAAACTCGGTCGCGCCGGATTCAGCCGGGGTTCGCTGGCCACCGTGGATCAATTGCCGGTGAATTTGCGACACCGACCGTTGAATTTCGATGCGCCGCAATTGTTCACCGTGCCCGATATCTTCCCCAACGGAATGGTCAACAGCGTCACCACGCGGATCGCGGCCGAGGCGGCGCATCGACTGTTCCCGCGCCGCGCCCGTGGCCGAATCCAGAATCTGACGCAGTTCTATCACCCGCTGGATCTGCTCGGGGAATGGAACCGCGCCTACGGGCGTCGCGGGTGGTTGCAGTACCAGTTCTCGATGCCGTTCGGCGCCGAGCGCCAGCTCGCCGACGCCGTGCGGTTCGTCGCCGAATCCGGCCACCACTCCTTCCTCAACGTGTTCAAGCGGATGGGCGCGAGCAACCCGGCGCCGCTGTCCTGGCCGCACCCCGGATACATGCTGAGCTTGGACTTCGCCCTCGCCGACGGTCTGGACCGGATGTGCGCCGACCTGGACGAGCGGGTGCTGAGCGCGGGCGGGCGACTCTATTTCGCCAAGGACTCGCGCACCTCGCCCGCCATGATCGCGGCCATGTATCCCCGGCTCGAGCAATGGCGACGGGTCCGTGCCGCGGTCGATCCCGAACAGGTGTTCGCCTCGGATCTGTCCCGGCGACTCCACCTGACCGAATCCTGACGTGCCCTAGATCACGATCCGGAAAATTCGCCCGAAAGCCATTCCCGGCACATGAATTTCACCGGCGATGACGCAGATCACTGTCCGTTTCGGCCTCTCAGGACATTTTAAGTTACTTTTCGGCAACATTCAGTTGGACACTTGCTCATGGGTGCTCGATCGAGGGCCTGCGCTCCTCCCGGAGCACCGCCATTGAGGGAAAGACTGCATTCATGAAGTTCAGCAAGGTTGCCGCAACCTCCGCACTTGTCATCGCCGCGCTCGGTGTCGCCACCGGCACCTCGCACGCCGCTCCGGCGCCCGCCCCGATCCCCGCCTTCCTCGACGGCGTGCAGCAGGGCGTCAACCAGGTGCTGCCCGGCATCAACTGGAAGACCGGCATCGAGGGCGACGCGGTGTTCGTCGAGACCGACGCGGGCTCGCTCACCACCGAGAACAACCAGTTCCAGGTCCGCGACGACCAGGGCAATGTCGTCGCCGCGCTGCCGCTGGCCTACACCATCGACGATCTCGAGTACCCGATCGACGCCGCCATCGACGGCACCCGCGCGCTGCTGACCCCGCGCACCGAGGCCGCCGCGGCCCGCCCGGCCGCGGTCAAGCCCGTCGTGCGCCAGGACGCCTTCGACGACGCCGTCTCCGCCGCGGCCACCCAGTTCGGCATCATCACCTCGATCGGCACCCTGGTGGGCACGCTGGTCGGCGGTGGCGCGGGCTGCGTCATCGGCGGTATCGGCGGCCTGGTGCTGGGCATCCCGGTGCTCGATCTCGGTGGCGCCACCGGTCTGGCCGGGTGCCTCGCCGGTGCGGCCATCGGCATCCCGCTGGGTGCCGCCGCCGGTCTGGTGCTGACCGGGGTGCCCGCCGCGATCGTGGTCGGCATCGGCTTCAACAACCGCATCAACGCGCCCGAGAACCAGTAGTCCCGCGCGCTGGCAAGACCCCGTCCACCCTGGTGGGCGGGGTTTTCGCCGTGTCAGGTCAGCCGGATGCGCAGTGTCCGGTAGGTGGGGATGAAGACCTTGCGGCGGTACTTCCGTTCGACGATCTCCCACGGCCGACCCGCCGCGGTGAGCGCTTCGAGCAGCGCGGTCAGTTCCGAATGCACGAGCTGGGCGCCCAGGCACAGGTGCCTGCCGCCGCCGAACCAGAGCTGACGGGTCTCGGGGACGTAGTCGCGGTCCACCCGGAACTCGCCGACCGCGTTGTTGATCGTCCAGGTGAGGATCTTGACGTGCTCGCCCGCCCGCAGATCCCGGTCGGCGACGCGCACATCGGCGGTCACCGAGCGCCCGACCAGATAGGCCGGACTGGTAACCCGCAGCGTCTCGCGCACCGTGTCGCCGATCCGGTCCGGCGCGGCGAGCAGCGCGCGGTGCTGGTCGGTGTCGTGCAGGATCGCGACCATCCGGGTCATGGCGCTGGCCAGGGTGTCGGTGCCCGCCACCGCCATGAGAATGGCCAGGCCCGCCGCGTGCTCGACCTCGAGCCCGAGTTCCCGGCAGCGGCCCAGCGTGGTGTCGGGGTCGGCGCGGGCGTAGGCGTCGGGCACATTGACGGCCAGCTGGGTGGCCAGTTCCCTGGCCCGCGCCACCGCGACGGGGTCGAGTGTGGTCGAGGCCATGGTGCCGAAACCCAGGTTGACCAGCTCTTCGACATGGTGGAACAGCCGCAGGAACAGCGCGTCCTGATCGGCGTCGGGGTCACCGCCGATGGCCGCGGCGATGTCGACCGGGCGCATACCGACCAGGTCCGAGACGCTGCGTCCGACCAGGATCTGCGCGCGGGTGGCGATGTCGACGGTCTCGCCCGCGGCCAGCCGGTCGCGCAGATCGTCGAGATCGGGCCCGATCACCCGGCGGACCAGGGCATCGGTGTGGGTGAGGGTGAACAGGTCGCGCACCTTGGCCCGCAGCGCGGTGTGACCGGGCCCCTCGAACAGGTCCTCGACCCACTCCCCGATGACCTGGGCCCACCAGTGCCCGGCCGCGCCCTCGGAGACGATGCTGAAGTGGGTGCTGTCGTTGTAGATCTGGCGGGCGACGAGCGGATCGGCGACGAACCAGCCCAGTCCAGGGACCTTACGGATCGGCCGCGCCACCCGGCCCAGCAGCAGTAACCCCGGTAGCCACGGCTGACCTGCGGCGAGAAGAACGAGTTCCTGACGACGAGCGGCACTCCACACCCCGGCAGAATCTAGCCGACCGTGACCGAATAGTGAAGATCTGTGACTAGGATCGGCGGGATGCGCGGAGGGCGGGCTGTCCCTCGCGCGATATCGGAGAAGTGTGAATGCCATGGTGAACTCGACAATCGAAGCTGTCGGTGCGTATCTGCCGACTCGGGAAGTGACCACCGCGGAGCTGATGCGCCAGCTCGCTGTCGACGCGCCGCTGGATCTGGAGAAGGTCAGCGGCGTCAGCGCGCGGCGAGTACGCGCCGAAGACGAGGACTCCTTCACCATCGCGCTGGCGGCGGCGCGCGGCGCACTGGCGAACTCCCGCTACGAGGCCGCCGACCTGGATGTGATCATCTCCTGCTCGATCACCCGCACTCGCGGCGAGGACTTCTGCCTGGAGCCCTCCTTCGCGCTCATGCTGCGCAACGCGCTCGGTGCCCGACGCGCGATCCACTTCGACGTCTCCAATGCCTGTGCCGGGATGATGACCGGAGTCCTGGTGCTGGACAGGATGATTCGCTCCGGCGCGGTACGACGGGGCCTGGTGGTCTCGGGTGAGTGCATCACCCCGATCTCCGACACCGCGGTGCGCGAGATCTCGCAGAAGTACGACCCGCAGTTCGCCTCGCTCACCGTCGGTGACGCGGGCGCGGCCGTGGTGCTCGACGGCACCGACGGGCCCGGCCTGGACTACGTGGAGCTCAACACCAGTGCCGCCTTCGCGAAACTGTGCCTGGGCATGCCGAGCGATCAGGGCCCCGGCGTCGCGCTCTACACCGACAACCGTGCCATGCACAACGAATCGCGCTACCTGCTGTGGACCACGCGCCAGCGCGAGTTCCTCGCCGCGCGCGGCTCCCGCTTCGCCGACGAGGGCTACGACTACCTGATCCATCACCAATTCAGCGGTCCCGCCGTCGAATTGATCGACAAGATCGCCGAGCGCGAGTTCGACGCGGTGATGCCGCCCAAGCTGGCCGTGCTCGACCGGTACGGAAACACCGCCTCCACTTCGCATTTCGTGGTGCTGCACGACGCGCTGCGCCAGGGACTGATCGCGCCGGGGTCCAGGGTGCTGCTGGTGCCCGCCGCCTCCGGGGTGGTCGCCGGGTTCCTGTCGGTGACAATCGGCGAACTTCGGGTATAGGACAGTATGGGAATCATCATTTCTTCGGCCGTCACGCAGTCCGGCGGCGTCAGCTCGGTGGGTCAGGCGGCCGAGGCCGCGCGTGCCGCGCTGACCGGCGCGGGCTGTACCACCGAGCAGGTCGACGCGCTCATCAATGTCGGGGTGTACCGCGACGCGAACCTCGTGGAACCGGCGGTGGCGGCGCTGATCCAGCAGGCCGCCGGGATCGGGCTGGACTATCGCGCCGGAGAGCTGCCGTGCCTGTCGTTCGACCTGATGAACGGCGCGTGCGGGCTGGTCAACGCGGTCGGGGTGGCGTCCTCGCTGCTGGCCGATCTGCCCACCGGCCACGTGGTCGTGGTCAGTGGTGACGCGCACCCGTCCCAGCGGGCCGACGCGGATTTCGCCTTCGAGCCGGTAGGTGCGGCACTCGTGCTCGAGAACCACAGCGACGCAGTTGGTTTCGGCGGCGTGCACGTGAGCGCCGGTGACACGCTGCCTGATCCGCAGGGCTACGTCACACTCTCGGCCATGGGCGCCGAGGGTCGATCCTCGCTCACCGTCGAACTCGCCACCGGCACAGCCGAACTCGTCGAGCACGCGGCCGCCGCGGCCCGCGAGGCGCTGGCCGCCGACGACATCGACCCCGCGCGGGTGGTGCTGCTGTGCGGCAAGCCGACCCCGGATTTCGCCGCGTCGCTGGCCGCCGAGCTGGGCATCGACACCGTGATCACCGACGATTTCGCCGGTGACGCCCACACTTCCGCGCTCACCGCCGCGTTCGTCGCGGCCAGGGACGCCGGAGCGACCGAGCGGCCGTTGCTGTTCGTGGCCGCCGACGGCGGACCGACCGCGGCGGCCGTGACCTACCGAGGACTGGGAGTGCAGTGACCAAGCCGAGCCGACCGATGCATGCCGTTCCCGACCTGGTCGACGACGACACCTGGACGGTGCGGCCCGCGCGCACCGGGGCCGCCCGGCATCGCGCGCAGGTGCCCGACCGCACCCTGGTGCTCGCGCTGCGCTCGATCCCGATCATCGGCTGGATCTTCCTGGCCGTCGGCGTGCTCCGCCCGTTCCGCTCCCGCCCGCTGCGGGTGATCTTCTGGATCGATGCGTTCCTGAGCGTCGTCGTGCACGCCGCCCAGGTGCCCGCCGCCCGCCGCGAGGCCGCCGAGCGCGGCATCACCCCCGGCCGGGCCACCGCCATGACCATGCTGCTCGGCGCGACCTGGTGGAAGACCCTCGACCCCCGATGAGCACCCGGCCGGGCTCGCGCGACACCACTGGGCGCTCGCGCGCCGAGGGGATGTCGTCGGCTCGCGCTGGCCGACGCCGGGGGTCGGCGATCCTGTCGGGGTGTCGTCGTAGGGTGGCGCGATGACGGTGCTGGTGACGGGGGCGAGCGGGTTCGTCGGTGGGGCGGTCGTGCGCGGGCTGGTGGCGCGTGGGGTGCCGGTGCGGGCGATGGTGCGGGATCGCGCGAGCGCGCCCGAGGGGGTCGAGGTGGCGGTGGCCGATCTCGGGGACGCGGCGGCGCTGGCCCGCGCGGTCTCCGGGGTCCAGGCGGTGGTGCACGCGGCGGCGCTGCTCGGGGAGTTCGGGCGGCCCGCGGAGTTCTTCGCGGTGAATGTGGCCGGGACGGATCGGCTGATGCAGGAGGCCGCGGCGGCCGGGGTCGCGCGGTTCGTGTTCCTCGGCAGCCCGAGCGCGCTGATGGCACCGGACGGCGGCGATCAGCTCGACATCGACGAGACGGTCCCGTATCCGACGAAGTTCCTCAACAGCTACTGCGAGACCAAGGCCGTCGCCGAGCAATTGGTGCTCGCCGCCGATACCCCGGAGTTCACCACCTGCTCCCTGCGTCCGCGCGCGGTGTGGGGTCCGGGTGACCGCAGCGGCCCCGTCATCCACCTGCTGGCGAAACTGCGGGCCGGTCGGCTGCCTGACCTGTCCGGTGGCCGTGAGGTATGGGCGTCGCTGTGCTACATCGACCATCTCGTGCAGGCGGTGGCGCTGGCGCTGACGGCGGAGAACATCGGTGGCCGTGCGTATTTCGTCGCCGACGCCGAGCCGGTGCCGGTGTGGCCGACGCTGGACGCGGTGGCCGAGCGCTTCGGATTGGCCGCGCCGAGCATCGCCCTGCCCGCGCCCGTACTCGGTGGCGCGCTGGCCGCGATCGAGACGGTCTGGCGGATTCCGGCGGTCGCCCAGCGGTGGACGCCGCCGCTGTCGCGCTACGCGGTCGCGCTGGTCACCCGCTCGGCCACCTACGACCTCTCGCGCGCCGAACGCGAGCTGGGTTTCCGACCGGAGATCACCTTCCCCACCGGCCTGGACCGTTTCCACGCCTGGGTCGAGGAGACCGGCGGACTCGATCGACTGCTGGAGGGCCCACCATGACCGAACTCTGGGTGGTGATCCCCGCCTTCGACGAAGAACGTGGCATCACCGCGACACTGGAAGCCGTTGCCGCCCAACGTGACACCGATTTCACGGTGGTCGTGGTGGACAACAACTCCACCGACCGCACCGTCGAGATCGTCGAGAAATTCGCCGCGATCCATCCGGTGCCGCGCATCGAGGTGATCTCCGAGGCACAGAAGGGCACCGGCGCCGCCGCCGACACCGGCATGCGCTACGCCATCGCCCAGGGCGCCACCCTGCTGGCCCGCACCGACGCCGACTGCCTGCCCGCACCCGACTGGACCGCGCGGATCAGGGCCGGTTTCGCCTCCGGCCTGCGCCTGGTGAGCGGCCAGCTGATCCCGCGTACCGACGAGGGGGTGTCCTGGCTGGACCGCACGATCATCCGGGTCGCCCTCGAGGTCGCCTCCGCCTTCGGCAAGGTGCGCTCGGGGAACCGGGACCCGAAGTATCTCGGTCCGTACGTGATGACGCCGGGCTGCAATATGGCGATCACCGCCGAGTTGTACACGGCCGCAGGCGGTTTCCCGCGCACCGCCATCGAGGACCTGCACGAGGATCGCGCCCTGGTCAATGCCGTGCGCACCATCACCACCGACTACGGCCTGCGCAGGGACGTGCGCGTGCACGGCTCGAATCGGCGGGTGCGCGCCTGGGGAATCCGTAAGACACTGGCCTGGTACGCCGATCACCGCTATCGTCCCGACGTCGTCGATATCCGGTGAGACGGCAGGACCGAGGGGGAATGTGACGTGACCACCGATTTCCTGGCCCGGCTGGCCGCGCACGCCGACCGGTTCCCCGACGCCTCGGCGATCGGGACCGTGGGCAAGCGCGCGCTCACCTATCGCGAACTGGTCGAGACCGTCGGGCGGGTGGCGCACAATCTGCGGGTGGCCGGGTTCCGGCCCGGCGATCGGATGCTGTTCTCGATCCGGCCCGGGGTGTCGTCGGTGCTGTTGATCTTCGGGACGATCGCGGCGGGCGGCACCATCGTCTTCGTCGACCCGGGTGTCGGCCCGGAACTGTTCGCCTCTCGGGTGTCCCTGGTCGAACCGACCTGGGCCGCAACGGAATCGCTGCTGTACGCGGTGAGCGGTCCGCTGGCGGGGCTCGGCCGCAGGCGCGGGCTCTCGCTCCCCCGTTTCGGCGCGCTGCCGGTGCGTCACCTGCACAGCGGTCCCTGGTTACCGGGAACCCCCCTGGGCTCGAAACCCTTGCGCCGCTTCACCGGTGGCGGCGAGGAACCCGCCCTGCCACCGATCGATCCCGAGGCCGACGCGCTCATCGTGTTCACCTCCGGCACCACCGACGAGCCCAAAGCCGTGGTGCACACCCGCGCCTCGCTGAGCGCCGGGCTCGCCGCGATGGGTGGACGCACCAGCCTGGCGCCGGGCGCGTTCCTGCACACCGAGCAGCTCATGATGGGCCTGCCCGCGCTCATGGCCGGTGCGCGCTGGGCCCTGCCCCGGTATCCGCGCCTGGGCACCCACATCGATCCGGTGCGTTTCACCGCCCAGTTGCGCAGCGCCACCCACGCCTTCTACACCCCCGCCGACCTGGCCGTCGCCCTGGACGCCCTCGAGGCCGGGGACCTCAGCACGCCACCACACCTGCGACAGGTCGCTCTCGGGGGCGCGCCGGTCACCACCGCCCTGCTGCGTCGCGCCCAGAAGTCGTTGCCCGACACCGAGTTCCTCGCCATCTACGGCATGACCGAGATCCTGCCGGTCGCCGTCGCCACCGGCGCGGCCAAGCTCGCCCACGACGGCGACCTGCTCGGCACCCCGGTGCGCGGCGTGGACGCGCGGATCGCCGAGGACGGCGAACTCGTGCTGGCCGGTCCGAACCTGTGCCGCGGCTACCTCGGCCACGAGCCGCTGCGCGAGGTCGCCACCGGTGACCTGGCCCGCTTCGACGGCGACCAACTCGTGCTCACCGGCCGCAAGAAAGACATGATGATCCGCGGCAAGACCAATATCTACCCCGGGCTCTACGAACCGGTGATCACCGCGATCGCGGGGGTGCGCGAGGCGATCATGGTCGGGCTGGCCGACGAGGTCGGCGACGAACGCATCGTGCTGGCCGTGGTCGCCGAACCGGACGCGGGCGATCTGGCCGAGCTGCTGCGTGCCCGGTTGCCGCAGATCATCGACGTGTCCGCGGTGCCCGACGACATCGTGGTGGTCGACCGGATTCCGGTCAGCGGGCGGACGAACAAGCCCGATCGGGGGGCGCTGCGGGAGATGGTGCGGGCGTTGCTCGCGTGAGTGGGCCGCCCCGCCGGGCCCGAGTGGGCCACCGTGCCCGAGTGGGCCGCTGGGAAGTCCGGGCACGCCCCCTCCCGCGTCCAGGCCACAGCCCGACCACTCCCGGCCTCCGGGCTACGGCCGATCGGGTGCCACATTCCCGGTTGTCCGAGCGATGGTCGATCGAGGGCACCCCTTCCGGCATCCGGGTCACGGCCGATCAAGGGTGGACCACCTCGGTGGTGAGTAGGTGGAGGGTGTTCGTGGCCAGGGTTTCGATGGTGGTGTGGGGGAGCATGTCCTCGACGTAGCAGAACGTGATCGACAGGGTGTCGTCGAGCGTGGCGACGGCGACGGTCAGGGCGCTGGCGCAGGAGTTGGTGCCCGCGACGGTGAGGGCGGTGAGGTCCATCGGTTCGGGGGTGGGCGGCGGGGTGAGTCGGCCGAGGTTGCTGAGGGTGACGTTCCAGGGGGCGCGGCGGTCGATGAGTTCTATGGTGCGCCTGCCGGATTCGAGGGAACGGGGGCAGCCGTAGCGAATGGCGGCCAGCGCGGTGAGGTCGGCGTGGCGGTCGAGGCGGCGGGTCAGCTGGGTCTTCGCCGCGCGGGCGGCGTCCCAGACCGAGTGCGGCGGGCCGAACGGGACGAAGGTGGGGACCACGGCGGTGAACATGCCCGGTTCGTCGTCGTCCGGGGGCGGTTCCAGCCGAGACCGCACGTCCACCGGAATGCCGATCCCGGCCACCCCGGCAGCGCGCGAGCTCAGTTCCCCCAGCGCGTGGGCCAGCGCCGCCGCGAGGGCCGCGTTGACGGTGACGCCCGATTCGCGACACCGGGCCCGCAGGGCGCGCAGGTCGTCGCGGTCGATCGTGCGCGGCACCGTGCGGGTGCGACGCACCGGCAGCGGCGGCGCGGTGCCGGGCAGGCCGACCGCGCGACGGGCCAGCGCGGTGAGTTGACCGGTGAGGTTGGTGCGCAGGCAGCGCAGCGGGCGGGTGTGGAGGCGCGGGATCAGGTCGTCGGGCGGCGGGATCGGCGGTCGCGAGGCAGCCGGAGGTCGCGCGCCGAAGGTGTGGGCGAGCAGCCGCCAGCCCAGCGCGGCCATCGATCGGCCGTCGAGCAACACGTGCGAGAGCACCAGGATCAGGTCGTGCTGTTCCTCGGAAGTGCCCGGGCGCCACGCCAAGTCGATGACGCGGCCCGGCGAGGTGGTGAGGTCGACCGGTTCGGCGAGTTGCTCGTCGAAGACCGCGTGCCAGTCGTCGGGGTCGGCGACGACGCGGTGCAGGACCGGCAGGTGCGGGTCGGTCGAGGGAACGAAACACGGGCCGTCGGCGACGACCGTGCGCAGCAGCGGGAACTCCGCGACCACCGCCGCGGCCGCGTCCTCCAGGCGATACGGGCCGATCGCCCCGCGCACCCGCAACCGGACCACACAGTTGGCCGGGGAGAGCTGATCGACGAGCCAGAACCACCGTTCCGAGGCCGACAGCGGGCGAACCACCTCGGTAGGCACCTTCGCGGCCTCCCCTTCCTCGGCAACCGGCTCCCGCGAGCGTAACCGCGCGTGCGCCGGTGGCGCTTCCGCCCGGTGGTACTACATGCGTATTATGGACTGATGGGTTTCGAGTGGCCTGATTGGGCGATCGCTCACCTGATCGGCATCGAACCCCGCGAGGTTCGGCAGGTCCTCGCAGCGTCACAACGGTGGCCACGCCCGGCCTTCGACGGTCGGGTGGCCGTACTGACGGTGTGGGGGCGCACCACGGCCGGACGCCCGCTGATCGTGGTCACACGGCAGCGCGACGACTGGACGTGGGTGATCATCGGCGCACGCGCGATGCGCGCCGAGGAACTGGCGCAATTCGAGCAGTGGGAAAGTGGGAATCGATCATGAGCGATCAGGACTATCCGTCCAGCAAGGAAGAGCTCGCCGATTTCATGGACCGGCTGAGCTTCTCCGACACGCCCGCCGACGCCCCACCCCGCCTCCCCGCCAACGAGGACATCATGGTGACCACCTCCATCCGGTTACCCCTCGGCCTGCACTCCCGCCTCAAAGACCTCGCCGACGAACGCCGCGTCGGCGTCTCCACCCTCCTACGCGAATGGGCCGAAGCGGCCGTCGCCGAAATCGACGACGAAGACCAACTCATCTCCCTCGCCGAAGCCAAACGCGCCCTGTCCCGCGTCCACCCCATCCACCGGGCGTCGTAGCTCAGCGGTCGGCGGGGAGCGACGGCACCAGGGATTCCGCTACGCGGGTCAGGGTGGCGCAGTTCTGGTCCGTGGACTTCGGGTCCCGGACGGAGATCTCGATCTTCACCGAACCCATGCGTAGACCGTCGTCGCGAATGCCGAACGGGGTGTCGAACGCCAGCAGGCAGTGGTATTCGCTGTCTTTCCAGAGCAACCGCAGCGCGTCGCGACCCGCGAGGGAGATTCGACGTGGGTCACGATAGTGACCGGGATCGAAGTACCTGCGCACGAATCCCTGGTGGTCCGCTTCGACCATCAGATCGAACTCTGTCGTGCGCCAACTACACCGGGAGTCGTCAGGGCTCCGGTCGTGAGGCTCTGCCGGAAGGCCCGCCGCTTCGGCGCGCGCTCCGGCGAGCGCGCAAGGGTCCCAGCTCGCGAAATCCGGCGGTGGCGCGGTGGCGGGAATCGTCGGATCCGGCAACTGCTCCCGTCGACCGAGTTCGGTGCGCGGGAGCGACGGCGGCAGCGTCGTGGCGAGGGCCGGGGTGAGCGCATCGGCCGCGGCGCGCAGGTCGGCGCGCAGCTGTGGTGAGTCTTCGGAGGGAAAGGCGTTGTCGCCCTGCCAGTTCCGCCCCGAGGCCTCGACATCGATCCACAGGTTGTCGATCCTGGTCTTGGTGAGAACCGACGCCACACCGTCCTCGGCCTCGGTCCAGACCATCGAATCCTGACCGACTCCGGCCACGGATTCCGGGCCTACGACAGCATCCGCGGTGAGATGGTCGTAGTCGACCAGCGCCTTCTGTTCGTCCACGGGCTTGCCGGTCTTGTTCACCGCGAGACGAATCGTCACCGAGCGCGACATCGGGCTCCCCGCGGAGAGATCACCGGCGGGAATCGGATCCTCGAACGTCACCCCACACTGCAGATCATGACTCCCACCTCCCGAGGCGACCTGCAGATGCGCCTCGGGATCGAACACCGCCGCACCGACCGTTCGCAGTGAGGCCTCCACCGCCTTCTCCACCACATCACATCCAGGCGCACAGCCGAAAAGACCTCCACCCGTACGTCTTCTACCACACCGACCCCGGCCTGGCCCTCGCAGAGCCGGATTCCGCGGCGCGACAGCATATCCCCGCGGTAGCAGATCAGCGCGGGGACGGAAGGTGGGAAGCCAGAGTGGTGGTGATGGACGTGAGCCTGTCGCAAGCCTGCCGGGGTGAGGTGGAGCGGTTATCGGTGATCTGCAAGGTGACGACACCCACCGAGCGCCCCGCGGTAGTCGCGAACGGGGTGTCGAAGGCGAGGACGCAGAAGTATGGGCTCCGGGACTCCCACACCACGCGGATCGCGTTCCGCGTGCCGAACGCGACCGGTTCCGGCTCGGCGTAGCGGCTGGGAGAATAGACAGTGCGCTCGAAAAGAGCTGCTGCCGAGTCGATCTCGAGAGTTCCCCAGTCGGTCTCCCACGAGCAGTGGCGGGAATCGGGCCTGCCGGACCGCTCAGCCGCGCCGGTGACACCGGCTGCGGCGGCCGGACCGGCCAGGCTACAGGGATCCCAAGCGTCGATCGACGGTTCCGCGGCGACGGCCGCTCGCGTGGTCGAGGGCGTGGGGAGCCACGCATAGGCGCCGATCGTGGTGCGTGACAGCTGTGTCGGTAGCGCTGCCGCCATCGCGGTCACGAGAGCGGCGGCTCCGGCGAGCAGATCGGTACGCAGCTCAGGTGAGTCGCTGACCGGGAACGAACTCGACCAGTCTGCGCCCCGGGTCTCGATGTCGATGGTGAGATTGTCGATCGTCGCCTCGGCACGTGCCGCGACGATGCCGTCGCCTATGCGTTCCACCCATGTGATCGCGTCATGGCCGACACCGGGCAATGCGGTGGGGGCGACGACGATCTCCGAACTCGCGGTGTCGGGCGCGATCGGTCTCGTGGTTTCCCCGACCCGGAGTGCCGACGGGCTCCGCCACAACGAGACGACCACCGATCGCCGCATCGCACCCCGCGACGGCATCGCCGTACCGGCGGGGACCGGATTCTCGAAGGTTCGCACGCAGCGCAGGGACTGCCCGGTGCTGCCGTCCGATCGCGGGTCTCCGGTGAGCCCACGCTCCGGACTGGGTAGTCCGCCGCCGAAGAGCCGCAGGCTGTCCGCCACGGTGGCATCGATCCCGGCACATGTCTCCGGCAGGTCGGCGAACACCTCCACCCGTTCATCGAACGGTGATGCCCGCTGGAGCGAACACCCGCTCAACACCACACCGACACACACCAGAAGGACGATCCCCCGCCACCGTTCGATCACGCTCGACATCTACCACACCGGTAGCGCCGTGGTGGGCCGTCCGGTTGCGGGTAGGCTCGAGCCCGCCCGCGACGACGAGGCGCTCAGCAGCGCCTTCGGCGACTTCGAGGTGGTCGATGGGCTCGTCGTGCGCGCGATGGCGCAGACCGACGCCCACGGTCGGGTGGTGCGTCGCCTGGCCTCCGCACTCGAAGACGCGCGTGATCCGGCCGGTCCCTGTCTGCGGGTCGGGTCCGATGTCGCCGTCCGATTCGCCGATGCGGAGGACGAATCCGCGGACCACCGACTCAATACCGGTATCCCGATGTCTTCGTCCGGGATTGCGAGCCGTACGACGTCAACACGGTGCGCGAGCACATCGTTCTGGTCGCTGAAGTCGCTTCGCGGGCAACGGTCGACAGTGACATCGGGGTCAAGCATCAGCTCTACGCCCGAGCGGGCATTCCGGTCTACCTGATCGTCCACTTCGACAAGAGCTGGGAACTCATCGACCGGATCGAGGAGTACCGGCTCGACTGGTCCGGGATGCGGTACATGCCGCACCGCGTCCACCGCACCGCGCTGGTCCTGGACAGTCCGGTCACCTTGGCGATCACCCTCGACGCGCTGCACCGCCCGTAGGGCGGGCGGCTTCGCGGCGGGTGCGGATCAGTCTTCGGAGCGCAGGACGCGTACTGGGCAGGTGATTCCCGGGGCGTTGGCCAATCGGGTGTCGGTGGTGAGTAGTTCGCAGCCGTAGGCTTCGGCGGCGGCTACGTAGGCGGCGTCGTAGGCGGTCAGGTTGTCGCGGAGTTGCCAGATTCTGGGGACCAGGACTCGGGTTATGGGGACTTCGGGGTCGAGCTTTTCCAAGGCGGTGACGGCATGGGTGGCTTGGTCGGGGGTGAGGGTGCCCGCTCGGGTGAAGCAGCGGATCACCGAGAGGACCTCGATGGTCCAATGTTGGGGGGCGATCCAGCGGTTGTCGGCTTCGAGGGCGGTGCGGCAGTGTTCGCCCAGGGGGCCGGGGTTCAGGAGGGCGTGGGCGAAGACCGAGGCGTCGACCACGATCACTCGGCGGCCTCCTGATCGGTCAGGGCCGAATCGCGTTCGGCGCGTTCGGCATCCAGGGCGACCTGGATGTCGTGGGCGGGGAAGGCGATATCCCAGGTGGCGGGGCTGAACTGTTTGAGCACGGCGAGATTGTCCTGGCGGCGGGCCTCGTCGCGGATGAGGTCGAACAGGAAAGCTTGAAGGGACTGGCCGCGACGCTGCGCCAGCGCGACCAACTGGTCACGCAGGGGCTCCGGAACGTCGCGGATCTGCAGGGCAACCATGCATGCAATAGTACATGCGCCATGCATGTAGGAACACATGCATGGCGCGTGTATGGCGGGGTGGGTGGAACGAGCGAAGGCCCCCACCGGGGTGGGGGCCTTCGTCAGGGAACTAGTTCAGCGGCGGCGCTTGCCCTTGGATTCGGCGCGGGCGGCTTCGCGGCGGGAGCGGCGGGGGGCCTGTTGGCGGCCGCCGTATTCCTGGGCGTCGGAGTGGGATTCGGCGCGGCCGTCCTCGGCGGGGCCCGAGTAGTTCAGGCCGCGGGGGGTGGACTCGTCGATGCCCTTGGCGCGCAGGGCGGGCGGGGCCTGGGGGGTGGGGGCCGCGTCCTGGGGGCGGGCGCCGACCGGGGAGCGCAGGCCCTTGTCGATGGAGACGCCTTCGGGCTGGGGCTGCTGGACCTCGACCTGGAGGTTGAACAGGAAGCCGACCGACTCCTCCTTCAGACCCTCTAGCATCGCGGCGAACATGTCGAAGCCCTCGCGCTGGTACTCGACCAGCGGGTCGCGCTGGGCCATCGCGCGCAGGCCGATGCCCTCCTTGAGGTAGTCCATCTCGTAGAGGTGCTCGCGCCACTTGCGGTCCAGGACCGAGAGCAGGACCTGGCGTTCGAGGTTGCGCATCGCGCCCTCGCCCGCGAGACCGTCGATCTCCTGCTCGCGCTTTTCGTAGGCGGTGTGCGCGTCGTCGAGCAGGGCCTCGCGCAGTTCGTCGCGGGTGAGCTCACCGGCGTCACCGGTGGCGGTCTCGCCCGCGAGTTCCTTGGCGTCCAGGCTCACCGGGTACAGCGTCTTGAGCGCGCCCCACAGCTTGTCCAGATCCCAGTCCTCGACATAACCCTCGGCGGTGGCGCCGTCGACGTAGGCGGTGACCACGTCGGTGATCATGTTCTGGACCTGGCCCTCCATGTCCTCGCCACGCAGAATCCGGTTGCGCTCGCCGTAGATGACGGTGCGCTGCTGGTTCATCACCTCGTCGTACTTCAAGACGTTCTTGCGGATCTCGAAGTTCTGCTGCTCGACCTGGGTCTGCGCGCTCTTGATGGCCTTGGAGACCATCTTGGCCTCGATCGGCACGTCGTCGGGCAGGTTCAGGCGGGTCATGATGGCCTCGAGCGCGGCACCGTTGAAGCGGCGCATCAGCTCGTCACCCAGCGACAGGTAGAAGCGGGACTCGCCCGGGTCGCCCTGACGGCCGGAGCGACCACGCAGCTGGTTGTCGATACGACGCGACTCGTGCCGCTCGGTGCCCAGCACGTAGAGGCCACCGGCCTCGCGCACCTTCTCCGCGTCGTCCTCGGTCTGCTTCTTGACCTGCTCGAGCGCCGAATGCCAGGCGGCCTCGTACTCGTCGGGGGTGTTCACCGGGTCCAGGCCCTGCTTGCGCAGCAGGATGTCGGCGATGATGTCGGCGTTGCCGCCGAGCACGATGTCGGTACCACGACCGGCCATGTTGGTGGCGACGGTGACCGCGCCGGGCCGACCGGCCTCGGCGATGATCTGGGCTTCCTGCTCGTGGAACTTCGCGTTGAGCACCGAGTGGGCCACGCCGCGCTTGGTGAACTGCTTGGACAGGTACTCCGAGCGCTCGACGCTGGTGGTACCGATCAGGACCGGCTGGCCCTTCTCGTGACGCTCGACCACGTCGTCGACGACGGCGTTGAACTTGGCCTCTTCCGACTTGTAGATCAGGTCGGCCTGGTCCTTGCGGACCATCGGCTTGTTGGTCGGGATCGGGACGACACCGAGCGAGTAGATCGAGTGCAGCTCGGCGGCCTCGGTCTCGGCCGTACCGGTCATGCCGGAGAGCTTGTTGTAGAGGCGGAAGTAGTTCTGCAGGGTGATCGTGGCCAGGGTCTGGTTCTCCGGCTGGATCTCGACCTTCTCCTTGGCCTCGATCGCCTGGTGCATGCCCTCGTTGTAGCGGCGCCCGACCAGGATGCGGCCGGTGAACTCGTCGACGATGATGACCTCACCGTCGCGGACGATGTAGTCCTTGTCGCGGGTGTAGAGCTCCTTGGCCTTGATGGCGTTGTTCAGGTAGCTCACCAGCGGCGAGTTGGCGGCCTCGTAGAGGTTGTCGATGCCGAGCTGGTCCTCGACGAACTCCACGCCCGCCTCGTGCACACCGATGGTGCGCTTCTTGATGTCCACCTCGTAGTGGACGTCCTTCTTCAGCAGCGGCGCGATGCGCGCGAACTCGGCGTACCACTTGGACGAGGCATCGGCCGGGCCCGAGATGATCAGCGGGGTGCGGGCCTCGTCGATGAGGATGGAGTCGACCTCGTCGACCACGGCGAAGTTGTGCCCGCGCTGGACCAGATCGTCCAGGGAGTGGGTCATGTTGTCGCGCAGGTAGTCGAAGCCGAACTCGTTGTTCGTGCCGTAGGTGACATCGGCGTGGTAGGCCACGCGACGCTCGGCCGGGGTCATGCCGCCCAGGATGACGCCGACCTCGAGGCCGAGGAAGCGGTGCACGCGGCCCATCCACTCCGCGTCACGCTTGGCCAGGTAGTCGTTGACGGTGACGACGTGCACGCCCTCGCCGGAGATCGCGTTGAGGTACGCGGGCAGCACACAGGTCAGGGTCTTGCCCTCACCGGTCTTCATCTCCGAGATGTTGCCCAGGTGCAGCGAGGCGCCACCCATGATCTGGACCTTGTAGTGCTTCTGGTTGAGCACCCGCCAGGACGCCTCCCGAGCCACCGCGAACGCCTCGAGCAGCAGGTCGTCGAGGGTTTCGCCGTCGGTGTAGCGCTGCTTGAACTCGTCGGTCTTGGCGCGCAGCTCGTCGTCGGTGAGCTGTTCGATCTCCTCGCCGTACGCGATGACCTCGTCGGCGAGGTTCGACAGCCGCTTGACCATGCGGCCTTCACCAATCCGTAGCAACCTCGTCAGTGTCAGCGCAGGCACGGGTCTCGTCAGTCCTCTGGTCGAAGTGTGGGTCGGCTGGTGAGCCACAGTGTTGTGGGCCATGGTAGTCCGCAGACCACCGTACCCGGCAGGGTGCACCGGTGCCCGGTGTACCAGGCGCTGTCATCGGCCCAGGTCACGGCGCCCGCCGAGCCGCATTGCCGGGCACCGCGATTCACCTGGTGTGACGTAGGATGTAGCGCGTGCCCGATCTGCGGATACGGCGCCGGAAGGAGCAGCGGAGCGCGTGATCACGAGATTGACGCCGCAGGACGCGTCGTTCTACCGGCTCGAATCGAGCAGCAACCCGATCCACATCGGCTCTCTAGCGATCCTGCGGAACACCGCGCCCGGGGTCAGCGGCCCGGCCCTGGACTACGAACGCCTCATCGACCTGGTGGAATCCCGGCTGCCGCTGGTCCCCCGCTACCGCCGCAAGGTGCGCGAGATCCCGCTGGCCATGGGCAGGCCGGTGTGGGTGGAGGACAGCCGCTTCGACATCAGCTATCACATCCGCCGCTCCGCGCTGCCCGGTCCCGGCAGCGACGAACAGCTCTACGACCTGGTCGCCCGGCTGGCCTCGCGCCCGCTGGACCAGGGCCGTCCGCTGTGGGAGATGTATCTGATCGAGGGTCTGTCCGACGGGCGCAGCGCGGTGTTCACCAAGTCGCATTCGGCGCTGGTCGACGGTGACACCGCGCTCGAGATCGGGCACGTGATCCTCGACAACAGCCCGCTGCCCCGCGAACTGGCCGACGACGCCTGGCGCGCGCCGCGCGAACCCACCGACGTGGAACTGCTGGCTGGGGCGCTCTCGCAGCTGGCCGCGCAGCCACGCGAGGCCTACGAGGTGATGCGCGACGCCGGTTCGAGCGCGTTCGGCGTGGTCCGCGGGACCCGGATGGCGATGCAGGCCGCGGCCAACGCGGTACGCGCGGCCACCTCCGGCGCCCCGGACAGCCCGCTCAACGCGCGCACCTCGCGCAGCCGCCGCTTCGACGTGGTGCGCACCGACCTCGAGGACTACCGCAAGATCCGGCGCCACTTCGACTGCTCGATCAATGACACCGTGCTGGCGGTGGTGACCGGGGCGCTGCGCAACTGGTTGCTCTCGCGCAACGAGGCGCTGGTGGAGTCGACGAATCTGCGCGCGGTGGTGCCGATGTCGGTCTACGTCGACGGTGACAACCAGCTGACCCCGGCCAGCGAGGTGTCCTCGTTCCTCATCGATCTGCCGGTGGGCGAACCGAATCCGACGATGCGCCTGTCGCACATCTCCCACGCCACCGACGCCGCGGGTCGCGCGCGCAAGCGGGTGCGGGCGCGCACGCTGGTGCATCTGGCCGGGTTCGCTCCGGCGAGCCTGCACGCGATGAGTGTGCGGGCGGCGAGTACCTTCGCCGACAACACGTTCAACCTGGTGATCACCAACGCGCCGGGACCACAGACCGCCATGTACATCGGTGGGGCGCGCATGCTGGAGATGTATCCGGTATCGCCGCTGCTGCGCAATCAGACGTTGAGTTTCGGACTCACCTCGTACGACGGTCAGGTCTTCTACGGACTCAACGCCGACCGCGACGCCATGGCCGACATCGACGTCCTCGCGGCCTCGGTGCACGAATCGATGGAGGAGTTGCTCGGTGCCTGTCTCTGAGAACGGCAAGATGCGCGTCTATATCCCGGCGACGATCCCGATGCTGCGCGCGCTGGTCGACGAGCGCGAGATCTTCCCGCTGGGCGCGACCGCCTTCGCGGTGACCCCCGCCCTGCGCGAGGCCTACGCCGCGGGCGACGACGACGAGCTCGCCGAGGTGGCGATGCAGGAGGCCGCCCGCGCTTCGCTGCGCCTGCTCGCCGCCGAACGCGACGGCGACGCCGACCCCGACGACGAGTCCGCCGCCACCGACCCGGGCAGCCCGATCTACCGGCGCGCGGTGATCGCCGCCGATGTCACCGGCGCGAAACTGCGGCCCGATCTGGACGACGCGGTGGTGAAGCTGGCCGGTCCGGTGACCTACGACAAGGTGGCCTCGGTGCATGTCGACCTGGCCGAGGCCGAACCCCAGGTCGCCAAGGCCGTGGACGTGATCGACGCCGCCGACCTGGGCGATCCCGACGCGGAGTTCGTCCTCGGGGACGCCGAGGACCATCAGCTGGCCTGGTACGCGACTCAGGAACTGCCTTTCCTGCTCGATTTGCTGTGACATCCCACTGACCGTCGCGCTCGTGCCCCGGCGCCACTGCCGGGAAACCTACGATGCCGTAACCTGGCCTCGAGCGAGCTGCCCCACCGAAGCTCGCCAGGCGCACAGGGAGAACACGGCAAGCATGGTCATGAACAAGTTCCGGGAATGGCTCGAAGCACCGGCCGCGCAGGTCGCCGATCGCGGCGGCAAGCTGAACGTGCTGCGTGGCGCGGTCGCCCGGGTGACCACCCCCTTGCTGCCCGACGACTACCTGCACCTGGCCAACCCGCTGTGGTCGGCGCGTGAGCTGCGCGGGCGCATCGTCGAGGTGCAGAAGGAGACCGCCGACTCGGCGACCCTGGTGATCAAGCCGGGCTGGGGCTTCGACTTCCGCTACCAGCCGGGCCAGTACATCGGCATCGGCATCCTGATCGACGGCCGCTGGAACTGGCGTTCCTACTCGCTGACCTGTCCGCCGGACTGGACCGGTGAGGGCAGCAAGCGGCTGATCTCCATCGCCGTGAAGGCCATGCCCGAGGGCAAGCTCTCCGGTCATCTGGTCAACGGCGTGGCCGCGGGCACCATCGTGCGCCTGGCCGCGCCCCAGGGCGGGTTCGTGCTCCCCGAGCCGCCCCCGGCCAAGGTGTTGTTCCTCACCGCGGGCAGCGGCATCACCCCCGTGATGTCGATGCTGCGCACGATGGACCGCCGCGACGGCGTCACCGATGTGGTGCACGTGCACTCCGCCCCCACCGACGCCGATGTGATGTTCGGCGCCGAGCTGCGCGCGCTGCACGACAAGCACCCCAGCTTCGTCTCGCACCTGCAGCTCACCGACTCCCACGGCCTGTTCTCGCTGGCCAGCCTGGACGAGCTCTACCCCGACTGGCGCGAGCGCGAGACCTGGGCGTGCGGCCCCGCCCCGATGCTCGACGCCATCGAAACGCACTGGAAGGCCGCCGGAATCGGCGAGAAGCTGCACATCGAACGCTTCGAGGTGGAACGCTCCGCCATCGGCGAGGGCGGCACCGTCACCTTCGGCACCACCGGGCGCACCCTCACCGTCGACGGCGCCACCAGCCTGCTCGAGGCGGGCGAGTCGGTGGGCGTGCAACTGCCCTTCGGCTGCCGCATGGGCATCTGCCAGACCTGCGTGGTCACCCTCTCGGCGGGACACGCCCGCGACCTGCGCAACGGCGACGAACGTCAGCCGGGCGACAAGGTGCAGACGTGCATCTCCGCGGCGGCGGGAGACTGCACCCTCGACATCTGAGCGATCCCCTTCTCGCTGGTGACCAGGTACCCTCGAAGCATGCATCGGCCGATGACGGCCGACAGTGGCTGGGCTGGGCCTACCGTGCGCCATGCGTGTGACATCGGGCCGAGAACAGCGGCGTAGCCGCCGGTTCTCGGCCCGCCTCGATTCTGGACTGACCAGAGGGTGCGACGAAGGAGTACCCGGCGGGAGGGAAGAATCGAGGCCCGCCAGGGCCGAGAACACGCGGCACCAGCCGCCGACCGACAGAGAGGACCTCGGTGGCCATCACCGATATTCAGGCTTTCGCCCATTTGACGGCGGCCGACATCGAGACCCTGGGGAAAGAACTCGACTCCATCCGCCGCTCGGTGGAGACCTCCCGCGGTGAGCGCGACGCGCGCTACATCCGTCGCACCATCGCCGCCCAGCGCGGTCTCGAGGTGGCGGGCCGCGCGATCCTGTTCGGCAGCCGTAATCGCTGGGCCTGGCTGAGCGGCACCGCGCTGATGTCGGTGGCCAAGATCATCGAGAACATGGAGCTCGGCCACAATGTGAGCCACGGCCAGTGGGACTGGATGAACGATCCGGAGATCCATTCCACCAGCTGGGAGTGGGATATGACCGGGACCTCGGCGCAGTGGCGTCGGGCGCACAACTACTCCCATCACACCTACACCAATGTGCTGGGCAAGGACGAGGATCTCGGTTTCGGCATCCTGCGGATGACCCGTGACGAGACCTGGCATCCCAAGCACCTGGTGCAGCCCGCGGCGAATCTGCTGCTCGCGGCCACCTTCGAGTGGGGGATCGCGCTGCACGATCTGAGCATCGAGAAGCAGCTGGCGGGCGTGCCGCCGACGCAGCTGCTCTCGGAGCCGAACAAGGACTTCGCGCGCAAGGCGGGCCGTCAGGTGGTCAAGGACTTCGTCCTGTATCCGGCGATCACCGGCCCGGCCTGGAAGTCGACGCTGAAGGCGAACACCACCGCCAATCTGATCCGCAATCTGTGGGCCTACGCGGTGATCTTCTGCGGGCACTTCCCCGACGGCGCGGAGAAGTTCACCATCGAGCAGCTCGACGGCGAGACCCAGGGTGAGTGGTATCTGCGCCAGATGCTGGGCAGCGCCAATTTCAAGGCCGGTCCGGTGATGGCCTTCATGAGCGGCAATCTCTGCTACCAGATCGAGCACCACCTGTTCCCGGATCTGCCGAGCAATCGGTATCCGGAGGTCGCGGTGCGGGTGCGCGAGCTGTGCGACAAGTACGACCTGCCCTACACCACCGGTTCGCTGGGCAAGCAGTATCTGCTGGCGTTCCGCACCATCCACAAGCTGGCGCTGCCGGACCGTTTCCTGAAGCGGACGGCCGACGACGCCCCGGAGACCTCCTCGGAGCGCAAGTTCGCCGGGATCACGCTGCCGGAGGCGCTGCGGGTGGATCCCGAGACCGGCAAGCGGTTCGGTCTGCGTTCGGCGCTGCACGACGCCAAGGTGACCCTCGAGGTGAAGGCGCGGCACGAGAAGGAGGTGCTGCGCGAGGCCAAGACGGCACTCAAGGCGCGGGCGCGGCAGGAGAAGCTGGCCTTGCGCGAGGCACAGCGGGCGCTGGGTGAGCGGGCGCGTGGGGAGCGGGTCGCGTTGCGGCACAAGCTCGCTCAGCGACTCGGCCGGGCGAGATAACATCTCCATCTCGATTTTTCAATAGGACTTATCACACAATCCGGGCCAGAATTCGCCAACCTACGCTCTCGTAACTTACGGTACTGTAACCGCCATGGCGATCTCGGATGTCAAGGAATACGCGCACCTCACCGCGGCGGATGTCGAAGCACTCGGTGCGGAATTCGACGCGATCCGCCGGGAGATCGAATCCTCCCGGGGTGCGTCGGACGCGCGGTATATCCGCAATGTCATCCGGCTACAACGCGCGCTGGAGATCAGCGGCCGCACGGTGCTGTTCGCCAGCTTCCTGCCCCCGGCCTGGCTGGCCGGAGTCGCCCTGCTCGGCACCGCCAAGATCATCGAGAACATGGAGATCGGGCACAACGTCATGCACGGGCAGTGGGACTGGATGAACGATCCGGAGATCCACTCCACCTCGTGGGAATGGGACAACGCGGGCCCCTCGGCGCACTGGAAGATCACCCACAACTTCCTGCACCACAAGTACACCAACGTCCTGGGCATGGACGACGACATCGGCTACGGCCTGCTGCGCGTCACCCGCGACCAGCGTTGGATGCCGTTCTACCTGGGCAACCCGATCTACAACTTCCTGCTGCAGGCGCTGTTCGAGTACGGCGTCGCGATCCAGCACCTCGAGCTGGGCAAGGTCGCCAAGAAGAAGTGGACCAAGGACTCCCCGGAGTGGCAGCAGTTCGACGCCGACCGCAAGCTGGTGCTCAAGAAGATCGGCAAGCAGGCCGCCAAGGACTACCTGATCTTCCCGCTGCTCACCGGCCCCTCGTTCTTCTCCACCCTCACGGCCAACTTCGCCGCCAACGTGGTGCGCAATGTGTGGACCAACGCGGTGATCTTCTGCGGCCACTTCCCCGACGGCGCGGAGAAGTTCACCAAGGAGGACATCGAGAACGAGACCCAGGGTGAGTGGTACCTGCGGCAGATGCTCGGTAGCGCCAACATCACCGGCGGCCCGGTCATGCACTTCATGACCGGCAACCTCAGCCACCAGATCGAGCACCACCTGTTCCCCGACCTGCCGAGCAACCACTACGCCGACATCGCGGTGCGGGTACGCGAGCTGGCCGACAAGTACGACCTGCCCTACACCACCGGGTCGCTGCCGGTGCAGTACTTCAAGTCCTGGCGCACGATCCTCAAGCTGTCACTGCCCAACAAGTACCTGCGCCACACCTCCGACGACGCGCCGGAGACCAAGTCGGAGCGCTTCTTCGGCGGCAACACCGTGGCCACCGTCGACCCGGTGACCGGGCGTCGCCGCGGGCTGCGCACCGCGCTGGCCGCCGGGCGCAAGCTGGCCCGCCGGTCGATGGCCTGACGGCTCGAGGTTCACTGATCGGCGTGTCTGCCGATCAGCTGAGCGTCTACGACGCGATCCGTCTGCGTCGTGATGTCCGGGCCGAGTTCACCGGGGAGCCGGTGGACGACGACACGCTCTGGCGGATCCTCGACGCCGCCCACCGCGCGCCCAGTGTCGGCAATTCGCAGCCGTGGGACTTCGTGGTGGTGCGCCGCGCCGAGACCCTGCGGCGCTTCGCCGATCACGTCGCCGACAAGCGGGTCGAGTTCCGCGACGCGCTGCCCGCCGAGCGGGCCGAGACCTTCGACCCGATCAAGATCGAGGGCGTCGTCGAGAGCGGCACCGGCATCGTGGTCACCCACGACGACCGGCGCGGCGGACCGCAGGTGCTGGGCCGGGCGACCGTGCCCGAGACCGGGGTGTACTCGACCGTGCTCGCGATCCAGAATCTGTGGCTGGCGGCGACCGCCGAGCGGGTGGGCGTGGGCTGGGTGTCGTTCTACGATCCGGAATTCCTGGCCGAGCTGGTCGCGCTGCCCGCCGGGATCAGGCCGGTGGCGTGGCTGTGCGTGGGGCCGGTGCGGGAGTTCCAGCGGGTACCCGACCTGGAACGATTCGGCTGGCGATGCGGCCGCGCGCTCACCGAGGCCGTGCACTACGAGACCTTCGGCTGAACACGGACCAGGCACCCGCGGTGACGGGTGCCCGGAATCGCGCGTCGAACCTAGGCCAGCCGGATCAGGCCGTAGTCGAAGGCGTGTCTGCGGTAGACGACCGAGGGACGGTCGGTCTCACGGTCGTGGAACAGGAAGAAGTCGTGCCCCACCAGCTCCATCTGGTAGAGCGCGTCGTCGACCGACATCGGCGTCGCGGCGTGCACCTTGGTGCGGACGATGTGTCCGGGACCGGTCTGGTCCTCGACATCCTCGCCGTGGGCATGGGCCTCGGCGCCGTTGGGCGCGGTGAACAG
This sequence comes from Nocardia anocheti, assembly GCF_029675105.1. Lineage (GTDB taxonomy): Bacteria > Actinomycetota > Actinomycetes > Mycobacteriales > Mycobacteriaceae > Nocardia. The sequence continues at coordinate 235,650 of NZ_JAQQFV010000005.1, read as the reverse complement.
GGAATCGTCCACCAGCGTCGCGGTGGCCTGCGCGACCGAGACCGGCGTCTTGTCGCCGTAGTGCACGACGCGCCGCTTGTCCTTGGCGCGGCGCAGCCTGCTCTCGATCTTCTGGGTGGCCGATTCGAGCGCGGCGTAGAAGCTGTCGGCGCACGCCTCGGCGCGCACGATCGGTCCACGCCCGCGCGCGGTGATCTCCACTCGCTGACAGGCCTTGCGTTGACGACGGTTGCGTTCATGGAAGAGTTCCACATCGAACAGGAAGATCGACGGGTCGAAGCGCTCGAGGCGAGCGAGCTTCTCCGCGACGTGAATTCGATAGTGGTCGGGGATTTCGACGTTGCGACCGGAGACCACCACTTCAGCGTGTGGGGTTTCGGATCCGGTCGTGTCGTTGGCACCGTCCAGCAGTGCCGTAGGGTCAGCATCTCGCACTGATGTCCGTGCAGAAGTCGTCACGCGTACCTCCCGGATAATGGCCGCACGCAAACGCTCGTGTGCGGCGAGATTGAGCTGTGCCGATCGGGAATCGCCCGGCACCAGATTTCCGCGGCCCCACCTCCCGAGCTAGTGGATCGGTGTGTGATCGCGACGCTAGTCCGACATGAGCAAGCGCGCCACTGTTCACGCAAATTTCGCCCCGTCAAGCCGCACACGTCACCAAAACGGCACGCGGAACTACCCCGATTCGGCCAAGAACGCGCACCGACTCGCGGGCGGTGGCCCCGGTGGTCAACACGTCGTCGACCAGAACTACCTCGGCATTCGCGCCGATCGGGGCTGCTGGGGCGGCGACCGGAGCGGCGATGATCCGGCCGTACAGATTGTGTGCCCGTTCCTGCCGGGTCAAACCGACCGAGTCACGCACACCACGCCCGAACCGCAGCAGCGGCACGCTCCGGCAATCGATGAGCCAACCCGCCGCGACCGCCGTCGCGCGGGCCACCGGATCGCCGCCACGACGCCGGGCGGCGGCGGCTCTGGTGGGGGCGGGCACGAGGATCAGGGGTCGGTCCGGGGCGCGCAGCCGGGCCAGGGCGTGGGCCAGCGCCGCGCCGAGGGGTTCGGCCAGATCGCGGCGACCACGCTCCTTGGCGGCCAGTACCGCGCGCCGCCCCGGCCCCGCGTACGGGCCGAGGGTCCAGCACGGCACACCGGGGTCGGTGCGTGGTCGGACCCGCACCGGCGCGCGAGCGAGGGTGGCCGCGCAGTCGACGCACCAGGACGACCCCGGCAGACCGCAGCCGCCGCAGCAGGCGGGCAACACCAAATCCAGCAGCGCTCTCATAGCGAGCGAGTATGACCGTGGGGTCCGACAGGTTTCAGTTGGGCAGCACGGGGACGACGTTGTCGCCGGTGAGGCCGGGCACCTCGCGCCAGAAGCGGTCGTTGCGGGCGGGGTCGGCGGTCTGCAGTTGCAGCACCGCGCGCGAGTCCGCGACGTACTGGGTGGTGGGCGCCGCGGTCACCACCCGGACCGGCGGGGTGAGGTTCTGCGGTGTCATCGGGGTGAGCTGGGAGCCGTCGATGGAGACGGTGAGCACCGGGTCGACATTGCCCTCACGGGCCACCATGAGGGTGTCGCCGGTGATCCAGCTCAGCGAGACCACCTTGGTGCTCAGGCCGACCGCCACGGGGACCGGGGAGGTCAGCGCGTACTTGCCGTCGGGGCGGCGCTCGACGACCGCCACGTAGACCTTGCCGTCGGCGATCAGCGCCGCCCGCACCCCCGTGCGCGAGATCGCGACCTCGGTGATCGGCAGTCGCGGCGCGCCGGTGCCCTCGAGCAGCCCCGCGGTCTCCACCGGTTCCACCGAGACATTGCCGGTGGCGCGATCGGTGACCGCGCGGATGACCCGCTCGCCGTCGATCACCGTCCAGGCCGCGCCGCCGTCGGCGGTCCAGGACGGCCGCGCGATGCTCATGCCCTCGGCCACGCCGAACGCCTTGGCGCCGTAGTTGCCGATCAGCAGGGTGCGGCCCGGTTCGGACTCGGGCCTGCCGGTGTCGGCGACCGCGGCGACGAACTGGCCGTCGGCGGAGATGCCGACCGACTGCAGGTTGGTGGCCTCCCCGAAGGAACCGCTCGGGGTGATGATGCCGTCGGGCGTCACCTGCACGAGGGTGCCGTTGCGCACCGCGTGCAGCCCGACCCGGCTCTGCCCGGGCGCGCTGGCGCTGTACTGGTCGACATCGGCGACCGACCAGCCGTCGGGGAATCGCTCGTCGAGGGGTTTGCCGTCGGCCAGCAGCACGTACGGGCCGAGGATGTCGGCGCCCGCGAGGGTCATCACCACCTGGGCCGCGAACAGTTCGCGTTCCCGCTGGCCCAGATTGCCGACCCCGCTGAAGTCGACGCGCACCCCGCCGATGCCGACGCCGACCTCGCCCGGTTCGTTGTCGGCCTTGGTGATCGGGCCCTTCACCGCCACCGGTGGGGCGAGCTCGTTGCGCACCACCGGGGCGATCGCGGCCTGCGGGCCCGCGCCGAGCAGGCCGATCAGCCGCTCGGTGAGTTCGCCGCGCGAGGCCGAGAGCCAGCGCGGGTCCGGGACCAGCGCGGAGTTGCCCGGTTCGATGTAGTTGAGCACGTAGCGGCGGTAGGACTTGTCGAAGGAGTTCGAATCGGTGACCACGCCGTCGGGCAGGTCGGTGATGCGCCACTCCCCCTCGAGCTTGCTCATCTCGATCTTGTTCTCGAGGATGCCCTCGACGGCGCGATAGCTGCCGTCGCTGCCGAGCTCACCGACCTTGCGGGCGCGGATGACGTACCCGGCCTTGTCCGCCGACCGCGATTCGCGCAGGATGTCGGGCCGGTCGACGATGGTGATGCTCGCCTCGTCGTTCCACTCGCTGGCGGTCTCGGTCGTCATGTACTGCCGGGCCGCGCCGTGTCGGTTGGCCGGGTCGGCGCTGGCGGTGAGGAAATCGCCCACCAGCAGGTCGGGGTCGCGGCCGGGGGTGGGCGGCGGCGGGCCCGCCGAGGTGGGGGCCCGGTTGATGGTGCCCAGTGCCTGCGGCGCGGAGGACTCCGGCAGACTCGCGCAGCCCGTGAGGATCAGCAGCCCGGCCAGGGCCGCCGCGAACACACCACGCGCCTTCGTCATGTCTGTCGGTCTCCGGTCTCGGTCGAGGTCGGGTCGGCGTCGGGCCCGCCGGGCTCGGCGTCGGTCTGCCCGTCGGCCGGTGCGCCCGGCCGCTCGCCGGGTTCGGGGATCGCCGCGTCGGGTTCGTCGGGTTCGGCCTCGGGCAGCGCGGGGACCTTGCGCAGCATCGGCTCCAGCGCGAGCGGGCTCGGCCCGAGTTTACGACCACGCACCATCGGCAACAGCAGCCGGAAGCTGGCACCGACGCCCGGGTCGCCCCACGCCTCGAGCCTGCCTTCGTGCAGGTTGGCGTCCTCGACGCTGATCGACAGGCCCAGGCCGGTACCACCGGAGCGGCGCACCCGCGAGGGGTCCGAGCGCCAGAACCGGTTGAACACCAGCTTCTCCTCGCCCGGTCGCAGGCCGACGCCCTGGTCGCGCACCACGGTGGCGACCGCGTTGGACTCGGCGTCCCCGCGCATCCGGATGAGCACCGGTTTGCCCTCGCTGTGGTCGATCGCGTTGGCGAGCAGATTGCGCAGCACGCGCTCGACGCGGCGCGGGTCGACCTCGGCGACCACCGGGTCCTCGGGCAGATCGATGACGACCTCGACCCCGGCCTCCTTGGCCAGATGCCGCACCGTGGAGATCGCCGCCCGCGCGCACATGCGCACGTCCAACGATTCCACCTGCAGCTCGGCCACACCGGCGTCGTGGCGGGAGATCTCGAGCAGGTCGTTGAGCAGGCCCTCGAACCGGTCCAGCTCGTTGACCAGCAGTTCGGAGCTGCGGGCCAGCGCCGGATCGAGATCGTCGCTGGAGCCGTGGATGAGGTCGGCGGCCATGCGCACCGTGGTCAGCGGGGTGCGCAGCTCGTGGCTGACGTCGGAGGTGAACCGGCGTTGGAGATTGCCGAATTCCTCGAGCTGGGTGATCTGGTTGGACAGACTCTCGGCCATCTCGTTGAACGCCTGCGCCAGCCGGGCCATGTCGTCCTCGCCGCGCACGAGCATGCGTTCCTTGAGCCTGCCGTCGGCGAAGCGGCCCGCGATCCGTGCCGCCGACCGGATCGGCAGCACCACCTGCCTGGTCACCAGCGCGGTGATGGCGGCCAGCAGCACCAGCAGCACCACACCACCGATGAGCATGGTGCCGCGCATCAGCGACAGGCTCGACTCCTCGCTGGCCAGCGGGAAGATCAGGTAGATCTCCAGGGTCGCCACCTCGGCGCTGGGGCTGCCGATGATCAGCGCCCGCCCGCGATAGCCGTCCGGGTCGGCGACGGTGGTGAACTGGTAGGAGACCTGGTTGCGCTGCACGAAGCGGCGCAGTTCCGGCGGCACCTCGGTGATGAGGGCGGTGGTGATCTCCTGCGGCGGGGTGCCGCCGACCATGGCCAGCGCGGTGTCGAAGCTACCCGCGGCACCGGTCGACTGGCCGGTCCCGCCCCGACTCGACAGTGCCGCGCGCGCGTCGGCCAGCTGTTGCTGCTGGCTGTTCGCGTCGTGCACGCCGGAGAGCATGTTCTCGATCGTGCTGCGGGCACGATCCATCTCCTCGACGGCCGCGTTGATCTTGGCCTCGAGCAGCCGGTCGGTGATCTGACCGGTGAGCACGACCCCGAGGATCGTGATGACGATCAGCGACAGCGTCAGCGTGGACACGATGACGCGCAGCTGCAGCGAGCGTCGCCACAGATGACCGAGGGCGGTCCCGATGGTCTGGAACCACGCCAGCACTGGGTCCACCCACTGCCGCACCTGGGCGACGGCGGACTGCACCCGTCCGCCCCGGTCCGGATCGTCCGCTGGTAGGCGCGGCGGGGAACTCTCGGTCACCGGGGCGCCTCACAGCGACCGATCACGGCGGTCCGGCCTTGTAACCCACGCCGCGGACGGTCAGCACGATCTCCGGGTTCTCCGGGTCCTTCTCGACCTTGGCGCGTAGTCGCTGCACGTGCACGTTCACCAGGCGGGTGTCGGCGGCGTGCCGGTATCCCCACACCTGTTCGAGCAGGACCTCGCGGGTGAACACCTGACGCGGCTTGCGCGCCAGCGCGACCAGCAGGTCGAACTCGAGCGGGGTGAGCGAGATCTGCGCGCCGCCGCGGGTCACCTTGTGCGCGGGCACGTCGATGACGATGTCGGCGATGGAGAGCAGCTCGGCGGGCTCGTCCTCGGTGCGACGCAGACGCGCGCGCACGCGGGCGACGAGTTCCTTCGGCTTGAACGGCTTGACGATGTAATCGTCGGCGCCGGACTCCAGACCGAGCACCACGTCGACCGTGTCGGTCTTGGCGGTGAGCATCACGATCGGGACACCGGAATCGGCCCGTAGCACGCGGCATACGTCGATGCCGTTCATGCCGGGCAGCATCAGGTCCAGCAACACCAGGTCGGGGCGGATCTCCCGCACCGCCGACAGGGCCTGCGTGCCGTCGCCGACCACGTGCGGGTCGAACCCTTCCCCGCGCAAGACGATGGTCAGCATCTCAGCGAGTGCCATATCGTCGTCGACGACCAGAATCTTGGGCTTCATAGTCCTATGTTGTCATCTCCCAGGCCAGGATCGGGCCGCCACGCCATTAATGGTGTGAACCCGTCGCCGTATCCAACCTTATCCGGCAAAGATTTCCGTGCAGAGGGTGAGCAGTGCGGGCCTGTCGTCATCGGATCGGTATGTCCACCACCGGCCGTACCAATCGCGGTCGGCCAGCTCACGATAGACCGCGCCGGTGCGCCGCTGCAGGCCGCCGTCGCGTTCGTAGGCGTCCAGGGCGCGGGCGTCGTCGAGTTCACCACGGCGACGGGCACGTTCGGCGGCGACCTCGATGGGCACGTCGAGCAGCACGGTGAGGTCGGCCGGGGGCAGGGCCAGCCTGCCGAACTCCAGATCGCCGACCCACGCGACGATTTCGCCGTCGGCGTCCTGGTCGGCGCGGGCGGCCGAATAGGCGGCGTTGGAGGCCACCCAGCGGTCCAGGACGACGATGTCGTTGGCGTCCAACAGGTTCGACAGCTCCGCCGAGGCGGCCGAGCGGTCCAGCGCGAACAGGATGGCCATGGCGTTGATCGAGCCCGCCAGGTCGCCGTTGCCGCCGCGCAGCGCCTCGGCGGCCAGGTCGGCGTGCACCGACCGGCCGTACTGCGGGAAGGCCAGGCTGCCGACCCGCAGGCCCTTCGCCGACAGCTCGGCGACCAGCCCGTCGATCAGCGTCCGTTTACCGGCCCCGTCGAGCCCTTCGACCGCAATCAGTACGCCCATGAACGGTGAGACTACCCGGCAGCCGCCCCGCGCATACCCCGACCTCGAGGAGGGGCAGGCCGACGAAGTCGGCCTGTTCGCGGCCGTCCCGCCGATCAGGTGCCGTTGTGTAGGCGACGAAGGAGCAAGCAACGGTGCCTGATCGGCGGGACGCAAGGGGCCGCGAACTCGAGCGCGCCAGCGCTCCGATAACTCAGTAGCGGTAGTGCTCGGGCTTGTACGGGCCCTCCACGTCCACGCCGATGTACTCGGCCTGGTCCTTGGTGAGCTTGGTCAGCGTGCCGCCCAGGGCCTCGACGTGGATCTTGGCGACCTTCTCGTCGAGGTGCTTGGGCAGGCGGTAGACCTCGTTGTCGTACTGCTCCGGCTTGGTCCACAGCTCGATCTGCGCGATGACCTGGTTGGAGAAGCTGTTCGACATCACGAACGAGGGGTGGCCGGTGGCGTTGCCCAGGTTGAGCAGACGGCCCTCCGACAGCACGACCAGCGACTTGCCCGTGTCACCGAAGGTCCACTCGTCGACCTGCGGCTTGATGTTGACCCGGGTCGCGCCCGAACGCTCCAGCGCGGCCATGTCGATCTCGTTGTCGAAGTGGCCGATGTTGCCCAGGATCGCGTGGTCCTTCATCGCCCGGATGTGGTCCAGGGTGATGATGTCCTTGTTACCGGTCGAGGTGATGACGATGTCGGCCTCGCCGATCGCCTGCTCGACGGTGACCACGTCGTAGCCGTCCATCAGCGCCTGCAGCGCGTTGATCGGGTCGATCTCGGTGACCTGCACGCGCGCGCCCTGGCCCGCCAGCGACTCCGCGCAGCCCTTGCCGACATCGCCGTAGCCGCAGATCAGCACCTTCTTGCCACCGATGAGCACATCGGTGCCCCGGTTGATGCCGTCGATGAGCGAGTGGCGGGTGCCGTACTTGTTGTCGAACTTGGACTTGGTGACCGAGTCGTTGACGTTGATCGCCGGGAACACCAGCTCGCCCGCCGCGGCGAACTGGTAGAGCCGCAGCACGCCGGTGGTGGTCTCCTCGGTGACGCCCTTGACCGACTCCGCGATCGCCGACCACTTGCCCTTGTCGGTCTCGAACCGCTCACGCAGCAGGTTCAGGAAGACCGTGTACTCGGCCGAGTGCTCCTCGTCGGCGGGCGGCACCACACCGGACTGCTCGAACTGCGCGCCGCGCAGCACCAGCATGGTCGCGTCGCCACCGTCGTCGAGGATCATGTTGGCGGGCTCGTTCGGCCAGGTGAGCATCTGCTCGGCCGCCCACCAGTACTCCTCCAGGGTCTCGCCCTTCCAGGCGAAGACAGGAGTGCCCTCGGGCGCGTCGACGGTGCCGTGCGGGCCGACGACGACCGCGGCCGCGGCGTGGTCCTGGGTGGAGAAGATGTTGCACGAGGCCCAGCGCACGTCCGCGCCCAGCGCGACGAGCGTTTCGATCAGGACGGCGGTCTGCACCGTCATGTGCAGCGAACCCGAGATCCGGGCACCCTGCAACGGCTGCACATCGTGGTATTCGCGGCGCAGCGCCATCAGGCCGGGCATCTCGTGCTCGGCGAGGCGGATCTCCTTGCGGCCGAATTCGGCCAACGAGAGATCTGCCACCTTGTAATCGATGCCGTTGCGGACGTCAGCGGTGAGCTCGGTGCGCGCGGGAAGTTCTGAGGTCGTCATCAGCCTCTCCTGGTAGTCAGTACCGAGGCAAGGCTACCGCCTGACCGCGTGCCTGTTCCCCGGTCCCGTGCGGGCGCCGGTCAGGCCGCGGCGCGGTATCGGGCCAGCAAACGCCGCGGCTTGGTGGGCGCGACATTGGCCAGGGTCAGGTCGCCGCCGTAGTGGGCGGCCACCTTGGGGTCCATCACCGCCCGCCACAGCGGCGGGACGGCGGCGAGCAGGATCATCGTGGCGTAGCCCGCGGGCAGCTGCGGCGATTCACTGGTGCTGCGCAGCGTCTGGTAGCGCCTGCCGGGGTTGGCGTGGTGGTCGCTGTGGCGCTGCAGATGGAACAGGAAGATGTTGGTGACCAGGCGATCGGAGTTCCAGCTGTCGCGCGGGGAGCAGCGTTCCCAGCGGCCGTTGGGCTTGCGGGCGCGCAGCAGTCCGTAGTGCTCGACGTAGTTCACGGTCTCGAGCAGACCCACACCGACGACGGCCTGCAGCGCCAGCCACGGCAGGATCGACGGACCGAAGGCCAGCGTCAGCGAACCGAACAGCACCGCGCTCATCGCCCACGCCTGCAGGATGTTGTTGCGCGGGCTCCACCAGCGGCGGCGCTGTCTGCGCAGGCGCGCGCCCTCGAGTTCGACCGCCGAGCGGAAGCCACCGATCACGCTGCGCGGCAAGAACTCCCACAGCGACTCCCCCAGCCGCGCGCTGGCCGGGTCCTCCGGCGTGGCGACCCGGGCGTGATGGCCCCGATTGTGCTCGACGAAGAAGTGCCCGTAGGCCGACTGGGCGAGCGCGATCTTCGACAGCAATCTTTCAGCACGCTCCACGCGATGCCCCAATTCGTGGGCCGCGTTGATGCCGATGCCGCTCACGAAACCGACCGTGGCGGCCAGACCGAGCTTGTCGACGACGTCGAGATCGTCCCCGGCCCACATCGCGCAGGCGATGCCGAGACCGATCAGCTGGATCGGCAGGAACAGGTAGGTGCACCACCGGTAGTACCGGTCGGCGGAGAGCGCCTCGTAGTCCTCGTCGCGCGGATTGTTGCCGTCCTCGCCCACGATCCAGTCCAGCACCGGAATGGCGATGAGCACGATGACCGGCCCGATCCACCAGAACACCTCGGCACCGGTGCGGTACACGAGCTGGGAAGGCAACAGCGCGCACGCCGGAGCGATCAACCCTAGAGCCCAGAGATACCGTTTGGGATCACGAAAACCCCCCGGTTTGCCAACCGTTTGCACACCCGCTCCGCTGTAAAAAAGACCATTCGCCGACCGAGTGAAATAGTGACAGACCGTAGGCGCGTTACACAGCCGCAGCTTCCTAAACGTGGTGACGGTTACACAGTGGCGAATCAGAGCCCGTGAGATGTCTCAGTGATTCCGCTCACCGTTTGGGTCCCGGATGCCGCGTACCTGCACGATCGCCTCCACGTAGGGACCCAGCAGCGCGCTCATCTCGGCGGGGGCGTCGCGCTCGGGGACCGGCGGATTGGGAATGTAGCTGAGGGCGATGCGCACCAGCGCGTGCGCGAGCACGTCGGCCTCGGTGTCGGTGGCGTCGACCCAGCTGTGCTGGAAGACCTCGGCCAGCCGCGCGGTGGCGTGTTCGAGCAGCGGGCCCGCGTCCAGGGTGATCAGGCGCAGCAGGTCCGGCTTCATCTCCCCGGCCAGCAGCGAACGCACCAGCGGGTCGGCGCCCGCGGCCAGGAAGAAGCCGGTCATGCCGACCCGGATGGCGGCGCGGGCGTCGCCGACGTGGGCGTCGAGCGCCTCGCGGACGTGGTCGACGAGTTCGTCGGCCAGCCGCAGGGCGTAGGACTGGGACAGGCCGGAGCGCGAGCCGAACTCGTTGTAGAGCGTCTGCCTGCTGACTCCGGCCCGCGCCGCGACGTCACCGAGGGTGATCTTGGACCAGTCCCGTTCGGTGAGCAGGTCGCGCATGCCGTCCAGCACCGAGGTGCGCAGCAGTTCGCGCGGCGCCTCCTGGTACGGGACGCGCTGACCCGCGCGCGGCGTTCCCGCCACGTTCACGAACGTTCGATCTCGACCATGAAGAAGTCGGATTTGCGGGCGCCGCAGTCCGGGCAGGTCCAGTCCTCGGGGATGTCGTCCCAGCGGGTGCCGGGGGCGATGCCGTCGTCGGGCCAGCCCTGCGCCTCGTCGTACTCGAAACCACACTGGGCACACTGGTAGAGCTTGTACGGGGTCACTGCGGAACTCCTACTGCCTCGAAGTCGATCTTCTCCCGGACCCCGCAGTCCGGACAGCACCAGTCGTCGGGCACCGAGGCCCATGGCGTGCCTGCCGGAAAACCTTCGCGCGGGGCACCTTTCGTTTCGTCGTAGACATAATCACAGACCGGGCACCGATAAGAACTCATGCGGGATTCTCCGTTCCGTACCGCGCCAGCACCTTGTCGCGATGCTTGGGTTCGATGTTCGCGCGCGTGACGTCACCGTCGTAGTGCGCCAGCACCCGCTTGTCCATGACCCGGCGCCAGATGGGCGGGAAATAGCCGATCAGGATCATGCTGGCGTAGCCGCTGGGCAGGTTGGGCGCGCCGTCCCAGCTGCGCAGGGTCTGGTAGCGCCGGGTCGGGTAGGCGTGATGGTCGCTGTGGCGCTGCAGGTGGTAGAGGAAGATGTTGGTGACGATGTGGTCGCTGTTCCAGCTGTGCGTGGGCGCGGGCCGCTCGTAGCGCCCGCTGGGCGTCTTCTGCCGGACCAGACCGTAGTGCTCGAGGTAGTTCACCGACTCGAGCAGGCTGAAGCCGATCACCGCCTGCAGGATCAGATACGGCAGCACCTCGATGCCGAAGACCGCGATCAGGCCCAGCCACAGCACCACCGACATGGCCCAGGCGTTGAGCACGTCGTTGCGCCACGTCCACGGGCTCTTGTCCAGCCGCGCCAGCCGGTCCTTCTCCAGATGCCAGGCCGAGCGCAGGCTGCCCCAGACCGTGCGCGGCCAGAACGCCCAGAAGCTCTCGCCGATGCGCGAGCTGGCCGGGTCCTCCGGGGTCGCGACGCGCACGTGGTGGCCGCGGTTGTGCTCGATGTAGAAGTGCCCGTAAAACGACTGGGCCAGCGCGATGCGGGCCAGCCAGCGCTCCAGGTCGACCTTCTTGTGGCCGAGCTCGTGCGCGGTGTTGATGCCGATGCCGCCGATCATGCCCACACTGATGGCGATGCCGATCTTGTCGACCACATTGGCCCCGCCGGGGAACCCGAGCCAGTGCAGGTTGTCGGCGGTGATGATGTAGCAGGCGAAGATCAGCGAGGCGTACTGGAACGGCAGGTACAGGTAGGTCAGATAGCGGTAGTACTTGTCGTTCTCCAGGTACTCCATCACCTCGTCGGGCGGGTTGTCGCCGTCGGGGCCGAAGAACAGGTCGGCCAGCGGGATCACCAGGTAGACCAGCACCGGGCCCAGCCAGAACGGCACCTCGGCCAGCCGGTGCCAGCCGAGCTGGTTGAGACCCCAGATCAGCGGGATCGCGATCGTGAACAGGCCGGTCGGGGCGAACAATCCCCACAGCCAGAGATAACGCTTGGAATCACGCCACTGCGGCGGCGCGACCCGCTGCTCGGACGTGTTGGCATCGGTCGACATCGTCGTCTCCTTCTGAGGCACATCTCACAGCTGTGATGTGCGTAACTCTCTGTCACAGACGATAGGGCCCGAATTGTCCGGCGTCTAGACAAATCCGCAGATTTGTAAAGTTGCAACGGCCAGATAACGAAAAGACGGTCACGCCCGGGTGGGCGCGACCGTCTTTCGAGTCCGGTCAGAGACCGGTTATGACACCAGCAGAACGTCCGCGCCGGGTGGTAGCCCGGACACCGGCCACCAGCGCAGATCCGTCGATTCGGCACTCCGGACGGGTACCGCGCCGGGCGGGGCGACGATCTCGAAGAGCAGGTCCAGATGCCGCGTCGGCACGCCGAGTGAGCAGGTGATCGGATGGGCCTGCGCGGCGTAGAGGCCGGGGGTGAGGACCAGGTCCGGAATGCCGGATTCCTCGACCGCCTCGCGCAGCGCGGCATCGGCGACGGTCTCGTCGCCGGGTTCGCAGTGCCCGCCCAATTGGATCCACCGGCCCACGCGCGGATGCAGCGTCAGCAGTACCTCGCGGCGGTCGTGGGAGAGCACGATCGCCGAGGCGGTGATGTGGCCGGGCGCGTGTTCGCGCAGGCAGCCGTTCGGGGCCGAGCCGAGGAAGGCGAGCATCGCCTCGCGCAGCGAATGATCCTGGCGCGCTTCGGGTTTCCACGCGGTGAGCAGCTCGGTGGCCGAGGCGTGCAGTGACTCCGCGCTCACAGCTCCACCAGGCCCGAGCCGGGCGCGCCGACGGTGCGGGGCGTGGGTTCCTCGAGCGGATGCCCGATGGCGATGGCGCCCAACGGGTTCCAGTCGGCGGGCAGATCCAGGACCTCGCGGGTGAGTTCCGGGGCGAAGATCGTCGAGCCGATCCAGCAGCTGCCCAGGCCGTCGGCGGCCAGGGCCACCAGCAGGCCCTGCACGGCCGCGCCGACCGCGACGGTGAACATCGTGCGCTCGGCGGCCTGGCGGCGCGCGTCGGGGTAGTCGTGCGCGCCGTCGGGCACGCAGAACGGGATGATCACCTCCGGCGCGTCGAACAGGATCCGCCCACGCGCCACCCGACGCTCCACCCGCTCGGGGTCGAGTCCGTCGGCGGTGAGATCGGCCCGCCAATTGTCGGCCATCGCCTCGAGCAGCGCGGCGCGCTTGGCCGGGTCACGCAGCCAGACGAAGCGCACCGGGTGGGTGTGATGCGGGGCGGGCGCGGTCAGACCGACCGCGACGGCGGCCCTGATCCGCTCCGGGTCCACCGGCTCGGCGGCGAAGGCGCGCACCGAACGACGCAGTGGCACAGCCTCTTTGCGGCCCATCTCGATCGACTCGGCGGTCCCGAGCCAGAACAGGTCGTCGACACCGCCGCGCAGCAGGGCCGCCGCGCTCGAACCGTCGTCGTCGATCGGCAGCCCGCGCACCACAGCCACCGGGACCCCGCCGAGCTTGCCCTTCACCAGGTCGGCCGCGGCGGCCAGCTCGTCGGCGATCGCCACCTGGGTGACGAACAGTTCGTTGCCCTGTCCGTCGACCGCGCCCGCGTAGTCGTGCAGCACCCGCAGGCCCGCGGCGCCGATGGCCGCGTCGATCTGGCCGTTGCGCCAGGCCCGGCCCATGGTGTCGGTGACGACCACCGCCACGTCCACGCCGAGGCGGGTCGCCAGCGCGGCCCGCAGCGCCTTGGCGCTGGCGTCGGGGTCGGTGGGCAGCAGGACCAGTTCGCCCTCGGCGACATTGGAGCCGTCCACCCCGGAGGCGGCCTGTACGATGCCGATCCGATTCTCGGTGATCAGGGTGCGGCCCTTGCGCGCGAGCACCCGCACCGCCTCCTGGTCGACCAGCACGCGGCGGGCGGCGTCGCGTTCCTCGGGGTCGGTCGGCGCGGTGACGATGCGGCCCTCGGCCTTGGACACGATCTTGCTGGTGACCACCACGACGTCACCGTCGGCGAGCCACGGCGCTTGTGCCGCAAGGTGTTCGGCGATGTCGTCGCCCGGCCGGAACTCCGGCAATCCGGTGACCGGCAGGATCCGCAACTCCCCCGCGGCGTGGTCGGACGGCGCGCTCATACCTTCACTCCCGCCAGTTCCAGTGCGGCGCGGGCCATTTCGGCCGTCGCGTCGGGATCGCTCATCAGCAGCGGCACGCTGCGCACCTCCACCCCGGGCACGTCGGCGGTGTCGGTGGAGTGCACCAGCCAGCCGTCGAGGATGCCGGTGGCCGAGCGGGCGCCGTAGTGGCGGCCGATGCCCTCGGCGGTGGATTCCACGCCGATCACCGACAGACACTGGTCGGCCATGCCGCGCAACGGCTTTCCGTCGATCACCGGCGCCAGGCCAACGACCTTGGCCTCGGTGGTGCGCAGCGCGCCCCGGATACCGGGCACCGCGAGGATCGCGCCGATGCTCACGACGGGGTTGGAGGGGGCCAGCAACACCGCGTCGGCGGAGGCTATGATTTCGGTCACATTCGGTGCCGGAGAGGCTTGTTCGGCACCGATCGAGGCAAAACCATGACTCGGCAGCGCCGCGCGGTAGCGCACCCACCACTCCTGGAAGTGGATCGCGCGACGTTCGCCGGAGTTGTCGGGATCGCTGACGACGACGTGGGTTTCGCACCGATCGTCGGTGGCCGGGATGAGCTTCACGCCCGGCTGCCAGCGGTTGCACAGCGCCTCGGTGACCGCGGACAGCGGGTATCCGGCGCGCAGCATCTCGGTGCGGATGAGATGGGTGGCGATGTCGCGATCGCCCAGACCGAACCAATCGGGCTGGGCGTTGTACTTGGCCAACTCCTCCTTGGCGTGCCAGGTCTCGTTCGCGTGGCCCCAGCCACGCTCGGGATCGATGCCACCACCGAGGGTGTACATGCAGGTATCGAGGTCGGGACAGATCCGCAGGCCGTGCATCCACACGTCGTCACCGACATTGACGATCGCCGAGATGTCGGCGTCGGGCAGCAGTCGCCGGACGCCCTGGAGGAACCGGGCACCGCCGACGCCGCCGACCAGAACGACGATCTCGGGCTCGCGCACCGTGTGTTGTGCAGTCACGAGATCACAGCCTAGTGAGTGGTGACACGGGGGTGCTCCGGCGCCGAGGAAGAGGGAAGTTGCTGGTCATTTGCCACAGCACATAACAAGATCAACACGAAAGGCGGGTCCGGAGTGTAACGGAAGGGTGACGGCGGGTTGACCACGCGTAAGTGCGGCGTGTCTAATCACAGACATGTCATTCCGGTCACCGCGAGAAGGCATAGCGCGGGGGCGTTTGCGAGAGGGTGTTGGCTCGCCGGAGGACAGGTTCGGGGAAGCCCGCGAGACGACGTCGCGGTGTTGTGCCGTCGGGATTCGAATCCCTCCGACGGAAAGAATCATTCTGCGCTAACACATAGTGAGGAGGCGGAACGATGACCGAAGATATGGTCTCGCCGACCGATTCCACAGCAGGCGCAGCTCATGCTGTCTGCGCCGAGGTGAGCTGGCAGGAACCGGACGTGGTCACCGAAGTCGCGGCGCCCCGGCTGAGTCTGGTCGTGACGGGCTTCGACGAGATGTTCGAATCCATCGAAGAGCAGTGGCAGGAACGCGCGTTGTGCGCTCAGACCGATCCCGAGGCGTTCTTCCCCGAGAAGGGCGGCTCGACGCGTGAGGCCAAGCGCATCTGCATGGGCTGTGAAGTACGTGACCAGTGCCTGGAATACGCACTGGCGCACGACGAACGCTTCGGCATCTGGGGAGGTCTCTCGGAACGAGAGCGCCGCAGGCTGAAGCGCGGAATCGGTTAGAGAATAGTTCGAAAGTAGACTCTGAGGCCTGGCCCGGAGCACACGCAGGCGCAGTACGTCGGTGTCTCCGGGCGAACGCCCAGTAGTCGCGTCGCAGGTCTTCGGCGCCGACGCGGGTACCACCCAGTACACGCGAGAGAGGCGGAGAAGACGATGGCACGCTCCCGGCGTCATTTCCCGGCGCCCACCGCACGATCGGTGACCCGCCGCGGCCGTGGTGTCCGAGGCCCCATGCTCCCGCCGACGGTACCGGCCTGGCGCACCAGGGGGCAGAAGTTCGACCGGCTGGTGCTCGAGGCCTTCGCACCGCTGGACACCCGCTGGCACGACCGGCTCACCAAACTCGACATCGCCGTCGACGATGTTCCGAAAATCCGCCCGCTGCACCCTGATTCGGTCACCTGGCCGGACGAGGTGGTCGCCGACGGCCCGGTGCCGCTGTCGCGGCTGATTCCCGCCGGTGTCGACCGGCACGGCGCGGCCACCCGCGCCAGGGTGGTGCTGTTCCGCAAACCGCTCGAACTGCGCGCGGCCGACCCCGACGATCTGGTCGAACTGCTGCGCGAGGTGCTCGTCCAACAGATCGCCACCTACCTCGGTGTGGACCCCGATCTGATCGATCCGGAACCCGAATGAGGGCGTGTCCGTATCCCCTTTTGCGAGCCGGAGGGTTAACCTCGACATCGTGATCCCCATGCGTCGTTGCTGCCGACCCGGCTGCAAGAACCCGGCTGTAGCGACGCTGACGTATGTGTACTCCGACTCGACCGCCGTCGTCGGACCGCTGGCCACCGTCGCCGAACCGCACTCCTGGGATCTGTGCGAAACCCACGCCTGCCGCATCACCGCCCCCAAGGGCTGGGAACTGGTGCGCCACGAAGGCGGCTTCTCCTCGAGCTCCCCCGACGACGACGATCTCACCGCCCTGGCCGAGGCCGTCCGCGAGGCGGGCCTACGCCGCCGCCCCGCCGACCCGGACCAGCCGGGCTACGCCGAGTCGTCACCCCCGCGCACGGGCCGCACCGGCCGCCGCGGGCATCTACGCGTCCTGCCCGATCCGTAGGCCGGGCTCGCGCGAAATGCGCTCGGGTGGGTGCCTGGTCACTATCAGGTCACTGCGCCGTTTAGGGTAGGTGTCATGACGACTGTCGCGCGCTCTGGCGAACTCGTGAACGCCGTGATCAAGGCTTATGACGTCCGCGGGGTGGTGGGCGAACAGATCGACGCGGAGTTCGTCGCCGATGTGGGCGCCTCGTTCGCCCGGCTGATGCGCGCCGAGGGCGCCACCCGGATCGTGATCGGTCACGACATGCGCGAGTCGTCGCCGGAGCTGTCGCGGGCCTTCGCCGACGGCGTGCTGGCCCAGGGCCTGGATGTGGTGCACATCGGCCTGGCCTCCACCGACCAGCTCTACTTCGCCTCCGGCAAGCTCGGCTGTCCCGGCGCGATGTTCACCGCCAGTCACAACCCGGCCCGCTACAACGGCATCAAGCTGTGCCGCGCCAACGCGCTGCCGGTGGGTCAGGACACCGGGCTGGCCACCATCGCCGCCGAGGTCGTCGCGGGCGTGCCCGCCTACGACGGCGCCCCCGGCACCGCCACCAGCACCGATCTGCTGGCCGACTACGCGAGCTTCCTGCGCGAACTGGTCGATCTCGACGACATCCGCCCGCTGACCATCGCCGTGGACGCGGGCAACGGCATGGGCGGCCACACCGTCCCGGCCGTGCTGGGCACCCTGGGCCCGGTCACCATCGTGCCGCTGTACTTCGAGCTCGACGGTTCCTTCCCCAACCACGAGGCCAACCCCCTCGACCCGAAGAACCTCGTCGACCTGCAGGCGCTGGTGCGCAGCAGCGGCGCCGACATCGGCCTGGCCTTCGACGGCGACGCCGACCGCTGCTTCGTGGTCGACGAGCGCGGCGAGCCGGTCTCGCCCTCGGCGATCACCGCGCTGGTGGCCCAGCGCGAGCTGGCCAAGGAGCCCGGCGCCACCGTCATCCACAATCTGATCACCTCGCGCGCGGTGCCCGAGCTGGTCGAGGAACTGGGCGGCAAGCCGGTGCGCACCCGCGTCGGACACTCGTTCATCAAGCAGGAGATGGCGGCCACCGGCGCGGTCTTCGGCGGTGAGCACTCCGCGCACTACTACTTCCGCGACTTCTGGGGTGCCGACTCGGGCATGCTGGCCGCGCTGCACGTGTTGGCCGCCCTCGGCGAGGGGCAGCGTCCGGTCTCGGAGCTGATGGCCGCCTACGACGTCTACGCGGCCTCCGGGGAGATCAACTCCACCGTCGCCGACGCCGCTGAGCGCACCGAGGCCGTGCTGGCCGCCTTCGCCGACCGCACCGAATCGGTGGACCGGCTCGACGGCGTGACCGTCGACCTGGGCGGGCACGCCTGGTTCAATCTGCGCGCGTCGAACACCGAACCGCTGCTGCGGCTCAATGTCGAGGCCGGATCGCAGGCCGAAGTAAACGCCATCGTGACCGAGATCCTGGGCATCGTCCGCGCTTGATGCGGGAAGATGAAACCAGTGCAGGTGGAATCGCATGGTCGGTCCCGGGAATCTCACCATCGTCCGCGCCTGACTGGAATAGTGGAATCACAGACGACACGGTGCGATGAGGGGAGGTGGACTCGGCGATGATCGCTGGAACACCGGTATTCGACCTCGACGATGCCGCATCGCTGGAGGCGGCCGACACCGGCGGTGCCCTGCGCTCGGCGGCCTCGGGCGGCGCCCAGGTGCGGGCGACGGCGGCCGCGGTCGCCGAGACCGCGCTCACCGAACGCCTGGCCGATCTGCGTCCGCGCAGCCTGGTGCTGGTCACCGGGTCGGGCCGGGCCGCCAGGGCCGCTGGCCTGCTGGTGGCCACCCTGGGCGACCGGGCCGGGCTGCCGATCGTGTCGGTCACCGCGCTGCCGCCCTGGGTGGGTCCGCTCGACGTGGTGCTCGTCGCGGGTGACGACGCGGGCGACCCGCGTCTGATCGACGCCGTGGACCGCGCCCTGCGCCGCAGCGCCGAGGTGATCGTGGCCGCGCCCAACGAGGGACCGCTGCGCGCGGTCGCCGCCGGTCGCGCGATCGTGCTGGAACCGCGGGTTCCGGTGCTCGGTCACAACCGCCTGCTGCGTTTCCTCGCGATCGGCATCGCGGTGCTGCGCGCCGTCGACGCCCAACGCAGCGTGCCCGCCACGCCCGATCTCACCGAACTGGCCGACATGCTCGACGCCGAGGCGCTGCGCGACGGCCCGCACAACGAGGTCTTCCACAATCCGGCCAAGACGCTGGCCGCGCGGATGCACGGGGTCGGCGTCGTGCTGGCCGGTGACTCCCCCGCCGCCGTCGAGCTGGCCGGGCACGGCGCCGAGGTGCTGTTGCAGTCGGCGGGCACACTGGCCGCGGCCGCCGACCTGGCCGACGCCGTCGCCTCGATCGGCAGGCTCACCGAGGCCGCGGGCAGCACCGCGCCCGGCTTCGATCCGCTGTTCCACGACGAGGAACTCGACGGACCCGCCCCGGTCGACCGGGTGCGCGTCCTCGCGCTGAGCGTGCACCCCGACCAGGCCGCCGCGCGCCGCAAACTGGCGGTCTTCGACGGCGCTGGCGCTGGCCTGGTCGACGCTGATCTGGTGCACGCCGATGTCGACGTGCTGCAGTCCCATCTCGCCGAGCCCGGCAAGACCCCGACCCCGGAGAGCGCCGCGGCCACCTCCGCGGCGGGCGGCGGGCACGGCAGCGAGATCGAGCAGCTGGCCGTGCTGGCACTACGCCTGGACATGGCGGCGGCCTATCTCCGACTCCTGGAGGCGCGCGGCGCGACCGCGCCCGACCCGGACCGATTCCACGACGGGGGACGCTACTAGTGCAGGAACTCGTTGGTGCGCTGCGTTCTTACGCTTGGGGATCGCGCACCGCGCTCGCTCAGCTGTGCGGCCGCCCGGTGCCCTCGGCCCATCCCGAGGCCGAACTCTGGTTCGGGGCGCACCCGGCCGACCCCGCCCACGTCAAGACCGTCGACGGCAAGCACTCGCTGCTCGAGGTGGTCTCGGCCGACCCGATCCGCGAACTCGGCCCGGCCGCGGACACCTTCGGCACCCGGCTGCCGTTCCTGCTGAAGATCCTGGCCGCCGAGGAACCGCTGTCGCTACAGGCCCACCCCAGCTCGGCGCAGGCCAAAGCCGGGTTCGAGCGGGAGAACCGCACCGGCGTGCCGTTGGACTCGCCCATGCGCAACTACCGCGACGACAGCCACAAACCGGAACTGGTCGTCGCGCTGGACCGCTTCGAGGCGCTGGCCGGGTTCCGCGATCCGCGCCGCACCGTCGACCTGCTGCGCGCGCTCGACGTGCCCGGCCTGTCGGTCTACGCCGAACTGCTCGCCGCCCAGCCCGATTCGGCCGGGCTGCGCACCCTGTTCACCACCTGGATCACCCTGCCCGCCGCGGCGCTGTCGACGCTGCTGCCCGCGGTGCTCGAGGGCTGTGTGCGCTATCTGTCGGTGCGGGGTCCGCGACCGTTCGCGGCCGAGGTGCGCACGGCGCTGGAGCTGGCCGAGGTATATCCCGGCGACGCGGGTGTGCTGGCCGCGCTGCTGCTCAACCGGCTCACCCTCGAACCCGGCCAGGGCCTGTTCCTCGACGCCGGGAACCTGCACGCCTACCTGCGCGGGGTCGGCGTGGAGATCATGGCCAACTCCGACAATGTGCTGCGCGGCGGACTCACCCCCAAGCACGTCGACGTGCCGGAACTGCTGCGGGTCCTGGATTTCGAGCCCGTGGACCTGCCGGTGATCGAGCCGGAGCCGGGCCCCGACGGTGGGGTGCGGTATCGCACGCCCGCACCGGAATTCGCGCTGTGCCGCTTCGATCTGCCCGCCGACGGTGACGCGGTGATGCTCGCCGACGCCGGTCCCGGCATCGTGCTGTGCACCGCGGGCACCGTCGAACTCTCCCAGAACGGGCGCACGCTCACCGTCGAGCGGGGCAGCGCGGCCTGGATCTCGGCCGCCGACACCGACATCCGCGCTCGCGCGGTGCGCGGACCCGCCCAGCTGTTCAACGCCTGCGTGGGCACCGGCCACTGAGCCGGAGCGCGCGGATCGCCGCGCGCCGCCTAGGCTGTTGCGGGCACGAACGTGTTCAGCGGAGCGGAAGGGCGGGCGGAAATGTCGGCTGGTGGTGGTAAGAAGGCGATCATCGCCGCGTTGACGGCCAACGCGGGGATCGCGGTGTCGAAGTTCGTCGGCGCGGCGATCACCGGATCGGCGTCGATGATGGCCGAGGCGGTGCACTCGGTGGCCGATACGGCCAACCAGGGTCTGCTGCTGTTCGGGCAGCGCGCCGCGGCCAAGGACGCCGACGAACTGCACCAGTTCGGCTACGGACGCAACCGGTACTTCTATTCCTTCGTCGTGGCGCTGGTGCTGTTCACCCTCGGCTCGGTGTACGCGATCTACGAGGGCATCCACAAGATCCAGCATCCCGAAGAACTGAGTCAGCCGATCGTGGCGATCGTCATCCTCGGTATCGCGATCGGCCTGGAGACCTTCAGTTTCCTCACCGCGGTGCGGGAGTCCAAGCCGCTCAAGGGTTCCGCGAGCTGGTGGCGGTTCATCCGCAACTCGCGCAGTCCCGAGCTGCCGGTGGTGCTGCTCGAGGACACCGGCGCGCTGATCGGTCTGGTCATCGCCTTCGCCGCCGTCGGCCTGACCGTGGTCACCGACGACCCCATCTACGACGGCATCGGCACCCTGGCCATCGGTGTGCTGCTCGGCCTCATCGCGATCGTGCTGATCGTGGAGATGAAGAGCCTGCTCATCGGCGAGGGCGCCACCCCGGAACAGGACCGCGCCATCCGCGACAACCTGGTCGACGGCACGCTGATCACCTCGGTGATCCACCTGAAGTCGGAGTACCTGGGGCCGGAGGAGATGCTGGTGGCGGCCAAGGTGGCGATCGCGCCGGGGCTGGACATCGCCGGGGTGGCCGAGGCGATCGACGCGGCGGAGATGCGGGTGCGCACGGCGGTCCCGACCGCCCGCCTGATCTACCTGGAGCCGGACCTCTACCGGACGCAGTGACATTTGCGGCTGGCGCCGCGGTTCTCGGCCCTTAACCGAGAACTGCGATCGGTCGACACAGCGCCTGAGGTAGGCGGGCGGGCGTGGGTCGGCGGGTAGCGTCGCCGGGTATGGCGGCCGAGGGCGAAGACAGCGCGATCGCGATTCTCGCGGCGCTCGGGGCGAACACCGGGATCATGATCGCGAAGTTCGTCGGGGCGTTCATCACCGGTTCGTCGTCGATGCTGGCCGAGGCGGTGCACTCGGTGGCCGACACCGGCAACGAGGCGCTGCTGCTGGTGGGGCGCAAGCGGGCGGGTCAGCCCGCCGACGCGCTGCACCCGTTCGGGTATTCGCGCAACAGGTACTTCTATTCGTTCGTGGTGGCGCTGGTGCTGTTCACCATGGGCTGCCTGTTCGCGGTGAACGAGGCCATCCACAAGATCCGTTTCCCGGAGCAGTTGGAATCGCCGACGGTGGCGATCGTGATCCTGCTGGTGTCGATGGTGCTGGAGGGCGCCAGTTTCCGGACCGCGCGCAAACAGTCGGCCCCGCTCAAGGGCAAGCACTCGTGGTGGCATTTCATCCGCCACACCCGCAATCCGGAACTGCCGGTGGTGCTGCTCGAGGACGCGGGCGCGCTGCTGGGTCTGGTGTTCGCGCTGTGCGGGGTCGGCTTGACGATGCTCACCGACAATCCGGTGTGGGACGGCGTGGGCACCCTGTGCATCGGTCTGCTGCTGGGCTGCAATGCCATCGTGCTGATCATCGAGACCAAGAGCCTGCTCATCGGTGAGGGCGTGACGGCCACCGAGAACGAGGCGATCCGCGCCGCGCTGCTCGCGGACCCGAGGATCGTGCGGGTCATCCGGATGCAGACCCAGTACCTCGGGCCCAGCGATGTGCTGGTCAACGCCAAGATCGCCCTGCGGCCGGGGCTCGATATCGCCGAAGTCGGCGCCGCCATCGACGCCGCCGACGAGCGGATCCACCAGGTGGCGCCGAATACCGGCACGGTCTACCTGGAGCCGGACATGATCCGGCCGGGCAGCCACCCCGACCTGGCCTGATCAGCGCGAGCGCGTTCGGATCGGGGGCGGGCCGCGATCAGCCGGTGCGGCGGTAGGACGGGGACGCGCCGCGCAGCAGGTCCAGCGGGTCGGTGCGGACCCCGAACCTGGTGCGCAGCATGTGCCCGGCGGCGTGCAGGCCGCACATCCCGTGCACGCCGGGACCGGGCGGAGTCGACGACGAGCACAGGTAGCTGCCGGGAATCGGGGTGGCGTAGGGGTTCCAGCGGGCCAGCGGGCGGAAGGCGGTCTGGCGCAGGGTCATCGCGCCCGCGGAGATGTCGCCGCCGACGTAGTTGGCATTGTGGGCGGGCATGAACGCGGCGGGCCGCACGTGGGTGTCCAGGATGAGATCGCGGAAACCGGGGGCGAACCGCTCGACCTGGGCGATGACGGTCTCGCTGATATCGCGATCGGAACCGTTGGGGACGTGGGCGTAGGTGTAGAAGGTGTGCTGACCGGCCGGGGCCCTGGTGTCGTCGACCACGCCGGGCTGGATGGCCAGGACGTACGGGCGCTCGGCGAATCGTCCCGCGGCGACCTGCCGTTCGGCTGTCATCGCCTCCGCGCGGGTGCCGACCAGGTGCAGAGTGCCCGCGAGGTCGGCGCCGGGCGCGGCCCACGGCACCGGACCCGACAGCGCGAAATCGACCTTGCAGGCGGCGCCGCCGTAGCGGAAGTGGTTGAGGCGGTGACGGTATCGCTCGGGCAGACGGTCGCCCGCGATGCGCAGGAATTCGGCGGGTGAGGTGTCGAACAGGACCGCGCGCGCCGTGGCGAGTTCGGCGAAGTCGTCGACGCGATGGCCGGTGACCACCTCGCCGCCGAGGCTTTCCAGTTCCGTGATGAGCGCGTCCGGGATCGCCTGGCTGCCCCCGCGCGGGATCGCCCAGCCGCCCGCGTGCGCGAGGGTGCCCAGCAGCAGCGCGGCGCCCACGGCGGGCAGCGCGCGCGGCACGGTGATGGCGTGGGCGGCCACTCCGGTCAGCAGCGCGGGCGCGATGTCGTCGTGAAAGCGGTTGTTCCACAGCGGCGATCCCTGTTCCAGCAGCCGCAGCCCGAAGCGCACGCCGGTGGGAATCCGCAGCGGCGGATGCCGCAGGTCCGACATGGCCAGCTCGACCACGTCGGGCCAGTGCTCGACCAGCGGGGCGAACAGCGAGCGCCAGGCCGGGCCGTCGCGGCCGAGATCGGCCACCGTGGATTCGAGATTGCGCCAGGCCAGTCCGGCGACGCCGCCGTCGAGCGGATGGGCGTAGGAGACGGTGGGCGCGAGCAGTTCCACGCCGTGCGCGGCCAGATCGAAGGCGCGGAAGAACGGGGACGCCAGGGCCATCGGGTGCGCGCCCGCGCAGACGTCGTGGTGGAAGCCGGGCAGGGTGAGTTCGGCGGTGCGGGAGCCGCCGCCCGGCTGTTGCTGGGCCTCGAGCACCCGCACCGACAGCCCCGCCCTGGCCGCGATCACCGCGGCGGCCAAGCCGTTCGGGCCGGAGCCGACTACTACGACCTCCGCCATCGGCGTCCTCCCAGCTCGACGGATCCAGTTGCTGTCTCCAACCTACGCGGACCGCGCGGGACCGCCGACGAGACAGTGGTCACCGGCTGAGGGCTCAGTGCAGTGTGGCCCACATGTCGACGAGCAGTTCGATGCGCCGTTCGCGCAGTTCGGGGCGCAGTCGGCCGCTGCGGTCGAGGGTGACCAGGCCGTGCAGGGCGCTCCAGGCGTCCTCGGTGCGGGCGCCGAGTTCGTCGCCCTCGGCGGTGCCGCGGAACATCGCCTCCAGCGCGGCGAAGGCGTCGCGCAGCGGCTGAGGGGCGTCCAGGCCGAAGGTGAGGTCGGTGTTGAGCACAAACATGGCGTCGTAGCGGGCGGGGTCGGCGTCGGCGAAATCGAGATAGGCGCGGGCGATGTTGTCGATCACCTCGCGCGGGGTGCGCGCGGCGTCGTGGGCGCGGCGCAGCGCGGCGGTGAGTTCGACGCAGCCCTCCAGGGCGACGGCGCCGACGATGGCGGCCTTCCCCGCGAAGTGGCTGTAGAGCACCGGCTGGCTGTACTCGATCCGGTCGGCGAGCTTGCGGATGGTCACCGCGTCCCAGCCGTCGGCCGAGGACAGTTCCCTGGCCGCGTCGACGATGCGCTGACGACGATCGGCGCGTTCCCGTTCCTTGCGCGTCTGAGTACTCATGCTCGAAATTCTAGCAATGCTAGACAAGAGGCGGTAGCCGCGCTATCGTTCTTCTCATCACCTAGCGCCGCTAGATTTTCGAGCGACGTACTGAACTGCAGGAGCACCCCATGAACGTCTCGCGCATCGCCACCGTCCTGTCCCTGATCGGCGCCGCCTTCATCCTCTACGTCGGCCTGAACTACGTGATCACCCCCGAGACCATCGCGCCCGGCTTCGGCCTGCCCACCTGGCCCGAGGGCGAGGCCACCGCCTTCCTGAACCTCAAGGGCGTGCGCGACATCGTCTCCGGGCTGCTCATCATCACCCTGCTGGTGGCGCGGCAGCGTTTCGCGCTCGGTCTGGTGACGCTGGTCATCGCGCTGGTCCCGGTCGGCGACATGCTCACCGTGCTGGCCCGGCACGGCTCGGCCGCCACCGCCTTCGGCGTGCACGGGTTCACCGCGCTGCTGGTCGCGATCACCGGCGGCCTGCTGCTGCTCGAGCACCGCACCGTCACCGCGCGGCGGGCGGTCGCGGCGGCCGCGTGAGGCCGTGTCACCGAGGTAGCGCCGGGCCCCGCGAGCGTCGCGGGGCCCGCGGCGTGTCCGGGGTCGGAGGTCGTTATCGGGGCGAAGGTCGCCGCGCAACACAACCAGTCGGTAGGGTCGCGTTTCTGGAACATCGAGGAACGAGGTCGGACACACGATGCGACGAGGACGGCTGTCGCTCGCTGGGCAGGCCTTCGTCTGGCAGCTGGTGGTGCTGGCACTGATGATCGGCACGGGAACCGTGCTGGCGGTGCTCGACGCGCGCCACGACCACGATGTGGCGACCACCCTGCAGGTCCGCGACGTGGCGGTGACCGTCGCCCGCTCCCCCTCCACGCTGGCCGCGGTGAACTCGCCCTACCCGAGCGGGCTGCTGCAACCGACCACCGAACGCATCCGCGCCGACACCGGCATGGACTTCATCGTGGTGATGGCCCCGGACCGCACCCGCTTCACCCACACCACCCCCGAGATGATCGGCCGACCCTTCGTCGGCAATATCGACAAGGCGCTGGCCGGGCAGACCTTCACCGAGACCTTCACCGGCACGCTGGGCCCCTCCATCCGCGCGGTCACCCCGGTACTGGACAACGGCAAGGTGGTGGCGCTGGTCTCGGCCGGGGTGACCCGCGCCAAGATCGGCACCCAGGTGGCCTCGCAGGTGCCGGTGATCCTCGGGGTCTCCGCGGCCGGGCTCGCGCTGGCGGCCTTCTCCTCGTTCCTGCTCAGCCGCCGATTGCGACGCCAGACCCACGGCCTGGCGCCCGAGGAACTGCGCGCGCTCTACGAGCACCACGACGCGGTGCTGCACTCGGTGCACGAGGGGCTGGTGGTCTTCGGCGCGGACGCCGGGCCCGCCGAGGTGGTCAACGACCAGGCCCGCACCCTGCTCGACCTGCCCGACGGCCCCGTACACCGCAGCAACCTGCCCATCTCGCTACAGCAGATGCGCTGGGGTGTGGTGCGCGACGAGACCCACGTGACCACCGACCGGGTACTGCTGGTGAACCAGGACGTGGTCACCTGGGAGGGCGAGGAGATCGGCACCGTGCTCACCATCCGCGACCAGACCGAACTGCGCGCGGTACTCGGCGAACTCGACTCGGTGCGCGGCTTCGCCGAATCGCTGCGCGCGCAGGCCCACGAGTCGGCCAACCGGCTGCACACCGTGGTCACCATGGTGGAACTGGGCAAGCCCGAGGAAGCCGTCGCCTTCGCCACCGCGGAGCTCAAACTCTCCCAGGTCCTCATCGACCGGCTGCTGGCCGCCGTCGGGGACGCGGCGCTGGCCGCGCTGCTGCTCGGCAAGGTCGACCAGGCCGCCGAACGTGGGGTGGGCCTGGCCATCACCGAGGACACCGCGCTGGACTCCACCGATCCGCTCTCCGCGCAGGAGACCGTCACCCTGGTCGGCAATCTGGTCGACAACGCCATCGACGCCGCCGCGGGCACCGTGGACAAGCGGGTCGAGGTGTCGGTACGCCACCGCGACGGTGACCTGGTGGTCCGCGTCGCCGACAGCGGACCGGGGATGTCGGCCCAGATGTTCGTGCGCGCCGCCGAACGCGGCTACACCACGAAATCCGACCACGCCGGGCTGGGCCTGGCGCTGGTGCACCGCCTCGTCGACCGGCACGGCGGTGCCATCACCACCACGGCCGCACCACACAGCGCGGTCATCGTTCGTATTCCGCTGAGGGAGAAGCCATGATCCGCGTCCTGATCGTCGAGGACGAGCCGTTGATCGCGCAGGCCCACCGGGCCTATCTGGAACGGCTCGACGGTTTCGTCACCGGCGGGGTCGCGCACACCGGACGCGACGCGCTGGCCCTGGCCGCCGAGGCCATCGACGCGGACAAGCCGTTCCACCTGGTGCTCATGGACATCGGGCTGCCCGACATCAGCGGCCTCGAGGTCGCCGCGGCGCTCAACGCCCTGGAACCGCGCCCCGACGTCATCGCCATCACCTCCGCGCGCGAGCTGACCATGGTGCGCAACGCGGTGGCGCACGGCGTGGTGCTGTATCTGCTCAAGCCGTTCACCTTCGCCGCCTTCCGCGAAAAGCTCGAACGCTACCGCGATTTCGACACCGCCCTGCCCGCGGGCGAGGCGGCGCTGTCGCAGTACGACATCGACCGCGCGCTGGGCGCCCTGCGCACCGCCGACCAGCGCGCCGGGGCGCCCAAGGGCGTCGTGCAGCACACCCTCGAAGAGGTGTCGCGCGCGGTGCGCTCGGCCGAGTCGGGGATCACCGCCACCGACGCGGCCGCGGTCGTGGGCGTCTCCCGGATCACCGCCTGGCGGTATCTGGAGAAGCTCGCCGACGATGGCCTGGCCGAGCGTCGCGCCGACTACGGCCGCGCGGGCAGGCCCAAGACCCGCTACCGCTGGCGCGCGGGAGCCTAGCGCTCGGGCCCGGCGCTCACCCTCGCCGCGCGACTCCCGCCAAGTCGTCCGGAGCCGACGTGCGGGCGATGGGGCCCAGGTCGACCGGCATGTGTTCGTAACCGTGCAGGGTGAACAGGTTGCGCCGGGTGGGCTCGCCGCGCAGGCGCAGATTCGGGTAGCGCTCGTAGAGGGCGCGCAGGGCGTGCACGGCTTCCATGCGGGCCAGGCTGGCGCCGAGGCAGGAGTGGATGCCGCTGCTGAAGGCCACGTGGTCCTTGGCGTTGGGTCGGGTGATGTCGAAGCGGTGCGGGTCGGCGAAGACCGCCGGGTCGCGGTTGGCCCCGGCCAGCGACAGGATGACCGTGCTGTCGGCGCGGACGCGGACGCCATCGATCTCGACATCCTCGAGGGTCTGGCGGGCTGTGGTCTGCACGGGTGGGTCGAAGCGCAGCGTCTCCTCCACCACGGCGGGCCAGAGGTCGGGATCGGCCTGGGCCAGGGCGAGCTGGTCGGGATTGGCCGACAGCGCCGCGATGGCATTGCCGATGAGGTTCACCGTGGTCTCGAAGCCCGCCCCCATGAGCAGGCTGGCGCTGGCCTGCAACTCGGGCAGGCTCAGCTCGCCCGAGGTGACCAGGGTGGACAGGATGTCCTCGCCGGGCTCCTCGCGCAGCTTGGCGATGTGGGCGGCGAGGTAGTCGTCCATGGACTCGATGGCCGCCAGCGCGGCGCGATAGGTGCGCCAGGAGGTGCCGATGTCGAGCAGCGGGGTGACCCGGTCGCCCCAGCGCAGGAACAGTTCGCGGTCGGCGGCCGGGAACCCGAGCATCTCGGCGATGATCGCGATGGGCACCCTGGCCGCGAAATCGGTGATCAGGTCGACCGAGCCGTGTGCGGGCATGGCGTCGAGCAGTTCGGCGGTCACCACCTCCACCCGGTCCCGTAGCCGGGCGATGGCGCGCGGGGTGAACGCCGAGGCCACCGGCTTGCGCATCCGGGTGTGCTCGGGCGGGTCGATCACCAGCATCGAGGGCGGCTCGACCGGGTTCGGCGGCACCGCCGCGGCGTCGGCGCGGCGGCGCCACGGCGCCGGGACGTCCTGGGTGATCGCCGGACGCACCCCGAAGCGGTTGTCGCGCAGGATGGCTCGCACCTGGGCGTGCTCGAAGGTGACGTACGCGAGCGGCGTGCGGCGCAGACCGCCCTCGGCACGCAGCTCGTCGATCAGCGGATAGGGATCATTCAGGCCCCGCTCGCCGCTGAGCAGGATCGCGAAGGGATCGCGGCGCCACGTACGCCACCGCAGAATCGCACGGGGCGCCCCGTGCTCGGCCGACCATCGCCACCAGTACCGCGGAATCATCGCCACCCCTTCGTGTCGAACGTGTCATCCACGGTACCGACAGCCTGTGACACACGACACGTCCCAGGGAAGGAGCCCGGCCTATACCTGGGTAGGAGGGAGGGCGCCGGTCCGGGAAGGAGCGGGGAAGCCGGTGCGGGGCGGGTACCTACCGGGGCGACGGGCGGCCGGACGGGTCAGCGCTGCACCGTGACCCGCTCGGTCGAGACGCGATGGGCCACCGCGGCGGGATCGGGATTGACCACCTGCACCAGCGACGCCCCCGCGTACAGCACGGCGAGATAACCGTCGACCAGTTCCTCGACCGTCTCCCACGGCGTACTCGACAGCACCCGGTCCCCGGCGGCGATGCCCTGCGACTGCGCCGACTTCCTGGCCGCGTCGAGCACCTCGCCGACCGAGAGCCCGTCCAGCGCCGCGCGGAAACCGCCGGGCCGGAACTGATCACCGTGCACCCGCACCGCGGTCGCGAAATCGGTGACACCGGGCGGCAGGTCGCGCACCGGCGTGCCCATGGCGTCCAGCGACAGCACCGCCACCTCGCCGACCCCGTCGGCGTCGTCGAGCCGGTCAGGGGTGACCAGCGCGAGGTCCGCGTCGGGATCGGGGGTGAGCACCACTTCGGTACCGGCCCACCAGCAACCGAGCAGCACCGCGGCGGTCTGCCAGTGCGCGGGCAGCAGCACCGCGACCCTGGCACCGGGGCTGAGCGCGAACTCGTCGCGCAGCAGGTTGGCGGTCTTGGCCGCCCAGTTGGCCAACGTGAGACCGGACAACTCGATCCTGGCGCCGCTCGCGTCGTCGTACCAGGTGACGCGGGGGCCAGCGGGGTCACGCTCGAGGATCGGGTCGAGGAGAATGTCGGTCAGCGTCGAATTCGGCTCACGCATGGATCAATTCACACATTTCGGTCCGTTCTGGCCAGCGTCGATCGGCGGGGCGGGCGGTACCGGCGTCGCGGTCGCCGTGGAGGACGAGGAGTCGATGTCGAACATGCTCGCCGCGCTCGAGCCGGGACCAGAGTAGTCGCTCGCCAGGACAACGCTCACCGTATCCGCCGACAGCGACGAATCCGCGACGACGGTGAGACCACCGAGCGCCTCGGCCACCGCGGCGGCCTTCGGATCGGCGGTATCGGCGGCGAGGACTCGGCTCGAGCTCACGCTGCCACCGGTGTAGTTACCCACGGTGCCCTCGGTGAAACCCTTGCCGGTGAGCGCGGTCGAGACCTTTGCCGCCAGGCCGGTGGCGCCGCCCGCGTTGTAGACGCTGACCGTCACCGTCGACGGGTCCACCTTCGGGGTCTGGTCGGCGGGTTCGGGCTCCTCGCCGACCAGCCCGCTCACATACGCCTGGACCTTCTTCGGTTCCACCCGCACGACCGATTCGCCCGCCTGGGTCATGCTGTTGAGATCGGCCACCGGGATGGTCTCGAACTCCACCTTGCCGCCGGAGAGGTCCTTGAGCTGCTGCAGGAACGCCAGCACGTCCCAGTCGTCGTCGAGCACCACCGTGCGCCCGACCGCCTCGCTGATATCGCTGAGTTTGCCCGGATTGGCCAGCACCTTGGCATTGAGCAGCTGCCCGACCAGCTGGGCCATGAACACCTGCTGACGCACGATGCGATCGATGTCACCGCGCTGCAATCCGTGTCGCTGCCGCACGAAGCTCAGGGCCTGCTGACCGTCGAGACGCTGCTGCCCGGCGGGGAAGTCGGCACCCGACATCGGTTCGTCGACCGCCTCGTTCAGACACACCTCGACGCCGCCCACGGCATCGGTGAGCAGCACGAAGCCCAGCAGACTGACCTCGGCGTAGTGGTCGACGGTGATGCCGGTGAGGGTGGCCACCGATTTGATCAGCGCCTGCCGACCCGCCTTGGTCGACTCCCGTTCGGCCTCGGCCTCGGAACTGCCCTTGGACAGCAGTTTCGCGCGTTCGGTCTCCTTGGTGGCGCCGTAGGCGGAGTTGATCTTGGCCTTGCCCTGGCCCGGCACGTCGACGTAGGAGTCGCGCGGAATGGAGATGGCGGTGGCCGAGCGGCCGTCGTTGGGGACGCGGACCAGCACGATGGTGTCGGTGTTGGTGCCCACCTCGTCGCCCGCGTGCAGCATGTTGCGCTCGGCGGTGGTCAGCGGGTTGCCGTGCGCGTCGGTGCGGCTGTCGACGCCGACGAGAAGGATGTCGACCGCGCCGTCGCGTTCGCCGCCCAGGCCGAGCCCGCCGATGCGATCGATGTTGGCGATGAGGTTGTCGACACTGCGCCAGGCGAATCCGGTGAGCGCCAGCACCAGCACGGCCGAGATCGCGACCATGAGTTTGGCCGGACCCACCGTCCCCATCGGGGTGCTGACCGCTGGCGGCCGTGTCGACTCTCGCACTCGCGCATCCTCTCGACGAACTCCCCGCACAACCCCTTCGCCCGGCAGCCATCACAGGCTAACCAACAGTTACCACAGTCGGGCCGAACCGCAGGTGTCCCGGCGTGCCAGACTTGCCGCGTGAACGTCGATTTCCCCGACCCCGCCCGCCTGATCGTAACCGGCGCGCGTGGTCTGCTGGGGCGAGAAATCCTGCGACTGGCACCGGCGGCGCGTGGCTTGGGCCGCGCCGAACTCGACATCACCGACCGGGCCGCCGTCGACGCCGTGCTCACCCCCGGCGCGGTGGTGCTCAACTGCGCGGCCTACACCGCCGTCGACGCCGCCGAGACCGATCGCGAGGCCGCCTTCGCCGTCAACGCCACCGGCCCCGCCGTCCTGGCCGCGGCCTGCGCCGACGCGGGCGCCCGGCTCATCCACGTCTCCACCGACTACGTCTTCCCCGGCACCGCCGACACCCCTTACGAACCCGACGACCCCACCGGCCCCGCCACCGTCTACGGCGCCTCCAAGCTGGCGGGCGAGCGGGCCGCGCTCGCGTATCCGGGCACGCAGGTGGTGCGCACGGCGTGGGTGTACTCCGGTGTCGAGGGGGATTTCGTCGCGACCATGCGCAGGCTGGAACGCGAACGCGAGACCGTCAGCGTGGTGAACGACCAGCTCGGCTCCCCCACCAGCGCCGCCGACCTGGCCGCCGCCCTGCTGGAACTGAGCACCCGGCCGGACGCTCCGCGTGTGTCGCACGCCACCAATGCCGGGGCCGCCACCTGGTTCGACCTGGCCGTCGCCGTGTTCACCGAGCTCGGCGCCGACCCCGCCCGGGTCCTGCCGTGCGACTCCGCGGCCTTCCCCAGACCCGCACCGCGCCCGCCCTATTCGGTGCTGTCCCCGGCGGCCTGGAACGCGGCCGGGCTCACCCCGCTGCGGCCCTGGCGTTCCGCACTCACCGCCACACTGCGCGCGTTGTCCGACTAGGCTCCGCAGTCGTGAACGCAGCCGACGCAGCCGATTCTCCAGCCCCCGCGAGCCTCGCGGTCGTCACGGTGACCTATTCACCGGGCGAGCACCTCGAGCACTTCATCACCACCCTGGCCGACGCCACCAGCGAGAAGCCGCAGGTGATCCTGGCCGACAACGGGTCCACCGACGGTGTGCCCGAACTGGTCGCCGAGGCCAACGCGCACGTGCGGCTGCTGCGCACCGGCGGCAACATCGGCTACGGCGGTGCCATCAACCGGGCCGTGGCCGAGATCGATCCATCGGTCGAGTTCGTCATCCTGGCCAACCCGGACATCCGGTGGGGCGTCGATTCCATCGACATCATGCTCGCGGCCGCCCAGCGCTGGCCGCGCGCGGGCGCGATCGGCCCGATGGTGCGCGAGCCCGACGGCAGCGTCTACCCGTCCGCGCGCCGGGTCCCCGGCCTCGCCGACGGTGCCGGTCACGCGATCCTGGGCAGCATCTGGCCGAAGAACCCCTGGTCGGTGCGGTATCGCCAGGAGAACGAGCAGGTCTCCGAGCGGATCGTGGGCTGGCTGTCGGGTTCGTGCCTGCTGGTGCGCCGGGCCGCCTTCGACACCATCGACGGCTTCGACTCGCGCTACTTCATGTACATGGAGGACGTGGACTTCGGTGACCGCATGGGCAAGGCGGGCTGGCACAATGTGTTCGTCCCGGACGCCGAGGTGACCCACGCCAAGGGCCACGCCGCGGGCAAGCACCCGGAGATCATGCTCCCGGCGCATCACGCCAGCGCCTACCGCTTCCAGGCCGACCGGCATCCGCACTGGTGGCAGGCCCCGTTGCGGGGCGCGTTGCGGGCCGGACTTGCGGTTCGCTCCAGGATTGCGGTTCGATCGGCGCTGCGCGAGAAAGCGCGCACTGCCTGACTCGTCAGCGCCCGGAGGCGGCAGCCTGCGTAACCACGTAGGGCGTCGAGGCAGGCAAAAATGAAGCTGGCGTCTGAGCGAGACGCCGTTCACTGTGAACAGGGGAAACTCGATGGCAGGCAACTCAGGCACCGACGCGGTCATCCTCGTCGGCGGACAGGGCACGCGGCTGCGTCCGCTCACCCTCTCGGCGCCCAAGCCGATGCTGCCGACGGCCGGGCTGCCCTTCCTGACCCACCTGCTGGCCCGCATCGCCGAGGCCGGGATCACCCACGTGGTGCTGGGCACCTCGTTCAAGGCCGAGGTCTTCGAGGAGCACTTCGGTGACGGCGCCGAGCTCGGGCTCGAGATCGAGTACGTCACCGAGACCGAGCCCCTCGGCACCGGCGGCGGCATCCGCAATGTGCTGCCCAAGCTGCGCGCGGACAATGTGATGGTCTTCAACGGTGACGTCCTCGGCGGCACCGATCTGGGCGCGATCCTCGACACCCACGAGAAGTCCAACGCCGACGTCACCCTGCATCTGGTCCGGGTCAGCGACCCGCGCGCCTTCGGCTGTGTGCCGACCGACGCCGACGGCCGGGTCACCGCGTTCCTGGAGAAGACCCAGGATCCGCCGACCGACCAGATCAACGCGGGCTGCTACGTGTTCCGGCGCGAGTACATCGAGAAGATCCCGTCTGGTCGCCCGGTGTCGGTGGAACGCGAGGTCTTCCCCGCGCTGCTGGCCGAGGGCGCCCGGGTGCAGGGCCACGTCGACGCCTCCTACTGGCGCGACATGGGCACTCCCGAGGACTTCGTGCGCGGCTCGGCCGACCTGGTCCGCGGTATCGCCCCCTCCCCGGCCCTGCCGGGTCAGCGGGGCGAGTCCCTGGTGCATCCGGGAGCGGGTGTCGCGCCGGGCGCCCTGCTCATCGGCGGCACCGTGGTCGGCCGGGGGGCCGAGATCGGCGCCGGTGCCCGCCTCGACGGCGCGGTCATCTTCGACGGCGCCGTCGTCGAAGCCGGTGCCACCGTCGAACGCTCCATCGTCGGCTTCGGCGCCCGCATCGGCCCCCGCGCCCTGGTCCGCGACGGCGTCATCGGCGACGGCGCCCAGGTCGGCGCCCGCTGCGAACTCCTGCGCGGCGCCCGCGTCTGGCCCGGCGTGGAAATCCCCGACGGCGGCATCCGCTTCTCCACCGACGTCTGAGCGGCTAGCTGAAGCCGACGGCTTGGTCGCCCCAGGCGGAGTGGAGGTCGGCGTCGGGGTTGTCGACGACGCGGTCGATGGTGTCGATGAGCAGGGTGGTGCGGGCGGCGGGGCGGTAGTGCGGCCAGTGTTTGGAGCCGTCGAGGGCGGCGGGGACGCCGTGTTCGGCGAAGGCGAGCCAGCGGCGTTGCATGCGGCCCGAGACGGCGACCGAGGCCTTGCGGCCGCCCAGCCAGAAGGTCGGGTCGTGGTTGAGGGTGCCGAAATTGCCGAAGACGTACGGCAATTCGGTGGCGTGACCGGCGCCGACGCGGGCCGCCTTGAGCATCGGGGTGGCGTAGTCGAAGCGGTACATCCAGGTCGGTGAGTGTTGCGCGTGCGCCTCGGCCACCCAGGCCGCGGGCATCCGGAACGCCGCGTCGGTCGACATGGCCAGCGCGCCCCGGGTTTTCGCCAGGTGCGGGTAGGCGGAGGTGATCTCGGCGATCCGC
Source organism: Nocardia anocheti (assembly GCF_029675105.1). Lineage (GTDB taxonomy): Bacteria > Actinomycetota > Actinomycetes > Mycobacteriales > Mycobacteriaceae > Nocardia. Next base: position 200,688 of record NZ_JAQQFV010000005.1, on the reverse strand, counting down.
TCCGGTGACATCTCCGGATGCGAGGCGGCCACATCGCGCAGCATGGCGTTCACCGTGTCCGGCGTCACCGGCATGATCGGTGAGCGCAGCACCCGGAACAGCGAGGCCTCGTCGCGATTGGTGCCGATCAGCAGCGGCACCCGATGCGAACGTCCCTGTTGGAAGCGGTCGATCGGATAGCCGGGCAGCAGATCCCCGTCGACCACCGGCGCGGCCGCGAGCCTGCCCGGTTCCCGGGTGGGCACCTCGTCCAACAGCACCGCGCCGACCTCGACGAGCCGCTCGAGCGGCAGTTCCAGCAGTCGATCGGCCTCGCCCGCCCCGAGTTCGAGCAGTTCGAGGTAGCGCTGGGCGACCACGGCCGCGCGTTCCTGTCCGAAGACCGTGGTGGCGGGCGGACTCTGGGCGATCGCCTTGTGGAACAACCCGGACGCGGCGGGCGAGGTGAGCAGCGCGGTGACGCACCCCGCGCCGGAGGACTCCCCGAAGACGGTCACATTGCCCGGATCACCCCCGAAGGCGGCGATGTTGTCGCGAACCCAGGCCAGCGCGGCCAACTGGTCGCGCAGCCCGAGATTGGCGGTGAACCGCTCACCGAACGAGGACAGATCGAGGAAGCCGAACACCCCGAGCCGGTAGTTCACCGAGACCACCACCACGTCACCGGCCTCGGCGAGCTTGCGACCGTCGTAGATGGTCTGCGCGGCGGTGCCGAGGCAGTAGGCGCCGCCGTGCAGCCACACCATCACCGGGCGCGGTTCGTCCTCACTGGGTTCGGGACGCGGCGACCAGACATTGACCCACAGACAGTCCTCGCCCATCCGCAGATCCGAGTCGACGGGCACCATCGCGCCCATGGCCTGCGGCGCGATCTCGCCGAAGACCGCGCAGTCGCGCACGCCGTCCCAGGGTTCGGGCGGGCGCGGGGGCGCGAAGCGGTGCGGTCCGACGGGTGGGGCGGCGTAGGGGATGCTGCGCCACACCGCGACCGGCCCGTCCCAGATTCCGCTGACGGTTCCGTCCTGCGTGTGCGCCACCGGTTCGGCCTCGGGCGCCCGCACCGCGGGCTCGATCTCGGGCGAAATGCTCATCGCACACCTCCTAGCCGGTGCGACCGCACGGGTGCCTGTGGATTAGCTCCGTGGGTCACAGCACCTGGTGACTCACTACTAGCGTACGTGCGCCGACCCCGAACGTGCCCGCAACGCGACAATCCCGCAGGTAACTGTTACTCCACGCAACACTGGAGAAACCCGATTCAACCGGTAGACCGACGGTTTTCCACCCCCGTTCCCACAAAAACGGCTGCCGTCCGGAGCACCCCCTCCGGACGGCAGCCGACCCCACGCCGGTTAGCTGGAAATACGCTGCGGCTCGTCGCCCACGTAGGCGGCCCACAATCGCCGATACGGGCCGTCCACCGCGAGCAGCTCGGCGTGCGTACCGACCTGCACCAGCGCCCCCGACCCGACCACCGCGATCAGATCCGCGTCGGCGGCGGTGGCCAGCCGGTGCGCCACCACCAGGGTGGTGCGACCGGCGGTCAGCACGTCGACGGCGGCGCGCACCCTGGCCTCGGTCGCCAGGTCCAGCGACGCGGTGGCCTCGTCCAGGATGAGGATGTCCGGGTCGATGAGCTGGGCCCTGGCCAGCGCGAGCAGCTGGCGCTGCCCGGCCGACAGGCTGCGCCCGTGCGCGCCGATGGACTGGTAGTAGCCGTGTTCGAGCGCGGCGATCATCTCGTGCGCGCCCACCGCCCGCGCGGCCCACTCGATCTCGGCGGGTTCGGCCTCCGGCCGCCCGTAGGCGATGGCCTCGCGCACGGTGTCACCGAACAGGAACGGTTCCTGCGGCACCACGCCGAGCCGTTTGCGGAAGTCGCGCAGCCGGAACCGGCGGATGTCGACACCGTCGACCAGCACCGCGCCCTCGGTCGGGTCGTAGTACCGCGCGAGCAGCTTGACCAGCGTGGACTTGCCCGCGCCCGTCTCGCCGACCAGCGCGACCTTCTGTCCCGGCTCGATCCGCAGGTCGAGCCCGTCGAGCACGGTCTCCGCGCGGGTGGCGTAGGCGAAGCTCACCGCGCGCAGCTCGATCGCGCCGTCGAGGCGGGTGACCGGCAGCGGATCGTCGGCCTCGGGGGTGTCGACGGGGGTGCGCAGCAGCTCCCCGATCCGGTCGACGCCGACCACGGCCTGCTGGTAGCTGTCGAAGACCTGCGAGAGCTGCTGGATCGGCGCGAACAGCAGCTCGATGTAGAGCAGGAACGCGATGAGCGTGCCCGCGGTGAGCAGGTCGTCGCGCACCTGGTGCACGCCCACGGCGAGCACGGCGGCGGTGGCGATCACCGACATCAGCTCGATGCACGGGAAGAACACCGCCATCAGCACCTGCGAGCGCAGCCGGGCCGTGCGATAGGCCCAGGAGCGGCGCTCGAACTCGGTCTGGTTGACCGCCTCGCGCCGGAACGCCTGGGTGACGGTGATGTTGTCGACGTTCTCCTGCAGGTAGGCGTTGACCGCGCTGACCCGTTCCCTGGCCAGGTTGTAGGCCGGGATCGAGGCGCGCCGGAAGGCCACGGTGGCCACCGCGAGCACGGGCAGCAACGCCAGCACCACCACGGCCAACCCGGCATCGATCACCAGCAGCGCGGCGACCACGCCCGCGATGGTGACGGTGCTGGTCAGCGCGGTGGCCAGGCCGGTCTGCAGGAAGGCCGACAGACCGTCCACGTCGGTGGTCATCCTGGTCATGATCCGGCCGCCGAGCTCGCGCTCGTAGTACTGCAGGCCGAGTCGTTGCAGGTGGGCGAAGGTCTTCACGCGCAACCCGTAGAGCAGGCGTTCGCCCGCCCGCCCGGTGACGCGCACCTGGGCCACACTGATCGCCCAGTCGATCACCACCACCGCGATCGCCAGCGCCGCCGCGCCGAGCACCACGTCCCGCGCCCCGGCCAGCACGCCGTGGTCGATGCCGTAGCGCACCAGGAACGGGATCAGCACCTGGGCGATGGCGTCCAGCCCGACCAGCCCCAGCCCGGCCAGCAGCGGCCAGGTGAACGGGCGCAGCAGCCGGGGCAGCGAGAAGGCGGTGTCGGGGGTGTGCGAGAACGACTCGTCGACCTCGGGTTCGCCGGAGACCGGCGGCAGCTTCTCCAGCAGGGCGACGATGTCACCGCTGGGTGGCGCGCTGGCCATCATGCCGCCGCCGCCCGCCGCGCCGGGACCGGCCGGTGCGCCCGCCGAGCGTCGGGCGAACGCCTTGGCCAGGTGTTCCATGGTCCGGTCGTCGTCCTCGTCGACCTCGGGGGCCACCCACAGTTCCGCGGTGGCCACCCGGTCGGTCTCACGCTGCGGATCGGCGCCGATCCCCACCACCTCGGGCGGGGTGAACAGCGCGCGGAACAGCTCCCCGGAGTGCTGCAGTTCGCGCAGAGTGCCCAGTTCGGCGACGCGGCCGCCGTCGAGCACGGCCACCCGGTCGGCCAGTGCCAGCGTGGAGATGCGGTGCGCGACCACGATGGTGGTGCGCTGGCGCAGTTCGGCGCCGACGCGCTGGTAGATCAGTTCCTCGACCTGGGCGTCGATGGCGGAGGTGGCGTCGTCGAGGACCAGCACCGGCGCGTCGGTGAGCAGGGCGCGGGCCAGCGCGATGCGCTGACGCTGCCCGCCCGAGAGCCGTTGCCCGCGTTCGCCGATGGTGGTGTCGAGGCCCTCGGGCAGGGCCCGGACGAAGCCGTCGGCCGCGGCCAGGTACAGCGCGTGCCAGACCTGCTCGTCGGTGGCCTCGGGCTTGCCGTAGGCGACATTGGCCCGGATCGAGTCGGCCATCAGGTGGGTGTCCTCGAAGACCATCGCCACCTGGGCGCGTGGATCGGGCAGCGCGCGCAGGTCGACGCCGTCGAAGCGCACGGCACCGGCGTCCGGGTCGAGCAGGGCGGGCACCAGCGACACCAGGATGGTCTTGCCGCTGCCCGCGCCACCGGCGATCGCGACGGTCTCGCCGGAGCCGATCCGCAGGTCGAGCCCGTCGAGGATCGGGGTGTCGTCGAAACCGAAACGGACCCCGTCGAATTCGATCGTCGGCGGCGGCGCGGTGCCGGACGCGGCAGTCGCGGGCGAGGGCGCGGCGCGTACCTCGTCGCCCGGCGCCTCGATCACCTCGCGCACCCGGTCCAGCGACGCCTTGCCCTGCTGACTCACGGTGAGCAGCATCGAGAACTGCCGCACCGGCCCGACGAAGGCGCTCAGGTAGGTCATGAACGCGAGGAAGGTGCCCAGCGTGACGGCCTGCCGCAACGCCAACAGCCCGCCGACGATGAGAACCAGCGCCTGCCCGGCGGCCGGGATCGCCTGCACGAGCGGGGTGAACCGGCTGGTGATCCGGGCGACCCGCAGCCGCGACCGGTACAGCGTGCGGGCGCTGTCACCGAGCTGGTCGAGCTCGTAGCGTTCCTGTCCGAACCCCTTCACCACACGCACGCCCGCCACCGCCGCCTCGACCCGCATGGCGACCTCGGCCGCGCGGGCCTGGGCGTCCCAGTTGGCCGGGAAGAGTTGACGCTGGCTGCGCCGGGTGACGATCCACAGCACCGGCAGCACCAGCAGCGCGATCACCGTGAGCGCCGGTGACATCACCGTCATCAGCACCAGCACCGCCGCCAGCAGCGCCACATTGCCCGCGATCATCGGGATGAGCTGCAGGAACATCTGGATCAGCGTCACATCGGTGATGGCCCGGCTGACCACCTGCCCGGTGCGCAGCTGGGCCTGCTCGCGTCCGTCCAAGCGCAGCAGCGCCGCGAACAGGTCACGGCGCAGGTCGTGCTGCACCCCGAGCGACAGTTCCGAGGACGCCACCCGCCGCGCGTAGGACGCGGCGAACCGCGCCCCGCCGAGCACCAGCAGCAGCACCACCCACGGCGCCACCGAGGCGGCGGTGGCGCTGAGGGTGTCGACCACGTGCCGCACCACCAGCGGCAGCGCCGCGGTGAGCAGCGCCGCCGCCAGCGCACCGGCGTAACTGATGATCACCAGCCGCCGGTGCTCGAGACAGCGACCGACCAGGTAGCGGATCCAATCCGATCTCATCGGGCGGCCACGAGCGCGTCCGCGGTGTCGAATTGGTTGGCGGGCCGGGCGAGGCCGTAGTGGCCGCGCAGGGTGGTCTCGGTGTACTCGGTGCGGAACAGGCCACGCTCCTGCAGGATCGGGACGACCTCGTCGACGAAACGCTCCAGGCCCGAGGGCAGCACGGCGGGCATGATGTTGAACCCGTCGGCCGCGCCCTGCCGGAACCAGTCCTCGATGGCGTCGGCGACCTGCACCGCGGTGCCCGCGAAGGTGCGGTGACCACGACCGCCGCCCAGGCGCGCGATCAGTTCGCGCAGGGTGAGCCGTTCGCGGCGAGCCAGATTCACGATGAGGGTGAAGCGGCTCTTGGCGCCCTCGATGTCGTCCTCGGTGGGCAGATCCTCGGGCAGCTCGGCGTCGAGGTCGAGCTCGTCGATGGGCAGCTTGAACCGGTCGGCGAGCTGCTTGCGCGCGTACTCCGGCGAGATCAGCCGGGCCAGTTCGGCATCCAGGGCCTTGGCCTCCTCCTCGGTGTCGCCGATGATCGGGACGATGCCGGGCAGGATCTTGATGGTCTCCGGATCGCGCCCCGCGGCGACGGTGCGCGCCTTGAGATCGGTGTAGAACGCCTTGGCGTCCTCGAGGGTCTGCTGCGCGGTGAACACGGCCTCGGCGTAGCGGGCGGCGAACTCCTTGCCGTCCTCCGAGGACCCCGCCTGCACCAGCAGCGGATAGCCCTGCGGGGAGCGCGGCACGTTCAGCGGACCGTCGACCCGGAAGTGTTCGCCGTGGTGCAGGATCTTGCGCACCTTGGACGCGTCGGTGTGGATGCCGAGTTCCTTGTCGGCCAGCACGGCGTCGTCGTCCCAGCTGTCCCACAGTTTCGTGGCGACCTCGACGAACTCGGCGGCCTTCTCGTAGCGCAGCTTGTGCTCGGGGGTGTCGTCGAGGCCGAAGTTGCGCGCGGCGTCGCCACCGGCGGTGGTGACGATGTTCCACCCGGCCCGCCCGTTGCTGGCCCAGTCCACCGAGGAGAACCGGCGGGCCAGGTTGTAGGGGTCGTTGTAGCTGGTGGACGCGGTGGCGATGAGACCGATGCGGCTGGTCTGCACGGCCACGGCCGTCAGGATCACCGTGGGCTCGAGCTTGCCGCTGGGCCTGCGGCCCGGATCGCCCATCAGCACGGGGCTGTCGGCGAAGAAGATCGAGTCGAGCTTGCCGCGCTCGGCGGTCTGCGCGAGCTTGACGTAGTAGTCGATGTCGGTGTGCGCGTGCGGGTCGCTCTCGGGCAGCCGCCAGGCCGCCTCGTGGTGACCCACCGACATCAGGAACGCGTTGAGGTGCAGGTGTTTCTCGGACATGGATGTGCCTTTCGGGCCGCGCCGTCGAAGGATCAGGCGACGGTGGCGGGTTCGAGGATGACGTCGTCGGCGACACCGAGCGCGGTGAGCAGGGTGCGTCGGACGCGCTGGAAGGCGGGCAGGCTGGCGTCGCGGCCGCCGGGCAGATCGACGAGGGTGTCCACGGACAGCTTTCCCTCGTCGAGCACGAGCACCCGGTCGGCCAGGGCGACCGCCTCGTCGACATCGTGGGTGACCAGCAGGACGGTCGGCCGGTGCCGGGCGATCAGGTCGCGCAGCAGCGCGTGCATCTTGATGCGGGTGAGCGCGTCGAGCGCGCCGAAGGGCTCGTCGGCCAGCAGCAGATCGGGCTCGCCGACCAGTGAGCGGGCCAGCGAGACCCGCTGCTGCTCACCACCGGACAGTTCGCTGGGCCAGGCCCGTTCGCGTCCGGCCAGGCCGACCTCGGCCAGGACCTGTTCGGCGGCGGTGCGCCGGGTGCGCGGCTGGCCGTAGAGCACATTGGCCAGCACCCGCTGCCAGGGCAGCAGCCGCGAATCCTGGAACACCACCGAGGTCTTCGCCGGAACCCGCAGGGTGCCGCTGCCGTCGACGTCGTAGTCGAGTCCGGCCAGGGCCCGCAGCAGCGTGCTCTTGCCCGAACCGCTGCGGCCGAGCAGGGCCACGAACTGGCCCGCCGGAATGGTCAGGTCGATCGAGTCCAGGACGGTGCGCTCACCGAAGCGGCGCGTCAGCCCGCGCACCGCCACACCGGCGACCTTCGCCTCGCTCAGCCCGCGATCGTGCGTCGCCATGACAGCACCTTTCGTTCCAGCAGCCGGATCGCCGAGTCGGAGATCAGGCCGAACGCGCCGTAGACCACCAGGCCGACCAGGATCACATCGGCCTGTCCGTAGTTCTGGGCGTTGGTCATCATCTTGCCGAGACCGTCGGTCGCGTTGACCGTCTCGACCACGATCAGCACCAGCCACGCGCTGGTCACCGAGAGCCGCAGACCCAGGAAGAAGCCGGGCAGCGAGCCGGGGATCACCACGCTGCGGATGAACTCCGCCCGCGACACCCCCTGGACCTCGGACAGTTCCACCAGTTTCTGGTCGATCGTGGTGAGCGAGGCGTGGGTCTGGATGTACATGTGCACGATCACGCCGAGCGTGATGAGCACGACCTTGAACTCCTCACCGATGCCCAGCCACAGGATCATCAGCGGGATCAGGCCCAGGGTCGGGATGGCGCGCTTGATCTGCACCGGGCCGTCGATGATCGATTCACCCAGGCGCGAAAGTCCGGCGATCACCGCGAGGGTGGTGCCGATGAGCACGCCGATGACCAGGCCGAGCATGGCACGTTGCAGCGAGACGCCGAGGTTCTCCAACAGCGAGCCGTTCACCGTCAGATCCCAGCCGGTCTGCAGGACGGTCCACGGCGCGGAGAGCTTGCGCGGGTCGATCAGTCCGAACACCGCGCCACCGGCCCAGGCGGCCAGGATCAGCACCACGCCGAGCAGGCGGGCGGCGGGCACGGCCTTGCGCAGACCCAGCCTGCGCAGGGTGCGGCGTTCGACGAAGCCGTCGTCGGTGGGGGTGCCGACCGTGGCGGCGGCACGGGGCAGGGCGATGGTCATCACGCCCCCTTGTTGCGGTACGGCGCCGCGACCGCCTCGTAGGCGATCTTCTCGAAGCGCCGATCGAACAGCTCCTCGGCGTCGAACGACTTACCGAAGAATCCGGCGCTGGTCACCAGATCGATCGTTTCCTGTTCCCAGGAGATCGCCTCGTCCCAATTCTCCGGGAAATACGGCTGTTCGACGGTGGTCAGAATGCGTTTACCGTCGGCCACCGACACCGACTGGTCCTTCACGTAGTACGCGTCGATCCATTCGTCGGGGTGTTCCCACGCCCACACTTCGCCACGCGCCCAGAATTTCACGAATTCGGCGACGGCGGCGGCCTTGTTCTCGTCGCGCAGTACCGCGGTCGGGGCCCACAGCACGCTCAGCGCGTCGACCGCCGTCGTCTCGACGCCGGTCGCGCCCTCGCTGGCGTACTTGTCGAGGTACTTGGTCAGCGACGGCTCGCCGAGCGGGGCGACGTCGAGTTCCTTGGCCTGCAACGCGGTGAGGAACTTGGTGCTCGACAGCTCGACGAGCTGCACCTCGTCGGTGCGGATGCCCGCGGCCTTGAGCGTGCGCAGCACCACCAGCCCCTGTGCCTGGCCCGGGGAGAAACCGATCTTCTTGCCGCGCAGGTCGGCGACGGAGTTGATGTTGGACCCGGGCGCGGTGGCCAGCTTGTACAGCGGCGTCGTGCGCACCTTGACGCCGACGATCTTGGCATCGAGCCCGGTGGCGTGGGCGTGGATCGGCGGGATGCCCGCGTTGGTGGCCAGGTCGACCGAACCGCCGCGGAACGCCTGGATCACGTCCGGACCCGCCTGGACCGCGGGCCACGACGACACCGTGAACGGCAGCTTGCCCAGCTCGCCGGAGGCGGTCAGCGCCACCTTGGCGGTATTGGCGGCGACGGCGAGCGAGACACCCGGCGGCACGGTGGTGGGCAGCGGCGCGGTGAGCGCGGAATTGTCCTCGTCGCCCGTGGCGCAGGAAACGGCCAGCAGCGAAGTGGCGGCGGCGAGCAGAGCTATTCGTCGAATAGTTTTACGCATGATGATTTCTCGGATCGAATCGTCGGAATAGTGCGCTGAGAATTCGAACCGCGACAACACCGCGCGCCCGGAATTTCCCGGACGTCGCCGGTGTGCATTCTGTTCATGCCGACAACTGTCGCTTTCCGAGGCCATTCCGGTCAATATTCGACCGCCTTAAAATAACCACGAATCAAACCGCCTGCGCGGCCACCGGCGCCAAGGGGTCGCGGAACAGCTCGTGCAGCACCACCCCGGCGGCCGACATCATCAGTACCTGGCCGGGAAACGCCGATTCCACGATCACCTCGGCCGGGTTCCCGCCGATCACCGAATGCGCGCGTACCGCGTCGTCGTAGGCGTCGCGCAGGCCGGGCACGCGACCGAGACCGCGGTCCACCAGGACCAGCGCCTCCGGGTCGAGCAGGTCGATCAGGGCCGCCGCGACCGCGCCCATGGCCTCGGCGCGTTCGAGGAAGCACGCTTGTTCGGGTCCGCCCGCCGCCGCGGCCTCGACCAGGTCGGGAACGGTCGCGTGCTGCCCGCCCGCCCTGGTGAGCAGCGCCTGATCGCCCAGGTCGGCCAGGTCGGTGGTGGGACCGGCGGTGGCGCTGAGCAGGCGGGCGACCGACCCGGCCCCGGAGTGCGGGCCGTAGTGCACCCGGCCGTGCACGGCGAAGGCGGCGTCGATGACATTGCCCACGAACAGCACGATCGAACTGGCCGTCTCGCGCAGATGCCCGTAGAGCTGTTCGGCGTGCATGAGCGCGCGGGTGTGGCTGTCCACGCTCACCGCCAGCCCGGTGCGGGCAGCGAAGTACTCGCGCACGGGGATGTCGCGCCAGCGCAGGTAGGAGTGGTCGATGACCGAGCCGGTGGTGGTGTCGACGCGGCCGCCGATGGCCACGCCGAGGCCACGGACGCGCACGCTGTCGTCGAGGCCGTCGGCCACCGCGTTCACCCGCTCGATGGCGGTGTCGAGGATGTCGTAGGGGGCCAGCGTGCGATGCGGGAGTTGTTCGCTGTGCAGCACGGTGCCCGCGATGTCGACCACCGCGACGGTGCTCTGCGCGGCCGCGATGTGCACCGCCAGCACCACATTGCCCGCGCTGTCGAGCGCGATCGGGCTGTGCGGGCGGCCGACGCCGCCGGGTCCCGAGGTCTCGGGCAGTTCCACCAGCAGCCCCGCGTCGAGCAGGGCGCGACTCTGGCAGGTCACCGTCGCCGGGGACACCCCCGCCCGTTTGGCCACGATGCTGCGCGGCGCCGAGCCCAGTGCGAGCACCGCCTGTAAGACCGCCCCCGCACTGCTGTTCGTCATGTGCCACACACCTCGCCGTCACTACTGACCGATCACGGTACGGAGCGCGCCGGTCGCGGCGAAGGCTTCAGCGCACGGTGATCCCAACCCCGTGCCTACACTGGGCCGATGCCGAACTACAGCTTCCGGTGCCGCTCCTGCGGCGACACGTTCGAGGTCAGCCGTCCGATGGCGCGGTCGTCCGATCCGGCGTCGTGTCCGGCGGGTCACGACGACACGGTCAAACTGCTCACCACCTTCGCGGCGGTCGGTCGTGGTTCGGCCCCCGCGCCCGCCCCGGCACCGCGTCCCGCCGGGGGCGGCTGCTGCGGTGGCGGCGGGTGCTGCTGAGGCCCGGTCTCAGTCGCGCCGGTCGCTGTGGCCGAGGTCGCGGTCGGGGGCGATGCGGTCGCGCACGCGCTGCTTGAGGACCGCGATCTCGGGAAAACCGCCGTCGGCCTTGCGTTCCCACAGCTGTTCCCCGTCGAGGGTGATACGGAAGATCCCGCCCTCCCCGGGGATCAGCGCGACCTCACCGAGCTCGGTGGTGAAGGTGCTCAGCAGCTCCTGCGCCATCCAGCTCGCGCGCAACAGCCAGCGGCATTGGGTGCAGTATTCGATCGCGATGCGGGGCATGGGTGCAGTATCCCCCTCGTCAGTCCTGGAACGTGCCGTCCAGGTACACCCACGCCCCGTCGACGCGGACGAAGGTGCTGACCTCGTGCAGGGACTCGCGCGTCCCGTCGAGCCGGTAGTGGGCGACGAATTCCACGGTGCCGTTGTCGTCGAAGGGGCCGCCGCGCTCGGTCCGGACGATCTCCAGGAACAGCCACCGCTGGTCGGCGTCGAGTGCGAGGGCGGCGGGCCGGGTCTTCGGATGCCACGATCGCCGCAGGTAGTCCACGTCGCCGACCACGAACGCGGTGTAGCGCGAGCGCATCAGGGTCTCGGCGGTCGCGGCCGCCCGCTCCCCGGCCAGGATCGGGCCGCAGCACTGGTCGAACGGTTCGCCGCGACGGCACGGACACGGTTTCGGATCAGCCACGGGCCCATCCTGCCGGAACACCGGGGCAGCTCGTTGGGGGACCCGGCCCGCTGTCTCAGCCGAACGGCTGGTGGGCCAGCGGGACGAGCGCGAGGGCCGAGGCCAGGTCGGCGGTCTGGTCGCGCCAGCGGCTCAGATCGGTGACGCTGGGCGCCATCTCGTAGTCGAGGTGGTGGGCTGCCCGCGACAGCGCCGCCCACAGCGCCCCGACCTGCCCCGCGGTCTCCGGTCCGGCGTACACGCGCAGCGCGAGCAACTGGGCGCGCATCGGACACCGCATGAGTTCCGGCGCGATCTGCGCCCACAATTCGTCGACGGCCTGCTCGAGCGCCAACCGCAGAATCCACGCCACCGCCCGCGACCACACACCCCCCGCATCCGGCACAGCCCCCGCCAACAGGTGTTCCGCCGCGTCGAGCCGCTCCCCCACCGACGGCCGCCGAACGAACTTCGCCCGGGTCGGCCTGCCCCGCCGATTCACGCGACTCCACCCTCGCCACCAGCGCGTACGCGTCGCGCCACGGACTCGACGCGAGGGCCGCCGAACGCAGACGCACGCGGGTCATCACCGCCGGACACCGGTGCATGCTGCCCGCCACCGGACACGAGCGCGCGCGGGCCGTTGTCGCTGTTCATGAGCGGGTGAGGGTGGGTTCGTGGGCGCGGAGCCAGGTGATGAAACGTTCGGTGTCGCTGATCAATTCGCGCATCGGGCGGTCGATGGGGACGTGGGCGCCCGCGGTGGCGTCGCGCAGGACGCCGACCAGCCAGCGGCCGCCGACGGCGGACAGGTGCTTGTTCAGGTCGTCGACGCGGGCACCGGGGCCCATGATCGCCAGGGTGATCATGGCGCGGGTGGTGTGGGCATTGCGCACGCGCCGTTCGACCTCGGCATGGTCGAGGCCGCGGGCGAGCAGTTCGTGGCGGGCCTTGGCCAGCCCGGCCGCCTCGATGGCCGAGCGACAGCAGGTGGCGACCAGTTCGTCGGCGATGGCGGGCGGCAACTGGGGGGTGCGCACGAGCGAGCGGGCATCGTCGAGATAGCGGCGCACCGGGTCACCGGTGACCCGCACCTCCACCAGCGAGCGGTCCCGGCGCTGCACCTCGAGCACGGTGGCGTCGAGCTGCATGCGGCGTACCGCCTCGGCGAGGCGTTCGTCGTGGGTGAAGACCACCACCTGCCGGGTCGCCGCCACCTCGGCGAGCACGCGGGCGAGTCCGTCGACCTTGGCGGGGTCCATCGCCTGCACCGGGTCGTCGATCATCACGAAGCGGAAGGGGCTGTGCGCCACCGTGGCTCGCGGCAGGAACAGCGAGAGCCCCAGCGCGTGCAGCTCACCCTGGCTCATCACCCCCAGCGCCGCACCGTCCACCTCGTCCACGGTCACATCCAGCAGCACCCGTCGCGCCGTGCCCGCGCTGCCCTGCAACCGGATCGCGCCCAACTCCACATTGCTCTGCTGCCGCAGCGTGCTCCACACCCAGCGCGCGGTGCTCTCCAGCGGCCGCATCCGCTCGCCCCGGATGGTCGCGGTCGCCGACTTGAGCCAGTCGGCGGCCTTCTTCACCACCCGCAGTTCCCCCGCGTCGGCCGAGACCGCCCGCGCGGGATCGAGCCAGGCGAGAATCCGGGGCACCAGCGGCGACCACACCGCATCGAGACGCTCCAGTTCTTCCCGCGCGTGCTCGTGCAACGCCGCCAGTTCCGTGACGAGTGCGGTGTAGGTGTCGCGTACCCGCGCGGCGAGGTCGTCTCCGGGGTCCGCCGCCGCCAGCGCCGCCCACGCCGACCACCTCCGCCGCACCACCTCGGCACGGGCTTCGAGGGCACCCGTCGCGGTGGACTCGTCCCGGTGCGACGGGCCTGGGACCATGGCCGACGATGCCGCCGCGGACACTGGTTCGCGCGGCGCCACAGCCCGGTCGGCGGTCGTCTCCGCGACCGTCAGTTCCAGCGGAACCGGTGTCGGGTGGACGCGGACGGCGGTGAGGGCGTCGTCGAATTCCGTGCGCGCCGCACGCAGCGCGGTGAGTTCCCGGCCGCGATGGGTGATCTCGTCGTCGACGGCGGTGAGCCAGGCGGTGTCGAGATCGCCCCGTCCGCAGACCGGACACGGGCACGCGCCGCTCGCGGTGGCGTGGTCGCGGGCGCGGGTGAGCAGGTCGAGGACGCGCAGGTCGGCTTCGGCGTCGGTGGTGGCGTGGCGGGCCAGGTCGGCGGTGGCCTCGGCGAGCCGGTCGGTGGCGGCGGCGACCAGGGCCGGGTCGGGCAGGGTCAGCCGCAGCAGCGCGCGCAGCTCGTCGGCGCCCAGCGCGGAGCCGGAGACCTCGGCGGCCACCGCGTCGAGATCCGCTTCGGGGGCGCGCAGGAGTTCGGCGACGCGGCGGGCACGATCGTCGTCGACCTCGGCGAGGTCGGCGAGCAGGTCGGTGCGGGACTGCCGCGAATCCTTCACGGCGCGTTCGAGTTCCAGCTTGCGCAGGCGGATGCGTTCGGCGGCCGCGGCCAGGTCGTCCAGGCCGAGCAGGCGGTGCAGGGCGTCGAACAGGTCGCTCGGCTTGCCGTCGACCAGGGCGCCGAGCTCGCTGTAGGACAGGAACGGGCGGTACAGCTCGAGATGCCTGCGTCTACCGCGCGGGTCGATGGGTACCGGCGCGGCCTCGCCCCGACGTTCGGTCCAGCGCGCCTCGGATAGATCGGAGCCGGGTGCCCAGTACGTCGCGATGGTGCGGTCGGGTTCGTCGCCCGCGGTGAGCAGATCCACCTCGATCCGCGCCAGATCAGGCTCGTGCAGGTTGCGCCAGCCTTCCCGCCAGGCGGTGGACCGACCGTCCCAGCGGCGGTTTCCCCCGGTCAGCGCGAATTCGGCGGCCTCGGCGAAACTGGACTTGCCGCTACCGTTGCGGCCGACGACCAGCGTGAGACCGGGACCGGGATTCAGGCGCAGCGTGGCGGTCGGGCCGATGCCACGGAAGCCGTGCACCGTGATCGCGCGCAGGAACACGCCGGTGTCGCCCGCCTCCGCGGGGTGCGCCGCGCCGTCGCGTTCGGTGAGCGCGGCGAGCACGCATTCGGCGACCCGGTCCTCCACAGCCGGATCGGCGGCGAGCTCGCGCGCGACCACCTCGGCGATCCGATCGGAGCACACTACCGACAACCCCCTTCGCGCCCGCGCGCAATGCGGCGACCAGGTTGCCCGGGCGCCGTGACCCTGCCAGGAACGCTACCCGATCGCCGGGCGTTCGCCCAGGGGATGCCTTGGGCCCCAGCGAATCTGCCCGCGGGAGTGGAATGGCCATCGCGGAACCTCGGCGGGCCCTCGATGTCCACCCCTCGCCCACCCCGGCGGGCAGCTCGATGAGGTGCTCACACCCGCGATACGCTCCGTCGAGCGGCGTGGGCGGTCCGGGCGAGCCGAACAGGTCAGAATGCCAGACATCACTGTTCACGGCAAGTCCGAGCGCGTGAATCTGCCGTCGCACCAACGTTTTCCAGGCGGTTCTCCGCGGGGACCGGAAATTGTCAGTGTGCTCCGGTAGATATTTCGGCGACACAGAACGGGGGAACCGATGACCGAAGCGCAGACGCCGTGGACCGAGGATCAGGTCCGCGCGCTGGCACCCGACGCGAGCTCGCTGACTGCCGCTCGCAAGCTGGCCGGTCGCTGGCGCGAGACCGGCACCGCGGCCGGTGCGGTGTGGGGCCTGTGCCAGGGCAGCGGCGCCAAGCCATATCAGACGATCGTGGATCTGGCCGGTCCGGCGTACAAGTGCTCGTGCCCGAGCCGCAAGTTCCCCTGCAAGCACGCACTGTCGCTGTTGCTCGCCTGGGCGGGCGGCACGGTGCCCGCGGCGACCGAACCCGCCGATTTCGCGGCGCAGTGGCTGGCCGGGCGGGCGGCCAAGGCGGCCGCGCCCGCCGCGCCCAAGGCGGCGAAGGTGCCGTCGCAGGCGACCATCGAGCAACGGCGCGGCCGGGTGTCGGCGGGTCTCACCGAGCTGGAGGTGTGGCTCACCGACCAGATCCGCACCGGCCTGGCCCAGTCCGACCGCTCCTACGCGGCCTTCGAGACCATCGCGGCCCGCATGGTGGACGCGCAGGCACCGCGCGTCGCCGAGGCCCTGCGCAGGCTGCCCACCGCGACCGTCACCACCGAGCACTGGCCGGAGGTGCTGCTGCGCGAGTACGCCCGCCTGCACCTGCTGGTGCGGGCGCATCGCTCGCTCGACGCCCTGCCCGAACCTCTCCAGGCCGGTGTGCGCACCCAGGTCGGCTATCCCGTGCAGGCGGAGTCGGTGCTGGCCGAACCCGCCGTGCGGGACCGCTGGTCGGTGCTCGGGATGCGGGTCGGCGAGGAGGAACGTCTCCACACCCGCCGCACCTGGCTGCGCGGCCGGACCAGTGGCCGCTGGGCCCTGCTGGTGGAGCATTCCTTCGGCACCCCGACTTTCCCCGGCGAGGTGCCCGCCCCGGGCTGTGAGGTCGACGCCGACCTGCACTTCTATCCCGGTCCGGCGCCGCTGCGCGCGCACTTCGGTACCCGTCACGGCGTGCCGGAACCGTTCACCACCGTGCCCGCCGTCGGTGGCACGTCGATCGACGCCGCGCTCGACGCCTACGCCGCCGCGCTGGGTCGGGATCCGTGGCTGCGGTCCTGGCCCGCCGTGCTCGCCGACGTGGTCCCCGTGCTCGACGAGCACGGCTGGCAGCTGGTCGACACCGACGGAGTGGCGTTGCCGTTGCCCCCGGGCACGCACCCGTGGCGGCTGGTCGCGGTGGCGGGTGGTCATCCGGTAACGGTGACCGGTGAATGGGGTGCCGAGGGCTTCGATCCGATCTCGGTGCTCAGCGCCGGTGAGGTGAGCGACCTGGAGACCGAGTTCCCCCGCGTCACCACCGCGACTCCCGCACTGGCCGAACTGGTTTCGGTGGCGCTGATGGGCACCGCCCGGCGCGGGGTCGACGGGCTGCGCCTCGACGCGGCGGTGTCCACCGCGCTCCCCCAGCACTCCGGTGAGCCCGCGACGCGCCTGCTCGACACGGCCGCGCTGCAAGACCTCTACCTGCGCGCGGGCCGGGTGCCGGGCGCTGCCGCCAAACCCGCTCCCGCCCAGGACGATCCGCGTGCACTGCTGCCGTCGCGCGCTGCGGCCCGACTGAGTCGATTGCTCACCGAGAAGTCGCCGTTCCTGCCCGAATGGTTCGCCGCGGCAGCTCCTTCCGACTTCCGACTGCCCGATGTGCTGTGTGTCCAGGCGCTGTCGGCGGCCGCCGCCGACACGAGCCTGCGTGGCAACCTGCTGCGGCTCGCGGGCAGGCGGGGCCGCTGGCTCGCCGCCCGTAACCCCGCGTGGGCCAAGCTGGTCGACGAGTTCCCCGTCGACCGTGAGATCCTCGACTCGGCGCTCGGCACCACCGCGATCGGCACCGGCCGATCCGACTCGGACGACCAGGCTCCGGCGGGGCACGACATCTGGTTGTTCGGGACGGCGGGCGAGCGCAAGGACTGGTTCCGGGAATTGCGTCGCACCGACGCCGCCACGGCGCTCGAGGTGCTCACCGCCGCGTGGTCGAAGGAATCGGGCCCGGTCAAGGCCGAGCTGCTCGAGCTGGTGGGGATCGAGCTGAGCCCGGCCGACGAGGCGCTGCTCGAACGCGCGCTCGACGACCGACGCGGCGACGTGCGGCGGACGGCGACCGGGTTGCTGGCGCGACTGCCGAATGCGGCCTTCGGCGCGCGGATGACGGCGCGACTGACAGCGTGGGTCCGGGTGGGCGAGGACGGCGCGCTGGTCGTCGAGGTCCCCACCGAGGTCGACGCGCGCGCCCGCCGCGACGGCATCACCGACGGCACCGACCAGCCCACCCTGCGCTGGGACAGCGGCGACGCCACCCAGAAGACGCTGCACCAGGTGATCGCCGCGACGCCGCTGTCCGCGTGGGCGGGCATCCTCGGCACCGGCACCACCGCCGAGACGGCGGCCGCCGCCCTGTCGACCACGCTGCCCGCGCGCTACGCCAAGGTGATCGTCGACGGCTGGGTCGATGCCGCGCTGGCCGCGGGCGACGACGTCTGGGCGCGGGAACTGTTCGGGCGCGCGACACCGACCGAACAGGCCGTGTTGCGCCGCCGCGAACTGTTCACCCTGCTCGGCCAGGACGACCGGATCGCGCACATCCTCGATCTCGACGCCCATCAGCTCACCGAGCTGCACGCGATCCTGCCCGGCCTCGCGCACCCGTGGCCGGAGCGGGTCGCGGCGCACGTGCTCCGACTGCTCGGCGAACGGGCCCGCACCACCGCCCGGCAACCTCACGCGAACGCGGGCGTCTACGCCGATCGCGCCCTGCTCACCGCGGCGGGCGTGCACCTGCCCGTCGCCCTGGCCAGCCGGGTCACCGCGCTGGCCGACACCACCGACGACCCCGCCTGGCAACAGGCCTTCCACCGACTCGCCCACGATCTCACCGATCGCGCGACCATGCTCGAGGAGCTCCGATGACCACTGCCGAAGCCACCACCACCCTGCTGCGCCCGCACGCCGAACAGGCTTTCGCCGACGAGCTGGCCGCCCTGGCCCGCGTCGACGACCGGCCCCGGCCGCCGTCGTGGAAGCTGTCGCCGTGGGCGGTGGTCACCTATGTCCTGGGTGGCACCCTCGACGACGGCACGGTGATCACACCCAAGTACGTCGGCCCGCGCAGGCTCATGGAGGTCGCCGTCGCGACCCTGGCCACCGATCGCGCGCTGCTGCTGCTCGGGGTGCCCGGTACCGCGAAAACCTGGGTGTCGGAACATCTCTCGGCCGCGGTCAGCGGGGAGTCCACGCTGCTCGTGCAGGGCACCTCCGGCACCGCCGAGGAGGCCATCCGCTACGGCTGGAACTACGCGCGCCTGCTGGCCGAGGGGCCCAGCGACGCCGCGCTGGTGCCGTCGCCGGTGATGACGGCCATGCGCACCGGCGCCATCGCCCGCATCGAAGAACTCACCCGCATCCCCTCCGATGTGCAGGACGCGCTCATCACGGTGCTCTCGGAGAAGACCCTGCCGGTGCCCGAGCTCGGCGCGGAAGTGCAGGCGGCCAAGGGCTTCAATGTGATCGCCACGGCCAACGACCGTGACCGGGGCGTCAACGATCTGTCCTCGGCGCTGCGCCGCCGGTTCAACACCGTGGTGCTGCCGCTGCCCGCCGACGAGGACTCCGAGGTGGCCATCGTGAGCCGCCGGGTCGAGCAGCTCGGCGCCGCGCTGGAGCTGCCGACCGTGCGCGCCGCCGCCGAGGAGGTGCGGCGCGTGGTCCGGGTCTTCCGCGAGTTGCGCTCGGGCATCACCGCCGACGGCCGCACCAAGCTCAAGTCGCCCTCGGGCACGCTCTCCACGGCCGAGGCGATCTCGGTGATCACCAACGGTCTGGCGCTGTCCGCGCACTTCGGCGACGGGGTGCTGCGCGCCTCCGATATCGCGGGCGCCGTGCTCGGCTCGGTGATCAAGGACCCGGTCGCCGACTCGGTGATCTGGACCGAATACCTCGAAGCCGTGGTCCGCGAGCGTCCCGACTGGGCCGACTTCTACCGCGCCTGCCGCGAGATCGCCAGCTGACCCCGCACACCGCAGGGAAGGACGGACGCACAGCACCGATGGGGTTTCGATGAGTGAACAGACAGACGACGGCACCACCAAACCGCCGCACGACACACCGGTGACACGGGTGTTCGGCATCCGGCATCACGGTCCCGGCTCGGCCCGCTCCCTGCGCCACGCGCTCGAGGAGTTCGGCCCGGACGCGATCCTCATCGAGGGGCCGTCCGATGCCGATCCGCTGGTCGGGTTCGTCGCCGCCGACACGATGGCCCCGCCGGTCGCGCTGCTGGCCTACGTCCCGGATTCGCCCGCCCGCGCGGCCTTCTGGCCGTTCGCGGTGTTCTCCCCGGAGTGGCAGGCCCTGCGCTACGGCGTCGAGCACGGCGTCCCGGTCCGCTTCTGCGACCTGCCCGCGTCCCAGGTACTCGCCGCCGACGATGCCGAGCGCGGCGACCGCACCGACCCGCTGGGCACCCTGGCCGCCGCCGCGGGCTACGACGACGCCGAACGCTGGTGGGACTCGGTGGTCGAATCCGTCCCCGACAGCACCGCGTTCGACGCCATCACCGAGGCGATGGCCGCCCTGCGCGAGGACGCCCCGGTCTCCCCGGAGGCGGACCCCACCGTCGCCGAGCCGTCGGCCGTCGAACCGCCGGAAGTGGCCGACGCCGACCCGAGCGTTGCGATCGAGGCGGGACAGGCTGCGGCGACAAGGGAATTCGCGCCACTGGTCGTCGACCAGCACACCCTGCGACGCGAAGCGCACATGCGCCAGACCATGCGGCAGGTGCTCAAGGGTGGAGCCCAGCGGCTGGCGGTGGTGTGCGGTGCGTGGCACGCGCCCGCGCTCACCGGGCCGCTGGGACCGGCGGCACCGGACACCCGGCTGCTCAAGGGGCTGCCCAAGACCAAGGCCGCGCTGACCTGGGTGCCGTGGACGCATTCGCGCCTGGCCGCAGGGTCGGGCTACGGCGCGGGCGTCACCTCGCCGGGTTGGTACCACCACCTGTTCAGCGAGACCGAGCGGCCGGTGGCGCGGTGGCTCACCAAGGTCGCCGGGGTGCTGCGGGCCCACGATCTGCCGGTGTCGAGCGCGCACATCATCGAAGCGGTGCGGCTGGCCGACACCCTCGCGGCGCTGCGCGGGCGGCCGCTGGCGGGCCTGTCCGAGGTCACCGAGGCCGTGCGCTCGGTGATGTGCGGCGGCGACGAGACCATGCTGCGTCTGGTGATCGACGAACTGGTGGTCGGCGAAACCCTCGGTGGCGTCCCCGAGGACACCCCCACCGTGCCGCTGGCCGCGGACCTGCGGGCCCGGATCAAGACGCTGCGCCTCAAGCAGGAAGCGTTGGCGCGCACCGTCGACCTGGACCTGCGCAAGGACCGCGACGTGGAACGCTCGCACCTGCTGCACCGGCTGCGGCTGCTCGGGATCGACTGGGGCACACCGACAGTCGGCGAGACCCGCAACACCGGCACCTTCCGGGAGACCTGGGCGCTGCGCTGGGAACCGGAGTTCGAGGTCCGGATCGTGGAGGCCGCGGTCTGGGGCACGACGCTGCGCACGGCCGCCGAGGCCAAGATCCTCGACACCGCCGCCCGCGACGACGTCACCGTCTCGGCGCTGGCCGAAGCACTCGAGCTGGCGCTGCTGGCCGATCTCGGCGGCGCCACCGACGGACTGATCACCCGGCTCGAGGCCGCCGCCGCCCTCGACCACGACGTCACCCACCTGCTCACCGCCCTGCCCGGCCTCACCCGGACCCTGCGCTACGGCGATGTGCGCGGCACCGACACCAAGGCCCTGGCCCATGTGGCCGACGGGCTGCTGGTACGCATCTGCGCCGGTCTACCCGGCGCGGTGACCGGCCTCGACACCGACGCCGCCGAGGCCCTGCGCGCCCAGATCGACGCCGCGCACACCGCGATCAGCACCCGCGACGACGAGCATGCCAGCACCGAATGGCTGGCGACACTGCACCGCGTCGCCGACCGCGACGACGTGCACGGCGCCATCGCGGGCCGCGCGGTCCGCCTGCTGTGCGACGCCGAACGCATCGACGACGCCGATTCCGCGCGCCGCCTGGCCGCGGCCCTGTCCGTCGGCAACACCCCTGCCGCCAAGGCCGCCTGGATCGACGGCTTCCTCGGCGGCCGCGGCTTGCTGCTGGTACACGACCGGGAACTGCTGCGGCGCATCGATGAATGGCTCCGTGACCTGGCCGAGGACCAGTTCGTCGCCACCCTCCCGCTGCTGCGCCGCACCTTCGGCTCGTTCGAATCCGGCGAACGTCGCGCCATCGGCCAGGCCCTGCGCGACACCGGCACCACCGCAGCCACCCCGCAGAACACCACCTCCCTCGACCCGGCTCGCGGCCGACTCGCGCTGCACGCCGCGACCGCGATCCTGGGTGCCGCCGGATGACCGCCCCGACACCGGTCCCGCGCGGACCTGAGACCCGGCGACGCCCGGGCCCCGGCGCGCCTCCTCCGCACCGCTTCCCGCTCGACGACCAGGAGCACCACGCATGACCGATCTCGACGAAACCCAGTCGCGCCGTTGGCGTCTCGTGCTCGGCACCGCTGCCGAGGAACAGCTCGGCGGCCTGTCCGGCGGCGCCGACCAGGCGATGGATCAGGCACTGGCCGCGCTCTACAACACCGGTGAGTCCACCGGATCGCAGAAGAGGTCCGGCGGCCTGGGCGGTTCGGCACCGAGGGTCGCGCGCTGGCTCGGTGATATCCGCACCTACTTCCCGGCGACCGTGGTCGAGGTGATGCAGCGCGACGCGGTCGAGCGGCTGCACCTCACCCAACTGCTGCTCGAACCCGAACTGCTGGAATCGGTGGAACCCGATGTGCACCTGGTGGGCACGCTGCTCGGGCTCAACCGGGTGATGCCCGAGACCACCAAGGCCACCGCCCGGATGGTGGTGGAGAAGGTGGTACGCGAGATCGAGCGGCGCATCGCGGCCAAGACGGTGGCGGCGGTGTCGGGGGCGATCAACCGGGCCGCGCGCACGCATCGGCCCAAGCTGCGCGACATCGACTTCGACCGCACCATCCGCAAGAATCTCGCGAACTACCTGCCCGAGCAGCGCACCGTGGTCCCCGAGCGGCTGGTCGGCTACGGCCGCAAGGCGCAGGCGATCCAGCGTGATGTGGTGCTGGCGATCGACCAATCGGGGTCGATGGCGGCCAGTGTGGTCTACGCGTCGGTGTTCGGGGCGGTGCTGGCCTCGATGCGGTCGTTGAAGACCTCGCTGGTGGTGTTCGACACCGAGATCGTCGATCTCACCGAGCAACTCAGCGATCCGGTGGACGTGCTGTTCGGCACCCAACTCGGCGGCGGCACCGACATCAATCGCGCCATCGCCTACTCGCAGTCGCTGATCACCCGCCCCACCGACAGCCTGTTCGTGCTGATTTCCGACCTCTACGAGGGTGGGGTGCGCGAGGAGATGCTGCGGCGGATGAACGCGATGAAGGAGGCGGGCGTGCAGGTGGTGGTGCTGCTCGCGCTCTCCGACGAGGGCGCCCCGGCCTACGACCGCGACAACGCGGCGGCGCTGGCCGCCCTCGGCATCCCGGCTTTCGCCTGCACCCCGGACAAATTCCCGGATCTGCTGGCCACCGCGCTCGATCGCGGCGACATCACCCGCTGGGCCGACACCCACGCCCCGGCGGTCTGATCGGTTCGCACCGGACTCGGGAGCGTTCCCGGCCGTGGCCAACTAGGCTGCGAACGATCGAGTTCGGTGAACGGGGTGAGGCGATGTTGCGGCACGGGGAGGTGTTCGCCGGGTTCGTCATCGAGCGGGAGCTGGGACGCGGCGGGATGGGCGCGGTGTACGCGGCCCGCGACCGGCGGCTGCCTCGGCTGACCGCGCTCAAGCTCATGCACCGGGATCTGTTCACCGACTTCGAGATCCGGGCGCGGTTCGAGCGGGAAGCCGATCTGGTGGCCCAGCTCGACCATCCCAACATCATCACCGTCTACGACCGCGGGATGGACGAGGACCGGTTGTGGATCGCCATGCAGTTCGTCGACGGGGTCGACGCGGCGGCGGTGCCGGTGCGGGAGTTCGGGGCCGAGCGGATCGCGCAGATCGTCGCCCAGACCGCGAGCGCGCTGGACTACGCGCACCGCCAGGGCGTGCTGCACCGGGATGTGAAGCCCGCCAACATCCTGCTCTCGCGCACCGCCGGTGTGGGCGCCGGTTTCGACGAGCGGGTGCTGCTCACCGATTTCGGCATCGCCAAACTCCTCGACGACACCGGCGGCCTGACCCGCACCGGCCAGTTCACCGCCACCATCGCCTACGCCTCCCCCGAACAGCTCAGCAGCGCACCGCTCGACGGCCGCGGCGACCAATACTCCCTGGCCTGCACCGTCTTCCGCCTGCTCACCGGCACCGGCCCCTTCGACGCCCCCAACCCCGCCACGGTCATGCTCGGCCACCTCAACGCCCCGCCGCCCCCGGCCAGCACCCATCGCGCCACCCTGCCCACCGCGGTCGACGCCGTCCTGGCCAAGGCCATGGCCAAGAACCCCACCCACCGCTTCCCCACCTGCACCGACTTCGCCACGGCCCTCACCACCGCCCTACGCACCCGCCCCAGCCCCCACCCCGACCTCCGACCCACCCCCCACGACCACGCCCGCCTGGCCACCACCGCCCCGAGCGCGACCACCCACGCCCCCAACGCCCATTCCACCGGCGCGGCCACCCACGCCCCCAACGCCCGCCCCACCAACGAGGCCACCCACGCCCCCAACGCCCGCCCCACCAACGAGGCCACTCGCGACCCCAACCCTCGGTCCACCGGCGCGGCCGGGCGAGACCCGAACGCCCAGCCCGCCAACGCGGGCACCGAAGACGCCGACATGCGGCCCACGGGCGCGGCCACCCACGACTCGAACGCCAGGCCCGCCAACGCGGCCACCGCCCGCTCGACCGCTGGCGGGCCCGCGACACCCACCCCGCGGCCCGCGGCGGTCGGCACCTCCTCGGGGAGTGGCGAACACCGTTTCGCGCGGGCGGCGCATCGGTATCGTGACGCGGCTCCGGCCTGGCTCGATGCCGTGCACGGGTGTCTGTTGGGTGGGGCGGTCGGTGACGCGCTCGGTGCGCCGGTGGAGAACCGGTCGCTGCGGCAGATCCGGGGCGAGTACGGCGCGGCCGGGCTGACCGACCCCGCGGTGCTGCGGATCTCGGAGGAGACGCAGTTGACGGCGTTCACGGTCGAGGCGCTGATCCGGGGATCGGTGCGGGCCAGGGCCGATGGGGTCGGCGGGGCGACGCTGGGGTTGTTGCAGCAGGGGATGCTGGTGTGGTTGCGCGGGCAGGTCGAGGAGGTGCCGGAGCAGCCGGTGCCGCTGTTCAGCACCTTGAGCAGGCATGTCGAGCTGGTCGAGCAACGGGGACTGGCGAATTCGGTGTACACGGCGCTGCGGCGGGCCGCCGAGCGCGGGGCGCCGACCGATCCGCTCGGCACCAGGGAGCGGCCCGTCAACGGTTCCAAGGGCAGTGGCGCGGTGATGCGGGCGGCGCCGTGCGGATTCGGGTACGCGGCCGACCGGAGCGGGGCGGCGCTGAGCGCCATCTTCGAATTGGGCTGTGACACCGCCGCGCTCACGCACGGTCATCCGAGCGGGTGGTTACCGGCGGGCACGCTGGCCGCGCTGATCTACCAGCTCACGCGTGGTGCCGACACCGCCACCGCGCTCGACCGGGCGCGCGGTGAACTCGCGGGCTACCCCGGTCACGAGGAGACCTCCGCCGCGCTCGAGGCGGCCAGCGGGCTGGCGGCGCGTCTGGCCAGGGCGGGCCGGGCGCCGACACCGGAGGATCTGGAAACCCTCGGCCAGGGCTGGATCGGCCCGGAGGCACTCGCCATCGCCGTCTTCGCCATCCTCGCCGCCGAGACGCTCGGCGGCCCCGCCCACGAGATCGTCCGCACCGGATTGCTGTTGTCGATCAACCACTCCGGTGACAGCGACGCCACCGGTTCCCTGGCGGGCAGCCTCCTCGGCGCCCGCTACGGCCGCCCCACGCTGCCACGTCGCTGGTCGAACACCGTCGACGCGGGACCGGTCCTGCACCGCCTCGCCACCGACTACTGCACCGAATTCGGCCTCAACCCACCCAAGGACGACCACGGCCGCCCACCCAACACCTGGATCGACCGCTACCCCGCCTGACCGACGGCACACGAACTCCGGCGGTTCGGCCCGCGTTCGCACACCATCGGCCACCGCCGCCACAGCCTGCCGACCAGCTCGGCGCCGGGCGCCTCCTCACGCACGCCGGGCGCCTCCTCACGCACGCCGGGCGCCTCCTCACGCACGCGGGCACCGGATACGCGCTTCGCCCCGCACCGGCTGGCAGTGCGGGGCGAAGGGCTTCCCGTCTACAGATCCGCGATGGCCGCCAACGGAGGCGTCCGCGCGGCCCGGATACCCGGCCATACCGCCGCCAGCACACCCACCACCGCCGAGGCGATCAGCACCGTCACCAGTTGCGACCACGGGATGGTGATCTGGTCGATGCCCAGATCGCGCAGGGTGCGCAGGAACCCGACGCCCAGCGCGATGCCGAGGACCAGGCCGACGATGGCGCCGAAGATGGCGATCAGCATGGACTCCAGGTAGATCGTGCGGCGCACCTGCGCGCGCTGGGTGCCGACCGCGCGCAGCATGCCGATCTCGCGACGGCGCTCCACCACCGACAGCGCGAGGGTGTTGATGATGCCGAGCACCGCGATCACCACGGCCAGCGCGAGCAGGCCGTAGAGGATGGCGAGCAGGGTGTTGATCTGCTTGCCCTGCGCGCCCTTGAACTCCTCGTGATCCTGCACCTGCACCACCACGAACGGCTCGGTGGCCTTCTCCAGATTCGTCCGCATGGCGGTGAGATCGGTGCCGGGCTGCGCCTTGACCAGCACGAAGATATTGGTGCGCAGGCTCGGCGGCATCAGCTGTTCGTAGACGCCCGGGTCGACGACCATCGGCCCGAGCAGCGGGTTGTCGGCGTAGATCCCGCCGACGGTGAGCTCGAGCTTCTTGTTGTCGAGGCTGGTGATCTCGACCTTGTCGCCCAGTTTCCAGCCGCGATCGTCGGCCTCGGTCTGCCCGACCAGCACGCCGCGTTCGGCCACGGTGGAACTGCCACCGACCATGTCGACGTCCATCACCGGGTCGATCGGGCCGTCCAGCGAGGTGGCGCCGACCTGATCGCCGTCGACCTTGAACGCGACCACCCGGATGCCGGTCACATCGCTGATCCCGGGCACCTCGGTGCGCACCGCGTCCACCGCGCCGATCGGGGCACCGATCATCTGCGGTCCGGCCAGCACGTACTCGGCCTTCACGCCCTTGTCGATGAGCACGCCGACGCTCGTCTTGGCCGAGGCGCCGAGGATGCCGATCGCCGAGACCAGCATGAGCCCGAGGGTCAGGGCGAAGGCGGTGGCGGCGGTGCGGCGCGGGTTGCGCACGGCATTGTTGCGTGCCATCTGACCGATCGCGCCGAACGGCCGGGTGAGCACGCCGAGCACCAGCACCATCGGCCGCGACAGCGCCGGAGCGGCGAGCAGCACGGCCAGGATGAGCCCCAGCGCGCCGAGGCCGACCGTCACCGCGGCACCCTTGCCCGTGCCCTGCGCGCCCACGTAGACGAGCACGCCACCGACCACCGCCAGCACCGCGCCCAGCACGGTCCGCAGCCGCAGCGAGTCGCCCGCGCTGGCGAATTCCGAACGCATGGCCTCCACCGGCGGCACCTTCGCGGCGCGGCGGGCGGGGGCGTAGGCGCTGGCCACGGTGACGATCAAGCCGACCAGCAGCGCCACGATCGCGGTGCGCGGCAGCACCGTCAGCGAACCGGTGGGCAGGCCCAGATCGAAGGCGTTGAGCAGCGCCGAGAGCCCGAAGGCCAACCCGATACCGGCGGCCAGCCCCAGCGCGCTGCCGATCAGGCCGATCACCACGGCCTCCGACACCACCGAGCGCCCGACCTGTGCCCGGCTCGCGCCGATCGCGCGCAGCAGGGCCAGTTCGCGCAGGCGCTGGGCCACGATCATCGAGAAGGTGTTGTAGATGATGAAGGTGCCCACGATCAGCGCGATCGCGCCGAAGGCGAGCAGGAAGTAGTTGATGAAGGTGAGCGCCTCGGAGATCTGCTTCTTCATGTCCGCGCGGACCTCGTCGGCGTTCTGCACCTTGTAGTCGGGCAGTCCGGCGGCCAGGCGGTCGCGCAGTTCGTCGGGCGAGGTGCCCGGCGCGGCGGCGATATCGGCATAGGCGACGTGGGTGCCGTCGGTGAACAGCTCGACGCCCTGCGCCTCGGTGAACATCACCGCCAGCACGCCGCCGCCCTCGGTGCCGGGCATCTCGTAGATGCCGCTCAGGGTCACCTCGAACGGGTCGCCCTTGGACGGGATGAGCACCTTGGTCTTGTCGCCGACCTGCAACCCGGCCTTCTCCGCGCCGGTGGTGTTGAGCGCGATCTCCCCCGGCCGGGCGGGCGGTGCGCCCGCGACGAAGGTCTGCGGGTCCTCGACGGATTTCTCCGGCGGCAGGTAGGACAGGCCGAAACTCGGCGCTCCCCCGGTCTGCACGGCCTTCTTGCCGTCGGGTTCGAGCAGCACGACCGGGCCGTTGACCGCCGGTGCCACCCGCGCGACGCCCTCGGTCTTGGCCAGCGCGGCGACGATATTGGTCGGCACGCCCAGCGACTGCTGCGCCTCGGGCCCGACACGCACGTCGACACCCTGGGCCTGGCCCTCGAAGATGCTGTCGAAGGTGCGCTGCAGGGTGTCGGTGAAGACGAACGAGCCGGAGATGAAGGCAGTGCCCAGCACCACCGAGAGCAGGGTCAGCGCCAGGCGCACTTTGTGCGCGGCGAGATTGCGCAGCGCGACCTTGCGCATGGGGTTGCCCCCGCCGCGCGTGACATCGGTGCTCACTTGGTCTCCAGCGCCTTCATCCGGTCCAGCACCGAGTCCTGGGTGGGATCGCGCAGCTCGTCGACGATGCGGCCGTCGGCCAGGAAGACCACCCGGTCGGCGTAGGAGGCCGCGCGCGGGTCGTGGGTGACGATGACGACGGTCTGGCCGAACTCGTCGACCGAGGCGCGCAGAATGGAGAGGACCTCGCCGGAGGAGTGCGAGTCCAGGTTGCCGGTCGGCTCGTCACCGAAGATGATCTCCGGCTTGCCGACCAGCGCGCGGGCGCAGGCCACGCGCTGCTGCTGGCCGCCGGACAGCTCCGAGGGCCGGTGGTCGAGGCGGTCGCCGAGACCGAGCCGCTTGACCACCGTGTCGAGCCAGTCCTGGTCGGCCTTGCGGCCCGCGATGTCCAGCGGCAGGGTGATGTTCTCCAGCGCGGTCAGCGTGGGGACGAGGTTGAACGCCTGGAACACGAAGCCGATCCGGTCGCGACGCAGCGCGGTCATCTGCTTGTCGGACAGCCCGGTCAGCGCGGTGTCCCCGATGCGGACCTCGCCGGAGCTGGCGCTGTCGAGCCCGGCCAGGCAGTGCATCAGGGTGGACTTGCCCGAGCCGGACGGGCCCATGATCGCGGTGAACTCGCCCCTGGCGAACTCCGCCGACACCCCGTCCAGCGCCTTGACCTGTGTATCTCCCGTGCCGTACAGCTTCACCAGATCCAGCGCTGCGGCCGCGGGCTCGGTGACGGCCGCCGGGTCGACGGCCTCGGTCCCCATGGGGTGTGAAGTCATGGTGTCCAGTCTGGCGGGCGGTGCCGCACCGCGCCATCCGGATTTCCCCCGAGACCTACCGGATGACCCACTCGAACGCCGCCGCCTCCGAGCGCGCGCCCTGGGCGGCACGGGAACGGTTCGGTTCGCCCAGTTCGCCGAGCAGTTCCTCGGTGAGACCGACCAGGCTCGCCAGCCGCTCGGGGGTGAACCAGTCCGGGCGGGTGGCGAAGAGGATGTCCTCGGAAGCGGTGTTGCCGCTGGCACCCGGGGCGAACGGGCAGCCGCCCAGCCCACCGAGCGCGCCGTCGACCATGCCCGCGCCCGCCGCGACGGCGGCCAGTGTGTTGGCCACGCCCATCCCCCAGGTGTCGTGACCGTGGAAGACGATGCGACGCGGCGGGGTCTGCTCGCGCACGGCGGTGACCAGCGCGCTCACCTGGCCGGGATGGGCCTGGCCGAGGGTGTCGGCCAGCACGATGTCGGCCGCGCCCTCGGTGCGTGGGTCGCGGGCGATGGCCAGCACCCGCTCCGGGTCGACCGGGCCGTCGAACGGGCAGGTGAACGCGGTCGCCAGACACAGCTGGAGCTGGCCGCCCACCTGCTCGGCGAGGCGGATCGCGTCGGGCATCGCGGCCACCGAGGTCTCGGTGTCGCGGCCGATATTGGCCTTGTTGTGCGCGTCGGAGACCGAGAAGCAGTACTGGAAATTGCGCGCGCCCGCCTCGGCGGCCTTCTCCACATGGCGTGGCGTGGCCACCCAGACCCAGCACTTCGCCAGTTCCTCGGGGGTGAGCGCGGCGATCAGCTCGAGCGAGTTGGCCATCGGCGGCACCAGATCCGGCCGCGCCATCGAACCGATCTCGAGCGCGGGCACCCCGGCCGCCAACAGCCGCCGGACCACCTCGACCTTGTGCTCGGTCGGCAACACCTTGCCGGTGAGCTGCAACCCGTCACGCAGGGTGACATCGCGCAGCAGCGGCGCCGTCATCGCCGCTGCTCCGGCTCCTGATGCGGCACACACATGACCCCGCCGCAGGGTTTGTCACCGACACTGGCCGGGGTCGGATGCACGGTCGGACGCACATGGCCCGGGCCGCGCGGTTCCCACTTGCTGCGCACCGGTGGGCGGCGTCTGCCGTGTACTCGTCTCGTCACGATGCCTCCAGCGCGTCGATCTGGTCCTCGGTCATTCCGAGCAACCCGCCGAGCACCTCTCTGGTGTGCTCGCCGAGGTCGGGGCCGACATTCCGGATCGGCAGCGACTCGTCCCCGATGACCGGGACGATGCCGGGAAACCCCACCTGCTTGGGTTCGGGCTCGCCCACGTCCACGGGGAACGTCTGGATCATATTGCGTGCGCGGTACTGCTCGTCGGCCACGATGTCGGCGGCGGTGTAGATGGGCCCGCACGGGATGGCCGCAGCGTCGAGCAGCTTCAGCGCCTCCTCGCGGGTGTGTCGGACGGTCCACTCCGCGATCGAGGCGTCCAGCCGCTCGCGATGACGCCACCGACCCGCGTTGTCGGCCAGCTCCGGATCGGTCGCCAGATCGGGCCGATCGATGACCTTCATATAGCGCTGGAAGATGGCGTCACCGTTGCCGCCGATGATGATGCTGTACCCGTCGCTGGTCGGATAGGCGTTGCTCGGCGCGATCCCCTCCATCCGACCGCCCACCCGCTCCCGGGTGATCCCGTAGGCGAGATGATCCGGAACCAGCGACTCCATCACCGACAGGATCGACTCGTTGAGCGCCACATCGATGATCCGCTCGGCCTGCGGCACCGCCCCACTCACCCGCTCCCGCTGGAACAACGCCATCACCGTGCCGAACGCGGCGTAGATACCCGCGATCGAATCACCGATCGAGACCCCCACCCGCACCGGCGGCCGATCCGGGTCACCCACCAGCTCCCGCAACCCACCCACGGCCTCGGCCACCGCCGCGAACCCCGGACGCGCCGCCATCGGCCCCGTCTGCCCGTACGCGGAGATCCGCGTGATCACCAACCCCGGCTTGGCGGCCTCGAGCACCTCCGGCCCCAAACCCCACTTCTCCAACATCCCCGGCCGGAAATTCTCCAACAGCACATCGCACTGCTTCACCAGCTCCAGGACCACCGCCCGCCCCGCCTCGGTCCGCAGATCCAGCACGATCGACTTCTTGTTGCGGTTGACGGTGCGATACAGCATCGAGGTATCACCCCCGTACAACCGCCAATTCCGCAGCTCGTCCCCGGTCCCCGGCCGCTCCACCTTGATCACCTCGGCACCGAAGTCGCCCAGAATACGTCCAGCTGTGGGCGCGGCGACATAATTCCCGAGCTCGAGAACCCGCACTCCATCCAACGGCCGAATACTCATGCTGAAAGTATGGCGGCTGGCGCCGCGGGGGTGTGCGGCCCCCTTATGCCTCGCGTCCGAGGGGCGATACTCCGGCTTCGCCGTTACGTCTCGCCCCTCGGACGCGAGGCGGGCCGCACACCGGGGTGGTTGCATGGTGTGGGCCCGCGCCGTGGGGTTTACGAGGCCAGGAGTTCTACTTCCTCGATCACCGAGTAGTGCTCGGCGTTTCCTTCGATGACGGTGCTCGGCTTTCCGTCGACGCCGACCGGGATGTCACCGGCGAGGGTGATGCGGGTCAGGCGGCGGGGCTGGTCGTCGTAGTCGTCGATGGCGTAGTGCTGGGTGGCGCGGTTGTCCCAGATCGCGACGTCGCCCTCGGACCAGTTCCAGCGGGTGGTGTTCTCCAGGCGGGTGACGCGGTCCTGGAACAGGCGGAACAGGGCCTGCGACTCGCTGGTGGACAGGCCGACGAAGTTCTTCACGAAGTGGCCCAGCAGCAGCGCGCGCTCGCCGGTCTCGGGGTGCACGCGCACGACAGGGTGCTCGGTCTCGTAGTAGGTCGACTGGAATTCCGCGCGGTACTTCTCCGAGTTGGGGCGGATCGGCTCGACGTTGCGCGCGGCGTAGTCGTACACATTGGTGTGCACGGCCCGCAGGTTCTCGGCGAGGACCTTGAGCGAATCGGGCAGGGAGTTGTACGCGGCCACCGTGGAGGCCCAGGTGGTGGACCCGCCGTAGCTCGGTAGGTACTCGGCCCGCAGGATCGACGCCTTCGGGACGCGGTCGACGAAGGTGACGTCGGTGTGCCACGAGTTGGCCCGGCCGTTCTCGGAATCGATGGCCAGGCTCTTCACGCCCTGCGACTTCACGGTCGGGTGCGGGGTGGTGGGGCTGCCGAGCAGCGCGGCGAACTCGTGCTGCCCGTCCTCGGTGAGGTGCTGCTGGCCGCGGAAGAAGATCACCTTGTGCTCGTTGATCGCGCGGCGGATGGTCGCGACGGTCGCCGCGTCCAGGTCACCGCCCAGACGGACGCCGTCGACCTGGGCGCCGATGTGCGCGCCGAGCTTGGTCACCGTCACGGTGGGGGTGGCGTGGTCGACCGTCATGGGATCACCTTCACTGTCTTCGATCGGTTGCTGATGTGTCTCTAGAACACCGCGAAATCCGTTCGGCAGACAGGTTTTCCCTCCCGCTGATCCCAACCCTCAGCCGAGGTTCTCCCGCAGGTAGGCGAGGTCCTCGGCGACGCCTTCGGCCGGGGTCTCCAAGATGACGGGCGCGCCCGCCGTGCGACAGACCTCGGCCAGCAGTTGCGGGTCGATGGTGCCGTCGGCGAAGTTGGCGTGCCGGTCGGCGCCGGAGTCGAACTCGTCGCGCGAGGAGTTCAGGTGCACCAGGTCGATGCGGCCGGTGATCGCCTTGATCCGCTCGACGACGCCGACCAGTTCCTCCCCGCCCGCCCAGGCGTGGCAGGTGTCGAGGCAGAAGCCCGCGCCGTAATCGCCGACGGCGTCCCACAGCCGGGCGATGGAGTCGAAGTGGCGGGCCATGGCGTGATTGCCGCCCGCGGTGTTCTCGATCAGGATCGGCACGGCGAAGCCGCCCTTGTCCTGCTGACGTTCGAACAGCTTGCGCCAGTTGTCGATTCCGGTGTCACGCTCGGCGTCGGAACGCACGTGCCCACCGTGCACGACCAGGCCGAACGCGCCGAGCTCGGCGGCGGCCTTCGCCTGCTGGGCCACCGCGTTGCGCGAGGGCATCCGCAGCCGGTTGTTCAGGCTGGCCACATTGATCTGATAGGAGGAGTGCACGACCACGTCGATCGGGCTGGCCACGATCTCGGCCGCCCTGGGATGCGGCTGGGGTTTGTCCCAGCTCTGCGGATCGACCACGAACATCTGGACGACCTCGGCACCGAGCTTCTCGCCGAACCCGATCGGATCGCTCTCGTCGCGAACATGTGCTCCAATGCGCATGACCCAAACCCTAAACCCCCGTACCGACAGGATCGGGGGATGTTGCACTCTGGGAGCTACCCGAGATACATCGGTAGAATTTTCGACGGGTGCTCTGCCCTGGAGGGGGTGACTTCGCGTGTTGCGCAAAGGCGACGTGTTCGCCGGGTACACGATCCGGCGTGTACTGGGTCAGGGCGGCATGGGCGTGGTGTATCTGGCGCGTCATCCCCGGTTGCCCCGGCTGACCGCGCTCAAGCTGCTCAGCCGCGAGCTGTCGGCCGACGCCGAGATCCGGCAGCGCTTCGAGCGCGAGGCCGATCTGGTCGCCCAGCTCGAACACCCCAACATCGTCAATGTCTACGACCGCGGCACCGAGGACGACCAGCTCTGGATCTCGATGCAGTTCGTGGCGGGCACCGACGTGGCGACCGCCGACGTCAACGTGCTGACCCCGGACCGCGCCGTGCAGATCGTGAGCGAGACCGCGACCGCGCTGGACTTCGCGCACGCGGGCGGGGTACTGCACCGCGACGTGAAACCGGCCAACATCCTGCTGGCCAAACCGCCGATCGGACGCCCGGAACGGGTGGTGCTCACCGATTTCGGGATCGCGGCGGTGCGCGACAGCGAGACCACGCTGTCCTCGGCGGGCACCATCACCGCCACCCTGGCCTACGCCGCCCCCGAACAGCTCGCCGGAGCGCCCCTGGACCATCGCGCCGACCAGTACTCGCTGGCCTGCACGCTGTTCTGGATGTTGACCGGCTCGGTGCCGTTCCCCGGCCCGAATCCGGCCACCGTCATCCAGGCGCATCTCAATGCCCCGGTGCCGCCGCTGCGCAGCCAGCGCGGCGACCTGCCCGGCACCCTGGACGCGGTGCTGGCCAGGGCCACCGCCAAGCGGCCCGAGGCGCGCTTCGCCAGCTGCGCGGAGTTCGCCCAGGCCGCCAAGTCGGCGCTGTTCGCGGCGCCGGGTCCGTGGCAGCACCGGCCGCAGCCCACCGCCGCGGGCGTGGTGCTGCGCGCTCGCGAGCAGTATCCGCAGGCCACCGGCTACGCGCGGCCGAACACCCCGCCGCAGCCCTATCCCCACGTGTCCCCACCGGTGACGCCCGCGCAGCCGCATCCGCACGCCGCGCGTCCGCCCTCGGTGCCGGGACGCCGGGTCGCGCCGCGACCGGCCACCATCGATTTCCCCGGTGGGCGTAACCATCCGGGGTTCATCGTGCCGCCGCAGCCGCGTCGTCCGTCGTGATCGAGGCACCCGTCGGCGTCACGCCCGACTGCTAAGGTTTCGTTGATTTTCCCGTGGCGGGCCACCCGGCCGCGGCTTTCGTGCTGTACGCATGTGCGCTGGTGGGTCCCGGCGCACGGCGGGAAGTGGAGCAGACATGCTGGCCAACGGAGATGTCTTCGCCGGCTACGTCATCGAACGGCAACTCGGTCGTGGTGGCATGGGATCGGTCTATCTGGCCAAGCACCCGCGCCTACCCCGGATGACCGCGCTCAAGCTGCTCAACCGCGAGATGTTCTTCGATCAGGAGGTGCGGGCGCGGTTCGAGCGGGAGGCGGATCTGGTCTCGCGGCTGGATCATCCGAACATCGTCACCGTCTACGACCGCGGGCTCGACGACGAACAGCTGTGGATCTCCATGCAGTTCATCGACGGCGTGGACGCGGCCTCGGTGGATCCGCAGACGTTGCCGCCCGCCCGCGCGCTGCAGATCGTCAAGGAGACCGCCGACGCGCTGGACTACGCGCACGGCATGGGCGTGCTGCACCGCGACGTGAAACCGGCCAACATCCTGCTCGCCCGCTCCGGCGCGGGCCGGGGTGAGCGGGTGTATCTCACCGACTTCGGGATCGCCCGATTGCGCGACGACACCGGTCATCTCACCCAGACCGGCACCTTCACC
Source organism: Nocardia anocheti (assembly GCF_029675105.1). Taxonomy (GTDB): domain Bacteria; phylum Actinomycetota; class Actinomycetes; order Mycobacteriales; family Mycobacteriaceae; genus Nocardia. The sequence continues at coordinate 165,743 of NZ_JAQQFV010000005.1, read as the reverse complement.
GCCACCCTCGCCTACGCCTCCCCCGAGCAGCTCACCGGCGCCGCGCTGGATCACCGCTCCGACCAGTATTCGCTGGCCTGCGCGCTGTTCTGGCTGTTCACCGGGTCCGGCCCGTTCACCGCGACCAATCCGGCCGCGGTCATCCAGGGCCACCTGCAGCAACCGCCGCCGCCGCTGAGCAGCGTGCGCCCCGGCCTGCCCTATGCCCTCGACGCGGTGCTGGCCAAGGCGATGGCCAAGCGTCCCGACGACCGCTTCGACAGCTGTTCGGATTTCGCGGCGGCCGCGCTGTCGGCGTTGAACAATCCGAGCGCGCCCGCCCTGCCGACCGTGGGCCCGCGCCCGGGCACGAGTGGCGCGCATCCCCTGCCCGGTCTCCCGCACCCGACGACCGGCGGTGCCTATCCGCAGACCGGCGGACCCCGCCCGACCACCGGCGGCGCGATCCCGCAGACCGGCGCGCCCTATCCGGTGGCCTCGCCGATGACCGGCGGCGGCACCCAGGGCCCGATGACGGCCAACCAGATGCCGACCCCGCACACCACCGGCGGCGCGTCCACCCAGCAGCCCTTCACCCAGCAGTCGCGTCCGCAGTACCCGACGCCGCCCGCGCCGCCGCGTCCGCCGACGGGCAACTTCGCCCAGTACCCGCAGGGTCCGCGCCCGGCGGGCAAGTCCAACAACGGGCTGATCATCGGCATCGTGGTGGCGGTACTGCTGGTGATCGTGCTGCTCATCGCCATCGGCGTAGCCGTCAGCGACGACAAGTCCACCACCACGACCACCACCACGACCAGCGCCGTGGCGGGCAAGCAGGTGACGCCCGACGCCGACGCCATCAGCGCCGCGTTCAGCCGGATGGTGCCCGCCACGGTCACCGGCGAGACCGGCTACAACCAGGCCACCTGCTGGGAGACCGACACCAACTACACGCCCTCGCCCAACGACGGCGACCCGGATTTCGGCGCGTGGGTGTGGCAGTGGCGCTGCTACGACGGGGGCGGCGGTTCCGGTGACGACCCGTTCTACCGGTTCTACGTCTACAACTCCGCCGCCGACGTGCAGGCGGTGATCAACGGTCTGCCCACCAACACCAAGTCGACCGACACCAACGGCGGCAAGCAGTACACCAACTACAAGTACACCGACAACGGGAACAAGATCATCACCCAGTTCACCGGCGAGCCCGACCGCGCCCAGTTCCTGATGTTCACCGACGGTTACGGCGACCCCGACGACGTGCTGCGCTGGTGGCGCTCGGCACCGCTGAACTGACCTGATGCGCGACGAGACCGGCGTCTTCGCCGGGTACACCATCGAGCGGCTGCTCGGGCGCGGCGGGATGGGTTCGGTCTATCTGGCCCGGCATCCGCGCCTGCCCCGGCGCACGGCGATGAAGCTGCTGAACCGGGAGCTGTTCGACGACAACGAGATCCGGGCCCGGTTCGAGCGGGAGGCCGATCTGGTCGCCCAGCTCGAACATCCGAACATCGTGACCGTCTACGACCGTGGCGTCGAGAACGATCAGCTGTGGATCTCGATGCGCTACATCGAGGGTTCCGACGCGGCGTCGCTGCCGGTCCCGGTGGATCCGGCGCGGGCGGTGCGCATCGTGGCCGAGACCGCGGCGGCGCTGGACTTCGCGCACAGTCGCGGTGTGCTGCACCGGGATGTGAAGCCCGCCAATATCCTGCTCGAGCAGGCGCACGGCGGCGAGCGCGTGTACCTCACCGATTTCGGGATCGCGCGGCTGCACGACGACACCGCCGCCAAGCTCACCCAGACCGGAACCTTCACCGCCACCCTGGCTTTCGCTTCCCCCGAACAGCTCTCCGGCATCGCGCTCGACGGCCGCGCCGACCAGTACTCCCTGGCCTGCACCCTGTTCCGGCTCCTCACCGGCACCACGCCGTTCGAGGCGGCCAATCCGGTCGCGGTCATCTCCGGCCACTTGCAACTGCCCCCACCCAGTGCCCGCGCGCTGCGTCCCGAACTGCCGCCCGCGCTGGACGCGGTGATCGCCCGCGCCATGGCCAAGCGACCCGCCGAACGCTTCGCCACCTGCGCGGATTTCGCCGCCGCGGCCGACCAGGCCCTCACCGGCGCCCAGCCCTTCCCCACCTCGGCCCCCACCCGCACCTATCCCCCGAACTCACCGTTCACCCCGGCACCGGGCTACCCGATCCCCGGCACCGGTGCCATGCCCACACCAGGCGCCTGGCCCGCCGCAGGTGCCGAATACTGGCCCGCTGGCGCGGTTTCCGGGCCCGGACAGTCGTGGCCGGGCGCGGGACACGCCCCCGGCGACCCCTGGCCCGGCACAGGCCAAGCCTCCCGCGACTCCTCGCCCGGCGCGGGGTACGTCCCCGGCAACGCGTGGCCGGGTGCGGGGCATGCCCCCGGAGACGTGCGCCCCGGCGCGATTCAGGCTCCCCAGGGATCGTGGCACGGTGAGGTGCGGCAGGGTGCGATGTCCGGTGGTGTTCGCGCGGGCCAGCGTCTCGCCGACGCGGAGGCCACCGGCGCCGACCGGCGGTCCGTCGCCGAGTCGTATCTGGGCCCCAAGCGCAAATCGCGCTGGCAGGCCACGCCCGGGGGTTGGATCGCGATGATCGTTCTGATCGTGCTGGTCGTCGCGTTCCTCGTGAAGGTCCTGACCATGCCCGGGGACGACAGCGCTTCGGCCGCGTCGACCAACGAGATCGTCGACGCGACGACCACGTCCACCACGACCGTCGCCCAGCGCACCACCACCGCCGCGCCGAGCACCGCCGACCGGGCCGTGATCGGTGCCAACGCGGCACAGCTCAGCGACGAATTCCCGCGCATGCTCCCGCACACCACGGCCAGCACCCTGGTGCACGCGGGGTCCGGCCTGGGCAGCGCGGGCTGTTTCGCCTACGACCCCGCCTCCGCGAGCCGCGACAGCGACGACGCCGACATGGGCGACTGGTCGGTCATGTGGCGCTGCTTCGGCGGCGGCAACAAGGCCACCTACGAGTTCTTCCTCTACCCTTCGGCCGACGCGGCCAGCGCGGCGGTGGCCGCCCTGCCCGCCAACGACGCTCGCCCCACCACCCACACGGGCCGCGACTACACGAACTTCGTGCTGCACGACAGCCAGCCGCGCTCCCCGCGCATGGTCACCCGCTTCGACGCCGACCCCGGCCGTGCCGCCATGCTCATGTACAGCCGGGGTTTCATCGCCGACGAGGCCCAGATGCTCGCGTGGTGGCACGCGGCACCGCTGGTCTGAACAGACCGCGCGCGCCTAGGCGGGAACCAGCCTGTGGTGCGTGAAGTCGCACACCGGCTCGAAGCCGATGACCCGGTAGATCTTGTTCGAGGTCGGATCGGCCACGTCGGCGAACAGGCAGACCTCGGCGCCCTCGGCCAGGATCGCCGCCGACACGGCACCGGTCAGCGCGCTGGCGTACCCGTTGCCGCGCATCGCGGGCGGGGTGTACACCGGCCCGATCCGCACCCAGCCGAACGCCTCGATCTGCCGCGCGACGAAGGCGCTGGGCACGCCGTCGCGTTCCCACAGCCACCACATCCCGGCCTCGATCTTGCGTTCGGCGACCGCCCGCGAGAAGCCGCGCACCGCCTCGGTCTCCACCGCGAAGTCCTGGATCATCCGCAGGCACCAGTCGAGATCGGCGGCCTCCGCGCGGCGGGGTCGCCCGGGCGCGCTGGCCGGGCGCGAGGTGGCCAGGGCGTAGAGGCGGGCGGTGTACTCCGCGCGGTGAGTGCCGCCGGTGCGCGACGACCAGTGCGCCACAAAGGCGTCCACGGCCTCGGCCGGACCTTCGACGCTGGTGAGCGGCCCGTCCAGGGCGATCAGCGCGTCGGCCACGGCCCCGATGCCCGCCCGAGGCACGGCGGCCAGGTAGGCGCGGCCGTCGGAAGTGCACTGGGCGATTCCGGTGAGCTCGCCCGCCTCACGCAGCGCGAGGAAGCGGATTTCCGCGCGGCTCAGCTCGTTTCGAGCACGTCCCGATCGGTGCGCAGCTTCAGCAGGATCAGGCCCGCGGTGCAGGCCAGGATCAGACCGGCCACGGTGATCTCCACGTGCAGGCCCGCCAGGCCGAGCCCGGCGCCGACGAGTCCGCCGACGAAGAACAGCCAGCCCAAGACCCGGGCCACGACGGCGAATCCGCGAGTGCCCGACGCGGACGACAGCGCCTGCTGCAGCTCCACGGCGGCCGAATCATGGCTCGTCGCCGCCTTTTCCAGCCGGGATGTCGAGTAAGATCCCATCAGATTCTCCCTCGATGACGCCGAAAAGATTCTTGCGTCGCGCGGATTCGCGCGTTCAGGGGTTTCGTTCCGGGCGTCTCATGCGTAACTTTGCTCACACACGCTACGACTCGGGGACGGCGAACGCGCGCGACACGTCCCCACGACACGCCGAAGAGATCAATCCGATATGTGGACCGCCACCATTTAAAATACGCTCTTTCGGCCGACCTGCACTACTGTGAGGCGACTCGAAGCCGACGAGGAGTAGTAGGCGATGGATGACAGCAGGGCCAAGATCGTAGGTCCGGCAATCGCTGTTGGCGCGGTATCGCTCGGACTGATCATCATCGGTGCGTGCGGTGTCGGCCAGCAGGATGTCTATGTTCCGCCCCCGCCGATCGAGGCGGAGCTGGCGGTGGCACCGGCTCCGGTCGCCGACGCGGAGACCACCTCGACGACCTCGACCATCTCGATCCCGCCGTCACCGAGCTGGCGGATCGCCCCGCAGATGTCCCCGCGGAAACCGTTCAGCCTCAGCTCCACCGAGACCTCCCCCGGCGAACCGCCCGCCGAGGGCGAACCGACGGAGAGCTCACGCCCCGCCGAGGCGACCACCGAATCGCACCCGCCGGAGACCACCACCGTCGAGGACCAGCCGGTGACCACCACCCGGCCCCGCATCACCACCACCCGCCCCACCCCCACCCGAACGGTCCCGCCGCGCACCACCACGCCGCTACAGATCCCGACGCCGGACGACGAGGACGAGGAAGTCACCATCCCCGACTTCCCACCCACCCACGCCTACGACCACGCGACGACCGATCCCACCGACACCGCCGCGACCCCGAGCCCGGCCGAAACCACGCCCCGACCCACCACCCGGATCCCTTTGAACACCGCCGCGACGCCAACACCCGAGCACGGGTCCCGGTAGCAACGCCCGCGCGGTTCACAGCAGGCGCCGCACCGCCTCGACGACGGCACCGCGACGGTCCTCGATCGTCTCGGCCGCGGTCTCGGCGGCGGAGATCCCCACCACGCCGCTCGGGTTCCACGCGAGCGCGATGCTCTGGACCAGGGTCAGCAGCGCGGAGTTCGAGAAGTCGGCGCCGAGGTCGTTCGTCTTGCGCACGGCGGCCAGCGCCGCCAGTTCGGCGTCGCGCGCCGGTGAGCCCGGGTTCTGCTCGGCGCGCTCGAGGCGATACCAGGTGGACAACCGAACGACGTCGGGGTGGGCCGTGCAGTAGTCGAAGAGGCGTCCGGCGTACTCGGGAAGATCGTCGGGGGTGAAGGGAACCGAGCCGAGGCCCTGGGTGACGTGGGCGTCGAAGACCGCGTCGAAGAGTTGGTCCTTGCTGCAGAAATAGATGTAGATGAGGTTCTTGTTGGCCGCCGCGCTCTTGGCGATCCGGTCCACCCGAGCCCCGGCGATGCCGAATCGCGCGAACTCCTCGGTGGCCGCTCGGAGGATGCGCGCCTTGGTGGCGTCGGCTCTGGACATGGAGCCATCGTAGTTACGGGAATTCGAGGAGACCGAAGGCCGCGTTCGAGGCGAACAGCAGCACTGTGCACCACAGGGTGACCCCGGCCATCAGCCAGCCGACGAGCCGCCAGCGCGGGATGCCCAACGCGGCACCGAGCAGCGCCGAGCCCCAGGTGCCGAAGAGGGCGGGCCCCACCAGGCCGAAGCCGACCACGCCGAACCGCGCGAGGACCCGGCGTGCTCGCTGGCCCGCGGCGCCGGAGAGCCGGGTGTCCGGCTCGGACGCACCGGCGGCCACCGTGGTGACGAGCGTCCCGCCCTCGGCTTCTCGCACCGAACCCGCCTGTATCGCGGACTGTTTCCGGCGCAGACGCCACGACAGCCACTGCGACCGTGCGCGGTCCCCGACGAACACCGCGCAGACGACACAGCACGCCGCGCCCAGGAGCACCGCGAACAGCGCGGCCGGACCGGGCAGCGACAGCGAGAGCCCGACGGGAATCGCGGGGGTGCCCAAGACGAACCCCGCGAGCAAGGTCCAGGCGAATCGTCCCATGCGGGATCCCTTCCAGCCGCGCCGCGCGTCGTCGGCGGCTCCGATCCACCAGCTTAACTAACTGGTTAGTATCGGACCGATGGAACACTTCGACACGGTGCTGGACGATCTGGCGGCCGGTAAGTATCTGCTGCTCACCACTTTTCGTCGGGACGGCACCCCGGTCCCGACCCCGGTCTGGGCGATGCGTGACGGCGCGGCGCTGGCGGTGTGGAGCGCGGCGGACGCGGGAAAGGTGAAGCGCATCCGCAACAGCGGCCGGGTGACTCTGGCCCCCTGCGACTGGCGTGGCAAGCCACTCGGGCTCCCGGTGCCCGGGGTCGCCGAGGTGCTGGCGCCCGACGCGAGTGCGCACTTCGCCGGTCTGATGAAGCGCAAGTACGGGCTGGTCGCCCGGATCGGGCTGATCGGCACCGCGCTGCGCGGGGGTGCCGAGCGCATGGCGGGTATCCGGATCCGGCTGGAGGGGTGAGTGGAAACGGCGGCCGACAGCACGATGGTGCGCACCCGGAGCGGGTACGCACCATCGGGATCGAAAGCTAGAGCTGGGGTAGGTCGTAGGAGCCGACGCGGTCGGCGAGGATCCTGCGGTGTTCCAGGGCGCCGCCGAGGGTCTGGCCGATGGCCGTGAGCCGGGCGACATAGTGGCTCACCGGGTATTCCGCCGTGACGCCGATACCGCCGTGCATCTGTACGGCCTCCTGCCCGATGTGTTCGGCGGACTTGCCGATCTGCAGTCGCGCGCGCGAGGCGACCACCGGGTCGTTGCCGCCGTCGGCCAGGGCCGCGGTGGCGTAGAGGCTCATGCTGCGGGCCAGTTCCAGCGAGACATAGCAGTCGGCCGCGCGCTGGGTGAGCGTCTGGAACTTCGAGAGCGTGACGCCGAACTGCTTGCGGGTCTTGAGGTATTCGGTGGTGAGCGTGAGCGCGATCTCCATCGCGCCCACCGACTCCGCGCACAGCGCCGCCTGCGCGTAGCCCTGCACCAGGGCGATCTGTTCGGCCGCGTCGACGGTGTCGCCGAGCAGTTCGCCCGCCGCGCCGTCGAGCTCGATCTGCGCGCCGCGGCGGCCGTCGAAGGTGCGGTAGGTCCGCCGCACCACCCCGGCGCCGGTCGGGTCGACCAGGAACAGTCCGACGCCGCCGCCCGGCAGCACCGCGCTGACGATGAGCTCGTCGGCGCAGTCGCCGCGCAGCACCGGGTTCTTCACGCCGGTCAGCGTGTGGGTATCGCCCTGCCCGGTGGCGGTGGTGGCGAGTTCGGTGGACGGCCAGCGCTTGCCGGGCTCGGTGTGGGCGAAGGCGAGCAGTTTCTCGCCGGAGGCGAGGGCGGGCAGCAGGCGGGCACGCTGTTCGGCGCTGCCGGTCAGCTTCAGCAGCTCGGCGGGGATCACCACCGCGTCGAGCACCGGTTCCGGGGCCAGCGCGCGGCCCAGTTCCTCCTGCACGAGCATCGCCTCGACCGGACCGGCGCCCGCGCCGCCGTCGTCCTCGTCGATGGTCAGGCCGAGCACGCCCAGGTCGGCGAGCTGCTTCCAGACCGTGCGGTTCCAGCCGGGGTCGGTGTCTCCGACCTTGGCCAGTGCCTCGCCGTCGTAGAAGCGGCGCAGCAGATCGCGCACGGTGTCGCGCAGCATCGTCTGTTCTTCGGTCAGTGCGAGATCCATGTCAGCGCCTCACAATCCGAGGATCGTGGAGGAAATGATCGAGCGCTGGACCTCGCTCGAGCCTCCGTAGATGGACACCTTGCGGTAGTTCAGGTAGCCGGGACCGCTGTGCTGGGCCCACGGCGGGGAGGCGATGCCGTCGGCGTCCACCGGCAGCGCGTCGGCCCCGGCGATGTCGAGCAGCAGTTCGGTGGCCGCCTGTTGCAGCTCCGAGCCGCGCAGCTTGAGCACCGAGGAGGCCGGGTTGGGCTTGCCGTCGACGGAATTGGACACCACCCGCAGCTGGGTGAGCTCGAGTGCCAGCAGCTCGTTCTCCAGCTCGGCCACCCGCGCGGCGAAGACCGGATCGTCGAGCAGGGTGCCGTGACCGGTGCTGACCGAGCGGGCGTGGTCCTTGGCCAGGCCGATCTTGACCTTGGTCTTGCCGACGCCGGTGATGGAGGTGCGCTCGTTGCCGAGCAGGAACTTGGCGTAGGTCCAGCCCTGGTTCTCCTCGCCGACGAGTTGGTCGGCGGGCACCCGGACGTTCTCGAAGAACACCTCGTTGACCTCGAAGCTGCCGTCGATCAGCTTGATCGGGCGCATGGTGACACCGGGCGTCTTCACGTCGAAGAGCAGGAAGGAGATGCCCGCCTGCTTCTTGGGCGCGTTCGGGTCGGTGCGGACCAGGCAGAAGATCCAGTCGGCGTACTGGCCCAGCGTGGTCCAGATCTTCTGGCCGTTGACGATGTAGGAGTCGCCGTCGCGGATGGCGGTGGTGCGCAGCGAGGCGAGGTCGGAGCCCGCGTCGGGTTCGGAGAAGCCCTGGCACCACCAGATGTCGAGGGCGGCGGTGGGCGGCAGGAAGCGCTGCTTGAGCTCCTCGGAACCGAACTGGGCGATGACCGGGCCGACCATCGAGGCGTTGAAGGTCAGCGGCTCGGGCACCGAGGCCAGCTGCATCTCGTCGAGCCACAGGTGACGCTGCATGGGCGTCCAGTCCTTGCCGCCCCAGGCCACCGGCCAGTTGGGCACGGCCAGGCCGTGGTCGTTGAGGATCTTGTTGGCGGTGACGATGTCCTCGCGGGACAACTCGTGTCCGTATTTCACCCGGTCGCGGATCTCGGACGGGATCTCGGTGCGATAGAACTGCCGGAGCTCGTCACGAAAAGCGAGCTCTTCGGGGGACAAGGCTAACTTCATACGGGTCTCCCAGCGTCTCGTAGCCGTCGAGAAGAAACCTACCCCTTGGTAAAGCCGGATGTCGACTACATCACACCCACCGCACGCCCGGCCCGGCCGCGTCATCGGTGGTCTACGAGCCCGAGGACGACCTGGTACGTTGCCAGACGGGCCGGGGAACCGGCGCGGAGCATCCATCGAGGAGTACGGGTGAACGGCAGATCCATCGCAGACAGGGCGGCGACGGTCACCGCGGCGAGCATCGGCGCCCTGGCGCTGCTGATGTCACCGGCGAGCGCCGCGCCACTCGAGGACGGCCTCACCCACCTCGGCGAGATCGCGGGCCAGGACACCGCCGCCCGGGCCGGGGTCGGCGCGCTGAGCAGCTTCACCACCCTCGTCGGCGCCGACGCGCTGCGCGAGGTCTCCGCGCAGTTCACCCCGTTCACCTATGCCGCACCGACTTTCGGCTGCGGCAGCAACGGCCCGGTCACCACGATCATCGCCGCCGCCACCTACGAGGGCCCCGGCCCGCGCGACGAGTTCAGCCTCACCCCCGGTGACATGCGGTTCAGCGCGAGCCCGCGCCACTCGGGTGTGCCGCTGTCGTCCGGTCTGAGCGTGGCCTGGGTGAACGTGAACACCGGGCAGAGCGGCATCATCGCCCTCGACGACCAGACCGAGTACCACCTGCCCTCGCTGTCGAAGACCGTGCACACCGGCGCCGGAACGGTGATCGCCTCCATGTGGGGCTCCATCGACTACCCGGGCGCGCGCTGCGTGATGACGCCGACCGTGGGCACCTTCGTCGTCCCGGATCTGCCGGTCGTGTCGACCGAGACCCCGGCGGCCCCACCCGCACCGGAACCGATCAATCCGGGCTCGGGCGAATCGTCCTCGGGTGGGCCGAACACCTCGCAGGCCCCCGCCCCCGAAACCCCCGCGCCCGCACCGGCTCCGGCGCCCGTGGAGACCACGACGCCCGCGCCCGCGCCGGAACGTCCGAGCGCGCCGTCAGCGGTCACCGTCGACGGCTGAGAGCCGGTCATCGCCCGGAATCAGCTGCCGCGCTACGGTTCCGGGCCCGCACACACCCCGCCCGCTCAGCCCTGCGGGCGGATGCGCAGAACCGTGCCCTCTTCCGAACCCGCCAGCAGTGCCGACGGGTCGTCCGGATCGGCGACCACCGCGGTGAGCGGCTGGGTGGACAGGACATTGCACGCGGTCCCGGTGACCGGGTCGACGCGCACGAGGTGACCGGCCAGCGTGGTGACGTAGAGGTCGCCGTCGCGGATGACCAGGTCGTCGACGAAGTCGGGCAGGCTGCCGATGGAGGTCAGGTCGGCGATGGTGGTGCTGTCGGCGGGGTTGGTGCGCGAGAGGCGCAGCACGCGCCCGACGGGGCCGGAATCGGCGACGAAGTTGGCGGTGACATACACCGAATCACCGGACACGGCAATGCCGTTGGGGCCCTCGACGGCGACCTCGGACCACCAGTCCATGTCCTCGCTGCCGTCGCGGCGCAGGCGGTGCACGCCGTCGGAGGCGGTGACGTAGAGGTTGCCCGCGTCGTCGAAGGCGGCGCCGTTGGGGTGGGCGAAGCCGGTGGCGAAGGAGGTCGGCGCGGGGTCGGCCGCGGCGGGGTCGAAGCGGACGATGCCGCCCGCGCCCGCCAGCGGCGAGTTGCCGGTCACCACATACAGCAGCCCGTCGGGGCCGAGCCGGACCGCCCCGGGCGAGGGCACCGCGACGGTGGCGGTGAGTCTGCCGTCGCCGTCGTAGCGCTGCACCTCACCGCGCATGACCCGGGCGACCCACAGGTTCCCGGCACCGTCGATGCCGAAGTTCTCCGACCAGTCCAGCAGCGGCACGCTCGAGCGGATCGCGACGTCCTCGCGCGCCTGCGCGCAGGAGGCCACCGGCGCGGCGCTCGCGGTCCCGGTGCCGATCGAGGCAGTGGTCACGACGGCCGCGCCGACGGCGAGATGGGCGACGCAACGACGGAACGACAACATGCACAAACCTCGACTCTGTTGACTCAGTTCGACGCGGGAAGTGTAGCGGCTCCGGCGGATCGATGGTGAGCGCACTCTGCACTCCGAAAACCCGCGCACCCCGGCACCGTGCACGGCGAGGCGCGTCCGGATTGATCTTGTCGCACAGGACTATTCATCGGCCGATCGGTGATGTCACAAGAGCGCGCCCCGAATTCCGGTGCGCGCCCCCCTACGCTCGCGGCACCCCGAACAGCCATAATCGGACGGTGCCCTCCTTCGACAGCGACCGCGGCCGCCTGCACTACCGACGGTGGTCGCCCGCCGGGGCGACGGCGACGCTGGTCCTGCTGCCGGGCACCGGCCAACACAGCGGGCACTACCACCATTTCGCCGCGGCGCTGCGTCCGGCCGGGATCGCGCTGTGGGCCCTCGACACCGCCGGACAGGGGTTGAGCGAGGGCGACCCGGACGCGCCGGGCACCCTCGACGAACTCGCCGCCGACGCCCGCGGACTGCTCGCGCTGGCGCGCGCCGAGCACGACCGCGCCCCGGTGCTGATGGGCCACTCACTGGGCGCGGCCACCGCGCTCACCGTGGCCGCCGACCCGCCGTCGGGCCTGGCCGGACTCGTGCTGTGCGGCACGCCGCGGCGGGGCACCGAGATCACGCCGGACCCCGCGCTGGCGGTCCTGGCGGTGCACGGTGTGGACGATCGGCGGGCACCGATCGATGTGATCCGGCTATGGACAGCGCGCCACGGATCGGTAGATTTGCGCGAGTACGCCGACGCGGGCCACGACCTGTTGCACGAACCGGTGCGCCAGCGCGTGGCGGCCGATATCGCGCAGTGGGTACTCGGCACCGCGCGCTGAACGACGAAGGGGGAAACGGTGCAACCGAATCGAACGGGGCTGCCGAACACGGCCGCGCTGGGCACGGCCGTCGACGAGGGCGGGCTGTGGATCGACGGCGTGCTGGTCGCCGACGGCGCACCCGAGCGGTGCGCGCTGCGCTACGAACGGCTGGCCGACGCGGTGGAGGCGCAGTTGGGAGTCCTCGGCGCGGCGCAGACGCTGCCGGGCTTCGGCGGGCTGGCCTCCGGCGCGGCGCTGCGCACCGGTTTCGAGTCCAAGACCGGTGACGCGCTGGAGCAGCTGCGGGCCTACGCGCGCACCGCGCGCGAGCTCGCCACGGTGTTCCGCGCCGCCGGTGCGGCCTACCGCGAGAACGACCAGGCGCTGGCCGGTGCGGTCGCCGCGCTCGAGCTCGAGGGAGACGGCCATGCGTAAGCTCTCCGGCACCGATCCGGACTACGCGCCGGTGATCGAGGTCTTCGACAATCTCTCGCACGCCGAGATCCACCAGGCCGTGCAGAGGCTCGACCCGGCCGCCCTGTCCGCCGCGGGCGACGCCTTCCTCACCACGGCCACCGGGCTCGGCGACGAGGTCGACAACGCGCACGGGGAGATCCGCGCGGCGCTGGCCGACGGCTGGCGCGGTAGTGCCGCCCAGCAGGCCGTGGACGCGGTGAGCGAGTTCGAGCAGGCGGGCAGGCGCATCGCCGATGTGCTCACCGCCGTCGGCGTGCGACTGTCCCGCGCGGGCGACGCCGCCGAGTCCGTGCGCGCCGCCATCGCCGAACCCGATGCGGCACAACCCGATCCGTCCGCCGCCCTGCTCGATTCCCAGCAGGCCGCCGACAACGCGACCGTGGTGCGCGAGGCCGAGAACGCCCGGCTGGACGCGGTGCGGGCGATGGAGACGATCTACGGCGGCGCCCTGGTGCCGACGGGTTCGGGCGTGCCGTCGTTCCCCGTCCTCGACACGACATCGGGCACCGCGCCGGGGACCGACACCGCGCTCACCGGCGGAACCCCGGCGGTCACGCTCACCGGCGCGAACCCCGCCGCCGTGGCGCCGCCGACGACGACCACCGGTGAGACCCAGGTCGCGGGCGTGGTCACCGTGCTCCCCGCCGACACCACCGCGCCCACCCCGGGTCAGCCGCAGACCCCGTCGGCCACTCCGGCGACGACCTCCGCGCCGGGCACCGTGACCGCGGCGGCCGCACCGACGGTCCCGGCCACCACCGCACAGCCGGGCCGCGTCGGCACCACCTCGACCACCACCTCCGCCTCCGGTGGCACGCCCGCCGCCGGGACGCCGGGCGCCGTGATGGGCTCCGTTCCCGGCGCCGATCCCCGAAATCGCCGCGACCGCTCCGGAAAACCGGCCGCCACCCCCGGCACCGGCACCACGACCGCCGGGAGCACCCCGGGGTCGGACACCGGCGCCGCCGCGACCGACGCGCGCCCGGACCGCGATGTCACGGCCGCCGGTGGCGAGGCCGCCGCCGGGATGAGCGCGGGGGCGATCGGCGGGCTGATGGGTGGGGCCATGGCCGCCGCCGACAATCACCGTTCCCCCGGCGGTCCCCGCCATCCCGCGCCGCCGGAGGAACTCGAGGACGAGGACGACGAGTTCCTGCGGTTCCTGGACGAGGAGCCGACCTACCTCGAACCCGCCGACGAGGTGAACGCGCTGATCGGCCGGATGGAGCCGACCAGTCCCGCCGTGCTCGGTGAGTGGACCGAACGCGAGTGAACTGGCATGTCACCCCGGACCAGTTCGCGCTGGCCTGGGCCCGCACCGACGGCGACCGGGTCCCGTACCCGCTCGCCGTTCGCGCGTCCGCCCGCGATACGGCCGAACGCGCCGCGCAGCAACCCGCGCTCGACGCCTGGTGCGCCCGCGTGCTCGACGCCGATTTCTCGGCCGCGCTGCGGGTGCTGGCCGATCCCGAGATCCGCGTCGAGGTCTGCGGCCGGACCACGTCGCCGGTGCGGATGTACGGGGCGGTGAGCGCCGATATCGCGGTGCTCGCGGTGCAGGAACCCGGCAGCGCCGACGATCGCGGCGGCGCGCTGCACGTGCAGGTGGGCAGTACGAAACGCCTTGCCGCGCAGATATTCTCCCGCCTGCCAGCGCAGCGTCCCGGTGCGCTGCCGCGCATCGGAGCCCCGGTCGCCAAGGTCCGTGAGGACAGCCGGGATATGGTCACCGTGCCCGTCTCGGGGCCCTCCGACGCGGCGCGTATCCGCAAGCTCCTGCAGCGCCCGCGCACGGGCATCGGCCAGATCCTGGTCGCGGCGGGCCGGGACAAGGACCCCTCCGGCGTGCTCTCGTGGATCGACGTCACCGGCGACGGCCGCTACCTCGTCCACACCGCCCGCCAGGTCGACATCACCCCCGCCACCGCCGAATCCTCCGTCGACTGGCTGCGCCACCTGCTGCGCAACGTCTGATCGCCGCCCGCCCCGTCACCGAGGAAGTCCTCTCCGGCGCGGTCCGGCTGGCCACCCCACCGGGCTCCGCACCGGCGTCGGTGTGGGCGGGCCGGTGTCGCATCGCCCCGTCGAGCAGCCGCGTGGGCAGCGCGGATCTGCGGACCCAGGGCTAGGCGGTGGGTTCGGCGCCCAGGCGGAGGAAACCGTTGAGGGCCGACAGTTCCTCGGGGGTGTCCGGGAGGTATTCGGTGAGCAGCGGCGAGCGCAGGATGATGGCCTTCCACATGGCGCGGCTCAGCGTCGCGTGGAGGACGGTGGGCGAGAGCAGTGCCCGCATACCGAAGGGCGCGTCGGCGGGGGTGGAGGTGGTCATCGACAGCAGCACGACCGCCGCCTCCCGGCCACGGAACCGATCCGGCGTCCCGACCAGGACGTCCTCGATCTTGGCCCGCGCCAACAGCGTTCGGATACGGGCCACCTGCGCGGCGTAGGGGGCGACCACGAACACATCGTGGGGGTGCAGTTTGCGGGTGCGCCCGGCCGAGGTCCAGGTCTCGCCGAGCAGCAGGCGCACCCGGCGCACCACCTCGCGGGCCTCGGCGTCGGACTCGGTGGCACTGCCGCGATGCTCCACCAGCACGGTGCTCACCCCCGGCGCGATCCCGGCCAGATCGCGGGCGAGCGTGACGGTCTCGCTGGCGCGCAGCTTGCCGTCGTAGCACCCCGCCGACACCGGCGCGCACACCGCCGGGTGCATACGCCAGGTGCGGTCGAGGAAGTAGCCGTAGGTGGCGGGCAGTGTGCGCGCGCCCTCGCACAGCCAGCCCAGCGCCGAGACCTGCACCGGCAGCGGGTGGGCGGCCTGGGCGCGCGGCGGCTGCGGGTCGCCGACGAGCAGCAGATTGCGGGCGCTCACCGCGACGGCCACCGTGTCGGGGATCGAGGTGTCCCCCGCGTCGGCGATCACCAGCAGATCCAGGCTGCCGGGCAGGATGAGCGCGTCGTCCACGAAATCGGCCGGGGTACCGCCGATCACGCAGCCGTTGACGGCGTTGTCGAGGAAGCGCGGGTAGCGCGCGGCGTCGATGGCCGACCACTCCGGGCCCACCGAGGCCACGTCCTTCTTGGCGACCAGTTCGGGCAGTAGGCCCGCCTCGACCACCGCGTCGAAGATCCGCTCGATCACCGCGTGCGACTGCGCCACCACGCCGACCCGCCACCGGTGCCGGGTGACGAGGCGTTCGATGGCATGGCCGAGGGTGCCGGTCTTGCCGGTGCCGGGCGGACCGTGCACGGCCAGATACGACGACTCCAGCGCGCCCACCGCGGTCGCCAGCGCGGCGGCCGGGTCGCCGTGCACCTCGGGCAGGGTCAGGCCGTCGCGCAGGCGGGGCGGGCGGCGCAGCAACAGGTCGTAGACCGCGTTCTCGGGAACCCGGGGCAGGGTCACGAGCAGGTTCTGGGCGGTGGACTCGAGCGCGGCCTCGATCTCGGCCTCACCGTCGGGCGGGCCGGGGGCGATGGCGGCGGGCAGGTCGTCGTAGGAGGGACAGCCCGCGGGCAGCAGTTCCTCGAGGCGCACGGTGTCGTCGAAGTCGGCGTCCACGGCAC
The DNA here is from genome assembly GCF_029675105.1 of Nocardia anocheti. Classification (GTDB taxonomy): domain Bacteria; phylum Actinomycetota; class Actinomycetes; order Mycobacteriales; family Mycobacteriaceae; genus Nocardia. Next base: position 149,736 of record NZ_JAQQFV010000005.1, on the reverse strand, counting down.
AGCCGAGCACGGTGGCCGTGGCGGTGGCGCGACGGCCCAGGGTCTGGGTCATGCCCGCCGCGGCGGCACCGTCGTAGATGGTGACCATCTGGGTGCCGGGGGTGAGCGTGGCGCCGGTGCCGAGGCGGCCGGTGAGGGTCAGATAGCGGCGCATGGTCGGAAGTTGCGGGGTGCGATGCCATTTGGTGTCGACGGTGCCACGGTCGGCGATGAGGACCCCGGGCTCGTCGGCCCACTCACCGACCGGCAGACCGAGCCGGTCGATGTGCGCCCACCAGCGCGGCTGACGTTCGCGCCGGTGGTAGCCGAGCACCGCGGCGGTGAGGGCGGCGGCCCTGGCCGCGTCGCCGGTGCTGTCGGCGGCGAACTCGGTGAGCGCGGCCTCGAGCGAGCCGGTGCGCAGCGAGGGCGGGAAATCGGCGGCGGCCACGGCGAACCGGCTGCCCGGCACCTCGATGCCCGCGTCGGCGGCCCGGTCGAGCAGCCAGTCGCGCAGCGCGAGGACGGTGGCGGCGCGGCTGTGGGTGCCGGGCAGCAGGGCGGCCAGACCCGTGATGTCGTAGGACTGTTCGCCGATCAGCACGGCGGTGCGCACGATCGGCGCGAGGTCGACCAGGGCGCCCGCGGCCAGCAGCGCGTCGAGCAGATCGGCGCCCGCCCCCACCCGGCCAGACCAGTCCAGCAGGGCGGTGCGGACGGCCGAACCGTAGTGGTAGACCCGCACGTCCGGGTTGGCCGCGCGGTGTTCGGCGATGATGTCGAGCAGTTCGTCGAGCACCGCCGCGTCCGCCACCGGCGGCAGCTCCGGCCGGTGGACGACGGTGGCCGCGTCGGCCAGTTCGACGGTGCGCACGGCGCCGTGGTCGTCGAGGTCGATGATCAGGGCCAGGTCGTCGGCGCACGGTGCGGGCAGGGCGCCCAGGACGGTCGCGTCGCGCAGGGCGTAGGTGGGTTCGCCGGTGCGTTCGCGGTGCAGCTGGATCTCGGCCTGGCGGCGCAGGGCGTGCACGGTGCGCGGGGTCAGGCCCGGCACCGGGGTGCTGGTGGTGGCGAGCCGGTCCACGGTGAGCACCCCGGCCTCGCGCAGGCGCGCGCGCTGGGTGGGCCGGATTCCGGCCACCAGCAACAGATCCCGCGCCGTCGCCACGGCGGTGCGGCAGCTCGGGCACACCCCGCAAGCCAGATAGCGCGGGTCACCCCACTGCACCGGCAGCAGTTCGGCCAGCTTGTCCTCGATGATGTGCGCGACCCGCGCCCGCCGTGCCCGATACAGCGGGGCGAGTTCGATTGCCGCCGTACGCTCTTCACCGTGCGTTCCCGAAAGACGGGCCACCGGATCGACACTCGCGCCCAGTGAGGCGAGTTCCCGCGCCACGGCGGCGAATTCGAGGCGTGCGCACAGCGCCTCACGCACCGGATCGACCGGGACGACCTGCACCGACGCGGCCGCCCGTTCGAAGGGCGTGCGTCCCGCCGCCACTTCCCGGCGCAGTGCGCGGGGGTCATCCAGGGCGCCAACGCCACCCCCGGCATGCGCACCCTGATCGGCCCGCGTGAATCCCACTGCCGGGCCGGGATCACGCACATCGCCCCGCGAACCCGCAGCCGGGCCGGGATCGCGTGCATCGGCGCGAAAACCTGCGGTCGGGCCGACATCGCGCGCATCAGTACGCGAACCGGCAAGCGGGCCGGGATTGCTTGGCTCGTCACGCGGACCGGCGGGCAGGACGGGTTCGCGCGTGGCAGTCCGCGGACCGGTGGCCGGATCACCGAAGGCTGGTGCCGAGGACGAATAGCTCCCGCCGCGACCGAATGTGGTCGGCCCAGGAGCTGGCGGGCGCACCGTGTTCGCCTCGGTGGCGAGGACGGCCCCGCCGACGCCCACCGCCACCGAGCGGCGCAGGTCGGCGGGCAGGCCGATCGTGTCGGACCCCACCGCCGAGTACATCGTGTAGCGCGGGCCGTCGCCGGTGCGCAGCAGAAGGTCTACCCCGCAGGCGAATCCACCGTCGAAGAACACCGCGCCGACGATCGCCTCGGCACCGGCGCGGACCATGTCGGCGGTGCGGGCCGCGGCGATGGTGAGGGCGGCGATGCGGGCGGCCGGGTCGGCGCCGGGCAGATCCGGGGACGGGATGCGGGTCAGCCGGGAACCGAAGTGGGCCAGCAACTCCGGAGCAGGCGGGCGCGAACGGAGCAGGGGCGCGAAGGAGTCCGGTCCGACGGGCAGGTTGCCCAGGGCGGCGTCGACGGCACGCAGGAGCGCGAACTCACAGTTCGCCGCCCGTGCGAGATCGCCGACGGCACCGATCACCCGATCACCGGACACGAACAACCGCGGCCCTCCTGTGTTCACGCACACCCGACGGCAACACCTTAACCAGCGTCGCGGGCGACCAGGGCGCTACCCGCGGACATGTCGGCCCTTCCCCGACCCCGGTCAGGAACGCGGCTTGCGGCGTTCCGCGCGCGGGCGGGCATCGCGGTCGCGCCGCGGGCCCCGGGAGTTGAGCCGCTGCGCGGGCGGACCCTGGTCGGGCTGCAGCTGGATCAGCACGCCGCTGATCCTGGTGCGCCGCAGGGCTTCCAGCGTCTCGTGCGGCAGATCGGCGGGCAGCTCCACGAGGCTGTAGTCCGGGCGGATGCTGATGTGCCCGAAGTCGCTGCGGCGCAGACCGCCCTCGTTGGCGATGGCGCCGACGATCGCGCCCGGCACCACGCGATGGCGCTTGCCGACGCTGATCCGGTAGGTCGCCAGCTCCTGGCCGGTCTCGCGGGAGAACGAGGGCGGACGCGGGCCGCGGTCCTCGTCGTCGTAGCGACGCGGGGCACGCTCCCGATCACGGTCACGATCCCGGTCGCGCTCGCGGCGCGGGGCGGGCTCCGGCTCGGCGGCCATGAAGAAGTTGTCGCCGTCGTAGGAGGCCACGGCCAGGGCCGCGGCGATGTCGACGAGCGGGGTGTTGTGCTCGGCCTCGTAGTCCTCGATCAACTTGCGGAACAGGGCCACGTTGTCCGAGGCCAGGTTCTCGGTGATCGAATCGCCGAACTTCGACACGCGCTGGGCGTTGACGTCGTCGACGCTGGGCAGCTGCATCTCGGTGAGCGGGTGCTTGGTGGCGCGCTCGATCGCCTTGAGCAGATGCCGCTCGCGCGGGGCCACGAACAGCAGCGCCTCACCGGAACGGCCCGCGCGACCGGTGCGGCCGATGCGGTGCACGTAGGACTCGGTGTCGTGCGGGATGTCGTAGTTCACCACGTGCGAGATGCGGTCCACGTCCAGACCGCGGGCGGCGACATCGGTGGCGACCAGGATGTCGAGCGCGCCCGACTTGAGCTGGCCGATGGTGCGCTCGCGCTGGTTCTGCGCGATGTCACCGTTGATGGCGGCGGCGGAGAAACCGCGCGAACGCAGCTTCTCGGCCAACTCCTCGGTGGCCTGCTTGGTGCGCACGAAGATGATCATCGCCTCGAAGTCCTCGACCTCGAGCACGCGGGTCAGGGCGTCGAGCTTGCGCTGGTGGGAGACCTGCACATAGCGCTGGGTGATGTTGGTGTTGGTCGTGGTCTTGGACTTGACCGTGATCTCGACCGGGTCGTGCAGGTACTGCTTGGAGATCTTGCGGATCGCGCCCGGCATGGTCGCCGAGAACAGCGCGACCTGCTTGTCGTTGGGGGTGTCGCGCAGGATGCGCTCGACGTCTTCCTGGAAGCCCATCTTGAGCATCTCGTCGGCCTCGTCGAGCACCAGGTAGCGCAGCTGGGTCAGATCCAGCGTGCCCTTCTCCAGGTGGTCGATCACGCGGCCGGGCGTACCGACCACGACGTGCGCGCCGCGGCGCAGGCCCGACAGCTGCACGCCGTAGCTCTGCCCGCCGTAGATGGGCAGCACGTGCAGACCGGGGATGTGCGAGGAGTACTTGCCGAACGCCTCGGCGACCTGGATCGCGAGCTCACGGGTCGGCGCGAGCACCAGGGCGCTGGGCTTGCGCTGCGCGGTGTCCAGACCCATCAGGATCGGGATCGCGAATGCCGCGGTTTTGCCGGTGCCGGTCTGGGCCAGGCCCACCACGTCGGCGCCGGAGAGCAGCGGAGGGATGGTCGCCGCCTGGATCGGGGACGGCGACTCGTAGCCCACATCGGCGATGGCCGCGAGCACGCGGTCATCGATGCCGAGATCGGCGAAAGTCGGGCCGCCGTCGTGCCTGTCGTCGTCGGCAGGAACGCTGTCGACCTCATTGGTACTCATTGACCAGCAGTTTACTGCCTGGCGGTAGCTGTCCCAACCACCAGGTGAATACGGTGAGACCTATGCAACTGCAGAACCGGTCAGCGCATCAGGAACCGGCACCGGTGACGGTGCCGATCGCGGTCGTCCAATTCGCGCCGACGACCGACCCCACCGCCAATCTGTCCACCCTGCGCGAGCACGTGCGCACCGCCGCCGAAGCGGGCGCGCGGGTGGTACTCGCGCCCGAATACTCGATGTTCGCTGTCACCCGCCTCGACGAGCGGGTGGTGGCGATCGCCGAACCCCTCGACGGCCCGTTCACCACCGGACTCGGCGCGCTCGCAGCCGAATTCGGGGTGTATCTGGTGGCCGGTGTGGTGGAGCGTCCGGCGGCGGAATCGGCGCGGATCAGCAACACCCTGGTCGCGCACGGGCCCGACGGCGCGGTGGTCGCGGTGTACCGCAAGGTGCATCTCTACGACGCGTTCGGGCACCGCGAATCGGAGGTGGTGGTGCCCGGTCCGGTGACCGAACCGGCCACCTTCGCCGTCGACGGTGTGATCTTCGGCATGCAGACCTGTTTCGATCTGCGTTTCCCGGAGGGTTGTCGGCGTGTCGCCGCGGCGGGCGCGCACGTGCTGCTGCTGCCCGCGCAGTGGATTCCCGGCCCGGCCAAGGTCGACCAGTGGACCACCCTGCTGCGGGCCCGCGCCATCGAGAACACGGTGTACGTGGCGGCGGCCGATCAGTGCGCGCCGCGTGGGGCGGGCGCCTCGATGATCGTGGACCCGGCGGGCGAGGTGCTGGCCGAGCTCGGTGACGAGCCGGGCGTGCTCGTCGCGACGGTCGATCCGGCCCAGCTGGCCCGGGTCCGCAGCGCCAACCCCAGCCTGTCGCTGCGCCGCTTCGCGGTGGTCGAGCGCGTATCGCCGGAGCCCGGCGCGGAGTAGCGTTCGAGGCGATGGTGTACCCGGATCGCGAGGCGGCGGGCCGCGTCCTCGGCACGGCTCTCGAGCACCTGCGCGACACCGACCCGCTGGTCCTCGGTCTGCCGCGCGGCGGCGTACCGGTGGCCGCGGCGGTGCGCGCGGTGCTCGGCGGTGATCTGGACGTGCTGCTGGTGCGCAAGCTGGGCCTGCCCTGGCAGCCGGAGCTGGCCATGGGCGCGCTCGGCGAGGGCGGGGTGGTGGTGCTCAATCGCGACGTGGTCGACCGCAGCGGGGTCTCGCAGGCGGCCTTCCTCGATGTCGAACAGGCCGAGCTGGCCGAACTCGCGCGCAGGCAGGCGGTACTGCGCGAGCGCGATCCGATCCCGCTGGCCGGGCGCACGGTGGTGATCGTCGACGACGGCATGGCCACCGGGGCGACGGTCGCCGCCGCCTGCCGGGTGGCCAGGGAGCAGGAACCCGCGCGGATCGTGGTGGCGGTGCCGGTGTCCTCCCCGGAGGCCGAGCGGCGGGTGCGCCCGGAATGCGACGAGCTGGTGTGCCTGTGGACGCCCGCCGATCTGGGCGGAGTCGGCATGGCCTACACCGATTTCCATCAGCTCGCCGACGCCGAGGTCGTCGAACTGCTGCGCTGAGGGATCAGCCGAAGCACTGTCCTTCGCCGCGATAGGTGGGCACGGTGGTGCGGGTGCCCGACTCGTCGACGAGGTGGATCTCGGCGAAACGCTCGCACAACTCGCCCGCCTTGGCGTGCCGGAACCACACGCGGTCGCCGATCTCGAGTTCGGCGGCACCGGCCAGCGGCGTCTGCACCTCGCCCGCGCCCTCGGAACCGAGCAGCTTCAAGCCCGTCGGCCAGACCGGCAGCGGCACGCGGCTCGGCCCGGCGGGACCGGAGGCGATGTAGCCGCCCGCGAAGACGGTGGCGATGCGCGGTGTGGGCTTGCGCAGCACCGGGGTGGCGAAGAACAGCGCGGGGCGCGGGGTGAAGGAGCGGTAGTGGTCGAACAGGGTCGGCACGTAGAGGCCCGAACCGGCGGTCACCTCGGTGACGTCGGGATCGGTGATCGACACCTCGATCGAGCCGGTGCCGCCGCTGTTGACGATCTCGAGCGGGCCGGTCACCGAGCGCACCGCGTCGAGCACCCTGGTCCGCCTGCGGCCGATCTCGAGCGCGGAGAGTCGCTTGACCACCCGCACGGCGGGATTGCTGTCGGGCAGGCCCGCGATCTGCGCCTCGTAGGTCATCACGCCGACCACGTCGAAGCCCAGGCGCCGGGCCTCGGTGGCCAGCGCGGCGGCCTGTTCGGGGCTGCGGACCGGGGACCGGCGGGTGCCCAGATGCAGCGGGCCGATGCGCAGGGCGGCGTCGACATCGAGGCAGACGCGGGGGTGGACGAGACCGGTGCCGAGGGCGGCGCGGGTGAGGGTGAGCTGGTCGACGTCGTCGATCATCAGGGTGATCGCGCGCAGCAGCGCCGGGTCGGTGGCGAGTTCGGCCAGCGCCGCCCGGTCCAGGACGGGGTAGCCGAGCAGGATGTCACCGGCGCCGAGGCGGGCCAGCCAGATGGCCTCGCGCAGCGAGTAGGCCATGATCCCGGCGAAGCCGCCGCTGGCGGTGAGTCCGGTCCCGAGGACTCGCTCGAGCACGGCCCGGCAGCGCACCGACTTGCTGGCCACCCGGACCGCGACGCCGTTCGCGCGGCGGACCAGGTCGGCGGCGTTGGCGTCGAGGGCGGCCAGGTCGAGGGCGGCCAGCGGCGGGTCGAGTTCGGCGGTCGCCGCGTGCAGCTCGGGCAGCGATGTCGTGGCGGTCACTCCCCTACTGAACCACCTATTTGGTCAGGCGTCCAGCATTGCCGGGATCAGACTTCGACGGCCTTGAGGGTCAGGCAGCCGACGAGGTCGTCGATGACCACCAGGGTGGTCTCGTCGTTGCCGTCGGCCAGCCAGCGCAGCACCGCGCCGTAGAGGACCGAGACCAGGTAGGTGGCGACGGAGTCCAGCGGTTCGATCCACTGTGTGCCCGAGCGCTGCGCGCACAGGCCGAGGAAGGCGACGGCCTCCTCGTCCATCTGGCGGAACATGGCGGCCGCGGTCGGGTCGCCGATGGTCTCGCCCGAGGCCGACCACCGCTGCCGCAGGGTCTGCAGGGCCGTCTCGTAGGCGGCGACCTGCCGGACCGGGGCGGCCTTGATCAGCGGCCAGTAGGCGCTCATCCCGGCATGCAGGAATACCCGCAGCGCCCGCAGACCGGTGACGTCGATACTGGCGGCGGCTTGGTCGACCGCGTCGCAGACGGCGGGTCGCAACGGGGCTTCGGTAAGTTCAGAACTGGCGCTCAACGACAACTCCTCGGCAACAAATTTCGCTGCCCGCTGCGATGCGAGCACTGTAGACAGGTCGTTCGATCATGGATCGTCCTATCCAGCGAGCTCGATCTTAGAAGGTTTTCTGGATTCACGAACTGGTTCAGCCGTCCTTTTCAGACTGAAAGATTGTTTTGTTATCCGAATGCGACCTTTTGTAAAACCGACCATACGGCCTCAATTTGTTCGCACTCCAACAAATCCGGCGCCCCCATGCGCCGAAAAGCACATACTGGTCGATTGTACAAGTCCACAACCTGGTGCTACCCGCCTGTGGGGGACGACACAGCGACACCCGGCGAAACGGACACGACACAGTGTGTGTCCGTTCGGGGAACTCGGGCGTGTCGCTCGCCCGGCCGCCGATAACCTGGACAAGTGACTCTCTCCCCCTCCGCCGATCAGTTCGCCCTCAGCGGCACCTTCAATTTCCGCGATGTGGGCGGCCTGCGCACCGCCGACGGCGCCACCGTGCGCGCCGGGGTGCTGCTGCGCTCGGCGCAGCTGAGTGGCCTCGACGCCCAAGGACTGGTGACGCTGCGGGAACTGCGCGTCACCGACGTGCACGATCTGCGCGGCCACGCCGAGATCGCCCACATCGGCCACGACACCCTGCCCGAGGGCGTGCGCCTGCACGTCACCCCGTTCGACTCGCGCATGGACGAGGCCCCGCCGCACGAGGCGGCCACCACCTCGGCCAAGGCGCACATGATCGAGGTCTACCGGCAGTTCCCGGTCCTGCCCGAGGCCCACACCGCCATCACCCGCCTGGCCGGATCGATCGTGGCGGGCCAAGGCGCCGCGCTGGTGCACTGCGCGGCGGGCAAGGACCGCACCGGCTGGGCGGTGGCGACGGTGCTGCGCGCGGTGGGCGTCACCGAGGACGCGATCTACACCGACTTCCTGGCCAGCAACGCCGCCGTGGAACCGCTGCGCCGCCTGCTCGAACCCAAGATCGGCAACGGCGCGGCGCTGTCGCAGGACCTGCTCGGCGTACACGAGGAATACCTGCGCACGGCCGACGCGACGGTGCACGCGCGCTATGGCGGAACCGAGGGCTACCTCACCGAGATCGGCCTCACCGGCGACCTGCGCGAGGCCCTGCGCCAACGGTTGGTGTGAGGTTCACAAGCCGCTGACCCGCTTCTCCGGGTGGGCGCGGACCAGGCCGTTCCGGTCGATGCTCACCTGGTCGCCGGTATGGAACCAGGAGCCGCTGAAGCGGGTGGTCGACGCAGTCGGGTCGTTCCAGTAGCGGCGGCTGACATTCGGTCCGCGACAGAGCAATTCGCCATGGCCCTGGGCCGCCCGGGGACCGGCCAGGGCCAATTCGGTGCCGCCGAAGGCGAATCCGAGGGTGGAGGCGGTATCGGCGAGCTCGGTGTCGTCGACCATCAGGCCGATGCCGCTGGTCTCGGTGGCGCCCCACACCGACCACTGCCGGGCCGCGGGGAACAGGCCGCGCAGGGCGGCGGTGAGGGTGGCCGGGGCCGCGGCGGCGGCGCGCTCGGATCGGTGACACGCCTTGCTGATCCGGCGCACGGCCGAACCCGCCTGTCGCGCGGCCAGTTCCGGGAGCAGTCCGGCGAGGATGCGCGGGGTGGCCGAGATCGTGTCGACGCGTTCGGCGTCGAGGACCTCGGTGAGCCGTCGGGCGCGCGGCGCGAGGACGACGGTGCCGCCGACGGCGAAGGTCGGCAGCAGCTGGTCCACACAGCCGCTGGCGTGCGCGAGCGGCAGCAGCACCAGATTGCGCAGGCCGTCGGCGGGCAGGTCGAGCGCGCTCACCACCGAAGACACCGCGGAGAGCAGGTTTTCGTTGCTCAGCTCCACCCCGGCGTGCACCGGCTGACGCGCGGCGGTGCCGGTGTAGCAGAGCAGAGCCGGGTCGTCGAGGGCGGCGCCGTCGTCGATGTAGGCGGTGCCGTCGGGCAGCGGGCCCTCGGAGCCGAGCACGAAATCGGCTCTGCCGTCGGCGATCACGCGCTCGGCGACCGCCGCGGGCAGGGCGTCGGGCACCAGCACCGGCACCGCGCCCGAGAGCAACGCGCCGAGAAACGCCCGCACCCAGCGGGCGCTGGTCGGCATGTGTATCGCGACCCGGTCGCCGTACCCGATGCCGTGCGCCTGCAGGCCACCAGCGATCCGCGCGGCGCTGTACCAGAGTTCGCGATAGGTCAGGCGCGGGCCGCCGACCTCGACGACGGCCTCGCGCCCGGTGAAGGCGTGCACCCGCAGATCCAGCAATTCGGTGAGCGCGGGATGGAGATCGCCGTAGCGCAGCACGCCGTCGGGGCCCCGCCGCAGCGGCGTGGGCGCACCGCTGCCGGGGAACTCGATGATGGTCGCGCCCGGTTCCTGCTCGCCCTGACCCATCCGGACCTCCACGTACGTCGATGCGGCACCGCACCTGAACTATATGACGTGGATCACATTTCTGTCAGGCGGTCGGCGTGCTCACTCGCCGCGATAGGTCGCCTTGCCCGGCCCGACCTCGAGGAAGCTGCGCACCGCGCCGCGCAGATCGGCGGTGCCGAACAGTTCGCCGGAGACCTCGGGGGTCACCGAATCCGCGTGCGCCACACCGCCGGAACGCCACGCCTCGATGATCTGCTTGGTGGCGGCGTGCGCCTTGGTCGGGCCCTCGGCCAGCCGGGCGACCAGGGCGCGCGCGGCGGTGGCGACGTCGTCGTGCACGGCGTTGACCACGCCCCACTCGGCCATGGTCGCCGCGTCGTAGAGGTCACCGGTCATCACGAACTCGCGAGCCCGGCCCGAACCCGCTCGCTCGGCCAGCCGCTGCGGCCCGCCCATCGACGGGGTCAGCCCGACGACGGTCTCCACCAGCCCGAACTTGGCCTTCGGCGCGGCCAGGATGATGTCGCAGGCCAGCGAGATCTCGAAGGCGGCGGTCAGGGTGAGCCCGTGTGCGGCGAAGACCACCGGGCACGGCAGCGCCTCGATCGGGTGGATGAGCTGCTCGAACAGCTCACGCCACAGCTGCGCGCCCTCCTCGACGGTGCGTCCGTCGAAGACGTTCACGTCGACACCACCGGAGACCACCTTGCCCTCGGCGTCGATGAGCAGCGCGCGCGGCGGCTGCGCGCGCACGGCCGCGATATCGGCGATCAGCGAGTCGATGAGCGCGCGATCGAACAGGTTCAGCGGCGGGTTGGCCAGGGTGATCGTGGCGATCTCGGCACCGGCCTCGGTGAATTCGCGCGTGAGTCGGGTGGGCTTGGTTTCACTCATCCGGTCAGCGTAGAACCCGTGGAACCCCGGGATGTCGGTGGTCGTTGACATGATGAGCTGTCCCGCACGGAAGTGCCCTACAGTTCGACTCGTTGGGCGAAGAGGAGGACGACGCCGTGTTCAAGAACGCGATCGAAAAGGCCGTGGTCGATGTACTCGACACCGGTTCCAAACTGCAGGCGCCCGCCGTGCGCCGCTACGTCGAATTCCTCCGTGAACGTCATCCCGGCGAAAATCCCGCCCAGATCGTGACCCGGCTGGAAAAGCAGTACCTGCTCGCCGTCACCGGCAGCGGCGCGGCGGTGGGTGCCACCGCGGCCGTCCCCGGGGTGGGCACGCTGGCCGCGCTGGGTGCCGTCGGCGCGGAGACCGCCTTCTTCATGGAAGCCTCGGCCCTGTTCACTCTGGCCCAGGCCTACGTGCACGGCATCGAGCCGGAGAACAAGGAGGCCCGCCGCGCCATGGTGCTGGCGGTGGTCCTCGGTGACACCGGCATCGCCATCGTGCAGAAGGGCCTGCGCACCTCGTCGAAGAACTGGGCGGGCGCGCTGGCGGGCAAGGTGCCCGGCCTCGGGGCCATCAACAGCTCGCTGTTGCAGCAGTTCATCAAGCGTTTCATCACCAAGCGCGCCGCGCTGATGGCGGGCAAGGTGCTACCCGCGGGGATCGGCGCGGCCATCGGTGGCGCGGGCAACCGGGCCCTGGGCAAGGTGACCATCGACAATGCCCGCAAGGCGTTCGGTCCCGCGCCCGCGCGCTGGGCCACGCCGCTGCACAATGTCATCGATGCCGATCCCCTGCCCGCGCTGGAGTCCGTCGAGGTGAAGAACCGGTGAGCACTCGCCGCGGTGACGCTGTCCGCCTGCGCGGTGTCGGCAAGCAGTTCGCGCAGACGGTCGCCGTCGACGGCATCGATGTCGCGGTGCCCGCCGGTGCGGTGACCGCGCTGGTCGGGCCCGCGGGCGCGGGCAAGTCGACGGTGTTGCGGATGGTGCTGGGTCTGCAGCGGCCGACCAGCGGCGAGATCGTCGTCGACGTGCACGGCAGCGGACCCGCGGCGATGGGCGGGGTGCTGACCCCGCGCGGACTGCATCCGGCGCGCACCGTGCGCGATCAGCTGGCCTGCTACGCCCCGGTCGTCGGGGTGTCGCGACGGCGGGTCACCGCGGTGCTCGAACACACCGGGCTCGCCGCGGTGGCCGAGACGCCGGTCGCCCGGCTGCATCCGGTGCAGCAGAGCAGGCTGGCGCTGGCCATCGCCATCCTGGCCGATCCCCCGCTGCTGGTGCTCGACGACCTGTTCGCCGGGGCCGAGGGCGTGGAACGCGGATGGCTGCACGGGCTGTTGCGCGGCCACGTCGAGCGCGGGGGCGCGGTGCTGGTGAGCGCCGACACCCTCGCCGACGTGGTGGCGGTGGCCGATCAGCTCGTGGTGCTCAGCGAGGGCGCGGTGGTCTGGCAGGGCACGCCCGCCAAGCTGCGGCGGGGTCATCCCGACCGGCTGGTGGTGGCCGCGCAGCCCTCGATCGCGCTGGCCACCGCACTGGCCGCGCAGGGCTTCACCGACGCGGTCATGCGGCCCGACGGGCGGCTGGCGGTGGCCGAGGCGAGCGAGGCGACCATCCGGTCGATCGCCGAGGCCGCGCAGGTGCGCATCGGCAGCATCGTGTCCGACCCGATCCATCCCGACCGGGTGCTCGCCTCGCTGACCAAACCGCGCAGGCACGCCCATCACCTCCACACCCCGCCCGCGCACCCCGGCGGCTTCGCCCCGGCGCCGACTCCGTATGGGATGCCCCGATGACCGCTGTGCTGCCCGCCGACCTGCTGCCCGGTGCCGAGACCGAGGCGCGCAAGATCGTCGCCGTCCCCCGCGTCCGGCTGCTGCTCGGCGCGCCGGTGGTGCTCGCGCTGGTCGGCACCCTGATCACCGCGCTGATGTCGGGGCCCGCCGATCCGACGGGTCAGCCCGCCACCGGCGCCGCGACCATCGGCGTCTACCTCGGGATGATCGCGGTGTTCGTCGCGGCCGCGCTGCTGGGGATCGCCGCGACCGGCGGGGAGTACCGGCATCAGACTATGGCGCTGTCGGTACTGCTCTCCCCCGACCGCGACCGGCTCGTCACCGCCAAATACCTGGTCACGGGCGCCTTCGCGCTGGGCACCGCCGTGGTCGCCGAACTGGTGAGTTTCCTGGTGCTGCTCGGCGCGGGACGCGGCAAGTTCGAGCTCGGCTGGCAGCTGTTCGAGGTGCTCGGGGCCGGACTGCTGGTGGCGGTGTGCTGGGCGGTGCTCGGCGCGGGCATCGGCCTGTTGCTGCACACGCTCAGCGGCGCGATCTGGCTCGTGCTCGGCTGGGCCTTCGTGCTCGAACCGATGATCTGGCTGATCGCCAAGGGCTTCGGCGCGGGTGGTCTCGCGGCGATGCTGCCCGTGTCGGCCACCGTGGCCGGAGTCAGCGCCGGGTCGTTCGAGGAGGCCGAGGTGTTCGCGCCGACGCCCGCCGCCCTGGTGGTGCTGGTGCTGTGGACCGCCGCGGTCGGTGCCGCCGGATGGTGGGACCTGCGCACCCGCGACCTGTAGTGCGCGCCGAGGCGGGCTGGATCCGCAGGCTCTGGCGGCAGTGCCTGGGTCATCCGCGATTGCTCGCGGGCATCACGCTGTCGGTGTTGGCCGGGGCGGTGGTCGCCATCGCGGCGCCGCTGGCCACCAAACGCGCGGTCGACGCCGCCCAGGCGGGCGACACCGCGGTGATCGGCAGCGCGGCCGCCCTGCTGGCGCTGCTCGCGGTGGGCCGGTTCGGCGCGACGTTCGCGCGCAGGCTCTGGGCGGGCAAGCTCTCCCTCGAGGTGCAGCACAACCTGCGCGTCGCGCTGATGGCCGCGCTGCAACGCCTCGACGGGGCTGGCCAGGACGCGATCCGCACCGGTCAGGTGGTCTCGCGTTCGATCACCGACCTGCAACTGGTGCAGGGCCTGCTGGCGATGGTGCCCTGGTCGGGGCTGGCCGTGTTGCAGTTCGTGCTCTCGGCGGTGGTGATGGTGTGGCTGAGCCCGCCGCTGGCCCTGGCCGCCCTGCTGGTCGCGCCCGCCATGGCGGTGATCGTGCTGCGGCTGCGCCCCCGCCTCTACGCCGCGACCTGGTCGGCCCAGCAGCGCGCCGCCGACATCGCCGAACACGTCGAGCAGACGGTCACCGGCGTGCGCGTGGTGAAGGGCTTCGGGCAGGAAGCCCGCATGGTCGACATCCTCGAGGACCACAGCCGCGCGCTCTTCGCCGAACGGCTGCGCGCGGCCAAGATCAACGCCCGGTTCGCGCCGGTGGTCTCGGCGCTGCCGCAGGCCGGACTGGTCGCGGTGATCATCGTCGGCGGTGTGCTGGCCCGCCACGGCGCGATCGGCGTTGGCACCTTCCTCGCCTTCACCGCCTACCTGGCCACCATGACCGCCTCGGCCCGCACCATCACCTCGGTGGTGATCATGGGCCAGCTCACCAAGGCCGCCGTCGACCGGGTGTTCCAGGTGATCGACGCCGCGCCGGTGCTCGTCGACCCGGACCGGCCGGTCGAGCTGCCGTCGGGCCCGCTCGGCATCGACTTCGCGGGGGTGCGCTTCGGCTTCGACGCCGAACAGCCGGTGCTGCGCGATCTCGACCTCACCGTGCGCCCCGGCGAGACCGTGGCGATCATCGGTCCGGCCGGGTCGGGCAAGTCCACCCTGTCGCTGCTGCTGCCCCGCTTCTACGCCCCCGACGCGGGCCGGATCAGCCTGGTCGGCACCGACGGCACCCGCGTCGACCTGGCCGAGCTGCGCGCCGAAGACCTGCGCGGCGCGCTCGGCGTGGTCTTCGACGACCCCTTCCTGTTCTCCGACACCATCGCCGCCAATATCGCCCTGGGCAGCCCCGAGGCCACCGACGCCGAGATCAGGGCCGCCGCCACCGCGGCCGCCGCCGACGAGTTCATCGTCGCGCTGCCCGAGGGCTACGACACCGTGATCGGCGAACGCGGCCTCACTCTCTCCGGCGGCCAACGACAGCGCATCGCGCTGGCCAGGGTGCTGCTCACCCGGCCGCGCGTGCTCGTCCTCGATGACGCCACCTCCGCCGTCGACGCCGTCACCGAGGCCGAGATCTTCCGCCGCCTGCCCGACCCCGGTGGACGCACCACTCTCATCCTGGCCCACCGCGAATCCACGCTGGCCAGGGCCGATCGCGTCATCCGGCTGCCCGCCCCGGCCGTCTCGCTGGTGTCGACCGCCGCGACCGCCGACCGGCCGCGCGCCGACCTCGGCAAGCCGCGCACCATGTCGGCCACCGCCACCGAACTCAGCGAGACCCCCGAACTGCGCGCCGCCGTCGACGCCCTCCCCCCGGCCACCGAACCGCCCCGACTCCCCGGCGACCCGCGCGCGCCCCAACCCGACTTCGGCCTGCGCGCGCTGCTGCGCCCGGTGCGCGGCCTGGTGCTGACGGTGATGGCGCTGCTCACCGCCGACGCGCTCATCGGCGTCGCCTTCCCACCGCTGGTGCGCTACGCCATCGACACCGGCGTCACCGCGGGTGACGGCACCGCGCTGGCCGTCGCGGGCGTCGCCGGGATCTGCCTGGTGCTGGCCGGGCTGGCCGTGGGCGCGGCGGTCACCGTGCTCACCGCCCGCACCGGTGAACGGGTGCTGTTCGGCCTGCGCGTGCGCAGCTACGCGCACCTGCAGCGGCTCGGCCTGGACTACTACGAGCGCGAACTGTCCGGCCGCATCATGACCAGGATGACCACCGACGTCGACGCCCTGTCGACCTTCCTGCAGACGGGCGTGGCGACCGGGCTGGTCGCGGTGATCACCCTGGTGGGTGTGGCCGTCGGACTGGTGTTCATCGACGCCGCGCTGGCGCTGGTGGTGCTGGCGACCGTGCCACCCATGCTGCTGGCCACGCTGGCCTTCCGCCGCGTCTCGTCGAGCGCCTACAGCGTGTCCCGCGAGCGCGTCTCGGTGGTCAACGCCGATTTCCAGGAGAACATCGCCGGGCTGCGGGCGGTGCAGGCCGCGCGCAACGAGCCGGTCGCCGCGCGCCGCTTCGCCGAGTACTCGCACCGCTATCGCGACGCCCGCGTGCGCGCCCAGCGCGCCATCGCCGCCTATTTCTCCTTCGGCCTGGCCTGGGCCGACCTCGCCCTGGCCGTGGTGGTCTATCTGGGCGCCACCGCCGTCGCCGACGGGCGCACCAGCACGGGCACCCTGGTCGCCTTCGTCCTGTATCTCGGTCTGCTGTTCAGCCCGATCCAGGAGCTCTCCCAGGTCTTCGACGGCTATCAGCAGGCCAGGGTCGGGCTGCGCCGCATCGGCGAGCTGCTGCGCACCGAGTCCTCGATCGCCGCCGACCCACCCGACGCGCTGCCGATCACCCGGCTCGACGGCGAGATCGTCTTCGACCGGGTCGGCTTCCGCTATCCGGGCGCGAGCACCCCCGCCCTCGACGAGGTCTCCTTCACCGTCCCGGCGGGCGCGACGCTGGCGCTGGTCGGCGCGACCGGGGCGGGCAAGTCGACGATCGTGAAGCTGTTGGCCCGGCTCTACGACCTGCCCGCCGACCCGGCGGCGGGCTCGATCCGGGTCGACGGGGTCGATCTACGTAAATTTGTGCTCACCGACTACCGACGGCGGCTGGGAATTGTGCCCCAGGAAGCTCACTTGTTCACCGGCGACGTGGCGAGCAACATTGCGTTCGGGAAACCTTTCGCCTCGGCAGATGACATCGGTACCGCGGCCGCGAAGGTCGGCGCGGACGGAATGATCGCCGGATTACCCCGAAAAATGGACCAGCCGGTCGGTGAACGCGGCCGCGGACTCTCCGCCGGACAGCGTCAACTGGTCGCCCTGGCGCGGGCCGAACTGGTCGATCCGGACCTGCTGCTGCTCGACGAGGCCACCTCCACCCTCGACCCCGAAACCGAGGCATCGGTGCTGGTCGCGAGCCGATCGCTGGCCCGGGGCCGGACCACCGTGGTGGTCGCGCACCGCCTGGCCACGGCCGCGCGCGCCGACCTGATCGGCGTGGTCGATGCCGGACGTATCGTCGAATTCGGGACGCACCGGGAACTGCTCGACCGCGATGGTCGTTACGCGCGACTCTGGGCGGCGGGCGCCGGGGCCGAGGGAATACTGTCGGCGCGGGACCGGTCGTAGGTGAGGAGATCGGGTCAGTAGCAACGCCGATATGCCGCTGGGCATATGCTCGGTGAGGGCGCATCGGCAGCCATCCGCTGATACCCCTGCCGGGCACGTCACAAACGTCGCAGCGCGAAGAACGAAATGAGGCGAACACCAGCTGTGAGCAGCTCAACTTCCCAGTTCGGACAGAACCAGTGGCTAGTCGACGAGATGTATCAGAAGTTCAAACAGGACCCGTCCTCGGTCGACGCCAGTTGGCACGAGTTCCTCGCGGATTACACCCCCGAAGCGAGCGAGTCCGGTAACAACCAGGCGCAGGCTCCCGCCGCCGCGGCCCCCGCCGCGCCGAAGGCGGCCGTGGCCACCGCGCCCGCGCCCAAGCCCGCCGCGCAGCAGGCAGCACCCGCCGCGAAGCAGCCCGCGCCCGCCGCGAAGCCCGCTCCGGCCGCCGCCAAGCCCGCGCCCGCCGCGACCGTGCGCGCACCGCAGACCACCCCTGCCCCGGTGTCGAACGCACCGGCCACCACCGCGCCCAAGGCCCCGGCCGCCGCCGACGAGTCCAAGGTGCTGCGTGGCCCGGCCGCCGCCATCGCCAAGAACATGTCGGCCTCGCTGACCATCCCCACCGCGACCTCGGTGCGCGCGATCCCGGCCAAGCTGATGATCGACAACCGTCAGGTGATCAACAACCACCTGGCCCGCACCCGCGGCGGCAAGATCTCCTTCACCCATCTGCTCGGCTACGCGATCGTGCAGGCGGTCAAGGCGTTCCCGAACATGAACCGCCACTTCGCCGAGATCGACGGCAAGCCCAACGCCATCACCCCGGCCCACACCAACCTGGGCCTGGCCATCGACCTGGCGGGCAAGGACGGCAACCGCTCGCTGGTGGTCGCGGCCATCAAGGGCACCGAGGACATGAGCTTCGGCCAGTTCCACACCGCCTACGAGGACATCGTCCGCCGCGCCCGCGAGGGCAAGCTCGGCGCCGACGACTTCTCCGGCGTCACCATCTCGCTGACCAACCCGGGCACCATCGGCACCGTGCACTCGGTGCCGCGTCTGATGCCGGGCCAGGGCGCGATCATCGGCGCGGGCGCGATGGAGTACCCGGCCGAGTTCCAGGGCATGAGCGACGAGCGCATCGCCGACATCGGCGTGGGCAAGCTGATGACGCTCACCTCGACCTACGACCACCGCATCATCCAGGGCGCCGAGTCCGGCGACTTCCTGCGCACCATCCACAACCTGCTGATCTCCGACGAGTTCTACGACGAGATCTTCCACGGCCTCGGCGTGCCGTACGAGCCGGTGCGCTGGCGCAAGGACATCAGCGAGCGCGGCGTCGACAAGAGCGCCCGCGTGCTCGAGCTGATCGCGGCTTACCGCAACCGCGGTCACCTGATGGCCGACACCGATCCGCTGCGCCTGGTCAAGGACAAGTTCCGCAGCCACCCCGACCTCGACGTCACCCAGCACGGCCTGACCCTGTGGGACCTCGACCGCACCTTCAACGTCGCGGGTTTCCACGGCCAGGAGCGGATGAAGCTGCGCGATGTGCTCTCCATCCTGCGCGACGCGTACTGCCGCCACGTCGGTGTGGAGTACACCCACATCCTCGAGACCGACCAGCTGCAGTGGATCCAGGACCGGGTCGAGCAGAAGCACGTCAAACCGACTGTCGCGCAGCAGAAGTACATCCTGAACCGACTCAACGCCGCCGAGGCGTTCGAGACCTTCCTGCAGACCAAGTACGTCGGCCAGAAGCGCTTCTCGCTCGAGGGCGCCGAGGCCGTCATCCCGATGATGGACGCCACCATCGACCAGTGCGCCGAGCACTCGCTCGACGAGGTCGTCATCGGTATGCCGCACCGCGGCCGCCTCAACGTGCTGGCCAATATCGTCGGCAAGCCTTACTCGAAGATCTTCACCGAGTTCGAGGGCAACATGAACCCGGCGGCCACCCACGGCTCCGGTGACGTGAAGTACCACCTCGGCGCCGAGGGCCAGTACCTGCAGATGTTCGGCGACAACGAGATCGCCGTCTCGCTCACCGCCAACCCCTCGCACCTCGAGGCGGTCGACCCGGTGCTCGAGGGTCTGGTGCGCGCCAAGCAGGACCTGCTCGACAAGGGTGACGGCCCCGAGGGCTTCTCGGTCATGCCGCTGATGCTGCACGGTGACGCCGCGTTCGCCGGTCAGGGCGTGGTCGCCGAGACGCTGAACCTCTCGGGCCTGCGCGGTTACCGCGTCGGCGGCACCATCCACATCGTGGTGAACAACCAGATCGGCTTCACCACCGCGCCGGAGAACAGCCGCTCCACCGAGTACTCCACCGACATCGCGAAGTTCATCGGCGCGCCGATCTTCCACGTCAACGGTGACGACCCGGAGGCGTGCGACTGGGTCGCGCGCCTGGCGGTCGACTTCCGCCAGAAGTTCCGCAAGGACGTCGTCATCGACCTTGTCTGCTACCGCCGCCGGGGCCACAACGAGGGCGACGACCCCTCGATGACCCAGCCGGAGATGTACGACGTCATCGACACCAAGCGTTCGGTCCGCAAGGCCTACACCGAATCGCTGATCGGTCGTGGCGACATCTCCATGAAAGAGGCCGAGGACGCGCTGCGCGACTACCAGGGGCAGCTCGAGCGCGTGTTCAACGAGGTCCGTGAGCTGGAGAAGTACAGCCCGGAGCCCTCGGAGTCGGTCGAGGACGACCAGAAGGTGCCTGCCACCGTGCAGACCGCCGTCGACAAGTCGATCCTGCAGCGCATCGGCGACGCGTTCAACACCCCGCCCGACGGCTTCAACGTGCACCCGCGCGTCAAGCCGGTGCTGGAAAAGCGCCGCGAGATGGCCTACGAGGGCAAGGTCGACTGGGCCTTCGCCGAGCTGATGGCCTTCGGCACCCTGATCGACCAGGGCCACGACGTGCGCCTGACCGGTCAGGACTCGCGCCGCGGCACCTTCACCCAGCGCCACGCGGTGATCATCGACCGCGTCAACGCCGACGAGTACACCCCGCTGCACAACATCGGCTCGGAGAAGCCGGGCTGGTTCGCGGTGCACGACTCGGCGCTGAGCGAGTACGCCGCGGTCGGCTTCGAATACGGCTACTCCCTGGGCAATCCGAACGCCCTGGTGCTGTGGGAAGCGCAGTTCGGTGACTTCGTCAACGGCGCGCAGTCGATCATCGATGAGTTCATCTCCTCCGGTGAGGCCAAGTGGGGCCAGCTCTCCGACGTGGTGCTGCTGCTGCCGCACGGCCACGAGGGCCAGGGCCCCGACCACACCTCCGGTCGTATCGAGCGCTTCCTGCAGCTGTGCGCGGAGGGTTCGATGACCGTGGCGGTGCCGTCCACCCCGGCGAACTACTTCCACCTGCTGCGTCGCCACGCCCTCGACGGCATCCGTCGTCCGCTCATCGTCTTCACCCCGAAGTCGATGCTGCGCAACAAGGCCGTGGTCTCCGACATCAAGGACTTCACCGAGTCCAAGTTCCGCTCGGTGTTCGACGAGCCCACCTACGAACAGGGCGTCGGCGACACCGCCAAGGTCAAGCGCATCCTGCTGACCTCGGGCAAGCTCTACTACGAGCTCGCCGCGGAGAAGGCCAAGCACAAGCGCGAGGACGTGGCCATCGTCCGGATCGAACAGCTCTACCCGATCCCGACCTACCGCCTCAACGAGGCACTGGCCAAGTACCCCAACGCGACCGACATCGCCTGGGTCCAGGAGGAACCGGCCAACCAGGGCGCCTGGCCCTTCTTCGGCCTCAACCTCCCCGAGGTCCTCCCCGACCACCTGGGCAAACTGCGCCGCATCTCCCGCCGCGCCATGTCGGCCCCCTCCTCGGGCTCGTCCAAGGTCCACGCCGTCGAACAGGCCGAGATCATCGCCGAGGCCTTCGAACCGACCACGTAGTTCCTAGAACCGCAACAGTTGGGGTGGGGCCATCCAAGGCCCCACCCCAACTGTGTTGTGACCCGGGGTGTGTTGACCCGGCACTCCTTCGCACGTATTGTCATCTGTGACATCGATTTCATCTGTGACATCTGCCTGCTCGGCTGGCTGAAGATTCGGGAGGGCTGTCGAATGACATCCACGCTTCATCGCGTCGACGCAGGCCATGTCTCCGCGACCGAGCTGGCGAAGGTCGAGACGCTGGTGAACGACCTCGCCCCCTCGGAGTTGCGCGAACTGCTGCTGGCGCTGATCAGCAACGTCGCCGCGGGTACGGATGTCGCCCTCGTCGACATCGCCGAGCCTTGGACACCCAGTCAGGTGGCACAGCGCCTGGGCATGAGTCGCACCCACCTCTACAAGTTGCTCGACTCCGGCGAACTACCCTCGTTCCGTGTCGGCCGCGACCGCCGGATCAAGCTCGAGGACATCATCGAATTCGAACGCGCTCGCCAGCGTGACCGCCGCGAACTCGCCGAGCGCTTCGCGCACATCGACCGCGTCCGCGCCGGGGCCGTCCGCGAGCTTCTCGACGAGATCTGAGCCCACATAACCGGTGAGTAGCGTCTCGACGGCTGGGACACGGGAATCCACCCTGGCAACATCACCCCGTGCCTCCCTACCGTCGCGCCCGGCCCACCGTCCGCGTGCTGGAAGATGACCTCTCCACGGATTGGACCGAGCCCCACGCGTTACGAGCGGTGACGGAGAGCCGATGGCAGGACCTCCATCCCTTCACCGAGCTCCCCCACCCACTGTTGCGCAAAGCCGCAGAGTTGTACGGCGCCGACCCCGCCAATGATCCGGCACCTCGCCTGATCACCTGTTCGGGTGATCTGAGACTGCAAGAGTTGCGTAACTCTCAATGGCGCGCGGGCCTGTGGACCGACCCGGAGACCGGGGTTCGCTGGATCTGCGCCGCAGGCCTTGCCAAAGGCGGACACAAAGACGAGGCGGACTTCTATCAATGGCTCGGCTCGCTTGTCGGCCGCACCGGGGGTTCCGAGCTACTACCCACTGAACTCGATCTCACGTTGTTCAAGACAGAGAAGGCGGCGTGGCTGATCACCCAGTGGGAGTTGCGGATACAGCAGGAAGCCGCCGCCGCGCTCGGGACCGCGACCGAGAGTGGCGTTTATCGCTGGAACCTCCCACACCCGACGAGGTCGACCGCGATGGCGAGTGCCGCGGTCACGGTCGCGTACGTCGACGACTGTGAGGAGCTCGTCGTGGACCTGCGCATCGACAACGAATTCGCGGCGAGCAATCTCGGCTGGCTACTGACGGCGCGCGTACTGGTTTCCCTCTCGCCACCCGTGCAGAGCTGGGACCGGTTCGGTGCGACGTTCTCGACGATTGCTGAGCACGGCTACAGCCTCGCGCAGCTCGACCGCCTGCGCAGCGCCTCAGCTCACGACGAACTGCTACCGCAGGAGCCCGGCACCGTCGGTCACCGCGTGCATGTCGAGCATCTCGCGGCGGCGATGATCGAAGGCACAGCCTCCCGGGCGCTGTGCGGCGTCTTCTTCGTACCTACGCAGGACCACGCGGAACTCCAAGAATGCGAAGAATGCAGGGCACGGTATACGTCACTCCGCCGTTGAATACCGTCACCGGGTGAGACGACCAGCTTCGGGAGTTAGGATGCCCTTATGAGTACTGGGTTGCGGTGGCTGGTGGTGGGGTTCGCTGGGCTGATGGCGGTCGGGGTGGCGCAGGCGGGGCCAGTGGGGGCGGTCGACGGGGCGCCGTCGATCGAGTTGTTCGCGGCGGACGGGCGGACGCCGCTCGGGGCGGGTGTGGTGCATCCCGGGGATCGGATCGTGGTGCGGGGTAGTGGGTTCGATCCGGAGGCGAATACGTCCGGGTTGCCGGTGCCGGTGCCGCCGGGGGTTCCGCATGGGACCTTCGTGACCTTCGGCGCCTTCGCGCCGGAATGGAAACCGTCGAGCGGGGCGCCCACCTCGGCGCGGGCGGCCGATCGTTCGGTCGCCCAGTGGGTGCTGAGCCAGTCGGCGTTGGAGCGGATTCCGCAGGTACCGTTCGATTTCCAGCGGACCGTGCGCAAGCAGTGGGTGCCGCTGACAGGTGACGGCCGGTTCGAGGCCACCCTCACAGTGAAGGCCCCGGCCACCACACCCGCCGACGCGGTATTCGGCGTCTACACCTACGCGGCGGCCGAATCGGTCAACGCCGCACAGGAATTGGCGGTGCCGGTGCGATTCGACCCCACGCCCGGCCCCAACACCCCGACCCCACCCCCGGCCGACCTGAGCTGGGCCGTCACCCGCGATTTCGCCGGTACCGTCACCGGCCCCCTCCAGGGCAGCCTCAGCGGCACCGACGGCGCGGCGGTGCGCGACGGCCGGTTGACCTACCAACTCGACGGCGCCGACCTCGACCCGTCGACCGGCCTGGGCACCCTCCGCTACCGCGGCACCGTCGTCGCCTCCACCCGCTTCCACCTCGGCGAGATCGCCCTGGCCGACCCGTGGATCGAATTCACCCCCGAGGGCACCTGGCTCAGCGCCCGCACCTCCACCTCCGACACCATCGGCGCGGACTCGCTCCAGCGCGTGCGCCTGGCCCGACTGGACACCGCCCCCGACACCGACCACCGGGATCGAGCGGACGTCCCGGTCCGATTCGAACCGGGAATCGAACCCCTGTCCCTGCGACTGCTCGCGACCGACGCCGCCGAACCGGTGGACTTCCGCTGGTGAGCGCGGCCCAACTCAGGCCAGCACATTGCCCATCACCGCGCGGACGTGCTGCTCGGTCAGCTGGCGGAGTTCCGCGCTCGTGATCCGACCGCTCGTGACCACGAGGGTGGTGTCGATCTCCAGATTCTCGTCCAGGACGCCGATGCGCACCTTGGTCGGCGGTCTGCCGAACGCCCCGGTCTCGGCAGCCACGAAGGCGTCCTCGCCGAGGCCGGTCAGGTACTCGAAGCTGCCGTCCGGCTCGGCGATGGTGTTGCCGACGAGTTCCTTGAACTGATCGTGGGACCGCCGCCGATCCCCGTCCGGCCGGGTGACCCGCACATTCAGCGACACCTGGAGATCACCGAACTCACCGGCGCAGTAGCCGTTGGTCGCGGTGGTCTGCCGCCACGCGGCGCTGCCGTGGCGGGTCAGTTCCGCCAGGTCCATCAGCTCGCAGTAGTTCCCACGGCCGTGGTCGCGGTATTTCTGCGAGCCGGGGGTGTCGACCGGGGTACCGGGTATCGGTTCGGTCGGCTCGGCGGTGGTGGTGTCGCGCCCCAGCCACATGGCGGCCGCGATCACCACGACCACGACGAGCGCGCACGCCGCGATCGCCGTCGCGAGCCACGGCAGCGCCGACCGGTTCCGAGATGTCATGCGAGGCGCTCCCACAGTGTTCGGCCCTGGTGTTCACAGGCGGTCGCGAGATCGGCTTCCTGCACACCCGATTCCTCGGCGGTCGCCAGCCGGACCGAGACGACCACGTTGTCGTCCATGAGGCCGAGATCGCAGGTGGCACCGTACGGATACGCGGGTGCGCGCAGATAGAAGTACGAGTCGTCGCCGAGGCCGAGGCGGCGGTCGGCGGACAGTGTGCCCGCCGAACCGCGCGCCCACTCCAGGGCGGCCTGATAGAAATTCGAGGGCCTGCGGCCGTCGTTCACCACCCGGACCAAGACGGTGACGGCCACGTAGCGCCAGCCGATCGAGCAGTGATGACTGGAATACGGGTCGGCGTCCGCGGATTCGGAGTGGGCGGGCGGTCGGCCCAGCGATCCGCCGAACTCGCCGATCGCCGCGGTGTCGATGAGTTCACAGGCGTTCCCGACACTCTGCGTGCTGTAGACACGCGGCATCTCGGCCCGCAACAGGTCGGTGGTCGTCATGACCACGAGCAGCGCGACCGTCGCCATCGTCAACACGGCGGTGAGCGTCCACGGCACGAGCGGAATGCGCCGTCGCGCCGCCTGTTCCGGCCGCGCGGCGATCCCGGCACCCGAGGAGACGGCAGGCGCCGCGGCTGCCGAGGGCGCGGCGGGCCGGTCCGGTGCGATGTTCTCCAAGGCCCGAGTCGCCGCGGTGGCCAGGGCCGCGCAGGTGGCGAACCGGTCCTCCGGGCGTTTCGCCATGGCGGTGGCGATCACCGTGTCGATGGCGGCGGGCAGTTCGGGGCGCAGGTCGGTGGCGCGGGGTGGGGGTGCGCTGAGGTGCGCGGCGATGACGGCGGCCTGGTAACCGCGCGGGAACGGGGGCTTTCCGGTGAGCAGTTGGTACAGCGTGCAGCCGAGGGAGTAGATGTCGGCGCGGTGATCGACGGGCAGGCCCTGGAATCGTTCGGGGGCGGCGTAGGCGAAGGTCGCCGCCATGCCGGACAGGGTCACGGTGTCGTCGAGGCTGCGGGCGATGCCGAAATCGGTGAGTAGTGCCGATTCCCGGCCCGCCGCGTCGCGTTCGATCAGCAGGTTCGCGGGTTTCACGTCGCGATGCAGAACTCCTCGCGCATGCGCGAAATCCAGTGCGGCGGCGGCATCGTGGAGCAGCCGCAGCGCCGTGTCCGGGGACAGCCCGCCGGGCGCGGACGCCAGCAGGCCCAGCGCGTCGCCGCCCTGGACGTATTTCATCGACAACCACAGCACCGGATCGTCGGGACCGCTGCGGTCGTAGACCGAGACGATATGGGGATGCTCGAGACGCGCGGCCACCGAGGCTTCGCGTTCGAAGGCGTTGCGGGCCTTCTGATCGACGGAGATCCCGTGCCCCAGCACCTTCACCGCGACGCTGCGCGGAAGCCGGGGATGCCGGGCCAGATACACCGCGCCCATGCCGCCGGTGCCGAGAAGCCGTTCGATCGTGTGTCCCGCGAACAACGTCCCGCGTTCCAACGCCCCCACCTTCTCGCCGTCCCGATCGCATCGAATCTAAGTGCGCGCACGGAAGGGGCAACTCCTTCCGCGCGATCGGCGATTCCGCCACCACTCAGTCCGGCCGGATCCAGCGACGCAATGCGTCGATCATGGTTTCCGGGGGCCGGATAGTGATGACCTCGAGGAAGCGTCCGTTCGGTCCACCGCGATTCCCGCGCGGATCGCCGACACCGCCGCGCCAGGATCGTCGGCCCAGAACGCGATGGCCGATGCCGTGAACTCACCCTGCGGTGTCACGAAGGTCTGCGGCCCCGCGAGGTTCACGCGGACGTTGGTCGCGCTCCCCGCGACGATTGCCAGCGTCTTTCCGTCGAGTTGCGTGGATTTCGCCCCGTCGTAACCGCGCAGATCCCGGTGGACACTCCGAATATCGCCGAGGACGATGTCGAGACGGGTGCGGCGCAGGTAGCGAACGCGGAGCCGCGTGGTGGTGAGCAGGTGTGGGTAGACGTGGTGCGCGGCGATCATGCCGAGGATCAACAGCGCTCCCCAGACACCGAGGATCAGGGCGACGATCCGCACCGGCGCCCACGGGATGAGGAAGTGCACCGCCGGGATCTCGATCGCGCTCACCGCCAGGAATGCCCACAGCACTGCGGATTCCGCGCCCGCGTAGCGGATCGGAAGCCCATCCGCGCTGTCCGGTCGACGGGTGATCGCCCGCGCGAGACTCACCCACATATCCGTTTCCAACCGGACCAAGCCCCGGCCGAGCCGCCATATCGCACGCATGGAACCCCTCCTTTGCAATACAAATGCATTGTAAAGATGGACGACCCCGCAGCGCAATACGACTGCATCGTGAAAAGATGGGCGGATGCCGAAACAGGTGGATCACGAGGCGCGGCGGACGGCGATCAGTGACGCGGTGATGCGGCTGCTCGCCCGTGAGGGACTGGAGTCCATCAGCCTGCGCAATGTCGCCGCGGAGGCGGGCGTTTCCGCGGGACAGGTGCAGCACTATTTCCCCAGCAAGGACGCGATGATGGAGTACGCGGCGGGCGCCATCGCCGAACGGATCGGCGCCCGCGTCGCCACCGCGGGGCCCGACCCGGACCTACACCAGATCCTCACCGCCCTGCTCCCCACCGACGACGCATCGGCCGCCGACGCCCGCAGCCTCATCGGCTATCTGGCCTTCGCCTCCGTGCGTCCCCAGGTCGCCGCCACCCTGGCCACCAACGGCCGGTCCTTTCGCGACCACCTCGCCGCGATGCTCCCCGACCACCCCGATCCGACCACCGCCGCGGACACCCTGCTCGCCCTGCTCGACGGTCTGGCTCTGCACGCCACGGTCGGCCAGATCTCCCCCGAGCGAGCTCGGATGCTGCTCACCGGGGCGATCGATGCCGCCTCGACGGCGCGCTGAATCGGGCGGGTCAGTCCACGGGACCCTTGGGGTCGGTCGCGCGAGCGAGATCCAGGTCGAGGGCGAACGGGAGATCGACCTTCATGCGGCCGTGATGGATACCCGCGGTCGAGTATTTTCCGGCGGCGGGGTCGAGTTGGTAGGAGTAGATGACGGCGCGGCCGTCGACGTTTTCCACGCGCCACAGGTAGGGGATGCCCGCTTCGGCGTAGAGCTGCGGCTTGCGATGGCGGTCGCGTTCGACGGAATCCGGGGAGACGACCTCGATCGCGAGGATCACGTCCTGCGGCCGGAAGGTGGTTTGGTCGAGCCCGGTGCACGCGGCCGCCTTGACGACCATCACGTCGGGCTCGGGACGCTGCCGCGGTCCCAGGGTCACCGTCATCTCACGGATCACCGCGAGGTCCCCGGGGACCTGACGAAGCAACTGCCCTTCGAGGAATCGGATGAGGAGCAGGTGAGACATCATCTGCGTACTGACGAAAACCAGGCTCCCGTCGATCATCTGAGTGTGCTGCGGTAGATCACTCAGATGGTCCAGGTCCTCGGCGAAATATCCCCCCGGCGGCGGCACCGGCCAGCTCAGCGGGGCCCGGTCCCCCGGTGGCATCGGCTCGGCTGTCACCGGTTCCTCGCTCGGCGTGCGGCGATCATCTGACATCACCGAGTATGGCACACCGATAGTGCTCCCCAGCCGGGATTATGGCTGCTCAGAGGCACCGGAGCGGCTGGTTCGCCGGGTGTGGCGAACCAGCCGGGCGGGGTCGGTGGGTCAGGACGGGAGGGGGGACGGGGTGGTGGTGCGGAGGGCGGCTACCGCGGCGGCGGTTTCGGTCATCACCAGGTCGGCGTTGATCTGGGCGCCTGCCATCGCGCCCGCCGCCGCGGCCGCGCCGACCTGGGCGGCGGGGTCGGTGACATTGCCCGCGGCCCAGACGCCGGGGATCGTGGTGCGGCCGACCGGGTCGGCGGGGAGGTGGTCGCCGAAGCCCGCCGGGTGGGGTTGTGGGACCAGGCCGAGGTGGGTGAGGAATTCGGCGCGGATGCTCGCGCGGGGTGCCACCACCAGGGCGTCGCGGTCGAGGACGGTGCCGTCGGCCAGGCGGACTCCGGTGAGTCGGTCGGCGGAGCCGAGGACCTCGACGACTTCGCCCTCGACGATCCGGATACCCCGTGCCGTCAGCTTCTCGGCGTCCTCGGCGCTCAGCGCGGGAGCGGTGTGGGCGAGGACGACGACATCGTCGCTGAGCTGGCTGAACAGCAGCGCCTGGTGCACCGACATCGGGCCGCTCGCCAGCACGGCGATGCGCTTGTCGCGCACCTCCCAGCCGTGGCAGTACGGGCAGTGCAGCACGTCGTGACCCCAGTGCTCGCGCAGGCCGGGGATCTCGGGGAGCACATCGGTCAGGCCGGTGGTGACCAGCAGACGCCGGGCCCGCACGGTCCGCCCGTCGGCGAGGGACACCCGGAACCCGTCCGAATCCGCGCCGCTCGCGGGGTCGGGCGTGCCGATCCGACCATCTCCGTCGATCCGATCGACTCCGACGACCACCCCGTTCACCACCTCCCCGCCATACCCGACCACCTCGGCCCGGCCCTGCGCGACCAGTTCCGCGGGCGGTGTCCCGTCCCGTGCCAGCAGCCCGTGCACACCCTCGGCGGGCGCGTTGCGCGGCGAGCCCGCGTCGATCACCAGGACCGCGCGCCGCGATCGGGCCAGCATCAATGCGCCGTTCAGTCCGGCGGCGCCACCGCCGATCACCACCACGTCATATGAGTCGTTCATCTCAACCTCCTTCGCCGACCACAGTGCCGATCGCCGCGCCGAACTGGCAAGGTTATTTGCCGCTATGGCAAACTGGATGACATGGACGACCTCGAACAGACCCTCGACTCGGTCGGCCCCCGCCTGCGCGCCCTGCGTTCGCAGCGCCGCACCACGCTGGCCGATCTGTCCCAGGAGACGGGCATCTCGGTGAGCACCCTCTCGCGGCTGGAGTCCGGCGACCGCAAACCCACGCTCGAACTCCTGCTCCCACTGGCCAAGGCACACGGGGTGACACTCGACGAACTCGTCGACGCCCCCGCCACCGGCGATCCCCGCATCCACCTGCGCCCGATCACCCGCCACGGGATGACCATGCTCCCGCTCACCAAGCGCGCGGGCGGTATCCAGGCGTTCAAGATGATCATCGCCCCCGGCGCGACCGACCGGCCGCAGACCCCGCAGGTGCACGAGGGCTACGAGTGGCTCTATGTGCTCAACGGACGGTTGCGCCTGATCCTGGGCGACAACGACATCGTGCTCACCCCCGGCGAGGCCGCCGAGTTCGACACCCATGTGCCGCACTGGTTCGGCGCCGCCGACGATCAGCCCGTCGAATTCCTGAGCCTGTTCGGCAAGCAGGGCGAGCGCGCTCATCTGCGCGCCCGCCCCCGGGGATCGGACTGATCAGCCGAGCGTGAAGCTCGCCCGGCCGGAGATGTGCTCGAGCTCCTGGTGCTGCGGCAGGGTCTCGTCGGTGGTGACGATCCACGCTTCGATATTGCCCGCGCCGGGGCCCATGCCCATGCCGGTCATCACGCCGTCGGGCAGGCCGACGAGCGCGCCGTTGTCCACGCGGTGCGACTGGCCGTCGCTGTAGCCGGTGTCGAGGTTCCGGAAGCGCACCGCGATGCGGTAGGACTGGCAGAAATCGCCGGTCTGGGTGATGGTCACCTTCACGCCGAACTGGCCGGACTGCGGCTGGGGCACGGTCTGGGCATTGATGATCGCCGCGCAGTTGGCGCCGGGCGTGCGGCTGAGCGTGGGCGTGAACTGGACGACCGGGTCGCTGGGGATCGCGGTGGCCGGACCGGTGAGCCCGATCAGGGCGGCCGTGGTCGCCAGGGTGGCGATCGCGGCGCGACGGGGAAGCGAGTACTTGCTGTTCGTGAGAGTCATGTTTCGTACTTCGCGCCCTGCCGAGAAGCCGTTAACCACCGCGAAGATCTCGGTTGGATATTCGAATAACCAAGGGGCACAACAGTTTTGAGGTCTTGCCAGTTGCGCGAAGACATGCACGTCCCGTGCCCGTATGTCGTGTGCGGACGCCGGTCCGTTAGCCGGGACAACGGTCTCGATCCCGCAACGCGCCCGTCCGGCCGGGTCCGGCGGCGATCATCGCGCGCGGTCGTATTCTGAGCCGATCCAGCACTTCCGCCGAGGAGGGCAGATGGGCGAGCGGCATTCCCCGAGGGCGAGCCGGTTCCGGTTCACCGTCTCCGTCGTACTCCTGGTGCTGACCGGCGTGCTGGTGATCGCGGGGGTGCTCGCGCGCTACGTGCACTCGGATCTGCTCGACACCGACCACTACGTCGAGATCGTGGGACCGCTCGCCACCGAACCGGCCATCCAGGACGCGGTGACCGACCAGGTCAGCGCGGCGATCCTGGCCCGACTCGACGACACCGCTCTGGCGAACGACCTCGCCACCGCCCTCGCCGACGCCGACCCGGACTCCCCGCGCCTGCGGGCCGCGCTGCGCACCCTGCCCGCGCTGTTGCGCGCCGAGATCGATGACCTGGTCCACCAGACCACCGAATCCGTGGTGCGTAGCGACCGTTTCGCCGAGCTGTGGACCGCCGCCAATCGGGGCGCGCACACGGCGGTGAGCGGCGTGCTCACCGGTTCCGGACCGCTCGAGGTCGAGGAGGACGGCACCGTGCGCGTTCCACTCGATCAGGTGGCGGAGGCGGTGCGGCAGCGGCTGGCCGAACGCGGCGTGGACGTCCCGGGGGAACCGGGCACACTCACCGCGCAGGTCGTCGTCTTCCAGGACGAGCGGATCGCGCAGGCCCAGCGTTGGACGCGCCTGCTCGACCGGGCCGCGACCCTGCTGCCGGTGATCGCCCTGCTGCTGGCGATCCTCGCGATCGTGATCGCCCCGCCGGGCACGCGCCGTCGCGCGGTCGCCCTGCACGGCGCGATTCTGATCGCCGCCATGGCGCTGCTCGCGGTGGCGATCGCGCTGGGCCGCCACCGGTATCTGTCGGCGGTCCCGCTGGACCCGGAGGTGGCGCGGCTGCTGTTCGACACCGTCACCGACCCGGTGCGCGGCAAGCTGCGTTCGGTCGCCGCCTACGGCGCCTTCCTGGTGGTGTTCGCGCTGGTGACCGGCCCGTCACGACCCGCGCGGGCGGTGCGGGCGCGGATCTCGGCGGGCTGGGCGGCCGTGCTGCGCCGACCGGGACTGTCGAGCTGGGGTGTCGTGGGGCTGGCCGCGCTGGTCCTGGTGTTCTGGAACTCGCCGTCGATCCGGGTGCTCGTGACGGTAGCGGCGGTCGCCTGCGCCTGCGTGCTGACGATCCTGCTCCTGGCCCGCCGGGCGGCTACGCGCTGATCCGGGCGCCGGGTTCGTCGGCGCGGTCGGTGGCCGGGGCCGCTCACCGGCGCACAGCGACCGAGACCCCGCGAGGGGGCGCGGCCGACGAGCGGGCACCGGACTGAGCGCGCGAGGCCGATCGGCGCCGACCCTCAGCCCTGTAGCGCCGCGATCAGCGCCGGGCTCAAGGCCAGCGCGGGCAGCGACTCGACCAGCAGTTCCACCAGTTGCTCCCGGCTGACCGGCTTTTCGAGCATCCAGGTGAGGATGGTCTCCTCGACGAACGCGATCCAGCCACGGATGGCCAGGGTGAGCCGGGCCAGGTCCGGGTCGTTGGGTGGGAGCGGCAGCTCGCTGACGATGAGGTCGGCGATGGTGGCGCGGGTGCTGTCGACGTAGCCCGACATCTCCGGGGTGATGCTGGCCGGGCCGCGCAGCACCGAGCGGTAGGACGCCGAGTGCTCGGTGACGTAGTCGACGAAGCGGTCGATCGAATCGCGCAGCATGTCGAACAGCGACAGCTCCCGATTCGGGGCGATCGCGGTGTAGAACTCCTCGATCACGTGCCGGGCGATGGCCTCGTGGAACTCCTGCTTGGACGCGAAGTAGTGGAACAGCAGGCCGCGCGAGATGCCCGCCTGCTTGGCGATGTCGTCGACCGAGATGTCCTCGAGCGAACGCCCGGCCAGCATTTCGGCACCGAGGGTGATCAGCTGCAGCCGACGCTCCTCGGGGCTGAGCCGGATGCGCTTGGTCTCGCCGGAAGTCCTGATGGTCACGCCGCCATGGTAGCGCTACTGAACTTGATTCAATAGCTGTTGACTCCCGCTCAATAAGACCGTAGTCTGCTGTACATGAGTCGCAAGGTTACAGACAAAGATGTCGACCGCAGCGCCGCCCGCCACATCAAGACGATCATCGTCGGCAGCGGGTTCGCGGGCCTCGGCATGGCCATCCGCCTGCGTCAGCAGGGTCGTGACGATTTCCTCGTCCTCGAGCGCGGCAGCGATGTCGGCGGAACCTGGCGCGACAACACCTACCCCGGCGCCGCCTGCGACGTGCCCTCGCACCTGTACTCGTACTCCTTCGCGCTGAACCCCGACTGGTCGCGCTCGTTCTCCAAGCAGGGCGAGATCCAGGCCTACATCCGCGACGTCGCCGAGAAGAACAACGTGCTCGACAAGCACCTGTTCGACTGCGACGTGCTCGGCATGCGCTGGAACGCCGAGACCGCCCGCTGGGACATCACCACCAGCAAGGGCGATTTCACCGCCGACACCGTCGTCTCCGCGGTCGGCGCCCTCTGTGAGCCCTCGCTGCCCGACATCAAGGGCATCAACGACTTCTCCGGCGACATCTTCCATTCGGCCCGCTGGGACCACGATGTCGACCTGACCGGCAAGCGCGTCGCCGTGATCGGCACCGGCGCCTCGGCCATCCAGATCGTGCCCGCCATCGCGAGCAAGGTCGCCCACCTCGACCTCTACCAGCGCACCGCGCCCTGGCTGCTGCCGCGCATGGACCGCCCGTACCTGCTGCCCGAGCGCCTGGCGTTCAGGTACATCCCGGGCGTGCAGCGCCTCTCGCGCGCGGCCATCTACGCCGCCCGCGAGACCCAGGTCGTGGGCCTGGCCAAGTACCCCGCGCTGATGAAGATCTTCGAGACGATCTCGCGCGCCAAGCTGTTCGCCGAGGTCCGCAACCCCGTCAAGCGCGCGCTGGTCACCCCGGACTACCGCATCGGCTGCAAGCGCATGCTGATCTCCAACGAGTACTACCCGGCCATCGACCGCGACAATGTCGAGGTCGTCACCAACGGCATCGCCGAGGTGAAGGCGGGCTCGATCGTCACCAAGGACGGCACCGAGCGCGAGATCGACGCGCTGATCGTGGCCACCGGTTTCCACGTCACCGACTCCCCCGCCTTCGAGACCATCGTCGGGCGCACCGGGCAGACGCTGTCGGAGCAGTTCGACGAGGTGGGCCAGCGCGGCTACAAGGGCTCGTCCATCGAGAACTTCCCGAACATGTTCTTCCTGCTCGGCCCGAACGTGGGCCTGGGCCACACCTCGATGGTGTTCATGATCGAATCGCAGATCAACTACGTCGCCGACGCCCTGGCCACCATCGACCAGCGCGACCTGCGCACCGTCGAGGTCAGCCCGGAGGCCGTGCGGGTGTACAACCGTGAGTTGCAGGACAAGATGGCCGACAGCGTCTGGATGAACGGCGGCTGCGCCAGCTGGTACCTGGACAAGCACGGCAACAACACCACGCTGTGGCCCGATTTCACGTTCCAATTCCGTAGGCTCACCAAGAACTTCGACCTGGCGGCCTACAACACGACCACCTCGACCGACTCCGACACCGAACTGAAAGTGGTGGCAGCACAGTGAGCAAAGATGCTTACTTCACGAACAAAGTCTGTGTGATCACGGGCGCCGGGTCCGGCATCGGCCGCGCGCTGGCCGAGAACCTGGCCCGTCGCGGCGCCAAGCTGGCGCTGTCCGACATCGACGCCGAGGGCCTGGCCGAGACCGTGCGCCTGGTCGAGGCACTGGGCGCGCAGGTCAAGTCCGACCGGCTCAATGTCGCCGAGCGCGAGGCGTTCCTGCTCTACGCCGATTCGGTGAAGGCGCACTTCGGTGTCGTGCACCAGATCTACAACAACGCCGGTATCGCCTACCACGGTGACGTGGTCAAGACCGACTTCAAAGACATCGAACGCATCATGGATGTCGATTTCTGGGGTGTCGTCAACGGCACCAAGGCGTTCCTGCCGATGCTGATCGACTCCGGCGACGGGCACGTCGTCAACGTCTCGAGCCTGTTCGGCCTGGTCACCGTGCCCGGTCAGGCGGCCTACAACTCGGCCAAGTTCGCGGTGCGCGGCTTCACCGAGGCGCTGTACCAGGAGATGAAGATCGCCAAGGCGCCGGTCAAGGTCACCTGCGTGCACCCCGGCGGCATCAAGACCGCGGTGGCCCGCAACGCCACCTACGCCGAGGGCATCGACGGCGCCAACACCGCCTCGCTGTTCGACAAGTACCTGGCGATCCACAGCCCGGAGATGGCCGCCCAGACCATCACCGAGGGTGTGCGCAAGGGCCATGCCCGCGTGCTGATCGGCTGGGAGGCCAAGGTGCTCGACGCGAGCGTGCGCTTCCTGGCCTCGGGCTACAACCGGATCTCGGCCGTGGTCAACGGCCGCTTCATGCCGCACTGACCTCAGGACGACGCCCATGCGCGAGTTCAAGATTCCGCTGCCGATCGTGCGCGCGGTGCTCGACCCGGTCTTCCGGGTGACACTCAACGCGCGGCTGCCGATCGCGGCACAACGCGCTCTGCTCGACGCGGTCTCCCTGCTGCAGCTGGTGCCGGACGGTTCCATCGTCCAGCGGCTGCAGCTGGGGGGCCGCCCGGCCGAGCGGGTCATCGCCGAGACCGCGATGCCGGGTTCGCGTACCCACGCGGTCCCGCCCGAACGCGCCGCGGGCGCGATCCTGTACCTGCACGGCGGTGGCTACGTGGTCGGCTCGCTGGCCACGCACCGCTCGCTGGTGGCCCATCTGGCCAGGGACAGCGGCTGCGCGGTGTACTCGCTGGACTACCGGCTGGCCCCCGAGCACCCGTTCCCGGCCGGTCTCGACGACGCCGAGGCCGCGTTCCTGGACCTGGTCGACAATGTCGGCTACCGACCCGAGCAGATCTGTCTGGCGGGTGACTCGGCCGGTGGCGGCCTGGCGCTGGCGCTGGCGCAGCGCCTGCTGGCCCGGCACGGCGTCGCGCCCGCCGCGCTGGGTCTGATCGCGCCCTGGGTCGACCCGACCCAGCCGCCCTCCCGCGACCGCGACCTGGTGATCAACCGGGCGTGGTCGCAGGCGTGCGCCGCCCACTATCTGGGCGACGCCGCCGTCACCGAAGCGGGCTACGCGCCGCTGCTCGGTGAGCTGATCGGCCTGCCTCCCACCTACGTGCAGGTCGATGTGAGCGAACTGTTACACGACCAGTGTCGCCAGCTGGTCTCGGCCCTTCGTGGGGCGGGTGTGCACGTCCGTTTCACCGAAACGCGCGGCTTGTGGCACGTCGCGCAACTGCAGGCCGCGCTGGTCACCGAGGCCGCGCGGACACTGAGCGAACTCGCAGAATTCCTGCGAGAAGCAATTCAGCCGGTATCGATAGACGATTTACGATAAAGCCTGGTGACGGGCAATTCGGGCGGCGATATCGCGACCCGGCCGAGAGTGTCGTAGATTACTGGCGAGTAGAACCCACTGGAAGGGCACAGATGCGAGAGTTCGAAGTTCCGGCTTCCTACACCATCCCGGACGATGCGAACAATTCCGACAACGTCTTCCGCTTCGCGCAGGAGACGCCGAACACGGTGTTGTTCAACGTCCCGAACGGCAGCGGCGGCTGGAACGACGTCACGGCGGCACAGTTCGAGCGGGCCGTCACCGGCGTGGCCAAGGGCCTGATCGCCTCGGGCATCGAGCTGGGCGACCGCGTCGCCATCATGGCCGCCACCCGGTACGAGTGGACGCTGCTGGACTTCGCGATCTGGGCCGCCGGTGGCGTGACCGTCGCGATCTACGACAGCTCGGCGGCCGAGCAGGCCAAGTGGATCCTGCAGGACTCCGAGACCAAGCTGCTCGTCGTCGAGAACGACAAGCACCGCGCCACCATCGACGAGATCGAGGCCGGTTCGCTGCCCGCGCTCGCCGAGACCCTGCAGATCGACAAGGGCGCGATCGACGAGCTGACCAAGCGCGGCACCGACCTCGACGACTCGGTCGTGCACGAGCGTCGCAAGCAGGTCGGCGCGGCCTCCCCCGCCACCCTGATCTACACCTCGGGCACCACCGGCAAGCCCAAGGGCGTGCAGCTGACCCACGCGAACCTCTACGCGGAGTCGCGTTCGGGCGGCATCGAGCTCTCGGCGTTCGTCGCCGAGGGCCAGAAGACCCTGCTGTTCCTGCCGCTGGCGCACGTGTTCGCCCGCGCGGTCGCGCTGATCGCCTTCGATTCCAAGGTGACCATCCGCCACAGCTCGGACTGGACCACCCTGGTCGAGCAGTTCGGCGAGTTCAAGCCCGACTTCATCCTCTCGGTGCCCCGCGTGTTCGAGAAGGTGTACAACTCGGCCAAGCAGAAGGCCCACGACGGTGGCAAGGGCAAGATCTTCGACGCCGCCGCCGAGACCGCCATCGCCTACAGCGAGTCGCTCGAGAAGGGCGGCCCCGACCTGCTGCTCAAGCTCAAGCACTTCGTCTTCGACAAGCTGGTCTACAGCAAGCTGCGCGCGGCCCTCGGTGGCCAGTGCCTGGCCGCTGTCTCCGGTGGCGGCCCGCTGGGCGCGCGCCTGGGCCACTTCTTCCGTGGCGTCGGCGTCACCATCTACGAGGGCTACGGCCTGACCGAGACCACCGCCGCGTTCAGCGTCAACACCCCGCAGTTCATCCGCGTCGGTTCGGTCGGTCGCCCGATCCAGGGCCACGCGGCCAAGATCGCCGAGGACGGCGAGCTGCTGCTCAAGGGCTCGGTCGTGTTCGACGGCTACTGGGGCAACGCCGAGGCCACCGCCGACGCGATCCAGGACGGCTGGTTCAAGACCGGTGACCTCGGCGCCATCGACGCCGACGGCTTCATCACCATCACCGGCCGCAAGAAGGAAATCCTGGTCACCGCGGGCGGCAAGAACGTCTCCCCCGCCGTGCTCGAGGACTCCCTGCGCGCGCACCCGCTGATCAGCCAGGTCATGGTCGTCGGTGACGGGCAGCCGTTCATCGGCGCGCTGATCACCCTGGATCCGGAAGCCCTGCCGGGCTGGAAGGACCGCAACGGCGTCGCCGCCGATACCGCGATCGAGTCGCTGATCGAGAACCCGGCGCTGGTCGCCGAGGTGCAGGCGGCGGTCGACGAGACCAACAAGAAGGTCTCCAAGGCCGAGGCGATCAAGAAGATCCGCATCCTGCCGGTCGACTGGACCCAGGAGGGTGGCGAGCTCACCCCGAAGATGTCGCTCAAGCGCGCCGTCGTCATGAAGCAGTACGCGTCCGAGGTGGACAAGATCTACTCGTAGGTCTTACCACTTCGAAAACGGCCGGTCGCGCAGTGTATGCGCGACCGGCCGTTTTGTTGTCAGTAGCGTTGGGCGGCGAATTCGGCGGCGGTGAGGGTCATTCCGTTGACGGCGTAGAGGGTGTGGACGGCGTTGGGTTGGGCCAGCGGGGAGCCGTCGCAGATGTTGTCGGTGGGGATGCACAGGTCGATGGTCTTGGCGGCGTAGGGGGCGCCGACGGTGACGACGGGGGCGCCCGCGTCGGTGAGGAAGCGTTCGGAGGGTTTGCCGAACAGGGCGACCGCGGCAATGTGGTCGGCGATCTCGGGGGCCAGCGGCTCGGGCAGGTAGGAACGGTATTCGGCCGGGACGCCCTCGGGGACCTCGGCGCCGAGCGCGAAACCGGCGACCGCGGCGCCCTGGCTGTAGCCGCCGAGCACGATCCGGGTGCCGGGGCAGTTGGCCGCGAGGTACTCGACGCGCTGCTGAGTGTCGTCGATGCCGCGCAGGACGGTGTGGGCGAAGGCGAGCCGGTCGGTGAAATCGCCGCTGGCGGGGTAGTTCACCCCGTACGCGCCGACCGAGCGGCCGCCGGAGTTCAGGCGCACCGCCTCCACGAAGGACGTGCCGGTGAGTCCGAGTTCGCCGCCGGGCTCGGCGGTCCCGCGAGCGAAGACCACCTCGATGTCGGCGCAGGGCGCGGCGGTGGCCGGATGGGTGGGCGCTACCAGCGGAATCGCGGCTGCCAGAAGGGCTGCAGACACGAATCGGGGAAGAGAACGTGCTGTCATGCCGCGCAGACTACCGACCGGCCGCGCGTGCCCGGCACTTCCGGGCCGCCGACGCGCCGCCGGTCAGCGGGTCTTTTGGTGGTTCTAGGAAACGGGCGCCGGGGCCAGGGCCATCCGGCGGGCCCGCAGGGCGTAGAGGCCCGCGATGCCGACGGCGAGGTCGGCGGTGATCTCGAACAGTGCCGCGAACCAGGAGAATCCGGTGACGCGGGCCGACGCGGGCGGGTTGATGAAACTGTCGCTGAGCGGCCCGAACCAGTCGGGCAGGATGTGCACGACGAGGAAGCCGACCGCGCTGGCGAACCCGACGATCGTCGCCGCCAGCGGAGCCGCCCTGTGCCCGCGGAACACCAGCACGATGGTCAGCACCGCGAACATCGATTGCAGCGTGCCCAGCGCGTTGACCAGCGCCGAACAGACGTTCAGCCCCCGCCGGAAGTGATCCGCGCCGTGCACGAACAAGGCGACGGCGAACACCGCGGTCGTCGCCCGCAATGCCCGGTCGGCTGGGTTGGTAGCGGTCTCCGGCATGGGGTCCTCCTGCCCTTCATGACTACTACATAGCGTAGTTTTCCGAGGGTTGTCCGGACAGGGTTTCCGCCGTCACGAATAGGTCACCACGCCCTCCGGCCACCACCGACGAGGATGTTCGCGCTGGTAGACGGCACCTTCACCGTTCGTGTTCACCAGGGTGGACAGCATGCCCGCCAGTGGCATGACAGGGCCGCCCGTCGCAGGTGGCGACGGGCGGCCGGGATCGATGGTCAGACGCCCGCGTCGGCTTTCGCGAGTTCGGGCCTGGGGGCCGCGGACTTGGTGTGGCCGACGAACAGGGCCGAGGCCACGACGCCGATGAGCAGGATGGCGGCGGGCAGGATCATCGACTGGCCCAGCGAGGTGCTGAACTCGTCGAGGATCTGGGGCGGGAGCGGGCCGGTGGCCGCGCCCTCGCCGACCGGGCCGCCGCCACCGAGGCCGTTGGCGGTGAGCCGGGCCGCGATCAACGCGCTGATCGCGGCGCTGCCGAGCACCGAACCCACCTGACGGGTGGTGTTGTAGATGCCAGCGCCCGCACCGGCCTGGGCGACCGGCAGGTTGTGCGTGGCGACCGAGGCCAGCGGCGCCCAGATGCAGGCGTTGGCGAAACCGGCCAGGGTGGCCGCGAGCAGGAACCAGCCGATCGACGAGTCCGGTCGCATCAGTGCCGCGAAGGCGAACACCGAGGCCGCGAACAGGGTGAAACCGATGGTCGGCACCAGCCGCGGCGGCAGCTTGTCGGAGACGCGGCCGATGAACGGCGCGGTGAAACCGGTGGCCAGTGCCATCGGGGCGAATACCAGCGCCGAACTGGTCGGCGACATCTCCCGCACGGCCTGCAGGTAGAAGTACGAGGGCACCATCAGCGAGGTCACCGCGGCGCCCATGGCCGCGATCGCCAGGTTCGACAGCGCGAAATTGCGGTCGCGGAACAGACTCAGCGGCACCAGCGGTTCGCCGGTGTTGCGGGCCTGGTTGATCACGAACACCACCAGCATCACCACGCCGAAGCCGATGAGCAGCCAGATCCGCAGCGACCAGTCCTGCGCGTTGCCCTCCTGGATGCCGAACACCAGCGCCAGCATGCCGACGCCGCTGAGCACCACGCCGACGATGTCGAACTTGTGCTCGCTGGTGGGCAGCGCGGGCACCAGCCACACGGCCAGCGCGAACGCGACGATGCCGACCGGCACGTTGACGAAGAAGATCCACTCCCAGCCGAGATTGTCGACCAGCACACCGCCCAGGATCGGGCCCACCAGCGTCGCCAGACCGGCCACGCCACCCCACAGGCCCATCGCCGCGCCGCGCTTGTCCGGCGGGAAGGTGCGCGTGATGACGGCCATCGTCTGCGGCGTCATCAGCGCCGCGCCGATGCCCTGGGCGGCGCGCGCCGCGATCAGCATCCCGATGCTGCCCGACAGGCCGCACCACAGCGAGGCGCCGGTGAACACCGCCAGGCCGATCAGGTAGATGTTCTTCGGGCCGAAGCGGTCACCGAGGCGGCCGGTGACCAGCAGCGGCACCGCGTAGGTGAGCAGGTAGGCGCTGGTGACCCAGATGACGTTGGAGATGTCGGTGTCGAGCTCGGTCATGATGGCCGGATTGGCGACCGCGACGATCGTCATGTCCAGCAGGATCATGAAGAACCCGACGACCAGCGCGAACAGCGCCAGCCACGGATTGCGTCGGGTATTCATCGCAAGGATTCCTATCGGAGAAATGAACGCGGATATCAGCCGCGAGCGGGACTTCCCGCCCAGCGGGGACGCGGCGGACGATCGGACTCGCCCCGGCCGGGCCAGTCGTCGACGGTGCCGACACTGGTGGGCACGCGCTCGCCGGTGACCGGGTCGAACACCTCCCACTCGATCGCCTCGGCGCGGAGTTCGGCGGCGAACTGCTCGATCCAGGTGAGTTCGGCGGCCGAGGTGGTGCGCATGTACTCCAGCACCATCCAGTACCGGCGCGGCATCGCGTGCTCGTGCGCCCACGCCAGCAACGCGTCGAGGTCGGCGAGTTCGGCGCCGAGGTGCCCGACCCGTTCGTCGAGCAGCGCGACGACCTGCTCGCGCGGCAGGCTGTGCGCCTCGGCCAGCGCCAGCCGGAAGATCGGATACTCCCGCGCGGGGGTGCTCAACAGTTCGGCGATCCGGGCGCGCAACGCCGCGCGGCCGGTCTCGGTGATCCGGTAGGTGGTGCGCTCGGGCCGGTTACCCGCCCGATCGGTCCCCTCCGCGGCGACCATCTCGTCGTCGGCCAGCCGCGCCACCGCGTGATAGAGCGTCCCCGGCCGCACCTTGACCAGCAGGTCCTCCCGCCGCGCCACCAGCAGTTGATACATCTCGTAGGGATGCATGGGCCGCTCGTCCAACAACGCGAGCACCGCCACCGCCAGCGGCGACATGACCCCCCTACCCATCCGCACCACCACCCACCTCCACTCCCGCACCCACGCGGTCGCTGTTCCAGACCAAATATTCCAGTAGGAATATACGGAGTGAAACACCATCGGGCAAGAAGGGATCCCGACGGGCCGAGAGACAGGCAGGCCGAGTTACGCGCCGATCAGACGGGCGATGCCGAAACCGCTGGGCGAGGGCGGGTTTCAGAGGGCGTGTGCGTCCAGCCAGAGGCGGGCGGCGGTGGTGGGGGTGGTGCCGGAGTCGACTTGGGTGATGAGGTCGAGGAGGGCTTCGGTGGTGAGTTCGCCTGCTACATAGTTGAGTTTCTTGATCTGGGCGCGGTCGAAGATGCCGCTGCGGTAGAGGGCGAGGGTGTTCTGGGCGCGGATGGCGTACTCGGGGTCGGGGAGGGTGATCAGGCCGGTGCGGTCGCCGCCGGGGCCCGCGGTGATGCCTGCCTGGAGATGGTTGTCGAGCAGGTTCGCGCGCAGGGTGGGCAGGTCGGGGGACGGTAGGAGCTGGGCGGGCGCGCAACCGGCGACGAGGTCGGGGGCCGGGTCCAGGGAGCCGATGGTCATGGTGGCGCAGTGGGGGGCCAGGTCGGTGACGGTGCGCAGGCCATCGGCGGCGACGGCGGTGTCGGTGCGCACGAACTGGGCGCGCAGGTCGGTGCCGTCGGCGGCGTCGGAGACGGTGAGGCCGGGCGGGAGGGCGGCGTTGACGGCAGCGTTGACGGCAGCGGGTTCGCGGGCGGGTGAGGTGGGATTCCAGCGGTCGAGCAGGGCGCCGTTGCGGGCACCGAGAACCGAGACGCGGCCCGCGTCGAGGGCGGCCATGGGGTCGGTCAGGCCGGTGACCACGCTGGTGCGGGTGCCGACACGCGCCAGGGCCTGGGCGTAGATCTCGGCCAGCACGACGGACTCGGTGGAGGCGTCGGCACCGACCGCGATCATCGGCCGATCGTCGGTATCGGCGCAGGACACGGCGGTGATCGCCGCGGCCGTCACCAGGATCGCGGCCACCCTTCGACGCACCGCGCGCGAGACCATCGCCTCCGACACCAACTTCCCGTATTCGCCGTCCACCCACGCAATTCGGCGCGACGCGGGCAGTATTACCACCCAGAATGTACCTGCAGCCCCCGGGACGCATGCACAGCGCACTGCCCGCCTTTGCCGGAAGGACCCCAGTGAAAACCGCGTTCATCGCCGCTCCAGGACATCGCCGACCGGGTCGTCGCCTCGTGGTCCGGGCCGGTCGGGTGCTCGCCGCCGCTGTCGCTCTCGCCGCCGCCATGATCGTCTCGGCCTGCGGCAACTCCGATCCGCTGGCCGCCAAGGGCGATTGCACCAGCGACGCGCTGATCATCGGTTCGGCCGATTTTCCCGAATCCGAGACCGTCGCCACGATCTACACCGAGGTCTTACGCATCAATGGTTTCAAGGTGGACACCAAGTTCAATCTCGGCAACCGCGAAACCTATCTCCCGGCCCTGCGCCAGTGCGCGATCTCGCTGATTCCCGAATACACCGGAAACCTGTTGCGCTACCTCGACACCGATGCCACCGCCACCACCGCCGACGAGGTCACCGCGGCCCTGCCCGGCGTGCTCGGCGAGGACCTGGCCATCGCGACCCCCGCGCCCGGCCAGGATTCCGACGCCGTGGTGGTGACCAGGGCGACCGCCGAGAAATGGAAGCTGACCAGCATCGCCGATCTGGCACCGCATTCGGCCGAGGTGACCTTCGGCGCCGAGCCGGAATTCGCGCAGCGGCCCGGCGGATTACCGGGGCTGAGGAAGAACTACGGGCTCGACATCGGTGCCGAGGATTTCGAGGCGATCGACGACAACGGCGGTCCGGCGACGGTGCGCGCACTGGTCGACGGAAAGATCGTCGCCGCCGATATCTACACCACCTCCCCCGCGATCGCGCAGAACGATCTGGTGGTCCTCGCCGATCCGAAGCGGAATTTCGCGGCGCAGAATGTGGTGCCGCTGTTCAATGCCGCCAAGAAGACCGACAAAGCCGTCGCGGTGCTCGACGCGGTGTCGGCCAAACTCACCACCGCGGAATTGATCTCGCTCAACACCGCGGTCTCCGGGACCAGCAAGATCGAGCCGAAAGCGGCCGCGCTCGCGTGGATCACCGCGAAGGGGTTGAATTCCCCGATCGGTTAGTCGTCACCCAGCAGGGCGCGCAGGTGCGGGTCATCGGCCAGCACCGCCCGCATCCTGGCACGTTCGTGGGCGCGCTGGGCCTGGGCGTGCAGCCAGTCCTGGGCGGCCTGCACGAGCACGACGTTCACTCCGACGCCCGCCGCCTCGGCCGCGGCCACGAGCTCCGCGGCTATCTCGTCCGGGAATTGCACGGTGATCGAAGCCATGTCCCCGATGATCCCAGACCACGCGGCAGCGCCCCCGCTCCGGTTCGGAACGGGGGCGCTGCCTGGGGAACTACGAGTTACGCGACGCCCTCGGCGCGCGCGGTCGCGGCCACGGCCTCGGCGACGGCCGGAGCCACGCGCGGGTCCAGCGGGCTGGGGATGATCTTGTCGACCGACAGTTCG
The DNA here is from genome assembly GCF_029675105.1 of Nocardia anocheti. Lineage (GTDB taxonomy): Bacteria > Actinomycetota > Actinomycetes > Mycobacteriales > Mycobacteriaceae > Nocardia. Next base: position 105,800 of record NZ_JAQQFV010000005.1, on the reverse strand, counting down.
TCGGCGACCACGCCGAAGATGGCGTCGGCGGCGGCGACCTTCATGCCCTCGGTGATGCGACGCGCGCCCGCGTCCAGCGCGCCCTTGAACACGCCGGGGAAGGCGAGCACATTGTTGATCTGGTTCGGGAAGTCGCTGCGGCCGGTGGCCACGATGGCGGCGTACTTGGCGGCCACCTCGGGGTGGATCTCCGGGTCCGGGTTCGACATGGCGAACACGATCGACTCCGGCGCCATCGAGGCGATGAGCTCCTCGGGGATGGTGCCCGCGGACAGGCCCAGGAACACATCGGCACCGGCCAGCGCCTCGGCCGGACCACCGGTCAGGCCGCGCGGGTTGCTGCGGGCGGCCAGGTCGGCCTTGACGCCGTTGAGGCCGTCGCGACCGGCGGAGACGATGCCCTTGGAGTCGAGCACGACCACGTCGGGGATACCGGCGGCGAGCAGGATGTTGGCGCAGGCCACACCGGCGGCACCGGCACCGGAGACGACCACCTTCAGGGCGGACATGTCGCGACCCTGCTGGGCGGCGGCACCCTTGAGCGCGGCCAGCACCACGATGGCGGTGCCGTGCTGGTCGTCGTGCATGACCGGGCAGTCCAGCGCCTCGATGACCCGCTGCTCGATCTCGAAGCAGCGCGGGGCAGAGATGTCCTCGAGGTTCACCGCGCCGAAGCTCGGGCGCAGGCGGATCAGAGTCTCCACGATCGCGTCGGGGTCGGTGGTGTCGAGCACCAGCGGGATGGAGTTCAGCCCGGCGAACTTCTTGAACAGCGCGGCCTTGCCCTCCATGACCGGCAGCGAGGCGCGCGGGCCGATGTCACCGAGGCCGAGCACGGCGGTGCCGTCGCTGACGACCACCACGAGGCGGTCGGTCCAGGTGTAGGTCTTGGTGAGCGCGGCGTCCTCGGCGATGGCCCGGCTGACCTGGGCGACGCCCGGGGTGTAGGCGATGGACAGGTCGCGCTGGGTCTCGAGCGGAGCACTGAGCTCTACCGACAGCTTGCCGCCGAGGTGGCCCGCGAAGATCTCGTCGTGGGTGATGGCAGCCAGGCTCGCTGCATCATCGGCCTGGGGCGCCGCGGTGGCATTCGGTGCGTCAGTCACAGATGACACGATTTCACTCCTGCTCGAGTCGGACTCAACCGGGGGACGGTTACCGCCGGGTATATCGGGTTACGGTTCTTCATGAGCGCTCACCGGACGCGCAGCCCGACGCGTACACCGGTCACAACCGGTCGCGGGGCGCGGCACTGATCCAGGGAGCGGAGCCGGACGGGTGGTCCGGGCGAACAAAGGGTGGTCCCTCGGCCGCGACGGTGCGTCGCGTGGCGGGAGGTCACCAGGTTTCCCGAACCCGGCGGTGGCGAGGGAAGGGAATCCGCAACATTCTGCCAGCCGGGCCGACCAGTTGCCAAACCGGTCCGGGGTGTCAGCCGACAGCGTGTCATCTGTCGAGCGTAACGAGGCCGAATTGCCGCCGGGTAAGAGAAAACTCGCAGCTGACGGGGAACAGCCGGTGAACAATCACACCGCGGCCGGACGCGGAGTGGTGAGCTGATCGCCGAGCGGTTGCGGCCCTGGTTCCCGGCGCACCCAGACCTCGTCCAGCCCACCACAGCGCAGCCGCGCACGCCAGTCCGCGGCCGTGTGCGGATGGTCGCTGCGGCGGTGGATGCCGCGCGACTCGGTGCGCACCAGCGCGCTGTATCCGGCCCAGCGGGCGACGGCGAGCAGCGCGGCGGCCTGGCGGGCGCGCAGCTGTCCCGCGCCGGTGCCGCCGAGTTCGAACTGCGCGCCGGGCCACATGGCGTCCAGTTCGGCGATGCTGTCGCACAGGCTGCCCGCGCTGCGTCGGTAGCTGCGGCGCAACGGCAGGGTGTGCTCCTGGACCAGGCCGACGACCGAGCGCGGGTCGATGTGGGCGCGCGGACCGAGTCCGGCGCCAGGGACCGGGCGGGCGCTACCGGCCCACTCGGCGGACCGGGCGAAGGCCGCCGCGCCCGTCCCGGCCCAGGTGCCCGAGGCCACGGCCCACGCGCCGCTGAGTCCGCCGCCGGTGCCCGCCGCTCCGGCGACGAGTTCGCGTCCGGCCAGGTCGCCCGCGGTGTAGAGGCCGCGCACGGTGGTGGCGCAGTCGGGTCCGGTCAGCGCCAGGCCGCCCGCGCCGCCGATGGTGCCCTCGAGCACCGCGCGCACCGGCACCCGGCCCGTCGCGTCGACCGCGCCGTGACGGCTCAGCCACAGCCGCAGCGGTTCCGGTGTCTCGTGCAGGGCCGCGAAGACCTGGCGGCCCTCGGCGATGGCGGCCAGGGCGGCGCCGTCCCCGGCGGGCAGCGCGGTGCCCGCCTCGTCGTAGAGCACCGCGAAGGGCATCGACGGGCCCGGTGAGAGGGCGGAGTACAGGCGGGCGGGGACCGGGGCCAGGCCGTAGGCGCTGGAGAACTCCATGCCCGCCAGCTCGGCGCCCGCCTCGGCGGCCATCAACAGGCCCTCTCCCGTGTTCACTTCGGTCCCTGCCCCGCCGGACAGGAAGGCGCAGCCGCCGGTGGCCACGACCACCGCGCCCGCCCGGATGGTCCACGGGCGGAACCGGTGGTGCCGCTGCAGACCCGCCGCCCCGACGACGGTGCCCGCCGGGTCGACGAGCAACCGCAGCGCCGGATGATGGTCGAGCACCCGCACGCCCGCCGCCAGCACCCCGCGACGCAGCCTGCGCAGATAACTCGCGCCGTCGACGTACACGCGCGCCGGACCGGGTCCGGATCGGCGCCGCAGCGGGCCCGTCCAGCCGCGCAGGCGCCGATGTGTCTCGTCGAGCACGCGCTCGAGCCAGACCGGATCACCCAGTCCGCCACCGTGCGCGATGCTCGCGGCCACGGCCTCGGCGCGGCCTGGACCTGGGGCGATGTCCCACAGCACGGTGGTGCCGTGCACGGTGGTGCCGCTGGAACCGCAGCGACTCTTGTCCACCAGCACCACACGCGCGCCTGTGGCCGCGGCGGCGAGCGCGGCCCAGAGCCCGGCGGGTCCGCCGCCGAGGATCAGAACATCGGTCTCGATGCTGGTCACAAAGAGAAATGTTCGCCGCTCATTCACCTGCCCGCAACCACTACGCGGCGGTCAACCCCACCATTGTGTCCAAAGCAGTACACCGGCCGTGACCAGAACGATCGCCGAGCCCGACAGGGCCGCCAGACCCCGTCCCCGATCCGCGACGAGCTGCGCGCCGACGACCACCACGGCCGCCACCACATGCCAGCCCAGCGACTCGACGCCCGGCCCGGGAAAATCGCGACGCGCGCCCATCACCGCGGCCCCGGCCACCACACACAGCAGCACCACCACGCCCCCGGCGACGATGCCGCTGATTCCGCGTATCAGCGTCACGCGGTGATCACCGGAACGCCGCTGGCCTTGCCGATCAGCGCCTCGAACTGCTCGGGATCGGTGTGGCAGGCGCCCAGGGCGATGGTCTTGTTGCTGCCGTGATAGTCCGAGGAGCCGGTGCGCAGCAGGCCGAGTTCGGCCGAGAGGCCGGTGAGCATCGCGCGATCGGCGGCACTGTGGTCGGGGTGGTCGATCTCCAGACCGCCCAGGCCGAGGGTGGCCAGTTCCCTGATGTCGTCGAGGGCGAGCAGGCGACCGCGCTTGCGGGCGCGCACATGGGCCAGCACGCTGACCCCGCCCGCGGCGGCGATCAGCCGCACCGCCGTGGTCAGCGGGGTGTCGGCCTTCTCGGCGTAGTAGGGCCCGTGCGGGGCCAGCAGGTCGACGAACGCCGCGTCGACACTCTCGACCACCCCCGCCGCGACGAGCGCCCGCGCCAGATGTGGCCTGCCCGCGGCGGGTCCGGCTCCGGCGAGTACCGCGTCGGGGTCGATCGGCAGCCCGTCGGCCACCATCTTGTCGGCCATCGCCCGCACCCGCGCCACCCGCTCGGCGCGCAGCCGCTCGCGTTCCTCGGCGAAACCGGCGTCGGTGGGGTCGAACAGGTAGGCCAGCAGGTGCACGGGGACGGGGTGGCCGTCCTCGCCCATCCCCTGACACGACATCTCCATCCCGCGCACCAGCGTCAGCCCCGGTGGGCGCGCCGCCTCGGCCTCGGCCCAGCCGCCGGTGGTGTCGTGATCGGTGATGGCGACGACGTCCAGGCCCGCCGCCGCGGCACGGCGCACCAGTTCGGCGGGGGTGTCGGTGCCGTCGGAGGCCGTGGAATGGGTATGCAGATCGATGCGCACCCCTCAAGTCTTACCGTGCGGTGCCCGCGCGCGGGCGGTCCGTCCGGGAAACCGGTCGGTGGCCGTAACATCGTCTCGTGCCGACACTGCCCCCGATGCCGTCCTGGCGCGGGTCCGGCCGCGCGCGCACGAGTCCGCGTGCCCGGGTTCCCGTCCCCACCGCGCGGGCCATCGTCGACTGCGGCGTCTACGTCGACGGCAAGCGGCGGGCCGGACACTTCACCCCCGAACAGGCGCTGACCGAGGCGAGCGCGAGCGAGGACGGGTTCGTCTGGCTGGGCCTGCACGATCCCGACGAGACGCAGATGAGCGAGATCGCCGAGATCTTCGGCCTGCATCCGCTGGCCGTGGAGGACGCGGTGCAGGGCCGTCAGCGGCCCAAACTGGAACGCTACGACGACACCCTGTTCCTGGTGATGCGCACCGTCAGCTACGTCGAGCACGACATCCACGCGATCAGCGAGATCGTCGAGACCGGCGACATCATGGTCTTCACCGGCGAGCACTTCGCCATCACGGTCCGCCACGGCGAGCACACCGGGCTCACCGGGGTGCGCCGCGAACTCGAGGACCACCCCGACCAGCTGCGCCTCGGCCCGTACTCGGTGCTGCACACGGTCGCCGACCACGTGGTCGACTCCTATGTGGAGGTCTCCGAATCCGTCGAGCAGGACATCGACGAGATGGAGGAGGCGGTGTTCACGCCGAACTCCAAGATCGGCGTCGAGTCGATCTACCAGCTCAAACGGGAAGTGGTGGAGCTACGCCGCTCGGTCGCGCCGCTGGGCCTGCCGCTGCAACTGCTGGTGCACAATCGGGAACTGCCGGTGCCCCAGGAGATCCGCGCCTATTTGCGCGATGTGGCCGATCACCACACCAGCGTCTCCGAGCACATCACTTTCTTCGACGAGGCGCTCAGCGGATTGGTCAACGCGGCGCTGGCCAAGATCAGCGTTCAGCAGAACACCGACATGCGAAAGATCTCCGCCTACGCCGCCATGGCCGCGGTACCCACGATGATCGCCGGGGTCTACGGCATGAACTTCGACTACATGTGGGAACTCCACCAACCCGCCGCCTACCCGATCGTGCTGATCATCATGGCAGTGTTGTGCGCCATGCTGTTCCGCAGCTTCCGGCGCAACAAGTGGCTTTAAAGATTCACTGCGCCGCGGTCACTCGAGCGCGGCGCCGTTCAACACCGCATCTATGAATTCCCGGGGAGGCAAATAGTTGTGAAGCAAAACGTAATGAATGATCATTACCGGTGCAATATAGCATTCACCCACCGCTCCCCGCACCAGGATCTCTCCGTTTCCCAGGGCCTCCAACCCGACCAGCTCATTATATATTTGAAGTCCAGTCATTTCCTCTTGGGTTCCAGCCAGGATTTCGGACACGCAGAATTCACATCCATGGTATCCCCGAGTCATGTTGATGCGATTTTTTGCTTCTTTTTGCAATAGGTGTACGGACTGAGATCGGCGAAATACATGTCAGAGCAGCACCTCTCTGTAGGTGACCATGTGAACCACGCCGATTGCCAGCCGCTCGATAGCAACACAGCCAACCTGGTCGGTCCGGCGGCGGTCATCGAACCAGATCGAATATCTAGCGCCGCCGGTGCATCAATGACGTGATTCGGCACTGTCGCCAGGACCGTATGTTTGAACTGGCCCGATATTCGAGCACTGACCTGTTGGAGACGGTCTCTGAAAGTACCGAGTCGCATAGTCAAGCGACACCTTCAGCATTTCCACTTCCACTTCACCGTCTACACTTACCCATAGTCGGCCAGGATTTTCATCGTATTCAAATACCGAGATCAGGGGAGAACTCGATTCCGCGTCTCTGAACTCAAGCGAATCCAGATCATCTACCACATTTGCAACGGACTCAACTTCGATGACCCGCCCATTAAAGGGTATTTTTCTCTCCATAACCAACCTTAGATTATGTTGCACACCAAGCTTCGCCGACTAATTGCGACGACAGCACTAGACGGTGCAGATATTACCAACCTTTATACAAAGCCCACAAACGCCCCATCCATCGTAAACCGTACCCCCTTACCGGTGTCGGGCAGCCTAAACGAATGTAGGTCTTGATACACACCGGCAGCTCTGCCCCGCTCTACGGAGTACTCGCCGTTCTGAAGCACATCGTCGACAAATTTCTGTGCGTTATGATTAAATCTTCCAGCACGCAGACCGCGGCGACGAACAACAAGGCCGACGAGCTCAACAACGGGTAAGTGATGGCTCCCCGCAACCGCCGTCGCGGCAGCGGTGATTGCCGTAGTCGACGGCATGACCGTCGACTGCTCGGCAACGAGTGGCTCTAGAGATTCACCGCGCCGCGCGCCGGATCGCGCACGTCGATGCCCGCCTCGGCCCAGGCGTCGCGCAGGGCCTGGGCGCCGCGCACCCGTACCCAGGCGGCCTCGGTCGCGGTGATCGGGGTGACGCTGAGATAGCGCACCGGGTCGGCCGGTTCGGGCAGTGTCACCTCGGGCACCTCGCTCTCGCCGAGCAGCACTGCGGTGAAGATCGCGTTGCGCCACAGCGGTTCTCCGAGGTCGAGCAGCGCGTCGGCCTGGAGCACAACGCCTTCCACTGACGGGGTGGCGACCAGCACGCCCAGTGACCGGGCGACCCCTGCCTGCGGTCCGGCGCTCAGGAGCAGGGTGAGGACCAGTTCGGCGCGGGGGCCGCGCAGGGGGTCGGCGAGCAGGTCGGAGGGGTCGCCCATGGGGTGGCGGGAGCCGCCGAGGGTGACGTAGTGGACCACGCCGTCGCCGGGGATGCGCAGGATCTCGATCGGTTCGAGGCCGAGGAAGGTCACCGAGGCCGCGTCGACCTGGTCGCGCGCGACCTCGTAGTGGTCCAGCACCGCGGTGCGGACCGTGTTCACCACATCCATCGGCTCACAGCGCCAATCGGGCCAGCATGTCGCGGGCGCGCTCGGCGGACTTCGGGTCGCACAGCACGTCGTAGCGCCCGGCGACCAGCTGCATGGTCGAGGCGAAATCGCGCTGGCCCTTGGTGGCCGCGTACGGGATCGAGGTGGTGATGACGCCGAAGATGATGCCGCCGACCAGGCCGACGACCAGCGGACCCAGCGCGCCACCGGTGGTGGTGAACAGGCTCAGCAGCAGACCGAGGAACAGGCCCAGCCAGGCGCCCGACACCACACCGCCGCCGATGACCTTGCCCCAGGTGAGCCGGTAGAGCACCCGCTCCACCTGCATGAGATCGACGCCCACGATGGTCACATCGCCCACCGGGAACTGCCCGTCGGCCAGGTAGTCGACCGCGCGCTGCGCTTCGGCGTAGGTCGGATACGAGCCGACCGGCCAGCCCGACGGCGGCGTCGGCAACTGCCGTCCGCGATTCGGGTTGCCCAAGGGATTCGTCATAGTCCCATTCTGCTAGGTCCGGGGTGGGTGTGGTGGAGTGAAACGCGTCTCCAAAATGTCCGGAATGCCCGATCTGTGATCACGGGCTCCCGGATCAGGCGTCCGACCGCTTCATTCCGGCGGCGCGGCCCTTCTCCGCGATCACCTTCGCCATCTTCGCGCTGGCCTCGTCGATCATCTCATCTCCGAGCATGACGGCACCGCGCGCGCCGCCCTCGGCCGAGGTGTGGAAGGCGTAGGCGTCGAGGATCTGCTCGGCGCGGTCGTAGTCGCGCTGGCGGGGGCTGAAGATCTCGTTGGCCGCGTCGACCTGGGTCGGATGCAGCACCCACTTGCCGTCGAAACCGAGTGCGGCCGTGCGGCTCGCAGCCCGGCGGAAGCCGTCGAGGTCGCGGATCTGCAGGTAGGGGCCGTCGATGGCCTGCAGGCCGTGGGCGCGGGCGGTGAGCAGGATGGTCATCAGGATGTGGTGGTAGGCGTCGCCGACGTCGTAGCCCTCCGGCTGCTCGCCGACCACCAGGGTGCGCATATTGATACTGGCCATGAAATCGGCCGGGCCGAACACGAGTGTCCGCACCCGGGGACTCGCGGTGGCGATGGCGTCGATATTGCGCAGGCCCAGCGCGTTCTCGATCTGCGGTTCGATGCCGATGCGGCCCACCTCGAGTCCGCTGGCCTTCTCCAGTTGGGTCAGCAGCAGGTCCAGCGCGTGCACCTGACCGGCGTCGGTGACCTTGGGCAGCAGGATGGCGTCGAGCACCGCGCCCGCGCCCTCGACCACCTGGATGACATCGGCGTAGGTCCACTCGGTCGACCAGTCGTTGACCCGCACCACCCGCAGCTGGTTGCCCCAACCCGGCTCGTTGAGCGCGGCGACGATATTGGCCCGCGCCGCGATCTTGGCGCCGGGCGCGACGGCGTCCTCGAGATCGAGGAACACCTCGTCCACCGGCAGACCCTTGGCCTTGGCGATCATCTTGGGATTGCTCCCCGGCACGGCGAGCACCGAGCGACGCGGCTGCATGGGGCCTCCTGTTGTTCGTCACACCGGCCGTGGCGTGTGGTGACCGGCCGTAGCGGACCGCCTAGCCTGATGATCATGGCAACCACCAGGGTGTACGTCGCCCGGCTCGCTGGCCTGACGGTGCTGGGTCCGGACGGGGAGTCTATCGGCCGGGTCCGCGATGTGGTCGTGGCCGTCCGCTACGGCCGCCAGCAACCGCGGGTGCACGGGCTGGTGGTCGAATTGGTCACCCGGCGGCGGATTTTCGTGCCGATGCTGCGGGTCACCGCGATCGAACCCGGCATGGTGACGCTCAATACCGGCACCGTCAGCCTGCGCCGATTCGCGCAGCGACCGGGCGAGATGCTGGCGCTGGCGCAGATCGTGGACTCGCAGGTCCGCGTCGACGATCCTGGCCTGCCCGACCTGGACGGGGTGGCGGTCTTCGTCGCCGACCTCGGTATCGAGCAGACCCGCACCCGCGACTGGGTGATCGGGCGGGTCGCGGTGCGCGGGCACCGGCGGATCGGGCGACGCCGCACCGTGCACGTGGTCGACTGGTCGCAGGTCGTCGGGCTGACGCCCGCGGTGGTCGGCAGGCCGGGCCAGGATGTCACCACGCTGCTGTCACAGTTCGAGGGCCTGCGCCCGGCCGATGTCGCGCACCGACTGCGCGAGCTGCCGGAGAAGCGGCGCGTGGAGGTGGCCATCGCGCTCGACGACGAACGCCTCGCCGACGTGGTCCAGGAGCTGCCCGACGACGACCAGGTCGACCTGCTCGGCCACCTCGAGGTGCACCGCGCCGCCGATGTGCTCGAGGCCATGGACCCCGACGACGCCGCCGACCTGCTGGGCGAGCTGCCCGAGAGCGAGGCCGAATCGCTGCTCGCGCTGATGGACCCGGAGGAATCCGAGCCGGTGCGCCGCCTGCTCGCCCACTCCCCCGACACCGCGGGCGGTCTGATGACGACCAAACCGGTGGTGCTGAGTCCGTCCACCACCGTCGCCGAGGCGCTCGCGCGGGTCCGCGATCCCGACCTGACTCCGGCGCTGGCCTCCATGGCCTTCGTCGTGCGGCCGCCCACGGCCACGCCCACCGGTCGCTATCTGGGCTGCGTGCACATCCAGCAGCTGCTGCGGGAACCGCCCGCGCATCTGGTCGGCGGGATCGTCGACGCCGATCTGTCGCCGCTGTCGGCCGAGCTGCCGCTGGCCGCGGTGACCCGCTACTTCGCCACCTACAACCTGGTGTGCGGGCCGGTGGTCGACGCGGAGAACCATCTGCTCGGCGCGGTCACCGTCGACGACGTGCTCGATCATCTGCTGCCCGAGGACTGGCGCGAGGAAGAGCCGCCACTGGCGCACACCGAGGAGGAGATCCGCAGTGAGTGAGAAGAGCCCAGCCCGGCAGCGCCTGGAGACGCCGGTCGGCTCGCGGCTGCGCTTCGACTGGGACTCCGACGCGTTCGCCAGCGCCAGCGAGAAGGTGGCCCGCTTCCTCGGCACCGGCCGCTACCTGGCGATCCAGACCGTCATCGTCGTGGTGTGGATCGTGCTCAATGTGTTCGCGGTGTCGCTGCGCTGGGACCCGTACCCGTTCATCCTGCTCAACCTGGCCTTCTCCACCCAGGCCGCCTACGCCGCGCCGCTGATCCTGCTGGCGCAGAACCGCCAGGACAACCGCGACAAGGTCGCCCTGGAGGAGGACCGCACCCGCGCCGCCCAGACCAAGGCCGACACCGAGTTCCTGGCCCGTGAGCTGGCCTCGCTGCGCCTGGCCGTCGGCGATGTGGCCACCCGTGACTACCTGCGCCGCGAACTCGAGGAGATCAAAGAGGTGCTCGACCGCATCGACGCGGTCACCACGCCCGACGGCGCGCCGACGACGGAGAAAAAGCGAAAAGCCGTCCGCAAGAAAACCTCCGGTCAAACGCCCTCTTCCGCCCCGATTTCGCCAGGCGCTCCAGACGCGTGACCGGAAATGCTCAACAACTTCCTGACCGGTAGGTAACCTGGATCACGTTGTTCCGGGCGGGCCGGAGGGGGGACTCTGCGGTGCCGCTGCTTCGACGTAAAGGGCTGGTGTGTCGCCAATGCGAATCTCTACTCCGATCACGATGTCGGCCCTGGTCGTCGCGGGGCTCGTCGCCTCCGGATCGGCCGCGCACTCCACGAATCCCAGTACCGCGCCGCAGGCCCCGGAGGCATTGCTGGCCGCGAACGCCAGCAGCACCGACCAGGGCGACGCCCCACTCTCGGAGGTCGTCGGCCTGCTGCCGGTCTCGCAGGAGGCCCCGCGCAAGCTGCGCGCCCTGAGCCCGTCGGCCAACAGCGCGGCACCTTTCGCCGGAACCGTTCCCCTGCAGAGCATTTCGCTGCCCACCGGCAGCGGCGCCCTCGGCATCCCGGAGATCGTGCTGGCCGCCTACCGCAATGCCGAGCTGGCCATGGAGACCGCCGAGCCCGGTTGCGGACTCACCTGGAACCTGCTCGCCGGGATCGGCCGGATCGAGTCCGGGCACGCCAGCAGCGGCAGCACCGACGCCGCGGGCACCACGACCACCCCCATCTTCGGTCCGGCGCTGGACGGCACGCTGCCGGGCAACGAGGTCATCAAGGAGGCCGACGGCGGCTTCGTGCGCGCCGTGGGTCCGATGCAGTTCCTGCCGAGCACCTGGGCGCACTACGCCGCCGACGGCAACGGCGACGGCGTGGCCGATCCGCACAATGTCTTCGACGCGGCGCTCGGCGCGGGCAAGTACCTGTGCTCGGGCGGGCTGAACCTGCGCGAGGCGTCCCAGGAACTGCGGGCGGTGCTGCGCTACAACAACTCCATGTCCTACGCGGCCAATGTGCTGAGCTGGTCGGCCGCCTATCGCAACGGTGGCGCGCCGAGCCAGGTCGCGATCTCCCCGGAGATCGTGCCGCCGGGCAGCGCCCCGCTGGTCTCGCCGAACGTACTGGCCGCCTCCACCGACTCCCCCACCACCGCGGCCCCGCCCTCGACGGCCAACCAGTTGCCGCCCAACACGCCGAAGACCGCCACGCCGACCCAGGTGATGATCACCCTGCCCGGTCTGCCGCCGATCCCGTGCGGCATCTTCTGTCCCGCGCCCGTGGTGCCCGAAACCTGTGTCAGCGAACCGCAGCCCGCGAAGATGCCCGATCCGCTGGCGCCCGCCGAACAGCCCGTCCAGCAGCCCGTGGAACAGACCTACGGTGCCGCGGCGCCCAAGGACCCCGCCAAGCCCGCGGAGCTGGAGCCCGCGCCCACCGACGCGGCCAAGTGCACGCCCGCCGAGGCCGCGCCCGCGCAGACTCCGGCCCCCGCTCCCGCCGCGCCGGAGAAGACGCCGGAACCGGGTGTCGCCCCCACCGAGGAGGCCGCGCCCGAGCCCGAGCCCGCCCCGGTGGCGCCCGCGCCGCAGCCCGCGATCACGTTGCCGTTCAACATCGTCATCCCGCTGCCCGCCCCGCCCGCGCTGCCCTGAAATCAAACCGGATTCCAGATCACAGAGGGGTAACAAAAAGGTCTCGGGTGCGGTAATCTCTTGGCATGGGCCGTCATCGGAAACAGCCAGCCACCACCGTTCGCCGGAGCTCGCTCATCGCACTGACCGGATTGGTCCCCGCCGGACTCGTGGCCGTCACCGCCGCCGCGACCGACGTGACCAGCGCGGCCAGCGCAGCGGTCGAACACGATCTTCCCGAGATCGACCAGGAGGGCGCGGCCGAGTTGGTCGCGGCACCCCAGGCCGACATCGCCGAGGTGGCGCACCTGGAGGCCAAGCAGTCGGCCTCGGCCGCGCCGGTGGTGAAAACCGTTGCGCTACCCGACGATCGGCCCGCCTCCGATCTGCCCGCCGGTCCGCTCGGCATTCCCGGTATCGCGGTCGCCGCCTACCAGAGCGCCGAACAGCAACTGGCCGTGGAGAATCCGCACTGCGGCATGAACTGGTCGCTGCTGGCCGGTATCGGCCGGGTCGAGTCCACCCACGCCTACGGCAAGGCCGACGCGCAGGGCAACCCGATCAAGGCGGTCTACGGCCCGGTCCTCGACGGCAGCCTCTACGGCAACAATGTCATCCACGACAGCGACGGCGGCGCACTCGACGGCCTCGGCGGCTACGACCGCGCCATCGGCCCCATGCAGTTCCTGCCCGAGACCTGGCAGCGCTACGCCGCCGACGGCAACGCCGACGGCATCGCCGACCCGCAGAACCTCTTCGACGCCGCCCTCACCGCGGGCCGCTACCTCTGCGACGGCGGCCTGAACATGCGCGACCTGTCCCAGCAGTCCAAGGCCATCCTCCGCTACAACAACTCCATGGCCTACGTAGCCAACGTCATGGCCTGGTCCGGCTCCTACTCCAGCGGCCTCGCCCCCCGCCCCCAGGACCTCCCCCGAATCTGACCCGAGGCGAGCCAGCATAAACTCGGTTTCATGGCAGTGATTACGGAAGCGGATGTGCGGGCGGCGCTCGCGAAGGTCGACGATCCGGAGATCCGCAAGCCGATCACCGAATTGGGCATGGTGAAGTCCATCGCCATCGCCGACAGCGGTGATGTGCACGTCGAGGTGTATCTGACCACGTCCGGTTGCCCGTTGCGGACCGAGATCGTCCAGCGTGTCACCAAGGCCGTGGCGGATGTGCCCGGTGCGGGCGCGGTGACGGTGGATCTCGATGTGATGAGCGACGAGCAGCGCACCGAACTGCGCAAGTCGCTGCGTGGCGATTCGGCCGAGCCGGTGATCCCCTTCGCCCAGCCGGGCTCGCTGACCCGCGTCTACGCGGTTGCCTCCGGCAAGGGTGGCGTGGGCAAGTCCAGCGTCACCGCCAACCTCGCCGTCGCGCTGGCCGAGCGCGGACTGTCGGTGGGTGTGCTCGACGCCGACATCTACGGCCACTCCATCCCGCGCATGCTCGGCTCCGACGCCAAACCCACCCAGGTCGAGCGGATGATCCTGCCGCCGGTCGCGCACAACGTGAAGATGATCTCGATCGCGCAGTTCACCACGGGCAACACGCCGGTGGTGTGGCGCGGTCCGATGCTGCACCGCGCGCTGCAGCAGTTCCTGGCCGACGTGTTCTGGGGCGACCTGGACGTGCTGCTGCTGGACCTGCCCCCCGGCACCGGCGACGTCGCCATCTCCATCGCCCAGCTGATCCCCAACGCCGAGATCCTGGTGGTCACCACCCCGCAGATCGCCGCCGCCGAGGTGGCCGAACGCGCGGGCGCCATCGCGCTGCAGACCCGTCAGCGCATCGCGGGCGTGGTGGAGAACATGTCGTGGCTGGACCTGCCCGACGGCTCGCGGATGGAGCTCTACGGCTCCGGCGGCGGCCAGGTGGTCGCCGACCGCCTCACCCGCGCGGTCGGCTCGACGGTGCCGCTGCTGGGCCAGATCCCGATCGAGCAGTCCCTGCGCGAGGGCGGCGACGCGGGCACCCCGATCGTGCTCGGCGACCCGGAGAACCCGGCCGCCGTCGCCCTGCGCGGCGTGGCCGACAAGCTCGCCGTCCGCAAGCGCGGCCTGGCGGGCATGTCCCTGGGCATCGACACCACCCGCCATCTCTGATTCGGGGGTTGTCGGTGGGGGTGCCTAGGCTGGACCCATGCTGACGCTGCTTCTATACGTGCTCATCGTCGGGTTGGTGGCGGCGATGCTGTTCCTGGTCGCGAGTGCGGTGTTCGGGCGGTCCGAGGAGCTCGGGCCGCTGCCCGAGGGGACCACGGCCACCGTGCTGCCCGCGCAGGGCGTCACCGGGGCCGATGTGCGGGCGCTGCGGTTTCAGCAGGTGGTGCGCGGTTACAAGGCCGGGGAGGTCGACTGGGCGCTGGGGAGGCTGGCCGAGCGCATCGATGAACTGGAGCTCGAGCTGGCCCAGGCGCGGCACTGGCAGGCGCAGGTCATGGCGAGCCAGGAACGCCCGTGAGCGAGCTCGCCGACGACGGACTGGTCCGCTGCGGCTGGTCGATCGGCTCCCAGCTCTACCGCGACTACCACGACACCGAATGGGGCGTGCCCCTGCACGGCGACGACGCCCTCTTCGAGCGCCTGTGCCTCGAGGCGTTCCAGTCGGGCCTGGCCTGGATCACCATCCTGCGCAAGCGGCCCGCCTTCCGCGCCGCCTTCGCCGGGTTCGAGATCGCGAAGGTGGCCGAGTTCGGTGACGACGACCGCGCGCGACTGCTCGCCGACGCGGGCATCGTGCGCAATCGCGCCAAGATCGACGCGGCCATCACCAATGCCCGGGTTGCTCGCGACCTGCCGGTGAGCCTGGACGAGCTGGTGTGGTCCTTCGCACCCGCGCCACGCCCGCGACCGGCCACCCTCGCGGATGTGCCCGCGACCACACCCGAATCCGTTGCTCTGGCAAAGGAATTGAAGCGCCGGGGCTTCGCTTTCGTCGGCCCGACGACGGCGTACGCCCTGATGCAGGCGACCGGGATGGTGGACGACCACCTGGAAGTTTGCTGGGTACGCCCCACGCCGGACGGAACCGACTCGAGAGTCACATTTCCTACTCAGGTGTCCGCCCGCGCGGGCAATAGGGAAGAATAGGACCGGTGTGGCCCGCCGAACACCCGGCGAGCCCGCTGGTTGGCGACAACCGGCAGACGAGAAACAGTGCGCAGACAGACCGCGCAGATCTGGAGGGAGCAGAGGATGGCGGCCATGAAGCCCCGTACCGGGGACGGTCCCCTCGAGGCAACCAAGGAAGGTCGTGGAATCGTCATGCGGGTTCCACTCGAGGGTGGCGGGCGTCTGGTCGTCGAACTCACGCCGGACGAGGCTGCGGCACTCGGTGACGAACTGAAGAGCGTCACCAGCTGACAGCGCTCGACACGGTCGCCGCACTCCTGGCCTGCCCGGAGTGCGGCGCCGCACTGCATCAGCGCGACACCGCGCTGCGTTGCGCGACCGGGCACAGCTTCGACATCGCCCGCCAGGGTTATGTCGGGCTGCTGACCGGGGCGTCGACGAAGATGACCGGCGACACCGCCGCCATGCTCGATGCCCGCGCGGCCTTCCAGGGCGCCGGGCACTTCACCCCCATCGCCGTGGCCGTCGCTCACGCCCTGAGCATCGGTTCGCCGACCCGTATACCCCGTGACAGCGCCGATCCCGCCACGGCCCCGGCACCCAGGGTCGATGCGGCATCCGAAGCCCACGCGGCCGCGGCCGTCACCGCGCTCGACGACACTGCCGCCTCCACGGGCACCGCGACCTCACCGGTCGCGGCGATGGCCGACAACGTGGACGGCGCTCATGGGCTCTCCCCGGCCGACGGCGCGGTGCTCGAGATCGGCGCAGGCACCGGTTTCTACCTGGCCGCGGTCCTCGATGCCCGGCCCGGCGCCGTCGGCATCGCACTGGACGTGTCCAAACCGGCGGCGCGCCGGGCCGCTCGCGCGCACCCGCGCACGGCCTCGATCCTGGCCGATGCCTGGCGCGGCCTGCCGGTCCGCGACCACGCCCTCACCGGCGTGCTCTCGATCTTCGCGCCACGTAACCCCGGCGAGATCGCGCGCGTCCTGGCCCCCGGCGGACGCTTCGTGGTCGTCACCCCCACCGACCGGCATCTCGGCGAACTGATCGGCCCACTCGGCATGGTCCGCGTCGACCCCGACAAGGACCGCCGCCTGGCCGAGTCGCTGTCGGCCACCTTCACCCGCATCGAGCACACCCTGATCGAGTTTCCGATGAAACTCACCCGCGCCGATGTCACGAACGTGGTCGCCATGGGCCCGTCGGCCTTCCACGGCACCCCGACCGACGACCCCCGCATCGCCGCGCTCCCGGACACCACCGAAGTCACCGCCTCGGTGACGGTCTCGGTCTACTCGCCGAACGGCTGACGCATCGCCCACGTGGGCCACGCGCACCGCGGACTCCATCACGCGGGCGGCAGTCCCGACCCCACGCCACCACGCGCCCCGAGCGTCGCCTGGGACCGCCCGGTGCCCCCAGCACCTCAGCGCAGCACGCTGCGATACACCGCCACGGTGTCCTCGGCGATCTTGGCCCAGTCGAATTCCGCGATGGCCCGCGCCCGCCCTGCCTCGCCGTAGCGCCGGGCCAGCGCCGGATCGCTCGCGACCGCGTTCACCGCCATGGCCAGCGCCCGTTCGTAGACCTCCGGCTCGTCGGCGGCGTAGTGCACCAGCGTGCCGGTGACCCCGTCGGCGACCACCTCGGGAATCCCGCCGACATCGGAGGCCACCACCGCCGTGGCACACGCCATCGCCTCCAGGTTCACGATGCCGAGCGGCTCGTAGACCGACGGGCACACGAAGACCGCCGAGGCGGCCAGGATCTGGCGCACCTGCTCGGTGGGCAGCATCTCCTGCACCCAGAACACCTTGCCGCGGCGGCGGTGTAGCTCGTCGACCGCCGTGGCGACCTCCTGCTCGAGCTCGGGGGTGTCGGCCGCGCCCGCGCACAGCACCAGCTGGATGTCGGGGTCGAAGTCGTGGGCGGCGGCGAGCAGGTGGCCGACGCCCTTCTGCCGGGTGATCCGCCCGACGAACGACACGATCGGCAGATCGGGACGGACCCCGAGGCGTTCCAGCACCGGCGTCTCCCCCGGCGCGGGCGGGCCGGGATGCCAGACGGTCGCGTCGATCCCGTTGTGCACCACGTGCACTCGGGCGGGGTCGATGGCCGGATAGGCGTCGAGCACGTCGTGGCGCATGCCCGCGCTGACGGCGATGATCGCGTCGGCGTTCTCCATCGCGGTGCGTTCCGACCACGACGACAACCGGTAGCCGCCACCGAGCTGCTCGGCCTTCCACGGCCTGCGCGGTTCGAGCGAATGCGCGGTGAGCACGTGCGGGATGTCGTAGAGCGCGGCCGCCAGGTGCCCGGCCAGGCCCGCGTACCAGGTGTGCGAGTGGACCACCTCGACACCGCCCGCCGCGTCGGCCATGCGCAATTGGGCCGACATCATCTGCAGCGCGGCATTGGCGGCGGAGAGTTCGGGATCGGGTCGGTGCACCACGGCACCGGGTCGCGGCGCGCCCATGCAGTGCACGGTCACCGCGCACAACGCGCGCAGCCGCGCGGTGAGTTCGGTGACGTGCACGCCCGCCCCGCCGTACACCTCCGGCGGGTATTCCCGGGTCAGCACGGCGACGCGCAGCGCGTCCGCCCGCTCCTCGTCGCTGTCGGTGCCAGAACTCACCGGTCCAAATTAGACCGTCGGGTCGACATGAGCCACCGACGCCTGCGCGGACCTGTACTTTGAGCAGGGTGAGGAGCCAGCCGCACGTACTCGGGATCGTGCTCGCCGGTGGCGAGGGCAAACGACTGTTTCCGCTCACGGCAGACCGCGCCAAGCCCGCGGTTCCGTTCGGTGGCGCCTACCGACTGATCGATTTCGTGCTCAGCAATCTGGTCAACGCGGGTTATCTGCGCCTGTGCGTGCTCACCCAGTACAAGTCGCACTCGCTCGACCGCCACATCTCCCAGACCTGGCGGCTGTCCGGGTTCACCGGCGAGTACATCACCCCGGTGCCCGCCCAGCAGCGGCTCGGCCCGCGCTGGTACACCGGCAGCGCCGACGCGATCATGCAGTCGCTCAACCTGATCTATGACGAGGACCCCGACTACATCGTGGTCTTCGGCGCCGACCACGTGTACCGGATGGACCCGGAACAGATGGTCGCCAGCCATATCGCCTCCGGCGCGGGCGTCACCGTCGCCGGTATCCGGGTGCCGCGCAGCGAGGCCAGCGCCTTCGGCTGTATCGACTCCGACGAGTCCGGCCGGATCACCCAGTTCCTGGAGAAACCCGCGCACCCGCCCGGCACGCCCGACGACCCGAACGTGACCTTCGCGTCGATGGGCAACTACGTGTTCACCACCCGCGTGCTGGTCGACGCCATCCGCGCCGACGCGGAGAACTCCGACTCCGACCACGACATGGGCGGCGACATCATCCCGTCCCTGGTGGCCGCCGGTCAGGCCGCCGTCTACGACTTCGCCGACAACGAGGTGCCCGGCGCCACCGAACGCGACCGGGGCTACTGGCGCGACGTCGGCACCATCGACGCCTTCTACGAGGCGCACATGGACCTGGTCTCGGTGCACCCGGTCTTCAACCTCTACAACAAGCATTGGCCCATCCGCGGCGCCGCCGAGAACCTGCCCCCGGCCAAGTTCGCCCAGGGCGGGCTGGCCCAGGAGTCGATCGTGGGCTCGGGCTCGATCCTGTCGGCCGCGACCGTGCGCAACTCGGTGCTCAGCTCGAACGTGATGATCGACGACGGCGCCACCGTGGAGGGCAGCGTGCTCATGCCCGGCGTGCGGATCGGGCGCGGCGCGGTGGTGCGCCACGCCATCCTGGACAAGAACGTGGTGGTCGGCGAGGGCGAGATCATCGGCGTCGACCTGGACCGCGACCGCGAACGCTTCGCGGTGAGCAACGGCGGGGTGGTCACCGTCGGCAAGGGCATCTGGGTCGGTTGATACACGGCGGCTGACGCCGCGCGTTCAACACCGCGAGGCGCAGAGCAGACCGTCACCGATCGGGATGAGGACGCTGGTCAGATCGGGATTCTCGGCGATGGCGCGGGTGGCGGCACGCACCGCCGTGGTGGCCGGGTCGCGCTGTTCGGGATCGGGGACACGCCCGCCGAGCAGGGCGTTGTGCAGGATGATCGCCCCGCCCTCGCGCAGTAGTCGCACGCCCTGCTCCACGTAGTGCAGGTGTTCCATCGGCGCGGCGTCGACGAAGACCAGGTCGTAGGCGCCGTCGGCCAGCCGGGGCAGCACGTCGAGGGCGCGGCCGTTGATCAGCCGGGTGCGCGCGGGCGGGATGTCGGCGGTGCGGAAGGCCTCCTTGGCGGCGCGCTGATGCTCGGGTTCGGAGTCGATGGTGGTGAGGGTGCCGTCCTCACGCATGCCGTCGAGCAGCCATAACCCGCTGATTCCCGCGCCGGTGCCCACCTCGACGACCGCGCGGGCGCCCAGCATCTGCGCGTACATGCTCAGCACCGCGCCGACCGAGGCGGGCACGGGTGCGGCGCCCAGTTCGGTGGCCCGCTCGCGCGCGTCGAGGAGGACCTCGTCCTCGACGACGGACTCCTCCACATACGCCAGGTTCCGCTCCACGTTCGATGCCACAGCTAAGAGGCTATGTCACAGGAGGGGTCTGTGTATTCAGCGAAGGCGCGGGTGCGGCGAAATGTCGATTCTCAGGCCACGCTCAGGATCCCCACACCTGTCCCATATCGCGACAGGAAATAGTTGCCCTACGCAAGGCCAGCCGATCGCGGCGGGCACGAGACGGGAACAACCCCACACCGCTGCGGGTTGATACCGAGAGCAAGGTTCGCTGACCCGGACCGGCCGGTTTCGTGCCAGCGGTCCCGAGTAGGAGGTGTCCCATCCCGATGGTAGACACGGCGCGTCGCAACGCCCCACTGCCCGACCACACTCTCCCCGCCGACCTCGTCGCCCTCGAGGGTGACGCGCTCGATGCCGAACT
Source organism: Nocardia anocheti (assembly GCF_029675105.1). Classification (GTDB taxonomy): domain Bacteria; phylum Actinomycetota; class Actinomycetes; order Mycobacteriales; family Mycobacteriaceae; genus Nocardia. Next base: position 85,641 of record NZ_JAQQFV010000005.1, on the reverse strand, counting down.
CACCGGCACCGCGGCCTTCGACGCCACCGGTGACCGCACCGTCATGCCCTCCTGGGACGAACTCGTCCGCGAACACGCCGATCGGGTCTACCGCCTGGCCTACCGCCTCTCGGGCGATGCCCAGGACGCCGAGGACCTCACCCAGGAGACCTTCATCCGGGTCTTCCGCTCGCTGCAGAACTACCAGCCGGGCACCTTCGAGGGCTGGTTGCACCGCATCACCACCAACCTGTTCCTGGACATGGTCCGCCGCCGCAACCGCATCCGGATGGAAGCCTTACCCGAGGACTACGACCGGGTGCCCGCCGAGGGCCCCACCCCCGAGGACGCCTACCACGACTCCCGCCTCGACCCCGACCTGCAGAAAGCGCTCGACGCGTTGGCGCCGGAGTTCCGCGCCGCGGTGGTGCTGTGTGACATCGAGGGTCTGTCCTACGAGGAGATCGGCGCGACACTCGGCGTGAAGCTGGGCACCGTGCGCAGCCGGATCCACCGTGGGCGGCAGGCACTGCGCGAGCACCTTGCGCATAATGGAACTACAGCAGCGGTACTCCGCTGACGCCTACGCTGGGTGACGCCGGGTCAGGTGTCCCCGGCTTGTCGGTCGATGTCGGTCGGAAGGATGAACTCCGCATGAGTGTGGACCCCGGAGCGGCGGGTCGATCGCCGCGCTTCCAGCCCACCGAGCACCTGGCCAGCGAAGCGGTCGCGGCCTATGTCGACGGCGAGTTGCGCATGAACGCCTATCTGCGCGCCGCCCAGCATCTTTCGGTCTGCCCCGAGTGCGCGGCCGAGGTCGACGCCCAGCAGCAGGCCCGCATCGCGCTGCGCCGGGCCGCCGAGGTGGCCGTGCCGCGCAGCCTGCACGACAGCCTGACCCGCATCCCGCTGGCCGAACTGCCCGGCACACAGGCCCAGCCGCCGCGCCGTAACGAGGCGTTTCTCGGATTCATCACCGATTCCTTCACCGCGACCCGGTGGACAACCTGGCGGCGCAAGTAGAGTCTCGACACGTGACAGGCGAATCGACGAATTCCGGATCGACCGAGCACGCGGAATCGGGGGCCGAACGGGGGAACCTGCGTCCCGCGGACGCGCCGAACCTCGGTCCGCGCCCGGTGTACCGGCCGCACATCGACAGCCATACCGCGCGCGCGTTCCGCCGTCCGAACGGACAGTCCGGCTCGTTCGCCCCGCACGAGTCCCGTCCCACCGATCGGCCCGCCGACGCCGATCAGCTCGTCACCCAGCGCCCGCCCGACGGGGTGCTGGCCGAGGCCTTCGCCCGGCCCGAGGGCTCGAACGAGCTGCTGCAGCGCGAGCCCGGTGCCGCCGAGGACAAGCCCGCCGTCGCCGGACCGGTCGATCCCTGGCGTGACCCGGCCGCCGGAGCCCGCCTCGGCGCTCCCGCCGTGGCCGCCGCGCCCACCCTGCGCCCGCCGGACGCCCCCAAATTGACCGCCCGCGAGGTGCTGTTCGGTTCCACCGTCGCGCCCAAGGCCCTCGCGGTGCTGGCCGCCCTGGCGCTCGGTATCGCCGTGGTGGGCGGGCTGGTCGGGCGGATCACCGCCGAGACCGCCTCCACGCTCACCTCCCGCGAGGTCACCCTGGACCAGACCGGGGGCACCGAGGAGCCGCACAGCCGCATCGCCGCGGTCGCCAACGCGGTGCTGCCCTCGGTGGTCTCCATCCGCGTCACCGTCGGCGACAACGGCGCCACCGGCTCGGGGGTGGTGATCGACGGCAAGGGCTATGTCGTCACCAACAACCACGTCATCTCGATGGCCGCGACCGACAAGTCCGAGCGCGCCGCCATCCAGGTGCAGTTCTCCGACGGCACCCGGGTGCCCGCCCAGATCGTGGGCCGCGACCCCAAGACCGACCTGGCCGTGCTCAAGGTCGAGGCCAAGAACCTCACCGTGGCCAATCTCGGCAAATCCGCCGACGTGCAGGTCGGCGACGACGTGCTGGCCATCGGCTCGCCGCTGGGCCTGAGCAAGACCGTCACCTCCGGCATCGTCAGCGCCCTGCACCGCCCGGTGAAACTGCAGGGCGAGGGCAGCGACACCGACGCCGTCATCGACGCCGTGCAGACCGACGCCGCCATCAACCCCGGTAACTCCGGTGGCGCCCTGGTCGACATGCAGGGCCGCGTGGTGGGCATCAACACCGCCATCCGCAGCGAGACCGGCGGCTCGGTGGGCCTGGGCTTCGCCATCCCGGTCGACGTGATGCGCAGCGTGGCCCAGACGCTGATCAACGACGGCCAGATGCACCATCCGGTGATCGGGCTGAGCGCGCGCACCAAGACCGTCGCCAACGAGGTGATGAGCGGTGCCGCCGTCGCCGATGTCGTGCCGGACGGGCCCGCGGCCAAGGCGGGCATCGTCGAGGGCGATGTGATCGTGAAGATCGGCGACCGTGAGGTCACCAATCCCGACGAGCTGGTCGTGGCCGTGCAGCAGCACAAGATCGGCGACAAGGTGAACGTGCAGTTGATCCGCGACGGCAGGCAGGTGGACGTCTCGGTCACGCTGGAATCCGACTGACCAGCGGCGTCGCGCGCCGGGTAACCTGGATCCGTGTTCAGCAACATCGGGTGGAGCGAGATGATGATCCTGCTCGTCGCCGCCCTCGTGATCCTCGGCCCGGAGCGCCTGCCCGGCGCCGTGCGCTGGACCACCCGCTCGCTGCGTCAGGTGCGCGACTACGCCAGCGGGGCCACCAGCCAGCTCAAGCAGGAGCTGGGACCGGAGTTCGACGAGCTGCGCAAGCCGTTGGCCGAGCTCAACGAGTTGCGGTCGATGAGCCCGCGCGCCGCGGTCACCAAGCATCTGCTGGGCGGGGACGACTCGGTCCTGCGTGATCTGGAGAGCGCGGTGCCCGACAAGCAGCAGCTGTTCGGGACCAGCAGCGGCATGCCCGGCGCCGGGCCCACCCCGCCGACGCAGAAGCCGCTGACACACAACGAGCGTCCGCCGATCGACTTCGACGCCACCTGATCCGAAGAACACACCGCACGGTCGGCATTTGCCACAGGATCGCGCGATCGGCCCGTGGCCGCGCCGACCTCGCATCCTTGTGATTGCCGACAATACGGCGTGAATTCTCGTTGTCGCACAGGACAGTTGGATGTCAACCGATATAGACACGGAATGCTGTCGAGCTGTCTAGACTTCGCACATGTCGGCCGATGACGTGGCAAGAGTCTTCGCGATCGAGGACAAGGTCGAGAGACTCAAAGCGGCCACCGACGGGGTGGCGGCTGCCCAGCAGACCATCAACGAACTCACCAGGATCAGGCGCGCCGTGATCCGCGAACTCCATGCCGAAGGCTGGACTTTCGCCCGGATCGGCGCCGCGGCGGGCCTGTCGCGCGCCCGAATCCATCAGGTGAGCACCCAGGGTCCGGTGCCCGAGGGCCTGTTCTTCGGGCACGGCGCGCTGACCGTACTCGCGCCGGAGGTCCGCGCGGGCAGGCTACTGGGCGCGCCCGATCCGGCCGCCCCGCAACGCCTGGCCGAGCTGCTGCGCCAGCTCGGTTTCGTGGCGACGGTGGAGACCTTCCTGCCCGGTCGCCCGATCGATCTCAATCGCGACGGTCTGGTGATCCTCGGCGGCCCGGAACTCTCGCCGAGCCTGCGTCAGCTGGTGGTCGCCGATCCGCGCCTGCGCCGCACCGTCACCCGCGCGGGCGACACCCGCCGCGGCATCGAGGACCGGGCCGCGCGCCGCGTCTACCGGCCCGGCGGCACCGAACCGCACGACATCGCCTACCTCGCCCGGCTCCCCCGCCCCGACCGGCGCGGCAGCATCATGCTCATCGACGGCCTGCACCCGCCCGGCTCGCTGGGTGCGATCCGATTGCTGGCGACCCGCCTCGCGACCCTGCACGAACGCGCGAGCACCCAGCTGTTCTCGGTGTTGATCGCGGTTCGGTATGACCGCACGACAGGAGAACCGGTAGACGCGGACCTGCTCACCCCGGTCTATCGCCACGAAACCGACCCCAGGTTGGCTACGACCCGGGTTCATCCATAGCTGGAATTAAACTAACCATGCTTTGTGATCTGCATCACGGTATTGTTATGGATCACATGTCGTCCACGATGGTTAGATTGCTAGCGAGTAACCGAGTGTGAGTAGGTGAGCTTCACATGTTCTCGTCTCCCGAGGCCAGCGCATGCCGGGTCCTGCCCGTCCGCGCGGCAGGCACCCCGGATCCACGCCCCGTCCCCCCGTTCGACGCCACGCCACTGGCCGACGAGGTCATCGTCGCCACGCACCGCGTCACCTACAGCGACCGATTGAAGGTCTTCATCGGCCCGCACGAGGATGTCGACAGCTTCCTGCGCCCGCTACGCCGGATGGACGGCCACCAGCGCTACGCGCTCGAACTGAGCCTGCTCCCCGAACCGATGCCCGCCACCGACGTCACCGCGACGGTGAGCGCGGCGCGTGGCGATCTCGCGCTGCACTGCGCGGGCTCGGCGGGCGCGATGACGCTGCAGCTGCGCACCACCATCGACCACGTCACCCGCCGCTACACCCTCGGTGCCGTCGGCAGCCGCCTCGGCCTGCCCACGGTGTACCTGCCGCACGGTGACGAGGACACCTACGTCTACCCGGAAGAGGTGTTCACGGCCGACCACGCGACGGAGGTCTTCCGGGACTTCTTCCACGCGGGCACGGTCCCGGCCGGGCTGCAGCGCCGCGAAATCCTCGACTGACACTCCCGCGCGCTCGGCGCGCACGCGTGCTCGGCGATAGCTAGGCTGGTCAGCGCAGTCACAATGCGACTGCGGAGAGGCCGGTGGGCGATGCGCGAGCTACTCGGACCGGTACTCGATCTGCTCGGCGAACAGCCGGTGGCCCTGGCCAGGATCGTCGACCGGACCGATGCCGGACCACGCGAGACCGGTGCCGCCATGGCGGTGACCGGCGACGGACGGGTGTTGGGCTCGCTGTCGAGCGGCTGCGTCGAGGCCGCCGTCGTCCACACCGCCGAACAGGTCCTGCGCGAGGGCAACGCCTGCACCGAACGCTTCGCCGCGGCCGACGAATTCACGGCCGGACTGCCCTGTGGTGGCGAGATCGAGGTCTTCGTCGAACGTCTCGACCACACCGCTCTGCCTCTGCTCCGCGAACTCCACGACGCGCTCACCGCCCATCATCCGGTCGCCTTGGCCACCACGCTGGAGAGCACCCCCGACCGCAGACTCCTGCGCCCCGACCGACACGAGCCGTGGCGTGGGCTGGATCAGGACGCCGCCGCCCTGCTCGCGGCCGGTCACCACGGACTCATCGGCGCCCGCGACTGTGCCGATACCGCCGCCCGTCCGCGCGCCTTCGTGCAGGTCTTCCACACGCCAGCGCGGATGATCCTGGCGGGTGCCGACGACTACACCCGCGCGCTCGCCACCGCCGCGGCCCAGCTCGGCTATCACGTCACCGTGGTGGACGCCCGCGAAACCTTCACCACCCCGGCCCGTTTCCCCGGCGCGCACGAGGTGGTCGTCGACTGGCCGCACCGCTATCTCGCGGCCGAACACCGCGCGGGCCGCCTCGACCACCGCACCGTCGTCTGCGTGCTCACCCACGACCCGAAATTCGACGTCCCCCTGCTCGCCGCGGCCCTGCCCCTCCCCCTGGCCTTCCTGGGCGCCCTCGGCTCCCGCCGCGCCCACGCCGACCGCACCGCCCGCCTGCGCGAATCCGGCTGCGCCCCCGCCGATATCGCCCGCGTCCACAGCCCCCTCGGCCTGGACCTGGCCGCCCACACCCCCGAGGAAACCGCCATCTCCATCCTCGCCGAAATCCTCGCCACCCGCACCCACGCCTCAGCCCGCCCCCTCACCGACCTCGACGGCCCCATCCATCCACCCCGGTGAGCGTCCCGCCGCCCGGGCCATCGACACCTCCACGCGAACTTTGATACAGTTTGTCTCGAAAGTTCGTAACACGCTGTCTCACAATGAGGTCCGATGCGTTTACCTGATCCCCGCACCGTGCGCAGCCGCGACACCGCACTGGTCGCCGCGAGGGAACTGCTGATCGAACGGGGCTTCGCCGGGCTCACCCACGGCGCCGTCGCCACCCGCAGCGGCATCAGCAGGGCCACCCTGTACCGGCTCTGGCCCGAACCCACCGATCTGGTGCGCGCCACCCTGACCCGGCACATCGCACAGGCCCAGTCCGAACCGACCGGCGACCTCCGGACCGACCTGCGTCGCGAACTGGCGGGCACCCGCGCCATGCTGCACGACCCCGGCAGCGACCAGGCCATGCGCGTAGTGATCGAAAGAGCCGCTGTCGAACCGGAATTCGCGCGGATCAAGCAGGCGCTCTACCAGTCGGGCACCCGGGTGGTGCGGACCGTACTGACCGACGCCGTCGCGCGCGGCGAGCTCCCGGCCGGGCTGGATGTCGACCGCGCCGTGGACCAGCTCTTCGGTCCCCTGTTCTTCCGGCGGCTCCTCGCAGACCGGACCTTCGACCTCGATTACGTCGACGACGTGATCGACGACTTCCTGCGAGGCCCCGCATGAGCACCTCCCCCACCCGCACCCGTTCCACCGCACGTATTCTCGTCGTTCTGGTCGCAGTGATCACCGCCGTGGGCGCACTGCTCGCCGACTACCTGATTCCGGCCAGCGCCGACCAGCACCTGCACAACGCGGCCTGGCCCCCGCACGCGAAATTCCATGACGCCCAGTACATCGTGATGTCGATCCTGCTCGGCGCCCTCGCACTGATCCTGCTGCTGCGCCCCGGCGTCTCGCGCGCCCGGATCGACACGGCCTGCGCGATCCTGACCGTCCCATGGCTGGGCTTGCTCGGCGCGTTCCTGTTCCCCGGCACCGCCATCGAGGACCCCGAATTCGACAACCCGCAGGCATTGGGGCTGCACCCGCAGGTCCTGCTGGCCCTGGTCCTCCTCGTCCTGCTGGGCGTCGCCGTCGTGCTCAACCGACGCGTCGCGAACGGCGGCGACCGACGCTCCGAGCCGACACCCGGCACGGGTACCGGTCTACCCACCGTCACCCTCGGAGGGACGCTGACCGAGGCGGATGTCCGTTCGCTGGAAGACGAGTGAGAGACTTCTCGTCCCCGCGCCCGCCGGAACCGGTGCGGTACGGTCGGCGAGGTGCCGCAACTGCCTGCGTCTGAGCTCGCGCTGATCCAGCGATCGCCCGACTAGATCCCGACCGGCCCCACGCACAGCGTGAACCCGCGTTCGGTGTGGGTGAACAGGGTGCTCGGCAGGCCCGCACAGGCCGCGTCGCCGGGCGGGTTCTCGGGGGTGCCGAGGGCTTTCAGCAGCACGCGGCCCAGGGCGGCCGAGTCGGCGCAGGAGACCTTCTGCATGCGGATCTCGTCACCGAACCAGCCGACCTCCACCCGCCCGACACACTGCCCCGAAGTGACCCGCTGCATGGATTCCTCGATCGCGAGCTGGTCGGCGGCGTAGTAGGACGCGACGATGCCTAGCGCGACCCACAGCGGCAGGGTCAGTCCGAGCGCGCCGATCCGGCGGAACAGGGGCTTGCCGGGGTCCATGGGGGTGTGCCCCCACGAGGTTTCGGGCGCGGGGAGGGCGGCCAGACGACGGCGGGTCCTGGCGTTGGCCACGAAACCGCCCACGTTGTAGAACAGCGACTGGACGCCCCACCAGCCGAACCACGAACTGGTGACCGTGAGTTCGCGATAGGTCGCCAGTCCGCAGTCGCGGCAGAAGGGGCCGACCTCGGTGGTTTCGACCCGGAACAGCAGCAGCCCCCAGTGCCCGAGGAGATCCACGTCCAGCGCGGGCGATGCCCCGCAGTGTCGACACCTGACATTGCCGTATTGCTCGATGGCCGACACCGATTCCCGCTCCCACAGCTCGATTCAGTTGAACTGCGGGACATTACGCCGTCGGTCAGGCGGCGACCTGTTCGGGGCGGAGGGTTTTCATCGGGGGGCGGTCCTCGAGGGAGACCTCGGTGGAGTGGGCGATGAATTCGCCGCCGATCAACGGGAACTGGGTGAGGGCGGCGCCGGAGTCGGGGACGCCGCTGCGGCGCAGGGCGGTGCCGAGGATCTGGCGGCTCATCACGCCCAGGTCGGACAGGGGGCGGTTGCGGTGGGTGCGCACGCCCAGGTTGACCTGGGTGATGGCGTCGAGGCCGAGGCGGTCGTAGGTGTCGAGCAGCAGGCCGATCTCCACGCCGTAACCGGGGGCGAAGGGAACGGCCGTGAGCAGCTCGCGGGTGCCCGCGTACTCGCCGCCCAGCGGCTGGAGGACCTGGGCCAGTTCGGGGCGCAGCGCGGCCAGCAGCGGACGCGCGACCAGCTCGGTGACCCGGCCGCCGCCGTGCGCGTCCACCGACTCGCCCTGGCGCAGCGGGCGTCGGTAGTACGCCTTGGACAGGTGGGTGCCGGGCGTGGTCAGCAGCGGGCCGAGCAGCTTGGGCACGAAGGCCGGGTCGGGGTCGATGAGATCGGAGTCGACGAAGGCGATCAGGTCGCCGCTGGTGCAGGCCAGTGAGCGCCACAGCACCTCGCCCTTACCGGGCAGCGGTTCGAGTTCGGGAACGGCTTCCTCGCGGGTGACCACCTCGGCGCCCGCGGCGCGAGCCCGGGCGGCGGTGGCGTCGGTGGAGCCGGAGTCGAGGACGAGCAGTTCGTCGACGAGCGTGCCGAGCAGCGGCCGGATACTGGCCACCACGTCGGCGACGGTGTCCTGTTCGTCGAGCGCGGGCAGCACCACCGAGACGGTGCGGCCCGCCTTGGCGGCGACGAGTTCGTCGACTGTCCAGTCGGGGGTGTCCCAGGTGTGGGTGGTGGCCCAGGCGGGCTCGCGGTGTTGGATTTTCATGCCAGACCTCGCAGAGTTCGTGCGGGGGGCCGGATGCCCTGGATCGCGGCGATCATGTCCACGACCCGCCGGGTTTCGGCGACTTCGTGAACCCGGAAGATCCGAGCGCCCGCGGCGGCCGACCACGCGGTGGCCGCCAAGGTGCCCTCGACCCTTTCGGTGAGACCTACCCCTAGAGTCTCCCCGATAAAATCCTTGTTGCTCAGTGCCATCAGTACTGGCCATCCGGTTTTTACGAGACTGTCGATTCCACGCAACAACTCGAGCCCGTGATAGGTGTTCTTGCCGAAATCATGCGTGGGATCGATCACAATCCCGTCCCGACGCACGCCCGCGGCCAGCGCGCGCTCGGCCGCGGCGACCACCGTCGCGGTCACTTCGGCCACCACATCGGCGTAGCGCACGCGATGCGGACGGGTCCTCGGCACCGCGCCCCCGGTGTGACTGCACACGATCCCCGCGCCGGTCTCGGCCGCCACCCGCACCAGATCCGGGTCGGCCCCCGCCCAGGTGTCATTGATGAGTTCCGCGCCCTCGGCCACCGCTGCCCGCGCGACCTCACCGCGCCAGGTGTCCACACTGATCAACAGGTCGGGATACTTCGCCCGGATCGCCGCCACGAACGGCACCACCCGCAGCGTTTCCTCGGCCGCGTCCACGGTGGCGCCCGGGCCCGCCTTCACCCCGCCGATATCGACCATGTCGGCGCCCTCGTCGACGGCACGGGCCACCCGATCCATGGCGGCCGCGTCGGTGAAGGTGGCGCCGCGGTCGTAGAAGGAATCGGGGGTGCGATTCACGATCGCCATCACCAACGCCCGATCCCCGGCCACCTCCCGCCCACAGAAGCTCGCCCGCCTCCCCGCGACTTCTGCCGACGGCTGAGAACCGCTGCCGGTCGTGTCTCGGGCAGGCGGTTCGGTGGCTGGTGGCGGTTCGGGCGTGCCCGACGAGTTACCCATGTTCATGCGAAATCAGACGTTACCTTGCGGTCTTCTGGCGATTCCGGGCTATCGCGGGGCCCGACCGGCCGCGACGTCGGCCGCGTAGTCGTCGTAGGCGGGGACGTAGCCCCGCGACGGGCCGGACAGTACGTAGAGCTGGCTCTTCTCGTCGGGGGTGTAGCCCTGCTTGCGCAGTTCCACCTTGCGGCTCTTGAAGGTGGAGGTCTGTTCCAGTTCCGCGACCACCCGCACGAACAGCGGTACCGCGTAGAGCGGCAGGCGGGCGTAGGCGGTGTCGGCCAGGGACTTGCCGTCGAACTCGGCGCCGGGGTGCAGGGTGACCGCGGTCATGCCCGCCTTGCCGTCGGTGCCGGGGATATCGACGCCGTAGACCACGGCCTGCTCGATCTGCTCGTCGTGGTCGAGGGCGCCCTCCACCTCGGTGGTGGCCACGTTCTCGCCCTTCCAGCGGAAGGTGTCGCCGAGCCGGTCGACGAAGGCGATGTGCCAGAAGTGCTGGTCGCGCACCAGGTCGCCGGTGTCGAACCAGCAGTCGCCCTTCTTGAAGCCGTCGCGCACCAGCTTGGACTCGGAAGCCTTCTTGTCGGTGTAGCCGTCGAAGGGCTGCCGGTCGTTCACCTTGGCCAGCAGCAGCCCGACCCCACCCGAGCGCACCCGGCGCAGCTTCCCGTCGCGGCCACGCCGCGCCTTACCGGTCTCGTCGTCGTATTCGACCACCGCGTAGGGCAGCGGGCACAGCCCGGCGGTCCGGTCGACACCGAACGCGTTGACGAAGGCCAGCGGCGCCTCGCTGGACCCGTAGAACTCCACCACCCTGGCGATCCCGAAGCGGCGGCGGAACTCGTCCCACAGTTCCGGCCGCAGCCCGTTGCCGACGGCCAGCCGCACCCGGTTGCCCTGCTCCGCCGGGCGGACCGGCTGGTTGAGCAGGTAGCGGCACAGTTCGCCGATGTAGATGAACGCGGTCGCGCGCTCGCGGGCGATCTCGTCCCAGAAGCCGGAGGCGGAGAACTTGCGGCTGAGCACATAGGTCGCCTCCCCGGCCAGCACCGACGACAGCGCGACCGTGAGCGCGTTGTTGTGATACAGCGGCAGGCAGCAGTACAGGGCGTCGTCGGCGCGCAGCCGGACGCCGAGCCCACCGAGGCCGGACATGCTCTTGGTCCAGCGATGATGGGTCATCACGCTGGCCTTGGGCATGCCGGTGGTGCCGGAGGTGAAGATCAGGAAGGCACGCTCGCCCGCGGTGACCTTCGCGCAGACCTCGGGGTCGGCGTCGGCGGCGGTGCGGGCGGCCTCGGCCAGCTCCTCGGCGGACAGCACGTTCGCGGCCGGTTCGGGCAGCGAGTCCAGCGCCTCGGCGCATTCGGCGCCGACCACGTTCAGCACGCTGTCGAGCAGGCCGATGCTGTGCGCGAGCACCTGGTCGCGCTGGTTGTAGTTGAGCAGGCCGACGGTGGCGCCGAGCTTGAGCACCGCCAGCACGGTGAACAGCGTCTCGGGCCGGTTGGTCATCAGCACGCCGACCACCTCGCCGCGACGCACCCCGCGCGCCGAGAGCACGGCGGCGTAGCGGTTCACTTCGCTGTTGGCCGCGCGATAGGTGTAGGAGGTGCCCTCGAACTTCAGGAACACCCGGTCGGGACGGCGGTGGGCGACCCGCTGGAAGTACAGGCCGATGGAGGCTTTGTCCTTGGGCCCCACCAGCATTCCGCGCGCGTTGCGCAGCATGCCGGGCGCTTCCATGGCCATCCCGGGCAGTGCTCTGGCCAGGTCGAACACGCTCACCGTGTCGCGGGCGTCATTGCTCACGTCGATCTCTCCTACCCTTGCGCCGCAGCCGGTTCCAGCGCGGCGAACGCGGCCGCCAGGTCGGTGACCACGATGACGCGGTCCCGGGCCTGCCGGGTCATGATGTTGCGCTCGTACAGTTCGTCGATCCAGCGGAACAGCCCGTCGTAGAAGCCGTTCGCGTCCAGCACCACCACGGTCTTGTCGTGCTCGCCGAGGTAGCCACCGGTCCAGGTCTCGAACAGTTCCTCCAGTGTGCCGATTCCGCCGGGCAGCGCCAGGAACGCGTCGGCCCGCGCCTCCATGATCTGCTTGCGCTGGCGCATGGTGTCGGTGACGACCAGTTCGTCGGAGTCCACATCGGCGACTTCCCGGTGCACCAGGTGTTTCGGGATCACCCCGAGGGTGTGCGCGCCGCCCGCCCTGGCCGCGGTGGCGACCGCGCCCATCATCGACACGTGTCCGCCGCCGGAGACCAGACTCCACCCGCGCCGGGCGATCTCGGTGCCCACGCGCGCGGCCAGGCCGATCAGTTCGGGGTCGGTGGTGCTGGCCGAGCAGTAGACACAGATCGCTCGGCTCACCACTGGTCCTCGCTGCCGAGGCGCTCGATGTCCGGGTGACCCACGTGCTCGCCCTGGATGATCCGCACGACCTCCTCGACGCTGTCGGTGACCTGGATCAGGTCGACGTCCTCGGGCGAGATCTTGCCGGAGGCGGCCAGCGTATCCCGCAGCCAGTCGACCAGGCCCGACCAGAAGGCGGTGCCGAACAGGATGATCGGGAACCGGGTGATCTTGCGGGTCTGCACCAGCGTCATCGCCTCGAACAACTCGTCGAGGGTGCCGAACCCGCCGGGCAGGCACACGAAAGCCTGTGAGTACTTCACGAACATGGTCTTGCGGACGAAGAAGTACCGGAAGTTGATGCCCAGGTCGACCCACTCGTTGAGGCCCTGCTCGAACGGCAGCTCGATACCGAGCCCGATCGAGTAGCCGCCCGCCTCCGAGGACCCTCGATTGGCCGCCTCCATGGCACCGGGACCGCCGCCGGTGATCACCGCGAACCCGGCCTCGGTCAGCGCGGCGCCGATGGCCAGGCCCGCCTGGTATTCCGGATGGTCACGCGGGGTGCGGGCCGAACCGAACACCGTCACCGCGGGCGGCACCTCGGCCAGCGCGCCGAAACCCTCGACGAACTCGGCCTGGATCCGCAGCACCCGCCACGGATCGGTGTGCACCCAGTCGGCGTCCTGACGCGAGTCCAGCAGGTTGCGGTCGGCGGTGCGCACGCCCGGTTTGCGTTCGCGCCGGAACATCACCGGTCCCCGGAACTTCGCCGTCGATCTGACCTTCCCACCCTGCTCGTCCGCGGAATCGGTAGACATGCTCCCAACCTACTTGCCGAGCACCGATCAGCCCCGGGTGAGGTAGGTGCGCAGCATCGCGGTGACGGCGGTGATCTGCGCCAGCGGCACGTGCTCGTCGCGCTTGTGCGCCAGATTCGGGTCGCCGGGGCCAAAATTCACCGCCGGAATGCCGCGCGCGGCGAAGCGCGAGACATCGGTCCAGCCGTACTTGGCGCGCACCCCGCCGCCGCCGTGCGCGTTCACCGAGTCGATGAGGGTGCGCGCGGCGGGCGCGGTGAGCCCGGGCAGCGCGCCCGGCGAGGAGTCGGTGATCTCGAACGAGACCGGCAGCCCCGCGAAGACCTCGCGCACGTGCTCGACGGCCTGCTCGACACTGCGGTCGGGCGCGAAACGGAAGTTCACATCCACCTCGGCGACATCGGGCACCACATTGCCCGCCACCCCACCGGAGACCCGCACCGCCGACAGGCCCTCGCGGTAGACGCAGCCGTCGATGTCGACCTGCCGGGCCTGATACGCCGACAGCCGCTCCAGCACCGGCGCCAATCCGTGGATCGCGTTCTCGCCCAACCACGCCCGGGCCGAGTGCGCCCGCACACCCGAGGTGCTCAGCCGCACGCGCAGGGTGCCCTGGCAGCCCGCCTCGATCCAGCCCGCCGACGGCTCGCCGAGCACGGCGAGGTCGCCCTCGAGCCATTCGGGCAGGTCGCGCTCGATGTGGGCGAGGCCGTTGAACTCCGCGGCGATCTCCTCGCCGTCGTAGAAGATCAGCGTCAGGTCGTGCGCCGGGTCGGTGATGGTGGCGGCCAGGTGCAGGAAGACCGCGTCGCCGGACTTCATGTCGACGGTGCCGCAGCCGAACAGCACCGGCTCCCCGTCGACCTCGGCCGGGCGGCTGGGCACATTGTCGGCGATCGGCACGGTGTCGAGGTGCCCGGCCAGGATCACCCGCGTCGGCAGCCCCCGTCGGGTGCGCGCGAGGACCACATTGCCGTGCCGCAGCACCTCGAATCCGCTGGTCTGCTCCCGCAGGGCCTGCTCGACCAGATCCGCGATCTTGGCCTCGTCCCGCGACACACTGGGGACGTCCACGAGGGCGGCGGTCAACTGGATCGGGTCGGCGCGCAAATCGAGAGTCACATCTCGACAGTAGTACGCCGCGCGGCCCGCACCGGGCGTTCGCGCGAGCACGCACCGATCCGCGACGCCGGACCGACGATCCGGCCCGCGCGCCGAGCACAGCATCGCCTCAGCGAACCCGCGCATCCCCGAGCGACGCTCGGAACCTGACCCACGAGACCGCGAAACGCCTGCTCGAGCAAATATGACGATCTCATGACGACGAACCCGGGTGTGCCCCATCGTTTTTCGCTCGGCTAGCGTTACAGCTGCGTCCCGATCGGGCCGCGCACACATGGAGGGGTTCATCAGAATGAAGTTCGGAAAGATCACCACCGCCGTTTTCCTCGCGGTCACCGCGGTGGGCATCACCGCCGCCACCGCGAACGGTCAGCCCGCCGTGGCGACCGAGCAGCCGGTCGTGGTGGCTTCGGGGGGCGTGACTTCGGGTGTCGCGCACGGCATCAACTACAACACCACCGTCTCGCCGGTCGACAAGACCATCACCTGGGCGGTGGACAGCGGTCGCTTCCAGCTGACCGAGGACGGCACCGCCGTCGCCCTGATCGCCGAGGACGGCGCGACGGTCGACCAGGTGGCGCTGAAGTCCGAGGTCGCCGGGCTGCCGATCGCGGTGGCGCAGGAGATCAGCGCCGACGGCCGCAGCGTCAAGCTGGCCGCCTCGCTGACCCCCGAGGACACCAGCAAGCTGGGCAACATCTCCGAGCTGAAGGACATCAGCTCCTACGACCGGCTCATGGAGCAGGTCAACAAGAACCTGCCGGGTATCGCCATCGGCGGCATCATCGGCGCGTTCATCCCGTTCCTGTGGCTGATCACCATCCCGGCGGGCATGCTCATCGGCGGCTACGTGATGGGTGGCCAGGAGTTCCTGGACGCCGTCATCGCCTTCGCCACCGGTCAGCCCTGATCTGACACGCTGACACCGTGAGGGGTGTGCGGGCCATCGCGGCCCGCACACCCCTTTCTCGTCGGGCCACCGGGGGTAGCGCACACTTCGCGGGGCCGACCCGGCAAAATGGGGGACGTGAGTATTCAGGGAGCCACCGCAGTCGGTATCGCCAATGTGACCTCGGACGGGACCGTCCTCGACACCTGGTACCCCAGCCCGGAGCTGGGCGAGGTCACCGAGACCGGCACCAAGCGCCTCGACGCCGAGGAGGCGGGCGAGTTCGCCGAGCTGCTCGGCGTGGACGCGGCGCGCGGGGTCGAGGTGATCGCGGTGCGCACCACCATCGCGGACCTGTCGGCCGCCCCCGTCGACGCGCACGACGTCTACCTGCGCCTGCACCTGCTCTCGCACCGCCTGGTGCGCCCGCACGGCCTGAGCCTGGACGGTCAGTTCGGCCTGCTCAGCAATGTCGTGTGGACCAACCACGGCCCGTGCGCGGTGGAGGGCTTCGAGCAGACCCGGCTGAAGCTGCGCGCCCGCGGCCCGGTGACCGTGCTCAGCGTCGACAAGTTCCCCCGCCTGGTCGACTACGTGGTGCCCTCCGGGGTGCGCATCGGTGACGCCGACCGCGTGCGCCTGGGCGCGCACCTGGCCTCGGGGACCACCGTCATGCACGAGGGCTTCGTCAACTTCAACGCGGGCACCCTGGGCAACTCCATGGTCGAGGGCCGCATCTCGGCCGGTGTCGTCGTCGCCGACGGCACCGATGTGGGCGGTGGCGCGTCGATCATGGGCACCCTGTCCGGCGGCGGCACCCAGGTCATCTCGGTGGGCGAGCGTTCGCTGCTGGGCGCCAACTCGGGCCTGGGCATCTCGCTGGGTGACGACTGCGTGATCGAGGCGGGCCTCTACGTCACCGCGGGCACCAAGGTGACCGGCCCCGACGGCACCGTGGTCAAGGCCGCCACGCTGTCCGGGCAGTCGAACCTGCTGTTCCGCCGCAACTCCACCACCGGCGCGGTGGAGGTCGTGCCGCGCAAGGGCACCGGCGTGGAACTCAACGCCGCCCTGCACGCCAACGACTGATCGACGCTTCACGAAGGCCCCGTACTCACCCGAGTGCGGGGCCTTCTGCCTGCGGTGATCCAGATCACCGTCACAGAACCGCGCCCTGCGGCATCCCATGGTCGAACGCACCATCCAACAGCAGGAGGCAGCGATGCACATCGTCGTGATCGGGGCAGGGTATGCGGGAGCGGGGGCGGCCAACCGGCTGGCCGCGAAGGTGGCGGGGGCACGGATCACCGTGGTCAATCCGCGCGCCGATTTCATCGAGCGGGTGCGGTTGCACGAGCAACTGGCGGGCACCGGGTCGGCGGCGACCCCGCTGACCGAGATGCTGCGCCCCGGCATCACGCTGCGGGTGGCGGCGGCGGACAAGATCGGCGACGGCACGGTGGCCCTCGACGACGGCACCGACGTCGCCTTCGACCACCTGCTGCTGGCCGTCGGCAGCACCGCGCGGCCCCTGCCCGGCACGATCCCGGTCGGCACCTGGGAGGGCGCCGAGCGGGGGCGCGCCGCGTTGGCCGCGCTGGACGCGGATCGTGTGGTCACGGTGGTCGGCGGCGGGCTGACCGGCATCGAGACCGCCGCCGAGGTCGCCGAGGCCCGCCCCGACCTGCGGGTGCGCCTGGTGAGCGGCACGCTGGGCGCGAGCCTGTCGCCCGGTGGGCAGCGCAGTGCGCGGCGCGGGCTCGCCCGGCTGGGTGTCGAGTGTGTGCGTGGCGAGATCGACCAGGTCGACGGGTCGGGTGTGCGGCTGCGCTCGGGGACGGAACTGGAGTCGGATCTGACGCTGTGGGCGGTGGTCTCGGGCGTGCCCGAACTCGCCGCGCGCAGCGGGCTCGCGGTCGACGCCGAGGGCCGCGCACTCGTCGACGCGCACCTGCGCAGCGTCACCGACCCGCGCGTGTTCGTCATCGGCGACTGCGCGGCGGTGCCCGGCGCGCGGATGGCCTGTGCCACCGCGGGTCCGCAGGGCACGCACGCGGCCGATACGCTCGCCCGGATGATCGAAGGACGTGCGCCGCGACCGTATTCGATGGCCTATGCCGGGCAGGCGCTGAGCATCGGCCGCCGTAACGCGGTGGTCCAGGCCACGCGCGGGGACGACACCCCGCTGCCGCTGTATCTGGCCCGGCGCCCGGCCGCCGTCGCCAAGGAGAGCATCGTCCGCTACGCCGCCCACGCCGCGCGCACCGGCAACGCGCTCTGGCTGCGCGGCCGCCAGCCATGACCCACTCCCACGAGGACACCTTCGCCGAGAACCGGCGGCTGCTGTTCTCGATCGCCTACGAGATCCTCGGCACCGTGGTCGACGCCGAGGACGTGCTCCAGGACAGCTACCTGCGCTGGCGTGGGGTCGACCTGTCCGCGATCGGCAATCCCCGCGCCTACCTGGCCCAGATCGTCACCAGGCAGGCGCTGGGGGTGCTGCGCTCGGCCGCGCACCGGCACGAGGAGTACGTGGGTCCGTGGCTGCCCGAGCCGCTGGCCACCACCGCCGACGGCGGGGTCGAGCACGTGCTCACCGGCGAGGACGTCACCGTCGCCATGCTGCTCGTGCTCGAGACGCTCACCCCGCTGCAACGCGCGGTGTTCGTGCTGCGCGAGGTGTTCGCCTTCGACTACGCCGAGATCGCGGCCGCGGTGGACCGATCCGAAGCCGCGGTGCGCCAGCTCAATCAGCGGGCCAGGGCCAGGGTGCACGCGCAGCGGCACACCGCCATCGCCACGCCCGCGCAGGCGCAGTCGGTGGTCGAGCGGTTCGCGCTGGCCGCCGCCACCGGCAATGTGCAGGCGCTGATGGACGTGCTCGCCCCCGATGTGGTCTTCCTCGGCGACGGCGGCGGGGTGGTGAGCGCGGCGCGGCGTCCGGTGGAGGGACCGGACAAGGTCGCGCGGCTGGTCATCGGGCTGCTCGCCAAGGGCGCGCGGATGGGTGAGCTGGGCGCACGGATCGCCACCTACAACGCCATGCCCGCGGTGGTCACCACCCTCGACGGAGTGGTCGACCAGGTGACCACCATCGAGGTGGTCGACGGTGTGGTCACCGCGCTGTACTCGGTGCGCAATCCCGACAAGCTCGCCACCGTCCGGCTCACCGACTGAGCCCGGGCTCAGCCCAGCAGTTTCTTCTGCACCTTGCCCATGGCGTTGCGCGGCAGGGCGTCGACGAAGCGCACCTCGCGCGGTCGCTTGTGCGCCGAGAGCTGTTCGCCGACGAAGGCGGTCAGCTCGGCACCCAGCTCGGCCGAGCCCGCCGCGCGGGGCACCACGAAGGCCACGATGCGCTGGCCGAGGTCGTCGTCGGGCAGCCCGGCCACCGCGACCTCGGCGACCGCCGGATGCCCGAGCAGTGCGGTCTCGATCTCCCCGGCGCCGATGCGGTAGCCGCCGGATTTGATCAGGTCGATCGACTCGCGGCCGACGATGCGGTGGAAACCGTCGGGGTCGATCACGGCGACGTCGCCGGTGCGGAACCAGCCGTCCTCGGTCCAGTCCGCGGCGGTGGCCTCGGGGCGATTCAGATAGCCGTCGAAGAGCATCGGGCCGCGCACCTGGAGACCACCGATGCTGGCGCCGTCGTGCGGGACCGGCTCGCCGGATTCGTCGCGCAGCCGGGTCTGCACGCCGCGCACCGGCGTGCCCACCCAGCCCGGCCTGCGCTCGCCGTCGGCGCGGGTCGACAGGGTGATCATGGTTTCGCTCATGCCGTAGCGCTCCACCGGTGCCTGCCCGGTGAGTTCGCGCAGCCGCTCGAACACCGGCACCGGCAGCGGCGCGCTGCCCGACACCAGCAGCCGCGCCGCGCTCAATTCCTTGGCCAGCTCCGGCTTTTCGACAATGCGCGACCAGACCGTCGGCACCCCGAAGTACAGGCTGCCACCCGCCTTCGCATACGCCTCGGGCGTCGGCTTGCCGGTGTGGATCACCGGACTGCCGACCCGCAGCGGACCGAGCAGACCCAGGATCAGCCCGTGCACGTGGAACAGCGGAAGTCCGTGCACGAGAGTGTCTTTCCAGGTCCACGCCCACGCCTCGGCGAGCGCGTCCAGCCCGGCGGCGATGGCGCCGCGACTGAGCTGCACGCCCTTGGGCGCGCCGGTGGTGCCGGAGGTGTAGAGGATGAACGCGATGCGGGCCGGGTCGGGCTCGGGATAGGTGTGCCAGGAGCGCGCGTGCAGGCGCACCGGGATCACCGGCAGTTCGGTGTCCTCGGGCGCGGCACCCACCCACGCCTGCGCGCCGGAGTCCCGCAGGATGTGCGCGCGCTCGGCGCTGCCGGAATCCGGCGGTACCGGTACCACCGTCACCCCGGCGATCAGGCAGCCGACCACCGCGAGCACCGTGCGCAGCGTGGGTTCGGCCAGCACCGCGACCCGCTGCGCCCGCGCCACCCGTTCCGCCACCGAAGTTGCCGCACCCAGCAGATCGGAGCGCGAGACGGTGGCATCATCGATGGTGACGGCGTCGGGAATGTCGGCCCCGGCGGCGACGGCGACCGGATCGAGTGAGGCGAGCAGCAGCGGCGGACCGAAAGGCATTCGTCCACGCTAACCCGGTGTGGTCCGGCGCGGTACGCCGCCGTCCGTTGACACCCCGGCGACAGAATGAGACATTCAACGTATAGTTCTCTCACCGATGAAGACGGGGTCAACGATGACCATCCTCGCTCGCCCGCGTTCGCCGAAGTTCGAACCGGCCGATTTCGATATTCGCGACTATGTCGACGGGGCCGCCGCCTTCTACGGCGCCACCGCGAACGTGATCATGCAGCTCAGTCTGGCCCCCGTCGGCTACGGCGTCGCGGAATCACGGGTCCACAGCGGCAGCATCATGCGGCATCCGGTGAAGCGCACCCGCACCACCCTCACCTACCTCTCGGTCGCCCTGATGGGCACCGACGAGGACCGTGCCGCCTTCCGCGCCGCCGTCGACAGCGTGCACCGCCACGTGCGCTCCACCGCCGAGAGCCCGGTGAAGTACAACGCCTTCGACCGCAACCTGCAGCTGTGGGTCGCCGCCTGTCTCTACTGGGGCTCGGTCGACGTCATGCGCCGCCTGCACGGCCCCACCGACGACGAGGTCGCCGACGTCTTCTACTCCTACGCCCACCACCTCGGCACCACCCTGCAGGTCCCCCGCGACATGTGGCCCGCCGACCGCGCCGCCTTCGACGCCTACTGGTCCACCCACCTCCCCCTGACCAGCATCGACCCCACCATCAAGGCCTACTTCGACCGCCTCCTCGACCTCCGCATGCTGGCCGCCCCGATCCGCCTCCCCTTCGCCCGCTTCCACCGCTGGTACACCACCGGCCTGCTCCCCGACCACCTCCGCACCCAGCTGGGCATGACCTGGACCCCCCGCGACGAACGCCGCCTCAACCGCCTCATGCGCACCACCGGCACCGTCGTAAGCCGCCTCCCCCGCCCGATCCGCAACTTCCCCTTCAACGCCACCCTCGCCGACATGCGCCGCCGTCAGCGCAAGGGAAAGCCCCTGGTCTGACGCCGAGGCGACACGTCAGCGGCCACCGCTCGGCCACGGGCCGTACCGCTCTGCCCGGTCGAGATCACAGGGGAGCTTGGTCCCACCACTGGGTGCGGAGGTCGTCGAAGGTGTGGCCGGGCCAGGCGACCTCGACGAGGACGTCATCGGGACCAGGAGTGATCCAGGCGTGGGTGGCGAGGGTGAACGGGGCGCCGGGGTCGGTGGGACGGAACAGGAGGAGGGTGCCCATCCGCGAGAAGTCACGCTCGCCCGCGCGCTCGGTGTGGGCGGCGAGGTAGGCGCTCACCGCGTCCTGCGAGTCGTACTCGGTGTACCAGATGGTGACGCCGTCGGGCTGGGTGCAGATGATCTGACCGCGCGGCACCGGGTCACCCACCATGGCGACAACGGTGCCCGCGCCCGAGCAGCGGGCATCGCGCCAGCCCACGCCCTGGGGATCGGTGGGGATCATCTGGGGGTAGGCCACGGCGATCGAGTGGTGCTGTCCCCAGGGCATCGTAGGAGCCAGACGGTGGGGGCGGATGAATTTCCAGTAGACGCCTGCCATGCCGATGGCCGCCACGCCCAGAACCGCCACCCCAACCAGGAGGACCGAGAGGGTGCGCCAGCCCGCGGCGACCCGGCGGTCCGGAATCGGATGCGGTGACCGGGTGTACGACACGGGGCTGGCGGGCGGCCGAGGAACGGCGCGGGGTGTACTCACGACGGTCGGATGGTGGGGATCGCTGAACCGCGTCGCGTCGGCGGCCGGTCGCCGGTGCGCGGGCGGGTGCGCGGATGTCGCCGACGCCGACGAGCCAGCCGATGTCCACCGATCGCTCGCATCGGGTGAGACATGGCGCGCCGCAGCGGTACCCGCGAACGCCGGACCCTCTCCCGATTCGACACCGCCCGACAGCGCGACAGCGGCCGCCCGCGCGAATTCCGCACAGCTGTCGAATCTTTCGGCGGGCTCCTTGGCCAGCGCCCGGGCGACGATCGTATCGATCCCAGCGGGCAGGCGGACAGCCGCGGACACCCGAGGCACCGGCTTGGTCAGATGCGCGGCGACTACCGCACCGGGATTGCCTGCGGGAAAGGGACTTTCACCGGTCAGCAACGCGAACAGGGTGCAGCCCAGCGAGTACTGATCGGAGCGGTGGTCGATCTCGCCGCCGGACAGTTGTTCGGGCGAGGCGTAGGCGAGGGTGGCGAGGAAGTCGCCGGTGCGGGTGAGCTGACGAGCGTCACCGCGCAACCGGGCGATACCGAAATCGGTGAGCACCACGCGATCTCCCGCGCGCGAAGGCGTCAGCAGGATTGGCGGGCTTGACGTCCCGGTGCAGCACATCGCGCTCGTGGGCGTAGTCGAGCGCCTCGGCGGTCTGGGCGATGATGCCGAGCGCGCGGGCGGGGTCCAGGGGCTTGCCACGGAAGACCGAGGCGTCGGTCCCGTCGACGTACTGCCCGTGTCGCCCCGACCCGCCGGACAGTAGTCGATCCGGCCGGTCGGGAGCGAACGGTGTCAGGCCAGGCGGGCCGCCGCTTCGGCGATGCGTTCGTCGGTCGCGGTGAGGGCGATGCGGACGTGTTCGGGGGAACGGGGGCCGTAGAAGTCGCCGGGGGCGGCGAGGATGCCTCGGTCGGCGAGCCACTCGAGGGTGCGGCGGCAGGGTTCGCCGCGGGTGGCCCAGAGGTAGAGGCCCGCGTCGGAATGGTCGATGCGGAAACCGGCGGCCAGCAAGGCTTTTCGCAGGATGTCGCGGCGGGCGCGGTAGCGTTCGCGCTGCTGGGCCTCGTGGGTGTCGTCGCGCAGGGCGGCGGTCATGGCGGCCTGGATGGGGAACGGCAGCATCATGCCGGAGTGCTTGCGCACCTCGAGCAGTTCGGCGACCAGCTCCGGGTCACCGGCGACGAAACCGGCGCGGTAGCTGGCCAGGTTCGAGGTCTTCGACAGCGAGTGGATGGCCAGCAGACCGGTGTGGTCGCCGTCGCACACGCGCGGGTCGAGGATCGAGACGGCCTCGCCCTCCCAGGTCAGGCCCAGGTAGCACTCGTCGGAGGCGACGATCGCGCCGCGTTCGCGGGCGAAGGCCACCACCTTGCGCAGGTGCTCGACGGGCAGCACCTTGCCGGTGGGGTTCGACGGCGAGTTCACGAAGATCAGCGCCGGGTTCTGCGGGCCGATCTGGGTGAGACCGTCGGCCCGCCACGGCTTGGCACCGGCCAGCAGGGCACCGACCTCGTAGGTCGGGTAGGCGATCTCGGGGATCACCACCAGGTCCTCGGCGCCGAGCCCGAGCAGTCGCGGCAGCCCCGCGATGAGCTCCTTGGTGCCGATGACCGGCAGCACCGCCGCCTGGTCGACCCCGGTGACCCCGAACCGGCGGGCCAGCGCCGCGACGGCGGCCTCACGCAGTTCGGGGGTGCCGTGGGTGGTCGGGTAGCCGGGGACGGCCGCGACCGAGTTCAGCGCGGCCTGGATCAGCGGGTCGACCGGGTCGACCGGCGTGCCGACGGACAGGTCCACCAGCCCACCGGGATGCGCGGCCGCCTTCTGTTTGAACCCGGCGATGGTGTCCCAGGGGAAATCGGGCAGCAGGCTGCTGACCCTCATTCTTCGGCCATGGGGGGCAGCGCCTTGATGAAGGCCGGGTCGTAGTCGACCTTGCCCACCTTGGTCGCGCCACCGGGAGAACCCAGCTCGTCGAAGAAGTCGACGTTGGCGTTGATGTAGCCGCTCCACTGGTCCGGGGTGTCGTCTTCGTAGAAGATCGCCTCCACGGGGCAGACCGGCTCACACGCACCACAGTCAACGCACTCGTCGGGTTGGATGTAGAGCATGCGGCCACCCTCGTAGATGCAATCCACGGGGCACTCTTCGATGCACGCCTTGTCCTTCACGTCAACGCACGGTTCAGCGATGATGTACGGCACTGCCGTTCTCCTAGTCTGTCCTCACCTGCGGGTTGCTCCGCCCCCGAAACCCTATCGCGTGACTCCACGTTACCCCCAGGTCAGCCTGCCCTAACTCGACGTTTTTCTCACCCGATCGACAGCGTCAACGGCACCGGTTTCGCGGCCACCGATCCGTAGGTCGTGGTGCGTTCGCGCACCGGGCGTCCGATGCCCGCGGCGATCTCGGTGAGTTCGGCCACAGTCTTGGCCGAGCCGTGCTGCGAGCCCGCCATCCGGGAGATGGTCTCCTCCATCAGCGTGCCGCCGAGATCGTTGGCGCCGCCGGAGAGCATCGCCTGGGTACCGAGGGTACCGAGCTTGACCCAGCTGGTCTGGATGTTGTGGATGCGTCCGTGCAGCATGATCCTGGCCAGCGCGTGCACGGCCCGGTTGTCGCGGTTGGTCGGGCCCGGTCGCGCCGCGCCCGCCAGGTAGAGCGGGGCGCTCTGGTGCACGAACGGCAGCGGGACGAACTCGGTGAAGCCGCCGGTCTCGTCCTGGATGCCGCGCAGCACGCGCAGATGACCCACCCAGTGCGTGGGATTGTCGACGTGGCCGTACATCATCGTCGAGCTCGACGGGATGCCCAGCTGGTGCGCGGTGGTGATCACCTCGATCCAGGCCGAGGTGGGCAGCTTGCCCTTGGTGAGCACCCAGCGCACCTCGTCGTCGAGGATCTCGGCGGCCGTGCCCGGAATGCTGCCGAGGCCAGCCTCTTTCAGTGCCGCGAGCCAGTCGCGGATGCTCTGCCCACCGCGCGAGGCCCCGTTGACGATCTCCATCGGACTGAACGCGTGCACGTGCATCGAGGGCACCTTGGCCTTGATGGCGCGCACCAGGTCGGCGTAACCGGTGACCGGCAGTTCGGGGTCGATGCCGCCCTGCATGCAGATCTCGGTGGCCCCGTCGACGTGCGCCTCCCAGGCGCGGTCGGCGACCTCGTCGGTGCTCAGGGTGAACGCGTCGGCGTCGCCCTTGCGCTGGGCGAAGGCACAGAACCGACAGCCGGTGTAGCAGATGTTGGTGAAGTTGATGTTGCGGTTCACCACGTAGGTGACCTCGTCGCCGGAGACCTCGCGACGCAGCTGATCGGCCAGTGCCGCAACGGCATCCAGCGCCACGCCGTCGGCGGTGGCCAGGGCCAGGTACTGATCGTCGGTGAGTCCGGCCGGGTCCTTCTCGGCCGCGTTCAGGGCGGCCATGACCTCGGAATCGAGGCGTTCGGGCGCGGTGACGGCCAGTTCGCGGGCGTGCTCGCGGATGGTCTCCCAGTCGCCGAAGGCCCCGACGACCTCCTGACCGAGGCCGGAGTCGCTGCGGCTGTCGGTCTTGCGGCCCTCGCTGTCGATGGCGGTGTTGAGGTCGACGCGGCCGATCGAATCCCAGGACTCGTCGGGTTCCTGCCAGGGCAGGCCCACGGGCAGGGCGTCGGGCCGGGCCAGGCCGGTGGCCGGGTCGGTGAGCGCGTCGACGTGGGCGCCGATGCGCGGGTCGATCCACGGATGCCCGGCGCGCACGTACTTCGGATGCGCCGAGGTGCGCTCGACCAGGGTGAATCCGGCGGCCTCGGTGATCTCGCGCAGCGTGTCCAGGTTCGGCCAGGGCCGCTCGGGGTTGACGTGGTCGACCGTCACCGGCGACACCCCGCCCCAGTCGTCGATGCCCGCGTCGATGAGCGCGCGACAATCGCTGTGCGACACCAGGTTCGGCGGTGCCTGCACCGGAACATCCGGGCCCAGCAGCAATCTCGTCACCGCGACGGCGGCCAGGAACTCGTCGACCCCGGCGTCGGGGACATCGCGCATGGCGGTGTCGTCCTTGGCGCGGAAGTTCTGCACGATCACTTCCTGGATGTGCCCGAACTCGCGATGCTGCTTGCGGATGGCCATGATCGACTCGGCGCGCTCGGTGAGGCTCTCGCCGATGCCCACCAGGATGCCGGTGGTGTAGGGCACCGAGAGCCTGCCCGCGTCGGTGATCGCGCGCAGCCGCACGGCCGGGTCCTTGTCGGGGCTGCCGTAGTGGCAGGCACCCTTCTCGGTGAACAGCCTGGTGGAGGTGGTCTCGAGCATCATGCCCATGGACTGCGCGACCGGCTTGAGTCGGGCGATCTCGGCCCAGCTCATCACCCCGGGGTTCAGGTGCGGCAGCAGGCCCGTCTCCTCCAGCACGAGGATGGAGACCGCGCGCAGGTAGTCCAGGGTGGAGTCGTAGCCGCGTTCGTCGAGCCACTGCGCCGCCTCGGGCCAGCGGTCCTCCGGGCGGTCACCCAGGGTGAACAGCGCCTCCTTGCAACCCAGCGCGGCACCCTGACGGGCGATCTCGAGCACCTCGTCGGGTTCGAGGAACATGCCCTTGCCCTCGGCGCGCAGCTTGCCCGGCACGGTGACGAACGTGCAGTAGTGGCATTTGTCCCGACACAGCTTGGTGAGCGGGATGAACACATTGCGCGAGTAGCTGATGGTGCGCGGTCGGCCCGCCGATTCCAGGCCCGCATCACGCACCCGCGCGGCGCTGGCGCACAGATCGGCCAGGTCCTCGCCGGTGGCGTGCAGCAGAACGGTGGCTTCGTCCACGTTCAAGGTGACGCCGTCGCGAGCCCGGCGCAACGCCCTGCGCATGGCGGCGGGCGTCGGTGGCGGCAGCGGGAAGCTCGGCTTCGGAAGATCGCTCACCCCGTCGATCATGCGCTATTTCCTTCCAGAACGTGCGGTCTGCTGGTCACGGCCATGACCGGCGCGCGTCGTTCGGTCCCGTCGAACGACAACCCGCCGGACGCGCGTCGGTATTCCCGACCGGGTGAACTCGTCGGTCCCGCGTGGAACCATGGGCAGCATGTCACTGCCGCGCTCCACCATTCTGGCCGAACCGGCCTGGCGTCCGAGTTCCAAGGCCAAGCTGCTGTGGGCGCTGGAGAACGCCCTCGGCATCGTGGTGCTGGTCGCCGTGCTGGTCATATGGGTGGTGCTCGACAGCGCGCACCGCAATCTGCAGGGCTTGGCGGCGCTGGTGCTGGTGCTGCTGGCCGTGCTCGCGGTGGGGGTCGTGCCGATGTGGCGTTACGCGGTGCACCGCTGGGAGGTCACCGACGAGGCCGTCTACACCCGGGTGGGATGGGTGGATCAGGAATCGCGGGTCGCGCCGATCTCGCGGGTGCAGACCGTCGACACCGAGCGCGGGCCGCTCGAACGCCTGCTCGGCCTGGCGACGGTCACGGTGACCACCGCGTCCTCGGCGGGCGCGGTGAAGATCGGCGCGCTGGATCTGCCGGTCGCCGAACAGACCGTCACCCGGTTGGCCGCCATCGCCGCCCAGCACCGCGGCGACGCGACATGACCGCTGTGACCCCGGTCGAGTGGCAGCGGCTCGATCCCCGGATGCTGCTGGTGTATCCGGTCACCGAGATCATCAAATACATCCCGGTGCTGCTCGGTTCGGTGATCGTCGGCACCACCAGCGGCAATCCGCTGTGGAGTCTGGGACCGGTGGCGCTGGTCGCGGCCTACGGTGTGGCCCGCTGGTTCACCACCTCCTATCGCATCGATGCCGACCACGTGCAATTGCGCACCGGCATCCTGCAGCGGCGCACCCTGTCGGTGCCACGGCCGCGCATCCGCTCGGTGGACGTGGAAGCCGATCTGCTGCACCGGATGCTGGGCCTGGCGGTGCTGGCGATCGGCACCGGCAAGCAGACCGGCAAGGGCGACGAATTCAAGCTCGACGCGCTCGACACCAGCCGCATCCCGGCGCTGCGCGCGGAACTGCTCGCCCACACCGGAGCCGCGCCGTCACCGGATTCCCCGGTGGTTCCGCATGTTTCACCCCACACCACCGAGACCGGCACCGAGATCGGGCACTGGCGGGCCGCCTGGGTGCGCTACGCGCCGCTGTCGCTGACCGGCCTGGCCATCGTCGCGCCGATCGCGGGCCTGGGCGCCCAGTACGGGCTCATCGATGTGGTCTCCGACTCCGCGCCGGTGCAGCATCTCGGCGACGACAGCGTCTCGATCGTCACCATCGTCGTCCTCGGGCTGACCCTGGGCACGGTGGCGCTGGTGAGCCTGGCCGCCTGCGGGCAGTACCTGGCCACCTGGTTCGGCCTGCGGGTCCTCGACAACGGCGCCACCCTGCACCTGCGCCACGGCCTGTTCACCACCCGCCAGATCACCCTGGACCTGGCCCGTTTCCGCGGCGCCACGCTCAGCGAACCGCTGCTGCTGCGGGCCGCCCGCGCCGCGCAGCTGGAAATGATCATGACCGGGGAGAACCCGAGGCAGAAGATCCTCCCCCAGGCCCCGCGCACGGCCGTCGAACGCACCCTGGACGAACTGCTGCGCACCCGTCGTCACCCGGGCACCCTCACGAAAGCCGAAGTCGGCGTGGGGTCTTCCGAGGCGCCGCCGCGCGCGGACGCCGACCTCGGTGACGCTGACGTCATCGGTGGCTCGGTCACCGGTGCCACGCTCGGGACCATCGAGCTGCACCGACACGGCCCCGCCGCCCGCCGCCGTCGCTATACGAAAGCCGCCTGGCCGGTGGGCATCCTGCTCGTGGCCATGCTCCTCGTCGTGCTGTACGGCAGCGACCTGCCCGGCTGGAGCTGGACCCTTCCGGTGCTGTTCGCCCTGGTCATGGCGGCCCTGGCCGAAGACCGGTACCGGGGCCTCGGCCACCGTGTGCTGCCCGGCACCAGCGGCCCCACCTGGCTCATCACCCGGCGGGGCAGCCTCGACCGCAACCGCGACTGTCTGGAAGCGCCCGGCATCATCGGCTGGACCGTCCGCCAGACCTTCTGGCAGCGCCGCGCCGGGCTGGCCACCGTCGTCGCGGCGACGGCGGCGGGCAAGAAGGCCTATCTCGTCGTCGACCTCCCGCTCGACCGCGCCTACGCCCTCATCGAGGAGGTCACGCCCGGACGGCTCGGCCACCGCTGAGGTCCCGCGACGCCGCGAGTGTCCGGGCGCGGGGCCGCGCGGGTCGGCGTAGGCTGCGAAGAGCTCGCCCGGCCGCTCACGCAAGGGGTGCTTCGTGGACTTCACCGAGATCATCGAGACCGCAGGCAAGGCGCTGGACGGGGCGGGCGTGGCCGCCATCGCGATCGGCGCGCTGGTCGCCACGGCACAGTTCGCGCGCAGCTGGCGCGGCGACTTCGAACCCGCCTACGAGACCTACCGGCGCGGCCTCGGACGCGCGATCCTGCTCGGCCTGGAATTCCTGGTCGCCGCCGACATCATCCGAACCGTCGCCGTCGCACCGAGTTTCACCAGCGTCGGCGTGCTGGCCCTGATCGTGCTGGTGCGAACCTTCCTGAGCTACTCGATGCAACTGGAACTCACCGGCCAGTGGCCATGGAACCAACGCAAGGCGAGCACCTAGCCCGTGCGGAACAGGTTCGCGTTCGAGCGGTAGTAGAGGTAGGCGATCGGCGGGATGACGCCGCAGGCCAGCAGTAGCAGGGTGCGGCCGTTGCTGCCGAGCAGGATGTCACCGCCGGGGCCGCGCGAGGCGGCGACCAGGAAACCGAAGACCCACACCACGATCGGGGCGAAGGTGAAGCCGAGCCGCCCGGTCACCGACTCCATGCCGTAGACCAGCGCCACATTGATCGGGGCGGCCAGCAGCGCCGAGATGGGCACCGGCACCGAGCCGATGTACAGCGGCAGGAACAGCACCTCGACGACCAGCGTGAGCAGCGCGTTGAACAGCAGCAGCACGACGACCAGTCCCGAGAGCACGGGGTCCGGCAGCGAGGGCAGACGCCGCGACACGGCGGCGGGCTGGTCGGTCATGCGGCCGAGTCTATGCGGGCGCGACGCCCGACCGGCCGCGCGGATCGGCACGGCGCCGCGCGTCCGTCGCCGGGCTCACTCCAGCCCGGCGAACAGGTCGTGTTCGAGCCCGTCGGCCGCGACCGGCCCCCGGGTTCCCCGCACCAGCCGGAAGTGCTCCACGGGCAGCACCGGCATGGCGATGTCGTTGGACAGCGCGAACTCCCGGCCGCTGGGCGCCACGCTCACCTGGGTGGCGTGCGCGCGCAGGGCGGCGCGCTTGGCCGAGAGCACCTCGGAGACATCGACCAGGGTGGTCGCGGTATCGGTCGACACCGCCGCCAGCTCGGCCTCCACCGGCAGCCGCCAGCCCGCGGGCAGCGCGCCGGGCAGCGCGTCGACGGTGCGCCGGGCCAGCGCGGCGGTGTGCTGACGCAGCAGTTCCCCATCGGTGACGGTCCAGTAGAACTTGGGCACGTCCCAGCCCCGCTCGGCGGCCGCGGTCACCGCGGCGGTGGTGATCTCGTGGGCGCGGATGTGGTCGGGATGGCCGTAGCCGCCGCGCGGGTCATAGGTGACCACCACGCGCGGGCGCAGCGCCAGGATCACCGCGACGAGCTCGTCGACCGCCGCGTCCCCGGAGCGCACGAAGGCGCGCGGATGCTCGGCCGACGGCGTGCCCGCCATGCCCGAATCGCGCCACCGACCCGCACCGCCGAGGAACCACGGCTCCCCCGCGTCCAGCGCGGCCAGCGCGGCGGCGAGTTCACCGATCCGGTACCCACCGAGCTGGTCGGCCTCGGCCGCGACCAGCCGCGCCCAGCGCGGGCCGATCACCTCGCCTTCCTCCCCGAGCGTGCAGGTCACCACGGTCACCGGCACACCACGGCGCCGATAGTGCGCGATGGTGCCGCCGGTGGTCAGGGTCTCGTCGTCGGGGTGGGCGTGCACCAGCAGCAGCCCACCGGTCTGCGCGGCCTGATCGGTCATGGGAGCCTCCGCCATTGCGCTGTGTCACCGAAGACGCCGATCTGGATGGCACCGGACAGCGAGACACCATCCACCCGGGGACCGGCCGCCGCGACCACGTTGTCCTGCACGATCGGCAGCACCGTCCACAGCTCCCACAGGCGCGGTTCGGCCTCGGCCAGGGTCCGGCCGACCTCGATCCCGCGCAGCGCCTCGTCGATGGCGGGTTGCAGGCCGGGATCGCAGACCCCACCGATATTGCTGGGCGCCTTGCGATACGCCTCGGCCGCCGCGAGCACCTTGCCCTCGGCGTTGGGCGGCTCGGGCGGCGGGCAGCCGTAGCGCGAGGCCAGCACGGTCGCCGGATCGTCACCGGCCAGTTCCCAGCCGACCACGGCATCGATCGACGACTCGGTCAGGGCCTTGCCGTAGAGCTCGTCGGCGGCCACCCCGCGCACGGTGGCGTCGATTCCGGCGCTGCGCAGCTGGTCGGCGGCGGTATTGGCGACGGCGAGGGCGGTGGCGTCCTCGTTGACGGCACCGATCCGGATCGACAGGCCCTTGCCGTTGCGGGCCACCGAACGCGGCTGCGGGGCGGGCGAGGTGGGCGAGCCGGTCTGCGGAGTCTCCGGGGCGCGCCCGAACCCGGCCTCGGCCAGCAGGGCGAAGGCGTCGTCGGTGCTGAGCCGGGGCGGCGCGGTGGCCACATAGCCGGGGCTCGACGGCGGCAGCACCTGGGCGCGCGCGGGTTCCACCCAGCCGCCGGTCTGCGCGCCGACGGTGGCCAGCAGCGCCGGATCCAGCAGGGCGAGTACGGCTTTGCGGACCCGCGTGTCGGTGAGGTCACCGGAGCGGCCGTTGAGCGAGAGTTGCAGCTCACGGGCCTGCGGCATGATCGTGGTCCG
Source organism: Nocardia anocheti (assembly GCF_029675105.1). GTDB lineage: Bacteria > Actinomycetota > Actinomycetes > Mycobacteriales > Mycobacteriaceae > Nocardia. The sequence goes on along the minus strand of NZ_JAQQFV010000005.1, from coordinate 54,465 downwards.
CACCGAGGGGATCGCGGCAAGCTGCGCCTGGGTGGCCACGCCACCGTGCACCAGCGCCATCTGCGCGTCGCCGGTGCGCAAGGATTCGGCCAGCTGCGAGGGAGTTCCGCCGCGACGCAACAGGATCTGATCCGGCGCGGCCGGAGTGCCCCAGAAGCGGTCGTTGCGTTCGAGCAGGATCTCGTCGCGACCCCGGTCGACCGACTTGATGGTGAAGTTGCCGCCGGACACCGGAATCCGGTCCACCAGACCACTGGTGAACCCACCGGGCGAATCCTTCACCAGGTGCGAGGGCAGCAGGTTGGCGAACAGTTCACGCCAGGCCGGATAGGGCTGCGACAACGTCACGGTGACCGTCTTGCCACCGCCCGAGGACGCCACGTCGGTGATCAGCCGGTAGCCCGCCGGATCGACCACGCCGGGCTGGGTGACCATCTGCTGCCACAGGAACCGGAAGTCCTCGGCGGCGATCGGCGCGCCGTCGGACCAGTTGGCCTGGTTGCGCAGGGTGTAGGTGATGGTGAACGGCTCCTGGGCCGTCACGTCGGCCGACTCGATCAGCGAGGCGTCGGGCAGCCAGTTCACCTCGTTGTGCGCGGTCGGATTCGGCGCGGGCCGGAACGGGCTGGGCAGCACCATCGAGCTCACCGCGCTGGTCGCGGGCGACTGATCCGAGCGCAGATGTGGATTGAAGCCGATGCCGATGTCGTCGATCGCGACCACGACGGTGTTCTTGCCCGGCTTGGCCTGGGTGGTCTTGGGGGAATCGGTGCTCTCGATCGGCGGTGGTGGATTCGCCGTGCAACCGGCGAGGACCACCGCCGCGGTCATCGCCACCAACGCTGCGCGCCACTTCGCGCGTCTGACCCCCGAACTCACGCTCGGCACTCTACCTGCCCCATCTGTCCGGGGACACGCACGCGCATCCCACCGAAACGAACGAGGGGACGGTACCGAAGCACCGTCCCCTCGACTCGCGAACTACTAGGAACCAGCGGCCGCGCGGTCGCGCGCCTTGCGGCGGGACAGATCGCGGGCACGCTCGTTGGCGCCGAGCACGACCTTACGCACGCGCACCACCTCGGGGGTGACCTCCACACACTCGTCACCGGCGCAGAACTCCATCGCCAGCTCGAGATCCAGGGTGAGCGGCTTGGCCAGGGTCTCCATCACGTCGGCGGTCGCGCTGCGCATGTTGGTCAGCTTCTTCTCGCGGGTGACGTTGATGTCGAGATCCTCGGCGCGCGGGTTGATGCCCACGACCATGCCCTCGTAGGTGTCGGCGCCCGGCTCCACGAAGAACTGGCCGCGGTCGGCCAGCTGGATCATGGCGAACGGGGTGACCGTGCCCGCGCGGTCCGACACCAGCGAACCGGTGTGGCGGGCGCGGATCTCACCGGCCCACGGCGCGTAACCGTGGGAGACGGCGTTGGCGATGCCGGTGCCGCGGGTCTCGGTGAGGAACACCGTGCGGAAGCCGATCAGGCCACGCGAGGGGACGATGAACTCCATGCGCACCCACCCGGCGGCATGGTTGCTCATCTGCACCATCTTGCCCTTGCGGGCGGCCAGCAGCTGGGTGATCGCGCCCAGGTACTCGTCGGGGCAGTCGATGGTCAGCTCTTCGAACGGCTCGTGCACCTTGCCGTCGACCTGCTTGGTGACCACCTGCGGCTTGCCGACGGTGAGCTCGAAGCCCTCGCGGCGCATCTGCTCGACCAGGATGGCCAGCGCCAGCTCACCGCGGCCCTGCACCTCCCAGGCGTCCGGGCGGCCGATGTCGAGCACGCGCAGCGACACGTTGCCGATCAGTTCCTGGTCCAGGCGCGACTTCACCATGCGGGCGGTGAGCTTGTGCCCCTGCACCCGGCCGACCAGCGGCGAGGTGTTGGTGCCGATGACCACCGAGATGGCGGGCTCGTCGACGGAGATGCGCGGCAGCGCCACCGGGTTGTCGATGTCGGCGAGGGTGTCGCCGATCATGATGTCGGGGATACCGGCGATGGCGACGATGTCACCGGCAACGGCGACCTCGCCCGGCTGACGCTCGACACCGATGGTCTGCAGCAGCTCGGTGATCTTGACCTGCTTGGCGCCGTCGGCGTTGATCCAGGTGACGTTCTGGCCCTTGCGCAGCTCGCCGTTGTGCACGCGGACCAGGGCGAGACGGCCGAGGAAGGCCGAGGCGTCGAGGTTGGTGACGTGGGCCTGCAGCGGCGCGTCGGCGTTGCCCTTGGGCGCCGGGATGTTGTTGAGCAGCACGTCGAACAGCGCGTCGAGGTTCTCCGCGTCGGGCGCCTGACCGTTCTCCGGACGCTCCTTGGAGGCCTTGCCCTCACGGCCGGAGGCGTAGAGGACCGGCAGGTCCAGCGCCAGTTCGGCGGCTTCGGCGGCCTCGTCGTCGAGGTCGGAGGCCAGGTCGAGCAGCAGGTCGTGCGACTCCTCGACGACCTCCTCGATCCGGGCGTCGGGACGGTCGGTCTTGTTGACGACCAGGATCACCGGCAGCTTGGCCGAGAGCGCCTTGCGCAGCACGAAGCGGGTCTGCGGCAGCGGGCCCTCGGACGCGTCGACGAGCAGCACCACGCCGTCGACCATGGACAGGCCGCGCTCGACCTCGCCACCGAAGTCGGCGTGGCCGGGGGTGTCGATCACATTGATGACGGTGACGGAACCGTCGGGGTGGTGCCGGTGCACCGCGGTGTTCTTGGCGAGAATGGTGATGCCCTTCTCGCGCTCGAGGTCACCGGAGTCCATGACCCGATCGACCAGCTCGGCTCGCTCAGCGAACGCGCCCGACTGACGAAGCATGGCGTCGACCAGCGTCGTCTTGCCGTGGTCGACGTGGGCCACGATGGCGACGTTGCGAAAATCGCGTGTAGACGACACGCCTCAATCCTCCTGCATGTTGGTGTATTGGCGCGCATTCAACTGGCATCGCGGCCTGTTACACCCTACCGGTACCCCGGTGGCCCACACGTGTCAGGCTTTGTACTGAGGCTAGGCTAACCCCCATGGGCAAGGTGAAGGCCAAGAAGGTGTCGAGCCTGAAACCGAAGAAGAAGTGCTGCAGAAAGAAGACGCGCTGCTTCAAGTGTCCCGTCGTCATCATGCGGATGAAGAAGGCCGAGGCCGCCGGAATATGCGGCAAAGATCTCAAAAAAGCGCTGAAGAAAGCGCGTGCCGCCTGACCCTGTGACGACGGGCGATGCGCCATGCCCGGAACAGGCGTAGAACTGCGGACATGGGTACTCCGAAACCGGCACTGCTCAGCGACCCCGAGATCACCATCGCCCTGGCCACCCTGCCGGAGTGGTCCCACGAGGGCGACACGCTCACCCGCACGGTCGACGCGCCGAGTTTCCTGGCGGGCATCGAGTTCGTGCGCAGGATCGCGGCGGCGGCCGAGGCGGCCGATCACCATCCCGATATCGATATCCGCTGGCGCACGCTGCGTTTCACGCTCAGCACGCATTCGGCGGGCGGGATCACCGCGAAGGACACGGCGCTGGCGCACAGCATCGACGAGATCGTCGGCTGACTAGCGGTTCGCCGCCACCTCGACCGGCTCGCGGCCGAGCGAGCGCACCTGCGCGCGCAGGGTGTCGCGCCCGTGCCAGATCAGCCAGCCCAGCAGCACGAACACCCCGATCGCGTCGACCGCGCCCAGCCAGGCCAGCGGCCACGGCCGCGGGATGGTCCAGATGGTCGGCTGCGCGAAGGAGAGCACCCACGGCACGCCGACCAGCATCGTCAGCACCCAGAACCCGGCGATGATCCGCGCCATCCGCTGCTCGCGCAGCGGCCCGTAGAGCAGCCACAGCGAGGTGGGAATCAACCACACCCAGTGGTGCGACCAGGAGATCGGCGAGATCATCAGCCCGAACAGTTGCACCAGCACCAGCGTGCCGAGCCGGTCGTCGGGGCCGAGGGTGCGCCAGGCCAGCAGCGCGAGCACCGCGGTGAGCAGCACCGCCGCGATCCACCACGGCCCGGATTCCACATCGTGGCCCAGGATCCGGCTGATGGTCCCGCGCAGCGACTGGTTCCACACCGAGCCCACCGGCCCGATCCGGTCGGCGTCACCGAGCAGGGTGCCGAAGTAGCGCCGCGCCTCGTGCGCGTTGATCAGGAAGCTCACCGCGACGGTCAGCCCGAAGGCCGCCGCCGACCACAGCACCGTCGCCCAGCGGCGCCGGGCCACGAAGTAGAGGCCGGTGATCGCCGGGGTCAGCTTGATGCCCGCGATCACGCCGACCAGCGTGCCCGAGATCCACCACCGCGCGCTGCGCACCGCCAGCATCGCGCCGAACACCAGGAACACATTGACCTGGCCGTAGTCGATGGTCGTGCGCACCGGCTCGAGCCACACACCCAGCGCCGTCCAGCCCACCGCGAGGGTGATCCACCGGGTCTGCCGGGCGCGCTCGGCACCGACCAGCAGTTCCAGGCTGATCCGGATCACGCCGTAGAGCGCGGCCACCGTCGCCAGCATCCAACCGACCGCCACCAGCGTGAACGGCAGATAGTGCAGCGGGAAGAAGACCAGCGCCGCGAAGGGCGGATAGGTGAACGGCAGCGGGAAGTCCGGCGTCACCTCCGAATAGGTGAAGTCGTAGAGCCGATCGGTGAGCAGCGAGGCCGAGCCGTCCACGTAGACGTGCAGGTCGACGACGTTGAGGCCGTTCGGCGCGAACAGCATCCAGCCCAGGCGGGCCAGCACGGACAGTCCGAGCAGCACGAGCGCCCATCGGAGATGTCTGTTCGATGCCATGGTGAGACAACCTTAACCGGGCTCGTGCGCGCGCCTACGCGCACGGGTTGACCAGCCACCCGCACACCCCTCGACACCATCGGTAACAGTTGCATCAACATCCCCATCTGTAACACGCACCGGGGTTAGCGTCGATGAACACGGTTTCGGGTCCGGACACGACATCGGGCCGGGCGGCTGTACAACACAGCGGCGTTGTCCCTAGAGTGACCCCGACACAGACGGGTTCGACTCCTCGTCACCATCGCAACACCGAGGTAAGGACGGCTGGACCAGTGCTTCGTAGCCGAGGATCGCGGATCGCAACGACCGCTTTCGCCATCGCGGCCAGCGCCATGCTCGCCGCACCGGCGTCGACCATCGCCGCTCCCGCGCCCGCCCCGCAGGCGGCGCCGATCAGCGTCCCGATGGTGCCAGAGGGCGTCCCCGTCGACGCGCTCGCCGCCTTCGCCCCCGCCGTCGCCGGTCTCATCGCGGGCCCGGCCGACGTCGCGAACCCGCAGACCGCGCTGCTCGACCAGGCGCGCACCCTGCTGGCCACGCTGAACCTCCCGCCCGCCATCAAGTCCACCCTCGAGCGGATCATCACCTTCCTCGACGGCAGCGGTGGCGGCGGCCCCGAGATCCCCGAAGACGGGCCGGTCATCGCCCAGTTCCTCTACCCGACCATCGGCAAGGGCTGCATCGGCGACGGCGCCGACTCGGTCGGCACCGCGCTCGCGGTCGCCGGTCCGGCCCAGCTGCCCCCGCCCGGCCCCGCCGCCGGTCAGGCCGGTTTCGTGTTCACCGCGCTCGGCACCAAGGCGCCGACCGCCGAACAGAACCCGCCCATGACGGTCCAGTGGCTCAACCTCGACACCCGCCAGTCGGCCGTGCAGACGTTGACCGACGAGGCCAAGATCAACCCCGGCGGCCCCGCCACCCTCTCGGCCATCGCGAACACCGGCCACGGCCGGGTCGTCGCCGTCGTCTCCGGCTCCCTCACCACCGCCGCCGAAGGCGCCGCCCCCCGCACCTGCTCCTTCATGCCGACCCTGGGCTTCTTCACCGTCTAGGAGTAGAGAACTCACCGAACCCGGTCCCGTTCCCATCGAACGGACCGGGTTCGGTCGTTTCCGGGGTGTTCCGGTGGCGCGGGGTATGTGGTAGACCGAGACGATGGCGACCAACCAGAGCTCTGTCCAGGATCTCCGGTCGATCCGGAGCAGGAGATCGCACCGGTCCATTCTGTCGTGGCGGTCCGAGGGGTCGATTCTGTCGATCGGGTCGGCGTATTCGGTGCTCTCGATCGGCAGTGTCGGGTCGGTGCTCTCGGTCGGGTCGGTGGGGTCGTTCGGGTCGGTGATCTCGTCGGGCTCGTTCGTGAGTTTGGGGTCGGCGTTCTCGGGGCTGTCGCGGTGGTCGCTGCTGTCGTGGCTCGGGGTGCATTCGGCGCCCGAGAACCGGGCCGCGCTGCGTGTGGTGCCCGACGACGAGCCCGAGTTGCGGCTCGCGCCGACGCGGCACAGTCAGACCTAGTGGTTCACCACTGGCCGTAGTCGGAGGCCAGTACCCGGTTCAGATCGACGCCGACGCCGTCGATGCTGCGCTTGTCGATCTCGAACTGGTGCAGTTGTGCTCGCGGGTGCACGTAGCCGCGCGGGGTGCCCCAATTGTGCTGCCAGAACCAGGAAGACAGGCCCGCGTCCAGGGCGCGGTCGATGGTGGGGGTGTTGGCGTAGATGCCGACGAGGTCGTGGCCGAGGACCGATTCCCAGCCCTCGATGTAGGGGGCGATCATCTCGTCGAACTCGTCCTCGTCGGGGTTGTCGTCGATCGAGGCGTAGATCGGGGCGGAATCGGGGCCGCCTGCGGCACTGTGCAGCTGCCAGCCGCGCTCGGCGTGGCGTTTGCCCGCCTCGCGGCCGCCGCGCCAGTCGGCGGTGGGGCCCTTGCCGAACTGGTAGTTCGACACGATCGACAGGCCCTCCGACCACAAATCCTCCACCTCGGCGGCCCGCAGCGGCTTGCCTTCCATCCACTCGGCGCCGGGCCTGCGATCGGAGACGTAGCGGATCACGCCGATGTGTCCGGCGGCGCGGATGGCCGAGGCCGAGGGCACGCCCGCCGCGTAGTCGACCATGGTGCCGAAGGACCGGGCGGCGGCGGGGGCGGCGGCCAGGCCCATCCCCACGGTGGCCGCGGCGGCGGCGAATCCGAAGAACTCCCGCCGATTCACAGAGGTGGAACGCATCGCAGGACTCCTTCACGCAGCCTCGAACGTCGCCTCATTGCACCACAACCACAGGGGAACCGCCAGAACCAACGGCCACATTCACCCCACGAGTCACACGGGTGTCAGGTGGCGCCGTCGATCGCCGCGCCCACGTCGATGGTCCGGCCGCTCGGATCGGCCAGCTCGGTACTCACCACCGCGACGACCTGGGAGATGATCTGCTTCTTGATCCCGGCGAGGCGCGCCAGCGTTGCCGCGCGCAAACCCTTGGCCCGGAACTCCATCGAGATGTCCTCGACCGCGGGCGGCGGCACATCGATGACGATCTGTAGCGGCTCGGCGGCCCTGGCCGTGAGGACCAGCGGAATCCGCAGGTCGGCGCGGTAGTGGTTGGCCTTGAGCACGTCGACTGTGATGTCGAGGCCCACCGGCAGCACCATGTCGAAGACGCGCAGGTCACCGGGTGCGCCGGTGCCTCGGTCGAGCACGCGTGGCTCCTCGATCGCGCCGCGCACCGTCACCGTGGCGGCGCCACGGGGGCCCTCCGAGAGCGGGCCGACCTCGATCGGGCTGCCCGCCATCTGGCCGACCACGCCGTGCACGCGCTCGCGGGTGACGATGGTGGTGAAGAAGCGCAGGCCGAACTCGCGGTAGTCGATCCACTCGAAGACGGTGTCGTTGCGGTGCGGCGAGCGGTAGCCGTCGAGGATGGCCTCGATGTCGAAGACGCGCTCGGAGCGCACCTTCGGGTCACCGACGATGGCGTTCACCCGGCCCGCGACCTCGCGCTGGACCAGGCCCGCGATGGGGTCGAGCAGCATCTCCCAGGCACTGTCGACGGCTTCGGCGCGCAGGGTGAAGCTCACGTCCCGCGCGGTCACCGGGGCCACGTCGATCACCACCAGCAGGGGCGCAGCGGTGCGGGCGTGCAGGGTCAGGCCGATCTCGACCACGGCGGCCAGGCCCAGTTTGCGGCCGCCCAGCACCAGGTTGACGGCCAAGGTCAGCGGGATCTTCACGCCGAAGCTGAGCGCGTCACCGGGTGTGCGGGTGACCACCGGGGTGCCCAGCGTGCCCTCGGCGGCGAACCCGGCCAGCCCGGCCGGACCCAGCGAGAACGGGCCGATCTGCACCCCGCGCCCGGTCATCCCGGCCACGGCGGCGGCGATGCGGTCCTCGGTCACCGCGTAGGTGACGAAGCGCTCGCCGAAATCGGCGTAATCGATCCACGTCGGGTCTCGACGGGCCTCATCGGTCACCTGCGCATGCACATCCGACACCGTAACAACTCCTCCGTCCTGCCGATGAGGGGGAAGCAGGACGGAGGAGCCATCGGCGGCGCTGCCGGGCGCCGCACTGTCCATGGTACGGGCACCCGCGTGGCACCGCCGTCCAGGTTCACAGCAGTTGTCTTGAGCGACAATCGATTTCAGAAACGTCCATAGCCGACCAGATCGTTGGTTTCGGCCAGGGTGATGGTGCGGACCCGAATACCGCCCAGTTCGTTGCCACCGATGGTGGTGATGGTCTCGCCGTCGGACTCCAGCACGATGTTGGTGTGCTGACCCAAGGGACTGTCCGGGCCGTAGAGCACCACGTCACCGGTGCGCGGCCGGTAGCCGACGTCGTTACGGGTGAACCGGCCGACCTGCTGGTAGTACTCCTGCAGCGTGTAGACGCCCGGGATGCGCCAGGCCCCGGAGTTCGGGTTGGCCAGCGGCCTGCCCGCCTCGCGCATGGTCCAGCTGACGAAGTCGGCGCACCACGCCTCCTCGACGCCCTCGGCGTATTTGCGGCCGTCACCGGGCTGCTCGTATTCGCGCCGCAGCACCTCCACCAGCGCGATCTGCTGATCGTCGAGGTGTTCGGTGTCCAGCGACGGGAACGGCTCGCCCCAGTCGTGCTGCCACCACACCAGTCCGCCGACGATCACGGCCGTGGCCGCCAGCAGTCCGGAGATACCGAGCATCCAGCGGCCGACGCGGCCGGTGGGTTCGGTCTGAAGTTGCGTCATCGCCCCCCGCTTTCGTTGTGCCTGTGCACTCTAAGACGAACCGGAGGCGCCGTGGGTTCCCCCTGAGGGAAACCGGTCGGTGTGCTCCGGAGCGGGCCGGGCGGGAGCACGACCACCGGGTGGACCCCTGCGCCACCCGGGCGTCGGCTCGACAAACCGCGCTCTCGGCGCGCAGCAAGCGTGCGTGCCATCCCCTCCGGCGACATCCGCGCACGGGGGCGCGGACGTGGTTTCGAACACGTACCGCTCCGGAACACACTGACCGGACCAGCGTGGACGCCGACGCGCGGCGCCCGATGATGCTGGACTGGTAGCCGTGCGGTGTCCCGCCCGGCTGTGAGAATTTTTGCGAACGCTTTACTGTCGGTCAAGCTAGACGACTGTCCCAATTTGTCCCATCGACGCAGCGGAGGAACGTGGCGTGGAAGACCCGCACGCACCGGTGGCGCGATTCCTGCGCGAACGCCGGGAGTCGGCGGGCCTGACCAGAGCCGCGCTCGGCGCCCGCGCCGGGATCTCCCCCGCGCTCGTGCAGAAGATCGAGCAGGGCACCCGCGTCCCCACGCTCGAGGCGCTGACCTCGCTGTTCGAGGCACTCGACGTGCCCGATCTGTTCCGCGAGCACCTGGTGTCGCTGTCGCTGTCCCCGCGCTACGACGCGCCCGCCCCGGCCCTCGCACCGGAGGTCCCCGAGGCGGATCTCACCCTGTTGGACAACCTCACCCAGCCCGCCTGCCTGCTGGTGTATCCCACCTCCGACATCCTGGCCACCAATCCCGGCTGGGACCGGCAGTTCCCCGGCATGGTGGCGGGAACGACGCTGCTGGAGTGGATGTTGCTGGACCCGGCGGCTCCGGAAGTGGTGCTGGACTGGGAGCGCCAGATCCACCTGTTCGTCTACAGCTTCCGGGTGACCGCGCCCGGCGTGGTGCCGCAGAAACGCATCGACGCCATCGTCGACTCGTGCTCGCGCGCCGCCGTGTGGACCCGACTGTGGACGACGGCCCCGGACATCCCCGACAACGCCGACGCTCCGGAGTTGCTGCTGCGCCACCCCGAGACCGGCGAGCCGACGCGCTCGGCCCTGCACAATCTGGAGTTCACCTTGCCGCGCCGACCCTGGTCGCTGGTCACCGTGGCGCCGCACGCCGCGCGGAGAAGGAGTGACATGTGAAGGACGACCCGCACGCCTCGATCGCGCGCTACCTGCGCGAGCGCCGCGAGTCGGCGGGGCTGACCCGCACCGCGCTCAGCGCCGCCGCGGGCATCTCCCCCGCGCTCATCCAGAAGATCGAACAGGGCACCCGCACCCCCACCGTGGAGACGCTCAACGCCCTGTTCGACGTGCTCGAGGTGCCCGACCTGTTCCGCGACCACCTGGTGTCGCTGTCCTACGCCGACCGCTACGACAGTTCGGTGCCCGACACCGGCACCGTGCCCGCCGCCGACCTGGACCTGCTGAACTCCCTGCCCTACCCGGCCAGCCTGCAGGTGTACTCGTCCTTCGACATCGTGGCCGCCAACGCGGCCTGGGAGCGGCACTTCCCCGGCCTGCACGCGGGCACCACCCTGCTCGAGTGGATGATGCTCGACCCCCGGTCGCGGGTGGCGATGCTGGACTGGCACAAGCAGGTGCACCTGTGCGTCTACGGGTTCCGGGTGATGAGCCCGGGTGTGGTGCCGCAGCGCCGGATCGACGAATTGGTCGCGACCTGCTCCCAGGCCGAGGAGTGGACCGAGTTCTGGACGACCGAACCGGACGCGCCCACCCATCTGGACCGTCCGGTGCAGCGCGTCCGGCATCCGGAGACGGGCGAGTCGGTCACCATGACCATGCACGTCCTCGACTACACCATTCCGCGCCGGGAATGGGCGCTGGTGGTGTTCTCCCCGGTGCCGGACCCGCGCTAGTCGGCCTTGCGCATCGGGATGCAGGCGGTGAGCGCGATCGCGACCACCGCACCGGCCATCGCGATGAAGAACGCGGTGTGGAAGCCCTCGCGAGACGGCAGCACGTGCGGGCCGAGCTGCATGGTCATGTGCGCGAGCACCACGCCCATCACCGCGGCCGAGGTCGAGGTGCCGATCGAGCGCATCAGCGAGTTCAGGCCGTTGGCCGCCGCGGTCTCGGTGATCGGCACCGCGCCCATGATCAGCGCGGGCATGGCCGCGTAGGCCAAGCCCACACCACCGGCGACGATCACCGAGGCCAGCATGATCTGCCAGACGCTGTCCATCATCAGCACCGCGCACAGGTACCCGATACCGATCACGGCCGAGCCCAGCGCCAGGGTGAGCTTGGGCCCCTTCGCGGCCGACAGCCGCGCCGAGACCGGCGAGAGCAGCATCATGACCAGCCCGGTCGGCGCCATCGCCAGACCCGCGACCACCATCGACAGCCCGAAGCCGTAACCGGTCGCCTCGGGGGCCATGAGCAGCTGTGGGAAGGTCAGCGACATGCCGTAGAGCGCGAAGCCGACGGCGATCGAGGCCATATTGGTGAACAGCACGCGCGGACGCGCCGAGACCCGCAGGTCGACCAGCGGCGCGCTCTGGCGCAGTTCGTAGAAACCCCAGAGCAGGAAGCTCACCAGCGACGCCGCGAACAGACCCAGGATCGAAGCGCTGGCCCAGCCCCAGTCCGCGCCCTTGGTGATGGCGATCAGCAGCGTCAGCAGCGCGATCGACAGACCCAGCGCCCCACCGAAATCGAACTTGGCGGGCGTGCGCACCGGCGATTCGGGCACGAACACGAACACCAGCACCGCGCAGACGATGCCAAGACCCGCCGCGGTCCAGAAGAGCATGTGCCAGTCGGCGTTCTGCGCGATCACCGCGGCGAAGGGCAGGCCGATGGCACCGCCGACACCGAGCGTCGCGCTCATCACCGCCATCGCGCCGCCGACCTTGGCCGGGGGCAGTTCGTCGCGCATGATGCTGATACCCAGCGGGATCGCGCCCACCGCCGCGCCCTGCAGCGACCGGCCGACGATCTCGGGCACCAGCGAGGAGAAGCTCGCGCAGACCACCGAGCCGACGATCATGAACCCGAGGTTCACCACCAGCACCAGGCGCTTGCCGAACATGTCGCCGAGCTTGCCGGAGATCGGCGTGGAGACCGCGCCCGCCAGCAGCGTCGCGGTGATCACCCAGGAGGCGTTGGACGCCGAGGTGCTCAGCAGGGTGGGCAGCGAGGGGATGATCGGGATGACCAGCGTCTGCATCAGCGACACGACGACGCCGACCGTGCTGAGCACCGCGATGAGCACCGCCGGGGTGATCCGGCGAGTTTCGGGGGTGGCCGAGGAGACGTCGGCGGTAGTTACGGACACGAATATGCACCGTACACAGCATGTGCATACTACACAATTTGGTTTCGGGTGAATCACGCGACATAGTGGGCACATGTCCGATTCCGGCCCCGCCGACGACACCCCGTTCGCCCGCCTGGTTTTCGAGCTGAACCTGATCTCCCGGCACTTCCCGACGACCTCGCGGCGCCGCCCCGGCTTCCAGCTCGACCGCTCGGCATTCCTCATCCTCACCCGCCTCGACCTGGGCGAACCGCTCAGCCTCAAGGAGTTGTCGGAGGCTTTCCAGCTCGACATCTCCACCATCAACCGGCAGGTGGGCGCGATGCTCAAACAGGAGCTGGTGGAACGGGTGCCCGACCCCGAGGGCGGGCTGGCCCGCAAGATCCGCGCGACCGCCGAGGGCAGGGCCGCGCTGGCCGCCGACCGCAAGCATCGCGCCGACGGGATCGGCATCGTCGTCGCCGACTGGGACGCCGCCGACATCAGCGAACTGAGCAGGCTGATGCGCAAGTTCAATCGCTCGGTCGAACAGATCGAGCGCAACCCGTGGCCGAGACCGCCGCACACCGACGGCTAGCGCGCTAGGCTGCCGCGCGTGATCACTCACCGGTCCGCGCGTCCGAGCTGGCTCGCATGGGACAACTACTTCGTCGGTGTCGGCGGATTGGTCCTGGGCCTGTGCTTCGGCACCTGCGCGGCCCTGATCGCGGGGCCGGGCCGCAACCTCGCGGCGATCGTCCTGGTGGTTCTCGCCGGACTGTGCGTGCTGCCCGCGCTGGTGCGCGCGGTGATCGAGCTGAGCGTCTGGCTGCGACTGGCCGTGCTGGTGCTCGGCTTCGCGATCCTGCTGCCCGCGATCCTGGTCAGCCCCGGCGTGCGGGACTGGGCCGCCGAACGCTGGCAGCAGGCGTGGAAGTGACCGCTACCGATTCGGGCCGACAGCGAGCAGCAGCTGCAGCGCCTTCTGCAGGAACTGGGCCGACTGCCAGGTGAAATAGGAATCGGCCGCGGCCGCCGAGGCCTGCGCCGAACCGGTCGCGAGCTGCGCCGACCCGGTGGCCAGATTCGCCGAGCCGGTGGCCGACCCGGTCGCCGAGCCCGTTCCCGGCACGGCCGAGGCGGGCGCCGCCGCCCCGATCAGCCCGATCGTCAGCGCGGCACCCACCAGGGCGACCCGCACGGCATACGGCTTGGACGTTTCACGACCGGACAACATCAACCTCGAACCCACTCTCGGAAATCACTGCGAGTATGCAGTATTCACGCCACAACTCGGCACCGAGCCCGATTCGCCCGGATTGCGTGACGGGCGCGAGCCTTTCCCATCATGACGCGCGCTGGCAAGGGCCGATAGACACCGGATCTCGGGGCAGCGCGGGAGCGTAGGCTCGGCACGTCAGGTCGGGTTCCCCAGTGGCACAGGAGTTGGCGGTCATGAATGTTGTTCGCGGAATCGGCATCGGCGCGGCGATCGTGGTCGCCGCGACGCTCTCGGCGACCGGAGGCGCGGCCGCCGACCCGGTCGTCGTGCCCTTCCAGGTGAATCCGGCGCCCTTCGGCAATCCGAACGGCAGTTTCGACGTTCCCCCGATCCGCTGCGCCGTCGTCCTCGACCAGCCCGGATCGGCGGTGATCACCGGCGGGAACGCGGGCGGGTGGGGCTGCCTGCTGTCCGCGCCGGTCCACTGGGTCAACCTGACCACCGGCGCGACCGGCTACGCCCAGCTCTCCGACGGGCTCAACGGCATCGCGCCCCGCGCCACGATCGAGACCGGCGCCGGACAGATCGCGCTGATGCTCACCTCGATCAGCGGCGGCACCACCACGCCCGGGTTCGCGACCTTCGCCGTCGCGTAGACGCGCGAACGCCGGGGTGCGGAATCTCCGTCACCCCGGCGTTCGCGCGTGGATGTCAGCGGAAGCGGCGGGTCTTGCGGGCGGGCTCCGCGTGCTGGGTGGCCGCGTCCACGCGTTCGCGCAGGACCTCGACCAGGGCCGTACCCCGCTGACGGGCGGCCTCGGCCAGCTCCGGCCCCCGGTCCTTGGCGATCTCGGCGAGATGAGCACCGCGTTCCTTCGCGGCCTCGGCCAGCTGCGGCGCGCGTTCGCGGGCGAGCTCGCCCCAGTGCGCGCCGCGCTCTTTGGCCACCTCGGCCAGCTGCGGGCCCCGGTCCCGAGCCAGTTCGCTCAGCTGCTGCCCCCGTTCCTTGGCGGCGTCGGCCAGCTGCGGTCCTCGATCGCGAGCCAGCTCACCGAGCTGCTGGCCGCGTTCCTTGGCCACCTCGGCGACCTGCGGTCCACGCTCCTTGGCGAACTCGCTGAGCTGCGCGCCCCGCTCCTGCGCGATCGCGGCGAGATGTTCGCCCTGTCCCTGCGCGGCATCGGCCAGCTGGGCCCCGCGCAGCTTGGCGGCGCCGACGAGCGCGGCACCCTCCGCCTTGGAGTCGTGGCGTTCCAGCGCCTTGCGCGCCCGCCACCCCAGCGACGGCTTGCCCGCGGTGTCGGAGGCGGTGATCAGCAGCCCGCCGAGCAGGCCGAGATCCTTCAGGAATCCGATGCGTTTGACCGCGCGCCGATCCGGGTCCGGTTCGGCCCAGAAGTCCTGCTCGGTGACCGTCCCCGGCACCACCGTCGCCGCCAGCACCAGCGCGGCGGGCCGCGGCGCGCGGCCGCTGGCCAGCAACAACCCACCCGCGATCTGCACCATCGAGTTGATCCGCACCCACTGCCCCGGATCGTCGGGCACCTTCGCGGCGAGCGCGTCGGGCAGCCCCGAACGCCCCTTGTCGGCCAGCGCGGACGCGGCCTGCGCCCGGGGTTTCGGATTCATCAACCCGTTCACACCCCCGGCGACGAACGTGGTGGCCAGCAGAGTACGGGCGAGACGGCGGACAGGCTTGATCGGCATCGTGGGAAATCCCTTCGTCTACGACTGGGGAGAACGCAGCTCCTCATCCTGCGTCTACCCGGACCTCCCGAACCGAAACGACGCGCCGACGGACCCGTGCCCTACCGAGTGACGTCGTCAGGCCGCCGCCAGCACCGCGTTCCGCGCCCGATGACCGCTCGCCCGGTCGGCCAGGCGGGTGATGGCCTCGGCGACTCGGGTGGGTTGTTCGAGGATGACCGAGTGGCCCGCGCCCTCGATAAGGACGAAGTCCGCGTAGTCGACGGCGGCGGCCATGGCGACCGAGTGGGAAGGCGGCGTCATCAGGTCGGCCGTGCCGCTCAGGATCAGGGTCGGGATGGCCGACAGCGCGGGCAGGACATCGGTGCGGTCGTAGGTCATGAAGGCGCTCAGGAAACTCGCCATGGTGACGATCGGCGTCTCGTTGTGCATCGCGTAGGCCAGCGCCAGCACCCGGGGGCTGACCTGCCGATCGCCGAACTCCGCAGCCCGCACGACCGGCGCGAACACCGTGCACGCCACCCGCTTGACCCGCTGCATCAGCCGCGGCGCGCGCCGCACGGCCGCCTGGAATCCGGCGACGATCGGGTGCCGCAGCAGTCGCCCGAACCCGGCGTCGGCGAGCCCGTTCGCGGCGGTCGCGATGAGCCCGACGCCGACGACGCGCGTCCCGATCTCGTCGCGATGCTGGTCGAGGTAGGTCAGCACGGTCATCCCGCCCATCGAGTGCCCGACCAGCACGACCGGCCCGGTCGGCGCGACCGCGTCGAGCACCTCGCGCAGGTCCGCACCGAGCTGCTCGAGGTGATACGACCGCCCGTCCGACGCCGCCGAAGACCCGTGGCCGCGATGGTCGTAGCAGACCACCCGCGCGTCGGGATTGTCGCGCAGCAGCACGTCGCGCACGTCGGTCCACGATTCGCTGCGCAGGCAGTGCCCGTGGATGAGCACGATGGTGACCTCCGCCGCACGCCGCCCGTACTCGCGCACCGCCAGCTCCACCCCATCGTCGGTCGAAACCGTGACACGCCGCTCCGCCGTGCGGGCGATTGTGCTGATGGTCGACATCATGGCCTCCGATCCGGGTGGTTGACACGTACAACTCTGCGCCGAATCGGCCCCCACCAGCAGATCCCCGAGTGCTGGCACCCGACCCCCGAGGGTGCACAGAATCCCCACCTAGGTGCTGCCCGCTACCCTCGGCATCACCATCGAGGGGGGAATATGACAGACGCTCGCGAGCTCCCTGCTGACCTCCGTGTTCTTCGTCTGGCTTCTCTCCTCCTTCTAGCGCGCATCGCCCTAGACTCGCGCCATGACCGTGAGGATGAACAACGTCGGCATCGTCGTGGAAGACCTCACCGCGACGATCGAATTCTTCCGCGAGCTCGGCCTGGAACTCGAAGGTCAGGGTTCCGTCGAGGGCGAGTGGGCCGGTCGCGTCACCGGTCTGGGGCACCAGCGCGTCGAGATCGCGATGATGCGCACCCCCGACGGCCACAGCCGCCTCGAACTGTCCCGCTTCCTCGAACCGGCCGTCATCGCCGACCACCGCACCGCCCCCGTCAACTCCCTGGGCTACCTGCGCGTCATGTTCGAGGTCGACGACATCGACGACACCCTCGCCCGCCTCCGCGCCCACGGCGCCGAACTCGTCAGCGACGAGGTCATCCGCTACGAAGACGTCTACCGCCTCTGCTACATCCGTGGCCCGGAGAAAATCCTCATCGGTCTCGCCGAATCGCTGCACTGACCCGGCTGGACACCGCCTCCGAGGGTTGACAGACTGGCGTGGCGTCGACGCCCGGGGAGGCATGTGTGAGGTTGGCACCGGGCACGGTGGTCGGTGGCTATGTCATCGAACGACTGCTGGGCGCAGGTGGGATGGGCGCGGTCTATCTCGCCCGGCATCCTCGAATGGACCGGCGCGTGGCGTTGAAAGTCCTCGAGGAGACGGCCGACAGCGACGCGAAGATGCGCCGGAATTTCGAACGGGAAGCCACGCTGGCGGCGAGCCTGGAGCACCCCAACATCGTGCCGGTGTACGACCACAGCTCACCCGACGAACCGCGACTGTGGATCGCCATGAAATATGTTGTGGGACAGGACGCTTCGGTTCTGGTCCGGCAGCAGGGACCGCTGCCCCTGGCCCGCGCGGCACAGCTGATCAGCGATATCGCGGCGGGCCTCGATCACGCGCACCGCGCGGGCGTGCTGCATCGCGATGTGAAGCCCGCCAATATGCTCGTCGAGGTCGGGCCCGACGGCCGCGAGCGCGCGCTGGTCACCGATTTCGGGATCGCCCGCGCCGCCGACCACACGCTGACGATGTCGGGCATCATGGCCAGCTTCGCCTACACCGCGCCGGAGCGTTTCCTCGGCTCACCCGCCGACCAACGCGCCGATGTCTACTCACTCGGCTGCTCGCTCTACGAATTGCTCACCGGCAGAACGCCGTTCGAGAGCACCGAACAGGCCACGATGGTCGCGGCACATCTCACGGCCACCCCACCGCGCTGCACGCAGGCCCGGCCCGACCTCCCCCACGGCGTGGACGAGGTGATCACCCGCGCCCTCGCCAAGCATCCGGACGACCGGTTCACCAGCTGCGGCGAATTGGCGACCGCGTTCTCGGAACTGACTCGCGCACAACCCGATACGGCCGTATCCTCGCGCAAGATCGGCCGCAGACAGGTGCTCATCGGCGCGGCCGTGATCGCGCCGATCGCCGTCGCGGGAACCACGATCCCCCTTCTGCTGCACCGTGACTCGCCGTCGACGAGTGCCGCCACACCGCCGACGAGGCGCACGCCCACAGCCGATTTCCGAACCACTCTCCCCACCAGGGACAGCGTCAGGCACTGTTCGTTCAGCCGGGACGGTTCACAGATCTTCGGAGACAGGCGGATCTGGGATGTCGCGACCACGAACATCACCCGCGAATTCGACAAACCGGTGCTCGCGTGGAGTCCCGACGGCGCCGTGGTGGCACTCCAGAACTCCGGCGCGCCGATGGCCAGGACGAGCGACGGCACACCGGTCGGACCCCCACTAACCGGCGGCGACCAGCACACGGCGGCGTTCAGCCCGGACAGTTCACTGTTGGCCACCGCGGGCACGACGGGCACCGTCGTCCGCCTGTGGAACACGCGCACCGGACAACCCACCGGAGAACTGGTCGGCCACGGCGACACCGTGCGAGCGATCGCCTTCAGCCCCGACGGCACCGTGCTGGCCACCGGCGGCTTCGACCGGACCGTTCGATTCTGGAGCATCCCCGCCCAGCAGCCGATCGGCCAGCCGCTCGCCCATCAGGCCACGATCACCTCGCTCGCATTCAGCCCCGACGGCACCATGCTCGCCGCCGTGGAGGGCGAAAACATCCAGCTCTGGCAACTCGACGCGCACATCACCGCGACGAAGGTGAGCCCCTGGAAGGACAGCCGCTCCAACTCGTACAACGCCGTCACCTTCAGCCCCGACGGCACCGCCCTCGCGGCAGTCGGCGACAAGACTCAACTCTGGGACACGCGAACCCGCCAGCCGATCACACCGTTCACCACCTCCGGCGGCAACGCCCTCGCCGTCGACCCCACCGGCACCGTCCTCGCCATCGGCACGGACACCGGCGTGGCCCTATGGACCCTCACACTGCCCGAATAACCCGCCTCACCGCGACCGATTGACCCGCACAGCCTCATTGATCAACGCCTTGAACGCCTCCGCATCGAGCTCATCGTCCTCGTGCAGATCGATCGACCGCCCCACCGGCGCCTGCAAACTCGCATTGAACAACCCCGCCGGATCGCTCACCGACGACCCCTTGGCGAAGTTGACCTTCACCTTCCCCTTGTACATCTCCAGGGTGCAGATCAACCCATCGAGCGAAAAAGCGGGCACCCCGTCCGGATTGGACGGCTTCTTCCACTTCATCTCCTCGACCACATCCGGCTCCGCCGCCTTGATCAACGACCGAATGTCATCAACCCTGCCAACCCGCCAGTCCTCTGCCATCTCCTGATGGTAAGGCCCAGAACCCGCAGCTCTACGGGCTCAGCCCTCCGCGGCGTCGTGTTCAATTTTGATGTCTGTTCAATTAAGATGAACAGCATGTTTGATCGAACAAGCCATGACGACGTAGAGCGCATGGCGGCGGACGTCCTGGCGACGATCGCGATCGATTTCAGGTTGGTGCGCTGGGAGTCGGAGACGACCGCGATCGTCGAACTGGCCCGCGGCGGGTTCCGTGCGAAGTATCGGATGGCATGGATTTCGCACATCACACTGTCGGCACTGTCGCAGATCGAGCGGCCCGACGAGACGTATCGCCTACTCGTCGCAGGCCCCCACGTCAGCAGCCGGACCGCCGATGCGCTTCGTGCAGCACGTATCGACTACATCGACTGCGCTGGAAACGCCCACCTGAACTTCGACCCGGTCCTGGTGGACATTCGTGGACGCCCCCGCATCACACCGATAAGGGGGCGAGGATCTGCCGATGGCAACCTGTTCAGCGCGAAGCGAATGCAGGTGCTGTTCGTCCTCCTTGCATGGCCAGATCTCGTGAACCGGCCGGTTCGCACGATCGCCGACACCGCCGGAACATCGGTGGGAATCACACAGTCGACACTGGAGATCATGAAGGAGTCCGACTACGTAATCGGACGATCCCTCCATCGGCGCGACGAACTCATCGATCTATGGGCTGCCGCGTACAGAACCACGTTGATCTCGAAACTCCGTGAGACATCCTTCACGGGAGATATCACGAATTGGTCGCCACCGCCGGGATGGGAGGTGAGTGGTGAGTCCGCTGTCGAAACGATCCGGCGACCGCAGACACTCACAATCTATGTCAAGAACTTCGACCCGATCGAGGCTGTTGAAAACGGCTGGCGCAAGTCAAGTGACCCGAACATAGAGGTCCGCCGAAAGTTCTGGGATGCGCCGACATGGGCATCCGCCCTAGAGGAGAAAGATATCTTCACGGAATCAGCAGTCCCGTCACTGATGGTGTACGCGGATCTTCTCGCCTCGGGAGAGCCACGACAGATCGACGTAGCAGAGGCACTGAGGAGGGACCATCTTGTTTGACCCTCAGCGCATCGACACCCAGGCGCTGAGTCTGGTCGACAGGGTCGTCGACGCATTGGTGTCGGGTTCAGGGGCAACCGACACATCGATCATGGTCGTCGGCGCACACTGCCGCGACTTGCTGCACGCATCGTTCGGACGCGCCGACGTACTCCGCTCGACCAGCGATGTCGACCTCGGCGTGGCGGTTGATGGAGACGCCGCGTACCGACAGATCGTCTCGACATTTCCGCCCTCAGGAAGAACCGAGATTCGCTATTCGATCGCCGGTATCTCGGTCGATATCGTGCCGTTCGGCGAGATCGAGGACCCGGCCGGGACGACGGTACTAGCAGGCAGGAAGGAGACACTGGACGTCTTCGGCTTCCGTGAAGTCTTTTCCCATTCAGAGGTTTTGCGATTGCCGAGCAACCACCGGGTCCGGATTCCCACACCAGCCGGCTACACCGCGCTGAAGCTGAAGGCCTGGTGCGACAGGTCGATCAACGGCGAGTACAAGGATGCGGGCGATATCGCGACCGCAGGTAGCTGGTATCAGGAGGACGCGGACATCCGTGCCACGCTCTACGGGCCGCGCACCGACCTTCTCCTGCGTGCGGAAATCGACGTAGACGTCGCTGCGCTCCACCTCCTCGGCGAGGAAATGGCTGAGATTCTCGGCAGCGACCGCGTCGCGGAGTTGTCAGCGGCGTGGCAGCGCACCAATCGCGAGCTACTGACCGAGTACTTCGCTCGCCAACGGTCGAGAACACGTCCCGACCGAGCAGCGGCTGACCGAGCGATCACAGGACTGACTGCGTTTCTCTACGAATGAATTCTCAGTCCGTCGTCCTGCGGGATATCCTGACGAAGAACGCCCCAGTGTCGCCTCTGAAGCAATTCATGCGCCTGGGGCTCCTTCAATTCACCCCAGGCGCAACGAATTACACGTTGAAGCGGAACTCGACAACGTCGCCGTCCGCCATGATGTAATCCTTGCCTTCCATGCGGACCTTGCCCGCGGCCTTGGCGGCGGACATGGAGCCGGTTTCGACGAGGTCGGTGAAGGCGACGATTTCGGCTTTGATGAAGCCGCGTTCGAAGTCGGTGTGGATGACGCCCGCGGCCTTGGGGGCGGTGTCGCCCTGGTGGATGGTCCAGGCTCGGGCTTCCTTGGGGCCTGCGGTGAGGTAGGTCTGCAGGCCGAGGGTGTGGAAACCGGCGCGGGCCAGGGCGTGCAGGCCGGGTTCGGTCTGGCCGATGGACTCGAGGAGTTCCAGGGCGGACTCGTCGTCGAGTTCCAGGAGTTCGGCTTCGACCTTGGCGTCGAGGAAGACGGCGTCGGCGGGGGCGACGGCGGCCTTCAGTTCGGCGACCTTGGCCTCGTCGGTGAGCACCGATTCGTCGGCGTTGAAGACGTAGAGGAAGGGCTTGACGGTGAGCAGCGAGAGTTCGCGCAGCAGGTCGGCGTCGATCTTCTTGCCCGCGGCGAACAGGGTGGTGCCCTGGTTGAGGAAGTCCTGGGCCACGACCGCGGCGTCGAGCAGCGGCTTGCGGTCCTTCTTGACCTTGGCTTCCTTCTCGAGGCGCGGGATGGCCTTCTCGAGGGTCTGCAGATCGGCCAGGATGAGCTCGGTCTCGATGACCTCGATGTCGGCGGTGGGGTCGACGCGACCGTCGACGTGCACCACGTCGTCGTCGGCGAACACGCGCACCACCTGGCAGATGGCGTCGGCCTCACGGATGTTGGCCAGGAACTTGTTGCCCAGGCCCGCGCCCTCGGAGGCGCCCTTGACGATGCCCGCGATGTCGACGAACGACACCACCGCGGGCACGATCTTCTCGGAACCGAAGATCTCGGCCAGCTTGTTCAGCCGCTGGTCGGGCAGCGGGACGACGCCGACGTTGGGCTCGATGGTCGCGAACGGGTAGTTCGCGGCCAGCACGTCGTTCTTGGTCAGCGCGTTGAAGAGCGTCGACTTACCGACATTGGGCAGACCGACGATTCCGAGGGTGAGGCTCACTGTGTTTATTTTGCCGCACCTGCGGCGCGGCGTGTTCGCGGCCCCCTTGGGGCCCGCCGGTCAGGTACCGCGGCTTGCTCCTTCGTCGCCTACGCCGCGGCACCTGACCGGCGGGCCGGGCCGCGAACGGCCCCTCCCCAGGGGTCGGGGGTGCGTGGGTTCTTTTTACGGAACCAGCACGACTTTGCCCAGGTTGGCGCGCTGCTCGATGACCGCGTGCGCGGCGGCCGCGTCGTCGAGCGAGAACTCCGCGTGCACGACCGGGTGCAGCAGGCCGGAGGCGTAGTACTGCCAGACCTCCTGGCGCAGGTCCTCGTAGCGGGCGGGGTCGCGCTGGGCGAGGCGGCCGATGCGGAAGCCGGTGAGGGTCTTGCCGCCCGCGAGCAGGTCTTCGGCGTCGATGAGGCCGCCGCCGGTGCCGTAGGTGACCACGCGGCCGCCCTCGGCCAGCCCGGCCAGGGTGCCGCCGAGACCGGTGCCGCCGACGCCGTCGAGGGCGTAGTCGGCCTGCTTGCCGCAGTGCAGCTGGTCGTAGGTGAACACCTCGTCGGCGCCGAGTTCGCGCACGAAATCGGCCTTGGTGGGATCGGAGACGGCGGCCACGACCCAGGCCGCGCCGCGCACGCGGGCCAGCTGGACCGCGAGGTGGCCGACGCCACCGGAGGCGGCGGTGATCAGGGCGGTCTCGCCCTCGCGCGGGGCGGCGGTGTCGAGGGCGCCCAGGGCGACCAGGCCGCTGCGCATGAGCGCGACCGCGTCCACGGCGGAGGCGCCGTCGGGGATGGCGGAGGCCTGGTCGGCGGCCAGCACGACGTATTCGGCGTAGGCGTCGGAGGTACACAGGCCGACGACGCGGTATCCGGCGCTGTAGCCGTCGACCCCGTCACCGACGGCGACCACCTCACCGGCGACCTCGGCGCGCGACTCCTGCGCGACCGCGCTGATCCGTCGGATCGCCGACAGCGTGACCCCGACGGCCTCGACCCGGACCAGCAGCTCACCGGCGCCGGGCACCGGCACCTCCGCCGCGACGACCTCGAACGCCTCCGGACCACCGCTGCGCTCGTACTGAACCCGCCGCATGACACCTCCTACAGATTTGGGCGAAGGCGCAACGTTAACCGGGCGAGTGCGCGTTTCCACAGGCCATGGACGTGTGAGTGCGAAATCTCACCGACTCCGCGACACTGCGGAGAGCACCTTCACGAAACGGTTACCCCGCTCGGGTAGCCGGGACGCGTGCGTCATCCCACACCCCCGTGGCCTTGACCTGGCCGCGCGGTCCTGTCCCGGCGTAGCGTGGCGGACATGGAGGCGACCACCGAGGTGGTGACCGCGGCCCCCGCGCCGGTGCTGGCCGCGTTCATCGACCGGTATGTGGGCTATCGGATGGCGGGCTACGCGCCCGGCCTGCATCGCGGCCTGCCCTCGCGGCACATGACCTTCATCGTCGCGATCGGCCCGACCATCGACGTGGTCACCCAGACCGATCCGCACCAGGCCCCGGGCAGCTATCGCTGCGTGTTGAGCGGTTTGCAGGCGTCACCGGCGATGATCGCGCACACCGGTTTCCAGGAGGGTGTCGCCATCGAGCTGACACCACTGGGCAGCCGGGTGCTGTTCGGGATGCCCGCCAGCGAACTCTGGGACCTCTCGATCGAATGCACCGACGCCCAGCGGGACCTGGGCGACCAACTCGCCGACGCCGTGCAGTCGAGTCCAGCGTGGCCGGACCGCTTCGCCGCCTGCGACCGGGCGCTGTCGGCGGCGGCCCGCACCGGGTCACTGGCCGGACCCGAACTCACCTGGGCCTGGCGCACCCTCGTCGGCACCGGCGGCACCTGCGAGATCACCCCGCTGGCCGAGCGGATCGGGTGGAGTCGTCAGCACCTCACCCGCAAGTTCAGCGCCGAGTTCGGCGCGAGCCCGAAACTGGCGGCGCGGATCATCCGGTTCGAGCGGGCCCGGCGGATGCTCGCGGCGACCCCGTCGTTCGTCTCCATCGCCCAGGTCGCCGCCGCGTGCGGCTACTACGACCAGGCCCACCTCGACCGCGACTTCACCGAGCTGGCTGGCTGCTCCCCCAGCATTTGGCTGAGCGAGGAAGAGGTTCCATCCGTCCAAGACCCGGACGCCGCCGACACGCGAGGCTGAATCCATGGACACCACCACCAACACCAAGACCGGCGTCTGGCCCTGCCTGGCCTTCGACGACGCCCGCGCCATGATCGAATTCCTCACCACCGCCTTCGGTTTCATCGAGACCGCGGTCTACGCCAGGGAGGACGACCCGTCGGTCGTCGAACACGGCGAACTGCGCTGGCCCGCGGGCGGCGGCATCATGTTCGGCTCCACCGGCCGCGACGAATCCCCCTTCGGCAGCCGTCCCGCGGGCGCGGCCGCCCTCTACCTGATCACCGACGACCCCGACGCCCTGCACGCCCGCGCCACCGCCGCGGGGGCGAGGATCATCCGCGGCCTGCGCGACGAGGACTACGGCTCGCGCGGCTTCAGCGCCGCCGACCCGGAGGGCAACCTCTGGAGCTTCGGCACCTACACCGGGGAATGACGAAGCGGTGGGCGGCTGCACCAGCCACCCACCGCGTCCGTCCGGTTGCGAAGAATTACAGCGAACCACCCCCTCCCACGAGCCACGGGTTGAACTCGCACACCAGGTTCGGGCTGGCGGCCGGATCCAGCGCGCGCAGCGCGATGGACAGGGCTCGCGGCGAGTACATCATCGTCAGGTGGTCGGAGACGTCCTGCTCGCAACCGTCCTGGAGGGTGATGTTGTCGACCGTGGCACCGGGACCGGCCTTCAGGAAGGTCAGGTCGTAGGGGTTGGTGACCTCGTCGTAGCGGCTACCGACCACGGTGTAGTCGACGCCGGGGACGGTGTCGCCGTTGGCGTTGAGCTGGTTGACGAAGTCCGAGCCGATGGTCTGCTGGATACCCGCGTGACCGACGAAGATCTCGATGAACCCGAGGATGTCGATACCGAGGTTGTTGATCATGCGGCCCAGCGCGCCGATGCCGTCGAGCGAGGTGCCGTGGTGGGTGGCGCCGAAGGTGATCAGGTTCTTCACCTTGGCCGCGCCGCCCTCGTACTTGGTGTACCAGTTCGACATCGACCCACCCTGGGAGTGGGCGACCAGGTCGACCTCGTCGGCGCCGGTCGCGGCGAGCACCTTGTCGACGAAGGTGGCCAGCTGCTTGGCCGAGTCCTGGATGTAGCCGGTGCCCATCACGCCGGGCAGCACCGAGCCCAGGCCGCCGCCCTCGAGCAGGTTCGAGCGGCCGTAGTTGAAGGTGAAGGTGCAGTACCCGGCGTCCTTGATCGGCTGGCTCATGTAGGCGAAGCCATTGTAGGCGTTCATCCAGGTGCCGTGGATCAGCAGGACCGGACGGGGATGTTCGGCGGTCGGCTTGCAGTTCCAGTCGTTGGTGCCCGGCGGGGCCGCGTCACCGTTGGCCAGGCCGTAGGCGAACGCGGGCAGGAACGCCGACTGCTGCGGCCCCCAGCCCTTGGTGTCGCTGGAGTAGCCGCCCGCGGACCCCGAGCTCGAGCCCGAGCCGCCGTAGCAGTCACCGGACCCGTTGCCCGAGCCCGTGCCCGAACCCGAGTTGCACCCCGACCCCGACGCGCTGCCGCTGGGCCCCGCGATGGCCCCCGCGCCGATGATCTCGGCCAGCGCCTGCTCGGTGGGTTCGGGGGTGGGATTCGCCGAGGCACCCGCCCCGGACATGGCGACAGCCAGAGCGCTGACGCCGATCATCACTGCCGCATGCACACTGCGTCTGCGGCCGCCGGTAGTTCGCATAAAGACTTGCCTTCCGAAGGAAAAAGGATTCGGCCCATGAGCCGCCCCGAACCTATGGCGCGAACACCGTGAAATCGGCGCGGTACCACCGCATCTGGACAGCTCACGAACAGATCACGAACAACCCCATGGCCGCGCACAGGAAATTATGGAGAATTCCGCCGAGCCAAGAACAAACCCCACCAACACCCCGCTGACCAGCACAGAACCAGCCACAGTGATCCACAACAGACACTTAGCCGAATTCACTGTCCAGCACACAAAACAATCCGCAACCAAAAGAATCCCGACCCCGAGGAGGGATCGCCGACGAAGTCGGCGGTTCGCGCCCGTCCCGTCGATCAGGCGCCGTGGCGTAGGCGACGAAGGAGCAAGCCACGGTGCCTGATCGACGGGACCCCAGGGGGCGCGAACTCGAGCGCGCCAGCGCTCCAATAACCCTGAACAAAATTTCATCTTGGCCGCGAGGGCGGAGATCCCGCTCGATCCGGAGAGTCGATCCGCTACCTTGTCGATGTTCCACCCGAGGCTCTACGCGTTCGATCAGGAGTGAGTCCATGGCGACGACCATCGAGTATCTGCGGACCGAGCCGGATCTTCCTCCGGTCGGTCTCGTCGACCGCACGCCGATCACCCCGGCCAAGAAGGCCGTGTTCGCGGGGATCGCCGTGCTCGGCGCCATCGCCTGGACCGTCGTGGCCTTCGTGCGCGGCGAGTCGGTGAACGCGGTGTGGATCGTGATCGCGGCGGTCTGTACCTACATCATCGCCTACCGCTTCTACGCGCGGTTCATCGAATGGAAGATCACCAAGCCGCGTGACGACGTGGCCACGCCCGCCGAGATCTACGACAACGGCAAGGATTTCATGCCGATGGACCGGCGGGTGCTCTACGGGCACCACTTCGCCGCCATCGCGGGCGCCGGACCGCTGGTGGGTCCGGTGCTGGCCGCGCAGATGGGCTATCTGCCGGGCACCATCTGGATCATCGTCGGCGTGGTCTTCGCGGGCGCGGTGCAGGACTATCTGGTGCTGTGGGCCTCGACCCGGCGCCGGGGGCGCAGCCTCGGGCAGATGGCGCGCGACGAGCTCGGCACGGTCGGTGGTGTGGCCGCGATCGTGGCGATCCTGGCCATCATGACCATCCTGCTCGCGGTGCTCGCGCTGGTGGTGGTCAACGCGTTGGGTGAGAGCCCGTGGGGCGTGTTCTCCATCGCGATGACGATCCCGATCGCCCTGTTCATGGGCGTGTACCTGCGGTATCTGCGGCCGGGCAAGGTCGGTGAGGTCTCCGCGATCGGCATCGTGCTGCTGCTGGCGGCCATCGTCGGCGGTGGCATGGTGTCGGAAACCGAGTGGGGCACCGACTGGTTCACCCTCTCGCGCACGACCATCGCCTGGTGTCTGATCGCCTACGGCTTCTTCGCCTCGGTGCTGCCGGTGTGGTTGCTGCTGGCGCCGCGCGACTATCTGTCGACGTTCATGAAGGTCGGCACGATCGTGCTGCTGGCGGCGGGCATCCTGATCACGATGCCGGTGCTGAAGGCGCCCGCGGTCTCGGAATTCGCGCACAGCGGAACGGGTCCGGCGTTCGCGGGCAGCCTGTTCCCGTTCCTGTTCATCACCATCGCCTGCGGCGCGCTCTCGGGTTTCCACGCGCTGGTCTCCTCGGGCACCACGCCCAAGCTGCTGGCCAAGGAGTCCAATGCCAGGATGATCGGCTACGGCGGCATGCTGATGGAGTCGTTCGTCGCGGTGATGGCGATCATCACCGCCTCGATCATCGACCAGCACCTGTACTTCGGCATGAACGCGCCGGGCGGGCTCACCGGCAACACCCCGGAAACCGCCGCCGCCTACACCAATTCGCTGGGGCTGAGCGGTCCGCCCGCCACGCCGGAACTGTTCGCCGACGCCGCCGCCGATGTCGGCGAGAACTCGGTCATCTCGCGCACCGGTGGCGCCCCGACATTGGCGGTCGGCATCTCCGAGGTGTTCCACCAGTTCCTCGGTGGCGAGTCGATGAAGGCGTTCTGGTACCACTTCGCGATCATGTTCGAGGCGCTGTTCATCCTCACCACCATCGACGCGGGCACCCGCGTGGCACGGTTCCTGGTGTCGGACGCGCTGGGCAATTTCGGCGGTGGCTTCCGCAAGTTCAAGGATCCGTCCTGGCGGGTCGGCGCGTGGGTGTGCTCGCTGCTGGTGGTGGCGGGCTGGGGCAGCGTGCTGCTGATGGGCGTCAACGATCCCTTCGGTGGCATCAACGCACTGTTCCCGCTGTTCGGCATCGCCAACCAGTTGCTCGCCGCGATCGCGCTGACGGTGGTGCTCACCATCATCGTCAAACGCGGGCAGTGGAAGTGGGCGTGGATTCCGGGCGTGCCGCTGGTCTGGGACCTCATCGTCACCATGACCGCGTCCTGGCAGAAGATCTTCTCCGACGATCCCAAGCTCGGCTACTGGAAGCAGCACAGCCTGTGCCAGGCGGCCAAGGACGCGGGCAAGGGCTGTCTGACGGCCAAGACGCCCGAGCAGGTCGAGACAGCCATTCGCAACACCTTCATCCAGGGCACGCTCTCGATCGTGTTCGCGGTGCTGGTGTTGATCGTGACCGTGGTCGGCGCGTACGTGTGTCTCAAGGCGATCCGTTCGGGCACGGTGTCGAGCACCGAGTCCGAGGAGCAGCCCTCGAAGATCTTCTCGCCCAGTGGCTTCCTGGCCACGGCGGCGGAGAAGGACGTGCAGAAGGAGTGGGATGTGCTCATCGCCGAGGGCAAGGTGAGCGCGCCCGGATCGGCGCACGTGTCGTGAGCGCCGCCCGTGGCGCCGCCCGCCGGTCCCTGGGATCGGTGGTCGGCGCCGGGTGGGCGTGGACGCGGTCGGCGGCACGCGGGGTCGCCTGGTGGTACAGCGCGATCAACGGCGGCCAGGACTACCGCCGGTATGTCGAACACCGCGCGCGCACCCATCCGGGCGAGCCGATCGCCTCGGAACGGGACTACTGGCGCGAACGCTACGCCGAAGCCGACCGCAACCCCACCAATCGCTGCTGCTGACCGGCCCCGCACCGGCCCGCGCCCCGTCGGGGGTATGTGGCCGATTTCCGCTAGCGTCGGCGCCGTCGTGCTGACACTGTGGAACCCGTGACGATCACGGCATTGGACTTCGAACGCTGCTACCGCGCGGTGTCGACCAGAGACTCCCGCTTCGACGGGCAGTTCTTCACCGCGGTGCGCACGACCGGCATCTACTGCAGGCCCTCGTGCCCGGCGATCACGCCCAAACGGGCCAATGTCTCCTTCTTACCCACCGCGGCGGCCGCCCAGCAGGCCGGTTACCGGGCCTGCCGCCGGTGCCTGCCCGACGCCGCGCCCGGCTCTCCGCTGTGGAATGTCCGCGCCGATCTCGCCGCGCGCGCCATGCGGCTGATCGGGGACGGGGTGGTCGAACGCGGCGGGGTGCCCGGCCTGGCCGCGACGCTGGGGTACTCGCAGCGTCAGCTGACCAGGGTACTCACCACCGAACTCGGCGCCGGACCGCTCGCGCTGGCCAGGGCGCACCGCGCGCACACCGCGCGACTGCTCATCCAGACCACCGAGATGCCGATGTCGGATATCGCGTTCGCGGCCGGGTTCGCCAGCATCCGCCAGTTCAACGACACCGTGCGCGAGGTGTTCGCCGTCAGCCCGACGACGATGCGCGCCGAACTGCGCGCCTCCCCACGCAACGATGTCGTCGCCCCGGCCGTGCCCGGCCTGCTGACCCTGCGTCTGCCGTATCGGGAGCCGCTCGACACCGCCTGGCTCACCTGGTTCCTGTCCGCGCACACCGTGCCGGGGATGGAACTGTTCGACGAGGGCGTCTACACGCGCAGTCTGCGCACCCCCCACGGGTACGCGACGGTGCGGCTGTCGCTGCGGCCCGGCCATGTGCGCGCCGAACTCGCGCTGCGCGATATGCGCGATCTGGCGCCGACGGTGGCGCGGGTGCGGCATCTGCTCGACCTCGACGCGGACCCGCTGGGGATCGACGAGGCGCTCGGGGCCGGGCATCCCGGCTGGTCGCCGGGCATCCGGGTACCCGGCTGTCCGGACGGTCCGGAGTTGTTGCTGCGCACCATGATCGGTCAGCAGATCTCGGTGCGCGCCGCGGCCACCCACACCGCCCGGCTCGTCGACGCGCTCGGCGAGCGGATCGACGGACCGGCACCGCGCCTGTTCCCCACCCCCGAGACGATCGCCGAGCACGGCGCCGAGGTGCTCACCGGACCCGCGCGCCGGGTCGCCGCGATCGTCGCCGCGGCCCGGGCCATCGCCGACGGCGAACTGGCCCTGCACGCCGGGCGCACCGCCACCGACCTGCGCCGCGACCTGCTCACCCTGGCCGGGATCGGCCCGTGGACGGCCGACTACGTCACCATGCGGCTGCTCGCCGATCCCGACATCCTGCTCGACACCGATCTCGTGGTGCGCCAAGGCGCGCTACTGGCCGGAGTCGACCTCGACCACACCACCCGTTGGGCGCCGTGGCGCTCGTACCTGTCCATGCATCTGTGGAAGACGGCGCTCGTCGAGCGCGGCGTCATCCCCGCCCTCCCCGCGATCGAAAGCGAAGTCTCATGACCACCACACCCACTCGTTCCGCCGATGTCGCCACCGTCGCGACGCCGATCGGCCCGTTCACCGCGATCGTCGACGCGGACGGGGCCGTGTTGGCCGCTGGCTGGACCGGCGATCCCGGCGAACTCACCGCCGTCGTCCACGCGAGCCTGCGGCCCACCGAACTGCGGCAGCGGGATTCGCTCGGCGCGGTGACCGAGGCCGTGCTCGCGTACCACGCCGGTGACCTCACCGCGATCGACCCGATCCCCGTGCGCCAGCACTCGGGAGAATTCCTCACCCACGCGTGGGACGTCCTGCGCAAGGTGCCCGCCGGGGAGCCGGTGACCTATACCGAGTTCGCCGGGCTGGCCGGTCGTCCGGCGGCCACGCGGGCGGCGGCCAATGCCTGCGCGCGCAATGCGGCGGCGCTGTTCGTGCCGTGCCATCGCGTGCTGCGCATCGGTGGGCAGCTCGGTGGATTCCGGTGGGGGCTCGAGGCGAAGCGGTGGTTGCTCGCGCACGAGCGGTGAGCGGTCCTCGTGGATCAGGCCAGTATTCGATGAGTGGCTCTTCCCGAAGGTCCAGTTGGCGTCGGATGCTGTGAGGCATGCTCACTCGTCGTCTGGTCGCCCTGTATGCCGGGCTGTGGTTGTACGGGACGTCGATGGCGGTGATGATCCGGGCCGGGCTCGGACTCGATCCGTGGGATGTCTTCCATCAGGGCGTCGCCACGCACGTGCCGTTGAGTTTCGGCGTGGTCACCGCGCTGACCGGGATCGCGGTGCTGCTGGCCTGGATTCCGCTGCGGCAGCGGCCGGGGCTGGGGACCGTGAGCAATGTGGTGGTGATCGCGATCGCCGTCGACGTGGGGCTGTGGCTGATCCCCGAGGTGCGTCAGCTGTGGTGGCAGGGGGTGGCCATGGTGCTGGCGGTGGTCGTCAACGCGGCGGCGACCGTGCTCTACATCGGCGCCGGAATGGGTCCCGGCCCGCGCGATGGACTGATGACTGGACTGGTCGCGCGGACCGGGTGGCCGGTCTGGTCGGTGCGCACCGGGATCGAGGCCACGGTCCTGACCACCGGCTGGTTCCTCGGCGGCACCGTCGGGATCGCCACCCTGGTCTACGCCTTTGGCATCGGCCCGCTGATCCAGCTGATGATCCCGTTCGTGGACCGGTGGTTGCCGGGGTTCACGCCGATGCCACGACCGGAGCCCGTGGCGGCCTAGCCAGGTCCGCGGCCGGTCTGGGATCAGGCCGGTGTACTTGGGGTCAGGCGACGGTGGCTTCCAGGCGGGAGCCGGTGCGGCCGCGCAGGACGTGGAGGCGGCTGGGGATGCGTTGGCGCATTTCGTCCACGTGGCTCACCACGCCGACCACGCGGCCGCCCGCGCGGAGTTCGTCCAGGACGCCCATGACCGCGTCGAGGGTATCGGCGTCGAGGCTGCCGAAACCCTCGTCGATGAACAGGGTGTCCAGGACGACGCCGCCGGATTCGGCGGCGACCACGTCGGCCAGGCCGAGGGCGAGGGCGAGGGAGGCCATGAAGGTTTCGCCGCCGGACAGGGTTTTGGCGGAGCGCACGGCGCCGGTGTAGTCGTCGCGGACGTCGAGGCCGAGGCCACCGCGACGACCGCGCGGGCCCGCCTTGTCCGAGTGCACGAATTCATAGCGGCCGCCCGACATCCGGCGCAGGCGCAACGAGCCCGCGACCGCGACCTCCTCCAGGCGCGCGGCGAGCACATACGACCGCAACGACATCCGACGACTGTTCTCACCCCGCCCCGCGACCACGTCGGCCAGCCCGGCCAGTTCATCGAAGGCCCGCTGCTCCGGCGCGATCCGCTCGACCTCACCCCACAGCTGGGTACCCAACTGCTCGAGCTGGGCCACCCGCTCGGCCGCCGCCGACTGCACCGCCACCGCCGCGTTCAACGCACTCTGCGCCTGCGCGAAACGCTGTTCCAGTTCGGCCAGGTCACCCGGCACCTGCTCGGCCACCGCCCTGATCTGCGGTTCCGCGAGCACGGCCTCGGCATGCGCCCGCGCCCGATCGGCGGCGGTGAGCTCGGCATCGATCTCGGCCTGCTGCCGAGCGGTGCGCGCGACGGCGGTGACGAGCTGGGCGTAGGCGGTGAGGAGGGCGATGTCGTCGCGGGGTGCGGGCGGGTCCGATTCCGTGGGTGCTTCCTCGGCGGGGTCCTCGTCGAAAAGGTCGAACAGACTGGGTGATTCGGGCTCGGTTACCGCCGCGCGCACGGGTTTCGCAGACGCCGCGGCTCCGTTGTCGTCGGCGCGATCGGCCCGCGCTGGCGTGGTTGCCGACGCCGCGTTCTCGGACGGGTCGAGGATCGCGCCCTCGGTGGCCGGTGCCGACTCCGACCGCACCGGCTCGACGGACGTGGTGCCACCCTCGGTGGCGTTGGCACCGCCCGCGGAGGCGTTGGCCGGGCTGTTCGCGGTATCGCTCTCGGCCGACGGTGCCGGTTGCTCCTCGAGACCTTCGGGGATGAAACCCGCTGCGCGGGCGAGGGTTTCGACGCGGGTGGCGATGCGGCGGACGGCGGCGCGGGCGGTGGATTCGTCGGTGCGGGCGGTGCGCAGGGTGGTGGCGGCGGTGACGAGGGATTCGAGGCGGGTGACGCGGGCTTCGAGGGTGTGGTCGGCGCCCGCGGCGGTGCGGAGGCGCTGGGTGAGTTCGTCGAGGCGGGTGCGGGTGGCGGTGATGGTGGCGGTGGTGGTGCCGAGGCGGGCGTCGATATCGCGGGACTCGTCGTTGAGGCGGGTCTCCTCGGCGCGCAGGGTGTCCACGCGGGCGGTGAGGGTCGGGACGCGTTCGGCGGTGTCGGCGGTGTCGTCGAAGCGGTGGGTGGCGGCGCGCACGGCGTCGGCCAGGGCGACGGGGTCGGTGTCGCCGCCGCGGGCGGTCAGCGCCTCGATCTCGCGTTCGATGCCACCGATTCGTTCGGCGATGCGGTCGCGGGCCGCCTCCGCCGACTGTTCGGCGGCGGCCGCCGCGTCCTCGGCGTCCTTGGACACCGCGTCGTCGGTGGGCTGGGCGAGTTCGGGGTGCTCGGCCGAACCGCAGACCGTGCAGGGCGCGCCAGGAGCGAGCGCTCCCGCGAGTTCGGCGGCCATTCCGGCCAGCCGCCGGGCGCGCAGGTCGAGCACTCGTTCGCGGGCATCGAGGTGCGCGCGCCGCGCGATGTCGAGTTCCCCCTGTGCCCGGTCCAGCGCCGGTCGCTGCCGGGCGAGCTCGACCGCCGCGGCCGCCGAATCCTGCCATTTGGCCAGCTCGTTGCGGATTCCGGGCAGTGCGGCCGCCGCATCCGTGGCCTCCCGCAACTGCTCCTGTGCCGACGCCAGCGCGACCGGCAGTTCACCGCGCCGCTTCGCCAACTCCTCGGCCCGCCTGCCGAGCCGCGCGGCCTCCCGCTCGTGCGCCGCCACGTCGGCGGTCAACTGCTCGGCGGTAGTCGCATCGCCTCGCACCTCGGCGAGCACACCGAGCAGCCCGTTCCACACACTGATCGCGGCATCGAGATCACCCACGACATCGCCCGGCGCGCCGGGCTGCCCGGACCGCTCGACTCCGCCTGGTGCGTCCGTCAGTTCAGGGACGACGGTCAGCAGGTCGACGCCGTTGATGTCGGCGGCCTCGGGGGCGGTGATGCGGTCGGCGAGGGTGGTGGCGGCGGTGTGGGTGGCGGATTCGGCGCGGCGGAGGGTGCGGACCGTGGAGCGGGCCTCGTCGATGGCGTGGACGACGGGCTCGGCGCGACGGGCCTGGTCGAGTTCGTGTTGCCGGGCCGCGCGGCGGGGGGCGTCGGCGGTGTAGGCGGCCAGCTCGGCCTCGGCGGCGGATCGGCGGGTACGCAGGTCGGTCAGGCGGCGCTGTTCCTCGGCTTCGGTGCGGGCCTCGGCGGATTCCTTCCGGCGCAGGTCGGTGGCGGTGGTCGCGTCGGCGAGTTCGGCCCGCGCGGTCGCCAGGAGTTCCTGCGACCAGACCACAGCATCGCGCACTTCGACCGATTCCGACCCCTGGTAGCCACCGGCCATGCCGACCATCGTGATCAGGCGGTCGATCCCCTGACGGTGCGTCTCGAGCGCGGCACCGGCGGCGCGGCGGCGCTCGGCCAGCCAGTGCTCGGCGG
The DNA here is from genome assembly GCF_029675105.1 of Nocardia anocheti. Taxonomy (GTDB): domain Bacteria; phylum Actinomycetota; class Actinomycetes; order Mycobacteriales; family Mycobacteriaceae; genus Nocardia. Next base: position 19,566 of record NZ_JAQQFV010000005.1, on the reverse strand, counting down.
TGCCGAAACGCTGGGTGTCGAAGAGCTTTTCGAGCAGCTTCTCGCGGTCCTCGTTCTCGGCGCGCAGGAAACGCGCGAAATCGCCCTGGGGCAGCAGGACGACCTGGAAGAACTGATCGGCGCTCATCCCGAGCAGGCGCAGCACCTCGTCGCCGATGTCGGTGATCCGCGAGAGGTTCTCGCCGCTGCCGTCGAGCCAGGTCAGCGTGGCCTTGGCCGGTTCGATCCTGGTGCCGGTGCCACGCAGCTTGGGGCGCTCGAACTCGGGGGTCCGGATGAGCCGCAGGCGTCGGGAGCCGAGGGTGGCCTCCAGGCTCACGCGCGGCGGGGTCTGGGCGTCGGCATGGTCGGAATGCAGGCGTTTGCTCTCGCCGCGCGCACCAGGGACACGCCCGTAGAGGGCGAAGGCGATGGCGTCGAGGACGGTGGTCTTGCCCGCGCCGGTGTGCCCGTGCAGCAGGAAGAGCCCGTCGGCGCCGAGCGCGTCGAAATCGACCACGGTGGTCTCGGCGAACGGGCCGAACGCGGTGAGTTCGAGCCGGTGCAGCCTCATGCGGCACCACCGAACGGGTCGACGCTCACGCTGTCAGCTCCGAGGGCCCGTCGTCGCCGCCGCCCACCCGGACCGACTCGGTCTCGCGGACCGCGGCCGCCAGTGCCCGCTCCACCCATGCCATCTCCCCCTCGCTCGGCGTACCTCGAACATCAGTCAGGAAACTCGCCGCCACCTCGGTATCGCGGCGCCCGTGCACGCGCTCGCGGTAGCGCAGCTCCGGATTGCCCTCGGGGCGTTCCCATTCCACGTGCACCGCGTGTGGGAACCGCTCGCGTAATTGACGCATGGGGTCGACCGGCCGCTTGCTGTCGGTGAGTGTCGCCGACACGTAATGGTCCTCGGCGGCGGCGAATTCGGCCGCGGTGAGCAGCGCGTCGAGGGTGCCGGTGAGCTTGCTCAGGCCACGCACCAGCGGGAGATCGTGCCTGCGCACGTCCGCCAGGCCGCGCGCGTCGAGGTCGACGATCCAGACCGCCTTGCGATGGGAGTTCTCGCCGAACGAGTACGGCAGCGGAGAACCGCTGTAGCGCACCGATTCCGCGAGCGTCTGCGGTGAGTGCAGATGGCCCAGCGCCACATAGTCGACGCCGTCGAAGGCCGACATGGGCACGGTTTCCACCCCACCCACCGAGATGGACCGCTCCGAGCCGGTCGCCTCGCCACCGACGACGAACGCGTGCGCGAGCACCACCGATCGCACCCCGGGCCGGGCGGCGCGGTCGGCATTGATCCGGGCCATCGCGGCGGCCAGGATCTCCGCGTGCGAACGGGCTTGCGGGACACCGAGTTCGACGCGGGTGATCTCCGGTTCCAGGTACGGGATGCCGTAGAAGGCCACCTCGCCGTGGGTGTCGGCGAGCAGCACGGGACGGTCGGCGTCGGCGACCCTGGTGCACAGATGTAGTCCACCGGCGGCGGCGAAACTGGCGCCCGCGCCGAGTCGCGCGGGTGAGTCGTGGTTGCCCGAGGTGGCGATGATCGTCGCGCCCGCGGCCCGGATCGCCTCGAAACCACGGTTGCAGACGGAGATGGCGTCGGCGCTGGGGATGGAGCGGTCGTAGATGTCGCCCGGCACCACCACGACATCGACCGCTTCGGCGGCGACGAGGTCGGCGACGGCCGCCAGCACGCGCGCCTGATCGGCCAGCAGGTCGACACCGTGAAAGGTGCGCCCGATGTGCCAGTCGGAGGTGTGCAGGATCCGCATGCCGCGAACCGTAGGGCACACCCCCGACAAGATTCAATCGACGCACTACATCGGTGTGATTCACCGGCGTGGCGACCCGCCGGGTTGCCCGGCGATTGCGAACTTGTCGGTGGCCTCGGGCACTATCGCCGCTATGACCGCTTCGATGCTCGTCGCGCTCGTCTTGGTTTTCGGTGCCGGGTTCGGTCTCGGCTGGTTGAGCCGTGCCGCCCGCGGTGGGCAACGCGCGGCCACCGCCGAGGCGCGGCTCGCCGCGGCCGAGGACAACCAGCGGTTGCTGCAACAATCGCTGCACGCGGCGAACGAGGATGCGGCACGCAGACATTCGGCCGCGGTCGGCGCGCTGGTCGATCCGCTGCGGGCGGCGGTCGGCGCGCTGGAACAGCAGATCAGACAGGTCGAACATCATCGGATCGACGCGTATTCGGGGCTGCGCGAGCAGGTCGCCGGAATGCAGCGCACCTCGCATCGGCTCTCCGATCAGACCGGGCAACTGGTGGCGGCGCTGCGGGCACCGCAGATCCGCGGGCGCTGGGGCGAGATCCAACTCGAACGCGTCGTCGAGCTGGCCGGGATGACCAGGCACTGCGACTTCGACACCCAGGTCCATCGCCACGGCGGCGACGACCGCGGCGCGGTGCGCCCCGACCTGGTGGTACGCCTGGCCGGAGGCAGACACATCGTGGTCGACGCGAAAGTCCCCTTCACGGCCTACCTCGACGCCGCCACCACCGACGACCCGTCCGGTCGCGATCAACTGCTGGCCCGACACGCCAAGCAACTGCGCGCCCACGTCGACCAGCTGGCCGACAAGGCGTACTGGGCCGCGTTCGACCCGGCACCGGAGTTCGTGGTGCTGTTCGTCCCCGGTGACCCGTTCCTCGACGCGGCGCTGACCACCGACGCGGGCCTGCTCGAGTACGCGTTCGGCCGGAACGTGATCCTGGCAACCCCCACTACACTCATCGCGCTGTTACGCACGGTGGCGTTCAGCTGGCGGCAGGAGGCGCTGTCTCGTGATATGGCAACGGTGCAGCAATTGGGCAAGGAGCTCTACACCCGGGTCGGCAAAGTGGCCGAACACCTCGACACCCTCGGCGTGAATCTCGGTAAGGCCGTAGCCGCTTTCAACGCCACCGTCGGCTCGGTGGAGTCGCGGGTCCTGGTCACCGCGCGCCGGATGCACGACCTCGGGATCGCCGATCAGGAGCTTCCGGCAATCCGGCTCACCGAGACCAGACCGCGCGTCGTCGCGTTCGCCGAGGCGGAGGATCGTGTCTGAGTTCTCCGTGCCGTAGCGCCCGCCGGGCCGATGTGCAGTTAGTGTCATAGGGTGGCTGCTTCCCAACGTGCGCGACCCCGGGTGCCCGCGCCGCAACGTTCGATCCTGCCCTCGGTGCCCGGCATCCCCGCCTGGGCCGCGATCGCGCTGGCCGCGGGCGCGACGATGGTGGGGTTCCTGATCGACGGGCTCGGCGGCGAGACCTACCCGACCGGCACGTTCTCGGCGCTGTACGTCTTCGGCTGCGTGCTGGCCGTGTGCGCGGTCCGCATGCGCGGGCTGTTCGCCACCATGGTGATGCCGCCGCTGCTGCTGTTCCTCGCGGTGCCGCTGGCCTGCCAGCTCCTGGGTGGACGCGCCACCACCTCCATCAAAGACGTGCTGATGAACCTGGTCATCCCGCTGGTGGAGCGCTTCCCGACGATGATGCTGGCCACCGTGCTGGTGCTGCTCATCGGCGGTATCCGGATCGCCGTGGCCAAGCGCGCCCCCGCGACCGCGCGCCCGGCCACCGAGCGGCGCGGCGAGCGCAAGCCGCGCCCCGAACGCAAGCCCAAGGCCGAACGCACGCCGGAGCGCAAGCCGGTCAAGCGTCGCCGTCCCGAGCCCGCCGCCGACCCGGCCGAGGCTCGCCGACGTCCCCGGCGCGCCACCGCCGTCCTGGACGACCCGGTCACCGAGGTCGACATGGCCAGCCCGGCCCGCCGTCAGCCGCGCGACCCCAAGCGCGCCCCCGCCCCTGCCCGCAATCGGGAACCCCGCGCCGCGCGCGGCGCCCGCGAGCCCGAACCCGCCCGCGTGCCACGCCGACGTGGTGAGGCCCCGCCGCACCCGCAGCCGAATGTGCGCTACCGCGACCGCGCCGACTCGGCCCGCACCGAACGCCGCCGCCCCGAGAAGGGCTGAGCAGACGACAACCCCCGCCGCGACCTGCGCGGCGGGGGTTTGTTCTGCTCGGGTGTCAGCTCTTGGCCGCGGCGTCCTTGCGCGACGGGCGCAGCTCGCGCGGCAGGGCGAACACCAGGGTCTCGTTGGCCGTGGTCACCGGCTGCACCTCACCGAAACCGTGCTCGGCGAGCAGGTCGAGCACCCCGGTGACCAGGATCTCCGGCACCGACGCGCCCGAGGTGATGCCGACGGTCCGCACACCGTCGAGCCAGGCCGGGTCGATTTCGCGGGCGTAGTCGACCAGATACGCGGCCCGCGCGCCAGCGCCCAACGCCACCTCGACCAGGCGCACCGAGTTCGAGGAATTGCGCGAACCGACCACGATCACCAGATCGCATTCCGGCGCCATCGCCTTGACCGCGGTCTGACGGTTGGAGGTGGCGTAGCAGATGTCATCGCTGGGCGGGTCCTGCAAGGTCGGGAAGCGCTCGCGCAGCCGCTCGACGGTCTCCATGGTCTCGTCCACCGACAGGGTGGTCTGCGACAGCCAGATCACCTTGGCCGGATCGCGCACGGTCACCGCGTCCACCGAGGCGGGGCCGTCGACGAGTTGCACGTGCTCGGGCGCCTCACCGGCGGTCCCCTCGACCTCCTCGTGGCCCTCGTGACCGATCAGCAGGATGTCGTAGTCGTCGCGGGCGAAGCGCTTGGCCTCCTGGTGCACCTTGGTGACCAGCGGACAGGTGGCGTCGATGGTGCGCAGATTGCGGGCCGCCGCGCTCTCGTGCACGGTCGGCGCCACCCCGTGCGCGGAGAACACCACCAGCGCGCCCTCGGGCACCTCGTCGTTCTCGTCGACGAAGACCACCCCGCGCTCACGTAGCGTCTCCACCACGTGCCGGTTGTGCACGATCTCCTTGCGCACATAGATGGGGGCGCCGTGCTTGTCCAGCGCCTTCTCCACGGTCTCGACGGCACGGTCGACGCCCGCGCAGTAGCCACGGGGCTCGGCCAGCAGCACGCGCTTGCCACCGGCAGCAGTCGCGCCCGCCGAGCGCGCGATACCGACGTTCAAGGGAATTGCCGAGGTCATGTCCCCCAGGGTATACGCGCGCGGACGGCGCGATCCGGGCGGTTCGAGGGGCGAAAGTCACATTCGGGCAGGCTGGACCTTTGCATCACAGACCGTTTGCGGCAGGCTGGGACCATGTTCCGACCTCCGTTCGTGGCCCGGGTCGCCGCCGGTGCCGCCGTATATGCCTTAGAAGAGACCAGGCGGCTCCCGGTCGCGGCTGTGAATCTCCCCATCACGGCCCTGAGTCGCGTGTTGCAGACCACCATGCATCTGCAGCAGTTCGTCACCAGCCTCGCGCTCAAGGGTGACGCCGTGTTCGAGCGCCTCGGCTCGGCACCGCAGGAACAGCCCGAGTGGGCGACCTTCGACGAGGACATCGCGCCCGAGCCCGCCGCGGCCACCAACGGCTACGCCAGCCGCTTCGACCTGTTCACCGAGGAAGCGCCGGTCGCGCCCGTCAACGGTGAGGTCGCCCCCGCGACGCTGCTGCTGCTCGAGACCGAGACCGTCGACGAACCCGCCGCCGACGAGCCCGCCGAGGTCGAGGCCCCCGAGGTCGCGATCCGCTACGACTACCCGTCGATGACGCTGGCCCAGCTGCGCGCCCGGCTGCGGATGCTGACCGTGGAGGAGCTGGCCCAGCTGCTGGCCTTCGAGCAGCAGACCCGCGCCCGCGCCCCGTTCGTCACCATGCTGACCAACCGGATCGCCACCGTTCAAGCGCAGTGACATGGGCGGCTGGCGCCGCGGGGATCGCGGCCCGGGGGGCCTCGATTCTTCCCTCCTGCGTTCAGTCGCTTCGCTCCTTCTCTTCGTCAGTCAGTCCAGAATCGAGGCGGCCGCGATCCGCGCCTTCGGCGCCGATGCGGCCGCCTTTTTGATGTGTCGGTGGGGCCGCGTATACCTGTCGTATGACTACCGAGGGTGGCGCGGGCGGGCAGGCGGGTGCTCCGGCCAATTCGGCCGAGCAGCCGTATCCGGTGCGGTCGGTGGCCGTGAAGGTCGCGCAGTGGATCGAGCGGCTGGGCAGTATCTGGGTGGAGGGGCAGGTCACCCAGATCAATCTGCGGCCGGGGACGCGCACGGCGTTCCTGGTGCTGCGCGACACCTCCGCAGACATGTCACTGTCGCTGACCTGTGATCCCGATCTGCTGCGCAGGCTGCCGGTGCCGCTCACCGAGGGCAGCCGGGTGGTGGTCTACGGCAAGCTGCAGTTCTTCACCGGACGCGGCACGATCTCGTTGCGGGTCACCGAGATCCGAGCGGTCGGCATCGGTGAGCTGCTGGCCCGGATCGAGCGGCTCAAGGCACTGTTGGGCGCCGAAGGGCTCTTCGACGCGAAACTCAAGCGACCACTGCCGTTCCTGCCGGGCACCGTCGGACTGATCACCGGGCGCGCGAGCGCGGCCGAACGCGACGTGCTCAGTGTGGCCCAGCAGCGGTGGCCCGCAGTACGTTTCGTCATCCGGAACACGGCGGTGCAGGGGCCCACGGCGGTGCCGCAGATGCTGGAGGCGCTGGCCGAGCTGGATCGCGACCCCGATGTCGAGGTGATCGTGCTGGCCCGTGGCGGCGGCAGCACCGAGGATCTGCTGCCGTTCTCCGACGAGGCGCTGTGCCGGGCGGTCGCCACCGCGCGCACGCCGATCGTCAGCGCCATCGGCCACGAACCCGACAACCCGCTGCTCGACCTGGTCGCCGACCTGCGCGCGGCCACCCCGACCGACGCCGCCAAGCGGATCGTGCCCGACGCCGCGGCCGAACTGGCGGGGGTGCGCGAGATGCGCGAACGCGCGGCGGCCGCGCTGCGCGGCTGGGTGCGACGCGAGGAACACACGCTGGCGCAGTTGCGCTCACGGCCGGTCCTGGCCGACCCGCTGCGCGAACTCGGGCACCGCCACGACGAGCTGGAACGCTGGCGCACCGCGGCCCAGCGCAGCATCGACCACCTACTGCGCGCCGAAGCGACCACCACCGTGTACCTGCGCGAGAAACTCACGGCGGTGGGTCCGGCCGCCACGCTGGCGCGTGGTTACGCTGTCGTGCAGCGAGTGGCCGGGCCCGAACGCCATGTCGTCCGGTCGATCGAGGACGCCCCCGCGGGCAGCCAGCTGCGGATCCGGGTCGCCGACGGCGCCGTCTCCGCCGCGGCCCTGGGCACCCAGCGCCTGACGCCGAAGACCACCGACGAGAAGAGGACCTGACCGTGGCCGACACCGGCTCCGAGACCACCGCCGCCGACTCCCTCGCCGAGATCGCCGGTTTCGGCTACGAGCGCGCCCGCGACGAACTCATCAATGTCGTGAAGATGCTCGAACAGGGCGGCCTGGACCTCGACGACTCGCTCACCCTCTGGGAACGCGGCGAAGCGCTCGCGGCCCGCTGCGAACAGCACCTCGCCGGTGCCCGCCGCCGCGTCGAGGACGCGCTGTCGCGCGCCGATCTCGACACCGCCGAATAGCGGGTCAGCGCGGCGGGATCACTTCTTCGACAGCGGCGTGGCCGCGGTGATCGCCTCGGCCAGGGTGGTGAAGGCGGCCTCGTCACCCGCGCCGGTGATCAGGACGCGCACGTCACCGAAGTCGGCGATCCAGGCGGTTTCCTCGGTGGGCTCGGTGTAGACGACCCACTTGTGGCCGCCGACATCGACCGTGCCGGTCGGATAGCGCGAGCCGAGGATGTGGCGGGAGAGGGCTTCCTCCGAGGCGCTGCTCTGCGAGTAGCGCATGTAGGTGCCCTGCGCGGTGATGTAGCCGACGGTGCTCACCGGACCGCCCCCGGCCGCGGTCACGGTGTCGCGGCTGCCGGAATTCGAGACCCAGTCCTGGGGCACCTTCGGGTTGCGGATCGGGAACTGCATGCTCCTGGCGTCGGCGGTCAGCGCCGCGTCGACGTCGAAATGCGGCACCTGACCCTGGGTCGGGCCGTTGGTCGCGACGGTGCACTGGCTCGCCGCACCCGCCAGCACGATGGCGATCAGCACCAACGGGATCAGCGACCAGAACAGATCGCGATAGTCGTTGAAGATCCGGTGCTTCTGCTGGGCCACGGCTACCAGTATCCACTCGGCACCTGACCAGCACCGCCAGGGGGCCGCGCGGGAGGTCGTGCACGGGCGTGCCGATTCCGAATGCGACAATGCACCCGTAACACCAACGCCAAGGAGGCACCCCGCAATGACGGCATCATCGCCCGCCCCCAGCCGCCGCGAGGCACCCGACCGCAACCTCGCACTCGAGCTGGTCCGCGTCACCGAGGCAGGAGCGATGGCCGCGGGCCGCTGGGTCGGCCGTGGCGACAAGGAAGGCGGCGACGGTGCGGCGGTCGACGCCATGCGTCAGCTGGTCAGCTCGGTCTCCATGCGCGGCGTCGTCGTCATCGGCGAGGGTGAGAAGGACGAGGCGCCGATGCTCTACAACGGCGAGTCCGTCGGCGACGGGACCGGCCCCGAGGTCGACTTCGCGGTCGACCCGATCGACGGCACCACGCTGATGTCGAAGGGCTCCCCCGGCGCCATCTCGGTGCTCGCGGTCGCCGAGCGCGGCGCCATGTTCGACCCCTCCGCGGTGTTCTACATGCACAAGATCGCCGTCGGCCCGGATGCCGCGGGCTCGATCGACATCACCGCCCCCATCGGCGAGAACATCCGCCGGGTGGCCAAGGCCAAGCAGTCCTCGGTCTCGGACCTGACGGTCTGCATCCTGGACCGCCCCCGCCACGCCGAGATCATCCAGCAGACCCGCGACGCGGGCGCGCGCATCCGGCTCATCTCCGACGGTGACGTCGCCGGTGCCATCGCCGCGGCCCGCCCCGAGTCCGGCGTCGACATCCTCGTCGGCATCGGCGGCACCCCCGAGGGCATCATCGCCGCCGCCGCGCTGCGCTGCCTGGGCGGCGAGCTGCAGGGCATGCTGGCCCCCAAGGACGACGAGGAGCGCCAGAAGGCCATCGACGCGGGCCACGACCTGGACCGCGTCCTGTCGACCACCGACCTGGTCGCGGGCGAGAACGTCTTCTTCTGCGCCACCGGCGTCACCGACGGCGACCTGCTGCGCGGCGTGCGCTACTTCGGCGGCGGCGCCTCGACCCAGTCGATCGTCATGCGCTCCAAGTCCGGCACGGTCCGCATGATCGACGCCTACCACCGCCTCACCAAGCTCCGCGAGTACTCCTCGGTCGACTTCGACGGCGACGACAGCGCGAACCCGCCGCTGCCGTGACATAGGCGGAACCGAGCCCCGAGGCAGCGTGCCCCGGGGCTCGGTCTATTCCTGGGGACGGTGTGGGATTTTCCGCTGACGTGGCAACCCCATTCGCGGCGTTCTCGTCCTAGGGTCGTGATATGGCTGATGACGACGCGCAGTACCGGATCGAGCACGACACCATGGGTGAGGTCCGGGTTCCCGTGGATGCCCTCTGGCGGGCGCAGACGCAGCGGGCGGTGGAGAACTTCCCGATCAGCGGGCGTGGGCTGGAGCGGGCGCAGATCCGGGCGCTGGGGCTGCTCAAGGCCGCGTGCGCGCAGGTCAACAAGGATCTGGGGCTGCTGGACCCGGTGAAGGCCGACGCGATCGTGGCCGCGGCCAACGAGATCGCGCAGGGCCGCCACGACGACCAGTTCCCGATCGATGTCTTCCAGACCGGTTCGGGCACCAGCTCGAACATGAACGCCAACGAGGTGATCGCCTCGATCGCGGCGCGCGACGGCGTCACCGTGCATCCCAACGACGACGTGAACATGTCGCAGTCGTCCAACGACACCTTCCCCACCGCCACCCATCTGGCCGCCACCGAGGCCGTCATCACCGAGCTCGTGCCCGCGCTAGAGCACCTGCGGCTGGCCCTGCTCGACAAGTCCACCCAGTGGCGCACCGTGGTGAAGTCCGGCCGCACCCACTTGATGGACGCCGTGCCGGTGACCCTGGGCCAGGAATTCGGCGGCTACACCCGCCAGATCGCCGCGGGCATCGAACGCGCCATGGCCACCCTGCCGCGCCTGGGCGAGCTGCCGATCGGCGGCACCGCGGTGGGCACCGGGCTCAACGCGCCCGCCGGTTTCGGCGCCAAGGTCGTGGCGGAACTGGTGCGCACCACCGGGATCGACGCGCTGCGCGAGTCCGAGGACCACTTCGAGGCCCAGGCGGCGCGCGACGGTCTGGTGGAGGCTTCGGGTGCCCTGCGCACCATCGCGGTGAGCCTGACCAAGATCGCCAACGATATCCGCTGGATGGGGTCGGGCCCGCTGACCGGCCTGGGCGAACTGCAGCTGCCCGACCTGCAGCCGGGCAGCTCGATCATGCCCGGCAAGGTCAATCCCGTTCTGCCCGAGGCGGTCACGCAGGTGGCGGTGCAGGTCGTCGGCAACGACGCGGCCATCGCCTTCGGCGGCGCGAGCGGCGCCTTCGAGCTCAATGTCTACATCCCGGTGATGGCGCGCAACCTGCTCGAATCGATCCGCCTGCTGGCCAACGTCTCCCGCCTGTTCGCCGACAAGTGCGTCGTCGGGCTGGTCGCCAACGAGGAGCACCTGCGCACGCTGGCCGAGTCCTCGCCCTCGATCGTCACCCCGCTCAACTCCGCCATCGGTTACGAGGAGGCCGCCGCGGTCGCCAAGCAGGCGCTGCGCGAGAAGAAGACGATCCGCCAGACCGTCATCGACCGCGGCCTGGTCCCGGGCAAACTGACCGAGGCCGAGCTCGACGAGCGCCTCGACGTGCTCGCCATGGCGAACGTCGACCGCGACTGAGACGACGAGAGGCCGTCACCCGAGCGGGTGACGGCCTCTCGTAGGACCGGATCAGGCCAGGTGCGCGAGCTCCGCGCGGGCCTTTTCGCCTTCTTCGCCGAGGTCGGTGCGGGTGAAGATGTTCCAGCGGCGCAGCAGCGGTGCGAACACCAGCTCCGCTTCCTTGGCGGGATCGTAGATGCCCGCCGCCGCCAGCGCCTCGTCGCTGGAACCGCCACCGGGCAGCTCCACGTGCGGCACGCGGAAGTCGGCGACGCGGTCGGCGATGGCGCGCACGGCCTGGTCGGGGACCAGGTCCAGCGCCGCCGAGACCAGCGTGGCGAAGAACTCCGCCTGCAGCTCGTCGTCGACGGCGATCTTCTCGGAGATCGCGGTGACCACCGGGTTCTCGCCGAGCGCGGCGGTGTTGCGGTGCCGGATGCCCGCGGCGACCTCTTCGAACGCGCAGGTGGCCAGCACGTCGATCAGGTGCATCGGCGGACGGTTGAAGCCGTCGGTCATGTGCTGCATGCGGGCCCGCTCGAGCGCCACCGGGTCCACCGACCGCGACACCATCAGGTAGTTGCGGATCAGGATCTCGTGACGGTTCTCCTCGGCGGTCCAGCGACCCACCCAGCGCCACCACGGGCCGGTGCGCAGGTGCTTGCCGAGCTCGCGGTGATACGAGGGCAGGTTGTCGGCGACCAGCACGCTCACGGTCAGCGCGAGGACGGCGGTCTCGCTGAGCTCGCCCTGCTCGGGGTTCCAGTCGGTGCCACCGAGGAAGGCGAAGTTGCGCCCGTCCGACCACGGCACGAACTCGTGCGGCTGCCAGCCCTCGGCCGCCTCGATGTGGCGGTCGAGGTTGGTGTCCACCACGCCCGCGAGCGCGTCGAGCAGCTCACGATCGGTCAAAGTTTTCTGCACCAGGACAACCTAGTACCTCGGCCGCGAGCGCGGGGACGCAAGGGCGAACCCGGTCCCCGCGCTGGGACCGCACACAGATTATTTCGGCGTGACTGTGGTCTGGCCACCGACCCAGGTGATGGTGCCGCCGGTGAAATCGCTCTGCTTGCCGCCGGGGATGTCCTTCTCGTCGCTGGTCGGGTAGCCCAGCGTGCCGTTGGCGCCGCCGTTCTCCTCCCACGCCTCGCGGATGTCGCCCCAGACGATGTGGGCGCCGGAGTCGCTGCTCCAGTAGATGGTGCCGCCCTCGAAGTCCTGGTACTCGCCGCCGTTGGGGCCCGATTCCTGGGCTTCCTCCGGCACGCCGAGCGGGCTGGTGGCCCCGCCCACGGCGACGTACTTCTTGTAGACCTCGCCGGAGACGGTGATGTCGCCGTCCGGGGTGGAGATGGTGGTCGACTCCCCCGCGGCGGCGGTGCCGGAGGTGGTGGTCATCCCGGAGGTGGTCTCGGTGCCCTCGCCCGTGGTGGTCGTGCCCTCGGCCGCCCGGGTGGTGGTGGTCGAGCCGCCACCGATCATCGAGGTGACCGAGGCCATCGTGTCGTTCTCGTTGTCCTTGTTGTCGTCGCTGCAGCCGGTGGCGAGCAGCAGACCGGCGGCGGCGAGCACCGCGGCCCCTCCGGTGGCAGTACGTCGAGCGATGCGGTTCATATCCATCCTCTCGCGAGTGGCCCCCCGGGGGCACGCCCCCGGATGGAGCCTGGCCGACATCCGCAACGGCCCGGCAGAACTGTGTTCGCCGAGCCGTTGCTGGATTGGTGTCTTCGCGGATATTACCCACCATTCGACGTTTTCACGCCTGATCGGGCCGCCGACGCGGCCCGATTGCCAGAGTTACGCGTTGGGGCCGTATTCCTCCAGCATCTCGGTCACCAGTGCCGCGATCGGCGAGCGTTCGCTGCGGGTGAGGGTGATGTGGGCGAACAGCGGATGACCCTTGAGCTTCTCGATCACCGCGGCGACCCCGTCGTGCCTGCCGACGCGCAGGTTGTCACGCTGGGCGACATCGTGGGTGAGCACCACCCGCGAGCCGGTGCCCAGCCTGCTCAGCACGGTCAGCAGGACATTGCGTTCCAGCGACTGCGCCTCGTCGACGATCACGAACGAATCGTGCAGCGAGCGGCCGCGGATGTGGGTCAGCGGCAACACCTCGAGCATGTCACGACTGAGCACCTCCTCCATGACCTCCCGGCTGGCCAGCCCGTCGAGGGTGTCGAAGACGGCCTGCGCCCACGGGCCCATCTTCTCGCTCTCGGAACCGGGCAGGTAGCCCAGTTCCTGCCCGCCCACCGCGTAGAGCGGCCGGAACACGACCACCTTGCGCTGGGTGCGGCGTTCGAGCACCGCCTCGAGCCCGGCCGTGAGCGCCAGCGCCGACTTGCCGGTTCCCGCGCGCCCACCCATCGACACGATGCCGATGCTCTCGTCGAGTAGCAGATCCAGCGCGATGCGCTGTTCGGCCGAGCGCCCGTGCAGGCCGAAGGCCTCACGTTCGCGGACCAGCTGCACCCGCTTGTCGGCGGTGACCCTGCCCAGCGCGCTGGAGCTGCTGCCGAGCAACCGGATTCCGGTGTGGCAGGGCAGTTCCCGCGCCTCGTCGAGGTCGATCACCGATTCGGCGTAGAGCTGGTCGATCTGGGAGCCCGCGACATCGAGTTCGACCATCCCGCTCCAGCCGGAGGTCACCACGTCCTGGGCGTGGTATTCGTCGGCGGCCAGGCCGACCGCGCTCGCCTTGACGCGCAGCGGGATGTCCTTGGACACCAGCATCACGTCCTCGCCCTCCGCGGCGAAGTTCAGCGCGCAGGCCAGGATGCGGGAATCGTTGGTGTCGGAACGGAATCCGGCGGGCAGCAGCGACGGGTCGGTGTGATTGAGTTCCACCTGGATGGTGCCGCCCTCGGTGCCGATGGGCAGCGGCTGATCGAGTCTGCCGTGCTGCACGCGCAGGTCGTCGAGCATGCGCAGCGCTTCGCGCGCGAACCAGCCGAGTTCGTGGTGGTGCCGCTTGGCCTCGAGTTCGCTGATGACCACCAGCGGCAGGACCACCCGGTGTTCACCGAAGCGCGTCACCGCCCAGGGATCGGACAGCAGGACAGAGGTATCGACGACGAAAGTCTTACGACCGGAACGCGAGGGGCGCTCCCCCTTCTTCGAGTGCGTGGAGTTCGAGGCCGTGTGCATCGCGGGGCCGGAAACGGAGCGTGCAGCAGTCACGGTGGGCTCCTTAGGTGTTCACGCGGCACCGCGTGAACGATCTCGCTGGACCGGTCCGTCCTGGTGGGCTGCCGACGCGCTGGTCAGCCGCCACGAGGGCCGGGTGCCGGCCCTCTCGCACTGAATAGCTCAGTCACGGTCAGAACCTCCCGTACGAGTCACACCGATGCAACCCGCACCACCGACGCTACCGCCGAACGCCCGGCAGCGCTGGCAGACAGCCGGACGCGTCGGTGAATTTGTCGTTAACCAGCACCGACGCAGTAGATCCCGGCACAGGCGTGTCGCCGCGCGCTAGAGTCGATGACATGGCCGATGACCAGGATCTGGAGAAGCTGTCGTCGAAGGAACTGCACGATCGCGCGGTGAAGACCGCCGTGCGACACGGCGACGTGAAATTCCTGTGGGATCTGCTCAAGGCCATTCCCGCCGCGCAGGCCGAGGCGGGCGATCTGGGCGAGAGCGAGGCCGACATCAAATACGTGCTGCCCATGCTCGACGACTACGTGCACGCCGGTGACGGCAAGCTCGCCGACGTCTTACGCCCCACCTACCTGGACTACCTGCGCAAACACGCCTGATCAGCGGCGGCGCACCGCGTTCAGCACGCCGTCCTTGGTGCCGCGCAGCAGGTCGCCCCAGCCGAAGTGGTCGTCCCACAGCACGATCAGGCCGTCGCGGAGTTCGAAGTTGCCCGACACCGGGAAGGCGATGCGCACCGGTCCGCCGCGCAGGTAGTCGGTGCGTTCGGTGACGACCAGACCGTTGGCGTTCTGCGCGATGTAGTGCATGTCGGCCGCGAAGCCCAGATGCTTGCGCCCGAGCCCCTTCAGGATCGGGCGGACGCGGCCGATGCCGCGAACATCGGGCAGCCCGGTGTTCTTCCACACGATCTCGGGATGCACCAGTTCCAGCGCTTCGGGCACCGCGCTCAGTTCGAGCGCGGCGAAGAACTCGCGCACCACCGTGACAGCGCTCTCCGGCAGCTCCGGCTCGTCGGTCATGATGCGAGCCTAGGACGTTCGCGGCTCCCGGACCAGACTTCGGCGCTACCGATCCGCGCGCTGGTCGATGAGCACCGCCAGCCCGTCGAGGATGCGCTCGACGCCGTAGTCGAACGCGTCGCCGTGCCCGGCCACGGCCTCGGCGGTGAAGGCCGCGGTGACCGCGGGGAAACGGTCGCCCGCCGCGGTCATCATGGCGGTGAACTGCTCGGCGAATTCGGTCTCGGCGTCGCCGTCGCGCACCGAGGCGACCTGCTGGGCGAGGCTGCGAGCGTGGCCGTTGACCAGCACGATGGTGTCGAGTTGTTCGGCGGGGGCCAGGCCGGTGTCGGCCAGGGCGAGCAGCGCGGCCTCGGTCCAGCCCATCTCGTTGGGGCCGATCGGGCGGATGCCGAGGGTGAGTTCGATGGCCCAGGGGTGCGCGCGATAGCGGGCGAAGATGGCTTCGGCCCAGGTCCGCAGGCCGACGCGCCAGCCGGATGAGTCGAGCGCGGGCGGCGCGCCGATGGCGGTGTCCACCATCAGGGCGGTGAGTTGCTCCTTGCCCGGCACGTAGCGGTACAACGACATCTTCGTGAAGCCGAGCCGTTCGGCGAGCCGCTGCATCGACAGCGCCGCGAGTCCTTCGGCGTCGGCCAGCGCGATCGCCTCGGCGACGATCCCGTCGAGGGTCAGGGCGGGCTTGGGTCCGCGCTTGGGGCGCTGGGGCGCACCCCAGAGCAGGTCGACGGTGGTCGGCGACGGCATCGGCTGATCCTCTCGAGATTCCCGGTTGACGCGGAACTGTGTCTACCATACTCTTAATCGTGTCCACCGGATACAGATTACTCCGGACACAAATACTCATCGAGGAGCACACCATGCGCGACCAGACCGTTCTCATCTCCGGCGCCAGCATCGCGGGCCCGGCCCTGGCCTACTGGCTGCACCGCTACGGCTTCACCGTCACCGTCGTCGAGCGGGCACCCGCGCTGCGCCCCGGCGGTCAGGCCGTCGACTTCAAGGGCCGCACCCACCTCACCGTGCTCGAGCGGATGGGCGTCCTCGACGACGTGCGCGCCCGTCGCACCGGCACCACCGACCTGGTCTTCGTCGACCGCGACGGCGACGAGCTCGGCGTGATGCGCGGCGAATTCACCGGCGGCGACCTGGAGATCCTGCGCGGTGACCTCGCCGAGGTCGTCTACGAGCGCACCGCCGACCGGGTCGAGTACCTCTTCGGCGACACCGTCACCGCCCTGCGCGACACCGCTGAGGGCGTGCACGTCGAATTCGAGAACGCGCCGCCGCGCACCTTCGACCTGGTCCTGGGCGCCGACGGCATCCACTCACGCGTGCGCGCGCTGGCCTTCGGTCCGGAGGCCGACTACGTGACCCACCTCGGCCACTACTACTGCGTGGCGGGCGCGAGCCGCTGGAGCGACGCGACCACCCCGCGCGACCGCGCCCGCGGCTACGCCCACAACACGCCGGGACGCCTCGCCATCGACGGCGGTTCCAAGGCCCAGCAGATGTACATGTTCGCCTCGCCCGAACTCGATTACCCGCGCAACGACGCGGCCGCCCAGCGCGCGATCATCGAGCGCACCTTCGCCGACATGGGCTGGCACACCCCGCGCATGCTCGCCGACCTGGCCGAATTCGACGACGTCTTCCTCGACTCGATCAGCCAGGTCAGGATGGACGGCCACTACACCCGCGGCCGGGTCGCCCTGGTCGGTGACGCGGCCTACGGCAACACCCTGGCGGGCTTCGGCACCGGCCTCGCCATCGTCGGCGCCTACGTCCTGGCGGGCGAACTCGCCACCGCCGACGGCGACCACGTCACCGCCTTCGCCGCCTACGACCGCATCATGCGCCGCTACGCCAAGATCGCGGGCAACACCAACGCGGGCCGCTTCCTCGCCCCCAAAACCGCCCTCGGCATCAAGGCCCGCAACTGGTTCATCAGCTCCCGCCTGTTCACCCTCATGCTGAAATACGGCGACAACGCCGCCAACGACATCGACCTCATCGACTACCCGTCCCTGATCGAAGCCACCCGATGACCCCTGCGCCTGGTTATGGTGCGGGTACCATAACCATATGGCGCTGAAGAAGACGACGGTGATGGTCGACGAACACGACCTCGAGCTGATCAAACGAGCCGCCGCACGCGAGGGCAGACCCGAGTCCGAGTACTTCCGCGAGGCCTTCCACCTGGCCGCGCTCCGCACGCGCAGGTGGGAGGAGGAATGGGATATCCCGGTGCTCGACTTCGATCGCCCGATCTCCGACGACGAGATCCACGACACGATCCACAACGCCGTCGTCGACGGTACCGAGCAGTGATCCTGATCGGCGACACCTCGGGTCTGGTCGCCGCCTTCAACCCGCAGGACCCGGAGCACGCCGCCGCCCGGTCGGCCCTGCAGCAGGCGGGCCTGACCGTGGTTTCCCCGCTCGTGATGCTCGAGATCGAACACATCGTGACGCGGAACCTGAATCGCCAGGTCGCCTACGGGGTCAACGATTGGCTGCTCGCGCAGGAGAGCAAGGGCCGCGTCGAGATCCCCGGCATCACCGCGGAGACGTTTCGCACCGCTCGCCGCGTCCAGAACCGCTATCTCGCACTGAAACTGGACCTGACCGATGCCACCAATGTCAGCCTGGCCGAACAGTACGCGACCGTCGACATCCTGACGCTGGACCGCCGCGACTTCCGGGCGATCGAACCGCTGACTCCCGAGAAGGCATTCCGGATCCTTCCCGACGACCTGTGATTCCCGCTTGACTTGGAGTGCACTCCAACTCATACGCTCGGAGCATGAGCATTCGCCTCGGATATCAGATGCCCACCTTCAGCAACACCGCGTCGGTGCGGGAGTTGTTTCCGACCGTGATCGCGCAGGCCAAGGCGGCGGAGGCGGCGGGGTTCGACGCCGCGTTCGTGATGGATCACTTCTATCAACTGCCGCTGCTCGGCGCACCCGACGAGCCGATGCTGGAGGCGTACTCGGCGCTGTCGGGGCTGGCGACGGCGACCGAGCGAATCCAGTTGTCGGCCTTGGTGACCGGCAACACCTATCGCAACCCGGCGCTGCTGGCCAAGACCGTGAGCACGCTCGACGTGGTGAGCGGCGGGCGCGCGGTGCTAGGGATCGGGGCGGGCTGGTTCGAGCTCGAGCACCAGCAGTACGGGTTCGAATTCGGTACTTTCACCGAACGTTTCGAGCGGCTCGACGAGGCGCTGCAGATCATCACCCCCATGCTGCGCGGCGAACGCCCCACCTTCACCGGCAAGTGGTACCGCACCGAGAACGCGATCAACGAGCCGCGCATCCGCGACGATCTGCCGATCCTGCTCGGCGGAGGCGGCGAGAAGAAGACCTTCCGGCTGGCCGCCCAGTTCGCAGACCACCTCAACATCATCTGCAACGCCTCCGAACTGCCCGGCAAGGTCGAGGCCCTGCGGCAGCGCTGCGCCGAGGCCGACCGCGACCCGGCCACCCTCGACACCAGCTTCCTCGCCTTCGTCATCGTCGACACCGACGGCGACCGCGCCCGCAAACTCCAGGCCGACATCCTCGCCCGCCAGGGCATCGACCTGTCCACCCTCACCGAAGCCGAACGCCGCGCCACCATCGCCGACCGCCAATTCGTCGGCACCCCCGACGAAGTCGCCGAACAGATCCAAACCCGAGTCCTCGACCACGGCATCGACGGCGTCATCGTCAACATGGTCGCCAACGGCCACGAACCCGGCACCCTCGACCTGGCAGGCCAGGCATTGAAGCCTTTGGTGGCGTAAGGCTTGTCCAGCCGCCGGACGAGCTAGCAGGCGATGAGCCGGTTCGGGACGATCCGGGCGAGCTGGTCGCGGATGGCCTCACGCTCCCGCACCAGGTCGAAGTGCGTCTGGAGGTTGATCCAGAACTCCGGGGTGGTTCCGAGATACTTGGCCAGCAGCAGTGCGGTACGCGGCGTCACAGCCCGCTGACCGTGAACGATCTGATTGATCCGACGCGGGGGTACGCCCAGAGCTCGCGCGAGTGCGTTCTGGCTGATGCCCAACGGCTCCATGAACTCTTCGGCGAGAACCTCGCCGGGAGAAGTCGGAGGCAGCGGAGTTGTCGTAGCCATGAAACTCTCCCTTTCAGTGATAGTCGACGATCTCTACGTCACGTGGCCCCGCCGATTCCCAGACGAAGCAGATCCGCCATTGGTCGTTGATTCGGATGCTGTGCTGACCCTCCCGGTCACCTTTGAGCTTCTCCAGCCGGTTGGCCGGCGGCGCTCGCAGGTCATCCAGCTGCGTCGCCGCGTGCAGCATCGTCAACTTCCTCAGCGCCGCCCTTTGAACGCTGCCGAGTTTGGGTGCCGATCTCTCGGTCCATAGCTTCTGAGCCTCCTTGCCCCTGAAGGACTGGATCACCTTCCAACTATAACGCATCGCGTCATAGTTGGACGAAGCTGTGCTCCGACCGACTTCCGAAGACGCGTCAGCCCTCTGCCTGATCGAATCAAGCAGAGGGCCGACAAGCGAACGGGCTGGGGATCAGCCGAGGAGGCGCCAGTCCTCCAGGCCCTGGTAGAGCGGGACACTCTGCGCCAACTTCGACACCCGACCACGCAGCGTCTCCGTATCCGACGTACCCGCCAGGGCG
>NZ_JAQQFV010000042.1 GCF_029675105.1 Nocardia anocheti | reverse complement strand
GCACCGGTCAAACGCTCAGCCAGGATCCGCGAACCCGACAACGTCCGCTGCTGACGATCCTTGAACTCCTCGCTCGCGGCGATCTTGAACGCCGCCGCCTTCGCCGCGATCACATGCATCAACGGACCACCCTGCTGACCCGGGAACACCGCCGAGTTCAACTTCTTCGCGAACTCCTGCTTGGCCAGAATCAAACCCGAACG
>NZ_JAQQFV010000041.1 GCF_029675105.1 Nocardia anocheti | reverse complement strand
AAAACTCGTTCTCGGCTCAGCACCAGCCCGACCAAAGTCGGCGGTATGACTGAAGAACCAGTCTCGTCGTTCTTGCCTAGAAAGAACGCGTGTTCTTTCAGGACCCAATAGTGTGTCGGTATACCACCGCAGTGAAAGACTTTGCTTCCACCTGATGCGATGAGTTTGTCAGTGTTCCACCCATGAGCACCGCCGGACTACATATGAGTCCGAAACGGCTCTG
>NZ_JAQQFV010000040.1 GCF_029675105.1 Nocardia anocheti | reverse complement strand
CAGAGCCGTTTCGGACTCACATGTAGTCCGGCGGTGCTCATGGGTGGAACACTGACAACCTCATCGCACTAGATCAGTCCAAAGTGGCTGGTCGCGGTGGTATACCGACACACTATTGGGTCCTGAAAGAACAGACGTTCTTTCCAGGCAAGACAAACGATCCGAAGGGGTCTCCTCGATACCGTCGACCGGTTTAGGTCGGGTTCGGTCTGGGAATCAAGTTTCTTCGG
>NZ_JAQQFV010000004.1 GCF_029675105.1 Nocardia anocheti | reverse complement strand
TCCAACTTCGGTTGGAGGGCCTTTTTGCGTTCGCCCTCCGACGATCCGCAGTCCGAACCGTAGATATTTCAGAAACCTCCGCGCGGCCGCCCCGCGTCAGTCACCATGATGCGACGTAGCTTCGGGAGGTCACCGTGGATTGGCTGTTCACTCACCAGTTTCTTCGTCGCGGCGCTGCCGCTCTCGTCCTGCCCGCCGCCCTGATCGGGGTCGTGGCCACCGCGGCACCCGCCAGCGCCGACCCGGCCCCCGATCCGCTGGCCGGGATCGCCTCGGAGGTATCGCGGGGCCTGACCTACGGTGTGCTCGGCGCCGCGAATTCCGTTGCGGGAGTGGCCGGTATCGAGCTGCCCGACACCTACGGACCCGAGACGGCCATCGTCGTGCTGGGCTACGGCCTGCAGCCCGACGGTTCCATGCGCGCCGAGCTGAGCAACCGGCTGCACGCGGCGCTGGTCCAGGCGTTCATGTCGCCGGATTCGCCGGTGATCGTCACCGGGGGCAACCCGCGCAACGGCATCACCGAGGCGCAGGTCATGGCCGACTGGCTGCATGTGCGCGGGGTGGCCCGAGACCGGATCTACGCCGAGACCGAGGCGGGTTCGACGGTGCAGAACGCCGAGTTCTCGGCGCGGCTGATGGAGGCGCTCGGGCTGCACAAGGCGGTGTTGATCACCTCCGCCGATCACATGCGCCGGGCGCTGGAGAACTTCCTCGACGCGGGTGTGCCGGTGGTCGCCACGATGACACCGGACCTCGCGCCGCTGTGGGCGCAACCTTTCGGGTCCGGTAGCTGAGCCCGACGCCGCGCCGATGTCGGTGCGGGCGTCTACGATGCGTCTGGCGTCACCACGGGCGTGGTGAGGCCGCGAGAGACAGGGGAACAGGGATGGACAGGCCGTCGTGGGCGCCGGAGGGTGTCGACATGCAGCAGCCGAGCCCCGCACGGATGTACGACGCGCTGCTGGGTGGCTCGCACAACTTCGCCGTCGACCGGATGGCCGCGGAGACGGGCACCAAGCTCGTCCCCGACCTGCCGCGCCTGGCGCTGAGCAACCGCGCCTTCCTGCGTCGGGCCGTGCGGTTCATGCTCGACTCGGGGATCCGGCAGTTCCTCGACATCGGCTCCGGCATCCCCACCGCGGGCAATGTGCACGAGATCGTGCACGAACTCGATCCGGGGGCGCGGGTGCTCTATGTCGACATCGACCCGGTCGCGGTGGTGCATTCGCGGACCATCCTGGACGGTCACGAGTACGCGGGCGCGCTCGAAGCCGACCTGCGCAAGTCCGACGACCTCATCGCCGCCGTCCGTGCCACGGGGCTCATCGACTTCGACGAACCGCTGGGCCTGCTGCTGGTCGCGGTGCTGCACCTGGTGCAGGACAGTGACGATCCGGCGGGCAAGGTGGCCGCGCTGCGCGAGGTCGTCGCGCCGGGCAGCTTCATAGCCATTTCGCATCTCACCTCCGAGCTGCGTCCCGAGGACGCCGGTAAGCTGGGGGAGCACTCGGCGAACGAGAGCAAGGTCGGGATCCAGTTCCGGCCCAAGCCCGCGATCGTCGAGATGTTTCGTGGTTGGGATCTGGAATCGCCCGGCGTGGTCGAGCTGCCACTGTGGCGGCCGGAGTCGGCGCGGGACCAGCACGAGAAGCCGGGCCGGTCACTGGGCCTCGGTGGGGTAGCGCGCAAGGGATGACACCGCCGGGCGGCGGACGATGACAGGGTGGATGAGCAGTGGGGTCGTGGGAGTTGGCGCAGCGGTGGGCTGACGTCCTCGACGGCGTCGTCGCTCCCACCCTGAACCGCTCCCAGATCGAGGACATGCTCGCCACCCTGTGCACCGGCCTGATCGAGGCGGCGCGCGGCGGCGAGAACCCCGATATCGCGCGCCGCGCGGCGCGGATGCTGGTGGCGGCCAACTATCGGGATTCCGCGGCGGTGAGCCGCACGGTGCGGGTGCTGTGCCATGACCTGGTCGACGCGTCCGTCGACGGCCCCGACGACCCGGCGCTGCCGCTGATCCGCGAGCGCGCCATCGACCTGGCCGCCGATTTCGCCGCCGGTTTCACCGCCGCCCTGCGCTCGGCGGCCCTGGCCGAGCAGGAGGCGACGCTGGCCGCCGTGCTGGCGGCCGCTCGCGAGGCCGAGCATCGCCGGGCACTGTCGGAGGCGCGGTTCGAGGCGGTGTTCGACGGGGCCCTCGTCGGCATCGGCACCGTGGACATGACCGGGCACGTGGTGAACTGCAATGCCACGCTGGCCACGATGCTCGGGCAGACACCCGAGACCATGCCCGGCCGCACGGTCGCCGACATCCTGGGCCCCCAGAACCTCAACCAGGCGTTCCAGGAACTGCAGCGGATGGTGGCGGGGGAGTCCGAGAGCTTCCGCACCGAGACCGAGCACCGGCATCCGGACGGGCGCGTCACCTATATCGACCTGTCGATGTCGGCGGTGCGCGACGCCGACAACGGCATCGAGTTCCTGATCGGCGTCGCGGTCGACGTCACCGAGCGCAAGCTGCTCGCCGACCGACTCTGGCGCGACGCCAACCACGACGCGCTGACCGGCCTGCCCAACCGCCCACACCTGTTCAACCGGCTCGCCGACGCCACCCCGCCGTTGGGCGTCTGCTACCTCGACCTGGACGGCTTCAAGGAGATCAACGATCTGTGGGGTCACCGGATCGGCGACCGGGTGCTGCGGGTGGTGGCCGACCGCATGCGCGAGACCGTGGCCAGCCAGGACGCGCTGGCGGCCCGGATCGGTGGCGACGAGTTCCTGGTGCTGGTCGAGCGCTGCGCGGGCGAGGCGCAGGTGCTCGCGCTGGCCGACGAATTGCTCGCCGAACTCACCCGGCCGCTGGAGGTGGACGGGCACGTCCTGGCCGTCGGGGTGAGTATCGGCACCGCCTACTTCGACGAATTGCCCCATGCCGTCGACGATCTCGTGCACACCGCCGATTCGGCGATGTACCGCAACAAGAACGACACGCGTCGCGATCCGGCCCGCTGAGCGAGCCGGATCGGGCACCGGTCAGATCGGCTGACGTTCCCGTCGCGCGGCCCTGGCCAGTGAGCGATCGCGCTGTTCCTCGAAGCGCAACACGTCGGTGCCGAGGCGGTCGAGGAAGGCGGCGAGGTCTTCGCGGCACTGCTCGCCGCGCGGGCCGAAGTCGGTGCGCTCGAAGACATTCCACTTGCGCAGGACCGACCACAGCACCTCCTCGAGATGCTGGCGCAGATCGTAGATGCCGTGCTTGGCCATCAGCACCCCGTTGCGCCGCCAGCCGGGCATCCCGGCGCCGGGCATCTGGAAGCCCTGCACGATGGTGTTGATGGCCTCGATGGTCTGGTCGGGCGCCAGGTCCAGCGCGGCGGCGCAGAGGTTGCGGTAGAAGATCATGTGCAGGTTCTCGTCGGCGGCGATGCGGGCCAGCATGCGGTCGGCGACCGGGTCGTCGCAGACGCGGCCGGTGTTGCGGTGGCTGACGCGGGTCGCTAGTTCCTGGAAGGTCACGTAAGCCACCGAGAACAGGAATCCGGCGCCGGAGGAGACCTGGATGTCGAAGCCGGGACGCTTGGCGTCGACCACGGCCATGGCCGAATAGCCGTTGGTCATGTGGATCATGCGGGCCTGCTCGAGCGCCACCGGATCGACGCCGCGGGTGACGACCAGGTAGTCGCGGAGGACGATGCCGTGCCGGTTCTCCTCGGCTGTCCAGCGGCCTACCCAGGTTCCCCAGGCACCGTCCTGGGAGAAGTTCTCGGCGATCTCACGGTGGTAGGAGGGCAGATTGTCCTCGGTGAGCAGGTTGGTGATCATCGCCGCCTTGGCGACCTCGCTGAGCTTGGATTGTCCCAGCTCCCAATCGTTTCCGCCCATGGCGGCGAAATCGCGGCCCTCGTCCCACGGGACGTAGTCGTGCGGATGCCAGTCCTTGGCCATCGACAGATGACGGTCGACATTGTCGGCCGCCACACCTTCCAGCTCGATGAGAAGTTCCAGTTGGGTGAGGTTCCTGGCCACGCTCGTTACCTTCCGTGCAAGTGAAAAGCATGAGTTGCGCTAGCGTAGACCCGCTGCGGAGCACCGCCGAACGACACGGTGCGGCAGCACATGTTTCTGAATTTGGGCGCGTCGCGCCGAGTACATATACGCTCCACCAGTTCAGCTCCATCAGCGGTACCCGATCAGTCGTGGCATTAGCTAGAGAGAGTGAGCGAAAAATTATGACGGACATCGTGGTCACTAGCCTGGCGGCGACCACGTCGATCGCGGGCGACGTCGACTCGACCTGGAAAGGTCTGCTCAACGGCGAAAGCGGGATCGACGTCCTCGAGGATTCCTTCATCGACGATTTCGAGTTGCCGGTCCGTATCGGCGGCCACCTCAAAGTTTCTCCCGCCGCCTCGCTGACCCGGGAAGAGGCGCGCAGGCTGTCCTATGTCGAGCAGATGGCGGTGGTCCTCGGTCGTGAGGTGTGGCGCAACGCGGGCAGTCCCGAGGTGGACCGCGACCGGCTCGGCGTCTCGGTGGGCACCGGGCTCGGCGGCGCCGAGTCGCTGATCTACGCGCGCGACAAGCTCGGCAACGGCGGCTACCGCAAGGTCTCCCCGCACACCGTGCAGGCCATCATGCCCAACGGTCCGGCCGCCTGCGTCGGACTCGAATTGGGCGCGCGGGCAGGGGTTTCCACGCCGGTGTCGGCCTGCTCGTCGGGCTCGGAGGCGATCGCCAACGCGTGGCGGATGATCGTGATGGGCGACGCCGACATGGTGGTCACCGGCGGGGTCGAGGGGTCCATCCAGGCGGTGCCGATCGCGGCGTTCACCCAGATGCGCGCCATGAGCACCCGCAACGACGACCCCAAGGCCGCCTCGCGGCCCTTCGACCGCGACCGCGACGGCTTCGTCTTCGGCGAGGCGGGCGCGATGATGGTGATCGAGACCGAGGAGCACGCCAGGGCGCGCGGCGCGACCATTCACGCGCGGCTGCTCGGCGCGGGCGTCACCTCCGACGGATTCCACCTCGTCGCACCCGATCCCGAGGGGACCGGCGCGGCCAGGGCGATGACGCGGGCGCTGCAGACCGGTGGGATCGGCCGCGAGGACGTCACCCACATCAACGCGCACGCCACCGCCACCCCCATCGGGGACACCGCCGAGGCCAACGCCATCGGCAAGGCTATCGGCGCCCACGCCTCGGTGTACGCGCCGAAATCCGCACTGGGACATTCGATCGGCGCGGTCGGCGCGCTGGAAGCCGTGCTCACCGTGCTCACCGTGCGCGACAGCGTCATTCCGCCCACGCTGAACCTGGAGAACCAGGACCCCGAGATCGATCTCGACGTGGTGTGCGGACAGGCCCGACCGGGCCGGGTCGACTACGCGGTGAACAACTCCTTCGGATTCGGCGGGCACAACGTGGCGATCGCCTTCGGACGGTACTGACACCAACTGCCACAAAAGGATTGGGAATGATCGGCGAGACATTCGACGACTATGTGGACGCGCAGGGCAATATCCGGATTCCCGGTGACCAGACCTTGATCGACTTCGTCGACAAGCACAGCGAGGCCAACGGCGACGATCTGGCCTACCGCTTCATCGACTATTCGCGCGAACGCGAGGGGGAATACCAGGAACTGACCTGGCGGGAATTCGGCGTGCGGCTGCGGGCGGTCGCGGCGCGGCTGCAGCAGGTGACCGAGCCCGGTGATCGGGTGGCGGTGTTGGCGCCGCAGGGCCTGGACTATGTGGTGGCGCTGTTCGCAGCGGTGTACGCGGGCAATGTGGCGGTGCCGCTGTTCGACCCGGAAGAGCAGGGCCACAGCGACCGGCTGCACGCGGTGCTCGGTGACTGCGATCCGGCCGCGGTGCTCACCGTCGGCAGCGCGGCCGCGGGCGTGCGCAAGTTCTTCCGCGAACTGCCCGCCGCGCAACGGCCGCGGATCATCGCGGTGGAGGCGATTCCCGACACCGTCGGGAACGGGTGGCGCAGGCCCGAGATCAATATCGACAGTGTGGCCTACCTGCAGTACACCTCGGGGTCCACCCGGGTTCCGGCGGGCGTGGAGATCACCCACCGGTCGGTGGGCACCAATCTGCTGCAGATGATCGACGCCATCGGCATCACCGAGAACGCGCGCGGAGTCACCTGGCTGCCGCTGTTCCACGACATGGGCCTGCTCACGGTGATCCTGCCGACCATCGGCGGCAAGTTCATCACCATCATGTCGCCGAGCGCGTTCGTGCGGCGGCCCTCACGCTGGATCAAGGAACTCGCGGCGCAGTCCGACGGTGCCGAGATCTATTCGGCGGCACCGAATTTCGCGTTCGAGCACGCGGCGGTACGCGGACTGCCCAAGGAATCGGAGTCGCTGGATCTGTCCAATGTGATCGGGCTGATCAACGGTAGCGAGCCGGTGTCGGTGGCCTCGATGCGCAAGTTCAACGAGGCGTTCGCGCCGTACGGGCTGTCCAAGACCGCGATCAAGCCGTGTTACGGTATGGCCGAGGCGACGCTGTTCGTCTCGGCGACCCGGCGCGAGGACGAGGCGCGGGTGGTCTACGTGGATCGGGCGCAGCTCAGTGCGGGCCGGATGGTCGAGGTCGACGAGCACGCGGCGCAGGCCGTCGCGCAGGTGTCGTGTGGGTATGTCGCGCGCTCGCAGTGGGCGGTCATCGTCGATCCGGAGACCGGCGTGGAGCGCCGCGACGGCGAGGTCGGCGAGATCTGGCTGCACGGTGACAATATGGGCATCGGGTACTGGGGTCGGGCCGAGGAGACCGCCGAGACCTTCCACAACCGGGTGACCAGGCGCAATCCCGTCGGCAGCCGGGCCGAGGGCGCGCCCGACGACGCGCGGTGGATGCGGACCGGCGATTTCGGCGCCTACCACGACGGCGAGCTGTTCATCACCGGCCGGGTCAAGGATCTGGTGATCGTGGACGGCCGCAATCACTACCCGCAGGATCTCGAGTACTCGGCGCAGGAGGCCAGCACGGCCCTGCGGCCGGGGTTCATCGCGGCGTTCTCGGTGCCGACGCGGGAACTGCCCGAGCCGGTGCGGGCCGCGGGTGGCGGCACCGACGAGATGGTCGAGGCGCTGGTGATCGTGGCCGAACGGGGCACGGGCGCGGCCAAACTCGAGCCGGGGCCGATCGTGGACGCGGTGCGCGCGGCGATCGCGCGCAGGCACGGAGTGATGGTGCGGGACCTGCTGCTGGTGCCCGCCGGATCGATTCCGCGCACGTCGAGCGGCAAGATCGCGCGGCGTGCGTGCAAGGCGGCGTATGTGGACGGCACGTTGCGCGGCGGGCATCGCCAGGACGCCTATCCGGACGCGCCGGTGGACTGAAGGTGGTTCGGCCACCGGGTGTTCCGGTGGCCGGATCTCAGTCGACGCAGGGGATGGCGTCACCGGGGACAGTGGTGACCGGGGCGCCCGCGTGGGGGAGCGGTGTCGCGGGCGCTTCGGTATCGGCCGCCGGGTCATGGACGGAGTCGGGCGCGGGGTCGGTGGAGTCGGCCGCATCGTCGGCGGAGTCGGACGCTTTCTCGGTGACGTCGGGCGCATCGTCGGCGGAGTGAGCGGGGTCCGGCGCGGCGAGGCCGAAGGCGGTGCGTACCTCGCGGCGGATGGCGGCGGGGTCGATGATGTTCACGTCCTGGCCGTCGATCACGTCGTAGCGCAGGACCGGCAGGGTGCGGAACTCGACGGGCAGGGTTCCGGCAGCGCCGAGTTCGCGGGCGAAGTCGAAGGGATTCCAGCCGTCGGAGAGCACGATGTCCTGGTGCGCCATCGTCATCAGGGACGACAGCTTGCTCAGGTCGGTGAGGGTGCCGGACTCGCGCAATTTCGCGGCCACTGCGGTGAGGAACGCCTGCTGACGGTGAGTGCGGTCCAGATCGCCGTGGAACAGGCCGTGGCGCTGGCGCACGAAGGCCAGCGCTTGGGCGCCGTCGAGGTGCTGGGGACCGGCGGGGAACACCGCGCCGGAGTACTCGCTGTCGTCCACGGGATTGTTCAGGCACACGTCGACGCCGCCGATCGCGGTGGCCAGGTCGTAGAAACCGGCCAGCGAGATCTCGGCGAAGCGGTCGATCGGCACCCCGACCAGATCGCGCACGGTCGCGACCACCGAGGCCCGGCCCGCCTCCCGGCCGCGCCGCTCCAGTACCACCGGGTCGGTCTCGCCCTGCTCGAGCAGGTGCGCGTGCACCGCGGCCTTCTTCAGGCCGTAGGCCTCTTTGATCTTGATCTGCTGGTAGCCGGGGATGCCGGAGACGCGCACATAGTTGTCGCGCGGGATCGAGAAAGCCACGACGCGGTCGCGGTCGGGTGGAATGTGCAGCAGGATCAGCGAATTGGCGTTGTAGCCGCCCTGGGTGCCGTCACCGGCGTGCAGGGCTGCCAGCACCTCCGGGGGCAGGTCGTTGCCGTCGAGATCCTTGCGGGTGTCCAGGCCGATCAGCAGGATGTTCACCGCGCCGCCCCGGGAGCGGGGCGCGTCCTGGCCGAGGGCGGTGGAGTGGGTGAAGCCGGATTCGACCTCGTTCTTGGCCGACCAGGCCATCCCGGTGCCGGTGAGCACCGCCAGCGCGAGGACCGCCGCGCACAGCCGCGCCAGGATCAGACAGAGCTGCCGCAGGCGGGTGAGCCAGCGCGGGCGGGGCGCGGTGGTGACCGGCCTGCCGACGCGCCGTGGTCCGCACCGGGACGGGTCCCGGCTCGGCGGCGCGCCCTGGTCGCGGGTCACCGCGTCGCACTACCCGCTTGCCACTGCTCCCACGGCACACTCCAGTCGCCGTTCTGCCACACCTCGAGCGGTGCGCCGCCGGTGTTGCGGATCTCCACCACGTCACCGGGCCGGGAGAATTCGTAGAACCACCGCGCGTTCTCGCCGCTGAGATTGAGACAGCCGTGCGAGACATTGGTATTGCCCTGCGCCCAGACCGTGTCGTCGAGTTGGTGCAGGTAGATGCCGTCGGTGCTGATCCGGGTGGCCCAACCGATGGTCTCCTTGTAGCCGAGCCGGGAGTTGACCGGCAGGCCGTAGGTGGAGGAGTCCATGATCACCGGGTTGGCCTTGTCCATGACGGTGTAGACGCCGGGCTGGGTCCAGAAGGAGATGGTCTTGCCCGCGATCTCCTCGCTGCCGCCCCGGCCCATCGAGGTGGGCATGGTCTTGATCAGCGTGCCGTTCTCGTAGACGCGCAGCTGCTTGTCGTTGTCGTCGACGATGGAGACATGCGAGGGGCCGACGGTGAAGCTGGTCTCGCTGTCCTCCTGGCCGTAGAGGCCGCCGCCGAGGTCCTTGCCGTAGATGTCGGCGGCGAGGGTGACCTTCGTACCCGGCGTGTAGTAGTTCTGCGGGCGCCAGTGGGCATTGCGGTTGTCGAGCCAGTACCAGGCGCCGGGGACCGCGGGTTCGGTGCGGACCGAGAGCATCTGCTCGGCGACGGCCCGGTCGGGCACGTCCTCGTCGAAGTGCGCGACCACCACCGTGCCGACGCCGTACTCCCCGGTCGGGGCCAGTGCCGCGCCGCCGGTGGTGCGGAAGTAGACCTTCGTCTGGTTGTTCGGGGCGAGGGTGGCGAACGACGAGGTGATCGGCCCGACGCGGCCGGTGACGGTGAGCGCCTCGGCCTGGATCGTGTAGGTGTGGCCGTAGCCCAGCGGTTCGGCGGGTTTCCAGGCGGTCTGGTCGGGGGTGAACAGGCCCTCGATCACGCGGCCCTCCTCATTGGTCATGGTGACCTTCGTGAGGGTGCCCGCGTTGGTGGCGACCCGGACCGGGCCGAGCGGGTCGACGTCGGTGGCGTCGGCGGCGGGCTCGATGGTGATGGCGGGCTCGGGTTCGGTGGTGGTCGCGGGGGCGTCGGTGCTCGACGAGTCGCACGCGGTGACGGCCACGGCGAGCGCGGCGACCAGACCCACCCCGAATTGCCGTCGGTCCACCGTCTCACCTCCTGCTCGCTGCACGACCCCGACCAGCGTAGCCCGGTGCGCGGCGTGGATCAGTCTTCGCTGCTGGTGCGTTCGCCGAGAAATCGGAGCAGGGCGGGGTCGGCGGAGGTGAAACGGTCGGCCTCCTGGCCGCCGGTGCACTCGAACAGGCCGATGGTCACCGTGTCGCCGCGGCGGCTCAGCACCCGCCAGATCGCGCCGGAATCCGCCCAGCGTCGCAGGGTGTCCACACGGTCCACGTCCATGCCATGCATGGTCGCACGATTACCGCTCGCGGTAGTTGGCCGCGACCAGGGCGAGGCAGCTGGCCGCGATCAGCGCGGTGATCACGTACATGACCGGGTAGCCGAAGCCGAAGTGGCCGTGCAGGGCCGAGAGCACCGCGGGCACGCCGAAGCCGAGGTAGCTCACCGAGTAGAAGACCGCGTTGAGCCCGGCCAGGTCGCCGGGGCCCGCGATGCGCTCGATCTGTTGCAGGCCCGCCACCAGGCCGATGCCGTAGCCGCTGCCCAGGACCACCGCGGTCAGCAGCGTCACCCAGATGCTCAGGGACGCGGCGGTCCAGGCGGCCAGGCCCATGCCCACGGTGAGCAGGACCAGCGCGACCACGGCGGCGCGGGCGGTGCCCGGCCGGTCGATGCGCCGGGCGACGGACTGGATGGTGAAACCGCAGCCCAGGGTGACCATGGTGACCAGGGCGGAGAAGGCGATCGGCGCCTGCTGCACGCGCGGCAGCATCAGCGTGGGGAGCACGGCGTAGGCGGTGGCGTTGGCGGTGAACAACCACAGCGCCACCGGCACCGCGACGCGCAGGAACCGGCGGTGCCCGGCGGCGGGGATCTTCAGATCCTCGCGCAGGCCCCGCGGGTGCGTCGGTCGGGTCACCGTTTCGGGGCAGCGGGTCAGCCAGACCGAGGCGGCCACGCACAGCACCGCGTTCACCAGATAGGCGGTGGAATCCGGCAGCGGACCCCACTGGGCCAGCGTGCCCGCCACCCCGGCGCCGAGGGCGAAGCCCGCGGTCAGACTCATCGCCGAGCGGCGCGCGCCGGTGCCCGCGGCCGCGGTGTCGTAGGGCGGCTGCGACAGTTCCTTGAGCCAGCTGCCGCCGACGGCCATCGCCAGGCCCAGCGCGACACCGCACAGCATCCGTCCGGCGGCCAGCATCGGCACCGAGTCGGCGCCCGCCGCGAGCAGCAGCGAGCCCGCCGCGGCGACGAGCGGGGCGGGCAGCATGAGCGGGCGGCGGCCGAAGCGGTCCGACAGCGGCCCGCCGATGAGCAGGGCGGGGACGATACCGAGGACGTAGTAGAACAGCAGCAGGTCGACCGCGGTGAGCGGTAACCCGTGCGCCTTGTACATCACCAGCAGCGGCGTGAACTCGTTGCCGCCCCACGCGATCGCCACCATCGCCGCGCAGACACCGAGCCAGGACCGCGCGCGCGACGTGCGGACAGCGGGCAGCCGCTCGCTGGTGAGAATCGCCATCACAGGCCCTTTCCGTCGTGCGCGCACCGGGGAACGCGTACGGGGCGAAATGGTGGCAACCGGTCTCATTTTAGGCGTGGACGTTCGCTGTACTACCGTCGGCCTGTGCGGGAGCTGCGGATGGGATGTGCCATGTGGACCCATCCGCGATGGCAGGAACGGTTGCCCGCGTCGGGGGAGCGATTGCGCGCCTACGCCGGGTACTGCGGCGCGGTGGAGGGCAACACCACCTTCTACGCGACGCCCTCGGCGTCGACCGTCGAGTCCTGGGCGCGCCAGACCGCGCCGGACTTCCGGTTCGTGCTCAAGCCGCCGCGCGCGGTCACCCACGAGCGCAGACTCGTCGACGCGGGCGCCGAGCTGGCCGCCTTCCTCGACGTGATGGCACCGCTCGGCTCGCGGGTGCACGCCCTGTGGATCCAACTGCCCGCCTCGTTCGGGCCGACCGATCTGGGCGCGCTGGCCCGGTTCCAGCGCGAACTGCCCGCCGGGCTGCGCTGCGCGGTGGAGGTGCGCCACCCCGCGTTCTTCACCGACGACCGCGCCGCCGTCCAACTCGAACGCGTGCTCGGTCGGATCGGGGCCGAATGGGTGCCCTTCGACACGACGGTGCTGTTCGACGGCCCGGCGGGCGATCCGTCGGAGTTCGAGGCGCGGGCCAAGAAACCGCGGGTCCCGCGCCGCACGCGCGCGCTCACCGAGTACCCGATTGTGCGCTACCACGGCCGCGCCGACCAGGACCGGACCGTGGCGGGCTGGCGGCCGTGGGTCGAGACCGTGGTGACGTGGCTGCGCGAGGGCCGTTCGCCGACGGTGTTCGTGCATACCCCCGACAACGCCTCCGCCCGCGAGCTGGCCCGCCGCTTCCACGACGAGGTCCGCGCCGAGCTCCCGGAGTTGCCCGCACAGCCGAGTCCGGCGCCGACCGAACCGATGACGCTGTTCTGAGGCGGACATCGGGAGGTGACCTGCCCCGATTCCACGCACACCTGTCGGACCCCCGTGGCATGCTGTGCGCCACTACTGGGGAGTGGGTGGGCCGACTCGAGGGGACCTGCCATGTCTACGGATCCAACGTCGTTGTCCTACGCGCCGCACTGTGAACCGCGGCTGTCGCGGTCGGGCGGTGAACTCCCGGCTGCCGCGAACAGCACTGCCGCCCAGGTGATTCGCGGCTATCCCCGGAACCGGCGCTCGGGGGCGCCGCTCGGTATCCGGCTCGCGGTGCGGCGGGGCTGTCAGCGCGACGGACAGTCCGGCACCGAGTCGACCGCGGGTGTCACCCGACGGCCGGACGTCGGATTCGCCGAGGGCGCCGAACGTTTCGCCGAGCAGGCGGTGCGATCACTGCTCGAGGTCATCGACCGGCGCCGCACTCTCGCCCAGCTCGACGCGCTGGTCGATCAGCGGGTGCTCTCGGCCGTCGAGACGATCCTGCGTCGCGATCTCGCGCCGGGCCGGTCGCTCGGGGCCGCCACCGCGATCAATGTGCGGCTGACGTCGAGGGAGACCGACGCCGCCGAGATGTTCGCCACCTATCAGCGAGGCAAGCGCACGCTCGCGCTGGCGGGTCGGGTCGAAATCACCACGCGGGGTTGGCGGTTGGTCGCGATGCGGCTGTACTGACGGCGATCGGCCCCGCACCGCCGCATCGGTACGGGGCCGAAGACCGGATGGTCCCCGCCGCCCGAAGAGCGGGGACCGGATGCCGCGCCGGACCTGGGGGAGGGTGGGGTTGTGCACCCCAGCGCGGCGGGGAGAGCTGGTGCGCGGTTTCCGTGGCCGGTCTCGGGCGGCGCACCACCTGTTATTCGGTGTGTGGGCGATCCCGGCTTGGTTGCGCGCCATCGTTTTCCGGGTTGCCGTCGGGAAGTCGGCGCGCGCCGTTGGCCACCTCGACGATGAGATCGTCATAGCCACAGGCGAGTTCGTGCAGCCGCAGCTGGGCCGCGCGCAGTTCGGATTCGCCGCCACCGGCCAGGGCGCGGTAGGTGAGGGCGGCGAAATGCGCCATGCGGTCGATCACGGCGCCGATGCTCTCGGTGTGCATGGGCGCGGTGTGCGCGGGGCGCGGCGAGCGGATCACCACCCAGCGGTCGATCTCGCACACCAGACGCGCGCGCTCGCCGTCGATCTCGCGGGTGTCGCCGGGGGCGAGCTGTTCGCGGCGTTCGTGCAGCGCGGCCAGTTCGTGTGCCGCGCACAGCACCGGATCGCCGTCGCCGGTGACGCCGCAGACGGCCCGCATCATCTGTGCTCGCGCGGGCAGCGACGGGTCCCGTCGTGGCCCACTCGATGCGCCGTCGCTGTCGGTCTCCACCCGCTCGCACCCGCCCTCGTCCGCTCCGCACGCCTGTCGACAGGCATTCGTCCCGGCGCGGAATCCGGATAGGTCACCGCGCCGACAGCGAAAACCGGCCGCGCACAGGTGCTGTGCGCGGCCGGTCGAGGTCATCGGGTGCGGCGAACCTACAGGCTGCGCGCGATGATCTCCTTCATGATCTCGTTGGTGCCCGCGTAGATCAGCTGGACGCGGTTGTCGACCCACATGCGCGCGATCGGGTACTCGTTCATGTAGCCGTAGCCGCCGAACAGCTGCAGGCAGGTGTCGGCGATCTGCATGGCCTTGTCGGTGGTCCACCACTTCGCCATCGCGACGGTCGGGATGTCGAGTTCGCCGCGCAGGTGCTTCTCGATGCAGTCGTCGATGAACACGCGCGCGATGCGGGCCTCGGTGGCCACCTCGGCCAGCTTGAACTTGGTGTTCTGGAAACCGAACACCGGGCGGCCGAAGGCCTCGCGCTCCTTGGTGTAGCGCAGGGTGTGGTCCAGGGCGACCTCCATGCCCGCGACCGCGCCCATCGACACGATCAGGCGCTCCTGCGGCAGCTGCTGCATGAGCTGGATGAAGCCCTGACCCTCCTGGGTGCCGAGCAGGTTGGTCACCGGGACGCGTACGTCCTCGAAGAACAGCTCGGAGGTGTCCTGGCCCTTCTGGCCGATCTTGTCCAGCACGCGGCCGCGACGGAACCCGGCGCGGTCGGCCTCGACCAGCACCAGCGAGACACCGGCCGCGCCCTGGGTGGGGTCGGTCTTGGCGACCACGATGATCAGGTCGGCCTGGGCGCCGTTGGTGATGAAGGTCTTGGAGCCGTTGATGACGTACTCGTCGCCGTCACGGATGGCCTTGGCCTTGACCGCCTGCAGGTCCGAGCCGGTGCCGGGCTCGGTCATGGCGATGGCGCCGACGACCTCACCGCTGGCCATCTTGGGCAGCCACTGCTTCTTCTGCTCCTCGGTGCCGTAGGCGAGCAGGTAGTGCGCGACGATGCCGTTGTGCAGGCTGACGCCCCACGAGGTGTCCACCGCGCGGGCCTGCTCCTCCATCAGCACGGCCTCGTGGGCGAAGGTGCCGCCACCGCCGCCGTACTCCTCCGGGATCGACAGACACAGCAGGCCCACTTCACCGGCCTTGTTCCACAGGTCGCGGTCCACGTGGTGCTGCTCGCGGTACTTGTCGATGTTCGGCACGAGTTCCTTGGCCATGAAAGCGCGGGCCAGGTCGCGCAGGGCGTCCAGGTCCTCGTTCATCCAGCTGGAACGATTGGCGGCCATCGAGTCTCCTTACGGCTCGGACATCACCGGTCCAGATGTGACCGGTGGTTACGGCTACCAGTGTGCACCAGTATTGGCGGCGTGACAATAATATCGGAGAAATAGCCTCTCACCAGCGGATCATCGGTAACGGAGACAGGGGATGGATGAGCGCGCGGCGCATCGTCAGCTCCGCGAGCTTGAGGTGGAAGCCGCTGTCCGGGAGTCGTCGGACGACGCCCGCGTAGGTCGCGAACGATAGGCCGAAGCGTCGCGCGCCGCACGAGACGTCGATCAGATCGGCGCGGCGGAACAACTCCACCGGATCGGCGGCGCGACCGGCCGGGCGGATGCGGTGGTGGTCGCGGATCATCCGGCAGACCAGTTCGGAGAGGTCCTCGCGGCTGTGCGCGATCAGCCAGTCGCCCGCCAGCGCGCAGGACGGCTCGAGATAGTCGAAGGTGGCCGCGGCCCAGATGCCCAGATCGTGGAAGGTCGCCGCGGTGACGAACTCCTCGCGCGTGCTCGGTGGCGGTCCCGGCTCGCCGGTGCGGGCGAAGAGCAGGTCGGCGAAGCGCAGCACCCGCAACACGTGGTTCTGGTAGGCCTTGCGGTCGGCGCCCAGGCGCGCGATCCACGGCTCGAGCCGGTCGGCGACGGCGCGGTCCGGCTCGGTGTACTCGGTCAATTCTCCACCCTCGGAATCGATCTCGCGGGTGGGCCCCGAACCCCTTCGGCGGCCCCCCGTTTCGCACCACCCTATTGCGCGCGCGGCCGGGTCGCCCGGTGAACCGACACGCCCGGCGTACTCGGGACACGAACACTGTTCGGCAACAGTCGAGCACCGAACGGCCGGAAACTCCGCTGCGGACGGCGGGCGGCGATTATCTTCGCAGCCCGCGAAATCCGCAGGTTCCGTTGCGCGTGTCGCGCGCGGCGCGCCGTGTCTGGGGAGCGGTGTCCGAGCATCGGTTTCGCGCTCGAGGGTGGATGGACTAAGAATGGCGTGTGCCGTTCACACGTGTGGTCACCCGCCTGCCTTCGCGACGCCGGGGCGGTGGTGTGGCATGACCATCGAGACTCCGCTCGAGGACGACGTCACCCAGCTCGCCCAGCGCGTGGAACGCGCGCGCGGGCGCCTGGCCTATCAGTTCGACCCAGCGCTCACCGACGCGCTGTCGGAAGACGAGCTGCGCGCCGAACGGGAACTGGCCGAACGCATCCGTGAACAGGATCGCGAACAGCGCTGGAAGCACACCCAGGCGATGGCGCAGGCGTCCGACCGGGCCCGCCAGACCACCGAAGCGATCGAGAAGGCCGACATGCGAGATCTGCTGCTCGCCAGAAAGGCGATGGCCTCCCAGCGGCGCGAATCGAGCCCGCACGCGAAGCTGGCTTCGCTGTACCGGCATCGGTCGTGGTCGCTCAAAGCGCTGGCGGGCGTCGTCGGCGCGGGCATGCTGTGGTCGGCGGTGAACGTCCAGCAGAACATCGCGCCGGGCGGGCCGAGCGATCCGCTGTTCTGGTTCAGCTATCTGCTCGAGGCGATGATCAGCGTGTGTCTGATCATCATCATGGTCGGCACCAACAAGGTCGCCGAGTGGGGCGTCATCGACAATCGGCGTCAGGTCGCGCTCGCCGAGCTCGCGCTGCTGGGTCTCACCGTCACCCTCAACACCTATCCCTATGTGCGCGACGGGCGCTGGTACGACGCCGCCGTGCACGCGGTGGCGCCGGTGATGATCGGTGTCGCGCTGCTCATCCACGACGCGGCCAGCGCGCGCTACGGTCTGGCCATCACCCGCGCGACCAGCCAGGTCAGGGACATGCCCGACCCGGCCGAGAGCCTGCTCAACCGGCAGCCCGCCGATTCGGTGCGCCTGACCTACCAGCCGCCGATGACCGGCACGCCCGGCCCCGAGCCGATCACCAGCACCGCGCCCACCGTGCCGGTCACCCGGGAGCCCGCCTGGACGCCGAGCGAGCCCGTCGGCAATGGTCGTCCCACCGAGAAGCGCAAGCGCTTCGGCATCGGCAAGCCCTCGTCCTCGGAGAAGGCCACCAAGAAGTCCGCGGTGCCCGCCGCCGCGCCCGAGCCCGCGCCGACGCCCGCCGCCGAGCCCGTCGAGCAGACCAAGCCCGCCGACGCGGTCCCCGCGGCCCGCAAGAGCACCATCTCCGATATCGAGGCCCGCGTCGAGAAGGCCTTCGCCGAGGCCAACTTCGGCTACGAGGCCATCGAGCCGGTCAATGTCTACGACACCGGCCAGTTCCGCATCGCCGAGAGCCTGGAGCAGGAACTCAACGCCATGCGTGAGGCCCGTCGCCAGGCCCGCAAGGAACGCGCGGGCTCGTAGGTCCTGAAACACCGTTCCGGCGGCGCACCCTCGTGGGTGTGCCGCCGGAGTCGTCTCTAGCCGAAGATGCTGCCGCCGGTTCCGGCCTGCTGGCCGCCGCCGGTGCCGCCGATGAGCCCGCCCGGGGGCAACTCCGAGGGCTGCACGATGACGAAGCCGCGGCCGGTGAACGACAGCGTGCTGGCCTCGCCGGTGCTGCGGCCCATCAGACGACCCAGGCCGAAGGAGTCGTTGCGTTTGATGCCGGTCTGCAAGCTGGAGGACCAGGCGACGGCGGCATTGGGGTCGGCGTAGGTGGCCTGGTCGACGGTGAGGACCACCGGCGACCCGTGGGTGGTGATGGCGATGCGGCCGCGACCGGTGAACACGCAGTTGAACAGGCCCGCGTTGGAGGCGTAGCCCGCGGCGCCCTGCACGCGGCCGATGTCGTACTGCAGGGTCGGGTCGAAGGCGAGCACATTGGCGCCGTTGATGGTGAGGCCGTCGCTGCCGTCGAGGTCGATGAGGTGCACGTCGGCGGCGCTGTTGGCCAGGAACAGGTCACCGCGCCCGCTGACCTTCATCAGCGGCACGCCCTCCCCGGTCAGATGCTGGCGGATGGCCCGCCCGATTCCGCCCGAACCCAGGGCCTGGAACTGCAACTCGCCCTGGTAGGCCACCATCGACCCGGACCGGGCCATCACCTCCCCGTTGAGCCCGACCTTCACCATCTTGCCGCCCTGCTTCTGGATGCCGAGGCCGTTGACCTCGGCGTGCGAGGGATCGAACAGGTCGCTGTGCACGGGCGGGGCTCCTTGCTGAGAGGCGAACGAAGAGTGCTGCTGGCCCGGGGTGTTCGGGACCGGCATACCGGGTGCGCCGGACGGACCACCCGGATACGGCGGCGGGTACTGGGCGGGGGAGTTCGGTGTCGCCGGGGGGAAATGGCCCGGCCCGGACGCGCCGCCAGGAGGCGCGGGTGGAGCGAACTGCCCGCCCGGCGGCGGCGCGAATTGTCCAGGCGGCGTGGGCGGGAACTGTCCGGGGGCTCCCGGCGGGGCAGCGGGATATCCGGGAGGCGGATTTCCGGCGGGTGGATAGGCGACAGTCGGAGCGGCACCAGCGGGTGGTGCCGGTTCGGGCTCGTCGTCGAGGTTGACGCCGAAGGCCGAGGCGATGCCCGCCAGACCGTCGTCGTAGCCCTGACCGATCGCGCGGACCTTCCAGCCGCCACCGCGCCGGTAGATCTCCACGCACACCACACCGCTCTCGGTGGTGAGCCCGGAGATCGGGAAAGTCAGGGTGTCCGAGCCGGATCCGATGGTGGCGGTGAGCTGGCCGACCGCGGCGAAGGTGGCGGGTCCGCGGCCGTCGAGGCTGGCGGTGACCACCACCCGGTCGATATCGGCGGGCAGCGCCGAGGTCCGCACCTGCACCACGTCGGGGCCCCCGTTGCCGTGCCGGTAGACCACGCCCGGCCCGGCGGGCTGGTTGAAGAACACGAAATCCGCGTCCGAGCGCACCTTCCCGGCCTCGGTGAGCAGCAGCGCCGATACGTCGACCGAGGCGGAACTGGCCACGGTCACGGTCAACTCGTCACCGGGCGCGGGCCGGTTCTCCCCACGAGCCAGCGCGGTCACGACACCACACCTCGCGAACGGGTGCTTTGTCCGATTCGGAAGTCTTCCACGACCTCGATAGTGCCGTGTGTGTCGCGACCGCGCCAGCGTCAGCCGCGATCCAGCGCAATCTCCAGATGCACCGTCTGGAAGCCGCTGTGTGGACCGCGCGCGTCGTGCACGATGTCACCGAAGGTCAGCCAGAACTCCAGCGCGCCGGGGGTGCGCGCGTCGGTGTGCAGGTAGAGCCGGTCGAACGCGGGGGTGTCGCGGACGTGATCCACGGCCGCCCGGACCAGCTGGGTGGCCAGCCCGTGCCGCTGGTGTTCGGGCCGGACGTAGACGCGGAACAGCTGGGCGGTGGTCTCGTCGGGATAGCGCGCGGCGAGTTCGGCCGGGTGCGGTGGATGCGCGGGGCCCTGGGCACGGATCGCCGTGGTGGCCACAACGGTCCCGTCGAGTTCGGCCACCCACAGTCGATTGCGCGGATGCCGCAGATACGCGCTGTCCGGATCGATCACGTCCTGGTGGTATTCGGGCAGGTAGCCGATGCCGAAGACCTGATAGAAGGTGTCGAGCATGACGCTGCGCGCGCCCGCGAGATCCTCCGCCCGCGCGAGCCGGACCCGATATCCGGCGGCGACGGCCGTCATCGCAGCGCGCCGAGTTCGCGGTCGAGCACTTCCAGTCCCTCGACGGCGACCGGCCCCGGGCCCGTGTACCCGAAGGGTGCCACGATGATCCGGTCGGAGCGGATCGCGTCCACTCCGGCCAGTTCCGCGCGCTGCCGCAGCGCCGCGCGCACCGATTCGGGGGTCTGGTCACCCTGGGTGAGCAGGATGATCACCTCCGGATCGCGGGCCAGCAGGGTCTCGGTGCCGATCTCGAAATTGCGCTTGGTGACATCGCCGTAGACGTTGTCCAGCCCGAGGATGCGCATCTGCTCGTCGACGGTGCTCTGGGTGCCGTAGGCCTTGAGCTGGGCACCGTCGCGCGAGATGATCAGCGCCGCCGCCTTGGTCCTGGTCCGGTCGTCGCGGTGCCGTGCGGTGACGGCGTCCACCCGCGCCCGCAGCGCGGCGACCTCGGCGTCGGCGGCGGCCGAGGTGCCGAACAGCTTTCCGTAGAGGGTGATGTCGGCGAGGATGTCGTCGAGCGAGCCCTTGGCGTCGCGGCAGTACCCGCGGGTGACGATCAGCGGAATGTTCACCGCGGCGAGGTCTTCGGGCGTCACCGAGAGCCCTTCGACGCTCACCACCAGGTCCGGGGTGCGGTTGATGATCTCCTCGCGCGCGAGTTCGGCGGTGGGCGCGGTGA
The DNA here is from genome assembly GCF_029675105.1 of Nocardia anocheti. GTDB lineage: Bacteria > Actinomycetota > Actinomycetes > Mycobacteriales > Mycobacteriaceae > Nocardia. The sequence continues at coordinate 598,423 of NZ_JAQQFV010000004.1, read as the reverse complement.
TCTCGATGCCGTCCAGGGCCGGGCCGTACTGACCGGGGAACGCGGCGGCCTCGAAGGTCCGGGTGACGATGTGGTCGGCGGCACCGGCGGCGGCGATGAGCGGCGCGGCCACCGACCCGACGGTGACCACCCGCTGCGGCGGACTGGCGAAGGTGACATCGCGACCGCAGCTCGAGATCGTCATCGGGAAGCCGGGCGCGGTGGCGGTGGTGGCCGGGGCGGGCGTGCCGCATCCGGCGACCACCATGCTGGTGAGCAGGGCGAAGGGGATCGCCGCGCGGCGCAGCGGGGTGGAGCGGGTGTTCATGGTGTTCCTTTCGGGGAGTGCGAAATTCAGGACGCGCGCAGCCTGCGGATGAGCACCAGCAGCAGTGGCGCGCCGACGGCGGCGGTGACGATGCCCAGCGGCAGCTCGCGCGGCGCGAAGACGGTGCGCGCGGCGACATCGGCGATCACCAGGAACAGCGCCCCGATCAGCGCGCTCACCACCAGCAGATGCCGATGCGTGCCACCGACGCACAGCCGCGCGACATGCGGCACGATCAGCCCGACGAAGCCGATGGACCCCGCGACCGCCACCACGGCGCCGACGGCCAGCGCCACGATCAGCAGGGCCCACAGCCGCACCCGCTGCGGGGCGACGCCGAGCGTGCGCGCGGTGTCCTCGCCCGCGGCCAGCGCGTCCAGACGCGGGGCCATGAGCAGCACCGCGAGGCAGGCCGCCGCGACGACGGCCGCCGTGGTCGCCACCGACGGCCAGCCCGCCGAGGCGAGCGAACCGAGCAGCCAGAACAGCACGGTCCGGGCGGCTTCGGGCCGATCGGAGGCGAAGACCAGGAAACTGGTGGCCGCGGCGAAGATGTAGCCGATGGTCACCCCGGCCAGCAGCAGTCGCAGCGAGGTGAGCTGCCCGTTCATCCGGGCGATCACGAACAGCAGCACGGTCGCGGCCAGCGCCCCGGCGAACGCGCTGGCGGCCAGCGCGGCGGTGGTGGTGGCCGCGGTGACACCGAACAGCAGATACACCGCGGCCCCGGTGGACGCGCCGGAGGTGACGCCGAGAATGTGCGGGTCGGCCAGCACATTGCGCACCACGGTCTGCAGCACCGCGCCGCTGACCGCCAGCGCGGCCCCGACCAGCGCGCCGAGCAGGACCCGGGGCACCCGGACCAGCCAGACGATGGAGTCCTGCGCGGTGCTCCAGTCGGCGACGTCCGGAAGGCCGAGGGTGTGCCCGCCGATGATGCGCAGCACCGTCATCGGCGGGACGGTCACCGGCCCGAGCCCGGCGGCCAGGACGATCGCGATGGCCAGCGCGGCGGTGAGTCCGCCGATCCACCAGCGGGTGCGACCTCGGTCGCGGCCGTGGTCGAGGTCGTCGACGCCGGGGTCGTCGAGCAGCGTCGTCGTCATCGGGCGGTGGCCTTTCGGTCGGCGGGATCGGTCGGTTCCGCCGCCACCTCGGCGGCCGGGCCGAACAGCAGTTGCACGGCGCCGAACGCGCTGGTCCGGCGCACGGTGATGCCGTAGACGGGTTCGAGGACGCGCGGCGTGAGGACTTCCTCGACCGGCCCCGCCGCGACGATGCGACCCCCGTCGAGCAGCACCAGCCGATCGCAGTAGCGCGCGGCGAGATTGAGCTCGTGCAGCACGACGATGGTCGTGGTGGTGGCGAGTTCGCGGACCAGGCCGAGCAATTCGTGCTGGTAGCGGATGTCGAGGTGGTTGGTGGGTTCGTCGAGCAGCAGGTGGTCGGCCTGCTGGGCCAGGGCCCTGGCGATGAGGACGCGCTGGCGTTCGCCGCCGGAGAGGGTGGCGTAGGCGCGGTCGGCGAGACCGCGCGCGCCCACGCGTTCCAGGGCGGCCGCCGCCGCGATCCGGTCCGCGCGCGAATACCCCTGGAACGCGCCGACCCACGGGGAGCGGCCCAGCAGCACGGTCTCGGCGACGGTCACCGGGGTGTCGGGTGGGGATTCCTGGGCGACCACGGCCAGCCGCGCGGCCAGGTCGCGTCCGCGCAGGTCCGCCACCGGCGTCTCGTCGATCACCACCGTTCCGCCCGCTGGCCGCAGCGCGCGATACATCAGCCGCAGCAGCGTCGACTTGCCCGACCCGTTGGGGCCGATCAGCCCGACGGTCTCGCCGCGCTCGGTGTGGAAGGTGATGTCGTCGAGGGTGATTCGTCCGTCGTAGGAGAAGCGGAGCTGGTCGACGGTGATCATGACGGAGTACTCCCGGGGAGGGCGGCGGGGTGGTCGACGGGATGGGGTCGCGCGGTGGGGCGTGGCAGCGGTCGCCACGAGTGATGGACGCTGGTCGCGCAGGCGAATTCGGCGCAGATCGCCTGGGCGGAGGCGAGTTTCGCGGGGTAGTCGGGGTCGTCGTCGGCGAGCAGGATGCCGGTGGTGGTCCCGCTGTGGGCGACCACCACGCCGAGCCCGCCCAGCGCCCGCGTCGCCGCGATGGTGGATGCCAGGTGCGGGCGCTCGCGCAAGGTCGTGCTGAGTACCGCGCTGCGGGTGGCCACCGCGCCGATTGTGGCGAGGTCACCGTGTGCGACGGCGGTGCCGAGTTCGGTGAGCAGTCCGCTGTACTCGCGCTTGGTCGTAGCGGTGAAACACGGTTCGACACGGTTGAATTCGACGGTGTCGATCAGCCCGCCCTCGTCGCTGGTGACGATGGTGAGCGCGGGCAGGGTGCCCAGTCGGGCGAGCAGCCGGACCTCCCGGTGGCAGTAGGCGACCGTGCCCGGATACATCACCCCGTCGGAGGGCTCGATGACGCGCAGGTCGGCCTCGAGTTCGGTGATCGGCAGCACCCGGCGTTCGGCGTCGGCGACGGCGCGCGCGGTGGCGACCAGATCGGCGGTGGAACTGGCCAAGCCCTTGCCCTCGGGCAGGTCGCCGCGCAGGGTGAGTCGTCCGCCGCGCAGCACACGGGACCTGGCGACCATGGCGCGGGCGAGCCGCCGCGCCTTCGACTTGTGCGGCGGGGAAACGCTGACCGGGTCGTCGCCCGGCTCGAACACGGCGACCGACCCCCGGCGGATGGGCAGCGTGACGAGGAAATGCCGATCGTGCTCGGTGACGCCTTGCAGCAGTTCGCCACAGCTACCGACCGCGCGCCCGGTGCCGACTCTTGGTGGGGGAGTGTACTGAGCCGTCATCGTGGTGCTGACCTTTCGGAAGGTGCCGTGGCGTGCGGAGTTTCCGCGGATCGGTCGTCGGGCAACAGATTTCGCCGATGCAGGGCGAGAACCGCTGCCGCCGAGGTCATCCCGGCGCCCGCGCACAGCAGGGCGGGCGGCCAGCTCAGCGCGCCGCCGGTGCGGTCGAGAACCGCGCCGGTGAGGGCGGTGCCCGCGACCGTGCACAGGCCCGAGGCCAGGTAGAACGCGCCGAAATAGGTTCCGGTGAGCCGGTCGGAGGCGAAACGGCCGATGGCCTCGTTGACGAAGGGCTGGGCCGCCGTCACCCCGAGGGCGAGCACGACCGCGGCCAGCACCACCGGCGCGACGCGAATCATGGTGTCGGCGAGACCGTTTCCCGCGGTGTCGGCCAGCCCGGCGCAGGCGGGCGGGATCAGGAAGGCCCCGCCGATGACGGCCATCCCCAGCGCCATCGCCGGACCGCGCCGCGGCGAGCGCGCCAGCACCCCGGTGACGCGCACCTGCAGGACCACCACGGCGATGGTCTCCACCACGAACAGCGTGGCCACCGCCGCGGGCCCGTGTCCGGGTGCGGCACTGTCCTGGGCCTGGAGGGTGAACAGGAAATAGATCTGGCTCTGCAACGCGAACATGGGCATGAGGGCCAGCGCGAACGCCCAGAACCGGCGGTCGGTGAACACCGTCGCGAAATCCGTGCCGAGCCCGGCCGTGGGCGTGGGCACCGGACGCACCGGCAGCAGCGCCCACTGCAGCACCGCGAGTACCGCGAAGATCGCCGCGGCCACCACCGCGCTCATCCGGAAACCGGCCGCGATCAGCAGGGTTCCGACCACCGGCCCGATCGCGGCACCGGCATTGCCGAACACGGCGAACAGCGCGAACGCCTGCGCCGAGCGGGTGCCACTGTCGCGGGCGATGAGCGCGCGGACCGCCGGATTGAACAGCGCCCCGGCGAACCCGGTCAGCACCGCGGCCGCCAGCACCACCGGCAGCGAACCGCCGACGGCGAACAGCGCGAATCCGATCGCCCGGATCGCCAGCCCGGCGGTGATCACCCCGCGCGCGCCCAGCCGGTCGGCCGCCGAACCGCCGACCAGGAACAGCCCCTGCTGGCTGAGATTGCGGACGCCGAGCACGACGCCGACCACGGCCGCCGACAGGGCCAGATCGTCGAGCAGATAGTCGGCCAGGAACGGGACCAGCAGGTAGAAGCCGATATGGCCGACGAGATGGTTCATCAACAGCAGTCGCACCGCCCAGGGCAGCGCGGCGAATTCCCTCACGCGGGCACCTCGGCGGGATCGCGGACCAGCGCGCAGCGGCCCCAGCTGCGCACCTCCTGGTCGGGGTCGGCGACGGTCGTCGGCGCGGTGGCTGGCGTGGCGAACAGGCCGTGCGCCCGACACCAGGTGTCGTCGTAGATGGTGCGCAGGTAGCGGTGCGGTCCGTCGGGGAACACCGTGAGCACCCGGCTGTCCGGTTCGCGCGCGGCTGCCCAGCCCGCCACCAGCGCGGCGGCACCGGTGCTCCAACCACCCGCGAGACCCGTCGCGGCGGCCAGCGCCCGGCACGAGGCGACGGCTTCGGCCGCGCCCACCCAGTGCACCTCGTCGAAATCGGGATAGGCCACATTGCGCGGCAGGATGCTGCTGCCGAGCCCGCGCATGAGTCTGCGCCGGTCGGGCTGACCGAAGATCCGCGAGCCGACCGCGTCCACCCCGATCACCCGCAGCTCGGGCCAGCGGCCGCGCAGCACCTGGGTGAGCCCGGCGCAGTGTCCGCCCGACCCGATCGAGGCGACCAGCACGTCGACCCGCTCGACCTGGTCCAGGATCTCCTCGCCCATCGCGCGATAGCCGCTGGCGTTGTCAGGGTTGTCGTACTGGTCGGGCCAGTACGCGCCGGGCAGCTCGGCCCGCAACTCGGCCAGCCGGTCCAGCCTGGCCTGCTGCCAACCGCCGATCGGATGCGGTTCGGTGACCACCTCCAATCGCACGCCGTAGGCCGAGAACAGCGCGCGCAGATCGGGTTCCAGTTCGTCGTCGACGACCAGCACCACCGGATGGCCCAGCGCCTTGCCCGCCAGCACGAGCCCCATCCCCAAAGTGCCACTGGTGGATTCGATGATCGGCGCACCCGGTGCCAGCTCACCCCTGCTCGCGGCGGCCCGCAACATCGACACGGCGGCCCGCGCCTTCATCCCGGCGATACTCGCGGACTCCAATTTCGCGGTATACCAGCCTGTTCCGGCCGGAATCCGGACGACCGGCGTGCGCCCGATCAGGTCGAGCAGGGCGGGCTGGGGCGCGATCATCGCGGCTCCCGATAGGTGACGATGGTGCTGGGCCCGCCGTCGAGGGAGAAGAACGGGTACGGCTCCGCCGAGACCGCGTGCACCCCGCTGCCCAGGAACCACGGCAGCACCGCGCTCCCGGTCTGCGCGAACAGCACCAGCGACAGCTCGCGTTCGAGCGCCACCCTCCGAAGGTCGTCGAAACTGCCGTTCCCCAGCGACATTCCGGTGACCAGCAACCCGTCGTAGTCGCCGGGCGCCGCCGCGACCGACTCGAACACCGGCTCACCCCACTCGGTGACCCCACCCGCCAGATCACACGGCAGGTACCCGATCGACCGGGCCCGCAGCTCGGCGAGCAGCGACCCGACCACCCCGACCACCAGGACCCGACGCACCCCGGCGGGCAACAGATCGACCACCACCGCGGCCCGGCGGCGGGATTTGGTCAGCGAGGTCGGCCCGTCGATCACCACGGGCGTGCCCTCGGTTCCGGCCGCGCGCGGGTGGGGACAGCTGTGCATCAGATATACGTCCAGGGCGGCGACGCGGACGGGTGGTGACGGGTGGTCGAGCAGCTCGGCGACGGTGGCCGCCACACAGTCGTCGACGAGTTCGTCGGTGGCGGAACCGGGTTCGACCCCGCACGAACCCACCGCGGCACCGACGCGGACGCTGAGCACCTCGTTGCGGTAGCCGCCGGTGCGGCCGGGGTGGCGGGTGCCGTAGCTGGTGCGGAACGCGGTCGAGGCGCGCAGGGTGGCCGGGTCGGGCCCGAGCAGGCCGTCGCGAGCGGCGCCCAGCAGCTCGGCCAGCGAGGACGGACGCAGGGTGGACACGATCACGCGGCACCGCCGTCGAGCTCGAACCGGACACCCGCGAGCAGCGTGCGGGCGAGATCGCCTGCGGTGCCGGGCTTCTCGTCGGTGACCAGCACGTGGCCGAGATAGCTGTTGTTGTCGGTCGCGGGGCGCACGGCGGTGCCGAGGTCGGCCAGCCGGTGCTCGACGACGCGCGGGTCGTCGGCCCAGCCGTCCGTGCCGTCGATTCGGGTCAGGGTGCCGGTGCGGTCGGGCACGGCGAAGGCCACGGCCGCGCTGGCGACGCCGGTGTCGCGCGGGGTGAGATCGGGGATCGCGCCTGTGACGACCTGGGCTTGGACGGCGGTGAGATCGATCCCGGTGACCCGGCGCACGAGTTCGGTGATCCGGTTGCCGCCGGGACGGGGGTTCACCTCGATCAGTCGCGGACCCCGGGCGCCGAGCCGGATCTCGGTGTGCGCCACCGTCGCGTCGAGTCCCAGCGCCTCGACCGCCGAGACCGCCAGTTCGGCGATCGCGGTGGCGTCGGCCGGGGCGAGCGCGGCCGGGAACATGTGCCCGCACTCGATGAAGGCCGGAGCGCCGGTGAGCTGCTTGTCGGTCACGCCGATCACGGTGGTCCGGCCACCGGCGGTCACCGTCTCCACGCTGAATTCCGGTCCGTCCACGCACTCTTCGAGCAGGATCTGCGGGGCGCGCCGCTGGCCGCGCGCGTTCACGGCGAAGGCGGCGATCCGGTCGACGGCGGCGCGCAACTCGTCGTCGTCGGCGACCAGGCCGACGAACATGCCACCGCACAGGTCGACCGGCTTGACCACCAGCGGATACCCGATCTCCTTCGCCGCGACGGCGATCTCGTCCCAGCCCTGCGCGACGGCGAATTCCGGCCCGGCCACGCCCGCGGCTCGGGTGATCCGCCTGGTCCGGTCCTTGGCGCAGGCATCGGCGACCGCCGCGCGGCCGGGACCGGGCAGCCCCAGTTCCGCGGCGATGGCGGCGACCGTCGGCAGGTAGTAGTCGCAGGAGGTGAGCACCCCGTCGAAACCGAAGACGCCGTGCAGGTCTCGCACGAACGGCAGCAGCGTCGCCTCGTCGTTGGTCTCGGCCGTGAAGACGTTCTCCGCCCCGAGCAGGGGGTGCGGATGGGTGGTCGCGGTGCGCAGGTAGTGCCCGAGATCCCTGGTCAGAAAGCTGAATCGATGTCCGCTGTCGGCGATGCCCGCCGGGAGCAGGCTGCTCATCGAGCCGACCCAGCTCTCCACCATCAGTAGATGTCCCACGTGTTCCTCCATGCCCTCATCGAGGTGTAAATGATAACCATTATCGTTAACATGTCGATAGCCGAGCACCCGTTCGGCGGAAATCTGATGAGGAAACCCATGTTGTTGAGGAAAATCGTTGTGCCCGTCGCACTTTCGCTGGCGGCGCTGAGTGTTACCGCCGCGACCGGTCAGGCGCAGGCGCCCGAGCAGCCGGTCTCGTTCACCGCGCACGCCACCGACACGGCCTCGATCATCGAGATCGAGCACGGCGACCTGGTCGTCGCCGACGGCGCCCTCCAGGTCCGCGACCGGGCGGGCACCGTGGTGGCCGCGACCCCGCTGACCTTCACCATCGACGACTTCCGGTTCCCGATCGCCGCCGAGATCAGCGGCGGCAAGGCCACCCTGACCCCCGAGCTGGACATGGCCAAGGCGGTCTACCAGCCGGTCGCGCTGCCGTTCGAGGACAAGGCGCCGTGGAAGTCGGAGTACGACCGGGAGCAGGCCGCCTGGTCGCGGATGACCAGCACGATCAGCCTCGGCGCGGCCGTGGCCACCCTGGTCGGCGGAATCGGCGGGGCCGCGGTCGGCTGCGTCCTGGGCGGTATCGCCGGTGCCACCGTCGCCTCGGCGACCATCATCGGCCTGTTCGGACCGTTCATCCCGGCGGCCGCCGTGGGCTGCATCGGCGGCGTGCTGGCCATGGGCTCGCTCGGCGCGGTCGCGGGCCAGATCCTGATCACCGCCCCGGTGGCGATCGGAGCGGCCATCCAGTACTTCACCACCATCAACCAGCCCTTCACCGCGCCAGCGAAGTAAGCGATCGGTCCTGCGGCGGGGGCCGTCGCGCATTACGCTGCGGCTATGAGCTCCGCCGTCCATGGATTCACTGATGACGCCCTCGGCACGCTGGACGCGGTCGGCGTCGCCGCGGCACTGCGCGCCGGGGAGGTGAGCCGGGCCGAGGTGATCGCGGCCGCGATCGAGCGGACCCGAAGGGTGGACCCCAGCCTGGACGCGGTGCAACTGGCCTGTTTCGAGCGGGCGCAGTCGTCACCGGAGACCGCGGGGGTGTTCGCCGGGGTCCCGGCCTTCGTCAAGGACAACACCGATATCGCCGGGCTGCCCAGCTGCCACGGGTCGGCGGCGTTCACCCCGCACCCGGCCACCGCGACCGACGGACCGGGCGCGCAGTTCCTGCACTCGGGCGTCGTCGTGCTGGGCAAGTCGACGCTGCCGGAGTTCGGTCTCACCGCCAGCACCGAGTTCATCGGCCGCGCGCCCACCCGCAATCCGTGGAATCCGGAGTACTCGGCGGGCGCGTCCTCGGGCGGGTCGGCGGCGCTGGTCGCCGCGGGCGCGGTGCCGATCGCGCACGCCAACGACGGTGGCGGCTCGATCCGCATCCCGGCCGCGGCCAACGGCCTGGTCGGGCTGAAGACCACCCGCAACCGGCTGTTGGACCAGCCCGGCGCGCGCAGCCTGCCGGTGCAACTGGTCACCGAGGGCGTGCTCACCCGCTCGGTCCGCGACACCGCGCACTACCTGGCCGCGGTCGAGCAGTTCCGGCCGAATCCGAAGCTGCCGCCGGTCGGGCTGGTCGAGGGTCCGACCGCGCGCCGCCTGCGTATCGGCCTGATCACCGCCGACGTGCTGGGTCGCCAGGTACATCCCGACAACGCGACGATCTTGGCGTCGGCGGCCGAGGTACTCACCGGGCTCGGCCACGAGATCGTCGAGATGCGCTTGGCGGTGGACCCGGGCTTCGTCGAGGACTTCAAGCAGTACTGGGCGGTGATGGCCGCGGCCATGACGCTGTCGTTCCGGATCGGGCACCGCGGCTATTTCGACGCGGGCAAGCTCGATCCGTTCACCAAGGGTCTGATCGGCCTGGTCAAGCGCAATCCGTTCGCCACCGCGGCGGCCACCTGGCGGCTGCGCGCGGGCACGGCCACCTACGACCGGCACTTCGCCGATGTCGACGTGCTGTTGACCCCGGTGCTCTCCCATCCCGCGCCGCGCATCGGTGAGCTGGCTCCGGGCCAGCCCTTCGAGGAACTGTTCACCAAGCTGGTCGACTACGTCGGCTTCACGCCGCTCAACAATGTCGGCGGTGGGCCCGGCATCTCGGTGCCGCACGGCCTGCTGCCCGCGGGTCTGCCGGGTTCGGTCCAGCTCGCCGCGCGTCGCGGCGACGAGCGGACCCTGCTCGACCTGGCCTATCAGCTGGAGTCGACGAGCCCCTTCCCCCGGATCGTCGACCGTCCCGCCGCCGCGGGCGCCGCCTGATCAGTTCGGCCGCGCGGCCACATTGATCGGGCGCAGCCGTCCGGGGCTGGCCGTTCCGGCCTCGAAGGCCCAGTGCTCCCCGGTCCAGCCGGGGTGGTCGAGCCGCCAGCGGGCGACCAGTCGCGCGTCCTCGAGCGAGGTGACGACACCGGCCGAGCCGGTGTACTGCAACCGCTCGTACTTGTGACGGGTGATGGTGTCGACCGAGTCGACGGTGGCGAGCGAGGACATGGACCCTCCGGGGATCACGAGAGACGGTGAGATGTGTGACGAGAGCGCTCCCCGGACGGCTGGTCCGGGTGGCCGCGGTGGCGCGTCACCGCTCGATGCCGAGTATGCCGCGCACCGTCTCGCCACGGTGGTCTTTTTGAAAATCCTGTTCTTCCGATTAACAGGTATTCGCCTGGGCATCGCGAAGATCGGTGAAAGAGTTACGCCTCACCAATGAGGGCGTACGCGGCCGGGAGTCACCACGCGCGCGAGAGCCTGCCTGACCTGCGCAAGCGTGCCCGCGCCGAGCGTTTCGCCCCACCCGCGAGTGAATTCGGCCAGGGCCGCGTCGGCCGCACGGGTACAGGCCCACCCGCGCTCGGTGAGGGTGATCAGCCGGGCGCGCGCGTCGGCGGGGTGCGGATTGCGGTCGGCGTAACCCTTGCCGACCAGATCCTCGACCAGCTGACTGGCCGCCTGCTTGGTGACGCCGAGGTGCTCGGCGATCTCGCCCACGGTCGCCCCGTCGGGCGCCATCCGCGCGAAGGCGAAACCGTGCGCGGGGCGGATGTCGGGGAAGCCCGCGGCGGCGACCCCGTCCTGCACCGCCCGACTCACCTCGGCCGCCGCGGCGAGCAAGAGCAGCGGAAGGTCGCCGGTGGGCGGCGGATTCGTGGGCACGAAGTCATTGTGGCACTTGACATGGTAGTCAACCAGGTTGACCATATAGGCAAGTTGCTTGACTGAATGGAGAGATTCATGCCTGTCGTCCGCGCCACCGACGCCCCCGTGCACGAGGTCCACAACGCCCGCTTCACCTCGCTGATCCGGCCCGGCATCGGCAGCGCCGAACTCTGCGTCTGGCAGACCGAAGTCGCGCCCGACTCGACCGGCGTACCGCATCGCATCCTCGGCGAGGAGGCGTTCGTGGTGTTGTCGGGGGAGGTGGTGCTGACCGTCGACGGCGAATCCGCGCGGCTGGAACCCGGCGACGCCGTCGTCGCCCCGGCGGGCTCGACCATCGCGCTCGCCAATCCGGGCGCGGTGGCCGCGACCCTGCTCGTCACCGTGCGGACCGGCTTCGCCGCGGAACTGCCCGATGGCTCGACCTTCACCCCGCCCTGGGCGTCCTGAGCCGTCCACCGACCTGTTTCGGCCTTTGAACTTGAAAGTTTGGTGACCCGAACAATATAATTCTGGAATGAGGGTTGGGTTTTATCGTGCGTCGGGTCGCCGGGCGCTGGCGGCGGTTGTGCTGAGTGCGGTGGCGATCGCGCTCACCGCCTGTGGTGGGGTCAGGGCGGAGGACGACGGCAAGAAGGTCGTCCTCACCACCTTCACCGTGCTGGCCGACATGGCCCGCAATGTCGCCGGAGACCATCTGCGGGTGGAGTCGATCACCAAGGTGGGCGCCGAGATCCACGGGTACGAACCCACCCCCGGGGATATCAAGAAGGCCGCCAAGGCCGACCTGATCCTGGACAACGGCCTGAACCTGGAGGCCTGGTTCGCCCAGTTCGTCGCCGATCTGGACGTGCCGCACGCGGTGGTCAGCGAGGGAGTCACCCCGATGGACATCGGCGAGGACGCCTACCGCGGCAAGCCCAATCCGCACGCGTGGATGTCGCCGGTGAACGCGCAGATCTACGTCGACAACATGGTCCGCGCCTTCACCGACCTCGACCCCGACAACGCCGCCGCCTACCGCGCCAACGGCGACGCCTACAAGGCCGAACTCGGCGCCGTCCGCGACGACCTGGTCGCCACGGTGAACACCCTGCCCGCCGACCATCGCGCCCTGGTGACCTGCGAGGGCGCCTTCTCCTACCTCGCGCGCGACGCCGGTCTCACCGAGAAGTACATCTGGCCGGTCAACGCCGAACAGCAGGCCACCCCGCAGCAGATCGGCTCGGCCATCGACTTCGTGCGCCAGCGCGGGGTGCCCGCGGTGTTCTGCGAGTCGACGGTGTCCGACGCGCCGATGCGGCGTGTCGTCGAGGCCACCGGCGCCCGCTTCGGTGGCACCCTGTACGTCGACTCGCTGTCGGAGGCCGACGGCCCGGTCCCCACCTACCTGCAGCTCATCCGCCACGACGCGACCACCATCGCGACCGCCCTGTCCGGAGTGCCCAAGTGACCGCACCGGTTGTCGAGATCCAGGACGTGACAGTCCATTACGGGGACGTGCTCGCCCTGGACAATGTCGAGCTGACGCTGAAATCCGGCCGCGTGTGCGGGCTGATCGGGATGAACGGCTCGGGCAAGTCCACGTTGTTCAAGACCGTCATGGGCCTGGTCACCCCCGACCGCGGCCGGGTGCTGATCAACGGTCGCGCCCCCGTCGCTGCCCGCAAGGCGGGCACCCTCGGCTACGTCCCGCAATCCGAGGACGTCGACTGGAGTTTCCCGCTCTCGGTGCGCGATGTCGTCATGACCGGCCGCTACGGGAAGATGGGCTTCACCCGTCGCGCGAGCAGGGCCGACCGCGCCGCCGTCGCCGAGGCGCTGGCCCGCGTCGACCTCACCGAGCTGGCCGACCGCCAGATCGGCCAGTTGTCCGGCGGGCAGAAGAAGCGGGCGTTCGTGGCGCGCGGCATCGCGCAGGAGGCCACCATCCTGCTGCTCGACGAACCGTTCGCGGGCGTCGACAAGCGGTCCGAGGCCACCATCACCGCGCTGCTGCGCGAGCTGGCCGCCGACGGCGCGACCATCCTGGTCTCCACCCACGACCTGCACGCCCTGCCCGCCCTGGCCGACGAGGCCGTGCTGCTCAACCGGCGGGTGCTCGAACACGGCGACCCGGATGTGGTGCTGCGCCCGGAGAACCTGGCCAAGGCCTTCGGCCTCGATGTGGACGCGTGAGGAAGACCTGATGAGCCTCGAGGAATTCTTCATCGAACCGCTGCGCTACGAATTCATGGTGCGCGCGCTGGCGACCACCGTTACCGCCGCGCTGGTCTGCGCGGTGCTCTCGTGCTGGCTGGTGCTGATCGGCTGGTCGCTGATGGGCGACGCCGTCTCGCACGCGGTGCTGCCCGGGGTGGTGCTGGCCTACATCGTGGGCTGGCCGTTCGCGGTGGGGGCGGTGGTCTTCGGCTTCCTGGCCGTCGCGCTGATCGGCGTCGTGCGCGACACCAGCCGGGTGAAAGAGGACGCCGCCATCGGCATCGTGTTCACCACGCTGTTCGCCTTCGGCCTGGTCCTGGTCTCGGTGACCCCGAGCCAAACCGACCTCAACCACATCGTTTTCGGCAATCTGCTGGGCGTGAGCCGGGGCGAGATGGTCCAGATCATGATCCTGGCCGCCATCGTCCTCACCGCGCTGGTCCTCAAACGCCACGACTTCACCCTCTACGCCTTCGACGCCACCCACGCCCACGCCATCGGCCTGAACCCGCGCGTGCTGGGCACCGCCCTGCTGGCGCTGCTGGCCCTGACCTCCGTGGTCGCCCTGCAAGCCGTCGGCGTGGTCCTGGTGGTCGCCATGCTCATCATCCCCGGCGCCACCGCCTACCTACTCACCGACCGCTTCTCCCGCATGCTCCTCATCGCCCCGACCATCTCGGTCCTCTGCGCGGTAACCGGCCTCTACCTCAGCTACCACCTCGACACCGCCGCCGGTGGCATGGTCGTGGTCACCCAGGGCGTCGCCTTCACCCTCGTCTACCTCTTCGCCCCCCGCCACGGCATCATCGGCCGCCGCCTCACCGCCACCCGCGCCCGCGCGGCGACCGCGAAAGCCGCGGTCTAGTCCGCCTGTCGGTCGGTCCTGCGATGATCGCGCGCATGAACGCCACCGGGGACGACGTCCGCGCCCTAGCCCTCGCGCTGCCCGAGGTCAGCGAGCATTTCGCCTGGGGCATGCCGATATTCAAGGTCGCGGGCAGGCTGTTCCTCACCCTGCCCGAGGAGGAGACCTCGATGGCGGTGCGCTGTCCGATCCTCGACCGCGACGAGCTGGTGGCGGCCGAGCCGGACAAGTTCTGGATCGCCGCGCACGAGGCGAACAACGCCTGGGTGCGGGTGCGGCTGGCCGCCCTCGACGACCGCGACGAGCTCGCCGCCATCGTCACCGACTCCTGGCGGCAAGCCGCGCCCCGCGCCCTGGTCACCGACCAGGAGGGCGGTTAGACCGGGGTGATGGTGGCCTCGATGGTCTGGATCGAGTCGACCGGGATGACGAAGGTCTCCACGATCTCGACGGTGGTCAGGCGCACGCCCGCGACCCCGGTGTCGAGCAGGTAGCGGGTGCTGACGGTGTCGCCGGATTCGGACATGGTGAGGTCACGGATGCCCTGGATCACGCGATACTGCAGGCCGTGTTCGAGGTCGTGGGCCAGCTGCGGGCCGGAGTAGCCGGTCTGGAAACCGGCTTCGACGCGGGTCGCGTCCGGGGCGAAGGGGACGGCGCTGGCGTCGTGGGAGACCAGCGCGTCGAGGTAGCTGCGGGCGATGGCCTGGCGGGGGGTGTCGGCCGGGTTCGCTTGCGCCGCAGCGCTTGCCGTGCCGAGGGTGACCAGCACGGCGGCCAGGGCTGAAACATGGGTGATTCGCATGCAGAGATGCTGGCGGTCCGGACCGGTCCGCGCAAGCGGGGCCCGGTAGGCTCGGAGCTCCTATGGCACTCAGCGCAACCCTGCACCATTTCGCCGTCCAACTCGCCGACGTCGACCGCGGCGTCTACGAGGACCTCGAGCTGCGGGTCGCCCGCCACCCGTCGGAGACCCTCGAGTACATGGTCACCCGCATCCTCGCCTACTGCCTGCAGTACGAGGAGGGCATCGTGTTCAGCGAGGGCGGTATCTCGGCCACCGACGAACCGGCCGTGCAGATCCGCGATCTGACCGGCCGCGTCACCGCCTGGATCGAGGTCGGCGCGCCCGATGCCGACCGGGTGCATCGCGGCAGCAAGCTGGCTGGTCGCGCGGCGGTCTACACGCACCGCGATCCGGCCAAGGTGCTGGCGCAGTACGCGGGCAAGAAGATCCATCGCGCCGAGGACATCCCGCTCTACGGCGTCGAGCGCGCCTTCGTCGACGCGGCCGCAGCGCTGGTCGATCGCCGCAACACCGCGGTCCTCTCGGTCACCGAGGGCGTGCTCTACCTGGACCTCAACGGCACCAGCCTGCGCGGCGAGATCGCCGAACACCGGCTGGCCTGAGCCCGTATCGTCGCCAGGGTGTCCGATGTCAGTGTGCTGAGCCGGTTCGTGCTGCCCGCGTTCCTGCGGCTCACCCGCCGCAACCGCAAGTACGTCGACGTGGCGGCGGCCCACGCCTACATCGCGCGGTGCGCCGCCGCGCCCGCCTCCTATCAGCCACCCACCCGACTGCGCGGGGTCACCGTCACCTCGACCGTCGATCAGGGCAGGCCGGTGTTCACCCTCACCCCGTTGTCGGGGCGATCTCGCGGCGGGCTGATATACGCGCACGGCGGCGGCTGGGTCGGCGAGATCGTCTCCCAGCACTGGCGGCTGGCCGCGCGGCTGGCCGCCGAGCTGGACCTCACGGTGACCGTCCCGATCTACCCGCTGATCCCCACCGGTACCGCGGCCCAGGTGATTCCGTGGTTCGCTGAGCTGTTCCTCGCGAGCACCGAGCGCTACGGGCCCACCTTCCTGGTCGGCGATTCCGCGGGCGGTCAAATCGTCCTGTCCACCGCGCTGCACCTGCGCGACACGGTCCAAGTAAAAGTGCCACGCACCGTGGTGATCTCACCCGCGGTCGACCTCACCCTGGAGAACCCGGCCATCGACGACGTGCTCCCCGACGACCCCTGGCTCGGCCGCGAGGGCGCGCTCGTCTTCGGCGAACACTGGCGCGGCGAACTACCGATGAAGGACCCGATGGTGAGCCCGCTGTTCGGCGATTTCACCGGCCTCGGCCCGCTCACCGTCTTCAGCAGCACCCACGACATCCTCAACCCCGATACTCGCCTGCTCATCGGCAAGGCCCGCGCCGCCGACGTCGAGGTCGACTATCACGAGCGCGCGGGCCTCGTCCACGTCTACCCCCTGACCCCCACCCCGGAGGGCGCCGCCGCCCGCCACACCATCGTCGAGATCCTCCGCGCGGACCTGACCGGCTGAGCCCGATGACCGGTAGTCGCTCATCGCCCTGATACTCGGACGACACGGGCCGCGGTGTTGCTGACTCAGCGCTGGGACAGGTGCAGGTTCAGCAGGATGGTGAGCTGGGTGACGGCCTGGTCGAAGGGGTGGGGTGACTTCAGGGCGCGGCTGTGCACGATGGTGCCTTCGATGGTGGTGAGCAGGAAACCGGCCAGGGAGACGGCGGTGGCGCGTTCGATGCCGGTGGCGACGATGCCGTCGGCCAGGCGGGCGGTCCACTCGGCGAAGGCCTGACCGGCCACCGACTGCACGGCCGGGTCCAGTTCGTCCAGCGCGGCCGCCATCATGAACGAGCCCGCGCTGAAATCGGACTCCTCGAGCGGCACGCGCCAGAAGGCCAGCAGATCGGTGACCCACTGCTGCACCGACGGCGTGGTCTGCAGCGCGTCGGCCATGGCGCTCACGTGCGAGTACACCAGCCGCGACACGATGCGCGCCGCCGTCTGCACCAATTCGCCCTTGCCGGAAGGGAAGTGCTGATACAGCGAGTTGCGTGAGGTGTTGCTGCGCTTGAGCAGTTCGCTCAGCGCGGCCGCGTGCACGCCGTGCTGCTGGACAGTGCTGATGGTGTGTTCGATCAGTCGGGCGCGTGGTCCGGCGGCCATCCGATCTCCTCCCAACCCTTGATTGAACCGATCGGTTCATGTTAGACCTATTCCAGGTGAACCGATCGGTTCATATGGAGAGGATGCCATGCCCACCCCCATCGCCACCGCTGTTCCGGTCACCCATACGGGAATTCTCGGCCTCGGCGTCTACCGCCCGCGCCGGGTCGTGCCCAATGCCGAGATCGTCGAGGCCATCGATTCCTCCGACGAGTGGATCAAGACCCGCTCCGGGATCGAGGCTCGGCACTGGGCCGACGACACCGAGACCATCGTCGGTATGAGCGTGGCCGCCGCCCGCGACGCGCTCACCGCGGCCGGGATCGCGGCCGAGCAGATCGACGCCGTCGTGCTGGCCACGTCCTCGCAGATGGTGCTCGGCCCCTCGGCGGGTGCCGTGGTCGCCACCGAACTCGGCATGCACGACACCGCCGCCTACGACATCTCCGCGGGCTGCGCGGGCTTCTGCTACGCCCTGGCCGACGCCGCCAACCTCGTGCGCGCGGGCCAGGCCCGCCACGTTCTGGTGATCGGCGTGGAACGCCTCTCGGACCTGCTCGACACCGCCGACCGCACCTGCGCGTTCATCTTCGCCGACGGCGCGGGCGCGGTCGTGGTCGGTCCGGCCGAGCAGGAGGGCATCGGCCCGGTGGCCTGGGGTTCCGACGGCAGCCGCACCTCGGCGATCAAGCAGGACAAGGACTTCGCCGAATACTTCATCGAGGTGGCCGAGAAGGGCGCCGAAGCCGTGCGCCCGTACATCCGGATGAACGGCACCGAGGTCTTCCGCTGGGCGGTGACCTTCCTGGAGAAGGCGTGCCGGGAGGCGCTGGCCAACGCGGGCGTCGCGGCCGACGCGCTGGACGCGTTCGTCCCGCACCAGGCCAACAGCCGCATCACCGACGCCCTGGTGCGCACCCTGGACCTGCCGGACTCGGTCGCCATCGCCCGCGACATCGTCGAGACCGGCAACACCAGCGCCGCCTCCATCCCGATGGCCATGGAACAGCTGCTGCGCACCGGCGCCGCCCGACCCGGCGACACCGCCCTGCTGCTCGGCTTCGGCGCGGGTCTGGCCTACGCGGGCCAGGTGGTGCACCTGCCGCCCATCGCCTGAATCGGCTCAGTCGGCCGCGTGATCCGGGGCGCGGCCGGTGACGTAGTCGCGCGCCCAGCGGTAGTCGGGTTTGCCGCTGGGGGAGCGGGAGATGGTGTCGGCCAGCCAGATCCGGTGCGGGATCTTGTATCCGGCCAGGTGCGGGCGCAGGTGGGCGCGCAGGGCGGCGGGGTCGAAGACGTGGCCGTCGGTGAGCGAGACGATCGCGGCCACCTGGTGACCCCAGCGTTCGTGTGGCACCCCGATGACCACCGCGTCGTAGACGGCGTCGTGGGATTTCACCACCGCCTCGACCTCCTCCGGGAACACCTTCTCGCCGCCGGTGTTGATCACCATGTTGCCGCGTCCGATCAGCGTGATCGACCCATCGGTCTCGGCCCTGGCGCGGTCGTCGGTGACGACGATGCGAGCACCGTTCACAGTCTTGAACAGCCGTTCGGTGCGCTTGGGGTCCTTGTAGTAACCCAGCGGCACCGCGCCGGTCTTGGCCAGCCAGCCCTCTTCACCGGGCGCCACGAGCCGCCCGTCCGCGTCGACCACCACCGCGCCGCGCCCGGTCTGCACCCGGGGCCCGCGCCCGGGATCATCGTCCTTCTGCGCGAATCCGATACCGCCGAAACCGGTTTCGGACGACCCGATCGAATCCGAGACCATCGAGGTCGGGAACTGTTCCAGCAGCGCGTTCTTCACCGGCTGCGACAGCAATGCCGCCCCGGAGGCGATCACCAGCAGCGACGACGCGTCCACCGGCCGGGCCGCGAACTCGTCGAGCAGCGGGCGGGCCATGGCGTCGCCGGTGATCACCATGACGTGCGGTCGGTGCGTGGCGACGGATTCCCAGATCCGCGCCGGATCGAACCGGGGCTCGAACAGCACCGCGTTGCCCGACCACAGCGCGGTGAAGGTGGGCATCATCGCCGCGGCGTGGATCAACGGCGGCAGCACGAACCAGGTGCTCGGCACGGCTTGCGCGCCGGTGGCCGACTGCTGATACTCGTCGCGTACCGGCTCGCCGCTGTAGAAGTCGATGCCGCCGCCGAGCACGCGCCACATGTCCTCCTGACGCCACATCACGCCCTTGGGCAGGCCGGTGGTGCCGCCGGTGTACATCATGAACAGGTCGTCGGCGGTACGGGTCACGGTGGGGCGGAAGGGTTTTCCCCGTGCGATCAGGGCGTCGTAACGCAGGTCGTCCGCGCCGGGTTCGCTGGCGGCGCGGTCGTCCTCGACGCGGATCACCGTGCGTAGCGCGGGGGTGTGCGCCAGGGCCTCGTGTACCGCCGCGCCGTAACACGCGTGGTAGAGCAGAACTTCGAGGTCGGCATTGCCGTAGACGTAGGCCAGTTCGGTCGGCCCGTAGCGGTAGTTGATGTTGATCGGGACCGCGGCCAGCTTGAAGCAGGCGATCAGCGTCTCCACGGTCTCGATGCTGTTGTGCAGCTGGAAACCCACGTGGGTGCCGTGCCCGACGCCGAGCGCGGCCAGCTGGTCGGCGAGCCGGTTGGCCCGGATGTCGAGGTCACGGAAGCTCAGCCGCCGCTCCCGCTCGAGCAGCGCCACCCGGTCGGGCACGGCGTCGACGGCGTGTTCGAACAGGTCGGCGAAGTTGTTGGCCATGGCGATCCATCTCTGCGCGACCGCTCACACGACGGTGAGCGGGAGGGGTTTTCCGCGATCGGTGAAGGCGAAGGCGGCACCGGTACTGAAGCGGGTGATCGCCACCTCGGACGCCTCGCGGAAGGGCTGTCCGGCCTGGTCGACGGTGACGGTCCAGCCGTCGGGGCCGGTGTCGGTGACGGTGGTGGTGAAGCGGGGATTCACGCCGCGCACCAGCGCGTCGAGCGGGCGGGGGTCCTCGGGGGTCAGCAGGGCGGGCCAGGTGCCGTCGGTCAGCGCGTCACTGGTGGCCGGAAAACGCACGCGCACACGGCTGTTCACCACTTCGACGTCGATTCCGGTGTAGCCCAGCGGGTTCAGGGCCGGGTGTACGCGCAGGACGGTGGCCAGGGCGTGCGCGTCGTCGCCGAGGTCGAGGCAGCGGCGCAGGCGTTCGGAGGTCAGGCCCGCGATACCGGTGAGCTGCTTGCGACCGATCTCGCGGGCGGTCGCGGCGTCGGATCGGTCGCGCAGGGCGATCAGGAAACCGAGGGTGAGCAGGTGCTGTTGCAGGCAGATCTCCTCGGCCAGTCGCCGCAGGGCGCTGTGCGAGAAATCGGCGAAGCGCAGGTCGCTCAGCAGCGGGCCGGAGTAGTCGGCCGAGCCTTCCTCGCTCGGATCGATCGCGACCGATTCCTGCTGTGCCGCGCGGGAATCGGCGACCAGCGCCGCGTGTCGGGGAATCGGCGGCGGGACGTGCGCGGGATCGATGACGACGGTCCACGCGCACACCGGCGTGCGGTCGGCGGGCACCCGGGGCGGCCGGTGTACCGGCCGCACCTGGGCGTGCGCGTTGGTGGCCAGGGCGGTGGCGTCGAAGGTGGGGTCCTCGATGTCGTGGCACATGGCCACCACGAACGGCTCGCCCATCGGCTCCACATCGGCGAGCGCGCCGCAGTGGTCGAGCCAGAACTCGCCGTGATCGTGGTCGTCCACCCGGAAACGGAAGTCCATGAACTGCGGTGGGGCGCCGATGTCGAGTTGCAGGCCCTTGAAGATGGTCTCCACGCTGTCGCCGGTGAAGCGCAGCGCGCGCTGCATGCGGCGGGTGTAGACCGGGCTGGCCAGCTGCCATTCCTCGATGGCGACCGCGGTCATCCCCTCCCGGCCGAACGCGGCGATGGTGTGCGCCATGCCCGACCGGTCGATGAGATGACCGCACAGCAGCAGCTCCGGGACCAGCGCCGCGAGCTGGGCGCGCGAGAGCGCGGCGAATCCTGGCATCGGCGTCACCAGAGCGAGGCCGGTGACTCGCCGACGCGGTACCAGCCCGGCAGCGGCTCGGCCGACACCGAGCGTTCGATGCGCTTGTGCATGCCGGGGGAGAGCGCGTCGTCGCGGATCATGTCCAGGAACAGCGCCGAGACATTGCCGAAGTCGAAGAAGTCGCGCTGCCAGGACCACTGGAAGTCGCCGCCGTAGCGGAACCAGCTGCCGCCGATGCCCTCGGGCGAATACGGCCGCCCGTCGGCGCGGGTGTGCTCGTTGACCTGCTTCCAGAAACCGATCACCGTGCCGCTGCGCTCGTCGACGACGAATTCCTGATACGGATACGTCCAGCCCTCCAACCCCAGCATCTCCTGGCCGAGGGCCAGTTCGCGGATCTCCTCGCGGCCCACCGCCATGAACTCCTGCTGGGGCCCGTAGTTCCAGCCGTAGGTGGCCTCGGCGGTGTACATCTGCGCCAGCGGACGCCAGTCCCCGGCGCGCTCACAGTCCTGGTTGGCCACCACCCAGCGCCGGACCATCTCGTCGAGTTCGGCGCGATCGAAAGTCGTCATGGGTGGGTCCCTTTCGCGGAATCGGGCTCGTCGGCGATCGACAGGGCCCGGGTGGGGCAGTAGCGGACGGCGGCCCGGACGGCCGCGTGCTCGTCGGCGTCGGGGGTGGGGTCGACGATCTCGACCGTGCCGCGCTTGGGCACGGTGAACACCGAGGGCGCCTCGTCCTGGCAGACCCCGTGCCCCTGGCACAGATCCGCGTCGACCTCGATCCTCATGCCGCACCCCCGTCGGAGAACAGCGGCGCCTCCGGCTGCACCTCGACGAGCACCATGTGCACGCCGCGCGGCAGCGAGACCACCGTGGTGACGGCGTCGGCGAGATGCTCGGGCTTGAGCATGTACGGATGACGGGCGAAACCCCAGTCCTTCCAGTCCTGGAGCAGCGGACCGACCACCTCGGGCGTGGCGTCCATGCCCATGCCGGTCAGCGTGGGACCGGGACGCACCAGCGACGCGCGGATTCCGGTTCCCTCCAGTTCCATTCGCAGTTGCGTGACCATGGCCTCGAGGCCGGTCTTGGCCGCGCTGTAGGCGCCCGTACGCGGACGTGGTTCGTCGGCGCAGTCGGAACTGATCACCACCAGATCGCCGCGCTGTCGGGCCCGCATCCCGGGCAGCACCCGGTGGATCAGGCGTTGCGCGCCGACCAGATGCACCTGCACCTGGAGCAGGAACCGCTCCGGGTCCATCTCCCCGACCAGCGCGAATTCGATATCCCCCGCACCGGAGACCAGGATCTCGGCCGGGCCGACGGCCTGCTCGGCGGCGCGCACGAACTCGTCCACCGAGGCCGCGTCGGTGACATCGAGCCGGTACGCGACCGCCTCGCCGCCGCCCGCGCGGATCTTGGCGGCCAGCTCCTCGCACCGGTCGACCCGGCGTGCGCCCAGCGCCACCGGATGACCCCGTTCGGCCAGCGCCACCGCGCTCGCCGCGCCGATGCCGGAGGACGCGCCCGCCACCAGCGCGGGTCGGCGGTCGGGATGGGGAGTGAAGCGGGGCATCAGCGGACCTCCACGGTGATCGGAAGATGGGCGAAGCCACGGACATTCGTCGAATGCACGCGGACGATCCCGGCGTGGTCCACCCGGAAGGCCGCGACCCGCGCGACGAATTCACCGAGCACGATCCGGGCCTCCAGCCGGGCCAGATGCGCGCCGAGGCAGAAGTGCACGCCCGCACCGAAACTCGCGAGCGTCCCGCCGTCCTGCCGGTCGATCACATAGCTGTCGCCGTCGGTGAAGGCCGCCGGATCGCGGTTGGCCGAGCCGATCAGCAGCAGCACCTTGGCACCGGCGGGGATGGTCGCGCCGTGGTAGTCGAGGTCGACGGCGGCGGTGCGCGCGACGATCTGACTGGAGGTGTCGTAGCGCAGGGTCTCCTCGACCCAGTCGGCCACCAGGTCCGGCTCGGCGACGACCTTGGCGTACTCGTCGGGATTGGCCGCCGCCCAGTACAGGGCGTTGCCCAGCAGTTTGGTGGTGGTCTCGTTGCCCGCCACGACCATCAGGAACAGGAATCCGATGACCTCCTCGTCGGTGAGGGTGTCGCCGTCGATCTCGGCGTCGAGCAGGGCCGAGGTGAGGTCGTCGGCCGGGGTGACGCGGCGCTGGGCGACCATGTCGGTGTAGTAGCCGAACAGCCGGATGGAGGCGTCGATGGCCGCCACCGGCACATCGAGCACGCCCTCCGCGCGGTGCACCACCAGATCGGCCAGCCGCCGGATCTCGGCGCGATCGGGCTCGGGCACCCCCATCAGCTCGGAGATCACATCCATCGGCAGCTTGCCCGCCACCTCGTCGATCCAGTCGAAATCCCCGCGCGCCACGGCGGGTTCGAGATGCTCCAGGGTGATCTCGCGGATCCGGTCGGTCATCTCGGCCACGCGCTTGGGAGTGAACCCCTTGAACACCAGCTTGCGCATGCGCATGTGTCGCGGGTCGTCCATGGCCAGGAACGACATCACCCGGTGCGCGTGCGGCCCCCACGCCGCCGGATCCAGCGACACCCCGTTGGCGCTGGAGAGCCGCTCGCTGTCGCGGAAGGCCGCGAGCACATCGGCGTGCCGCGACAGCGCCCAGAAGTCGAGCTCCGGATTGTGATACAGCGGCGCCTCGGTGCGCAGGCGGTGATAGGTCGGGTACGGATCCTCGTGGAATCGGTAGTCGTACGGGTCGAAGGTCACGGGTTCCACAGCGGCGCTCGTCATCGCGAATACCCCGGTTCCGGAAGGTCGTCCCCGCCGTCGGCCGGGGTGTTCGACCGTAAGGGAGACACATAGCTGGACATGTGTCTGGACGGTACCACCGACACCGGTTCGGGACAACGCTTTCGCTCCGGAAAGGGGGCTCGACCGGCGCCTGAGCTGGTCGACGAAGGCTGGTCAAGAATCTGGACCAGTGTCTGGAATGTGGTCTAAATCATATGGTACGGTCCCTCGCATGGCAGGGGTAGACGGCGAGGTCGCGGCCGAACCGGCGCGGGCGGGACAGCTGCTCCGCCGGAATTTCGCCGAGACCGTGCTGGCGAGCCTCGCGACGCTGGGGCGCGCTCTGCGGATGGGCGCGGCGGCGGTGCGTTTCGGCACCGGTGACGCGCTGCGGCTGCGATTCCCGCTCGGCGAGACGGTGGCCCAGGCGTGGTTCTTGCTGCGCGTCACCGCGGTGCCGAGCGTGCTGATGGCGGTGCCGTTCGGGGTCATCGTGTCCGCGCAGGTCGGCAATATCGTCTCCGAGCTCGGCGCCGACTCGATGATCGGCGCGGCGGGCGGGCTCGGGGTGATCAAGCAGGGCGCGCCGATGGCGACCGCCATGCTGCTGGGCGGGGCGGGGGCCGCCGCGATCGCCGCCGATCTGGGCGCGCGGACCATTCGCGAGGAGGTCGACGCGCTGCGCGTGATGGGTGTCGACCCCGTGCGGCGACTGGTGGTCCCGCGCGTCGCGGCGATGATGCTGGTGGCGCCGGTGCTCAATGTGGTGATCATCGTGGTCGGGATCGGCTCCGGTTTCGCGGTGGCGGTCTCGGCCCTGGACGTCACGCCGGGCAGTTACTGGCAGTCCTTCGGTGCCTTCACCACGCCGCTCGATGTGTGGGTGTCGCTGGTGAAGGCGGTGATCTTCGGGTTCCTGGTGGTGGTCATCGCCTGTCAGCGCGGGCTCGAGGCCAGCGGTGGTCCGCGCGGGGTCGCCGACGGGGTCAATGCCGCGGTGGTGATGTCGATCGCCGCGGCGGTGGTACTCAATACCGTGATCACCCAGGTGGTCACGATGTTCTTCCCGGTTCGGATGGCCTGATGACGGCCGAGGGCGGGGTGTGGCGGCGCGGGCTGGGGCCGGTGGAGTCGATCGGGTTCGTGGTCGGCTTCGGCTGGCAGGTGCTGTCCTCGGTGCCGTACACGCTGGGGCACTACCGGAAGCAGACAGTCACCACGATCACCGACATGACCTGGGGTCGCGGGTCGGTGATCATCGGCGGCGGGGTGGTGCCGCTGATGCTGCTGCTCGGTGCGGCCATGGGCGCCTCGATCGGGATCGAGGCGTTCAGCGCGCTGAACCTGCTCTCGCTCGGCCAGCTCAGCGGCCTCATCTCCGCCTTCGGGGTCACCAGGGAGCTGGCGCCGATCGCGGCCGGGATCGGTTTCGCCGCGCAGGCGGGGTGCCGGATGACCGCCGAGATCGGCTCCATGCGCATCTCCGAGGAGATCGACGCCATCGAATCGCTGGGCATCCGGTCGGTGCCGTTCGTGGTGACCACGCGGGTGATCGCCGGAATCGTCGCGGTGGCACCGGCTTTCGTCGTCGCGTTGATCCTGAGCTATCTCTCGTGCGCGTTCGTGGTGACCACCGTGCACGGCACCCCGACCGGCACCTACAACCACTACTTCGACCAGTTCGTGGTCGGCTGGGACGTGTTCGCCGCCGTGGTCAAGGTGACGGTGTTCGCGATCGCGGTCGTGCTGATCCATTGCTACCAGGGCTATTTCGCCACCGGCGGGCCGGAAGGGGTCGGCATCGGGTCGGGGCGGGCGATCCGCGCCAGCCTGGTCGCGATCATCGCCCTGGACATGCTCGCCACCATCGCACTGTGGGGATTCCGGTCTCCCGTCTCGTTCACCGGGTGATGCCATGCCTGCCTATGCCCTGTCGGGAACCGAGGTCGGTCCCGCGCGTGCCCGCCTGCTCGGCGTGCTCACCGTGGTGCTCGCGCTGCTCGGCGCGCTCGTGTGGCGGGTGCTGCCCGAGGGCGGTCCCGCCGACGAGATCCGGATCGCGCTGCTCGTCGGCCAGGTCGGGACCGGGGTCGAGCCGGGAACCGAGGTGCGCCTGGACGGCGTGCGCGTCGGCACGGTCGACACCATCGAGATCGCCGGTGTCGGACGACAGCGGATCACGGTGGCGCTGAACGGTTCCCAACTGTTCGGCCTGTCGGATGCCGTGACCCTGGACTACGCGCCCGGCAATCTCTTCGGTATCAGTGCCGTGGAACTGCACTCGCGCGCGGGCGGCACGGTGCTCACCGACGGCGCGGTCGTGGACCTGACCGGTGCCGCCGAGCGGGTCCACGACGCCACCCTCTCGGCGCTGCTCACCGCTACCGGCGCGCTCACCGAGGAGGTGCTGACACCGAAGCTCGCCGCCCTGCTGAGCACCCTCGCCCGCGACCTCCCCGCCTTCACCCCGGTGTTCGAGGCGATCGGCGCGACCACCCGCTCCTACACCGAGACGCGAGAGCTGGCGCCCTCGTTCCTGTTCGCGCAGGTCGGTTCCGCACTGAGCGGCCTCCCGCCGATGCTCACCGGCAGCCTCACCCTGCTCAACGCCGAGTACACCAACGCGTATCTGAGCGTTCCCGACCAGCTCACCCGCTTCGGCGCGATGTTCAATGGCATCCAATACCAGCTGCTACCCACCGTGACCCGCCTGTTCAATACTTCCCGCCTGTACTTCGGCGGCATCCTGCCCATGATCGGGCTGGTGCTCGACCGGGTCGCGGGTTCGGTGCGTGACCCGCAGCGTTCGGCGGGGGAGCTGACCGAACTGCTCACCCGGCTCGACGCCGCCTTCGTCGACACGCCGCAAGGCCCGGTTCTGCGCGCGGGTGTGTCGCTCGACGGTGTGCCCGCGCTGTCGGGGCCGCTGGGCGCGTTGCTCGAGGCGGGTGGACGCTGATGCGGACGGGATCTCTGCTGCTGCGCGTGACGGTGGCCCTGGTGCTGACCGGGGTGGCGCTGGCCGGGGTGCTGCGGGTCATCGAGCGGCCCGTCGACGGCGAGACAGTCACCTACACCGCGCTGTTCACCGATGCCAACGGACTGCGCGGCGGCGATGACGTGCGGCTGTACGGGGTGCAGGTCGGCAAGGTGCTCGGCGTCGATCTCGACGGCGCGCTCGCGCGAGTGCGGTTCACGGTCACGCGGGACCGGGCGCTGTTCGACAACAGCAGGATCGCCCTGCGCTACCAGAACCTCACCGGCTTCCGATATCTCGACGTCCAGCAGCCCGAACAGCCTGCGGGCCGCCGTGATCCGGCGACGGTCTTCGGGACGAACGAGACGGTGCCGGACTTCGATATCACCCGACTGTTCAAGGGTCTACAGCCCGTGCTGGCGGAACTTTCGCCCGATGACCTCGATCGCTTCGCCACCAGCATGCTCGCCGTGATCCAGGGTGACGGCTCCGGTGTGGGCCAGGCACTGGCCGCCATCGACATCCTCGCCCGCTACGCCACCGACCGGCAGGCGGTGCTGTCGACATTGGCGGGCAACCTCGCCCAGGTCGCCGACCACCTGGGCGGCAGGTCGGGCAATGCCATGCGGCTGCTCACCAATCTGACCAACCTGTTCATCACCATCACCGAAAAGCTGCCCGGCCTGGTCGATTTCGCGAACGGCATCCCCGACGTGCTGAAGCCGCTGCGCAGCATGCTCACCGTGTTCGGGGTGACCGGTGCACCCGGACGCGATCTCGATGCCGCACTGCGCCAGGCGTTTCCCAGCCCCGCCGACGCGGTGGTCGTCTTCGACCGGCTGCCCGGCCTCATCCAGGCGATGAGCCGCGCCGTCCCGGCCAGTGGTCCCGGTCTCACCTGCACGCACGGCACCGCCGACGCTCCCGCACCGCTCCAGGTACTCGTCGCCGGTCAGGGGGTCGTGCTGTGTCATCGCTGATCGAACCCCGAGCCGCCGAAATACGCTGGGGGATAGGGGGAATCTGCGCCGCTGTGCTGCTGCTGGTGGCGATCGGCGTCGTGTCCGTCACCGGGACTTCCGCGCAGCGCACCTATGTCGCCGAGCTGAGTCAGGCGGGGTCGGTCCGTCCCGGTGACGATGTACGGCTGGCGGGGATCCCGGTCGGGAAGGTGCGGTCGCTGACCCTGCTGGCCGACCGGGTACGGATGGAGTTCACCGTCGACGCCGAGGCGTTCCTCGGTGACGCGACCACTCTCGACATCCGGATGCTCACCTTCGTCGGCGGCTACTACGTCGCCGTGCTCCCCGCGGGCGACGAGCCCTTGGACGCGAACGTGATTCCGCGTGAGCGGGTGATCGTGCCCTACAACCTGACCCAGGCGTTCCAGGATGCCGTCGACCCGGTCCGGCGCATCGACGGGACGGTGATCCGGCGGGATCTGGCCGCGCTGTCGGCCTCGCTCGAGCGGAGCCCGGACGCCGTGCGCTCGGCCGTGCGCGCCGCCGGTGACCTGGTGACGATCCTGGACCGACAGAGCGCCGACATCTCGCGCACGCTGACGCTGGCCGACGAATACCTCACCGCGCTGGAGGCGAACGCCCAGGTGCTGGCGAATCTGATCGTCACCCTGGGCACGCTCGAGCAGATCATCCAGACCAACAAGACACAGGTCGCCGATTCGCTCCGAGATCTCGCGGTGGTCCTGCGCGATCTCACGCCACTGGGTGTGGCCTGGGACGAATCGCTGAAACAGCGCGCGCGGCCGCTCGCGGATGCCGTTCCCGCGCTGGAAGACCTCGGCGGCAGGCTCGGCACGCTGCTGGACGCCGTGCGCGCGCTGCGACAGAAGCTGCTGCCGCTGCTGCCGCCCGAGGGCGGGGTGCGCGTCGATCAGTCCGGCGCGACGATCGAAGTGCCCGCCCTGTGCGTGCCGCTGCCGGGAGGTGGGTGCTGATGGGGAAGGCCGTGCTGGGTTCGCGTGCGTTCATGTCGGTGGCGGTGGTCGTCACGCTGGTGCTGGTCGGGGCGCTGGGGCTGCGGCTGAGCAGGCCGGACGCGCCGACGCGGGCCTACTGCGCCGAGCTGCCCGACGCCATCGGGCTGTACGAGGGCAGTGCGGTGACGGTGCTGGGCGTGCCGGTCGGCCGGGTCACCGGAATCCGCGTCGCCGGAGCCACCGCCCATGTCGAGTTCACGGTCCGCGCCGACCGGAAGCTGCCGCCCGATGTCGGCGCGGTGACGGTGAGCGACACCCTGGTCGCCGACCGCCGCCTCGCCCTGATCGGCGCCGAACCCACGGGCCCGGCATGGAACCCGGCGAGTTGCATCACCAGAACCCTGACCCCCAAGAGCCTCTCGCAGACCTTCGACGCGCTCGCCCGGCTGGCCGACCAGCTCAACGGCGCCGACTCCACCACGCGCGGCGAACTCGGCGCCGGAATCGACGCACTCGACCGTGCCACGGCGGGCACCGGCGGCCAGATCAACGACATCGTCCTGGCCCTGAGCCGGGCACTGTCCGCCCCGGACGCCGCCATCGGCCACTTCGGCGAACTCCTCGACGCCCTCGCCGCCCTGGCCCAGCGCGCCCGTGGCGGCTGGGGACAGGTGGAGACCACCGTCAGCGGGCTGCCACAGACCTTCGAGGACATCGTCGTCATCGCCTTCCCCCCGATCATCGAGATCGTCGACACCCTCTCGGACCTGCTACCCCAACTCAACGACGTGATCCTGATGTTCGGCGCTCCGGCCCTGCGCGCGGTGAACAGCGTCCCCGACCTCCCGCGCCTGATCGCGGCGGGCGTCGCCTCCCTGTCGGAGGTGATCGCGATGACCCCCACCATCGCCACCGCCCTCACCAGCGCCGTCGACCCCCACACCGGCGCCCTCACCATCGACTACTACCCACCGAAACTCGCCCTGTCCCACCAGGACAGCGACCGGTTCTGTACCGCCCTCGCCGCACTCACCGGCAAGGGCTGCGTGTTCGCCGAGGGCGGCGTGCCCACGATCCCGCCACTGCCCGTGCTGCTCGCGGGGGTGAGTGCCCGATGAGGCGGGCCCTGTTGGCGATGCTGGTCGCGGTGCTGGCCGGATGTGGGTTCGGGCCGGAGGACCTGCCCGTGCCGGGCGCCGGGGTGGACGGGCCGACCTATGCGCTGCGCATCGAATTCGCGAATGTGCTGAATCTTCCCCAGGGCGCGAAGGTGATCGCCTCGGGCGTGCGCGTGGGCAGCCTCACCGGGGTCACCCTGGTCGACCCGACCACCGCCACCGCTGACCACCCGGCCCGGCCGGGGTATGCCGTGGCCGAGGTCGCCATCGACCGGTCGGTGCGGCTGCGGCAGGGCACCACCGCCACCCTGCGTCAGGAGACCCCGCTCGGTGACGTGCACATCGCCCTGACCGAACCCGCTACGGCGACACCGGAACTCGCCCCGGACGCGACCATCCCGCTCACCGACACCACCCAGTCCCCACCGATCGAGGACATCCTCGCCGGACTGTCCACCTTCCTCGGCAGCGGCGCGGTGGGCGACTTCCAGCACATCGTGCGCACGATGAACGGCGTCTTCCCGGACGACCCCCGCGACACCGCCCGCATCGCCGAGATCCTGCGCGGTGACACCATCGACCTCGGCACCCACCTGGACGCCGTCGACGCGCTGCTCGACGGCATGGAGGACACCGTGGAAGACGGCCTCCGACACAATGTGGCGATCCTCGACGAGTTGCTCACCCCGTACGGCGTCGACCACACCACCGAGGCGGTGAACGCGCAGATCGGCGTCATCTTCGTGCTCACCGCCCTCGGCCCGGTCGCGCCCAGCGCGCAGTGGCTCGGCCCGCTGCTGTCCTCCCTCGACGACACCGCCAGGGCCCTGGTCCCGATGCTGCTGGGCCGCAGCCCCCTCGACACCGGCGCGCCCTCGAACATGAAGGCATTGCTCGACCTCATCGCGACGGATCTGGTTCCGTTCGCGCGCGCACCGAAGGTCGAGCTCGCGCTCACCCCGGACGAGCGCGGTGCGCGTGTCGTCGACACCCTGCGGATGATCGGGCTGGTGCGATGAATCTGCGGGCGACGATGTCCCTGACCGCCATCGCGGCCGTGCTGGTCTTCGGCGTGGCCTACATGTCGCTCGGGGTCCTGCGGCTGGGCCCGCGCCTCGGCTACCGCACCGCCGAGTTGGCCCTGGACGAGACGGGCGGGCTCGGCCCCCACGCGCCGGTGCTGCTGGCGGGCGTGCGGGTGGGCGAGGTCGAGTCGGTACGTCGACAGGCCGACGGGGTGCGGGTGCGCCTGCGCGTCGAGGACCGCTACCGCATCCCGCTGTCCGGCACGGTCCGCATCGAACAGCTCTCCGCCCTCGGCGAACCCTATGTCGCCTTCGCGCCGGAATCCGGCGACGGCCCCTATCTCGAAGACGGACAGGTGATTCCGGCCGATCGCGTCCACCCGCCGATGACCGTGACGGCGCTCTCGGCCCGGCTGGTGACGCTGCTCGACCAGCTCGACCCCGCAGCGATCGCCCGCCTGGTCGGCACCGTAGACCAGGCCCTGGCCGGAACCGACACGGCGGTGCGTACCCTGCGACGCTCCTCGACCCTGCTCGCGGCCACCCTGCTCAGCCGTACCGCCACCATCCGCCAGCTGCTGGCCGACATGCAGGCGCTCGGCGGGGACATGGCCTGGCTGGGTCCGTCGCTGGGGTCGGCGGGCCCGAACTTCGGCGAATTCGGCGTCACCCTGAGCGCCATCGTCGAATCCGGTTCGGCACTGGTCGAGAGCAGGCCCCTGGACGACTACTTCACCGGCGACGGCCTGGTGCCCTTCCTGGACCGGCTCACCACGCTGATCACCGAGATCGGCCCGAGCCTCGCGCCGCTGGAACAGGTGCTCGGCCCGGTCGTCGCCGACGCGGTGCGTCGGACACCGGTCATCGACATCAGCACGCTCATCACCCAAGCCCTGCAGAACGTCGACGCCGAGGGCACCGTGCACTTCCGGCTCGGCGTCAAATAGCCCGATCGAGGAACGCCCATGCCTGCTGCCACCACCCCGCGACCGCGCACCGTCTCCCTCCGGCTCTCGACCGTGCCGATCGTGATCGCGCTCGTCACGCTGACCCTCGCGACCGCCACCTTCGCCTGGCTCTACCTCGCGGCCAGGGGAACCATCGCCGAGCGCGACGCCCGCGCCGCCGACGACCGACACGTCACCCAGCTCGCCACCGACTACGCCGTGGGCGCCTCCACCATCGACTACCGCGAGGTGCCCGCCTGGCTGGGTCGTCTCAAGACCGGCACCACCGGACAGCTCGCGACAAAATTCGACGCCACCGCACCGCAATTGGAGCAGATCCTGCTGCCACTGCAATGGACCTCCACCGCCACTCCGCTCTCGGCCGCGGTGGTCTCGGAGTCCGGGGGCGTCTACCGGGTGAACGCCTATCTCGACGTCGTCTCCACCAGCGCGCAGACCCCTGAGGGCACCCGCGCCACGGTCGCGTACGCGCTGACCATCGACCGTGGGGCGGGCTGGCGGATCACCGAGGTCGGCGGACTGCAGAACACGCTGCCCACCAAATAGGGCTCAGTAGGCGATGAACAGGATCTCGTCGGGGGTGTAGTCGTGGCCGGGATGATTGGCGGCCAGGTGCTCCTGGGTCAGCGCGATGAGGTTCTCCTCGTCGGTGCCGCGGATCTGTTCGCCGCAGGGGCAGTTCAGGCGGGTCTTCATGCTGCTCTCCTTATTTCTGGACAGTAGTCCGGATTGTATTCCAGGTGGTGTGCTAGCGTCACCGCATGGGTGCTGTGGACGAGATCTCCGCCGAGGCCAGCGAGCTGTTCGCGTTCGCCGAGCGGGTCACCGGATTCATGCCCGCCGACGAAGGCCGCGCCCTCTACCGGGCGGCCCGCGACCACGCGGGTGACGGCCTCATCGTGGAGATCGGGACGTACTGCGGGAAGTCGACCGTCTACCTCGGCGCCGCCGCGCGCGAGACCGGCGCGGCCGTGATCACCGTCGACCACCACCGGGGCTCGGAGGAACACCAGCCGGGCTGGGAGTATCACGACGCGAGCCTGGTCGACCCGGAGACCGGCGTCTTCGACACCCTGACGGCCTTCCGGCGCACCATGATTCGCGCGGATCTCGGCGAGACCGTCACCGCGATCGTCGGCTCGTCCTCGGCCGCCGCGCGGATCTGGCGCACACCGATCCGCCTGCTGTTCATCGACGGCGGCCACACCGAGGACGCCGCCCAGCGCGACTACGACAACTGGGTGCACTGGATCGCCGGTGGGGGCCTGCTCGCCATTCATGATGTGTTCCCCGATCCCGCCGACGGTGGTCGTCCGCCCTTCCATATCTATCGTCGCGCACTCGACAGTGGCAAGTTCCGCGAAGTCTCGGTCACCGGGTCGTTGCGGATCCTGCAACGCGAAGCGGCCTGCGGCTGACCGGTCAGCGAGCGTCGCGGAAGATGCCGTTGCCCGCGCTGGTGCGCGAGAGGGCGTCG
Organism: Nocardia anocheti; assembly: GCF_029675105.1. GTDB lineage: Bacteria > Actinomycetota > Actinomycetes > Mycobacteriales > Mycobacteriaceae > Nocardia. Next base: position 565,375 of record NZ_JAQQFV010000004.1, on the reverse strand, counting down.
GCGGCCAGGACCACAGCGGCCGCGGTCCAGGTGGTGCGTTCGACCGGCCAGCGTTGGCCGTCGGTGAAAACCAGTCCGGTCCAATAGGACCCGTCGTCCTCACGTAGGTGCTGCATGGCGGTGAACAGCCGGGTGGCGTTGGCGGTGTCGCCGATGGCGTCCAGCGCGAGCACCAGTTCGCAGGTCTCCGCACCGGTCACCCACGGGGCGTCGGACACACAGCGGATGCCCAGGTCGGGGACCACGAAGGTGTCCCAGTGCTCGGCGAGCCGGTCGTGGGCGGCCGCGCCGCGCACCGCGCCGCCGAGCACCGGGTAGTACCAGTCCATCGAATAGCGGCTCTTGTCCAGGAACGCCTGGGGATGCTGGCGCAGCGCGTGTCCGAGCCGGGCTCGGGCCGCCGCCCAGTCGGGGCGGGGGTCGCCGACGAGTTCGGCCAGGGCGACCGCGCATCCGAGGCTGTGGAAGACGCTCGAACAGCCGGTCAGCAGGGCATCGCCGGTGGACCCGGATTCCCCGGCCGACCAGTGGATCTCGCCGCGCTCGGTCTGCCAGCCGAGCACGAAGTCGATTCCCGCGCGCACCGTCGGCCACAGCTCGACCGCGAAGTCGTGGTCGCCGGTGACGGCGAGCGCGTGCCGGATACCGGTGGCCAGGTAGGCGCAGAAGTTGGTGTCGGCGTCGTGGTTCTCGATCGTGCCCGCACGCAGCTGCGTCGGCCACGACCCGTCGTCACGCTGGGTCTTGGCCGACCAGATGTAGGCCGCGCGGGCGACATCCCAGTGGTCGGTGACCGTCAGCGCCATGGCCGACTCGATGTGGTCCCACGGGTCGGTGTGGCCGCCGGGGAACCAGGGCAGCGCGCCATCGGGTTCCTGTGCGGCGGCGATGGATTCGCCCGTGCGCCGGATCTCCCGCGCCGACAGGACACCGGGCAGGGCGGGGAGTTCAGCGGGCATCGGCGTGTTCCGGCTTGGTGAAGTACAGGGCGACGGACTTGCCGATCAGCGGGTTCAGCAGGCGTTCGGCGGTGCGGGTCAGGGTCGGCGCGGACATCATGTCCCACACCAGCATCCGGTGATAGGCGCGGACCAGGGGATGGTCGTCGTCGCGGACGCCGACCGCGCATTTGAGCCACCAGTACGGGGAATGCAGGGCGTGGGCGAAATCCTGGTCGCGGTAGCGCAGACCACGGGCGGTGACGGCGGCGCGGAGTTCGTCGGCGCGGTAGATGCGCACGTGCCCGCCCTCGTTGGCGTGGTACTCGTCGGACAGCGCCCAGCAGATGCGTTCGGGCAGCCAGCGTGGGACCGTGACCGCCAGGGCGCCACCGGGTTTGAGCACCCGTGCGAGTTCGGCGATGGCCCGCTCGTCCCGGGGGACGTGCTCGAGGATCTCCGAGGCGATGACCACATCGAATTCGCCGTCACCGTAGGGCAGGTCGAGCGCGTCACCGCGCACGGTCTCGGCCTTGGCGTAGTCCGGGACCTGGCCCTCGGCCGCCATGGCCTCGAACATCACCGCGACCTCGGCGAGGTCGTCGGCGTTCTGGTCGAAGGCGACGATGTCGGCGCCGCGCCGGTACGCCTCGAAGGCGTGTCGGCCCGCGCCGCACCCGACATCGATCACCCGGGTGCCGGGGCCTACGCCCAACTGGTCGAAGTCGACGGTCAGCACGATGCCTCCTGGAGACGGTGGTGACCGGCGATCGCCCGGTCGTAGACGGCGACGGTCTGCGCGGCGACCGCGGGCCAGCTGAACCGGGCCAGCGCGCGCGTCCGGCCCGCCGCGCTCAACCGCTCACGCTGGTCGGCGTCGCGCAGCAACTCGCCGAGGACCTCGGTCATCGCTGGCACGTCACCGGGGTCGACCAGCCGGGCGCAGTCGCCGACGACCTCGGGGAGCGCGCCCGCCCGGCTCGCGACCAGGGGCGTCCCGCTGGCCATGGCCTCCACGGCGGGCAGCGAAAACCCTTCGTACAGAGAAGGAATGCAGGCGATCTCGGCCGAGGCCAGCAGTTCGGCGAGCTGTTCGTCGCACAACCCGCTGACCGGCGTGACGATATCGGCCAGGCCCAGTTCGGCGATCAGTTTCTCGGTGGGCCCGTTGGGTTCGAGCTTGGCGACCAGCCGCAGTTCGACCTCGTGGGAATGCCGCAGTCGGGCAACGGCATCGAGCAGGTGCGCGATGCCCTTGAGTGGCTTGTCGGCACTGGCGACGGCCACGATCCGCCCCGGCACCCGGGGCGTCGCGCGCGGTCGGAACAGCGTGGTGTCGACGCCGAGTGGAACCGTGTGCAGCCGTGCGGGGTCCACGCCGAAGTCGGTGGCGATATCGGCGGCCGAGGACGCCGAGACTGTGATCAGTTCGGGAATCCGGCGGGCCACCCGCTGCTGCATGCCGAGGAAGCCGTACCAGCGCCGCACGAACAGCTTGCGCCGCCAGGGCGCGGCGGCGAGGTCGACCGCGCGGTCGCGGGTGATCGGGTGGTGCACCGTGGCCACCAGGGGGAATCGCCCGGCGATGTCGAGCAGGCCGGAGCCCAGGCACTGATTGTCGTGCACCACATCGAAATCCGCCGTGCGCGCGGCCAGCAGCCGGGCCACGCGCAGGCTGAAGGTACGCGGTTCGGGGAACCCGGCGGTCCACATGGTGGCCAGTTCCAGCAGGTCCACGCGGCCGCGCAGTTCGCTCGGACGCGGGGTGCGGAACGGGTCGTCGTCGCGGTAGAGGTCCAGGCTGGGCACCTTCGTCAACCGCACGCGGGGGTCGAGGTCCTCGGGATAGGGCTGGCCGGAGAACACCTCCACCCGGTGACCGAGGTCGGCCAGGCCCTGGCTCAGATACCGGACGTACACACCTTGACCACCGCAGTGCGCCTTGCTCCGATAGGACAGCAGCGCTATCCGCATCACGACCCCGTTCCGCTCGCGTAGTCGACCTGCCAGTGTTTGACGCCGTTGATCCAGCCCGACCGTAGCCGTTGCGGCTCGGCCAGCTGGGTCAGATCGGGCATCACCTCGGCCACGGCTTGCAAGATCAGGTCGATCTCGAGCCGGGCCAGATTCGCCCCGACGCAGAAGTGCGCGCCGGTCCCGCCGAAACCCAGGTGCGGATTGGGATCGCGCAGGATGTCGAAACGGAACGGCTCGTCGAAGGCGGCCTCGTCGAAATTGGCCGAACTGTAGAACAGGCCGAGGCGCTGGCCAGCGCGGATGTGCTGGCCGCCGAGTTCGGTGTCGGCGGTCGCGGTGCGCTGGAAGACCGTCACCGGGGTAGCCCAGCGCACGATCTCGTCGGGCGCGGTGCGCGGGCGCTGCCGCCGGTAGAGCTCCCACTGGTCCGGATGGTCGACGAACGCCTTCATGCCGTGGGTGATCGCGTTGCGGGTGGTCTCGTTGCCCGCCACCGCCAGCAGGATGACGAAGAAGCCGAACTCGTCGGAGCCGAGGGCCTCGCCGTCCAGGTCGGCGTGCACGAGCTTGCTGACGATGTCGCCGGTGGGTTCGGCGCGCCGCTGTTCGGCCAGGTTCCAGGCGTAGCCGAGGAGTTCGGCGCTGGCCTGGGTGGAGGCGTCGGTGGTGGTGGCGTCGCCGTATTCCGGGTCGTCGTAGTTGAGCATCTGATTGGACCAGTCGAACAGCGTGCGCCGGTCCTCCTGCGGCACCCCGAGGAGTTCGGCGATCGCCTGGAGCGGCAGCTCGCAGGCGACCTGTTCGACGAAGTCGCCGCCCCCGGTCTCGGCGGCGGCGCGCACGATCGCCGCCGCGCGCTCGGTCAGCGCCGCGCGCAACCCCTCGACCGCGCGCGGGGTGAAGCCCTGGGAGATGATCCGCCGGATCTTGGTGTGTCGGGGCGGGTCCATGTTCAGCAGCAGCGCGCCGGTGAGCTCGATCTGTTCGGGGGTCACCTCGCCGGGCAGCCGGATGACCGAGCCCTTGCGCCGGGAGGAGAACAGCGCGGCATCGCGGGAGACGGCTTTGATGTCGGCGTGGGTGGAGACCACCCAGTAGCCGCCGTCGCGGAATCCGCCGGACTGCGCGTCGGTCTGGGCGTTCCACCACACCGGGGCGGTGCGGCGCAGTTCGGCGAACTCCGCGACGGGATTGCGGGTGGCCCACAGGGCCGGGTCGGTGAAATCGAATCCGGGTGGGATCACGGCCTGGCTCCTCGCCGCGCTCAGCGCTGCCTGCGGCGGTAGCGCACCCGGCAGGGTTGCTGGAGCTGCACCACCATCTTGGAATGATCGTTGCGGTAGGTCTGCGGCGGCTGGGACAGCTCGAACTCCCAGTCCCGCAACAGGATCGAGAAGATCGCCTTGAGCTGCATGAGCGCGAACGGCGCGCCGACGCAGCGGTGTCGGCCCGCGCCGAAGGGAATCCAGGTCCAGCGGTTGACGATGTCGTCCTGGCGCGGATCGAGATAGCGGCCGGGATCGAAGGTGTCCGGATCGGGGAAGTCCTCGGGAATCCGGTTGGACACCGCGGGCGTGGCCGCCACCATGTCACCGGGGGCGATGCGGTGCCCGCACACCTCGAACTCGGCTCGCGCCACCCGCATCAGCACGATCAGCGGCGGGTGCAGCCGCAGCGTCTCCTTGAGCGCGGCCTCCAGCTTCGGGATCTGGCGCAGCGCGTGGTGACTCACGTCGGCGCCGTCGGCGTAGAGCTCGTCGAGTTCGGTCACCACCCCGGCCAGCGTCTCGGGATGACGCAGCAGTTCGATGATGGTCCACGCGGCGGTGCCGGAGGTGGTGTGGTGCCCGGCGAACATCATCGAGATGAAGATGCCGGTGATCTCACTGGCCGAGAAGCGCGGTACGCCCTGCTCGTCGGTGATCGACACCAGCACGTCGAGCATGTCCCGATCGTCTTTGCCCGCAGGGGGATTCGCGACGCGCTGGTCCATGATCGCCCGCACCAGCTCCACCAGGGCGGCCCGCGCGGCATCGCGGCGGGTGAAACTCTCGATGGGGGCGTAGGGGTCGACGTAGGCCAGCGCGTCGGTGCCCTGCTCGAGCTCGTGGTAGAGGTGGGCGAACCGGCCGTCGAGCTGATCGCGGAACTTGCGGCCGATCAGGCAGGCCGAGGAGGTGTAGATGGTCAGCTCGGCGAAGAACTCGAGCAGGTCGATCTCGCCCGCGTCGTCCCAGCCCGCGACCATCCGGTCCACCTCGGCGGCGATGGTGCCCGCGTGCCCGCGCATGTGGTCGGCGCGCAGGGCCTGGTTGTGCAGCATCTCCTTGCGGCGTTCCGGCGGCGCGTCGAACACCACGCCCTCGCCGAAGATCGGTTTCATGAACGGGTAGGCGGCGCCCTGATCCAGATCGTCGTCACCGGCCCGGAAGAAGAACTCGTTGGCCTCGGCGCCGGAGAGCAGCACCACGTCGCGACCGGCGAGCTCGAAGGTGCCGACATCGCCGCATTCCGCGCGTACTCGGCGCATGAGCGCGATCGGATCGGTGCGGAATTCGCCGAGGTGCCCGTGTTCGTCCGCGCCGCCGGACACGCGCCGAGGTTCGACCAGCGTCATGGGGAGATCCTTCCCGGAATACTGTCCAGATATGTGATGGACATGTGTCTGGACAGTACTACGGTTACCGGGTCCGCGACAAGGTTCGCGCGGTCAGTGCTCGCTGGACGGATCGGTCAGCAATCGCCGCGCGCACGCGGCGAGCAGGTCGGCGACCTGGGCATAGGAGAGCAGGCCCATGCCGCCCTGGAGCAGCGCGCCGGAGTACAGCAATTCGAGCGCGGCCAGGCGCTCGGGGTCGGGGCCGCCGAGGGCGTCGCCGAGTCTGCGCCGGATCTCCTTGCCGATGCGCAGGCGCAGGTGGCGCACATCGGGGTCGTCGCCGAGTAGCGCGCTGCTGACCGCGCCCGCCAGCGCGGGTTCGTCGGCGACCAGCATCGACACCTCGCGCAGGACCGCGACCACGCGCGTGGCCGGGTCGTCGGCGGTGTCCGTCGGGGTGGGCAGGGCTACCAGGCGACGCCAGTAGACCTCCGAGATGAGGTGTTCCTTGGAGGAGAAGTAGGTGTACGCGGTGGCGGTGCCGACCCCGGCCTCGGTGGCCACCAGCCGGATGGTGGTGCCCGAGTAGCCAGCCCTGGCCAGGACGCGCACCGCCGCGACGGTGAGCCGGTCGACGGTGTCGGCCTGCTTCTCGGTCAGCCGTCGCCGGGTCGCTTCGATGCCGGTCGGCGCGTTGTCGGACATGTGTCCGGATATTACTACAGTCAGTTGTACAGACAACGGTGGTCGTCATGGTCTATATTCCGAACACCTGTCCAGACACCGTATCGGAGTCTTGCTATGAACGGCCTCGTCCCCGCCGGAGGCACGCCCCTGCTGATCGGCGGCACGCTGATCCCGGGTGGGTCCGGCGTCTTCCCGACCGTCGATCCCGCCACCGAGGAGGTGCTCGGCTACGCCGCCGACGCCGCGCCCGCCGACATGGACGCCGCCATCGCCGCGGCCCGCACCGCCTTCGACGAGACGGACTGGTCGCGCGATCCGGCGCTGCGGGCCCGCTGCCTGCGTCAATTGCGCGAGGTCATGACCGCGCACCTGGAGCCGCTGCGCGAGCTCACCGTCGCCGAGGTCGGCACCCCGATCATGCTCACCAGCGGACCGCAGCTGGAGGGGCCGATCGCGGACCTGTCCTACGCGGCCGACCTGGCCGAGAGTTACGAGTGGGAGACCGATCTCGGCACCAGGGACCTGATGGGGGTGGCCAGCAGGCGGGTCATCCGGCGCGAGGCGGTCGGCGTGGTCGGCGCGATCACGCCGTGGAACTTCCCGCACCAGATCAATCTGGCCAAGATCGGTCCCGCGCTGGCCGCCGGGAACACCGTGGTGCTCAAGCCCGCGCCGGATACGCCGTGGTGCGCGGCAGTGCTCGGACCGCTCATCGCCGAGCACACCGACTTCCCGCCCGGGGTGCTCAATATCGTCACCTCCTCCGATCACGCGCTCGGCGCCCAACTGGTCACCGATCCGCGCGTCGACATGATCACCTTCACCGGCTCCACCCGCACCGGGCGAGCGGTGATGGCCAGCGCGGCGGCCACCCTCAAGCGCACCTTCCTCGAACTGGGCGGCAAGTCCGCGGCCATCGTGCTCGACGACGCCGATATCGCCGCGGCCGCCAGCTACACCGCGTTCACCGTGGCGGTGCACGCCGGTCAGGGCTGCGCGCTCACCACCCGGCTGCTGGTGCCGCGCGAGTCCTACGACCTCGCCGTGGCCGCGGCGGCGGGCGCGATGGCCGGACTCGCCGCCGACGACCCGCGCAAGCCCGGAACCGTCTGCGGTCCGGTGGTGTCCGCGCAGCAGCGCGCACGGGTCGAGCGCTATCTCGAGATCGCGAAGGCCGAAGGTGGACGCGTCGAGACCGGCGGCGGCAGGCCAGCGGGCCAGGATCGCGGGTTCTTCGTCGAGCCCACGGTGATCAGCGGGCTGGACAACTCCGCGACCGTCGCGCAGGAGGAGATCTTCGGCCCGGTGCTGGTGGTGATCGCCCACGACGGCGACGCCGACGCGGTCCGGCTGGCCAACGAATCACCGTACGGGCTCTCGGGTTCGGTGTGGGGCACCGATCCGGACCGGGTGAATGCCGTGGTCAGCGGCGTGCGCACCGGGACGATCAGCGTCAACGGCGGGCTCTGGTACCACGCCGACGCGCCCTTCGGCGGCTACAAGCAATCAGGGATCGGCCGGGAGATGGGCGTCGCCGGTTTCGAGGAATACCTCGAGACCAAGGTCGTCGCCACCCCCGCCTGACCCACTCGAAACACGCAGGAGCTGAACACCATGGCACGTTTCACCGGCCGCACCGCGATCGTCACCGGCGCCGCACAGGGGATCGGCGCGGTCTACGCCGAGGCGCTCGCCGCCGAAGGCGCGAATGTCGTCGTCGCCGACCTCAATGCCGAACGCGGGGAGGAGGTGGTGAAACGGATCGTGGCCGACGGCGGCAGTGCGGTCTTCCGGCGCGTCGATGTGGCCGATCCGGATTCGGCGGCCGCGCTGGCGGAGTTCACCGTCGCCGAGTTCGGGGCCATCCACCACCTGGTCAACAATGCCGCCATCTACGGCGAGATGAAGCTGGACCTGCTGCTCACCGTGCCGTGGGACTACTACAAGAAGTTCATGAGCGTGAACTTCGACGGCGCGCTCAATGTGACGCGGGCGGTGTGGCAGCCGATGATCGCGGCGGGCGGCGGGTCGATCGTCAACCAGTCGTCCACGGCGGCCTGGCTCTACTCCGGCTTCTACGGGCTGGCCAAGATCGGCGTCAACGGACTCACCCAGCAGTTGGCCACCGAGCTGGGCGGTTCGCGCATCCGGATCAACGCCATCGCGCCCGGACCCATCGACACCGAGGCCACCCAGACCGTCACGCCGGGAAACCTGGTGAAGGACATGGTCTCCCGCATTCCCATCAAGCGGATGGGCACGCCGCAGGACCTCGTCGGCGCGTGCCTGTATCTGCTCTCCGACGAGGCGAGCTGGGTCACCGGGCAGATCCTCAATGTCGACGGCGGGCAGATCATCCGATGAGCGAGGACACCGCCGACGTGCCGGTCGGATTCATCGGCCTGGGCAATATGGGCGCGCCGATCGCGCAGCGGCTGCTGGAGTGGCCGGGCGGGCTCACCGTCTGCGATGTGCGGTCCGAGGCCGTCGAACCGTTCGCCACGGCGGGGGCTCGGGTGGCCGCCGACCCGGCCGAGCTGGCCACACACGCGCGGGTCGTCTGTGTGACGGTGATCGACGACGCCCAGGTGCGCGAGGTCGTCACCGGACCGGCGGGAATCCTGCGAACCGCGATGCCGGGCACGGTGATCGCGGTGCACTCGACCATCAGCGACCGGACCGCCGGGGAACTGGCCGAACGCTGTGCCGAGCAGGGGGTGGAGTTCGTCGACGCGCCGGTCAGCGGGGGTGGGCCGGGGGCGACCAGCGGCAGGCTGGCGGTGATGATCGGCGGCAGCGCGGCGGCGCTCGCGCGGGTACGCGGGCCGTTCGGGTGCTTCGCCGATCTGGTCGTGCACGCCGGGGAGGTGGGCGCGGGCACACGAATGAAGCTGGCGCGCAATCTGTTGCACTTCGTCTCCTTCACCGCCGCTACTGAGGCACAACGGCTGGCCGAGGCGGCCGGACTGAGTCTCACCGCGCTGGGCAAGGTGGTGCGGCATTCCGACGCGGTCACCGGCGGACCCGGCGCGATCATGCTGCGCGACACCGCCGCTCCGGTCGAAGAAGACGACTTCTGGTTCCCGATCCTCGGCCACGTCCGCGACCTCGGCGAGAAGGATCTCTCGCTCGCCCTCGACCTCGGCGAGCGACTCGGCGTCGACCTGCCACTGACTCGGCGGGCCCGCGCCGACCTGGCCGCCGGACTCGGCGTCGCCCCACCCGCCCTCGACAAGGAGACACGATGAGCACCAACGGTTCCACGCCCGACGCGGCCAGGCAGCGCGGGCTGGACAAGATGAGCGAGGTCTACGGCTGGGAGTTCACCGACGGCCCCGGCGACTACTTCGCCGTCACCGCCGATCACCTCTTCGGCGAGATCTGGTCGCGCCCGGCGCTGACGGTGCGCGAACGGCGCCTGCTGCTGCTCGGCGCGCTGACCGCGCAGGGCCACCTCGATGTCGCCGAGATCCAGATCGGGGCGGCATTGCGCAACGGGGAGCTCTCCGAGGAGCAGTTGCGCGAGGTCGCGCTGTTCCTGTGCCACTACGTGGGCTGGCCCGCTGGCACGAAGCTCGACGGCGCGGTGGGCAGGGTCCTCGCGCAGGAGCGCAAGAAGAAGTAGCCGCGCACCGGACGTGGGTCACCGCCACGGGGGTGGGACAGAGTACCATCCGGACGCATGTCCGAAAGCGATTCCATCAATGTCGAAGCGACCCGGCGGCGGCTCAGCGGTAAACAGGCCGACACCGTCGACCGGCTCACCCGGGCCGCGCTGGTGGTGCTGGCGCGCGATGGGTTCGCCGGGATGACGATCCGGCTGGTCGCGGCCGAGGCGGGCGTGGCCACGGCGACGGCCTACACCTACTTCTCCTCCAAGGAACACCTGGTCGCCGAGATCTTCTGGCGGCGGCTGGTGGCCTCGCCCTCGCCGGTCAGCGAGGATCCCGACGCCACCGTGCGCGTGCTCGCCGAGCTTCGCAATATCGCACTGCTGGTGGCCGACGAAGAGGAACTCTCCGGCGCGGTCACCAGCGCGCTGCTGGGACATGATCCCGACGTCGAACACCTGCGCACCCGCATCGGTATCGAGATCCGCGCCCGGCTCGTGCGCGCGCTGGGTCCGGAGGCCGACGACGAGATCGTCGAACTCCTGGAGATCATCTACGCCGGTGCGCTGGTGCGGGCCGGGATGGGCTACGAGTCGTACTCGCAGATCGCCGACCGGATCGAACGGGCCGCGCTGCGTATCCTGCGCCCCGCCTGAACGATTCCGGTCTCAGGCCGGGGTGTCCGCGCGCCGGGCGCGCGTGCCGAGGGGGACGGCGTAGGCGGCGCCGTCGCGGATGCCGAATTCGAAGCGGCAGGGGAACAGCGAGGGCAGACCGGTCGCGCGCAGGTCGTAGTTCGCGGCCAGGGTCTGCATCGCCCAGTTCTGCAGGGAGTCCGGTAGTCGCAGGGTGGTGCCGTCGACGGTGCGGACATAGGCCTGCGTCCGTTCCCCGTCGACGGGCAGGGGATTGCGCAGACCCACCGCGCCGATCTCGAGGATCCGTCCGGCGGTGTGCGACGAAGCGACGCTCGGCAAATCCAACTCGATGTCGTCCATGCCGGAAACGGTAGCGCAGCAACTATTCAGGGAACATCGAAATCGCGTCCCCTTGACCGAAGTTCGCACACGCTGCGAAGGCCCCCGCCGCACCCCTTCGCCGTCACACCATCGCAAAGAACAGGCAAGGTTCCCGTTCCTGGACCTTCATCGGCGGGCCGTCGCGCCGTTCTCGGCACGCCATCGGACCGGGCGATGCTCGCTGCGAGCCTTCGAGGCGATCTTGCTCGAACCTGATGAGGGGAAGTATGAGAATCAACCGCTCCAACGGCGCGCGTGCGCTGGGCGCCACCGCGGCCGTCGCACTCGCACTCGGTGGTTTCGCCGCCGGTACCGCGGGCGCCGATGCCCACGTTCCGCTGCCGGACGGCCAGCGCGACGGTCCCGGCGTCACCATCACGCGCACCGGTGAGCACGCCGTGATCTCGCCGTCGCTGGCGGCCAACGGCGCGGGCCGGGTGGCCTGGGTCTCGGGCACCGTCACCGCCGATGTCACCGCCACCCCTGAGGGCGAGGTCGGCCCCTACAACGGTCCCGCGGGCAAGGAGGGCTCCAACAACTCCTCCACCCACGGTGCCTCCCAGCTCAACACCGGCTACATCATCGGCTGCCAGGTGGCCATCGGTGACGACGCCATCTCCGCGGGCATCTCCGGCGGCATCGACCTGTCCGGCGGCAGCCTCGGCGGCTCGGTCGGCCTCGACATCGGGCCCGGTGAAGTCAAGTTCGTGCAGATCGAGAAGAAGGACATCCTGAAGGCGGGCGTCTACTCGGTCGAGTACCAGGACGTCGAGATCGAGGTCCAGGGCTGCGGTGGTTACGCGCAGGCTCGCTCGTACTCCGTCGTGGAGATCATCGGCGACCACTACTCCAAGACCACGCTCTACGGTGCCCCGTTCAGCATCGGCTGAGCCCACCGACCCATCGATGACGAGGAATGACATACATGATCGACCGTAAGAATGTGGCGCGGCTGGCCGGTGTGGTCGGTGCCGCCGCCGTGACGTTCGGGCTGCTGTCCACCGGCGCCGCGAACGCCGACACCTTCGTCCCGTTGCCCGGTGGCGAGATCGTCAAGACGCTGTCCGACGGCACCGTCGTCACCGTGCGGCTGGTGGGCGAGTCGGCCAACATCAACCCGTCGATGGGCTCGACCCCGGTGCACCGCAACGTGTGGGTCTCCGGCAGCGCGCAGGTCGAGGTCGCGGGCGAGAACGCCGAGGGCGGCAAGATCTACCCCGGGTATGTGGTGGGCTGCCAGGTGAACATCGACGGCGGCGGCGTCGAGGGTGGCGTCGAGGGCGAATCCAGCTGGGACGGCGAGGATGTCAGCGTCGGGGCCAGCAGCGGTGCCGAACTGAGCCTGGGCCCCGGCCAGGCCACGTCGTTCTACGTGCTCGACATCGAGAAGGCCGACGACTACGGCAACGAGGACCACGGCACCAACAACAAGTTCAAGGGTGACTCCGGCTCGGTGACCTGGGCCGACTCCACCATCGGCCTGAGCGGCTGCGCGGGCTACGCCCAGGCGCGCGCGTTCGTGAAGGTGAAGGTCGAGACCGCCAACGTGAATTCGGTGGTCACGCTCTGGGGCCAGCCGTTCAGCATCGGCTGACCCGGTAGGGGACACAGCGGCCCGGCGCCACGTGCGCCGGGCCGCTGCCGTGTCCGGCGACACCCTCATCGTGCCTCGGCACCGGTAGAGGATGGCCAGCCATCATTGCGTCGGGCCGGGCGGCTGGTTTGCGATCTCGTGACGATCGGGGAGCAGAGCCGGGAGGGTGACGACGAAACGCGCGCCGCCGCCGGGACGTTCGGTGCACGACAGGCCGCCCTGATGTCCGGCGACGGTCTCGGCCACCAGGGCCAGGCCGATGCCGGTGCCCGCGGTGGTGCGCGAGGCGGTGACGAACCGGTGGAAGATCCGCTCCCGGTCCGCCAGCGGCACACCGGGCCCCGCGTCGTCGATGGTCACCCGCAGGTCGGCGCCGTCGCGGTCGACGGTGACGCCCACCAGCCCGCCGCCGTGGCGTTCGGCGTTGTCGAGCAGATTCACCAGGGCGCGTTCGAGTTCCATCCGTCGTCCACGTATCCGGTCCTCGGAACGCACCGTCAGCAGTTCGGGCGCGGTGCCGCGTCCGGCGAGCAGATGGGTGAGCAGTTCGGCGGGCGAGAGCGGCGCGACATCGGAGCGGTGGATGCCCGCCTCGGCGCGGGCCAGGGCGAGCATGTCGTCGAGCAGCCTGCGCAGGTAGGTCGTCTCCTCCACCAGCAGACCCAGTGCGGCGCGGGGCCGTTCGGAGAGTTCGTCGCGATGTCCGGCCAGGACGGTCGCGGTGGTGGTCAGTGTGGTCAGGGGCGTGCGCAGTTCGTGGCTGAGATCGGAGACCAGGCGTCGCTCGTGTTCGATGCGGCGCTGGAGCGAGTCGACCATGGCGTTGAACGAGTCGACGGTGGTGGACAGGTCGTCGTCGGCGGTGCGCGGCAGCCGCAGATCGTGTTCGCCCGAGGCGATCCGCGAGGCGGTGCCCGCGACCTGGCGCAGCGGGCGCAGCACGTGCTGGGCCGCCCAGGCCCCCAGCGCCGCGGCGACGGCCACGGCGACGATCGCGCAGGCCAGCACGATGGTGCGCAGCATCCGCATGGTCGAGACGAGTTCCTGCAGTGGCGCGTATTCGTAGAGCACGGCTCGGGTGTCCACGCGCGCGCCCGCTCGCAGGTAGGGCTGGCCGCCGACGCGGACCTCGGTGGCCTCGATCGGGTGTCGGCCGATCACCTCGGCCAGCGGCGGGGGCGCGACATCGCTGCCGACGATGGTCCACTCGTCGTCCCAGCGCAGCAGGGCCATGGTGCCGGTGGGCAGGTGCAGGGTCTGCAACGCCTGCTCCCCGGTGACACCGAGCTTGTCCAGCCGCAGCCGCAACAACTCCGCGTGCACACCGGCGGCCCGCTCGACGGTGCGAATACGCTGCGACTCCATGTAACTGGTGCTGATCCCGTACACCGACCCGGCCAGCACCACCGCGAGCAGACCGGCGCCGACCACGAACGCGGCCATGACGCGACCCCGCAGACCACGGAATCGCGAGGGTAATCGGCCGCGCGCGTCAGGGCCGGACATCGAGGCGGTAGCCGAGCCCGCGCACGGTGACGATCAGGCGCGGGTCGGCGGGATCGCGTTCGATCTTGGTGCGCAGGCGGCGCACGTGCACGTCGACGATGCGTTCGTCGCCGAAGAACCCACGGTCCCAGATCTTGTCGAGCAGCACCTGCCTGCTCAGCACCAGGCTGTCGTTGGCGGCCAGTTCGCACAGCAGCCGGAACTCGGTGAGCGTGAGGTGCACGTCGTGGCCGTCGAGCTGTACCGAGCCGCGCTCCTGGCTCAGTACCAGCCGCCGCTCGGCGTCGAGGACCAGTTCGGTGCTGTCGCGTTCGATCGCGGTGCGGGTGCGTCGGCGCAGCGCCCTGATCCGCGCGGTGAGCTCTTTGACCTCGAACGGCTTGGTGACGAAGTCGTCGGCGCCCGCCTCGAGCGCCGCGACCACGTCATGGGTGTCGTCGCGCGCGCTGACCACGATGATCGGCACGTCGTGATCGCGGCGGACCTCCCGGATACAGCTGTAACCGTCCATCCCGCCGCCGAGCATGAGGTCCACGATCATCACATCGGGCACCCCGTGTGCCCGGACCTGATCCAACGCGACCTCGGCGATCTCCGCCTCGGCGACGACGTACCCTTCGTCTTCCATCGCCAACCGCAGCGACGTCCGAACCCGGGTGTCGTCCTCCACGATCATCAACTGTGCGCTCATAACAAATGCCTCCGGTCCCGCATCCCCACCGTAGCGGGCGCGGGCGGCGGCCCGGTTACGCGATGGCGAAGCGCAGCAGGGCCTGGCGGTCGCCCTGCTTGATCTTGCCCTTGCGGTCGAGGACCTCGAGCTGCCAGACCGGGCCGTTGCGGAAGGCGCGGGCGATGGCGTTGGCGTTCTCCGCGCCGAGCAGCGAGGGCCAGATGTCGGCCACCGGCTGGCTGTCGGCGCCGGTGGCGTCGTAGATCTTGAACGAGACGTTGTTGGCCTTCTCGAAGGAGCTGCCCTTCTTGAACGCCGCGGCGACGAAGACGATGGAGTCGATGGGCGCGGGGACGTCGGCGAAGGTGACGTGCACGGTCTCGTCGTCGCCCGCGGCGGCGCCGGTCTGTTCGTCACCGCTGTGCAGTACCGCGCTGTTGCCGATGGGGTCGAGGGAGTCGAGTCCGGCGAAGCGCACCGGCTCGCCGCCCTGCAGCAGCACGGCGATCAGGTCCAGGTCCACCCCGCGCTTGCGCCGGGCGATGCCGAGCAGGCCGCCGCTGGAACCGGCCGACGGGTCCCAGCTCACCCCCACGCTCATCTTGGTGATGCCCGCGAGATCGGCCGCGCCGTCTTCTTTCTTGAGAGTGATCACGCTTCGAGGCTACCGACTTCCGGCGGTGACGGTGGCGGCCAAGGGAATTCACCACCACCCGAGAATCGGTCGCAGCGCGCGGCCCAATGCCCCGGCGAGCGACCGCGAATAGCTGGCGGTGAGGTGATGTTCGTCGTGGTAGATCAGGGTGTTGCCCTCGGCGACCGCGCACAGCGTGGGACGGCAGACCGCGTCGCTGAGGTCGATCGGGAACACGCTCGGAAAGCGCGAAGCCGGTTCCCGCTGTGGGCTGATCGGGCTGAGCGCGTCGATCCGGCGCATCCCGCAGCTCGCGCGGTCCCCACCGGCGGCCAGGCAGTCGGCGGCGCGATAGCGCACGGTGCCGCGCCGCAGCCACGGGGTGTCGCGCACGGTGATCACGTTGAGGCCCTTGGCCGACAGCGCCGACCAGACGTCGAGGTACTCGGCGGGGGTCTCGTCGCCGCCCTCGTCACGCGGGCGGGTGCCGATGGTGAACACCCAGTCCGGGCGGTCGGTGCCGAGCCGGTCGATGACCTCGCGCGACCAGTCCCGGCAGTCCGGAATCGGTTCGCCGACGGCGCTGGCGTCCTCGGCGACGGTGAGCGGGCAGCCCATCTTCAGATACACCTGGACGCGGAAGGAGTGCTCGGCCGCGAGCACCTGCAGTGCGGGCAGCCAGTGCTCGGCGTGCGAACTGCCCACCAGCGCGAGGGTGCGCTCGGCGTCGGGGTCACCGTAGACACAGGTGATCACCTCGCGGGTGTCCCAGTCCGCGATGCAACCGTCGACGGTCGGCGGTGGCAGATCGCTGGGCGCGTCCAGCACGCTCGGGCGCATCGGCTCGTCCGGGACCGGCGCACCGGCCGCCAGCGCCTCGGCGCCCGGATACGCCTCGATCGCGAGTTCGGCCGTGGTGACCGGGGTTTCGGAGCGCACCACGCCGTACTGCCACACCGAGGTGACGGCCAGCATGGCGACCAGCAGCACTGTCACCGTCGCGCCCGCCAGCTGCCGGGGCAGCGCGGCCCCGACGCCCGGCCTGCGCAGCGGTTCCTCGATCCACCGGTGGGTCAGCCAGGCCAGGCCCAGCGACACCGCGATCACCCCGCCGCCACCGAGCAGATCGATCTCGGCGTCGCCACGATCGGCGAGGAAGAAGATCAGGATCGGCCAGTGCCACAGGTACAGCGGATAGGCGATGTCGCCGAGCCACCGCGTCACCGGGTGGGCCAGCAGCCGGTTCGGGCCGGTCCACGCGGTGGCGGGCACCCCGTTGACCGACAGGATCACCGCCGCCGCCGCACCCACCGGCAGCAGCGCCCACGGCCCGGGAAAACGGTTGGCGCCGTCGGCGATCAGCCAGCCGCACAGCACCACCCCGGCCACCCCGAGCAGCGCGGCGATCCCGCGCAGCCAGCGCGGCAGCGACACCCACGGCGCCACCACGGCCAGCGCGGCACCGACGGCGAGTTCCCAACCGCGCGCGGCGGTGTCGTAGTAGTTCCAGCCCTGATGGGTCGCCGCGCCTGCCATCGCGTACTCGAACGACAGCACCGCCGCCGCCACCACGATCAAGCCAACCAGCGGCCGGATCGCGCCCGGCCGGGACAGTCCCGCGCACACCCGCGCCACCAGCGCGACCACCACCAGCGCCGCCAGATAGAACTGCCCCTGCACCGACATCGACCACAGGTGTTGCAGCGGGCTCACCGACGGATCGGCGGCCAGATAGTCCGCCCAGCTCAGCGCCAGTTCCCAATTCTGGTGGTAGAACAGCGAAGCCACCGTCTGCCCCGCGATGGCCGACCATTGCGTGTAGGGCAGCAGCAGCGTGGTGGCCACGACCACCGCCGCCAGCACCACCGCCATGGCGGGTACCAGCCGACGCACCGTGCGCCGCAGCACCGACCACTCCCACGCCGTCTCCCCGCGTTCGGCGCGGCGCAGCAGCAGCCCGGTGAAGAAGAAGCCCGACAGCACCAGGAACACGTCGACGCCGCCGGAGACCCGGCCCATCCACACGTGGAAGACCACCACCAGGGTGATGGCCAACCCGCGCAGTCCGTCCAGATCGGCGCGGTAGGAGTGCGTCGCCGCTGGGACCGCGGTGGCCGGACCGGACCCGGTGACCGTCACCGGCGCGAACACGACGCTGCGCCCCCGCCGACGGCAAGTGAACCGGCATTCCGGAGAACGGCGAGCGACAAAAGCATGTCGAATCTCCTACCACGCGCCGAACCCGGTGTCACATCGTCGGCGGCCGAGGGGGCTGGGCCACAGGGTTTCCGGCGGCCGGTCCGGAGTCGAGCGCGCGGATGGCGCCCTCCACCGCGCCGAGCCGGTCGGCGAGCAGCCCGAGCCCGCCGATCGCGCGGACGAGCGGATCGTCCGCGCTGCCACCCAGCGCCTGGTCGCGCAGGTAGGCGGCCTTGACCGCCGCCCAGCGCTGGGCCAGCGCCGGGGTGAGCCCGCCGCGCAGTTCCGCGAGCCGCAGCAGATTCGCCTCGGCGTCGGCGGCCAGGGTCTGGGCCTCCCCGCGATAGTGGTCGTCGATGAGCGCCTCGAGTTCCCGCTCGTTCATGACCGGGACGAGACGGCTGGTGAGCGCGTTCATGTCCCGGTAGGAGCCCTGCAATCGGAACGGCGGTTCGGTGCGCGCGGCGTCGGTGGTGGCGGCCGAGGCCAGGTAGGCCCGGTTCACCGCCATCACCACCTCGCGCACCCGCAGCACCTTGCCCAGCACCGAGGTGATGTCGGTGAGTTCGGCGGGGGAGTAGGGGTGGGCGAGTTGGTCGGCGCGCGCGGTGTCGTCGCCGTCGGCCAGGCGCAGCAGCAGGTCCAGCTCGTCGCGCTCACACGAAGCCAGTGGCGCGAGAACGGGATTGGTGGCCAGCGCGTTCTCCACATAGCTCAGCGCGAACAGGTCCTCGCGCCCGGACAGCACATCGCCGAGGTTCCACACATCGGCGCGGTTGGCGAGCATGTCCGGAATCCGGAACCGCCTGCCCTGCTCGGTGTACGGATTGCCCGCCATGCACACCGCGAACCGCTTGCCGCGCAAGTCGTAGGTGCGGGTCTGCCCGTTCCACACACCGTCGATGCGGCGCTGTCCGTCACACAGCGACAGGAACTTCTGCAGCAGTTCCGGTGACGTGTGCTGGATGTCGTCGAGGTAGAGCAGCACATTGTTGCCCAGCTCGAGCGCGAAGTCGATCTTCTCCACCTCCCGGCGCGCGGTCGCGTCGGGCGCGGCAGCCGGGTCCAGCGAGTGCACGAGGTTGCCGAGGGCGGGCCCGTCGACCTTGACGAAGATCAGCCCCAGCCGCGCGGCTACGTACTCCATCAGGGTGGTCTTGCCGTAGCCCGGCGGCGAGATCAGCAGCAGCAGACCGGATCGCACCGCCGCGGCGGCCGCGTCGGCGGTGCCGAGCTGACGGGCCAGATTGTCCCCGATCAACGGCAGGTAGACCTCGTCGAGCAACCGGTTGCGCACGAACCCGCTCAGCACGGCGGGCTGGTAGTCGTCCAGGCGCAACCGCGCGCGCTGGGCCGCGAGCAACTCGCCACGGCGGCGCAGATGCGCGCGGAACACCGGCATCTCCTCGGTGCGGAACCGGTGGGTCCGCGCGGTCAGCTCGGCCAGGCGCACCTCGAGCCTGCCACCGAGGACACGGGGATGGTCACCGAGCAATCCGTCGACGGTGATGTCCAGCGGTGTGGCACAGTCGAATCGGGTCACCGCCGCACCGCACAGGGCGATCGCGACCGCTTCCGGGAGGTGTTCGAGCTGGGCCGGATCGCCGGTGCTCTCGGCGTAGGCGGCCAGCCAGGTGGCGACCAGGTGATATCGCTCCGCCGGATCGGCGGCGAGACTGGCCGCCGCCGACTCGAATTCGGCATGGGCTGTGGGATGGGCGGCATCGAGCCTGCGGCGGAAACCATCCAGCAGCTCCCTGGCGACCGCCGCGGTGGCGAAACCCTCGGGCTCGGTGGCGATCTCGTGGAACAGGTAGCTCCCGGCGGCGGCCGCGTCCACGTCGTCGAGGCCGAGCAGCGCACCGAATTCCGCGATGGCGCCGGTGAGTTCGCCGACGACCCGGACCCGCGCGGTCGGCTCGGCGAAGATCGTCGCCGCCCTGGCGGTCGAGACGACGCGCGTCGTGAGTCGCGCGCGGCTCGCGTCGGTGAGGTCGGTGCCGAAGCACCACCACAGCTGGGCGGCGGCACGATCGACCGGCCGATAGCGCAACAGTTCGGCGCCCGAGTGCAATGCGAGCAGCGCGGTGAGGATCACCGTAGCGTCGTGGTCGTGCACGCCGAGCTGATAGCCCTCGTCGTAGCGCTGTCGCGCCACCTCCCGGACGATCCCGTCGAGCTTGCCCGCCGCCGCGGCCTCGTGCAGATCCTCCAGCCCGGCCGCCGCCTCCGCGTCGGCCAGGATCGAGGCGGCCAGATGCTCGCCCCGATACACGCGCGGCGTCTCCGAGACCACCAATTGCGACCACAGCTCCGCCGCCTCGGCACCGAAGTCGGTCTCGGCCCCCGGCTCGAGATAGTCGGTGCCGCCGATGCTGTAGACCAGCCCGCCCTCGTGCGGCACCAGCGCGAGATCCGCCCGCGCGCTGGTCACCGCGAACCGGTGCCTGCCCAGCCGGATCGTCTCGCCGCCGTCGGCGTAGAGATCCCGCCGGTCGCGCAGCGTTCGACCGGCCTCCTGCCGGGCCGTGGTGATCCGCCCGTCGAGTTCTTCGGCGGCCACCACCTCGCCCGCGCCGCGCAGGTCGGTGATCGCGGCGCGCAACCGCAGCACCATCGGATCGGCGGCGAAGTAGGCGTTCACCTCGTCGGCCGACGTCAGTGCGGCACCGCGCCGTTCGATGCTCGACAGCATCCTGTGCGCCGCCTCGACCAGGCGCCGCGAGCGCTGGGACCGTTCGTCGAGCAGGGCCTGGCGGCGGGTGGCGAACGCCTCGTAGAGGTCCTCGCGGGTGCCCGCGATCCGCTCGGCGAAATCGTCGATCCCGCCGAAGCGGGTCTCCAGGTCCTCGACCGTCCCCAGCAGGGTCGCGACCAGATCGTCGCAGGTCTGCGGGGTGTCGGCCCGCGCGAGCGCGCTGGTGACGGCCTGACCCAACAGCGCGTACTCGGCGGCGAACTCCGCGCGGCCCTCCGCGGCCGCCAGTTCGCTACGGCGGGCTTCCACGGTGGCCCCGGCCCGATTGGCCGCCGCCAGCACCGTCGAGACCCGCTCCAGGATGCCGGTGCGCAGAGTCGCGTCGCCCACCTCGAGGCCCGTGACCACCTCGACGACGGTCTGGAGCTCGGCGGTCCGCTCGGCCAGCCACTCCCGCAGCGGGAGGGCCTCGGCGACCGTCGACGCCGCGGCCGCACGCGTGCGAGTCTCCTCGATCGAGGACAGATAGTCCTCGAAAGCATCGGGGCCGCTGAGGAACTCGACGCAGGCACGGCCGGTGTCGGCCAGCGCCGTGGTCACCGAGGCCGCCAGTTCGTCCAGCCGGGCGAGGTCGACATAGCGCAGCTCGCGCAGCGACTCGACCCGTCCGGCGGCCCGGTGCAGCGCGGTGAGCTCTTCCACCCAGCCGCGCGCGGTCGTGTGCCCGCCGCCGGTACGGCGCAGCGTCGCGATCCGCTCGGCCGCCTCGGTGACGGCGGCGGCGGCCTGCTCGGTGCGGGCGGTGACCTTCGCGAACTCGTCCACCACCCGCTCGGCGGTGTCGCGCAGCGCGTTCAGCGGCGTGGCCAGCTCGCCGAACTCGGCCTCGGCGAGCCAGTGATGGTGATCGGCGGTGCGTCCGCAGGCCGCGATGACGGCCTCGAACACGGCGGTGGTCGGCGTCAGGTCCTCGACCATGCGGCTCACCGACAGGCAGTCCGCCAGCCCGCGCACCAGCTCGGCATTGCCCAGGCGGGCCAGCGGGCCGTCGCCGACGGGCTGCCGGGCGGCGTGGGTGTCGGAGACGAACGGCGTCTGCCACACCTGCATGGTGTGCACACGCGCCGGTTCCTCGGACACCGCGCGGAAGACCACCAGCGTGCCGTCCTCGAACAGCGAGTACCCGTGGCAGCTGATCGGCGTCGCCACCTGCTCGCGAATCATGTTGTAGGGCAACAGCAGTGTGCGCCCGCGCTCCCTGGCGTGGAACACGTAGAGTACGTCCTCGCCATTGGGCGCGCGCACCGTACGTTCGTAGACCAGATCGTCGACCTCGGTGTCGAAGGTCTTGTGCACCCCGGTCGCCAGGTAGTACCCGCCGGGGAACACGATGCCCTGGTCCTCGGGCAGCAGACGGCACGACCGGCCGATCCCGTCGAGACGGGTCACGGTGCGGGTCCTGGTGTCGAACACCAGGTGACGGTGGACCGTCTCCTTGTAGGGACGCACCCGCAGCAGGATCAGCGCGCCCACCTCGGCGTAGTGCACCTCGGCGTCGGCCAGGCTCTGCAACGGCTCGGCCACCGGCTCCGCGTAGACGCCGGTGCCGGTCTCGGTGTCGTTGTCCACCTTCACCGTCAGCGTGCCGCCGAGCGTGTCGACGAACACCTTGCCCAGGATCGACAGGTGCGGATGCCGCCCCGGCACCTGATCGTCGCGGGTGGCCTCGATCCAGGCGAACTCGTGCGGATCGGGGAACACGTGATCACGTTCGCCCCGGCTGTCGAGGTACTCGACCGTGCCGCCGGAATCCACGCCCCAGCGCAGCACCTTGATGTCATCGGTGCGCTGCCCGGTCTGGAACACCGCGAGCAGACGCCCGTCGACCCGGCGCAGCCGCGACAGCCGGGTCTGCGCGTAGTACCGGTACAGCTCGGCGAAATCGCGGCCGAAGCGCGGGTCATCCAGCAGTCCGGCCGGATCGGCGGCCGTGAAGCCGAAACCGTGCTCGTCCCGCTGGAACCGGTGTACGGCGAACACATCGCCCACCTCGGTGCTCGGCTTGAGCCCGATGAAGACGTTGTAGCCGAACAGCATCCGACCGTCGGCCAGGGCGACGATGTCACGCGGCACGCAGTGGTGCTCGGTGCGGATCTGCTCGGTGCCCACCAGCTTCAGTTCCACGCCACCGAAGTCGGCGACGCGGCGCGCGTCGAGTTCGGCACAGCGCGTGGCCAATTCACGCGCCTGCTCGCGCAGGCGGGTGCGCAGCACCTCGTAGGTGCCGCCGTCGAGGGCGGCACCCGCGGCCGGGGTGGTGGTGTCCACCCCGGCCGTGGCGTCCCGGTGCCGCGTCTGCGGCGCGCTCACTTGTCCAGCAGGATGTCGGGCGCGGCGCCGTTGCCCGGCGTGGCACCGTTGCGCGTGAGCAGCGAACCGACCATCGCGGTGGCGGCGGCACCGGTGTCGGAGTGCAGGATCCGGTCCAGGCCCTTACCGAGCCCGATCGAGCCGACCAGCCGGTCCAGGAACATCGATTCCCCGCCGACGATGTCGATCTTGGCATTGCCCAGCCCGGTGGCCAGCACCTCGGCCTGGGCCTGGGCCACGTCGACCTGGGCCCGCACGGTCGCCAGTTCGACCTCCTTCTCCAACTCGAGGCGCAGCCGGAATTCCTCGTGCTGACGGGTGGCGTCGTCGAGCACCGCCATGGCCGCGGCCTTCTCGTGCAGGCCCTCGGCCTCGCCCTTGAGCTTGTCGCGCAGCCCCTCGGCCTCCACCTGGTTGCGCTCGCGCAGCACCGCGGCCTCGGCCAGCCCGACCTTCTCGATCGCGTCGGCCTCGCGCTCGCGCACCTGGGCGGCACCGAGCCCGGGTGCGGCCGCCTCGGCCTGGGTGGCCTCGGCGAGCCGGATCTTGGCCTTGGCCTTGAGTTCGGCCGCCTCGACCTCGGCCTCGGCCAGCGTGATCGACTCCTTGGCCAGGAACTTCGCCGCCGCCTCGGCTGCCTCGGCGGCCTTGATGTCCTTGACCAGGTGCTCCTGCGCCTCGGCCTCGGCGCGGATGATGATGGCCTGCCGCTCGCGCTCGGCCGCCTCGGTCGCGCGCAGTCGGTTGATCTGCTCCTCCTGCTCGGCCACGGTCTTGTCCACCGCGACCCGCTCGCGCACCACCTCGGCCACGGTGCGCCGCTCGGTCTCCACCTCGCGCTCGTTGGCGATGTGGGCCAGCGACACCGCGCGGTCGCGGTCCGCCACCTCGAGCAGCCGGTCCTTCTCGATCCGCTCGGACTCGATGGCGATCACCCGTTCGCGGTTCTTCTCCGCCACGGCCACTTCGCGGTCCTTGTTCTGCGACTGCACGGCCAGGGCTTCCTCGGTGCGCAGGAACGCGGTCTGCGCCTTGAGCCGCTCCTCGGCCTGCACCCGCAGGATCTCGGCCTCCTCGCGCGCCCGCAGCGTCTCCACCTCGCGGCGCTGCCGGTTCTCGGCGTCGGCCTGCTGACGTTCCAGTTCCAGCACCGCTTCCCGCGCCTCCACGTTCTGGCGGGTGATCTCCTTCTCCTCGTGGCGGCGGAACTCGTTGGTGCGCACATGCTCGATCGCGGTGAGCTCGGTGATCTTGCGGATGCCCTGGGCATCGAGGATGTTCTGGCTGTCGAGCTGGATCAGCGGGGTCTGTTCGAGGTAGTCGATGGCGGCGTCCTCGAGGCTGTAGCCGTTGAGGTCGGTGCCGATCACCGCCATGATCCGGTCACGGAATTCATTGCGATGGGTGTAGAGGTCGACGAAGTCGAGGTGCTTGCCCACGGTCTTGAGCGCCTCGGAGAACTTGGCGCTGAACAGTTCCTGCAGCGTGGCCTGGTCGCTGGCGCGCTGGGTGCCGATGGCCTGGGCCACCTTGATCACATCCTCGACGGTCTTGTTGACCCGCACGAAGAAGGTGATCCGGATGTCGGCGCGGATGTTGTCGCGGCAGATCAGCCCGTCGCGCCCGAGCCGGGCCACCTCGATGGTCTTGACCGAGATGTCCATGTACTCGGCCTTGTGCAGCACCGGCAGCACGACCGCGCCGGTGAAGGTCACATCGACCTTGCGCATCTTGGAGATGATCAGCGCGCGCCCCTGGCTGACCTTCTTGAACAACCGGCTCACCAGGAACAACACGGCGAGTCCGGCGAGCAGGACCAGGGCGATGAGCACCCCGAGTCCGATGGCGATGGTTGACATCAGTTCCCCTCCCATGCGGCCACCCAGAACGTGCCGGAGGCCGGGTCGTAGTCGTAGACAACGGCGGAATCCCCCTGTGCCAGGGGAGCGGTCGCGGCGTGCAATGCGCTCTGCCGGACCTGGATGACCGCCGACGATCCGTCGGCGGCGGTGAGCTCGGCCTGACCGAACCCCTCGTCGACGCGGCCGGTGCGCACCCGACACATCCGGCCGACGAAATCCTGGTGCGAGGTTGCCGCGGCGGCCCCGAACACCCGGCGCAGCGGCAGCACCACCAGGCGCGTACCCGCCACGGCGACCGGCACCGCGACGATCAGCACCCCGCAGCGCGCGAGTGCCCCCGCGAGCCCGGACAGCCCGCCGACCGCCACGGTGCCCGCCAAGGTGGTGAACCAGGACAGCCCGACCAGCCCCGTCACGGCGACGGTCACCGGCACCCCGCCGAGCCCCAGCGCGTCGAGACCCTGTGTCGCGGAATCGGTCTCGACGGCGTCGGGCTCGGTACCCCCGACGAGCACCAGTAGCCAGAACCCGATGACGACGAGCAGCGCGAAGGTGAACAGCACCACCGGAAACGACAGTGCCACGTGAACGAACTCGAACAACCCCCACGATGCCATCGGATTTTCCCCTCGCCGAACGACCCCCGGGTCCGAGTGGAATCCGGGGATTGCCGACCAGACTTCCCGGCGCACCTGAGGTAAAGGTATCGTAAAGCCCGAGCTCCCGCAACCGAATTGCCTGATCGCCGTGGTGTTTCCGGACGGCACGAACTGCGCGGCCTTCGCCGTCCACTAGGGTTGTCCGCGTGGCCGACGACACCCCCGCTCCCGAGCGGCGCGCCGACTGTCTGGCCGTGGTGCGGGCCGGTCTCGGGCTCGGGCTGGACGACATCGTCGACCTGCGCGTGCAGAGCGGTGGTCTGTTCAACTACCTGCTCCGCGTCGAAACCCGCTCCGGGACCTACTTTTTCAAGCAGTACCTCGATGGCGTCGACAACCCGCTGTACTCCCCGCCGGAGATTCCCGCGATCCAGCGCGCGGAACTGGCCGAACGGGTGCAGCGACTGGCGGCGGACGGCAGCGCGGCGGTCCCCGAGATCATCGCCTTCGATCGCGAACGCCGCGCCTTCCTGATGACGGCGGCCGCCGGGGACCAGTCGCTCAACGACCAGCTCGCACGCGGTGACCTGCCCGCCGGATTCCTGACCAGGCTCCCGGCGGTCCTGGCCGGGCTGCATCAACGCACCTATCGGCGCTTCGCCCCGGACTCGATCTTCGCCAATGCCGCGTTCCGCGATTTCAAACTGGGCCTGCAATACGACGACATCACCGCCCGGCTCACCGCGACCGAAGCGGATCGCGTGCTGCGCTGTCGTCGCGAATACCAGCGGCGCACCGATTGCGTCACCCACGGCGATATCAACTCGCGCAATATCCTCGCCTCCGAGACCGCGCTCGGCGTCATCGATTTCGAGCAGTCACACCTCGGCACCCCCGCCTACGACCTGGCCTACATCCTGTGCGAGGTGCTCATCAGCCTGGAGGCTTGCGGCTCCGGTGATCGGGCGGCGTCGGTGATCGGGGAATTCCTCGATCGGTATTTCCGGGATTTCACCGCGGCGAGCCGGGATTCGGTGGAGACGGAACTGACCCAGCACCTGGCCGTGCAGACGCTGTACCGGTTCTGGGGGCCCAGCCGCGCGGCGTGGACCAGTTATGTCGACGAGGTCGACGGCGCCCGCGTCCTCGCGCGGGCCAGGGCGCTGCTGCTGGCGGACGGCCCGGTCACCACCCTGCTCGACGGCTAGCGCTCGCGATCGGCCGGGGTGTAGGGGATATTCGCGGCGCGATTCCGGTCGACGCGGATCGCCCGCCCCAGCTGCGGGAACGCGCGCTGCGCGCAGGCGGGTCGCTCACAGATCTTGCAGCCAGCGCCGATCGGCACGGCGGTGGTCTCGTCGTGGATCGGCAGCCCGTGTGAATACACCAGCTTCTCGGCATAGGCCAGATCGCAACCGAGTCCGATCGCGAAATCCCTTTTCGGGGAAAGGTATCCGGGCGTGCTCTCGTCGGTGGTGCGGGCCAGCCACAGGTATTTGCGGCCGTCGGGCATCTCGGCGATCTGGGTGCGGATGCGGCCGGGTGTGGTGAACGCCTCGTGGACCACCCACAGCGGGCAACTCCCGCCCACCCGCGAGAAATGGAAAGCGGTGGCGGACTGGCGTTTCGAGATATTTCCCGCGCGGTCGGTGCGCACGAAGAAGAACGGCACGCCACGCTGATTCGGCCGCTGCAAGGTCGAGAGCCGATGACACACCGTCTCGAAACCGACCTCGAACATCGACGACAGCAGATCGATGTCGTAGTGCAATTCCTCGGCGGCGTTGCGGAAGCGGGTGTAGGGCAGGATCAGCGCGCCAGCGAAGTAGTTGGCCAGGCCGATGCGCAGCAGATCGCGCGAGCCCGCGGGCATGGTCACCGCCGAGACCAGCGACTCGATGGTGTCGGCGTGGGTGAGGAAGGCCAGCTGGGTGGCCAACTGGAAGGCGCGCTGGCCGGGAGAGAGTCTGCGGGCCAAGACGATTCGGCGGGTGTCGGGATCGTAGACGCGTTTGGGGCCGGGATCGGTGGGGTCGTCGGTGCGGATGGTGACCCCGATGCCGTGGCGCTGGTGCAGCAGGCGGGTGAGCTGGAGATCGAGGCCGCCCAGGGTGAGCCGGTTGTCGGTGAACAGGTGCTCGGCGGCGTGGTCGAGTTCGGGGATGTGGTTGCGGCGGTCGTAGAAGAAATCGCGGACGTCCTCGTAGGGCGTGGCGGTGCCGGGCTCCACGGTGACGCCCTCGACGTCGGCGGAGAACTGCTCCATCTGCTGGGTCGCGCCGCGCAACCGGCGGTGCAGGCTCACCAGCAGGCGGGCGGCGGCGGGGGTGCGGGTCATCAGGTCGTCGAGTTCGGCGGTGGAGACCGCGGCCGCGTCGGGGTCCTCGGCGAAGACGTCCTGGAGATCGGCCAGTAGCCGCGCGTCGGTGTCGGCGGCGAAGAAACCCATGTCCAGATCGAAGGTGGCATTGAGCCGCAGCAGCACCTGCACGGTGAGCGGGCGCTGGTCGTTCTCGAGCTGGTTGACGTAACTCACCGATAGCCCGAGCACCTTGGCCATCCCCGATTGGGACAGCCCCCGTTGTTCGCGCAGCGTCCGCAGCCGGGCACCCGCGTACATCTTCTGCATTCCGCCAATGTAGCAGCACGACCTTTCACAACTTACACAAATTTGCTGGTCTACGTCCACAATATTTGGCATTTGCGGTGTATTTCGCGGTATTCACCGCGTGTGTAACGTGCGAAACAGATCAGTGAAATTCCCGCGTCTGGAGGCCGCCACCGTGAAGAACCATCTCGTCCGCACTCACCGCTCCGCTGAGGACTTCCCCCGCGAAGACCACCTCGCGTGGCGGATCGCCGAGGTTGCCGCCGACGCGGTCGAGGTGCCCGCCGATACCGAGGAGATGATCGTCAACCGGATCATCGACAACGCCTCGGTCGCGGCGGCCTCGATCACCCGCCGCCCGGTGGCCAACGCCCGCGCCCAGGCCCTGGCGCATCCGTACGGTCCCGGCGCCGCGGTGTTCGGTGTGCCCGGCCGGTTCTCCCCGGAGTGGGCCGCGTGGGCCAATGGTGTGGCGGTGCGTGAGCTCGACTTCCACGACACCTTCCTGGCCGCGGAGTACTCCCACCCCGGTGACAACATCCCCTCGATCCTGGCCGTGGCCCAGCACGCGGGCCGTACCGGTCGCGAGCTGATCCGCGGTCTGGCCACCGGCTACGAGATCCAGGTTGACTTGGTCCGGGCCATCTGCCTGCACGAACACAAGATCGACCACGTCGCTCACCTGGGCCCCTCGGCCGCCGCGGGCATCGGCACCCTGCTCGGCCTGGACACCGAGACGATCTACCAGGCCATCGGCCAGGCCCTGCACACCACCACCGCGACCCGTCAGTCCCGTAAGGGTGAGATCTCGAGTTGGAAGGCCTACGCTCCGGCTTTCGCCGGGAAGATGGCGGTGGAGTCGGTGGACCGCGCGTTGCGTGGGGAGGGTGCGCCGTCGCCGATCTGGGAGGGCGAGGACGGTGTGATCGCCTGGCTGCTCGGTGGTCCGAAGGCGGAGTACTCGGTGCCGCTGCCGGGTCCGGGTGAGGCCAAGCGCGGCATCCTCGACACCTACACCAAGGAGCACTCGGCCGAGTACCAGAGCCAGGCCCCGATCGACCTGGCCTTCCGCCTGCGCGAGCGCGTCGGTGATCTGGACCAGATCGCGACCGTCGTGCTGCACACCAGCCACCACACGCACTACGTGATCGGCACCGGCTCCAACGACCCGCAGAAGTTCGACCCGAAGGCGTCGCGCGAGACGCTGGATCACTCGATCATGTACATCTTCGCGGTCGCGTTGCAGGACGGCACCTGGCATCACGAGCGTTCCTACGCCCCCGAGCGTGCTCAGCGTCGGGACACCATCGAGTTGTGGAACAAGATCTCCACCGCCGAGGACGCGGAATGGACCCGCCGCTACCACTCCACCGACCCGAACGAGAAGGCCTTCGGTGCCCGCGCCGAGGTCACCCTCAAGAGCGGTGAGGTGATCGTCGACGAGCTGGCCGTGGCGGACGCGCACCCGCTGGGCGCTCGCCCGTTCGCCCGTGAGCAGTACATCGCCAAGTTCCGCACGCTGGCCGAGGGCGTGATCGACCCGGCCGAGCAGGACCGTTTCCTCGACGTCGCCCAGCGCACCCCGGAGCTGTCCGCCGAGGAACTGGGTCAGCTCAACTTCACCGTCTCCGACGAGGTGCTGGCGCGCGCGCCGAAGCTGCCGAAGGGTCTGTTCTGATGACCGGCCTGCTCGCCGCGGCGACCTCGGCCGCCGACAAGCGGATCGCGTTCCGGGCCGGGCTCGCCTCGGACAAGATCCAGCGGATTCCCGGCGCGTTCAATCCGCTGGTGGCCAAGCTGATCCAGGAGATCGGGTTCGAGGGCGTCTATGTCTCGGGCGCGGTGGTCTCGGCCGATCTGGCATTGCCCGACATCGGGCTGACCACGCTGAGCGAGGTCACCGAGCGCGGCAGGCAGATCGCGCGGGTCACCGATCTGCCGGTGCTCATCGACGCCGACACCGGTTTCGGTGAGCCGATGAGCGCGGCCCGCACGGTCACCTTCCTCGAGGACGCCGGAATCGCCGGTGCGCACTTCGAGGACCAGGTGAATCCGAAGCGCTGCGGTCATCTCGACGGCAAGGCGGTCGTGCCCGTCGAGGAGATGGTGCGCAGGCTGCGCGCGGCGGTGGCGGCGCGTCGCGACGAGAACTTCGTGATCTGCGCGCGTACCGACGCGGCCGGGATCGAGGGGATCGATGCCGCGATCGAGCGGGCCAAGGCCTACACCGAAGCGGGCGCCGACCTGATCTTCACCGAAGCCCTGCACACCCCGGCCGATTTCGAGAAGTTCCGCGCGGCGGTGGACACCCCGCTGCTGGCGAACATGACCGAGTTCGGCAAGTCCGAGCTGGTCCCGGCCGCCACCCTGGAGAAGATCGGCTACAACGCCGTCATCTACCCGGTGTCGACCTTGCGACTGGCCATGTTCGCCGCCGAGGCGGGGCTGCGCGAGATCTTCGCCGAGGGCACCCAGGCCGGTCTGCTGGATCGGATGCAGCACCGCTCCCGTCTCTACGAACTGCTGCAGTACGAGCGCTACAACGAATTCGATTCCGACATCTTCAATTTCGCGCTGCGAAAGGACCAGTGATGACCGACATCGCTGTACCCACCATCTACAAGGGCCTGGCCGGGGTCGTCGTCGACACCACCGCGATCTCGAAGGTGGTCCCGGAGACGAACTCGCTGACCTACCGCGGCTACGCCGTGCAGGACCTGGCCGCGCACTGCAGCTTCGAGGAGGTGGCCTACCTGCTGTGGAACGGGGAGCTGCCCGATCATCGTGAGCTGGAACGGTTCTGCCAGCAGGAACGGGCCTCGCGACGCGCGGACCGCTCGCTGCTGTCGCTGGTGGCCAAGATGCCCGACAACTGCCATCCGATGGACATCGTCCGCACCGCCATCAGCTACCTCGGCGCCGAGGACCCGGCCGAGGACGACAACTCCGCCAAGGCCAATCGCGCCAAGTCGCTGCGCATGCTGGCGGTGCTGCCGACCATCGTGGCCGCCGACCACCGGCGCCGCCACGGCCTGGACCCGATCCCGCCGCACTCGCACCTCGGGTACGCCGAGAACTTCCTGAACATGTGCTTCGGCAGCATTCCCTCGCGGGAGCTGGTGAAGGCGTTCGAGGTGTCGCTGATCCTCTATGCCGAGCACAGTTTCAACGCGTCCACCTTCGCGGCGCGCGTGGTCACCTCGACGCTGTCCGATATCTACAGTGCGGTCACCGCCGCCATCGGCGCGTTGAAGGGTCCGCTGCACGGCGGGGCCAACGAGGCGGTCATGCACGACATGCTCGAGATCGGTGATCCCGCGCTGGCCGAGCAGTGGTTGCGCAACAAGTTGGCGCACAAGGAAAAGGTGATGGGCTTCGGTCACCGGGTCTACAAGAACGGTGATTCCCGGGTGCCGACCATGAAGAAGGCGTTCCTGGATATCGCCGCGGCCACCGATGGTGGCAAGTGGGTCCAGATGTACGAGATCCTGGAACGGACCATGAACGAGGCCACCGGGATCAAGCCGAATCTCGATTTCCCGACCGGTCCCGCCTACTATCTGCTCGGTTTCGATATCGAGGTGTTCACCCCGATCTTCGTGATGAGTCGGATCACCGGGTGGACCGCGCACATCATCGAGCAGGGCGAATCCAATGCCCTGATCCGTCCGTTGAGCGAATACGTCGGCGTGCCGCAGCGCACGGTCGTCGCCTAGCTCGCGAAAGTCCAGTCCTCGGCGGTCCGCACCAACCGTGCGGGCCGCCGAGTCGTTCCCGGCGCACCCTCGCTGACGCCCCGACTCGACAAGGTCGATATGTTCTCCCGAATCCTGGTAGCCAATCGTGGCGAGATCGCCATCCGCGCTTTCCGCGCCGCGTACGAACTCGGCGCGAGCACGGTCGCGGTGTTCCCGCACGAGGACCGCAATTCCCCGCACCGGCACAAAGCCGATCAGTCCTTCCAGATCGGCGAGGAGGGGCATCCGGTCCGCGCGTACCTCTCGATCGACGCGATCATCGAGGCGGCGAAATCGGCCGGTGCCGATGCCGTCTATCCCGGCTACGGATTCCTGTCGGAGAATCCGGAACTGGCCGCGGCGTGCGCGCGCGAGGGCATCACCTTCGTCGGGCCCTCGGCTGAGGTGCTGGAAATGGCCGGGAACAAGGCGACCGCGATCGAGGCGGCGCGGGCGGCGGGCTTGCCGGTCCTGAAATCGAGTGAGCCCTCGGCCGATATCGAGGAATTGCTGGCGGCCTCGGCGGAACTCGAGTACCCGATCTTCGTGAAGGCGGTCGCCGGTGGTGGTGGTCGTGGCATGCGCCGGGTGGCGGAGCCGGAGGCTCTGCGGGAGTCGATCGAGGCGGCCTCGCGCGAGGCGGAGTCGGCCTTCGGCGATCCGACGGTGTTCCTCGAACAGGCTGTGGTGAATCCCCGCCACATCGAGGTGCAGATTCTCGCGGATCAGCACGGCACGGTGATGCACCTGTTCGAGCGGGACTGCTCGGTGCAGCGCAGGCATCAGAAGGTGATCGAGCTGGCGCCCGCGCCGAATCTGGATCCCGCGCTGCGCGAACGCATCTGCGCCGACGCGGTGGCCTTCGCCCGACAGATCGGGTACGTCAACGCGGGCACGGTGGAATTCCTGCTCGACGAGCGCGGCAATCACGTGTTCATCGAGATGAACCCGCGGATCCAGGTGGAGCACACGGTGACCGAGGAGATCACCGACGTCGACCTCGTGCAGGCCCAGCTGCGCATCGCGGCGGGGGAGTCGCTGGCCGATCTGGGGTTGAGCCAGGAGACGGTGGCGATTCGCGGCGCGGCCCTGCAGTGCCGCATCACCACCGAGGACCCCACCAACGGGTTCCGGCCCGATACGGGGCGGATCACCGCGTACCGGACGCCGGGTGGTGCGGGGGTGCGGCTCGACGGTGGCGCCACCGTCGGAGCCGAGATCGGCGCGCATTTCGATTCGCTGCTGGTGAAGCTCACCTGCCGCGGCCAGGATTTCCCGGCGGCGGTGGCACGGGCGCGGCGTGCCGTGACCGAGTTCCGTATTCGCGGCCTGGCTACGAATATCCCTTTCCTGCAGGCGGTTCTGGACGACCCGGATTTCCGGGCGGGGAAGGTGAACACCTCGTTCATCGACGCGCGACCGGATCTGGTGACGCGACGGGTGTCGGCGGATCGCGCGTCGAAGATCCTCGACTATCTGGCCGATGTGACCGTCAACAAGCCGCACGGCGAGCGACCGACCACGGTGTATCCGCACGACAAACTGCCCGCGATCGACTTGACCCTGCCGCCGCCGGACGGGTCGCGTCAGCGCCTGCTCACCCTCGGCCCCGACGGTTTCGCGCGGGCGCTGCGCGAGCAGAAGGCTCTGGCCGTCACCGACACGACTTTCCGTGACGCGCACCAATCGCTGCTGGCGACCCGCGTGCGTACCAGTGGTCTGCTGGGTGTGGCCGGACATGTCGCGCGACTCACACCGGAATTGCTGTCGATCGAGGCGTGGGGTGGCGCGACTTACGATGTGGCGCTGCGCTTCCTGCACGAAGACCCGTGGGAGCGATTGGCCGCGCTGCGGGAAGCCGTACCCAATATCTGTTTGCAGATGCTGTTGCGCGGGCGGAATACGGTGGGCTACACGCCCTATCCGGAACAGGTCACGCGGGCTTTCGTCTCCGAGGCCGCCGCCACCGGGATCGATATCTTCCGGATCTTCGACGCGCTCAACAATGTGGAGCAGATGCGGCCCGCTATCGACGCCGTGCGCGAAACCGGCAGTGCTGTGGCGGAAGTAGCGTTGAGTTACACCGGTGATCTGCTCGATCCGAACGAGTCGCTCTACACGCTCGATTACTACTTGAAGTTGGCCGAGCAGATCGTGGACGCGGGTGCGCATGTGCTCGCGATCAAGGACATGGCCGGTCTGCTGCGGGCGCCCTCGGCGGCGAAACTCGTTACCGCGCTGCGTAGTAACTTCGATCTGCCGGTGCATGTGCACACCCACGACACGCCGGGTGGTCAGCTCGCGACCTATCTGGCCGCGTGGCAAGCGGGTGCCGATGCTGTGGACGGGGCGTCGGCGGCGATGGCGGGAACCACCTCACAACCGGCCCTGTCCGCGATCGTCGCGGCCGCCGCACACAGCGAGCGTGATACCGGGCTGAATCTGCAGAACGTGTGTGATCTCGAGCCGTATTGGGAGGCGTTGCGGAAGGTGTACGCGCCGTTCGAGTCGGGTCTTCCGGCGCCGACGGGGCGTGTGTACACGCATGAGATTCCGGGTGGTCAGCTGTCGAATCTGCGTCAGCAGGCGATCGCGCTGGGTCTGGGTGACCGGTTCGAGGAGGTCGAGGCGAAGTACGCGGCGGCGGACCGGCTGCTGGGGCGCTTGATCAAGGTGACGCCCTCGTCCAAGGTCGTCGGTGACCTGGCATTGGCTTTGGTGGGCTCGGGTGTGGAGATCGAGGACTTCGCCGCTGACCCGGGCCGCTACGACATCCCGGATTCGGTGATCGGTTTCCTACGCGGGGAACTCGGCACTCCCGCCGGTGGCTGGCCCGAGCCGTTCCGGACCAAGGCGCTGGCCGGGCGCAACGAGCCCAAACCCGAAGTCGCGCTGACACCCACCGAGCAGGCCGGTCTGGACGGCTCCTCGGACGAGCGTCGCGACACCCTCAACCAGTTGCTGTTCCCCGGACCGACGGCCGAGTTCCGCGTGCACCGCGAAAAGTACGGTGACACAACGGGACTGTCGGAGAACCAGTTCTTCTACGGTCTGCGGCGCGGTGAGGAACATCGGGTGCAGTTGGAGAAGGGTGTCACCCTGCTCATCGGTCTGGAGGCGATCTCGGAGCCGGATGAGAAGGGGATGCGCACGGTCATGTGCATCATGAACGGGCAGTTGCGTCCGATCGCGGTGCGGGACCGGTCGATCGCCTCGGAGGTTCCGGTGGCGGAGAAGGCCGACAAGAACAATCCGGGCCACATCGCCGCACCCTTCGCCGGTGTCGTCACTCTCGCTGTCGCCGAAGGGGATTCGGTCTCGGCGGGCGATTCCATCGGCACGATCGAGGCAATGAAGATGGAAGCGGCCATCACCGCGCCGCGCGCCGGTATCGTCGAACGGGTCGCCACGGCGAAGGTGCAACAGGTCGAGGGCGGCGACCTACTAGTCGAACTGGGGGATGTCGATGACCGGTGAGGTAATCGAGACGCCGAGCACGCTGCGCACACGCACCCGGTCCGTGGCGCAGCGCCTGGCCGAGCATCCCGGACATCGGGTGCCGTTCTCGGTGGAGTTCAACCCGCCCCGTGACGCCGCCGGGGAATCCCGGCTGTGGCGCACGGTCCGCGAGTTCGAGCGCATGCACCCGGCCTTCGTCTCGATGACCTACGGGGCGGGCGGTTCCACCAAGGACCGCACCGTCCGCATCACCGGCGAACTCGCGACCGAGACCACCCTGCTTCCGGTCGCGCACCTCACCGCCGTCGGCCACAGCATCGCCGAACTGCGGTCGCTCATCGGCTCCTACGCCGACTCGGGCATCCGCAATCTGCTCGTCCTGCGCGGTGACCCGCCCGGCGACCCCCTCGGCGAATGGCGCAAACACCCCGGCGGCGTCGAATACGCCGACGAACTGGTGCGCATCGTGCGCGACCTCGGTGACTTCCACGTCGGCGTGGCCTCCTTCCCCCAAGGCCACCACCGCTCACCCGACCTCGACCACGACACCCGTCACCTGGCGGCGAAACTGCGTGCGGGCGCGGAGTATTCGATCACCCAGATGTTCTTCGACGTGGAGCACTACCTGCGGTTGCGGGATCGGGTGGTGGCGATGGACCCGATCGAGGGCGCCAAGCCGATCATTCCCGAGCTCATGCCGGTCACATCCCTGCGGACCGTCCAGCGCGCGGAGGAACTCTGCGGACGTTCCCTGCCGCGGTCGGTCATGGCACGTCTGGAGAAGGCCGCGGGCACCGGACCCGACGAGGACCGTGCCGCCGTGCGCGCCGTCGGCATCGAGATCGCCACCGAGATCGCCCAGCGTCTCATCGACGAAGGCGCCCCCTGCCTGCACTTCATCACCCTCAATTTCGCCAAGGCCACCAGCGAGGTCCTCACCAATCTCGGCTACGCCCGCCACGCCAGCACCCCCGCCGTCGCCTAGCCGCGCGTCGACCGGTAATTCACTCGACGCGCTGTCGAGCGGTTGTTAGCGTGGACGACATGCACTTGTTCTTCCTCTGAGTTTCTCGGGCCGCTGCCGCTTCGGCGGTGCGCTGACGGCCCCAACTTCGATGTTCCTTCGTGCGCCCGGCGCACGTTCATCGACATGGGCACCCTCCTTCTCCCTGTCCTGGGTGAGGTGTGCCCGGAGGAAGACATGACCAACCGAATTCGGCCTGCCCGCGCGCGGGCACAACTGACCTGTACCGATCTCCAGGTGCGCCGCGGCGACCGCGTGGTGCTCGACGGTGTCGACCTGACCGTGTCGCCCCGATCGCGGTGGGCGATCGTCAGCGAGAACGGGCGCGGCAAGTCCACCCTGCTGCACGTGCTCGCCGGGGAACTCACCCCCGACCAGGGCACGGTGCGGCGCGTCGGCACGCTGGCGCTGGCCACCCAGGAGATGCCCGACCACGACGACCGCACCGTGGGTGCCGTCATCGACGAGCACCTCGCCGCCGCCCGCGCGGCCATGCGCGCGCTCGACGCGGCGACCGACGCTCTGACCGAGGGCCGCCCCGGCGGCGACGACGACTACGCCGCCGCGCTCGACCTCGCCCAGCTGCTCGACGCCTGGGACGCCGACCGCCGCGTCGACATCGCGCTGGCTGGCCTGGGCGCCGTCAGCGATCGCGAGCGGCCGCTGGCCACCCTGTCGGTCGGGCAGCGCTACCGGGTGCGCCTGGCCGTGCTGCTCGCCGCCGGTGACGATTTCCTGCTGCTGGACGAACCGACCAACCACCTCGACCGCACCGCCCTCGATTTCCTCGCCGCCCAACTGCGCGGTTTCGCCGGTGGCGTCGTCGTGGTGAGCCACGACCGGGCCCTGCTCACCGACGTCGCCGAGACCTTCCTCGATCTCGACCCGACCCGCGACGGCAGACCGCGCGTCTACGGCGGGGGCTATGCGGGATACCGCGACGGCCGCATCGCCGAACGGGCGCGCTGGACCGAGGAATACGAGCAGCAGCGCGCCGAACGTGCCCGTCTCGCCGACGATCTGTCGGCGGCACAGAACCGCCTGGTCAGCGGCTGGCGGCCGGACAAGGGCACCGGCAAACACGCCCGCGCCACCCGCGCGGGCTCGGTGACGCGGGCGGTGCACCGGCGCCAGGACGAACTGGAACGCCACAGCGTCACCGCGCCCACGCCACCGCAGCGGTTCGGTATGCCCGAGCTGCCCGCGCGGGCCGGGGTCACCCTGGTGCGGGCGGAGGAGGTCACCGTGACCGGGCGGCTGACGGCACCGGTCGAGGTGGCGCTGGACTCGGGTGACCGGCTGGTGATCAGTGGCGTCAACGGGGCGGGCAAGTCCACGCTGCTCGGCGTGCTGAGCGGGACCATCGCACCGTCGACCGGGCAGTTCCATCGCGCCCGCAAGGCGCGAATCCACCTGCTGGGGCAGGAATCCCGGTGGCCGCTGCGCCGCCGGGCCCGCGAGGTGTACGAGACCCACGTCGCCGAGCTGGTCACGGCGGGAATGCTGGTCGACGGCGAACGGGTGGCGCTCAGCGCGCTCGGGCTGTTGTCCGCGCACGAGGCGAACAAGCCGATCGGTGAACTGTCCATGGGTCAGCAGCGCCGCCTCGACCTCGCCTGTGCCCTGGCCGCCCGGCCGCACGCCCTGCTGCTCGACGAACCGACCAACCACCTGTCCATCAGCCTGGTCGACGAACTCACCGAGGCTCTGCGGGCCACCGACGCCGCCGTCGTCGTGGCCACCCACGACCGACAGTTGCGCCGTGACCTGCGGGATTGGCCCCGGCTGGAGCTGGCGGCGCCGACGGTCGCGGTGTGCTGACCCGACTTCCGTCGGAGTGACGCAAAGGGTCGGCTCACTGCAACCCAGCTCCGCGCCGGAGTGAGCCGACCCCCGGACTCAGTGTCGGGCCGCGAGGGCGTCGACCTCGAACAGCATGTCGGGCAGGGCGAGCGCGGCGACGCCGAGCAGGGTCTGGGTCGGCGGCTCGTCGCCCCAGATCGCGGCGATCCGCTGACCGAGGATCGCCAGCTTGTCGAGATCGTGGTCCACGATGAAGGTGCGCAGTTGGGCGACATCGGCGTAGTCGAGCCCGGCCGAGCGCAACGCCGTGCCCAGATTGGCGAAGGCGCGCTCGACCTGACCGGCGAAATCGGTGGTGGTGGTGTGGCCTTCGGCGTCGGAGTCGTACTGACCGGCGATCAGCACCAGCTCACCGGTCACCCGGGCGACGTGGCTGTAGCCGAATCCGGTCGGATCGTGCAGCTCGGCCGGGTTGCTGATGTGCACAGACATGGAACTCTCCTGAGATCGATCGAATGGGTCCGCATCGGGGAGACGAAACACGCGGCCGGAGTGTGACAGGAGGGTCCGCCGAGACGGCGGCAATGGAGGCGACGATACTTGTCCGCAGGCGATCGACGCATCGCCGCGCAGTGCTCCATCCGAACCCGAGACAGCGGTACGAGAGGAATTCACATGAGCGGCATCCGATCGATCATGGCGGTGGTCGCCGCCGTCGGGCTCGGCGCCGGGGTGCTCGGTGCGGGGCCCGCGACAGCGGCGGACAAGCCGACCGTCGTGCTGGTGCACGGCGCCTTCGCCGACACCACCAGCTGGGACGGGGTCGCCGCGGACCTGCGGGCCGACGGGTACTCCGTGGTGGTCCCGGCCAATCCGCTGCGCGGCCCGGCCAACGACGCCGCGGCGGTCGAGCGGGCGATCGCGGGGATCGACGGGCCGATCGTGCTGGTCGGCCACTCCTACGGCGGCACCGTGATCACCAATGTGGACGATCCCGACGTCACCGCCCTGGTCTACATCGCCGCCTTCGCGCCGGTCGAGGGCGAACCGGCCCAGCTGGCACTCGACCCGATCCGGTTCCCCGGCAGCCGCCTGCTGCCGCCGGTGCTGCAACTCGCCGTCGTGGACGACAGCCAGGGCGTCAACGGCAAGAACCTCGACGCCTATGTCGACCCGGCCTCCTTCCACGAGGTGTTCGCCGGGGACGTCAGCGACGCCACCGCCGCCGACATGATCGCCCACCAGCGCTCCATCGCGGTCGCCGCGAACATCGAACCCTCCGGTCCGGCGGCGTGGACGCGGCTGCCGAGCTGGTACCTGGTCTCCGCCGACGACCTGGTCATCCCGCCCGCCTCGCAGCGCTACATGGCCCAGCGCAGCGGTGCGCGGACCTCGGAGATCCCGGCCTCGCACGCCTCGCTGGTCTCGCAGCCGGGGGCCGTCGCCGACGTCATCGAAGCGGCCGCCGCGGGCTGAGCGCGGCCACGGTCAGCGTGAAACCGCCAGCATCGCCGACATGGCCGCGCGCCAGTCGGCGAGCAGCTGGTCGCGGTGGTTGGTGCTGAGGATGGTCGTCAGGGCCAGGCCGCGGAAATAGGTGAGCGTCATCTCGAAGACGGTGTCGAAATGCGCGGGCAGGGGCTCGGGCAGCGGGCGCACGATCGAGGCGCGAATGGTGCTGTGCAGGTCGCGCTGGTGACGCAGCAGGGCCGCGCGAAGATCGGCGTCGGTCCGGGCGGCCACCCACAGTTCCAGGAGCGCGCCGAACAGGGGAGTGGCGAAACTGCGCCACAGCGCCGCCATCCAGTCATCTTCTCCCGCAGGCTGTTCGGCCGCGCGGATCTCGCTGATCTGCTGATCGGACAGGTGACGCACGGCGTCGACGAGCAGGTGCGCCTTGTTCGGGTACTGGTGCAGCAGCGCGCCGCGCGAGACACCCGCCCTGGCCTGGATGGCGCCGATGCTGGTGGCGGCGTAACCGTCCTCGATCAGGCTGGCGACGGCGGCGGCGAGAATGCGCTCACGCGTGTTCTGGCTGCGTGCGGCGTCGCTGCGCCGTCGGCCTTCGGTGGGGGGAGCCATGCGGAGTATCTTCGCAGGTCTTGACAGCAGTCCGATCGGACTGTTTCATTTTCCCATGACCACCCCCACCGTCCTGGTCGAGCGCGACGGCCCGCTCGTGCTGATCGGCATCAACCGGCCCGAGGCACGCAATGCCGTCGACGGTCCGACCGCCGCCGCGCTGGCGGCCGCCTTCCGCGACTTCGACGCCGATCCCGACGCGGCGGTGGCCATCCTGCACGGCGTCGGCGAAACCTTCTGCGCGGGCGCGGATCTCAAGGCCATCGGCACCGAGCGCGGCAATGTGGCGGCGGTCGAGGGCGACGGTCCGATGGGGCCGACCAGGATGCGGCTGAGCAAGCCGGTGATCGCCGCGATCTCCGGCTATGCCGTGGCGGGCGGGCTGGAGCTGGCGATCTGGGCCGACCTGCGGGTCGCCGACGAGGACGCCGTGCTCGGCGTGTTCTGCCGACGCTGGGGCGTCCCGCTGATCGACGGCGGCACGGTGCGACTGCCCCGCCTGATCGGCGAGAGCCACGCCATGGACCTGATCCTCACCGGCCGTCCCGTCGACGCCGCCGAGGCGCACCGGATCGGCCTGGTCAACCGCGTCGCCCCGCGCGGCCGGTCCTTGGCGACCGCCCGCGAGCTGGCCCTGGAACTGACCCGCTTCCCGCAGACCTGCCTGCGCCAGGACCGCCTGTCCCTGCTCGAACAAGCAGGTCGCACCGAAGACGACGCCCTGGCCAACGAATTCGCGCGGGGCATGACCTCGCTGCGCTCCGACACCCTCGACGGTGCCGCCCGTTTCGCCGCGGGCGCGGGACGGCATGGCGATTTCCGGACGCCGGGCGCGCCCGAATCGGCCTGAGGACCCGGCGGACGTCGCGCCCGGCTCAGCCGAGCAGTTTCGCCTTCGCCGCGGCGAATTCCGCGTCCGAGAGCGCCCCGGCGTCGCGTAGCTGACTCAGCTTCGTCAGCTCGCCGACGACGTCGGTGCCGCCCGGCGGGGGAGCCGGGGGTGGCGGCGGAGGCGGCGCGTAGGCCGGTTGCGGTGGGGGCGCCTGCTGTTCGGCGTAGGCCTGCTGTTCGGCGGAGCGCCTGCGAGCCCGATTGTTGACCGCGTTGGAGGTGGCCTGGGCGGTTCCCGCGACGACGGCGGTGCGCGCCACCGTGCCCAGCAGTCCCGGCCGCCCGACGCGGCCCATCCGAAGGGGCATCTCGATTCCTCTCTAGGCGGTGGCCGCGGCGACGGCGGCCTCGACCGCGTCGCGCGGCACCTGGACGTGCAGGGCCACTTCGCCGTCGGCGCCGCGGACCGCGGCGGCCAGGCGGGCGGCCCAGCTCTCCTCGAACACCACCACGACGGCGGTGGATTCCGGTGCCATCGACGCGCGGACCACGGCGAGGTCCTCGTCGCTGACCAGGTCGATATCGGCGGCGGTCAGGCCGGTCAGCCCCACCTGGTCGAGATCGTCGTCGATCTCGAGCTCGGTGACGGCGCCCGCGGCGTCCATCGACAGCACGATCAGATCGAGCAGCGTCACGGTGCCGTTGCCGACGACCTCGGCGAGCGCGTCGGTGACGGTCGCGTCGACGGTGGTGCCGGGAAAGGTCAGCACGACGAACTCGACCGGGCCGAGAACTGGAGTTTCTCCCATTCCCGCATCGTGCGCGGATCGGGCTCGACGCGCTTCACCCGAATCGGGTGAATCACGACCACGGTTCCCGAGTTCACCCGCCGTGGGTGAGGCGCGCGCGGGGACCCGCGACGAATACTGCGACAGGGATCGCCGCGGCCGTCGTGCCGGGACGGCCTTCCCCGCCTCCGTCGCCAGGAAGGGAAATCGATGACCGGCCAGAACAGTGCGACCGACAGTGTTCGATCGGCCAACGAGGAGCTGCTGCGACAGCTGCCGTTCGACGACGAACAGGATTTCGTCGACGCCGACCGCGGATTCGTCGCCGCCCTGACCCCGGGTGTGGTGAAGAACGAAGCCGGGCAGGTGATCTGGGACAGCGACGGCTACGCGTTCCTGGACGAGGACTGCCCCCCGACGGTGAACCCGAGCCTGTGGCGGCAGTCGAAACTGGTCGCCAAGCAGGGACTGTTCGAGGTCACCGACGGCATCTACCAGCTGCGCGGCCTGGACCTGTCGAACATGACGCTGGTC
Organism: Nocardia anocheti; assembly: GCF_029675105.1. Lineage (GTDB taxonomy): Bacteria > Actinomycetota > Actinomycetes > Mycobacteriales > Mycobacteriaceae > Nocardia. Next base: position 523,543 of record NZ_JAQQFV010000004.1, on the reverse strand, counting down.
GAGGGGGAGACCGGCGTGATCGTCATCGACCCGCTCATCTCCGCCGAGACCGCCGCCGCGGGGCTCGGCCTGTACCGCGAGCATCGCGGTGACCGCCCGGTGACCGGGGTGATCTTCTCGCACTCGCACATCGACCATTTCGGCGGCGTGAAGGGCGTGACCACCGAGGACGACGTCGCCGCGGGCCGCTGCCCGATCATCGCGCCGGTCGGCTTCACCGAGCACGCCGTGGAGGAGAACGTCTACGCGGGCACCGCCATGGGCCGCCGCGCCGCCTACATGTACGGCGCCGCGCTGCCGCGGGGCCCGCTGGGCGCGGTCGGTGCCGGACTGGGCCCGACGACCTCGACCGGCACCCCGACGCTGATCTCGCCGACGGTCCACATCGACCACACCGGCCAGACGGTCACCCTCGACGGTGTCCAGATCGAATTCCAGATGACGCCCGGCACCGAGGCGCCCTCGGAGATGAACTTCTACTTCCCCGCCCGCCGGGCCCTGTGCATGGCCGAGAACGCCACCCACACCCTGCACAATCTGCTCACCCTGCGCGGCGCGCTGGTGCGCGACCCGCACGTGTGGGCGAAATGCCTCACCGAGTCGATCAACCGCTACGCCGCGCGCGCCGATGTCGTCTTCGCCTCGCACCACTGGCCCACCTGGGGCACCGAGCGGCTCACCGAATTCCTCTCGGTGCAGCGTGATCTCTACGGCTACCTGCACGACCAGACCCTGCGCGCGCTGAACAAGGGTGCCACCGGCATCGAGATCGCCGAGGACATCCAGCTGCCGCCCGCGATCGAGAAGACGTGGTCGACCCACGGCTACTACGGCTCGGTGAGTCACAACGTCAAGGCCATCTACCAGCGCTACATGGGCTGGTTCGACGGCAACCCGGCCACCCTGTGGCAGCATCCGCCCGTCGAGGCCGCCCGCCGCCACCTCGAGTACATGGGCGGCGCCGACGAGGTCCTGGTCAAGGCGCGAAAGTCCTACGCCGACGGCGATTTCCGCTGGGTCGCCCAGGTACTGAACTACGTGATCTTCGCCGATCCGAGCAATGCCGAGGCCAAGGCGCTGCAAGCCGATACCCTCGAACAGCTCGGCTTCGGTGCCGAGAACGGCACCTGGCGCAACTTCTTCCTGATGGGCGCTTACGAGCTGCGCCACGGCAATGTCGGCACCCCGACCGTGGCCGCCGCGCCCGACATCATGGCCGAGCTGTCGGTGGAGCAGGTGTTCGACGCGATCTCCCTGCGCGTGGACGGTCCCAAGGCGTGGTCGGCATCGATCGTCATCGACTGGAAGATCACCGACACCGCCGTCACGCACCGCACCCAGCTGCGCAACGGACTGCTCGTGCACTTCGACGTCGACACCGACCTGCCCGACCCCGACGCCACCTTCGCCCTCACCGCCGGGGATCTGCGCGCGGCCCTGCTGGGCGGCCAGGACCTGCGAGCGATGATCGCCGACGGCCGCGTGCAGGTCGACGGGGAGGCGGGCAAGCTGGCCGAACTGGTCGGCTACCTGGATGCCCCCGACCCGGATTTCGACATCGTGACTCCCTGAGTTCCCCGCTCCGGCCGGGCGATCCGGCGGCAGTTCGAAGGAGCCCACGATGCCCCCTCCGCCGACCGGTCGGCGCATGACGAAGGCCGATATCGGCGCGGGCGTACCCGGCGCCATCGCCGGTGTGCCCGACGGCATGGCGGCCGGGCTGCTCGCGGGCGTGAACCCGGTCCACGGGCTGTACGCGAGCATGGCGGGACGGTTCTTCGGCGGCTTCGGCACCAGCACCCGGCTGATGGTGGTCACCACCACCAGCGCCTCCGCGCTCGCCGCGGGCTCCACGCTGACCGAGATCGCGTCCGAGGACCGTTCCGCCGCCCTGGTCCTGCTCACCCTGGTCGCCGGGATCGCGATGATCGTCGCGGCGGTGCTGCGGCTGGGCCGCTACACGCGGTTCGTCTCGCACTCGGTGATGACCGGGTTCCTGCTCGGCATCGCGGCCAATATCGTCTTCGGGCAGTTGCCGGTGCTGCTCGGGGCGCCGTCGGAGGGCTCGGTGGCGGCGCTGAAGGCCCTGCACGTGCTGACCCATCCGGGCGGGATCGACTGGCGGTCGGCGGTCGTCGGGGTCACCGCGATCGTGCTGCTGGTGGTGCTGGGCCGGGGGCGGTTGCGCAGTGTCGCGTCGCTGGGCGCGCTGGTGGTGCCGACGGCGGTGGTGCTGACGTTCGGCTGGGACGAGGTCGCCACGGTCGCCGACGCCGGAGCGATCCCGACCGGCGTTCCGCTGCCGCATCTGCCGGAGCTGAGCGTGCTGTCGCCGACCCTGCTCGCGGGCGCGCTGGCGGTGACGGTGATCGTGCTGGTGCAGGGCGCCGGGGTCGCCGAATCGGCCCCGAATCCGGACGGTTCCCGGGCGCGGATCGATCGCGATTTCTGCGCGCAGGGCATCGGCAATGTCGCCGCCGGACTGTTCCGTGGGATGCCGGTGGGCGGCTCGCTGGGGCAGACGGCGATCAATGTGACCGCCGGTGCGCGCACCCGCTGGGCGGCGGTGTGGTCGGGGCTGTGGATCCTGGTGATCCTGGTGGCGCTGACCGGCCTGGTCGGCAAGGTGCCGATGCCGACGCTGGCCGCCATTCTCGTGGTGGCCGCCGCCGGGGCGTTCGACATCGACCGGCTGGTGGCGATCTGGGGCAGCGGGCCGATCTCGCGGACCGCGCTCGGGGTCACCTTCGTCGCCACCCTGCTGCTGCCGGTGACCGCCGCGGTCGGGGTCGGCGTCGGGCTCTCGCTGCTGCTGCAACTCAATCAGGAAGCGATGGACCTGAAGGTGGTGCGGTTGCGGGTGGAGGGCGACCGGCTGGTCGAGGGCACCCTGCCGAAACGGCTGTCCGACAACGAGATCGTCATCATGGACGTCTACGGCTCCCTCTTCTACGCCGGAGCGCGCACCCTGCAGACCCGGCTGCCCGACCCGACGGGCGCGCGCGATCCCGTCGTCATCCTGCGGTTGCGCGGGCGCACGAGCGTGAGCGCGACCTTCCTGCACGTGCTCGCCGACTACGCGCGCAGGCTCGACGCGGTCGGCGGTCGCCTGTGTCTGAGCGGTGTCGACCCGCGTGTGCGCGCGGTGTGGACCGACGAGCTGCTGGCGGGCCAGGGCATCGCGGTCGAGTTCTTCCCGGCGACACACACTCTCGGCGAATCGACGCTGGCGGCCTATGCCGAGGCCGAGATCCGGTTGCGTGCGGACGGAAGGGACTGACATGGGCGGATTGCTGTTGCTGCTGGTGCCGGAGATCGTCGGGTTGATGATCACTCCGGGCGCGGTGATCGGCTGTGTGCTGTTGCTGCGCTCGTGCTTCCCGGTGCGCAACGCGGCGGCGTTCGGCGCCGGGTTCCTCGTCGTCTACCTGCTGGTGGCACTGTCGGCCGTCCTCGGCGGCGCGTCCGACCCGGCGGCGACTCCGGCGCGGGTATCGCACGGTGCGGGGCTGGCGGTGGGTCTGCTGTTCCTCGCGTGCGGGTGCTGGATGTGGCTGCGCAAGCCGCGCACGGCCGCCGAGCGACCGCGGCTGCTCACCGAACTCGAGACCGCCGGGCCGCGCAAATCCTTCGCGATCGGGCTGGTGCTGGGGGTGCTGAACCCGAACCTGTTCATCATGATGTCGGGCATGAGCGTGATCTCGAGCTCGGCGGTGGCCATCGGGGCGGCCCTGGTGGCCACGGCGGCCCTGCTGCTCGCCGCGTCGGCCGACTTCCTGATCCCGATCGGCGCGTACCTGATCGCCGGTGACCGCGCCGACCGGGGTCTGGCCGTCGTCGAGGCGTGGATGTTGCGCAACAGTCGCACGCTGACCCTGTCGGTGCTCTTCGGCTTCGGCGCGCTGTTCACGGTGCGTGGCGTCGTCGATCTGTGGGGGTGAGCGATTCACCCGCAACGGGTGATTCACCGCGAGCCGCCGCGGCCTACCGTCGTCCGCATGATCGCGTATCTGGTGCCCGCCGACCAGCGCCGAACGCTCGACGAACTCACCGACAAGCTGGACCTGGCGGTCGGTGGGGTCACCGCCAAGCGGTCGGCGTTCTGGATCATGCTCGTGCTGTCGGCGGTGATCGCGATCTCGGGCGTGATCGGTGATTCCACGGCGACGGTGATCGGCGCGATGATCGTGGCGCCGCTGTCGATCCCGATCCTCGGGGTGGCACTCGGGGTGGTGACCGGCCGCGCGGGACTCGTCGGGCGCACCTCGCCGAAATTGATGGACCTGACCGCCGCGCTGGCGACCGGGCTGGTCGCCGCGGTGGCGATCACCCGCCGCGATGTCGGCGACGTGTTGCCCGGTGTCGCGATCGCGATCTCGCTGGTCCCGCCACTGGGCGTGGTCGGGGTCTGTCTCGGCTCGCACGCGCCCGCGCTGGCCCTCGGCGCGTTCGTGCTGTTCGCCTCCAACATGCTGGCCATGATCATCACGACGACGGCGGTGCTGTTGCTGGCCGGATACGCGCACGAGGCCGGGTCGTCGACGGCGCGAAGAGGGCGGGCCTACCTGGTGCTCGGGGCGGCGCTGCTGCTGGTCGCGGTGCCGATGGTGGTCAATTCGCTCTCGACGCTGTGGGCCGGGCAGATCTCCGAGGCCGCCCGCGACTGGTTGCGTGAGGATCCCGGGGCGCAGGGGATCGACGTCGAGGTGCACGGTGACACCGCCACGGTCTCGGTGCTCGGTCCCGAGCAGTTACCACCGGTGGAGCGGTTGCAGCAGCGCGTCGACGATCTGGTGCCGTGGCATCCGGATGTCGTCATCGTCCACACGGTGGGTGCGCGACTGGAACCGGGGCGCTGAGCGAGGGTGCGCACAGAACAGTCCCCGGTAGTCTCCATCGAATCCAGGATTCCTAGTCGTCGCTGGGAATTCCGGTACTCGACTGGCTTGCCGGGGGCCTGGGCCAGATCCTGGAAAACAGTCACTCGATGGGCAAACGTCTTTGTCTACCGTGTGGTTCTCTTCCGGTGCTCTGGTGTATATCCAGTGTGCTCCGGATTTGCCAGGAGTCAATACCCAATCCGGACAAATCTCCGAAAGGTCCCGGAATCGGCTGGACGGGACGGTCGTCTCGGTGACGCGGGAGAGGTGACCGCGGTGGTCGAGGTTCGACGCGCCAGAGCTCCGCGCGCGCACCGCAAACCTCACGGGTGGGGGTCGGGGGTGGGAGAGGGGGTTGTTACGTGGGGTGCGGGTCGAGGTGATCCTCGCGCAACAGGGTCTGCCTACGGTTCCGGATTGCCGTAAGTGCGGTGATGGGGAAGCGGTGCGAACGGCCGTGTCCTGGGCTGAGGAAGTGGGGTTTCATGGGTGTCGACCGCCTTCCCGCGCCATCCGCAGCTCCGCCACATAAACTGGTCGGTGTGTCGAATCTGCGGATCAGTGAAGTAGCGGCTCTCATGGGTGTCAGTGACGACACTGTCCGGCGCTATATCGACCTGGGCAAACTCGCCTCGATCCAGCTCGACAACGGTCGTAAGGGTGTCGAGGGGCGCGAGCTCGCCGAGTTCCTGCGGCGGGAGAACGAGGCCGTTCCGCCCGGTGCCGCTGTCGCCACCTCGGCGCGCAACCGGATGCGGGGCATCGTCACCCGGGTCCTCAAGGACACCGTGATGGCCCAGGTCGAGATGCAGGCGGGCCCGTTCCGGCTGGTGTCGCTGATGAGTCGCGAATCCGTCGACGAACTCGGGCTCGAGGTCGGCAGCATCGCCGTCGCTTCGGTGAAGTCCACCCATGTGGTTGTCGAAATTCCGGAAAGTTGATGAGGGAGAACATGATTCGCACACTTCGCGCGGCGGCGATCGCCGGTGTGATCGCCGTGGCCGCGGTCGGCTGTGGCAACGACACCGAGGCGGCGCCCTCGGGTGATCAGGTCGGCGGCACCGTCACGGTGTTCGCGGCGGCCTCGCTGACCGAGACCTTCACCGAGTTGGGCAAGCAGTTCGAGGCCGCGCACCCGGGCACCAAGGTGGTGTTCAATTTCGGTGCCAGCTCGGCCCTGGCCGAGCAGATCAAGCAGGGCGCCCCGGCCGACGTGTTCGCCTCGGCGGCCCCGAAGAACATGCAGCAGGTGGTCGACGCGGGCGAGATCACCGCCGCGCCGACGGTGTTCGTGCGCAACCGGCTCGAGATCGCCGTGCCCAAGGGCAATCCGAGCCAGATCACCGGTCTGGCCGATTTCGCGAACCCGGACGAGAAGATCGCGCTGTGCGCCGTGCAGGTGCCCTGCGGCGCGGCGGCCGAGAAGGTGTTCGAGACGGCCGGGATCACCCCGCAGCCCGACACCCGCGAGTCCGACGTGAAGGCGGTGCTCACCAAGGTCACCCTCGGTGAGGTCGACGCGGCGCTGGTCTACCGCACCGATGTGCGGGCCGCGGGCGACAAGGTCGACGGGATCGACTTCCCGGAGTCGACCAAGGCGGTCAACGACTACCCGATCGCCCCGTTGGCCGAGGCGCCCAACAGCAAGGCCGCCGCGGCCTTCGTCGAGTTCATCGGGTCGGACAAGGCGCGTGCGGAATTCGCCCAGGCGGGCTTCGACACCCCGTGACGGACAACGCGCGGCGGCGGGCGGTCCGGGGTCGGCGACCGCTGATCCTGGTGCTGCCCGCCGTCTGCGCGCTGGCTTTCCTGATCCTGCCCATGATCGGCCTGCTGGTGCGGGCGCCCTGGCGCACCCTGCCGGAACGGCTGATGAGCGCCGAGGTCGGGCAGGCCCTGCGGCTGTCGCTGGTCTGCGCCACCTCGGCCACGGCCGTGTGTCTCGTACTCGGCATCCCCCTGGCCTGGCTGCTGGCCCGGGGCGACCTGCCGGGGCTGGGCATCGTGCGCGCCCTGGTGACGGTCCCGCTGGTCCTGCCACCGGTGGTCGGCGGGGTGGCGCTGCTGCTCGTGCTCGGCAGGCGCGGGCTGGTCGGCAGCTATCTCTACGACTGGTTCGGTTTCTCGCTGCCGTTCACCACCGCCGGGGTGATCGTGGCCGAGGCGTTCGTGGCGATGCCGTTCCTGGTCATCTCGGTCGAGGGCGCGCTGCGCGCGAGCGACCCGCGCTACGAGGAGGCCGCCGCGACCCTGGGCGCCTCGCGCTGGCTGACCTTCCGCCGCGTCACCCTGCCCGCCGTCATGCCCGGTGTGGTCGCCGGAGCCGTGCTGTGCTGGGCCCGCGCGCTCGGCGAATTCGGCGCCACCATCACCTTCGCCGGAAGTTTCCCCGGCACCACCACGACCATGCCGCTGGCGGTCTACCTCGCCCTGGAGACCGATCCCGCCGACGCCATCGTGCTGAGCCTGGTGCTGCTCGCGGTCTCGGTCGCCGTGCTGGCCGCCCTGCGCGACCGCTGGACCCGAGGACCGCTGTGAGCCTGGACGCCGAACTGCGCATCGCCCAGGGCGATTTCACCCTCGACATCGCCTTCACCGTGGCCCCGGGCGAGGTGGTCGCGCTCCTGGGCCCCAACGGCGCGGGCAAGACCACCGCACTGCGCGCCCTGGCCGGGCTCACCCCGCTCACCGGCGGCCGGATCCGGCTCGACGAGCGGATCTGGGACGAACCGCCAGCCCGTTTCGTGCCCGCCGAGCACCGCGCGGTCGGCGTGGTCTTCCAGGACTATCTGCTGTTCGCGACCATGAACGCCCTGGACAATGTGGCCTTCGGCCTGCGGGCGCGGGGGATGCCACGCAAACTCGCCCGACAGCGCGCGGCGGGCTGGCTCGACCGGGTCGGGCTGGCGAAGCACACGGCCGCCAAACCGCGTTCGCTGTCCGGGGGACAGGCCCAGCGCGTCGCCCTGGCCCGCGCTCTCGCGACCGACCCCGCGCTGCTGCTGCTCGATGAGCCCTTGGCGGCTCTGGACGCGAGCACCCGTCTCCAGGTCCGCGCCGAACTCGGCCACCACCTCGGCGATTTCACCGGACACACCGTGTTGGTGACCCACGATCCGCTCGACGCCATGGTCCTGGCGGATCGGCTCGTCATCATCGAGCACGGCCGGGTCGTGCAGGAGGGGCCGCCCGCCGAGGTGGCGCAGCGGCCGCGCACCGACTACGTGGCGAATCTGGTCGGGCTGAATCTGTATCGCGGCGTCGCCGAGGGGAATTCGGTGACGCTGGCCGACGGTGGTTCGCTCACCGTCGCCGAACCCGCCACCGGCCCGGTCTATCTCGCCTTCCCGCCGAGCGCGGTCGCGCTGTATCCGCAACCGCCGGTGGGCAGTCCGCGCAACACCTGGGAGACCACGGTCGCCGGGATCGAACAGCACGCGCACCTGACCCGCGTCCGCCTGGCGGGCAGCCCGCCGGTGCTGGCCGAGGTCACCCCCGCCACGGTCGCGGATCTGCGGGTGCAGAGCGGCATGCGGCTGTGGGCCTCGGTCAAGGCGACCGAGATCCGCACCTACCCGGCCTGATCGAGCCCGGCCGCCAGCACGTACACCCACGCGTCGGCACCGGACCGCAGCGGCAGCAGGACGCGCGTGTAGTCCTCGACCTCGTACTCGTCGGCGGCGACCAGATCGTCCGCGTCGACCTCGAAGACCGTGCCCGGCACCCCGACCTCCGGCTCGGCGGGCACCAGCACGGGGTGCACCGCCGATCCGCTGGTGGCGATCACGTGCGGATCGGTGATGGTGACCTCGGCCAGCGCGTACCCGGCGATGTCGTCGGCGCGCCCGCGCAGCACCCGTCCGAACACGGCCCGCTGGACCTCGGGCTGCCGCAGGGTTCCGTAGGAGAACAGCAAGGACTCGGTCATACCGGCGACTCAACGGCACCGACCGCGCGCACCGCAAGGTGATCTATCCCTCAGCGGCTCGTCGGTCGCCGTGACACCGGTCGACGCCAACGCGCGCAGTCGACCGGATCCTGCCTGTGAACTGGGGTTTCCAGTCGAAATCCGCAGTGTCGACCCGGCGTGCTCCGTGATCGCACAATTCACCGCAACTGCGGGTGAGGTCTCGGTGATCATTCGGCAATTGCGGAGACACTGCGGGGCAATAACCGAAAATGAGGATACTTTCATGGCTGGAGGTGGTGGGTTGACCGAGATCGTGCCCGGTGCTGTGGAGGTCGCACCGGCGGTGCCGTCGGCCGTCTATGTCTCGGTCCTGAGCCTGCCGCGCATCCTGCGTCGTGGCCTCGCGCCGCTGACCCCGGTGACCCGCGTGCTGGCCGACGCGGTCGGTGCCACGCTGGCCGCCCCGCTGGTCGCGACCACGGCCGAACCCGCGATGGACGCCGCCGCCCTGGACGGATACGCGGTCAGCGGTCCCGGACCGTGGTGGACCGTGCGCCCCGAACGCGTGCACCCCCGGATGGCCGCGCTCACCGACGGCGAGTCGGCCCGCATCGCGCACGGCACACCGACCCCGAGGGGCACGACCGCCGTCCTGCGCGCCGAGGACGTCATGTTCTCCCGGGTGTCGGGCCGCGTGGTGCTCATGCGCGCCCAGCACGCGCCGCTGCGTGACGACACCCGCGTGCGCGGCGAACAGTGGCACGCGGGCACCGTGCTCGCCGCGGCGGGCAGTCGGGTCGGACCCGCGGTGATCTCGGTGGGCTCGAGCGCCGAGATCGTCACCGCCACGGTGCGCGGTCCGGTGTCGGCGGACGTGCTGGTCACCGGCAACCGATTGACCACCGGCCCGCGCGAGGACGCGGTGACCCCGGTCGTCGCCAGTTTCCTGGCCGCCGGGGACATCCGCTGCCGCAAGGTCTGGCAGATCGCCGACGGGGAACTGCTGCGCGCCTGGTTCGCCATGCCCGCCGGGACCGAGCTGGTGATCGTGGTCGGCGCGCTCGACGAGATGCGGTGCCTGCTCACCGAGATCGGCGCCGACATCGTCGTCGACGGCGTGATGATCCGCCCCGGCGGTGAGCAGATGATCGCGCGCCTGCCCGACGGCCGCACCCTGATCGTGGTGCCCGCCAACCCGTTCGAGGCGATCACCGCGCTCATGGTCACCGGCCGCTGTGTGGTCGACGCGCTGACCGATCGGGCTCCCGGCAAGCTCCGTGGCAGGTTGGTCGACCGGTCCTCGCCGCCGGGACAGACCACCGACATCGTGCCGGTCACCCAGGTCGAGGGTGGGGTGTGGCGGGCCACTGGTGCGGTCGGCATCCCGCACCTGGCCCACCTGGTCACCGCCCAGGCGCTGGCGCTGCTCCCCCCGGGCAGCGCGCGCGGCACCCTGGCCGAGCTGATCCTGCTGCCGCGATGAGCGGCACCGAGACCGTGCGGACGGTCTGCTCCTACTGCGGGGTCGGCTGCGGCATCGCCCTCGAGGTCGACACCGGCGCCGACGGTGGCCGCACCGTGCGCAAGGCGCCGGGCGACAAGGCGCACCCGGCCAACGGCGGACGCCTGTGCACCAAGGGCGGCAGCCACGCCGACCTGCTGAAGGTGAGCGAGGGCAGGCTCGGCACCGCCCTGGTCCGCGCCGAACGCGGCACCGAACCGATCGCCACCGCCGTCGACAAGGCCATCGCCGATACCGCGTCCCGGCTGCGCGCCATCATCGACGAGCACGGCCCCGACGCCGTGTCGTTCTACGTCTCGGGCCAGATGACCCTGGAAGCGCAGTATCTGGCGAACAAGCTGGCCAAAGGATTCGTCGGCACCAATCAGATCGAATCGAACTCGCGCCTGTGCATGGCCAGCGCGGGCAGCGGCTACAAGCTCTCCCTCGGCGCCGACGGCCCGCCCGGCTCCTACGAGGACTTCGACCACGCCGACGTCTTCTTCGTCATCGGCGCGAACATGGCCGACTGCCACCCGATCCTGTTCCTGCGCATGATGGATCGGGTCAAGGCCGGGGCCAAGCTGATCGTGGTCGACCCGCGCCGCACCGCCACCGCCGAGAAGGCCGACCTCTACCTCCAGATCACCCCGGGCACCGACCTGGCCCTGCTCAACGGGCTGCTGCACCTGCTGGTGGAGGGCGGTCACGTCGACAGCGAGTTCGTCGCCGAGTTCACCGAGGGCTACGACGGCCTGCCCGAATTCCTCGCCGACTACGACCCGGCGACGGTAGCCGCGCTGACCGGCCTCGCCGTGGAGGACCTGCGCGCGGCCGCCGAACTGATCGGCACGGCGCGGGAGTGGATGAGCTGCTGGACGATGGGCCTCAACCAGTCCACCCACGGCACCTGGAACACCAACGCGCTGGTCAACCTGCATCTGGCCACCGGCGCGATCTGTCGTCCCGGCAGCGGCCCGTTCTCGCTCACCGGTCAGCCCAATGCCATGGGCGGGCGCGAGATGGGCTACATGGGCCCCGGTCTGCCCGGCCAGCGCGCGGTGCTCGCCGACGCCGACCGGGCCTTCGTGGAGGAGCGCTGGAACCTCGCGCCGGGCACGCTGCGCACCGAGGTCGGCACCGGCACCATCGACATGTTCTCGCGCATGGCCGAGGGACAGATCAAGGCGTGCTGGATCATCTGCACCAATCCCGTTGCCACCGTGGCCAATCGCAAGACCGTGCTGGCCGGGCTGGAGGCGGCCGAGTTGGTGATCACCCAGGACGTGTTCGCCGACACCGAGACCAACGCCTACGCCGATGTGATCCTGCCCGGCACCCTGTGGATCGAGCACGAGGGGGTGATGATCAACTCCGAACGCAATCTCACGCTGGTCCAGCAGGTCATCGACCCGCCCGGCGACGCCCTGCCGGACTGGCGGATCATCGCCCGGATCGCCTGCGCCATGGGCTATGCCGAGGCGTTCACCTACGACAGCGCCGAGCAGATCTTCGAGGAGATCAAAGGTTTCTGGAACCCGCGCACCGGCTACGACCTGCGCGGCGCCACCTACGAACGGCTGCGCGAAGGCCCGCTGCAATGGCCTGTCGCCCCGGACGGCCCCGCCCGCAACCCGATCCGCTACCGCAACGACGGCGTCAGCCAGGACCTGCGCACCCGCGAGGACGGCACCACCCCGCGCCTGTGGTTCCCGACCGCCTCCGGCCGCGCGGTGTTCTTCGCCCGCCCGCACCTGGAACCGGCCGAACTCCCCGACGACGACTACCCGTTCCTGCTCAATACCGGTCGCGTGCAACACCAATGGCACACCCTCACCAAGACCGGCCGGATCGCCAAACTCAACAAACTCAATCCCGGCCCGTTCGCCGAGATCCATCCCGAGGACGCGGCCCGCCTGTCGGTGGCCGAGGGGGACTGGCTCGAGATCGCCTCGCGGCGCGGCCGAGCCGTGCTGCCCGCGGTGGTCACCGACCGGGTGCGGGTGGGTGACGTGTTCGCGCCGTTCCACTGGAACGACCTGTTCGGCGAGTACAAGGCCGTCAACGCCGTCACCAACGACGCGATCGACCCGATCTCGCAGCAGCCGGAGTTCAAGGTGTGCGCGGTGCGGCTGAGCAAGGTGCCCGCGCCGATCGTCATCGAGCCGCAGGAGCCCCGCGCGACCGAGCCGCCGCCGTCGTCGCAGGCGAACGCTTTACCACCGGTCGAGGTCACCGGATCGGCGCCCGCGTCGCGACCGGCGGTTCCCGGCCTGGTCCACACCGCGGCCGACCTGCTCGGCATCGACGACCTGACCACGCCGGAACTCTCGGCCACCGAACAGGGCTATCTGGCCGGATTCCTGGCCGGTGTCGCCCGGCACGAGACGGCCGTGGTGCCGGTGCTGCCACCCGGCAATCCGCTGCACCCCGCCAAGGCGGCCTGGGTCGAGGGCATGCTCGCCGGTGTCTTCGGCGCCCATCACCAGCTCCCCGAACGCGCGGCCCCCGCCGTCACCGTGGCCACGGCCGCCAGCGAGCCGCCGGAATCCGCCGCGGCGCCCGCGGTCCGGCCCCTGTTCGTGCTGTGGGCCTCGCAGACGGGCAATGCCGAGGACTTCGTCACCGGCACGGTCGTCGCCGCGATCGGCGCGGGCGGCCGCGAACCGGTCGTCCGCGCCATGGACGACATCACCGTCGCCGACATCCCCGCCGCCGCCGACCTCGTGGTCGTATCGAGTACCTTCGGTGACGGTGACGCGCCCGACAACGGCGCCGCCTTCTGGAACTCGCTGACCACCGCACGTGAATCCGCCCTGACCGGAAGACGTTTCGCGGTCCTGGCCTTCGGTGACTCGAACTACGACGCCTTCTGCGGTCACGGCCGCCGCCTCGACGAGCGCCTGGCCGAACTCGGTGCGCGGCGGATGATTCCTCGGGTCGACTGTGAACCGGACTTCGAGGAGGCGGCCGGGAGCTGGCTCACCGCACTGCTGGCCGCGCTGACCGCCGAACATCCCGATCCGGGCACCGGGACCGAGGACGCCGCCGCCCCTGACTCGACAGTCGAGCAGCCAGCCCCGACCATGTCCACCGCCACATCGGGGAACCGAACCGACTCCGCCGCAGCGGGATGCGCGACCACGGCGGTGCGCGCCGAGACCCCCACCGGACGACTCGTCGGCAACCGGCTGCTGAGTCTGCCCGGCGCGCAGAAGGAAGTCCGCCAGTTCACCTACGACCTGTCCGGCTCCGAGCTCACCTACGAGGTCGGTGACGCGCTCGGGGTGCGTCCGGCCAACGATCTGGGCCTGGTGTGGGAATTCCTCGCCGTCACCGGCATGGACCCGGCCACCACTGTGGAGGTGCCCAAGGCGGGCGCCATGCCGCTGTCGATCGCGCTCGAGGCCTACCTCGACCTGACCAGGACCACCACCGAGCTGCTGCGTTTCGTCGCCGAGCACACCGGTGACCGCACCGTCAAAACCCTGCTGCGTCCGGACAACAAGGGCGAACTCGCCAAGTGGCTGTGGGGTCGTCAGCCCGCCGACATCGCCGCCGAATTCGCGCTCACCGCCGAGCCGAGGGAATGGGTCGGGCTGTTCAAACGACTCCAGCCCCGGCTGTACTCGATCTCGTCCAGTCCGCTGGTCGACCCGACGCGGGTGTGCACCACCGTCTCGGTGATCCGCTACGAGAGCGTCACCGGACGCGCGCGCGGCGGCCTGTGCTCGTCGTATCTGGCCGACGCCGAACTCGAACAGCCGCTGGTCCTGCACGTGCAGCCCGCCCCGCACTTCCGGCCACCCGACGACCCGACCGTCGCGGCGATCATGATCGGGCCCGGCACCGGCGTGGCCCCGTTCGTCGGCTTCCTCGAACACCGCCGCGCGCGTGGCGATCAGGCCGCCAACTGGCTGTTCTTCGGCGAACAGCACGAGGCCACCGACTTCTACTACCGCGACGAACTCGAGCAGCTCCAGCGCGACGGCGTGCTGTCCCGGCTGGACGTGGCGTTCTCCCGCGACCAGCGCGCGAAGATCTACGTCCAGGACCGCATGCGCGAACACGGTGCGCAACTGTGGAAGTGGCTCGAGGACGGCGCCCACTTCTACGTCTGCGGCGACGCCTCGCGCATGGCCAAGGACGTCGACGCCGCATTGCGCGAGATTGTCGCCCACCACGGCGACATGGCCGAGGACGATGCCGACGCCTACGTCAAGAAGCTGTCCACCGACAAGCGCTACGTGCGCGACGTCTACTGAAACGCGCGCGGCCCGTGCCCTCCCCGCCGAGGGCACGGGCCGCGCGTGGGCCCTACGCCGCCTCGACCACCTCGCGCTTGGGCGCGGTCTTGTAGTGGGTCAGGTAGATCATCAGGCCGGTGAAGAACAGCCCGCCGACGATATTGCCGAGCACCGTCGGGATCTCGTTCCAGAGCAGGTAGTCACCCCAGGTGAAGTCCGCGCCCAGCAGGATGCCGACCGGGAACAGGAACATGTTGACCACCGAGTGCTCGAAGCCCATGGCGAAGAACAGCATGATCGGCAACCACATCACCGCGATCTTGCCCAGCACGTCCTTGGCCAAGAACGCGCCGACCACCCCGGTCGAGACCATCCAGTTGCACAGCACGCCGCGCACGAACACCGTGATCCAGCCCGCCACACCGTGATCGGCGTAGCCGAGGGTCCGGTCCGAACCGATGTGCGACAGCTTCTGCCCGTAGGCCGCGAAAGCGTTGGCCGCGTCGGTGATCGGGGTGTCGAAGCAGTAGGTCACATAGATCGCGGTCAGCAGCGCGACGGTGAAGGCCCCGGCGAAATTGCCGAGGAACACCAGCCCCCAGTTGCGCGCGATGCCGCGCAGCGTGACACCGGGCCGCTTGGCCAGATACGCCAGCGGGGTGAGCACGAAGACACCGGTCAGCAGGTCGTAACCGAGCAGATACAGCAGACAGAAGCCCACCGGGAACAGCAGCGCGCCGATGATCGGCTGGCCGGTGTCCACGGTCATCTTCACCGCGAACGCGGCGGCCAGGGTCAGCAGCGCTCCGGCCATGTACGCGCGGATCACGGTGTCCCTGGTCGACATGAAGATCTTCGACTCACCCGCGTCGATCAGCGCGCGCGCCAGCTCCGACGGTTTCACATAGGTCAACGGTGCCTCCTACGACAGCGGTCACCGTCGCGGTGACCGCTGAACAACGTAGAGAGCGGGTGTTTCGCCGGTGCGAACGGAAAAGTGTGCCCGGTTAAGGACTGCTCGCAGACCGGCGTCCGGCGGCGGTGAGGTGCGCGCGGCTCACTTGCCGAAGCGACGCTGCCGTCCGGCGTAGGAGCGCAGCGCGCGCAGGAAATCGATGCGCCGGAAGGCGGGCCAGTAGCAGTCCAGCCACTGCATCTCCGCGTACGCCGACTGCCACAGCAGGAATCCGGACAGGCGCTGTTCGCCCGAGGTGCGGATGATGAAGTCGGTGTTCTCGCCCGCGGGGGAGTAGAGGTGGCGGGAGATGTCGTCGACGTCGAACTTGTCGATCAGGTCCAGCGGGTCGCCGCCCGCCCCGATGTGCTGGCGGAAGGCACGTTTGACCGCGTCCACGATCTCGCGCCTGCCGCCGTAGCCGACCGCCACGTCGACCTTGGTGCCGCCGCGCCCGGTCGTCTCGGCGGCGGCCTCCTTGAGCACGCGCGCGGTGTCACCGGGGAGCAGATCCAGCGAACCGATGACCTGCACCTCCCACGGGCGACCCACCGCGGAGATGTCGCGCACGGTCGCCTCGATGATCTCGATCAGCGGCTCGAGCTGCTCGGCCGGACGGCCGAGATTGTCGTCGGAGAGCATGAACAGCGTCACGTGCGCGATATCGGCGGCCGTGCACCACTCCAGGAACTCCACGACCTTGGCGCCACCGGCCTTGTAGCCCTCGCGCACGTCGTCGTGCCCGGCCTCGCGCGCCCAGCGCCGATTGCCGTCGAGCATGATCCCGATGTGCTGGGGTCGCGGCAGCCCGACCAGGGTCGTGGCCAGGCGACGCTCGTAGACCGTCTCCATCGGCTGACGCAAGAACAAGGGCAGAAGCTTCATTCAACTCTTCTTAATGTCGCGGTTTTCCTGACAGCACCTCGAATCGGGGCAGTATAACGAGGTTCGGGTCAGGCGAAGAGTCGGGCGTCCGCCCCGCCGGTTCAGGGCAGGACGTTGGGGATGAGCTGCGGCGCCTGCTGCGCCAGCGCGGTGCCGATCATCGCCCCGGCGTAATACCCGGCGTAGGTCCCCGCGACGCCACCGACGATGCCTCCGGTGACCGCGCCGACCGGCACGGCCAGACCGCCGGTCGGGACAGCCAGGGGAGTGGCCAGCGCGGTGCCGCCGAGGACGCCGAGGGTGGCGCCGGTGAGGCCGCCGATGACCTGTCCGGCGGTGGAGCCGAGGTAGGTGGCGTTCTCGATCGGGGAGGCGATCGGGGCGGCCGCGGCGATGGGGGTGGCGTGCGGGGTGGTCGGGTCAGCCTGCGGGGGCGTCTCCGGCTGGGGAGTGGTGTCCGGTTGGGGCGTGGTGGGTTCGGGTTGAGTTGGTGTCGGTGTGGTTTCTGGTTGGGGTGTGGGTTCGGATGTGATGTCCGGCTGGGTCAGGGTGGGTGGGAATGTGAACGCGATATCCGGTTGCGGTGCGGTCACCTCGGCTTCGGCCTCGGCTTCTGGCGCGGTCGCAGCCTCGGGCGCGGCCTCGGCTCGGGGCGCGGTCGGTGCGGCCTCGGGCTGAGTGTCGGCCGCGAGGTCGCGCGTCACGGCGATCAGCTGGGTGAAACGGTATTCCGTCGCGGCGTCCACGGGGACCGGCGTGGTGGACGGATGCTGCGCGGTGACCACGGGCGCGTCGGTGGGGACCCGCGACGGCTCGGCGAGCTGCTGGGATTCCGGCGCCGCCGGAAGATCCGGGAGATCGGCGCCGTCGGTGACCGTCTGGACCTGCGCGGCCTGCGCTGCCTCCGGCCCCATGCCGAACGCGATGGCCGCGGGCAGCGCCACGGCCGCGGGCAGCCCCCGCAGCGCCTTGCGCTGCTTGCTCACCGCGCGGTGTCGTCCAGCCATGTCCCAGTCCTTCCGAAGTCCGGTCTGTCGCCCGGCTAATCGCCGCGCGCTCGCCCGGCGCTACCGGGTGTGACTCGTTTCGCCCGCGCGCCGCCCGGCTATGACACCGCGCCACCGTTCCATTCGTCCAAGCCCCGACATCACCCCCGCTCCTAGCGTTGATCCATGACGACCACCACCACCGGCACCGCCCTGCTGAAAGTCCTCGACGACTGGCAGGCCGCGATCGTCGCCAACGACGCCGACGCCATCGCCACCTTCATGACCGACGACTGGATCATCGTCTCCGAAACCGGCATCACCCCCGCCGCCCGCTTCCTCGACCTGGTCCGTTCCGGCGCCCTCACCCACTCCGCGATGCAACGCTTCGGCGAACCCCACATCCGCCACCACGGCGACACGGCCCTGCTGACCACCCGCGTCACCAACACCGCCCACTTCCAAGGCCGACGCTTCGACGCCGACGAATGGACCACCGACGTCTTCCTCCGCACCGACAACCACTGGCGCTGCGCCCTCACCCACATCACCACCCGCAAGCCGGACTGAACAGCTACGCCCGAAGCTCTGCGTGACCGGCGGAACACGTTGCGAGCACGAGGAATTGGGCGCCGCAGAGTAGGCTCGGACTGCTCGTCCCCGCACTCCGCGAGCCGAGCGGCACGGGGGTGTGTGATGGTCATGTCGGGGCGGAAGCTCAGCGAACAACCAGTGGACTGCACGGAACCGATCGCGCAGACCCGCTTCGACGGTTGGCCCGTCTTCGCGACGATCACAGCCCTGCTGGGGGTGATGACCCTGGCGGTCCTGGCCAGCGCCGGCTGGGACACCGACGGCTACCGGCTGCTCATCCGCTCAACCGCCAGAACCTCCCTGGCCCTGTTCCTGTCCGCCTTCCTGGCCCTTGCGTTGCACACGCTCCGACCCTCCGAACCGACACGCTGGCTGGTGCGAAACCGTCGCTACCTGGGCTTGTCCTTCGCCATGTCACACGGCATCCACCTCGCCGCGATCATCGCCCTCGCCACCACCGACTCGCCCACCTTCTGGACCCTGGCCTCCGCCCTGTCGATCATCGTCGGCGGCCTCGGCTACCTCGCCATCGTGTTCCTCGTCGCGACATCGTTCGACCGGGTCACATCCTGGTTCCGCACGGACCGCTGGCACTCCGTCGTCGGCGCCGGAACCTGGCTCATCTGGTTCCTCTTCGTCTACATCAACGCCGGCCGCATCTCCGGAAACCTCTGGTACACAATCCCTGTCGCGACCCTGATCGCCGCCCTCGTGGTGCGTGTCGCCGGACGGCGATCATCCGGCGACAAGCCCGGTGTAACCGTGTGAACGATCGCCGATCGGAAATCTAGCAGCGCTAGACATGACGGTGAACGAGTGTTACCGTTGCTTCAGATTCTAGCGACGCTAGAATTCGGAGAAGGGAAACCGAAATGCTCATCATCACCGGCCAGATCGTCGCCGTCGCCGCTGTTCTCGCCAATGCCGTCGTCTACGGCACCGATGTCTGTGGGGCCGTGATCACCCGGTCCGTCTACCGCAAGCTCGATGACGCGACCGTCACCCTGAGTGCGGGGTGGGGGCACTACTACGGCGACAAGCGGATGCCGGTGGTCGGTGCGGGCGGCGTGGTCGCCGCGGTGCTCACCGTGGTGATCGCGCTGGCGGCCGGGCAGATCGGTGCCGCGGTGGCGGCGGGGATCGCGGTGGCGGCGCTGCTCGCCTGGCTCGCCTTCTATGTGCGCGTGGCCAAGCCGATCAACACCCGTCAGACAGCCGCCGCCCAGAGCGGCATCATTCCGCCGGATGCCCGTGCGCTGCAGGACAAGTGGGACAGCATCCTGAAATACCGCGTCGCCCTCCAGTTCATCGCCCTCGCCGGACTCTGCGCCGCGCTCATCCTCTTCTGACCCCGACCCCACATCCCTCCGAGGAGTACCCGACATGACCTTCACCGCCAATGAGCAGCAGTTCCTCGCCGAGGCCGGAATCGGCCGGCTGGCCACGGTGTCACCCGACGGGATCGTGCAGAACAACCCGACCAACTACCGGGTGAACGCCGACGGCACCGTCGACATCGGCGGCATGCGGATGCGCGCCAGCCTGAAGTTCCGCAATGTCGAAGCGGGCAGTCGCGTCTCGTTCGTCATCGACCAGCAGGTCTCCCTGGACCCCTACGTGATTCGCGGCATCGAGATCCGCGGCACCGCCGAAACCCTCGACGACGAAGAGCCCCCGTTCCCGCCGCAGGAACGCACGATCATCCGCATCCACCCCGAACGCATCATCTCCTGGGGCGTCGACGGCGGATCCTTCGACTTCATCGGCCGCGACGCGGGGTAACCGCGCGAATCGCCCCCATCGGAGCATCACGACCGAGGGTGCCGCGTGCAGCAGGAAGCGGCTGTCGGCACCGCCGGCCGTCAGAACTCGGCGCCGCGATCGCCGAATCGGCGGCGGAGCTTTTGATGTGTCCGCCCGGCGCCACGTCGGTGCGGTGTCGCCGCGCTCCGCAGGACTCCCGATGCGCGACACATATGGTCGCTGGTTGGTTGCCAATGGCAGTTTCGGTCTCTGTTCGATGTCAGGTCGACCAATCGTCCATGTCTGTGACTTACCGTCTTCTTACCGGTTTCGGATGCGCTGATCAGCACGGATGCGGAAGGGGTCGGAAGTGGACGAAGTGGGATCGTTTCATTCGCCAGGGAGATGCCAGCATGCCGTCCGGGTGCGGTCACAGCGGCCTCTGGGTGTGGTGGAGCTGGTGACCGGAGCGATGTTGCTCACCGCGGCCGGTGCCGGGATGCTCGGCCCGTTGATCGCCGCGATCCTGATCCACCGCAGTGGCGCCACCGAGGACGGCACCGCCGTCGGAGCTTCGCTGACGCTGGCGATCCTCGCCGTGGCGGTGACCCTCGCTGTCGCCGCGGCACTGTTCGTCGTCGCGTGGCAGCGCCGTCGCGTGACGCCGAGCCCCGCGGACGCCGAGCTGTCGCCGCATGTATCCGCGGAGGAAGTCGCTGTCTCGCCGAGGAGTCCTCGTTCTGCCCTGCTGACGCGGGTGGGATACCCGGCGGGTGTGGCGAGGCCGGCCGTCGTGCGGGTATGGCGATGACCGATTTCCGGCGCAGGCGACCAGGGCCGGCCCGGGTCGCGACGGCAGCGGGTTTGTCGGTGCCTCTCGGTAGTCTGCCCGCGACGAGAGGACGTGCGGGCGAGCATGGGGGCCAAAGAGAATTGGATCGCGGTGCGGGGGAGGTCCGCCGAGGTGGTCTTCGCGGAGATGGGACTGCGGCCCACCGGGGAACGCTCGGAGTTTCCGGATGTCGGAACCTGCGCGGCGGCAATGCTGCCGGGCGGGTGGTTGCTCATCGCGCAGGGACACGACAGTCAGGAACTCTTGGCGGCAACCGATCTCCCGCAGCTCTCGCGCGGGTGTGACCTGGTCACGTGTTCGCTGCTCGAGAATGTCGCGTGGAGCAAAGCCACCGGATGGTCGGACGGCCGCCAGACCTGGTCGATCACCTACGATCCCGAATCGACGGGCGCGATGGCCGAGGGCGAGGGCGACCTTCCCCCGGGCTTCCCGGCGATCTGCGAACGACGGTGGCCGACCGATTTCGCCGCCGACACAGCGATCCCCGGAGTGCGCGCGTGCGTGGTCGCAGACCGACCGTTCCACGACTACGGCCGGATACTGGTCGACGGTGGTCTCGAACTAGTTGCTCCGGAAGTCGGACAGGTACTGGCCACTATGCCTGCCGAAGTGTGGGGCGGCTCCCCGGCGCCCGACGCACTTCAGGGCCGTCTCGACACCGTGCGCCTGGCGCTTTTCGACACCGCCACATGGGCCGATGGTGGCGGCTTCGAGCCGGCCGCCTTCGTCGCCACAGCAACCGGCGACGCGGCCGCGGAATGGCTACGCACAGGAGCGGACCCGGCCCGACTCGCCGCCCGAGCGCGTCACCGAGGCACCGCAGATCTCTTACGCGCGGTCGTCGTGCTGGACCTGCTGAACGGCCGCACCGAGCACGCGCGCGTCGATGCGCTGGTACCGATGGCGCGGCTTGCTCCGTTTCTCCGACACCCGCGTCCAGCTCAAAACCTTCGACCGCGCCCTACGACAACGCTTCCCCGACTACGCCACCCGCCGGTGAGCCGTCGCCGAGGAACCGGCCCCGTCATTCGGGATCGGGTGCCCAGCCGAGCTGGCAGAGACGCTCCATCGCGGCATCGAGCACGCCACGGCCCGGCGAACCCTCTCGCCCCAAACCGACCACATGCCGCATCCCGCTCGCGATCCACCGACCGGACCAGCCTGCCGCGCAAGCGGTTCCCACGGCACCGGAATTGCTGGGGCTATAACGAGAATCAGCTGCCCGGCAGGCCGGTTCGGCGGATCGCCGCCAGGGGATACGGGGTCTGTCTGCTCTCGAAGCGGAACTCGCGGTAGTAGTCGGTCATCACCGCGGCGATCGGGGCGTGGCGGAGGAGGATCGCGGCGATCGGCGCCGGAATCCCCTGCGGCGGTTCCCCGCTGGCGCAGGCGCGCACGAACGCGACGCGCTCGTCGCGCCCGTACCCGTACAGCGCGGTGGCGAGCCACTGGACTAGGTGGGTGCGGGTGTAGGCGTGGTCGTAGGACCGGTGTGCCGTGAAGAAGCCGGACTCCTGCTTCGACAGGGCGAACCGGGAGGAGATCGCGAGTCCGTAATCGGTGAAGAACAGCCGCTCACCATCGGTGAGAATGTTCTGGAAGTGGGCGTCGAAATGCAGCAACCCGCGGGCGTTCATGAACGAGACTCCGGCCTGGAGCTCCCTTTCCACCATCGTGCACGCCCGCACGGCCGTCTCTTCACCGGCCTTCACCCGGGTGTCCAGCCAGTCGTGCAGGTTCTGCGGGATGTACTCGAGGAACAGGGCGATGCACGCCGAGGAGTCCCGCATCGCCTCGAGCCGGTGACGCACCTCTGAGCCGCCGCCCCAGTAGGCGACGACGTCGTCCACGTCGGCCAGTTCCTCGGGCAGCGTCGGCCCGGCATGCGGCAACACCCGCCAGTGATACATCAGGGGAAAGCCCGCATGATCCTGCGCGAGCGCCCAATTCGTCGTCATGGTGTGCACAGCCAGTTCGCGCCACGCTCCCCAACCCGGGCTGCCGGGAACTCCGAGACCGAAGTGCACAAAGTCTGGTAGATCGAAGAGATTCGCGGTGGACCCGATGTTGTCCGGCTGCCGCTCCAGATCGGTCAGCGGCAACCGCTTGACGAAGACGGGGGTTCGGTCGACCTCCAGCAGTTCCGAAGTCCCGCCGATACCGGAACCCAACGGCGTGGCGGTCTCGAGCAGGTCGCCCAGCTCGCGGTCACCGCACCGCGCCAGCGCGGACGAGACGGCACGGTAGGTAGTCGAGCGCGCATGAGGTGACGTGCCGAAGCCCGGAGCCGCCGCGGTCAACTGTGCTCGTCCCACTCCAGGCCCAGGCGAAATGCTTGGAGATCCGCGGTGGTGGGTGACATCCAAGCGCGGAAACGCAATTGACGACCCGGATGGGTGACGCCACCGGCGCGCACCGCTGCCTTGGTGTCGGCGGCGATCTCGAGCCCGGAGTTCCGGGCGTGGGGATACATCCGGGCGCGTAGTTCGCCGTCCTCCCGGATCTCCAGACGGTGTGCGGCGTAGGCGCAGAACCAGCCCTGCACGAGCCAGTCCGGGCGATCGGGGATGGTCAGCTGCCAAATGACATACGTCGCATGGGGATACAGCAGGGGGAGGTCCCAGTTCAAGGAGTCGAACAGGGCATCGAGATCCGACTCGAACCGGGCGAGGTCGGCCGTCGTCGGCTCCTTGGCGCCGATGACTCCGACGTCGTAGCGGCGCGACTCGTCCGGCCATGCCAGCCAGCGGCAGTACGGCTCCCACGTTCCGTGCCAGGACGCCGCGTGGTCGGCTTCATCACGGGCCGCCGTCGGCTCGATGGTCACCTGCACCGAGCTCGGGTCGAACCTGCGATACAGGACGACGGTTCGCCCGTCGCGGCGCCAGATGGCCCTGGCCTCCGGGCCACCCACCAGGTCCGGGGCGCCGAGTAGCTCGACGCAAGCGCTGAGAGCGCCGATGAACATCGAATCCCGCTGCTCGTGCGGACAGGTGAAAGTCAGTTCCAGACTACGGAACTCACCGAATCCGAACTCCTCGTCGGCGCTGTCTGCCTTGATGGCGGTGAGTCGCGCATCGGCGGCCTCCGCCAGGAGATCTCCGGAATCCGTGACGGTGGGCGACCCGACGACGGTCATCGGCTTTTCCATGTCGGTTCGCGACCAACGACCGAAGTCCGCTCGGAGCAGAGTGGGAAGGATGTCGGCGAGTGATCCGAGGTCGACGGGTCGGCCCCAGTTGTCCGCCCACCACGCGGCGAGCTCC
Organism: Nocardia anocheti; assembly: GCF_029675105.1. GTDB lineage: Bacteria > Actinomycetota > Actinomycetes > Mycobacteriales > Mycobacteriaceae > Nocardia. The sequence continues at coordinate 499,723 of NZ_JAQQFV010000004.1, read as the reverse complement.
CGCTCCGCCGACTCGCGTTCTGCCCCAACCGGATTCACTGGATCGCCCACGGGCTGCAGCCTACCGGTCCCGATCAGACGACTTTCCGTCTCGACCGAGTTCGGTCGGCCTTCGGCTCGGCCGGGTCGATACGTGTTGCCGTACAACACATTTGCGCGCAGGCATCGTGCTGCTTCACCGAGGGGCCGGTGTATTGGGCCAGGCCCTCCGCGGCTGATAATCTCCGGTCGGCCCGCGATCGGCGGGAGTGTGTGTGAGGGGGATGCCCGATGCGGGCTGTGTACTGGCTGCTGGTCGGTGTGGCGATCGCGATCGGCGGTCTCGTGAACGGATTCGACAAACTGACCGAGACCACCGTGTCGTGCGGCTACGAGCAGATGAGCCGCGGCGACCGCTGCCAGGAGATCGGCTCCTCGGTGCAGGTGCGCAGCTACGCCGAGCAGCGATCGGTCAATCAGAACGAAGGTCTGGTCTCGCTGGTCGTCGGCTTCGTCGCGGCGGTGGGATGCCTGATCTTCCTGGCCATCGTGATCAGCCAGTACCTCGAGTCCCGTCGCAGGACCTGACGCGATCCGCTCGGCGAGGGACACCTCATCCGCGAGACAACCGTGGACGTGCCCCTACATGCGGTGGGAAGCTCGAAGGAGTGGATCCCTAGACCCGAGGGAGCGTGCGACATGGTGGAGCGGACGAACGGGGCGCGGCGACCGGAGAGCATCCGGAATGTGGCGCTGGTCGGCAGCAGCGGTGCGGGGAAGACGACGCTGGTGGAGGCGCTGGCGTTGGCGACCGGGACGGTGAACCGGGCCGGCCGGGTGGAGGACGGGACGTCGCTGTCGGATTACGACGAGGTCGAGCGGCGGCAGCACCGGTCCGTGCAGGTGTCGGTGGTGCCGGTGCTGTGGGGCGGGGTGAAGATCAATCTGATCGATACGCCGGGATGCCCGGATTTCGTCGGCGAACTGCGGGCCGGATTGCGGGCGGCGGACGCGGCGCTGTTCCTGGTGTCGGCCGCCGACGGCGTCGAGGGCGTGGCGGGGGCGACGCGGGAACTGTGGGCCGAGTGCGCGCGGGTGGGGATGCCGCGGGCGATCGTGATGACACACCTGGACACGGCCAGGGCGGAGTACGCGGACCTGGTCCAGACCTGTCAGGCGCTGCTGACCGACTCGGCGGGCGACACCGTGCTGCCCCTGCACCTGCCGGTCTACGGGCCGAAGAGCGCCGACGGGCACCGACCCGCGATCGGACTGCTGGAACTGCTCGAGCGCCGGGTCGCCGACTATCGCGGCGGCACGCGGGAGCGCACCGAACCGTCCGCCGAACAGCTCACTGAAATCGACCCGGCCCGCGACCGGCTGATCGAGGCGATCATCGCCGAGAGCGAAGACGAAACGCTGATGGACCGGTACCTCGACGGCGAGTCCGTCGAACTCGCCACCCTGGTCGGCGACCTGGAACGCGCCGTGGCGCGCGGCAGCTTCCACCCGGTGCTGTTCGCGGCCCCGGCGACCGAGGACGCGGAACAGGGACTCGGCACACTCGAACTCCTCGAACTGATCACCGGCGGGTTCCCGACCCCGATCGAACACCCGCTCTCGGCCGTATCGGGCGGCAACGGCGCCCCGCCCACCGCGCTGCGCTGCGATCCGGACGGCGAACTCGCCGCGGAGGTCATCCGAACCTCGTCCGACCAGTACGTGGGACGGATCTCGCTGGTGCGGGTCTTCTCCGGCACCCTGCACAGCGAGGACACCGTCCACGTCCGCGGACCCGGGCACGACGCCGACGACCGGGTCGGCGGAATCAGCGCGCCGTCGGGCAAACAGCAGCGGACCCTGGGCGAGGCCGTCGCCGGCGATATCGCGTTCGTGAGCAAACTCGGCCACGCGGAGACCGGCGACACGCTCTCGGGCACGGGGCAGACCCTGCTGATCGAACCGTGGCAACTGCCGGAACCGCTCCTGCCCGTGGCGATCCGGGCGCAGGGCAAGGCCGACGAGGACAAGCTCTCACAGAGCCTGACCCGGCTCGTCGCCGAGGACCCGACACTGCGGCTGGAGAACAACGAGCACACCCACCAGCTGGTGCTGTGGTGTCTGGGGGAGGCGCACCGGGACGTCGCGCTGGAGCGGTTGCGCGGGCGGTTCGGGGTGCGCGTGGACGTGGAACCGTTCCGGGTGGCGTTGCGCGAGACCCTGTCCGCGGCCGCCGAGGGCAACGGCAGGCTGGTGAAACAGTCCGGCGGGCACGGGCAGTACGCGGTGTGCCGGATCCGGGTGGAACCGCTGCCGCAGGGGACGGGCTTCGAGTTCGTCGACCGGGTGGTCGGTGGTGTGGTGCCGCGCCAGTTCATCGGATCGGTCGAGAAAGGCGCGAGGGCGCAGGCCGCGCGCGGGGTCACGACCGGCTGTCCGCTGGTGGATGTGCGGGTGACCCTGGTCGAGGGCAAGGCGCACTCGGTGGACTCCTCCGATGCCGCCTTCCAGACCGCGGGTGCCCTGGCCCTGCGCGACGCGGCCGAGGCGGCGGGCACCCGACTGCTCGAACCGGTCGCCGCGGTGCGCGTCACCGTGCCCGACGACCACCTGGGCGCCGTCCTCGGCGACCTGTCCACCCGCCGCGGCCGCATCCTGGGCACCGAACCGGCCGACACCGGCCGCACCCACATTCGCGCCGAGGTCCCCGAACTCGAACTGAGCGGGTATGTCATCGACCTGCGGTCCCTCACCCACGGATCGGGATCGTTCACCCGCGGCTACCTGCGACACGAGCCGATGCCGGCCGCCGCCGCGGAACGGGCGCGCCGGCAAGGTGCCGAGGCGCCCGTCTGACCAACCTCGCCGATCACGCGGCAGGGTGAATCAGCCCAGGTCCGGGTGGCCGACCCACTCGACGATCGTCCAGCCCTTCTGCGGGCTTCCTCGGAGCACGACGCGGCCGTCGTTGCGCATCGGGTCGGTGCCGAGTTTGTTCTTGTCGGCGTTGCCCGCGTTCATCATCGACCAGAACATGATGGTGCCGCCGTGCGAGAAGATCACCGGGTTGGCGCAGCCTCGGCGCTGGACATCGAGCAGTGCCTGGTCGACGCGGCCGTCGAACTCGTTGCCGTCGATGGAGCCCGGAATCCGGGCGTTCAGGTCACCGGAGAGCCACTCGACGGGCGCCTGCAGGTACCCGGACAGCGCGTCGGCCTCCGGGGTGCCCTCGTACTCGCCCGCCTCGATCTCGCGGAAACCCGGCTGAATGCCGAGGTTCAGGCCCTGCTCGGCGACGGTCGGTGCCGCGGTCTGTTCGGTACGCACCATGGTGGACGCGAAGGCGCAGTCGTAGTCCTTGTCGGCCAGCTGAACGGCCAGATTGCCTGCCTGTGTCCGGCCGCGAGCGGTCAGATCCGGCCCGGGCACCTTGGTGTCGATCAAGCCGGAGGTGTTGCCGAGGGACTCGGCATGGCGCACCAGGGTGATGACCATGTCACCGCTGCCGCCGGAACTGCCGAAATCGATATCGGCGGACGCTACGCCGGTGGCGGCGGTAGTGGCCGCGACAGCCAGCACCGCAAGGGACAATCGAAGACAACGGATTCGCATGGGTGGGAGTGAAGCGGGTACTCCCCGAATCGAATACCGCACTTCCCGGTCATCGGGATCTTTCGCGCACGGGACCACGGAGATGCCGGCGTGCTCCGTGCGGCCCGAAGCCGACGTTCGCCGACCGGCTCTGCCTGACCGACCGCTTACGGATCGGCTTCTCCGGGTTCGGACGCCCAGCCAAGCCGGTACAGGCGATGCATCCCGGCGTCCAGCACGGCACGACCCAGCGAATCCTCCCGCCACCACACCGACCAGTTGATGTCGATAGAGAGCGAGATGGTCGCGTAGTGGCAGTAGCCGAATGAAGTGCCGGAAACGCCGCTGTCCCGTTGGACGAGGACCGAGATCGGTGTCCAGAATCCGAGGCCGGGGCTGCCGACCCATGCTCCCCCGGATCGTCGCCGCACGGGAATGCGCAGGTCGCGGCACTTGTTGTCGACGTCGTCGACGATGAACTCGTCACCGGTCGGCACCAAGGAGTCGGGCAGCCGGGCGAGAGTGTCGTAGATGTGGATTTCGCTCCAACCCGGCCATCGGTGTGTAGACCGCTCGTGCGGTTCCGTGAGGAGATCGTCGACCATCCGCATCATGGTCTGCTCGTCGATGGTCGCGACATCGAAGACAACCGGGTTCACGTAGGCGGGCTGCGGTTCCCTGTCCGGCGTGTTCAGGTACCAGTAGTCGCCTTCGTCTGGCGTGCTGGTCAGCCATGCTCCGTCGACATCCCTGGTCATGCACCGCAGCACCCCGAACTCCAGTGGAAGGAACAGATCGCGCGACAAGGCCAGGATCGCCGTCACCGCGTGCCGCGCCGCGATCCGCTCGCGGTCGACCGGAGAGGTGGGTGAGTCGCGCGGCCACTCGAGTTCGAGGAACACCCGAGCCGGTCCGAAGCCCGCCTTGTAGATGTCATGTCCGGAGTTCGCTGGCTGCACAGCGGCCAGACTGCCGCCGCCGGGCTACGAACGCAATCGAGATCCGGTCAGTGCCGGAGACCTCGTGCGCTGAACCAGGGCGTTGTTGAGTTGCTCGCCGAGTGGTGTCAAGGAGTACTCGACGCGGGGCGGCACTTCGTCGTACACCTCGCGATGGACGATGCCGTCGGCCTCCAGTTCACGCAGACGGCGCACGTCATGTCAGCGATGTTCGACCTGCTGCGCCGAAGGAAACGCGGAGCCGGCCGATGGGGTCCAGCGTGTTCTCAGGCGAACGCCGCGTGACTTCGACTCCTATGCGGCGGCCGCTGCAGCAGCAGGCGCGTGGGCATAAGGGGTGCCCGGCGTCGAGCAGATCCAGCGTTGCCGAGATCAAGTCCCCATCGGGGGTGTGCCGAGTGATCGCCGTCGGTCGGGCGGTCGTGCCGCGGAGTCCGCCACTTCCACAATTCTTGATTGATCGATTAAAATTCTGAGCATGCAATCAATGCGTGCGGAGCCCAGCTTCATCGAGTTGGCGCGCCGACGCCAGCTGGTGGATGCCGCGATCGAGGCAATCGCGGAGGTAGGACTGGCGAAGGCATCGAACGCCGCGATAGCGGCGCGCGCGCAGGTGAGCCCGGGCCTGATCAACTATCACTTCGGGTCTCGACAGGGGCTGATCGATCAGATGCGCGCGACGATCCAGCAGCGAGTCGACGAGGCGATGCAGCCCGTCGAGGTGGATGAAAGCTATGTCGCGGCGCTGGAGGAAATGCTGCGGAGGTTCGCCACCTACTGCCTCGACAACTTGCCGGCCATGCTCGTGCTGACGCAGTTCACCCGCCACGACGAGGCAGGTGGGGCGACCGAGGACGCCGAGCGGGGCAAGGGCATGGCGGAATTGTGCTCGTTCATCACCGAAGGACAAGACCGCGGCCAGTTCCGGCCGGCAGACGCCCGGCTCGTCGCCTCGGTACTGATGAACGCGATGACGGACCTGCCACGGGAGATTCGCGATCGCGGCGATGCCGACCGCGCGGTGTTCGAACGCGACTGGCCGTCGCTATTCGTCGGCGGTGTCGCCGGGACAGGAAGGGGGAACGATCATGGTGGCAGGTAGTGCCCGGTCCACGGGTCAGCGCTCTCCCGCGTCAGCGGCGACGGCATCGCCGGTCGCGGTGCTGTTCGTGCTGTCACCGCTGATCGGCGAAATCATCGGGGCGGCATTTCGATTCAGCTATCTCGCCCAACCGCTGCGAGCCGTCGCGATCCTGTACTACTACGGTGCGGGCGTACTGCTGATCCGGGAAGTAGTGCAACGCCGGGGCCTCAACGGGTGGGGGCTGCTGTTGCTCGCCCTCGCCTTCGCAGTCCTCGAGGAAGGGCTCGGGCTGCAGACGATCTTCAATCCGCGAGGCATGGACGGCGAGACCGTCTACGGTCGCGCCTTCGAAGTGAACTGGCTGTGGGCGGTCGTTGTCACCGGATACCACGCGGTGTGGAGCATCGTCATACCGATCGTGCTGACGCACCTGATCTTTCCGGCCCAGCGACACACCGCCTGGCTGTCGCGGTCGATGCTGAACGTCTTCGCGGGTGTGTTCGTCCTCGGATTCGCCGTGTTCGTGTTCATCTCGCTGGTCCGGTCCGATTTCCGCCTGTCCGCCGCGCAGATCATCGGCGGTGCCGCGGTGGCGATCCTACTGGTGTGGTCGGCCGGAAGGTGCCGACGACCGTGGGCCACCACCTCGACGAAGCGGTGCCCTGGACCCGCGACCGTCGGCTGGGCCGGATTCGGTGCGGGACTGGCGTGGCTGATGCTGTATCTGGTCGCCTTCATCGGCACCCCGGCACCGTTCGTGGTGTGGACGCTGGCCACACTGCTATTCGCCGCGGCACTCGCCGCGATCCTGCGCCGCTGGGTGGCGCGACCGGGCTGGAGCCGACGGCATCAACTCAACGGCTGCCTCGGCGCTGTGCTGGCCTTGTGGCTGTTCGGCCTGTTCCTCGTCGCCAACGGTGGACGGACCGACGACATCGTTTTCCACTTCATCGTTCTCACCACCGTGATCGTCGGCTACCTGCGGCTGCGCAGGCGAACCTGACCCCCAAGTCACACTGCCTAGCGCAGTACGACAATCGGACCCGAGAGTCGAGATTTCAGCCGCGGTAATCGAGTAGCTCAAGTAGTGGGCGCGGTCCTGCTCGTCGAAGTCACGCAGCGCACCGGCGAGCTTGAACCCGAGGTTGTCCGCATCTGGATCCTCGTTCGCTTTCATCGGCACGAGCATGCACTCGAGTCAGTGCAGTACTCGAAAGCCAGGAATCTGTGCGCGAGAGGGGACTTGAGCCGTCAGTGCGGCAGATCTACCGATTCGGTGTGTTCGATCGCGTCGAACGGTAGACGATGTCGATCGAGAGGATCAAGCGCTGGTATGAAATCCGACGACGGCTCAATACCCGTGACAGTTCACCGCACCGAGTAGGCCGCGCTTGATCGTGTCGCAACACCGAGACGGGACTCGGCACGATGATGCTGGGCGACCACGATCACCGCACTGCGGTGGCCAGGCGATCAAAGGAGACAAGACCGCCTGACCGACAGATCGGTCAGGCGGCGACGCGAAGCGCAAGGGTCGGTAGCGACGGCCTTCTACGCCGTCTCCCGGGTCGGTTCCCCGGTGTGCGTGACAGATCAGTAGGTGTAGTGCTTCCACAGCACCTGGCCGTTGTACACGCCGCCCTGGCACACCCCGCGAGAACCCTTCGGGATGTAAGTCGTCTGAACGACGATGTGTCCTCCGCCCTTCACACAGAGCATGCTGTTGGAGTCCGCCTGGGCTGGACTTGCGGAGATGGTCAGGACGGCGGCGGCGCCGATGGTGACGGCAACGGCAAGCTTGGTGTATCGCATGGGATTCCCCCGTGTCGGATCCGTGATCGCTCTTCTTCGGCGCGCAAGCCTTGCAGCCTGGCGGCGAAGAGCGAAATGAGCAGTGCAACATATCAGTTCGCGGGTTGGTACACCATATCGAACCTGGAAATGACCTTGAACCCGCTTGATCTCCACTCCGCACGGTCCGCACGCACTGGTCGACCCGTGTGAACAGCAGAAGATCGGTGGGCGCATTAGTTGAGCCTGGTGGGCGCGATTTGGAGTATGGTGTTGTCGGCGCGAGGTGTTCACCGATCCAGGCGCGCACGCACCACCGCACCAGCGCGAACGCCGACGGTCAGAATACCGCGCTCGGGCAGCGCTGAATCTCCGGCCAACCCCGTGCTGAAGACGAGTACGAGCTGCATGGACGGTACGTCCGACGAGTACTGGACACGCCGATGATCGCTAGTCCCGTTCAACAGCAACAGAATCCGCAGACAGCACCGAACAGTACTCCGCCAATCGACAGCACTGCCTCGGTCGGGGCCTTCAGTCAACGGTCGCTTTCCGGACACCGTCCGCAAGGAGCGCGGCGCCGCTCAGCGACAAGCGCAGTCTGCGGCCATTGAGAACGGATGCGCTGCCTCTGGCCGCAGACACCCCGCAGGCCATAACTGCGATCACCCAACAGAGCACACCCGACGACGAGTACGGCGCCAGCGGCGGCGCGCCCAGCCATGGTCACTGTGGCGCCGTCGTGGCCCTTCTTCCGGGGCAGGACGACTGCCCCCAGCTCGCAGATGACTGCCCACGCTGTGAGTAGGCAGATGACCAGGACGACGACAGACGCTGGCAGGTTCATGCCGCCACCCGCCTCGTTGAACGCGCCGCCGACACCCAGGGCGCCCTGATCGAGACCGAGCACCGCCGCCGCACCCACTATCGAGCGGCGTCCGGTCATGTTAGGCGTGGATCTTTCGATTCGAACGGTTAGCGTAGGCCTTCCAACGCTCGGCCGCAGGTACCGATCGGGATAGACCGTGCTGCTTCAAGTCCTTCCCCTGCCCGGACCGTCCAACCGCCGCCACGGGCTCGTGAGCAGACCAATCGAATACCGTTGCCAGGTGGGTAAAAGATTGGCAAGGACGGCGCTGCTGGTCGCCTTCATGGCGTGCGGTGTCGCTGGGTGCGCAGACAAACCGACGGTTACGGCAGGTGGTGAGATGTCGTGCACCGATTTTCTCGCTGCGAGTTCGGATGAGCGCAGCAAAGTGCTCAAAGACTTGCTCACGGAATCGGAGCAGTCGCCGGCCGCCACGAGCCCGACGGTGAACAGCGTCCTCCAGTTCTGCTACACAGTCGGCAACCGCGAGGGCAGCAAGATCCGCGACTTGATCGCGTTCGAGGCAGTGTGGTCACCCGATGTGCTGGACGAGGCAGCGGTGGAGCAAGGGGTGAGCGGCATCCTCACGGATTCGTACGGTATGCAGGGTGTTTCAAACGTCGAGTGCCCGGCCAACGTACGTGTCGAATCGGGTCGGACGTTCATGTGCTCGGTCGTTATCAGCGACAAGCAGCGGTCAGTGCCGGTCAAGATCACCGACAGTGAAGGGACCTACGAGGTGGGCAGGCCAGAGTAGCTGGTTACAGCGTCGCCTCGGAGATGAACGCCTCGATCCCGCAGAATGGAACCGCTGCGCGGCCGGGTCGGCACCGGCGCGCCGAGGCGACGTAGCCCTATCAGTGTCGGCGTGAATTGCGCATCCGGTGGCCTGTGTGGGTCTGGCGGTGCCAGCACCGATGCTGGCCAAACCCGGACCGCCCCGCGGCCGCCCGCAGGCTGGGCCATTAACTGAACTAGCGCCGTAGTTATTGGAGGTCAGCGCAATTCTCTGATAGCTTCTGCCGCCATGCGCGATGGCGAGCGGCCCAGAGACCTCGAAGTGTTGGTGCTGCCTGCGGTCGGCCGGTTGGAGCGGACGGAATCGGTGTGAGAGCCGTACCGCCTACTGGGTGCGGATGGTGAAGTGGTGCCTTCTGCCGCGCGATTCTTCGCGGAGTTACAGGCGTCGGATCGCTCGGTGTCGACGATCCGTTCCAATGGGTTAGATCTGTTGCGGTGGTGGCGTTTCCTGACCGTGCTGGGGGTGGAATGGGACCGCGCGATGCCAGCCGATGGGCGCGATTTTGCGCGGTGGATGAAGATCGCCGACAAGCCGGTACGCCCACATTGGCGGCATCGCGGTGCTGAAGCGGCGGAGGCTGGCCGGGGCGAGAAGGCTACGGAGATGACAGCGTTGGCTGTCCTGATTCCGGTCACCGGCAAGCCTGCCCAGGGCGTGAAATTGGGACTGCTGCACGATCGGGTGACAGCGGTTACACAATTCGAAGAGCCGGTGTGGCCATGATGGCCTCGTACTCGATCGGGGTCAATTTGCCGAGTCTGACTTGACGCCGACGTCGGTGGTAGGTCCGTTCGATCCAGGTGACGATCGGGATCCGAAGCTCCTCACGAGTCGCCCAGGACCGCTGGTCGAGGATGTTGCGCTGCAGCAGCACTGCGACCGCTGTTCGTCCCCAACAGTCCCACCGGTGTCGACCTCGAGCGGATCTCCTGGGTCACGATCTTCGGAGTGGTTACCTGCCCGGAACGGTGCCCCCGACCTTCCATGAACGCTGCCTCCGGGTTGGTGGCGTGCGCACACCTAGCGGTCGGCTACGGTCACGACGCACGACGGCGACACTGGAAGGAAAGGTAGATGACATCGCAGCAGCCGAACGACGCGTTCTCGGTCACGCCGGAGCATGTCCAGAACGCCGGTGTCTATATCCAGCAGACCGCGCAATCACTGCTGACCGGGGTGCGTTCCACCGACAGTGACGTCGACGATCTCCTGGCGGGCTGGCGAGGTCCGGCCTCGGAGTCGTTTCGGACCGGGTGGACCGAGGTATGCACCGGCGTAATCGGTGTCCTCGAAGCATTGGACGGGATGGCCGATGCCCTCGGAGTGACCGGCGTGACACTGTCCGACCAGGACCGCGATTGGGCGGTCGACCTGTCTGTAGGGTCCTCTCTCGACTTGCCCTGACGACATCCCGGGCACCGAACGCGACACGGAGGGGGAGATGTGCGGTATCGGGTGAATCTGACCGAGCTGGATGACGCGGTGGTCCAGATCGAGGCGTTGAGGGCCTTCCTCGCAGAATCGTTGATCGAGATCGACGAGCGAGTGAACGCGATGCGTGCGGAGTGGAGCGGTGCGGCTTCCGCGGCCTATGACACCGCGCATGCCGAGTGGATCACCTCGGCGCGGACCGCCGCCGACGGTATCGAGAAGATGCGGGCCGCGGCCCGTACCGCGCACGACTCCTATACCGCGACCATCGCCGCGAACAGGGCCATGCTCGGGCGCGACGGCGGATCGAGCACCGTGGACGAGAGCCGGTCGTGACCGTCGTCGACGTCGACACCGAGACCTATTACACCGCGGGTAGGGCACTGTGTACCGCGGCCGAGTCGTGGTGGACCGTCATCGACGGCCAATGGGCTGCCTTTGCCGAGTGCGGCAGCATGTGCGGCTCCTATGAGGAAGCCACCACGTGGGCCGAAGAGTACGACACCAAAGCCAACGAGCTGATCAATTCGGTGCGTCAGGTCGCCACCGCCGCCGACGCCTACGGCCGAGTACTCATGGATCTCGGCTACAACCACGAACTCGGCGACTACTTCGCCACCACGGAGTTCGGTGCCGCGCTACCGGCGAAGCCGCAGATGCCGGCCGAACTGATGGCGGTGTGCAGGGTGCCGTTGCCCTCGGCGGGCGGGCCAGGCAGCGGATTGTCGGAGGCGATCGGGCTGGCCTCCGAGGTCGGTATCACTGTTCCCGATGGTGATACCGGGAAGCTCGCCAACGCGGCGACCCTGTGGAAGAACCTGTCGACGAACGAGGCGGTGACCGGGTTCGTCACCGAACTCCACCGGATCGCTGGTCTGTTCGCCGAGATCACCGCGGAGGACTACGACTCCATCGACGAGGACATCCGGGCGCTGAAGGCCGCCGCTGACGATGTCGTGTCCGGGTTCGCCGAAGTCGGCGCCAGCGTCGACGAGCATCGCAGCGCGTTGGTCACGATGCGCGAGGCCATCGAGCAGTTCCTCATCGACATGGCCAAAGACATCGCGGTGGAGATGGTGGTCACCGCGACCATCACGGTCATGTCCTCGGTGGTCACGTTCGGTCTCGCCGCCGCCGGTGGTGCTGTGATCCTCGCGGCGCGGGTCGCTCACATCGTGGCCAGGTACGCCCCGAAGATCCGGCCGTTGATCGCGGTGTTCAAGAACACCGGGTTGGTCCGCCGATTCACCAACGTGCCCGATTGGGCCAATCACAAGAAGGAGATGCAGCGACTGCTCGATCTGCGCGCCAAGAACGGTCCGGCCCGTCGAAACGGACTGGCCCCCGACACCCTGGACCCGAAAGGCCGCGAAGTCCTCGCGCGTGGGCCGTCCGATTCCCGCGGCACCGACCTCAACGGTGTGCTGCGCCGCGGCGACACCCCGACTCCCGAACAGCAACGCCAGATCGACGACCTGAACAACGAGCTGGCGAAGCTGCCCAAACACGAGGGCCCGGTGGTGCGGCACATCAACATGACCCCGGAAGAACTCGCCGGGCTCGAACCGGGCAAACCGTGGACCGAACCCGGGTTCATGTCCACCTCGAACAAGCCCGATGGTGTGTCCGATGTCTTCGCGAACAATCGGAACGTGGAGATGCAGATCGTGTCCAAGAACGGGCGGACCTACTCCGACCCGGACACGGGCATGCCCTTCGGTACCGACGACGAAGTACTGTTCCCGTCGAACACGCAATTCGTCGTGCACAACAAGTTCTACGATCCCGAGACCGGTCGGGTCGTGGTCCAGATGGTCGAGAGGTAACCGAGCGTCATGACGATCCCCCACGACGAAGAGTACGAACGCGCGGCGCGGCAACTGGCCGCGTTCGAGGAAATGCGCGCCGGTGTCCGGCGGCGCGCGCTCGATCCCACCGCCCCCCGCAACGTCACCCATATCAAGGACGACAGCTGGTCGGGCACCGAGCGGGAGAACTGGACGGTTTCCCCTGACGGCAGTGAATGGCGCGACGCGAACGGCGCGCTGGTCTACCTGCGCGACAGCGAAGGCTTCTGGCTCGCCCCCGACGGGCACCGCGTGTTCGACCCCGTCGGTAACCCGATCACGTCGTGACCGGGTGGAGGTGGCGCCGAAGCCGGACGGTCAGCCGCGAGCAACTGATGCGCGATTCGCTCGACGGACTGTCGGTGGGCGATGCGCTGGGCGCGCAGTTCTTCATCATGGGCCGTTCCCTGCCCGGTCTGCGCGCGGGCAATCCGCCACCGGGACCGTGGGACTGGACCGATGACACCGAGATGGCGTGCGGCGTGGTCGCCGAACTCCGCCGCCACCAGCGCATCGATCAGGATCGGTTGGCCGTGGGGTTCGCGCGCCGGTTCTCGCCGGAACGTGACTATGGGCACGCGACGGTTACGACCCTTCGGCGTATCCGCGACGGGAAGCACTGGCGTGAGACCGCCACGGCCGCGTTCGACGGTCAGGGTTCTTGCGGTAACGGCGCGGCCATGAGAGTCGCTCCGCTAGGGGCGTACTACGTGGATGATCCACAACGGGCGGTCACCGAAGCGATCCGGACCGCGCAGGTCACGCACACTCATTCTGACGGGGTGGTCGGGGCGGTCGCGGTGGCCCTCGCCGCACAACAGGCCGCTCACGCCCGCCGAACCCGTAATCTGCCCACCCCGACAGCGTTCCTCGCCGCGGTCACGGATCCTCTCGAACCCAGCCAGACGACATCCGGTGTCCGCCGCGCACGCGACCTGCTCGGCGCAACCCTCGCCGAGGCCGTCCGTGAGCTCGGTAATGGATCCAGGGTGACCGCCCAGGACACGGTGCCGTTCGCGTTGTGGGCCGCGGCAACGCATCTCGACGATTACCCGGCCGCGATCGCTGCCTGTATCGAAGCCGACGGTGACATCGATACCACCTGCGCGATCGTCGGGGGAGTCGTGGCGACCTACACCGGGACCGCATCCGGCACCGGCGTACCCGAGGCTTGGCTGACTGCCCGTGAACCGCTACCGCGCTGGCTCGACTGACCTCGGTGGCGACAAGCTGCAACCCGGCATCGAGACCGGGTCCCTTTGTGAGTCGCAGGTTCGTGCCCTCGGCAGGACACGCAGAACATGGGCAACTGAGAAGCGTCTAGTCATGGGTTTATATTCGATCTGATGTTCCCGGCCCGCCAGTGCGATCACTGAGGTGTTGCTGGACCGCGTCGGGATTCGGTCCGGGGACGCAGGGCTTTCGACCCGTTCGTCACCTATTCGTCGGTGATCCATGCGGTGGAGTCGGCGGCGGAGGTCACCGGCGCGCGCGACTTCGGGCGGCGGCTGGCGCAGCAGCAGGCTACCGAGATCCTCGGGTCGATCGGGGGTGGCCGCGCGAACCGCCCCGCACGGTCGCCGCGGCGTCAAGCATCTTTGAGCAGTGCTGGCCGCCTACTGCTGTTTGGCATGCTCGACTCGTATTGTCCAGCTGTCCGACGAGCCTTGCGTATCCGGACCAGCTCGCTGCCCACGCTTTCAGCGGTCGCGCAGATGGGCGCGCATCGCCCGGCGAATGACGCTATGTGCCTGCCGAATCGGCAGGCGTGAACGCCACGACGGCTGGCCGTCGGTATCGGACGAGTCCAGCCACTGTCCGAATTCAGTGAGGGCGCGATTGGGCTCTACGTCGAGGTTCTCTTCGCGCCACTCGCAGGCAAGATCGGCTTCGAGTGACGGCCCGATCATTTGTTCGTCAAAGGTATGGGTTGGGATGATTACCCGGGTGTTGTGGTATACCCACCGCTGCATCAAGAGATTGACTCCGAATGCTGAGAGGATCGCAATCCTGGTGCTGGTCTCGATTTGCTTGCTGGGGGTGATTGACAGATCCGTGAACCTGGCGACATGAAACGTTTCTGGCAATAATTCGGGGAGTGGCATCAGCTTTGGTGATTCTTTATGCCAGTCCGATCGCGGTTTTCCGGACGCCTCGACAACTCGAACGGTCATCAGATTCGGAAGAAGCTCCACACCGTTGCGGAGCGCGCAAGGGTGCTGAACGAGTATCGCCCGTGAGGCATCCGGAAACTCCAAAATATCGCCGGTGAAATATGGTCGAAACTCTGTGACATCGGTTGAGCGCATTTCATACAGATCAGTGTGACGATCCGGGGTTTCGAGCGTTTTCACGGTCACGCGCACGCCTCAGTTCTTCGGTCTGATTCCTGCTATTCCATCCTCGGCAACGAAGACCTCGAATCCGTCATCGGTCCGTGTGTTTCGCCATTCTGGGTCGAAAGCGTCGAATGCCTGCTCAATCGCGCGGGTGTCCGTGAAGTCGCTTGCCAGTTCCAATACGAGTTCGGCACGGCCCCCAATCAGCAGATCGAGTGGCCTCAGCGCGACTTCGGACCGAAGCCTCATTTCCAGCCACGAGACCGGTTCCTCGATCATGCGGTCACGCAGCATGGCGACCAACGCGAGCAACTCGGCCAGGCGCCGCCTGCTCGGTTCACTTACACCTTCGCCGCGGCGCCACTTGGTGACGGAGGCAACGCTGACCTGTGTGATCCGTGCGATGTCACGCCATGCAAACCCAAAGTCGGACAGCTCATCGAGAATAGTTGTGGGCGATTTGCGAGACTCGGCGTTGCGCCTGTCCTCCAACGCATCGAGAAGGGACTCTTGTCGGAACTGACCGGTTGCACCGTGCAGTTCGCGTACCTGACGGTGCAATATATCGGCATCGCTGGCGACTTCGGCACCGGTTCGCGTTCTGGCGATTTCTGGCAGCTCGTAGAGATAGCCGCCGGTGCCTGGCGATGGATCCCTACTCATCGTCGAACACCTTCCTGAGATCATCGGTGATCAATGACTCGAACAGGTCTTTGATTGGCGCGTGGATCCGGTCGCATTCGGCGATCAGCTCATCGACCCGAAACTCGGGGATGCCACCTGAAGCGTCGCTCCACGCACCGTCGGTGTCGATCAAGAAGAACTCGTCGGCGGGGGTCGCCGATGCCCGGATCAGGTCACTGTTCGATTGAAACATCTGTCCGGTACCCGAGCCGTATCGCAGGGTGTACGAGCGATTCGGGTCAGCGTTGTAGTTGTACTGAATGGTGCACTGCTGTTGCCGCGTTGATAGTCCGGCTGCTGTGGACTGGTCACTTGGTCCTAGCAGAGACCGGGAGATCCAGCGTGACCAGTCGACCGGGCTCGCATCCGGCACGCGGACCTCATCGATGTAGCGGAGTCCGATTCGCTCCACCCCGTCGACAGGTGCGACTTGCTTGAGCACCGCAGCAACATCGCGCACCAACGTCCGGAAGTGTTGCCAGCCGCGATAGTGGGTTGTTTCGATAGTGAACGAATCTGATTTGAACGACACATTGGTGCGCTTGTCGCGGGCGACCAGCTTGGGAAAGCTGGTGACGCGCCTGCTCCCAGCGGGCAACTCGACTTCGACCACCTCGCTTGTCTTGAGAATCGGGGCGTGATTCGACAGGGCGGACTTGAGCGCTCGGGTGGCGTCGGCATCCAGTTCAGGCGCATGAGGATGCCTGACCTCGAGGACGACCAACGCCAGCGGCGCGCGTGGGTAGGGCGGTCGGTCCGTCATGGTGAGATGATACCTAAACTGCAACCTGAACAGCTACTGGGTTTGGCGTGTCTACTGGCTCGCGGTAGTTCGTAGTGATGGCTGGCTGTGCGAGGGGCGGAAACCGCGGAGCCGAACGGTAGGGCTGCTGGGTAGGTGCCACTGTCACCCGATCCCGCAGCAGCCCCCCATCGGGGATCGGGTCTGGCCCCGGCGTCTTCGGCTGTGGGCTACGGATCGGTTGTTCGAGTGGCGCATGGGGAAACTGTGGGCAACCACCACCACCGCCGCCCCGGCTTGTGCCGCGTTCACAGTCCGGCCGGGTCGGGGATGGATCCTGGCAGATCTGCCAGGAGTTCGTGCAGGTGGGAGCGCATTTCCCAGGTCACCTCCGTGTGTTCGAGTGCGCTCGAACACACGGCACGTGAATGCGGCATATCTACCGTGAATCTGTGCGCGAGAGGGGACTTGAACCCCTACGTCCGTGGACACCAGAACCTAAATCTGGCGCGTCTGCCAATTTCGCCACTCGCGCTTGGATGTGTACGACCGTCCAAACTCTACCGGGCAAAACCGGCTACGCGAAGCGTCGCGGCGGCGTGGCGTACCGGTGGGTAACACTACCTGGGGTTATAACGATTCGGTAAAGGTCAATGTGAGGGGCGCTCATGTTTCCGGATGGTGGCGAGGGGTCTCACCTGCGGGTTCAAACATGAGGCGGGGTCATGTTTCAGATTGAAGTGGTACGGGCGTGCGAAAAATACTCGGGGGTAGCTGCTGTGGCGGGGGGAAACGTGAGGCTTTCCTCATGATTTTGTGCGATCGTGGCTCCCAATAGGCCCGAAGGGCTGCCGGATACGTGTGCGTGCCGTCGCGGGCGGAGCGCCAGGAGAAGGAAGTCGAGCGTCTTGACGATCAACGAGAGCGCCGAGCTCGGAACAGGATCCGGGCAGGTCTTGGGTGCCCGGGTGTCGCTGCTGGAACAGCTGCGCAACGGAGTGGGATACGCGCTGGCGTTCGGTGGACAGGGCGCGCGGTGGCTCGCGGAGCTCGAGGAGATCGGTCGCGACAGTGCGCTCGAGCCGGAGCTGACCGCGCTGGTGCGCGAGGCCGCGGCGCTGATCGAGCCGGTCGCCGCGCAGTTGCTGGTGGTGCGTCCCAGCGGCTTCGATCCCATGGGGTGGGTACTGGAGAGCGAGCTCGACGAACCGGACGAGCCGTCCTCGGCGCCCGCGGACGCGGTGCTGCGCTCGGCGGCGGTCTCCATGCCCGGCGTGCTGCTGGCCCAGCTCGCGGCCACGCGCGCGCTGCGGTTGCAGGGGCTTGACCCGGCCGAGACGGCGCCCCTCGCGGTGATCGGGCATTCGCAGGGGCTGTTCGCGGCCGCGGCGGTCGAGGCGGCCGGTGCGCGTGACGCGGAGCTGCTGGCGATCGCCCAGCTCGTCGGCGCGGCGGCCGGGCTGGTCGCGCGGCGGCGCGGGCTGATGCCGGTGGGGGAGCGTTCGCCCATGGTGGCGGTGTCGAACGTCGATCCGGAGGAATTGCGCGCGATCGTCGCCGAGGTGGCCGAGGGTGTCGACCCCGCGATCGCGGCGGTGCTGTCGATCCGCAACGGGCGTCGGCGCGTGGTGCTCTCGGGTGCCCCCGCGCAGCTCGACCGGGTGCGGGCGCGGTGCGCGCAGCGCGCCGAGGAGCAGACGCGTGAGCGCGAGGCCAAGGTGCGTGGCGGTGCGGTGTTCGCGCCGGTGTTCGAGGACGTGCCGGTCGACGTGGCGTTCCATCATCCGGCGCTGGCCGAGACGGTCGACCTGGTCGCGGGCTGGGCCCGGCAGTGCGAACTCGACGCCGAGTTCGCCGCCGCCCTCGCCCAGCAGGTGCTGGTGGACCCGATCGACTGGGTCGGCACGGTCGACGCCGTCGTCGAGGCGGGCGCGCGGTGGATTCTGGAGCTGGGCCCCGGCGACCTGCTGTCGCGGGTGACCGGCGGTTCGCTCAAGGGCACCGGGGTCGGCGTGATCGCCGCCGCCACCCGCCCCGGGCTGCGCAGCCTGCTCACCCCGGGCGCCGCGCCCGCGCCGTCGACGCCGTGGTCGGCGTTCGCGCCGAAGCCGGTGCGGCTGCCCAACGGGCGGGTGGTCGTGGAGACCGCGTTCACCAAGCTCACCGGGCGGTCGCCGATCCTGCTGGCGGGCATGACCCCCACCACCGTCGACGCGAAGATCGTGGCCGCGGCGGCCAACGCCGGGCACTGGGCCGAGCTGGCCGGTGGCGGACAGGTCACCGAGCAGATCTTCGCCGACCGGATGACCGAGCTGCGCACGCTGCTGCAGCCGGGTCGGGCGGTGCAGTTCAACTCGCTGTTCCTGGATCCGTATCTGTGGAAGCTGCAGCTGGGCGGCAAGCGACTGGTGCAGAAGGCGCGCGCGGCGGGCGCCCCGCTCGACGGCGTGATCGTCACCGCGGGCATTCCCGAACTCGACGAGGCCGTGGCGCTGATCGGTGAGCTGAGCGAGGCGGGCATCAGCCACGTCGCGTTCAAGCCGGGCACCGTCGCGCAGATCCGCGCGGTGCTGCGCATCGCCGACGCGGTGCCGGACTACCCGGTGATCATGCACATCGAAGGCGGCAAGGCCGGTGGTCACCACTCCTGGGAAGACCTCGACGACCTGCTGCTGGCCACCTACGCCGAGCTGCGCGAACACACCAATGTGGTGGTCTGCGTGGGCGGTGGCATCGGCACGCCCGAGCGCGCCACCGACTACCTCACCGGCGGCTGGGCCACCCGGCACGGCTACCCGGCCATGCCGCTGGACGGCGTGCTCGTCGGCACCGCGGCCATGGCGACGCTCGAGGCGACCACCGCGCCCGAGGTGAAGCAGCTGCTCGTCGACACCCCCGGCACCCCGGACTGGGTCGGCGCGGGCACCGCGCGCGGCGGGATGGCCTCGGGCCGCAGCCAACTCGGCGCCGACATCCACGAGATCGACAACGCCGCCTCGCGCACCGGCCGCCTGCTCGACGAGGTCGCCGGGGACGCCGAGGCCGTGGCGCGCCGCCGCGCGGAGATCATCGCCGCGCTCGACGCCACCGCCAAGCCGTACTTCGGTGACGTGGCCACCATGACCTACCAGCAGTGGCTGGAACGGTATGTGTCCCTGGCGGTGTCGAGTGAGGTGCCGATCTCCTTCGACTGCGGCAGCGACATCGGCGAGGCGATCCTCGACGCCACCCGCTCGGACTGGCTCGACATCAGCTGGCGCGATCGCTTCGCGGAGATGATGCGCCGCACCGAATCCCGGCTGCACCCGGCCGACAGCGGCGAGATCGAGACCCTCTTCGCCGACGACGACGCCTTCGAGCACCCGGTGCAGGCGCTGTGCGCGCTCAAGAAGCAGTACCCGGCGGTCGCCGACACCGTGCTGCACCCGGCCGACGTGCCGTTCTTCGTGTCGCTGTGCAAGACGCCGGGCAAGCCGGTGAACTTCGTGCCGGTGGTCGACGCCGACGTGCGGCGCTGGTGGCGTTCGGATTCGCTGTGGCAGGCCCACGATCCGCGCTACTCGGCCGATCAGGTGTGCGTCATCCCGGGCACCGTCGCGGTCGCGGGCATCACCCGTGTCGACGAGCCGGTGGGCGAGCTGCTCGACCGGTTCGAGCGCGACACCGCTCAGGCGCTGGTCGCCGAGGGCGCGACCCCCGCGCCGGTCGACGCGCGCCGTGTGGCCGGAGTGGTCGCTGGTCCGATCGACACCGTGCTGGCCGCGCCCGACGTGCAGTGGGCCGGGCGCACCACCGTCAACCCGGTGCACCGCCTCGGTGACCTGACCGAGTGGGTCGTGGAGCAGGACAGCGCCGTGCATCCGCGCACCGGCGCCACGCTGACCGAAACCACCGGTCCCGAAGCGGAATTCAGCTATGTCGAGCTGGCGGTGCCGCTGCTGGGCCGCGACGCGGTGACCATCCGGATCACCGTGCCGGTGAGCGTGTACTCCGGTGGCGCGCCGGTGATCACCGAAGCCGATGCCGAGGCCGCCATGTCGGCGCTGCTCGGGGTGGCCGCCGGGCAGGCGCTGCCCGAGGTGAAAGCCGGTGCGGCGCACCTGAACCTGGCCTGGACGCCGGATCTGGTGGCCGACCACGCCGGAGTCACCGGCTCGGGTCTGCCCGCCACGCTGAGCACCCTCGGCCGCACGGCGCCCGACGTGCTCGTCGGCGCGTGCTGGCCCGCGGTGTTCGCGGTGCTCGGCGCGGCTCGCACCCCGGCGGGCGGCTCGGTGATCGAGGGCATGCTCGACCTGGTGCACCTGGATCATCAGATCGAGCTGCTGAACGAACTGCCCTCCGAGACCAGCATTCTCGTGGTGCGGGCCGAGGGTGGCGACGTGGTCGACACCGATATGGGCCGCGTGGTCGAGGTGGCCGTCTCGGTCGGGCTGATCCTGGACCAGGGTCTCGAGCCGACCCCGCTGGCTCGGTTGGTGGAGCGCTTCGCGATTCGCGGACGCAACGGCGCCGGTGAACTCACCGATCCGCCGCGCGCGGCCGGTGCGGTCTCCGACAAGGCCACCGACACGCCCCGGCGGCGCCGTCGCGACGTCACCATGGCCGCCCCGCGCGCCATGCACGCCTTCGCCGCGGTCTCCGGTGACCACAATCCGATCCACACCTCCGAGGCCGCCGCCAAGCTGGCCGGACTCGGCAGCCCGATCGTGCACGGCATGTGGCTCTCGGCCGCCGCCCAGCACGCGGTCGTCGCGGTGGATCCCGAAAGCTCCGTTCCCGCACGCACTCTCATGGCCTGGACCACCCGGTTCCTGGGCATGGTCCGCCCCGGCGCGACCGTGGACGTGCGGGTGGAGCGGATCGCGGTGGACGCGGGCAGCGAGATCGTGGAGGTCTCCTGCCGCGTCGAAGGTGACCTGGTCATGACCGCGACCGGGCGCACCGCCGCCCCGAAGACCGTCTACGCCTTCCCGGGCCAGGGCATCCAGCGCAAGGGGATGGGTCTGGACGCGCTGACCCGCTCGAAGGCGGCCAAGAAAGTCTGGGAGCGTGCCGACGCGCACACCCGCGCGGCCCTCGGGTTCTCGATCCTGGCGGTGGTGCGCGACAACCCGACCTACCTCAAGGCCCGTGGTGTCGAGCACCGGCACCCGGACGGCGTGCTGCACCTGACCCAGTTCACCCAGGTCGCCATGGCGACCCTCGGTGTCGCGCAGGTGGCCGAGTTGCGCGAGGCCGGTGCCTTCGTCGAGGGCGCCATGCTGGCCGGACACTCGGTCGGTGAGTACAACGCGCTGGCCGCCGTGGCCGGGGTGCTGCCGCTGGAGGCCGTGCTCGAGGTGGTGTTCCAGCGTGGTTCGGCCATGCACGAGCTGGTCCCGCGTGACGCGCAGGGCCGCAGCGACTACCGGATGGCCGCCATCCGGCCCTCGCAGATCGGGCTGCCCGACGCCGAGGTGATCGAGTTCGTCGCCGAGGTCGGGCGGGCCGCCGGGGAGTTCCTCGAGGTGGTCAACCTGAATCTGCGCGGCTCGCAGTACGCGATCGCGGGCACGGTCGCGGGGCTGGAGGCGTTGGAGACCGAGATCGACCGGCGCCGTGCGGAATTCGGTGGCAAGCGTGCCTTCATCCTGGTGCCCGGTATCGACGTGCCGTTCCACTCCTCGGTGCTGCGCGACGGCGTCCCGGAGTTCCGGCACAAGCTCGAGCAGCTGCTGCCGACCGAGATCGACCCCGAGGTGCTGGTCGGGCGCTACATCCCGAACCTGGTGCCGCGCCCGTTCTCGCTGACCCGCGAATTCCTCACCGAGATCGCCGAACTCGTGCCCTCGGAGCCGCTGGCCGCCGTGCTGGCCGACTTCGACAGCTGGGCCCAGCGCGGTGCCGAACTGTGCCGGGTGGTGCTGATCGAGCTGCTGGCCTGGCAGTTCGCCAGCCCGGTGCGCTGGATCGAGACCCAGGACCTGCTCTTCGGCGACCCCGCGCACGGTGGGCTCGGCGTGGAGCGGTTCGTCGAGATCGGTCTGGGTGCCACTCCGACCGTGGCGAACCTGGCCTCGCAGACGCTGAAGCTGCCCGCCTTCGGGGCGGCCACGGTCGAGGTGGTCAATGTCGAGCGCGACGCCGCGGTCGTCTACGCCACCGACACCGATCCCGCGCCGGTCGAGGAGATCGACGAGACCCCCGCCACCGAGGCCGCCGCACCCGCCGCTGCCCCGGTCGCCGCGGCCGCGCCGGTCGCCACCGGTGGCCCGCGTCCCGACGACATCGCCTTCACCGCCGCCGACGCCACCCGCGTGCTCATCGCGCTGTGGACCAAGCTGCGGCTGGACCAGATCGGCCCGGTCGACACCATCGAGGGCCTGTGCGACGGTGTGTCCTCGCGGCGCAACCAGCTGCTCGTCGACCTCGGCGCCGAGCTGTCGCTGGGTGCCATCGACGGTGCCGCCGACGCCGACATGGGCGCGCTCGCGGGCACCGTCGAGCGGTTGGCCCGTACGTACAAGCCGTTCGGCACCGTCCTCACCGACGCGATCGGCGATCACCTGCGCAAGGTCTTCGGCCCCTCCGGCAAGCGGCCCGCCGCCATCGCCGAGCGGGTCAAGAAGACCTGGGAACTGGGTGACGGCTGGGCCAGCCACGTCACCGCCGAGGTCTCGCTCGGCACCCGGGAGGGCGCCAGCGTGCGCGGTGGTGACCTCGGCGGACTCGCCGGTGGCGCGCTGAGCGACGCCGCCTCGGTCGACGCCGCCATCGACGCGGCCGTGCAGGCCGTGGCGGCCCGGCGCGGGGTCGCGGTCTCGCTGCCCGCCGCCGGAGGTGGTGCCGGTGGCACCGTCGACGCGGCCGCGCTCGGCGAGTTCACCGAGCAGATCACCGGACGCGACGGCGTGCTCGCCACCGCGGCCAGGGTCGTGCTCGAACAGCTCGGCCTCAGCGAGCAGGTGAGCGCGCCGGAGGCCACGCCCGATACCCTCGTCGACCTGGTCTCGGCCGAACTCGGCACGGACTGGCCGCGATTGGTCGCCCCGGCGTTCGACGCCCGCAAGGCCGTGCTCATCGACGACCGCTGGGCCACCGCCCGCGAGGACCTCGCCAACCTGTGGCTCGGCGACGACGCCACCACCGCCGAACTGCCGATCACCGGCTATGTGGGCGCGGGCGAAGCCGTGGCCGCGCAGGCGGGCTGGTGGCGTCAGCGGGCCATGCACGAGGCCCGCTCGGTGCTGGCCGGGGTCTACGGTCAGATCGCCGAAGCCGCGCTCGACACCTCCGAGCCCGGCGTGTGGTCCACCGATATCGCCGTGATCACCGGGGCCAGCAAGGGTTCCATCGCCGCGGCCGTCACCGGCAAGCTGCTCGGTGGTGGTGCCACGGTGATCGTCACCACCTCGCGCCTGGACGACGAGCGGCTGCGGTTCTACCGCTCGCTCTACCGCGCCAACGCCCGCCACGGCGCGGCGCTGTGGGTGGTCCCGGCGAACATGGCCTCCTACGGCGACCTCGACGCGCTGATCGAGTGGGTCGGCACCGAGCAGGTCGACAACGCGGGCGGCGCCAAGATCAAGACCAAGGAGGCCATGACCCCCACGCTGCTGCTGCCGTTCGCGGCGCCGCGCGTGGCCGGTGACCTCAACGACGCGGGCGCCCGGGCCGAGATGGAGATGCGGGTCCTGCTCTGGTCGGTGGAACGGCTGATCGGTGGCCTCTCGGCCCTCGGTGCCGACCACGATGTGGACGCGAAACTGCATGTGGTGCTGCCGGGTTCGCCCAACCGTGGCCTGTTCGGCGGCGACGGCGCCTACGGCGAGTCCAAGGCCGCCCTGGACGCGGTGGTCACCAAGTGGCGGGCCGAGAAGTCCTGGGCCGACCGGGTGACGCTGGTGCACGCGCTGATCGGCTGGGTGCGCGGCACCGGGCTGATGGGCCACAACGATCCGATGGTCGAGGCCGTGGAGAAGGCCGGGGTGCACACCTGGTCGACCACCGAGATGGCCGCCGAACTGCTCAAGTGGTGCACCGCGCGGGCCCGTCAGGTGACCGCCGCCGGACCGCAGCAGATCGACCTCACCGGTGGCCTGGCCCGGGTCAAGCTGGACCTGCCCGCGCTGGCCAAGCAGGCGCAGGAGGCTGCGGCCGCGAGCGAGGAAGAGGCGGTCGCCGCCGCCACCATCGCCGCGCTGCCCGCCCCGCCGACCATGAGTTCGGCGCTGCCGGTGCCGGAATGGGGTGAGGTGACCGCCGAGCTCAGCGAGATGGTCGTCATCGTCGGCGCGGCCGAACTCGGCCCGTACGGGTCCTCGCGGACCCGGTTCGAGATGGAGGTCGAGGACAAGCTCTCGGCCGCCGGTGTGCTCGAACTGGCCTGGACCACCGGGCTGATCCGCTGGGAGAACGATCCCAAGCCGGGCTGGTACGACGTCGAATCCGGGGATTTCGTGCCCGAGGCGGAGCTGGCCGAGCGCTACCACGACACCGTCGTCGAACGCTGCGGTGTGCGCCGCTACGAGGACGACGGCGCCATGCTCGACAACGCCGCTCCGCTGCTCACCTCGGTGTTCCTCGACCAGGACCTGAGCTTCACCGTCGCCAACGAGGCCGAGGCGCGCGCGTTCCACAGCGCCGACCCCGAGCACACCGTGATCACGCCCGTGGCCGATTCCGGCGACTGGACCGTGACGCGCAAGGCGGGCACCGAGATCCGCGTGCCGCGCAAGGCGAAGCTGTCGCGCGTGGTCGGCGGTCAGATCCCGACCGGCTGGGACCCCACCATCTGGGGTGTCTCCGCCGACATGGCCGCCTCGGTGGACCGGGTCGCGCTGTGGAACATCGTCTGCACCGTGGACGCGTTCGTCGGCGCGGGCTTCAGCCCCGAAGAGCTGATGAGCTGGGTGCACCCGAGCCTGGTGGCCAACACCCAGGGCACCGGCATGGGTGGCATGTCTTCGATGCGCTCGCTCTACGTCGACAACCTGCTCGGCGAGCCGCGCCCGAACGACATCCTCCAGGAGGCGCTGCCCAACGTGGCGCTGGCGCACGTGGTGCAGTCCTACGTCGGCAGCTACGGCGCCATGGTGCATCCGGTCGCGGCGTGCGCCACGGCGGCGGTGTCGGTGGAGGAGGCCGTCGACAAGATCCGGCTCGGCAAGGCCGAGGTCGTGGTCGCCGGTGGCTACGACGACCTGGGCATCGAGGGCATCGTCGGGTTCGGTGACATGTCGGCCACCGCGGACTCGGCGGCCATGCGCGCCAAGGGCATCAGCGACCGGTACTTCTCCCGCGCCAACGACCGCCGTCGCGGTGGGTTCGTGGAATCGCAGGGTGGCGGCACCGTGCTGCTGGCCCGCGGTGACGTGGCCGTGGAGATGGGCCTGCCGGTACTCGGCGTGCTCGCCTTCGCGCAGTCCTTCGCCGACGGCGTGCACACCTCCATCCCGGCACCGGGCCTGGGCGCGCTGGGCGCGGGTCGCGGCGGTCGCGAATCGCGGCTGGCGGCCGAACTGCGCAAGCTCGGCGTGACCCCCGACGACATCGCGGTGATCTCCAAGCACGACACCTCCACCGCCGCCAACGATCCCAACGAGTCCGAGCTGCACGAGCGGCTCGCGGGCGCGCTGGGGCGCAGCGAGGGCGCGCCGCTGTTCGTGGTCTCGCAGAAGAGCCTGACCGGTCACGCCAAGGGCGGCGCGGCGGCCTTCCAGCTCATCGGCCTGTGCCAGGTGCTGGAAAACGGTGTGGTGCCGCCGAACCGGAGCCTGGACTGCGTCGACGAGAAGATGCAGGCCTACCCGCACCTGGTGTGGGCGCGCGAGCCGCTGCGCTTCGGCGAGAAGTTCGGGCTCAAGGCCGGTCTGGTGACCTCGCTGGGCTTCGGACACGTCTCCGGGCTGCTGGCGGTGGTGCATCCGCGGGCGTTCCTGGCCGCCATCGCCCCGGCGGCGCGGGCGGAATACCAGGAGCGGGCGCAGGCGCGTCAGCTCGCCGGGCGGCAGCGCTTCGCCGAGGCGATGTGCGGTGGCGCGGCCCTCTACGAGAAGCCCGCGGATCGTCGTCTGGGTGCCGACGGCACTCCGGCCCAGCAGGTTCGGCAGCGCGAGGCCGACATGCTGCTGGCGCCGCAGGCCCGGCTCGACGAGGAAGGCGTGTACCGGGTCGGTTCGGCTCCGCAGCCCAGCGAAGCGCCGTAGGCTGCCGCTTCGTGACGATTCTCGGAATCGGTTTGGACTTGGTGACCATCTCCGAGTTCGCCGAGCAGCTGCAACGGTCGGGGACGACGATGCTCAGGGAGAGCTTCACCGCTGGTGAACGCCGCTACTGCCAGAGCAAACAGACCGACCCGGCCCGCAGCTTCGCGGCACGCTGGGCCGCGAAGGAGGCGGTGCTCAAAGCCTGGGCATCGTCTCGCTTCGCGCGCAGCCCGCAGATCGGGGACAACCCGTATCCGCTGATCGAAGTCGTCAACGACGCGTGGGGCAGGCCGAGCATCAAACTGCACGGCCTGGCCGCGGAATTCCTCCCGCGCGTGCGGGTGCACCTGTCGCTGACCCACGACGGCGACACCGCCGCAGCCATGGTGGTCTTGGAAGACCCGGGTGAACTCGCCGACCTCATCGAAGGTCGTGTGAGCCCCGCACGCGACAACTGATTTCGACAGCACAGGGGTGACTCGCCGGGAACGCCCAGAACCCGGCGAGTTACCTATCGCATGCCCGAATGCCGACCGGTGCCGCTCTCAGTCGTCGGCAGAATCCTCGGGGAGGCGAGACTGCCGCGATTCCTTTTCCGCCACCAGCAGATACGCGACCATCAGTCGCTTGAGTTCGGCGACGGCGTCGGCGTTGGACTGTTCGTCCTGGACCGAGAAGTTCAGCATCGAGTAGACGACGTGCACCAGCACCTCGGCCATCATCGTGCGCCGGGCGCGCGGGGTGCGCGGGGTCAGTGGCCGCAGCATCTGCGAGACCACCTCGGCGAATTCCTTCTCGTGCAGCGCGCCGGTGGCCCGGGTCGACGGGGTCGACTGCATGGCCAGCCACACCTCGCGCCGCGAGGGATCGGTGGTCCACAGGTTGGCCAGGTGATCGACGAACTGGTTCATGTGCCGCAGCCAGTCCAGCGAGGGCACCTCGCCGTGGAAGTCGGCCAGCTCCCGCGAGACCGCGACGAGGTCCTGGCGGTTGAGCTCGCAGACGATCACGTACTTGTTGGCGAAGAACTGGTAGAGGGTGCCGATGGGCACCTCGGCGCGCTGGGCGACCTCTTCACAGGTGAACGACTCGAAACCCACCTCGACCAGCAGTTCCCGGGAGGATTGCAGCAGGGCGTCGAACTTGCGCTTGCTGCGCTCCTGGGTCGGCCGCTTGCGCGGCATCAGCTCCTGGGGGTCGTCCTGCAAGTCCAGCGCAGGGTCCGGACGGCTCTGCTTGGACCGGGCCCGCGCGTGTACTTCCACCCATCCAGGCTAGCGGTACCTCGACCTTCCCGACACGCGCATACCGACAGCGTGTCAACAACGTGTCGCCGATCGCGTGAAATTCGACCCATCCGCCCTGTGACCGGTGACGAATCATCAGATGAGCGTGCGTGCATCCGCGCGGGCCCTGTGCGGCCCCGGTCCGCACCGATTCGCACAGTTTCGCAGGGGAAGGCAAGACTTGTGGCAGCAGGATCTGTGGTAACCCTCGGCGTCAGCACCGAGCGAGGAGCCGTGCACGCGGTCGCGTTCGCGGAGTCGGGCGGAACCCTCACCGACCGGATGGTGTTGCGCCGCACCATGCGTGCCGGGGGCGACGGCAAGGCCGAGGTCGCCGCGGCGGTGCACACCGCCCTCGACGCGCTGGCCGCCGAACTCGACGACGACTGCGAGATCGCCGGAGCGGCAGTGAGTTACCGCGACGCCGCCGAGCGCCGCGCGATCGTCACCCGGCTGGCGACCAGCGACTGGAACACCGCCTCGCTGGTCTCGGCGAAATCGGCGCACCTGTTCGTGGCGGGCGCGATGACCTGGCTCGACGAGTTCGACAACCTGCTGGTCTACGAGGCGGTGCCCGGCTACCAGGCCATGACGCTGGTCGACCCGGGCCGTCAGCGGGTGCTCGCCGCCTACGCGCAGACCGGCGCGCCCACGCCCGATGCCCTGCGCGCGGGCGTGTCCGCCGCCTGGGACCAGTTCGACGCCGCCTCGGTGAAGCCCGGCGCGGTGGTGCTGGTCGGCTCCTCGGCCGACGCGCCCGCGGTGCGCGAGGCGGTCGCCGGGTTCGGGGTGCCCGTGTTGCCGTGTCGGTTGGCGCCGTTCGCGCCCGCGGCCGGGGCCGCGCTGGTGGCGCTCGGTGACGCCACCGAGGTGCCGGTCGCCGTCGCGCCGCGCTCCAAGCGCGGGACCGCGCTGGTCGCGGCGGCCGCGAGCGTGCTGGCGGGTGGTCTCGTCGCGGGCGGGTCGTACGCGGTGATGAACACCGGGACGACCGCGGTGGACAACACGGCGGTGTCCTCGGAGCCCGGCGCCGCTCCGGCCGGGCCGGTCGTGCCGAAGGTCGCCGACATCCAGCAGACCGTCGACTCCGGGTCGGCGGAGACCGGCGCGGTGCCGCCGGTGCCCGAGCAGCAGGACACCTCGCAGTACGAGACGGTGTCGCCGAACCCGCAGCTGGTCGACCCGGCCGAATTCCCGCTCGACTACCCCACCCAGCTCTACGGCGACGCGCCGCAGGAGGACCCGCTGCCGCTCGAGCCCGCGGTGCCGATCGTGCCGCAGGTCCCGGCGGCCGCGCCGACCGTGCCCGGCACCGGCATCCCGATGAGCATGCAACCCGCGCAGTCGGTCACCCCGGAGGGGCCACAGTCCCAATCCGCCGACTGAGACCGCCCGAGGGCCCGCGCACGACGCGGGCCCTCGGCGTGTGTCAGGACCTGGTGCGGCGACGGAACAGCACACCGGCGCCGAGGTATCCGGCCAGGGCGATACCCGCGCACCAGAGCACGGCGAGCAGGGCGCTGGTGCCGATGGGCGTGCCCATGAGCAGCCCGCGCATGGTCTCGATCACCGGCGTCACCGGCTGGTGCTGGGCGAATCCGTGCAGCCAGGTCGGCATCGACTCGGTGGGCACGAACGCGCTGCTCACATAGGGCAGGAACATGAACACGAAGGTGAAGCCGTTGGCCGCCTCGGGATTTCGGGCGAGCAGACCGAGGGCGGCCGCGAGCCAGGACAGCGCGAAGATGAACAGGGCGAGCAACCCGATGACGCCGAGCCAGCGCAGCGGATCGGCGGTCGGCCGGAAGCCGATCAGCATCGCCACGCCGATCACCAGCCCCGAGGTGATCAGGTTGCGCAGCACGCTCTCCACGACGTGTCCGGTGAGCACCGCCGAGCGGGCGATGGCCATGGCCCGGAACCGGTCGACGATGCCTTCGGCGAGGTCGGTGGACAGCGCCACGGCGGTGGTGGACGCACCGAAACCCGCGCACAGCAGGATGATTCCGGGCACCACGTAGTCGACGTAGGCACCCCGGCCCATACTCATCGCGCCACCGAAGACGTAGATGAACATGAGCAGGATGATCACCGGCAGCGCGATCGTCATGATCATCATGTCGGGGCTGCGCAGGGTGTGGCGGATATTGCGGTCGAGCATGGTGGCGGAGTCGCGCAGGGCGTTCATGGCGTTCTCGTTTCGTTCGGTGCTCAGGCCGCGGCCGCGGTGGCGCGGGGCTGACCGGTCAGGGCGAAGAAGACGTCGTCGAGGTCGGGGGTGTGCACGGTCAGCTGTTCGACGGCGATGTCGAGGTCGGCGAAGCGGTCGAGCAGGTGCTTCATCTGGGCGGCGCTGCCGTCGGAGGGCACCTGCAGGGTCAGCTGATCCGGGTCGGCGTGGCTGCCCGGCGCGACCGAGGCCGCCGCGGTGAGCAGTCGGTGCTCGGCGAATCGCAGCCGCAGGTGTCCGCCGGGGATCAGGCGTTTGAGCTCGTCGGCGGTGCCGTCGGCGACGAGATGTCCGTGGTCGAGCACCGCGATCCGGTCGGCCAGTTGGTCGGCCTCCTCCAGGTACTGGGTGGTGAGGAAGATCGTCGTGCCGCTCGCGGCGAGCTCACGGATAGCGGTCCACAGGTCGCGGCGGCTGCGCGGGTCGAGGCCGGTGGTCGGTTCGTCCAGGAAGACCATGCGCGGGCGGCCCATCAGGCTCATCGCCAGGTCGAGGCGGCGGCGCATCCCGCCGGAGTAGGTGTCGACGGGCCGGTCCGCGGCGTCGACGAGGTCGAAGCGATCGAGCAGTTCGGCGGTGCGGTCGCGGATCTCGCGGGCGTCCAGGTGCAGGAGTCTGCCGACCAGGCGCAGGTTCTCGGTGCCGGTGAGGACGCCGTCGACGGCGGCGTACTGGCCGGTGACGCCGATCAGCCGCCGGACCTCGTCCGCGTCGGCGACCGGGTCGTGGCCGAAGACGTCGAGCTGTCCGCCGTCCGGCCGGATGAGTGTGGCCAGGATGCGGACCAGCGTGGTCTTGCCCGCGCCGTTCGGGCCGAGCAGGGCGAAGACTGTGCCCGCGGCGACGGTGAGGTCGAGACCGTCGAGCACGACGTGGTCGCCGAAGGTTTTGCGCAGGCCGGTGATGGTGAGGGCGGGTGCGGTGGACATGAGTTCTCCGATCGAGAAACTGTTTATGTGATAAACCTCGTTTATAGAGTAAGCAGTTCCAGGACGCAAGGGAGGTCACCGCTAGAGTCGAGGCGAGCGGAGGAGGTAGGAGTCGATGACGACGTCCGGCGACACGGCGTTACCCAAGGCGGTCGAGCTGATGTGGGGGCTCGGGCAGTCCGGCGCGCGCGGCCCCCGGCGCGGGCTCACCCTCGATCAGATCCTGGACGCGGCCGTCGAGGTGGCCGACGCGGAGGGGTTCGCGGCGCTGTCGATGAACCGGGTCGCCAAGCAACTCGGCTTCACCGCGATGTCGCTGTACCGCTATGTCGACAGCAAGAACACCCTGATCGACCTGCTGATGGACCGGATGGTCGGGCAGCCGCCGGTCATCGCGCCGGGGACGTCGTGGCGGGCGGGGCTGGAGCAGTGGGCGCTGGCCGAGTTCGATCGGATCGGGCGGCATCCGTGGTGGATGGACATCCCGATGTACCGGCCGCCGATGGGCCCGAACAACATGGCCTGGCTCGAGACGGCGCTGGGCGTGCTGGACGGGGCCGCGGTGCCCATGCCGGTGAAGTTGCAGCTGGTGATGAACGTGTCGATGTTCGTGGTCAGCAAGCGGCGGTTCCTGCGCGACCTGGAGGTGGACGAGGGCGACGACTACGCCACGGTGATGGCCAGGGTGCTCGACCCGCGGCGCTTCCCGGCGGTCTCGGCCGCCCTCGCCTCCTCCGCCTTCGACGACGATGACGACATCGACTGGGAGCGGGCCGATTTCGAATTCGGACTGGCCCGCCTGCTCGATGGCTACGAGGTGTACATCGCCGGTTTCGGCGACTGACTACACCGACAGGTCGCGGCGCAGTTTGGCGACGTGGCCGGTGGCGCGCACGTTGTACTGGGCCACCTCGACCACGCCCTTCTCGTCGATGAGGAAGGTCGAGCGGATGACGCCGGTGACGGTCTTGCCGTACATCGTCTTCTCGCCGAACGCGCCCCATTCCTTGAGCACGTCACGCTCGGGATCGGACAGCAGCGGGAAGGTCAGGCCCTCGGTGTCGCGGAACTTGGCCAGCTTGGCGGGCTTGTCCGGGGAGATGCCGACGACGTCGATCCCGGCGCCGCCGAGCTCGGCGAGATTGTCACGGAAGTCGCAGGCCTGCTTGGTGCAGCCGGGGGTGCTGGCGGCCGGGTAGAAGTAGACGATCACCTTGCGGCCGCGATAATCCGACAGTGAGACGTCCTTGCCGTCGGCGTCGGGCAGCGTGAAATCGGGGGCGGGGTCTCCGGGGGAGAGGCGATGGTTGTCGGTCACCACCGCACGGTAACCGACCGGCCCGGTCGGGGGCATGGATAGACTCGTCGGCGAGCAGCAGACATTTACCTGGAGGTGACGGTGGCCAAGGACGACACCGACCGGATCGAGCGCGAGATCGAGATCGCGCGCGCCCGGTTGGCGACCACGCTCGACGAACTGGCGGTGCGCGCCGATCCGCAGCGGATCGCGGACGACACCAAGGCGATGGTGGTCGCCAAGTTCAACGAGCCCAAGGTCAAATACACGGTGATCGGCGCGGGCGCCCTGGTGGCGGGCCTGCTCCTGATCAAGATCTTCCGCCGCTGACAATGCGGTGAACAAAAGAACACCCGATGCGGCCAAGCCACATCGGGTGTTCTTTTTACGCAATCACCACAGGTTTTCGGCCGCCTCGCCCCCGAGCGGCGAGACGTAACGCCGAAGGCGGAGTATCGCCGCTCGGGGGCGAGGCCCAAGGGGCCGAAAACCTCGAGGCGCCAGCCTCCAATGTCACTGCGTGGGGCAGGCCAGGCCGTCGCCGTCGGGGTCGAGGTGGGGGGAGTAGCCCGCTTCGCCGCGGAACAGGGGCGCGCGCCCGGCCGCGATGGCGTCGTCGCAGCTGCGGAAGGCGCCGCCCGCCGAGCCGGACTGGACCAGGTTGGCCGAGCCGGTGGCACCGAGCAGGGAGTCGAAGCTGGAAGAGCCGGTGCCCGCGGAGCCCGACACCACGTCGGCGTTGGCGACGGGGGTGACGAGCAGGCCGAGGCCTACGGCGGCGAGGCTGACGGTGAGCCGACGAACGTTCATGAATTCCTCTATGTCTGCTGCGGTTCGGATGTGGGCCCGGACACGTGGAATGGCGGGCGGCCCCGTCCACAATTGTGACGGGGCCGCCCGTTGTCAACCGCGCCGCCGCTCGGGTTCGCCGCGACCCTCGGTCGGTTATTCGCCCAGTCGGCGACCGGTGAGGTGTTCGGCCGGAATGGTGCCCATGCGACCGGCCTGGAAGTCCTCCATGGCCTCGATGATCTCTTCCTTGGTATTCATCACGAACGGCCCGTATTGGACCACCGGTTCCCGCAGCGGGGTGCCGCCCAGCAGCAGCACCTCGAAATCGCCGGTGGTGGTGTGCTGTTCGGTGTCGGCGGTGAGCGAGATCGCATCGCCCGCGCCGAACACGACCAGCTGTCCGGCGCTGATCGGCCGGTGGTCGGCGCCGACGGTGCCGCTGCCCGAGAGCACATAGGCCATCGCCGTGAAGTGTTGCGGCCACGGGGTTTCCAGCTGCGCGCCGGGGCTGATCGAGGCGTGCGCGTAGGCGATCGGTGTCTGGGTGGAGCCGGGGCCGGTGAAGCCCGCGATCTCGCCCGCGATCAGGCGCAGCAGGGCGCCGCCGTCGTGCGAGCTCACCAGCGTCAGCTCGCTGCCGCGCAGGTCCTGGTAGCGCGGCGTGGCGAACTTCTTGGCGCGCGGCAGGTTCACCCACAGCTGGATGCCGTGGAAGGTGCCGCCGGAGATGACGAGTTTCTCGTCGGGCAGTTCGTCGTGCAGCATGCCCGAGCCCGCGGTCATCCACTGTGTGTCGCCTTCGCCGATGACACCGCCGCCGCCGTGCGAGTCGTGGTGGACCATGATGCCGTCGAGCATGTAGGTCACCGTCTCGAAGCCGCGGTGCGGATGCCACGGCGCGCCCTTGGCCTCGTAGGGCTCGTAGGCGACCGGGCCCATCTGGTCGAGCAGGATGAACGGGTCGGCCGAGCGCAGGTCCACGCTCGGGAACGGGCGGGTGACCTCGAAGCCCGCGCCTTCGCGCTGGCGGTGCGCGCCGGTGATCCGGCGGACCGGTCGCTGGGTTTCGGTGACGTCCGGGCGGGGGAGCCGCGGCAGCACCATGATGTCGTCGACGGTGATCGCTGGCATGGGGAACGCCTCCTGGAGTGGATGCACGGTATCTTGGTTTCCATGTCAACCATAAGCGTTCTAGGATCATTCCCGTGACGAGATGGCTCTCCGAGGCGGAGCAACAGACCTGGCAGGCGTTCATCAAGATGCGCCAGCGTCTGGACGGCGCGCTCAGCGCGGGACTGAGCGAACACGGCCTGTCGATGGCCGACTACGAACTCATGGTGCCGCTCTCGGCCGCGCCCAACGGCTGCCTGCGCGCCAAGGAACTGGTGGCCGAGGTGCGCTGGGACAAGTCGCGGCTGTCCAAGCAGCTGGCCAGGATGGCCGCGCGCGGGCTGGTCGACCGGACGCCCGCCGCCGACGACGCGCGCGGGGTGGTGGTCTCGCTCACCGAACGCGGTCGCGAGGTGCTGCGCCAGGCCGCGCCCGAGCACGTGGAACTGGTGCGGGACCTGTTCGTGGACAAGCTGACCGAGCAGGAGAGCGCCGCGCTGCGCTCGCTGTCGGCGAAGGTGATCGCGGCGGCGGACCGGACCTGTTCGCCGAGTTAACGAGTTCGGCCGCGACGACGATGCACAGACGTCGGGGTTCGAGTGTTCGGACGAAGGGGCGGCCATGCGGATCGGTAGCAGCGGGGTCTTGATCGGCGCGGCGTGTGCCCTGGTGTTGACCGGGTGCGCGGAATCGAAGCCGCTGGACTACCCCGGTTCGACCTTCCTGCCGAGCACGTCGGCCGGACCGAATGCCGGTGGGACGCCTGGCACCGCGGCGCCGACCGGGGGCGGTACTCCAGCCCCGGCCACGGCACCGACCGGTGGCGGCGCGGGATCGACCGGTGGTGCCACCTCGGCTCCGAACACCGCGCCCAGCCCGGGGCCCGCCACCGCCGTGGTGACGGTGATCGCGGTCGACGCCACAAAGCAGCCCCGTGACGGCTTCACGCTGGCCAGCTCCGACCCCGTCGGCACGCTGAGCTGTGAAGACGCCGTCCCCAGCCGCTCGGCGACCACGGCGGGCATCTACCACTGCGGCCCGTCGGCGGCGTCGGCCGATGTCTGCTGGCCGACCCAGGACAACGTCACCCTGCTCTGCGCCTCGGACCCCTGGGAACGCACCCTGCGCAAGTACACTGTCGACCCGCCGCTGACCCCGATCGGCCGCACCGACTCCCCGGAACCCTGGGCCCTCGAACTCGCCGACGGCCGCCAGTGCCGCATCCGCGTCGGCGGCGCCTGGGGCGGTCGCTCCGACGGCCTGGTCGGCGCCTACTCCTGCTCCGGCGGCCACGACGTCGTCCTGCAACCGTCGGACGCCCGCACCGCCATCGACACGTCCTCGGACACCTGGCGGGTCGCCGTCGGCCCCCTCGGCTCCGGCAACCCCGACTTCCCACCGCCACCGAAGATCGAAGTCCGTACGGCCTACTTCGCCGCCACCAGCTCCTCGTGAGCAGTGCCGCGGGACGGTGGGATACGGCTCAGTGGGGTTTGCGGTGGGTCGGGATCAGGTGGCGGGCGTGGGCGATGGCGGCGCCGGTGTCGGGGAAGACGCTGTCCGCGCCGCCGGAGGGCAGCGCGCCCATGGTGCTCAGGCGGCGGTGGTGGTCGGGGCGCAGGCCCGAGAACAGGACCGTGATGTGGCGGTGTTCGAGTTTGCGGACGGCGTCGGTGAGGACCAGGGCGCCGGTGGTGTCGAGGGCGGTGATGCGCGACATGCGCAGGATCACCACCCGCACGTCGGTGACCTCGGCCAGTTCCAGCAGGAAGCGGTGGGCGGCGGCGAAGAACAGCGGGCCGTCGATGCGATAGGCGACGATGTGGTCGCGCAGCAGCGCGTGCTCCTCGCCGAGATGGTCGGACTCGTCGAGCGGGACCTGGTGCAGCCCGGCCTCTTTCGCGATCGCGCGCACGGCGAGGACCAGGGCGAAGCCGATGCCTATCACCACCGCGGTGACCAGGTCGAAGGCCACCGTGACGACGAAGGTGATCGCCATGACCACCGCGTCCCCGCGCGAGGCACGGGCGATGGCGGCCAGCGAGGCGGCCTCGACCATGCGCACCGTGGTCGCCAGCAGGACTCCGGCCAGCGCCGCGATCGGGATATCGGCGACCAGGCCCGCCGCCCCGTAGACGATCCCGGCCAGGATCGCCGCGT
This sequence comes from Nocardia anocheti, assembly GCF_029675105.1. Classification (GTDB taxonomy): domain Bacteria; phylum Actinomycetota; class Actinomycetes; order Mycobacteriales; family Mycobacteriaceae; genus Nocardia. The sequence continues at coordinate 463,613 of NZ_JAQQFV010000004.1, read as the reverse complement.
GGGTGAGCGCGGCCAGCGGCGTGCGCGCGCCGGAGCGCACATTCACCGCCGTCCGCGCGATGGCGCCGGTCGCGGGCACCCCACCGAACAGCGGCGCCGCGATATTGGCCAGGCCCTGCCCGAACAGTTCGCGATCGGGATCGTGGCGGGTGCCCACCGCCATGGCGTCGGCGGCCGTGGCCGAGAGCAGTGACTCCAGCGCGGCCAGCGCGGCGACCGCCAGCGCGGGCAGCAGCAGGGTGGTCAGCTCGTCGAGTCGCAGGAATTCCAGCGACGGCGCGGGCAGCCCGGCCGGGATCGCGCCGATGCGCGCGAGATCCAGATCGAACAGACCCGCGCACACCGTCGCCAGCACAACCGTGACCAGGGCGAACGGCAACCTCGGCAGGTAGCGGCCGCCGATCAGGATCACCACCGCCACCGCCAGCGCGGTCACCGGCGCGGTGAGGTGCGGGTCGGCGACGAAGCGGCGCACCGCGTCGAAGGCCGACTGCCAGACCTTCTCGCCCTCGGCGCCCGACACCCCCAGCGCGCCGGGGAACTGCTGGAGCGCGATCACCACCGCGATGCCCGCGGTGAACCCCTCGATCACCGGGGCGGGCATGAACCGCACCGCCCGGCCGACCCCGGCGAAGGCCAGCCCGACCAGCAGCACCCCGGCCATCAACCCGACGGTCAGCACGCCGGACGCGCCGTGCTCGGCCACGATCGGCACCAGCACCACCGTCATGGCGCCGGTCGGTCCGGAGACCTGGAAGCGCGAACCACCGAAGACCGCGGCGACCGCACCGGCCACGATGGCCGTCGCCAACCCGGCGGCGGCTCCGAGCCCGGAACTGATGCCGAATCCCAGCGCCAGTGGCAAGGCCACCAGCGCCACGATCAGCCCCGACAACAGATCCGAGCCCGGCGCCCGGAAGGCGGGCTGCCACGCCGACCAGGTCGGCAGCAGGGCCCGCATGGTCAGCGGTTGCCGAGCAGACGCGACTTCAGCGCGGCGAGCTGCTCGCGCAGCTGGTCGGGTAACCGGTTGCCACCGATCCCGGCGAACCACTCGTCGATGGACCGGGTCTCGGCCACCCACTCGTCGGTGTCGACGGCCAGGGCCCGCTCGACCAGGGCGCGATCGGCCTCGCTCAGCCCGGACAGGTCCAGCGCGTCGGCGGTGGGGACGTACCCGATGGGCGTCCACCGCGCCTCGGCACCGCCGTCGAGGCGTTCGAGCGCCCACTTCAGCACGCGGACGTTGTCACCGAAGCCGGGCCACAGGAAGGTGCCGTCGGCATCGCGCCGGAACCAGTTGACCTGGAAGATCTTCGGCAGTTTCGCCGGATCGGCGGCCGCGCCCAGCTTCAGCCAGTGCGCGAAGTAGTCACCGACGTGGTAGCCGAGGAACGGCAGCATGGCCATCGGATCGCGGCGCACCACACCGACCGCGCCCGCCGCCGCGGCGGTGGTCTCCGAGGACAGCACCGAGGCCGTGAACACCCCGTGCGCCCAGTCGAAGGTCTCGGCCACCAGCGGCACCGTGTTCGCCCGGCGTCCGCCGAAGAAGATCGCCGAGATCGGCACGCCGGTGGGGTCGTTCCACTCCGGCGCCACCGAGGGGCACTGCTCGATCGGCGTGCAGTAGCGCGAGTTCGGATGCGCGGCAGGGGTTCCCGACTCCGGGGCCCAGTCGTCGCCACGCCAGTCGGTGAGGTGGGCGGGTGGCTGTTTCGTCAGCCCCTCCCACCACACGTCGCCCTGGTCGGTGAGCGCGGTGTTGGTGAAGATCGAGTTGCCGCGCGCGATGGTGGCGACGGCATTGGGGTTGGTGTGCTCGCCGGTGCCCGGCGCGACGCCGAAGAAACCGGCCTCGGGGTTCACCGCGTAGAGCCTGCCGTCGGCGCCGAAGCGCATCCAGGCGATGTCGTCACCGATGGTCTCGGCCCGCCAGCCGGGCAGCGCCGGTTCCAGCATGGCCAGATTCGTCTTGCCGCACGAGGACGGGAACGCGGCCGCCACGTAGTGCGTCTTCCCCTGCGGCGAGGTGAGTTTCAGGATGAGCATGTGCTCGGCCAGCCAGCCCTCGTCGCGACCGAGCACCGAGGCGATGCGCAGCGCGAAGCACTTCTTGCCCAGCAGCGCGTTGCCGCCGTAGCCGGAGCCGTAGCTCCAGATGGTGCGCGATTCGGGGAAGTGCGCGATGTATTTGGTGTGGTCGCACGGCCACGGCACATCGGCCTGTCCGGCGGCCAGCGGGGCGCCGACCGAGTGCAGGCACCGCACGAAATCGGTGTCGGCGCCGAGCTTTTCCCAGACCGGGGTGCCCGAGCGGGTCATGATCTGCATCGACACGGCCACATACGCCGAGTCGGTGATCTGCACGCCGAACTTCGGTTCGGCGGCGTCGAGCGGGCCCATGCAGAACGCGATCACGTACAGGGTGCGGCCGGTCATGGCGCCGCGGTAGTGCTCGGTGAGCACGGTGCGCATGTCGACGGGGTCGACCCAGTTGTTGGTGGGGCCCGCGTCGGCGGGGTCCTCGGAGCAGAGGAAGGTGCGGTCCTCGACGCGGGCGACGTCCTCGGGGTCGGAGACGCACCAGAAGGAGTTGGGCTTGGCGTCGAGGCGCACGAAGGTGCCCTTGTCGACCAGGTCGGTGGTCAGCCGGTCCCATTCGGCATGCGAACCGTCGCACCAGACGATGGCGTCGGGGGTGGTCAGCGCGGCGATCTCGTCGACCCAGCGCAGGACGGCCGGATGCGCGGTGGGGACCGTCGCGGGCACGGAGCTCGCGGTCACGATGTTCTCCTTCTCACCTTGCTAGGTGTCTAGTTTAGAAAATACGCAATCAGTGGGGGACGGGTCGGCCCGGTTCGGCGGCGCCGGATCAGGCGACGGTGGACTCGGGAGGATTGTCGAGCAGTTCCGCCTGACCGGCGACGACGCCGGTCAGGATGGCGCGAGCCACGATCAGCAGCTCTTTCACCCGGGGCGAGGTGAGCTCGTAGGTCACCGACAGGCCCTCGCGGCGGGCGGTCACCAGCCCCGCGCGACGCAGGATCGCCAGCTGTTGAGACAGGTTCGCCGCCTCGACGCCGACTTCCGGCAGCATCTCCGAGACGGCGTGTTCGCGCTCGCTGAGCAGCTCCAGCACCCGGATCCGCACCGGATGGCCGAGGGTTTTGAAGAAGTCGGCCTTCATCTGATAGAGCGGCCTGCTCAGTCCTGGCACCGTGCTGCGTCCCGTCCTGCCGTCGGAGGTAAGGTGTTTTCTAACTTTAGCAAACAGGCTAACAGGAGTGATATGCCCCTCGTCCCGCTCAACGGCATCCAGATCAACTACGAGGTCACCGGATCCGGTCCGCTGGTCCTGCTCGTGATGGGCAGCGGCAGCCCCGGTCGCGTCTGGCGGACCTATCAGGTTCCCGCCCTGGTCAAGGCCGGATTCCGGGTGGCGACGATGGACAATCGCGGAATCGCGCCGTCCACCGAGTCGGCCGCGGGCATCACCATGACCGATCTCGTCGGCGACACCGCCGCGCTCATCGAGCACCTCGGCGCGCCCGCGCACGTCGTCGGCACCTCGATGGGGTCGCGGGTGGTCGCCGAACTGGCGCTGGCCCGACCCGAGCTGCTGGGCAAGGCGGTGCTCTTCGCGGCCACCGCCCGCCCGCATCCGGTGACGAGCACGCTGAGCCGGGGCGAGCAGGCCCTCTTCGACAAGGGCATCCAGCTGCCGCCGGAGTACGCGGCCGCGGTCAAGGCGATGCTGAACCTGTCCCCGCACACCCTGGCCGACCCGGCCAAGGCCCAGGAATGGCTCGACATCTTCGAGTTCACCGCGGGCAAGGCCACCGCGGGCACCCGCGCGCAGGCGGGCATGGACCGCTCACAGGACCGCCGCGAGGCCTATCGCGGGATCACCGTCCCCAGCCTGGTGGTCGGCTTCGCCGACGACCAGATGGTCCCGCCCCGCTTCGGCCGCGAGGTCGCCGAGGTCATCCCGGGCGCCACCTACACCGAGATCGACCGATGCGGCCACTACGGCTACCTCGAACGCCCCGACGAGATCAACCGCGTCCTGATCGACTTCCTCGGTTAGTCCCAGGGCTGCACGGGTGGTTTGACCCACAGCAGTTTCTCGTCGGCGTGGGCGCGCACTGCGGCCGGGTGGTCGGGGTTGCGGGTGGCCCAGGCGTCTTTCTGGTCGAGCAGGTCGGCGACGACCCGCCAGGTCTCGTCGGTGCTGGGTGGGTTGGTCGCCGCGGCGCGGGCTAGTTTGCGCAGGGTGGGCGCGGGGAGGGTGGTCAGTTCGGTGCTGTCGATATCGCGGGCCCAGATGTAGGCGGCCAGGCGGCGGGCCTTGACGACGCGGCTGGCGGTCGCCGCGTCGGAATGCGCGTGATCGGGTGCCTGATCGGCGCTGTCTGGCACGTCGGCGATTCTACGACGAACGCCCGCGCCCCGGTCGACGATGACCGGGGCGCGGGCGTTCAGTGCGTCAGCAGCTGTCAGTACGCGCTGTTGACGTTGTCCATCGAGCCGTAGCGCGAGGCCGCGTAGTTGCAGGCCGCGACGATGTTGGAGACCGGGTTCCAGACGTCGAAGGGGGTGCCCTCGACGTGGTACGCGGCGAAGGTGGGGTCGATCACCTGGAGCAGGCCCTTGGAGGGGATGCCGTTGATCGCGTTGATGTCCCACAGGTTGATCGCCTGGGGGTTACCCGTCGACTCGCGCATGATGTTGCGGTGGATGCCCTCGTAGCTGCCGGGGATGCCCTTGGCGGCCATGATGTCGAGGGCCTCACGGATCCAGCCGTCGAGGTTGTTCTCGTAGGTCTTGGGGGCCGGTTCCGGCATCGGGGCCGGAGCGGCCTCGGGAGCGGGAGCCGGAGCGGCCTCGGGGGCCGGGGCCGGGGCGGCCTGCAGGGCCGGGGCCGCGGGAGCGGGGATGTTCTCCGCCTGCTCGACGACCATCGCAGCACGCTCGGGAACGCTGTCGTCGGCGAAGGAGACGGCGGAGGACGCGGCTACGGCGACCAGGCCGACCGCGGCGACCGCCACGGTGAACGCCTCACGACGCGAACGACGGCCGATAACGGTGCTGAGCTTGTCTTTGTTGAGCATTGCTGTTCTGTTCCTTCATCTCTGTCTGGCGAGCACCGGCCCGGTGTGGAGTACGGTGGATCGCGGCAGCGCACGCAGCGGCGCACGCCGGTCAGGCGATGTGTTGTTTCTTGTCTGTATGGGGAAGGTGCGACGCTGTCAGGGAGTGGGACGCTCGAGGCTGTCCATCGCGTCGCACGGTGCTCCACAGCTGGCTGCGGGGAGACCACGCGCTGTTTGGAACTTCCGGAAGTTGGGTACTCCCGCTCTAACCAAACCGCAGGTCCGTTTGTGACCTGATTGCAGAATGGTCACGGTAGGTGAACGCAGGGTGAACGAGACCTGAACGGCAAACGATGCCGATCTTGGTCGGTTCCCGCGGGGGATGCGGAATCGTTATGTATGCAGGGGGTTTGCTCCTGTTACCGCAGTGGTGGGCGTCACAGAAAAAGTTTGCCCGAATCGGGTTTCAGGAGTGTTTGCGCAGCTCGAAGCTGTCCGAATTGGTGTGCGAGTGGCATCAGTGGCCCGACTCCATGGCCGTTCGATAACGAGATCGTGACCGTTGTCCGACGTTCGCGCGGACGCAGAAAGACCGCATCCCGGCAGTTGTGATAACTGCCGGGATGCGGTCTGTTGTGCGCCATCAGGGACTCGAACCCCGAACCCGCTGATTAAGAGTCAGCTGCTCTGCCAATTGAGCTAATGGCGCTTGGTTTGCTGTGGATCGCGGCTCCGGGAGTGTCTCCCTTGCCCCGCTCTCCGGTGCGGAACAAACATTAACAGGCCGGGGGGCGAAACGTGAAATCGGGCTCTGACCAGCGGCGACGCGAAGATCTTCGCGTTGTTAACGGCGGCGGCCCTCGGACGTATCTAACGATTGTGAACTGGTCGTGTCGCGGGGGCTTTCCCGTTGGTCCGGGCCGGGCGGGCTGGCAGAATGACGGGACGACGATCTCGAACGCCCCGCCGACGCGGTTGGCACGAACGATTCAGTCGGTGGGATCTGCGACGCGGCGGTTATCGCGTCGGTACGGAAACGGGGTTGACATGGGTAAGAAGCGGGGGCGACCTCGGTCGCTACGGACGTTCGTTCCGGTCGTGCTGGTCGCGGTGCTCGCACTGGGCGTCTCGGCCTGCTCGTCGGCGGAGGGCTCGGGGGTGGAGGCGGCGATCGATCGCAATCCCATCACCGAGCTGATGAAGCCGAAGCTGGTCTCGGCGATCAAGGACGGCCAGGTCGGCGTCTCGCCGGGTATGCCGCTGGGCTTCCAGGTGGAGGACGGCACCTTCACCGAGGTGGCGCTGACCAACCCGCAGGGCACCCCCGTCGCGGGCAAGCTCGCCGCCGACGGCCGCTCCTGGGAGACCACCGAGGTGCTCGGCTACGGCAAGACCTACACGCTGACCGCGCAGGCGATCGGGCTGGGCGGGGCCAACTCCACCCGACTCTCGTTCACCACCAGTTCCCCCGGTAACCAGACCAAGCCCTACCTGCTGCCCGGCGAGGGCGAGGTGGTCGGCATCGGTCAGCCGGTGGCGATCCAGTTCGACGAGAACATCCCCGATCGTCGCGCCGCGCAGGACGCCATCAAGATCACCACCGAACCCGCGGTCGAGGGCGCCTTCTACTGGGTGAACAACCGGGAGGTGCGCTGGCGGCCGGAGAACTTCTGGGCGCCGGGCACCAAGGTGACCATCGAGGTGAACGTCTACGGCAAGGACCTGGGCAAGGGGCTCTACGGCCAGGACAACATCCAGTCGTTCTTCACCGTCGGCGACGCGCAGATCTTCACCGCCGACGACAACACCAAGCAGGTGGTCGTCGAACGCAACGGCCAGGTCGTGATGACCATGCCGACCTCGATGGGCAAGGACAGCACGCCCACCGACAACGGCGTCTACATCGTCGGCGACAAGTTCGAGCACATCATCATGGACTCCTCGACCTACGGTGTCGCGGTGGACTCCGCGGCCGGGTACCGCACCCCGGTCGACTTCGCCACCCGGATCTCCTACAGCGGCATCTTCTTCCATTCGGCGCCCTGGTCGGTGGGGCAGCAGGGCTACTCCAACGCCAGCCACGGCTGCCTGAACCTGAGCCCGGCCAACGCGCGCTGGGTGTACGAGAACGCCAAGCGCGGTGACATCACCATCGTCAAGAACACCGTCGGCGGCACCCTGTCCGGGGTCGACGGGCTCGGTGACTGGAACATCCCGTGGCCGGAGTGGAAGGCGGGCAACGCCGACGTCGCCTGAGCCACGGCACACGAAAGACCGAGGGCCACCGGAGATCTGCGGTGGCCCTCGGTCGTGATCGGGGTGGTTCAGGCCGGGGTGGGCAGGTCGGCGCAGTCCATCATGGCCTCGCCCGCGACGGCGAGCGCGCTGCCGAGGGCGCCGCACAGGATCCGCCCGCCGAACAGCAGGCGGTCCAGGTTGGGCAGTCCGGCCGAGCCGGTGCCCGAGGAGCCGGTGGTCTCCACGCCGGTCGTCGATCCGCTCTGCGCGGAGCCGGACTCGGGCAGCTCGCTGGGCAGTCCGGCGGCCGCGGTGGCGCCGGGCACCTCCGCGGTGAACTCGGTGAGGGGCAGGCCGGGTGACGCCGCCGCGGTGCCCGCGACGGGACCGAGCACGGTGGCGGCCGCGAGGGCCACGACGACGGTGGAACGCTTCATCAAGTGGTCTTTCCGGTCGAACGCTGACGAGATCCGCCACACACCTGGGCGGCGGTCCAGAGTGTAGCGGGCCGGACGTGAGGTTCGTCATGAATCCGTCATGTGCCCGCTCAGGCGGTGGCTCGGTGATCTTCGCCATGCAGTTCGGTGCTGATCCCGGTCGGGTCGCCCAGGGCGATCCGGCGCACGCCGCAGCGGCAGCGCTGGTAGGCGACGAGGCCGTCGCTGGTGCGGTGGCAGGACTCGATCCGCCAGGTGTGGGTGTGGTGGCTGCTCATGCTTCGAGTCTGTTGTAATGGCATTGTGCATTACAACCATTACGGGCGGGAGCCGGTGCAACTTGGTATCGAACTGCTCAACGAGCCGTGCGCGAGCGCGGCGGAACTGGGGCAGCGCTGTGCCGCCGCGGGGCTGGTGCTGTCGTGCGCGCCCACCGAGGACGATCGCGCCTCCGTGACGGCCTTTCTGGCGCGCTGGCGTCGGGTGGTGCTGGCCGCGGACCGGTCCGAGCGCGCCGCCCTGCTCAATGTGTTGCTGGGCGAGTACGCGGCGGCGCCCCGGCTGACCGATCACGCCGGGGACGGCTGGCATCTGCACTTCCGCGACCCCGGTGTGGCCACCGCCCGCCAGATCGCCGCGCTGATCACCGTCGGCACGGCCCTGCACCTGACCGGTCTCGGCATGGATCGGCTCGGTGGCTGCGCGGCCGAGGGCTGCGACCGGGTCTTCGCGGACAACTCCCGCAACGGCACGCAACGCTTCTGCAGTCCGGCGTGTGCGAATCGTGCGGCGGTGCGCAGGCATCGTGCGCGTCGCGAGAATGCCCGCTGACACGGAGAAAGCCCGGTCCGTGGGGGACCGGGCTTTCTCGCTCGGGGTGACTGACGGGACTCGAACCCGCGACAGCCAGGATCACAACCTGGTGCTCTACCAACTGAACTACAGTCACCATCACCGGTTATTCACCGGCGCGGTAAATAGTAGCGTGCCAGGGGGCGTATGCCCTAATCCGCTGGTCGGGGGTTCGATCCGGTGACATCCACGGCCTCGGTGGCGGCCGCCGCGGCGGCGCTGATCTCGGTGGTCGAGGGGCCGGGCAGGGGGACGAACGCGGTGCGGCGGTAGTACTCGAGCTCGCGGATGGATTCCTTGATGTCGGCCAGCGCGCGGTGGGCCAGGCCCTTGTCCGGCTGACCGAAGTAGATGCGCGGGTACCAGCGGCGGCACAGCTCCTTGATCGAGCTCACATCGACCATCCGGTAGTGCAGGTGCGCGTCGAGTTCCGGCATGTCGCGGGCGATGAAACCGCGGTCGGTGGCGATGGAGTTGCCGCACAGCGGCACCGTGCGGGCGGCGGGCGCGTACTGGCGGATGTAGTCGAGGACCTCGGCCTGGGCCTGCTCGAGGGTCACGGTGGAGGCGCGGACCTCTTCGGTGAGACCGGACTTGGCGTGCATCTCGGCGACGACCGGGGGCATGCAGGCCAGGGCGGCGTCGTCGGCGTGGATGACGATGTCGACACCGTCACCGAGGATGTTCAGGTCGCTGTCGGTCACGAGCGCGGCGATCTCGATCAGCTTGTCGCTGTCGAGACGGAGCCCCGTCATCTCGCAATCCATCCAGACCAAGAGTTTGTCGGACACGTGAGTCACCCTAACGGTGCGGCACTCGCCCGGATCGGTAGGTGCGTCGCGCGGGCGAGGCGGCGCGGTTGCGCGACCGGCGAGGATACAGTTTTCCCTGGACTTGCGTACGGCTCGGTGACCAGACGGAGGACGCGCGAATGACCACCCCTCAGGAGAAGGCAGCGGCGGCCCGCAAGGCGGCCGAGGAGGCGGCGCGGGTCGCCGCGGAGGCGGCCGAAGCCGCCGAGGCCGCGGAGCGGGAGGCAGCCGCCAGCACCGAAACGTCCAGCGCGCCCGCGGTATCGGGCGCCGCCGCCGAGATCGCCGCGGGTTATGCCGTCGACGGTGCGGCCCTGGAGCTGGGCACCGTGATGGTCGACGGGGTCGCCGATCCGGCTGCGCGCGTGCGTATTCCGCTGCGGATGATGAACCGGCACGGGCTGGTTGCGGGCGCGACCGGTACCGGGAAGACCAAGACCCTGCAGGGCATCGCCGAACAGCTCTCGCGGGCCGGGGTTCCGGTGGTGATGGCCGATATCAAGGGCGATCTGTCGGGCCTGAGCGAACCCGGCGCCGACAACGACAAGATCCGCGCCCGCGCCGAGGAGACGGGCGCGACCGGCTGGGCGCCGAGCGCGTATCCCACCGAGTTCGTCTCGCTCGGGACCGGCGGGGTCGGGGTACCGATCCGCGCGACGATCAGTTCCTTCGGCCCGATCCTGCTCAGCAAGGTGCTCGGCCTCAACGACACCCAGGAATCGACGCTGGGCCTGATCTTCCACTGGGCCGATCAGCGCGGGCTGGCGCTGCTGGACCTGAAGGACCTGCGCGCGGTGATCACCCACCTGACCAGCGCGGAAGGCAAAGCGGATCTCAAGGGCATCGGTGGGGTGTCGGCGCAGACGGCCGGGGTGATCCTGCGCGCGCTGGTGAATCTGGAGGCCGAGGGCGGTGACACCTTCTTCGGCGAACCGGAACTCGATCCGGCCGATCTGCTGCGCACCGCGGGCGGGCAGGGCGTGATCACGCTGTTCGAGCTGGGTCAGCAGGCCGCGCGGCCGGTGCTGTTCTCCACCTTCCTGATGTGGGTGCTGGCCGACCTGTTCCAGGTGCTGCCCGAGGAGGGCGACCTGGACAAGCCCAAGCTGGTGTTCATCTTCGACGAGGCGCATCTGCTCTTCGCCGAGGCGTCCAAGGCGTTCCTGCAGCAGGTCGAGCAGACGGTGAAACTCATCCGCTCCAAGGGCGTCGGCGTGTTCTTCTGCACCCAGTTGCCCACCGACATCCCCAATCCGGTGCTCTCCCAGCTCGGCGCGCGGGTGCAGCACGCCCTGCGCGCCTTCACCCCCGACGATCAGAAGGCGCTGTCGAAGACGGTGCGCACGTATCCGAAATCGGCGGTGTACGACCTGGAATCGGCGCTGACCTCGCTGGGCACCGGTGAGGCGATCGTCACGGTGCTCTCGGAGAAGGGCGCGCCGACACCGGTGGCGTGGACGAAGATCGCCCCGCCGCGCTCACTCATGGACACCGTCGGCGAGGACGCGATCAAGTCCAAGGCACTGGCCAGCGCGCTGCGGGGCAAGTACGGGCAGACCGTGGACCGGGAGTCGGCCTACGAGATGCTGCTGGCCAGCGTGGCCGCCGCCGATCCGGCACCCGAGGCCACCCCAGCGCCCGGCCGGGCCGAACCCGCCGACGACTCGGCCGCCGACCGGATCATGAACAATCCGGCGGTCAAGAGTTTCCTGCGCTCGGCGGCCAGCGCGGCGGGTCGCGAGATCAGCCGCAGCCTGTTCGGGACGCGGCGACGGCGCTGACTAGTTGCCCAGCTTCTTGTAGAAGGCGCCCGCGATCGGGGCGGTGAACGAGCGCGGGCCGTAGTTGCCCGCCACGCTCATGCCCTTGCTGATCAGGCCGGGCACGATGCGCATCTTGTTGCGGGCCAGCGCGTCGATGGACACCTTGGCGGTGTACTCGGAGGAGACCCAGAGGAAGTCGGGGACCATCTTGTCGACGATCGACTCGTCCTCGGGAGCGGGGGTCTCGGTGCGCACCGGGCCGGGGGCCAGCAGGGTCACGTTGACGCCGCTGCCCTTGAGCTCGCCGCGCAGCGACTCGGAGAAGGTGTTGGCGAACGCCTTGGAGGCCGCGTAGGTGGCGTTGTTCGGGATCGGCATGTTGCCCGCCGCCGAGCCGCTGATCAGGATGCCGCCCGCCTTGCGCTCGATCATGCCCGGCAGCACGGCCAGGGTGAGATCGTGCACGGCGGTGGCGTTGAGTTCCATCTGCGCGCGCTCGTAGGCGAAGTCCAGTTCGGCGACCGGGCCGAAGGTCGCGATGCCCGCGTTGTTGCACAGGATCGCGATATCGCGCACGGCGAGCTCGTCGACCAGGCTCGCGCGCTGCGCGCGGTCGGCCAGGTCCACCGCGCGCACCTCGGCGGTGATGCCGTGCGCGAGGGTCAGACGCTGGGCCAGCTCGGTCAGGACCTCGCCGCGCCGCGCGACCAGGATCAGCGAGTAGCCGCGACCGGCCAGCTCGGCGGCCAGCGCGGTGCCGATGCCGGAGGAGGCGCCGGTGACGACGGCGCGATTGTCTGCAGTGGGGGAGGGCAAGCTCACACCGGGAGCTTAGGGGATCGGTCCGGCGGGCACATCGACCGGTTGGGCGGCCCTAGCATGGCTGCGATGATTGAGGACCAGGTCTTCGGGATGGGCGACGAGCCGCTCGCGGCGCCGCTCGGTCCGTCGCTGGGCGAGGACGAGGTCGCCCGGGTCGTCGCGGCAACTTGGCCCGAGGCGAGGCCCGAGGAGATCCGCTGGCGGAGCCCGCGGCCGTTGTCGTCGACGGTGGGGGTCCGGTGCGCGGACGGCACCGATCTGGTGGTGAAGCGGCTGCCGTGTGAACTGCGCGACCTGGCTGCGCTGGGCGAGGAACACGGGTTCATGGCACATCTGCGGGCACGCGGGATTCCGGTGCCCGAGGTGCGTGCCACGGTGGGAACGGCCGGTTCGGACCCGGCGGGGCGGGCAAGCGACGGACATCCACTCCGCCCCCAGTCGCCAGGCGTCCCCGTGACGCCGCGCGGCTGTGCCGAGCCTGGGCGGATCAGCGGATCGGGCTCCAGCGCAACCGGGCCCGGACGATTCGTCTACGAAGTGCAGCGGGCGGGGACCGGCACGGACCGGTACCGCGCCGACTTCTCCTGGTCGCCATACCGGGACCGCGACGACGCGGCCGGAGCCGGGGCGATGCTGGGCAGGCTGCACCGGGCCGCCGAGGGTTTCGCGGCACCCGCGCGACCGGCCCGGCCGCTGGTGGCGAGCATGCATACCGGGGTACGCGAGGGGTTCGAGTGGCATCTCGCGCGTCGTCCGGCGGTGGCGCGATTTCTCGCCGGACGGCACTGGCGGGACGAGATCATCGACTTCCGGGCGGACCTCGATGCCGTGGCACCGCTGTGGACGCACGGGGACTGGCACCCGACCAATCTGCTCTGGCAGCACCACCAGGTCGGTTCCGTCATCGACTTCGGGCTGGCCGATCGCACCACGGCGGTCTTCGACCTCGCCACGGCGATCGAACGCACGGCCGTCGACTGGGTCGCCTTGCGTGACGGGGGACCGGCCTCCGTGCGCTACGACCAGATCGCCGCGCTGCTGGCCGGATACCGATCCGAGCGGCCCCTCACGCCCGCCGAGCGAGCCGCGCTGCCGGACCTGCTGCCCCTGATCCACGTGGGCTACGAACTCTCCGAGATCGACTACTTCCTCACCGTCGCCCACGACGCCCGCGCTGCCGAGATCGCCTATCACGACTGGCTTCTCGGTCACCTGCGCTGGTACGCCACGCCCGAGGGGCGTGAGCTCGCCGACGCGCTCCGCTGACCCCGAGACAGCGCACCGCCCCACCCACCCGGATGCGAGTTCGGGGGATGGGGCGGTGCTGGCGGCCGTCCGTCGCGTCGGACGACCGGGTCAGGGGGGAACTACAGGCTCGCCGCCAGGCGGGTGCCCTGGGCGATGGCGCGCTTGGCGTCGAGCTCGGCGGCCACGTCGGCGCCGCCGATCAGGTGCAGGTCGACGCCCGCGGCGCGCAGCGGTTCCTCGAGTTCGCGCACGGATTCCTGTCCGGCGCAGACGATCACATTGTCGACCTCGATGACGCGCGGGTTCTCGTGCTTCTCACCGAAGGAGATGTGCAGCCCGGCGTCGTCGATGCGCTCGTAGTTCACGCCACCGACCTGCTCGACACCCTTGGCCTTGATCGCCGCGCGATGCACCCAGCCGGAGGTCTTGCCCAGGTCCTTGCCGAACGGGGTCGACTTGCGTTGCAGCAGCACGACATCGCGGGCGGCGGGAGCGGGCTTGGGCTGTTTGAGCTGGCCGCGGACCTGCTCGTCGTCGGCGTCGACACCCCACTCCTCCTTCCACTCGTCGAGTTTGAGCGTGGGATGCCCCTCGACCGTGAGGTATTCGCTCACGTCGTAGCCGATGCCGCCCGCGCCGATCACCGCGACCTTCTTACCGACCGGCTTCTCCTGCTTCACCAGTTCGGCGTAGGAGAGCACCATCGGATGGTCGATGCCGGGAATGTTGGGGATGCGCGGGCGCACGCCGGTCGCCAGCACCACCGAGTCGTAGCCGCCCGCGATCAGTTCCTCGGCGGTGACCCGCTTGTCGAGGTGCAGGGCGACACCGGTGAGTTCGATCTTGCGGTTGAAGTAGCGGATCGACTCGTCGAACTCTTCCTTGCCGGGGATGCGGCGGGCGATGTCGAACTGGCCGCCGATCTTGTCGTCGGCCTCGAACAGGTCCACCCGGTGCCCGCGCTCGGCCAGGCTGACCGCGGCCGAGAGCCCGGCCGGTCCGGCACCCACCACCGCGAAGCGCTTGGCGCGCCGGGTCGGCAGCAGATTCAGCGTGGTCTCGCTGCCCGCGCGCGGGTTGACCAGGCACGACACCTTCTTGTTGCCGAAGGCGTGGTCGAGGCAGGCCTGATTGCAGGCGATGCAGGTATTGATCTCGTCGGCGCGATCGCCCTTGGCCTTGTTGGCCCATTCGGGGTCGGCCAGCAGTGGGCGGGCCAGCGAGATCAGGGCGGCGTCGCCGCGGGTGAGGATCTCCTCGGCGATCTCGGGCATGTTGATCCGGTTCGAGGCGCAGACCGGGATGTCCACCTGCCGGGCGATCTTGGCGGTGAACTCCACGAACGCCGCGCGCGGCACCGAGGTGACGATGGTGGGCACCCTGGCCTCGTGCCAGCCGATATCGGTATTGAGGATGTCGACACCGACGGCCTCCAATTCCTTGGCCAGCGCGACGATCTCCTCGAAGGTCTGGCCCTTCTCCACCAGCTCGGCCATCGACAGGCGGAACACGATGATGAAATCGGGGCCGACCGCCGCGCGGATGCGCCGGGCGATCTCCACCGGCAGCCTGCGCCGGTTCTCCGGGGTGCCACCCCACTTGTCGGTGCGCTTGTTCACCCTCGGCGCGAGGAACTGGTTGATGAAATAGCCCTCACCGCCCATGATCTCGCAGCCGTCGTACCCGGCGAGCTTGGCCAGCGAGGCGCAGCGGGCGTAGTCGTCGATGGTGGACTCCACGCCCTTGCTCGACAGCGCGCGCGGCTTGAACGGGTTGATCGCGGACTTGATCGCCGAGGCCGACACACTGGTCGGCATGTAGGAGTAGCGCCCGGCGTGCAGGATCTGGATGGCGATCTTGCCGCCCTCGGCGTGCACCGCCTTGGTGATGGCGCGGTGGCGGTAGGCCTCGGTCTTGGTGGTGAGCTTGCCGCCGAAGGGCAGCAGCCAGCCGGTGCGGTTGGGGGCGTAGCCGCCGGTGATGATCAGGCCGACCCCGCCGCGGGCGCGTTCGGCGAAGTAGGCGGCCAGTTTGTTGGTGTCCCAGGCGCGGTCCTCCAGACCGGTGTGCATGGAACCCATGACCACCCGGTTGCGCAGGGTGGTATGGCCGAGGTCGAGGGGTTCGAACAGGTGCGGAAAACTCATGGGCTGGGTTCACCTTTTCGCGGTCGCAGGGCCTGCAGTACTTCGTCGCACCATTCGACGTAGCCGGTCTCCGCGCGGATACCCGCGCGCAACACCAGGTACTGGTGCAGAGCGGTGCCGGAGAGCTGGTCCGGCACCGGGAAGAATTTCTTCTCGCTGAGGTGGTATTCGTCCAGGCGGCGGGCGTGGTCGGCGCGATGGCGCTCGACCTCGGCGCACACCGCCGCGATGTCACCGTGCGCGGCGCCGCGGATCTTCACGCCCAGTTCGTCGCGCGCGGGGGTGGACTGGGTGGGTTCGGCGATCCAGCGGGCCAACTCGGTGCGCCCGGCGGGAGCCACCGAATAGACCTTCTTGTCGGGCTTGCCCTGCTGGGTCACCGATTCCACGGTCACCCAGCCGGATTCCTCCATACGCTTGAGGACCCGGTAGATCTGCTGATGTGAGGCACTCCAGAAGTAGCCGATCGACTTGTCGAATCGATGGGCGAGCTCGTATCCCGAGCCGGACCGTTCGCTGAGCGAGACCAGCAGCGCGTGCTCCAGTGCCATGGGACGAGGATATCCCGAACCCCCGGTACTATGCAATCAGGTTCATATAGGCGACGACCTGCCGAAACCTCGATGTGTCCTGCCGGGCGCCGCGATCGCCATTACGCTTCGGCCATGACCGAGGTGAGCGCGGCCGAGACCGTCGGTGAGGCGGCCGGACGCGGGCAGGTGCTGGCGTGGGGACTGTGGGATTGGGGGTCCTCGGCGTTCCAGGCCGTGACGCTGACCTTCGTGTTCTCGGTGTATCTCACCGACAAGGTGGGCGACGACCTGCCCGGCGGTGTCTCGGCGAGCGCCTGGCTGGGCTGGGCGCTGGCCGCCGCCGGACTCGTCGTCGCGCTGACCGCCCCGGTCTGCGGCCAGTACTTCGACGCCGTCGGCTCCAGGAAACGCGCGCTGGCCACGCTCACCACCCTCACCGTCGGCGCCATGTCACTGATGTTCTTCGTGCGCGACGACTACCACGACCTGTGGCTGGGCCTGGCGCTGCTGGCCTCCGCCTCGGCCACCTTCGAGCTGGCCGGGGTGCCCTACAACGCCATGATGCGTCAGGTGTCCACCCCGGCCACGGTCGGGCGGGTCTCCGGATTCGGCTGGGCGATGGGCTATTTCGGCGGCATCGTGCTGCTGCTGATCTGCTACGTGGGGTTCCTGGCCGGTGACGGCGACTCGCGCGGGGTCCTCGGCATGCCCACTGACCAGGGGCTCAATGTCCGGCTGGTGATCGTGCTGGCGGCGGTCTGGTTCACCGTGTTCGCGCTGCCGGTGCTGTTCGCGGTGCCGGAGATGCCACGCACCGGCGCCGACCCGGGCGCGGCGCGCAGCGGACTGCTCGGGTCCTACCGGGTGCTGTGGCGTGATGTGCGGGAACTGTGGGGTCGGGACCGGCACACGGTGTGGTTCCTGCTGGCCAGCGCGGTCTTCCGGGACGGGCTGGCCGGGGTGTTCACCTTCGGCGCGGTGCTGGCGGTGCAGGTCTACGGCTTCGCCGACGCCGATGTGCTGCTGTTCGGCATCGCCGCCAATGTGGTGGCCGGGGCGGCCGCCATCGCGGCGGGCCGTTTCGACGACCGGCTCGGCCCCAAGCGCGTGATCGTGGCCTCGCTGGTGGGGATGATCGCCTGCGGGCTGGTGCTGCTGGTGGTCTCGGGCACGCTGATGTTCTGGATCTTCGGCCTCGCGCTGACGGTGTTCGTCGGGCCCGCGCAGGCCTCGGCGCGCTCGTTCCTGGCCCGGCTGGCCCCGCCGGGACGCGAGGGTCAGCTGTTCGGGCTCTACACCACCACCGGGCGGGCGGTCTCGTTCCTCGCGCCCGCCCTGTTCGGCCTGTTCGTCTGGGTGTTCGGTAGTGACCGGGCCGGGATCGCCGGACTGCTGGTGGTCCTGCTGGCCGGACTCCTGGTCCTGCTCCCGGTCCGGGCACCCGCGCGGGCGGAATAAACCAGATCTGGGTGATCTCACAGTGAACGAATGTTCACCCTGTGGTTCACCCGGCGTTCTTGGGCTGCCACCCCGCGATACCCAGCGCGATGAGCCGCATCTGCATGACCGTGCGCTCGACGATGGCGGCCTCCTCGCGCGGGGTCGAGGCCACGAAGGCCGCGATGCCGTCGGTGACCGTGGTGACCAGCAGGTCCGCGGCGATCTCCAGTTCGGTGGTGCTCCACGAGTCCAGCGCGCGTAGCCGGGACAGGTCGGCCACGATCTCGCGCACGATGAGCTGCATCTCCATGGCGATGGCCTGACGCAGGGCGGCCGGGCCGCCGTGGCGCTCGCGGATGAGGAAGCCGAACAGCGCGCGCTTGGTGCGTACCTGGTCGAACACGAAGCGCACGGTATCGGCCAGATGCGCGTCCGGCTTGCGTCTGACCTCGCGCAACGCCAGTCGTAGCGCGGTGACGCCCTCGTCGACCAGGGTCGCGCCGAGGTCGTCGAGCGAGGCGAAGTGCCGATAGAACGCCGTGGGCACGATCCCGGCCGAGCGCGCGATCTCACGCAGGCTCAGCGCCGCGAAGCCGCGGTCGGCGGCCAGCGCGAGCGTGCCGTCGAGAAGGGCGGCCCGGGTGTGCGCTTTGCGCTCGTTACGGGTTCCTGCCTGCTCAGTCACATCGGTGAGCATACATCCGTTCACCATAGTCGAATCCCTCGAGATGTTGCCCGCCTCACATTATTGCCGGTTGACAGCGGGATGGGTCCATCCGGCACACTGGTGAGTGTACAGGCGTGCACTGAAATGTTGGATCGCACGCCGAGGAACTTCGCAGAGGGGCTACACGCAATGGTGGGACTGATCGACCTGGTGCAGACGCTGACGACGCCGCACCCGCTGGACCGGTACCTGGAACTCGTCCGCCCCGGGATCACCGCCCGGGAACTGCGCGCCGAGATCACCCATGTCTCGCACGCCACCCCCGGATCGGTGACCCTCACTCTGCGGGCTACCCGGCAATGGCGCGGTCACACCGCGGGCCAGTACGTACAGATCGGCGTCTCGATCAACGGCGTACGTCACACCCGGTGCTATTCGCCGATCGATCCGGAGAGTCGCGGGGATCGCTACCTGCAGCTCACGGTGAAGGCGCATCCCGGCGGGCTGGTCTCGAACTACCTGCACGACCACGCGAAGCCGGGCATGATCGTCGACCTGGCGCCCGCCTCGGGCGTCTTCGCGCTGCCCGAACAGCGGCCCGGCAAGGTGCTGCTGGTCAGTGGTGGCTCCGGGATCACGCCGGTACTGTCGATGTTGCGGACCCTCGACGCCGAGGGTTTCACCGGTCCGGTGACCTTCCTGCACTACGCGCGTCAGCCGGAGATGGTGCCGCACAAGGCCGAACTGACCGCGATCGCCAACCGTCGCCCCAACTTCCGCATCGAGTACCGCTACCCGGTCGAGCCGGGCACCGTCGTGAACGGCGAGACCTCCACCGGCAGCGGGTTCTTCGACTACGACGAGCTCGAGCGGGTAGCGCCCTGGTTCGCCGACTCGCAGACCTTCGTGTGCGGTCCGCCGCCGCTGATGCGCGCGGTGCAGACCTTGTTCGAGGCCGAGGGCCTGGGCGATCGGGTGCACAGCGAGGAGTTCACCCTCACCACCGTGCCCACCGATCCGTCGGAGGCCACCGGCACCGTGACCTTCTCCGGTAGCGCCGTCACCACCGAGAACTCCGGTGCGCCGCTGCTCGACCAGGCCGAGGCCGCCGGGCTCAGTCCGGAATACGGCTGCCGCATGGGGATCTGCTTCTCCTGCACGGCCACCAAGGTCTCCGGCTGCACCCGCAACCTGCGCACCGGTGAGCTCGACGCCGATCCCGACAAGCAGATCCAGATCTGCGTGAACACCGCGGTCGGCGACGTCGACATCGCGCTCTAGACGACAACCACAGCCCGATTCACCAACCAAGGGGAGATACCGCTATGACGATCCTCACCGAAGGCAAAGACGGTCCGGTCATCCTGACCCCCGACCAGGTCGAAGAGCTCGGCAAGGCGCTCGACGAGCTGCGCGCCCGCATCGAGGCCGACCTGGGCGAAAGCGACCGCGACTACATCTACAAGATCATCAAGGCGCAGCGCGGTTTCGAGATCGCCGGGCGCGGCCTGATGTACCTGGGCTTCCTGCCCCCGTTCTGGCTGGCCGGTGTCGCCTCGCTCGGTGTGTCGAAGATCCTCGACAACATGGAGATCGGCCACAACGTCATGCACGGTCAGTACGACTGGATGCGTGAGCGCGGCATCAACTCCCGCGAATTCGACTGGGACACCGTGTGCCCGGCCGATCAGTGGAAGCACTCGCACAACTTCATGCACCACACCTACACCAACGTCCACGACATGGACCGCGACATCGGTTACGGCATCCTGCGCATCGACGAGGGCCAGAAGTGGAACCCCTACTACCTGGGCAACCCCGTCTACGCCTTCCTGCTGATGGTGCTGTTCGAGTGGGGCGTGATGGTGCACGACCTCGAGGCCGACAACATCATCAAGGGCAAGCGCAAGTGGAGCGACCTCAAGCCGCTGCTCAAGGGCCAGGCGCGCAAGGCGGGCAAGCAGGTCCTCAAGGACTACGTGGCCTTCCCGCTGCTCACCGGTCCGCTGTTCTTGCACACCCTGGCCGGTAACGCCGCGGCCAACCTGGTGCGCAACCTGTGGACCTTCTCGATCATCTTCTGCGGCCACTTCCCGGCCGGTGTACAGACGTTCACCAAGGAGGAGACCGAGGTCGAGACCCGTGGCGAGTGGTACGTGCGGCAGATGCTCGGCTCGGCGAACATCAAGGGCTCCAAGCTGTTCCACATCATGTCGGGCAACCTGTCGCACCAGATCGAGCACCACCTGTTCCCGGACATTCCGGCCAACCGGTACCCGGAGATGGCGCCCGAGGTGAAGGCGCTGGCCGAGAAGTACGGTCTGCCCTACAACACCGGCCGTTTCTCCAAGCAGATCGGCTCGGTGTGGGCCAAGATCTTCCTGCTCTCGGTGCCCGATCGCTTCGTGAAGAGGGCACCCAAGCCCGGTGTTATCGTTATGCGTAATCGGAAGGCAACCGAAGTGGGCGTGTAATGATCGGGAAATTCGAGACCAACAAGGACCTCGTCCAGGAATTGACGTCCTCCGGTGCGCGCCGGGTCGGCAATATCGCCGCCCTCATCACCGGAACCGTCGCCGAGGTCGCTCGGGAAATCGGTGAATTCCTCACCGACGCGATCGAGATGAACGAGGCGGCCGCGGCCGCTCGCCGCGACGCCGCGGTGGAGCGCGCCGAACAGCGTCGCGAGGCCGAGGACCTGGACCCCACCGACGAGACCGACGACCGCGCCACGGCCTGGCTCACCGAGCCGGAACCGGTCGTCGCCGAGGCCGAGCCCGCCCCCGGCGAGCCCGGCAAGGGCTGATCACCACACCGGCAGCCGCCTGCGCCGCTCGGTGACATCGGTGATCAGATCCCGGTAACCGTCGGTCAATTCGGCCAGCCTGCACCAGTGCAGGTGTGTTCGTGCCACCGGATCGCCGCCCAGCGCCTGCTGGGCGGCGATCCATTTTTCTGCCATCCGGTCGATCACCGCGCCCAGGGTCTCGGTGTGCAGTGAGGCGCCGGAGCGGTGGGCCACATGGCCGGTGACCCAGTCGTCGATGCGGGCGATCAGACCGGCGCGGGTGTCGTCGATGTCGTCGAGCAGGCGACCGCACGCGGCGAAGACGGTGCCAGCGGCCTGCGCCTCGCGGGCGGCGTCGAGGGTGGTGCGTCGGCGGGCGTGGCAGTGCGCCAGCCCCGCGGCCGCGTCGAGTACCGGATGGTGCTGGGCGGTGGACTGGCGAAAGGCACGCAACAACGCCGTCGGCGAGGGGAGTTGCGTGGCATCCACACGATGGCCGGGTTCGTTCGGCATGGTGCACGCCCTTGACTACGCGGAATTCGAGAGTGGATACGCCAGGGCCGAGGAGGACGCGGGACGGGTGCACTCCCCGGCACCGGCGTAGCCCCGCCCGGGCGTCGACGAATCGACCGCGACGCTGCGGCAGGGAAGACGACCCGGGGAAAAATCGGGACCTCTCCAGGAAAGCGCGATCCGACGCCGCCACGCAATAGTACGGAGTACAAATCGGGCGCCCGGCAAGAATCGTTATCGACCATTACAGCCGGGTCACCGGGGTGCTTCCCCGGAGTAACCGACCGGCGCATTTCCGGCAATCATTGTCGCGGAGCACCCCGATATCGCCGCCGTATGCACTAGCCTCGGACAATGTGCCTGCCTATGTGTCCTCGCCCGAACTGACCTTCGGGTTCCTGTTCGCGCTGGAAGACCCGCAGCGAATCGCCGACGTCGTGCGCGATCTGATGGAGCGCCACGCGGTCTCGGTGTTCCGGATCGCGCGCCTGTCCGACGACGACGGCCCGCCCGAACGCTATGTGGTGAACTGGGCGGCCATCCCGCAGATCTCCATCACCACCGCCGCGCCCGAGGAGGCCGAGTTGCGCGCCCAGCGGATCATGCTGGTCAACGCCTTTCTCGGTGAGGGTGGCGAAGTGAGCCTGTATTCGGGAAACCCGCACGCGCCGAGCTGAATCTTGCTCAGCGCGCCGATTCGTAGATCCGGCGCACCACATCCTCGATGCCCGGTTCCTCGATGGACAGATCGCGCACCTGCGCCCGGTCCGACACCGCGGCCAGTAACGCCGCCGCGGTGGTGTGCTCGGCGTCGAAGGCCAGCCGCTGACGCATGCCGCCCGCCTCGCTGGACAGCAGTTGCGCCCCGCACGGCAGATCGTCGAGATCCGGTGCGGGCGCGGCCAGGTCGACCACCAGCACCCGGCGCGCGCCCACGGTGGCGCCCAGTCCGGTCAGTGAACCGTCGTACACCAGCTTGCCGTGATCGACCACCAGTACCCGGTCGCAGAGCCGTTCGATATCGCCCATGTCGTGGGTGGTGAGCAGCAGGGTGGTGCCGCGTTCGATGCGTTCGGCGCGCAGGAACTCGCGTAATCGCTGCTTGGAGAGCACGTCGAGGCCGATGGTCGGTTCGTCCAGGATCACCAGCTCGGGCGAATGCAACAGCGCGGCGGCCACTTCCGCCCGCATGCGCTGCCCCAGGGAGAGCTGGCGGACCGGGGTGTCGAGGGTCTCGGCCATCTCGAGCTGCTCGACCAGTTCGTGGGTGCGCTTGTCGGCGATATCGGGGTCGAGGCGGTGGATCGCGGCCAGGATCGAGAACGACTCGTGCAGTGGCAGATCCCACCACAGCTGCGAGCGCTGCCCGAAGACCACGCCGATGCGCGAGGCCAGCTCCCGGCGCTGGCGCACCGGTTCCAGCCCGCAGGTGCGCACACTGCCGGAGGTGGGCACCAGGATGCCGGTGAGCATCTTGATGGTGGTCGACTTGCCCGCGCCGTTGGCGCCGATATAGCCCACCGCGGAGCCGCGTTCGACCCGGAAACTCATCCGGTCGACGGCGGTGATGGTGTCGCGATGACGGCGCCATCGGCTGCCGTTCTTGCGGTAGACGGTGAATTGCCGGGTGAGGTCATCGATGTCGATGATGGGTTCGGTGTCGATCCGCTCGCGCATCGCTAGCCACCTCCTCCCTGGTAGTGCCTGGTACCGATCCGCCATGCCGACAACGCCAGCAACCACACCCAGACCGCCGCCAGCGGGGTCAGCCAGGCCGACCACGCGGGCAACAGCGGCGGGCCGGGCAGGCCGAGCAGGGCGATGGTCGGCACGTACGCCGTGAACGCGACGGGAATCGCGAACCCGAACAGCAGTTTCAGCGGTGTGGGGAACACCGAGGCGGGCTGCATGGCGGCGAACGAGCCGCCGTAGGTGAAGCTGTTGGTGAGCTCGGCACCGTCGATCAAGAAGAACTGTAGCCCCGCCGCGCATACGAAAAGGCCACAGAACAGCGCAATTCCACTCAGCAGGGTGATCACGATCAAGGTAACCGGGGCGATGCCCCAGTCGATGTCGTTGCGCCACAGCCCGATCGTCAGCACGATCACCGCGACCGCTGCCCTGGCGAGCCTGCGCAGGGAGATGTCGCTGGTGACCAGTTGCAGCAGCAGCGGTTGCGGGCGCAGATGGTAGGCGTCGAGGGTGCCCATCCTGATCATGGTCGGCAGCGAATCCAGGTGTCCCACCAGCACTTGCGCCAGCGCGAAGGAGGTGTTGGACAGGCCGAACAGCAACAGCGCCGCGTTCACGTCCAGCCCGCCGAGCGTGCCGACATTGTGGAAGATCACCCACACCTCGGCGAATTCCACCAGCCCGATCAGGAACGCGCTGAACACCTCGGTGGCGAAGGAGAGGCGGTACACCTGCTGTGCTTTCACACGCGAACGCAATACTGCGAGATAGGGGGTGAACCAGGTCCCGGCCACAATGCGCGCGGTCTCCGGTTCACCCACCCTGTACCTCCAGTCTGCGTTGTCCCGCCCGCAGCAGCACCCGGCCGAGCAAGCCGATCACCACCACCCAAAAACCTTGTGCCGCAACAGTAAACAACGCATCGACGCCCTCCGCTCGGCCGGAGAGCGTATCGATCGGGGCCTGCAGGATGGAGGGGAACGGCGTGGCCCTCGCGATGGTGCGCAACCAGTCGGGGAACATGTGGACGGGAACGAAGAGCCCTGCGAGGAAGGTGCCGACGATCTGGTACAGCACCCGGATGCCGCGTATCTCCACCACCCAGAACCCGATCAGCGCCACCGCGAACAGACACAGGAACGACAGCGCCACCGCCAGCAGCACACTGATCACGCCGAGCAGGTAGGCCGTCGGCGTCGTCGGCATGGACAGGCCGAAGGTGGCCGCGCCGACCACGATGCTCGGGACACCGCGCGGCAGGAAGGTGCAGGCGGCGCGGCCCATGTCCCCGGCCAGGTAGCTCAGCTGCACGTCCACCGGGCGCAGGAAGTCGATGGCGACGTCACCGGATTTGATGCGGTCGACCAGGTCGATCTGCGGGCCCATGAACTGAGTGGCCCCGAGCAGTCCCTGCGAGAGCCACACATACGCCGCGATCGTGCCCTCGTCGTAGCCGCCGAACCCACCGGCGGCGCGCACCGCGGCCACCAGCACCGCGGCCCGCACGAAGCCGAAGACACAGTTGGTGAACAGCCCGGCGAACATCGCCAGCTTGTACTGGGCCTGGCGTTTGAAGCCTGCCCTGGCGAAGGTCCAATACACGGCGACCAGGCTCGGCCTGCCGCGGCGGACCGGACACCGGCGCGTCGCGATGGCGAGTTGCCCGTCCCCCTTCGCATTGCCCCGCACAATCAGTCAACTCTAGGCCGATCCGGACAGATCAGCACGAAAACGGCACGGATCGACCGTGGTTCAGCGCAGCGGGACCTTGACGTCGGTGCCACCCTCCCTGGTGATCCGCGCGTTCATCGCGACCAGGGTGGGGGCGGGGGTGAAGCCGCCTGCGAACAGCGCCTCGCCCTGGCGGAACCACGGTGAGCGCTCCAGCAGCGCGGCGGGCGCGTAGCCGAAGTGGGTGCCCAGTTCGGCGAGGTCGACCGGTGAGGACATCTTCATCAGCGCGAGGTTGTCGCACTGGGACAGAATGTTGGGGTGGACCTTCGAGGGGCGCTGCGTCGACAGCAGCAGCCACAGCCCGAATTTGCGGCCCTCGGCGGCGATCTGGATCAGCCGCTCCCTGACCGCGACCGCGATCGGCGAATCCAGCTGGGGCGAGGCCAGATTGTGCGCCTCGTCGATCACCAGCAGGATCGGGCGGCGTTCCTCCCGGCGCGACCACAGCTCGTCGAGCAGCGCCAGCGCGACCACGAGTTGCTGTTCGGCGGTGGAGAATCCGCCCAGATCGAGCACGGTGGCGTCGGGTCGCTCGGCGACCACCTCGGTGACCGCGCGCTGATTGCGGGCCCACACCTCCCACTCGAGCAGGCCCAGGTTCTCGATGCGCATGCCGAGCCGCTGCTGCGCCGGTGATTCCGAGCTGCGCAGGTGCGGCAGGGTGTCGTCGAGTTCGGTGGCCGAGAGCACCGTGGACAGGTGCATGAGTTCGTTGAACTCCTCGCGATCGGCGATCGGGTCGATCCGCAGGATCGCGGCCTTGGACGGCAGCGGGAGTTCGGTGAAGCGGGCTCGCAGCAGGGCGCCCTTGTGTGGGCGCAGCACCCGGATGTCGCGGCGGCGCAGGGCGTCGGCGGTCGGGCCGCTCGCCTGGGGGTCGAGCTCGCCCAGGTGCACGAAATCGGAGTTGGGGTCGAAGACCACCACCGGCAGGGCGGTGTGCGCGATCAGCTGTTCGAGCACGACACCGAGGGCGTAGGTCTTGCCCGAGCCGCTCTGCCCACACCAGAAGGTGTGCCGGTTGAACCGGGTGGGCAACAGCCGGGCGGGACCGCCGGGTGGGGTGAGATCGACGCCGATGTCGAGCCGGGCGCCGGTGGTGTCGTGCAGGGTCTGCACCGTGGCCGCGTCGGCCATCTCCACCGTGGCGTCGTCGAACGGGTATCCGGCGCGCACGTCGATGCCGTCGGCGAGCACCTCGCCCATCATCCTGCCGCGCAAGGAGGCCGGGGAGGTCTGCGAGCGTTCCTCCACCAGCGCGAGCTGGCGGCGCTGTGCGCTGACGATCACCGCCAGCGAACCGGCGACCAGCGCGCACCCGGTCGCGTCGGCGACCACGAACGAACGACCGTCCTCGGACCGGGCGAAGGTCTGGCTACTATTCGGCACTCGCCGATCATCGCACCGAACAGGCTATGGACGCCCGGATAGCTACCGAGTCGCTATCTGGTGTTCGATCAGTGCTCCGGGAAGCCGGTCGCGAACAGGATGGCGATGGCCACAGAGCTGACCACGGAGATAGCGAGAATGATCCACATGAGTGGGAAGGGTACCGGTCCGTCGGTCCACTACCCGCATCGCGTCCGGTATCCCACGCGAGCACCTGCCCGCGGGTGACCCGGCGCTGCCCGATGGTTGCGCCGGTGGTGGTCGGATCGACCGTTCCGGCGTCCCCTGGGTCCGGGAGAAGTGTCGTCACCCGCGCCGCCGGGACCACCGCGGTGCGGCCGAAGCGGTGATGCGGCCGTCGGTGGGTGGTCATGGTGCGGACGAGGTGGCGAACTCGGTGAATTCCGTACGGAAGTCGCGGTAGGCGTGGCGCAGGGCGGTGCCCGGCCATGGTTGTGGCAGGAATTCCGTGGGCAGGATCGGGTCGTGCAGGATGTGACGCACGACCGCGGCCGCCACTTCGAGGCGGTCGCGCATGGTGCCGGCGGCGTCGAGGGCCGTCAGTAGTTTCGTCGCGGTGTCGGCCCAGTCGGTGGGGTGGAACAGGCGGGTGGCGAGGTTGGTGGGGTCGTCGGGGCGGCCGGTGACGTAGGTCAGCCGGTGGGCCGCGGCGATCTGGGCGGCGGTGCCCAGGTTGTCCGGGCGTCCCCAGACGCCTTCGCGGATCTCGCCGAACTTGTTGGCCTGCAGTGATTCCCGGAGCAGGGTGCGCTCGGCCGCGGCCTCGGCGCCGGTGGTGACGATCGCCAGGCGCCAGTCGCCGTCGTAGGGGCGCAGGACGGGGTCGAGGGCGAGGTCCTGCAGTTTCTGGCGGTTCAGCAGGCGGGGGGTGAGCCGGTAGGTCGCGTCGTCGCGTTCCAGGTCGCCTGCCGACACCATGCGGGTCAGTGCGGCGCGCACCGTCGACTCCTGCAGGTCGAGTTCGGTCGCCAGATGCACGATCGTCGCCGCCGACGCCTGTGCCGGATGCGCACCGAGCAGCACGCTCAGGATCGCCGATCGCGCTGTGAGCCGGCGCAGCGGCAGCGAGTTCCGGACCATCGGTCGATGGTAGCCAGTGGGCGCCGCGCGAGGATCCGAGCCCGGATCGGGCATTGCAAATTTTCTTCATGCGATGCAAACTTGCAATATCGGGGCGCGAGTGAGCCACGACACGGACTGCCGGAAGGATCAGCATGGCAACCCACGAGGTGACGAATCAGGTACCTCCGCTGGTCGGCTACGACCCGGCCGACTACCCGGTGGTGCTGGAAGCGCTGCACCGGGCGGGCGCCGATCATGCCCTCGACGAGCTGCACGAGGTGGGCAGGCTGGCGGGCAGCGCGCAGGCCCAGGAGTGGGGCGACCTCGCCGAGGCGCACCCGCCGGTGCTGAAGACCCATGATCGCTACGGTCATCGCGTCGACGAGGTCGTCTACGACCCCAGCTACCACCAGCTGATGACCAACGCCATCGGCTTCGGCCTGCACGCCGCGCCGTGGGCCGACGATCGCCCGGCTCCGCACCTGGTCCGCGCCGCCAAGATGAGCGTCTGGGCGCAGGTGGACGCGGGCCACGGGTGCCCGATGTCGATGACCTACGCGGTGGTGCCCGCGCTGCGGGCGAACCCCGAACTCGCCGCGCGCTACGAGCCGCTGCTCACCAGCGCGGTCTACGACCCCGAGTTGCGGGTGCCCGCGAGCAAGCCCGGCCTCACGGCGGGCATGTCGATGACCGAGAAGCAGGGCGGCTCCGACGTCCGCGCGAACACCACCACCGCCGTGCCCCAGTCCGACGGCTCGTACCGGATCACCGGCCACAAGTGGTTCACCTCGGCGCCGATGTCGGACTTCTTCCTGGTGCTCGCGCAGGCGCCCGGCGGCCTGTCCTGCTTCTTCGTGCCCCGGGTGCTGCCCGACGGCACCCGCAACCCGTTCCGTCTGCAGCGGCTCAAGGACAAGCTGGGCAACCACTCCAACGCCAGCAGCGAGGTCGAGTACGACGACACCGTCGGCTGGCTGGTCGGCGCCGAGGGCCGGGGCGTGCCGACCATCGTCGAGATGGTGAACCTCACCCGCCTCGACTGCATTCTCGGCAGCGCCGCGGGCATGCGGGTCGGGGTCACCCACGCGGCCCACCACGCCGCGCACCGCAGCGCCTTCGGCGCGACCCTCATCGACCAGCCGTTGATGCGCAATGTGCTCACCGATCTGGCCGTGGAGGCCGAAGCCGCGACGCTGGCCGGACTGTGGCTGGCCGAGCTCACCGACCGCGCCGTGGCTGGGGACGAGCAGGCCTCCACTCTGCGCCGGATCTCGCTGGCGGTGACCAAGTACCACGTCTGCAAGCGCGGCCCGATCCACGCCGCCGAGGCGCTGGAATGCCTGGGCGGCAACGGGTATGTCGAGGAGTCGCGGATGCCACGGCTGTACCGGGAGGCGCCGCTGATGTCGGTGTGGGAGGGGTCGGGCAATGTCGCGGCACTGGACACCCTGCGCGCCATGGCCAAACAGCCCGAGACCCTCGGTATCTTCCTGGACGAGGTGAAGTCGACGGCGGGTTCCTCGGCCGAACTCGACACCGCGATCGCTCGCCTGGAGCGGGAATTCGTCGACTTCGAGACGATGCAGTACCGGGCGCGCCGGGTCGTCGGGCAGATGGCGCAGGTGCTGCAGGGCTCGCTGCTGGTCCGCTACGGACACCCGGCCGTCGCTGACGGGTACCTGCGGACCCGGCTCGCGGGCGACCGCGGGGACGTCTTCGGCACCCTCCCGCTCGGCATCGACACCGCGGCGATTCTCGAACGATCCACACCGAAGCTCGCCTGAGCCCGGACAAGGAGCGCGATCAATGACGATCACACCTGAACGCAACGCCGCGGGCGAAGCCGTCGACTACGCCGCGATGCTGCACGCGCTGGCCGACGCCTCGGTCGACCGCGGCTTCAGCCCGTATCACGACATCGACTGGGACGCGCCGGAATTCCAGGTCACCCCTGGCGATCGCCGCTGGATTCTGCCCGAATCCGACCTCGTCGGCCGCCACCCCTGGTATCAATCGCTGCCCGAGTCGACCCGGATCGAGATCGGCATGCACCGGCAGGCGGGCATGGCGAAGGTGGGGCTGCAGTTCGAGCAGCTGCTGATGTCCGGGGTCATGCTCTACCTGCTCGATCTGCCCAACGGGTCGGCCGAGT
Organism: Nocardia anocheti; assembly: GCF_029675105.1. Classification (GTDB taxonomy): domain Bacteria; phylum Actinomycetota; class Actinomycetes; order Mycobacteriales; family Mycobacteriaceae; genus Nocardia. Next base: position 434,207 of record NZ_JAQQFV010000004.1, on the reverse strand, counting down.
TCCGTTACGCCACGCACGAAGTCATCGAAGAGTGCAACCACACGCTGATGTTCCAGCAGGCCGTCAACCGGGCCGGGACCGATGTGGTCGGCTTCGGCACACTCTTCCGCGGCATCGCGCCGTCGTGGGAGTTCCTCCGCTGGCTGGTTCACGACACTGACAAGCTACCAGCACGGCCAGAGGCGCCAACCTCGTGAGACGGCGCGCAATTAGGACATCGGACGACGAAAATGGCTGTGCAATTCGCTCTTCGGCTGAAATGATCATTGGATGTCACGTAGGAACCGACTGCGCTTTGCCTTCACGATCAAGGAAGGGCGGCATGCGGGGTGGACGTCTGGTTCCTGGAGGGTGTGGGTCAATAAGGAGGACACCTACATAGCCGCGGCAACCATTGGTGGGATCTGGAAGGCGTCACTTCATGGTGACGTCGCCTGGCGTATTGCGCAGACGAGCGAGAACGCTCAGTCGGAGAACCCGATCATTGACCCGACTGTTGGGCGAAACCTCTGGGAGTTCGATCCGGTCCCGTTCGAAGGTGGCGGACGAATGGCTTTTGCGATTGCCCCCCTGCGGTCGTCGTATCTGCCGCATGAGCTCGATGCGAAGGACGTGCATATTGAGGTTCCGGACCGATGGGACGAGATTACCGTTGCCTACGTCTGGATGACCGAGCCCGGCATTGCTTTTGATGCCGACCGCTTGGTGGGCGGACCGCTGACGTTGGCCAGCGGCCGTCGAGTTTGGGTCTCAGCTGGGACGGAACAAGTGGACCAGTTGGAGGAGTATGACATCGCTGGTTCGATGATCGAGCCGACGATTCCCGGCAAGCACGAAGTAGCAGCACCAGGGTTCTTTGTGAGAGGGCTACGATTGGGATAGGTGTGGCCGCGTCGAGCGCGTTCGGTACCTGTGGGGCGAGAGGATTCACCGAACCACCGTCCGTCTCGCGTCGCGACCGAGACCGCCGACCCGATCGAGCAGATCCGCCGCACCCACACGTTTGTGCTCGCGGGGAGCGCGGCCGCTCGCGCATCAGCACAGCAACGTGGTGCTGTTCGCGACCATGCACCGGGCACCGTGCTGCGGACTCAGTTGGCTCGCCGACACCGAACTACCCCACCGGTACCCGAGTGGGACAGTCAATAGGCGACCGTTGACGCGACAAATAGATTATGCTTAAATGCTTGTCTGCCAGCACTGTCGTTGCAGGTCAGTCAGCGCCGAAAGTGTTTGATTCATAATTCACAGTTGATCTCCGAGCCGAGCCCTGCGGTGCGCATCTCTGGCTCGTTCGTCGGCGACGGATGCGCCGTAGCGGCTGAGCATCTGTCTGGAGCGCCAGCCCGCCAGCATCATCAGGTCCTGTTCCTGGCCGCCGTTGGCGAGCCAGTTGTGGGCGAAGAAGTGCCGGAGTTGGTGTGGGTGGATGTGGTCGATCCCGGCGGCAGCCGCGCGCCGCTCGATCATCTGCTGGATGCCGGAGGCTGTCATCGGACCGAACCGGCCGAGCCACAGCGCGGGGTCGTTGTTCGCCGCGGCGGAGTGCTTCGACCTGACGCGCAGGTACCGCCGCAGGGCGGTGCGTGTCTTGTCGCCGAACGGCAGTGTGCGCGGTCGACGGCCCTTGCCGAGGACCATCACGGTGTTCTCGGTGAAGTCGAGGGCGTCGAGTTCGAGTGGTGCGAGCTCGCCGATGCGGGGGCCGGCGTCGGCCATCAGCCGGATGATCGCGGAGTCGCGCCGGTCGTCGAACGAAGTGCCTTCGCAGTCGGCGAGTAGTTTGCGCAGCGCGTCGACCGGAGGGACCGGGATCTTCTTCTCTGGGACGATCGGGGGTGACATCCGTGCGAACGGGTCGATTTCGAGGAGTTCCTCGCGGACGAGGTACTTGCAGAACTGCTGCAGACTGCGGTACTGGCGGTGTGCGTACTCCGGGGTGACCGGTTTCTGCGTGCGCTGATTCAGGCGGTTGAGCGTGTGCTCGATGTACGCGCCGAGCCGCTGACGTGTCAATGACTCCAGGGTCGGAGGCAGGTTTTCGCTGATCAGGTACTTCCGGAAGTAGCCGACGTCCCGCGCGTAGAGATCGATCGTGCCCTTGGCCTTGTTCTGCTGCCGCAGCTCGCTCGTGAAGTCCTCGAGAAGCTCGTTGATGTCGTCGAGGTCCTGGCTCATACAGCCACAATACCGGCAAAGTTTCTAGCTGTTGAAGCATTGTGCTGGAGTGGATTGAAGCTCCTGACCGGCAGTTATTGCAGGTCAGGAGCTGTTTGTGCCCCCGGCAGGAATCGAACCTGCGACCTAGAGATTAGAAGGCTCTTGCTCTATCCAACTGAGCTACGGAGGCAGTCGCATACACCTTGGCGGATCTGGGCCGCGCTGTCCAGCTCGAAAAGTATAGCGACCGACCAGATCGGGTGGGGGTGACGGCGGGAGCGAGAGCCCCATCGGGGCGGTGCCGGGCACGCCGAACTACCCTCGTTGTCATGTCGTTATCGCAGGACCCCTCCGCTGGACCCGCCGTCGACGGTGGACCACCGGCGGCGGAGTCGGGGCGGTCCGTGCCGGTGGGCAATGCCGCGTCCTTCGGGGTGCTCGGTGTGGTCGCGGGGGCGGTCGCCGCGGTGGTCGCGGCGATGGTGGTCGGGTTGTCGGCGGCGCAGGCGTTGAGTCTGCTGGGTATACCCGATCCGGGGCCGTTGACAACATATGGCTTGCCCGCGCTGCGCGCTGTCGCCGATCTCGCCGCCGCGGTGACGGTCGGCTCGCTGCTGTTCGCGGCGTTCCTGCTCCCGCCGCGTGACAGCGGGTTGCTCGAGGCGGGCGGGTATCGGGCGGTGCGACGGGCTTCGGGCGCGGCGCTGGTCTGGGCGGGGGCGGCGGCGCTGCTGGTGCCATTGACGGTGTCGGATACGACCGGTCAGCCGGTGACGAGCATCTGGCGGCCGGAGAAACTGTGGCCGGTGATCACCCAGGTCGAGGTCGCGGGGGCCTGGCGGACGACGGTGCTGCTCGCGCTGATCGTGGCGATCGGCTGCCGCCTGGCATTGCGCTGGGGCTGGACACCGGTGCTGCTGGGTGGCGCGCTGGTGACGATGATGCCGCTGGCGTTGACCGGGCACTCGTCCTCGGGCGGGTCGCACGATGTGGCGACCAACTCGCTGCTGTTGCACATGGTGTCGGCCGCGGTGTGGGTCGGTGGGCTGATCGCGGTGCTCGCGCACGCGATGCGCGGCGGGGCTGGCACCGATGTGGCGGCGCGACGGTTCTCGCTGGCGGCCACGGTGTCGATCGCGGTGATCGCGGTGAGCGGCGTGATCAACGCCTGGGTGCGGGTGCCCGCCGCCGACCTGTTCACCACCACCTACGGCAGGCTGGTGCTGGCCAAGACCGCCGCGCTGCTCGTGCTCGCCGCCATCGGCTATCTGCAGCGTCGCGCCGCGCTGCCCGCGCTGGCCGCCGACCCACGTGACCGCGGCGCCCTGATCCGCTTCGCCGGGGTGGAGATGCTCATCTTCGCGGCCACGATCGGGCTGGCCGTCGGCCTCGGCCGCACGCCGCCTCCGCCGCCCACCTCGGTGCCGACGCCGATGGAGGTGGAGCTCGGCTATGTCATCGACGGGCCGCCGACGGTGGCCAGACTGCTGTTCGACTGGCGCTTCGATCTGATCTTCGGAACCCTGGCCCTCGTGCTGGCCGCGCTCTACCTGCTCGGGGTGTATCGCCTGCGCAAGCGTGGGGACGCGTGGCCGGTGGGTCGGACCATCGCCTGGTGCAGTGGCTGTCTGGTGCTGTTGCTGGCCACATCCTCGGGGGTCGGCCGGTATTCGCCCGCCATGTTCAGCGTGCACATGGGCGCGCACATGGCGCTGTCGATGCTGGCGCCGATCCTGCTCGCCCTCGGCGGCGCGGTGACGCTGGCGCTGCGCGCATTGCCGCCCGCGGGCAAGGGTGGAGTGCCAGGGCCGCGCGAGTGGATCCTGGCCGCCGTGCACAACCCGGTCTCGCGGTTCCTGACCCAGCCGGTGGTCGCCTCGGTAATCTTCGTGGCCGGGTTCTACGCGCTCTACCTGGGCGGCATCTTCGACACCACCGTCGACTCGCACGCCGCCCATCTGATGATGAACGCGCACTTCCTGATCAGCGGCTACCTGTTCTACTGGGTGGTGATCGGCATCGACCCCAAGCCGCGCGAGGTGGCGCCGCTGACCAAGCTCGCCATGGTCTTCGGCACGCTGCCCTTCCACGCGTTCTTCGGCATCGCGCTGATGAGCATGACCACCGTGCTCGGCGGCTGGTTCTACCGCACCCTCGGCCTGGGCTGGCACATCGACCTGCTCGCCGACCAGCGCAACGGCGGCAGCTTCGCCTGGGCCAGCGGTGAGGTGCCGCTGGTGGTGGTGATGTTGGCGCTGCTGATCCAGTGGTCGCGCAGCGATCAACGCCTGGCCAAGCGCACCGACCGTGCCGCCGACCGGGACAACGACGCCGAGCTGACCGCCTACAACGCGATGTACGCGGAGCTGGCGCGCCGCGACGGTGAGGTGCGCCGGTGAGCGCACGCGAGGTGCCGGTGAGCGAGTCGGCCGAGCGTGCCGAGCCTCCGCGGATCCTGCGCACCGAGGTGCGCGCGGCCCGGCGCAGGCTGGCCGGACGGGTCCGCAAGACCCCCGTCTTCCACACCAGCGTCGACGGGCCGAGCGGTCCGGTGCCGGTCTCGCTGAAGTTGGAGTTCCTCCAGCACGGCGGCACCTTCAAGGTGCGTGGCGCGCTCAACGCGCTGCTGAGCACGCGGGAGCAGACCGGTCATGTGGTGGTCGCCTCCGGCGGCAACGCCGGGATCGCGGTGGCCCTGGCCGCCGCCCAGCTGGGTCGCGACTGCACCGTGGTGGTGCCCGAATCGGCGCCGCACACCAAGGTCGCGGCGATGTGGGCGCACGGCGCCGAGGTGCTCTGGCACGGCACCAGCTACGCCGAGGCCCAGCAGCGCGCGGTGACGTTGGCCGCCGAACGCGGCGCCGAACACCTGCACGCCTACGACATGCCCGCCGTGGTGGCGGGCGCCGGGGTGATCGGGCTGGAGCTGGAGGAACAGGTGCGCGGGCGGCCGCCGGTGCTGGCCGCGATCGGGGGCGGTGGCCTCATCGCCGGACTCGGCGCCGCGCTGGGCAGGCGCAGGCAGATCGTCGGCGTGGAATCCGAGCACACCCCGGCCCTGTCGGCGGCGCTGGCGGCGGGCAAACCGGTCGACGTGGCCGCGCAATCGCCCGCCACCGAGCTGCTGTGCGCGACCCGGGTCGGCGACATCGCCTTCGACATCGCCCAGCGGCACGGGATGCCCGCCCTGTCGGTCGCCGACGACGCGATCAGCGCGGCGCGGGAGTACCTGTGGCGCGAGTTCCGGGTGGTCGTGGAGCTCGAGGGCGCCGCCGCGCTGGCCGCCGTGCAGAGCGGGGTCTACACCCCGGAGCCCGGCGTGCGGCCGATCGTGGTGCTGTGCGGAGCGAACACCGAGCTTCCCGTCGTCTGACACGGCAGATATCCACAACCGGCGAAGTTGTCCCCATTTCGTCTTCGCCCCTCCCCCTCCGCCGCGTGAGCGGCCACCCTTGAATCATCAGGACAACGACGACGAGCGGGGGCGGATTCGATGTACGAGACGAACACGGCGGTGGTCGGCACCGTGATCACCCATCCGGTGCGACGGGACCTCGGCAACGGTGACCAGGTGGTCACCTTCCGCATGGCCAGCAATGCCCGGCGGCTCGACCCGGCGACGGGGGAGTGGGTGGACAACGGGAGCCTGTACCTGACGGTTTCCTGCTGGCGCAAGCTGGCGGTCGGCGTCGACCGGTCGTTGCATCGGGGCGACCCGGTGATCGCCTACGGGCAGTTGCGCTCGCACGAATACCGGACCAAGGACGGCACCGAGCGGCGCGATCTGGAGATGCGGGCGGCGGCGGTGGGGCCGGATCTGAACCGGTGCAGTGCCTCGGTGGTGCGACGGTCGGACGCCGCGCGGGCGGCGGTGCACCCGGCACGGAATATTTCCGGTCGGCTCGACGCTGCACCCTCGGGCGCCGGGGACGTGGCCGAGTATGCGCCCACCGCCCCCACTGCCGTAGCCTCTACGACCGCGGCGGATTCCCTCCCGGCGCGATCGCCGGACGAGGTGCCCCCGGCGGGCATCCCCGAGCGGGTCGACGCCTGAGGCGCTGTCCGCGGCACCCGGCCCGCTCCGCATCTCATCCCCGTTACCCGCACCGATAGGCTTCCATATATGGCTGAGTTCATTTATCAGATGATCAAGGTTCGCAAGGCGCACGGCGACAAGGTCATTCTCGACGACGTGACGCTGAACTTCCTGCCCGGCGCCAAGATCGGCGTCGTCGGACCGAACGGCGCGGGTAAGTCCAGCGTGCTGAAGATCATGGCGGGGCTGGACCGGCCGAACAACGGTGAGGCGTTCCTCGCGCACGGCGCGACGGTGGGCATCCTGCAGCAGGAGCCGCCGCTCAACGAGGAGAAGACCGTCCGCGGCAACGTGGAGGAGGGCCTCGGCGAGGTCAAGGTGAAGCTGGATCGCTTCAACGAGATCGCCGAGCTGATGGCCACGGAGTACTCCGACGAGCTCATGGACGAGATGGGCAAGCTGCAGGAGTTCCTCGACCACGCCGACGCGTGGGACGTCGACTCGCAGCTCGAGCAGGCCATGGACGCGCTGCGCTGCCCGCCGCCGGACGAGCCGGTCACCAACCTCTCCGGTGGTGAGCGCCGCCGCGTCGCGCTGTGCAAGCTGCTGCTGAGCAAGCCCGACCTGCTGCTGCTCGACGAGCCCACCAACCACCTCGACGCCGAGTCCGTGCTGTGGCTCGAGCAGCACCTGGCCTCCTACCCGGGCGCCGTGCTGGCCGTGACCCACGACCGGTACTTCCTCGACAATGTGGCCGAGTGGATTCTTGAGCTCGACCGTGGCCGGGCCTACCCCTACGAGGGCAACTACTCCACTTACCTGGAGAAGAAGGCCCAGCGGCTCGAGGTGCAGGGCAAGAAGGACCAGAAGCTGCAGAAGCGCCTCAAGGAGGAGCTGGCCTGGGTGCGCTCGGGTGCCAAGGCCCGCCAGGCCAAGAACAAGGCCCGCCTCGGCCGCTACGAGGAGATGGCCGCGGAGGCCGAGAAGCACCGCAAGTTGGACTTCGAGGAGATCCAGATCCCCGCGGGTCCGCGCCTGGGCGACATCGTGGTCAACGTGTCGAACCTGGACAAGGGCTTCGGCGACCGTCAGCTGATCAAGGACCTGTCCTTCACGCTGCCGCGCAACGGCATCGTCGGCGTGATCGGCCCCAACGGTGTCGGTAAGACCACCCTGTTCAAGACCATCGTCGGGCTCGAGGAGCCCGACAGCGGCGTGGTGAAGGTCGGCGAGACGGTCAAGCTCAGCTACGTCGACCAGAACCGCGCGGGCATCGACCCGAACAAGAACGTCTGGCAGGTCGTCTCCGACGGGCTGGACTTCATCGAGGTCGGTAACCAGGAGATGCCCTCGCGCGCCTACGTGAGCGCGTTCGGCTTCAAGGGCCCGGATCAGCAGAAGCCCGCGGGCGTGCTCTCCGGTGGTGAGCGCAACCGCCTGAACCTGGCGCTGACGCTCAAGCAGGGCGGCAACCTGATCCTGCTCGACGAGCCGACCAACGACCTCGACGTGGAGACGCTGAGCTCGCTGGAGAACGCGCTCGAGCAGTTCCCTGGCTGCGCCGTCGTGATCTCCCACGACCGCTGGTTCCTGGACCGCACCTGCACCCACATCCTCGCGTGGGAGGGCGACAGCGACAACGAGGCCAAGTGGTTCTGGTTCGAGGGCAACTTCGAGGCCTACGAGGCGAACAAGGTGGAGCGGCTGGGTGCCGAGGCGGCTCGTCCGCACCGGGTCACCCACCGGAAGCTGACCCGCGACTGAGCGGATCACACCGAGCCGGACCACGGGCAGGGTAGCGCGCGTCGCCACCCTGCCCGTGGTGTCTGCGGCGGCGATCCGACCTGCCCGTCGCGGTACCGGATCCGGGCGGACGACGGCTGTTCGCTGCGGGCGGAATCCGTTGCGGCACGGCGGGTTCGGCGTCGCTGACGTGTCCTCGGCGAAGTTACCGGTGGGGTAATCGGGTTGTCTCTCGGCGCGGCCCCTGACCTCGGGCTAGTCTCGATTCGGCGTCACCTGTATGCGGAACCGAAGCGGAACCGAATCCTTGGGAGTGGACGGAAAATGACGGTCTCGTCGGAATTGTCCAGCGCAGCGTGGGCGGCGGGTCTGCCCCAGCCTCTGCGTGGGGAGCTCGCCACCTTGGAGGAGGCGTACTTCCGACACGTCGACGCCGGGGACGTCGACTGCACGATCACCGGCATCACCCAGATCTTCCGCCGTCACCTCGAGCTGGCCGCCGAACGTCCGCGCGGCAAGGCGCTCATGCGGGTGCACCATCCCGACGACGGCGCGGGCGTGGGAGTCGCGGTCCAGCTGGTGACCGACGACATGCCGCTGCTGGTCGAGTCGATCACCGCGGCGCTCAATCGCGCGCAGGTCAGCGTCACCGAGGTCATCCATCCGATCTTCGAGGTCATCCGCGACGCCGAGGGCAAGCTGGTCTCGGCCGCCCCGCACGAGGTGGACGGCAACGGCGCGGTCGGGCTGGCCGAGTCGTGGATGCATCTGCAACTGCATCCCTCGACCAGCCGGGCGGCGCTCGACGAGCTCACCGTGACGCTGCCGAAGGTGATCGCCGACGTGCGGCAGGTCATCGACGACACCGAGGACATGGTCCGGGTGCAGTCCGGCCTCGCCGACCGGCTCGACCAGGCCGCTGGCCGGTCCCCGGCACCGTTCCCGGCCGCCGACCTGGGCGCGTGCGCCGACCTGCTGCGCTGGCTGGCCGACGGCAACTTCACCCTGCTCGGCTACGCGCGCTACCGGCGCGACACGGTGGGCGGGCACACCGTGTCCAGCGCGGTGGACGCCAGCTCGCTGGGTGTGCTGCGGCCGGGGATCGGCACCGACTTCCAGGTGCCGATCAACGGCGGTGACCGGCCGCTGCTGCTGCTCACCCAGGGGCTGGTCCGGGCCACCGTGCACCGGTCGGTCTACCCGTACTTCATCGGTGTCGCCGATGTCGACGACGCGGGCGCCGTGGTCGGGGTGCACCTGTTCATCGGGGTGTTCACCGTCAGCGCCGTGCACGAGAACGTGCTCGACATCCCCGTGATCAACCGGCGCGTGCGCAGCGCGATCGAGGCGGCCGGGTTCGACCTGGATTCGTTCTCGGGGCAGGCCATGCTCGAGGTGATCGAGTCGTTCCCGCGCACCGAGCTGTTCTCCGCCGACACCGAGACGCTGCGGCGCACCGCCGTCGCGGTGCTCGGCGTCGGCCTGCGCAGGCAGGTGCGGCTGTTCCTGCGGTCGGATTCCTACGGCCGTTTCGTCGCGTGCATGGTGTACCTGCCGCGCGACCGCTACACCACCGCGGTGCGGCTGGAGATGCAGGACATCCTGGTCCGCGAGCTGGGCGGCACCGATATCGACTACTCGGCGCGCGTCAGCGAAAGCGAGCTGGCCAGTGTCTATTTCACGGTCATGCTCTCCACCGAACCGCACGCGCCGATCCCGGACACCTCCGAGGAGAACCGGCTGCGCGTGCAGGCGCTGCTCGACGCGGCCAGCCACAGCTGGGACGACCGCGTCGAGGGCGAGGCGGCCACCTCGGCCGAGCACGATCCGGCTGCCGTCGCCCGTGCCGCCGAGACCTTCCCCGAGGGCTACAAGGAGGACTTCACCCCCGCCCGCGGCCTCGACGACCTGGGCAGGCTGGCCCGGCTGCGCGAGGGCGGCATCGGCCAGCTCCTCTACCGCACCCCCGATTCCGCGCCTGGCACCTGGCGGTTCAGCCTCTACATCGCAGGGAGTGGGGTGTCGCTGAGCCAGGTGCTGCCGGTGCTGCAGAGCCTCGGCGTCGAGGTCGTCGACGAGCGGCCCTACCGGCTCGAACACGCCGCCGAACGCTGGATCTACGATTTCGGCCTGCAGGCGCGGCCCGATCTGCTGCGCAACCCGCTCGTCGCCGAACTCGACGCGGGGCTGCTCACCCCTAGCGTCGGGGCCGACGCGATGCGCGCCCGCGTCACCGACGCCGTCGAGGCGGTCTGGTACGACCGGGCCGAGGCCGACGGCCTCAACGAGCTGGTGCTGCGCGCCGGACTCGGCTGGCGCGAGGTCACCATCCTGCGCGCCTACGCGAAATACCTGCAGCAGGCCGGGTTCCCGTACAGCCAGGCCAATATCGCGCGCGTGCTGCTGGCGCATCCGGAGGTGGCGCGGCAGTTCGTCGCGCTGTTCGCGGCACGCTTCGACCCCGACACCGTCTCGGCCGAGACCGCCGCGGAGCTCGAGACCAGGGTGCGCGCGGGCATCGACGAAGTGGTCAGCATGGACGCCGACCGGATCCTGCGGGCCATCCTGGGCCTGGTCAAGGCGACACTGCGGACCAACTACTACGTGGTCGACGCCGAGGGTCGCCCGCGCGACTACCTGTCGCTGAAGGTGGAACCGCGCGAGATCGCCGAATTGCCCAAGCCGCGACCACAATTCGAGATCTTCGTCTACTCGCCCCGGGTCGAGGGCGTGCATCTGCGCTTCGGTTCGGTGGCGCGCGGTGGCCTGCGCTGGTCGGACCGGCTCGAGGACTTCCGCACCGAGATCCTGGGCCTGGTCAAGGCGCAGGCGGTGAAGAACGCGGTGATCGTGCCCGTGGGCGCCAAGGGCGGTTTCGTGGTGAAGCGCCCGCCCGCGGCCACCGGTGACCCGGCCGCGGACCGGCAGGCGAGCATCGCCGAGGGCACCGCCTGCTACCGCACCTTCATCTCCGGGCTGCTCGACGTCACCGACAACGTCGACCTGGCCACCGGCGCCGTGCTGCCGCCCGACCGGGTGGTCCGCCGTGACGGTGACGACACCTACCTGGTGGTCGCCGCCGACAAGGGCACCGCCAGCTTCTCCGACATCGCCAATGACGTGGCCCTCGGCTACGGCTTCTGGCTCGGCGACGCCTTCGCCTCCGGCGGCTCGGCGGGCTACGACCACAAGGCCATGGGCATCACCGCCAAGGGCGCGTGGGAGTCGGTCAAACGGCACTTCCGCGAGATGGGCATCGACACCCAGAGCCAGGACTTCACCGTGGTCGGCGTGGGCGACATGAGCGGTGACGTGTTCGGCAACGGCATGCTGCTCTCGCGCCACATCCGGTTGGTCGCAGCGTTCGACCACCGGCACATCTTCCTCGACCCGAATCCCGACGCCGCCACCTCCTTCGCCGAGCGCGAGCGACTGTTCGCGCTGCCGCGCTCGTCCTGGGCCGACTACGACCGCTCCCTGATCAGCGACGGCGGCGGGGTGTTCGAGCGGACGGTGAAATCGGTGCCGATCTCGGCGCAGGCCAGGGCCGCGCTGGGCCTGCCCGACGCGGTGCAGGCACTCTCGCCGCCGGAACTGGTGCGCGCGATCCTGCTGGCGCCGGTGCAGTTGCTGTGGAACGGCGGCATCGGCACCTATGTGAAGGCGAGCACCGAGTCCAATGCCGAGGTGGGCGACAAGTCCAACGACGCGGTGCGGGTCGACGGAAACCAGTTGCGGGTCAAGGTGGTCGGCGAGGGTGGCAACCTGGGCGCGACGGCCCTGGGTCGCATCGAGTTCTGCCGCGCGGGCGGCAAGATGAACACCGACGCGCTGGACAACTCCGCGGGCGTGGACTGCTCCGACCACGAGGTCAACATCAAGGTGCTGCTCGACGGGGTGGTGAGCGCGGGCGCGCTGGCCCCCGCCGACCGCAACCCGCTGCTGGCCTCGATGACCGACGAGGTCGCGCGGATGGTGTTGCAGGACAATGTGGATCAGAACGCGCTCATCGGCATCGCGCGCACCGACGCGCCGCAGATGGCGAGCGTGCACGGGCGTGTCATCGACGATCTGGAACAGCGGCGCGGGCTGGATCGCGAGCTCGAGGCGCTGCCGTCGACGGCCGAGCTGAAGCGTCGCGCCGAGGAGGGCAGTGGGCTGGCCTCGCCGGAGCTGGCGAATCTGCTCGCCCACGTCAAGCTCGGGCTCAAGGCCGATCTGCTCGACACCGACCTGCCCGACAGCGCCTACTTCGCGCGCAGGCTGCCGCTGTACTTCCCGACCCCGCTGCGCGAGCGCTTCGGCGCCGAGATCAAGAAGCACCGGCTGCGCCGCGAGATCGTCACCACGATGATCGTCAACGAGATGGTCGACTACGGCGGCATCACCTACGCGCACCGGCTCGGCGAGGAGGTGGGCGCGAGCACCTCCGATGTGGTGCGGGCCTTCGCCGCGGCCAGCGAGATCTTCGAACTGCACGAGGTGTGGGCGCGCATCCGTGGCGCCGACGCACCGGCCGGGGTGTGCGATCTGCTGGAGCTGGAATCCAAGCGCACGCTGGACCGGGCCTCGCGCTGGCTGCTCAGCAACCGGCCGCAGCCCATCGCGGTGGGCGCCGAGATCAACCGCTATCACCGTCGCGTGCAGGAACTCGCGCCGCAGGTGCCGGGCTGGTTGCGCGGACACCACGTCACCTCGCTCACCCAGGGCGCGGCCGAGCTGATCGCGCGCGGCGCGCCGACCGACCTGGCGACCGAGGTGTTCGGGCTGCTGAGCATGTTCCCGCTGCTGGACGTGGTCGACATCGCCGACATCGCCGATCGCGACGGCGCCGAGGTGGGCGCGCTGTACTACGCGCTCAACGAGCACCTGAAGATCGACTGGCTGCTCGAGGCGGTCAGCCACCTCGAGCGCGGCGACCGCTGGCACGCGCTGGCCCGGCTCGCGCTGCGCGACGACATGTACGGTTCGCTGCGTTCGCTCACCCTCGATGTGCTCTCCGCGGGTGACCCGGAGGAAACCGCCGACGAGAAAATTGCATACTGGGAGTCGAAGAACCAGTCCCGGCTGGGTCGTGCGCGCGCGGCCCTGGCGGAACTGTTCGAGTCCGGGACCCACGACCTCGCCACACTGTCGGTCGCCGCGCGACAGGTGCGGAGCATGGTGAGCGGGGTGGGCGCCCAATCGGAGGTACCACGGTGACGAGTTCGCCCAACGGCGACACCGCCGCACCCACGCCAGATCTGGTGTTGCCGCAGCGTTTTCACGCGAAGGTCGAGATCCGCTGGTCGGATATGGACGTGTTCCAGCACGTGAACCACGCGCGGATGGTGACGCTGCTGGAGGAGGCGCGCATTCCCTGGCTGTTCGATGACGACAAGCCCACCGCCTCGATGGGGCGCCAGGGTTGCGTGCTGGTCGACCTGCACGTGAAGTACCGGGGTCAGCTGCGTCACGAGGACACCCCGCTCGACATCGCGATGTGGGTCAAGCAGTTGCGCGCGGTCGATTTCACGATCGGCTACGAGGTGCGGGCCAACGGCGTGGCGCCCGATTCGCCGCCCGCGGTCACCGCGACCACGCAACTGGCCGCGTTCGACATCGAGACCCAGCGACTGCGCAGGCTCAGCGATACCGAACGCGACTATCTGGCGCTGTGGCGGGCCTGATTTCGTGAGCTCCGAACAGCGGGTGCTGCACACGCCCGACCCGGCCGAACGCGAGAACCTGGCCACCTTCCTCACCCGGGCGCTGCGCCTGGACCCCGCCGCCGTCGTCCGGTTGCGCCGCCGCGGGTCGAGCCTCGTCTCGGCCTGGGTGGCGACCGGGTTCGAGACCCTCGCCGTGCGCACGGTCACCGCCGAACTCGGCGTCGACGACGCCACCGCCGCGGCCGACACGGTACTGGCCGGTCTGCGCACCGGACACCCGGTCGACCTGGGCTATTCGATGGATTCGGCCTGGCGCGGGGCGCTGCCGCCCGTCGACGGCTTCACCCACGTCGACGACGTGCCCGCCCGCGCCCTGGTCGAGCTGGCCGAGCGCGGCGCGGACGTGGCCCGCGAACACGGCGGCGCCCACGGCCCGCCCGCCTCGCTGCTGGACCAGTCGGTGCTCACCGTCACCGGCGCGGACGACCTGGCCGTCGAGGTCCCGATGCGCGTGGTCTTCGCCCTGACCGCCATGGACTTCATCCCGCACGCGGGTGAGAAGGCCGAGTCCCGCCGTATCCAGCCCACCGAACTGGTCCGCGTCCGCGCGACCCGCACCTGGTTGCGCCTGGACGCCCGCTACGGCTCCGTCGCCCGCCGCCTCGGCGGGGCAATCCCGCTGTCACCCAGCTGAATCCCCGACCGAGCGCCCACCCCCGCCCAGCTACAGGCCGCCGCCGCTGCTGATGGCGCGACGGTGCCTGCCGGCGCGGGCTCTTGCTGGCGTGGTGGTGTTGGCCGATGTGGCGGTGCTGTGCCATTGCGCCCGTGAGGGTTTCGTCGGATGCCGATCGGAATTCGCGGCGTGTGGTCAGTGCACGCCGACAAGGCGTAGCAGTGCCGTTGTAGACGCGGCGGCGAGCACGGTCACCAGTAGCGGTGCGCGGCGCCAGGCGAGGACACCGCCGACGCCGACCCCGGCGGGCAGGGCGATCCCGAGTTCGCCGGAGCCGGTCGGCAGGGTCGCGGTTGCCACGAGGGCCGCGAGCAGGATCAGCGCGCCGGTGTCGAGCAGGTGGATCGTCCTGGCGGACAGGCGGAGCCGATGCCGCAGGGCGGGGCCGGTCCAGCGCAGTGCGTAAGTGCCGACGGCGAGCGTGAGCATCGCGGGCAGCAGGTAGGGCGCGTTCACCACGGGCCCACCCGATTCGGACGTCGGCCGGGCAGGGGGCGTCTCTTGGGGTGGTCGTCTCGGCCGACGCGTGGCAGTCCGGGGTGCCCCGCGGCCGATAGGCCCGCGATGTCGCGGGATCGTGCGTCGGCCCGACCGCGACAGCGGCTTCCCGATGCCGGAGCTGTCGTCAGCATGCGGTGACCGCCGTGTGGTCCGGCGCCGGTGGGCGCAGGGCGAACACCAGGCCCAGCAGTGCGATGAGTACCGGGAGACCGGCGGGGACGAACGGGGCCACGACCACGGCCAGTGCCGCGCCGGACAGGACCGGGCGCAGGGTCGCGCGGTCGCGCAGGGCGGGGAGGATGAGGGCCAGCAGGATGACCGGGGAGACGGTGTCGAGGCCGAGCGCGGCGGTGTCGGGGACGATCGCGCCGAGGGCGGCGCCCAGGGTCGCGCCCAGCGGCCAGCACATGGCCACGCCGATGCCGCAGGCCCAGTACGCGGCGCGTTTGCGGGCGGGGTCGCCCGGGGCGGTGGCGAAGGCGACCGATTCGTCGTTGAGGACGTGGATGCCCAGCGCGCGCCGCCACCCACGGCCGAAGACTTCCGGGGCCGACAGGCCGTAGGGCAGGTGCCGGGCATTGAGCAGCAGCCCGGCCACGACGGCCGCGATCGGGCTGCCACCGCCGGCCACGATGCCGAAGAACAGCAGTTCCGAGCCGCCGGCCAGCACCGTCACCGCCATCACGATCGGCATCCAGACCGGGAAGCCCGCCGCGATGGTGGAGGCACCGTAGGACACCCCGAACAGGCCGACGGCCAGGCAGGCCGCGGCCACGGCCGTACCGGTCCGCCGATCGAGTGTTCGCCATATCGAACGCATGTTTCTCATAGTGAACGCACGCGGTGGGTAAAGTCAACGCGAACTCGCCAGCTCCCAGGAGGCGTTGATGGACCGGCAGGACCCGGTCGCCGGACCACCCCAAGCGGTGATCGCGGCGTCGCTGCGGCGCGAACGCGCCCGCGCAGGTTTGTCGCTGACCGAGGTCGCCAGCCGGGCCGGGGTCGCGAAATCGACACTGTCGCAACTGGAATCGGGCACCGGTAATCCCAGCCTGGAGACCCTGTGGGCGCTGTGCGTGGCGCTGGAGATGCCGTTCTCGCGCCTGCTCGACCCGCCTCGGCCGCAGGTCCAGGTGATCCGCGCCGACGAGGGCGCGCCGGTGCCCTCGGCCGACGCCGACTACCGGGTGACCTTGCTCGCGGCGGGCCAGTCACACACCCGCTGCGATGTGTACCGGATCGCGGCCGAGCCGGGCCATGTGCGCCGGTCCGAGCCGCACACCCCGGGCGTGGTCGAGCACGTGGTGCTGGCCGCCGGACGCGCGCTGGTCGGCCCGGCGGACGAGCCGATCGAGGTGGGCCCCGGTGACTACGTGCGCTACCTGGGCGATCTCCCGCATGTCTTCGAGGCGCTGGAACCGGGCACCTGGGCCTCGATGGTGATCGAGAGCCCCTGACTCAGGCGGCCCCTTCGCCGAGATACTGCAACCAGAGCGGATCCAGTTCGGCGGTGGTCGAGAGCAACCGCCAGTGCGGGCCCTTGGGCGAGACCAGTGGATGACGCAGTGTCCAGCCGAGTTCGGCCAGCATCTTGTCGGCCTTGCGGTGGTTGCAGGGCGCGCAGCTGGCCACGCAGTTCTCCCACGAGTGCTCGCCGCCGCGGCTGCGGGGGATGACGTGGTCGATGGTCTCGGCCTTGCCGCCGCAGTAGCCGCACCGGTAGCGGTCGCGGTGCATGAGGGCGGCGCGGGTCATCGGAACCCGGGCGCGATAGGGCACCCGCACGTAGGTGCGCAACCGGATGACGGAGGGAATCGCCACGGCGGCCCCCGCGGAGTGCAGGACCGGGGCGTCGGGATCGTCGTGGACGGCGTCGGCCTTGGCGCAGATCAGCAGGACCACGGCGCGGCGCGCCGACAGGGCGGTGAGGGGCTCGTAGGTGGCGTTGAGGAGGAGGACCCGGCGTTTGCGCCATGCGGCGGCGTCGTGGTCTCCGGCGAGATGCAATGGCGCGGGGTGATGCGGCAGGTCGTGACGACCGGATGCGCCCGGATGGTGATCGGACAGGATGTGCAGCGGGATGGCCCCCGAGCCACGGTTGTGGACGTCGGCGGGCTGGAGTTGTCGATACGCGCGCGCCTCGTGTGACCGGGCGCCTGGTCGCTGCTTCATCTTGACCTCGATTTCATGATTGGCAGGATCATGTGGTATCTGGGGTCGATACTGTCACCCAGTTGACCACGCTCGCGCCGGTATTGCACGGCTATTTTTCAAACTTCCGGGTGAACTGTGGTTGAAGGGCCATGCGTTCGTGATGCGCGCTGCCGCCGGGCGGGGCCGCCGGTCACCGGGGCACAATGGGGTACGTGACTTCAGGTGAGCAGACAACGACCTCGTTCTACGACGCGGTGGGTGGCGCGGAGACCTTCCGCCGGATCGTGTCGGTGTTCTATCGCGAGGTCGCCGCCGACGAGATCCTGCGGCCGATGTACCCGGAGGAAGACCTCGGCCCGGCCGAGCGGCGGCTGCGGATGTTCCTCGAGCAGTACTGGGGTGGGCCGCGTACCTACTCCGACGAGCGTGGGCACCCCCGGCTGCGGATGCGGCACCATCCGTTCGTCATCGGGCCGCTGGAACGCGACGCCTGGATGCGGTGCATGACCATCGCCGTGGGCGAGATCGAGCCGTCGATCCTGGACGACGAACACCGCAAGGCGCTCATGGACTACTTCCAAATGGCCGCGGCGTCCTTGCAGAACTCCCCGAACTGACCCACCCGGGTGCCCCGCGTTCGCTGATGACCGGCAGGTAGCGGCCCGATTTCGCGGCGATATCGAGGTTTACCGCGAGGTTTCGCCTCGGCGTGGCCGACGCTGGCGATTTGCCGGATCGTGAGAAAGTGCCGCGCCGCAGGAATATCGCGGGCGGTTTTTGGCAATATTGCGGTTGTGACACAGACACCTGCCTCGCCGGTGCCGGGGGACAAAAGCACCGCTCCGTGGTGGACAACCGCCGTGTTCTATCAGGTCTATCCGCGTTCGTTCGCCGACTCCGATGGTGACGGAATCGGCGATCTGGGCGGCGTACGCGAGAAGATGGGCTATCTCGAGCTACTCGGTGTGGACGCGCTGTGGATCTGTCCGGTGATGCGCTCGCCGCAGGCCGACGGCGGGTACGACGTGTCCGACCCGCGCGACATCGACCCGGTGTTCGGCGGGCTGGCCGCCATGGACGAGCTCATCGCCGAGGCCCACGATCGCGAGATCAAGGTCACGATGGATCTGGTACCCAATCACACCAGCGTCGAACATCCCTGGTTCACCGCGGCCCTGGACGCCGCGCCCGGCAGCCCCGAACGCGCCCGCTACATCTTCCGCGACGGCCGCGGCCCCGATGGCGCCGAACCGCCCAACAACTGGCCCAGCATCTTCGGCGGCCCGGCCTGGACCAGGGTCACCGAGGCCGACGGCACGCCCGGCCAGTGGTACCTGCACATCTTCGCCGCCGAACAGCCCGACCTGAACTGGGACAACCCCGAGGTCGCCGACGACTTCGAGAAGACACTGCGGTTCTGGCTCGACCGCGGCGTCGACGGGTTCCGCATCGACGTGGCGCACGGCATGGCCAAACCGGCCGGGCTGCCCGACATGGCCGAGGTCACCACCCGCCTGCTGGTCAACGACGACGACGATCCGCGCTTCAACGACCCCGGCGTGCACGCCATCCACCGCCGCATCCGCACCGTGCTCGACGACTACCCGCACGCGGTGTCGATCGGCGAGGTGTGGGTCGAGGACAACATCCGCTTCGGTGAATACGTGCGCCCCGACGAACTGCACCTGGCCTTCAACTTCCGCCTCGCCGAGACCCCGTTCACCGCCGAGGGCGTGCGAACCGCGATCACCCATTCGCTCGAAGCGGTGAGCGTCGTCGGCGCGCCACCGACCTGGACGCTGTCCAATCACGATGTCGAGCGCGAGGTGACCCGCTACGGCGGCGGCAAGATCGGCGTGGCCAGGGCCAGGGCGATGATGATGGTGGAACTCGCGCTGCCCGGCGCGGTCTTCGTCTACAACGGCGCCGAACTCGGCCTGCCCAACGTCGACGATCTGCCCGAGGACGTCCTGCGGGACCCGGTGTGGGAGCGCTCGGGCCGCACCGAACGCGGTCGCGACGGCTGCCGGGTTCCGATTCCCTGGGAGGGCCGGACCCCGTCGTTCGGCTTCACCGCGGGCACCGATTCGTGGTTGCCGATCCCCGCCGACTGGGCCGACCGCACGGTGGAAGCCCAACTGGAGACACTGCATTCGACGCTGTCGCTGTACCGGCTGGCCATCGACCTGCGCGGGACCCGGCCGGAATTCTCCGGCGACCGGATCGAGTGGTACGGCAGCCCCGACGGCGCCCTGGCCTTCCGCAGGCCGGGCGGGCTGATCTGTGTCCTCAACGCCACCGACGCGCCGATCCAGCTGCCGCCGGGAGAGGTGCTGCTGGCCAGCGCGCCCGTGGTCGAGGACCGGTTGCCCGCGAACGCGGCGGCCTGGCTGGTGTGAATCGGACGGGACACGCACGCCGAACCGATGACCGGAGGATGAACTACTACACAGCATCGTCTACCGTTGGACCGTGAGCATTCTCGAGACAGTGCTGATCTTCGTCGGCATCCCGGCCGCGATCTACTTCGCGATCGCGGGTTTGTCCTATCTCGGTAAGCCACTGCCCGGTGAGAAGCCGGCCCACTTCGCACTCGGGCAGAAGTGGACCCACTCGCCGGTGCTGTGGAGCGCTACCGACGAGGTGACCGCTGCTGCGGGTCACCACACCGCCGAGCCGCATGGCAGCCATGCGGCTCTCGAAGCCGCCGACGCGGCGCTGATCGGAGGCCGGGCAAGTGGCAAGTTCTAAGTGGCCCGCGGTGGTCGAGGCCGACCTGCCGCACGGTTCCGCGCTCACCAGCAGCGGCCGCGTCTCGGGTGTGCACGAGTCGGGCACCGTCTTCGACGAGGTGCCCTTCACCGACCGTGAGCGCATCATGCTCGACAACGCGCTCACCGAGGCGACCCGCGCCACCAAGGTGCGCTTCAGCATCTACGTGGGCGACCTGGGCGGCGACCCGGCCACCGGCGCCGACGAGCTGCTGCCGAACACGCCCGAGGCGGCCGACTCGGTGCTCATCGCCGTCTCGCCCAACCAGGGTGCGATCGAGGTGCGCTCGGGTGCGAACGTGGCCGAGCGGGCCAACGACCGCATCTGCCAGCTCGGCGTCACCGCCGCGCTGGCCTCGTTCCGTCAGGGCAACCTGATCGACGGCCTGATCTCGGCGGTGCGCGTGATGGCCGCCGCCATCGGCCGCTAGTTCGTTCGTTCCGCCGTCCGGCGCGTTCACCCGTGAAGGTGAACGCGCCGTTCGTGTCTCGGCCCTCGTCGCGGCATCGAGTAGTCTGATCGGCGGTTTACCGGCCGCGCGTGGCGGTCGGCGGTGGCGCTGGGGGGAAGATGCGGACAGGAATCGGTCGCGGGATCACGGCGGTGGCGCTGGCCTGTGTGCTGGCCGGATGCGGGCAGGACGCGCCGGTCGCCGACGGGCCGGTCGCGGGAGCGCCGCAGGCGCGGTTCTACACGCCCACACCGGAATCGGTGCCGGGTGCGCGCGCGTCGGTGATCCGGGTCGAACCGTTGACCGGCCCCCAGGCCGTGCCGGGCGCGCGCAACTATCTGGCGCTGTACCGCTCGGTGGACGGCGGCGGCGCGACGGTCGCGGTGTCGGGCACGCTGGCCGTACCCGAGGGCACGCCCCCGGCGGGTGGCTGGCCGCTCATCTCCTGGGCGCCCGGAACCAGCGGTGTCGCCGATGTGTGCGCGCCGTCGCGGTCGGAGGGTTCCTCGCCGAGCCGCGACGATCAGGCCCGCTGGATCGCCGCGGGCTACGCCGTGGCCAGGACCGACTACCAGGGCTTGGGGACGCCCGGTGACCACGGCTATCTGATCGGGGAGACCGAGCAGCGCGCGGTGGCCGATCTGGCCGTCGCCGCGCGCGCGATCGACGAGTCGGTGGGATCGCGCTGGGTGGCCATGGGTCATTCGCAAGGTGGGCACGCGGCGCTGTTCGCCGCGAGCGCGTCGGCGGGCTGGGCGCCGGACACGCCCCTGCTCGGCGCGGTCGCGTTGGCGCCGGTCTCGCATCTGGGCCAGCAGGTGCGGATGGCGAAGTGGACGGTGTCCAACCCGCTGGGCAAGGTCGGCGCCGGTGATCTGGCGGTCTATGTGCCCCTGCTGGTGCGTGGCGCGCAGACGGTCGCGTCGGTGGACCCGGGCCGGTTCCTCACCGAGCGGGCGGTCTCGATGCTGCCCATCGCCGATTCGGAATGCAGTGCGGGCCTGCGCGATCGGAGCAAATGGGGTGGGCTGTCCACCAAGGACGTGTTCTCCCGCGACGGCGACCTCTCCGCGCTGCTGGGAGTCCTCGACGGCAACGATCCCAGCGGGCTGTCGTTCACCACACCGGTGCTCGTCCTGCAAGGTCGCGACGACCTGACCGTGCTCCCGGCCTCGACCGACGCCATGGTCTCCGACCAGCGGAAGAACGGTCAGGACGTGGACTACCGCAAGCTCGACGACACCGACCACAGCGAGATCGTGGCCGCCGCCTTCGCCGACACGCTCGCTTGGGTGGACGCGCGCTTCGGCATCACCCGCTGACCCGGTTACGCCGACAGCAGAAGAGCGCGGTGTTCGCGAGCCCAGGTCTCTACCCTCGGAGTATGGGCGAGCACAAGGGATTGCGGGTGATTCCGGGCGGACATGAGCGGCGGCTCGAACCGCTGTGGCGCGAGGCGCTGGGGGAGCACCTGCGCGCCCTGCGTCAGCAGCGGCGCTCCACCCTGGTGGACACCGCCGGACGGGCGGGCATCTCACCGCAGTACCTGTCCGAGGTCGAGCGCGGGCGCAAGGAGCCGTCGAGCGAGATGATCGCCGCCCTCGCCGGGGCGCTGGGCACCTCGGTGGGCGAGCTCGTCGGCCGGGTCGCCGAGACGATGCGCGGGCGCGCCGCCGTCCCGGCCGCGGTGGTGGTGGGTGGCGATCGCCGGATCACGGCCCCGATGCCACGGACGCAGCCGCACACCATCGCCCCCAACGCGGTGCTGCTCGCGGCTTGACCACACCCGTCCTGCGCGGCGACCCGGACCTGCTGCGGCGGCGTGACCGCGGTTGTTCACGCCCCGTGTCGTCGGCTCGGATGTGCAGCGGTGGCCTGACCGTGTCGGTTCTCGTCCTGTCGCCGGGCGGGTTCAGGCGTCAACCGGCGAATCGATCAGGCTGCGCAGGAGGTCGACCAGGGCGCTGACCGGCATCTCGGGGTCGATGGCGCGTTGGACGCCGAGGCCGATGCCCAGCGAGAGCAGTTGCAGGGCGGCGTCGTCGGGGGAGACACGCAGGGTGGTTCCGGTGTCCTCGGCGTGGATGCGGATGAGCGAGCCGAGCATGGCGGTGAGGGTGCGGCGGCGGGTGGCCAGTTCGGTACGCACCTCCGGAACGTGCCGGGTGCTCGTCGCGAACTCGACCTCGAGCGCGGTCCAGCCCACGTCACCGATGTTCTCGTCGGCCCACCGGGCGAAGCCCTCGAGCCGCTCGGCCATGGTGTCGTGGGTCAGCACGGCCGCCGAGAGCGATTCGGCGCGCTCCACGTGCACCACATCGAGGACGGCCAGCCCCAACTCGTGCTTGGTCGCGAAATTCGAGTAGACCGCGCCCTTGGAGAAGCCCGCCTCGGCGGCCACCTTCTCCAACGAGGTGACGTTGTAGCCGTCGGCCAGGAACATGCGCTTGGCGGTCTCGACCAGACGCTCGCGGGTGAGTGCGTGCGATTGCTTGCGCGTCATCCTGGCCATACGCGAAATCCTAGCAAGATGGGCTACCGCTGGAATTCGAATACCGTTAGTATCCGAATTATGACTACACGACGTGGCCTGGCCATCGGATGCGGTGGCGTCCTCGGCTTCGCCTGGACCGCGGTCGCCCTCGACGCCGTCGAACGCGCCCTCGACTGGGACGCCCGCACCGCCGACGTCCTGGTCGGCACCTCGGCGGGCGCCGAGATCGTCGCCGCGCTGGGTTCCGGCCGCACCCCCGCCGACCTGCTCGCGGCCCTGGCCGACGCGCCCGACGCCGACCCGGTCCTCGCCCGACACGTGGCCGTCGACCCCGGCAAGCTGCCTCCGCTCCCGCGCCTCGGCCTGCCCGGCCTGGGCCTGATCGGCGCGGGCATCCGCGGCGGGTCGGCCTACACCGCGCTGGCCGGTCTGCTGCCGCGCGGCGGCGGTGACGCCGGTTGGCTGCGCGACTTCGGCCGCGCCCTGGCCGACCACGACGGCTGGGTGTCACACCCCGCCACCTGGCTGATCGCCGCCGACGCCGCCACCGGCGAGCGAATCGCCTTCGGCGCCGGTGACTCGGCCGGGTCGGTGCCGTCCAGGTCCGCCGATCCAGCCGGTTCCGCGGTCGATCTCGGTGACGCCATCGCCGCGTCCTGGGCGATCCCGGGCTGGTTCCCGCCGGTGCGCGTCGCCGGGCGCGACTACGTCGACGGTGGCGCGGTCTCCTCGGTCTCGGCCGACCTGCTGATCCCGCGCGAGCTGGACGAGGTGGTCGTGATCGCCCCGATGACCTCGGCCGGAGGCGAGCCCGCCACCGGCATGGACCGCGTCGAACGGCTGCTGCGCGCCCAGATGACCCGCGGCCTGGACCGCGAGATCGCCCAACTGCGGGCGGCGGGCACCCGGGTGATCCGGGTCGAGCCCAGTGCCGTGGACCTGGCCGTGATGGGCCCCAATTTCATGGATATCGCGCGGCGCGCGGCGACACTGGAGATCGCTCGTCGCACCGCACCCACCCGCGTCGCGGCGGCCGTCCGCGCGGCGCACGAAGGAGTCACCCTGTGAGCGAGCACCACGACGTGATCGTCATCGGCGCCGGTATCTCCGGTATCTGCGCCGCGATCAAACTGGCCGAGGCGGGCATCGACGACGTGCTGATCGTCGAGAAGGCCGAGACCTTCGGCGGCACCTGGCGCGCCAACACCTATCCGGGCTGCGCCTGCGATGTGCCCTCGGGCCTGTACTCGTTCTCCTTCGCGCCCAACAGCGAGTGGTCGCGGCTGTTCGCGCCGCAGCCGGAGATCCTCGCCTACGTCGACCGGGTGGCGCGCGAGCACGGGCTGGCCGCGCGGACCCGCTTCGGTGTCGAGGTCACCGCCGCGCACTGGGCCGAGGACCACTGGCGGCTGAGCACCAGCGACGGTGAGCTGACGGCGCGCTTCGTCGTCTCGGCGGCCGGGCCGTGGAACGAACCGCGCGTGCCCGAGATCCCCGGTCTGGCCGAATTCCCCGGCGAGGTCTTCCATTCCGCGCGCTGGAACCACGACTACGACCTGCGCGGCAAGCGCGTGGCGGTGGTGGGTTCGGGCGCCTCGGCGGTGCAGTTCGTGCCCGCCATCGCGCCCGAGGTCGCCCAACTGCACCTGTTCCAGCGCACCGCGCAGTGGGTGCTGCCCAAGCTCGACCACGCGGTGCCCGCCGTGGAGAAGCGGGTCATGCGGCGCATTCCGTTCGCGCACAAGGCGCTGCGGGGGATCGAGTACACGATCATGGAGGGTCTCGGTGTCGCGTTCCGGCGTCCGCGTCCGCTCATGCAGGCGGTGCAGGCCGTGGGTTCGGCGTATCTGCGCGCGGTGGTGCGTGATCCGGCGCTGCGCGCCAAGCTCACCCCCGACTATCTGCTCGGCTGCAAGCGGATCCTGTTCTCCAACAGCTACCTGCAGTCGCTGACCCGACCCAATGTCGACGTGTACGCCACCGGCGTGGCCGAGTTCCGGGGCAGCACCGTCGTCGGGGCCGACGGCAGCACCGCCGAGGTCGACGCCGTCATCCTCGGCACCGGCTTCCACATCCTCGACACCCCCTTGGCCGAGATCGTCCGCGGCGCCGACGGCCGCAGCCTGGCCGAGCACTGGCAGGGTTCGCCGGAGGCCTATCTCGGCACGGTCACCACCGGTTTCCCGAACGCGTTCACCGTGCTCGGCCCCAGCCTCGGCACCGGTCACTCCTCGGCGTTCGCGATCCTGGAGGCCCAGGTCGACTACCTGGTGACGGCCATCGCGAGCGCCCGCCGCGAAGGCTGGTCGGTGCTCGACGTGCGCCCACGGGTGCAGGCCGCCTACGTCGAGCAGGTGCAGGCGGCTCTCGCCACGACCGTCTACAACGCGGGCGGCTGCCGCAGCTACTACCTGGACGCCAACGGCCGCAACAGCTTCAGCTGGCCATGGTCCACCGGCGAGCTGACCCGCCGGGTCAGCGCCTTCGACCCCGCCGACTTCACCATCACCCACGACGACGTGGCTGTCCCGGCCTGACCGGGACACCGAAAGGAACGCAGCATGAGCTACCCCCGGATCGACCTGGACGGCGCACTGGTCGCCATCACCGGCGCCGCGCGCGGCATCGGCCTGGCCACCGCGCGGGCCTTCGTCGCGGCGGGCGCGCACGTCGCCCTCGGAGACCTGGACGAGGCGCTGGCCGTACAGGCCGCCGCCGAACTCGGTGACCGGGCGATGGGCCACGCCCTCGATGTCACCGACAAGGCCTCCTACGCCGCGTTTCTCGACGCGGCCACCCGGTGGCGCGGCCGTCCACTCGACGTGCTGGTCAACAACGCGGGCGTGATGCCCAACGGCGCGTTCCTCGACCAGTCCGACCGCATCGACCAGCTCACCATGGATGTCAACGTCTACGGCGTCATCCACGGCATGCGCCTGGCCCTGCCCGGCATGGTCGAGCGCCGGTACGGCCATGTGGTCAATGTCGCCTCGCTGGCGGGCAAGTTCCCGATCAAGGGCCTCGCGGTCTACAACGCGAGCAAGTTCGCCGTGGTCGGCCTGACCGCGGCGACCCGCCTGGAGATGGACGGCACCGGCGTGAGTGTGAGCGCGGTACTGCCCTCGGCGGTGCGCACCGAGCTGAGCTCCGGCATCGACTACGGCATCCTGCCCGCCGTCGACCCCGAGGACATCGCCGCCGCGGTGGTGCGCACGGTCAAGACGCGCGCCGCCGAGACCGCGGTGCCCGCCTATGTCGGTGTCGCCGCCGACGCCGCCGCGCTGGTGCCCGAACCGGTGATGAAGCTGCTGCGCAAGGCCGCTCACGACGACGCCGCGATCACCCGCGTCGACGACGAAGTCCGCCGCGTGTACCTGGACCGCATCGACAAGCAGTGAGCCGACGCGATGAGCCCGGCCGGACCTGGCGACGGGTAGACCCGGCCGACGCTCGCGCGTCCGCGCCGCCGGGCGCTCACCCGCGTTCGTGCAGGACCTGGTCCACCAGCCCGTAATCGAGGGCGGTGTCGGCGGTGAACACCCGATCGCGGTCGGTGTCGCGCCGGAGGGTCTCCGGCGACTGGCCGGTATGCACGGACAGGATCGCCTCCACCGCCGCGCGCATCCGCACGAGTTCGTCGGCCTGCAGGATGAGGTCCGGGATGGTGCCCTGACCGCGGGTCGCGGGCTGATGCAACACGATCCGGGTGTGCGGCAGCATGGCGCGATGTCCCGCGGCGCCCCCGGCCAGCAGGACGGCGCCGACCGCGATGGCCTGGCCGACACAGGTGGTGTGCACCGGCGCCTTGATGAAGCGCATGGTGTCGTAGACGGCGAGCATGGCCGACAGGTCGCCGCCCTCGCAGTTGATGTAGAGGCTGATCGGCTGGCCGGGGCTGTCGGACTCGAGGTGCAGCAGTTGCGCGATGAGCGCGTTGGCGACCCCGGAGTCGATCGGGGTGCCGAGATAGACGATGCGTTCGCTGAGCAGGTGCGAGTAGATGTCGGTGATCCGCTCGCCCCCGCGATGCTGGGACACGACATTGGGGATCGTGTAGCTGGTCACGGTGCCTCCTCGGCTAGGCGGTGATACCGATGCGGTGACGGTTGGGGACCACCTGATCGAACGATTCGACGATGTGGTCGATGAAGCCGTAGTCCAGGGCCTGGGTGGCGGTGAACCAGCGGTCGTGCAGGGAATCCTCGTAGACGCGGTCGAAAGGCTGGTCGGTGTCGGCGGCGATCAGGCCGAGCACCGTGTCGACGGTGTAGCGCAGATCGTCGGCCTGCACCTCCACCTCCACCGCGCTGCCACCGATCCCCGCCGAACCCTGATGCATGAGGACGCGGGCGTGCGGCAGCGCGAACCGGCGACCGGGCGAACCCGACGACAGCAGGAACTGGCCCGCGCTGCACGCCAATCCGAGCGCCAGCGTGGACACCTCACACGGCACCAGGCGCATCACATCGCGGATGGCGAGCATGGACGGCACCGAGCCGCCGGGGGAGTGGATCCACAGGGAGATCGGCGCTTCGGGCGACTGCGCGGCCAGGGTCAGCAACTGGGTGATCAGCAGGGTGCCGTTGTCGTCGTCGAGCGCGCCGTCGAGGACCAGGATCCGGCGGGCGAACAGTTGCTCGCGGGCCCGCCAGCTGAACATGGGGGATTTGTCATCGTGTGCCATGAGTCCACGGTGCCGTGTGGACAGGGTGACTCGCCGCTGATGCTGCTGTGAGCAGATCTGCTCAGGGCTGTGTTTATCGGAGAAGGTGAGAGGACCCGGTGCGTCGTGCGCACCGGGTCCTCTGGGGGGCGGTTACTTGGCGTCGAATTCCCTTGCGCGCAGGGAGCGTTCGATGCCTGCGCGGCCTTCGGAGACCAAGCGGTAGAGGGCGGGTGGGTGGTCGGCGGCGAGGAACTCGTCGGCCTTGGTGACCGCTTCCTCACTGATGGCCCAGTGGGGGTAGAGGCCGACTACGACGGTCTGGGCGACCTCGCTGGAGCGGCGGTCCCAGACGGCGGGGATCTGGGCGAAGTACTTGTCCACGTAGGGGGCCAGCAGCTCGGCCTGACCGGCGGGGGCGAAGCCGCCGACGATGGCGCGGGCGGTGATGTTGGGGACCGAGTCGTCGGCCATGACGGTGTCCCACGCGGTGGCCTTGACCTCGGCGAGGGGGCGGGCGGTGGCGGCCGCGGCGGCCTGGCGCTTGCCCGCGGCGGTCGGGTCGCCCTTCAGTTCGGCGTCGATGGCGGGGGTTTCGGGGCCGTCGGCGTCGATCAGCCCGGCCGCCGCCAGCGCGGTGACGATGCGCCAGCGCAGGTCGGTGTCGACGGTGAGACCGGCCAGTCCGGCGCTGGCGGGGTCGGCGTCGAGCAGCGCGGTCAGCACGTCGGTGTGCCGCGCGTCGAGCTTGGCGCCGGTCAGCGCGTTGACGAAGGCGAGCTGGTGATCCGACCCGGCCTCGGCGGCGCGGGCCAGTTCGAGCAGCCGGTCGGCGAAGGCGGGCCAGCCCTCCCGCTCGGCCCAGCCGGGATCGGCGTAGCTGCCGATGGCGGTGTTGGCCTGCATGAGCAGCCGCTGCACCACGCCGATCTCGGTCTCGGCGCCGATGCCGCGCTGCACCAGCGCCACGAAATCACGGGCCTTCATCTCGGCCTGACGGGTCATCTCCCACGCCGCCGACCAGGCCAGGGTGCGCGGCAGCGAGTCGGCGATGTCGCCGATGCGGCGCACCGCGACCTCCAGCGACTCCGGGTCGAGGCGCAGCGAGCAGTAGGTGAGGTCGTCGTCGTTGACCAGCACCAGCTGTCCGCGCGGCGCCCCGACCAGCTCCGGTACCTCGGTGCGGGCGGTGGCCGTCAGATCGAGTTCCACGCGCTGGGTGCGCACCAGCTTGCCGTCGACATCGTCGTAGACGCCGATCGCGATCCGGTGCACGCGGTGTTCACCCGCGCCCGGCTCGGCACCGTCCTGCACCACCGCGAAACTCTCGAAGGTGCCGTCGGCGGCCACGGTGAACTCCGGGCGCAGGATGTTGAGACCGGTGGTCTTGAGCCACTGCGCGCCCCAATCCGACAGGTCACGGCCCGACGCCTTCTCCAGCGCGCGCAGCAGATCGTCGAAAGTGGCGTTGCCGTAGGCGTGTTCGGCGAAGTAGTCACGCAGACCGGCCAGGAACGGCTGCAAGCCCACATAGGCCACCAGCTGCTTGAGCACCGAGGCGCCCTTGGCATAGGTGATGCCGTCGAAGTTCACCTCGACCGCGTGCAGGTCGGGGATGTCGGCGGCGATCGGGTGGGTGGAGGGCAGCTGGTCCTGGCGGTAGGCCCAGGACTTCTCCACATTCGCGAAAGTCGTCCAGGCGCTGGTGTATTCGGTGGCCTCGGCCTGGCACAGCACCGAGGCGAAGGTCGCGAACGACTCGTTGAGCCACAGGTCGTCCCACCACTTCATGGTGACCAGGTCGCCGAACCACATGTGCGCCATCTCGTGCAGCACGGTCTCGGCGCGGCGCTCGTAGGAGGCGCGGGTCACCTTGGACCGGAAGACGTAGTCCTCGAGGAAAGTGACCGCGCCCGCGTTCTCCATCGCGCCCGCGTTGAACTCCGGCACGAACAGCTGGTCGTACTTGCCGAAGGCATACGGCACGCCGAAGTTCTCGTGGTAGAAGGCGAAACCCTGCTTGGTCTCGGTGAACAGGCGCCCGGCGTCCATGTGGTCGGCCAGCGAGGCGCGGCAGAACAGGCCCAGCGGGATCTCGCCGTGCTCGTCGCGGTAGGAGTCGGTCCAGGTGGCGTACGGACCGGCGATCATGGCGACCAGGTAGGTGCTCATCTTCGGCGTGGTGGCGAAGGTATGGCGCACGACCGCGCCGACGGTGTGCTGCTGGGCGGTCGCGCCGTTGGACACCACCTGCCAGTCGGCGGGCGCGGTGGCCACGATGTCGAAGGTGGCCTTGAGGTCGGGCTGATCGAAGCAGGCGAACATGCGCTTGGCGTCGGCGGTCTCGAACTGCGAGTACAGGTAGACCTTGTCGTCGGCCGGGTCGACGAAGCGATGCAGGCCCTCGCCGGTGTGCGAGTACTCGCAGTCGGCCTCGATCACCAGTTCGTTGTCGGCGGCCAGGTCGGGCAGCGCGATGCCGGTCGACTCGTCGTAGCCGCTGATGTCGAGCGGGTTGCCGTTGAGCACGGCCGAACGCACCTGCGCGGCCACCAGATCGACGAAGGTGCTCGCGCCCGGGGTGGCGGAGAAGGTGACGGTGGTCTTGGAACCGAAGGTGTCCGACACTTCCGAGCCCGCGCCTCGCGGCTGGTCGGTGAGGTCGAGTTCGATCCGGTAGTTCCGCACGGCCACCGTGGCGGCGCGTTCGACGGCCTGGTCGCGGGTGAGATTCGGGGCGGACATAGATCTCCTTCGTCGTCGACGAACACGGCACGGTTCGCGCGTACCGGTGATCCCCGGCGCGCGCATCAGCGTCCACAATGCCACCTGCGGCCCGCCACCGCCCCCGGGTTCACCTCGGACCCGCACCCACCGCTCCCACCTCGCTGCTCGACCGACTCCGCTGCGCGTGCCGGTCGTCGGTGACGCGGTGTCCGCCCGGGGTGGCGCGCCGAGGGCACGCCACCCCGGGTAGCCGGTCAGCGCAGGGTGACCACCAGTTTTCCGAAGGTTCGGTCGGTCTCGCCGAGGGCGTGCGCCCGGGCCGAGTCCGCCATCGGGAACACCCCGGCGATGGTGGGCGTGAGGGTGCCCGTGGCGAGGAGGTCGGCGATGGCGTTCATCCCGGCGTGGTCGGCCTCGACGAGCAGGGCGGCCACCCGCACACCCTGCCGGTCCGCTTCGGCGCGCACTTCCTCCACTCCGATCGGTTTGATGGTGATCAGCAGGCCGCCGGGGCGCAGGACCCGCAGCGAGCGCAGGCTGGTCTCGGCGCCCATGGTGTCGAGCACGACGTCGACCTCGCGCACCGCCTCGGCGAAGTCGACGGTGCGGTAGTCGATGAGCTCGTCGGCGCCCAGGGCCCGCAGCTGCTCGTGCTTGGCGGCACTGGCCGTCCCGATGACGTACGCGCCCCGCGCCTTCGCGATCTGCACCGCCAGATGACCCACCCCGCCCGCGGCCGCGTGGATCAGCACACGCTGGCCCGCTTCGAGCTTCGCGGTGTCGACCAGTGCCTGCCAGGCGGTGAGCGCGGCCAGTGGGGTGGCCCCGGCCACGATGTGGTCGACGGACTCGGGCTTGCGGGCGAAGGCCCTGGCCGGGCCGGTGACGTACTCCGCCATCGACCCGTGCCCGTACGGATACGGCAGCATGCCGAACACCTCGTCGCCCGGCGCGAACAATGTGACGCCGAAGCCCACGGCCTCCACGATTCCGGAGACGTCCCAGCCGAGCACGAACGGCGGCGGGGGCAGGAACAGTCCGTCGAGCGCGCGGTGCTTCCAGTCGGTGGGGTTGATTCCGGCCGCGTGCACCCGGACGAGCAGTTCGCTCGGACCCGGTGTGGGGCGGGGCAGTTCGATCTCGCGCAGGACCTCGGGTCCGCCGAGGGTGTCCTGGCTGATGGCGCGCATGGTGTCGGTCATGCCGTAGACGGTGCCGGATTCCGTCCGCCCGGAAAATGGCAGAAAGGTCAGTATTCGATAGAATCGTGCCATGCATCGCGTGGTGGTTCTGGCACTCGACGGCGTCTACCCGTTCGAACTCGGGACGCCACAGCGGATCTTCGGCACCCTCACCGACCGCTATGAGGTGCTGACCTGCTCGGCCGACGGGCAGCCCGTGCGCACCAATGCCGACTTCCGGATCGTCGTCGACCACGGCCCGGCGTTGTTGGCCACCGCCGACACCGTGATCGTCCCCTCCTGCGACACCGCCGACGCGATCGCCGGGCTGAGCGAGTCCACCCGCGCCGCGCTCGCGCGCATCCGTCCCGGGACCCGGATCGTCTCGATCTGCACCGGCGCGTTCGTGCTGGCCGCCGCGGGTCTGCTCGACGGTCGCCCCGCTGCCACGCACTGGCGGATGGCCGACTCGTTCCGGACACATTTCCCGCGCGTGCGGCTCGACGCCGACGTGCTGTTCGTCGACGACGGCGACCTGCTCACCTCGGCGGGCGCGGCCTCCGGCGTCGACCTGTGCCTGCACCTCGTGCGCGCCGACCACGGCAGCGCGGTGGCCAATCACGTGGCGCGCCTGTGTGTGGTGCCGCCCTGGCGCGAGGGCGGCCAGGCCCAGTTCATCGACCAGCCGGTTCCCGATCCCGCCCAGGCCAGCACCGCCGCCACCCGGCACTGGGCCCTGGAGAACGTGGAACTCCCGCTCACCATCACCGAACTCGCCGCCCACGCCCGCATGAGCCCGCGCACCTTCGCCCGCCGCTTCGGGGACGAGGTGGGCATGAGCCCGGGCCGCTGGCTCACCCAGCAGCGGCTGGCCAGGGCCCGTCACCTGCTCGAGGCCAGCGAGTTGTCGGTCGAGCAGATCGCCGGGCGGGTCGGTTTCGCCACTGGGACCTCCCTGCGCCAGCACTTCCAGGCGAGCGTCGGCGTCGCCCCGTTGGCCTACCGCCGTACCTTCCGGCTCGCCGACGGTGATCGCGCCACTGCCTGATCGCGGCCCACGCCGCCGCATCCCCGGCAGGCGATCGGCGACCCGGCGCGCTGGGTAGCCCGGACGTGACCGTCCTCGGTGCGATCGCTGCCCCGCGGCCGCTCCGCCGGGAAATGTGACCGGCCTCGCGTCGCGGTGACCAGGCCCGATCCGGGGCCGGGCGGGCCGGTAGAGTCCGTACCGACATCAGTGCGTACACCCAGGATTCGGAGGCTCGACGTTGAAGCATGTGCACGCCGGGAAAGTTCGTGACCTCTACGAGGACGGCGACACCCTGCTGCTCGTTGCCTCCGATCGCGTGTCGGTCTACGACGTCGTGCTGCCCACGCCGATCCCGGACAAGGGCGCGCTGCTGACCCAGCTGTCGAACTGGTGGTTCGAGTACTTCACCGGCATTCCCAATCACGTGGTCTCGGCCACCGATGTGCCCGCCGAGTTCGCCGGGCGCGGCATCCGGGTCAAGCCGCTGAAGATGGTGCAGGTCGAGTGCATCGCGCGCGGATACCTCACCGGGTCGGGGCTCAAGGAGTACGAGCGGTCCGGGACCGTGTCGGGCATCGCCCTGCCGCCGGGTCTGCGGGACGGCGACAAGCTGCCCGAGCCGATCTTCACCCCGTCCACCAAGGCCGCCGAGGGCCACGACGAGGCGATCAGCTTCGCCGACGTGGTGAACCAGGAGGGCCGCGAGGTCGCCGAGAAGCTGCGCGGGCTGACCCTCGAGATCTACTCGCGCGGTGCCGAGCACGCGGCGAAGGCGGGCGTGATCGTGGCCGACACCAAGGTCGAATTCGGCTGGGACGGTGACGTACTCACCCTCGGTGACGAGGTGCTCACCTCGGACTCCTCGCGCTTCTGGCCCGCCGACGAATGGGAGCCGGGCCGCCCCCAGCGCTCCTTCGACAAGCAGTTCGTGCGCGACTGGTCGACCTCCACCGGCTGGAACAAGGAGTACCCCGGCCCGGAGATTCCCGCCGACATCGTCGAGATCACCCGCCGCAAGTACGAGGACGCCTACGAGCGCATCACCGGCAAGACCTGGACCGGCACCCCGGCCTGACCTCGCGCGCGGCGCCGGTCAGTGCACCGGCGCCGCGACACCCTTGACCTCGCACACGTGCGCCATGTGGGCGCTGCCCCACGCGCCGAGCGGCGCCAGCGCCGCGTTGAGCGACACCCCGAGCTCGGTGAGCGAGTACTCGACCTTCGGCGGCACCTCCGGATAGATCTCGCGATGCACGATGCCGTCGTGCTCGAGCTCGCGCAGCTGCTGGATCAGCATCTTCTCGGTGACTCCCGGCACCAGCCGTTTCAGCTCGCCGAACCGCTGCGTGCCGGTGGACAGCGCCCACAGGATCAGCGCCTTCCACTTCCCGCCCACCACGTCGAGCGCGGCATCGATACCGCACGAATACGGACGCTCTCGCTGCTTCATACGCGCCTTACTTACTTTTTGGTGAGTATTGGACTTGATAGTCGGTACTTGTCGATTGTAGCGCGCTCGGCGAATCTGGAAGGGCCTCGCCGATCGGCGGCGCGAGCTACGGCACAAGGGGAAGACATGTCCGATTCGGTGACGGCACAGCGGGTTTCGCTTCTCGGTCTGGGCGCCATGGGCACCGCGCTGGCGCGGGCGCTGCTGGCCGCCGGACACGAGGTGACGGTGTGGAACCGCACCGCCGCGCGGGCCGAGGCGCTGGCGGCCGAGGGCGCGACGGTGGCGGGCACGGCCGCGGAGGCGCTCACGGCGGCCGACCTGGTGATCCTGTGCGTCCTCGACGACGCGGCGGTGCGCGAACATCTCGAGCCCGCCGTCGACGGCCTGCGCGGCCGGGTGGTGGTGAACCTGACCACGACCTCGCCGGAACAGGCACGAGCCCTGGGTCGCTGGGCCGAGGCCGAGCGGATCGCCTGGATCGACGGCGGCATCATGGCCGTGCCGTCGATGATCGGCGGACCGGGCGCCTTCGTGCTCTACAGCGGCGCGGCGGCGGCGTTCGAGCGGCACCGCGCGGTGCTGGAGGTGTTCGGCCGGGCCGAGTTCGTCGGCACCGACCCCGGCGCGGCCGCCATGTACGACGTATCGATCCTCGGCGGCATGTACGCCATGTTCGCCGCCTTCCACCAGGGCGGCGCGATGGTACGCACCACCGGCGGATCGGCGGCCCAGTTGGCGGAGCTGATGGCGCCGTTCCTGCGGGCGATGGCGACGCTGCTCGCCCCACACGCCGTCGGCATCGATACTCCGGCGGAGTACATCCAGGAACAGAGCGACGAATTCACCGCCGCCGCGATCGATCTCATCGACAAGGCTGCCACCGAATCCGGCACGCCCACCGAACTGTTCGGGGTCTTGCGCCGCACGCTCACCGGGTTGTAACGGCGTCACTGCGCTGGTGAGAACCGATACGGCTGCGGACAGGCGGCCGGTGGTCCGCTGGCGGACCGCGACGCGGTGACCGGTGTGGGCCACCGCGTCGCGGGTGCCGGGTCAGGCGTCGACGAGGTCGGCGGTGAGGAACTCGTCGACGAAACCCCGCGCGGTCGCGTCGAAGGCGGCGTAGTGGGCGGCCCTGGCGTCGCCCTGGATGGCCGCGCCGATCACCAGATTGCCCTCGCTGTCGAGGGTCTGTGGCTGGTCCTCGGCATCGGGCAGCAGGCCGACGCGCGAGTCGGCGAAACCGCTGTAGTAGGCCAGACCCTCGCTGAGCTGGGCCTCGAGCAGCTGCTGCATGCCGGGGACGATGGCGTCGTCGGCGGTGGCCCCGGCCAGACCGAGCCACAGGATGCGCTTGCCCGCCAGCCGGGGCTTGCTGCGGCCGTAGGCGAAGCCGTAGTTCCAGATCCGGTCGATCCAGCCCTTGAGGATGGCCGGGGTGCTCTGCCAGTAGACCGGGAACACCACGACCACCACCTGGGCGGCCTGGACGCGGGCCATGTGCGCCTCGGCGTCGGCGGAGTACCGCTTGTCGCGGTTGCCCCAGTCGGGCTGGTCGGCGACGGTCATCCGGGGATCGAAGTTCTCGGCGTGCAGGTCCAGCAGGTCGACGGTGTAGCCCGCCGCGTCGAGCCGGGCGACGGCCAGCTCGGCGACATGCGCCGACAGCGAATCGGCGCGATGATGGGCGAGCACGACAAGCGCTGTGCGCGAAGCGGATTCGGTGGTGGCGAGCGACTGCGTCACGGTGGGACTCCCTGTTGATCTTGGGGGCGCGCTGCCCCGGTACCTAGAGTCAACCGCGATTCGTGTGGACGATCTATGGGTGATCATCTCCGCTCGATAGGAATTCGTCTACGGTGGTGGGTATGGATCCGTTGAGTTCGTTGCTGAGTGGCATCCGTGCGGACGGATCGGTGGTGGCCCACGCCGTATTGCGTGCCCCGTGGACGATCCGCTTCGCCGACGAAGCGCCGCTGATCATGGTCACCGTGCTGCGCGGTCGGGGCGGCACGCTGGTGCTGGCCGACGGTTCCCGCACCCGGCTGGTGCTCGGCGACACCGCGCTGGTGCAGGCCGGGGCCTCCTTCGAACTGCTCGACGGTGACACCGACGCCGGGAATCCGCGCCTCGAGTACGAGCTGTCCTGCTTTGTGCCGCGTGGTTTCGGCGCGGCCGAACTCGCCTGCGTCACACCGGAACTGGTGGAGGTAACCGGGGTCGAATCGGAGACCTCGCTGATCGTCGGGGCCTACCGCGCCTCCGGGCGGCGCCACGAACGGCTGCTGCGCGCGCTGCCGCCGGTGATGGTGGTCGGCGGCGACACCGAGATCTGCACCTGGCTCGAAGAGGCCGCCGCCGACGCGTTCCGCAATACCGCGGGCGCGCAGGCGCTGATGGACCGACTGCTGGACTGGGCGCTGGTCTGCACCCTGCGCAGTTGGCTCACCCGGCAGGGCGAATTCGCGCCCGCCTGGTATCGCGGCATGGCCGATCCGGTGGTCGGTCCGGCGCTGGAAGCCATCCACGCCAAGCCTTTCCAGCGCTGGACCGTCGCGAGTCTGGCCACCGAGGCGCTGGTCTCGCGCGCCCTGTTCGCCAAACGCTTCACCGAGGTGATGGGCGAACCCCCGCTCACCTACCTCACCGAATGGCGGATGGCCGAGGCCGAGGAGTTGCTCGCCGATCCCGCCCGCAGCGTCGCCCAGGTGGCCACCACCGTCGGCTACTCCGACCCCTTCGGCTTCAGCGCCGCCTTCAAACGCTCACGCGGACAGAGCCCCACCGAATTCCGGACCGCCGTGCGGGCGTGACCGGCTCAGCCGTCGAGGTGGGTGGTCAGGCGATCGAGGAACGGGCGCTGGCCGGTGACGAGCTTGTCGCGGGCCGACTCGGGGGCGAACCATTCCGCGCGGTCGATCTCCGGGAAGACGCCGGTGCGACCGGAGCGGGGCGGCCATTCCATCTCGAAGGTGCCGGGCACGATCGCGGTGGTGTCGAGGTCGCCCTCCACGGCCCACACGGTGACGGTCTTGCGGCGGCCGCCGCTGCCGTAGTGCACCTGGCCGAGATCGGTCCAGTCGCCGTCGGGGACGGGCAGGCCCAGTTCCTCGGTGAATTCGCGCGCGGCGGCCGCGCGGGGCTGTTCGTCGGGCTCGTACTCACCCTTGGGGATCGACCAGGCCGACTGGTCCTTCTTGGCCCACAGCGGTCCGCCCATATGTCCGAGCAGCACCTCGATGCCGTCGTCACCGCGCCGGTAGAGCAGGACGCCCGCGCTGAATTTCTCCGCCATGGGCTTCAGTCTGCCCCAGGTGGTTCGTCGAGCCCGGCGACGAAACGGCCGAGCAGGTGGGCGAATTCGCCGCGCTCGCGGACCGACCACCCGGTCATCGCGCGATCGAAGGCGCCGCGACGGCGCTCGTGGGCCTGTTCGACCAGCGCTTTCCCGGCGTCGGTGAGTTCCAGCAGCGAACGCCGTCCGTCGGACTGATCGGCGACGCGCCGCAGCAGCCCCCCGGCCACGGCCGTGGCGACCAGCTTGCTCGCGCGCGGTTGATCCACCGCGAGCGCGGACGCGACCGTCGAGACGGTCGGCTCGGGCGCGTCCTCGACCACGTCGAGCACGTCGAACGCCTGCCCGCTCGGCTCGCCCGCGCCCAGGGTGCGTCGCGTCTGCCGTCGTCGGATGGCGATCATCGCCCGTTCGATCCGCTCGACCTCGTCCACGCCGTCATGCTACCGTCGAACATATACATGTAAAAGAACATGTAATTGTCTGAGGATATGTAGGTGCCGTAGATGACCGAACGCCGACTGATCGGCTACCAGGTGAAACGCCTGGACCAGCTGATCGAAGCCACCTTCGACCAGGCCGCCGCCGAGGTCGGAATGACCCGCCGTGAATGGCAGGTCCTCACCACCCTCGGCCGTGGTCCCGCCACCGCCGACGCGCTCCAGGACGCCCTGCGCCCGTTCTGGGAGACCACCACCGACT
Source organism: Nocardia anocheti (assembly GCF_029675105.1). Taxonomy (GTDB): domain Bacteria; phylum Actinomycetota; class Actinomycetes; order Mycobacteriales; family Mycobacteriaceae; genus Nocardia. The sequence continues at coordinate 396,458 of NZ_JAQQFV010000004.1, read as the reverse complement.
CCGTCGCCGCCCTCACCACCGAACTCACCACGCGGGGCTGGCTCACCCGCGACGCCGACGCCCGCTTCGCCCTGACCGAAGCCGGGATCTCGGCCCACGCGGCCGCCACCCACTCCGTCGGCACCCTGCGCGCCCGGATGACCACCGGCGTCGCTGCGGCCGACTTCGACACCTGCACCACCGTTCTCGCCCGGATGATCGCGAACCTCGAGCCCGCGTCCTGACACCGCGAGCCGAGATCGCGCCGGAACGGGCCGCGAGGCGCGCGCTGCCGCAGACCACGCGATCCGGGCACGGGTGCCGCGTGCGTATCACGCGCCAGGCAGCCGGTCCGTGCCACACAGCAGGTGGGTGAGAACGTTCAGCCCGCGACGACCGCGTGTATCGGGTCGTGTCTGTGATCGACAGGTTCGGGTGGCGGTGCCGGTGTCGATCACCCTGGCGTCGGTGTGCCCGATCGAGGTACCTCGGTGGCGGCGGCGAGCCGGGCGGCGCGGAGCAGGAGGTAGTCGCGTTCGGGGGTGCTCGCGGTGTGTTGGGCGGCGCGGCGGTATTCGGTGATCGCGGCGGCCGGGTCGCCCGCCATCTCGTGGAGGTGGCCGCGGACGGCGGCGAGGCGGTGGGAGCGGGACAGGGCCTCGGCGACGGTGTCGGCGAGGGCCAGACCGGCGTCGGGGCCGTGGACCATGGCGGTGGCGACGGCCCGGTTGAGGGTGACCATCGGGTTCGGGCTCCGGCGTTCGAGCAGGGTGTAGAGGGCGAGCACGCTCGGCCAGTCGGTGTCCTCGACGCGGGGTGCCTGGGCGTGCAGGCCCGCGATGGCGGCCTGGAGTTGGTAGGGGCCGGTGAGACCGGCGGGCATGGTCGCGGTGAGCAGACGCAAGCCCTCGGTGACGCGGGCGCGGTCCCAGCGGGCACGGTCCTGCTCGGGCAGGGGGATCAGTTCGCCGTGCGGGCCGCAGCGGGCGCCGCGGCGCGCGTCGGTGAGCAGCATGAGCGCGAGCAGGCCGCCGACCTCGGTGTCGTGGGGGAGCAGGGCGTGCAGCGCGCGGGTCAGCCGGATGGCCTCGGCCGACAGGTCCGCCCGGTCCAGCGTCTCGCCCGCGCTGCTGGTGTGCCCCTCGGTGAAGATCACGTACAGCACCCGCAGCACCGAGTCCAGCCGCGCGGGGTCGGTCGCGCCGTCGGCGAACGGCCGGGGCAGGCTCGCCAGCTTCTGCTTGGCCCGCGAAATGCGCTGCGCCATGGTCGCTTCCGGAACCAGGAACGCCGCCGCGATCTCGCCGGTGCGCAGGCCACCCACCGCACGTAGCGTCAGGGCCACCGCCCCCGCGGGCGGTAGGTCGGGATGACAGCACAGGAAATACAGATCGAGGGTGTCGTCACGACCGGACGCCTCGGTCGGCAGCTCCCGCGCGAACACCGTGCTCTCCCGGCGGCGTCGCGCCACCTCCGCGCGCACCGCGTCGGCCATGCGCCGCTGGGCGACCTGGATCAGCCAGCCGCGCGGATTGTCCGGCCTGCCTTCGGTGTCCCACTGGGTGGCCGCGGCCAGCAGCGCGTCCTGCACCGCGTCCTCGGCCAGTTCGAAGTCGCCGAACCGGCGCACCAGCACACCGAGGACCTGCGGGGCGAGCGTGCGCAGCAGGTCCTCGGTGCGTGGCTCGCTCACGCTTCGGGGGCGCTCATGACCTGGCGCACCTCGATGTACTCACCGATCGGCGCACCACCGGGGCCGGGCGCGGCCGAGGCCTGCGCGGCGATCTCGATGGCCCGCTCGGTCGAGTCGACGTCGACGATCCAATAGCCCGCGAGGAATTCCTTGGTCTCCGGGAACGGCCCGTCGGTGACCACCGGCGCCGACCGCCCGTCGGAGTGCACGATCAGCGCCTGCTCCGGCCCGGCGAGACCCTGCCCCTCGACGAGTTCGCCCGAGGCGGCCAGCTGCGCGCCCAGCGCCCGCTGGAAATCGATGTGCGCGGCGATGTCCTCGGGCGCCCACTCGGGCAGCGGACGATCACAGTAGGCGGTCTCGCCGTAGGTCTTGACCAGCATGTACTTCATGACTCCAGCTCCTGTTCCGTGGCGCTCGTGCGGCGCCTTCGACCAGTGGTCGGAGCCACCGCGTCGGATTCGACAGACTTCCCGACCGATCAGAGGGGAATATCGGGATTCGCCAGCCGCTCGGGTTCCACCGGCTCGGCCGACAGGATCAGCTGCTTGATCCGGTCGGTCACATCCCACACGTTCACGTTCATGCCCGCCTTGACCCGGTTCTCGGGGTCGAGCCAGAACGCGACGAACTCCCGTTCGGTGGGCTCGCCGCGGACCACCACGCGCACGTCGTCGCCCCGGCCGACATAGCCGGTGTACTCCATGCCCACGTCGTACTGGTCGCTGAAGAAATACGGAAGCCGGTCGTAGACAGCCGATCTGCCGAGCATGGTGCGCGCGGCCACCGCGGGCTGGTTCAGCGCTGTCGCCCAGTGCTCCACGCGCACCCGCCGGTTCAGCACCGGATGCTGCTGTTCGGCGATGTCGCCGACGGCCACCACATCCGGGTCGCTGGTGCGCAGCGCCTCGTCGACGAGCACGCCGCCGTCGTAGTCGAGCCCGGCCGCGATGGCCGACTCGATATTGGGTGCCGCGCCCACCGCCACCAGCACCGCCTGCGCGGGGACCACCGTGCCGTCGCCGAGCTGCACGCCGGTCGCGTCGCCCTCGTCGGTGAGAATCGCGTCGACACCGATCCCGGTGCGCAGGTCCACGCCGTGTTCGCGATGCACCTCGGCGTAGAAGGCGCCCATCTCCGGGCCGAGCGCGCCCAGCAGCGGCAGCTCCGCCGACTCGATCACCGTGACATCCACGCCCCTGGCCCTGGCCTGCGCCGCCACCTCCAGACCGATCCAGCCCGCGCCGATGATCACCAGCCGTTGATCCGAGCGCAGCACGCCCGCGATCACGTCCGAATCGCCGATGGTGCGCAGGGTGTACACATTCGGCGCGTCGGCGCCGGGAATCTTCAGCGTGCGCGGGCGGGAACCGGTGGCCAACGCGAGCTTGTCGTAGGACAGGGTCGACTCGTCGGGCAGGGTGACGGTCCTGGCGCGCGCGTCGAAGGCCGTGGCGGTGGTGCCCAACCGCAGGTCGATGTGGTGATCGCGGTACCAGGCGGCCTGGTCGACGGTGAAATCGGGCAGCTGCTGGGTGCCCGCCAGATGCTGTTTGGACAGCGGCGGCCGCTCGTAGGGCAGCTCCTCCTCACCGGCCAACACGGTCACCTGACCGTCGAAATCGTTGGCGCGCAGGGCCTCGGCGAGCTTGGCGGCGGCGAGCCCGCCACCGATGACGACGAAATGCTGGTTCGAGCTCATGAACGGACTCCTTCTCGCGGGCGACCGGACTCCTCGCCGACGAGCCTAATCCGCTCCGGCGTCCGGGGGAACGATTCCGGGGCGCGCGCGGTTGCACCTGACGGCGAGCCCGTCCGCCCGCCGCCCGCTGACCCGAGAGGAAGACTCGTGAGCGATCAGGCCACGAAGGATGTCGTCGATTTCTGGTTCGATCCCCTGTGCCCGTGGTGCTGGATCACCTCCCGGTGGATCCTGGAAGTCGAGAAGGTGCGCGACATCGACGCGCGCTTCCACGTGATGAGCCTGTCGGTGCTCAACGAGGGCAAGGACGACCTGCCCGAACGCTACGTCGAGATGATGGCCGCGGGCTGGGGCCCGGTGCGCGTCGCCATCGCCGCCGCCCAGAAGCACGGCGACGAGATCCTCTCGCCGCTCTACACCGCGCTGGGCACCCGCATCCACGACCGCCGCGCCGAATACGAGCGCGAGACCACCCAGGAAACCCTGGCCGCCGTCGTCGCCGACGCTCTGGCCGAACTGGACCTGCCCGCCGAACTGGCCGAGGCCGCCGGGGTCACCGAGTACGACGAGGCGCTGCGCGAGAGTCATCACGCGGGCATGGACAAGGTCGGTCCCGACGTAGGCACCCCGACCATCCATGTCAACGGGGTCGCCTTCTTCGGCCCGGTCCTCTCGCGCATCCCGCGCGGTGAGGACGCTGGCCGGGTCTGGGACGGCGTAGTCGCCCTCGCCTCCTACCCACACTTCTTCGAACTCAAGCGCACCCGCACCGAAGACCCTGTGTTCGATTGAGAAACGGACGGGGTGCCGTAGTGGCACCCCGTCGGCTCAGACCGGTTCGGGTGGTAGTGCTCGCGTCTTGGTGGTCAGTGGGTAGCCGCTCGGGGGTGGGATGGCGCCGGGGTGGGGTGGTTTCGGGCGCCAGAACATGGGGCCGGGTTTGGTGCGGTCGCGTAGGGCCCACATGCGCCAGGTGAGGACGGGGTGGGTGGCCATGGCGTTGACGAGCCAGACGAAGCCGCCCTTCTCCAGGGCGGCGCGGTCGGCCATCTCGTCGAAGCCGACCTCGGCGTTGAGGTACTTGCCCGCGGCCAGGGTGGCCATCGCGCCGGGGGCGCCCTGGGGGCGGTTGCAGAAGCCGTGGTTGTCGGCGGTGTACTCCTGGGCGCGGATGAGCGAGGAACCCAGGATCGGCAGCCAGGGGGCGACGAACATGCCCAGCTGACGCCAATACGACACGTGACCGGCGGCGATGTGGCCGACCTCGTGGCCGATGATGAAGGCCAGCGCGTCGGGATCGCGGGCCGCGCCGCCGATCTCGAACAGGTCGCTGTAGACCACCACGAAGCGGCGGAAGCCGTGGCCGGAGGCGAAGGCGTTGATCTGGCCGTTGCCCAGGATCACGTACGCGTCGGGCACCTTGCGCATCCCGAACCGGGCCGCCGCCTCCTGCACCATCCGGTACCCCTCCGGGAACTGGCTGGGTGACATCTTCACGCCGTTGATCCGCTGGGTCGCGTAGTTCATGCCACGACCGGCCCACAGCAGGATCGGCGCGAACAACAGCAGCAGCACGTACGGGCTGGTCAGCACCGAGCCGACCTCCTGGCCCTGATCGTCGACCAGCGGCCCGGCCACCGCCTCGATCAGCAGCATGAGCAGCACCAGCAGGTAGGCGACCCCGGTGAGCATGATCACCACCACCAGCAGCGGGATCTCCCACGGATGCCGGGCGGGCATCCCGTACGGGGACAGACCGCGCGGCTGGTGCTGGGGCGGAATCGGGGGGCCGGGTGGGTGATAGCCGGGGAAGGGCGCGTAGCCGCCGGTCGGCTGCGTCGGGAAACCGCCGGTCGGTGCGGCGGGCTGGGCCCAGGGGGAGGTGCCGTGTGGGGGCTCGGACCCGGCGTGCATCGACGGTGCCGCGTCGGTAGGTCGGCCCTCGGGCTGCGGCGGGGGACCTGCCGAATGCGGGAATTGCGGTTCGTGCGGGTGCATGAAAACGACTCTAAGCGGCCTGACACAATCGCAGCCATGCGCGTTTACCTGGGTGCCGACCATGCCGGTTTCGAACTGAAGAATCACGTCAAGGCCCATCTGCAGGAGGCCGGACACGAGGTCGTCGATTGCGGCGCCCTCGAATACGACGCTCTCGACGACTACCCCGCCTTCTGCATCGAGGCCGCGCGTCGCACGGTCGCCGACCCGGGCAGCCTCGGGCTGGTCTTCGGCGGCAGCGGCAACGGCGAGCAGATCGCCGCCAACAAGGTTCCCGGCGCCCGCTGCGCGCTGGCCTGGAGCGTGGAGACCGCCAAGCTGGCCCGCGAGCACAACAACGCCCAGCTCATCGGCATCGGCGGCCGCATGCACACCACCGAGGAAGCCCTCGCCATCGTCGACGCGTTCCTGGGTCAGGCGTGGTCGGAGGAGCCCCGCCACCAGCGCCGCATCGACATCCTGGCCGACTACGAGAAGTCCGGCGAGGCCCCCGCCGTTCCCGCCTACTGAGCAAGGACCTTGCCTGAGGGACACACCCTCCACCGGATCGCCGGACTCCATCAGGAGCGGTTCTCCGGTGGGGCGGTGCGGGTTTCGAGTCCACAGGGGCGCTTCAGCGAGGGCGCCGCGCTGGTGGACGGGCGGGTGCTCGAGCGGGCCGAAGCGGTCGGCAAGCATCTGCTGCATCACTACGAGGCCGGGCTGACCGTGCACGTGCACCTCGGGCTGTACGGCACGTTCAGCGAATCCGCGCTGCCGATGGGCGCGCCGGTCGGCCAGGTGCGGATGCGGATGATCGGCGCCGCCACCGAATTCGGCACCGACCTGCGCGGGCCGACCGCGTGCGAGGTCATGAATCCCGCCGAGGTCGACGCGCTCATCGCCCGGCTCGGCGCCGACCCGCTGCGCCCCGACGCCGATCACGAACGCGCCGGTGCGCGCGTCCGCCGCTCCCGCAGGGCGATCGGCGCGCTCCTCATGGATCAGTCGCTGATCGCCGGGGTCGGCAATGTGTACCGCGCGGAAGTGCTGTTCCGGCACGGGATCTCGCCGTACCGGCCCGGCACCTCGATCGGTGCCGAGGAGTGGGACGCACTGTGGGCCGACCTCGTCGAACTCATGCCGATCGGCGTGGCCACCGGGCGCATGCACGTGGTGCGGCCCGAACACGACACCGGCGCACCCTCTTACGCGCAGGATCGGCCGCGCACCTATGTCTACCGGCGCCAGGGTGAACCCTGCAGGGTCTGCGGGACACCGATCGCGCACGCCGTCATGGAGGGGCGAAACCTGTTCTGGTGCCCCACCTGTCAGCCGCGCTGAGTGACGGGATCGGCTGAGCCGGTGGGGATGCCCGTGTCGGCCGCCGGACCGGGTCCGCTGTGCCATCATGTCGGCATGAGTTATCGGGGGAATCTCGACGCGGGGCGTCGTTCGGCTTACACACCGCATCAGCACGGGGCCACGGGGGACAGCCGCTATCCGTCGCCACGGATACTGCGCAATGCGATCGCGAACGTCCTCGACGTCGTGGTGGTGTTCGGACCGTTCATGGCCGGGTATCTGTTTCTGCTGCTGAACGAGCGGGATCTGATGCTGCGGGACGATCAGACACCGATCCTGCTCACGAGCATCGTCGTGGTGCTGACGACGTCACTGGTCAACGCGGTGCTGCTACCCAGCTTCGCGGGTTCGAGTATCGGGCAGCTGGTGACAGGACTGGTCTGGATCCGCGGTTCGGACGGCAGCAGGCCGAGCGTCAGGGAAATGTTGCGCGCGTTCTTCAACCACCGCGGCCCGCTCCGGTTGGGCGGTGTCCAGCAGCACGCGCCCGCACTGGTCGTGGTGCGTCGTCGTGATCTGGCCGCGCCCGCGATGGTTACCGGCTCCCTCGGCTACACCGAACACTGACAGTTCCCGGAATAGGTTGAGCCGGACCGCGAAGTGCAGGCTTCGCGATCCGACTCAGCCCGCGACCGCCGTTCCCAGTTCGGGGTCGCCCGATTCGGCGAGCGCGAAACGCCGCCCGCCCGCGGATTTCGCCGAATACATCGCGCGGTCGGCGCGACGCAGCAGGTCGGTGAAATCGCACGTCTTTCCCGGCGCGCAGAACGCCGTGCCCACACTCGCCGACACCGGGACCGGGCCCGCGCTCGACCACACCGGGTCGCGCAGCGCCGCGACCACGCGGTGCGCCAGCTCGCCGAGGGTGTCGCGCCGGGGGTTGGCCGCGACGACGAACTCGTCGCCGCCGTACCGGCAGATCACCGTCTCGGGCGGGCAGACCTCGCGCAGCCGGTTGGCCAGCTCGACGAGGACCTCGTCGCCGATCGCGTGCCCGTAGCCGTCGTTGATCTGCTTGAACCGGTCCAGGTCGACCACCAGCACGCCGACGCCACGGGTGGGGTCGGCCGCGAAGGCGCGGACCCGTTCCTGCAGCAGGGTGCGGTTGGCCAGGTCGGTGAGAGCGTCGTGGGTCGCCTCGTGGCGCAAGCGGTGCTGCAGCGCGGCGATCTCCTGTACGCGCAGCGACACTTTCGCCGAGATGTTCTGTTCCTGTTGCGCCAGCGCCCGTTCCTGCAGCGCCTGCGCGTAGCTGTCGATGGCCTGACTGGCGACCAGCGGCCAGCGGGTGGCCACCAGCGAGCCGGGCACGCCGGAGGGGAAGCCGAGCAGCCAGCGGGTGGCGTGCGCCAGCATCCGGGTTCGTTCGAAGGGCGCCTCGGCCAGCCGGGCACCCAGCATCCGTGCCTGCGGCACCGGGAACGGTTCGGTCCTGGCCAGGTGCAGCAGGCGCTCGACGATGTCGACGAGAACCGGCTCCAACTGGTGCGGCGCCGTGGACGATCCGGGCTCGGCACACACCGCGCGGGCCCAGGCGCGGGCCATCGCGGCGACCGGTGGCTCGATGTGGACAGTCATCGACATCACCGGCGGTCGGTGGCGACGGACATGCCACCTCGCTCGTTCGCACTGCTACGCGGTTGAGTCCACCGAGTTCGGTACACGCTCACCGCCCCCTTTCCAGATACCCCCGTCCGGCAAAAAGGATTCTAGCAAGCCACCCGAGACCGAAAAGTCGCGTTCTAGCACGCGTTACAGTCTCTCGCGAATGGCGATCGGGTATGACATCGCTGCAGCCGCTCTGGCGTTACACACTTTCCGGAGAAATTTTCAGAGCACCCGAATGTGCAGCGTATAGCCCTGTTCTGGGTGGTGGACGTTGGGTCGCCATGGTCCCTCCTCGCCGGGTTGCGCGCCATCTCATGGTGGCCTACTCGCCGCCCACACGCGAGGTTTTCGAGGAAAATCATCCTGTTTAATCCCCCCGTGCGGCGGGCGCCGGTTCCCCGACGGCGCGCACCAACCATCGTGTCCGCGTAAGGGATTCGTAGCTAGGGTCATTAGGCCCTAATCGGGCATAGCGTCCGTGCCGACGGGTACTCGTGTCCGGCGCGCGCCGCCGGGGAGTCCGGGGGGCTGATTGGCTTTTACCGCGCGGGGTTCGGTACAGTCGTGGCGCACACGACATCGTGGCGATCCCATCGATGTCGTATGCCTGCGGGTGTAGTTCAATGGTAGAACCTCAGCCTTCCAAGCTGATGGTGCGGGTTCGATTCCCGTCACCCGCTCAAACACGAATTCCCTCGTCGGCGATCCCGCCCCGAGGACTCGGGGTGTAGCGCAGCTTGGTAGCGCATCCGCTTTGGGAGCGGAGGGTCGCAGGTTCAAATCCTGTCACCCCGACCATCACCATTCGCCCAGCTCAGGGTCGTAGGAGATCGCATGACTGCCAGGGTCGCTGTTGTCACGGGAGCCGCACGGGGGATCGGTGCCGCGGTCGCGCTCCGGCTCGCCACCGACGGATACGCCGTCGCCGTGCTCGACCTCGACGAGGCGGCCTGCGCCGACACCGTCGCCGCGATCGAGGCCGCGGGCGGCCGGGCCCTCGCGGTCGGCGCGGATGTCAGCGACGAGGCCGCCGTCACCGCCGCGGTCGAGCGGATCGCCACCGAACTCGGCGCACCGGTCGCGCTGGTCAACAACGCGGGCGTGCTGCGCGACAATCTGCTGTTCAAGATGTCGGTCGACGACTGGGACACCGTCCTGAACGTGCATCTGCGCGGGGCCTTCCTGATGACGCGCGCGGTGCAGAAGTACATGGTCGAGGCCGGGTTCGGCCGCGTCGTCAACCTGTCGAGCACCTCGGCGCTGGGCAATCGCGGCCAGGCCAACTACTCCGCCGCCAAGGCGGGCATGCAGGGCTTCACCAAGACGCTGGCCTTCGAACTGGGCAAGTTCGGCGTCACCGCCAACGCCATCGCCCCCGGCTTCATCGAAACCGAGATGACCGCGGCCACCGCCGCCCGCGTCGGCGCCGACTTCGAGGCGTTCAAGGCCGCGGCCGCCTCGCAGATCCCGGTCAACCGGGTCGGCGCGCCCGCCGATATCGCCCACGCCGCCTCGTTCTTCGCCAGCGAGGGTGCCGGGTTCGTCTCCGGTCAGGTGCTCTACGTGGCGGGCGGCCCGAAGGACTGACGCCGGGATTCGTATTCCCGGGACGCACTGTCCACGAGACTCTTACCGTTACCGCCGGTAGTGGTTCGCGGTGGTGGGAGTCGGTGTGGTGGGAAAGTGGTCTCTGGTCATCGGCGCGACGGTTCTGCTGACGGCGCTCGCTCCGGGTGGGTCCTCGGCGGCGCCGCCGGGATGCGCCGCCACCGGGTGGGTCGGTAGTTGGATGGCCGCGCCCTCGGATTCGTTCGGCGCGGTGGACCCGGCGCTGGTGCCGCAGCTGTCGGTCTCGGATCAGACCTACCGCGTCCTGATCACCCCGCACCTCGGCGGCGCGGAACTGCGTGTGCACCTGACCAACCGGACCCGGCCCGTGCCGATGGCCGTCGGCCGGGTGACCATCGCGACCTCGGCGGGCGGTGCGGCGGTGCGGCCGGAATCGCTGCGCGAGGTGACCTTCGGTGGCAGCGCGAGCGTGATCCTGGCTCCCGGCGCCGATCTCGTCAGCGATCCGGTCGATCTGTCGGTCGACGGGTTCACGCCGCTGGCGGTGAGTGTCCACCTGCCCGGATTCGCGGTGCTGCCGACCGAACACTTCAACGGCAATGCCACCAGTTACTACAGTCTGCCGTTCGCCGGGGACAGCACCGCCGATCCCTCGGGCGCCGGGCTGCCGCTGCGCACCACGGCCGTGCCACTGGTCTCCGGACTGGATGTGCGGGCGCCCGGCGCGGCGGGGGCCATCGTGGCCTTCGGCGACTCGATCACCGACGGGTACGTCTCGGCGAATTTCCTCGGCACACCCCAGGAGCCGGGCGTCGTGGACCGGAATGTGCGCTACTCGGACTTCCTGCAGCGGCGACTCGACGCGGCGGGCAAGCCGTTCGCGGTGCTCAATGCCGGGATCTCGGGCAATCGGGTGACCCGTGACGGGTTCATCCCGCAGTTCGGGCCCGCCGCCGTCGACCGGGTGGAGCGGGACGTGATCGGCAAGGCCGGGGTCACCGATGTGATCGTGCTCGAGGGCATCAACGACCTGGGCATCCCGATCGGGGCGAGCTACGAGCAGATCGTCGCCGGGTACACCACGCTGATCGAGCGGCTGCGCGCCGCCGGGCTGGCGGTACACCTGGGCACCATCCTGCCCGCGAGCAACGCCCTCGCCGACGGCATGCTCACCCTCCCGTACTCGAATCCGGTGCGGCAGCGGATCAATGCCTGGATCAGGGCGCAGCGGCTCTCCGACAGCGTGGTGGATTTCGACGCGGCGCTGCGTGATCCGGCGAATCCGGACGTGCTCGACCCGCGCTTCGCCGGGCCGGACAATCTGCATCCGAACGCGGCGGGATATCAGGCGATGGCCGCCGCGATCGACCTCGACGCCTTCGTGGGCTGCCGGTAGCGCTCAGGCGCAGCCGAAGCGGAAGTCGGCGCCGACCTCGGTACCCGCGGCCACCTCGAGCCGGGCCGGGGCCCGGTCGTTGAGGCCGCAGCCGCCGGGCACGGTCGTCACCGCCGCCTCGTAGCAGCCCACCGGCAGGGCCACCGTGGCGCTGCCGTCCTTGCCGCTGACGAGGGTGGCGACGACCTGGTCGGTGCCGCACGCGGTGACGGTGATCTCCGCGCGGTTCACCGGAATCGGTTCCGAGCCGGTGATCGCGCGGACGGTGAGCGTGCCCGAGCCGGGCGGCGCCGGATCGGCGGCGGCGACACCGGCCACCGCCAGCGGACCGAGCGCGATCAGTGCGAGCAACGTACGGCGCATGAACCTCTCCTCAACAGCGAGTCGGGTCGTCCGCTGGTGATGGTAGGCGCCCGCCACCCGGTCGGGGCCGGTCCCGCGCGGGATGTCGCGCCGACGATTCGATGACGATCGCGGGCGCGGTGCCGCCGCGGTGAGGGTGGCGTGTGTCACCATCGGCGGGTGAGCTATGTCGTCGATCCACGCGTCGATGCCTACATCGACGCGCTGCCGACCTGGCAGCAGGCGATCTGCCGCCAGGTCCGCGAGCTCGTCCACGCCATCGATCCGGCCGTCGAGGAAACGGTGAAGCGCCGGGTGCAGCCGTATTTCGTGCTGGACGGCAATATCTGCGCGCTCCTGGCGGCCAAGACGCACGTCAACATCTTCCTCTACGACGGCGCCATCGTGCCCGACCCCGACCACATCATCACCGGTGGCCACGACAACAAGACCGCGCGCACTGTCGCCGTCTACGAGGGACAGACGCTCAACGAGCGCGCGCTGCGCAGCATGGTGAAGCAGATCGTCGCCGACAACCGGGCGGGCGGCTGGCGCAAGATCAAGAAGGACCGCGGCGAAGGCTAACCGGTGGGGGAGATGCCCGCCCGTTCGCTCCACACCTGTTCGGCGGGCACCGACAGGGTGGTCAGCTCCGGGTAGCGCAGCGCCGACAGCGCGCCGCCGAAGACCGCGCCGGTGTCGAGGCAGAGGGTGTTGTTGACCCAGCGCAGCGTCGGCGACGGGGTGTGGCCGTAGACGACCGTGGCGGCGCCGCGATAGTCCTGCGCCCAGTCGTAGCGCACCGGCAGACCGTGCGCGTCGACCTCGCCGGTCGGGGCGCCGTACAGGGCGAAGGCGCGGGCGCGACTGGAGTCACGGCCGTGCATGCTCTCGGTCAGTCCGGCGTGCGCGATCACCAGGCGGCCGCCGTCGAGCAGATAGTGGCCGGGCAGCTCGCGCAGGAAAGCGAGAGCGGCGGAACGGAATTCGGGGTCCTGTTCGGCCAGCTGGGCCAGCGAGCGTTCCAGGCCGTGCGCGACCCGGACCGCCCGGCCTTCGAGCGCGCCGATGAGCTTGATCTCGTGATTGCCCATCACGCACAGCGCGCCGCGCGCCGCGGCCATGCCCATGACCAGGCGCAGCACGCCGGGGGTGTCGGGGCCGCGGTCGACCAGGTCGCCGACGAACACCGCGGTGCGCCCCTCGGGATGGACCGCGTCGATCGGGCGGCCCGCCACGTCCCGGGTGATCCGGTAGCCGAGGGCGCCGAGCAGGGACTCGAGCTCGCCGCGGCAGCCGTGGACGTCGCCGATCACGTCGAACGGTCCGGTCAGGTCACGACGGTCGCGGGGGAGGGCTGCGGGGCGGCGGGGCTCGGTCATCGTCGGTCCATCGTGGCCCGGACCCCGACGCCGCCGCAACCGGGTTCACTGCGCCCTCGGCACTCCCGCGTCGGGCCAGACCCAGTTCGCCACCACGGGGATGTCCTCGCCGTGCTCCCTGGTCCAGGTGCGGGCGATGAGCCGGGCGTCGACCATCTCCGCGCGCAGCCCCGCCGCGCGTTCGCGCAGGCCGGGGACCCGGTCGATCACGTCGATGACCAGGTGGAACCGGTCCAGGTCGTTGAGCATCACCATGTCGAAGGGGGTGGTGGTCGTGCCCTTCTCCTTGTAGCCGCGCACGTGCAGTTCGGCGTGGTTGGCGCGGCGGTAGGTGAGCCGGTGCACCAGCCACGGGTAGCCGTGGAAGGCGAAGATCACCGGGCGGTCGCGGGTGAACAGGGTGTCGAAGGTCGCATCGGGCAGGCCGTGCGGATGTTCGTCGGCGGGCAGCAGGCGCATCAGGTCGACCACATTGATCACCCGGATGCGCAAGTCGGGCAGGCGATCCCGCAGGATCGCGGCGGCGGCCAGGATCTCCAGGGTGGGGATGTCGCCCGCGCAGGCCAACACCACGTCCGGCACCGTGCCGGGGTCGTCGTTGTGGCTGGCCCACGGCCAGATGCCCACCCCGCGGGCACAGTGCAGCGCGGCCTGGTCCACCGAGAGCCAGTCCGGTCCCGGCTGTTTACCCGCGACCACCACGTTCGCGTAGTGCAGCGAGCGCAGGCAGTGGTCGTAGGTGGACAGCAGGGTGTTGGCGTCCGGCGGCAGATACACCCGCACGATCTCGGGACTCTTGTTGGCGACCACGTCCAGGAAACCGGGGTCCTGGTGGGTGAAGCCGTTGTGGTCCTGGCGCCAGACGTGCGAGGTGAGCAGATAGTTCAGGCTCGGGATGCGCCGCCGCCACGGGACGGCCAGACTCGCGTCGAGCCATTTGGCGTGCTGGTTGAACATGGCGTCGACGATGTGGATGAACGCCTCGTAGCAGGTGAACACGCCGTGGCGGCCGGTCAGCAGATAGCCCTCCAGCAGACCCTGGCACAGATGCTCGGAGAGCACCTCGAGCGCGCGGCCGGTGGGGCTCAGCGCCACGTCCCAGCGGCCCACCTCGGCCTGCCAGTCGCGGCCGGTCACCTCGAGGATGTCCTGGAGGCGATTGCTGGCCAGCTCGTCGGGGGCCATGGTGAGGAAGTTGTGCGGGTTGCGCGCGGTGACATCGCGCAGCCAGCCGCCGAGCACCCGGGTGGCCTCGTGCGCGCCCTGGCCCGGCTGCTCGACGGGCACGCCGTACTCGCGCCAGTCGGGCAGGTCCAGTGCGCGCACCAGCAGTCCGCCGTTGGCGACCGGATTCAGGCTCATCGGCGCCTCGGGGACCTGCTCGAGCAGGATCTCGCGCGGGCGGCCGTGCTCGTCGAACAGCTCGTCGGGCCGGTAGGAGCGCAGCCACTGTTCGAGGACCTCACGGTGGCGGGTGTCGGTGCGCGCGGCGGGCAGCGGCACCTGATGCGCGCGGAAGGTGCCCTCGACGCGTTCGCCGTCGACCACCGGCGGGCAGGTCCAGCCCTTGGGAGTGTGCAGCACGATCATCGGCCAGCGCGGGCGGGCGGTGTCGCCGTCCTCGCGCGCGGCGCGCTGGAATTCCGCGACGCGGTCGAGGCAGGTGTCCAGCGCGGTCGCCATGGCCTGGTGCACGGGGGCGGGATCGTCACCGGAGACGATCAGCGGCTCGTAGCCGTACCCGCGCAGCAGCTCGACCAGCTCGCTCTCGGGGATGCGGGCCAGGATGGTCGGGTTGGCGATCTTGTACTCGTTGAGCGCCAGGATCGGGATCACCGCGCCGTCGCGCGCGGCGTTGAGGAACTTGTTGGCGTGCCAGCTGGCCGCCAGCGGGCCGGTCTCGGCTTCGCCGTCACCGATGACGCAGAAGACGGTGAGGTCGGGATTGTCCAGGGCCGCGCCGTAGGCGTGCAGCAGGCTGTAGCCGAGTTCGCCGCCCTCGTGGAAGGAGCCGGGCGTCTCGGGCGCGCAGTGGCTGGGCACCCCGCCGGGGAAGGAGAACTGGTGGAACAGCCTGCCCATACCCGCCGCGTCGCGGGGGATGTCGGGGTACAGGACGGTGTAGGCGTCCTCCAGCCAGGCGCAGGCATTGGGGCCTGGCCCGCCGTGACCGGGGCCCGCGACGAACACCGCGTCGAGTCCGCGCCGCCGGATCTGCCGATTCGCGTGCGCCCACACCAGATTCAGACCCGGCACCGTGCCGAAGTGGCCGAGCAGACGCGGCTTGATGTCGGTGGGTGCCAGCGGGGTGCGCAGCAGCGGATTGCGCATCAGATAGATCTGGCCGACCGCCAGATAGTTCGCCGCGCGCCACCACGCGTCCACGGCGACCAGGTCGTCGCGGTCGAGGGGACCGGGCGCGTCACCGAGGACATAGGGCGTGGGGGCGACCGTCTCGCCCTCGCCGCCGCCCACATTGTCGGCCGCGGTGTCGGTATCGATATCGCTGGTCTGGCTCATCGCGGGACTCTCCTCGCGCTCGGCTGTGCCGCAGCGCGGTGCGCGCCGCCGGGGGACCTGCCGGATGACGGCGACCCTGCGCGGCACCCGGGTGGAGATACGCGGAACCGAGCCTACCGCCGTGCCGGGTCGTGGCGCCGCACGCGCGGTCGATTACTGTGCGGGCCATGCATTCTCTCGGCAGGATCATCGGCATCGGACTCGTGGCGGCGGCCGCGGTCACCACCGCGGCCTGTGGCTCGGACTCGGAGTCGACCGGCTCGGCGGGAACCAGCGTCACCGCGGGCGGCACGGAGAGCAAGGGCCGTGAGTGCACGGCCGAGGACGTGAAGGTCGAGGGTGGCTACGGCGACGCCCCGCAGATCACCATCCCCGACGACTGCGATCCGCCCAAGACGCTGATCGTCAAAGACCTGGTGCCCGGCAACGGCGCGGGCGCGGCGGCCGGACAGCCGCTGACCATGAACTACGCGCTGGTCACCTGGTCGGACAAGCAGACCCTCGACAGCTCGTTCCAGCGCGGCAAGCCGTTCCAGTTGACGCTGGGCGCGGGCCAGGTCATCGAGGGCTGGGACCAGGGTCTGCTCGGCGTGCAGCAGGGCGCGCGGCGGCTGCTGATCGTGCCGCCGGACCTCGGCTACGGCGCGGGCGGCAACGGCGTGCCGCCGAACGAGACGCTGGTCTTCGTCACCGACGCGGTGCAGGTCGGGCGCTAGCGCGTCGGTCGAACAACCGCCGATTGCACGGCCGCGAGGACGGTCAACTACCCTGGTCGGGATGCGTACGCCGCTCCCGGTTCCGGGCGCGACGTCCATGCGGGGACACCACTGAACTACGAACCAAGGAGCATGTCCGTGAAGAGCACCGTCGAGCAGCTGAGCCCGACCCGGGTCCGGATCAACGTCGAGGTGCCCTTCGAGGAGCTGAAGCCCGACTTCGACAAGGCGTACAAGGCGCTGGCCCAGCAGGTCAAGATCCCCGGCTTCCGTCCCGGCAAGGCCCCGGCCAAGCTGATCGAGACCCGTGTCGGCCGTGGCGCCGTGCTCGAGCAGGTCGTCAACGACGCGCTGCCGGGCCGCTACGCCGAGGCCGTGCAGACCGCCGAGGTGAAGGTCATCGGCCAGCCCGAGATCGAGATCACCAAGATCGAGGACGGCGAAGAGCTGGCGTTCACCGCCGAGGTCGACGTGCGCCCCGAGATCACCCTGCCCGACTACTCGGGCATCGAGGTGAGTGTCGATTCCTACACCATCGAAGACGCCGACATCGAGCAGCAGCTCACCTCGCTGCGTCAGCGCTTCGGCACCCTCACCGGTGTCGAGCGCGCCGTGCAGGACGGCGACTTCGTCTCGATCGACCTCTCGGCCACCGTCGACGGCGAAGACGTCCCCGAGGCGGCCACGACCGGCCTGTCGCACGAGGTCGGTTCGGGTCAGCTGATCGAGGGTCTCGACGAGGCCGTCATCGGCCTGAAGGCGGGCGAGTCCAAGGAGTTCACCTCGACCCTGGTCGCCGGTGAGCACGCGGGCAAGGACGCCGTCATCACCGTGACCGTGCAGTCGGTCAAGGAGCGCGAGCTGCCAGAGGCCGACGACGAGTTCGCCCAGCTGGCCAGCGAATTCGACACCATCGGCGAGCTCGAGGAAGACCTGAAGGGTCGCGTCGAGCGCGTCAAGAAGGTCGAGCAGGCCGGTCAGATCCGCGACAAGGTACTCGAGAAGCTGCTCGAGACCGTCGAGGTGCCGCTGCCCGAGGCCGTGGTCAAGGCCGAGGTCGACGCGGTGCTGCACGACGCCGTGCACGGCTTCGACCACGACGAGGCCAAGCTGGCCGAGGCGCTCGAGGCGCAGGGCTCCTCCCGCGAGGAGTTCGACAAGGACACCCAGGAAGCCGCCGAGAAGTCGGTGAAGACCCAGCTGCTGCTCGACGCCATCGCCGAGGCCGAGAACACCCAGGTCGGTCAGCAGGAGCTGACCGAGCGGATCCTGTTCCAGGCCCAGCGCTACGGCATGTCGCCGGAGCAGTTCATCCAGCAGGTGCAGCAGGCGGGCCAGCTCGGCGCGGTCTTCGCCGACGTGCGCCGCGGCAAGGCGCTGGCCGGTGTGGTGACCCAGGTGAAGGTCACCGACTCCGAGGGCAACACCGTCGACACCGCCGAGATGTTCGGCGACGCCGACGATTCCGCCGAGGCCGTCGAGGCGGCTGCCGAATAAGTCTGTGAAGCGTGATTTGATTGCGCTCGTGCGTAGCGAGATTGCGCTCTGAGCGAAGAAGGGCGGTACCGGGAGTTCGGTGCCGCCCTGCTTCGTTAGTGTTTGAGACGACGAACCGTATGGCCGTTAGCAATCGGTGAGAAGAGAAGGCAGGTATCCGTGACAATCAACCAGGCAGGGGTCATGACAGCCGCTACTGCTGGTCTCAACCTCAGTGATTCGGTGTACGAGCGGCTGCTGCGCGAGCGCATCATCTTCCTCGGCACCCAGGTCGACGACGACATCGCGAACAAGCTGTGCGCGCAGATCCTGCTGCTCGATGCCGAGGATCCGACCAAGGACATCTCGCTGTACATCAACTCCCCGGGTGGTTCGGTCACCGCGGGTATGGCGATCTACGACACCATGCAGTTCGCCGAGTGCGACATCAAGACCGTCGCCATGGGTCTGGCCGCCTCGATGGGGCAGTTCCTGCTGACCGCGGGCACCCCCGGCAAGCGTTTCGCGTTGCCGCACACCCGGATCATGATGCACCAGCCCTCGGCGGGCATCGGTGGTTCGGCGGCCGACATCGCCATCATGGCCGAGCAGTTCGCGCACACCAAGCGTGAGCTCAACGCGTTGCAGGCGCAGCACACCGGCAAGTCCGTCGAGCAGGTCACCGAGGACGCGGACCGCGACCGCTGGTTCACCGCGAAGGAAGCCCTGGAGTACGGCTTCATCGACCACGTGGTCAGCCACGCGAACCAGGCGAAGTAACGCCGCCGTCCCCCCTCACTCGAGACAAGCTTGGAGATAAAGATGGCCAACCTCTTCGACCCGCGCGCCGGACACGGCGGCTCCGCTGCGGGTCTCCCGCAGGCGCGCTACATCCTGCCGCAGTTCACCGAGCAGACGTCGTTCGGTATCAAGACCTCGGACCCGTACAACAAGCTGTTCGAGGAGCGCATCATCTTCCTGGGCAACCAGGTCGACGATGTCTCGGCCAACGACATCATGGCGCAGCTGCTGGTGCTGGAGTCCCAGGACCCCGACCGCGACATCACCATGTACATCAACTCGCCCGGTGGCTCGTTCACCGCGCTGATGGCGATCTACGACACCATGCAGTACGTGCGCCCCGACGTGGTGACCGTCTGCCTCGGCCAGGCCGCCTCGGCCGCCGCGGTGCTGCTGGCCGCCGGTGCGCCGGGTAAGCGCGCCGCGCTGCCCAACGCCCGCGTGCTGATCCACCAGCCGTCCTCGGGCGGGGTGCAGGGTCAGGTGTCCGACCTCGAGATCGCCGCGGCCGAGATCGAGCGAATGCGTCGCCTCATGGAGGTGACCCTCGCACGCCACACCGGCAAGACCGAGGAGCAGATCCGCAAGGACACCGACCGCGACAAGATCCTCACCGCGGAAGAGGCCAAGGACTACGGCATCGTGGACCAGGTCTTCGACTACCGGAAGCTCAGCTCGCAGAAGTGACACGCCCGGGCCCGTCGCCGTATGTGGGCGGCGGGCCCACCTTTTTCCCGCGGGTCGGCTCACAATGGTGAGAACCCGCACAACAGCGAACAGAAACATGCGCGAGTTGTCGACCTCATTCGCGCACAGCAGGTACGGTCGACTCAGGGACCACTGCTCTGATTGACGGCACCGAAAACGAACTTTTTGGCCCAATCGGGGGACGACGGTCGCACTCGGACAAGGAAGTAGGGACCTACGAGATGGCGCGCATCGGAGACGGCGGCGATCTGCTCAAGTGCTCGTTCTGCGGAAAGAGCCAGAAGCAGGTCAAGAAGCTCATTGCGGGCCCCGGGGTCTATATCTGCGACGAGTGCATCGATCTCTGCAACGAGATCATCGAGGAGGAGCTGGCCGAGTCGAGCGAGGTCAAGCTCGACGAGCTGCCCAAGCCCTCGGAGATCCGGGACTTCCTGGAGAACTACGTCATCGGCCAGGACACGGCCAAGCGCACCCTGGCGGTGGCGGTCTACAACCACTACAAGCGCATCCAGGCGGGCGACAAGGGCCGCGACAGCCGCGGCGAGACCGTCGAGCTGGCCAAGTCGAACATCCTGATGCTCGGCCCCACCGGCTGCGGTAAGACCTACCTCGCGCAGACGCTGGCCAAGATGCTGAACGTGCCGTTCGCCATCGCCGACGCCACCGCGCTCACCGAGGCGGGCTATGTGGGCGAGGATGTCGAGAACATCCTGCTCAAGCTCATCCAGGCGGCCGACTACGACGTCAAGCGCGCCGAGACCGGCATCATCTACATCGACGAGGTCGACAAGATCGCCCGCAAGAGCGAGAACCCGTCGATCACCCGCGACGTCTCCGGCGAGGGTGTGCAGCAGGCGTTGCTGAAGATTCTGGAGGGCACCCAGGCGAGTGTGCCGCCGCAGGGCGGTCGCAAGCACCCGCACCAGGAGTTCATCCAGATCGACACCACCAACGTGCTGTTCATCGTGGCGGGCGCGTTCGCGGGCCTGGAGAAGATCATCTCCGACCGCACCGGCCACCGCGGCATCGGCTTCGGCGCCGAGGTCCGCTCCAAGGCCGAGGTCGACACCGACGACCACTTCGCCGACGTGATGCCCGAGGACCTGATCAAGTTCGGTCTGATCCCCGAGTTCATCGGCCGCCTGCCGGTGGTCGCCTCGGTGACCAACCTGGACAAGGACTCGCTGGTCAAGATCCTGTCGGAGCCGAAGAACGCGCTGGTCAAGCAGTACGTGCGCCTCTTCGAGATGGACGGCGTGGATCTCGAGTTCACCACCGACGCCCTCGAGGCCGTCGCCGATCAGGCCATCCTGCGCGGCACGGGCGCCCGTGGCCTGCGCGCCATCATGGAGGAAGTCCTGCTCCCGGTGATGTACGACATCCCCGGCCGCGACGACGTCGCCAAGGTGGTCGTCAACGCCGACACCGTCACCGAGAACGTCCTCCCGACCATCGTGCCCCGCAAGGCGCAGCGCACCGAGCGTCGCGAGAAGTCGGCGTAGGACGCGCTCCGAAACAGACGAACAGGGCTCGTGCTCCGGCGGTTCGCCGGGCACGAGCCCTGTTTTATGTGAGCGTCAGTTCTCGCGGAACGCGGGGGCCGCGGCGAGCAGATCCTCGGCCTCGTCGGCGGGGATCTCGGCGGAGGCGCGGGCGATGGCGGTGCTGTAGCGGGCGCTGGCGGCGTTGTGGATCATCAGGGCCACGCCGATCATCACCGGGGCGACGCCGTGCACGGCCGCGTCGTAGAGATTGCCCTCGCTGAAGTGCGGATAGGTGTTGAGGGCGATGGTGAGGGTGAGCAGGAACAGTTCGGCGATGAGCACCTGGTTGCGGTTGCCCACCACGCCCCACTCGGAGACGCGGGTGGTGCCGACCATGATGATGATCAGGCAGACGCTGATCATCGCCTCCAGGCCGAAGCTGGCCCAGTAGAGCGGGTCACCGGGGCCGCCGGGGGCGATATTGTGCTGCACGTTCACCGCCGACCACAGCATGCCCGCGATCACCACGCCCGCCAGCGCCCGCAGTGACCAGGTGCGATGCCGGTAGAGCGAGGCCAGCCGGGCGCGCGGGTCGGACTCGCGACGCTGCGCGGCGATGGCCTTGCGGGCCAGCATCAGATCCGCCATCTCGGCGCGCTCGAGCTCGGCATTGGTGTCGCGCAGCCGGTCGGCGTGGGTGGAGGCGGCCTTGATCTGCTTCCAGCGCTGATCGCGCTCGTAGGTGCGGATCTTCTCGGCGAGTTCGCGCTCGGCGCGCAACTCGTCCTCGGACAGCGCGTCGGTCAGGGCCGGGTCGGATTGGTAGGCGATGCGGCGTCTGGCCCGTTCCACCCGTTCCGGTAGGGCGACGACCTGGTCGTCGAGCGGGTGTTCCTCGGGCATCGCAACTCCAGTAGGCAAAGGGTTCGCCGGGTCGCGTCATTCTTAGCGCATCGAGGCGCTGAGCACACATCCGCGGGCCGTGTCGCGCGACCCGCGCCCGGCGGAAAACCGGTGGCGCACAACTGTGTAGCTGTCCGAGCACTCGCCGGGGATACGGTGACGGCCGGGGTGACCGGTCGCGCCCGGGGTCGAGGAGCGTCGTTGATCCTCCGTGGTTCGCCGTTGAACCTTGATCCCGTGAAGTGCTTCTGCTGGTGTGTCGTCCCAGGTGGGCGAGGTGTTACGCGCGTCACCTTTCGTCCGTTTGGTCCGTCTCCCAGGGTCTTCACCCATTACGACGGGCCCGACCCGCAAAACTCATCGGCGTATCCTCGCGGTGTGTCGGACTGATGCTGCCGAGCTGGTGCTGTTTACTCGGTCCGTCAATCAGATGTTCGAGTGACGAGTGGAAGCGGAGGAGACATGGCACTGCCTACGATGACCGCCGAACAGCGCACCGAGGCGTTGGCCAAAGCGGCTGCCGTGCGCAAGGCGCGCTCGGAACTGATCGGCAAGGTGAAGGAGGGCAAGGTCACCGTCGCCGATCTGCTCAAGAAAGCCGACAGCGACGACCTGGTCAAGAAGACCAAGGTCGCTGCCGTGATCAAGGCGCTGCCGGGTGTCGGCCCGGTGAAGGCGGCCAAGCTGATGGATCAGGCCGAGATCCCCGAGGATCGCCGTATCGGCGGCCTCGGCGCCCGGCAGCGCGCGGCGCTGCTCGACGCTCTCGAGGCCTGAGCCCCGGTGTACTCCGGCGCCCGTGGCACATCTCCCACGGGCGTCGGGACGGTCACCCTCAGACGCAATAGGTCAGCAGAAAATCATTGATACGCAGGCGCCAACCCGGTTGCAGCTCGATCGGGAGGGTGCCCACCCGGGACCATCGTTCGCTGTCGGGGGCGGCGAAGAAGGTGCCCGAGGTCGCGGGGGCTTCGCGGACGAACACCTTGCCACGGTCGGGGGCGACGAAGGCATGGACCCGCGAGACGAGCCGGTCGCGCTCGATCAGGATCGGGGTGGCGGCGGCGCTGCGCACCGAATCGTCCCCCGAGGGATTGCGGCCCAGCACATACGGGCGATCCAGCGGATAACTCAGACCGTCCTCGGTGACCAGCGCACCGCGCGGACTGGTCGTCTTGCTCAGGGCCACCGGCTCGGCGCGTTCGGCGGTGTGCAGGGCCTGGGACCAGGCCAGCGGTGCCGCGGACGCGGGGGAATTACGTTGGCCGGTGCTCACGGTGACGCCCTCGCCGGTGCCGGTGCGTCCGCCGGTGCTCACCGTCGCGCTGTCGGCGTTGCCGGGTTCCGGTGCCGGAAAACCCGAGGTGGCGGGCAGGGAGTCGCTGGTGGTCGGCCCGCTGGCGGGCGTGCGTCGGGATTCGCCGGTGGCGGGCCTGGCGCCGCGCGGAGTCTCGCCGGTGTTCGTCCGCGCGGACGGGGCGCGCAGGGCCTGGAAGCCGGTGGCCTCGGTGGGGGCCGGTTCGTCGACGGCCTCGACCCGGCGCGGGGCCTGATTGCGTTTGCGGCCCAGCGTGAGGACGAAGCCGTTGCCGTTGACGATGCCCGCGCGCAGGTCGGTGCGCGGATTCGCGCTGGTGGGGTCCGCCAGTTCCGCGCCGATGGCGATGCGGCGCACGGGCTCGCGGATGATCTCGTCGACCCAGGTGAAGGCGCGGTCACCGGCCAGGCGGCGATTGCCCTCGGCGCCGGAGATCTCCGCGATCACCGCGCCGCGCAGCAGGATCAGGGTGCCGTCGCCGGTGGGCGCGAGGACGCCGAACGGGGGCGGTGCCGAGGCGCCGCCGAAGACCACCCCGGCCAGGCGCTGGGCGAGCGCGGCGCCGGGTGCCGACGCGGCGGTGCTGTGGGCGACGGTCTCGACCGCGCCGAGCAGACGATCGGTGGACGGGGTCTCCCCGGCCAGATAGAGGACGACGTCGCCGAAACGGGCGACGATCCCGGTCCCCGGCACGATGGCCACGGTGGACGAATGCGCATGCATCAACGCCTCCTTGTCGGACTGGCTGTAGCCAGCATAGGTGGATCGACCGGCCCGCGCGGCCGCTGAACGATCCGCGAACAGCGTTCGTGCCAAACGCCGTTCGGTCGCGTCGTATGATCGGGCGCATGAATGCCGCACCCGTCAGTCGCCGGGCCCGTCCGGCTAAAGCACCGCTGAGCCGCGAGGTCGTGATCGAAGCCGGTCTGCGCATCCTCGACACCGCCGGTCTGGCCGCGCTCACCATGCGCCGCGTCGCCCAGGAACTCGACACCGGCGCCGCGTCGCTCTATGTCTACGTCGCCAATCGCGACGATCTGATGACCGGCATGCTCGACCAGGTGCTGTCCACCGTGCCCGTGCCCGCCGACGGTGACTGGCGCGATCGCCTCACCGCCCTGGTCGAGGCCACCATCGGGGCGCTCGGTCGGCACGAGGGGCTGGCCCTGGTGGCCTTCGGGCGCCTGCCCACCACCGGTCACGCGCTCGGCGTGATCGAGCAGATGCTGGCCCTGCTGCGCGAGGGCGGACTCGATCCGGCCACCGCGGCCTGGGCGGTCGATCTGATCCACCTGCACATCACCGCCGAGGCGGCCGACCAGGGCGAGGACGAGCAGGGTGCCGCGGCGGGCGAGATCACCCGCCGCCTCGCCGAGCTACCCGCCGAACGGTTCCCGACCATCGTCGCGCTGCGCGAGCACCTGCTCGACGACGATGCCGGAACCCGCGCCCGCTGGGCCCTGCGCGCCCTGCTCAACGGCGTCCTCGCGACCCCGGTGCCGGTGCGATGACCGGGCCCGTCGCGCAGACCGCCGCGCGCAGCGAGCCGGTGGGCGGACCCATCCGTCCGGCCACCGCCGCCGAGATCGCGGATCTGCAGGAGATCGAGCGCCGCGCGGGCGCGCCCTTCGCCGAGGTGGGCATGACGGCGGTCGCCGAGGACGAGCCGCCCGCCGCCGAGATCCTGGCCGAATTCGTCGCCGCCGAACGCGCCTGGGTCTGGCCCGACGCGGACGACCGCCCGATCGGCTACCTGGTACTGAGCCTGGTCGACGGGCAACCGCACATCGACCAGGTCTCTGTGGACCCGGCGCACGCGGGCCTGCGTATCGGCAAACGCCTGATCGACCATGCGGTGCGCTGGGCCAGGGCCCGTGGCCTGCGCGAACTCACCCTGACCACCTTCACCCAGGTCCCGTGGAACGGCCCGTACTACGAGCGCCTCGGCTTCCGCTACCTCCCGGCTGCCGAGGAGACCCCGGAACTGCGGGCCATCCGCGCCGCCGAAACCGCCCACGGCCTGGACGAATGGCCGCGCGCGTCGATGCGCGCGGAGCTGAGCACCTGGTCGCTGGGCTGACCCGCGCCGTCGACCTCCGTACTGGCCGCACTCCGCCGGTCCACTCGATGGTGTGGCCAGTGGACGCCTTCCGCGTGTGAGGCGGACGGCCCCTGGAACCGGTGCCGCCTACCCGTTGCGGGCTTCGGTGCGCCGGGTCCGTACGCGTGTGGCGCGGCGATGTCGGCCGTCGGATTCGGTGGCGACGGCCGACGGCGGCGGTTCAGTCGCGTGCTCCGGCGTGCCGGGCGAGGGCGGCTTCGGCGGCCGGGAGGGCGGCGGCGCGGTCGGCCGGGACCAGGCCGAGGCGGGTGCGGCGGTCGAGGAGGTCGTCGACGGTGAGGGCGGCTTCGTGGGTGACGGCGAAGTCGAACTCGGCGGCGGTGACGTCGAGACCGGGGGCGACCGGGGCGCGCAGGGCGGGGTCAGCGAGCCAGGCGGAGACGATCAGGCCCGCTTCGCTGCCGTAGCGCTCGATCAGCACCGGGGGCGCGTCGATGCGGTCGCGGGCGGCACCGGTGACCGCGCCGACCAGGGGTAGCTGGGTGGTGCGGCAGTGCGCGGCGGGCAGCCCGGCGGCGGCCACCGCGGCGTCGACGGCGTCCTCGGCCATCTGCCGGTAGGTGGTGAGTTTGCCGCCGACCACGGTGATCAGGCCGTCGGGGGAGGTGAGCACCGCGTGCTCGCGGGAGATGTCGGCGGTGCTGTCCTCGGCCGTTTTGAGCAGCGGGCGCAGCCCGGCGAAGCGGCCGCGGATGTCGGCGCGGGTCAGCGGTTCGCGCAGCGCGGTGTTGATGGTGTCGAGCAGGAAGTCGATCTCGGCCTCGGTGGGCTGGGGCTCGTCGGGGATCGGACCGGGGGCGTCCTCGTCGGTCAGGCCCAGGTAGACGCGGCCGTGCGCGGCGGGCAACGCGAAGACGAAACGGCTGATGCTGCCCGGCACCGGCACGGTCAGCGCCGCGCTCAGCCCACCGAAGGCGGCGGCGTCGAACACCAGGTGGGTGCCGCGACTGGGCCGCAGGTCGATGCTGCGGTCGACCTCGCCCGCCCACACGCCGGTCGCGTTGATCACCGCCCGCGCGCGCACCGTCAGCGTCTCGCCGCCGATCGTGTCGCGCAGCTCGACCGTATCGCCGGTCGCGGTGACGGCTTCGACCCTGGTCAGCACGGTCGCGCCCTGGGCGGCGGCGGTGCGGGCCAGTGCGACGACCAGGCGCGCGTCGTCGACGAGCTGTCCGTCCCACGCCTGCAACCCGCCACGCAGACCCTCACGCCGCACGGTCGGAGCCAGCCGCAGCGCCTCGGCGGCGGCCACCCGGCGGGAGCGGGGCAGGGTGTCCACGGAGGTGTGCGCGGCGATCCGCAGCGCGTCACCGGCGGCGAAACCGGCCCGGATCAGCGCACTCTGCGTGCCTTTGAGGCCCGGCAGCAGCGGGACGAGCTGGGGGAGGGGACGCACCAGATGCGGGGCGGTGGTGCGCAACAGGATGCCGCGTTCGACCGCGCTCTCGTGCGCGATGCCCACGCGTCCGCTCGCCAGATAGCGCAGGCCGCCGTGCACCAGCTTGGAACTCCAGCGGCTGGTGCCGAAGGCGAAGTCGTGGCGTTCCACCAGCAGGGTGCGCAGGCCGCGCGCGGCGGCGTCGAGGGCGACACCGGCGCCGGTCACCCCGGCGCCGATCACCACCACATCGACCTCGGGATGGTCGCCGAGGGCGGTCAGGTCGGCGGTGCGGCGGGCGGCGTCGAGGGCGGGGTGGGAATCAGGAGTCATCACAGTCCTTGTCGCGTGGCGGGATCAGGTAACCCTCGATCGCCCTCGACAACTCGGCGTCGAACTCCGCACCGGCCAGCACCGGTGACACCGTGCCCGCCGACTGCACCGCCGACTGGGCCATGAGCAGCAGCATGGCCGCCATCTGCTCGGGCTCGCCGTCGCGGATCGACCCGTCGGCGTGACCGAGCCGGATCGCGGTGGCGAACAGCTCGATCAGCGTGCGCTGATTGCGGCCCAGCCTGCCGAACACGTAGGTCAGCATGAGGTCGGTGTCGGTGCGGAAGATCTTGGCGAACACCGCGTTCGCCCGCACCGCGCCCGCCCCGTCGACGATTCCGCGCACCAGCCGGTCGCGACCCAGGCCCGTGTCGGGCATGGTCTCGGCCACGATCGTGCGCAGTTCCCGCACCAGCAGTTCGGCGATCAGCGACCCGGTGTCGGGCCAGCGACGGTAGACCGTCGGCCTGCTGACCCCGGCCCGGCGCGCCACCTCGGTGAGCGTGGTCCGGCGCACGCCGAAATCGACGACGCAGGCCCGGGTGGCATCCAGAATCGCCACGTCGGTGGGCGAGAGCTGCTCGTGCGCGTGGGTCGCGAGGTCGATCATCGTGCTTCACCGCCGGTGGGTTCGACGACGCCGGGGTGTGGCGCCGTGGTCGAGCTGGAACGCCCAAGGGTATCGAGCGGACCAGCGGGGTCGCCGCCGTGAAACGGCGGCAGTGACATCCGACAGAGTTCGGACGCCGACTCGAGGACATGTCGTTGTGGTTACTGCTTGACATCTTATGTCATTATGTAACGCATGGTCGAGACGCAAGAGGAAAAGTCCGGTCCCGGCACCGTGGCCCCGGACATGGTGTGGGACGCCTGGGGTGTCCCCGCAGGACACCAGCCCCTGTCCCCGCAGATTCGCGGCCTGCTCGCGCAGGTCTTCGGCATCTCCGGCGACCCGGTACCGCGCCGCGCGGAGGCCGAGGTGCCGCTGCGCCCGAGCGCGCTCACCGAGGCCGATCGGACGGGGTTGCGCGCGATCGTCGGTGACGAACATCTCACCACCGACGACGTCGTCCGCCTGCGCCATGCGGGCGGCAAGAGCACCCCGGACCTGTTGCGCCGCCGCGCGTCCGGGACACAGGACGCCCCCGACGCGGTCGTCTACCCGGCCGATCACACCCAGGTCCTCGCGCTGCTGCGGTACTGCTCCGAGCACGCGGTGGCGGTCGTCCCGTTCGGTGGCGGCACCAGCGTGGTCGGCGGTGTCGACCCGGTGCGCGGGCAGTTCGACGCGGTCCTCGCGCTGGATCTGCGCAGGCTCGGCACCCTCACCGACGTGGACCCGGTCGCCGGGACCGCCACCCTGGGTGCCGGGCTAACCGGCCCGCAGGCCGAGCGACTGCTCGCCGGGCACGGGCTCTCGCTGGGGCATTTCCCGCAGAGTTTCGAGTTCGCGAGCATCGGCGG
Source organism: Nocardia anocheti (assembly GCF_029675105.1). Lineage (GTDB taxonomy): Bacteria > Actinomycetota > Actinomycetes > Mycobacteriales > Mycobacteriaceae > Nocardia. The sequence continues at coordinate 368,222 of NZ_JAQQFV010000004.1, read as the reverse complement.
GTTCGCCGCCACCCGGTCCTCGGGGCAGGCGTCGGCGGGCTACGGCCGCTTCGACGACATGGTCCAGCGCCTCGTCGTCGCCACCCCGCAGGGTGCCCTCGACCTGGGTCGCGCCCCCGCCTCGGCCGCCGGACCCGACCTGCGTGAACTGTTCGTCGGCTCCGAGGGCACCCTCGGCGTCATCACCTCGGTCACCGTGCGGGTGCACCCGGTTCCGGCGACCACCGCCTATCAGGCGTGGTCGTTCCCCGATTTCGCCACCGGCGCCGCGGCCCTGCGCACCGTAGTGCAGGCCGGTGCGGCGCCGACGGTGCTGCGGCTGTCCGACGAGGCCGAGACCGGTCTGAACCTGGCCCGTTCCAGCGATGTCGGCGGTACCCCGGTCGCGGGCTGCCTGGCCATCACCACCTATGAGGGCACCGAAGCCCATGTCGCGGCGCGCTCGCGGGAGGCCGCCGACCTGCTCACCGCCGCGGGCGGCACCGCGCTCGGCGAGACGGCCGCCCAGCAGTGGGAACACGGCCGCTTCGCCGCGCCGTACCTGCGCGACGCCCTGCTCGATCTCGGCGTGCTCTGCGAAACCCTGGAGACCGCGACCACCTGGTCGAACCTGGACAACCTCAAGGCCAAGGTCACCGGCGCGCTCACCGACGCGCTCGGCGCGCAGGGCACCCCGGCCCTGGTCATGTGCCACATCTCGCACACCTACCCGACCGGCGCCTCGCTGTACTTCACCGTCGTCGCCAAGCAGCTCGACGACCCGCTCGCGCAGTGGGCCGAGGCCAAGCGCGCCGCCGGTGACGCGATCGTCGTCGCGGGCGGCACCATCACCCACCACCACGCCGTCGGCGCCGATCACCGCCCGTGGATGACCGCCGAGATCGGTGACCTGGGCGTACGCGTGCTGCGCGCGGTGAAACGCGAACTCGACCCCGCCGGGGTGCTCAATCCTGGAAAGCTGGTCCCGTGAACGAACATTCGGTGCGGCGCGTGCTCGTCGTGACCAATCCGCACTCCGGGATCGGCCGGGGCGAGGGCGTCTCCGGCGCGGTGCTCGACGGCCTGCTCGGCCACGGCGTCGCGGTGACCGAGGTGCGCGAGGACAGTGCCGCGGAGTCCGTGGAGCGGGTCCGCGCGGCGGTGTCGTCGGTGGCCGAGCGGCCCGACGCGGTGGTGTGTGTCGGCGGCGACGGGCTGATGAACGCGCTGCTGCCCGCGCTCGCGCACAGCAGCGTCCCGCTGGCGCTGGTCCCCGCGGGCACCGGCAACGACCTGGCCAGGGAACTCGGCATCCCCGTCGACGATCCGCGCGCGGCCACCGAGATCGTGCTGCGCGGCCGCTCGCGCACCATCGACCTGGGCCGCATCGAATCGCTGCACGAGACGCCCACCTGGTTCGCCACGGTCGTCGGCACCGGCTTCGACGCGCGGGTCACCCTGCGCGCCAACGAGATGCGCTACCCGCGCGGACGGCTGCGCTACACCGTCGCCGCGGCCGCCGAACTGCTGCGCGGCTACACCCTGCCGTTCCGGATCGAACTGTCGGGCCTCGCGCCCGGCGCGCTCGACAACCCGCCGGGCGAGCACACCGTCGTCGAACTGGACGCGGTCATGGCTCCCATCGGCAACACCCGCACCTACGGCGGCGGCATGCTCGTGTGCCCCGAGGCGCTCGACGACGACGGCTACCTCGACATCACCGTGGTCGGCGCGGTCTCCCGGCTCGCCATGGCCCGGCTGCTGCCCGCGTTGTCGGCGGGCAAGCGCATCGACCACCCGTCGACCAGGCGCTACCGGGCGCGCCGGATCACCGTCACCGCGCCCGACGGCTACGCCACCGCCGACGGCGAACCCGCGGGCATGCTGCCGGTCACCGTGCAGGCGATGCCCGGCGCGCTCACCGTGATGGTGCCCTGACCCTCAGGCGGCGTCGAAGACGATGCGCGCGACGGCGCTGAGCGTCGGCCGGTCGATGATCACCACCGAGCCCCCGGCCAGCGCGGTCGCGTCCCCGGTCGCCGGGGTGCCCGAGCGGGCGCCGAGCTCGCGCATCAGCCGTTCCCAGCGGCGGCAGTGGCCGCGGAAGGCCAGGCCGTTGACCCGGCGCCCCCGGGTGACCTGACCGTGTCTGGCCTGCGGCGCGGGCACGTCGATGAGCACCATGTGCAGCTCGCGCTCGCCTTCGGCGGCCCAGCGGGTGATGAGCCTGCGGCTCCAGCCGAAGGTGGCGCAGTCGTGCACGGCGACCGGACCGTCGGTGCCGCGCAGCGCGTCCCGGATCGCGCGATAGTGCGCCACGTGCACCAGCGGACGCCACAGCGCGTACGGCACCGATCCCAGCCGGTGCCGTAGCCGGTTGCGGGAATGGTGCGAATCGAGCACCAGCGCACCGGCCGCCGAGCGCACCGGCCCCTCGGCCTCCGGACCGGCCGCGAAGAAGCGATGGAGCGCGGTGGATTTGCCCGCGCCGGGCACCCCGGCGAAGACGAGCACGCTGGCGGCGGGGTAGCGGAGTTCGGCGACCTCGCTCGCGCGGAGATCGACGAGAGCGACCGGGGCGACGGTGCGGGACGGCAGGGGCCGCGAGGCCGGAGCGGCGGCGGAATCGAGCGGGGGTGTCACCCTCTCCAGGTTCCGCGAAAACGGACAATTCGGCAATCGGGGACGACCCTGAATTTTCGTCGGAGGAGGTTGTCCGACAACAGTTTCCGCGTGTCGCCCGGTGCGTCTCCGTGACGAACCCCAAGACCGCGCCGGGAAGCTGAGAATTGCCTATGGATTCGGCTTACGGTGTCGAAACGTCGGTAGGGTCGAGAGCAGTAGACGGAATCTTCGGTGTCCCTCATCCACCGAAGGTTCCGTCTCTGTTTTCCGGGCACCGACGCGAACGTCCCCCGAGACGGAGCGGGTTCGCGCGGCCCTTAGGATTGGTGGGTGACCAGCGCAGCCCCAGACAACTCGCGTAATCGTGCCGATGCCCTGCCCAAGAGCTGGAACCCCGGCGAGGTAGAGGCCGACCTGTACGAGGGCTGGGTAGCCGCGGGATATTTCGGCGCCGACGCGAGCAGCGGCAAGCCCGCCTACTCGATCGTGCTGCCCCCGCCGAACGTCACCGGCACCCTGCACATGGGCCACGCGCTCGACCACACCCTGATGGACACCCTCACCCGCCGCAAGCGGATGCAGGGCTACGAGGTGCTGTGGCTGCCGGGCATGGACCACGCGGGTATCGCCACCCAGAGCGTGGTGGAGAAGCAGCTCGCCGCCGACGGCAAGACCAAAGAGGAATTCGGCCGCGAACTGTTCATCGACAAGGTCTGGGACTGGAAGCGCGAGTCCGGCGGCGCCATCCAGTGGCAGATGCGCGCGCTCGGTGACGGCGTGGACTGGAGCCGCGACCGCTTCACCATGGACGACACCCTCTCGCGCGCGGTGCGCACCATCTTCAAGCGCATGTTCGACGCGGGCCTGATCTACCGGGCCGAGCGCCTGGTGAACTGGTCGCCGGTGCTCGAGACCGGTATCTCCGACCTCGAGGTGGACTACAAGGACGTCGAGGGCGAACTCGTCTCCCTGCGCTACGGCTCGCTCGACGACGACGAACCGCACGTCGTGGTGGCCACCACCCGCGTGGAGACCATGCTCGGTGACACCGCCGTGGCCGTGCACCCCGACGACCCGCGCTACGCGGCGATGATCGGCACCACCGTGTACCACCCGATCACCGGCCACCAGATCCCGATCATCGCCGACGACTACGTCGACCCGGAGTTCGGCACCGGCGCGGTGAAGATCACCCCCGCGCACGACCCCAACGACTTCGAGATGGGCCTGCGGCACAACCTGCCGATGCCCACGATCATGGACGAGGGCGGCCGGATCACCGGCACCGGCACCGAATTCGACGGCATGGACCGCTTCGAGGCGCGCGTGAAGGTGCGCGAGCGCCTGGCCGCCGAGGGCCGCGTGGTCGCCGAGAAGCGGCCCTACACGCACAGCGTCGGCCACTCCGAGCGTTCCGGCGAACCGATCGAGCCGCGCCTGTCGATGCAGTGGTGGGTCAAGGTCGAATCCCTGGCCAAGGCCGCCGGTGACGCGGTGCGCGACGGCGACGTGAAGATCCACCCGGCCAGCCAGGAACCGCGCTGGTTCGACTGGGTCGACAACATGCACGACTGGTGCATCTCGCGCCAGCTGTGGTGGGGCCACCGCATCCCGATCTGGTACGGCCCCGAGGGCGAGATCGTGTGTCTGGGCCCGGACGAGGAAGCGCCCGAGGGTTGGGTGCAGGACCCCGACGTGCTCGACACCTGGTTCTCCTCGGGCCTGTGGCCGTTCTCCACGATGGGCTGGCCCGAGGCCACCTCGGATCTGGCCAAGTTCTATCCCACCAGCGTGCTCGTCACCGGCTACGACATCCTGTTCTTCTGGGTGGCCCGGATGATGATGTTCGGGATGTTCGTCAGCGACGACCCGGTGCTCACCGCGGGCAAGGGCGGTCAGAAGCAGGTGCCGTTCGAGGACGTCTTCCTGCACGGCCTCATCCGCGACCAGCACGGCAAGAAGATGTCGAAGTCGCGCGGCAACGGCATCGACCCGCTGGACTGGATCAACTCCTACGGCGCCGACGCGCTGCGCTTCACCCTGGCCCGCGGCGCCCAGCCGGGCGGCGACCTCTCGGTCGGCGAACCGCACGCGCTGGCCTCGCGCAGCTTCGTCACCAAGCTGTTCAACGCCACCAAGTTCGCGCTGATGAACGGCGCGCGCACCGGCGAGCTGCCCCCGCGCGAGACCCTCACCGACACCGACCGCTGGATCGTCGACCGGCTCGACGAGGTGCGCGCCGAGGTCGACGCGGCCTTCGACGCCTACGAGTTCGGCAAGGCCTGCGAGGCGCTCTACCACTTCGCCTGGGACGAGCTGTGCGACTGGTACCTGGAGCTGTCGAAGGTGCAGTTCGCCGAGTCCGACGCGCGCGCCGAGAGCACCGCGGTGGTGCTGGGCACCGTGCTCGACGCGGTGCTGCGCCTGCTGCACCCGGTGATCCCGTTCGTCACCGAGACGCTGTGGAAGGCGCTGACCGGCGGCGAGTCCGTCGTCGTGGCGCCGTGGCCCGCCGCCAGCGGCGTCGTCACCGACACCGTCGCCGCCCAGCGGGTCGCCGACGCGCAGCGACTGATCACCGAGATCCGCCGCTTCCGCAGCGACCAGGGCCTGGCCGACAAGCAGAAGGTGAAGGCCACGCTGGTCGGCCTGGACGAGGCGGGCCTGGCCGGGTTCGCCGCGCCGGTGGCCAATCTCGCCCGGCTCACCGACCCGGGCGCGGACTTCGCCACCACCGCCGAGGTGCAGGTGCGCTTGTCCGGCGCCACGGTCACCGTCCAGCTCGACACCTCCGGTGCCATCGACCTCGTCGCCGAGCGTCGCAGGCTGGAGAAGGACCTCGCGGTCGCCCAGAAGGACCTCGACCAGACCACCGCCAAGCTCGGCAACGCGGAGTTTCTGGCCAAGGCGCCCCAGCAGGTGGTCGACAAGATCACCGGCCGTCGCGACGTGGCCGCGGCCGAGGTCGCCCGCATCGGTGCCCGTCTCGCGGAGCTGAGCGCCCGGTGAGCGACACCGAGCCGGACCCGGAATTCGGGGGCGAGGACTACGAGGCGGACCGGCTCGGTGGCGGTCCCTCCCCGGTCGAACTGGCCGAGATGGCCCTGGTCGAGGCCGAGCTGGACAAGCGCTGGCCGGAAACCAAGATCGAGCCCTCGCTCACCCGCATCAGCACCCTGATGGATCTGCTGGGCAACCCGCAGCGCAACTACCCGGCCATCCACATCGCGGGCACCAACGGCAAGACCTCGGTGACCAGGATGATCGACGCGCTGCTCACCGCCCTGCACCGGCGCACCGGCCGGATCACCAGCCCGCACCTGCAGCTGGCCACCGAGCGGATCAGCGTCGACAACGCCCCGATCAGCCCGGCCCGCTACGTGGAGACCTACCGCGAGCTCGAGCCCTACATCGAGATGATCGACAAGCAGTCCGCCGCGGCGGGCGGCCCGGCCATGAGTAAGTTCGAGGTGCTCACCGGCATGGCCTACGCCGCCTTCGCGGAGGCACCGGTCGACGTCGCCGTGGTCGAGACGGGCATGGGCGGCACCTGGGACGCCACCAATGTGATCGACGGGCAGGTCGCGGTGATCACCCCGATCGGCCTGGACCACACCGAATACCTGGGCCCCGACCTGGAGTCGATCGCCAAGGAGAAGGCCGGGATCATCAAGCGCGCTCCCGAGCAGCTGATCCCGGTCGACACCGTCGCGGTGATCGCCCAGCAGGAGCCCGAGGTGATGGACGTGCTGCTGCGTCGCGCCGTCGAGGCCGACGCGGCGGTGGCGCGCGAGGGCTCGGAGTTCCGGCCGCTGGAACGCGCCGTCGCCGTCGGCGGGCAGCTGCTGACCCTGCAGGGTCTCGGCGGCGTCTACGACGAGATCTTCCTGCCGCTGCACGGCGAGCACCAGGCGCGCAACGCCGCGCTGGCGCTGGCCGCGGTGGAGGCGTTCTTCGGCGCCGGTGCCGACCGTCAGCTCGACATCGAGGCGGTGCGCGCCGGTTTCGCGAGCGTGGCCAGCCCCGGCCGGATGGAGCGCATGCGCAACGCGCCCACCATCTTCGTCGACGCCGCGCACAATCCCGCCGGAGCCCAAGCGCTGGCGGCCACGCTGACCTCCGAGTTCGACTTCCGCAAGCTGGTCGGCGTGGTCGCCGTGCTCGCCGACAAGGACGCGGCGGGCATCCTCGACGCGCTCGAGCCGGTGTTCGACGAGATCGTCGTCACCAGCAACGGCTCGCCACGCGCGATGGACGTCGACGCCCTGGCCGACCTGGCCGTGCAGCGCTTCGGCGACGAACGGGTGATCACCGCCGACACCCTGCCCGACGCGCTGGAATCGGCGATCGCGCTGGCCGAACAGGCCGGTGACGACGGCGACGTGATCTCCGGCGCCGGTGTGATCGTCACCGGCTCGGTGGTGACCGCGGGCGCCGCGCGCGCCCTGTTCGGAAAGGCTCCCTCATGAGCGAGGTCCCACCCCCCGCCACCGATCCGTGGAAGGGGCTGCGCGGTGTCATGGCGGGCACCCTGGTCCTCGAGGCCATCGTGGTGCTGCTCGCGCTGCCGGTGGTCGCCGACGTGGGCGGCGGGGTCACCTGGTTCTCCGGCACCTACCTGGTGGCGCTGTCGGTGCTGATGATCCTGGGCGCCGGGGTGCAGCGCAAGCCGTGGGCGATCCCGTTCAACATCGCCCTGCAGGTGCTGCTGCTGCTCGGCGTGTTCATCCACCTGTCGATCGGCATCATCGGCCTGGTCTTCGTCGCGGTCTGGGCCTTCATCCTGGTCCTGCGCTCGGACGTCCAACGCCGAATGGACGCCGGTCTGCTCCCCAGCCAGCGGATAAAGCGCTCCGAACCCTGAGCGGCCCAGGGGGCCGCTCAGCGCGGCGCCGCAGGCGACGCTAATGTTGCTGCGTGACTGAGCAGACGTTGGTACTCATCAAGCCGGACGGTGTCTCGCGTGGACTCGTCGGCGAGGTGCTCGCGCGCATCGAGCGCAAGGGCCTCACCCTGCAGGCCCTGGAGCTGAAGAACGTGTCCGTGGCGCTCGCCGAAGAGCACTACGCCGAGCACGCCGAGCGGCCGTTCTTCGGTTCGCTCATCGAGTTCATCACCTCGGGCCCGGTCGTGGCGGCCGTGCTGGAGGGTCCTCGCGCGATCGCGGCCTTCCGTCAGCTCGCCGGTGGCACCGACCCGGTCGAGAAGGCCACCCCCGGCACCATCCGTGGCGACTTCGGTCTGGAGACCCAGTTCAACCTCGTTCACGGTTCCGACTCGCCCGAGTCCGCCAAGCGCGAGATCGCGCTCTGGTTCCCCGAATTTCCTGCTTGATCTGCTGTCCTCGCTCGTCGCGCCCGTCGTGGGCGCGGCGAGCTCGAGTGACGCGGAGTTCGTGTGAGTTGCGCCGATGGCGATCCTCGCGCGAACCGTATGGGATACTGACTACGGACGTGTTCGATGCCGGACCCTGTCGCGCAGGTACGTGACAGCGGCGACGGACATGACCGGATGACATCGCGGTTGGATGCCGATCATCGCTGCCACGGACGACCCTGTTGCTGGGGACGCCCGCACCGGCACGCTGGATGAGCGCTCGAAACGCGGCGTCGCCGTACAGCCAGGCGCCGTGTGACCGGTTGGCCCGCCAGATGATCGATTTCCAGGCGCGACCGGACGCACGGGGCGAGACCAGATGACCCTCGCACCATCGGGTGTGAGGTGCACGGACGATGCCCCCGCGTCGGCCGCGTACACCCGTACCGGGGATGGACGCGCCCGGGGGCCCGAGGAGACTTCGTGGCCGAACAAGAGCCGCTGGACACAACACAACAGGATGCCGATCAATTGCCGGAGCGAATTCGAGTTCATGCGCTGGCCAAGCGACTGGGAGTGACCAGCAAGCGCATCCTGGCCAAACTGGCCGAATTGGGAACCGAGGCGCGCAGCGTCCAATCCAATGTCGACCGCGCGGTCGCCGAGACCGTGCGCGACTCGATCGCCGCCGACGCCGAGACCGGCGAATCCCCAGCATCCCCGGCGCCCACCGCCGCCGCCCCCGTCGCCGAGCAACCGGCCGACACCACCGCACCCGCCGCGACCCTGTTCTCCGCCCCCGAGGTCGCGCGCACCGATGAGGTCTTCGCCCCGACGGCCGACGACGCGCACACCGGGCTGTTCACCCACCGGGTGACCGAGACCCCCGCCCCGGCCGAGCCGGTCGCCTTCGAGGCGCCCGCCGTGGCCGCGCCGCTGTTCCTGCCGCCGGACGCCACCGCCGCCGAAGAGGCCCGCAAGCGCCGCCGCACCGCGCGCACCAAGCGCACCGAGGAGCCCGCCGCCCCCGCCGAGGAGCTCGAGACCGAGCCCACGGTGACCGAGGACGCGTCCGCCGAGGCCGCCACCGACGACACCACTGACACCGATTCCGACCAGTCCGGTGACCACGACGCCGACGGCCAGCCGCGCCGCCGTCGTCGGGGCCGCCGTGGCCGTGGCCGTGGCCGCGGCGAGCAGTCCGCCGACGGTGACGACACCGAGACCGACGAGTCCGACACCGACGACGAGCCCACCGCCGCCACCGAGCAGAACACCGAGTCCGCCGAGCAGACCGAGGACTCCGACGAGGACGACGAGGACACGCTGCCCGAGGGCGCGAGCCGTCGCCGTCGCCGTCGTCGGCGCCGCAAGGTCGGCGGGGAGTCCGGCGAGGAGGCCTCCGCCGAGGACGATCCGCCCAACACCGTCGTGCACGAGCGCGAGCCGCGCAACAAGAGCCGTGGCCGGTCCGGGGCCGACGAGGTGCAGGGCATCTCCGGGTCCACCCGGCTCGAGGCCAAGCGGCAGCGTCGCCGGGACGGTCGCGAGGCCGGGCGGCGTCGTCCGCCGATCCTGACCGAGTCGGAGTTCCTGGCCCGCCGCGAGGCGGTGGACCGGGTGATGGTCGTGCGGGAGAAGTCCTTCGACGCCGCCGAGCACGCGCCGGGTCACCAGATCACCACCCAGGTCGCGGTGCTCGAGGACAACATCCTCGTCGAGCACTTCGTCACCAGTTCCGGCCAGGCGTCGATGGTGGGCAATGTCTACCTCGGCAAGGTGCAGAACGTGCTGCCCAGCATGGAGGCGGCGTTCATCGACATCGGCCGCGGCCGCAACGGCGTGCTCTACGCCGGTGAGGTGAACTGGGAGGCCGCCGGTCTGGGCGGCAAGGAACGCAAGATCGAGCAGGCGCTCAAGCCCGGCGACCAGGTGCTGGTGCAGGTCTCCAAGGACCCGGTCGGGCACAAGGGCGCCCGGCTGACCACCCAGATCTCCCTGGCGGGCCGCTTCCTGGTGTACGTGCCGGGCGGCACCTCCACCGGGATCAGCCGCAAGCTGCCCGACACCGAGCGCAAGCGGCTCAAGGAGATCCTGCGCGACATCGTGCCCGCCGACGCGGGCGTGATCATCCGCACCGCCTCCGAGGGCGTGAGCGAGGCCGAACTGGCGCGCGACGTCGAGCGGCTGCAGGCCACCTGGCGCACCATCGAGGAGGCGTCGAAGGGCGCGGGCAAGGACGCCCCCAAGGCGCTCTACGAAGAGCCCGACATGCTGGTCAAGGTCATCCGCGATCTGTTCAACGAGGACTTCGCCCGGCTGGTCATCGAGGGCGACCGCGCCTGGAGCACCGTCGAGAACTACGTGCGCACCGTCGCGCCGGACCTGCTGCCGCGGGTGAACCGGCACGAGAACAACGGGGTCGACGTGTTCGACGCCTTCCGTATCGACGAGCAGCTGGCCAAGGCGCTCGACCGCAAGGTGTGGCTGCCCTCCGGCGGCACCCTCGTGATCGACCGCACCGAGGCGATGACCGTCGTGGACGTCAACACCGGCAAGTTCACCGGCTCGGGCTCGTCGAACCTCGAGGAGACCGTCACCAAGAACAACCTGGAGGCGGCCGAGGAGATCGTGCGCCAGATGCGGCTGCGCGATATCGGCGGCATGATCGTGGTCGACTTCATCGACATGGTGCTCGAGTCCAACCGCGATCTGGTGCTGCGTCGTCTCACCGAGGCGCTGGGCCGCGACCGCACCCGTCACCAGGTCTCCGAGGTCACCTCGCTGGGGCTGGTCCAGATGACCCGCAAGAAGCTGGGCACCGGCCTGGTCGAGGCGTTCTCCACCACCTGCGAGCACTGCCACGGCCGCGGCATCCTGGTGCACTCCTACCCGGTGGACGCCGGGTCGGCCGCCGAGGAACCGCGCGCCAAGGAGGGCGGCTCGCGCCGTCGCCGCGGCAAGGACAAGGACCGCGACAAGCAGCCCGTGGCGGCCACCCCGGCCTCCAACGGCACCGCGCCACACGTCGAGCACGGCGAGGAGGACATCGCGGTCAAGCGGGCCCACCCGGTCGCGCTCGCGATGGCCGCCCATCACGGTGAGGACGGCGAGCCCCTCGACGAGACGGCCGACTCCACCACGGAGGCGGCACCGGCCGAGGCCGTGGCGGAGGCACCTGCCGAGCCGACCCGCCGCTCGCGCTCGCGGTCGCGGCGGTCCAGCCGCGGCGCGGGGGCGCAGTCGGAGACGGCCACGGAGAGCCCGGCGCTGACCGGGGTCATCCCGGCCGAGTCGACGGCGTCCGACGAGAGTCCGGCGCCCGCCGAGCCCGCCACCGCGACGGTGACCGAATCCACACCCGCCGAAGCCGAAGCCGCTGTCGCGGAACCGGAAGCTGACGCCGAGTCGAGTGTCACGGACACGGGAGCGGACGTCGCCGCTACGGAGTCGGCGCCCGCCGCCGCGCAGCCCGACGCCGCCGCTCCCGAGTCCTCGATCGCCGAGCCCGAGCCCGCCCCCGAGGCCGAGGAGCCCGCTCCCCGGACCCGCAGGCGCCGGGTGGCCCGCTCGACCGCCGCTCCGGCGCCGGACAGCGCGGGCGCGGTGTTCGTCCTCTCGACGAGCGAACAGCCGCCCACGGCCGTGGTGGACTTCGCCGCGGAGCCCGTGGTCGTCCCGGAACGCAAGCCGCGCCGCCGCGCGGTGGGCCGTCCCGCTGGCGCCCCGGCGGACGGATCGAATTGACCCCGGCTGCCCCCGATTCGGCCCTGACCGGCCGAATTGGGGGAGTGGTTACCGTTCTGGTAGCCTAGGTCGGTCGCTGCCCCGCGATTGACACCTGGCCGGACGGCCGGGTGATTCCGCAGGCAGCCGAAGTTCTTCCCCCGCCGATGCGGGGATGAGCCCAGAATTACGCGTCGCAGCTGTGGCGCGGACATGTGCAAGACCAACGTGAGTGGAGGAAGCCGACCGATGGCAGCGTACGCAATCGTCAAGACCGGCGGAAAGCAGTACAAGGTCGCGGTCGGTGACCTGGTGAAGGTCGAGAAGATCGAGGGCGAGCCCGGCACCGCCGTGGCCCTGACCCCCGTTCTCGTCGTCGACGGCGCCGATCTGACCACCGACGCCGACAAGCTGGCCAAGATCTCCGTGGCCGCCGAGGTCGTCGACCAGACCAAGGGCCCGAAGATCCGGATCCACAAGTTCAAGAACAAGACCGGCTACCACAAGCGCCAGGGTCACCGTCAGCCGCTGACGGTCATCAAGGTCACCGGCATCAAGTAAGAATTCCCGAGGAGACGAAGCAATGGCACATAAGAAGGGTGCATCCAGCTCCCGGAACGGTCGTGATTCCAACGCCCAGCGCCTCGGCGTGAAGCGCTTCGGTGGCCAGAAGGTCAGCGCGGGCGAGATCCTGGTCCGTCAGCGCGGAACCCACTTCCACCCCGGCGTGAACGTCGGTCGTGGCGGCGACGACACCCTGTTCGCCCTCGCGGCGGGCGCGGTCGAGTTCGGCACCAAGCGTGGCCGCAAGACCGTCAACATCGTCGTCCCGGAGCCGGTCCAGGCCTGACCGCCTGGAGCGTCGGCTCCCCACGGACACCAGAGCGGGTCAGGGTTGTTTCCCTGACCCGCTCTGTCGTGTCCATCACCCCCTACCGCCAACGACCAGTCAGAAGGAGGAGGATCAACCCATGTCCAAATTCATCGACCGCGTCGTGCTTCATGTTCGTGCCGGTAGAGGTGGACACGGTTGCGCCTCGGTGCATCGTGAGAAGTTCAAGCCGCTCGGCGGGCCCGACGGCGGCAACGGCGGCAACGGCGGGGACGTCATCCTCGAAGTCGACGCCAATGTCCACACTCTGCTCGATTTCCACTTCCACCCGCACGCCAAGGCGGGCAACGGCAAGCCGGGCGAGGGCGGCAACCGCGACGGCAAACAGGGTGCCGATCTGGTGCTCAAGGTGCCCGACGGCACCGTGGTCGTCGACGGTGACGGCAAGGTCGTCGTCGACCTGGTCGGCGCGGGCAACCAGTTCGTCGTCGCCAAGGGCGGTCGCGGCGGTCTGGGCAACGCCTCGCTGGCCTCCAAGGCGCGCAAGGCGCCCGGTTTCGCGCTGCTCGGCGAAGAGGGCGAAGAGCTGGACCTGGTCCTCGAGCTGAAGTCGGTCGCCGACGTCGGCCTGGTCGGGTTCCCCTCGGCGGGCAAGTCCTCGCTGGTCTCGGTGCTGTCCGCGGCCAAGCCCAAGATCGCCGACTACCCGTTCACCACCCTGGTCCCGAACCTGGGCGTGGTGGCCTCCGGCGACACCACCTTCACCGTGGCCGACGTGCCCGGCCTGATCCCCGGCGCCAGCGACGGCCGCGGCCTCGGCCTGGACTTCCTGCGTCATCTGGAACGCTGCGCGGTGCTCGCGCACGTGGTCGACTGCGCCACCCTGGAACCCGGCCGCGACCCCGTCTCCGACGTCGACGCGCTCGAGGCCGAACTGGCCGCCTACAAGCCCGCGCTGACCGGTGACGAGAGCCTGGGCGACCTGGCCGACCGCCCGCGCGTGGTGATCCTCAACAAGACCGACGTCCCCGACGGCGCCGAGCTGGCCGAGATGGTGACTCCCGAGTTCACCGAACGCGGCTGGCCGGTGTTCGAGATCTCCGCGGTGAGCCGGGCTGGCCTGCGCCCGTTGACCTTCGCGCTGGCCGACATGGTCCGCCAGTACCGCGAGGACCACCCCAAGGCCGCGCCGAAGCGTCCGGTGATCCGTCCGATCGCCACCGACGAGTCCGGCTTCAGCGTGATCGCCGACCCGCAGGAGCCCGGCGGCTTCATCGTGCGCGGCACCCGCCCGGAACGCTGGGTGCGCCAGACCCAGTTCGACAACGATGAGGCCGTGGGCTACCTGGCCGACCGCCTGGCCCGTCTCGGCGTGGAAGCCGAGCTGGTCAAGCAGGGCGCCGAGCCGGGTTGCTCGGTGACCATCGGTGACGTGTCGTTCGAATGGGAGCCGCAGGTCTCCGCGGGCGTCGACATCGTGCCGACCGGTCGCGGAACCGACGTGCGCCTGGAAAACAACGACCGCGTCGGCGCGGCCGAGCGCAAGCTCGCCTCGCGTGCCCGGCGTGGTCTGCTCGACGAGGACGGGAAGTAGGTTCGGCCGTGGCGATCCGGTGAAAACCGATGTCGCCCTCGGTCGTTCGATCGGCATACTGCGGTGGGTCGCCGGTGTGAGCCGGGACCGTCGACGACGGTGATCGCGGTGCAGGGAGTAGAGCTATGCGGGTGAGTTCGGAGCTGAGCGCGGCGCGTCAGGCCATCGTGTCGGCGCGCGCGGTGGTGGTGAAGATCGGGTCCTCGGCGCTGACCAGTCTCGAGGGCGGTCTCGACACCGACCGGCTGGACCGGCTCGCCGACGCCGTGGAGGCGCGGATGCGCGCGGGGTCGGATGTGGTGGTCGTGTCCTCGGGGGCGATCGGCGCTGGCATCGCGCCGCTGGGCCTGTCGCGCAGGCCCAAGGATCTCGCGACCAAGCAGGCCGCCGCCAGTGTCGGCCAGTTGGCGCTGGCGCACGCCTGGGGCACCTCGTTCGCGCGCTACGACCGCACCGTCGGCCAGATCCTGCTCTCGGCCGACGATTTCGCCCGCCGCGAGCACCACCGCAACGCCCAGCGCACCCTCGACCGGCTGCGTTCCCTCGGCGCGGTCGCGGTGGTCAACGAGAACGACACCGTCGCCACCGAGGAACTGCGCTTCGGCGACAACGACCGCCTCGCCGCCCTGGTGGCCCACCTGGTCGGCGCCGACGCGCTGATCCTGCTCTCCGATGTCGCCGGGCTCTACGACGGCGACCCGCGCAAGGGTGCCGCCAACTTCATCCCCGAGGTGCGTGGCAGCGCCGATCTCGACGGCGTCATCGCGGGCAGCGGCGGCGCGCTCGGCACCGGCGGCATGGCCTCCAAGCTCTCCGCCGCCCGCCTCGCCGCCGACGCGGGCATCCCGGTCCTGCTGGCCTCGGCCGCCGATGCCGCCGACGCCCTCACCGTCGGCACCGTCGGCACCGCCTTCGCCGCCCGCCCCGTGCGCCTGTCCGGCCGCAAGTTCTGGGTGCGGCACGCCGCCGACACCCGCGGCGCCGTCCTGCTCGACGCGGGCGCCGTCACCGCCGTCACCGAACGCCGCTCCCTGCTCGCCGCGGGCATCACCGGCATCCGCGGCCGCTTCTTCGGCGGCGACGTGGTCGACCTGGTGAGCCCCGACGACACCGTCATCGCCCGCGGCGTCGTCGAATACGACAGCACCGAGCTCACCACCATGCTCGGCCGCTCCACCACCGAACTCCCCGACACCATGCAGCGCCCGGTCATCCACGCCGACGACCTCGTGAAGGTCTGAAACCCCGACCCGCCTCGCGCGCCCATGCGCTACCGGCGGCCGAGCGGCAAGGTGACGTCCCTCGATCCCGAGAACCGCGGCACGGTCGTCGTCATCGTGGCCGAACCCCGACAAGGGTCAGCGGCGCGGGATGACTCCGGGCTGGTCCATGTCCGCCGGTGACGGCGGCGGCGGAACAGGTTGCGGCTGCGGGTTTTCCGAACCAGGTATCGGCCCGGTGACACCCGGCTGCCCACCCGGGTCGGACATGCCGGGTCCACCGGGAACCGGTGCCGGAACAGGCCGTGGCGCAGGCTGTTCGGCCGGGGCGGGTGCCTGACCCGAAGGCTGCTCCGGTGCCGGTGCCGGTGAATTCGGTGCGGGTGCAGGCGGTTCGGTCGACGGCGGCGTCTCACTCGCAGGCGGCTCAGGCGAGTTCGGTTCGGGCACAGGCTGCTCCGGCGCGGGCGCACTCGGCGGATCACTCGGCTGCGATGGCTGTGTTTCCGGTGTCGGAAGCGTCTGCCCCGGCATCGGCTCCGGCGCCTCCGTCGTAGTCGGGGCCGAATCCTGCTGCGTCGGCGCCGGAGGAGCAGGCGTCGGCCCCTCCGTCGGAGTCGGGGCGTCTTGCGTGGTGGGTGCCGGAGGAGCAGGCGTCGGCGCATCCTGCGTGGTGGGTGCCGGGGGTGACGGCGGCGCGGAGGTCTCCGTCGGCGGCGGCGCAGTGGACTCACCGGTCGGCCCCGGAGCCGACGGCGTGGGACTGTCTTCCGTGGGCACGGGTGCGCCCTCGGTCGGTGTCGGAGTCGACGGTGCGGGACTGTCTTCGGTGGGCGTGGGGGTGCTGTCGGTGGGCGGGGGAGTGGGCGCCGCGGGAGCCCCGTCGGTCGGTGCCGGAGTCGACGGTGCGGGACTGTCTTCCGTAGGCGCGGGGGTGCTGCCGGTGGGCGGGGGAGCGGGGGCGTCGGGAGTCCCCTCGGTCGGCGCCGGAGTTTCCCCCTCCGGAGGCGTGGATGCTCCGGGATTCTGGGGCGAACCATCCCCCGGAGGCGTGGATGACCCGGGGCGCTGGGGCGAATCACCTTCCGGTGCAGTGCCTTGCGGGGTGCCCTCCTGTGGCAGAGCGGGCGAGTTCTGCGGACGAGACGGTGCACCGTTCGGCGCGGGCGATTCCTGTCCGCGGGCGCCCGGTGGTGGGGGGAGGGACGGAACGCCGGTTCCCGCCAGTGAATACGCGGGCTTGTAGATCATGTTCATGGCCAGCACGGCTTCCTGGCGCAACGCCTCGGTCGCCATCTGCGCGTCGATCACCTTGGCGGACTCCAACAGTCGCGCGATGGTGCCGATGGGCCCCGAATCACCGGGCGCGACCACGGCCAGCTTCACCGCTTCGGCGGCCGCCGCGACCCCACCGAGACGGGCGCCGACTTCGGCTGCCACGACGGCCAGTTCGTCCAGGGCGGCGGCGAAGGCGCGGGTGCTGGCGAAGGCGGCCTCGGCGGCGGCGCCCTCCCAGCCCGCCTCGTTGATCACGCGTTCGGCGTCGGCCTTGGTGATCGGCAGGGTGGTGCTCAGCGCGGCCGCGGCCTCGAGCCAGGCCATCGAGGCGTCGAGGACCGCGCCCGCGTCGATCTGCTGGGTGCGCGCGTAGATCTGTTCGTGCGGCATGGATTCGAAATGCTCCATGGCACTGATGTAGGTGGGGTCGGTTCCGCTCATCAGCGCATCCGGGTGTCGACGGCGCGCAGGGCGGCGGCGGCCGCGGCGTCGGCTTCGTCGTAGAGGCCCCCGCTGAGCAGGAACGCTTCCTTCATCCGGTAGGCCGCCTCGATGTAATGGTCGATGAGCGTGGCCGCGTCACGCGCCTTGTGCGCGAACCCGGCCCGTAACTGCTGGGCGGAGACGAAACCACCGAATCCACCTGCCTCGGAGGCGGATTCGAGACGCTGACGTAACTGACCGAGCTGGTCGGCCTGCTGTTCGTAGAGTTCGGCGCAGCGGCGCGCGGCCTCGGGCTCGAACTTCAGCGTCCCCGTCGCGGCGGCGGTGCGGAACCGGGAGATCTCGGCCCTGCTGGTCTCGATCGTCATCGCGTCTCCCCTCCAGATGAAGCGTTCGTGGTCCAGGCTAGCCGGACCTTCTGCTGTGCGAACTGTGCGCCGGTGCCAGCCTGCGCTGGAGCTGGGCGGCGAGCTGACCGGGCGTCGCGGGCACCACGTGCACCGTTTCCCCTGCTCGCAGTAGGTATCGACCGTCTCCGGCGACATCGATCCAGCTGTAGTGCACCGGTGCGGCGGGCACCTCGCGGTCCAGGCCGGTCTCGATGCGGATGTGCCCCTCGGCGGTGTGTCTGCGGCGCAATAATCGCTGGATACGGGGCACCGCGGGATGGGTGGCGACCACCGTCTCCTCGTCGCGCACGGCCTCGGTGGCGGCTTCGCGCGCCGGTTCACGTCCCGGTGGCGTGTCGGGCAGGCACGCGGTGATCCGGGAGCCCATCCCGGCGGTGTGCCCGATCGAAACCCGCACGCTGCCACCGTAATCGGGGCGCGTGCCGGGTTCCTGGCGCACCAGCACGGCCCGGTCGTAGACGGCGCAGGCGAGCAGCCGGATCTCGCTGCCCGGCGTGTGTCCGCCCCCGACCAGCACGATCCTGGCGTGGGGTTCGGCGAGGATCCGCAGGCACGCGGTGAGGTCGGGATCGCCGCCGCCGGGTAGTCGTTGATCGAGCCCGGTGCGCAGCCGGGTCGCCTCGTGCTCGGTGTGCGGTGATTCCAGCACGCGGATCGGGAACGGCAGGCGATCGCGACCCGATTCCCGCCAGACGTGCGCGAATTCGTCAGCGGTGAAGGTCCATCCCATTGCCGATCCCATCCTTACCGAGCCAGGACCACGACAGCCTATCCGTACTGTCCGATTCCGGCCTACCGTTCACCCGGCATATCTCCGAACGGAAGCGTTCCGGGTGCCCGGCGTCAGTAACCCCGGTCCGGATCGATCAGCGCGTGCAGCTGCTCGCCCGCGACGAAGCGGGCCACATTCGCGCCGACGTGATCGGCGAAGGCGGCCAGCCGCAATTGTGGCGGGTTGGAATCGTGCGGGGTGATGATCGCGTTGGGCAGGCTCCACAGCGGATGGCCGTCGGGCAGCGGTTCCGGGTCGGTGACATCGAGCCCGGCGCCGCCGATCGCGCCCCGCGACAGCGCGTCGACCAGCGCCGCGGTGTCGACCAGGCTGCCCCTGGCCACATTGATCACCCACGAGGACGGCTTGAGCCGGGCCAGTTCGTCCGCGCCGATCAGGTGCCGGGTCCGCGCGGTCGCGGGGGCGGCGACCACCACGTGATCGGTGTGCGACCACACCCGACCCAGCTGCTCGGCGGGCACCGTCTCCACGTCGGCGGGAATGCCCGGCCCGGCGACCGGGCGCCCCGACCGGTTCACCGCGATGACGTGCGCGCCCAGCGGCGCCAGCATCGGGATCAGCGCCCGCCCGATCCCGCCCGCGCCGAGGATCGTCACCGTCTTGCCGCGCAACGACCCGACGTGCGGGAAGAATTCGCGCTGCTGCCAGGAGGTCGCCCGCAGGTGCTCGGGCAGATACCGCACACCCGCCAGCAGCAGCGTCAGCGCGTGCTCGGCGACACTGTCGGCGAACGCGCCCGCCGCGGAGGTGAAGGTGATGCCGGGATGGGCCTCGAAGACGCCCGCGGCGAAGTAGTCCTCGATGCCCGCGGCGGGCAGCTGCACCCAGCGGACCGAGCCGGGCAGCGTCTCGGGGAACTCGCCCGGTGCGCCGATCCAGATCAGCGCGTCGGCGTCGTCCAGCGCGCCGACCTGCGCACCCGCCCTGAGCACCGCTTTCTCCAGCAGGCGCGAACTCGGCTGGTTTGGTCCGATCGCGATCGTGGGCGCGGGTTCCTGCACGGAGACCTCCTGGGTCATCGGCTCGACCGAGGCGCGTGGGAGCCCCGGGTGGGAGTGTCGATTCTTCCTGCTCGGGCGCGCCCGCGCAGCCCCGCGATCAGCGCGCGCGGAAGGGTTCCGCTATTCGTCGAGGTCCACCGGTTCGTCCACGCCGTGGCGGTCGGCCAGCTCGAGCAGCGGCGCGATGTCGAACACGGCCGCGTCCATCCCGGCCTGCAGGTCACCGAGCTCGGCGTAGCGGGCGGGCACGGTGGCGAGCGTGAAGTCGCGGGGATGGATCTCGTCGATCTCGCTCCAGCGCACCGGCGTCGACACCGTGGCCGCCGGTACGCCGCGCACCGAGTAGGCGGCGGCGATGGTGTGATCGCGCGCGTTCTGGTTGTAGTCGACGAACAACCGCGCGGGATCACGGTCCTTGCGCCACCAGGCGGTGGTCACGTCCGTGGGCGCGCGCCGCTCGACCTCCCGCGCGAACGCGAGCGCTGCGCGGCGGACCTGCTGGAAGCCGTATTCCGGCGCGATCCGCACGTAGACGTGCATCCCCGACCCGCCGGAGGTCTTGGGCCAGCCGACCGCGCCGAGCTCGTCGAGCGCCTCGTGCACGACATGCGCGACCCGCCGCACCCGCGACCACGGACAATCCGGCATGGGATCGAGATCGATGCGCCACTCGTCGGGCGATTCGGTGTCGCTGGCCCTGGAGTTCCACGGATGGAACTCCACCGTCGACATCTGCACCGCCCAGATCACGTCGGCGAGCTCGTGGACGCACAGTTCGTCGGCGTGCCTGCCGTAGCGTGGGAAGTACACGCGCACCGTCGAGATCCAGTCCGGCGCACCGCCCGGCAACCGCTTCTGGTGCACCTTCCCGCCGGGCAGGCCCTTGGGGAACCGGTGCAGCATGCACGGCCGGTCCCGCAGCGCGGCGACGATGCCGTCACCCACGCTCAGGTAGTAGCGCACCAGGTCGAGCTTCGTCGCGCCCAGCTCGGGAAAGTACACCCGGTCCGGGTTGCTCACCCGCACCGTGTGCTCGCCGACCGGCAGTTCGACAGCCGGAGTCGCTGACTTGGCCACCGATCAACCCTAACCGAGTGGACCCACCGCGCCGCGGATCTCGCAGGGGAGCAGCGGCGCGGTGGGAAGGCGATCGGCGGAGCTAGAGCTCGTAGACGCCGAACGCGCGGTTCTGGATGCACATCGGCATCACGTGCACCCGGTCGGTCCACTCGAACCTGGCGGCCGCCTCGACGGTTCCGCGCTCGTCGACGCATACGCTGGCGGTGCCGGGCATGGTCAGCGGGTTGAGTACCGCCAGCGGGATCCCGGCGTGGATGCCGCTGTAGAGGCCGCCGCTGAAGCACAGCGGCGTGATCGCGATGCCGCGCGCGGCGCTCTCCCGGTCGGCCGCGGCCTGGGCGCCGGGCACCCCCGCGCAGTCGAGCGGGTTCTCGTTGGTCGCCTGGGCGGGGGCGGTGAAAAGGGTGAATCCGGCCGCACAGCCCGCGGCGACGGCCATCAGGGATCGAGCGAATGTGGTCCTGGTCATAGCCGCATTGAAGCACTGGTGGCGGGTGCCACACATAATCGGCGGCGGCGTGTCGAGCCGGACTCAGCGGGCGAGGGCCTCCAGCACGCAGTCCGGCGCGGCGGTGTGGACGGTCCGGGTGAGGGTGAAGCCGCTGCGCGCCAGCAGCTCGCGAAACTGTGTCTCGGTGCGTTCGTGGCCGCCGTCGGTGTTCACCAGCATCTCCAGATCGATGAACTTGCCGGGGTGCGGACGGTCGTCCTCGGGCAGCACCAGTTCGATCACCAGCAGCGTGGTCGACCGGTTCATCGCGAGCCGGATGGTGCGCAAGATCTCCTCGGCGCGCTCGTCGGACCAGTCGTGCAGGATGTGTTTGAGCAGGTAGGCGTCGCCGCCGTCGGGCACCTTCTCGAAGAACGACCCGGCCTCCACCGCGCATCGCTCGGTGAGCCCGGCTGTCGCGAGTTCGGCGGTCAGGTCGTCGACCACGTTCGGCAGGTCGAACACGACCCCGCGCGCCGCCGGGTACCGGCCGAGGATCTCGGTGAGCAGGCCGCCCTGCCCGCCGCCGACGTCGACCAGCGTGTCGAACCGGCCGAAATCGTAGGCCGCGAGCAGCGGTTCGGTGGACAGGGTGCCGATGCTGGTCATCGCCCGGTCGAACAGTTCGCCGACCTCGGGGTGGTCGGCCGTGTAGTCGAAGAAGCTAGACCCGTCGATGGCCGGGCCCACGGACTCGCCGGTGCGGACCGCGTCGGTGAGATGCGACCAGTGGTTGCGGTGGAACTTGGAACCGAAGAACTTCGACACGTCGCGCAGGGTCACCGGGGCATCGCTGCGCAGCGTGTCACCCATCCGGGTCAGCGTGTAGGAGCCGTCGCGGCGTTGCGCGAACACGTTGTAGCTCACCAGCAGGCGCATCAGCCTGCGCAGCCCCTCCTCGTCGGCCTCGACCGCGCGCGCCAGCTGCGCCGCCGTGCGCGGACCCCCGGCCAGTTCGTCGGCGATCCCGAGTTCGGCGGCCGTGCTGATGGCCTGGGAGAGGAATCCGGCGATCTGTAATTCCAGCAGGGCGATGTGGCCCGGAACCAGATTCCGGTACAGGCTCCCGAGCGCGGCACGGACGCGATCGATCGCGCGGAGCACGGGGAGCGGGGGGAGCTTCTGCGGTGCTGTGGACGCCATGAGGACTCCGTATCGGCCGGTTGACCTGCGCGTATGGACTCGAGGGTACGGGATCGCGAGTGTTCTGGGCAGCCCCCACGCGCGGACTGGGTGACCGGCCCCGCGCGGACCGGTCGGTCAGGTGGGGGTGGCCAGCGCGAACGGCAGGACCGCGTCGGCGCCGCTGGTACGCAGGGCGTGCGCGGCCACCGTCATCGTCCAGCCGGTGTCGGTGAGCGTGTCGACCAGCAGGATCGGCCCCGCGACCCCGGACAGATCGGGGACCTCCCAGTAGTCGAACAACCCGGCCACCCGGTGCGCCGAATTCGCCGCCGAGACCGGCGGCCGATCCGGACGCACGCGCAGGGTGCCGAGGTCGTCGAGCTTGCCGACCCGCGCCAGCCGCGCCGCCAGACTCGCGGTGAGTTGAGGATGGCGTGGTGACTCCAGGGCGAGGACCGAGGTGGGCCGGGTGTCCCAGGTCCAGTCGCGCAGGACCGCGATACAGGCGTCGAAGACCGCGTCGGGCACCGGCGCGTCGGGCTCGTCGAGCAGCGCGCGTAGACGCCTGCCCCAGCCGAGATCGGTGAGCCTGCCCAGCACCCGCCCGGTCTCGGCGCCGCTGGTGATCTTCCCCGAGAGCGGAACGCCCAGCTTCGCCATACCGGTGGGCCACTGCTTGCGCGGGGCGAGGTCGAGGCCGGGACGGTCCAGGCGGGCCCGAGTGGCGGCGACGGCGGCCTCGTCGACGGTGGTGTCGGCCGTGGTGCCGGTGCAGTTGTCGCAGCGCCCGCAGCCGGGGGTGGTGGCGTCGAGGGCGGCCAGGCCGGGGTCGTCGAGTTGGCGGCGCAGGAAGGTCATCCGGCAGGTCGTGGTCGACTGGTAGTCGATCATGGCCTGCTGTTCGCTGTCGCGGGCGGCGGCGAGCCGTTCGTAGCGTTCGGTGTCGTAGGTCCAGTCCTGGCCGGTGGACAGCCAGCCACCGCGCACCCGGCGCACCGCCCCGTCCACGTCGAGCACCTTGAGCACCATCTCCAGTCGGGAGCGATTGAGCTCCACCAGCGGCTCCAGCGCCACTGTCGACAGCGGTCGATCCAGGTCCAGCGCGGCGAGCACCGCGCGCACGATGTGTTCGCGGGGAAAGGCGACCGAGGCGAAGTAGCTCCAGATCCGCGCGTCCTCCGGGCCGGGCAGCAGCACCACCTCGGCCTGCTCGGTGCCACGCCCGGCGCGACCCACCTGCTGGTAGTACGCGATCGGCGAGGACGGCGCGCCCACGTGCACCACGAACCCGAGATCGGGTTTGTCGAAGCCCATGCCCAGCGCCGAGGTGGCGATCAGGGCCTTGACCTCGTTGTTCAACAGCGCGGCCTCGAGCACTTCGCGTTCGGCCGGGTCGGTCTGGCCGGTGTAGGCGGCCACGGTGTGGCCGTGCGAGTTCAGCACGTCGGCCAGATCGTGCGCGGCGGCGACGGTCAGGCAGTAGATGATCCCCGAGCCCGGTAGCCGGTGCAGCTGCTCGCTGAGCCACGCCGTGCGCTGGACCGCGTCGTCGAATCGCACCACCGACAGGTGCAGCGACTCGCGGTCCAGGGTGCCGCGCAGCACCAGGGTCTCGGTGCCGATCTGCCCGGCCACATCGGTCACCACCCGGTCGTTGGCGGTGGCGGTGGTCGCCAGCACCGGCACATCCGAACCCAGATCGGCGATGAGCGTGCGGATGCGCCGGTAGTCCGGTCGGAAATCGTGTCCCCAGTCCGAGACACAGTGCGCCTCGTCGATCACCACGAGTCCCGCGTCGGCGGCCAGCCGGGGCAGCACCTGGTCGCGGAAGTCCGGATTGTTCAGCCGCTCCGGACTCACCAGCAGCACGTCGACGGTGCCGTCGGCCACCCGCTGATGGATCTCGTCCCACTCGGTGACATTGCCCGAGTTGATGGTGGCTGCCACCACCCCCGCCCGTTCGGCGGCGGCCACCTGGTTGCGCATGAGCGCGAGCAACGGCGACACGATCACCGTCGGCCCGCGCCCGGCGCCGCGCAGCAGCTTGGCGGCGATGAAGTACACCGCCGACTTGCCCCAGCCCGTGCGCTGCACGACCAGGGCCCGCCGCCGGTGCACCACCAGCGCCTCGATGGCGGTCCACTGGTCCTCGCGCAGCCGGGCCTGCGGACCGGCCAGTTCGCGCACCAGTTCCTCGGCCCGTTCCCGCAGGTCAGGAGCCATCAGGTCGAGCACGTCACTGCCAGCCGCTGAGGTCATGCCCCCATACTGCCCGACCCCACCGACAGCTAACCCTTGACGCAGAGCACCTGCCGCAGCGTCGCCACCACGTCCACCAGGTCGGCCTGCGCGGCGATCACCTGGTCGATGTCCTTGTACGCGGCCGGGATCTCGTCGACCACGCCCGCGTCCTTGCGCGACTCCACGCCCTCGGTCTGGGCCACCAGATCAGCGACGGTGAACTGCTTCTTCGCGGCGGTCCGGCTCAGTCGACGACCCGCACCGTGCGAGGCCGACTGGAACGAGGCCGGATTGCCCTTGCCCCGGACCACGTAGGACCGGGTGCCCATCGACCCCGGGATCAGCGCCAGATCACCCGCGCCCGCCCGCACGGCACCCTTGCGGGTCACCAGCATCGGCACGCCGTCGATGATCTCCTCGGCCACGTAGTTGTGGTGGCAGCTGATCGGCTCGTCGAAGCCCACCGTCCGCGCGCCGAACTCCTCGCGCACCGCCCGGCACACCAGCGACAGCATCACCGCGCGGTTGCGCGCCGCGTACTCCTGCGCCCAGGTCAGGTCGCGTCGGTACGCCGCCATCTCCGGCGTCCCCGCCAGGAAGACGGCCAGATCGCGATCCGGCAGCGACTGGTTGTGCGGCAGCGCCCGCGCGATGGCCATGTGTCGCTCGGCGAGTTCCTTACCGATATTGCGCGATCCGGAGTGCAGCAGGATCCACACCGCGTCGTCCTGGTCGAGACACACCTCGATGAAGTGGTTGCCGCCACCGAGCGACCCGATCTGCTTGTGCGCCTTGGACTCCAGCGACGACACCCCGGAATGCAGATCGCGGAAGGCCCGCCAGAACTGCTCCCAGCCCTTGGTCCGCGCCGACTGCCCGTGCGAAGCGGCGTGCAGCGCGGTGACGTTCACGGCGTTCTTGTGCGCGTTGAACCCGACGGGTACCGCCCGCTCGATCCGCGACCGCAGCGACCGCAGGTCATCGGGCAGATCGGCGGCGGTGAGGTCGGTCTTCACGCTCTCCATGCCGCACCCGATGTCCACACCGACCGCGGCGGGTGCGACCGCGTCCCGCATGGCGATGACCGAGCCCACCGTCGCGCCTTTACCCAGGTGCACATCGGGCATCACGCGCAGCCCGTGCACCCATTCCAGATCCGCGATATTGCGGAGCTGGCGCAGCGCGGCCTGCTCGATCTCGTGCTCGTCGGCCCACATGAGTGTCTGCGCCTTGGTACCGCGCAGCTCGACGGGAAACATGGTTCGGTCCTCTCCTTGATGTACCGACGACGGTAGGCGCACAGCGACTCCGTCCGCATCCGAATTACTCCGTGTGCGCGGCTGCTCGTTCCCTGATTCGGTTGTGGGAGAGGGTATTTCGGTGTCGTTGGCGGGGTTTCCTCCGAGTCGCGCACGATCGGTGTGGTCCGTGTCGGTCAGTCCGTCGGCAGCGCGGCGGCGATCCGGGTGCGGTCGGGGATCGACGCGCTGGCGCCGAGTACGGTGGTCGCCAGCGCGCCCGCGGTATTGGCCCAGGTCAACGCGGCCCGTGGTCCGCTGGTCCAGGTGGCGGCGAGTGCGCCGGTGAACGCGTCGCCCGCGCCGGTGGTGTCGACCGCGTCGACGGCCATGCCCCGCACCGCCATCTCCCCGCCGTCCGCGCCGCGATAGGTCGCGCCCTCCGCGCCGAGGGTGCGCACCACGTGCGGGACGCGGGCGAGATCGGCGGAATACTGCTCGTATTCCAGGGAATTCACGATCGCGACGTCCACGTCGGCCCAGAGTTCGGCGGGCAGCGGGGCGACCGGTGACGGATTGAGCACCACGAGGGTGCCTGCGGCGCACGCGTGGCGGGCGGCGGCGACGACGGTGTCGAGGGGGATCTCGAGCTGGCACAGCAGGAGGTCGGCCGCGGCGATGGCGGCGAGTTCGTCCTCGGACAGGTCGGTCACGTGTCCGTTCGCGCCCGCGACGACGATGATGCTGTTCTCGCCGGACCCGTCCACCACGATCGAGGCGACCCCGCTGGGGCCCTCGACCCGCCGTACCAGGGTCGTATCGACACCCGCCTCGTCCAACGTGGACCGCAGTTCGTCGCCGAACGCGTCGTCGCCGAGCGCGCCGAGGAACCGCACCCGCGCCCCCGAGCGGGCGGCGGCGACCGCCTGATTGGCACCCTTGCCGCCGGGCACCGTCGCGAACCCGGTACCGAGCACGGTCTCACCGGGTGCGGGTCGGCGCCGCGTGCTGGTCACCAGGTCCATATTGATGCTGCCGAGGACGACGACATCGGGTCCGGCGGAGCTGTCCATGAGGCCAACCTAGCGGTGTGCGGGCCGGTCTCGCGGTGCTGTGGCGAAGCCGAGGACGGCGGTGTCGGCGGAGCGCGGTGGCACATCGGGTCGACGACGTCCAGCGGGCGCTTCGAGCCTGTGGATAACTCGGCCCCGGCGCCGGTCGGGGCCGCTTTACGGCGTCCGGGTCGCGTCGAGTCGACGAGCCGCACTGCGTAGGCTGATACCCATGACGGTAGAAGTGACCCCCGAGCTCGACATCCGCGCAGCGGTGCACGACGCCGCCCGCAGGGCTCGCGTCGCGTCCCGGGTGCTGGCCCAGCTGACCACGGCACAGAAGAACGACGCATTGCACGCGGCGGCCGACGCGCTGCTCGCCGCCGCCGATCGCGTGCTCGCGGCCAACGCGCAGGACATCGCGACCGCCCAGGCCGCAGGCACCGAGGAGAACCTGCTCGACCGGCTGCGCCTGACCGAGGCCCGCATCGACGGCATCGCCTCCGGGCTGCGTCAGGTCGCCGGACTGCCCGACCCGGTGGGCGTGATCGTGCGCGGTTCCACGCTGCCCAACGGCCTGGAGATCCGCCAGACGCGGGTGCCGCTCGGTGTGGTCGGCATGGTCTACGAGGCCCGCCCCAACGTCACCGTCGACGCCTTCGGTCTCGCGCTCAAGTCCGGCAACGCGGCGCTGCTGCGCGGCTCGTCCTCGGCGGCGCAGTCCAATGCCACGCTGGTCGAGGTGCTGCGCGAAGCGCTTGTCGCCCAGGGCATCCCGGCCGACGCGGTGCAACTGCTGCCCAGCCACGACAGGTCGAGCGTCACCCACCTGATCCAGGCCCGCGGCCTGGTCGACGTGGTGATCCCGCGCGGCGGCGCTGGCTTGATCAACGCGGTCGTGCGCGACGCGCAGGTGCCCACCATCGAGACCGGCACCGGCAACTGCCACGTCTACGTGCACGCCGCCGCCGATCTGGACATGGCCGAGGCGATCCTGCTCAATGCCAAGACCCGCCGTCCCAGCGTGTGCAACGCCGCCGAGACGGTGCTCATCGACGCCGCCGTCGCCGAGACCGCCCTCCCGCGCCTGAGCAAGGCCCTCGAGGCCGCGGGCGTCACCATCCACGGCGACCTGCCCGGCCAGGTCCCCGCCACCGACGCCGACTGGGGCGAGGAGTACCTCACCCTCGACATCGCCCTGAAGGTCGTCGACTCCCTCGACGCCGCGGTGGACCACATCAACACCTGGGGCACCGGCCACACCGAGGCCATCGTCACCGCCGACCTGGCCGCCGCGCGCGAGTTCACCGCCCGCGTCGACGCCGCCGCGGTCATGGTCAACGCCTCCACCGCGTTCACCGACGGCGAGCAGTTCGGCTTCGGCGCCGAGATCGGCATCTCCACCCAGAAGCTGCACGCCCGCGGCCCGATGGCCCTGCCCGAACTCACCTCCACCAAGTGGATCGTGTGGGGCGACGGCCAGACTCGGCCGGTGTGATCGTGGCACTGGTAGAGGAACCGATCTTCGCGTCGGTCGAGGAAGTCGTCGAGCGGCTCGCCGCCACCGGTTACCTGGCCGACAAGGCCACCGCCACCTCGGTCTTCCTGGCCGACCGGCTGGGCAAACCGCTGCTCATCGAGGGTCCGGCCGGTGTCGGCAAGACCGAGCTGTCGCGCGCGGTGGCCCAGGTCGCCGGGGCCGAACTGGTGCGGTTGCAGTGCTACGAGGGTGTCGACGAGGCCCGCGCGCTCTACGAGTGGAACCACGCCAAGCAGATCCTGCGGATCCAGGCGTCGAGTGAGAACGACTGGGCCGAGACCAAGGCCGACGTCTTCACCGAGGAGTTCCTGCTCTCGCGTCCGCTGCTCACCGCGATCCGCCGTACCGAGCCCACCGTGCTGCTCATCGACGAGACCGACAAGGCCGATGTCGAGATCGAGGGCCTGCTGCTGGAGGTGCTCAGCGATTTCGCGGTGACCGTGCCGGAACTGGGCACCATCACCGCCACCCGCAAGCCCTTCGTGGTGCTCACCTCCAACGCCACCCGCGAGCTGTCCGAGGCGCTCAAGCGGCGCTGCCTGTACCTGCACCTGGACTTCCCCGACGAGGAACTGGAACGGCGCATCCTGGCCAGCCGGGTGCCCGAGCTGTCCACGACCGTCGCCGAGCAGCTGGTGCGGATCGTGCACGTGCTGCGCGGGATGCAGCTCAAGAAGCTGCCCTCGGTCGCCGAATCCATCGACTGGGGCAACACGCTGCTGGCACTGGGCGCCGAGGACCTCGACGACGCCACCGTGCGCGCCACCCTCGGGGTGGTCCTCAAGCACCGCAGCGACCACCAGCGCGCGCTGGCCGAGCTGAAGCTGGCCTGAGCCGTGACAGCGCCAGCGCCGCACGGACTCGGTGGTCACGTCGCCGGTTTCGTCGCGGCGCTGCGCGCTCGCGGCGTGCCCGTCGGTCCGTCGGAGACCATCGACGCGGGCCGGGTGCTCACCGTGCTCGACCTGCTCGATCGCGAGGCCGTGCGCGAGGGCCTGGCCTGCGCGGTGCTGCGCCGACCCACCCACCGCGCCACCTTCGACGACCTGTTCGACCTGTGGTTCCCGGTCGCCGTCGGCCACCGCGGCGCGGAAACCCCCGACCTCCCGCGCACCGCCGAGGGCCAGGTCGACCTGCCCGCGCTGCGTGAACGGCTCGCCGAACTGCTGGCCGAGGAGAACGGCGGCGCCCAGCTCGAGCAGCTGGCCGGACAGGTGGTCGAGCAGCTCGGGCAGTACCAGTCGGCGCGCGGCCCGTCGTTCTCGGCGTATCAGGCGATGAAAGACCTGGCCCCGCAGACCTTGCTGTCGCGCGTGCTCGCCGGACTCGCGCTCCCGCCGGATGCCAGCGCCCGCGACACCGAGGTGGCCCGCCGCGTCGCCAGGGAACGCATCGACAGGTTCCGGGCGAGCGTGCAGTCCGAGACCAACCGGCGCGTGGCCGAGCAGATCGGCCGCGACCGGGTCGCCACCTACGGCGTCACCCGCCAGGCCGAGGACGCCGATTTCCTGCGCGCCTCCGAACGCGAACTCACCGAGCTGAAACGCGGCACCCAGCGCCTGGCGCGCATCCTGGCCTCCCGGCTCGCGGTGCGGCGCAAGCACTCCCGACGCGGCGAGATCGATCTGCGCAAGACCCTGCGCGCGTCGATGTCCACCGGCGGCGTCCCGATCGATCTGGTGAACCGCAAACCCCGCCCCGGCCGCCCGGAACTGGTGCTGCTGTGCGACATCTCGGGCTCGGTGGCCGGATTCAGCAACTTCACCCTGCTGCTGGTGAGCGCCCTGCGCGAGCAGTTCTCCCGGGTGCGGATCTTCGCCTTCGTCGACCGCACCGACGAGGTCACCAGCTACTTCGACCCGCACGCCGGGCTCGACGACGTACTCATCCGGATCTTCACCGAGTCGCGCATCATCGACGCCGACGGGCACTCCGACTACGGCCAGGCGCTGACCAGTTTCGCCGACAACTTCGCCGACGCCGTCACCAGCCGCAGCTCGCTGCTCGTCCTCGGCGACGGCCGCACCAACTACCGCAATCCGCGCCTGGACGTCCTGCGTGAACTGGCCGGGACCGCCCGGCACGCGCACTGGCTCAATCCGGAACCGAAAAACCTGTGGGGCACCGGTGATTCGGCCGCCCGGGAGTACGCCACGGTGATAGAGATGCACGAATGCCGCTCCGCCCGGCAGCTGACCGAGGTGGTTTCCCGACTACTACCCGTGTGAAGGAGCTGTGGTGGATCCGCTGACCTACTGCCTGGCCAAACCCGGTGCGTGGGAAGACGAACCGTGGGAAGGCGATGTCGTCGCCAAGGTCGGCGACAAGATCTTCGCCTTCCTCGGCGCGGGCACCGCGATCGGCCTCAAATGTGGCCGTGACCGGGCCGAAGCCGACGAACTGGTACACGTCTACCCCGACGATGTCAGCGCCTCGGCCTACATCGGCCGCTACGGCTGGAACAGCATCCGGCTGGGCGGCGCCGTCCCCGACGACGAACTCCGCGAACTGATCGACGCCTCCTACGACGCGGTCGTCGCGAAACTCCCGAAGGCCAAGCGCCCGAAGACATGAGAAGTTTCAGCGGACGTTAAGCCACTTGCATGGTCCCGGTACCAGGATCGCGCACATGCTGGCAGGGGCGTCGCGCGACGACGAGCGAGCCGATCGACGCGGATCGGACAACACGGGTGACCTAGCGGTGTCGCGGGTGCGGTCCACCCGGTGACCGATCCGCACGTCGAGAACAGCGCCGCCGAACCAGCCCGCGACACACAGCCCGAACACCCCCTCGCCCCCGCGGGACCCGGTGCGCTCGTCGTGGTCGACCGAAGTCTCCCCGGACCCACACCGGGGATGGTGCCGGGGTTCGCGCCCGCGCTGGAGCCCGGTGCGGGGCTGCGGGCGGCGCGCAGGCTGGCCGTGGTGGCGGCGGCGCGGCTCGTCGACGCGCCCGCGGCGGCCGAGGAGCAGTTGCGGCGTGCGCTGGTGGTCGGCGCGGGTGAGCTGGCCGGGCGTGAGCTGGCGCAGTTGCGTACCCAGCTGGTCACCGCGCTGGCGGCCCAGCCCGATCGCGATCGTGAGGTGGCTCGGGCCGCGGCCGCCGCGGCGGCGAGCTGGCAGCCGATCTCCGGGGCCGACGCGGCACATCTGTGGCTGGTCGCCGGACGGGCCTGGCATCGGGCGGGCAGACACGGGGAGGCGGTCACCGCGTTCGACCGTGCCTTGCTCGGCGGCCCGCCGCACTATCCACCCGGCGAACTCTCCCTCGCGCGCGCCGAGTTCGCCGAGTCCCTGATCCGGCTGCGGCGCTACCGCCAGGCCGCCTGGCAGTTCACCGAGGCCGCGCGCCTGCTCTCCGGCGCACCCGCCGACCGGCATCGCCACGCCGACCTGGTGTGGTTGGCGGCGGTGGCCCGCGAATGCTGCGGGCAGGAGTCGCTGGCGCTGGGCCTCTACCTGCGCGCCGCCGGTCTGTGGGGCGAGCAGGGCCGCATCGTGCCGCGCGCCCGATGCCTGCGCGCGGCCGCCTGGCTGCAACTGCGCGGCCCGCACGGATACGTCCGCGGGCCGTGGTGGGTCACCATCGACGTCCTGCTGGCCGAACTCGGTCGCCTGGTCGCCGAGAACCCGGCCGCCCACGTCGCCGAAGAACTCGACCGCACCCGCGCCCAGTTCGCCCAGATGTGCGCCCAGGCGTCGGGCCTGGGATGACCGGCGCGCGGCGGCCGAGCACTCCGTTAAGCTCGGACCTCATGCACGAAACAGCTCGGCCGCGCCGCAAGCTCGGCGTCATGGGCGGCACCTTCGACCCGATCCACCACGGCCACCTGGTCGCGGCGAGCGAGGTCGCGAACCGGTTCGAGCTCGACGAGGTGATCTTCGTCCCCACCGGACAGCCGTGGCAGAAGGCGAACAAGCAGGTCAGCCCCGCCGAGGACCGCTATCTGATGACCGTCATCGCCACCGCGTCCAACCCGCGGTTCTCGGTCAGCCGGGCCGACATCGAACGCAACAAGGTCACCTACACCGTCGACACCCTGCGGGAGATGCAGAGCGCGCATCCCGACGACGAGCTGTACTTCATCACCGGTGCGGACGCGCTGGCCAACATCCTGACATGGCAGGATTGGACCGAACTGTTCGAACTGGCGAAGTTCGTCGGGGTGAGCCGTCCGGGGTACGAGCTGAACACCGACCATCTCGAGGAGCATCTGCGGGACCTTCCCGCCGACGCCGTCACGATGATCGAGGTCCCCGCGCTGGCCATCTCGTCGAGCGAATGCCGCCGCCGCGCCGCGGAGGGTCGGCCGGTCTGGTACCTCGTCCCCGACGGCGTGGTGCAGTACATATCGAAGCGGCACCTGTATGGGCCCGCAGGAACGGAAGGTAGCTGACGTTGAGCGAGACGAGCGTGGTTGTGGTCTGTCAGGGGGAGCGGGCATGAGCGCTTCCGCCGAATCGATCGAGATGGCCAAGGTCGCCGCGCTGGCGGCCGACGACAAGCTCGCCACCGATGTCGTCGTGCTCGACGTCTCCGAGCAGTTGGTGATCACCGACTGCTTCGTGATCGCGTCGGCGCCCAACGAGCGCCAGGTCAACGCGATCGTCGACAATGTCGAGGAGAAGCTGCGCGAGGCCGGGCACAAGCCGGTCCGTCGCGAGGGTACCCGCGAGGGCCGCTGGGCGCTGCTGGACTACGTCGACATCGTGGTGCACATCCAGCACAACGACGAGCGCAATTTCTATGCGCTGGAACGCCTCTGGCGTGACTGCCCGGCGGTGCCGGTGGACGGCATCGAAACCCCCGCCACCCCGGCGGCCGACGACGACGCACAGGTAGAGGGAAACACCGAGTGAGCAAGTACGCCCATGTGCGCACGCTGATCCTGCTGCGGCACGGGCAGACCGAATGGAACGCCGCCGACCGGATGCAGGGCCAGATCGACACCGATCTCACCGAGCTCGGCAGGCAGCAGGCCAAAGAGGCCGCCCGCGAACTGGTTTCGCGCAATGCCATCGCGATCCACGCCTCCGATCTGCGTCGCGCCAAGGACACCGCCCAGGCCCTCGGTGACCTCAGTGACCTGCCGGTGGTCCTCGACCAGCGGCTGCGCGAGACCAACCTGGGTGACTGGGAGGGGCTGACCCATCTCGAGGTCGACGCCGACTACCCCGGCGCGCGCGTGCGGTGGCGCCTCGACGCCACCTACACACCGCCCGGCGGGGAGAGCAAACTCGAGGTCGGCGCGCGGGCGTTGCCCGTGGTGCGCGAACTGTACAACGAGCGGCAGGATTGGCCCGGTCGGACTATCATCCTGGTTGCGCACGGCGGGCTGATCGCTGCCCTCACGGCCGCGCTGCTGGAACTGCCGCCCGGCAGCTGGCCCGCTCTGGGCGGGCTGGCCAATACGAGCTGGGTGCAGCTGTCCAGCCACGGCCCTGACATCGACCGACCCGGCTGGCGACTCGATGTTTGGAACGCAGCGGCGAAGGTAGCTCCCGATGTCCTCTGAAGAGCCCGTCCGATCGGTACCGGACGAACTGTTCCAGCAGGTGACGGCCAAGCCCGGACGGCAATTGCCGGACGCGCTGTTCGGCCCGGCACCCGCTCGCACCCCACGCGCCGAGCGTGAGGAGCCGATTCGTTCGGTACCGGACGAACTCTTCAAACAGGTCACCGCGCGGACGGTACGTTCGCTGCCCGACGCGCTGTTCGGTCCGATGCCCGCCCCGGTCCCGGCCGAACCCGAACAGGACGAGGCGGCGGATTCCGCCACCGGCGCAGGGGCTTCCGACGCGGCGATCGTCGAGTCGGGTGACGACACTCCTGGATCGGCCGACGGAATCGATTCCGTCGCAGCGGAGTCCACGGACGATCTCGTGGACACCGTCGAGCAGACCGTCTCGGAATCCGTTGCGACGTCCGAGACTTCGGAAGCCGACTCGACGGCGTCGGGGATCGGGCAGGGCGGGACCGAGCTCGAGCCGTCCGCTCCCGAGACTTCCGACGTCGCTGCCGAGGTGGTTTCCGTCGACGTGCTCGACGATGCCGGAGACGGTATTGCCGCCGCTGCCGAGGTCGCGGCGGATGGATCCGAGGTCGCGGTGGTCGAGTCCGAGACCGGTGACGTCGCCGCGGCCGCGCGAGCGGATGGTCCCGAGATCGCCGCTACGGAAACGGCATCGTCCGAGGACGCGGCAAGCGAGAACGTCACCGAGGCGGGTGAATCCGCCGCAGCGCAAGTCGGCGTCGTCGAGAATCTGGTCGTCGCCCCGGCAGCCGCTGTCGACGGAGCGACGGAATCGGCTGTACCGCAGCCTGAACCGAGTGCGCCCCAGGACACGGACGGCGTGCTGGTCGAATCCGCGCCCGCCGCACTGCCTGTCGCCGAGGCGTCCCCGCGTCCGGTGCTGCTGGTGATCGCCGACTCGCTGGCCTACTACGGTCCCAAGGGCGGTCTTCCCGCCGACGATCCGAGGATCTGGCCGAATCTGGTCGCGGCCGAACTGGACTGGGATGTCGAGTTGATCGCGCGGATCGGCTGGACCTGCCGAGACGCCTACTGGGCGCTCATCGGTGACCCCAGGGTGTGGGCGGCGGTGCCGCGCGCGGGCGCGGTCGTGTTCGCCGTCGGTGGCATGGACACGCTGCCCTCGCCGTTGCCGACCGCGCTGCGCGAACTGATCCGCTACATCCGGCCGCCGCGGCTGCGGCGCGGGGTGCGCTCCACCTACAACTGGCTCCAGCCCAAGCTGTCGAAGCTCGGCCGCCCGGTGGCCCTGCCGCCGCGGGTGAGCGTCGACTACCTGGAGCAGTCGCGCGAGGCGCTCACGCACCTGCGTCCGGAACTGCCCGTGGTCGCGGTGCTGCCGTCGGTGCACAAGTGCGAGGCATACGGACGCGTGCACCGTGGCCGAGCCAAGGCCGTCAAGGCACTGCGGGCCTGGTCGGGCCGTACCTCGGTGCCGCTGGTCGACCTCGGCGAAGCGGTGCGCGAGGACATCGAGTCGGGCTCGGCGAACCCGGACGGCATCCACTGGGGCTGGGCGGGCCACACGGCCGTGGCGACGGCGATGACCAAGGCGCTGCAGGAGGTCCGGTAGTCCGTGACCGTTGTCGTGGTCACCGATTCGGCGGCCGGTCTGTCCGCCGACGTCGTCGCCGAACTCGGAATCGAAGTGGTCCCGTTGCACGTCCTCGTCGGCGAACGGGAGATCCGTGAGGGCATCGACCCGATCGAGATCGACTACGGCGCCGACTCGGTCAGCACCTCGGCCGCGTCGCCGGGTGAGCTGCGCGCGGCGTACGAGCGCGCGCTGACCCACAGCGACGGTGACGGCGTGGTGGCGGTGCACCTGTCGCGTCGGTTGTCGGCGACCTGGGAGTCCGGACGGCAGGCCGTGCGTGACATGGGCGCCGAAGACCGTGTGCGCCTGGTGGATTCGCTCGGCGCTGGCCTGGCCACCGGTCTGCCGGTGTTGGCCGCCGCCCGGCGTGCGCGCGCGGGCGAGGCCCTGGACGCGGTCTACGAGCGCGCGGTGGCGGCCGCGACCCGAGCCCGCACCTTCATCCTGGTCAACCGCACTGAACAACTCCGCAAGGGTGGCAGGCTGAGCAGCGCGGCCGCCTTCTTCGGCAGCGAGCTGGTGACCAAACCGCTGCTGCAAATCGTGGAAGGCAAGCTCGAGCTGCGCGAGAAGGTCCGCACCCGATCGCGCGCCTACGCCAAGCTCGTCGCCGCCGTCCTCGAGGCGGCCGGTGGTGACGGCGCCACCCTCGGCATCCAGCACCTGGGTGCCCCCGACGCCGCCGAGAACATCGCCGCGCAACTGCGCGAGCAGGCGCCGGAGCTGGCCGAACTCTACGTCGCCGAATTCGGTCCCACCCTCGGCGTGCACCTCGGGGTCGGTGCGCTCGGCGTGGTGGTCGTGCCCGGCGGCTGCTCCTGAACCGTCGCGTCGCCGGATCCGGACGCGCCGTCGCGGACCGGCCACGCGATGCCGTCGGGTGATCGCCCGGGGATCTAGGATGCCCCGGTGACCGCATTCGACGACTTCGACTACCTCGACACCGCGAACCTGCCGCCGCGCAGGCAACACATTCTCGCCGTGATCAGGGATTCGGTGCTCGCCCACGGCTATCCGCCCAGTGCCAGGGAGATCGCCGACGCGGTGGGTCTGCGGTCCACCTCCACCGTCGCCAAGCATCTGAAAGCCTTGGAGGAGGACGGTTTCCTGCGCCGCAGCGCCTCGCTCACCCGCCCCATCGATGTCCGGCTGTTCCTGCGCTCCGTGCCCGGCGCGGGTTCCGACTCCTCGGTGAGCGTGCCCGTCGTCGGCGATATCGCCGCGGGCACCCCGATCCTGGCCGAACAGCACGCCGACGACGTCCTGTCCCTGCCGCGTGAACTCGTCGGCCGCGGTGAGGTTTTCGGCCTGCGTGTGCGCGGTGACTCGATGATCGACGCCGCCATCTGCGACGGCGACCTGGTGGTGGTCCGCAGACAGCAGGAGGCGAATTCCGGCGACATCGTCGCCGCCATGATCGGCGAGGAGGCCACCGTCAAGGTGTTGCGCCGCCGCAACGGTCACATCCACCTCGAACCCCGCAATCCCGCCTACTCCGTGATCGACGGCGACGAGGCGGTGATCCTCGGTCGCGTCGTCTCGGTGATGCGCAGCATCTGAGGTCCTCACCCCACGCCGAACCAGCCCAGCGACTGACCGTGCGGACCCGCGTACGCCAGCGCCACCTCATCGAGCGCCACCACCAGCTGTGCGTCGTCCGAATCTCGTCCAGGCAGTTGGTCGGTGAGCCAGGGCAACACCCCGGGGCCCTCCTGGGAGATCCAGTGACACGGCAGTGCCCGCACTGTCGTCCGGAACTCCGCCCGGGCCGCCGGTGACAGGTAGTTGAGGACGGCACTGTGGAACACGACCACCGTGCTGTCGCGCGGTGCGGTGGCCACCAGTTCGGTGACCTTCTCGATCAGGTCGCCGACGATGATCTTCGGCGGGTCCGCCGCCGCGATCGCGCAGGCTGCCCGCAATCGAGCCGCCCGATGCTCCTGGCCCGGCCAGACGAGGGCTGCCAGCCAGTCGCGATCCCCGCCGTCGGCGGCGTCGAGCGGATTCAGGTCCACGCCCGTCCGGTGGACGACCCGCGGCAACCGGGTCGGGATCGGCACCGCCCCGGTGGTGGTGCAGGACAGCACCACCGAGGACGGGCCCTCCTCGGGATCGAGGCTCGCCCCGTCGTATCGATAGCTGAAACGGTCCGGATACAGGCACAATCCAGCCGAGGCGCCCACCTCGACGAGCGACAACGGTCCCGGTAGTGCGGCCAGGATCGGCAGCAGGCACGCCGCGCGCCCTGCTTCGTTGGTCTGCGTGCGGCGCGTCAGTGCCGTCCGCGCGATCGCGGGCCAGTGCGCGTGGAACTGCTCGCGGAATTCGCTGTAGCGCTCCGCATTCGCGCCGTTCACCCGGGCAGCGGCCAGGATCAGGTTCGGTTGCCGCTTGTCCGGCGGCAAGGCGGCGATGAGTGCCAAGGTCTCCGGGTCGGCGGCCATGTCGAGTGCTCGCCGGTGGTAGAGCGGGGAATTGCCGCGTGCCTCGCGGAGCGCGAACTCGCGGAATCTCTGTGCGGGGTGCATCTGTCCATCCGTACTGCGGAGTCGTCATGCGCGCACCGTATCCGTTCAGGCCGCGCCGAAAGCCCGCGTCGTCGGCGTGAAACCCTGGTTGTCCACAGGCTCGGAGTTATCCACAGGCTGATCGAAAGCCCTGGTCGGAGGCAGGGCCGCGTCGTCGTGCGGGCATACCGTCGGAGCCATGTCACGACACGAAGAGCACGAGCGGGTACGGCAGCGGTTGGGTGGAATGGCGGTGCGGGACCAGGGGTGGTCCGGTGGGCCGCCGCCCGGTCACGAGTCGGGCCGCAGTGCCACCGGCATCCGCGGCGAGGGGCGCTGGGACGACGAGGTCGCACCGGTGGGATCCGAGGAGGTGCGGCTGCCGAGTTGGCTCGATGAGGGAGCATCACGGCGACGGAACCGGTTCGTACCGGAGCGGTTTCGCGGTGCCCGGATGGATCCGGGTCGGCGGGGCGCGATGGCGCTGGGCGCGGTCGGCATCGTCGCGGTAGTGGTCACCGGTGTGGCGGTGATGCGGGATCAACCGGTGCCCCAGGCGGTCCCGCCGGTACCGGTAGTCCGGGCCGAGGCCGCTCCCGCACGTCCGGAAACGGTGGCCGCGGTTGCCGCGGTGGCGGAGACCGGTGCGGGTGCGGGTGCCGAGGTGGTGGTCAGCGTCGTGGGTCTGGTCGAGCACGCCGGTCTGCATCGGTTGCCCGGGGGTTCCCGCGTGGCGGACGCCATCGAGATGGCGGGCGGCATCCGCGACGGTGCCGACCTGACCGGACTGAACCTGGCCCAACGCCTGTCCGACGGCGACCAGGTCGTCGTCGGCGCCACCGGCCCGCACTCGGACCCGGCCAGGCTCGGCAGCGGCATGATCAGTGCGTCCGGCCGCACGCCCGCCGCTGGACCGTCCGCGCCGGGCGTCACCGGTTCTACGCCCGCCGGTGCGGGTGCGGGCAAGTCCGGTGGCGTCGATCTCAACACCGCCACCGAAGCCGAACTCGACGCTCTCCCCGGCGTCGGCCCGGTCACCGCGAAAGCCATCCTCGCCTGGCGCGCGGCCAATGGGCGCTTCACCGATATCGCCCAGCTGGGTGAGGTGGACGGTATCGGGCCCGCTCGCCTGGCGCGCCTTCGCGAGCTGGTGACGATATGACCACACCTCGTCACGCGGCTTCGCGCACCGAAACCCGCTGCTCCGCCTGGCTGATTCCGGACGCCGCACCGCGTCGGTCGGAGCCGCGCACCGGTTCGAGCGCCGAGGTCGACGGCAGCGGCGAGACGCTCACCGGGTCGTTGACCCCGGTGTGGCCGCGGCGAATCGGCTCGTTCGCCCTGCTCGCCGGGACGGAGGAGGGCGGGCCGCTCGGGTGGTCGTGGCCGACCGGTGCGGTGCTGGGATGACCGACTCGACAATCCCTGGAACAGAGTGGGCACACGCGGAATTCGGTAGTCGGTTCGGAGGCGGCGGATCAGCCTGCGTGGTGCACGGATGAGGGTTGCGGGGGAGGAGATCACCGCGGCGGAGGAAGGGGAGCGGCAGGTTCTCGATATGCGGTTGGTGCCTGCCGCGGTGGGGTGCTGGGTGGCGACGATCGTGGCGATCGGAGCCGGGTGGGTAGCGGGGGTAGTGATCTCGGTGGCTGCGGTGGTGGTGGCCATCGGGCTGTGGGTGGTGCTGCTCTGGGCGATCGCGCATCGGCGGGAGCGGTGGCGGGTGGTGGCGGTGGCCGGTCTGGCGGCCGTGTTGTTGACCGCGGGGTTCGGGGCTGCGGGGGCGTGGCGGGAGCACCGGGTGCAGGCACATCCGCTACGGGACATGGTCGGGCGGTCGGTGAGTGTGGTGGCGGTGGTCACCGACGACGCCAAACCGATGCGGGGCGGTGGGTTCGGTGGGCAGCGCCGGTGGATCGTGCACGCCGAACTGCGGGAATTCGGTGGAGGCGCGGGGTGGACGCGGGGCGGCGGGGCGGTCGTGGTGCTGGCGGGCGGTAGCGAGTGGGCCGCCCTGTCGCCGGGGCAGATGGTGCGATTCCGGGCGGAGGTGAGTCGGCCGAATCGGTCCGATCTCACCATCGCGGCGCTGAACGCGTCGGCGGCGCCGGAACGGCTCGGTGAGCCGCCGTGGTGGCAGCGGGTGGCGGCAGGCGTGCGCGCCGATCTGGTGGCGGCGGCCGCGCGGGCGTTGCCCTCGGATGCCGCTGGCCTGCTGCCCGCACTCGTCGTCGGCGATACGGTGGCACTGCCCGACCATGTTCGGGACGCCTTCGAAATCGCGGGACTTCAACATTTGTGCGTGGTCAGTGGCGCGAACTTCACGATTCTGTTGACAGCGTTGCTAGCGCTCACCCGGCTGCTCTCCGCCGGGCCGAGGACCAGCGCCGTCGCCGCGGCCGGGGTCGTCGGGGTGTTCGTCGTCATCGCGCGCCCCGATCCGAGTGTGCTGCGTGCCGCCGCGATGGGGTCGGTGACTGTGCTCGCCTTGCTGACCGGGCGGCGCAAACAAGCCCTGCCCGCGCTGTGCGGGGCGGTGATCGGATTGCTCGCGGTCGCACCGCAATTGGCGATGAGCGCGGGATTCGCGCTGTCGGTGTCGGCCACTGCCGGGCTGATCCTGCTCGCGCCGAGCTGGGCCGATTGGTTGCGCGCACGGGGATGGTGGCGGGCACCCGCGGAGGTGGTCGCGGTGTCGGCGGCGGCCTTCGTCGTCACCCTGCCGTTGATGGTGGCGCTGTCGGGCAGGGTCAGCCTCGTCGCGATCGTCGCGAACGCTCTGGTCGCCCCGGTGGTCGGATTGATCACGGTGATAGGTGCGGTGGGCGCCGTGGTGGCGTGCGTGTGGGGTGATGCCGCCGTCTGGGTGCTGTGGTGTGCGCGGCCACCGCTGTGGTGGTTGCTCGACGTGGCCGACCGCGCCGCCGCGGTGCCCGGCGCGACCATGACGGTGCGCTCGGGCACCCTCGGCGGCGTGGTGGCGGCGGTGATCGTCGTCGCGGTGATCGCTGCTCTGCGCTGGTCACGAACCCGGCGGCTACTCGCGGTCATCGCGCTCGGGATCGGCGTGGTGCTCGTCCCCGTACGCCTGTGGGCCCCCAGCTGGCCGCCGTCCGGCTGGACCCTGGCGATGTGCGACGTGGGTCAGGGCGACGGCCTCGCCCTCGCTGTCGGCCCCGGCACCGCCGTGGTCATCGACACCGGCCCCGATCCACGCCGCATCCGCCGATGCCTCGACAACCTGCACATCACCCACATCGCCCTCCTCATCCTCACCCACCCCCACGCCGACCACATCGACGGCGTCCCCGGCGCCCTCCGCGGCCGCACCGTCGACGCCATCGCCACGGCCCCAGGCGAACTCCCGATCGCACCACCTCACCCCACCGCCCCGACCTGCATCGCAGTGCCCACTACGTCCACCGATCCAGGTGCAGCCCCGACCTGCGTCGCCACAGCTTCACCCTGCGAGGTCACCGCCGCGTCGGGTGCGGCCGCGAACCGTGAGGTGGGGCATCAGGATGAGAAAGGAGGGGTTCGGCGGGTTGTCGAAAGTGCCTGTGGGGCAGGTGTTCCGCTGATGGAGTTGTTCGCGGGGCAGGTGTTGACCTTCGGAGCGGTGGAACTGGTGGTGCTGGCGCCGGGGCCCGGGGTGCCGAGCAGTACGGCGGCCGAGGGGGCCAATGATCGGTCGCTGGTGGTGATGGCGCGGACGGCGGTCGGGTCGGTGTTGTTCACCGGGGACATCGAGGCGGACGCGCAGGCCAGGGTGATGCGGGACCACGATGTCCGGGCCGATGTTCTCAAGGTGCCGCATCACGGGTCGCGGACGACGACCCCGGAGTTCTTTCG
This sequence comes from Nocardia anocheti, assembly GCF_029675105.1. Classification (GTDB taxonomy): domain Bacteria; phylum Actinomycetota; class Actinomycetes; order Mycobacteriales; family Mycobacteriaceae; genus Nocardia. The sequence continues at coordinate 326,748 of NZ_JAQQFV010000004.1, read as the reverse complement.
GGCGGTGCGGCCCCGGCTGGCGCTGATCAGTTCCGGGATGGACAACACGTTCGGACACCCGCACCCCACGGTCCTCGCCGCGCTGGCCGGTCTCGGCAGCATCGTCGCCCGGACCGATCGTGACGGGGACGTGGTCGTGCTCGGCGGCCCGGGGAACCTGCGCATCGTTACTTCCCGGCGCCGAGCCGCGCGGGTGTGTCCGGGCGGGGTCGACGTAGCAGGGATGGACCGGCATGGGGCACGTCGGTTGTCGGGGATGGTCCGTAGGATCGGCTCGTGAGCGAACGACCTGCTGCGGTGCATCTGGTTCTCGGGGACGAGGAACTGTTGGTCGAGCGTGCGGTGGCGCAGGTGACCGCGGCGGTGCGGGCGAACGCGCCGGATCCGGACTCGGTGCCGGTCGACCGGTTGCGCGCCGGGGACGCGAGTACCGCCGAGCTGGCCGAACTGCTGAGCCCCTCGCTGTTCGCCGAGGACCGGGTGATCGTGCTGGAGTCCGCGGCGGAGGCGGGCAAGGACGCGGTGGCGGTGATCACCGAGGCCGCGATCGATCCGCCCGACGGGGTGGTGCTGATGGTGCTGCACTCCGGCGGCGGGCGGGCCAAGGCGCTGGCACCGGCGTTGCAGAAGCAGGGTGCCGTCGTGCACGAATGCGCGAAGCTCACCAAGGCCGGGGAGCGGATGGAGTTCGTGCGCGCGGAGTTCCGGGCGGCGGGGGTCAAAGTGCCCGCCGAGGCGGTGCAGGTGCTGATCGAGTCCGTCGGCTCCGAGCTGCGCGAACTGGCCGCGGCCTGTTCGCAATTGGTCGCTGACACCGGCGGCAAGGTCGATGTGAACGCCGTACGCCGTTACTACTCCGGCCGGGCCGAGGTGACCGGGTTCGATGTCGCCGAGCTGGCCGTGACCGGTGACCGGCCCGCCGCCATGGAGGCCCTGCGCTGGGCCACCGATCGCGGTGTGCCGCACGTGCTGCTGGCCGATGCCCTCGCCGATTCGGTGCACACCATCGCCAAGGTCGGGTCGGCGGGCCGGGGCGACCCGTTCAAGCTCGCCCAGCAGCTCGGCATGCCGCCGTGGAAGGTGAAGAAGGCCCAGGCTCAGGCCCGCGGCTGGAACCCGGCCACCATCGGCACCGCCCTCCAGGTGGTCGCCACGCTCAACGCCGACGTCAAAGGCGGCGCCGCCGACGCCACCTACGCCGTCGAACACGCCCTCTCCCGCATCCTGGACCTGCGTGCGGCAGGCTGACCCCGGCTCCACCCGCCCCGCGGCACCGAGCCCGCGGCGCACGCGGCGCTCACCCGGCCGGTGGCCCGTCGCGGCACACCCTTGACCTCAACAACGGTTGAGGGAGAACGATGCTCGTCATGGACATCAACACCACCCAGCCGCCGGTGATCGACGACCACACCGTCGATCACACCGACGACATCGCCGCCATCCGACAGATCATCACCGATACCCAGACCGCCATGAACACCAACGACGCCGAACTCCTGACCGCGTCGTTCGCGGAGAACGCCACCGTCGGCAATGCAGCGGGCATGGTGATCAGCGGGCGCGACGCGCTGCTGGCGGCGAACCGGCGTGGGTTGGCGGGGTTTCTGAAGGACGAGTACGTCCGCTACGACGTCACCGATATCCGGTTCCCGCGGCCCGATGTCGCTCTCGCGTACAAGCAGGCGCGCGCGACCACGCCCGAAGGGGAACTGATCGACATCGAGCCCGCGATGGTCGCGCTGTATGTGCTGGTCAAGGAGGGCGGTCGCTGGTGGACGGTGGCCAGGCAGAACACGCCGGTCCCGAAGGGCTGACGACGGCCCGCGCCCGACGGTCGGCACCAATTCGCGATCGGATCGCGATCTTCGATCACTCCTGGCGCTGGCAGAGTCGAGCACGACATGGGAGAGCCGACCGTTAGCCGAACCGATGAGCGCGGACGAGGTCGACGCGCTCATCGGTCGGCTCGGGACTGGGCCAGGGGAATCGGGAAGGGGATCGCGGCGGGGCTGTCGGCCGCGATCGTCGCGGTGACGGCCTACGGGTGGTCCACGGCGGGCAACTTCGATTCCGGCTTCCTGCGCTCGTACGCGCTGGGGGAGGACGCGCCACACTCGCTCGGCGGCGACCTCAACATCCTGCTGATCGGCCTGGACACCCGTCGCGACCAGGACGGCAACGAACTACCGCCCGAGGTGCTCGAACAACTCCACGCCGGTGACGGCGACGAGGGCGGCTACAACGCCAACACCCTGATCCTGGTGCACATCCCGGCCGCCATGGACAAGATCGTCGCGGTGTCCATCCCGCGCGACGACTATGTGCCGGTCAGCGGCATCCCCGGCTACACCCACGCCAAGATCAAGGAGGCGTACGGGTTGAAGAAGGCGGCCGTCCAAGACCAGCTGATCGCGCGCGGGATGACCGATCGGGCCGAGCTCGAGCAGGCGGGCCGGGAGGCGGGACGCGCCTCGATCGTCAAGGCGGTGCGGGATCTGACCGGGGCGCCGATCGACCGCTTCGCCGAGATCACCCTCGCCGGGTTCTACGACCTGGCCGACGCGCTGGGCGGGGTGGAAGTGTGCTTGAAACAGCCGGTGAGCGACCCGGAGTTCTCCGGCGCCGACTTCCCGGCGGGCCGCCAGCATCTGGATCCGGCGCAGGCGTTGGCCTTCGTGCGGCAACGGCACGGACTGGACAACGGCGATCTGGACCGCACCCACCGCCAACAGGCCTTCCTCACCTCGGTGGCCAGGAAACTGCGCAGCGCGGGCACCCTCACCGATCCGGGCAAGCTCTCGGCGCTGATGGACGTGGCGCACCGCAATATCGTGCTCTCCGACGGGTGGAGCATGACCGACTTCGTGCGCACGCTCGGCGGCGCCGAGGATCCGCAGGTCGAATTCCGCACCCTGCCGGTGCTGCGCTACGACGTGATCAACGGTCAGGACGTGAACATCGTCGACCGCGCGGCCATCCGCCGCGAGATCTCGACCGCCTTCGGGACACCGTTCGCCGACCCGTCGCCAACCACCACGACCCGGCGGCACACTCCACCCGCGGCCCTGCCCGCGGAGGCGACCACCGGCAGACAGACCGGCACGACCAGCTCGGTGACCGAAACCCCCGACGCGGGCAAGCCGGTCCGCAGCGACATCACCTCGGGGGAGATCCCCTGTGTGAACTGAACCGGAGGATCACTCGCCGACCAGGGCGAGCTGCTCCTCGTCGTCGCCGAGGTCGTCCTCGAGGTCCTCGTAGCGGCCCTCCCACTCCTCGTAGAGCGGGACCTCGTCCTCGCGGGTGACGATCCACGCCGGGGAGTAGCCGCCCTCCTCGTCGGGCACCATCACGTTCTCGATCTTGAGGCCGAGCCCCAGGATCTCCGCGGCGCGGATCACCTCGGCCAGGTCGTCGCCTCGTACCACCGTCTGATTCGCGTAGACCGTCAACATGCGCGGAATGGTAGCCGACGACAAAAGCCGCCGTGGTCATCGAGGCCACGGCGGCTGCGTCTTGCGAGGTATTGCTGAGCGGGATCGAGCCCGCCCCGATCAGATCTTGTTCAGAGCCAGCGCGAGCGCGGACTTCTTGTTGGCCGCCTGGTTGGCGTGGATGACGCCCTTGGAAGCGGCCTTGTCGAGCTTGCGGCTCGCGAACTGCAGCTGCTCGGCAGCCTTTTCCTTGTCGCCGCTGGCAGCAGCTTCACGGAAGTTGCGGATCGCGGTGCGCAGCGCGGACTTGACCGACTGGTTGCGCTTGCGCGCCGCCTCGTTGGTACGGATCCGCTTCATCTGGGACTTGATGTTGGCCACGCCTGTATCCTCTGGTTTCCTGTCGCTGGGTGGTATGTCTTGAAAGCTCGTCGGGCGCGCGCCCACGATGCAGCAGGTGGTGCTGAACTACGGGTAACACCGCGCCGAATGTCGAGGTTACCAGCTCGGCACCGGCGGGCGAAATCGGCCCGGATCCGGCCGCACCGGCCCGCGCTCGATTTCACCCGTTTCAGGTGATGCAAGAAATTTACCTGTGTCTCACAGAACCCTGCTGTCGGGTGATGCACAGTTTTTCCCATGACCTCCACCACAGCGCCGAGTACGGGTCGACCAGCAGCACCGGCGTCGGTGGGATCGACCGGACAGCCGACCGCGCAGACCGGCCTGTTCGAGGGGTACGGGCCGGGCCGCTTCGCCGACGCCTTCGACGAGATGTTCGACGCCGCGGGCCGGGTGCGCGCGCCCTATCGCGGCATCCACGCGGCGATGGCCGGGATCGACGTCGACGACCTGGCCAAGCGGTCCGACGCACTGGACCGCGCCTTCATCGATCAGGGCATCACCTTCTCGCTGTCCGGGCAGGAGCGGCCGTTTCCACTGGATCTGGTGCCCCGGGTGATCGCCGCCGCGGAGTGGGCCAAGCTCGAACGCGGCATCAAGCAGCGGGTGACCGCGCTGGAACTGTTCCTGGCCGACATCTACGGCGAGCAGAACATCCTGCGCGACCAGGTGATGCCCAAGCGGCTGGTCACCTCCTGCGAGCACTTCCACCGGGAGGCGGCCGGGCTGGTGCCGCCCAACGGGGTGCGCATCCACGTCTCGGGGATCGATCTGGTGCGCGACGAACGCGGCGACTTCCGCGTCTTGGAGGACAACCTGCGTTCGCCGTCGGGGGTCTCCTATGTGATGGAGAACCGGCGCACGATGGCGCGGGTCTTCCCCGATCTGTTCTCCTCGCACCAGGTGCGCGCCGTCGGCGACTATCCCGGACATCTGCTGCGCGCGTTGCGGGCCTCGGCCGCGCCCAACGAGGCCGACCCGACCGTGGTGGTGCTCACCCCGGGCGTGCACAACGCCGCCTACTTCGAGCATTCGCTGCTGGCCCGGCAGATGGGGGTGGAACTTGTCGAGGGACGCGATCTGTTCTGCCGCGACAATGTCGTCTACATGCGCACGACCGCGGGGGAGCGGCAGGTCGACGTGATCTACCGGCGCATCGACGACACCTTCCTCGACCCGATGCACTTCCGCCCCGACTCGGTGCTGGGCGTGGCCGGGATCCTCAACGCCGCCAGGGCGGGCAATGTGGTGATCTCGAGCGCCGTGGGCAACGGCGTCGGCGACGACAAGCTCATCTATACCTATGTGCCCACGATCATCGAGTACTACCTCGGTGAGAAACCGGTGCTGCCCAATGTCGACACCTTCCGCTGCTGGCTCGACGACGAGCGCGCCGAGGTGCTCGACCGGGTCGGCGAGCTGGTGGTCAAGCCGGTCGAGGGGTCCGGCGGCTACGGCATCGTCATCGGGCCGGACGCGGGTCCGCGTGAGCTCGACGCCGTGCGGCGCAAGATCAGGGCCGATCCGCGCGGCTGGATCGCCCAGCCGGTGGTGCAGCTCTCGACCGTGCCGACCAAGATCGGCAACGATCTGGTGCCCCGGCACGTGGACCTGCGTCCGTTCGCGGTCAACGACGGTGACGACATCTGGGTGCTGCCGGGCGGGCTCACCCGCGTCGCGCTGCCCTCGGGCTCGCTGGTGGTGAACTCCAGCCAGGGCGGCGGCAGCAAGGACACCTGGGTGCTGGCCGGACGCTCGGGTCGGGCCGAGCGGGAACTGGCCGGTTCGGAACTGGTGAGCGACCCGCCCCAGGCCGACTCGTTCGAGATCGGCCGCGAGCTCAGCGCGCCGCAGGCCAATCAGCAACAGCAGCAACAACAACAGACGCAGCGGCTGATCGGGGAATAACACACATGCTTGCTCGAAACGCCGAATCCCTCTACTGGATCGGCCGATACGTCGAGCGCGCCGACGACACCGCGCGCATCCTCGACGTCGCCGTGCACCAGCTGCTCGAAGACGCCACCGTCGACGCCGACCGCACCTCGCGGGTGCTGCTCAAGGTGCTCGGCATCGAGGCACCGGAGGGCCTGCGCCTCGACGTCTGGTCGGTGACCGATCTGGTCGCCTTCAGCCACGACCACGGCGTCTCGATCAGCGACTCCATCGCCAAGGCCCGCGAGAACGCCAGGGGCGCCAGGGAAGTCACCTCCAGCGAGATGTGGGAGTGCCTCAACGCCACCTACAACGGCCTGCCCGCCGCCGAGCGCGCGGCACGCGGCCTTGGCCCGCACGAGTTCTTCTCCTTCATCAAGGACCGCGCGGCGATGTTCACCGGGCTGACCGATTCCACGCTGAGTCGCGACGACGGCTACCGCTTCCTGCTGCTCGGGCGCTGCGTCGAACGCGTGGACATGATGGTGCGTCTGCTGCTCTCGCGCGCGGGCGATCGCACCTCCTCGCCCGCCTGGGTGACGGTGCTGCGTTCGGCCGGGGCGCACGACACCTATCTGCGCACCCACCGCGGCGCCCTCGACGCCGCCCGGGTCGCCGAGTTCATCCTCATCGACCGGCTCTTCCCCCGGTCGGTGTTCCACACGCTGCGCGTGGCCGAGGACTGCCTGACCGAACTCGACCAGCGTCCGGGCAGCCGGGTCGGGGCGCGGCACGAGGCCCAGCGGGTGCTCGGCCGGGCCCGCAGCGAACTGGAGTTCCTGCCGCCGGGTGTGCTGCTGGAAGACCTGCAGAGCCGCCTGCTCGCCCTGCAGAAGTGCTGCCGCGAGGTGAGCGAGGCGGTCTCGCGCCAGTACTTCCACGCCGCCCCGTGGGTGGCCTGGACCGATGTCCGCCGCAACCAGGACACGCGCGTGCCGGTGGAGGGAGAATTATGAGCTGGCGGATCAGGGTGGTGCACACCACGGGATATGTCTACGACGCGCCGGTGACGCGCTCGTTCAACGAGGCCAGGCTCACGCCCAGGGCCGACAGCAGGCAGAACGTGATCCTCAATCGCGTCGAGACCGTGCCCGCCACCAGGGCCTATCGCTACACCGACTACTGGGGCACCGCGGTCACCGCCTTCGACCTGCACGCCCCGCACACCGAACTCGAGGTGACCGGGTCCTCGGTGGTGGAGACCGAGCCGTTCGCCGAACCGGCGGGCGAGCTGACCTTCGAGGACCTGCGCGGCGGACGCGTCGTCGACCGGTTCGACGAAATGCTCAGTCCCACCGCCTATGTGCCGCGCGACCGCAAGCTGGCCACGGTGGCCCGGCAGCTCTCGCGCGGTGAGCCACCGGCCAAGGCGGTGGTGCGCGCGGCGGAGTGGGTGCACAAGGAGATGGACTACATCGCGGGCACCACCTCGGTGCACACCTCCGCGCCGCAGGCGTTCGCCGAGCGGCGCGGGGTCTGCCAGGACTACGCCCATCTGACGCTGGTGTTGTTGCGCAGCATGGGGATTCCGAGCCGCTACGTGTCGGGGTATCTGCATCCGAAGCCGGGCGCCGAGATCGGGGAGACGGTGGCGGGGCAGTCACACGCCTGGATCGAGGCGTGGACCGGGCAGTGGTGGGGGTATGACCCGACCAACAATCTGGCCGTCAACGAGCAGCACGTCTCGGTGGGGGTGGGCCGCGACTACGCGGACGTGCCGCCGCTGAAAGGTGTGTTCTCCGGGGGCGGCTCGACCGATCTGGAGGTCGTTGTGGAGGTCACCCGGCTCGCGTAATCTCCGAGTGGATCGTGCGGAACCCCGCTGGTCGCGGGGTCAGTCCTCTCGAAGGCGGTGGGCGATGACCGAGGTGGTGCCGGATACCAAGAAATGGGCGGCCGAGGGACTGGGCACCTTCGTCCTGGTGATCGGTGGTGTCGGCACGGCGGTGCTGGCGGGGGAGCGGGTCGGCGCGCTGGGGGTGGCGTTGGCCTTCGGTCTGACCCTGATGTTCCTGGTCTACGCGCTCGGACCGATCTCGGGCTGTCACGTGAACCCGGCGGTCACCCTCGGACAGTTGCTGCTGGGCCGGATCTCGCCGCGCAATGCCGGGTTCTACGCGCTGTTCCAGATCGTCGGGGCGCTGCTGGCGGGGCTGGTGCTGTTCGCCATCGCCAACAATCTGCCCGCCTACGACCGCCCGGTCGACGGGCTCGGCGCCAATGGCTGGGGCGCGCACAGCCCCTCCGCGGTGACCGGTCCGCTCGGTGAGGTGGTGCTGCAGAACGGCTACGGGCTCGCGGCCACCATCATCATGGAGGTGATGCTCACCGGCGTGCTGGTGTTCGTGGTGCTGGCCTCGACGGACCAGATCTCCGACGCGCCGCTGGCGGGCATGTCGATCGGCGCGGCGTTCGCCATCGTCAACCTGGTGGCCATCCCGGTGGACAACGGCTCGGGCAACCCGGCGCGCAGCATCGGGGTGGCGCCGTTCCAGGACGGGGCGATGGGGCAGCTGTGGGCGTTCATCCTGTTCCCGCTGATCGGCGGGGCGCTCGGCGCGCTGGTCTACGGGCTGATCTTCGGGCGATCCAAGGAGATCGCGGCCTGATCAGGCAGGGCGAACCCCGGTCCGCGCGGATCGGGGTTCGCGGCGGTCAGCTCCAGTGGTATTCGGCGACGAGCCGGTGCGCGACCAGGTCGAAGGTCTTGCGCTCGACGATCGCGCCCTCGCGCCGGATGCCGTCCTCGGGGACGTCGAGCACCCGATCCAGGCGGACCCAGCTGGGCCTGCCGTCGTTGTCCCACGGACCCGACCCGATCCCGACCCAGTTGCGGTCGTGCGCGCGTTCGGCTTTGGACGACAGCATCAACCCCAGCAGGGTCTTGCGGTCGCGGCCGACCACCAGCACCGGGCGGTCCTTGCCGTTGGTGGGGTCCTCTTCGAAGGGCACCCAGGTCCAGACGATCTCCCCGGGATCGGCGCGACCGTCCAGCTGCGGGCAGTAGACGATCTGGCGGGCGCGGTGCGCGGTGGGCACCGGAGTGGAGGCGGTCGGTCGGACGGCGACGGTGGGGCCGGGCTTGCTGCCCAACGCCTCCACCAGCTTCTCCAGCAACCGCGGCCCTTGCTTGCGCACGATCTTCGGCCCCTGCTCCTTGGCGATCACGCCGAGCTGCTTGCCGAGTGTGTTCCAACTGCTGGCCATCCCTGAAATATAACGGTGCCTCGGCGCTTCGGTGCACCGGTGACAGGGCCACCCCCGCGGCCATGGGACGATGGACCCAGTTCGCCGATACCCCTCGAGGAGTGGAGTGGCTTCCAGCTTTGCCGACACGACGTTCACCGATCCGTCCCGGATCAGGAACTTCTGCATCATCGCGCACATCTATTCGCGGGTCGCGGGGTAGAGATTGTTTTGCCTGTTCGGGGCCCATTTCCCCACTTCCCAACGCTTCCTGGTGTGACCTGGCGTTTCCCATGGCGGTTTGTTGAGCGATGGGATGAGAATGGGATGAGTTCGGCGGGGGAGCTGGTGAGCGCCGTGGTGGCGCAGGCTACGTAGCTGATCAGACTCGTCGGCGTGTCGCAATCCGACACGCCGACGAGTTTTCTGGGTTGGCAAACCTGTAGCTATCAGATGGATGTCTCTGCTGAGTGCCACTGCGGGGGTCGACGGTGCGGTCGGTTGGGATGAGAATGCGCCCTGCTTCAGTGGCTGGAAGCTCAGGCGCTGTCCTCATCTGCCGTGTCCGGGAATCCGAGTACGTCCAGGCCCTGGCTTGCCTTGGATGCCAGTTCTTCACGCACCGGCCTGGCCTTGAACTCGCCGCCTGGCGGTGGAACAGGCTGCCATTCGATGTCACGGGGAGCGCACAGGCCGAGGATGTACTCCTCTGCCTCGCGAGTGGGATATGTCACTCGAGACCCGCCGGCTGGGTCGGTGATGGTCCACCACGCCAAGACGTCGGCTCTGCCGTTGCGAAGCTGCCAGTGGCTGGTGCCAGGGGCGTAATCGAACTTCAGATGCCAGTCACCGATGAGTCCGCGGGACTCCAACGCTTCGAGTGCGTGTCCGATATGGCGTTGACGGGCGATGCGGTATGGGAACCGGTCTGCTCGGGGCATGGTGCGACACCGTACATCCGTTGGACCGAACATCCCCGGATGTCCACTTCTCCGGTGTGGCTCCGCTGGCTGCCATCGCGCCTCGCGAAGTTGATGCCGATGGCGGGCCATTCGGCGTGCCGTAATAGGTAGCGTCGCCGCCGCGCGGACTCGTGGCTCGGATGATCTACTTCACGCGCGGCCGTTCGTACAGGACCCGATGTCTCCGCTGTGGCCCGGTGGACGGGTTTCGCCGCGCTGGCATTCGCCAATGTGTAGCCCTTGCTCGTGGGGCGATACAACAGCTGGACGATCTGCTCATACCGGCAGGTTTCAGGATTGCGTACTGAGATCGTGGCGGTGGTTCCGTCTGCTTCGAGGTATCCCTGCTCGATCAGAATGTCGAACTCGCCAGCCGGGTTCTCGAGACCCTTCGCCGGTGACCGCTCGAACCAATCCCTGTGGACGCTCAGTAGTTGACACATCACCTGAAGGCAGTCGCGAACCTGTAGATAGGTGTCTCCGGTGTATTCGAACTCGGCCTGGCCGTCGATGTTCATTGCGCCCCCCGTTGACGTTAGGTCGAAGAAGCTGTGATCGCACAGCGGGGCAGACCGTGCCCGCCGTTTCCTCGGTTGTACCCGGTGTTGGGATGTAATGCGCGTTCCTCGTGAACCTCAGGTTGGAGGTCGTCGGGTGCGGAGGCAGTTGCTACTCAGGTGGCAGGGAATTGCGCGGGCGGGCCATACCCATGCCGTGGCGCTTGTTGAGCACCTCGACCACTCCTCGGGTGTGATAGACGGTGCGTGCACCGCGGGCAGTGTGGTCGACCTGTTCATCAATGATTGCGCGGTACTGGGTAACGGTCTTGCCGTCGAGGCCGACCAGTCGGGCGATTGCGCCGAGTGTTCGGTATTCCTCGGGTCCATCGGGCATCGCCAACGGTGCTGGTCGGTTGGCTGCTTCCCAACGGTCTGCGAAGGCATCGAGTTCGTCGCGGTCGTACTCCTGGGCGGGAGTGCCTCCACCCAGGCCGGTGCGTGAGCGGGGTTGCTTGGGTTTCGGAAAGTCGGGATGGCATACCCAGGTGTTGCGAATCGAGCCGTAGCTGCGCCCGCGCAGAGCGGCCCATTCCTTCAACGTGATCAGTGTTTCCACGCTCTCATTGTTGTCGGGTCGCTGTCGCGGCGCCCAACTGGCTTCTAGCATGGCGCGCATCAGGGGACCTCTGTCTGATGGGGCGGCGGACACCGCGGCCTTGGGCCCGGTGGCTGGCTTGCTAGACTCGTCCATGCCCTTCCTTTTGCGAGTGGGGCACTTTCGGGCGGTCTGACGTGTCCGAGCTGTGGTCTCGCGATTACGGCTTCGTCAGGCCGCCCGACCCCGTATATGGCGCGTTGCAGGGGCGGGCGCGCCGAAGATCGAGTCCCGTCCCGACTACGCGTTTGCTGTGCGAATCGCGTCGTTGTCGTGGTTGATGGTGATATCGAACATTCGAATGGCCCGCTCTGGAAGTGGTTGTGAGAGTGGACGAAAGGGGGGAGGTCGCCGGGGAGGGCCTGTTGGTCGGCCCTCCCCGGTTCTCTCAGCCTGCCAGGGCGTAGCGGTCGAGTTCCTCGCCGGTGATGGCTTCCACCAGCGCGGAGATCAGGATTTCGGCGGCGGGCGGTGTGACGGCGTTGCCAAGTTGCCGTACTCGTTGGCGTTTGTTGCCCAAGACCACGTAGTCGGTTCGGAACGCCATGGCGTTCTGGATTTCCTCGGGTTCCAGCATGCGGAAGCGCACGTCGTCGATGTCGTGCTCGGTGATCGTGTCGACGAGGGCGTACCGGTCGCGGGTGGTGAGTGCACCGATCGGATCGGCGACCGGTCGCGCGGTGCTGGTGCCGTAATAGGGCAGCAGGAGCGAGTTCCACAACCGAGCGGACATACCTGTCGGGGGAGTGACCATGCCGTGGTGGTTGCCGCTGGCCGTGACGGTGGCAAGGGGCTCGGTCACGGATCGTGCATCCGACGACCCGCCGCGCAGCTCCGCGACGAACGGCAGGAATGCGACTCCTGTCTCGGCCCTGGTCGTCTGGGTTCGCAGGGGCTGAGTGGCCAGCTGAGCTTCTTTGCCGTCGCGGCCCTCCATCGGGATCATCAACGGCGGTGGGACGACGAGCCCGTGATTGGAGCCGTCGGCGACGATCGTGGCCATGGGGTCGCGCAGGTCGATCGTGAGGGGTCGATCGGAGCGGAGCAGTGCCAGAAACGGTTCCGGGATCGCGACACCGTCGTTCTCACGGGTTGTTCGCGCGCTCATCGGGTCGGTGACCTGCGTGGCGTCGTCGCGCCAGGTACCTCCGGCCGGGACCATCATCGGGGTGGCCGAGGCGTAGCGTCGCAGGCCGACTCGGATTCGTTCCATGGTCTTGGGTGCCAAGGGCTTGGTCCGGTCGCCGATGCGGGTACCCGGCAGGGTCCAGTCGATCGCGGCGGCTGCCGGTAGAACGGGCGGCTCCACGATCGAGTTGCGGCAGCTGACCCGAGGGCAGCGGAACGCGTACTGAGTGCGATAGCGGCCCATGTCGGCGCCGGGCTTCTTGAAGACCTGGATGGCGCTAACCCATTCGTCGCACGGCACGCAGTAGGCGCGCGGGCGCAACCACTTGTTCCAGTCGGGCTCACGGCCGAGGCTGAGATCCCAGTAGGCGACGTAGAGTCGGTCCCTGCTCTGCGGCGCTGCCGGAGTGCGAACTGGTTGGGCGTGGGCGGAGTTCAGGGCGACGACTTTGGTCCCGTAGCCCAGGGCGCGGATCTCGCCGATCCAACGGCTCCACTGGTCCCACTGGCGGACCTCGACGACGTTTTCCACGACCCCGGCGCGCACCCGGCCGCCGCGCTCGATCACGCCTCGCAGATACATCGGAACCTCTTCCATCAGCGCTCGACTGCGATCGGCTTCTTCGTCGCGCTGGAGGTCGAGCAGGTCGCCTTGGAGGGTGTTGTCGTAGTCCCGCTTCTTGCCGCGCGCCGAGGACCACTGCGGGCACTCCGGCGATGCCCAGAAGATATCGGCCACAGGCCATTTCACGATGCTCGCCTTGGCTTCTTCGGTGCTCAAGTCGCCCAGGAAGTGATCGGCTTCGGGGTAGTTGGCGGCGTGGGTCTCGATGGCCTTCGACCAGTGATTGGCCGCACGGGTGACGCGCACACCGGGCACCTTCGACGCGCCCTGCGTGGAGCCGCCAGCGCCGCAGAACCAATCCATTAATTCGAGCATGGGGGAATCCCTTCGTGATTTGCGAGTGGGGTGGAAGAAGGCGGGGTGTCCGGTCCCGCATCCTTCTATGTAATATATTACCCGTTAAGCTGGAACTGTCAAGGTGGGTTGACGTTGATCGGTGGAGATTCTCAATCCGCGTGTCATTTTCTCAGTCGCGATGTCATGTCGACTTCATCCGCGTGGCCACGATCGAGAAAACTGCAGGTCACGCAGTATTTGCGAACCTCCGTCCTGTCGATGACGGTAGGGAAATGACATGGAACCGAGAATCTGCCAGAAGTCGCAGGTCACGGCGTCGGCCCATGACATCGCCGTTGAGGATCTGCAAATCGGAGATGAGACGGAGTCGTGCGCATGACTATGACGGCGGGCAATGGTCTGGACTCGGGACGGCCTGATCGGCATGAGCTGAAAGATCTGATCCGCGCCGCTCGCGAGCAGGCTGGACTCTCCAACGGGGAAGCCGCGCGGCGTGCCGGATATCAGCCGACACCCGATGGCGGCAGGTGGAGAACGGCTACGAGGAGGTTGGAGGCCGCCGCATCCCCGCCAACTCGACTCGCACGATTCTGGTCCGGATGGCGCGTGCCGTCTCCCTTCCAGTCGGAGATGTGTCGCGCGCGGCGGGGTTTGCGCCCGATACGGGGCGTCCGGGCATGGACCAGGCTTCGATGTCGACCGGTGGTCGAGTCGGGCGGGGCGGGATGGAAGCTGCCTCGTCCATCACAGTGGGGACAGTCCTGGCTCGAGTCCGGCGGCGAACGCGGACCTCTCGGCTACCGCAGCACCGACGAGATCGTTGCTCCCGACGGCACCGGCCGGTTCAGCCGATTCGAACGCGGCATGATCTATTGGTCGCCGTCGACCGGCGCCCACGCGGTCAGCGGCCGCATTCTGACCCTGTGGTCGGCGGCAGGCTATGAGGCCAGTCACTATGGATATCCGACCATCGACGCCACCGCCGGCTGCCGCCTACCTGCGGCTGTGTCCCAGCTGTCAGCATCTCGGTGCCGAGGGTGTAGGCGCCCTCGATGCGGAGCCGTTGCGGCGAACGTGAATCGTTGAACATGACCACGCCTGTCCCGTCGGCGCGCGCCCGGCGAGCCGACCGTCCGACCCGGATGAACCGAATTCGATGCCGTGCGAGCAGCGGGAGCACGAGCTCGCCCACGTCACGGGCGGTGTCTTCCCAGTCGTCGCCCACCATCGCGGTGACGACAACCAATTCCCTCAGATCGAAGTCGCCCTTCGGGCTCGAAGATCCAGCGAAGCAGGAGCGCCGTACTGTCGGCTCCAAGGCCATCGGACAGCATCACTTTCGGTGCACGTTCGTGTGCGGCCAACTGTGCGCGCAACGCCACACTCACGCCGGGCCCGGTCATCGGCGCCCAGCGCGTTCGGTGCTCACCGCACAGGTGACCAACATCGGGCAGGACAACCACGCCCGCGCACCACCGGTGTTGCCGGACATCACACCGGCCCCCTACCGGTCCAGCTGGCCCACCAGTCGTCGACGAGTCCGACCCTGCTCCAGTGCACGAGCCGGTCGTGCGCGCAATCACGATGAGTGAACGCTGCCGCCTCGCGTTCGATCGGATAGCAGCCGGAATGGGTCGAGCAGCCCTGAGTCCAGGCGGGCGTGTCTTCGAGGACTATCACGTTCGTCGACGAAAACCCGTCGGAGGTGAGCGGGCCGAGCAGGGTCGCTTCGCGGTTCGCGTCTCCCAGCGCCGCGGCAGGCAGCATCGCGAAGTGCCAGCTGCCGGTGAGGGACCGAGCCGCGATGCGGATAGGATCGTCCAACAGCGCGTCGGCGGCCTGCACGGCTGCTACGGCGGTGTCGGCGTAGCAGAAGATGTCGAGCGGAGAGCCGTCGATACGGGAGTAGACCGCAGCGCACCAGTCGGTACTGCTGTCCTCTCCGAGCACCAGGCCGTCGCCGTTGCACACGAGCAGTTCCACCGGCGCGCCCCGCACCTCGAGGCCGGGCAGGCAGATGTTCACGTGGCCGACCACGCGGATCTGTGCGTCCCAGCCGAGTTCGGCCAAGGCGATCAGCTCGGGTGCGTAACGTGTCTGTGCTTCGGCGACGAGTACGTCGAAGTTGGTGGAGGGCATAGCTGTTCCCTTCCTCTGAGGAGTGCGAGTGGGCGGTGAAGCGGCGGGGTGTCCGGTCCCGCCGGGACTTCACGGTGTCGCGGTGATCATCAGTGCTCGCGTGGTTCGGCCTCGTCGAGCAGGTCGAGCAGAGCATCGATGTCCCTGGTGCTCGCCAGTCGTGCGGCGGCCGGAGTTCGGAGTCGGCGGAGCAAGGCGCGAAGGTCCGAGTTCTGTTCGGCGTCGGCCACCGGACGTCTGTCACCGGTGTGGGGGTCCACGAGTTCAGCGGTGACGTCGATGTCGACGCGTGGATTTTCGCGGAACACCCCGTACCGCCGTGTGGTGACGAAGTCGAACTCGGTGCCTCGTCCGGGTGCGAATGAAGGTTCTGGGGAGTCTTCGACCACGATCTCGAAGTACCAGCGAACCGAACCAGGCCGACTCCACGGCGGGGTAGGCGCGATGACCGCGATCCACTGTCGGGTGCGGATGTTCCAGGCAATGTAGGGGCCGCTATGGGTGAGGTTGGTCAGTCGATCCACGAAATCGGTGTGCCGAGCTTGGTATTCCGGCGACCACCACCAAGCCCGGCGAGCGCGCCGCCACCAGAGGAAGAGCAAGTACAGCGCACTCAACGCGGTGCCGTACCCCGCCGCCGCGAGCCAGTCACCGCGCTGCACGGCGTGCACGAATCCGTAGGCGTGCACCCCAACGCTGAGCATGGCCGCAGCCGTGGGGGTCAGGATGTAGCGGGTGATGAAGTCAGACATAGAGCCCTCCAGGAGTGCGAGTGGAAGAACGCCGGGTCGGAAGTGTCCGGTTTCCGTCCCGGCGTGATGTGGTGCGCGAGGGTCAGCGGACGGTCTCGGGCTCGTCCGCGTCGTCGTTGTCGTCGTCCTCCCAGTCGTCGGGGACGCCATCGGTCCACACCACGACCTTGGCGAGGTGGTCCCAGGTCGTGTGCGCGAGGGCCTGCACGCGCTCTGTTTCGTCGGCTTTGTCGAGGCGAACACCCGCCGGGATCAGTCAGAGTTCGGCGCGGAAGTCCCACGCGGAACCGGAAACCTGTGCCGAGGAGCTGACCTCCTCTGCCGCCCAGGCGCGTGCTGCGTCCTCGGAAGTGAAGTCGATTTCCTCGATCTGCCACCGGCTCTGGCCGGGCGGGATGCTGGAAAAGTTCACGTAGAAGCGGTCGTGATTCGCGACTACTGCCAGGGGTGGGTACATCGGGAGTGCCTTTCTTGCTGCGAGTGGGATCGAAGAAGTCGGGGTGTCCGAACCCGAATCATTCTATGTAATATATTACCCGATATGTTGGCGAATGCAAGCCGAGGCGGTCGGGCTGAACGGACGTGGATCTGATTCCTTCTGGCCTGGCCGGAGAGTCAGTCGCAATCGCGCCGATCGCGGGCAGCGCGCAGTCGTTTGATACCGCATACCGGCGATTGAGAGCGGCCCGATGCCGCCGCGCTCGGTAGAGCGCCAGTTCGGAGTGGGGCGGGGGAGACGGGCCTTCTCATCGGGGAAACGCCTGGGTTCGTCCCCTTGTGAGGGGTCGAACCAGCGCATCGCTTCGTCGTGGAAGTCGTTGTCGGCGAGCGACTGGCGGGCGGAGCCCTCGGAGGCGGTTTCGTAGACGCTGTGGTCCGCGCCGCCTTCGTCGGTCAGAACGCGGTTCAGAATCCAGCCGACGGTGTCGGTGCGATACAGACACCCAGGCTGGGTTCGGCCATCCATGAGCGGTGCGACCCCTTCGAACTCATCGGCCTGCTCGCTGTAGAACATCCCGAACGGCTTGGTCCCGTTGTCGGTGAAGTGGACGTAGGTGATGCGCGCCATGATGAGGTTTTTCCTTCTCGGTGGGTGTCGAGCGCTCGAATGCGCCGTACCGGACGGTCTGGGCGCTGGTGCCGGTACGGCGCATTCGTCAGTTCCGTGTCCGGGTATCGGACGGTGTCTTCGTGTCGGCAGCGGTCCGCGTCGGCTTGGTTTCCGCGGATCGACCCCCGGAACCGCTGGGAGCCGGATCGGATTGCGGTGTGGCGGGAGGTATGGCTGAAACCTCCGGCGAGGCGGTCCTGGCGTCGACCTTCTCTGTCGATGGCGGAGTTAGGGGCGCCTTGGCGGCGGTGGTTGCTGTCTGAGATGGGCGGGGCTGAGGTCTGTTCTTCGCTCGTCTGGCCACAGCGCGGATCGCGGCGGTGGGCTTGAGGCCGATCCGCTCGAGGGCGTCGGGTTCGGCGCCGGCGTTCGTAGCCGCCGCGTAGGCGGCTGCCACGGCAGCTTCGGCGGACTCCTCGGCGGCGATCAGCCGTGCGATCTCGGTCTCGCGGTTCTCGGAGGCGCGCTGCCATTCACCGACCTTCACCGCGAGTTCGCCGATGCGTGTCTCCATGTCGTCGTCGATGACCACGCGTCGATACGCGGCCAAGGCGTGGGTCGCCGTCTTCTTCACCATGGGCGGTGCCTCCTTGCTGGATGGTCCCTAATGGACCGATAAACCCTAGTGTATCGAAAGTATCGAAAGGAAACCCTGGCCGTCTACAGGCGCTCAGTGGCCGCACGGTGCACACCGACAGCCGGTCTCGCCGCCTGTTCGGTCGGGGGCCGGTATGCCGTCGCAACCGGGCGGCGTGGGTTGACCTGGCCGGGGCGCTCCGGCGGACGGTCCTATCACGCACTGCTTCCGTGCGCGAGCGTCGGTGCGTTCGCTGTGGTGCCCATCGTGAGGCGCGGGGGGCGTGACCAGTAATTCGGGTGAGCAAGATATCCCAAAAGTGGCCACTTTTGGGTTGCGCCCAGGGGTGGGCGCAAGACACACTCGAAGTGGTTCGAATGTATCGAAAGGCTCTAGAGCATCTAGAGGCTCCGATGTCTCCAGCCCTGCGGGATGGAGACATCGGTGTGTCCGGCAGGGGGCTGCCGGACCGGAGAGCGCCGCTGGGCGCTCGGTAGACGAAGGGACGGGAAGTGCCTCCGAAGAGTGGGCAGGGCCATCGGCCCCACGCGGCGAAGCCGCGGTCGATCAGTCGGCGGTCGACGTACGCGCCGGCCGAATGGGCGCTGGTGACCGCGGCGGCGGCCACGGTCGGACTGCGGCCCGGCGCGTTCATCGCCAAGGCCGCCGTCGGTGCGGCGCGGGCGTTCGCATCGCAGCGCAACGGAGCGACAGTTCGCACCAGCGGCCAAGTGGAGATCCTCATCGCCGAGGTGCGCGAGCTACGCCGACTGCTCGGAAACGTCGCGGGCAACGTGAACGATGTCGCCCGCCACGCGAACTCCACCGGCGAACTCGGCCACAACGCCGACGCCGTGCTGACCTACACCCGCAAGATCAACAGCCGAATCGATGTTTGGTTGGTCGAACAACTTCGGCACGGTGCGGTGTGATCGGCAAAGCGATCCGGGGATGGGACGGGCGGCGGCTCGTCCGGTATCTGTTCTCGCCGGGCACCTACAACGAGCACACCAACCCCCGGGTGATCGCGGCGTGGCAGTCCGACCCCGACGCCCTACAACCGCTGTGGGTCGGGCCCGGCGACTGCGACTTCGCGCCAGGTGAGATCGGCAAGCTCGCCGGGCAGGTCACCGCGCTCTCGGAGGCGATCGGGCTGCCCACTCAACAGCCCGAGCCCGGCCAGCCGGGCTACACCAAGCACGGCTACATCTGGCACCTGCCCGTTGCCATCGGTGCCGAGGACGGCGAACTCGACCAACAGACCTGGCGCCGCATCGCCGAGGACATGCTGCACGAGACCGGCATCGCGAAAGCGGGCGACGCCGGGGCGTGCCGGTGGATCGCGGTGCACCACGGCAAATCCGTCGACGGCAACGACCACATCCATATCGCGGCCGTGATGGTCAGAGCCGATACCGGCAAACGGTTCTATCCCGACAACGACTGGAAAGCCGTGCGCCGAGTCGCCCGTCGCTGGGAAGAAGCGCTTGGGTTGCGGCTGACCGCCATCGACGATCCGATGGCGGTACCGACCCCGACGCGCGGCGAACAGGAGAAGGCCCAGCGTCGTCAGGCCGCCGGCGACGAGGGCATGCTGCGCGCGACACCTGGTGCCGCAGCGCGGACCCAGTTACGTCAGTTGATCACCGAGTCGGCCGCTATCGCGACCACCACCGACGAGTTCCTCGCCCGGCTCCGCGGCGCGGGCGTGCTCGTCGACCTCAAGTACGACGGCACCGGGCAGATCACAGGATGGGCAGTCGCGGCTCCCGGCGACGTGTCGGCTAAGACCGGCGCACCCATCTACTTCGCACCCAGCCGACATCTCGGTGCCGACATGTCCTGGCCACGAGTCACCGCCCGCTGGACAACGCATGCCACCTCCGGCGCCGCACGCACTGGGACCAACGACGAGATAGTCCGCGAGGCGCACATGGTGCTGGCCGACAGCGCCGACCGCGTGCGGGCGGTCACCACTGCCGTGCGCGGCGAGCGATCCGATATCGCGACGGTGGCCCGCGAGTTGCACGACGTCATCGGCAGTTGGGCCTCCATCGCCGATGGTGCCGCGCGCCAGGGCCCTCTCTCACAGGCGACGTGGACCTTCGACCGCGCGGCGCGCACACGGCACGGTTTGACCGCGGTCCCCGCCGGGCGGCTCGCCGCCGAACTACGTGCGATCTCACGCGATCTCGCTGCGGTTCGGATGCTGACCGGGCGTGGTCTGCAACGAGACCCGAGCGTGCAGCTCGGCCTCGCAGTCGCCGACCTGCTCCTCGAGATCGCTGCATGGCATCAACAACACCGGCGCATCACCGCCGCCCGCAGTGCCCGCGAAGCCGCACACCTCGTCCGCGCCCACGGTGAAGCCACCGGCACCGTCCCCGACCAACTCCCACCGCAGTGGGTGCCAGCGAACACGCACACCTCCACCGCGCCGCAGCGTGGCCCCGCTGCTCGACCAGGCGTCCGCCCCGAACAACCCGCAGTACACGGGTTCCGTGAATCACCGCACCACCCAACCAGGAAAGAACACCGACGATGAACGAGCCGATCATTGAACCGCCCGTGATGGGCATCCCCCGCGAGGACACCATGCGTATCGCCTTGGCAGTACGCAGCCTGTCCGGCGTACTCCGCCAACTGCGCGAGCAGCGTGGTCGCTCCGCGTGGGACGACGCCGAGAACGTCGCCCGCAAGAACGCGGTCCTCGATCGCCACGCGGTCACCAAGTTCAGCCCCACCGATGCCGACGAATGGAATGCCGCAGAGAAGGACGGGCGCATTCGCGCCGAACGCCACCCCGATACCGGAATGACCATCCGGGTAGCCCCGCTCTCGCACGGGCGGTTCGGAGTCCAGGCCGGATGGATGGACAACCACGCCGAGGCCGTGTTCGGCTCCGAAGAACTCGCTAACCGAGTCGTCGACTGGCTGCGAAACAACGGCTCCGCCGAAGCGGTCGACGATCTGCGGCGCAACGCCGACGAACTACACGCCACCTCCCGGGCTCGACACCAGACCCTGCGAGACGTCGAGCTGGCACAGGCGCGCATGTGGGCCAAGGAACACGAAACGGACTGGTACCGCTGGTGGGAGCAGAGCTACGCCGCTGCCGACACCATCGACGGGCGACGCCTCGACGAAAACGAGATCATCCGCAAATGGGTCGACGCCACCGGCGGCAGGACAGATTCACTCGTGGGAGTGGCACGGAAATGGCTCAAGCAGCACGACCCCGAATGGGGCCACAACTGGGAGACCGAATACACGAACTGCGACACCCGTGACGGCCGCCGCAGTCTCGAAGACGAAGTAGTCCGACGCTGGCGCTCGCAATCTCGCACTGCCTCCGGGCGCGGAACCGACAAGGGCAAGGCGACCGCCGAGTCCGGTGAACAAGAACGCGATCGGCAGAATCAGCGCACCCCGACGCCGTTGGCGGACCGACTGCGCGGGCGTGTGCCCGATCAGATTCTCGATGACCCACGCTGGCACGTCGCCGAGGACCAGTACACCGTGCTCACCGCGCAGGGCGCCGATCCGGAGATCCTGATCGAGTCGGTCGCCACCATCGACTTCGACAGCGGCCAGATCCGTGCTCCCAGCGGGTACGCCGCGTGGGTGATGCGCGAAGCCACGAAGAACCGCGATGCGGGCAACACCCACGCTCGCAGCGAAGAAGACGCCCGACTTTCGGTAGCCGAGGAATGGCTCACCGCCGCCGATCCCGAGTCCCCATTCGATCGAGCACGCGCCGCCCAGCTGGTTGGCGAGATCAATGACCAGTTCGATTCCCTACTGGCACGCAAGTATCCGGGCATCCTCGATGGCGACGCCGACGAGGCTCAGTTCGATCGAAACGAACCAACCGCCGACGATGCTCATACTTACGAGAACGCGAGTGCCACGCCCGCCACCGACGTGAACGGCAACACCATCTTCGTCGTGGACGGTGAAGGCACGGCCATCCCCGTCTCGTTCGTCGAGGCACCGCGATCGGAGGTCGGGACGCACTCAGAAACAGTCGATCGCCACGCCGACGCCGGTCGCGAAGGTGGCCCGGCATCCCTCACCGTGCCGACAGCGGCCCACGCCCCCTTGACCCCGCCTGAGCGGGACCAAACGAACACCAAGTCCCGTCGGCGAACCCCACCACCGGCCAGGCCAGCAGCAGCTGCCGCTCGACACCGGCCCCGGACACACTGACGGTATCGGGCTCGGTGTCGATGCGAACGCAAGTGACCAGGGACGGTCGAATGGCCGAATTGATGATTGCAGCCAAATTCTCAACTCCGAGCGAATCGCCGTCGTCAACCGGTCTCCCGTCCAGCATAGTGTGAGCTACCAGCTAGTGCAGGTTTGAGCAGGGGGCGGCCACGGCGGGCATCCTTGCAGTCGAATCATTGTTCGCCTTATATGGACAGGTGGCGTCGTCTCTTCGTCGTATCAATTCCGCGCGCTTGCGGGCGTGTCGGGATGCGATGGGTTTGAGCCGCTCGGCCTTGGCGCAACGGTGTGGGGTGTCGGAGCGGTTGATCTACTTGTATGAGACTGGTGCGCGTTCTCCATCGCCCGCGCGACTGGCGGAACTGGCCGCAGCGCTGGATTGCGAGATTGCTGCCCTGTTGGGCGAACGGTCAGGACGCGGGACGTTGGTTGACCTGCGATACGCCGCAGGCTTGACACTGGCCGAGTTGGCGCGAGTGTTGCTGCGGTCGGATGCTGGGCGTGATCTCCGGGTATCGGCATCGAAACTGTCTGAGCTGGAGCGGGGTCGGCCAGTGCGCGATCGCCGGTGGCGGGATGTGAATGAGACCGGCCGACTGCTTGCACCGCTCGCGCGGGCGTTCGGCGTGCCTGTGCGAATGGTGCTCGACGCGTGGATGCGCTCGCGTCCTGATGAACCCGCGCCTGCGAGCCCGCCGCCGGCAACGCGCCCACCGTCACGGTCAGCAGTAGCAATGTGGGAGTCGTTGAACGAGCGCCAGCAGCAGTTTCTCGCGGAGATCATGCGCGATGATCGGATGACCGAGACCGAGATGTGGATGCGCAGATTGCAGCGCTTGCCAGTGCCGCCGCCTCGGGAGTGGCGCAAACTGCCGCTGGCTCTGGATTCGTCATCTGCCGGTGTCGGCTACACCCGGCTGCAAGAGCGGCTGCGGTCGCGTGGGGTGCACGATTCGGGGGTCGGGTCGACGGTGTACGCGCTCGAGCGCCGGGGTCTGGTGGTGGTGTCGGAGGATGTTGTGCAGCATCCAGTGGCCGGTTCAGTTCGGCGGGTGATGGTCGAGATGACTCGTCAAGGCCGGGCCGCGGCTCGGGCTGGTGTAGGCGAGCCTCGGGAGCCCGATCCCGCGCCGCATCTGCTCTCGGAGTGGCTGTGGGGTGTCCTGGTGCGCGTTGCTGCGGCTGAACCGGACGGTCTCGCCGAGGATCGGCTGGCTGGGCGCTCGGTGTTCTACCTCGGTGTCGGATATCGCGGCAGGTCAGGCAGCAGGCCGAGTCGGGGGTTCGTGGATTCGGTTCCAGTTGTTGCTGCTGGTGGTACTCATGTGGCCGAATATCGTTGGCAGTTGACCGATCTCGGTCGCAGACACGTGGTCGAGTACCTCGACACCTATCGAAACGTGTATCCGGCCGTCGATACTGCTGGGTTGGCGTCGTTTGATCGCGACCGCCCGATCTGATCGCCTGACCTCCCCGGCGAATTCGGTGACTTCTTGTCGGTGCCCGGGCGTAGTGTGCCCGCTCGTGACCAGAGTCCTGAGGGATCAGACGCAGATAGGAATCGACGACATCACGGTGCGCTCGCGCGTCCTACGCGCGGCACTACGCGCCGCGGAAGCTCAGACGGTGCCAGGTATCGGTCCGGTAGACCGATTGAAGGTGCTCAGAGAGTGTCACGGTGAGGTACTCGCTGTCCGAGGTCCGGGCAGTCCCTTGTCATTCGCAGATTTCCGGTGGGCTGTCGCTGAGGACCTGGCGCGTCTGCTTCCCGAAGGGGTGGCGTCGGGCGAGTTCGAGCAGCTGTCCAGTATTGACCAGGGGCAGATAGACCCGGCAGTATTCGACCTCGCTCTCGAAGAGCAGATGGTCCTGAAGCATGTGCTGAAGAAGGCGCGTAGCTCCGGCCGACTGTCCAGTAGGTCCGAGCTGCAGTCGGAGATCGAACAGGAGATGGTCTACACCTATCTGCGCAAACCGGGGGAACAGCGCACTTACGAGGCGGGACGCCGCGCATTGATCGAGCACCCGTACTACCCAGCCGAAGACCTGTGCGATCTTCCGATCCCGGTCTCGGTCGGGGAGTACTACCAACCGGTTCCCTACGGTTCGCAGCATCGCGGCTGGTGGTTCCCGTGTCCGATCTGCCGTTGGCCGATGCGCATCACCGCGGGCGCCGACCGCCACGTCCGCCGCGCCCAGTGCTGGCATCAGCCACACACCGACATGGGCGCCATCTACCTGATCGACTCAACCCGCAAAGAGCGTGCGCCTGAACTGATTCCCGATCACGCCGTCGACTTTCCGGAAGGACCGTTGTCGGTACTGCATCCCGATACGGGCACGATCCCGGTAGCGCTCCCCGCTGAGGGGTATCGGGCCCTGGTCCGTGGAGTATGGCGGTACACCACGATTCCTGGAATCCCGGAGATTGCCCTGTATCTCGCGCTGAAGGCGCGGGGTTTGCAGGTCGAGCTGTGGCCCGGGCTGGATGCCTACGATCTGCGCGTCGTAATCGGGGAGAAATCATCGGAACGGGTATACGCGGTCGACGTCAAGGATTTCACCAGCGCGAGGACCCTCGGTGAGTTGATCCATGCTCAAGAAGGTGATGCGGGAGGTGCCAACTGGCTGGTCGTTCCCGACCACCGCGCCGCTC
This sequence comes from Nocardia anocheti, assembly GCF_029675105.1. Taxonomy (GTDB): domain Bacteria; phylum Actinomycetota; class Actinomycetes; order Mycobacteriales; family Mycobacteriaceae; genus Nocardia. Next base: position 302,159 of record NZ_JAQQFV010000004.1, on the reverse strand, counting down.
AGCTGCCGTTGCTGTCGGGAGTATGCGAGCGGTACGGGCTACAGGTGGAGACGGCAACCGGTTTCGCCGAGCGGGTCTGTGCGGAGGCGGGGGTGATTTGGTCGTGAGTGAGCCATCGGTGCAGGAGACGGCGGTACTGGCGGCTCTGGCATTGGCTGCGCACTATTTTCCACAGTCTGTCGCCGGGGACGACAGGGTTGCGGCGCCGTTCGATCAAGCAGCGTTTCTGTTGTCGGGCAAGTTCCGGGCGTGGAACCGGTGGCCGGAATTGCCGCATGAGGAGAGACAGCGTATCGCGGGGGTGTACAAGATCGCTCCGGTTGCGTTGTCCGATCCTGCGAAGTTTGCGATCGCCGCGCGGATGACTCTGGCGCCGCTGACCGTCGACAGTGACGGCGACCCGCCGCTGGCCCTGTTCGAACTGGTCGGGGACTCGCCATATACAGCGACTGCTGCGGTCCCGCGCGTCGGCGGCGATCTCTTCGGATTCGTCGATCGCCGTATCGCACGGTTTCGCCGACCCAGCGCTCGCCCGAAGCCGATCCCGTTTGCCGGCCCCGGAATCTGGACCGCCGCTGAGGTCTTCGACAAAAAGGCCGGGCTGATCCGCGGACAGGTGACTATCCCGGAGTTTCCCCAGTTCACCGAGGCATTCGGCCATGACCGGCTTCCGGCGGTCGTGACTGCACCCTACCTGTCCGAGGTGTTGATTCCGACTGCGGAACTCCTTGGTCTCGCGACCAAGATCGATACTCGGCTCCATGAGCCGTACCTGTTCGATGTCCTGAACGGTCTTTTCACGGCGTTGCAAACCACCGACACCGTCTCTGCAGCCGACATGCTAGCCCTCGCGTCGGGAAGCACGCAGATACTCAACGCCCCCACTGGGACTGGCAAGAGTGTCCTCGTGCGGGTCCTGGCCGCATGGTTCGCCAAGAACAACCTTCGCGTCGCGGTAGTGCTGCCCGACATCACCGCCTGCCTGTCCACCACGGACAAGATCCAGAAAGATCTGGCCTGCCTGTACCAGATGCAGGAGTTCGACCACGAGCCGACATGTGCGCACCTGATGTCGTCAGGCGGAATGCTGGACCGTGCGGACACGTTGGCGTCGTTGATCACTGAAGACGCTGATGCTCCCGGGCAATGGGGCGGGCGGGCAGACCGAGACCTCAACGCCCTGTCATACGGATGTGCTCTGGAATCACACATCGATGCCGCAGCCCCATATCCGCCCGGACGAGAACCCTGCCTGTCGCTGCACACGCAGGGCGTCGGCGCGGCGGCCTGTCCTTGGATTCCGACGTGTGGAAAGTTCACCCCTGTCTACCAAGCGTGCGAGGCAGATGTCGTAGTCATGAACCATTTCATGTTCATGCAAGGCAACCTCCGCATCGGAGTGAATCTCGATGGACGGCCGATTCGGCGGATGACCGCCGCTGAGTTCGCATTGCGGACCTGCCATACCGTTCTCATCGACGAGATCGATCAATTCCAATGTCGTGCCATCGACAAGTCGACCAGCGATATCTCGTTGCATTCGAGGCGGCATTGGTCAGCGGTCCCGCAGGAGTTCGATGTCGATGCGAAGCGGATGCCGATCGCCGACGAGCACGACCTGTTGCCGTCGGTCAGCCAGGTTCGCCTGATGGCGGAATTCCTACTCTTGAGCATCTGCCAGAACGCCTTGAGCTTGCATGCGACCGAAGACGAAAGAGCCCGCCAGCGAGTGCCTGATCAGACCAGTACACGCTGGCACCTCGCCCGGGGTCGTGACCGCCGACTGATCCGCTTGCTTTTTCCAGACCTGGACTGCACCTCCGATTCCGAGGTACCCGAGGTCCTCTTCCCCAAAATCGATGCCTTGCTCCCTGGCCGGTACGGCGAACCCGGTTCAGCACCCCCGGGATCGGGGTTGCGCCTGCCGCCGGAGTGGTCACAAATCAGAGAATCCCTCAGCGCCCTCGTCGCGCCGCGCGGGAGGCACCTGCTCGATGCGGTGAAGATGGAACTACACAAGCTGCTCGACGATCGGATCAAGGACCCGCACGACAGGGCAATGGCGGTCAACCTGCTCGTCACCCGCACCGCGATGGTCGAACTGGATGAAGCCTTGGCCGAACTCCAGCAGAAGGCGCACGGCCACCGCGGATCGGGTTTGCAGTCTGCGCACAAGATCGTCGAGAAGCTGCAGTCCTCGGCGATGATGACGGCATTTCCACAGGGAATGTTGGGCCGGTCGATCACCGGCTACCGAGTCACTGGGCTCGACGACAGAGAGCGCAACGCCGAACTCGTCGCACAGACGATCGCCGGCGACCCCCACACATTCACCGCCGAACTGGGCGGGCTGGTATCGCTGACACTCGCGGGCCATGAGCGACCCGTGATGGGCCTGTCCGCCACTGCCTACTTCCCGCAAGCAGTTCGCGAACACCTGCACGCTCCGGTGAAATGGTGGATGACCGATGCGCAGGCCAAGTCGATCCGGGCCAAGCGTCACCGCATCGACTACAGCGAGGATCATCCTCTCGTTGGCGAACCGATCCACATCTCCGGCATCCACGCCAGCCGGAAGAAGGACGCGTTGATCGAGCTGGGCAGCCAGCTCTACGATCTCAAGATCCATCGTGAGCTGGAAGCCGCGCGGAAGAATGACCCCGGCCGTGCTCACGTCTTGGTCGTGGCGAACTCGTACGAGCAATGTGGATGGATTGCCCAGGGCATTGCACGAGCAGGACGGTTCGGCGGAGGTCTGTGTGTGGCGGTTCGCACTGAGGACCGCAATCGCACGGACCTCGACTTGCCCAAGTCCAGCATCGCGACCCGGTTGACGAAAGAACAGTTCGAAGAGTTCCCTAGTCATGGCAATATCCTGGTCGTCCCGCTATCCGTCGTCGCCCGCGGACTGAATATCGTCAGCGGTACCCGATCCGCGGTTCGATCGGTCTACCTGTGTGTCCGGCCGCTTGCCGACCTCAGCGAACCTGCCGAAATGTACGGCAGCATCAACGCCGCGGGCATGAACGCTCTGCCACCAGACGGCAGCTCCAACCCTGTCGCCGCCCTGCGGCATGCGGCCGAAGCGGCCTCCGACCGTGTGACGCTGCTGCTGCGCAATCCACCCCAGTTCACCTCGATGTACAAGACCCTGCAGGAGGAGATCGTCGCGGGAATCGTCATCGATCTGATCCAGCTCGCCGGACGGGCGCGACGAGGGGGCACCGAGGCAGTACTGCATTTGGTCGACTACGCGTTCGAGGCCGACGCCTGGAGCGCGGATCTTCCCAGCATCTTGCGTCGCATTCACGCCAAATGGCCACCGGACGTGCGGCAAAGAATGAACGATCTCTACGGGGAAGCGCTCAATGCGTTCCTATCCTATGCGGGGATAGACCCCGCAGCCCCGGTCATCTCCGCCCTGCCACACATTGACCCTGAAGAGGAATCGTGACTCGATTCGATCGTGCACCCGGCAAGTACCTCGACTCGTTGGCGTTCCGGTGCACCCCAGAACTCGTCGGCGACGCAACCGTTCACGTCCGCCACCTCGACCCCGAAACCGCGAAGCTGTGGAACGACTTCGACAACCAGTGTAAACAACGGTACGGAAACGAATCCGCGCAAGCCCCCTACTCGATCGCCACCCTCGTGCTCAGCATGATCAGCGGCGGATACGTCCATTTCGACCCTGCCCGCCGCGACCCGTTCCTCGCATCACGCCAGCCACTGTCGCCCAAGTCGCTGCGGCGCGCGTTCACCCTCACCCACGGACTCGCGCTCGGCGTAGACGTTGACAGTATCGACCTCGCTCAGCCGCCGGAGCTCGCCTCACGTATCGCCGACACCATCGAGGTCAGCCATCATCTGGCCGAGCACCTCGTACCGATCGCTGGCGAGCAGCCACAGGTTCCGAACTGGGTATACCGTACAGTCGCATGGGATCTCGCCGAACGCCTCGCCGCAGAACCATGGGCGATATCTGACAACCGCAAGATCGCATTGCGGCCCGACACCACGGGCGGGCTGGTCGCCCTCGACCAGCCATGGGAAAATGACCAACGCGGACGATTCGCGCTCTCCCGCACAAGTTTGCAGCTGATTACCGTCCCACATCTCGTGCACCCGGTGCTCATCGCCACCTCACGAGTCACCCGGATATCGGACTCGCTGATCTTCTGCCGCACCGCTCTGGCCGACCGCGGTCCCGGGTCGCCCGTGCTGGAGGTATCGCTCAACGGTCGCGGCGGCGCCCGCACTGTCAACCATCTCGCGTTGCAGGCACTGAGCCGCCTCGAGATGAACCGCTCCATTCTCGACTCCATGGCAACGCGATCGAAGCAGGAACAAGCCTTGCGCGCCAAGGCGAAAGAAGAGGACAAGCGTGTCCGGTTTCCGCGCGAGCGCCCCGATCGGATTTGGCCGATCCTACCGAAGAATCGGCAGTTCCCCATCGGCGTCGGCGTCGGCATGCACCACATGAGGATGCTCCGACAACACTTCATCGAGATCTTCGGTGATGCAGCACAGCAGCCAGAGATGGTCGAAGTCGGCAGTCCCATGCCGCATCGGCCCAACGACGCGGAACGAATCTCCACCGACGAGTACAGGCGCCGCAAAGAAGAGAAGGACAGGGGCGAATACGAGGGTCCCCTTCGTCCGAAGGGTCCTCTCCTGCCGACCCCTGAAGACATACTCGCAGCTGTCGAAGAAGCAGGTTTCGACACGCTACGAATCGCGTGCCTGTGGTATCGGGACGAGGCACGGATGCGGATGCTGAACCGGCTGGTCAAGGCATTCGGTGTCGACACCGCGGCGCTGGATCCCTCCGATGCCTCGGTGCTCGACCTACATCGAGGCCGTATCACTGCAACCTTCCACCGTGCGCCAGACTTGCTGGAGCCTGGACCGGTCAACGGCCGAACAGCCGCTCTGGAATCCAGCGGAGTCCTAGTCGCCGCTGACGGCGGTACCCTGGTCGGCGCCTGGTGCGAAACTGAGTACCCGTCGGCAGGACAGGACTCCGAAGGTAGCAAAGACGCCGCTGTACTCGACGATCTCGACGCGAAACAACAGACCCGCCGACTGTTCGGAGAACGCGATATCGCCAACCAGTACCTGCTCGGCGTCGATCCCGACGGCAACATCATCACCCCGAAGGCCGATGACCACCCCGCGATGCTGGCGCTTCTCGACCTCTACCGCAGTCTCGGCATTGTCGACCAGAGATTTGCCAACGCGCTTCCCGAGAGCGCAATCGACTACCCGGTTGACCAGATCGCGCATGTCGGTTTCCATATCCGGCAGCAAAATCGGCGCCCCGGTGAATATGGCCAACCGAAAGTCGTCATCACGGCGGCGGCCTTCGTTCCACCCGCCGTGGCGGGTGGTGTGTGGACGATGCTCGGTTGGTCCTCGACCCGACCCGAATGGCAGCCCTATCGACTCGCCCAGACCGCCTTCCACGCCACCGTCTACCCCCAACCCAACCGAGAGAAAACGACATACCGGCAACGATGGGACGACGCCGCGATGCAGATCGAATGCGCCCTCAGCGATCTCGCAGAGGAACTTGCCGGGACATCGTACGTTGTCACCGTCGATGAACAGGCCAGTCGTCGTATGTGGGATGGACTCCATAACGCACACCAAGGCACGAACCCGGAGTACGGAGATACCCGCTACCGCCATCCCGGAGCATCCTTGCCGGATGACGAACGACCCGATGCCGTCATCCGGATAAACCTCGATCGAGAACGGGTCATACCGGCGGTCGGAACCACCCAAGTGTTCAAAGAGCAAGGCAAGGAACCGAAGACATCCCGCACCACCAGAAAGCTGTACCGGGTCACCACCGATTTCGGCACACCGGTGTGGGTCCTGTCCAATGTTCCGCTAGCGTTCGACGGTCAGAGTGGAGGTCGGTTCGGTGAGCACTACACGAGATGGGACGCGGCGCGGTCGGTGTACTCCGACAATCCGAAGGAACGCCGGAAGAGCGAGATGCCACAGAACTGGTACTCCATGACCACCACCGAGATCTACCCGATGTTCGCGGCGCCCCACGTCGATCTGCAGGCGCTGGCCATCACCACGGCCAACCTGTGCCACCAAACCATGGCTTGGACCGACCGAGCTCGATACCCCGCGCCGCTGCACGCTGCCAAGAAGATGGACGAGGACCATCCCCAATACCGCCGCTCCGCGACCCCCGCCGAACCAGAAGGTGAGGAGGCCGAAGACGATTGAACCGCCTGGTGATGTGTCGACCTGCACCCCGTAGGCGGGCCGCGCCCGCACCGGATTAGGTTTCGAGGCGATGCCGACGGGGTTCGTCAACCAGCAGCTCGCCCGGAACCTGGCCCGTACGACTGTGGAGGGCCAGGAGAACACGGTGCAGGCATTCACCGCCTACGTCAACGCGTTCCCGTGGCAGTGGACCCGGCGATGATCGACGAATGGCCCGGTGGGGTGCGCCCGGACTGCGCAGTCAGGGCGCACCTCAGCAGATCGCGCTAGATTCCGCGAACCTGGCGCAGCCGACTCCAGGCGACCCGCTCCATGACGTATCCCAGAGAACCTGGTTTGGACTCCCACGCTCCACCGCCCAGGAGTGATCGTCGCCCGGTCACGAGGTGTGAGCACTCGTAGATGAACGACTCCCAACCGAGCGGCGAGGTTGGGAGATTCGCGTCTTCCTCAGTGCCGAGTGACCATTCAGGCTCGCGGGCCACCGCAATCCACAGATCGAAAGCGCCCTCGGCAGCGAGGCGGATCGCCGGGGACTCGATCACCACCCGGAACCAGCTGTCGATCTCGTCCAGGCGTTCGGCATCTGCGATGCGCTGGCGCTGTGCGGCCTGCCACCGCAACTGGTCGCCAAGTCGCTTGCGCAGACCGGCGGCCCCGCTTCCGCTGCCGTGATAGTGAACGAGGTCCGTCGCGGGATCGACCCACGCGTACACCCCTCCGGCTGCGGGGATTTCGACTGGTTCGGTGACCTTACGCCAATGAAGCTGGGTGAGTTCGCGGACCGCTACGAACTTGATCGCCGGTATGCGCGCTGTTCCCGCGAACTCTTCGAACTTCGAGAACACGTCGTTCCTTCTACCTCTCCTCGACGAGCGACTGAGGCCGTTCCTCAGCCCTGCGGGAGCAGGCGTGAACAAGCTAGCAGTGCACTACGACATTGATCGTTCTCGCGGGCGGATCTGCGAGGACGATCTCGAATTGCCCGCGCCCGTCGTCGCCCTCGGCTATCACCACAAGACCCCTACCGCGGCGGCCGATAGCCTCCAGTTCGTTCGCATTTCAGACGCGTTCGTACACAGTTTGCTCAGCCGATCGGAGTTGCTGCTCAATAGCTTCGGTCAGAGTGGGGTTCTCCACGATCAAGCCGAACTCGATGTTGTGATGTTCGGCACTGTGGGAGAAGTTGGCGCTGGTGACCAGCAGTATGCGGTGGTCGATGGCGATGAATTTGGCGTGGTTGGTGACATAGCGGCCGTCGTAGTCCTTGGTGCGGAACACGATGGCTGGGGCGAGGTGGCGGGCGACTTCCTTCGTCGTCGGAGATCTCGATTTCGGCGCTCGGTCGGCGGCCCGCGCGTCCATGTACACCTTCACGTGCACCGACGGGCGACCAGCGGCGCGGCGTAGCGCATCCCACAGCCCCGATGATCGTTGGAAGTTGAAGGTCGAGCAGATCACGGAGTTGTGGGCGCCGTCGACATACTCGACGATCGATGGGGTGAGTCGGCCGGTGTCGGCCAGCGGACCGGGCATGGTCCAGAGCTGGCCGAGCTTGGTTACCGTCGATCGGGCTCCCTGGATGCCGCGCAGGACCGCGACGGATTGCGAGGGGTCCAGCTGCCGCAGCAACTGGGTCGCTTCGGGACGGCGGTCGACGGTGAGTGCGGTGAGGGCGGTGCGGATGGTCGCGCCGGCGGCGAGTCGGTCGGCGATGTCCTTGGCTTCGGTGCCGGTGAGGTAGCGGCCCAGCAGACGGGCGATCTCAGCGGGGGAGTTGGAAGAATCCAAGGGTGCTCCCCGGTAGGTCGATGAGGAACCGGCGGTCGAGGAACCGGTTGGCGCGTTCACACGAGGTTTCCGATGCCATGACGCAGCAATGGCAGGCGGCGCCGTGGAGGAAGTCCTCTGGCGGACGGGGTGTCCGGTTGGAGCAGATCGGATCTGACGGGCAGCGCATCGCGCGGCGTAGCGCGTTGGTGACGACCCGCTCGAGCAACGCTGGTCGGCTTTGCTCGACGAGGCCGCCGAGGGTGCCGTCGCTGTCGGAGGCGGTGGTACAGATGAGAAGTCCTGCGGCGGCCGGGCGTTCGGGGCTGGCTTGCCAGGCGTAGAGGCGTTCACTCAGGCTGGCGGCGTTGTAGCCGCACGTCATCGCCAACTCGCGGATCAGGATGTGAGCGAGGCCGTGGACGAGCCAGTAGCGCGGCGGCTTGAGCCGGGTTTCGTGGTGCACGTCGGCGGCGGTATCGGAGTGACGGCGTTCGAAGTTGAGTTTGTGGGCCGCCGAATGCGCTTTCCAGACCTTGCTGCCGTACGTCCGCTTCTCCCACGCCGTGACAGCGGCTTCGTCGAGTTGCAGGAAGATGCCTTCGCCGAGATCCTCGGTGGCGACAGTCCATTTCGGTCTGGCCGCGCGAGCGATCGGGACGAAGCGTCGCTCGACGTCGTCGACCCGATCCATTTCGTCGATGCGGGTGAAGCCGAGCAGGGCGTTGACTTTGCGCAGCGATTCCACGGCCAACACTCGGGTGATCTGCGGTGGCAACGTTTTCCCACGATCACGTCGGGCCAGGGTGAGGCCGCTGACCTCGTCGCGCTGGCCATTGGCGTATGCGTCGTTGAGCAGATACTTCCACTCTGGGACGAGAAGTTGGATGGGGTCCCACTCGCGCTTCTGCTCGTCGGCGTCCTCGGGTTCCTTGTCGGCCAGTTCGACAACAGTGGTGAACTCGTCATCTGATAGGGCGAACGCCGCTGGCACCGACTGTTCGATGAGCGCTTTCAGCACGTCGATATCGCCGTGGAACTTGGCCAGATTGGAGCCCAACGCGATCCGCAGGAGGGTCGCCAGATCGCGGTAGTGCTCTTCCGGCGAGGTCACCGGCATCACGACCACCGACTGGGTCACCGGGAACCACAGGTTGGATGCGCCGATCAGCATCAGTCGGGTGTCGGCGCCGCATTTCTCGAACGCGTCGAGGTGCGGGTGCCTGCCGCGGCACTTCGGCAGCTTCTCGCGCCCGGCCGCCCCCTGAGCTTCGCTCATGCTGCGTGTCCTGCCGCACGCGGTGCAGTCGATGCTGGCTGCCGCGCCCTTGCCAGCGGTGCGGGTCGGCATCTTCAACCGAGGAACCTCCGCTTCAGTGCACGGCCTTCCTCGGTGTACCCATTCGTTGTAGGGGAATTCGTCGAGGTGGCCGTCGGCGCAGGCCAGCAGGTATCGGGCGGCGACAGCGTCGCGGCCCTTGGCCTTGCGGGTGCCCTTGCGCCCGGTGCAGCCGGTGTGTTCGAACGCGGCCTGGTCGGACCGAAATGGGTGCGTGTTGTGGTATTTGAACAAGGTCAACGGACCGAGAAGGTCGCAGCCGGTGCAGCGCAGCCACTGCGGGAAGACCCGAGCGGGCACACCGAGATCGTTGCCTTCGGTGGACATGGCGAGCTTTTGCGCTTGCCAAGGATGCGGCCGCAATTCAACGTCACGTGACTTCATCAACTTGGCCACGGCTTCGCGCAGGCGAGGAGCGTGAATGGTGCGGGAACCGTCGCGACGTTCGTAGATCCGGTCCCAATCATCGAGTCCGGTCGGCATGATCGTGAAGTTCGGCAGGTCCATCACCGCGCCGGGACCGTAGGTGTAGAGCAGCGAGGACGGTCGTGCGGAACCAACCTTCGCGCGATTGTGTTTGGTGCCTTTGGCTTTGAGCTTGTCCGCGTCGTCCAGCGGAGCGACGGCCTGGCTCGGGTCGTAGACGTAGTCGGCGTCGATGCTCACTTGGCGTCCTTCTCGTTGGCCTCGGGCATAACCCATTTCGGTGCGGTCAACGGCGCTTGGTAGTACAGGTTCGCTTCGATCGGGCTGACGAGCAGGTTGATCTCGGGCTGCACCTCACGCATGGAATTCGCCACGACAAAGGGCGGCACGTCGCGGTTGTCTGCGAGGGCCCTGCCATGCTCAGGGCTGATGATCAGCGGCGCCGAGCTGGATTTCCCGACGCGCTCGTAGACCAAGGTCTGCATCTGCTCCACGACTTGCGCGCGGCGCTTGAGCCACAGGTCGCGCCGCATGGTGAGCCGTTCCTGGGCGGACTGGGTAGCGTCTTCGCTGCGCGCTGCCCGGCCCATGCGGGCCACGAGAGCCTCGATCAGGTTGTCGACGAACTTCTGTTCTGCCTCGATGCGGCCGGCGCCGGTCTCCTCCGACAGGCCACCTGACTTCCCCGCCTGTAGGACGCGAGCAGCGCTGACGAGAACGCCGTCGATGCCTCGCAGTATCGAGGTCATCGAGTATGGTGTGACCGACAAGGCTTCGACCTTGGCGTAGAAGGTCTCGTGGTAGTGGCGGAACTGCTCGTAATGCGCGAGATCGCGTGGTCGAGCCCAGTTCCCCAGCGTGACGACCAAACCCGGTCGATTGTTGTCTCGTCCCACGCGTGAGGACGCCTGGATGTACTCGGCGGTGTTCTTCGGTTGACCGACGACCATCATCAAGCCGAGCCGAGTCACGTCGACTCCGACCTGCAGCATCGACGTGGCGAGTACCGCGTCGAATGGCTGGCGTGGCCGTCGTTTGGTGTGCACGGCACCCGAGCTATCGATGTCCGGATCGAACGGAATCGCCATCTCGTCGAGGGTTTGGGTGATGTTCGCGCCAGCGACTCGGGCGGTGAGCTCGGTGATATTGAGCTGGCCGATGGTCCCGTAGCGCTTGGGCAGGCCGCGTGACCACGGGCGCCCCTTGGCGAGCAGATCTTGCACGTCGTCGTCGAGATAGCGCTTCATACCGGCCAATTCGCGGGTCGCGCTGAAATACCCGACCAGCGTCATGTACGGGTCGGCCGCGGCTCCCGACCGATCGAGCAGCAGTTGGCCCGCGGCCATCAGAATCTCCGCGACGCGGATCTCCGCGGTCGTCAATCGGACACCAGTGGTGGAAATGCCGATGTAGCGACGACCGGGGTTTTCGTCGTCGATCGGGATCTCCTTGGAGAAGTAGGTGCGCCCCGCGTCGAGCACCTGGGGCGGGAAGATCGTCACGTCACGGCCATAGATCGCCTTTACCTGGTCGGCGGCATTGCGGGCGGTCGCGGTCGAGGCGACAACCAGCGGCTGTACCGGGCGGCCGTCGGCGGTGCGCCACGACGAGACCACGTCTATCCCGGCCTCGAACAACCCGACCGTTGTGCCCAATGCGCCCGTGATCAAGTGCAACTCGTCCTGGATGATCAGGTCCGGCGGACGTAACCGGGTCGCCGGTCGGATGGTCGCCCCCGAGCCGGGATGCTTGCTGCCGTCCTTGATCACGCAACCCGCGTAGTCGGTGTGCACATAGCCGTGCAGGTCGCACCGTTGCCTGACGTATCCGAACAGCGAGGCAGCCTCACCCTCGCGGGCGAGCCGCGCGAACTTGTCGACGGTCGCGATCACGAACGCCGGCGCGAGGCGGTAGATCTCCTCATCCACGGTCAACACGGGCAAACCGTCCTCGGCGGCACCGCCCTTGGCGAACGGGCAGTCGCTGAGCTCGTCGCCGCAGTACACGAACACCCGTTGCCGCGTGGGGTCGGGATGGATGTCGCGAGCGGTGATCCGATCGCCACACCACGGGCAGCGCTGGATCTGCAGCACGGTCAAACGGTGACCGCGCCCCTCGTTCACCTTCTTCAACTGGGCTTCGGCCTCTTCGAACCGCTTCGGGCTGACGTCGGTACCCACCCACAGGCCAATTCGGAACGGCTCAGACCCCCACTTGACCGCATCGGCGCGCCGGGTCATCTCCGCCGCGCACACCATTGCTGTCGCACGTTGAAACTGTTGTGCGGTCAGCAGTCTGAGCGTGTACCGCATCAGCACGGCAACGCCGCCGCCATCGAGCGGGCCGTCGAGGGTTTCGAGCATGCCTTGACGTCGCCTGATCGCGAAGGTGTAGGCCGCCAAACCGAGGTAGGCCTCGGTCTTGCCGCCGCCGGTCGGGAAGAACAGCAGCTGCGCTTTCGCCAGCTCACTCGAGCGCCGGTCCGCGGCGGGGTCGGTCAACATCGGCAGCTGCATCAGAATGAAGGCCAACTGAAAGGTACGCCACGAATGTGCCAGCGGTCCTTTGGCTTTGACCTTCTCACGGGCTTGCGCGATGGATTCCGCCGGATGCTGTGCACGGCGTTCGGCGACCTGGGATTGGATGCGCTGGGAAGCCATGACCGTGTTCATGAAGCGGAAGCACCGCAGCGCTTCGGCGTCATCGAGGAGATGCTGTAGCCCAGCCCGCAACTGGGCGTGCACGTTACGTGCCTCGGCGACTGCTTCGAGCGCGTCCGCTCGCAGGTGCTCGGGCATCTGCTCTGCTGCGGTCTGCTCACCGTCGAGCCACGCCGCGTAGCCGATCACGATCGGCTCCAACCCTGCTCGCAGCTCATCGATTCCGGCGCTCGCCAGTTGCTCCATGTCCAGCAGGGCGGCCGCGATCTCCTCGGCCCTGGTCTGCGGGGTTTGGCAGGTCGGCAGCCACGTCGTCCACACCGATCGCGCGCGCCGCGAACCCTGGGCGACATCCCAATCCACCGAACATGTTCGGCCGACCGCGAACTCGAGCCGGTCGCGGTATTGCAGGTTCAGCAACCGCAGCTCGTCGTCGAACTCGTCGTCATCCTCGATCAGCAGATCGCGGATAGGAAGGAACACCTCGTCGCCGCCTGCGGTGACGGCGAGCTTGGTCTGGAACAGCCATGCGTTGATGGGGATCTTGCCTGGCGTCTCCGCGTCATTGCACAGGGCGATCTCGATCAACCGGCGACCGCGCTCGGGGTCGTCGTAGCGGTCGACCCGCAGCACCACGGTGTCGCGCAGGTGGAATGCCGTGGTCTCCTTCGGGACCAGACTCGTGACGTTGACGACCGTGTCGATCGAGATCGGCGTCCGCTGGAATCGAGGAGCCGTTCGCTTACCGTCGTCATCGACCTCGGTCGGCAGCGCCTCGTAGGTGCCCCACGACGCGGTCACGGTGAACGATGCGAGATCCGAGGGGATTTGCAGACGCAATCCCATGGAAGCGGGGATGATCAGGCCCCGGCGTTGCGGGCCGTCCTCGACCGTGTCCTCTTCGGCGGTAGCTGCCGCATCGTCCACCGCCGTGAGCGGGACGCCACGACTCTCGAGCGCGTCGAGTTCGTCACCGACGTCGGTCGCGGGGTCCTCGTCCCAGCCTCGGTCTGTGAGGCGGGCCGGCGCGATCCGGCCGATCAGGTACGCGGAGTCGGGCGGACCAGCGAGGATCTCGTTCGGACCGCCCGCTGGGCCGAGAAGTTCGCGTTCAAGGATGTCGGCGAGGTTCTCCCGAGCGGTGACTGATCGGCCGTCGGGGTCGCGGGCGAGGAGGTAGGGGGCGGTCATTCGTCGTCCTTCTCGGCAGCGGGTGGGGCTTCGCCCTGAGCGGCGGCGCGGCGGTGGTTTTCCTCAAGGAGGCGGTCCAAGATCTCAACCCGTGCAGCGGGGGAAACCGTCCAGCGGAGCATGTTCCGGTAGGTGTGGAAGCCATGGTCGAGTGGGACGTCGTCCCAGCCGTAGGCCGCCAGCACCGCATGGTCCAGTTCGACGTGGATCTCGCGCAGACGGGTGATGTCCGGGTCGGAGGTTATGTCGGGGTCGTTGGCGAGGTTGTAGAGCTTGGTGAGACCGAGGTCGCGGCGGAGCATCATCTCACGGCGCTCAGAGTCGAGGGTTCGACCGACAGCATGGAGGAGATCGGTGGGAGCCGGACGTGGAAAGGTATCGAAGACGTCGGAGGGCATATAGCGAACGGTTCGCATTGTGGGGCCGTAGGTTAGTACCCAGACCTGGTGAATGTCCGATGCCAACAACGCTTGCAGTGCGAATGAATCTGTTGCGAAAACAATTAGACTGTGGCTGAACACCTGGCCGGTTGTAATGCGGCTAGGCATCAGGGTCTTGCTGGTTTGTGCGATAACAAGTACCTCGTCCAGTCCTGCGATGGCTTTCCGCATCGCTGGACGTTTTTCGCCGAATTGCCACCATCGGTCTCGCAAGGCCTTCCTATTTACCTTCTGCCGCTCCGGTTTGACTAGTTCGAGGATCCGGCCATACGGCAGTGAGTACTTTGCGGCAGCCTCCTCCGTACGGTCGTAGAAGTCGATCACCCATCGGGATGCAGACGCGTCTGGCCGCGAGTTGAGGTCTTCGGCGTTGAGATAGGGGAAGAGAACCTCGCTGTTTGCTGGGTTTGCAGCGAGCCATTCTGCTGCCTCGTCAGGTTCCAACACGAACCCCATGCCGACGACGATGCAACCCTGGAACGCTATCCCGCTGTTCTCCGCCAGCCGCACCGGGTTTCCGTCGACCCGACCGGCTGGTTCCAGCATGGCCGAGATCCGACGAACGGCGATGTCGTCAGCGACCCGGGGAATGTCGTCACCGATGGCTTGCAGGGTTCCCCACACAGCAGCGAACTTCAAATCGGCGCTGGCCGACGGCCACACGCGACTTTGAATGGCCCGAGTGAGAGTCAAATGGTCGGCTACGAGAGTGTCGAGACCGACTTCGCGTGTGGCGCCCTGGGCAATTGTGTTGGTTGCGATCAGGCCGAGGTTGCCTCGTGGTGTGAGAAGCGACACGGCCCGCAGCAGGAAGTAGGCGACGAGGTCCGCGCTGCCGCGTTGACCGTCCGCAAGGACGTTGACAAACCAGTCCCGCACTTCGGTGCCCATGGTGCCTGTAAGTTTCTGGCCACCGAGAAAGGGCGGGTTCCCCACAATCGCATCAAACCCGCCATGGTCAAACACATCCGGCACTGCCAGAATCCAATGCAATGGCTTCCAGCGTGCATAGTCGGTCTTCACCGAAGGTGTCAGCCCTGCTGCCTGAATCTCGTCAAGAGCGGTCCGATCCGCATCGGGACCGTCGGCGGGGTACGCCTGACCAATTGCCAGTCGAAGGCTCTCGTACGCCTCCGTGAGGGCCTTCCCCGGCTTACCTCCGAATTGCAGCCCTGCCGCCACCACACCATCAGCGATATCGGCGAGCTCGCGGGTCAACTCCTGAGTGCGCAGCAGCTGCCGCCGTTTGGCCGTCGCGGAACGCTGTGGGTCGGTGACGCTGACTTCGTGCGCGAGATCGCGGCGTATCGCGGCCACTTCGCGAAGTCGATCGTCGACGTCGATATCGGAGAACATCAACTGCGTGGCGTCGGGGTAGATGTGCTGGTGCTTCAACTGCTCGACGCTGGTCAGCCCCAAGAGTGCGTTCCCGTGGAAGATCTTGTCGTCCACGAACGAGAACGGCAGTTTCGGGTCCAACGACACCAGCCACAGCGACAGCTTGCACATCTCCACGGCCATCGCGTTGATGTCTGCGCCATACAGGCACGAGGCCACCACATGCCGTATGGCTTTGGTCCGCAGGTCATGTCCGGTTGCGGTGCCCTCCCGTTCCCACGCCTCGAGCAGTCGTTTGGCGAGGTAGCGTGCGGCGGCGACGAGGAACGCGCCGGAGCCGCAGGCGATGTCGGCGACTTTCAATCGCAGGATCTGATCTGACGACAGAGGTTTCCATTTGTCCTGGTCGGCGGTTTGATGCGGCCCAGGGGAGTAGACCAGCGGCTCGAGCGCGTAGCGCACGACCTCCTCGGCGAGATCCCTTGGTGTGTAGTGGGCGCCAGCCGAGGCGCGGGACGCGGTTTCCACGACGAGAACGCCGCCGGGGTGGACGACGAAAGGACGGTCGCGCAAGTCACGTCGAATGACACCGACGAAAGGACGTAACCGATCCCGCAACTCGGCGTCGGTGGTGATCGCACGCAACGCGCGGTCGGCGTCAGTGACCGCGTCGCCTGCTTGGATCGCCTTGGCGAGAGCGGCGGCGGTGGGACTGACCGCAGCTTGTTGGTGAGCTTTCGTCCAGGCGATCAGGGCGGTGGCGAGTTTCGCCGGGTCCGGGTTGGCTGTGGCGAGGGACTCCAGGACGCTCAGCGGGATCTCGGGCTCATGCCCCGCCTTGCCGATCAGCCCGACGGTCACCTCGTTGACGTCGGCGCAGGAATAGCCGAGCAATCCTTCGTAGATGTACCCGATCTGCTCAACATCGATGTCGCGGAATGAGATTCGGCTCGCGAAACCCTTGACGGTAGCGACCTGGACCGAAGCCAGCACAGCCAACATGACCCGGTCGCTCACCGCGATGAGCAGGCCCCGCTCGTCGCGAGCGGTGAGGAACTCGAACCGGTTCGGGTCGAAGAGCGAGCCGCCGTAGGACGGGATCCGCATGTCCTCGAAGGTAGCCCCTTGATACAACGCCGTTGTCGTGGCAAGTAGTCGATGCCAGGTCAGATGGGTGGCGTCGAGGGCTTCGGTCCCTTCGTCGCGGGCGCGGGCGTCAAGGAGATCGAGTTCCTCGCTGAGACCGTAACCGCGAGTGAACAATTCGCTCTCGGGCAGTAGTTGCCGTTGCTCGGCGAACAAGAGGAACACCACGCGCATCATCATCGTGACAGCGGCCTCGTATACCGCGCCACGATCGGCGGGGAGCGGGTCAGGTTCGCCGCGCTCGACGACCGTCAGCGCCGATTCGGAGAGGGCTTGAACGAGGAGTTCGACGGCTTGACGGACCTGGGTGCCGAGCGCCTCGGTGATCTCCTCAGCGGACTTCACCGATTCGGCGAACAGATTCGGCAACCGGTCCTGGGTGACCCCGGCGACGAGCTGGCGACGGGCGAGCAGGGCGAAGAACGCGTTGCGGGTCGCTGGTTCCTCGATCCAGGTGTGCGCGTCGACGATTCCAGAGGCGACAGATGCTTGCGGGCGGGCGCACACGACGCCCCACCAACGGCCGTCGGTGACCACGCCGATCGCCACACCTGCCTCGCGCAACAGGTGAGTCGTGCGGTCGATCGCACTGTCGGACCAGCCGTCGAGGCCGGGATCGCGCAGCGAATCGACCGGGTCGACAACGAGAACCAACGCGCCGACGAGGTCGCCGTGGACCAATGCGCCAGCGGAAGTGACGATGACTCGGTGGTCGGGAGAGCGGACGGTGTAGGTGCGTCCGGTGTCGTAACTCCCCGACCAGCCGACGACCTCGCGCAGGACCGTGCCGACCCAGGTGTCGCGTTCGGCGCGGTAGAGGTCCAGCGCCGACTCGTCGCGGTGGGTGTCCCAGTTCTCCCAAGCCTTCTCGAACGCGGGTTTCGCTTCGGCGAGTATGGCTTTACGGTCGGCGGTCAATGAGGGCATGCCTTGCGGCCACACTCGCTTGACGGCGGGCACGGAGAGGAACGGGCCCTCGGCGTCGACGAGTTCGAGCCAGCCCCGGTGAAGTTCGGTACTGGTCGGCGGCTTGCGCCTGGACTTTGTTGTCATCGCAGGGCTCCCGGCTCGGCGTCGGCGGGGGTGAGTGCGAACACCACAGCAGCGGCCGACACGTGCGGCTCGATGTCGCGGTAACGGTCCCGGATAGCCTCGACTTCGCGGCGCTCCTCATCGGGAATGCTGGCTTGGCGGTCTTGCATGGCGCGCAGGTCTTGGCGTCGTTGTCGCTGTTGGTCGCGTGCGATCTCGGGCAGGTCGAGGGTCATCAAACTCTCCTCGGCTTCGATTTCCCTGGTCAGGCGTTGCACATCCTGGATCAGCGCGGTGCGAAAGTTCGCGAAGATCTGACGAGCGCGCGCGATGTCGTCTTCTTCGCGGGTGCGCAGGGCTTCCGCGACACGCTTCTGGCGGGCTTGAGCGCGAGTGTTGATCGCGTCCAAGAGTTGCCCGCGCATTCGTGAGCCCTCGGTATTCCACAACTCGGCCAGCGTCATCCGCACATCTTCGCTGGCCAGCGTGAGGTTCTCCGCGTCGAGGGCTTCGTCGAGAACGTCTTCGACCTTGGTTTCGGCCATCGCGCGCCCGCGTAGCCGGACACCGGTGAGGAATACCTCCTCATGCAGGCGGAGCCCGCCTCGGCCGACCAGGACCAGACGTGAGACCGCGGCGACGCAGGACTGTGGCAGATCCTCGACGACCACCGCGGTGACCCGGTTGACCGGCGAGTCGACACCGAAGAGCGCGCCACGCAGAATGCGTGCCGACCGCTGCAAGAGCGCGTGCCCCAGATGGATGTGCACGAGATCTTTTCGGCCTTTGGCGGCTTCATCGTCGAAGGTGATCGGTCGGAGGAGGTCGGGTTCGAGTGCCGTGGTCAGTCCCCGCAGCGCGGGCTGCCACGCCGGGCCCAAGGCCGGGACCTCGAAGACCTGGGCGTCGGTCCGGTCATCGCCGACCTCGCTCAACAGTGGCTGTTTGGTGTGCTCGAGCGCGGTGTCCACGACGCGGCGGGCATTGCCAGGGGTGAGGTGCATTCTGGATTTGATCTGCGGATACCGCTGAGCCAGTTCGGTGAGCCGGGCACCGAGTCGGCGTTCACCCGCGAGTGCGCGAGAGATGGCTTCGTCACCGCTGTCAGGCGCGGCTTTGGCACGCCGTTTCGCGCTCGGGCTGTACCGGTCCTGCACCTCGGCGGCCACCACCTGGTTCATCTTGCCGAGGTCTTGGCGGGCATTGCCGACCTTCTCGGCGATACGGCGCATGAAATCGAGGTCGGCGGCGTAGGTGGCGGAACCGGCGTCCGGGGCGAAATGGAAGATCTCCGGTTGCTCGCGTTGCCCGTATCGGTCGATGCGGCCGATACGTTGTTCGAGCCGGGACGGGTTGAACGGCACGTCGTAGTTCACCAGGCGGTGGCACTGATCTTGCAGGTCGATGCCTTCACCGGCGGAGTCGGTGGCCAGCAGCACCCGCACCGGGAACTTCGATGGTTCGTCGGTGAACTGTTGCCGCACCGTCTCGCGGTCCTCGGCGGGGGTCGACCCTTGAATGACCGCGACCCGGCCGCGATAGCCCTTCTGGTCGAGGACACCCGCGATCCAGCTCAGCGTCGCGGCGTACTCGGTGAAGACGACAACGCGCTCATTGGTCCAGTTCTTGCCGTCAGGGCGGCAGATGGCGTCAAGGAAGTCGATCAGCGCGGTCAGTTTCGAGTCGGGACGGTGTTCGTAGCCGCTGCCCCACGCGACCAGGCCGGCGACCTCGGCCGGGGTGGCCGCGATGAGCGGGTCCGAGCCCTTGCTCTTGCGGAGGGTGTCGAACTCTGGTTGGTCCTGCTCGCCTTCCTCCTCGTCGGACTGGCCAAGGGACAGGACCTCTTGGAAGTACTCGTCGTCGTCTTCGGGGATCTCCGGCAAGCGTCCGGTAGCGGTGGACTTGTCGTAGAGCTCCAAGGTCTTGGCGAATGACCATGGGCTGGAGAGGAACCGCTTCTTCAACAGCATCGCGACGATGTCGGCGGATTGACCCGCTCGACCGTTCTTGCGGGCGCTGTCTTTCAAGATGCGTTCGAGCAGGCTGAACTTCTCCTGTTCGATCTCCGCTGGCGTGAACGGGATGTTCCGTAGCACACGGGTTTTGAAATCCAAGCTGGTGATGTCGGTCTTGAGCCGGCGGACGATGATGTCGCGCAGTGCACGCTCGTCGAGGGTGGCACCACGGGTGAACCGGCGCCCATCGATCATCTCGAGCAGCGCGGTGAACGATTCGGAGTAGCCGTTGTGGGGCGTCGCGGACAGGAATAGGCGGTGCTCGCAGCGCTGCGCCAACGCTCGGGTCGCGATGGTGCGCTTGCTGTCGATCGCGTAGCCACGTCGGCCGCCGACCGGGGTGGGGCTCGCCGGGGCGACATGGTGGGCTTCGTCGACGACAAGCGCGTCGAAGGCGTAGCGTCGCGCGCTGCCCGAATCGCGGACATCGGCATAGATTTCGCGCAGCAAACGCTGTGCCCGCAGCGACGGCAACCAGGCCATGCTGACGATCACACGGGGAAACAGACGAAACGGGTTCGCGCCCAGACCATGGCTGCGACGTACCTGGGCGATGAGCTCGCTGTTGACGATGACGAAGTCCAGGCCGAACTTGTCGCGCATCTCGTCTCGCCACTTCACCGACAGGCTCGGTGGGCACACCACCATCACCGAGCGCGCGCGGTGGCGCAGCAGCAGTTCCTGGATAACCAGGCCCGCCTCGATGGTCTTGCCGAGGCCGACGTCGTCGGCCAACAGCAGGTTCGTACGTGAGGAGTGCAGCGCGCGGCTCAACGGCTCGAGCTGGTAGGCCTCGATGTTCGCGCCACTTCGGAACGGTGCTTGGTAGGAGTTCGCGTCAGCGGAGGTCACCGCGCCCCAGCGCACCGCGTCGACGAACGCGGCGAGCGTGTTCGGGTCATCGAATCCGGTCGCGGTGATCGTCTCGGGCAACTGCTGTGGCGGTGCCACGGAGTGGCCGACCTCGAGCTCCCATACGACAGCCAGTTCCTCGCCGAGGCGGTCTTCTTCGAGGGACTGCAGTCGCGCGACATGCGTCAGCCGCGCGGCACCTTCGTCGGCCGGGCTACGGGGTAAGCCTTGCGGCCGGACCTCGGTGACCGCCCACGTCGACCCGCGCACGGTGACGACCTGACCTGGCTCGGGCACCTTCGGCATCGTTTCCCACACCCTTCGTTCCAGTTGGACCGCTCCACCGTATCGACCGTTTGCGATTTTCGCAATCGGTGCTAGGTTGGAGCTGTGTCTGAGATTCCCGAGCGTGTGCGCGAGCTTATTCGCACGTCCGGCCTGAATCAGCGTGATTTCGCTGGCCGAGTAGGTTTGGACGATTCCAAGCTGTCCAAGTCGCTGCGCGGGGCACGTCGCTTCTCCTCGCTCGATCTCGCGCGCATCGCCGACGCCAACGGTGTGACGGTGGACTGGCTCATGACCGGTGTCGAGCCGGCCCTGGCGGTCGCCGCGCGAACCACCGGCGGAAGCGCCGGGGAGGCCGTTCGAATCGCCAAGCGGTACAGCCGATCGCGAGACGACCTCGCCCTGTTGGGGTATCCGCAACCCTGGCGGCCGGTGGAGGTTGTCGAGTCCGGTGGGTACGTCGAACACGGCAAGCGGCTCGCGGCCGCCGCGCTGACCCGACTCGCCGAATGCTCGAGGTCGGTGACCGAGCCGGATCTGGCGACGTTGATCGAAGACGTGTTCGGTGCCGACGTCGCCGTCGCCGCACTGGGCTCGGGCTTCGACGGTATGACCGCCGCCTCCGCCGATGTCCGCCTCATCTTGCTGGCGACCTCCCACATCCCCGCGCGGCAGCGGTTCACCCTCGCCCACGAACTGTGCCACCTGTTCGCAGGCGACGACCAGGGTCTGCACCTGGACAACGATGTCTTCGACAAGGCGCAGCGCAGGCAACCAAGTGAGCAGTGCGCCAACGCATTTGCGGCCGAGTTCCTGATGCCTGAGGATCTGTTACGCACCCGCGTCGATGGCGGAATCACCACAGAATCGTTCGCCGAGCTGGCCTGCGACCTCATGGTCACGCCCTCAACGCTCGCGCTTCGTTTGCAGTCGCTTCGGTTCATCGACGCCGGCGTCGCCGAACCCTGGAAATCGATGACCGCCGCCAACGCCGCCGCGCTCGCGGGTCAAGACGACGTCCTCGCGATGCGGGTTGCCGCCGCGGCCCAGATCAGGCCGCCACGGCTGTTGATCCGTGACGCCTTCGCCGCCTACCAGAGCGGCAATTCCACTCTACGGCCATACGCTAACCTCCTGGAGTTGGACGTCGATGAGCTGCGCCAGTCGCTGGAGGCGCAAGGGGGGAGCTTCGAAACCTCGTGAGCGAGTTCGTCTTTCCTGACAACACGGTGCTCTGCAACTTCGCGGCTGTCGACCGCGTCGGTCTGCTTCGTGCCATCCTCAACGGCGACGGGCGATGGGCTGAGGCCGTTGCCGAGGAGGCGCGGCGATCGGCGGCGTACTTGCCCAAGCTGGCGGCGGCACTGAGCGGGGGCTGGCTAGGCGAACCCATCGAGATCGATGACGAGGCCGAGGTACGTCGGGTCGAACAGATTCGCCGTGCGGTGTTCGGCGGTGGCGAGGACAAGCCGCTGCAACACCTCGGCGAGTCGCAGACGTGTTTTCTCATCGCCGAATCCGGGCGGTTCGTCGGAGCGTGGTGGATCTCCGATGATCGCGAAGCGGTGCGGTACGCGCAGATGCGCGGGATCACCACGCGCGAGACCATTCATCTGATGAACGCCGCTGTCGTGGAAGGGTTGATCAGCGACCGGGACGCTTTCGAGGCCATGCGGCGAATGGTTGAGCTCGGCCGCTACGTCCGACTCCCGAAGAACGCCGCTGAACTGCGGCGTTGATGGTTGCGGGCATCATCTCGGCGCAGCGCGACCCCCAGCCGCCGCCTTTGCATCCTCAACGTACCGATGCGGGCTTCATGGCTGCTTTTGAGCAGAGGAACGATGCCTAACGCCAGCGGAATTCACTCGGGGTGCTCGGCCTCGGCGCTGCTCACGGTGTCGATGAACGTGCGCCCGTCGCGGTCGATGGTCGTGACGTTCTGGCGGTAGGTTTTCGTCTCGCCGGAGGGCCTACGTTCGAGCACGTCCACAAGGTAGTGGTTGGGTTGCTGTTGGGTGATCGTCAGGCAGTGGACCGTGGAGACGGGGATGGTGTCGATGCCCTTCTGGATCGTTGCCGCCGAGGGCATCGGGGACTCCGGGAGCACCAAGGCGCGGACCTGATCGCCCGAGCGTGCTCCGTAGTACGCGTGCTGGAAGGCGAAAACCGCCGCAGCGCCACTGGCAGTGCCGCCGGGCCCGTTGCCGCGATACACGTTGCCCTCCACGGTGTTCGGGCAAGGGCCGCCCGACAGAAAGTTCGTCGTGGTCGTTGTCGCCACCGTCGGGGTGGCACTCGGCAGGACGGGAAGTGCGGTGTGTGTCCGCCCAGCAGTGCTCAGCCCCAGCGCCAGCGCGCCGAGACCGAGCGCACCCACGGCCGCCGAGATCCCCAGCATCAGATTCCTGGGACGGCGTGTCGGCTCGGGATCTGTGTCGTTGGCGCCCCGCGTCGCCTCGACGGGTTGCGTGGGTTCGGGCACCGGCGTGGGTTCGGAGATCTGTACAGGCGAGAGCACTGGTGTCCAGGGCCCAGAGGCAGGGGCCGACCGATCGGTGGTGGCGTTCATTCTGATCTGCTCCTTGTTCAACGCCCGCGACCGCTGCGATGCGGTGCTGGGGTGGTTGTGGTTGGCGCTGCCGGGGGCAGCGTGGTGCCGGCGAAAGCCGTTGTCGTGGCGATCGGGGTCAACGGTCCGCTGGCGGCCCGCAGCGACTGTTCACCACGGCGCGCCGCTTGTGGAGCGGCAAAGGGTGGCCGTCGGCCATCACCGCGCGCTGCGGCAACATCTGCGCCCTGACTGCGAGATGGCGAGACTGCCGGTTCGGGTGCGCTGGCTTGGTGTACGTAGCGCATGGCCGCCTCTACCACCGCTCCGGTCTTGCGGGGATCGCCGTTGGGAAGCGAGGCCCATTGCGGCGAGCCCAGTTCCGGGATCTCTCCCCTCCGTTGGGCGCTCTGCAAATACGGGGCGGCCCAGTTGCGCACTGTTTCGACGCTCAGGTGGTCTGCCGCGCCGGGGTGAGAAAACCCCGGCTGCACAGCAGCCGCCTCCTGTTCTGCCACGACGTCGGCGCGCAGCACGCCGGACAGCGATTCGAGCTTGTCGGGGCGGAATCCGGTGAACCGAACGTTTCCGGCTTCGACCACGGGGACGCCACGAAATCCCATGCTCAACAGACGCTCTCGCGCATCGGTGTCCTGGCCGAGATCGACGACCCGATAGGCGAACCCGAGGTTGTCGAGCGTGCGTTTGGTGGCGTCGCACTGCGGGCATTGAGGTTTGGTGTAGACGGTGATCTCCACGCCGTCGTGTGGCGTTTCGGTTAGTGGCATGGCTGGCTCCGAAATCTGTTGGTTGTCTGTCGCGCGGGTCGCCGCGGTTTCGATCGCGGAGTCGGCCCCGATCTCTGGGGCCAACACCCACCGCCACCCGGTCTCGGGGTCGAACAAGCGCCGAAACGCGCCTTTCAGGGTGTTCTCGGCCTCGGCGAGGATTGCCTGGGCAGTCGGGAAGCCTTGGTCGAGCTGGATTTCGGTGACCGGCACGAGTTCATCGAAGTCGTGACCGAGGTCGAAATGGTCGCTGAGGTCATTGCCGGTGGCCGCCTCCACGACCACCACTTCCCGCACCAGGCCGATCAAGAGTCTTTCGACGTAGGCGGCGTGGCGGTAGCCGGCCTCGTCGCGGTCGGCCACGATCACCACCCGCGCCGCACCGGCGAGCTGGCGGGCGTGGGCGTGCCGAAAGGAACCCGCCCCCATCGCGTTGCAGGTGGCGACCAGGCCCGCCCCGCGCGCCCGTTCCACGTCCTTTTCTCCCTCGACGAGGAAGATTTCGTCACCGTCGGCGATGGCCTGTGCCACTTCGGGAAGGCGGTAAAGCACCGGGGCGAAACCTCCCTTGTGCCACCGGCCACCGGCGTCGACTCTTCGCTGGAAGAACGTCTTGTGGATGCCACGTTCGTGTGGGACATGTATCCGCACGACTTCGCCGAGCGGAAGGCCACGCTGGTCGGTGTAGAGGTAGGTCGCGGCCTGGTAGCGGGGGCCGACGACTTTGCCGAGGCGTCGCTTCTTCGACAGTTTCGCCGGATGACGTGCACGCCGCTGATCCGGTTGCGACTCGGGTCGAGGCGGTCGAGGGCGAGGTGGTGTGCCAGGCTCTCGGACCCATTTCCTGTCCCAGATCGCGTTGCCGGGCAGTCCGATGGTGGCCAGGACCTGCGTGTCGGGGCAGCCGCTGAAGCACCGCACGATGGTCTTGGCCTTGTCCTCGTTGTGGATCAACCCCAGGCTCGGATCTGCGTCTTCGTGCGCAGGGCAGCGGTACATCGTCCATTGCCCGCGCTGAGACGATGGGCCGGGCAGGTGGTTGTGCTCGAACGCCCACTCGTCGAGAGCGCGTGTGATTCGGGCGAACGAAGCACGCGAGGCGGATGTACCGGCCACGGCCTACACCTCCACAGTTGCTCGGGTATCGAAAGTATCTAAAGCAGCTAAACGTCGTCGTGAAGGGCTTAGCCCCCACCGGGCGATCGGCTCAGTGGCGCTTGGTCTGACCCAGCAGACTCGCCAACGTCATCCCCACTGCTGCGCCCGCCAGGCCGCCCGCGACTCCCCGCGCCACGCGACCCGGCCTTCTGTGTGCTCGGGATGACCCCGGGTTGGGGCGTCGGTACTTCACGGCGATCACGATGACCGTGATCAGAATGGCAACAGCCGGGTATATCAGCAGGATCGACATGGCCGACCACCTCTTCCTTGTTCATCGCCCGGCCGATCACCGGAGCGTGATTCTAATGTATCGAAAGCATCCAAAGGTGTTGCCGCGGGTTCGCTGGTTGGATGAGATCATGCGCAAGCGTACTGGGCCTAGCGAGCCGCATCGCGCCACTTCTGACGGAAGGTCAACGCCGTGGTGCCGAGGGAATTGCTGGCGAAACGAGCGTTGTGCAACCGGATGTTCATCGGCCGCGCCGTGCGACGGCGGCCGGTGGCGCAGCTGCGGTGATCGGGGTGGTGCGGAAGGTGAACGGGTCGCTGGCGATCACGTGCGCTTTCGCTCCTCGCGCACTGGCTGCGATCAGCTTCTCGATGTGGCGGGCATGGCGTCGGGCAATCGAATCGTGGTCGTCTCGGTGGCGAGATTGCCCCTGGGGCACGCTATCTCGCCGCTCGCCGGCGACCAACTGTGTATCTGGGGCATCGGCCCGGTCGAAATCGTCGTAGTGTGCTCGCCACCGTGGGTCGGCGCCGAGTACGCCACGATGCTCGCGCAGGTAGTGCGTGAGCGCGTTGTCCGCGCGGGCCACGGCTTCGGCGGAGCCGTCGTCGGGGGTGATTCGCACAAGCGCGCCGTGTTCGTCGATGTCGATGTAGGAGGTGGCGTTCGCGACGTTGTGGGCGTGCTCGAGCGCTGCCTCGAGGTAGCGGGCGGTCATGGTGACCGATTCCGGGGTCCTGTGGTCGGTGGAGGTGAGTGGATCGGGCATTGGATCGCTGTCCTTTGTCGAGGGTTGGCTGGTTGCTGGGCTCGCGCTCTGAAACTCTGGCATCTGTTGACGCTAGAGACTCGATTGTATCGAAAGAATCTAAATGCTGATCCGGTTGATCGATGTTCGCCAGGTTCGTCCTGGTCAACGGCTTGAAACCCGATCTTTGCGCTCGGTCGTGTGAGTCGGGCCGCCGGCGGGTTCGGATGCGTGGGCGGGTGCGTAGACATCGTTCGACTGCCGGCGGTGTGTTGCTCTTGTCGGACTTGCTGGTGCGGGCGGTCTCGTTGGGTTGTCGATCCGGTGGTGTACCGGTTGGAAACGCCCTCGGCGCTCCATGTTCTTGCGAGAACGTGGAGCGCCCGGGAGTGCGTGTGGTTTCTGTCGCTAGGGTGTCGCGACCGGGTCGGCGGACTCGATCGGGGTGGCGGGTGTTGTCTCCCGTCGGGGGAGTTGGTCCTCCAGGGCCTCCTCGGCCCAGTCCGACCACGCCGGGTAGAGCTCGGCCTCGGCCCACCAGGTGGCTCGTGCGTCGGCCATGATCTTCGTGTCGCCGCTGTACGAGCGGCGGGGTCGGGTGCCTGCCTGCTCAGGTGGAACGCGTCGACCGGGAGGGAGGCGGTCGGGGGCGGGTTCGTATGCGGTCAGCCCCAACTCCGCGCGCTTGCGTGCTGTCTTCGACGCGAAGGCCGCATCGAGCCATCCTGCCCAGGTGGGGAACTGGCGAATCTGCTTCTGCCACTGCTTCTTCGCGTCGGACCAGACCTCGTTGCTGCAGGAGAAGTTCGTCCTGCCCTTGGTCTGCTTCTCCGTCTTGTCAGACTGTGCGTCGGCCACGGTTCCCTTCCCTCTAGACGGTAGAACGCGCATCCCGGTCCGGTCGGCTTCTCACCGCAACTCCGATGGTTCCAGTGTATCCAATAGCCCGATCACATCTAAAGCGGCGGGCGCCGTCGAAATGGTCTGAAGCGCTCCAGATGCTATCGAGTCTTTCGATACATTAGAGTGTATCGAGTTCGGCTGGGGTGATCGTCCCAGGTGGATGCCCTCGACACATCAGCAACAACGGAACCATTGGGGCTGGTGAGATGCGCCGCCCCGCCGTCGAACACGGAGGCGATCATGGCGCGGCGACCGCGAAGAATGCAGATCAGCGAAGACCAGCTGAGCTTGGAGGCACTATGGGGCGACCCGAACCCGGCACCCTCGACCGTCGACCACCGAAAGGACAATGAACGCGATGATCATCGACAAGGTCAGGACCTACTTCACGACATACCTGCCGCGAACGACGCAGCTGCTGAAGGACCCGCAGACGCACTTCCAACAGCTGGCAGACCAGATCAGTCAGCGAATCGAGCAGATCTCGACCCATCTGGAAACCGACGCGATCACCCCCGGACAGGACTACCTGCAACGGGTGGGAACGCTGAACACGGTGCGCGCCCAGGCAACGGAGATGGCCCTGGCCGAGCTGCTGTACTCGATGCCCCCGGAGAACCAGGACGACCCGGAACCGAGCCGGACCGAGCGCGACCTGCTGGTAATGCAGCAGGAGGAGCGAGCGGTGGAGCAGCGCCTGGAGATGGAGCCGGGCAGCCTGGAGGCGAGCGAGTGGGATCGCCGGTATCCGCATCTGGTCGAGGAGGTCCACTGGATGCTGAGCGACCACGACGAGTTGACCGCCCAGCAGAAGCGCGAACAGCTGGCGCTGATCCTGGAGAGGCAGGACGCCGCGCGGCCGGCGCGGTAGAACTCGGCTCCATCACGCAGGACACCATCGTCACCGTCGGTGAACGGGACTACCTCATCGACGGCGTGCAGGTGTGGGAAGCCACTCGCGGCGAGTCCACTGGCGGTGACGCGCAGTGGACTCGTCTCCGCGAGGTCGGCACCGCGACCGGCGCCGCCGAAGCCGATCGTCTGGCACGGGCCGATGCGATGTTCAGCCCGGTTGAACTGGCAACGCTGCGGTGCACGATCGAGGACGAGGCGTACGCCTACGGTGGCTACAACCGGCCACCGGAGATATTCAACCCCTCCACCGCGCCGCGATACATCACCGAGGGTCCGCTCAAGGCGCTGTCGGCGGGAGAACGATTCGGGCCGACCTGGTTGTGGGTCGAGTGCTACCTGCGCGCCCACCCCGACCTCTACGACGAGACACCCGTCTCGGTCCAAGCCCGCCAGTACGACCGCGCGCACGCCGCAGGGCCGATGATCAGCGCCGCCGTCGAACTCCTCCGCGCGGGACGTTTCGAGCAAGCCCGCACGCTGCTCGACCAGGCTCAGCTCACCAACCCCGCCGACGCCAGCGACTACGTCGAGATGCGCTCACGCATCGAGCGCCTGGCGGGGTTCGTCGACAAACTCAGGCTATCGGCCCACGAACGGTTCGACGGAGTGCACGGACGACGGGCACACATCGTGGTCGGTGAACACACCTTCCTGCTCGAACCCCAACGCGGTCAGTGGATCGTCCACCCCGCCGCTGCCGATGCGGCGCCGATCACCGAAGCGCTACCCGTGCGCGAAGTTATGCCTCGGATTCGTGCCCATCTGGCTGAGCTCCCCGAACCGACGACTCCCGCCACGGCTGAAAACGTCAGGACCGAAACGAATCTCGTTACGCCGCGAACTGATCCGCCAGAATCCGCTGCACCAGTCGAGGACGCGACGACTTCGTTGCCGATCCTCATCGAGCACACCGCAGAAGGCACGCTGGTCCGCAACACCGACAAAGCGAACCTGCAACTCCGCCAAGCCCTGCACGACGCCAAATTCCAGTGGTCACGCCCCCAGAAGTTCTGGTATCAGCGGCGGGCGACCGATCTCGCCGTGCGCACCCGCCGCGTCGGGTATCTGCGAGCCTCGCTCACCAGACTCGGCCTGCCCTTCACCGAGACCGGTGCCGCGACCACCTCCGACACTGCCGCCCTCGCCTCCGGGCACGCGGTCACAACACGGCCGACCGAGCACGCAACACCTGTCGAATCATCGGAGGTTCAGCAGGGTTCGACCGCGCTGGCATCGCCATCAGCAGGCACCGACGGTGCGGACCCTGCCCCAACCCGGCCCGAGCCGCAGGCACCGAGGGTCGTGCCGGTCACCACCGACCAGTCGCTAGCGACACAACCCCGAACCGAGGCGGATACAACAGTGCGGGCCGCTGTGTCCGGCGCACTGAACGTGGGGTTCCGGTGCAGTGAACGGCTTCCTGCACCCGATGTCGACGTCCCCAGATCACCGCAGCGGCGAATCGCGGCGAATCTCGCGGCGATCCAGACACTCCAGGTTCTCGAACGTGACAGCCGTGAACCGACTCCCGCCGAGCGGGAATCACTGGCGAAGTGGACCTCGTGGGGTGCGGTGCCGCAGATCTTCGATAAGGAACAGGACGAGTTCCGCGTCGATGCCGAATCGCTGCGGAACCTGATCGGCAAGGAAGGCTGGAAGCAAGCCAACCGCACCGTTCTCAACGCGCACTACACCGACCCGATGATTGTGCAGGCGATGTGGTCCTACCTCCAGACCCTGGGGCTCACGACCGGCCACGTGCTCGAACCTGGCTGCGGCGCGGGCGCATTCATAGGCCGCGCCCCCGAATCGGTCCGCATGACCGGCGTCGAGCTGGACGCCACCACGGCCCGGATCGCGCAGGCCCTCTACCCGCACGCCGACGTCCGCATCGAGTCCTTCGCC
Organism: Nocardia anocheti; assembly: GCF_029675105.1. Lineage (GTDB taxonomy): Bacteria > Actinomycetota > Actinomycetes > Mycobacteriales > Mycobacteriaceae > Nocardia. The sequence goes on along the minus strand of NZ_JAQQFV010000004.1, from coordinate 272,216 downwards.
GAAACCCGCTTCTTGGAAGGACATTTCGATGCCGCGATCGGCAACGTCCCCTTCTCCTCGACGAGGCTGCGCGACCCGGTCCACAACACCGGCGAGCACGCCCTGCACAACCACTTCATCCTCAAATCGCTGGCGTTGGTCAAGCCCGGGGGTGTGGTCGCGATGGTGACCAGCTCGTTCACGATGGACAGCCAGAATCCGGCCGCACGCCGCGAAATCGCGGCCAAGGCGGACTTCCTCGGCGCGATCCGGCTCCCCAACGGCGCGCATCGACGGGTGGCGGGCACTGACGCGCTCACCGACATCCTGATCCTGCGTCGCCGTGATGGCGAGGCACGCCAGTTGAACGGACCGTTCGAGCTGGCGGTCAAAGCCGAGCTTCCGCTCACACGGGGACAAGGGGAGACCGAAACAGTCCTGGTCAATGAGTATTTCCTCAATCACCCGGAGATGGTGCTCGGCTCGTTGCATGCGGGCACCAGCATGTACGGCGGCCTGGCGGTGGAGGTGCTCGGGCACGGTGACCTGGAGCAGCAGCTCGGGGCCGCGCTCGAGCGCATCGTCTCCCAGGCACTGTCCGAGGGCATCAGCCACTGGCCCCGTGACATGGCTCCCGGCGAGCGGCGCGTGGCGGCCTCGGCGCCGGGAGACCCGAAGGAATTCCCCGGCCACCTGCGAGCCTCGGCAGGCGGGTTCGAGGCGTTGAGCAGCGACCATATCTACGAAGAGCTGTCGGTCCCTACGACCCAGGCCGAGGAGCTGCGCGCACTGTTGGGTCTGCGTGACACCGCGGTCGCATTGCTCGAGAACGAGGCCGCCACGGCTGAGGACTCCGCCGAAATCGAGGCACTGCGCGCGCAGCTCAACCAGCGTTACGACCGCTACGCCGGGCAGTTCGGGGCGATCAACCGGTGCACCTGGCATCCGACCGGCCGTGTCGATGACGCGGGCGAACCGGTGATGTCGGTCCGTCGGCCCCCGGTCATGCGGTTGTTCCGCGATGACCCGCACGCCCCGGTCGTGCTGGCGCTCGAGGACTACGACGCCAGCACCGACACCGCGGTGAAGATGGCGATCATGCGCCAGCGTGTGGTCGCGCCGCGCAGCCCGCGGCTGGGCGCGGACACCGCCGAGGACGCGGTGGCGATCTGCCTGGACACCCACGGTCACATCGACCTGCCGGTCATCGCCACCCTGCTCGGCGTCGAAGACGAGGAGGCCCGCGTCAAATGCCGGGGTCTGATCTACGCCGACCCCGCTGAAGACGGACGCTTCGTCCCGGCGCCGGAATACCTGTCCGGCAACGTCCGAGTCCGGCTCGAGCGGGCCCGCCGGGCGGCCGCTACGGATCCGGAAACCTATGGCGACAATGTCACCGCCCTGACTGCGGTTATCCCGCCTGACCTCGGCCCTGCCGAGATCGACGCCCGCCTGGGCGCGGTGTGGATCGAAGCGCCCGATGTGCAGGCGTTCCTGAACGAAATCTTGAACGACGACACGATCACCGTCGAGCACACCAAGGCGGGGGAGTGGAAGGTCACCGGCGGTCGTCGTGGCGTTCTGTCGACTCAGGAATTCGGCACCTCCCGCGTCCCGGCGCCCAAACTCGCTCAGGCCCTGCTGCGCCAATCCCCGATCCGTGTCTACGACCCGGACGAGAACGGTGAGGCGCGCATCCCCAACCCGACCGAGACCGAAGCAGCGAACGAGAAGGCCGAGCAGCTCAACGAGCGGTTCTCCGAATGGGTGTGGGAGAACCCGGTCCGGGCCGCCCGGCTGAGCGAGGAATACAACCGGCGCTTCAACAATCTGGTGCTGCGCAACTACGAGGCCGATGGCAAGATGCTGACCCTGCCCGGCCTGTCGCGGGTCTACACCCCGCGACCGCACCAGCGTGCCGCAGTCGCGCGCATGATCGCCGAGCCGAACGCCGGACTGTTCCACGCGGTGGGTGCGGGCAAGACCTTGGAAATGGCGATGGGCGTCATGGAGCTCAAACGGCTTGGGCTGGTGAACAAACCGGCGATCATGGTGCCCAATTCGATGCTCGACCAGTTCGCCCGCGAATTCCTCCAGGCGTATCCGCAGGCGCGCATCCTCGCCGCCGGCACCGAGGATCTCGCCGGGGAGAAGCGGCGGCAGTTCGTCGCGCGCGCGGCCACCGGCGACTGGGACGCGATCATCCTGACACGCGGCAGCTTCCAGCGTCTCGAGGTGAGCCGCGAGACCGCGCACTGGTACTTCGATCGCGAGATCGCGCCGCGCCGTGCCTATCTGGCCGAACTCATGGCCAGTCGAGCCAAGCGCACGACCATCAAGCGCATCGAAAACGCCATCCTCAAATCCGAGGAGAAGCTCAAGCGCAAGCTCGGGGGGCCCACCGATCCTGGCATCACTTTCGAGCAGACCGGCATCGACTACATCGTGGTCGACGAGCTGCACGACTTCAAGAATCTGGCCACTGACACCCAGATCGAGTCCGCGGCCATCGCGGGCAGCCAGCGAGCGCAGAAGCTGCACATGGTGCGCGAATATCTCGCGAACAAGCACAACGGGCGGGCGATCACCGGTGCCACCGCCACCCCGCTGGCGAACTCGATCACCGAGGTGTATGTAGTGCAGCGTTACCTGCGCCCGGACCTGCTCGAAGAGGCAGGAATCCGCAATTTCGACGAGTGGGCGGCCACCTTCGGCAAGACCAAGACCGAGCTGGAGATGTCGGTCGACGGAAACTCCTGGAACCTCAAGACCCGGCTCGTGGGCTTCCGCAATGTGCCTGAGCTGCAACGCATGTTCCACGTCGCGGCCGATGTGAAACTGCCCGAGGACCTGAATCTTCCGGTGCCAAAGCTCGCCCGTCGTGCCGATGGGCAGCGTGCACCGGAGATCATCTCGGTGCCAGCTACCGACACCCAGCTCGAATACGTCCGCGATCTCGGGCACCGAGCCATGCTGGTGCGTTCGCGCACGGTCGACCCAGCGCGCGACAACATGCTCAAGATCTCCTCCGACGGTCGTGCCGCCGCTCTTGACCTGCGCCTTGTCAAGTCGCTCGGTCTCGGCGCTCGCTCGGTCTCGGCGCACGAGGACCGCCCGATGTTGGACGTGGCGGAGGGAGGCGCCATCGCCGGATACCTCCACGCGAAGTCGCCGAGTCCGGCCACGGCGAGGTACGTCGCGCTGTATTCGGCGATGTCGCGCCACGAGCCGGACGACGAGGTCGGTGAGGATCAGTTCGGCCTCAAGCTCGAAGCGGCAGCGGACTGGATGTTCGACAAATGGCAAGCCGCCAAGGACCAGGTCTTCCTCGGTCGCGACGGCCAGCCCCACCCTCGCCGCGGCGGTCTCGTCGTGGCGTTCTGCGACCTGGGGACGCCGGGCGAGGACTGGAATGCCTACGACGAACTCAAGACCAGGCTCATCGCACGGGGCGCGCCGGCGGACCTGTTCGCCTACATCCACGACGCGAAGAACGACAAGGCCAAGGCGGCGCTGTTCACCAAGGCCCGCAACGGCAGCATCCAGTTCCTGTTCGGCTCCACATCCAAGATGGGCGTCGGCGTGAACATCCAGGATCGAATGGTCGCCATGCTGCACGTCGACTGCCCCTGGCGGCCGGCCGACATCGAACAGCGCGACGGGCGCGGCATCCGCCAGGGCAATCAGAACGCTGAGATCGCTGTTGCCCGCGCCGTCACCGAGGGCACGTTCGATGCCCGCATGTGGGCGGCCCAGTCGAGGAAGGCGGCCATGGTCAACCAGTTCCTGAAAGGCTCGCTCACCGCCCGAGAGATCGACGACATCGGCGACGCGGCGCTCAACGCCAACGAGGCCCTCGCTATCGCCAGCGGCAACCCGCTGGTGCTGGAGAAGGCCGAAGTCGACATCGAGGTCACGAAACTCGATCGCTTGCGCCGAGCCCACCAACGCAGCCAGTCCATGCTGCAGATCCGTATCCGCGATGCTGACAACGCGATCCCCGCCCTCGAAAGCGAGATCGATGCTTACACCCGAGCCATCGCGCACCGGACACCGACCAAGGGTGATGCGTTCGCCGCCAAGATCGACGGTCGATACTTCGACCACCGCGGCGAGGCCGGTGACGCACTCGCCGCACGACTGTCCAAGCTGACTCAGGACCCCCGCTCGGTCTGGAAAGTATTCTCCGACCAGGGGGTAACGGAGATCGCCGGCTTCGTCCTCGATGCTCGCACCGTACCCACCGGCCGAGAAGTCCATGTCGAGGTGGTGTTCTCCGATATCAGCAGCGACCTCTACGTCACCGTCGACAAGAAGACCCTGGAAAGGGGCGGTGCAGGACTGATGATCAGGCTCGAGAACGCGGTAAACGGCCTGGACAAGCGACTCGACATCGCGACGAGCCGACTGGCCACCGAGCGCGCCGAACGCGAACGCTCCGCACAACGCTTGGGCAAGCCGTTCGAGCACGCCGAGCGCCTCGATGGACTAAGGGAACGGCAGAAGACGATCAATCAGGAGCTGCTGGGCAGCAAGGACTCGCAGCCGGAGGCAGGACCGACCGGGGCGTCGGAGTCACCCGTAGAACTCGAGCGCATCCAGTCGGCCGCCGTGCACGACTTTGCGAGAGTGGCGGGTCGGGTCGACGGTACTACGGTAGACAACGGTGCAGGCACCAGCTCGATTCCCACGGGTCGAGGACGGGGGCGGTGAACTCGGCCTCCGTTATGGCGATGATGTCCGCTGCCTGCGAGGAACGTGCTGGACGCAGCTGGCGAGCGCGCGAGCAAACGAGCACGGTCCCGTCGTGAGGATGGCCGATTCGGCAACCCTCGACACCTGAAGACCCTCACCAACTATCGAGGAAGGTGAGGGTCTTCTGGGTATCGGAAGGCTTGACCTTGATGATTGCTTCCGACGATGAGCCTACGCCATTCGGACTCGAAGCGCTGATCAGAGGTGCGCGGCTGCTATCGCATCACTGCATTGTACCCGTCTATGAGCGACTGAGAATCGCCTACTCGTCCTAATAGTTCATTCAGATCGGGTGTTAAATTGGGGCTGGTGGAATCTCCGGACCCCGACAAGTCCTTCCATGGTCTCAGCTTTCCATCCTCAAACAATTCACTGTACTGTGCTTGAATTTCTGGCGAAATATTCATTCGAGACAGTATGTAATAGTGAGCTTGGGTAAATGCGAGCAACGGAAATCTGGAACCGATACATTCCAGCGATACCCCGAACGTGTCAGCATCCTGCGCGAGGTTCCCGCGTACCCCCTGTGCTCGGTCACCCGGCTGCGTTAATGCCTCTGCTTTTCGTTGACACGCGGACTTCTGGGTATTGTCCCCGATCGAGTCGGACATCCCCAATGATGTCCCACGATCTATGACACCGGTCAGTGCACCTGCCCACGTGAGATTCCGCGCTGCGCCTGGAGCATGGGGATCGCTGGCATACTTTTCGGCGTACTGAAGTGCCAGTTCCTGGGCGTCGCGTATGAGCCGCTTTCCCGCTATCTCGTCCGTATTGGCGAGTGCGAACATTCGGACGGCGCCGCTGAACGAGTTGTCACGGTCGGGGTCCGGCCAGGTCGAGCCCGGAAGCGGCTCCGGGGGGAAGCCTGGCAGTACATCGGTACGGTAGTCGCCTACCATCGCACCCAAGTACGGCGACAGACTCACTGCGAGCGTGCGCGCTGCCTCCGGGTTGCGCGCGCCCGCCGTCTCGCCATCGCCGACATCCTCGAATTTCTGCCACTGCTCTTGAGGGGAGAGCCATTGACCGACCGACCACATGGTCGCTCCGGATCTCTGCGCGGTCTCAACGTCGTTGGCATCGTAGGGATCGTCCACGCGAGCCTCACCCTCGTCGAAAGCGAAGACAGCAGCAGCCGCCTTGCCGTCGTCGGACCAGTTGCGGGTGAACGCGTCAGTGACTGAGGCCGCGTCGAGTGAGGTTGAGGTAGGTGGTGGCTCGGTGCTGTCCCAACATCCGGCAACGAGGGCCGCCACGGCACACATCATAGGGATGAGGACATTTCGACGGTCGCGGCGCCACGTCGCCAGTGTCCAACGGTTCGTCGTCGCAGCCTCGCCGCGCTCGAATCCCCACCGCGTGGGCGTGCGCACGGCATGCCCCTTCGCTCTGCGGTACCTCATGACGCAGCCCCCAAGGTTGCCCGGTTGTATGCGTTGACAAATACTTGTGGGTCGCCGACTCGTCCCATGAGCTCATTCAAATCCGGCGTGAAATTCGGGCCGGACGAGTCTCCGGTTCCTGACAATTCCTGCCAGGATTTGAGTGTGCCGCCGTTAAAGAGCTGCGGATACTCGTTCCGAAGGTCTTGCGAAATATCCATACGGGTAAGCACTTCATAGTTTCGCAAAGTGAAGTTCGGTGGGCGAAGCTCAACATCGCCAGTCGCGGTGGGCGCAGCGCCGATGATCGCATCTTTCAACGGATTTCCACCGCCGTCGGCGACCCGGTTGAATCCCTCGGCGATCAATGGGTTCGCACCTGCGCCAAGTCCGGTTCCTGTCGCCAAGAACTGTGTTCCGGCCTTCAATGCGTCATAAGCGGCAGACTTGCGAGCGTAGGCTTCCTGGGCGATATCATTCTTGTTGTCGACAGAGGCTTGTAGCCCATCTTGCAGGCCGCGATCGGATATTCCATTTAGCGCACCTGCGAACTCGAGATTCCTTTCGACACCGCTGCGCTGAGGGTTCTGGGCGTAGTCGGCCTCGTATCGCAGCACCTGTTCCATGGCGGCACCAGTGAATTGCTTTCCCGCCACCTCATCGGTATTCATGAGCGCGAATACTCGCCGCGACCCGTCGAAGGTCAGGCGGTTATCCGGGTCGATCCAGCTCTTCCCGTCGGGCATGGTGTCGAACCCCGGAAGGTCAGTACGGTGATTGTCGCCTGCGAGCGCGCTGACGTAGGGGGACATGCTGGTCGACAGCCCTTGTATCAGGGCGGGGTTGCGTTCTCCAGCTGATTGGTTGTCGCCGACGTCGGCGAATTTCTGCCACTGCTCATCGGTGGAGACCCATTCGCCTACCATGCTCATGATGTTGCCGGTTCGGTGTGCGGTTCCGACGTCGACCGGGTTGTTCGGGTCGGTGACGACGGCGTCGCCGTCGTTGAAGGTGAACAGGGTCGAGGCGGCTTTGCCGTCGTCGGTCCAGTCGTGGACGAGCATGTCGGTGACGAAGTCTTTACCCTGGCCGCCGCTGAGGACTTGTTCGACGGCGATCTTGTCGTCGCCGACGGCTTGCATGATCGGTTCGGTGACCGGGGTGCCGCTGAAGGGTTGTCCGTCGACGGTGAGGGCGGTGAACGCTTTGTCCGGGTCTTGTTCCCATGCGACCTGGGCGTTGAGGTATTGGCGGCCGACGTCGAGCAAGTTCCGGTCCAGGGTGCTGCCCTGCTGGTAGCGGTCATCACCTGCGGAAACGATAGCCGCGATGGCCTGGTTGTCGGCCACACCGTTGAGCTTCACCGTGTCATATCGGTAACCCTGGCCCACCTCGGTCCCGGTGACGACGAGGTCGTCACGGGTCAGCGACTCACGAACCTTGGTCGGTAGTTTGTCGAAGCTGCCGTTGCCCGCCGGTCCGGCTTTCACGCGTTCGTTGGACACCAGGTTGAGGCTGTTCGACAAGGCCTGTTTGCCTTCGGGTGGCAGCTTGTCCATGATCTGCTGGATTTCCTGAGGGCTCTTGCCGTCGAGTCCGCGCGCGAGTTCGGTCATGTACTGCATGGTGGAGGCCGGGACCGTGATGTCCTGGCCGGCCTGCAAGGCGGCCAGTTGGTCGGCCGGCAAGGTGCCCGCGTCGACGAGTCGCGCGACGTCGGCGGGGCTGAAGGTTCCGTTGACCAAGTCGGTGGCATCGGCGCTACCCTGGCCGGTGCCCAGTGCTGCCGCGCTGGTGAACATCGCGGGCAGTCCGGCGGCCTTGAGTTCGAGTTGCTGGCGCAGGCTGTCGTCGGCGGATTTCGCCGCCGCCGCACCATCATTGAGGTCGACCGCCAGGCGGAGGATCGCGAGTTGGTCTGTCTCGGGGAGTTCTTTGAACGTCTTGCCGTTGACCATCATCGAGGTGATCCGGCTGCAGAACAAGCTGACCGAGGTGTCGCCGGAAGGGTTGTACCCCTTGTCGCGGAGTCCGGCCAGACCGCCCTTGGCGCGTTGCAGGGCGGCTTCGATGCCGTACCAGTTCTCGTTGAGAAGAGTCGACAGACCCCGTACCTGATCGGTCATGTCGGCCAGGTGCCGTCGATCCTCACCGGCACGCTGCTGGGCGGCGTCGGCGGCCGAACCCTGCCAGTAGCCACCATCGGTGGTGCGGACCAGGGCGTTGGTGTACCGGTCGAAGACTCCGTCGAGGGCGTTGGCGAGGTTCGTCCATTCCCCGGCGACCTCGACAAGGTCGTGCGGGCGCCAACCGTGGAGTTGATCGAAGGTCAAACTCATTGCGCAGCCTCCGAAGTCCAAGCGCCCGTGGTGTTGTTGTACAGCGCCACGAGTTGATCGCGGGCGGACTCGTCCTGGTCCTTGAACGTCGTCGCCGTGTGTGACATCGCTTGGGCGACGCTGACCAGGCGGGCCTCGGCCCCTTCCCGCAAGGCGTCGTGCAGCAGGGTCGTCGTGATCGTGATGGCCTTCTCGTGCGAGGCCATCACCCCACCGGGGCGCCCCGTACCGAATGCCTGCACCGCACCCTTACCGCAGGCGACCGCGCCCGCTTCCTGCGCCAAGCCCTGCACGACGCCGCTGAGCCGATTCAGCTCGTCGATATCGGCTTTCAAACTGTCCGCCACCGTTCCCCCTTCATCTCTACTTGTCCGGCAGTGTTGCTTCGACCGCTGCGGCGGCCTCAAGGATGTGATCACAGGCGCGCCATGTGGTCTGCGGTGAGTCGGACAAATTGACCTGGATTACTCCGTCTGGACCTGACATCGCGATATGACACGCACCAGCGGTCGTAGAGGAGTACGAGATCGCTGGACGGCCACCGACGACGATGTCTTGGGAGTCCTTGAACTCCTTGGCCCGGAACTCGTCCAACGTGATACCAGAAGACCACACGGTCAGGCCGCCTACACGGCTCATTCGATCGCTGAATCGAGCCTTCTCGAGGCGGTCGAATTCGCAACCGATGAAGGCGTAGTCCTCGAAGACGTAGTCGTTGCGTTCACGGGTTTCGACCGCGAAGCCGAGCGTTTCCGGGACTGAATCCGGCACTGTGAAGCACGGATCGTATTTGACGGTGATTCCGGCCCGGGATGGCTGATGTGGTGCCGGTTCTACGGTGACCCGCATCGGTACCGCTGTAGTCGATGGAGTATCAGGCGAACCAGACGGCTGCGGGCCGCTGGTTCCGCAAGCGGCGAGAATGTATGTCGCGCAACAGGCTAGGCCAACAACCATCATGTTGCGTGTGATCACGACGGGCTACCTATCATGCTCGCCTGGTGTTGGAGTCGTCGCTGGTTCAACTCATCAACTTCGGTCATCATCTTTCCAGCGATCAGAAATCCTTCTTGGACTTCGAAAATTCCATTGATGAGCTGGTCCAGCACGTGCCGGCCCTCGGTGGCCTTCCAGATGAACCCGGCGCGGAGTTCTTTGGATGAGTCGAATCCGCCGAAGCTTCCGACGCCCTCGGCGTCGCGTAACGATTCGCGTATCTCGATGATCTCGTCAATCATTTGGTCGTACCATTCGACGATCGCGCGTACTCCGTCAGGGTTGTACTCGAACGTGCCGTTCGTGGCGACTTCTTTGAACGCGCCGATTTGCGCCTGTCCGTAGTCGATTTTGGGTAGTTGTCCGCTCATGACACATTCCTTCCTTGATGGCCTGACCTGAGACCGGCGTGGCGACGGAGTTCCCGCACGATCCGGTCGGCCGAGGCGGCTGTGACGATGGTTTCGTGGTTGCGTATCTCGACCAGGTAACGGCCGGAGGCGAAGTGCCCGGGTGGGATATCGATCCAGGACAGATAGCGAGGTGGCCACGGATGCGCGCTGGTCGGATCGCGTTCGATCACCAGTTGCCCCTCGGCGCTGCGACGTAATCGGGCGAGTCTGCGGATTCTCTCGTCTACCGGCAGCCTCCCGTCAGCGGTCCTGAGCTGGCTGGTGGGTGATTCATCGCCACGGACTCGTGGCGTGTAGCCGAGCATCGACCCGGCGCCACCGGGTGCGGCGCGCGGCATGGTTGCCACGACGTGCGCGGCGGCGGCGAACGGGTCTGCCAAGGCGAGGCGAAGTGGTCCGCTGTGCTCGCGGGGGCCTGGCTGTTGGTGCAGGATGACCGCTACCCGGTCGCCGATAGCGGCGTGGGTGCGGATCTCGTTGCCGTCGGCGGTGGTGCCGAAGCAGCGGATCCGGCTGTCGGGGTGGGCGAGGGTTTCGAAGACCGGACGTAGAGCCGCGACAGCGGGTGCGGGGAACCGCCGCTCGAATTCTCGTGTCTGCCGGGCGTATTCGACCGTGGTTGTCGCGGTCTCGGTGATACGTAACGGGTCTGGGAAGTCGAACTCGTCACCACCGGCAGCGGTCCGCCACAGCCAGGCGAACTCATCGGTGGTGAGATCGATGGAACTCGACCTCACCGCGGACCAGGCTCTGGCTCGACCACACTGCCAGCGGCGCCAGCGTCGGTACTTGGTGGAGCCCAATTGTATTCGCTGAGCAGGGCCGCGATTTCCGCCGAGACCGCGGAAGGCTCGGCATCGGTCTCCGTGCTCGGTGACCGATCAGGCTGTGTGGGCTCCGAAACCGCGGCGGGTGCGACGGTTCGCGGCGCGTCGCCGGCGCTGTTGTACGGTGCCGGTTCTAGCGATGCTGGAATCGGGCGTGGGATCGGCGGCGCCGATGGTGGCGGTGTCGGCTGCGTGGGGTGCGCCTGAGTTGGGTTCGGCTCGGCGGCGATAGCTTCGCCGCCGATGACCGAGTCATAGGTGGTGATGCCCTCGAGCCAGTCGGGCTGGACCTGCCTCAGATACTCCGGGGCGGTATGTTCGTCGTCTGGTTCGCCGCGTCGCTGTCCCGCTCCCGAGCCCATCGGCCCCATCATGGGTGACATCGACGGTCGCGCCGCTGAACCGCCAACGGCAGCCGACACGGCACCACCGGGTGACGGTTGCCCGGGAATCGAGGCACCTGGCGCGCCTCCCAGTGGTCCGCCTGCGCCGGGGGTCGCGCCGGGAGAACCACTGCCGAACGGCGATGCCGTTCCACCCGGTGGAATCGAGCCTGGCGAGACGGTCGTCGGTACAGTGCCCGCTGGCGTGGTCTGCGCAGGTTCGGTCGAGGGGTCACCGTCGGAGCCCGTACTGGACTGGTCTGACGACGCATCCGACGAATCGCCCGCATCGGCCTGATCGCCGGTGTCGGCGGGCGTATCGTCTTCGGTGGTAGGTGTCGTGGGCTGGTCGTTTTCCGGTGTGCCGGTCGAGGGGTCACCGGCCCCGGTCGGCTGGTTCGTGTTTCCTGGTCCGCTCGAATTCCCTTGGCCGCCACCGTCTCCAGCCAGTGCGGCGGGGACGAAGGTGTAGGCGGGAACACCTGATCCGGCAGGCGGGTAACCGGGCTTATAGATCGTGTTCATCGCGGCGACGTTCTCGGCTTTGACCCGGTTCTCGGCTTCGCGGTCCACGGTGACGGTCTCGGGGTTGGCGATGCCGGGTATCAAGGACTGGACGGGGTCGTCCGGGTCGATGACGACCATCGGCGTCGGTGGTTGTCGCACGGCCTTGCGGACCGCTTCGGCGGTGTAGTAGAGCTGTTCGGCACGGCCTGTGACGGCGGAGAACACCTGGGAGATCTGGTTGGCGACCTGACCGAGCCGGGTGGCCGCCGCTGCCGCCGCGTTTCCAGCCTGACCGGTGAGCGCGCCGTCGTTCAACAATGCCAGCACCCGCGACTGCATACCGACCGACACCGACCCCAGGTCGGTCGTCGCCGAATTCCAGACACCGCGCATGGTCGCGAGCCCGGTGATATCCATCCCGCCTTCCCCGTGTACCGCGTTGTAGAGCTGCTGGGCGGGTATGCCCTCGAAACGTTCGTCGGTGACGGCGTAATCCGAGTCCGTGCCCGCGCCCTGACCGGTGAGCGCTTCGGTGGCGGTCTTCACTCGCTGCTGCGTCGCGCCCAACTGTGCGACAACCTGCTGCTGTGCCGCGCTCGGTATGCCGCCGACATCGAGAATGATCGGCAGGACGCCACCGTTCTCGCCGGAGTCATCGCTCATCGGCCCGCCCCCTCACTCCGTCTCCTGGTCACCTGCGTGGAAGATGCTTCCATAGACTTAGACGCACCCGCGCTCGCTTCGGTTCCCTCGATCCACGATCAATTCCACCGCGCCGTGTGGTGAGCGCTCTCGATCGCGGTCCGAATCAGCTTCGCTTGCGCGGCGACCTGGCCCACATCGTCGACCATGCTCCGCGCGTCTCGCAGGTACGCCGCGAGCGCTGCCACTGCGGCAACGGCGCCGTGGCGATGGGCATGCTCGTCGACCTGGGCCGCGAAGGTTCGCACCGCCTGATCGAGATCGGAGTGGATCGATTCCCACCCCCGGTGAACAGCTCTGATCTGTTCCGGATCCATCGCCCCTCCTCCCGGAACCGGCGCACCGGTCCAGCGGCCTGCCCGACATCGCTCGGTCGATCGTATCGCGCGACCGCGGCGGCCTGTCGGGCGAGCGAGTGCGATCAAGGTCCGCCCCTGTGTCGGGGCAACTGCCAGGTGGGGATATGCGGGCAGCAATGGTCGGCTCTCGGTGCCCGTTTTATTTGGTTCACGGTCGGAGAATTGATGGGACGACCGGGATGAACTTGGCATCAGGGTCGTGGATCTCGGGGGTACAGGCGTAGAACGGTCCGGCGGGGTTACTGAGGGTGTTGAGCAGGGGATAGAAGTAGTCGCGGAAGTATGTGGCCATCGCGGCGCCTGGCTGTACGACAGCATCGAGCCATGCGCGGCGTAGTGACCACAGCACGCTGACCGCCTCCGGGTGTTCGTACCATTGTGAGCACCAGCAGATCGCACCGTTGGCGGTGCTCGTCGCCGAGCGGGGCAACTTGCGTTGCGCCCACTCACCGATATTGGCGATCACCCAGTCCAACAGCACCTTCATGTCGATCTGGTCTACGCCCGCGCCGGCGGGAGTAGCCGTCGCGGCTGTCGACGGTTCGGGTGCGCTCGGTGGAATTTCGGTGACTGTCGCGGTTCTCATGTTCTCGGCCAGCCGGTCGGCCAGGACCCCTAGAGCTGTCTCGAACTGATCAAGACCTTGGGCTGACCGTGCGGCGGTAGCGTCGATACGCTCGACCTTCGTTGAGAGCAGGCGATTCTGGTTGCGCATCTCGACGAGCGCCTCGCTCAGCATCGCCAGCTGGTCACGCAATTCGGCGGTGTCCGCGGACTCGCCGGTGCTCACGCCGCACTCGCTTCCGTGTCGTCGGCGAATCGACGTCGTAGCGTTTTCGCGACCGGGTTGGCCGGGCCGAGGTGCTCGATCGCGGCCTTCTGCACCTCCTGGGTGGCTTCGTCTCGGACGCGTTCGATGTCGCCTTTGTCCGGCTCGGTGTACCAGGGGATGAGGTCGATCAGCACCGGCTTGGACGACTGCCGGATCAGCAACGCGTTGTGCTTCTTCATCGCGGCGATGTCTTCGACGGGCATGATCGGCTCGAGTGAGCCGCGGTCGTTGGAGGTGGTGACACCGCCGGGGCCGTGGGAGCGGCGGCGCTCGCGGGGTTTGTACTGGCCTACCAGCCCGGAGATTTTGCGCAGGAACGGCTCATCTTGGAGTCCGGCGCCGAGCAGACGCACTGTCGATGCGCCCCACAGCGCGGCTGCTTCGTCGGCGCCCCACGTGGAGATGATCTGCGCTTCGGACTGGAAGATGGCGGTTACGCACATCGACTTCGACCCTAGGTGCGAGGCGAGCTTCGGCAGCCGCTTGATCTTGCAGATGTTGGCGCATTCGTCGAGGACGAGGGTCAGCGGCGGATCGACCCGTCCGCCGTGTGCCGAGGCCGCGAGGTCTCCGAGTTCGAAGAGCTTGGCGACCATCGCCGCGATCACCGCGCCCGCGCTGCTCGATCCACCTTCCTGGGTCATCAGGTACAGCGTCGGGGCCCGGTCACCTTCGTAGGCGAATACGGTCCACAGGTCGAGTTCGGCGATCTTGGCCGTGGTCGGCTGTTCCCACGTGTGCGGTGGGGTGATCCAACGCAGGGTTTCCTCGTCCTGGACCGACGCCAGCGCGGTCTGAGCTTCACCGAAGACACCGCCTCGTGTCTCGGGTGGCAGATCCAGCACGGCGGCGAATGCGTTGCCCGCGCGGCGATTTCCGTGCTGGTGCAGGATGTCGATCGGCTTGTCGGAGTAGGTGTCGATCCAGTCCAAGACATCGCGCATGGTGCGTCCGCTCAGCGCGGCGGCCAGCAGTGCCCAGGCGAGCAAGTTCTTTCCGGTGGGTGCGAAGAACGGGTCTTCGGATTGTGCGGAGCCTCCGGAGCGGTTCTCCTCGATGAAGTGCTCGGCGATCATTTTGGCCTCGCGCAACGTCGTGATGCTGGAAAGGATGTTCCACCACCAGGTTTGGGTGGCGTAGGCGATCTTTCCGGGGTCGAAGACGTAGACCGGTCCGACGGCCTCGCGCAGGGCTGCGGTGAGAATCCATAGGTCGGGTTTGTTCGAGGTGGCGATCACCGCGCCGGGCGCGGACAGGATGCGCGGGACCGCGACAGCGGAGGTCTTGTTGCTGCGTGGGCCCATCAGCACGATGGTGAAGTCCTCCCAGGAGGCGTAGATCAGCTTGCCCAGCAGCCGGCCGATCAGCGGGGCCAGTTCCCGCATGGACACGCCTTTGGCGGATTCGAGGGAGGCACGCAGACCCACGCCCCGCTGAGCGGCTTGCTTGGGGAGCATGTCCGAGATCTGGCTCTTGTCACGCAGCAGTCTGTCCGGCGTCTCACGTGGCCACGCCTTGCGCACTGCCCACCCCAGTACGCTCAACATCAGGACGAGCACGACCGTGACCAAGGCGATCACCAGCCACGATGTGCCTTGTTGGTGGATTCGGGACACGCCGTAGCCGATTCCGACCACAGCGAACCCCGCGATCCACACCCAAGCCAGCGCGGAATCTTGCATCACGCACCCCTTCGCAGGGCCCCGATGTTCACGACCTGCGTCGATACGCCCGCGTCCTGGGCTGCCAGCAGCAGCTCGGCCCGCAGTGCGGCGGCAACGCCCGCGCCGCGCGTGCCGGGCACTTCGACGACGAAGATCTCCCGGTGGGCGGTGAGCGCACGCGATCCGAGGACCGGCAGATGGTCGATGGTCGATCCCGTGTCGGCGTGCGGGCTCAACGCGGCCAGGATCGGGCCGTAGTCCAGCGGTAGCATGGCTTGGCGGACCACCGCCCAGATCGCTGCCCGCTCTCCGGCCGGTGCCTCGCCGAAGGTATCCAGATCCGCAGTGGGGTCGTCCTCCCCGGCTACGTCCAGCAGGCGATAGGGTTCGTCCAGGTCGCCGGTGTGTATCCAGTCGAGAACGTCGGTGAGGGTTCGCCTTCCGCGTGCGGCCGCCAGCAGCAGGTTCGCGGTGAGTAGCGATGCCTCGGGTACGAAGTACAGCGCGCCTTCGTCTCGGATCACGGAGAACAGAGCTTCGGCGATCCGGTCGGCGTCGGTGGCGTCGGTGATGGCCGACAGCAGGTCCCACCGAAAGGTTGTTGCCGGGCCGCGCATTTCGGGGTTCCACACCAGAGCGCGCCCCCACCACCGGCGCGGCAGTGTCGCCACATGGTCGGTGACCCTGACGATCATGGCGGTGGGTGTGGAGTCGGGATTGTCGTTCCGGCCCGGTGCGGAGATGGCTTCCCGCATCACGATCCTTTCCCGAGTCGGTCGCTCATGCTGCACGGCTACACCGTCCAGAGAGGGTCCCGTCGAGTCCGGCGAACGCACCATCTGTGTTGAAAAGGTCGAGTTCTTCCGGCGTCAGGTCCACATTCACCGGCAACCCCATGCGCGAGCCGGACTTGATGAGGTACTTGCCTCGGCCGGGATGGCGCTGACCGGGCACCCACGTCGGTGGTGCGGACCAGCGTGTGACCAGGTCCTTCTCGCCGGAGGTGAACGGTGAAATTTCTTGTAGCCGTGCCATTTCGGCGTGGTCGAGGCCGCCGATGACCTTGATGTCGTTGCGGGCGATCATGCCCTTCGCCTTGGCACGGTCGGCTGCGGTAGGTAGCGCCTCGAGGTCGGTGATGGTGTGGGTCGATTGGGCCGAGACCACCCCGCGTTTGCGGTTGAGTCGGGTCATCCGGTCGGACTTCTCGACCAGACCGGGAGCCGCGCGCAGTGCCCGCCACAGCTCGTCTTGAGGTTGGAAAACGTTGCGTCGTTGCCCAGCCGCCTGTTTGCCCTCGATCAGGCCCGCCGACCACGCCCACGAGCACATCATCGCGGCGGCCACCACGTCGTCGCCGTCGTCCTCCACAGCTCCCAGCGACAGCGAGATCGCTGGTAGGTCGGCGTCGAGGGCGAAGCTGGACGGTCGGTCGAACATGCCCTTGATCGGGCCCTCGCACAACAGGACCAGGGTGTTGCGCAGCTCGCGGACCTCGCGCCGATATTCGTGTTCGTCGCGGGCGGCCACGACGCGCAGCAGCGGTTCGCTGGCGGAGTCGAGGATCTGCACCAGCTCGGGGATCGTCGGGTCGGGCCGACCGTGGCGATGGTTGGCGGCATCGGCCTGGTCGACGGTCATGGCCAGCAGCAGCCGTTCGGTGGCGGTGAGGTCCTGCCCGCCGACGATGGTGATCAGCGACTCCAGCAGGTCCAGTCGCCTACCGCGGGCTTGGGAGACCAGCTGGTCGCGCTGGGTGCCGACCGCGGCGTCGATCGCGCCGCGCAGGGGCCCGAGGTCGAGGGGATTGAGGCTGTGCAGGCCCCGCCCGATGCGGAACACCTTGCCGTCCAACGCTTCCACGATCGGGGTGTACTCGTCTTTGATGTCACCGGGGATCACCGCCGCGAACCCGAACGCGACGAGTCCGACCATCAACCGCTTGATCGCGGTGGACTTCCCGATGCCGGGCTGTCCTTGGACCCACAAGCCGGTGTTGGTGACCAGGCCGTCCACCAGCCACTGCGAGGGATCGAGCCCGATCGGTTCGGCGGTGTGGAGGTGGCGGCCGAACGGGACGCCACGCACCCTGGCACCGGAGGCGGCGGCGAACGGAAACAGACCTTGGATCTGAGTGGTGGTACCCGCGAACAGGCGTCCCGCGTCGACGTTGTGGGCGTACCCACCGAAGGGCCGGTTCTCGCCGCGCGCATCGGGAATCGGAGGCAGGGACGCGAAGGGCGCGAACGGGTTGAACGGTTCCCGACCGGGTTCGTCAGGATCACAGGATTCCTGTTTGCGGTAGGCCGGGATCACTCCCAGTTTCGCCAGCCAGCGTTCGGCCACACCGGCGCTGGCCGCTGCCTGATGCAGCTGTGCGGTTTCGGTCATGCCAACCACCTCTGTGCGGCGCTGCGTGAGAGTCCGGAGGTCGGTTCGATGCCGTAGCCGAGGGAGGACGCGAACGCGGCGGCCTGTGCGCCGCGCGCGCGACGGAATCGCAGTTTGGTGCCGCTGATGCGGTCCTCGACATCGGCGCAGGCGGCCGCCAGGGTTTCCTCGCTGCGCACCGTGGTCGTGACGTACATCGTGAAGCGGCCGAGGCCCGCGCCCATCGACTCCTCCTGCGCGGCTCTACGAGCGCGCACTCGATCGTCGTATTCGCGCTGGGTCTCGTCCTTCTTGGTCTTGGTGTTCCAGACCTGGCGGAGTTTGCCGCCCTGGATCTCGCGCTCGACGATGTCTGCCGCGGCGGCGGCGCTGTAGGGTCGGTAGACCAGCGAGAACCGTCGGTAGTACCGTCCTGGACTGACCAGTTTGAGTAAGATGTCTTGGCGCACAACGCTGTTGGGTGGCTTCTTGAACACCCAGGTGACTGAATAGCCGGAGTCGTGGTAGTAGACCTCCTTGGTGCTTTCGGTGCGCAGAGCGCCCGCGTCGGCCCACGTCAGTAGTTCGTCGTCGTTGTCGGCGGTGTCGGAGGTCGAGATCCGTACGGCGGGGTCGACCGCGGCGCGGATGTTGCGGATCACCGATGCGGTGGACGCGCGGTCGGTCACGGTCGCTCCGGCTGCCGCGAGTGCGGATTCGATGCGGGGCAGCCACCGCACCACTTCCGCCGCGCCCTCGGACAGGGTGGCGGGTTGCGGCGATGCCTTGGACAGATCGAAGTTCACCGTGACCCGCATCTGAATGTCGGCGGTGGTCGAACGTGACTGCTCGACAGCCTTTTTCATGATCGTCTTGGCGAGCGCGGGTGCGTTCTTGCCGTCGCGCTCCATGCGGCCCAAGGTGTAGGCACGCTGGTCGACACCGCCGGTCGGGCTGGATTCGCAGGTGAACACGACCGAGGAGATGATCGGCGTGAACCCGAGATCGGCCAGCCAGCTGCCGTAATTGCGCACCCAGGCATTGGTGTCGGCGCTGTCGGCAAGGGTGATGCCGACCGGGGAGACCTTCAGCACCGCCGACAGGATGCCGGTGCGCCGGTTCCAGATCAGGCATTGCGTGCCGCCGCGTCCGTCCTCGACGGTCAACGGCATCAGCGGGGCCAGCACGCCGGGCAGGTTCTCCCCGCGCGGGGCTTCTTCGAGCACGTCGGCGGCGTAGGCGTCGCTGTTGTGCTGGTTGCCCCACCACGCCCGGATGTTCCAGGTCAGGTGTTCGACGACGGTTCGTTGCGAGTCGCCCAGCGGGACGATGGTCAGGGCCAGCACGGGGATGGCGATGAACAGCCCGAGGAAGGCCAGCATCAGGTCGATGAAGGTGGTGAAGGCCAGGCCCACGACGGTGGCCCCGATGATGGCTGTGCCGCTGGTGCCGAGGCGGCCCAGGCCGAAGCCCTTGACCTCTCGGAATCCGCCGTATCCGGGTGTGTCGTTCATCGCGTGTCCTTACCGTGTGCCGCCTGGTGTGCGGTGTGCTGATGTGTCCTGATAGAGAGAGATGTACGGGCGCTCATGGCCGCCGTGGTCCGAGGTCGTCACCGGTCATCTCCGAGCCGATGTCGTTGGCGGCTTCGGCGGCCGAACTCGCCGCCGACAGCCCTGCTTGGACCGCCATGGAGACCCCGCCGGTGGCCGCCGCGCCCGCCGCGCCGGTGGCCGCGGCCGATCCGCCGCCGGCTGCCGCGGGACCGCCCGCCTCGGTGGCACCGGCGAGGTCGATGCCAGTGCCGGCGCTGTCGCTGGGTGTGACGGGTGGTGTGCCGGAGGCGTCGGGATTCTCGGGCTGCGAGCCGGGTCCGGCTTCGAGTTCGAGCCCGGAGCTGCCGGTGCCGAGAGCTTTCGGCGAGGACCCGGACTCCAACTGAGCCTGTCCATCACCGGAAGGCAGCGCGGCCGTGCCTCCATTGCCCGGTGACGGGTCGGTCTCGCCTCCACCGGGGCCGGTCGCGGACATGAAGCTGGCGTATCCGCCTGCGCCAGTGGAAGATCCTGAACCATTGGTGCCCATCGCCGCAGCAGCACCGAGCGCCCCGCCTGCCAGACCACCGACCGCGAGGCCGAGCGCGCCGGAGCCACCGCTGACGCTCATGCCCATGAAGTCGAAGAACTTCAGCAGCGCGGGCAGGGCGATCACCGCGAGCGCGACCACCATCAGGCCTGTGACCAACGTGGTCAGGGATTGTTCTTCGCCGATGAGCGCGAAGCCCAAGGAGTAGATGTAGGCGGCCATCGGCTTGTAGAGGATCAGCGCCACGCAGGTCGCGGCGATGCGGGGGAACCACTGCCGCCCCCACGTGGTGAGCTGTCCAGCCGCCGCGAAGAGAATCAGGTTGTACAACACAACGATCCCGGCCTGGCGGATGAAGCCCATCACCCACTGGATCGCGCCGAGCAGGAACGCGACGATGCCCAGCAGCAGAACACCGCCCGGATTGCCGATGGTGGAGGTGCCCAGCATGACTTGGACGCGCTGGCCGAACTGGTTGGCGTCGGTGTCGATCATCTGGTGGGCGAAGTCGTCCCCGGCGTGGATCGCGCCGGAGAGCACGATCAGCGCCATCGAGGAGATGACGATGTATTTCACTCCGCCGAGCAGGATCTGCGCGCCCGGCTCGGTGCGACGGGTCACCATCATCACCATGGCGCCGCTGAGGATTCCGGCCATCATGATGAAGAACACGACCTTCTGGACCGGTGCCTTGTCCGCCATCACGCCCGCGTAGGACAGACTGATCGAGTCGGTGCCGATCCACCAGGTCATCGACTCGACCAGCAGGTCACCGCTGAAGCGTCCGATGGATTCGGCGGCCTTGCCGAAGGCCGAGTCCACCGCCTTGCCGATCGTGTTGTCGGCGACCCTGCCCGGGTGCAGGTCGATCGTGGTTTGTGTTGCGCCATTGTTGATTTGAGCCCGGAACGCGGTGTCGTCGTTCGGGTAGAGATAGCCGGTGTCGGGTTTGTCCTCGCACCCGGGGAACTGGGGATGCTGCGAGCACCAGATCACGCCGTCGGTGTCGCGCCAGCTCTTCTGCTCGGCGCTGAGCTCGGAGAGTTTCTGCGGCATGGCGGGTTCGGCCGCGGCCAGCGCCATCGGGCCCACCAGCAGCGCCAGCAGCATGCCCACGAGCGCGATGGGCCGCAGAGTCGACCAGGATGTGGTGCTCATCGCCCTGCCCTGTCCTGGAACGTCGTGAACCCGGTCAGGCCCGTGGAGTTCGGTAGTTCGGGGAGGCCGGAATCGACTTGGTAGACCCAGTCGGTGCCGTCCCACAGCGCGGCGCGGGGTACGAAGTCGTAGCCGCCCTTGTCAGACGGGACCGCGAAATACATCCGTGCGAACATCGGTGTGTAGGTGACGAATTGGAAGGCGACCGGCTGACGAAAGGCCGCTTCGAACTCTTCGGCGGACAGATTGCGGGTCAGGGTGACCGCGTTGCGTACTTGCTGTTGCTGGCCGAGGTCGGCGCGCACCTGGGTACCGAGTAACCGCTCGTAGCGGGCGTCGGTCAGCACCCGTGTGGCGATCTGCCACGCGGCGACAAGTGCGCCTTGGGGGGTGTGGGTGTAGCCGCGGGCGCGCGGACCATCGACCTGGGTGGGCCCGTCTTCACCGAAGGGCAGGCGGACGCCGTTGATCAATTTCCATTGCAGCTCGCGCGGCGGTGTCGTGGTGGTGGGTGCGTCAGGTGCCGACGGTGTCGCGACATCGCGTGGTTGATCTCGGATCACTGCGACCGCGATGATTCCGGCGATTGCGACCAGTACGGCGATGACGGCTACCGGCACCCACCGCCGCAGCGGGCGTGGGCCGCGGGGTACGGGGTGTTCGGCGAATTCTCGGGTGGTGGACATCAAGGTCTTCCTTGCTACAGCGGGGTGAATCCGGTCAGGTCTGCCGTGTCTGGCAGCGCTGGGGCGCTCAGCTCGCTGCTGTAGCGCCAGTCGCCCTCGCGCCACACCACCGCTTGACGGGTGATCCGGTAGGAGCCGGAGGCGCGGGGGTAGGCGTAATAGATCGTTGCGGCGTCGCTGGTGTAGGCGCCGATCTTGAATCCGGCGGGCTGCACGGTGGCGGCCTGCACGGCGGATGGGTCCAGCCGAGGCTGGCTGTCGCGGGCGGTGAGGATCTGGTGACGGTCGGCGGGCGAGATCGCGGTCTGGATGTCGAGGACGCGGGCGAAATCGGGGGAGTAGAGAAGTCGCATGCCGATCTGCAGCGCCGCGACGGTCGCGCCTTGCGGGGTGCGGGCGTAACCGCCCGCGACCGCCCCGTCGATGCGGGAGGGCCCATCCGAGGACGTGAACGGCAGGGGAACGCCGTCGACGCGCTGCCAAGACAGGCCCTGGGGCGCGGCGGTCAGCCAGTCCGGGTCGGCTGGGGAGCGGGCGAGCGGGATCTGGGGGACCAGCGAACCCTTCGCAGCGCTCGTCACCACCGTCGTCGAGGCTGTTGCGAGTGCGTCGCCTGGGGCATCGGTCTCGCCGTGGAAGCCCATGCCGACAAGGGCGAGCGCGCCGACAACGGCCAGTGCCGCCGCGCTGACCGACCCGATCAGATACGCGCGGCGCGCTTTCGCCAGATCAGCGGTGTCGCGGAACTCGGAGGTAGTCAATGACATTGGTGTTCAATCTCTTTCACAGAAATACGTTGATGACGGTGTAGGCCGACCCGGACAGCACGGTGGCGACGAGCACGACCGGCAGCGAGTGCAGGGCCTTCTTGGCTTGCTCGGAGCGACCACGGACGCCCACCATCAGCACTGCGGCGGTGATCAGGACGCCGCCGACCGCGCAGGCGAGCGCGAGGGTGCGCATCCAGCCGAGCGAGTCGGCGATGAAGGAATCCAGGTCCTCGGGAGCGTCGGCGGGATCTCCGCCGAACTTGTCCCATTGCACGCCGCCGGTTGCGGGGTCGCGGATGGGAATTTGCTCTCCGGTGCCGCCGCCACCCGGACTCTGGGGACTGAGCTGCTGGCTGGTCGGCGGGGTCGGTGTGGTCGTCGGCGGCTGAGCGTGCACGACTCCGGCACCGGCACCGGCAGTGGTCAGGATCGCGGCCAGCGCGAGCGCCCAGACCGCCCGTTTCACTGAAACGCCTCGATGATTCCGCCCGCGCCGCCGGTGATGACGATGCCGAGGATGACCATCGGCAGGTGCCCGAGCGCGTTCTTCGCCGTGTCGCTACGACCGCGCAGGCCCACGAACAGCATTCCAGCTACCGCGAGCAGTCCAGCGAAAGCCAGTGCGTAGCAGAGAGTTTTGGCGTAGCCGAGGGTGTCGTCGACGCGGGTGCCCAGCTCGCCAGGTAGCTCCTTGGCGGGTGGGTTGGGGACCTGGGCCAGCCAGTCGGCGGTCAGGAGCAGTGTGGACATTGGGGTATTCCTCTTCGTGATCGGTCAAGACGCCCGCAGGACGGAGCGCTCGTGCTCGCCCTCGCTGATGGGGACCAGCTCGGATGTGGCTGTGGTGGTTGGTGTTTCGCGCTCGATGGCGGTATGCACCGCCTGAACCAGCTCGTCGCGGAACTTGCGGGCGGGTTCGGCCCACCGATAGGTCTTGCGGTCGGCGTCGAAGACGCCGGTGGCCAGCAGGTTCCAGGGGTTGTCACTGACGGCCAGCGGTGAGAACCAGCCGAGCCGTAGCACCGGGGTGTTCAGATTGGTGGCGGCCATCTTCAGGCGGCGCTGGACAACCGTGGGCCAGCGCCCGTCGCAGTCGGCGACGACGACCAGGACCGGACGCACGGCCATCTGCTGGGCTGTGGCGATGGCCCAACTCACTGCGACGGCGGTCGCGCGGGTCACCAGGACGTCGACGGCCTGGGTGCCGTTGGCCTCGACGACACCGACATCGATGCCGTCGAGCAGATGAGCCACCGTGGTCGTGCCGACTCCACCGGCGATGCCCCCGATCACCGGGCGCCGCGGTCGCGTGCTCATCGCGCGCCCACCTGGGACACGCGCCAGCCGGCGCCGACCTTGACCAGCGCGAGCCCGACCACCAAGTGACGCTCCGGCAGGGGCCCGTTCGCAGTGCTGACCCTCTGGGTGACCTCGAGTAGTCGCGTCGCGGAGTTCGCGGTGTCGGCGGGCGCGCCGACCTCCGCGCCTGGGCGCACGCCGCCAGCGGGCACGCTCAGTGCCGCTGACCGCGCGGTCAGGTCGAGCCAGTCCGCTCCCGGGCCCGAAATCGGCGGATAGTCGCGCAGCAGCTGTGTGAGCCGGGGTTCGAGCAACGGGGCCGCGCGCAGCTTGGCGTCGTGCGGAGACAGATCGCGGGTGGTGTCCCACCCGTACCAGGTCCGCGCCACCGCGACCGCGACCGCATCGACATCGATGTCTTCGACCGGGCCGACCTCGACGGGAAGTGCGGTCGGAACCGCCAGCGGCGTCGAGGCCGGTGTCGCCGGAACTCGCGAGGTGGTTTCGGTCGGGGTCGTGACCGAGGTCGTCGGTGTCGGGGTGTTTGTCGGCGCGATGTGGTTGGCCTGGCCCGTGGAGCATGCCGCCACTGCCAGCGCCGCCCCGGCCAACGCGACTGCCTGCATCGGCCACGTAGTTTTCGGTATCATTGTCTTTGGATTCCTGCTCCGAATCGCCTGATTTCGATTCCTGGCCCCAAATTCGATAAGGGGGAGATTTTCACCCGATCGCCTGATTGGGGGGCTTCGACCATTTGTCCGTCGCCGAGCGCGATGGCGACATGTTGCGGATTTTCGCCGCTCGGAAATACGATGTCCCCCGGCTGGATATCGTCCTCGTCTACAGGGTGACCGCGTGTGTCATTGAGGATGGAGGTGGTGTAGTGGGGAAGTTGAATAGATTTGCTGCTCGCCTGCCCCACGGCATACAGGACAAGTCCCGAGCAGTCGAATCCGACTTTCTCGTAGTCGCCGAAGGAATCGGCGACACCGCCGTCACGAATTCCCTGTGACGGCCCGTCGAGATCGCCGCCGCCCCACGCATACGGCGTGCCCAGCCAGCACAGTGCCGCCGAGGCCACGTTCGCGCCGAAGGCTGCGCCCGGGTGGAACTGGCTGCAAGTGGTGAGTTCGACAGTGCCGAGCTGGGTGTATTTGGCCATCTTGGCTTTGACCCCAGGCGCGTACCCCTCGGTCTCCCCGTTGACGATCTGGGGCCCGCCAGCGGATACCACGCAGCCGTATCCGCAGTTGTAGGCGGCGAGCACGATGTCGATCAGATCGCCCTCGATCCGTCCGCTGGCCAGGTCCTGCTTGGCCTGCGCGACAGTGTCGCAGTCGAATTTCGCCTGCGCCATGATCGCGTCGGCCGGGTCGAAGGGAGAGATCACGCCGTTGCCGTCGGCATCGACGCCGTAGGACGGCCAGGTGTAGGGCATGAACTGCGACAGGCCCTGGGCGCCGGCCGGGGAGACCGCATGGGGGTTCCACCCCGACTCCTGCTCGATCTGGGCGGCGATGAGCGGGGCCGAGATCTCCTCGCACAGAGTGCCCGCCCGGATGACCCACGCCTCGAACTCCGGCGGAACAGTCCCGGTCGCGAGTTTCCCCTGCGCGAAACTCGGATTATCGCGGTCGCCGTCGATGAAGATCGCGACAATCAACACCGGAACCATGACGAGCGCTATCAAGAGCGCGACCAATTTCGATGCTTTCATCGCGATAACACCTCCTTGGGGCGTGCTTCGTAAACGGCCGTTTTCACTGGGAACGCGGTCGAGTAGTATTGATGCGGGATCGGGTGCCGCGAGAATTTCGGTCGCTACGTTCTTCCGCTTACGCCCGGCGCTCCGATGCCCCGGGCGCAAGCGGAAAGAAGGTCACCGATTCAGAGACCGGCCTGAATCTTCGCGGTCAGCCATTTCACGATCCATTGCGCGGCGGTGTCGCCGCTGTCATTGACCGTGTAGTTGCTCGCATAGGATCGGTGCGCGTCCAGAAGGAGATAGGACACGGCCTGAGATGCCTGTTGAACGAGCTCGTCGGGCTTGGTCAGGCTGACCAGCGCATCGAACTCGGGCATATCGATGACCTGGGCGACGTCATCGAGCATCGTCGAGGAGAACACCATCTCCGCCAGGGACAGCGGCAGCGAGTACGGTGAAGTCGCCGCGACCACACCGAGTTTCGTCAACTCGGTGATCACAGAACTGGCGGCCTTCGCGATGACCTGTGGGTCGGCCTCGGCGACGTTCCTGACCAGCTCCAGCCCGCGACCGATCGCATAGTTCGGCAGATCCTCGGGCGTGAGGTTGAGCAGCGGCACCACTGCGGCGACGACCTTGGACTTGCCCGAGAGCGAGCAAATCGTGTCGTTGGGCGCGCACATCGTGGTCACCCGCTCAGCGAGCACGCCCATCCCGCCGTCGCGCTGACCGAGCACACCCTCACCGCCCGGGTCGGCACCGACCAACGTTTCGGCCACCGACGACGACTTCGTGTTCACCGAGTTCGTCGGTGGAGCGCCATCGGAGGTGGAAGAAGCAGCCGACGCCGAACGTTTCGGGTCCGACAACAACCCACCGGCCAGAATGCGCGAGGGGTCGACCACGCCGCGGCGGTTCCCGACCTCGGACAGGAAGTCCCCAGCGATCAGCGCGCCCTGGCTGTAGCCCAGGATGACGAACTTCGACAACGGGCACGCTTGCGCCAATTCCGTGGCCCGCGCCTCGAGTGCGGACTTGCCATTGGCACGAGACTGGCTGAGTGTCAACGGATTTCCCGTCGCGATACCAGCGATCGGGCCGCCTACCTGCGCCACGTAAGGAACCTGTTCGGCGCGCACGGACGTCGCGTTGGGCCTCGGTGCGCTCGCCACGGTGCTCTGGGCCGACGAGGACCCGGCCACCTGCGTCGGCACCGCCTCCGCCGCAGCAGGCGCGGTGGCGCCCAGGGCAGCCAGGAGCGGCCCGGTGATCTGGCCGAGCATGCCCGGTACGACGTTGCGGTCGGCGTCGGCACTGGTTTCCCAGGTACCGGGGACCGCCAGCGTGATCACATCCGAGCAGTCGGTCGCCGTCGGTGCCGGTTCGGGATCGGCCCAGGCGGGCACCGCGGCAGCCGATGCCAGCACCACCGCCAGCGCCCCTGTGCATACGGAACGCCGCCCGATCGTCGCGGCCGACATCACCGCACCAGTCCCTGCACAGCGGTGAGCGCACCGTTGGCAGCCTCGGTCAGCGGACCGAGCTGGTCGGACTCGAACGGAGCCTGCTCGCCGATCGCCGAGGTGATCGCGTCGACGACGCCCGAGGTTCCCGGCGTCGAACGGGCAGCGGCGAGGACATCAGAGGTCACCTCCGCGAACGCGGCATCGACCGGCGCGGCCATCGGCTCGTCCTGCCACGCCTGTTTGGCACCTTCGATCACCGATGCGACCGTGTGAACAGCGTCGGTCCCGCCAGGCTGGGCCTGCACCCAGTCGTATGCCGCCTCGCCTGCCGCACGAGCGGCATCGGCGTCCGCGCGCAGCTGATCGTGCAGGGACAGGTCGGGCGCACCTGGATCGACTCCTTCCGGCGGAGCGACGAAGTCTGAGCCGTCGCCCGCCGTCGCGACTCCGCCGACCAGAGCGCCAACTGCCCCGCCAGCCACACCACCGGCAACTGCGGCGGGGACGCCGAGAGCCGCAGCGCCGACCGCTGCGCCGGCCGCCGCGCCCAGCGCGGTCCCCGCCACTGCGGAGGGGACGACACCGACGATGGGCAGCGGGACCAGCGTGCCTGCCGCGGCACCGGCCGCACCGCCGACCGCAGCTCCGACGACACCGCCGCCGACCGCTCCGATCGCGGCAGCGGGAACACCCAGAGTGATTGCGCCGATGCCGAGTCCGCTCGCTCCGCCCAGGACCATCGCGGTTGACATGACGTCGGCGCGGGAGGCACTGATCCCCGCAGATTGCAGGGCGGCGTTGGTGTCGCGTTGGGCGAGGGCCACGTGGCCGTTGATCTTCCACGCCACATCGGCGGGCACCCAGTCCGGGCGGTCGATGGTCAGATCACCGAGCCCGAGTTTGTCCGGAGCAGGAGGAGTGATCACCTTCGGCGGCTCGACCGGGATCGGCGCGGGCTCCACCACGACCGGCAGGTTCGGTTCTGGCGCGGGCTGGTGTAGTCGCTGCGGGCTCGAGGGCTGCTGAGGTAGCGCAGGGCCAGTTCCCTGATCGGTGGACGGTCGCGGGTCGCGATACTGACTCGGATCGCTCGGCAGTGCGGGCGCGGGAATCACCCTGCCCAACGGGGACTGCTCGGCAGGAGGAGGAACCGGAGCGGTCGGTCGGGTCTCGAAACCCGGTTGCGTTGTTGCAGGACCAGCAAGACCGGGCTGCTGAGTCGGCGCGGCTTGGGCCAACGCCGAGTTCGCGGCCAGGACAATCGTCGCTGCTACCGCCGAGGTCATCGCGACCCGCACAAGACCGGTGCCCGATCCGAGCATTCCCGTCATCCGGGCATACTTCTCCCCGTGCGCGACGGCGCAATCCCAGGTCGGTGCAGTGCGGTCGGCATCTGGTCCGACATTGTTCGCGGTCATGCGGCGGCCCGCCCGTCCACGCTCGACAGGACGCGCGGGGACGACTTGCCCACGATGCTCGCGGACGCGCCGACTCGGCGGGCCGCAAGCACGAACTCCTCCACCTCAACGGCGGGCAAATCGTAGAAAAATCGTGCGCCGCCAGGAAATTCTACGTGCACACTCATTGTCGGAACTGTGGACATGTTTATGCTCCATTCAAAAGGCAAGTGGGCATGGCGATTCCAGGGCTGGATGTGCGCTGAATTGGTCCTGCGGGTCATCCGGTGACCGCGCGGAATCGCATTCGCCGACCGCTGGTTGCGCCGCGCGGCGGCATGCGGGCGACTGCCTAGTCGGCGGCCTGTCGACCAGGTCGCTCCCACATCGGCACTTCTCCCTCACTTGCAGCTCAGCGACCGATTTCCGGCCGCGAGATGAAGGTAAATGGACTGGGGCAACCGCACAATGCACAGCTCAGAGTGGTAAATCGAAGTAATAGCAACTAGCCGGCATGGCCTACTACGACCAACTTCGATCAGGCTCGATCGCCTTTGATCTCGTGAGATAGATCACGAATCGGAAGTATCGAAACCGAAATGAAGCCGGGGGCGGCCAGTGGCTCCGTGATGCGGGATCGAAACCGTGACCAACTGTGTGACATCTCGCACGCTGATTCGCCGGTCGTCGTCGCGGCTTTCGAGCGGACATTGCCAGCTCATCACTGGGGTGTCGTGATCGCATCAACTCGTCGGCTTGCTCTGTGGCGGGGCTTCTGCTGTAGACAGGGCCAGGTGCGTCGGCTATGTACCAGCTATTATGTTGGGGAGCTATTAGTTGAACGGTCGCTTCTATACGCGTGCGCTGCTGGGTGCACAGATGGAGATCGTGTACAGGACTTCGGAGGTCGGGACTGCGGTGGATGAGAGCCGGTTACAGAGGATCTTGGATGGAATCCCGCTGACACCGCCGTGGACGGTAGGGGAGTTCACGAGGTACCTGTCCGGTCGTCTCGGCAAGCGGATCGTCTTGGCCCCATGGCGGGTGCATGTGCCGTCGGTGTCGCGATGTGGCGCCCTGTGGGTCACGCAGGACGAGCTTGTCGTCAAGTATGACGCCGCGCGATCGCCTCGCGGGCAGCGGCAGGAGATCATGCACGAGTTCGGTCACGTCCTGCTCGAACACCGGGGTGACGACCAGTACGAGGTGACCGACTCGTTGCTGTCCGAGGGCCTGGACCCCCAGCGAGTCCGCGAGATCATGCACCGAAGCCACTTCGACTCCACAGCCGAGCGCGAAGCCGAATGGCTGGGAACGCACCTCGCAGGGATGAGCCGCGGTCGGCCCGACGACATCAGCGGTGCGCGCCACCGCGCGGCATCTGTAATCGAACTGATGTGGCGATGAGCCCCAGCCCGTTACTCGTCGCCGAGGCCACGTCCTTGCTGTCCGAACCGGTCGCGGCGGCGCTGCTGATCTGGATCGCCGTCGTGGTCGTGGCCCGCATGACGGTGCTTATCGAACGCCTGAGCATGGACTGGGCATTGGCGGCATTGGCGGTGTCGTTCTGGATTACTGCGCTGCTGCGGGACCGGGCTGTTCAATCGGTTTTGACGCGCTGGATCGCGCTCGCTGACATTCGCCTTGCCACCCACGCGGCTGCACTGTGTGCGGCCGGCGCTCTCGTGTGGATAGGACTGCTGTGGCACGCGCGAAAACCCGTGCGCGACAGCACCATAGTGCTGATCTGGGTCGGCGTCGCGGCGCTCGTCGTCGCGCTGGCGTGGATCTCGGCCCCTGCACGCACGGCCAATATCGCGGTTGAGGAGCTTTCGGGATGGCGACCCGGGGTTTACATGACGACCTATTCGCTGCCCACCGTTCTCGCCGAGCTGATGATTCTGGTCACCGCCGTGAGTTTGGTGTGGCACTGGCGCCAGAGCCTCGCACGCGCGGCATTCGCGGGTGTCCTCATCCTCTGTATCGCCTTCTCCCAGATCGACGCCTGGACTCGAATCCTCACCGGTTGGTTGATCAGCGCAGGAGTACTGGACGACCTCACCGTCGACCGGGCGGTCAGCAATGATCTGTTCTTCCTGGCCCCGGTGGCGCTGCTGATGCTGCTGGCTTTGCCCTCGATCGCCACGTCCCTGGCGATCCGGCTGCGCCGAGACCCTGCCTCGCGCAATATCGCGGTTCTCGAGCCGATGTGGACGGACATGATGGACGCTCGCCCGGAAATGCGCCTGCACGTCAAGGCGCGCAAGGCGTTCCCCCAGGTGACCGAGCACCGCATGCGCATCGAGATCGAAGACACGATGATCTCTGCCGCCCCCTACCTCGCCGGTCTGGGCCCGCACCCGGACCCGTCCCAGGTGTGCCAGGCGCTGCGCGCCGCCCTGGACGCGGGCGTCGAGGGCCATCTCCACCAGGGCGCGAACGCGCCGGAGTGGGTGGGAAACGAGGCGTTCGTACTCAAGATCGCTCGTCAATGGAGCAGGACCCGTCCCGGCCCTGACCGAGCCACAGAACCGCATCCCAGAGAGGTATCCGTATGACGATGATGAAATCTACTGCGCCGCAGAGTATTCCGCATCCGCCTAGGCGGGTGCCGATCCTGGGTGATGTGCTGGGTATGGATCGCAAACGACCCAACCAGAAGACGTTGTGGCAGTTCAGCCAGCTGGGGCCGCTGTATCGGCGCACGTTCGTCGGCGGCATCCATTTGACCTTCGCCGGGTCGTCGGACCTCATGCGCGAGGTCATCGACGAGAAGTCCTGGCAGCGCCATTTCGCCCGCCCGTACGAAAAGCTGCGCGCCATCGCCGGGAACGGTCTGTTCACCGCCTCGAACGATTCACTCGAGTGGAAACGTGGCCACGAGGCGCTGATTCAGGGATTCGTGCCCGCCGCCCTCGCCGACTACCATGCCGCCTTCGTCGATGTGGCGGAGCAGACCGCGCAGTGGCTCGGGCAGGGCCGCACCGTCGATGACACCGCCGCGATGATGGGCGATGCCGCGCTGGAGGCGATCGGGCTGGCTGGGTTCGGCTACTCTGTCAGCGCATTCACCGACCGCGAGAACGGCCGAAACCCGTTTGCCGACGCGCTCACACGAGTGTTCGCCTACGCCCAGGAATCGGCGATTCCGGTGGTGGGCAAGCTCACCGGCGGCAAGCGCGCGCGTCAGAACAACCTGGACGTCGCGTTCATGAAGGGCGTGGTGTCCGAGGTGATCGAAGAACGGCGACAGTCCGGCCAGCGGTACCCGGATCTGCTCGACCGCATGATGTACCCCGTCGAGGGATCGGCGCTGCCCGATGACAACCTCATCGAGCAAGTCCTGACTCTCTTCGTCGCCGGGCACGAGACCACCGGCAACCTACTGGCCTTCGTCACGCACTTCCTGGCCAATGACCCGGAGCTGGCCGCGCGGGTACGCGCTGAGGCCACCGCGCTCACCACCAACGGCCGCATCGCCTACGAGGATGTGGCCAAGCTCGAGGTCACCGACGCAGTGATCGCCGAAGCGCTACGGCTATGGCCTGTCGCGCCGGGATTCTTCCGCGAAGCCCGCCAAGACACCACCCTCGGCGGATTCCCCATCGCCGCAGGCGAATGGGTTTTCGTGCTGCTGTTGGCGGTGCACCGCGATCCGGCCGTGTGGGGGAGCGACGCGAACGAGTTCCGCCCCGATCGCTGGTTGGGTGGATTCCGGCCCAAGCCCTGGGCCTATCGACCGTTCGGGACCGGCCCGCGCGCGTGCATCGGCCAGGCTTTCGCGCTACACGAAGCGAAACTGCTGGTCGCCTCGTTGGTGCGCGACTACGAACTCACCGCACACGGCGAACTCGACGTCGAGGAGAATCTGACGCTACGCCCGGCGAACCTGAAAATCGGATTCCGCCGCATCGAATGACCAGGGCAGGGGCTGGATTTACCGCTTGCGGGCAGGAAGCGCACGCAGATCGGCGATCAGCTCCCTGAGCTTGTCGCGGGTCAGCGCTCGCGCCGCAACGTGCTGTACCCCGCGGTCACGCGCCAGGGTCCACAGCTGTAGCCGCAAGTCGATATCCACAT
Source organism: Nocardia anocheti (assembly GCF_029675105.1). Classification (GTDB taxonomy): domain Bacteria; phylum Actinomycetota; class Actinomycetes; order Mycobacteriales; family Mycobacteriaceae; genus Nocardia. The sequence goes on along the minus strand of NZ_JAQQFV010000004.1, from coordinate 240,059 downwards.
CCTCGTCCCCGACCGGCAGCAGGTAGGCCGTATCGGTGACACCGCACAGTGCACATAGCGCCTCCGCTACCTCGGGCGTCACCTCCAGGACCGAACCGGCGCGCAAAGCCGCGATCTCGTCGGGAGTCACCGCGCGCCCCAGAGCCTCGGTCAGCGCGGCGGCGATCTGCTCGTTGTTCATCGCCGGTTCGTCCCATCGGTGCGAATAGGCGATCATGCGGTCGATCTTCCCAGCCAACGACAGTGTCATGAGGGTCCTCACCGGTTGATCCGTCGGGTTCCCGAAAGTGTCCGCTCCGTCTGTGACCACCGCTGCGCGAACTCCTCGGCGCGCTCGGACGCCGACTCCGGCAGGCGCCCCAGCAGCCAGCGCAGATACAACAACTCCGTCTGATCGTCGGCGGTGGGCGCCTGCGGCTCGCGGCGCAGATAGTGGCCCAACAGCATCTCGATGGTGGCCTCGCTCAGCGTCCCGTCGAAGCGCTGGTGCTCGATGTCGGCGATGGTCCACGCCCTCAGCATGCGGTCAGCGATGGTGTTCATGCCGTCGACCAGCGGTGCAAGACGTTCATCATCACCCGCGACCTCGGTCACCCTCTGCGCCATCCCCACTGTGTCCTGGAACAAGTTGGCCGGGATCGGAACGTAGAGCACCTTCGACGTCGGCTGCGGCGCGTCGGTGCTGTCGATGACCTCCGGGGGTAGGCGCTTGGTGAAGGCATTCGATGCGGAGCCGCCCTTCCATTTCAGCCCCGCGTCCAGCCTGGGCAGCGTGTTGTCGCGCAGAATCCCGGCCTTGCCGCTTTCGATCTTCTCGATAGTCCTTGGGTTCAGTCCGGTAGCCGCGTGAAGCGCCTGCCTGGACATGCCTAGCTCTGTACGCCGCGCCTGCACTACCTGGCCCAGGTACTCGGGGTATCGCGTAGTCATCGCCTCGACTCTGTGTAGTAAGGGCTCGCAGAACATGCTGCTACACCCGCATTGCTGTCGATACTACATGACTTGAGTGTGTACTTCACGGTCGGTCGATCTGTAGTTACGTCCGTCATATCCAGCGGAAGGCGCGTAGAACTACACACTTGTAGTGCAGATGATGTGTAGTTTGTCGGTTGTAAATATGCACTTAGATACGTACTATGGCGGTGTAGCGACAGGTGGCCGCAGGTCAGACCCCTGATGTCACGCCCGTGTCGTGGAGCGCGCTCAGTCCGAGCTGGCTCACAGGGCGTCACCCGGCTGCCACTTCAACGAAGGAAACAGGCAATGGACAACACCAACGACATCTGGCTGACGAGCAAGGAAGTTGCACTACGTCTCAAGGTCGAGGTCTGCACGCTGGACAGCTGGGCGTACAACGGCACCGGTCCCGACTTCATCAAGCCGGGCCGTATTCGCCGCTATGCGCTGGCCGACATCGTCGCGTGGGAAGACCGACTGCGAGCCGAAGCGAAACTTCGACGGCAAATCGCCCAGGCCAACGTCCGTCGTCATGTCGCCTAGTCGCTTCCAAGCTGAGGGCGGCAGCGGCTTGCCTGATCGACGTGTCCGCTGCCTGGGATCTCGCGCGCGATCGATGCCATCAAATCCGCACATCTCAGGTATGAAATGAACACCCATCCCCGACGGCAACGTTTCGGTCTTCGATCTCAGTCGGCGGACGTCGAGACCGTCCGGCGCCGCCTCAAAACTCTCCGGCGGTCGTATCGAGCGAATCGAGTCGCGAAGGAAGCGGTTTTATGACCGCCGATGAGGTATGGCTCTCCACCGAAGATCTGGCCCGGCGGTTTCAGGTCCCGGTGAAGACGATTTCCGTATGGGCGTCAGCCGGAAAAGGCCCGAACTACATAAAGGTCGGTCGGTACCGGCGATATCGGCTGAGTGACATCGAAGAGTGGGAGCAGGATCTCCTAAAAACTAGCCGCACTCGGCGAGCTGCATAAGGGCACTCGTTTTCGGTTTAGACCGGAATCTCCGACCCCCCTACGACGATAGGTCTACGGGGGGTCGGATCGTGTTCGCAGGGACGACGTTCAGCTACCTGTTGGCTAACTTTTCTCGGTAGACGGATGGTCGGTTGGCATTCAATAGTTTTGCTGCCGCCCCGGCCTAGGGGTGCGGAAGGCAATTCGATCCAGAAAGTGTGGAGATGGCAAGTATTCAGGTCCGTGAAATCATGATGGGCCCGCGCGGTGGTCCGAAGAAGAAGGTAAAGCGATACATCGTTCGTTGGGAGGATCAGAACGGGGTACCTGACTCGAAAACCTTCGACAAGCGAGGTCGTTTTGATATCCCAGACACTGCCGAGTACTTCAAGAGCAAGATCGAGGCGAAGCTTCGTGACGGTGAGTATGTCAATCCTGACCTCGGTAAACAGAACGTCAAGACCTACGCCGAGAAGTGGCGGGACCGTGCTCGCAAAGATGGCACCTATAAGGCTCGGCAGCAGTTCATCAATAACCTCGGTCCGCTAGCGAAGCTCAGCCTGGCGCAGGTTCAACGCAGTGATATCCGCGATTGGACGGATCTACTCCTCACCGGTCGGCCCTGGTGCAACGGAAAGGCTCTCCAGCTTTCGACGGTGTCGTTGTATCTCCAGCATCTGACGACTCTTCTGCAAATCGCAGTGGACGATGAGCTGATCGTCAAGAACGCGGCCAGGAAGTTCAGGCTCGACGGCGACGACTACGAGGAGGGTCTGAAGGGGCCGACCGCGACGGAGCTACTCACGCCAGCGCTCATCAGCCGCGTGCGGGAGCATGCGTCCGAGACCGTCTCCATCATGATCTTGGTGAGCGCGCTGACCGGCCTGCGGGTCAGCGAAGTTGCTGGCCTTCGTGTGCAGGATGTCAACTTCGTGCGGCGAGAACTCAACGTAGTCCAGCAGGCCGCGCGCAGCCCCAAGAGGGAGCCGGTCACGCCAAAGACGCTGTCTTCGCGCCGCACCATCCCGTTGTCCAAGTCCGCTGTGGAGACCCTCGCCGCGTATCTGGCGGACGATGCCCACAGTCGCGGTCCCGGTGGACTGATCTTCGCGGCCCCGCGCGGTGGACGCTGGTACGCCACTTTGCTCGGTGGCAACTTCCGACGAGCATGCGAGAAAGCGGGGCTCGGCACGGAGTGGTCGTGGCACGACCTGCGCCACTATTTCGCCTCGCGCCTCATCTTCAAGGGGCGGGACGTCAAGACCGTCAGCGAACTTCTAGGACACTCCTCTCCGAATATGACATGGAAGGTCTATGTCCACCTGTGGCCCGGTCAAGACGACGCACTGCGCGAAGACATGGACGAAGCACTTCGCGACATCACCGCGCAGCGATGGGATGAGAATGGGATGGGATCGGACCTGCGGGGCGAGGCCGCGTAGCTCCGTGGGATCATGGACAACGCCGATTCCCATCAGTGACCAGGAGCCCCGTGCCTAGCTTTGCCGACACGACGTTCACCGATCCGTCGCGAGTCCGGAACTTCTGCATCATCGCGCACATCGACCACGGCAAGTCGACGCTGGCCGACCGGATGCTGCAGCTGACCGGTGTGGTCGAGGAGCGCGCGATGCGTGCCCAGTACCTGGACCGGATGGACATCGAGCGTGAACGCGGCATCACCATCAAGGCGCAGAACGTGCGCCTGCCCTGGAACGTCGACGGCGAGGACTATGTCCTGCACATGATCGACACCCCCGGCCACGTCGACTTCACCTACGAGGTCTCGCGGGCGCTCGAGGCGTGTGAGGGCGCGATCCTGCTGGTCGACGCCGCCCAGGGCATCGAGGCGCAGACGCTGGCGAACCTGTACCTGGCGATGGAACGCGATCTGGCGATCATCCCGGTGCTGAACAAGATCGACCTGCCCGCCGCCGACCCGGACCGCTACGCCGCCGAGATCGCGCACATCGTGGGCTGCGAGGCCGACGATGTGCTGAGGGTCTCCGGCAAGACCGGTGTGGGTGTCGACGCGCTGCTCAACAAGGTGATCGCCGAGGTCCCGCCGCCGGTCGGCGACGCCGAGGCCCCGGCCCGCGCGCTGATCTTCGACTCGGTCTACGACACCTATCGCGGCGTGGTCACCTACGTGCGTGTGGTCGACGGCAAGCTCACCCCGCGCCAGAAGATCAAGATGATGTCCACCGGCGCGCAGCACGAGCTGCTCGAGATCGGCATCGTCTCGCCCGAACCCAAGCCCACCCAGGGCCTGGGCGTCGGCGAGGTGGGGTATCTGATCACCGGCGTGAAGGACGTGCGTCAGTCCAAGGTCGGTGACACCGTCACCTCCGCCCGCGACGGCGCCGCCGCGGCGTTGGCGGGCTATCAGGAACCGCGGCCGATGGTCTACTCGGGCCTGTACCCGGTCGACGGGTCGGACTACCCCGACCTGCGTGACGCGCTGGACAAACTGCAGCTCAACGACGCGGCGCTGACCTATGTGCCGGAGACCTCGGTGGCGCTGGGCTTCGGCTTCCGCTGCGGCTTCCTCGGACTGCTGCACATGGAGATCACCCGCGAGCGGCTCCAGCGCGAGTTCGGCCTCGACCTGATCTCCACCGCGCCCAACGTGATCTACCGGGTGGTCATGGAGGATGGTGCCGAGCACATCGTCACCAACCCCTCCTACTGGCCCGAGGGCAAGGTCCGCCAGACCTTCGAGCCGGTCACCAAGTGCACCGTGATCGCGCCGAGCGAGTTCGTCGGCACCATCATGGAGCTGTGCCAGAGCCGCCGCGGCGAGCTGCTGGGCATGGACTACCTGTCGGAGACGCGCGTGGAGATGCGCTACACGCTGCCGATGGCCGAGATCATCTTCGACTTCTTCGACTCGCTCAAGTCGCGCACCCGTGGTTACGCCTCGCTCGACTACGAGGAGGCAGGCGAGCAGTCCTCGGCGCTGGTCAAGGTCGACATCCTGCTCCAGGGCGAGGCGGTCGACGCGTTCAGTGCCATCGTGCACAAGGACGCCGCGCAGGCCTACGGCAACAAGATGACCACCAAGCTGCGCGAGCTCATCCCGCGTCAGCAGTTCGAGGTGCCGATCCAGGCCGCGATCGGCTCCAAGATCATCGCCCGCGAGAACATCCGCGCCATCCGCAAGGACGTGCTGGCCAAGTGCTACGGCGGTGACATCAGCCGCAAGCGCAAGCTGCTCGAGAAGCAGAAGGAAGGCAAGAAGCGCATGAAGACCATCGGCCGGGTCGACGTGCCGCAGGAGGCCTTCGTGGCCGCGCTGTCCTCGGACGCGGCCTCCGACAAGCCCAAGGGCAAGTAGCCCTCAGCTCGACTCGGCGGGTAGGCGCACCCACAGGCGCGCCCCGCCGAGCGGGCTGTCGGTGAGTTCGGCGGTGCCGCCGTGCAATTCGGCCTGCTGGCGGACCAGGGCGAGACCGAGGCCGGAGCCCGGGGAGCCGGGCCGTTTCACGAAGCGGTCGAACGCGGTGGCGGCGAGGTGGTTCGGCAGACCGGTGCCGTTGTCGTCGACGGTGATCTCGACGAAGGTGCCCGCGCGCCGGGCGGCGACGGCGATCTCGGTGGCCCCGCCGTGGTGCACGGCATTGGCGACCGCGTTGGTGACGATGAGCAGGACGCCACCGGGCTCTCGGCGGCGAGGACGTCGGCCAGGACCGCGCCGCGTTGGTCGGCGGGCAGGTCGGGACCGGCGAGCACCTGCAGGTCGGTGCGCATCGCGGTGAGCGGGGTGCGCAGTTCGTGCGCGCAGACGGCGGCGAAATCGCGGGCACTCGCCAGGGCCTGACGGGTCTCGCCGTGCGCGGTCTCCAATCTGGCCAGCATCCGGGTGATCGCGGCGTCGACCAGTTCGCGGTCGGCGCGCAGTTTCACGATCAGTCCCGGCGCGCCCTGGACCGGTGCCAGCGCGGTATCCGGGACGACGATCGTGTCCGCCGGATCGAGGGGCCGCGCGGGGGCCGCGGTGATCGGGACCGGCGGGAACAGTCCGTCGTCGGCGGCGACCTGCACGCGCATGGTCGAGACCGTCTGGTCCAGCTGACGGCTGCCCGCCACCGCCAACAGCGCCGCGTAGGTGAAGCCCAGCGTGATCGCGACCAGCGCGGCCACCGCCGCCGACACCAGCGCCACCCGCGTGCGCAACGACCACGAGCCCCTCACGGGGTGTCCCGCAGCACGAAACCGACCCCGCGCACCGTGTGCACCACCCGGGCGACGTCGTTCGCCTCCAGCTTGCGCCGCAGGTAGGAGACGAACACGTCGACCACATTGGTGTCGGTGCTGAAGTCGTAGCCCCAGACGGTGGCAGGATCTGCTCGCGTCCCAGCACCATCTCGGGATGGCGGGCCAGCATCGCCAGCAGCTCGAACTCGCGTTTGGTGAGCTCGACCGGTTCGCCGCCCGCCGTCACCCGGTGGCCCACCGGATCGATCACCACCGCGCCCACCTGCACCGTCGCACCACCGCCGGTCACCGGCCTGCGCCGCAGCAGCGCGCGCAGCCGGGCGACGAGCTCGCCGAGGTCGAACGGTTTGGTGAGATAGTCGTCAGCGCAGCGCGGTGACCACCCCGACACCGTCGAGCTCGGGCATGTTCACATCGAGCACCATGGCGTCGGGCGCGGCCGAGCGCACCAGGGCGAGCGCCGCCGCGCCGTCACCGGCCGTGATGACGTCGAAGCCCGAGAGTTCCAGGCCGCGACGCAGCGACGCGAGTACGCGGACCTCGTCGTCGACGACCAAGATCTGCTGTCCGGTCATCCGCTCACCCTAGTGCGATCACTCGTCGGCGCCGGTCAGCGTGGGCGCCCGCGGGCAGTACGACCGCCGGGGCACCGTCCGGCGCGTCACCGGGGGCCAGGCGCAGGCACAGCGTGCCCTCCTCGCCACCGGGCAGCCGCTGCGCCGGAACCGACTCGGGTCCGGGGCCGCGCTCGATGACGATGGTCCGGGAGAAGTCGCCGTCGGCGCCCGGCTGGGCGGGAACGGCACGGTGGAACCGCGCGCCCGCAGTGTCGGGGGCGCCGCACGTCGTCACGGTCTGCCCGGGCGCACCGGGGTCGGCGGTGGCGACCCCGCCGAGGGCGGCGGTGCACAGGGCGGCGCCGGGCACGGCGAGCACGCGGCGAGGGGTCGGGGATACGGTCATGATGACTCCTGACGTGGGGTTTCGCCGACCTGTCCGGTCGGTGGAACCGACGCTGAGCAGCCGATCTTCACGCACTGTTGATCAATCGTTAGAGTTCTCTTGGGATCCGGATCCCCCTGTTTTTCGCGGCTCGCCGAAAGCTGTTGCTGGCCATAGGGTGGTACGGGCCGTTCTGGTCGAAATGACAGTGCGGTGTTCCGGAATTAGTGTTGGATGATTCTCACTTCGCCTCGATCGGGTGGGGAACAACAGCGATGCGAGTGTTGGAGCTTGTGATGACGCGTGATCTGCCTGACGACGACGGTGCCGCGCGCGCAGCGGAGGCCCCGGGCGGGGACGCCGCCTATCGGGTCGCCAACGGTGTGGCCAGGGTCGCCAGGGCGGGCGCGTACGTGACCGGTGGCGCGCTGGTCGCCGCCAACGGCACAACGCCCGAGCACGCGCCGGGCACCAGCACCGCCGACAGTCGCTACGCGGGCTGGTCCTCGCACGTCTCGCCCGATCCGGACCCGGATGTGCCCAGCCCGATCGTCACCTTCCCGGACCTGGCCTACGAGCCCGAGGCGCCGGTGACCCCGCACACGCCCTTCGGTGGGCTGCAGCCGCCGATGGACCACGACCTCACCATGGTCGCGCGCACCAGCGAGTCCCCGGGTGAGCCGCGGATTCCGGGCAGCGACGGCGATCGCGACCTGCGCATCCCCGGCTCCGGGGAGACCTCCACCGGCATCGGCATCCCGTCCGCCACGCATCCGCCGTCGCTGCCGAGTTTCGGCACCGGCCCCGGGACGGGCACCGACGACGAGACCGACACCGGCATCGGCCTCCCCGGCTCGGGGCCGGGCCTCGGCCTGCCCGGTCACGGCATCGGTATCCCCGGCTTCGACGGCCTGCCCGGCCACGGCATGGGCATCCCCGGTTTCGACGGTGTCGGCCTGCCCGGTCTGCCGGGCAATCCGGGTATCCCCGGTGGGTCGGCGGGCACCGGGGACAACCCGTTCGACGGCATCGGAAACCTCGATGGCCTGTTCGACGGGTTCGGCGCGATGGTCACCTCCGAATGGCAGGTCGACATGCACGCCGGGCTCGACGGTGTGTGGTTCACCTCGCAGATGAAGGTCGACCTGCAGGTCGGCAAGGTCGGCGACCAGCTCGACGATTACGGGCAGTACCTGGGCGGCGGCCTGAAGGTCCCCGGTTCCGACACCACCGGCGGCACGCAGAACGGCGGTCTGCCGGGCACCTCGACCGGTGGACCCGGCCTGCCCGGTTCGTCGTCCTCGGGGATCGGTCTGCCCGGCGCGTCCACCGGCCCCGCCGCGACACCCGCACCCGTCGGCCCCGCCGCGACACCCGCACCCGTCGGCCCCGCCGCGACACCCGTGCCCGCCGCTCCCGCCCCCGCTCCGGCGGTGGCCACCCCGTTCGCGCAGGCGCCCGCCCCGGCTCCGGCCCCGATCGCACCCGTACCGGCCGTCGCTCCGGCCGCGGTCGCCCCGGTCGCGGTGAGCCCGGTCGTGAACACCCCGCTGCAGACGACGGTCCAGCCCGACGCCGCCACCAGCCCGATCGCCAACGTGCTCGGCGGACCGGGCGTCACCGCGCCCGTCGTGGCCGTGCCCGGGCTGTTCGCCCCGACGACGCCGACCAAGCCGGTCGTCACGCCGGAGCCCACCGGCGGCACGCAGACCCCGACCCCGTCGACCGCGCCGGGCACCACGGCCCCGACCGTCCCGACCATCGACCTGCCCACCACCACGGTGAAGGTGCCGCTGCCCACGGTGAGCACACCGTCGACGCCGGACACCACCCCCGGCGGCAGCACCGGCTCGCCGACCACGACCGGCCAGGTCACCCCGACGACGCCCGACGGCACCGGGACCACCCCGCCCGGCACCTCCGGCGGCGTCACACCCCCGGCCACCTCCGGCGGAACCACCACCCCCGACACCGGCGGCACGACGACCTCGCCCGGCACCACCGACGGCGGCGTCAGCACGCCCTCGACCGCGCCGACCACCCCGACGGTCGACGTGCCCACCGCCACCCAGCCCACGCACACCGCGCCGACCCAGCCCACCCACACCCAGCCCACGCTCGACATCGACACCCCGACGGTGGTCACCCCGCCGACCGTGGTCGCCCCGCCGACGACGTTGGCGCCGGTGAAACCCCCGGTCGTGGGCACCAAGCCGATCGCCGACGACTTCGATCAGCACGCCGCGGGCTACCATGGCGTTTCGGCCGGGTTGTTCGACTCCGGTATCGCCGGGGTCGACCCGGTGGTCACCGTGTTTCCCGTCGATCACCATGGGTATGACTTCGTCATCTGAAATGACGGCGTCTCGCCTTCGCGATACGGCCGGGCACGTGCAACGAGAGTGAGGGACAGTTGTCTGCCGCAGCCGGACTGCAGGCCGCGACGGTGAAGCATCCGGATGTGATGGCTCCGGTCGTGTCGCTGGTCGACGAACTGCGGGAGCTGGTCCGCTCGGGCGGCCGCGACGACCTCGACGCTCGTCTCGGCATGGTGCGGGCCCGCCTCACCGACACCCGGGTGCGCCTGGTCGTCGTCGGTGAGCCGCAGGCGGGGATGAGCACCCTGGTCAACAGCTTGGTCGGCAGCCCGGTCAGCGCGACCGACGGCAAGCCGAGTGTGCCGGTGATCGTCGAATACGGGCCGACCCCGAGTGCGACGCTGGTCAAGTCGGCCCCGCGCGGGCGCGTCGAACGGGTGCCCGTCGACCCGCAGAACCCGGGTCCGGCGCTGACCACCCTGGGTGTGCTGCGCGCGGAGTTCGCCGAGCCGAGCCGCTTGCTCGCCGACGGCCTGGTCGTGATGGACGCGCCGGGTCCGGTCGCCCGCGAGGGCGCCGCCTGGTCGATGATCGCCGCCGCCGACGTGGTGCTCTACGCCGCCGACGCCGCCGCCGAACTCACCGAGTCCCAGCTGGACTACCTGCGTCGGGTCGAACAGGTGTGTCCGTCGGTGGTCTGCGTGCTCACCAAGATCGACCGCAACCCGCACTGGTCGCTGACCCAGCGCCGCAATCGCGCGCTGCTCGACGGCGCCGGGCTGAACTTCGCGGTCGCACCGGTCTCGGCGCTGCTGCACCAGCGCGCGGGCGAGACCGGCAACCAGCAGCTCGACGCCGAATCCGGCGTGCCCCAGCTCATCGACCACCTGCAGGATTACGTGGTCGCCCAGGCGGATTCGGTGGCCGTCGCGGCCGCGGTCCGCGATATCGCCATGGTCACCGAGCAGCTCTCGGTGACCCTGCGCGCCGAGGCCGACGCCCTGCGTGACCCACGTCGCCGCGCCGAGATCACCCAGCGCCTGACCGCGGCGCGGGCCGAGGCCGATCAGCTGCGCCAGCGCACCGCCACCTGGCAGGTCACCCTGGTCGACGGCAGCTCCGAACTCGCCGTCGACATCGAACACGATCTGCGGCACCGGCTGCGCACCCTGGTCCGCGAGGCCGAGGCCGAGATCTCGCGCACCGACCCCTCCCGCAAGTGGGCCGATTTCGGCACCGAACTCGACGCCCGGATCTGCGAGGCGGTCGAGGAGAACTTCGTCATGGCGCACTACCGCGCCGTCGAACTCGGCGAACAGGTCGCCGCGAAGTTCCCGCCGGACAACCGGACTCCACCGCTGCCCGAACTGCGCTTGACCGATCCGGGGGAGGTGCTCGACCCGGTCCAGCCGCTGGAATCGCTAGAGAGCGCGAAATCCAGTGTGGGACAGCAGGCGATCACCGCGCTGCGCGGCTCCTACGGCGGCATCCTGATGGTCGGTCTGGCCACCAGCCTGCTCGACATGGGCCTGGTCAACTGGTACTCCGCCGGTGCGGGTCTGCTGCTGGGCGTGCACGCGCTGTGGGACGACCGCGGAAATCGCAAGCAGCGCAGGCAGGCCGAGGCCAAGGTCGCCGTCGCCCGCCTGGCCGATGACGTGATCTTCCAGGTGGGCAAGGAATCCCGCACCCGCCTGCGCACCCTGCAGCGGGTGCTGCGCGACCACTACACCGAGATCGCCGCCGAGGTGGCGCGCACCGCCGACGAGGCCCTGCGCGCGGCCGAGGAAGCGGGCCAGCGCTACGGCAACCACCGCGAACTGCGCATCACCGAGATCGACGCGGGCCTGCGCACGCTGGCGGGGCTGCGCGAACGCGCCGAGCGCCTCACCTACTGACCCGCGCTAGGAGCGCATCGGCGGGGTGTGCGCGGGCTGGAACTGGCCCGCGTTGCGCGAGTCCTCGGCCCGGATCACGTGGGTCACCGCGTTGATCAAGGCCAGATGGGTGAACGCCTGCGGGAAGTTGCCCAGGTGCCTGCCGGTGCGCGAGTCGATCTCCTCGGCGTAGAGCCGCAGCGGGCTCGACAGGCCCAGCAGCCGCTCGCACAGGTGCGTCGCGCGCTCGAGCTCGCCGATCTCCACCAGCGCCGAGACCAGCCAGAACGAGCAGATGGTGAAGGTGCCCTCCTCCCCGGCCAGACCGTCGTCGGTGGTGTCGGTGCGGTAGCGCAGCACCAGTCCGTTGACGGTGAGCCGGGTCGCGATGGCCAGCACGGTGGCGCGGATGCGGTGGTCCTCGGGCGGCAGGAACCGGGTGAGCACCGCCAGCAGCAGCGAGGCGTCGAGGGTATCGCCGCCGTAGGTCTGGGTGAACACGCCCTCGTCGTTGACACCGTGGGCGAGCACGTCGTCGCGGATCTGCTCGGCGATGTCGAACCATTCCGCCGCCCGCGCGTTCTGCCCGTGCAGCAGCGCGAGGCGGGCGCCGCGGTCCAGCGCCACCCAGCACATGATCTTCGAGGAGGTGAAGTGCTGGGGTTCGCCGCGCACCTCCCAGATCCCGCGATCGGGCTCGCGCCAGTTGGCGATGGCGGCGTGCACGGTCCGTTCCAGCAGCGGCCACAGGTTCTCCGGCACCTGGCCCCGCGATTTCACGTGCAGGTACACCGCGTCGAGCATGGTGCCCCAGATGTCGTGCTGGTCCTGGTCGTAGGCGGCGTTACCGACGCGCACCGGTACGGCGCCGTCGTAGCCGGTCAGGGTGGACACCTCGAACTCGGTGATGCGGCGCTCGCCGCCGATGCCGTAGAGCACCTGCAGTGGCAGCGCGTCACCGTTCTCGCCGGTGGTGACGTCGTCGAGGAAGGCGAAGAAGTCGTTGGCCTCGCGGTCCAGGCCCAGGGTGTACAGACCCCACAGCGCGAAGCTCGCGTCGCGCACCCAGGTGTAGCGGTAGTCCCAGTTGCGTTGGCCGCCGGGGGTTTCCGGCAGCGAGGTGGTGGCGGCGGCGAGCAGCGCGCCGGTAGGCGCGTAGGTCAGACCCTTGAGCGTGAGCGCGCTGCGCTGCAGATAGTTGCGCCACGGATGATCCGGGAAATCGCCCAGGGTGATCCAGCGCCGCCAGGATTCGGCGGTCGACCACATCTTCTGCGCGGCCTCGTCGAAGGTGGCCGGGGCGGGCAGTTCCGACCAGGTGAGCGCGACGAAGACCTGATCACCCTCCGACATCCGGGTGCGGGCGCGCGCCTCCCTGCCCTCCAGACCCAGCCGCAGATCGGTGGTGAGCACCAGCGTGGGGCTCGCCTCCGGCGTCCCGATCGCCCGCGCGGTGGCCTGCTCGTAGACCTTGCCGGTGTACTCCCATTCGGTGCCGCCCTGGTGATAGTCGAACGAGGGCTGGCAGCTCATCTCCAACTCGACGGTCCCGCTCACGCACTTCACCGTCCGCAACAGGATGTGCTCGGCGTCCCAGTCCATCGGCGTGCGGCGATAGGTGCGCGAGCGCTGGTCGTTGTTGTGCCACGGGCCCAGCACCAGCGCGTCGCGCACGATCAGCCAGCCGGTCTCGGTCTGCCAGGTGGTCTCCAGGATCATCCCGCCCGGCAGGTACCGGCGCGCGGCGGGCACGTTCTTGCCGTACGGGCCGATCCGGAAGTGTCCGGCGCTGCGGTCCAGGATCGCGCCGAACACGCTGGGGGAGTCCGGACGCGGGACACACATCCACTCCACCGAACCGCTGCTGGCGATCAGACAGTTGGTCTCGCAATCGGACAGGAAGGCGTAGTCGTCGATCGGCGGGAACGCGCCACGGCGGCCACTGCTGGACACCGGGCTGAGGATGGGCAGCAGATCGGCCGCGGACGGATCGTCGGGGTGCGCCATCACCCCATCATCACGGCAGGCGCGTCGCTCGTCCACCGGGGCGAGCGGCGGGTTGTCGTTCCGTGACCAGCGCGATCACGGCCCGCGCGGGCGTGACGGCTAGGCTGGCGTCGTGCACAGCATCGCAGGTTGGTGGGACGGTTTCGAGCTCTGGGTAGCCGGTCTGCCGTTCATTCCGCAGTTCCTGGTCGTCCTGGTCGGCATGGTCCCGATCAGCTTCGCCATCGCCTTCCTGCTCGACCGGACCCTGCGCGCGATCTTCCGCGTCCTGCGCCGCGACGACAGCCCCGAGCCGCCCGTGATCGGCCCGATGCCCGCTCAACCCCGCCCCACCGTGGGAAGCGGGGTCCGCTGATGCCCCGCTCCCGCGTTCAGCTCGCGCTCATCGGCCTGCTCGTCCTGGTGATCATCGCCTGGTTCTTCACGAGGTGAGTGTGTTTGTTGGAGCGCTGGCGCGCTCGAGTCGCGGCCCCCTGGGGGGCGGCCCGGGCCGCGACCGGCCACTTCGTGGCCGCCGCTCCTCGGGGTCGCGGGTGCGGGGCTGGGTCGCGGGTGCGGCGGCTAGTTCTTACGCCAGTCGTCGAAGCGTTTGCCCAGGTCGGCGACGGTGCGGCCCACTTCCTGGCCCACCGTGTTGACCGCGGAGCCGACATCGCGGCCCAGGTCGCGCACGGTGCGGACCAGCAGGTCCTCGGACTGGTCGAAGCTCTCCCGGTAGCTGCGGGCGGCGTTCTTCACCTCGTCGCTGATGCGGGCGTTCTTGTCGTGTTCGCGGCGCGGGTAGGCACCGCCCAGGACGCGGTCGTACTCGCCGGACTGGATCCAGCGGCGCAGTTCGGCGGCGCGCAGCACCGAGAACGGATGCGATTGCAGCTCCAGGTTGAGCAGTTTGAGCACGCCGTCGCGCAGATCACCCGAGCGCAGGTAGTCGTCGGCCTGATCGAGGAAGGCGCCGTGGTTCATCTCGTGCAGCCACGCGCCACCGGCGGTCTTCATGTGCACCCGCACCGACGCCTCGACGTCCTGGCAGCACAGCAGCCCGGCCCGGTCCCCGGACAGTTCCGACTTGCGGCTCCACTCCATCAGCGCCGCCACGATCGCGCGCAGCGCCCAGCCGCCCACGGGCATCCAGCCCACCGAGGCCGACAGTCGCATCAGATGCATGAGCATCGTGCGGTACACCGCGTGCCCGGACAGCGCGTGGCCCAGCTCGTGGCCGATGACGAAGCGCAGCTCCTCGGTGTCCATCAGTTCGAGCAGGCCGGTGGTGACGACGATGAACGGCCGGTCCATCCCGATGGTGAAGGCGTTCACCGACGGGTCCTGCAGCACGAACATCTCCGGCGTGGTCGCCGCGTCGAGCACGTCGACACAGTCGGCGCGCAGCTCGTGCAGCGTGCGGAACTGCCGCTCGTCGACGCGCACCGCCGTCGCCAGGTACAGCAGCCGGTGCTGACGCTCACGCAGCAGCCCCGACAGCGCCCGCAGCACGGTGTCGAAGCCGCTCAGCGAGCGCAGCGCCACCAGCGCGGTGCGGTCCGCCGGGTGTTCCCAAGCGCGCGTGCTGATTTCCGGCAAACGCACGCGTATCCGGTCAGGTGCCATGGTCATGGTTCGAAATCCCCCCTCGGTGTGGAACTCTCGTCGATTCGAATCATCATGTCGCAATCTGCTACAGTCTGCCTGTGTCGTCGAGTGTCGCCCCGCAGATCCGCCATGAATTGGCGTTGATCGCTGTCGGCAACCTCGCGGTCGCGGACATCCTCTGTCGATGATCGGCCACCGGACACGTCTGCGCGTTCCTGCCCAGTAGACTGGCGCGCGCTTTTCCTTTCGCAGTCGTAGTCCGTACTCCGGGGGCCAGCAGGCCCGAGTCGCGCCAACTGCCGCGGATCCACCGCGCGGCAGGTCTACCGATCGACATGTGCAAGTCCTCCCGCAACGAACGACGTTGCCGGGCAGGTCCTTTCCGAAAGGTTCACCCCGATGTCTCGCAACACCTGGATCGGTTCGCGCCGTCGCGCGGCCGCCGTCGCTCTCACTGCTGTCGCCGCGGTCGCCCTGACCGCCTGCGGCGGCGGTGCCAGCGACTCGGTCGACGGCGAGTCGACCGCCGACGGCAGCGGAGGAACCATCAACCTCTACGCCTACGCCGTGCCCAAGCCGGGCTTCGACAAGGTCGTGCCCGAGTTCAACAAGACCGAGGCGGGCAAGGGCGTGCAGGTGCAGGCGTCCTACGGCGCCTCCGGCGACCAGTCGCGCAAGGTCAAGGACGGCGCCGAGGCCGACGTCGTGAACTTCTCGGTCGAGCCCGACATCACCCGCCTGGTCGACGCGGGCCTGGTCGAGTCCACCTGGAACGCCGACGCGAGCAAGGGCATCCCGTTCGGTTCGGTCGTCACCCTGGTGGTGCGCAAGGGCAACCCCAAGGGCATCAAGGACTGGGACGACTTGATCAAGCCGGGCGTCGAGGTCGTCACCCCGAACCCGTTCAGCTCCGGTTCGGCCAAGTGGAACCTGCTCGCGCCGTACGCGGCCAAGAGCGAGGGCGGCAAGAACCCGCAGGCCGGTCTGGACTACCTGTCGCAGCTGATCTCGCCCGAGCACGTCAAGGTGCAGCCGAAGTCGGGTCGCGAGGCCACCGAGACCTTCCTGCAGGGCACCGGTGACGTGCTGCTGAGCTACGAGAACGAGGCCATCTTCTCCGAGCGCAACGGCGACCCGATCGAACACATCAACCCGCCGATCACCTTCAAGATCGAGAACCCGGTCGCGGTGCTCAAGAACGCCAAGAACCCGGCCAAGGCCGCCGCCTTCCGCGACTTCCTGTTCACCCCGGAGGGCCAGAAAGCCTGGGCGCAGGCGGGCTTCCGCCCGGTCGACCCGAAGGTCGCCGCCGAGTTCGCCGCCGACTTCCCGCAGCCGACCAAGCTGTGGACCATCGATGACCTCGGTGGCTGGAAGTCGGTCGACAAGGAACTGTTCGCGCAGGGCACCGGCAAGGTCGCGGTGATCTACGACCAGGCCACCAAGTAGGTCGTGACCCAGCGCACACGCGATACTGGACAACTGTGACTGACAGCAGTGGGCACGCCGGGACCGGGGACATCCCCGATCCCGGCGGTGCCGTGGAACCCGAAAAAACGACGCCGCCCACCCCGGCGGGCCGTCGCTGGGCGTGGCTGCGGGTCAGCGGCTCGGTGGGCCCGGTCGGCATCGGCGTCGCCGTGCTGTGGCTCAGCGTCATCGTGCTGCTGCCGCTGGCGGCGCTGACCGTCAGCTCCTTCGAGGACGGCTGGTCCGGCTTCTGGGACGCGGTCACCGCGCCCTCGGCGCTGGACTCGCTGCGCATCACCATCACCGTCTCGGTCGTGGTCGCGATCATCAACGTGCTGATGGGCACGCTGATCGCGTGGGTGCTGGTGCGCGACGAATTCCCCGGCAAGGGCATCGTCAACGCGCTGATCGACCTGCCCTTCGCACTGCCGACCATCGTCGCCTCGATCGTGCTGCTCTCGCTCTACGGCCCGAACAGCCCGATCGACATCCATCTCAACGCCTCCCAGCCCGGCCTGATCGTCGCGCTGGCCTTCGTCACGCTGCCGTTCGTGGTGCGGTCGGTGCAGCCGGTGCTCATCGAGGTCGACCGGGAGGTCGAGCAGGCGGCGCTGTCGCTGGGTGCCAGCAACTGGGTCACCTTCCGGCGCATCGTGCTGCCCACGCTGACCCCGGCGATCATCTCCGGCGGCGGCCTGGCCTTCGCCCGGGCGATCGGTGAGTACGGTTCGGTGGTACTCATCGGCGGCAACATCCCGCGCGAGACCCAGATGACCTCGCAGTACATCCAGCAGCAGATCGAGGTCGACCGGCCGATCAACGCCGCGGCGGTCTCGGTGGCGCTGCTGGTGATCTCCTTCGCCAGCCTGCTCGTGCTGCGGCTGCTGGCCGAGCGCACCGCGCGCAAGGAAGAGGCCGCCCGATGAAGCTGTCATTGCTGACCCGGCTCTCGCTGCGCACGGTCGCGCTGGGGTATCTGCTGGTCCTGCTGGTGCTGCCGCTGGTGATCATCCTGGTGCGCACCTTCGAACGCGGCATCGGCGCGTTCATCGACTCCATCACCACGCCCGCGGCGATCTCGGCGTTCCAGCTGTCGATGATCATCGTGGCCATCGTGGTGCCGTTGAACGTGGTGTTCGGCGTGGTCACCGCGCTGGCGCTGGTGCGCAGCAAGTTCCCCGGGCGCAGCCTGGTGCAGGGCATCGTCGACCTGCCGTTCGCGGTGTCGCCGGTCGTCGTCGGTGTCTCGCTGATCTTGCTGTGGGGCGCGGGGGGCTGGTTCGGTGGACTGGAGAGCCTCGGCTTCAAGGTCATCTTCAGCCTGCCCGGCATGGTGATCGCCACCATCTTCGTCACGCTGCCGTTCGTGGTGCGTGAGGTCGAGCCGGTGCTGCACGAGATCGGCGACGATCAGGAACAGGCCGCGGCCACCCTGGGCGCGTCGGGCTGGCAGACCTTCTGCCGCATCACCCTGCCCGCCATCCGCTGGGGCCTGACCTACGGCGTGGTGCTCACCGTGGCCCGCGCGCTCGGCGAGTTCGGCGCGGTGATCATGGTCTCGACCGCCATGCCCGGCAAATCGCAGACGCTGACGCTGCTGGTGCACGGGCGCTACATCGACGACCACAACACCTTCGGCGCCTACAGCGCGGCCACCCTGCTGATGGGCATGGCCCTGGTCGTACTCCTTCTGATGACACTCCTGGAACGCAAGCGGGGCACCGAATGATCACCGTGACCAACGCGCGCAAGAACTACGGTTCCTTCGCCGCTCTCGACGATGTCAGCATCGACATCACCTCCGGCGAACTCACCGCCCTGCTGGGTCCGTCCGGTTCCGGCAAGTCCACGCTGCTGCGCTCGATCGCGGGCCTGGAGTCGCTGGACTCGGGCATCGTGCGGATCGCGGGCAACGACGTCACCCACGTGGCGCCGCAGAAGCGCGACATCGGCTTCGTGTTCCAGCACTACGCGGCCTTCAAGCACATGACCGTGCGCGACAACGTCGCCTTCGGGCTGACCATCCGCAAGCGGCCCAAGAAGGAGATCGACAAGCGCGTCGACGAGCTGCTCGGCATCGTCGGCCTCGACGGCTTCCAGCACCGCTACCCGGCCCAGCTCTCGGGCGGTCAGCGCCAGCGCATGGCGTTGGCCCGCGCGCTGGCCGTCGACCCGCAGGTGCTGCTGCTCGACGAACCCTTCGGCGCGCTCGACGCCAAGGTCCGCACCGACCTGCGGACCTGGCTGCGCAGGCTGCACGAGGAGGTCCACGTGACCACCGTGCTGGTCACCCACGACCAGGAGGAGGCGCTCGACGTCGCCGACCGGATCGCGGTGATGAACAAGGGCCGGATCGAGCAGGTCGGTACGCCGGAGGACGTCTACGACCGGCCCGCCAACGAGTTCGTCATGTCGTTCCTGGGCGCGGTGGCCCGGCTCAACGGCCATCTGGTGCGCCCGCACGACATCCGCATCGGGCGTGACCCGAGCATGGCGCTGGCCGAGCACGAGGGCACCGCGGAGTCGGCCGGGGTCACCCGGGCCACCGTGGAGCGCATCGTGCGCCTCGGCTTCGAGGTGCGTCTGGAACTGCGCAACGCGGCCACCGGCGACCAGTTCGCCGCCCAGGTCACCCGGGGCGATGCTGCGGCGTTGCGGCTGACCGAGGGCGAGACGGTCTACGCCCGCGCCACCCGGATCCCGGATCTGCCGCAGGGCTGACCCGTCCGTACCCGCCACCGGGGCCCCGCGACATCGCGTCGCGGGGCCTCGGTCGCGTTGGTGGCCCGGGTCGCCGCCGAATCGGCGCAGGTTAACCGGTACCGCCGGTCCGTTTTCGGGCGCGACGCGCTCGGCCGGAACGAATTTTCGCCGTCTCGCCGCGCGGCGCGCGCGACTGTGCATGACGCGGTGTCACAGGTAGAGCCATTTTTACTGGTGAGTAGCTTTTTCGGACACGGTTTCGACGCGCCGAAGGAGCGGATTCGAGACGTCAGCAGAGTTGACGTGACTCCTCGTAGGTGTAACTATTGGAAACAGTAAACGTCCCTTGAGGAGAGGCAGTGACGACGATGTCTGCGCCCACCACCCCTGACGTCGATCCCGTAGTCGCGGAGGCTCAGGCGTACGCCGAGAAGTTGCTGATGCTGTCCGAGGCGTCGGTCAACCGCCACTTCGACCCGTTCGAGGACATCGACTGGGACAACCCGGACTTCGACCCCGACTGCAAGCCGGAGCGTTGGGTCCTGGTCACCTCGGCCGACCCGATCGGGCGCCACCCCTGGTACCAGGCGCTGCCGCTCGACAAGAAGATCGAGATCGGCAAGGTCCGCCAGGCCAATGTCGCCAAGGTCGGCCTGCAGTTCGAGGCCATCCTGATCATCGGCATGATGCAGCACATCTTCAACCTGAAGAACAACGACCCGGAGTTCCGGTACTGCTCGCACGAGATGATCGAAGAGCACAACCACACTCTGATGTTCCAGGAGATGGTCAACCGCGTCGCCGACGTGCCGGGTATGAACCCGCTCGTGCGTCAGCTGCGCCACCTGGCCTCCCCGGGCGGCGCGCTGCTGCCGAACTTCTTCTTCATGGCCGTGCTCGCCGGTGAAGAGCCGATCGACCACATCCAGAAGGACATCCTGCGCTCGGGTGACGACATCCACCCGATCATGCGCGGCGTGATGGCGATCCACGTGGCCGAGGAAGCTCGCCACATCTCCTTCGCCCACGAGTTCCTGAAGAAGAACGTGCCCGCGCAGCGGCCGTTCAACAAGTTCGTGCTCTCGCTCGCGATGCCCACGATCATGTTCATCCTCGGCCGCGCCATCGCGACCCCGCCGAAGTCGTTCTTCAAGCAGTTCGACATGCCGAAGGACGTCCGTAAGGAGCTGTTCTACGGTTCCGCCGAGGCCAAGCAGGTCTTCGCCGACTACTTCATCGACGTGCGCGCGCTCGCCGAGGAGATCGGCCTGATGAACCCGGTCGCCAAGCGGCTGTGGAAGCTGCTGGGCATCGACGGCCCGTCGAGCCGCTACCGCTCGGAGCCCAAGCGCTCCGTCAAGCACGCAGTGGCCTGAGGCACGGTCACCCATGCCTTATGTCGTCACGCAGTCGTGTTGTAGCGACGCGTCCTGCGTCTACGCCTGCCCGGTCAACTGCATCCACCCGACTCCCGACGAGCCGGACTTCCTGACCGCGGAGATGCTCTACGTCGATCCGGCGGCGTGTGTGGACTGTGGCGCCTGCGCCACGGCCTGCCCCGTCGACGCGATCACCTCGTCGAAGAAGCTGACCCACGAGCAGAAGCCGTTCATCGAGATCAACGCGGACTTCTACCGCGTGCAGCGCGACCGGCCCACGCTGGCCCGTCCGGTGATGCCGCCCGCCATCGACACCCGGCGCGCGGCGCTGCGGGTCGCGGTGGTCGGCTCCGGCCCGTCGGCGATGTACGCCGCCGACGAACTGCTCACCCAGGCCGGTGTCTCGGTGACGATGTTCGACCGGCTGCCGCAGGCCTACGGCCTGGCCCGGCTCGGTGTCGCACCCGATCACAAGCGCACCCGTAAGGTCGCCGACCTGTTCGACATCATGTCCGAGCAGGACGACTTCTCGACCTACCTCGACGTGGAGATCGGCAAGCACATCACCCACGCCGAGCTGCTCGAGCACTTCCACGGCGTGATCTACGCCGTCGGCGCGTCCTCGGATCGCAAGCTGGGCATCCCGGGTGAGGGTCTGGCGGGCAATGTCTCGGCCACCGACTTCGTGGCCTGGTACAACGGTCACCCCGACCACGCCGAGGACCAGTTCGACCTGGACCAGAAGCGGGTGGTGATCGTCGGCAACGGCAACGTCGCCCTCGACGTGGCCCGCATCCTGACCGTCGATCCGGCCACCCTGGCCAACACCGACATCGCGCCCTACGCGCTGAAGGCGCTGCGCGAGAGCAAGATCGAAGAGGTCGTGATCCTGGGCCGTCGTGGCCCGGCCGAGTCGGCGTTCACGGTGCCCGAGTTCGTCGGTCTGCTGGCCGCCGACATCGACATCGCGATCGACGGCGAGCTGCCCGAGGTCACCGCCGATCTGCCGTACAAGGTCGAGCAGAAGCTGCGCCTGCTGCACAGCGTCGCGCAGCGTCCGTTCGGTGAGCGTCGGCGCATCGTGTTCCGCTACCTGTCCTCGCCGGTGGAGATCGTCGGCACCGACGCGGTGACGGGCGTGCGGGTCGAGCGCAACGAGCTGGTCGCCGACGAGTCGGGCCGCACCAGCGCGGTGCCGACCGGCGAGATCGACCTGCTCGAGGCCGGTGTCGTGCTCACCTCGGTCGGCTACCGCGGGGTGCCGACCAAGGATCTGCCCTTCGACGACGCGCGCGGTGTCATCCCGAACGCGCAGGGTCGAGTCCTGACCGCCCCCGGCGGCGAGGTCGTGCCCGGCACGTACGTGACCGGCTGGATCAAGCGTGGTCCCACCGGGTTCATCGGCACCAACAAGTCCTGCGCGCAGGAGACCGTCCAGCAACTCGCGGCGGACTTCAACGCGGGCACGCTGCGCGAGCCCGTGCGGGACGCGCGGGAGTTCGACCGCCTGGTGCGCACCCGCCGCCCCCAGGCACGCGTCGGCGGGGCCGCGGTGCCCAAGCCGAGCTCGTTCAAGCGTCTGCTCGCGCGCGGCTGACGTAGTACGTCGCAGGCCCGCTCCGTCCACTGGGAGGACGGCGCGGGCCTTCGTCGTACTCAGCGCGCGGTGAAGCCGCCGTCCACCGCGACCGCCGCGCCGGTGACGAACGAGGCCTCGCCGCTGAGCAGGAACGCGCACAGCGCCGCGATCTCCTCCGGCCGCGCGATCCGCCCGATCGGGTGCAGCGCCACGATCGCGGCCTCGCCCTCGGGTGTGCCACCCATCGAGGACATCCCGACCACGCCGAGGTTGCAGGCGTTGTTGAGGATCGCGCCGCCGCCGGAGGTGATGATCGCCGGGACCTGGTGGCGCAAGCCGCGGAACACGCCGGTCAGATTCAGATCTCCTCGGCGGCCCGCTCGCCCTGAGATCCCTTCTCTGCCTTGGTCCCCGGAGGCGGACCGCTTCGGTGCCTCCGTGCTTCGAGTCAACCGAGGGTGGGTCAGGGGTGCTGGCGGGTATCCGCCGTGGCATTGACATGTCATGGAAAAGGGGAGTGGGTACTTCTCGCTGCCGATTCGCATTTACCGGTCTGTGGAATCTTGTGGGCATCAAATGAATTGATTACCGGCCGGTAAGTGCATTCGAATTCGGTCAAAGCAAACCGCAAGAATGTATTTTGACGACGCGTCAGGTGATTACTCGTGAGTAGCTGAATCTCGGCGTCTGTCAGGCGATTCCGCGCGTCGAGGGGACTGGACGGTTGTCCGCAAGCCCGCTCACCTGCGTCGATCATTCAACTAGGGTCTAAAGTCCCGTCTTTCGTATCAATCACGCAGCAATTCGGCCATGGCCCAGTTAATCTGTGCGAGCTGTTTGGAAGACGACCGCGGCCACATGGTGCGCTCGCGTGCTGGACGTGGTCACGGTGCGTTGACGGGATAGCAAAAACATGACCAGAGGTCTGGGCTTGAGTATCGGTGCGGTCAATGCGATTTCGGCGGTCGTCGCCGAGGATACGGCCAAACCGGCGGTGCGAACACGGCGCACCGCACTCACTTTCGACGCCGCGGGACGCCCGCGCATCGGCGCGATCAACGACTTCGCCTCGGCGATCACCGATTTCGCCGACCTGAGTCGCGATCCGGAGCCGATGGTGATCGGTGGCCGGTTCTACTCGGCGACCAATCTGATCGCCGCGGTGGTCACCGGTCTCATCGAACTGGCCGATCCGGCGGCGGGCATCGTGATGACCTATCCGGCGGTGTACACCGACAAACAGGTGTCGCTGCTCGGTCAGGCACTGCACCTGGCGGGCGCGGGCCAGGTGCTGCTCGCGCCGGAACCGGTGGCCGCGGCCGAATGGCTCGAGGTCGAGAACGGGCCGCTGGAACCGGGTTTCGTGCTCGTCTACGATCTCGGCGCCACCAGCCTGGACCTCACGGTGCTGCGGGTGGGGCCCGACTGGCCGCATCATCCGATGGTGGGCACGCCGGTGCGGTCCACCGACTTCGGCGGAAAGCCGCTGGGGGAGATGGTCGCTCGCTACGCGGGCGAGCCGCGCGCTGGCCGTCACGCCCAGACCCTCACCTCCATGGTGAACATCGACGCCTTACGCGGCGAACACATTCGCGACACCTTCCCGCTGGTCAGCAAGACCGTCGCGGGCGCGGGACTGCGCCTGGCCGACCTGTCGCGAATCCTGGTGGTGGGCGGGGCCAGTCGGGCGCCCGAGGTCGCGGGCACGCTCGCCGAACTCGGGGTGCCGCTGGTCACCGTCGCCGACCCCGCCCAGGTGATCGCCTCCGGTGCCGCCGCCCTTGCCGCCCGGACCTTCGCGCCCGAGCAGCCCAACACCGGCGCCGGACCGCACGTGGCCGTGTTCTCCAGCGCCGCGGTGGTTTCCGCGCTGGCCATGTCGGCGATGACGGTGTTCGGCAGCCCGTTCGACCCCGGCCTCACCCCGGTCCTCGACCGTTTCCCCGCCCTCGGCGCCCCCGCCGAGGCCCTGCTCTACGACATGAGCGCCGACCTCGTCGCGGCCCGCGCCTCCGGCCTGCTCGGCGCGATCGACCCCGCCACCGGCCGCGTCGACGTCGCCGGGGCCACCGTGGCCGCCCGTACGGCGTACGAGATGTTCATCGGCTCCGGCGCGGAACCCGGCAAGACGGTCACCGGCGGCGAGCGCGGCAACTCCGGCCACCAGGACGCGAGCGACCCTTGCCGCTCACCCCTGCTGGCCCGCACCACCTACGGCGACCCCGCCCGCTTCACCAACCCCCTGCCCTTCGCCGACCACACCACCCCGAAAACCCCAACCAAGCCGGGCACCCCGTCGAACCCGGGCCCCATCTCCGGCCCCGGCCCGATCACGGGCCCCGGCACCCCCTCGATCCCCGGCACCCCGAGCGACCCCGGTACCTCGAACCCCGGATCCCCTTCGACAGGCACCCCCTCCAACGGTTCCCCCACCCCCGGCACCGGCCTCCCCGGCGACATCGGCACCTCCCACCCCGGAACCTCCCCGGGCACCGGACCTTCCGATCCCTCGGCCCCCGGCCACACTTCCCCCGGTGGGACCGGGGATGGTGCCACCGGGGGAGGCTCGACCGGCGGCGGTACGACCCCGGGCGGCTCGACCCCGTCGCCCGGCGGTGGGACGGGTGAGGGTGGCACCTCCGGCGGCGGATCCGACAGTGGTGGGTCCGGTGGCGGAGCGTCCACCGGTGGCGGTGCCTCGGGTGGTGACAGTTCCGGTGGTTCCGGCGGTGGAGCGTCGGGTGGCGCCGGTTCCGGTGGTGCGTCCGGTGGTGGCGACGGCTCCGGTGGTGGCGCGTCGGGTGGTGGCTCCGGTGGTGGCGCGTCGGGAGGCGGTGCGTCGGGTGGTGGTTCCGGCGGTGGCGCGTCGGGAGGCGGTGCGTCGGGTGATGGCTCCGGTGGCGGTGCGTCGGGTGGTGGTGCCTCCGGTGGCAGTGCGTCCGGAGGGGGCGGCGCCTCGAGCGGCGGGTCCGGCGGAGATTCGTCTGGCGGCACTAGCGGCGGCTCCGGTGGTGGCGCCTCCGGCGGCGGTACATCCGGCGGTGGCGCCTCGAGCGGTGTGGGCAGCGGCGCATCCGGCGGCGGTGCCTCCAACAGCGGCGCCTCGACCGGCGCCTCAGGTGGCGCCTCCACCGGCGGATCCTCGAAGGGCGGCCAATCCTCCTCCGGCGGCGCCTCCAACGGCTCGAAGGGCGGTGCTTCCTCCGGCGGTTCATCCAAGGGCGGCAGCGCCGGTGGCGGTGGCGGCGGTGGAGGGGGAGGCGGTGGAGGGGGAGGCGGTGGCTCTCGCCGCTGACTCTCTCCGGCGACCGCATGGCGTCGTCGGGTGCCCGCTTCGCAGACATCATCTGCCGCACCCATAGTCTGTCGCCCGCATTGCTCGACGGTCGCGGCTGGTGGCCGTGTCGCCTCCCGGGGCCGCCATCATCTGCCGCAGGCGTCGTCTGCCGCGCGCATCACTTGTCGCCAGCGGTGTGTGGCCGCGTCGCCTACTGACCCCCATCATCTGCTGCAGGCGTCGTCTGCCACTCGCATCGCCTGGCGCCTGCATTGGTCTGCCACTCGCCTGGTCTGGTGCGCGCGTGGTCTGGCGCCCGCGTGGTCTTGTGCCCGCGTCGCCTACCCCCGCGTCGTCTGCCGGAGGCGTCGTCTGCCGCAGGCGTCGTCTGCAGCCGCATTGCTGCCGTGGCGCGTGGCCTGGCGGGGGCGCTTGCCGCCCCGCATGTCTGCCGCAGAGGCCACATCGCGCTTGTCGCACGCGTTGCCTGCTGCCCACGGCGCTTGGCGCCCACGATGTCTGTTCCCCGCATCGTCTGGTGTCCAGACGTCAACTGCCCGCACCGCCGCACGTCAGCGGGCGGCGGGCGAGGCGACGAACAGCAGCAGGGCGATGAGTCCGCCCGCGAAGGCGTTGATGGCGACGCCGGTGAGGATCAGGCGTTCCGGGGGTGTATCGGCGGGCCGGAATCGGCTGGGGTGGCGCGGGGTTCGGGGAAGGTGTGCTGGTCAGGGGGCGGAAAGTGGGGTGGGTGTCGGTGGGGGCGGGCACAATGGGGTGGTGGCTGTACGAGGGGGAGCGCCGAAGTTGATCGCGCTCGATGTGGATGGGACCCTGCTGGATTCGGGGTTCGCGGTGCGGGAGCGGGTGATCGCGGCGGTGGGGGCGGCGGTGGCGGCGGGGGCGCATGTGGTGGTCACCACCGGGCGCACGGTGCTCACCACCCGACCCGTGTTGCGGGAACTCGGCCTCACCGAGGGACATGCGTTGTGCTCCAACGGGGCCGTGCACGTCGACGTCGCCAGAGGCGAGCCGGTCGCCGTGCAGGCGTTCGACCCCGGCCCGGCGATCCTCGCGCTGCTGGCGCTGTTCCCGGAGATGGTCTTCGCCGCCGAACGGGTCGGGGTCGGTACCTGGGCGACGGGCCAGGGCCCGGGCGAGTTCTCGATCGGCGACTTCCAACTCGTCGACCATCAGGTGCTGAGCAGCGAACCGACACCCCGGCTCAACGGTTGGTGGCCCGCCGGTTCGGTGGAGCAGATGCTGCGCATGATCGCGTCCCTCGAGGTGCCCGACACCTCCTGGGTGCACGGCGAGTACGGACCGTGGCTCACCGTGTCGCGCAGGGGTGTGTCGAAAGGCTGGGCGCTGGAACGGCTCCGGCGCTCCCTCGATGTCGCCCCGGAGGCCACCCTCGCCATCGGCGACGGCTTCAACGATCGCGAGATGCTGCGCTGGGCGGCGCATTCGGTGGCGATGGCGGGCTCACCCGACTCCGTGCTCGCCCTGGCCGACGAGGTGACCGGCGGTGTCGCCGAGGACGGTGTCGCCACCGTCCTCGAACGCTGGTTCGGCTAACCGCGCTCGGCCGCGGCGGCCGCCGTCATCGCGACGAAGTGCGGATTGGTCATGATCCCGAGCACATTGCCGAACGGGT
Source organism: Nocardia anocheti (assembly GCF_029675105.1). GTDB lineage: Bacteria > Actinomycetota > Actinomycetes > Mycobacteriales > Mycobacteriaceae > Nocardia. The sequence goes on along the minus strand of NZ_JAQQFV010000004.1, from coordinate 213,123 downwards.
CCACCACCGCGGCGGTCGCGAAGCCCGCGCCGTCTCCGCGCTGGGTGATCGGCTCGTACTCGGTCGCGCCGAGCTCGAGCAGACGCTCGAAAGTGGCTGCCAGATCGTCGACGTGCCAGAACACCACCCCGCCCCCGCCGGGAGCATTGCGCGCACCCGCCGGGGCGTAGGCGCGATTGATGATGCCCAGCTCGGCCTGCATCGGACCCACCCGGAACTCGTAGTAGCCGCCCGGTACCTCGTAGTACGGGGCGAGGCCGAGGAATTCGGTGTACCAGTCCTTGGCGGCGGCGAGATCGTCGGCGTAGTAGGTGGTGGTGGCCATTCCGCGCAGCATGGGTGCTCCTCGGTAGTCGGTGTGATGAGAACCAGATTGCCAGCCAAAGTGCGCATCGAATGAGCACTTTTCCGGGCAGAATTCCGGAGTATGCGAGCGGACAGATTGGTGGCCACCCTGCTGTTGATGCAGGCGCGTGGCCGGGTGACGGCGGCCGAGATCGCCACCGAGCTGGAGGTGTCGGTCGCGACGGCCCGTCGCGACCTCGAGGCGCTCTCGGCGGCGGGCATCCCGGTGTATCCGCAGCCGGGCCGTGGTGGTGGCTGGTCACTGATCGGCGGGGCGCGCACCGACCTGTCGGGTCTGACCGCGGGAGAGACGCGGGCCCTGTTCCTGCTGGCGGGCCCGGCCGCCGAAGCCGCCCCCGAGCTGAAGTCGGCGCTGCGCAAACTCGTGCGTGCTCTCCCGCAGACCTTCCGTGCCGATGCCGCGGCCGCCGCCGACGCGGTCGTCGTGGACCCGGCCCGCTGGGGTCGCCCCGATGCCTTGCCGCCGCCGACGCTGCGCGATCTCCAGCGCGCGGTGGTGGACCGCCGCCGGGTCCGCGTCGACTACGAACGCGCGGGCACCCGCACCACCCGTACCGTCGACCCGTGGGGTCTGGTCGAGAAGGACACCCGCTGGTACCTCATCGCGGGCACCGACCGTGGCAAACGGACCTTCCGCCTCGACCGCATCGCCACCGTCGACTTCCTCGATGAATCCTTCGACCGCCCAGCCGATTTCGACCTCCGCGCCGAGTGGTCCACCATCGTCACCCGGATGGAGGAGCGCCGTTCCGCCGCCACCGCCACGGTCCTGGTCTCCGCCGCGCTGGCCCCGATCCTGGCCGACCAACAGGGTCGCCACTGCACCCTGCTCGGCCCCGCCGCCGACGGTCGCGTCCGCGCGCACGTCACCGCCGACACCCCGAAGATGGTCGCCCGCCAGCTCGCGGGCTGGGGTGCCGACGTCGAGGTGATCGAACCACCGGAGATCAGAGCCGAGCTCGTCGCCCTCGGCCGAGAGCTGGTCGAGGGCAACAGCTGAGGGCCGCGCATCGAGAACCCGCCGTTCCCCGGGCGGCGGCTTCCGCGTCGCCACCCTGGCCGAGTTCAGCAGCAAGCAGGGCGCGGTCCGCGACGCGGTGGTGGCCGACCGTGCGGTGAGGGCGACCCGGCGGCGCTACCCCGTAGGAGACGCCGCCGGGTGAGCTGTCAGTGGTGGTGGGCGTGTGCGGCGTGCTGGCGTGGCGCGGGGACCTCGGTGGTGAGGGTGAAGGCCGCGGTGCGGACGACATCACCATGACGGAAGTCGAGGAACAGGCGATAGGTGCCGGGGCCGGGGACCGCCGTGTGGAAGGTGATCTCGGGCCCGGCCGGGGTGATGCCGTCGCCGGGTTCGCCATTGGGGTGCACATGCACGTAGGCGAGGTCGCCAGCCCGCAGGATCACCAGGTGACCGAAGGCGGCGAGGTAGGGCTGCAGATCGGTCACCGGCGTGCCGTCTCTGCGGACGGTCAGGGTGAGGAGATCGCCCTCGGTGCGCAGTTCGCCGTCGACGGTGACCTCGTAGCCGTCCACCGTGGTCGTCCGGTTTACCGCCGGAACCGGCTGCGGCGCATAGTGTCCCGCGACCGCGAGATCGGCACCGAGGGTGATGGTGCGACCGAGTGCGTGCGGCGCGATATCGGTGAACACGCGGTAGGCGCCCGCCTCGGGCAGATCCAGCTCGATCGCCCAGGTGCCGTCCGCCTCGCGCCGCGGATGCACATGCCAGAATCCGGTGAGCTCCCGGCGCGCGACGATCAGATGCAGCTCCCGATCGTGAATCGGGTCGAACGCGGTCACCGGCGCCCCGTCCGGGCCGAGGATACGGAACCGGAAGTCGATCTTCCCCGGCTCGGCGATGGTGGTGTCGAGATCGAGGGTGTACCCGTCCTGGGTGATCTGCAGACCACCCGGAACCCCGGCATCGTGCCCGGCGTGGGCATCGTGCCCGGCGGTGTGGCCGGTGTGGTTGTGGTGGTCGGTGTGGGTGGTCATTCTCTTCGCCTCTCTGCCTCGCTTGCGTTGTCCCGAGCATATACCCCTGGGGGGTATGAGAGAAAGGGGTGGAAGCTTGTGAGGTGGGTCACCGGGAGTGGGGGTTCAGGCCAGCTTTGCGAGGAGGGACGCCAGGTCCTCGGCGTGGAGGGCGATATCGACGTGACCGGCGGGCAGGGTGTGGACGTCGAAGGGATTGTCGGGAGTGAGGCGGTCCGCGTCGGCGATCATCTTCGAGACGAGGGCGGGGGAGAGCACATTGTCGTGGGTGAGGCGGACGAAGCTGCGCGGGACGCGTCCCCAGGTCTGTGCGTCGACGCGGGTATCGGCGAACTGTGTGGGCGCTGTCCTCGGGCTGCATCGTGTAGTTGATCAGGGTGAGCGTCTGCGCCAGCGTGGCCTCCGGGCAGAAGGCCGAGACGTAGACCAGCCGCTGGATGGCCTCCGGAACCGCAGTGGCCACGAGCCCGATCGTGACACCGCCCAGACTGTGTCCGACCAGGATCACCGGGCCGTGCTGTCGCACCTTCCGCACCACATCGATCACCTGGGCGACATTGTCCGCCACGGTGATTCCGGCGATCGGTGAGTCGGCGGCCGTGAAGGCCGCGACATCCTGGGGCGCCTGATACGACAGGGGCAGGCGGGCGTCGAGGCCATGTCCGGGCAGATCCACCGCTAGGCCGCGATGTCCGAGCAGTGCGAGCTCGCGGAGCACCGGCATCCAGAAGAAGCTGTTACTGGCCAGGCCGTGAACGAAGACGAATGTCGGTGTGGCGGAGCCACTTTCCGGATCGCGGCGTGCTGGGTCGATCAAGGTGGCCCCCGGGGATCGCATCGGTCGATTCCTCGGCATTACCCGGCGTATCCCCGCCTCAACCCTGTCGCGCGAAGACCTGCGATTTCGTGCGATCACGAGCACGTCGAAGTACTGCCCGGACCGGACTCAGGCCGAGAGTTCGAGATCCGCGGCGACGGCGCTGTCGAATCGCGTCCAGATCACCTCGGTCAGTCCGGCGTGCACCCCGATGACCTCCGCGTGGGGGAGTTCGGGTGCGGCGGCGAGCAGCCGGTCGGTGAGCAGGCCGGGCGCCAGGAACCATGGCGCGACGACGATACGTTCGGCACCACGGGCACGCAGCCGTTCGATCGCGACGGTGATGCCGGGTTCGACTGTCGCGAAGCAGATCTCGGTCCGCAGCCCGGTCAGCGCGGCCAGTCTGCGCGCGACCGCGGCGGTGCGTCGGTTGGCCGCCGGATCGCTCGAACCGACCGCCGCGACCGCTACCCCGGGTCGCGCGTCGAGCGCGCCGTGTCCACGGGTGCGTCCAGCGCGGGCGAGAGTGCGCTCGATACCGCCGCCGAATTCTGGCGTCGCGTCGGTCGATCCCGGATGAGCGAGATGTGGTGTGGCCGAGGCGCGAGGCGATTCGACGTATCCAGCCGCACGGTCGGCGGCAGCGACACGATCACCCAGGGCCGCGACGAGCAGCGGATCGGGGCCGAGGACATCGGCCTGGGTCAGCCGCAGCCGGGGATGGCGCCGGGTCACCTCGGCCAGCAGCGCGGGCAGATCCACCCGCGCGTGGAAAGCGTTGCCCAGCAACAGGGGAACCACGATCACCTCGCGTTGGCCCTGAGCGGCCAGATCGTCGGCGACCTGCTCCACGGAGGGGGCGCTGAGATCGAGGAAGGCCAGCCGCACTGTGAGGTCCGGTCGCGCGGCGGCGACCTCGGCGACCACCGCCGCCATCGTCGCCGCGGACCGGGGATCACGGCTGCCGTGGGCGACCGCCAGCAACGCGGGCCCACCACCGCCGCGCGGCACCCCGACGGGGCCGCGCAGCGGGGCGAGCGTATGCGTCATCAGACCGCGGCACCGACCTCGACGGCGGTCAGCACGTCGCCGACCAGACCCGCGGCCAGGGTGTTACCACCGGCGGGGTCGATCAGCAGGAACGAGCCGGTGTGCCGGTTGGTGCGGTAGTCGTCGGCCGGGATCGGCTCGGCCAGACGCAGCGAGACCCGACCGATGTCGTTGAGCTCGAGCGACTCCGGGCTCTCCTGGGCGGTCAGGGTCTGCTCGTCGAAGCGCTCCACGAGCGCGCCGACGATCGCCTGGGTGGTTTTGGTGCCGTGCTTGAGCAGCAGCCGCGCGCCGGGGCGCAGCGCCTTGTCGCCGAGCCAGCAGACCGTCGCGTCGAAGGTGTCGATCGGCTCCGGGGCGTCGGCGGGCGAGGCGATGATGTCGCCGCGCGAGATGTCGACCTCGTCGGCCAGCAGCAGCGTCACGCTGCGGCCCACCTGCGCGACCGCCAGCTCGCCGTCGGGGGTGTCGACCCGCTCGACGGTGGTGCGCTTGCCCGAGGGCAGCACCACGATCTCGTCACCGGGGGAGACCGAGCCCGCCGCGATCTGACCGGCGTACCCGCGGTAGTCGGGGTACTCGGCGGTACGCGGGCGGATCACGTACTGCACCGGGAAGCGCAGGCCCAGCGCGTGCGCGCCGGTCGAATCCGCGTCCACCGGCACCGATTCCAGGTGCTCGATCAGCGAGGGGCCGTCGTAGTACGGGGTGTTCTCGGAGCGGCTGGCGATATTGTCGCCGTGCAGCGCCGAGACCGGGATCTCGAGCACGTCGGACTCGGCCCAGCCCAGCTTCGCGGTGAGGGTGCCGAACTCGGCCGAGATCTCGGCGAACACCTCGGCCGGGTTCTCCACCAGGTCGATCTTGTTCACGGCCAGCACCAGGCGCGGCACGCCCAGCAGCGCCAGCACCGCGGCGTGGCGGCGGGTCTGCTCGATGACACCCTTGCGCGCGTCCACGAGCAGGATCACCAGCTGCGCGGTGGACGCGCCGGAGACCGTGTTGCGGGTGTACTGCACGTGCCCGGGGGTGTCGGCCAGCACGAACGAGCGCTTGGGGGTGGCGAAGTAGCGGTAGGCCACGTCGATGGTGATGCCCTGCTCACGCTCGGCACGCAGGCCGTCCACCAGCAGCGACAGATCCGGAGTCGACAGACCCTTGTCGACCGAGGCGCGGGTGACCGCGTCGATCTGATCGGCCAGCACGGACTTCGTGTCGTAGAGCAGCCGCCCGACCAGAGTGGACTTGCCGTCGTCGACAGAACCGGCGGTGGCCAGCCTCAATAGGTCGGACATCAGAAATAACCCTCTCGCTTGCGGTCTTCCATCGCGGCTTCCGACACTCGGTCGTCGCCGCGGGTCGCACCACGTTCGGTCAGTCGGGACGCGGCGACCTCGGCCAGGATGGCCTCGTTGTCGGCGGCGTCGGAGATGATGGCGCCGGTGGTGGAACCGTCGCCGACGGTGCGGTAGCGCACCGAACGGGTCTCGAGCACCTCGTTCTCGGTCGGGCCGCCCCACACACCGGGGGTCATCCACATGCCGTCGCGCTGGTACACCGGGCGCTCGTGGGCGTAGTAGATGCTGGCCAGATCGATGTCCTCGCGGGCGATGTAGCGCCAGATGTCGAGCTCGGTCCAGTTGCTCAGCGGGAACACGCGCACGTGCTCACCCGGCGCGTGCTTGCCGTTGTAGAGGTTCCACAGCTCGGGACGCTGACGCTTGGGGTCCCACTGACCGAAGGCGTTGCGCAGCGAGAAGATCCGCTCCTTGGCGCGCGAACGCTCCTCGTCGCGACGGCCACCGCCGAAGACCGCGTCGAAGCGGTGCTCGGTGATGGCGTCGAGCAGCGGAACAGTCTGCAGCGGGTTGCGGATGCCGTCGGGACGCTCGGTGAGACGGCCGTCGGCCAGGTACTCCTCCACCGAGGCCACGTGCAGACGCAGGCCGTACTTCTCGACCACCTTGTCGCGGAACTCGAGCACCTCGTCGAGGTTGTGCCCGGTGTCCACGTGCAGCAGCGCGAACGGCAGCGGCGCGGGCCAGAAGGCCTTGAGCGCCAGGTGCAGCAGGACGGTGGAGTCCTTGCCGCCGGAGAACAGGATCACCGGCCGCTCGAACTCGCCCGCGACCTCACGGAAGATGTGGATCGCCTCGGACTCCAGCGCCGCGAGGGTGTCGAACTCGGTCAGGCCGAGCTCGCGTTCGGTGGTGTGGGTACTCACAGGCTCACTCCCAGAGGTGGTGACGGTCATGATTGGTGCAATCCGCATTCGGTCTTGGCCAGCCCGGCCCAGCGGCCGCTGCGCGGATCGGACCCCGGTTCGGGCTTGCGCGTGCACGGCGCGCACCCGATGGACGGGTAGCCCTCCTCCACCAGGGGATTGACGAGAATGCCGTTTGCCTCGATGTAGGCCTGCATCTCGTCGTCGGACCACGGTGCGATCGGGTTGATCTTCACCAGTCCGAAAGCTTCGTCGAACGAGATCAGCGGCGCGTTCGCGCGGGTGGGGGCCTCCACCCGGCGGATGCCGGTGATCCAGGCGTTGTAGCCCGCCAGCGAGGTGGTCAGCGGGACCACCTTGCGCAACCGGCAGCACTCGCCCGCGTCGCGCGCGAACAGGTCCTTGCCCAGCAACTCGTCCTGCTCGGCGACGCTGTGCTCGGGCCGCACGTTCACCACGTTCACCCCGTACACGGCCTCGACCGCGTCGCGGGTGCCGATGGTCTCGGCGAAGTGGTAGCCGGTGTCGAGGAACAGCACGTCCACACCGGGGCGGGTCTGCGCGGCCAGGTGCACCAGCACGCCGTCCTGCATGTTCGACGCCACGATGTAGCCGGTGCCGAAGGTGCGGTCGGTCCAGGCGATCAGCTCGGCCGCCGAGGCGTCGGGGCCGAGTTCGGCCGCGCCCTGCTCGGCGAGCGCGCGCAGCTCGTCTTCGGACAGTTTCGTCGCGAGGTTGGTTGTCACTGGGGGGATCTCCTCATCGCCTATCGGAGGTCGGCCTCGTCGGCGCGCACGGCCCACACCGCGAAGCGTTCACCGGCTTCCCGGTTCTTCACGAAGTTGCGCACGACGCGTTCGATGTAGTCGCCGAGCTCCACGCTGGTGACCTTGTGCTGACGCAGCTTGCGGCCGAATCCGGAGTCCAGGCCGAGGCTGCCACCCAGGTGAACCTGGAAGCCCTCGACCTGATTCCCGTTGCCGTCGTCGACGAGCTGGCCCTTGAAGCCGATGTCGGCGATCTGGGAGCGGCCGCACGAGTTCGGGCAGCCGTTGATGTTGATCGTGATCGGCACGTCGAGCTGGGCGTTGATGTCGGCCAGGCGCTGCTCGAGCTCCGGGGCCAGCACCTGCGAGCGCTTGCGCGTCTCGACGAAGGACAGCTTGCAGAACTCGATGCCGCTGCAGGCGAGCAGGTTTCGCCGCCAGATCGACGGACGAGCCTGCAGGCCCAGCGGTTCCAGCTCGTCGATCAGCGCGTCGACCTGGTCGTCGGCGATGTCGAGGATGATCAGCTTCTGGTACGGGGTGAACCGGATGCGGTCCGATCCGTACTTCTCGGCGGCGTCGGCGACCTTGCTCAGGATGGTGCCCGAGACGCGACCGGCGATGGGGGAGAAGCCCACGGCGTTGAGGCCGTTGCGCAGCTTCTGCACACCGACGTGGTCGATCGGCTTTTCCGGCTGCTCGGGCGCGGGACCGTCGATCAGCTTGCGCTTCAGATACTCGTCCTCGAGCACCTGGCGGAACTTCTCGATGCCCCAGTCCTTGATCAGGAACTTCAGGCGGGCCTTGGTGCGCAGGCGACGGTAGCCGTAGTCACGGAACACCGAGACCACGCCCTCCCACACGTCGGGCACCTCGTCGAGCGGGATCCACGCGCCGACCCGCTGGGCCAGCATCGGATTGGTCGACAGGCCGCCGCCGACCCAGAGGTCCAGGCCCGGTCCGTGCTCGGGGTGGTTCACGCCGATGAAGGCGACGTCGTTGATCTCGTGCACCACGTCCTGCTGGCCCGAGATCGCGGTCTTGAACTTACGGGGGAGGTTGGAGTACTCCTTCTTCCCGATGTAGCGCTTGACGATCTCGTCCACCGCCGGGGTCGGGTCGATGATCTCGTCGAGCGATTCGCCCGCCAGCGGCGAACCCAGGATCACGCGCGGGCAGTCGCCGCACGCCTCGGTGGTGTGCAGGCCGACCGACTCGAGCCGCCGCCAGATCTCCGGGACGTTCTCGACCTCGATCCAGTGGTACTGGACGTTCTCGCGGTCGGACAGGTCGGCGGTGTCGCGGCCGAACTCGGTGGAGATGCCGCCGACGGTGCGCAGCTGGGCCACGTTGAGCGCGCCGCCGTCGCAGCGCACCCGCATCATGAAGTACTTGGCCTCGAGCAGGTCGATGTTGTCGTCATCGGTCCAGGTGCCGTCGTAGCCCTCTTCGCGCTGCGTGTAGAGACCCCACCAGCGGAAGCGGCCACGCAGATCGGCCTTGTCGATGGAGTCGAAGCCGCCCTTGGCGTAGATGTTCTCGATGCGGGCGCGAACGTTGAGCGGGTTGTCGTCCTTCTTGGACTGCTCGTTCGGGTTGAGCGGCTCGCGGTAGCCGAGGGCCCACTGGCCTTCGGAGCGGCGGCGCACGGGCTTGCCGGTGCGGGCGCGCGGCGCCACCGGGGCGTCACCGTTCGACCGGTCGGGGCGGACGCGGCGCTCGCGCTCGGGACGGGCCTGCGTCGGCTGCTCGGTCGCAGCGGCGTCGGTGCTCGACGTCATGTGGGGTCGCTCCTGCGGGGTGGGTGGTACACGTGCTGAAGGCGCGAGGGGCTGGCTCGCGTCAGGTGGTCAGCGGGCCGATGAAAGTCGAAGGCACCGGGAGATACCCGGGCGTGGACGCCGCTGCGCTACCGGGGGAAACCGGGCCGACAACAGGCGCTGCAGACGCGCTGGAAGTCGACGTGGCGGCGGGCCACGAGTCGTACTCCAGTTGCGTGCATGTGCCTATTGTGCCATGTCAGCCGGGTCGTTCCGACCGCAAGGAGATATTTCCCGCACTTTCGAGGGAAATTCCCTGGACGGCCGTCCTGTTCTGTGACGGGGGTCATATCTAGGGGGCCGTAAGCGACCTCTGATACGCCCGAGCCCCCCGCTGTGCGGTGCGGCACAGCGCGTTGACCTGGAGTCTTGTTGAGGTTGCAGAGATCGACGAGTTCGTCGCGGTCTTCCGCGAGGACGCCATCTGGACCACCGGCCACGGCAAGCGGCTGTTCGGCCGGGCCGCCATCGCCGAGTTCACCGCCCAGGTGCTGCCGGGGGCCACCACCCACGGCAGCGCGACCTACGAGATCGAGCACGTGCTGTTCCTGCGGCCCGATGTCGCCGCGGTCAAGGTGCGCCAGAGCTACTTCACGTTCGATGGTGAGCTGTCGGGCCGGGGCACGCCCATGTACGTGATGACCAAAGAAGACGGCGCGTGGGTACTCACCGCCAACCAGAACACCCCGGTGGTCACCGACTGACCGTGTCAGCGAGGGGTGCGCTGCGCTGATGCGGTCCGTCCGGGGTGGTGACGGCGCTCGCAGCGGGCCAGGGCCCGTGCGGGACGGAGCGTCGGGGGCGGGCAGACTGGAGCCGTGACTTCCAGCGCTGCCACCGGGATCTCCGGCGTGACACCCGTCGACGCCGATCGACCGGTGCTGCGCGATTTCGGGGACGGCGCGTTCGGGGTGTACGTGCACGTCCCGTTCTGCGCGACGCGCTGCGGCTACTGCGACTTCAACACCTACACGGCGGGCGAACTGGGCACCTCGGCCTCGCCGCAGTCCTGGCTCGAGGCGCTGCGTGGCGAACTCGCGACCGCGGCGGCCGAGTTCGCCGCGCTGCCGAGCCCGACCCCCGAGGTGTCGACGATCTTCGTCGGCGGCGGGACGCCCTCGCTGCTCGGCGGCGACGGGCTGGCCGAGGTCCTCGACGCGGTTCGGGCCGATTTCGTGCTCGCCGCGGATGCCGAGGTGACCACCGAGTCCAATCCGGAATCCACCTCGCCCGCGTTCTTCGAGCGCCTGCGCGAGGCCGGGTACACCCGGATCTCGCTGGGCATGCAGTCCGCGGCCCAGCACGTGCTGCGGATCCTGGACCGCACCCACACGCCGGGCCGGGCGGTGGCGGCGGCGCGCGAGGCCAGGGCGGCCGGGTTCGAGCATGTGAATCTGGACCTCATCTACGGCACACCCGGCGAGACCGACGCCGATCTCGACGCGAGTCTGGACGCGGTGCTGGCCGCCGGTGTCGATCATGTCTCCGCCTATTCGTTGATCGTCGAGGACGGCACCGCGCTGGCGCGCAAGGTCCGTCGTGGTGAACTGCCCGCCCCCGACGAGGACGTGCTGGCCGCCCGCTACGAGCGCATCGACGCCCGCCTCGCCGCGGCGGGCCTGTCCTGGTACGAGGTCTCCAACTGGGCCGCGAACGACGCCGCGCGCTGCCACCACAACCTGGGCTACTGGGACGGTGGCGACTGGCTCGGTGCCGGGCCCGGCGCGCACAGCCACATCGGCGGCGTCCGGTGGTGGAACGTCAAGCACCCGGCCCGCTACGCCGAGCGCGTGGCCCTCGGTGGCCTGCCCGCGGCGGGCTGGGAAGCCCTCACCGAGGACGAGCGCTACCTCGAACACCTCATGCTCACCGTCCGCCTGCGCACCGGCCTTCCCCTGGCCACCCTCGCGCCCACCGCGAAGCCCGCGCTCGACCGGGTCGTCGCCGACGGCCTCGCCGAGATCGTCGGTGACCATCTGATCCTCACCGACCGCGGCAGGCTCCTCGCCGACGGCGTGGTCCGCGACCTGCTCGGCTGAGTCGCGGAATGCGGGTTGCGGGTGGCCGGACACAGGGCGCTTGACACCGATTCGTGACCAAATTTCCGGGTCGGCGAGCGGTGGCGGCGGCATCGATGATCGCCCGGTCAGCGGGATGGTCCGACGTGATGCACACCTCACCGGGTGCCCTGGGCACCGGGGTCGCGAAGTGCGCGTATCGATGGGTTCGCGGCCGAAGATAACGATTGGGGGCGTAGGCTTCGGCTCGAAACTAGGGAGCTATATGTCCACCGAACGGCACATCAGTCTCGTCCACGAGCAGAGCGAATTCGCGGAAGCGCGCTCTGCCGAGAAGGCGGAGAACGCGCGCCAGTGCGCGGTCGCCGCGCGGACGGTCGCGTCACATTCCAACGATGCGGACGATTGCATTTCGCTCTTGGCGATGCTCGGCCTCGATGCCCTCGCGGGCAAACAGGTAGGCGCCGCGGTTCCGGCGATCCGGAGCTGACTCCGCCGCGGCGGCCCAGCCAGGGCCGCCGCTGTTCGACCTCTCGGCTCATGGGCACGATCGCCCGCCCTGAGCCGCCGGTCCACGCTGCTCGTCCGGCGCCGCGTCGCCCCCGATCACCCCACCGGCGATCGCGGGCCGCGGCGTCCCGAGCAGCGCCTCGGCGTTCGCCCGGGTGACCAGATACTCCGGCACCCGGTGCTCACCCTCGTCCTCCGCTGCCACGGGCGCACCCGCCCCCACCGGACAGTGGACATGTCGATCGGTCATCCGGCCCTGCGTCGGCCCCGGCGAGACGTCCCCGCCGACAACCGCGCCCACCGTCCCCGGCACGCTCTGCCCACCTCCCGGCCGCACCGGCCCAGGCACCCCAGGCAGTTCCACCCGAGCACCCGACTCCGGCCGAACCGGTCCCGCCGAGATCCCGGCCGACCCGGTCCCCTCCAACGGCGGCCGCACCCCGTAGCCGAGATACGGCGCCCGCCCGTCGCTACCCGCACCCGGCGACGAAACGCCGGATACGCCCCCGCCACCGGGCGCGACGGGCCCGCCCGGACCAGACCACCCACCTGCCGAACCAGCCCGACCCGTCCCACCGTCATACCCGGACCCCGCCGACCAGCCGCTCGTACCAGAGCCCGCCGACGACCAACTTGTCCGCGCACCAGGCGAACCCGACCCGGCGGCCGCCCCGCCCGCAGTGCCCGACCCGGATGTCCCGCCCGCCGTGCCGGACCCGCCCGCTGTGCCGAACGCACCTGACGTGCCCGACCCGCTTGACGTGCCCGACCCTCCTGACGAGCCGGACCCTCCTGACGTGGTGGGGTCAGTGGATGAGGTGCCGGAACCACCCGCTGGACAGGAGCCCGAGGACGACCCGCTCGATGCGCCCGCGCCAGTCGCCGTGGAATCCGGTACCTCGGACGCGGCGGCAACGGTCTCCGACGCAGCCGATGAGGTGCTCTCGGCACCCGGTCCCGGTGACATGTCGGAAAACGCCGTAGAGACAGTGGCATCGGAGACGACGGATGACCCCGGCTTCTCGAATGCTGACGAAAACTTCTCCCGCATCACCGATGCTCCGTTCGAACCGTCGGCGACAGCGGATGTCCCGGCCGGGTCGACGGAGGCGTGGGCTCCGGTGAGGACATCGGCGGCCGCTGACGCGATTCCTCCGGACGGAGTGGCTCGATCGGGCACGGTGGCGGCGTCCGTCGCGGACCCGGGGTCTACTGCGGTGACCTGGTGGAGCCCGGGGCCTTGCTGTCCGCGTACGAGACCGGATCGGGCTTGGGCCGGATCTCGATCGTCGGGACCGGAACCGGGCGAGCGTGCGGCGGTCGGCTCGAGGAGTTCGGGCAGCAGGGGGATGCGGCCGGACAACTCGCCGAACGGCTCCACGTAGCGTTCGTGCATCGCGGTCCTGGCCTCGTCTTCGGCCATGGACGCGGCTCGGCCCGTTTCCGGGCGGCCCGCCGACCAGGCCGCCGCATCGGCATCGGTCACCACCGCCGGGATCGCGTACTTGGTCGCGACGATCGCCGCTGCGGCGGAACGGACTACGCCGGGTAGGTCGTACAGTGCTGCCACCAGTTCTCGGGCCTGCCGGACGTAAGCCCCGACAGCCTGGGTGGCGGCGTCAGCGCTCGCGCCGGACCAGGCCGTTGCCGAGGCGGCTCGGATATCGCGCGCGAAGACCAGTAGCCCCTCCTCGAAACACCGTGCGATCAGCTCGAATTTGTCCGCCTGTGCGTTCGCGGGTGTCACGTCGAGTCCGGCGAAGGTGGTGGCGATCTCGGCGTGCCGCCAGTGCCGCGCGTTCTCCCCGCCACCCGGAATGCCGGGCGGCTCATGGCCTTTCATCGGACCATCGCCAGGACGGGCGAATGAGTCTGTCCGGCAGGTGGTTCCACGGCACGGAGTCGCGCGCCCCACTCCTCGTCGACGTGCGCGAGCCGGTCGAGGGCGGTCCCGTGGGATCGGCGGAGGTCGTCGACGAGTCGAGCATGGCTCGCCAGCACGGCGCCGACACTGTTGCCGGGCCCGTCGGCCTTGGCGCGCAAGCGCGCGACGAGGGCGGGCGCGGACAGCAGCCGGGGGTCGCTCTCACCCAGACCCCAGCACTCCTGGTCGCCGATCTCGGCGGCGAGTGCGCCGACCCGCGCGAGCACCCGCAGGAATTCCGTACACGCGCGGTCGATTCCGGCGAACTCCGTCGGTCGCACCATCACCGACCCCGGAACCGCACGCACTCCATCCTGTCTCACCACAGCCCCTCCCCGTCTGCCATCGAGCATGAAAACCGCTGGTAGAACCGTCGATCGAGCTCGAAAGTACGTCCGGCCGCACGACCTGGGCAAGACCTCGAGCCCCGCCTGTGGACAACTCGGCCCTGTGGAGAACTTTCGACGGCGAAATCGCGCGCTGAAGCAGCGACCGGTACCGCCGGGAGGGGGCCTCGACCGCCGTACTCTCTCGATCGGCGAGCAGACAATTAGACTGGACAACGAGACGCTCCGAGCGTCGGCATGCGAGTCTGTGCGGCGAACACGGCACGCGTGCGGACGCATGACGTACCCGGCACGAGCGAGGAGGTGGGGTCGATGGCGTCGAGCACCGAGGATCGACGTTTCGAGGTCCTGCGAGCGATCGTGGCGGACTACGTCGCCACCAAGGAACCGATCGGCTCCAAGTCGCTCGTCGAACGGCACCACCTGGGCGTGTCCAGCGCCACCATCCGCAACGACATGGCGGTCCTGGAGGCCGAGGGCTACATCACCCAGCCGCACACCAGCTCCGGCCGCATCCCCACCGACAAGGGGTACCGCGAGTTCGTCGACCGGATCGCCGAGGTCAAGCCCCTGTCCGGCGCGGAACGGCGCGCGATCATGGAGTTCCTGGAATCCGGCGTCGACCTCGACGACGTCCTGCGCCGCGGCGTGCGCCTGCTGGCCCAGTTGACCAGGCAGGTCGCGGTTGTCCAGTACCCCACCGTCTCGGCCTCGACCGTGCGCCACATCGAGGTGGTGGCGCTGAATCCGGCCCGGTTGTTACTGGTGGTGATCACCGACACCGGCCGTGTCGACCAGCGCATCGTCGACCTGGGCGCCGTCATCTCCGACGACGATCTCGCCGCCGTACGCGGCCTGCTCGGGGGTGCCATGGACGGCAAACTGCTCTCGGTGGCCAGCGCCTCGGTGGCCGGGCTGCCCGAACGCGCACCGGCCAAGATCCGTGACGTGCTGGTCCGCGTCTCGACCGTGCTGGTGGAGACGCTGGTCGAGCATCCGGAGGAACGCCTGGTGCTCGGCGGTACCGCCAACCTCACCCGCAATGTGGCCGATTTCGGCTTCCCGGGCTCGCTGCGCACCGTGCTGGAGGCGCTCGAAGAGCAGGTCATCGTGCTGAAACTGCTGGCCGCCGCGCAGCAGCCGGGACAGGTGATGGTGCAGATCGGCGAGGAGACCAAGGTCGAGGAGATGCGCGGCACCTCGGTGGTCTCCACCGGCTACGGCGCCGCGGGCGCGGTACTGGGCGGGATGGGCGTGCTCGGCCCGACCAGGATGGACTATCCGGGCACCATGGCCTCGGTGGCGACGGTGGCCCGCTACATCGGCGAGGTGCTCGCCGAAAGGTGACCGCGGCACGAGAAGCGCGTCACCCGCACTGTTAAGGTCGATACTTCGGCCGGTAAAGTTGAGTGGATTCGACTAAAGGAGCGCGCCGCGCTCGGCTGGACCACAGCGACCAAGGACTAGAGAACTCAAGTGGCACGGGATTACTACGGACTGCTCGGCGTCGGCAAGAACGCCACCGACCAGGAGCTCAAGCGCGCCTACCGCAAGCTGGCCCGCGAACTGCACCCCGACGTGAACCCGGACGAGGCCGCCCAGGCCAAGTTCAAGGAAGTCTCCACCGCGTACGAGGTGCTCACCGACCCGGAGAAGCGCCGGATCGTCGACCTGGGCGGCGACCCGCTCGAAAACGGCGGCGGCGGTGCGGGATTCAGCGGCGCCGGTTTCGGCGGCCTCGGTGACGTCTTCGAGGCGTTCTTCGGCGGCATGAGCGGCCAGGGTGGTGGCGCGCGCAAGCCGCGCGGCCGCGTGCAGCCCGGCGCCGACTCGCTCATCCGCACCCGGCTGAGCCTGGCCGAGTGCGCCGTCGGCGTGACCAAGCACCTCACCGTCGACACCGCCATCCTCTGCGACATCTGCCAGGGCGCGGGCACCAACGGCAACTCCAAGCCGGTGCGCTGCGAGACCTGTGACGGTGCCGGTGAGGTGCAGTCGGTGCAGCGCTCGTTCCT
This sequence comes from Nocardia anocheti, assembly GCF_029675105.1. Taxonomy (GTDB): domain Bacteria; phylum Actinomycetota; class Actinomycetes; order Mycobacteriales; family Mycobacteriaceae; genus Nocardia. Next base: position 197,270 of record NZ_JAQQFV010000004.1, on the reverse strand, counting down.
GGGCCAGGTGCTCACCTCGCGTCCCTGCCCCACCTGCCGTGGCGCCGGGGAGACCATCCCCGACCCCTGCCACAAGTGCGGTGGCGACGGCCGCGTGCGCGCGCGCCGCGAGATCGCCGCGCCGATCCCGGCCGGTGTCGCCAACGGCATGCGGGTGCGCCTGGCCGCGCAGGGCGAGGTCGGGCCCGGTGGCGGCCACGCCGGTGATCTCTACGTCGAGGTCGTCGAGCAGCCGCACGACACCTTCGTGCGCGACGGCGACGATCTGCACTGCACCGTGCGGGTGCCGATGGTCGACGCCATCCTGGGCACCACGGTCGTGGTCGACACCATCCTCGACGGCCCCACCGAACTCTCCATCGCCCCGGGCACCCAGCCCGGCGAGGTCATCCAGCTGCGCGCGCACGGCATGCCGCGCCTGCGCTCCGGCGCGCGCGGTGACCTGCTGGCCCACCTCGACATCGTGGTGCCGAGCAAGCTCGACGGCAAGCAGACCGAACTGCTGCGCAAGTTCAAGGGCCTGCGCGAGAAGGACCGCGCCGAGGTGATGTCCTCGCAGTCCGAGCACAACAGCGGCCTGTTCGCCCGGCTGCGCGCCTCCTTCAGCGGACGCTGAGCCGGTGGCCGCGACGGTCTTCTACCTCGACGAGGTGCCCGAACCGGGGTCTGTCGCGGTCCTCGACGGGCCGGAGGGCAGGCACGCGGCCACCGTGCGCCGCATCGGGGTCGGCGAGCCGATCACCCTGTCCGACGGACGCGGGGTGCTCGCCGAATCCGAGGTCGTCGCGGCCCAGAAGGGCAGGCTCGAGCTGGCGGTGCGCACGCGCCGGATCGCCGAGCCGGTGACGCCGTCGGTGACCGTCGTGCAGGCGCTGCCCAAATCCGATCGCTCCGAGCTGGCCGTCGAGCTGATGACCGAGGCGGGCGTCGACCTGATCGTGCCGTGGCAGGCCGCGCGCTGTGTCGCCAACTGGGACGCCAAGGCGGCCAAGGGCATCGAGAAGTGGCGGGCGGCGGCCAAGTCGGCCGCGCGGCAATCGCGGCGCGCCTACATTCCCGACGTCGCCGAGCTGCACCGCACCCGCGACCTGGTCGAGCTGGTGCGCGAGGTGAAGGCCGACGGCGCGGTCGTGGCGGCCCTGCACGAATCCGGCGCGGGCAAGTTCACCGAGCTGCCGCTGGCCGCGGCGACCGATGTGGTGCTGATCGTGGGCCCCGAGGGCGGCCTCGACGACACCGAACTCACCGCCCTGGCCGAGGCGGGCGCCGACATCGTGTTGCTCGGCCCGACCGTGCTGCGCACCTCGACGGCCGCCGCGGTCGCCCTGGGCGCTCTTGGCGCGCTCACCACGCGCTGGTAACCCGCCGCGTCCCCGCTGTGACCTGCGATCACCGATCGATCGCGGTTGGGCCGATGCCGCCGTTATATCGCTGGGCGGTGTCGGTGGTGCGCGTTAAACTGAGGTCATCGAACACACAGTCGAGACCGGAAGCAGGCTATAGCCACTTTTGAAGAACACAGGCGAGATCGGCGACCCCACCAACCCCGTATCAGGCATCGGCGCAGGCGGAAACAACGCGGGTCCCGCGGCGCGAACAGTGCGTTCCAGCATCGAACTCGCCCCGGAGTCTGTTTTCCCCTTCCTCGGCTCGGCCGACCAGAATCTGCGTCAGCTGGAGAAGCTCCTTCCAGCCGACATCCATGTCCGCGGCAACACCGTCACCATCACCGGCAAGGCCGGTGACGTGGCGCTGGCCGAACGCGTCATCGAGCAGCTCGTGGCGCTGACCGGCCGCAATCGGGTGATCACGCCCGAGGCGGTGCGCCACACCGTGTCCATGCTCACCGAGGGCGTGTCCGAGTCGCCCGCCGAGGTGCTGAGCCTGGACATCCTGTCGCGGCGCGGCAAGACCATCCGGCCCAAGACGCTCAACCAGAAGCGCTACGTCGACGCGATCGACGCCAACACCATCGTGTTCGGCATCGGTCCCGCCGGTACCGGCAAGACCTACCTGGCCATGGCCAAGGCGGTGCAGGCCCTGCAGTCCAAGCAGGTCACCCGCATCATTCTGACCCGGCCCGCGGTCGAGGCCGGTGAGCGGTTGGGCTTCCTGCCTGGCACGCTCAACGACAAGATCGACCCGTATCTGCGGCCGCTCTACGACGCCCTGCACGACATGATGGACCCGGAAGCCATCCCCAAGCTGCTGGCCTCCGGTGTCATCGAGGTCGCGCCGCTGGCGTACATGCGTGGGCGCAGCCTCAACGACTCGTTCATCATTCTCGACGAGGCGCAGAACACCACGGCCGAGCAGATGAAGATGTTCCTGACCCGCCTGGGCTTCGGCTCCAAGATGGTCGTCACCGGTGACATCTCGCAGGTCGACCTGCCCAACGGGCAGCGGTCGGGTCTGCGCGCGGCCGCGGAGATCCTCACCGACATCGACGACATCCACTTCTCGGAGCTCACCAGCGCCGATGTGGTGCGTCACCGGCTGGTCTCCGACATCGTCGACGCCTACGACCGGTTCGAATCCGAGACCCGCGCGGTGCCGGGCCCGCACTACCCGGGCAACCGGGCGCAGCGGCGCGCGGCCGGGCGCGCCAACCGGGGCTGACGCGCGGCACGCTGGAGGCGATGCCGCTCCCGGCGGCATCGTGCCCAGACCGTACCCTGAACAGGTGAGCATCGAGATCGCCAACGAGTCGGGCATGGAAATCCCCGAAGAAGACCTGGTCAGCGTCGCCCGGTTCGTGATCGGCCGGATGGACGTGCATCCCGCCGCGGAACTGTCGATGGTGCTGGTCGATCTCGACACCATGGCCGACCTGCACGTGCGCTGGATGGACCTGCCCGGCCCCACCGACGTGATGTCGTTTCCGATGGACGAGCTGGAGCCGGGCGGTCGCCCCGACAGCCCCGAGCCCGGCCCGTCCATGCTCGGTGACATCGTGCTGTGTCCGGAGTTCGCCATGGGCCAGGCCCAGAAGGCGGACCATTCGCTCGATCACGAGCTCGCGCTGCTCACCGTGCACGGCGTGCTCCACCTGCTCGGCTACGACCATGCCGAGCCGGAGGAGGAGAAGGAGATGTTCGCGCTGCAGGCCCAGCTGCTCGAGGAGTGGTACGTGAGCCTGCGCGAGGAACAGCGCCGCGCCGAACTGGCCGAGCGCGACGCGCGGCTGCTCGGCAAGGCGGGCTTCACCGCGCCGGGCGACGCGCTGGGCCCCGCGTGACCTCGTTCTGGCTGATCGTCCTGGCGATCCTGCTGATCGGGATCGGGGGCGTGTTCGCCGGGGTCGACTCGGCGCTGAACACCGTCTCGCGAGCCCGGCTGGACGATATGGTCCGCGAGGACCGACCCGGCGCCGTCCGGCTGCGCAAGATCGTCGACGATCGCCCCCGGTACGTGAATCTCATGGTGCTGCTGCGCATCCTGTGCGAGATCACCGCCACCGTGCTGCTGGTCGCGGCCACCCTCGACATCTGGTCGGAGAGCCTCGCGTTGCTGATCACCGCCGCCGTGATGGTGGTGGTGTCGTATGTGGTGATCGGGGTCGGGCCGCGCACCCTGGGGCGTCAGCACGCGTATTCGATCGCGTTGGCCGCCGCGGTGCCGGTGCAGCTCATCGGTGCCGTGCTGGGGCCGGTCAGCAGGCTGCTGATCCTGCTCGGCAACGCCATCACCCCCGGTAAGGGCTTTCGCAACGGGCCGTTCGCCTCGGAGATCGAGCTGCGCGAGGTGGTCGACATGGCCCGCGAGCGCGGCGTGGTGGCCGACGACGAACGCCGCATGATCCAGTCGGTCTTCGAACTCGGTGACACCGCCGCGCGCGCGGTGATGGTGCCGCGCACCGAGATGGTGTGGATCGAGGACGACAAGACCGCCGCCCAGGCGATGTCGCTGGCCGTGCGGTCCGGACACTCCCGCATCCCGGTGATCGGCGAGAACGTCGACGACGTACTCGGCGTGGTCTACCTCAAGGACCTCGTGCCCTTCGCCGACCGCAGCCGCAAGGTGACCGTGCGCGAGGTGATGCGCCCGGCGGTGTTCATCCCGGATTCCAAGCCGCTCGACGAACTGCTCGACGAGATGCAGCGGCGCCGCAACCACATGGCCGTGCTGGTCGACGAGTACGGCGGCATCGCGGGCCTGGTCACCATCGAGGACGTGCTCGAGGAGATCGTCGGGGAGATCGCCGACGAATACGACACCGACGAGACCCCGCCGGTGGAGGACCTGGGGGAGGGGCGCTATCGCGTCTCGGCCCGGCTCTCGGTGGAGGACCTCGGCGAGCTCTACGGCCTCGAGATCGAGGACGAGGATGTCGACACCGTCGGCGGACTGCTCGCGCACGAACTGGGTCGCGTGCCGCTGCCGGGCTCGAAGGTGGCCGTGCACGGGTTGGTGCTGCGTGGCGAGGGCGGCGCCGACGCGCGCGGGCGCATGCGGGTGAACACGGTGCTGGTGCGCCGGGCGGCCGATCCGGCGAAGAAGAACGACAAGTCCCGCAAGGGCACCACCGACGAGGCGAGCGCCGACACCGACCAGGTGCGCGTGAGCACGCCCGACGACAACGGAGAGACCCATGAGTGAACTGGACGCCGAGGACAACAAACTGCTGGTGCTGGCGCGTGGCGCGCTGGGCCGCACCGGCGGCGCGAGCGGTGCCGCGGTGCGCGACACCGACGGCCGCACCTACGCCGCGGGCGAGGTCGCGCTCACCGCGCTGCGCCTGACCGCGTTGCAGGCCGCCGTGGCCGCCGCGATCTCGAGCGGTGCCGAGGGATTCGAGGCGGCGGTCGTGGTCGGCGGGGCCGCCGACGACGCGGGGATCGAGGCCGTGCGCGAGGTCTCGCCCTCGGCCTCGGTCATCCGGACCGACCGCACCGGCGCGGTGCTCAGCGAGGTGCACGGTGGCTGACAAGGAATTCCGTTCCGGATTCGTCTGTTTCGTCGGCCGTCCCAACACCGGCAAGTCGACGCTGACCAACGCCCTGGTCGGCACCAAGATCGCGATCACCTCCTCGCGTCCGCAGACCACCCGCCACACCATTCGCGGCATCGTGCACCGCGAGCACGCCCAGCTGATCCTGGTCGATACCCCCGGTCTGCACCGTCCGCGGACGCTGCTCGGCCAGCGGCTCAACGACCTGGTGCGCGACACCTACTCCGAGGTCGACGTGATCGCGGTGTGCATCCCGGCCGACGAGAAGATCGGTCCCGGTGACCGCTGGATCGTCGAGCAGATCAAGATGATGGCGCCCAAGACCACCGTGCTCGGCGTGGTCACCAAGATCGACAAGGTGGGCCGCGACCAGGTCGCCCACCAGCTCATGGCGGTCTCCCAGTTGCTCGGCCCCGAGGCCGAGGTGGTGCCGGTGTCGGCGGTCAAGGGCGAGCAGGTCGAGGTGCTCGTCGACGTGATCGCCTCGCAGATGCCCGAGGGCCCGGCGTTCTACCCCGACGGCGAGATCACCGACGAGCCCGAGGAAACCCTCATGGCCGAGCTGATCCGCGAGGCCGCGCTCGAGGGCGTGCGCGACGAACTGCCGCATTCGCTGGCCGTGGTCATCGAGGAGATCCAGCCCTACGAGGCCAACGAGGACATGCTCGAGGTGCACGCGCTGCTGTATGTCGAACGGCCGAGTCAGAAGGCGATCATCATCGGCCGCAACGGTGCGCGCCTGAAAGAGGTCGGCACCAACGCCCGCAAGCAGATCGAACACATTCTCGGTACGCGCATCTACCTGAACCTGCACGTGAAGGTGGCCAAGGACTGGCAGCGCGACCCGAAACAGCTGGGGAAGCTGGGCTTTTGACCGTTTGACGGTCGGCGGTTCGGGGTATCGTTCGGCGAACACGCCGGTTCGCTGGGCGTGCTCGCTGATCGTCCGGGGAGGCCGTCGAAGTGCCCGAAGCCAATGATGTCGGCAAGCTGCTGGAGTTGCTGCGGGCGCTCGAGATCCCCGATACCCGGCCGCGCGTGCTGCGGACATTGCTGCGTGGGCGGCGCACGCTGCCGCGTCCGATCGTCGAACTGGTCGGCGTGCAGGGTCATTCGGCGCTCATCGCCGAGCTCTACCGCTGGCTCAGCGAATCCGGTGGCCGCCGCGCCACCCCGCGCGCCAAGGTCGATCTGCGCGCGCCGGACCTGCCGCCGACCACCCTCACCCCGGACCCGCAGGCCCTGGCCAACGGACCGCAGGCCGAGCAGGAGATCTCCGGGCACTGTCTGCCGATCATCCAGCAGCTCGTCGCGGGTTTCGCCGCCGACGACACCGCCATGGGTGCGATCAAGTTCCCGCGCTATCGCACCGCCGACTGGCTGACCCGTCAGCGCGTCACCAGCGACGAGGCCGAGGCGCCCGACGAACTGCGGCGCAGGCTGCCCAAGTTGCTGCGCAGCGGCTCGCCGACCAGCCGTTCCGACACCGCCGAAGGCGTTGCCGGGGACACCATCTCGCGGGTGGTCTTCGGGGTGCTCGCGCTGTGGCCGGTGCTGCGGTTGTGGCTGTGGGTCTCCGGGCGGATACCCGGAATGTCGAAGGTGACGCGCTGGTTCCTGCACCAGCGCTACCTGGCCCCCGAATTGTCGGGTAGTTTCCTGGGTTTCGCGTCCCGGCTCACCGCCTCGCACCGCGTCGACGAGAACGAGGAGCAGGTCGCCAAGCTGCTCATCCACGCCTTCCTCGAAGACCTGCGCGACGCCTATCGGCGCCGGATCTGGCGGCCGTCGAGCTGGCGCCGCACCGCCTATCCGGTGGCGCTGCTGGGCGGGCTGGCCGAGGGCAGCGACGGGGCACGCATCCTCACCTGGATCAACGAGATCCGCAACGAGACCGGCATCTTCGATCCGCTGGTGGTGATCGCGCTGCGGGAGGAGGGGCCGCATCGCGAGGTCGCCGAGCTGTCCTACATCTCCGATCTGCGTCCGCTGCGGACCCTCGAGAGCCTGGCCGAACAGCCCACGCCGCAGCCGCCGGACCCGTTGCAGGTCTGGCTGCGCGAGATCGACAACCGGCGCACCCACCGCCAGGCCGACGCCTGGTTCCTGCCGTTGCGCGCCCTGCTGCCCGCCGACACCCCTCCGCGGGTCAGCGATTCGCGATTCCGCGGCATGGCGCTGCCGCCCGCGCCGCCGTTGGCCGCGCGCAGCTGGTTCGTCGGCCTGTGTGTGCTGGTTCCGGTGGTGCTCGCCGTCGCCGCCGCGCTGACCTACTTCCCGCCGCTGCGCGGGGCGCCGTGTTCGCACTGGCCGTGGACCGACGGGGTCTCGGTGAGCCTGCGCGAGGGCGAATGCGTCGGCTACAGCGACAATGTCGCCCAGACCTTCGCCGACGACCCCGAGCTCTCGGCCATGCAGCGAGAGGTGTTCCGGCTCAACGCCGACGCCGCCGCGGCGCGGCGCGACAACCCCAACCGCCCGCTGGTCTCGCTGGTGTACTTCGCCGGGCTCAGCTATGTCGACACCAATGTGAAGTATCCGCACGCACAGGTCGAGGAGCTGGCCGGGCTGGCGGTGCAGCAGCGACGCGCGCTGCTGGCCGCCGACGAATCGGAACCGTTGCTGCGCGTCGTCATCGCCAACGGCGGCTCGGACATGCGACACGCGCGCTGGGTCGTGGACAACCCGCTGCGCGAGCTCATCGCCGACGATCCCAGCGTGCTCGGCGTGGTCGGCATCGATCGCAGTACCGACGAAACCCGCACGGCCATCACCCGGCTCGGTGAACTCGGCGTGCCCGCGGTGGCCACGACACTGTCGGCCGACGGACTCGACCAGGCCTCGCCGCTGTATTTCCAAGCGGCGCCGAGCAATACCGTGCAGGCGAAACTGGTCGCCGACTACGCGCAGGGCGCCCGCGACGCCACCGGCCGACCCGCCTACGACAAGGTGGCCATCTACCACCCCGAAGGCGACGACGACCTGTACGTGACGACGCTGGTCGAGGACGTGCGCACCGAACTGGCCGAGCGCGGGATGGCCCAGGAGAGTATGAGCTGGCGTGAACAGCAGCAGCTCTACCGGTTCCCGGCGCCGTGCGAGTCGGCCGGGTTCGACCGGCGCACCCTGCTGTTCTTCGCCGGACGCAACGACGATTTCGCGACCTTCGCCAAGTCGGTGAGCCGGGGCTGTCTCAGCGGCGGCGGCCCGGCGATCCTCGGCAACGACGCGGTGACCCGCCTGATCACCGACCAGCGCGCCACGGCCGCGCTGCCCTCGAACCTGACCGTGCGCTATGTCGCCAAGGCCGCGCCGGTGATGCTCGGTGGCGCCGATTGCGTGCGCGGGATCGGCAAACTCGGCAACCAGCCGGTGCCGTTCGAGCACGAACAGCTCTGCGCCGAACTCGCCGGACTGATCGCGGACCTGCGCGTCTACCCCGGACTCGCGAACTACCAGCCCACCTGGGCGGGCGACCGCACCGGCCTGGCCTTCGACGTGAGCGGCCTGTTCCTGCAGGCCGTGCGCAGCAGTCGCGGCGTCCTCGGCGACCAGCCCCCGAACCGCACCGCCATCGCGGTCCAGTTGCGCGAGAGCGACTATCGCGGCGTCACCGGCACCCTGGCCTTCGCGACCAAACGCGTCGCCGACACGTCCTCGATCGCGGTGCTGGTCACCACCGCCGTCGGCGCGGGCGGCCCGCAGCGCTGCCTGCTGATGATGCCGCGCCAACCCGGTCAGGACGGTTGCCCGACGGGCACCGAGAGCGATCTCGAAGGCTGGACCGAACCGGGGCGGTAGTCCGTCGCCGCCCGAATTCCGGAACCGCACGGTCGGATTCGTGCTGTTATAGTCGCTCGAGCGTGACCGGGGGCAAGCGGTTTCCGGTCGACTTCGGGGCGGGAAACCAGCGAAACCGGGTGCCGCCCCGTCACCTGTCGGAAGGGTCCCGGCAGAGCTGTGACCGTGGGAGACCGGGCGGGTGAGTATTGCCGAAGGCGCCGAGTTCGCTGGCTATGTCATCGAGCGGCGGCTGGGCGCCGGAGGCATGGGCACCGTCTATCTGGCCCGCCATCCGCGGCTGCCGCGCCACGACGCGCTGAAGATCCTCGCCGACGATCACGCCGCCGACCCCGAGTTCCGGGCCCGCTTCCTGCGCGAGGCCGAACTCGCCGCCGGACTGGCGCATCCGAATCTCGTCGCGGTGCGCGATCGCGGTGAGAACGACGGCAAGCTCTGGATCGCGACGCAGTACGTGGCGGGATCGGATGCGGCCGAGCTGGTCCGGCGGGGGTCCGGCGGTCTCGATCCGGCGCGGGCGGTCCACATCATCGGGGAGGCGGCGCGCGGCCTCGACGCGGTGCATCGCGCCGGATTGCTGCACCGCGACGTGAAACCGGCCAACATCCTCGTCGCCGAGGAACCGGGCAAGCCCGATCGCGTGCTGGTCACCGACTTCGGGATCGCGCGCCGGGCCGAGGACACCGGCACGCTCTCCGCCGGAGGCGGTCTCACCGCGACGCTGTCCTATGTCGCGCCCGAGCAGCTCGGCGGCGACCGGGTGGACCTGCGCGCGGACGTGTACGCCCTGGGCTGCTCGCTGTTCCACTTGCTCACCGGCACCGTGCCGTTCCCCCGTCAGACACCGGCCGCGGTGATGTACGCGCATCTGCACGAGCCGCCGCCGCGACCGTCCTCGGTGCGGCCCGGGTCGCCCGCGGCGCTCGATGCGGTGATCGCGCGGGCCATGGCCAAGGATCCGGCGCGACGTTTCGCCTCGTGCGGTGAACTGGCGGCGGCGGCCCGTGCCGCACTGGAGAACCAGGAGTCGCCAGGGACGTCCGCGTCGGGCGCGGCACCCGTGGACCGGGAGTCGCTCGCGACGACGGGATCGGCACCCGATTCGCGAGCCCACCCACCCGCGTCGGCCCCGCGTGCGCCGGAGTTCACCGGTGGCAGCTGGACCTCGGACGGCCCCGATCCGTTCACCGCCGCGCTGCTGCGGCGGCGGACACCGTTCGGACGGCTGGTCCGTCGCCGGGGTTTCTGGGCGGTGACGGCGGTCGTGCTCATCGGGATCGTGACCACGGTCGCCGTCGGTATCGGTGGTCGTGGTGCCGACGCCGACTCGAACGCGCGGGTCACCACGTCGCCGCCCCCGCTGCCACCGGCCACCGCCTGGGGTGTCTACAGCTTCGTCGCCGACACCTTCGCCGAGCTGCTGCCCGCCTACCCCTACGGCGTGGGCTATCAGGAGATGACCGCCTGCTACCTGATCGACGACCAGGGCCGCCGGGTCCCCACCGACACTCTCGCGCCGCTGGCGCGGATGCGCTGTGAGGGCAACCGCGACCCGGCGGTGAGCGTGACGGTTGTGTGCAACACCGACCGTTCGCTGATGCTGGTGCCGCCCAGTACCGACAAGGTGGAGGGCCACGAACAGTGGCGTCGGGCGTCCGGGAGCGGAAATGTGTACTGGGGTAACAATCACGGTCGCGACCTCGTCGACATCGGCCATCTGTCCGTCCATTTCGACGAGGCGGCCCGGTCGTTCTGCCGGATCGAGGTCATCGGCGGCGCCGACGGGGCCGAACTGCGCGAGAGGTGGTGGGCCGATGCGCCGCTGTGATTTCCGCGCGGTTCGCGGGCTGCTCGGTGTCGTCCTGCTCGCCGCCGCGCTGACCGGATGCCGGATCTCGGGGACGCCGCAGCCCACCGACGTCGACCTCGCGGCCCTGGATTATGGCACCTACCAGCATGTTCCGCTGACCCCGCCGCCCGGCACCGAGTACTCGGGACGGGTGATCGAGTCGATCCGGATCGGCGAGGTGATGATCAATCCGGCCACCGCCGATTCCGCGCTCTCGGTCTCGCCGCTCGACAAGGGCGCGGTCCCGCTGCCGACCCCGGCGAAGGTGTCGGGGGTGCTGTCGGACCAGGCACGGGCCGTGCTCACCGAACACGGTCTGCTCGCCGGATTCCTCGTCGAGGGCACCGACACGGCGGGCGTCCGGCGGCTGACCGTGCTCGCGCTGCGCATGCCGAATCCGGAAGCGGCGAGCAAGGCGGCGGTGGCGTTGGACGCCGCCGATGCCGCGGTCAGTCCCGACAATGTCGCGGTGTCGGTTCCGAGATACCCGGCGGCCAGGGCGCATTGGCGTCCCACGGTGGCGAGTATGGCGGCCACCGTCGCGCACGGCGCGTTCGTGGTGAGCCTGCTCGCCGTGCACACCACCCCCGACGCCGCCGCGCTGACCGACCTGCTCGCCGCGGCCTTCGACGCGCAACTGCCCGAGCTGGACCGCTTCGTCGCGACGCCCGCCGAGCGCTTCGCCGACCTGCCGATCGATCCCGACGGCCTGCTCGCGCGGATGGTCCCGGAGAAGCCGGGACGCTGGTCGCCGCCCGCGGTGGTACTGATCGACGCGGACGAGATCGCCGGTGGCAAGGCGGCACTGCACGCCAGGGGAGTGGTGTACGGCCCCAACGCGGCCTATCTGTTCGGCTCCCGGCAGCAGCGGACCTCCGAGGATGCCCTGGCCCTGATGAGTTTCGACGGTCTCAAGCGCTACCCCGACGCCGTCGAGGCACGCCGCGCCTTCCAGCGCGGTGCCAAGAGCTTCGCCGACCTGACACCGATCCCCGGACCCGAGGGTATCGTCGACATCCGGTGCGGCGATTTCGGCGCGGGCCGCGGCGACCCGAACATCCGCTACGCGTGCGCGCTGCCGCACGGCCGCTATGTCGCCACCGTCTTCGCGGCGTCGGAGGAACAGATCCGGCAGAAGGCCGCCGCGCAGTACAGCCTGCTGGAACTGGCCGGATGACCGCGCGGTTGCGCCCGGGATCGGTCTTCGCCGGGTATGTGATCGAGCGGGTGCTCGGGAGCGGTGGGATGGGCACCGTCTACGCCGCGCGGCATCCGCGACTGCCGCGCTGGGACGCGCTCAAGGTCCTCAGCGACACCCACAGCGCCTCCGCCGAATTCCGGGCCAGGTTCGTGCGCGAGGCGGAACTGGCCGCGCGGATCGACCACCCGAATGTGGTGGCCGTCCACGATCGCGGCATCGACGACGGTGCGCTGTGGATCGCGATGCAGTACGTGGCGGGCACCGACGCCGCCACGATCCTGCGCCGGGGTGTGCCCGATCCGCGCCTGGCGCTACACATCGTCACCGAGGCGGCCGCCGGTCTGGATGCCGCGCACCGGGCCGGGCTGCTGCACCGCGATGTCAAGCCTGCCAACCTGATGCTGGAATCGCGGGCGGGGGAACCGGACCGGGTGTTGGTCGCCGACTTCGGCATCGCCAAGTCCGGCACCGACGGCACCGCGCTCACCGAAGCGGGCGCGTTCCTGGCCACCCTCGCCTACGCGGCGCCGGAACTCATCCGCCTCGACACCGTCGACCACCGCGCCGACGTGTACTCCCTGGGCTGCACCCTCCACGAGCTGCTCACCGGCCGCAAACCCTTCCCGCGCGAAGTCCCCGCCGCCGTCATCGAGGCCCACCTCACCGCGCCCCCACCCCGTCCCACCGAGTTCACCCCGCACCTGCCACCCGCGATCGACGCGGTCATCGCGCGGGCCATGGCCAAGAACCCCGACGAGCGCTATGCGAGTTGCGGCGCCCTCGCCGCCGCGGCGGCCGCGGCCTTCGGCGTCCCGATCGCGCCGACGGCCCGCGCCGGACAACCGGGCGCGGTGGTGATGTCGAATCCGCATGTCAGCCGACCGGACGCGGTGGTGTCGCCGAATCCGGTGGGCGGACAATCGGGTGCGGGGATGACGCCGACCCCACTCGCCGGACAGCCCGGTGCGGGGATGACACCGAACTCGAAGTTCGGCCAACCGGGTGCGGGGATGACGCCGAATCCGATGGGCGGACAATCGGGTGCGGGGATGACGCCGACCCCACTCGCCGGACAGCCCGGTGCGGGGATGACACCGAACTCGAAGCTCGGCCAACCGGGTGCGGGGATGACGCCGAATCCGCAGGCCGGACGACCTGACGCGCTGATGACCCCGAAACCGCAGTTCGGGCAACCCCGCGACTCCGCAGCTCCCCGGCGGCGCTGGCCGCTCGTCGCCGGGGCGGCCGTCGTCACCGCCGCTGTAGTCGCCGCGGGGATCGTCGCGCTGAACCGGGACGACGGGGCGTCCCCCGAACCCGCCGCGACCTCGGCGGCACCGACCACCCCCGCCGAGTCGCCCTGGAAAGCGCACGAATACATCATCCAGGCGTTTCCCGACCTGCTGCCGAAGTCCCCGTTCGCCAGCGGATACGACGGCACCCGATGCGCCGCGGTCGACAAGAGCTACGACCCGGTGCCCCTCGATCAGCTCGGTGACGTCGGCACCCTGAGTTGCAACGGTGACCGTGACCCGGTCGAGCGGATGACGGTGGCCTGCAAGGGCAATCGCGCGCCCGCCACCTCGGGCCGGTTCGCCGACGGCACGGCGACCAGGGAAGAGGCGTGGCAGCGGCCCTCGGGCAGCGGACGGATCGTCGTCCAGGACATTCCCGGTCGCGATCCCGGCACTGTCGCCGGGGCGCTGAGCATCCAATTCGACGACGTCGCCCGCAACTTCTGCCTGATCATCGTCATCGGCGGCGCCGACGGCACCGAACTCTACGACCGCTGGTGGACGACCGCGCCGCTGTGAGTCACCACCAGGAGGTGGGGCGCGCGCGGTCCCAGCGCAGCTCCGATTCGAGTTGGGCCGCCAACGCGATCAGGGTCGGTTCGGTGTTCGCCGTGCCCATGAGCTGGGCGCCGATCGGTAGTCCCGTGTCGGTGAATCCGGCGGGGACGTTCACACTCGGCCAGCCCAGGACGTTCCACGGCCAGGTGTAGGGGCAGGCGGCGGTGATGAGGTTGTTGGTCGCGCCGACACCGATGCCGTCGATCTCCTCGGCGACCGGCGGCGGGGTGGCGGTGGTGGGGGCCAGCACCACGTCGTAGTCGTCGAAGAAGCCGCCGATCCGTGTGTGCAGCAGCGGTTCCGCGAGACGGGCGGCGGCCAGGGCCGGACCGCCGAGGACCCGGCCGAGGCGGGCATTGGCCGTGGTGCGGGGGTCGACGATCGCTTCCGGCATGGCGCGGCGCACGGTACTGATACCCGCCATCGAGCGCGGCAGGAACGAGGCGCCGATCATCAGCCCGTAGTGCAGGTCGGCCACGGTGACCGTGTGGCCGAGGCCTCGCAGGGTCGTCGCCAGGGCGTGCACCGCGGCGGCGATCTGTGGATCGAGTGCGGTTTTGGTGGCGGTGAACGGTATGCGTAGGGACAGGGCGATGCGGAGTCGGCCGGGATCGCGGTCCATGGCGGCGCTCGCGTCGATCGGTGCCGGGGTGTGCCGGTCACCGTCGTGCGCACCGGCGGCGACGTCCAGCAGCAGGGCGGCGTCGCGGACGGTCCGGGCCAGCGGTCCGTTGACGGTGAGTCCGTAGAACGCCTCGGGATGCGGCCAGGTGGAGATGCGGCCACGCTGCGGCTTGATGCCGACCAGGTTGTTCCACGCGGCGGGAATGCGCACCGAGCCCGCGCCGTCGGAACCCAGTGCGGCGGGCACCAATCCGGCCGCCACCGCCGCGGCCGAACCACCCGAGGAACCGCCGGGCGTGCGGGTGCGGTCCCACGGATTGCGGGAGTGACCGAAGGCGGCGCCGCTGGTGAACGGCAGCTGCCCCAGCTCACACGTATTGGTCTTGCCCACGATCACCGCACCGGCGGCGCGCAGCCTGCGCACCGATTCGGCGTCCTCGGTCTTCGGTCGGAACTCGCCGCCACAGCCGAACGCGGTGATCTCCCCGGCCACGTCGGTGTCGTCCTTGACCGCGATCGGCACACCGAGCAGTGGCAGCCGGGCACCGGCGGCCAGGCGCGCGTCGGCCTCGGCGGCCTCGCGCAGGGCGGCCTCGCGACGGACCACGCGGAAGGCGTTGAGCGTCGGCTGGGACGCCTCGATGCGGTCGAGGGCGTCGGTGACGGCCGCGACCGAGGAGAGATGGCCGTCGGCCAGGGCGGCGGACAGTTCGGTGAGGCCGAGGTCGGCCTGGGGTGCGGTGCGGTCGGGCGCGGACATGTGAGCTCCGTCTCGTCAAGGGCGTGACACGACCGTAGCGCCGTAACTGGTCGATCGTCCACATCCCCTAGGGTGGGTATTCGATCTAGACATACATACGGAATGTATGTAACAGTGAACGGGTACCGACTTCGACCAGGGGAGGACCCCATGGGAATCAGTCCAGCGCTCGGCCCGGCCCGCGAGATCGCCCTGTCGACGGGGCGGATCCGCTATCACGACAGCGGCACCGGATCGCCGGTGGTGTTCGTGCACGGTCTGCTCGTCAACGCCGACATCTGGCGGAAGGTGGTGCCCGGCCTGGCCGCCGCCGGTCATCGCTGTCTCACTCCCGACTGGCCGCTCGGCGCGCACTCGATCCCGATGCCCGAGGCCGACCTCACGCCCACCGGACTCGCCGACCTGATCGCGGAATTCCTCGACGCGCTCGACCTCACCGATGTCACCGTCGTCGCCAACGACACCGGCGGCGCCCTCACCCAACTCCTGATGACCCGCAGACCGGACCGGATCGGCCGGGTCGTGCTGGCCGCCGTCGACTGCTACGAGGTCTTCCCGCCGTTCCCCTTCGGCGCCCTGCTGAAGGTCGCCAAGTGGCCGGGCACCATCGCGCCGCTGCTGGCGCCGATGCGCTGGAAGCCCGTCCAGCGGCTGCCGCTGGGATTCGGCTGGGTCACCAAGCACGCCCTGCCCGAGGAGATCGCGCAGTCCTACCTCGCGCCCGCCCGTCGAGACGCCGCCATCCGCGCCGACCTGCGCCGCTTCGCCGCCGGGGTGAGCAACCGCGACACCCTGGCCGCGGCCGAACGCTTCGCCGGGGTGGACCTGCCGGTCCGGGTGATCTGGTCCACCGAGGACAAACTGTTCCCCATGGCCCTGGCCGAACGCCTGGTCGCGGATCTGCCCCGGGCGAGCCTGCACACCGTCGAGGACTCCTACACCTTCCTGCCCGAGGACCAGCCGGAGTTGCTCACCGAACTGATCGTGGAGTTCACTCGGCTGCATGCAGCGCCGTAGTCAGGAGGATCGCTCCCGCACCACCCGGGCCGCGCTCGAGCGGGCAGGTCGCGACCTGTTCGCCGAGCGCGGCTTCGCGGGCACCTCCGCCGAACAGCTGGTGGCCGCCGCCGGGGTCACCCGCGGCGCCCTGCACCACCACTACGGCGACAAGCGCGGCCTGTTCCTGGCCGTGCTCGAAGAACTCGAAGGCGAGATCACCGCCGAGGTCCAGCGCGCGGTCGACGCCGCCGACCAGGCCGACGTCATGGCCGGGATGACCCTGGGCCTGGCCTGTTTCCTGGAGATCTGCGCCCGCCCCGAAGTCCTGCGCATCGCCCTGACCGACGCCCCGACCGTGCTGGGCTGGCAGGCCTGGCGCGAACTCGAGGCCCGCCACGGCCTCGGCCTCATCACCGAACAGCTCGACCGGGCCACCGGCGCGGGCCTGGTCGCCGCCGCGCCGGTCGCGGTGCTGGCGCAACTGCTGCTCAGCGCCATCGCCGAGGCCTCGCTCATCGTCGCGCACGCCGAGGACCCCGAGCGCGCCCGCGCCGAGACCCAGCAGTCACTGCTGCTGCTCATCACCGGACTGCTGCGCCGGGACTGACCCCCGGGGTGTGGCGTGTGCGCGGTGTCGGGCACCCGTGGAAGACTGGGCCCGTGCGGTTGTATCGGGACGAGGCGGTGGTGCTGCGTCAGCACAAGCTGGGCGAGGCCGATCGCATCGTCACGCTGCTGACCAGACAGCACGGGCTGGTGCGCGCGGTGGCCAAGGGTGTGCGGCGCACCAAATCGAAGTTCGGGGCGCGGCTCGAACCGTTCGCCTACATCGACGTGCAACTGCATCCCGGCCGCACCCTCGACGTCGTCACCCAGGTGAGCACGCTCGAGGCGTTCGCCACCGACATCATCGACGACTACGGCCGCTACACCACGGCCTGCGCCATCCTCGAGACCGCCGAACGGCTGGCCGGTGAGGAACGCGCGCCCGCGCCCAAACTGCACTCGCTCACCGCCAGCGCCCTGCGCGCCATCGCCGCCCAGCAGCGTCCGCACGAACTGATCCTCGACGCGTACCTGTTGCGCGCCATGGGTTTCGCGGGCTGGGCACCCGCGCTGGACGAATGCGCCCGCTGCGCCACCCCGGGTCCGCACCGCGCCTTCCATGTGGCCGCGGGCGGCGCGGTCTGTGTGCACTGCCGTCCGCCGGGTGCCAGCACGCCGGTCGCGGGGGTGCTCGATCTGCTCGTCGCCCTGCTGAAGGGGGAGTGGGCCTACATCGACGGCGTGCCGGACAACGTCCGCCGCCAAGCCAGCGGACTGGTCGCCGCGCACCTGCAATGGCATCTGGAACGTCAGCTGCGCACCCTGCCGCTGATCGAACGCACCGGCACCACCACCACGAATCGGTCCGACGCCGCTGTCGTCGAGCAGGTCGGCTGACCGGCACGCGCGACGCGTCACCCGGTGACGCCCGCGCCGACCGGCGGCCACGGCGGAGCCCGTGCGGGCGATATCCGGCGATCAGGCAGGATGGAGGCCGTGATCCTGCGTCGTGACTCTTCCACCGCGAGCAAGCCGGGTGGCGGCACCCGCACCGTGCGCCCGCCGTCGCCGCACCCCTCCGGCGCGCGTCCGCCCGAGATCCCGGCGGAGCTGGTGCCCAACCACGTCGCGCTGGTGATGGACGGCAACGGCCGCTGGGCCCAGGAGCGCGGGCTGCCGCGCACGGCCGGGCACGAGCGGGGCGAGGCCGTGCTCATGGACGCGGTCGAGGGCTGTATCGAGATCGGCGTCAAGTGGCTCTCGGCGTATGCCTTCTCCACCGAGAACTGGCGGCGCAGCCCCGACGAGGTGCGCTTCCTGATGGGCTTCAACCGCGACGTCATCCGTCGCCGCCGCGACGAGATGCACGAGATGGGCGTGCGGGTGCGCTGGGCCGGACGCCGTCCGCGCCTGTGGCGCAGCGTGATCAAGGAACTCGAGGTCGCCGAGGAGCTCACCCGCGACAACGACGTGATGACGCTGACCATGTGCGTCAACTACGGCGGCCGCGCCGAGATCGCCGACGCCGCCCGCGAGATCGCGCGCCGGGTCGCGGCGGGGGAGATCGATCCGGAGAAGGTCGACGAGGCCACCGTCGCGCGCTATCTCGACGAACCCGATATGCCCGATGTCGACCTGTTCCTGCGGCCCTCGGGCGAGTTCCGCAGCTCGAACTTCCTCATCTGGCAGGCCGCCTACGCCGAATTCGTCTACCAGGACACCCTTTTCCCCGACTTCGACCGGCGTAACCTGTGGGACGCGTGCCTGGAATACGCCAAGCGCGATCGTCGCTTCGGCGGCACCAAATGAGCGACGGAGCCGACATGGACGCGGTGGTCACCCCCGAACTGGACCTGCAGGCGCGCACCGGCGCCTGCCTGCAGATGCAGGACATCGATGTGCGCGTCGACGCCGACGGCTCGCTCGGTTTCGAATACGACGGCGCGCTGTGCTCGATCCGCGCGGTCACCCTCGCGCCCGGCCTCACCGTGCTGTCGCTGACCAGCGTGCTGGCCTGGGACCGGGCGCTCAAGCCGCAGCTGCACAAGCGGGTCGCCGAGCGCAACAACGAGATCCAGTTCGGCTCGGTCACGCTGATCGCGCGCGGCAAGCTCGGCGATGTGATCCTGCGCTACACCTTCCCCGCCGAGGGTCTCGACGACCAGGCGCTGACCACCATGCTGCTGCTGGCGCTCACCGGCGCGAGCAGAGCCCGCGAGGGTCTGCTCGCGCCGTAGCCGTCAGTTCTCGGGCTTCCAGGTGAGCTTGCCGCCCTGGAAGTCCTGGGCCTTGCCGCCAAGGTAGTCGTATTCGTCGCTGGTCGGGTAGCCGTAGCGGCCGGTCTCGGCGCCCGCGCGGATCCAGTCGGCCTGGATGCTGCCCCACACCGCGTGCGCGCCGGTGGCGGCGGTCCAGTAGATGGCGCCGGTCGGGAACATCGAGAACTGGCCGCCCTTGCCCGCGGCGGACACGTCGCTGAGCGGGAAGCCCAGCGGGCTCGACTCCCAGCCCAGCGCCGCCCACTTGTCGCGGATCGGGCCGCTGATCTGGTGCGCGCCGGTGCCGACGGACCAGTAGATCGAGCCCTGCTGGAAGTGGTTGTAGCGACCGGCGCCGTTGGGCGTCGACTCCTCGCGGGTCACCGGGTAGCCCAGCTTGCCCGACTCGTTGCCCAGCTCGGCGTACTTGTCGCGGATCTGACCGGCGACGGTGCGGGCGTCGGTGTCGGGGTGCCAGTAGATGGCGGCGTTGTTGGCGAAGGTCTGGTACTTGCCACCGGAGGCGGCGTCGGCCTCGGGGGAGGTGGGGTCGCCGAGCGCGCCGCCGCCCACCATGTCGTACTCGACCTCGATCGCGCCGCCGACCTCGAATTCGCCGATCTTCCTCGCCTGTGCGGTTCCGGCGACGGCCGCGGGGATCAGGACCGCCACGGTGGCGGCGGCGAGGGCGGCCAGGCCGCGTGAACGAAGGGTTCGTCGGTGCAATACCACAGGAAACTCCCTGGTCGGATCGATGTGTCGATGGCCTGGTGGCCCACGACCCCACCGATGCCGCACCCGAACCTACCCGTTCATCGCCCGTCGTAACAGTGAGCTGTCTTACGTCCCGCCGCGCTGGCCGCGCGATGGTGAGGTGTCAGGGCGTGCTCATCGGCAGCAGGAGTTCCAGGCCGCGGGCGAGGTCGTCGGGGGTGATGTCCTCGAGCAGCAGGTGCTGGAGGATGAAGCCGGGCAGCACACCGATGATCGTCTTGGCGAAGGCGTCCAGATCGGCGTCGGCGGGCAGATCGCCGCGCTCGCGCAGGCGCTCGCCGTACTCGCGCCACAGCTCGCGCATCGACGCGATGGCCTCGCGCACGGGCACGCCCGAATCGGGTTGCACCATGGCCAGCGCCCAGGCCTGCGGTGCCAGTCGCAGGGGGCCGCCGGGACCGCTGCGTCGCACGATCTCGGTGGTCAGCAGGCGCACCACTTCGGCGAGCGGGGGCAGTTCATCGGTGCGGATGATCTCGGCGAGGCGGGCGCGCAGCGGGCCCATGGTGTTGGTCACCAGCGCGCGGATGATCTCGTTCTTGCTGGTGAAGTACCGGTAGACGGCCCCGGCCGAGAGCCCCGATTCGGTGAACACGTCCTGCATGGAGGTCTCGTGGAACCCCTTGCGGGTGAAGCACACCTGGGCGGCGTCGAGGATCTGCTGCCTGCGGCGTTCGAGATGTTCTTCGCTGACTCGGGGCATGCCCAAAAATAAAACGAATATCCGTTCTTGACAAGTGAGCGGCGGCGGTGTCACCGTGGAAACACCAAAAAGAACGAACATTCGCTTTAAGGGAGAATGTCATGACGATCACCCGACGAGCAGTGGCTCTCGGTCTCGCGGCGACCCTGCTGCAGGCCCTGCTCCTGATCGCCTTCGCCTGGCCCGCCGTCAACCTCGCCCCGCGCGACCTACCCATCGCCGTCACCGGCCCGCAGGCCGCGCAGATCACCCAGCGCCTGCAGGAGCACGACCCCGACGCCTTCGCCGTCACCACGCTGGCCGACGCGGGCGCCGCGCGCACCGCGCTGGCCGACAACGAGATCTACGGCGCGATCGTCACCGGCGAGGGCGCACCCCAGTTCCTGGTCGCCTCGGCCGCCTCACCCGCCGTCGCGCAGCAGCTCACCGCGATCGCCCAGCAGCTCGGTGGCGCCACCCCCGCACCGGTCCAGGACGTGGTCGCCACCGATCCCGACGACCCGCGCGGCGCGGGATTCGGCTCGATGGTGCTGCCGCTGGTCATGTCCGGCATCGCCGCGGGCGTCCTGCTCACCCTGCTGGTCCCCGCCTTCGGCGCCCGCCTCGCCGGGCTGGCCACCTTCGGCCTCGCGGGCGGCCTGCTCAGCACTCTGATCTTCCACAGCTGGCTCTCGATCGTCCCCGGCTCCTATCTCGAGCTGGCCGCGATCGCCGGACTCGCCATGTTCGCCGTGGCCGTGACCGTCGTCGGTCTCGCCGCCGCCCTCGGCCGTCCCGGCATCGGCCTCGGCGCCCTGACCATGCTGCTCATCGGCAACCCGTTCTCCGCCGCCACCTCCGCCCCCGAACTGCTGCCGCGGCCCTGGGGCACCCTCGGCCAGCTCTTCCCGCCGGGCGCCGCCGCCTCCCTGCTCCGCGCGGTCGCCTACTTCGGCGGCGCGGGCGCGGCCGGTCCGCTGACGGTGCTGCTGGGCTGGTCGGCGGCGGGTCTGGCGCTGCTCGGGTTCGGGGCATGGCGTGCCCGCACGACGGTCGAGCCCGTCGCCGGGGAGCCGGTCCCGGTCGCTGCCTAACTCTGCCCTGACGCCGACGTGCCGGGAGATGTGAAAGCCCGAGCACGACTCGGCCCCGACGCCATCGCGCCGACCCGATGCGCCGCACAGATCGTGCGGCGCATCGCCCGTTGTCCGGCGGCGCGGACCTATTCAGCGGCGCAGGGCGCCGACGACCGCAGCACGAAACGGGTCGGTGCCGAGCCGTAGCGCAGGGCCGCCACCGAGAATCCCCGCGAGTCGCGGTAGACCCGGTTGACCGGATCGTCGCCGGGAATCGGACTCTCCGCGAGGACGAACCCGTGCGCGGTCATCCCCGCCAGCTTCGCCAGCGCGCTGTCGACGAATTCCGCTGGGGGATCGGCGATCTCCCGCTCATAGGACGGCGCCCACGGCGGCCCGGTGCTCTGGAGGGAATCCCGATCGGTCCGGCAGCCGTTTCCCAGGCGCACCGCGCCGTCCTCGACGGTGACCGGCTCGGGCCAGACGCGCTCGAAGTTGTCGGCGACGAGCGGCACCGCCTCCGCCACGGTCAGCCCGGTGGTGTCGGCGATGTCCTGATTCGACGGGCCCTCGGGGACCAGCCCACCGCAAGCCGCCGTCGCCAACCCGGCCGCCACCACCACGATCAACCCGGCGTGCCTCATGCGACGTCGAGTTCCGGCCCGAGGCCAGGGTTGTCGGTGATGCGCGGATTCGCGTACGGGTCCACGCCGAAGAGCTGCCCGGCGGTCGCCGCCTTGCCCGCGTCGAAGCCCTCCTTGACGCCGTCGCCGTTGTCACCGAGCCCGATATCGATCCAGTCGGTCTCGATCCCGCGCTCGACATACCCGGTGACCTCACCGCCCCGGATCACCCCGACGATGTTCTGGAAGGCCGTGGAGGACGGGTCGTCCCAATACTTTCCGTGCCCGTCGGGCCCGAAGACGACCTCGCCGCGCTCGTGTCCGTCGAAATCCCGCCCGTAGAAGCCGGTGTCGAGCCGGGTGACACCCGGCACCTCGTCGGGGTCGCCACCCACGTCGGCCGCGTGCGGATTGCCCGGGAGTCCACCGAGGCCGGGCAGGCGCAGTCCCTCGTCCGGATAGGACTGCACCACGCCGATGAGATCACCCGGCGCCGTCATCGAATACCGCTGGACCTGCGGATTCGGATTGTTCCAGCCACCGTCGAACACTCCGGTCCCCGCCGAGGACGCGTGCAGCACCCGGTCGGCGCGCAGACCGAGCTGTTCGGCCGAGCCGACGATCGACCCGCCATAGGAATGGCCCACATACGACACCGGTGACCCCGGCGCCTGCGCGCTCACCTCCCGGTCGACCTCGCGCCCGAAATCGACCAGCCGGGGCGCCATCTCGGCCGCGAACCGCGGACTCGGCGCCCCGTCGGACAGGCTCGTCAGGCTCTGCGGGAAGTCGCCCTCCATGTACAGGAACACCGGGCTGCCGGTCTGATCGGCGAGATTCCATGCGGCCACATGATTGGACCCGGACCCGTTCAGGTTGGTGCTGGTCCCCGGCACGTACACCCCGACGCCCGGCACCCCGGACGTCATCGCGCCGACCATCTCGATCATCCGTCCGTTGCCCTCGGTGCTGAACATGACGAACTGCCGGTCGACCATATCCAGGCGCGGTGTCGCGCCCGCCCCGGTCGCCGCGGGAGTGGTGCCGAGCGTGCCCGCGCCGTCGGGATTCGGGATCGGCGCGAGCATCGCCTCCAGTTGCCGGACTCGCGCCTCGTCGGGCTCGGGCTTGCGCTTCTCGGCGGTCAGGGCATTGCGGATATTGATCTCGTTGGCCTCGATCCGCAGCGCGAACGGGACCCCGTTCAGGTTGCCCAGTTTCTCGGGCGCGGCGATCACCAGCTGCCGCTGTGCCTCGGGACTCAGCCCCGCGAGAAAGGTCGCGCGCTCGTCGGCCGACATCGCCGCCAGCCGCACCGCCACGTCGTCGGGGTCCGCCAGCGTTCCGTTGGCCAGGGCGATATCGGGTTGCCCGTCGCGCAGCGCGCCGAGATCGGCCAGTGATTCCCGGAGCCGGGCGCCGAACTGCCCGTCGATGCGCTCGATCTCGTCGAGCCCGCCGAACAGATTGAGCTGGAAGACCCCGGCATCGCCCTCCCTGTCCGGGTCCGGATGACTCACCCGCCCGTCCGGCTCCACCCGGAAGCCTTGCGCGAGGGCGACTCCGCGCTGATCCAGGACATAGGTCCTGGCGTGCCGGAGCCCCTGCCAGGCGTCGGAGGCGTCGTCGGCGATGCGCAGCAGCACCGTGCGCACCTCGTAGCCGTGATCGACTTCCGCGTCGATGCGGCGGGTGGCCGCGTCCTTGGTCCGCCCGTGCCAGCCGCCCGCCGCCGAGGCCGCCCGTGAGCAGTCGTCGACCGAGGCGGAGAGCAGGTCGGCATTGGTCCGCGCGGCCGTCGCGGCGCGCTGCAGACCGTCGAGGTTCCAGCCGTCGAGCTGGGGGAGGGTCGGGCGCATCAGCGGGCCGGGAGGGTGTCGATCGCCGCGGCGATCTCGGCGTCCTGGGCCTGGATGTCGGCGGAGAACAGGTCCACCAGATCCGCCAGCGCCGCGTACCGATCCGCGATCGAGGTCATCGCCGCACCGGCCGGTTCGACCAGGCCGCACACGGCGGTCAGCACCTCGCTGCCCTCTCCGGTGGCCTCGCTCATGGCCGCCCAGGCGAGCCCGCCGACCTCACCGCTCTCCGCGCGCCAGGTTCTAGCCATGGCTTTCAGCTGATCGGGCTCCACGCCCAGGGTGCCGCTCACGAGTTCCCCTCCTTCGGCGCCGAACCGGCCTGCGGCCGTCGGTACCCACCGTGCGGATCGGTCTGTTCGTGAAGGTTGGACGGGGCGCGCGAATCGAGGGTTCCATCATGTGACGTGTGTCACGCGGAAGCGGCTTCTTCCGTCGCGTTCCTGGCGTGCACGCAGTCGCGGCAGGTGCCGAAGATCTCCAGGGTGTGGCTCACCTCGGTGAAGCCGTGCTCGCCCGCGATCGCCTCGGCCCACGCCTCGACGGTGGGGCCCTCGACCTCGACGGTGCGCCCGCACTGCCTGCACACCAGGTGGTGGTGATGCCCGCTCGAGCACTGCCGATAGACCGACTCGCCGGTATCGGTGCGCAACACGTCGACCATGCCCGCGTCGGCCAGCGACTGCAGGGTGCGGTAGACGGTGGTCAGGCCGATGCCCTCACCGCGTTTACGCAGCTCGTCGTGCAGTTCCTGGGCGGAACGGAATTCGTCGATATCGCCGAGCAGGGCCGAGATCGCGCTGCGCTGACGCGTGCTGCGCACCCCGACCTGTTTTCCGGGATTGTGGTCCGTCAACGGTTCATCCTTCCTCGGCATGGGCGACGGCGTCTACGACGATATGCGCAAGATGGTCGTCGACGAGTTCGTAGAGCACCTCGCGACCCGAACGCTCCCCGTGCACCACGCCCGCCGATTTGAGAATGCGCAGGTGCTGGCTGACCAAGGGCTGGGTGACGCCGAGCGCGTCGACCAGCTCGTGCACACAGCGCGGCGACTCGCGCAGTTGCAGCACGATCGCGATGCGCACCGGCGCGGCGAGCGCTCGGAGCAGTTCGCCCGCGTCCTCGAGAATCGCTCGGGCGGGCACCGCCGCGGGCGCGGCGGAATGGTACGGGGTGTGCGCGTGCGCGGCCGCGGCATCGGTGGTCATCAACCAACTCCTTAATGGAAACCGATACCATTTTGACATGCAGACGTGCGCATGTCGAATGTGGCGCGCTGGGCGGTGCGAAACCACTTGCCCGGTGCCGATACGCTGGACCTCACTAGTTGTCCGACTCCCTAGGGATGGAGAAATCTCGCGTGGCACCCAAGTCGAAGGTGGACACCGTTGCCAACCTCGCCAAGCGTCGGGGTCTGGTCTACCCGTGCGGTGAGATCTACGGAGGCACCAAGTCGGCGTGGGACTACGGTCCACTGGGCGTCGAACTCAAGGAGAACATCAAGCGGCAGTGGTGGCGCACCATGGTGACCAGCCGCGACGACGTCGTCGGCCTGGACTCCTCGGTGATCCTGCCCCGCCAGGTCTGGGAGGCCTCCGGCCACGTCGAGACCTTCTCCGACCCGCTGGTCGAGTCGCTGCACACGCACAAGCGCTACCGCGCCGACCACCTCCTGGAAGCCTACGAGGAGAAGCACGGCCACCCGCCCGCCAACGGCCTGGCCGACATCAACGACCCCGAGACCGGCCAGCCCGGCAAGTGGACCGAGCCCAAGAACTTCTCCGGTCTGCTCAAGACCTTCCTCGGCCCGGTCGACGACGAAGAGGGCCTGCACTACCTGCGTCCCGAGACCGCGCAGGGCATCTTCGTCAACTACAAGAACGTCGAGACCACCGCGCGCAAGAAGCCGCCGTTCGGCATCGCCCAGATCGGCAAGAGCTTCCGCAACGAGATCACCCCCGGCAACTTCATCTTCCGCACGCGTGAGTTCGAGCAGATGGAGATGGAGTTCTTCGTCAAGCCCGGCGAAGACGCCGAGTGGCACAAGTACTGGATCGACACCCGCCTGGCCTGGTACACCGACCTCGGCATCGATCCGGAGAACCTGCGCCTCTACGACCACCCCAAGGAAAAGCTGTCGCACTACTCGGCGGGCACCACCGACATCGAGTACCGCTTCCGCTTCCAGGGCAGCGAATGGGGCGAGCTCGAGGGCATCGCCAACCGCACCGACTACGACCTCAAGACGCACTCGGAGCACTCCGGCACCGACCTGAGCTTCTTCGATCAGGCCTCCGGTGAGCGGTTCATCCCGTACTGCATCGAGCCCGCCGCCGGTCTCACCCGTTCGCTGATGGCCTTCCTGGTCGACGCCTACGCCGAGGACGAGGCCCCCAACGCCAAGGGCGGCGTCGACGTGCGCACGGTGCTGCGTCTGGACCGTCGCCTCTCGCCGGTCAAGGCCGCGGTGCTGCCCCTCTCGCGCAACGCCGACCTGACCCCCAAGGCCAAGGACCTCGCCGCCCAGCTGCGCCGCAACTGGAACGTCGACTTCGACGACGCGGGCGCCATCGGCCGCCGCTACCGCCGCCAGGACGAGATCGGCACCCCGTTCTGCATCACGGTCGACTTCGACACCCTCGACGACCAGGCCGTGACGATCCGCGAACGCGACTCGATGGCACAGGAACGCATCGCCCTGGACAAGGTGGAGTCCTACCTGGCCACCCACCTCCTCGGCGCCTGAGTTTTTGGAGCGCTGGCGCGCTCGAGTTCGCGCCCCCTGGGGTCCCGTCGATCAGGCACCGTGGCTTGCTCTTTCGTCGCCTACGCCACGGCGCCTGATCGACGGGACGGGCGCGAACCGCCGACCTCGTCGGCGATCCCTCCTCGGGGTCGGGATGTGCGGGGTTGGGAGTGTGGGGGAGGCGCGGGATCTCGGGGGCGCCCGGGCGGGTTAGCGTGCTTGGTCACAGGAGGGGCGAGCGGGTTTGCGTTCGCCGGGGTGTTGCCTCACGCTTTCCGTTGTGCTGTGGGAACCGGAAGACGTGGTGCGGGTACTCGACCCGTCGGAGCAGCGATTCGTACGGCACGCGACGTTCACCGGGCGGTCGGTGACGGTGCGCGGGGTGCTCGACGCGGTGGCGTTGGGCGCGGCCTTCGCGGCGTTGCAGTGCGCGTTTCCGATTCTGGTGTGCCGCATCGTCGAGGACGCGGAGGAGAACGGAATCCTGCTGCGGCCGGGGCACATCGAGCCGGTGGGCGCGTGGGTGAGCTTCGGTGATCCGGACGAGGTGCGGATTCCGGCCGAATCGTTGAGTCCGCGCGCGCAACTCGGATACCTGGATGTGGTCCTGGCCGAGGAGGATCGGGCCAGGGTCACGCTGTTCGTGCACCACAGCGTCGCCGACGCCGGGCATTGCGTCGAACTGTTCGCGCGGCTGTGGGGGTACTACACCGATCACGTGGAGACCGGGTCGATCGCGGCCGGGCCGCGTGAGTATCCCGACTCGGTCGAATCACTGCTGGCCCGGCGCGGTATCGCCAGGGGGCCGCGTTCGGGGCTCGAGGATGTCACGCGCGCGCTCGTCGTCGCCGACGCGGTCGGGGTGGTGCAGTCCTCGCAGCCCGCCTCGCCCGCGCTGGCGCGGCCCGCCCGTCTCCGGCTCGATCCCGCCGAGACGGCGCGAGTGCTCGAGCTGGCGCGCACGCGGGCGGTGAGTGTCAACGGACTGGTCACCGCGGCGGTCCTGCGCGCCTTCGCGGCGGTCTACGGTGTGGACCAGGTCGGCTGCGTCTATCCGGTCGACCTGCGCCGACGCCTCGATCCGCCGGTCGCCGCGGCCGCGGGCACCAATGTCTCCGGCCTCGCCGCCTTCAGCACCACCGAATTCGACGATGTCGTCACCCTGGCCCGCCGCATCGGCACCGCCCTGCACGACGACCTGGCCACCGGCGTGATCGAACAGTCGGTCCTGCACTTCCCCGACTTCTTCGGCCCCACCCGCGTCCACTCCACCGCCGGGCACATCGCCCTCACCAACACCGGCACGGTCCCCACCTTCCGCGCCCCCGACGGCCTGATCCTCGACGACTACGAGATCGTCTACCTCTCCGCCCACCCCCGCCCCTCCACCGGCGCCTCCGCCGCCGTCACCTTCCTCGCCTACACCTACCTCGGCCGCCTGACCCTCGCCCGCCTCGGCGGCGGCCCCCGCGCCACCGACCTCCTCCCCGCCGTCCTCGCCGAATTGACCTGGGACGCCGCCGATCACGAGGCCGCCACCGCCTGAACCGCGCCGCTGCCACCGCCTGAACCGCGCCGCCGATCGCGAGGCTGCCACCGCCTGAACCGCGCCGCCGATCGCGAGGCCGCCACCGCCTGAGCCGTGCCATCGATCGCGATGCCGCCTCAGCCTGAACCGCGCCGCCGATCGCGAGGCCGCTTCGGCCTGAGCCGCGCCATCGATAGCGAGGCCAGCCGCTCCGCCGATCGCAAGGCCGTCGGTTCGGGCGGAGACCGCTGATCGCGAAGCCGCCTCCTGATGCGCCACCGATCGCGAGGCCACTACGGGCCGAGGCGGTATCAGCCCGGCCTGAGCCCCCGATCGCGGACCGGCCGGAGCCAGTGCCTTAGAACCGCCCGCCGCGACTCACCCGGCGCGATCCCGACGAACCGCCGTACGAGCCCGGCCGATAACCGCCGCCCCCGCCGTACCCGCGCCCGCGCGACCCACTGTTCATCGCCCCGCGCAGGAATCCGTCAAGCAGGATGCCGCCCAGCACGGCGCCGGTCTGCGCCCCGCCCGACATCGGCTGACGGGTTTCCCACGCACGCACACTGGCCTGTGCCTGCTGGAGCGCGCGCCCACCGAGATCGGCGGCGTGCTGTGCGCTCACCAGCGCCCGATCCGGTGCGCTCGCCGCCGAACTCCGCGCTTCATCGAGATGGCGCTGCGCCTCCGAGAGCCTGGTCCGCGCCTCGGCATCCACCCCACCGCGTCGGGTCGTGATGAACGACGAAGCAGCGTCGATGCGCGCCGCCGCGTCGGTGATGGTCCGATCGAGCCTGCGCCGCAGATCCTCCACCGCCAGTTTGCGATCCGAGGCCGCCGCGATGGCCCGGTCCAACTCCGCGTCGGCCTGCACCGCGCTGTGGAACGCGCCCAGCGGGTCGCTCTCGGCCGCCGCCGACGCCGTGTCGACGGTGCTGGTGGCCTTGCCCACCGCGGCGGTCAACTCGGGCCCACCGAACTCGGTGAGTCCCGCGGCGGCCGCGAGGTCCCGACGCAACTCGTCCAGCGCCGCGGGCAACCCGTCGCGGGCCTGCTGGATATTCGCCGCCGCCTGGTCGACCGCGTCGAGCAGCGTGCGCGCCTGACCGATCGCGCCCTCGGCCGCGCGAATCGCCGCCACCGCACCACCCTGCTCGCCGACCGGCTGGGTCAGCGCGGCGCGGGCGGTGTCGATGTTCTGCTCGGCGAAGGCGACGCGCTCGGACGCCATCCGCACGTTGTCGCGAATCGGCGCCAGCACCGAGGCCGGGTAGGCGGCGGTCAGCCGCGACAACTCCGCCTCGGAGGCGGGCGTGCGCGCGGTCAGGTCGACGATGTCGCGGGTGAGCCCGTCCAACCGGGCGGGGGCGTCGATGAGCAGATCGCGCATGGCGTCGAAATCGGCCACCTGGGCGTCGAGTTCGCGATCCGCGGTGCCCGCGACAGCGATCAACTCCACGAGCATGCTGCGCTGCTGTTCCGGCGTCTCGGGGATGGCGTCGTCGAGCTGCTGACGGATGGTGAAGGCTTTGGCGGTCGCCGCGCGGGCCGCGTCGAGCGCCGTACGGAACGGCGTCACCGCCATCTCACCGAATTCGCTGGTGGCCAGCGCCAATTCCTCGGTACTGGTACGCACGGCGTCATCGATCTCGACCAGCCGCTCCCGCGACAGGGCGTGCAGCGTCGGCAGCGACAGCTTCGCCACCGCCGCCGAATCGGCCGGGTCCACCTTGCGCGCGGTGTCGAGCTCCGCCCGGTCGCGAGCCCGACGACGCCTGCGGGAGAACAGGATCAGACCACCGGCCACCACGACGACCACCAGCACCAGGATCAGCAGCGTCTTCCACGGCACCCCGGAGCCACTGATGGCCGAGCCCAGACCGTCGGCGGTGTCCACCGCGGCCTGCGCCCATTTCCCGTCGCGCAGATCGGGTTCCATCGTGCCCGCCAGCAGCGAGTCCAGTTCGCCGTCGCTGACCTGCTCGGGCACCATGCCGTCGAGCCAGTAGCCGCGATCCTCCACCGCCACCGCGAGCAACAGATCACGATCGCTGAACCCGGACAGGTCCGACGTGCGAGCGGCCCAATCACGCGGCGCCATCCCGGCGAAATCACGCACGTAGATCACCCACAGCTTCACCTGGTGATCCCGGTACAGCCGATCGACCGAATCCAGCACCCGGCTCTCGTCGGCCCCGCTGAGCACCCCGGCACTGTCGACCACCTGCGGCCCCATCCGCGACGGCGGCTCCGCGCCCACCCCCGGCGCGCACAGCAGACCCACCGCGGCGAGCATCGCGCAGAGCACACCGGCGGCGCGCGGCCGAACCGATCGGAGAGCCGGATTCATCCTGGACTGGCGCATGTGTCGAATCTAACGGGCGCGCCCCGCGCACGTGGGCGCGACGGCGCACCGCGTGGCTTCTACGATCGGCGCATGGTCACAGTCGATCGCCTCTACACCGGACACGTCACCGCGGGCGGGCCCGCCCAGCAGCGCGATGTGCCCGGGGCCAGGATCGTGAAGATGTCCGTCGGCCCGATGGACAACAACACCTACCTCGTACAGAGCACCACCACCGGCGCCGCGATCCTCATCGACGCCGCCAACGAAGCGCCGCGCGTCATCCAGCTCACCACCCAGGAAACGCCCGGCCAGATCGAACTGATCGTCACCACCCACCAGCACCCCGACCACTGGCAGGCCCTCACCGAGGTCACCACCGCCGTCGGCGCCCCGACTGCCGCCCACCCCCTCGACGCCGACGCCCTCCCGGTCCCGCCCGACCGCCTACTCGCCGACGGCGACACCCTCCCACTCGGCGACCTCGCCCTGGAAGTCATCCACCTGCGCGGCCACACCCCCGGCTCGATCGCCCTCGCCCTCGTCGACGGCGCCCACCGCACCCACCTCTTCACCGGCGACTCGTTGTTCCCCGGCGGCGTCGGCAAGACCCACAACCCCACCGACTTCGACACCCTCCTCACCGACGTCACCACCAAACTCTTCGACCGCTACCCCGACGACACCGCCGTCTACCCCGGCCACGGCGACGACACCACCCTCGGCGCCGACCGCCCCCACCTCCCCGAATGGCGCGAACGCGGCTGGTGAGCGGTTCGGACCCCGGTGCGCTGTCCGATGTCAGCGCCAGGTGAAGGCGGGCCCGGTGAGAGTGAGCCCCACCTCGCCCGCCCCGGCGAAGACCGCGAAGAACACCAGCGCCGCCCCGGCCAGGGCGATGTCCTTGTTGAAGTGGACCATCTCGTGCTGACGTGTCTCGGCGTCGCTCTCCTTCCAGAACGCGTGCATCAGGAACGCTGTCGGCACCAGGAACGCCACCAGCACCAGTGATCCGAGATCACCCCACACGCCCAGCAGCACGCTCGTGGCGGCCACGATCATCGCGGCTCCCGAGGCCGACACCGCGACGACCGGTGCCGGAATGCCCCGACCGGCGGCATACCGCGCGGAGTCGGTGATCGCGGTCAGATGGCCGATACCGGCACCGAGGAACAACGACGAGAACAGGATTCGTCCGATCAGGACAACGACACTCATGGCTCCACCCGACCACCGCGCGTAGGTCACCGTCCAAGTCCGATCTCGCACGCCCGATACCGAGCCGGTATCGTCGCAGCTCATGGACCTCCGTCTGCTCCGGTACTTCACGGCGGTGGCCGAGGAACTGCACTTCGGCCGCGCCGCCGCCCGGCTGCACATGACCCAGCCGCCGCTGAGCCGGGCGATCCGACAACTCGAAGCCGAGCTCGGCGCCGAACTGCTGATCCGATCGCCGTCGGGCGTGAGCCTCACCCCGGCCGGATCGGCCCTGGCAGCTGAGGCCCGCGACCTGCTCGACCGTGCCGACCGACTGCGCACCCGGGTCGCGCTCGCCGCCGGAACCTCCACGCTCACGCTGGGAACCTTCGGCGAGCACACCGGCGCCCGCCTCGCCGCCGTGTACCGCGCGCGGCATCCCGAGGTGCGCGTCCACGTCCGCGAGGGCGACTTCACCGACCCGACAGCGGGATTGCGCTCCGGACGCGTCGACCTCGCCCTCACCCGCACCCCGTTCGACGACACCGGCATCGCGACCCTGGTCCTGCGCACCGATCCCGTCGGCGTCGTGCTGCGCGCCGACGATCCGCTGACCGGCCACGCGCGTCTGCGGCTCGACCAGCTCACCGACCGGCAGTGGTTCCAGTTGCCCCGTGACGTCGATCCGATCTGGCGCGCGTACTGGTCGCACCCGACCGATCCCGACAGCGGTCCGGTCGTGCGCACCGTCCACGAATGTCAGCAGACGGTCCTGTGGAACGGCACCGTCGGACTCACTCCGCTGGGGCATCCGGTCGCCGAGGGGCTCGTGGTCGTGCCGCTGGCCGACAAGCCGCCGAGCAGCCTGGTGCTGGCTTGGCCCTCGGCCGCGCCGAATCCACTGGTCCACTCGTTCGTCGCACTCGCCGGACCCGCCGGTGCGGATTTCACCCGACCGGAATCCGGCGGTGACCGCTGAGGACGCGAGCCGTCGGTGTCACCTGGCAGACTGACGAAGGTGAAATCGGGTTTCTCGCGAACGGCCACCGCCCCGGACGCCAGGCGTCCGCGTGGGCTGGTGCCGACGATGTCGCTGTGGATCGGCCGGTTGATCGCGGGGGCTGTGGTGATCGGGATCGTGCTCGTCGGCGGGACGGCGGTGCGGGTGTGGCAGGTCGCCCGGATCGACGACTACACCCCGGCCGACGCCATCGTCGTGCTCGGTGCCGCGCAGTACTCGGGCACCCCGTCCTCGGTGTTCGAGGCCCGGCTCTACCAGGCCGGACGGCTCTACGCGGCGGGCGTCGCGCCGATGGTGATCACCGTCGGCGGCAAACAGGAAGGTGACCTCTACACCGAGGCCGCCTCGGGCAAGCGCTACCTCGAGGACAACGGCGTGCCCGGCGACCACGTCCTGGCCGTGGAGACCGGCTCCGACACCCTGCGCAGCATCGAAGCCGTCGCCGCCGCCATGCGCGAACGCGGGTTGTCATCGGCTGTACTCGTGAGCGATCCGTGGCATTCACTCCGCACCAGAACCATGGCCAGGGACGCCGGTCTGCGCGCGTGGACCGCACCCACCCGCACCGGCCCGGCCGTCTACACCAGGGAGTCGCAGTTCCACGGCATCGCCCGCGAGACGGGGGCGCTGCTGTGGTACCAGCTGAGCCATTTCTCGGCGGACTTCCCCTACGAGGCGGGACAGTGAGATGACCGACGGCTACACCGCGCACGACCGGGAACGCATGGTCCCCGAGCCCGGCAAGATCGCCTGGCCCGACGCCCCCGGCAACGGTCACCGCAGCGAGTTCGCCCGCGACCGGGCCCGCGTGCTGCACTCGGCCGCGCTGCGCCGCCTGGCCGACAAGACCCAGGTCATGGGCCCGCGCGAAGGCGACACCCCGCGCACCCGGCTCACCCATTCGCTCGAGGTCGCCCAGATCGGCCGCAGCATCGCCGACGGCCTGGGCGCCGACCCCGACCTGGTCGACCTCGCGGGCCTGGCCCACGACATCGGCCACCCACCCTACGGCCACAACGGCGAACGCGCGCTCGACGAATTCGCCGACGAGTACGGCGGTTTCGAGGGCAACGCGCAGAACCTGCGCATCCTGACCCGCCTGGAACCCAAGGTCCTCGACGCGGCGGGGGAGAGCTCCGGGCTCAACCTCACTCGCGCCGCCCTGGACGCCACCATCAAGTACCCGTGGGGCCGCGCCGGGTCCGGCACCAAGTTCGGCGCCTACGACGACGACCTCGAGCGCCTGGCCTGGATCCGCAAGGACGCGCCCGAGCGCACCCAGAGCCTGGAATGCCAGATCATGGACTGGTCCGACGACGTCGCCTACTCGGTGCACGACGTCGAGGACGGCGTGATCGTCGGCCGCATCGACCTGCGCGCCCTGGCCGACCCCGCCGAGCAGGCCGCCCTCGCCGAGCAGGGCCACGGCCAGCACCCCGACCAGTCCGTCGACGCGCTCGCCGCCGCCGCGCAGCGCCTGTCCGAACTCGACGTGGTGGCCCAGGCCGCGCACTACGACGGCACCTTCGCCGCCTCGGTCGCGCTCAAACGGCTCACCAGCGAACTCGTCGGCCGCTTCGCCACCGCTGCCATCGCGGCCACCCACCAGCGCTACGGCCCCGGCCCGCTCATCCGCTACCAGGCCGACCTGATCGTGCCGCCGATCGTCGCCGCCGAGGTCGCCGTGCTCAAGACCGTCGCCCTGCGCTACGTGCGCTCCGACCGCGGTCACCTGGCCCGCCAGCAGACCCAGCGCGAGCGCGTGCAGGCCGTCGCCGACCGCCTGCTCACCACCGCGCCCGCCCACCTGGACGACCAGATGCTGCCCTGGTGGAACGCCGCCACCGACGACACCGCCCGCGTGCGCGTGGTGATCGACCAGATCGCCTCCTATACCGAGAGCCGCTTCGAGCGCGTCGCCGCCTCGCTGGACTGCCGCTGAGCCGCACCCACTAGACTTCGCTCGTGGCCGGACGAATCCCAGATCGCGATATCGCGGCGATCCGCGACCGGGTCCGGATCGAGGATGTGGTCGGCGAGTACGTCGCGCTCAAGCGCGCGGGCGCCGACTCGATCAAGGGCCTGTGCCCCTTCCACGACGAGAAGTCCCCCTCGTTCCACGTGCGGCCCAACCACGGCCTGTTCCACTGCTTCGGCTGCGGCGAGGGCGGTGACGTCTACAAGTTCCTGCAGCAGATCGAGCACATCGGTTTCGTCGAGGCCGTCGAGCAGATGGCCGACCGGATCGGCTACCAGATCAACTACGAGGGCGGCGGCACCTCGGTCCAACGCGACCGTGGCACCCGCTCGCGCCTGGTCGCCGCCAATGCCGCCGCGCACGAGTTCTACATGGCCCAGCTGCGCGAGCCCGAGGCCGAGACCGCGCGCAAATACCTGACCGACCGCAATTTCGACGGCGCCGCCGCCCAGCAGTTCGGCTGCGGCTACGCGCCCGGCGGCTGGGACGTGCTCACGAAACACCTGCTGCGCAAGGGCTTCGAGTTCAAGGAACTGGAAGCGGCCGGGCTGTCCAAGCAGGGCAAGCGCGGCCCCATCGACCGGTTCCACCGTCGGCTGCTCTGGCCGATCCGCAATCTCGGCGGCGAGGTGATCGGCTTCGGCGCGCGCAAGCTCTTCGACGACGACACCATGCCCGGCAAGTACGTGAACACGCCGGAAACCCTGCTGTACAAGAAGTCTCAGGTGCTGTTCGGCCTCGACCACGCCAAGCGCGAGATCTCCAAGGGCCACCAGGCCGTCGTCGTCGAGGGCTACACCGACGTGATGGCCATGCACCTGGCCGGGGTCAAGACCGCCGTCGCCTCCTGCGGCACCGCCTTCGGCGAGGAGCACCTGCAGGTGCTGCGCAGGCTGCTGATGGACGACAACTTCTGGCGCGGCGAGATCATCTACACCTTCGACGGTGACGCCGCCGGTCAGGCCGCCGCCTTGAAAGCCTTCAGCGGCGACCAGCGCCTGGCGGGCCAGACCTACATCGCCATCGCCCCCGACGGCCAGGACCCGTGCGAGCTGCGTCAGCACTCCGGCGACGCCGCCGTGCGCGACCTGGTCGCCCGCCGAACCCCCCTCTACGAGTTCGTGATTCGCGGCCTGCTGGCCGAACACAACCTCGACGATGTCGAGGGCAGGGTCGAGGCCCTGCGCCGCACCGTGCCCGTGGTCGCCCAGATCAAGGACAACGCCACCCGCAAGGGCTACGCCACCAAGCTGGCGGGCTGGGTCGGCTGGGACGACATCCAACTCGTGGTGCGCCGCGTCGGCGAGGAAGCCAAGAAGAACCGGATGGGCGGCGCCGCCCAGAACGGCAAGACCCCCGGACGCCCCGCCCCCGCCACCGCGCCCCGCGTCGAGGAGAGCTCCTCGGTGCGCCCGGCGCCCAACGACCCGGTGCTGTTCGCCCAGCGTCAATCCCTCGGCGCCGCACTGCAATACCCCGGCATCGCGGGCGCGGTGTTCGACTCCATCGACACCGCCGCCTACACCCACCCCGCCTACATCGCGGTCCGGATCATGATCGCCAAGGCGGGCGGCACCGCGGCCGGACTCAGCGGCGCCGAATGGGTCGCCGCCGTCGCCGACCACACCGACGACCTGATGATCCGCGCCCTGGTCTCCGAACTGGCCAACGAACAGCTGCCGGTGCGCTCCCAGAACGACATCCCGCGCTTCATCACCGGCATCCTGGCGCGCACCCAGGAAGCCTGGGTGGGCCGCCAGATCGCCGAACTGAAGTCCAAGCTGCAGCGCCTGTCGGCCAGCGAGGAACCCGACACCTACATGGCCCTGTTCGGCGACCTGGTGGCACTCGAGCAGTACCGCAAGAGCCTCGCCGCCCAGGCGATGGGCAGCGAGGGCTTCGCGGCGGGCGCCTGAGTCAGCGGCGCAGCTGGTTGTGCGGGATCAGCACCGTGGTGCGTTCGTCGATGGGCTCCATCGGCTCCAGCTTGGGCTGCGTGCTCAACTTGTCCGACAGCTTCTGTCGGCTCACCGACACCAGCTTCTTGGTCACCGGCGACCCGGTGACCGCTCGCGTCGCCGCACTGATCTGCTCGTAGCGCGCGCGCCCGGCCTTGGTGCCCAGCACATACCCGGCCGCTACGCCGATGATCAACCGCAGCATCTTCTTGGAGCTCCTCCCACGTTCGTTTGGCCGCTCCATCCTGCCCCAGCAGCCCCACCGATGTCGATCCGCCCACCCATTGTCCGCACATCGTTATACGCCGCATGTCCGCAGGTAGAGCCCCGATTTGGGAACCAGCAACCCCATGCGCTAAAGTTTCATCTCGGTCAGCCCGCCAAGGCCGACCGCCCGAGTCTAACCACCCGGGGCAATCCCCTATAGCTCAATTGGCAGAGCAGCCGACTGTTAATCGGCAGGTTTCTGGTTCGAGTCCAGATGGGGGAGCGCGAAAACAACCCCCTACCAGTGCAAACCGGTAGGGGGTTGACTTGTATCCGGGGTATGTGCTTGCCGATTTCCCCGGATTTTCCCCTGATATTCAATCCCGTACTTTCCCGGACGCGAAGCGATCGAGCGCCGCGCGCACGTCCGGGCCGACCGTCCGGCGCTCGACGTAGTGCTGTTCGGTAGTCGACTGCCGAGCGTGCGAAAGCTGGTGCTGTGCGGCAGCTAGTCCGAGCTCGGCATCGACAACTGTTCCGACCGTCCGCCGGAACGAGTACGGCGTGACCCAGTTCAGTTCCTCGGGCAGGGCGGCCCGCAGTGAGCGCCGGAGATTCGCGAGACTCATCCATCCGCCGTCGCGGTTCGCGAACACCTGGCCCTCGTCGCCGGACTGTCCGACCATCTCGGTAAGCGCGGCCACCGCGCCCGCGGGCAGGATGAGCGTGTGGGGTGGTGCGCCGCCCTTGCGTTCGTCCTGGCGATGCACGGGCAGCGGGTTGCCGTCCGCGTCTTCCTCCTGGCCGTGGTCGATGACCGTCCCGGTGAGCGTCAACGTCGGCGGGTCCGCCAACAGATCGACCTCGTGCCAGTACACCGCCAGCAGCTCATTCGGTCGGCACCCTGTCGCTGCGAGCACGTCGACGACCGCGGGCAACAACCGGCCTGGCTTCGGCCCGTTGCGCCGCGGCCGGTCGCAGTAGTCGCGGATCGCCGCGCGGATGGTGACGAACTCGGCTGGCGTCGCGGCGCGTGCTTCGGCCTTCTTGACCTGAACGGCCGCAGTCTCCCGAATCGGGTTCACCGTCAGTACGTCGTAGCGGACCGCCAGCGCGAACATGCCAACGAGGATGGTCCGCAGCTGCTTACCGGCCGACGCGCTGCGATCGGTGATCTGTTTCAGGTGCGCCTCAGCGCGGCTCGTGGGGAACTCCCGAATCCGTCGCGCGCCAATCTGGGTGTCGGCGTTACGTTTCCATCCGCGCCGGTACTGGGTGGCCGACTGGCCCTTGATCTTGGTCTTTGTGCCGAGCCACACCTCGAACA
The DNA here is from genome assembly GCF_029675105.1 of Nocardia anocheti. Classification (GTDB taxonomy): domain Bacteria; phylum Actinomycetota; class Actinomycetes; order Mycobacteriales; family Mycobacteriaceae; genus Nocardia. Next base: position 159,105 of record NZ_JAQQFV010000004.1, on the reverse strand, counting down.
ATTCGGAGAGCGTCGTCTTGTCGGTGACAAGCGCAGTGGACGACACGGGAGTCTGGCGAGATTGCAACTCTCGCAACACTTTTCGGCGCGCATCTTCCCAACTCTTCGGGCTGGATTTCTCGACCTCGCGGCGCCGTCCGTCGTCATCGCGCACGTAGCAGTGCGCGATGTGCAGCCCCTCTTGCCCCTTGCGTGGCTTCTTCGGCTTGATCTCGCCCCACTCGCCGGGCGCCATCCGCTGTCTAGGCATCGTCCACCACGCCACCGGCCGCTAGCGCCCTGCCGCGTGCGTCCGTGACGTTTCCCCCCTTGCGGGAAATCTCCTGTTGTAGCTCGTCTGGCGGAACCTCTTCGTAGGGGTGCATCTCGGGGTGGTCGCGCCGCGACACTGCGGCATCAAGGCCATCCTTGGCGTTGACATAGCTGCGCGTTGCCTGTGTGAGGCGGGGATCGGTTCGGCAAAGGTGAACGGGGGCGATGTCTTCGGAACGTCGCCCTCGGAGCGTGGCCCGCTCGCCCGAGAACCACAGCATCGCATCGGAGCTCAGCGACTCGACGCCGGGCAGCGCTTCAGTCGGTCCGTCGGGCATCTGGGGATAGAGAAGCTGCACGGGGGGTACGCCGAGGGCCGCGGCGAGCACGATGAGTTCTGACACGTCCATTTTCCCTGACCGGCTGCCATTCTCGATCTTGGTTATAGCGGTCCTGTGGATCGGAAAACCTAGCTGCTTGGTTCGCTCTGAGAGCTTCGCAGCCGTGATGTCTTGCCGTTCCCGCGCCGTGGCAACGGCTTCGCCGATCCGCTTCGCGGTGGCCATCTGCCAGTCCTTGGCTTGCTCGTCAATGTGTGGCATTGCGACATGATTGCACACGTCCCGGAACATCTGCTAGCGTCCCGAAGTGTCCGTTCAACAATGAGTCACTATGTGTCGCAATTCGGAACATTCGGAGGTTAGATGTCCACCCAGCAGAAGCGCATGTACGCGGTTCCGGTCGCCGCCGAGCTGCTCGGAATCAGTCGGGCGACGCTGTATGTCCTCATCCGTGATGGCGCGGTGCGCTCGGTCAAGGTCGGCGGGCGCCGCCTGATCTCGTCTGACGCCATCGCGGAATTCGTCGAGCGGGCCGACCAGGGCGCCGCGTGATGCTGTCAGTCTCCGCCCAGTGCAAGAGCGGCCCGGCGAGCGGTTGCACCCGCTCCCGGGCCTGTGAACCCCAACCCTTGCGAAAGAAGGAATTCATGCCCGAGTCTATCGCCCGTACCCCGAGCGGGCCCGTGCTGGTCTACGTCATGCGCGCGTTCTGGCTCATCGTTGCCGAGCGCATCGCCGAGTCGGGCATGACGCTCGACGAGGTCGCCCTGATGTTCGGTGAGCGCGGCAAACGCCTGCGCGCGTACATGGCCGATCCGATGGCAACTCCTGCCGTCTACCTGATCTTGTTCGCGACCATGTTCGACACGCTCCCGTCGGCGCTGTGGGATCAAGCCAACGAGCGCGGCCGACTGATCGAGCGGCAGGTCGCCGACGGCGTGGCCTGCCACCGATGCGGCCGAGCGTTCGCGATCGGTTCGACCTCGAGGCCGGACGGGTTCGGCGAGAACGGGCAACTGTTCCGGTGCCTTCGGCAGTGCCCGGCGGTGGCGGGATGATGACGAAAATCGTTGTGTTGCTGTTCTTCTGGCTGCCGACGGGCTATCTGTGCGCGTCCGTAGTTGCCCACGAATTCGGTGCCCGGCCCACCCGACGAGCATCGCTGACGGCTCCGCTCCCGGCGGTGGTGGCTCCGTCGATAGGGCGGCCCATCCGCAGCGCGGAAGATGCGCGCGCGGTCTGGGAGCGGCACAACGGCGCCCAGCCAGTACCCACCACCGACCACACCGCCACCGCAGTACGGCGGGCACTCGACAGCGCCGCACGAGAACAACGACGGCGTAGCCAGCTCGAGGCCGCACACCGCCACCTCGAGGGGGTCGCCGAACTGTCCTGGCCCGATGCCGAAGCCGCATGGGTCGCCGCCAACCGCGCAGCACACGCCGCATTCCGCGGCTGACGAACTAGCCGGGGCCCGCCATCGCGCGGGCCCCGAGGAGGAGGTGAACCCGAATGCCCCGAGGCGTCGAGACCGTCGCACCGTCGGCGCGGCCCGCCGTGGAACCACCCCCGCCGCAGTCCTGCCCCCGGCACCCCGCCGGGCGCGATCGGGCGTGCCTGACCTGCCGCGCCTACCACGACGACTACACGGCATGGCTCGACAGCCAACCGGCCACCGCAACGACCGGCGCCGGGACCACTCAGGACCACGCACAGGACCAGTCGGGGACCGGTGGTCCTGGTCCTGAGCCCCTAGGGGGTGAGGACCAAGGACCACGCACCCGGAAACGCCCGCGAGCTGCGAAAACAACGCCGAAACGTGGTCCTGGCACCCCCAAGGCCGAGGACGGCCCGCAGGACCGCGCCGAACAGCGGTCCCGGACCACTCAGGACCACTCTCAGGACCACGCCGAACAGGTGGACTACGGCCGGTATTTCGACGTGGCCGCACTGCTCGCCGGTGGCCTACCCGAGCCGCCCGCCCCGGCCTACGGGATCCGCGACGATCAACGTGCGTTGTTCTATGCCGGTGAGGTCAACCTCGTGTTCGGCGACCCGGAATCCGGCAAGACCTGGCTCGCGCTCGTCGCTGCGCGGGAACTGCTCGGCGAGTACGGCAGCGGCCGGGTGCTGGTGATCGACCTCGACCACAACGGGCCCGGCCCCACGGTCGGGCGCCTGCTGGCGCTCGGCGCCGACAGAGCAGCGCTGGCCGATCCCGAGCGGTTCCTCTACGTCGAGCCCGAGGACCGGCTACACCTGGCCGCCATCGTCGCCGACATGCGCACCTGGGCGCCGGGCGTGGTGGTGCTCGACTCGCTCGGCGAGCTGCTGCCGCTGTTCGGTTCGTCGTCGAACTCCGCCGACGAGTACACCAACGCGCACCGGTCGGTGCTCAAGCCGCTAGCGAAGTCCGGCGCCGCGGTGCTGGTGATCGACCATCTCGCCAAGGGCACCGAATCGCGCACGCTCGGACCGGGCGGTACCGCGGCCAAACGGCGCACCATCGGGGGTGTCTCGCTGCGCGTCACGATCAATGAACCGTTCGCCCCTGGCAAGGGCGGCTCGGCGTGGCTCACGGTGAACAAGGACCGACACGGCGGCCTACGCCAGCACTGCCCCGGCTCGGGCAAGGAACCGGCTGCCGGGCTGCTGCGCCTCGACCCACACGCCGCCGTCGACGGGCTGCTCGAGCCGGTCATCCGTGCGCCCACCAAGGACGACAAGGCCCCGACGAGTTGGGGAATCAGCGTGACGGACTCGGCGCGCGTGGCCGACGACGTGGCCGCCCTCGATGCCCTCGACCCCGCGCCGAAATCGAAGCGCGACGTACAGGACCGGATGGGATGGGGCAGCGATCGAGCGAACTCGGCGCTCCGGGCGTGGCGCGAGGAACGGGGCGAGTCGTGATCTGGCCGAAGGTGCGCGCGCTCGTCGCCGACCTCGCCGACGAGCGGCTCATCGGGGCCGCCTGCACCGGCCGCGCGCCGTTGTTCGACGCCGAGGTGCCCGACGAGGACGACGACGACCGGCGATACCGCCTCGAGGCCGCGGCGCGCATCTGCCGGAGCTGCCCCGTGCTCGTCGAGTGCAACGGCGTCGCCCGCGAACTGGGCCGCGCAGCGGCCGGGGTGTGGGCCGGGCGCGCCCGCAACCTACCGGCCCCGGTGGGCCGACCGAAGGGAGACGCGGCATGAACAACCGCCCCGAACGCGCTCGCCGAGCGGTGGCCGCCCGCCTGGCCGCGGGCATGGACCAATGGCGCGCCCTCGTCGCCGAGGGCGTCGCGGCGGCCGAACGATGGTCCAACGGCATTGCGAGACTGGAGGATTGGGTGAACAGCAACGACAAGCCCGCGCCGGGCAACCCCGATGATTTCGCGGACAACGGTCGCCACTACTTCGCCGATCGACGGCGCGCGCTGGCGGTGTGGACACACGTACTCGGCGCCAGCGACCCCGACGAGCGCGCGGGACTGGAATCGGTGGTCGCCGAAGCGGCCGAGCAAGGGCGCGTGGTCGAACTGCTCGCCGAGGTCTGCGCGACCGCGCTGCGCATGTCCCCGGCGCTGCCCGAACACCTGGCAGGCGTCGCCGAGGAACTGCTCGAGGCCGCCTATAGCGAGGTAGCCGAGCGGCAGGCCAACGCCGACGGCTGGGACATCGACCCCGAAAGGGGGAGCGGTGGCGAATGACCCCGCCGAGTGCGTACGCCTGGGGGAGTACGTCGCGCTCGGGCCGCGTCCGGCCCGGGAGGTGGCCGCGGCGCTGAATCTGGCCGCGCAACTGGCCGCCCGCGCCGGGTTGCCGCCCCTGCCGCCGCGTCTCGTGCGCCTGGCCGATCTCCTGGCCGGTTCCGACAGCGGAAGCACGGTCCTTCCGGTCGCGCCCGAGTCCGCACACTCGGCGGCAATGCTCGACCCGATCGGCACCACCGAGGCCGCCGCGCTGCTCGGCACAACGACCTCGGCAGTGCGGCAACGACTTCGACGCCGAACACTGCCCGGCCGCCGAGTCGGTGGCCGCTGGATGGTCGACCGGCTCGAGCTGACCCACCACTTGGAGAGGAACCGTACCGATGCCGAACAACTACTCGCTGAGCCCGAGCCTGAGCGGGCGCAACCTCACCGTTGACGCCGTGCTCAAGCAGCCCTCGCGCATCTCCACCCGGATCGCGGAACTGACCAACACTCAGCTGTTGGTCGACAAGTTCCTCAAGCCGTTCGGGGCGCCGGTACAGGGCGGCGCCATCCTGTACACCGAGGCAACGGCCGCGCAGATGTACACCACGCGCAACCTCGAGCAGCGCGCGCCCGGTTCGGAGTACGCCGTCGTCAACGGCGAACGCCCCGACCCGAAGCTCGCCCACGTCGAGGACTGGGGCGGCAAGTTCTTCATCACCGACGAGAACCGCATCCGCAACAACATCTCCGACCTCGACGACAGCGTGACCCAGTTGTCGAACACCATCGTGCGCAAGATCAATCAGCGCCTCGTCGACGCCATCGAGCAAGTACTGACCGGGCCCAACGTCGTGCCCGGCAACGACTGGAGCAACGTCGTCACCGTCGGCCCGCCCGAGGACCTGACCCCCAACGCCGGGCGCCCGGCCGCGGACCTGGCCGCCGCGCAGCTCGCCGCCGACGTGCAGGAACTCGGGCACCGATACGACACGCTGATCCTCAACCCGCAGGAGAACTACAACCTGTCGGTCACCTACGGCGAAGGGCTCGCGGCCGTGCTGGAATCGGCCGGCATCACGACTCTGTTCTCGAGCCCGCGCGTCGCGGCCGGCACCGGCTACGTGACCCAGTACGGCACCGCGGGCACCATCGGATTCGAGGTGCCGCTGAGCACCGAGGTGTGGCGCGAGGAAGCCACCCGGCGCACCTGGGTGCAGTGCTACACGGTGCCCGCAATCGCGATCACCAACCCCGGCGCGATCAAGAAGCTGACCGGCCTCGCTGGCTGACCCCAGTTCTGCCGGGCGGGTGCGAGGTGTTGGCCTCGGTGCTCGCACCCATCCCGGTACGCGCTCACCCCCTGCCCGATCCATTCCGGGTAGGGGGTGAGTTGCGTTTGACAGCCGATACCGCCGGTGGCTAACTACTGGCAATAGCTCGGGAGGGGTACCCCCGTCCTAATCATCCGACCCCCACCCCCTGACTCGTCCGTGGCAGTCAGGCTATTTCTCTCTCCCCGGGGGTGCGTGCCGGGCTCGGGCGGGTGGATGGCGGGCGCACCCCTGGGTGCGCGTGTGGCAGGTGAACGGCCGGGTTCTATTCGTTCGGCGAGGTTCGGGCGCGCTCGCGTGCCAATGTGGCCGCGAGGGATGCTAATCGCGGTTGCAGCCGTCCGAGCGGCCGGATGTCGGCCCGCAGCGTGAGGCTGCTGGGTTACTTTTCGGCAATCACTCGGTTGTGGTTCGCCCACAGTCGGCAGTCGTCGAGCGTCTGCCCCACGAACGGGCCCACCTCCTCGGCGCCGTCACGGTCCGCGGTGACTCGCCATGCCCCGTGCCATCGGTTCGCCCACATGCCATTGGCGAGGACGATCGGCCCGGTCAGTCCGTCGTCTTCAACCGCGGCCAGGGCCGCGACGACATCGGCGCCGAGCTCGACGAGCTCGCCCTCACTCGGCCCGCCGGTCACATCGACCCGTTCGCCGGACGCGGCACGATGCGGCCCGCGGCAACGAGCACGTTCCACGCCGCGGTTTTCCGCGGGCACTGCCAGCGCTCACACGCGCGGTGCACCTGCAAGACCGTGTGTGCCTGCTCGGGCGTCAACAACGACGACGGCGCGCAGTGATCGAGCACCGGCGACGGCTGTCCCTGCTGCTCTGCCTCGCTCGCCAGACGCGCGATGATGTCCCACACGGTCGGCTGTGCCGGTACGGATTGCTTCGGCCCCCACATGCTCCGCCCTCTCTGTCGAGTTGAGGTGCCCCGCCGCCGGGGATTCGTGGTCGACCCGGCGGCGCGGCCTGGAATCAGAGTCGCCGCCGGCAAGAGCGCCGGGGGACAGTAAAGGGACAGTGACACCGCAGACATGAGCGGACGCCTACACGTACGCTCGGACGTATGGGGACGCATGTAGGCCAAGCCATCGCGACCGAACGCAAGATTGCCGGGCTGAATCAACGCCAGCTCGCGACCCGCGCCGCGTACAGCCTGAGCATGGTCAAGGCCGTCGAGCAGGGCCGCGAACTCGCCTCGCCGGGTTTCGTGTCCGCCGTCGCGCGAGCCCTGCGCGTCACTCCCGAGCAGTTGACCGGCGCCCCATTCGACGACGGCAAGCCGCTCGCCGACGCGGTGAACGGGCTGTCGATACTGCTCGCCGAAGGTCGCTACGCGCGCGCCGAGGAACCGGGCGCCCTCGCCCAGCTCGAGGCCGACCTCGCCGCCGCTCAGGATTTGTACCGCCGCGACCGCACCCGCCAGACCATCGAGGTACTGCCCGGCATCATCCGCCGCCTGCACGGCGCGGTGCGCGAACTCCGCGACGACGACCGGGCACACGCCTACTCGCTGCTCGCGTCTGCCTACATCCTGGCCGAATGGTCGGCCCGCCGCACCGGTCACCTCATGCTCGCGTTGCCCGCGCTCGACCTCGCCGACAGCTACGCGCCCCACGGTGACGACCCGAATCACGGCGCGTTCTCAGCGCTCGCCCGCGCTCGCATCCTCACCCACTACGGCGAATCCGAGGTAGCCGCGCAGCTCATCGAGCAGGCGATCGCCGCGGCCGACGACACTCAACCGGGTATGGTCCTGGCCGGATACTCGCACCTCGCCGGAGCGATCAACGACGCCCGCAAACTGGACTACTCCGGCGCCGTCGCTCACGTCGACGCCGCGCGCGAGCTGGCCGCCCACACCGGCGAAACCGACATGTACATGACCGCGTTCGGTCCGCTGAACGTCGACATCCACGCGCACGCGATCGAGCTCGAGGCGGGCGACCCGAACCGCGCAGCGTTCGACGGCGCGGCGCTGACCTACGGCACCGATGCCCCGCCGACCCGCGTTGCGCATCACTGGCAGGACAATGCCCGCGCGTGGCTCATGAGCGGCAAGCCGGACCGCGCGCTCGCCTCGCTCAACAAGGCCCGCGCCGCAGCACCGCAGCAGACCCGGCTGCACCCGTCCGTGCGCGAAACGGTCTACGGCATCGCCGCCGCCCAGCGCCGCCAGTCCGAGGGACTGCTCGGGTTCGCGCATTGGCTCGGCGCCAGCCTGTAGCGCCGCCGGTCCCGTACTTTCCCCGGATAAACGCGGTCGGATTCGCGTGGATTCAGGTGGACACCGAAACCGGTCGAACTCTCGAAAGTCGTTGCAGCACTGGACAATCTAGGACACATCGGGACAGTTGAAAGTACGGGAACCGCCGGAAATTTCACCGGCAGGTTTCTGGTTCGAGTCCAGATGGGGGAGCAATATTCGGCGCCTGACCGGCGAAAGTATTTCGCCGGTCAGGCGCCTTTTTGTATTTGTACCATGCGGCGTCGAAACCACGGTGTGGTGACCGCTTCCCACCAACTCACGCACCGGTGCGATGCGTGTGGTCGGTCGCGCGTGTGGATGTCGTCAAGGTCGAGCGCGGCGCCGTCAATGTGGCGTAAGTGGGCTGATGGGGCGGGCTTTCGCTCGATAGAAAGGGGGATCGGTCGGCGGATGGGCTGACGAATTCGAGGGTGGAAGAGGGATCGCTGTGGTGACCGTTGGGGTGATCGTGGTGTTCGTGGGGCTGTTGATGGTGGTGCGGATGCTCAATGCGGCCATCGTGGGGTCGGTGCCGGGGACGAGGGGTGGTGACGGTGATCGTCCCGATGACGGCGATGCCGAACGCGAACGCCAGCGCCGCGGTGGCCAGCCGCCTGGTCACTCACTTCGAGGTGATCGGGTTCTCGGAGCCGATGTGGGTGAGTTTTTCCGGGTTGCGGACGAAGTAGAGGCCGGTGATGTGGTTGTCGTCGACGCGGGCGGCCATGACGCCGTCGAGTTCGCCGTCGAGGTGGAAGGCGAGGGCGGGGTTGCCGTTGACGGTGGTGGGGTGGATGGTCAGGGCGGCGGTGGTTTTGGCGAGGCCGCCGAAGAAGAAGCGGATCACGCGTTCGGCGCCGGTGATCGGACGCAGGGCCGCCTGTTTGACGCCGCCGCCGTCGCTGATCGCGACCACGTCGGGGGCGAGGACATCGAGCAGACGTCGCAGGTCATGGTTTTCGAGTGCTCGCTGGAAGGCGTCGAGGACGGCACGGGTCTGGGTGGGGGTGACCACTCGGCGGGGGTGTCGGGCCTCGACGTGGCGGCGGGCGCGGTGGGCGATCTGGTGCACCGCGGCGGGGGACTTGCCCACGGCGGCGGCGATCTCGTTGTAGCCGATGCCGAAGGCCTCGCGCAGCACGAACACGGCGCGTTCGGTGGGTGAGAGGGTTTCCAGGACCACCATCAAGGCCATGGACATGCTCTCGGCCAGCTCGACGTCGTGGGCCGCGTCCGGGGCGGTGAGGAGGGGTTCGGGCAGCCAGGGGCCGACGTAGGATTCCCTGCGGCTCTTGATCGTTCGTAGCCGGTTGAGCGCTTGACGAGTGGTGATGCGGACCAGGTAGGCGCGCTGGTCCTCGATCTGGTCCAGGTCGACCTTCATCCAGCGCAGCCAGGTTTCCTGCAGGACGTCCTCGGCGTCGGCCGCCGATCCGAGCATCTCGTAGGCGACGGTGAACAGCAGGTTGCGGTGCGTGAGGAAGGACTCGGTGGCCGGGTCGGTGGGTGTCGATGTGTCCATGGTCGTTCAGCCGGTGAAGGGCTCGGCGACGAAGCGGCCCCACGCGAGGAAGGCCGCCAGCAGCAGGTAGACGACGTTCAAGCCCACGAGCGCGTACTGGCCGTAGCGGCGGTGGGTGAGCATGGCGCCGAGCATGAGCATGATCCAGCATACGGCGGTGACCGGCACCAGGACCGGCGCGATGACGAGTACGGCGGGCAGGATCAACCCCACGGCAGCCAGTAGTTCCAGGACACCGAGGGTCTTCACCACGCCGGTGCTGACATCTCCGGTCCACTGTCCGCCGTCGTGGGCGGCCAGTTTCTCCCGGGGGACGAAGGTCTTGCTGATCCCTCCGGCCAGGGCGACGGCCGCCAGCACTCCGGCGGCGATCCACAGGGCGATATTCACGAGTTCCTCCTCGGGCGTGAATTGTCAGCGGGCGGCGGGTTCGGGGGCGACAGGTGCGAGGCGCAGTCGGCGTTTGTCGTCGGTGAACTTCCAGCGGAACGTGCCGGGTTTTGTGGCTTCGTCGATGAGTTCCTGGACCACGCCTCGGCAGGCGCGTTCCTTGATCGCGGCGGCGAGGCGGCCGCCGAGGGCGAACCTGTTCGCGGTGTCGTCCTCGGCGGCGAATTGCAGGGTGGCGGCTCGTCGGCCCAAGGCGATGCACTGGCCGAAGTAGCCGATATTGATCTCCGTCGGCTGTTCATCCGCGATCCGGGCCAACACCGTGTCGGCGGCGTGCGCGCCCAGGGGCCGCGCGGTCTGGCAGCTCATCCGCAACGGCAGATCCGACGGCGCCACCGCATCCCCGGCCGCGACGATGCGCGGGTCGTCGACGCTGGTCAGCGTCTCGTCGGTGAGCAGGCGACCGGCGGCATCGGTACTCAACCCGCTGCGTGTGGCCAGGTCCGGCACGTCGAAACCCGCTGTCCAGATGGTCACCGCGCTGGGCATCACACGACTGTCGCTGAGCCGCACGGCGTCTCGGGTCACCTCTGTCACCTCGGCCCGGGGGCCTTCGATCACTCTCACGCCCAGATCGGCCAGCCGCCGGGCCACCGAGCGCCGCACCCTCGGGTGCAGGTAGGGCCCGAGGACTCCGCCGCACACGAGGGTGACGGCCCGCCCCTGCTCGCCCAGTTCGGCCGCGATCTCGATACCGGTCGACCCGGCGCCCACCACAGTCACCGCGGCCGCCGCGGGCGCGGCGTTCAACACCGCACGCACACGCCGCGCCTGCTCCAGGCTCGCGATCGGATAGGCGAACTCGGCCGCACCGGGCACGGTCGGGACGGCACTCGTGCTCCCCACCGCATAGACTAGATAGTCGTAGTCGAGACTGCCGCCGTTGCCCAGGGTCACGGTCCGCTCGGCCGCGTCGATTCGTCCGACGGAGTCGACCACCAACCGAACGCGCTCGCCCAGTATCCGGCCGTAGTCGACCACCGCCGCATGCGATCCGCCGACGACCTGGTGCAGCCGGACCCGCTCGACGAAACTCGCGCGCGGGTTGACCAGCGTCACTCTCACGTCCTCGTGCCCCGTCAATCGGTTGGCTGCCATCACGCCCGCGTATCCGCCGCCGATCACGACCACATGCTCACTCATGGTGTCTCCTTCGCTCGAGGTGTCGAGCACAAGACACAGCGGTACCGCGATTTCTGACAGCATGTGACACGCATCACTCGTAACGATTGCCTGTCGGGTTACGTGACGAAACGGTGTGTGTCCGAATTGCTAGCATTCCCAGGTGATTTCGGAACGGAAGGTGTTCCCGGTGCTGGCGGGGGTCGCCTTGATCTGCTCGATGGCCGCCTGCTCCAGCGAGAACGCCGCCGCGTCGGCGCCGAGCTCGTCGGCCTCGCCCACCGCGACGGCGGGGCCGGTGCAGACCGACGGCACGCTGCCCGACGGCACCGACGCCTCCGGCTACCGCGACTCCTTCGCCCGCTGCGTGGGCACCGAGCGGCTGGTACTGCTGGTCGGGCAGACCACCGGACGGCCGATGACCATGTTCCAAGGCACTCCGGCGGGTGGCGACCAGCGATTCGTCGTGTGTGAGGACCGCGCGGGTACCCGGCTCCTGCGGGCCTCGGCGCCGGGGCTGCGGCCGGAGCCGTTCGAGGGCACCTTCTTCACCTTCACCGCCAACAGTCAGCAGTTCGTGGCCGACGGTATGAAGATCGACCTGGCCCGCGCCACGATCACCGTCACCGACGACCCGACCCGCCCACAATTCCGCGCGGTGACCTGGACGGTGAACGAGTACTGGAGCGCGGTCTACTAGGGGCGTTGGTCGCTCGAAACGAAAGAACGGGACGAAATTCTCCGTTCCGACGGAATTCTGTCACGGAACGATGGCAGGTCGTCCAGGGTATCGAAATGCCTGTTGTTGTTCGGTAACGTGAACATTCCGGCTTGCTTCGGAGTGATCCGGCGTGGGTCTGTCAATGGTGACGAGTGAGGTTTGTTCATGTGCGCAGCGTCGTCGCATGCGGGGGCGTCGGAAACGGCGATCCGGGGGAGTGCGGCTCCTCAGTTCCAGGAAGCGATCGATCGGTTCGGCCGGTTGTTCGGGAATCGACGCGGTGGCGGGGCGCTGGCGGTCTATCACCGGGGCAGGCGGGTGGTCGACGTCTGGACCGGTTGGGCCGACCCGGCGGGGACGATGCCCTGGCAGGAGAACACGGCGGCGCTGTCGTACTCGACGTCCAAGGGCGTGACCTCGACGGTGCTGCATCTGCTGGCCGAGCGCGGGCTGGTGGACTACGCGGCGCCGGTGGCGGAGTACTGGCCCGAGTTCGGGGTCAAGGGCAAGGCGGGGATCACCGTCGCCGAGGCGATGAGTCATCGGGCGGGATTGTCGCGGATCGGGGTGTTCGCCCGTAGCGTCGACGAGCTGGCCGATCACGAGCTGATCGAGGAACGCCTCGCGGCGGCCGCGCCGGACCGGTTCCGGGGAATCCCGGCCTACCACGCGATCTCCTATGGCACGCTCATCGCCGGGATCGCCCGGGCGGTCACCGGCAAGAGCATGGGCGAGCTGTACCGCACGGAACTGGCCGAACCGCTCGGCGAGAGCGGGCTGCACCTGGGTGATCCCGGCCCGGACGCGCCGGTCACCGTGGCGAGGACACACGGTTCGGAGATTCCGTTCGGCATCCCGCAGGCGGGCCTGATGATCAAGTACGCTGCGCGCACCCCGGTGCCGGGCGCGGGCTTCCTGCGGGCGATCTACACCGAGGGTGTCGACCGGATGTCCTCCGGGCCCGAACCGGCCATCCTGCGCGGCGAGATGCCTGGCGCCAACGGTGTTTTCACGGCCCGCTCGCTGGCCGCGGTCTACAACGCGATCGCCACCGAGTCGGCGCTGTTCCCGCGCGCCCGGGTGCGCGCGATGGCGCGGCTGCAATCGGTTCTGCCGGACCGCAATCTGCTGCTGCCGATGGGCTGGCGGCTGGGCTACCACTCGTGGCCGGTGGTCGGCGCGCCCAATGCCTTCGGGCACGTGGGTTTCGTCGGCTCCGGTGGCTGGGCCGACCCGGCTTCCGGGCTGGCCGTCGGCTTCGTGCACAACTGGGCGCCGGAGGCCCGGCTGCTGCCGCGCGACCAGTTCGTGCTGCTGGGTCTGCTCTCGGCGATTGTGCGCGGCGCGGCCAAGGAAGCCGGTGAGACGGTGGCCCTGCCGAAGGCGGGCTGACCGGGTGTGACGACGCCGCCGCGCACCGCCGATCAGGACATGTGAGCAAGTCGGTGCCCCGGATTCTCACGTTCGTACAGTGACAGAGACCGCTCGGTTCCAGAACAATCATGGTGAGGCCGTGTGTTTTTCGGCGCCCGCTGGGTGTCGTGCGGCTGTGACCGGACGCCGGGGCCAATGGGGGTCCCGGCCAGGAAGGACCCGAGATGACCGTCAATGTCGACGTCTACGACGACTGCGCGCCGGTGGAACCGCGGCAGTTCCCGCATCCCGCCGACACCCATCGGCCCGAGGACGATCCGTTCCACACCCCGCCGCGCGGTTGGGAGACGACGGGGCCCGGCACCCTCCTGCACACGCGCCCGGTCACCGTGGGTGCCTTCGGCCTGGTCCGGCAGTCCGCCGTCACCGCCTGGCAGCTGCTCTACCGCACCACCGACCTCGACGGCCGCCCCGACACCACCGTGGTCACGGTGCTGGTCCCCGAGCGGGTCACCGGAACTCCCGACCGCGTGCTCAGCTTCCAGTGCGCGATCGACGCGGTGTCCTCGCAATGCTTCCCGTCCTACGCGCTACGGCAGGGGGCCCGCGCACTCGGCGCGGTACCCCAGTTCGAGTTGTTCCTCATCGGGGCCGCGCTGGAGCGGGGTTGGATCGTCGCCGTGCCCGATCACGAGGGCATGCTCGGCGTGTTCGGCGCGCCCCGCGAGCCCGGCTACCGCTCGCTCGACGGCATCAGGGCCACCCTCGGTTTCACCGCGCTCGGCCTCGACCCGGGCACCCAGGTGGGCCTGTTCGGGTACTCCGGCGGCGGCATGGCCACGTCGTGGACCGCCGAGATGGCCGGGTCCTACGCTCCCGAGCTGAACATCGTCGGCGCCGCGGCCGGGTCACCGGTGGGCGACCCGGCCTCCACCTTCCTGCGCCTGAACGGTTCGGTGTTCTCCGGCCTGCCCGGCATGGTGGTCGCCGGATTGCGCCGGGTCTACCCGGCGCTGGACGCCGCGCTGGCCGAAACCGCCACCGACGCCGCCGAACGCAGACTCAGCGCGCTGACCGACCGGACCACCATCGGCGCCCTGCTGAGCGCGCCCCGGATGGACTGGGACGCCATGATGACCACCCCGCTGGCCGATGTACTGGCCCGCCCGCAGATCGTCGAGCTGCTGCGCAGCCTGCAACTGGGCCTGCACGTGCCGTCCATGCCGATGTTGGTGGTGCAGAGCGTCGCCGACCCGCTCATCTCGGTCGACGACGTCGACGGCCAGGTGCAGCGCTACCGCGCGGCGGGCGCCCACGTCACCTATGTGCGCGACCGCCTCAGCGAACACGTCACCCTGGCGATCTTCGCCGCTCCCTTGATGTTCGACTGGCTCGACGACCGCTTCGCCGGGCGTGCTCTCCCCGAACCGACCACCAGCACCGTCACCACCGTCCTCACCCATCGCGGCACCCTGCCGGGCCTGCTGCGTTTCCTGCGGGTGTGTGTGCGCATGCTGGCCGGACGCGGCGTGCGCGCCTGAGACAGCCGGAGTCACCGGGCCCCGGTGGAGTCGGTCAGTCGGTGGCCGACTCGCCGGGGCGCCAGCACAGGGCGAGCAGCAGGCCCGCCGACAGCACACCGAGCACGACCGCCACCGCCAGACCCACGGCGCCGTCGGAGGCGACGCCGAGCGCGTGGTCCAGCGACCAGCGCCCGGGACCGAGGGTGGCGGCGGCCGTCGCGGTCGCGGCCAGCACGGCGGTGTACTCCCAGCCCTGACCGGGCCGGAAGATGAAGAACCCGTTGGTGCGATGCGCGGTGATCAGGGCGACCGTCATGGTGGAGACGACGGCGGCCGCGGCCAGCGGCGTGCACAGGCCGACCAGCAGCAGCGCGCCAGCGACGATCTCGGTGACGGTGGCGAGCACGGCGTGCGTGGTGCCGGGCCGCAGGCCGATCGAGGCGAACCAGCGCGCGGTCCCGGCGATCTTGCCGCCGCCCCAGGCGTGGTTGACGCCGTGGGCCAGCACCACCGCGCCCACGGTGCCGCGCAGAATCAGCGCGGCGGTGTCGACCGAGTTCACGCGGCCTGCTTGTCCGGTGCGGGCACGGCGGCACGGCGGTCGGCGGGCTCCCAGCCGGGCGGGGCGAAGATGTAGCCGAGCCGGTCGCGCCAACGGGTGGCGGCGCGGACGTCGCGCGCGATGTTGCCGTACTCGTGATACTGCAGGCGCAGCAGGTTGTAGGTGCCGACCGGGGTGGTCAGCCCGTAGGTGGGGGTGTGCGCCTCCTGCTGGAAGGTGCCGAACATCCGGTCCCAGATGATCAGGATCCCGCCGTAGTTGCGGTCCAGGTACAGCGCGTCACTGCCGTGGTGCACTCGGTGGTGCGAGGGCGTGTTGAGGACGAATTCGACCGGGCGCCAGAGCTTTCCGACGGTCTCGGTGTGGGTGAAGAACTGGTAGATCAGGTTGAGCGCGAAGGCCACGTAGATGGTCCACGGCGCGAAGCCCAGCAGTGGCAACGGTGCCCAGAAGATCGCCTCCGACCACGGATTCCACTTCTGCCGCAGCGCGGTGCCCAGATTGAAGTACTCGCTGGAGTGGTGCGCCTGGTGCGCGGCCCAGCCGATCCGCACCCGATGCGAGAACCGGTGATTGCAGTACCAGGCGAGGTCGACGACGAGCATCAGCAGCGGCCAGTACCACCACGTGTTCGTGGGCAGGTGCCAGGGCGCGAGCTCGGTGTACACGATCACGAACAGCACCAGGGTGATCGCCTTGAACAGCAGCATCGCCACGATCGCGCCGGACCCCATGCTGAGGCTGGTACGCGTGTCGATCGCCGAATACGGGCGCGGGTTCTCCTCGGCGTGCGTGTGCCGCAGGCTCGCCGCCTCGACGGCGATGAGCACCACGAAGAACGGTAGTGCGTACAGCAGCGGGTTGTTGATGTGGTCCCAGAACGCGGACAGCATGCCGACTCCTCATATAGACGTGAGGGTAATTTACGAAATAGTCAATTCTGAGTCAATGCGTGGCGTCGCCTGTAACGCCGGGGTGGTAGCCGCGCATACATCCCCTGACGGAAAGTTCGCGGGAACAACGATCGGAGACGGTATGCGCACCTCGGCTCGAGCACTGGCGATGTGTCTGGCGGTTCCAGCGGTCGCGGTGGCGTTGACCGGGCTGGCGTCCGGCACGGCGGTCGCCGATTCCGGGTGCCAGGGGTCGATGAACGGGCCGTGGGCGTTCAACGCGCAGTGCCAGGGCGAACCGGGCACCTACCGGATCGAGGTCGACTGCCTCGGCTACGACTTCAGCACGCTGCCGCCCGCGCTCGGTCAGTACACCGTGCGCCGGGATCTGCCGGTCGGGCAGGCGGCCAGTATCGGGTGCATCGGTCCCGGCTGGGTCAGCGCGGGCTGGGGTGTGGGCGGGCGCGTCTTCCGGCTCTGAGACACGCCGGATCAGGGTGTTCCCCGATGTCGCGGGCGCGGCAGCGGGGCACACTGGGGCGAGGAGCCCCGCGAGAGAGGCGCAGCATGAAGCAGCCGAGCACCGACGAGATCGCCGCCCTCTTCGACCGCTACGCGCCGAACTACGACCGCCAGATCGGCTGGTTCGAGCGCGTGGTGCTCGGTGACGCCCGCACCTGGGTGATCGGGCACGCGCGCGGCCGGGTCGTCGAGATCGCCGTCGGCACCGGCCTGAATCTGCCGCACTACGGCACCGACGTCGACCACATCACCGGCGTCGACCTGTCCCCGCGCATGCTCGACATCGCCCGCCGCCGCGCCACCGCCCTCGGCCTGACGCACGCCGACCTACGTCAAGGTGACGTCCAAGCCCTGGACCTCCCCGACGACAGCGCCGACACCGTCGTCTCCACCTACACCTTCTGCACCATCCCCGACCCCGAGCGCGCCGCCGCCGAGGCCTTCCGCGTCCTGGTCCCCGGCGGCCGCTTCGTCCTGGCCGAACACGGCCCCGCCACCGCCCTGCCCGCCCGCGCCCTCCAGCGCCTCCTCCAACCCCTGTCCCTCCACTTCGGCGCCGACCACCTCCTGCGCGACCCCGTCCGCTACCTCACCACCGCGGGCTTCGTCATCGACGAAACCCACCGCACCGGCCGCGCGGGCCTCACTTTCCGAGTCCTGGCCCACAAACCCCTCCCGTAACCCCAGGAACGGTCGTATGGATCAATTCACCACTCGGACAGCGGTTTCCATCGAGTGGGCGGCGAGGTGGCAGGTGTCGCGGGCGGGGCCGGGTGGGAAAGACCAGGTGCATTCGGACGCCAGGTCGATCCCGAACGCGGTGTGGCAGGCGTCGTATCCGGCCTTGCCCTCGCGCTGCATGCACTGGTCGTGGCGGGCACAGGCACCGCGGAAATCCACGCCGGGAGTGTCGTTTCCGGCGACGGTGCAGTAGTCGTGCAGCGCGCCCCGGGACGGGTCGTAGTCGTAGTCGGCCGGAACGGGAACAGCGTTGCCTCCGGACCCCGGTACCGCGTGCGCGATCGGCGCCACACCCAGCAGCGTGCCGAGCAGGACGGCGCAGGCGGTGCGCCCCAATGTGTTTCGCGCGGTGTTCACAGTTCGTCCGCCGTGATCAAACCGTCCTTGATCGCGCGGGCGACCAGCGCGGCCTTGGTCGGTGCGGAGCGGCCGACCGCGGCGTACTTCGTGCGGATGCGCGCCAGGTAGGTGTCGACGGTACCCACCGACAGATACAGCTGCTGTGCCACCATCGCCTTCGATTCGGTCTGGAACCAGTAGAGCAGGACTTCCCGTTCGCGCGCGGAGAGTTTCGGGCGGATCGCGGTGCGGCCGGAATGCATCGCCTTGGCCATGGTCGGACTGGGATAGGACCTATCCTCGACCGCGCTACGCAGAGCGTCGATGAGTCGATCGCGCCCTTCCTCCTTGGACAGATACGAGATGGCGCCCAGGTCCAGGCAGTCCAGGACGATGTCGGGTTCGTCGCGGTGGGAGTACACGACCACCCGGTGACCGTCGGAGCTGAGTTGCTCGACGGTGGTCAGGTCGGCGGCACGACCGCGGAATTGCAGGTCGAGGACCACGACGTCCGCCTCGACCGCGCCCGCGTCGTGGAACTCCTGGGGTTCGGCGAACTCCGCGACGACCTCGATCGGGGGATCGGCCGCCGCGCACCAGCCCCGGATACCGTCCCGCACGAGCGGGTGATCGTCGACGACGGCGATGGTGATCATGCGATGCTCCCTGGTCGGTGCGTGGGGACGAGGCTACGCCGCCACCGGTTCTCGGTTCCGGATCCGGCAGCGCAGGCGCAACCACACGGCCCCGGACTCCGGGTCGTGCAGCAGCGAGGTCGACACGTCGTCGGCGGGTGGCAGGGCCGCCAGCTCATCGGTCGCGGCATGGGTAGCGTCGCACATCACGCTGACAGTCATCTCGTCCTCTTCGGTGACGACGGTGATCCGGACCTTGGATCGGCTGTCGTCCAGCAGGATTCGCGTCGCCGCCGAGACCAGGGCGTGCGCCGCGGCCGGAATCTCGGGGAGGTCGGGGGCCGCCTCGACCGCCACCGTGACTCCCCGCGCCTCGGCCAGTTCGATCGCGGTGCGGGTGTCGGCGAACAGTTGATGGTCCATGCTGTCGACCCGGGCGAACAGACGCCGCAGTCGGGCGTATTCCGTCCGGGCGCCGAGGACGACCCGCGGGGAGTTCAGGTCGAGCGCGCCGTCGGCGATGTCACGCAGAACCGGCAGCACCGAGGCCAATTGACTTCGATACCGACGCTCACACTCCTGTTTCAGCTCGAGGTCGACCGCGGCGGACGCGGCTGCCTGACGCCGCTGCCGCTCGTGCCCGGACACCACCTGGACGACCCGGTGAGTCGACGCGGCGAACAGCACCACGGCGATCTCGAGGAAGAGGAGAGCGGCGGTCAGGTAGGTCATCCCCGCGAGGTTCGCCAGTTCCGGCCTGCGAGCGAGGACGATCACCACGACGATCGTCCACCACACGATCAGCGCGGTGATGCTCACCGCTCGCGGTCCGAGCAGCCCGAGCGCGACGATGGTCCAGCCCACCGCCCCGTGTGCCCAATTGCCCTGGTACGGCGGAATCAGCAGGCACAGCAGTGTGGAGACAGCGGTGACCAACGCCATCAGCAGTAGCGTCGTCGCGCGGTTCCTGAACGGTGTCAGTGGGGCGAGGACCGCGCAGGCGACGACGAGAGCGGCCAGGCCGTAGTGCACCTGCGCGGGGGGTATGGAATCGGCCAGGTCGAGCCGCGACACCTGCACGACCGTATTGGCGACCGCCACCACGGAGATCGCGATACACAGCCCGGACTCGATCCGCCGCACACCCGCGCTCGTATCGGCGTTGTCTTCTTCGGTCGATGGAGTTACCGGGCTCCCGAGCGGCCAGCACAGTTCGACCCGTGTTCCCTGACCGGCGGTGGTGGTGACTGAGGCCGAACCGCCGATCGCCGCCATCCGCTCGACGATCGAGCGCTGGACACCGTGTCGGCCGGAGGTCGTCACCGCCGGATCGGCGAACCCCACGCCGTCGTCGGTGACGGTCAGACCGGTGGCGCCCACGTGGATGTCCACCGAATCGGCACCGGCGTGCCGATCGACATTGGTCAATGCCTCGCGGACCGCCGCGACGACGGTCCACGCCACCATCGGATGGAGCGGAAGCTCTGCGGGAGCGTGCAATTCGACGCGTGTCCGGCACCGCTGCACCGGTTCCGCGAGCATCTCGATCAGATCGACCACCCGATCCGCTTCGGCTTCGTCGAAGACCGGCACCCCGGCCTCGAGCACCACGAGGTCGCGGCGGGCCTGCTCGGCGACGACATCGCGACCGATCGGCGCGCGACTGCCCACCAGCATCAAGGTCGAGGCGGCGGTGTCGTGCAGGATCGACCACTGCTCACGCTCGTGGCGACGTCGGGCCGCCGCCACCGCGGCGCCGATTCGCGTGCGCGTCAACGCCGCCCGTGAGGTGTCGACGCTGTGCGCGGCCGCGAGGACCACCTGCCGTGCGGCGACGGCCATCAGCCACCCGACGAACAGGAAGCGGACGGTGTACAGCGAGGCGAACGCGCCCGGAGTCAGGTCGATGACGCCCCGGAAACCCACGAACAGCGCGACGACCAGCACCGCGGCGAAGCACAGAGATCGGTGCCAGGCGAGCGAGACTCCGAAGGAGATGACCGCGGCCCCGGCCACTCTGCCCTCGATGGCACCGGTATCGGCCAGCGCGACAGCGTAGGGCGCGGGAACCGCCAGAAAGAGCACGGCGGCGGCGAGGTCGGCGACTTCCCATCGGGTGCCGGTGCGCCGCGTGCACAACCGGAAGACCGACCACGCGATCAACGACACGCACATGACCAGTCGCGACGTGGCGTAGGGCGGCTCGATCAGCAACGCCAGACATGCCGCCACCCACACGACGTGGCGGAAGCTGACGGCCAGCGCGATCGCTTCCTCGCGCACACCTCTGAACGTCAGGTCGGCGCCATGGTCCACGTGAACGAATCTAGCGAGCTGGCGGTCACCGCGGAACGGTTTTGTCCCGTGATCACGGGACAGACGAACAGCCGCGCACTCGCCATCCTTGATTCACCGGCACGAACGAAAAGCGCTGGTACGCAATCCGAGAACACGCGGATCGGGTCACCCGGTCCGTGGGTCACGCCGCCGCCGAGGGGTCGGCGGCACTCACGTCGATGGAGGACGACATGTTCAAGGCAACGATGGCCGCGGTGGCGATCACGGTGCTCGGTGTACTCGGCTCGGCCGGGACGGCGCACGCCGAGACCTATGGGCCGTACTGGTACGAAGACGACTGCTACGACGCGCTGAACCTGGTGCAAGCCGAGTTCGAGGAGTGGGACGAGTGGGATGACCTGGCGCAGGGCGGCAATCGCGAGTACGGCGGCGACTTCACCACCGAAGGGGAAGCGCCGTCGGCGATCTGGGAGGACGAGCCGAATGGCTTCCAGGGCTACTGCTACCTGGAGGAAGACGGCTTGTGGTACTTCGACTACTGACCAGCGACCGCGCGCGGAGGACGGGACCGCCCGCCGCGCGCGGCTCGGGTCAGTGCCCCCGCGCGATCCAGTCGGCGAGTGCGGGCTTCTCGGTGCCGATGGTGGTGGTGTCACCGTGGCCGGTGTGGACCACGGTGTCCTCGGGGAGGGTGAGCAGGCGGTCGCGGATGGAGTCGATGATGGTGTCGAAATCGGAGAACGAGCGGCCGGTGGCGCCGGGGCCGCCCGCGAAGAGGGTGTCGCCGGTGAACAGGGCCGACAGTTCGGGCAGGTGCAGGGAGACCGAGCCGGGGGAGTGGCCGGGGGTGTGCAGGATGTCGATGTCGGTGCCCGCCACGGTGATCCGGTCGACGTCGGCGAGGGAGCGGTAGGTCGCCGACGGGTGGGTCATCCGCCACAGCGGATCGTCACCGGGGTGCAGCAGGACCGGGGCGTCGAGGCGCTCGGACAGCTCCGGGGCGACGGTGACGTGATCGTTGTGGCCGTGCGTGCACAGGATCGCGCGGACGCGCCGGTCGCCCACGGCCGCGGCGATGGCGTCGGCGTCGTGGGCGGCGTCGACGACGAGCACCTCCTCGTCGTCACCGATCAGCCAGACATTGTTGTCGACGTCCCAGGTGCCGCCGTCGAGCGCGAAGGTCCCGGAGGTGACCACCCGGTCGACGCGCGCGCTCACCAGACCACCACCGAGCGCAGCACCTCGCCCGCGCCCATGGCGGCGAAGGCCGCTTCGACCTCGTCGATCCCGATGCGCTCGGTGACGAACCGGTCCAGCGGCAGCCTGCCCTGGCGGTGCAGGTCGATCAGCATCGGGAAGTCGCGCTCGGGCAGGCAGTCGCCGTACCAGGACGACTTCAGCGAGCCGCCGTGGGAGAACAGGTCGATCAGCGGCATGTCCAGGGTCATCTCGGGGGTCGGGACGCCGACGAGCACCACCGTGCCCGCGAGGTCGCGGCCGTAGAAGGCCTGCTTCCAGGTCTCCGGCCTGCCCACCGCGTCGATCACCACATCGGCGCCGAAGCCGTCGGTGAGCTCCTTGATGCGCTCGACCACGTCGCCCGCGGTGGCGTCGATGGTGTGGGTGGCGCCGAAGTCCTGGGCCCACTCCAACTTTCGCGCGTCCCGGTCGATGGCGATGATGGTGCCCGCGCCCGCCAGTCGCGCACCGGCGATCGCCGCGTCACCCACGCCACCGCAGCCGATCACCGCGACGCTGTCGCCGCGCGAGACCGCCCCGGTGTTCACCGCCGCGCCGATCCCGGCCATCACGCCGCAGCCGAGCAGACCGGCCACGGCCGGATCGGTCTCGGGATCGACCTTGGTGCACTGCTTCTCGTGCACGAGGGTCTTGTCGGCGAACGCGCCGATACCCAGGGCGGGGGTGAGCGGGGTGCCGTCGGTGAGCGTCATCGGGACGCTGGCGTTGTGGGTGTCGAAGCAGTACCAGGGCCTGCCGCGGCGACAGGCCCGGCACTCGCCGCAGACCGCGCGCCAGTTCAGCACCACGTAATCGCCTTCGGCGACATGGGTGACCGCCGCGCCGACCGACTCCACCACACCGGCGGCCTCGTGCCCGAGCAGGAACGGGAACTGGTCGTTGATCCCGCCCTCGCGATAGTGCAGGTCGGTGTGGCACACCCCGCACGCCCGCACCCGCACGACCACATCGTGTGGACCGGGGTCGGGAATCACGATGTCGACCGTTTCGACCGGCGCGTCCTTGGCGCGGGCGATGACTCCGCGGACGGTGTCGGGCATGCGGACCTCCTCAGTGTTCGTCGTCGGAGCCAACGCTAGCCGGTCGGGACCGCGCGGGACCGCCGGGATCGGCATCGGATCCGGCGAGCCATAGACGGTGTCGATGGCACCGATCGGCGCTGCGTCCTGGACGAGCGGCCAGGACGTGGGCACGGTGGAGAAGACCAGCAGGAGGAGATCGAGATGAACGTTCGTGGTACCCGCGTGGCCGTCGTGGTCCTGGCGGCATTCGCGCTCGGTGCGGGCGCCTGCTCGGCCGACCCGGCCGCGTCACCCACCCCGGCCGCCGCGCCGACCACGACGTCCTCCGGGACCGCCTCGGCCTCCGACGCAACCACCCCGGCGCCCACGACGCGCCCGGTCGATCATCGTCTCGACGCCGACCTCTACGCCGCGGCCGTCGCCGACGACGCCACCGCCGTCCGCGACCTGCTCGCCCGCGGCGCCGATCCGGAATCGCGTGGCGACCGCGACCGCACGCCGCTGATCGCCGCCACCAAGAACCAGGCCACCGCCGCCGCGCTGGCCCTGATCGAGGCGGGCGCCGACGTGAACGCCAAGGACGATCTCCAGGATTCGGCCTACCTCTACGCCGGGGCCGAGGGCTACGACGAGATCCTCGCCGCCACCCTGAGCCACGGCGCCGACCCGCGCAGCGTCAACCGCTACGGCGGCACCGCGCTCATCCCGGCGAGCGAGCACGGGCACGTCAGCACCGTGCGGATGCTCATCGCGGCGGGCGTGGACGTGAACCACGTCAACACCCCGCGCTGGACCGCCCTGCAGGAGGCGATCGTCTACGGCGACGGCTCCCAGCGCTACCAGGAGACGGTGCGCGCCCTGCTCGACGCGGGCGCCGACCCGCTGATCCGCGACGCGGAAGGCCGCACGGCCGTGCAGAACGCCGAGCGTCTCGACCAGGACGCGATCGTCGCCCTGCTGCGCTAGAACCCGCTCGGCCGCAGCGCTATTCGTGCGGACCGATCCGGCCGAGCACCGCGCCGACGACGAGGCACGAACTGTCGACCACATCGCCCAGCGGGGCGCGATAGCCGTCGAGGACCCACTTCTGCGCGATGATCAGGATCGCGCCGACCAGGCCGTAGAGCACGGTGCGCACGGTCGCCGCCGGGTGCTCGGCCACGTCCACATGCGGGGTGACCAGCGCCAGACAGATGTCGACCAGGGCGTCGAGGACCTCGTGATAGGCGCGGTCGACCGCCGGACTCACGCCCAGGATCTCGAAGAACGCGATCCGCGGCACCCGGGGATCGTCGAGGATGAGCTGGAAGTACGCCGTGAGCGCGAGCCGCACCTGGGTGTCGAGGTCGGCGGTGGGGTCGGCGAGGCCGTGGTGGAGGGCCTCGATCATGCGCGCGGTGACGTCGCGATACACCTCGAGCAGCAGATCCTCGCTGTCGGTGAAGGATTCGTAGAAGTAGCGCTTGCCCACCCCGGCATTGCCGCAGATGGTGGTGACCGTGGTGTTGCGGTAGCCCTCGGTGCCGAAGGCGTCGGTGGCCGCCTCGACCAGGCGGGCGCGGCGCTGCTGCTGACGTTGCCCGGGGGCGGCGCCCCGGTACCGGCGACCGTCGAGATCGCGATCGGCCACTGTCACATCGTCGATTCTGGCAGGCGATGCGGACCGTGTGGCGGCTGGCGCCGCGGGGAAGTGGCCGAGAAC
Organism: Nocardia anocheti; assembly: GCF_029675105.1. GTDB lineage: Bacteria > Actinomycetota > Actinomycetes > Mycobacteriales > Mycobacteriaceae > Nocardia. The sequence goes on along the minus strand of NZ_JAQQFV010000004.1, from coordinate 134,563 downwards.
ATGTTCTTGCGATCGTACGTGACGCACGCTACGTTACTTCCCGGTACGGGAACGTCGTGGTTCCCGATGGTGGAGGGCTGAGACCGAAGCATGAACAAATATCGTGGGCGACTGGGCGCGCTGGTCGCATCCGTCGTCGTGTTCGCGGGTGCGGTGGCATCCGCCCCGGTGGGACAGGCTGTCCCGGCCGCCGAGGGTCTCGACGCGCAGTTCGTCGCCACCCACAACGGGCCGCAGGAATACCCGAATGTCTTCATCGAATGGGACGTCCCCATCACGATGAGCGACGGAACGGTATTGAAAGCCAACGTCTATCACCCGGCCGGTGCGGACGGTCGGCCGATCGCCGAACCGACGCCCACCATCGTCAACATGACGCCCTACACCAAGCTGGTGTCCAATGTCGCCGACTCGGCGCTGGCGGTGCCCGGGCTCTCGGAGGTGCTGCTGCCGATCCTGCAGAACCTGGACTTCTCGGCCTTCGGCTTCAGCAGCCTCAGCGACATGATGAACGCGCTGCCCGGCGGCGCCGCCCGCACCTTCGGCGTGGACCGCAACCTCGTGCGCGGCGGCTACACCCAGGTCGTGGTCGACGTGCGCGGCACCGGGTTCTCCCAGGGCACCTGGCAGGTGTTCGGCGAGCGCGAACAGCTCGACGGCGTCGAGGTGGTCGACTGGGCCGCCGCGCAGGGCTGGTCCAACGGCAAGATCGGCATGAGCGGCATCTCCTACTCGGGGATCAACCAGCTCCAGACCGCCCAGCGTCATCCCGAGGCACTGAAGGCGATCTTCCCGATCGTGCCCGGCAGCGACCTGATCCGCGATGTCGCCGCCCCCGGTGGCGCGCTCGGCATCGGGTTCATCCCGGCCTGGCTGCTCGCCGTCGACGGCGCCAAGCTGCTGCCCGACCTGGTCTCGATCTTCAGCGGCAAGTTCGACTGGACCTGGCTCGGCGACCGTCTGCGTGACCCGTTCACCTTCTTCAATGTGCTCATCGCGGCGCTGACCACGCCGAGTATCGACCAGATCCCGCCGGAGATGGCCTCGATCCTCGACGACCAGAGCCCGCTGCGCACCGCCTGGGTGGGTCAGCCCGACCAGGTCGACGTGCCGACCTTCCTCTACGGCGGCTGGCACGACATCTTCACCTACTCCACCCCGCGCATCTACAACGCGGTGAACGTGCCCGCCGAGCAGAAGAAGCTCATCATGGGCGACGTCTACCACGTCACCGTCAGCTCGGGTCTGGGCCAGCCGGGGGCGCCCGCGCCGCTGGACTCGTTGCAGCGCGCCTGGTTCGACAAGTGGCTCAAGGGCATCGACAACGGCATCGACCGCTACGACCCGGTCACCCTGTGGCAGCAGGGCAGCGATCAGTGGACCCGTGACGTGGCCTTCCCGCGTCCCGGCATGGACTACCGCCGCATGTACCTCGATCCGGCGTCGTCGGGCACCGCCCCCGGCGCGCGGTTCGACGGCAGTCTGGTCGCCGCATCCGGTGCGGCCCAGCGAGTCTCGGTGGATCCGAGCCTGACCACCATCTGCTCGCGCGACGCCGCCCAGGGCACCGCCGGGCTCGTCCCGCTGCCCGACATCTGCGCCAAGGACGCCCGGATCAGCGAGGGTGCGGCGTTGACGTTCACCACCGCCCCGGTGACCCAGCCGACCCGGATCTCCGGTGAGATCGCCGCGCACCTGAACACGGTGCTCGACGCCACCGACGGGTACTGGACGGTGACGGTCAACGATGTCGCCCCCGACGGCACCTCCACGGTCTGGTCGCAGGGTCAGCTGATGGCCTCGCTGCGCGCGGTCGACGAGTCCAAGTCGCGTCGCTCGCCCAACGGCGACTACACCGACCCGTACCCGTATCTCACGCTCGATACCCGTCAGCCGGTCGTGCCCGGTGAGCCGACCACCATCGACATCGGTATCCGGGCCACCGACGGCGTGCTCCAGCCCGGCCATCGGCTGCGCGTGGACGTCTTCGCGGGCAACTTCCCCAGCGGAATCCCGTTGCGGCCGTTGCTGAACGAGAGCGGCCTGCGCACCCAGCACCTGGAACTCGACCCGGCCCGCCCGAGCTGGATCAACATCCCGCTGGACACCGATCCCGGCTGGTGACACCGGTCCGCCGCACCCCGCCTCGCCCGTCGAGGCGGGGTGCGGCGGTGCCGGGGGTGGCTCGCCGGGCGCCGGTGCCGTTCGCGGGGCCCGCGCCCCTGGCACACTGGCCTGGTGGCGACATCGGGCCGGATGACGGCGCGGATCGGCCGGGCGGTCGCGACGGCCGGGCGGTGGGTGCGCAGCGCGCCGGGGACCTATCTGTGGCTGGCCGCGCTCGCGGTGACCACGCTGATCATCGATCGTCTGCCGCCCGAGGAGGCCAGGGCCTGGCTCGGGCACCGCTCGACCAATCTGCATCATCTGGCCGAGGACCCGATCCGCGTGCTGATCGGCAGCGCCTTCTGGACCGACGGCGGCGGCTGGTTCGGCTACGCCGTGCTGTTCACCCTGTTCCACGCCAATGTCGAACGCTGGCTCGGCACGCTGCGCTGGGCGACGGTGGCGGTGCTCGCGCACGTCGGGGCGACCTATCTCAGCCAGGGGGTGCTGCTGTGGGCGATCCGCCACGGGCACGCGCCGGAGCGGGCGATGTTCACCCTGGACGTGGGGGTCAGCTACGCGCTGGCCGGTGTCGCCGCGGTGCTCGCCTATCGCCTGGTGTGGCCGTGGCGGCTGGGGTATCTGATGGTCCTCGCGGCGGTGGTGCTCCCGCCGATCTTCGTCAACCGGACCTTCACCGATATCGGGCACGCGAGCGCGGCGGCGATCGGGCTGGCCTGCTACCCGCTGACCCGGGGTCGCGGCCCGCTCTGGGACCCCGTCGAGATGCTGCGTGACCGGAAAACCGCAGCAAAATAGGTGTTACCTCGAATACTACATAGATGTATCATTGGCCTACCGCAAGGACAGGCGCACCGATGCGCCCGGCGCTCGACGGGTGTCGTGCGGGGAGGACGAGGAGTATCGATGAAGCTACTTCGCCGGGCGGCATCGCGCCCGGAGACCGATCCGGGTCAGGTGGCTCTGCACGCTCGCAACGTGCGTTTCGACTGGTCGGACGTGGCACTGCAGTGGATGCCCGACGAACCGATCGCCGGACATCTGATCTGCGCGCTGAACATGCTGCTGCCCGAGGGCGAGCGCATGTTCATCGAGACCTATCGCGAGGCACTGCCCTACGTCAAGGACGAGAAGCTGCGCGAGGACATGCTCGGCTTCATCGGGCAGGAATCCATGCACGCGGAGACCCACGAGAAGGTCCTGCACGATGTCTTCACGGCCAACGACATCGACGCCACACCGTACGTGCGCCAGATGGAATACCTGTTCCGCAAGACTCTGGGCCCGCGCGGCGGCGACGACCGCGCCGCCCGGCAGATGCTGGTCGAACGCCTGGCCTTCATCGCCTGCCTCGAGCACTTCTTCGCCTGGCTGGGCGACTGGGTGATCAACGCCGACCTGGAGAAGTTCGGCGCCGACCCCAATATGGCCGACCTGTTCCGCTGGCACGGCGCCGAGGAGGTCGAGCACCGCAATGTCGCCCACGATGTTGCCGAGTACTTCGGGGTCGGCTACGCGCGGCGCTGCGCCTCGATGACGCTGGTCTTCCCGATCTTCATCGCCCTGCTGGTGCGTGGTGCGCGTTTCCTGGTGCACCAGGACCCGAAACTGCCCGATCACGGCTACCTGCGGCTCATCGCCGGGGTGTTCGCCGCGATGTGGCGGGGTGCGCTGCCGGGCCTCCCGTCGCTGCTGCGCAGTGCGCTGTCGACCTTCCAGCCCGGCTACAGCCCGGAGACCGTCGGCTCGACCGCCCAGGCGGTGGCCTATCTGGCCAGCTCGCCCGCGGCCCGCGCGGCGGCCTCGTGACGGCCCGCGTCGTCCCCCAGGTCCTGCCCGGTGATCTCTACGGCAAGCATCGGCACGACCCGGGGACCCGGATCCTCGACGCCATCGCCACGGCCCGCCTGCGCTGGAGCGCCCTGGCCAACCGTCGCGATCTGCGTACCCGCGTGGACGACCGCCGCTTCCCGGTGGTGGTCACCGAACGCCGGATCGAGGCGCACGACCAGGACGTGGTGAGCCTGCGTCTGCAGGCCCCCGACGGCCGGGTCCTGCCGCGGTGGCGTCCCGGCGCGCACCTGGACCTGGAACTGCCCTCGGGCAGGCTGCGGCAGTACTCGCTGTGCGGCGACCCCGCCGACGAACGCGCCTACCGCATCGCGGTACGCCGCATCCCGAACGGGGGCGGTGGCTCGACCGAGGTGCACGACGAACTCCCGGTCGGCACCCGGTTCGTGGTGCGCGGTCCGCGCAACGCCTTCCCGTTCGCGGTCCCCGGCCACGGCTCGCCCGCCCAGCGGCTGCACTTCGTCGCCGGAGGCATCGGCATCACGCCGATCCTGCCGATGGCCCGGCTCGCGCACCGCCTCGAGCTGCCGTGGACGCTGGTCTACAGCGGTCGCAGCCGCGACACCATCCCGTTCCTGGACGAGTTGGAGAGCTTCGGCCCGCGCGTCACCGTCCGCACCGACGACGAACACGGCCTGCCCACCGCCGCCGAACTGCTGCCCGAGGTGGGCGCGGGCACCGCCGTCTACGCCTGCGGTCCCACCCCGATGACCTCGGCCATCGTCGCCGCCGTGCGGGACCTGCCCCGGGTGGAACTGCACTTCGAGCGGTTCTCGCCACCACCGGTGGTGAACGGCACGGCCTTCGAGATCGAATTCGCCTCCACCGGGCAGGTGATCACGGTTCCCGCCGACCGCACCGTGCTCGACGCCGTGCTCGCCGAACGCCCCGACCAGCCCTACTCGTGCAGACAGGGTTTCTGCCGGACCTGCGTGGTGCGGGTGCGCGCGGGCGAACCCGACCATCGCGAGTCCGTACTCTCCGATGACGAACACGCGGCAGGCGCCATGCTCGCGTGCGTATCCCGTTCCCACGGTGAGCGTTTGGTGCTCGACCTGTGAGTTCGCTTCCTGGACAAGGAGTCCGACAGCCCATGACGATCGACAGCCCCCAGGCCGCCAACCAGCGCACCGTCCGCAGCGGCGATTTCGACATCGCCGTCTTCGAATACGGCGACCCCGCCGCCGACACCGTGGTGCTGGTGCACGGCTGGCCCGACACCCACCATCTGTGGGACCGGGTGATCCCGCTGCTCGCCGAGCGCTTCCACGTGGTCGCCTACGACACCCGCGGCCACGGCGCCTCCACCCGCACCCAGCGCACCGAGGACTTCCGCCTCGACGAACTCGCCCGCGACTTCTACGCCGTGCTCGACGCGGTGAGCCCCGACCGTCCCGCGCACGTGCTCGCCCACGACTGGGGTTCGGTGCAGGTGTGGGAGGCGGTGTGCGAGCCGCAGGCCGCCGAGCGGGTTGCCTCGTTCACCTCGGTCTCGGGCCCCAATCTCGACCACCTGGCCAGCTGGGTGCGCGACCGCCTGTCCCGGCCCAGCCCGCGCAACATCTGGCAGCCGATGACCCAGCTGGCGTCCTCGGCCTACACGTTCTTCTTCATGACCCCCGGCCTGCCGCGCGCGACCTTCAACGCCGTCGGCACCGAGAAGGTCTGGCAGCGCGCGGTCTCGCTGATGAACGACACCCCGGCCGCGAACGTGAAACTCGGCCCGACCTTCCGCCGCGACATGGTCGACGGCCTGCTGATCTATCGCGCCAATATCGTCCAGCGCATGCTGGCCCCGCGCGAGCGCCGCACCCGCGTGCCGGTGCAGCTCATCGTCGCCGGTCGCGACGTGGCCGTGCGCCCGGCCGGGTACGACGACTCGGCCAAGTGGACCGACCGGCTGTGGCGCCGCGACGTGCCCGCCGGGCACTGGATGCCGTTCTCGCATCCGGAACTGCTGGCCACCGCCACCACCGAGCTGATCGACGCGCTCGACGGTGCCCCCGCCGCGCGCGGGCTGGCCAGGGCCGAAGTCGGCCGCAGCCGCAGGGAATTCGAGCACAAGCTGGTGGTCGTCACCGGCGCGGGCAGCGGCATCGGCCGCGAGACCGCGCTGGCGTTCGCGCGTCTGGGCGCCGAACTGGTGGTCTCCGACGTCAACGAACTGGCCGCCAAGCAGACCGCCGAACTGGTCGCGGCCGAGGGCGGAGTCGCCCACTCCTACGCGCTGGACGTCTCCAGCGAGGAGGCGGTGCGCGCGCACGCCGACACCGTGATCGCCGCGCACGGCGTGCCCGATGTGCTGATCAACAACGCGGGCGTCGGCCAGGCGGGTGGCTTCCTGGATACTCCGTCCGAGGAGTTCGACCGCGTGCTGCGGATCAACCTGGGTGGTGTGGTGAACGGCTGCCGGGCCTTCGGCGCGGCCATGGCCGACCGTGGCCTCGGCGGGCACATCGTGAACCTGTCCAGCATGGCCGCCTACAGCCCGCAGCGTGACATGAGCGCCTATGCCACCAGCAAGTCGGCGGTGTTCATGTTCTCCGACTGCCTGCGCGCCGAACTGGCCGACCGCGGCATCTCCGTCTCGACCGTGTGCCCCGGCATCGTGCACACCAATATCGTGGCCACCACCCGCATCTCGGGCGTCACGGCGGAGGAGGAGGCGGCCGCGCAGCAGAAGTTCGACAAGCTCTACGAGCGTCGCGGCTACACCCCCGACCGGGTCGCCGCGCAGATCGTCAAGGCGGTGCGCGACGGTCGCGAGATCGTGCCCGTGACGCCGGAATCGTGGGTCCAGTACCGGCTCAACCGCCTGGCTCCCGGCGCCGTCCGCTTCGCGGCGCGTCGGATGAAGCTGGTCTAGCGGCCGCTCACGCCCGGCGCAGTCGCCCCTCGACGGCGGCGACGTGCCGGGCGTCCACGCCCCACGGCTCGGCCACGCCGACCCGTCGGTCCAGATCCCAGAGCACGCACGGCTCGTCGGGTTTCGCCACCATCGACCAGGCGACCACCGTGCGGCCGAGCTGGTCGATCATCGACCCGTGCGCGTCGGTGGCGTCGCCGACCCCGTCGGGGAAGTGGTGCAGGAACCGGCCATAAGCCTGCTCGCAGAACCGCGCGTAGAGCCGCGTGCACAGGATCAGCCCGTGCCAGGCCTCGTCGACCGCGTGCGAGGGCATGCCGATCACCTGATCGTCGCGCATCGCCGCGCCACAGCACCGCAGCCACTGCCGCAGACCGGTTTCCACCAGGCCACGGGGTTGCCAGGGGCAGGTCTTGAAGACCGCGTCCGGCAGCTGGAGATCGGCCACGACGCGGTCGACCGTGGCCGGATCGACCGGTCGACGGCCGAGCCGGGGGATCGAGAGCGCCATAAGCCCACTGTAAGCGGCGTGGGTTAGCCTGCGGGCATGGTGCTCCTGATCGTGCTGTTGTTTTTCGCCTTGATGATCGGCGGGGTCGTGGTGGTCATCGTGAAGGTGGTCTCCTCGGCGACCCGCCCGCGCACGGGTCCGTTCGATCCGCGCTGGACCGCGGGCTCGTCGACGGGTGCCTACTACGGATACACCGATTCCTCGTCGAGTCAGCCGTGGACGCACGACAGCGGGCCCGACTATCCGGGGTCCGGTTCGCACGGCGGCTGCGGTGGTGGCAGCAGTTGCGGCGGCGGTAGCGGTAGTAGCTGTGGTGGCGGCAGCAGTAGCAGTTGCGGCGGGGGCAGTAGCAGCAGCTGTGGGGGCGGCAGCAGTTGCGGCGGCGGCTCCTGATGGTGTGATCCACGCCGCGGTCTCCTTGACCTGAACTTCCCTTCAGGTTTCATGCTGGACGCATCCGAGAACACCACGAAGGAGTCGCGATGCGTGCCGTGCAGGTCAAGGAATTCGGTGGACCCGAAGTGCTCGCGGTCCGGGAAGTGCCGGTGCCGCAACCGGATTCGGGGGAGGTGCGCGTCGACGTCGAGGTCGCCGACGTGATGTTCCTCGATACCCGGCTGCGTAGCGGCTGGGGTCTGGACTTCTTCGCGCTGAGCCTGCCATATGTGCCCGGCGGGGCGGTCGGTGGTGTGGTGAGCGCGGTCGGCGCCGGGGTCGATCCCGGGTGGCTCGGCAAGCGGGTGGTCAGCCAGACCGCCGCCAGTGGCATCGGCGGCGGCGTCCCCACCGGCGGCTACGCCGAACACGCCCTGGCCAAGGCCGAGACCCTGGTCGAGATCGCCGACGGGCTGAGCACCGAGCAGGCCGTGGCCCTGTCCCACGACGGCCGCACCGCCCTGGCGGTCTTCGACCGCGCCGCGGTCGCACCCGGTGACTGGGTGCTCGTCACCGCCGCGGCCGGTGGGCTCGGCACTCTGCTCACCCAGTTGTCCGTCGCGGCCGGGGCCGAGGTGGTCGCCGCCGCGCGCGGAACCGACAAGCTCGCGCTCGCCACCCGACTCGGCGCGACCGCGGCCGTCGACTACTCCGAGGAGGGCTGGGCCGACCGGGTACGCGAGATCACCGGCGGGGGCGCGCGGATCGTGTTCGACGGCGCGGGTGGATCGCTCGGCGCGGACGCGCTCACCGCCACGGCGGACTCCGGCCTGTTCCTCGGATACGGCTCCGCGGCGGGCGGTTTCGTCGAGACGGGTGCCGAAAGCGCTGTGGCCAGGGGAGTTACGGTGCTGGGTCTGTTCGACGTGGTCAGCGGGCCGATCGATTGGTCCGCCCTGGCCCGTCGCGCCCAGGCCGAGGTCGCCGCCGGACGCCTCGAAGTGATTGTCGGCCAGGCCTTCCCGCTCGACCGGGTTCGCGACGCGCATAGTTCCATCGAGAATCGTTCCGCGCTCGGCCGTACACTCTTGACGATCGCCGCGCGATTGTAACTTGTTCAGCGCCGCAAGGGAATACGCGTTAAGTTCATTGTGTGCAGGGAATAATTGTCATCGCAGTGATTGCTGCTGTTCTGTTGCTGGTCGTCGCCGTCATCAAAGTCGCCAGCAACCCGGGGGGTTCCACCGAACGTCGCGACCGTGCGCTACGCGCGCGATCTGAGCGTCAGACGGCCGACAGGGCTTGACCCGCACCCCTCACGCCCACCCCATCCATCCACCACTCCCAGCGACCGGGCCGTCGCATCGTCCCAGGACAGCCCGGCCCGGTCGCCCCGACCACCCCGCACAGCTGGTCAACCCCACGCCCCACCGGGTACCATCCGACACGCCCGCGGACACCCGCGGCCAGGGGCGGTAGCTCAGTCGGTTAGAGCCGCGGACTCATAATCCGCTGGTCGTGGGTTCGAGCCCCACCCGCCCCACATTCCCCCTTTTTCCCGCCGGGCCCGAACTCTACCCGCCGAGCGAAACCTACCGGTTCCAGAATTTCTTTCTCCAGCCGCACCCCACCGATCGAATTCATTGTCCCGAAAGGTGCGCTTATCGGTATGAACTAGCACACATTCCGGACCATCCAGTTAGCGGATTCCGACGTTCAGCGGACCTGGAGATTGCTCGGCCGCGATCACAGGCGGGGTGTGAGGAGGACTATGGGGATGGTGCGGGTGGTGGTTTGTTCGTAGGCGGCGTAGCTGGGGAAGATGGCGACCAGGTGGGGCCAGAGGAGGGTGCGTTCTTCGGGGGTGGCTACGCGGGCGTGCACGGGGAGGGTGGTGGGGCCCAGTTGGATGGTGGTGTCGGGGTGGGCTTTCAGGTTGTGGAACCAGGCGGGGTGGTGGGGCAGGCCCGCTTTGGAGGCGACGATGGCGAGGGTGTCGCCGTCGGCGTAGTAGATGAGGGGAGAGGTGCGGCGGTGGCCGGTGCGGGCGCCGGTGTGGTCGAGCAGGAGGATGCGGGCCTCGGGGTGGGCGGGCATGCGGGCGCCGAGGCGGCCGTGGGTGCGGCGGTAGAGGGCCACGTGCAGGGCGGTGGAGCGGCGGCCGAGATAGAGGCCGTGCCGGTTGGCGAATTGGGAGCAGGAATCGATCAGGCGTGCGGTCAGCGTGGTCGTGCCGTCACTCATGGGTCCTCCATGCCTCGACTCGGTTCAGGCTAAAGGCCGAGGGTGGGAGACGCGGAGCGCGACACGTGTCCGATCAGGCCGGATTCCAGCGGCGGTCGAGCAGTTCGCGCCAGCGCTCCATGAGCAACTCGGTGTAGAGGTCGGGGGCGATGTCGTAGGCGCCGAGGGCGAAGCCGTCGTTGGCTTCGATCAGGGCGGTGCTGCCGTCGGCGAGGACACCGAAGTCCAGGGCGTAGGCGCTCGGCGCGGTCCCGGCACGCCGATGGGCGGTGACGGCCGATTCGACCACGGCACGGTCTAGACGACGGGCGCGGTCACCGGCGTAGTGGTCGACGGCGAGGATCCGGCCGCGCGAGACGTAGACGCGGTACTCCGAGAGCCAGGTGACCAGCTCCGAACAGTGCACCGGCTGCCGGCGGCTGACATGCCCGAACGCCGCGAAATCGCGATCCGAGTAGCACACCGTCCCGGGAAAACTCTTGCGCCGGTAGGCCGGTTTCACGAACAGCGGAGCCAGCTCACCGCTGTCGAGCGCGCGCTCGACCTCACCCAGCGTCGAGGTCCAGACCCGGCGCCGCAGATACGGGCGCAACGCCTCGGGATAGTCGTCGGGGGCGGGGATCGGGATCTGCAACTGGCGCATCGCGCCGTGCATGGCATCCACGTCACCGGCGATGAATGTCCCCGGTCCCAGCGGTAGCTGACCCCGCCGGACCCGGTTGAGGCTGTAGTGGCGCACGGGGATCTCGAGACGTTCCAGCACCTGGACGAGCAACGTCTCTTCGTGCCGCATCGGTCCCGATCCGGCGTACTGCACAAACGCGGTGGTGAATTGCATCACCTCAATCATGCACCCGCGCAGCCGGTTCGGCGAGGTATTCGTCATCCGGACCGCCTCGCATCGGCATGGTTGCCTCTAGGGTGTGGTGGATCACGGCCGAACGTGGTGCGCGAAGAGGAGAAGGCAGTGACTGCTGTGCTGGTCAAGGGACAGAACGCGGGACTCGACGGCGCCGAGGTGGTGCTGGCGGTGCGCGGCGGGGTGGCGGCGGACCTGTCGGCGCTGCTGGTGACCGAGGCGGGCACGGTGCGCTCGGACGCGGACTTCGTGTTCTTCAACCAGCCGCAGGCGCCGGGGGTGCGCTGGACCGGTGCCGCGCTGGAGGTCGAGCCCGCGGCGGTCCCGGCGGACATCGCGCAGGTCCGGGTGGTGATCACCGCGGCGACCGACGGCGACCGGTTCGGTGGTGCGGCGGCGCCGGTGGCCTCGGTGCGCGATCGGGCCGGAAACGTGCTGTTCGAGTATGTGATCGAGGGGCTCGATCAGGAATCGGTGGTGATCGCGGTCGAGCTGTATCGGCGCGGCGCGCAGTGGAAGGTGCGCGCGGTCGGGCAGGGCTACGCCGGGGGATTCGCGGATCTGGTGACCGATCACGGCGTGACCGTTGACGACGAACCAGAACCGGCGGCCGCGCCGAGCGTGCGGACCGTGCCGGGCGAGGCCGCGCTGAGCTTCGAGAAGAAGCAGCTGTTGGACCTGCGCAAGCGCGCGGTCGCCAAGGTCCTGATCGACAAGAGCGCCTTCGGGACCAGGGCGCGGGTGGTGCTGGTGATCGACAAGACCGGCAGCATGCAGAAGCTGTATCGGGGCGGCACCGTGCACCGGGTGGTGGAGCGGATGATCCCGGTCGCCACCCAACTCGACGACGACGGCACCCTCGAGGCCTATCTCTACGCGCTGACCTACGCCCAGCTGCCCGATATCACCGTGGCCGGTGGCGAGCAGTGGGCGCGCACCTACCTGCATCTGAGCGGCACCCACGAGGGCATCGACTACGACCGGCTCGGCGGCCGCAACGACGAACTGCCGATCATGCGCGCCGTCATCGACACCCTGGCCGCGAGCCCCGCGCCGACGCTGGTGCTGTTCTTCACCGACGGCGGCTTCGCCAAGAAGCGTGAGATCGCGGCGCTCATGCGCGAAGCCGCGCATCTGCCCGCGTTCTGGCAGTTCATCGGCCTGGGCAAGGCCAATTTCGGGGTGCTGCGAACGCTGGACGAACTCGACGGACGGGTCGTGGACAACGCGGGCTTCTTCGCCCTCGACGACATCGACCGTGTCGACGACGCCGAGCTCTACCGCCTGCTGCTCGGCGAGTTCCCCGACTGGCTGCGCGCCGCCAGGGCCGCGGGCATCGTCGGGCCGTAGCGTGCGGAAAACCGGTTGTCGCCATCCGGGGTGATCGTTAGCGTGTCTACCGTTTGTGGATCGCAGGCTGAAAGGACACACCATGGACCCCGTCACCGAACGTGACATCAGGTCGTCGTTCGTCAACTGTTCCAAGGGCGACGCCAAACGCCTCAACGTGCCGCGTGACCTGGCCGAACGCCCCTGGGAAGATCTCGACTTCCTCGGCTGGACCGACCCGTCCTACGCGGGCCGCTGCTACCTCACCGTTCCGCGCGAGGACGGCCTGGTCAGCGTCGCCCTGCGGCACGAGACCGGCGGCACCGGCAAGACCCAGATGTGCACGATCTGCCTGACCACCCACTCCGGTGGCGGCGTCTCGCTGATGACGGCCGCCAAGGCCGGGGAAGCGGGCAGGCGCGGCAATACCGTCGGCACGCTCATGTGCACCGATCTGGCCTGCTCGCTCTACGCGCGCAACAAGAAGCGGCCCGCGATGGGCAGCCGGTACCGCGAGGACCTGACCCCCGAGGAGAAGGCTCAGCGCGTGCGCGACAACCTCGACGCCTACCTCGCCCGGCTGCTGGGCTGAGTCGGACTCAGAGCATCGCGTTCATGATGGTGCCCGCGCTGGTGGCCACGACCCCGCCGATCATCGCGCCCGCGATCATCTTCGGCGACTCGAGCCCGCCGCCGGTCCACTTCTCCCAGGCGAACTTTCCGCCCGCGTAGGTGATGGCGATCACACCGGACAGCAGGATGAACCAGGTGAAATACCGCACGAGCTGCAGGATCTTCTCCGACAGCGGCGGTGCCTCCGGCGTCGGATTCCCGATCTGCGCCAAGGTATCGGTGACGACGGCAAGGATCATGTCTGCTCACTTGGTGACTAGGGGAACGGCGGCCAACTGCAGAGCCGATGGTATCGGTTTTGTTGGTGTGCCGGGGGTTCGGGCCCGTATCCTGGAATCGTTCGAATACGACAGTGCTGGAACGTAGTTCGCATCACGCGACCAAGGGGAGCAGGCTATGAGCATCATTCTGACGTCGATGGCCGACACCGTCACGACGTTCGCGCAGGTCGGAAATCCCACGCCGGAGGCGCCGCCGCTGTCGGACAAGATCATGCAGATGGTCCAGTACCTGACCTGGTTCATGATCCTGTCGGGCGTGCTCGCCATCACCGTGGCGGGCGGAAAGTTCGCCTGGGAGAAGTGGAGCGGCAGCTCCATGGAATCGCCGAAGATGATCGCGGGCGCGATGATCGGCGGCGTCATCGCCACCAGCGGCGGCACGATCATGAACGCGATCCTCGGCTAGATCCGGGCACCCTTCACGCGATTGCAGTTGCGGCACAGGATTTGCAGATTCGCCGCACTGGTCGCGCCGCCACGACTGAGCGGGATGATGTGGTCGAACTCCAGGTAGTGCCCGTCGCCGCACTCCACGCACTTGCCGCCGTCGCGTTGCCAGACCTGGGCTTTCACGTCCTGGGAGATGCTGCGGCTGTCGCGCTGGCCGGGGGCCAGGACCAGGCGCTTGGCGACGCGCAGCGCACCCTCCAGCGCCGCGGCCACATAGTCGGGATCGGTGACGCCGAAGGTGGCGCCTCCGCGCGCCGAGGTCGCCGCGATCACCACGGTGCCGTGCTCGGGATGCACCGACACCACCCGGTTCCAGGGCAGCTCGATGCCGGTGCCGTCCCCGACGAACCGCAACTTCTTGGTACTGGCGATCAACCTGCCCTCGGTATTGCGCGGACCGCGCGCGAGCATCCGGACATGCACCGCGGGCAGATCCAGGTGCACGCGCTCCTCCGGATCCAGATGCAGGCCGGGGGTTTCGACGCTGGGCAGCTCACCCGAACGCAGCCGTGACAGGGTGCGGCCGCGATGCATCCGGCGGCGCAGATCGTCGACCACGGCACCGTTGAGCGCCAGTTCGCTGACGACGTGCTCGAACGCGTCGAGTTCCTCGGCGAACACCTCGCCGTCGGCGAAGGCGAAGGCCACCATCCGCTCCACCTGCGTCAGGCCCGCCTCGCGCAGCACCACCCGGCCGCGTTCCTCGTCGACGCGCTGGAACCGCAGCGCGGCCCACACCTCGATCCACTCCTCGGACTGGGTGCCCGGTCCGGCCAGCACCCGGCGGGCGCGCGTACGCCAGTGGGTGAGGAACTCCTCGACCTCCTCGGCGCACCGCTTGCAGGGGCCGTGGCCGCCGAACAGCTTGCGCCGCAGCAGGTGACCGCAGCGCGGGCAGCGGACGCGGTGATCATCGATGTGTGGATGGGTGCTGGCGGTCCACTCGGTGCCGTCCCACCAGCGCAGCTGGCCCGGGGTCTCCGGGTCGGGATGCCAGTCGGCGTGGTCGGGGTCGTGCGGTGGGGGTGGGGGGACATCGATGACGCGACGGGTCAACGCGGGGGCGCGGCCGGAGGACGGGAGGGCGCGCTCGGCGGTGGGCTGATCCGCGAGCGACGCGTGGTAGCCGGACAGATCGGCGGTGCGCGCCGCGTCGACCCGTGCCGGTCGGACCGGCGGTTCGACCTCGTCGGTCTCCGGCCGACGCAGCGTGGCGGCCGGTTCGTCCACGGTCACACCGAACTCGGTCGCCAGACCCGGCAGACCGCCGACCCAGCCCTGACCGATCGCCCGGAACCGCCACCGGCCCTCCCGGCGGTAGAACTCGCCGAACATCATCGCCTGCACGCGCTCGATCCCGTCGAGGACGTACCGGACCACCGGACCGTCGGCGGCGTGCACGGTCAGGGTCAGGTCGGTCAGCTGATCGAAACCGCCCTCGTCCAGCGACGCGCTCACCACGATGCGCGCCACCTCGGCCTCGGTCCTGGGCAGCGACACACTCAACCGCGCGGTGCCGGGCGCGGGTTGCTGATCGAGCGTGACCGCCTGCGACATGTGGCGCGGCGCGTTGAAGAAGACGAAATCGCGATCGTCGCGCACCAGGCCGGACTCGTCCACCAGCAGGGCGTGCGCGTCCACGGTATGCGCCGAACGCCATGAAAGAACCACGGCGAGAAGCGATGTCGGCACCGGCGCGTGGGCGCCCTTACTGATTTCCATGGTCTTGGCATGATGCCACGCTCGTCCGACAGGTTTCGTGGAGCGGGGTCGCGACAGTGGGGCCGGTCGGGTGACACGCGTTCGGTTCGGAGTGGGTCCCTGCGCGGGCGGGGTCGGTGCGGCACAGTGGGAGGATGACGAACCCGAAGAAGCGGGGGCGCGGGAGCGGGGCCGCGCCCGTGCCGGAACCGCAGGGGCGGAAGGTGCCGGGGGCCGATCTGCTCTCGGCGGCGCAGGCCGCGGTGGGCGCGGCCCAGGTGGCGGCCGGGCAGGCCATCGACGCGGCGCAGCAGACGGCGGGATACGCGTTCGACGCGGCGGTGCGGTTGCCCCCGGCGTCGGCGCAGTTGGCGGCGCAGCTGCCGGATCTGGTGGAGAACCTGTCGATCGCGGTGGACCGGCTCAACAGCACCATCGACCGGCTCGACCGCACCCTGGCGCTGGCCGACCCGGTCTTCGCCACCTACGACCGGCTGCTGCCCCGGCTGGAAGCCATGATCTCGCTGGGCGAGGACCTGTTCGGGGCGCTGGCGAAGCTGCCGGGCGTGGGATTGCTGGGCCGGATCACCGGCCGTGGCGGGGACGAACCCGCTCCGGAACCGGCACCCAAGAAGCGCCCCCGCCGCTGATCCCACCGCGCCGCGTGCCGGGCTCGGCGAGGTGACCGCGAGCTCCGGCGGTCAGGGTCGCGGGGTGAGGGCGCGGAAGGTGGCGGCGGCCTTGAGGACCATCTCGGCGAACTCGTCCTCGGGGTCGGAATCGAGGACGATCGCGCCACCCGCGCCGATGCGCCATTCGTCGTCGTAGCGCACGGCGGTGCGGATGACGATATTGAGATCGGCGGTGCCGCCGAGGCCGAGGAAGCCGATGGTGCCGGAGTAGATCCCGCGCGCCTGGGTCTCGAGTTCGTCGAGGATCTCCATGGTGCGCAGCTTGGGTGCGCCGGTCATCGAGCCGCCGGGGAAACACGCGCGCAGGCAGTCGATCACTCCCGCGTCGGGGCGCAGGGTGCCGCGCACGGTGGAGACCAATTGGTGCAGCGTGGAATAGGTTTCGGTGGTCATGAGCTCGGGCACGTGCACCGAGCCGACCTCGCAGACCCGGCCCAGATCGTTGCGCAGCAGGTCCACGATCATCAGGTTCTCGGCGCGGGTCTTGGGGTCCTCGGCCAGGGCGCGGCGCAGGTGTTCGTCCTCGGCGACGGTGCGTCCGCGCGGGGCGGTGCCCTTGATCGGCTTGCTCTCCACCACCCGGTCGCGGTCGATCCGCAGGAAACGCTCGGGGGAGGAGCAGGCCACATCGAGCCCGTCGAACCGCAGGTAGGCGGCGTACGGCGCGGGATTGCAGCGGCGCAGCCGCCGGTAGAGGACCAGGCCGTCGTCGGGGGCGGCGGCCGCGGCGACGGTGTCGGTCAGGCAGATCTCGTAGGACTCGCCCGCGTGCAAGCGCTCCTGGCAGACCGCGATGTCGGCCAGGTAGCGGTCCCGCCCCCTGATCAGCCCGGCCAGCACGGTGTCGGGATCGGCGGGCACGGGCAGGTCGGGCGGATTGGCCCAGGTCGGCAGGTCGGCCAGGGCGGTGCCGGTCTCGCGCAGCCAGGCGTCGGCGGCGTCCTCGGTCGCCTCGACGCACAGCGCGAGCAGGTGGGTGCGCCCGGCTTCGTGGTCGACGACGATCAGCCGGTCGGCGAAGATCCATTGCGCGTCGGGAGTCGGCGACCGGTGCGCGGCACGCGCGCCGCAGTCGGCCTTCACCTCGTAGCCGAGATACCCGACGTACCCGCCCGCGAAATCGAAGGGCACGTCCGGGAGTTCGCAGTGCCTGCGTCGCAACTCGCGATCCAGATGGTCCAGTACGGTGCCGGGCACGGTGCGGACACCCTCGGCGTCCGTCACGGTGACGGCACCGTCGCCGACCCGATAGCTCACGATCTCGGCGTGCGGCCCCTCGGCGTCACCGAGGAAGGAGAACCGGTCCAGCCCCGGCTCGACGTGTTCGCTGTCGAGCCAGAACGCGGTGGTCGAGTCCGCGTACCGGCGCAGGAAGATCGCCTCGGTGTCGATGGCGCGTTCGATGACGCTGTGCCGCAATCGGAATCGCCGATCGGGTGCCGGACCCGCGGTCCCCACCGGTCCGCGCACGGCGATCGGCGCGCTCACCGATGTGCGCGCCTTGGTCAGGTCGGCGAAATTGCGGATCAGCGCCGCGCCGAACTCGCTCGACACCGACTCCGGATGGAACTGCACACCCCACTGCGGCCGTTCCCGGTGTCGCACACCCATGATCACGCCGTCGCCGGTGGACGCGGTCACCTCGAGCGAGTCCGGCACCTTCTGAGCGGCCAGCGAGTGATAGCGGACGACGGTGAAGTCCTGCGGCAATCCGGCGAACAGGTCACGGTCGTCGTGCGCGACCTGGTCGAGATACCCGTGCCGAGCCCGTGGTGCCCGGCCGACGGTGCCGCCCGCGCCGATCACGATGCCCTGATGTCCCAGGCACACACCCAGCAGGGGCAGTTCGGTCTCGGCGATCACCCGGGTGGAGATGCCCATGTCGCGGGCGCTGTCGGGGCGGCCGGGTCCGGGGGAGATCACCACATTGTCGAAACGCGACAACTCGAGCGCGGCGAGATCGTGGACGTCGTCGTTGCGCACGACGGTCGGCTCGTTCCCGTTGACCTCGCTGATCAGCTGATAGAGGTTGTAGGTGAACGAGTCGTAGTTGTCGATCAAGAGCGTGCGCATCGTATCGGAAACCCTACGCCGGGCCCATGGACCGGCCCGCTCGGGCACAATGATCGCCATGTCTGTTTCGCAACCGGTCGACGTCGACCAGAGCCTCGCCGATTTCGCGGCGATCGGTCGATGGATGGACGAACGTGGCCTGCCCGGCGGCGCCTTCGGCGAGGTCACCGCGATCGGCGGCGGCACCCAGAACATCATGCTGCGGTTCACCCGTGGCGAGCGCGAATACGTGCTGCGGCGCGGTCCCAAGCATCTGCGCGCCAAGAGCAACGAGGTGATCGGCCGCGAATCGCGGTTGCTCGGCGCGCTCGACGGCACCGAGGTCCGCGCGCCCCGGGTGATCGCGGCCTGCGACGACGAGTCGGTCATCGGCGCGGTCTTCTACCTGATGGAACCGATCCGCGGCTTCAACCCGCAGACCGAACTGCCCGAACTCCACGCCGGTGACCCCGAGATCCGCAGGCGGATGGGCCTGTCCGCGGTCGAGGCCATCGCCCGTCTCGGTGCGCTGGACTACCAGGCGCTCGGCCTGGCCGACTACGGCCGCCCCGAGGGTTTCCTCGAACGCCAGGTCCCGCGCTGGCTGCGTGAACTCGACTCCTACAGCGCCAACGAGGGGTACCCGGGCCCGAAGATCCCCGATGTCGAGCGCATCGGCGACTGGCTCGACCGCCACCGGCCCACCGACTGGACCCCGGGCATCATGCACGGCGACTGTCACCTGGCCAACATGATGTTCGACTACGACAGCCCGGCCGTGGCGGCCATGGTCGACTGGGAGATGTCGACCATCGGTGACCCGCTGCTCGACCTCGGCTGGCAGCTGGCCACTCGTCCCGAACCCGGCACCGTCGGCGCCGGGCTGATGGGCACCCTCGGCGCGGTCGGCGGCCTGCCCACACCCGAGGAGATGGTCGCGCACTACGGCGAGTTCTCCGAGCGTGACCTGGGCGCGGTGCCCTGGTACACGGTGCTGGCCTGCTTCAAGCTGGGCATCGTGCTCGAGGGCACCTACGCGCGCGCCTTCGCGGGCAAAGCGCCCAAACCGGTCGGTGACTTCCTGCACGCGGTGACCTTGGAGCTGTTCGAGAAGGCGCGCCAGCTCGCGCAGTGATGCCCGGATCTCGCCGCAACCTGGCTGGATCTTGATGGATAACAAGATGCGGTCATCCTAGGCTGGGATCATGATCGTTCCCGACACCAAGAACTGGACCTGGGTTCTCGAACGCCGCTGCCCCGAGTGCGGATTCGACGCCGAAAGCGTCGCCTACGCGGCGGTGCCCGAGCGGGCTCTGCGCAGCGCCGCGCGGATCGGCACCGCCCTCGAACGCGACGACGCGCGCGTCCGTCCCGACGACGCCACCTGGTCGGTCCTCGAATACGGCGCCCACGTGCGCGATGTGTGCCGGATCTTCGACACCCGGTTGGCGCTGATCCTGGCCGCCGACGGCGCCGAGATCCCGCGCTTCGAGAACTGGGATCAGGACGCGACGGCGGTCGCCGAACGCTACGGTGAGCAGGACCCCGCGCGGGTCGCACACGAGTTGTCGACCGCCGCCGACCGGGTCGCCGCCGCCTTCGCCGCGGTGCCCACCGACCGGCTCGACCGGCGCGGCGCCCGCAGCGACGGCTCGCTGTTCACGGTGACCTCCCTGTCGCGCTACTTCCTCCACGACCTCGTGCATCACGTCCACGACGTGCGGGGCTAGAGATTTTCCGATTTATTTCTAGAACGTGTTACAGATTCGGCCGAAATTTCGTTAGGGTGAGTGCAGTCACTACGAGGCACCAAGTTCGGCGAGAGGTCGAGGCGGAACATGAAGACCAAGGGCGCGATCCTGTGGGGCACCGACCAGCAGTGGTCGGTGGAGGAGATCGAGGTCGGCGATCCCGTCGCCGGTGAAGTGCAGATCCGGATGGAAACGGCGGGCATGTGCCACTCCGACCATCACATCGTCACCGGCGCCACGCCGATGCCCGCGTTCCCGGTGATGGGCGGGCACGAGGGCGCCGGTGTCATCACCAAGCTCGGCCCGAACTGTCCGAGCGATCTGGCCGTGGGCGACCACGTCATCCTCTCGTTCATTCCCGCCTGCGGCCGCTGTCCCGCCTGTGTGGCCGGGCACATGGCCCTGTGCGACCTGGGCGCGGGCCTGCTGATGGGTCAGGCGATCTCCGACGGCACCTACCGCATCCAGGCGCGCGGCGAGAACGTCATCCCGATGTGCCTGCTGGGCACCTTCGCGCCCTACATGACCGTGCACCACACCTCCGTGGTGAAGATCGACCCGACCATCCCGTTCGAGGTCGCCTGCCTGGTCGGCTGCGGTGTGCCCACCGGCTTCGGCTCGTCGACCCACGTCGCCGAGGTGCAGCCGGGTGAGACCGTGGTGATCGCCGGTATCGGCGGTGTCGGCATGAGCGCGCTGCAGGGCGCGGTGCTCTCCGGCGCGTCGAAGGTCGTCGCCATCGACCCGAATCCGTGGAAGCGGGAGCAGGCGCAGAAGTTCGGCGCCACCCACACCTACGAGAGCATGGCCGCCGCGATCATGCCGCTCATGGAGGCCACCGAGGGTCGGATGGCCGAGAAGGTCATCCTCACCATGGGCGAGATGCACGGCGACTACGTCGAAGAGGGGCTGATCCTCACCGGCAAGGCGGGCACCCTGGTCGTCACCTCGATGGGCCGCATGGACGCGGGCGAGGTGAAGATGAACAGCTTCCTGCTCTCCATGCTGCAGAAGACGGTCAAGGGCTGCATCTTCGGCGGCGGCAACGCTCGCCAGGACGCGCCGCGACTGCTTTCGCTCTACAAGGCGGGCCAGCTCAACCTCGACGACATGGTCACCCGCAGCTACAGCCTGGAAGAGATCAACCAGGGCTACCAGGACATGCTCGACGGCAAGAACATTCGCGGCATCATCCGCTACACCGAAGCCGACTGGTAGGTCAGCGCTGCCGTTCCCGCGCGGCGAGCCGGAGCACGATCTGCGCGATCAGGTCGTACGGAATCGGTTCGCCGAGCGGGAACTTCACTGTTCCCCGCCCCGACGCGTACGGGGCGACGGCCCGGTCGAACTCCGCGTCCCCCTCCGGGACCGGATACAGACTCACATGGGCCTTCCAGCCCGCGAAGGACACGAACGCCCGGCCATCGAGCGTGGCCGCGGGCATCGCGTAACTGATCTTCTCGCCCGCCTCCGGGACCACCCGCCGGATGGTCGCGCGGATCTGCTCGAGCACCGCGCGCGTGGCGTCGGGCTGCTCGGCGAGATAGGCGTCGACCGATGCGGGCGCCTCTGCCATGGATTCCTCCTCGATGCCGGGGCCATGGCCGATTCTAGGCGCTGACCAGCACGTCTTCCGGGAGACCCGCGGCGATCAGCTGCCCGTCGCGCAGCAGTAGGCAGTGGTCGGCGCGGGCCGCCTTGTCGCGATCGTGGGTCGCCTGGACGACCGTCACTCCCGTCGCGGCCACTTCGGTGAGCACCTGGGAGATCGCCGTCCGCGAGACCGTGTCCAATCCGGTCGCGGGTTCGTCGAGCAGCAGGAGATCGGACTGCTGGGCCAGTGCCTGGGCGAGCAGGGTGCGCTGTCGCTGGCCGCCGGAGAGGGTGTCGAGACGGCGCGTGGCCAGCTCCGCCAGATCCATCCGCGCCAGGCACTCGGCCACGAGGGCGCGGTCGGCGCGCGTGAGCCGACGCCACGGGCTCCGGTGCGCCCACCGTCCCATGGCCACCGCGTCGCGCACCGTGATGGGGAGCGTCGACGGAATCGCGGTGTGCTGCACCACGAATGCCGGTCGGCCCAGCGCGTGCTCGACCGTGCCCGACGCGATCGTCACGGTGCCCGCCAGCGCGCCGAGCAGGGTCGATTTCCCGGAACCGTTGTGCCCCACGATCGCGGTGATCCGCCCGCGCGGGATCGTCGCCGACAGCTCGCGCAGCACCGGGGTGCGCGCGTAACCGGCCGTCAGGTGGTCGATTCGGACCGCTGTGTGTTGCATCTCACCTCAATTGAAACGATAACCATTTTCAGTATAGCCTTCCGCGCTATGGATTGGCTGATCGCCCCGTTCGAGGTGGCATTCGTGCAGCGCGCGCTGTGGGGCGGGCTGCTCGTGTCGTGCGTGTGCGCCCTGGCCGGGACCTGGGTCGTGGTGCGCGGCATGGCGTTTCTCGGCGACGCGATGGCGCACGGCATGCTGCCCGGCGTCGCGGTCGCCGCGCTGCTCGGCGGGAACCTGATCCTCGGCGCCGCGGTCAGTTGCGCGGCCATGGCCTTCGGTGTCTCCGCGCTCGGCCGCAGTCCCCGCTTCGGCGCCGATACCGCGATCGGGCTGCTCTTCGTCGGCATGCTCGCGGCCGGGGTGATCATCGTGTCGCGCTCGCAATCCTTCGCGGTGGACCTCACCGGGTTCCTGTTCGGCGATGTGCTCGCGGTGCGGACACAGGACCTCGGATTCCTGGCGGCGGCCGTGGTGATCGCGCTGCTCGTGGCGGTGCTGGGCCACCGGTCCTTCGTCGCGCTGACCTTCGATCCGCGCAAGGCCCACACGCTGGGCCTGCGCCCGAAGCTCGCCAATGCCGCGCTGATCGGCCTGGTGACGCTGGCGATCGTCGCCTCGTTCCACGTCGTCGGGACGCTGCTGGTCTTCGGCCTGCTCATCGCGCCGCCCGCCGCCGCGCTGTACTGGTCGGACCGCATCCCGGTGGTGATGCTGCTCGCCGCCTGTATCGGCGGCCTGTCCACCGTGGTGGGCCTGCTCATCTCCTGGCACGCGCAGACGGCGGCCGGGGCGACCATCGCCGCGGTGGCGGTCGCGACGTTCTTCCTCTCGGCCATCGCCGCGTCGCTGCGCGCCCGGTTCGGCCGGGCGGGCGCGGCCTCGGTCGCGGCGCTGGCCGCGCTGCCGCTGGTCGGATGTGGCACCGCCGAACCGCCGGTGGCGCCGGAGGAGACCCCGCACGGTTTCGTCGCGGGCGCCGAGGAGATGAGCGAAGTGCAGACCCGCCTGATCCTGGCCGACACCTCCGGCGCGACCCGGGTGCTCGATCTCCTGACCGAGCAGGTCACCGAGGTGAAAAGCGCCACCGCGCAAGCCCTTCCCGCCGCCACCTCGATCGCCACGGACGGCCGCTTCGCCTACCTCGCCTCCCTCGATCGAACCTCCGTCGTCGACAGCGGCGCCTGGACCGTCGACCACGGCGATCACCGGCACTACTACAGCGCGCCGGTCCGCACGGTCGGCACCGTGGGGGAGACGCGAGTCGAGGGTGACGTGGTGGTCGGCGCCTATGCGGACGCGGCGGTCGTGACCCTCGTGTCGGCGAGCGGACGGTCGACAGTGCTCGACCGTGCGGCGCTCGACGCGGGGACGATTCCCGAGGCGCGGGCGGTGGCGGGTATCGCGGTGCCCTATGGCGAGCGGATCGTCGTGGTGGACGGTGACGGGCGCGTCGAGGTGCGTGGGCGCGACGAGTCCACCGGGCAGGCGCGGGACGAGCGATGCGCCCAGCCGCAGGGGCAGGCGGTGACGCGACGCGGTGTCGTGTTCGGTTGTGCGGACGGGGCACTCGTGGTCGCCCAGCGTGACGGTGAGTTCGTCGCGGAGAAGATCCCATACCCGGCGCAGCCCGCCGACCGGGCCACGGCCTTCACCCACCGGCCCGGCAGCACCACCCTGACCGCGCTCGCCGGACGCGACGGCGTGTGGACCCTCGACATCCGCGCGAAGACCTGGACCCGGACCCCGATCGCCGACGCCGTGGCGGTGAACACCGCGGGCGAGGGCGCGCCGCTACTGGTCCTCACCGGCGACGGCGTCCTGCACGGCATCGACCCCGAAACCGGAACGCGCACAGCGCGGGTTCCGCTGATGGACGGCCCGGTGACGGGCACCCCGGTCATCCGCGTCGACCCGGAACGCGCCTACGTCAACGACATTCGCGGCCGCGAGGTCCACGAGATCGCCTACAACGACAACCTGCGCGTGGCCCGCGCCTTCCCGCTCGATATCGAGCCCGCGCTGATGGTGGAGACCGGACTGTGAGCACGAAACCCCGCGTCGTCGCGGCACTGCTGGCGCTGGCGCTGGTCGCGCTGCTGGGCGCCTGCGGCACCGAGCCCGAGCGCACCGGCATCGTGGTGACCACCAATATCCTCGGTGACCTCACCCGCACCATCGTCGGCGATGCCGCCCCGGTCACCGTCCTCATGCAGACCGGGGCCGACCCGCACTCCTTCGCCATCTCGGCCCGGCAGGCCGCCGATATCGAGCGCTCCGCGCTGGTCGTGCACAACGGGCTCGGTCTCGAGGAGGGCATCGCCAAGCACGTCGACGCCGCCGCGGCCGCGGGCGTGCCGACGCTGGCCGTCGCCGAACACGTCGACCCGATCGACTACACCGCCGACGAGTCCGCGGGCACCCCCGACCCGCACTTCTGGACCGACCCGCGCCGCGTCCGCACGGCCGTGGAGACCATCAGCGCCGAAGTGCTCGCCCGCGTCGAGGGCATCGACGGCGCGGCCGTGCGCGCCAATACCGAGCGCTACCTCGCCGAACTCGACCAGCTCGACCAGTGGATGACCGAGCGCTTCGCCACCCTCGCCCCCGAACGCAAACAGTTGGTCACCGACCATCACGTCTTCGGTTATCTGGCCCAGCGCTTCGGTTTCCGGGTGATCGGCGCGGTGATCCCCAGCGGCACCACCCTGGCCTCGCCCAGCGCCGCCGACCTCGACGGCCTCGCCACCGCGATCAGAACCGCGGGGGTGTCGGCGATCTTCGCCGATTCCGCCCAGCCCGACCGCCTCGCGCGGGTGCTCGCCGAACACACCGGCCTGCACGTCCAGGTGATCGCGCTGCACACCGAATCGCTGTCCGCCCCCGGCGGTGGCGCCGCGACCTATCTCGAGATGGCGCGCACCAACACCGAGGCGATCGTGCGCGGGCTGACGACCTAGTTTCACGCAGGAGAAATGGAGCAAGACATGCACACTCGGACCCGGACCACCACGCTGGTGGCCATGTCGGGGGTCCTCGCCTCGGTGGTGGCGCTGGCCGGTTGCGGCAGCGACGACACCGAGCCCGGCCACGCGCACACCCCGGGCGCCGAACCGATCGCGCTCACCTACGATGGCGGCATCTACGTCCTCGACGGCGCCACCCTCGCCCAGCGCGGCCAGGTGGACCTGCCCGGCTTCAACCGGCTCAACCCGGCGGGCGACGACGAGCACCTGATGGTCTCGACCAAGGACGGCTTCCGCGTCTTCGACGCCTACGACGCCGCCTTCACCGGCGCGGAGTTCCCCGCGAACAAGCCCGGCCACGTCGTGCGGCACGCGGGCAAGACCGTGCTGTTCGCCGACGGCTCCGGCGAGGTCACCGTCATCGACTCCGACCAGCTCGGCGACGACAAGCCCGCCACCGAGGTCTACCGGGCCGCCACCCCGCACCACGGCGTCGCCATCGAGCTGAGCAACGGCGAGCTCGTGCTCACCCTCGGCACCGAGGACAAGCGGGTCGGCCTGGTCGCCCTCGACGGCGACCGCAAGGAGATCACCCGCAACGAGGACTGCCCCGGCGTGCACGGCGAGGCCACCGCACAGGGCGAGGCAGTGGTGGTCGGCTGCCAGACCGGCGCGGTCGTCTACCGCGACGGCAAGATCACCAAGGTCGCCAGCCCGACTCCGTACGGCCGGATCGGCAATATGGCGGGCAGCGACGTCTCGCCGATCGTGCTCGGTGACTACAAGCAGGACAAGGACGCCGAACTCGAACGCCCGCAGCGGGTTTCGCTGGTGAACACCACCGACGGCACCCTGCGCCTGGTGGACATCGGCACCAGCTACACCTTCCGCTCGCTGGGCCGCGGCCCGCAGGGTGAGGCGCTGGTGCTCGGCACCGACGGCAAGATCCACGTCATCGACCCGGTCGCCGGGACCGTCACGCGGACCATCCCCGTGCTCGGCACCTGGACCGAACCGCTGGACTGGCAGGCCGCGCGGCCCGCGCTGTTCGTGCGCGGCGGCATCGTCTACGTGAGTGATCCGTCGTCCAAGCAGGTGCACCGCGTCGACCTGGCCGAGGGCAAGGTCACCGCGACCGCCACGCTGCCCCAGGCGCCCAACGAGATCAGCGGCGTCAGCGGACACTGATCGCCCAGGCGGCACCGTGTGCCGGTGGCCGCGCTCACCGGCCCGAACGACCGCTCGTCGGACGCCCGCGTACCCCGAATCACCAGGGGGACGCGGGCATTCGTCGTCCTAGCGGGTGGCGCACCGGATGACGGCCTCGCGCAGATTACGGCTGCGCACGTCGTCGAGGATCGCCATGCCGAGCCGGTTCATGCTGTATCCGAAGCCCAATCCCGTTGCCGGATCGGCGAAGCCGAAGGACCCGCCCAATCCGGTGGTGCCGTAGGCGCGCTTGTCGGAGCCGAACCGGAAACTGCCGCGCGACTTGCGGAAACCGAGGTGGTAGCGGCTCTTGGTGTGCAGCACCAGGTCGTCGTCGGGGATCTCGGCGGTCTCGGCCGCGGCGAGCAGGTCGAGGACCTCGTCGCCGAGGGGCAACGCGCCGGTGCGTCCGGCCGCCGCGCCGTACACCCGGGCCAACGCCCTGGCATTGCCGACCCCGTTCATCCCCGGCCACTCGATCTCGAGGAACTCGCGCCGGGTGGCCCTGGCCGGGGCGCCGGGGCGCGGATTGGTCAGCGCGGCATAGGAATACCCGCGCTTGGCGTAGACCTCGGCGCCGATGCGCAGCGGCACGTCCGCGAGTTCGTAGCGCAGGATGTCGAGTCCTTTGGTGGCCGAGAGCACCGCGATGCGCTCCATCGGCTCGCTCGCGGGCAGCCCGATGAACAGGTCCGCCTCGACCGGACGCGCGATCTCCTCGGCGAAGAACCGGCCCAGACTGCGGCCGTCCGGATCGACCCGGCGCAGCAGCTCGGCCTGATACAGCCCCAGGGTGAGGGCGTGGTAGCCGTGCCGGGTGCCCGGCGTCCACGCAGGCTTCTGGGCGGCCAGGATCCGCGCGAGTGCGTCGCGGTCGGCCAGCTCGCGCAGCTTCACCACGCGGTCCAGCCCGGACAGCCCGGCCTGGTGGTCGATGAGCTGGCGCACGGTGATCCGGTCCTTGCCGTGCGCGCCGAACTCCGGCCAGTACGTCGACACCGGCGCCTCGTAGTCGAGCAGACCACGCGAGACCGCCACGGCCAGCGTGAACGCCGACATCCCCTTGGACGAGGAGAACACCGGCACGATGGTGTCGCGCTCCCAGGCCACCGTGCGCGCGCGGTCGCGGTGTCCGGCCCACAGGTCGACCAGCGGCTGGTCACCGGCGTAGACGGCGACGGCGGCGCCGATCTCGCCGTGGGCGGTGAAGTTGCGGCGGAAGGCGTCGGCGACAGGGCCGAAACCGGCCGCCACGTCACCGTGGATCGAGGGTGCGGGACTCATGATGACCCGATCGTAACCGCGTCTCGTACGCTGCCGGTATGCGTTCCTTCGAGCAGCTAGCGCACTGGCCCGTGCGCCACGCCGCCGCCGCGGTGCTCACCGCGGACGGCCTCTCCACCACCGGTGACATCGACCGGGTCTACCGGCTCGCCTCGGTGACCAAACCGCTGGTCGCCTACGCCGCGCTCGTCGCCGTCGAGGAGGGCGCGATCGAACTCGACCAGCCCGCGGGCCCGCCCGGGTCCACCGTGCGGCATCTGCTCGCGCACACCTCCGGCGTCGCCTTCGCCACCCCCGACGTGATCGCCGCCCCCGGTGCCCGGCGCATCTACTCCAGCGCGGGTTTCGAATTGCTCGCCGATTTCCTCACCGAACAGACCGGTATCGCCTTTCCGGAGTATCTGCGCGACGCGGTGTTCACTCCGTTGGAAATGACCACCGCGGAGCTCGACGGGTCGGCCGGACACGGTGCCCGCGCATCGGTTCGTGACCTGACACGGTTCGCCCAGGAGTTGCTGACACCCGAATTGATATCTCGGCAAACATTCGACGACGCGACCTCCGTGCAATTCCCCGGCCGCGACGGGGTGCTCCCCGGATTCGGCTCCCAGCGCCCCAACGACTGGGGACTCGGCGTCGAAATCCGCGACGGAAAAGCCCCGCATTGGACCGGATCCCGCAATTCCGCGCGGACCTACGGACACTTCGGACAGTCCGGCACGTTCCTGTGGGTCGACCCCGAGATAGGGGTGGCGACGATCGCGTTGAGCGACGAGAATTTCGGCGACTGGGCGCGAACGGCGTGGCCGAAATTCAGCGATTCCGTTATCGCAGAGACATCCAACACGCAGTGAAGTAACACCCGCAACACCGAACACTTCAGTACACTCGGGCCACGCCAGTCCGCGACGGGTCGTTGGGGAAGACGCTCCTTGTCGAGGCTGGAGGTGTTGGTAGTGCGCGCATCGAGTCAGTTCGCTGACGCGACGGCGGGTGTGGTCTACATCCACTCGTCGCCCGCCGCGTTGTGCCCGCACGTGGAATGGGCACTGTCGACGGCGCTCTCGTCACCGGCGAAATTGCGCTGGAACGCGCAACCCGCCGACGGGCAACTGCGCGCGAGCAGCGATTGGATCGGTCCGGTGGGCACCGCCGCCCGGATTGCCCAATCATTGCGCGCCTGGCCGGTGCTGCGCTTCGAGGTCACCGAGGACCCCAGCGACGGTGTCGACGGCGAGCGCTACAGCTTCGTGCCCGCGCTGGGCCTGTGGCACGGTTCCACCGGCGCCAACGGGGACGTGATGCTGGGCGAGATGCGATTACGCGCCTTACTGCAGGCCGCGAGCGAACTCGGCACCCACGGCGCCTACGACCTGTCCGCGGAGATCGACCGCGCCCTGGGCACCGCCTGGGACGACGACCTCGAGGCCTACCGCCAGGGCACCGACTGTGTCGGCGCCGAGGTCACCTGGCTGCGTCGCGACGTGGGCTGACACCACATCCCTCGCCGGTGTCGGTGCGCGCTGCTAGCGTGAGCGACATGAACTGTGGGGGTGGGAATGTCGTCGCCGTACGCTGAGCATCCGGGGGTGCGCGAGGCGACCCGGCGCGCGGGCGGGGCGGGTCTCGCGCTCGCCGCCGTCTTGCTGATCTGTTCGCTGGGACTGGTCGTGTCCGGGCTGAACACCTCGTACCTGATCGTCGTCTGCGTGGTGGCGTTGCTGCCGGGCATCCTCGGGCTGGGTCTGCTGTCCGGTTCCCGGCGCATCCTGCGCGGCGAGATCCAGGGCGCGGTCTATGTGACCGGACTGCTGGCGACCATGGCCGGGCTGGCCGCGCTCGGCACGGTCGGTGCCCTGATCGAAGGACCGTGGGGCGCCAAGATCGTCATGGTCACCCTGCTGGCGGCGACGATCGGGACCGCGGTCCTGGTCAACCGGGCCGAGCGGGCGCTCAAGGGTCAGTGACGTCGCCGTCGCCACTGGGCACTCGTCACCGCGACGGTGAACAGGACAACGGTGACGACGACGAAATAGATCAGTGCGCCGTCGCGGCCGAAGCGGGGCAGGAACGCCAGCTCCTGCCCGGTGGCGGCGACCGCGTTGAGGAACGGCGCGTAGGACTGCAGGGTGTAGCCGTCGGGGAACAGGCTGATCGAGTCCTCCGCCACGTACACCCAGAACAGCAGGACCGCGATCGCGGCCGGTGGGGTCCGGATGACCGAACCGATGGCGATGCCGATCCCGCACGCGGTGAACGCGTAGATCGGCACCGTCCACAGGAAGCGCCGCCCGGCGGAGTCACCGAGGGCGACCTCGCCGTAGACCAGCGGGAACAGCGCGGGCAGCGCGGTGAGTACGACGACGAGCAGCGCCAGCGACGCGACCGCCGCGAGGGTGCCGTAGAAGATCCAGCGGGCCAGCGACGCGACCCAGATCCGGGGGAACAGGAAGGCGTCGAGGTCGCCCAGGCTTCCGCGCGACCGGGTGGCGTGCGCGTAGGCGGCGGTCACCGTCATGATGCCGGTGGCGAAGGTGATCACCCAGTACACGGCATTGGTGGTACCGACCGAGGTCACCTGGAGCTGACCGGGAATGGCGGCGAATCGTTCGGCGACGCCCGCGATCCCGAAGGTGACGAGCAGCGGCAGACCGATCGTGAGCGGCACCGCGATCGACCACAGGAACCCGCGCCCGCCGGTGCGGGTCCACTCGGCGGCGATGCCCCGGCCGAGAGCGGTGACCGGACTGCTCATGCCGCCGCTCCGGTGATGCGCAGGTAGGCGTCTTCGAGTCGGTCGCCGTCGCGCACGAGCTCGGGCAGCGGAGCATCGGCCAGGACCCGGCCCGCGCCGAGCACGACCACCCGGTCGGCATTGCGTTCGGCCTCGTCGAGCAGATGCGAGGTGACCAGCACGCAGGTGCCCGCGTCGGCCAACTCGCGCAGTAGCGCGCGGATCCAGTGGATGCCCGCGATGTCGAGACCGTTGAGCGGCTCGTCGAGCAGCAGTGTGCGCGGGCGCGTCAGCAGGGCCGCGGCGATGCCGACGCGCTGGAGCATGCCCAGCGAGCACTGGGCCAGACGGCGATCGGCGATCTCGTCGAGACCGGTCCGCGCCAGCACCTCCGCGACGCGCGCCACGGACAGCCCCCGGGATCGGGCGATCCAGCGCAGATGACGACGGGCGGTGTGGCGGGGATCGAATGCCCGGTAGTCCAGGTGCATCCCGAGCCCGGCCGGGGTGATGTGCCCGGCCCTGACTCGGACGCCATCGACCTCGACGATGCCGGTGTCCGGGGCGATGATGCCGCACACGCAGCGCAGCAGCGTGGACTTGCCGGTGCCGTTGAGGCCGAGCAGGTAGGTCACCGCGGCGTCGGGGACGGTCAGCGCGGGGATGTCGAGCACCGTGGTCTTCGCGTAGCGCACGGTGAGCTCGCGCAGGTCGATCACGGGTCAGAAGTCGCAGGGGATCGGCAGACCGACGGTCTTCACTCCGGCGCACAGTGATTCGTTGGCCAGCTTCCAGCTGCCGTCGATGCGCTTCCAGGTGACACGCATGGTGATGCTCGGGCGCCCGGCCGAGCCGCTGTGCAGGATCGCGGTGTGCCGGTCGCCCTCGTGGGTCTCGGGACCGGTCACCTCGTTCCAGCCGCGCGGTGCGCGGAACAGGCCGAGGTTGTAGACGGTGCGCGGCACGATCACCGCGTTCGCCCCGCCCTCCAGATTCGCGGCCTTGGCCTCGTCGGAGGCTCCGGTCTCGACCAGGAAGCGCACCTGCTCGTTGAGCTCGGCCAGGGTGGGGACCTCGCTGGTGATGCGGAAGGTGCCCGGCTCGGCGATCGCGCCCGGGCTGCTCATCAGCACCGCCGCCGCGGGCACGGCCAGGGCGAGAACGGACCGGAGAACTCGGCTGCTCATCATTTTTTCAACCCTTCGGGTGAGCGGAGTTACACTCCGGATTCCTGGTAAAACACCAGATGATGGCAGTAAGTTAGCCTAGCCTCATAACTTCGGTCAAGAGTCATTTAAATAAGATCGAACCCAGGCCGGGCAGTGCCCCGGTCGGGTGACACGAGACAGGAAGGCGGCGGTGAGGTGGAGGTGCCGAGCTCAGCCCGCGATCGGCGCGCCGTGCGTCGATCGGGTGGTCAGACGCAGCGTGACGCCGCAGTCGCCCCCGGCGTCCGGCCGCACGTCGACGTCGAATTGTGTTGCGAGCGTGGGCGAATGACGTTCCAGAATCCGCTCGATCATGCCCTGCTGGATGCCGATGACGATCTCCGGCGCGCTCGCGATGCGGCGCAGCGGGCAGTTGCACAGCTGGATCTCGTGCGTGCCGAAACTCGACACCGTCGCGGACACCTGGAAGCCGAGGCGGGTCAGTGTGGTGGTGACCACCGTCACCGGATCGGGCAGATCGGCCTGCGGCTCGCCGAGATCGGTCAGGCTGTCGGCCCACATCCGCCCCGCTGCGGCGGCTTTGGCGCGTCGGGCGGCGGGCGTGTCACCGAGCTGGGCCAGCAGGGCGGCCAGCACCGGCGCGGCGGGGTCGGCGCCGACCGCCACGTAGCCCTTGCGCGGGCGGCCCACCGTCTCCGAGGGCAGCCAGGTGCCCTCCACCTGGCCCGCGTCGATGAGCGCGTTGAGATGGAAGCGCGCGGTGGTGATGTGGATGCCCAGGGTCTGCGCGATCACCGGCGCGTCCAGGGGTTCCAGGGAATCGCGCACCAGCGCGAACACCCTGTCCCGCTGCCGGGGTGTGCTGACCATCGGCGCTCCTCTCACGCCGTGACCGGCGACTTCCCCCTCGATTGTAGGACCGCCGCACCCCGCGGCCGCACCGACAGGAGCACACCATGACCACACCATTGCCCTTCGACCACCGCGATTCCGCGCACATCCCCGGCCACTGGCTGCTCGCCCGCCTCGGCAAACGCGTCCTGCGACCGGGCGGCATCGAACTCACCGAACGCATGCTCGACGCCGCCGCCCTGCCCGGCGCCGACGTGGTGGAACTCGCGCCCGGCCTCGGTCACACCGCCGAGGCCATCCTGCGCCGTCGGCCCGCCGGATATCGGGGTGTGGAGGCCGATGACGCCGCCGCCGCGCGCAGCGCCGAGGTCGTCGGTGGCCGGGGCGTCGTCACCACCGGCGACGCCGCCGACACCGGTCTGCCCGCCGCCAGCGCCGACGTGGTGGTCGGCGAGGCCATGCTCACCATGCAGACCGACCCGCACAAGGCCGCCATCATCGCCGAGGCGTTCCGGGTGCTGCGCCCCGGCGGCCGCTACGCCATCCACGAACTCGCGCTACAGCCCGATGAGCTCGACGACGCCGTCAAGACCGAGATCCGCAAGGCACTGGCCCGCTCGATCAAGGTCAACGCCCGACCGCTGACCCGCGCGGAGTGGACCGAGCTGCTCACCGCGGGCGGATTCGTCGTCGAGACCGTCGATTTCGCGCCCATGGCCCTGCTGCGGCCGCGTCGCGTCCTCGCCGACGAAGGACTGCTCGGCACCGCCCGCATCATCAAGAACGTGCTGCGCGACCGGGCCGCGCGACAGCGCGTCCTGGCCATGCGCGCCACTTTCACCGCCCACAAGCAGGCGCTCACCGCCATCGCCGTCATCGCCAGGAAGCCGAATGCATGAGCACTCTCGTCACCGACACGACCACCTGGCAGCCCAAGGACGGCGACCTGCCCAACATCCAGCGCCTGCTCGCCGGACCCGGAATCACCCTGGTACGCCTCAGTTTCCGGGCGGGTCAGGTGCTCGACGAGCACCGCGCACCCGGCCCGATCCTGATCAGTTGCGTCTCCGGGGTGATCGACCTGGACGTCACCGCGGGTGGGGCGACCGAGGCGCACCGGCTCGAACCCGGCGCCACGATCTACCTCGCCGCCGGTGATCCGCATCGTCTCGAAGCGCGCGCGGACGCCGTCGTCCACCTCACCCTTCAGCGCGATATCACTCCGGGCTGAAGGCGGCGGTGTTGGCGGCCGCCCACGCGGCGAAGGTGGTCGGTGGGCGGCCGGTGATGTCGGTGACGCTGGTCAGCGGCAGGGTGGCGGGGTCGGGGGAGTAGCCGGTGAGGACACTGTCGACGTACCAGTTCGCCCGCTCGCCCATGCTGGGTGTCAGCGCGGCGACGGTCTCGTCGCGGGTGGCCTTCTCGAAGGTGAGGTCGCGGCCGAGGGCGGTGGCCAGGTGGGCGAGAAGTTCCGCGCGGGTGAGGACTTCGGGGCCCGACAGGGTGTAGGCGCGGTTGTCGGTGCTGTCGGCCAGCAGGGCGGTGGCGGCGACCGCGGCGATGTCGTCCATGGCGATGGGCGCGGTGGCGGCGTCCGGATACGGTTCGCGGACGGTGCCGGTCGTGCGGATCTGGTGCGCCCACATGATCGAGTTCTCCATGAAGTCCGCGGGCCACAGATGCGTCCAGGACAGTCCGCTGTCCTCGACCGCCGTGCACACCGTGCCCCACCAGCTGTCCGGTTCCCCCGACAGGTCCACCACGTGCCGCACCCCGGCCGCGCGGGCCAGCGCGAGCACCTCGGTGACGGTGCCGGGAGAGGGTGCCAGATACAGCCGATCGACGCCGTCGAAGGCCGCCCCCAGACTGTCGGGACGCCGGATATAGCCCTCCACCACCTCCACTTCCGGGGGCAGCGCGGCGCGTCGGGGGTCGGTGGTGAGCGCGCGGACGTCGGTGTAGCCAGCGGCCAGCACATGGTCGACGACCTTGCGGCCGATATTGGCGGTGGCTCCGGTCACCAGGATGGTCATGGGTTTCCTTCCGGTCGGGCTCGGTGAACCACCGATTGTGCCGACGGAATCGGATCCCGGCACATGGCCTCAGCAGCCACCCGGCAATCGGTGATGTTTTTCCGATATCACCGCAGGTGGTTCCGCTCGGGCGCGACCGATGCGAAAATGTTCGCGGACCGAGATCCGGTCCAGCAGAGGATGTTCCGTCGTTATCGGCGGGCAGACTGGAGGGGCACGATGACATTTTCGTCTCGAACTAGTTCCAGTGCACGGCGTATCGGAGCGGTCGCGGTCCTCGCGGCCGGAGCGCTCGGTCTCGCGGCCACCACCGCGCACGCCGGACCCGCGGCCGCCGTTCCGATCGTCCAGGGTTCCGAAGGGGGAGTGGCGTTCACGGCGAGTCCGCTCACCGACGGTTCCGGGGTCACCGCGTCCGTCGCCGACGGCACGTTCCGCCTCGCCGGTGGGGTGGTCACCCTCACCGACCGCAGTGGCCGAGTGGTCGCGTCGGTGCCGACCAGGATCGTCACCGGCGCGGGCGATTTCGATCTCACCGCGGGTGTGGCGGCCGACGGACAGTCGGTCACCCTGCGTCCGGTCGCGGCTCCCGCGGTCGTCACCGACAACCTGGCGTCCTTCGTCGACGAGGCGAGCGACACCCAGGCCCGCAAGCAGTACAACGCGGGCATCGGCGCCCTGGTCGGCGCCGGGATCGGCGCGGTGCTCGGCTTCTTCCTCGGTGGGGTCGGCGCGCTGATCACCATCCCGATCGGTGCGGGCATCGGCGCCCTCATCGGTTATTCGACGCCGTAGTGAATCGGTGTGGTGGCCGGTCTCGACCGGCCACCACCTCCGCGTAGGTTGTCCCCAGGGGACAGCACACGGAGGCGGCGATGACGTTGTTCGACTACGACGCGGAACTGCGGCGATACAACTCCCGGCTCCGTGCCGCCGCCGACGTCCGCGCCGGTGACCGGGTGCTCGACATCGGCTGCGGCACCGGGCAGACCAGCAGGGAAGCGGCCCTTGTCGCCGTCGAGGTGCTCGGCGTCGACATCACGGCGCGGATGCTCGACGAGGCCGAGCGGGTCGGTGCCGGAGAAGGGTTGTCCCACCTGACCTTCGCGCTCGCCGACGCCCAGAGCTACCCCTTCCCGCCCGCGCGTTTCGACCTGTGTATCAGTCGCTTCGGCACCATGTTCTTCGCCGATCCGGTGGCCGCGTTCACCAATATCGCTCGCGCGCTGCATCGCTCGGCGCGGCTGGTGATGCTGGTCTGGCAGGGGTACGAGCGCAATGCCTGGGCCACCGAGATCCTGCCCGTTCTCGGTGCATCTCCTTTTCTCGGCAGCCCAGGGCCGTTCTCCCTCGCCGAACCCGATGTCACCGAAAACATTCTCGTCGCAGCGGGTTTCACCGACGTCCGCTTCATCGATGTCGCCGAGCCCGTCTACTACGGCCCCGATGTGGCCGCCGCTTTCGACAACCTGCTCCGCCTGTCGTACTTCCAGACCAACCTCGCGGCCCTCGACGATGCCGCCGCCGACCGTGCTCGCGGTCGTCTGCGTGCCGTCCTCGCCGCCCACGAGACCGACGACGGTGTCTGGTTCGACTCACGCTCCTGGATCGTCACGGCCCGTCGGTGAATCCTTTCGCCGGGCGGAGGTCTCTTATCTGTGTTCGGGCAGGGTGCCCGGACGGAGATGGAGGTTGTCGTGGTCATCGGTATCGGCGTCGTGGTCGGCGTGGTGTCGGTCTGTAGCTGCCTGGTGATCGTGCGGCGTCGACGTGGCTGAGCCGCGCTGGCCCGACGACGCCCTGATCCGCGCCGCCCAGGACGGTGACGTGGATTCGCTCGCCGCGCTGGTCTCGGGCGCGCACCCCACTGTCCGGCGCTTCGCCCTTTCGCTGTGCGCCACCCCGGAGGACGCCGAGGACGCGGCACAGGAAGCCATGATCATCCTGTACCGCAAGATCGGCATGCTCCGCGCGTCCGGCGCGCTGGCATCGTGGATGTTCCGCATCGTCCGCAACGAATGCCTGCGGCGTGTGCGCCCGGCCGCCGTGCGCCTGACACTGCCGGAGGCGGGCACCGCCGAGTCGGCCGAGAACGAAGTGCTGCGCCGCGCGGAAGCGGGCAGGGTGGCTGCCGCGGTCGCCGCCCTGCCCGCCGACCAGCGACACGTGTTGGTCATGCGCGATATCCAGGGCTACAGCGGCCGCATCGTCGCCGACGCACTCGGCCTGAGCACCTCGGCGATGAAATCACGCCTGCACCGCGCCCGCGCGACGGTCCGCGAAACCCTCCGCCCGACCGCCGATCTCGTCCCAGGAGCAGACGATGCCGACCACTGACGCCCCCGGCTTCGCCAGCACATCCCTCCCCGCCCATCTCGTCCGAGGAGCGGTGGGCTTCGGCGCCCTCATCGGCACGATCGCCCTCTACCCGATCCTCGGCCTCCTCAGCGCGGCACTGCTACCACTCGGCCTGCTCGCCCTCCGCGGCTGCCCGACCTGCTGGCTGATCGGCCTGGCCCAGACCGTGTCCCGCGGCCGGGTCCGCCGCGACTGCCAGGACGGACAGTGCTCCCTGACGGTCGCCCACTCCGAGAGACCGATCGGTCAGCCGGTGTGGCGGAGTTGGTCTCGGTAGCGTTCGCCCCAGGCTTCCATCAGGGCGATGATCGGGATGAGGTCGCGGCCGAAAGCCGTGAGTTCGTATTCGACGCGGGGTGGGACCTCGGGGAACACGGTGCGGGTGAGGACGCCGTCGCGTTCGAGTTCGCGCAGTTGGGCGGTGAGCATGCGCTGGGTCACCTGCGGCATGGCGCGGCGCATCTCGTTGAAGCGCGCGGTGCCCTCGCTCAGCAGGTAGACGATCATGCCCTTCCATTTGCCACCGATCACGTCGAGGGTGACCTCGACCGGGCAGTCGAAATCGAGATCCTGCTTACGTGTGGCCATGCGCGTCCTCGTCTCACCGGCAAAGGTAGGGAAAAGGGTACCGGGTAACAGAAATGTGCGTTCTTACGCGGACATTCCCCGTCGGGCAGTCTCGGCCGCACACGCCGATCCCGACCTGACAGGAGTTCCGAGATGGCCCAGCTACTGCGGCTCGACGCCAGCCCGCGCCAGTCGCGCTCACACACCCGCACCCTCGTCGGGGAATTCGTCGACCGGTGGCGCGACGCCAGGCCCGACGACACGGTCATCCGCCGCGACCTCGGCCACCAGCCGCCCGCGCACCTCACCGAGGAGTGGATCGCCGCCGCCTTCACCGACCCCGACGAGCGCACCTGCGCCATGCGCGCCGCCCTGGCTGACAGCGACGAACTGGTGGACGAGTTGCTCGCCACCGACGTGCTGGTGCTGGGCGTGCCCATGTACAACTTCGGCATCCCCGCCATGCTCAAGGCCTACATCGACAATATCGTCCGGGTCGGCCGGACCTTCGCCTTCGATCCCGCCGCCGAGGCGCCGTACACCCCGCTCACGGCGGGCAAGCGCGCGTTCGTCATCGTCGGGACCGGCGACGCGGGCTACGAGACGGGTGGACCGCTGGCGCACATGAACCACGTCGAACCGTACCTGCGCACCGCGCTGGGGTTCATCGGCATCGACGACCTCGAGTTCGTCTACACGGGTAATGACGAGTTCGGCGGTGAACGCCTGCGCCGGTCACTCGAATCCGCGCGGGAACGGGTCGCTGACCTCACCGCCGACCGGGAGGCGGTGATGGCGAGCTGAGCCGGGGCAGCTCAGTGGGACGGGCTGAGGATCGCGACGCCCGTCCGGACGGCGGGCCAGTCCGTGAGGTCCTGGCTCGCCAGCGCTCGCGGCAGCCAGGTTCGGCGCTGGGCTTGTTCCTCGATCAGCGCCGGGATGTCGAGTTCGATCCCCTCGGCGACACCGGTTTCGGTCAGTTGGTCGATGCGTTCTCGCATGGCGTCGAGCAGTCGCCGGTCGAAATCGGTGACGGCGGCGAGGAATTCGGTGGTGGGGATCGTCCGGCGGCCCGACGGTGGGGCCGAGAACTCGATCTCGCCGTCGGGGTCGAGGGGGTGGTGCCAGGCGACGGTGATCGTGTCCTCGGGGGCGAGGGTGCGCCACCAGCGGAACGAGGGCCCGTAGCGCAGGTGGGCGGTGTCGGTCCAGCGCAGCCCGTAGGCGTCGGTGGCGGCATCGGTTCTCGGGTCGTCGGTGTCGACCCAGTGCGCGGAGTTCGCGGCAAAGAAGTGCGCGAGGTCCTCGGGAACCGGTTCCAGCGCCGACGGGAGGACGGCGAGCAGGTCCTCCCATAGCCGCACGACGTAGTAGTCCACCCAGGAACGTGCGTCGCGTGTCGAATGATCTTGCGTGTATTTCAGCAGTCCGACTCCGCCGATGTCCATGCAGTAGTGCCCTTGGGTGAGGCCGAACCAGTGCAGACGACGTTGCTCGCCCCAGGGCACGACTTCCTCGACAGGGTCCAACTCGAACCGGAAACGCATCGCGCCCGGATTCGGCTCGTGCGGAGTGAGGGCGGCGTCGGACACCGTCCCATGGTGCCGTAGCCGAGAGAGCGCGCCGGACGGGGGACGCGACGGCCGCCGCACACGAAACGACGCTACGGTGGTGGCCGAACCCAGGAGGAGACTCGCCTTGATGGACCTCGCCATCGAACTCGCCGGATATCGCCTGCACCGCATGGGATTCGGTGCGATGCGCCTGCCGACAGAACCCGACGACGATCGCGCGGCCTCGATCGCGCTGCTGCGGAAAGCCGTCGAACTCGGGGTGACGCTGATCGACACCGCGCACCTGTACGGCTGGGGCGCCAACGAGGAGCTGGTGGCCGAGGCCCTGTATCCGTACCCCGAAGGGCTGCTCGTGGCCACCAAACTCGGCGTCGAGCAGCGGCCCGACCATCCCGACGGCGCCGTCTACAACGGGAGCGAACGGTTCCTGCGTGCCCAGGTCGAGGACGCGCTGCGGCGGCTGCGGGTCGAGCGCATCGATCTCATGCAACTGCACCGCATCGACCGGGAGATCCCGGTGGCCGACCAGGTCGGCACCCTGCGCGAGCTGCGTGACGAAGGCAAGATCGCCCACATCGGTCTGTCCGAGGTGGATACCGCGCAGCTCGCCGAGGCGCGGGCGGTCGTGGAGATCGCGAGCGTGCAGAACCGCTACAACATCCTCGACCGCGAGCACGAGGCCGTCGTCGACGCGTGCGCCGCGGCCGGAATCGCCTTCCTCCCATGGCGTCCCGCCGCCGCGGGTACCTCCGGCGAGGCCGCCGTCATCGCCGCGATCGCGGCGGACCTCGACGCGACCCCCACCCAGGTCGCCCTCGCCTGGCTGCTGCACCGCTCACCCGTCATCGCCCCGATCCCCGGTACCGCCTCACCCACCCACCTCACCGAAAACCTCGCCGCGGCCCACCTGCACCTCACCGCCGAGCACTACCAACGCCTCGACGGCCTGGCCACAGCCGGGCGGAAATGATCTCGGACAGCGCACCCGAACGACGATTCCTCGTCTCCCACGACTACGGGATGGGCGGAGCGTGGTGGTGGATATCGGCCCACTCGGCCCGCGAGATCGAGGCCACCTTCGCCGAGGTCCAGGTCGTCGAAGACCCGGACCGCCTGGCCACCGCCGCCACCTGGAACGTGCCGGAAGTCGACATCGACGCCGTCACCGACGAGGTGCTGCTCGCGCTGCGCGCCGACCGCGACGAACAGCGACGTCACCCCGGTTTCGGCGCTTTCGCCGACCGCGACCGCGTGTACCTGAACCAACGATGGGACGGCGCGGACGACGTCCCCGCCGCCGACTACCTCACCGAGGTCATCGACGGCTACCGCATTCGCCAGGTCGAAGTCCGCGATGACGGTCCCGCCTTCCGCAGCGGCCTCGACGACTTCGTCTTCAACCCACCGATCGACCTGTGGGACCCGGAACTGGTCGACCAAGAGATCACCGCCGCAGAGTTCGAAAAGGCCTGGGCCGCAGCGGAGCCCATGCCCGAGTGATCGTTCGTCGACCCTCGTGTGGTGACGGGACCGCCGTTCACTGTGTGGTGGTGAGCATTTCGATCAGGTCGGCCGTCGGGCGGACGTCACCGAACGAACGGTAGATCGTGTGCAGCGTGGCATTGTGCTCCCGATCGGTCCGGGTGGCATTGCCATCGGCGACCATGATCGTCCGGAAGCCCAGGGTCGCGGCGTCGCGCGCGGAGGACTCGCAGCAGACATTCGTGACGGTGCCGGTGATCAACACCGTGTCGACGCCACGCCGTTCGAGCAGCCCAGGCAGCGGGCAGCGACCCGGAAAGAACGCACTGGGCGCGGACTTCTCCACATAGAGGTCGTCGGCGTCGGTGGCCAGCCCGGAATAGACGCGATCACGCAACTCCCCGGAACCACCCGTCCTGCTGTAACTTTCGGCCACCCGCGCCCCGAAGAACTCGATCGCCGCCGCGGTCGGTTCCCCACCACCGGGCAGCACCCACGCCACCGCCCCACCTACCGCCCGCACCACCTCCGCGAGCCGGTTCACCCTGGGCACGATCACCCGACAGTAGGCATTCGCCTCGACGAAGAACGGCACCATATCGACAACAACCAACGCCGTCCTCGCCCCGACGATCCACGGATACGCGAACCGCCGCCCCCGCCGCCCTTCATGCCGCGCGTACTCACGCTCATCGATCCGCCAGTCATGCGACGCGACCACATCCTCCACCACGACCCCCATCGTGCCGCAGTCCGCGATCACCGCAACTCGTGATCACGACGTGGTCGAAAAGTGGGCGCAGAGGGGATCGAACCCCCGACCGCTGGTGTGTAAAACCAGTGCTCTACCGCTGAGCTATACGCCCGGGCACCGCCGGGGGACCGGCGGTGACGGTTTATGAATCTAGCGCGGCGAGCGCTTTCTCCCAAGCCGCCTGGTCACGGGCCTCTCCGGGGCCGTTCATCTCGGCGAAAGTGATGTGGCCGGACTTGTCGACGACGAAGGTGCCGCGGTTGGGGTAGCCGGACTTCTCGTTGAAGACGTCGTAGGCCTGGGTGACCGCGCCGTGCGGCCAGAAGTCGGACAGCAGGGGGAACAGGTAGCCCTGTTCGGCCGCCCAGATCTTGTGGGTGGGCGGCGGGCCGACCGAGATCGCGAGGATCTCGGCGTCGTCGTTCTGGAATTTGGGCAGCTCGTCGCGGACCTTGCACAACTCGCCCTGACAGATGCCGGTGAAGGCGAGCGGATAGAACACCAGCAGGACGTTCTTCTTGCCGCGGTAATCCGACAGGGTGACAGGCTGGTTGTTCTGGTCCTTGAGCGTGAAGTCCGGCGCGAGCGTGCCAACCTCTAGCGGCATACGGGGATCCTGTCGTCGTGTCGGGTCTCAGCCGAGCGTTCTCGTCCGGCTGAGACCTTAGCGAACGCCGGGATCAGCGCTGCTTGGACGGTGCCTTCGGCTGGACCAGGCGCGAGCCCGTCCAGCTGCCGAGGCTGATGGTGGATGTCTGGGTCAGGCCGGCCGTGGGCGCGGCTTCGGCGATCTCGCTCGGATCGACATGGCCCGGGTGCCCGGTCTTGGGGGTGAGAACCCAGATGAAGCCTTCGTCGGACAACGGGCTGATGGCATCCATCAACTCGTCGGCCAGATCGCCGTCTCCCTCTCGCCACCACAGCAGGACGGCGTCGACGACCTCATCGGAGTCTTCGTCGACCATCTCCGCGCCGCTGACCTCCTCGATCTCGGCGCGCAAGTCGTCGTCGGTGTCCTCGTCCCAGCCCAATTCCTGAACAACCAAGCCGTGAGAAATGCCAAGCTTCTGAGCGTAGTTCTGCGCGTCCGCCGCGGCGACCACGGTGGTGTCCTCCCTAAACTGCCGACAATAAGATAGGTGCAAGCGAACATGGTTATCGGCCGCAGCGCAAGCCGATCGGGTGAATCGGTACCGTATGCCGCGTGTCGGCGGGGTGGATTCAGCGGCTCTGGCAGGCATCGTGCACGGCGGTCCGTGCCTGGTTGATCGCCCTGCTGGCCGCGTTGAGCTTGTCCACCTGGGAGCTGTAGGTCATTTTCCTGGTTTCGGCGGCCAGCGAGCGCGCGGCGATCACGTAGTCGGTGAATTTCGCCGCCAGATCGCCGGGCAGGGCGGCGCCCGCGGCGGTCACGCCGGTCTCGACCTCGGTCGCCGCGGTGTCGAGGGTGCTGGCCGCGGCCTCGCGCTTGGCGGCGTAGTCGGCGGCGTTGTTGTCGTGGGCGGTGACGAACTCGTTGAAGGCGGTCACCGCGGCCCCGGTGGTGGTGGGGAAGCGGGTGCAGTTCTCCTCGATCGCGCGTTCCTGGGCGGCCGCCGCCTTGGACGAGGCCGCCGCCGAGGACGAGGCCGCGGCGCTGGTCTTGTAGGCGGCCACCTCGGCGGCGTCGGTCGTGGGGGTACCCGGGATCTGCTCGGCGCATCCCGCCACCACCGTGCCCGCGATCACCGCGGCGGCGGCGCAGGCCAGTCCCACCCGGCGCGCGTCCAGCAGCCTCATCGTCGTGCCGATCCCTCTCACTCGCTCCATCGTGCTCGGTGTTTCCTCCCGCAGAACTTAGTTGATCACCGTGGCGCGGTCGTCGGCGGAATACCCGGCAGTACGTGGTCGGAGAGGATGACCCGCGCCACCTTTTCGGTAAGGATGGGGGTGCGCCCGGATCTTTCGTGACGGGTGGCCCGCACACCAAGCGGGCAGGCCCGGGGATAGCGACGCCAACAAGCAGTTCAGCCCCCTGTACGAGGAGCAGATTTGACCGACCTGATCCACCCTGTTTCAGCGAATTCCGGCCAGGAACCACCCCCGGCGGATGCCGAACCCGCCACCAGAACCACCGGCGAGCGCGTTCGGGTGATCCGTGAGGGCGTGGCGTCGTATCTTCCCGATATCGACCCGGAGGAGACCAGCGAATGGCTCGAATCCTTCGACGACATGCTCGACCGGGAGGGCCCGGGCCGTGCCCGCTATCTGATGCTGCGGTTGCTCGAGCGCGCCGGGGAGCGGCGTGTCTCGATTCCGGCGCTCACCTCCACCGACTACGTCAACACCATCCCCACCGAGAACGAACCCTGGTTCCCCGGTGACGAGGAGGTCGAGCGCCGCTACCGCGCCTGGATCCGGTGGAACGCCGCGATCATGGTGCACCGCGCGCAGCGCCCCGGCATCGGTGTGGGCGGACACATTTCGACCTACGCGTCCTCGGCGGCGCTCTACGAGGTGGGCTTCAACCACTTCTTCCGCGGCAAGGACCATCCCGGTGGCGGCGACAGCGTCTTCATCCAGGGCCACGCCTCGCCCGGCATCTACGCGCGCGCGTTCCTGGAGGGCAGACTCAGCGCCGACCGGCTCGACGGCTTCCGTCAGGAGTACAGCCACGGCGGCCTCGGCAAGGGCCTGCCGTCGTATCCGCATCCGCGCCTGATGACCGACTTCTGGGAATTCCCGACGGTGTCGATGGGCCTGGGCCCGATGAACGCCATCTACCAGGCCCGGTTCAACCACTACCTGCACGATCGCGGCATCAAGGACACCTCCGACCAGCACGTGTGGGCCTTCCTGGGCGACGGCGAGATGGACGAGCCGGAATCGCGCGGCCTGATCCAGGTGGCCGCCAACGAGGCGCTCGACAACCTGACCTTCGTCATCAACTGCAACCTGCAGCGCCTGGACGGGCCGGTGCGTGGCAACGGCAAGATCATCCAGGAGCTGGAGTCGTTCTTCCGGGGCGCGGGCTGGAACGTCATCAAGGTGGTCTGGGGCCGCGAGTGGGACGCGCTGCTGGGCGCCGACCGCGACGGCGCGCTGGTGAACCTGATGAACACCACCCCCGACGGGGACTACCAGACCTACAAGGCCAATGACGGCGCCTACGTGCGCGATCACTTCTTCGGCCGCGACCCGCGCACCAAGGCACTGGTGCAGCACATGTCCGACAGCGAGATCTGGAACCTCAAGCGCGGCGGCCACGACTACCGCAAGGTCTACGCGGCCTACGCGGCGGCCATGGCGCACAAGGGCCAGCCGACGGTGATCCTGGCCAAGACGATCAAGGGCTACACCCTCGGCAAGCACTTCGAGGGCCGCAACGCCACCCACCAGATGAAGAAACTGGCGCTGCAGGACCTCAAGGACTTCCGCGATCTGCAGCGCATCCCGATCAGCGACGCCGAGCTGGAGAAGGACCCGTACCTGCCGCCGTACTACCACCCCGGCATGGACAACCCGGCCATCCAGTACCTGCTGGCCCGCCGTCAGGCACTGGGCGGTTTCGTGCCGGAGCGGCGCTCCCCGGCCAAGCCGCTGACGCTGCCCGGCGACGAGGCC
The DNA here is from genome assembly GCF_029675105.1 of Nocardia anocheti. Taxonomy (GTDB): domain Bacteria; phylum Actinomycetota; class Actinomycetes; order Mycobacteriales; family Mycobacteriaceae; genus Nocardia. Next base: position 89,980 of record NZ_JAQQFV010000004.1, on the reverse strand, counting down.
TACCGCTCGGTGCGCAAGGGCTCGGGCAAACAGAAGGTCGCCACCACGATGGCGCTGGTGCGGCTGATGAAGGAACTGCTGCGCGACAAGGAGATCGGCAAGCGGATCGTGCCGATCATCCCCGACGAGGCCCGCACCTTCGGTATGGACTCGTGGTTCCCGACGCTGAAGATCTACAACCGCAACGGCCAGCTCTACACCTCGGTCGACGCGGAACTGATGCTCGCCTACAAGGAGAGCACCGTCGGCCAGATCATGCACGAGGGCATCAACGAGGCCGGGTCCACCGCGTCGTTCACCGCGGCGGCCACCTCCTACGCCACTCACGGCGAGCCGATGATCCCGCTCTACATCTTCTATTCGATGTTCGGCTTCCAGCGCACCGGTGACAGCTTCTGGGCCGCGGCCGACCAGCTGGCGCGCGGGTTCGTCCTCGGGGCAACCGCGGGGCGCACCACGCTCACCGGTGAGGGTCTGCAGCACAACGACGGGCAGTCGCTGCTGCTGGCCTCGACCAATCCGGCGGTGGTCACCTACGACCCGGCGTTCTCCTTCGAGATCGCCCACATCGTGCGCGACGGCCTGCGCCGGATGTACGGGGGCGGGACGGCGGCGCCGAGCAAGCTGCCGGGCGCGCATCCGCAGCCCACCGGCACCTTCGGCGGCGAGGACATCTTCTACTACATCACCCTGTACAACGAGCCCTACCAGCAGCCCGCGGAGCCCGAGGGCCTGGATGTGGCCGGGCTGCTCAAGGGTCTGTACCTGTACCGGCCCGGTGGCGAGGGCGAGGTGCGCGCGCAGATCCTGGTCTCGGGCGTGACCGTGCCCGACGGGCTGCGGGCCCAGGAGATCCTGGCCGAGCAGTGGGGCGTGGCCGCGGACGTGTGGTCGGTGACCTCCTTCGGCGAGCTGCGTCGCGAGGCGCTGGACAAGGAGATCGCGGCGCTGGAGCAGCCGGAGAAGGAGGCGGAGGTCCCGTACGTCACCGAGGCGCTCGCCTCGGCGCGGGGCCCGGTGGTGGCCGCGACCGACTGGATGCGCGCGGTCGCCGACCAGATCCGCCAGTGGGTGCCCGGCGACTACACCACCCTGGGCACCGACGGGTTCGGCTTCTCCGACACCCGGCCCGCCGCACGGCGCGTGTTCAAGGTCGACGCCGAGTCGATCGTGGTCGCGGTGCTGGAGGGCCTGGTGAAGGACGGCACGTTCGACAAGGCGAGGGCGGTGGAGGCGGCCGAGAAATACCGCATCCACGACGTGGCCGCCGCGCCGAAGCCGAGTGCGGACGCGGGCGAGGAACTCGCGTAGCGGACTATTGGACTGTGGAGCGTAAACCGCCGCGGCCCCGCCGGATCACCGAGGGAACCAGCGAGCACGAGGTCTATCTGCCGACCGGGGCACTGTCCCCGAATCGGCAGACCCGTGATCCGCTGCCCGACACGCTGCTCAAGCGCGTCAAACAGTTCTCGGGACGGCTGTCCACCGAGGCGGTGGGGTCGATGCAGGACCGGCTGCCGTTCTTCGCCGATCTCGACGCCGCGCAGCGTGCGGGCGTGCAGATGCTGGTGCAGACGGCGGTCGTGAACTTCCTGGAGTGGTTGCAGGATCCCGACTCCGATATCCGCTTCAGCCTGGACGCGTTCCAGGTGATCCCGCAGGATCTGGCGCGGCGGCTGACGCTGCGCCAGACCGTGGACATGGTGCGGGTGGCCATGGACTTCTTCGAGCAGTGGCTGCCCGCCCTGGCCCGCAACGACCGGCAACTGGTGGCGCTCACCGAGGCGGTGCTGCGGTACGGGCGTGAGCTCGGCTTCGCGGCCGCCTCGGTGTACGCCAGCGCCGCGGAATCACGCGGCGCGTGGGACACCCGCCTGGAGGCCCTGGTGGTCGACGCGGTGGTTCGCGGGGACACCGGCCCGGACATGCTCTCCCGGGCCGCCACGCTCAACTGGGACGCCACCGCGCCCGCCACCGTGTTGGTCGGCACGCCCCCGCCGGATCAGGGGGTGTCCACGGTGGGCGCGGTGCACACCATCGCGAGCAGGCACGGCCGGGCCGCGCTGGCGGTGGTGCAGGGCGCGCGGTTGGTGATGGTGGTCAGTGGGCATCTCGGCGACGCCGGGATCGCCTCGGGCTTCCTCACCGACCTGCTCGCCGAGGTGTTCTCCGACGGGCCGGTGGTGATCGGGCCGACCATGCGCACCCTGGGCGCCGCGCACGCCAGCGCGATCGAGGCACTGGCCGGGATGGAGGCCGTGGTGGGCTGGCGCGGCGCGCCAAGGCCCGTTCACGCCTCGGAATTGCTGCCCGAACGCGCCCTGCTGGGCGATAGAGCTGCGGTGGAGGCGTTGAACGAGTATCTTGTCCTCCCGTTGGCCTCGGCCGGATCTTCGTTGTCCGACACACTCGACGCCTACCTGGATTGTGGTGGAGCAGTAGAAACGTGCGCGCGTCAGCTGTACGTCCATCCAAATACCGTTCGGTACCGACTCAAACGAATCGGCGAAATCACCGGACGTGATCCGATGAATCCGCGTGACGCTTATGTGCTCCGAATCGCGGCCACAGTGGGCCGTTTGACTCGAACGCATAACGAATCGTCACCCCCCGTCACAGAAACCCCGCCCGCCCCAGTGGGTCAGGAGCCCCTGTAACGCGATCGGGGAATCGGTCGATCAGGACAGCCCACCTCGGATTTTGTGGAACCCCTACAAAACCCATCCGAAACCTTCATTCGCGCCGACATCTCGTGCGGCGGGGGTCACAGTGTTTTCTTAGGGGGTGATCGCGTTGTTCACCCCTGGACAGGGGTCCCAGACTCCCGGCATGCTCGCGCCCTGGCTCGCCCTCCCCGGCGCCACGGACCGCCTCGAGCTGTGGTCGAAGGCCGCCGGCCTCGACCTGGTTCGTCTAGGCACCACCGCGACCGCGGAGGAGATCGTCGACACGGCGGTCACCCAGCCGCTCGTGGTCGCGGCCGCGCTGCTCGCGTTCGCCGAAATCGCCCCGGAAACGCTGTCGGCGGATACCATCGTCGCCGGACACTCGGTCGGCGAATTCGCCGCAGCCGCTGTCGCCGGCGTCATCACCGCCGACGAGGCGGTCTCTCTCGCCGCTATCCGCGGTCGGGAGATGGCCAAGGCGTGTGCGCTGGAACCGACCGGCATGTCCGCGGTGCTCGGTGGCGACGAAGCCGCCGTGCTCGCCCGGCTCGCCGAGCTCGATCTCGTCCCGGCCAACCGCAACGCGGTCGGCCAGATCGTCGCAGCGGGCCGGATGGACGCTCTGGCGGAGCTCGCCGCGAACCCGCCGGAGAAGGCACGGGTCCGCGCATTGCCCGTCGCCGGTGCGTTCCACACCGCCTTCATGGCCCCGGCGCGCGATGCCGTCGCCGAGGCCATCGCCCAGATCACGCCGCACGACCCGGCGCGCACGCTGCTGTCGAACTTCGACGGCCAGCCCGTCACCTCGGGCGCCGACGCGATCGACAAGCTCGCCGCGCAGGTCACCCGCCCCGTGCGCTGGGACCTGTGCACCGAGACCGTCCGCGCCGCCGGTGTCTCGGCCGTGGCCGAACTGCCCCCGGCGGGCACCCTCGTCGGTATCGCGAAACGGGAGCTGAAGGGCACACCCAATCTGGCCCTGAAGACTCCGGAAGACCTCCCCGCGTTGGTCGCACTGACCACCTCCGGCTAGCTTTCCCCCCGGCGGTCGCGCACGACGAGGTGCCGACCGTCCAAGACCCCTATCAATGAGAACAAGAAGGGAGCCACCAAAGTGGCCGCTCTGACCCAGGAACAGATCGTCGAAGAGCTCGGCAAGATCATCGAAGAGGTGACGGGTATCGAACCCTCCGAGGTGACCATCGAGAAGTCCTTCGTCGACGACCTGGACATCGACTCGCTGTCCATGGTCGAGATCGCTGTGCAGACCGAGGACAAGTACGGCGTCAAGATCCCCGACGAGGATCTGGCCAGCCTGAAGACCGTGGGCGACGCCGTTGCCTACATCCAGAAGCTCGAGGCGGAGAACTCCGACGCCGCCGCGGAGCTCAAGGCCAAGTTCGACGCCGAGTAGGGCCGACACTGTGACCACTCCTTCCACCTTGAACGGGAATTTCCCCAACGTCGTCGTCACCAGCATGGCGGCGACCACGTCGATCGCGGGTGATGTCGATGCGACGTGGAAGGGACTCCTCAACGGTGAGAGCGGAATCGACGTTCTCGAGGATTCCTTCATCGAGGAATACGACCTGCCGGTGCGCATCGGCGGTCACCTGAAAGTCAGCCCCGACACCCTGCTGAGCCGGGTCGAGATCCGCCGCATGGCGTATGTCGAGCGCCTGGCGACCGTCCTCGGTCGCGAGGTGTGGAAGAACGCGGGCAGCCCGGAGGTCGACCACGACCGCCTGGGCGTCGCGATCGGCACCGGCCTCGGTGGCGGCGACGCGCTGATCGACTCGGTCGACAAGCTGAAGAACGGTGGCTACCGCAAGATCTCGCCGCTGGCTGTTCAGATGGTCATGCCGAACGGTCCGTCGGCCGTCGTCGGTCTCGAGCTGAAGGCCAGGGCGGGAGTGGTCACTCCGGTCTCGGCGTGCTCGTCGGGCTCGGAGGCCATCGCCAACGCGTGGCGGATGATCGTGATGGGTGACGCCGACATGGTCGTCACCGGTGGCGTCGAGGGTTTCATCGACTCCGTGCCGATCGCGGCGTTCTCCATGATGCGGGCGATGAGCACGCGCAACGACGATCCCAAGGGTGCTTCGCGTCCGTTCGACAAGGATCGCGACGGCTTCGTCTTCGGCGAAGCGGGCGCGCTCATGACGATCGAGACCGAGGAGCACGCGAAGGCTCGCGGTGCCACCATCCACGCGCGTCTGCTGGGTGCCGGTATCACTTCCGACGGCTTCCACCTGGTCGCTCCCGATCCCGAGGGCACCGGTGCGGCCAGGGCGATGACCCGCGCGATCCAGACCGCCGGTCTGACCAAGCAGGACATCACCCACATCAACGCCCACGCGACCGCGACCCCCATCGGCGACACCGCCGAGGCCAACGCGATCACCAAGGCCGTGGGTAACCACGCTTCGGTCTACGCGCCGAAGTCGGCACTGGGCCACTCGATCGGCGCCGTCGGCGCGCTCGAGTCGGTGCTCACCGTGCTCGCGATCCGGGACGGCATCGTCCCGCCGACGCTGAACCTGGACAACCAGGATCCGGAGATCGATCTCGATGTGGTGCACGGGCAGGCCCGTCACCAGGAGATCGAGTACGCGATCAACAATTCCTTCGGCTTCGGTGGGCACAACGTCGCGCTCGCCTTCGGTCGGGCCTAGCCGCGCCGATCGACTGCATCACGATCCCCGGTGGGGGTCGCGCCAACTGAATGGTTCGACCTCCACCGGTGGTTCGCCATACGCAGCCGCCGCAGCGGCGAGAATCTCACACGAAGGTAGGAGTAAACGCGATGACCATCATTGCTCCCGCGTTTCAAGACACGACGACCGATCCGCGTGACCCGCTCGGTCGGCTCCAGCGATTCTTCGACCCCGGCACCGTCCTACCGCTACACCCGCGGGACAAGTCCGGTGTCCTGGCCGCGATCGGCGAGGTCGACGGTGTGCGCACCGTGGCCTACTGCTCCGACGCCACCGTCATGGGTGGCGCGATGGGCGTCGACGGCTGCAAGCACATCGTCGACGCGATCGACACCGCCATCGATTCCGGCATCCCGGTCGTGGGCCTGTGGCACTCCGGTGGCGCGCGCCTGGCCGAGGGTGTCGAGGCCCTGCACGCGGTCGGCTTGGTCTTCGAGGCCATGGTCCGCGCGTCCGGTCTCGTCCCGCAGATCTCGGTGGTGCTCGGCTTCGCCGCCGGTGGCGCCGCCTACGGGCCCGCGCTGACCGACGTCGTCATCATGGCGCCCGAGGGCCGCGTCTTCGTCACCGGTCCGGACGTAGTGCGTTCGGTGACCGGCGAGAACGTCGACATGGAGACCCTCGGCGGGCCCACCACGCATTTCAAGAAGTCCGGCGTGTGCCACATCGCCGCCGACGACGAGGCCGATGCCATGCACCGCGCCCGTCGCCTGGTGTCGATGTTCGCCGAGCAGGGCGAGTTCGACCTGGTCGCGGCCGAGCACGGCGACGTCGACCTCAAGGCGATGTTGCCGGAGTCGGCCAAGCGCGCCTACGACGTGAAGCCGATCATCCACGAGCTGCTCGACAACGTCGACGGTGAGTCCTCGTTCGAGGAGCTGCAGGGCGGTTACGCGCGCAGCATGGTCGTCGGTCTGGGCCGTCTCGGTGGCCGCACCGTCGGCGTGCTGGCCAACAACCCGCTGCGCCTGGGCGGCTGCCTCAACTCCGAGAGCGCCGAGAAGGCCTCGCGCTTCGTGCGCCTGTGCGACGCGTTCGGCATCCCGCTGATCGTCGTCACCGATGTGCCCGGGTACCTGCCGGGTGTCGGTCAGGAGCTCGAGGGCGTGGTCCGTCGCGGTGCCAAGCTGCTGCACGCCTTCGCCGAGGCCCGCGTCCCGCGCGTCACCCTGGTGACCCGCAAGATCTACGGCGGTGCCTACATCGCGATGAACGCCCGCTCGCTGGGCGCGACCGCGGTGTACGCCTGGCCCGGTTCCGAGGTGGCCGTCATGGGCGCCAAGGCCGCGGTCGGCATCCTGCACAAGAAGGCGCTCGCCGCCGCGCCCGAAGCAGAGCGCGAGGCCCTGCACGAACGCCTCACCGCCGAGCACGAGAAGATCGCGGGCGGCGTCGAGCGCGCCGTCGCGATCGGCGTGGTCGATCAGGTCATCGACCCGGCCAAGACCCGCAGCATCATCGCCGCGGCCCTGGCCTCGGCCCCGGCCCGCAAGAGCCACCACAAGAACATCCCGCTGTGACCTGACAGCACCGCACCACCTTCGGGCCCCGGACAACCTCCGGGGCCCGAACCCGTTCCGGGTGCCGATCAGTCGGAGCCTCAACGGAAGTACTGGACCAGGCAGAACTCGTGATCCTCGGGATCGCTCATGACCATGACGACGCCTTCGTCGTAGTCGTGCCGCTCGCCGGACCAGCGGCCGCCCAAGCTCTCGACCTCACGGCGACCGGCTTCGATGTCGCCGACCTCGATGTCTAGGTGGATGCGAACCTTTCCGATCTTGGGCTCGGTCAGTGCAGTCGATCGTGATCCCGACCCATCGATTCGCCATGCCCATCAGCATGAACGAGTCGGGTTGTCCGTGTTCCGCGTCAAGCAGGAATCGATGCGGATGTCGCAGCGTCGTCGGGCCAGGCAGATGAGCGCGGCGTTGTGTTTGTTCCCCTCGGCTCTGTTCTGGTCGTAGTAGGCACGGCTGGTCGGATCGTGCGGGGCGGCGAACGCCGACGGGAACAACGCCCGTTTGAGCGAACACCGCTCGGAGGCGGGATTCGTCGCGGTGACCATGGGACTCGGTCTCAGGCCCATGAATCCGGTAACGGGGCTTATTCGTGTGCGATCGGGTGGTGTGATCCGTACGCTGGCTCCGACGTCGAAGGGGGGCGAATGAGTCGCAGGAGAAGTCCGCAGGAGAAGAAGGCGCTCAGTTACGCCAAGGATCGCCGCAATGTCTACGGGGAGAACGACAAGAGTTCGCGGAAGAACATCCCTCGCGGCAAACGCATCCCCAATCGGGTGGACCGCCACCGGGAGAACCTCTTCGTCGCCGCGCTCGGACCGTTGGACCTCGACGCCGCCGAGGACTGCGAGGTCACGCTGCGGTCGACCCGGTCGAAATGGCACACCTCGCGCTGGCGTAAACGCGCGGACGCGCCGCTCGGCCCGGTCGTCGCCTACCGCCTCGCGCGACGGCGCGAGCGGGCGGGCGGACCGCCGCGGCCCGACGACGCGCACGCATAATCGAGGGGTGCGCTACGAGGAGTTGGCGGAGTTTCCGTGTTCGATCACGCGGCCGTTGGTGATCTTCGGGGATCGGTGGACGTTGCTGATCTTGAAGTATTGCTTTTCCGGGGTGCGGCGGTTCAACGCGTTCCAGCAGGCGTTGGGGATTTCTCGGAGCAGGCTGGGGGATCGGCTGGAACGGTTGATCGAGCACGGGATTCTGGAGAAGCGGCCTGCCGAGGACGGGGCGTACGAGGAGTATCGGCTCACCGACAAGGGGCACGCCATCTATCCGATTCTGATGGCTATCCGCGACTGGGGTGACACGTATATGGCGCCTGACGGGCCCCCGGTCGAATACCGCCACCGTGACTGCACCGGTGAAGCGCACGTCCACCTCACCTGCGATGCCTGCGATTCCGAACTCACCGCCCGCGACATCACCCCCGAACCGGGCCCGGGCCTCGCCACCTTCTCGGACAGCTGATCACCGCGCTGTGGTGGCGGCATCGGCCGCCACCGTGGCGTGCTCAGGCGGTGTGCCAGGTGACCTGGTCGTCGAGGGGTGCGCGGGCGGTGCGGAAGCTGTTGACGGAGTGGTCGAGGTCGGGGTGGCCGAAGGAGACGCCGAAGACGACCTTGCGGTGCTCGGGGAGGCCGAAGTACTCGTGCAAGAAGGGCGCGTAGGAGGCCAGCGCCGCCTGGGGTGCGGCGCCGAGGCCGAGCGCTTGGGCGCCGAGCAGGAAGTTCTCCAGCCACAGGCCGCAGTCGATCGCACCGTAGACCCCGAGATCGGCCTCGGAGGTGACGATCGCGACGTGCGGTGCGTCGAAGAACTCGAAGTTGCGCACCATCTGGCGCATCGTCTTCTCGTGGTCGCCCTTGACGATGCCGAGCGAGTCGTAGAGCTGGAAACCGCAGGTCCGTCTGCGTTCCTTGTAGACCCCCGCGTACTCGGCGGGAAACTCGAAATCGGGTGCGGTGCCGTGACTCTGGATATAGGTGAGCAGTTCCTTGCGGAACCGTTCGGTGCCCTCACCCTCGGTCACCACGACCTGCCACGGCTGGGTGTTGCACCACGACGGGGTGCGCTGGGCGAGGCCGAGCAGGCGCTCGATGGTGGCGCGCTCGACCGGCTCGGGCCGGAACTGACGACAGGTCCAGCGGTCCTCGGCCAGCCGTCGCAGGGTGGCGAAATCGGAATCGGTCGGCGCCATCGTGCGGCCCCCTCGGTTCGGTGCGGAGAGAACTGGTCTCTTTTCGAGACCAACCTAGCAGGCGGGTCGGGCGCGCGGAACCCGTCGACACCGCGAATTCCGGTGTCGACGGGGGAGACTCGCCGAACTCAGGCGCGTCGGCGCAGGACCACGACCGCGATCCCGATCCCGGCCAGCACCGCAACACCCGCCGCCCCGAGGGCATAGGCCGTCCATGGCCGGGCGGTGGTCGGGGTGCCGCTCACAGAGGCGGGCGGGGTCTGCTCACCGAGGACGTCCGCGCTCCCGGCCACATAGACCGGTCCCGGCTCCGGCGTGCCCGCCACGGTCAGGTCCAGTCGCACCGGCGTGGGAGGCAGAGCTTCGGCGCCCATCGGCAGCCCGACCTTGACGGCGAGGTAGTACCAGCCCGCCACCGACTGCCGCCGCACCGCCGAGTCGTTCGCCTCGCGGTTGGCGTAGCGGATCGGCACCGACGCCACCTCCAGGTCGGTGGACGAGCGACCGGTGTAAGCGGTGGTGTCGGAATCGATCTCGCGCCCCAGCGGCGAGAACAGCGTGGTCTCCACATTGGTGGCCGAGGTGCGGTTCGCGCCGCCGGTCTCGGCGAAGTGCACCCGGTAGGCCAGGCCCTGACCCCAGTCCAGGCGCACCTTGTAGAAGACGTACTCGCCCGACCGCACGGTGTCGGTGTAGCCGCCGCTGCCGTCGAGTTCGCCCGCCACGGTGAACGCGCCGCCACCGCTGACCGGGCGCGGCGCACCGGTGGGGGCGGTGAACGGGGTGGTGCGGGTGTCGGCGGGCGGGCCCGCGTCGGTGACGCCCGGTTCGATGCCGACCAGCAGCTCCACCGGAAGCCGGGCGGGTGCGCCCGTCGGCGCGACGTCCCAGTTCAATTCGTAGTAGTAGCGGCCGCCGCCCGCGCAATCGCCCGAGCCGTCGGCGGTCGCGCCCTCGAAGGTGTTGGCGATGGTGAGCGCCGCGCCGTCACCGGCCCTGGTCTCCAGTTCGCGTTCGCGCACGTTGCAGGAGGTGCCATCGCGGCCGTAGACGCGCAGCTCCAGGGCGGCGAGGTCCTCGGTGACGGAGACGTCGGGCGCGCGCGGGAAGGAGACGATGCCGGTGAAGTAGGCGGTCGCGCCCGCGGGTACGTCGACGGCGTAGAAGCGCTTCTCCCGCTGGCCGATGGTGTCCAGATACTGGCCGGGTTCGGCGACCGGGGCGGTGTCGTAGCGGTCGGTGCCGGTGATCGGGGTGCCGGTGGCCTGGTAGTCGCGCAGGGCGGCTGCGCTCACCCGGGGCAGGACGCGTTCGAGCGCGGCGCCGTCGGCGGCGTCGGTGTAGGTGCCGCCGGTGGCCTGGGCCATGCAGGTGAGTTGGGCGCGGGCCTTGTCGTCGACGGCGAATCCGATCGAGTGCACGACCAGATCGACTCCCTGCCGCTTCAACTCCGCGGCGACCTCGCACGGGTCCGGTGGCGCGCAGGTGTCGTCGCCGTCGGAGACGAGCACGATCGAGCGCGGGCCGGAGTCGGGCAGCGCGTCGGCGGCCTGGCGCAGCGCGGTGCCCATCGGGGTCCAGCCGCGAGCCTGGATACCGTCGACGGCACTGGTCAGGCCGGGCCTGTCGAGGGTGGTCGGCGGGTGCAGGACCCGCACGTCACGGCATCCTGCGACCTTGTCCGCCTCGGCGTTGGAGGTGCCGGTGCCGTAGGTGGTGAGGCCGACCGCCGCCTCGGCCGGGGCCGTCTCGACGAAGCCGCGCACCGCCCGCTTCGCCGAATCCATCATGGTGCCGCCCTGATCGGGACGTTCCATCGACCCGGAGGCGTCGAGGATGATCATGGTCGGTGCGTACTGTCCGGGGTCGGCGTGTGCGGGGACCGCGGTGGGCAGGACGGCGACCGCGGCGGCGAGCGCGATGAGCAGTGGACGGAATCTCGGCATTGTCCTCGACTTCGACGAACCAGCGGTGAAACCGGACAGACGTTACCCATCGGGCACGGCGGGCTCCAGCCCCAGAAGTGGTGGCACATCCCACCGTTTGCCGAGCGAAATGCCGTCGCGGCTGGTGACGCGGGCCTTTTGCGCCGCGGTCGCGCACAATCGAACCCATGGCTTCGCAGGCCCGTGCCGCCCAGGAGCGCAAACGGCACGGCAGGCACTACACGCCGCCGGACCTCGCGCGGTTCCTGGTCCGCCGTGCCCTGCGGCACTGCCCACCCGCCCCGGAACTGCGGGTACTCGACCCGGCCTGCGGAGACGGGGAACTGCTGCTGGCCGTGCGGCGCGAACTGGCGCTGCGCGCACCGGCGGCCCAGGTGCACCTGACCGGCTACGACCTGGACCGCACCGCGACGGAGCAGACCGCGCGCCGGGCCGCCGCCGAGAACATCGAGATCGATTGCCACTGCGGTGACTTCCTCGCCGCCGCGCCCCGCCTGCCCGCCGCGTCGTTCGATCTCGTCATCAGCAATCCGCCCTATGTGCGCACCCAGCAGCTCGGCGGCGCGACCGCGCGCCTGCTGAGCAAACAGTTCGGGCTGCGCGGCCGTATCGACCTGACCCACCCCTTCGTGGCGCTCGCGCCCCGGCTGCTCACTCCCGACGGCGTGCTCGGATTGCTCTGCGCCAACCGGTTCCTCACCACCAGGGCGGGTGCGAACCTGCGCCGGATACTCACCGGCGAACTGCACCCCGCCGAGCTCTACGACCTCGGTGACACCAAACTCTTCACCGCCGCGGTACTACCCGCGATCACCGTCGCCACCCGCCGCGTCCAGGCGGGACCGTGCCGGTACGTGTCGGTCTACGAGCAGGCGGGCGCCGTGGCCGGGGGCGACACCGCGTTGTTCGACGCGCTGTCCGGGGACGAGGACTGCCTGGTCGGCACGGGCGGCCGGGTGTTCGCCGTGGAGGTCGGCGTCCTCGCGACCGGGTCACCGCCGCGTGCCGGAGTCACCGAGACGTGGGGGGATTCGGTGGCGGACGTGGTGATCCGGCAACCGGTCCGCGGCAGGGGCGCCGGTGCGCGGCCGGACGGGGACGCGGTGATCCGGCACGCGGGGCAGCGCGGCGCGCGAGGACAGAAGTCCGGGCGCGCCCGCACCACGGACCCGCTCCCCGCGACCAGCACGGACGAGCGTGGCGTCCGGAGCGAGGAGGCCTGGCGGATGTCGCGTCCGGATCTCGACCGCTGGCTGGCCCGCATCGCCGAGCGCACCTGGCGCTGCTTCGGCGACACCGCGCGGATCCGGGTGGGCATCAAGACCACGGCCGACCGGGTGTTCATCTCCGATCGCTGGGACCAGAAGGACCCGACACCCGAGCCGGAGTTGTTGCGGCAGTTGATCACTCATCACGACCTGGAACCGTGGCGGATCGGGCGGGCGCGCGGCACCCGGGTGCTCTATCCCTACGATCTGGCCCAGCCGCGCCGCACACCGGTCGACCTCGCCGAATTCCCCGACGCCGCACGGTATCTGCGCGCCCACGAGCAGGTGCTGGCCGGGCGACGGTATGTGCTCGACGGGGGCCGCCAGTGGTTCGAGATCTGGGTACCGCAGCGCCCGCACCTGTGGGGCGCGCCGAAACTGGTGTTCCCCGATATCAGCGAGCGGCCCCGCTTCGCGCTCGACCGGTCCGGCGCCGTGGTCAACGGCGACTGCTACTGGATCTCGCTGACCGACCTCGGTGACGGCGACCGGGCCACCGACCTGGCGTATCTGCTGATGGGCGTGGCGAATTCGTCCCTGGGTCTGCGCTTCTACGACGCGGTGTGCGGCAACCGGTTGTACTCGGGCAGGCGGCGCTGGATCACCCAGTACGTCGCCCGGCTGCCGCTGCCCGACCCGGCCGCGCCCGCCGCGGGCGAGATCGTGCGGCAGGTGCGCGCGGTGCTCGACGAGGGGGTCACCGCCGCCGGGATCGACGAGGCGGTGGCCGCCGCGTTCGGGGTTCAGTGAGCGGTGCGGATGCCGACCATGGGGAGCAGGGTGCGCCGGGCGAACTCGCGGCCCGCCTCGGCGTCGTCGAGGGGGATGAGCCCGTCGGGGGTGAGCGCGAGCGAGAGCGCCAGCCGGGCGAGGACCTCGGCGACCAGGTCGGGGTCGAAGGTCAGCTCCGGCATGTCGGCCTGGAGCTCGCGCAGTTTCTCGGCGAGATAGGCGCGACCGACCGCGAGGATCGGCCCGGCGTCGGTGGTGAGCCGGGGCAGGATCATCTCCGGTTCGGTGCCGAGCAGTCGCCGCAGCAGCTCGTTGCCCGCGATGGTGGTGACGAACGCGACGAAGATCTCCACCAGCTGATCGCCGGGTTCGGTGACCGCCCGCACGCGCTCATCGATCTCGGCCACATACCGCTGCGCCTCGCGCACGCCGACCGCCTCGACCAGGTCGTTCTTGGATTCGAAGCGCCGGTACAGGGTGGCCGGGCTGATCCCGGCCCGCCGCGCGATCTCGCCCATGCTCGTGCGTTTGATCCCGAAATCCAGGAACGCCGACAGCGCGCTGTCGAGCAGCTTCTCACCATCGGATCCGGGCTTTTCCAGTATCCGCGCGAGGATGGACGAAACGGTAGGCATCGCCCCATTATCCCCGGGGGGACAGATCCAGGGCGACCATCTCCTGTTCGATCGCGTTGGCGGCGAAGTGCACGCCGCGGGAACGTAGTTCGTGGACGCGGCACCGCAGTGCCTCGATTCCCCCGGGTTGGGCCGCGATATCGGCCACGCTGAGCGGTCCCCCCGCTCGGTGCACACCGGACTGCCTGTATGCCACCGTGATACCTCCTGCCTCGCGTCTCCGGCACCGGCCGTCGGACTCGTGGCCAAGCGGGATACGCAGGGAAAATGCTAGCAGGAATCCCTACTGGTCGCTTGATCAGTGTGGTGTGTCACAAGACCTCGGCGTCGCGATGGGTCGCGAGATTGTGCAGATACACCGCCGCGTTGAGCTTGATCCCGTCCTGCTGCGCCTGGTTCAGCTCCCGGCGCACCTTGCCCGGCACCCCGGCCACCAGCGAACCGGGCGGGATCTGGGCGCCCTCCGGGATCAGGGCGTTGGCCGCGATGAGCGTGCCCGCGCCGATCACCGCGCCGTTGAGCACGGTGGCACCCATGCCGACGAGCACGTCGTCACCGATGGTGCAGCCGTGCAGAATCGCGTTGTGCCCCACCGAGACTCCGGTGCCGACGGTGAGCGGGAAGCCGGGGTCGGCGTGCAGCACACAGCCGTCCTGGATATTGGTGCGCGCGCCGATACTGATCTGCTCGAGGTCGCCACGCAGCACCGCCGAGTACCAGACGCCCACCTCGGCGGCCAGACTCACCCGGCCGATCACGGTCGCGTTCGGCGCGATCCAGGCAGTGTCGTCGATTTCCGGCGTGAATCCGCTCACCTTGATGATCATCGGTGAAGCTCCGAGGAAGCCCCCGGCGTTAGCCGTGGGGAGGAATCGGTGTGCAGGTCAAACGTTCTTTTGGTTCTCGACATAGCGTTTGACAACCTCCAGTGTTGCGGCGCCGACCGTGGCGACGAAGTGAATTGGTACATAATGTAGGTGGTCTCGAGGTGAGGGTGGGGAAACTCCTGCCGGAGCAGGCGTGAGGACCGGCCCTTGATCTCGAGGCGACCCTCGATGCGTCCGCCGATGTGTATTCGAACGTATGGGCGAGACCGTGCGCTACACCTACCGATTGCGCCCCGGCGCAACGGCGGCTCCGACTGCCGAACAAGGTGGTGATCCCGGTCGTATGGTCGCGGGGACTGCCATCTGAACCGACCTCGGTACGGGTGTACCGCGACAGCCTCGGACACTGGTACGCGAGTTTCGTTGTCCGCCGCGAAGCCACTGCCGAACCCGACACCGGCGGGGAGATCGGCATCGACTGGGGCGTGAAGGGCACCGCGACCGCCACTGACCCCGACTACGACCTGCCCTACGGTGGTCACCGCAAACGCTGTGCCGCCGAACTCGCTCGCGCGCAACGCAAGATGGCGCGCAGGTGACGGCCGCGAGGCCAAGCGCCCAGCAACGGCTACCAGCAGGCGCGTCGTGCAGCCGCGCGGCTGCACAAGAAGGCCGCTCGTCAGAACACCCACGCCGCGCGCGTATGGGCGGCGCGGGTGGTGGCAGACCATCAGGTGATCGCGGTCGAAGACTTCAAACCGAAATTCCTCACCCGTTCGACCATGGCAGGTAAAGCCGCTGACGCGGCGATCGGTGCGGCCAAACGAGAATTGATCGAACGGGCGTCGCGGGCGGGCCGGAAGGTGGTGTTGGTGCCGCCTGCTTACACGACCATGACGTGTGCGAGCTGCGGAGCGAGAGCCTGCGGACACACCGCAGACCGCGACCGCAACGCCGCCCGAGTGATCTTGGCGGCCACGGTAGAACTCGACCGTGTCAGCGTTGACGGCGTAAGACATTGTTGGCCTCCCTCCGGGGCGGTCGATGGTGCGGTCCGAGCTGGAAATCCCCCGGCTTCAGCCGTGGGGAAGGGTTAAGAGGACAGTATGACGCCCCGGAATTGCGCCCGATGGGCGGCCGGGCTGGTGCCGAGGGTGCGGTGGAAGTGGTGGCGCAGGCTCACCGCGCTGCCGAATCCGGTGTCGGTGGCGATCCGGTCGACGGTGTCGTCGGTGGATTCCAGCAGCAGCCGCGCGTGATCGATGCGCTGTCGCAGCAGCCACTGCTGCGGGCTGGTGCCGGTGCGTTCGCGGAAGCGGCGGGTGAAGGTGCGTCGGGACATGTGCGCCCGGCGCGCCCAGGTGTCCAGGTCGACGGCGGTGTCGAGATGTCCACGCGCCCAGACCATCGCGAATTCGATCGGATCGTCGGTGGCCGCGTCGGGCACCGCGACCGGGATGAACTGGGCCTGCGAGCCGCTGCGGTGCGGCGCGGTGACCAGCGCGCGGGCCAACTCGGTGGCGGCGCGGGCGCCGAGATCGCCGCGCACGATGTGCAGGCAGCAGTCGAGCGCGGCCGCCACGCCCGCCGAGGTGATCAGGTCGCCGAGGTCGGTCCAGAGGGTGTCGGCGCGCACGCGTACGGCCGGGAAGGCCGCGGCCATGGCCTCGGCGGTGGCCCAGTGGGTGCTCAGTTCGCGGCCGTCGGCCAGGCCGGTGGCCGCGATGGCCCACGAGCCCAGGCACAGTCCGACCAGGCGGGCGCCCCCGGCGTGGGCGGTGCGCACGGCCTCGATGAGCGCCGGGGACGGGTCGAGGTCGCGCTGCCAGCCGGGGAAGACCACGGTGTCGGCGGTGGCGACGGTGTCCAGGCCGTCGCGCACGGTGATGTCGAATCCGGCGGCGGTGGTGAGGGTTCCGGGGCGTTCGGCGCAGACACGCACGTCGTAGGGCCAGTCCGGGCGATCGATCCCGGTGCCGGTGCGGCCCAGGACGAGGGTGGGCACCGCGAGGTGGAACGGGCTGATCCCGTCGAAGGCGACGACCGCGACCTTGTGCATGGCCCGATCTTAGCGATAGATGGCCTGTAGGCCACTGTCCAGCGGGGTTGCCATCGGCCAGAGTTGATCGCATGACCGAGATGCTCACCCGCCCCGCCCTCGCAGCCGCGCTGCACATCGGCGGCCCGACCCTGCGCTTCCGCTACGCGGGCCTGACCTGGCTCACCGATCCCACCTTCGATGAGCCGGGCGAGTATCCCGGGCCGATCACCCTGCACAAGCTCAGCGGACCGGCCGTTCCGCTCGAGGATCTCGGTGCCGTCGACGTCGTCCTGCTCTCCCACGACCAGCACGCCGACAATCTCGACGCCGCGGGCCGGGAGTTGCTCCCGCGCGTCGAGACCGTGCTGTCCACGCCGGAGGCGGCGAGCCGGATCGACGGGGTGCGCGGTCTGGCGCCCTGGGAGACGGTGACGCTCGGGGCCGCGACGGTCACCGCGGTGCCCGCGCTGCACGGGCCGCCGGGATGCGAGCCGGTCACCGGCGCGGTGACCGGGTTCGTGCTGCGGGCGGCGGGGGAGCCGACGGTTTATGTCTCCGGCGACAACGCGTCGGTGGAACTGGTGGCGCGGATCGCCGAGCGGGTCGGCCGCATCGACGCGGCGGTGCTGAATATCGGCGCCGCCAATGTCGGCCGGTTCGGCGACAGCGATGTGACGCTCAACGCGCGCACCGCCGTCGCGGCCGCCGCCCTGCTCGGTGACGCCATGATCGTGGCGGTACACGCCGAGGGCTGGGGGCATTTCAGCGAGTCACTGGACTACCTCGAGCGCACCTTCGCCTACGCCGATCGTGCCCATCAGCTCTACATCCCGGTCCGGGGCGAACTGTTCTCGGTCTGAGGTTTCGATCCGCTCCCGCGTCGGATCGGCGCGGGATTTCCGTTGTGTGAGAAGAGGTTCGCAGTGCTGAACAGGGAACAGGGCGCGCTGCGTCGCGGGACGGCCCGGCTGGTGCTGGCCGTGCTCGCGCCGGTGTTGATGCTGGTGGCGTGCTCGTCGGGCGGGGACGGGGATGGTGGGTCGGTGTCGAGCACGGTGTCGGCGAGCTCCGCCGCGCGGACGACGGCCCCGGCGAGTTCCACTCCCGCGCCGAATGATTCGGGTGGCTCGCAGCCCGAGTCGTCGTACTACCGGTCGCCCGCCCCGAGCACCCCGGACGGGGGGACACCCGCCGAGATCCCGCCCGGCTACAACTGTGTCCCCGGCCCGGACTGCGGTACCGACAGCTGCGGCCACAACGAGTGCGGTGTCCCGGAGATCCCGCCCGGCCACAATTGCGTTCCTGGCCCGGACTGCGGCACGGATACCTGCGGCCACAACGAATGCGGCGTGACCACCCCTCCGTCCACCACTCCGCCCGCGACGAGCACCCCCACGCCGCCGCCGACCACCACGCCGGTGACCACCTCGTCTCCGGCACCGTCGACCACGGTCCCCGCGGCGGACACCACAGCCCCGACCAGCCCACCGATCCCCGCCTGACCGGTCGACCCCTTCCGATCCGCGCGGCCGACCTGTCCCGGACTCGCCCGCCGGTCCCGGCCGGGCCGCGCACCGGATTCGACACGCGACGGCGGGCGGGTGGTTCGGGCCGGATGCCGTCCTAGGCTGGGCGGATGACACGAACTGGCGGGATCGTGGGGGTGCCGAAGGAGGTCAAGCCGCAGGAGTTCCGGGTGGCGTTGACCCCCGCCGGGGCGGCGGAGTTGCGCGCGCACGGGCACGAGGTGCTCGTGCAGGCCGGTGCGGGAGCGGGTTCCGGGTTCGCCGACGCGGACTACGTGGCCGCCGGTGCGCGCATCGTGGACGAGGCCGCGCGGGTCTGGGGTGAGGCCGATCTGGTGTTGAAGGTGAAAGAGCCCATCACGCAGGAGTATTCGCTGCTGCGGCGCGAGCAGGTGTTGTTCACCTACCTGCATCTGGCGGCGTCGAAGGAGTGCACCGACGCGATCCTCGCCGCGGGCATCACCGCCATCGCCTACGAGACCGTGCGCGCTGCGGACGGTTCGCTGCCACTGCTCGCGCCGATGAGCGAGGTGGCGGGCAAACTCGCCACCCAGGTCGGCGCGTATCACCTGATGGCGCCGCTGGGTGGTGAGGGCGTGTTGCTCGGGGGCGTGCCCGGTGTCCGCCCGGCCGACGTGGTGGTGCTCGGTGGCGGGGTGGCTGGCACGAACGCGGCGACCATCGCGGTCGGCATGGGAGCGAAGGTGACCGTGCTCGACACCGATCTGGCCCGCCTGCGCACACTCGACGCCCGCTTCGCCGGTCGCGTCGGCACCCTCGCCTCGCACGCGCTCGAGATCGACAGGGCCGTGGTGGGCGCGGATCTGGTGATCGGCTCGGTGCTGGTGCCGGGGGCGAAGGCGCCGAAACTGGTCTCCGACGAACTCGTGGCGCGGATGCGGCCCGGCGCGGTCCTCGTCGACATCGCCGTCGACCAGGGCGGCTGCTTCGCCGCCACCCGTCCCACGACCCACGCCGAGCCCACCTTCCCGGTGGCCGACACCCTGTTCTACTGCGTGGCGAACATGCCCGGCGCGGTCCCGCACACCGCCACCATCGCCCTCACCAACGCCACGCTGCCCTACGCCCGCCAGATCGCCGACCGGGGCTGGCGCGCCGCCTGCACCGCCGACCCCGGCCTGGCCGCCGGTCTCACCGCCGACGCGGGCAAACTCCTCTCCGCCCAGGTCGCCGCCGCGCACGGCTACTCGCTGGGCGCGTGAGTCCTCAGCGGCCGCCGCCCAGGTACCAGTCGGGGGCGCCGTCGACGGGGAGGTCGCGGAGTTTGTCGGGATTGCGGACGACATTGATGGCGACGATGCGGCCGCAGTCGACGACGAAGGAGAACACGCCGATATTGCTGCCGTCGAACACGACCAGACCAGGCAGGCCGTTGACCAGGACGGCACGGCCCCAGCCGTCGGTCGCCGAGGGGGCGTGGTACCAGCCGAGCAGCAGCTTGGCGATGAGTTCCGCGCCGCGCACCGGCTGTCGGATGGCAGGCACCTTGCCGCCGCCGTCGGCGGTGAGCACGACCTTGTCGTCGAGTACGCCGAGCAGCGCGCTCAGATCGCCCGAGCGCCAGGCCAGCGCGAAGGCCGAGACGACCTGTTCCTGCTCGGCCGGGGAGGCCGGGAAGCGCGGGGTGCCGGTCTCGACGTGTTTGCGGGCCCGCGAGGCGAGCTGCCGGACCGCGGCGGGGGTGCGGCCGACGACCTCGGCCACCTCGGGACCGCTCATCCCGAACACGTCCTGGAGCACGAACGCGGTGCGCTCGGCGGGCGAGAGCGATTCGAGCACCACGAGCAGCGCGGTGGTGACACGCTCGTCCTGGGAGAGGCGATCGGCCGGGTCGTCCCAGGTGGTGACCTCGGGTTCGGGCAGCCACTCGCCGACGTACTGCTCGCGGCGGGCACGCGCCGACCCGAGGTGGTCGAGCGCGAGCCTGCCGGTGACGGTGCTGAGCCAGGCGCGCAGATTCTCGATCTCCCCGGCCCGGCCCGCCTCGTGATGGCGTTGCAGGCGCAGCCACGCGTCCTGCACCACGTCCTCGGCGTCACTGAGACTGCCCAGGGTGCTGTAGGCCAGGCGCCGCAGGTAGGGGCGGTGCTCCTCGAAGCGGCGGGCCAGTTCGGCCTGGTCGAGGGGGTGCGGTGCGTCGGTCATCGTGGTCGCCGTTCGGTGGTCCGGCCCGGTGCGGGCGAGGGGGGAAATGCCGTCACAGTGAGGACGAACCATCGCGGGCGGGTGTGACATTCCCGCGTTCGGGCTACTCTCGCCCGGTGCAGAAGGGGACATCGACGGCGGCCGGGTTGCTGCTGGGATTCGCGCTCGACCGGGTCTTCGCCGATCCACGCCGCTGGCATCCGGTGGCCGGATTCGGCACGGCGGCAGCGGCCTTGGAAGAGCGTACCTACCTCGACGCGCGCTGGGCCGGGATCGCGCACGAGGCCGTGGCGGTGGGGTCGGTGGTCGGGATCGGGGTGCTGGCCGCGCGCGGCGGCACGATCGCGACGGCGCTGGCGACCTGGACCGCGCTCGGCGGCCGGAGCCTGGCCCGCGCCGGGCGCGAGATGGCCGACCGGCTCGACGCCGATGACCTGACCGCCGCCCGCGCCCTGCTCCCATCGCTGTGCGGCCGTGACCCGTCGGTGCTCGACGCCGACGGACTGGCCCGCGCCGCCCTGGAATCCATCGCCGAGAACACCTCCGACGCGACGGTCGCGCCGCTGCTGTGGGGTGGCGTCGCCGGGGTGCCCGGCCTGCTCGGGTACCGGGCGGTGAACACCCTCGACGCCATGATCGGCTACCGCAACGAGCGCTACCGCAAGTTCGGCTGGGCCGCCGCCCGCGTCGACGACCTCGCCAATCTGGCGCCCGCCCGCGTCACCGGCGCGCTCACCGCCCTGCTCGCCCCGCTGGTCGGTGGTACTCCGGCCGCGGCGTGGCGGGCCTGGCGGCGGGACGCGTCGAAACACCCGAGCCCGAACGCGGGTGTGGTCGAGGCGTCGATGGCCGGTGCGCTCGGTGTCCGGCTGGGTGGTCGCACGCAGTACCGGCACGGCGCGGAACTGCGTCCGACGCTCGGCGACGGACCCGTCCCGACCACCGCCGATCTGCGTCGCGCGGTGCGGATGTCGGAGGCGGTGCAGGTGGGGGCGCTGGTGGTGTCGATGGTGGTGGCGCTGACCCGATAGGGCGCCGACGAGTCCGCGTTTGTCGTCGCGGGTCAGCGCGATCGGCCGTAGCGGTCGGCCAGGCGGGCTTCGGTGGTCGTGGCCGCGGGTTCGGGCTTCGTGGTGGTCTCGTCGGGGCGCGGGACCGTCGGGGTCTGTGCGCGTTCGCGGCGGCGGGCGCGGAGTTCGGCGAAGACGAAATAGCCGAGGCCGAGCGGGGCCATGATGCCGAAGGCCAGCCATTGCAGGCCGTAGGAGAGGTAGGGGCCCGCGTCGAGTTGGGGGAGTGGCGACGGGGTGAAGGCGCCCGGCTGCCCCTCGGCGAGTTGGAGGTAGCCACCCTTGTCGGTGCCGGTCGGGACGGGGGTCAGGGCGAGGTCGAGGACGGTCGATTCCTGGGTGGTGTCGACCGTGTAGACCTGGCGATAACCGTCCTGGGTGCTCGGCGCCTTGTCGGGGACCACACCCTCCGACGCGCGCACCCGGGCCTCGAGCCGCTGCGTGCCGGTCGGCGGCTCGGCGATCGTGGGCGGGCGGGTGCCGTCCACGGCGGCGACCAGGCCGCGATCGATCAGGACGGTGCGTCCGTCGTCGAGCCGGAACGCCGACAGCACCGCGTAACCGGGCGCGCCGTCGAGGTGGCGCAGCCGGACCAGCACCGTCGAATCGGGCACATAGCTGCCGGTCGCGGTCACCTTCCGCCACTCGGTGTGGGCGGTCGGGTCACCGGCGAGCACCTCGGTGACGGCGACCGGATCGGCCTGGACGGAGTCGGCGATCAGCTGATTGCGGTGCTCGGTGCTGGTGTTCTTGCCCAGCTGCCAGGGCGCCAGCACCGTGAAGCACAGGTAGGCGAACGCGGCCACGATCACCGCGAGGATCAGCCAGCTGGGGCGCAGCAGGAAGGTGAGGCGGCGCATCAGTGCGGCGCGTCCGCGGGAGAACGGGTGTCGAGCGCGGCGCGCACCCACTCGAGCAGGCCGGGCACGGCGGCCTCGATCTGGTCGCGGACCAGGTCGAATCCGGCCTGGTCGCCGTAGTAGGGGTCGGGCACGTCGACGCCGTCGGCGGCGGGATCGAAGCTGCGCAGCAGCCTGCGTCGTTCGGTGGGGACGCCACGGTGGGCCAGTTCGCGGTCGTGGCCGGTGTCGAGGACCACGATCAGGTCGGCGTCGCGGTGCTCGTCGCCGAAGGTGGCCGCGACGTGCTCGGTGGCGTATCCGGCCCGGCGCAGGGTCGCCTCGGTCCTCGGGTCGGCCGGATCGCCGACATGCCACGAGCCGGTGCCCGCGCTGGTGACCCGTACCCGGTTCGCCAGACCGGCCCGGTACAGATGCGCCGCGAACATGTTCGCGGCCATCGGCGAGCGACAGATGTTCCCGGTACAGACAAACGTCACGTGAATCGCTCCCACGCGACCCATTGTCGCCCGAGCCGCCGAAACGGCGCCACGTAGGGTGTTCAGTTGTGTTCGAGGACTCGGTCGACCCCGCGATGCTGCGCCACCACGGCGACGTCGACGCGCGCTCGGGCATGCTCGACTTCGCCGTGAACGTCCAGGGCCTGGCCCCGCCGCCCTGGCTGCGTGAGCGCCTGGCCGCGCGCCTGGCCGACCTCGGCCGCTACCCCGGCGCCGCCGACGACCTCGCCGCCCGCACCGCCGTCGCCACCCGCCACGGCCGCGCCCCCGACGAGGTCCTGCTGCTGGCGGGCGCCGCCGAGGGCTTCGCCCTGCTGCCCCGCCTGCGCCCGCGCCTGGCCGCCGTCGTCCACCCGTCCTTCACCGAGCCCGAACTGGCCCTGCGCGACGCCGACGTCCCGGTCACCCGCGTGATCCTGCCCCGCCCCTACACCCTGGACCCGGCCCTGATCCCCGAGGAAGCCGACCTCGTCGTCCTCGGCAACCCCACCAACCCCACCTCGGTCCTGCACCCGTCGCACACCCTGCACGCCCTGCGCCGCCCCGGCCGCCTCCTCGTCGTCGACGAGGCCTTCGCCGACGCGGTACTCCCGACCGGTCCGGCCCCTTCGTCCCTCGGATCGTCGGGTGGCCCGGTGCGCGCCGGTTCCAGCCCTTCGGGCGCTGCGCCGCGACCCTGCGGTGGCCCGACGCGTGGCGCGGCCGAGGCAGGCCGCCCAGCGCGGTCGCCGGGCGATCCGGGTGGCGAGCCGAGCGAAGACGCAGTCCCGGGTGGCGAGCCGAGCAACGATGCGGCCGCGGGTGACCCGGAGTCGTTGGCTGGTCTGCGGGCGCCGGATGTGCTGGTGTTGCGGAGCCTCACCAAGACGTGGGCATTGGCGGGGTTGCGCTGCGGGTATGCCCTCGGGGCGCCCGAGGTGCTGGCCCGGCTGACGCACGGTCGCCCGCACTGGCCGCTGGGCACCCTCCAACTCGAGGCCATCACCGCCACCGCCGAACCCGCCGCGGTCGCCGAGTCCCGCCGCTACGCCCAGCGCATCGCCGCCGACCGGGCCGCCATGATCGCGCGCCTCACCAGCCTCGGCCTCGACGTCCACACCCCGGCGACCGGTCCGTTCCTGCTGCTGCGCGTCCCGGACGGCGCCCTGCTGCGCAAACGTCTCGCCGATCGCGGCATCGCCGTGCGCCGCGCCGACACCTTCCCCGGCCTCGGCCCGGATCACCTGCGACTGGCGGTCCGCGGACCGGCCGAGGTCGACCAACTCATCGACGCCCTCCGCACGGCGCTGTGGTGACCCCACCGCGCGCTCGGCGCCACCCGCTGAACGGGACCGTCAGGATTCCGTACACCGGTGCGCACCTCGGGGTGATCGACCATGCTTGTGCCGCACCGGGTTCGGTGCGCGGATGATGACGGCGATCCGGGTGGAACGAAGGAGACAGCGGTGACCGACCTGGCCGAACTGATCGGGGTGCTCGACGCGGCGTATCCGCCGAAGCTGGCCGAGTCGTGGGATTCGGTGGGACTGGTCTGCGGTGACCCCACCCAGCGGGTCGACAAGGTGGTCTTCGCCGTCGACGCCACCGCCGCCGTGGTCGACGAGGCGATCACCTGGGGCGCGCAGGCGCTGGTCGTGCACCACCCGCTGCTGCTGCGCGGGGTCGACACCGTCGCCGCCGACACCCCGAAGGGCGCGCTGCTGCACCGCCTGATCCGCTCCGGCTGCGCCCTGTTCTCCGCGCACACCAACGCCGACTCCGCCGACCCCGGTGTCTCCGACGCGCTCGCGGCCGCCGTCGGCCTCACCGTCACCGGCCCGCTCGACCCCAAACCGATGGTCCCCGTGGACAAGTGGGTCATCCAGGTCCCGCGCACCCACACCGCCTCGCTGATGTCGGCACTGTTCACCGCGGGCGCCGGTGCCATCGGCGACTACCGCGAGGCCGCCTGGTACACCACCGGCACCGGCCAGTTCCGGCCCGTGACGGGCGCGAACCCGGCGATCGGCACGATCGGCACCGTCGAGACCGTCAGCGAGGACGCGGTCGAGGTGGTGGCCCCGCCGACTTCGCGCCTGGCCGTGCTGGCCGCCCTGCGCGCCGCGCATCCCTACGAGGAACCGGCCTATCACGTCACCGAACGCGCGCCGCTGCCGTCCTCGCTCGGCATCGGCCGCATCGGCGAACTGCCCGAACCCGAGACCCTGCGCGCCTTCACCGAACGCGTCGGCGCCGGGCTGCCTCGCACGGTCTGGGGCGTACGCGCCGCCGGTGATCCCGACCGTCTCGTCCAACGCGTGGCCGTCTGCGGCGGCGCGGGCGACTCGTACCTCGGCGCCGCGATCCGCGCGGGCGTCGACGCCTACCTCACCTCCGACCTGCGCCACCACCCCGTCGACGAACACCTGCGCCGCGGCGGCCCCGCCATCATCGACGCCGCCCACTGGGCCACCGAGTTCCCCTGGTGCGCCCAAGCCGAACAGTTCGTCCGCACTGCCCTCCCCACCCTCACCACCCGCGTCTCCACCCTGCGCACCGACCCCTGGACCGTCACCGGCTGACCGCCTCATCGGTACGGTTGTCGCGGACCGGACCAGGCATGGGCGAAATCGGGGTGGACGCGCAGCGTGACGGACCCCGCGTCGGGCGCGATCGTGGCCACGAGGTAGCGGTCCATGCGGGCGAAGAACACCGGGCCCAGACCCACCGCGAAGATCAGGACCAGGATCCCCGCGGCCCCGCAGAGGACCGCGAACGAGGAGGGCGCGGCCAGATACAGGCCCCCGCCCAGCACCAGCGGGAACAGACTGCAGACGTAGTAGGCGATCAGTGTCTTGACACGTGTGTCGCTGCGGGCGGCACACCGCTCGCATTCCGGCCAGGTGGCCTTGACCACGGCGGTGGGCTCGTTGCAGTCGATGACGAGGCGGCCGAGGACGAGTTTCTTGATCGTCTCGTAGAACAACCGGCCGAATCCCTCCTGACGATAGGAGCCCGGCTTGCCCCAGAAGCGGAGGTTCTCGTCCCTGGGCCCGGTCGCCGGTCGTCCGTGCACGAGGCATACCGGGGGCAGCGCGGTGGCCAGGGTCAGCTGGAGCTGCCGCTGCTCGCCCAGGGGATCGAACACGTGCGGGCGCAAGGGCAGGACCACGTCAGTGGCGGGCGTCGAGGAGGTCACACGGACTTGGACGCACCAGCGAGCCGATCGGTTCCCTCCCACCCCCGACTCCTTCGGGTCCCGGCATGACCACCCCCCTCGGCGCGGTACGGTTGACCAACCCATCCGTCCACCGTGTTCAGGAGTTCGTGCGCGTTGAATGTCGAACCGTCGGTCCAGTCCAAGCTGTTGCAGCTCGCCGCCGTCGATGCCGAGCTGACGCGGATCGCCCACCGGCGCACCGCGCTGCCCGAACAGCGGGAAGTGGCCCGGCTGGCCGCCGAGCGCACCGGTTACAAGGACGCCGCGGTCGCGGTGGAGATCGGTATCGACGACCTGGATCGTGACATCCGCAAGCTCGAGGGCGAGGTCGACGCGGTCCGCAAGCGCGAGGACCGCGACCGCGCGATGCTCACCTCCGGCACCGTCGCGGCCAAGCAGCTCTCCGAGATCCAGCACGAGCTGGGCAGCCTGGAGCGGCGCCGCTCGGTGCTCGAGGACGAGCTGCTGACCGTGATGGAACAGCGCGAGGCGATGGCCGCCGACCACGATCACGCCGGTGCCCGGCTCAGCAAGGCCGAGCAGGACCTGGCCGACGCCGAACGCCTGCGCGACGAGGCGATGGCCGACCTGGCCGTGGCCCAGCAGCGCTGCGAGACCGACCGCGACGGGCTGATCGGGCTGTTCCCCGACGACCTGCTCGCCGTCTACGACAAGCAGCGCGCGGCCCACGGCGTCGGCGCGGCCCTGCTGCAGGCCCGCCGCTGCGGCGCCTGCCGGATCGAGATCGACCGCGGCGAGATGCAGCGCATCGCCAAGGCCGCCCCCGAGGCGGTGCTGCGCTGCCCCGAGTGCGGCGCGATCATGGTGCGCACCAAGGAATCCGGGCTCTGAGGTGTCACCGACGGAGGTGATCGTCGAGGCCGACGGCGGTTCGCGCGGCAATCCCGGCCCGGCCGGGTACGGCGCGGTCGTCTTCGACGCCGACCACGCGCGGGTGCTGGCCGAGCGCAGGGAATACGTGGGCGTGGCCACCAACAATGTGGCCGAATACCGCGGTCTGCTGGCCGGTTTGGCGGCCGCGGCCGAACTCGGCGCCCGGGTGGTCCGGGTGCGGATGGACTCCAAGCTCGTCGTCGAACAGATGTCGGGACGCTGGAAGGTCAAGCACGCGTCGATGATCCCGCTCGCCGAACAGGCTCGCGCGCTCGTCGCCGGATTCGATCGGGTCGACTTCACCTGGATCCCGCGCGCGCAGAACTCCCACGCCGACCGGCTGGCCAACGAGGCGATGGACGACGGCGCGCTCGTCGGCACGGTCCGTGAGGCCGTGGCGGCGGGCCACACGCCGAGCGACCAGGCGCCCGCGCCCCGGTCGACCGAGGTAGCGAAAACCGCCGCCGCCCACCCCATCTCGTCACCTGGCTGGACCGGCGCCGTGGGCAGGCCCACCCGCCTGCTGCTGCTGCGCCACGGCCAGACCGCGCTCTCGGTGGAGCGCCGCTACTCCGGTCGCGGCAACCCGCCGCTGACCGATCTGGGCCGCGAACAGGCCGAGCGCGCGGCGAAGATGTTGGCCGCCAAGGGCGACATCGCGGCCGTCGTGAGCTCGCCGCTACAGCGTGCCCGCTCCACCGCCGAGGCCGCGGCGACCGCGCTCGGTGTCGGCGTGCGCGTCCTCGACGGACTCACCGAGACCGATTTCGGCAACTGGGAAGGACTCACCTTCACCGAAGCGGCCCAGCGTGATCCGGACCTGCACGCCGCCTGGCTGGGTGACCCGTCGCTGCCCGCCCCCGGCGGGGAGAGCTTCGATCAGGTGCGTGAGCGCATCGAGGGCGTGCGGCGCGATCTGGTCGCGCTGTATCCGGGGCAGAACGTGGTGGTGGTCAGTCACGTCACCCCGATCAAGACCCTGCTCCAGCTGGCGCTGGGCGTCGGCCCGTCACTGCTGTACCGCCTGCACCTCGACCTCGCCTCGCTGTGCGTGGCCGAGTTCTACCCCGACGGCGGCGCCTCGGTGCGGCTGGTCAACGACACCTCGTACCTGGTCGGTTAGCCGCGACCACCCCCACGGGGTACGGTCGGCGCTGGCCTGCGGCCGCGTAACGATCACGCCCGCGCCCCCGAAAGGTTCACGGGCGCGCGGAATGCCGCGGCCATCGAGAAAGGTACTTGATGAGGTTTCTACGGATGGCGGCGTTCGCGGCGGCCATCGCGGGGGCGCTCACCGCATCCGCGGGCGCGGGTGGTGTGTCGGCCGATCCGAGCGTGGTGCTCGGCGCGGCCTCGGGCATCGTCTTCGACAACAACTCCGGCTGCTCGCTGACCACCATCGGGCACGACAACGCGGGCAGGCTCGTCGGCATCACCGCCGGACACTGCGCCCCGACCGGTGCCAGGGTCGGCGCCGAGCAGGCGCTGCACGCCGGGGTGATCGGCACCGTCGCCTTCTCCGACGACGGCGAATACCTGGACTTCGCGGTCCTGCAACTGGACGCGGCCAAGGTGCTGCCCGTGCGCACCGTCGGCCAGACCACCGTCGCCGGGATCGGCGCGGCGCCCGGACCCGGCACCACGGTGTGCTCGGACGGCCGCACCAGCGGTCGCAGCTGCGGCGTGGTGTGGGGTGAGCTCGAGGGCACCTCGATCAACCAGTACTGCTCGCAGCCCGGCGATTCCGGCGGCCCGGTCGTGGTCGGCGATCGCCTGGTCGGCATGAACCAGGGTCGGCTCACCGGCCTGGGCCCGATCGACTTCGACGTCCCGTGCACGGGCGGCGCGAACCCGATCCACTCGCCCGCCTACTTCCAGCCCATCCAGGTCATCCTCGATGTGCTGAATCGCGCGGGTGGCGTCGGCGCGGGCTTCCAGCCCATCTGAGCGACGAACCCGGCGGGGGCGCGGCGGCCGAACCTGGCTGCCGCGCCCCCGTTGTCGTTCAGGGGCGCAGGATCGAGACCAGGAAATCGGTCTGGTCGCGCACGACCTGTTCGAAGACGTCGTCGAAGTAGACGTCGAAATGGCCCACCGGATACTGCTTGACCACCGCGTGCTTGGTGCGCTCGGCCGCCTTACGGGTGGGCGCGGCCGGGGCGATCGAATCGTGTTCGGCGATCGCGTAGAACACCGGGACCTTCACCGCTTTCGCCCGGCGACCCGGCGCGTCGAACAGCGTCGAGAACGCCACCCGCGCCGAGACTTTCGGCTCGTAGGTCGCGCTCTCCTCGGCCAGTCTGCCGTAGCCCTCCGGCACGTCCGAGGCGCTCATCAGCGCGGCCGAGCGCTTGCGCCCGGCCAGCCGGATGCCGATCGGCTTGCGCCGGATCGGGCCGACCAGCAGGTCGGTGGCGGCGATGGTGGCCACCTTGGTCAGGCTGATCGGGCCCTTGGCCATCGACGAGGCCCAGCCGCTGGTGAACGGCACCTGCGCGACCACCGCGGCGATGTAGTCGTCGTCGGGGGCCACCGCGAGCACGTGCCCGCCGCCGAAGGAGGTGCCCCACAGCGCGATCCGGGTGGCGTCGAAGCCACGGATGCTGCGCGCGTAGGCGATCGCGGCCTTCCAGTCCTCCCGCTGCCGGGCGATGTGCAGCAGCTGGCGCGGTGCGCCCTCACTGCCCCCGAAATGCCGGTAGTCGAACGCCAGCACCCCCATCCCCGCCGCGACGAACCGCCGCGCATACCGATCCAACCCCATTTCGCGGGTTGCCCCCAGCCCGTGTCCCATGATCACCAACGGTCGCGGCCGGGGCGCACCGTCGGGCAGGTAGAGCCAGGCAGCGCACTGCTGGTCACCCGAGGGGAAACTGACGTCGACACGTTCCATGAGAGCTAACCGTACCGAGTAGGCTGTAGCGGCGGACGAGTCGGCCGGGCGACCGCGGCAACGGGAACGGGCACACAGTGTCGCTGCCCGTGGCCGAGGAAAGTCCGGACTCCACAGAGCAGGGCGGTTGTCAACGGCAACCCGGGGCGACCCGCGGGACAGTGCCACAGAAAACAAACCGCCGCGCGCGAGCGCGGTAAGGGTGAAACGGTGCGGTAAGAGCGCACCAGCGCCCCGGGTGACCGGGGCGGCTAGGTAAACCCCGCCCGGAGCAAGGTCGAAGGTCGCACCTCGCGGTGCGGCTGCGCAGGTGTTCGAGGGCTGCTCGCCCGAGCCTGCGGGTGGACCGCTCGAGGCACCCGGCGACGGTGTGTCCAGATGGATGGTCGCCACCCGGTGTGAACCGGGGACAGGATCCGGCTTACAGGCCGACTCGTCCGCCCTCGAACGACGAAGCGGCGCTCCCCACTCGGGGAGCGCCGCCTCGCGTGTGCCGGAACCGGCCTCAGCACATCAGCTTGGACATCTCGTAGATCGCCTGCGCCTCTTCGGTGGTCGCGGCGGTGGCGCCGTTCTTCGCGTTCTTCTCGATCCCGGCGACCACATCGTCCTTGGACTTGCCCGCGGTGATGTCGGCACAGGTCTTCGAGAGCAGTCCGCTCAGCGCGGCGTCGTCGCGGCCCTCGGCCAGTTTGGGGAAGGCGTTGCGGTAACTCACCACGAACATGCCCGCCTTGCTCGCGTCGAGCTGGGCGGTGGGGGCGGCGGTGGTGGATGCGGGCTCGGTGGCCGCGGAATCGTCGCCACAGCCCGCCAGCAGCAGGGCGAAGACGGTGGCACTGGCCGCGAGGGCGGCGGTTGTTCTACTCACGCAGCGGGATGCTAATGCCCCGGAAAACGCGCCGCCTCCCGTCGGATGAACGGGAGGCGACAGGTTGAAGATCTGTTCGGCGTCAGCTATGCGGGGTTGATCACCAGCAGCTGGGCCCAGTACGCAGCCTGGTCCGGGCCGAGGATCGGCAACAGGTAATCGAAAAGCAGCGACGACATACGCTCGGAACTCCCCTTTATCGAAGTGGGTGCTGCACGGCCCCGGCGTCTGCCGGGGGTGCCGCCGACACAGTAACAACTGCCGCCGAACGTGTGTCGGGTCGGTGAAAATGCGCAGGAACTCGCCGGGAACGTGAGGGAGGTCATAGAGTGTTCGCCGTCGGTCCGGCTCGCCGCCGATCGTGGCGAGTCCAACACATTCGATCGTGGAAGCAGGTCACATTCACATGCGGGTAGTTCGTTCCATTGTCGCCGGTGCACTGATCGCCGGAGCCGCTGCGGTGCTCACTTCGCTGGGCGCGGGCTCGGCGAGCGCGGTCGCGGTGACCCCGCTGGCGGGCGGGGTCCAGGTCGACCTCAGCCCCTCCGATACCGCCTGGGTCCACCAGACCCGGTTCGGCCTGACCGTCGCGGGTCTGCCGCACCCCTCGGCGGCCTCCTTCGGCCAGGCGCTCGACGCCGCGGCCGCGGTGTCCTCGACCGTGCCCAACGGCCGGGTCACCTTCACCGTGTACGGCCCGTTCGACCAGCTCAACGGGACCATGCTGGCACTGCAGTAATACGCTGCACGGATGGAACTCCATCCGCGGATCGTCTCGGCGCCGGTCGACTTCGGCGCCATCCGTTCCGAATTCGGGCTGGCCTCGGACTATCCGGCCGAGGCCGTCTCGGAGGCCCGCGACGCGGTCGACGCGTTCGCGGGCACCCGGGTCGACCGGACCGACATCGAGTTCGTGACCATCGACCCACCCGGCGCGCTGGATCTGGACCAGGCGCTGTGCCTGATCCGCACCGACACCGGCTTCACCCTGCACTACGCCATCGCCGATCTGGGCGCGGTGATCGTGCCGGACAGTGCGCTCGACCGCGAATCCCTGGCCCGCGGCCAAACCTTCTACCTGCCCGACGGCACCGTGCCGCTGCATCCGCCGGTACTGTCCGAGGACACCGCCAGTCTGCTGCCCGAACGCGACCGCCCCGCCGCCCTGTGGACGATCGAGCTCGACGCCGCCGCCGTGCCCCGCTCGGCCACCGTGACCCGCGCGCTGGTGCGCTCGCGCGCCCGGCTCGACTACGCCGGAGTGCAGGCCGACGCCGACGCGGGCACCCTCCATCCCTCGATCGCCGCGCTGCCCGAATTCGGCAAGCTGCGCATCGAGGACGGCTTCGACCGCGGCGCCATCTCGCTGCGCCTGCCCGCCCAGGACGTGGTGCGCGACGGCGAGAACTGGCGGCTGGAACTGGAACCACGCACCGAGGCCGACGACTGGAACGAACAGGTCTCCCTGCTCACCGGCATGTGCGCGGCCCGGATCATGCTCGCGCACCAGGGAACTCCGCTCGGCCTGCTGCGCACCATGCCACCGCCCCCGCCGGGCGCCGTCGAGTCCATGCGCCGCACCGCCGCCGCGCTCGGCCTCACCTGGCCCGACGCGATTCCGGTCGGCCGGTTCCTGGCCGGGCTCGACGCCAACTCGGCGGAGTCGCTGGTGCTGATGTCGGAGGCCACCACGCTGCTGCGCGGTGCCGGTTACACGCTGCTGGAAGGGCTCGACGACCTCGGTCCGGATCGGCTGACCCACAGCGCCATCGGCGCCCCCTACGCCCACGTCACCGCCCCGCTGCGGCGCCTGGCCGACCGCTTCACCACCGAGATCTGCCTGGCCTACTGCGCGGGCACCGAGGTGCCGCGATGGGTCAGCGACGGGCTGGCCGCGGCCGTGGACACGATGCGCCGCACCGACGCCGTGGCGGGCAAGGTGGACCGCGCCTGCGTCGACCTGACCGAGGCCACCGTGCTGCGCCCGCGCGTGGGCACCGACTTCGACGCGGTCGTCCTACGCGCCGCCGAGGGCTCCCGCGACGCCGAGATCTTCGTCGCCACCCCACCGATCCTGGCCCGCTGCACCGGCGAACCCCCCGAAGGCCACACCGTCCGCGCCCGCCTCACCGCCGCCGACCCCACCACCCGCACCCTCGCCTTCACCTACGTCCCCTGATCATCGCCGCCCGTCTGTCGGTGCCCGTGGTTATAGTGGCCGCCGAAGGGGTTCCGGGACGAAAAAGGGGGGCACGATGACTGTCGGCGCACACCGGGAGAACTCGGCGTGAGTACCGCGCAGCAGACGGCGGGAACACTCACCACCACACAGGTACTGGCCTGGCGACCGGCGACGCTCACCGCGCGTGGGGACACCTGGTCGGCGCAGGCGGGCAAGCTCGCCGCCTTCGATGATGCGAACCACCGCGCGGTCGACGCCGGTCGCGACTTCTGGCAGGGGAGTGCCGCAGAGGCGATGCGGGCCGCCCACGAGCAACGGCGCACCACTACCAGGACGTTCCTCGCCGCGCTCCAGGACGGCGCCGCCGCGGCACGATCCGGGGCGGACTCCCTCGACGCCGCCCGCACCGCGCTGGCCGATGCCATCCGCACCGCGGAGGGCAAGGGCTACACGGTCGCCGAGGACGGCACCGTCAGCCTGTCGGCGAGCACGCACCAGACCCTGCTCTCCCAGCTACCCGACGCGTCGTCGTACACGACCGCAGCTGGGGCGTTGCAGGTCGACGCCGATGCCGCCACCGCGTCGGTGAAACAGACATTGGAAGCCGCGCGCACCGCCGCCGACACGGTGACGAGCGCCGTCGAGAAGGCCTTCGCGGGACTGCCGGAGGGCGACTCCCCGATCCAGACCGAGGTGCCGATCAGCTCGGCCCCGATGAACGATTCGGCTCGTCGCGAGGCGTCGGCGGCGGCCTTCCGCAAGGTGTTCGGTCGCGACCCGTCCAGCAATGTCGACTGGGAGACCGCCCTGGCATTGAACCCCGAGAGCACCGACCCCAAATACAAGGGTGTCGACGCCGAGATCAAGGTCGTGCGCATCGAACCGGTGCCGGGGCAGGGTGTGGTACGTACCTCGCAGTGGATCGAGCAGGAGAAGGTCTTCAACGTCCCGAAGGACCTGGGCGACAACCGCACCAACGATCCGAACTTCGATCCCGAGCACGCCCGGGTGACCACCTACGTCGACTACGAGAACGGCATCGTCGTCGTGCGGCAGAATCCGTCGGTCTCGACCAACGGCGAGGTGGATGTCAAAGCGCCCGAGGCCACGGTGTGGCAGGCCGCCGACGGGTCGGTACGCGTGGACTATGACGCGGGCAATCCGCATTCGCCCGATCCGTCCGGCATCTGGACGGTCAACGGCGACGTGGTCTTCGTGCCGGGCCAGAACGGTGCGGACGTCACCGTACACGGCACCCGTACCGATTATCCCTCCCTCGAGGTGTACCAGGAACGTCAGGATGGGAGCGTGAAGGAGATCGCCATCGACCCGGCGGTGACCGGCGGCGAACACGGGCCGGTCGCGAATCTGCCTTTCCACCATGAGGTCCCGGGCTCGGACATGAAGGTCTTCGACAAGTTCAAGGCCATCCAGCAGTTCCCCGAAGGCGACCCGGGACCGGGCTATCCGGGCACCTACGATCTGCCCGGCACCACAGCCGGTGGGGTCGACGATCCACCCGTGGTCCGCAAGATCACCCCGAGCGATATGCCACTGGGATGAGCGCGCTGATCCCGCCGGACCAGCGGTACTGGATGAGTGCGACTCTCGCGGTGGTGGTGTTCGCCGTGCTCGCCTACGCGGTGGCGTTTCTCGCCGCGGCGCTGCTGGACGGCATGACCGGTCTGCCGGAGCGGTGGGCGTTGCCGGTCGGGTCGCTCACCGGTGTTCTGGTCGCGGTGCCGGTGGCGATGGTGCTGCGGCGCTGGGACGGGCGGGAGGTGGCGCGGGGGATCGCAGCGGGGCTGCTGGCCGCTGGCGGGCTGAACGTGGTGGTCGGTGTCGGCGTCGGAATCCTGGGGTAGACGGATGAACGACACCGAGATCGAGGACGTGCAGGAGGAGTTGAGGGCTTTCGGGCCGTGGAGCTTCGGCACCGTGGCGGTCGTTTTCACCCTGGCCGCGCTCTACGCCCTGGCCGGGCAGGACGTGGTCCTGCCGGAGGTGAGCATGCCGGTTTGGCTGGTGTTCGTCCTCGGCTGGGGGGTGGCGTTGTGGGTCGGCGGTCGGGCTCGTGAGATCGCGGTGGGGGTGTTGCTCGGTGCGTTCGGAATGATGCTGCCCGCGCTGCTGTATCCGGCGATCCTGGTTCTCGCGGTCGCCCTGCCCGCGACGGCGGTGTGGGCGGTAGTGGTCGCGGTGCGTCGACGACGTCGTCCGGCGGGAACCGGAGCCGCCCCGTCCGGGTAGCGCGGGAGGCGGCGAATTCGGCTCTGTCTCAGGGAGTTCCGGTGACGAAGGCGGCGGCGGCGGGGTAGCGGGCCAGGGCTTGGCCCGCGGCGACTTCCTCGGCGTCGGCCAGCAGCTCGAACAGGGTGGCGCCGGTGGGGGCCAACTCGGCGGCGGCGGCCTGGATGGCCTCGCGGGATTCGACGGCGTCGCGGTGATCGCCCAGGACGGTCTGCAGGCGCTTGGCCCGGGTGCCGAGATCGGCGGCGGCGTCGCCGAGCACCTCGCTGGCCGCCTCGCAGGAATAGCGCAGCCGCTTGGCGCCCTTGCGGATGTCGTGCAGCAGCTCGACGCGGTCGGCGGGGGCGGCGGTCGGTTCGGCGAGGACCAGGGCGCGCAGCCGCTTGCGGTCGCGGCGTAGCACGCGCTCGAAGGCGCTGGCGGCATCGGTGTCCGCGGCGTCGGTGGTGAGCGGGGGATCGGTGCGCCAGTCGGTGAGGGTGTCGGCCAGGCGGCGGTAGCGGTCGCCGTCGAGGGTGGTGAGGACCTCGGAGTGGCCGGTGGCGTACACGTGCCGGGACGCGCCCACCAGTGCCCGGATCACCTCGACCGGGACGTCGTCGTGGTCGCGCAGCAGGTTCTTGAAGCGGGCGGCGCGCACCTCGGCGTCACGGGCGACCCCGAGGATGTCGGCCAGCCACTTCAGTTCGCGCGCGGTGGTTTTCGAGTGGTCGCCGGTGAACAGCGCGCGATAGGAGCGCAGCACGCTGCGCAGCCGTCGGGTGGCCACTCGCATCTGGTGCACCGAGTCGTCGGCGTCGGCGCGCACGTCGGGTTCGGCGGCCAGCAGCCGATCGATGTCCTCGCGCAGGGCGTCGCGCAGGGCGGTCGCAGCCGTGGTCGCCATGATTCAGTCTCGCTTCCCGAACGCGTCGGTCGCCGTCACCAGGTGGTGGGTGATGCCGGGCTCGTGCGCGGTGTGTCCCGCGTCCTCCACGATGTGCAGGGTGGAGGCGGGCCACGCGGTGTGCAGGTCCCACGCGCTGACCGCCGGGCAGACGATGTCGTGGCGGCCCTGCACGATCACCCCGGGGATGTCGGCGATCCGATCGATGTCACGCAGCAACTGTCCCTCGTCGAGGAATCCGCCGTGCCGGAAATAGTGGTTTTCGATGCGGGCGAAGGCGAGTGCGAAGCGCGCCTCGCCGGTCTCGGCGATCCGATCCGGTTGCGGCAGCAGCGAACTCGTCGCGCCCTCCCACGTCGACCAGGCCACCGCGGCATCCAGCGCGACCTGTGGATCGTCGGCATGCAGCAGCCGATGATAGGCCTCGACCAGGTCGCCGTCGCGCTCCTCGACGGGCACCGGTGCGAGGAACTTCTCCCACTCGGCCGGGTAGACATTGCCCGCGGCGCCGTTGTAGTACCAGTCGATCTCCTTACGCCGCAACAGGAAGATGCCGCGCAACACCAGTTCGGTGACCCGCTCCGGATGCGCCTGCGCGTAGGCCAGGCCGAGCGTGGAGCCCCACGACCCGCCGAACACCTGCCAACGCTCGATGCCGAGCCGAGCGCGCAGCAGTTCCATATCGGCGATCAGGTGCGCGGTGGTGTTGGTCTCCAGACTCGCGCCATCGGCGATGTGCGGCACCGACTTTCCGCAGCCGCGCTGATCGAAGAGCACGATCCGGTACACCGCCGGATCGAAGAAGCGCCGCTGCAGCGGCCCGGCGCCGCCGCCGGGACCGCCGTGCACGAACACCACCGGCTTGCCATCCGGGGCACCGCTGACCTCCCAGTACACCGACTGGCCGTCACCCACCTCGAGCAGCCCGTGCTCGAACGGCTCGATCTCGGGGTAGAGATCGCGCATCAGAAGGCCAGTCCGGCAGCGAGATTCGGCAGTTCCAGCGCGGTGAGCGCCTCGGTGCGGACATCGGCGCACGCACCGGTGGTGACCCGGTCGACGATGGCCTTGTCGGCCAGCACCTGGGCGTTGATGCCGCCGTTGCGCAGCGCCCACTCGTGCACCATCGCGTTGAGCGAGAACCGGCCCAGCGTCGGGCCCTGCACCCGGAAGTTCGACAGCTCGGGCCGGATCATGTCGCACAGCTGGGTGGCCGCGGCGTCGCTGATGGCCACGTCACCGGGCTTGGCGGCCGTGGTGGTGGTCGCGACGGCCGAGGTGGTGGTGCCCGCCGCACCGTCCTGGGCGGGTTCCGCGCTGCCACAGGCGGTCAGACCCGCGACGGCGAGCGCTCCCGCCAGCGAAAAGACGGTTCGGGAAATCCAGCGACGATGCGGCATCGATACCTCTGACTACTCGGAGACTGACACTCCCGAGTCTGCCACTGTGTTTGTTGGAGCGCTGGCGCGCTCGAGGTCGCGGCCCCTGGGGGCCGCCGGTCAGGCGCCGTTGCTTGCTCCTTCGTCGCCTACGCAACGGCGCCTGACCGGCGGCCCGGCCGCGACCGGCCGACTTCGTCGGCCGCCGCTCCTCGGGGTCGCGGGTGCGGGGTTGGGTTTGTTGGGACGCTCGCCCGGCCGCGACCGGCCACTGCTCCTCGGGGTCGCGGGTACAGGGCCGGTGGTGCGGTCGGGTCAGAAGCTGTGTTCGGGGCCGGGGAAGGTGCCCTGGCGGACTTCTTCGGCGTAGGCGGCGGCGGCGGAACGGAGTTCGTCGCCGACGTTGCCGAAGCGCTTGACGAACTTGGCGGTCTTGCCGCTGGTGTATCCGGCCATGTCCTGCCAGACCAGCACCTGGGCGTCGCAGTCGGCACCGGCGCCGATGCCGACGGTGGGGATGGTGAGTTTGTGGGTCACCTGGCCCGCCAGTTCGGCGGGGACCATTTCCATGACCACCGAGAACGCACCGGCCTCCTGCACGGCGATGGCGTCGGCGATGAGCTGTTCGGCGCCGTCGCCACGGCCCTGCACGCGGAAGCCGCCGAGGGTGTTGACGCTCTGCGGGGTGAAACCGATGTGGGCCATCACGGGGATGCCCGCGGCGGTGATCAGCGCGATCTGCTCGGCGACACGTTCGCCGCCCTCGAGCTTCACCGCGTGCGCCAGGCCCTCTTTCATGAAGCGGGTGGCGGTGGCCAGCGCCTGCTGCGGCGAGGACTCGTAGGTGCCGAAGGGCAGATCGGCCACGACCAGCGCGTGCGGGGCGCCGCGGACCACACCGCGCACCAGCGGGATGAGCTCGTCGACGGTGATCGGCACGGTGGTGTCGTAGCCGTAGACCACATTGGCGGCGGAATCGCCGACCAGCAGCACCGGGATGCCCGCCTCTTCGAACAGGCGCGCGGAGGAGTAGTCGTAGGCGGTCAGCATGGACCAGCGTTGGCCCTCGGCCTTCATCTGCTGCAGATGCTGGACGCGGGTCTTGCGGCGAGGCTGCTCGGTCGGGGCGGGTTCGGCGGGAGCGGCACCGTAGGCAGGGGTCTGCTCATCGGATACGGACATCATCGTCCCTTTCGTCTGGTTCCTCGAGGCCCGTAGCGGGTCCCCGGGTTTTTCTGACGAATCCAGTGTGCCACCCGCGCCCGGGGCCTCTTAAGGGGCCGGCCGGTGTGATCGGTCACACCGACGGCTCGGCTACCGTGACAGCGAGCCCATTCGTGTGGATCGGGCGCATCGTGCTGTGCGCCCCGGTGGCGCGGAAAGGTGGGCCACTGTGCAGCGAGGTCGGCTCGTCCTCACCCTCGGCGCGCTCTGCGCGCTGGTCGTCACCGGTTGCTCCGCCGAGCAGGCGGCCCCGAGCGCGCCGCTGCCCCCGCCGCCCGCCGGGCTGGACCGCTTCTACGACCAGCAGGTCGAGTGGGGTTCGTGCGCGGAGTACGGCAGCCCGGACGACCGGTTGCCACCCAATGCCCAGTGCGCGCGGGTCACCGTGCCCGTCGACTACGCGCGCCCGGACGGCGAGACCGCCCAGATCGCGCTGTCGCGCATTCCGGCGACCGGGAAGAACAAGATCGGCTCGCTGCTGTTGAACCCCGGTGGACCGGGTGTGTCCGGCCTGTCGATGGTCGGCATCGGCAACCGCACCCCGCTGGCCGAGCGCTTCGACCGCGTCGGGTTCGATCCGCGCGGTGTCGGCTCGTCGCTGCCCGCGATCGTCTGCCTGTCCCCGCAGCAGGCCGACGCCGAACGCGCCGAACCCCCGCTGGACAACACCCCCGAGGGCATCGCCGCCGCCGAGGCCGACAACCGCGAGTACGCGGGTCGCTGCGCCGAACGCACCGGCACCGACCTGCTCGCCCACGTCGGCACCCGCGAGGTGATCCAGGACATGGACGTCATCCGGGCCGCGCTCGGCGACGCGAAACTGAGCTACCTGGGCTACTCCTACGGCACCCGGCTGGGCTCGGCCTACGCCGAGAAGTTCCCGCAGAACGTGCGCGCCATGGTGCTCGACGGCGCGGTGGACTCCTCCCAGGACCCGGTCCAGGAATCGCTGCGCCAGGCCGCGGGCTTCCAGGGCGTGTTCAACGCCTACGCCGCCGACTGCGCCACCCACGCCGAATGCCCGCTGGGCACCGATCCGGCGCAGTCCGTGGCCCGGTTCCGCGAGCTGGTCGGGCCGCTGGAGACCACCCCGGCCGCCACCGCCGACCCGCGCGGGCTCAGCTACGGCGACGCCATCACCGGCGTGCAGCAGGCGCTCTACACCGACGACCTGTGGAATGTGCTCACCCAGGGCCTGCTGGAACTGCGCGAGGGCAAGGGCGACACCCTGCTGCAACTGGCCGACATGTACGACGGCCGCCGCGAGGACGGCACCTACGCCAACACCCAGGACGCCTTCAACGCCATCCGCTGCGTCGACGACCCGCGCGTCACCGACCCGGCCGTCACCGGCAAACAGGACAGCGAATACCGCAAGGCCGCGCCCTTCCTCGACGACGGCAAGGGCACCGGCGCCGCGCCCCTGGAACTGTGCGCGTCCTGGCCGGTTCCCAACACCAGCACCCCGCACCGCATCTCGGCGCCGGGCCTGCCCCCCGTCATCGTGGTCTCGACGACCGAGGACCCGGCCACGCCGTACCAGGCGGGCGTCGACCTGGCCGAGCAGTTGGGCGCCGAACTGATCACCTTCCGCGGCAACCGGCACACCGCCGCGCTGGTGGCGGGGGACCGCTGCCTCGACGACGCGGTCGTCGACTACCTCGTCGAACTCACCACGCCCGCCTCCGATCTCACATGCTGAGAGGTCCCGGGACGGCGTCGTGGCCGGTGAGAGGCACGCGCACCGCGATCGGAACGCAAACCCACGCGTGTATGTAACACGGATTTAACGCCAGGTGCTTACGCTCGCCGTATGGATCGCCAGAAGGAATTCGTGCTGCGGACGCTCGAAGAGCGGGACATCCGCTTCGTCCGTCTCTGGTTCACCGACGTGCTGGGCTACCTGAAGTCCGTCGCGATCGCTCCCGCCGAGCTCGAAGGCGCCTTCGAGGAAGGCATCGGCTTCGACGGCTCGGCGATCGAGGGCTTCGCGCGGGTGTCCGAGGCGGACATGGTCGCGCGTCCCGATCCGTCGACCTTCCAGGTGCTGCCCTGGTCGACCTCCAAGGGGCACCAGCACTCCGCGCGCATGTTCTGCGACATCACCATGCCCGACGGCTCGCCGTCCTGGGCCGACCCGCGCCACGTGCTGCGCCGTCAGCTCAACAAGGCCGCCGACGTGGGCTTCAGCTGCTACGTGCACCCCGAGATCGAGTTCTTCCTGCTGGAGAACAACCTCAAGGACGGCGCCCCGGTCCCCGCCGACAACGGCGGCTTCTTCGACCAGGCCGTGCACGACTCGGCCCCGAACTTCCGCCGCCACGCCATCGACGCGCTCGAGTCGATGGGCATCTCGGTGGAGTTCAGCCACCACGAGGGCGCCCCCGGTCAGCAGGAGATCGACCTGCGCTACGCCGACGCCCTGTCGATGGCCGACAACGTGATGACCTTCCGCTACCTCATCAAGGAGGTCGCGATCGACGAGGGCGTGCGCGCCACGTTCATGCCCAAGCCGTTCTCCCAGTACCCGGGCTCGGCCATGCACACCCACATGAGCCTGTTCGAGGGCGAGTCCAACGCCTTCGCCGACCCCGACGACCCGAACAACCTCTCGCTCACCGCGCGCTCGTTCATCGCGGGCATCCTCGAGCACGCCCCGGAGATCAGCGCGATCAGCAACCAGTGGGTCAACTCCTACAAGCGGCTGATCCACGGCGGCGAGGCCCCGACGGCGGCCTCCTGGGGCCGGTCCAACCGCTCGGCGCTGGTGCGCGTGCCGATGTACACGCCGAACAAGTCCTCCTCGCGCCGCGTCGAGATCCGCAGCCCCGATTCGGCCTGCAACCCCTACCTGACCTTCGCGGTGCTGCTGGCCGCCGGTCTGCGCGGCATCGAGAAGGGCTACACCCTGCCGCCCGAGGCCGAGGACGACGTGTGGGCCCTGACCGACGCCGAGCGTCGCGCGATGGGCTTCCGTTCGCTGCCCGGCACCCTCGACGAGGCGCTGCAGGCCATGGAGCGCTCGGAGCTGGTGGCCGAGACCCTCGGCGAGCACGTGTTCGACTTCTTCCTGCGCAACAAGCGCCGGGAGTGGGCCGACTACCGCAGCCAGGTCACCCCGTGGGAACTGAAGGAGTACCTGAGCCTCTGACGGCGTGACGACTTCGTAGCCCGGACCCTGTAGTTTTATCGGCATGGTCCGGCCTCCGACTGCCCGCTCCGCTGTTCCCGGCGTCGGCCGGTTAGGTCTTCTCGAACCGACAGCGGCGGCATCCCTGCGCGAGCTCGGCTGGGACAATGTCGA
Organism: Nocardia anocheti; assembly: GCF_029675105.1. Lineage (GTDB taxonomy): Bacteria > Actinomycetota > Actinomycetes > Mycobacteriales > Mycobacteriaceae > Nocardia. The sequence goes on along the minus strand of NZ_JAQQFV010000004.1, from coordinate 48,224 downwards.
TGGCGTGCCCGTGCTGTGGGCGTTGTCGCGTTCCCCCGACGCCGATCTCACGCTGTCCACGCTCATCCGGCTGCGCGAATCGCTGGAAGACGGGTGGCCCGAACTGGATTCGGCCATCCGCGGCGATACCCGGTTGCGCGGCAGGCTGTTCGGGCTGCTCGGTTCCTCCACCGCGTTCGGTGACCATCTCGTCGCCACCCCCGCCGCGTGGAAGGTCCTGCGCCGCCCGGAACTGCCGCCGCGCGAGGAACTGATCGCCGATCTGCTCGACGCCGTCGACGCGAAACCCGAGACCGGGCCGAATGCCGGACCCATGCTGTTCCGGGCCGGGATCGCCGGGCCGGAGGCGATCGCGTTGCTGCGTAGCCGGTATCGCGATCAGCTGATGCTGCTGGCCGCCGTCGACCTGGCCTCCACGGTCGAGAACGAGCCCGTGCCGCCCTACACCGTGGTCGGCATGCACCTGTCGGATCTGGCCGACGCCGCGCTCACCGCCGCCCTGTCGGTCGCGGTGGCGCGGGTCTGCAAGAACGGCGAGGTGCCGGTGCGCCTGGCCGTGATCGCGATGGGCAAATGCGGTGCGCGCGAACTGAACTACGTCAGCGATGTCGACGTGGTGTTCGTCGCCGAACCGGCCGACGCCACCGCCACCCGCCTGGCCGCGGAGATGATGAGCGTCGCGGGTTCGGCCTTCTTCGAGGTCGACGCGGCCCTGCGCCCCGAGGGCAAGGCGGGCGCGCTGGTGCGCACCCTGGACTCGCACCTGGCCTACTACAAGCGCTGGGCGCGCACCTGGGAGTTCCAGGCGCTGTTGAAGAACCGGCCGATGACCGGTGACCTCGACCTCGGCCAGCAGTACCGCGACGCGCTGATGCCGATGGTGTGGACGGCCTCGGAGCGTCCCGACTTCGTCGCCGATGTGCAGGCCATGCGCCGCCGCGTCGAGGATCTGGTCCCGGCCGACATGCGCGAGCGCGAGCTCAAGCTCGGCGCGGGCAGCCTGCGCGATGTCGAATTCGCCGTCCAGCTCCTGCAATTGGTGCACGGGCGGGTCGACGAGTCGCTGCACGTGACCAATACCGTCGAGGCGTTGGCCGCGCTGGCCGCGGGCGGTTACGTCGGCCGTGACGACGCCGCCAACCTCACCGCCTCCTACGAATTCCTGCGCCTGCTCGAACACCGGCTGCAGTTGCAGCGGCTCAAGCGCACCCACACCCTGCCCGCCGCCGACGACGAGGAGGGGATGCGCTGGCTGGCTCGCGCCGCCCATATCCGTCCCGACGGTCGTCAGGACGCGGTGGGTGTGCTCGACACCGAGATCCGCCGCAACGCGGTGCGGGTGCGGCGCCTGCACGCCAAGCTGTTCTACCGGCCGCTGCTGGACGCGGTGGCCAGGATGGACTCCGACGCGCTGCGGCTGAGCCCCGACGCCGCCGTCCGTCAGCTCGCCGCCCTGGGCTACGCCGCCCCCGAGAACGCCCTTGGCCACCTCAAGGCGCTCACCGGCGGGGTCTCGCGCAAGGGCCGCATCCAGGCGCTGCTGCTGCCCACCCTGCTGGAATGGCTCGGCGACACCCCCAACCCCGACGCGGGTCTGCTGGCCTACCGTCGGGTGTCGGAGGGCCTCGACGACCAGATCTGGTTCCTGCGCGAACTGCGCGACGAGGGAGCCATCGCGCAGCGGCTGATGATCGTGCTCGGCTCCTCGGAGTACCTGCCCGACCTGCTGATCAACGCCCCCGAGACCATCCGCATGTACGCCGACGGACCGGGCGGCCCGCAGCTGCTCGGCCCGCAACCCGAGGACGTCGCGCGCGGCATCCAGACCGCCGCCGCCCGCTACGACGATCCGCGTCGCGCGGTGGCCGCGGCGCGCTCGCTGCGCAGGCACGAACTGGCCAGGGTCGCCTCGGCCGATCTGCTGGGCATGCTCGACGTGCCGCAGGTGTGCGCGGCGCTGTCGTCGGTGTGGGTCGCGGTGCTCGAGGCCGCGCTGCGGGCGGTGATCCGGGCCTCGGAGGCCGAGCGCGGCGCCCCGGCGCCCGCCGACTTCGCGGTGATCGGCATGGGCAGACTCGGCGGCAAGGAACTCGGCTACGGGTCCGACGCCGACGTGCTGTTCGTCTGCGATCCCCGCCCCGGCGAGGACGAGACCGCGGCGGTGAAGTGGGCCATCGGCGTGGCCGAGAAGGTGCAGCGCCTGCTGGGCGCGCCGAGCACCGACCCGCCGCTGCAGGTCGACGCGGGCCTGCGCCCGGAGGGTCGCAACGGTGCCCTGGTCCGCACGCTGGCCGCCTACCAGGCGTACTACGACCAGTGGGCGCAGCCGTGGGAGGTGCAGGCGCTGCTGCGCGCGCACCAGGTGGCGGGCGACGAGGATCTCGGCGTGCGCTTCCTGCACGTCATCGACCCGATCCGCTACCCGGCCGGTGGCGTCTCGGCCGACGCGGTCCGCGAGATCCGTCGGATCAAGGCCAGGGTCGATGCCGAGCGGCTGCCGCGCGGCGCCAACCCGGCGACCCACACCAAGCTCGGTCGCGGCGGGCTGGCCGACATCGAGTGGACCGTGCAGCTGCTGCAGTTGCGCCACGCCCACGAGGTGCCGGGGCTGCACAACACCTCGACGCTGCAATCACTCGACGTCATCGAGGCAGAAGGCCTGCTCGTGCCCGAGGACGTCGCGCTGCTGCGCGAATCGTGGATCACCGCCACCGCGGCCCGCAACGCGCTGGTGCTGGTGAAGGGCAAGGCCACCGATCAGCTGCCCGGCCCGGGCCGCCTGCTGTCGGCGGTCGCGCGGGTGGCGGGCTGGCCGACCGACGACGGTTCGGAGTTCCTCGACAACTACATGCGCATCACCCGACGCGCCAAGGCGGTCGTGGAGCGCGTGTTCGGCGGGGAGTAGGAACGAGAAAAGCCCCGCACCGAGGGTGCGGGGCTTGACTACCGGTGCGCCGGAATCAGATGGCGCGAACGTCCTGAGCCTGAGGGCCCTTCTGGCCCTGGCCGACCTCGAACTCCACGCGCTGACCCTCATCGAGGGACTTGAAGCCGGAGCCGCCGATGGCCGAGTAATGCACGAAGACGTCGGGGCCGCCTCCGTCTTGGGCGATGAAGCCGAAGCCCTTCTCGCCGTTGAACCACTTGACAGTGCCTTGAGTCATGATTTTTGAAAGTCTTTTCCGTAGATGAGCCATGGCGATCACTTGCGATCAGCCCAGTCTCAGTGAGCAAGTATGCCATACTCGTCGGCAAAATGCTCAGACGGAGTTTCCGAAGCACGATCTGGGCGGAGTCTGCCGCTTCTGCCCGGGCGTGTCGCGACCGCCTCCGACGATTGCGAGCGCCTCCCGCACGCCACCGCGCGCGATGTGCGAATCTGGGCACCATGGGTGAGAACGAGGGGCACGGGGACGGCTTCGATCTGGCGATGCGGGTCCTCGACGCGCACGTGGCCTTCGCCAAGGACCAGCTGCTGCGCCGCGAGAGCTTCTTCGAGTTCGTCGAGGAGGAGGTCGACGGCCTGCTCGACGAGGCCGAGGAACTGACCCTGGCCGAAGCGGTGACCCGCACGCAGATCAAGGACGTCGCGCACAAGTACGCCGTGCAGATCCCGGTCGAGGGCGCCATCCCCGAGCTCGTCGGCGAGATCGCCGCGCGGCTCTACAACCATCGCGTCAACGACGAACTCGAGGTCGGCGACGTGGTGGACCCGCACCGGTTCGACGAGCTGATCGACGCGGTGGCCGACATGGACGTCACCCACCGGCTGGTGCGGCTGGTGCTGTCGAGCCCGGTCACCGTCGACGCGTGCGTGGAGGCGGTGCAGCGCGCGGTGGTCACCGCCGTCGACGACGGTAAGCAGGCGGGCGGCGGACTCACCCGCACCCTGCGCGGGGCGCTCTCGCGGCTGGCCGAGCCCGCGCTGCCCGCGATCGAGAACGGCGTCGGCAAGCTCACCCGCACCGGCGCGCGGTTCGTGCTGCGCGGCAACACCGGCGACGCCGACGAGGTGCTGCTCGACAGCGCCCGCGCGACCTGGCGCAAGCACACCGGCGACGCGGTCGGCTCCTTTCGCGACCTGGTCTCGGCCGACGACGTCGAGGACGCGGTGGTGCTCACCTTCGAGTTCTGGCGCACCTTCCGCGAGACGAGCTACTTCCACGCGCTGCTCGACGAGGGTATCGACCACGTCTTCGACAAATACGGTGACACCCCGCTCACCGAACTGCTCGCCGAACTCGGCGTCAGCCGCGAGGACCTGATCGAGGAGGCGCTGCGGTTCGGCCCCTCGGTGCTCGAAAAGCTCGACGAGCGCGGCTATCTGGACACGGTGCTGCGCCGCAGGCTGGCCCCGTTCTACGCCTCGCCGCAGTTCCGCGACGCGGTGACCGGCCCGCGCTAGTCGGGTAGGGTCGCCTCAGTTCCGTTCGGCCGCTGGAGTGTCGGTGTTCGTGGGTACGATCCGTGCAACGATGGGGCGCTTCGCCGCCACCGGATCGCGATCGAAAGGCTGCCGTGACACGTCTGTCCAACCTGCTCGACCAGATCGACTCCGGTGCGGTCCTCCTGCCGGAGTTCCAGCGCGGATACGTATGGAACCGGGATCAGGTGCGCGGGCTCATGCGGTCGCTGTATCTGGGCTATCCGGTCGGCGGACTGCTGGTGTGGGAGACCGGGTCCGAGGACATCGCCGTGCGCGGCACCGCCACCGGCTCGGGTCTGCGTCAGCTGCTGCTCGACGGTCAGCAGCGCATCACCACCCTCTACGGCATTGTGCGCGGGCGCGCGCCGTCGTTCTTCGAGGGTGACGCGATCGCGTTCACCGGCCTGCATTTCGACGTCGAGCGGGAGGTCTTCGAGTTCCAGATCCCGGGGCGCGACACCAGCCCGGCCTGGATCGACATCACCGAACTGTTCGCGCAGGGGCCGATGCACTATCTGTCCCGGTTCCCCGACGAGTCCCCGGATACGTTGGCGGTCTACCTGACCCGGCTCAACAAGCTGCGCGAGATCACCCATCGCGAGTTCAACGTGGAGACCATCACCGGCTCGGATCGCACCGTCGACGAGGTGGTCGACATCTTCAACCGGGTCAACTCCGGCGGCACCAAGCTGTCCAAGGGCGACCTGGCGCTGGCCACCCTCTGCGCGCAGTGGCCGCAGGCGCGCGGCAACCTGCGCGACCACCTGATCCGCTGGGACAAGGACGGCTACACCTTCACCCTGGACTGGTTGCTGCGCAATGTGATCGCGGTGGGCAACGGCCGCGCGCACTTCGACGCGCTCGGCGATCTGGCCCCCGCGGAGTTCGAGCAGGCACTCAGCGACACCGCCGTGCAGGTCGACACCTTCCTCGACACGGTCGCCACGCGGCTGGGCCTCGACCACGACCGGGTCCTGATGGGCCGCTACGCCATTCCGGTGATCACCCGGCTGCTGTTCCTCAACGGCGGCCGCTTCGACAACGATCTGCACCGCGACCGGGTGCTGTACTGGTATGTGCACCAGGCGCTGTGGGGCCGGTTCAGCGGCTCCACCGAGACCTTCCTGCAGCAGGACTACGAGACCCTCGAACGCGGCGGGATCGACGGGCTGATCGCCTCGCTGGAGCGCCTGCGCGGCGGTTCGCTGGACCTGTGCGCCGACGATTTCTCCGGCGCCACCCGGGGCTCCCGGTTCTACCCGCTGCTGTATCTGCTCACCCGCGTGGACGGTTCGCGCGATCTGGGCACCGGCTCGGAACTGGGGATCGCGCGGTTCGGCGAGCGCACGCCGGTGCAGGTGCACTACCTGTTCCCCAAGACGACGCTGCGCGACGCGGGCTACGAGCGCAACGAGATCAACGCCATCGCCAACTTCTGTTTCCTCAGCCCGGACTCGGAAACCGAACTGGGCGAACGCGATCCGGCCGAATACCTCGCCGAGGTCGAGCGCCGCAACCCCGGTGTGCTGGCCTCGCAGTGGATTCCGGCCGACCCGAACCTGTGGCGGGTGGAGAACTACCGCGAGTTCCTACGCGCGCGCAGGCTGCTGCTGTCCGCGGCGGCCGACGCGTTCCTCGAGCAACTGCGCACCGGCACCCTGCACCGGCCGAACCTGCTCAATGTCGGCGTCGCCGGGGCCACCCTGGGCGACCCGGCGGTGGACCAGGTGAACGAGCTGGTCGAGGACCTGGTGGCCGATGGTTTCGGCTTCCCGTTGCTCGACAGCGAGGTCGCCGATCCGATCACCGGGCGTGAACTCGCCGTCGCCGAGGCGTTCTGGCCCGACGGCCTGCAGCCGGGCGTCGGCATGCCGGTGGTGCTGGTGTTCGAACCGGCCAACGCCGATCTCACCCGGCTCGCCCAGCTCGGCTACGCGGTGTTCACCTCCGTCGACGCGCTGCGCGGCTACGTCGACAACCTGCGGGTGGAAGCCTCCGGCGACCTCGGTTTCGACGGCCCGGCCGCCGATGTCGCGGCATTGGCCGAGCGGCTGCCCGCGACCTGGGTGGGCAATTCCGAACAGGTCTGGTTCCGCTTCGCCTGGAATCTGCTGGAGAAGGACCGCGCCGAATCGGGCGGTCCCGAGCTGGGCCCCGAGCTGCTCGCGCTGCGCTACATCGCGCTGTGGGCGCTGACCCGCACCTTCTACATCCACGCCTTCGACCAGGGCAATCCCGGGGAGTGGCGCTACTACCTGGGCGACGCCATCGGCCCGAACCCGCTGATCCCCGGTACCTGGCTGGCCCAGCGGGTGGTCGAGTCCGGCGCGCTGGCCCCCGGCGCGCTGCCCGGTGACGAGGACATCGCGATCGCGCTGGTACACGGGGTGATCGGGACCGTCGACGAGGTCGCCACCGCGCTGACCCACCTGCTCGGCGGCCCCGGCCTGTTCGCCTCCCTGTGGGCCTCGGCGGGCGCGGCCGAGCACTACGGCTATCCGCTGTCGGCCGACCAGATCAACGACCTGATCAACCAGGTCGTCAACGATCCGCAGTCCCGCAAGATCCAGGCCTACAACTGGATCGAGGCGGGTCTGCCGCTCTAGTCGGCCTCAGAGATCCCTCAGAACCACCACAGCGGGCCCTGGGATCGTGCCGCATAGGCTGGCCCGATGATGCGTAGATGGATGGACCGGGCGTTGCTCGGCCTGGGGTGGGGCGCACTGGGCGCGGCGGTGGCGGGATTGATCCTGCACGTCGGGCACTGGCAGCGGAAGAATCTGGTGCTGCTGGCCTCGGGGGCGATGTGGTTGATGCTGGGCGCCGTGCTCGGCGTGGTGCTGCTGCTGGCGGCCCGCAGGTGGCGCAGCGCGGGCGTGGCCGGGGTGGTGCTCGCGGGGGTGCTGTGGACGCTGGTCCCACCGTTCGTGCCCGACAGTCGGGCCGCCGACGGTCCGGAACTCGTTGTCCTGCAATCGAATCTGCTCTTCGGCCAGGCCGACCCGGTCGCGGTGACCGGGGTCGTGCGTGACCATGCCGTCGACGTGCTCACCGTGGACGAGCTGACCGACGACGCGATCGTCCGCCTGCGCGCGGCCGGGCTGGAGGAGCAGCTGCCGCACGTCTACCTGGAACCGGCGCGATCCGGTGGTGGTGGCACCGGGATCTACAGCCGATACCCGCTGCACGACACCGTGAAGTACGACGGCTTCATCATGAGCAACATCTCCGCGACCATGCGGCATCCGCAGCGCGGCGACATCGCGGTGTTCGCCTTCCATCCGATCCCGCCGAATCTGAACTTCGACGCGTGGAAGGCCGAACTGGGCCGGGTCGACGAGATCCTGGCCAGGGTGAGCGGGCCCGCCGTCGTCGGTGCGGATTTCAATGCCACCCAGCATCATTCGGCCTATCGCGCGTTGCTGGACGGGCCGTTCGCGGCGGCCGCGGAGCAGACCGGCGACGGCGTGCTGCTGACCTTCCCGGCCGATCGCCGGTGGGGTCCGGTGATCGGGATCGACCACATCCTCGTCGCCGGTGGGGTGGCCGAACAGGTACGCGCGCTGACCATTCCGGGTAGCGATCACCGGGCGGTGCTGGCCACGGTCCGACTGGACCGCTGAGCGATCTCGACTAGCATGTGAGCGCTCGACAGCGGACCGCGCGTGTCCGCGTCATTCCCGGGGAGGAATCAGCGCATGATCAAGCATCGCTTCGCCATTGCCGCGGCCGCGGCGTTGGTGAGCGTCGGGATACTGACGACCGGCTGTTCGGCGAACACCGTCGCCAGCGACAAGGCCGTCGCGGCCATCGACAATCCGTGGGAGGTGGCGGGGGCGGCGTCCGGCGACGGGCCCAGCGGGCCGCGTCCGGGCGCCGCGAACACCGACAAGAAGGCCGACAACGGCGACGGCGGCGCGGTGGACACCCTCGCGCTCAACGCCATCGCCGATATCGAGAAGTTCTGGCAGACCGAGTACTCCAAGACCTTCCGCGGAAATTTCAAGCCCGCCTCGAAGTACATCTCGTGGTCGGCCAAGGCGCCGGAGTCCGAGGCGGTGGACTTCTGCTTCAGCAGCACCTACCAGCTGGTCAACGCCGCGTACTGTCCGCTCAACCACACCATCGGGTGGGATCGCTCGGTGCTGTTGCCGCTGCTGATCAACCGGTTCGACGAGATGTCGGTGGTGATGGTGCTGGCCCACGAGTACGGCCACGCCATCCAGGCCCAGGCCGATCTGCTGCGCGGGCTCACCATGGACGCGTTGGTCAAGGAGCAGCAGGCCGACTGCCTGGCCGGGGTGTTCCTGCGCCACGTCGCCGAGGGGAACTCCGAGCACTTCACCCTCAACACCACCGACGGCCTCAACGGCGTGCTCGGCGCGACCGTGGCGGTGCGCGACAGCGACCCCAACGACCCGAACGCCGTGCACGGCTCGGCCTTCGAACGGGTCACCGCGGTGCAGATGGGCTACACCGAGGGCGCGGGGACCTGCAAGGGCATCGACAAGGACGAGATCGAGAGCCGCCGGGCCGGACTGCCGGTCACCTTCGAGGACGATGAGCGCGACCAGCAGCTGCCGGTGGACAAGGAGAACCTGAGCACCCTGGCGACCCAGCTGGGCAAGTCGATGCCCGTGCGCAGCGCGCCGAAGTTCGACTACACCGGCGTCACCCGGAATTGCGCGTCGACCACCACCACCGAGCCGGTGTCCTACTGCCCGGGCAGCAACACCATCGGCACCGATCTGACCGCGATGGCCACGCGCGCGGGGGAGGGCGCCGAGACCCAGAACAAGTCGCTGTCGGCGGTGGTGACCGGTGACTACAACGCGGCGGTGGTGTTCGTGTCCCGCTACGCTCTGGCGGTGCAGCAGGACCGTGGGCTCTCGCTCACGGGCGCCGCGAGCGCGGGTCTGCGCACCGCGTGCCTGTCCGGCGCGCTCACCACGAAACTCAGTGAGCCCAGCAGTGATCCGCGGCTGTCGGCCGGTGACCTGGACGAGGCCGTCTCGGGCCTGCTCGCCGACGGCCTGGCCGCCGCCGATGTGAACGGCGAGGTGGTGCCGAGCGGATACCAGCGCCTCGAGGCGTTCCGCACCGGCGTGCTCGACGGCGAACAGGCCTGCCTGACGAAGTTCGCCTGAGTCAGCGCGCGGTGGGCAGGGACCGCAGGGAGCTGAGGGTGTTCGCCACCGCGCGGGCGGCCTCGGCTCCCTTGGTCACGAAGTGGTTGGTGTAGTAGTCCACGTGCTCGCTGTGCTCGTGGAAGTGGTGCGGGGTGAGCACCACCGAGAACACCGGCACGTCGGTGTCGAGCTGCACCCGCATCAGGCCGTCGATCACCGCCGAGGCGACGAAGTCGTGCCGGTAGATGCCACCGTCGACGACCAGCGCCGCGGCCACCACCGCGTCGTAGCGTCCGGTGCGGGCCAGCCGCTGGGCGTGCAGCGGGATCTCGAAGGCGCCCGGCACATCGAAGACCTCGACTCCGGCCGGGTCGAACCCGAGCCCGGCGTACTCGGCGAGGAAGCCCTCGTGCGCCTTGGTGACGATGGAGCTGTGCCAGCTGGCGCGGATGAAGGCGACGGCGCCGGTAGACGTGTTTCCCATGGGCGGAGTCTACTAGGCTATAAGTTACCCGCCGGTAATATGGGTGTGTGTTCAGTGGACGGGCACCGGATCGGCCTCCCCGCTGTCCACCGATTCGCCGAGTAGCCGTCGATAGGTGGCGCTGCTCGCGAGCAGATCGGTGTGGGTGCCGGTGGCCTCGACCCGGCCGTGGTCGAGCACCACGATCTGGTCGACCTGCCGCACGGTCTCGAGCCGGTGCGCGATCACCAACACCGTGCGCCCCGCCGCGAGGGTCTGGAGTGCCTGCTGGATGCGGGCCTCGGTATCGGGGTCTACGGCCGAGACCGCCTCGTCGAGGATCAGCACGGGGGAGTCCTTGAGCAGGGCCCGCGCGATCGACAGTCGTTGGCGCTGACCGCCCGACAGCGTCGAGCCGCCCTCCCCGAGTACGGTGTCGAGCCCGTCGGGCAGCGCGGCCACCACGTCCTCGCACTGGGCCGCCGTGAGCGCCGCCCAGATCTCGTCGTCGGTGGCCTGCGGACGGCCGAGCGCGACATTGAAGCGCACGGTGTCGGGGAACAGGTACACCTCCTGGTAGACGGTGGTCACCGCCGCCATCACCGAGTCGCTGCCCACCTCCGGCAGTGGCACGCCGCCGAGCCGGATGACGCCCGCCTCGACATCCCACAGTCGCGCGGCCAGCGCCGCGATGGTCGACTTGCCCGCGCCCGACGGCCCGACCAGCGCGGTGACCGTGCCCGGGCGCGCCTCGAAGGACACCGCGTCGAGCACCCGGTCGTCGTCGTAACCGAAGCTCACGTCCTCGAAGCGCAGGGTGGCGTCGGCCGGAGGCGTCGGACGGCTCGGTTCACCGAGCACGGGCTCGTCCCACACCTCGGCGATCCTGGCCGCGATCTGCTCCTGATTGCGCCGGTATCCGGCCAGCGCGTTGAGTTCCTGGATCGGCTGGTACAGCGCCAGCGCGAGGAACAGGAACAGCAGCAGCGTCGCCGCGCTCACCTCACCGCCGCGATACAGCGCCGCACCCACCACGATCAGCACCACCAGCCCGCTCTCCACCGCGATACTGCCCAGCGCGGTCGACGGCGTCGCGCGCACCGACATGGCCACACTCGCCCCGCGCAGCTGCTCGACCACCTCGCGATAGCGCCGCGCCACCGCGGAATCCGCCGCCCCGCGCAGCACCGCCGCGCCCCGCGCCTGCTCGAGCAGGACGGTCGAGGCCCGCGCCCGCGCGCGGTGCAGATCGGCGAACACCCGGTGGTAGATCCGGTCGCTCCAGACGGTGACGGCGAGGAAGATCGGGATGCCGATCAACGCGGCCAGCGCCAGCCGCCAATCGAGGACGGCCAGGATCACCGCCGCGTAGAGCGGCTGCACGCACGCGGCGGCCACCTGACCCGGCACGTTCTGGAAGTCGAGCATCAGTGTGTCGTTGGTGATCAGGGTGGCGATCCGGCCCCGATCGACCCGGCCGAGGAAGCCCATCGGCACCCGGCGCAGGCGTTCGATGATCGAGAGCATGATGTCGGTCTTGGCGCGGTCGGCAAGTCCCCAGATGTAGAGGTTGGCCCAGCGCGACAGGATCAGCCGCGCCACCAGACCGGCCGTCAGCAGGGCGAACACCTGCCACAGGAAGCCGGTGCTCAGCTCGCCGTCGACGGCACGCGAGACCACCAGGAACACCGCCGCCAGCGGTACGCCGCGCACCAGCGATTCCAGGAACAGCCGGATCAGCCCGTGCCGCACCAGATCCGGCCAGCCGCGTCCGTAGAGGGTGCGCCACTGCTTGCCGAAGGTCATCGTGCCCACGCCGGGGGTGACCACATCGCGGGCCGCGCGGGTCCACTCGTCGGGGTCGGCGGCCGGGGGTGGTGTGGGGACGGTGGCGTGCGCCGGGGATTCGACCGGGTCCAGGCGCCAGCCGTCGGCCGCGGTGTAGGCGGCCCAGAGTGTGCGGTAGGTGGCACTGGTGCGGGTGAGGTCGTCGTGGGTGCCGACGGCGGTGACCGCGCCCGCCTCGACCACGGCGATCCGGTCGCTGGCGCGCACGGTGTCGAGGCGGTGCGCGATGGCGATCACCGTGCGCCCGGCCGTCAGGTGGGCGAGGGCGGCCAGGGTGCGGCGCTCGGTCTCGGCGTCGAGCGCGGCGGTGGCCTCGTCGAGAACGACCACCGGCGCGTCCTTCACCAGGGCCCGCGCGATCGAGATCCGTTGCCGCTGACCGCCGGAGAGCCTGCCGCCGCCGGGTGGCAGCTCGGTGTCCCAGCCGCCCAGCTCGGCGGCCACCTCGCCCAGCTGCGCGGCCTCGCCCGCGGCGATCACCTCGGCGTCGGTGGCGTCGGGCCGGGCGACGCGGATGTTCTCGGCGAGCGTCGCGGCGAAGATGTACTCGTCCTGCTGCACGTAGGCGACCAGCCGGGCCAGCTCGGCCGACCCGATCTCGCGCAGATCCACGCCCCCGATCTCCACAGATCCCGCGTCCGGGTCCCACAGCCGGGCGATCAGGCGCGCGAGGGTGGACTTGCCCGCCCCGGTCGGCCCGACCAGGGCCAGTGACGACCCGGCCGCCACGGTGAGGTCGATGCCCGAGAGTGCCTCGGCGGTCTCGGAATACGCGAACCGCACGTCCCGCAGGCGCACGTCGAAGGTCTCCGGGCGCACGGGGTGTTCCGGTTCGGGCAGCGCGGGTTCGTCGAGCATCGCCGTGATCGAACCCGCCGCGAACTGGATGCGGATCATCAGCGTCGCCAGCACCCCGACCAGGCCCAGCAGCGGCGACAGATAGCCCAGGCACAGCACCAGCATCAGGATCAGCGTGGGAATCGACACCCAGCCGTGCACGACGCCGATGCCCGCGACCGGCAGCATGGCCGCCACCGCGAAACCGGTGCCCGCCAGCATCACCGACACCACCCACGAGGTCGGCCCGGCCTGGGCCCGGCGCTGGTGGTCGAAGCCGTCGAGCAGGGCGGTGCGCGCCTGGTCGTATCCCGAGTCGGGACGCAGGAAGCCGCGAATCACGGTGAGCCCGTTGAGGTATCCGGAGACCGCCGAATTCAGCGCGGTGAGATGTCCGGCCATGGCGACAGTGGACTTCTGCGCCATGGCCATGCCCGCCCCCGAGACCACCAGCAGGATCACCAGCGCGGCCACAGCCACCAGGGCCAGGCGCCAGTCGATGGTGAAGAACAGCACGGTGGTCGCCACCGGGACCGCGATCGCGGCCGCCAGATCCGGAACACCGTGCGCGAGCGCCTCTTCCAGCTGCTCGACATCGTCGTGCAGCAGTTTCTTCATCTCGCCGGTCGAGCGGGCCTGCACCCGCCCCAGCGGGATGACGCGCAGCTTGTCGGCCAGCGCCAGTCGCAGATCGGCCAGCACCCGATAGGCGGCGACGTGCGCGGTGTGCGTGGACAGCCCCGACAGCACCGCACGTCCCGCGACGGCCAGCGCGGTCCACAGCGCGATCATCGGAATCCGTTCCGGGTCACCACCTTCGGTGAACAGCTCCACCGCCACCCGATACACCGCCACATACGGCGCCAGCGCCAGCACGGCGGCGAGCACCGCGAGCAGGGCGGCCGTGGCGAGGCCGAGTCGGCGGCGGGCGATGACGGCGCGAAGGCTCACCGAAGAGTTCATGAGGTGAGGCTAAGCTGAGTCGCGAATTAAATCAACGGTGTGTGTATTTTTGTGGGAAACCCGCGACCGCTGCGTAGCCTGTGAACCCATGACCACCGAGGGACGCAAGCGCGGCAGACCGCCGCGGACCAGCGGGCACGAGCCGGTCACCAAGGAGCTGATCGGCCGGGTCGCCCTGGAGATCGCGGGCGCCGAGGGATTCCCCCAGCTCACGATGCGCAGGCTCGCCGCCGAGATCGGCGTCACCGTGCGCGCGCTCTACAACGTGGTCGCCGACCGGCAGGAAGTGGTCGACCTCGCCGCCGCCCGGCTCATGGACCTGCTGCCGGTGCACGACTTCGACACCGACGACTGGCGCGCCAGCCTGCGCCGCGTCTACGCCGAGGCGCGCGCGGCCTATCGCGCGGTGCCGCGCGCGACGCTCATCTCCCTGGACGAGACGGTGACCCCCCGGGAGGTGTCGGTCCAACGGATCATCCAGCCGGAACGGATGCTGGCCTTCCTCGTCGCCATCGGTCTCTCCCTCGACGACGCGCTGACCGTGCGGGGGTTCTTCCTCACCGAGGTGTTCGGGTTCGTCCTGCTGGTGGACTACCGCTACGACCGCAGCGACGAGCAGATCCGGCAGATGATGTTCCATCCCGTGCCGGGTCCGTGGCTCGCGGCGCATCCCGAGGTGGAGGCGCCGCTGTCGCGCGGGATCGCCGCCGGGCCCGCGCGCACCGCCGACGACCTGTTCGAGGCGCTGGTCGAGCGGGCGATCCGCGCCGTGGAGGGGATGCTGCCCGGTTAGGCGCCGGGCAGGTGGGCGGTCAGCCAGTCGGTGACGTCACCGAGCACCTGGGCCTGCTCGGGTTCGTTGAACACCTCGTGGAAGAGGCCGGGATAGCGCAGCACGGTGACGTCGGCCGAGCCCGCGTCGCGTTCGAGCACGTCGGCGCTCGACGGCGCCGCGATGGTGTCGGCGGTGCCGTGCAGCACCAGCAGCGGCGCGGTGAGCGCGTCGAGGCGCTGTTTGACCAGCGCGGTGTGCTGCAGGATCTCCACCGCGGTGCGCGCGGGGAGCTTGCCGCGGAACACCAGCGGGTCCTCGTCGTAGGCGCGGATCACCTCCGGATCGCGGCTGATGGTCGACGAATCCAGGGTCAGCACACCGAGATTGGGCGCCACCCGGGTGAGCAGCGGCGCGGCCAGCCGCTGGATCGGGTTGCCCAGCGGGATGTCGAGCGGCGGTGCCGAGACCACGATGCCCGCCACGTCGACCGGGCCGCGGGTGGCCAGGTGCAGCACCACCAGACTGCCCATCGAGTGCCCGAGCAGGAACCGGGGCAGACCGGGGTGGGCGGCGCTCGCGAGCTCGAGCAGCGAGGCCACATTGTCGGCGGCGGCCTGCATCGACCCGATATTGGCCGAACTCCCCTCGGAGAGTCCGTGCCCGACGTGGTCGAGGGCGTAAACCGCGAAACCCGCGTCCGCCAGCGCCGACCCGACGTGCTCGTAGCGCCCGGAATGCTCGGCGACCCCGTGCACGAGCACCACCACCGCGCGCGGATCGGACTCGGGTTGCCATGCGCGCCAGGCGATCCGGCCGCCGTGGCCCGCGAACTCGCCGGTGTCGGTCGTCATGGCCGCGCTCCTGTGGGGTCGGGCGCCGGGGCGGCGAGCCGCTCGATCAGGCGCCGGTTGAACTCGATGAGCCGAGCGTAGTTGAGTCGCGAGAGCCGCTCGTCGGTTCCGTGGATTCGGGTCAGGTCGGCCGCGGTCAGCACGATCGGCGCGAAATTGCAGCGGGTCTCGGCCAGCCCGTCGAAATGCCGGGAGTCGGTGGCGCCGGGCACGAGCCCGGTGGTGGTGACGATGCCCGGCACGAGTCCGGTGGCCAGCTCGTCGATCAGGTCGAAGGCGGGTCCGGGCCCGGTGACCCGCGAGGGTTCGGAGGTCGCGCCGTCGAGCTCGACCGTCACCTCGTCGTCGCGGATCACCCGGCGGCAGTGCGCCACCACGTCCGACACCGAATCACCGGGCAGGATACGGAAATTCACGAGTGCCTCGGCGCTCTGCGGCAGCACATTGGCCTTCACCCCGCCGCTGATCACGGTGGGGGCGGTGGTGGTGCGCACCAGCGCGGCGGTGGTCGGGGCGGCGTCGAGAATCCGGGTGATCAGCGGGGTGGTCAGCGTGCGCACGCCGCGGGTGCCCGCGAGTTCGAGCAGCGTGCGGCGGGGCTCGGGCATGGCCACGCGCATCCGGGCGAGCATGTCGGCGATCACCGGGGTCAGTCGCAGCGGCATGGGGTTGTCCTGGACGCGGGCCACCGCGCGGGCGAGTCGGCCCACCGCGGTCTGTTTCCCGGGCATCGAGGAGTGTCCACCGGCGTCGGTCACCGACAGCCGGACCGTCGCGAAGCCCTTCTCCCCGAGCATGATGGTCGCCACCGGCTGGTCGACCCCGTCGACGACGTCCTGGGTGATCACCCCGCCCTCGTCGAGCAGCAGCCGCGCCCGCACGCCCTCCGCCCGCAGATGCGCGGCCATCGGCACCGCGCCGTGCGCGCCCAGCGCCTCCTCGTCGTGGCCGAACGCCAGGTAAACGGTGTGCCGGGGGCGCAGCCCGGCGGCCAGCGCCCACTCGACGGCCTCCAGGATCGCCAGCACCCGACTCTTGTCGTCGATCGCGCCGCGACCCCAGATGTAGTCCTCGTCGACCACCCCGGCGAACGGCGGATGTGTCCAGCGCGGCGCGTCCTCGGCCGGGACCACGTCCTGGTGGGCGAGCAGGATCGCCGCGACCGGGCCCGGGTCGACGCCCTCCCAGCGGTAGAGCCTGCCGCGGCCGAAGGTGGTCAGCGTCAGCCGGGCGTGGACCAGGGGGAACTCCGCCTCCAGGTGCGCGGCGAGGGCGGCGAACTCCGCGTCGGCGTCGTGGGTGGGATCCTCGGACGAGACCGTCGCGCAGCGCAGAGCCACCGCGAGCCGCTCGGCGGTCGCGTCGTCGACACCCTCGGTAACGGGGGAGTACGCCTGGTTCTCGATGATCGGCCGCATCCGGCCATTCTCGCCGGTCGGCGGCGCTCGCGCCCGGAAAAGCCGCCCGAATCGCCGCCGTGCCGGAGCCAGGCGTCATGCGGTCCGACCGGCCGGTGGTGGGCCATCTAAGCTGACACCATGGCAGGAGGCAAGGGCGGCAAGCCGTCGAAGGAAGCCAAGGCCGCGGCTAAAGCGGCCCGTAAGCAGGCATCACGCGAGCGGCGTCAGCAGTTGTGGCAGGCGTTCAACATGCAGCGCAAGGAAGACAAGGCGCTGCTGCCGCTGATGATCGGCGCACTCGTCGGCACCGCGGTGGTCTTCTTCCTGGTCGGTCTGATCTTCGACCTGCAGTGGTTCCTGCTGCCGCTGGGTGTGCTGCTGGGCGTGCTGTTCGCGTTCATCATCTTCGGGCGTCGCGTGCAGAAGAACGTCTACCGCAAGGCCGAGGGCCAGGCGGGCGCGGCGGCCTGGGTGCTGGACAACCTGCAGGGCAAGTGGCGGGTGGCCAACGGCGTCGCTGCGACCACCCAGCTCGACGCGGTGCACCGCGTCATCGGCCTGCCCGGCGTGATCTTCGTCGCCGAGGGCTCCCCGCAGCGGGTCAAGTCGCTCATCTCCCAGGAGAAGAAGCGCACCGCCCGCCTGATCGGCGACACCCCCATCTACGAGGTGATCGTCGGCAACGACGAGGGCCAGACCCCGCTCAAGGACCTGCAGAAGTTCCTCACCAAGCTGCCGCGCAACATCGACGTCAAGCGGATCGACCAGATCGAGGGCAGGCTCTCCGCGCTCAGCTCGCGCAGCGGCCCCGCCATGCCGAAGGGTCCGATGCCCCCCGGCGCCAAGATGAAGGGCATGCAGCGCGCCATCCGCCGCCGCTGACCCCACTTTCTCCACGAGCCCGGCACCTGTTCAGGTGCCGGGCTCGTGTCGTCTCAGGAGTTGGGCGCCCGCCCGGTCAGCAGCCAGCGGACCCGGTCGTAGGCGAGCAGGTGGTATCCGACGAGCACGCTCGCCAACGCCAGCGCGAGCCCTGGCAGCCCGGCCGCCCACAGCGCTCCGGCACCGCCGAACAGCACCACGAACTCCACGAGCAGCCGAACCGGCCCGGACACCGGCACCGGAGCCCCACCGCCCCGGCTCGGATCATCGGGCAGCGCGAAAACGCCCCACAGCGTCGCGGCGGCGATCGGCAGCACCACGACGAGCAGGTAGCGCCAGGGAGACTCGAACGCCAGCCAGCCGTAGACGCCGAACGAGGCGATGGCGATCAGCTCGAGCGCGAACCGCACGAAGAGTAGAACCGGATTCAGGGACACGGCCGCAGCGTATCGCCGCGACGGCGGCTCAGCGCGCGTTGACCAGGGCGGTGCCGGTGGCGCGGTCGTGCATGCCGCGGCCGTCGGCGTCGGTGAACAGGGCCGGGACGACAAACACGATCAGGACCTGGCGCACCAGCGCGCGCACGAAACCGACCGGCACGGCGGCGTCGATACGCAGCACCCGCAGCTTCATGAAGTACTGGCCGGGCGTGAACCCGAACAGCGTCACCGCCATGATCCCGACCACGAACCACACCAGCAGCGGCACCGACGATCCGGCGAAGCTGCGGGTGATCGCCGCCGCGACGCCGACCGCGATGAACCAGTCCAGGAACAGCGCGACGACTCGGCGCCAGGTGGGGGCCAGCGAGCCCGCGCCCTCGCGCGGCAGGCCGTAGAGCTCACCGGGATACCCGACGATGTCCTCATCGCCCGGTTCCGCGGGATTGCCGGAGAGCCATGTGCCGGTGATACGAGCCATGGCTCCAGGATAGAGGCGCGCCGTCGGCCGCCCACGACCGCATTAGTGGAGGTCACGTGGCCGTGGCGAGCGCGCGGATGGCAGGATGAGGCATGCAGGTCGCGCCCGGATGGCAGACATCACCCCGAATCCGGCACGCGTAACACTGGCGAAACACAGCCTTGACTGTAGGGAAACACCGCGTCCATAGCGTCTGGTCGCGACGAACCCATGCATCGTGACTGGCTGGGAACCGATCCGTAAGGAGAACAAGTGACGTTCAGCACGGCCGAAGAGGTCATCCAGTACATCAAGGAAGAGGACATCGAATACGTCGATATCCGCTTCTCCGACCTGCCCGGCGTCCAGCAGCACTTCTCGATCCCGGCCAAGGCGTTCACCGCCGACCTGGCCGAAGAGGGTCTGGCGTTCGACGGCTCCTCGGTGCGTGGCTTCCAGTCGATCGACGAGTCGGACATGCTCCTGCTCCCCGACTTCAGCACCGCTCGGATCGACCCGTTCCGTGCCGCGAAGACCCTGAACCTGAACTTCTTCGTGCACGACCCGTTCACCCGCGAGGCCTACTCCCGCGACCCGCGCAACATCGCGCGCAAGGCGGAGGAGTACCTGCGTTCGACCGGCATCGCCGACACCGCCTTCTTCGGTGCCGAGGCCGAGTTCTACATCTTCGACGGCATCCGCTACGGCTCGGGCATGAACGGCTCGTTCTACGAGATCGAGTCGGTCTCGGGTTCGTGGAACACCGGCAACGAGTTCAACCCGGACGGCAGCCGCAACCTCGGCTACAAGGTCCGTAACAAGGGCGGCTACTTCCCCGTCGCCCCGTACGACCACTACGTCGACCTGCGCGACAAGATCTCGACCAACCTGCAGAACGCGGGCTTCGAGCTCGAGCGCGGCCACCACGAGGTCGGCACCGCCGGTCAGGCCGAGATCAACTACAAGTTCGGCACCCTGCTGTCGGCCGCGGACGACCTGCAGCTGTTCAAGTACATCGTGAAGAACACCGCGTGGCAGGAAGGCAAGTCCGTCACCTTCATGCCGAAGCCGCTCTTCGGTGACAACGGCTCGGGCATGCACGTGCACCAGTCGCTGTGGAAGGACGGCAAGCCGCTGTTCCACGACGAGGCCGGTTACGGTGGCCTCTCGGATCTGGCGCGTCACTACATCGGCGGCATCCTGCACCACGCGTCGTCGCTGCTGGCGTTCACCAACCCGACCGTGAACTCCTACCACCGTCTGGTGCCGGGCTACGAGGCCCCCATCAACCTGGTGTACTCGCAGCGCAACCGCTCGGCCGCCGTGCGTATCCCGGTGACGGGCAACAACCCGAAGGCCAAGCGCATCGAGTTCCGCGCGCCGGACTCCTCGGGCAACCCGTACCTGGCCTTCGCCGCCATGATGATGGCCGGTCTCGACGGCATCAAGAACAAGATCGAGCCGCTGGCCCCGGTCGACAAGGACCTCTACGAGCTGCCGCCCGAGGAGGCCAAGAACATCCCGCAGGCCCCCACCTCGCTGGCGACCGTCATCGACCGCCTCGAGCAGGACCACGACTACCTCACCGAAGGCAACGTCTTCACCGAGGACCTGATCGAGACCTGGATCCAGCTCAAGCGCGACAACGAGATCGCCCCGGTCAACCTGCGCCCCCACCCGTACGAGTTCGAGCTGTACTACGACGTCTAAGTCGTAACCAGCCGATCCGTCGGTAGCGGTACCTGACGACACCCGTCGCACCACTTCGGTGCGGCGGGTGTCGTCGTTTTCCGTGGTCACCGGGTTTCCTACTCGATTTGATACGATGTGGCGGTGGGTGAGATCGAGCACGGGATCGGGGAAGGGCCTGCGCAGCGGGTGAGTTTGTCGTTGCCGGAGGGGACCGCGGATGCGGTGCGGCGGCGGGTGGGGAAGCGGGAGTTCTCGGCGTTCGTCGCCGCCGCGGTCGAGCGGGAGTTGCGGGGTCAGGTGCTCGACGAGTATCTGGCCGATTACGAGGAACGGGTCGGTCCGATCACCGAGGAGGAGCAGCGTGCCGCGCGTGAGCTCTTCGACACCGCCCTCGCCGAACCCGGTGAGTGGCAGAGCGCGAGCTGAGGGGAGCCGATGACTCGTCGGGGGGAGACACAGCACCAGGGCACGTTGGTGCTCGACTGTGACGGATTGTCGAGGTTGACCGATGACGCGCGGCCCGTCGTCGCGGTGCTGGCCGAGGCGCGGCGGCGCGGGTTGGAGGTCGTCGTCAGCGCGCTGACAGTGATCGAAGCGGTGCACGCGAAAACGAATCGCGCCCGCCTCGCCTGGCTGCTGTCCGGGATCCGGGTGGAGGCGGTGGACGAATCGACGGCCCGGCTCGTCTCCCAGTTGCTGATCGAATCCGGCCTGCACGGGCACAAGTACGCGATCGACGGGGTGGTGGCGGAACTGGCGAGCCGACAGCGCCCGCCCGTCGTCTCGCTGACCAGCGATATCGACGACATGAAGAAACTGTGCGGATCGGCCGTCCGGCTGATCTCCACCTAGACGACGCGCCCAGGGATGTGGGGGCTGGACTCGGGCGGGGTGGGGGGAGATAGTCCAGGGGTGCGATGGGGTTTTGTGGTGCGGGTGTTGGCCGGGGTGGCGTTGGTGGCGGGGATGGCCGCGCCGGTGTCGGCCGAGCCGGTGACGGTGGCGTTCACGTGGACGCAGGAGTATCTGACGGCGGCGGACGGGACGCGGTTGCACGCCGATGTGTTGCGGCCGCCGGGGGTGGGGCCGGAGGAACCGACGCCGGTGTTGTTGACGGCGAGTCCGTATCGGGCGCATCTGGCGTATCTGTCGCAGCCTCGGCCCGAGGGTGGGCCGTCGACGGACAATCTGCCGGTCGACTGGGCGCTGCGGGCCGGGTACACGTATGTGATCGTGGATCTGCGCGGGTTCGGCGGGTCCAACGGGTGCCCGGATTTCGGTGGGCCGGGGGAGCGGTCGGATGTCTTCGCGGCGGTGGAATGGGCGGCGAGCAGGCCGTGGTCGACGGGGCGTGTGGGCGTGGTCGGCACCTCGTACGAGGGGTGGACCGGCATGATGGCGTTGGCCGAGAAGCCGAAGGGGCTGGCGGCGGTGGCCGCGTTCGAGCCGGTCGTCGACCCGTTCTCGTATCTCTACATGCAGGGCATCGCCTGGAAGTTCGGCGGGAAACCGCTGACCGAGGACGGCGTCCGCCCCGCCGACACCGCGGGCGCCGAACACCTGGCCATCGCCTCGACGCCCGGTCGCCCGGACGACTCCCCGGAGTACCAGGCCAATGCCGTCGCCATGACCCAGCAGTGCGCGAGCGACTACCTCGCCCTCACCACCGACCACGATGCCACCAACCCCGGCTGGCGCGACCGCGACATGATCGAAGCCCTGCGCGGCAACACCACGCCACTGTTCCTCGGCCAGAGCTTCCTCGACTCCAACACCCGCGCCGACCGCGTCCTCGAGGCCTGGGAGGCGCGCGGCCCCGGCGAGCATCGCGCCTGGTTCGGCCAGTGGGGTCACTCGGACTGCCGGGAGAAGTGCGGCACCCCGCAGTTCGCGGGTGAGCTCTACGCCTTCCTGGACCGGCATGTGGCCGGTGCCGAGGTCGAGGTGCCGGGTCCGCCGGTCACCGTCGGCCAGTTCGACGGCGGCTGGCGCGGCGAATCCGTCTGGCCCCCGACCGATTCCCGCCGCACCTCGGTCGACCTGCGCACCGGCACCTACACCGATCGCGGCCTGCTCCCCGGCCCGGATCGCGAGATCTGGTCCATCACCGAACCTTTCGCCGCACCGGTCCACCTGGCCGGACGCACCACCGCGTCCCTCTCGCTGACCGGCCCGCCGCAGGCCACCGTCACCGTCGAGCTCTACGACATCGCCCCCGACGGCCACGCCACCGTCATCACCCGTGGCATCGCCCCTGTCCGCGCGCAGACCGAGGTCCGCCTGCTCTGGCAGGACGCTCGCCTGGCCACCGGCCACCGCCTCGGCGTGCGCATCACCGATGTCGTCGACGACGCCTGGTCACACACCCCCGCCAACGCCGCCGTCACCGTCACCGCCGCCCGCCTCGACCTCCCGCTGCTCACCACCCCGCGCGAGCTGGACCTCCCCGGCGGCGTCCCGACCTGGCACGCCCGCTGGCGCACCCACGAAACCACCGACCTCGCCCCGGAGCTGATGACCGATCCCACCCACCACATCGAACTCGACGCCGGGTGATCGCGCAGGGCAAACCCGCTCGACACCCGGTCCGGCCGCGCGCCACGCTAAACCGTTGCTGGACGACGGCGACCGCTCACCGCCGCGCGCGACCGCCCACAGCGCTCGATGTGCCCACACCGGACGGGATCTCGCCGCGCACGATGGCCGCGACCTGCGCGGGATGGGTCAGCTGCGGGTAATGCCCGGTGCCCTCGATGGTGAACACCGGATGGGCGGTGGGCTCGGTCAGCGGGTCGTCCGCGCCGACGACGATCTGCACCGGCACCTCGACGCGCGCGAGCTTCGCGGCCAACTCGGCCCGCGACGCCCCGGCGCCCCGCAGCGCGGCGAAGGTCCGCCGAGCCACCCCCGGCCGCCGCAGATTCGCCGCCGCCGACTCGACCGCCGGTCCCACCGGCACTCCCAACTGAGCGGCGAATGTCGCGATCGGCATCCGCTTGACGACCTCCCCGGTCAGTGGCGTACTCAACCACCACGCGGACGGTTTCTGCAGGAACGCGGGCGCGACGAGCACCAGCCGCGACACCCGCTCCGGATGCCGCAGCGCGAATTCGACCGCGGCCCAGGTCCCGAGCGAATGCCCGACCAGCACCGGCCGCGTGCGCACCGGCGCCAACAGCTCCTCGGCCCAGTCGCCGAGCGACGACGTCGACGGCGCCGACCGACCGACCCCTGGCAGATCGGCGACCAGACCGGGTCCGTCGAGTTCGAGGCCCACTTCGCTCCAGGACTCCCCGTCGATCGGAAGGCCGTGCAGCAGAACATAGTCGGGCGTCTCATGATCACCGGCCAGCCAGGTCCCGTTCCGGAATCCCGAGCCCGGCGCCGGGGTGACGTCCCCGTTGCGGCTGGCCACGATCCCGTCCGCGTAGCTCGTCAGCAGCTCGGCCACCGGCGGATGCGCGATCCCGAGGCGCCGCGCCACCGCGTCGGCCTCGCTGGTGTCGTAGCGGTCGGTGCTCAGGAAGGTCAGCGCCTCGGGATCGGCCTTCGTCAGCGCGCGCGGCAGCCTGCGCACCAGCCCGGTCGGCAGGGTGAAGCGCGGGGCGGGAACGCCCAGGTGGGCGGCGACGAGCCGGATCAGCTCGGGCAGAACGGGAGTGCTCGCGTCGAGCAGCGGGTAGGACTTGCCCTCGGTGTCGGGCAATGTCGGCAATCCGGCGAGGAACCGCACCACATAGCCGAGATCGACGACCGGGACGAAGGTGTCCGCCGATCCCGGCAGCGCGGGCAGATCGCCCTGCCACAGGTTCTCGATGATGTCGGCGAGCCCGAAATACTGCCCCGGCCCGAGCACTCCCGCCGGATTGGCGAAGGTGAGCGGAATGCCGCGCTCGGCCGCGAGTTCCCGCAGCATCCCGTCTGCCTGGATCTTCGACGCCTCGTAGGCCCCGTCGCGGTAGTCGCGCGGGCCGTCGGCCGCGATCCGGTATCCGGTGATGTGCACGACGCGGCGCAGATCCGGTTGCCGCCCGGCCCATTCCAGCACGTGTCGAGCGCCGTCGAAGTTCACCCGCCGCGCCGAGTCGGCATCGAGCCCGAACTTCATCAACGCCGCCGCGTTGTACACATCGCGCACCCCCTCGACCGGCTCGCCGAGCGCCAGATCCGGCTCGCCGATATCGGTGGTGACGATCCGCAACCCGTCGGTGTCCACCGCCTGCGTGGTCAGCCAGTCGCGCAGCCGGTCCGCGCTACCCGCCCGCAAGGCGGCGGTCACGGTGTGCCCGGTGCGCAGCAGTTCGGCGACCAGCGACCGGCCGATGAAGCCCGCGGCTCCGAAGACGATCGAATCGGTGTGAACCATGATGTCCTACTTTCAGTAGACCGATTTACATATTTTGAGGTGATGAGTCGGGGCGAGCCCGGACGTCGGGATCAGATCAGGGTGTCGATGGTGTCGGCGACCTGCCGCAGCGGCTGGCGCGAGCGATGTGCCCGCGCCAAGACGAGGCCGCCCTCGATCAGGGCCAGTGCCGCCGTGGCGACCCGTTCCGGCTCGGGATGGTCGAAGCTGATCAGCCGCTCGCGCAGCGCATCCTCCCAGATCGTGTAGGTGGACGAACAGGCTTGCTGCACAGCGTCATTGGTGGACGCGGTATCCAGCGCGACGGCGGCCACGGGACAGCCGACGGTCCAGTCCGAACCCTCCAGTCGATCACCCAGGAACGTCACCATGCGCCGGGCGAGCTCCCGCGCGTCCCCGGCCTCGGTGGTGCGGATCATCTCGGCGATCTCGACGCCGCTGTCGGTGACGGCGGCCGCCACCAGTTCGTCCTTACCGCCGGGGAAGTGGAAGTACAGCGACCCGCGCGGCGCGCCACTGGTCTGCACGATCTGATTCAAGCCGGTGCCGAAATAGCCGCGCGACTCGATCAGCGATCGCGTCGCCTTGATCAGCTTGCAGCGCGTCTCGGCGCCTTTCGTGCCCACAGGTAAAAACTAGACCGGTCAACATATTTTTGCAAGGCTCACCGTCCGGCCAGCAATTCCGCGGCCGCCGTGCACAGCCGGTCGATGATGTCGGCCGCGGGTTCGATATGGGTGACCAGCCCGACGCCCTGCCCCGCGTCGACCGGCGCCAGCCGTGGATCGTCGGCGGCGATGGCGGCGCGCAGCCGCTCGGGCGACGGGCGCTGATCGTCGTCGAGCCACGGATCGGTGAACTCGTTGCGCAGCACCCGGGCCGGGTAGATCGGCGGCCACGGCAGGTCGAGGGCCTCGTCGAAGGAGGTGGTGAGCACGGTGCCGGTGGAGTCGGCGGCGAGCATGGCCAGTCGGGCGGACTCGGGCAGCAGCGATTCCTCGGCGGCGGCCAGACAGGTCCCCAGCCAGGCGCCGGACGCGCCCGCCGCGAGCACCGCCGCGAGGGTGCGTCCCGACCCGATCCCGCCCGCCGCCAGCACCGGCACGGTCGCGATCTCGAGCACCGCGTCCAGCAGCGGCATCAACGCCATCCGGTCGGCCCCGTGCCCGCCGCCCTCGTTGCCGCGCGCCACCAGGATGTCGACGCCCGCGTCCTGGGCGCGGTGCGCGCCCGGCGCGTCGTAGACCTGGGTGACGGCACGAATCCCCGCCGCCCGCACCCGCGGTACCCAGGAGAAGTCGGTTCCGAAACTGACCGAGATGATCCGTGGTTTCGCCTCGATCGCGGTCTCGAGCAGCCCCGATTCACGCTGACGCACCCAGTCGACCAGCCCGATCCCGTCGACCGGACCCTCGGCCGCCCCCAGCTCACGCCGTAGCGCCTCGACCGAGCCCGCGCTGCCCATCCCGATCATCCCGAGCGCACCGGCCGTCGACACCGCCCGCGCCAGCCGTCCACCCGCCGCGCCACCCATCGGGGCATTGACCACGGGCACCCGCAGCCCCATGTCCTGTGACCACGGTGTCGACAGTTCCAGCTCGGGCATCGGTGCGCCTTTCTCCCAGGACAGTGCCGCCTCCATCATGGCAGTACCGCCGAGCACCCCCGGCCACCCCGCGCGCACGCGTATCGTCGACGCCATGCTCAGGGATCGACTCGTGCGGGTGTGCGCCGAGCCGCCGATGATCTTCGGCGAACCGATCGACCGGCCGGACGGATCCACCGTGATCACCGTGACCGGCGGGGCCGGACTGCTGCGCGGCCAGGGCCCGCTCGGCGTCGTCGTCGTGCACGACGGCCACGCGGAATGGACGCCGGTGGTCGACGCGAACCGCATCGCTCAGCTGGGCGAATGGATCGGTCTGCTCACCGGAGTCATCGCGGCGCTGGCGGTTCTGCGTCGCCCGCCCTGGCCGGACCTGCGCTCGCGCCGCGACTGAGTCCGGCCGCCGCGAGCGTCTCGAATCGGTGCCACGCCTGCTCGGGGGACAGCGGCGTCGCGTGGTCGATCATGTCGGCGATCAGCCCGACCAGTCCCCAGGACAGGAAGGTGATCGTGCCGTCGGGCCGCTGGCCGAGTACCTCGCCGAGCAGCTCGGCACAGCTGCGCCGGTAGGACCGCAGGACCGTGCCGCTCACCTTGGGCCCGACCAGCGGGCGGTAGACCTCGGGATAGTGCGCGGCCAGCTCGAACATCACCCGCAGCGGTGCCACCGGGGAGCCGGGCGCGGCGGTCGGCCATGCGCTCCTCCTGAACGGATTCGCCGGAACTGTGCGGAAACGAACTGTTCCGGCGCTGTTGTGCCTGGTGACGGGCGTGCGGACGTTCGACCATGGACGCATGTCCCGACCTCAGCTTCTCACTCCCATGTTCGTCGACCACGCGGGCACCGGCCTGGTCATCGCGGGCCTGCGCCGCTACAACCTGTTCACCACGCTGTTCTTCCTCGGCCGCCATCGCAGGCTGCTCGCCGAATTCGTCACGCTGTCCGGCGCGCGGGGCGGCGAGCACGCGCTCGATATCGGTTGTGGCCCCGGCAAACTCGTCCGCGCGCTCGGTGCGGCGGTCGGGCCGGGTGGCGCGGCGGTCGGCATCGACCCGTCCGCCACCGCGATCGCCGACAACCGTCGCCGTGACCGCGCCGCCCAGCACCGGTACGAGGTCGGCCCGGCCCAGGATCTGCCACTGCCCGACGCCGCGTTCGATGTCGTCACCTGCACATTCGTCATGCACCACATCCCCGAGGCGCAGCGCACGGCCGCGCTGGCGCAGATGTGGCGGGTGCTGCGACCCGGCGGACGGGTGCTGCTCGCCGACGCCTCGCCGTCGCCTCGGCTGCGCCGGGCGCTGTCGGTGGTTCTCCGCAGTGGCGGAGACCCCTTCGCCGCCGTCGACATTCGGCACTACACCGAACCGCTGCGCGCTCTCGGGTTCACCGAGCTCACCTACACCCGGAGCCGGGATCAGACCGGCATCCTCACCGGCATCAAGCCCACCCGGCTGACCTGATCACGGCATTCTTGTCGGTGCTCTCGGCTAGGGTCGATCTCGACGGAGCAATCGAGCACGGGGGTGTCAGATGGAGTTCGGCGGTATTGCCCAGCGGGAAGCCGACGCGCGCGAGTTCGCTCGCACGGCGCACGGCGAGCAGAAGTACGGTCAGGCGCCCTACATCACCCATCTGGCGGCCGTGCGCGCGGTCCTGGACGACTTCGGCTACGACGGCGCGCTGGGCGCGGCGGCCTGGCTGCACGACGTCATCGAGGACACGCCGGTCACGGCCGAAGAGGTCGAATCCCGTTTCGGCCGTGAGGTTCTCGACCTCGTCTGGGCGGTCACCGGCATCGGCCCGGACCGCAAGGCCCGCAATCTCGACGCCTACGGCAAGATCGCCGCCCATCCGCCCTCGGTCATCCTCAAACTGGCCGACCGTACCGCCAATGCCGAGGCCAGCCCGCCCGGAAGCAGCTGGATGGGCATGTACCGCACCGAACACGCGCTGTTCAAGGCCCATCTCGGCGATCTGTTGGCCGACGATCCCACTGTCGCGCGCATGTGGGCGCGCCTGGAGGACCGCCTGGACCTGACAGTCACGCCACCGACCATCGAGCAGTGGGCCGAGATCGATCGACTCTTCGCCGAGGGGAACAAGCAGGCCGCCATCGACGCGGTCTGCGGGGCCTTCGAGTGCACCCGAGACGAAGCCGAACTGGTGTTGATCGAACGGAGCTAGCGGCGATGTGGGAGGGTTCTCGGCCTCCCACGCCGGGGGTTGTCGTGATGGCTTCGCCGGATCACGTCCACCGCTCTTCGCGCACCGCGGCCACGGCAGCGGTCGCGATGGTGACATCCAATGTCTCACGCGGAGCGTCACCACCACCCGGCCCGGCATCACCGGCCACCACACGGCGAGCCGAAAGATGGATGGCATCGACACCGGCGTTCCGCAGTGCCGCGATATCGGCGACCCGAACACCGCCACCGGCCATGACCTCCACACCACGGTCGGCGTGCTCCACCAGCGCCGCCAGCGCGCCCAGCCCCTCGACACAGCTGGGCGCACCACCGGAAGACAGGACACGGCGGAAACCCAGCTCGCGGAGAACATCCAGCGCCGCGAACTGATCGGAGACCTGATCGACAGCCCGATGGAAGGTGAGCTCGCCCTGCCCGAGCCGGAGGCCCTCGACCAGCCGCTCCAGCGCGGGCACATCCACTTCGCGCTGCTCGGTGAGCGCACCGACCACCACACCGGCGGCCCCGGCCTGCATCGCGGCGACGGCGTCGGCGGCCATCACCGCGAGTTCGTCCTCGTCGTAGACGAAATCGCCGGGACGGCACCGGATCAGCACATGCACCGGCACCCCGGTCGCCACCGCGCCCTCGATCAGGCCGAGGCTCGGCGTGATCCCGCCCGTGCCGCCGAGCGCCGAGCACAACTCCACTCGGTCGGCGCCCAACTGTCGGGCGAGCCGCGCGCCCGCCACGTCCTGCACCGCGAACTCGAGCGCGGTCATCTCAGAACGACTGCCAGGCGGGCTTGTTCGCGAGCGCGTACCGGTAGTAGTCGGCCAGCTTCAGCTTGCTCGCCGCGCCCTCGTCGATCACCACCGTGACGTGCGGATGCCACTGCATCACCGAGGCCGGGCAGAAGGCCGACAGCGGTCCCTCGGCGGCGGCCGCGATGGCGTCGGCCTTGCCCGCGCCCAGCGCGATCATCACCAGATGCCCGGCGTCCCTGATGGTTCCGAGTCCCTGGGTGAGCACGTGATGGGGCACGTCCTCGGGGCCGTCGAAGAAGCGGGCATTGTCCTCGCGGGTCTGTGCGGTGAGAGTCTTGACGCGGGTACGCGAGGTGAGCGCCGAGCCGGGCTCGTTGAAACCGATGTGGCCGTCGGTGCCGATGCCGAGCAACTGCACGTCGACGCCGCCCGCCGCGGCGATCGCGGCGTCGTAGCGGCGGCCCTCGCCCGCGATGTCCCCGGCCTCGCCGTTCGGGCTCAGCACGCGCGCCGGATCGAGGTTGACGTGGTCGACGAACTCCGCGCGGATCACCGAGAAATACGACTGCGGATGCTCTTTCGGCAAGCCGACGTACTCGTCGAGCAGGAACGCGCTCGCCGTGGCGAAGTCGAGGTCGCCCGCCTGATACCGGCGTGCCAGCTCCTGATAGCTGCCCAGCGGCGATGACCCGGTGGCCAGCCCCAGGATCGCGTTCCCGCGCTCCACGTAGCCGCCGACGATATCGGCGACCGTGCGCGCCACCTCGTTCTCGTCCGCCCGGATGACGATTTCCATCAGGTTCCCTCCGTTCCGGCGACGAACACCCGCCGCGGCTGCAGTGACTGGTCGGTGACGAGCAGATCGGCGCGCGCGCCGACGGTGAGGGTCCCGCGCTCACCGTCGAGGCCGAGCATGCGCGCGGGTGTGCGGGTGGCGGCGGTGACGGCGTCCGACAGCGCGACCCCGGCCACCCGCACGGTCCAGCGCAGGACGTCCACCAGCCGGGCCGTGCCACCCGCGATGGCCCCCGGCGACTCGTCCTCGGTGGCGAGCCGCGCGATCCGGTCCCGTACGCGCACGTCCAGGGCGCCGAGCCGGTAGTCGCCGTCGGGCATGCCCGCGGCCGCCATGGCGTCGGAGACCAGCGCGATCCGGTCGGGGCCGACGGTGTCGAACACCATCGCGACGGTCTCCGGCGCCAGATGCACACCGTCGGCGATCAATTCGACCACCATCTCCCCGCGCCCGGCCGCGGCCAGACACGCGGCCACCGGGCCGGGGGAGCGGTGGTGCAGCGCGGGCATGCCGTTGAACAGGTGCGTCGCGGTGAGCGGTCCGTTCGCGGCGGCGCGGATGCGCGCGGTGGTGGTGGCCGCGTCGGCATCGGTGTGCCCGAGGCTGGGCAGGACGCCGTGGTGCCGCATGGCGGCGAGGAGGGCGTCGAAATGCGCGGTCTCCGGCGCCAGCGTCATCGACCGGACGGTGCCCCGCGCGGCCGCGAGGACCCGCTCGAACAGGGCCGGATCACCGGGAACGATCGCGGCGGGATCCTGGGCGCCGCACCGCACCGCGTTGAGGAACGGCCCCTCCAGATGCACCCCGAGCAGTTCCCCGTCCTCGACCAGATCGGCGAGCACGGCCGCCTGCTCGACCAACACCTCCGGCCGCGCCGACACCAGACTGCCCAGCAACCCGGTCGTCCCGTGCCGTCGATGATGCGCGGCGGCCACCCGCGCCCCGGCCGCGTCCGCATTGGGAAACCCGAACCCCGCCGCACCGTGACAGTGCAGATCGATCAGACCGGGCAGAACCAGTTCCGCCCGGAGCTCCGGAAGCCGTTCGGGCGCTGGATAATCGGCGGTGGCACCCACCCAGCGGATCCGTCCGTCGGCGAACTCCACCACCCCGTCGCCGATCTCGCCGGACGGGGTGCCGACGAGATGCCCACGCACGATGTCCGTCACGGCCGCCCGCGCCGGATGATCGCGGTCACCGCGTCGCGCGCCGCCTGCGGATTCCGCGCCGCACAGGCCGCGTCGGCCGCCTCCCGGCACTGCTCGATACCGACCTCGGCCAGCGCCGCGCGCACTGCGGGCAGCGCGGGCGCCGACATCGACAGACTCGTCACCCCGAGCCCCACCAGCACCGGTGCCAGCGCCGGGTCCGAGGCGGCCTCACCACACACTCCCACCGACTTGCCCGCCGCGGTTCCGGCCGCGCCGACCATCGCGATCAGGTCGAGCACCGCGGGCTGCCACGGATCGAGCAGATGCGCCAGCCCGCCCGCCATCCGGTCGACGGCGCAGGTGTACTGGCTCAGATCGTTGGTGCCGATACTGACGAAGTCCAGGTGCGCGAGCAGGTCCGGGGCGCGCAGGGCCGCCGCCGGGATCTCGATCATGGCGCCCACCTTCGTCAGCCCGGATTCCCTGGCCAGCGCGGCGAATCCGGCCGCTTCGTCGGCGGTGGCCACCATCGGCGCCATCACCCACAGGTCCGCGCCCGTCGCCGCGCCCGCCCGCGCCAAGGCGGTGAGCTGGGTGGCGAGGGTGTCGGGAAAGACCGTGCCGATGCGCAGGCCGCGCACGCCCAGCGCCGGGTTCTCCTCGGTGCCGAGATCGAGGAAGGGCAGCGGCTTGTCGGACCCGGCGTCGAGCGTGCGCACGACCACCTGTCGCCCGGCGAACTGCTCGAGCACCGTGGTGTAGGACGCGGTCTGCTCGTCGAGCGAGGGCGCCGCCACCTTGCCGAGATACATGAACTCGGTGCGGAACAGGCCGACCCCCTCACTGTCGACCGGCCCCGCCTTCACCGCGTCCTCGACCGTGCCGATGTTCACCAGCAGCGGCACCGGCGTTCCGTCGGCGGTGTGTCCGGGTCCGCCCGCCGCCGCGAGTCGGGCGGCGTCGGCGGCCGCCTGTTCCGCCGCGGCCCGCTGTCGCAGTGGGCTCGGATCGATCACGACCTCGCCGGTGCCGCCGTCGATCAGTACCGGCGCGTTCTCGATCAGCCGATCGGTGTCCGGGCAGTTCACCACCGCGGGCAGGCCCAGCGATTTCGCCAGAATCGCGG
Organism: Nocardia anocheti; assembly: GCF_029675105.1. Taxonomy (GTDB): domain Bacteria; phylum Actinomycetota; class Actinomycetes; order Mycobacteriales; family Mycobacteriaceae; genus Nocardia. Next base: position 16,056 of record NZ_JAQQFV010000004.1, on the reverse strand, counting down.
TGTGACTGGTCGGCCCGCCCTCGGTGGTGAGCAGGCCGACCACCTCGCTGTCGCCGAGCATGGCGGTGTCGGCGGGCGCCAGATCTCGTGCGACGAGGACAAACGGATAGCCGGGTTCGGGAATGCCGGGCATCGGCTCGCCGAGCAGCACCGCGACGGTGCGGCCGCCGATATCGCGCAGGTCGGTCGCCCGCTCGGCCATGTAGCCGCCCAGCGCCTCGAGCTTGGCGCAGAACCCCTCGAACGCCAGGTGCACCGCGTGCGCCGTCGGCATGCCCGCCGCCAGTTCCTTCTCGGTGGCGGCCACGATGCCCGGGTCCCTGGCCATGGTCGCCGACATGGACAGGATCTCCGCGGCGACGCCGGTCACCCGTTTCGCCCTGGCCTGCATCTCCTCGGCCACGCCGCCGAGCGCGTCCTTCACCCGGGCGAGTTCCTCGGCGGGGGAGCCGCCGACCGGGTCCTGCGCGGAGGTCTCGAGCTGCGCGCCGAAGCGCAGCCACGGCGCGGACACCACACCGGGGCTCACTCCGAGGCCGCGGATCACCTGTTCGGGCATCGGGCGTCACTCACCTTCCAGTTTCTTGTCCAGCTTCGCTTCGGTCTCGGCGACCGAGGGCGCGTCGACGCGGGTGTCGCCGGTGGCGGTCAGCGCCGCTTCGGCTTCCACCGCGGCCACATCGGGAGCGCCCACCTCGACATCGGTTTCGGCCTCGCGACCGGGTGTGCGCAGATTCCACTTCTTGATCACGAAGCTGAACAGCAGGTAGTAGATCACCGCGTACCCGAGTCCGATCGGGATCAGCATCCACGCGTTGGTCGCCTTGCCGAAGTTCAGCAGATAGTCGATCGCGCCCGCCGAGAAGGTGAACCCGTCGTGGATGCCGAGCGCGTTCACCAAGGCCATCGACGTACCGGTCAGGATCGCGTGCACCACATACAGCGGCCAGGCCACGAACATGAACGAGAACTCGAGCGGCTCGGTGATCCCGGTGACGAACGCGGTCAGGCCGGTGGAGAGCATGATGCCGCCGACCAGCTTCTTCTGCGAGGGCCGCGCGTTGCGCCAGATGGCCAGCGCCGCGGCGGGCAGCGCGAACATCATGATCGGGAAGAAGCCGGTCATGAAGGTGCCCGCGGTGGGGTCACCGGCGAAGAAACGGTTGAGGTCACCGCGCACCAGCTGCCCGGAGGCGTCGGTGTAGTCGCCGACCAGGAACCAGACCGTGGAGTTCAGGATGTGGTGCAGCCCGGTCGGAATGAGCAGCCGGTTGGCCGCGCCGTAGATGCCGCCGCCGACCACCGTGTTGTCCGCGACGGTCTCACCCACCCAGGTGAGCGCGGAATTGAACGCCGGGTAGACGAACGACATCGCGACACCGACCACCAGACCGGTCACCGCCGTCAGGATCGGCACCAGCCGCCTGCCGTTGAAGAAGCCGAGGAAATCGGGCAGTTTCGTGCGGTAGTACCGCTGCCACAGGATCGCCGAGAGCAGACCCATCACGATGCCGCCGAGCACGCCGTAGTTGATCAGCGCCTGCTCGCCCTGGGGATCGGTCTTGCCCTCCAACACGATCGGCGACATCGCCTCGAACACGCCGTTGATCACCATGTAGCCGACCACCGCGGCCAACGCGGTCGAGCCGTCGGACTTCTTGGCCCAGCCGATCGCGATGCCGACGGCGAAGATCAGCGGCAACCAGGTGAACACCGCCTGTCCGGCGGCGGAGATGACCGACGCGGTGCTGTGCAGGGCGGAGAACCTGCCGAGCAGGTCGTCCTGGCCGAGCCGCAGCAGGATGCCCGCCGCGGGGAGCACCGCGATCGGCAGCATGAGGCTGCGACCCAGGCGCTGCAGACCCGCGAACACCTTCGATTCTTGCTGGGGGCTGTCGGTAACGGCAGTCATGTCGACCCTCTTCGACGAGCCGGACGGCGGGGAGCGATCCGGGAGAACTGTTGTGAACCAGTGACCCTGACGGGTACTGTCCGGTCATAACCAGTTGTCAGTTTGACCAGGTGGGTGTCGGATGTCAACCGCGAAATATGACGTGGCGCACATTCGAGGCTCCCATACTGGAACCGGCAACCACCGCGGAAAGGGAGAAGACATGTCCAAAGCGGAAGCGATCGTCGCCGGGCTGGGTGGCGCGGACAACATCGTCGAGATCGAGGCCTGCATCACGCGTCTGCGCACCGAGGTCAAGGACGGCGGCAAGGTCGACGAGGCCGCGCTCAAGGCGGCGGGCGCGCACGGCGTCCTCAAGTCCGGGTCGGTGGTTCAGGTCGTCGTCGGGCCCGAGGCCGACACCCTCGCCGAGGACATCGAGGACATCCTGTGAGCGTGCCCGTCCTGGCTCCGCTGCCCGGCACGGTCCGTGCGCTCGCCGACGTCCCCGACCCGGTGTTCGCCGGTCAGATCGTCGGCTCCGGCGTGGCCATCGACCCCGACCGCACCCGCGGCCCACTCACCGTCGTGGCTCCCATCGCGGGCAAGATCCTCAAACTCCACCCGCATGCCTTCGTCATCCTCGGCGCGGGCGTCGGCGTGCTGGTCCACCTCGGCATCGACACCGTCAAACTCGAGGGCAAGGGTTTCGACCTGCACGTCACCGAGAAGGCCGACGTGCAACCCGGCACCCCCATCGTCACCTGGGACCTCACCGCCCTCGACGACACCGGCTACGCCCCCATCTGCCCCATCGTCGTCATGGACTCCCCGAAAGACTCCATCCACCCCACCACCCTGAACACCACCGTCGAACCCGGCACCCTCCTGTTCGACGCGCCGTAGTCGCGCCCCTCAAACGGGCTCGCAGCCGATGCCGTCTCCGTTGTCGTCGAGTTGGTACTCGTCCGGCCCGATCACGCGCACGCGCCCGGTGTAGCCGGGGCCGTCGCCACCACCGCCGATACAGTCGACATCGCTGTTGATCGGTACGCACGGGTCATAGGACGGGTGGCAGTCGCGGGCCGCCGGGGACAGTGGGTCCGCGGCAGCTGCCGACGGCAGGGCGATCGCGATCGCCAGGGCGGCGCCCGCGATCGATCCGACCAGCGCGGTGGTTCTCATGACGGCTCCGATCACTCGATATGAACCCAGCAATTCTCCCGCGAATCACGGGCGATGTGCCGGGTGGAGATCGAATCGTTCGGAGAGGCGGTGAACGGTTGCGGCCGCGCACCGCCTCCGTCACGGACCGGCCACGCCGGACCCCTACGGGCTGACCGGCTGGCGGACTTCGGTGTGGAGGGGCCAGTGGGTGGCCAGTTGCTCGAAATAGCGCTGGCTGCTCCACAATCGGTGGTTGCCGATGACGTAGACGCGGCGGCGGGCACGGGACACGGCGGCGTTGAGGACGTCGGGGTTCGCGGCGGCCCAGCGGCGCGAACCGCCCGCGGGCGGCGAGGTGCCCAGCACCAGCACGACGACCTCGGCGGAATCGCTGTGCATGGCGTGCACGGTGCCCACCTGCCGGGCCGCGAACTCCGGTCCCAGCACCGACCGGGCAACATCCCGGGCACCCCGCGCGACATCGCGGAACGGGCTGAGCACCCGGATGTCGGCGGCCGCGACCCCGTCCTCGATCAGTTGCCCGAGCAGCGTGGCCAGCGCCTCGCCCTCACCGGGAATCCAGTTCCCCTCCGCACCCACCGACCGCACATCGATCCACCGGTTCCCGCCGCCGGGGAACTCCGGCCGCTCGGGCGTGCCGAAGAACAGCAGGTCCTCGTCGTAGGCGAGACGATGGGTCAGTTCGAAGATGGGCAGATCGCTGCGCCGGTGCACCCGCAGCGGCGTGCCGACCCACACCGGCCCGTCGGCATCGGACGGGGACAGCCAGGTCCCGTAGCGCACGCCCCGATCGGCGGCACTGCGCGCGGTCGCCCGGTCCGGCAGCCATTCGCGCTCGAGCCCGTACCGGCGCACCAGCTCCTCCTGCGCCGAGGTGGGCAGCACCCCGACCGGTCCCAATTGACGATGATCACCCACGATCACCGCCCGCCGCGTCCGCCACAGCCCACCGGCCACCGACTGCGGCGCCGCCTGCCCGGCATCGTCGACGAACAACCAACCCAGCGCCTCGCGCCCCAACCCGGCGAACAGCGTCGGCAGGGCGGCGAAGGTCGTGGTCACCATCGGGACCGCGAGGAACAGCGTCTGCCACGCGGCCGCGATCGTCTCCGGCTTGGGCGTCACCTCCAGCTCGCCGCGGATCAGCGCGATGACGACGATCAGGTTGTCACGCACCCGCGGCGCCGCGTTGAGCAGGAACGCCCGATGCACCTTCAACGCCGACAGGAACACCTCGCGCCGCGCCGTCGCGTACTGCTCGTCGGCCCACGGATTGCACAGCTGGAACTGCTCTTCGTCCCCGGCCACATCGCCGAACGGGATGGTGCGCGCCCAGTTCTCGCGCGCCCGCTCGATCACATCGAGCGCGTTCTCCCGCCGGGTCGTGAGCGCGAGGTGGTCGCGAATGAGCCCGCGTCCGTGCTCGGCGGCCTGCGCCCACTGCTCGCGCGCGTGGTCGACCTCGCTCTGCCTGCGCCGCGTCTCCGCCTCGGCCGCGTGACGTTCGCGCAGCAACTCGGTGCTGCGCGCGCTCCACCGCCGCCCCGACCGGAACCCGGTCGACAGTGACGCCAGGAACCCCGGCTTCTGCTCACGGTGCTCACCGAGTAACTTGCCCGCCCGATGATGCGCCGCCTGCGCGGCCCGCAACTGCTCGGTCGCCGCCTGATGACGTTGCCGCCAGTGCGCGTGCGCGTCGTCGGCCTCGGCGATCTCGTCGGCCATCGACTGCAGCGCCGTGTTCATGTCGGGCAGTTCGGCGACCGCGTCGGCGACATCCTGACGTTCCTGCGCGAGCCTGCGCACCTCGGCCCGCCTGGTCGCGAAGTCGCGCACCGCAGTCGACCAGTCCGGGATCGAATCCGGGTCCGACTCGGCCTGTTTGAGGATATCGAGCATGCCGACCGTCGACGGCTCGTTCTTGCGCTCGGTGGCGAACCGCTCACCGAACCAGAACTGTTCGCCGTAGCTGCGGCGCGCGCCGCCCAGCGCCGCGGCCACCAGCCCCCAGGCGGGCTCGCCGCCCACGAGTTCGGCCAGCTCGGTGAAGTGGTTGAGCCGCACGCCGGAATCGACGGCGTCGCGATGCTGGATCTCGGTGACCACCGCGGCCGCGGCCTCGTCGCTGCCCGTCGTCAGCACCACCTCGAAGCCGGTGACCTGCGGTGCCAGCCGATGCGCGCCGACGGTGTAGTTCCTGGCCACCTGCACCTGTTCGGTGATCCCGGTGAACGCCGCCATCGGATCGTCGAAGGTGGCCAGCTGGGCGGCCCGTTCGACCACGATCCCCGCGAGCAGATCCCGCAGCATGGTGGTCGTGCCGGTGCCGGGCGCGCCGTGGACAGCGAAGATCCCGGCCTCGTCGCGCAATTCGGCCATGGCCCGGTCGACGGCGAACTGCTGTCCCGACACCAGTGGGTCGCCCGGCCAACGCCCGTCCGGCACGAGGTGGGGGAGCAGTCCCTCGACCACCGCGTCCTGGCGCCTGCGCACATCGATGCGGTCGTCGGTCGGCAGGGCGGCGGTCGGCGCGAGGTAATCGCGCAGTGCCGCACCGATATCGCCCCGGTCGACCGCCTCGGCGAGCGTGCGGAGGTCGGGGCCGAGGCCACTGTTGAGCCGGTCTTCGACGCTGTCGGCGTCGCGGGTGGCGACCTGCACGCAGGCCACCCGCACCCCACCCGCGCGCAGTTCGGAGCGGATACCCAGCGCGCTGCACAGCTCGCCGGTGAAGGTCTGTAGGTCGCGTCCGGTGAGCTGGGGCGCCTCGCCCAGGTCCTCGGGATCGTCGGAGCGCACCCGCTGCGCGAAGGCCAGCGCGGACATGCCCGCCAGTCCCGGCGAGATCACGCCGTCGGCCCCCGCCGCGAGCAGAGAGGCCCCGACTCCGCGACCGGCTACATCCAGCCAGCGGGCCGTCTGCTGTTCGGCGTCGGGCAGCGCCGCGTCTCTGGTCAGGGTGTCGAAGGCGGCGGTGAACGCCGCCGAGTCGTGCCGGAAGCCCTGTGCCCAGCTCGGATCGGTGGGTCCCGGCTCCCGCAGCCGGTTGATCGCCCAGGCCAGACCGGACAGCGTCGCCGAACCACCCACCACCACACCGTCTCCGGTGAGGGTCACCGCGAAAGCGGCCGTGGTCCCCGCGCGCCGGGCGTCGGCGGCGCGGTGGTCGTCGCCGAAGGCCCGGATCAGCGCCTCGCGCGCCCGGCCGAGCCCGAACAACCCGCCGTACACGACGAACTGCCAGCCGCGTCCGGCGCGCAACGCCGGTAGTGCCGCGCCGTCCTCCCACGGCGCTGGTCCTTCCGCGGCGAGCTCGACGACAAGCCCGTCGGCCGTCGGACCGACATCGGGAACACGATGCGGACCGAACAACTCCACGGTCTGCCAGAAACGTACGAGCCGCGCGGCGTGCTCGGATCCGCCCACGATGCACCCCATTCCCTCGGCCACCATGACAACCCCGACCACGCTACGCGATAGCAATTCCCCTGGCACGACCCCCCGAGAGTCCCGCCCGGCGTGGCGCGAATACACGTTGCGCCCGAACCCCCACTGCCGCACCCTGGTCCGCATGGACGAACTCCGCCGCGCCGCCGACCTCTTCGCGGTCGGCGAACTCCACGACGAACGCCTCTCACTCGTCGCCGCCGAGGCCCTGGCCCGCGGCCACGACACGCCCGCCCTACGCGCCGATCGGGAACTACCAGCCGCCGCGCCTCTCGCGGCGAGCCCGATTGCGCAGCTTCACTGCGCGTCTCCGAGATCGGGCAGTTCCTCGGCGGCCCTGACCGCCGCGGCCAGCTGATCGGCCGCCCCGCGCAGCTGCTCGGGGGAGTGCTCGGAGGTGAGGAAGAACCGCACCCGCTCACCGCCGACCGGAACAGCGGGCGCCGAGATCGGCCCGGCGTAGATGCCGTGCTGGAGCAGCCGCGAGGCGACGTATCCCACGCGCAGTTCCTGCGGGATGAGCACCGGACAGATCGGCGTCCCCTGCGAGACACCGAGATCGAGCCCGCGTTCGGTGAGCAGCCCGTGGAACAGCTCGGCGTTGGCCCACAGCCGGGTCAGCCGCTGCGGTTCGCCATCGAGGATGTCGAGCGCGGCCAGCGCGGCGCCGATGGTGGACGGCGCCGGTCCGCCACTGAGCGTCGCCACCCCCGGCGCGCACACCTTCATCGCCCCGATCAGATCCGCGTCCCCGGCGACGAACCCGCCGCAACTACCCAGCGCCTTCGACAGCGTCCCCATCCAGATGTCCACCCCATCGCCCGCCAGCGCGAAATGCTCCCGCACCCCGCGCCCGGTCGCGCCGAGCACCCCGAACGAATGCGCTTCGTCGACCATCACCGCGCAATCGAACTCCCTGGCCACCTCAGCGATCTCGGCGACCCGCCCGATCGTGCCGTCCATGCTGTAGTGCCCCTCGACCACCACCAGCGCCCGATCGAAATTGCCGCGCGCCATCCGCAACACCGACCGCAGCGACTCCGGATCGTTGTGCCGGAACGTGAGCTGCCGCGCCCCCGCCCACCGCACTCCCGAACTCACACTGCGATGGATCAGCGCGTCACAGATAGCCACGTCACCGGCGCCGAGCAGGAACCCGATAACCCCGGCATTGGTGAGATAGCCGCTGGTGGTCACCATCGCGTCGTCGACGTCGTACATCGTCGCCAGCCGCTCTTCGAGCTCGCCGTAGAGCGGGATCTCCCCGGCGACGATCCGCGAGGCCGACGCCGACGCGCCGTAGTTGTCGAGCGCGTCCTTGGCCGCCTGCACCACCTTCGGATGATTGGCCAGCCCGAGATAGTTGTAGGCGCTGAAGTTCACCAGCTGCCGCCCCTGCCACCGGATCACGGTGTCATTGGGACTCTCCCTGGTGAGGAACACCGGATTGGGCATCCCGAACTGCTCGTGCACCGCCGCGATCATGGCGCGCTTGTTCGCCATGGCCGCCACCTCGGGATGATCGGCGAACTGCCGTCCGGGACCCCGCCGCCGGACGGGCGCCTGCGCCGGGGCGGGCGCGGTGGTCCCACCCGTTCCCGCGGCCGACAGCAACTTCCGGGCCAGCTCCCGCGCCGATTCGCTCACGCCGCCACCCCACCGACGATCGCCTCGGCCACCCGCGCACCGGCCTGCTCGAGACTGAACGAGCGCCCCATCTTCATCGTCATCAGATCCACCCCGAGCGATTTCGACACCAGCGCACCGAATTCCACCGCCATCAGCGAATCCAGCCCGAGTTCGGGCACCGGCACCGTGAGGTCGATCGAATCCGCCGCCACCCCCATCACCTGGGCCAGCTGTTCGGCCAGCATGTAGGCCACCACCTCGCCGCGCTTGTCCTCGTCGAGTTCGGCCAGCTCGGCCCGCAACCGCGCCGCCGCCGAATCGTCCTGCGCCGCCGCGGCGATCTGGGCGGCGAGCCGTCCGGTCTGGGCGAAGAACGGCGCGGTGGCGGCCACCTTCGCCCAGTCGATCGGGATGATCGCGGCCTGGGTGACGCCGAGTCGCAGCGCCTGTTCCAGGTAGCGGGTGCCCTCGTCCATATCGAGCGAATCGAAGCCGGTGGTGCGCAGATAGCGGGCGATGTTCTCGTCGGCGGCGGCCATGCCACCGCCCGACATGTGTCCCCACCCGACCGCCAGCGCCGTCCCACCCGCCCGGACCACCGAGTCCGCGACGGCGTGCAACGCGGAATTGGCGGCGGTATAGGCGAATTGACCGACCCCGCCGAACATCGCCGACCCCGAGGAGTACAGCACGAACTGGTCGAGCCGCACCTCCGCGGCGCGCAACCCCGCCACCAGGGCGTGCACCCCGTCCACCTTCGGCCGGAACACCGTCGCCAGGCTGTGCTCGTCCATCACCGTGACCCGCTTGTCGTCGATCACCCCGGCGGTGTGGAACACCCCGCGCAACGGATGTCGCGGCTCGTGCGCCCGCGCGATCACCCCGGCCACGGCCTCGGCATCGGTGACGTCGACCTTCTCCTCGATCACCGTCACCCCCTGCTCCTGCCACGCCGCGACCTGCCCGAGCGCCGCGTCCGTGCGGGCCCCACCGCGCCCGATCAGCGTCAACCGCGTGGCGCCCCGCCCGACCAGCCAGCGTCCGGTGGCCAGGCCGAAGGCGCCGAATCCACCGGTGACCAGGTAGTTCGCCGTTGCGTCGATCGTCACCTCGGGCAGCGTCGGCCGCACCAGCGGCTCGGTCTCGGTGAGATCCAACGCGATCCGGTGCGTCCCGGTGGACCGGGCGACCGCCTCGAACGCCTGCCCGACCTCGGCCGTGCCGTAGCCGACGAACGGCAACGCCCGGTAGGTGCCGTCGTCGAAGCGGGTGTTCACCTCGCGCACCAGATCGAGCACGGCGGTGGGCCGCGCCCGCAGCATGCGGTCCAGATCGAAGGAGTAGTACGCGATGTTCTTGTCGAAGGCGGACAGCTCCAGCACCCCACCCGCGTAGATATCGGCCTTGCCGATCTCCACGATCCGCCCGAATTCCGCGACCATGGTGAAGTTCTGGCGCTGCAGTTCGCCCGGCGCGGTACTGAGGATCACGTCGACCCCGCGTCCGCCGGTCAGCGCGGCCACCTCGTCGACCAGACTCAGCGACCGCGACCCCAGCACGTGATCGGCGCCCTCGGCCAGCACCCGCGCCCGCCGCTGCTCGCTGCTCGCCGTGCCGATCACGACGGCCCCGTGCCGCTTCGCGATCTGCACCGCCGCCGTGCCGACGCCACCGGCCGCACCGTGCACCAGCACCGTCTCGCCCGGCCGCACCCGCGCCAGCTCGAGCAGCGCGTGCTCGGCCGTGGCGAAGGCGGTGCCGCTGGTACAGCGCCCCGGATCGGTCTCGGGTTCGACCCGCGCGACCCGTTCGGCCGCGGTGGTGTGGAACCGCGCGATCATGCCCCGCGAGGTCACCACCACCGCGTCCCCGACCGCGATCCCGCGCACGTCCGCGCCGACCCGAACCACCGTGCCCGCGCCTTCCATCCCCGGCACGGTCCCGAAATACGTCGGCGCCAGCTCACGCTCGCCGAGCAGCCCGATCACCTTCAGCGCGTCCTTGTAGTTGAGCCCGACCGCGCGCATCCGCACCTCGACCTCACCGGCCCCGGGCGCGCGTCGCTCGCACCGGCGCCACCCCAGCTTCGCGAACGTGCGCGAGGCGGGCAGTTCCAGCGCGAAATTCGCCTCCGGATCGGTGAGCGGTGCGGCGGTGTCGAGCGCGTCGAGCCGCTGCGGCAGCGACCGGTCCACGACCGTGGTCCAGCGCAATCCGTCGCGCAACACGATCTCGTCACCGAGGTCGTAGGTGAACGCGCCGGGAATGGTGAGCTCGGCCGCCAGGTCGGCGGGCTGCGTGTCCGCGTCGACGTCGACCAGCCGCCACCGCAACCGTGTCTGCTCGTTGAGCAGCACCCGCCGCGCCCCGGCCACCGCGGCCTGCCCGGGATCGGGCGGCGTGGTGTCGGCGGGATGCGCGTAGGCGTGCGCGGTGACGACCGTGGCGTGCAGTGCCCCGTCCCCGGTCATCGGGATCTCGACCCCGAGCTCGATCGCCCGGTGATCGAGGAACCCCTCCAGCGCCACCGCGACCCGTCGCAGCGCCCACAGACCCGCGACATCGCCCGCCCCGGGCACCACGCAGACGTGCACCCGCGACACCGCCTCGGTGGCGACCACCTCGCGCAGCTGCCGCGTCAGCGTCGCCTCCAGCTCGTCGTCGGCCGGATCGAGCGCCAGCACCGCCGCGCCGATCCCGCTGTCGCACACCGCCTTGTGTACCCGCTCGACCCGATCCTCGGCCCCGATCCCCACGATCAGGGTGAACATCGCGTCGGTGCCGGGCAGCGCGGCCGGATCGACCGGTTCGCGCAACTCCCAGCGGTCCTCGTAGAACAGTTCCGTCATCCGCTGCAACGGCCCGGCCCCCGGTGTCAACGACCCGAACCGCACACCCCGGATCTGCAGACACACCGCGTCCCCGTCGAGCAGATCGATGTCGGCGACCGGCGCGTCACCCTCGGACAACCGCGCGATCACCGTCACCTGCGCGGGCAGCGCGGCCAGCCGCCGCACCGACGCGACCCCGACCGGCACCATCGCCCCTTCGCGCGAGCCACCGCGCGCGGCCAGCAGCGCCGCCACCGTCTGCAGCGCCGCGTCCACCACCGCCGGATGCGCGAGATACCCGGCGTCGGTGTCGATCTCGCCGTCGATCCGCGCCACCACGGTCGCCGGGTCCAGCCAGATCTCGGTGACCCGCCGGAACGTCGGCCCGTATTCGAGCCCCGCCGCGGCCAGCCCCGCGTAGAAACCGGCGGGATCGACCGCCACCATCCCGGTGCGTTCGGGCAGCTCGGCGGTGGTCGGATCATAGGAACCCTCGACGACCCGTCCCAGCGCGTGCACCGTCCAGTGCGATCCGGCCGCGCCCCGCGAGCGGATCGTGAACCGCCGCGTCGACTCCTCGAGATGCAGTTCGACGACCGGCGCGTCACCCCCGTCGACGACCAGCGGCGCGACGAACCGCACCCCCTCCAGCCCCACCTGGGCCGATTCCGTCCGTACCGCCGCCGCGCTCAGCGCCGCCTCCAGATACCCCGCGCCCGGCAGGATCCGCATCCCACCGACCACGTGATCGTCGAGCCACGGCTGCGCCGCCACGGTCAGGTGCCGCCGCCAGGTGGTCGGATCGTCGGGATGCGGGTCACCCAGCATCGGCAGCGCCCCCGGCGTCCCGTGCCGCAGCAACCGCAGCTCGGGCAGTTCGGAACGCAGCCGCGTGCGCTGCCACGGGTATCGCGGCAGGTCCACCTGCGGCGTCGGCCCGTCCACCTCGGTGAACAGCGCGTTCACGTCGAGCGCTCCCGCCGCGTAGAGATCCGCCAGCACCTGACGCATGCTGTGGGTGTCCCGCTGCTTGCGGTGCAGCGTGGCCACGCTCGTGCCGACCTCGCCCGTCCCGATCAGGATCTCCCGGATGTTCGCCCCGAGCACCGGATGCGGCCCGACCTCCAGGAACACCCGGTGCCCCGCGCGCACGACGGCGCCGATCGCGTCGGCGAACCGCACCGGATTGCGCACATTCGCACACCAGTACTCTGCGTCCCAGCCGTCCCCGGTCACCGGCGCGCCGGTCACCGTGGAGTACAGCGGAACACGCGGCTCGGCCACCGTCAGCCCGGCCAGCACACCACGCAGTTCCTCCAGAATCGGATCCATCAGCGCGCTGTGATACGGCACCTCGACGGTCAACCGCCGCGCGAAAACCCCCTGCTCGGTGAGCGATTCGGCGATCTCGTCCAACCTGTCGACCGCACCGGCCAGCGTCACCGCCGACGGACTGTTGATCGCCGCGATGTCGACCGTGTCGTCCGCGGTGAGCATTTCCCGCACCGCGTCCGGCCCCAGCCCCACCGCCAGCATTCCGCCTGTGCCCGCCGTCGTCGCCTGCAACCGCGCCCGGTGGTAGCTCACCAGCACCGCGTCGCGCAGCGACAGCATGCCCGTCACGTAGGCCGCCGCCACCTCGCCGACACTGTGGCCCACCACCACCGCGGGCTCGATCCCGCGCTCCCGCAAGGCCGCGAACAGCGCGACCTGCACCAGGAAGTTGGCGGGCTGCGCCACCGCGGTGGTGCTCACCCGCGACTCGTCCTCCGGCCGCAGCAACTCCTCGACGATCGACCAGCCCGCGACCGCCTGGAACTCCGCGTCCACCCGCCGCGCCTCCTCGGCGAAAACCCCCTCGGCGGTCAGCAGTTCCCGCGCCATACCCCACCACTGCGGACCCATCCCGGTGAACACGAACACCGGCTCGGCCGCCTTCTTGGCCACCGTACGCCCGACCCGACCCGCCCCGGTACCGAGCCCGACCAACCCCTCGACCAGCTCGGCGTCGTCCCCGAAGGCGATCCCGGCCCGCACCGGATGATGATGCCGCCGCCGCCACGCGGCCTCGGCCAACGCCGCCGGATCCGCACCCTCGGCGATCCGCTGGGCCACCCCGAGCGCCAGCTGCCGCACCGCCGCCTCCGACCGCGCCGACAACGGCATGACCCCGAAATGCTCCGGCGCCCTACGCGATCCGTCCGCTCCCCGATACTCCTGCAGAATCGCGTGCGCGTTCGTGCCGCCGTACCCGAACCCGTTGACGGCCACCGTCATCCGCTCGACCTCGGCCCCCACCGGCTCCGCCTCGGTCTGCACCCGGAGGCCCCACTCCGCGAACGGGATCTCCGGATTCGGCGTGTCCAGCCACCCCTGCGGCGGAATCGTCCGATGTCGCACCGCCAGCGCCGATTTGATGACACTCGCGATCCCCGACGCCGCCTCGGTATGCCCCAGCGTCGCCTTCAACGACCCGACCCCGAGCGTCCCCGACCGCCCCGTCGACACCCCGTACGCCCGCCCGATCGCCCGCAGCTCCAGCGGATCACCCACCGGCGTCCCGGTCCCGTGCGCCTCCACATACGTGACATCCCTGGCCGCGACACCCGACCGCCGAATCACCGTGCGCGCCAACGCCTCCTGTGCGGCGGCGTTGGGGACGGTGATGGCGGTGGTCCGCCCGTCCTGATTGGTCCCGGTGGCCTTGACCACCGCGTAGATCCGATCGCCGTCGCACTCGGCGTCGGCCAGCGTCTTCAGCACCACGATGCCCGCGCCCTCGCCGCGCCCGTACCCGTCGGCCGCCGCGTCGAACGGCTTGCTGCGCCCGTCCGCCGCCAGGAACCCGCCCTTGCACATCGACACGAACGTCTCCGGCTGCACCATCACGTTCACGCCACCGGCGATCGCCAGGTCACAGTCCCCGTTCGCGATCGCCTGGCACGCCAGATGCAGCGCGACCAGCGACGACGAACAGGCCGTATCCACCGTGACCGCGGGCCCCTGTAAGTCCAGCGCGTAGGCGATGCGATTCGACAGCATGGTGTAGGACACCCCGACCGCGGTGTGCAGATCCACATGCGGCAGCGCGGGCCCGACCGAGGTCGCCAGCTGATCCAGCGTGAACGCCCCGACGAACACCCCCAGCGCGGCACCCGCGCTGCGTCCGGCGATCCCGGCGTCGTCGAGCGCCTCCCACGCCACCTCCAGCACCAGCCGCTGCTGCGGGTCCATCGCCGTCGCCTCGCGCGGCGAGATGCCGAAGAACTCCGGGTCGAACTCCCACGGATCTCCGGTCATGAACGCGGCGCGCTTGGTGTACATCCGGCCGGGAGCGCGTCGATCGGCGTCGTAGTAGCGTCGCCAGTCCCAGCGCTCCGCCGGGATCTCGCGCACTCCGTCGCGTTTGTCGATCACGAAGTCCCAGAAGGACTCGGGTGAATCGATGCCGCCCGCGTAGCGGCAGCCGATACCGACGATGGCAATGTCAGGCATGGGGAATCCTCGTCCAACTCGGGATTTCGTACGGTCGGCGCAGCGCCGCCGGTCAGTTCTGCCGGGGCCGACGAACGATGACGTTCAGTTCGGGCCCCGCGCTACCCAGGCGCACCGCGCCGACGCGCTCGTTACCCAGCGCCTGGTAGTAGCCCACATTGGCGTCCTTGCAGATCCCGCAGATCGCGGCACCCTCCCGGTCCGCCCGCTCGGTGAACGACGCGTACAGCGCGCGCCCGACACCGCTGCGCTGCAGAGTCGGGTCGGTCCCGAGATACACATGGAAGAAATGCGGGTCGGCGGGCGCCGCGCGGTCCATGGCCGCGTCCACCTCGATCCCGCGCCGCACCGCCGGGCCCATCGCGGCGAGAAGCTGTGGGCCCGCGATCATTTCGCGCCATCCACCCGGCCGATACCCCCGCGGATACCACAGCAGCGCACCGACCACCTGCTCGTCCAACACCGCCACCTCGGCCCCGCCCGCGGGCAGGAAACGATGCGTGATCATGGCCCGCAGCATCCGGGGAGCGCGCCGCCGACGCACGGCCTCGTCCGGGAAGATGTACTCGTCGATGGGGTCGTCGTAGGCGAAGGCCCCCGCCAGGACATCCACCATTCCGGTGATGTCCGCCCGCGTCGCGGTGCGCACGACGGGACTGAGCTTCGATCTCAAAACTGTTGTACCTCAAACGATCTGCGCGTACTCCGAGACGTGGGGATCGCCCCGGCAGTCGGCGGTCGTCAGGCTAGCCCAGCGTGTCGCGCAGTCCGGGCGTTTCGTACGACCGGCCACGTTTTGTAAAGTTTTGTGCGCCGATATCGAGGCGATTCCGGCTCTGCCACACCAGTTTTGGGGTCAAGACAGCAGCATCTGAGCGACCGCCTTCGGCGCCGCCAGCCACTCCCGGATGTTGTTACGGAACTCGGTCTGCGGCCTGCACTCGCAGTAGGCGATCACCCCGTCGGCGTCGATCCCCGTCTCCCGGCACAGCGCCACCGCCCGCGGCAGGTGCTGATACTGCGTGACGATGATGGCCCGCTCCACCCCGAACATCGTCCGCGCCCGCGCACACGTCTCCCGCGTCGAGAACCCCTCACCATCGGCCCGCACGATCGCCGGGTCCACCCCGTGCTCGCTCAGATACCGACTCATCGACGCGATCTCGTCCCCCGACGATCCACCCGCGTCCCCGGACAACAGAATCTCCCCGGCCTTCCCCGCCGCCACCAACTCGATCGCCACATCCAACCGCCCCCGCAGATACGCCATCGGCGTCCCGTCCTCGGCCACCTTCGCCCCCGGCACGATCACCACCGGCACCACGGGCGCCCCCGCTACATCACCGCGATGCTCCGAAGACAACGCCCACAGCGCCATATTCGACCCGACCGTCACCAAGGCCAACCCGGTCACCACCACGACCCCGGCCCCGACGACCCGCCGCCACCCCCGCCGCTTCCTCTTCTCGGTCACGTCCGCTGACCTCTTGCGCCGCATCGTCGTTCCCTCCCGTTGTCGAGGCAGGCCGAGCGTCACCGTACCGCCCATCGGCGCCGAAATACGCTCCGACCAGC
>NZ_JAQQFV010000039.1 GCF_029675105.1 Nocardia anocheti | reverse complement strand
GCCAGCCGATGAACAGGTCGCCGACGGCCATCAGGAAGCGGACCGAACCCAGGCCGACCTTGTAGAGCTCGGTCGGCTGCTCCTGGGCGCCCATGAGGTGGCCGGTCAGGGTGGCGGCCATGGTCTGGACGTCCTCGAGCGCGGTGGCCAGCAGCTTGCGCTCGCCCTTGATGCGCTCGTTGGCGCCCTCGGCGTCGAGGAACTTCTGGATCTGACCGGCCACGTGGGCCAGGGCCAC
>NZ_JAQQFV010000038.1 GCF_029675105.1 Nocardia anocheti | reverse complement strand
GCCCTGGTCGCCGAACTCGGCGACGACGCCCAAGTCGGCTTCCACGGCCACGAAAACCTCGGCCTCGCCGTCGCCAACTCCGTCTACGCCGTCCGCGCGGGCGCCACCCAGATCGACGGCTCCGCCCGCCGCTTCGGCGCCGGAGCGGGCAACCTACCCGTCGAAGCCTTCATCGGCGTCTGCGACAAACTCGGCATCAAGACCGGCGTCGACTTCTTCGCCGTCACCGACGCCGCCGAAGAC
>NZ_JAQQFV010000037.1 GCF_029675105.1 Nocardia anocheti | reverse complement strand
CTTCTCCAGTGAGCGTCTCGAAGAGTCGAGATCGCTGCTGGCAGAGACAGTTTCGGACCCACACGTGGTCCGGCTGGAGCTCATGGGTGGAACACTGACAATTTTCATCGCATACGAGCTCGGCAAAGTCCGAGGTCGCGATGGGTATACCGACACACTATTGGGTCCTGAAAGAACACGCGTTCTTTCTAGGCAAAAAACGATCCTCTCGGGTCTCTTGTGAAACCGCCTGGCTGTGCCGGTAGGTCCTCGAATCCGGCCTGAGTGG
>NZ_JAQQFV010000036.1 GCF_029675105.1 Nocardia anocheti | reverse complement strand
CTCGACGTGATCGAACACGACGGCTGGCGCGACCGCGGCCACGGCGACTTCCGCGACATCCGCGGCGTCCTTTGCCACCACACCGCCGGCGGCGGCGCCAACGACTGGCGGATCGTGCAGAACGGTCGCGTCGACCTACCCGGCCCCCTGGCCCAGCTGGTCCTCGAACGCGACGGCACCTTCCGCGTGATCGCCGCCGGTGTCTGCTGGCACGCGGGCCGAGGCTCCTGGCCCGGCTGGCCCACCAACAACGCCAACTACCACGTGATCGG
>NZ_JAQQFV010000035.1 GCF_029675105.1 Nocardia anocheti | reverse complement strand
GGTTTAGCCTCATCCGCTTTCGCTCGCCACTACTCACGGAATCACTATTGTTTTCTCTTCCTGTGGGTACTGAGATGTTTCACTTCCCCACGTTCCCTCCACACACCCTATATATTCAGATGCGGGTAACACGACATCACTCGTGCTGGGTTTCCCCATTCGGAAATCCTCGGATCTCAGCTCGGTTGACAGCTCCCCGAGGCTTATCGCAGCCTCCTACGTCCTTCATCGGCTCCTGGTGCCAAGGCATCCACCGTACGCTCTTAAACACTTACTAACAAAGATGCTCGCGTCCACTGTGCAGTTCTCAAACAACACAC
>NZ_JAQQFV010000034.1 GCF_029675105.1 Nocardia anocheti | reverse complement strand
CGCTCACGGTGGTCACTTGACGCATGGGATGCGTCTGAATTTCTCGGGCAAGCTCTATGACGTGCATTCCTATGGGGTGTCGGAGGATGATCACCGGATCGACATGGACGAGGTGCGCGATATCGCATTGAAGGCCAAGCCGAAGGTGATCGTGGCGGGGTGGTCGGCGTATCCGCGTCATCAGGACTTCGCTCGGTTCCGTGAGATCGCCGATGAGGTCGGTGCTTACCTGTGGGTCGACATGGCCCACTTCGCCGGGTTGGTCGCGGCCGGTCTGCACCCGTCGCCGGTCCCGTATGCCGATGTCGTGTCCTCGACGGTGCACAAGACTCTCGGTGGCCCC
>NZ_JAQQFV010000033.1 GCF_029675105.1 Nocardia anocheti | reverse complement strand
GGCCCACGGTGGTCACTTGACGCATGGGATGCGTCTGAATTTCTCGGGCAAGCTCTATGACGTGCATTCCTATGGGGTGTCGGAGGATGATCACCGGATCGACATGGACGAGGTGCGAGACATCGCATTGAAGGCCAAGCCGAAGGTGATCGTGGCGGGGTGGTCGGCGTATCCGCGTCATCAGGACTTCGCTCGGTTCCGTGAGATCGCCGATGAGGTCGGGGCTTACCTGTGGGTCGACATGGCCCACTTCGCCGGGTTGGTCGCGGCCGGTCTGCACCCGTCGCCGGTGCCGTATGCCGATGTCGTGTCCTCGACGGTGCACAAGACTCTCGGTGGCCCG
>NZ_JAQQFV010000032.1 GCF_029675105.1 Nocardia anocheti | reverse complement strand
CCAGTCTCTCGGTGAGCTCGATCCCGAGTTGGCCGCCGCGATGGCGGGCGAGCTCGCCCGTGAACGCGACACCCTCGAGATGATCGCTTCGGAGAACTTCGTGCCCCGCGCGGTGTTGCAGGCGCAGGGTTCGGTGTTGACCAACAAGTACGCCGAGGGCTACCCCGGCCGCCGTTACTACGGTGGCTGCGAGGCCGTGGACGTGGTCGAGACCCTGGCCCGGGATCGGGCCAAGGAACTCTTCGGTGCCGAGTTCGCCAATGTGCAGCCGCATTCGGGTGCCCAAGCCAACGCGGCGGTGTTGATGGCGTTGATGAACCCCGGTGAGACCCTGCTCGGTCTGGACCT
>NZ_JAQQFV010000031.1 GCF_029675105.1 Nocardia anocheti | reverse complement strand
CCGCATCGAATCAAATTCCACGACCTACCGGCAGAGCCGAGCGGTTTCGAGGAGATCCGAGCGGATCGTTTGTCTTGCCTGGAAAGAACGTCTGTTCTTTCAGGACCCAATAGTGTGTCGGTATACCACCGCGGCCTCGGACTTTGCCGTGGCCTTGATGCGATGAGTCAGTCAGCGTTCCACCCATGAGCTCCGCAGTTCTACATATGAGAACTAAGCGGCTCTGCCAACCTCGAAACCACCTCTGTGGCACAAGAATTGGAGATGCTCCTTAGAAAGGAGGTGATCCAGCCGCACCTTCCGGTACGGCTACCTTGTTACGACTTCGTCCCAATCGCCGATCCCACCTTCGACGGCTCCCTCCCACAAG
>NZ_JAQQFV010000030.1 GCF_029675105.1 Nocardia anocheti | reverse complement strand
CTTCGAGGGCCTTGAGGCGGTCCAGGATGTCGGCCAGGGCGTCGACGACGGTCATGCCGTCGAGCTGGTCCCAGCCGCCGTACATGCCCACGTCGCGCTGCTGGCTACCGCACAGCTGTTCGCGGATGTCTTTGACATCGGTGCCGATCGGGCCGCAGAAAGCGGTGATGAAATCCTGGATCTGGGTGACTTCGGATGCGCTCATCGGGGCGTCCTCTCCGTCGATGAAGGCCTGTACCTCGGAACGGAATTCGTCCATGTCGATACCGGCGGGGTCGATTTTTCCTTCGCTCGAGTACTCGCGGTGGGCCACGCAGTCCTCGGCGGTGCGGCCGACGCGGGCCAGGATGGCCGCGCAGCCGCGCTTGTAGGCGTCGAGTTGGGCTGGGGTCCAGTCGGTTCCGTCGCCTCGGGACACGGCTTCGAT
>NZ_JAQQFV010000003.1 GCF_029675105.1 Nocardia anocheti | reverse complement strand
CTTACTCACTTCGAGACAGAACCTAGCCGCTGACCCGCTGCCGGTAGGCGCGCTGCCGACAGCGCGGCGAGCAGTACTCGCGGCGGCGCCCACGCTTCGGCGGGGGAAGCTCACCACCGCAGGCGCGGCAGCACGGACCGTGCGTGGGCCCCGCACACCCGGACCCGGTGTGCGAGTGCGCGGGGGAGCGCCCGAGCGGGGTGTGGTCGAGGATCTCCTTGGCCAGGTACGGGCACTGGGTGATGGGGTCGTCGTCCGGGCAGCGGCGCAACCGGTCGAGGTAGTTCTTGGCGTGCTCGAGCTCGGTCACCTGTCGTTCGATGCGGTCGATCTGATCGGACAGCGTGCGCTGCCACTCCGCGTTGCCCGGCTGCCCGGAAGTGATCACCGCGGCCGCGGCTAGGGGCATCCGCCCGATCACGCAGCACAGATAGGCCAGCCCGATCCGGCTCAGCGCCTGCTCGTCGTAGACCCGCTGGTCGCTGGTGCGTGGCGGGGCGGGCAGCACGCCCTGCTTCTCCCACCACCGCAGGGTCGAGGCCGGGAGATCGTAGAGCGCCGAGACGTCCCCGATCGTGTACCCACGGCCCCGGTGCTCGTCGGCCATCGCCGCCCCTCCTCTTCGATCGACGCCCGCCCTTCCGCTCGCGCCCCGCGTGACGCTTGACATGAAGGGCACTTCAGCGGGCACGCTGGCGGCGACGCGGAGAACGCCTGTCCGGACCAGGATTCGGCGCCCCTGGAGGGAAGGTTGGCGATGACTGTTACGGACACGGTAACGCCGAGTCCGCCCGCTGTGCGAGCTACGCCCACCACCCCCGCGCGCCCGGCGTTGATCGGGCTCGGCGCGGCGGGGCGGATGTTGCGACCCGTGCGCCGCAACCTGGTGGCGTGCGCGGTGTTCTCGGCGGTCGGCGAGGCCGCGGGCCTGGCCCCGTATGTGGCGCTCGCCGAGATCGCCCGCGCGCTGTTCGACACACCGGCACCACGCGTGGATTCCACGGTGTGGGCATGGGTGGCCGTCGGCGCGGTGGGTGCGCTGGTGCGGGTGGTGCTGCTGGGGCTCTCGGTGCACGTCGGCCATCACGCCGACGCGAGAATGCTGCACCACCTGCGCGTCCGCATCGCCGGGCATCTGAGCGTGCTGCCGCTGGGCTGGTTCCGCGCGGCCGGGTCGGCGCAGGTGAAGAAGGCGATGACCGACGACCTCGAGGACATGCACCACCTGTTCGCCCACTCCCTGGGCGAGATCCTCGGCGCCGCCTCCGCGCTGGTTGTGGCCGCGGTGTACCTGCTCGCGGTCGACGTGCCGATGGGCCTGATCACCCTGGCGGTGCCGCTGGCGGCGCTGCTCGGCTACCGGTTCTCGATGCGGTCGATGCCCGGGCACATGGCGCGCCTGATCGCCGCGGAACGCCAGGTCAGTGTGTCGGCGGTCGAATACGGTGACGGCATCGCGGTGGCGAAGACCTTCGGCGCGGGCGGTCGGGTGCTGGATCGCTTCACCGGCGCCGTGGAGGAACAGCGGGCCGCGTTCCGGGTCTGGGTCGACGAGATCCGCTACAGCTCCGCGCTGTACCGCGTGCTCGGCTCGGAGGTGACCGCCGCGGCGGTGGTGCTCGCGGCCGGGTTGGCGTTCGTGCACGCCGGACGGCTGCCGGTGATCGATCTGGTGCCGTTCCTCGTCGTCGGCATCGGGCTGCCCACGTCGTCGATCCCGATGCTGCACGGGTCGATCGGCCTGCGCACCGCGCGTATGGCCGCGGGCCACATCGACAGCTTGCTGGCGACGCCGGGACTGCCGATCCCGGTGTCGGCTGATGTTCCCCGCGACGCCGGGATCGTGCTGGAGAAGGTGTCGTTCAGCTACGGTGGGACCTGCGAGGCGCTCGTCGACATCGACCTGGTCTGCCCGCCGGGCAGCGTGACCGCGCTGGTCGGACCGTCGGGGGCGGGCAAATCCACGCTGGCCGCGCTGCTGGCGCGCTTCCACGATGTCGACAGCGGCGCGGTGCGCGTCGGTGGCGTCGATGTGCGCGCGATGTCGTCGCGGACGCTGCTGTCCTCGCTGGCGCTGGTCTTCCAGGATGTCGTACTGCTGCGCGACACGGTCACCGAGAACATCCGCATCGGACGGCCGGAGGCCACCGACGAGCAGGTGCGCGCGGCCGCGCGGGCGGCGCGGGTGGACGAGGTGATCCGTCGACTGCCCGACGGCTACGACACCGTCCTGGACACCGCCGGAGTCGGCTTGTCCGGCGGAGAACGGCAGCGGCTCACCATCGCCCGCGCGATCTGCGCCGACGCGCCCATCGTCGTGCTCGACGAGGCCACCGCCGCGCTCGACCCCGACAGCGAGACCGCCGTGCAGCGGGCACTGGCCGAGCTCACCGCGGGCCGGACCGTCCTGGTGATCGCGCACCGCCTGCACACCATCGCCGCCGCCGACCAGATCGTCGTGCTCGACGGCGGAAGACTGGTCGAGCAGGGCACTTTCGCGACACTGACCGCCCGAGACGGGTTGTTCGCGCGGATGTGGCGCGCGCAGCGACCGAGGAGCCTGTGATGATTCGTCAGCTGTACCGCCTGTGGCCCTCCCCGGCGCCGATGCTCCGGTTCGTGAGTCTGCAAGCCGCGCTGGCCGTCGGCCAGGGTCTGCTGCTGGGCTGCCTGGTCCCGATCCTGGCCGCGTTGCTGCGGCCCGAGCCCGATTTCGCGGCGGCCTCCGGCTGGCTGTGGGCGGCCGGGATCGGCGTCGCGGTGTACTGGGCGCTCACCGTCGTGGTCACGCCCCTCGGGTTCGGTGCCAGCAGCGAACTCGGCGCCCAGTTGCGGCACCGGCTGATGCGGCATCTGACGACCCTGCCGCTGGGCTGGTTCACCGCCGCCAACAAGGGTGCCTTCGTGCGCACCGTGACCAACGAGGCGACGGCGATCTCGCGGATCTGCGTGGTGGTGGGCGGGCCAGTCATCACCTGTGTGCTCACCCCCGCCACCATCGCGGTGGTCACGGTGGTCGTGGACCGGCCGGTCGGGCTGCTGATGCTGGTCATCCTGCCCGTCGCGTTGCTCGTGGTGCGGCGCAACCGCCGGATCACCGCGGAGGTGGTCGCCGATATGGAGATCGACGCCCGTGAGATCGCCGCGCGCGCCCTGGAATTCGGTCAGGCGCAGCCGGTCCTGCGCGCCGCGGGCCGGGCCGACGCGAGCACCGGGCACATGCGCGACGCGCTCGACGGCCATCGACGCCGCTACGCGCACGGCCTGAACCGCCTGCTCGGCCCGGACCTGCTCTACGCGGGTGTGGTGCTGGCCGGATTCGTCGCCGTGCTCGTCGTGGGCGCGCAGCGCATCCTCACTGGGGCCCTGCCGGTGTCCACCGGTCTCGCGCTGCTCGTGCTGGCCGTGCGGTTCCTCGAACCCCTCGGCGCGCTGGCCGGACACGTCGGCGGGCTCGGCGCGCTCGACACCCGCCTGGCCTCGGTGCGGCGCGTGCTCGACAATCCGGCCCTGCCCACCCGCCACGCCCACCCGCTCCGCCGCGCCGCCGACGCCACCATCGAATTCGACGACGTCACCTACACCTACGGGGCGCCCGGGACACCACCCGCGCTGGCGGGCGTGAGCATGGTCTGCCCGGCGGGCACCACCACCGCGGTGGTCGGCCCGTCCGGCGCGGGTAAGACCACGCTCACCCGGCTCATCGCCCGCTTCTTCGATGTCGACGCGGGCGCGGTGCGGATCGGCGGTGTCGACGTGCGCGACTACGACCATTCGAGTCTGCTGGCGGACATCGCCATCGTCTTCCAGGACGTGTACCTGTTCGACACCACGATCGCCGAGAACCTGCGCCTGGCCCGCCCCGACGCCACCGACGACGAACTCGCCGCCGCCGCCCGCGCGGCCCGCCTCGACGAGGTGATCGAGCGGCTGCCGCACGGCTGGGACACCGTCGTCGGTGAGGCGGGCGCGGCACTGTCCGGCGGTGAGCGCCAACGGGTCTCGATCGCGCGAGCCCTGTTGAAACAGGCCCGGATCGTGCTCGTCGACGAACCCGCCTCGGCCCTGGACCCGGAGAACGAACACGCCGTGGCCGCGGCCATCACCGAACTCGCCGCCGACCCCGCGCGGACCGTGCTGGTCATCGCGCACCGACCCGCGACCATCGCCGACGCCGACCAGGTGGTGGCCGTGGAGGCGGGCCGGATCGTCGAGATCGGCGCACCCGCGGACCTGCGCACGACCGGCGGTGCGTTCGCCCGCATCTACGACCAGTTCGAAGAGGCCGGGTCCTGGCGGATCGGCGCGGCCACCACCGACCTGTCGGCGCCCCGCTGAGCGCGCCGATCGGCGACGCGGAAGGAGACGGAGATGGGCCGCGTAGGTTTCGATGTCATCGTGGTAGGGGCCCGCTGTGCCGGTTCGCCGATGGCGATGCTGTTGGCACGCAAGGGTTATCGGGTCCTGCTGCTCGATCGCGCCGAATTCCCGAGCGACACCCTCTCGACCCACCTGCTGCATCCGCCGGGGGTAACCGCGCTGCGACGCTGGGGGCTGCTGGAGCGGGTCGTGGCGTCGGGCTGCCCGCCGATCCACACCTACTCCTACGATTTCGGCACCCACATCGTGTCCGGCGCCCCCGGCCGGGAGGCCGAGCCGGTGGCCTACGCGCCGCGTCGGCATGTGCTCGATCACCTGCTGGTCGAGGCGGCCGCGCGGGCGGGTGCCGAGGTGCGCACGGGTTTCACGGTGGCGGCGATCCTCGTCGACGCCGACGGCCGGGTCACCGGAGTCCGGGGACGGACGCGCACCGGTCCCGAGGTCACCGAGCACGCCACGGTGGTCGTCGGCGCGGACGGGCAGCGGTCCACCGTCGCGGCGGCGGTGTCGGCCCGCCGCTACAACGAGCGCCCGCGCGCGATGTGCGGCTACTACCGCTATTACAGCGGTCTGGAGATGGATGGCGTCTTCGAGGCGTACACGCGCCCGTGGCGCGGCTTCGCGGCGGCGCCGACGCACGACGGGCTGACCATGGTCGTCTCCGGGTGGCCCTTCGCCGAAATGCACGCCCGGCGAGCCGATCTCGAGGGCAACTACCTCGCCGGATTCGAGCAGGCACCCCATTTCGCCGAACGCCTGCGCGCCGCGCGCCCCGAGACCCGCCTGCTCGGCACCTCCCTGCCCGGCTTCTTCCGCAAGCCCTTCGGCCCCGGCTGGGCGCTGGTCGGCGACGCCGGGTACACCAGGGATTTCATCACCGCGCAGGGCATCAGCGACGCCTTCGCCACCGCCCAGTGGTGCGCCGAGGCCCTGGACGACACCTTCACCGACCGGCGGCCCTTCGACACCGCGATGGCGGGCTACCAGGTACTGCGCGACCGGCGGGCTCTGCGGATCTACGACTTCACCGCCGATCTGGCGACCCTCGCACCGCCGGAGCCGGACTTCCTGCGCCTGCTCGACACCGTCTCCGGCGATCCGGCCGCGATGCGGGACTTCGTCCAGGTGAACTCCGGCCTGCTCGCCGCCGACGAGTTCTTCCTCAGGTACGGATCGATGGCACCGGCGCGGTGATCGACAGCGTGTGCCGGAAGACATCACGCGGATCCCACGCCGCCTTGACCTCCTGCAGGCGGCGATAGTTCGGGCCGTAGTAGATCTCGTGCCAGGCGACGCCGGAGGTGTTCCACGCCGGGTCGGCCAGATCGACATCGGCGTAGTTGATGTAGGCGCCGGTGGTGGTATCGCCCGGTACCGGGACTCCACCCGTCCCCGAATGCATCTCGCGATAGAACTCGCGAATCCAGCTCAGGTGCGTGTCGTCGTCGGCGGCGTCGTTCCACAGCACCATGTAGAACGTCTTGAGCAGCGCGCCACGGGGAATGGCTGTCGCGGTGGGCGCCACGGTGTTCACCCGTCCGCCGTAGGCGATGTATTCCAGCGCCGAATAGAAGCCCTGGTAGCCGTCGCGGGTGAGATGCCGGTAGGCGACGGCGAGTTGTTCGGGCGAGTGCGGTACCCGCAGATCCGCCGATTTCACCTTGCACCGCAGGGCCACCGCCGACAGTCCGGTGTCGGGGACGGCCAGATAGCGGGTCGCGGCCAGCCACGGCAGGGTCTGCCGTCGCACCGACGGGTCCAGGCGCAGTCCCCGGTGCAGGTAGGCGAGGAAGCGATCCATGCGGGCGTGCGCGTCGGGCGCGTTCTCGGGTAGGTGCGCGTGCAGAGCGATCCCGCCGCCCGAGCGGTGCATGCAGTTGAGCAGGGCGTAGAGGTCGATGTCCTCGGCGTCGGGGGCGCTGTTGGCCGCCTGCCATTCGAGGAAATTGCCGACCAACCGCACGAAGTCGGGCTCGTCGAGTTCGTCCCACGACCAGGCGAGTTGGGCGATGTGCAGGGCACCGGGCGGCCGGGGGAGCAGCGTGGCCGGATCGGTGCCCACGGCTTCGGGGATACGCAGCCAGTAGCGGGTGACGATGCCGAAATTGCCGCCCCCACCGCCGGTGTGCGCCCACCAGAGGTCCCGGTGCGGGTCGTCCTCGTCGCTGGTGGCCACCACGGTGGAGGCCCTCCTGTCGGCGTCGACGACCACCACCTCCACGGCGTGCAGATAGTCGACGCTGAGACCCAACTGTCGCGACAGGGGACCGTAACCGCCGCCGCTGAGGTGGCCGCCCGCGCCCACACCGGTGCAGAACCCGCACGGAATCGTCACCCCCCAGCCACGGAACAGCTCGTCGACGAGTTCGCCGACCGTGGCGCCCGACTCGATGACGAACGCGCGTCGCGGCGCGTCGAAGCCCACATGCCGCATCCGCGACAGATCGATGATCACCTCCACCTCGGGCGCGGCGACGAAATCCTCGCCGCAATGCCCGCCCGACCGCACCGTCAACCGTTTTCCGGCGGTCACCGCCTGCTGGACCGCGTCCTCGACCTCGCGGGTGGACTTCGGGAGCCGGAAATACTCCGGCTGCGCGATGAAACGATAGTTGTAAGCCCTGCACAGATCCGCATAGCGATTGTCGCCGGGTCGGATACGACCCTCGTCGGGTGCCGGTGCGGTGCCGTCGCCGCCATTGTCGCGATTCATCGGATGCTCGTCCTCTGCGTCGTTCGGAAACGGGAAATATCGGCGCGCGTGCCCTCGCCCAGCCTGACAGTCACGTGCGCGGCACACAACACGAACTAAAGTCTGAACAGGGTGGATCGGGGAGTTAAGCCCGTTGCCCGGTGGTGCGCACGGCCGGTACGGTGCAGCCGAGGGGTGTATTCGAGAGTCACGGCAGCGCAGCGGGTTTCGTGGTGCGCGGAAAGAGGTGTGTGGTGAGCCGACCGGTGGACGAGGTAGTTTTCGCGGACGATCTGCTGAACGACTGGCTGTCGAGCGTCGGTCTGGCGGTCGAATACCGCCGGGCGGTGGGGAATACGCTCTATTTCACCGACGAGAGCGGCCAGGAGGTGGCGGTCCTCGACCATATCGGTGGATTCGGTGCGCTGATATTCGGGCACAACGAACCGGAAATCATCGAATACGCGAAGAATTGTCTGGACGACCGCATTCCCGTGCTGGCGCAATTGTCGGTGCAGCCACGGGTGAACGGGCTGGCCGCGGCGCTCAACACGATCCTGCGACGCGAGACCGGCATCGAGGAGCCGTTCGCGACGGTGTTCGGCAACAGCGGCGCCGAGGCGGTGGAGATCTGTCTCAAGCACGCGGAACTGGAACGCCGGGACCGGATCGCGGCGCTCACCGAGGAGATCGGACAGCACATCGCCGAGGCGCGCGAGGCGGTGCGGGCCGGTCGAGCTGTCATCGCTCCGTCGGCGGGGCACGAGGATACCGACAGCGCGACGGCGTTCGAGAGCCTCGTCGCCGAGGTCGAACAGCGCAACGCGGCACTCGTCGCCGGAGGACCGGTGTATCTGGCGCTGGAGAACGCCTTCCACGGGAAACTGGTCGCGAGCATCCAGCTGACCCAGAATCCGCAGTGGCGCAGCCCGTTCACCGCCCTGGCGTCCTCGACGCGGTTCCTGCCCATGGACCGGCCGGGCGCCATCGAGGCGGCGGTCGACGGGTTGCGCGCGACGCTGTCGGACCTCACGGTCGTCGACGGTGCGGTGACGGTCATCGAGCGCGACTTCCCGTCGGTCGGCGCGTTCTTCGTGGAGCCGGTGCAGGGCGCGAACGGGATGCGTCCGGTCCCCGCCAGCGCGGCGCGGGAGATCAGGGCGGTGTGCGATGCCCTGGGCTGTCCGCTGGTGGTCGACGAGATCCACAGCGGCGCGGGCCGCACGGGGGCGTTCTTCGCGAGCTCGCATATCGGTCTGCGGGGCGACTACTACGCCGTCGGCAAGAGTCTCGGGGGCGGGATCACCAAGATGTCGGCGGTGCTGGTTCGGCGCGACCGATTCCGTCCCGCCTTCGAGGTCATCCACACCTCGACCTTCGCCAAGGACGGACTGTCCGTCGCGATCGGGACGAAGGTGCTCGAGATGTTGGAGGCCGAGGACGGCCGGGCCTACCGCCGGGCGGCCGTGCGGGGCGAGCGGCTCCTGGACATGCTCGCCACCGTCCGAGCGGATTTCCCCGACATCGTCGCCGAGGTGAACGGCCTCGGACTCATGTCGGCGCTGGAGTTCACGGATCGGACGTCCTCGGCGGGCGCGATCGGTGAGTACGCCCGCACCGGCATGCTCGGCTACGTGCTGGCCGGATACATCCTGCGCGAGCACCACATCCGGGTCCTGCCGCTGGGGCCCGCGGGCAATTCTGTGCGTTTCGAGCCCTCGATCTATCTGACCGACGAGGAGATCATGCGCACGGAGGTCGCGCTGCGCGAGGTGTGCGCGCTGCTGCGCGAAGAGGACGGCGCGCGGCTCGCGCCATCCGCGACACCGGAAGGCGCCCGGGGATGACCGACCGGAGCGCGGCACCGTCGCTGGCCGCACAGCTGACCGCGCACGCCCTGAGCACCGCGTGCGCGGCGGCCCTACGGGCGGCGGTGACCCTGGGACTACCCGAGGCCGTCGGTGACCGCGCCGCGACCCCGGCCGAGCTGGCCGTGACGCTCGACGTCGACGCCACGGCACTGCACCGCCTACTGCGCTTGCTCACCAGCCACGGGGTGTTCGCCGAGGACGACGCGGGCGGCTACCGCCACACCCCCGAATCCCTGCTGCTGCGGCGGGATTCGCCGGACTGTCTCGCCGATCTGGTGCTGTGGTGCACCGAGCCGTGGACGTGGTCGCTGTGGGGGCACCTGGACACCGCGGTCCGCACCGGCACCGAGATCTTCACCGGGGTGCACGGCCGCCGGTTCTACGAGCACCTGCCCGAAGCGTGGCCGGACTCGGCCCAGGTCTTCGACCGCGCGATGACCCAGCAGAGCCGATCGGCAGCGCGCGCCGTCGCCGAGACGCTCGCGTCGGAGACCATCACCGCCATCGCCGATGTCGGTGCCGGACAGGGCACCGTGCTGGCCGCGCTGCTGGAGCGCTGCCCCGCGGCGACCGGCTACCTGCTCGACTTGCCCCACGTCGTGGCCGACGCGGGCGAACGATTCCATCCCGGCGGCGATCTGGCCGAGCGGGTGCGCCTGACGCCGTGCGACTGCCTGCGCGAGGTGCCCGCCCGCGCCGAGTTGTACCTGCTGAAGAACATCCTCGGCATGGACGACGACAATGCCGTGCGGATCGTGCGCAATGTGGTGCGGGCGGCCCCGCCGGGGGCCAGGGTCGTCATCGTCGAGAACCTGATCGACGACGGGCCGACCCGGCCGCTCGCGACCGCCCTGGACCTGCGGATGCTGCTGGTCATCGGCGGCCGGAAACACACCCTGCCGGGACTGCTGAGCATCGTCGAACGCGGGGGACTGATCGTGAGCGAGGTCCGTCCGGTCGACGCCGATCTGCACATGATCGACGCCTCGGTTCCCGGATAGCGTCGATCAACCGGCGACGGGCCCCGCTCCTCTCCGGGAGCGGGGCCCGTTCTTCGTGCCGTTCAGCGCGGTTCGGCGCCGACGTCCCGGCTCAGCACCCGCGTGAGCGCCTCGGTCAGCACCTTCTCCGGGTCGGCGGCGGCTTCGGTGGCACGCCAGCAGACGAAGCCGTCGGGGCGCACCAACACCGCCCCGTCCGCACCGACCCGGTGCGTGGCCGTCCACGAGTCGGCCGGATCGCGCAGATCGTCGCCGATGCGGTGCGTGGTGAGCGGTACCTCGAGCTCCGCGCCGACGCGGTCCGCCGCCGCCACCCACTCCTGTCCCCGTGGTCCCGCGACCAGCACGAACCGGCGGGCGTACAGGTCGATGGTCGACACCGCGCGGTCGGCCTGGAGGAGCGTCATGTGCGGTGCCCGGGTGCCCGGTTCGCCGCTCAGCTCGGCCGGGTGTAGCAGATCGGTGGCACTCGCGTCGTCCTCGGCCAGCACCGCGCCGGAGCGGTAGCGATGTCCGAACAGCACCGCGAGATTGCCCTCGGTGGTGGCGCCCCGGCCCCCGGCCCGGCCACGGTCGCGCAGATGGTTCGTCGCGGTGTCCACCGTGGCCTCAGCCACCGGGATACGTTCGGGCGCATAGCTGTCCAACAGCGCCGGACCCGCCTGACCGCGCAGCACCGCGGCCAGTTTCCAGGCGAGATTGTGCACGTCCTGGATGCCCAGATTGGCGCCGAACGCCCCGACCGGGGGCATCAGATGCGCCGCGTCACCGGCCAGGAACGTGCGGCCGTGCCGGAAGCGTTCGGCCACACAGGAACCCACGTCCCACGGACGGGCGACGGTGCCGAGCTCGTCGGCGAAGGAGACGAGCTCGACCGGGAGGTCGGGCAGCCCGATCGCCGCCCGCACCAGCTCGCGACAGTACGGCTCGGTGAAGTCGGCGAGGGTCTCGCCGGTGGCCGGATCGTGCGGGACCATCAGAATCCAGCGGCCGGGCCGATCCTGGGGCATCACCACCGACGCCGGGCGGGGGTGGTCGAGGAACCACACGCCGACCGGGCGGTCGCGCAGCGCCTGCGAGAGATCGGCCTCCCACACGATATTGACGTACCGGCCGATCACCCCGAGTCCGCGCATACCGATACCGAGCAGCTCGCGCACGGTGCTGTTGGCGCCGTCGGCGGCGAGGACGTAGTCCGCCCGGATCGCGCGCTGCCCGCGGGTCTCGGTGTCGAGGACCGTGGCGGTCACCGCGTCGTCGTCCTCGACGAGCCCGACCAGCCGGACCCCGTAATCGACGCTGGTACCCGCTCGGACGGCGCGCTCGCGCAGCAGCGGCTCGAGGTGGTGCTGGTCGATCGGCGCCCACGGCGCCGGACTGTACCGCTCGGCCTCGTCGAGCCCTTCGATCTCGCCGCGCAGCCATTCCGACCCGGCGATCGTCTCCGCCACGGCCATCTCCGGGAACCGGGCGAAGAGCGAGGGTTTCGCGCGGATGGCCGCCTCCAGGCCGACGGTGCGGAAGATCTCCATCGGTCTGCCGAGGATGATCCTGGTGCGCGGCCAGGGGAACACGGAGGTCCGCTGTTCGACGGCATGGACGCGGATGCCGTGATCGCGCAGCAGGACCGCCGCCGTGGCTCCGGTGAGGCTTAAACCGACCACCAGAACCTGGGTATCTGTCGTGGACAAACTGATTCCTCGCAAGTGTCGTGGGAAGCGGTCGCGCGGCCTCAGCCGACGACGACCGCCTTCGTGCGCATCAGGAACTCGGCGAGATAGCCTTCGTGCGGCAGACCGGGCCGGGTCCAGGTGGTCGGTCGGTCACCGAGATGGACCTTGTGGATGCTCGGCTCGGCGACCAGCGCGTCGACGAGCGCGGTGTCCTCGGTGAAGACGGTGAGCGACAATGTCTCCCGCAGCACCGCGACCGGGTCGCGGCCGCGCCGCCACGGCGCCACCCACACGCAGGGAAAGCCCAGTTCGATCCGGGCCTGCGGCGCGTCGGGACGGTCCAGCAGGAACACCGCGGGCCGCAGCGCCGCGGACCCGTCGCCGAGATCGTCCACGACGGTGTCGGCGCCCAGGATGGCCGTGGCATCGGCCGCCGCCGAGCGCAGATACACGGCGATCGCGCGAGCGCTGTCGATCCGGTGCACCGGTAGTGCGGCGTGCTCGTCGGCCGGGGGCAGCGAGGGCAGCGCGCGCAGTCGCGCCGCGATCGCGTCGGCGACCGGCGCCGGATCACCCTCGACGAAGACCGCGGTGGCATTGACACACCCGGTTCCGGCATGGCCCGCGATGGACTCGACCACGGTGTCGAGGTGCCGCAGCGGGTCGACGCCCTCGGTGAACAGGATCTTGGAACGACCCGGCCCGAACGGCAGGACCAGTGTGCCCGCGCCGTACTTGCGGGTGACGTCCGCGCCGCCGAAGACCAGCGCGAGGTCGGCCTCGGCCACGAGCCGGTCGGCGGTGTCGTGATCGGTGGGCAGCAGCACGACCTGGTCGGCGCCGTAGCCCACCTGCCGCAGCGCGGCGACCAGCCGGTGCGCGGTGAGCGGTTCGCGCTGGGAGGGCCGCACCGCCACGCGATAACCCAGCGCCAGGGCGTCGAGCCACGCCGCGTGCACGGCGGGGGAGTTGGCGGGGGCGTTGACCACGAGCACCTCGCCCCGCCGGGTCCACACGCCGCACCCGTGGGCGGCGTCCTCGCTGCGCCAGCTCGCCCGCGCGCCCACGGGACGAGCCTGCTCGACACTGTCGCAGACGAGCGCGGCGTACTCGCCCACCTGCCGCACCCCCTCTCGGACGACCGGCAGCGGGATCCCCGAGACCTCGGCCACCGTGCGCTGGTGCGCGGCGGCGTCGATGCCGTCGACGACACCTGCGGCGAACACCGCCCCGGCCTGGGCGAGCAGGGCCGCGCGTCGCGCGGGTTCCGGGGGGACCGCGCGACGCAGGCGCTGGAGGGCGCGCTGGGCGAAAATCCAAGGCACCAGGCTCAATTCGGCGACCGGGCGCCCGGTGACGTCCTCGACGGTGTGCAGGTGGCGGCTGCGGTAGGCGCCCTCGGCGCCGAGCGCGTCCACCCGCAGCAGCGCGGCAGGCGAGCGCCGCACGTCAGTACACTCCCTCGATCACGGCCACCTCGCCGAACTCGCGCACCGGCCTGACCTCGGCGATGGCGTCACCGGGCAGGCCCAACCCGTGGGGATGGCGGATGGCGGTGTCGCGGTCCAAGTTGTTGGGCAGGAACAGATTCCGGGTGATGTGGTGGGTCAGCACCTGCCCGCGTTCGCCGTAGGCCACGTTCTTCCCGGTCTCGGGGTCGATCACCGAGAACACCGAGAACGGCGCGGGCGGATCGAAGACCGGGGTGTCGGTGACCGCGGCACCGGGACGTTCCGGCATCGCGCAGAAGATCATGGTGCTGCCGAAGATGCTGACGAAGTTCACCCCGGAGAACACCTCGGTGCGGAACAGGTGCCGGGTGTCCTCGTCCATCGACGTCCCGCCGTAGATGATCGTCTCGACCTTCGCGTTGACCAGGTCGACCAGATGCTCGCGGCGACACAGCGCCTCGATCAGCGGTGGCGTGACCACCATGACGCGGATGTCCTGGCTGGTCAGGATCCATTCGATCTGGTCGACCAGATGGGTGATGTAGGCCCGTGTCTCCTCGGCCGCGCCGCGCCCCACGCTGCGCTTGACCCAGCGCGGATCCAGATCGAGGGTGAAGAACACACTGCGGAACCGCCAGGCCGTGTCCTGGGCGAGGACACCGGCCATGTGCGGGCCCGCGGGCATGACGCCGAGCCAGTGGGCGCCGTGCGCGATGCCGTGGTCGACGAGCCGGTGGTAGTACCAGGCCCAGGACTGTTCCCGCACATCCGGCAGCATGAAAACTCGCTTCGGCGCTCCGGTCGTCCCGCCGCTCTCGGCCACCACCGGCGGCTGGGCCAGATCACGCAGCTCCCCGTACCCGCGCGGCACCAGATCCTCGATGCGGACCTGGCGCAATTCGTCGGCGATATTCGGGAACTTCGTCAGATCCTCGATCGTGCGGATATCTTTCCGCGGATCGAATTCCAGTTTCTTCGCCAATTCGAGCCAGAACGGTGATCCGGTTTCCGGATCGAAGTGCCACCGCATCGCTTCCTGCACGAGTTCCGCGCTCTCCGGCGGGGTATCCCAGGGCATATCGAGTGCGGTGTCGATACGTGTGGCCATCGTCGTACTCCTCGGCATCAGGTGTCGAACGTCCTTGCCGAGATTACAAGCAGCGCAGTTTCTTTGGCTAGATCCGGAGAGTACACCTCTCGGCTGGTAGGTATTACAACCGGGGAATTAGTCTGGTTGCCGCGTGTCCGCGTGGTGCGTAACCTGCCAGGTGCCCTCCGAATTCTCTGAAGAATCGGCGAAGCGGTCTATTTCTCCTCTCGCGTTTCTCCGCGACGATTTCCCTGCAAGGAGTGCAACGATGAGCCGAACCGATTACGACGTGATCGTGGTGGGGGCGCGGTGTGCCGGGTCGCCGACGGCGATGCTGCTGGCCCGGAAGGGATATCGCGTCCTGCTCGTCGACCGCGCGACCTTCCCCAGCGACACGCTCTCGACCCACCTGATCCACCCGCCGGGGGTGGGCGCGCTGCGCCGGTGGGGGCTGCTGGACACGGTCGCGGCGTCTGGATGTCCACCGATCCACACCTACGCCTTCGATTTCGACCGGATCGTCCTCGCGGGCAGCCCCGGCACACCCACCGACCCGGTGGCCTACGCGCCCCGGCGCGTGGTGCTGGACAAGATCCTGGTCGACGCGGCGGCGGACGCGGGCGTGGAGGTGCGCGAGGGTTTCCTGGCGCTGGAGCTGGTCTTCGACGACCACGGGCGGGTGGTGGGCCTTCGCGGCCGGGGCAGGGGCGGCCCGGTGGTGACCGAGAAGGCGCGGCTGGTGATCGGCGCGGACGGCCTGCAATCGATGGTCGCGCGGGCGGTGGGCGCGCGCAAATACCACGAGAAACCCCGGCTGATGTACGGCTGCTACAGCTATTTCAGCGGCCTGGAGATGGACGGTACTTTTCGCGCGCATTCGCGCCCGTACCGGGCCTTCGGCGCCTGGCCGACGAACGACGGATTGACCCTGGTCGGCGGCTGCTGGCCCTACTCGGAATTCAAGAAGATCCGCGGCGAACTGGAATCCGGCTATCTGCGGAATTTCGCACTGGCCCCGCGATTCGCCGAACAGATCCGCGGCGCGCGGCGGGAGGCGAGACTCCTCGGGACCGCACTGCCGAACTTCTTCCGCGAACCCTACGGGCCCGGCTGGGTCCTGGTCGGTGACGCCGGATACTGCAAGGACTTCTTCACCGCGCAGGGCATCAGCGACGCGTTCCTGTCCGCGCAGTGGTGCGCGGACGCCGTCGACGACGTGCTGTCGGAGCGCGTGCCCTTCGACACCGCCCTGGCCGGATACCAGTCCGTGCGCGACGAACACGCCCTGCCGATCTACGAATTCACCGCCGAGACCGCCGTACTCGAACCGGCCAGCGCGGAGTTCGAGAAGTTGCTGGCGCACATCGACGGCAATACCGAGGCGATGGACGATTTCGCCCGCGTGAACGCCGGTGTGCTGTCCATGGCGGGGTTCCTGTCGCGATGGGACCCGCAGCACCACACCCCGTAGGCCGGTGACCGACGCGGGGCCCGCCACCGAGCGACGGTGGCGGGCCCCTGCTTTCGGCGGTTTCATCCCACCCGGACGGGCTCGCGCAGTGCCGCACCGGGTCCGGTGTGGACGAGGGCACCCGCCTTCCACACATGGGTGATGCTCGCCTGGCGGGTGAGCACCGCGATGTCGGCCAGGGGGTCGGCGTCCACCGCGAGCAGGTCGGCGTCGTATCCGGCGGCGAGCTGCCCGGACTTCGGTCCGGCCGGGCCCAGGGTGGCCGGACCGTGCGCGGTGGCGGCGGCGATGGCCTCCGCGGGGCTCAATCCGGCGGCCACCAGGTGGGTGAACTCGCTCGCGTTCGCACCCCACGACAGCGGTCGTCCCCGGTCGCTGGTGCCCAGATCGGTTCCGAGCGCGAGGGTGACACCCGCCCGGTGGGCCAGCGCGATCGCGGACAGATGCCGCTCGGCCATGCTCTCGAAGCGGTCCCGCCAGGTCGGTGGCAGGGCCGCGACATCCTGACGGAACGCCTCGTAGACCGTGCGGGTGGGCACCAGCACCATGCCGCGCTCGGCCATGAGATCCGCGCACTCGCTGTCGAGTTCGCTGCCGTGCTCGATGGTGTGACACCCGGCCCGGATCGCGGCCATGATGCCGGCCCGGCCGTGGCAGTGCGCGGCCACGACCCGGTCCGCGCGCGCGGCCTCGGTGACGATCGCGCGCAATTCCTCGTCCCGGAACTGCTGATGCACCGGGCTGTCGAGCTCGCTCAGCACACCACCGGAGGTACAGACCTTGATGATTTTGGCGCCCGCCCGCAGTTGCAGGCGCACGGCCTTGAGGCACTCGTCCACGCCGTCGGCGATGCGCAAGGTGCCGGACCGGCAGGGATCCGACATCCAGCGATACGGCAGCCGATGCGCGTCGGAGTGACCACCGGTCTGCCCGATCACCTGATTGGCGCTGTAGATGGTCGGCCCGACGAAGGTGCCCTCGGCGACGGCTTCCGCGAGGACACAGCCGTAGCCGCCGAGGTCGCGCACACTGGTGAAGCCCGCCCGCAGCGCCGTTTCCGCGTCCTTGACGCTGCGCGCCACGGCCAGCGCCTCGGGGGTGAGCGTCAACTCCTCGGTGCTGACCCGGCCGCGGATCCCGGCGAAATGCACGTGACAGTCCCACAGTCCGGGCAGCAGGGTGGCGACCCGGGTGGCGACCAGAGCGGTGTCGTCACCGGACAGTTGGGCGGTGGGCCCCGCGAAGGTGATGCGGCCGTCGGCGACGACGACGCTGCCGTGCGCGATCGGCTCGCCCGAGCCCGGGACGAGCAGGTCGGCGTCGATACGCTCTCTCATGCCTGTGCCTCCACGGCGGTACGGCGCGCGAGGTCGGCGCGCAGGGCGTTCTTATCGATCTTGCCGAGCGCGGTGGTCGGCAATTCGTCCACGACCCACAGCGATTCGGGCAGCTTGTAGGGGGCGACCCCGATCTCGCGCAGGAACCCGCGCACTGCCAGCAGGCCGGGTTCGGCGCCGGGTTCGGCCACCACGTAGAGGCACACGACTTCGCCATAGAGGGCGTGGGGCGCGCCGATCACCGCGCACGCGCGGACGCCGGGATGCCGCGTCACCAGCATCTCGAGGTCCGCCGCGGGGATCTTGTCCCCGCCCCGATTGACGATGTCGCGGGCGCGGCCACCGACGACCAGATCGCCGCGCGGGGTCCGGGTGACCATGTCGCCCGTGCGGTAGAAACCCTCCGGGGTGAAGGCTTTCGCGGTCGCCGCCGGGTCGCGGTAGTAGCCCGCGACGGTGTAGGGCCCCCGGGTGAGGAGCTGGCCCATCTCGCCGTCGGGCACCTCGCGATCGGTGTCGTCGACGATGCGGATCTCGTCCAGCGGCGAGGCGGGCCTGCCCTGGGTGCCGTGCACGACGGCGTCGGGATCGGTGAGCGCGGTGTAGTTCAGTAGGCCCTCGCTCATGCCGTAGCACTGCTGCAGGGTGGCACCCAACGCGGGCCCGATCCGGGCCGCCAGATCGGGATCCGGTGGGGCGCCGCCGATCTGCACCACCCGCAGGCTGGACAGGTCGGCGGTCGTTTCGGCCGCGGCGCTCACCCAGCGGGTGGCCAGGGTCGGCACCAGGGCGCAGTGGGTCACCCGCTCCCGCTCGATCAGGGCGAAGGCGCGGCGCGGGTCGTCCGGATCGGCCAGGACGACGGTGCCGCCGCACACCAGGGTGCCCAGCACCCCCGGACAGTTCAGGACGAAGCCGTGCGCGGCGGGCATCACCGCGAGATACACCGAATCCGCGGACAGCGCGGCGATCTCGCAGGTGGCGCGGATCATGTAGGCGTAGCCCGCGTTGCCCCGGGGAATCACCTTCGGCGCGCCGGTGGTGCCCCCGGACAGCAGGAACACCGCCGCGTCGTGCGGATGCCGGTCGTTCGGCGCGGGCACCGGTGCCAGCGGTGCGCACCAGGACGCGTTCGGGTCGCACAGGGTGCGCAGATCGATCTCGGCGGTGCTGTCCTGGCCCGAGACCAGCACGTGGCGCAGGGCGGGATGCTGCTCGCGCAGCCGCCGCGCGGACTCCACGGCCGTGCGCCGGGGTCCCTCCGTGCTCACCGCCAGCGCGACCGGCTCGGCGACCGCGACCACGTGCGCGAGCTCGTAGTCGCCGAAGCCCGGCATCACCAGGACCGGGGGCGCCCCGATCTCGAGCAGCGCCAGCACCAGGACGAGCATCTCGGTCCGGTTGGGCAGATGGACCACCACCCGGTCGCCGATGTCGATCCCGAGCCCGCGCAGGCGTTCACTCGTACTGGTGACGGCGGCATGCAGGTCGGCGTAGGAGAGTCTGTCCGTCGGGGTGACCAGCGCACACCGCTGCGGGTCGCGCGTCCGAGCGGCTCGCAGCAATTCGGCGAGCGTTTCCCGCTGCCACAGCCCGGCGCGCCGGTATTCCTCGGCCCGCCGCGCATCGATCATCGGGACCTCGGGATCGCGCCGTCGCGACTCGGCGCTCATCCTCGCGGCTCCGGAATACGGTCGGCCAATTGCCCGACCGTGTAGTCCTCGCGATCCCACAGATTCAGCGTCATGCCGAATCGCTCGCGCAACTGGATCTCCAACTCGGTGGTCTGGCTCGACGACAGACCGAGGTCGGCCCGGATCCGGGTCTGCGGTCGTACTCCGTCGACGGTGCGTTCCGGCACGCCGATTTCGATCAAGAGTTGTTTGAATTCACTCACGGCCACGACGCCTACCCCTTGTGTCAACGGCGAAATACCTGCGCCGATTCTGCCTGGCAGGCCGAGATTAATCGACGGCGCGCGAAGGTGACAACGGCCTAAGTCGCCGGTATCAACTCGCGGGTGAAGTGTTCCGCGCCAGCGGGTTACGGTCGTAGAACCGGTTAGGTCGACCGTGGTATTCCCGGGCCGCCGCGGACTTTGAGACTCTTGTCCGGTACCGGCGGGGATATCGTCGGGTCCGGACGGGGGAACGGCCCACGATCATCGATATCCAGACTTTCGGGTGCGCGGTGCAGGGCTGAATCCTGGAGGTGAACGGTGGAGCAGTCGTACGCGATTCCTTATCCGCAACTCGGGTCTCTTCTCGACGAGCAGGAAATAGCTGTACTGACCGAATTGGTGAATTCCGGCGAGAATCTTTCCGGGGGACGGTGGCGCGAAGAATTCGAACGATGTTTCCGTCGGCACGTCGGGGCGCCGCACGCGCTCTCGGTGACCAGCGGCACGGTGGCACTCGAGATCGCGATCCGCCTGTTGGACCTCACCGAGGGCGACGAGGTCATCGCCACCCCGCAGACCTACAAGGCGAGTGTCCAGCCGCTGCTGAACTACCCGGTGCGGGTGCGCTTCTGCGACGTCGAACCGGACACGCTCAATATCGATCCGGTCCGCCTGGAGGCACTGATCACCGGCCGGACCCGGGCCATCATCCTGGTGCACTACGGCGGGCTGCCCTGCGACATGGACGCGATCATGGCGATCGCGCGGCGCCACGGCATCACGGTGATCGAGGATTGCGCGCACGCGCTCGGCGCGGATTACCGGGGACGAAAACCCGGTGCGCTGGCCGATATCGGCTGCTTCAGCTTCCATTCCAGCAAGAACATCACCACCCTGGGGGAGGGTGGCATGATCACCCTGCTCGACGGCGCGCTGGCCGAGCGGGTCGACCGGATCCGGTCCAACGACGCCGACGCCGTCTATCACGAGAAGCCGCGCGTCATCGGTGAGCGCACCAGCGCGCACCCGTGGATGATGCACCCCGGCCGCACCTATACCCACGGCTGCGCGCGCATCCGCTACGGCGGCACCAACGCCACCCTGGCCGAGCCCAACGCGGCGGTCGGCATCGTCCAGCTGTCCAAGCTCGACGCGATGGTGCGCAGACGCACCGAGATCGCCGCGGCCTACACCGAGGTGCTCGCCCGCTATCCGGGCGTGCGGATCCAACGCGGCGCGCAGCCGGTCCGCCACGCCCAGCATCTGTTCACCTTCTTCGTCGACCCGGCCGCCGGTCTGCGTCGCGATCGGCTGGTCGCGCGCCTCGACGCCCTCGGCGTCCAGATGCAACTGCGCTAC
Source organism: Nocardia anocheti (assembly GCF_029675105.1). Taxonomy (GTDB): domain Bacteria; phylum Actinomycetota; class Actinomycetes; order Mycobacteriales; family Mycobacteriaceae; genus Nocardia. The sequence goes on along the minus strand of NZ_JAQQFV010000003.1, from coordinate 723,531 downwards.
TTCCCGATGCATCTGCTCGCGGAGTGGGCGGCCAGGGGCCACGACGCCGGGGAATGCCCGGTCGCCGAGCGCCTGTGGTTCGAGCAGCAGGTGAACCTGCCGTGTCATCCGGCCGTCACCGATCGACAGGTCGAACAGCTGGTGTCCCACCTGGACACCGCGCTGGGCGAGGAATTCGCCCACTCATCCCTGACCGCCACGACGGCGCGCACAGCGAAAGGTCTGGTGCCATGACCGAGACGGAGCACTTCGACATCGTCGTGATCGGTGGCGGCCCGGTGGGGCTGGCCTCGGCCTGGCGGGCGGCCCGCCGCGGCGCGCGGGTGGCGGTCTTCGAACAGGACGACTTCGGCAATCAGCGCGGCGGAACCAGTGGGGCCGAACGGCATTGGCGCCTGCAGTACACCGAACCCGACCTGTGCCGACTGACCGGCGCGGCCCTGCCCATGTGGCGGGAGCTCGAACGGGCCTGCGACCGCACACTGGTCCACGCGTTCGGCAGCCTCTGGTTCGGTGACGTCGATGTGGCCACCAACGAGGGCCGGATCTCCGAGACCGCGCGCACCATGGACGCGCTGTCGATCCCCTACGACTGGCTGACCGCGCCCGAGATCGAGCGTCGATACGGCTTCGCGGATCTGCCCCGGCACTGGGAGGGCTTCGTACAACCCGACGGCGGCGCCGTCGACGTGCGCGCCACCGTCGACGGGCTGCTGGAGCTGGCCAGCGCGGCCGGATGCGTCCTGCGCGCCCGGCACACGGTGAGGGAAGTGGTCGCCCACGACGACGGTGTGCGGCTGCGCACCGACCGGGGATGGGTCGCGGCCGGGAAGGCGATCGTGGCCGGTGGGCCCTTCGCCAACCGGTTGCTCGAGCCCCTGGGCGCGCGACTGGATCTCGCGGTGTTCGAGATGGCGCTGGTGACGTTGCGGCAGCGGGATCCACTGGCCCGCTACCCGTTCTGGTACGTCTTCCAGGAACCCACCGAGGACGACACCAACCTGTTCTACGGCTTCCCGCCCAACGCGTGGCAGGACACCGACCTCGTGCGCGTCGGCCCGGTCTTCGAGGTGAATCCGCTGACCGACCCGGACCGGGCGAGCGGGGTCCCCGACCCGCGCCACGTCGACCGGGTGTGCGGCTGGGTCGCCCGCCACTTCCCCCTGGTCGACCCGCGTCCACTGGCCAGGGAGACCTGCCTGGCCGTGCTGCCCACCGACCCGCGACGGCAGTTCTTCCTCGGCACCGCCGAGGGACGGTGCGCGGGCGGCGCGAACGTGGTGATCTGCACCGGCGGTTGGGGTTTCAAGTTCGTCCCGCTGCTGGGGGAGGCGTGCGCCGAGCTGTGCCTCGACGGCGCGACGACCTACGACGTGGCACGTCTCGCGCTGCCGCTGTCGAGCCACGTCGATTCCTGAACACCCCGAGCGCAACCGAGGAGATTCACGGTGACTTCTACCCTGCCCACCGCCGATGCCGACCGCGTCGACATCGCGGTCGTCGGTCTCGCTGGCCGCTTTCCGGGTGCCCCCGATATCGAAACCTATTGGCACAACCTCTGTTCCGGCGTGGAGTCGATCCGCCCACTGAGCCGGGAACAACTGCTCGCCGAGGGGCTGGACCCGGAGCTGATCGCCGGTGCGGACTATGTGGCCGTCGCGCCGACGCTGGAGGGCATCGAGCTCTTCGACGCCGGATTCTTCGGCTTCACCGCCCGCGAGGCCGCGCTGCTGGACCCCCAGCAGCGGCTGTTCCTCGAAACCGCCTGGCACGCCATGGAACACGCGGGCATCGACCCCGCCCACTGTGGGACCGCCGGGGTGTTCGCCGGGGCGAACCTGCCCGGCTACCTGCTGTCGAATCTGCTCGGCGGGCAGCGGTTCGTGCTGGACGCGGCCATGTTCGAGTTGCAGATCCACAACGACAAGGACTATCTGGCCAGCCGGACCGCGCACGCGCTCGGACTGACCGGCCCGGCGATCAGCGTGCAGACCGCGTGCTCCACCTCGCTGGTGGCGGTGCACGAGGCGGCGGCGGCGCTGCGGGCCGGGACGTGCGAGCTCGCCCTGGCCGGTGGGGTCTGTGTGCGGGTGCCCCACCACGTCGGCTATCGCTACGAGCCGGGCCTGATCTACTCGCCCGACGGGCACTGTCGCCCCTTCGACGCCGAGGCGGCGGGCACCGTCTTCGGCAACGGTGTCGGGGTGGTCGTGCTCAAACGGCTGGCAGACGCGCGCCGGGACAACGATCGGATCCTGGCCGTGCTCAAGGGTTCCGCGGTGAACAACGACGGCCGCGACAAGGTCGGCTACACCGCGCCGAGCGTGCGCGGACAGGAAGCGGTCGTCGCCGACGCCATCACCGCGAGCGGGATCTCCGCGCGCACGATCAGCGCCGTCGAGGCGCACGGTACCGGCACGCACGTCGGCGACCCGATCGAGATCGCCGCGCTCACCCGGGCCTTCAGCAGATCCACCGCCGACACCCAGTTCTGCGCGGTGAGCTCGGTCAAGGCGAACATCGGCCACCTCGAGTCGGCCGCCGGGATCGCCGGGTTCATCAAAGCCGTCCTGCAACTGCACCACCGGACGCTGGTGCCGAGTCTGCATTTCGAGCGGCCCAACCCGCGCATCCACTTCGCGGCCACCCCGTTCTTCGTCAACACCGGGCTGCGCCCGTGGGACACCGGCGAGGACCCCCGCCGGATCGGAGTGAGTTCGTTCGGTATCGGCGGGACCAACGCGCACGTGGTACTCGAACAGGCACCCGAGCCGCCCGCCGCGCCCGCCTGTGACCGGCCGCAGCTCGTGGTGCTCTCCGCCGCGACACCCGCCGCGCTCGACGACACCACCGCGCGGATCGCCGCCCGGCTCACCGATCTCGACCCGACACCACTGGTCGATATCGCGCACACCCTGCAGTCCGGACGGGCACCGCTGCGGTTCCGCCGTGCCGTGCTCGCCCGCGACACCGCCGAGGCTGCCGCGCTGCTGGCCGGTGCCGATCCGGGGCGGCTGCGTAGCGCCGACGCGGGCACGGCCGGGGCGAAGGTGGTGTTCCTGTTCCCCGGCCAGGGCGCCCAGTACCCCGGCATGGGCCGGGAGCTCTACGCCGGTGAACCGGAATTCGCGCGCGCGATCGACGACTGCGCGGACCTGTTCCGCGACCACCTCGGCTTCGATCTGCGCGAGGTGCTCTATCCGGACGATCCCACCACCGACGGGCTCACCCGCACCACGCTGGCCCAACCCGCCCTCTTCGCCACCGAGTACGCGATGGCGCGCCTGCTGCTCTCGTGGGGGGTCGAGCCGGACACGATGGTCGGCCACAGCATCGGCGAGTTCGTCGCCGCCTGCCTGGCCGGGGTGCTGTCGCTGGCCGACGCGACCTGGCTGGTCGCGGTACGGGGAAAACTCATGCAGGAGTTGCCCGGTGGCGCCATGATCTCGATCGCGGCCGGGGCCGAGCGGACGCGACCCCGGCTGCCCGCCGAGGTGTCGCTGGCGGCGATCAACGCCCCGGAACTGTGTGTGGCCTCGGGGCCGCACGACGCGATCGACCGGTTGTCCCAGGAGTTGACCGCCGACGGCATCGCCGTGCGACCGCTGCACACCTCACACGCCTTCCACTCGGCGATGATGGACCCGATCGTGGAGCCGTTCACCCGTGTGGTCACCGAGGCGACGCTGTCCGCGCCGGTCCGATCGGTCGTCTCCTGTGTCACCGGCGAACCCCTCGACGCCGCCACGGCCACGGACCCGGGCTACTGGGGTGCGCACATGCGGCGTCCGGTGCGTTTCGCCGACGCGATCGTCACCGCGATCGGGGACCGGCCCGCCGTGCTGGTCGAGGTCGGCCCCGGCAACACCCTGAGCACCCTGGCCCGCGCGTGCGGCGGTCCCGAATCGCCCCGGGCGGCCGCGGTGACCACGATGCGCCGTCCCGACGAGGCCGTCGACGACACCCACGTGGTGCGCACGGCCGTCGGCGACGTGTGGCTCTTCGGCGGCGAGGTCGACTGGTCGGCCGTGCACGGAACCCGGCGCCCCCGTGTGGATCTGCCGCGCTACCCGTTCCAGCGCGACCGGTACTGGATCGAACCGCGCCGGGCGAGCGAACCCGCCCCGGGTGACATCGCGGCCGGTTTCGCCGCGACCTCGGAACCGGTCGCCGAGCCGTCGATCCGCTCGACCCGGCCGAGCACCCTGCTCACGGGCTACGTCGAACCCGCCGACGAACTCGAGGTGTCGATCACCGAGGTCTGGGAGGAACTGTTCGGCCTCGCGCCGATCGGCGCGCGCGACAACTTCTTCGAACTCGGCGGGCACTCGCTGCTGGCGACCCAGGTGCTCAACCGGTTGCGCGGCACCCTCGGCCGCACCGTCACCCTGGACCGGCTGCTGGCGACCCCGACCGTCGCCGGACTCGCCGAACAACTGCGGGCCGCGGGCACCACCGAGGACGAGATCGACGCCGTCGTCCCGAGCCCGGAGCACCGGTACGACCCGTTCCCGCTCACCGAGATGCAGCAGGCGCAGTGGATCGGTCGACTGTCGAGTTTCGACATGGGCGGGGTGGCGCCGCACCTGTACTTCGAATTCGACAGCCGTACCCTCGATGTGCCCCGGCTCGAGCGGGCCTGGCAGCGGGTGGTGCACCGCCACGACATGCTGCGCATGATCGTGCTGCCCGACGGACGTCAGCGCGTGCTGCCCGACACCACGCCCTACCGCTTCACCGTGCTCGACCTGACCGAGGCCGATCCCGCCCGCGCCGAGGATCAGCTGGCCGCCATCCGCACGCGGATGGCGGCCGAGGTGCGCCGGGCCGACGCGTGGCCGCTGTGGGAGATCCGGGTCAGCGTGCTGCCCGAGCGCGTGGTGCGGGTACACATCAGCTTCGATCTGCTGGTCGCCGATGTGTCGTCGTTCTTCTATCAGCTGCTGCCGCAGTGGCGCGACAGCTACCACGAGCCCGACCTCGAACTCGCCCGGCCCGCACTGACTTTCCGCGACTACGTCCTGGCCGAGGAGCGCCTACGCGCCACGCCGCGCTACGAGCGCGCCCTCGAGTACTGGCGCGCGCGGGTCCGCGAACTGCCGCCCGCCCCCGAGCTGCCGACGGCCACCACCGGCGTCGACGACCTCGCCCGGCGGACCTTCGTGCGCAGGCACGCCACCCTCGACGCCGAGCTGTGGGGCCGGATCAAGAGTCGGGCGGGGGAGTTCGGTGTCACCGTGTCCAGCGCCATGCTCGCGGCGTTCGCGGTGGCCGTCGGCACCTGGAGCAAGTCGCAGCGGTTCACCCTCAACTTCACCGCCGTGAACCGGCTGCCGGTGCACGAGCAGGTCGACGACGTGGTCGGCGAATTCGCCTCGTTCGACCTGCTCGAGGTCGACGCGGTCGCGGTGTCCAGCTTCGCCGATCTCGCGCGTGACCTCCAGCGTCAGAGCTGGGCCGACTTCGAGCATCGCTTCGTCAGCGGCGTGCGGATCCTGCGCGAACGGGCCAGGGCGCGCGGCGGCGCGGGCGAGGCCATGCCGGTCGTGTTCACCAGCGCGCTGGGCAACACCCTCGACGGCAAGCCCGCCGAGTCGCCGGTGGACTGGCTCGGCGACCAGACCTACTTCGTCTCGCAGACCCCGCAGGTCAGCATCGACCACTTCCTGCTCGAGTTCGAAGGCAACCTCGAACTCGCCTGGCACGCCGTCGACGCGCTGTTCCCCGACGGGATGATGGCCGAGATGTTCCGGGTCTACCGGGAATTCGTGGTCGGCCTGGCCGATGCCGCGAACTGGCATCGGCCGCCGGTACTCGAACTGCCCGCCTGGCAACTCGCGTCGCGGGCCGCCGCCAACGCGACCGGCGGCCAGCTGCCCGACGGCGTGCTGACCTCCCGGATCTTCGCCAACGCCACGTCCACCGCACCAGCGGTGATCGCCGCCGATCGCACCCTCGACTACGCCGAATTGACCGCGCGCACCGCCACACTGGCGCGGGTGCTCGCCGAGGCCGGGTGCGGGCGCGGCAGCGTGGTCGGCATCGGGCTGGCGAAGGGCTGGCGGCAGATTGTCGCCGCGCTCGCCGCCTCCGCCGCGGGCTGCGTCTACGTACCGCTGGACCCGGAGCTGCCCGAGGAGCGGCGTCGCTGGCTGGTCGACCAGGCGGGGATCGAATGCGTGCTCACCGAGCCGGGCACGGCGGGGCGGTGGACCGGCGCGCCCCGCGTGTACGAGATCTCCGAGGAGTTGTGCGCGCCCGGGCCGGACACCGGATTCCGCTGCCCGGCCGAGCCGGACGACATCGCCTACGTCATCTACACCTCCGGCTCCACCGGTACGCCCAAAGGCGTCGCGGTGAGTCACCGGGCCGCCCTGAACACCCTGGTCGACATCGAGCAGCGCTTCGGCCTCGGCCCCGGGGACCGGGTGCTCGCGCTGTCGGCGCTCAACTTCGACCTCTCGGTGTTCGACGTCTTCGGGATCTTGGCCGTCGGCGGCACGGTGGTCGTGCCCGCGCCGGAGGAGCGCAGGGACCCCGCGCGCTGGAGCGAGCTGTGTCGGCGCCACGGTGTCACGACCTGGAACTCGGTCCCGGCGCTGCTGCAGATGCTGGTCGAACACCTCGAGTCCACCGGCGACGCGGCCGCGCTCGCCGCGCTGCGGGTCACCCTGCTGAGCGGGGACTGGATTCCGCTGTCGCTGCCGGACCGGCTGCGAGCCCTCGCGCCGGGCACCCAGGTGATCAGTCTGGGTGGCGCGACCGAGGCCGCGGTGTGGTCGATCGCCTATCCGATCGGCGAGGTCGACCCGGAATGGTCCTCGATTCCCTACGGCCGTCCCCTGCGCAACCAGCGTTTCCACGTCTACGACGAGCGGCTGCGCCCGGCGCCGGTCTGGGTGCCCGGCCAGCTCTACATCGCGGGCTCGGGCCTGGCCGAATGCTATTGGAACGACCCGACCCGCACCGCCGAGTCGTTCCTCGTGCACCCGGAGACCGGTGAACGTCTGTACCGCACCGGCGATCTGGGTCGCTACCTGCCCGACGGCACCCTGGAGTTCCTCGGTCGCGACGACTTCCAGGTCAAGGTCGGCGGCTACCGGATCGAGCTGGGCGAGATCGAACACGCGCTGACCCGCCATCCCGAGGTCGTCGGCGCCGTCGCCTCGGCGCGGGGCCCGCGGACCCAGCAGCGGCTCGTCGCCCACGTGGTCCCCGCGCGGACCCCGGCCGACGAGACGGCGTTCACCGCGGCACTGCGCGCGTTCCTGGCCACGGTGTTGCCGTCCTACATGATTCCCGCCGACGTCGTGCTCATCGCCGAGCTGCCGTTGAGTGCCAACGGGAAGGTCGACCGGTCGGCGCTGCCCGAGCCACGGCACGCGGGTAGCGCCGCGCCCGCCGAGGTGGAGCTCACCCCCGCCCTGCGCACCCTGCTGACGCTGGCGGGTGAACTGCTCGGCGTCGACTCGATCGGGCCGGGGGACAGCTTCTTCCGGCTGGGTGGCGATTCGATCATGGGCGTGCGCTTCGTCGGCCGGGCCACTGCCGCCGGTCTCGCCATCACCCCGCAGCAACTGTTCGAGAACGCGTCGTTCGCGGAACTGGCGGCGACCGCGCCCGGCGACATCGGCGTCGGGGAGACGAGCGAGGCGGTGACGCTCACCGCGGCACAGCGTTTCGCGGGCGCCCAGGTCGGCTCGGTGACGTTCGAGGTGCCCGACGACTTCGACCCGGCGTTGGCCGGGCGGGCGTGGCGGGCGCTGCTCGACCGTCATCCGGCCCTGCGCGGTCGTGTCCACCTCGACGAGGGACAGTGGTTCACCCCGGCCACCGACGACCCCGACGACAGCGCGTTTCCCGAGATCGACCTCACCGCGCTGCCGGAAGCGGTGCGCGCCGAGGCACTGCCGGACATGGTCGCCGAGATGACCGGCGAGGTGGATCCACGCACCGGCCCGATCGTGAAGTTCGCGGTGGTCCGGTGCGGCGAGGCGGGCAGTGTGCTGGTCTGCGCGGTCGCACAGGCACTGATCGACGACTCGTCGGTCCTCACGCTGTGCCGGGAACTCATTTCGGCCTACCGGGATCTGGCCGCCGGACGCGAGGTGACCTGGACCGTCGCCGCCGGATCGCTGGCGGCGTGGACGCGCGGATTGCGCCGCGAGCCCGTCCATCCGGACGGTCTGCCCACGGTCGGCGATGTCCCGCGAACCTTGCCGGGCATCCACACCACCGCACTCGACGCCGCACGCACCGCGGACCTGTTCGCCGTGGCGGCCGCGCGCTACCACCTCGACCCCGCCGAGATCATCGCGACCGCCGCGACCGTGGCGACCGCGCGGGTCCTGGCCGAGCCCCCACGGGTGCTGCTCGAACGGTCCCTGCGCACCGACCCCGCCCGCTCCGGCGAACCGGCCGAGCACCTGATCGGACGGGTGACCGAATGGGCGGTGCTGGAGCCGGTCGCCGCCGACGCGCCACCGAGCGTGTACCTGCCCGAGCTGAAGCGGCAGCTGCGCGCTGAACACACGCGGCCCGCGCGCGCCACGACGATCACCGTCCGCGAACTCGTCCGCTGGGACGGCACCGACGACGTGCTCACGCCCCCGCAGGATTTCGTCGGGGTGGACGGTGTCGCGCCGGGAAACAGCGTCGGCCAGCTCAGTGCGGCGCTGGTCGGCGGGGCGTTGCGGGTCCGGTGGCAGTTCGCCGCCGCCGTCGACACGGCCGAGATCGCCTGCGTCGCTGCGAGTTTCGCCGCGACGCTCGACCACATCGCCCGGCACTGCCGCGAGCAGTCCGCGGGCTCCTACCACCCGACGGACTTCCCGCTGGCGGGCCTGTCCGACGACGAACTCGACGACTTTCTCCACGATCTGCGCTGACTGGCACGAAGGCGGAACCGGCTGTGACGAACGACAACGACGCGACCAGACGACCCGTCCGCGACATCGCGGACATCTACGAACTGTCCCCGATCCAGCAGGGCCTGCTCTACGAGCAACTCGCCCAGCCCGGACTCGGCATCTACATCGAACAACTGCGGCTGGAGTTCACCGGAACGATCCACCCCGGCCACTTCGAGCGGGCCTGGCAGCTGGTCGTGGACCGGCATCCCCTGCTGCGCAGCTCTTTCCACTGGCGCCGCGACGGCACCGTGCTGCAGGTCGTCCACGGTGCCGTCGACCTGCCGACCGAGGTCCTGGACTGGCGGGACCTCGACGAGGCGACCCAGCGGACCCGCCTGGCGACCCAGCTCGACGAGGAACGCGCGGTCGGCTTCGATCTCGCGGCGGCGCCGCTGATGCGCAATACGCTGATCCGGCGCGTGGACGAGCGCTGGACCTTCTCCTGGCGCTTCTCCCACCTGCTCATGGACGGTTGGTCGTTCACCCTCGCCATCGAGGACTTCCTCACCCACTACCGGCAGCTGTGCCGGGGCGAACAGCCGGATCCGTTGCCCGGCAGGCCCTATCGCGACTACCTCGGCTGGTGGCGCGAGCGCGACACCGGCCCGGATCGGGAGTTCTGGCAGGCCGAGCTGGCCGGGTATCAGCCGGTCGAGCACCTGTATCTGGGCGGGCTGGGGGAGGAGGCGGGGGCGCGGACCCACGGCTACTTCGAACGCGTCCTCGGTGAGCTGGCACCGCGGCTGTCCACGGTGGCACGCGCCGAACAACTCACCCTCGCGACCCTCGCCCAGGGCGCCTGGTTCCTGGTGCTCGGACGATTCCTCGGGCGCGCCGACCTCGCCTGCGGCATCACCATGGCGCACCGGCCACCGGACCTGCACGGGTCCACCGAGATCCTCGGGCCGATGATCGCCACCGTCCCGGTGCGCCGCACCCTCGAACCGACGATGCTGGTGCGGTCCTGGTTGCGCGATTTCGGTCGACACGTCCAGGAGGCGAGCACCCACACCGCGGTGGCACTCCCCGATCTGCAGGGCCTCGTCGGCACCGCCGCCGCGCTGCCCCTGTTGCAGAGCAGCGTCTCCTACGAGAACGTGCCGATGCCCGATTTCGACCTGTCCGAGCTCGGGGCCGAGATGGTCGAGCTGAGCTATGACGGCAGGCCCCACTTCCCGATCACCATGGTCATCATGCCCGGCGAACAGATGCCGCTGCGGGTGCTCTACGACCGCCGCAGCGTCGGTGACGACATCGCCGCGCGCTTCGCCGACGAGGTCGTGTCGGTCCTGGAACAGATCGTCACCCGCCCGGCGGCGACACTGGACGAGCTGACCTTCGACGGCATCCCCGCCCACGCCGCCACGACCTTCGCCGAGCCGGACACCGAATGCCTGCACGAGACGCTGCGTCGCCACGCCCGCACCGATCCGGACGCGATCGCCGTGGTCTGCGGCGAGCACACGCTCACCTACGGCGCGCTGGTCGAACGGTCCGGCCGAGTCGCGGCCGCCCTGCGCGACCGTTGTCCCGGCGCGACTCGGATCGGACTGTGCCTGCCGCGCTCGACCGACCTCGTCGCGGCCATGATCGGGGTGCTCGAGGTCGGCGCGGCCTACGTGCCACTGGACCCGAACCATCCGCCCGCCCGACTGGCCGACACCCTGGCCGACTGCGGCGCCGAGGCGGTCATCGTCGACGACGACACCGCCTCCGCGCTCGTACCCGACGGTGACACCCCGCTGCTCACCCGCACCGAGATCGCCCGCTACCAGGCCGATCCCGCCGCGCCGCGCGCCGCCGATCCCGAGGCGCCCGCCTACCTGCTCTACACCTCCGGCTCCACCGGCAGACCCAAAGGCGTACCGATCAGCCACCGCCACGTCCAGTGCCTGCTGGCCGCGGGGCGTCAGGTGTTCGGCTTCGCCGCCGAGGACGTGTGGACCTGCGCGCACTCGGTCGCCTTCGACTACTCGGTGTGGGAGATCTGGGGCGCGCTCGGCAACGGCGGCAGGCTGATCGTGGTGACGAGCGCGACCACCCGCGACCCGCGCGCCCTCGCCCGCACCGTCGCCGAACAGGGCGTGACGGTACTCAGCGCGACACCTGCCCTGTTCGAGCACGTGGCGCCGGAACTGACGCTCGACGGTGCGCTGCGCAAGGTGTTCCTCGGCGGCGATCGGCTCGACCCGGCGCTGGTGCGCCCCCGCTTCGCCGAGTTCCACCGCCGGGGCATCGAGCTCTACAACCTCTACGGGGTCACCGAAGCCACCGTGGTGTCGACCTACCACCTGATCCGCGAGCACGATCTGCGCACCGACGCGCCGATTCCGATCGGCCGCGCGCTGCCCGACCAGCGGGTGGTCCTGCTCGGCGAGAACGACCGGCCGGTTCCGGCGGGCGCGACGGGTCAGCTGTGTGTGGCGGGCCCGGCGGTCGCCGGTGGGTACCACGCGCGCGGCGAACTCACCGCGCGGCGGTTCGGCCTCGACCCGGACGGTCAGCCGCTGTACCGCACCGGCGATCTGGCCACCTGTTCGGTCGACGGCGAGATCCGCTTCCTCGGCCGGGCCGACTCCCAGGTCAAACTGCGCGGATTCCGGGTGGAACTCGGCGAGATCGAAGCCGTCCTGCGGTCGGCGCCGGGCGTGCGCTCGGCGGCGATCATCGCGCCCGGTGGCCCCCGCGCCGACCGGTTGCTCGGCTACGCGGTACCCGAGCGACCGTTTCCGACCACCGAACCCCGCCTCGCCGAACACCTCGCGGGTTTCCTGCGCGACCGGCTGCCCGAGCACATGGTGCCCGCCGCCGTGTACTGGATCGACCGGATTCCCACCACGGTCGGCGGCAAGGTGGACCTGTCGGCGTTCCCGGTCGCCGACGCGGTCACGGTCGGTGAGTTCACCGCCGCGCGTACCGAATCCGAACACCTGGTGGCCCGATTGCTGGCCGAGGTGCTCGACCTGCCCAGGGTCGGCGCGGGCGACATCGTGCGCGAACTGGGCCTGCACTCACTGGCCGCCATGCGGCTGGTCGGCCGATTGCGCGGCGAATACGCGCTCGAACCGGACCTGAGCGAACTCATGGCCGCCAGTACGGTGGCGGATCTGGCCCGCGTGGTGGACGCCGCGCGCCCGATCCTCGTGCGGGAGAACCGATGACGACATCGCCGGTCCACCCGTCCGAACAGCGCGACAGCACCGCCGACGACCGGTGGCGCGAACACGTGCGACACTTCGCCGACACCGAGATCGCCCCGCTCTCCACCGAGATGGACAAGACCGCCACGCTGGACCCGGGACTGCGCGACCGCCTCTTCGCCGAAGGGCTGATGGCGGTGGAGATCCCGCGCGCCTACGGCGGTCGCGGCGCGAGCCTGCGGCAGGTCCTGATCGGCATCGAGGAGGTGGCTCGCGTCGACCCCGGCGTCGCGGTCGGTGTCGACGTGCACAATATCCTCGTGGCGGGCACGATCCTGCGGCACGGCACGGGAGACCAACGTAGACAGTATCTTCCGCTGCTCGCCTCGGGCCGGATCGGCGCCTTCGCGCTGTCGGAGGAACAGGCGGGCAGCGACGCGTTCGCCCTGACCACCGTGGCCCGGCGGGTCGGCGCGGACTACGTGCTCACCGGCCGTAAACGCTGGACCAGCAATGCCCGCAACGCCGATCTCGTGCTCACCTTCGCCCACGTCGAGGGCAGCGGCCCGACAGCGTTCCTGGTGCCCACCGACGCCGAGGGCGTCACCGTCGACGACCGGGTCGAACAACTCGGCGTGCGCGCGGCCGCCACCTCCGACGTCGTCTTCGACGCGACGCCGGTCGGCGCGGCGCGGCGCATCGGCCCGGTCGGTGGCGGCCAGGTCGTCGCGATGGCCGCGCTGGACCTGGGGCGCCTGGGCATCGCGGCCCAGATGATCGGGCTGGCCCGTGGCGCGCTGGACACGGCGATCGACTACAGCCGTGCCCGTGAGCAATTCGGCACCCGCATCGCCGACTACCAGGGGGTGCAGTTCCCGCTGGCCGAGGTCGCGGCGCAGCTGGCCGCGGCGCGGGCGCTGCTGAACGAGTCGGTCGAGCTGTTCGAGCGCGACTCCGATCAGATCGACCGATTGCGTGCGGCCGCCATGACCAAGTACCTCGCCGCCGAGGTCGCGGAACGGGCGGCCTCGGTGGCGGTGGAAACCCTCGGCGGCAACGGATTCACCGACGCCTATCCGGTGGCTCGGTTCTACCGGGATGCCAAGGCGGGCAAGATCTATGAGGGCACCGCCAATCTGCTGCTGCGCAATATCGCCGCGATCCTGCTCGGCGGGACCGGCCGATGAGCGCCCGGATCCGGCTGCTGTGTTTTCCCTACGCCGGTGGCAACGCCCAGAGTTTCGTGCGATGGCGGCGGCCGCTGGGGGACGAGATCGAGGTGCGGCCCATGCAGCTGCCGGGTCACGGCGAGCGGATGGGGGAGCCCGCGCTGCACACCTGGGACGGTCTGCTGGCCGACATCCGGCACCGGGTGCGCGATCTGCTCGACCGGCCGATCGCGCTGTTCGGACACAGCCTCGGCGCCCTGCTCGCATTCGAATGCGCGCGGATGCTCACGACCGAGTTCGCTGTGCCGCCGGTGCGTCTGGTGGTCTCGGGCCATCGCGCACCGCATCTGCCGCTGCGCGAGGCCGCGCTGCGCGGGCTGCCCGACGCGGAGTTCCTCGACCGGCTCAGCGAACGCTCGCGAACCCTGCGCGCGCTCACCGACCCGGCCTTCCGCGCGCTGCTGCTGCCCGCGCTGCGCGCCGATTTCACCGTGTCGGAAACCTACGAGTTCACCGCGGCGCCACCGCTGACGACGCCGATCACCGCCCTGTCCGGCGCGCGGGACACCGACGCGCTCCCCTGGGAGCTCGCGGCCTGGCGCGAGCACACCACCGGCCCCTTCGACTCGGTGAGCTTCCCCGGCGACCACTTCTTCGTCGACGACGACTGGGAAGCCGTGGCCACCACGGTCGCCGACCGACTGTCCACGCGCGCCGAGGGCAGGCCCGGCTAGGGCGGGCGCCCACGGCACCCGCCCCCGGCGCCTACCCGCCCCGGACGGCGACGGGCTCCGCCGTGGACCCGTCGCGCCGCATCGTGACCTGCGCGAACAGCAGGGCCGCGGCTACCACGAGGGTCGCCACTCCCGCGACGGCGCAGGCGATCCGGAACCCGTCGACGAAGCCACCCGCGTAGCCGCTCGCGGCCGGATCGGGACCCGCGTGGTGCGCGATGAGCAGGCCGAGCACCGCGATACCCATGGTGGTGCCGCTCTGGCGCGTGGTGAGAATGCAGCCGGAGGCCAGCCCGGATCGCGCGCGCGGCAACGACATGATGCCCGCGATCTGGGTCGGCGCGATCGAACTGCCCATGCCGAGTCCGAGCACGATCGTGAGCACCACGAAGACCACCACCGGGGTGCCGGTGTCGAGCAGGGTCAGCCCGAGCAGACCCACCCCGGAGACGGTGTAGCCGACGATCATCACGCGCAGCGGACCACGGGACCCGCTGAGCCGCCCGGCGAACGGCGCGGTCAGGTTGATCGCGGCGGCCAGCGGCAACAGGATCACACCGGTCGACAGCGGCGAGAACCCCTGGGCGTCCTGGAGATACAGCGCGAGCAGCACGAACACGGCGCTGGTGCCGAAGCCGAGCACGAACGAGGCCAGGTTGGCCCGGCCGAAGCCGGGCGCGCGGAACACGCTCAGCGGCAGCATCGGTCGCGCGACGCGGCTCTCCACGAGCAGGAAGCCACCCGCCGCGGCGAGCGCCGCCACCAGGGGAACGAGCGTCGCTGCCGACCCCCAGCCGTGCATGCTGCTGGTGATCAGCGCATAGGTGAGTCCGGCCAGGGTGATCAGTCCGAGCAGCTGACCCGCGCCGTCGAGGGCGGCGTGCTCGGGATCGGAGCTCTCCGGCACCGTCCGCACGACCAGCCACAGGGCCAGCACACCCACGACGACATTGACCGCGAAGATCGCCCGCCAGTCCAGCGCGGTGACCAGCACACCGCCGAGCAGTGGCCCGAGGGAGATGCCGGAACCGCCGATGGCGCCGTTGAGCCCGAGCATGCGGGCCCGCGCGGCCGGGTCCGGATAGAGCTGGGTGATCAGCGACAGCGATCCGGTGATCAGCAGCGCGGCCGCGACCCCGAGGACCGCCTGCGCGCCGATGAGCACCCCGAGCGTCGGCGCCGCGGCACTCGCGGCCGAGGCGAGGATGAACAGCACCAGTCCGAGCAGGTAGAGGCGTTTGCGGCCGAACCGGTCACCGAGATTGCCCGCGCTGAGCACGAAGGCCGACAGCATCAGGTTGTAGGAGTCCAGGACCCACTGTCGGCCGGTCGTGGAGGCGTGCAGGTCCTCGCCGATCGTCGGCAGGGCGATCGGCACGATGCCGAGATTGAGCAGAACGAGAAACGCGCCGAGGGTCAAACCGAGGAAAGCCGCCGCGAGATCCGGCGAGCGCGGGACGGTCGGGTGGTCGGGGGAAGGCGAAGACACAGCTCACAGCTCCTGGGTAGTAACTGAATGAGATTCATTCATCGTAGTACGGGACCGAATCCGCTTCCAGCCCTGGCGATGTCACACCACGCGGTGTTCTTCCACACGCGTGTCTCGGTCCCGTGGCACCGCCGCGGGCGTGAAGGCGAGCAGCAGACCGCCGGTCACGGGATGAGTGAGGTGGGTGCACTCGACGCCGAAGACGGTGCGGACCAGGTCGGGGGTGAGGACCTCGGCGGGTGCGCCCTGCGCCACGATGCGGCCGTGCCGCAGGACGTAGAGCCGATCGCAGTAGGTGGCGGCGAGATTGAGATCGTGCAGCACGCACAGCGTCGCGCGGCCGAGCCCGCGCACGAGTTCGAGCAGTTCGAGCGCGGCGTGGATGTCGAGGTGGTTGGTCGGTTCGTCGAGCAGTAGCAGCGGGCTCTCCTGGGCGAGCGCGCGCGCCACCAGAACGCGCTGGCGCTCACCGCCGGACAGTGTGGAGAACCGCCGTTCGCGGTAGTCGCCGAGCCGCACGCGCGTGAGCGCGGCGGCGATGATCGACTCGTCGCGGGCGCCGGGGGAGGCGAAGGTCCCCAACCAGGGGCCCCGGCCCATGGCCACGATCTCCTCGACGGTGAAATCGAAGTCGGGTGCGCTGTGCTGGGCGACGAGCGCCGCGCGCCGGGCGATCTGCCGTTGCCCGAGCGCGCGGACCTCCTCGCCGTCGAGAGCCACCGTGCCCGCCACCGGGTCCAGCGCGCGGTAGACGGTGCGCAGCAGGGAGGTCTTTCCGCTGCCGTTGGGGCCGATCAGCCCGACCCGCTCCCCGTCCGCGACGGACAGATGACAGTCTTCGGCGATCGAGGTGGTGCCGATGCGGATGCTCACCCCGGCCAGCGACAGCTTCATGACATGGTCTCCGAACGACGCAGCAGCCACAGGAACACCGGTGCGCCCAGGACCGCGGTGATGATGCCGATCGGCAGCTCCTCGGGCCGCACCGCCACCCGGCACAGCAGGTCCACGACCACCAGATAGATCGCGCCGACGAGCACGGCGATCGGCAGCAGCCGCCGATGATCCGGCCCGACGACCAGCCGCGCCACATGCGGCACGATCAGCCCGACGAAGCCGATCCCGCCGGACACCGCGACGAGCACCCCGGTCAGCAGCGAGGCCACGACCAGCAGCCCGTTGCGCGCCCGGTGCACCGCGACGCCGAGCGACAGCGCCGCGTCGTCACCGGCGGCCAGCGCGTTCAGGGTCCGCGCCTGGGTCAGCAGGCAGGCACAGGTCACCAGCACGACGGTGGCCGGGAGCGCCAGCGTCGACCACGACGACTGGGAGAGCGAGCCGAGCAGCCAGAACAGCACCGACTGCGCCGCGTCGTCGTTGCTGCTGCGGAAGATCACGAAACTGGTGACACCACTGAACAGATACGACAGCGTCACCCCGGCCAGGACCAGTCGCCCGGGGACCAGCCGACCGCCCCGATGCGAGATCGCGAGCACCGCGACGGTCGCCGCCAGCGCCCCGGCGAAGGCGGCGCCCGAGGTCGACAATCCCGCCACCGCCGCCGATCCGAGCGTGATCGCCACCGAGGCCAGCAGTCCGGCGCCCGCCGAGACCCCCAGCACGTACGGGTCGGCGAGGGGATTGCGCACCGTCGCCTGCAGGGTCACCCCGACCGCGGCGAGCCCGCCACCGACGACCGCGGCCAGCAGCACCCGCGGCAACCGCAGATGCCACACGATCCGGTCGCTGACCACGCTCGCCGAGGACTCCGTCCCCGCGAGATGCTCGCCGATCACCGAGACCACCGTGCCGAGCGGAACACCGACCGACCCGATCGACACCGCCACGCAGATCGTCACGAGCAGCACCGCGATCAGGACGGGGACGGCGATCCGCAGCGGAATGCCGCGCATCCGCTCACCGAATGTGCGCCGAGCGGCCGGGGCGGGCGCGGCCGGGTGAATCATGTTCTTCGACAACGGGATTCCCACTACCGCCCGGCGAAGGCGTTCGGGTACAGGAAGCGCGCGATCTCGTCGACGCCGTCGACCACGCGGATGCTGCCGCGCGCACCGGTGCGGGCCGCGTCGATCGCCAGCACCCGGCCGTTGCGGACCGCGTCGGTGGTGGGGAAGGTGCTGGTCAGGAAGTCGATGGCGGTCTTGCGGCCGCTCTCGGAGGCGGTGTAGTCGTCCACGATGATGACCTGCGGATTGCGGGCGATCACCTGTTCGGCGCTGATCGGCGCGTACTGGCCGGGCAGCTCGGCGAAGAGGTTGTTGCCGCCCGCGCGCTCGAGGACGTCGCCGGACATGCCGCCGGTCGTCACATAGAGCTGGCCGCCCACCTGGGACACCTCGACCACGTCGACGCGCGCCGGGGTGCCGGTGCGGGCGCGGATGTCGTCGAGCCGGGCGCGCAGCTGTCCGGCCAGGGTCGCGGCCTGCTCCTCGATGCCGAAGATCGTGCCGAACCGGTCGATGTCGGCGAACAGCGAATCGACGCCGGTGGTGTCGGCGGTGAGGCCCTGCGCGCAGCCGCCGTCGGCGACATAGGTCGCGATGCCGAGCTGACGCAGCTCGTCGATGCTCGGGCTGCCCTGGTTACCCGACACCTTGGCCACCTGGTCGGCGACCAGCAGATCCGGCTGCGCGGCGACCAACGCCTCGGCGCTGGGATTGCGGGTGCCCAGGCTCGGCAGCGCCGCCAGCCGCTCGCTCAGTTCCGGGGTGGGGGAGGACTCGCCCCTGGTCTTGGCCACGATCTTGTCCCCGACGCCGAGCGCGAACAGGGTGTCGGCCAGGCCGTCATTGAGGATCGCCACGCGCTGCGGCGTGCGCTCCATGGTCACGCTCTGGCCGCAGGTTCCGAAGCTGATCGGCGCCGGACCGGCCTCGGCGCGATCGTCGGCACCGGTGTCGCCGCCGCACCCCGCTGCCACGAGCGCGACAGCCGCCACGAGGGCGCCGAGCATCGCGCCGGACGGCTTGGCCGGGTGGGATCGGGCGCTACACCCGGTGGAACGGAACTGGAACAGTGAGTGGAGCATTGCGCGATGGTCCTTCCCCTGGGAGGCCCTGCGCAGTTTATGAATGAGCCTCAGTCGCGGGCTTAGGTTAGCCTAACGGCTGGGGTTGGACAAGGGATTCGGTGGCGAGGGGGATCAGCGATCGGAGCGCAGATACCGATGGGCGAGCGCGATGATCTCGGCGATGAGCTCGTCGGCCAGCGTCGAGATGTCCTCGGCTTCGTGGTGCAGCAGCGCGTGGGTGGCGCCGTACCAGGCGCCGTAGATCAGGTTGGCGGCCATGGCCGGATCGGGGGCTCCGGCGGGCGGGTCGGGGCGCTCGGCGATGAGCTGGCGGAACGCCTCGATGTGGGCGTTCTCCGGCGGGACCTGCACCGTCGTCTTGGCGTTGATCGGGGTGTGGTCGTAGAGCACGTCGTGCAGTTCGGCGTGGTCGACGTAGGCGCGCACGGCGTCGGTGAGCCAGGCGTCCACGCGGCCGATCCAGTCGTCCTCGGGCAGTTGCCGCACCGCTGCCTGCTGGCGGGCGACCAGTCGGTCGATGAAGCGCGCGCGCAGGGCGACCATCAGGTCGTTCTTGGAATTGAAGTGCACGTACAGGGTGCCGATGGCGACGTCGGCCCGCTCGGTGATCTCGTCGAGGCGGGCCGCGGCGATGCCGCGTTCGACGAAAACCTGCTCGGCGGCGTCGAGCAGATCCGCGCGGCGCTCCTGCGCGGGCTTGGTGCGCGGCCTGCCCGGCGTGGAACGGCGCTGGCTCATTTCGGGGACTTTACACGGCGTCTCGGGCGTAGGCTGCCAGTGAGTGAGACTCCTTCGGTGAGTGAACTTATGCTAACCTAACTAAACTATGCGAGGGGGTTGTATGACTCACGACCTGGTCGGGTGCGCCCGCCCCGCCCCTCGCGTAGTCAGCCGAATTCTGTTGCGGCAGCCAGCCGATCCGTGCCGGACAGGCATCCTTGTCGAATTCTCGACGCTGGCTGATTTTCCCTCGATACCGCTGTCCGCACGGACAGCTACGACAAGGAATTCCTAGCTATGACCACTGGTGACTGGCATACCCGCACGACCACTACTGCTCGAGCTCTGGACGAGCTGCTGGATCAGATACAGCAACTCGGCGCCTACGCGGAGCGGATCCGGACATCGATGATCGCCCTGGAAGCCAGGGAGCGCCGCCACTCCGCACCCGAGCGGCCCGTCGGGTCGCCCCGCCCACCGGCCGACACCGCCTCCACCACACCCTCCGCGTCACCGACGGCGCATCAGCACAACGCCATTCGGTTGACTCCCCGGCAGCGTCAGGTCCTCGATCTGTTGGTCCAGGGCTGTACCAACCGCAGGATCGGCAGGGTCCTCGACATCACCGAACAGACCGTCAAGGCCCACCTGTACGTGCTGTACCAGAAGCTCGGCGCCGCGGATCGCACCGAGGCCGTGCTGATCGCGCTGCGATCGGGGATGGCGCGGCTCCCCGAGAACGGCACCGAAGCCGCGCGCTGAACGCCGCACCGGTGGCCGCGCGGCGGCGGTCGGGCGTTACGGTGGGACTTCGGTGCGACGACGGGGTGTCAGTGATGCGGTTCGGGTTCATTTCGCACGTCGTGGGTGACCGGGACTCCGCGACGGTCTTGCGCGAGGCGGTGGAGGCGGCCGTCTTCGCCGAGGAGTGCGGATTCGCGTCGTTCTGGGTGGCGCAGCATCATTTCGGCGCGCAGCGGGCGCACTGTCCGTCGCCGTTGGTCCTGCTGGCGGCGGTGGCCGGGCGGACCAGTCGGATCAGGTTGGGGACGGCGGTCATGATCGGGTCACTCGAGGACCCGATCCGGTTGGCCGAGGACGCGGCGATGGTGGACGCGCTCAGCGGCGGCAGGCTCGAACTCGGGCTCGGCGCCGGGGCGGACGCCGCGACCGCGGAACGCTTCGGACACAGCCATGCCGACCGACACGAGCGTTTTCGCGACACGCTGCACGCCCTGATCGAATTGTTCGGCCCCGCAAGCGATCTGGTGCCCGCCGCGCCCGGTCTGCGGGACCGGCTCTGGCTCGGGACCGCCTCCGCGGCCGGATTCGACCTGGCCGCCGCGCTGGATCTCGGTGTACTCACCGGACGCAGTTCCTCGCCGCGGGGGCCGCGCGATGAGATCGCCGCCGAGCGGGTCGCGAAATACCGTGCCGCGCAACGGATCGCGGGACGTCCCGCGCGGGTCGGGGTCTCGCGCTCGGTGCTGTGCGCGGACTCGGCCGCGACCGCGTTCGAGCACATGCGCCCCGGCATCGAGCGGTGGGTGGCGACCTCGATCGCGGCGGGGCGGTTCCCGGCGGAGTTCACCGCCCGCGACTACATCGACACCGGACACGGCTATCTCGGCACCGCCGCCGAGGTGGCCACCGCCATCCGCCGCGACGCGGTGGTCCCCGACGCGACCGATTTCCTGTGCAATGTGCAGCCCGCGGCACCGTCGCCGGAGGCGGTGCGAACCAGCATGCGGCTGTTCGCCGACACCGTCATCGCGCGGTGGACAGATCCGGTATCGCCTCGATCCTGACGACGGTGTCGGCGAGGTCGTCCAGGACGCGCTCGGAGTGCGAGACGAGCACGATGGCCAGGCCGTCGTCGGCGAGTTCGCGCAGGATCGTCATGACGCGGTCCGCCGACTCCGTGTCCAGGGCCGCGGTCGGTTCGTCGGCCAGCAGCACGCGGATGTCGCCGACGAGGGCCCGTGCGATCGCCACCCGCTGGGCCTGACCGCCGGACAGCTCGCCGGGCAGACGTCGAGGATCGATGTCGGCCAGGCCGACCCGCTCGAGGGCGGTGCGCGTGATCGCCATGGACTCGGCGGTGGCGAGCCGGGTGCGCAGGCGTGGCCGCAGCGGTTCGGTGACCCCGCGATGGAGCGGGCGGCGTGGATCGAGACTGCCCACGGCGTTCTGGAACACCATGCCGACCTCGCCCGCCGGTGGTGGCCCGTCCTTGCCGTCCCAGACGAGCCGACCCGAGCCGGGCGTCTCGATTCCGGCGAGCAGTCGCAGCAGGGTGCTCTTGCCCGCCCCGGACGGTCCGGCCAGGCCGACGATCTCGCCGGGGCGCACCGTGAGGTCGACCGGGGCCACGCCGCCGCCGCCCGGATAGCGCTTCGTCAGCGCGCTGGCCGTGAGGATCGGCGCGCCCGGGGGCACGGGTCGGCGGGACGGAACCTCACGGACCTCGACGGGCGGATCGAGGGTGGATTCGGTGACGGTGCCGTTGTCGACCACGTACACCCGGTCGGCGTATTTGCGCACCAGGCGCAGGTCGTGGCTGACGATCAGCAGCGCGGTCTCTCCGCCGGTGAGGGCGGTCAGGACACGGTGGGCGTTGGCGTCGTCCAGCGCCGAAGTCGGTTCGTCGGCCAGGACCAGGGCGGGGTCGAGGGCCCGCGCGGTCGTCACCGAGCCGCGCTGCAGCATCCCACCCGACCAGGTGAACGGCCGTCGACGGACGCGGCGGGCCGGATCGGGGATGTCCACGGCGGCGAGATCGTCGACGACGCGACCCTCGGGAACGCGGCGGCGGGCGATGCGCCAGGGCTGGGCGATATTGGTGCCCACCGACATGATCGGGTCCATCGCGGCGAACGGGTCCTGGCCGACGAACCCCAGCACGGTGCCGCGCAGCGCGCGGAAATCGCTGCGCGACACCGCGACCCCGTCGATGAGCACGGTGCCCTCGACGCGGGCGCTCTCGGCGAGGGTACCGAGCAGGGCGCGCAGAATGGTGGTCTTGCCGCAGCCGCTGGGCCCGACCACGGCCACCGTCTCCCCGCGTCGCACGGTGAGCGAGACATCGCGCAGCACCGGGTCGGCTCCGCCGTAGGCGACGGTCAGGCCGCGCAGTTCGGCGATCACACTCATCGAGGTCCCCTGTCGTCGCGCAGGCCCTCGGCGATCAGGTTCGCCGCGGCCGCCATGGCCAGAATCGCCACCGCGGGCGCGATCAGCAGCCACGGCGCGGCGCCGAGGAAGCGGCGCGCGTCCCCGAGCATCGCGCCCAGTTCGGCCTCGGGCATCTGCACCCCGAGACCCAGGAACGACAACCCGGCCAGCGCGACCACGATGCCGCCCAGTCGCAGGGTCGCCACGATCAGGAACGGCCCGAGGACCGCGGGCAGCAGATGCCGGACCCCGATCGCGGGCCTGCTCACCCCGGCGACCCCGGCCGCCACCACATACGGCCGGGACCGCGCCTCGAGGGTGAGCGCCCGCGCGACGCGGGCGTCGGCGGCCCAGCTCGCGATCACCAGCGCGAGCAGCAGTTCGAGATAGCCGGGGCCGAGCAGACCGACCACGGCCAGCGCGAGCACCAGGCTCGGAATCGCCAGCACCACATCGATCACCCGCGACACCGCCCGGTCGATCCGGCCGCCGTAGAGCCCGGCGCCGAGGCCGACCAGCAGGCTGATCGACGCCGACCCGGCCAGCACGACAAACGCCGACAGCAGCGACAACCGCAGACCGTGCATCAGCCGGGCGAACTGGTCGCGCCCGTAATGGTCGGTGCCCAGCCAGAATTCGGCGTTCGGCGCGACCAGCTTCGCCCCGTAGTGTGGTTCGTTCGGCGGGTACTGCGCCAGCAGCGGACCCACCGCCGCCAGCAGGAGCAACAGCCCGAGCACGACGGTGCCCGCGAGCACCGACGGGGGCAGATGACGGCGGGTCACGCGGCGACCTCGATTCTGCGGTCGATGACCGCCGACAGCAGGTCGGCGACCAGGCTGCTGAGCACATAGCTCGCCGTGGCGAACACGGTGAACGCCTGGATGACCGGCAGATCACGCGTCTTCACCGACTCCACCACGTACGCGCCGAGCCCGGGCCAGGTGAACACCGTCTCGACCACGGTCGCCCCGCCGAGCAGCACCGCGGTGCCGACCGCCAGCGCATGCAGCGACGGCACCGCACTGTTGGGCAGGCCGTGGCGCCACAGGAGCCGCCACCGCGACGCGCCCCTGGCCCGCAGCACCGCCGCGGTCGGCGATTCCAGGAAGGCCAGCAGATTCGCGCGCAGCAACCGCGACCAGGAATCCGACAGGCCCACCGCCAGGCAGATCGCCGGGAGCCACACCTGTGCCCAGGTGCCGTCGAGCGCGGCCTTGCCGACGCCGAACCCGACGACGAACACCTGGATGAGCAACAGCGCCACCACGAAACTCGGCACCGAGGTGAACACCAGCGCCAGCCAGCGGGTGCCGTGATCGGGCCACCGCCGCGGCGAGCGGGCCGCGATCACGCCGAGCGCGATCGAGAGCACCAGCGCCAGGACCAGCGCCGCCGAGGCCAGGATCAGGGTCGCGGGCAGCCGTTCGGCGAATTCCCCGGCCACCGGTCGTCCGGAGACGAACGACAACCCGAGATCGCCGCGCAGTACCCCCCACAGCCAGTGCGCGTACTGCTCCGGCGCCGAACGGTCCAGGTGCAGGGTCTGTTCGAGGTCGCCGATCTGTTCCGGCGTCGGCTCGGGGACACCCTGCGCGACCAGGATCATCCGCGCCGGGTCGCCCGGCGCCAGCGGGAGCAGGGCCCAGATGAGCACGCTGGCGCCGAGCAGGGTCAGCACGGCCTCGACGACCCGGCGCCGGGCCAGGACGAGTAGACGCACCTCGGTCGTTATTCGCCGGTGGCGCTGGTGAGGTGCCTGCGGACGTTCGACACCCGGTAGTCGGCCCATTCGGGGCCGGTCACCACGGTGAAGTACTTGAACGTTCCGGCCACCACGTAGGCCTGCTCGCGCACCAGGATCTCCTGGGCGCGCGCCAGCAGCGCGTCGCGGCGCGCGGTGTCGAACTCGCCGCGCAGCTGCGCGCCGATCGCGTCGATCTCCGGGTTCGTCACGCCCTGGGCATTGGACGAGCCGCCGGTGGTCCAGCGCACCAGGTAGGGCTGGATCGGGTCGGCGGTGCCCGACAGCGAACCGCTCAGCGCCACCGACGATTCCCACGCGCCCGGGTCCTTCTTGACGGCGGCGGAGTCCTCGGCGTTGTTGATCTGCAGGTCGAACCCGGCCTGGGCGACCTGGTCCTTCATCGCGATCGCGACATCGTTGGTCTCGGGCCCCTGGGCCTGGGTCACGAACCGCACCACCAGTTTCCGGCCGTCCTTGGTCCGGATGCCGTCGCCGCCGGGCACCCAGCCCGCCGCGTCGAGCAGCCGCTTCGCCTCGGCCAGGTCGTGGACCTGGTTGTCCACGGCGAACGACATCGACGGCGGGTACAGGCCGGTGGCGGGGGCGAACTGTCCGTTGCCGACGTCCTCGGCGATGCCCGCGTAGTCGATCGCCGCGGTGAACGCCTTGCGGACGGCGGTGTCGGTGAAGATGCCCGCCTTCAGGTTCATCTCCACCAGCAGCGACTGCAGGGCCTGCTCGGAGGACAGCACGTGCATGTCGCTGTCGCCGCGCAGTTCCAGCTTCGCCGAGGTGGACGGGTAGAACGCCATATCGGCCTCGCCGCTGCGCACCCCGGCCAGTCGGGCCTGCTCGTCGGGCACGACACGGACCGTCACGCCCTTCAGCGGCGGTGTGCCCTCCCAGTGCGCGGCGTAGGGGGCCAGCACGAGATTGTCCGGGCTCCACGTGGTGATCGCGTAGGGGCCCGAGTACGCACCGGCGCCGACGATCTTCGCCGAGTCACCGTTGGCGGCTTCGATCGCGGCGACGTCGTAGATCTGCAGCGAGTTGTCGCGCGCGGCGAGGGCGGCGGGCACCATCGCGTTCGGGGTGGGGGTGGTGATGACGACCCTGGCGCCGTCGGCGGTCACCTTCGTCGCCGGGTCCAGATAGACCCTGGCCGCCGAGGATTTGGCGATCTGCCTGGTGAGGGCGGCGGCGACGGCGGCGGCGTCGACCGGCTTGCCGTTCTGGAAGGTGACACCGTCGCGCAGGGTCACGATCCAGCGGGTGTCGCCGTCGCGCACGACCGATTCCGCCAGCCAGGGCGCGATCTCACCGGACTCGGTGACCTGCAGCAGATTCTCCGCCACACCCCAGTCGAACAGCCAGTTCGTGCCGGTGCCCGCCGGGTCGAGCCCGGCGATCTTGTAGGAGTTGTAGATCGTCAGCGTGCCGTCACCGGCTTCGCGCAGCGCTCGCGCCGCGGCGGCACCACCCTCGGTGGCCTCGCCCGCGCATCCGGTGACGACCATGCTGGCCGCGAGCAGCGCGGCCAGCGCCCCGGTGGCCAGGGAACGGCGCCGCCGGGTCGGGGCATGGTCGGACAGCCGCAGCGCATCGTGCCTGCGGCGAGTGAGCACTCGCATTTCTCATCCTCGTGAAGCTGGGTCCTGAAGCGGTGCAGGTATCCTGGCTCCCGGATCAACGCTCGCCTTCGGCCTTCCAACCCAGGAAGGTCGTGGCCATGGATGAAGGTCTGCTCCTCGGTCACAGTTGCGGGACAGCCCCGGATTCACACCGGTGTTCCCTGCGCCAGTGAACCTAGCCGATGGGACGAATGTCCGGTTGCGCGAGGTCGTCACCACAGGGCGGGAACCGGCTCCGTGGAATCGCTGCCGGTTCGAGTGATCAGGCCGACCTGTGCGGGGGCGACCAGCACCGCCCGCGCCTCCCGCCCGATGAGGCGGGAGTCGCCGACAGTGCTGTCAAGCAGGGGGCGTGGCGGTTTTCCACCAGGTGACGATGCGGTCGACGACGGGTTGTGGGGTGCGGACCCAGTCGATGTGGCCGTTGCTCGCGCCGGGTGGGACATCCTCGGTGCGGTAGTCCCAGCGGGTCGCCGTGCCGGGCGCGAACAGTCTGCGGGCGAAGTCGTCGACGCCGGATTCCGGGGCCATGGAGTCGTTCTCGAGGGCGACCACCAGGGCGGGGACGTCGATGGCGCGTTCCGTCGGGAAGGGTGGTCGGCCGGTGAGCGCCATGCGGGCCCACTCGCGCATCATGGTGCGGGCGCCGGGGGCGCCGAACGCGGGTGGCGGCAGGTAGCCGAACGCCGTGGTCAGGGCGGGGATCATGGCGGCCATGGCGGCCACGTGCAGGCCGAAACCGGCGAAGTGTCGGTGGTGGGGGAGGCAGCCGCCGATCGTGACGAGCCCGTCCACGCCGGGCTGGTTGATCGCCTGCCCGGCGGCGAGCTGTGCGCCGAGGCTGTGGCCGAGCACGATCACCGGCCGGGCGGGATGGCGGCGGCGGATCCGGGTGACCGCGTCGGTGATGGTGTCGATCTCGTCCCCGTAGGACCAGTCGTGTCCGCGCGCCGCGCGGGGCTGTCCCCGCTCGAATCCGCGGCGCGGCAGGACGTGCGCGTCCCAGCCGTGCGTGTCGAACGCGCGGACCACCGGGGTGTAGAAGCGGGAGCCGATCGCCATCGCGGGTGCGATCAGGGCGATGGGGGCATCGCTGTCCGGGTCCATCGCCGCGCCGATGTCGTCGTTGTCGGTGCTGGTCACTCTGTTGCTCCTCGGATGTGCGCGCTCTTGACCGCGCGCTTCGCGACCCCTAATGTAAGCGCCGAGTACATCAGGGGGTGCGAGCGGGCCCCTGAGGAGTCCGCGGTCGTGCCGGTTCCGACCTCGACGGCTACTCGTCGACGGTGGCGGCCGGGCGCAGGTCGAGGATCGAGTTGATCGTCGCGCGCACCCGTTCGGTGAGGTCTCCGGGTGCGCCGACCTCGAACTTCCCGTGTAGGTACAGGAAGGCCAGGCCGTGCACGAGCGCCCACATGGCGGTGGCCAGCGCCTCCTCGTCGGAGTCCGGAAAGGCTTGCCGCACAATCGATCGCACGTAGTCGTGGATGGCGGTGGTGGCCGCGACGCGCTCGGGGCTGGTGGGGTCGCAGGGCTCGGAGAACATGGCGCGGAACAGTCCGGGACGCTTCAGGGCGAACTGGACGTAGGCGACGGCGATCTCGGTGAAGTCGTCGGCGGTCGTCGGCGTGGGATTCGCGGCGACGAGATCGGCGCCCAACTCCCGGTACCCCACGGCCGCCACCGCGGCCAGCAGGGCGTCGCGGTCGGCGAAATGCCGATACGGCGCGGCGGTCGACACACCGGCGCGGCGCGCGGCCGCCCGCAGCGACAGTTCGGTGGCGCCGTTCTCTTCGAGCAGCTCGACTGCTGCGCGGACGAGCGCGGCCGGGAGGTCGCCGTGATGATACGGCGCGTTCTGCGGTGCCATGGAGTCAATTTAACAACCGCGTACCGACAGCGATCCGCCTGTCGAGCGGTTCCGGCACCGCAGAACGCCGAATCGATACCGGGGTATCAGCTCAGTGCGGTTTTCAGCGCGTCGATGGCCAGGGTGCGGGCGACGTTGGCGGCGCGGGTGTCGCGCAGGCTGTCCAGGAGTAGGAAGTCGTGGACCATCCCGGCGACGCGGACGGAGGTGACGTCGACTCCGGCCTCGCGCAGTTTGTTGGCGTACTGTTCGCCCTCGTCGCGTAGGACGTCGGCTTCGTCGGTGATGACCAGGGTGGTCGGCAGGCCCTTCAGGTCCTCGAGGGGTGCTTGCAGGGGGGAGGCGTATTTCTCGGCGCGTTGGGCGGGGTCGGTGGTGTAGGCGTCCCAGAACCATTGCATGCCGTCGCGGGTGAGGTAGTAGCCCTCGGCGAACTGGAGGTAGGAGGGGGTGTCGAAGTCGGCGTTGGTGACCGGATAGAGCAGGACTTGGGCTTTGAGGTCGATGCCGCCGCGGTCTTTGTTCATGAGGGCGAAGACCGCGGACATGCAGCCGCCGACGGATTCGCCGGTGACGGCGATGCGGGTGGTGTCGAGTCCGTGTTCGGCGCCGTGTCGCAGGACCCACTGGCCGACGGCGTAGTTCTGTTCGACCTGGGTGGGGTAGCCCTTTTCGGGGGCGCGGTCGTAGACGGGGAAGACTCCGGCCGCGTCCGCGCCGACGGCGAGTTCGCGGAAGAGGCGGTCGTGGGTGTTCTCGTCGCCGAAGACCCATCCGGCGCCGTGGATGTAGAACACGACCGGTAGTGGGCCGGTGGTGCCTTTGGGGCGGATGATGCGGGTGCGGACGGTGCCCCATTCTCCCGCGTCGACCTCGACCCATTCCTCGTCGACGTCGGGGCGGGGGACTCCTTCGCCGCTTTGGAGGTCGGCCAGGATCTTGCGGCCCTGTTCGGGTGGGACCTCGTAGATGCGGGGGTGTGGGTCGGTGGCTTCGGCCAGTTCCTTGGCGGCCGGTTCGAGGTAGGGGGTGATCGGGGGCGGCAGCGCGGTCATTCGATTCTCCCTGGGTGAAGGTCCGGCCGCGGACCGCCCGCGACGCCGGGCGAAAAGTCAACGGCAGCAGCTACTTTCGGCAGGTGGAACACCGGAACCCACCTTCCGGCGGTGGGTGATTTGCTCGACTGTTGCCACTATTCCCTCTGGGGAGCGGGGGTGTCAAGGATCATTGTGATCGGTGTCCACATTGCCTCGGTCATTGATGTTATTGTCGTATACATCAGCCGTGACATCCCGGTGGTGATCTGCGAGCTGCTCGAGGAATAGCCGTGCCGACGGAGACGCCCGGTGGGGGCTTCGTGCAGAATGGGACGGTGGGTGTTGGACCGAGGACGGAGTTCGGGGTGCTGGTCGCAGTGAGATCGATGGGTGTCGCGACCCCTGTCCGCGGTTGAGTCGATGTCCGATCACGATCCCGGCCGATACGACGCGGTGCAGCGGCTGCGCCGGAAGTGGGAACAGGCCAAGGCCGAGGACGGCGAGTCCAATGTCGTCCGGCTGCCCAAGCGACCGCGGCGCGGCGGGGACGATATCGGTGACGCCCGGCAGCGGCCCTGGGGGGCAGGAGCCGTCGACGATCCGGCGCCGACCCGTCCGGTGACCCGCGCGGAGCTGGAGCGGGAATCGGGCGCGTGGCTGGCCGCCGCCGTACCGCCGCCCGCCCCGGACGGCGAACACGAGAACACCGTCATCGACTTCGAGGCGTCGCGACGCAAACGCGCGGATTCCGCGACCGGGTCCGTGCGGCCGAGGGTGCGGCCGCGCAGAATCGACACCGGCGAGAAGCGTCGGGGCGGCGACCCCGATCCGACGCCCGGCGGACCCGGCCGATAGTCCGCCTCGCCTCCTGATCGAACACCGATGAGTTTCGAGCGCGGAGGAGGTCTACACCGGTATGAGAAAACTGATCTATGGGATCGGTGTGTCCCTGGACGGCTACATCAACGATCGCGACGGCAAGATCGACTGGACCGACCCGGACGACGAACTGCACCAGTTCCACAACGACCGATACCGCGAGCTCGAGATCGGGCTGCACGGCAGACGCCTGTACGAGCTGATGGCGGAGTACTGGCCGCACGTGCCCGCGGACGCGCCGCCCATCCAGCGGGATTTCGGCGCCCTGTGGACCGCCAAACCGAAGGTGGTGTTCTCGCGCACGCTGCCGAAGGTCGGCTGGAACAGCACCCTGGTCAGCGAGAACGCCGTCGAGGTGGTCCGCGAACTCAAGACGGGCGGCGACGGGGTCATGGAGGTGGGTGGCGCGACCCTCGCCGCCACCCTCATGCCGCACGGGCTCATCGACGAGTACCAGCTCTACGTCTCGCCGATGATCCTCGGCGGCGGCACACCCATGTTCCCGCCGCTGGATCAGCGGATTCCGCTGCGCCTGGTCGAGACGCGACGTTTCGAGACCGCGGTGCTGCTGCGCTACCTCGTCGACTAGCGGAAGTAGGGGTAGTCCTGGACCCAGTGGAAGCCGCGGCCACGCAGGGTGAAGCTGTCGGGGTCGATGCGTCGCAGGGAGATCTCCACGGGGCGGTCGTGCAGTGTTCCCCGGAGGGACAGGTCGTCGGCGTGCCGGTCCGCGGTGAGCGTCGCGAAGGGTCGGTCGTCTTCGGTGGTGAGGACGAGCTGGCCGCCGGGGCGGAATTCGGCCCGCACGGTGACCAGTTCGCCGCTCATGTGCTGGTAGGTCGCCGCTCCCGGTCGATCGAAAACCACACGCCGCCAGCGGGTTTCGTCGGTGGTGAGCGGCGGGATCGGGTTCCCGGCGACGGTGAGATCGCGGACCTCCCAGATCCCGTACAGCTCGGAGCGGGGGCTGGCGGCACCGTATTGCTCCTGCCAGACGACCCAGCGGTCGTAGCCGCTGCCCAGCGCGACCCAGAGTCCGAGAGCCGCCACGAGCCAGGCCGCGCGGCGGTCGCGGCGTTCGTCGGGGAACAGGGCCGGTGGACGCAGTGGTGCGCACGCGCGTTGTCGCACGAACAGGTCCGTCAGCGCGCGCAGGTACGGGGCGAGCAGGATCAGGCTGATCAGCAGCAGGTGGAAGGAGAGCAGCTTCTCCGGGATGTCGAAGGTCAGGTTCAGCAGCAGGATCTGCGCGGTGCTCGCCAGGGTGAGCGCGGCACCCAGCACGGCGGTTCGGGAGACGAACAGCAGCAGTCCCGCGGTGACCTCGACGGCACCGAGCGTCATCTGATAGGCGGGGGAGCTGCCGACCTGCAACCACAGCACCGACGCCGGGCTGAGGTCGCCGTAGGGCTGCACCAACTGCGCGAGACTCGGCGCGGGCATCTGGGTGGGGATCAGTTTGGCGAATCCGAAGCCGATCATCTGTCCGCCCAGGCACACCCGGAGGAACAGGGTGAACCAGGCCGACAGCCGCGGTGTCGGGGTGCGCGCGGCCACGGCGGTCCACCCGGTCGCCACCAGCGCGGCGACCACCAGCAGGCACAGCACCAGCACCCAGATCGCGGTCTGGTCACCGGCTCCCGAATCCATGCGCAGGGTCGCGTCGACGCCGAAGAACACGCGACCCACCCAGCCGGTGAGCGGGTCGGTGAACGGAATGTTCCACGGCCCGGGGAACTCCCGGATCCAGCGCCCGGCGATCCCGAGCAGCGCGAAGGGGATGTAGGTCGTGAGCAGGCAGTACAGGCCGAAGTAGACGAAACAGAAGCGGAACGCGACTGTGCCCCAGAGGCCCGGATTCGTGTGGGCGACAGGTGTTCTCGTGTCGATCACCACCGCATCCTCGGATCTTCGGTGGGGTCGGCGTACGGGTCCGGGCAGCCCTCGTCGACGGCCGAGGGACGCAGTTCGTAGTGCCACGGCTCGTTGACGTAGGTCTGGCACAGGCCGTAGGCGGCGCCGTGGCGCGACAGCCAGGTCGTGGCCTCGGCGAGACCGAGGTCGACCGCGTCGCCCGAGACGTGCGCCGAGCGGTCGGGGGTGGCGACCCAGCGGGCCGCCTCGGCTTCGGAACCGTACTTCGCGATCGCGTCGCGCAGGAGTTGTCGCTGGTCCGCCGCGGTGCGCCAGCCGCTGGTGACGACGAGGTCGATGCCGTCGGCGCGGGCGTCGGTGGCCGCCTGGCGCAGGGCGGCGAGGAGGTCGGGATCGAGGTTGGCCACGGTCGGGAGGTCGTCGGTGAACACGCTGGCGACCGGGGTGTCGGGGGCGTCGAGCGGGAAATCGACGAAAGGCGCCTTGTGGAACGCGAGGGTGTCCGGCATCCGGTCCGCGACGATCGCGGTCGTCGCCGCGCCGAGTGCCAGGACCGCGACGGCGATCGCCCAGCGGCGCCGACCGATCTGTGCTGGTGGGTGAGGTTTCATACCCCGAGTCAAGAGCGGCGCGTGTTGCCGGGCCGTACCCGGATTTCGATACGCGGACCATAGGTCCCGGTGCCTAGCATCGGAGTATGCGTGTGCTCATCGTCGAGGACGAGCCGTATCTGGCCGAGGCCATCCGGGACGGACTGCGCCTGGCCGCGATCGCCGCCGACATCGCCGGGGACGGGGACACCGCGCTGGAACTGCTCGACGTCAACAGCTACGACATCGCCGTCCTCGACCGTGACATCCCCGGTCCGACCGGCGACGAGATCGCCGCGCGCATCGTCGCCTCCGGCCGAGGGACACCGATCCTCATGCTCACCGCCGCCGACCGCCTCGACGACAAGGCGAGCGGTTTCGAACTCGGCGCCGACGACTACCTCACCAAGCCGTTCGCGCTGCGTGAGCTGGTGCTGCGGTTGCGCGCCCTGGATCGCCGCCGCGCCCACCACCGGCCACCGGTGCGCGAGATCGCGGGCTTACGGGTGGACCCGTTCCGCCGCGAGGTCTACCGCGACGGCCGCTACATCGCACTCACCCGCAAGCAGTTCGCGGTATTGGAGGTGCTCGTCGCGGCCGAGGGCGGGGTCGTGAGCGCGGAGGAACTGCTGGAACGGGCCTGGGACGAGAACGCCGACCCGTTCACCAACGCGGTGCGGATCACCGTGTCGGCGTTGCGCAAACGCCTCGGCGAGCCGTGGGTCATCGCGACGGTCGCCGGGGTCGGCTACCACATCGACCCGGGTACCGAGCATGGTTAGGCCCCCTGGTCTCAGCGTTCGCCTCAAGCTCACGCTGAGCTACGCGGGATTCATCATGGTCGCGGGAGTCCTGCTGCTGGTGGGCGTGCTGGTGTTCTACCTGTACTTTCTGCCCGACGGGTGGCTCTACGCCCCGACCGGGGAATTCCTGATCGACCGGGCGCTGCTGCTGCGTTCCTTCGCGCCGTTCATGGCCGTGGTGCTGATCGGTCTGCTGGTGTTCGGGTTGCTGGGTGGCTGGCTGCTCGCGGGCTGGATGCTGGCCCCGCTGGCCCGCATCACCGCCGCGACCCGGACGGCCGCCGATGGGTCACTGGCGCACCGGATCCGGCTGCCGGGCCGCCGCGACGAGTTGCGTGAGCTCGCCGACACCTTCGACACCATGCTGGCTCGGCTGGAAGCGCACGTCGGTGAGACACAGCGTTTCGCGGCGAACGCCTCCCACGAACTGCGCACCCCGCTGGCCATCACGAAAACGCTGCTGGACGTGGCCGCCGCCGACCCCGCCCGCGACAGCGCCGCGCTCATCGAGCGATTGTCCGCGGCCAATGCCAGGGCCATCGACCTCACCGAAGCGCTCCTGCTGCTCAGCAGGGCGGGCCGACCGTCCACCACCGGGGAACTCGTCGACCTGTCGCTCGTCGCGGAGGAAGCCACCGAAACGCTGCTGGCGCTGGCCGAGGGGCACGGCGTCACGCTCGACACCGGCGGCGAGCGGGCGCTGGTCCTCGGTTCGCACGCGCTGCTGTTGCAGCTCACCACCAATCTCGTGCACAACGCGATCGTCCACAATCTCGCCGAGCGCGGCACCGTGTGGGTCACCACCGGCGCGGACCCGGGCGGGGTCGCGCTCACGGTCGAGAACACCGGCGCACCGCTGCGTCCGGAGCTCGTCGCGATCCTGGTCGAACCGTTCCAGCGCGGCACCGACCGCGCCCGCGCCCACCACAGCGGTGTCGGTCTCGGTCTCGCCATCGTCGACAGCATCACCCGCGCGCACGCCGGGACCCTGACTTTGACGCCGCGTGCGGCGGGCGGACTCCGGGTCACCGTGCGGCTCCCGGTGCCGCCGGTGCGTCCGCTCAGGTCGTGAGAGTGCCCGCGCCGATGGCCAGGTAGGCCGTCATCGCGACGAACAGGAACCACCCGGCGCCCTGCCACGACCGCCAGCTGCGGTCCGCCCGGTACCGCCGGAACGTCTGGACGAACGCGCCCAGGCCACCGGCCAGCAGGACCAGGGCGGGGCCGAAGAGCACGGCGGTCTTCGCCGCGTCGTCGCACAGGCGGCTCTCCGCGCTCGCGCAGGCGTCGCGGTTCGCCGCCCACACGGCGGCGAGCGCGCACACCACGGCGGCCACCGCGATCACCGTCAGGCCGTAGATCACGGCCTGACGGAAGGTCCGATCGTCGGGCTCACGCATGTCGTCGGCCAACGCTGGCACCTCCCGGGCACTGGGCTGCGGGTCCTCTTTCCATCAGAGCACACGCCGGGCGAACACGCGACGATCACCGGACACGGGGTCCGGTGATCGTCAGCGGATGCGGCGCGGGATCAGCGTGCGAAGGCGGGCAGGGTGCCGCGACGCTCGTAGGCGATCCAGGCGAAGATCGCGGCGAGCACCAGCGGGAAGATCGCCATGGCGGGCAGCTCGGCGATGAAAGCCTGTGTGGCGGCGGCCAGAACGGTGAGCACCGACAGACCGGCGGCGGCCGCGGCGCTCAGACGCGGCACCATCAGGCCGATCCCGCCCGCCACCTCCGCGACACCGATGAAGACCAGCAGGCCGAGCGGGATGGTGACGTTCGCGGGCGGGTTCTCCATCAGGGTGTGCGGGATGACGAGCTTCGGGCCACCCGACGCGATGACGAAGAACAGGCCGAGCACGATCTGCAGGGTCCACAGCACGCGGTTGCGGATCTTGCCCGGGCGGTAGGCGGCGGTGTCGGTGACGGCGGCGGAAGCGGTGGTGGTGGTCATGTCGTGTCCTTCGGATCGGTGCGCCGGGTGGGTGGCGCGGTTATCGGTTAGGACGGGGCGTCGCCGGAGAATTCATCGGCCGGGTATCACCGGAGTTTCGGGGGCGCATCGAAGCGGCGACAGCCTCGGTTCCCGGCGCTCACCGGAGCGCACAGAGCCTAGGCTCGGCCTGGCCGCGATCGTCTCATTCGAGGAGGTTCGTCATGCCGAAGTACCTGTGGCGGGTCAGCTATCTCCAGGACGGGGCCGAAGGGCTCCTCGCGCAGGGCGGCAGTGCGCGCCGCGCCGCGATCACCGAGATGGTCGAGAGCGTCGGGGGCGAAGTGGAGGCGTGTTATTTCGCCTTCGGGGAGGACGATCTGTTCGTCATCGGTGACGTCCCCGACGACGTCGCCGCCGCCGCGCTCGCCATCCGTACCGCGGCCGCCGGTGCCGCCGTCTCCCACACGATCGGCTTGCTGACGCCGGAACAGATCGACGCAGCGGTGGCGCGGGAAGTGACCTACCGCCCGCCCGAGTAGGTCGTCGCCATGGCGACTGTCGCCGAGAATCTGCTCCTGTTGCTCGCGCGGATCGTCGTCGGGATCGCGTTCTTCGCGAGTTCGCGCAACAAATTCCGCGATATGCGCGAATTCTCGACGAAGAACGCGGTGCCGCTCCCGGCCGCGTACTTCGTGGCGACCGCCGAAATGCTCGGCGCGATCGGTGTGGTGCTCGGTATTCTCGCGCCGATCGCGGCCGCCGGAGTGATGCTGCTCATGCTCGCGACCATCTCGCTGCATATTCTGAAGTGGCACAGCCCATACTGGGCCAGCAGTGGTGGCTGGGAATACGATTTGATGCTGTTCACCCTCGCGGGCACGATACTGGTGTTCGGCGCCGGTGCGGTGTCGGTGGATGAACTCGTCTTTCGGTGAGTGTGCTCACAGAACAGAATTCGGTCACGACGTCCGATCCGGCGATCTACCGGCGCCACCGCTGTTCCGTCACCGGGAAGGTGAGAATTCCCTGTGTATTCACGTGCGGGTTCTCCGTAAGAATTCAGTAAGGTCGAATATCGTGACGGCCTCATCGAAAGGGGCCGCAGGGGTGTTGGAAGGAGTGCGGAAATGAGTCGTTCGGGGCCTGGATACGAGGCGTGCCGGGACGCGATCGAACTCGCCGTGCGCGCGCCCTCGGTGCACAACACCCAGCCCTGGCGCTGGTGGGTGGGCACCGACCGGGTCGACCTGTTCGCGGACTTCGGGGCCCGGCTCACGGCCACCGATCCGCTGGCTCGCGCGCTCATGGTCAGCTGCGGTGCCGCGCTGCACCACCTCGATGTCGCCTTCGCCATGCTCGGCTGGCGCGCCGACATCGCGCGGCTGCCCGATCCCGACCGCCCCGACCATCTCGCCACCGTCCGTCTCACCCCGCATTCGCCCTCGGCCGCCGAGATCCGGCGGGCCGCGGCCATCCTGGAGCGCCGCTCCGATCGACGCCGTTTCCCCGGGCCGCCGGTTCCGGCCGCCGACCTGCGCGCGGTCACGCGCTGCGCGAGCCGGTACGGCTCGGCGGCACGGCACGTCCCTGACCAGTTGCTGCCCGGCCTCGCCGCGCCCATGCGCCGCGCCGCCGTTCGACACGCGGCCGACCCGGAGTACCTGGCCGAGCTGGCCCAGTGGAGCGGCTGCCGCGGCGCCTCGACGGGGGTGCCCGCCCGCAACGCCACCGCCGCCCGCTCCTCCGACGACATGCCGGTGCGGACCTTCGCGGGCGCGGAGCTGCGCGAATTCACCGACGCGCCCGACTCGGCCCGCTGGCTCGTCGTCTGCACGCCCCGCGACCACCGCCTCGCGCAGCTGCGCGCCGGGGAGGCGACCAGCGCCATGCTGCTCGAGGCCACCGCGCGCGGCCTGGCCACCAGCCTGCAATCCGAGCCGCTGGGCATGCTGGACCTGCGCGCGGAGATCCGCTCCACCGTGCTGCAGGAATGCGCGTATCCGCACGTCATGATCCGGGTGGGCACCATGCCGTACGCGGCGGCGCCCCTCGAGTCGACGCCACGACGTCCGGTCGACGAGGTGCTCGAGGCCGCCTGACTACCGGTCCAGGTGCAGGGTCGGAATCCGGATCACCGTCCACACCGCGAGCGCGGTGGCAGCCAGGACGTGCAGCAGGTAGATCGCGCACACCGGGACGATCCCGTACTCGGCCATCCACTGCCCCAACGGGATCAGCGCGACGAGATCCGCGGCGAGCATGAGCAGCGCCAGCAGCAGACCCGGACCGGCCCACGCGGGAACCGGCGCCTCGGTCGCGGATGCCGTGTCGAGCGCAGCGATGGCGGGAGCCGAGCCGGGGAGAGCGGGGATGTCGGTGACCATGGCGTCCTAGGGGATTCGGTACGGATCCGGCCTGCGTCAGCGCGCGGTGCGGGTGCCACGTATTTGCTGACCTGTCACATGTTCGAGGCGACGCCCGCTCCGGATCGGTCACACGGCGAAAGATCTCGCCGCGCTCACCTCGGCGGCTTGACCTTCGCGACGGGCCGGTGGCCGTGCGGGCCGAACAGGTGCAGGATCTCCACGGCGTCGCCCTCGGCGGGCCCGAACCAGTGCGGGATCAGCGGATCGAACTCGGCGGTCTCACCCGGACCGAGCAGGTGCTCGTCGTCCCCGAGCAGCAACCGCAGTGTCCCGGCGAGCACGAACAACCAGGCGTGGCCCGCGTGCGACACCAGCCGTGGTTCGCGCGGCCCGAGCACGTGCTTGAACACCTGGACGCGGCCCGGATAGCCGGTCAGCGGCACCACGACGCCGCCGCTGGCATGGTGCTGGGGCCGCAGGTGCATCCGCGGATCGCCGGTGTCGGGCGCGGACACCAGCTGGTCCAGGGCCACCCGGTAGAGCTTGGCCAGCGGCAGCAGCAGGTCGAGGGTGGGTTGGCGGTGCCCGGTCTCGAGGCGCGACAGCGTGCTCACCGACAGCCCCGACCGCGCGGCGACAGTAGCCAGCGCGAGTCCGCGTTCGCGGCGCAGCGCCCGCAGCCGTGGGCCGATGGCCGCCACGATCTCCGCCGTCTCCGCATCCATGCCCGCCATGTTTGCAGATTCCGCAAAACTTCTGGGCTCGCGGGTTCTCCGCTCGGCACCATCGACGCGACCCGGCGAGCGGCCGGGAAGTGGAGAGGTGGTCCGGTGACGGAGACGATCGCGGCGGGGATGCCCGCCCTCAGCACACGCGAACGGTGGACGGTGTTGGCGACCTGCGCGCTGGCGCTGTTCCTGGTGGGGTTGGACACGACCATCGTCACGGTCGGCCTGGCCGAGATCGGCCACGGACTCGACGTGGACGCCGACCGCCTCGCGTGGGTGATCGACGCCTACACCGTGACGTTCGCGAGCCTGTTGATCACCGCCGGAGCCCTGGCGGACCGGTTCGGCCGACGGCGGGTCTTCCGGATCGGGCTGGTCGTGTTCGCCGTGTCCTCGCTGGCCTGCGCCCTGGCGCCCTCGCTGGGTGTGCTGGTGGCCGCGCGGGTGGCGCAGGGCGTGGGCGCGTCGATGCTCACGCCGGTGGCGCTGGCCATCGTGGTGAACGCGATGCCCGATCCCCGGGAGCGGGCGCGAGCGATCGGGGTGTGGGGCGCGATGTTCGGGTTGAGCATGGCGGTGGGCCCGGTGACCGGCGGTGCGTTGATCGCGCTGTTCGACTGGCGGGCGGTGTTCTGGATCAATGTGCCCGTGGTCGTGGTGGCGATCCTGCTGGTCCGCGCGGTGGTGCCGGAATCGCGGGGCACCGTGGTGCGGCGGCTCGACCTACCCGGACAGGTGCTGCTGGTCGCGCTGCTGTGGATCGCGGTGACGGTGCTGATCGAAGGTCCGCGCCTCGGTTGGACCACTCCGGCGGCGATCGCCGGGTACGGCCTGCTGGCCGTGCTGACGGTGGCGTTCGTGCGGGTCGAGTCGCGCACCGCGACACCGCTGATCGAGCCGAGCCTGTTCCTGGTTCCGCGCTTCGCCGGGGCGATCGTCGGCGCGGTCGCCGTCTTCGTCGCCTTCAGCATGACCCTGCTGATGACCACGCTGTTCCTCCAGCAGGCACAGGACTGGAGTCCCGCCACGGCGGGCGCGGCCACCTTACCGATGGCGCTGGCCGCCACGATCTGCGCGCCGCTGTCCGGCTATCTGGTCGGCAGGCTCGGCCCACGCCTGCCGCTGCTGCTGGCGGGCGGCTGCCTCGGGGCGGGCGGGGGACTGTTGCTCGGGCTCGGCACCGGGATGAATCTGCCGCTGTTGCTGGCCGCTTACCTGCTCGTGGGGGCGGGGGTGGGTTTCGCCAACGCGCCCATCACGAACACCGCCGTCAGCGGGCTGCCGCCGGAACGGGCCGGGGTCGCCGGGGGGACGGCGTCCACCGCCCGGCAACTCGGTATAGCCCTGGGTGTCGCGCTGGCGGCCAGCCTGGTCGCCGATGTCGCCCCGGACCGGTTCGCCGCGGCCGCGATGCCCGGCTGGGTGATCGTCACCGCCTGCGGGGCGGTCCTGGCGGTGGTCGCCCTCGCCTGTTCCTATCGGCCCGCGTCGTGACGCAGGTCGGGGCGCGCCATCCAGTCGGCACTGTCGATCGTGACGCCACGGACCTCGCCCGCGATCTTCTTCATCACGCCCGGCTCGAAGAGCTCGCGCGAACTGCTGGTGATCGTGCCGGTGGGGTCGAGCACGGCGTCCCAGCGACCGGCCAGGCGCGCGTTCACCTCGTCGACCACCCGCAGCCGCACCCGATCCCAACTCAGGGCCGGGGGGATGTCGTGCACGGTGCCGGTGCACAGCCAGTCGTCCAGCGTCATCCCGAACAGTTCCGGCCAGTCGTCGGTGTAGGTGGTGCTCATGTCGACGATCGTAGGTCGGGCGCCGAAATCGGCAGCAGGGCAGGGGTATTCGCGCGAATCCGGGGCGGCGTGTCGGCGGGGTCGGTGTAGGCGGGGGATCGGGGTGGTACGACTGTGACGACCAGGTTCTGCATCCGGACGGAAGGAACGCGCATGTCACTCGGTGGGAAGACGCTGCGAACGGTAGCCGCGGCCGCGGTATTGGCCGGTACGGGGCTGGCGGTGGCGCCGGTCGCCACCGCCGACGGCGGACTGCTCGACGACGCGATCACCCTGACCAGTGCCGGAGTGTGCGTGGGGCACATCCACTTCGAGACCGTCTTCGGCACGGAGACCCCGTACTTCGGCCTGATCAGCGCCCTGCACGGGCTGGGCCCCTGCTCGGTCGAAGCCGCCGTGCACTGGCGCAATCTCGACACCGGCGCCAGTGGCACCGTGCGGCACCGGATCTACGGAACCGTCGGCACCCAGATCGAATTCGATCCGGGACCCGGGCGCATCACCGGCACCATCACCACCGACGCGCCGCACAAGCCGGGGTCCTTCGAGTTCCAGCGGCAGGGTTCGTAGGGAAGCTCTTGCGGCCGGAGGCGCGCTAAGGTAAGCCTAGGCTTATCCGTCGCGTGAAAGGAATCTCCTTGTCCCTCGTGATTCTGTTCGGGTCCGAACTCGGTACGTCCGAGGCCGTGGCCGAGCACCTCGCCGATCAGGTGGCGTTCGACGGCGCGGTGTCGGTCTACGACATGGCCGACTTCGACCCGCGCGACCTGGACGGCGTCGAGTTCCTGATCGTCGTCTGCTCGACCTACGGCGACGGCGAACTGCCCACGGCCGGTGAGGCTTTCTTCGACCGCGTCGAGATCGTGCGGCCCGACCTCACCGGCCTGCGCTTCGCGGTCTTCGGCCTCGGGGATTCGGTCTACGGCGACACCTTCAATCGCGGCGGCGAACTTGCGGCCGAGAAGCTCGCGGCCCGCGGTGCCGTCCAGGTGGGCGAGCACGCCCGCCACGACGCCTCGACCGAGATCAAGCCCCGCGAGCTGGCCAGCCGCTGGGTGCGCACGCTGCCGATCCGCACCCTGATCGCCTCCTAGTCAGCCGGTGACGGCGCCGTGCGCGGCCGAGCTCACCAGCTTGCGGTACTTGGCCAGCACGCCCGAGGTGTACTTCGGCGGCAGCGGCTCGAAACCCACCGCGCGGGCGGCGAGTTCGTCCGCGTCGACCTCGACATCGAGACGGCGCCCGGCGACATCGAGGACGATCGGGTCGCCGTCGCGGACGAAGGCGATGGGTCCGCCGTCCACGGCCTCCGGCGCCACGTGCCCCACGCACAGGCCGGTGGTGCCGCCGGAGAACCGGCCGTCGGTGAGCAGCAGGACGTCTTTGCCCAGCCCGGCGCCCTTGATGGCGCCGGTGATGGCGAGCATCTCGCGCATGCCGGGCCCACCCTTGGGCCCCTCGTAGCGGATGACCACCACATCGCCCGCGACGATCGTGCCGTCCTCGAGCGCGTCCATCGCGGCGCGTTCGCCGTCGAACACCCGGGCCGTGCCACGGAAGACGTCGGAGTCGAAGCCCGCGCTCTTCACGACGGCGCCTTCGGGTGCGAGCGAGCCGTGCAGGATGGTGAGCCCGCCGGTGCGGTGGATCGGGTGGTCCAGCGGCCGGATGACCTCACCGTCGAGCCCGAGGTCGATGTCGGCGAGGTTCTCGGCCATGGTCCGGCCGGTGACGGTCATGACGTCACCGTGCAGCAGACCCGCGTCCAGTAGTGCCTTGAGCACCACGGGGATTCCGCCGACCTTGTCCACGTCGTTCATGACGAACCGGCCGAACGGCTTGAGATCGCCCAGATGCGGCACCCGCTCGCCGACCCGGTTGAAATCGGCGAGGGTCAGGTCCACCCCGGCCTCGCGGGCGATGGCCAGCAGGTGCAGCACCGCGTTGGTCGACCCGCCCAGCGCCATG
This sequence comes from Nocardia anocheti, assembly GCF_029675105.1. GTDB lineage: Bacteria > Actinomycetota > Actinomycetes > Mycobacteriales > Mycobacteriaceae > Nocardia. The sequence continues at coordinate 681,912 of NZ_JAQQFV010000003.1, read as the reverse complement.
ACGATGGTGATGGCGTTCTCGAACGCCTCCATGGTCATGATGTCGCGGGCGGTGATGCCCCGGCGCAGCAGTTCGACCACGGCCTCACCGGACTTGCGCGCGTACTCGTCGCGGCGGCGGTCCGGGGCGGGCGGGGCCGCCGAGCCGGGCAGGCTCATACCGAGTGCCTCGGCCACCGAGGCCATGGTGTTGGCGGTGTACATGCCGCCGCACGCGCCCTCGCCCGGGCAGATCGCGCGCTCGATCTTGTCGACCTCCTCGCGGCTGATCAGTCCCTTGAGACAGGCACCGACGGCCTCGAACGCGTCGATGATGGTGACATCGCGACCGTCGACATTGCCGGGCATGATCGACCCGGCGTAGAGGAACACACTCGACAGGTCCAGCCGCGCGGCGGCCATGAGCATGCCGGGCAGGCTCTTGTCGCAGCCCGCCAGCAGCACCGAGCCGTCCAGACGCTCGGCCATCATCACCGTCTCCACCGAGTCGGCGATGATCTCGCGGCTGACCAGCGAGAAGTGCATGCCCTCGTGGCCCATCGAGATGCCGTCCGACACCGAGATGGTGCCGAATTCGAGCGGATAGCCGCCCGCGGCGTGGACGCCTTCCTTGACGGCCTTGGCCAGCCGGTCCAGGGACAGGTTGCACGGGGTGATCTCGTTCCAACTGGACGCGACACCGATCTGCGGTTTCGCCCAGTCGTCGTCACCCATGCCGACCGCGCGCAGCATGCCGCGGGCGGCGGTTTTCTCGAGGCCGTCGGTGACATCACGGGAGCGGGGCTTGATATCGACCGGCTTGTCGGTGTCGTGTGCCATCACGTCAGCCTACGGGCCCCGCGATCAGGGCAGCGTCCAGAACACACGCGTCACCGCGTAGAAGAACGCGGCCGCCAGGGTCAGGAAACCGAGCGAACAGAGCAGGCCGACCAGTTCGGTGCGTGGTGCGTGGCCGCTCGATGTCATCCAGAATCCCAGCGCGCGGTTGACGATCGGCATCACCACCCAGGTGAGCAGGGCGACCGAGAGGATATTGCCGACCAGCAGACTGATCCACAGGGGGGCGTCCGGCCAGAGTTCGTCGATGGCCAGGGTCAGGATCACCACCGTCGGATACAGGCCGACGAGTACCGACAACGCCGTTTTCCAGGCCGCGGGGCCGGTGTTCTCGGCGGTCGTGGCGGGGGGAAACCAGGAGCCGTAGGGATTGGTGATGCGGTGGACCTCGAACTCCCGGAAATCCGGCGCGGCGTCGAGGAGTTCCCGGCGCTGCGGTGAATCGAGCCAGCGTTGGAGATTCTCGGCGGAGGTGAACGAATAGATGACCGTCCATTCGTTCTGCACGCCCGGGATCGGTCGGTGCAGCGCGGACCCGCGAAATCCCTGGAAGGTGCGTTCGGCCTCGGTCACCCGGTCCTGCCAGGCGACGAACTCCGCTTCCCGGTCGGGCGCGACCGGATGCGCGACGACGACGGTCGCCACCGCCTCGTCCGGCTCGTCGACCAGGACGTGCTGGGTGGAAGGCTGCGCGAAGAAGCCGCTGCCGCGGGCGAGGAGTTCGTCGCGGGTGTCGGAGCCGAGCCAGTGTTTCAGGTGGTCCAGGTCGTCGAAGCGGTAGACCACCGACCACGCCGACGCCGCGTCGCCGGGCGGGGTCACCTCGGCGCCGAGAAAGCCCGGATAGTGTGCGGCGGCATCGTTGACCTGGGTCTGCCAGCGCTGGAACTCGGCCTCCCGACCGGGTCGCGGATGCTGGGTGATGACCACGGTCGCCGGGGCGGACATCTCAGTACGGGTGCTTGTCCGGTTTCTCGGCCCAGGTCTTGTACGCCTCGGCGCCCAGGTCGCGGCGGAACTGCTCGATGCGCACCCGCCGCTCGGCGAAGGGTTTGGTGAAGTCCTCGTACTGGTAGGCGTCGTCGAAACCGATGGCGCTGGTGTCGTCGAGATCGCTGGCGAAATGCACGGCGTTCAGGCGCGCCCAATAGATGGCGCTCATACACATGGGACATGGGGCGCCGCTGACGTAGATCTCCATTCCCATCAGCATGCGCGCGCGTTCGGGGACGGAATCGGCCGAACCCGCCGGGCGGGGGACCAATTCGAGCGTCGATTCGTTCTGGTTCTCCCTGGCGATGGAGGGTGCCCAGCCGTTGAGGACGCGCGCGGCCGAACGGATGGTCTCGATTTCGGCGTGGGCGGTGATGTCACCGGTGAGCAGGACGCGATTCTGGCCGCGGGCGACGATCTCGCCGTCTTTCGCGATCACCGCGCCGAACGGGCCACCCCAATCGTTCTCGACGGATTCCCTGGCCAGTCGGCAGGCTTCTTCCATCAGTTCATCCGGTGTCATCGGCTGCACCTCACCCTGGTCGTCACCGAAATGCAAGGGGGCTGAACATCGAGCGTATCCCGCGAATCCGGGCGTTCGCAACGAGTGGTGTCAGCGGTCCCCGGTGGGGGTGTGGACGTCGAGCCAGCGCAGCATGCGGTCGACCGCGTCGGCGGCGTCGCCGTGGGCACCGGACTCGGCCCATTCGGTGAGGGCGGCGAAGGTGGCCGCCTGGTAGGTGATGGCCAGGGCGCGGCAGATGGCGATCGGGGTGCCGGACAGGCGGCGCGCGAGATAGCCGGTGAGGGTGTCGATCCAGGGCTGGTAGATCGCGGGGGCGGTGGCGGCCAGCGTCGGTTCGGCCGAGATCAGGCGCAACCAGTCCGGTGCCAGTTCGTGGATCCGCCGATCGCGGGAGACCGATTCGACGATGGCGGCGCGGACCACCACGGCCGCGGGCGCGTCGTCGGCGGCGCGGGTGAGGACCTCGCGCAGCCGATCGGTGGCGGGGGCGACGCCGAGCCAGGCGATCTCGGCGCGTGAGGGGAAGTGGCGCAACAGGGTTCGGGTGCTGATCCCGGTGGCCTCGGCGAGATCGTTCCAGTTGGTGGCGGCGAAACCGCGCGCGGTCCACAGGCGCAGCGCGTCGGCGGCCACCGCGCGGGTGTCGAGCACGGAGGGGCGGCCGGGGCGGCGGCGATCGGGCCGGGTCACGCCGAAAGCCAAACAGTTTTGGCGAAGTGTGTCAATATTGCGGCGGATCAGACCCCCAGAGGAGATAGAGCATGGATTTCGTCAACTCGTCCGCCGTGGTCACCGGTGGTGCGTCGGGCCTCGGCCTGGCCACCGTGCGGGAACTGCACGCCCAGGGCGCGAAGGTCGTCATCGTCGACCTCGCCTCGTCCAACGGTGCCGCCATCGCGAAGGAACTCGGTGACGGCGTGGTGTTCGCGCCCGCGGACGTGACCGACGAGACGGCGGTGTCGGCGGCGCTGGACGCGGCGCAAGCGCTGGCGCCGCTGCGGATCACGGTGAACTGCGCGGGCATCGGCAACGCGATCAAGACCGTCGGCAAGAAGGGCGCGTTCCCGCTGGCCGACTTCACCAAGGTCGTCAACGTGAACCTGTTCGGCACGTTCAATGTCATCCGGCTGGCGGCCGAGCGGATGGCGGCGAACGAGCCGGTGGGCGAGGAGCGCGGCGTCATCGTCAACACCGCCTCCGTGGCCGCCTTCGACGGGCAGATCGGGCAGGCCGCGTACTCCGCGTCCAAGGGCGGCATCGTCGGCATGACGCTGCCGATCGCGCGTGATCTGGCGAGCTTCAAGATCCGCGTCGTCACCATCGCGCCGGGCCTGTTCCGCACGCCGCTGTTCGAGACGCTGCCCGAAGAGGCGCTGCAGTCGCTGGGCGCGCAGGTACCGCATCCGTCGCGACTGGGCCAGCCGACGGAGTTCGCCGCGTTGGCCCGCCACATCGTGGAGAACCCGATGCTCAACGGCGAGACCATCCGCCTCGACGGTGCGATTCGCATGGCACCGCGCTGACCTGGCGTGGACGCCGAACCGGCCGGGAGCGCATGGCTCCCGGCCGGTGTCGTGTCGGGTGGTTCAGCGCACGGGCAGCGCGGCCGGGCGCGCGAGGGTGTCGGCGAGATCGTGGCGCGCCCGGTCGTACTGCTCGGTCAGGGTGGCGACCAGTTCGGCGGTGCTACGGCCCGCGGTGATCGCGCCGATGCCCTGACCGGCGCCCCAGACGTCCTTCCACGCCTTGGCGTCGGTGCTGGAGCCGAAGTTCATCTGGGAGGGGTCGGATTCGGGCAGGTTGTCGGGGTCCAGGCCCGCGGCGACGATGCTGCCGCGCAGGTAGTTGCCGTGCACGCCGGTGAACAGGTTGCTGTAGACGATGTCGGCGGCGGCGGAGTCCACGATCATCTGCCGGTAGTCGGGCACCACATTGGCCTCGGTGGTCGACAGGAAGGCCGAGCCGACGTAGGCGAGATCGGCACCGGCGGCCTGCGCGGCCAGGATCGAGCGGCCGTGCGCGATCGCGCCCGAGAGCAGCAGCGGGCCGTCGAACCAGGCGCGGATCTCCTGCAGCAGCGCGAAGGGTGACTGGGTGCCCGCGTGACCACCCGCGCCCGCGGCGACGGCGATCAGGCCGTCGGCGCCCTTCTCGATCGCCTTGCGGGCGAAGCGGTCGTTGATGACGTCGTGCAGGACGATGCCGCCGTAGGAGTGGACGGCCTCGTTGATCTCCTCGCGCGCGCCCAGTGAGGTGATCACGATCGGCACCCGGTGCTCCACGATGACCGCCATGTCGGCCTCGAGCCGGTCGTTGGACCGGTGCACGATCTGGTTCACCGCGAACGGCGCCACGGTCGCCTCCGGATGGGCGGCCTGGTAGGCGGCGTTCTCCTCGGTGATGCGGCTGAGCCAGTCGGTGAGCAGCGCGGCCGGGCGGGCGTTGAGGGCGGGGAAGGATCCGACGATCCCGGCCTGGCACTGGGCGATGACGAGTTCGGGACCCGAGGCGATGAACATCGGCGACGCGACGACGGGCAGGGCCAGGCGGCTGGACAGCCAGGTCGGCAGGGCCATGGGGTACCTCCGGGAGGGTTGAGCGGCGCGCGGCCGCGGCAAGGCGATGTGACCGACGGTATTGCGCCCCGCCTCCCTATGCAACGAGTTGCATAAAAAGGTGTCGACGATCACGGCGCCGATGACCATCGGCCCGCGATCCGGGGCCCAAGTGCCGTTCGCGAACGGGCCGCCGGGGGAGAAGACTCGGGTCATGACCGACAGCAAAGCCACCAGGGCGAACCTGGCACCGGATCTGTCGACGATCAGGTCGGCGCTGCAGCGAGCCAGCCGCGCCCCCTCGATCCACAATTCCCAGCCGTGGCGCTGGGAGTTCGACGGAACCCACCTCTACCTCTACCGCGACGACCACCGGCAGCTGACCGCGGCGGACCCGACCGGCCGTCAGCTGGTGATCAGCTGCGGCGCCGTGCTGCACCACCTGCGCACCGTGCTGGCGGCCGAGGGTTGGCGCACCGAACTGGACCGCTTGCCCGATCCCGGCAGGCCGGATCTGCTGGCCCGGTTGGACTTCCGGCCGTGGGCCGACCCGCCGGACGGGGTCCTCGCGCGGGCGGCGGCGATCGACCGTCGCCGCACCGACCGGCACCCGTTGACGGCGCCGGTCGGCTTCGCCGAGGTGTTCCGCGCGGCGCGCATGCTGGCCAGCCCCCACCACGTCGAGGTGGACCTGCTGCCCGACGAGGCTCGGCCGGTGCTCGCCGAATCGTCGCGCGAAGCCGGTGCCAAACGCCGCTACGACATGGGCTATCAGGCCGAATTGCGCTGGTGGACCGGACATTCGGCCGACTACGAGGGCATCCCCGACACCGCCCTGCTCGCCGCCGACGAGACCGCCCAGGTCCCGATCGCCCGCGCCTTTCCCACCGCGCCGGAGTCCGGGCGCGGCGACGGGCCCGAGGACGGCGCCGAAGTGGTGGTGCTGAGCTCCGACGGCGATACTCCTGCCGACTGGCTGCACGTCGGGGAGGCGCTGTCGGCGGTGCTGCTCGAGTTCACCCGCGCGGGCGCGGCCACCTGCGCCCTCACCCACATCACCGAACTGCCCGGTGCGCGCAGGGCGGTGGAGGGCATGGTCGGTGGTCGCGGAGTGCCGCAGGTCCTGATCCGGGTGGGCGCGGCTCCCGCCGATACGGCCGCCGCGCCGTCGACCGCGCGTCGCTCGGTCGAGGAGATCCTGACCGTGCGCGCCGACGCCGAGGCCGCGCTCTGACCGTCAGGTCAGCGGTGCCGACCAGCGCAGCAGCGTGCCGCCGTGCTCCCTGGGGCCGATCTCGAACGTGCCGCCCATCTCGACGGCGCGGGCGGCCAGGTTGGCCAGCCCACGGCGGTGCGTGGTCTCGGCCGGGAGACCGATCCCGTCGTCGGTGACCTCGATCGTCACGTCGTCGCGCACGACGAGTTCCACCCCGACGGTGCTGGCCCGCGCGTGGTGCACCGCGTTGCTGAGCGCTTCGCGCAGCACGGCCTCCACGTGATCGGTCAGTGGCGGTTCGAGCACGGTGACCGGGCCCGCCAGCCGGACGGTGGTGCGCACGCCGCTGTCGGCGGTCATCCCGGTGATGATGTCGTGCAGGCGTTTCCGGTAGGTGGCCGAGTCGGTGGTGGTGTTGGACTGCAGGTCGAAGATCGAGTGGCGGATCTCGCCCACGATGGCCTGGATGTCGTCGATGGTGGCGTTGAGCCGGTCGCGCACCTCGGCGCCGCGGGCACGCTGCAAGGTGGCGTGCAGTGACAGGCCGACGGCGAAGAGGCGCTGGATCACGTGGTCGTGCAGTCCGCGCGCGATGCGGTCGCGATCGGCGAAGACATCGAGTTCGCGCATCCGGCGCTGGGTGTCGGCCAGTTGCAGGGCCACCGCGGCCTGGTCGGCATAGGTGGTGAGCAGGGCCTGATCGGCGGCGGCGGGCACCACGGCACCGGCGGGGAAGACCGAGGTCAGCACCCCGGTCACGGTGCCGTGCGCGCGCAGCGGCAGGGTGAGGACCGGGCCGAAACGCTCGGTCGAGACGAGGATCGGATTGTCGGACGCCGACTGCGCGGTCACCGCGTGTCCGGAGTGGAAAGCCTCGGCGGTGTGTCGGTCCGCCAGCGGGAGCGGGGTGCCGATCAGGCGCTCGGCGTCGAGACCCGCCGCGGCGACCACCACGAGTTCATCGATCTCCTCGGGCGCGACATCCGGGTCCTCGGGCAGGGCGAGATAGGTGCACGCCGAGCCGGTGAGCGCCTGCCCGCGTTCGGCGACCAGGCCGAGGACCTCGGCCGACGGGCTGCCCGCCAGCAGGGCGGTCGCCACGTCACGGATGGCCTCGAGCCACTGCTGACGCACCCGCGACTGTTCGTAGAGGCGCGCGTTCTCGATCGCGATGCCCGCCGCGGCGGCCAGCGCCTGCACCACCACCTCGTCGTCCTCGGTGAACTCCTGACCACCGGCCTTCTCGGTGAGATACAGGTTGCCGAAGATCTCCTCGCGCACCTGCACCGGCACCCCGAGGAAGGTCCGCATCGGCGGATGGTGGGCCGGAAAACCCACCGACGACGGGTGTTCGGACAGATCGGCCAGCCGGATCGGCCGCGGATCGGCGAAGAGCACACCGAGCACCCCGTGCCCGCGCGGCAGATCGCCGATCATCACCCGGGTCCGGTCATCGATGCCCTCGTAGACGAATTCGGCGAGCTCGTCGCCGGTCGGGTCGGCGCCGCGCACGCCGAGCGCGCCGTAGCGGGCGTCGACGAGTTCGATGGCGGTGTGCACGATGGTGCGCAGGGTGTTGTCCAGGTCCAGGCCCGCGGTGACCACGAGCATGGCCTCCATCAACCGGTCCATCCGGTCGCGGACGTCGACGATCTGGGCGATCCGGTCCTGCACCTCGCCGAGCAGTTCGCGCAATCGCAACTGGGACAGGGTCCGGGCGACCGGTGGCAGGCCGCCGAGGCCCGGCGCTTCGTCCATACCGGGATTCTCGCACGGTCGGGCGGGCGGCATCGTGAGGTCAGCGCCGCCGCGACGGGTCGAGATCGGCGGCCATCACCGCGGCCTGCGTGCGCCGCTGCACCCCGAGCTTGGTGAGCAGCCGGGACACGTAGTTCTTGACGGTCTTCTCGGCGAGGAACATGCGCGCGGCGATCTGGCGATTGGTGAGCCCCTCGCCGAGCAGGGCGAGCAGGGTGCGTTCCTGATCGGTGAGCGTGGCGAGCGGGCCGGTCTTCTCCTCGGCCTCGGAGCGCAGTTTGGCCATCAGCGCGGCGGCGGCCCGGTTGTCCAGTAGCGACTTGCCCGCGCCGACCTCGCGCACGGCGTCGATGAGTTCCAGACTGCGGATGTCCTTGACGACATAGCCGCTCGCGCCCGCCAGGATCGCGTCGAGCATGGCCTGCTCGTCGGTGAAGGAGGTCAGGATCAGGCAGCGCAGCGTGGGTTCGGCCGAGAGCAGTTCCCGGCACAGTTCGATGCCGCTGCCGTCGGGCAGCCGGACATCGAGCACCGCGACCTCGGGCCGCAGGGCCGGGATGCGGGCCAGCGCCTGCGCGCAGGTGCCCGCCTCGCCGATCACCTCGAGGTCGGGCTCGAGCGCGATGAGGTCGGCGACGCCGCGCCGGACGATCTCGTGGTCGTCGACCAGGAATACCGTGGTCATCGCGAGTCCTCCTCGGAGTTCGGCGGCGTCTGTATTGTCCGCCGCGGCCTCGGCACCAGTGTGATCGCCTCGGGGTATCGACGGCAGGGGCGAAGGTCACCCCAGGCGAGGACCAGTGGCCCCGCCCCGATCATGGCCGTTCCCGCAGGACATCGGTGAGTGGGCGGCGCGGGGTCGGGGTGGGCCTGCCCGGCTCGGGCGCGGTGCCGATCCGGACCACGACCTGCGGGACGCCGGGATGCCCGATCATGCCGCTGAGCAGGCGGCGCGCGGCGACCAGCTCGGTGACATGGGTCAGCGGGCAGGTGGCCAGGCCGTCGGCGGTGCAGGCGAGCAGCAGCGCGGACAGGGCCTCGCCGGTGCGCAGCCAGCTCATCGGGGACTCGTCGGTGGCGGTGAGCACCGTGAGGCGGGCGCGGTCGTGGAGGTCACCGCGGCGCGCGGAGGGCCCCGCAGCGGGGAAGTCCCTGGCCACGCCGACGCGGGCGCGCTCGGAGTCCGACACCACCGCCGTGGGCGGGATGCCTTCCCTGGCGCCGGGATGCCCTGTCCACCAGCCGATCTCGGCCTGGTACTGCGGGTCGAAGGCGCGCAACGAGCCGGTCTGCTCGGAGGCCAGAGTCAGGCGGGGTCGGGCGTCCTCGGGGAGCACGTCGAGGGTGAGGCCGTGCGGGGTGACGACCTCGTCGAGCGCGCGGCGGATCGAGGCCCACCCGTCCGGTTCGGTCATCGGGAGCCGGTCGGTGTAGCGGCGGGTGATCGCCTCGGCGCGGCGGAACAGTCCGACCGGCGGGTCCGGCCACGGCCGGAAGGTGAGGATGGCCAGCAGGTCCGGCCTGGCGGGGTCGGGCAGCCGGTCGACCTCGGCGCGCAGGCGGTGCGCCGCGAAGGCCGTGCGCACGTGGTCGAGGACTGCGCCGCAGCTGATCACCGCCTGTCGCCCGTGTGGGTCGGCGGCCCCGAGCTGCCGGTCGGGATCGCGCAGCAGGTGGAGCTGCTCGCCGTCGAGCACCCATCGCCACGGCTGGGTGTTGTGCACCGACGGTGCCCGGCAGCCGATCTCGACGGCCGCGCGGATCGTGGACAGGCTCGGAACCGGATCCTCGCTCATACCAGTCAGTGTGCTCCTCCGATCGGATGTGCCGAGACGGTCTTCGCGCCCTTTCTCCGGGGACCGAATGCCCTGGCGGTGCGGTCAGCCGGGACGCACGACCATGACCGGGCACTCGGCGTGTTGGACCAGCCAGTTGCTGGTCGACCCGAGCAGCAGCCCACGGAATCCGCCACGGCCGCGACTGCCGACCACGAGCAGCTGCGCTGTTCGCGACCAGTGCGCCAACCGTTCCCTCGGTCCGAACACCTCCACTTCGCGGCGCACCGGCACATCGGGGAACTGTTCGGTCCATCCGGCCAGCCGTTCGGCCAGCAGCGCTTCCTCGGCGACGGCCAGATCGGCGATCGGCAGCTCGAGATACCCAGCCCCGGCGAACTGCCCGCGCGACAGATCGCTCCACGCGTGCACCGCCACCAGTTCGGTCCGGCGTTGCGCGGCCTCCGCGAACGCGGCGCCGATGGCGGGCTCGCCGACATCGCTGCCGTCGACCCCCACCACCACCGGCCCGTCGCGCTCGGGATCGGGCCCGCGCACGATCACCACGGCGCCGTGCGCGTGCGCGGTCACGGCCAGCAGGGTCGAACCGAGGTGGGCGAGCGTGCCCGCCGCGTCCCGCACGCCGAGGACCACCAGATGCGCGTGCTCGGAGGCGGCGATGAGCGTGCGGGCCGGGTGCCCGGCCGCCAGTTCGGTGGTGACCGCGACGCCCGGCGCGGCGGCGAGCGCGTCCTCGCGCGCCGCGGCCAGGACACGCTCGTCGGCCAGATGGATGTCCTGCATGGTGGCGTAGATGAAGGCGTCGTAGGCGCTGCGCGGGGTCCGGTCGGCGATCGGATCGGTGCAGTGCACGAGGTGCAGCGCGCGGTCGCGGCCCGCGGCCACCCGCGCGGCCCATCGCACGGCCGTGGTCGAACCCTCGGAGCCGTCGATCCCGACGACGATCGCGTCCGCGCCGTGCGGACGGTCACTGTGCTGTGCCATGTCCGTCCTCCTCGCTGCCGGGGATGACTCCACCGTGCCACGCCACACCGCCGCGCGCGAGCACCCGGGCCGATCGCGGGATTGTTCCGGACCGGCGGGGGTAACGCGCGGGTATGGAGCCAACGGATCGGATCGCACAGCCCTGGGGGCGACGCACGCCCTACGGTCCGGGACAGGACTGGCCCGCGCGCGTCGACCGCTATCTCGCCGACGGGATGACGCCCGAGGACGTGCAGCGCTGGGTGCAATCCGCCTCGGTCCTGCATTCCAACGGCGACGCGCTCGACCTCGCCGTCGCCGACGGGCGGATCGTCGGGGTGCGCGGGCGCGCGGGCGATCGGGTCAACCGAGGCCGGGTGGACACCAAGGACCTGTTCGGCTGGGCGGCCAACAACTCCCCGGACCGGCTGACCCATCCACTGATCCGTCGCGACGGCGAACTCGTCGAATGTGACTGGGAGACCGCCCTGGACCGCGTCGTCGCGCACAGCACCGAGCTACTGCGGACGCGGGGACCGGCCTCGATCGGGTTCTACACCTCCGGTCAACTGTTCCTCGAGGCGTACTACACGCTCGGCGTCATCGCGCACGCGGGCATCGGGACCAACCATCTGGACGGCAACACCCGGCTGTGCACCGCCACCGCGGCCGAGGCACTGAAGGAATCCTTCGGATGCGACGGACAGCCGGGTTCCTACACCGATGTCGACCACGCCGACGTCATCGCGCTGTTCGGGCACAATGTGGCCGAAACCCAGTCGGTGCTGTGGGCCAGGATCCTGGATCGGCTCGCCGGGCCGAATCCGCCGCGGCTGCTCTGCGTGGATCCGCGCCGTACCGCCGTCGCCCGGCACGCCACGGTGCATCTGGCGCCGCTGCCCGGAACCAATGTGGCGCTGATGAACGCGCTGCTGCACGAGGTCATCGCGCGCGGCGCGGTGGACCGCGCCTACCTCGACCGACACACCGTCGGTTTCGACGCCCTGCGCGTGCAGGTCGCCGGGTACACGCCGGAATCGGTCGCTGCGATCTGCGGGCTCGACGCCGACGACATCCGCGCCGCCGGTGCGCTCCTGGCCGGTGCCCGGCGGCTGCTGTCCACGGTCCTGCAGGGCTTCTATCAGTCACCCCAGGCCACGGCCGCCGCGGTCCAGGTCAACAATCTGCAGCTCGTCCGAGGGATGCTCGGCAAGCCCGGCTGCGGTGTGCTGCAGATGAACGGGCAACCGACAGCGCAGAACACCCGCGAGTGCGGTGCCGACGGCGATGTGGCGGGCTTCCGGAACTGGGCGAACCCGGATCATCTCGCCGAGCTCGCGCGATTGTGGAACGTCGATGTCGACCGGATCCGGCATGACGCACCCCCGACCCACGTGATGGAGATGATGCGGCTCGCCGAAGCGGGCGATCTGCGAATGCTGTGGGTCAGTGCCACCAATCCGGCGGTCTCGCTGCCGGAACTCTCGCGCATCCGGTCGATCCTGCGCCGCGACAACCTGTTCCTGGTCGTGCAGGACATCTTTCCCACCGAGACGACCGCCCTGGCCGACGTCGTGCTGCCCGCCGCGGCCTGGGGCGAGAAGACGGGCTGCTTCACCAATGCCGATCGCACCGTGCACCTCTCCGACCGTGCCGTCGACCCACCGGGCGCGGCCCGCTCGGACCTCGACATCTTCCTCGACTACGCGCGCCGGATGGACTTCCGCGACAAGGACGGAGGGCCGTTGATCTCCTGGCACGACCCGGAATCGGCCTTCGACGCGTGGAAACGCTGTTCGGCGGGGCGCCCCTGCGATTACACCGGGCTCACCTATGCCGCGTTGCGCGGCCCCTCGGGCATCCAATGGCCCTGCGATACAGCACATCCCGAGGGCACCGCCCGGCTCTACGGCGACGGGCACTTCTGGAGCCATCCCGACTACTGCGAGTCCTACGGCAAAGATCTACACACCGGAGAGCCGGTGTCGGCGGCGCGATATCGAGCCGTCAACCCGCACGGCGCCGCCATGATCAAAGCCGCCCACTATCTTCTACCACCGGAACGGACCGACGAGCGGTTCCCCTTCGTGCTGATCACCGGCCGTACCCTGTACCACTTCCACACCAGGACCAAGACCGGTCGATCCCCCCAGCTCGACGCGGCGGCCCCGGATGTGTGGGTGGAGATCTCCGCCGGTGACGCGCGCCGCCAGACGATTCGCGAGGGTGACCTGCTCGAGGTCTCCACGCGACGCGGACAGGTACGAGCGCGCGCCCGCGTCAGCGAGATCAGGGACGGAGTGCTGTTCCTGCCCTTCCACTTCGGCTATTGGGACGCCGCCGACGACGGCCACGAGCGCGCGGCCAACGAACTCACCCCCACGCTGTGGGACCCGGTCTCCGAGCAGCCGCTGTTCAAAACCGGTGCGGCCCGCGTGCGACGCCTCGCGGTCGGCAATGGCCCGGCGCCCGCGCCGACGATCGGAGCCGCGGCACCGGTCGGGGGCGATGTCGTGCCGACGGCCGGTGGACCGGCGGCACTCGTCAGTGAGGTACCGCCGGGCCGGTGACCCGCGCCGGTCCGGTGACTCAGCGCCCCGGTTCGAGCGATTGCTGCTGGGCCAGGGCGCGGCGGGATTCCTCGTGCAGGATCTCGAGAAGTTCTTCCTCCATGGCCACGAACTCCGGTGTGGTGATGAGGGACAGTTCGCGGGGGCGGGGGAGGTCGACGTGCAGTTCGTGGCGCACGGTGGCGGGGCGGGCGGACAGGACGACGACGCGGTCGGACAGGTAGACGGCCTCGCGGATGTCGTGGGTGATCATCAGGACCGTCCAGCGATAGCGCTGCCAGACGTCCTGGAGCCAGGACTGCATCTCGGTGCGGGTCAGCGAGTCCAGGGCGCCGAAGGGCTCGTCGAGCAGCAGCAATTCGCGCTCCTGGACGACGGTGCGCAACAGGGCGGCCCGCTGACGCATCCCGCCGGAGAGCTGCTCGGGGCGGGCGTCCTCGAATCCGGCCAGGCCGAAGGCGGGAAAGAGCGCGCGGGCGCGGCGCCGGGCCTCGGCTTTCGGCACTCCCTGCACCTGCAGACCGAGCACCGTGTTGTCCAGGACCGAACGCCACGGGAACAGCAGATCCTTCTGCGGCATGTAGGCGCAGTGCGTCCCGGTGCCCGGCTCGTCGCTCGCGTCGAACCGGATCCCGCCGGAATCAGGCGATTCGAGACCGGCGAGCATGTTGAACACCGTGCTCTTGCCGCAACCACTGGGCCCGATGACGGTGACGAACTCGCCCGAACGGACGCTGAACGACACCCCGGCCAGCACCTCGAGCCGTTCGCCGCGCCGACCCTCTTGCGGGAACGACTTGGTGAGCCGGTCGACGACGATGCGGTCCTCGGCGGTGTCAGTCATGCCTGCTCCTGTTCCGCGCGCGCGACCACGGCGCCACGAGGCGTTCGATCGCGAAGGTCGCCAGGTAGAGCGCGATGCTGAGCAGCGCCGTCACCAGGACCGCGGCCAGCACCAGGTCGGTCCGGAAGGAATTCTTCTGCAAGCTCATGTAGATCCCGAGACCGACACTGGCACCCACGTACTCGGCGAACACGGCACCGACCACCGCGTAGGTGATGCCGATGCGTAGCGCGGTGAAGAACCGGGGGATCGCCGAGGGCAGCCGCACATACCGGAACACCTGGACCCGGGAGGCGCCCATGCTTCGCAGCAGCGCGCCCGCCTCGCGATCGGCGGCGGCGAACCCCTCGATCAGCCCGATGGCCATGGGGAAGAAGGTGACCAGCGCGACCACCAGGATCTTCGGGAGCAGGCCGAAGCCGAACCAGATGATCATCAACGGCGCGATCGCGATGATCGGCACCGTCTGCGAGGCCACGAACAGCGGCACCAGCGCCCGTCGCAACCACGGCGAGAAGTCGACGACGATCGCCAGCACCCAGGCCAGCGTCAGCGAGACCGCGAAGCCGAGGAGGGTCACCTGCAGGGTGGCGGCCGCGTGCGTGGCGATGTCGTCGCGATGCGCCCAGCCCTGCTCGGCCACGCGCAGCGGCGAGGGCAGCACCTGCGGGCGGATCCCGCTGCTGGTGACGTAGATCTGCCAGAGCACCAGCAGCACGGCGACGGTGAGCGCCGACGGCAGCGCCCACCGCAGACCCGCCCACGCGGAGCGGGTCTGCGCGGCGCGCGGGTCAGGGGGCGGCGAGGTACTCATCGGTGAAGTACGTCGACCAGTCCGGCTCGGTGGTCAGCGGCTTGCCGTCGGGACCGGTGAGCAACCCACCGCGATAGAGGAAACCGGAGTTGGCCGCCCACTGCCGCACGGTCTGGGTGCCCACCCGGCCGTCGGCGTCCTTCATGAACTGCTCGGCCAGCATGCGCTGGCTCTCGAAGACCAGTTTCTCGTCGGTGAACGCGCCGGGGTTGGCGTCGAGGAGGTCCTGGGCGGCCTGGTCCGGGTTGTCGGCGGCGAACTGGTACCCGCGTTGCAGGGCGTGCACGAATTTGGCGGCGCGCTCCGGATTCGCGGCCAGCCAGCCCTCGTTGGCGTCGATCACGATGGCGTAGGAGTCCGGGAAACCGAAATCGGTGTAGCGGAAGTAGCGCATCGGGGTGCCGTGGTGTTCGGCCTCGATGCCCTCCCACGCCAGGTAGGACACGGTGAAGTCGGCCTTGCCGGAGTAGACGGCCTCGTAGGCCGAGGATCCCAGCGTGACGGAGGTGAAATCGCCGGTGCCGCCGTCGTTGCGGATGACCTGCTGCAGCGCCTCGCGCTCACCCGGATCGCCGAAACCCGCGTAGGTCTTGCCGTCGAGATCCTTCGGGCTCGCCAGGTCGGCGCGGTCGGCGCGCACGCCGATCCCGGTCGCCCAGTGCTGCAGCGGCGCCAGCACCGACTTGACCTGCGCGCCCGAGGCGCGGGCGAAGGTCGACGAATTGTGGGTGCTGATGCCGAACTCCGCGTTGCCCGCGTCGATCACGGTGTCGACGGCGGTGTTGTTGTACGGCAGCACCTCCACGTCCAGGCCCGCGTCGGCGAAGTAGCCGCGCTGCAGGGCCACGTAGAGGCCGGTGTGGTTGGTGTTCGGCGTCCAGTCCAGCGCGAACCGGATGGTGTCGCCGGACCCGCCGCCCGATCCGCAGGCGGTGAGCACCGAGACCACGGCGACGGAGGCGAGCACGGCCGCGAGCGCGCGGCGCAGACGGGCGCTCATGCGGCGGGCCAGGGCTGCGGGTGCAGAGCGGTGTCCCAGAACAGCAACTCGTAGCGCACCGCGAGGGTGAACGCCGTAGCCATCGCCGCGCGCTCGCGCGGATCGGCCGCCTCGGCCGCCGCGTCCACCAGCGCGCGGGCGGTGGCGGCGGACTGCTGGAACTCCTCGGCGCCGTAGGTGGTGACCCACTGGGCGTACGGGTGCGCGGGATCGGCGGCGATCACCTGCGCGGCGCTCGCGGCCAGATCGCGGCCGACCTCGGCGTAGATCCAGAAGCAGGGCAGCGCGGCCGCGGCGGCGACCGCGTAGGACTCGGTCGCGGCCGCGGCGATCAGGAAGGAGACGTAGGCCAGACAGGTCGGCGTGTGTTCGGCCTCGCCCTCGCGCGGCGGCAGCACGCCACCGGTGAGCAGCTGGTCGTGCATGGCCGATTCGACGGTGGCCGCGGTCGCCGAGGAGTTCGCCCAGAAGGCCGCCGTCTGCGGATCGGGCGACTTGGCGGCCAGCAGGGCCAGTGCCTTGGCGTACCCGGTGAGGTACAGCGAATCCTGTTCGATGTACACGCGGAAGGCGTCCAGCGGCAGGGTGCCGTCCCCGAGACGGCGCAGGAATTCGAGATCGTCGATCGCGGTGCGCAGCGCTGTCGTCTGCTCCCAGAGCTCGTCGGTGAATCTCGATGTGGTGGTGGTGTGGGCGCGCGACACCGTTGACATCCCTTCGTCAGCATTACCTGAACAGGTTCCCGGGTCTGTTCTCAGCCTTGCGGTCGCAAAGCACCCCGTGTCAGAACTCGACCGACCCTAGCAGCGACCGCCGACAAGCGGGGAATGCCGTTCATCGGCCGCTCGGTTCGGGCGTGCGAGCGGGAATGGCAGTGCGTGCCAGATCACATTCGGTGCCAGGATGAATAGTTCTGCTCGGGCCGACGTGATAGGAGATTCGTCATGGCGAGACCCCCGGAGATCGAATCGACAGCCCGCCCGGCGCGGACACAGAGTCCGTCCCGGGAGGCTGTCGCGCGGTCGGCGTACCGATTCGATCTGGACGGTCTGCGGGGTCTGGCGATCGCGTTGGTCGTGGTCTTCCACGTGTGGTTCGGGCGCGTCTCCGGCGGGGTCGACGTCTTTCTCGTGCTGTCGGGGTTCTTCTTCACCGGCATGGTGTTGCGTCGCGCGCAGTCCCCGGAACCGGGGTGGGCGAGCGGGGTGCTGCGGCGCACGCTGCGACGACTGGTCCCGGCCATGGCGGTGGTGCTGGCCGCGGTCGTCGTCGTCACGGTGCTGGTGCTGCCGTATACGCAGTGGTCGACGGTGGCGGCGCAGGTGCTGGCCTCGCTGTTCTATTACCAGAACTGGCAGCTCGCGCTGACCTGGTCGGACTATCTGGCCGCCGACCCGTCGGTGAGCCCGCTGCAGCATCTGTGGTCGATGGCGGTGCAGGGGCAGTTCTATCTGACGGTGCTGGTCGTGATCGGGGGTGTCGGCTGGGTGTGTGCCCGGCTGTCGCGGCCGCAGCGGGTCAGGGCCGTCGTCGGCGTTGTCGTGGTCGTCGGCGCGCTGTGTTCGTTCGCGCTCGCCGCCCACGGCATGACGACGCGGCAGGGCTGGAACTACTACGACAGCACCGCCCGGGGCTGGGAGCTGCTGGCGGGTGCCGCGCTCGCGGTCTTCGCGCCCGTACTGCCGCGCTGGCGGTTCCTGCGTGCCCTGCTGGCCTTCCTCGGTGTGGCGGGGGTGGTGCTGTGCGGGTGGATCGTGCTCGACGGTGCCAATCGGTTCCCCGGTCCGGCGGCGCTGCTGCCGGTGTGCGCGGCGCTGGCGGTCATCCTGTCGGCCGCGGAGCTGCCGGTGCGGGAGTGGCCCGTGGTGAATCAGCTGCTGGCCCATCCGGCGATGCGGTGGCTCGGTGACATCGCCTACCCGCTGTACCTGTGGCACTGGCCCATCCTGATCTTCTTCCTCGCCGAGCGCGGGCACCCGCACGCCGGTCTGGTCGGCGGGGCCGCGGTGATCGCGGTATCGGTGCTGCTGGCCTGGCTGACGCACCGCTGGGTCGAGGAACCGTTGCGGCAGCGTGGCGCGGTGGCCCCGGTGACGGGTGCCCGAGCGCGCGGGCTCGTGACGGCCGGGGTGGTCGTGCTGCTGGTCGCGACGGTCACGGCGACGGCGGGCTGGCAGTACGCGGTGGTCCGGGTCAACCCGTCCACGGCGGTCGGCGTGCTCGATCCGGAGCGGTATCCGGGCGCCGAGGCGCTGGTCGCGGGCGCGCCCGTGCCGGACGCGCCGATGCGTCCCACGGTCTTCGAGGCGCCCGCCGAGCTGCCCCCGCCCACCGTCGACGGCTGCATCGCCGACTGGGACACCCGCGACCTGGTGACCTGCGCCTACGGCGACCCCGACGCCGAGCGCACCCTGGCCCTCGTCGGCAGTTCCCACGCCGAGCACTGGCTGCCCGCCCTGCAGATCCTGGCGACCGAGCACAGCTTCCGCATCCAGGTGTATCTGAAGATGGGCTGCCCGCTCACATTGGCCGAGGACGCGATGTACAAGGGCGAGGCCAACCCGGACTGCCGGGACTGGTCGGTCGAGGTCATCGACCGGCTCGAGGCCGACCGGCCCGACTGGGTCTTCACCACCGGCACCCGCCCCCGCGACACCGGCGGTGACGAGACCCCGGGCGAATACCTCGACGTGTGGACCGCGCTGTCGGATCGCGGCCTGAACGTGATCGCGGTGCGCGATACGCCCTGGCTGCGGCGCGGCACCGTGCGCTACAAGGCCGTCGACTGCCTGGCCGGTGGCGGTGACCGCAGCAGCTGCGGCATGGCCCGCGAGGACGCGCTCGACCCGGTCAACCCGGGGCTGGAACCCGCCTCGGCGTTCCCGAGTGTCTTCCCGATCGACCTGAGCGACGCGGTGTGCGAGCAGACACGCTGTCTGGTCGAGGAGGGCAACATCCTCATCTACCACGACGAGCACCACCTCACCGCCAGCTATTCGCGGTCGCTGGCCGGTCCGCTGGGGCGGGAACTGCAACCGTTGCTCGGCTGGTGGTGAGCCGCGCCACGGTGGGCTCCCGCCTCACGGTCTGAGCGTCACCGGCGCGGTACCGTGCTGCTCAGGGGCGTAAAAGGAGGTTCCCGGTGGCAGCTGGCCGACGACGGTTCCTCGTGGCCGTGAGCGTGGTCGCCGTGGTGGCGGCGCTGCTGGGACTGCGCGCCGCCGAGCTGGCGGTGCCCGCCGAGACGGTCGTCAGCGAGGTGGTGGCGCACCCACAGAGCGTCCAGCGGATCGCCTACGGCGACGCGCCCGACACCTTCGGCGACCTCTACCTCCCGCCGACCGCCAACACCCGGCTGCCGGTGGTCGTGCTCATCCACGGCGGTGGTTGGACCCAGGGCCGCACCCTGGCCCAGTTCGACGCGCACGCGCGGGCGCTGGCCCGCGACGGGGTGGCGGTGTGGAATGTCGAATACCGGCGGGTGGGCGGGGGCGGCGGCTGGCCGGTCACCCTGACCGATGTCGACGACGCCGTGACCGCGCTGGCCGACACCGTGGCGCCTCGGGTGGGCAATCTGCTCGATCTGCAGCGGGTGCACCTGGCCGGCCACTCCGCCGGGGGACAGCTCGCGGCGTGGGTGGCCGGGCGCTGGTCGGCGCATCCGCCGCGTCATCCGGAGATCCGGATCCGCAGCCTCACCCTGATGGCCGCCGTCCTCGACCTCGACGCCGCCGTCACCGACAACCGCGACTCCTTCGTCCCGAAGCTGCTCGGCGGCACCCCCGGCCAGGTTCCAGACCGCTACCGCGACGCCTCACCCATCCACCAGCTCCCCGCGCCCGCCATCCGCGTCACCGCCCTGCACGGCGCCAACGACCGCGTCGTCGTCCCCTCCCAGAGCACCCGCTTCGTCGAGGCCCTGGCCCGCGCGGGCACCATCGCCGACCTCCAGATCCTGCGCGGCACCGGCCACGGCGAATTCGCCGACCCCACCTCCCCGGCCTGGACCACCGCCCACCGCACCATCCTCACCTACACCACCACCGACTGACCCCGCCCTTCCGGCAACAACTGCAGAATCCCCACGACCGCCCGCCGGAACGGCTCCTCCGACTGAGCCCCCCGCGCCAGCACGTACGCCCCCTGCCGCAGCGCGAGCACGGTCGTGGCCAGGGCATCGACATCGAGCTCCCCGTCCAACTCCCCGCGTGCCACCCCCTCGTCGAGCACCTCGCGAATACGCGCCTGGATCCAGTCGAACATCGTCGAGATCGGCTCCAGCAGTGCGGGATCGGCGACCACCGCCGAATCCTGAACGAGTCGCCCGAGTCGGCACCCACGCAGCACGTTCTCGTCGATGGTGAGAAACGCGGCGACCTTCTCCCGCACCGTGGCACCGCTTCGCAACCGCCCGCTGATCTGCTCTCGGAGTTCCTCGGCCATCCGCTGCTCCGCGGCCACCGCCAGCCCCGCCTTGCTCCGGAAGTGGTGGTACATGCTGCCCTGTCCCGCCTCGGCGAGTTCCTGGACCGCGCGCGGGCTGGTGCCCGTGAACCCGTTCTCCCACAACAGAGTCTGCATGCTCGCCACCAGGCGGTCCGCTGTCGTCACCTAGCGATTGTACCTAGCAGTATGTACAGTCGGCTCGGTTGTACCTGTAGGTACAGAAGCGAGGGAGGGGACGGTGATGACGCGATCGCTGGTTCGCGCACGCGGAACGGGCGGAGCGGCGAAGACGAACACCGCGGCCGGGTCGGTGGCGATCTGCCTGGGGTTCTTCATGATTCTGCTCGACGGGAGCGCGCTGAATGTCGCGTTGCCCGCCATTCGGAGCGAGACAGGTGGCACGATCTCGACGCTGCAGTGGCTGATCAGTATCTACACGATCCCGTTGGCGGCGCTGTTGCTGAGCGTGGGGGTGCTCGCCGATCGTCTCGGTGCGCGCAGGGTTTTCCTCTGGGCGCTGGGCGGATTCACCCTCGCGTCGCTCGCGTGTGCCGTCAGCCCGACACTGCCGATGCTGATGGTCTTCCGTTGTCTGCAAGGCGTTTTCGGTGCGGCGATTCTGCCGACGACCTTGGCGCTGATCACGCGCCTGCATCCCGAACCGGCCGAGCGGGCGAAGGCGATCACGGTGTGGGGTGCGACCGGGGGTATCGCGCTGATGGTGGGCCGGTCGAGGGTGGAGAACGCGGGTGGTCCGATCCGGTGACCGTGGTCGCGTCGGTGGCGGCACCGGTATTGCTGATCGCGTTCGTGGTCACCGAATCGAGGGTTCGCGCACCGGTTCTGCCGCTGGGCGTGTTCCGTGCGTCCGCGTTCTCCGCCGCCGTGGTCAACGGGTTCGCGTTTCAGTACGCAGCCTATGGGCTGCAGTTCCTGCTGGTTGTCTCTGTGCAATCACGCTGGGACTACGACGCTTTCAGCGCGGGACTGCTGTTCGTACCCTTCGCCGTGCTGTGGACGTTCGCCACGCTCGTCCTGAATCGGCGGTGGGCCGGGCGGGGGATGCGCTGGCTGTTGATCACCGGGTCGGTGATCGCGGCGGTCGGGTCGGTGATCTGCGTGGGTGTCGACGGGCCGGACAGTCTGCCGGTGCTGCTCGTGGGGACCGCGATCGTCGGATTCGGTTGTGGGCTCTTCGGTCCCAGCTGCAACGGGGCGGCCATGGCGGCGGCGGATCGGGACTTCGCGGGACTGGCCTCGGGAGTGCTGAACACCGCGCGGCAGGTCGGGATGGCGGGGGGTGGCGGTGCTCGGTGGGTGCCTGCACACGAACCGACTCATCGGTCTTCGGGTGGGCATCGCGACGACCGCGGTCGGGTTCCTCGGGATCGCCGTGTTGTCGTGGCGGTACCTCGGACCACGGAATTTCGACGGTTCCGATCGGGGATAATCGGCGCATGATCGGACCGGACGGCGCGACGGCGCGGGTGCAGATGGAGCAGGTGCTCGGTGTGGGGGAATCGCTGACTGTCGGGCGGTTCCGGTATTGGTTCAGTGCTCATCGGTGGGAGTGGTCGGACGAGGTCGCCCAGATGCACGGGTACCCACCCGGGACGGTGCCCACACTCGAGATGTTGCTGGCGCACAAACATCCCGACGACCGGGACCGGGTCGCGGCGATGCTCACCTCGATCGATCGCGTCGGCACTTTCTCCAGTCACCACCGCATCATCGACACCAAGGGACAGCAGCGGGATGTGCTCGTGGTGTCGGAGCCGATGCTCGACGACTCCGGCACCATCGTCGGGACCGCGGGCTACTACATCGATGTCTCCGGCTCCGCCGCCGAATACCGGCGCGAGGCCATCGACAGCGCGCTGCCGGATCTGCTGGCGGCGCGCGCGGAAATCGAGCAGGCCAAGGGCGCGCTGATGCTGGCCTACGCCATCACCTCCGAGCAGGCCTTCCAGGTCTTGCGGTGGCGCTCCCAGGAGACCAACGTCAAACTCCGCACCATCGCCGAACGGGTGGCGGCCCGGCTGCCGGAGATCGCCGGGGCCGACGCCGTGCTGCGCACCCGGCTCGACCACCTCCTGCTCACCGCGCACGAGGTGCCCGACCCGGCCCGGTGATCACCCCGCCGGGTAGTTCTGCGCGCGCAGCAGCCGGGCGAGATGGGCGGCGTTGCGCGCCATGGTGGCGGTGGTCGTGCGTACCGCCTCGGGGGTCTCGGACAGGTCGTTGTAGTCGACGCTGCCCATGGCCTCGCCGTTCCAGTAGGTGCAGCCCTGCGCGGGGATGGTGAACCCGACGTCGTTGAGCGCCTGGAAGGTGTCGGCGACGATCTTGTGCGCGCCGTCCTCGTTGCCGACCACCGCGGCGAGCCCGATCTTGCCGAACGCCGCGGGCCTGCCCAGCTCGTCGGTATTGGACACCTCGGCGTCGAGCCGCTCGAGCGCGCGCTGCGCGACCGAGGACAGGTGACCCATCCAGGTGGGCGTCGACAACAGCAGGATGTCGGCGTCGAGGACTCGGCGCCGGATCTCGGGCCACTGGTCGCCGTCGCCCTCGTCGGCGCTCACGCCGGGGCGGACGTCGAAATCGGCCACCCGCACCGTCTCACCGTCGACACCGTGCCCGGCCAGCTCGGCCAGCACCTGTTCGGCGATGAGCACACTGCTCGACGGCGCGGGAGACGACTTGAGGGTGCAGACGAGGGCGACGGCACGCAGGGAGTCGGTCATCGGAGATCCTTTCGGGAGGTCAGCGGTCACGGACGACACGTACGGTGTCCAGGTGCGGATCGGCGGCATCGGGCAGATTGAGTCCGGCGGCGACACCCGTGCGCAGGTACTCCACGACCGCCTCGTCGAGTCGCTCGCCCGGCACGACCGCCGGGATACCGGGCGGGTAGGGGGTGAGCTGTTCGGCGGCGATCCGGCCCGCCGCCTTCTCGACGGGGACCGGCTCCGACGGCGCGAAGAAGGCGTCGCGCGGCAGCATCACCGTCTCGAGTTGCAGTTCGTCGGGGGTCGGCAGCCGGATCTCGGGCGGGCGCGGGCGGTCGAGCCCGGCGCGCCAGAGGGCCAGCCCGTCGACCAGGGCATCGATGGTTCCGGCGTCGTCGGCGGGCGAGAGTGTCGCCAGGATGCGGCGATGGTCGCTCAATCCCAGGTCCAGGTGACGGTGGGTGCGCAGCCAGTCGGCGACCTCGTAGCCGCTCGCGCCGGTCTCGGAGATGTCGACGAGCACCTGGAGCAGGTCCAGGTCGTGGGACGCTTCGACGCCGAGGAGTTCGTCGTGCATCACGGTGAGCCCGCCGATCTCGCCCAACTCGGCGCGGGCGCGGCGCGCGGTGCTCAGCGCGGTGTCGAGCAGGTCGTGGCCGAATTCGACCATCTGCCTGCGCCATCCGTCCAGCGCGGCGTAGATCAGCACATTGGGGCTGGTGGTCATGAGCAGGTCGGCGCAACTGCGCAGGCGGACCGGGTCGACCAGGTCGCCTTGGAGATGGAACACCGAACCCTGTTCGAAGCCCATGCCCATCTTGTGCACGCTGACCACGCACACGTCCGCGCCGACATCCATCGCCCAGGTCGGCAGGTCCTCGTGGAAGGGCAGGTGCGCGCCCCAGGCCTCGTCGACGATGAGCGGCTTGCCCCGCGCGTGACAGACCTCCGCGATGCCCCGGATATCGGCGCAGGTGCCGTAGGGGCTCGGGCTGACGATCAACGCGCCCGCCGCGTCGGGATGTTCGCGCCAGGCCCGCTCGACCTGCGCCGGTGACGGCGGATGCGAGAAGTGGCGCTCGGCGTCCCAGCGCGGCGTGATCCAGTACGGCTGCACCCCGGAGAAGATCAGCCCCGCCACGATCGACTTGTGGCTGTCCCTGGCCACCAGCAGACCCCCGTCGTGGCCAGCCACCGCCATCATGGCCGCCTTCACCGACAGCGAGCTGCCGCAGGTGGAGAAGAACGCCGCGTCGGCGCCGACCGCGTCGGCCATGAGGTCCTCGGCCTCGGCCAGCAGACCCTGGCGGGCCAGTCGGTCGTCGAGACCGGGCGACATCAGGATGTCGCTGTGGAAGGCGTCGGCGCCCAGGGCGCGCAGCACCCGGTCATCGATGCCGCGGCCCTGCCGGTGGCCGGGCGGGGTGAAGCCGTAGCGGTTCGCCGCGTGGTAGTCGGCCACCGAGGCGAGCAGCGGGGCGGTGCTGTGGTCCATCGATCGATCTCCTCTCCGCTGTCTACCTCCGTGCCGAGGGATCGGGCAGCCGCGGGTCGGGTTCCGGAATCGGGGGGAACGGTTCGGGTTCCGGTGCGGGCGGGGGCACGGGCGGCGGCGACGGTGTCGGCCGTGGCGGCGGGGTGGGCGTGGGGGTCGGCGACGGCGCCGGGTCCGGCGGGGATGGCGGTACCGGGTCACCCGGTGTGGGCGGCACCGGATCCGGGCCGGGGCCGGGTGGGAACGGCGGGGGCGGGGTGGGATCGGTGAATCGGATCGGAGTCATGCCGTCCTCCTGACGCAGTGGTCGGCGCGGGATCTCCGCGCGGACTCGCCGGTGGCCTTCGCGCACCCGGCCCTACCGTCGTCATGCCCGCTGCGGGTGCCACGAAACAGCTCAGCGCCGCCGGTCATCACGGTGGCGTGGTAGCCCGTGATTGGGGGAGTGGGAGTGGGGTACGCGCCGGTCATGGAAATTCTGGTGATCGTCGCTCTGGTGATCCTCGTCGCGGCGGTTCTGCTGGTTCGCAAGCGCACCCCGCGGCGGCCGGACGAACCGGAGAACACCGGCAACGACCCGAAATGACCCGCGTCCCGGCGCCCGCTGTCACCGATGCGGTGACAGCGGCAGAGTCGCGTGCCAGACTTGGATCAGGTTGAGAACCCAGCCGACCCCGGTCGCTGCGCTCCCTGGACCGACCGGAACTTCGTCTTGACGGAGGTTCGATGGCTGTCGTGACCCGTCGCCGCCACGGCGCCCTGCGCTGGTATCGCGGAACCACCCGAACCAGCATGGTGCAGCGATTACGTCGGCGCGGCGAACTCGGCTGCTGGGTGATGTTCGCCGGTCCCGAACTGGACGCCGCCCACGCGCCGGGGTTGCGCGCGCTGCTCGAACGGTCCCTACGTTCGGGGGCCAAGGCGATGGTGCTCGACCTGCGCGGCACCGAGTTCCTGAGCATCCGCGTCGCCGCCTCGCTCGTCGCGGCCAAGCGGGAAGCCGCGCGCCACGACATCGACCTGCGGCTGGTCACCGGCCGACCTGAAGTGGACCGGGCACTCGACCTGGTCGGGGTGCGCCCGCTGTTCCGGTACTACACCTCGATCGAGGCCGCCTCCGCGTCGACCCGCTGACCGAGCGGCGCGAGCAGCGAGGACTGTTCCCTGGTCCAGTGGTCGAGCACATACGCGCTGAACCGGTCCTCGAGCAGATTCGTCACCTGGATCCCGAAGACGATCTCGCGCGCCGCGTCCGGCTCGGCCGCCAGCAGCTCGTCGATCACCTCCCGGCGCATCACCTGCTCGTGCACGGCGTCGGCCTCTACGTGCTCGGTGTAGAAGCGCTCGACGGCGGGATGGGGGAGCAACTCGCGGGCGAGCTCGGCCAGCCGCCGCGACGCCGGGGACGAGGTGATCTCCACCGACGCGAAATGCCCGACCGAAGCGGCCCGCAACCCCCGATGCAGGCCCAGCAGCGACATCATGTCGACCAGGGCCAGCATCGGCGCGGGAACGCTGTCGAGGTAGTACAGGTAGCCGGGATCGAGATCGGCGCCCGCCAGTAACTCGGCGTAGAGCTGGGCGTGCACCCGGTCGCCACGGCCGCCACCGAATTCGTCGAACTCGACCGCCACCAGCGCCGCCTTGGGCTGTCCACGCAACCGGGGGATCACCCAGGCGTACGGATCGGCCTCGATGTGGTGGTAGATCGAGCGGTGCGCGAAGTATTCGCGCAACTGGTCGGCGGTGCCGCGCTCGGCCAGGAACGCGGCGATCCCCGTGGCCTCACCCGCCGGTTCCAGCAGCGGTGCCAGCTCGCCCTCGACATCGTCGCCGCCGTCGACATCGTCGCGCAACGCGGCGAGGAACTGCTGTTCGACCGCCGCGCGCACACCGAGCAGCCCCGAGTCCCACTCCCAGCCGTCGTCCACCTCGGCGAAGCCCTGATAGTGCAGCTCATAGCAGGTGTGCAGGGCGAGCAGCAGATCCTCGCCGTAGGGATCGAGTTCGCCGACCGAGGGCGGCGCGGAACCCGGTGCGCGGGTGAGCAGGTCGACGAGGCCCGCGGACAGCTCACCACGCGGGGTCGGCAGCGCGCGCCCCGGCGCCGGGGTGGTCATCGCGCCTCGTCGGGGCGTGCGCCGCGCTGCCTGCGGCGGTGACTGGTGTCGCACAGGGGATAGATCGAAGAGCGGCGGCACAGGCACAGGGCGACCCGGAAGCGGTCGCAGTGGATCACCTCGCCGTCGGCGGTCACCAGGTCGACGGGACCATCGATCAGGGCCGGTCCGCCGTCGACGAGCACGACACGGCGCGGTTCAGTGCCGTTCGCCGACGACGGGAGACGCTGTGCGGTCAACGCGGATCACCACCAATTCCTCCTCGTCCTGACCGGGCCGGATATGGCCGCGGTCGGCCAGCCATCGCGCCCGCGACCGCATGACCGGCCCGAACGGCACCGTCCCCCCGTCGACCACCTGCGCCTCGACGCCACGCTCCCGCAACTGGCACAGACTGCGGTCGGCGTCGTTGATCGCCGAGTGCACGATCAGGCCGCAGCCGTGGTCGGTGAGCAGATCGGGCAGCGTGTGGCACAGCCGGTCGAGCACGCTGCGCCCGTCCGGACCGGCGTCCCAGGCCAGCGCCGCGCCCTGCCCGCTGGCCGTGGCGGCGGGCACGTAGGGCGGGTTGGCCACCACCAGGTCGAAGCGCGGCAGCCGCAGCGCGGCACTGAAATCGCCGTGCAGCACCTCCACCGCGACCCCGCGCAGGCGGCAGTTCAGCCAGGTCGACACGAGCGCGGGCCAGGACAGGTCGATGGCGGTCAGGCTGCCCGCGCCCGCCGCCGCGGCGGCGAGGGTCGCCACCCCGGTGCCCGCGCAGGCGTCGAGCACCCGTGCGCCGGAGATCCGGGGCAGATCGTGCAGCGCGCGACACAGCAGCCAACTGTCGGCCTGGGGGCGGTACACACCGGGAGCTCTGAGCAGACGCATGGCAGTGTCCTGTCATCCGGGCGGGCGAGGAAGTGGTGCTGGAGACCGATTGCCCCCACTGCGCGGGTGTAATCAGCGCGCCCGGTTTCGGTCGGGACACCGGGGTATTTACCCGGGCACAGCGTCGGACCTCGGGTGAAGGAGCGGGTCGGTGGGCGAACACGCACTCACGGTCGGTGTCGAAGAGGAATTCCTGCTGACCGACCCCGTGACCGGGGCACCGGCCCCCAAGAACACCGAGGTGGCCGCCGCGGCCCGCGAGGCCGGGATCGACCTGCAACTCGAACTCACCAGCTGCCAGGTCGAAACCAGCAGTGACGTGCACTCCGACCTCGGTGAACTGCTCGCCCAACTGCGGTTGTCCCGGCGCCGGGTGGCCCAGTGCGCGATCGACCACGGCGTGCACCTGCTCGCGGTGGCCGTGCCACCTACGGTGCCCGAGGGCTACCCGGTGACCGACACCGACCGCTACCAGCGCATCGCGCACACCTTCGGGATGATCGCGCACGAACAGGGCCTGTGCGGGTGCCACGTGCACGTCGGCGTCCCGGACCGCGAGACCGCGGTGCTGGTGGGCAATCACGTCCGGCCCTGGCTGCCGGTGCTGCTGGCCGTCACCGCCAATTCCGCGATCTACCGGGGCAGCGAGACCGGGTACGCGAGCTGGCGCAGCATCCTGTGGCGGCGCTGGCCGAGCGCGGGCCCGCCGCCGTACTTCGCCTCGCTGGCGGACTACGAGTCGATCGTGGCCATGATGCGCGCGGGCGGCAGCATTCTCGACAACAAGATGGTCTATTGGGATGTGCGGCCCTCGGAGTCGTTCCCCACCGTGGAGATCCGGGTCAGCGACGTTCCCGCCACCGCCGCGGAATCCGCGCTGCTGGCGGCCCTGATCAGGGGAATCGTCGGCGTCGCGTTGCGTGCGATCGAACGCGGAGACACCGGCCCCGCCGTGTCCGGGGAGCTGCTGCGGGCAGCGTACTGGAATGCCGCGCGCTTCGGGCTCGACGGCAACGGGCTCGATCTGGCCGACGGCCGGGTGGTCCCGCAGGAGAACCTGCTGGCCCAGCTCGTCGCCCACATCGAGCCCGTGCTGCGCGAATGCGGCGATCACACCTTCGTCACCGAGGCGATCGCCGCGCTGCTCGCGCGGGGCAACGGTGCGCGCAGGCAGGTGCGGGCGCTGCGTGAACGCGACGAGGTCGCCGATGTGGTGGCCGAACTGGCCAGGGCGACCCTGGAGGGGTGAACGGGCTCAGTGCCCGCGCTGATCGGTCAGGTCCAGCCCCTCGGCCGCCTTGACCCGCCGATGCTCGGCGACCACGATGACGGTGCCGCCGACCAGGCAGAGCGCGCACAGCACGCCCGCGATGGCGGCCCAGCCCGCGAAGCCGTAGCCCGCCGCGGTGAGGGTGAGCCCGACCAGCACCAGTCCGAGGCCGATCAGGATCAGGCCGGGCCAGTTGCGGGTGTCCTCGATGGATTCGCCCGCGTGTGAGCGCGTGGTGCGCTCGTCGTCGGGGAAATCGTGCGGATGCGGATATTCCGGAGTGCTCATCGCAGGGTCCTTTCCGGATCGGATACGTCGGTCAGCGGTCGGGGGAACGCCCGCGTTCGTGCAGCGGCCAGATCAGCCAGGTGCCGAGGAACAGCGCGGTGAACACGATGCCCGCGACGATGGCGGCGATGGTGCCCGCCACGATGCCGAACAGCAGCACCGCGACGCCGACCAGCGCGACCCCCAGCAGGATCACCCCGCCGATCGCGACGCGGTGGGTGGAGGCCACCAGCCAGGCGATGCGGTGCCGCCGGAACAACAGTCGGTGTGCCGCCACCGGAGCCACCAGCAGCACGGTCGCCCCGATGGACGCGGCGACCACCACCAGATAGAGCACCTTGATCGGCACCGTGGTGGTGGCGAATTGCGGCTGGAAGGGCAGCACCATCAGGAAACCGGTGAGCAGCTGGACGCCGGTCTGGACGACGCGCAACTCCTGCAGCAGCGAGGCCCAGTTGCGGTCGAGCCGCTGGGTCTCGGTCTCGCCCCGAGCATCGAGGTTCCAGGACGAGTCGTCCATCAGGTGTCCTCCTGCCCACTGCCCGACGCCCCGGCAACCGGGCCGCCTCACCGGGCGATACCCGCTCGGCGCGGCGTCAATCGGGCGGCGGCCGCCGGGGGCCGCCCAGCGGGACGGCCCCCGGCGTCTGCGGTCAGTCGCGGAAGGCGTCCTTGACCTTCTCGCCCGCGTTCTTCAGATCCGATTTGGTCTGATCGACGCGGCCTTCCTGCTCCAGGTCCCGGTCGTCGGTGGCCTTACCCGTCGCTTCCTTGGCCTTGCCTGCCAGTTCCTCGGCCTTGTTCTTCGCCTTGTCAGCCAAGCTCATCGTGGCAATTCCTTTCAGACAGTTCGCTCGACCATCTCGTGGCCGTTGGGCCGTCCTGGGGACCCATTCAGGGCGATACCCGGGTCCGCATATCGCAAACAGCCGGACCCGCGCGGGCGGTCCTGGCGGTGCCGCGCGCGGTTTCCCCGCATGATGGTGGGATGGCCGAGCAGGTGAGCGCATGCGCGCGGTGCTGATACTGATCGTCGTGCTGGCGGTGGCGCTGGTCGTGGGGGACCGGGTGGCGGTGGTGGTGGCGCAGAACGAGATCGGCAGGCGGGTCGCCGCGGCCTACGATCTGCCCCGGGCCCCGGGGGTGTCGATCGGCGGTTTCCCGTTCCTGACCCAGGCTCTCGACGGGCACTACCCCGAGATCGACATCCGGGTCGGCGACTGGACCGGCGAGGACATCACCGTCCACGACCTCGATGTCCGGCTCACCGACGTGGCGGCACCGCTGTCGGACCTGCTCGACCGCCGCACCGAGAACCTGATCGCCGCCACCGCGACGGCCACGGCCGTGGTGCCCTACGACAGCGTGCGAGGCTTCGCGCCCGAGGGCGTGGAATCGGTGGCTCCGGGCCCCGACGGACTCCGGGTCACCGGGACCTTCCCCGTGCAGGGCCTGTCGATCCCCGCGATCGTGGTGGTCACCGTCGCCCCGGCCGAGGACGGCATCGAGGTCACCCCGGTCTCGGCCCAGTCCACAGTGGGCGGTCCGACGATCCCGCTGAGCTTGCTGCGCAGCGTGCTGACCTTCACCGTGCCGCTGCGGCAACTGCCGCTGGGCGCGCGCCTCACCGATATCCAGCCGGGTGCCGACGGCCTGCACGTCACCGCCACCGCCCACGACGTCCCCTTCGCCGACGCACCCTGACCCCGGCCGATCACCCGAACCGGGTGATCCGCGCGCTGCCGGGATCGGGTTTGCTGGAGGGAGACGCACCGAGCGGACGGAGGCACGGGGATGACGGCGCAGCTGAGTTCCTGGACCGAGAGCGACACGCGCGCCGCCGTCGAGGAGTTCGTCGATCGGGTGACCGACCGTGACGGCTCCGGCTACGTCCCGCCCGAGGCGCGGGTGGCGGTCTTCGACAACGACGGCACCCTGTGGTGCGAGAAACCGATGCAACCCCAGCTCGACTTCACCCTCGCGCGCTTGCGCGAAATGGCCCAGCACGACGCGTCGTTGCGGACCCGTCAGCCCTGGCAGGCGGCGTATGAGGGCGACCCGACCTGGCTCAACGAGGCGCTGATCAAGCACTATCGCGGCGACGGCACCGACCTGGCGGTGCTGATGGACGGGGTGAGTCGCGCCTTCGGTGACATCAGCGTGGAGGAATACCAGCAGCGCGTCAGCGGATTCTTCCGGACCACCGAGCATCCCAGCCTGGCCCGCCCCTACCGCGCGTGCGGTTTCGCGCCGATGGCCGAGCTCCTGCGGTTCCTCGCCGCGCACGGCTTCACCAACTACATCGCCTCCGGCGGCGATCGCGACTTCATGCGCCCGGTCGCCGACACCCTCTACGGCGTACCGCCCGAGCGGATCATCGGCAGTTCCCTCGGCCTCACCTACCGCTCGGACTCGGGCCGTTCGGAACTGCTCTACAAGTCGGCGATGGAGTTCTTCGACGACGGACCGGAGAAGCCGGTGCGCATCTGGAGCCGCATCGGCAGGCGCCCGATCCTGTCGGTCGGCAACTCCAACGGGGATGTCCCCATGATGGTGTTCTCCGAGATCACCGGCTCCCCGGCCCTGCGCCTGCTCGTCCACCACGACGACGCCGACCGCGAATTCGCCTACGAGGCCGGTGCCGAGGACGCGCTCGCGCACGCCGAGCGCGCGGGCTGGACCACGGTGAGCATGCGCCGCGACTGGACCGTGGTCTTCGACGACGGCCCGGTCGCGTGAGCGTGCCTCACTCCCTGGCGAGCATCGCCTCGGCTTCCCGCTCGAGATCGACATAGGGCTCCCCGCTGACATCCACCGCGACCCGGTGCAGGGTCCCGCCGGTGAACGCCCACGGTGCCTGCCCCGGATACAGGTCGGTGACCGGATCGCCGCCGTCGCGCCCGGCGTTGAGGCCCTCCCCGGCCAGGGTGAACTTGCCCGGCTGGGTCTTGATGCGTCCCTCGCCGACCTTGTGGTCACCGTGGAACAGGCTCAGGATGCCGGTGGCCACGCCCGGGGAGTCCTCCCCGTCCTTGTCGAACGACGCGGCCAGGATGACATTCTCGCCGGTCGGCAGCTCCTCGGTGGCCGTGACCAGCTGATGACTCGAGCCGAGGAAGTTGTAGACGTAGTGCAGCCGGTTGTCGCGCACGAACAGCGCGTGCCCACCGAAACGGCCACCGTGCGAGAACAACACACCCTGCGCGCCGGGCGCGGGCAGATCGACCAGAGCGCCGATCGAGTAGGACCGGTTGCGGATGTTCACCGCCACCGACTCGGGCACCTCCGAGCCGCCGGGGTGATAGACGTAGCGATGGCGTGGCGCGGTCGGCTGCGGGCGTGGCGTGGACAGGATCTCGAGCGCGGAGCGATCGTCGAGCGGGAACGCCTGATTGACGCCCGCCTCGTAGAACCACAGGCCCATCAGTTCGGCGAGGCGCTCGGGTTCGCGTTCGGCGAGGTCGACGAGCTCGGCCCGGTCCACGTCGGTGTGGTACAGCTCCCAGGTGTCGCGCCCGAAATCGCTCCAGCCGCTGATGGCCGGATGGGTGGTGACCGCCTTCCAGCCGTCGTGCCAGATGCCCCGGGTGCCCAGCATCGAATAGAACTGGGTGCGTTTGGCGGAGGCGACATCCGGGGCGTCGAAGCTGTAGCGCATGCTCACACCCTGCAGCGGGGTCTGGGTGTGTCCCTTGACCGTCTCGGGCAGCTCGAGGCCGAGGCAGTCCAGTACGGTGGCGACGATGTCGACCGCGTGGTGGTATTGCGGGCGCACCTCACCGCGCGAGGCGATCCCGGCGGGCCAGGAGATCACGCACGGATCGCAGGTACCGCCGTTGAACGAGTACCGCTTCCACATCTTGAACGGGGTGTTGAAGGCCATCGCCCACCCGTTCGGATAGTGGTTGTAGGTGCGCACGCCGCCGATCTCGTCGATCATGGCCAGGTTCTCGGCGATGTCGTCGGCGACATTGTTGAAGAATTTGTTCTCGTTGATCGAACCGTCCGGGCCGCCCTCGCCGGAGGCGCCGTTGTCGGAGACCACGACGAAGATCGTGTTGTCGAGCTGCCCGATGCCGTCGAGATAGTCGAGCAGCCTGCCGAGTTGGTCGTCGAAGTGCGCGACGAAACCGGCGTAGGCCTCGGCCATCCGGGCGAACAGGCGCTGTTCGTCGACGCTGAGTTCGGCCCACGGCCGGGTGCGGTCCAGGGCGGGGAACGGTTCGCCGTCGGGCCCGCTGCGGGTCTCGGGGGTGCCGATCGGATTGATCGGCGGCAGTTCGGTGTTCGGCGGCACCAGGCCGAGTTCGATCTGGCGCGCGAGGATCCGCTCGCGCATCACCTCGTAGCCGTCGTCGAACCGGCCGCGATAACGCTCGATCCACTCCGGCGGCGCCTGGTGGGGCGCGTGCGCGCAGCCCGGCGCGTAGTAGAGGAAGACCGGCCGCTCGGGGACGATCGCCTTGACGTCGTCGAAGTATTGGATCGCCTTGTCGGTGATGTCGACACTGAAGTGATAGCCCTGCTCGGGTGTCGAGGGCGGCTCGACCGGATGGTTGTCGTGGATGAGGTCCGGATACCACTGGCTGGTCTCGGCGCCGAGGAACCCGTAGAACCGCTCGAAGCCACGGCCCAGCGGCCAGTTCCGGCGCGTGGCCGCCAGATGCGACTCGTCCTCCGGGCACAGATGCCACTTGCCGACCATGGCGGTGCTGTAGCCGTGCTCGAGCAGGATCTCCGGCAGCGTGGCGCAGGCGGCGGGGATGTGGCCGTTGGCATTGGGGAAGCCGACCGCCGCCTCGCTGATGCACGCCATGCCGTTGGTGGTGTGGTTGCGGCCGGTCAGCAGGGCCGAGCGGGTGGGCGAACACAGTGCGGTGGTGTGCCATTGGCTGTAGCGCAGACCGGATTCGGCCAGCCGGTCGATGTTCGGGGTGTCGATGGGTCCGCCGTAGCAGCTCAGCGCACCGAACCCGACGTCGTCGAGCACAACGTAGACGACATTCGGCGCACCCTCCGGCGCGGTGGGCGCCGCGTAGGGCGCCCAGTCGGGCACCGAATCACGGATGTCGAGATTGATCACGCCACGGAACGTCCCAGCCACGGTTGCCCGCCTTTCGCTGTCTCGCTCTGTCGTTCGAGGAGAACGCAGGTCGTGCCCGTACATGCTAAGTCGCCTCGGCCCGGCCGAACAGCGGTGCCGCGACGTTCGTGCACCTGATCGAGACCTTGCACCAGGGATTTTCGGGCGCTCGCCCGGTCTCTCACCGGAGCACGCACCGGAATCCGAGGTGACACGTCGCGGTGTCGGCGGACTGGCCCTGTCGGGCTGCCGGTCGATAGCGGAAGCAATAGTTCGGCGCGCACAGATGCGAGCCGCCCTTGGTGACCCGTCGCCGGAACGGCTCCGGAACGTCGGCGTCCTGCGCGTCCGCGGTGTCGACGCGCGGATTGCGGGGAGCGCAGCAGGCGCGCGGGGCGGGGTCGGTGTGGCGGTCGCGGTAGTGGTCGCTGGTCCACTCCCAGACATTGCCGACCACGTCGTAGAGCCCGTACCCGTTGGGCGGATAGCTGCGCACCGGCGTAGTGCCGGGCGTCGCGTCGACCTTGCCCGAGGGCAGGTGCTGCCAGGGGAATTCGCCGTGCCAGGTATTGGCCATGCGACGCCGCTTCGGCAGGAACTCGTCACCCCACGGGAAGACCGCGGCCTCGAGTCCGCCGCGCGCCGCGAACTCCCACTCGGCCTCGGTCGGCAGATCCTTGCCCGCCCAGGCGGCGTAGGCGAGGGCATCGGCGTAGGCCACCTGGGTGACCGGATGCTGCTGACGCCCGTCCAGGGTGCTGTCCGGGCCGTTCGGATGACGCCAGTTCGCGCCGGGCAGATAGCTCCACCACTGCCGCCAGTCGTCCAGGTCGACCGGGCCTTTCGTCTGCCGGAACACCAGCGCGCCCGGCACGAGCGCGGCCGGGTCGGCCTCGGGGAAGTCCGCCGGATCGATCGGCCGCTCGGCCGAGGTGACATGACCGGTCGCCTTCACGAAGCGGCGGAACTCGGCCACGGTCACCGGGTGATCGTCGATCCAGAAACCGTCCACGGCCACCGGATGCGGCGGCGCCTCCTCGGGATAGAACTCCGACGAACCCATCAGGAAGGTCCCACCCGGGATCCACGCCATCCCGCGCGGCGCTGGACACACTGTCATGACTCGACTGTGCCGGGTGGGCGGCCGGGAGCGTGCGGGACACGCCAGCGCGCCTCGCGCGGGTCAGCGCGGGGCGATCCGGAACAGGCCGCTCATGGTGCCCTGGTAGAGCGTCCGGTCCGGGGTGATGGTGCCCACCATCTGCAGGGTGTTGTGGATCGCGGTCGCGCCGATCGGCCGCTCGGTGTCGAGGCGTCCGGTGGCGGCGTCGATGACGGTGTAGTGGAAGCTGTCGGTCACCCCGGCGCTGCCGGTCGGGATCACGGTGTGCCGGGTGACGGTGTAGATCTTGCCGTCGGCCACCGACAGTCGCGGAACCGCCGCCGAGAGCGCCGAATTGGTCCACACCACCCGGCACCCGGCGCCTTCGACGTCCACCCGGACCATCCCGCCGGTGAACGCCGCGCTCGCCGGTTCGCTCGGCCCGGCGCCCTCGGGCACGGCCGGATACGGGTAGCCGTAGGTGCTGGCCACGAACAGGCTGTTGCCCGACCCGATCGGGGAGTTCTCGGTGCCGTCGACCGCCGGGACCGAGCACACCCGATCCCCGGTGGCGGTGTCGAAGACGAGCAGGTTCTCCTTGGGCACCGCGTTGTCGGTGATCGCCAGATACTCGGTGCCACTGCCCGGCCCGAAGAACGTCGGCGTGGCACCGGTGCCCCAGGACAGCTGTCCTGGCTTGCGGGCGGGGCCGCGATCGTAGACCTGCCGCCAGCGGACACGCGGTGCCCCGGCCGCGTCCACGTCGACCAGGTACAGCGCGTGCGTGGTGGCGATCGCGACACCCTCGGGCGCGGCGGAGATGCTGTTGGCGACCTTCTCGCCCGGACCCAGCACGATCGAGCGGACGGCACCGGTGGCCGGATCGGCGAACCCGGCCGCGGCATTGTCGGTGGCGAACCAGACCCGACCGTCGAAATCGGGCATCACCGAACTCACCGCGTCGCAGTCCCCGCCGCCGCAGTGTCCGGTGACCGCGGCGGAGATCTCGGTGCTCGAGTCCACGAACACCGTCCAGCCGTCACCGTCGCGACGGTGCCCGACGCGCAGCAGCTTGCCGCTGCCGTCGACGGTGACCATCCGGTCGTCGCTGTCGAGGTAGGCGTACACGCCACCGAGCAGGCTGCCCTTGGCCAGATCCAGCGAGGCCAGCGGCTGCCCGCTGTGCGGATCAAGCAGGAAGACCGTGGGTGCCCGGTCGACGATCTTCGTGCACAGCGCCTGCGGCATCCCGTCCGCGCCCTGCAGAATCGTCGGGCACGCCGCGGCGAGCTCACGGAACCGGCTGTCGATGTCGCCGGTGCCGGGCCCGGCGAACGGGGTGGCGTCGGAGGACTCGGCATCGCCGTGCATGGTCGCGGTACCGAGGGGCCCGAGGTGCGGATTCGCCGGGGGCAGGGTGCCGAAACCCGCTGTCGCGGTGCCGGTGGACACCGTCAGCAGCGCGGCCGTCGCGATCGCGGCGATCGTGGCCGTGCGGCCCAGTCTGTCGAACACGGGCGACTCCCTGACTCTCGGCACCGAATATTCGAACCCAGCGGAACGAATATTCGCATGGCAGTCGAGAGTAGAAGCGCCCGCGTCCGATGGCAACCCGTGCGGGGACTACCGCACCGCGATCGCGGGCACCTGCTCGGCGGTACGTGGTGGGGGCGGCGGGGTGCCGTCGCCGAAGGGCCTGCCGCCGAGTTCGGCGCGGTGGTGCGGGGTCAGCCAGTTCGCCAGATCCGGCCCCGCCGGGATGATTCCGGTGGGATTGATGTCGCGGTGCACCACGTAGTAGTGCTCCTTGATCTGCCCGAAGTCGACGGTGTCGCCGAAGCCGGGCGTCTGGAACAGGTCCCTGGCGTAGGCCCACAGCACCGGCATCTCGGTGAGTTTGGCGCGGTTGCACTTGAAGTGGCCGTGGTAGACGGGATCGAAGCGGACCAGCGTGGTGAACAGCCGCACGTCGGCCTCGGTGATGGTGTCGCCGACCAGATAGCGCTGCGTGCGCAACCGCTCGGAGAGTCGGTCCAGCGCGGCGAACAGACGCGCGTAGGCGATGTCGTAGGCGTCCTGGGCCCCGGCGAATCCACAGCGGTAGACGCCGTTGTTGACGTCGCGGAAGACCTCGCGGTTGATCTCGTCGATCTGCTCGCGCAGCACCTCCGGATACAGCTGGGGTGCGCCCGCCCGGTGATGCGCGGTCCACTCGGTGGAGAAGTCGAGGGTGATCTGGGCGTAGTCGTTGGTGACCACCTGCCCGGTCGGGATGTCGACGATCGCGGGCACGGTGATCCCGCGCGGATAGTCCGGGTACCGGGCCAGATAGGCGTCGCGCAGGTAGTGGATGCCCAGTACCGGGTCCACCTCGCCGGGATCGAGATCGAAGGTCCAGCTGAGTTTGTCGTGGGTGGGCCCGCACAGCCCCAGCGACAGCACGGGTTCGAGGCCGAGTAGCCGCCGCACGATCAGCGTGCGATTGGCCCACGGGCAGGCCCGCGCCGCCACGAGCCGATAGCGCCCGGACTCGACCGGATAGCCGTCGCGGCCGTCGGCGGTGATGCGCGTGGTGATGTAGTTGGTGTCGCGGCGGAACTCACCGGCTTCGACGTAGGTCCCCGCATCCGTTTCGCTCACCGCTCCAGTCTCGCAGACATCACCGCCGCCAGACCCGGCGCCGGACACACGGTGTGCCGTTCCCGCGATCGGGCCCGCCGGTGGGACACAATGTCGCGATGCGGACATTTGCCCGGGTGTTGCACGCTGTTGTCGCTGGGGTCGTCGTCGGTGTCGCGGCCGGTCAGGGTGTCGCGACCGCCGGTCCCACCGGAAGCTCGGATCTGCTGCCCTGGTCGGCCACCGGACCCGACGGCGTCCAGGCCGCAGGCGCCGCCCTGGCCGACGGCATCACCGGCACGGTGCTGTGGTCGCGCGAGGCGCACACACCGGTGCCGATCGCCAGTATCGCGAAAGTGATGACGGCGGTCGTCGTGATCGCCGCCAACGACCTGGAACGCCCCGTCACCGTCCCGGCCGAGGCCTTCTCCTACTGCGGCAAGCACGGCGGCAGCACCGCCGGACTGAGCGCGGGCGAGGTCCTCACCGCCCGCCAGCTGCTCTACGGCCTGCTCCTGCCCTCGGGCTGTGACGCGGCCTACGCCCTCGCCGAATCCTTCGGCCCCGGCCAGGGCGGGTTCATCGGTCGGATGAACGACACCGCCCGCGTGATGGGCCTGGGCGGAACGCAATTCAGCGATCCCAGCGGGCTGCCCGAACCGCACGACTACTCGACCCTGTCCACGCCCGCGAACCTGGTCACCCTGGCGGTGCGCGCGATGACCATGCCGGTGTTCCGCGAGATCGTCGCCGCCAGGGACTTCTTCGTCCCCGCCGGGCCGGGCAACCGCGAACACGACTGGGAGACCACGAACCGTCTGCTGCGCGAATACCCGGGCACCATCGGCATCAAGACCGGCAACACCGACGCCGCGGGCCACTGCCTGCTGTTCGAGACGGTTCGCGCGGGCATCCCACTCGTCGGTGTGGTGCTGCACAGCTCCGACCACAGCAGCATCGTGGCCAAGCAGGACGCCGAGCGCATCCTGAACTGGGCCTACGACCCGATCCTGCGCGTGCTGCCCGCCGCGGGCTGACCCCGGCCCGGCACCCGGTGTCACGGAGGGGCGGCGCCGAGGGGTACTCGCCAGTACCGTGTGCCGGGTGAGTTCGATGATCAAATCGCCCGGCACGCAGGGACGGCCGGGCGTGGCGCTGGCCGCGGTGGTCGCGGTGGTGTTCGTGACCTTCCTCGATACGACCGTGGTGAGTGTGGCGCTGGGCGCCATCCGCACCGATCTGCTCGCCGATGTGACCGGGCTGCAATGGGTCGTCAACGCCTACACCGTGGTGTTCGCCGGATTGATGCTGGCGGGCGGTTCGCTCGGTGACCGGTGGGGCCGCAAACGCGTGATGATCGTCGGCCTGGTGATCTTCTGCGCCGGGTCGGTGGTGTCGGCGCTGGCCAGCAGCGTCGGCGTGCTGATCGCCGGGCGCGCGATCATGGGCCTGGGGGCGGCGGCGTCGGAACCGGGCACGTTGTCGGTGCTGCGCCACATCTTCCCCGAGAGCCGCAGTCGGGCCAAGGCCGTCGGCGTCTGGGCGGCGGTATCGGGGCTGGCGCTGGCGGCGGGTCCGGTGCTGGGCGGTGTGCTGGTGCACGCCTACGGCTGGCGCTCGATCTTCTGGTTCAACCTGGTGATCGGCGCGGTCGCGCTGGTCGCGGCGCTGTGGTCGGTGCCGGAGAGCGCCGATCCCCGACAGGAGCCGGTCGACTGGGCCGGTGCGGTACTCGGTGCCACCGCCTTCGCGACGGTGATCTACGCCGCGACCGTCGGCCCGGACTGGGGCTACACCTCGCCGAGGGTCCTGGCGCTGTTCGCGGTCGGTGGGTTGGCGTTGATCGGGTTCGTCCTGGTGGAGAAACGGGTCCGCGCACCGATGCTCGACCTGCGCTATCTGCGGCTACCGCTGGTGCGCAGCGCGCTGGTGGTCGCCTTCGCCGTCTACTTCGGCATCTTCTCCATCTTCTTCTTCACCGCGCTGTATCTGCAGGTGATGCAGTCGTATACGGGCGCGCGCACCGCCGGGATCTTCGCGCCCATGGCCGCCACCATCGTGCTCGGCGCGCTGGCCGCGGGCTTCTGGGTGGCTCGCCGCGGCGCGCGTATCCCGATGATCCTGGGCTGTGTGTTGGGCGCCACCGGCATCCTGCTGACCCGCTGGGCACTGGCCGGAACGGTGCACGATCCGTGGCTGGCCGCCGCGATGGGCGTGGCCGGGCTCGGTTTCGGTATCGCGGTCGTCCCGCTGACCTCGGCGGTGCTCTCGGGGGTGCCCGCCGAGCATTCCGGCATGGCCGCCGCCGCGACCAATACGATGCGCCAGATCGGGTCGGCCTTCGGCGTGGCGATCCTCGGCGCGCTGGTGAGCGGGTTCCTGTCGGCGGATCTGAAGGCGCGGATGACCGAACTGGGTCTGCCGACGACGCTGCAATACGACGCCATCGAGGCCGTCGAGCGCGGCGGAATTCCCGAGGGCACCAACATCACCCAGTTCCTGCCCTACTGGTCGAAGGTCTCCGAGGCGTTCGAGCTGGGCAAGGTGGCCTTCCATCACGGCTTGGAGGCGGCGCTGCTGGTGTCGGCGATCATGATCCTGCTGGCCGCGGCCTTCACCGCCGTGGACGCGGTGCGGCACCGCGCCGACATCACCTGATTCTCGCTCGGCGGGATTCTATTTCGGGAATCGTCCGATCCGCGCTGCTCAGCGCCGGTCTCCGGGTTCGGGCCCCGCGTCGCACGACGGTGCGGGGCCCGCGACCGGGTCGATACTCGGCGGGCCGGGTTCCGCGCCCGGCACGACGCTGTCGACCGTCGCGCACGAACGGAAACCCGCATGAGCCTCGAATTCCTCTGGTACATCCCCAATCAGGTCACGCCCGGCCATCGCGGGGAACCCGTCGTCGCCGACCACAACAGCCTGGACACCTTGACCGCGCACGCCCGCGCCCTGGAGGCCAACGGCTGGCAGGGCGCGTTGCTCGGCACCGGGTGGGGCCGTCCCGACACCCTCACCGTCGCCGCCGCGCTGGCCGCGCGCACCGAGACCTTCGAACCGCTCATCGCCATCCGCCCCGGCTACTGGCGACCCGCGAACTTCGCCTCCGCGGCCGCCACTCTCGATCACCTGACCGGCGGACGGGTGCGGGTGAACATCGTCTCGGGCAAGGACGATCTGGCCGCCTACGGGGACAGCGAGGGCGATCAGGCCGACCGTTACGCCCGCACCAGGGAATTCCTCCAGCTGGTCCGCAAGCTCTGGACCGAGGAGAACGTCACCTACCGGGGCGAACACTTCCAGGTCACCGACTCCACCGTGCGCCCACGCATCGAGCCCCGCGGCGACCGTCGGCATCCGACCCTCTACTTCGGTGGCGCCTCCGCGGCCGCCGAACGGGTCGCCGCCACCGAGGCCGACGTCCAATTGTTCTGGGGCGAGCCCCTCGACGGTGTCCGCGAACGGATCGACCGCCTGCGCGCGCTCAGCGCCGAACTCGGCCGCGAACACGCCCCGCTCGAATTCGGCCTGCGCATCACCACCTTCGTGCGCGACACCACCGAGCAGGCCTGGGCCGACGCCGAGGCCAAGGTCGCCGAGATGGCCAAAAGCGCCGGTGGAGAACAGAACCCGCGCCGTCGGGCCGCGGTCGGCCAGCAACGTCTGCTCGACCTGGCCGCGCGCGGTGACGTCCTCGACGACAACCTCTACACCGCGCCCGGCCGCTACGGCGGCGGGGGAGCGGGCACCACCTGGCTCGTCGGCTCCGCCGAGGACGTCGCCAAGTCCCTGCGCAAATACCGCGACCTGGGCATCACCCATTTCGTCCTCTCCGACACCCCCTACCTGCGCGAGATCGAACGCCAGGGCAACCAGCTGCTTCCACTGCTGCGCGAGTGACCGGGCCTCCGCCACGCGGAGACGATCCGGATCTGTCGGACCCCGCTGGCAGACTCGGCGCGTGCGATGGGCGATAGCGGAGTCGGGTGAGGGTGGCGCGCGCCTGTGTCCGCTCGACAGCGACGGGCGGCCCGCCGGACCGGTGCTCGTCGAACCCTCGCTGGTCGAAGCCGTCCGCTCGCGGCCCGAGGTGGAGCGGTGGGTGTGGCGATCGACCGCCGAGATCTACCGCGCCCTGCTCGCGGCCGGGGTGCGGGTGGAGCGCTGCTACGACGTGCAGGCGGCCGAGGCGCTGCTGACCGGGCACGAGGAAGGGCAGTCCGGGCAGGCCAGATCGCTGGCGGCGGCCTGGGCGCGGCTGCGTCGCCTGCCCGTGCCGCCGGACGCGCCGGTGCGGGCCGCCGACACCGAGCCCTCGCTGTTCGACTCGGCGCCGGTACCGCTGCCACCGGGAATCGACGAATTCGATGCCCTGCTGGAGGTATACGCCGGGCAGGTGGCGC
The DNA here is from genome assembly GCF_029675105.1 of Nocardia anocheti. Classification (GTDB taxonomy): domain Bacteria; phylum Actinomycetota; class Actinomycetes; order Mycobacteriales; family Mycobacteriaceae; genus Nocardia. The sequence goes on along the minus strand of NZ_JAQQFV010000003.1, from coordinate 639,613 downwards.
GCACCGCGCGGACCCAGCATCCGGACCGGATGCGGTTGCTGCTGGCGGCCGAGTCGGCGGGCATGTTGGTCGCGGCCGAGATGTCGCGCGCGGGGATCCCGTGGCGCGCCGACATCCATCGCGAACTCCTGGACACCATGCTCGGTGAGCGTTTCGCGGGCGGTGGGGAACCGCGCAGGATGGTGGAACTGGCCGACGAGGTGTCGCGGGCCTTCGGGGTCAGGGTGCGGCCCGACCTGCCCGCCGAGATCGTCCGCGCCTTCGCCCGCGCGGGGATCGAGGTGTCCTCCACCCGCAAATGGGAACTGCAGCGCGTCGACCATCCCGCCGTCGCCCCGCTGCTGGCCTACAAGTCCCTCTATCGCGTGCACACCGCGCACGGCTGGTCCTGGCTCGACCAGTGGGTCCACGGCGGGCGGTTCCGTCCCGAATACCTGCCCGGCGGCACGGTGTCGGGACGGTGGACCACCAATGGCGGTGGCGCCCTACAGATTCCGAAGATCATCCGTCAGGCCATCCGCGCCGACCCCGGCTGGACCCTGGTGGTCGCCGACGCCGACCAGATGGAACCGCGCGTCCTGGCCGCCGTCTCCCGCGACCCCGCCCTGATGGCCGCCGCGGGCCGCCGCGAGGACCTCTACGCCGACCTCGCCGCCCGCGGCTTCGGCGGCGACCGCGCCCGCGCCAAGATGGCCATGCTGGGCGCCATCTACGGCCAGACCTCCGGCGACGCCCTGACCCACCTCGCCGCCCTGCGCCGCCGCTATCCCGCGGCCGTGGCCTACGTCGACGACGCCGCCCACGCCGGGGAAGAGGGCAGGCTGGTGCGCACCTGGCTGGGTCGCACCTGCCCGCCGGTCGCGGCCGAGGACAACCTGTCCGGCTTCACCGGCACCCCGGCCGCCAGGGCCCGGGGCCGCTTCACCCGCAACTTCGTGGTGCAGGGCAGCGCCGCCGACTGGGCCCTGCTGGTCCTGGCCGGTCTGCGCCACGCCCTCACCCACGCCGGGCTCCGCGCGGAACTGGTCTTCTTCCAGCACGACGAGGTGATCGTGCACTGCCCGGTCGAGGAGGCCCAGACCGTCGTGACGGCGATCGCCACGGCGGCCGACACGGCAGGCCGGATCGCCTTCGGCCCCACGCCGGTGCGTTTCCCGTTCACCACCGCCGTCGTGGACTGCTACGGCGACGCCAAGTGACGGCCGTGATTTCATCCGGCATTCATCGCCGGTTATCCGCCGCCGATAGCGTGGGGGGACGCGGAAGGAGTCCGGCGTCATGGAATTACGGCACCTCGTCTCGTTCATCACCATCGCCGAAGAGCTGCATTTCGGTCGCGCCGCGCAGCGCCTGCACCTGACCCAGCCGAGCCTGAGCGCGCAGTTGCAGAAGCTGGAGAAATCCCTCGGCGCCCAACTGGTCGCGCGCACTTCGCACCAGGTGCGGCTGACACCCGCCGGACGCGAGTTCGAGCGCCAGGCCCGGCTGATCGTGGCCCAGCTCGACCGCGCCGCGCAGGCCGCCAAGGCGACCGCGGAGGGCCGCGTGGGCCGCCTGAGCATCGGCTACAACCTGCCCGCCAGCAGACACGTGCTGCCCGCGGCGCTGACCAGGATGACCGAACGCCACCCCGATGTCGTGGTCTCGCTGTGGGAGAAGCGCACCGGCCCGCAGCTGGCCGCCCTGGCCGACGGCTCGCTGGACGTGGCCCTGGTCTACGGGCATCCCGGCACCGCGGACTATCGCTACCGTCGGCTGCTGCACCGGGTGCCGCTGGTCGCGGTGGTCGGCAGGCGACACCGCTGGGCCGACCGCCCCGGCATCCCGTTCGTCGAACTGCGCGATCAGGACTGTGTGCTGTTCGGCCGCGACCAGTGCCCGGCCATGTACGACACCATCCTGCGCGCGGCGGCCCAGAGCGGGATCTCCCTGCACGTCACCCACTCCGCCGACGACCCCGGCGCCACCGCGCACATGGTCTCGGTGCGCCCGCTGGTCGGCTTCGCCTCGCTGCCGAGAGCCGTCGCGATGGGAATGGGGGCGGCGCAGAGTGATTCGGTGGCGGTCAAACTCATCGATCCGGTGCCGACCTTGGATGTGTACGCGGTGTGGCGGGCCGAGGAGGCCAATCCCGCCGTGTCGCTATTCCTGGACTGTCTCGAGACCGGGGCGATGGACCGGGCGCTGTCGGCCTGACCCCGGTTACCACGCCACCGGCGGCGCGACCGGCCTCGTCGTGTTCCTCGACCCGGACTCCGCCGCCGGACGCGGTGCCGGAGCACGCGCGGCCACCGGCTGGACCGGCACGGACGTCCTGCCCGAGCCGTACACCCCCGACACCCCGCTGTCCGAGATCGTCGCCGCATTGCTCAGGGGACTCGCCGCGGGCACCGGCGAAGTCGACGCCCGGCACCCGGCCGTCACCGCCGCCGTGGCCGTCCTTCCGGACCTCGTCGCCACCGGCCCGGTCCGCACCGGCGAGGTCGCCGCGATCGTCGGACTCTCGGCCAGCCGCCTCACCCACCTGTTCAGCGCCCAGATCGGGCTGCCGATGCGCCGCTACATCCTGTGGCTGCGCCTGATGAACGCCGTGCACAGCGTCACCCGGTTCTACGGTCACAACGGCCTGATGAAACATCCCCTGCACCAGAGCGCCGAGATGGCCGCCGGGGTCGCCCCGCTCATCGTGCTCGGCATGCCCGTCGACGTCGCCGCCGCCCTGGCGCTGGCCGTGGCCGTGCAACTGCTGCTCCAGCACTCCAACGCCGACTACCGGGTCGGCCCACTGAAACACGTGCTCGCGCTCAATGAAGGACACCGCTTCTACGACCCGCACCGCCGCTTCAGCTCCGATCAGCTCGGTATGGCCGCGCACCCGGACTATCCGGTCGACTACCTCGGCCAGCTCACCGAGCCCTTCCGCCGCCGCTAGCCGACGGTCAACGCGCGGGCGCCGGTGGCGATCTCGGTCGCCTCGGCCAGGTCCAGCCGCCACTCCCGATCGGCGGCGGGCGCCGGGCCCTCGTGGTGGGTGACGCCCTCGGCGGTGATCACGTAGTGCAGCACGGTCTCCCCGATGTGCACCGTGACGGTGCCCGCGGGCACCAGCTCGGCGACGGCGCGACCCAGCGGCAGCGCCAGCCAGTGCGCGCGCACCGCGTCGGTCGGCTTGCGGTCGCCCAGCAGCGGCGTACCCCAGGCCGAGAGCGCGTCGAGCACCGGCCGCAGCGCCTGTCCCGACGCGGTCAGCTCGTAGCTCGAGCGCATGCCGTTGCGGTGATGGGTGAGCAGGCCCTCGCGTTCGAGATCCTTGAGCCGAGTGGCCAGCATGTCGGTGCTGATGCCGGGCAGGTCGGCGAACAGATCGCTGTAGCGGCGCGGCCCGGAACACAGTTCGCGGACCACCAGCAGGGTCCACCGGTCGCCGACGAGGTCGAGGGCACGGCTGACCGCGCAGTAGTGGTCGTAGCTTCGGCGTGGCACGTGTACTACCTTAACCAGTGGCTTGGAAAAACCAAGTGAAATCTTGGAAATACCAAGTAGTGTGTGCGGCAACCACGGTTCGGAGGGATGTTCATGCAGGTCAAGCAGTCCAGCAAGCTGTCGGGAGTGTCGTACGAGATTCGCGGTCCGGTCGCGGAGGAGGCCGCGCGGCTCGAGGCCGAGGGGCATCACGTCGTCAAACTCAACACCGGCAACCCGTTGATCTTCGGCTTCGACGCGCCCCCGGACCTGTTGCAGGACATGGTGCGTACGCTGCCGTCCTCCACCGGCTACACCTCCTCGAAGGGTCTGCTCTCGGCCCGGCGCGCGGTGGTGCAGTACTACCAGACCCTCGGGGTCGACGAGGTCGACGTCGAGGAGGTCTTCCTCGGCAACGGCGTCTCCGAGCTGATCATGATGGCGATGACCGCCCTGCTCGAGAACGGCGACGAGGTCCTCGTGCCCGCCCCGGACTTCCCGCTGTGGACCGCCGCCACCGCCCTCAACGGCGGCACCCCCGTGCACTACCTGTGCGACGAGGGCGCCGACTGGTACCCCGACCTGGCCGACATCACCGCCAAGATCACCGACCGCACCCGCGCCATCGTGCTCATCAACCCCAACAACCCGACCGGCGCGGTGTACCCGCCGGAGGTGCTGCGCGAGATCCTCGAGATCGCCCGCAAGCACAATCTGGTGGTCTTCGCCGACGAGATCTACGACAAGATCTACTACGACGACCTCGAGCACACCGCGGTCGCCTCCCTGGCGCCGGATCTGCTGTGCCTGACCTTCTCCGGCCTGTCCAAGAACTACCGCGCCGCCGGTCTGCGGTCGGGCTGGCTGGTGGTCTCCGGTCCCACCCGCCACGCCGCGAGCTACCTCGAGGGCCTGACCATGCTGGCCGGTCTGCGCCTGTGCGCCAATGTCCCCGCCCAGCAGGCGATCCAGGCCGCTCTCGGAGGACACCAGAGCATCTACGACCTCACCCTGCCCGGCGGCCGCCTGCGCGAACAGCGCGACCGCGCCTGGGAGGCCCTCAACGCCATCCCCGGTGTCTCCTGCGTCAAACCCAAGGGCGCCCTGTACGCATTCCCGCGCATCGACCTGGACATGTACCCCATCCACAACGACGAGAAGTTCGTCCTCGACCTGCTCCTGCAGGAAAAACTGCACATCGTGCAGGGCACCGGCTTCAACTGGCCCCGCCCCGACCACTTCCGCATCGTCACCCTGCCCCACGCCGACGAACTCGAAGCCATCATCGAACGCATCGGCCGCTTCCTGGCCACCTATCGGCAGTGATCGCCCCGGTCGGGTCTCAGCGCAGGCCCGACCGGACGAAGGCGTCGACGATGTGGCGTTGCAGGACGAGGTAGAGCAGCAGGACCGGCAGGCAGGCGAGGGCGGCCAGGGCCATCATCGGGCCCCACTGATCGCCTTCGGTGCCCATGAAGCTGCGCAGGCCCAGTTGCAGGACGGCGTTGGAACGGCGCAGCACCACGGCGGGCCAGAAGTATTCGTTCCAGGCGTTGATGAACAGCAGGATGCCCAGGGCGGCCAGGGCGGGCCGCAGATTGGGGACGACGACGGTCCACAGGATCGCCCAGGAGGACCGGCCGTCGACCCGGGCGGCGTCGACGAGCTCCTTCGGGAACGCGGTCATGTGCTGACGCAACAGCAGCACGGCCAGCGCCGAGCACAGGGTGGGCAGCACGCAACCGAGCAGGGTGTCGATCAGACCGAGCCGGGTGAGCAGCAGGTAGTTGGGCAGCATGGTCACCTGGAACGGCACCAGCCAGACACCCACGAACGCCAGGTACAGCAGCCGTCGCAGCGGGAAGGTGTACATCGCGAACGCGTAGGACGCGAGCAGGGCGATGAGTAACTGACCCACCGTCGAGAGGCCCGCGACCACGAAGGTGTTGACGATCATGCCCGCGACGTCCACCTTCCGCGCCGCGTCGAGATAGTTCTCGACCGACAGCGGCCACGGCACCGGCGCGAGCGACCCGACGTCGTCGGGCCTGCGCAGCGAGGTCGCGAACAGCCAGTAGATCGGGAACACGCACACCAGCGCCGTCGCGGCGAGCAGCAGATGGCTGCCCGCCCGGCGGAAACGGTCAATCATCATGCACGGCAACCTTGTCCGAGAGCCGGACGAGTACGGCGGCCAGTATCCCGAACCCCACGAACAGCAGCACTCCGGCCGCCGCGCCGAGTCCGGCGTCGAAGCTGTGGAAGGCGTAGTCCCAGAGCAGGTAGTAGATATTGGTGGTGGCCCGCGCCGGGCCGCCCTGGGTCATCGCGTCGATGAGCGGGAACGACAGCGTGGGCGTGAGCAGGACGGTGGTGAGCACCAGGAACAGCAGGGTGGGCGACAGCAGCGGCAGGGTGATCCAGCGACGGATCTGTCCCGGTGTGGCCCCGTCGACCCGCGCGGCCGCGCGGTAGTCGCCGTTGATCCCGGCCAGTCCGGCCCACACCACCAGTACCGCGAAACCGAGCAACTGCCAGCCGGTGATCACCACGATGACCCCCTGCGCGGTCGCCGAATCGTAGACCCAGTTCCGCCCGGAACCGGTCAGCTGGTCGACGAATCCGGTCCCCGGATGCAGCAGCCACCGCCACACCGCCGCGGCCGCGACCGGGGCGACCAGGAACGGCGCGAACACCAGCGCCTGGTAGATCGTGCGCGCCCGACCGCGCACCCGCCGCGCGGCCAGCGCGAGAAGCACCGGCAGCACGACAGTGCACGGCAGCAGGCCCAGAATCAGTGTCGCGGTGCGACCCAGCGCGGCCCAGAAGTCCGGAAGGGTCAGCAGCCGGGTGTAATTCGCGGTTCCCACCGGCCGCATGGGCGCGGTCGGGAGCAGGTTCCACGAATAGGTCGACAGCTGGACCGCCTGCACCAGCGGCTGATACGTCCACACCACCAGCAGGATCAGCGCCGGAGCCAGATACAGATAGGGGACCAGTCGGCGGCCGACCGCGCGCCGGGTGAGGCGGCGGGGTCGGGGCGCGGGGGAGACGGTGGCGGGTGCGTGATCGAGGACGAACACGTCAGCGACCCCGCGCGGCCAGGGTGGCGAGCTGGGCGAGCACCTCGGCCTCGGCCCGGTCGTAGACCGCGGTGGCCGGGGACGCCTCGATCGCGGTGGCCACCATCGTCTCGCCGACGAGATCGATTCTGCTGTAGCCGAATCCGGTGAACCCCCGGTGCCTGCCCACCGGCGGCAGCGGGTCGATCCGGTAGGACAGCGCGGGCCCGATCCACACCGGAATCCCCGCCAGCGCCGCGGCCCCGGTGAGGTGGTTGTGCCCGCACAGGATCATCCGCACATCCGACCCGGCCAGCACCTCGGCCAGCCGGTGGGCGTCCTCGAGCTTGAGGAAGTCGACGGTGGCGACCGCCGAGGGCAGCGGCGGATGGTGCAGCACCAGCACCGTCCCGCGCGGTGCCGGGGTGCGCAGTTCCGCCGCCAGCCGATCCAGCTGGGCTTGCTCGAGGCGGCCGTCGTGCCTGCCGGGTGTCGTGCTGTCGAGGGCCAGGACGCGCACCCCGGCCACCTCGGTGCGGTGATCGTGCGGGACCGTGGGGTCGATGGGGGCGCGGTCGAGCAGTTCCGCCGCGAAGGCGACGCGCTCGTCGTGATTGCCCATGACGTAGACGAGTTCGGCGCCGAGCTCGGCCGCGACGGGTGCGACCAGGGCGCGCAGCCGCCGGTAGGCCGCGGGCGCGCCGTCGTCGGCGAGATCGCCGGACAGCACCAGGGCGTCGACCCGCTGCCCGGCGGTGCGCAGGTGGGTGAGTACCCGGCGCAGATTCGCCTCGGTGTCCACCGCGCCGTGGACGAGCTCACCGGGCGCGCGCAGATGGGTGTCGGTGAGCTGGATCAGCGTGAACTCGCTCATGACGCGGGCAGGAGTTCGGTGCCCGCGGCCTGCGCGGCGGCCAGGGTGGACCACGGATCCCGCCCCTGGAACACGATCGCCTCGACCGCGTCCATCATCCCGTCGCGCACCTGCAGATAATTGTCGCCGGGCATCGACACCCACGGCTCCATCGTCGCGAGCTGGGCGACGTTGGGCGCCAGCAGCGGGTTCTTCGCGGCCCAGTCCGCGAGTCCGTCGGGCTGGTCGAGCAGACCCGTGCGCAGCGGCAGATAGCCGATACCGCGCGCGATCCGGATATAGGACTCCTCGCTGGTGAGGAACTCGATCAGCGTCCAGGCGGCCCGCTGCCGGACCGGATCATCGCTCAGGATGTGCAGTCCCGCACCGGAATTCGTCGGCACGGCGGGCTTGTCGCCGAAGGTGGGCATGGGTGCCGAGCGCAGGTCCCAGCGGCCCTCGGCGCCGGTGACGAAGGTGCCCTGGATGGCGCTGGTCTCGAGGATCATCCCGATCTCGCCGCGCGCGAAGGCCTCGTAGCCCTGCTTCTGGGTGAGCCTGGGCATGGCCCCGGTGTTCACCAGATCCTGTGCCATCCGGGTCACCTCGACGGCGGGGTCCTCGGCGTAGGTGAGGGTCCGGCGGTCCGCGGACAGGACCCGGCCGCCGTTGGACCGCACCAGCGACTGGAAGCACCAGTCCTTGGCGGTCTTGGTGAGACAGTCGATGTAGACGCCGCCCCGGCCGGTGCGCTCGGCGATCCGAGCCGCCGCGGTGGCGACCTCGGCCCAGGTGGCGGGCGGACGGGCCGGGTCGAGCCCGGCCTCGGTGAACAGCGAGGCGTTGACGTACAGCACGGGCGTGGAGAACACGAACGGCACACCGTAGGTGTGGCCGTCCCAGTCGTCGAGAGTGCGGGCGCGCGGCGCGTAGGCGTGCGGGGCACCGTCGAGATTGCGGTCGACCTCGGCCCGGCCGACGAGCACATCCAGGGGTTTGGCCCGCAACTGGTGCACGGTGAAGTCGAGATCGCTGAACCCGAGCTGGGCCACATCGGGCGGGGTGCCCGCGACGATCTGGTTCTGGATGCTGGAGATGGTGTCGGTGGCCGGATTCGGGCTGTTGCCCTGCGGCTTCTGCGCGGTGACAGTGATATTCGGATGTCGCTTGCCGAACTCGGTGATCAGCGCGTCGAAGGTGTCCGTCCAGGCACCCGCCATCCCGTAGTTGTAGGACTCGAAGGTGATCGAGACCCGGTGGTCGGCGGCCAGTTCCGGAATCGGCGCGGCGGCGGTGGTCTCGGAGGACACGGTCGTGCCCAGACCACAGCCGCTGAGCACGAGCGCGGCGGTGAACACCACGCCCAGCACGGGCAGGGTGCGCTTCATGGTGGTACTCCTCATCGGTGGGTCGTGCGGGGATCAGGCGACGGGAACGGCCGCCGCGTCCGGGTAGGGGACCGGCTGCCAGGTGAGCCGCAGGCCGCTGTCGGGATCGAACAGGTGGAGGTCGGCGGGATCGGCGCGGAGGGCGATGTCCGCGCCCACCCGCACCCCGGCCGGTCGCGGGGCCCGCACGCACAGGCTCGTGGTGCCCGCGTCCAGGTGAACCAGTTCCTCGCTGCCGAGGTTCTCGACCATCCGGACCGTGCCGCGCACGGCTCCGGCGGGGTCGAGCCGCAGGCGTTCGGGACGGATCCCGGCGATCACCGCGGTGTCGATGGGGAGATCGCCGGTGAGGCCCAGCGGGGTGTCGACACCGTCAGCGGTCAACCACAGCGCGTCGGCGCGCGACCGGACGACGGCGGGGAACAGATTCATCGGCGCCGACCCGAGGAAACCGGCGACGAAGGTGGACCGCGGCCGGTCGTACAGATCCGCGGGTGTGCCGCACTGCGCGATCCGCCCGCCGTCGAGCAGGGCGATGCGTGAGGCCATCGTCATCGCCTCGACCTGATCGTGGGTGACGTAGAGGAACGTCGCCCCCAGTCGCCGGTGCAGCGCGATCAGCTCGGCCCGCGTGGCGCTACGCAGCTTGGCGTCCAGATTCGACAGCGGTTCGTCCATCAGGAACGCCCCCGGATCGCGCACCATGGCCCGCGCCAGCGCCACCCGCTGCCGCTGCCCACCCGACAGCTCGCCGGGCTTGCGTTCCAGCAGCGCCGACAGCTCGAGCGTCGCCGCCACGGCCTCGACCCGCCGGGCGATGTCCCCGCGCGGCATCCGCCGGGCCCGCAGCGGGAACCCGATGTTGCCCGCCACCGACAGATGCGGGTACAGCGCGTAACTCTGGAACACCATCGCCAGGTCGCGGCGCTGCGGCGCCACCTCGGTCACATCGACCTCGTCCACCAGCACCCGCCCGGCGCTGGGCTCGACCAGCCCCGCGATCATCCGCAGCAGGGTGGACTTCCCGCACCCGCTCGGGCCGAGCAGGACCAGGAACTCGCCGTCGGCGATGTCGAGGCTCACCTCCCGCACCGCGTACTCGGTCCCGAACCGCTTCGAGACCGCCTCGATCCGTACTCGTGCCACGTCTCTCCTCCGACCGCCGTGGATGCTCCGCGGTCAGTGTCGACGGCGGCGCGTCCCGGAGGTCGTGGCGATAGACGATCTCGATCGCCCGAAAGGCATCCCGCCCGGTGCGGGGTTGCGCTCGGGGTGATTCCAATCCTGTGCGCGGCCCGCGCGGGGTGGTTTTCTGTGACCGGATCAACGAGGTTCGAGCGAAAGGCCACCCTATGTCCGTCGACGACACTGCCCCGGGGACCGCCGTACGGGTGGTCAAGCTCGGCGCCCACATCGGTGCCCGCATCGACGGCGTGCGCCTCGGTGGCGAGCTCGACCCGGCGACCGTGGCCACCGTGCGCGCCGCGCTGGCCGAGCACAAGGTGATCTTCTTCCGCGGCCAGCATCACCTCACCGAGGACGGCCAATACGAGTTCGCTCAGCTGCTGGGCACCCCGACCACCCCGCACCCCACCGTCACCTCGGCGGGCGCCAAGAGCCTGGCCATCGACTCGCACCAGACCCGCTCCAATGTCTGGCACACCGACGTCACCTTCGTCGACCGGGTACCCAGCGCCTCGATCCTGCGCGCGGTCGCCCTGCCCAGCTACGGCGGCTCCACCACCTGGGCCTCCACCGTGGCCGCCTACGACGCGCTGCCCGCGCCACTCAAGCTGCTGGCCGAGAACCTGCGCGCCCGCCACACCAACCGCTACGACTACGCCGCCGACATCGAGGACCACGCCGACGACAAGGACCGCGCCTACCGCGACGAGTTCGAGTCCACCTACTTCGAGACCGAGCACCCCGTGGTGGAGGTGCACCCCGAGACCGGCGAGCGCGCGCTGCTGCTCGGCTGCTTCGTCAAGGAGATCGTCGGCGTGTCCGGCAACGAGTCGCGCGCCCTGTTCCGCCTGTTCCAGGACCGGGTGACCCGCCTCGAGCACACCACCCGCTGGGACTGGTCCCTCGGTGACGTCGCCATCTGGGACAACCGCGCCACCCAGCACTACGCCGTGGACGACTACGACGGCAGCGAGCACCGCAGGCTCACCCGCATCACGCTGGCCGGACCGGTCCCCGTCGGCGTCGACGGGACACCGAGCACGGTGATCTCCGGTGACGCGCAGTCCTACGTCCGTGCCCCGCTGCCCCGTGCGGCCTAGGAATTGACCACCCCCGCAACACCTCCGATGCCGCGGTTCCCCGCCCGAACGCACCGTATGGATTACCCTTCGACGACACGACCGTCCGGTGATCACGCGCGAACAGGTCCCCACCGGCCCGGCCCGACGATGGGATTCCCGTGAATTTGTGGAACTATGTCCGGGGGCGCGGGGAGGTGCTGACGTTCCTCACCTATCAGCACGCCTCCCTCGCCTTCCAGACCGTCCTGGTGGGCACGGTGGTCGCGCTGCTCATCGCGGTCGCGGTCTACCGCCTGCCCCTGGCCTCGGCGCTCACGCTCACCTCGAGCCGCGTCGCGCTGACCATTCCCTCCCTGGCGCTGCTGGCCCTGCTGCTGGTGCCCTTCGGCCTGGGCGTGGTGCCCTCGTTCATCATGCTGGCGTTCTTCGCGGCCCTGCCGGTGATCGGTAACGCGATTGTCGGCCTGCGCTCGGTGCCCGCCTCGGTGATCGAGTCCGCGCGCGGAATCGGGTTGTCGCGCTGGCGGATCCTGCTCACCGTCGAGTTCCCGATCGCCTGGCCGGTGATCCTCACCGGCATCCGGGTCTCCACCCAGATGATCGTGGGCGTGGCGGCCATCGTCGCCTACGTGCTCGGTCCCGGCCTGGGCTCCCTGATCTTCAACGGCCTGTCCCGCCTGGGCGGCGCCAATGCCCTCGAGATGGCGCTGACCGGCACCATCCTCATCGTCGTGATCGCGTTGGTGTTCGACGCGCTCCTCGTCCTGCTCGGACGCCTCACGATCGCCAAAGGACTGTCATGACCGATGTGACCAGCCAGCCCGCCCCGGCGGCACCGGAGCGCAATGTCACCGGCGCGTCGATCACCCTCGACGGGGTCGTCAAGCGCTACAAAGGCCAGGACAAGCCCGCGGTCGAGCGCCTCGACCTCGAGATCGACGCCGGGCACATCGTCGCCTTCGTCGGCCCCTCGGGCTGTGGTAAGACCACCACGCTCAAGATGATCAACCGGCTGATCGAGCCCACCGAGGGCCGGATCCTCATCGACGGTCGCGATGTCACCCGGGAGGACCCGGACAAGCTGCGCCAGTCGATCGGCTATGTCATCCAGTCCGGCGGCCTGTTCCCGCACTGGACGGTCGCCAAGAACATCGGCGCCATCCCACGGGTGCTCGGCTGGGACAAGAAGCGCATCGCCGAACGCACCGAATACCTGCTCGATCTCGTCGGTCTCGACCCGGCCACCTTCGCCGACCGGCTGCCCAAGGACATGTCCGGCGGCCAGCAGCAGCGCGTCGGCGTGGCCCGCGCGCTGGCCGCCGACCCACCGGTGCTGCTCATGGACGAACCGTTCGGCGCGGTCGACCCGATCACCCGGGTCCGCCTGCAGGACAGCCTGATCGCCATCCAGCACGAACTCGGCAAGACCATCGTCATCGTCACCCACGATTTCGAGGAAGCCACCAAGCTCGGCGACAAGGTGCTCATCCTGTCCGAGGGCGGCCACGTCGAGCAGTACGCGCGGCCCGAGGAGATCCTCACCGATCCGGCGACGCCGTTCGTGGAGGAATTCGTCGGCTCCGGCGCGAAACTGGCCTACCTCACCGTCTCCCGGGTGCGCGATGTCGACTACGACCCGGTCACCACCGCCCGCATCGGCGAATCGGCGTCCGCGGTGATCGACCGCGCCAAGGCGGCCGGGCACACCTGGGTGGTGGTGGTCGACGCCGCCGGACGCCCCCGGTCCTGGCCCTCGCTGACCGAGGTCGCCACCAAGCCGGAGGTCTCGGACTACCTCGACCGCAGGCTGCCGGTGGTCGCGGAATCCTCCACGCTCAACGACGCGCTCGACGCCATGCTGGCGGCCAGCCAGGGCGCCACCCTGGTCACCGACGGTCGCGGCGCGGTGGTCGGTTCGCTGAGCATCGGCTCAGTGACCGACGTGATCCAGACGAAGCTGGCCGAGGGGCACGCCGCCGAGACCGAACCCTCCTACGAGACCTACGTGGACGGGTCCGACCCGACCCCGACCCCCGTCGTCGCCGCCGACGACACCCCCGGAACGGCCGAACCGTCGTGAACCGGCTGCGGCGCCTGCCGATCGACGTGTGGTTCGAGCCGATCATCATCGTGGTGATCGGCTTGGGCTACCTGTTCTGGTACCGGTCCACGACCTTCACCCCCACCGAACAGGCCTCGCTGGGCTGGGCCAACCTGCAGACCACCATCGTCGAGCACATCCGGCTGACCGTGGTCGCCACACTGATCGTGGTCGTGGTGGCGATTCCGCTCGGCATCGCCCTGACCCGCCCGGCGTTGAAGCGGCTGGAACCGATCGCGGTGAACATCGCCAATATCGGGCAGGCCGCGCCCGCGGTGGGTCTGCTGGTGCTGTTCACCTTCTGGCTCGGCACCGGATTCCGTACCGCGATCGTGGGTCTGGTGGTCTACGCCATCCTGCCGATCCTGCAGAACACCATCGTCGGGCTGCGGCAGGTCGACCAGCGCACCATCGAGGCCGCGCGCGGCATCGGCTTCTCGGCCGCGCGCACGCTGGTGCAGGTCGAGCTGCCGCTGGCGGTGCCGGTGATCCTCAACGGTGTGCGCACCGCGCTGGTCATCCTGGTCGGCACCGCCACGCTGAGCACCTTCATCGGTGCCACCAGCCTGGGCACCCTGATCACCACCGGGGTCACCCTGTTCCTGCCCAAACTGCTCATCTCCGGCGCCGTGCTCGTGGGGCTGCTGGCGTTGATCATCGATTGGCTCGGTCGGCTCGTGGAGCTGGCCGCGACCCCGCGAGGTATCGCATGAGGCGGGTACGGTTCGGCGCCGCGCTGGTCGCCACGATGACGCTGCTGCTCACCGGCTGCGGGCTGGTGAGTTCGTCCGGCACGTTCCACGACGCGACCCTGCCCGGCGGCGAACGGCCGCTCGAGGGCGCCTCGCTGGTCGTCACCTCGAAGAGCTTCACCGAGGGCGTGCTGCTGGGCAAGATCACCGCGACCTATCTGGCCGCGGCGGGCGCCTCCGTCACCGATCTCACCGGCGCGCCGGGCTCGGCCTCCTCGCGGCAGGCCCAGCTCAACGGTGACGCCGACGTCCTGTGGGAGTACACCGGCACCGGCTGGGTCAACTACCACAACCAGACCGAGACCATCGCCGACCCGGGCGAGCTGTGGCAGCGCGTGCACGACATCGAGAAGCGCGACTACGACCTGGAGTGGCTGCCCCCGGCCAACTTCAACGACACCTACGCCTTCGCCGCCTCGGCCCCGACCGCCCAACGGCTGGGCGTGCGGTCGCTCTCGGAGGTCGCCGCGCTGCCGGTGGCCGACCGCACGTTCTGCGTCGACGACGAGTTCTTCAGTCGATCCGACGGTTTCATCCCGATGCTGGAGAAGTACGGCATCCCCTACAACACCCCGAACGGCGTGCCCACCGGCAATGTCACCCGGATGGACGCCGGTGTCGTCTACACCGCCACCGCCAAGAGCGAACCCTGCAATTTCGGCATGGTCTACACCACCGACGGCCGGGTGAAGAATCTGAATCTCACCGTCCTGGACGACGATCAGAAGTTCTTCCTGCCCTACAGCGGCACGGCCGTGGTGCGCGGCGAGGTCATCGAGGCGCATCCGGAACTGCGCGCGCTGCTCGGCACCATCTCCGAACGCCTCACCGACGACCTGATGCAGGAACTCAACGGCCGCGTCGACATCGACGGCGAAGACCCCGCCGATGTCGCCTACGACTGGCTGCGCAGCGAGAACCTGATCGAATAGGCCGACCTCACGCGGTCCCCAGCACGGCTTCGGGGACCGGCGCGAAGATCGCGGCGAAGTAGGTGGTGAGCTCGGCTGTCGAGGCGGGACGGGCGGCGAGGCCGAGGTAGCCGTCGGGCCGGACCACGAAGACCGACCCCGACCGCGCCCGGTACTGCCGAGCGAACTGGCCGTCGCCGTCGCGGACGATCGGTAGTCGGGTCGGCCCGATCGTGGCGTCCGGCGCGGCGACGAGATAGGTGTCGATTCGGCCCTTGGTCAACGTTCGCAGCAGTTCGACGTGCCGCTCGATGGTGTCGAGTGCCGTTGCCTCGCAGGCGCCCTCGACATACCAGAGCGCGGTGTGGTCGGGGCCCGCGAGCAGGGGGAGCAGGCGCAGCGGGGAACTCACCGCGTCGCGGGTGAGTCCGGTCGCGTCCGGGGCGAGGGTGCCCGGCGCGGGTGAGCCGGGCGCGGCGGCGACGATCGGACTGTCGCCGTAGTCGATCAGCAGTTGGGCCTCGCGCAGCAATACCCGCGTCGCGTCGGTCTCCCCGGCGCCGATGCCCTCGCGCGCGGCACGGACCGTGCGCCCGACCACCTCCTCGCCGACCGGTCTGCGCTCGGCGTCGTAGCTGGCCAGCAGGGTGGGACTCGCCGCCTCGGCGACCGCCAGCGCGAGTTTCCAGGCGAGATTGTGCGCGTCCTGGATCCCGGTGTTCATGCCCTGCGCCCCGGTCGGCGGATGGATGTGGGCGGCGTCGCCCGCGACGAACACGCGCCCGCGCGAATAGGTGTCGACGATGCGATGGCTGATCCGGAACACCGACGACCAGCGCAGGTGCGAGGCCGTCGTCGGCTCGGGTGCCAGCCGGTCGAGCACCGCCTGGATAGCGGCCAGATCGGGCGCGGTTCCGGCACCGAAACCGTGCTCGACCCGGTCACCGCCCACCGACGTCGAGATCTCCAGCTCCGGAGGCACCCGCATGGACACCCGGTAGCGGTGCTTGCCCGGCAGCGGGATACACACCAGCACGTCGTCGGTGGCGCCGTCGGTGTGCCGCGTCGCCCGCACGGCGTATCCGCGCGGCTGGGACCACGCCAACTCGACATCGCCGAGCATGTACTGCTCCTCGAACGCCGCACCCTCGAAGTTCAGACCGAGCGTCTTGCGGACGGTGCTGTGCGCGCCGTCGCAGCCCACCAGGTACCGGGTCCGGATCGTGTGCTCCCCGTCGGGTCCGGTGAGGATCGCGTGGACGCCGTCGTCGTCCTGGGTGAACCCGGTCAGCGCGACCCCGCGTTCGACCCGGGTGCCCCGGGCGGCCAGGTGCTCCCAGAGGATCCGTTCGGTCTCGTACTGGGGGAGCCCGACGAAATCGAAGGGGATCTCGGGCGGCAACGTCAACTCGACCCGGCCCGCTTCGACCCCGTCGACGTACACGAGCTGCCCGCGCAACTGGATCGAGGCGTCGAGGACCTCCCGCAGGATGCCCATCGCCTCGAACAGTTCGAGGGTCCTGGGTTGGATGCCGACCGCCTTGGCATAGCGCGGGGGATCGGCCTGCGCGTCGATGATCCGACAGCGCACACCCCGCCGCACCAACTCGGCGGCGGCCGCCGAGCCCACCGGCCCGGCCCCGACGATCAGTACATCGGTATCGAACATGCGACATCACCTCGCGATGGAAGCCCCCGCCTCATGCTGTCCGCTGATCGTACGCCCACCCCTCTCACCGACGACTTTCCATACTATCGGGTATGGAGGGCGATTCTTCGTAGTATGTTCAGGCCACGCGCCACGCTCGCGCGTGTCTGTCGAGCGAATTTCCCGTCAGGAGGCCGACATTGGCCGATTCCGTCCGCGGACGAGTCCACAAGATCCCCGCGGTGCGCTGCCCGTCGGCCTTCCGCTACTGGGAGGCCCGCCGTAGCCCGGTGGTCCGGCGCCTCGAACGGATCTTCACCACGCTCACGCGCCGCTCGCCGTTCCCCACCGACGAGCAGGCCGCGGCGCTGTGCGCGGACCTGTTCACCGGCGACCCGGTCGCCGAACGCTTCGTCGCCGAGGTGCTGCACGGCGATATCGGCTCGACGGCCGGTCGTCGGATGCTCGACACCGCGCTGGCCGAGGGCATCGCCGCGGTACCCGACGCCCCGGACGCGCTGCGCGCGCTGTTCGCCGAGTTCGAGACCGTGCCGGATTGGGTGGTGCCGGATCTGGTGGAACAGGGCGCGGCGATCTGGCGCCGCTGGGGGACCATGCTGTTCAGCTTCGCCGGTGCCGAAACCCTCGAGATGTACACCGAGGCCGCGGTCGCGACCCCGCTGTCGCTGGCGGGCGGCTACGCCGGAGACAGCGCGCTGCGCCGCTTCCTGGAGACCACCCGCTTCTGGATGGACGTCTCCGCCCGCGACGCCCTGCTCACTCCCGGCTCCACCGGACGGGCCACCGCGCTGAAGGTGCGGGTCATGCACGTCTCGGTGCGGGCCGCCGTCGCCGGGCATCCCGAATGGGACCTCGAGCGGTGGGGTCTGCCGATCAGCCAGACCTACCAGCTGCTCACCCTGCTGGCGGGCAGCGTCACCCCCGGCCTCGGCCTGTGGGCGCTGGGCTACCAGACCACACCGTCGGAAATCCGTGCGCTGCTGCATTTCCAGCGCTACCTGGGCCACCTGCTCGGCGTGCGAGTGAGCTGGTATCCGGAGACGGTCACCGACGCCCTCCGGATCCTCGCCATGACCATGGTGTCCCGGTCCTACGACGCGGGCCAGCACGGCACCGAACTCATCGAGTCCTACCCGGCCGCCTTCGCCCCCCGCGACGGCCACCGCGGCCTCACCCGCCTGCGCGAGCACTACAACCACCGGATCAACTCGGTGTACGCGGCCATGTACATGGCCCCCGGCACCCGCCGCCACTACACCCTGCCCCGTGCCTTCCCCTGGATCCTCATCCCCATCCTGCGCTTCCCCCTGATCACCCTCACCGAACTCGCACGCCGAGCTTGCCCACCCTTCGCCCGCGCCCACGAACACGTCATGCTCGCCCACCGCGAGAACTGGTACCGCGCCCAGATGCACGGCCGCGAAGCCGCTTTCGCCGCGACCGGAGCCCTACGCCGATGAATCGGTGGTGATGAAGCGGAAGAACTCGCGGCGTTGGTCGGGGGTGGGGGTGGGGAGGTTCTGGTTGCCGTGGACGAAACCGATACCGGCGAAGCACATCAGGCCCGCGCGCATGCGCGCCTGGTCGGGGGAGAAGCCCAACTCGATCAGGGTGTCGGCGAGGGTGTGGAAGATCCGCTGGTCCAAGGCCCGGACCGCCTCGGCTACATCGGT
This sequence comes from Nocardia anocheti, assembly GCF_029675105.1. Lineage (GTDB taxonomy): Bacteria > Actinomycetota > Actinomycetes > Mycobacteriales > Mycobacteriaceae > Nocardia. Next base: position 621,475 of record NZ_JAQQFV010000003.1, on the reverse strand, counting down.
ATTGGCGCGGGCCCAGTCGCGGACGGCGAGTTCGATCTGCCAGACGCGGTCGCCGGCGAGCAGCTCGCCCATGCGCTCCAGGCGCGCTCGCGGCGGGAGCGCGTCGAGGCCGCCGAACCCGCGGGCCGCGTCGTTCTGGTCGGCGCACCAGTAGCGGGCGGTGGTCTCGAGCAGTTGGTCGATGCCGTCGAAGTGCCAGTAGAAGCTGCCCTTGGTCACGCCGAGTTCGTCGCACAGTTTCGCGATGGTGATCGCGGCGACGCCGTCGCGCGACAGCACCCGTAGGGCCGCGTCGGTCCAGTCGGTGACCCCGAGCCTGCGCGCCGCACCGCGAGCCGACGCCGCTTTGCGCTTGGACACCGGCGGGGCCGGTCGCGAGGTGTCGGTCATGCTCGTCTTTCCGTCGGGAGCACCGTCAGCCTATCGCCCGGCGCGGCTCACTCCGGGGCGGGCGCCTTCGGCGGCCGAGTGCGTCGAGCGCTGGTCTGATCGATGCGCGGGTCCTCGGTCACGGGATAATGCCGGACGTACTCCGACAGGAAGGCCTGCACGGTCGCGGTCGCCGGAATCGCCAGCAGCGCACCGACGGCGCCGAGCAGCGCGCCCCCGGCCAGCACCGCCAGCAGGGCGATCGCCGGGTTCACATCGACGGTGCGGGCGGTGATGCGCGGCTGCAGCAGATAGTCCTGGATCCACTGGTAGAGCACCGCGAACACGATGATCCACACCGCGTCCAGCGGGTCCACGGTCAACGCCACCAGCACCGGCAGGATCGCGGCGATATAGGTGCCGAAGGTCGGGATGAACGCGGAGACCACACCGAACCAGATACCCAACGCGAGGGGATTCGGGATGTGCAGGATCGCCAGGAACGCCCCGTGCGCGATCGCGGAGACGATGGCCAGCAGCGCGCGCGAATACAGGTAGCCGCCGGTCTTGTCGATGGCCAGGTCCCAGGCGTGCAGGAAGGTCTCCTGCCGGGTCGCGGGCAGCAGCGAGCACACCGTGCGCCGCACCCGCGGCCCGCCCGCGGTGAGGTAGATGCTGAACAGCGCGATGGTCAACAGCTGGACCAGCCCGCCCAACACCGTCGTCGACACGCCCCAGGCATTGTCGGCGGCGGTGCGCGCGTATCCCTCGATGAGATCGGACTCGCGCAGCAACCGCTGGCTCAGATCGTGCATGGTGAACTGCTGGTCGAAGGTGCGGTTCACCCAGCGGATGCCGTCGTCGAGCAGCCGGGGTGTCTCGTGCGCCAGATTCGTCGTGGTCTCCACCAGCAGCGTCACCAGCGCGGCGAGGAAACCGAGCACGCAGAGGAAGGTGGCGACGAAGACCAGTCCGGTGGCGAGTCCGCGCGGCATCCCGCGCCGCACCAGCACCGCGACGGCCGGTTCCATCGCCAGCGCGACGAAGAACGCGACCAGCAGGATGATCAGGAGGCCGAGCAACCGGTGGAAGGCCCAGTCGGCCAGCAGGAACAACCCGAAGAAGACCAGGCCGAGCACCATCGCCCTCGGCAGCCACGGCGGCATCCTGGGCGGGGTGCGCCTGGTCGGTGGGGTGTCCGGGGAGTCGGTGTCCACGGCTCCCAGTGTCACCCCGGACCGGCCCGTCGTCCGGCACCGACGCGGCCCGCGCGCGGGGCTGGGTAGATTCACGGACATGGAACTTGGTGAACCCAGCCGCACCGCCCTGGCCACCGCCTACGCCCGCGCCTACCACCAGGTCGCCGACGAACCGCGCGTCTTCACCGATCTGCTGGCCGGACGCATCCTCGGCGTCACCGACGCCGAACTGGCCGCCCTCGACACCGCGGGCCCCGACCATCCCGGCCACGCCGGGGCGAGTCATCGCCCGCGCCGCCTGTTCATCGCCGCGCGTGCGCGTTTCGCCGAGGACGCGGTGCGCGACGCGGTGGCCTCCGGAACCCGGCAGGCGGTCGTCCTCGGCGCGGGCCTGGACACCTTCGCCTGCCGCAACCCGTATCCACGGCTGCGGGTCTTCGAAGTCGATCACCCCGCCACCCAGGCATGGAAACGCGAACGCCTCGCCACCGCCGACATCACCCCGCCCGACACCCTGACCTTCGCCCCCGTCGACTTCGAAACCGACACCCTGGCCGCCGGATTGGCCGCCGCGGGTTTCGACCGCACGGCCCCGGCGATCTTCGTCTGGCTCGGCGTGGTCGTCTATCTGACCACCTCCGCCATCGACGCCACCCTCGACTACTTGGCGGGCCAGGCCACCCCCACCGACCTGGTCTTCGACTACGGCACACCCCCGGCCACCCCCGCCGACCACACCGCCCTGCGCGCCCGCGCGGCCCGCGTCGCCGCCGTCGGCGAACCCTGGCTCAGCTATTTCACCCCCGCCGACATCGCCGCCAGACTCCGCCGATTCGGCTTCACCCACATCGAGGACCACCCCGCCCAGAACCTCATCACCACCTACACATCCCTGCTCGACGTCACCTTCCCCGGCCCCCACCTCATCCGCGCTACCCGCTGACCGGCCGCGGCGCGGGAGAACCCTTCCATGACGGCACCGGGTGTGTGAACGACGAAAGCGACAGCGTCGGTGGAAGATTCGTTGCGGACCGTGTGCGGGATGCCGCCCGCGAGGGGGACGACGTCGTGCCGGGTGGCGGTGACGCGGCGGGTGTGTCCGGGTTCGCCGATGTCAATGGATCGGCCGCTGACCGACGGGCAGCCGCGCGCGGTGAACACCGCCGTGCTGTTGCGCGAGGCGTTCCAGACCCTCAACGACCGGGTGCTCATCCGGCTGGCCGACTCGGGACACGCGGCGGGGCTGGAGCGATTGCGCGCCGATCTGCGCGCGATCATCGCCGACTAGCGGTCCGGGCGGGAGAAGACCGCGACCAGGAAGTCGGCGTCGTCGGTGAACGGGCGCAGGTCCCAAGTGGAGAGCAGGACGTCGGCGCGCAGACCCGCGGCGGCGGCGTCGGCGAGGAATTCCGGGAAGGCGTAGCCGCGATCGGCGCCGAAGCCGGTCACGACTCGGCCGGTCGGGGTGAGGTGGCGGGCGAAACCGGCGAGCACGGCGGCGCGGGTCGACGGCGCGACGAAGGTCAACACATTGCCCGCACACACGATGGCGTCGAAACCCGCACCGGGCAGGTCCAATTCGGCCAGATCACCCACCAGCCAGGTGGGGCCGGGATGATCCGCGCGCGCCGCCTCGATCAGTACCGGATCGACATCCACCCCGACCACCTCGTGCCCGGCTTCGTGCAGATAGCCGCCGATCCGCCCCGGCCCGCACCCCGCGTCGAGCACCCGGCTGCCGCGCGCCAGCATGGCGTCGACCAGCCGCGCCTCACCCACGATGTCCTGCCCCTGGGCGGCCAACGCGCGGAATCGCTCGACATACCAGGCGGAATGGTTCGGGTCGGCGGCGGTGAGTTCCTCCCAGCCGCTCGGTGTGCGCTCGTGCGATGACGCGCCCATACTCGTCTCCTCCGTCGCTGGGTCGACCGGCACTGTCGGACCCCACCCTAGAGGTGGGTCGCACGGGTTGCCGAGTTCCGGCGGGATCGGTTACCGTGGCCGCAATCCGAAGGCGCTCTCCAGGAAACATCGTCGCAGAGTGGGAGCCCCGCCTCAGCAGAGCAGGCGTGGAGTGGGCGGCACGATAACGCACGCCCACATCCTCTGGAGGATTCCATGTCTGTTGGTCTCGGTCTGCCCATCGCCGACCCCCGCACCCTGCCCGACTGGGCCCGCCGCGCCGACGCCGCCGGGTTCTCGACCCTCGGCCTGCTCGATCGCGTCGTCTTCGACAATCCTGAACCGCTGGTCACCCTGGCCCTGCTCGCGGGGGCGACCACCCGCATCCGCGTGCAGACCGAAGTGCTCATCGCCCCGCTGCGCGATCCCGCCCTGCTCGCCAAACAGGCCGCCACCCTGGACCTGCTGTCCGGCGGGCGCTTCGCCCTCGGCCTCGGCGTCGGTGGCCGCGAGGACGACCACGAGGCCACCGGCACCGACCCGCGCACCCGCGGCCGTCGCCTCGACGAGCAGATCGGCGTGCTGCGCCGGATCTGGTCCGGCGAGCCGCTCAGCCCGACCTGCGGTCCCGTGGGCCCCGCACCCCTCACCCCGGGCGGCCCCGAACTGCTCTTCGGTGGCTTCCAGCCCGCGGCCATCGACCGTGTCGGACGCCACGGTGGCGGCTTTCTCGCCGCGGCCGCGCCGTCCTGGGCGGGTGGCCTGTTCGACCTGGCCCGCCGCTCCTGGACCGATCACGGCCGACCCGGCGCGCCGCGTATCGTCGCCCAGATGAACGCCGTGCTGGGCCCGCGACCCCTCGTCGACCAGGCCCGCACCGCGATCCTGGACTACTACGCGTTCAGTGGCCGCGCCGAGTACATGGCCGAGGGGCTGCTCACCACTCCGGCCGAGATCCGTTCCGGCGTGGCGCAGTTCACCGATCTCGGTGCCGACGAGATCATCCTGTACTGCTACGGCACCGACCCCGATCAGGTCGACCGCTTCGCCGACCTCCTGCTCTGACCCGGGTCACCCGCGCAGGCGCAGTACCGCGAGCACCCGGCGGTGATGAGTGTCCGAGGGTGGCAGGTCGAGCTTGGCGAAGATATTGCCGATGTGCTTCTCCACCGCCCGCTCGGTCACCGAGAGGGCGGTGGCGAGGGCGCTGTTGGTGAGTCCCTGGGCCATCAGTTCCAGGACTTCGCGCTCGCGCGGAGTGAGCCGCGCGAGCGAATCCTGCTGCCGGGAGGCGCCCATGAGCTGACTCACCACCTCGGGGTCCAGGGCGGTCCCGCCGGTGGCGACACGCTGCAGGGCGTCGACGAAATCACGCACATCGGCGACGCGGTCCTTGAGCAGGTAGCCGACGCCACCGGCGCCGGAGGCGAGCAGCTCTGTCGCGTACCGGGTTTCGATCCACTGCGAGAAGACCAGCACGCCGGTGAGCGGATACTTCCGGCGCAGTTCGATCGCGGCCAGCAGGCCCTCGTCGGTGAAGGTCGGGGGCATCCGCACATCCACCACGGCGACATCGGGCGCGTGCGTGCCGACCACCTCGCTCAGGCTCGTCGCGTCACCGACCATGGCCACCACCTCGTGCCCGCGTTCGGTGAGCAACCCGGCCAGGCCGTCGCGCAGGATGGCGCTGTCCTCGGCGATCACCACCCGCAGCGGGTGCTCCGCGGCGGTCATCGCGGGCCCGCCGTGGGCAGCAGCAGGGTGATCACGGTGGGTCCGCCCGCCGGGCTGCGCACGGTCAGCGACCCGTCGACGGACTCGGCGCGGGCGGCGAGCCCGGCCAGACCGCTGCCGTCGGAGGTGCCGGGCGTGGCGACGCCGCCGATGCCGTTGTCGCGCACGGTGACCGCGAGGGTGCGGACGCTGTCGGGCAGCACCGAGACCTCGGCGCGACTCGCGTGTGCGTGCTTGACCACATTGGTGAGCAGTTCGGCGACCGAGAAGTAGGCGATGGCCTCGATGGCCGGGCTGGGGCGTGTCGGCAGCTGCACCCGCAAGGCCACCGGGATCGCGCAGCGGGCGGTGAGGGTTTCCAACGCGGGTCCGAGACCCAGCTCGAGGGCGGGCGGATGGATGCCGCGCACCAGTTCGCGCAGCTCGGTCAATGCCTCCTTGGAGGAGGCGTGCGCGTCGGCGACGAGATCGCGCGCGTCACCACCGGCGGCCATCCGCTCCTCGGCGCGGCCCAGGGCCATCGCGATGGTGACCAGCCGTGCCTGCGTGCCGTCGTGCAGGTCGCGTTCCACCCGGCGCAGGGTCGCGGTCGCGTCGTCGACGGCGGCGCGTCGGCTGGCCCGCAACTCGGCGAGCTGGTGGTCGCGGGCGGTCGCGGCCAGCAGGTGCACGGTCAGCAGTCGGTGCAGCCAGCAGACGCTGCGGATCAGCCACGGCAGCGCGAAGCACGCCAGCACGCCCACGGCGGAGAAGGCCAGCGCGCGCGGCCAGGTGTCGACATAGAACGACCCGAACTGGAACAGACTGTGCCGTTCGACGCCGCTCGCGTCGATCTGCACCGGATTCGTCAGCGCCCACGGAATCACCGAGATCGCCGTGAAGCCCACCATGGCGATCACCGTGAGCACCACATAGCCGACCCCGACGCCCAGCACCGCCTGCGCGAGGAGGAACAGCGTGGCCCGCCAGCTCGCCCGATCGGTGAACGCACTCTGCAGGAAGCCGAAGAACCCCGGCTTGCGCGCGAAGTCCGGCGGTGCCTCGACCGGGGTGCCGAGCAGTTCCCGGCCGAGGATTCGATAGACGCGGCCCCACACCCGGCCACCGAGCAGGATCAGGGCCAGCAGCGGGATACCGATCAGGAAGATCGATGCGTAGAGCCCGCCGCCGAAGCCGAAGAACAGGTAGCACACGGCCGCACAGCCGAGCACGAACGCCAGGATCAGGTAGGCGAACTCCTTCCAGGTCCTGGCCCGGAACGGGGCGCGCAGCACGGCGACGACCGCGCCGGACACGCCACCCCGGTGCTCCGGTGGCGGGGCGGGGATCGCGACGGTCGGTTCCTCGGCGGGGTCCAGGACCAGGGTCGGCTCGGCGGGTTTCTCGCTCATGACATCCATGGTTGTCGGCGCGGGGCGCGGATTCGATCGAGCTGTCCACCGAATCCGTGGTGTGGCCAGCCCCACCCACACCCCCTCAGCCCGGCAGGTCGCGCGGTCGGCGTCGGCCGGACTGGTCGGCGAGCAGGTCCTGGTAGAGGATGCTGAGGTCGACCGAGTCGGCGGTGTCCTTGCGGGCGTGCGCGCCGCGGTCGACCTGCCGGTGCAGGGCCTCCATCGTCTCGTCGAGCTGGGTGGCGACCTCGGCGGCCTGCGCCAGATCGCTGCGCAGGTTGGGCGGCACCTCGCCGCGGTACTTGTAGTAGATCTTGTGCTCGAGGCTGGCCCAGAAGTCCATCGCGATGGTGCGGATCTGGATCTCGACCGGGATCTGCTCGGTGCGGTCGGAGCGGAACACCGGAATGGACACGATCAGGTGCAGGCTCTGATACCCGTTGGGCTTGCGATGGGTGATGTAGTCGCGTTCCTCGAGCACGGTGATGTCCTGCTGACCGGCCAGCATGTCCCGGATGACGCCGATATCGGAGATGAAACTGCACACCACCCGCACCCCGGCGATGTCGAGCACGTTCTCCCGGATGGCGGCCAGGTTCATCGCGTAGTTCTTGCGCCGGATCTTCTCCAGCACGCTCTCGGGCGATTTGAGGCGCGAGCCCACGTGCTCGATCGGGTTGTACTCGTGGGTGTTGTTGAAGTCCTCGCGCAGGATATTGATCTTGGTCGTCACCTCGTCGATGGCGAACTTGTAGCCGAGCATGAAGTCGACGAACTGCGCCCGGAGTTCCCGGAGATCGTCGACGGCGACCTGCTCACCGTGACCGAGCAGATCGTCGTCGGGCGTGTGGTCCAACTGCCAGGGCTTCATCGATTCCCATTGTGCCCGGTCCCCGGCAGTGCCCGCCCCCGGCACCCCTAAAATGATGGGATGTTTGCCGCGGTCCTCTCGTTCACCCTTGCTTCGGTCGTGCTGGTCCTGCTCCCCGGACCGGACACCCTCGTCGTGGTGCGCGGCCTCGTCCGAGGCGGGCGCGCGGCGGGGATCCGCACGGCCGCGGGGGTGCTGTGCGGGCTGGCGGTGTGGGTCGGCGCGGCGGTACTCGGGCTGTCGGCCCTGCTGCGCGCGAGCGAGATCGGCTACGACGTGTTGAAGCTGGTGGGCGCCTGCTATCTGGTGTGGATCGGTGTGCTGTTCGTCAGCTTCCTGCCCGGGTTCGTTCCGGACGGGTATTCCCCCGTGTGGACGACGCTGGGACTGGGCGCGCTCTACATCGCGCTGACCGCGCTGTACTGCGCCGCGCTGGTGGTGGCCGCCGGATCGATCTCCTCGTGGATGCGGACCACCCGCATCCGGCGCCGGATCGATGCGATCACCGGTACCGTGCTGATCGGCTTCGGGGTCCGGTTGGCTACCGAGTCCTGATCAGGTGGAGTGTCCGAGGTCGATGACCGCGGGGGACGGGGTGTCTGCGTAGAGGTCGTCGATCTGGGGGGCGTACTTCTCGGCGATCACGCGGCGCTTGAGTTTGAGGGTGAGGGTCACCTCGTCGCCGCCCGCTTCCCAGAAGTCCGACAGGATGCGGAAGCGTTTGACCTGCTCCACCCGCGACAGCGCGGCATTGCCGTCGCGGACGCCGGATCGGATGGCGGCGCGCACGCCGGGGTCGGCCGCCAGCGCCGCGGCGGAGGCGTCGGCGAGGCCGTGCGCGCGGGCGTAGGGTTCGGCGGATTCGGCGTCCAGGACGATCAGGGCGGTGTTGTAGGGCCTGCCGTCGCCGAGCACGGCCATCGTGCCGATGAGCGGGGTGGCGGCCTTGACGGCGTTCTCGATGGTGGTCGGCGACATGTTCTTGCCCGCCGCGTTGATGATCATCTCCTTCTTACGGTCGACCACCCGCAGGTATCCGGCGTCGTCGACGCTGACGATGTCGCCGGTGCGCAACCAGCCCTCGGCATCGATCGTCTCGGCCGTCTGCTCCGGCCTGCCGCGATACCCCTTCATCACCAGCGGCCCACGCACGAGCAACTCACCGTCGGCGGCCACCCGGGATTCCATGCCGGGCAGCAGTTTCCCGACGGTGCCGAGCACGGCGTCGCGCGGATGGCTGACGCTACAGATGCACGCCAGCTCCGACATCCCCCAGATCTCCGCGATCGGGATGCCGAGCCCGGCGAAGAACCCGAGCGTCCGCGGTGGGATCGGGGCCGCACCCGACAGCGCCCAGCGCACCCGGTCCAGCCCGAGCGCGGCCCGCAGCTTGCCGAGGACGAGTTCGTCGGCCCGGGCCCATTCGGCGGCGAGTTCGGCGGGCACGGGTTCGCCCGCCAGCTGGTGTTCGCTGCGTCGCGCCGCCACCGACAGCGCCCACCGCAGCGCCGCGCGGCGGTTCTCGTCGGGCTCGGCGGCCACCTGGAACTCCATGGCGGCCATGAGTTTCTCCCACACGCGCGGCACGGCGCCCCACACGGTCGGACGCAGGTCCACCAGCGCGGCGGCGATCTGCTTGGCGTCACCGACCGTGGTCACCTGGGTGCCGAGCACCTCCTGCACGTAGAGCGCGGTGAGCCGGTCGGCGATGTGGGCGGTGGGCATGAACGAGGTGATGGTGTCACCGAATTCGATACCGAGTACCTCGGCGATCCCGCGGACCTGGAACAGCAGGGCGGCGTGGGTGGTCTCGACGCCCTTGGGCGCGCCGGTGGTGCCGGAGGTGTAGATGAGGGTGGCCACGTCCTCGGGTCGGACGGCCCGCCAGGCGGCGTCGAAGTCGAAGTCGGTGGGCGCGGCGGCGAGCAGTTCGGCCACCGACAGGGTGCCCTCGGGAGCGTCGTCGACACAGACGATGTGCTCGATCTCCGCGCCGACGGCGGCGACGGCTTTCGCGTATTGCGGTTCGCAGATCACCACGCGCGCACCGGCGTCGGTGAGTACGTGGGCGAGCTGGTCTGGGGACAGGGTGTTGTACACCGAGAAGGAGGTGGCGCCGAGGTGCTGAGCGCCGACCTCCAAGGGATAGAAGTCCACCCGGTTGCTCATCATCAGCGCGACGGTGTCGCCGCGGCGCACACCGAGCCCGGCCAGTCCGGCGGCGACCGCGCGCACCCGCGCGGCGTAGTCGGCCCAGGTCAGCGTGTGGGTGTCGCCGGGCGTGCGCAGGGCGACCGCGGCGGGAGCGATCGACGCGGTGTGCTGGAAGGCGGCGGGCAGGGTGTCGGGGCGGGGAATGCTCACGAGGCAAGCGCTTTCTGATGGAGGTCTGCGAGACGCGGTGTTCGCGGGATCGGTTGGGCGCGCTCGGATCTGCGCCCGCTGGTCATCGGCGGCTCTCGATCGCGCGTACCAGTTCGTGCACCCGCGTGTCCGCGGCGAGTCTGCTGTCGAGGACCACATTGATCGCCCCACGCAGCAGCGCGTAGGGCTCCCAGCCGCGCGGAGCGATCGTGCGGGGCGCGCGGCGGGCGATGCCGTCGGCGAGGGTGCGCGCGGCGTGCGCGGCGCTGATCCGCACATCGAGGGGCCAGGGCAGCAGACTGTCGAGTTCGCGGCCGAGCTCGTCGGCGTCGAGCATGTCGTGGGTCATGGCGGTGTCGACGACGCCGAAGTAGGCCACGCCCGCGCTGGCACCGCTCGCGGCCAGTTCCACGCGCAACGCGCGGCCGAACTGTTCGACGGCGGCCTTGGTGAGCATGTACGGCGAACCGCCCATGCCCGGCGCGAAGGCCGCGCACGAGGACACCACCACGACGTGTCCACGGCGGCGCACGATGTGGTCGAGCGCGGGGTGCACGGTGTTGAACACCCCGGTCAGGTTGATGGCCACCACCCGGTCGAAGTCCGCCGGGTCCATGGTGCGCACGGTCGCCGGGACCGGTGTCACGCCCGCGTTGGCCACCACCACGTCGAGACGGCCGAAGCGGTCGAGCACCGCTGCGACGGCGGCACGCATCTGGGCCCGGTCGGCGACATCGGCGCCGATCCCGAAGGCCGTTGTCCCCAGTTCACGGGCGGTGCGCTCGGCCGCCTCCGCGTCGATGTCGACCAGGACGAGCACGGCACCCCGGTCGGACAGGACATGGGCGAGTTCGCGCCCGATGCCCTGGCCCGCGCCGGTGATCAGCACGACCTTGCCGCGCACGGGGTAGGAATCGCCGAACCAGCGGTCCGGCAGCGGCAGCCCCATCACGCGGACACCTCGTAGTTCGCGGCATCGAATCGCCGTGTGCGGCGGCGATATTCGAAACTCCAGTTCGGATACAGACCGGCGTTGCCGCCCTCGGCCGTGGTGTAGTAGCTCTCGCAGCCGCCGGTGAGCCACACCGTGTCGGCGCTGCGGGTGCGCATCTCGGCGACGAACGCCTCCTGTGCCCGCTCACGCACCTCCACCCGGTGCCGACCGGTGGCACGCAGGGTGCGCAGCGCGTCGACGATGTAGGCGATCTGCGACTCGATCATGTAGATCGCCGACTGGTTCCCGGCAGCACCGAAGGGGCCCAGCGTGCAGAAGAAGTTGGGGAAACCGGCGAGGGCGGCGCCCAGATAGGTCTGGGGGCGTTCGGCGTACAGGTCGGCGATGGATCGACCGTCGCGGCCGGTGATCCGCTCGAACGCGGTGGGCAGCGAGGTGAATCCGGTGCCGTAGATGATGGTGTCGACCGGGATCTCCGCGCCCGCGCGGGTCACGATCGAATGCGGCCGCACCTCGGCGATGCCGTCGGTCACCACCTCGACATTGTCCTGGTCGAGGGCGGGCAGATACGCGTCGGAGAAGATCGCGCGCTTACAGCCGATCATGTAGTCCGGCGTGACGGTGGCCCGCAGACGCGGGTCGGTGATCTGGCGGCGCAACTGGAGCCTGCCGAGCAACTCGTAGGGGTGCCGGAAGCGGGTGTCCACGAATCCGACCAGCCCGAACCCCTCGATGAGGGTGTACCACGTGCCACGAATCGCTTTCTGCGCCAGCGGAAGACGGCGCAGCAGCAGGCGTTCCAGACCCAGGGTGGGTCGGTCCATGCGCGGCACGATCCACGGTGCCGAGCGCTGGAACACCGTCAGCGACTCGACCTTCGGCTGGATCTCCGGCACGAACTGCACCGCCGAGGCGCCCGTACCGATCACCGCGACCCGTTCGCCGGTCAGCTCGTGGCTGTGATCCCAGTGCAGGGAATGGAAGGTCTTGCCCGCGAAGGACTCCAGCCCGGGCAGCGACGGGTACTTGGCCTCGGCGAAGATGCCCGCGGCGGCGAGGAAGTAGTCGGCGGTGAGGGCGCCGCGTGAGGTCTCGATCCGCCAGATCGCGTGCTCGTCGTCCCAGCGCGCGTCCAGCAGTTCGGTGCCCAGACGCAGGTGCCGCACGATGTCGTGGCGTTCGGCGACGGTGCGGAGGTAGTTCAGGATCTCGGGCTGCTTGCCGTAGGTCCGCGACCAGTTCGGGTTGGGGGCGAAGGAGTAGCTGTAGAGCTGCGAGGGCACGTCGCAGGCGCACCCGGGGTAGGTGTTGGCCTGCCAGGTGCCGCCGAGTTCGTCGGCGCGGTCCAGGACGACGATGTCGTCGAAGCCCGCCTCGCGGAGTTTGATGGTCAGCCCGAGGCCGCCGAAACCGGCGCCGAGCACGACGATGTGCCTGTGTTCTGTGGTCATGGGAGACCGGGCCTTTCGCGGTCAGAGGTCCAGCGTGAGCGCGGCGCCGTCGGCGCGGGACACGCAGGTGAGCAGATGATCGGCGCGGTCGCCGGGGGTGAGTAGCCGGTCGCGGTGGTCGACCACGCCGTCGAGGACGCGGGTCCGGCAGGTACCGCAGAAGCCCTGGCGGCAGGAGTAGACGACATCGGGCCGCACCCGCCGGATCGCGTCGAGCGCGGTCTCGGTATCACTCACCCGGACCGTGACGCCGGTGCGGGCCAGGGTGAGGTCGAAGGCGCGGCCGTCGGTCACCGGGCGGGCCGAGAACAGTTCGGTGTGCAGCGAGGCGGTGGGATTGGTGGTGAACAGCGTGCGCTGGGCGAGCGCGAGCACCGGGGGAGGACCGCAGACGTAGACCGCGGCGCCCGGTGCGGCGGTGGCCAGCAGCGCGGGGATGTCGGGTGTGCCGGTCTCGTCGTCGGGCCGGATGTCGGTGTCGGCCGGGACCTCGTCGAGGAACGGCATGCTCTGCCGGGAGCGGCCCAGATACACCAGGCGGCCCCGGGTTCCGGCCGCGCGGGTCATCGGCAGGATCGGGGTGATGCCGATTCCGGCGGCCACGAACAGGTACGACGGCGCGGACCCGACGAAGGGGAAGGCGTTGCGGGGACCTCGCAGTCGCACCGGGTCACCCGCGCGCAGCGTGTGCATCTCCCGCGAGCCGCCCTCGCCGTCGGCGATCCGCCGGACCGCGACGCGATACCGGTACCGGTCGCTCGGATCGCCACACAGCGAATACTGACGTTGCCGACCGGACGGCAGGAACACATCGAGATGGGACCCGGGTCGCCAGGCGGGCAGCGGCCCACCCCCGGCCCGGCGCAGCGTCACGCTCACCACGTCCTCGGCTTCGGCGCGCACCGCCTCGACCCGCGCGTCGATGTCGAAGCCGGTGCGGCGCACCGGATGTGGTGGCGAGAGCGCGGGCCGGGTGAACACCCGTTTGTAGGCGTCGACGGCGACGCCGAGCGCGCGCACGCCACGGGGCGCGGTCACGGTCGCCCCGCTCACCCGCGCGCCGCCGGTGAATGCGCCAGATACCGCAGCGCGTTGTCCATCGAACCCAGCTGGGAGGGATGGAAACCCGGTCGCAGATACCGCGGCATCTCGGTGACGAAGGTGGTGAAGCTCGGAATCACCCCGCGCACCGTCGCGCTCACGAACTGCCGGACCCAGGACCGGCCCTTGTTCGGGCTCGGGTCCTGGCGGTAGAGATAGGCCGTCGAGACGACGAACAGCGGCAGCAGCGTCGCACTGGCCAGCAGGCCGGTGCGCACCCGACGGGCGTAACCCCCGTCGACGTGCATGTACGCGTCGAACACCACACTGCGATGCTCGACTTCCTCCGCGCCGTGCCAGCGCACCAGATCTAGCATCGTCGGATCCATCCCGAGTTCGGCCAGCACCTCCGACTCCAGCAGCCACTCGCCGATGACGGCGGTGAAATGCTCCATCCCCGCGAACAGACCGAGCCGCTCCCTGAGCCACTGCTCCTTCGCGCGTCCGGTCAGGCCCTGATCGCCGAGCACCCGGTCCACCAGCCACGCCACCGCCGACACATAGGACTCCACATCGAGCCCGATCGACTGCAGGTGCCTGCGCGCGCCCTCGTGACTGTTGGCGTGCATGGACTCCTGACCGATGAAACCGGTGACCTCCTCCCGCAACCGCTCGTCGTCGATGTGGGGCAGAGCCTCGGCCAGGCAGGTTGCCATCGCCCGTTCCCCTTCGGGCAGGACCAGGTGCATCACGTTGGTGACGTGCGTGGCCAGCACCTCCCCGGGGATGTAGTGCAGGGGCACCGACGAGAAGTCGAAATGCACATCCCGCGCCTGGATCGCGTGCGCTTCTTCCTGATAGGAGCGCGCCGTTGCACTGTTATCAGCCATGCACCGACCGTACAGTGCAACAAAAAGTATCGCAATGTTGCATCTGGTGGGCCTGCTACGGTCGAGGGGTGCTGTCCACCGCCGCGACCTCGGGTGATTCGCCCACCGCCGACTCCGTCGAAGAACGCATCCTCGATGCCGCACTCGTGCAGTTCGAGCGGGTCGGCGTGCGCAAGACGACGATCGAGGACATCGCCAAGGCCGCCGAGGTGGACCGCGCCACCGTCTATCGGCGCATCGGTTCCCGCGACGACGTCGTGCGCGCCGCCTTCGGCCGCGAGGTGCGCCGACTGCTCGCCGATCTGGAGGAGATCCCGGCCCACCACGACTCCTTCGACGACATCGTCGTGGACGTGTTCACCACCGTCGTCACCCGCTGGCGCGCCCACCCACTGGTCGAGCGCCTGCTCACCCTGGAAGCCGACCGCATCCTGCCCCAGCTGACGGTCGACGGCGCCACCTTCTTCCTGCTGTCCGTCTCGGCCTCCACCGAAATCCTCGCGAAAGCCCTGGAAGACAACAGATTCCCCGCCGTCCCCGACCTCACCGCCCGCGTCGAGGTCGCCTGCCGCGTGGTCCACTCCCTGATCCTGCAACCGGTCGGCACCCTCGACACCGCCTCCCCCGAAGCCCTCGCCACCTTCGCCCGCACCCACATCGTCCCGATCCTCACCCACTGACCCGCTGTCACAGTCGGGCCACGACACAACCGCCCGCCCAGTTTGTCCTTGGTGGCCGATCGGCGCCTCGGTAGATTCGGCAATCGGCGGCGAACGGGTGGCATGCGCGACGGTCGCGCTGGCCGTCACGGCGGAAGGTGGACCGGATGGGCACCGAGCGTTACCGAGCCGGGGCCGCGACGGCGCTGGCACTGGCCGCACTGTCGGCGGGAACTCTGACCGGGGCCGGGACGGCGGCCGCGCAGACCGGCGGCATCCGGCTCGTCGGCGAAGCGCACAACGACTGCACCGTGACGATCACCCTCACCAATCACACCAATTCCACGTTCTACCAGCCCGATTGGTGGTTCGCTGAGGAGAACGACCCGGCCATGGTCGATGCCCTGACTCTGCCGGAAACCATGCCGTTCCCTTGGCGGGCGGTCTCGGGGATCCCGTGGCCGATGGCGCGGTGGGTGGGTGATCCGGTCCTGCACTCCGGGGTCGCCGAGGGCATTCCGACGTTCCCTGGTGCGCGATACAACACCAATGCGCAGCCCGAGGGCTTCGTGACGGCGGGATCGATCGATCTGCGGGCAGCCGAGAACGCGCCCGAGGCCGCGGCGGACGGCACCTTGACCATCTACTTCCGGGTGAAGAGCGGGCCGGTCACCGGGGACCAGTTGCGGACCCCGCAGGAACTGGTCGTGACCGGCTGCGCCGGGAAGGGTGGCGGATCGAGTGACTGGGGGTCCGGTGACTGGGGCTCGGTCGGGTTCGGCTCGGTGATCCCCGGCGCCCGAGATCGCTGACCTGGGGTTTGCCCACCGTTGTGCAAGCGTGGGAGGGTGGGAGGGGAAAGGAAACCTGTGACTGCGACGACACCTCCCCTCCCCGCGCCTCTCGGGCCGCGCGCACTGGCCAATCGGCGGCGCATCGTCGCCGTGGCCGGGGACGAGTTGCGGCGCAATCCCTCGGCGAGCATGGAGGACATCGCCGCGGCCGCCGGAATGGTGCGCCGGACGCTGTACGGGCACTTCCCGACCAGGGAGGCGCTGATCGACGGCATGCTCGATGAGGCATTCGAGCAGGTCGGTCGGGCGCTGGACGGCATCGACAGCGCGCAGCCGCCGGTCGCGGTGGTGGCCGATCTGGTCATCACGCTGTGGGCGGTCGGCGACGAGTTCCGCCTGCTGCTGCGCTTGGACGAGACCGAGTCGCGCGTGCGGTCGGCCGACCGGCTGGCCCCGGTGCGCGCGCTCGCGGTCACCGTCATCGAGGACGGCCAGGCCGATGGGATCTTCGCCGATCATCTGCCGCCCGCCGCGATCGCGCGCATGTTCACCGCGGTGGTGCTCGAGTTGCTCAAGCAGCGTGAGGACGGGCAGTGGGACAGCGCGGACCCGGCCCGGGTGGCGGCCACCGCCTGCCTGATCGCCGCGGGCGTCGACCGGGCCGCCGCGGCCGGGGTCGCGCTCGCTGCGGCGCAGCGCCTGTCCCGCTAACACCCTCGGGCACACCCGATGTGAGTCCATTCACGCCACCCCGACATTCTCTTGCACATCAGTGTGCAACGGGCGTACTTTCACAACAGGGTGCAATTGCACGCAGGTGTGAAAAAGCGAAGGAGTGCGAGATGACCAGCCAGGTGGCAGATGTCCGGATGACCTACGCGACCCGTCCCGCGGCCGATCGGGGACCCGTCGAGGTGCCCGCCACGGCGCTGCGCGGCATCGGCGCCGTGCGTGTCCTGTTCGGCCTCGTCGCGCTCGGCGCGCTGATCGCCGGATTCGACGCGGGCACCGGCATGGCCGCGCCCGTCCTCGCGATCGTCGGCGCGGTCTCGATCGCGCTGGGTCTGGCCACGGTCGCGACGACCCCGCGGCTGCTGCGCGACGACCGCGCCGTTCTGTCCTCGGTCGCCGCCGACGCGGTGCTGGTGGTGCTGGGTGTGGCCGCGCTGATGATCGGCTGGGACCAGTTCACGGTCGCGGGCGCGGCGGTCGTCCTCGGCGGCGCCGTCATCGCGGCGCTGTCGGCCGTGTCGGTGGCCGTGGTCACCGCGCTGCACGAGGGCCGCGCGGCCTGAGCCACGACGGAGACGGCGCCACCGGAATTCCGGTGGCGCCGTTCGTCTTTCCGGTCAGAGGAAGCGGGCGATGAGGTCCTTCATGACCTCGTTGGCGCCCGCGTAGATGCGCGAGATGCGCCCGTCGGCCCACATCCGGGCGATCGGATACTCCTCCATGTAGCCGTAACCGCCGTGCAGCTGGACGCACCGGTCGATCACCTGGGTCTGCTGCTCGGTGGTCCAGTACTTGACCATGGCGGCGGTCTTCACATCCAGCACGCCACGCAGGTGTTTGTCGACGGCGGCGTCGACGAAGGTGCGGACCACCTCGGCGATCGTCGCGCACTCGGCCAGCTCGAAACGGGTGTTCTGCAGGGCGAACAGCGGTTTACCGAAGGCGTTGCGCTGCTTGACGTAGCTCAGTGTCTCGGCGACCGCGGTCTCGATGGCGGCCGCCGCCGCGACACCGCAGATCAGCCGCTCCTGCGGGAGCTGCTGCATGAGCTGGACGAACCCCTGGCCCTCGGCGGTGCCGAGCAGATTGGCGCGCGGCACCCGCAGCCCGTCGAAGAACAGCTCGGTGGTGTCCTGGCCCTTCTGGCCGATCTTCTTGAGCAGCCTGCCGCGCTCGAAACCCGGGGTGTCGTCGGAGACCTCGGCGACCACCAGCGAGACGCCCTTGGCGCCCTGCGACGGGTCCGTTTTGACCGCGATGATGAGCAGATCGCAGTTGCGGCCGTTGGAGATGAACGTCTTGGCGCCGGTGATCAGGTAGTCGTCGCCGTCCTCGATCGCCTTGGTGGCGATGTTCTGCAAATCGGACCCGGTGCCCGGCTCGGTCATGGCGATGGCGCCGATCCACTCGCCCGAGGCGAGTTTCGGCAGCCAGCGCTTCTTGTTCTCCTTCGAGGCGTAGGCCAGCAGGTAGTGCGGCACGATGCCGGTGTGCACGCCGAGCTGCATCGAGGAGTCGCCGCCGCGCACCTGCTCGGTGAACAGCACCGCCTCGTGCGCGAAGGTGCCGCCCCCGCCGCCGTATTCCTCGGGCACCGACATGCACAGCAGGCCCAGCTCACCGGCCCGGCGATAGACCTCGCGGCTGGGGTAGCCGCGCGCGGCGAACTCCTCGCGGTGCGGCGCGACGGTCTCGGTGAAGAAGGTGCGGGCCAGCTGGGCCAGATCCTGCAGCTCCGAGTCGGCGGCGGTGCCGGGCTCGGTGTCGACGGTGCTCATCGAGTTCTCCTCAATTGTGGATGTGCGTGGCACCAGAATGGCGAGGCTGTTGGCGAGATGTCAATAGGTGCGTGCGGGCCATTGACAAGGGGGCGTCGGTAGGTCATCGTATCCATTGATTGGACATCCAACTATCGGATCACCTCCGACTCTGTGCGCCTCGCGCACACCCGACGAACAGGACTTTGATGGTTCGCGAACTGACGCATTTTCTCGGCGGAACCCACGTCCAGGGCACCTCCGGCGCCTTCGGTGACGTGTTCGACCCGAATCTCGGGCAGGTGCAGGCGCGGGTGCCGTTGGCGAACGCGGCCGAGGTCGAGGCCGCGATCGCCGACGCGGCCGCGGCCCAGCCGATCTGGGCGGCGTTCAACCCGCAGAAGCGCGCCAGGGTGCTGATGAAGTTCCTGACCCTGGTCAACGACGAGATCGACAGCCTGGCCGCGCTGCTGTCCTCCGAGCACGGCAAGACCCTGGCCGACGCGAAGGGTGACATCCAGCGCGGCCTCGAGGTCATCGAGTTCGCCGTGGGCATCCCGCATCTGCTCAAGGGCGAGTACACCGAGAGCGCGGGTACCGGCATCGACGTGTACTCGATGCGGCAGCCGCTCGGTGTCGTCGCGGGCATCACCCCGTTCAACTTCCCGGCCATGATCCCGCTGTGGAAGGCGGGCCCGGCGCTGGCCTGCGGTAACGCGTTCGTGCTCAAGCCGTCCGAGCGCGATCCCTCGGTGCCGCTGCGGCTGGCCGAGCTGTTCGTCGAGGCGGGGCTGCCGCCGGGGGTGTTCAACGTGGTCAACGGCGGCAAGGAGGCCGTGGACACGATCCTGCGCGACCCGAGGATCAAGGCGGTCGGCTTCGTCGGCTCGACCCCGATCGCGCAGTACATCTACGAGACCGCGACCGCCAACGGCAAGCGCGCCCAGTGTTTCGGTGGCGCCAAGAACCACGCGATCGTGATGCCCGACGCCGATCTCGACGATGTCGCCGAGCAGCTCGTCGGCGCGGCCTACGGCTCGGCCGGTGAGCGCTGCATGGCGCTGTCGGTGGCCGTGCCGGTGGGGGAGGAGACCGCCGATCGGCTGGTCGAGAAGCTGACCGAGAAGGTCCGCAAGCTCAATGTGGGCCGCTCCGACGACTCCGGCGCCGATTTCGGCCCGCTGGTCGGCGCCGACGGCGTGGACCGGGTGAACGGCTATGTGCAGATCGGGATCGACGAGGGCGCCGAACTGGTGGTCGACGGTCGCGGGCTGACCGTGGACGGCGCCGAGAACGGCTTCTTCGTCGGCGCGAGCCTGTTCGACAAGGTCACCGCCGACATGCGGATCTACCAGGAGGAGATCTTCGGACCCGTCCTGACGGTGGTGCGCGCGGGTGACTACGAGCAGGCGCTGCGCCTGGTCGACGAGCACCAGTACGGCAACGGCGTGGCGATCTTCACCCGGGACGGCGACACCGCCCGTGACTTCGCCTCGCGGGTGCAGGTGGGCATGGTCGGGGTGAACGTGCCGATCCCGGTGCCGATCGCCTACTTCACCTTCGGCGGCTGGAAGGGCTCGGGTTTCGGCGACCTCAATCAGCACGGCCCGGACTCGATCCGCTTCTACACCAAGACCAAGACCGTGACCCAGCGTTGGCCCGCCGGACTCAAGGAATCCAACGCCTTCGTCATCCCGACGATGGACTGAGGCGGCCATGTTCACTCTCGATGCCGACGAACGCGCGATCGGGGACACCGCTCGCCAGTTCGCCGACGAGTTCCTCGCGCCCAACGCGCTGGAATGGGATGAACGCAAGCACTTTCCGGTCGACGTCCTGCGCAAGGCGGGCCCGGTCGGCTTCGGCGGGATCTACGTCCGCGAGGAGGTGGGGGGCTCCGCGCTGCGCCGCCTGGACGCGGTCCGGATCTTCGAGCAGCTCTCGACCGGATGCCCGGCCGTGGCGGCCTACATCTCCATCCACAACATGGCGGCGTGGATGATCGACGCCTACGGCACCGAACAGCAGCGGCACCGCTGGCTGCCGGGGATGTCGTCGATGGAACTGTTGGGCAGCTACGCGCTCACCGAACCCGGTGTCGGCTCCGACGCGGCGGCGCTGAGCACCAAGGCCGTGCGCGACGGCGACGACTACGTGCTCACCGGCGCCAAACAGTTCATCTCCGGCGCGGGCGCCAACGATGTGTACGTGATGATGGTCCGCACCGGCCAGGACGGGCCGCGCGGCATCTCGGCGCTGATCGTGCCCGCCGACACCCCCGGCCTGACGGTCGGTCCCAACGAGCGCAAGATGGGCTGGAACGCCCAGCCCACCCGACAGGTCGTGCTCGACGGCGCCCGCGTGCCGGTCGCGAACCTGCTCGGCGCGGAGGGCGCTGGCTTCTCCATCGCCATGAACGGGCTCAACGGCGGCAGACTCAATATCGCGGCGTGCTCGATCGGCGGGGCCCAGGCCGCGCTGGACAAGACCGTCGGCTATCTCGCGCAACGGCACGCCTTCGGCAAGCCGCTGGCCCGCAACGAGGCCCTGCAGTTCGAGCTGGCCGACATGCGCACCGAACTGGAGGCGGCGCGTACGCTGCTGTGGCGCGCCGCCGCGGCCCTGGACGCGGACGCCGCCGACAAGGTGGAACTGTGCGCGATGGCCAAGCGCTTCGCCACCGATGTCGGCTTCGAGGTGGCGAACAAAGCCTTGCAACTGCACGGTGGCTACGGCTACCTGCACGAATACGGCCTGGAGAAGATCGTGCGTGACCTGCGGGTCCACCAGATCCTCGAGGGCACCAACGAAATCATGCGAGTGGTCGTGGCCCGCTCGCTGACAGGAGCGGCATGACCGACGAACCCGAAGTGCTGATCACCGTCTCCGACGGGCTCGGCCGCATCACCCTCAACCGGCCCAGGGCCATCAACGCCCTGAACCATCCGATGGCACTGGCGATCCTGGACGCGCTGCGTTCGTGGGCCGACGACGACGCGGTGCGGGCCGTGGTGGTCACCGGCGCCGGGGAGCGTGGGCTGTGCGCGGGCGGCGATATCGTCGCCATCCACGCCGACGCGAAGACCGGCACCGCGGGCGCGAGCTCGCCGACGGGGAAGTTCTGGCGCGACGAATACATCCTCAACGCGCTGATCGGCGGCTTCCCGAAGCCGTACGTGGTGATCATGGACGGCCTGGTGATGGGTGGCGGGGTCGGCCTGTCGGCGCACGGCAGTCACCGCATCGTCACCGAGCGCTCCCGCATCGGCATGCCCGAGGTCGGGATCGGGTTCGTCCCCGATGTCGGCGGCACCTACCTGCTGGCGCGCACACCCGGCGAGATCGGCACGCACGTCGCGCTGACCACGGCCCGGATGACCGCCGGTGACGCCATCGCCGCCGGTTTCGCCGACCACTTCGTGCCCGCCGAGGCGGTGCCCGAGCTGCTGGACACCCTGCGCACCGAGACCGTCGAGGCCGCGATCGCGAAGTTCGCGCAGGAGGCCCCGGCCTCGCCGCTGGAGGCACAGCGCGGCTGGATCGACACCTGCTACCGCGCGGACACGGTCGAGGAGATCGTTGCCGCGCTCCAAGCGGAGGGCTCGCCCGAAGCGGCCGCGGCGGCCACCGACATCCTCGCCAAATCGCCGGTGGCGCTGAAGGTCACGCTGCGGGCCCTGCGCGCCGCCCGCGCACTCGGCAGCCTCGAGGACACGCTGCGCCAGGAGTACCGCGTCTCGATCGCCTCGCTGGGCTCCCACGACCTGGTCGAAGGCATCCGCGCGCAGGTGATCGACAAGGACCGGACACCGAAGTGGCGGCCCGCTACCCTCGCCGAGGTCTCCGACCAGCGGGTGGCGGCCTACTTCGCCGCGCTCGGACCGGCCGAACTGGACGTGACCACCCCGGAGGTGCGGGCATGACGAAGAAGACGATCGGTTTCCTCGGCCTGGGCCACATGGGCGCGCCGATGGCGGCCAATCTGGTCGCGGCGGGCCACGATGTGCTCGCCTTCGACCCGGTGCCCGCCGCCCGGGACCAGGCGCGGGCCGACGGCGCCACCGTGGTCACCACCGCCGCCGAGGCCGCGCGCGACCGCGATGTGGTGATCACCATGCTGCCCAATGGCAAGCTGGTGCTCGACGTCTACACCGAACTGCTCCCGGCCGCCCGGCCCGGCACGCTGTTCATCGACTGCTCGACGATCGATGTCGCGGATGCGAAAGCCGCTGCGGAACAGGCGGTCTCGGCCGGTCACCGGCCACTGGACGCTCCCGTCTCCGGCGGTGTCGCCGGGGCGACCGCGGGTACCCTCACCTTCATGGTGGGTGGCGCGCCCGCCGATTTCGCCGACGGGCTCGAGGTGCTCGAGGTGATGGGCGGCAAGGTGGTGCACTGCGGTGACGCCGGGGTCGGCCAGGCCGCCAAGATCTGCAACAACATGCTGCTCGGCATCTCCATGATCGGGCTGTCCGAGGCGCTGGTGCTGGGGGAGAAGCTGGGCTTGAGTCACCAGTCGTTCTTCGACGTGGTCTCGACCGCGTCGGGCCAGAGCTGGGCGCTCACCAGCTACTGCCCGGTGCCCGGACCCGTGCCCGCCAGCCCGGCCAACAACGACTACCAGCCCGGTTTCGCCACCGCGCTGATGTCGAAGGATCTCACGTTGGCCGCGAACGCGCTGCGCGCCAACGGGATCGACGGGCAGCTCGGTGAGCTGGCCGCCGCCATCTACGACCGGTTCGCCCAGACCGCCGCCGGACGGGACTTCTCGGCCATCGTCACCGAGATCCGGGAGCGCTCCGGGCAGTAGGGTCCGCTCAGGCGCCCATGAGTCCGATATTGCTGTCGAGCAGCGCGGCCTGTTCGGCCAGGGCGCGGTCGTCGGGCGGATCGCCGACCTGACCGAGCAGATCGGCGCGGGTGACCACCACCAGGCCGCCGTCACCGACATCGGGACCGGTCCTGACCTCGACATGGCCTTCGGTCAGGACCAGGCGCGCGTCGGCGGAGGTCGTGTTGAGCAGGCGATGCAGGAGGGCGCTGGTGATGGTCTGCCCTGCGGGATTCTCGGTCATGATCGGGTCACTTTCGTCGTGGCGATCGTTCGAGCCGGGGGTCGCCCGGTGTCATCGCGTTCAGCATACGCGTGGCTACCGGGCCGCCTCTCGCTCGCGCACCCGCAGCGCACGAGCCAGCTGGTCGCGCTGTTCGATCACCAGGCGACGCAGCGCGCCCGGCGCGTCGGCGTTCGCGGCGAGCCAGGCGTCCACGTCGTCGAGCGTGTCGGCGGCGGGGAACAGACCCAGCACGACGCGCCGGGCGAGCTCGATACTGCGCTGGTCCCAGACCTCGCGCAGCGCCGCGAAATAGCCGGTGTCGTAGCGGGCGATCAGGTCGCGGCGGTCGGCGGCCCGGAATCCGGCGATCTCGGCGTCGAGATGGTCGTTGGTGAGAGTGGCGTCGTGCAGGGCGGCCTCCCACGCGGCCTTCTTCACCGCGGCCTCCGGGCGGGCGGCCAGCGCCCGGCGGTGCGCGGTGCGGCCCGAGGCGGTGTCGTCGTGGCTCAGCTCGGCGTCGAGGTCGGCCGCGTCCGCGTGGCCGGTCGCGGCCAGGGCCGTCCACAGCGCCCAGCGCAGGTCGGGGTCCAGTGCCAAGCCCTCGGGGGCGGGCCGATCGCCGCGCAGCAGGGCGCGGATCTCGGTGGCGCGGGCCGCGTCGGAGGTGGCGGCGGCCGCCGTCGCGCGGGCCATGGCCAGCTGGGTGCCGGAGCCGGGTGTCGCGGAAGACAGGGCGTTCCAGCAGGATTCGAGCCATTCGCGCTGCCACCGCTGTCGCGGCTCGGCGGGCAGATAGTGGGCGATGGCGAAGGACGCGTTGGCCAGCACGGCCGACAGCAGCGCGGTGTTCGGCTCGGCGGGGGCGAAGTCGCGGGCCATGCGCAGATACCGCTCGACCGACAGCTCGCCGTCGCGGGTGGCATTCCACAGCGCCGACCAGATCAGGCCCCTGGCCAGGGGATCGGTGACCCGATCGAGGGACTGCTCGACGGTGTCCAGCGAGGCCGAATCGAGGCGGACCTTGGCATAGGTGAGGTCGCCGTCGTTGAGCAGTCGCAGCGGGGCGGGCGCGAGATCGACCGGGGTGCGTTCGTCGACGAGGTCGAGTTCCACGCGCTCGCGGCGGACCAGATCGCCCGCGTCGTCGAAGTCGTAGAGGCCGACGGCGAGGCGGTGCGGGCGCGGATCGGTCTGCGTGATGGCGTCGCCGTCGAGGGTGAGGGTGGACATGCCGGTGGTCTGCAACCAGGCGGCGGCCCATTCGGTCAGGTCCCGTCCCGATTCCGCCGACAGTTCCGTGAGCAGGTCGGCCAGAGCGGTGTTGCCGAACGCGTGGGTGCGGAAGTAGCGGCGGGCACCGGCGAAGAACGCCTCACGTCCGACGTAGGCGACCAGCTGCTTGAGCACGCTGGCGCCCTTGGCGTAGGTGATGCCGTCGAAGTTGAGTTTGGCGGCCTCGAGATCGGTGATGTCGGCGACGATCGGATGGGTGGTGGGCAGCTGGTCCTGCGAATACGCCCACGCCTTGCGGCGATTGGCGAAGGCGACCCACGCGTCGGTCCACTCGGTGGCCTCGGCGCTGGCCAGGGCACCCATGTAGTCGGCGAAGGATTCCTTGAGCCACAGGTCGTCCCACCACACCATGGTGACCAGATCGCCGAACCACATGTGCGCCATCTCGTGCAGGATCGTGTTCGCCCTGGCCTCGTATTGCGCGGCGGTGGCCGCGCCACGGAACACATACGCCTCGGTGAAGGTGACCAGGCCGGGATTCTCCATGGCGCCCAGATTGTATTCGGGAACGAAGATCTGGTCGTACTTGCCCCACGGATACGGGTAGTCGAACTGCTCGGCGAAGAAGTCCAGACCCTGCTTCGTCACGGTGAGCACGGTGTCGGCGTCGAGATGGTGGGCCAGCGAGGCCCGGCACAGCACGCCGAGGTCGACGGTGAGATCGTCGCGCGCCCACGCGGATTCGACCCGGTGATACGGACCGGCCGCGATGGCGGTGAGATAGGTGGAGATCGGCAGGGTGGGGGAGAACTCGACGCGCTGCCCGGCGTCGACGGGCTCGACCGCGGCGGCGGGCCGGTTCGACAGCACCTCCCATCCGGCGGGCGCGGTGACGACGAAGGTGAACGGTGCCTTCATGTCCGGCTGTTCGAAGCAGGCGAAAACCCGGCGGGCGTCGGCGGGCTCGTACTGGGTGTAGAGGTAGGTGGCGCCGTCGACCGGATCGAGGAAGCGGTGCAGCCCCTCGCCGGAGCGGCTGTAGGCGGCGGTGGCCCGGACGACGACCTCGTTGCTGTCGGCCAGGCCGTCCAGGGTCAGCCGCGCACCGTCGTAGTCGACGGGGAGGTCGCGGCCGTTGAGCGTCACCGAGTCGACCGCGAGACCGAGGAAATCGAGCCACGTGCGTGGCGTGGTGGCGTCGAACCGCACGGTCGTGACGGTGGAGAAGCCGGGACGGTCCTGGTCGGTCGCGGCCGAGAGGTCCAGTTCCACCCGGTAGTCGCCGACGGTGACCGCGGCCGAACGCGCGGCGGTCTCGGAGCGGGTCAGGTTCGCGGTATCCACGCCTCGATCCTGCCAGCCGTGACGCTCTCGCGGTCGGGGACCGGGTGGAGTCCGGCCAGGATCGGCGCCACCGGCGGGGCCAGGACGTCAGCCGGGGTGCCGATCTCGGTGAGCTGGCCGTCGTCCAGGACCGCGATCCGGTCGGCGCGGGCGAACAGGGCGGACAGATCGTGGCTGATGAGCAGAATCGCGGCACCGGTGCGCTGTCGGTAGTCGTCGAGGTGGTCCAGAATCCGTTGCGCCAACGGCTGATCCAGGGCGGTGGTGATCTCGTCGCAGACGAGCACGCGGGGATGCGCGCCCAGCGCTCGGGCCAGCGCGGCCCGTTGGAGCTGGCCGCCGGAGAGCCCGGCCGGGTGGCGCCGGGCCTGCTCGGCGTCGAGGTCGAGGGCTCGCAGCAGTTCGAGGGCCTCGTCCCGCGCGTCGGCGCGGCGTAGTCCCCGCAGCCGGAGGGCGGTGGCGGCGACCTGGTCGAGGACCGGTCGGCGCGGGTCGAACGAGGCGGCCGATTCCTGCCAGACGTATTGCACGGCGGCGATCTGGGCCCGCGAGCGGCGACGCAGGGGCGGCAGCGGATCGTCACCGAGTCGGATCTCGCCGTGATCGGGCTGGGCGAGTCCGGCGACGCACCGGCCGATCGTCGACTTGCCCGCACCCGACATCCCGATCATGCCGAGCAGTTCGCCGTGGCGCAGGTCGAGGTCGAGCGCGCGGATCGTGGGCGAATCGCGGTGCGACACCGACAGTTCCCGCACTCGAAGCACGGGTGCGGTCGCGGGCCGTGACGGCCGGACGGTGGGTGCCGCCGTCCGGGGGAGGTCACCGGTGCTGGACACCCGCCCGTCCCGCACGAAAAGGACACGGTCGCTGATGGCTTCGGCGGCCTGCGCGTCGTGGGTGACGAGCACGATCGCGGTGCCCGTCTGCCGGAGCCCGGCCAGGCCCGACAGCAGGGTGGCGCGGGCGATCGGGTCGAGTCCGACGGTCGGTTCGTCCACCACGAGTACATCGGGGTCGAAGGTGAGGACCTGGGCCAGGGCGAGGCGGGCGCGCTCGCCGCCGGAGAACTCGAACGGGTAGCGACGGAGCAGTGCGTCGAGGTCGGCCGGGTCGACGGTGAAGGCGGCCGCCGTCAGGATCGTGGCGAGGTGGCGGCGGCGATCCCGACGCCCGGGGCGGGGGAGACCGCTGCGGCGCGCGCGTAACCGGTCGAGCTCGGCCAGGGCCGTGCCGATGCGGCGGGCGGGATTCAGGGTCGCGGCCGCGTCCTGGGGGAGGTAGCCGACCCGCACCCCGTCGCGGCGGTCGATCCGGCCCGAGACGGTGAGCCCGGCGGCGGTGCTGCCCGCCAGGGCGGTGGCGAGGGTGGTCTTGCCCGCGCCCGACGGGCCGAACAGCGTGACGATCTCCCCGGCGCGGATCTCCAGGTCGACCTCGTCGACGAGCACGGTCTTCCCGGCGCCGATGCGCAGAGCGCGCACGCGCAGCAGCGGTTCAGACATCGCGGCCGGTCCCGATCATCCGGCGCGCGGACAGGGTGCGCGGGTCCGACAGCAGGTCGTCACAGAGCAGATTGATGCCGACGATCAACAGCACGATCAGTCCCGCGGGCAGCGCGACCGACCACGGCGCGAGGGTCAGCGCGTCCTTGTTGGCCGCGACCGACACCGCCCAGTCGGTGGAGGTGGTGTCGAAACCGAGGCCCAGGAAATTGGCCGAAGCCAGGAAGTAGACGGCGGCGGTGAAGCGCAAGGCCATGTCCGCGGCGATGGGCCGGGCCAGCGTGCCGACCACGTAGTCGCCGTAGCGGAACGCGCGCGACTCACCCTGCATCCGCAGAGCGTCCATGACCGGGCCGCGCACGGTCGCGCGCGCCGCCATCCGGACGAACCGGGTGATCGGGGCGAGCAACGCGAACCCGATCGCGCACGCGATGGCCACCGCCGAACCGCGTGTGCGCAGCGCGGCGACCATGATGATGAGCAGCGACGGCAGACACAGCAGCACATCCATCGGCCGCATGAGCAACTCGTCGACCCACGCGCGCGGGCTCGCCGCCGCGGCGAGACCGATCACCGCACCCACCACGTAGGCGACCAGGACGGTCACGGCGGCGACGAGAAGGAAGGTGCGTCCACCGGTGAGGGCGGCGGCCAGTACGTCGCGGCCGAGCCGGTCGGTGCCGAACGGCGACCACTCCGACGGACCGAACGGCGCCTGCCGGTGCTGAGGCGCCCAGCGGGCGAACACCGGGCCCACGAACGCGACGAGCAGCGGCACCAGTACACAACTCGCGTAGATCCCGCGCCGGATCGTCATCGACTCGCTCCCTCGGCCGACCGGGGCACCATGCGCTGCCCGGCGATATCGATGACGGTGTTGATCGCGATGGCGACCACCCCGGTGATCGCCACGATGGCCAGGATCACCGGGTCGTCGCGATTGCCGATGGCGCCGATGAGCGCCGAGGCGATCCCGGGCACCACGAACACCGCCTCCACGATGAGGACACCCGAGAGCAGGCCGTCGCCGGTGCGGCCGAGTTCCTGCATGGCGGGCGCGAGCGCGTTGGGAGCCACATGCCGGGCCAGCAGCGACAACCGCCCGACCCCGAGCCGCCGCGCCTGCGCGACATAGGGCTGGTCGAGCACATCGATCACCCCGGCGCGGACCAGCCGGGCCAGCGGCGCCGCGACCCGCGCGACCATCACCACCAGCGGCAGCACCAGATACTCCGGCCGGTCCAGCAGCGCGTCGAGATCGGTGCCGAGGAAGGTGGCGGGCAGCAGATCCAGCTCGAGCGCGACATAGCTCACCAGCAGTACCGCCAGCACGAAGTCGGGGATGGAGTCCAGGCCGATCCCGACGGCGGTGACGATCCGGTCGCACCACGAGCCCGGCCGCAGCCCGGCGGCGAACCCCGCCGTGACGGCGACCGGGATCAGCAGCACCACCGCCAGCACGGCCAGCAGGGCGGTGGTGCGGAACGGATCGGCGATCACGCTGACGACACTGTCCCCGTTGGCGTACGACACCCCGAAATCGCCGGTCAGCGCGCCACCGAGCCAGTGCAGGAACCGTTCGACCGGGGCCACGTCCAAACCCATCAGTTCCCGGGCCGCCGCCCGCTGTTCCGCGCCGAGCACATCGTTGCTCTGCACATCGGCCGCGTCACCCGGCAGTAGCAGCGACAGCGCGAACACCAGCACCGCCAGCACCAACAGCTGCCCGATCCCGATGACGGTGCGGCGCAGCAGGAACCGGGCGAACGGCGCGGACACCGGCGCTACCGGATACCGACCACGACGCGGTCGTCGCCGTACTGCCACAGCACGCCCGCCTCGGCGAAACCCGCCGCCCTGGCGAACTCGACGTAGTCGTGCACTGTCGGCCGATCGTGCACGGTGTGCTCGAAACCGCCGTCGCGCAGGCGGACCAACTCGGCCAGCTCGGGCGCTCGGGCCACCGCGTCCCACCACTGGGCCCAGTCCTCGGACGCGGCGGTGCCCTGCCGCTGGGCGCGCCGGGCGGTCATGGCCTTGCCCAGCGCGTCCAGCCGGGTTCCCGTTGGGCCCTCGTAGAGGTGGTCGCCGTCGATGAACAGCCCGCCCGGCTTCAACGCCGCCGCGCAGGTGCCGATGAGCTGACGCAACGGTTCCCGGTTCATCCAGTGCAGCGCCGTGGTGCTGACGAAGGCGTCCGGTTCCCGATCCAGTTCGAGGGCCTCGAGCCAGCCGTCGGCGCGCAGATCGGCGAACACGGTCCGGAACCTGGCCGAGCCCAGCGCGAGCTCGGCCAGGCCGAGCAGCAGCGGATCGGCGTCGACCCCGACCACCCGCGTGGCCGGGAAACGGTCGAGCAGGCGCTGGGCCAGGGTGCCCGGACCCACGCCGAGGTCGACGATGAGCAGGTCGTCGCGGTCGCGCAGTTCGTCGAGCACGTCACCGATCACCTCGAAGCGCTGTTCGCGATCGGGCATGTAGTGCTCCTGCTGCCGGTCCCAGCGCTCGATCCAGTACCGCGCCCGGGCCGCGTCCAGCGCGGTCATCGGGGGCTCACCTTGTCGAAGCGGGCCCAGCCGTGCGAGTTCGGCACGGCGGCGGGCAGTTGCTGGAAGCGATCGCGGGCCGCGCTGTTCCACGGCGTGGTGCCGAAGAACACGAATCCGCCCCGGTCGTGCAGGATCTCGTGCATCGTGCGGTAGATCGCGGCGCGGGCGTCGGTGCCGGGGGTGGCCTGGGCTTTGGCGTAGAGGGCGTCGAACTCCCGGTCCGACCACTTGGTGCGGTTCTGCGGCGCGTCGGTCAGCAGGCGTGAGGCGAAGTGGTTCGGGATCGCCAGCGGACCGGACTGGCCCATGGTCAGCTGACCGGTGGACAGCGCGTCGGTGTAGTAGGTGTCCTTGGACCCGATGACCACGTTCACCCGGACACCGCAGCGTCCCGCGTGCTCGGCGAAAAGCCGTGCCGCTTCGATGAATCCGTGCGCGACCGGCGCGGTGAACAGATCGAAGGACAGGTCACGCACCCCCGCGCGCCGCAACAGTCTGCCGACCTCGTCGGGGTCGTAGGTGTGCTGGGGCAGGTCGGCGTAGTACTGGAAACCCTTGCCGAACACGTCGTTGGACACCTCGCCCTGACCCTCCAGGGCGACCTTCACCAGCTCGTCACGGTCAACCATCCGCATGACCGCCCGGCGCACGTCGGGATTGTCGAACGGTGCCCGGTCGGTCTTCATGGCGAAGAAGTAGATGCCGCTGTTCGGCGTCGCGGACAGGGACAGCCCGCGCCTGCCCTGCAGGGTGCGCGCCGCGGCGGGGGTCAGGTTGTCGGCGTAGTCGACCTCGCCGCTCTGCACGGCCGACAGGCGCGCGTCGGACTCCGCGCTCACGATCCGCAGCCGCCGCACGGCCGGGGCGCCGTCCCAGTACTGATCGTTGGCGGTGGCGACGAATTGCCGTCCGGCCTCGAAGGATTCGAAGACGAACGGACCCGTGCCGACCGGCCGGTCGAAGTCGGTGGCGCCGTTGCGGACGATCTTGGTGCCGTAGGCCGACAGGGCGATCAGGAACTCGAACGACGGCTCGGTCAGCGTGAGTTCGACGGTGTGGGCGTCGACGGCGCGGCTCTGGCTCAGGTCCAGGTTCGCCAGCGAGGACGCGGCGATGAACGGGCGACGTTGCGGCGGGCCGAGCACCCGCGAGAAGGTGTAGAGGACGTCGTCGGCGGTGAACGCCGAACCGTCGTGCCAGCGCGCGTCGCGCAGCGCGATCCGCCACCGGGTGCCGTCGGCGTTGGGTTCGGCGGAGACGGCCAGGCGGGGGATCGGCGTCATCGTCTCGTCGATCTCGAAGAGCCCGTCGTAGACGGACTTCATCCTGGCCTCGTCGATGAACAGGGTGTTCACCCCTGGATCGATGCCCTCACCGGCGCCGGAACCCTGGAAGGCCGCGGTGAAGGTGTCGAGCGCACCCTCCCCGTCGGAGGACCGGGAACACCCGGTCAGGGCGGCGCCCGCGGCGAGCGCGCCACCGAGCAGGAAAGTTCTGCGACGCAGTGTCGGGGACGACATGCGCGGCTCCTCTCGCGTACAGCTCTCACGCGACGAGGACATGCGGAAACAAGCCACGATGGCTCGATTCGGCGCGTCGATCAATACCCACGTGATCACGACCGTTGTCAGTACTGCGTCCACAGGTATCTGGCTTCGGCTCACGCGAGCCTCACAGTTGCGGGACAGCCCCGGAATCGCACCGGTCTTCCCTGCGGACAGGCGTCATCCTACGCACACTCCGCCCCCACGCGAGGTCCACCGATTCCGGCTCGGGCAGAATCCAGCACGGAGAACATGGGAACGACCGGCCGGGGGGCGTGCGATGGAACGCACATTTCGAGTGGATCTACGGGGCATCGTGGATCTGCTCAGTCATCACCTGTATTCGAGTCCGCAGGTGTACCTGCGCGAGGTGCTGCAGAACGGGGTGGACGCGATCGCGGCCCGGGCACAGCTCGACGCGGGCTGCCCGGGCCGGATCGAGATCGAACCGGCCGAGGGTGACGCGCCGCTGCGCATCCACGACAACGGCATCGGCCTCACCGAGGACGAGGTCCACACCTTCCTGGCCACCATCGGCAACAGTTCCAAGCGCGACGAGATCGGGTTCGCGCGCCGGGAGTTCCTGGGCCAGTTCGGCATCGGGCTGCTGTCGTGCTTCCTGGTCTCCGACGAGGTGCGCGTCCTGACCCGCTCGGCGCGCGGTGGGCCGACCCTCGAATGGGTGGGGCGATCCAGCGGGCAGTACCGCGTCAGCCGGGCCGCCGTCGAGCGTCCCGAGCCGGGGACGACGGTGATCCTCACCCCGCGCCGCGATCACGAACGCTGGTGCGACACCCCGATGGTGACCGAGCTGGCCCGGAAATTCGGTGGGCTGCTGCCGATTCCGGTGACGGTGGCCGGAGTGCCGGTCGGCGCGGCGACCGTGCCCTGGCAGGTGCCGCACGCGAACGCGGCCGCCCGGACCGCGGCCCTGCGCGAATACGCGGAACAGACCTTCGGCTTCACCCCGCTGGACTGCCTGGATCTCACCGTCGCCGAGGCGGGACTGTCCGGGGTGGCGTTCATCCTGCCGATGGCCGCCGATCCCACGGTGCGGCAGGGACATCGGGTGTACCTGCGGCGCATGCTGCTGGGCGAATCGGTGCCCGACCTGCTGCCGGAGTGGGCCTTCTTCGCGCGGTGCGTCGTCGACACCACCGAACTGCGGCCCACCGCGAGCCGCGAAGCGCTGTACGCCGACGACCTGCTCGCCGCCACCCGCACCGCGCTGGGCAGCCGGATCCGGGACTGGCTGGTGTCGCTGTCGGTCACCGATCCGCCGACGCTGCACACCTTCCTGGCCGTGCACCACCTCGGCGTGAAATCCCTGGCGCTGCACGACGACGCGATGCTGCGCCTGGTCTACGACTGGTGGCCGATGGAGACCTGCTGGGGCCCGATGACCCTGGCCGATTTCGCCCGCCGCAGCCCGGTGCTGCGCTACACCGCGACCGCCGACGAATTCCGCGAACTCGCCGCCGTCGCGGCCGCCCAGGGCATCGGCCTGGTCAACGGCGGCTACGCCTACGACGTGGAGATCCTGTCGCGGCTCGGCCGGATCAACCCCGCGCTGACCGTGCGCGGGCTCGACCCCGCCGACCTCGCCACCCGCTTCGAGCAGCCCACCGACCCGCACGCCGGAATCACGCGCCTGCTCGAACACGGACGCGTCGCCCTCGCCGCGCGACAGTGTGTTCCGGTGGCCAAGGCATTCGACCCGGCCCAGCTGCCCGCGCTCTACCTGGCCAACCGTGAACTGCGGCGCTCGACGGAGCGCCAGCGGGCACGAGAGCAGGCCGACGAGTTGTGGGCGGGCGTGCTCGCCGCGATCGACACCGGCCCCGACCCGGAACCCGGCACCCATCAGCTCGTGCTGAACCTGCGCAATCCGCTCGTCGCCACCATGCTCGAACTCACCGAGCCCGACCTGATCGCCCTCGCCGTGGAAGCCCTCTACGGCCAGGCGCTGCTGCAGGGCCGTCACCCCATCGGCGCCGACGAGAGCGCGCTGCTGAACCGGTCGTTCGGCGGCCTGCTGCGCTGGGCCATGCGGGCGGAGGACGCGCGATGAGCTACACCGAAGCCGAACTCACCGCCCGCTACCGGGCCCTCGGCTCGGGCTGGCACGCCGCGGTGCTGGCCGAGCTCGAGGAGATCGTCGCGCACGCCGACGCGGGCGGACATCACCGTCTCGCCTTCCGCGCCCGCCGCGACCTGGCCAACCGGCACTGCGTCTCGGGCCAGTGGGATCGCGGGTTCCCGCTGTTCGCGCGCTGCCTGAGCGACTACGACCGCCGCCCCGACGATTACGGCCCGCAGGAGGAATGGTCGCTGCGGTCCTGGTACGTGCGCACGGTCCGGACCATGATCGGCTTTCCCGAGGTGGAACTGAGCCGGATCACCGCGCTGCTCGCCGACATCCGCCGCCGCTTCGCCGCGGGCGGACACGGTCTGGCCGGAGTCCACGAGATCGAACGGCTGCTGGCGTTGCAGCGCGGTGACTGGGACGCCGAGGAACAGGCCCACCGGCAGTGGGTGCTGGCGGGCGGGCCGACACCACACGACCCCTGGGACCTCGAGAACGAGATCGAACGTCACCTGCATCGCGGAGATCCCGCCTCGATCGCGCACGCGCTGCGACTCGCCCAGCCGCTTCGCGACGGCGAGATCTCGCCCGAGTCCGCGCCCTACATCGCGGTGACCATGCTCCCGTTCTGGGCCGAGCACGCCGACGACGAGCGACTGGCGGCGTTGTACGAGCGCATGGCCGACGGTTTCGCCCAGGTCAGCGTCTATCCGTACGAGTACTCCGGTATGGCCATCGAGTTCCTGGCCCGCACCGGCAACGAGGAGAACGGACTCACCCGGTTCCGGCGGTTGATGTGCCATTTCACCACCCTCGACCGCCCACACGGCAGGCTCGAGTTCGCCACCAGCTGCACGGTCCTGCTGGCCCGGCTGGTCGCGCTCGGCCGTGGCCCCGAACGCATGCCGTGCCACGGCTGCGAGCGCGGACACCCCGAGACCACCATCGCCGAACTGCACACCCGGATGCGCACCGAGGCCCGCACCCTCGCCGCGCGTTTCGACGCCCGCAACGGCACCGCCTGGCAGACCACCCGCGTGGAACGCAGGCTGGCCGCCGCCCCGCTGCGGGAATTCCTGCCGCTGTTCCCCGGTGCCCGGCCCACCCTGCACGCGGTGCAGCCGATCGACGCCCCGGCCGAGGTCGCGGTGCACTGCGCCCGCTGGTATTTCGACCGCGGCCTCTGGAGCGACGCCAAGCGCTACCTCGACCTGATCCAGGAGCCCGCCCCGCCCGCGGTCGCCGCCGCGGTGCTGGAACTGCGGGCCCGCTACGACGAGGACGCCTCGACCGTGCCGCGCCTGCGCGAGGCCGTCGCCGCCTACGCCGCGGCGGGGGAGTACCAGCGCCACGACCTGTGCCTGGTCGCCGTCGCCGACCGGCTCAAGGACGAGAAACGCTATCCCGAGGCGTACGCGGAGATCACCGCGCCGATGGAGCGTCTGCGGGCACACGCCGATCCGGACGCGGTGGTGTGGGCCGAGACGGTCCTGGCCGACATCCTGTTCCTGCTCGACCGCGACGACGAAGCCCGCGACATCGCCGAACGGGCACTGACCCTGGCCGCTACCGTCCCCGACCCCATGGCCAGGGCCAGGGCGGGCTACCAACTCGGCCGGATGCGCGTGTGGTGGAAGGAATCCCCCGCGACGGTGGCCGCCGACCTGGTTCCGGCGCTCACGGCTTGCATCGAGGCCGGGGCCGAGTTCCTGGCCCGCCGCTGCCTCGAACGGCTGGTCGAGCGCTACACCGCCGTCGAGGA
Organism: Nocardia anocheti; assembly: GCF_029675105.1. Taxonomy (GTDB): domain Bacteria; phylum Actinomycetota; class Actinomycetes; order Mycobacteriales; family Mycobacteriaceae; genus Nocardia. Next base: position 586,286 of record NZ_JAQQFV010000003.1, on the reverse strand, counting down.
CCAGGCCGGACTCGCTGCACTGCTGGCCCGATGCCTGCGCGAGACGCCACCGACCACCGGGCGCATGGTGATCGCCGAACTGCGCTACCGCTACGGCTGGGCCTTGCACCTGCTCGGCCGCGACGCCGAAGCCGTCGACGAATTGTCGTTCGCCGCCTACGAATACGACGCGCTCGACCTCTGGAACGTGTCACGGCGGCTGCACTGGATCCGGCTGGCCGAGGTGTGCGCCGCGCTGGGCCGCTGGGAACGGGCCCATCGACACGCGCAGCACGTGTGCACCTGGGCCGAGAACGCCCGCGCGAACGGCACGGTCCTCACCGACGCGGCCGACGTCGTCACCGCGCGCTACGTGCTGGCCGATGCCCTGCGCGAACTGGACCGTCCCGACGCCACCCTCACCGCCTATCGCACCCTCGCCGAGGACGCGCTCGCCGCCGACAAGCGCGACTTCGCCCGCTACGCCCACCTGCAGGCCGCCGAACTCCTGCTGCGGGCCGATCGTCCCGGCCCCGCAGCGCAGGACTACCGCCGCGCCGCCGACCTCGCCACCGAACTGGACAAGTCCCCGCGCCAACAACGCGACTACCGCGTGCGGGAAGTCATCGCCCACGTGCGCGCGGGCGACCTCGCCGCCGCCGAGTCCGCCCTCGAGCAGGCCCGCGCGGTCCCGGCCCGCGACACCGACGACCACGCCCGCCTCGACCTCGCCACCGCGCACACCCTGTTCGCCCAGGGGCGCGGGCCGGAAGCACACGCGCACGCCGTGCGCGCCGTCGACGCGTTGCACGCCACCGGCTATCACGGCGAGGCGGCGACGGCCGCCCTGTTCTGCGCGCGTATTCCGCTGGCCGATCAGCGACCGGATCTCGCTGCCGCCGTTCTGCGTTCCTCGCTGGCACGGTGTCCCGGCGACCTTCCCCAGGCCCGGGAATTGTCCGCGATGCTCGCGAGTGTGGGTAGCGGATGAATAGCTGAATCGTTATCGAATTAGTGTCGGCCGCGCCGCAGCGATTAAATCGGCGGCAAACCTTCGTCGACGAGTTGGTCGTGGATGATCGCCGCCATCTGCTCGGCCAGCGGGTCCAACGGCGACACCGGAATGGGCATCCCGTCCTCGGACTGCACCTGGATCAGCGCACAGGCCAGCTCGGTGAAATCACAGGAACGCACGATGCCCCAGGTGCGCATCACGATCATCTCGGTGGCCGGGGCGATGGTCACCGAACGGCTGCGCCAGCGCTGCGGCGCGGGCGCGGACCGGCGCCGCCTGCGGGTGGCCTCGGCGGCGGTGGCCGCGTGCCGTTCGGCGATGAGCGCGGGCGGGATGTGCGCGTAGAGGTTGTCGCACAGCACCGCCGAGCGGGCATCGGCCCTGGCCAGCGCGGTGAGCTTGCCCAGTGGCATGGCGTCGGCGGGGATTGCCCAGCTGTAGGCCGCCTTCCAGCGGTCGACGAGATCGTCGAGCACGACCGACTCGAACATGGTGATGCGGGCGGTCAGGTCGACGGACTCCTCGTCGATGCGCGCGTGCCGTTGCGCCGGGGTGAGCCGGTGGTCGACGAGCCATTCGGTGCGGACTCGGGTGACCTCCCGCCAGACGTGCAGGTCGATCGCGCGCGTGCGGGATCGTTCGTCGTGCTCGTCGCGATGTGATCGGGTCATTGCGCGCATCCCTTTCATCGTGCCGCCCGGCCGCGAGATCCCGTGGGCGGGGAATTCGGCCGTCAACCGGTGATTTGTTGTGCGGAGCCGGTTTCGCCTTTCCGTGAATTGCGCCAATTCTGATTTCGTCCGACTCTATCGGCACGATTGCGCGTTCGGCTATGACCACGCATGGATAGTCGCCAAATATTTGCCGCGAGAATTCGCGGCGGAATGCGCGGGCGGGTTCAGCGCGGCGGTGGGGCCAGCGGCAGGCCGGTCGGGGCCGGAATGTGGTCGACGGTGAGCCGCTTGCGGAAGACCCAGTAGGTCCAGCCCTGGTACACCAGCACCACCGGGGTGGCCAGCACGGCGGCCCAGCTCATCACCCGCAGCGTGTAGGGGCTCGACGACGCGTTGTCGATGGTCAGGTCGTAGAGCGGACTGAGGGTGGAGGGCATGACATTCGGATACAGCGACCCGACCAGCAGGACGGTGGCCGCCACCACGGTGAGGGCGGTGCCGACGAAGGCCCAGCCGTCGCGGGCCGCCGCGGTGGCGGCACCGGCCAGCACCAGGCCCAGCACCGCGACCCCGAGCGCGCCCCAGGTCCAGCCGGAACCGTAGGCCAGCTGGGTCCACAGACCGAACGCGCCGACGATCAGCACCGTCGGGACGAACAGCACCCGGACGGTCTTCCTGGCGTCCGCGCGCACCTCGCCGCCGGTCTTGAGGGCCAGGAAGATCGCGCCGTGCAGGGCGAACAGGATCGCCGTGGTCACCCCGCCGAGCAGCGCGTAGGGGCTGAACAGGTCCCACACCGAACCGGTGATCTGACGGTCGGCGTCGAGCGGAACCCCGCGCACCAGATTGGCGAACACCCACCCCCAGGCCAGCGCCGGAATCCACGAGCCGATCCCGATGCCCGCGTCGCACCACGCCCGCCAGGTGGGATCGTTGATCTTGGCGCGATATTCGATCGCGCACACCCGCAGGATCAGCGCCACCAGCAACAGCAGCAGCGCCAGATAGAACCCGGAGAACATGCTCGCGTACCACTCCGGGAACGCCGCGAACAGCGCGCCACCCGCGGTGATCAACCAGACCTCGTTGCCGTCCCAGACCGGGCCGATGGTGTTGAGCACCACCCGGCGCCGGACATCGGAGCCCTTGCCGAGGATCGGCATGAGCATGCCCACGCCGAAGTCGAAACCCTCGAGCACGAAGTAGCCGGTGAACAGGACCCCGACCAGTACGAACCAGAACTGCTGCAGGCTCATCGCAGGACTCCTAGTACGCGAACGACAGGGGCTCGACCGGCTCGGCGCGATGTCGACCGCCGCCCCCGTCGTCATCGGGTTCGTCGTGCTCGGTGGCCGCCGGGTCCGGCCCGGCGACGATGTAGCGGTGCATGAGGTAGTACCAGACGACCGCGAGCGCGCCGTAGAGCAGCGTGAACACGACCAGGGAGAACACCACGGTGCCGGGCGCGTGGTCGGACACGCCCTGGGCCACGGTCATCCGGATGGTGGTGTCACCGGTGAGGTTCGGGACCACCACCCAGGGCTGACGCCCCATCTCGGTGAACACCCAGCCCGCGCTGTTGGCCAGGAACGGGGTCGGGATGGCGAGCAGGCTCAGCCAGGCGAACCAGCGTTTGCCCGGAACCCGGCCGCGCCGGGTCATCCAGAGACCGGCGAGCAGCAGCAGGACCGGCCCGGCCAGCAGACCGACCATCGCGCGGAAGGACCAGTAGGTGACGAACAGATTGGGCCGGTAGTCGCCGGGACCGTATTGCTCGACATAGGAGCGTTGCAGATCCTCCACACCCTGCAGGGTGACCCCGGTGAACTGACCCTCGGCCAGGTAGGACAGCACATAGGGCACCTTCAGCACGTGCGTGACGCTGTCGCAGTTGTTGTGCGTGCCCACGGTCAGGATGGAGAAGTCGGGGTCGGTCTCGGTGTGGCACAGCGATTCGGCCGAGGCCATCTTCATCGGCTGCTGGTCGAACATGATCTTGCCCTGGATGTCGCCGGTCAGCGCGACCACCACGACCGAGGCGGCGATGACGACGAGCGAACTGCGGGCCGCGGGCCGCCACAGGGTGCGTGCCTCCTCGCGTTTCGTCGCGTCGCCGCCGCGGGAATTGCGGACCATGTACCAGCCCGCGATGCCCGCCACGAAGGTGCCCGCGGTGAGGAAGGCGCCCGCGACCACGTGCGGGAAGGCCGCCACGGTGGTGTTGTTGGTGAGCAGGGAGAAGATGCTGTCGAGTTCGGCGCGCCCGGTCTCGGGGTTGTAGCGCGCGCCGACCGGATGCTGCATGAACGAATTCGCGGCGATGATGAAATAGGCCGAGGCGTTCACGCCGATGGCGACGATCCAGATCGTCGCCAGGTGAACGAGTTTCGGCAATCTGGTCCAGCCGAAGATCCACAGTCCGATGAAGGTCGACTCCATGAAGAACGCGATGAGCGCTTCCAAAGCCAAGGGGGCGCCGAAGATGTCGCCGATGAAGCGCGAATACTCACTCCAGTTCATGCCGAACTGGAATTCCTGCACGATGCCGGTGGCCACGCCGAGGGCGAAGTTGATGAGGAAGAGTTTGCCGAAGAATTTCGTGAGTCGGTACCAGCGTTCGTTGCCGGTGACCACCCAGGCGGTCTGCATTCCGGCGACGATCGGCGCCAGACCGATGGTGAGCGGGACGAAGATGAAGTGGTAGACGGTGGTGATACCGAATTGCCATCGCGAGATGTCGACCGTGCTCATCGCCAGCGTGCTCATCGGTTCTCCTGCCATCGCAGTGATCGTCTCGCCGAGCAACTACTCCAGGTGATTGTGGTGCGCGTGATCGCCGACGGTGGCCGTCGATATCACATGTTTATCCATCCGATGAGACATGGTTGTCCAGAATCGCGGCCAGGACCGTCGCCTCGCTGATATCGGCGCGTCGTGCGGCGGTGAGCAGGGTGAGCGGGCCGTGCGCGGCCATCGTCCGCAATTCCGCGAGGGCGTCGGCGTGGTCGGGCCGGTCGAGTTCGGCGTGGTATCGGCGGGCGAATTCGGTGAATTTCTCGGGGTCGTGGTGATACCACTGTCGCAATTCCGTCGACGGGGCGACGTCTTTGCACCAGGTCGTCAGATCGGCGCGCTCTTTGCTGACACCGCGCGGCCAGAGTCGGTCCACCAGGACGCGTTGGCCGTCGTCGGGTTCGGGATCCTCGTAGATGCGGCGGACCCGGACTTCGGGGTGCTGGGTCATCGCGGCCTCGTTTCGTCGTCGGGGTGGCCGGAACCCGCGAGCGACATCGCGGTCCGCAGGATGTCTTCGAGCATGGCCGGGGTGAGCCTGCCGGTGAAGGTGTTGTGCTGGCTGACGTGGTAGCAGCCCAGCACGGTGACCGTGCGGCCGTCGGGGTGGGACAGGGTGACCTCGGCGCCGTGGGTGAACCGGGGACGCGGGCGCGGCACCTGCCAGCCACCCTCGGTCAGCACGGTGAACAGCGCCTGCCAGCCGAACGCGCCGAGCACCACGATCACCGCCAGGGTGTCGGCCAGCAGTTCGAGTTCGCGGCTCAGGTACGGCGCGCAGGTGTGGCGTTCGGCGGGGGTCGGCTTGTTCTCCGGTGGCGCGCAGTGCACCGGCGAGGTCAGGCGGGTGCCACGCAGGGTGATGCCGTCGTCGGCGGAGACCGGATGCGCGCCGGTCGACAGGCCCACCGCGTGCAGCGCGGCGAAGAGCACGTCGCCGCTCTTGTCACCGGTGAACATCCGGCCGGTGCGGTTGCCGCCGTGGGCCGCGGGCGCGAGACCGACGACGAGGATCGAGGCGTCGGCGGGCCCGAAGCCGGGGACCGGCCTGCCCCAGTATTGCTGATCGCGGAACGCGGCCCGCTTGACCCGCGCGACCTCCTCGCGCCAGGCCACCAGCCGGGGGCAGGCGAAACAGGAGGAGACCAGGCAGTCGAGGTCGGCGATGGTGGCGGCGGCACCGGCGGCCAGCGGCGCCCGCTCGGGGCCGTCGGGATTGATCTCGGTGGGTTCGCAACTCACGTCGCCGACCATGGGCGACAGTCTAGTGGGCTCGCGGGTGCCCGCCCGGGAGCGCGCGGACGGTGAGCCAGGCGAACCGCCTGCGCGGTACCGGCGGTACCACGTACGGTGTACGAATGGTGTCCACCGAGATCGTGACCGCCGACGGAGTCGTGCGCGGTCGAGCGGGCCGACGTGTTGTCAGCTGGCGTTCTGTTCCCTATGCGGCCGCGCCGGTCGGCGACCTGCGCCTGCGTGCCCCCCAACCGGTTCAACCGTGGACGGGGGTGCGCGAGGCCACCGAATTCGGCTGCGCGGCCGTCCAGCATCCCAATGGCGCGCGGACCGGGCCGCGTGCCTGGCAGGCTGTCGGCGAGGACTGTCTGACGCTGAACGTGACCGCGCCCGTCACCGCGTCCGCGCGGCCGCGCCCGGTCATGGTGTTCCTGCACGGCGGCGGCTACATCTTCGGCACCTCGAGCATGTACACCGGCGCTCGGCTGGCCGTGCGCGGCGATGTCGTGGTGGTGTCGGTGAACTATCGGCTCGGCGCGCTCGGCTATGTCGACTTCACCGAGTTCTCCACCTCGGACCAGCCGATCGAGTCGAATCTCGGTCTGCGCGACCAGGTCGCGGCCCTCGAGTGGGTGCGACGCAATATCGCCGCCTTCGGTGGTGATCCGGACCGTGTCACCCTCTTCGGGGAGTCGGCGGGCGCGCACGCCGTGGTCGCGCTGCTGGCCACCCCGTCGGCGGGCGGGCTGTTCCACCGGGCCATCGCGCAGAGCGCGCCCGCGGACTGGGCCGCTGAGCCCGCGCAGGCCCGCCGCTTCGCGCGCCGTGTCCTGGAACGGGCCGGGATCGACCCGGCCGACGCGCCGCGCGCGCTGCGTAGCGTGCGCGCCGGTGACCTGAGTCGTGCCGCCGACCGCGCGCTGGGCCGGGCCCTGCGCGAGGAGCCGGGCAGTTTCCCTTACGCCCCGGTGTGGCCGACGGTGACTTCCTGCCGGAACCGCCGCTGACGGCGATCGCCGCCGGACGCGCGCATCCGGTGCCGCTGATCATCGGCACCAATCTCGACGAGGCGACGCTGTTCCAGCGCTTCGGCAAGGCGGTGCCGCACACGCGGGCCCAGCTGTCGACCGTGTTCGCGCGCTGTGCGCCCGGCACCGAACAGCGGGTCCTGCGCGCCTATCCCGGCTATCCCGCCCCGCGCACGGCGGTCCGGATGGGCGGTGACTTCATGTTCCTGCGCCCGACCCTGGCGGTCCTCGAGGCCCACAGCCGCTACGCCCCGACCTTCGCCTATCGCTTCGACTACGCGCCACGGGCCCTGCGCGCGGCGGGCTTCGGCGCCACCCACGCCCTGGATCTGGTGCCGGTGTTCGGCTGGGTCGACGGTCCGGTCGGCCGGATGATGACCGCGGCGGGCGGGCGCCGCGGCTTCCGCGCGGTGCAGGACTTCATGCAGGACAACTGGGCGCACTTCGCGCGCACCGGCAGCCCGCTGCCCGCGTGGTCGGCCTATACCGCCGAGCGGCGGGCCACCTGCGTCATCGATCATCCGCCGCGCGTGCTGATCGACCCGGAACCGGCGAAACGGCAGGCGTGGCACGAGGTGTCGATCGCGGTGGCCGAGGATCGGAACGAGGCATGACGGTCGAGCTGGACCCCGGACGGCTGGCGGACCGGATCAAGACGCTCTACGCCGAGGACCCGCAGATCCGGGCCGCCCGCCCCGATCCCGCGGTGCACGCCGAGGTCGTCGCGCCCGGGACGCCGCTGGCCCGCATCGTCGAGATCGCCATGACGGGCTACGCCGAGCGGCCCGCCGTCGGCGCCCGCCGCACCGAACCCGTCGTCGATCCGTCGACCGGTCGGAAGACCCGGCGATTGCTGCCGGAGTTCGAACTGCTCAGCTACTGCGCGCTCTGGGAACGCGCCCGCGCCCTGGCCGCCGCCTGGCACGCCGATGGTGTCGCGGCGGGCGATTTCGTGGCGATGCTGGGTTTCACGAGCGTCGACTACACCGTTCTCGACCTGGCCGGTATCCACCTCGGTGTGGTCGCGGTGCCGCTGCAGGGCGGGGCCGGACTCGATCAGCTGCGCTCGATTCTCGACGAGACCGGACCCCGCGTGTTCGCCGTCGACACCGCGCATCTGCCCGTGGCCGTCGACGCGGTGCTCGCCGGGGCGAGGCCGCACACCGTGCTCGTCTTCGACCACCACCCGGACGACGACGACCACCGCGATGCCCTCACCACCGCGCGCGCCCGGCTGACCGCGGCGGGTTCCCCGGTCACCCTGCGCACCCTCGCCGAGACCGTCGACCGGGGTCGGCTGCTGCCCGCCGCGCCGCTGTCGACACCGGCCCCCGGCGAGGACCCCCTCGCCCTGCTGATCTACACCTCGGGCAGTACCGGCACCCCCAAGGGCGCCATGTACACCCAGCGGCTGGTGTCGGTCGGCTGGCAGCCGCCGCGCCCGTTGACGGCGATCACGCTGAACTTCCTGCCGCTGAGCCACATCGCCGCGCGCCTGACCCTGACCAATGTGCTGGCGCGGGGCGGCACCGCGTATTTCACCGCCGCACCGGACATGTCGACCCTGTTCGAGGACATCGCGTTGGTCCGACCCACCGAGATCTTCCTGGTGCCGCGCGTGTGCGACCTGCTCTGGCAGCGCTACCGGCGTGAACTCGACCACCGCGGCGAAGACCACGCCGACGCGGTGAAAACCCTGCTGCGCGAACAGTTCCTGGGCGGTCGGCTGATGTCGGTACTGTGCGGCAGCGCGCCGATCGCGCCCGATCTGCGCGCCTTCGTCGAATCGGTCCTGGAGATGCGGCTGCACGACGGCTACGGCTCGACCGAGACCGGCGGCGGCGTCGTGTTCGACACGCGGGTCATGCGGCCGCCGGTGCTGGACTACAAGCTCGTCGACGTGCCCGAACTGGGCTACTTCACCACCGACAAGCCCTATCCGCGCGGGGAACTGCTGCTCAAGACCACCACCATGATCGCCGGGTACTACCGGCGCCCGGAGGTCACCGCCGAGGTATTCGACGCCGACGGCTTCTGCCGCACCGGCGATGTGGTGGCCGAGCTGGCGCCCGACCGGCTGGCCTATGTCGACCGGCGCAACAATGTGCTCAAGCTGTCGCAGGGCGAGTTCGTCACCGTGTCGAAGCTGGAGGCGGTGTTCGCCGGGGCCGATCTGGTGCGCCAGATCTATGTCTACGGCAGCAGCGAACGCGCCTATCTGCTGGCGGTGGTCGTGCCGACGGAGGCCGCCCTGGCCGCACCGGCGGGGGAGTCGCGCGCGGCCGTCGCCGCCTCGCTGCACCGCGCGGCGGTCGACGCGGGGCTGGAACCCTACGAGATCCCGCGTGACTTCCTGATCGAGACCGAGCCGTTCTCCGTCGCCAACGGCCTGCTCTCCGGCGTCGCGAAACTGTTGCGGCCCAAGCTGAAAGAGCGCTACGGCGCACGGCTCGAGCGGCTCTACGACGAGGTGGCGCGCGAGCAGGAGGACCGGCTGGCCCAGCTGCACCGCGACGCGCCCGGCCTCCCGGTCTCGGAGACCGTCGCGCGGGCGGCGGTCGCGGTGCTCGGCTGCCCGGTCACCGACCTGCGACCCGAGGCCCGATTCGCCGATCTGGGCGGGGATTCGCTGGCGGCCCTGTCGTATTCGACGCTGCTGCGCGAACTGCTCGGTGTCGAGGTGCCGGTGAACGTCGTGCTCGCGCCGGACAGCGACCTCGCCGCCCTCACCCGCTACGTCGAACGCGGCACCCGTGGACTCGACGCCGACGCGGTCCACGGTCCGGGCGCCACCGAGATCCGCGCCACCGACCTGACCCTCGAGACGTTCCTCGACGGCCCCGCCCTCGAGCGGGCCGCCGCGTTGCCCGCTGCCGACGGGATCGACACCGTGCTGATCACCGGCGCCAACGGCTACCTGGGTCGGTTCCTCCTACTGTCGTGGCTCGAGCGCCTCGCCCCACGCGGCGGCCGGGTGGTGTGCGTGGTGCGCGGTGGTGACGCCGAATCCGCGCGTGCCCGCCTCGATGCCGCCTTCGACACCGGTGACGACGCGCTGCGCGACCACTTCCGCACCCTCGCCCTGGACGCCCTCGAAGTGATACCCGGTGATATCGGTGAACCGGATCTCGGTGTGCCGCAGGACCTGTGGCGGCGGCTGGCCGAGCAGGTCGACCTCATCGTGCACTCGGCGGCCCTGGTGAACCACGTGCTGCCCTACGGTCAACTCTTCGGCCCGAATGTCGTCGGGACCGCCGAGGTCATCCGGCTCGCCCTCACGAGCAAGCGCAAACCGGTGAGTTACCTGTCGACCGTGGCGGTCGCGGCCCAAGGCGAGTTCTTCGCCGAGGACGGGGACGTGCGCGCCATGAGCCCGGTCCGTCGACTCGACACCGGATATGCCAACGGCTACGGCAACAGCAAATGGGCGGGCGAGGTGCTGCTGCGGGCAGCGTCGGAGCGGTTCGGGCTGCCGGTGGCGGTCTTCCGCTCCGACATGATCCTCGCCCACCGCTCCTACGCCGGTCAGCTCAATGTGCCCGACGTGTTCACCCGGCTGCTGCTCAGTGTGCTCGTCACCGGGATCGCGCCGGAGTCGTTCTACCGCACCGATTCCGGCGGTGCCCGGCGCCGCGCCCACTACGACGGGTTGCCCGCCGATTTCGTCGCCGCCGCCCTCGCCGAGCTGGGCGCGGCCGCCGCCAGCGGCTACCGCACCTACGACGTGCTCAATCCGCACGACGACGACATCTCCCTGGACACCTTCGTCGACTGGCTGATCGCCGCGGGCCACCCCATCGCCCGCATCGGCGACTACGCGGATTGGTTCACCCGTTTCGAGACCGCGCTGCGCGCCCTGCCCGACTCCCAGCGCAAGCACACCCTGCTGCCGCTGCTGCACGCCTACCGCCGTCCCGGTGTGCCGCTGGCCGGGTCGGCGCTCCCGGCCGACGGCTTCCGCGCCGCCGTGCGCGCGGCCGGAGTCGAGACCATGCCCGACATCCCGCACCTGGATGCCGCGCTGATCGGGAAATACGTCACCGACCTGATCGGCCTCGGCCTGTTGTCACCGGGAGGCGCGTCCTAGGCTGGGTCACGCGAGAAAGGAATGTCGTATGGGCCGTTCCTCGTTGGGTGCCGGTCTGGGTGCCAAGGCACTGCGCACCCGCTGGCTGGTCCGGGCACCGATCCTGCTGTACCGGGCGGGATTCGGGTTCCTCTTCGGTCGTCGACTGCTGATGCTCGAGCATCGCGGGCGCAGCAGCGGGCAGCGGCGGTATGTCGTGCTCGAGGTGGTCGACCATCCGGCGGACGACGAGTACGTGATCGTGTCCGGATTCGGGGTCACGGCCCAGTGGTACCGGAATATCGTCGCGCACTCGGCCGTGCGGATCTCGACCGGCTTCCGGCGCGGCCTGGCGGCCGCCGCGACACCGATGACCGAGACGGAATCGGCGCGGGCGCTCGAGCAGTACGCCCAGAAACATCCCCGCGCGTGGAAACAGCTGCGCGCCACCATCGAACAGGCCACCGGTGCCCCGGTCGAGAGCCTGCCGATGGTGCGGCTGCGGGTGCGCTGACGCGCTCAGAGGTCGAGCAGGTGCGGTAGCCCGGCGCGGAAGCGGTCGGCGTCGAGCGCCTTGGCCGCGGCGAAGGCGGGTAGGTCCACCAGCGGGAAACAGGTGGCGCGGGGTGTGGGATCGTCGGCGGCGTCGAGGATGGCGTTGGCGGCCGCGCGCCCGGATTCGTTGGCGCCCTCCATGGTGGCCAGATCGATGTGGCTGCGGACGTGGTCGCCGCCGAAGAACAGATTCGGGATCGCGCAGTGCGCGTCGGGACGGTGGTCGTAGGAGCCGACGGTGTTGACCAGCAGCGGTGTCGCGTTGTGGATGCCGCCGCTCGACCAGGTGATGCCGGGATCGAGGTGCCAGGAGTGGATGTCCTCGTCGCGCAGCCAGCCGGTGCCGGTATTGAGCCAGGTCTTCAGCTGCGCCCACACCTCGGTGGCGATCTCGGCCGCGCCGCATTCCTTGGCGGTGCGGCCGTAGAGGATTCCGGGGGTGTCCCAGTCGGAGATGTCGACCGAGAGACATTCGACGACCGACCCGTCGCCGTAGGTGGCGGCGAAATCGCCCACCCACATCGGTGCCTGGCGCAGCGCGGTGATCGCCCACGGTGAACCGAGTGCGGCGATGTGACCCTCGGGAATGTCGGTGGGGCGGCGCAGGAAGTATTGGATGCCGACCATCCAGTCGGTGACCAGCTCCCGCATACCCGCCAGCCGGGGATCGGCGTCCAGGAGCGCGGGACTCAGCAGGTCGACCACCCGGTCCACCGGCATGGCGCACACGTAGTGGTCGGCGGTGACCGTCGTCGTCCCGGCGGAACCGCCCACCGTCGCCGACGCGATCCGGCCACCGGCCAGACGCAGGGCCCGCGCGCCCTGACCGAGGACGAAGCGCACACCGAGACCACGCAGATGGGCCACCCACGGGTCGATCCAGGCGGTGTTGGTCGGTCGGTTCAGGATCCGGTCGACCCCACCAGAGAACTCCGGGATCGCCCCGGTCCCGGCCAGCACCAGGGCCTCGCCGATGGTGCCGATGGTGCGCGCCGAACTGGTCTGCGGTTTGGCCGCGACGGTGATGCGGGTCAGCGCGTTCACGAGGTACCGGCGATAGGCGGCGGACTTGCCCTCGGCGCGCATGATCTGTTCCCACGTCACGTATTCCCACTGCCCGAAACGGCGTTCGGTGCTCGAGGTGAACCACATGGTCATCTGCTTGGCGAAGAAGGCCAGCTCGTGCGGGGGCAGCTCGGGGACGAACCGGAACGCGCCGACGAGGGTGCTCTGGAGTACCTGCGGGGTCAGCTGCGACAGGCCGCCGACTTCGACCGGCAGGAACAGGGGCGCGGAGTTCTCGAAACCGGCGACCGTCCCCTCGACCCGCACCAGATTGTCGAGCACGCCGTTCGGGTTGCCGGGGAACGGGATTCGGCTCATGGTGTCGGGGACATTGCGGTAGCAGCCGGGGAAGAAGCGGAAGCCGTGCTCGCCGGGCAATTCCTGGCGGCCGGGTCCGCCGGTGCCGGGCACTCCGAGGCTGCGCGCCTTGCCGCCGAGATAGGCCGGTTCGTAGACGGTCACCAGGTAGCCGCGTTCGGCGAGTTCGTGGGCGGCACTGAGCCCGGCCATCCCGCCGCCGAAGATCGCCACCGTCCGACCGCCGGAACGGAGCAGGGGTGAGCGGGGTCCGGGAGTGGCGGCGGCCGCCGGTGCGGTGACGGCCAGGGCGGCCCCGGCGGCCAGACCGGCGCGCAGGGCGGTGCGGCGGGTGACGGTGAGCGGCTTATCGGACATGCTGTGCTCCAGGTGCCACGGTGGTGTGCAGGGTGTGCGTGGGCGGCACCGCCCGGATAGGGGTGCCGCGCAAGGTGGTTCGGGTGAGGTTCCGTTCGTGTAGGGCGCCGCGCACTTCGCGGCCCAGGTCGGCGAGGACGGCGGGAAGGTGGTCACGCTGGTGCCGCAGCGCGCCCCAGGCCAGCCGGGCGGCCCGTGCCGGGCTGGCCAGTTCGGCGGGCCTGCGGGTGCGCGAGAAGATGCCGGTGGTGATCTCGGCGAGCTCGGGATCGACGGCGGCCCGCCGGTACAGCTCGATCTCCAAGGGGCGCATGGCCTCTCCGCGCGCGAGTCGGTTGGTCCAGTGGAAGATCTCGCGGCATTCGCGGACCCGGCGCCGGTCCCATGCCCTGAGTGCCGCGTCGAGGGCGGCGGGGTCGTCGAGGACTCCGGCGACGGATTCGGCCAGCAGGCGGCCGTAGTGCAGGGCGTCGCGGATGCCCTGGGCGGTGACCGGGTCCTTGAAGTGGCCCGCGTCGCCGGGCAGGGCCCAGCCGGGGCCCGACGACGGCCGGAAGTAGGAGGCGATACCGGTCGCCGCGCGGACCCGGCCGACCCGTTCACAGCCGTGTAGTCGCTCGGTGAGGGCCGGAATGCGCGCTACCGCTTCGGTATAGCGTCGCTCCGCCTCGCCGGGGCCCAGCCGTCCCTCGCCGCGTGGCGGCTGCACCAGACTCAACACCAGGCCGTCGTCGCAGGGGAAGGCGGTGCCCAGATCGGCGCCCACCCGCCACTGCGCGGCGATGTGCCGGGCCGCGTCGGGGGCATCGCGCCAGTAGGCGAAGTAGCAGTCCCGGCCGCTGGGCACCGTCAGGAACGGCTCCTCGGCGCCGACCGCCCTGGCGACGGTGCTGCGTCGCCCGTCCGCGCCGACCACCAGCGCCGCGCGGAGCTCGGTGACCGTCCCGTCGCGATCGGTGTACCGCACACCGGCGCAGCGGGTTCCGTCGAAGATCACCGACTCCACCCGGCACCGCGTCCGCACCTCGGCGCCCGCGGCGACGGCGGCCCGGACGAGCACGTCGTCGAGTCCGGTTCGTCGGACGCACAGGGCGTAGTCGATCCCGTCCACCGCCGGAAACGGTGTGCCGATACCGAATCCGGCGCCCTCGGCGTACGCGCGGGTCAGCGGTGGCGCGCCCAGGGCGCTCACCTCGGCGAGCACCCCGAGGCGCTGGAGTTCGGCCACCCCGGCGGGCCACAGCAGATGCGTCGACAGTGTCTCCGACGGCAGCGCCGCGGCCTCCAGCACGATGACCCGGCGTCCCGCCCTGGCCAGCGTCAAGGCGGTCGCCGATCCGGCGCAGCGCGCGCCGACCACGACCACCTCGGCCGACTCGATGGTGCTGGGGACGGGGGAATCAGTCATGCGAACCGCCTCGGTCATCGAGTCTCGGACACTGTGTCCGATTCGATGATGAGCCGCGCGCGGCCGGGAGTCAATACCACACCGGGACAACGGGTTTGCCGCCCGGGGCGCACGGCCGAGGCGGGCCGCGCCGGACCGGCGGGCACAATGGGGACATGCCCTCAGCACCCGAGCGCGCCACCGAGCAGGCGCCGGTTCGCCGATGCCTTCGCTGACGCGCGTCCCGCGATCGGCGCGCAAACCCTCCGACGATCGACGCGTCGAGTTCGAGCGCCGCGTGCTGCGCGCGGTCGAAGACCTGCTCGCCGACGGCACGCCGTTCACCGAACTGGCCGTGCAGAAGATCGCCGCCGCCTCCGGCGCCGCCCGCTCCACCTTCTACCGCTATTTCCCGGACAAGAGCAGCCTGCTGATCCGGATGGCCGAACTGGCCACCGCCGACCTGTTCGCCGCCGCCGAAGTGTGGTGGCGCGCCGAGCACACCGACCGGCAGGCCGGGGTCACGGCCGCGATGCGCGCCATGATCAGCGGGTTCCGCACGCACCGCTACCTCCTGCTCGCCCTGAGCGAGGTGGCGGGCTACGACCGGGCCGTCGGCGCGTACTGGCGGACCAGGGTGGCGAGCTTCGCCGAACTGGGGCGCGCCCGGCTCGATGCCGAGCGCGCGGCGGGTCGGGTGGCCACCGGTCCGGATTCGGCGGCCACCGCCCTGGTCCTCACGTCCATGGTCGAACGCACCATCGCGGCGGCCTTCTCGGCCGACACCGGCATCGACGACGAGGACCTGGCCGTGGCCCTGGGCCGCGCGATCTGGCTCGTCGTCTACGGCGACGCCGACACCGCGCGGTGAGCGGGCCGAATCAGCGCGCGGCCGCGCGGAAACCCGGTTCCGGCGCGAACGAGGTCAGACCGACCTCGCGATAGCCGCCCACGAGCCGCTCGTACTCGCGCCGGTTACGGGCCATCGGGGAATCGGTGACGGCGGCGGGCAGCCGCCGATAGGCCACCCGGAGCGCGGCGGTGAGCGCTCGGAATTCGCGGTCCTGACGGCGGCCCCAGTGGATCGGCATCTTCGCGCGGACCCCCGGATGCATGATGCCGCACCCGAGAATCATGGCGACATGCCCGAAGGTGGGCGCGCCGAGTCGCCACAGCGGATCGGTGATCGCGGGCAGGAAATACGGGCGCGGGGCCCGCAGTACCGTGCTGGTGGCCGCGTCCAGCGCCGGGGTCGCCCGGAGTTCGGCGATCATGGCGTCGTAATGGGCGACCAGTTCCGGATAGTCGGAGATCGGCCGGGAACCGCCGGGCAGGTGCAGGCCGCGGGTCTTGAACAGGTAGTGCTCCCAGATGGCCTGGTTGTCCGCGGCCGAGGGGCGATCCCCGGTCAGCGCGAGATAGGCGCCGCGCTGAACGAAGAAGGTGGAGTAGAGGATCCAGTTCCAGGACCGCGGGTTGAGCGCGGAGTACCGCTCGCCGTCCGGGCCGACGCCCTTGACGTCCCGGTGCAGCAGCATGAGTCGTTCGGACTCGGCGGCGCGGTCGGCGTCCTCGCCGTGGTAGATCAGCTGGTCGGCGGCCGCCGTGCGGACCGCGCGGGCCCACGGCTCGTAGCGGGCCCGGCCGGTCGCCTCGAGGGCGGCCGAGACCGGCGGCAGCATCGGCTGATCGAACAGAGCCACGCCGAACAATCCGAACAGGACCGAACCGCCGACCTGCTCGAAACGCGCGACGGCGGGGGAGGATCGGTGCGGTGTGGCGGGCGCGTCGACGGCGCGCAGTTCCTGGTGCGGCACGGGACAGGTCATCGTTGAACTCCTTTGTTCCACTCACCCCGTTTCTGGTGCCGTGCGACACCAGAAACGCGTGTGATGCCAGGGTGCACCAGAATGGGGAGATGGTCAAGACGACTCCGCGCGCCTACGGGGGTGTCGCGGCGGACGAGCGCCGCGCCCGGCGCCGCACCGCCCTGCTCGAGGCCGCCCTGGACCTGCTGGCCGAGGAGGGCGCGCAGGCGGTCACCAAACGCGCGGTCTGTCACCGCGCCCAGCTCAACGACCGGTACTTCTACGAACAGTTCACCGACCGCGACGCCCTGCTCACGGCCCTGTCCGAGGAGCTGACCAGTCAGGGCATCGCCGCCGTCGTCGCCGCCACCCACGCCGCGCCGCCCGATCTGCCGAGCCAGGTCCACGCCGCCGCCGACGCGGCCCTGGGCTTCCTGCTCACCGACACCCGCCGCCAAGCGCTGCTGCTCAACGCCCACAGCACCGAGTCGCTGTACACCGCGCGCGTGGCGACCCAGCACGCCATCGCCGCCGCGGCGACCGCCGTGAACCGGGAACTGCGCCCCGACCAGGCCGGTGACCCCGACGACGCGGAACTGGCGGCCTACACACTGGTCAGCGGCACCCTGGAGCTGGTGGCCGCCTGGCTGCGCGGCGAATTCGCCACCACGCGGGAACGGTTGACCGACCACATCGCCCGGCAACTGCTACTGGTCCCGGTCGCCGATCCGGCCGAATGACGGTGCGGCGGTTCAGGTTCGGCTGATCCAGTCGTGCCAGCCGCCGTCGCGGACCAGCGCGGCGAGCCGGTCGTAGCCACCGCTGCCGGGATGGGCGCCGTCACGGTCGCGCGCTTCGGCGACCCAGACCGGATCCGCCGCGAGCGCCGCGGTGACATCGACGAACGGCACCTCCCGCGCGTGGCACAGCGCCGACATCTCCGCGGCCAACCGCGTCGTCCGCCGCAGGTGGGATTCGCCCGCATCGATCACTGGCGGCGGGCCCACGACCAGCACGAACAGGCCCCGGCGCACGCTCTCGGCGAGGAGGGTGGCGAGGTTGGCCAGGGTGCGGGTGGGGTCGACGCGCACGCGACCGTCCTCCTCGACCATGTCGTTGCTGCCGAAGGACAGCACGATCCGGTTGTCCGCCTCGGGGACGGTGCGCGCGTCGACCTCGGCCCAGCAGCGCGCGGCGACATCGTCGGAGGTGTTGCGGCGGATGCCGAGATTGAACGCGGTGACCTCGGTGTCCGTGGTGGCCAGGACGCGCCCGACCCAGCCGCGGTAGTCGGGATCGCCGATGCCCTGCACGAAGGAATCGCCGAGGAAACAGAGACGCAGGGGACCGCTCACCTGGACAGTGTACGAACAGGCGTGTGCCTGTCGTGCGGCGCCTTTCGGCGTCAGGCGGCCCAGCCGAGGCCGGTCAGCAGGCGATCGCTGCGGGAGCGTCCGGCTCGGCGGCGGGCGCGATGCGCGGCGGCCAGCAGCGCGCCCAGGCCCGCGCCCGCGGCGTTCATCAGGACGTCGTCGATCGAGGACACCCGTCCCAGGTCCAGCACGTACTGCGCGACCTCGAGCGCGGCCGACGCGCCCGCGCCGATCAGCGTCATCCGTACCACCGAGGACCAGCGCGGAAACCGTAGCGGCAGTAGGAAACCCAACGGCACGAACACGGCCACATTCGCGCCGACCTGGACCAGGATCGTCGTCGGCGCGGCACCGAGGGTGTCCACCAGATCGCGCAGCGGCACCAGGCTGACCGCCCGTTCGCCCCCCGTCGGCGTGAGGATCATCCACACCCAGGGCAGCGTCCCGACCAGCACCCCGACCTCGGCGATCGAACGCCGCAGCGCCTCCCGCCGCGACATCGAGGTCCTGATCCGCCAGTGCGTCAGACCGGCGGTGAGGGCCACCGCCACCGGCACCAGCAGCGCCCACACGACCACGACCGGTCCCCAGGATTCCCACGCGCGCCCCACGGCGCCACGATAGCCGCCGCGGCCGGGACTCCTACGGCGCGACGATGCGCTGGGCCGCCAGCACGGTGGCCGCGCGCCGGGTGGCGATGTGGCGGTCGTCGGCGTGACTGGTGTCGTGGCGCGCGTGCGTCGCCGCGGTGCGGGCGAGATCGGTGAGCATGCGCAGCAGCAGTGCGGCCGGGATCTCGGTGGTGACCAGGCCCTCGCGTTGGCCCCGGCGCATCTCGGCGACCTTGGCGTCGACGGTGCGACGCAGGATGACGGTGATGTCGGGACCGGAGGGCTCCAACTCGGCCCAGGCCTGCAACTGCGCGTCCTCGGGCTGGGTGATGAAGTGGTCGAAGAGGCGTCCGATGTAGCCGGGCAGGTCGTCGGCGGTGAAATCGGTGTCGTCGGCGGTCTGCTCGGCCCACAGTTCGGTGACGGCGGCGTAGAGCTCGCTCTTGCCGGGGAAGTAGGCGTAGAGCCGGTCCTTGCTGGCATGGGCGGCCGCCGCGATCCGGTTGATCCGGGCGCCCGCGACCCCGTAGCGCGCGAACTCGCTCTTCGCCGCGACCAGAATTCGTTCCCTGGTCGCCTCACCCGCTGCCCGCATGATCGGCATCGTACCTCTTGCCGAACCATCTGGTTCGGAACTATGGTCGCTTTTCAGAACCGGATGGTTCTGGAATCGCGAGACGAGGACATTCATGAGCGCGGACACACCACGCTGGCAACAGCTTCGGGAGCAGGCCGAGGGCGTCGCGACCGACGAATTGGACCAGCTCTGGACGCGGCTACGTCCCGCGCGTGCCGAGGACATCCTGGGCGAATGGCGCGGCGACGCATTTCAGACCGGCCACCCGCTGTGCCGGGCGCTGCCCGCCAGCCGCTGGTACGGCAAGAACTTCGTCGCGCTCGATGACGCCAAGCCGCTGATCTGTCGGGCCGAGGACGGCTCGCTGTTCTCGAATGTCGAACTGGGACAGGGCGAGGCGACGCTGTGGAACATCGAGTTCCGCGGTGAGGTCACCGCGACCATGGTCTACGACGGTCGCGCGGTGTTCGACCACTTCAAGTGGCTCGACGACCACACGCTGATGGGCATCATGAACGGCAGGCCCGAGCTGGTCCTCTCGCGCGGCGCGTACTTCTACTTCCTGCTCGAACGGGTCGGCTGATGCGGACCACGGCCGTGCTCTCCCGCGATCCGGCGGCCGGATTCACGGTCGAGCCGGTCGAGATCGACGACCCGAGGGCCGGGGAGATCCTGGTGCGGGTGGTCGCGGCCGGGATCTGCCACACCGACCTGGTGAGCAGGCGCGCTGGTGCCGCCGACCGGCCGATCCTGCTGGGGCACGAGGGTGCCGGGGTGGTCGAGGCGGTCGGCCCGGACGTGCGTTCGGTGCGTCCCGGCGACCATGTCGTGCTGACCTTCCGTCACTGCGGCGCCTGCGCCAACTGCCTCGCCGGTCGGCCCGCCTACTGCGTGCGCGCGACCGCGCTCAACCAGTTCGGCCGCCGCGCCCATGACGCCCCACGGGTGCACCTCGACGGCATCCCGGTGCTGGACGGGTTCTTCGGACAGTCGAGCTTCGCGGGCTACGCGCTGACCACCGAGGACAACACCGTCGTCGTGGATCCCGCGATCGATCTCGCCCTCGCGGCGCCCTTCGGCTGCGGATTCCAGACCGGGGCTGGCGCGGTCCTCAACGTGCTGCGCCCCGGCGCGGGCGACCAGTTGGTGGTGTACGGGGCCGGTGCCGTCGGAATGGCCGCGCTGCTGGCCGCCCGGACCGTCGACGGTGTGCGCGTGCACGTCGTCGAGACCTCCGCCGAGCGGCGGGCTCTCGCCACCGAACTCGGCGCCGAGACGGCCATCGACCCGGCCGGGGAATCCACCGTGGACCGGGTCCGCGCGGTCACCGACGGCGGTGCCACCCACGCGCTGGACACCACCGGCCGGGCCGAGGTGCTCGGGGAGGCGGTGGCCGCGTTGACCATCGGCGGCGCGGCAGTCGCGGTCGGCCTCGGCCGGGGTATTCCGCCGATCGACCTCGGCGATCTGGTGCTGCACGGCAAGACCGTGCGCGGGTGCCTCGAGGGCGACAGCGTGCCCGCCACCTTCCTGCCGTTCCTGCTCGAACTCCTGGCGAGTGGCCGCTTCCCGGCCGAGCGCCTCGTCGCTTGCTATCCACACACCGACATCGATACCGCGCTGGCCGAGCAACGCGCCGGACGCGTCGTCAAGCCGGTCCTGACCTGGTGATCACATGACGATTATCGATACCGACTTCCTCGGCACGGAGACCCCGGCCGACGCGGTCGACCCCCGCGCCGACCTCGGCACCGCCCGCACCCAGCGGCGGCTCGTCGCCCTGCACGCCGCGCGCGACGTCTTCGTCGCCCACGGCTACCACGGCGCGAGCATGGACGAGATCAGCGCCCGCGCGGGCATGAGCAAGCCGGTGCTGTACACGCACTACGCCAGCAAGCTGGATCTGTATCTGGCGGTGCTCCAGGTGTATCTGGACCGGATGGTCGACGGGATCCGCGACGCGCTCGCGGTGTCCACCGGCCACGAACAGAAGGTGCGCCGCGCGGTCCTGGCCTATTTCGACTTCGTCGACGAGGACGCGGGCGGCCACACGCTGGTCTTCGAATCGGCGGTGCCGAGCGAACCCTGTGTGCGCTGGCGGGTGCGCAACGCGATGGGGGAGTGCGCGGTGCTGGTCAGCGCCGAACTGCGCGCGGCGGGCATGGACCCGACCCGCGCCTACGCGTGCGCGTTCGGCCTGGTCGGTGCGAGCCATTCCGCCGCGCGGCACTGGCTCGACGCGGGTCGTCCGATTCCCAAGGGCGAGGCCGTGGACGTGGCCGTCGCGCTGTGCTGGAACGGCCTGTCGGGCACCACCCGGCGCTGACCCGTCAGCGGACGGGCAGCGGGCTCCCGTCGAGCAGGTGCTCGGCGGGCAGCTGACCCGTCAGCACGGCCAGCGCGCGCTTCCAGCGGCGCAGGATCGCCTCGCGCTCGCCCAGGGTGCCGGTGAGCATGGCCGTCATCGACAGGCCGGTGAGCAGATCGATGGTGAACTCGATCAACACTTCCGCGCGCGGATCCCCGGCATAGGCCTCCCCGAGCACCTCGGCGTAGAGCGTGCGCATCTCGGTGAACACACGCCGTTCCTCGTGCACGAGCCGCTCGCGCAGTTCGGCGTCGGTGCGTGCGGCCACCCACAGATCCAGTGCGGTGAAGAAGGCCGGGCTGTTGAGATCGCGCCAGGCCAGGTCGACCACCGACTGCAGCCGGTCGCGGCCCGGCGCGAGCAGGTCGGCCTCCTGCCGGAACTTCTCCAGGCGCAGGTCGACCACCCGGGTGGTGGCGGCGATGAGCAGTTCGGCGCGAGTGGGGAAGTGGTGTTGCACGGTGCCACGGGCGAGCCCCGCGCGTTCCTGCACCGCGCTGACGGTGGTTGCCGCGTAACCGCTTTCGAGCAGGCACTCGGCCGTGCAGGCGAGAATGCGCGCGCGCGTCGACTCGCGGCGCTGCGCCTGGGTGCGGCGGGGCTGTTGCACGGTCATCCGAGAAATCGTACGCCTCGACGACAAGTTTCAGGAATGTCGCCAATATTGGCACGCCGCCAGCTATTGACGCGGAACAATGGAGCTGGTGCAATCAACAAACCGTACGCAGTAACTGTTTTCTGGATGAAGGGCTGCGATGACGCAGATCTCCCATACCCGCCGGGGCAGTGGCCCGCCGATGGTTCTGGTCCACGGGTTGGGCAGCCGCTGGCAGGTCTTCGGTCCGGTCCTGGAGCGACTCGCCGAGCAGTACGAGGTGATCGCCCCGGACCTGCCCGGCTTCGGTGCGTCCCCGGTGGAACCGGGCCTGCGTCCCGGCCCGCGCGGCTACGCCGAGTGGCTGACCGGCTGGCTGGCCGACCTCGACATCCGCGATCCGCACGTGGTCGGCAGCTCGATGGGCGGCGGCATCGCCCTCGAACTGGGCCGCTCGGGCGTGGCCAGCGCGGTGACGGCGTTCTCGCCGGTGGGCTGCTACGGCACCGCGGGTCTGCGCTGGACGCAGGGGCTGCTCACCGTCATGCGCGGGGTCGCGCGGGTCGCGGGACCGGCGCTGGATCGGGCCGTGGAGTATCCGGCGGGCCGGGTCGCGCTGCTGTCGTCGATGTTCGGCCGACCGACGCGGGTCGACCCGGCCGCCGCCCGGCTCGACCTGGCCGGATTGGCGAACGCGGCGTCCTTCGCCGCCGCGCGTGACGATTTCGGCACCTATCACCTTCGTCCCGGCGATCCGCTCGGCGCGCTGACCGAGATCCCGGTGACGATCGCCTGGGGCACGCGCGACGTCGTCCTGACTCACCGCACCCAGAGTGCGCGCGCTCGGGCGGCGTTGCCCTTCGCCCGTCATGTCGATCTGCCCGGCTGTGGGCACCTGCCGTTCGCCGACGACCCGGACACCTGTGTCCGGGTGATCACCGAGGGAGCCGTATGAAACCGTCCATCGCCGTCATCGGGACCGGTTTCGGTGGCCTGGCCGCCGTGATCGAGTTGAAGAAGCAGGGTTTCGACGACATCGTCGTGTTCGAGAAGGCCGACGACGTCGGCGGGGTGTGGCGCGAGAACACCTATCCGGGCGCCGCCTGCGATGTGCCCTCGCCGTTCTACTCCTACTCGTTCGAGCCCAATCCGCGCTGGCCGCACCGGTTCTCGCGGCAACCGGTGATCCTCGACTACATCCGCGGCATCGCCGACAAATACGACATCCGCCGCCACATCCGCTTCGGTACCGAGGTCACCGGCGCCACCTTCGACGACGACACCGGCCGCTGGAGCGTCGAGCTCGGGGACGGCGAGACCGTGGTGGTCGACGTGCTCGTCTCCGCCGTCGGCCAACTCTCCCGGCCCGCCCTGCCGGAGATCGCGGGCCGGGACAGCTTCACCGGCACCAGTTTCCACTCCGCGCAGTGGGATCACGACGTCGACCTCACCGGCAAGCGGGTGGCCGTGATCGGCACCGGCGCCAGCGCCATCCAGTTCGTCCCCGAGATCCAGCCGCTGGCGGCGAGCTTGACGGTGTTCCAGCGCAGCGCGCCCTACATCATCCCGCGCCCGGACCGCGAGTTCGGCCCTCGGCACCACCGGGTCTTCAAGGCACTACCCGTGACCGAGCTCGCCGAACGCGCCACCTGGTACGGCGTGGTCGAGGGCCTGAGCCTGGCCTGGGTCTACGCCAAGCCGCTGGCCGCCGCGATCCGGCGGATCTCGCGCTGGCATATGCGCAGGCAGACCGCCGCGGTGCCCGGCCTGTTCGAGAAGTTGTGGCCGGACTATCCGATCGGCTGCAAGCGGATCCTGTTCTCCGACAGCTACCTTCCCGCGCTGGCCCAGCCCAATGTCGAGGTGGTCACCGACCGGATCGAGGCGATCACCCAGACCGGGGTGCGCACCGCCGACGGCGTGGACCACGAGGTCGACGTGATCATCTGGGGCACCGGATTCACCCCCACCGAATTCCTGGCCCCGATGACGATCACCGGCGCCGGAGGTCTGGCGCTGGAGAAGGAATGGCGCGCGGGCGCCCACGCCTACTACGGCATGACCGTGCCGCGCTTCCCGAACCTGTTCATCATGTACGGCCCGAACACCAATACCGGGGGCGGCTCGATCATCTACTTCCTCGAGGCACAGGCGAAATATCTGGGCCGCTACGTCGCCCATCTGGCGGCGACCGGAAAACCCCTGGCGGTGCGGCCCGAAGTGGAACAGGCCTACGACGCCCGCATCCAGGCCGAGCTCGGCGGCAGCGTGTGGAGCCAGTGCTCGTCCTGGTATCGACAGGCGGACGGCCGGATCACCACCAATTGGCCACTGTTGGGCATCCAGTACAAGCAGCAGGCGAGGTTCGATCCCGCGGACTACGAGGTGATGGCGTGATGACCGAGTACGACTACGACGTGATCGTCGTCGGATCCGGATTCGGCGGCAGCGTCTCGGCGCTGCGGCTGACCGAGAAGGGCTACCGGGTCGGCGTGCTCGAGTCCGGCCGCCGCTGGAACGCCGAGGACTATCCGAAGACCAACTGGAACATCCCCAAGGCCATCTGGGCGCCGCGCCTCGGCCTGACCGGCCCGCAGCGCATCAGCGCGCTGGGCAAGTGCCTGGTCTTCAGCGGAGCCGGAGTCGGTGGCGGCTCGCTGATCTACGGCAACACCCTCTACGAGCCGCTGCCGGAGTTCTACGGTGACCGCGCCTGGGCCCACATCACCGACTGGAAGAGCGAACTCGCCCCGTACTACGACCAGGCCAAGCGCATGCTCGGCGTGGTGGAGAACCCGCGCATCGGCCCGAAGGACGAGGTGCTGCTGCAGGTGGCGCGGGATCTGAAGGTCGCCGACACCTTCCACCGCACGCATGTGGGCGTGTTCTTCAACGAAGGCGACGAGGGCGTCGAGGTCGAGGACCCCTACTTCGGTGGTGCGGGTCCGCGCCGGGCGGGCTGCATCCACTGCTCGGAGTGCTTCACCGGCTGCAAGCACAACGCCAAGAACACCACCACGCTGAACTACCTGCACCTGGCCGAGAGCAAGGGCGCGCAGGTGCATCCGCTCACCACGGTGACCTCGGTCGCGCCGGACGGACACGGTGGCTACCTGGTCGAGACCGTGCAGTCCAACGGCTGGATCCGCAAGCGGCGCCGCACCTTCACCGCCGGGCAGGTGGTGTTCGCCGCGGCCGCGCTGGGCACCCAGAAGCTGCTGCACAAGCTGCGCGAGGACGGGACATTGCCGCAGCTCTCGCCGCGCGTGGGTGAGCTGACCCGTTCCAATTCCGAGGCGATCATCGGCGTCACCAGCAAGTCGCGTCGCGACTTCTCCCAGGGCGTGGCGATCACCTCCTCGATCCATCCCGAACCGCAGACGCACGTGGAGGTGTGCACCTACGGCAAGGGGCAGAACGCGCTGTTCCTACAGACCGTCCCGATGGTCGACGGCGGCGCCTTCCGCTTCCTGCGGCTGCTGCTGACCATGGTGCTGCACCCGTTGCAGTTCCTGCGCTCGCAGAACGCGCACGGCGCCTCGGAACGCTCGGTGATCCTGCTGGTCATGCAATCGCTGGACAACTCGCTGACCTCCTATCTCAAGCGCGGGCGACTGGTGACGAAACAGGGTGGCGGCGAACCGAATCCGGCCTGGATCCCGCTGGCCCACGACATCGCCCGCCGCTACGCCGCCGAATCCGACGCCATCACCGGCAATATCGCCACCGATATCTTCAACATCCCCGCCACCGCCCACTACATCGGCGGCTGCGTCATCGGCGACTCACGCGAGACCGGCGTGATCGATCCCTATCAGCGTGTCTACGGCCACCCCGGTCTGCACATCGCCGACGGCAGCGCGATCACCGCCAACCTGGGCGTCAACCCGTCGCTGACCATCACCGCGCAGGCCGAACGCGCGATGGCGTTCTGGCCCAACAGGGGTGCGGCCGACCCGCGTCCCGCGCTGGGGTCGGCCTACGAGCGCATCAGTCCGGTCGTCCCGGACCAGCCCGTCGTCCCCGCCTCGGCCCCCGGCGCGCTGCGCCTGCCCGCCTGACCACGAAGGACACCATGAGCATCGAGAGTCTGACCGCGCTCGAACCCGCGTGCACGCGCGCGGAGGCGCTGGGCCTGTTCGACAGCCTGCCGCCGGTGCGGGCCAGCGAGTTGACCGGGCGCTGGCACGGCCGCGAGCTGGGCACCGGCCACCCGATGGACGGCGCGCTGGCGGCCTCGGGCTGGTACGGCAAGCAGTTCGACGGCACCGAGCGGGTGCATCCGCTGCTGTTCCTCGACGCCTCCGGCGAGATCTTCGCCGTGGACCCGCGACGGGTGCCGCTCGGGCTGGTCGGCACGGTGCCGCCGTCGCTGGTGGCGCGGGGCCGGGGCCTGCTGCGCGTGCTGAAACCGGCGCTGCGGACCCGGCGACACCGGGCCCGGCTGCGCGAGGTGGAGCATCGCGGGGTGGTGACCACCGCCATGGTCTACGACCATCTGCCGATCATCGATGTGTTCCGCCGCGTCGACTCCGACACCGTGCTGGGGCTGATGGACTTCCGGGACAGGCCCGAACCGTATTTCTTCGTGCTGGTCCGGGATTGAGTCAGTCCTCGAACTGGCGGCGTTTGTGGTCGCCGAAGGGTTCGTCACGCTCCCGGACCGCCTCGCGGAAACCGGCCGTGGCCGAGCGTAACTGGAAGGCGTAACCCTCGCGCGTGTGTCGGGAGATGCCGTCGAAGACAGTGCTGATCATGCCCGAATTCGCCACCCCCTGGGCGTTGAGCGCCGAGTTGAGGGCGAGCTTGGCCATCATCAGCTGATTGACCGGCATACGCGCGATCCGGGCGACGAACTCCTCGGTGCGCTCGTCGAGTTCCTCGGCCGGACACGATTGCACCGCCAGCCCCCACTGCGCCGCCTGCGCGCCGCTGATGCAGTCGCCGGTGAACAGCAGGCGCTTGGCGCGCTGGTCACCGAGCCGGTGCGCCCACATGCCCGCCGCCGCCCAGGGATTGTGGTTGATCGCCTGGGCGACCGGGTCGACCGTCGTGCCGGTGACATCGTCGCGGCCGGTCTCGGGATCGATGCCGGATTCGGCGAAGATGTCCAGGTCGTAGCCGCCGCAGAAGCCCTTGCCGCGCCCGGACACCAGGATGACGTGCACGCGCGGGTCCAGATCGGCCCGCTCCACCGCGTGCGCCAGGTCCAGGGGCGTGTCGGCGGTGATGGCATTGCCCTTGTCGGGCCGGTTGAAGGTCAGCCGGGCGATGCGGCCGTCGCGCTCGTAGGTGAGCGTGGGGTAGTCGTGCGTGTCGGGCGGTGCGGGACGGTCCTGCCAGGGAGATCCCGGCGTCTCGGTCCAGCACAGTTGCTGGTGGAGCGCGGGCACGCCGCGCTGACCACCGTCGCCGTGCAGAACGCCGCCGGGGTGAGCCGGGGCGCGCTGCTGCACCACTTCCCGACGATGAAGGCGCTGACCGCGGCCCTGGTCGCCCATCTGGTCGAGTGCAACGAGGCGGGCACCCGCGCGACCGTCGCCCGGATCCCGGCCGACACCGATGCCGTCGACCGCGCGCTGCGCGTGCTCTCGGAGACCTTCGCCGCCGCGCCCGCGCTGGCCGAACAGGAATTGTGGGCCGCGGCGCGGACCGATCCGGAGCTGGCGCGGGTGCTGTGCGCGGCCGAACGGCAGGCGGGGCGGGACCTGTTCCGCGTCGTCGACGGGCTCTTCGGCGCCGAGATCGTGGCCCACCCGAACTATCCGGCCGTGCGCGAATTGACCGTCACCGTGCTGCGCGGCCTGTCCGTCGCGCGCCCGCTGCGGACCTCGGCCCACTCGGAGGCGGCGATTCTCGCGCAGTGGGCCCAGGTCGCGCGGATGTTGCTGGATCGATCCTGACGCTTTCGGTCGGATGGGGGTACACCTGAGATAGGGACCACCGACCCACCGGAAAGGGGGCTTAGGCCATGGACGCCACGAGCCTTCCCCATCAGCACAAATTTCCCGATACCGAACGCACCACCCGCTCGCACGCCGGTGAATCCATCCAGGACTCGCTCAACTGGCCCGGACTGCTGCTCATCGGCGTCGGGATCGTGCTGCTCGCGGCGACGCTGACCGCCGCCGGATACGGCTTCGTCGGCTGGACGATCCTGGCTGGGGTGCTGTGCGCGGTGAGCATGCTCGCCGGGATCGCGATCGTGCTCGCCGAGCACCGTCGCATCAAGGTCCACGAAGGGCTGCACCTGACCGATCCGTGCGGGCACTGATCGGCGAACGTTCGGGCACGCGCCGGGTGGCGATGACGCGTGCCCGGAACACCTTCCCCATCTGACTATTCTCAGATAAAGTCTGCCTGGTCGAAAGTCGACAGTGGAAGGTGGCAGACGATGACGGCGACAGCGGTCAAACAGCAGGTGCTCGAGCTCGGCGGAGCGTTCATGATGTCGCGCGAGGCGCGGGCGTTCGGCGAGTCGACCGGTGTGCCGGGGTTCCATCCGGGCTATACGCGCGGGCGCGGTGGGGTGCTCGGCGCGGTGGACGCCGACGTCGTCACCGCGGCCTTCGGCTTCTTCGCGCCGGATTGTGTCCGGACGGCGTGGGAATCGGTGCCCGTGCCCGCGCAGGACGCGGCGGCGGGCTATCTCGCCGCCTGTCAGGACTTCGGACGACGCAGACTCGCCGGTTTCGAGCAGGCCGACCGGCTGGCCGAGCTGCTGCGACGGGTGATCGAGGCGGCACCGGCGGCGGGGCTGTCGCTGTTCGCAGGATGGCGGGCCATGCCGGTGCCCGCCGACGGTCGCGCCGCGGCCCAGCAGGCGACTCATGTGCTGCGTGAACTGCGCGGCGGGCTGCACCTGACCGCGATCCTCGCCCAGGGGCTCACCCCGTTGCAGGCGATCCTGATCGCGGGCTCGCCGGTCTCCGACGGGCCCACCCATGCCGCGCTGCTCGGCTGGCGGGACCCGTTCGAGCCGATCACCGAGGACCATCGGA
The DNA here is from genome assembly GCF_029675105.1 of Nocardia anocheti. Classification (GTDB taxonomy): domain Bacteria; phylum Actinomycetota; class Actinomycetes; order Mycobacteriales; family Mycobacteriaceae; genus Nocardia. The sequence continues at coordinate 557,480 of NZ_JAQQFV010000003.1, read as the reverse complement.
CCCGCTGGGCGGCCGCCGAGAAACTCACCGACGAACTCGTCGAGCCCTGCTTCGAGGTCCTCGACGAGGGCGAGCGGGCCGAACTGGTGGCCCTGATGACCGAGGCGCACCGGGTCGCGCTGACGCGCTGAGCCGGTTCAGGATCCGAGGACGTCGCGCCCCCGGCCCACGATCAGCGGGTCGGCGGTGCCGACGACCCCGGCGTCCTTGTTCGCGTACTCGAAACCACCGAGCACATGCCGCATGGCATTGAGCCGCGCGCGTTTCTTGTCGTTGCTCTTCACCACGATCCACGGCGCGTGATCGGTATCGGTGTGCTCGAAGTTCTCTTCCTTGGCGGCGGTGTACTGGTCCCACTTGTCCAGGGAGGCCAGATCCATCGGTGACAGTTTCCAGTGCCGCACCGGGTCGACCTGGCGGATGGCGAAGCGGGTGCGCTGCTCGAGCGGGGAGACCGAGAACCAGAACTTCACCAGATCGATGCCGTCGTCGACGAGCATCCGCTCGAACAGCGGCACCTGCGCCAGGAACCGCCGATGCTGTTGCGGCGTGCAGAATCCCATCACCCGCTCCACCCCGGCCCGGTTGTACCAGGACCGGTCGAACAGCACGAGCTCGCCCGCCGCCGGGAGATGCTGCACATAGCGCTGGAAATACCACTGGGTGGACTCGCGCGCCGAGGGCTTCTCCAGCGCCACCACCCGCGCGCCACGCGGGTTCAGATGCTCCATGAAGCGTTTGATCGTGCCGCCCTTGCCCGCGGCGTCACGACCCTCGAACACGATGACCACGCGCCGCCCGGTCGCCTTCACCCAGTTCTGCAACTTGAGCAGCTCGATCTGCAACAGCCGCTTGTCGAGCTCGTACTCCGCGCGCGAGAGCCGTTCGCCGTACGGGTAGCCCTCGCGCCAGGTGTCCACGACGCGGCCCTCCGGATGGGTCAGCAGGATCGGATCGTCGTCGTCGGTGTCGTCGACGGTGAACGCGGTGGTGTCGGCGAGATCCACGGCCGTGGCGAGATCGGCGATCTCGCTGAGGTCGCGGGGGATCGGGCCCAACTGGACATCGGTCATCGGTCGGACGCTAACGGGCGGGCGTGTCCGGCAGATGAACGCACGGTGTGGCGCTGGCCGACGACCGGGCCCGCGTGCCGCACACTGTGTTCTGGTTCACGAGGCAACCCGTGCGGCGGCGCCGTGCGGCGGTGGAGAGGACGACGCCATGCAGGATGGGGACTCCGTGGAGGAAGGCGCCTCGAACAACCGCGTCGTCCGGATCGCCTCGGTCGCGGCCCTGGGCGGGCTGCTGTTCGGCTACGACAGCGCGGTGATCAACGGCGCGGTCGCCGCGATCCAGGACGAATTCGACGTCGCCGACGCGGTGCTCGGCTTCGCGGTCGCCTCGGCACTGCTGGGCGCGGCGGCGGGCGCGATGACGGCGGGACGCATCGCCGACCGGATCGGGCGCCTGAAGGTGATGCGGATCGCCGCGGCGCTGTTCTTCATCAGCGCGATCGTCACCGCCTTCGCCCCGGACGTGTGGATCCTGGTGCTGGGCCGCGTCATCGGTGGTCTCGGTGTCGGCGTGGCCTCGGTCATCGCGCCCGCCTACATCGCCGAGACCGCCCCCGCGCACATCCGCGGCAGGCTCGGCTCGCTCCAGCAACTCGCCATCGTGCTCGGCATCTTCCTGGCCCTGCTGGTCGACTTCCTGCTCGCCCACATCGCGGGCGGTGCCGCCGAGATGCTGTGGTTCGGGTTGGAGGCCTGGCGCTGGATGTTCCTGTCGATGGCGATCCCCGCCGTGTTCTACGGCGTACTGGCCACCACGATCCCCGAGTCGCCGCGCTTCCTGGTCGCCACCCAGCGCATTCCCGAGGCGCGCCGCGTGCTGACGCTGCTGTTCGGGCAGAAGAACCTCGAACTCACCATCGGTCGCATCCAGCACAGCCTGGAGAGCGACACCAAGCCGTCGTGGCGTGATCTGCGCAAGCCCGGCGGCGGGATCTACCCGGTGGTCTGGATCGGGTTGATGCTCTCGGTGTTCCAGCAGGCGGTCGGCATCAACGTGATCTTCTACTACTCCAACATCCTGTGGGAGGCCGTCGGTTTCGAGGAATCGCAGTCCTTCCAGATCAGCGTGTTCACCTCGGTGGTCAATATCGCCACCACCATCGTGGCGATCATGCTCATCGACAAGATCGGGCGCAGGCCGCTACTGCTGATCGGCTCGATCGGGATGACGGTCACCCTGGCCACCATGGCGATCTGCTTCGGTGGCGCCGACCAGGTGCCCGATGCCGACGGGGTGCTCGAGCCGCAGCTCAACGGGGCGCTCGGGCCGATCGCGCTGGTGGCGGCCAATCTGTTCGTCATCTTCTTCGGGATGAGCTGGGGACCGGTCGTCTGGGTGCTGCTGGGTGAGATGTTCCCCAACCGGATCCGGGGCGCGGCGCTGTCGCTGGCGGCGGCCGGGCAGTGGGCCGCGAACTGGGCCATCACGGTCACCTTCCCGAGCCTGAAGACCTTCTCGCTCGGCTTCGCCTACGGCATGTACGCGGCGTTCGCCCTGCTCTCGCTGCTGTTCGTCGCGCGGTTCGTCCCGGAGACCAAGGGGATGTCGCTCGAGGACATGGACGCCGCGGCCGGATACGAACACCCCACCACGCGCGCCTGAGGCGGCGGATTCGGCGGTCGCGCTGCGCCGAGGGGACCGGTGTGCTTCTATCAGGTCGGTTGTCCAACTGGCACACGATCCAGAAGGTGAGCATGCACGAGCAGTCCCCGATCGGCATCGGCCGTCGCGAGGTCCTGGCGGGCGCGGTCGGTGCCGTCGCCGGTCTCGGTCTCCTCGGTCTGACCCCCGCGGCCGCCGTTCCCGCCGAGGTCCCGAAGTTCACCGCGCCCACGGGCGGGCAGGTGCGCGTGCTGGTCACCGGTGACGCCGGAACCGGCACCCGCACCCAGTGGGCGGTGGCCGACGCCGCCCGCGCCTTCCACGCCCGCGAACCCTTCTCCCTGGCCGTCGGCCTGGGCGACAACATCTACGAATCCGGTCCGAACGGCCCCGACGACGTCCAGTTCGCCACCAAGTTCGAGGACCCCAACACCGGCCTGGACTTCCCCTGGGCGATGGTGCTGGGCAATCACGACACCAGCGCGGTGTTTCCCGGTGACGGCGGCTGGCTGGCGCGCGGCAACCACGAGGTCGCCTATCACGCGCGGTCGTCGCGCTGGTGGATGCCCAGCCGCTACTACTCGGTGCGGGTGCCCGAGCAGAACCCGGTGGTGGAGTTCTTCGTCCTCGACATCAACCCGCTCGCCGCCTACATCCCGCCGCTGCTGGACCCGTACTGGTCGGTGGACGGCCCGTACATGAACGCCCAGCGCGCCTGGCTCGACGGCGCGCTCGCCGCGTCGACCGCGACCTGGAAGATCGCCTGTACCCACCAGCCCTATCTCAGCAACGGCCCGCACGGCGACGCGGGCAACTACGAGGGCCTGCCGATCGAACCGCTCAACGGCGTGCACGCCAAGCGCTTCTTCGAAGACCATGTGCTGGGCAAGGTCTCGTTCCTGCTGTCCGGGCACGACCACACCCTCCAGGTCCTGGAACCGACCGCGGCCTGCAAGGGCACCCGCCAGATCGTCTCCGGCGCCGCGGCCAAGACCTCCGGCGGCCACGGTTCCTCGGCTACCTCCGGCCACCCCGCCCTGTTCGACACCCAGAGCGAGTTGGGCTTCATGGTCATGGACCTGACGCCGGACACGGTGAACCTGCGCGTGGTCACCGTCGACCCCGCCACCGGTACCGGCACCCAGGTCTTCGACCGCCGCCTGGCCTGACGCCCGGGTCACCCCACTTGCGGGCGGGCCCGCCGCAACACCTCGTCCTCGGTGAGGGCGCTGGCCGGATGGTGGCTCAGGCACATCGGTGTCGCGAGCTTGCCGAAGCCCGCGCCCTCGGTAGCACCGTAGAAGCTACCCGCCGCCAGCCGGGCGACATCGTCGATGCGTCCGCCCTTCGCCCTGGCCAGTTCGGCGGCGGCCTGGATCTGGACCGGGGCATTGAGCAGGCCGAAGAACTGGGTGGCGGCGTTGCCGGTCACCAAGTTGTGCAACGCCTTCGGCGCCTGCGTCGCGTAGACCATGCCGAGGCCGTACTTGCGGGCCTGGGTCGCGAGCTTCAGCGTGCTCTCGGTGGAGGCCGTGCTGCCGCGAGCCGGGACGAAGGTCTGCGCCTCGTCGAGCACCAGCAGCCCGCCCAGTGGGCGATCCCCGGCGGGGTGGCGTTTGATCCACGCGAACAGCGCCAATTGCAATTGATTGACGAAGGTCTGGCGTTGCTCGTCGGTGGGCAACCCGATACAGCTGATCACCGAGACCCGGGCGCGCTTGCCCGCGGCGGGGGTGAGCAGCATGCCGGGATCGAGGCGCACACCGGCCCCGCCGAAGACCGGATCGTTGATCATGGCCGCCTTGAGTTCCTCGGCCATCCCCGCGGCGAGGCGGTGCGCGTCGCGGATGGTGCTGATGTCCTCGGGCAGATCACCGAGCAGCGTGACGAATTCACCGAGATCGCTGCCGCCGTGCCGGGCGAAATGCGTCAGCGCCTCGGTGAGTACCGCCTTGCCGGTGGCGATCCGGCGCGCGGTGAGTCCGGCGCGGGGGACCAGGCCCGCGACCGAGGCGTCGATGGAGGTGCGGAACTCGTCGGGGTCGTCGAGCACACCGCTGAAGTCGGGCAGCGGGTTCAGGGCGAGCGGCCTGCCCGCTTCCCGGCGCGGGGTCCAGACCACCACGTCGGTTCCGGCGAAGTATTGATCGGCGCGGGCCACGTCGCCGGGGCTCCAGCCGGTCGGTGGGGTCGGCCAGGGGTCGCCGAGGCGGGCGAGATCGTTGTTGCTGTCGATGAGGATCGAGGACACGCCGTGGATCGCCGCCTCCTCGACCAGTCTGCGCAGCAGCACGGTCTTGCCCGAGCCGCTGCCCGCGAACACCGCGGTGTGCTTGCGCAGCAGGACGAGCGGGACGGTGAACGGTGCGCCGTTTCCGGCGCGGTGGCCGAGCAGGACCGAGGCGGGGGCCTCGTCGTCGACGAGAAGGGTGACCGGTGTCGATGGTGGCGCACCGGGATCCGCCGGTGGCGGTGGCGCGATCACGGGCGCGACCGGATCGAGATTCGCGCCGACCGGCTTCGCGAGGAGATCGGAGACGATGACCGGTGGAGTGCGGACTTCGCGCTGCTCCGCGACCGATACCAGGCCCAGGACCTCGGTCAGCAGGCGGGACCGGCTCGCCGGGCGACGCACCGCCAGCCAGCTCGAGAAGCCCGGCGTCGCGGCGGCCGACATCGCCGCCAGCGCTGCGAAGGTCCGGACGTCGTCCTCGCACAGTGGCACGGTCACCCCGTGGGCCGAGTCCAACTCGGCCAGCGCGGTCTTGGTGACCGGCCCACCGGAGAACGGGGTGTTCCGCACGATGACGAGGTGGCGTTTCGGCGCCTGTTCGTGCAGGCCCGCTTCGAGAATCGCCGACCGCAATCGGGTGAGCACGGCACGCGGGTGGGGATGGCCGATGGCCCGGAATCCCCAATGCTCCTCCGCCTCACTGGCCTCGTCGAGGGTGCGACGCAGGCGCGCGTGCAGGGCGGGTCGCACGATGGTCGACCGGTCGACGGTGAAGTCGGCGCCGTCGACACGCTGTTCGAGGGCGTAGATGGTGAGCGCGGCGGTGAGCAGCTCGGCCATCCGCTCGTCCTCGTGCCGGGGGTCGAACGGGGTCACCGTGTCGGCGGCCGCGCGCAACCGCGCGAATTCGTCGTCCAGGGCGGACAGTTCACGGGCCGCGGGGACGACGACGGCGCCGCGATCGCTGGCGGTGCGGAAGTCGGTGAGCTCGGTGACCTCGTCGGCGGCCAGGCAGTCGCGCACGTGCTCCTCGACGCGTTGCAGCAGCCGTCGCGGGGTGAAGTGCGCGAGATCGGTATCCTCGAACGCGACCGGCGGCACCGGCCAGGTCGGATACGGTGGCGTGAAACCGATCTCGCCGTACAGACTGCCGAGATGCCCCTCGACAATGGCCGCGGCCACTTCGGCGCCGGGCAACTTGGTGGCGAGTTCGAGCACCGTGAACCGATCGGCCGCGGAGTTCACCCCACGGTTCTTGACCAGCTCCCACGAGGTCGGGAGGCAGGCCGCCACGATGATGGTGCGCGTGGTCTCCTCGCGCATCGACATCAGCCCGTCGGCGAGCCGGTTGGCCAGGGAGTCCGCGTCGATCCGATCCGATTGGGCGATCACGCTGTCGATCTGATCGATGGCGAGCACGACCGGTCCGGTGAGGGCGAACAGCCGCGACAGCTGCTGGAAGATCAACTGCGGCACGCAGTGGCGTTCGCGGAAGCCCCAGGCGCTGCGCTCGGTCTCCTCGATACCGTCGGCGAGCACGAGGAAACTGTGCCCGATCTCGCGCAGCGCGCCCTTGGCCTGATACAGCACCAGCGCGCGCAGGGTGTCCTGGCACTGCTGGACCACCTGGACATCGAGATCCTCCACCCGTCCGAGGAATTCGTCGAGGTCCTCGCGGGTCACCGGCAGGGTGCCGCGCAACCGCATCCGCAGCTCGCCCCCGCACCCGCTGCGTTCGGCGAGCACGCCGAGCATGCGGCCCAGCTGTCCACCGTCGGCGCCGAGCAGCTGGCTGACGATCCCGTGCACCGCGCCCGCCCAGAACGATTTGCCGTCGATGAGTTTCGGCATGAAGAACGCGCCACCGCTGTCCTGCACGTGTCGTCGCAGCCACCCGAGCATGTGGGTTTTCCCGACACCGCGTTCCCCGCTGAGCACCAGACCCGTCGGGATGCTGCGCGGTCGGGTGACGGCCGCGTGCACGGCGCGGGTGATCTCGCCGACGGCCCGCGGGTGCAGCCCATCGACGTGGTGGCTCAGCGGGCTCCAGATCTCGTCGGGTCCGAGCGCGCTGCTGAACTGGATCGAGGCGAGGGCGAGGTGGTGTTCCTCGTTCACCGTGCCGCCTCGATGGTGAGCAGATGTCGGGGCGTGCCGCCCAGGACGACGGCCGCGGCCAGGTCGTCCTCGGTGAGGGTCTTCTGATCGGCTTCGGACCGGACATGGACGCCGTCGCGTCGCGCGAGCAGGCCCAGCGCGCGATCGAACTCGCCGCGGGGCAGGCCGTCGAGCCGCGCGCGCAGTACCGCCAGCCGCACCGGCGCGCCGCTGCCCTGGGTGACGTGCGCGTAGGCCGCCTCCACCTGACCCGCGACATCGGGCGGGAACAGTTCGGCCAGCGCGTGACCGGTGTCGCCGAGGTAGCGGCCCAATCCGGCCAGCACCGCGTAGAGCGCGCCACCCGCCGGACCCGACCGCGCGGGCCGTTCGGCGCCCAGCTCGGCCGTGCAGCGGACCGCGCCCGCATCGGTGAGCTCGTGGACGTAGGCACGATTGACCAGCGTGCTCTCGACCAGACCGAGATCGTTGAGGTTGCGGCGGTACCTGCCGTCGAGCTTGAGACCGGCGATGGCGGACAGCTCGGCATTGGTGAGCTCGCGCGCCTCGGCCATCAGGACGAGCAGCACGCAGCGCTCGGTCAGCGTCAACCGATCCTCGGACATGGACGTCCCCGTTTCTTTCCTGTGGTGTGTGACCAGTGGTGCGCGCGGGTGGTGTCCTGTCAGCCGACCGGGAACGGCGTGCTGGCCCCTGTGACGAGGACACTCTAGCCAATACCCAAGCGGCGGTTGGCGTTTCCGGAACATGCCGTTCGGGTATGGCACGCGGGGCCTTCGCGTCACGCCGAGCGCAAGGGTGTCGGGCGCGGATCGCCGTCGATAGCCTCCGGGCATGACAAGTCAGCTGGTTGATCTGAACGCGATTTCCGAGGCGACCGCGCGGGCGGTGGCGACCGATCCGGCCGCGGCACAGGTGGTGTTCCGGGCGTCCGGGACGCCGACCGGGACGGTGGGCAGCGAGATCAGCGCCCGCTCTCACACGGTGCGGGTGGACGAGCCGCCGACGCTCGGTGGCGCCGACGCCGAGGCGAATCCGGTGGAGGTGTATCTGGCGGCGCTGATCTCCTGCCAGGTGGTGACCTACCGGTTCTGGGCGCAGCGGCTGGGTGTGACCGTGGACGACCTGGCGATCACCGCCGAGGGCGATCTGGACGTGCGCGGATTCTTCGGCCTCGACGACTCGGTGCGACCCGGCTTCCAGGCGGTGCGGGTCAACGTGCGGATCACCGGGCCCGAGACGGCCGAACGCTACGCCGAGTTGCAGCGCGCGGTGGACGCGCACTGCCCGGTGCTGGATCTGTCGACGGGCGCGACCCCGGTGACCACCACGCTCGAAACGGCCTGACACACCACGTGCGCGGGGCTCACGTGGTGGGCCATGTCCAGGACGGCAACGGCTCGCGCGCCGACAACCACGCTCGCGGGATACCCCGGCGGGCGGAGGATTCCGTTCCGCCGGTATCGATTCCGGTGTGCGCCGCCACGATCCCGCCGACGATGGCGGCGGTGGTGTCGACATCGCCGCCCGCTTCGACACAGGCGGTGATCGCCGCCGGATAGTCGGTGAGATGGGTCGCCGCGGCCCACAGCGTGAACGGCACGGTGTCCTGCGCGCTGACCGACGCGCCGTTGCCGAGCTCGTAGGCGGCCTCGGCGACCGATCGCCCGAGCAGCGTCCTGGCGCGGCGCACACCGTCGGCGGTGCGGCCGTCGATGAGATACGGCTCGACCGCGTCCAGCAGTTCGGTCGGCGCGCACGCGCGTGCCCGGGTGGCAGCGGCGTGGCTGGCCGCCACCGCCACGAGCATCGCGCCGAGCACGGCTTCCGGGTGCCGGTGGGTGACCTCCGCCGAGAGCGCGGCCTGGGTGGCCGCGCGGTCCGGGTTGCCCGCGAAGTGCGCGCCCAGCGGCGCCACCCGCATGGCGGCGCCATTGCCACAGGACCCGCGTCCACCGAAGGCCGCGCCCGCCGCCTCGGCCCAGGGTCGACCGTCACGGATCTCGTGGAGCACGACGACCGTGCCGCCGCCGTAACCGCGATACGGTTCGCAGCGCTCGGCGAACAGGTCGGCGAGGGTATCGCGGTCGATGTCACCGCAGGTGTGGATGTGGCCGAGGACCGAGCAGGCCATCTCGGTGTCGTCGGTCCAGGGCCACGGACCGGCGGGTGGGCGGCCGTCGCGCAGGTCGGGGAGTGAGCGGCCGGGGACGAAGAATTGCGCACCGAGGGCGTCGCCGACGGACAGGCCGTCGAGACTGTCCCGGGCGAGATCGGGAATCTGGGTCATACGGCGTCGAAAGATGCCAGTCGAGCGCTGGTCACCGCAATGTGAGCGCGACCGGTCCGTTGACGGCGACCGGTGACGCTCGCGCGGGAATCCGTTCCAGCACACCACCGGCGAACACGTCGTACAGCGGCAGGGTCTCGAGGTGGACGTAGCCGATGTGGCAGTCGCACACCGTCAGCGGGCAGGCGCGCGGGGTGAGGGCGGCGCGGTAGCTGCCGTCGTAGAGATTGCCCAGCGGTGTCGGGACGAAATGGCAGCGGCGCACCGTGCCGGTGCCGTCGACGGAGATCACCGAACTGCCGGTGCGACACGGCAGCCCGGCCGAGCGATGGGGATGGCGGCTGAACGGGAACAGGTCGTCGATGGCGGTCCACGCGGCGGCCTCGTCGTCGGTGTAGGTGTGGCCTTCGGCGGCATTGACCCAGAGATAGACGTGGTCGGGCAGGTCGGTGCGCAGGCGGCGGGCGTGCTCGAGATGTTCGGGCAGTCCGACGATGCCGACGCTGAACCGGGTTCCGGCCGCCGCCAGACGTTCGGCCTTGTCGAGGAATCGGCGGTAGGGGGTCTGGCCCGGATGGTAGGTGCACCACAGGGCCAGGGTGTCGGGGTCGGCTTCGGCGATCCACTCGATGCGGCCGCTGAGATTGGTCTGGATGGCGACCCGCTCGATGTGCGGCTGATGGGACAGTTCGACCAGCGTCTTGCGATACCACGACCGCACCAGCCCCTCGCCCCACGGCGTGAACAGCACCGACAGCCGGTCACCGGTCTGTTCGCGGGCCCAGTCGGTGAAGCGGTGCAGGGCAGCGCGGTCGGCGCGCAACTGCTCGGTGCTGTCGCGTCGTTTGGCGAACGGGCAGTAGGGGCAGTCGTAGTCGCACGAGGCCACCGGGCCGCGATAGAGGATCGTCAGGTCCATGGATCAGCGCAGTTCGTAGGCGGCCATGGCGGCGCGCACGTCGGCGGAGAAGAAGTCCGGGCCGATGGCGTCGGAGTAGGCGAGTCCCTCGGCGGACAGGCGCAGCACTTCGGCGCCGGTGTCGGCGAGCCAGCCGCGCTCGGCCAGGGTGTGCAGTTGCGGGCCGAAATCGGTCCAGGGATCGCCGCCGAACCGTTGCCGGTAGTCGGCCACGGGCATTCCCTCGGCCTGCAACAGGGATTGGAGCAGGTGTCGGCGGGCGGCTTCGTCGCCGTCGATGACCCGGCCGTGCACCGCCGACCCGAAATCGGTGGTGGCGACGTAGCTGTCGATGATGCCGCGTACTTCGCGCAGGTCGACGGCGTAGTCGAAGGAGTAGTGCAGCCGCGAGGTGTAGGAGCGGGCCCCGCAGCCGAGACCGATCATGCCGTCGGTCTGGCAGGCGTAGTCGTCGGGGCCCTGCGGGGGCGCGTCGCGGCGGCGGAACATCCGCATCGAGACCTGCTCGTACCCGGCCGCCAGGAGGTGGTCGCGGCCCTGCGCGTAGCGGGCGAGGCGTTCGCGATCCCAATCATGTTCGGCGACTTCGGGATCGGCGTGCCGGGCCAGACCGGTCAGCGGTCGGACATAGAGCGGGTAGAGATAGATCTCCTCCGGTCGCCACGCCAGTGCCGCGTCGAGCGAGTACCGCCAACTGGCCGGAGTCTGGCCGTCGATGCCGTAGATCAGGTCGATGTTGAGCACCGGGATGCCCGCGTCACGGATCCGCCCCAGCGCGGCCTCGACGTCGGCGCGCCGCTGGGGCCGTACCGCCGCCCGCGCCTCCTCGTCGATGAAGCTCTGCACGCCCAGACTCAGTCGGGTCGCGCCGCGTTCGGCGAGGACGGTGAGGCGGTCGGCGGTGGAGGTCGCCGGGGACGCCTCCACCGAGAGTGGGATCGCGCGCAGGTCGGCTCCCATGATCAGCTCGGCGATATCGCACAGGCGGGCCAGCTCGCCCGCCTCGAGGAAGGTCGGGGTGCCGCCGCCGAACGCGGCGGTGGCGAAGCGTGGCCGCTCGGTGTCGCCCAGCGCGGCGCGCACGGCGGTGGCCTGCCGGGCGAGGGCATCGAGGTAGCGCCCGGTGAGTCCGTCGGGGGCGCCGACCCGGGTGAACAGATTGCAGAAGCCACACCGCACTTCGCAGAACGGGATGTGCAGGTACAGCGACAGCGCCGAGCGGGATTCACCGTCCCACACCCGCGACAGCGCGGGCCGCTTCGGCAGCGGGCGGTAGGCGGTCTTGTGCGGGTAGGCGTAGACGTAGTTCTGGTACGGCCGGGGTAGGGCGGTGTCGATCATGCGGTCGGCTCCAGGAAGAAGTGGCTGTAGGGGACCGTCCACACGCTCTCGTGGCCGAGCCGGTGCCCGGTGTAGCCGTCGTCGCCGTAGGCGGTGCCGTGGTCGGAGCACACGATCGCGAAGCACCGGCGACGCGCGCGCATCGCGTCGAACAGGCGCCCGACATGGGCGTCGATGTATTCGAGTGCGGCGGCGTGGGTTTCTCTGCTGTCCCCGGCCGCCCGGGTGGCACCGGGCAGATGGAACCAGTTCGGCTGATGCAGCGCGGAGGCATTGAGGAACAGGAACACCCGCTGCTCGGCGGGCACCGCCGCGATCGCCTGTTCGGCACAGGCCACCTGCGACTCGAACGAGGTGGGCGAGGCCACGGAGAACTCCGGCTCCCAGTGACTTTCGGCGAACAGATTCGGCAGCACGCTGCCCAGCGCGCCCTGCTTGTTGAAGAAACCGACACCGCCGACGCACACCGTGTGATAGCCGCGAGCGGCCAATGCCGTGACCAGATCGGGCTCGTCGAAGACGAAGGTGCCCTCGGCGGTCGTCTCACTACCCGCGAAACGCGCGGCGAACAGCCTCGGATGTGGGCCCGGCGCGGCCGGGGTGGGCAGGAATCCGGCGAAGATCGCCTGATGGGAGGCATAGGTGAAGCTGCCCGGCGCGTGCCGCCGCTGCCAGCGGCCCTCCGGGAGAAACGTCGAGAGCATGGGCAGGCGACCCGCCGCCGCGAGCTCGACGGCCACGTCGTAGCGCAGGGTGTCGAGAGTGAGCAGCAGCAGGTCGTCACGTCCGACGACGTCGGACATGTCCGGGTGCGGTAGGTGGGGTTCGCTCATGGCGGGGATCCGATCGTGGCCGGTCGTGGTGTCGCGGTGCGGAAGTGGGGTGCGGCCGCGACCTGGGCCGCGTAGGTGTCCATGCCCTCAGCGGGTGTGCCCGGCAGCCCGGTCAGACCGGGGAGCAGGTCGCCGAACGCATTGACCTCACCCACCGTGAACCGGCGCCAGTCCAGGCCGGGCAGCAGATCGACACCGACGCACAGGGTCGCGGGGAAACACGCGGCGGCGCGTTCGCAGATGGCGAGCGCCTCGGCCCACCGATCACCCGCCGCGGCACGGACCGCGTCGAGGTCGCCGCGCATCCCCCCGAGATGCAGATTGGTCAGCGGCGTCCGGCTGGTGCGGACCACGACATGGGTGGCTCGGCCACCGATGACGACGACCCGCAGATCGGCGGTACGATCGGCCAGCGCGGCCTTGGGAATCCAGCGCTCCACGTGGAGACCGTCGGGTGCGAGCCGGTCGACGATATCGGCGATCGTCCGCTCGTCGCGATAGCGCCGGACCCGGAGCGAATTGTGCAGGGCACCATCCGCTCCGAGCTCCGCCGAGGTGGTCGCCTGCCAGCGACCGGAGGCCGTCGACTCGAGGGCGAGCACCCCCGAGGCCGAGGAACCGTGAGCGAGCTTGACGAAGACCCGTGGCATCGAGGCCGCGCGCAGATACTCCTTCACGTCGGCCCAGTCCCGCACCGGACCGGTCACCGGCGACGCCGGGACCGGAATCTCCGCGGCGGTCAGGCGTGCGTGACAGCGGCGCTTGTCGAACAGGACCGCGAGCTCGTCGGAGTCGTCGACGCGCACACCGCCGCGTAGCGAGGCCACGGCGGCGAGGAAGTTCGCGTACCAGCGGGCCGAGCCTTCCACACGGGTCGGCGCGCCGACCCCGCGTAGCAGGGCGTCCGTCGTCGCGTTCTCACCGGGCGATTCCAGCCGGACCAGTTCGTCCCCGGCGAATGCGTGGCCGCCATCGGCCAGCACCCGCTGCCAGGTGAGGACCCGCGGTGCCGGATGCCCCGCGGCACGGACCGCGTCGGCGAACAGGGCGACCCGCCGATTCTCGGCATTGCCGACCACCACCCAGCGCATGCGAATTCACTCGGCGACGGAGATGTAACGCCAGACGGTGTCACCGTCTTCGTAGCTGTCGGCGTCGTCGGAATCGATGTTCAGGGTCACGCCGCCGGTGGTGAGGGTGTCGACCAGGCGGGCGCCGATCTCGGTACTCACGTAGTTGTGGTGCAGATCCAGCGACTTCAGGTGGGTGAGCGGTTGTCCACCCAGCAGCGCGACGACGCCGTCGTCGGTGAGCACCCCCATCGACAGGTCCAGCTCGTGGAGCTGGGCCACCACCGGCGCCGAGGCGACCGCGGCGCACACCGCGTCCTGCATTTCGCTGTTGCGCAGGGCGAGGCGGGTGAGCGCGGGCAGCCGGTCGCCCGCCAGGATCGGGGCGAGGTCATCGCTCTCGCAGTCGCCGCCGTAATCGGAGGTGCCGAGCCACAATTCGAGATCGCGCAGCGCCGGGAACTCGCTGGCCGCCACGCCGCGCACCACCTCGGCGGGCAGACCACCCGCCTGGATGGCGAGCGCGCGCAGGTTCTCGTGCCGGACGGCGGGAAAAGTGAGGTTCTGTCCACCGCGCACGCCGAACTGCTCCAGCGCGGGGAAGGCGTCGAGCAGAGTGGTGACGTCGCCCTGGTTGATCCAGGAGATCTCACATTCCTCGGAGGTGATGTCGCCGACGAACAGCGCCCGCAGCGCGGTGAGCCGGGAGCGGGCAGCCGCGATCGCCGCGAAGATCTCGTCGGGGCCGCTGTCGAACGCCTCGGGCCAACACCCGATCACGAGGGCCTCGACCTTGCCGGGGTCGACCGCGTCCAGGAATCGCTCGAACGCCTCGGTCCAGGTCTCCTCGGCCTCGTCGCAATCCACGGTGATGCGCCAGGCCACCGTGTCCGCGGCGGGCAGGGCACGCATCGCCGTGTCGCGGTCGGCCTCATCGGTGTACTGGTCGAGGACGGGGAAACGATGCGTGGGCAGACCGCCCCATTCGCTGAGATGCGTTCCTGTGGTCATGAACTCCCGCCCCTTGTCGACGTGCCGCCCGGTGGTGACAGCAGCGTTTCTATCAAGGGGCACCGACACCATGCGCGCCTGGGCCGAGTTTGTCGGTGGTCGCCGATACGGTCGGTGCTCATCGACAGGCCGAGGGCGGCCGGACGGGGAGGACGCGATGTACAGACAGGGCGATGTGCTGATCGTGCCGGTGGCCGAGCACGCGGTTCCGGCGGGCGCGCACACCGCGCGCGGCGAAGCACGCGACGGCAGAGGACGTCTGGTGCTGGCGCTGGGCGAGGTGACCGGCCACGCGCACGCGATCCCGGGTCCGGGCACCCTGATCCGGGAGGCGGGCGCGTACGGTCCGTTGCTGCTGCACCTGCCGACCGGCGGCAAGGTCGTGCACGAAGAACACGCGCCGATCCTGTTGCCGAAGGGCTGGTTTCGCGTGATCCGACAACGGGAGTACATCCCGGGTTCGGTGCGGGTGGTGGCGGACTGATGACTGCCGACGCCTCACCGGATTGGCGTGCGGTCGCCGCCGCCATCGGCGCGGGGGACCGGGGCGCGGCCGAAGCCGGAGTCCGGCTCGCCTACACCCGCGCGGGATTGGCCGAGCCGGAACGGATTCTCTGGGCCGCTTCACCTCTGGAAGCGGTCGGGTTGCTGCTCGGCGCCCTGGATCTCGGCGCCCCCGTCCGCGAGGCCGTACGCAACGGTCCGTGGGCGACCGAACGGGCCCGGCTGCACGCCGAACTGGGTGCCGAGGGTTACAGCGCGCACTGGCGCGCGACCGGCGCGGATCTGTGGGAGCTGACGAACTCCGTGGTCGAACGCATCCGCGCGGGAGTGATCGAGGTGGCGGCAGCCGAGGACCGCGAGTTGGAGCGGCGGATCCGGGTCCTGCTGCTCGACGCCGTACTCGGTCAGCACGAGGCCGCATGGCTCAGCGCCTACGACATCCGGCCGGGCAGTCCGCTCGACGGACTCGCCGCCGTGGCCGGGCAGGCGGGCTGGTGGTGGCCCTACGAGAAGGTCGCGGTGCTCACCGAACGCCCGGTCGCCCTGCACCGCGACGAAGCCGGTCGCCTCGACAACGGTGACGGCCCCGCCCTCGCCTACACCGACGGTTTCGCCCTGCACGCCTGGCGCGGGATGCCGGTCACCGCCGAATTCCTCGCCGGTCTGCGCGCGCTGACCCCGCAGCGGATCCGTGACGAGGAGAACGCCGAACTGCGGCGCGTGATGCTCGAGTACTACGGCTACGACCGGTATCTCACCGAGTCGGAGGCGCGCCCGGTGCATCGCGACGAGACCGGCATCCTGTGGCGGATCGCCCTCGTCGGTGACGAGGACGTGGTGATGGTCGAAGTCGTCAACTCCACCCCGGAACCCGACGGCACCCACCGCACCTACTGGTTACGTGTCCCGCCCACCACCCGCACCGCGCGCGAAGGCGTCGCCTGGACCTTCGGTCTCGGCGCGGAGGTCTACGAACCCCTCCAGCAGACCTGACCGCGCGAGGAGATCGCCCGCGCGGTCGCGCTATCGGCGGGCGGCGGTGGTGGTGAGGAACTCGGTGACGGCCGCGGCGACGGCGTCCGGCCGGTCGAGCATGGACAGGACGTAGGCCTCGTCGATCTCGACCAGCCGGGCGTGGGGGAGCAGCGCGGCGAGTCGGTGGCCGTGCGCGCGCGGCATGACCTTGCCCGCGCTGGACCAGAGGACGAGCGCGTCACCGGAGAAGTTCCGGAGGGCTTCGGTGTCGGCGACGAGGTCTGCCGTGCGGCGGGGCGCGCGCATGTACGCGAGCACGTCGGCGCGGACGGCACGCTGCCGCAGGCCGGGTTCGGTCCAGGCGTGGACGAGGTCGTCGGGGATCGGCGACTTGGCCATCCAGCCGAACAGCAGCGGGGAGCGGCGCAGCCACCGCACCCGCAGCTGCCGCAGCGCCAGGGAGACACCACCGGGCAGGTACGCGGCCAGGA
The DNA here is from genome assembly GCF_029675105.1 of Nocardia anocheti. GTDB lineage: Bacteria > Actinomycetota > Actinomycetes > Mycobacteriales > Mycobacteriaceae > Nocardia. Next base: position 541,019 of record NZ_JAQQFV010000003.1, on the reverse strand, counting down.
TCGCCGTCTTGCCGGGCAGTCCGGGCGGGAAGTTGTCGAAGGCCTCGCAGGGCAGCACGATCAGGCGGCCGACGCGCTCGTCGAGACCGTAGGCGGTGAGGAACAGCGCGCCACCCCAGTCGGAATGCACGAGGGTGACCTCGCGCAGGTCGAGGGCGGCGAGGAAATCGGCGACGAGCTGGTTGAGGCCGCGCAGGCTCAGATCGGCACCGGCCTTCATGGGTTCGGGATGCGCGCCGAGCGGGAGATCGGGCAGGACGTAGCGGAACCCGGTCGGGAGCTGGTCGAGGACCGCGTCCCACACGGTGTGATTCATCAGCAGTCCGTGCAGCAGCACCACCGGCGGGCCCTCGCCGTGTTCGCGGTAGTGGAGACGCCCCGCGGGGATGTCGACGATCGGCACGATGTCCTCCTGACGTTAGAGCGTTTGCTCTAGTACGTATGCTCTAGTCTGGAACGGTGAGCGAGGAGATGTCAATGACCACGCGGGAACGGCTGGTCGTCGCGGTCGGCGAATTGCTGCGGGTCCACGGCTACAGCGCCATCACCGTCAAACAGATCACCGCGGCGGCTCAGGCCCCCATGGGCTCGCTGTATCACCATTTCCCGCACGGCAAGGTGCAGATCGCGGCCGAAGCGCTGCGCACCTCGGGCGCCGCCTACATCCAGCTGATACCGCTGCTCATGGACCCGCACGAGGACCTGCGCGTCGCGGTCTCCGCCGCCTTCACCGAGGCCGCGCGCACGCTCGAGGATTCGGGCTGGATGAACATGTGCCCGGTCGGCACGGTCGCCGGGGAGATCGCCGACAGCGAACCGGCCTTGCGCGAGGTCGCCGCCGAGGTCGTGCGGGACTGGATCGACCAGGGCACCGCCTACTTCCACACCCGCGGACTGCCGGAACCAGCCGCCCGCGACCTGGTCCTGGCCATCCTGACCGCCATGGAAGGCGCGTTCATCCTCGGCCGCACCCTGCGATCCGCCGAGCCCCTCCACGCCGCGGGCCGGGCGATGGCGGCCCGCGTCGACGCGCTGGTCGGCGAGCTCCCGCCCACGCGAGACGCGACGGCCCAAGCCGACGCGACAGTGTCCGGCACTTAGCGAACTCGGCGGACCCGCGCCACTCGCGCTGCCCGCGCCACTCGCGCTGCCCGCGCCACTCGCGCTGCCCGCGCCACTCGCGCTGCCCGCGCCACTCGCGCTGCCCGCGCCACTCGCGAAGCCCGCGGTGCCCGCGAAGCCCGCATTGCTCGCACTGCTCGCGACACCCGCGCTGCTCGCCAAGCGCCGTCCATCACCGCCCGAGGGAGTACGCCCCGCAGCGACGAACGCGCGGCGGGTTAGCCGGTCTACGGCTGGTGGTGCAGCACGATGCGCGCGAGCAACGCGCGGTGATCGGCCCCCGGCAGGTCCACCGTCTCGACACCGGTCGCGTGTGCCCCGGCGAGCAGCACGTGGTCGATGCCGACCACCGGCGGGATGCGTTTGTCGGTCGGATAGGTGACCAGTCTGCCCGCTCCCACCTGCGCCCCGGCGTCGGCGAAGCGCCCGGAGACCATCGCGCGGAACCGGGTGTGGTCGTGGGTGGCGTTGAAATCGCCGCCGACCACCACGGGACGCCCGGTCGGCGCGCGTTCGATGATCGCGGTCAGCCGCGTCAGCTCGTCGGCCCAGACACCGGTGTCGTAGATCGGTGGCACGGGATGGATCGCGAAGACCGAGACCGGGCCCACCTCGGGCACCGCCGCGGTCGCCGAGATCTGGTTCAGCACGAACCCGTCGTATTCGACCGTCTCCGACAATGGATAGCGGCTCCAGATCCCGGTCCCGCTGGCGGTCTGCCCCGGCGCCAGATAGCGGTGCGGCAGCACCTCGTCGAGCCCGGCCCGGCCGAGCGCGTCCACGGCCGGGCGGGTGAGTTCGTTGACCGTGAGCAGCGCGACATCCCGGGCGCGCACCTGCTCGACCAGGGCGGTGGGATCGGCACCGTCGAAGAGCAGATTGGCCTGCATCACCGTGATCTCGACTCCGGCGCCGTCCGCGCCGTCGGCGAGGTACAGGGGGCGCCTGCGTCGCGATGCCGATCACCGTGACCAGCGTGGCCACCCCGGTCGCGATCCACTGCCGCGTCACCGCGAATCCCGCCGCGCCCAGGACCGCGCCAGCCATGAGGTAGGGCGCGCCGGAGGCGGCCAGCACCAGCGGCTCCACCGCCCAGCCGACGACATGCAGCGCGACCCCGACCACCCCCGTCAGCGTCGTCGCCCCGGCCAGCAACGCGATTCCGATCCGGACCCTGCGCGATCTCACCCCGTCAGCCAACCACGCGCCCGGATCGCGTGGCGAATGCGGTGGCCGCGCGGGGCAATTGCGCTCACCGCGAGTTGTACTCGCGCGGTGCGGCGAGCAGCGGCGAATCGGTGCGAGTCCGGGGAGGTGGCGCGGGGTGGGGTCCGACAGTGGTAGGAAAGGGACGTGTCGGCATCTGGCGAGAATTCTGGTTCGAACGGTCGGTCCCGCGCGGTGGACGAGGTGGTGGAGCTGGTCAGCACGCTGATCCGGTTCGACACCTCCAATACCGGCGAGTTGGCGACCACCAAGGGCGAGCGCGAATGCGCCGAATGGGTGGCCCAGCAACTCCAGGACGTCGGCTACGAGACCGAATACGTCGAATCGGGCGCCCCGGGGCGCGGCAATGTCTTCGCGCGGTTGACGGGCGCCGACCCGAGCCGGGGCGCGCTGATGATCCACGGTCACCTCGACGTGGTGCCCGCCGAGGCCGCCGACTGGAGCGTGCACCCGTTCTCGGGCGCGGTCCGCGACGGGTACGTGTGGGGTCGCGGCGCGATCGACATGAAGGACATGGTCGGCATGACCCTGGCGCTGGCGCGCCAGTTCAAGGCCGAGGGCACCGTGCCGCCGCGCGATCTGGTGTTCGCGTTCCTGGCCGACGAGGAGAACGGCGGCCGGTGGGGTTCGCAGTGGCTGGTGGACAACCGGCCCGACCTGTTCGACGGCGTCACCGAGGCGGTCGGTGAGGTCGGCGGCTTCTCGCTGACCGTGCCCCGCCCCGACGGCACCGAACGCAGGCTCTACCTGGTGGAGACCGCGGAGAAGGGCCTGGGTTGGATGCGCTTGCGCGCCAAGGCCCGCGCCGGGCACGGCTCGTTCCTGCACGAGGACAACGCCGTCACCATTCTCGCCGAAGCCGTTGCCCGCCTGGGCAAACACACCTTCCCGCTGGTGCTCTCGGACTCGGTCGCGGAATTCCTGGCCGCGGTGAGCGAGGAATCCGGGCTCGAGTTCGACCCGAACAGCCCCGACATCGAGGGGCAGCTCGCCAAGCTCGGCACCATCTCGCGCATCATCGGCGCCACCCTGCGCGACACCGCCAACCCGACCATGCTCTCGGCGGGATACAAGGCCAACGTGATCCCGCAGACCGCGGAGGCCGTGGTGGACTGCCGCGTGGTCCCCGGCCGCCAGGCCGCGTTCGAACGCGAGGTCGACGAGCTGATCGGCCCCGATGTGGAGCGCGAGTGGATCACCAAACTCGACTCCTACGAGACCACCTTCGACGGCCACCTGGTCGACGCCATGAACGACGCCGTCCTCGCCAACGACCCGCAGGGCCGCACCGTGCCCTACATGCTCTCCGGCGGCACCGACGCGAAAGCCTTCGCGCGGATCGGTATTCGCTGCTTCGGCTTCGCGCCGCTGCAGCTGCCGCCGGAACTGGACTTCACCGCCCTGTTCCACGGGGTGGACGAACGGGTGCCGGTGCACTCACTGGAATTCGGCACCCGGGTACTGGAACATTTCCTTCTGCACAGCTGATCGACCACCACTCCGAGAGGTCTCCATGAGCTACAACCCCTATGACGCACTGCCGCAGGTGCCTTCGTTCACCGTCACCTCCGCCGACATCACCGACGGGCAGCCGCTGGCCAACGACCAGGTGTCGGGCGTGTTCGGATCGGGCGGCAAGGACATCTCGCCCCAGCTGAGCTGGTCCGGATTCCCCGAGGGCACCCAGAGTTTCGCGGTGACCGTCTTCGACCCGGACGCGCCCACCGCCTCGGGCTTCTGGCACTGGGCCGTGGCGAACATCCCCGCCTCGGTGACCTCCCTCGACTCCGGCGCGGGCAGCGAGGGCGGCACCCTGCCCGCCGCGGCGGTGACTCTGCGCAACGACGGCGGATTCCCCGGCTTCGTCGGCGCCTCGCCGCCGAAGGGCCACGGCCCGCACCGCTACTACGTGGTCGTGCACGCGGTCGACGTCCCCGAACTCGAGGTCGGGCCGGACGCCGCGCCCGCGTTTCTCGGCTTCAACCTGTTCTTCCACACCCTCGGCCGGGCCACCCTGGTCGGCACCTACGAAGAGCGCTGAGCCACAACGACAGTGGCCCCGGACGGTAATCGTCCGGGGCCACTGTCGTACCGATCGCTACTTCACGTTGACGACGTGTTCCGGCGGCGTCGCGGCGTAGAGCGCCTCGATCGTGTCGGCGTACTTGTTCGCGATCGGGGTGCGCTTGAGCGACATCTTCGGGGTGAGCTCGTCGCCGCCCGGCTCCCACAGCGTCTCCACCACGACGAAGCGCTTGATCTGCTCCACCCGCGACAGCTTGCGATTGCCCGCGAGCACGGCCTCGCGCACCTCGTCCACGATCTCCTTGCGCCGCGCCAGCTCGGCGTGGGTGGCGTCGGTGGCGCCGAACTCCTTGGCGCGCAACGCGGCCACATCGGGATCGAGCATGATCAGTGCGGTGATGTAGGGCCGGGCCTCACCGATGGCGACGGCCTGACCGATCATCGACGAGGCCGCCTTCATCGCGTTCTCGATATTGGACGGGGCGATGTTCTTGCCCGCCTCGCTGATGATGAGTTCTTTCTTGCGGTCCACGATGCGCAGGTAGCCGTCGGCGTCGAGGGTGCCGATGTCGCCGGTGTGCAGCCAGCCCGCGTCGTCGATGGCCTCGGCGGTCTTGTCGGGCATGTTGCGGTAGCCCGGGGTGACGATCGGGCCGCGCAGCAGCACCTCGCCGTCGGAGTCCAGACGCAGCTCGCAGCCGTCCATCACCCGGCCGACCGAGCCGGGCCGTGGCTTGTCGATCTCGGTGTAGGTGCCCACACCGGTGGTCTCCGACATGCCCCACACCTCGCTGACGGCGAAACCGAGACCGAGGAAGTACTCGAGGGTCTCCGGCGGCACCGGGGCCGCGCCGGAGGCGGCCACCTTCAGTTCGGCGAAACCGAGCGCCTCGCGGAGCTTCGAGAGCACCAGCGTGTCGGCGATCTTGTGCTGCACGCCCAGCAGCACCGAACCGCCCTCCCCGGACAGCTTCGCCTTGGCCTGCGCGACACCGACCCCGATCGACCAGTTGGCCAGCACCTTCTTGACCGGGCTCGGCTCCACGGCCAGCTTGTTCTCGATGCCCGCCTTGATCTTCTGCCACACCCGGGGCACGCCGAAGAAGACGGTCGGGCGCGCGTCGGGCAGCGCGGCGGCGATCTCGCGCGGGTCGGGCACGGTGGTGATCTGGATGCCGGTGAGCAGGCTCATCGCGTGCGCGGAGATGCGGTCGGCCACGTGCGCGGCGGGCAGGTAGGAGACGGCGCGGTCGTCGAAACCGACCGGCAGCGGACCCGACACCAGGCCGACGACCTGGGCGATCACATTGCTCTGGGTGAGCTCGACACCCTTGGACGGGCCGGTGGTGCCCGAGGTGTAGATCAGGGTCGCCAGATCGCCCGGCCGCACCGCCTGCCAGGCGGCGTCGAAGTCGAAATCGGCGGCCGGGTCGGCCTCGAGCTCGGCGAGGGTGATGGTGCCCGCGGCGGTGCCGTCGACCAGCACCGTGTGGTCGATCTCGCCGCCCGCCTCGCGGATGACGTCGAGGAATGCCTGCTCGGTGACGACCACCTTGTTGCCCGCGTTGGCGAACACGTGCGCGATCTGCTCGGCGGAGCTGGTGTTGTACACCGAGAACGGGGTCGCGCCCAGGTGCAGGGCGGCGGTGTCGATGAGGTTGAACTCGGGGCGGTTGGTGAGCATGATCCCGACCGCGTCCCCGTGGCCCACACCGAGTTTCGCCAGGCCCGCCGCGAGTGCGCGCACCCGGGTGGCGTACTCCGCCCAGGTGATCTCCTGGGTGCCGCCGACCGTGCGCAGCGCGATCTGGTCGGGCCGCACTGCGGCGGTCTGCTGGAAGGCGGCGGGCACGGTGTGCACCGTGACGCCGGAAGCGTGCGCGAAACCGATGTCTGTCATATCCCTGTTCCCGATAGGCCGAGCGGACACCGAGCCAATGCGAGTGGAACTGTCTCATCGTCTCGAGCGATGGGCGTCAGCAGTGGCGCGGCTCACTCATCGTAACCGGACATACGGGATTGTGGCGTGGGTTACCCACGACCGCTCAGGCCGAAACGTCGCCACCAGCGTGGCCGACGCGGGCGTTCCGGCACGCTCGCGACCTCGGCGGACGCCGAGTAGTGCGGCGCCCACGGCGCGAAATCGCGGGGAATCATGTGTTTGCGGCGCCGGATCTTGGCATCCAGATAGCGGCGCCCTCGGTCGGTACGCAGCTGGATCGCGAGAGGGATCACCTCGACCGCGACTCCCGCCTCGGCCAGCGCCCGCAGCTTCTCCGGATTGTTGGTGAGCAGCCGCACCTGATGGATGCCGAGGTCGAGCAGCGCCTTGGCGACGTGCTCGTAGCGACGGCCGTCGGGGTCCAAGCCGAGCCGCTCGTAGCTGTCGAAGGTGTCGATCCCGTACTGCTCGCTGGTGCGATAGCCGATGGCCTTCCACACCAGTCCGGCGCCGCGTCCCTCCTGTTCGAGATAGACCAGCACGCCCCCGCCCTCGGCCTGGATGAGATCCATCGACAGCGCCAGCTCCGGACCGCAGTCGCAGTCGTCGGAACCGAGCGCGTCACCGTAGAGGCACCGCGAGTGCACCCGCACCAGCGGCCGCGCACCGAGCTCGCCGAACACCAGCAGATGACCGCCGTCGGTGGCGCTGTCGAGCGCGTGCACCTGCACGCGCAGCTGGGTGCCGTTGCGGCTGAACAGATGATCCGGCCGCGGATCCTCGACCGTGTCGATGATCGTCAAGCGCTCCTCCGAGGGCTGTTCCGGCACCGGGCGACCCGGCGGGTGGACAGTAGGGGGCAAGGCAACGGCGCGACTCTACTCCCGGAGTGTCGCCGCGGGCGTCAACCGGGTGTCACATCCGGGTGAACGGCGCCGGAGTACACGCGCACGACCCGATCCACCTCGGCGACGTCGGGAAACACCGTCGAGACCGCACCCAGCTTCTGGGTCGGCAGCATGGCCGCGGTACACCACACGTAGTCCGCGACGGTCGGCGCGCCAGCGGATTCCACCACCCGCGCGGCCAGCGCCGCGGCGAACGCGGCCGCCGCGCCGACGGCGGCCTTGAGCACCTGGGGGAAGTGGTCGACGACGATGTCCTCGCCCTCGGAGTAGACCGCGCAGGCGAACCCGTCCACCGCGCAGACCGTCGACACGCCGAGACCACGCAGTCTGCGCGCGGTGTCGGCGGGGGAGGCGGTGTGGACCTCGGGTAGCAGCGCGTCGAGCTCGGTGCTCGAGCCGACGAGATGGTCCACCACGTCGAGATACATGTAGAGGCTCTGCGGCGCGGCCGGACTCGGTGTCGCGCAGACGATCACGTGCGGCCGCCGGTCCAGTCCGCGCAGGTGCGCGAGGAGATGCTCGAGGATCGCGGCGGGCTGCTCGAAGGTGAGCACGACGACCGACGACGCGGCCAGCGTCGCGCGCACGGTCTCGGTGTCGAGGTCCTCGGTGGTGAGCTGTACGTGCGGGTCCCGGCAGCCGATCAGCCGGACCTCCCCGCTCGGGGTCATGATCACGGCGGTCACCAGCGTCGCGGCGTCGGGCACCACCCGGACCAGCGACTCACCGATGCGGTGGCGGGCCAGCAGATCGCGGATCTGCTGGCCGTTGTCGTCGGCGCCGATGGCGGCGAGCAGCCGGACATCGAGCCCGAGCCGCGCCGCGGCCACCGCCCGGTTGAGCCCCTTGCCGCCGGGCGCACCGGCGAAAGTGCCTCCGACGGGGGAGTTCTCGCCGGGGAAGGTGTCCACACGGTAGAGGTGATCGATCACGGCGTCACCCACCACGGTGACCACCTCGGTGGACAGCGGTGCGGGCGGGTCGGTCCCAGGGCCGGGATCGGGCGCCGGTCCGGTGGTGAGCAGCGCGGCCAGCGCGGTGAGCGCCTCACGTTCGGCGCTGGACCGCAGCCGCTTGACGGTGGGCGCGTCGGGGATCGTCTGCGCGCCGAGCGCGGTGTGTAGACGGGTCCACTGCTCTGCCAGGTGGATTCGGCGCGCGCCGAGGTTGACCGCGTACAGCGCGCCCGGGTCGACACCGGCGATCGCGGGATCGCGGAGCAGGCCCAGCACCAGGGTGGCGTCGGCGATGAGTCGCTGGCTGGGTGGCAATTGCCGGGCGGCCTCCCGGAGGACCGGTAGGACGGCGTCCTCCGGGGCGATCCCGGCGTGCTGCGCATAGCGCGTGACCACGGGCAATTCCAGAATCGGCGCCGCCCCGATCTCGGTGTGCCGCAACCGATCCGCGCTCACCCCGGAGAACTTGCCGAGGCGCGCGAGAATGGCGCGCACCACGTCCGTACGGGGGTCCTGCGGAACCATCGGCACGCGCTCGGCCTCCAGATGTCGACGCGAAAGGTGTTTAGCGACCCGCTTTTCGGGCAATTACCAATTTACAACGGCAATTGACCGCAGTGAAGGGCAAATGCCACACTGGAAGTGGGCATTCACCCGGGAGCCACCGCTCCCCTCAGGGAAAATCGGAGGTGTCCGATGACCATCCACCTCACCCCGAACGACATGCGCAGTACCCGCAGCCCGGAGTACGCCGAACGCGTGGGCGCCGACCCGGAGATCTGGGTCCTCAGCTGGCTGCCCGACCGGAAACTCTCCCGCGAACAGGCTTTCGCGGGCATGCAGCTCGACGAACTGCTCAGCGATGTCAACGCCACCCACGACCGCATGGCGCACGCGCAGATCAACGCCTACGCCGACACCATCGGCATCGTCTGGGAACAGGCGATCATCCGGCTGTACAAGCGGATGATCGAACGCTACGACGGTGACCCCGCCGCCTTCGCCCCGCAGACGGCTCCGGCGGGCCCGCGCACCGCGCCCTCCTTGTTCGGGCACGGCAACGCGACCCGCCGGGTCTACTTCGGTTAGCTCAGGCCGAGTGCGCGCGGTGCTCGGCGCCGACCGCCTCGGCCAGCGACCGGAATCCGCCCGCGCGCAGCTTCGCCGCGATGCCACGGTGGATCCGGGTGGTCCAGAACAGGCCGCCGTAGATGAAACCGGTGTAGCCCTGCAGCAGCGTGGCACCGGCGAGAACGCGCTCCCACGCCTGCTCGGCGGTCTCGATCCCGCCCACCGAGATCAGCACCACCTTGTCGCCGACCCGGGCGTACAGGCGGCGCAGCACCTCGAGCGACCGATCGGCCACCGGGGCACCGGAGAGCCCACCGGCGCCCATGGCCGCCACCTCGGCCGCCGGGGTGCGCAGACCGTCGCGGCGGATGGTGGTGTTGGTGGCGACGATCCCGGCCAGGCCGAGTTCGACCGCGAGATCGGCGACGGCGTCGACGTCCTCGTCGGACAGGTCGGGGGCGATCTTCACCAGCACCGGCACCGAGACACAGTCCAGCACGGCCTGCAGGATCGGACGCAGCGACTCGACCGCCTGCAGATCGCGCAGCCCCGGAGTGTTGGGGGAGGACACGTTGACCACGACGAAGTCGGCCAGTGGGCCCAGCAGACGCGCGCTGGTGGCGTAATCGGCCGCGGCGGCGTCGGGCTCGACGACCTTGGTCTTACCGATATTGGCCCCGATCGGGACCGTCGGACGCGCGCCGTGCAGCCGGGCGGCGGCCGCGGCGGCACCGTGATTGTTGAAGCCCATGCGGTTGATCAGGCCGTGGTCGGCGGGCAGCCGGAACAGGCGCGGAGCCGGGTTGCCCGGCTGCGCGTGCGCGGTGACGGTGCCGATCTCGGCGAAACCGAAGCCGAGCGAACCCCAGGTGTTCGCGCCGTCGGCGTTCTTGTCGAACCCGGCCGCCAGGCCGAGCGGGGCGGCGAAATCGACGCCGAACGCGGTGGTCGCCAGGATCGGATCCTCGACGACGGTCAACTTGCGGACCAGCCAGCGGGTGGGCGGGAACCAGGTCGCGAACCGCAGGCTGGCGAACACGAGGTGGTGCACCCGCTCCGGCGGGATCAGGAACATCAGGCGTAACAACAGGGCGTACATGGGTCGGCTCACAATCCGGGTTCGGGCACAGGGAGGACGGTGTTCTTGCGGCGGCGCAACAACACCCGGCGGCTGCCGTCGGTGTAGGCGCGGACCCGAGACAGTTCCCACCCGCCGAACTCGGCCTGGATGGCCAGCCGCATGGACGCGGTGACCCGGGTGACGTCGGGCGGCAGCCGCAGCGGCACGTACTCGTAGTCGTCGTTGCTGGTTTCCCAGCTCGGCGGGATCGCCGAGCGCGAACCGCGAGGCTTGGTGGCCATCACTGCCCTCTCTTCCGCTCGTCCGCGCCGATCCGCTGCAGACCGTCGCCCGCGGCCGAGGCCACGTACAGGTCGCCGGTGCGTTCGTCGACAGTCACCGCGTCGGGCTGGCGCAGCGTCGGGAAGCGTCCCACCTCGACACCGATGCCCGTCGACAGGTCGTAGCCGACCACCTCGTTGGTCTGCGTGCGGGTCACCCACACCGTGTCGGAACGCGGATCGTAGGCGAGCGCGTAAGGCGATGATGGTACCGGGAAACGCTGCCGCAGCACGAGCGGACCGGCCGAGTAGACCAGCAGTTCACCGCCGTCGGTATCGCTGACGATGATGCGTCCGTGCGGGTCGGTGACCAGGTTGGCGGCCCCGTCACCGGCGCGCAGCATCAGGCCGAGCGCGTCGTCGCGGACGCTGACGACGGCGGTCTGCCTGCGGTCGAGGACGGTGATGTCGTCACCGGTGAGCGCGATGGCGTCGGCCGAGACGAGACCGGTGACGGTGCGCGTCACGGTGCCGTCGGCGGCGAGGACGCGCACAGTGCCATCGGCCGTTCCGACGACGAGTGTGCCGTCGCTGCGAGTTTGCACGCTGCGCACGTCACCGTCGACGGGGGTCTCGGTGACCGCGCCCGTCGACACGTCCACGCGCAGCACCCGACCGGGCGCAGCGATCAGGACCTCGCCCTCCTTGCCCTGGGCGAGCGAGACGCCCGCGGCGGGCAGCGTGACCGTGCGAGCGGTGGTGGCCGCGGCGGGATCGATCAGGGTGAGTGTGGTGCCCGCGGTGTCGAGGGCCACGACCCGGCCGGTCGAGCGCTCGGCGAGCAGGGCCTTGGTGGCGGGCGCGGGCAGGACCCGGCCCGCGGGGGAGGTGGCGGTGGCGGGGGAGACGGCCGCGGTGGCGGGTTCCCTGGTCGGCACGTCGGGGCCGCCGTCGTCACCGGCACAACCCGTCAGCACCACCAGTGCCGCCGCGCCGAGAAACGCTGAGGCGACCGAGCCACGAGGGCGCATGCACCGAACTCCTTTATTCCGCACGAGGTGACCGCTGATCACCATCTGACCATGATGACTCACCAGTAGCTCCAGCCGGGTGGGGCCGTCGGGGCTGTCGGTGACGCGGGTTACTGTTGACGCGTCGACAATTGATGGCCGAGCAACGGCAGGAGATCGCCACGATGACACCAGCGGGGTTCGGCATCGAGGACATCTCCGTCGGCCCGTTCGCCCACGGCTTCGGCACCACCGAGGACGGCCGCCCCTTCGTCTTCCGTACCCGCGGCGCCACACTGACCATCGAGATCTATCGCGCCGACCTGGGCGAAGCCGTCCCCCAACCCGAGGACGTGGTGGCCACCGCGCACGGCCAGGTCACCGATATCGACCTGGGCGACGAGCGCAGCGTGACCGCCTTCGTGCGCGACCTGCTGCACCACACCACGCCGGTCGCCGGGGCCGCGGGCCGGGACACCACGATGATGCGGGGCCTCCTGGGCCGGATCAGCGCGGCGATTGATGGTATGTAGATGGTGATGTCTTCCACACTTTTCGCCAGGGCCGCCGCTGCCACCGCCTGCCTCTCGGCCCTCGTCGCGCTCACCGCGTGCTCGGGGACCACCGACGAGGCCTCGGTCGACGCCGCGCGATCCTCGGCCAACGCCTCCCTCGCGTCCTCGATCGCGATCTCCTCCAGCAAGGCCAACGCGCCGCTGCCGAGCGCCGCCGAACTCGACGCGCAGATCAAGCGGGCGCTGGACCCGAATCTGCCCGATGTCGAGCGCACCGACCTGATCGAGGACGGTGCCGCGTTCAAGGACGCCATCCCCGACATGTACAAGGCGCTGCGCGACAATCCGCACGCCGTCTACGGCGTGGTCGACCCGGTCTTCGACAACCGCGACGGCACGCTCACCGCCACCATGCGCCTGGACAAGGACGGTTCGGGCACGAATGTCCGCACCACCATCGTGCATTTCGTGCTGCTCGACGGTAAGTGGAAGATCTCGCGTACCGATCTGTGCGGCATCCTGCGCTCTGCCGACTACCGCACCGCCGCCTGCGGCTGAGCATGCGGGAATCGCGTTCGATGCGGTGGGGTCGGTTCGTCCACCGCCACCGCTACCTCGTGCTCGGACTGTTCGTCCTGACGGTGCTGATCTCCGGCTGGTTCGGTCGTGACCTGGCCGGTCGCTACACCCAGGAGGGCTGGTTCGACGAGTCGAGCCAGTCGGTGGCGGCCTCGAAACTGGCCGACGACACCTTCGGCCGCGACACCGACGGCGATCTGATCGTCATCTACACCGCCCCGCCGGGCACCACCGTCGACGACCCGTCCGTGCGCGGCCCGGTGACGGCCGCCCTGGCGGATCTGCGCGCGCGGTACGGCGAACGCATCCACAAGATCGACAGCTACTGGGACAGCCCGTTCTCGGCCAACGCCTCCGACCCGACCAAACAGCACGCCTTCGCCAGCATCGGACTGGCCGGTGGGGGCGGCACGGCCACCGTCAACAACTACCTGGCGCTGAAACCGCATCTGAACGCGGACGTGCCCGGTGGGGGACCGGGCGGCACCACGGTGCAGCTGGCCGGGCTGCAGCCGGTGGTCGAGGGCATCAATATCGGGATGCAGCACGACATCAAGCGCGCCGAGATCATCGCGCTGCCGATCGTGGCGATCCTGCTGTACTTCGTGTTCGGTGGCGTGATCGGCGCGCTGCTGCCGGTGATGATCGGCGGGCTCACCATCCTCGGTACGTCCGGGATTCTGCGTCTGCTCACCGCCCACATCGAGGTCAATGTGTTCGCCAGCGCGGTGATGACGCTGGTCAGCCTCGGCTTGGCGATCGACTACGGGCTGTTCACCGTCACGAGATTCCGCGAGGAACTGGCCGCGGGACATGACGTGGAGGAGGCCACCGCGCGCACGGTCGCGACGGCGGGCCGCACCGTGCTGTTCTCCGCCGCGATCATCGCGGTGAGTCTGGGCGCGCTGTTCATCTTCCCCAACGGCGTGTTGCGTTCGGTGCCCTACGGCGGCATCTCCGCGGTCATGCTGGCGGCGCTGCTGTCGGTGACGGCGTTGCCCGCCGCACTGAGCATCGTCGGCACCCGTATCGACTGGCTGGGCTGGAAACGCTTCACCCGCCGCAAGACCGAGGCCGAGATCGACGCCGGGTTCTTCTCCCGACTGGCGCAGTGGGCGATGCGGCGGCCGTGGGCGGTGGTCGTGCCGATCGTGCTGGCCCTGTTGGCCCTGAGTATCCCGATGCGCCACATCGAGTTCGGTGGCATCAGCGAGAAGTATCTGGCCGCCGACAATCCGGCGCGCGTCGCCCAGCAGGATTTCGACCGGCTCTTCCCCGGCTTCCGCACCGAGCCGCTGAAACTGGTCGTCGTCGGCGCCTCCCCGCAGGAACTGAGCGACATCCGCTTCGAGGCCAATCAGATCCCCGGATTGACCGGCCGATTCGAGCCAGCCGCGCCGACGAAGAACGACGTCAATGTCCTCTCGGCGGGCCTGAGCGACAAGCGCGACGCCGACCGCGTGATCGACGCGCTGCGCGCCCTCCCCGCACCACCGGGGGTGGAGGTGATGGTCGCGGGTATCCCCGCGCTGGAACGCGACAGCATCAACGGCCTGATCGACGGCCTACCGCTGCTCCTGGCCATTCTGATGGCCGCGGCTCTGGCCCTGATGATGATCGCCTTCCGTTCGGTGATCCTGGCGGTGAAGGCCGTCGCCATGAGCGTGCTCAGCCTGATGTCGACATTGGGCGTGCTGACGTGGATCTTCGTGGAGGGCCACGGCTCGGACACCTTCGCCTTCACCCCGGGGCCGCTGATGTTCGCGGTGGTGGCGCTGATCGTGACGGTGATCTTCGGGCTGTCCACCGACTACGAGGTGTTCCTGCTGTCCAGGATCGCCGAGAAGCGCGCGTCCGGGGCCGACGCGACCGAGTCCATCCGCTACGGCGTCGCGCACACCGGCGGCGTGATCACCTCGGCCGCGGCCATTCTGATCGTCGTCACGGGCGCGTTCGGCTTCTCCGATCTGGTCCTGATGAAGTACATCGCCTACGGCATGATCGTCGCGCTCATCATCGACGCCACCATCATCCGTATGGTGCTGACACCTGCCCTGTTGAAGATCATCTGGCGGTGAGCACCGCCCGGTAGGTGGTGGGGGAGCGGGCCTTTCGGTTGTCTGCCACCACCTACCGGGGTAGGGGAGAAGCCGTGCCACGGGGCATGGAGTGCGTAGGGAGTTGAGTGACCAACCCTGCGTGAGGACGAACAACTGTGGATCTTCGGTCTCGGTTTTCTCCAGAAACAACATGTTGATACTTGGATATGCGCATCTACTAATATAAATCTCCCTATCCATCCGCTACTCCACACACACCCCACGTCTAAAACAAAGCTTTAGACGTGGGGGCGGCCCCTCCGGCCGATTCGGTATCAGTTGGACAGGGCAGGAGGGGCTGTTGCCCGGCTCGTCAGTCGCGGCCGCGTTCGGGGAGGACGAGTTGCGCGCCGGTGGTGGGGTGGTCGAAGACGTCGACCGGGTGGCGGTACACGGTGGTGAGCAGTTCACGAGTCAGGACCGTGCGGGGTGGGCCGTCGGCGGCCACGCGCCCGTCGTCGAGGACGGTGACGCGGTCCGCGTAGGCGGCGGCTACCCCGAGGTCGTGCACCACGACGACGACGGCCGAGCCCGCGGCAGCGCGGTCGGCGGCCAGGCGCAGGACGGCTTCCTGGTGGCCGATGTCGAGGGCGGCGGTGGGTTCGTCGAGCAGGAGGGTGGCGGTGTCCTGGGCGAGGACGCGGGCCAGCGCGACGCGGGCGCGTTCGCCGCCGGACAGCGACGGGAACGGTCGTCCGGCCAGGTGGGTGACGTCGGTGGCGGCCAGTGCGGCGGCGATGAGTGCGTCGTCGTTGTCGGCCGCGGCGGTGTGCAGCCAGGGGGAGCGGCCCATGGCGACGACTTCTCTGGCCGTGAAGGGGAATCCGAGGCTGTGGGACTGGGGCAGGACGGCGCGGCGGCGGGCCATGTCGGCGTGCGTCCAGTGGGTGAGGGCGTGGCCTTCGAGTTTCACGGTGCCGGTGCTGGGTTCGAGTTCCCCGGCGAGTGCGGCGAGCAGGCTCGATTTGCCCGCGCCGTTGGGCCCGACGAGCGCGACGATCTCGCCCGCCGCGACCTGGAAGTCGACGTCGTCGAGCACGGTGCGTTGGCCGCGTCGCACGGTGAGGCCGGTGGCGCGCAGGGTGACAGTGCCGGGCTCGGGGCGGGCGGGTACGTCGGGGGTGCGGGCGAACAGGGATCGCCACGTGGTGGTGCGGCGGGCGGTGTCGGTCATCCCCAGCCTCCTGCCCTGGCCCTGGTGCGGCGCAGCAGCCAGAAGAAGAACGGGCCGCCGATGAGCGAGGTGAGCATGCCCAGTGGCAGGTCGGCGTTGTGGACGAGGGTGCGGGCGAGCACGTCGGCGCCGAGCAGCACCACGGCGCCCAGGATGGCACTGAGCGGGACGAGGACGCGGTGGCCCGGTCCGACCATCATGCGGACCAGGTGCGGCACGATCAGTCCCACGAACAGGATGATGCCGCTGAAGGCGACACCGGCGGCGGTGAGTACGGCGACGACCACGATGACCTGCCTGCGCAGCCGTTCCACGTCGACGCCGAGGTGGCGGGCGGCGGAGTCACCGAGCGCGAGCAGGTCGAGTTTCGGGGCGATGAGGATCGCGGCGAGCACCCCGGTGACGGCGAGGGTGGCTACCACGGCGACGGCGGGCCAGGTGGCGCCGTTGAGGCTGCCGAGCTGCCAGAAGACGATCTGGTCGCGGGCGGCGGGCGAGGCGACGAACAGCAGCAGGGCGATGAGTCCGCCCGCGAAGGCGTTGATGGCGACGCCGGTGAGGATCAGGGTGACCACTTCGGTGCGCCCGCCGGATCTCGACAGCAGGTACACCAGGGCTGTGGTGATCAGTCCGGCGAGGAAGGCGGCGGCGGCGACCGACCAGGCGGCCACGAACGCACCGCCTATCACGATCACCGTGCCCGCGCCGACGGCGGCGCCCGCGGAGACACCGATGACGCCGGGCTCGGCGAGCGGGTTGGCGAAGACCCCTTGCAGCAGCGCTCCGGCCGTGGCGAGCGCGGCGCCGACGAGCACGGCGAGGGCGACGCGCGGGAACCGCACCTCCCAGAGGGTGACCTCGCCCGCCGGATGCGCCGGGAGCGGGCCGAGATCCAGGCCGATGCGATGGGCGATGCTGCCGAGGACTTCTGCCGCGGTGGTGGGCACCTGCCCCAGCACCGCCGAGACGAGTGCCAGGATGACCAGGGCCAGCAGCGCGCCCGCGAACACGAGGGTGACGCGGGTGGCCCGGTGCCGGGTGGGCGGTAGGGGGTCCGGTGTCGCGTCGGTGATGCGGGGGGCGTCCGACGGCTTGGTCAGGTCGGCTTCGTTCATGCGGGTTTGCCGTAGACGGCGTCGGACAGCGCGGTGATGACGCGGCCGGTGTTGGGGCCGAAGCTGAGGATCACCGCGTCGGACATGTCGACGACGCGCCGGTTGCGTCCGGCGGGGGTCTGCGCGATGCCGGGGACTTTCTCGAGTCCGTCGACGCCGCCGACGGATTTCAGGCCGTCGGACATGACGAGCAGCACGTCGGGGGCGGCGGCGATCATGGCTTCGCTGGTGATGGTGACGAACGGTTCGTTCACTCCGGCGGCGGTGCCCGCGTCGATGCCGCCGATGGCGGTGATGAGCGAGTCGGCGCCGGAGCCGCGTCCGGCGATCATGGTGATGGCGGTGCTGCGCAGGTAGAGGAAGGCGATCTTGGGTTGCGGGTCCTGGTGGGGGACGCGCGCGGTGGCGGTGGCGATCTCGTCGCGGGTGCGCTGGCCGAGCCGGGTGCCCGCCTCGGGGACGCCGAGGGCGTTGGCGACGGCTTCGATCTGTGGGACGACGCCGTCCATGCTGCGTTCGGGGTCGAAGTAGACGACGGTGACCCCGGCGGCGCGCAGTTGTTCGCGGACGGCCGGGGCGGCGCTGGTGGTGTCGGTGAGGAAGACCGAGGGGCGCAGGGCGAGGACGGCTTCGACGCTGAGGCTGCCGTTGCCGCCCGCCACGTTGGTGACGTGGGCGACGGCGGGGAAGGACGCCGAGGTGCTGCGGCCGACGAGGTTGGCGCCGAGGCCGAGGGCCCAGACGGTCTGGGCGAGGGTGCCGTAGCGGTCGACGGCGATGATGCGGGAGACGTCGGTGACGGTGACGTCGCTGCCGTCGTAGGACTTGGCTGTCGCCGGGAGTCGCGGGGTGGGGGTGGCGCCGTCGAGGGGGACGGGGTCGAGGTCGGCGAGTTGGGCGGTCGCCGGGCCCCCGGAAATGGCAGTCGATGCAGAATTGCTCCCGGTGCAAGCGGCGGCGCCGGTCAGCACCGTCGCCGCGAGCATCGCCGTCAGCACACCACGCAGTTTCATGCAGGTAAGGCTAGCCATCATTCGGAACGGGCGCTCACATCGTCCAGTGCCGCGGCGATCGCGCGCGGCAACTCGAGGGTCTCGGCGGCCAGCACGCCGGTGAGCTGACCGATGTCGCGGGCGCCGACGATCATGCTCGTGACGCCGGGCCGGTCCCGGATCCAGGCCAACGCCACCGCCAGCGGCGAGGTGCCGAGGCCGTCGGCGGCGGTGACCAGGGCGTCGACCACCCGGACGGCGCGTTCGTCGTCGAGCCTGCGCCGGATCTCGGCCGCGGTGGACTCGTCGGCGCCGCGCGAGTCGGCGGGGACGCCGTCGCGGTACTTACCGGTGAGCACACCCCCCGCCAGCGGCGCCGCGGCGATGGTGCCGACCCCGTGGTGGCGGGCGGCGGGAATCACATCGTGCTCGGTGCCCCTGGCCAGCAGCGAGTAGGTGGTCTGCGCGGCGGTGATGGGCGCGATGGCGGCGAGGCTGGCCAGCTGCCAGGCCGCGAAACCGCGCACGCCCGCGTAGCGGGTGCGGCCGGTGCGCACGGCGGTCTCGATGGTGGCCGCGACCTCGTCGAGGGGGGTGTAGGGGTCCCAGGCGGCGATGCTCCAGATGTCGAGATGGTCGGTGCCCAGTTCGAGCAGGGTGCGGTCGAGTTGCTTGAGCAGGGTGCGGCGGGAGGCGTCGATGACCGGGCCGACCGCGGCGGGAGCGGGGACGTTGTCGCCGACGCCGCTGCCGGGGGCGTGCAGGACGACGCCCGCGCAGCCGCTCAGGACGAGATCGTCGCGGGAGACCAGGTCACCGAGCAGTCCGGCCAGGATCTGCTGGGCGGCGCCCTCGCCGTACATGGGGGAGGTGTCGACGAGCGTGCCACCGGCCTCGGTGAACGCCGCCAACTGCACTGCCGCCTCGTCGGCGTCGGTATGTGTGCCCCAGGTATGTGTCGCCAAGCCGAACCGCGACACCCGAAGTCCGCTGCGTCCCACCGTTCGCTGTTCCATCACCGCGCCCGCGCTTTCGTCACGGCGACAAGACTAAGCGCACAGTGCGGTCGCACCCGCCGACGACCCGCACTCTCAGCAGATCCCTAGGTGGGCGGGCGGCGACGGGGCACGGTGGCGGGTAGGGTCGCTGCGAGGTCGCGGCGGTCGGTGCCGCACGTGCAAGCAAAAGCCCAGGAGGACGCGGTCTTTCGGGCGCGAGGCAGCAGGAGGACGTGGTGGGCGAGTCGATGACCTGGATACAGGCATTGGTACTCGGGCTGGTGCAGGGACTCACGGAGTTCCTGCCGGTGTCCTCGTCGGGGCATCTGCGCATCGTCTCGGCTGTGTTCTTCGGTTCCGACGCGGGTGCCTCGTTCACCGCGGTGACCCAGCTCGGCACCGAGCTGGCGGTGCTGGTGTATTTCGCCAAGGACATCAAGCGGATCGTGATCGCCTGGTTCACCACGTTGGGGATGCGGCTGCGGGAGCGTTCGCAGGAGGCGGTGCCGGTCGGGGATCGGGTCACCACGAAGCTGCCGGTGATGGATCGCAGCGCGCGCGAGGCGCACGAGCGCGACGCGCAGCGGGAGCTGGACTATCGGGTGGGCTGGTACGTGATCATCGCCACCATCCCGATCGGTGTGCTGGGTTTTCTGTTCAAGGACGAGATCCGGACCGGTGCGCGGAATCTGTGGCTGGTGTCGTTCATGTTGATCGCGTTCGCGCTGGTGATCGCGGCGGGTGAGCATTTCGGCAGCAAGGAGCGCCCGATCGAGAAGCTGACCACCCGCGACGGGCTGATCATGGGTTTGGCGCAGTGCCTGGCACTGATCCCGGGTGTGTCACGGTCGGGGGCGACCTCGACGGCGGGTCTGTTCCTGGGGTTGCAGCGTGAGGCGGCGGTGCGGTTCTCGTTCCTGTTGGCGATCCCGGCGGTGACGGCATCGGGCCTGTTCAGCTTGCCGGACGCGTTCGAACCGGCCGGTGAGGGGCTCAACGCGAGCGGCCCGCAGCTGCTGGTGGCGACGATCCTGGCCTTCGTGGTCGGGTACGCGTCGGTGGCGTGGCTGCTGAAGTTCGTGGGCAAGCATTCGTTCTACTGGTTCGTCGGCTACCGGATCATCCTGGGCCTGGTGGTGATGGGCCTGCTCGCCGCGGGCGTCGTCTCGGCGACCTGAGTCGCGGCGTGGTGATGGTTAGGCTGGTCCCATGACGGTGATCCTGCTCCGGCACGGAGTGTCCACGTCGAATGTCGGGCGGACCCTGGCGGGCCGGAGTCCCGGTGTCGAGCTCACCGAGCGCGGCACCGAGCAGGCTGTCGCGGTGGCCGACCGGTTGGCGACGTTGCCGATCGAACACATCGCCAGCTCACCGCTGTTGCGCTGTCAGCGCACGGTGGCGCCGCTGGCGGAGAAGCTGGGGCTGGAGCCGGACTGCGACGAGCGGTTGATCGAGGTCGACTACGGCGAGTGGACCGGTCGCCCGATCGCGGAGCTGCTGAACGAGCCGCTGTGGAAGGTCGTGCAGGCGCACGCCTCGGGGGCGGTGTTCCCCGGTGGTGAGGGTCTGGCGCAGGTGCAGCAGCGGGCGGTGGCCGCGATCCGTGACATCGAGCGTGGGCTCGCCGAGCGGGCCGGGCGCGATGTGCTGTGGGTGGCGTGCGCGCACGGCGATGTCATCAAGGCGATCCTGGCCGACGCGCTGGGTCTGCATCTGGACGGTTTTCAGCGGATCGCGGTGGAGCCCGCCTCGATCAGTGTGGTGCGCTACGGCCCGATGGGTCCGTCGGTGTGGAAGTTCAACGACACCGGCGCCGATCTGTCGGCGTTGGCGGGGGTGGCACCGGCGCCGTTGGCGCCCGGTGGCGAGGTGTCGGTGGCCGCCGCGGCGGATAATGGGAATGCGGGGCACCGCGATTCTCCTTAGAGGGAGGGTGTTCGTGAGTGTCGAACAGGATCACGTATCAGGAGGTGCATGTGTCACGCGCAATCCATGTCTTTCGCACCCCCGATCGTTTCGTCGCCGGGACTGTCGGTGAACCGGGCGATCGTTCGTTCTACCTGCAGGCCGTGCAGGAGCCGCGCGTGGTCAGCGTGCTGTTGGAGAAGCAGCAGGTGAAGGTGCTCGCCGACCGGATGGGTCTGCTGTTGGACGAGGTGGCGCGCCGCTTCGGTGCCGAGGTGCCCCCCGAGGGCGAGGACGTGCGCGATGTGGCGCCGCTGGTGACGCCGATCGATACCGAATTCCGGGTCGGGACCATGGGTCTGGGCTGGGACGCCGACGCGAACGCGGTGGTGGTGGAGCTGTTGGCGATCACCGAGACCGAGGTGGACGAGTCGGTGGTGCTCGACGACACCGAGGAGGGGCCCGACGCGGTGCGGGTGTTCCTGACGCCGATCCAGGCGCGGGAGTTCGCGTTGCGCTCGGCGCGGGTGATCGCGGCGGGGCGTCCGCCGTGCCCGCTGTGTGGTGAGCCCCTGTCGGCGCGCGGGCACATGTGTGTGCGCACCAACGGCTACAAGCGGGGCGAGATCTTCGGCGCGGCCGAGCTAGACGAGGAGTGATCGATGTGGCGACACTGACCTCCGGTGAGCTCGAGATCGTCGGGCGGGTCGGCGTGGCCAGCAATCTGACGCTGGTGTGTGAGATCGCGGCGCCCGAGCCCGACGGTGCGCCGTTGCGGGTGGTGTACAAGCCGGTGCGGGGGGAGCGGCCGCTGTGGGATTTCCCGGATGGCACGTTGGCGGGCCGGGAGGTGGCCTCGTATCTGATCTCCGAGCAGCTGGGGTGGGGTGTCATCCCGGAGACGGTGTTGCGGGATGGGCCGTTCGGGCCGGGGATGGTGCAGCGCTGGGTGACCTCGGTGGACAATCGCACCGAGGCCGGGCAGCGGCTGGATCTGGTGGATCTGTGCGCGCCGGGCACGGTGCCCGCGGGGTTCTGCGAGGTGTTGCGCGCGCTGGACGGTGCGGGCAACGAGGTGTCGCTGATCCATGCCGACGATCCGCGGTTGCAGCGGATGGCGGTGCTGGATCTGTTGCTCAACAACGCCGATCGCAAGGGCGGGCACGCGTTGGAGGGGGTGGACGGGCAGGTGTACGGGGTGGATCACGGGATCTGTCTGCACAGTGAGCCGAAGTTGCGCACGGTGTTGTGGGGGTGGGCGGGGACTCCGGTGCACGAGTCGCTGGTCGGCGATATCACCGCGTTCGCGGCGAATCTGCCCGGGGCGGTGGCCGATTCGCTGGCGCCGCACATCACCGACGCGGAGATCTCGGCGTTGACCGAGCGGACCAAGGCGTTGCTGGAGAATCCGGTGATGCCGCTGCCGAATTCGGCGCGGCCGATCCCCTGGCCCGCGTTCTGACGAGGGTGTGCTCGGGTTCTGAATGGCCTGTTGGCTGGTCAGGGCCGGTGCTAGTGTGCTCCAAGCACTTTCGTCAACAACGCAAGATCAGAGGAATTACATGTCGACTCGTTCGATTGTCACCACGTCCGCGGCCGCGCTGCTGCTCACCGGAGCGGTCGCCGCGCCCGCGCAGGCGTTCCCGGCCGGTTGGTGGTCGGAGAAGACCTTCGTGTGCACCGCGACCGATCGCAACGGCGCGCCGCTGCCGGATGTCACGGTGGAGGCCGCCGACCAGGTCGGTGCGTCGTTCTACGCGCTGCCGCAGTTCGGCCCGGATGTCGACGGCGCCAACGTGCAGTGCTACGAGCAGGCCTGATAGGTCTGTCCTGACGCGAGGTGTCGCCGCTCCCGACGCGCGGCGACACCTCGTTGTCAGTTCCGCAGGAATTCCCGGATTGTCGCGGTCTGTCCGAGCAGGGCGTGCCCGACGCCGGGCAAGATCTGTACTTCGGCCCCGGGCAGGTGCGCGCGGGCCAGTGCGGCGGTACGCGCGGAGTCGAACAGCGCGTCCTGCTCACCGACGATTATCAGGACCGGGATGTCCACCGTGGAGAGTTGCTCCGGTTGGAATCGGGGTAGTCGTCCGGAGCGTGGCGAGAAGTTGTCGAAGATCAGTTCCACGTCGTCGAGGATGTCCTCGGCCGCCGGGTCGTCGCCCAGGCCCAGCCCGACGCGGGCGGCGTCGCGGACGCTGTGGCGGCCGAGCAGCCGTAGCGGGATCGCCTTCAGCAGCCATCCGTAGCGGTGTTTGCCCAACCCGCCGGGGCACAGCAACCCCAGACGCCGGACACGACCCGGTCGCCGGAGGACGAAGTCGAGCGCGGTCCAGCCACCGAGGGAGATGCCGACGAGGTCGACGGTGTCGAGGCCGAGACCGTCGAGGACCTCGTCGAGCCAGCGCGCGGTGGCGTCGCTGTCGAGTGGCAGGCGGGTGGCCGCGCTGAATCCGGGCTCGCCGGGGAGATCGATCGCGTAGACGCGGAAGTAGGCGGCCCAGTCGGTGATGTCGCCGCGCCAAGCGCTCGCGTTGGCGCCCGAGCCGTGCAGCAGGACCAGGGGTGGGGCGTCGACGGGTCCGCAGGTGAGCACGAAGGTGTCGCCTGCGGTGGTGGGGAGGCGGAGTTCGTCGTGGGGGACGGGCCAGGCGTCGAGGTGGGCGCGGTAGCGCTGGTGGATGGCGTGGCGGCCCGCTTCGGAGGTGTAGATGGTGGTCACGAGCTGAGGATTCCTTCGATGTAGTCGAGCAGGCGGGCGGTGTCGGCGAGTCCGCCGAGCACGATGACTTTCATGCGCGTCCGGTCGGGGTCGTAGCCGGTTTCCACGCGCAGGGTGGGCCCGCCGGGTCCGCGGGTGCCCGCGGTGACGGTGAGCAGGGTGCTGATCCGGTCGGCAGTGGCGCGGTCGATGTCGTCGATCTCCACGACGCAGGTGGTCTCGGCGTGGCTGCCGGTGGCGGTCGGCGGGGGTGGGTTGATCGGCAGGCCGGTGAAGGTCTCGAGGTCGTCGTGGGTGATGCGGTACTGCTTGCCGATGCGGGCGGCGGGCAGTTTGCCGTCGCGGACGTAACCGCGCACGGTGCGCACGTGCAGTCCGAGCAGTTCGGCGACCTGGTCCACCGAGTAGAGACGATCTGTCATGAAACTACCCTAAACGAAGGTATTAATACGTATCAATAGGGAAGTTTGCGTAACCTGCGATGCGGGGAATGATCGTCATCACGCCGCGCGGCAACCGTTCGCCCGGTTCGGCGCGCCTCCCGTGTCCCGGTGCCGTGAATCACCCGGCGACGCCGCGACCAGCGGTTCTGCCTGAACACAACCCTTGACGGGCGGGGGCGAACACGTTTGTGTGCAGGTAGCGGGCCGCGTCACGGCACCGCGAGCTACCGCATGACCCGGGCCGCGGGGCGGGCGCCACAGCCGGGGCTCTACCCTCGAATCATGCAGTCCTGGTCCGATATCGCCCTACCGACCGTCCCCGGAACAGGGCCGCCGTTGCGGTTGTACGACACCGCCGATCGCCAGGTCCGCCCGGTCACCCCTGGCGCGACCGCGAAAATGTATGTCTGTGGCATCACCCCCTACGACGCCACCCACCTCGGTCACGCCGCGACCTACCTGACCTTCGACCTGGTCAACCGCCTGTGGCGCGACGGCGGACACGACGTGCACTACGTGCAGAACGTCACCGATGTCGACGACCCGCTCTTCGAGCGTGCCGCGCGCGACGGCGTCGACTGGCGCGATCTGGGCAACTCCGAGATCGACCTGTTCCGCGAGGACATGACCGCCCTGCAGGTGCTGCCGCCGCGGCACTACATCGGCGCGATCGAGTCGGTGGACGAAGTGGTCGAGCTGGTGCAGAAGCTGCTCACCGCCGGGGCGGCCTACACCGTCGACGACGCCGAGTACCCCGACATCTACTTCCGCACCGACGCCACCGAGCAGTTCGGGTACGAGTCCGGCTACGACCGCGCCACCATGGACACGCTGTTCGCCGAGCGCGGCGGCGACCCCGACCGGCCCGGCAAGCGCGACACCATCGACGCCCTGCTGTGGCGTGCGGCGCGCCCGGGCGAACCGTCCTGGCCCGCCCCGTTCGGCGAAGGACGGCCCGGCTGGCACATCGAGTGTGCGGCGATCGCGCTCAACCGCATCGGCACCGAGTTCGACATCCAGGGTGGCGGCTCGGACCTGATCTACCCGCACCACGAGTACTCCGCCGCGCACGCCGAGGCCATCACCGGCGCGCGCCGCTTCGCCCGCCACTACGTGCACGCCGGTCTGATCGGCCTCGACGGCGAGAAGATGTCGAAGTCCAAGGGCAATCTGGTGCTGGTGTCGAAGCTGCGCCGCTCCGGGGTCGACCCGGCCGCCATCCGCGCGGGCCTGTTCGCCGGGCACTACCGGCAGGACCGCATGTGGACCGACGAGGTGCTGGGCACCGCGCAGACCCGGCTGGCCCGCTGGCGTGAGGCGGTGTCGCTGACGTCGGGCCCGGCGGCCGCGGACACGATCGCGCGGGTGCGTCAGCACCTGGCCGACGATCTGGACACCCCCAAGGCCCTCGACGCGATCGACAACTGGGCCGAGCAGGCCCTGTCCTACGGCGGCACCGACACCGAGGCACCGACGCTGGTGCGTACTGCGGTCGACGCGCTGCTCGGCATCGCCCTCTGATCCGACGCCCCGGGCTGGTCGCGACCACCGGAAGACAGTCGCGACCGGCACGTCTGTGACCTGCGCGGATCCGCGATCCGCACCCGGTACCCTCGCGAGAGGCGCCCGGCGCTGCCGCGCGCCCACCGGCGATGGGAGTGGCGCATGGGCGAACCGGACACCTCGGCCACGACGGTCCTGCACGTCGGCGGCCAGTGGCGAGCGAGCTCCCACGGTGTGCTGAGCGCGGGTCTGCGGCGCCGTCCCGGTGTGCTCGCGGTCGAGGCCAACCCGGTCGCCCAGACCGCCACGGTCACCTACGACCCGGCCCGCACCTCCGTCGCCGAGCTGCGCTCCTGGGTCCGTGACTGCGGCTACCACTGCGCGGGCCGCTCGGTCCCCACCCACCTGTGCGATCCGGTGCGCGAGCCGTCCACCGCGAGCGCGCACGCCCGCTCCCGGGGCTCCGAAGACGACGGCGGGATCGCGGCACCCCAAGCGTCCGACTCCTTGGAGCGGAGTCACGCGCACCCATCGGAACCCCACGCCGCCGACTCCGGAGACGAGACGATGTCACACGGGCACGCGTCGATGTCGATGGACGCCATGGCCCGCGACATGCGCAACCGTTTCCTGGTCGCCCTGGTGTTCTCCACCCTGGTGATGCTGTGGTCGCCGATGGCCACCCACATGCTGGGCCTGCATCTGCCCGTCCCCTTCGGGCTGCGTGTCGATGTGTGGATGCTGCTGCTGAGCCTGCCGGTGATCGGCTATTCCTCGACGGTCTTCTTCACCGGCGCGATCCGGGCGTTGCGGGCGCACACCCTCGACATGATGGTGCTGGTCTCGGTCGGTATCGGGACCGGTTGGCTGTATTCGCTGGTGGTGACGTTGACCGGCGGCGGTGAGGTGTTCTACGAGGCCGCCACCATGCTGGCCACGTTCGTGCTGCTGGGCCACTGGTTCGAGATGCGGGCGCGCAGTGGCGCCGGGGACGCGGTGACGAGCCTGCTGGATCTGTCGCCGCCGAAAGCGGTCGTGGTGCGGGATGGGGCGGAGGTGGAGATCCCGACCGCCGAGGTCGCGGTCGGGGATGTGCTGGTGGTGCGGCCGGGGGCCAGGATCCCGGTCGACGGGACGGTGCTGGAGGGGTCCGGTGATGTCGACGAGTCGATGGTCACCGGGGAGAGCCTGCCGGTGTCCAAGCAGCCCGGTTCGGCGGTGATCGGCGCGACCATCAACACCACCGGCAGTCTGCGGGTGCGCGCGACGAAGGTCGGGTCCGATACCGCGCTGGCCCAGATCGTGGAGTTGGTGCAGCAGGCCCAGAATTCCAAGGCGCCGGGTCAGCGCCTGGCCGACCGGGCCGCGTTCTGGCTGACCCTGGTGGCCCTGCTGGGCAGTCTGGCGACGCTGGTGGTGTGGCTGCTGGTGGGCGCGTCGCTGAGCGAGGCGGTGCTGTTCGCGATCACGGTCGTGGTGGTGACGTGCCCGGACGCACTGGGGTTGGCGACGCCGACGGCGATCATGGTCGGCACCGGCCTCGGCGCGAAACGCGGTGTGCTGTTCAAGAACGCGACGGCGCTGGAATCGGCGGCCCGCGTCGATGTGGTGGTGCTGGACAAGACCGGCACCCTGACCGAGGGCGCGCCGCGGGTGACGGCGGTGGTCACCGCGCCCGGCGCCGACACCGGCCGGGTACTGGCCCTGGCGGCCGCGGTGGAACGCGAATCCGAGCATCCCCTGGCCCAGGCCGTGGTCGGGTACGCGAAAGAGCAGGGCGCGGCGGAGCTGTCGGCGACGGACTTCCGGAACGTGCCGGGGCGGGGTGCGACGGCCAGCGTCGACGGGCACCGGGTGCTGATCGGCAATCGCGCCCTGCTCGACGACGAACACATCGACCTCGGCGAGCTGGCGCAACGGCGTGAGGAGCTGGCGGCGGCCGGGCACACCGCGGTCCTGGTCGCCGTCGACGGTGCCGCGGCGGCGGTGATCGCGTTGGCCGACGCGCCACGCCCGAGTTCGGCGGCCGCCGTGGCCGCCCTGCACGAGCTCGGCGTCGGGGTGGTCATGCTGACCGGTGACAACCGGGCCACCGCCGAACGGATCGCGGCCGATCTGGGCATCGACACCGTGATCGCCGAGGTGCTGCCCGGCGACAAGGCCGACCGCGTCGCCGAGTTGCAGCGCTCCGGCAAGAAGGTGGCGATGGTCGGTGACGGGGTCAACGACGCGCCTGCGTTGGCACGTGCCGATCTGGGGATCGCGATCGGCGCCGGGACCGATGTGGCGATCCAGACCGCGGATGTGGTGCTCATGCGCTCGGATCCGTTCACGGTGTCGACCGCGTTGCGGATCGGGCGCGGCACGGTGCGCAAGGAACGCCAGAACCTGGGCTGGGCGGTCGGCTACAACGGCATCGCGCTGCCGATCGCGGCGGGAGTGTTCGCGCCGTGGGGGTTGACGATGCGCCCGGAGATCGCGGCGATGGCCATGTCGGGATCGAGCCTGATCGTGGCGTTGAACGCGCTGTATCTGAAACGGCTCGCGCTGCCCGATCCGCCGTCGCATTCGGCCGACTCGCCGTCACGCGGGCGGTGAGAGTTCTAGATTCGGGAGATGGACACGATCGAGATCGAGACGCCGACCGGCACGAGGCTCGAAGCACTGCTGGCCCGGCCGCAGGGGGACGGACCGTGGCCCGGTGTCGTGGTGCTACACGACGCGCTGGGGATGACCGACGATCTGCGTCGCCAGGTCGAGATCGTCACCGCCGCCGGATATCTGGTGATCGCCCCGAATCTCTACAGCCGGGGCCGGGCGCGCTGCGTCCAGCAGGCGTTGCGGGCCATCGTCTTCACCGGTACCGGTCCCGCCGTGGGCGAGATCCTGGCCGCGCGTGACCATCTCGCCGCCGATCCCGACTGCACCGGCCGGATCGGAGTGCTCGGGTTCTGTATGGGTGGCGGGTTCGCGCTGCTGACCGCACCGCAGGGTTTCCACGCGTCGGCCCCGTTCTACGGCAGCCTCTACGGCGACTACAAGGCTCTGCTCGACGGCGCGTGCCCGGTGGTTGCCAGCTACGGTCGCCGCGACCCGGCCCTGATCGGCGCACCGGCGAAGCTGGAGGCGGCGCTGACGGCGGGCGGGGTCGACCACGACATCAAGACCTACCCGAACGCCACCCACGGTTTCGCCAATGTCTTCCCCGGTAATCCGGTGCTGGAACGGGTCGGGATCGGCTACGACGCCGAGGCCACCGACGACGCCTGGCGGCGCGTGTTCGCCTTCTTCGACCGGCATCTGCGCGACCCCGACTGACCGCGTGCGGCCGATTGCCGGGGGTGTGCCGGACCTATACTGTGGGCCACAGCGCGACTGACCTGCCGTCGATCGGAGAGCGACACATGGGGTGCTACCGGCGCATCGTGGTGGGAACCAACGGCTCGGAGACCGGGCAGATGGCGGTGACCGTGGCCGGGGAACTGGCCGTCCGCCTCACGGTCGGGGTGTGCGTGGTGGCGGTGTGGAAGGAGGCCACGCTGAAGGCGGGCACCGATATCACCTGGGCCGAGGAGGTCACCGCCGAGGCGGCCGAGCGGCTGGCGGAGGCCGGGGTGGTGGAGGTGGAGCGGGTCGAACGCGACGGGACCGCCGGGGCGGTGCTGCTCGAGGAGGCCGCCCGTGAACCCGGCACGCTGCTGGTCGTCGGGGGCGGTGGGCTGGGCAGTTCCAAGGCGCGCCTGCGCGGGTCGACCGCCAATCATGTGTCCCACCACAGCGACACCGACGTGGTGTTCACCCACAAGGTCCCGAAACGGTGGACGACGGTCGGGTTGACCACCGACGGTTCGGAGAGCTCACTCACGGCGGTGCGTCGCGGCTACGAGGTGGCGTTGGCGTTGGGCGCGCGCCCGTTCCTGGTGACCTCGGCCAAGACCGACGACGACGGCGCCGACACCCTGATCGAGGTGGAAGGCGAGTTGGCGGTCGGTGATCCGGAACTGTTCGGCCGCGATGTGCTCACGGGGGTGCCCGCGGCCGAGGCGATCTGCAACGCGGCCTGGAAATACGACCTGGTCGTGATCGGCAATCGCGGGATGAGCGGTCCGGCGCGGCTGCTGGGGTCGGTGGCCAACAAGGTCAGCCACGACATCGACACCAACCTGCTGCTG
The DNA here is from genome assembly GCF_029675105.1 of Nocardia anocheti. Classification (GTDB taxonomy): domain Bacteria; phylum Actinomycetota; class Actinomycetes; order Mycobacteriales; family Mycobacteriaceae; genus Nocardia. The sequence goes on along the minus strand of NZ_JAQQFV010000003.1, from coordinate 511,203 downwards.
GTGAACACCACCGCCGGGTAGCGAGTTAGCTCCGGTTTAGCGGGGAACCGGTCGACTTGCCCGATCCGGCCTGATCGGTCACCTATGATGGCCTGCACGCGCGTTGTTCGGAACACGACGGAGTGGACGCCGGATGAATGCTGGGATCGAAGCGGCGGGGTTCTTCGGACGTCTGGACTGGGAGCAGACGACGGGGCTGTCGAAGTTCTGGGTCGACATGATCAGCATCCCGATCTTCAGCGCGATGGCCGGTCTGATCACCAACTGGACCGGGGTGATCATGCTGTTCGCGCCCGTGCGGTTCACCGGTTTCTACGTGCCCGGGTTGAAGACGCTGTTCCCGCTGCTGCCGCGCAAGGTGCAGATCCTGCCCACCTTCGCCCCGGGCGGCATTCTCGGGTTCCAGGGGTTCATTCCGGCGCGGTCGGAGAAGATGGCCAGCTTGATGGTCGACAACGCCGTGGCCAAGATCGGCACCGCCAAGGACTTCTTCGATCAGATGGATCCGCGCAAGATCTCCGCGCAGGTGGCGCGGGTGGCGTTGCCGAATGTGCGGTCGATGGTGGATCAGATCATGGTCACCGAACATCCCAAACTGTGGGCCGACATGCCGCCGCGTGCCAGGGAGGCGGTGTACACGCGGGTCGAGTCGGAGCTGCCCGCCATCACCGACCGCGCGTTCGACTTCATCGGCGCCAATATCGACCAGCTGCTGGACGTGAAGCTGATGGTGGTCGGGTACCTGCGGCGGCGCCCGGAGCTGCTCAAGGACGTCATCTACGGGCTGGGCGCCCCGGAGCTGCGGTTCATGACCCGCAGTGGCGTGCTGGGGTTCCCGTTCGGGGTGATCGTGGCGCTGTGGTTGTCGCTGCTGCACTACAGCACCCCGCACGGGGACACCCCGGCGCTGATCTCGCTGCCGGGCTGGCTCTCAGACATCCTGCATTTCCTGCCCGCCTGGATGTGGGTGCTCGTGGGCGCCTCGGTGGTGGGCGTGCTGGTCAATGTCATCGCCATCAAGGTGGTCTTCGAGCCCGCGGTGCCGCAGCCGCGCTACAAATATCCGTGGCGGGTCGCGAAATTCGCCAAACGACAGCATCAGGCGGCCGCCGATCTCGGCCACGCCATCGGCTATCAGATCGTCACCCTCGACGTGGTCACCGAGCAGCTGCTCGAAGGGCCCAGCGGCGACAAGACCCGCGCGGTGATCGCGCACTTCCTCAAGGCCGAGATCGATCGGGTGCTCGGACCGTTGCGGTCGGTGACGCGGTTGGCGGTGGGGCCCAAGCAGTTCGACGCCATCCAGGCCACCGCCGGGGCGAATCTGGCGACCGAGATGAAACCGTGGCTCGTCGACGATGTCGAGTTCTCGCAGACCACCGCGGCCAGCGTGGACCGGCTGGCGACGGAGAAGCTGCGCGAGCTACCGCCCGACGAATTCGTCGAAATGCTCTACACCGCCATCGAACAGGACGCCTGGCTGCTCTACGCGCACGGTGGCGCGCTCGGGGTGCTTGTGGGCGCCCTGCATCTGCTGGTCTTCGGAGTGTGATCATGGACGAGAACCTGCCCGAGCGGCCCGAGGAACCGGCGATCCCGACCGATCTGGTCGGGTTGGCGCGGCTGGCCGGATTGTCGGTGCGTCACATCGTCGGCGCGGTCACCTCCGGTGCGCTGCACTCGGCGTTGGATCTGGCCGAGGACATCCGCGCGGGCGAACCGGTCTCGCAGATCATCGACGAACGGGTGGAGTCACTGCGCCGGATCGCGTTGAGCGCCTTGGGTCTGACCGGCACCGCCACCGGTCTCTACGGCCCACCTGAACCGGTCGCCGAGGATCTGCGGGCGATGGGTGACGCGATGATCACCGAGGGCTGGGATTCGGCGCAGCAACCGCGCGATCTGCATCCCTCGTTCGTGCCGATCCTGCACGACCTGACCCCCGATGAGGCCCGGATACTGCGGTTCCTGGCGGTGGCCGGTCCGCAACCGGCCATCGACATCCGTACCAAGACCCCGTTCGGGATCGGGTCGCAGCGTCTGGCCGACGGCATCACGATGATCGCCTATATGGCCGGGTGCGCGATTCCCGAACGCGACCACCACTATCTGGGCAATCTGAGCAGGCTCGGGTTGGTGCGTTTCTCCACCGAGCCGGTCGCCGACTTCCGCCGCTACGCCTTCCTGGAGGCGCAACCGGCCGCCCAGGCCGCCTACAAGTCGGTGAAGATGCGCGCGATCAGTTCCTATCGCAGCATCTATCTGTCGGTGTTCGGCAAACAGTTCTGTGAGGCGTGTTTCGTGCTCGACGACTACACCGGGGGCGGCTGGGCAGGCGACGATCGCGGTGACATCTACCTGGGCAAGGGCCCCCGGCTGCCGTGATCAGTCCTTGCCGCGCAATGCGTCGAGCACCCCGGCGAACATCACCGATTTGATCGCGGTCATCGTCGGCTGGTCCTTGACGCCGATCGGGGCGAGCAGACCCAGCGCGGTGTCGACGATCTCGGTCTCGGGCGCGGTGGCGTCGATCAGGTCGACGGCCAGGGCGGTCTCGGCGTCGTAGCGGCGGCCGGTGGTCATGGCCGCGACGGCGGTCTTGGGCGGGACCTTGGCCTGGATGAGCGCGGCCATGCCGTTGGTGAACGGGATGCGGATGTCGGCTTCGGGGAAGCAGAAATAGCCGCGCTCGGTGCGCATCACGCGGTAGTCGTGGGCGATGGCCAGCATCGCACCGGCGCCGAAGGCGTGGCCGTTGAGGGCGGCGGCGGTCGGCATCGGCAGGGTCAGCACCCGCCCGAACAGGGTGTGTACGGCTTCGACGTATTCGGTGGCGCGGTCACCGTTGGCCGTGAGCCAGTCCAGGTCCAGGCCGTTGGAGTAGAACTTGCCGGTCGCGGTGGTGACCAGGGCGGCCGCGCCGTCGGCGACGACGGTGTCGAGGTGGGCGTGGATCTCGGTGAGCAAGTCGGGGGAGAAGCGGTTCTCGCCGTCGCCGAGGTCGAGGACGGCGATCGCGTCGTGGTGGCGCAGGGTGGGCATGGGGTTCCTTTCAGCGGGGACCGTGTTCGAGCACGGCACGGACGGCGGCCCGCAGCTGGGCGCGGGCCAGGGGATCGGTGAGTCGGTCGCGGCGCAGCAGCAGCGCGGTGGGCAGGTCGACCAGGCAGGCGGTGACGGTGGCGACGCCGCGTTTGTCGGCGCGTCCCCACAGGGCGCGCGCGAGGCGGGTGAGTACCGAGAGCAGGGCGGTGTCGGTGGCGGCGATCTGTGCGGCCAGTTCGGTGGGTAGTTCGTCGTCGAGCAGTTCGGCGCGGTCGACGACCAGCAGCAGGCGGGCGGAGTCGGGGTGGTGTTGGGCCAGGCGTGCGGGGGTCTCGGCGGCCTCGATGACCGCGGCGATGCGGGTCTCGGGGTCGGTGGCGGCCAGGGCGGCGGTGACGGCGGTGGATTGCAGGTCCAGGAAGCGGTGCGCGGCGCGTAACCAGGTGCGTGCCAGTACGTCTCGGCGTGAGCCGAAGCTGTGGTAGAGCGCGCCGTTGGACATGCCGGTGGCGGCGGCGACCGCGCGCACCGTGACCGCGGCGGGCCCGGAGCGGGCGGCGAGGGTCTCGGCGGCGTCCAGGACGGTCTCCGGGTCGTGGGTGCGCGGTCTCGGCATGAACAAAAGTTTACAGAGCGTCTGCTCTGTTATTCCATCCGGTTCCACTTCGCACCGCGCTGTGCACGGATTATGTTCGCGCGCTTGCCATTTCAGAACCTGTCGAGCCGAGGCGGCCACAGGATAGACTTCGTTACGTTCGCGCGAGGCCACGTTACGATGCGGTACTGTTCGCATTCTTCAGCCCTGCCCGCACGAACAGAACGGCATCGCGATGTCCCGAGTGGTCACCAAGGAGCAGTACTTCGACACCGCTGTGGCGGTGCTCGCCGAGTTCGGCTTCAAAGGACTCAACATCGGTGTGCTGTGCCGTCGCCTCGGTGTCACCAGCGGTTCGTTCTACCACCACTTCGGGTCCTGGCAGGGCTTCGTCGACACCCTGCTCGAACACTGGGAGAACCGGCAGATGATCGAGCTACGCACCCTCGAGGTCGGCGGCGGCGATCCGGACGCCGATGTGCGCGCCATGTCGGAACTGGCCAGTGGACTCGAACACGGCGCCGAGGCGGCGCTGCGGGCATGGGCGGCCAATGACGAATCGGTGCACGTCACCGTCAAACGGGTCGACGAATCGCGGCGGCGCACGGTGTTCCGCGTCATCGACGGGGTCGTCGGTGACGAGGCCACCGCCACCGTGGTCACCGAGGTGGGCATGGCGATGCTCATCGGGTACCAGCAGCTCGCCGCCACCGGTGAGCCCACCGCCCTGGACGATCTGCTCGCCGAGTACGCGCGCCTGATCTACTCGCATCGCCCGGCCTGAGTCAGCCCAGCAGTTCGTCGACGTAGCACCAGCGCCACACCTCACCGGGTTCCACGCTGCGCATCACCGGATGCTCGGTCGAACGGTGGTGCGCGCTGGCGTGATTGCCCGGTGAGGACTCGCAGCAACCGATATTGCCGCACGCGGTGCACAGCCGCAGATGCACCCAGGTCAGTCCAGCGGCCACGCATTGCGCGCACACCAGCTCCCTGTCGGGTTCGCGCAGCAGCGGTGCCTGTTCGAGGTGTTCGCACCCGGCCGATCCGGTGCCGAGGGGTTCGGGGCGCTGTTCGTCGTCGGGCTCGTCGAAGCGGTCGATCATCGATTCCTCGAGATCCAGCCGCGCCAGCACGTGTTGGAGGACGTCGTAGTCGACGGTGCCCGCGTCGCGCACCCGCAGGACCGTGTCGCGTTCGGCGGCGAGCATGGCCAGGCGCAGCCGCCGGTATTCGGCGGTGGGCGTGGCCACTTCGGCTTCGGGGCGGCCCAGGCGTTCCCAGGCGGCGTTGGTGCGCCAGATCAGGCGCTGGCGCAGTGATTCGACCACCGGGGCGGGGGTGTCGGGGCCGATGCGGCGGTCCAGTTCGGCCAGGCCCGCCGTCGCGGCCTGTTGCAGCAGTTCGGCTTTCACCAGCGCGTCCTCGGCGCGAGTGGGGCCGCGCAACTTCAACACCCGCACCAGCCACGGCAGCGAGGTGCCCTGCACGAGCAGGGTGCCGCCGACCACCACCAGCGCCAACAGTTTCAGCACCGGCAGCTGCGGGGTCGAGGCGGGCAGCAACAGCACCGCCGCCAAGGTCACCACGCCGCGCATGCCCGCCCACGAAACCACCGCGGCATGACTCAACGGCTCGGTGGCCCGCCCGAACAGTCGCGCCACCAGCACCGGCGTGCACACCCACACCGGGCGGGCCAGCATCACCGCGGCCAGCACCGCCACCGCTGTCACGATCAACAGCTGTCGGTCCAGGCCGCTGTGCCAGGCGTCCTCGACGATCCAGCGCACCTGCAGGCCGATGATCAGGAACACCGCGCTCTCCAGGATGAACTGCACGGTGCGCCAATTGGTGGTCTCGGCGACCCGGGAGGCCGCGCCCTGCCAGCGTTGCGCGCCGTGGCCCAGGATCATCCCGCAGACCACCACCGCGATCACCCCGGAGGCGTGGAAGTGCTCGGCGGGCAGGTACGCCACGAACGGCGCCAGCAGCGAGACCGAGGTGTCGAGCACCGGATCGCTGATCCGGCGGCGCACCACCACCAGCAGCGCCGCGACCGCCGCGCCGACGACGGCGCCACCGACCGCGGCGAGCAGGAAGTCCCCGCCGATCTGCCACACCGTCACGACTCCGGCCATGGCCGCGATGGCGCTGCGCAGCGAGACCAGCGCGGTGGCGTCGTTGAACAGCGACTCGTCTTCGAGCACGGTGACGATGCTGCGCGGCATCCCCGTGCGGCGCGCGATCGCGGTGGCGGCCACCGCGTCCGGGGGCGCCACCACCGCGCCCAGGGCCACGGCCGCGGCGAAGGGCACCGGCAGCAACACCCACACCACCAGCGCCACCGCGAACGTGCTGAACAGCACCAGCCCCACCGACAGTGACGCGATGGTGCGCAGGTTGTCCTTGAAGTCGACCAGGGAGGTGCGCAATGCGGCGGTGTAGAGCAGGGGCGGCAGCAGGCCCAGCAGCACCACCTCCGGTTCCAGATGCACCTGCGGCACCATCGGCAGATACGAGGCGGCGACGCCGGACAGGGTCAGTACCAGCGGTTCGGAGACCCCGAATCGGCGGGCCAGCGCCGCCAACGCGGTCGCCGAACCGATCAGAACCACCAACCCGATCGCGATATCCACCCGGGCATTCTCGCACCCGGGGACCATTCAGTCCGTGGACGTCACCCGCCGCCGCGCGAACACCGACCACAGATACACCCCGAAACTGGCCCCGACACCCAGTGCCACGCACACCGCGCCCGCCTGCACGAAATAACCCACCCCCGAACGCTGATACACCGACTGGATCAGGCCCTGGCACACGATCAGACCGGGCAGCAACGCGCCGGTGATGCCGACCAGCGCCAGCGCCGACATCGGCAACCGCAGCCGGTCGGCGGTGGCCGCGGCCAGGAAACCGAGCACCGTCGCCGCCATCGGACCCGCCCACGCCGACGGGACGTGCCCGAGATGGATCAGCGCCTGGTTCACCGACGCGGTCACCAGCCCCGCCACGGCCGCGGGCAGCAGCAGCGTCGGACCACCGGCGTTGAACAGGGCGTTGCCGAGGGCGCCGAAGACGGCGAACACGATGCCCAGCCACACCGGCAACACCGGCAGCGCCGGATCGACAGGGGTGCCCAGATCGAAGCGCCAGGCCAACGCGAGCACCAGCAGTCCACCCAGCGCGATCCCGCCGATGATCAGCGCCGCGCCCAGCGCACGCGACAGCGCGGTGAGGCTGTCGGCGCTGACCATGTCGATCGCGGTCGAGATCAACTGGGGCAGTGGCGCGATGAGCACCCAGGTCGTCGCGATCACGGTCGCCGCCTGGGCCACGCTGAGTTCGCCGAGCAGATGCGCCGCGCCCGCGATCGTCCCGGCCAGTGCCGCCTGTACCGCGACGGTGAAGATCTTGGGCACGCGCAACGCGGCGAATCCGCGACCGCTGAGGTTCACCACGAGCTGGGTGCCCGCCGCGAGCAGCGCGGTGAGCGCGTTGCCGCCGATCTGCAGGCAGATGCAGAACGCCAGCAGCATCCCGCCCGCCTGGATCGACCACCACGGAAACGGTTGCGGCCCGTGGTCGGCGGCGCGCAGGCGGCGCCGCGCGGACTCGGGGTCGAGCCTCTCGGTGACCGTCGTCCGGGCGACGATCTTGATCCGGCGCATCCGGTCGCAGTCGAAACTGTCCAGGGTCGCCGCCTGGGCCAGTCGCGACAGGGTGCGTCCGTCCGCGCCGCGGCACTGCACGGTCACCACGCGGCCGGTGCCGGTCACTGTCACCTCGGGCAGTTCCCAGGCCGCCGCGCAGGAGCCGACGAGCACGGTCATGGCCTCGGTGGCGTACCCGGATTCCAGGACGGCCGCACCCAGGTCGGTCAGGAAGCGCAGGGCCGCTTCGCGGTGCCGGTCGTCGACGAGCTGGTGCGGGTGCCTCGGGTTCGCCATGAGGTCAATGTATCGGCGCGGTCCCGTTCCGCCGGGTGTCCCACGCGGGGGTCAGCCGGTCGCGGCGGCGTCGGTGAGGTGGTCGACCGCGCCCCAGACCCGCAGGGCCAGGCGCGATCCCTCGCGCCGCCATTGCGAGACCGAGGCGTTGGGTACCGGTTCCAGTGAGTCCGGCACCGGCGCGCCCAGCCCTTCGAGGATGTAGCGCAGGGAGAGCACGACCGCGTCGTGGGACACCACCAGTACCTGTTCCCCGGCGGCGACGGTGTCGAGTTCGTCGAGGAAGCCGCGGACGCGCAGGGCGACATCGGCCAGCGATTCCCCGCCGGGTGGCCGGTAGACCCAGTTGCCGACCAGTTCGCGGCGCGCGGCCTCCTCGGGAGAGCGGCGTCGGATGGCGCGGTAGGGGTGCAGTTCGAAGACGCCCATCTCGCGGTCGCGTAGCCGTTCGTCGACCAGGGTGCGGATCGGGCGCAGGTGCCGGTTGCGGGTGGCGGCGGCCTCGGCCATGAGCGCCCAGGTGAGCCGTGTGCGCAGGTAGGGGGAGCAGATCACCAGGGTCGGGCGTTGGGTCGAGGACAGCGTGGCCAGCCAGTCGCCGAGGCGCCGCGCCTGCCATTCGCCGTAGCCGGTGAGTTCGACGGCGGCGTCGGTGCCGCGCATGGGCCGGGTTTCGGTGGCGGGGTCGGCGAACCAGGCGTTGGCCTGGCTCTGGGCGTGGCGCACGGCCCACAGTCCACCCAGTGCGCGGGGCGCGATCAAGCCCTCGGGGTGTTGGATCCACCCGCGGTGGTGTTCGACGGTCATCGGTGGTCCTCGCTGGGAATACCGGCTGCGTCGCCGATGTTGCACCCACTATTTGAACATTTGTCCAGTTACCTTTCGGCGGACCCCGCCGACCGACTGACCGTCAGGAGGCTCGCTTGACCACCAGAGTAGAGATCTGGACCGACATCAACTGCCCGTTCTGTTACCTGGGCAAAGCCCGCTTCGAGCAGGCGCTGGCCGCCTTCGAGCACCGCGACGACGTCGATGTCGTGCACCGCTCCTTCGAACTGGACCCCACCCTGCCCGCCGACGAATCCGGCCCGGTCATCCCGCACATCGCTGACAAGTACGGCATCAGCGTCGAACAGGCCGCCGCCAACGAACGCGGCATCGGCGCCCAGGCCGGTGAACTCGGCCTGCCCTACCGGACCAGCGGCCGCGACTACGGCAACAGCTTCGACATGCACCGCCTGCTGCACTTCGCCCTCGACCAGGGCCGCCAGGACGCGCTCATCGACGCCCTCTACGCCGCCAACTTCGCCGACGAGGCACCACTCTTCGCCGACACCGAACGCCTGGTCACCGTCGCCGTGGGCGCGGGTCTCGACGAGACGGCCGTGCGCGGGGTCCTGGCCGATCCGGACGCCTACGCCGAAGACGTCCGCCGCGACGAACGCCAGGCCGCCCAACTCGGCGCGACCGGCGTCCCGTTCTTCGTCCTGGACAACAAGTACGCCGTCTCCGGCGCCCAACCCACCGAGGTGTTCACCCGGGCACTCGAAACCGCCTGGAACGACCGCCCCGCCCCGGTCACCGTGACCGCCGACGACGCCACCTGCGGACCCGACGGCTGCGCGATCTGAGCGGTCCCCGGCGTCGGCATTGACGCGCACACCCCCCGCTGCCAGGATCGATGGGTTCTGTCGTCCCGAAAGTCACCGTCGACGTGAGGGCCCACCATGAAGGCAGTCCAGTACCGATCCCTCGGCAGCGCACCGGAAGTCGTCACCGTCCCCGATCCGGAACCCGGTCCCGGTGAGATCCTGCTCGAAGTCGTCGCGGCGGGGGTGTGTCACTCCGACATCGCCGTGATGAGTATGTCCGCCGAGCAACTGCCCTTCCCGCTCCCGCTGACCCTCGGCCACGAAGGCGCGGGCCGCATCGCGGCACTGGGTGCCGGGGTCGCCGGAGTCGAGGTCGGCGAGATGATGGCGGTCTACGGGCCGTGGGGATGCGGGCTGTGCCGACAGTGCGCGCACGGGCAGGAGAACTACTGTCTGCGTGCCGCCGAACTGGGCATCTTCCCGCCCGGGCTCGGCGCGCCCGGCGCGATGGCCGAGTACATGATCGTCGACGACATCCGGCACCTGGTGCCGCTGCGCGGCCTGGACCCGGTGCAGAACGTCTCGCTCACCGACGCGGGCCTGACCCCCTACCACGCGATCAGCCTGTCGCTGCCCAAACTGGTGCCCGGCTCGACCACCGTCGTCATCGGGGCCGGGGGACTCGGCCACGTCGCCATCCAGCTGCTGCGCGCGCTCACCGCCACCCGCGTCATCGCCCTGGACCTGTCCGAGGAACGCCTGGAGCTGGCCCGCCGTGTCGGCGCCCACGAGACCCTGCTCTCCGACGAGCACGCCGCCGCCCGCATCAAATCCCTCACCGGCGGCGAAGGCGCCCAGGTGATCCTGGATTTCGTCGGCGCCCCACCCACCACCGCGCTCGCCGCCGCGGCCGCCGGGGTCGACTCCGACATCACCGTCGTCGGACTCGGCGGTGGCACCGTCGCCGTCGGATTCGGGTCGCTGCCCTATCAGACCACCGTCACCTCGCCCTACTGGGGCAGCCGGACCGAGCTGATCGAAGTGCTCGAACTGGCCCACCACGGCGCGGTCGACGTGCACGTGGAGACCTTCGGCATCGACGAGGCGCCGCTGGCCTACGAACGCCTGCACGCCGGGACGATCACCGGGCGCGCGGTCATCGTGCCCACCAGCTGATCTCGCGTCCGATACGGTGGAGCACGCTCGCACCGATCGACCGCTGCCTGCTGGAGGCGTCTTGCGCATCATCGTCCGGATCCTGTTCGTCCTGATCGCCCTGCTCGGCGCCGCCGCACCGGCCCTCGCCGCGCCGCCGGTCGACGACACCACCGGCCGCAAGATCGACGAACTGCTCGCCGTACGCGCCGAAGCGGGCACCCTGCCCCGCCCGGAACTGCTGGCCCGGCTCTCCGAACGGCTGCTCGGCACCCCCTACGGGGCGAACATGCTGATCGGCTCGGCCACCGAGCCCGAACAACTCGTCATCGACCTGCGCCGCGTGGACTGCTTCACCTTCCTCGACTACGTCGAGGCCGCCTCCCACTCCGCCGACCGCGACCAGTTCGCCACCACCCTGGCGGCCACCCGCTATGTCGACGGCCGCGTCGAATTCGCCCAGCGCAAACACTTCTTCACCGACTGGGCGGGGACCGACCGACCGCTGGCCACCGACATCACCGCGAGCCTGAGCCCCGCCGCGGTGACGGTCACCAAGCACCTCAACGCGAAAGCCGACGGCACCACCTACCTGCCCGGCCTACCAGTCGTGGACCGCGCCGTCACCCACATCCCGGCCGTCGCCGTCGACCGCGACGTGGTGGCGGGACTGCGCACCGGCGACTTCCTGGGCGCCTACACCCCTGAGGCCGGACTCGACGTCACCCACGTCGGCCTGGTCGTGCAGACCCCCAACGGCCCGGTGTTCCGCAACGCGTCCTCGCTGGCCGACTACCAGGTCGTCGACACCCCGCTGACCGACTACGTCCGCAGCGTCCCCGGCATCGTGGTCCTGCGCCCCGGTAACGCTTGACTTCAGGTCGACCTGAAACGGCACGGTGGTCCCATGACCACCTTCGACCACGCCCGCAGCCACGGCTACGACCGCCGCGCGACCCGCCTGCTCACCGGCATGTACCGCACCCTCGCCGCCGACATCGACACCGCCACCGGCCGGGGCGCCACCGTCGCCGATATCGGCACCGGCCCGGCGAAACTGCTGTCGCACCTGGCGATCCGCCGCCCCGACCTGCGCCTGCACGGCGTCGACGCCTCCCCGCACATGATCGAGCTCGCCCGCGACCACCTCACCGGCCTGCCCGCGCACCTGGCCGTCGGCGATGTCACCGCGCTGCCCCACCCCGACGCGAGCTTCGACCACGTCGTGTCCAGCCTGAGCATGCGCGAATGGCCCGATCTCGACGCGGCCGCACGGGAACTGCGCCGCGCTCGACGCCGTCACTCATGTCCTGGACTGCGAGGCCGAGGACTTCCGCACCTGCCCGCACTTCCTCGCGCAGGTCGCCGCGGTCACCACCCCCGACCGGTCATAGCCGGGTGCCGCGCCCGACACCGCACTCCCGTGCCGGGCGCGGCGCGGCGGCCGTGAGACGATCGTGCAGGTGACCAGCATGCCCTCGCGTGACCCGTACCTGCGGGAACTCGCCCTGCTGCGCCGCGTCCGCGACCGCATCGACCGTGAGTACGCGCGGCCGCTGGATGTGGAAGCGCTGGCTCGCGGCGTGCACATGTCGGCCGGGCATCTGAGTCGTCGGTTCCGGGCCGCCTACGGGGAATCGCCGTACTCGTATCTGATGACCCGCCGCATCGAACGCGCGATGGCGCTGCTGCGCCGGGGCGACCTGAGTGTCACCGAGGTGTGTTTCGAGGTCGGTTCGTCGTCGCTGGGCACCTTCAGTACCCGGTTCACCGAACTCGTCGGCATACCGCCCAGCGTCTACAAACAGCAGGCCGCGGTCACCGACGGCATCCCGACCTGCGTGGTCAAGACGGTGACCAGACCGATCAGGAATCGAGAAGCACCCGCCGCCCCCGATCAATAGCGTGGTCGGCATGACCATCACTATTCACCAGAGCTACCTGCCCCACGACGACGCCGACACAGCCCTGGCCTTCTACCGCGACACACTCGGCTTCGAAGTCCGCAACGACGTCGGCTACAACGGCCTGCGCTGGATCACCGTCGGCCCCGCCGGTCAGCCCGACACCTCGATCGTGCTGACCCCGCCCGCCGTCGACCCGGGCATCACCGACGAGGAGCGCCGCGTCATCGGCGAGATGATGGCCAAGGGCACCTACGCCGGGGTCAACCTCGCCACCGACGACCTCGACGGCCTGTTCGAGAAACTGCAGGCCGGGGACATCGACGTCGTGCAGGAACCCACCGACCAGCCCTACGGCATCCGCGACTGCGCCTTCCGCGACCCGGCGGGCAACCTGATCCGCATTCAGCAGCTCAAATAGGTCGGACCCTGTCGATACGATCGAGCGGCGACGCCGACCACCCCGAGGGAGACCCATGAGCACGGCCACCGAATCCGGCACCAGAACCACCGTGGAGCCCGCCGACAGCCACGATGTGATCCGTGTGCACGGCGCCCGCGTGAACAACCTGCGCGATATCAGCGTCGAGATCCCCAAGCGCAGGCTCACCGTGTTCACGGGCGTGTCCGGCTCGGGCAAGAGTTCGCTGGTCTTCGGCACCATCGCCGCCGAATCCCAGCGCCTGATCAACGAAACCTACAGCGCGTTCGTGCAGGGTTTCATGCCCAGCCAGGCACGGCCCGACGTCGACGTGCTCGACGGGCTCACCACCGCCATCCTGGTCGACCAGTCCCGGCTGGGTGCCGACCCACGCTCCACGGTCGGCACCGTCACCGACGCCAACGCCATGCTGCGCATCCTGTTCAGCCGCCTCGGTGACCCGCACATCGGCTCGTCGCAGGCGTTCTCGTTCAATATCGCCTCCATCAGCGGTTCCGGCGCGGTCGCGGTGGAGAAGCACGGCGTCACCGTGAAGGAACGGCGCAGCTTCTCCATCACCGGCGGCATGTGTCCCACCTGTGAGGGCAAGGGCACCGTCAACGACATCGACCTGACCCAGCTCTACGACGAGAACAAGTCCCTCGACGAGGGCCCGTTCACCATCCCCGGCTACAGCATGGACGGCTGGATGGGCCGCATCTACAAGGGCAGCGGCTTCTTCGACCCGGCCAAACCGATCAAGAAGTACACCAAGAAACAACTCGCCGACCTGCTCTACAAGGAACCGACCAAGATCAAGGTCGACGGCATCAACCTCACCTACGAGGGCCTGATCCCCAAGATCCGCAAGTCGTTCCTGTCCAAGGACGTCGAGGCGCTGCAGCCGCACGTGCGGGCCTTCGTCGAACGCGCGGTCACCTTCGGCACCTGCCCCGACTGCGCGGGCACCCGCCTGAGCGCCGAAGCGCGCTCGTCCAAGATCGACGGCATCAGCATCGCCGACGCGTGCGCCATGCAGATCACCGACCTGGCCGAATGGGTCAAGGGCGTCGAGGACCCGTCGGTGGCGCCGCTGCTGGAATCGCTGCGCCAGACCCTGGACTCGTTCGTCGAGATCGGTCTGGGGTATCTGTCGCTGTCGCGGCCCTCGGGCACCCTGTCCGGCGGTGAGGCCCAGCGCGTCAAGATGATCCGCCACCTCGGTTCCTCACTCACCGATGTCACCTATGTCTTCGACGAACCCACCGCGGGTCTGCACCCCCACGACATCCAGCGCATGAACGAGCTGCTGCTGCGCCTGCGCGACAAGGGCAACACCGTGCTGGTGGTCGAGCACAAGCCCGAGACCATCGTCATCGCCGACCACATCGTCGACCTGGGTCCGGCCGCGGGCTCCAAGGGCGGCACCATCTGTTTCGAGGGCAGCGTCGACGGACTGCGCGCCAGCGGCACCGTCACCGGCCGTCACTTCGACGACCGGGCCGCGGTCAAAGACAGTGTGCGCGAACCCCACGGTGCCTTGAAGATCCGGGGCGCCACCGCCAACAACCTGCGCGAGGTCGACGTCGACATCCCCCTCGGTGTGTTGGTCGCGGTCACCGGCGTCGCGGGATCGGGTAAGAGTTCGCTGGTGCACGGCTCCATCCCGATCGAAGAGGGCGTCATCTCCATCGATCAGGCCCCGATCAAGGGTTCGCGGCGCAGCAATCCCGCCACCTACACCGGCCTGCTCGACCACATCCGCAAGGCCTTCGCCAAGGCCACCGGCGCCAAACCCGCCCTGTTCAGCGCCAATTCCGAAGGCGCGTGCCCGAACTGCAACGGCGCGGGCGTCGTCTACACCGACCTGGCCATGATGGCCGGGGTCTCCACCGTGTGTGAAGTATGTGAGGGCAAGCGCTTCCAGGCCGAGGTGCTCGAACTGACCTTCGCGGGCAAGAACATCAGCGAAGTCCTGGCCATGCCGGTCGACGAGGCCCGCGAATACTTCGGCGAGGGCGAGGCCCGCACCCCGGCCGCGCACAAGATCCTCACCCACCTCACCGAAGTCGGCCTGGGCTACCTGACCATCGGCCAGCCCCTGACCACCCTGTCCGGTGGCGAACGGCAACGCCTGAAGCTGGCCACCCACATGTCCGACAAGGGCGGCACCTACATCCTCGACGAACCCACCACCGGCCTGCACCTGGCCGACGTCGAACAGCTGCTCGGCCTGCTGGACCGGCTCGTCGACGCGGGCAAGTCCGTGATCGTCGTCGAACACCACCAGGCCGTGATGGCCCACGCCGACTGGATCATCGACCTGGGTCCCGGCGCGGGCCACGACGGCGGCAGCATCGTCTTCGAAGGCACCCCCGCCGACCTGGTCGCCGCCCGCTCCACCCTCACCGGCCAGCATTTGGCCGACTACGTCGGCGCCTGAGCACGCTGGTGTCCTCGCCCGAGCGGGGGAGGACACCAGCACCGCGCGTCAGAGCACATGCAGCCCGAAACCGGTGCGGCCCACCGGCTCCAGCCCGGGCTCGAGCCGCAGCGACGGGATCTCGTAGTCGCCGAAGTTCTGCCGCCGGAACGCGATCGGCTCGGTCGAATCGACTGTGCGCAGGCGCTCCCGCCAGGATTCGAGCACCTCGGCGTGGCGTGGTGCGGTCATCCGGTCGGCGCCGTAGGTGACGAACGGGGGCAGTGACTCGATGCCCGGGTAGAACAGGATGCCGTGCTGGATCGGGAACAGCAGATCCTCGATCGGACCGTTGATCCCGCGCGGCCCGTAGTGCTCGGCCGGGCCGCCGACCGTCACCGACAGCAGCGCCTTGCGCCCCGCCAGCGTGCCCTCCCCGTAGCGGTCGCCGTAATGGGTGTCGCTGTGCTCGCCGACACCGTAGGCGAAATGCGCGGTGAACACCCGATCCACCCAGCCCTTGAGGATCGCGGGCATCGTGTACCACCACAGCGGGAACTGGAAGACGATCAGCTCGGCCCAGCGCAGCTTGTCCTGCTCGGCCCGCACATCCTCGCTCAAGGTCCCCGCGTCGAAGGCGCGACCCGAATCGGCCACCACGCGCAGCGGACTCGACGCGTCCGGCCCGAAGTCACCGGCGTCGACCACCGCCTTCCAGTTCATCGCGTACAGGTCGCTGACACGCACCTCGTGCCCGGCCGCGGTCAAGGTCGACACCGCGGTCTCGGTGAGCGAGCCGTTCAGCGAGGCCGGTTCGGGGTGGGCGTGCACGATCAACGTCTTCATCGGAACTCCTTCGGATCAGGTGTGTCCTCGATCCTGGACGTCGCGCGACCATCCGTTCAGGGACCGCACTTCCTGGGACCAGCAGGACCACCCTCACCGGTGCGCGCGTGGCCATACTGGGGACATGGACGATCTCGCCGGTTTCCTGCGCACACGGCGCTCCCGCGTCGACCCGGCCGACGCGGGCATCCCCGTCGACCGCCGACGCCGGGTCGCGGGGCTGCGCCGCGAAGAAGTGGCCCACCTGTCCGGGGTCAGCGTCGACTACTACGTGCGGCTCGAGCAGGGCCGCGCCACCCAGCCCTCCGACCAAGTCCTCGATGCCCTGGCCCGGGTGCTCGAACTCGACGACACCGAACGCGAGCACCTGCACCGCCTCGCCCGCCAACCCCGCCGCCGCACCAGGACACCCACCGCACGGCTACGGCCCGAACTGCTGCGGGTGCTCGACCTGGTCGCCGACGCGCCCGCCCTGATCATGAACCACCGGCTCGACGTGCTCGCCGCCAACCGCCCGGCCCGACTGCTCTACGGCCGACCCATCCCCGGCCTCAACACCGCCCGCCACCTGTTCCTCGAGGAAGCCGACCGCGGCCTCTACGCCGACTGGGAGACCTGCACCCTCGACGCCGTCGGCCACCTGCGCCTGGCCGTGGGCAAGTATCCCGACGACCCGCGGCTGGCCTCGCTCATCGGCGAGCTCGCCATGGGCAGCGACCGATTCCGCCGCCTGTGGGCCCGCGCCGACGTCAGTGCCCGCACCCACGGCCGCAAGGCCTACCGGCACCCGCTGGTCGGGCTGCTGGAACTCCACCAGGAGAACTTCGCCTTCCCCGACGACTCCGGTATGGAGCTGATCGTGCTCTCCGCCGCGCCGGACACCGCCGCCGCCGACGGCCTGCGCCTGCTGACCGGCCTGGACACCGACAGCGCCGACCAGGAGACCCTCACGCGCGGCGCTCGGCCATGATCACCACGCCCGGCCCGACCTGCGCGTCGGCGGGCAACCGCAGTTCGGCGACCGGGCGCAGACCCGCCCGCTCGATCAACTCCACGAGCTGACCGGGCTGCCAACAGTGGGTCGTCCACCGCACCGGCACCCCGCCGTAGGCCTCGGTGCGCTCGACATCGCTGTCACCGACGTGGGTGGCGGTGATGAACTGGCCGCCCGGCTTCAACGCCCGCGTGAAGGACGCCAGCACCTGGGGGAGCACCGCGCGTGGCAGGTTGAACAGCGACCACCACCCGAGTACCCCGCCCAGCGACTCCGCCTCCAGCTCCAACTCGGTGGCCGAGGCGACGTCGAAGCGGCAGTGCGGATACAGCCGCCGCGCGTGGGCGATCATGCCGGGCGACAGGTCGACCCCGGAGACGTCGAGTCCGCGTTCGGCGAGGTAACCGGTCACCGTGCCCGGCCCGCATCCCACATCGAGCACCGGTCCGCGCGTGCCCACGGTGTCGGCGAAGGCGTCGATGGCCGCCTTGAGCCACGGGTGGCGGCGGATATCGCCGATACCGGTCGAGGTCACCATCTCGACGTAGTTGTCGGCTACCCGGTCATAGGACTCACGGACCAGGTCGAGATCGGCGGGACGGTCGATGGGGTTGGCGCGCATCAGAACACGATAGGCCTGTGCGCTATGCTCGGAGGCGGCGATGGATCTCCGCCGAGGCATCCTGGATGCCTGAACCACCTCACCCGAGGCTGATGGCTCCTTTTTCCATGATGGAAGGAGTCTGTCCGTGGCCCGTCCCGCCGCCCCCCTACACACTCGTATGTCGGCCATCGCGGCCGTGGCGATCGGTGGACTCGTCGGCACCCCGATCCGCTATCAACTCGGTGTGTGGTTCCCGCACAGCGCGGGCACGTTCCCGGTGACCACCTTCGTCGTCAACGTCACCGGTGCCTTCGCACTCGGCCTGCTGCTCGAGGCACTGACCCGGCTGGGTCCCGACTCCGGTATCCGACAACGCCTGCGGTTGTGTCTGGGCACCGGGGTGCTCGGTTCCTTCACCACTTACAGCACGCTCGCCGTCGAGACGACACTGCTCGTGCGCGACGAGCGACCCACGATCGCCCTGGGCTACGGCCTGGGCAGCGTCATCGTCGGGATCCTCGCCACGATCGTCGGGATCGCCGTCGCCGCGATCGTGCGCCCGCGCCCGGAGGTCGAGGTCCGATGACGCTGCTGTGGGTCACCCTGGCGGGCAGCGCGGGCGCGGTGTGCCGGTTCGTGCTCGACGGCGCCATCCGGGCGCGCCGGGCCACCGAATTCCCGTGGGCGACAGTGATCGTCAATGTGTCCGGGTCACTACTGCTGGGGTTCCTGACCGGGCTCGTTCTGTTCCAGCACGCGCCCGCCGATCTCACCCTCGTCGCCGGGACCGGTTTCTGCGGCGGCTACACCACCTTCAGCACCGCCAGCGTCGAAACCGTCCGGCTACTCCAGCGCGGCAGCTATCGCGCCGCCACCGCCAATGCCCTCGGCACCCTGGTCATCACGGTCTGCGCCGCCACGATCGGCCTGCTGCTGGCCCGACTCTGAGGAGGACACGTGCCCACCGATCCCATCCGCGTCGACGGTCCCCGCACCACGCCCCCGCCGACCACCCAGCTGCTCGTCGGCGTCGACCGCCACCCCGCCGGACAGGCTGCCCTCGCCTACGCCGTGGGCCTGGCCCGTCGTCTCGACGCCCACCTCCACGTCGTCCACGCCGTCGACATCGACGACCTGCCCGTCGACCCCGACAGCCCCGATTTCGAGGACCGCGTGCACGCCACCGTCATCGCCGAACGCGACCGGGCGTGCGCCCTGCTGTCCACCCTGCCCGGCAACTGGACCTACCAGAGCGCACCGGGCGACCCCACCCAGCTGCTACTGGCGATCGCCGACACCGCCGAGGTGGAGATGATCGTCCTCGGCGCGCCCCGCCACGGGATGATGTCGCTGCTGGAACGGCTCATGGGCGAATCCGTGGCGGCCCGCGTGATCCATCACGCGCATCGTCCGGTCACTCTCGTCCCGGCTTCGTGACCGTCAGGGGCGGGGGAGCAGGCCCGAGGTGAGATGGGTGACCAGGTCGTCGAGGAGTTGGGCGGAGTCGTAGTCGGTGGTGTAGCCCGAACCGATGAAGGTCGCCAGGCCCTGCAGGGCGGCCAGAGCGGTGACGCCGAGGCGTTTCGGGTCGCCGGGAACGATCTCGCCCGCGCCCTGGCCTTCGGCGATGAGGGTGATGGGGATGGCGAAGGCGCGGTCGGCGGCCTGCTGGATCTCGGGGGAGGTGTGCCTGCGCGCGAACATCAGCGGGAGCAGTTCGGGGTTGTCGACGGCGAAACGCAGGTAGACGCGGGCGAGGGTGCGCAGGCGGGTGGTGATCGGGCCGTCGGGAGCGGCCTGTTCGAAACAGGTGGCGAGACGGTGCAATCCGGTGACGGCCAGGGCGTCGAGCAGGGCCTGTTTGTCGCGGAAGTGGCGGCTCGGCGCGGCATGGCTGACCCCGGTGTCGCGGGCGAGCTGCCGCAGCGACAGACCGTCCACCCCGACCTCGCGCAAGGTCGACTCGGCGCGCTCGAGCAGCGCGGCGCGGAGATCTCCGTGGTGATAGGGGGTGTGCACGGCCATGGTGAGAGTCAGGATATCCGACCTCCCCTAATGTGGTCATTGACTACAAAGTAGTCGTTGACTACATTGGCCGATGCCATGACGAACGCCCCCGCATACCCGCAGCCACCCCGCCGACAGCGCACCATGCCGCTGCGCGAATGGCTGGCCCCGATCACCCTGGTCACCGTGCTCGCGGCCCTGCTGGGCACCATGTACCTCGGCTACACCGCCGACCCGGAGAAACACCTGCACGACTTCCCGATCGCGCTGGTCAACCAGGACGTCGGCGACACCGTCGCGGGCAACCCCACCCACCTCGGCGACCAGATCACCACCGCGCTCACCGAATCCATCCCCGCCGACAAGATCGACCTGCGCGTCGTCGGCATCAACGAAGCCCAGCGGCAACTGCGAAACGGGGAGGTCTACGGCGCGATCGTCATCCCCGGCGACTTCACCAAACGCGTCGCCATCCTCGCCGCCGCCTCCGTTGTCCCCGGCGACATCGAACAGCCGATCATCTCCGTACTGACCAACCCCCGCGCGGGCACCCTCGCCGCCCAGATCATGCAGACCGTCGCCGACCAGGCCATGACCCAGGTCAACACCACCGTCGGCACCCAACTCACCGACCAGGTCCGCGCCGCCCTCGGCGACACCCCGCTCAGCGGCGCCGCCCAACGCCAGCTCGCCACCCCGATCGACATCGTCGTCACCGCCCACCACCCGCTACCTCCGGGCACCGGACAGGGCCTGGCGGCGTTCTTCTACACCCTGGTCCTGCTCATCGTCGGCTTCAGCGGCGCCATGATGATCAATTCCCTCGTCGACGCCTCCCTCGGCTTCGTCCCCGCCGAATACGGCCCCTGGCACAAACCCACCACCCGCGCCCCGATCAGCCGCTGGCACACCCTGCTCGTCAAATGGGGCATCGCCGCGCTCAGCGCCCCCATCGCCGCCGCGGTCTTCCTCGGCATCGGCGCCCTACTCGACATGTCCATCGAACGACCGCTGCTGCTGTTCCTCTACGGCACCCTGGCCATCGCCGCCATCGCGGTCACCGGACTGTCGGTCATGGCCGCCTTCGGCACCGCGGGCCTGATGATCAACCTCATCGTGTTCGTCGTGCTCGGCATCCCGTCCTCCTCGGGCACCATCCCGCTCGAAGCCACCCCGCGCTGGATCGCCGACATGGCCGCCTTCGAACCCATGCACCAGATCTACCTCGCCGTGCGCGCCATCCTGTTCTTCGACGGCCACATCGAAGCGGGCCTGGGCCGCGGCCTCGGCATGACCCTGGCCGGACTGGCCATCGGCCTGATCCTCGGCGCCCTCGCCACCCACACCTACGACCTGCGCGGCCTGCACCGCCTCGGCACCGTAGCTCGACCCGCGGAAGGCCACTGATGCCCGAGTTCGAAACCCCGGCCACCTACACCATCCCCGAACACGCCAACAACTCCGACAGCGTGTTCCGCCACGCCGAGCACACCCCCGACACCGTGCTGTTCGAGATCCCCGGCCAGCACAGCGACCTGCGCGCGGTCACCGCAGCCGAATTCGCCGCCACCGTCACCGCCGTCGCCAAGGGACTGCTCGCCACCGGGATCGCCCCCGGCGACCGCGTCGCCATCATGGCCCCCACCCGCTACGAATGGGTCGTCCTCGACCACGCCATCTGGGCGTGCGGCGGCTGCACCGTCGCCATCTACGACAGCTCCGCCGCCGACCAGGCCCACTGGATCCTGCGCGACTCCGGCACCCGCCTGCTCATCGTCGACAGCGACCGCCACCGCGGTGTCATCGACCAGATCGACCCCGACACCTTGCCCGACCTGCGCGAAACCCTCCAGATCGACCAGGACCTGCTCACCGAACTCGCCACCCGCGGCGCCCACCTCGACGACCACGCCGTGCACACCCGCCGCGCCCAGGTCCGCGCCGCCGACCCCGCCACCCTCATCTACACCTCCGGCACCACCGGACGCCCCAAAGGCGTGCTGCTCTCCCACGCCAACCTCTACGCCGAATCGCGATCCGACCGGATCGCCCTGGGCGAGTTCGTCACCGAGGGCAACAAGACCCTCATGTTCCTGCCGCTGGCCCACGTCTTCGCCCGCGCGGTCACCCTCGCCGCGCTCGACGCGAAGGTCATCGTCGCCTTCAGCGCCGACTGGTCCACCCTCGTCGACCAATTCGCCAGCTACCGGCCACATTTCATCCTCGCCGTGCCGCGCGTGTTCGAGAAGGTGTTCCACGGCGCCCAGCAGAAAGCCCACGCCAGCGGCCGCGGCCGGATCTTCGACCTCGCCGCCGACACCGCCATCGCCTGGAGCACCGCACTCGACCACGACGGCCCCGGCCTGCTGCTGCGCGCCCGCCACGCCCTGTTCGACCGGCTCGTCTACCGCACGCTGCGCGCCGCGCTCGGCGGACGCTGCACCGCCGCGGTCTCCGGCGGCGGACCACTCGACGCCGAACTGGCCCACTTCTTCCGCGGCATCGGCCTCACCGTCCACGAGGGCTACGGCCTCACCGAAACCACCGCCGCCGTCACCGTCAACACCCCCGGCGACACCCGCGTCGGCACCGTCGGCCGACCCACCGACGGCCACGCGGTCAAGATCGCCGACGACGGCGAACTCCTGCTGCGCGGCCCCGCCGTGTTCACCGGCTACTGGAACAACCCCGACGCCACCGCCGATGCCTTCACCGACGGCTGGTTCCGCACCGGCGACCTCGGCCGCGTCGACCGCGACGGCTACCTCACCATCACCGGCCGCAAGAAGGAGATCCTCGTGACCGCCGGTGGCAAGAACGTCTCACCCGGCCCGCTCGAGGACACCCTGCGCGCGCATCCCCTCATCGGCCAGGCGATGGTCGTCGGCGACGGCAAACCGTTCGTCGCCGCCCTGCTCACCCTCGACCCCGACGCCCTCCCACGCTGGGCCCAGAACCACGGCCTACCCGCCGACACCCCCATCGAGACCCTCCTCGACAACCCCGACCTGACCGCCGAGATCGACGCCGCCGTCGCCGCGACCAACACCAAGGTCTCCCACGCCGAAGCGATCAAGAAGACCCGCCTGCTACCCGACGACTGGACCGAGGCCACCGGCGAACTCACCCCGAAACTGTCCCTGCGCCGCGCGGAGGTCATGAAGAAGTACGCCACCGAGATCGACGCCCTCTACCACTGACCCTCACAACAGCCCCGCCACCGCCTTCGCCGTCCGCTTGGCCGAACCCGGATTCTGTCCGGTCACCAGCCTGCCGTCGACCACCACATAGGACACGAACGGCAACTTTGCCTTCTCGTAGAGCGCACCCCGCTTCCGCATCTCGGCCTCGACGTTGTAGGGCACCAGCGCGTCCACCCTGGCGAGAACCTCCTCCTGCCACGCGAACCCGGTCAACCGCCGACCCGAGACCAGCAGCGAACCGTCCGACAGGCACCGGGCCACCGGCCGGGCTCACCAGGGTCTGCTCGAATCCGTGCTCCTCGAACACCTCCCAGGCATGGTCAGCACCCGCTTGGTCATCGCGCACCGACCGCCCGCAGCGTCTTCAACGCACCGGTCAGCACCCGCGACCACCGCTCGTGATCGATGCTCTTCGGCGGCGTGAAACCCTGCAGCCGCTGATGCGCCACCGTCTGCGGCTCGGTGTACTTCAACAGCCCGTCCGCGCCGTGCCGACGGCCCAGACCCGAATCGCCCATGCCGCCCATCGGCGCGTCCACACTGCCCCACGCGGCCGCGAACGCCTCGTTCACATTCACCGTCCCGGCGTGCAGCCGCGCCGCGACCGCCCGCCCCCGCGCGCCATCGCGCGACCACACGCTGGCATTGAGCCCGTAGGAGGTGGCATTGGCCAGCGCGACCGCCTCCGACTCGGTCCGGAACGAATAGATCGACACCACCGGACCGAACGTCTCCTGCGCGAACAAGGTCATCTCCGGCGTCACATCGGCCAGAATCGTCGGCTCGTGGAACAGCGGCCCCACATCCGGCCGCGCCTTACCGCCCGCGAGCACCGTCGCGCCCTTGTCCACCGCGTCGGCGATGTGTGAGGTCACCGTGTCGAGCTGTGCCGCCGTGGTCAACGACCCCACATCGACCGAGAAATCGAACGCCGCACCCAGTTTCAGCTGCCGCGTGCGTGCCACGAACGCCGCGACGAACTCCTCGCGGATCTCCTCGGCGACATACAACCGTTCGATCGACACGCACAGCTGTCCCGCCGACGGGAAGCACGCCGCCACCGCACCGTCGGCCGCCTTCGCCACATCGGCGTCCGCGAGCACCACCATCGCGTTCTTGCCACCGAGCTCGAGGCTCGCCCCGATCAACCGCTCCCCGGCCGTACGCGCGATCCGGCGCCCGCTGGCCGTGGACCCGGTGAACATCACATAGTCCGCACCCGTCAGCAGCGCGTCACCGATCGAACTCCCGCGACCGACCACCATCTGCCACACGTCGGTGGGCAGCCCGGCCTCCCGCATCAGATCCAGCGCCCACAACGCGGTCAGCGCCGTCTGGGTGTCGGGCTTCTGCACCACCGCGTTACCCGCCAGCAGTGCCGGAATCGCGTCACCGGCGGCCATGCTCAGCGGATAGTTCCACGGCGAGATCACCGTGACGACACCCTTCGGATGCCGCAACTCGGTGGTGTGGGTCAGCACCGGAATCGCACCCCGACGCCGCTTCGGCCCGAGCAGACTCGCCGCACCGCGTGCGTAATAGCGTGCCGTGATGGCGATATCGCTGACCTCGAGGAACGCGTCGCGACGCGTCTTGCCGTTTTCGGCCTGCATCAGATCCAGCGCCTGGTCCTGCCGCTCGAGCACGAGATCGTGGAAACGCAACAGGATCCGGGCCCGCTCCCGCACCGGAACCTCCGCCCAGCGTTCCTGCGCCCGCCGGGCCCGTACGAACGCGTCCGCCACGTCCTCGGGCGTCGACACGGGCAGGTCGGCGAGCGGCTCACCGGTGTAGGGGGCGTGGGTGATCGTGCGCTCGGCCTCCGGAGACGCCGTGACCAACGCGGGCAGACGTCCGACCAGCGGCGAGCTGAACGTCGCGGGCAGGGGAGTGAGCGTGCCGGTCATGCGCGTGCTCCCTTCTGCACCGAGGTCGGGACCGGCATGTGCAGCGCGTTCTGGCCCTCGGTCATCACATCGAACTGGATCGTCTTGAACGGCTTCAACGACCGGATGTCATCGGAGACGCGCCCGGTGCCGAGCCGCAGATCCACGCCACGGGGCAGTCGCGTCGTGCCCGCCGCGAGGGTGTTGGTCTGGCTGAGCGTGGAGTGCCAGGCGCCGCCGATCGTGGTGTAGGAGGTCAGGCTCGAGACCGCCTCGCCCGTGGCATGGGCGGTCTGCGCAGGCGTGCGCGCCGAGAGCGCCACATCGGTGCCACCGTCGGCGTTGGCGACACGCGCGGCGACATGTGCGGTGTCGATGTCGACATCGATCTCGGTCACCCATTTCGGGAAGCCGTAGCCGTCGTGTCCACGCACCTGCGCGATCTCGCTGTTGACCGGCAGCGACAGCACATACGAATGCAGGTGGTCGTTACCGAGGCCGGAGAGCAGATCCACGAACCCGGGCGCGCCGTGACGGGCGGGCCGGACCGCGATACCGACGGCGGCCTCGGTGTAGAAGTCGATATCGCAGACGTCGTAGCGGAAGAACATCACCGACACCAGACCCACGCCACGCACCAGCTCGAGCGGAGCCAGATCCTCGGGCAGGCGGGAGCGGATGGCGCGGGTGGGCGCGAGCATCGTCAGCCGGGCGGTCGAGATCCGGTAGTAGAAGTTCGGGGTCAGGGTCGGGCCGATGGGGGAGTCGACCTTCACCTTCGGCAGTCCACGGAAGAAGTCGACGCCGCTGACAGCGGGATCTCGCGCGATCTCGTCGAGGTCGGGGTCCATCCGGAACCGGTCGTACAGGCCGCCCTGGGGGACATCGACCGAGCGGCCACCCAGATCGACGGTGACCGACGGCGTGGTAGTCGATGCCATGAACATCTCCAATCGTGTTTACAGTGCTTACATGAGACAGGCTATGTCCCGATGTGAGCGCTGTCAACACTCGACCCGGCCGTGCCCTACCGCCCGTCCACCGACATGATCGCGGCGAACGCCGCACGCACATGATCGAACACCTCGTCCGCCGATCGCGCCACGAGCTTGCCGTCGAGATACAGCGACGCGAGTCCGTGCGCGAGCGCCCACCCTGCCTCCGCCAGCGCCTCGACATCCGACCCGGGAAACACCCGACCCATACCGACGCGCAGCAGGTCGTGGATCTCCGCGGCCGCCCGCACCCTCTCCTCGCTGCCCTCGTCGCAGGAATTCTCGAACATCAACCGGAACAGCGCGGGTCGCCGCAGCGCGAATTCGACATAGGCGACCGCGAAATCGCCCAGCCCCTCCGGCGCCGACGGCAGCTCGCGCCCCTCGAGCAGGTCCGCCTTCAGGTCACGCAGCCCCTGCGCCGCCAAGGCCGACTCCAGCGCGTCACGGTCGGCGAAATGCCGGTACGGCGCAGTGGGGGAGACGCCCGCCTCCCGCGCGACGGCGCGCAGCGAGAACGGCTCCCCGGCTTCGAGCATGCGCATCGCCGTGGTCAGGAGCGAGGCTCGCAGATCGCCGTGATGGTAACCACTCTT
The DNA here is from genome assembly GCF_029675105.1 of Nocardia anocheti. Classification (GTDB taxonomy): domain Bacteria; phylum Actinomycetota; class Actinomycetes; order Mycobacteriales; family Mycobacteriaceae; genus Nocardia. The sequence goes on along the minus strand of NZ_JAQQFV010000003.1, from coordinate 484,991 downwards.
CAGTGACGTTGACACCGCTTACACCCCTTCCTAGGCTTATGTGAGCAACGTAAACATACCGCATTCAGGAGCCGCGATGCCATCCACCCCCACGCCCACCACGACCTCGCCGATCTTGGCCCCGTTCACGCTCCCCAACGGGTCCGTTCTGCCCAACCGGCTGGCCAAGGCCGCCATGGAGGAGAACATGGCCGTCCGCGGCCAACTGCCCGGCGCGGCACTGTTCCGGCTCTACGAGACGTGGAGCCGCGGCGGTGTCGGCCTGATCGTCACCGGCAATGTCATGGTCCACGCCGAGGCGCTCACCGGACCGGCTGGCGTCGTCCTCGACGCGCACTCACCGCTCGAGCCGTTCCAGCGGTGGGCGGCCGCCGCCAAGAGTGGTGGCGCGAAGGTGTGGATGCAGATCAACCACCCCGGCAGGCAGATCCTCGCCGACATGCCCGGCGTCGCCTGGGGCCCCTCGGCCATCAAGGTCGACATCGGCAAGAACAGCAAGCGCTTCGCCGACCCCGTCGCGATGACCGCCGAGCAGATCGAACAGACCGTCGAACGCTTCGCCGAAACCGCCCGCCGCGCCGAGGAAGCCGGATTCGACGGCGTCGAGATCCACGCCGCCCACGGCTATCTGCTGTCGCAGTTCCTCTCACCGCTGACCAACCAGCGCACCGACCACTGGGGCGGCACCCTGGACAATCGCGCCCGCCTGCTGCTCGACATCACGCGCGCCGTCCGCGCCGTCGTGGCGCCCACCTTCGCCGTCGCCGTCAAACTCAACTCCGCCGACTTCCAGCGCGGTGGCTTCGACGCCGACGACGCCGCCCGCGTCATCACGATGCTCGCCCCACTCGGCGTCGACATCGTGGAACTGTCCGGCGGCAGCTACGAGGCACCCGCCATGACCGGCCAGGCGGGCGACGAACGCAGCCGCGCCCGCGAGGCCTACTTCCTCACCCTGGCCGAGGACCTCGCCGCCACCAGCCCGCTGCCACTGATGCTCACCGGCGGCATCGTCCGTCGCCCCGTCGCCGAGGAAGTCCTCTCCGGCGGTATCGAACTCGTCGGCATGGGCAGCGCCCTGGCCGTGGACCCCGACCTCCCGAACCGCTGGCGCCAGGACGCCACCGCCAAGGTCGACCTCACCCCGGTCACCATCAAGGACAAAGCCGTAGCCTCCGCCGCGGGCATGGCCCGTATCCGCCAGCAACTCCGCCGCCTCGGCGCCGACCGCCGCCCGCGCCCCGGCATCAACCCCATCCTCGCGCTGGTCAAGGAGACCGTCCTCCAGCGGTTCGCCCTACGCCGCTACCGAACCTGGCTGAACGGCCGAGCCGCGTGAAATTTCGAGGCCCAGCACCTTCCGTTAAAACGTCACAGTGACTTTTTAACGGAAGGTGGGGAAGTGGAGGGGAGTGGGGCCCAAGACATTTCAGCGTCCGCCCGGCCGCGAAATCCGGTACAACACCGAGGTCGGCCCACGCTATCGCGAACTCATCGCGAACAGTCATCAATGGCGGAGATCCCGAAATCTGGTCGATCCAGACCAGTGAGCCGGAAACCGCGAATGTCGGCGGGAATCAGGCGTTGGATAGCAGCATCATTGTCGCCAGCGGGAAGTATGCGAGCGGTCTTCCCGAGAGGCGGGACGCTGGCGCGAGAAACGGTCGCCAACAACAACATGCATGCGCGAAAACCCCCGACGACCGGCCGTGTTCAAACGCCGATAATGCACATTATGTCAAGTAGTCCTGATTATCGGCAGACAGCACTGCCCCGAGTCCTTCTTGTAGGTCCCTGACGAAGTACTCGGGAACCTCCAAGGACGGGAAATGCCCTCCGGCGTCGGGTGCGTTCCAGCGGACGATGCGCCGGTACCTCTCCTCCGCCCATGGCCGCGGGCTCTTCTCGATGTCGCGCGGGTACATGGTGATCGCCGACGGAACGTCCACTCGGAGTTCCGGATCGAGCGAATTGTGGCTTTCGTAGTAGATCCGGGCTGCCGAGGCGCCGCTGCGGGTCAGCCAGTACAGCGTGACATCGTCGAGAATCCGGTCCAGCGAGATCCTTTCGAGCGGGCTGTCCTCGGTGTCGCTCCACTCGGCGAACTTGTCGAGGATCCAGGCCAGCAGCCCGACGGGTGAGTCGACGAGTGAGTATCCGATGGTTTGTGGTCGCGTCGCCTGCTGCTTCGCGTAGGCCGCGCGGTGGCGCCAGAAATCGCGAGTCTCCTCGGTCCATCGTCGCTCGAGGTCGGTGAGCCCGTCCGTCGACAGTCCGGGTGGCGCCTCGGCGAACAGCGTGTGGATGCCGAGGACGTGCTCGGGAAACCGGCCGCCCAGGACGGTGGTGATATTGCCGCCCCAGTCGCCGCCGTGTGCCACGAACTCGCGGTAGCCGAGCCGACGCATCAGTTCCACCCAGGCCGCCGCGATCCTCTCGGTCCCCCAGCCTGTGCTCGTCGGCTTGTCGCTGTATCCGAAGCCGGGCAGTGACGGCACCACGACATGGAACGCTGGTGTGTCCGCGTCCTTGGGATCGGCGAGTTCGTCAACCACGTCGATGAACTCCGCGACGCTGCCCGGCCATCCGTGGGTCAGGATCAGCGGCGTGGCGTGCGCGCGGGTGGATCGCCGGTGCAGGAAATGGATTCCCAGGCCGTCGATGGTCGTGCGGTACTGCCCTATCTCCTCGAGCCGCTGTTCGAAGGCCCGCCAGTCGTACTCGGTGCGCCAATAGTTCACGACGTCGACGAGGTCGGCCAGCGGTACGCCCTGGTCCCATCGGCGCGGGTCGGGCGCGGGGCGATAAACCGTCTCGGCCTCCGGTAGCCGGGCCGCCGCCAAGCGGGCACACAAGTCGTCCAACTCGGCATCGGTGACGCTGGCGCGGAACGGGTGAACATCGCTGGATTCCGGATCGACGGTGGACATGAAGACCTCCTGATGGTCGCGGTACCGGCTACTCCCCTACGAGAACCGTCATAGATGGTTCTAACACGACCCAGCAGGACTCGACAACCGGCTATGGTGGTTCCATGCCCGCTGGAGACCCCGACTTCCGTCTCGGCACCGTGCTGGCGACCAGCTTCACGGCGACCCTCACGGAACGCTGCGGCGACGCCGTCGAACGCATCCCCACACCTCAGCGACTCGTCGACTGGTTGGCCGTGTACGGGCTGGTCGTGGAGTCGTGCACCGCCGCCCAACTCGAATCCGCTCGAGTGCTCAGGGAATCGATCCACGCCGCCGCGACGGCCGCCGCGCTGCACGAGACTCCCCCACCGGACGCCGTCGGCGTCCTCAACGACCGCAGTATTCGAGGTCGAGCCTCGGCGATCCTCACGCCCCAGGGCACCCGAATCTGGCGACTCGGTGCGGCGACGGCCATCGATGACGCTCTCGGAGTGATCGCCGCCGACGCGATCAGCATCATCGCGGGCGAACGCGACGGAAGGCTGGCCCTGTGCGCCTCACCGACCTGCCGCGCGGCGTTCTTCGACACCAGCCGCAGCCGCACGCGCAGATGGTGCGAGATGAACACCTGCGGCAACCGCGAGAAGAAGGCGCGCTTCCTGGCCACTCATCGCAAGAGCTCTGATCGGGCGGAGTGACTCCCGGTACCACATTTCTAGAACACGTTATAGTTATGTCCGGCGGCGGCAACGGGGCTTCCGCGCGGAAGGTGGTACGGGTGCGGGCCTGGGACGATGAAGCCGATGTCGTGGTGGTCGGGTACGGCGGTGCGGGGGTGTGCGCGGCCTTGGCGGTGCGGGAGCGCGGGGCGGATGTCCTTGCCGTGGACCGCTATCTGGGTGGCGGGGCCACGGTGCTGTCCGGGGGGATCGTGTACGCCGGGGCTGGCACCTGGGTGCAGCGCGCGGCCGGGATCGACGACGATGTCGAGAACATGATCGCCTATCTGGAGGCCGAGGTCGGCGACGCGGTGAGCCCGGCGACGCTGCGCCGGTTCTGCGAGCAGTCCCCCGCCATGATCGACTGGCTGACCGAACACGGAGTGCCGTTCGAGGCGTCGGTGTGCCCGTACAAGACCTCCTACCCCACCGACGACTACTACCTGTATTTCTCGGGCAGCGAGAATTCCGGCGGCTACCGTGAGATCGCGAAGCCGCGGCAGCGCGGGCATCGCGCGCACGGTCGCGGTGTCTCGGGCAAGGCGCTGTTCGGGCCGCTGGCGGCTTCGGGAGCCGCGCACGGTGTCCGGGTGCGGACCGGCACCAGGACGACTCGTCTCGTCCTCGAGGGCGGCCGGGTGACCGGGATCGAGGCCGTCACCATCGACGGCGCGCCCGCCTCGGTGCGACGTCGTTTCGCCGCGCTGGCCCGGATCTCGTCGAAACCCGGTGTGTATCACCAGGGTCTGCGCGCGGCGGTGCAGCGGCTGCTGGACCGGATCGAACGCGCGCACGGGGTGCCGGTGCGTATCAAGGCCCGCTCCGGGGTCGTGCTCACCACCGGCGGGTTCATCGCCAACGGTGCCATGGTCGCCCAGCACGCTCCTACCTACCCGTGGTCGCAGGGCCTGCCGCTCGGTACGGCCGCCGACGACGGCAGCGGCATCACCATGGCCCTGGACGCCGGGGCCGCGAGCGGCAAGATGGACGCCTTGTCGACGTGGCGTTTCATCGCGCCGCCGAGTGCCTTCTTCGGTGCGATCGCGGTGGACGCCGAGGGCAATCGCATGATCGACGAATCCCGCTACGGTGCGGCCCTGGGTGCGGCGATCGCCGCGGCGCCCGGTCATCGCGCGTGGCTGCTGGTCGACGCCGAGCTCGCCGCGCAGGCTCGCGCGCAGCTCGGTGGGCAGTCGGTGTGGTTCCAGCGCATGCAGACCGAGCGTCTGCTGCGGCTCGGCAGTGTGTCGGGGCGGACGATCGAGGAGGTGGCTCGGCGGGCGGGCGTAAACGCGGCTGGTCTCCATGCGACGGTCGACGCGCACAATCGGGCGATCGAGCACGACTCCCCCGATCCCCTGGGCAAGCCGGACGATCTGCGCAAGCCGATCGGCACCGGCCCGTTCACCCTGCTCGATATCTCGTTCACCGCCCGGCTCACCTACCCCATGCCGATGCTCACCCTGGGCGGTGTGCTCGTCGACGAGGACACCGGCGCGGTCCGCACGGAGGCGGGCGGGGTCGTGCCCGGTCTGTTCGCGGCCGGACGCGCGGCGGTCGGGATTTGTTCGAACGGCTATGTCAGCGGTTTGTCGCTGGCGGATTGCGTGTTCTCGGGTCGCCGCGCGGGCGCGCACGCCGTCGAAGGCCGCTGATCAGGCGAGGCGGGCGGTGAGGCCGGGAGTGCCTGTCGCCGTGGCGAATCGGTCGACGGCGGCGGCGAGCGCGCGTTTCGGCAGCGGTGTCGACGTGAAGGTCGAGACGACGATGTCGCCGTCGAGTTGCTCCCAGGTGCCGACGATGCGCCCGTCGACGAGGACCAGGGGTGAGATCCAGCCCGCCGCGCGGCTGACTTTGGCGCGGTGTTCGGTGGGCAGCATCGCGGTGTCGCCGGTGCCGGGGCCCAGCACGTATTGGTCGAACGGTCCGAGCAGGTGGATGGTGCCGTCGAGGGTGGCGGCGGCGAGGTCGTCGGCGTGTTCGGTGCGAATCCAGCCGGTGGTGCCGTCGACATCGACTTCGGTCAGGGTGTCGCCGAGGTCGGCGAACCAGCGGCGGACGACGGTCTTGCGGAGGTTGTTGCGGCTGAGCCAGGCGTCGAAGGTTTCGGGTCGGCCGGGTCCGTAGGCGCCGAGGTAGGCGGGGATCAGGGTGGCCGCGGCGGTGTCGGGGTCGGGCAGGCCGGTCCAGCCGGGGATCTGGTGGGCGGGGGCGGTGAAGGTGACCTTGGTGCCTCGGGAGGGTCCGTGGCACAGGGCGCCCTGCCAGGAGAGGGGTTTGAGGATCGCGCCCCAGCCGGAGCGCAGTTGCTCGCCGAGGTGGGCGAAGCCGGGTTCGGCGACGACGGCGTCGACGAGTTCGTCGCGGGTGAGTACCTGGTCGGCGAGGATCTCTGTCACGGCCTGCACGAGGGCCGTGATCTGTTCGGGGGTCGCGCCGAAGGTCTTCTGCCAGGACGGCTTCTCCCAGGTGCGCGTCGATCCCATCAGTGACAGGGCCGCGGCGGCGTGTTCGGGTGTCATGGCGTGCAGGGTGCCGCGCATGGCCCAGGTCTTGACGAGGTCACCGGTGGCGAGTGCGGTGGCGACGGCGTCGGGTGCCGGGTTGTCGGCGCGCACGGCGGCGGCGGTTTCGGCGGCCGAGGCGACCTGTGCTTGGAGGCCGGTGAGGCGTTCGGCGATGGCGACCGGTCCGGCGTCGGTGGGGGTGGTGAGGAACTGCCTGCTCATCCGCCAGGCGAATACCTGGTCCCAGCCGACCTCGAGCACGTCCACTCCCCTGTTTCCCGTGGACTGTCACCGCGACAGACCGGTTTCACCCTACCGGCCTGTCGCGGTTGGTTCACATGGAGTAGAGGCTGTGTTTGCGGGGGTTGAACTCTTGGGAGACAGGGTGTTTGTCGCGCAGCAGGCGCAGCGCGTGGCGGATCTCGAGGCGGGTGCGGGAGGGTTCGATGACGGCGTCGATGTAGCCGCGTTCGGCGGCGACCCAGGGGGTGGCGACGGTTTCGTTGTATTGGTTGATCATGAAGTCGCGGGCGGCGGCGCGGTGTTCTTCGGGAATGGCCATGAGCTGGCGTTTGCCGATGAGGTCGACCGCGCTTTCGGCGCCGATGACGGCGATGCGGGCGGTGGGCCAGGCGAAGCTGATGTCGGCGCCGAGTTGTTTGCAGGCCATCATGCCGTAGGCGCCGCCATAGGATTTGCGGACGACGAGGTTGATGATCGGCACGGTCGCTTCGATGATCGCGCGGGGCACGCGGCCGCCGCGGACGATCACGCCGTTGTTCTCCTCGTCGACGCCGGGTAGCACGCCGGGGGTGTCGGCGACGAAGACGAGCGGGATGTTGAAGGCGTCGCAGAGCCGGATGAAGTAGGTGGATTTGTCGGAGCAGGCGGCGTCGATGGACCCGCCGAGCACGAGCGGCTGGTTGGCGACGACGCCGACGGTGCGGCCGTCGACGCGGGCGAAGCCGGTGATGAGGTTGGGGGCGAAGGCGGCGCGGATCTCGTGGAATTCGCCGTCGTCGAAGATGCGCAGCAGGATTTCGTGCATGTCGTAGCCGCTGCGGTCGGAGTCGGGGATGATGCGGTCGAGTTCGCGGTCGCTGGCGGTGATCTCGGGCTCGAGGCCGGGGTTGACCAGCGGCGGCTGTTCCAGGCAGCTCGACGGCATGTAGCCGAGGTAGGCGCGGGCCCAGTCGAAGGCTTGTTCTTCGGTGTCGGTGACGTGGTGGATGACGCCGCGGCGGGCCTGGACTTCGGCGCCGCCGAGGTCTTCGGCGCTGACGTCCTCGCCGGTGACGGCTTTGATGACCTCGGGTCCGGTGACGAACATGTACGCGTTCTGGGTGCCGACGAGCACATCGGTGTTGATGGGTCCGTAGACCGCGCCCGCCGCGCATTTGCCGAGCATGATCGAGACCTGCGGGACGTAGCCGGAGAGTTTGGCCTGCACCCGGCTCATGTGTCCGAACCAGGCGATGGAGGCGACCGCGTCTTGGATGCGGGCGCCGCCGGAGTCGTTGATGGTGACGACCGGGCAGGCTTTCTCGAAGGCGAACTGGAGTGCCTTGGTGAGTTTGCGGCCGAACATCTCGCCGACGGACCCGCCGTAGACGGTCTGGTCGTGGGCGATGACGACGACGGGGCGGCCTTCGATGAGGCCGTGGCCGGTGACGACGCCGTCGCCGTACATGGCGTCGGTTTTGCCGGGTTGTTTGGCGAGGGCGCCGATTTCGAAGAAGGTGCCGGGGTCGAGCAGGGTGGTCACGCGGGAGCGGACGCTGGGGATGTTCTTGTTGGCGCGTTTGGCGACGGCGGATTCCCCGGCGGGTTCCGCGGCGATCTCCAGGATCTTGGTGAGTTCGTCGAGCTTTTCCTGGGTACTACCGACCACGCCGCCAACCTTTCGAACTGTCTGTGTGCGTTGGTGACGTTAGAACCTGCGGCGCGTCGGTGCGGCGTGGTGGGCGAGTTCGGGGAAAGGTCACAGTGGATGGCGTCGTGGTGTCGGGTTTACGACATGTCGGGCGCCCGGAGTTGTCGGACATCGATGCGAACATATGTTCGTGTCCGACCCCGCTGTCTCTCGTCCGCGTATCCGGTCCCGTGCCGAGGCGTCGATTCTGCACGCCGACCTGGATTCCTTCTACGCCTCGGTGGAGCAGCGCGATCAGCCGTGGTTGCGGGGCAAACCGGTGATCGTGGGTGGCGGGGTGGTGTTGGCGGCCAGTTACGAGGCCAAGGCGTTCGGTATCCGCACGCCGATGAACGCCGGGCAGGCGTTGCGGTTGTGTCCGCACGCGGTGGTGGTGTCGCCGCGGATGTCGGCTTATGCCGAGGCGAGCCGGGCGGTGTTCGCGGTCTTCGGTGACACGACCCCGGTGGTGGAGGGCATCTCGATCGACGAGGCGTTCCTGGATGTGGGTGGTCTGCGGCGGATCGGTGGCGAGCCGGTCGAGATCGCGCACCGGTTGCGGGCGCGGGTGCGCGAGCAGGTGGGGTTGCCGATCTCGGTCGGGATCGCGCGCACGAAGTTCCTGGCGAAGGTGGCCTCGGCGGTGGCCAAGCCCGACGGGTTGCGGGTGGTGGAGCCCGACCGCGAGCTCGAGTTCCTGCATCCGCTGCCGGTCGAGCGATTATGGGGTGTCGGCGCGGTGACGGCGGCGAAGTTGCATGCCGAGGGGATCACTCGGGTCGGCCAGCTGGCGGACGCGGGTGAGGCGGAGTTACGGGTGCTGCTGGGGCCCGCGGCCGCCCGGCACCTGTTCGCGCTGGCGTGGGCGCGTGATCCGCGGCGGGTGGAGACGGGCACGCGGCGTCGGTCGATCGGCGCGCAGCGGGCGCTGGGCCGTCGGCCACGGGAGCCGCAGGAGATCGCGGCGTTCCTGGACGGGCTCACCGATCGTCTCGGTCGACGGTTGCGGGCCGCGGACCGCGTGTGCCGGACGGTGGTGCTGCGGTTACGTTTCGACGACTTCTCGCGTGCCACCCGCTCGCACACGCTGGTCGAGGCCACCGATTCCTCGGCGGTGATCCGCCATGCCGCCCGGCTGCTGTTGGACGCGGCGGAGCCGATGATCGTCGAACGCGGGCTCACCTTGATCGGGTTGTCGCTGACCAATCTCGACGACGCCGACACCATGCAGCTCACGTTGCCGCTGGCTCCGCGCGCCGAGAACACCCTCGATGCCACTCTGGACGACCTGCGGCGTCGGTTCGGTGCGGCGGCGATCACCCGTGCGGCGCTGTTGAAGTCGGGTGAGGGCTTGTCGGTGCCGTTGCTGCCGGACTGAACTCGGCGCGGGCGGCATGCGATGATGCTGCGATGCATTATGCGGTCATCGGCTTTCTGACCCTGGCCCTGTGGGTCTACTGCCTGGTCGACATCGTCACCAGTCCCGACGCGGGTATCCGTCATCTGCCGAAGCTGGGCTGGCTGATCGTGGTGGTGTTGATTCCCACGGTCGGCGCGCTGCTGTGGTTGTTCGCGGGGCGTCCGATCAGCGAGCCGCGGCCGGTCTCGAACACCCGTTTCGGGGAGTACGACCGGCCGGGTCGGGCGGTGGCGTCCAATCCCGACGACGACGAGGCGTTCCTGCGGGGCCTGCGCGAGCGCGCCGAGCAGCAGCGTCGCGAGGCACGCCGCCAGCAGGCCGAGCGTGAGCAGGACGGGGCCTGATCAGAGCGGCCGCTGGGGGCGCTTGTCCATCAGGCGCAGGATCAGCGGGGTGAAGATGAGCTGCATGGCCAGTTCCATTTTCCCGCCGGGCACGACGATGCAGTTGGTGCGCGACATGAACGAGTCGTGCAGCATCGACAGCAGATACGGGAAGTCGATCACTTTCGGGTCGGCGAAGCGGATCACCACGAAGCTCTCGTCGGCGGTGGGGATGCTGCGGGCGATGAACGGGTTGGAGGTGTCGACCGTGGGCACCCGCTGGAAGTTGACGTAGGTGCGCGAGAACTGCGGGCAGATGTATTTCACGTAGTCGGGCATGCGGCGCAGGATGGTGTCGATGACGGCTTCGCTGGAGTAGCCGCGGTGGGTCTTGTCCCGGTAGACCTTCTGGATCCATTCGAGATTGATGATGGGCACCACTCCGACCAGCAGGTCGGTGTAGCGGGCGACATCGACGGTGTCGGTGACGGCGGCGCCGTGTAGGCCCTCGTAGAACAGCAGGTCGCTGCCGGGGGTGAGGTCTTCCCAGGGGGTGAAGGTGCCTGCGGGTTGGCCGTGGGGTTTGGCTTCGTCGTCGTCGTGGAGGTATTTGCGGACCTGGCCGACGCCGGTCTCGCCGTATTCGCGGAACAGGGTTTCCAGTTCCGGGAGCAGGTTGGCGTCTTCGCCGAAGTGCGAGAACGTGGTGTCGCGTTGCTGTTCGGCTTCGGCCATCGCCAGTTTCATCTCGGCGCGGTCGTAGCGGTGGAACGAATCGCCTTCCACGACGGCGGCGTTGATCCCCTCGCGCCGGAAGATCTCTTCGAAGGTGCGGGTCACGCTGGAGGTACCCGCCCCGGAGGATCCGGTGATCGCGACGACGGGATGTTTGATCGACATGGCTGCCTCCTAGGTGCGCTGGTCGTGGCGGGCGGGCCGGAACAGTGATCGGCTGCCGAACAGTGAGCTGTCGAAGCTGGGGCCTTCGTCGGGCTCGCGGTGGTAGCGCTCGATGCGCAGCACTTCGTTGCGGGAGCCGAAGATGAACGGCACCCGCTGATGTACCTCGCCGGGGGGCACGAGCATCATCCGGTCGTGTCCGGTGGTGGCGGCCCCGCCTGCCTGTTCGACGATGAACGCGATCGGATTGGCCCCGTACAGCAGTGAAACCCGCCCGGGGCGGGCGGGGTTTCGGGTGTCGCGGGGGTAGAGGTAGACCCCGCCGCGGGTGAGTATGTGGAAGGTGTCGGCGACCAGCGAGGCCACCCAGCGCATGTTGAAGTCGCGTCCGCGTGGTCCGTCGAGGCCCTGCAGACACTCGTGCACGTAGCGCCGGACCGGACGTTCCCAGAAGCGTTCGTTGGCGGCGTTGATGGCGAATCCGGCGGTGTCGGTCGGGATGCGCATGTGCGGGTGGGTGAGCACGAACGCGCCGATCTCGCGGTCGAGGGTGAAGCCGTCGACGCCGCTGCCGGTGGTGATCACCAGCATGGTCGCGGGCCCGTAGAGGGTGAACCCGGCGCACACCTGCTGTACGCCGGGTTGCAGGAAGTCCTCGTCACCGGCCCCGTCGGGCAGGTCGCGGGGGGCGCGCAGGATGCTGAAGATCGAGCCGACGGGCAGGTTGACGTCGATATTGCTCGACCCGTCGAGCGCGTCGTAGGCCAGCAGGTATTTGCCCCGGTGCGCGGTGGCCGGGATCGGCAGCGCGTGCGGGCGGCGTTCGGACAGCAGCCCCGACAGGTGCCCGGTCCACTGGGTCTGCCCGACCATGATGTCGTCGGTCAGCACGTCGAGGCGGCCGCTGACCGACTCGCCGTCCCCGCCGCGCCCGGAGCCGATGATCGCCCCGCGCGTCACCTGATTGGCGATGATCTTGGTCGCGGTCGCCACCACATTGACCAGCGCGGAGAACTCACCGGAGGAGCCGGGATGGCGGTGTTCCTCCTCGATCGTGTAGCGGGTGAGGGTCTTCAGTCCGTCCGGCATGGCGTGGCACCCACCTCCTCGCCGAGGTCGGTGAACACGCTGGAGCCGTACACGTCACGGTCGCACAGGGTGATCAGGTCGGTCTTGGACAGCGGCCGGGCCGCCTCCACGAGCCGTTTGGCTTGACGCAACCGACAGCGGTCGATGGCGTTGCGCACGCTGCGGGCGTTGGAGAAGCGCGGCTTGGTCATGCGCACGGTCAGGTATTCGGCGAAGGCGGCGTGCGCGTCGGCGTCGAAGCGGAAGTTCTCCCCCGCCACCATGAGTTCGGCGATGCCCAGGAGTTCGTCGTGGGTGTAGTCGCTGAACTCGAGGTGGTGGGCCACCCGCGAGGACAGGCCGGGGTTGGCGGAGAAGAACCGGTCCATGCGGTCGGGGTATCCGGCGAAGATGACGACCAGGTTGGCGCGTTCGTTCTCCATCTCCTGCAGCAGGATCTCGATGACCTCCTGCCCATAGTCGCGTTCGTTCTCGGGCCGGAACAGGTAGTAGGCCTCGTCGATGAACAGCACCCCGCCCGCCGCCTTGGCGATGGCCTCCTTGGTCTTGGGTGCGGTGTGGCCGATGAACTGGCCGACCAGATCGTCGCGGGTGACGGTGTGCACCTTGGGTTTGCGGATGTAGCCCAGCGCGTGCAGCATCTGCGCCATCCGCATGGCCACGGTCGTCTTGCCGGTGCCGGGCCCACCGGTGAAGCTCATGTGCATGGTCGGGCGCGACGACTCGAGGCCGAAGCGGCGCCGGGCCCGGTCGATCATCAGCAGTGCCGCGATCTCGCGGACCCGTTCCTTCACATTGGCCAGGCCGATCAGTTCGGCGTCGAGCGCGGCCAGCGTCTCGGCGACATCGTGCCCGGCCAGGTCGAGCGACAGGTCCAACAGCGCGTCCTCGCTCAGCGGTTCCTCGGTCGCGGCCACCTCGGGGGCCGGGGGCCGTGACGGCCGGGCGTCGGTGACGCCCGGCCGTACCAACCGGAATCCGCCCGCGGATCCCTCAGCCGCCATACCGGTGTCCCTGCGGACGATCGGTGGCGTAGGACCGCACGCTGTAGTTCTGGCGGCGGTCGGCGGCCTCGGTGCGGACCAGTTCGAAACCGGGTTCCTCGGCGGGACGCTGCACCAGGAAACTCAGTGCCGTGGTCTGTTTGGTGTAGGTCGCGTCGTAGGCGTTGACCCGCACGTAGTGGCGGGGGAACGTCGCGCGGCAGGCGTTGATCTCGGCCATCACCCCGTCGGGTTCGTCGAGGTCGAACAGCGGCAACCCCCACATCTCCCAGTAGGTGTTGCGCGGGTGCGGATCGTCGGAGTATTCGATCGAGACCGGCCAGCCGTTGAGCAGGGCGTAGCGCACCTGTGCGGCGATCTCGGTGTCGGTGAGTTCGGGCAGATACGAGAACGTCCCGTGGCGCAGATACATCGGGCTCTCCCCTACAGGCTCGGTGTCGGCACCGCGTCGGGTGCGTCGGTGGAGGTGTAATCGAAGGTGACATCGCCCCAGGTGGCCAGCGCGACCTCGAGCGAACGGCAGCTCGTCGCGGCGGTGCGCAACACGTCGGGCCCCTCTTTGAGCAGGTCGCGGCCTTCGTTGCGGGCCTTGACGATCGCCTCGAGGGCGACCCGGTTGGCTTCGGCGCCCGCGGCGATGCCCAGCGGGTGCCCGATGGTGCCGCCACCGAACTGCAGGATGACGTCGTCGCCGAACAGGTCGAGCAGCTGGTGCATCTGCCCGGCGTGGATACCGCCGGAGGCCACCGGCATCACACCGGGCAGGCTGGCCCATTCCTGGTCGAAGAAGATGCCGTTGGCCGGGTTGAGCGGCACGGTGTTCTCGCGCAGGGTGTCGTAGAAACCGCGGGTGGTCGCCGGATCGCCTTCCAATTTGCCCACCACGGTGCCCGCGTGCACATGATCGACGCCGATGAGCCTGCACCATTTGGCCAGGACCCGGAAGCTGACACCGTGGGTCTTCTGCCGGGTGAAGGTCGAGTGCCCCGCCCGGTGCAGATGCAGCAGGACACCGTTGCGGCGCGCCCACTTCGACATCGACTGCATGGCGGTGTAGCCGACGGTGAGGTCCATCATGATCACCACGCTGCCCAGTTCCTTGGCGAACTCGGCCCGCTCGTACATGTCCTCCATGGTGGCGGCGGTGATGTTGAGGTAGTGGCCCTTGATCTCGCCGGTTTCGGCCATCGCCCGGTTCACCCCCTCCATGGCGAACAGGTAGCGATCGCGCCAGCGCATGAACGGCTGGGAGTTGATGTTCTCGTCGTCCTTGGTGAAATCCAGGCCGCCTTTGCAGGCTTCGTAGATCACCCGCCCGTAATTGCGGGCCGACAATCCGAGTTTCGGTTTCACCGTCGCGCCCAGCAGCGGCCTGCCGTATTTGTTGAGGTATTCGCGTTCCATCACCGTGCCGTGCGGCGGACCCTGAAAGGTCTTGACATAGGCGACCGGAATGCGCATGTCTTCCAGGCGCAGCGCGAGCAGCGGTTTGAATCCGAAGACATTACCGATGATCGAGGAGGTGAGGTTGGTGATCGAGCCCTCTTCGAACAGGTCAAGATCGTAGGCGATATAGGCGAAGTACTCGCCCTGTCTGCCCGGAACCTCGACCACCTTGTAACATTTCGCCTGATACTTCGAGTGCGCGGTGAGCCGGTCGGTCCACACGACAGTCCAAGTGGCAGTGGAGGATTCGCCCGCGACCGCGGCGGCGGCTTCGATCGGGTCGACACCCTGCTGCGGGGTCACCCGGAACACCGCGAGTACGTCGGTGTCGGCGGGGATGTAGTCGGGTGCGTAATAGCCCATCGAGGCGTAGGACTGTACACCCGGATCCCAACGATCCCGTTCGGTTTCTTCCGCCATGGTTCCTCCTGTGGAATCCGGTGTGTCCGTTGCGAATTCCAGGATGAGGGGCGGGTGCGCCGCAAACAATCTGAATCTTTCCGGGAAAGCTCAACCGAAACGTTGGGTTTGCTACCGTCGGGTATGGGCAGGGTCAGTGCGGGGCGGATGGAAACCTTTCTGGCCGTGGCCCGGCTGGGATCGATCCGTCGCGCGGCCACCCAGCTGCACGTCACCGAGGCGGCGGTCTCGGCCGCGGTGGCCCACGTCGAAAAACAGCTCGGCGCCAAACTCATCGCCCGCTCCGGGCGCGGCATCGCGCTCACCGAGGCCGGACGGGTCTACGCCGAGTACTGCCGGGGCATCCTCGGGCTGATGAAGGAGGCCCACGCCGCGGTCCGGCAGGCCGACGCGGGCAGGCTGCGCATCGGCGTGGTGGCCACCGCCGGGGAATCGGTGGTCCTGCGCCCGCTGGCCTCGTTCCGTCGCCGCTACCCCGACGTGGAGTTGAGCCTGTCGATCCAGCCCCGCGACGTGCTGTTCCTCGAACTCCAGCACCACGAAACCGATCTCGTCATCGCGGGCCGCCCACCCCACACCGCCAATCTCGTCATCCAGGCCCGCCGCCCCAGCACCCTGGTCGTCGTCGGCGCCGACACCCTCGACCCCCGCCACAGCACCTGGCTGCTGCGCGGCACCGGCTCGGGCACCCGCGAAGCCACTCTCGCCCTGCTCGACCGCCTCCAGATCGACCCTCCCACCCTCACCCTCGGCTCCCACGGCGCCGTCATCGCCGCCGCCCGCGAAGGACTCGGCATCACCCTCATCCACTCCGACGCCGTCGGCGAACACCTCGAATCCGGCGCCCTACACACCCTCGACGTCCCCGGCACCCCCCTCGACCGCGCCTGGCACGCCGTCACCACTCCCACTCCCACCCCCGCCACCCGCCTCTTCCTCGCCCACCTCATCGACCCCCTCGAAACCGGCACCGACGCCTTCCACGCCGCCATCGGCCCGTGAACCATCGCTACCGTCCCTCATCACGAACCCGGGGACGACAGAGCCTGACTACCGGGCGGTCGTGAATCGCGACTGGAAGGCCGTGCGGTTGGGTGAGGCCGGGTCGCGGTCGTAGATGGCGAAAGCCACGTGGTCGAAGGCGGCGCCCCAGCGGTGCAGGGCGGCGTCGAAGGCCGCGGCTACGGCGGTGGGGTCGTTGGCGAACACGCCGCAGCCCCAGGCGCCCAGGACGAGGGCGCGGATGTCGTGTGCCGCGGCGGCCGCGACGACGCGTTCGGCGCGTTGGATCAGGACGAGGCTCAGATCGGTGGTATCGGAGCGGCGGGCGAGCTGGCCCGCGTTCGGAGCGGGTGAGGTCAGGAAGGTGACCGGGAACGGGGGTGAGAGGTCGGCATGATCGTCGCGGATGACCGGTACGTCCGGGGAGATGATCACGCGGTGGCTGTAGCGCAGGTCGCCGGACTGTCGGTGGGCGGCATAGTAATCCGGGGCCTGCGTCAGGCAGGTGTACAGCAGGGCGCTGCGGCACAGGTCTTCCTCCTGGGCGCGGGCGCCCCGCAGGTATCCACCACCGGGGTTGCGGGCGGAGGCGAAATTCAGCACGCCCACCCGCGGATGGGCGAGGTGGAGGCGGCGGGCGGCCTGGATGCTGCCTTCGGCGGTGACTTCGATCAGCGGGTTGCCACGCCCCGGCGCCGGTCGGCCCACCAACTCGTCGAGGTGGTCCGGCGTGTAGGAGACGGTCCCGGTGCGGGCGGCCCGCAGCTGCTCGAGAAGGTCGACCTCGCTGCCACGCGCCGTTCGATAGCTGCCGTCGGCGACGATCTGTTCGTTCACCACGGCCATATTGCGCAATCTGCTACTCATACCGCTGACCGTAGACAGCGCACCGCACCCCGCGCCACAGGTTTTTGTCTTTGTAACAAAAACGTTCGCCGACATGTCGGTGGGTTGTGTCAGGATGGGCCGAACAACCGAACCGCGCTACCCGATGGACGCCTCCACCGGTGCTGAGTACGGTCGGTGACGGGGATTCATTCGAACGAAGGGGTGGGAGATGACCATGCAGGTGAAGCTGTCGGGAGACGCGCTGGAGCTGCCCGGTGGGGTGCGGGTGACATTCCTGCGCACCTTGCGACTGCCCGAGACGGGCACCTATCCGTTGCCGCCGGGATTCGGGGCGTTCCCGCTGCGCCGCGTCGCCGACTACCCCGACACCGTTCCCGCCGAATGGCGCGAGCGCGGCGGGGTGATGCTGCCGGTGTACCAGCGCGAGGCGATGTGGCTGAGCTTCTCCGCCACGACACCCGCCGCGTTGAAGATCGGCGTCGGCAAGGTCTGCGCGGTCTCGGGGAAACCGTGGCGCGACACCCTCGGACAGGACCCGCAGAACTACGTCGCCCTGCCGCGCCAGCCCTGGCTCGACGGCATCAATTCCGGTGACGGCACCGTCCGCCAGTTCGTCGCGGTCCCGCTGGGCCTCGGCGCCACGGTGGAAGGTCAGGTCACCGGTGTCGAGGAGTGGGGTGGCGTCCAACTGGCCGTCCACGGCTTGACCGAGTCCGCTCTGGACAGCTGGCGGCGAGCCCAGGCAGCCTCCCAGCGCACTCGCGGAATGGGATACGGCGGCCCGGTCCCGGTCGCGTGCGCGGCACCCGCCGCGATGGGCGCACCCGGCGCCGCACCGCGGGCGATGGGCCTGGGCGCGGGCGGCACGATGCGCCAGGAGATCTATGCCGACTCTCGCCCGCTCGACGACTACCACCCCGACGCCGACGGCCGGGTCTTCGTGCACCTCGCCTCGGCCGCCCAGTGGCAACAGATCACCGGCGAGCCCGCCCCGTCGACACCGATCACCGCCCAGTCCTATGCCCAGCGCGGCCTGCCCTGGTTCGAGTACTACGCCGCGGATGCCGACGACCTGCCCGCTTCGGCGGAGCTCGCCAAGGTGAAACCGACCGGCGAATGGCTGGCCGACGAGCAACCGTATCCGCCTGTGGAGCAACCACTTCCGGTGATCCCCCTGGGCGACAAGGCAGTCCAGGACGGCACCTGGTAACGGCTTTGCGCCGCAGCGTGACCGGCTGATCCGGTCAACCTGCCACGGGGTGGAGCCGCCCGGACGTACGATCCGGGGGTGGCCGAATCGACTGGTTCCACCCCGCTGCGTGTGCTGGTCTACAGCAACGATGCCGATACCCGTCAACAGGTGATCCTGGCGCTGGGCCGTCGCCCGCGCGCCGATCTGCCCGAACTCGACTTCTTCGAGGTGGCCACCGCACCGGTGGTCATCGAGCAGATGGACGCCGGGGGGATCGATCTGGCGATCCTCGACGGTGAGTCCGCGCCCGCGGGCGGCCTCGGTATCGCCAAGCAGCTCAAGGACGAGATCGCGCAGTGCCCGCCGGTGGTCGTGCTCACCGGCCGCCCCGACGACGCCTGGCTGGCCAACTGGTCGCGCGCCGAGGCCGCGGTCTCGCATCCGATCGACCCGATGCAGCTGACCAACGCCGTCGCCGGAGTGCTGCTCGCGCGCTGATCGGTATCGTCCCGATCCGTCGGATAGTCCGAATCGCACCTTTCCGCCTATCACCACTGGTAACACCCGTGGTTCCCGTCGGCATGCCCGAACCCGATTACCACCGCATCGCTCATGAATCGCGGTACCGAAATCGATCAAAAGTAGGCATGGAAACGACCGGTGCACCCTCGCGACGGCGGTACGCTGTGCTCTAGCTCACACGAGAGCGGGCGACTGCATAACGCTCCGCCATCGCTGCACAGCCCTGCGCGAACCTTGGTTCGGACAACGTTGTCGGCCCCGTCTCGCCAAGCTGCCGTCCGCGGTCGGGCCACACGGCCCGGCCTGCTCCAGCGAGGAGGGGAAGTGCAGTCGTGAATATCGAGGTGCCCGCACTCGTACTCGGTGCCATCGCCGCGGCGTTCGCCGTGTTCTCCGTCGTCATGGCGGCGATGGTCGGCCCCAAGCGCACCAACCGGGCCAAGCTCGAACCCTACGAATGCGGCATCGAGCCGACACCGCACGCCATCGCGGGTGGCCCGGGAAACGCCACCGGGCAGCGCTTTCCGGTCAAGTACTACCTGACGGCGATGCTGTTCATCATCTTCGACATCGAGATCGTCTTCCTCTACCCCTGGGCCGTGCATTTCGACGCGCTCGGGTTGTTCGGTCTCGCCGCGATGGCGCTGTTCATCGTCAATGTCTCCGTCGCCTACGCCTACGAGTGGCGCCGCGGCGGCCTCAGCTGGGAATGAGTGGGAAATCATGGGTCTCGAAGAGAAACTGCCCAGCGGGTTCCTGCTGAGCACGGTCGAAGATTTCGCCGGATACCTGCGTAAGGGCTCGGTCTGGCCCGCCACGTTCGGGTTGGCCTGCTGCGCGATCGAGATGATGGCCACCGGCGCCGGACGATTCGATATCGCCCGCTTCGGCATGGAAGCCTTCCGCGCCTCGCCCCGCCAGGCCGATCTGATGATCGTGGCCGGGCGGGTCAGCCAGAAGATGGCACCGGTGCTGCGGCAGGTCTACGACCAGATGACCGAACCGAAATGGGTGCTGGCCATGGGCGTGTGCGCGTCCTCGGGCGGCATGTTCAACAACTACGCCATCGTCCAGGGCGTCGACCATGTCGTCCCGGTCGACATCTACCTGCCCGGCTGCCCACCGCGCCCGGAGATGCTGCTCAACGCCATCCTCGCGCTGCACGCCAAGATCGCCGAGATGCCGCTGGGCGTGAACCGGGAAGAGGCGGTGCGCGCCGCCGAACAGGCCGCGCTGGCCAGCACCCCCACCATCCGGATGGAGGGCCTGCTGCGATGACCTTCGACGCACCCGATGGCGCCGATACCCCTGCGGGACAGGATGTTCCCCAGGAATCCACCCCGCCCCAGCCGTCGCAGTCCGCCCCGGCCGAGGAGGAGGTGATCGGCACCCGTCACGGCATGTTCGGGGTCAGCGGCACCGGCGACACCTCCGGCTACGGCGGCCTGGTCACCCCGGTGACCCTGCCCGCCGGGACACCACCGCCCTACGGCGGCTGGTTCGACGCCTTCGTCGGCACCGTGCGCGCCGCGCTGACCCAGCGCGTGATCGCCTTCGACAGTGTCGTGGAGAAGATCGTCGTCTTCCGCGACGAAATCACCCTGCACATCTCTCGCGAACACCTGGTCGCCGTCGCGAGCGCGCTGCGCGACGACTCCGCCCTGCGGTTCGAGCTGTGCCTGGGCGTCAACGGCGTGCACTACCCCGACGACGAGGGCCGCGAACTGCACGCGGTCTATCACCTGATGTCGATCACCCACAATCGCCGGGTGCGGCTGGAGGTGTCGGCGCCCGACGCCGATCCGCACATTCCGTCGCTGTTCTCGGTGTATCCGACCACCGACTGGCACGAACGCGAAACCTACGACTTCTTCGGCATCCTCTTCGACGGGCACCCCTCCCTGACCCGCATCACGATGCCCGACGACTGGCGCGGTCACCCCCAGCGCAAGGACTACCCGCTCGGCGGGATCCCGGTGGAGTACAAGGGCGCGCGGATACCGCCGCCCGACGAGCGGAGGACCTACAGCTGATGACCGACACCGATTTCCGCCGCGACGAACCGCCGGTCGTCACCGTCGCAGGCCAGGACTGGGACCAGGTCAGCGAGGTGATCGAGGGTGCGGGCGAAGAACGCATCGTGGTCAACATGGGTCCGCAGCACCCCTCCACGCACGGGGTGCTGCGGCTGATCCTCGAGATCGAAGGCGAAACCGTCACCGAGGCCCGCTGCGGCATCGGCTACCTGCACACCGGCATCGAGAAGAACCTGGAATTCCGCACCTGGACCCAGGGCGTCACCTTCGTGACCCGGATGGACTACCTGTCCCCGTTCTTCAACGAGACCGCCTACTGCCTGGGCGTGGAGAAACTGCTCGGCATCACCGACGACATCCCCGAACGCGCCACCGTGGTGCGGGTGCTGCTGATGGAACTCAACCGCATCTCCTCCCACCTGGTGGCCCTGGCCACCGGCGGCATGGAGCTGGGCGCGCTGACCCCCATGCTGTTCGGGTTCCGCGAACGCGAACTGATCCTCGACGTCTTCGAAGCCATCACCGGCCTGCGCATGAACCACGCGTTCATCCGCCCCGGCGGGCTGGCCCAGGACCTGCCCGAGGACGGTGTCACCAAAGTCCGCGAACTGCTCGACCTGCTCCCGGGCCGGTTGCGCGACATGGAGAACCTGCTCACCGCCAACCCGATCTGGAAGAAGCGCACCCGCGACATCGGCTATCTCGACCTCACCGGCTGCATGGCGCTCGGCATCACCGGCCCGGTGCTGCGCGCCACCGGACTGCCACACGACCTGCGCAAGGCCGCGCCCTACTGCGGGTACGAGAACTACGAATTCGACATCCCGACCACCACCGGATGCGACTGCTACGGCCGCTATCTCATCCGGATCGCCGAGATGGGCGAGTCGATCAAGATCGTCGAGCAATGCCTGGACAAGCTGCGTCCCGGCCCGGTGATGATCGACGACAAGAAGATCGCCTGGCCCGCCGACCTGGAACTGGGCCCCGGCGGGCTCGGCAACTCGCCCCGACACATCGGCAAGATCATGGGCACCTCGATGGAATCGCTGATCCACCACTTCAAGATCGTCACCGAAGGCATCAGAGTGCCTGCGGGACAGGTGTATTCGGCAGTCGAGTCACCGCGCGGCGAACTGGGCGTGCACATGGTCAGCGACGGCACCACCCGCCCCTACCGCGTGCACTACCGCGACCCCTCGTTCACGAATCTGCAGGCGGTGGCCGCGATGTGCGAGGGCGGCATGGTCGCCGACGTCATCGCCGCCGTCGCCAGCATCGACCCCGTCATGGGCGGTGTGGACCGATGACCAACCCCCTACACGCCCGTGCCCGGACCCTCATTCTGCGGAGTGGACCGATGACCAATCCCTACACGCCCGTGCCCGGACCTGTGCCCGGGCCTGCTTTCGGAGGCGTTGACCGATGACGACCACTCCCATCCTGCTGAACCTCACCACCCGCCCCGAGCCGTATCCACCGCATGTCCGCCAGCGCCTCGAACTCGACGCGAAGGAGGTCATCGCCCGCTACCCGCACCCGCGCTCGGCCCTGCTGCCCCTGCTGCACCTGGTGCAAGCCGAGGAGGGTTGTGTCACCGGCACCGGCATCGATTTCTGCGCCGACCATCTGGGCCTCACCGGCGCCGAGGTCACCGCCGTGGCCACCTTCTACTCGATGTACCGGCGCACCCCCACCGGCGACTACCACGTCGGCGTCTGCACCAACACGCTGTGCGCGGTCCTCGGCGGTGACGCCATCTACGCCACACTGCGACAGCATCTGGGCATCGGCCACGGCGAGACCACCGAGGACGGCGCGATCACCCTCGAACACGTCGAGTGCAATGCCGCCTGCGATTACGCGCCGGTCATGATGGTGAACTGGGAGTTCTTCGACAACCAGACCCCCGAATCCGCCGTCGCGATCACCGACGCCCTGCGCGCCGGACACCAGGTGCGTCCCACCCGGGGCGCGCCGCTGTGCACGTTCCGCGAAACCGCCCGCATCCTGGCCGGATTCCCCGACGAGCGTCCCGGCGCCCTCGACGGCGCCCCCGGTGCGGCGACCCTGGCCGGACTGCGCGCCGCGGACGCCGAAGACGACGGGCAGGGGGCCTGAGATGACCCTGACCTCCGTGCTCAGCGCCCACTGGGCCGAACCCCGATCCTGGACCCTCGACAGCTACACCGCCACCGGCGGCTACGAAGGTCTGCGCGCCGCCCTGCGGATGACCCCCGACGAGGTGATCCAGACGGTCAAGGACGCCGGGCTGCGCGGCCGCGGCGGCGCGGGCTTCCCCACCGGGATGAAGTGGTCGTTCATCCCGCAAGGGCCCGGCCCCGACGGTACGACGAAACCGCACTATCTCGTCGTCAACGCCGACGAATCCGAACCCGGCACCTGCAAAGACATCCCGCTGATGCTGGCCACCCCGCACACCCTCGTCGAGGGCGTGATCATCGCCGCCTACGCCATCCGCGCGCGGACCGCGTTCATCTACGTGCGCGGAGAAGTCGTGCCGGTCCTGCGCCGGTTGCAGGCCGCGGTGGCCGAAGCGTACGCGGCGGGCTTCCTCGGGCGCGACATCCTCGGTGCGGGCGTGGACCTGGAACTGATCGTGCACGCCGGGGCGGGCGCCTACATCTGCGGGGAGGAGACCGCGCTGCTCGACTCGCTCGAGGGCAGGCGCGGCCAGCCACGCCTGCGGCCCCCGTTCCCCGCCGTGGCGGGTCTGTACGCGTGCCCGACGGTGGTCAACAATGTCGAATCCATCGCCAGCGTGCCCGCGATTCTGCGCCACGGCACCGAATGGTTCCGGTCCATGGGTTCGGAGAAGTCCCCCGGTTTCACGCTGTACTCGCTGTCGGGACATGTCGCGCGGCCCGGGCAGTACGAGGCGCCGCTGGGCATCACCCTGCGGGAACTGCTCGGCTACGCCGGAGGCGTGCGGGCCGGGCACACCCTGAAATTCTGGACGCCCGGCGGGTCCTCGACGCCGCTGTTCACCGACGAACACCTCGATGTGCCGCTGGACTACGAGGGTGTCGCCGCCGCCGGGTCCATGCTCGGTACCAAGGCACTGCAGATCTTCGACGACACCACCTGTGTCGTGCGGGCGGTGTTGCGCTGGACCGAGTTCTACGCCCACGAATCGTGCGGCAAGTGCACCCCGTGCCGTGAGGGCACCTATTGGTTGGTGCAGCTGCTGCGCGATCTGGAGGCGGGCAGGGGTACCGAGGCCGATCTGGCCAAGCTCGCCGACATCGCCGACAACATCAACGGCAAGTCGTTCTGCGCGCTCGGTGACGGCGCGGCCAGCCCGATCTTCTCCTCGCTGAAGTACTTCCGCGAGGAATACCTCGAACATCAGCGCCGCGGTGGGTGCCCGTTCGATCCGGCCCGCGCCACGGTGTGGGCCCCGGCAGAGGGAGCCAACCGATGACCGCCATCGCCCCGGGCAACAGCAGCGGGGTCGTGCCCGCCGACCTGGTGAGCGTCACCATCGACGACACCACCATCCAGGTCCCCGCCGGTACCCTGCTGATCCGTGCCGCCGAACTCATCGGCGTGCAGATCCCCCGGTTCTGCGATCACCCGCTGCTCGAACCGGTCGGCGCGTGCAGGCAGTGCCTGGTGGAGGTCGAGGGGCAGCGCAAGCCGATGGCCTCCTGCACGATCCCGGTCACCGACGGCATGGTCGCCCACACCCAGCTCAGCTCACCGGCGGCGGAGAAGGCACAGCGCGGGGTGATGGAACTGCTGCTGATCAACCATCCGCTGGACTGCCCGGTCTGCGACAAAGGCGGCGAATGCCCGCTGCAGAACCAGGCCATGTCCACCGGCAGCGCCGAATCCCGTTTCGAGGGCGAGAAGCGCACCTATCCCAAGCCGATCCCGCTGTCCTCGGCGGTGCTGCTGGACCGGGAACGCTGTGTGCTGTGCGCGCGCTGTACCCGTTTCTCCCAGCAGGTGGCCGGTGACCCGTTCATCGAGTTGATGGATCGTGGTGCGCTGCAACAGGTCGGCATCGCCCAGGCCGAGCCGCTGGACTCGTACTTCTCCGGCAACACCGTGCAGATCTGCCCGGTCGGCGCGCTCACCGGCACCTCCTACCGGTTCCGGGCCCGCCCGTTCGACCTGGTCTCCACCCCGAGTGTCTGCGAACACTGTGCCTCGGGCTGCGCGCAACGCACCGATCACCGGCGCGGAAAGGTCCTGCGTCGTCTGGCCGGTGACGATCCGCAGGTCAACGAGGAATGGAACTGCGACAAGGGCCGCTGGGCCTTCGCCTACGCCACCGAACGCGACCGGCTCACCACCCCGCTGGTGCGCGGCTGGGACGGCGTGCTCGCCCCCGCCTCCTGGCCCGAAGCGCTGGCCGCCGCCGCGACCGGGCTGCGTGCTGCCATCGGCAATGCCGGAGTGCTGGTGGGCGGCCGGGTCACCGAGGAGGAGGCCTACGCCTACAGCAAATTCGCGCGAATGGTGTTGGCCACCAACGACATCGACTTCCGCAGCCGCGTCCACTCCGAGGAGGAGGAGCGGTTCCTGGCCGCGCGGATCGCCGGGCGCGGGATGCGCGTCGACTATCAGGCGCTGAGTCAGGCGCCGGTGGTGCTGCTCGTCGGGTTCGAGCCCGAGGAGGAGTCGCCGATCGTCTACCTGCGGTTGCGCAAGGCCACCCGCAAGCACGGGCTGCGGGTGGTGTCGCTGGCGCCGTTCGCCTCCCGTGGTCTCGAACGGCTCGCCGGGGCGCTCATCCAGACCCCGCCCTGCGCCGAGGCCGAGGTGCTCGCCGCCATCGGTGCCGAAACCTCGCCCGACGCCGCCGAACTCATGGGCTTGCTGCGTAGTCCCGGTGCGGTGATCATGGCCGGTGAACGGCTCGCGGGCAGTCCGGGCGCGCTCTCGGCGGTCCTCCGGTTGGCCGAGGCCACCGGCGCCGAACTCGCCTGGGTCCCGCGCCGGGCCGGGGAACGCGGCGCGCTCGAAGCCGGTGCGCTGCCGAGTCTGCTGCCCGGCGGCCGCCCGGTCATCGATCCGGCCGCCCGCCAACAGGTTCGACACCGCTGGCAGGCCGACGAACTGCCGGTCAGCCTGGGCCGCGACACCGCGGGCATCCTCGCCAATGCCGCCCAAGCCGGGGCCCTGGTCATCGGCGGGGTCGATCCGGCCGACCTGCCCGACCCGGCCGCCGCGCTGGCCGCCATCGACGCCGCGCGGTTCGTCGTCAGCCTCGAGATCCGCCACAGTGCCGTCACCGAACGCGCCGATGTGGTGTTCCCGGTCGCCACCGCCATGGAGAAATCCGGCACCTTCCGCACCTGGGAGGGTCGACCGCGCCCGTTCGCCGCGGCCCCGCTCGACACCACCCGCCGGGTGGCCGCCCCGCTCTCGGATCTGCGGGTGCTGCATTCCCTGGCCGCCGAGATGGGCGTACCGATCGCGCTGCCCGACCACACCGCCGCGCGCGCCGAACTCGACGCGTTGGGCCCGTGGACCGGTGACCCGATCGCCGCCCCCGAACACACCAGCCAGACCCGACCCGCGCCCGGTCCCGGCACCGCCGTGCTGGCCGGGTGGCGGATGCTGCTCGACGCGGGACGCCTGCAGGACGGCGAACCGAACCTCGCCGGGGTCGCGCGGCCACCGGTGGCCCGGCTCTCGGCCGCCACCGCCGCCGAGATCGAAGCCGCCGACGCCGATCACGTCATCGTCTACACCGACCGCGGCGAGATCACCGTCCCGCTGATGATCACCGACCTGCCCGACCGGGTCGTGTGGCTGCCGCTGCACTCGCCCGGTTCCACGGTCGCCGCCGAACTCGGGGTGACGCCCGGCGCAGTGGTGCGCCTGCGCCGCGCCGACGACAGGATGAAGGAACACCGCCATGAGTGATTCCGTGCGCTATCTCGCGGCCGACGCGGTCTTCGGCACCGACCCGCTGTGGCTGGTGATCGTCAAAGCGCTGGGTGTGTTCGTGTATCTGATGATGGTGCCGCTCATCGCGGTGTTCGCCGAACGTCGCGTCGTGGCGCGCATGCAGATGCGGTTGGGCCCCAACCGGCTCGGGCCCGGTGGGGTCCTGCAGTCCATCGCCGACGGCGTGAAGATGGCCCTCAAGGAGGACATCGTCCCGGCGCTGGTGGACAAGCCGATCTTCGTGCTGGCCCCGATCATCTCGGTGATCCCCGCGTTCATGGCGTTCGCGGTGATCCCGTTCGGCCCCGAGGTGTCGATCTTCGGCACCCGGACCCCGTTGCAGCTCACCGACATGCCCGTCGGCGTGCTCTACATCCTGGCCATCACCTCGATCGGCGTGTACGGCATCGTCTTGGCCGGGTGGTCGTCGAATTCGACGTATCCGCTGCTGGGCGGGCTGCGCTCGACCGCGCAGGTGATCTCCTACGAGATCGCCATGGCGCTGACCTTCGCCACCGTGTTCCTGCTCTCGGGCACCATGGCGACCTCGGGCATCGTGTCCGCGCAGGAGGGCACCTGGTACGCGTTCCTGCTGCTGCCCTCGTTCCTCATCTACTGCGTGGCCATGGTCGGCGAAACCAACCGCGCCCCCTTCGATCTGCCCGAAGCCGAAGGCGAACTCGTCGGCGGCTTCCACACCGAGTACTCCTCGCTGAAGTTCGCCATGTTCATGCTGGCCGAATACGTCAACATGGCCACGGTGTCGGCGCTGGCCACGACCCTGTTCCTGGGTGGTTGGCGGGCGCCGTTCCCGATCAGCCTGTGGGAGGGCGCCAACTCGGGTTGGTGGCCGCTGCTGTGGTTCACCCTCAAGGTGTGGACGTTCCTGTTCGTGTTCGTCTGGCTGCGCGGCACCCTGCCGCGCCTGCGCTACGACCAGTTCATGAATCTGGGCTGGAAACTGCTCATCCCGACCTCGCTGGTGTGGGTGATGATCGTGGCCGCGGCCCGGGTCCTCGACATCGAGGGCATCCCCGGCCAGAACGCGATCCTCGTCGGCGTCGGCCTGGTGATCACCGCGGCGCTCATCGCGACGTTCCTGCGGGCGGGACGAGCACCAGGACTACCGCCGCTGCCGCAGCCCGAGCCCGCGAAAACGGCGGTCTTCCTCGGGTTCCCGGTGCCGCCGATGCCGCCACGTCCGGTATCCGCGGAACCCGAGGTCGGGCTGCTGGATCCGCTGGCGGGCTTCGCGGTCACCGCGGCCACCATGTTCAAGAAGCCCAACACCGAGTCCTATCCGGAACAGAAGGTGCCGACCGCGCCGCGCTATCACGGCCGCCACCAGCTCAACCGGTACGACGACGGCCTCGAGAAGTGCATCGGCTGCGAACTGTGCGCGTGGGCGTGCCCGGCGGACGCCATCTATGTCGAGGGCGCCGACAACACCGAGGACGAACGGTTCTCGCCCGGGGAACGGTACGGGCGGGTCTACCAGATCAACTACCTGCGCTGCATCGGCTGCGGCCTGTGCATCGAGGCCTGCCCGACCCGCGCGCTCACCATGACCAACGAGTACGAGCTCACCGACGACAACCGCGCCGACCTCATCTACGAGAAGGATCGGTTGCTGGCCCCGCTGGAACCCGGCATGACGGCCCCGCCGCACGCGATGGCTCCGGGCGCCGACGCCGGTGACTACTACCTGGGCCGCGTGCAGCCCACCCCGTCGTCGGAGGAGGTGCTGCGATGACCACGACACAGGTAGTGGCCGCCGAGATCGCCGACACCTCCACCGGCGAAGCGGTGCTGTTCTGGGTGCTGGCCCCGATCGCGATCCTCGGCGCGCTCGGCATGGTGACCGCGGCCAAGGCCGTGCATTCGGCGCTGTGTCTGGCCGCCACCATGATCGCGCTGGCCGTGTTCTACATCGCGCAGGGCGCGCTGTTCCTGGGCGTGGTGCAGATCGTGGTCTACACCGGCGCGGTGATGATGCTGTTCCTGTTCGTGCTGATGCTGGTGGGTGTCGACTCCGCCGAATCCCTGCGCGAAACCCTGCGCGGACAACGCATCGCCGCCGCCGTGGTGGGTCTCGGGTTCGGCCTGCTGCTCATCGGTGGGATCGGTTCGGCGCTGAGCGACAGCGGAACCCGCTATCCGGGACGCGGTTTCGGCGACCGTGACGTCATCGCCGAACTGGCCGAACTGATCTTCCTGCGCTATGTGTGGGCGTTCGAGCTCACCGGCGCGCTGCTGATCACCGCCACCATCGGCGCCATGGTGCTCGCCCACCGCGAGCACTTCACCCCGCGTCGTGGTCAGCGCGAGATGTCGCGCGACCGGTTCCGCACCGGACAGCGCGCGACCCCGCTGCCCACCCCCGGTGTGTACGCCCGGCACAACGCGGTCGACAGCCCGGCCCAACTGCCCGACGGATCCTTCGAGGAGTTGTCGGTGAGCACGATCCTGCGTCACCGCCGCACCCGCGCCCACACCGAGGCCGCCGCGCTCTCGGTGGGCGCGGGCCGCGACGTCACCCCGACGGACGACGAGGAAGGCCCCCGGTGAACCCCGAGAACTACCTGTTCCTGTCTGCGCTGCTGTTCACCGTCGGCGCCGCCGGAGTGCTGTTGCGCCGCAACGCGATCGTGGTGTTCATGTGCATCGAGCTGATGCTCAACGCGGTGAACCTGGCCTTCGTCACCTTCGCCCGACTGCACAGCAACCTCGACGGCCAGGTGATCGCGTTCTTCACCATGGTCGTGGCCGCCGCCGAGGTCGTGGTCGGTCTGGCGATCATCATGACGATCTTCCGTGCCCGCCGGTCGACCTCGGTCGACACCGCCAACCTGCTGAAGTTCTGACATGGGTACCGCAACGTTGTGGCTGCTGCCCGCCCTGCCGCTCGCGGGCGCGATCGTGCTGTTGCTGCTCGGGCACCGCGCCGACCGCTGGGGCCACTACCTGGGCACCGTGGCCTCGCTGGCCTCGTTCGCGATCGCCGTGGTCGCCTTCACCGAGATGCTCGGCCGCGCCGACGCCGACCGCGCGATCCACCTGCAACTGTTCGAATGGGTGCCGACCGGGGCGCTACGGGTCGGTTTCGGCCTGCAACTCGATCAGCTGTCGATCTGCTTCGCGCTGCTCATCACCGGTGTCGGCTCGCTGATCCACCTGTACTCCATCGGCTACATGAGCCACGACGAGGGCAGGCGCCGGTTCTTCGGCTATCTCAACCTGTTCCTGGCCGCCATGCTGGTGTTGGTCCTGGCCGACAACTTCCTGGTGCTCTACCTCGGGTGGGAAGGCGTCGGTCTCGCGTCCTATCTGCTGATCGGGTTCTGGTACCACAAGCCGTCGGCGGCCACCGCGGCCAAGAAGGCGTTCGTCGTCAACCGGGTCGGGGACATGGGCCTGGCCATCGCCATGATGACCATGTTCGCGACGTTCGGTTCCTTCGACTTCCGCACCGTGTTCGCCGCGACCCCCGGGGCGAGCGAAGGCACCCTCACCGCGATCGGGCTGCTGCTGTTGCTGGCCGCCTGCGGCAAATCCGCGCAGGTGCCGCTGCAATCCTGGCTCGGTGACGCCATGGAGGGCCCCACCCCGGTCTCGGCGCTCATCCACGCCGCCACCATGGTCACCGCCGGTGTCTACCTGATCGCGCGCGCCAACCCCATCTACGACCTGGCGCCCAACGCCCGTCTGGCGGTACTCGCCGTCGGCGCGGTGACGCTGCTGTTCGGCGCGATCATCGGCTGCGCCAAGGACGACATCAAGAAGGCGCTGGCCGCCTCCACCATGAGCCAGATCGGGTACATGATCCTGGCCGTCGGCCTCGGCCCGGCGGGCTACGCGTTCGCGATCATGCACCTGCTCACCCACGGCTTCTTCAAGGCCGGACTGTTCCTCGGCGCCGGTTCGGTCATGCACGCCATGGACGACGAGACCGACATGCGCCGCTACGGCGGGCTGCGCACGTTCATGCCGATCACCTTCGTCACCTTCGGGCTGGGCTACCTGGCCATCATCGGAGTGCCGCCACTGTCCGGGTTCTTCTCCAAGGACAAGATCATCGAGGCGGCCTTCGACCACGGCGGCGGTGTCGGCATCCTGTTGGGCACCGTCACGCTCGTCGGCGCGGGCCTGACCGCGTTCTACATGACCCGCGTCATGCTGATGACCTTCTTCGGGGAACGCCGCTGGCGACCCGACACCCACCCGCACGAGGCACCCGCCGTGATGACCGGGCCGATGATCCTGCTCGCGTTCGGTTCGGTCTTCGCCGGTGGCCTGTTCGTGTGGGGTTCCTCGCTGGTGAACTGGCTGGCCCCGGTCGTGGGCACCCATCACGCCGAACCGGTGATCCCGGCCGCCGTCGTCACCGGGCTGGCGCTGACCGTGGTGGTGATCGGCGTCGCCGTCGCCTACCGCGCCTACGCCGAGACCACCGTCCCCGAGACCGCGCCCGAGAAGGTGAGCGTGCTGACGACGGCCGCGCGCAAGGACCTCTACGGTGACGCGGTCAACGAGGCGGCCTTCGAGCGGCCCGGCAAGTATCTGACCCGGGCGCTGGTGTTCCTCGACGCGCGCGGTGTCGACGGGATCGTCAACGGGACCGCCGCCGCGATCGGTGGCCTGTCCGCGCGGATCCGCACGGTGCAGACCGGTTTCGTGCGGTCCTATGCCCTGTCCATGTTCACCGGCGCGGCCCTGGTGGCCGCTGCCCTGCTGGCGGTGAGGTTCTGGTGAACTCGTTTCCCTGGCTGACGACGCTCTGGCTGGCCCCCGCGGTCGGCGCGGCCGCGATCCTGGTGGTCCCCGCCGGACGGCGCACCGTGGCCCGCGCGCTGGCCCTGGCGGTGTCGATCGGAGTGCTCGCGCTGGCGGTCGTCCTCGCGGTGCGGTTCCAGCCCGGCGGCGACCAGTACCAGTTCGTCGAAGCCCACGAATGGATTCCGGCGTTCGGCGTCGGCTACACTCTCGGCCTCGACGGCATCGCCACCGCCCTTGTGCTGCTCACCGCGGTGCTGCTGCCGCTGCTGATCCTGGCGGGCTGGCACGACGACCGCGCCGCCGGTGACGGCCGCAAGACCGTGCACCTGTACATGGCGTTGATGCTGCTGGTCGAGTCGATGGTGCTGATCTCGTTCCTCGCGCTGGACGTGCTGCTGTTCTACATCTTCTTCGAGGCCATGCTCATCCCGATGTACTTCCTCATCGGCGGTTTCGGACCCCGCACCGACGACGCGGCGGTCCGCGCCCAACGCTCGCGCGCGGCGGTGAAGTTCCTGCTGTACAACCTGTTCGGCGGACTGATCATGCTGGCCGCGGTGATCGGGCTCTACGTGCTCACCGCGCGGGCCGGGCTCGGCACCGACTCCGCGGGCACCTTCGATCTGCGCCTGATCGTCGCCGCGGTGCAGGATGGCAGCCTGGGCGGCAGCGCCGCGGTCCTGGACCTGCTGTTCCTCGGCTTCCTGTTCGCGTTCGCGGTCAAAGCGCCGCTGTGGCCGCTGCACACGTGGCTGCCCGACGCGGCGGTCTCGGCGACCCCGTCGAGCGCGGTGCTGATGATGGCGGTGGTCGACAAGGTCGGCACGTTCGGCATGCTGCGCTACTGCCTGCTGCTGTTCCCCCTGGCCTCGACGACATTCGCGCCCATGGTGATCACCCTGGCCGTCATCGGCATCATCTACGGCGCGCTGCTCGCGATCGGCCAGACCGATGTCATGCGCCTGATCGCCTACACCTCGATCTCGCACTTCGGGTTCATCATCCTCGGCATCTTCGCCATGACCAGCCAAGCCCAGTCCGGCGCCACCCTGTACATGGTCAACCACGGACTGTCCACGGCGGCACTGTTCCTCATCGCCGGGTTCCTGGTCTCGCGGCGCGGCACCCGGATGATCGCGGACTTCGGCGGGGTGCAGAAGGTCGCGCCGGTCTTGGCTGGCACGTTCTTCATCGCCGGTCTTGCTACGCTGTCGCTGCCGGGGCTCGCCCCGTTCATCAGCGAATTCCTCGTCCTCATCGGCACCTTCAGCAAATACAAGGTGGCCGCGGTGGTGGCGACGGGAGCCCTGGTGCTGGCCGCGATCTACGTGCTGTGGCTGTATCAGCGGATGATGACCGGCCCGTTGAAGCAGGGCAACGAGCACCTGCGCGATCTGGTCCCCCGTGAGCTGGCCGTCGTCGTACCGCTGCTCGTGGCCCTGCTGGTGCTCGGCTTCTATCCGAAACCGATCCTCGACCTGGTGGATCCCGCGGTGGGGCACACGCTGTCGACGATCGGTCAGCACGATCCCGCGCCGACAGTTCCCGCCCCTGAGGCGGCCCAGCCCGCAGGTGGACACCGATGAGGACCGACTTCGTGACCAGCACCGAGCTCGCCGCCACCCTGCCCGCGCCGAGCATCGAATACCACCTGCTCGCACCGATGCTGATCGTGTTCGGTGTCGGTGTGGTCGGCGTGCTCGTCGAGGCGTTCGTGCCCCGCACAGCACGGTATGCCACCCAACTGCTGCTCGGGCTCGGCGGTGTCGTCGCCGCGCTGGTGTCGGTGGTGCTGCTGTCGGGATCGCGGGCCACCGCGGTGGTCGGGGCGGTCGCCGTCGACGGGGTGACACTGTTCCTGCAGGGCACGATCCTGCTGGTCGCGCTGCTGGGGCTGCTGCTGATCGCCGAACGCGGCGCGGTGCCGCGCGCCAGGAGCGGGCCGGGGACCTGGAGCCGGGCCGCGGCCACCCTCGAACGCGGCGTGGACGCGTTCACGCCGCAGGCCTCGGCGGTGCCGGGCAGTGCCGACGAACTGGCCGCCGTGCGCGCCGGAGTGTCGACGACCGAGGTGTTCCCGCTGACCATGCTGGCGCTGGGCGGTCTGCTGCTGTTCCCCGCCTCCAACGACCTGCTGACGATGTTCGTGGCGCTGGAAGTGCTGTCGCTGCCGCTGTATCTGCTGTGCGGGCTGGCCCGGCGCAGGCGGCTGCTGTCGCAGGAGGCGGCGCTCAAGTACTTCCTGCTCGGCGCGTTCTCCTCCGCGTTCTTCCTCTACGGTGTCGCGCTGCTGTACGGGCAGACCGGGACGGTGTCGCTGGCGGGCATCGGCGCGGCCCTGGATCAGCGGCCCGAGGACGCGACCCTGGCGCTGCTCGGTATCGGCATGCTCGCGGTCGGGTTGTTGTTCAAGATCGGTGTCGTGCCGTTCCAGGCGTGGGTGCCCGACGTCTACCAGGGCGCGCCGACCCCGATCACCGCCTTCATGGCCGCGGCCACCAAGATCGCCGCCGTCGGCGCGACCATGCGGGTGCTGATGGTGGCCGTCGGCGCGCTGCGCGACGACTGGCGTCCCGTGCTGGCGGCCATCGCGGTGGCGACCATGGTGGTCGGTGCGATCATGGCGATCACCCAGTCCGACGTGAAGCGCATGCTCGCCTACTCCTCGATCGCGCACGCCGGGTTCCTGCTCGTCGGCCTGGTCGCCGCCGACGGTGCCGGGGTGGCCGCGGTGCTGTTCTATCTGCTGGCCTACGGCCTCGGCACGGTCGCCGCGTTCGCGGTGGTCACCCTGGTGCGCGACTCCTCCGGTGACGAGGCGACCGCGTTGTCGCAGTGGGCCGGGCTGGGCCGCCGATCCCCCTGGCTGGCTTCGGCGTTCGCGCTGCTGCTGCTCTCGTTCGCCGGTCTGCCGCTGACCAGCGGTTTCGTCAGCAAGTTCGCGGTCTTCGCCGCCGCGTCCGGCGCCGGATACACGCCGCTGGTCGTCATCGGCGTGATCTGCAGTGCCATCGCCGCGTTCTTCTACGTCCGGGTGATCGTGCTGATGTTCTTCACCGACCCGCCCACCGACGCTCCCACCGTCACCGCGCCGTTCGCGACCACGCTCGTGATCGCCTTCGGCGCGGGCGCCACCGTCCTGCTCGGTGTCTTCCCGCAACCGGTTCTCGACCTGGCCGAACGCTGCGCGCTGTTCGTCCGCTGATGACCACCGGAGACGATCGTCCACCGACCAGTCACGAACGCGCGAGCGGGCAGTCGTGGGCGGCGTCCTACCTGCCCGGCCCGGCGCCGTGGGACATCGGCGCGCCGCAACCGGCGGTGGTCGAGTTGATCGCGGCGGGGGCGTTCACCGGTGACGTCCTCGACCTCGGCTGTGGAACCGGCGACAACGCGGTGGCGCTGGCCGCGCATGGCTCGCGCGTGCTGGGCGTCGATGTCGCCGAACCCGCCCTGGACATCGCCAGGGGCAAAGCCGCCGAGGCGGGACTCGACATCGAGTTCGCCCTGGCCGACGCCCTCCGCCTGGACCGGCTGGACCGCCGCTTCGACACGGCCCTCGACTCCGCGCTGTTCCACACCTTCGACCCCACCGAACAGGCCACCTACGCGGCGAGCCTGGCCACCGTCACCGCGCCCGGCGCCACGCTCTACCTGATCTGTTTCAGCGACACCGGCCCGAACCCCGGCCCCCACCCGGTCAGCCGATCCGCCATCACCGCCGCGTTCACCGCACCCGACTGGCAGACGGTCACCGTCGAACCGTCACACCTACGCACCCGGTTCGATGACGCGAGCCCCGCCTGGCTGGCCACCATCCACCGCCGGTGACGGCGGCCGCCGGGGATCAGTTGTAGGAGGCGGCGACTCCGTCGAGCAGGTGTTCGAGGGTGTCGTAGGCGGGGGCGTCGACGACGTCGATCAGGTTCGTCGGGACGGGCACCGCGCGGTCGGCGGCGACGGCCGCGAACTGGGCGGTGTCGCCGGTGCGGAAGCCGTGTTCGGCGGCCAGCCTGCGCAGGTCGGGGTTCTCGGTGAGCAGCGCGCCGATCTTGTCGCCGGTGGCGGTCAGCGGCACCAGGGTGTGGGTGGACAGCACCGTCGGCGTTGGATAGGTGAGGACCATGTCGGGGGTGACGCGTCCCTTGCCCGCGGCCTCGACGTACTGGGCTTCGTAGATGCAGACCAGCGGTGTCGGTCCCATCCCGTTGGCCAGGTACTGGTTGAACGGGCCCTCGCTGCTGTTGTCGGTGTAGCCCTGGGCGAGGAACAGTTTCGACAGGGCGGGCAGCACGTGCGCTTCGGCGGTGGCGCCGCGCACGATGGTGTGATCGTTGGCCACATAGCTGGCGATCGACAGGTACATGGCCGCGGAGTTGGAGCTGCGCGGGTCGGTGGTGGAGACCAGGATGTTCTTGGCGACCGGGTAGGTGGTGTTGCCGGGTAGGTCGTCCCACTGCACGCCCCCGGCGGTCAGCTCCAGATACCTGTGCATGTCGAAGGTGGCGACCGGGCCGGGCACGATCACCCCGGCAGCGGTGAGCAACTCGGCGATCGGGCGGTAGGTGGCGATGGCGATCGGTGAGGAGAACGGCGTGTACTTGGTGGTGATGCCCCGCTGACGCTGGACGCGTTCGGCGGCCGGGCTGCTCGACGGGAACGCGAAATCGTAGCGGGACAGGTCGACGGTGGTCGCGATCTGCCGTGACCCGGCCGGTTCCACCTCCACCCGCACGCCGTGTTCGGCCAGCACCCGCACCACGTTCTCGTCCTGGAAGAACGCGACCTTCTCCGACCCTACGACACCGCGTACCACCGTGAGCGCGGCCGGTGCCGCCGCGGGCGCGGGGTCTGAGCTCGGCCACAGCACCGCACCGGCGACGACGGCGGCGACCACGCCCGCCGCGCCGACCGACAACGGCAGCACCGCCCGCCTGCTCACCGCCCGCCGATGCTCGCCGCCGGAACTCTGCCGCGCCGGTTCCGGTTTCGTCAGCCGGACCGTCGCCGGGGCCGGGACCCGCACCGTCGGGTCGGGATCGGCCAGTTCACGGCGCACGATGCGCTCGACGAGGATCGGCACGAATTCCCGGATCGGGGTCCCGTCGAATCGGGTATGCGCGGCGCCCACCGCCGAGGTCACCTGCTCGACGGGCACGTTCTCGGACAGATCCTCGACCAGACTCTCGGTCATGCGCCGCATCGCCAGCTCTTCTCGCTGGGCGACATCGACGGCGGGGCCGGAGGTTTCGCGCGACACCACATTCTCCTGGGCTCGGATCGGCTGCGGACGCGGCGCGGCGACCGGGACACCCGTGCGCACGCCGCGGGCCACGCTACCGGCGCGCAGCACAGTCGCCCTAGCCGTGAACGCCCGGGCACACAGAGTTCAACACCCGCTCCGCTACCCGCAACGTCACGTTGCCCGACCGTTCGTGTTCGACGCCGAAATATGCTCCGCTGGTGCGTGATTCGAGTATTCATCTGGCGGTGCCGGGGCGCTCGGTCACGCCGAGGCGTGGGTGTTCACTGCATTCGAGCGAAGTCAGGGCTCGGTGACCGGCTCGCGGAGCCGCGAACCGCCGGTCAGTAGTTCGAGGGCCCCGATGACCAGCAGCGCGCCCCCGGCGAGGGTGGCCAGCCCGGTGACGGTCTGGAATTTCATGGCGATCACCACGATCCCGATCGCCGCCGTGCCCACCCCGCACAGTTCGTGCAGTGGGCCGCCGACGAGCCCGTCGTCCCAGGCCGCCACCAGCGCCTGCACGGTGCCGCGCACCGCCCACCCGAGCCCGATCCACAGTGCCAGCAGCTCGATCGTGCCGCCGCTGAAGGCCAGCATCGACAGCACGAGGGTGAGGGCCGCGCTGACCACCACCAGCACCCGCAGCGCGACCGCGATCCGGGCGAGCAACGCCAGATACGCCTGCATGGCCGCGCTCACCAACAGCGAGGTGCCGAACACCAAGGCCAGCGTGGTCGTGCTGCGGCCCGGCCACAGCAGCAGCGCGAGCCCGAGCGCGAACGAACAGCCTCCGGCGACCAGCATCGCCTGCCGGGTGCTGTCGCGCGGAACTCCGCTCACGCCAGATGTTCCCGCAGGTACGGCGCGGTCCGACTGTCCGGGTCGGCCGCGACCTGGCCGGGCGTTCCCCGCGCCACGATCCGACCGCCCTGCGCACCGCCGCCGGGACCCATGTCGATCACGTGGTCCGCCCGGGCCACCACCGTCATCTCGTGTTCCACCACGACCACGCTGGCCCCGGAGTCGACGAGCGAATCGAGCTGGGTGAGCAGCACATCGGTGTCGGCGGGGTGCAGACCGGTGGTGGGTTCGTCGAGCAGATACACCGTGTTGCCGCGCCGCACCCGTTGCAGTTCGGTGGCCAGCTTCACCCGTTGCGCCTCCCCGCCCGACAGCTCCGTCGCGGGCTGACCCAGCCGCAGATACCCCAGGCCGACATCGGCGAGGGTGGTCAATGCCCGGGCGACGGCCGGAATGTCGGCGAGGAATTCCGCGGCCGCGTCGACCGTCAGATCCAGCACCTCGGCGATGGTGGTGTCGCGGTAGGTGATCTCGAGGGTCTCGGGGTTGTAGCGGGCGCCGTGACAGTCCGGGCACGGACTATAGGTGCTGGGCAGGAACAGCAGCTCGACGGTGATGTATCCCTCGCCCTGACAGGTCGGGCAGCGGCCCTCGGCGACATTGAACGAGAACCGGCCCACCCCGTACCCCCGTGCCCGCGCCTGCGGGGTGTCGGCGAAGAGCTTGCGGACGGTGTCGAACAGGCCCGTGTAGGTGGCCAGGTTCGATCGCGGGGTCCGTCCGATCGGCGCCTGATCGACCTCCACCACCCGGCTCACCGCCGGATCGGCCTCGGCCGTGCGCGACACCGCGTGCAGCAGTGTCGATTTGCCCGACCCGGACACGCCGGTGATCGCGGTGAACACCCCCAGCGGCAGGTCGACGTCGAGATCGACGAGGTTGTGGCTGGTGATCCCGCGCAACGCGAGCACACCGGTGGCGGTTCGGGGCGCGCGCGGTGGACGCGTGATCTCCCCGAACAGGTACGGGCGGGTCACCGAGTCGGCCACCACCCGCAGACCGTCGACCTCCCCGCTGTAGAGCACCCGTCCCCCGTGCACGCCCGCACCGGGCCCGATGTCGATCAGCCAGTCGGCGTGGCGCACCACGTCCAGATCGTGCTCGACGAGAAAGACGCTGTTGCCTGAGTTCTTGAGCCTGCTCAGCACTGTGGTCAGGGCGGCGGTGTCGGCGGGATGCAGTCCGGCCGAGGGTTCGTCGAGGATGTAGACCACGCCGAACAGTCCCGACCGCAGCTGCCCGGCCAGCCGCAATCGCTGCAGCTCGCCGCCGGACAGGGTCGGGCTCTCCCGGTCGACGCTGAGATAGCCCAGGCCGAGTTCGATCAGCACATCCAGCCGGGAGGTGAGGTCCTGGGTGAGCACTGCCACCGCGGTAGTGCCCGCCGTGTAGGGGCGCAGGACGTCGGCGAGTTCGCTGATGGGCAGCTCGGCCAGTTCGGCGATGTTGTGTCCGGCGAAGGTCACCGCCAGCGCTTCGGGTTTGAGGCGGCGGCCACCACACAGCGGGCAGAGCGCGGTGTGCAGAAACTCCGCCGCGCGAGCGCGCGTGGTCTCGCTCTTGGACTCGGCGTGCGCGCGCAGCAGCAAGCGTTCGGCGCTGGTGTAGGTGCCCTGGTAGGGGCGGTGGATGCGATGCGGTTCGCGTTCGGGTTCCACGGTGACGACGGGCTTGTCGGGGGTGAACAGGATCCATTCCCGGGCGGCGGGGGCGAGTTCGCGCCACGGCCGGTCGATGTCGTAGCCGAGGGCGGCGAGCACATCACGCAGATTCTTGCCCTGCCAGGCACCCGGCCACGACGCGATCGCGCCCTCGCGGATGCTCAGTGACGGGTCGGGCACCATCGACGCCTCGGTGGCCTCGTGCACGACACCCTGTCCGTGACAGCGCGGGCAGGCGCCCTCGACGGTGTTCGGGGAGAACGCGTCCGAGTACAGCCGGTTGGTGCCCTCCGGATAGTGGCCCGGCCCGGTTCTGGCCGGACCGGGCGGGTAGTCGCCTTCCCGGGACATGAGCATGCGCAGGGTGTTCGAGATCGCGGTCACCGTGCCGACGGTCGAGCGCGACGACGGCGCCGAACGCCGCTGCGCGAGCGCCACGGTCGGCGGCAGGCCGGTCACCTCGTCCACATCGGGCGCCTCGACCTGGTGCAGCAACCGCCGGGCATACGGCGCCACCGACTCCAGATAGCGGCGCTGCGATTCCGCGTACAGGGTGCCGAAGGCCAGCGACGACTTCCCCGAACCCGAGACCCCGGTGAACGCGACCAGCGCGTTGCGGGGCATCGCGGCGCTCACGTCACGCAGATTGTGGACCCGGGCGCCACGCACCCGAACCGAAGGATCGACCTCGTGCGAATCCACAGCTATCGAGATTACGCGTTCACCTGCGGCCCGCGCGGACATACACGCAGGTCCGGCTAGAAGAACCAGCCCAGTTCGGGTGCCCGTTCGGTGGCGAACGCCGCGTCGAACGCCCGCAGCGCCGCCGCGTTTCCGACCTCGATGCGGTGCGCGGCCGCCAGCGCGCGGGCCCGGTGCCCGCCGAAGTAGAGCGCGCCGAGCACGTTGATGTCGAAGCCGAGCTCGGCGGGTCGCGTCGTCGGCGAGCATTCGGCCGCACCGTCACGAACGCGCAGAGCGAACCGGCCACCGGCCGCGCGGAACGGATCGTGGACCTCGATCACGGTGTCGAGATCGCCGTCGTAGCCGCGCGCGGTCAACGCGGCGGGAACATCCATGACCCGCGCCCACAAAGCGTCACCGCGGTTGGTCACCCGGACCGTGCGCGGGTCGGTGAACAGGTACGGCAGCGGATCGTCCTCGGCGAGCACGGCTTCCACCCGGTCGACCAGATCCAGGCCGAGCAGCACCCGCCACAGCGCCGCGTGCGCGGGCGGGGTGACGGCCCGTATCTCGGTGACCGTCGCCACCGATTCCTGCCCGTCCCGTCGTCGCTGATACAGCGCGTACCCGTCGGGATGGGTCAGCACGAACACCGACGACGCTCCCGACCGGCGCCCTTCCGGATCGGCGAACACCATCGCCCACTTCGCCTCCGGCCTCTCCTGCGCACCCGAGGTGCGGTGTTGCCAGCGCTCGTAGACCGCGCGCATATGCGGGGCGGCCTCGTCGAGGGTGGACATGGCGACCCCGCCCGGATCGGGTGTGGTGGGGCGGAAGGCGACACGGCGGCGGTCGAGGGAGACCGCGAGGTCGGTGACGGTGGGGTCGTAGCCGAATCGTCCGTAGATCGTGCCCTCGCTGGCGGTGAAGATCGTCAACGGCAGGCCGTCGGCCTCGGTCCTGGCGTGCTGGGCCGTGTACAGCGCGCGCAGCAGACCGCGACGCCGGTGGGTCGGGGCCACCGCCACCGCCGACACCCCAGCGGCGCGGACCGTTCGATCCCCCGGCACGGTGACCGTCATGGTGATGTCGACGGTGTGGCCGACGACCCGGCCCGCGTCCACCGCCACCAACGACCGCTCCACCGGAAACAATCGCTGCCGCAGCCCGCGTTCTTCGGCGTCGAGCCTGCCGCCGAACGCGGTGGCCAGCAGCTCGCCGATGCCGTCCTGATCGCCGGTCGCGGCCGGTCGCACACTCGTTCCCGATGCCATGCCCCGTACCCTCCCACGCGACACCGACAGGCACACCTGATTTTCGCCGCCTCAGCTACCGCCGCCGCGCTCGACCATGGCCCGTACGTCGGGCAGTGCGCCGATGCGTTGGGTCACCGGGCGCGCGGGCGCCTCGGTCTGCGGGGAACCGGTCGCGCGCAGCAACGCCCGGATCTGCTCCGGTGTCGCCCGGCCGCCGGTGCGCGCCCGGATTCCCTGGTAGGCGGCGACGGCGCCGACCACGATCGGGGACGCGCTGGAGGTGCCGCTGAACTCGTCGGTGTACCAGAGGTCTTCGTCGGGGCCGCCCTGCAGATCGCCGTAGCCGGTGGTGGTCACCTCCCGTCCCCACCCCTGCACGTCCAGGCGCGCACCGTAATTGGAGAAGGCCAGCCGCGATCGCGCCGGACCGTGGTCGCGACCGTGCAGACCCGGCGGCGGCGCGCCCGCGCCGACCACGACGGCACCGGAGTCGACCGGACCGCCCCGGAACGGATTACGCCAGTCGGCTGGGAACTCCGCCGGGCGGGCGTCGTAGATCGGGTCGTCGAAGTTCTCGCCACCGTTGCCCGCGGCCTCCACCACGACGATGCCACGTCCGACCGCGTACCGGACGGCCGCGAAGTCGTCGGGCCACCATTCCACCGCGATGTAGCCGCGCTGATCGGCGGTGGTCCGGTAGCCGAATCGTGGGCCGGGTCGGTGCAGTTCGATCAGCAGCACGTCACCGGGGTCCAGGGCGTCGGCGGCCGAGCGGATCGCGGTCGCCGAGCCGATCCCGAAGATCGACACGGCCCGGATGTGGGCCTCCGGCGCGATGCCGGTGATCCCGAACGCGTTGAGATCGCCGCTGATCTCGCCCGCGACGGCGGTGCCGTGATTGCGCCAGCCGAGTTCGTCGGAGGCGTTCCCGCCGATCACGCCGCCCTGGTTCTGGCGCAGGTCCTCGTGGGTGAACCGCCACGCGCCCTCCACGTCGATCACCCGTACCCCGGTGCCGAGTCCGCCGGGCCGGGTGTGGGCCCAGTGGGCGTCGACACCCGTGGGCGCCGCGTCCAGATACGCCTGGCGGGACCGGAAATCGGGTGTCACCGGCGGAGCCTCCTGGGTGACGACGGCGGCCTCGGCCAACGGGGCGAGCGGCGGCTCGGCGGGCGGTTTGACATACGCGGCGGCGACGGTGTCGTCTGCACGCAGCCGGTCCGCGAGTTCCCCGAGATCGCCCACCGCGCCGCGCACGGTGAAATACCGCAGGTATTCCCCGGCGGCCGGTGCCTGCGGCGTGTGCGCGAGCCGGTCGGCCAGCCGGTTGTCGGGTCCGAAGATCGGTTCG
This sequence comes from Nocardia anocheti, assembly GCF_029675105.1. Lineage (GTDB taxonomy): Bacteria > Actinomycetota > Actinomycetes > Mycobacteriales > Mycobacteriaceae > Nocardia. Next base: position 442,979 of record NZ_JAQQFV010000003.1, on the reverse strand, counting down.
AGACGCGCTGTCCCGGGCAGGATCTCGTCGATCCGGCCACGCACGGACCGGCTCTCGCGCAGCGCGCGGGCGGTGATCGTGGGCCCGGGCGGCACGGTGAGGACGACCAGTTCGCCGGGAGCGCCCGCGGCGGCCCGCGCGCCTGGTCGCTGCTGCTTGCGGGGTCGAGCGGTGGAGGCCATGGGTATCAGTGAACAGTGCCCGGCGCGCCTCCGCTACGGTTCATCCGCAACGCGGGCCACGACACGCCGTACCGGGGTCCCGTGTGGAGGTGTGTCCGTCGCCCGGCGCCGGGTACGCCAGTGTTCGTGAGTGAATCATGATGCGCGCCTATGGCTTTCACCTAGAATTGCCGCAGGGTGAGATCCTCGGTCACCCGGCGTGAACCAGACCATCGGAAAATGCCGTCTCGCAGGGGGTCAACCATGTCTACCGCTGTCGATTTCGCCGCCCGCCTCATCGATCCCGCGGCCATCGCCGCCGCCGGGCACTCGGCAGTCCTCGCCTACGTCTCGCCGTCCCGGTCGGGCGCGAACTTCGGCGCCAAACCCATCACCGCCGACTACGCGCGCGCCCTGGCCGCCGCGGGCCTGCATGTCGTCTCCATCTGGCAGTACGGCAAACCCGGCGACGCCACCCCCTCGGACTGGACCACCGGTTTCGACGGCGGCAGGCGCATGGCCGAACAGGCCCGCGCCACCCACCTGAGCCTGGGCGCCCCCGCGCACGCGCCGATCTTCTTCGCCGTCGACGAGGACATCTCGCTGTCGCAGTGGAACAACACCGCCGTCGAGTTCTTCCGCGGTGTCAACGCCGTGCTCGGCACCGCCAATACCGGCATCTACGGGCACTCGCGGGTGTGCGCGTGGGCGATCGAGGACGGTGTGGTCGGTGGCCGCGGCGGCTTGAGCTGGGTGTGGCAGACGCGCGCCTGGTCGGGCACCGAACGCGAACCGCGCGCCGTGCTGTACCAGCGGGTGATCGACACCCCCAGCAATCCGGGCCCCAAGATCGACGGCACCTCCGTCGACGTCAACGACATCCTGGCCGACGACTTCGGACAGTGGGCCCTGGACCGCACGGTCACGATCCCGCAGTTCACCGAGATCGACCGCCTCGGGCCCTCGCACTCCCCGCGCAACGGCGTCCGCATCACCAATTTCATCCTGCACACCCAGGAGGGCAACGGCACCGCCGAATCCCTGGCCGCCTACCTCAACAACCCCGCCAACGGCGTCTCCTACCACTACACCCTGCGCGACGGCGTGCTCGTGCGGGTGGTTCCGGAGGAGCTCGCCGCCTGGTCGGTCCTGTCCGCCAACCCCTTCACGGTGAACCTGTGCTTCGCGGGCAGCCGGGTGGCCTGGTCACGCCAGCAGTGGCTCGCCATCGACGCCGACCTGCGTGTCGCCGCCTACATCGCGGTGCGCAGCGCCCTGCGCCACGGCTACTCGACCGCCGTCATCGCCCCCGAATACCGGGTGGCCGACGGCATCACCGACCACAACTATGTGACCGAAGCGCTCGGCATCGGCAGCCACACCGACGTCGGCCCGAACTTCCCCTGGGACGTCTTCGCCGCCCACGTCGCCGATTTCGCCGGTGCCAGCCCCAACGCCATCGACGCCAGGGCCGCCGCGTCACCGTGGCTCGGGCAACGCCGCACCGACGGCGAGATCGCCACCCCCGACGGGATCGGCCGCTTCGCCGAATTCGACAACGGCTACGTCTACTGGCATCCCGCCACCGACGCGCACGCCATCCCGACCGCGATCATGACCAAATACGCCGAACTCGGCTGGGAGGCCGGGCCGCTCGGCTACCCGATCGCCGAACACACCGAACTGCCCGACCCGCGCGGCACCGGCCCTGGTCTCGCGCAGGCGTTCCAGGGCGGGATCGTCTACCGGCGCGCTGGTCGCCCCGCCTACCGGGTACACGGCGCGATCGGCGCGCGTTGGGCGGCCTCCGGGTACGAGAACGGGCCGCTGGGGTGGCCGATCTCCGAGGAGGTCGGCCACGACGACGGCATGTATCAGGAGTTCGAGTTCGGACGGATCTACTGGGTCCCCGAACAGGTGGTCGCCCTGCGCACCTCCGGCGACCCCGACACCCCACTTGCCCGCCCGGCGTGACCTACCCCAGCAGCAGAGCCAGGACGGTGGCCGCGACACCCAGGAGCAGGGCCGCGACCACCACCAGCGCGACGATCCGCGTCCGCGACGACGGCCCCTGGTAGGTCGGCTCCTCGTTCAACATGTCCGCGAGGTCGACAGCGGCGAATTCACGGGTCGTTTCCAGGGGTCCGGGCTGCTCGGTCATGAGCGCACAGGCTAGTCGAGGGCACGGCCGCGGGTGACCGATACCCCGATCATGGGGTGCGGATGGTCGCTGGCAGGTTCAGCGCACGAGCCAGGGCGGCGGTGACCGGCCCCGCCTGGTCGGACAGCTGCCGCTCGGCCCACTCCTGCACGAGACCGAGAAACCCCAGCAGGTCCCGTTCGGCGCCGTCGAGCAACTGCCGGAGTTCGGTGGCCGAGACCTCGATGACCGGGCTGTCGCTCTGCTCGCCGTCGGTGGTCAGTCGGACTGTGTCACCGCAGCGTTCGGCGCGCGGGTCGGGATCGTGACCGAACCAGACCGGGACGCTCCCCTCGAGAACCCGATACCAGCCATGCCAGTCCTCCAAGCCGCTGCAGCAGCCCGGTACGAACACGACGCCCGTGGTGGTGTCGGTGACGCGTAAGCCACCGGGGATGTACAGGGCGTCGACGGTGAGCAGGCCGTGCAGGAAGGAGTCGACCGGATCGGCGGGCCGAGATGGGCGGCCGTCGTGTTCGGGATCGATGTCGTTGCCAGCGGCGATGTGCTTCACCGCGGTCCCCACCTCGGCGGGCGTGAGTTCGCCGCTGAGCACCAGGAATCCGTACGTGCGGACCTCGGAGACAGGCCAGAGCGCGAAGCCGTCGGACGGGAAGATCTCCAGGATGGGTTGCAGCGTGATCACCTCGGGAAGTTTCCCGCACTCCCCGAGGTGGCGCCATCGTATTTCGGGGCACCGGGAGCCCCGGCGTTCACGGCTGCGGCACAGCCGTTCTGGTGGCGGTGAGCAGGTCGTCGAGGCGACGCTCGGCCCGTTCGGCGCGCGCGAGGGTTTCCTTGCGGACCTCGTCCAGTGCGGCCAGACGTTCGGCGGCTTCGGTGCGGGCCTGATCGAGCGCGGCGGCTGATTCGAGACGTCGTTGTTCGGCGTCCGCGCTGGTGGTGCGGCGTAGTTCGGCGAGTTCCAGGCGGGTCTGGTCGAGTTCGGTGCGGGTGGCGTCGAGTTCGGCGCGGGCGCGGCGCCATTCCGCCCGGGCTTCCGCGGCGGCTTCCACCCGTTCGGCGGCGGCCTGTTCGGCGCGTTCGGTGGCACGGTCGGCGTCGGCGGCGCGCTGGACGGCGAGGTCGCGTTCGGCGGTGACGGCCGCGATCCTGGCTTCGGCGTCGCGGCGGGCGTGGGCGATCTCGGTGTCGGCGCGCTGTTCGGCCCGGCTCACGGCCTCGGCGGCGTCGCGCTGGGCCGCGGCGATGTCGTCGGCGGCGTTCTGTTGCGCGGCACGAATATCGGCTTCGGCTTCGCTGCGGGCGGTGAACACGTCGTCGGCGGCCTGTTTGGTGACCTGATCCACCGAGGCGAGCACCTCGTCGCGGGCCGCGAGCGCTTCGGCGACTGCCTGCTCGGCTTCTTCGGCGGCGGCCACCGCGTCCTGGGCCACCGATTCGGCGAGCTCTCGGGCCGCCTCGGCTTCTCGACGTGCCTGTTCGGCGGTCACCGCGGTCATTTCGGCTTCGGCGATGCGGCGGGCGGCGTCGGCCTGCACGGCCTGCACCTGCGCTTCGGCGACGGCGGGATCACCGAGGGTCTGCAGTTCGGCGACCGCGGCTGTGAGCGTGGTGCCCAATTGTTCGGCCAGGCCACGGAACTGACCGAGCAGCTCGTCGGCGCGCAGCCGTGCCACGGTCACCGGACCTGTTTGCGTCACAGTGACGTTTTCGGGCTTGGCCTCCGACTCCTGTTGGAGCCGTTGCCTTTCCCGCCACGCCCGCCATCGCGTGTGGTCGGGATGGTCGCAGTACTCGGAGGGGCGACCCGGGCCGCCGCCACGGGTGATGGGACGGGCACAGCCCGGATAGTTGCAGACGCTCGACACGGGAGAATCGTAACGTTGGTTTCGTCAATCTCTTACGTTTCAGACGAAACGAAATCCGTGTCGGCCCTTCAGGAGTCAGATCCGCTCCCCTGCATCCTGACCGCCGATAAGTGAACATTATCGGCGGTCAGGATTCGCAGCTCGCTCCGTCGACCTCGATTCATTTCCGTTTTCGTTTGGTTTCAGCCAACGCAACGTATCCGCGACGGAACAGGTCGAAAACTGTGGTCGGTGGTACAGCCGTTCCAGAACAGCTTGATTGCCGAAGATCCTGGCGAGCGACGGTCCGAGCGCGGGCCGCAGGGCCTAGGGGCGACCGGTCAGCGGGTACGCGGATCCCGCAGCGACGCCATCGCTTCCATGAGCGAGGAGTGAACGGCGGTCAACTCCGGTGTCGCGAACGAGTCCCAGGACTCCCCTGCGCCGTCCTCGGTGGAATCCGCCTGCCCCCAGCTGTCTGCGCCGGGGCCGTCCGTCGAGGTCTCATCCCAGGACGCGTTCTCCGGATTGTGCTTGTACACCCACCACAGATGGCCGAACGGGTCGGCGAAGCGGGAGAGTACGTCGCCCCAGAAGTCCGTCGGCTCGGTCACGATCCGCGCACCACGCGCGGCGGCGCGTGTCAGGGTGGCGGCCGGATCGTCGACGTAGACGCGGATGAAGGATGGCGTATACGGCCAGTCCGGTTTGCGGTCGGCGATCGTCAGCGTCGAATCGCCGATCCGCAGCTCGGAATGCAGGATCAGGCCGTCGGTATCGGCGGTGCGCGCCTCGGGGACCTCGATCGCCCCGAACACGTCGACCAGGAAGTCGAGCAGACCTGCCGCGTCATCGGTCCAGATGAAGGGGTCGACCGTCGCGGATCCGGCGGGCGCCGGAGGAACTGCGGGGGTGGTGGACATGGTGTTCCTTTCGGTTGATGCCCCCAGATTCCTCGCAGTTGCGGACAGGATGTGGCCACAAGTGCGCCTAGCCTCGGGACGTGTCCACCAGCACTCGCACTCTCGCGCTCCTCGGTCTGTTGCAGAGCCGTCGCCACTGGTCCGGTGCCGATCTCGCCCGTCGGCTCGAGGTCAGTGAGCGGACCCTCCGGCGTGATGTGCTCGGTCTGCAGGAGATCGGCTATCCGATCGTCACGACGCGCGGAACCGGCGGCGGCTACCAACTCAGTGCCGGTGCCTGCCTGCCGCCCCTGGTCCTGGGCGAGGAGGAGGCCGCCGCGACGGTGCTGGGGCTGAAGGAGATCGCCACCGGTGTTCATCCCGCCTCCGCGGAAGCCGCGATGAGCGCGATGGCCAAGATCGTCCAGGTCCTTCCCGCGCGCATCCGTCGCCGGATCGATAGTCTGCGGACCGTCGCGACCACCAGCGGCGAGGGATACCGCCGAGCCGGGATCGACGATGTCACCGCGTTGACCACCCTCGCCCTCGCGTGCCGCGACGCCGATACCGTCGCGTTCACCTACCGGGGTAGCGACGAGGCCGCTTCGCCTCGCGCGGTGCAACCGCATCAGATCGTCACTGTCGAAAGCCGCCTCTACCTGGTGGCCTGGGATCTCGATCGCACCGACTGGCGCACCTTCCGCGTCGACCGGATCGCGCGACCACGCCGCACCGGCGCACGATTCGCGCCGCGCCGCCTGCCCGGCGACGATCCGGTCGACTATGTCCGCGACCGGATCGGGTCGATGCCGTCGAGGTACCGGGTGCACGCCACCATCGAGGCCCCCGCCGAACGCGTCCGCGCCGAAATCGTCCACTACGGCACCGTCGTCGCCGTCGACGCCGGATCGTGCGAGGTCCATATCGCCGCCGAATCCCTGGACTGGGCGGCCTTCTGCCTCGTCTCGATCGGCGCACCGTTCATCGTGCACGGACCACCCGAAGCGACCGAGCTCATGCAGGACTGGGGATCCAGGCTCCTCACCGCCACACGAGCGGCCGGAAATGGGCTCGCTTCCCAGTGAATCTTCTAGGTTCTATGCAATACTGCATAGCATATCGCGTACGAACACGAGGAGTTCTCCATGCCGATGATCGATGTCACCGCCGTCCGCGGTTCCGTTCCCGAGACCGTCCGCCCCCAGCTGCTCGACGAGCTCGCCACGATCCTGCTGCGCTGGGAAGGCGCCCCCGACACCGAGTTCTTCCGCGAGATCACCTGGGTCTACTTCCACGAGATCGAGGCCGAGCAGCTCGCGGTCGGCGGCCGCGGCGGAGGCAGCCCACGCTTCCGCGTCGAGATCACCGTGCCCGCGGGCGCGCTGTCGGCACGCCGCAAGGAAGGGCTCATCGCCGACGTGCACACCGCCGTCGTCACCGCGGTCGGTCTCGACCCACACAGCGCGCAGGCACTCCACGTGTGGACACTGATCCGCGAGATCCCCGAAGGCAATTGGGGTGCCGCGGGCGCCGTCGTCCAGTTCGAGGCACTGAAGGCGACCTCTGCCGCCGAGCGCGAAAAGTCGCCCACCACCGCCTGAACCGAGGGGCGCCTCAGGGCGTGCGCGGGTCGCGCAGGTAGAACGCGGCGGCGTTGTCCCAGAAGACCGCCGAGACCTGATCCGGGTCGAGGGCTTGTTCGATGATCGCGAAGTCGATGTTCTCGAAGGGCCTGCGTGCCCGGGTCGACGGCAGGTCGGTGCCGACCATGAGCGCGGTGGGATCCACACCCATGATGGCCTCGATCGCGGCGGCCGGGTCCAGGTCGATACGGCCGAAGCCGGTCGCTTTGACCTTCACACCGTGTTCGACGAGTCGGAGGAGGTCGTCGAGTCCGTCGGCGTGGAGTCCGAGGTGATCGATACTGACGGCGGGCAGGGCGGTGAGACGGTCGGCGAGGTCGGCGGCCGCGCGGGCGTCGATGTAGAGCTCGGTGTGCCACCCGGCCAGGTCGTGGACGCGGTGGGCGAGGCGGTCCAGGTCGTCGATACCGGCCGATCCCCCGCGGCGCACATTGAACCGCACCGCCCGCACGCCCGCCTCGTGCAGGGCGAGGATCCGCGCGTCGCTGGTCTCGGCGGGAATCTGGGTCACCCCGACATAGGAGGGGCCAAGCACTCGCAGCGCGTCGATCAGATAGTCCTGGTCGAAAGCCTGGAACGACCCGGACACCACCGCACCTCCGGCGATGCCCAGTCCGGTGATCCTGGCCTGGTAGTCGCGCACCGTGAACGGGTCCGGCAAGTATCCGTCGTTCTCGACCAGCGGGTGGGCGGGATCGATGATGTGCAAGTGGGCGTCGAACACCGACCGGTTCACGTAGGGGTTCCTTTCACCCTCCCGGTCCATCGGCCAGGAGCAGGGACTATGCGAGGTAGCATAGCGGCGTCCGGACCGTTGATCTGTCAGGAGTGCCATCGCCGTGGGAGCCCGCACCAACACTCGCCAGCGGATGCTGCACAGCGCCATCGAGCTGCTGCGCGAGCGGGGCGCGGCCGGGGTCACCATCGATGCCGTCCTGGCTCGCAGCGAGGCGCCTCGCGGATCGGTCTACCACCACTTTCCCGGTGGCCGCGCGCAGATCATGACCGAATCGCTGACATTGGCCGGTGACACCATCGGCGCCATCATCGACCAGTCCGCCGCGCAGAGCTCGGTCGTGACGCTGCGGCAGTTCGGGCAGTTCTGGAATGCCCTGCTCGAACAGTCCGATTTCGGGGCTGGCTGTCCGGTGGTGTCGGTGGCGGTGGGCAGTTCGCCCGAGGACGAACATCTGCAGCCGTCGGTCGCGGCGATCATCCAGCGCTGGCACGCCGGACTCGTCACCGCGATCGAGACCGACGGGGTCGAACCTCAACGGGCGCGGCGGCTGGCGACGATGGCGATCGCGGCGGTCGAGGGCGCGGTGATCCTGTGCCGGGTGAACCGGTCGACGGCGCCGCTCGACGAGGTCATCGATGAACTCGAGATCGTGTTCGGCGCAGCCCTGCCCGCGTGATCCTTGACGATCGCGGCGCCGCTCCCTAGCGTGCGGGGCGGATGGCGACGGTACAGCCGAGGAGGGCGTCGATGCGCGCGGACAGCGTGGTCTGGCCGAGGGAACCCTCGACCGTCGCGGTGATGGTCGTCGACGACGCGACCGTCACCGATCTGCGGCTCGACCAGGTCATCGCCGCGATCGTCGGTGGGCCCGACGATTTCGGGCTCGCCGCGTTGCTGCGCCGCCCGGTCCGCGACCTCGACACCGTGCTGTTCCGCCAGGAGGTGTTCGCTGATCTGGCCGACGTCGAGATCCGCAGGGTCTTCGACGATTTCACTGCCGGAATGCGGCGGGTTCGGCGGCGTATGGCCGGTGCGGCTGGGCTCCAGCATCCGCGTCAGCGGCAGCGTTGGCATCTCGACGCGGCCGCCGACTATCTCCGCGCACTCACCACGATGGCCGAGGTACTGCCCGCGCTGCCCCTCTCGTCACGGGCCTTGCGCCGGTGGCGCGACACGGTGACCGAGGCGGTCGCTGGCCCCGATATCAGCGCCCTCGCCGGGGATGTGCGCGCGACCCGCGAAGCCCTCGCCGCTGTCCGCTACAGCGTCCGCATTCTCGATACCGACACCATCGAAGTCGGCCCGGACGACAGCGACACCGACTACAGCACCACGATTTCCGACCTGCTCGCCCGTTTCGGTGCCGGTCCCCCGCCTCCCGCGCATCCGCAACCGGAGTGGCCGGACATGAACCAGATGGAGGAACAGATCCTCGACCGGGTCGCGGGCCTGTTCCCCGAACCGTTCGCCCGCCTGGCCGATTTCGCCGACCGGCACGCACGGTTCCTCGCCCCCGCTGTCGTGACCTTCGACCGCGAGATCCACTTCTATCTGCGCTATCTCGACTTCGCCGCCACCGTCACCGCGCCGCTGTCGCTGCCCACCGTGGTCGGTGACGGTGCCGATCTCGGCGCGGATGACGCCTTCGACCTCGCGCTGGCCAGCAAACCGGGCGGCGCGCCACAACCGTTGGTGTGCAACGACTTCACGCTGTCCGGACCCGAACGCGTCCTGGTCGTCACCGGGCCGAACCAGGGTGGGAAGACCACCTTCGCCCGCATGGTCGGCCAACTCGCCTACCTGACCGCGCTCGGCTGCCCGGTCCCGGCCCGCTCAGCCCGCCTCCCCCTGTTCGACCGGCTGACCACCCACTTCGAGCGCGCCGAACAGGCCACCGACGCCGACGGACGCCTGCTGGCCGAACTCGACCGTGTCCGCGACACGCTCGACCACGCCACCGCCGACAGCCTGCTCATCCTCAACGAGAGCTTCAGTTCGACCAGCACCGTCGACGCCGTCCGCATCGGCGGACAGGTCCTGGACAAGATCCTCGCCGCAGGCTCGATGGCCGTGTGGGTGACCTTCTTCGACGAACTCGCCGCCGCCCGACCGGAAACGGTCAGCATGGTCGCGGCCACCGACCCCGACGACCCCGCACGCCGAACATTCCGGATCGAACGCCGCGCCGCCGACGGCAACGCGCACGCGGTGGTTCTCGCCGAACGCTACGGGCTCACCTACGATCTCGTGACCGCCAAGGTGACCGCATGCGAGTGAACCTGCTGCACCCCGCGGGCCGGGAGCCGCGTCCCGCCGTCAACGGTGATCACGTCGTCGCCGATCTGGGCTTGGAGTCGCTGTTCACCGCGATGGCCGACGGCGACCAACTCATCCTCGGCACCGTCCGCGCGACAGTGCCCGCCACCCTCACCGACCCCGAGGTCATCGCCTACCGCCACGCCGTCCTGGCCGACTGCACGGCCCAGCCCGACGCGATCCGCGAGCTCTACCGGATAGCGGTCGCGCCGACCCGCATCCGCCGTTGGCCCGCGGGCGAGGGACGGCGCGCGGGCGGCAAACTGGTCCTGTCGCTGCCACCGTTCACCGAACTGCTCACCTGCCTGCGCCAACTGCGCGCCCACTGCCGCGCACACACCTTCACCTCGGCGGGTCTGCGCGCCCTCGTCGACACGGTGACCGAGCATTTCGACGACGACTACCTCGACACCGTCGACCAACACCTGACCGCCCTGCATTTCGACCACGGCATCCACCTCGGTGCGAGCCTGGGCATCGGCAACAAGATCACCGACATCGTCGTGCGTGAACCCCTGCCCGCCCGCCGGACCCGGTTCGGGCTGCGTTCCGGACGCGCCGCGTTCCACCCGATCGAGGACCCCGAAGCCCGTGCCAACCCGACCCTCAACCCGATCGTGCAGCTGCGCAACCGCGCCCTGGCCGACCTCGCCGACGTCGTCGGCTACGCCGCCGACCACATCCACGACTTCTTCCAACGGCTCCGCACCGAACTGGCCTTCTACGTCGGCTGTCTGAACCTGCACGACCGACTGGGCAGCATCCCGACATGTCTGCCGACCGTCCACCCGGTTGGGGAGCTCCGCCTGCGCGCTACCGGACTCCGCGACCTCACCCTGTCCCTGACCGGCCGCGACGTGGTCGGCAACGACCTCGACGCGACCGGCCGCACCCTGCTGGTCGTCACCGGCGCCAACAACGGGGGCAAATCGACGTTCCTGCGCAGCCTCGGCACCGCCCAGATCATGATGCAGGCGGGCATGTTCGTACTGGCCGAAAGCTACGAATCCGAGCTCCGCACCGGCGTTTTCACCCACTTCGTCACCGACGAGGACCGCACCATGACCTACGGCAAACTCGTCGACGAACTCGTCCGCATGCGCGCCGTCATCGACCACCTCACCCCCGGCGCGCTGCTGCTGTCCAACGAATCCTTCGCCTCCACCAGTGAACGCGACGCCACCCACATCCTCACCCCGCTCGTCGAAGCCCTCGTCGACACCGGCGTCAAACCCGTCCTCGTCACCCACCTCTACGACTTCGCCCACCACCGTCACCACGCCGCCCACCCCACCGACCTGTTCCTGCGCGCCGGACGCACCCCCGACGGCCACCGCACCTACCAGCTCACCCCCGGCGCGCCGGAACCCACCAGCCACGCCGACGAGATCTACCACCAGGTCTTCCCGCCGAACCCGGCTGCGCCATGAGAATCCGCCCGCCGCTGCGGTTCCGTACGCTGGGGCCGTGCACGCCGAGATCGACCGGATAGTCCAGGACCTTCCCTGCCTCGGCGTCCGAGCAACGCATCGACGAACGGCTGGCGCTCGACGATGTCGGATTCGTGGTGGCACTCGCCCGTGCGGTCGCGACCGCGCACGGCGGCGACCACCTTTTCGTCGCGCAGTGTCTGCGGGCGATTCTGGCGCGGCCGGTGTCGGGGAAGGTCTCGGCAGCGCTGGAAGTCGTGGCGGTGATGCGCCCACCGAAAGCCCGAGCTCGCCACATCGCCACCTGCCTGGCCGGATCGCTGAATCACGAGGAGGCGGTGGCTGAGTCGACTCCCGCCGACGTCTGGTCGATTCTGTTCGCCGCGGCGGCCGACGGTGGCGCCTACAACACCGGCGAGGGCGCCGCATATGGGCGCCTGTACGCATGGCGGTCACTCGGTGCACTGTGCGGCGCCAGCGAATTCGACACCGTCGACCACATCGCGCGGCTAGCGGCCGATGCCCGGTGGCTCGCCTTCGCCGCCACCACCGCATGGTTCGAGCGGGTCGCCTGGGATATCGGTATTGCCGCGTTGACGCCCGAACCCGGCGTGACGGTTCTGGCCGCCACCGACACCGACTAGATGTCGCTGTTGTCAGCCGTTCGTCGACGGTTTCGGCCGAAGGCGCGCGCGGGCGAACCCGATTTCACGCCACCCCGCCGCCTCGAACCCCAAGCAGCCCCGACAGCGGCGACACCCCCGCCGCCTGGCCGTGCACCGGCAGCGCACACCTGGCCCTTCCGGCGCACATCGTGGCCCGCTGAGCACCGGGCGGCTCCGTGGTCGAACACCTCGACACCGGGCACTGCCGCCTCATCCTCCGGATTCCAGCGGGGATACCGGCGCGTACTGGCGGAGTTCGCCGTCGCGCAACATCCACAGGCGGAAGAATTCTTCGTACTGGTCTTTGACGAAGACCTGCACCGCGTGCGGGATCTGCCACGGCAGACCGGCCGCGCGGCGAAGCACCGCGGCCAGGTCGGCGCCGTTGAGAGCACCCGCCCAGATGATGCACTCCGGATGCTTGTAGCCGCCCCATCCGTGGTTCTCGCCGGTGATCTCGGTGAGAGAACCGATCGGGCGACGAGTGTTCGGTGCCAGCTCGGTTCTCAGCGATTCACTGAAGGTTCTGACGGTGGGTATGTCGTCGTAGGCGACCGACACCATGATGTTGGCGACGTGACTCATCCTGGTTCGCCCACCTGGATACTCGCGAAGTTCTCCACCTCGACCGGGGTGATTCCTTCGTCGGTGGGGAGCGGGAAGTCGAAGACCTGGGCGTAGAAGCTCAGTTCGGAGTCGAGGGCGGTGCGGATGTTCTCGGCTCGGCGGAAGCCGTGCTGTTCGCCGTCGAACAGGAGGTAGGCGACGGGGATTCGGCGTTGGCGTAAGGCGTCGACGATCATTTCGGACTGGTTGGGTGGGACGACGGCGTCTTCGCTGCCCTGGAGCACGATCAGGGGGCTGCGGAAACGGTCGACGTGGTGGATGGGGGAACGCTCGCGGTAGCGGTCGCGCTGGGCGGGGTAGGCGCCGATGAGGCCGTCGAGGTAGCGGCTTTCGAATTTGTGGGTGTCGGCGGCGAGGGCTTCCAGGTCGGCGACGCCGTAGTGGTCGGCGCCCGCCGAGAAGGGCGTGTCGGGGTGGGCGAGGGCGGCCAGGGTCGTGTAGCCGCCTGCCGAGCCGCCGCGGATGGCGAGTCGGTGCGGGTCGACGCGGCCGGTATCGGCCAACCATCGGGCAGCGGCGAGGCAGTCGGCGACATCGACGATGCCCCAGGCCTCGTGCAGCAGTTCGCGGTAGGCGCGGCCGTAACCGGTGGAGCCGCCGTAGTTGACGTCCACCACGGCGAAACCGCGGCTGGTCCAGTACTGGGTAGACGGCGCGAGCACCGGCAGGGCCTGCGAGGTCGGACCGCCGTGGATCATGACCAGCAGTGGCGGCCGTTCGCCGTCCACCCCGCGATGACGGGCGCTGGTCGGCGGGTAGAACAGCGCGTGCGCGGTGCGCGGGGAACCGGCGAGATCGGTCGACGGGAACGAGATCGGTTCGGGGACCGAGACGTCGTCGGCGGCGAGACCGAGATCGCGGGGTGCGCGCAGCGTTTCGAGTTCGAGTGACGGACCGTCGAAGGTCAGGCGATAGACGCCGAGTTCCGTGGTAGGCGTGCCCGCCGTGACCACCACCGCGTTCTCGGCGGCGCGCACGACCGCGAAGATCGCCGAGAAGGGCAGGTCCAGCTCGGTGACCGAGCCGTCGCGGTGACGCACGGCCAGCTTGTCGTAGCCGTCGCGCCACCGGGCGAACACGATGCCGTGGTCGGGGCCGAGCACCGCGTAGCGGGCCGAACCCAATTGCCACGCGGGCACGCCGATCTCGGCCCTGGTCTCGATGACGGCCTCGACCTCACCACCGGGTGTCCACCGGTAGAGGTTCCACCAGCCGCTGCGGTCGGACAGGAACAGCAGCGAGCCGTCGTCCTGCCAGCGCGGTTCCTGCACCGACTCACCGGGGCCACCCGCGACGACGGTCTCCGCGCCGGTCGACAGGTCGCGCACGCGCAGGACGGTGTCGTCCCACGGCATCGACGGATGGTCCCAGCTCACCACGGCGAGCGAGGTCCCGGTCGGGTCCAGGCGCGGCGCGACCACGAAATCCGGGCCACTGACCAGGACCTCCGGCTCCGAAGGGCGGTCGGCGGACAGGCGCACGATCTCGTTGCGCACGTCGACCGCGCCACGTCCATCGACCGGATGCCGCTCCCGGATCGCCACGATGGTCGACCCGTCGGGCGCGAACGCACCGTCGCCGTACCGGTCGCCGCGTGACGCGGCGGGCTCGGGGGTGAGGGCGACCGGCGCACCGTCACGCTCGAGCCGGTACAGGCGCTGATCGGCCCAGTTCACGAAGAAGAGCGCACCGTCGCGCACCCACCAGGCGGCGCCGCCGTACTCGTGCACGGCGGTGCGGGCATCCATTCCCGAGGGCAGCAGGTCGGTCAGGGTTCCGTCGGCGGCGCGACGCACGATCTGGGTGCGGCCGCCCTCACTGGGACGGCCCTCCGACCAGTACACATCGGTGCCGTCCACACGCACCTCACCCAGGCGTACCGCCGCGGCGACAACGCTTTCGGAGGTGATGGAGGTCGGCCAGGACCCAAAGGGCAGCTCGGTGATCGTCACCCCGGTCAGGCTAGTCGGCTCCGGTGACACCGGCGGGTCGGTATCGCCAGCGGGTACGAGGGGCAGGGTGTCGAACTCGATGTCGCTCCAGATCCTGCGGGAGATCTCCTCGGGGTAGGTCAGTGTGACCGGTTCGGCGGTGTAGACGCGGGTGCTGCGCCGGGCGGGATCGTACGGCGGCCAACCGGGATCACCGCTGGTCGCGAAATTCACCCAGTCTTCGCGCATCCGGCGACCGAGCCGGACGGCTTGTTCGGCGGCATCCGGGTAGGCCGCGGGGTGGTGGCGGATGTCGTCGGCGGTGAGGGTGCCGAAGACGAGTAGCACGTCGAGGCTGTGGGAGGCGTCCTCGTCACTGTTGAAGGCCCAGCGGAGTTCATAGGTCCAGGTCCGACCGCCGGTGTGCGCCTCGGCCAATTTCAGGCTCGGCATCCTGAACAGCCAGTCGGCGTGGACTAGTTCGACCAGCTGTGCCGAACTGGCGTCAGGGTGAGCGGCGCGGTACACGTCGTGGTCGAGCGACGGGGCGAGAACGTCCAGCGCCGCACGCACATCCGCGTCGGTGACCGCGCGCCCGTGATCCCCGGCGAACAACCGGTACTCGTCGCGAGTGTGTCCGACGAGCAGGTCGATTTCTCGCCCAGCGCCCGTGGCGAGTGCCCGCCAGGGAGCCTGCGGAAGCACCTCACCGTCGACTACCGGAGAGAACGGTGTGGGAGTCGTCGTCATCGGACCCCAGATATCGGCGTAACCGGCCATTTTCGCGATGATCGTTGCCGTCGCGTCGACCAGCGCTTGTGGTGGCGTCGAGGCCAGGCTCGTGACAGAAGCGGTGGCTCCGGCTTCCGCCGCGATCGCCGTCGAGACGGCACCGGCCAACTCCGGAGAGAAGTAGGTACCCGGCAGGCTCTGAACGATCGCACGCCGGAACAACCCCGCGGCCGACGGCATCGTGACCAGCGCTGCGAGACACCCCGCCCCGGCCGACTGCCCGAACACGGTGACGGTGCCGGGATCGCCACCGAAGGCGGCGATGTTCTCCTGCACCCAGCGCAAAGCGGCGATCTGGTCGAGCAACCCACGGTTGTCCGGCGCACCCTCGATATGAGCGAAGCCCTCGAATCCGGTGCGGTAGTTGACGCTCACCACCAGCACACCGCACGCCGCCAACGTCGCCGCGTCGCAGTGCGGATTCGCCGTGGTCCCTTCCAGATAGGCACCACCATGGACCCACACCATGACCGGCAGCCCACCGCCGCCCAGGTCTGGCGACCAGATATTCAGCGACAGACACTCATCGGAACCGTCATCGACAACCCCGGCCACCGCGGACATCACCGCACCGCG
This sequence comes from Nocardia anocheti, assembly GCF_029675105.1. GTDB lineage: Bacteria > Actinomycetota > Actinomycetes > Mycobacteriales > Mycobacteriaceae > Nocardia. The sequence continues at coordinate 427,186 of NZ_JAQQFV010000003.1, read as the reverse complement.
ATGACCCGCCTGCGGCACAGCCGGGCCGAACGAACCCGCGTCGCGCACACCCTCCCACGGCGCCACCGCGACCGACGCCCGAAACCGCAAGGCGCCGAACGGTGGACGCGCGTAGGGGATGCCGCGAAACACCGCGAGCGAGTTCTCGACCCGGCCGCGCACCACCCCCGTTGACGTACGAACACACACCGCTGTCCCCACAACCCACCCCCTGGAATCGCTTCGTTTCCAGGAGGCTACCGGCGGGCACCGACAGGTTCGGGATCAGCGGGTCGGGCGGGGACCGGTGATCGAGGCGCGTTCGACGATGCGACGCTGCGGCCAGTAATCGCTGGCCGCGTAGTGCTGCACGGCGCGGTTGTCCCAGAACGCGACGGTGTCGGGTCGCCACTTCAGGCGCACCTGATGTTCGGGGTAGTCGGCCTGGCGGGCCAGCCGGTCGATCAGGGCGCGGCTGCGTTCTTCGTCGTAGCCGACGATGTGATCGGTGAAGATCCGGTTCACATACAGGTGCTTGCGGCCGGTCGCGGCGTGGGTGGCGACCATTGGGTGCTGTACCGACGGATTCTGACGGCGCATCTCGGCCTGCTGTTCGGGCGAGGCGCGGAACCCGAACGCGCGGGTGAAATCGTGGACGGCGTCGAGGGTGTCGATCTCGGCGCGGGTGTCCTCATCGAGCGAGTCGTAGGCCGCGTACATGTCGGCGAACAGGGTGTCACCGCCGATCGGCGGCACCTCCACCGCGTGCAGGATCGCTCCCAGCGAGGGGCGCTCACGCCAGGTGACATCGTGATGCCAGGCGTTCTCGACACCGACCATCTCCGAGCCCTTCTCGAATCGGACGAGCTCGGGCTGCTCGGCACTGGCCGCGAGCGCGGGATGGATCTCGAGGTCACCGAAACGCTGCGCGAACCCGACATGCTGGGCCGGAGTGAGCGGCTGATCACGGAAGAACAGCACCTTGTAGTCGTGCAGCGCCTGCCGCAGTTCGTCGATGACCTCGGCGGGCTGGGTGACGGTCAGATCGATCCCGCTGATCTCCGCACCCAGGGTGGCGCCCACCTGCTCGGCGTCGAAATGCTGCCACCGCAGCGCGCCGAGCCGTTCGCGTTCGGCGCGCAGATGCGAGAACGGGCCGACGGAGATGGAATAGCCGGGCAGCGGGAACGGGCGCACGGCGGGACTCTCCGGTGCTGCGACCGCGGTGGATTCGGACATTCGGCTCTCCTCGTCTCATGTAGTCGTATGACTACAGTGCGTTGAGGACTACCGTAGTCACATGACTACAGGCCCGACGACGAATCGAATCGACCCGATTCCAATTCCCACCGGCCGCGACGCCGTGCGCTCGGCCCTGCTCCACCACGCCGCCGACCTGTTCGCCGAACGCGGTCCCGCCGCCACCTCGGTCCGCGACATCGCCGACCGCGCCCGCGTCAACCACGGCCTGGTCTTCCGCCATTTCGGCGCCAAGGAGAACCTCGTCGCCGCCGTCCTCGACCACCTCGGCGACCTGCACGGCCCCGCCGCCGACCTCACCGGCACCACCCCCACCGACCCCGACACCCGCAGACATCTCACCGTGCTCGTGCGCTGCCTGCTCGACGGCTACCCCGTCGGCCGACTGCAACAACGCTTCCCGATCATGACCGCCCTGGTCGACCGCGCCGCCGCCGCGGGCGCCGACGACCGGACCGCCGCACTCGCCGCCGCCAATGCCGCCGCGCTGATGGTCGGCTGGGAAATGCTGGGCCCGTTCCTGCGCGCCGCCACCGGCCTCGACGACCTCCCCGAGGACGACCTGCGCCGCGACGTCACCGCCCGCGCCGCCCGCATGCTCGACGACCCGACCGAAAACCCCTAGAACCCCACAGGCCCGCATGACACGATCGCCGTCATGCCCATGACCACCGACCAACTCGCCGCCCGCACCGCACGCGCCGTCACGGCCGCCGTCGACGCGGGCCGCGAACTCGGGATCACCGTGCACGACCCCGTCGTCCTGCACGACATCTTCTCCGTCGTCGTCCATCTCGCACCCGCGCCGGTCGTGGTGCGCGTACCCACCGTCCTCGCACCGGGCAGCGACCTCGACGGACTGGCCCGCCGACAGCGCACCGAACTCGACGTGGTGAGTTGGCTCGCCGCACAGCAGGTGCCGGTGATCGCGTCGAGTCCGCTCGTCCCCGCCGAACCCGTTCGGCGCGAAAGCTTCTCGATGACGTTCTGGCAGTACGTCGAGCGCGACCCCTCCGCCGAACCGGACTACATCCACCACGCCGCACTCGTCGCCGACCTGCACCTCGCCCTGCGCCACTACCCCGGCGAACTCCCGTTCCTCTCGGCCGCCGAACCCCACACCATCGGCCCCTCCTTCGACGCCATCGCAGAAACCCCGGACCTCCTACCCGCCGCCGACCTCACCCGGGCCCGCCGCGAATGGGAACTCCTCGAACCCCTCGTCACCTCCCGCGCCGCCTTCGACGCCGAATTCCCCGGCATCGACATCCAACCCCTGCACGGTGACGCCCCCGCCTACAACCTCGTCACCACCCTCGACGGCGCGCTCTACGCCGACTTCGAACTCACCACCCTCGGCCCCGTCGAATGGGACCTCGCCGCCTTCGGACCCGACGTGGCGGCGGCCTACGACATCGCCGCCGACCGCCTCGGCCTGCGTCGCCTCGACCAGCGCGTGCTCCGGTTCGTCGAAGCGGTCGGCATGGCCCGCACCATCGCCTGCCTGGCGCTGGTCGCCGAGCAACCCGTCCTCGGCGACGCCCTCGCACCCGCGATCGACCACTGGCGAACCCAGCCGTTCGCCGGTGGACTGTTCGACTGATCAGCCGATCGGGCTGTGCCCCAGCAGCACCCGGCCACCGAAACGGGTCTGCTTGGCCCGCGGCAGCGGATGGAACTGCACACCGTGCACATCGCGGTAGAGTCGTTCCAGATCGCAGGTCCGCGAATAGCCCGCGCCGCCGGTGGTTTCGATCGCCAGCCGGATCGTGGTGATCAACGCGTCCGCGGCCACGGTCTTGCGACACAACGTCCGCGACGCGTACTCGTCGGTATTGGGGAACATCAGGTCCTGCGAATCACCGAACATCGCCGCGATCAGATCCGCGGCAGTGGTGTAGGCGTTGAGCATCTCGCCCGCCGACTGCACGGTGTGCGGCTCCGAACGGCCCGCGAGCAGCCGCGCGGTCAACTCCACCGCGGCATCGGCGACACCCAGATACGCCGACAGCACCAGCGGCAACGCCGCCCCGATCACCACATTCAGCACCGGCGGCCACACCCCGACCGGACGGATCATCGACACCGCCGCGTCCGGGACGAACACGTCCTCCAGCACCACCGTGTGCGAACCGCTCGCCCGCAAACCCAAAGCGTCCCAGGTCTTGTCGATCCGTACACCCGGCGCCGACATCGCAATCGCGCAGTGCACCACCTCCTCGCCGAAGCGGACGCTGGTCACCAACACGTCGCCGACCTCGCAGCCACTCGCGGGCGCCTTGCGCGCACTCACCCGGTAGCCGCCCTCGACCCGCTCGGCCTCACCATTGGAATCGACCCAGTCCGAGGCGCCCGTACTCACCAGGATCGCCCCGGCGGCCACTTTCGCGAACACCGCCGAGGCGTCCACGCCGTGCTTGTGCCGCCACACCTGCGCGGCCACCAGATGCGCGTGCATGGCGAAGGCCACCGCCGTCGACGGGTCGTGCCTGCCGAGCTCACGCAGAATCGCGCCCATCTCCGCATGGGTCGCGCCCCCGCCACCGAACTCGACGGGCACCAGGGCCGCCGACAAGCCGCTCGATCGCAACCGGTCGAACGCGGCGACCGAGATCTCGCCGGAGCGGTCCCGCTCGGGGACCTCGGGACGCAGGGATTCGCCGATCTCGCGGGCCAGGGCGACGCGGTCGACGACGGACGTGGAGTCAGAAATCGTGGAAGTCATGTTTCGAACGTAGAAAGCGCCGCGATAACCAGATAGTCCAGAAAGTGGACCCACCCGGTACAAGAAATAGACCCCGTCGACGAGGTGACCATGACCGACCCCACCGCAGGCTACGGCCAGTACTGCCCGATCTCGCGCGCCCTCGACGTGCTCGGCGAACGCTGGTCGCTGCTCATCCTGCGCGATCTGTTCGTCGGCACCACCCGCTTCAACGACCTCGCCCGCGGCCTGCCCGGCCTGTCGCGCAGCCTGCTCGCCAAACGCCTGCGCCAATTCGAACGTGCCGGTCTGCTCGAGAAGATCGGCACCGAACACCTGCTCACCGAGGCGGGCAGCGCGCTCGAACCGATCCTGTTCGGCCTGGGCGAATGGGGTGCGCGCTGGACCTTCGGCGCGCCCCGCGAGGACGAACTCGACGCCACCCTGCTGGTGTGGTGGATGCACCAGCGACTCGACACCACCGCCCTGCCCGGCCGCCGTCAGGTCCTGCAGATCAGGTTCACCGACGACGTGCGCCGATTCTGGATCGTCATCGAGGCGGGAATCCCGTCGGTCTGCGAAACCGACCCCGGCTACCCGGTCGACGTCACCGTCGTCGCCGATGTCGCCGGACTCTACGAAGTGTGGCTGGGCCGCATGCCACTCGCGCACGCCCAGCGCACCGGTCGCGTGCAGTTCCACGGCCCGCCCGCGCTCACCCGACGGATGCCGATGGTGCTCCAGCTCAGCCCCGTCGCGGACTATGTGCGCGAGGCCGCGCTACCCGAACCGGCCGCCCAGGCGTGCTGAACGCTCACCCGAGCTCGTCGGCCTGCCCCTCGGCCACCCGCATCGCCCACGCGTAGAGGCGCACCGGATCACCCAGCGTCGCGGCGGCCGCGGGCCGGGCCAGCACTCCGGCCGCGGCGGACAGCAGGTCGAACAGACCCAGGTTCACCCAATCCCAGAGCATGCTGTCGAAGTTGTACGACAGCATCGCCCGTTCCACCCGCTGCCGGATCGCCACGATCTGCGCCGGTGACAGGCCAGCGCGCTGCAAACGCTGCTCGGTCTTCCGCTCGTGCTCCGGGTCGAAGGTCGTATCCAGGAACGGTTCGAGCAGATCGGACCACACATCAGGACGCTGGCGCACCGGGATCGTGTTCGCCTCACAGAACGCCACGAGCTCCGCCTCGTCCACCCGGGGCAGGAACAGGGTCTCCCCGCGCACAGTGCGGATTTCCGGCGGCCAGCCACGCGGATCGACGTCACGGATCTCGGCGGCCGGGACCACGCCCTCGGGATACACGGACGCGCCCGCGAAAGGGTAGTTCGCGAAACGGATCTCGCCATCGGCGAGGACGAACAGCATCGATCCATGATCGGTCAGAACCTCGCGGCGCAAAACGTGGCGGTCATCACTCCAGGGCCTATCATGTTGGCAACGGCCGCAATCAAAACGTTATGGTCGGGGCATGGTACGTACCGGAGCAGCAACCACCGACCCGGACGAACCGAATGTTCCTCTCCCCCAGCAGCATCCGGCACGTCTCGAACTCGTCGGCGAAACGCCCGACACCACCGACACCGTCGACGACCACTTCCCCCGGCTCGGCGACACCAGCTTCCTCACCACCGCGGCCCGGCACCGCCTCGCCGCCTACATCCACACCCAGCTCGCCGAACTCGCCGAACTGCCCTGACCGCGGTGTCGGCGACTAGGATCGACCCGTCGGCACACTGAAACAGCCAGGAGGGGCGTGGACGGCGACGCGGCGGTCGTAGTACCCGAACAGGTCCGCACCGAACTGCGCCGGGGAGTGCGCAGCGTCCTGGTCGACACCGCCGCCCTGCGCCTGGTCCGCGAACGATTCGACGACCAGCAGGCCGGGGCCCTCGGCCGCTACCTGGAAGCCTCGCAATCGGCCAACACCCTGCGCGCCTACCGCACCGACTGGATCGCCTGGGCGGGCTGGTGCCAGGCCGAACACCGGCAAGCGCTACCCGCCGACCCCCTCGACGTCGCCGTCTACCTCGCCGCCTGCGCCGACACCCGCCGCGACAACGGCAGCTGGGCCTTCAGCCCCGCGACCCTGGACCGCAAGTCCGCCGCCATCGCCGCCGTGCACGCCGCCAACGGCCTGCCCTCGCCGACCCGATCCGACGTCGTCCGCCTCACGCTGCGCGGCATCCGCCGCACCCGACGCACGCCACCCACCCGCAAACGGCCGGTCCTGCTGCATACCCTCGACCAGCTGCTCGGCGAACTCCCCGCGCCGGGGTGGCCCACCGAACCCGCCCGCCGTCGCGACCGGCTCGCCCTGCTGATCGGCTTCGCGGGCGCGCTGCGCCGCAGCGAACTCGCGGGACTGCGGATCAGCGACGTCCATGTACGCACCGACCACGCCACGGGCGAGCCCCTGCTGATCGTGCACCTGCCGACTACCAAGACCGACCCCACCGGCGCCGCCGAACAGCGCGTCGCCCTGCCACGCGGCACCCATCCCCGCACCTGCCCCGTCTGCGCCTACGCCGACTGGGTCCGGCTGCTGGAGATCCACGCCGACGGCGGCGACCTCGCGGTCCGCGCCTGGACCGGCGAGCACCCACCGGCCGACACCGCCATCCACCGCTGCCACGGCTTCACCGGCACCGCGTTGAGCACCGACCCCGGTCGCGCCCTGCTGCCCAGCATCAACCGGCACGGAGCCATCGCGCCCACCGCCCTGTCCGGACGCGCCGTCGCCGAACTCGTCAAACGGTATGCCGCCCGCGCGGGCCTGGACCCCGACCTGTTCTCCGGCCACTCGCTGCGCGCCGGATTCGCCACCCAGGCCGCCCTCGGCGGCGCCAGCGACCGCGAGATCATGCGCCAGGGCCGCTGGGCCAACCCCCGCACCGTGCACGGCTATATCCGCACCGCCAACCCCCTCGACGACAACGCGGTCACCAAGCTCGGCCTCTGAGCGCGAGCCATCCTGTCCACCGAGAGTTTCAGAGGTACACACGTCATGGATCTCGAGTCGGTTCGTATCCACCAGCTCGGCTCCGAGGACTGGCGCCGGTTCCGACGGATCCGACTGCTCGCGCTGGCGGAGGCCCCGTACGCGTTCGGGTCCACGCTGGCGTGGGCTCAGGATCGCACCGATCAGGACTGGCGCGATCTGCTCGCCGTCCGCACCCAGTTCCTCGCCAGCACCCAGGATCGGGATCTCGGAACCGTCGGCGCGGTCGACGAGAACGGTGTGATCCACCTGATCTCGATGTGGGTGGCGCCCGAGGCGCGCGGCAGCGGGGTGGCCGGGCTGCTCGTTCGCTCCGTCATCGACTGGGCGTCGGTGAGCGGCTACGACGAGATCCGGCTAGAGGTGTCCGAGGGCAACGACAGCGCCGAACGCCTGTATCACCGGCACGGCTTTCGGCGCACCGGTGTCGCGGGGGCCGTCTCGGAGCAGGATCCACGGCAGGAATTCGAGATGCGGCTGACGCTCCCGCGATCGGGATAGCCGCGACCGTCAGAGAATGCGGTCCAGCCGGAAGATACGGAATTCGCGGCCGCCGGAACGCTGGAACTCCATCTCGTAGCCGGGCCAGAACTCGACCACCAGGTCCCAGACCCGTTTGCGTTCCACGCCGGTGATCTCGGCGACCGTCACCGGGAACGAGGCGCTGCCGTCGAAACGGGCCGAGGCAGTGCGGGCCGCGCGCAGGTTGGCCGACCAAGCCGGATGCTCCGGGCGGCCCCAGTTCGACCCGACGAGATAGAAGCCGTCGCCGTCGGGCACGCACAGCAGCGAGGTCGTGCGCGGCTGGCCCGACTTGCGGCCCACCACGGTGATCTCGATCGACGGCAGCCCGGCCAGATCGAGCACACCCCACCTGCCACCGCTGAGCGAGCGCAACAACCGCTCCGCGGGCAAGACGACACCGGCCCCACGCATCACCCACGGCTGTTCGGCGAACACGCGCGCGATGCCCGGCAAGGGATTCCACACCATCCTCGAATCCTGGCTCGAGCCAGACCATTGCACCCACTCACAAGGCGTACGTGAGAGGCAACTCACCCCCTCCCCTCCTTGATGAGAGCGTTGTGGCGGTGAGGACATGTGTGGGTCTGGTTATGGGGGGCAGCAAGGGTGAGATACATGTCTAAATGCGCATATCTACGTAACTAGATGTGATAACTGGAAGTGCTCGATGACGGCGCGCCTGGGTTCCTCCCTCATTCCCCGCCCTCGATACCCCACACTGAAGCGCACTCCCCCGTCCTTCGAACTGCCAGGAGTGTCATGCCCTCCCCCAGCGGTCGCCGCATCCTCGCCACGGTCGCCCTGACCGCCGCGGCGCTTCTCACCACCAGCACCTCCCCCGCGCTCGCCCGCCCACCCGCACCCGAGCAGTTGGCACCGATGCCCGCCGAATTCCTCTGGGGCGTGGCCGCTTCCGGCTTCCAGTCCGAAGGTGACGCGCCGGACAGCAATTGGCGCCGGTACGCGGAGTCCGGCAGCACCGAGGACCCCTATCTGAATTCCGTGGACTTCCGCCACCGGTTCCGCTCCGACATCGCTCTCGCCGCCGAACTCGGGGTGCGGGTCTATCGCGTGGGTATCGAATGGGCGCGGGTGCAACCGCGGCCCGGGATCTGGGACGAAGAGGGTCTCGCCTTCTACGACGAGGTCGTGGACGCGATCGTCGCGGCGGGCATGCGCCCGATGCTCACGCTCGATCACTGGGTCTATCCCGGCTGGGCCGCCGACAGGGGCGGCTGGCGTGACTCGGAGATGGTGGCGAACTGGCTGAGCAACGCCCGGCGCGTGGTGGACCGTTTCGCCGACGCCGACCCGCTGTGGGTGAGTTTCAACGAACCCACCATGTACCTGGTCAACGAACTTCGCCACGGTGGCATCGGCCCGGCCGATCTGCCGGTGATGGCCGAGCGGATCGCCCAGGCGCACAACAGCATCTACGACTACATCCACACCGTGCAGCCCCACGCGAAGGTCACCAGCAATGTCGCCTATATCCCGGCGGTCGACGACGCGATCAGCGGGACGCTGCTGGATCGGATGGCACCGCGGCTGGACTACATCGGCATCGACTACTACTACGGCGTCTCCCCCACCGACCTGCGCGTTCCCGACTTCGACCAGCTCTGGACCATGCCGCTGCAAGCCGAAGGTATCTACTACGCCCTCGACCACTACGCGCGCCGCTTCCCGGGCAAGCCGCTCTACATCATCGAGAACGGCATCCCCACCGAGAACGGTCTCCCGCGCGCCGACGGATACACCAGAGCCGACTCGCTGCGCGACACCGTGTACTGGTTGCAGCGGGCTGTGGCCGACGGGATCCCGGTGATCGGCTACAACTACTGGAGTCTGACCGACAACTACGAATGGGGCTCCTACACACCACGATTCGGCCTCTACACCGTCGACGTACTGACCGATCCGACCCTGACCCGCCGACCCACCGACGCGGTCGCGGCCTACCGGCAGATCACCGCCGCCAACGGCGTCACGCCCGACTACCGGCCCACCCGGCCGGTGGCCGTGTGCTCCCTGGTGGACGCGCCACGCAGCTGCACCGACCCGGTGACCGTGCCCCGCTAGCGGCGACAACCGGCCCGCCCGAGCCGATCACGAAATCGGCGGGGCGCGTGTCCTCTACACTCGGGCGGATGTCGAGCGCAACGTCACGCCCGTCCAGCGCCGTGAGCGGCAGGCAAGCCCGATGGCAGCCGCACAATGACAGCCGCCGCGAACGCATCGTGCTGTCGGCCATCGAATTGCTCGAGGGGACACCGGCGGGCGGCGAGGTGTCGATCGTGCAGATCGCCGAGAACGCGGGTCTCGCGAAATCGGTGGTGTACCGGCAGTTCGCCGGGCGCGACGAGCTCGATCGACGTATCCGTAGCGAGATCGCCGATCGTTTCGCCTCCGACATCGAGGACGCCCTCGACATCGGCGACGGCTCGATCCATCAGATCCTGGTGCGCACTGTGGGCGGGGTGGTCACCTGGATCCAGGATCATCCGCGCCTGCACGAGTTTCTGCGCACCGGGCCTTCGGAGGCCGACCCCGACGTCGACGCGATGACCGCCCTCATCGCGTCGATCGCGGCCTCGACCCGAGCCCTGATCACCGGCCTGGCGGGGGTGGTCGGCGTGGCCGACGACGGCTCGGCCGACACGATGACCTTCGCCATCGTGTCGATGACCGAGGCCACCGTCACCCGCTGGGCGGGCGATCCCGATCCGACGCTCACCAGGGACCAGCTGATCGAGGAAGTCGCCGACTACGCCTGGCACGTCGTCGACGGCGTCGCCCGGCGCCACGGGCTCACCCTCGACGCCGAGCAGCCGTTCACCACGGTCCTCAACCAGCTGATGTCGGGCAACTGAGCGGCTCTCAGGCCACGCGGTGCCCGTGCCGTTCGGGCTCGCTGCGGTAGCGCGAGGCCGGACCACCCACACCGAGCGCGTTCCACAGCCGCTTGGCCACCGGATTCATCAGGCCCAGATCGTCGGCGAGCTTGCGCATGTCACCGAAGTAGCCCGACAGGATCCGCCGCGAGTGCTCGGACTTCCAGAACGCCTGCTCGATCACCTCGCGCGGAATGTCGAACTCGCGCGCGAACGAACGCGGCGGTGCCATGATCTCCCCGGCCAGCCAGCGCATGGCGATCGGGAACGCCACCGAACAGGCACCTCGGTTGAACTTGCCCATCCGCGCGACGTGCACCGCCAAGAACTCACCGGCGAAGGAGATGTGCCTGGCCTCCTCGGCGATGTGGATCTGCATGGTGCGCAACACCATCGGGGGCATCCGCTCGCCCTCGCGGATCACCGCCTTCTGGTAGTGATCGATCGGTTCCTCGCCACCGAGGATGCCGATGAACAGGATCGCGTAGGCGTAGCCGCCCGCGACACCGATCAGCGGCGAGAGCGCCCGGAACAGCGGCCGCATACCGGGGACGTCCACGCCGATGCGGTTCACCAGCTCCTGGAACATCTGGATGTGGTTGCACTCTTCGGTCATCTCGTGCATGCAGTAGCGGAATTCCGGCGAGCCGTTGGGCAGCTTCATCGCGTACTGCATCATCCCGCGGATGAGGATGCTCTCGAAGGCCGCACCGACCTTGATCGCGTTGGCGGTGCGCCACTTGCCGATCGCGATCTGCCGTTCGAGCGGCTGATCGCGGTACCACTGGGTGGCGCCCAACGGGTCGACGTCGGGGGACAGTGCCCACCGTGGGTCGTTCGGGTCGATGGCGAGCTCGGGCGAATCCCAGTCGATGTCGAGGTAGGGATCGAAATGCCGGTCCACCGACCCCTGGGACAGGGTCGCCAGCGCATCTCGGTACTCCTCGGTGATGAGTCCGCCGCGGCTCGATTCGGTCAGCGTCATCGGTGCCTCCTCGGTTCGCGTCCGGGTGGGCGCGCTGTTAGCGCCGTCACACCGGTGCTACCGAGAATAACTGAGACTTAAGGTCCCAGACAACCCCCGGCGCCCGGCGAGTCCACATCGAGACGAGCGGCTACTCGACGAGCAGAACCACCAGCTGACGGGCCATTTCGGCGTCACCGGGCCCGCCGAGCCAGATCAGCGGACGTCGGGGGTCCAGCCGGTCCAGCGCATCGGGCAGAGACCCGAAGACGCGGTCGGCCCGGACCACGCACACCTGCGGCACCGTTTCCGACACCGCAGGCGCCCCGTCGACCTCGAGTGCCAGCGAACCGCCGGAGGCTTCCCCCGCGACCGCGTCGCGCACGACGGCGTCCCCGCTGCCCGCCGAGGCCGCGCCGCCGTGCACGACCCGATGTCCCGGCGCGCTGGCCCAGTGATCGAGCCAGGCCGGACCCGGCTCCACGGCGGCCTGGACCGAGGTGACGCTCATGCCGTAGAGCACATCCGCCACGGCGGCGGGCAGTCCGGCCAGGTCGACGGTGCGGACCAGTGATCCGTGCGCGCGCAGGCGGTCGGCGAAGCGGGCGAGCACGGCGGCGCGTTCGGCCGGATCGACATCGGCGGCGGCGCCGGAGGCGCGCCGCATGGGCACCCGGCGCTCGTCGTCGGGTAGGTCGAGCAGCCCGTCGCGGACGCGGCGCAAGATCTCCTCGCGAGAATTCACTCGGGCACTCCCGTTCGTTGGCGGCCATCGCCGCCGGTCCTACATTCCTCACCCCACATACCGCGGGAAATACCTTTCCCGCTACCGTACCGATCGGTCGGGTAGATCCGGAATCACCTCGCCGGTCCCCGCCGATCCCCGCCCCCGTCACCGAATCCGAGCAGGTGACACAGCTGATCGACCTGCCGATCGAACACCTCGGCGCGGTCGGCGAAGGTGTCGGCGCCGTACATGTCGAACACGTCGAAGTTGACCGCGCCGAACAGGGTCGTCCAAGCCGTGAGCGCGGCGGTCATGAGGCCGTCGGGCACGGTCAGGCCGAACTGTTCGCGGATCGTGGCGAAGTCGGCGGCCGTGCGCGGCGAGAGCGCCGGTTCGGGCGCGGGTGGCGTGAGCAGGCCAGCGCGGTGAGCGTCGTCGATGATGGTCAGCAGCGCGCCGATCACCCGGATGCCGGGGGCGACGGTGTCCTCGGAGGGCGCGGCGTAGCCGGGGACCGGGGAACCGTAGAGCAGGCCGTACCACGCCGGCTCGGCCAGCGCCCAGGTCCGCACCGCGCGCGCGGCCGTGCGGAAACGGACGGCCGGGTCGGCGGGGGCCTCGGCCAGCGCGGTGTCGACGGCGTCGCCGAGGGCGTTGTAGCCGTCGACCACGAGCAGGGTCAGCAGCTCGTCGCGACTGCGCACGTATCGGTAGATCGCCGAGGACACCATGCCCAGGTCGCGGGCCACCGCGCGCAACGACAGCGCCGCGGCGCCCTGGGAGGCCAGGTGCTCGCGGCCGACGCGCTTGATGTCGGCGATGGTCTGGGCGCGGGCACGGGCGCGGGGGCCGGGAGAGCTCATCCCCCGATCATCACCCACCGGTGGCACCGGACAGATCGCGGCGCTGGATCGTGTCGTCCTCCCCCGCGGCCCGCTGGATCTCGGCGGCAAAGGTGGCGCCCGCGACGCCCCAGGCCATGGCGAGCAGCCGGTCGCGGAAACGGTCCAGGTCGACGGCGACGCCTTCGCCGCCGTAGCCTCCGGCTCCCGCCGCGTCGCGCACGGTGCGGACGACGTCGTCGGCCAGGGTGGCGAGCCTGCCGTGGATCAGGGTGCGCAGCACGCCGCTGAGCGCGATGTCGATGCCGACGTCGTAGAGCACCAGCGCGGCCTCGAGCATGGTGCGGTCGTGCACGTACCAGCGATCGTCGCGGCGCTCGAGGTAGCCCGCGGCGACGAGTTCGGTGAGCGTGTCGCCGTCGCGGTCGACCAGCAGCGCCGTGAGTTCGGCGTCGTCGATCGTGGCGGCGTGTGCCTCGGCCGGGCCGACGCGCGGGTCGAACAGCGAGCGCCAGTCGCCGGTGGCACCCGGCTGGGGTTCGGCGTCGAACACCTCGCGGATCGCGTCGAGCCGTAGCCCGCGGGCCTGCATGGCGACGATGTCGCGTAGGCGGTCCAGATGCTCGTCGGTGTACACCACTTCCTTGCCCGCGCGGCCGGGTTTGGGCAGCACGCCGAGCGAGTGGTAGTAGCGGATCGTGCGCGCCGCGACGCCGCTGATGTCGGCGAGCTGGGCACGGGTGTATCGGGGCACGCGACCAGCATAGAGAGCCGAGGGTTACCTACGTTGACAGTCCATACTGTCGGCGTTAGCGTTACCGGCGTCACTGTTGACACGACCGAGGAGCTCCTCTATGTCCGAGCGGACCACCGATTTCGACGTCTTGATCGTCGGTTCAGGATTCGGTGGCAGTGTCACCGCGCTGCGACTGGTCGAGAAGGGCTACAAGGTCGGCATTCTCGAGGCGGGCCGCCGTTTCGCCGACGACGAACTGCCCAAGACCAGCTGGGACCTGCGCAAGTTCATCTGGGCGCCCAAACTGGGCTGTTTCGGGATCCAGCGCATCCATCCGCTGCGTGATGTGCTGATCCTCGGCGGCGCCGGGGTCGGCGGTGGTTCGCTGAACTACGCCAACACCCTCTACGTCCCGCCGGAGCCGTTCTTCCGCGACGCCCAGTGGCGTGAGATCACCGACTGGCGCGAAGAGCTGACCCCCTACTACGAGCGCGCGAAGAAGATGCTCGGTGTCGTGCAGAACCCGCACATGACGCCCGCCGACGAGATCTTCAAGTCCGTCGCCGAGGACATGGGCGTCGGCGAGACCTTCGTACAGACCCCGGTCGGCGTGTTCTTCGGCGAGCCGGGCAAGACCGTGGACGACCCGTACTTCGGCGGCGTCGGCCCGCAGCGCACCGGCTGCGTCGAATGCGGCGACTGCATGGTCGGCTGCAAGTTCGGCGCCAAGAACACCTTGGTGAAGAACTACCTGTACCTCGCCGAACAGGCCGGGGCACAGGTCATTCCGATGACCACGGTGAGCGCGCTGCGCCCGCTGCCCGACGGTTCCTGGGATGTCGCGACCGAGCGCACCGGCGCCTGGGTCCGCAAGGACCCCAAGACCTACACCGCCAAGCAGGTCGTGCTGGCCGCGGGCACTCTCGGCACCCAGAAGCTGCTGCACGCCATGCGGGACGAAGGCGCGCTGCCCGACATCTCCGACAAGCTGGGCCTGCTGACCCGCACCAACTCCGAGTCCATCGTCGGAGCGGCGACCAAGACCCTCGCGCCCGGCCAGGACTTCACCAAGGGCGTGGCGATCACCTCCTCGATCCACCCCACCCCCGACACCCACGTCGAACCGGTGCGCTACGGCAAGGGCTCCAACGCCATGGGCCTGATGCAGACGCTCATGGTCGACGGTGGGGGCAAGATCCCCCGCTGGCTGCGCTTCCTGGGCATCGTGCTGCTGCATCCGCTGCTGATGCTGCGGTTCCTGAGCGTGAAGAACTGGAGCGAGCGCACCATCATCTCGCTGGTGATGCAGCACCTGGACAACTCGATCACCACCTACACCAAGCGTGGCCTGTTCGGCAGGCGCAAGCTGACCTCCAAGCAGGGACACGGCGAACCGAATCCGACCTGGATTCCCGCGGGCAACGATGTCACCCGCCGGGTGGCGGAGAAGATCGGCGGCGTCGCCGGTGGCACCTGGGGCGAGGTGTTCAATGTCCCGCTGACCGCGCACTTCCTGGGCGGCGCGGCCATCGGCGCCGACCGTGAGCACGGCGTGATCGACGCCTACCACCGGGTGTTCGGCTATCCGACGCTGAGCGTGGTCGACGGTGCCGCGGTGTCGGCGAACCTGGGTGTGAACCCGTCGCTGACCATCACCGCGCAGGCCGAGCGCGCCGCCGCGTACTGGCCCAACAAGGGCGAGGTGGACACCCGGCCCGAGCAGAGCGCCGGATACTCGCGGATCGCGCCGGTCGCCCCGGTGCGGCCGGTGGTGCCCGAGGGCGCGCCCGCCGCGCTGGTGCTGCCGATCGTGGAGATCCGCAGCACGGAGAAGTCCGCGGGCTGAGTCGACCGCACGGCCCCGCTCCTGGTTCGCACCGGGAGCGGGGCCGTCGTCGTTTCCGGGACCGTGTGTCAGACGGTAGGGTCCGTCACCGCCCCGCGAGGTTTCGTGGGCCACCAGACCTTGTCGCCCAGCAGCGCGAACAGGGCCGGGACCACCAGGGTGCGGACCACGAAGGTGTCCAGCAGGATGCCGAGGCCGACGACGATGCCCAGCTGGGTGAGGGTGATGAGCGGCAGCACGCCGAGCACACAGAACACCGCCGCGAGAACCACACCGGCGCTGGTGATCACCGCGCCGGTGGACGCGACCGCGCGCACCATGCCCCGGGTGGTGCCGTGGGTGGCCGCCTCCTCGCGCGCCCTGGTCACCAGGAAGATCGTGTAGTCCACGCCGAGGGCGACCAGGAACAGGAAGCCGAACAGCGGCACATTGGTATCCAGCGCCGGGAACCCGAAGACCGCGTGACTCATCCAGCTGCCAGCGCCGAGCGCCGCGAGCGCACTGAGCACCGTCACACCGACCAGCAGCACGGCCGCCGGGACGGCGCGCAACAGCACCAGCAGCACCAGCAGGACGACCGCCAGGATCAGCGGGATGACCAGCGCCTGGTCCCGCCGCGCGGCATCGCGGATGTCGAGGGCCTCGGCGTCGGAACCGCCGACGAGCGCGGACGCCCCTGGCACCGACCCCACCGCGCTCCGGATCGCCTCGACGGTCGAGAACGCCTCCGCCGAACCGGGTTCGGCCTCGAGCACCACCGACCAGCGGGTGGTTCCGCTGTCGGATTCTCCGTTCACCGTGGCGCGCGAAACGCCCGGCACCTCGTCGAGTGCGGCTTGCACGGGCACGGTGGCGGTGGTGTTCGCGATGACCGTGGCCGGATCGGCGGTGCCGGACGGGAAGTGTTCGGCCATGGTGCGCAGACCGTCGACGGATTCGGCCTCGACCCGGAACTGTTCGGTGCGCGAGAGACCGATATCGGTCGTGAACAATCCGGTCGCGAAGATCACCAGCACCGCCCCGGCGGCACCCGCGACCACGGCCGGACGCCGCACCACCCGCGTGGCCACGGCCGCCCACACGCCGCGTTCGGCGGGGTCCTCGCCGTCGGCGGCCGGGACGAACGGCCAGAAGATCCGGCGACCGCACAGCGCGAGGGCGGGCGGCAGCGCGGTGAGGACGAAGATCAGGGCCACGACGAGTCCGGCGGCGGCGAACGCGCCGAGGCTGCGGGTATTGGGCAGCAGGGCGAGCAGCAGCGTCAGCAGGGCCAGCACGACGGTGATATTGCTGGCCACGATCGCGGGTGCGGCGTGTCGGACGGCGGCGCGCAGCGCCAGGCGGTGATCGGTGTGGCGGTGCAGTTCGTCGCGGTAGCGCGAGACCAGCAGCAGCGCGTAGTTCGTTCCGGCGCCGAACACCAGCACGCTGGTGATGCCCGCGGTCGAGCCGTCGAAGGTCAGGCCGGTCAGGTGAGCCAGGGCGGTGCCGACGCTGGTCGCCACGCGGTCGGCCAGCCCGACGACGGTCAGTGGGACCAGCCACAGCACCGGGGAACGGTAGGTGAGGATCAGCAGCGCCATCACCACCAGGGCGGTCACGATGAGCAGCAGGGTGTTGGCGCCGGAGAACGAATCGGCGATATCGGCACCGAAGGCCGGTCCGCCGGTCACCTGCACCCGCAGGTCGGCGGGCAGATCGGTGGTGACGGCGGTGCGCAGCGCGTCGACGCGGTCGGTGAGGGCGAATCCGTTGAGGTCGGCGGAGATCGGGATCGGGGCCAGTGCCGCGTGGGCGTCGGGGGCGGGGAAGAGGCGGGGTCGTCCCTCGGTCGCGGGGACGTCCGCGCGGTCGAGGGCGGCCTCGAGGGCCGTGAGATCGGCGGGGGTCAGGGTGCTGTCATCGGTGCGGGTCGCCACCAGGATCGCGGCCGACTCCCCCGCGTTCGGGAACTCGTCCGCCGCGGCGGCCGCCTTCGCCGCTTCCGCCGACGACGGTAGCGAGACCGGCGCCTGGCCCGCGCTGTCGTTGCCGCCCGCCAGCGCGATGACGGCCATCGCCGCCGCGACCACCGCCAGCAGAACGGCCCACGATCGCCGACCGGTGACCAGCCCGGCGAACCGGTCCCATCCCTGTTCCTCGCTCACTCGCATCACGCGGTGAACTATTTCAGATACTTAACTAATCGGCAATGCCGGGGCCGTCACCGGTTAAGCTCACTGCCGGAAGCGAGAGGAGGCAGCGGGTGGACGCCGCGAACACCGAGCCGGACGGCCGGACCGAACTGGAGACCGGGATCGCTCGCGATCTGCGCGCGCTGACCGCGATCTCCGAGCAGATCGGGCACGTCTTCGCCCGCTCGAACAATCTGCGCCCCAACGATTTCCGCGCGTTGACACACATCGCGACGGCCGAGGCCGAAGGCGCGCCGCTCACCGCGGGCCAACTCAGCAAGCTCATGGGCGTGTCCGCGCCCGCGGTGACCTATCTGGTCGAGCGCATGATCGAATCCGGTCATCTCGCGCGGATCCCCGACCCCACCGATCGGCGACGGGCCCACCTCGGCTACACCGAGCACGGCATGACAGTCGCCGCCGGTTTCTTCGGCCCGCTCAGCGCACGCACCCGGGCCGCGCTGGCCGAGCTGCCCGACGCCGATCTGGCCGCCGCGCACCGCGTCTTCACGGGGATCACCACCGCGCTGCGCGAGTTCTACGCCGAGCTGCCGGACGCGGGCAGCTCGGCGCAGTAGCCACACCGAGCAGCTACACCAAGCGCAGGCTGTCGATCATCGCCCTGGCCTGGTCGCGGGGCAGTTCGCCCGAGGTGCCACGGTCGATGAGGATCGCCAGGGCCAGCACCGTGCCCGCGGCGTTCTTGAACGCGAAGGAGTAGACCGAGTACGAGTTGGCGGTGCAGCCGGGCGCCGAGGGTGTCCACGGGCCGCCGCCCTCCACGAACTGCCCGACGACTCCGCTGGCGGTGGTGAGCGCGGTGGGCACCGTGCGGCCGTGGTGGGTCGAGCTCGAGTACCCGCCCTCGGCCGCGACGGTCGCCACCTTGGTGGCCGCCGCTGCCAGATCGGTCTCGTCGACCGTGGTGACCCCGGCCAGGCCCCGGTACGCCGAGCCGGGGCAGTAGTCCTCGCCCTCGAAGGTGCGGCCGCGACCGGAGATGCTGCCGCTGAGGCTGACGAAGTCCATCGTGTCCGCGGCCGAGGCGATCGACCAGCTCGCGGGCACGTCGTAGGCGACCCGATAGGCCGGGATGAGCACACCCTGCGCGCCCGGTGAGACCGGCGCGGTGGTGGTCCCGGTCAGCGGCGCGGTCGTGGTCACCGTCGTGGTCGCGGCGACGGTGGTCTCGTCGGGCTCCTTGCCGCCGAGGACGACCGCGAGCGTGACCACCACAACCAGCGCCACCACCACGCCGACGACCGCGACGATCACCCCGGTATTGCTCTTGCGCGGCGGCTGCTGGGGCGCGTAGCCGTAGGGCTGCTGGCCATAGGCCGGGCCGAACTGCTGCTGGCCTGGCTGCTGCGGATAGCCACCCTGATAGCCGGGCGCCGGATGACCGTATCCCGCAGGAACATTCGGGTTCCCGTACCCCTGCGCGGGCTGCGCGAACTGCCCCGAACCACCCGGTGCCATGGGCTGCGGCGCCTGACCCGCGCCGTAGAGCACCGTCGAATTCGCGCCCGGCTGCTCGGGCGGCGGGAAGGTCGGTTGAGCGAACTGCCCCGACCCGGCAGGTGCCATCGGCTGGGGAGCCTGGCCCGCGCCGTACAACACGGTCGAATTCGCGCCCGGCCGCTCCGGCGGCGGGAAACCTGGCTGGGCGAACTGCCCGGACCCGGCTTGCGGCGGAGCCGTCGGCTGCGGGGCCTGGCCCGCACCGTAGAGCACCGTCGAGTTCGCACCTGGCTGGTCGCCCTGGGGTGGCGGGAAGGTGGGCTGGGCGAACTGCCCTGATCCGGGCGGAGCCGTGGGCTGTGGGGCTTGGCCAGCGCCGTACAGGACAGTCGAATTCGCGCCCGGTGGTGGGGTGGGTGGTTGGCCGGGAGGGGTGCCCGGTTGCTGCTCCGGTGGTGGCTCCGAGAATCCGGGCGCTTCCCACCACCGATCGACATTGTCCGCCACGAGCTGTTCCCTCCTCATCACCTGCCCGACAACGCGTCGGCCAGGGTCCCCTTTCAGCCTAAACGGCGTCACCCGAGAACGGGTCCCCCGAGCGTCACTTCACCGGCGACCACCGGCGCGCCCACGCGGATGCGTTCGGCCGCGGCGACGGTCGCCGCGCCGAGATCGCTCAGCGCGCGACTCGACAGCCGGGTGTCCGGGCAGGCGACCACCGAGGCGACGACGCTGCCGCGCTCGTCGCGGATCGGCGCGGCGAGGGTCACCACGGCGTTCTCCGCGCCGAGTTCGGCGGGCAGGTAGTCGATGGTGATCAGCTCGGTGATGACCGAGCCGAGCTGGGCGCGCAGGGCTGCGGTGATCGGTGAATCACGCAGTCCCGCCAGCGCTTCCAGCATCGGCGTGGAGTCGTCGACGAGCCGTTCGACCGAATAGCCGCGGCTGCGGATCTCGGCGAGCACCTGCGTCAGGCGGGCACGGTGGGCCGGGTCGGCGAGCGCCAACCAGTCCCGCTGCTCGGATTCCGGTGCCCAGGCGACGAACTCGCGGCACACCGGCGGCGCGAGCGGCAGCCGACGACCGGGCCGGATCCAGCCCGCCGACGGGTCACCCACGACCTCGGTGACCACGATGCTCGTGCCGTCGCGCTCGGCGAGGAACACCGGCACCCCGGCCTGTTCGGCCAGCCCGCGCAGGTGTGGCGCGGCGGTATGGCGCAGCGGGAAGGCGGCCTCGGCCCGGCGGGCGACGGTGAGCAGCCGCAGGCCGACGCCGTAGCAGCCGTCCTCGTCGCGCACGGTCCAACCGTCGGCGCACAGCTGGGTGAGCACGGCGTGCGCGGTCGCCCGGGACAGTCCGGCCTCACGCACGATCCGTGCCAGCGACAACCGTTCGGTGGCATGGCGCGAGAGCAGCTCGATGACCTTCACGACCCGCTGGGTCGGCGGCGAGGCGGCACCCGGATCCGCCGTCACCTCTTGACCGGCGCCCTCGGCCCGGCTTATCGTCGGTGTCACAATATCGAACAATAGCGTCGAATATTCGACATCGCAAGCCCGTGGCTGGATCAGCCGCTTGCGCGAACGAAGTAGGTGAAACGAGTGCGGACGGGGTACGAGCTGTCGCACCTGGCGGCCCTGGAGGCCGAATCGGTGCACATCTTCCGGGAGGTGGCGGCCACCTTCGAACGACCGGTGCTGCTGTTCTCCGGCGGCAAGGACTCGGCGGTGCTGCTGCACCTGGCCCGGCGCGCCTTCTGGCCAGCGCCGCTGCCGTTTCCGCTGCTGCACGTGGACACCGGCCACAATTTCGACGAGGTGCTCACCTTCCGTGACCGCACCGCCGAACGCACCGGCGCGCGCCTGCTGGTGGCGCGGGTCCAGGACGACATCGACGCGGGCCGGGTGGTGGAACGCCCCGGCGGCACCCGCAATCCGTTGCAGACCACCACCCTGCTGCGCGCCATCGGCGAGCACCGCTTCGACGCCGTGTTCGGCGGCGCGCGCCGCGACGAGGAGAAGGCGCGCGCCAAGGAGCGGGTGTTCAGCTTCCGCAACCGGTTCGGGGAATGGGATCCGCGCGCCCAGCGACCCGAGGTCTGGAACCTCTACAACGGCAGGCACCAGCCGGGCGAGCACATCCGGGTGTTCCCGCTGTCGAACTGGACCGAGCTCGACATCTGGGAGTACATCGATCGCGAGGCCGTCGAACTGCCCACGCTGTACTACGCGCACCGGCGCACCGTGGTCGAACGCGACGGCATGCTGCTCTCGGCGGGCCGGTTCGTCACCCCGCGCCCCGGCGAACGCGCCATCGAAACCACCGTGCGCTTCCGCACCGTCGGCGATGCCACCTGCACCGGCTGCGTCGAGAGCGAGGCCGACACCGCCGCGAAGGTCATCGCCGAGACCGCCGCCACCCGGCTCACCGAGCGCGGCGCCACCCGCGCCGACGACCGGATCTCCGAGACCGGCATGGAAGACCGCAAGCGAGAGGGCTACTTCTGATGAGCCGCAACCTATTACGCCTGGCCACCGCGGGCAGCGTGGACGACGGCAAGTCCACCCTCATCGGCAGACTGCTGCACGACTCCAAGTCGCTGTTCGACGATCAGCTCGCCGCGATCGAGCGGGTGAGCATCGAACGCGGCGGCGCGGTGGCGGATCTGGCGCTGGTCACCGACGGGCTGCGGGCCGAACGCGAGCAGGGCATCACCATCGATGTCGCCTACCGTTATGTCACCACGCCGCGACGCAAGTTCGTCATCGCCGATACGCCCGGGCACGTGCAGTACACGCGCAATATGGTGACCGGCGCGTCCACCGCCGATCTCGCGCTGATACTGGTCGACGCGCGCGCCGGGGTCTCCGAGCAGACCCGCAGGCACGCCTTCCTGGCCACGCTGCTGGGCGTCCCGCACCTGGTGGTGTGCGTGAACAAGATGGACCTGGTCGACTGGTCGCAGGAGCGATTCGAGGAGATCCGCGCCGAATTCGCGACCTTCGCCGCGAAGCTCACCGTCGGCGATCTGAGCTTCGTGCCGGTCTCGGCGCTGCTCGGCGACAATGTCGTCGAGGGCTCCGCGCACATGCCCTGGTATCCGGGCCCGCCGCTGCTGCGCCACCTCGAGGACGTACACATCGCCTCGGACCGCAATCTCATCGACGCGCGCCTGCCGATCCAGTACGTCATCCGGGCCCAGCACGGCCTCGACCACCGCGGCTACGCAGGCACCGTCGCGGGCGGCATCTTCAAACCCGGCGACGAGGTGGTGGTACTGCCCGCCGGACACACCTCCCGGGTGCGCGAGATCTGGGGGCCCGGCGGCAGCAAGGTCGACGAGGCGTTCACCGGCATGGCGATCTCGCTGACCCTCGACGACGACATCGACATCGGCCGTGGTGATCTACTGGCCCGCCCGGGCAATCGCCCGCAGCAGGGCGCCGACCTCGACGCGATGGTGTGCTGGTTCTCCGAGACCACCGAACTGCGTCCGGGCGCCCACTACCTGGTGCGCACGGCGGCGCAGATCTCGCCCGCCGAGGTCACCGCCATCGACTATCAGCTCGACGTGAACACGCTGCACCGCCGCGAGGACGTGGACACGTTGTCGCTCAACGACATCGCCCGGGTGCGGCTGCGCAGCAGGCAGCCGCTGCTGTTCGACCCGTACCGGGAGAACCGGCGCACCGGCAGCTTCATCCTCATCGACCCGGTGACCGATCAGACCGTCGCCGCGGGCATGGTCACCGGCCGCGACACCGGCACGCACCCGTCCGCCGCGACGGTGGTCTGGCACCGGTCGGCGGTGGGGCGCGCCGACCGGGCGCACGCGGGCGCGACGGTCTGGCTCACCGGGCTGTCGGGGTCGGGCAAGTCGACGATCGCGGTCGAGGTGGAGCGCGCGCTGGTCGCGGCGGGACGGGCCGCCTACCTGCTCGACGGCGACAATCTGCGGCACGGCCTCAATGCCGGACTCGGGTTCTCGGCGGCCGACCGGGACGAGAACGTGCGCCGCGTCGCCGAGGTCGCCGCACTGTTCGCCGATTCGGGGGCGGTGGCGATCGTGTCGGTGATCAGCCCGTTCGCCGCCCAGCGCGCCGCGGCGCGCACCACCCACGCCGATCGGGACCTGCCGTTCCACGAGGTCTTCGTCGACACGTCGCTGGCCGAATGCGAGCGCCGTGATCCCAAGGGTCTCTACGCCAAGGCCCGCGCTGGCGAACTACCCGGCTTCACCGGGATCGGCTCGCCTTACGAGCGTCCCGAGCACGCCGATCTGGTCGTCACCCCCGATCTGGGCTCCCCCGCCGAGATCGCCGCCCACATCCTCCGAGAGCTAGGAATCGCAGACCGTTGACCCACTCCAGTACCGCCACCGAAGCCGGGAGCACCACGCCTCCGGCGTCGCTCACCGCGCCCTTCACCGCCGCAGTGGCCCAGGCCGAGCAGCTCATCGCGAACGCCGAATTCGTCCGTAGCGACGCCGATCTCGCCGAGGGCTACGAC
Source organism: Nocardia anocheti (assembly GCF_029675105.1). Taxonomy (GTDB): domain Bacteria; phylum Actinomycetota; class Actinomycetes; order Mycobacteriales; family Mycobacteriaceae; genus Nocardia. Next base: position 403,557 of record NZ_JAQQFV010000003.1, on the reverse strand, counting down.
TATCTGGCCGCCAGTGTCGCCGCCTGCCTGCGGCTGTCCGGCGCGCACGGCACCAGCCACCCGTATTTCGTGTCCTCCACCGGCCCCTACGCCAAGATGGGCCTGGACAATCCGGACACGCTCTACTATCACGCGAATATCGAACCCGGCGCCGAGTACGTGGTCAGCGGCGTGCGCGGCAGCACCGTCGACCTCAGTTTCCAGGTCCTCAAGGGCGACTACACCGCGACCGAGGTCCCCGGCGGCGAGGACGCCTTCGACGACCGGCGGATCCCGATCGCCGAGGACGGCAGCTTCTCGATCCGCTTCGGTCCCGCCAAGAGCGACGCCGGGCCCGACTATTTCGCCCTCGGCGAGGGCGCGTCGATGCTGGCCGTGCGCGAGGTCTACGGGGACTGGACCGAACGCAAGGGCTCGATCCGGATCGAACGCGTCGACACCATCGGCACTGCCCCGGTCGAACCGGACCTGGCCCGGATGCGCAAACGCTACAGTGCCGCCGCCAAGATGCTGCTCACCCGCGTGCACACCTGGTTCAACTTCCCCAAGTGGTTCTACCTGGACCTGCCGGTGAACACCCTCACCGCGCCCCGCCTCACCCCGGGCGGGCTGAGCACCCAGTATTCGTCGGTGGGCCACTTCGACCTGGCCGACGATCAGGCGCTGGTGATCACCGTGCCGAAATCCGATGCGCCGTACCAGGGTTTCCAGCTGGGCAGCCTCTGGTACATCTCGCTGGACTACGTCAACCACCAGACCAGCCTCAACCACACCCAGGCCCAGGTCGACCCGGACGGTCTGATCCGCATGGTGGTGAGCAAACAGGACCCGGGCCTGGCCAACTGGATCGAGACCACCGGCCGCACCCGCGGCATCCTCCAGTTCCGCTGGCAGCGCACCGACCGTCCCCTGACCGAGGCCGACGGCCCGACGGTGACGCTCGTACCGTTCGACGAGATCGCCGAACACCTCCCCCACCTCGACCACAACCGGATCGACGCCGCCGGATGGCGCGACCGGATCAGCGCCCGGCAGCGGGCTTTCGCCGAAAGGATGCTCGGATGAGCGGGGCACTGCTGGACGGAAAGGTCATCGTCGTCTCCGGCGTCGGCCCGGGACTCGGCCGATCGATCTGTCTCGAGGCCGCGGGCGCGGGTGCGACGGTGGTGCTGGCGGCGCGGACCGCATCGCGGCTGCTCGAGGTGGCCGCCGAGATCGAGGCCGCCGGGGGCGCGACGCTGTGCGTGCCGACCGATATCACCGACGACGCGGCGGTCCGGAATCTGGTGGCGAAGACCGTCGAGACGTTCGGGCGGGTGGACGCGCTGGTGAACAACGCGTTCTCGGTGCCGTCGATGAAACCGCTGGACCGCACCGACTTCGACCACATCCGGTCGAGTCTCGACATGACGGTGCTCGGCGGATTGCGGATGACCCAGGCGTTCGCGCCCGCCCTGGCCGAGGCCAAAGGTGCTGTGGTCATGATCAATTCGATGGTCGTGCGGCATTCCGAACCGCGCTACGGCAGCTACAAGCTCACCAAGGCGGCGCTGCTGGCCATGTCGCAGACCCTGGCCACCGAACTCGGCGCCAAGGGCGTGCGGGTCAACAGTGTGCTGCCCGGCTACATCTGGACCGATCAGCTGAAGTGGTACTTCACCCAGGTCGCCGAGAAGTACGGCATCACCGTCGAACAGGTCTACGAGCAGACCGCGTCGAAATCGGACCTGAAGCGGCTGCCCGAGCCCGAGGAGATCGCCAGGGCCGTGGTTTTCCTCGCCTCGGACTGGTCCTCGGCGATCACCGGCCAGACCCTCGACGTCAACTGCGGCGAATACCACAACTAGGAGCTCTTCCGATGACCGTGCGCACCGATGTCGGCACCGTGGCCGACCTGCACGCCTCCGCCACCAAACTCACCGGTCTCACCGATTTCGGGGCCGACGACTACACCGAGGCGTTGCGAGTGCTGCTCGACTCGTACCGCGACGAGGCCGGACTCACCGAACTCGGCAGCAAGATGTCGCGATTCTTCCTGCGCGGCACGCTCGTCGCCCGCGCGTTGAGCGAGGCCGCCTGGGCGGCCAACCCCGGTTACGTCGACACGCCGGTGACCAGGCCGATCTTCGTCACCGGTCTGCCCCGCACCGGCACCACCGCCCTGCACCGGCTGCTGGCCGCCGACCCGGCCAACCAGGGCCTCGAGATGTGGCTGACCGACTTTCCGCAGCCGCGGCCACCGCGCGAGACCTGGGACAGCAATCCCGCCTACCAGCAGATCGACGCCGGACTGCGCCAGCACCAGGTGCAGAACCCGGAATTCATGGGCCTGCACTACATGAGCGCCGCCGATGTGGAGGAATGCTGGCAGCTGCTGCGCCAGTCGGGAACCTCGCATTCCTACGAATGCCTCGCCTACGTCCCCAGTTACGCGCAGTGGCTGTCCGACCAGGACTGGACCCCCGCCTATGCCCGGCACCGCCGCAATCTCCAGCTCATCGGTATGAACGACACCCGGCGCTGGGTGCTCAAGAACCCCAGCCACCTGTTCTGCCTGGACGCGTTGCTCGCGGTCTATCCGGACGCCGTCGTCATCCAGACCCACCGCGACCCCGCCACCATCATCCCGTCGGTGTGCAGCCTCAACGAGCACGCCACCCGCGGCTGGTCCACCGTCTTCACCGGCGAGACCATCGGCCGCACCCAACTCGACCTGTGGTCACGCGGCCTGCGCGAATTCACCGAGGCCCGCACCCGCCACACCGACGCCACCTTCCTCGACGTCGACTTCGACGACCTGCGCGCCGACCCCTTCGGCGTCGTCGACCGCATCTACACCGACATCGGCACCGATTTCACCCCCGAGGCCCGCGCCGCCATCACCGCCCTCGACAACGAAAGCCGCACCGGCGCCCGCAAACCCACCCACCACTACTCCCTGGCCGACTACGGCCTCACCGAGGCGATGGTCACCGAAGCCTTCGACCACTGAGCAGCAACGATCCCGAACGTCCGCGTCGTCGTCGGCCTCGATAACGCGGACGCTCGGGTCGCGAACCCGAACTCGTGCCGACTACCGTGATCGCATGATCTCGAGGGCGCTCGACCACGCACTGACCGCCCAACCCGAGCTACCCTTACGCCCGCTACCCGACAGCGCCCTGGCGATCATTCGGTCGCTCGACACCCCGCCACGACTGGCCGCGCACTTGCGCGCGGTTCACGACGTGGCGTGCCAGCTGGTCGACTGGCTGCGAACCACCTACGCCACGGTGCGATTCGACCCCGACGCGGTCCTGTTCGGCGCCGCCACCCACGACATCGGCAAGGTCCTGCACCCCGCCGAACTGTCCGGCCCCGGCTCAGCCCACGAAGTCGACGGCCACCGACTCCTCCTCGACCATGGAGTACGCGAAAGCGCCGCGCGGTTCGCGAGAACCCATGCCGCGTGGACCGAACCCGACATCGGCATGGACGACCTGCTCGTCAGCCTCGCCGACAAGATTTGGAAGGGCAAGCGGGTTCCCGAACTCGAACAACTCATCGTCCAGCGTGTGGCCGCCGTCAGCGGGCAAGAACCCTGGCAGGTGTTCATGACGCTCGACAACGAACTCGACCGTCTCGCGGCCGACGCCGACCAGCGCGTGGCCTACCAGGCGACCTACTCGATCGCGACACAGGCGACGGGATCGGTACCGCGAGACTGACCGGTCACTGCGTGGATGCGGTCCAGTCGCGGATCGCGGTGACGAATTCCTCGGGGGCGTCGGACTCCACATAGGTGCCCGCGCCCTCCACGATCACGGTCGTGTGGTCGGCGAACGTGGCTTCCAGACGCTCGCGCTCCTGTGGGCGGAAGGCGATGTCGGCGTCGCCCCAGACGATCAGTGTCGGCAGGTGTGCGATGTCGGGCAGCCCGGCCTCGATCTCGGCGAAGAATTCCCGACTGGCCAACACCTGACCGGGCAGCACCGCCGAGGCCTGTCGCCGCTCCGGAGTGTCCAGCGCCTTGCTGTAGTGCGCCATCTCGGCCGCGGTGGGCTTGCGTCTGCGATGGCCCGTGGGGATGAAGGCGCGCACGAGAAGGTTGAACCGCCGCACCAGGAATCGGACCGGCGGCCCACCGACGAGGCGACCGAACGCCTCGAAGTGCGCGACCCCGTTCACCGGCCAGGCCCACGTATTCGCCAGAGCCAGCCGATCGAAGACACCAGGGCGCCGCTGCGCGACCGCCAGGCCGATGATGCCACCCCAGTCCTGCCCGACCAGCGTGACCGCTTCCAGACCGAGGGCGTCGACGAACCCGGCGACCACGTCGGCGTGTTCTTCGGGCAGATACCGGTATCCCGCTTTCGGCGTCGACAGCCCGAAGCCCGGGTAGTCGAGAGCGACGCACCGGAAGTCGTCGCGCAGGGCGCGGATCACCTCGCGCCACAGAAACGACCACGTCGGATTGCCGTGCAGGAACAGCAACGTGGGGCCCGATCCCTCATCGACGTAGTGCACGGTGTGCCCGTCGATCTCGAGGAATCGGCTCTCGAAGGGAAACAGCTCGTCGTCGACCCAGCCGGGTCGCACACTCTCGGTGGTTCCGGCCATGATGGCCCCTCCAGGGCTCGGCAACAGGTATACTTGAGAATCTCACGTGCACTTGAATATTTCAAGCGAATGTAGGAACTGATGCGTAGTTACGGCCAGTACTGTGGGCTCGCCCGATCTCTCGAAGTCGTCGGCGACCGATGGAATCTGCTCATCGTTCGCGAGCTCCTCACCGGCCCGGCTCGCTACCGAGATCTGATCGCGGGACTTCCCGGCATCGCCACCAATCTGCTCGCCGATCGGCTGCGCGACCTCGAGACCGGGGGCGTGGTCGAACGGCGGCTGACCGACGCGGGCGCGGTGGTCGAATACGCCCTGACGCCGTGGGGCGCCGAACTACGTGCGCCGATCGAGGGTCTCATTCGCTGGTCCACCCCGCTGATGGCGCGCGGTCCCGGCGATGGCGACGCCTTTCGTCCCGGCTGGCTCGCCCTCGCTCTTCCGGCCCTGCTCGATGCGCGAGTCACCGCTCGCCCCTCGGTGACGATCGGCATCGAGGTCGGCGACCCACCCCTGCAACTGTGCGCGACACCGACAGGGTTCGAGGTCGGTCCGCGCGACGGGCGCCGTCTCGACGCCACCCTGCGCGCGGACCCCGCCTATGTTCTCGGCCTCGCGGCGGGCGCGGTCCCGCTCGACGACGCCCGCGCCCTCGGACTGATCGAGATCGAGGGCGACGAAAACGCCGTCCGCGCCGCGTTCGGCCACTGAGCTGGGGACTATTCGGCCCAGAAGCCGCAGCAGCTGTCGTTCCGGATTGTGCTCGGGCAGCTCCGCCAGCAGCCGGTGGAGGAATTCCTCGTCGTTGGATCCGATGACGGCCTCGAGCTCCGTCAGGCCCCGCGAATCCTATTCGGCCCCTCCGACATTCGGATGGTCAGTCCGCGACCTCCACCCCGTAGCGGTCGACCAACGCCGCCAGATCGGTCTCGTAGCCTTGGCCAACGGCGCGCAGGCGCCAGGTGTCGCCCCTGACGTAGAGCTCGGCGAGCAGCAGGGTGCGTTCCGTGGTGGCCGCGTCGAGGGTGGCGCGCAGGGCGGTGCTCGATTCGGGGCCGGTGGCGATCTCGAGTTCCACGGCGCCGACGTCACCGAAGGTGCGACCGGTGCCGTCGAGCGCGGCCGCGAACACGATGCGGCGGCAGTGTTCGGGCAGCTCGTCCAGGGCGATGGTGATCGCCTGTTCGTTCGGGCCGTCCTCGGACAGGCGCGCGCCGAGCGCTTCCGGCTGGTTGTAGAAGACGAAATCGCTGGAATCGGCGACCTTCTCGGTCTCGTCCACCAGGAAGGCGACGAGGTCGACGGCTTGGTCGTCGAGCTGGTTCCAGCTGGCACGCAGTGCCCAGGTGCGGTCGGTTCCAGGCAGGTCGACCACCTGACCGCGCGAGAGCTGGAGCACGTCCGGTTCCGAGGACGATGCGTCAGCGAGCGTCGCGGGAGCGCCGGATTCGAGCAGCTGCGGTCCGTGGACGGCGAGCGCGAGGTCGGTCGCCTTGCGCACGCGGCGGTCGGTGTCGCCGCCGTCGAGCACGAGCAGATCGGTCACCGTCGCCGACAGGTTCACCGCGACCGAGCCGCCCAGCGCGACGATCCGAGTCCTGGCCGCGGCGGCGTCTTCGTGGGTGCCACCGAGTACGAGCACCCGGCGTCCCGACAGGGCACCCGTCGGCGGCCGGGCGCGGGACGCGGCACGACGCCCGTCCGCCTGCGCGGCAGCCGGACGGGGCTGAGACCCGGCGCGTGGCTGACCCGGTTCGATCGCATCGAGCAGCGCCAGAAAGCGTGTTTCGTCGACGACCGGAGTAGCGAATTCGGTCGCCTTACGCGCCTTTCCGCTGTTCGAGGTCGCGTCATTGGTGACGAGCACGCTCGTGCGGCGGCTCACCGTGCCGGTCACGTCGAGCCCGGCGGCCTCGGCGCGGGCCACCAGTTCTTCACGGTCGAGGCGGGTCTCGCCGGTGAAGGCGACCTTCATGCCCTGCCGCAGCGGTCCGTCGGCGAGCATGGTGCCCGGGTAGGCGTAAGCGCACGGCTGTTTCGGGCCGCGCCGCTGCACGGGCCAGCGGGGTGCGGGGGTGCGCGCGATGCCGTCGGCGCAGTCGAGCAGGGGTGCGGCGATGCCGAGGTGCGCGGCGTCGGCGACCAGGGCGCGCAGCACCTGGACGAGGACCCGGGTGTCGTCGAGGGCGTCGTGGGCTTTGTGCTGTGGCACACCGTAATACGACGCGAGGGTGCCCAGTTTGTAGTCCGGGGTCGGTGGCGCCACCCGCCGGGCCAGGGCGAGCGTGCACAGGCGGCGGTCCACCGGCAGCCGCGCGCCGGTTCTGGCGAACTCCCGCGCGAGGAAGCCGTAGTCGAACAGCGCGTTGTGCGCCACCAGGACCCGGCCGTCGAGGAGCCCGGACAGCCGGTCGCGCACCTGCGCGAATTCCGGCGAGCCCCGCAACACGTCGGTGGTCAGGCCGTGGATGTGTACCGGGCCGGGATCGCACCCGGGATCGAGCAGGGTGTGGAACTCCTCGCTCACCTGCCCCACGCTGTCGAGGGTGAGCGCCGCGACCGAGAGCACCCGGTGCTGGTGCGGTCGTAGCCCGGAGGTCTCGACGTCCACGACCGTGAACGCGCCGAACCCGGTCCCCTGCTGTCGCTCGTCGAGCTGTGTCATCACCCGCATGAGCTTCGCATCGTAGACGGTCTACGAAATGTTGCGGGGCGCTTCATGATTCCCGCCACATCAGTGGGCTAGGGTGCAGATCGGAAGTCCGAGGGGGAGGTCCTGTGCTGATCGATTTCGTGCCCGACCAAAGTCTGTATCCGTTCCGGTCGCGCTGGTTCGACGCGTCCACCGCGCGGGTCCACTACCTCGATGAGGGCTCGGGGCCGCCGATCCTGTTCTGCCACGGGGCTCCAGCATGGAGCTTCCTGTACCGGCACCTGGTCACCGCGCTGCGTGACCGGTATCGGTGCGTCGCCGTCGACTATCCGGGTTTCGGCCTGTCCGAGCGCCCCGCCGACTACGGCTACACCATCGCCGAACACACCGCCGTCGTCGGCGAACTCATCGACCACCTCGACCTCGACGGCTTCGTCCTGATGGGCCACGACTGGGGCGGGCCGATCGGTCTCGGCGCGGCGACCACCCGCGCGGACCGGGTACGCGGAATCACCCTGGCCAACACCGCCTTCTGGCCGATCGAAGCACCGATCAACCGGGCGTTCAGCCGGATCATGAGCACCGCCGCGATGCGCCGCCGGATCCTGGAACGCAACTTCCTCATCGAGCGGGTCCTGCTGAGCGAACTGGGGAGCACACTCACCACCGCCGAAGCCGACCACTACCGCGCCGTACAACCCACACCAGAGGCCAGGGCCGCCCTCGCCGTGACACCCGGCCAGATCCTCGCCGCCCGCCCGCTCCTGGCCCAGCTCGAGCACGATGTGCCCGCCCTGCTCGGCGACAAACCCGCGCTCGCGGTCTGGGGCATGAAGGACATGGTGTTCCGCCCGAAAGCCTGCCTCCCCCGCCTCCGCGACGCCTTCGCCGACCTCGAGATCCTCGAATTCGCCCAGGCCCGACACTTCGTCCCCGAGCACGCACCCATCGAGATCGCGGCGGCGATCACCCGACGGTTCCCGTAGCGGCCGCCACGGGAACACAGGTCTTCAGGCTCAGGCGTCGGGCGCCGGTTCGAGAGCGTTGGTGTGCCACTGCCCGTCGGGGTAGGTGATGTAGAGGGGACCCAGGTTGCAGGGGTTGAGGCAGCCGGTCGGGGTGACCAGGGCGGTGGGGTGGTCACGGCGGAGTCGGCGGTGGAGTTCGGCGGCGCCGTAGACGGTGCAGCGGGGGCCGCGGCAGACCAGGATGTGGCCGGTGTGGTCGGGTATCCGCGACCAGGCGGGGCTGCGGAAGGCACGGGGGCTGGCGGTGACGGGATCGCCCTCCTCGCCCATGAGCGCGCGCACCACGTCGACGAAAGCCGGTGTGCTGTCGGCACCTTCGGTGATCCGCACGTCCAGGTCGCGAGCGCGGGTCTCCTTCCAGTTGGCGACCGCGCGGGCGATCCAGGTCTCCAGATAGCGATCGCGAGGCACGGCCAGAGGGATCAGAGTGACCGGGAGGTCGTCGCGGGCGGCCTCGTCGAGAACATCGTGGATGGTCGGCTCACCCTGATCGAGCAGGGCGTAACCGATCCCACAGGACTCGGCGAGGGCGGTGACAGCGAGCAGGTCGACCCCCGACGGGGTGGGTCGGGCGACGAGGACGTGGCGGCGCGTCATCGGGCCCGCACCGTGCGCCCGGCCGGAACCACCAGGCGAGCGCGGCGGGCGGCCAGGGGCAGATCGTGCGGGCGCGCGACAACAGAGGGGGTCAAGGTGACGGCCTTCCAGGTCCTCGTGGAATGGGTACTGCGTGGCCGTGGCCGGTCTCCTGGCTGACGGGATGGCGCGCGACGGGTCAGCCTTCCCAGGGCGAACCCCAGTGGCCCCGGGCGGCGTGGGCCGCCCGGATCGATCCGTCACTCCCGATCACAGTGGCGAGGGCCGCATCGGTTTCACACCGATTTCCCGAACACCACGGCGGAGGAACTGTACCAAGTTCCAGGAAACCGGATGGTCGGTGTCCGAGTCTCGGCCCCGGTCAGCGGGAGTCCGGGCAGGTTCCCGAGTAGCGGGTCAGGCCGAGGCCGTTCTTGCCCTTGCTCCGGCCGACCGGGCCGTTCTTGGCCGAGCGGACCCAGTTTCCGCCGGTGTCGAGGACGGGCATGCGTTCGCTGAAGGCGCGGCTGTAGCGGGTGGTGCCGTCGACGGTGAGTATGCCGTCGCGCACGTCGATGTGGGCGACGGTGGCCCAGAAGGAGTTCTTGCCGTTGCCGATCAGGACGGTGATCTGGTCCGCGTCGGTGCCCGGCAGCCCATCCGGGCCGGGTCGGCCGTAGCGCACGCGGACGCGGGGGCGGCCGAAGGTGTCGATGGCGCCCGCGCCGTTGTCGACCGACTGGTAGACGTTGAGCAGCAGGTCACCGTTCTCGGTGGGGCGCACGACCACCTGTTCGGTGGCGGGGCTGTTGTTCGCGCCGGGGCCGCGGGAGTCGCCCTGGTGATGCAGGAAGGGCCACACGGCCAGGTCGCCCTGGTGACCTTTCTCGCCGCTGATCACCACGTAGTCGCCGGTGATCTCGTTGCGGCAGAAGAAGTAGACGTCCAGATCGCCCGTACCGAAGCGGGTGACGCGGCCGTCGGGTGCGTAACTCGCGCCGCGGCCGTCCCATTCGAGGCCGACGGTGAGGACGTAGCCGGGGTCGCCCTTGCGCAGGTCGATGCTGGCGCGGCGGTCGGGCGAGTCCTTCGTGAGCACCACGTCGACCTTGCGCAGATCCACCTGGGGCGCGGCCGGGACCGGCGCGACGAGCTGCGGCGGGGCGGGGGTCTCGACGGGTTCCTCGTCGACGACGATGCCGTGTTCGGTGGCGAAGGCCGCCAGCCCGGCGCTGTAGCCCTGCCCGATCGCGTCGAGGCGCCACCCGTCGCCACGCCGGTACAACGCCACCGCCTGCAGTACCGTCTCGCTCGTCAGATCCGGCGGCGTGAAGACCATCGACTGGCCGGGCCCCGCCACAGTGATCCGCAATCCGCTGACCTCACCGAACCGGATGCCCTGCGCCTCGGTACTGCCCGCGATCACGACCCGGTGGATCTCGGCCGGGAGCGCCGCGAGGTCCACCGACACCACCGCGTCGGACTCCATCCGCACGCCCGGGGCGACGGGATTGTTGAAGAACACGAAATCGGCGTCGGAGCGCACGGTGCCCTCGGCGGTCACCAGCACTGCCGAGACGTCCACCGCCCCGGCGGGCTCGGCGAGGTCGAGCCGGATCGTGTACCGCCGCTCCCCCAGATCGGTCTTGGACCCCTTGGCCACCTCGACCACCGTCGCCGCGCTCATGCCTACCTCCGTCGACCCCGCGGGCCGGTCGTCCGCACCAGGCTTTCCGCTCGTCAGGGTACGCGCGTCCCCGGGGCAGACCGGGCGGGATGGTTCCCGGATTCGAACCGCACGGCAGCGACAACGGGCTACTCTCGACTGGCCCGCGAGCCACGGACGGGTGAATTACCTTGCACTAGAACAGGATACGAACGTGACCGATGAATCTCTGGACCTGTTCGACCCCACTGTCCGCGAGGGGTTCATCCGGCTGGTCGCCGGAAACCGGATCCGCGCGGACCGCACCGGGGAGTCGATCGAATCGGTCACCCGGGCCCAACTCGTCGAGGCGACGCCGATGTGGCGCGGCTACGACATCGAGGTCGCGCTGCTCGGCTACGGCGGTGACGCCTTCACCCTCGAACAGCGCGAGAGTTGGGACGAGCAGCGCGGGCGCCTGCGGGACGGAATCGCGCAGACCCGCTCCCTGCTGCAACGCCACGCGCGCCTGATCAAGGACCCGGCCCTGACCGAGACGCTCACGGCGCACCTCGCCGCGATCGACGGGTTCGACCTCGACGGGGACGGCCTCCCGGTTCCCGACGACACCGACTTCGACGCCGTCGAGGCCGTCCTGCGGGAACGGATCGACACGGTCGGCAAGCAGCTCACCGCCCAGCACATCGACGTCGACCCCCGCGTGCTGCTGCGTTCGGTCACCGACACCCACACCTCGACACCGGCGGTAGACGGCCATCACCGGGGTCCTGCTCGACGCGAACTCGTCTCCGCCGCGACCGCCCGCGACCCCGAGATCGAACTGGTCACCCGGTTGTTCGCTCGCGACGTTCCCGGTCAGACAGCGGCGACCGAACTGCTCACCCGGATCTACTGGCAGCGCGAGACGCTGCGACAGGCCGCCGCCGACGCCCTGGCAGCGCTGGCGACCGCCGCGGCGCAGCCGACCAAGAGCTTCTCCGCGACGCCCTCGAGTGCCAGCCCCCTCACCATCATCGGCCGACTCCAGTTGGCGTCGCTCGCCGAGTTGATCGATGTCTCCCACGCCGTCGCCGCCACCGAGTTCGCTCGTCGGGCCCAGCCGTCCACGCAGACCTCACCCGCCCGGGACGTCGTCATCACCCCGCTGATCTTCTGGGGCAAACGCCTCGTCGACTGGATCAGCGACAACGTCGACACCAGCCGTTTCAACGACCGCGACGGCTACATCGGCCAGATCTACGACTGAGTCGGCACGCGCCCGCCTCGGCTGTCCACACCCACCAGGGCGCGCGGGAATCGGTTGGCTCCGGTCACAGGATCGGTGACGATCGGTGGCGGGGTCGGGCGGGGTGTCGTTCACTGGTCGGCATGAACGTCCGTGAACTGATCGACCGCAAAGCCGGTCGCCGGATCTCGGTGGTGGTGCCCGCGCTCGACGACGAGGACACGGTCGCCGGAGTGGTCGCCTCGGTCCGTCCGCTGCTCGGCGGACTGGTCGACGAACTGATCGTGCTCGACGCGGGCTCCACCGACCGCACCATCGCGCGAGCCAGGGCGGCCGGTGCCGCCGTCTACACCCGCGAGGAAGCCCTCCCCGATATCGCCCCGCGCCCGGGCAAGGGTGAGGTGCTGTGGCGCTCGCTGGCCGTGTGCACCGGTGACCTGGTCGTCTACCTCGACGCCGACCTGGTGGAACCAGACCCACTGTTCGTGCCCACGCTGCTCGCCCCGCTGCTCACCGATCCGGGTCTGGCGCTGGTGAAAGGCTTCTACCGACGACCGCTCGCCGGTGGCGCGGAGTCCGACGGCGGCGGGCGGGTCACCCAGCTGGTGGCGCGCCCGTTGCTCACCGCGCTGGCGCCCGCGCTGGCCGAGATCGTGCAGCCGCTCGGTGGCGAATACGCCGCCACCCGAGGCTTTCTCGGCGAGATCTCCTTCGCCAGCGGCTACGGCGCCGAGATCGGCATCCTGCTCGACTGCTGGCAGCGGCGTGGTCTGTCGGCGATCACCCAGGTCGACCTGGGTGTGCGTGTGCACCGGCACCGCTCCACCCACGAACTGGCGGTGATGAGCAGGCAGGTGGTGGCAACCCTGCTCGACCGACTCGGCATCCGCGACTCCGGCGTCGGGCTGGTGCAGTTCCTGCCCGGTGACAACGGTTGGCGGCGCACCCCCTCGGAGGTCAGTCTGGCCGACCGGCCCCCGATGAACCAGCTCATGGCCACCCACCGCGATATCGCCTGACACAACGCGAGAGCCGGTGCGGTCCCGTGGGACCACACCAGCTCTCGTCGGGCGAACTAGGCGGCGACCAGACCGAAGTCCAGCTTGACCAGCTGATCGGCGCAGTCGAAGTAGCGGTCGTCGTGGGTGATCACGATGACCGTCTTCCCCCGCCGCTTCAGATCCGTGAGGATCTCGCGATAGAACACCTCACGGAAGCGCGGCTCCTGATCGGCGGCCCACTCGTCGAAGACGTAGATCTGACGGTCCTCGAGCAGCGCGGTGAGCAGGGCGAGCCGCTTGCGCTGACCCTGCGACAGATCCACCGTCGACAGCCGCCCGCCCTTCACGCTCACCTTGTGCGCGATCTGCAGCTCGTCGAGGTAGCGCTGGACCTCCTCGTCGATCCCGGGCCGGTCGAAGCCCAGGTAGTCCTCGAACAGATGGAAATCGGTGAACACCGCCGACGAATTCTGCCGGTACCACTCGATGTTGTCGTGGTCGATCCTCTCCCCGTTGAGCGACAACGACCCCGTGCGTGGCACATACAGTCCGGTGATCAGCTTGGCCAGCGTCGACTTGCCGCTGCCGTTGCCACCGACGATGAACGTGATCTGTCCCGGCTCGAAGACCAGATCGATCGGCCCGAGCCGGAATCCACTGTCCTCGGCCTCGTCGAGCCCGGGCGGCGGACCCAGCGGCACCGGCCGCACATCCGTGGCGCCGTGATCGACCCAGTTCTTGCCGTTGACATCCGGCCCCGCCGACGGACGCGCGCCCGGATGCGCCGGATGGTGTCCCGGCCGAGGGTGTCCGTTCCCACCGCGCGGCGGCGGTCCCGGACGCGGCGGCGGACCACCGAGCCCGGGCGGACCGGGCGGTGCGCCCGGCGGGGGCGGGATCGGCGAGGGCGCCTCCGAGCGATACACGTAGCTCACACCCGACAGTTCCAGCTTGGCCTCCCCCGCCGCCGGACGTTCGGTGTAGGGCAACAGATCCTCGTTGTGCAGCGTCTCCATCGACAGGTTCATGTCGCGGATCTTGGCCAGCGCCACATCGCCGCGCAGCAGATCCGGGATGCGGTGCATGAAGTTCTGCATCGGCATCGCCAGGAACGTGGTGACCAGCACGTACCCGATCATGGTGTCGCGCGGCAGATTCAGCGCCGCGGCCACGACGAACAGGATCAGTGCCATGGTCGCCAGCTGCAACGCCTGACCGAAGCCCTGCGCGTAGGAGAACTTCGAGCCCGCGTCGGTGTTCTGGTCACGCAGCGTGCCCGCCGAACCGAGCAGGTGCCGGTCCATGAAGTCGCGGCGACGGCCCCGGTGCAGCTTGAGTTCCTTGATGCCGAGGGTGACCGACTGGAACGAACGCAGCAGCGCGTCCTCGTTCTCGCGGGCCTCCCGGTAGATCCGGCGCACCCGCTTGAGCACCATCTCCACGCAGGCGATGCCGATCAGCGTGCCCGCCACCGTCACCGCGAAGATGGGCCCCGACACGATCGCCAGGAACACGAAGCAACCGACGATGGTCGCCACATCGACACAGATCGACGGAATCGCGGTGACCGCCTGCGACAGCGACCGCACGTCCTCGGTGAGGGTGGCGATCAACCGGTGCATGCCGAGCCGCTCGAGGTGTTCCAGCGGCGCGGCGACGATGCCAGCGCTGAGGTCACTGCGCAGCCGGAAGATCGCCTCCTGGGACAACCGGATCAACAGCACCTGCGACAGCACGCCGCTGACCAGGATCACCAGACCGGTTCCCCCGAAACGCAGCAGCAGGTTGTCGGGCTGCGGCTTGGGCGAGACGACGGCGTTGATCAGCGTCACCAGGTAGGTGTTGGCCACACCGGCGACGAGTCCCGCGAACACCACGGCCGCGATCCTCGCGGGCGAGAGCGCGGCGAGAAAACGGAGCAATTGCATGACTTACGCTCTCAGCTGCGGATGACATCGAAGACGATGCCCTCGAGGGTGACACCGGGCGCGAACGAGAACGCCACGCCGGTCGAGATCGGTGCCGTGGTCTGCGCGTCGCGGATCATCCGCTCCAGCACGAAGATCAACGACACGCTCAGCATGTTGCCGTGCTCGGCGAGCACCGCCCAGCTCGGCGCCGCGGTCTCGGTGGGAATCCCCAGCGAGCGCGCCGACTCCTCGATGATGCGTGGACCACCGGGGTGGATCGCCCACAGGTCGATGTCGGCCTTGTCGAGTCCGTTGCGCGCCAACACTTCCGACACCACCGGGTCGACACCGCGGTAGATGTAGTCGGGCAGGCTGCTCGCCAGTTCGCAGGTGATGCCCGCGTCCTTCACACCCAGTACGATGCCGTCCTCGGCGTCGTCGAACAGGTGGCTGAAGCTGTCGCGGATCACGACGCTGCCCGGCGCCAGCGGCTGGTGCACCTGGTTGGCGCCGATCACCACCGCGCCGCAACCGTCACCGAAGAGGCTGTGGGTGATCACGTCGTTGACGTCGTCGTCGAACACGGCGTTGACCGAGCTGAGCTCGATGCACAGCACCATCGACTTCTTGTCCGGGTGCGCCCGCACGTAGTCCACGGCGGCGCGGATGCCGTTCATGGCGGCGGCGCAGCCCATGAAGTTGATGATCATCCGGTTCACCGTCGGCGACAGGCCGAGCTGCTTGACCACCGCGACGTCCACGCCGGGGGCGATGAAGCCGGTGCTGGTCACGAAGATCAGCTGACCGATGTCCTCGGCCGGGTTCGCCAGTCCGGCGACCGCACGCCGCGCCACGTCGACGGCCAGCGGCGCCGCGTGCTCGAAGAACAGATTCATCCGGTCCCGAATGGTGCCGGGCCGACGGCTGAACTCGAGGAAGTCCGGATCGAGCGGGTCGATCGCCAGGTGGCGGGTGTCGATCCGGGTCTTCTGGTAGATCCGCGGAATGCGCTGCCGCTGAGCCGGATCGGTGAACAGCTCGGCCACCCGGCCCGCGTTCACGCTCTGGTCGACCACCAGCTGCGGCGAGCCGGTGGCGACGGCTTCGATCACACCGACGGTGGTCGGCGGCGTGGGCGGTAGCAGCTCGTGCCCGCGCTCGACGTCGGCCGTGCGCAGCAGGCCGAAGGGTCGCCGCTTACCTTCATCAATGGAAACAGACACGGGCACAAATCCTTTCGAGTACAGACTGGAACCGGCAGGGAAGGGTCAGACGGTTCCGATACCGGTGAAGCCCTGCACCGTGTAGGTGACGCAGGTCTTCAGCGCTGTGGGTGCGCAATGCTCGCGCACGAATCCCCACCGGTTCTCCTCGGCTTCGCGCGAGGGCGCGAGCAGGTAAGTCCGGCACAGCTTGGGGAAACGATCTCCGAAGAAACTCTTGGCGGGCAGCCATTCCACGCCGAACTTCGCCGACTCCTCGCGCACCACGTCCTCGGTGGCGATATTGGCGAAACCGCTGCGCTGGAACGGCAGCACATGGTGCACACGGTGCGAGCTGAGCCCGGCCGAGAGGAAGCAGTCGACGTACTTGTTGCCGACCACGGTCAGGTCGTAGGCCTGCTCGAGCTGGTTGACCGCCCAGTCGTCGGTCTCGACGTGCAGTTCCTCGGTGGGCACCTCGAAGTCGTGGCTGGCCACCACCATGAAGGTGGAGATCCACAGCGTGATCACGAACTGCAGGGCCCAGGCCCAGAAGTCACCGGCCAGGGTGAACACGACCACCTCGGCGACCAGCAGGAACCGCACACCGAACGAGCCGATGAAGTGCGGCAGCGCCCCACCCCAGGTGCCGTACATGTCCTTGATGCCGACCTTGCGGGTCAGACGGCAGACATCGAGCAGGCGGATGATCATGCCGGTCAACAGGTGACCGAACTTGTGCACGGTGTGGATCGGCACCCGGTACAGGCGCGGCACCTGCATCATCATCGTGAAGACGTTCTTCTTGATGTCGACTTCACTCTGCGTGTGCGGGTGGTGCAGCAGCGCGTGCCCGTCGGCGGTGACGAACGACAGCGCGACATAGTTCATGTCGAAGGCGTTGACCGCGTACTTGTTCCAGCCCTTCTGCGCGCGATGGATCGCGTAGTGGCCGAAACCGGCTAGCGAGCTGCGCAGCAGCACCATCGCGATCACGAAGACCGGCAGCGGCATCCAGCTGGTGTCCCACAGACGCAGGCCCTGCACCGCGAAGTAGGCGAAGATCAGGAACGCGACGACGATGTCGAACAGCCGGTCCATACGCTTCAGGCGCGCGGCCAGTTCGGGTTCCTTGATCCTGGCCTTGACCTTGTGCAGCAGGTCGCTCTTGTCGTCGAACTTGTACTTCGGGGTGTCGTCCCAGCTGTTGAAGCCGTCCTTGAACAGGAAGTCGGGCGCGTTGTTCTTGGGATGGATGTCTTCGGGAGTGGCAGCGCGATCGAGGCTGTAACGCTCGATCATCCGCGCGATTTTTTCCGGATCACGGTGGTAGGAACCGATGATCGAGGTGATGTCGCGGTTCTTCGTGCGGCCGATGAAGAATTCACCGCCTGGATGCTTGGAGATCCAGTCGCTCAGGTCGTAGGCTCTGCCGTTATACACCCATACGTTGTTGACGGGAGGCCGACCCCCGGGGCCGGGTGGTGGCGGGAGCTCGCGCTCCTCTTCATCAGGTCGATCATCGATCGTCATTTGTTCTTCCTCCGTGTCGATCGGCGTTCGATGCGTGCTGCCTGCCGACCAGCGTCCCGACACGTATAGTCCTTGTGGCGCCTTGCATCTCGCTGAACATTCTCTTATCGGATGCGCCTGCGTGCGTTGATGATTCGCGGACCCAGGGCGACACCCACACGACACACCGGTCCGGGGCCGCGGACGGCACTGCGTGCCAGGCTCCGCGATCCCCGGACCGGTGTGGGTGGTGGTCCGGTAACCGGTCCGATCAGCCCGCAGGCTTCACGATGTTGACCGGCTTGGCCCAGTTGGACAGGCCGACGGTGACCTCACCGGCGTCCTTCTTCACCACGGCCTTCACGAGGTTCGGGCCGTCACCGGTGGAGGCGGCATCCGAGGGCTTGGTGGAATCCGAGGCCGGGGGCGCGGTGTCCTGGATCCACAGGGTGATCGGCATAGTTCCGGCGTTCTGGCCGATGCGGGGCACGATCGGGTCGATGACGGCGGCGTCGATGGTGCCGGTGATCTTCACGGTGTTGATGCCGTCGATGACCTCACGGCTCTCGGCCTTCGGGTTCTGCACGTTGGCGATCACATTGGCGATGCCCTTGTCCTTGTCCAGGATGACGCCCGGATCGTAGACCTTCTCCGCCGGGCCCGCGGGCACGTAGCGGCCGCCGGTCTCGGTGTAGAGCACCTTGTCGACCACCAGGAACTTCGCCTCGGTGAACGGGTCCTCGGGCTTGATCTTGACCTTGGCCTCGCCCATCGCGGCGCCGGAGCCCTGGGTCTCGTTGGTGACATCGGCCGAGACCGTCTCCACCGGCAGGTCCGGCAGGTTGGTGACGTCGATGTTCAGGTGCACGGTGCGCAGGGTCTGGGTGGTCTTGGCCGACTCCTTCACCAGCTGCGCGCCGTCGGGCAGGGCACCCGTGGGCGGAGCGGTGGTGGTCTCTTCGCTGGAGCAGCCGGACACGAGGGCCGCGCACAGGGCCGCCGCCGCGACGACCGAAGTGAGGGCGGAGCGCCGCGAGAAGCGACGCCGCGTGCTGGGATTCGGTGTCATGTCGATCAAGTTTCATCCCCTGGAGATGGTCGTGTATCGCTGTGGTGAGGCAGCCGAAGCTGCCGCTGCCTGCGACATACTAAGCAGACCATCGGACATCTCGCGCTCCCCCGACGGCGATAGTACCCGAGGATTTCGTTTCGCGACTCATACGCGGGGACTATCGAATTCGGCTCTGGGAGCACCATCGACACCCCGCCGGAGGCCTCGGTCCGCTCAGAGGGTCGCGGCGCGCAACCCGCCGGTGACCACCGCTACGCCTGCCAGCACGGCGGCCGGAGGTATTCCGGCGAAGTCTCCGACGCGCAGGTGGGTAGCGACCGCACCCAGAAAATAGAGCGTCACGCCGACCGCCGCCGCGACGCCCAGCGGACCCCACCAGACTCCGGCGACGAGTCCGACCGCGCCCGCGATCTGCACCGCGCCGAGGAATGGCAACATGCGGAAGGGGAGAGCGAGGGTGGACATCTGGTCCACCAATCGCTTCGGACGGGTGAACTTCGCACCGGCCGAGACGAGAAGCACCGCGGACAGAACAGCGGCGATGATGACGTAGGCGAGGAACGTGAGTGGGTGTCGCATACGAACGACCCTAGGAAGCCGATAGGTACCAAAAGGTACCCTTCAGCGATGAGCCTGCGTCCCGGCACCGTCTTCCTGACCGACTGCCCGGCCAGGCTGGCCATCGAGATCATTGCGAACAAATGGGCCGTGGTCACCCTGTTCGGCCTCAGCGAAGGTCCACTGCGGCACGGTGAGCTGGTCGAGCTGATCGGTGGCGTTTCCCGCAAAGTACTGACCCAGACATTGCGTCGACTGCAAGACCACGGGCTCGTCACCCGACAGGTCTACGCGGAAGCTCCGCCGCGGGTGGAGTACAGCCTGACCGAACTCGGACGCACGCTCGAGGAACCCATCCGAGCCCTGACCATGTGGGCCAGAGACAACGGCGAGGCAGTCGCCGCCGCGTACGAAGCGACAACGACCAACGCCGAAGCCCTGGACGGCAACGCTCCTCAGCAGTGAGTTCGAGGCTCACCACCGCCTCGCTGTGCGATCGCGCGGCCTGCGGCCGGGCGCGCGGCGGCGAACACCTGGCCTGCGCCGCGGTGCTGGTACCAGGCTGAGCTACCCACCCAGGGGACACGTCATGGCGCGTCACACAATCGCCCCACTTCAGCTGGCGGGCAACACCCACGAATCCACCTCGAGTGCGAGCGAAGCGCCAGGATGCCGCGGACGCGACCCGGGCCGTCACCGCCGATTCGTCGGCTACCGCGTGACGCGCAGATCGCCGAAGACGCCGACGCAGTCGCCACCCGTCGTATCGGTCACCTGCAGTCGCAGGCGCAGCGGCTTGTCGAACTCGAGGTGAACCGGCACCGTGGCCCCGAGTTTGACGATGACATCGGTCAGCAGTGTTCCGTCTGCGTAGATCTGGAACTGCACGGCGATATCGCTAGGGGTCGAGTCGTCCTGGATGCCGAGCACGGCGTCGAGCTGGGTGAACTTGCGCGCCAAATCGTACTCGACGAAAGCCATCTCCTTCTTTGCGGGCTCGAGGAGAACGGAGCGACTGTAGGACGTCCCAGACACCTGACTCGGCCCGGAATCGAGATCCCAGTATTTGCCCCCGGACAAGGCCTCGAAGTCCATCACGTACTGGACGGCGTCGGTGCTCACATTCGGCAGCGCACCCGAGGATGTCGAACCGGACGTCGTTGTGGAAGTCGCCGTGGTCGTGGTGGATTGGGAAGTCGTCGAAACCACGGCACTACTCCGGGGCGTAGTCGTCGACACCGCTGCCGTGGTCTCGCTCGTCGGTGTCGCCCGCTGTGCCAGGACCACCACCGCACCGATCAGCACCACGCACGTGATGCCGAGCGCGGTGGTGGCGAGCAGCCACGGGTTGCGCCGGTCGTTCTTCGGTGCCGGTAGATCCGCGAAAACAACGTCCAGATCCGCCTGGGTGACAGCGGTGGTGATCTGCTGAGCACGCTGATCGAATTCCCGGAGATCGATGCGACCGGCCGCCTGATGCTCGTTGAGAAGCGCCAGCGCGCGATCCCTTTCGATTGTTCCGATCCGTGGAGTCATTGTCACTTTCGTGTGTCCGGAGCGCGGTGTCGCCACACTCGACTGACTATTTGCTGCGGTAATAACTTTTGCGAAGAACTGCGCGCGGGTGCCTTCTCAGCGCTTCCGGCCCGGTGGTTCCGTGCAGTGCACCCGGGGCTGCCCCCACGCATTCTTGGCGTCCTGGGATCGCCGCGTGTCGAGCAATGTCAGCCGGATGGCACCGGTGATATCGAGAGCGACCTCGCGGGCCGCGTCCGCCATCGACATCTCGGCCGCGAAGGCCTCACGATCATCGGTCTGCACGACGAACCGACCGACGCCGTCCGACGAGGACGAATCGGCGTCCTTGCCGATCCATACCGAGAAGCGATCGCACTTGCCGCCGACGGTCCAGATCGCGCGGTCCATCGGATCCGACGACGTCGACGGGTAGAACCCGACAATGCTGGCCGGGAAGCTCGCCGCACCGATCCGAACAGGATCGACCGGGTCGAATCCGTTGTTCCAGGACACGGCCCGGTAGGCCGTCAGGTCGTACCACCCGACGGTGGGCGCGGGCATCGCCGACGTGGCCATCGACGTGACGGGAACGGACGTGGTCGCCACCGACGGCGCGGACGGCAAGGCCCGTTCCTCGGTCGAACCGGGAGACGACGAGGTCGAGTCCGACGTGAGGCGTTCCAGAAAGGACCACGCGCCCTCGGCATTCGCGAGTGCCGCCACGCCCAGGGCCGAGACCGTGGTGACGGCCAGCCATCGCGATCGCTTCGCTTTGGTGAAACTCACGAGATGCTCCAGTCCAGACTTCCGAGGGCGGTGGCACTGTTCGCGGCAACGTTGCCGACAGCACACTCACCGGGTAGATGAATACGTCACTATTCGTTCTGCCGCAACCCGATTCGCGAAATTGAACGATCCGATTCGATTCCGTCCGGAATTGAGTTCCGGTCGGTCGCGTCAATTCTCCGCGCGAGCCAGCTTTCGCTGCTCTGTGGTGAGCTGTCCGAAGGTGTCGCGCACATAGCGGACGTAGGCGGCACCTGGGTGCGGTACCAGGGATCGGACGTGCAGACCGTCGGACTCGGCGGCCAGTTGCACCTCGACAGAGGCGACATGCGAGCAGAAGGTCAGCAGTGGTTCGGGCACGTCGTAGTCCTGGACCAGGTCGGCGTGTTCGATGATCAGGTCGCGCATGGCCCGGTTCACCGGCATCAGCGCGTGGTCACGCCACCGCAGCCAATTGTCGGTGGCGAGGTCGGGCCGACGGTGCGGCGCAGCGGGCAGCTGCGACTCGCGCAGCTTCTCCCAGATGCGCTCGTTGATGTCGACCAGAACGTGCAGCGGACCGTACAGTTCGCGAATCTGCCTGCTGACCCGGAGAAGTCGTGCCTGCCTGCGTTCCTGTGCGAGCTGGCCACGCTGGTTGAGCAGGTAGGCGAGTCCGGCAACCGCGACGGTCGTCACGGCCGTGATGAGAGTGGCGACCATGTTCACGCCATCGACGGTAGTGACGGCAGGACGAAATCGGGATACCGCTGGCGTTCAGACGATTACAGAGTTGTTCAGCCGATCGCCGCTGGATGGCGGGGTGTCCTCCGGAGGGGTTCCCAGTTCTTCGACGCGGGCCGCGATCTCGGCGACGCGGGCGAGGTCACCCACCTCGGTGAACAAGTCGATCGCGGCGCGCCAGTGATGTCGCGCCACCGTGCCGTCGCTGCGGGCGGCGGCGACCTTTCCGAGTCCGTCGTGGCCACGGGCCTGCTCAGCGACACTGCCCGCCATCCGTGCGAGCTCGATGGCGCGGGCGAAGACCTCCCGCGCGTCGGTGTGGTCGTCGAGAGCCAGGTAGGCGTCACCGAGCACGTTCGAGGTCATGGCCTCGTCGACGAACAGGTTAAATGTGCGGAACATCTCGGCCGCGGTCAGCAGTCGCGGCACCGCGTCGAGGCACCGGCCGAGCTTCACCTCGATCAGGGCGGTGTCCCGGAGCAGGATGGCCCTGTTGCGTGGCGCGCCGTGGACCTCGACGAAGGCGAGCGCGCGCAGACTGAGCGCGAGCGCCTGCTCGAATTCCCCTCTACGCACGTGCACCCACGCCTGGTGGGCCAGTGTGGTGTGTTCACCGTGGCGGTCGCCGAGTCGCACGAACAGCCCACGTGCCTGCTCGTAGAGCGCCGCGGCCGCGGTGTCGTCACCGGTGGTCATCGTGGCGAGACCCAGGTTGTTGCGGGTGACGGCCTCCGCGTACTGGTTGCCTGCTCGCACCGTGGCCGCGACGGCCAGATGATGGGTTTCGGTCCACAGTTCGATATCCTTGGCGATGAACGCGAATCCGCGCACGGCGAAGGCGATCTGCCAGCACTGCTCGTCGAGCCCGTACCGGGACGCGGTCCGAACCACAGCGGCCAGGTTGTCCCGCTCGGCGGTCATCGCGCCCATGGCCTCCGGGTAGGTCGTGACCGTCGTGGTCCGGCGCGGTGCACCGGGTGTCATCTCGGCGCGGTGACGGGACGGGGTCAGGACCCGATCCATACTGTCGGCGAACACGGTGTAGTGGTCGACGAGGCGACCGACGGCGGCCCGGGCGGCCTCGTCACCGTGCGCCGTGGCGCGACGGCGGGCGAAGTCGCGCAATAGGTCGTGGAATCGGTAGCGCCCACGCTCATCTGGTTCGAGCAGACTCACCTCGACCAGCAGGCGCAGGTGCCGCCACATGGCCGGGGGCTCCACGCCCATGAGGGCCGCACCGCTCTCGATGTCGAAACTCGTGCCGGGGTGCAGGCCGAGCACCGTGAACGCCCACGCCGAGTCCGCGGGCAGACGAGTCACGGAGAACTCGAACAGGGTCTCGACATCACGATCGCCGTCGTGCAGCATCGCCAGCTCGACGTGGGGGTCGCCGCCACCCGCGGCTGTCGGCCACTGCTCGCTGCGCAGGATCGCCGCTGCGATCCGCACGGCCACCGGCAGTCCGTGGCACTGCCGCGCGATCGCCGTTCGCTGCCGCGGGGTCGGTGCACGGTCGGCGGGGAGCCCGTGAGTGAGGCGGTCGAGCAGGGCGACCGCGTCCGCGTCCGCCAGCCGCCCGATCGGTACCCGGCCCACCTCGTCGAGTCCGTTGAGCGTGCCACGGCTGGTGAGGAGGATCGACGACGCGCTCGTTCCCGGCAGCAGTGGCGCCACGTGGGCCGAGTCCAGGACATTGTCGAGCACGACGAGGCACTTCCTGGCCCCGAGCAGCTCCCGCAGCAGCGAGATCCGCGAGTCTGGTTGCGCGGGAACCGATTCGGGAGCGACCCCGAGCTGCCGCAGCAGCGCACCCGCGGCCACCTCGGGTGCCACGACCGGGCCTGCGGCGTAGCCGTGCAAGTCGAGGAACAGGCAGCCGTCGGGAAACCTGGGCAGCAGACGTCGTGCGGCGCGCACGGCGAGGGCCGTCTTGCCGACCCCGCCGAGACCGGACAGCGCACAGACCGCACCGGCGGCACCGGCGAGCGCGATGACGCGCTCGAGTTCGTCTTCGCGGCCGTGCAGCACAGCGATATCGCGGGGCAATTCGGTGTGGCGCGGCGTCGCCCGCGTCAGCGCTTCGGTTCCGGAGCGGTCGTCGGGGTCACCCCCACAACTCACGGACTCGCCGAGGCGCCCGATCTCGATGGATTCGCGCACCTCGGTCAGCTGTTTGGCATCGGCTCCGGAGATGTTCAGCGCGGAGAGCAAGAGATCGAATCGTTCAGTATTGGGCAGGGTCTCACCGCTCAAGTAGGCGTACACGCTACCAGGAGAAACGTTGAGTTTCCTGGCGACCACGGAGCGTTTGACGCGTTTGTGGGTCCGCTCGGCCCGCAGCGCGGCAGTGTTGAGCTCGGCGGCGAATCGCTCCATCTCCGGCGTCTTCTTCTTGCCGCCCACTGTCAAGCCTCCTGCTCGGACCGCACAGCATCCCTCAGGGTTTTCGAGTGCTTTCCAGAACCCCGGGCGCCTCGCACCTCGATCGTGCTGGCATGACGATTCAGTCTACCGAAGGAGACGACCGTGTCCGATGCGTTGAGCCGATCGGAATCCCGACCGAGCGCCGATCCGTCCCGGCCGCACGGCCTCGTGGTGGACACCGATGGGCGGATTCTGTTGGTGGACAGAACGGAAGAAATCACCGACCGCCAGTTCTCGCAAGTCACTTTCGAGACCTTCCACGCGCTGGTCGCGACGGAGCGCCGTCGGCTACCGGTGGACCGCGAGGGTATCCGGCGCGACGCCTACCGGGGCGCATGAGCGGATGTTCCGCCATATCTCCCTGGTCGACTCCGTGCTGGCCGCCATCGACCAGCACGTCGCCGCCCCGCCGCCGGAACGCGGCGGTGGACTGCTCGGCCCGCTCGGGCTTCCGTTGATCACCACGTTCCTGCCTGACCTGGACGCGATCTCGACCGCGACGACCTTCCGCCTCTCGCCCGCGTTCCAGCGCGCGCTCACTCGCATCGAACACGACGAGCCCGACGTCGAACTGAAGGGGATCGTGCACTCGCACGCCGAGAACGTGAACCGTCCCTCGGCCGGTGACCTCGCGGCCTTCGCCGACTCGCTGCGCCGAACACCGTGGCTCGGCCGATACGTCACACCCATTGTGACGCGAGAGAATCAGCGCACGGGCGATCATCAGGTGCTCCTGCCCCACGGCATGCTTTCGGTCTTCGTCGCAGCGCCCACCGCGCGAGGGGCGATCGAGGTCCGTCCTGCCCGGGTGCAGATCCTGCCGATCGCTCGCGACTGTGCGCGACTCGCGACCGCGCTCGTCGCCTCGGCGTCCGCCCCGCGAACTGTCGATGTCGAGGGTGTCGTCCATGTCGCGGTCATGCTGCGCACGGCGGAACTCGAGCTGACGCTGCTGTTCCCACTGCTGTATCCGACGCAGGCACCGATCGTGCTGGCCGAGCGGCGCGGCGGTTCCGACGGCGGCGGTTCGGCGATGCTGGCGCGCTTCGGTGTCGACCACCGACGCCACCGCATCCTCCCGCTGCCACTCACCTGGGATCTGGCCGTCCCGGCGGAATCCCGGTTGGCGCGGGCGTTGTACGCCGTACCGGATCCGATGTGGTGAATTCCTGCCGAGATGCGGTCCGGGACCCGGTCTCGGTCGCTTACCATTCTGGCCCGTCACAGCGTTCGGCCAGGGACGCAACGGCGCGTATTCCACTCGGGCAGAACCAGTTCGGGATATCGATCAGGAGGACGAGATGAGGAAGAGGACCACGATGCCATCGACCGGGGCCGCTGAGCAGCCCGCTGCGCTCCAGTGAGCACCGAGCAGGACACGACCGGATCTGCGGCTTCGGACAGCGAAGCTCCCCGGGTGTTCGTCTCCTATTCGCACGACACTCCCGAGCACAAGGATTTGGTGCGCGAGTTCAGCACATTTCTCCGTAGTGAGGCGGGCGTCGACGTCCGGCTCGACGTCTGGGACGACCGCGAACGCCAGGACTGGTCGCTGTGGGCCATCGAGCAGATGACGAAAGCTGACTTCGTCCTGGTGATCGCCTCCCCCGCGTATAAGCGCCGCGCGGACGGCACCGCCGCCAGCGACGAGGGTCGAGGCGCGCAGTTCGAGGCAGCGATCCTGCGCAACGATCTCACCAGAGACCTGCGCGGGGAGACCCGGCGGATCCTGCCGGTCATCCTGCCCGGCCGCTCGGTCGACGAGGTCCCGGTGTTCCTGGCCGCCCATTCCACCACCCACTACGAGATCAGCGAATTCACGACCGAAGGCGTCAACGACCTACTCGCGGCCTTCAGCGGAGTCGCCGAACACCCCGCGCCACCACGCGGCAAGTGGATCGGTCCGCAGTTCAGAAGTCGAAACACCGAACCGACAAGGATCGGTGTCACCTCACGGAAAGGGAAGGCAAAGCTACTGACCGAGGCATTCGATCCGATCACGCGAGGCCCGGATCTGCGGATCACCGGAGCGGATCTGAACGGAATCCACTACGGCAACAGCATCGTTCACCGCTGCGCGAACTTCTGCGGCGACCCACGCAGTCCGATCGAGTACAACCTGCGCCGGTCGTTCCAGGAATTCGAGAGCGTGGTCGGCATCCTCGATGACGCCGTCGACGCGCGCCAGATCGGCTATTTCCAGGTGTTCCTCGACGGCGAGGCGCAGAAGCAGGTGGAGGTAGCCTATGGCGAACCGGCGCGGGTCCGCTACGACGTGAGCGATGTCCTCCGGCTGCGCCTGGTCGCCTATCGACCCGACACGGTCGCCAGCCCTGTGCTCGCCGGGGTGGCCGCAGCCGTCGGGCGTTCGAGCAAACTGCCAGCATTGGCCTGGGGAAACCCCACCCTGTTCACCTGAGACCGACCCCTTTTCCCTCCGAACGACCCCCCGCCGCTTTCCAGTGGTGTTCAGCGCTTTTCAGTATTTCCAGGCCATGGGCCGGAAGACCACGGACGACGTGCATTCTCGATGCGGCGACGCCCCAGGCGTTGTCACGAGAAGGCCCGCCGATTCGGGCGCCGGGCGGGGTGCGCGCGAATCGGCGCACCTCCGCCCTTCGGAAAACGGATTAGAGGATATCGACATGCGATTTGTCAACGCATTGTTCGTCGCGGTTTTCGGAATCATGCTCTGTGTAGCCGGATTCACTTTCTACGGTACCGGCGCGATCGTGGTGATCGCGCTCGGGCTCGCTTCCGCCGGATACGCGGGGTATATCGCGTTCTCGCGGGGCACGTACTTCATGACGGATTGGTTCTACGCGCTGCCCATCGTCGGTGGGCTCGTGCTCTTCGCCGGACTCAGCCGATGACGGGCGGTGCGGCGACCATGACTCTGCGCCATCTCATCCCCGTCGCCGCGGGAATTCTCGTGGCACTGACAGCCGTGTCGTGCGGGCAGGACCCCAAAGAGGTGACCTGTTCGGAGTTCGCGGCGATGAGCTACGAGGACCAGAACGATACCCTCGACGACCTCCTCTCCGCCCACGACCTGGAGACACTGTCCACCGCGAACACCATCGGTGTGCGTCGCGAAGTGGACTCCTATTGCGGCACTTTCGGATTCAGCAAGGACACCGGTGGGACTGCGGGCCGCAACGGCTCGCAGTCGATCGACAACGCCGTCGACTGGGAGTCCGGGACGTGGGGCTGAACTCTCTCCACCCGCGGGGCACCGCGGCCGCTACCGCATCTAGGGAAAGGTGAGTACGCAATGCCCGTGGACATTGTCGTCGCCATGTTGATCGCCTGGGCTATCGGCAAAGCCAACCGAGTGGGGCGGGCCGTCAACGGCCTCACCGACGCGGCACTGGACGCTGCGGCGCTTCGGGTGCACAGCGTGGTTGTCGAGAAGCTGGGCGGCGACCCGGCCGTGCGGCAGCTGATGAACGAGGCGCGCACGACAAACGGAGCGGTGTCACCACAGACGCGCGTCGCCGCCGAGCTGTCGATTTCGAGGGCAGTCGCCGACGACAGGCGTTTCGGTGCCGACCTCGAACAGGCCACCGCACCGGCTGCCCCGGCGCCGACCGCATCCGGGGCGGGCGCGAGGACCTACTCCGGCAATGTCGGTGTGACGGGCGACATCAACGCCGAAGGCTCCGTGACGATCGAGAGCGTCGTGAATCAGGTCAAACGTCGCCCGGTGCTCGCGACCCTGGTCGTCGTCGGTGCGCTTGCACTGCTCGCCTTCTTCGCCGACCGGCTGCTGGGCACGACGACGTCGAGCGATCAGACCGCAGGCGGCCCCGCCGCCATCGCGGGCACCTGGACGGCCTCCGACGGATCCGGAACCAAGACCTTCGGCTCCGACGGCGGCCAGTGCGATGGCTTCTACTACAGCAACGGTGTCCCGCTCGACATCGGCGGTCCGATGACGTGCACGATCTCCAGCAAACCGGACACCGACGGCCGATACACCCTGGTGGTGACGCAGAGCCCCAATCGCGCCAGGTACTCCGTCGAATTCACCGACGCCGAGCACGCCACCGTGTTCGATTCGTCCGGGGTCGCGCTCTACGACCTCGAGCGTTTCTGATGGCGTGATCACCCGCGGCGGCACCGACCTGCGAGAGGCGCCGCCGCGGGCCCGCGTTCACCTGCGGGCGCGGCCTTCGAGCTCTGCGGCAACAGCACACATTCGACGATCGTGGAAACGCTTCGTCCACGTAGCGTGCTGCGGACTATCGAATTCGGCCACCGCCACCCGCTCGGCGCACGACCGGCCATGCTCCTCGTCGGACCGCCGCCACTGGTCGTCCGACATTGCCAGCAGTGTGCCCACACGCCCCGCGCCGACCTCGTCGACCGGCGCGAAAACCTGTATCCACGCTCCCCCGGAACCAGGTACGGCCAGCACCGTGAGGTTCATCCGCAACTCCCCGACGACCGGATTCCACACCAGTTTCACCAAATCGCCCGCGGGCGCCACATCGTTGCTCGCCCAGTATTCCGCGAACACCACACTGGCCCCGCACATCTCCTCGACCAGCGCCTGCCACCGCGCATCATCCATCCGCTGCGCATACGCCCCGCGCAGATACGCCACCATCCGACGAAGATCCCCGGCATTGTGCGGATAGGGATTACAGCACTCCGGCAACAAGAAACTCCCCCGCAACACATTCCGCCCGACCTCCCCGAAACTCGGGAACACCCGTCGATAGGCGTCGTTACAGTCCAACACCTCGAACTTCGAATCGAGCAACACCGCGGGCATCGTCCCGAGCTGCCCCAGAATCGCGGGCACCCCCGGGGCCACCCGCACCCCCACCTCACCACCCGTCGGCACCGTCACCCCGGCCAGCCGATACAGATGAGCCCGCTCGGTCACATCCAACCCGAGCACCCGAGCCACCGCATCGAGCACCTGCACACTGGCATTGATCGGCCTCCCTTGCTCGAGCCACGTGTACCAGGTGACTCCAACCCCAGCGACATGTTCGTTACGCATTCCTTCCGTACCGTGGTGGCATGACGAAAACAGTTGGTAGGGAGCTGGATTGGCTTGTCGAGATCAACACCACCCTGGCCGCCGGGGTGATGGGTGTGGACCCTGCGCAGTGGGTGTACGGGTATGTCCGCATCTCCCGGGATGAGAAGGACCGGGCCGAGGGGGTGCAGTTGCAAGCCAAGAACGAAGTCGCCCACGCCACCCGCAAGGGGCTGCCGCTGGCACGGATTCTCTGTGACAACGACCT
The DNA here is from genome assembly GCF_029675105.1 of Nocardia anocheti. GTDB lineage: Bacteria > Actinomycetota > Actinomycetes > Mycobacteriales > Mycobacteriaceae > Nocardia. Next base: position 373,843 of record NZ_JAQQFV010000003.1, on the reverse strand, counting down.
GTCGGGCGCGGACGCGGACCGGCCGGGGTTGCGCGAAGCATTGCGGCTGGTGGCCGCTGGCCCGGCGAAGACGATCCTTGCTCGTGATGTGGCCCGGTTGACCCGTGACTACGACCTGGGCAACGAGTTGATGAAACTCGGTCGGGATTCCGGGGTGCGGTATGTGTTCGTCAAGGACACCGAATACGACCTCACCTCCGGTGCCGGGCGCAAGAACTTCATGGTCAAGGTCGCCGAAGCGGCCGAGTACCGCGAAACCAACACCGAGAACCTCCTCGACAGGATGAGCGAGGAAGCCGCAAAGGGAGTGATGCAGGGCGGTTCCCGCCGGTTCGGATACGGCAAGGTCGTTGGTATCCACCCGGTCACTGGCGCGCAGATCCTTGACCGGTGCGCGCTGCGTGACGAGGAGGTGGCGGTGTTGCGGGAGGGCCGGGACCGGATCATCAACGGGGAATCGCAAACCACGATCGTCACCGACTGGAACGCCCGGGGCATCACCACCTCCGAGGGCGGCCTGTGGCGGGTGGGTAAGTTGTCACATCTGCTATTGCTGGAGGCGTATGTGGCCTATGACCTGGGGGAGCACACCGACACCACCGGGCAACGCTGCGCGTGCTTGAACAACCCTGACGGTAACGGTGTCCGGGTCCACACCCGTACCGGGACCCGGCACCGCGCGCAGTGGCCCGCAGTGTTCACCCGTGCCGAACACGACGCGATGCGGGCGGCGATCACCGCGCATCGGCGGGCGAAGAACCCGGAGCGGCCCCGGCAGCGTAACGGGGAGTACTGGCTGACCGGGCTCGCCGAATGCGGGGGGACCTGGCCCGAGGGCACCGACCGGGCCGGGCAGTACTGCGGTGCCTGGATGGTCGGGTCGCAGCTCGAGCGGCAGCGCAAGCACGGCACGGTCACCCAGCGCCGATACGGGGTGCCGGGGCAAAGACTCCGCGAAGCGGCGGTGTGGGTGTGGGCGGGTGTTCCGGGATGCGGGCGCGTTGGAGATGTGGGTGGCCCAGCAGGTGATCGCGGCCTATGAGGACCCGGAGATTTTGTCGCGGCTGGACCGGGGCAACGACAACGCCGGACGCATCGCGGAATTGCAGCGGCGGATCGAGATCACGGCGGGGAATCTGGATACCGAGACTGACCAGCGCAGCGAGATCCTGACCGGCGCGGGAGACCCCGACGATTTACGGGTGACCGAACGCACCATCGCCAGCCTGAAACAGACACTGAAAACCCTACGTGCCGAACAGGATTCACTCCGTGGCGCGCAAGCCCTCGCCGTGCTGGCCGATATCGGGTCCACCCCGGGCGAGTTGCGCAAGGCGTGGCACACGAAGGGCGCGCGGTGGCGACACGAAGCCACCGAACGCCTGGTGGAGAAGGTGATAGTGAAACCCGCGAAGATCTACGCCGCGAAATGGGTGGATCAGAACGGCAAGGCGTGGCGGTTCGACACCTCCTCGGTGGAGATCGTGTGGCGGGAACTATAGGCCGGGGCCGCCCTCACGCCGCGCGCCTACCCCGGTCGTGGTCGCGGTCGAGGGTGTCGAGGGTGTTGCGCAGGAACAGTGCCAGCGATTCGATCGCGGCCGGGTTCTCGATCGTCGGCGAGAGTCCTTGCCGTATCCGGCTCTCGGCGACCAGACGGCGGGTCTGCTCGCTGGTCGGTCCCACCCACATGCCCCCGGCGCGGGGCGTGGCCGTTTCACGGCCGGATTCGGCCACAGGGGCGTCAACGGCCCCCGGCGCGGGTTCGGGGGTGTGGCGGCGGTGTGCGGATCAGCGGGCATGAACGGGGTCCTCCCTGACGGCGTTTCCAGCCGCACAAGCGGCCGGAAACAGAGATGCGTGTACACCCCTCTACTGCCGCGAAAACACCCGATTTAGGACACGACAATGCGTGACGATTCGGTAACGATCACAAACACGCAGGTCAACCAGGCCCCGGAGCAGAGACGCTGATCGGCACACAATCAGCATGAATACCGAACCACCAACGCGGACGCGGCCGCCCACGGATGTCTATACATAGTGAATGCATAGACAATCCCTGTTGATATCCGGACGGATATTCCACCACTGACCAGCGGACGCGGGTGCGTCGTTCCAATCCGCGCAGCGAATATCGCAGGTGATCTCGCCATCGAACATGCCACGGAAAAATATTCATCGCCGCACCCACCGATCTACTCACCCCACGGCAGACGCGCGGCGGGCGGGTGCGTTCGGTCTCCGCGCTTTGGACACCGGCCGGGCTCGTCGGGTCGGCCGGGTCGATCTCGTGACGGGGCGCAGTCCGTTTCCAGCATCGCAGAGGTGGCCGATCGCCTCCGCCCCAAAGATGACCCCTGCCGCCCACAGGAAACGGCCGGTGGTGCCGAACGGGAGTTGTTCGGCACCACCGGCCGTCGTCAGCGGGTAGGCGGGGTCAGCAGGTGCGCGGTCGGTTGGTGGATGGGGTGAACGCGGCCGGGGTGCCGGTGGAGCGGAACCGCCACAGCGGCAACGCCTTCGCCGTGCCGGTCTCCTCGCCGGTGTGGTTGGTGACCGGGGTGGGGGTGGCGGCCACGACCGCGCTGGCGGCGGTGTCCGGGTTGGGGTAGGTGGTCCCGGTCAGTGGTCCGGTGATGATCCGTACCGAACCGGTGTAGGGGAAGAACTCACCCTCGGTCCGGTGCAGCCGGTAGCGCAGCATCACCGGCGCCCACGGCACCATGACCGGCAACACCGGCACGCTGAGCTCGCGAATCGCCACAGTCGCGATCTCGAGCCACAACGCCACACTGTCAGGGGCCAGGGTCGCGTTGGCGAACACCCGGTGCAGGGCGGGGGCCAGGATCGCCGGGGAAGCAGTGGAATACATGATTGAGCACCTCTCAGGGATAGTTTGGAAGGCGCGGTGTCGGACTCCCCGAAGGTAGGAACTTCGGGGATTCCGGCATCGCCCCGGTTCGTCAGGACGCGAGGGTGAATTTCTTGGGGGACGTGCAGGTTTGGCGGGCGGACCCGTCACCGGTGAGCTTGACCAGGGCGTTGTGGACCGCACCGCTGGAGCGGTCGAGTTCTTTCCCGATCTGATGTGGGGTGAACTCCTGCCCCAGGTGGTCGTGGAGGAAGTCCTCGACGTGGCCGCGCAACGCGCCAGCTGGCAGGCGTCGCACCGTCGACTCCGCATCCACCGTGGCCGCGTCGGCGGGCGCGGACGGGACCGCCGGGACCGGATCGGTAGCTTCGCCGCCAGTCGGGGCGACTACGGGGCTTTCCGGTGCACTGTCGAGCGCATCGACGGCCCGATCGGCATCCTCGGCGAGAATGACCGGTTCGGTGGTGGTGGAATCAGATTCCGGTGCGGCCGATCCAGCAGTCCAGGCTTTCGCCGCCCGCGGCGAGGCAAGGTCGGTGATCGAGGCGGCGGCCCCGACCGCTTCCCAGCTCGTCAGCAGACGACGGGCCGTGGACAACCCGACCCCGGACACGTCAGCCAGCGTGGCGGCCGTGGCGCCGGGACGAGCCGCCAGCGCATCCCACAACGCGCGGGCGGCGTCGCTGCCCAGCACCGGCACCACCGTCGGTGAATCCGGCCGATCGGCCGGGCCGGGCGGCGCAGGCGCCGTGGTGGCGGCATCATATTTCTTGGACATCGGCATTTCCCTTCAACGATGGGTGCGGGGTGAATACGGCTGTCCCGGTTGGGACAGCGACATCGCCACCGATCGGGGACATGTTCCCCTGGGGTTCGGTACGGTTGTCGGCTCCCATGGACGCTCCGTAGCGGGGCCGATGTCAAGCAGAACGTGAAAACAACTCCCGACCGCCACACCCCGACTCGACCTGCATGAAATGCGCCTCGCGAGCGAAAGATTCGACACCCGCCTCCGCGAGTCGCCGGCCTCGCCCCGATCGAAACGAACCTCCAGTGCGGCGGCGTGCGGGAGTCGGCGCCTCGAACCAGGTCAGGAAGAAGACCCCAGCCTCGGACCGCCGAACGGAGAACGATCTTCAACGCCTGGAGCGCAAGACCGTGAAACACCGAACCGCTCGCGGACACGGGCCGCGCACGCATGTCTATACAGTGGACATGTATAGACAATCCACACAGTGGACATGTATAGACAATCCACGACGATATCCGCGCGGATATCCCGCCGGTGACCAGCGGAAACACTGAATGCGGGTGCGTCGTTTTGATCCACGCACCGAGCAGGGCACAGAACCTTGCCATCGAATGTGCCCCGGAGAAAATCTCATCGACGCACTCACCGATCTACCGCCCACGGCAGGGCCCAGGCCAGGCTCGCCACTCCTCCGTTACCGACTCCGACGGAGGCCACCAGGTCGGCCGGATCTGATGACGGGCCGGAACGGCGGGGGCAAGTCCCCGGAATCGGCCCCGCATGAACTCCAGCAGTCAACAGCAGGCGCAGGAACCGGATGTCTATTATCAATAGAATAATAGACAATCCTGGATAACACCCACGCACGGATGTAGCCCCTACGCTGCGGATACCCAATATCCCGGTGTAGCCATTTGATAGCCCCACACATTTCCCTACACATTTCGCCCCACAAAGCGCCACACATAGACCACCGCAAAAATCCATTTCCCGCGCAAGCAGCAACTATCAACCAAACTCGATCGCGCGTACCCGGCGCTCGCGGATCGGGACGAGGTAGCGGACTCGCCAATAGGGTCCTTCCCACGTCGGCGTTCTCAGCAGCCTCCGCCGCGCTCGGGACATCGACCGGGACCGATTCTCGCCGACAGAACTCACCCGGCGCCACGCGCCACGGCCGCCATTATCTACCTCGCGAGGATGTATGCCCCCAGCGTTTCGCGCATGCCGGTGGCGGGGACGCTGTCCGGGAAGTGTTCGCCCAGCAGGCGATCGAGCTGGCGCAACCGTTTCCGAACCCAGGAAAAGTGCGCGCTGATCGGGTTTTCGAGGACCGGGGTGACCGCTGCGATGCTCCCGTCCAGGTCCCCGAGCCGGGCGTTGGCGGTCGCGAGATAGATGTGCGAGAGCATCTCGTCGCCGGGTGAACGCTGAACTTGCCATGCTGCTATTGCATCCTGGGACGCTTTCGCCGACCGATTCAGCGTTTTTGGGTCCTCCGCCCACATCAGCGAGAATCCCCGGTAGTAGATCTGCTTCGCTGGTGTGAACGTGAACAGGCCCGGAAACTCATCCATGCTCGCGCGGTCGCGTGCACGCTCAGCGTCATCGAGCAGTTCCAGCGCCCGGCCGGAGTCACCCAAGTTCGCTACCGAGGCAGCGAGCCCGCACAGCAGCCGCGCTTCCGCTGTGCCTGTCGAATTGTTGGTGTAGCGGAGTCCGTCCGACGCAGCCCGAGCTGCTTGCTCGAAGTTCTTGTCGAATCGGAAAGCCAGTGCCTGGGTGCCTCGGGACCATGCCCGCAATTGGTCGTGGTCGGCGCGATCGCCGAGCTTGAACGTGGCATGTGCGTGCATGCGGGCCGTTTCCGCCTGCCCCAGGTCCAACGTGAGGTATGCCAGTACACCACACACGCGCCCCAACGCCGCGTATAGCGTTCGCAGTTCATCCGGTGAATGCGCGCCGACCCTGACGCGACGCATCAGCTCAACGCGGAGGTCCGACGCCCGCGTCAGAGTGATGTCGTAGGGCTCGAACCTGGCGCCGGTCGCGATATCGTGCACTCCGGCTTGGATCTCGTCGAGGTCGGCCGCGTCCGGCAACGCCAGAAAGGACTCCGAATCGATTCTGGCCTGTTCCAGCATCCGCATCGTGTCCGCATGACGAGCGTGTTCGCGCTGGTCGGCATCCCACGCTGCGACCAGCCTTCCGGCGGCGCCGAGCGCGATGTCGGCCGACTCGACCCACGCGCGGTCTTTCGGCCACCGACGACCAGACTCGATGTGCGCGATCTTCGTGTGATCGCAGAACAGCAGCGCGCCGAGCTCGCGGAAGCTCAGGCCGCGGGCCTCGCGGGATCGCCTCAGCTCCGTGCCCGTTCGGTCGGTCTCCATACTGAGCAATTTCGTCGCTTCGGTGTCCACACGTACCCGCCTGCCTGTTGACAGTTCCCCACACCCGATTTGTCAACAGCGTAGCGCGCCCACCGGCAGCCCCGCCGTGGTGTGCTCCTTCTACCGAAGCCGACAAAGTCAGGGACGCACGAGATGAGCAACGACACCAGCCGAGGTGAATCGCTATGCCCGGGAACGTAACCGACCACAGTGCACCGAGGTGAAGCCGATGACGAATGCTCTCGAAGCCGAGATTCTCGCGTTGCTCAGACCAGGCGGGATATTGACCGCAGACACGATCGCCCGCAACCTGAACGCGCCGAAGTGGCGCGTGGTGCGAGTCCTGCACGCATTGCGTGAAACCGGTGACGCCTTCCAGAATCGCCACGAGGCGTGGCAGATATCGGCGTCGCAACGCCGCCCGCAACGACAGGCGACCCGATGAGCCACCTCACCACACCGAACCCAGCGCCCGGCCCGTCGTTGGTGGACCTGCTGGCAACGCTGGACGCGATGTGTGAAGCCGGTTGGGTCGCCACCAGGTCCGAGCTGACACCGCCAATGTCGACCGACCAGACGGCCCACGGTCGTGCCGATGCCGACAATTCTCCGGCGATACGTACAGCTGAACCGAAACAACCCAGGAGGGAATCAGTGAGCGATGCGACCGAAACCCGGGTTGCTGAGCTGACCGACCGAGCCGCGCACCGGTCCTTGGGCATCCGGCGGGCACCGGAACCACCCTACGGATGGGAGCTGTACAGCCCGTTCCGGGTGATCTGCCACGGATCGCTCGACAACATCGCCGATTGGCTCAGCGCGGCGGAAGGCACCGGCCGATGAAACGACCCGCACCCGCTGAGATCACACCGTCCTGGGCTCGATCACGACTCGACATCCGGCCCGGCCGCAACACCCACGCCGCACTTGCGCCAGCCACTCGGCGCGGATCCGCGTCAGCGAGAAGCGTCGGCGTGCAGGCGTTGTGCGCGACGCAGCATCGTACCGATACCGGCGGTCATCCGATCGCGGTCGAGCGGTTCGGCGATGATCGGGTCACCGGTGCGGACGTAGTAGCGGCCATCGGGGTAGTCCATCCACCAGAACGTGCGAACCGAGGCCGACGGGCGGGCGTCGATCGCGCCGCCGGTGAAAGCGGCGATCTCGCCGTAGGCCGAGCGTGGACGCTCGAACATCAGGTTCAGTTGCTCGGTCGCGGTGAGCGCACCGGCCCGGAATTCGAAGTGCTCATCTTCCTCGGCGATGCGGGCGCGCGAGATTTCCAGCGGTGCCCGCCTGCCTGGCTCACGAGCGGGCAGAGCCGCGACGGCGGCTTGCGCGACCTGATCCGCGCCGCACACGGTGAGGATGACGTCACCACCGGCGTTCTCAGCCGGACCGGGTTCCTGAATGAGCGCCGCGCCCGCCTCACCGCGAATCGCACCGAAGAACCGGATGATGCGCGGATCATGCTGCCCGACATATCCTTTCGACTCAACGCGCGCATCCGGACTCAGCAGCGTGTTCAGGGCAGCTTCGATCTCGGGATTGTAGGTGGCGAGCAGTCTTTCCACCGCCTGCTCGCGGTGTCGCCTCAGCTCGTCGACATCGCTGATCTCCGTGCGGAATTGCAGCGGGTAGGGCAGCCGGTCACGCCCATACGCCGACCAGAGGATGGCGAACTCTTGGGCGGTGAATCTACTGCTGTGCACTGTCGAAATCCCCGCCGATCACTGCGGGTACCGTTCTGATGTCGCTGATACCGGTCAGGATTTCACCGTTGTCCTGTGTGATGAGGTACTCCGCGACGCCCCGGCGCTCCTCGTCGTTTTGTCCTCCGCCTCGCGCTCCGGGGGCGCCCGCACCCATCCCGCCCATACCGGTCCGCCCGGCGGCACCGCCAGCAGCGGTGTTCGTCGCTGCCGCTACAGGCTGCCCCGTACCGGGCATTCCAGCCACTACGCGACCTGGGCTCGGCGTTGAACCTGGCGAACCGCCACGACTTCCACCTCCCGCGCCGACTCCAACGCCGCTACCGCCGGGCGCAGATCCCACCGGTGCCGACGACGGCGATGGTGTGGTGGGCGTTGTGGAGCCTGGCTGCGTGGCACCGGGAGTTGTCGCCGCTGGTGAAGTCGTCGAAGCTGCAGAGGTGTCGTCGTCCGAAGACGTCGGGGAGTCTTCGGACGTGTCGCCCTCATCTTGGGGCGCCGCCGGGTTCTGTGGTTCGGTGGCCTGGGGGTCCTCGGTCTGCGGCGTCTCGGCAGTTGGCTGCTGTGTCGTTGCCCGATCGCCGGTGCTCCCACCGCCGGGCACGCCCGGTGAGCCACCGCCGGGAGTTGCGGTGTCACCGCCGCCGCTGTCGACGATCTTCGGTGCGGTCGGCATGAACGGCACACCGGTATCGGATTGGACCGCGACTTGACCGTATACGGTCCGCAGGATCCGCCGACCTTCTTCCTCGGCCTCGTCCTCGGTGTACTGGTCCAGCTTCATCTCACCATCGACCGGCAGCGTCTTGCCCGTCAGTGTCGGACGGTTGGTGACACCTGGCATCAACGCTTGCGTCTGCTCGATACCGGTCCGCATCTCGTCCAGTTTGAGACTAATGGCAAGAGCTGCCGCCGGAAGCGTGCTCGACTGTGCCGCATAGTTGTTCACGGCGGTCACCGCCGCCGAGGCCGCGGCACCGACCCACCCGCTATCGGCATTGGTCGTCGCCTCGAACGCCGTGGTGAAGGTTTGCAGCGACGCCGAAACATCGGTGCTGATCGCCGACCACACATCCGACGCGCTCTGCACCGCACCGGGCTTCATCGCCGAGACGGCCGCCTGCATCTGTGCCAACGACATGTGGTCATATCCGTCATCGGTCCCCGTGATATGGGCGGGTTGGAACTGCTCCGCAAAAATGCTCGACAGCTGAGCCGTGTGCTGGACGAGGTAGATACCGCTGCGCTCCTGGTTCCACTGCTCCTGCGCGGCGATCACCTTGTCCCGATACTCCTCATAGGTCATCAGCCTTCCCCCAGACCGTTGAACTGCCCAGCGGTGAACTCATCCTGGGCTTGGAAGTTCGCGATCGCTTTGAGGACAACCTCTTTGGCCGTGGTCACTGCCTCGATATGTTCACGGATCGTCTGGTCGAGAGACCGCTCACCACCCGCAGCGGTCAGCGAGAACTTCCGCTCGAGGATCTGACTGGAGTTGAAGGTGCCAAAGCCGGTCAGGCGATCGACGTGTTGAATTTTGCCGAGAACATCCTCTAGGGCGGAGATGTGGTCATCGCAAACTCGCGTGAGTCCTGCGCCGACCTCGGGATTCAGTGCGAGCTCCCCCGCAGCTGCCTGCCCTTCGAGCCGTTTCCACTCACCCGGATCGATATTTGCCAATGCCGCGTCTCCTCACTCACTCGGAAGATACGTCACGAATGCGCGCGCCAGTCGCTCCACCTCAACGCACGGGTCGGGCGGATTATTCGCGCTATGCCGGTTCAGCACGTCGAAATCAACCAGGCCGTGTGGCACCGAGACGGTGATGTAGCACGAATATTCGTACGCGGATCCCGCTGGGCGCGACCGAAGGGCTGGTCGGGGTCCGATTGTCAGATCCGCGAAATCGGTGTAGTCGGTGCGAGCGCGAGCTTCTTCGATCGTGTGAGCGCCGGAGGCAACCGTGAATCCGTACCTAGTGGCAGAATCCTTCCAACCGCACACCTTCCAACCCTCGAACTCGACCCCCGCGATGTCCTTTTCCCGAGTTGCGGTGTTGATCCCGGCCGCAGTCAACGCGGCATCCGGAAGGCTGCACGGATCCCAGAGCGCGGCATCTGGGTCCGCGCCCGTCGTCGGAGCAGCTGTCGTGCTGGGCTGCGCTGCCGTGCTCGGGTCGGCGTTGTCGCATCCACTGATCGCCCCCACGACAACCGCGAGAGCTGGAATGGCTTTGTGCCACGTCCGCATGAACTTCCCCCTGAACACAGCTCCGGTCGCGGGTGCGCCCCACGATGCGTTTCTGGCCGACGACTCTACCCGATCAAACCAGCCATGACTTCCGCTGATAGTAGGGGTCGATGTCGTCGTCATCGTCCTCGTAGGGAGGTCGATACGGTCGTTCAGGCGCTTTCGCGGCCGGAACAGTCGGCGCGGTGTAGTAGTCCTGGTAGCCGGGATAGGGAGCTGGGTCCGGGCTGCGGGTCGAGGACGTGCCGTGATCGCGCGACGGGTCGCCGGGTATGGTAGTGGACCAGCTGGGCTGCGATGCCTGCCACGGAGCCGGTTGGGTTGACGGCACCGGTGCGGGCTGGGCGGGCTGCGGTTGCGGCGTCCGTGCGGTTTCGATGACGGTGGCATCGGCGATTCGGGCTACGGCGGGGTCGTCGCGGAGTTCGGCCATGATCGCCGAGGTTCGGGCGGCGACCTCGGCGGCAGTGTCGCGGTACACGCGAACAATCAGCTCGGCGAGCTCCTGGGGGCCACGGGCATACGCGCTGTGGCCGATATGCAGCTCTGACAGTCGGCCATTGGCATCGGTGCGGACAGTGACGCCGTCCACACTGGTCTCGCCATGTACGTCAGCAACTGCCTGCTGTAGTCGGCGGACTTTCGCGCCAAGTTCTTCGTGATGGGGGATCATCGCGGCTCGATTCTGTCACGGGCGTCTTCAGCGGGCCGGGTCAGGCCAACCCGGATACACCGGCTGCACCGGCGGGGGCGCGTCACGGACGTAGTCGTTAGGTGGGTGGTCCAAAGCAACATCGGGATCAATAGTTCGAGCCCAGGCGACGCACGGTTCAACCTCGGTCGTCACATCGTAAAATTCACTCAGCTCCATGTAGTTGTCGAACCGGGCAGTCCACGAGCCGAACACATTCTCGCTGGGTGCCTGCCAATGTAATCTGTCGGACCCGATATCCAATGGGTAGGTCTTCGATTCATATTCGCCCATGCGGCCAGCCGCATGGGTGAACTTGTATGAGACCAAGGCGGTACCGATCCAGGTGGGAACCCACTTTCCGTCGACAAGGCGGGAAATGCCCGTGTCCACCGTGCAGGTATGCGCGATGAATCCCGAAGGTGTGTCTCGGGTGTCAATCTCCAGAATATGTTGATAGAGGGTTCCGGCGATTTTGCCACGATTATGTGTTGTTTCTAATCTCGGACGCTGTGCACTGTCCAGGGCGTCCGCGAATCCCGGGTATGTCGCGCCGAAACCGGCCGCCGCGCTGATAATGCGGGATTCGCTGGTGGCACGGACCAGTCTCGCCTCGGTGGAGGATAAGTCGATTCGTGGCGCGGCGGACCACACCACGGTCGCGTCGTGGACTTCGGCGGGCGGGCGGTAGGGGTTGGTGGTCGACTCGGGCTCGCTGGGCGGTGTGCAGGCACTTACCAGTGCGAGTAGCGCGGCGAGTGCGTAGACTCCGCGACGGGCGCGGCGGATTCTGGTGGTCACCATGTGTTCTTCCCGGAGTTCGCGGGTCGGGTTGTCGTCATCGGGCCGGGTCCGGCCAACCCGGATACACCGGTTGAGCAGGAGGGCGGATATCGCGGGCGTAGTCGGTTGGTGGGTGGTCCAACGCAACGTCGGGATCGATAGTTCGAGCCCAAGCGACACACGAATCGATCTCGGCGTTCACCCCGTAATACTTGCTCAGTCCCTTATAGTCGTAAAGGTAGGCTCGCCACCAGCCGAACACATTCTCGCTGGGCGCCTGCCAATGGAATCGATCTGCCCCTGTCTCCAGCGGATAGTTCTTTAAATCGTATCCATCCATCCTGCCAACCGTATCGGTGAACATGTACGTCACCGAAGCGGTACCAATTCCAGTGGGAACCCACTTTCCGCCGACGAGACGGGAAATTGCCGAATCCAATGTGCAGGTTTTCGCCATGAACCCCGAATTTACCACGCTGCGGTCGAATTCTAGAATATGTTGATAGAGAGTTCCCGAGATTTTTCCGCGGTTGTCAGATGATTCGTATCTGCGATTCTGTCGACCGTTCAGAGCGTCCACGAATCCTGGGTATGTCGCGTCGAAGCCTACGGCCTTACCGATAATTTCGGACTCGCTCGTGGCGCGGACCAGCCGTGCTTCGGTGGAGGACAAGTCGACTCCCGGTGCCGCGGACCACACCACAGTCGCGTTGCGGACCTCCTCGGGCGGGCGGTACGGGCCAGAGGCATGCTCGGGTTCGCTGGCCGGGGTGCAAGCGCTGACCAGGGTGAGTAGCGCGGCGAGTGCGTAGGTGGCGATACCGGGGCAGCGGGTTCTGGTGGTCACCATGTGTTCTTCCCGGAGTTCGCCGATCGCTCTCCGGCGAGCCATTCGAGCCATTCTTGGCGTGGCATTTTGTCGCCGCCTTGAATCGTCGAGTTCAGTGCCTGGTACTCGGACCCGCCGGGCGATGCTTGGGCGGTGTAATCCTGCAGAGAGTCGGGATTGATGCCCGCCTGTTGGAGGAGGCCCTTGCGGCCGTTGGGGCCGACCTCGGCGCTGTCTTGCTCGACGGTGGATCCGTTGGTGTAGTCCTGGCGATATTGGGAATACGGTTTGAACTCGCCGTTTTCGTTCTTGTAGATATCGGGGACTTGGTTCATATCGATTTTCCCGGCTTCGGCGAGTGTGCGCAGCATCGTGTATTCGCGGTGCTCGCTGCCGCCCCAACTGGTGGGCCGGTAGGTCGCGTCCTTGTCGCCGGGGTTGTAGTCGAAGTCGAACTTGGTGGTGTCGAGTTTCAGCGGTGACTGCTCTGGGGTGCTCGGTGAATCAGCCGACAGAACAAACGGCTTGAGGAATTCCGACCCCGCCGCGACCCCGATTCCGCCCGGACCCATACCGCCCGCGACGATCTGCGACGCGGTCCATGCGGTGTTCCACTTGGCGTTGCGGCTCGCCTCGGACGCGCTGGCATCGACCCCGTTCTGGGTTTCCTGGGCGGACTGGACATCGAGTCCCTGATTGACCAGCCATTGCAGGCGGCTGCTGTACTTGGCGTTGTTCGGGTTGCCGTCACCGTTGGCTTCCTCGAGCGCGAAGAGCCGGTCCATGCGTTGCGATTCGGCCAGGGCGGTGCCGTTGATGATCGTGCTCGCTCCCTCGTCGGAGTCGAGGATGCTAAAGACCCGCAATGGCCCGATCGGGCCACCGGTGTCGTTGTCCTTGCCGCCGAAGTCGGGGCCGAAGCCCATCGTGTCGGTGATATCGCCAGGATGACCGCTGGGCATGCCGACCATGTTGCCGACGTAGGGCGCGAGTGCTTCGGCGACCTGGTCGGCGGTACCGTCACCGATCTTGCCGTCCCCGGAGAGCAGGGTCGTGTAGTTGTTCGTGCCGTCGGCGGACTTCTCGGTGGACATGATCTCCGCGAGCCCACGAGCCGCTTCACCCGCCTGGGTAGCGGCCTCCTTTTGGCCCTGGTAGTCCGGGCTATCCGGTGCTGCGGTGACATGCGCGTCACGCGAAATCCAGTCGGTAAGCGACCCCATCGCGGTCCCGTCGTCGCGTTGCAGCAACGGCAGCACCGCGGTATCGGGATTGTAGCCAGCGCCGAGGATATCGGGGTTTTCGCTTCCGGTAAGGATCGCGTGGACGCCGTCGGTGTTGCGCGATCCGAGCGCGATCGCCTGCTCCAGCGGCTCGACATGCTTGGGGTCGTCCGAGGGTGAGTCGCTGAAGGGGAGACCGCCTCCGTGATCTTCGACCCACGCGGTGTGCATTCCCTGTCGAATCAGCTCAGTGGACATCTTGGTCCCCGGCTCATTGCCAGGCTCTGCTTGCGACAGCGCCTGGAGGAAGTCTTTCTGATCGGTGACGAACTCCTTGTGGTTTCCCACGATCGTGCTGTCGCCGGGATACATCGTTGTGTTGGCATCGGGCGCCATCCCGTTGGGTGCGACACGGGTGGAGATGAGATCACGCATGTCTTGCGGCAAGTTCTCATAGCTCCCCCCGCCAGTGAGCTTTCCGTCGCTGCCACGCCCGGTCCCGACCTTCTCGTTCGATATCACCAGCACACCGTTCGCCAGCGACGACGCCGCTTGCTGACCCGCCGGACCCTGAGCCTGCAACTGCTGGCTGGCGGCGGTGAAACCATCAGCACCTGCAGCGCTGTACAGCTCTTTCAGATACTGCTGGGTCCCAGCGGGGATGGTGGTGGGCTCGCCATTCAGGTAGGCCTGAAGCTGCGACGGCGGAATACCGGTGGCTTTCAGATCCTCGGTGAGCTGGTCGAGGACCTCCGTCGGAATCGGTTCGCCCTTGTCTACAGCCTCCTGGATCTGCGTACCGAGCGCCTTGCCGCCCGCACCCGACAAGGTGGGGGCTCCGACGGTCGCGCCACCAGGTCCGCCGTGTTGGTCGAGGTCGGTCAAGCCGAGCGCGGCCGTGAACCGCAACGCGGTCAGCGAGGTCCCCAAGTGCGCCAGGTTCTCCTTCAAGCTGGTCTGGAAATCTGCGGCCTGACGATCGAGTTGTCCTTGCAGAATCGACCGCGTCGCGTCGGTGTCGTCACCGGGAACGGTCGGCGCGGTGACGGTCCCGTCCGGGGCGACGGTCATCCCGTGGACATTGACAGCGGCATCACGGGTATTGAGCACCGCCGACCGGTAGCCATCGATCGTCCCACCTTGCGCCACCATCGCATCCCCGATGGTGGCGGTGGCGCGTTTCGATTGGGAGGCCGTGAGCAATTCCGATACAGCGCGCATCGAGGCAGCCGCGCTGGCATCGCCCTGCCAGTTCACCGCGCTCTTGTCCACCGCGAGATCGACTTCGGCCATCCGGTCGGTAAGGTCTGTTCCGGCCTTGATGATCGCCTGACCCGCCGCGATGAGTGTTTGTGGCTTCCAGGACTCGACCTGCGGAATCGTCGGCGTCGTCACTGCGAGAGTCCTTCGGTCAGCGAGGTCAGCTGCGCGCGGAAGACATCCTCGACATCCTCGTAGGTCGCCGCGGCGGTCGCGGCGCCGTCGGCCATCGCCTGTACGGCGGTGCTGTGCTTGGACAGGGTGGTTTCCAGCTTCGCGGTAATTCTGCCCAACAGGTCTTCGATCCCGGCGTCGGGCATCACGACCGCTTCGATGCTGGTCTTTGCTGGCGCGGCGATCTGGGTGATCGCACTCGCCTTCACACCCAACTGTGTCCCGAGCGACCTGATCTCATCGAGATCAGCCTTCAGCATGTCCCCCATAGACGTACTCACCCCCATCGAAATTCACCACGACGTCGCCGCACCCGTTCGGCTGACATGCTATCGAGACGCCGGATGCATCTGCAACGAGCTCAGGTCCGCTCGTGTCCAAACGCTGCCCGCGCAGTCCTACACCTACCCGCCATCCGTTGAAGTCTGCGCTGGGCGGATGGCGGCGCGATC
This sequence comes from Nocardia anocheti, assembly GCF_029675105.1. Classification (GTDB taxonomy): domain Bacteria; phylum Actinomycetota; class Actinomycetes; order Mycobacteriales; family Mycobacteriaceae; genus Nocardia. The sequence continues at coordinate 358,450 of NZ_JAQQFV010000003.1, read as the reverse complement.
GGTCAGTCCAACGACGGCAGCCGACCAGGACCAAGGCATCGACCGGCACAGAATGGCTGTGGAACGTGCAGGGCGCGCCGTCACCGGCAAGGAATGCGTAACCGAAATGTCACCCCCGACAGCTGTGCGACCTCCTCACGGCGCAGGCCGGGCGTGCGCCGCCGCGTACCCGGCCGCAAACCCACATCGGCGGGCGAGATCCTGGCTCGCGGGGACTTCAGGAACGCGCCGAGCTGGGCCCGGCGCTCGGTACGCGCGGTACGCAGATCGACCACATCAGTCATTTTGTCGATCCTCGTCGATGTGCCCCGCGGGTGCCAGGTGGTGCTGGTACCAGGCTGGGGGCTGCGCTCGACGCGAGCGCTCATTGCCAGTCTCGGAGCGGCGAGCCGGTTGGCGGTAGGCGGCACGTCAGCGTGCTCGGCCGTGTCGATCCGTCGAGGTTGCTGCGCCGTCAAGCTGGTTGGTAGGAACACAGTCGATGACGATTCGAAACACCGTTCTCAGCGCGTCGACCGTTGCCGCGGCGCAGGCCCTCGAGTGCATACCTCGGAACGATCGTTGGTGGGTGTCGGAGCGGCACCTTTGCGACGTGTTCGCCCAGAATCATTCTTGGGCAGAAGCTGAGAGGCATCTGCGCGATCCTCGGCTTCGGCTACGGGTCGCCCATGCACGCGCGCTACGCGAGGAGGATCTGACAGGACAGGATCTTTCGGCGGAGATACCGTCGCACTGCGCACCGGAGGAAGCCGAATATTGGTTAGTTCCATCTCGGACTTCGGCCGCTCGGAAACGCAGGGGACGATCATCGATCAGATCACCGTCGTCCGCGGCACAGCCGAGGAAGCCATTGCCCACCAGCTCACGATCAACGAATGGGAAGAACGGCAGAAGCAGCGGTGGTCGACTTCTCCGACGCCTATTCCGCGTTACTCTGTCTTCTGGGTGGCGAAGGTGCCTTCGGACGGGCATCTGAATCCCAGGGGCGCCTGCGCCTTTGGCGACTGCTGCACTTGATGTCAGGGTCGACCGAGGTCGACGAAATCAACGACTTCGTTGCTCGAACCCATTGCATGACCTGGCTGGACTGGAGCGACGATATCTGGTACATCCACCTGGCTATCGAAGACCCCACCCAGCGCACCGCCTGGGTGCTGGACGGCCAGGACTTCGACTGATCGACTCCCACCGCAGGGCTGGTCGTACGGTAGGTGACATTGCGGCGCACTCTCAGGCGAGCGGTGCGGTGGCGGTTGCCCACTCGGGTAGCGGCTCGCAGCGCGCGAGCCATTCTGTCGGCACGCTGTCGATGACGGGGCCAGCTCCGATGATTCCGCCGATGATCGCGCAGGTGGTGTCACTATCACCGCCTGCCGAGGCGGCCGTCCAGCACGAGTCGGTGAAATCATGACCGTGGTGAGCCGCGACCCAGAGGCAGAAGGGGACGGTATCGAGCGCTGAGGTGTCGTGGCCGACTCCCAATTCCGCAGCCGCAGTGTCGGAATCACCGATGTACTGGGCATCGCTGATCTTGTCCCGGACCGGACCGGCGGGGGTTCGGTCGGCCACCGTATCGAGAAATTGACTGCGACGTAGCTGCGGTTGCGTCGAGAACAAGGCAGTAGCGACAGCCACCGCGACCGCACCGGCTACAGCATCGGGGTGGGTATGAGTGACCACTGCCGAAGCTGTCGCCTCATCGACGACATGGTCCAGGTCGTCGGCGAACCACGCACCCAGCGGCGCCACCCGCATGGAGGCACCGTTGCCCCAGGAACCCTGTCTCGCACGCGCCTGTTGAGCGAGTTCGCGCCAGTGATAACCCTTTTGGCGCATGAGCCGCAGTATCCGGCTTGTGCCGGGTCCGTATCGGCGATAGATGTCGTAATGCTCAGCGAAGGAGTGGGCCAGCACCTCCTGATCGATTCGCCCGTGGGCACTGAGCACAGCGAAGATCGAGCACGCCATCTGCGTATCGTCGGTCCACAACCATGGCCCGGGCAACAGCGTTCGCGACCGCAACGCGCCGTGATTGATAGCGTCGTCGAAACATGCCCCGAACGCGTCTCCTACCGCCAAACCCCGCAGCGAGGACAGCGCTCGCGCCCGTCCGTCAGGGTTCATCCAGCCAGTCTGACAGTCGCGCATCGGCCCAGTATCACGGCCTCGCAATTGCAGAGGCAAACGGCCTGGTCCGCCGAAAGTCCGAAGCGCACGCCCACATCGGCAGGTGAGATCCTGGCTCGCCGCGACTTCAGGAACGCGCCGAGTAGGTGCCATGCAGTGCCGGGACCAAGCTGGGGGCTGTGCTCGACGCGAGCGCTCAACGCAGGGCGAGTCCGAACCAGGCGCAGGCGAGTAGCAGAATGGCCGCGATGATCCAGACGGCCCGGGTTGTGTAGGTGTGGCGCACGGGGACTCCGATGTCAGACGAAGGTGAACCGTTCGGTGTGTACGCGGTCGGCGGGCACGTTCAGGCGGGCCAGGGCGGCCTCGACGGCGGTGACCATCGGAGTGGGTCCGCAGATGAAGTACTGCTGGTGGTGGCCGCGGGGCGGTAGGTGTCGTCGTAGCAGGGCCTCATCGAGGTATCCCGATTCGCCGTCCCAGTCCACCGGCGGGTGTTCGGGGACGGTCACCACGGTCAGATTCAGGATGTCGGCCAGCGTCGCGAGCTCGGTGTCGAACGTCATCTCGGCCAGGGAGCGCACGGCGTAGAACAGGGTCACGGGCCGCTGGTCGGCGCGATCGGCCATGGTTCGCAGGATCGACCGCATCGGGGTGATCCCCACTCCACCGGCGATGAGGACGAAGCCGGGCCCTTCGTTGCGGTCGGGAGTGAAGACGCCGTGCGGGCCATCGAGATAGGCCCGGGTGCCTGGCATCACGGCGGGGATCGTGGCGATGAAGTCGCCCAGCTCCTTGATGGTCATCTCGATCCGTCCCGGGTCTTCGGCGCTGGAGGAGATCGAGAACGGATGGGCGGTGATCGCGAACGGTGAACGGTCCACGACCAGCCAGCCGAACTGGCCGGGTTCGAAGCGGAGGCCGGGATGCCCTACCGGCGTGAGCGTCAGCGTCTGGGCGTGTCCGCGTTCGCCGGTATTGGCGGTGACCTGCCACGGGCGTCGTATCCGGCGCAGCGGAGCGATGACTCGCACCCACACCAGCAATCCCACCAGCGCGACCGTCATCACGGTCCACAGCGCGACCTTCCACGGCGCGTCGAGGTAGTAGCCGACGAGCACCATGTGCGCGAGCGCGAAAGCCACGACCAGCACTGAGAGCGCACCGTGCAGGATCTGCCAGATCTCGTAGCGGATCTTGAACCGGCGGCGCCAGACGGAGGTGGCGACGATGCACAGCAGCAGCACGGTCGCGGTGATCGCGCAGCGGGCTCGCCATGGGGCGTGCCGCAGGTCGAGCAGGCCGATGATGTCGGTGCCCGCGATCTGCAGGAGTACCGGGTGGGCGAGGATGAAGGCGAGCGCGACGTAGGAGATCTGGCGGTGGAATTGGACGAGTGCGTCCTCCCCGAACGGGGCGGCGACGGCCTGGAAGCGGGCGACGAGCGCGAACTGCAGGCCCAGCATCGACATACCGACGAATCCCAGGGCCACCGAGAATTCAGTGAGGAATCCACGACCACCGGCGACCGGCCCCACCACCGCGAAGACCAAGGGGACGAGGGCGGCGGCCAGATACAGGCCGACCCATCCGACTCCGCGAAGAACCAACCCCATTTACGGACTCCCTCGCTCCAGGCGGACGAAGTCGATCGACACTTCATCAGAACACATCCGCCATTCACCACCGTGGTGCACTCGCTGCGAGTCGGAAGTTTCAGTGCTGATCGGACGCCCCGGTATCGAAACCCTGGATGGCAGCCGTGACCGGTCGGGGTTTCTCTTCGTGTGCAGCCGGGTGTCCGGTGGTGAGAGGTACAGTCCGGTCATGCGGTGGTTGTTGGCTGGCCTGATCTTCTGCGCGAGTTGCCTTTCGGTGGCGCCGGTGGCCCGGGCGGACGCATTCGACGGCGAGCCGGTGGAGACCGTGCGGCTGAACTACGACTTGGGGCGTTGCGATACGGATCTGCTCGTTTTCTCGAGCGAGGTGCCGGTGCGGCTGGAGATCACTGTGCGCAATCAGTTCGATCCGCAGGCGCGGATGCGGATTCCGCGGTTCGCCTGGACGCATGGTCTGCCGGTGAGTGTCGAGCCCGTGACCTCTTCGGCGAAGTTCATGGCGCGGGCGGGTGAGTACGAGTTCGATGTCGTGACCGGGGACGACGACCGCAAGCTGTGTGAGGGCCTGCTCGTCTCGTTGTGAGTCCTGCCTGCCGCAGGGACGCACGCGATCGAACTCGGGGTGGGCGGACGGTGCGGTCTGCGGTCCGTACCGTCCGCCCGCTGTCAAAGGTACCAATCATGTTGGCCTACAACGCATTCCGGGATGATGGATCGGGTGCGATGTCCGTCACGCTGTGGGGTGCGGGGTGGTCAGGGTTTGCGGCCGATGCCGCCGAGGATGCAGTTGCGGACGTCGGAGAGGGGGGTGAGGTGGGGGCCGTCGGGCCACCAGTCGTCGCAGCGGACGAGGCCGGGGGCGACCATGTCGAGGTCGCCGAACATGGCCTGGATCTCGTCTCGGGTGCGGAAGCGACCGCTGCCCATGGGGCTGTGGATGAACTTCTCTTCCATGCGCTGGGCGAGGTCGGTGTATTCGGGGGTTTCGGGGTCGTGGAAGTGGGCGATGGCGACGAACGAGCCCGAGGGCAGGGCGTCGATGTAGGTCCGCATCAGGGCGGCGCCGTCTTCGCCGAGGTAGTGGTGCAGGGTGCCGATGTGGAAGACGGCCAGGGGGCGCTGGAAGTCGAGTTCGTTGCGGACCGTCGGGTTGGTGAGGACCTCGAGCGGGCGGAAGATGTCGGCTTCGGCGATGCGGGTGCGGCTGTTGCTGGCCAGTAGGGCCTGGGCGTGCACGAGGACCGAGGGGTCGTTGTCGACGTAGACGACCCGGGACTGCGGGTTGACCCGCTGGACCACCTGGTGGGTGTTCTCGGCGGTGGGCAGGCCGGACCCCAGATCGAGGTACTGGTCGATACCGGCCCTGGCCAGGAAGCGGCAGGCGCGGATCAGGAAATCGCGGTTGGCCCAGGCGAGATCGTTGACCTGCGGGGCGACGGTGCGGACCTGCGCCAGCACTTCGCGATCGACCTCGTAGTTGTCCTTGCCGTTGAGAGCGGCGTCGTAGACCCGCGCGATACTCGCGCGCGTGGTATCCACCCCGACCGGAACGGCGCTGGGGTAGGCAGCGGAAGAATGCGACATCACGTGCCTCCAGGCATCGGTGGTGACTGTAGGAAGTGTCAAGCCTAGAGCATTCGTTTCCATTGCTACAGAACCAATTCCGGAACCTGCAGTCTCAGCCGGGTGGTGTGCACACCGGGACAACAGGACTCCTGGTCGGCACGTCGGACGCTCCGCACGATCGGGGCATGAGTCAGACAGTCGCGCCGACAGCGCATCTCACGACGGAACAGCGGCGGTCGGTCGCCGTGCTCGTCGTCCTGCTCGCCGGGCAGTTCATGGCGGTGCTCGACGCCTCGATCGTCAATGTCGCCGTCCCGGCCATGCGCGCGGATCTGCGCAGCGATGGCGCTGGGCTGCAGTTGATCGTGGCCGGGTATGTGATCGCGTACGCGGTGCTGCTGGTCGGCGGCGCGCGGCTCGGTGAGCGGTATACGCAGCGGCGGGCGTTCGTGGCGGGGCTGGCGGTGTTCACGGTGGCGTCGTTGGCGTGTGGGCTGGCGTGGAACGAGTTGTCGCTCATCGTGTTCCGGTTCGTTCAGGGTGTCGGGGCGGCGGGGATGGTGCCGCAGGTGATGACGATGATCCAGCGCACCTTCACCGGGTCGACCCGGGCCAGGGCGCTGGGTCTCTACGCGGCCATCGTCTCCAGCGGTGTCGTCGTGGGGCAGATTCTGGGTGGGGTGATCGTGGACGCGGACCTGGCGGGCAGTGGGTGGCGTGGGGTGTTCCTGGTGAATGTGCCGCTCGGACTGGCGCTGTGGGTGATGGCGGTGCGGGTGCTGCCGGTGAGCGAACGGGTCGGTCGCCGGATCGACGTGGTGGGGTTGGTGACGCTCACGGTGGCGGTGTCGCTGCTGGTCGTGCCGCTCATGGTGGGCTATGAACTGGGGTTTCCGCGGTGGACGGTGGTGTGTCTCGGGGCGGGGGTGGTCTCCGTGGTGGTGTTCGGGGTGGTCGAACGGGCCGTCGCGCTGCGAGGTGGTGAGCCGCTGTTCGCGCCGAGCGTGGTGCGTGCGACGGGGCTGGTGTCGTCCGCCGCGACACTGTCGCTGATCATGGCGATCTTCAGCGGCTGGCTGTTCGCGTGCGCGCTGTATCTGCAGGGGGCGCTCGGGTTCGGGGCGGTGCGGGCGGGAGTGCAGTTCCTGCCGATGGGGGTGGCGTTCGCGGTGGCGGGGTTGTCGTGGCAGCGGGTGCCGACGCGGTGGCACGCGCGGATGATTCCGTGCGCGCTGATGCTCGACGCCGTCGCGCTCGCCTGGCTGGCGGTGGTGTGGGATGCGGGGACGGGGGTCGCGGTGGCGATCGCGTTCGGGCTGTTCGGGGTCGGGAACGGGCTGGCGTTCGGTCCGCTCATGACGCGGGCGCTGGCGGCGGTGCCGGTGCCGCTGGCCGCCGATGCCAGCGGCATCCTCGTCACCGCGGTCCAGGTGGGCATCGTGGCCGGGATCGCGAGCCTGGGCTCGGTGTTCCTCGCGACGGCGGAGACGGCGACGGCCGCCGAGGCGGTGCGGCTGGTGCACCTCGGGGGTGCCGCGATGTCGCTCGTCGCGGCCGGAACCGCCGCGCTGGCGGTGCGCGGAACCCGGCGGTGACCTGCGTATCGACGGCGTGACGATCACGACGACACCGGCCCTGGGCTACCGTGACTGCATGCACGAGCTCCCCGCCGGTGCCGTTTTCGCCGGTTTTCGCATCGAGCGGGTGCTCGGTTCCGGCGGCATGGGCAGCGTGTACGCGGCCCGGCATCCGCGGCTGCCACGTCTGGTCGCGCTGAAACTGCTGCATTCCTCGTTCGCCGCCGACCCGCTGTTCCGGGGGAGGTTCGAGCGGGAGGCCGAGTTGGCGGGGCGGCTCGATCATCCGAACATCGTGGCGATCCACGATCGGGGTAGCGCGGACGGGCAGCTGTGGATCGCCATGCAGTACGTGGCGGGCAGCGACGCGGACACGGCGCTGTGGGCGGGACCGCTGCCGGTCGAGCGGGCGCTGCACATCGCGCGGTGCACCGCCGACGCCCTCGACCACGCGCACGCGGCCGGGCTGCTGCACCGGGATGTGAAACCGGCCAATATCCTGCTGCGCGAACCGGCGCCGGGTGTCAGCGCGCAGCAGGTGCTGCTCACCGATTTCGGGATCGCGAAGGCGATCGACGAGGCGACCGCGCTCACCCAGACGGGCTCGCTGGTGGCGACACTGCGCTACGCCGCGCCCGAACAGCTCGACGGCCGACCGCTCGGGCCGCGCTCGGATCAGTACTCGCTGGCCTGCACGCTGTTCCACCTGCTCACCGGGCAACCGCCCTACACCGCCACCAGCGCGGGCGCGCTCATCGGCGCGCACCTCATGCATCCGGTCCCCCGGGTCACCGCGCTGCGACCCGACCTACCCCCGGCCATGGACGCGGTGTTCGCGCGCGCACTGGCCAAGGACCCGGCGCACCGCCTCGCGAGCTGCGCCGAGATGGTCGCGGCCGCCTCCACCGCGCTCACCACGGGGGTCGGGCCGACGGTGCCGTTCACGGGCGCGACCGCCCCGCGATTCGATCGTTCGGGGAACGGTTCCGGGTCGGTGGCCGATCTCGGTGGGCCGCGAGGGGGCTCGGGAAGGTCCCGTCGCGGCATCGTCGGGGCCGGGGCGGCGGCCGGACTGGCCGCCGTGCTGGCCGTGGCCGCGACGATCGCGCTCACCCGCGACGAGCCCGGCACCGGCACACTGCCGCCGACCACCACCGCCGCCCCGACCACCACGATCGTGGACACCTGGGCCGCGGCCCGGCCGACCATCGCCCTGTTCCCCGATCTGCTGCCCGCGGGCCCGGACAGCGAGGGCTATCGCGGACTCCGGTGCAGTTTCGCCACCAAGAACCCGGACGCGGTGTGGGACAACGGCTTCAACTGCACCGACCGCGAGCATCTGGAGTTGCAGGTGCTCGCCCACCCCGATGTCGAGACGGTGACGAAGTTCGTCGCCACGCTGCCCGCCGGGACGAGCCAGCAGTTGCGCTCGCGCTACGGCAAACCGCTCACCGTGCGCAGTTTCAACGGCTCGTCCGGGCCGTGGCTGCTGGTGCGGTTCGACACCGCACCGCATTCGACCGTGCTGCTCCAGGTGTACTGGAAGGGCCACACCCATCAGGAGATGATCGACGAATGGTTGACCAGCGCACCCCTGTGATCGCGGCCCTCGGCGCGGTCGCGGTCCTGCTCGCGGGGTGTTCCGCGGTGACCGGCACCGCGACGCCCGGCGAGATCGATGTCCGCACGCTCGACGTGGGCCGGTACACGACCACGCCCGCCGACATCGAGAGCGGCCGCAAGCCGACCGACGGCGCGATCCTGGAGGGGCTGCGGATGGGCGGGGCGATCGTGTTCCCGCACGATGTCGACGCCGACCTCACCCACAACTGGGGTACCGACGTGTTGGAGACACCGCGGCGCACCGCCGACGCCTCGGCCATCTCCAATGTGAATCTGCCCGTGCTGGAACGGCATCGGATGATCACCGGTTTCGACATCGCCGAGGGCGACCGGGCCTTCGACGCGAAGACCCCGGCGATCGAGACCGACGCGCGGGTGACCCGGGTGGTCCTGCTGCGCTTCCCCGGTGCCGCCGCGGCCGAGGCCGCCGCCCGCGATCTGGAGGCCACCGATTTCGCGGTGAGCCCGGACAATCAGCCGGTGCCGATTCCCGGTTACGCCGCCGCGCACGCGCATTGGCGGCCCGGCGTGAAGACGATCGGCGCGACGTTCGCGCACGGTGAGATCGTGGTGAGCCTGTTCCTGCAGCATCCGAGTCCCGACATCGACGCGCTCGCACGCCGGGTCGCCGCGATGCTCGACGCCCAGGTGCCGCTACTGGAGCAGTTCACGCCGACCGCGCCCGATCGGCTCGCCGACCTCCCCCGCGATCCGGACGGGCTGTTGCGGCGCACGCTGATCCCGGGCCCGGCCAATCAGCAGATCGCCGTCTCCTCGCGCGAATTCGGCGCCTGGCCGGGACGGGCGAGTCTGCACTATCGACCGTCCGAGCCCGCGGAACTCGCGGCCGCGTGGGATCGCGGCGGGGTGGACAGCGTGGCCAATTCCTATACGACCACGCTGTTCCGCTTCCGTGACGAGGACGCCGCCACGGACTTCGGCGACACCTGGCAGCGCACGCTCAGTTCGTCGACGCACCCGGTGAGCGCGCCGGAGAACCTCCCCGGCGCGCACTGCGCGGAACGTCGCAGCGCTCCCGGCTCGGCGGCGCTGACCCGCTGCTACGTGAGTTACCGACGCTACGGCGCGTTCGTCAGCGGGCCCGAGCCGACCGGAGTGCGCCAGCAGGCCGCGGCACAGTACGCGCTGCTGGCGAATTCGGCCTGAGTCAGAGCTGGGCTTCGATCGCGCGCACGATCTCGTCGGCATCGGGGGTGACGGTCGGACGGAAGCGGCCCGCGATCGCGCCGTCGCGCCCGATCAGGAACTTCTCGAAGTTCCACTGCACGTCGCCCGCCGAGCCGTCGGCCGAGGGGGTCTGCACCAGGGCGGTGTAGAGCGGGTGGCGGTCCTCGCCGTTGACGTCGACCTTGGCCAGCAGCGGGAAGTCCACGCCGTAGGTGACCGAGCAGAACTCCTCGATCTCCTCGGCGGAGCCGGGCTCCTGGCCCATGAACTGGTTGCACGGCACGCCGACGACGGTGAAGCCGCGCTCGCCGTAGGTCTTCTGCAGCTCGACCAGGCCGGTGTACTGCGGGGTCAGGCCGCACTTGGAGGCCACGTTGACCAGCAGCACCGCCCGGTCGCCCGCCACCGCACCCAGGGTGGTGTCCTCGCCGCGGAGGGTTTGTACGACGATGTCTCGAATATTCGCGCTCACCGGCGCCACCGTACCGGAGCGGCCGCGCGGTGCCCAGGGTCCCGCCCGGCCAGATTTCTGAAACACGTTCTTGTTTTGTCGGCGGTGACGCGGCACCATTTCGGTACACACCCGAACACCGGAGGCCGCTCGTGACCGAAAACCCACCCCGGATCGACACCGTCCGCCCGCTGCGCGCGAACACCGTGACGCACTGGGATTTCGAGGCCGACGTCGTCGTCGCCGGATACGGGATCGCCGGTGTGTGCGCGGCGATCGAGGCCGCGCGCGCGGGTGCGCGGGTGCTGATCCTGGAACGCACCGGCGGCTGGGGTGGCGCGGCCGCGCTGGCGGGCGGATTCGTCTACCTGGGCGGCGGGACACCGTTGCAGAAGGCGCTGGGTTTCGACGACACCCCCGAGAACATGGCCGCCTTCCTCACCGCGGCGCTGGGGCCGTGTGTCGACACCGCCAAGATCGAGGACTACTGCGCGGGCAGCGTCGAGCACTACAACTGGCTGGTCGAGTGCGGGGTGCCGTTCAAGGAGTCGTTCTGGGGCGAGCCCGGCTGGGAGCCGCCGCACGACGAGGGGCTGATGTATTCCGGCGGCGAGAACGCGGCGCCGTTCCTCGACATCGCCACGCCCGCGCCGCGCGGGCACGTGCCGGAACTGGCGGGCAAGAAGATCGGCGAGCGCAGCGGCGGTTACATGCTGATGAAGCCGCTCGCCGACACCGTGGCGGAGCTGGCGATCCCGGTCGAGTACGACACCCGCATCCGCAGGTTGATCGTCGACGAGGACGATCGCGTGGTCGGTGTGCTGGCCACCCACTTCGGCAAGCCGGTCGCGGTGCGGGCCGAGCGGGGAGTGGTGCTGGCGACCGGCAGTTTCGCCTACGACACCGAGATGATCGACCGCTACACCCCGAAGTTGAGCGGGCGGCCCGGCGCCGCCATCGAGGAACACGACGGCATCGGAATCCGGCTGGCCCAGGCCCTGGGCGCCGAGCTGGCGCACATGGACGCCAGCGAGGTCGCCATCTTCGGTGATCCGCAGATGATGGCCCGCGGAATCATGGTCAACGGGCGCGGGCAGCGCTACATCGCCGAGGACACCTATCCGGGCCGGATCGGTCAGGCGACGCTACTGCAGCAGGAGAACCAGGCGTTCCTCGTCATCGACGAGCAGTCGCTCGAGGAGGCCCTGGCCACCGAGAGCGCGACCCCGTTCTTCCGGTTCCCGCCCAAGTGGGTCGCCGAGACGGTGGCCGAGCTCGAGGCCGAGATGGGGCTGCCCGAGCAGGCGTTGCAGACGACCGTGGCCATCTACAACCGGCACGCCGAGCAGGGCGGTGACCCGCTGCTGGGCAAGAAACCCGAATGGGTGCGCCCGATCTCGGGCTCGCTGGCCGGTTTCGATCTGCGCGGGTTCACCGCCGGATTCACCCTCGGCGGGCTGCGCACCGACCTGGATTCGCGGGTGCTGCACGTGAGCGGGGAGCCGATCGCGGGGCTCTACGCGGCGGGGCGGTGCACGTCGGGGCTGTGCGCGGGCGGGTACGTCAGCGGGGCGTCGCTGGGCGACGGCAGTTTCTACGGCAGACGCGCGGGCCGGGCGGCCGCGGCGGCCACCGACTGAGACACGGAGCACCCGCCGGGCGCCGACTGTCAGTACGCTGCTTCCAGCGCCGCCCGGCGACGAGTCCGGCTGTGGCGCATCCGAGTTGACTACGACAGATGCAGTGCAGGATCGGAGTTGGACAGTGCAAGCAGGTGGGACGTCCGCGGATTACGTGATCGTCGGCTCCGGATCAGCGGGGGCGGTGCTCGCGAACAGGCTCAGCGCCGACTCGGGCACCACGGTAGTGCTGTTGGAGGCCGGACCGGCCGACGACGACAAGTTCGCCCACATTCCGGCGGCGTTCTCGAAGCTGTTCCGCACCGAGCGTGACTGGGACTACCTGACCGAACCGCAGCCGGGCCTGGGCGAGCGCCAGATCTATTGGCCGCGCGGCAAGACCTTCGGTGGGTCGTCCTCGATGAACGCGATGATGTGGGTGCGCGGGTTCCGGGCCGACTACGACGAGTGGGGGCTGCTCGCCGGGGACCGGTGGAACTGGGGTGCCGCGGTCGAGCAGTTCCGCAAGATCGAGCGGGTGCAGGACGCGCAGTTCCCCGACGAGGGGACCCAGGGGCCGCTGCACGTGCAGCGTCAGCGCAGCCCGCGCGCGTCCACCCACGCCTTCCTGGAGGCGGCGCGCCAGGCCGGTCACGAGCTCGAATCGCCGAATCGGCCCGCGCCCGAGGGATTCACCCAGACCATGGTGACCCAGCGCGACGGCAGGCGCTGGAGCACCGCCGACGCCTACCTGCACCCGGCGATCAAGCGCGCGAACCTGACCGTGCACGCGCGGGCGCTGGCGACCAAGGTGGTCTTCGAGGGCACCCGGGCGACCGGGGTGGAGTATCTGTGGGACGGGCAGACCCACACCGTCACCGCGAACCGCGAGGTCATCCTGTGTGGTGGCGCGGTGAACAGCCCGCAGCTGCTGCAGCTCTCGGGCATCGGTGATCGTGACGAGCTGGCCGCGCACGGCATCGAGACGGTCGTGCACTCCCCCGAGGTCGGCGCGAATCTGCAGGACCACCTGATCGCCGCCCTGGGCTACGGCGTGGAGTCCGATTCGCTGTTCGCGGCGGAGAAGCCGCTCGAGCTGATCAACTACCTGGTGCGGCATCGCGGCATGCTGACCTCCAATGTCGGCGAGGCCTACGGGTTCGTGCGCAGCGAGCCCGAGCTCGAGCACCCCGACCTGGAGCTGATCTACGCGCCCGCGCCCTTCTATCACGAGGGTCTGGTCGAGGCGACCGAGCACGGTGTCGTGCTCGGCGCGATCCTGCTGCGTCCGCGCAGCCGCGGCAAGATCGGGCTGGCCTCGGCCGATCCGACGGCCAAGCCGGTGATCGATCCGCGCTACCTGTCCGACGCGGACGGGGCCGACCGGGCCGCGCTGGTGGCGGGGCTGCGGGTGTGCGCGGGTCTGGTCGGTCAGCCCGCGCTCAAGAGCGCGCTCGGCGCGCTGATCTACCCGCCGGACGCACCGGAGGATCTCGACGAGACCATCGCGCTCACCATCGAGAAGTTCTCGCACACCCTCTACCACCCGGTCGGCACCTGCCGGATGGGGACCGACGAGGCCAGCGTCGTCGCGCCCGACCTGAAGGTGCGCGGGGTCGAGGGGCTGCGCGTGGCCGACGCCTCGGTGATGCCGCTGATCATCCGCGGCCACACCAACGCGCCCGCCATCTTCATCGGTGAGCAGGCCGCGTCGTTCATCCTGGCCGAGGGCTGATCCGGTCGGTGAGGGCGGGTCGCCGCGGCCCGTCCTCACCGCCGAGTCGAACTCTCGCGCCGACTGGCTCTTTTGTCCGTTTTGGCACGGTATGCACGTAGGCATCGTCTGCGGTCCGACACCGCGTGCGAACGCGCCTGCTCAGAGGGCGGGGACCCGGGCGAAGCCCAGCGGCGGTGTCGGCAGCGGGCCCGAGCGCAGGTCGTGGCGGAAATCGGGCAGCAGTGGCAGCATCTCGACATTGCGCGCGGCGTAGCAGCGCACCATCGGCAACGCACGGGCGACCTCGGCGCGTTCCACCGGCTCGGCGTCGAGGAACGCCAGGCCGTCCAGGCCGAGGCCGAGGGTGTCGGCGATGCGCACGATCGAGGCCGACTTGCGGCCCCAGCCGATCTCGACCGCCGAGAACATCTCGTAGAGGCCGTGCCGGTACAGCGTGTGCAGCGTGCGCGCGCGATCACCGCGGGCCGCGACGGCATGCAGTACGCCGCGCTCGCTCAGCTTCCGCAGCGTGCGCACCGCGGGTGGGCGCGGCGCGGCGCTGGTCCCGTCGTGGACCACACCGTCCCAGAGGGTTTCGTCCAGTTCCCAGACCAGACAACGGACGGCAGGTCGCATCATGGGTGCCCCTATCGGTTCGTTCCGGCGCGGTGAACTCTACAACCCCCGATAGCGATCGACCAGACTTGTGAAGGGTCACCATGGCGGCCCCGGCGGGTGTGCCGCCGACCTATAACCGGGCAATCCTTTCCACTCCGCGCACGGTTTGGCTAGGGTGAAGTCGCTGGACGGCGGGGGGTACAGCCCGGAAACAGGCGAAGGGAACACAGATGTCCGTAGACAACCCACCCCGGCAATCGTTGACGATCTCCGGGCGGCCGATGTCTTCGCCACTCAAGGACGTCCGTGCGCTGTCCCGACAGATGGTGGGCCACTTCGTCGAGAACGTGGCACCCTGCGGCACCCTGCCCGGTGACGCCATCTCCGGTGACGTCACCACCATCACCCGGATCTGCCTGGAATTCGCCGTCAGCATGCTCGACGGCCGCGACATCCCCAACACGCTGCAGCGACTGCAGGACGCGGCCAGCGCGTGGGCCCGCGAGGGCGTCCCGATCGACACAATCCACCACTCGATCGCCGAGGGCTTCAAGATCGGCCTGGATCTGGTGGTGTCGAGCGCGTCGGTGAAGGACTACGACAACCTCGTCGACGGCGTCAAGGTCGTGATGGAACTGCTCGACACCATCACCGCGCAGGTCTCGCTGGCCTATGTGCGCGAGTTGCGCGGCGTCGTCAGCGAACACCACACCGCCGTACACACGCTGACCTCGGCGCTGCTCGGCGGTCACCCCACCTCGACGATGGCTCGCGAGTGCGGGATCGCCATCGCCGACACCTACGCCGTGCTGGCGCTGTCCATCCCGCCGCACCGCGAGGAGGCCAACCCCGCGCTCGACGCCAAGGTGGTGGCCCGGCGCAAACTGCGCCGCGTGCAGGCCGAGCTGGCCAAGCGCTGCGGGGAGACGGCGTTGTCGCTGCTCAGCGTCGACGGCGGCACGGTACTCATCCCGGCCGACACCTTCGATCGTGATGGTCTGGCCGCCCTGGTCGCCCAGCTCTCGCACGCCGCGCAGGTCGGGATCACCGCCGCGATGGTCGAGTCGAGCAGCACCGGTGTCCCCGACGCCGCCGACCAGGCCCACGAACTGCTCGACATGGTGCAGCGCCTCGAGGTGACCTCCGGGCTGTACCGCTTCGACGAGCTCGCGCTGGAATACCAACTCACCCGCCCCGGTCCCGGCCGGGAATTCCTCGGTTCGCTGCTGGACCCGCTGGACCAGTACCCCGAACTGCTCGAGACCTTGCAGCGCCACATCGCGAACAATCTGAACCGTCAGCGCACCGCGCGGGTGCTGCACGTGCACACCAATACGGTCGACTACCGGCTCAAGCGGATCGGTCAGCTGACCGGTTTCGACCCCACCCAGCCCTCGGGCCTGTGGTACCTGCGGTCCGCGCTCGTCGCGCGCAGCTACCGCAGCGCCGCCTGACCCCACCGACGCCGAAGGCGCTGCCCGCCGATCGCGGGCAGCGCCTTCGCGGCATTTAGTGGAATGGTCACATTTCACAGTGTGTCGGCGCTACGCTCGTGACCGTCGCCAACGACGGCGAAGAATGTTCGAAGGACCAGACCATCGATGAGCGTCACGCGCGAAAAACTCGAAGAACTCCGGGGCCTGCTGGAGCTGGCCGAGGAACCGGCCGGTGAGGTCGGGATCGCGAAACGCAAAACGAAGGACATTCCCAGCGCCAGAGAGCGGGTGCGCGCGTTACTCGACCCCGGCACGTTCGTCGAGATCGGGAAACTGGTCCGTCAGCCCGGTCGCGCCGACGCCATGTACGGCGACGGGGTGGTCACCGGACGCGGCGAGATCGACGGCAGGCCGGTGGTGGTGATCGCCCACGACCAGACCGTGTTCGGTGGGTCGGTCGGAGAGATGTTCGGCCGCAAGGTCGCCGCGGCACTGGATTTCGCCCTGGCCAATCTGTGCCCGGTGGTGGCGATCAACGATTCCGGCGGCGCCCGTATCCAGGACGCGGTCACCTCGCTGGCCTGGTACGCGATGATGAGCCGCCGCCAGGAACAGCTCTCGGGGCTGGTGCCGCAGGTCTCGATCATGCTCGGCAAGTGCGCGGCCGGTTCGGTCTACGCGCCGGTGAACACCGATGTGCTCATCGCGACCGAGCAGTCCTACATGTTCGTCACCGGGCCGGAGGTGATCCGCGAGGTCACCGGTGAATCGGTCACCATGGAGGAGCTCGGCGGCGCGCGGGTGCAGGCCGACAACGGCACCATCCACCACGTCGCCGCCGACGAGGCGGCCGCGTTCGCCTGGGCGCGCGCGTATCTGAGCTATCTGCCGAGCAGCTGCAACGAGCCGCCGCCGATCGTGAACCCGGGCCTGGAGCCTCAGATCACCGACAGCGACCGCGAGCTGAACACGATCATCCCCGACGCCGATCGCACCGGCTACGACATGTACGACATCCTGCTGCGCCTGTTCGACGACGGCGACTTCCACGAGATCGCCGCCGCCACCGCGGCCAATCTGATCACCGGGTTCGCCCGGGTCGACGGCCGACCGGTCGGCGTGGTCGCCAATCAGCCGATGGTGCTCGGCGGCGCCCTCGACGCCCGCTGCTCCGACAAGGCGACGCATTTCCTCCGGATCTGCGACGCCTTCCGGATCCCGCTGGTGTTCGTGGTCGACACCCCCGGCGTGCTGCCGGGCGTCGACGAGGAACGCAACGGCGTGATCAAGCGCGGCGGCCGGTTCTTCCGCGCGGTGATCGAGGCGACCGTGCCGATGGTGACCGTGGTGGTGCGCAAGGCCTACGGCGGCGGGTACGCGGTGATGGGTTGCAAGCAGCTCGGCGCCGATCTGAGTCTGGCCTGGCCGACCGCGCGGATCGCGGTGATGGGCGCGGAGAGCGCGGTCGGCATCGTCGGCAGACGCCAGCTCGATCAGGTTCCGGCACCGGAGCGGGCGGGCGTGCGCCAGTGCATGATCGACCAGTACAACGCCACGGTGGCCACGCCGTGGACCGCGGCCGAACGCGGCTACATCGATGCCGTCATCGAGCCCGCCGCCACCCGGCTCGAGATCCGGCACGCACTGCGCCTGCTTCGCGAGAAGGAGGCGGTGGTGCGGCCGAATCCGCGCAAGCACGGCCTGTTCCCCGTCTAGGGATCAGCATTCGCTGCGGGCCGGGACCCCCTGCAACCGCTCGTCGAGCCACAGCATCGCCTCGGGGTACCCGGTCACCGCGCCGATCACGTGCTCACCGAAGACACTGCGGTACACCGCGTTCGCGCCCAGCGAGCACTGTTCGTTGTAGAGGTTGCGGGCCCCGGCGGCGGGGATCCAGAACTCCTGTTCCCCGTTGTAGATGTAGAGCGGTGCCGTCGAGCGCATTCCGGCCATCCGGGTGATCTCGTAGATCTCGGTGGCCAGCTCCGAGCGCAGCGGATCGGTGATGTTGGCGCCGACGTCGATGGGCAGGTGCAGGGCGCCGGGGAGGGCGAAGACGCTGATGCACTGGTCCTTCATCGGCGAGGTCGCCACCCAGCGGGCGAGATTGTTCATGGCGGCCAGGATCTGCGGGCGTTCGCGGCCGATGGCGAAGGTCGCGGCCATGAAGACCCCCGAGGCCAGGTTCGCGTTCATGCTGCGCGAGAGGATCTCGAAGTCGGCGGGCACTCCGCCCAGGGCGGCGCCGACGATCACCTCGGCGAGTTCGGGCGCGTAGGACTCGATGAGTTTGGTGGCGCCGTGGGTGGCGATGGCGCCGCCGGAGTAGCCGGTCATCGCGACCCGGCTCGTGCCGAAGGCCGCCGGATCGTAGCCGCGCGTCGCGCGAATGGCGTCGAGCACCGCGTGACCCGCCGTGTAGGGCTCGGCGTAGGCCATCCACGGGCCCTCGTGGTCGGGTACCAGCACCGCGTAGCCGCGCAGCGCGGCCAGTTGGGTGGTGGGTGGGAAGAAGTCGGTCATATTGGTGTCGAGCGTGAGACCGTGCGAGAGCGTGTATCCCGGCGTGCAGGCCCGGCCGAGGGCGTCGATGGGCAGGTTGTTCACCAGCACCGGACGGTCACCGGGTCCGGTCCATTCGGCGGCGGGCACGATCAGGGTCGCGGTGGCGAACGACGGCCTGCCCTGGGCGTCGGAGGTGCGGAACTTCAACAGCGAGGCCGAACGCAGCGGGATCAGCGTCAGCAGGCCCGCGGTCGGGGTGATGTCGCGGACCTCGATCAGGTCACCCGGCGCCAGCTCGGCCAGGCCGTCGGGCCACTGGTCGAACATCGCGTCGCCCACCGGCGAGGGCAGCACCGCGGCGTGCAGCGCGGCCAGTTCGGCCTCGGAATCACCGGCGGTGGCGTCGGTCTGGATCGGGGACGGCAGGATCTGGTCGATCCAGCGCTGGATATCGGGCAGGAAACCGGGCGAACCGGGCTGGGGCACCGGGAATTCCGGGGTGGGCGGCGGATCGGCCGCGGCGGTGCCGACGGCGAACGAGAGCAGTAATACGAACGAACCGACAAGAACACGCACAGATCTCATAGCACACACGCCTTCGGGTGGCGACGGAATCGTCGACAGACGTGACGCGTTGCGGTGCTTCGATTTCCGCCGAATCTCCCCCAAGAACGCCCGCCGTCAGTGCACTTCACGGTAACCCGCGCGGCCGCACGGTCCGGCCGTCGTGCCCGGTTCGTGTGCGCACCGCCGCCCGATCGCAACACGACCGGGCGGCGGACGGGTCAGCAGGTGCTGGGTGCGGCCTCCCCGCGCAGGCGCGCGTCGAGCCAGCTCACGGCCGCGGGCAGGCCGAGCACGGCCGCGGTGAGGTGGTCCGGAGTGGGTGTGGACTGGGTGACCACCGGCGTGCCCGCCGCGCACCAGCGGCGCGTGGTGTCGGTGATGGCGTCGACCGGGATCAGACCGTCGATGGGCGAATGCCATTCGAAGACCGGCATGGTCGGCGCGCCGTCGTAGAGCTCCAGACTGTTCTCCTCGACCACCGCGCGTGCCCGCGGGTCGTCGACCAGGGAGGTGGTGGCCGCGAAGTCCAGGATGCCGTGTCCCGCACCGGTACTGAGGATGTCGTTGGTGCACGCGTTGGCGATGGCGGCGCGCGCGGCCAGGCCGCGGGCGTTCATCTGGTCGCTGATCGGGAAGCGGTCGGGATATTCGCGTTCCAGGCCGATTCCGGCGGCCAGCGCGAGCCCGAAGACCGGATGCGCGCCGAAGCCGAGCCCCTCCAGCATCGAGACCAGGTTCATCGGCACCCCGCCCATGGCCGCTCCGGCGATCTCGACCTCGGGCGCGTAGGTGGGTTGCAGAGCCGCGGCCCACGCGGTGGCCATGCCGCCGCCGGAGTAGCCCGCCATGGCCACCCGGCTGTGTTCGACGCGCAGTTGCTCGACCTGGCGAATGGCCCGGATCCCGTCGAGGGTGACCTGTCCGCCCAGCTTCGCCGCGCCGTAGGCGTAGTTCGGGCCCAGATGGTCGGGCAGGGCCATCGTCCAGCCGCGACGCAACGCCACATTCCAGAAAACCGCCTCGCGCACCATGAGATTCGGGTCGTCGGTGTAGAGCACCTTCGACACCGAGCACTGCACCCCGAGCCCGTTGATGATGTGCTGATAGGACAGCACCGGCGCGTCGGGCTGCTGGTTGTTCGGTTGCAGCACGGTGGTGGTGGCCGCGATCGGCTCGCCCGCGGAGTTCGTGGACCGGAACTGGATGAGGGTGACGGTGGTGTCGGGGAACATCGCCAGCGGCGGCATCGCCCGCACCGCCAGCACGTCGCCGGGCTGATGCGCGGCCAGGTCGGCGGGCTGACCGTACATCGGGTCGGGATCGGCGCTCGGGTACAGCGGCGTGCCGTGGCCCGCCGCGGCGGGCACCACGGCCAGCAGCGCCACCACCATCGTCGCGAGCAGTGTCCGGCGCGGGCGAGTCCGTCGCACCGCGGCAATCCAGGTCATCCGGCTGTCCCTCCCGTGTCGCTGCCGTCGCCGCCGATCCTGACCGGTACCGTGGCCCGTCGGAACCCCTTTCCGGCAAGATCGGCGCGGCTCACAACCGCCGCTCGACGAAGCTGTGGCCGGAAGCAAGCCCGCCGTCGCGCCCACTGGGGTGGACGCACGCGACGGCTCGGGCGAACTGTGAGATCTCCAGGCGAAGACCAGAACATGTTCCACTCGATGGCCGGGGTCCTACCGTCGAGTAGGAAGGCGCCCACCAGCGCCGGGGCAGAAGGAGCAGGCCATGATTCGCACCGACGAGAACATCGCCGTGACCACCGAACCGGTCGACCGGAGCGAAATACCCACGCGGCGGATCACGGTGTACTTCGACGGCCCCGCCCCCGCGGACGTGCTGGTGCTGCGCTACGCCGCCACCCAGGCCGAGGCGTGGGAGTTCACCTGCGCGGCCGTGGCGGCCGGGCTGCTGGTGACCGTCGACAGCCAGGTCGGACCCGGCTTACGCCGCCTGCCGTGCCGCTCGCTGTGGCACTGATCCCCCGCCGACCACCGGCACCCGCCGCGCCGCCGCACTAGGCTGGCCGGGTGGCGCGCGTCGGCGCCGCGGGAACAGGAGGCGTTCGTGATCCGGTGGTACCGCCCCGCGTTGGCCGTCTGCGCGGTCGCCGCGCTCGCCGGATGCGGTCCCGAGGACGAGCCGCCCGCGGCCGCGATCACCACCACGAACTCCCCCACGCGCACCACCGACCGCGTTCCGGCCACCATCGCGCCACCGACCACCACGGTCGACCCCTACGCCGGACTGCCGCTCATCGATCACCTGAGCTGGACCGAGAACGTCGACGGCGCCCGCCTCCAGATCTATCCCACCGTCGCGGGCCGCAAGACCGCGGCACCCGGAGGCGATCAGCTCGCCTGGTCGGAGATCCTGGCGATGGACGCCACCGCGGACTCCCCCGGCATGTTCGACCAGTTCCGCTGCCACTGGGTCTGGGCCAGGATGGTGGCACCGGACAAACCGAGCTGGAATCTCGAGCCGTGGCGTCCCGATGTCGGTTATCAGGCCACGGTGGCCGCCAACTGCAATCCCGGCGGCCCGGAACGCTGACCGCCCGAAAGGAGCACCTCGCATGCGCATCGTCATCGCCGGTGGACACGGCAAGATCGCTCTGCTGCTCGCCCAGCGGCTCACCCGCCGCGGCGACCGGGTCCACGCCCTGATCCGCGACCCCGCCCAGGCCGCCGACGTCGCCGCCACCGGCGGTGTCCCGGTCATCTACGACCTGGAACGCGACACCACCGACGACCTGGCCGCCGCCCTCGACGGCTCCGACGCGGTGGTCTACGCCGCGGGCGCCGGGCCGGGCAGCGGGGTGCAGCGCAAGTACACCGTCGACCTCGGCGGGTCGGTGGCACTGGCCGACGCCGCCGAGCGGACCGGAGTGCGGCGGTTCGTGCAGATCTCGACCATGGGCGCGGGGCAGCCGCCCGCGCCGGGCACCGACGAGGTGTGGGCGGCCTACCTCGACGCCAAGACCCGCGCCGAGGACGATCTGCGGGCCCGGGATCTGGACTGGACCATCGTGCGGCCGGGCCGGTTGACCGACGCCGAGGGCAACGGTCTGGTCACGCTCGGTCCACCGCCGATTCCGCGCGCCGACATCCCCCGCGCCGACGTGGCCGCCACGTTGGCGTCGATCTTGGTCGCGGACAACACTTTTCGACACACGCTCGAGCTCGTCGCGGGCACGCGCCCGATCGACACGGCGGTCGCCGAGATTTCAATAGCCGAAAATTAACTATCGCAACTCCATTCGCCGGTCGGGACCATTCCGGAATCCGCCCGGAGCCATTCCGGCGACCAAGGAATACCTATGAACCGCCGGTCACGCCATCGTTCGGCGGAGCCGCCCGGCGAGGGCCGTCGCGCCACCGCGGATTCGCCGCTCAGAAGCCGGGAAACGCAGCGCATCGAGACGGAATCGATCATGCAGATGTGCTTGCATCTGAAAGTGCCCCCGTCCTAAACTCAGGGCCGCAACACAATTCAGGGGATAGTCAGGGGAGGCCGCGAGCGGCTCACCCGGGGTATTAGTTGCCCTGGGTTTGCCACTGCCTAAACACAGGGGCGCTCAATATGAACAACACCAAAGGCCGTTTCGGACTCGCCGATCGCGCGGCGACCACCTTCCCGATCACCACCGGGTGCTCCAGGGAGACCGCGGTCGCCTTCGTCATCGACGCCGTGGAATCCACCGGCGCGGCGACTCGCAACGACTTCGACATCGACCGGATCGTGACCACCGCGCACGAGATGGCCGACGACTGGGACCTGCAGACGCTGGCTCCCGACACCTTCTGGCGCATCGCCGCCGGTTGCATCCGCTATTGACACGACGACGCCGACCGGCTCCTGGCCGGTCGGCGTCAGCGGTCGTGTCGTCGATCAGTCGCGCGTGGCGTAGTCCAGCAGGATCTCGCGCGAGCGGTCCGGCCGGGCGGCCTGCACACTGAGCTGGTCCATGACCGACAGGTACAGCGCCAGGTCCTGCCTGCGCTCGAGGTAGAGCGCGCTGGTGAGCTGCTCGAGGTAGACGATGTCGGGCAGCTCGGGTTCAGCGAAGCGCAGGATGGAGAACGAGCTGCCCGCCGCCGCGTGCCCACCCGCCGAGTACGACAGGACCTGCACGGTGACATTGGGCAGCTCGGAGAGCTCGGCCAGATAGCGCAGCTGCGCGCGGTGCACCTCGCGCCCGCCCACCGGACGGTGCAGCACGGCCTCGTCGATCACCGCCCACACCACCGGCGGGTCGACCCGGCGCAGGATGTCCTGGCGCAACTGCCGGACCTGGACCCGGCGTTCGGTCTCGGCGTCGTCGAACCCGAGGGTGACCATCGCCCTGGTGTACTCCGGGGTCTGCAGCAGGCCCGGCACCAGTTGCGCCTCGTAGGTCCGGATCTGGCTGGCGGCCTGTTCGAGTCCCAGATAGGTGCTGAACCACGACGGCAGCAGGTCGCTGTAGCGATGCCACCAGCCGGGTTCGCTGGCCTGCCGGGCGAGTTCGAAGAACGATTCCCGCTCGGCCACGTCGTGCACCCCGTAGAGGGTGAGCAGGTCGCGGATATCGCGTTCCTTGAAGCCGGTGCGCCCCAACTCGAGTCGGCTGATCTTCGCGTGGGAGCCGCGGATGGCCTCGCCCGCGGCCTCGCGGGTGATGCCCTTGCCTTCGCGGAGCTTGCGCAACTGGCCGCCGAGTGCGATACGCAGCACGGTGGGGCCACGGTCGACAACCGGTTGCACGCGACCGATCTCGTCGGGTTCAGCCGTCATGGACGCCGATATTACCGATCACTGCGTCAGATAGTCGAACTCTCCGGCCTTCGCGCCGCGGATGAACGCGTCGATTTCGGGCCGGGTGTAGAAGATCACCGAGCCCTGCGGGTCGCGCGAGTTGCGCACGGCCACCGAGCCGTCGGTCGCCTCGGCGAGCTCGACGCAGTTGCCGCTGGGATTGCTGTAGGTGCTCTTGCGCCACGCGCCGACGCCCGGGCGTTCGCGCTGATCATGCTGGATTCCGGACACGCCACACTCCTCGTTCTCGAATGATGCCCATCGGTACGAAATTTGCAGATGCACGCTCAAACGTTCTTGCATCTGCATGATTCGACGCGGACACTAACACGCGGCAGCACACTGCGCACCGGTCGGTACTTACCCGACGTCAGGACCAGGCAGACCCCGCCCACAGGCTTGTCCAGCCCCCTGAATTCGCAAGCGCCACAAGCCGATCGGCGTTGCGACACGCCGTGAACGGACGTGCAGATGTTCTTGCATCTGCAAACGAAGCGACCGTAGACTCACCCCTCGAGATCACCGGAAGGTCGACGGCACACCGGCCGGACCGACCCACCGGCGCCGGATGTGAGGGGCCTCGGATGAGCAGTCCGTTTCGTACACCCCGCCGGATCTCGGCCGCCACCACGGTCGGCCTCGAGATCCCGCGACACCTCGGCGCGGCGGTAGCCCCGCCCACCGCCTGCGGCGAGGAGCCGCACACCCTGACCTATCGCCAGGCGCGCGAGATGCTGCGCCAGCACGATGTGCACGGTCCGCAGTGCAGGCAGTGGCTGGCCGCGGCGGCCTATCTCTCGGCGGGCCTGGACGACGAATAGTCCGTGACGTGTCCGTGCTGGTCACGGCGGCGTTCGCGGAGCATGCTGGTACCCGTACGGCCCGTGCGACCCGAATGAGTGGCCCATGCGGATAGCGGAGATCCTGCGGAACAAGGGAGCGGCGGTGGCGACCGTCCCCCCGGAGACCACGGTGCGCGCGCTGCTCGGCGTCCTGGCCGGGCACAATATCGGCGCGGTGGTGGTCTCCCCCGACGGCGCGACGATCAGCGGGATCGTCTCCGAACGCGATGTGGTGCGTCGCCTCGACCGCGACGGGCCCGACCTGCTCGACCGTCCGGTCGCCGAGATCATGACCGTTCAGGTGCGCACCTGCGGCCCCGACGACCACGTGTCCTCGCTGCGGCACGTGATGACCGAGCACCGGATCCGGCACATGCCGGTGGTGCGCGAGGACCGACTGGTCGGGATCGTGAGCATCGGCGACGTGGTCAAGAGCGAGATCACCGAACTCGCCGAGGAACGCGGCCATCTGGTCGACTATCTGCAGGGCAGGTACTGAGCACCTCGACCGTTGTCGAGGTCGAAATGTGTTGTCCGCGCGTATCGTTGAACGCGTGCACCCCCTCCGGCCCGAGCTCGCCGCCGCCCCGGCGACCCGGCACGCGCCGGTGCCCGCCACCGTGCGCGCGCGCTTCCCGGCGCTGGCCGAGGCGGGGGTGGTCTATCTCGACAGTGCCGCCACCACCCAGAAACCGGATTCCGTCATCGCGGCGGTCACCGACTACCACCGCGCGCGCACCGCCAACGCGGGCCGGGGCACCTACGGCTGGGCCACGACGCTGGCCGCCCGGGTCGAGGCGGTCCGGGCGCGCGCGGCCGGATTCCTCGGTGCGCGACATGCCGACGAGATCGTCTTCACCAGCGGGGCCACCGCCGCGCTGGGCACCATCGCGCACAGCTGGGGTCTTTCCGCGCTCGCCGACGGCGACGAGATCCTCTACAGCCCCACCGATCACGCCGCCAATGTGCTGCCCTGGCACCACCTGCGCGACACCCTCGCGCGGTTCGGCCGCCGGATCGTGCTGCGGCCCTATCGCGCCACCCGCGCCGGTGAGGCCGATGTCGACGACATCCTCGCCCAGGTGGGGCCGCGCACCCGGCTGATCACCACCACCCACCTGCATCACGTGTACGGCGGGCTGAGCACGCTCGAGGAGTTGCGCGGGCGGATCGATCCGGAGATCCTGCTGTGCTTCGACTGCTCGCAGAGCGGCGGGCACATCCCGGTGGACCTCACCGCGCTCGGCGCCGATTTCGCCGTGTTCGCCGGGCACAAGATGTTCGGCGCGCCCGGGGTCGGGCTGCTGTACTGCCATCGGCGGGTGCACGACCGGCTGCGGCCGTTCCTGCCCGGCGGCGGCTCGGGCGTGCGGGTCACCGAGGACGGGCTGCGGGGTTCCGGGATGCCCGCCCTGCTGGAGGGTGGCACGCTGAATCTGCCCGGAATCCTCTCGCTCGCACCGGCTTTCGACCTGCTCGAGGAGATCGGTCCGGCCGCGATCGCCGCGCACAACCGGGCACTCACGCTGCGGCTGATCGAGGGTCTGCGCCCGCTGCCGGGGCTGGATCTCCTGCCCGGTCCGGCGTACGCGGACTGTGCCGTCGGCTATGGGATCGTCTCGTTCACCCTCGACGGGATCAGCGCGGCCGATCTCGGGTTCGTGCTGGCCGACGCCGGTTTCCTGGTGCGCACGGGCGCGCACTGTGTGCCCTCGGCCGAGGACGGGGCGGGTTCGGTGCGGGTGAGCACCCAGCTCTACAACACCCTCGACGAGATCGACCGCTTCCTCGACCGCGTGTCCGGCATCGCCGGGCACCGGTGGTGAGCCACGACCTGTCCCCCGAGCCGAGGAGCACTGATGGGTACGCCTCCCGCGCAGAACTACGACCGCCGCGCCACGGCCCGGATCCTGGCCCGACTGGCCGCGCCCGGACTCTTCGCCGCCGCCGAACCCGCCACGCCGGTGCGGATCACGGTGCGCGCCACCGCCTTACGCGCCGAGCCGGGCGGGACGCTGACCGAATCGCAGCGGCTGTACATGGAGCGGTTCATGCGGCCGTGTCGCGCGGAGCAGGTCACCAGTGCCACCCATCGACTCACCTGGACCGACTCGGCGGGCATCCCGAACACCGGCTACGTCCACCGCGCGGGCGCCGGTCCCGAACTCGCCGTCGTCGCCAGGGAGACCGTGCTGGCGCTGTGGCGGGCGCTGGCCGGATCGGGGCTGGCCGAACGCGCGGCCGCGCTGGCGGAGTCCGAGCGCGCGGTCCTGCTCGGCACCACGACCGATCACGAGCCGGTGGAGATCGCGCGGGTCGGGATCGAGGCGGCGGGGCGGGCGCTGGTGCAGCACGGGCTCATCGCCGGTGACACGCCGTATCGCGGGATCGTCGAGTTCGCCACGGGCCTGCGGGATTCCGGGATCTTCGCCGCCGTCGCGACGCGCTGGTTCTGGGAACTGCAGGCGTCCACGTTCCGGCGCGGGATGATCCCGGTGCGCCTGGAGACGCTGCCCGACGGCCGGGTGCGCTACACCGCCGAGTCGCTGGCGCTGCTGCGCGCCATGAAGGAGGCCACCCTCGCCGACGCGCACGCGGTGATGCGCCGCGCGACCACCGAGGAGGGTCTCGAGGTGGAGGCCGCCGTCGCGAAGTATCACGACGACCTCGACCTGATCTCGCGCCAGTACGCGCTGCTGCCGCCCGGCACCGTGCCCGTGTGCCCGGCGGCCGCCGACACCGGGGGCACCTCGGTGCTCGCGGCGGTCGTGGACCGCTTCGTCGCGACCTTCGCCGAGGTGGCCGACACGGTCGAACTCGTCACCGACATCACCCCGGTCGAGCCCGGTGGCACGGCGCTCGCCGACGACGGCGTGTTCTTCGTGCCCGATATGAGCTGCAAGCACTGTGTGCGGACCATCACCGCGCTGCTGGAGTCGATGCGGATCCCGGTGCTGGAGATCGATCTGGAATCCAAGCGGGTGACCGCGCGGATCCGCAGTCCACGGCATCGGGCGCGGGTGTTCGAGGCGCTGCGCGACGGCGGGTACAACCCGGTCGACGAGGCGCCCGCGCCGCTGCCCGGCGCGTCGGTGGGATGACCCCGCCCGCTGTTCCCGCCGCCCTCGCCCCGCAGGTCGCCGCGTTCGTCGCCGACCGTGCCGCGGTGCGTGAGGCGCTGCGGCGGTTCGGATCACCGGTGCACCTGGTCTTCCCACAGGTCTTCGCCGAGAACCTGGCGGCCCTGCGCGGCGTGCTCGACGGTGCCGGGCTCGGGTATCGGATCTGCTACGCGCACAAGGTGAACCGTTCGGCGGCGTTCGCGCGGACCGCGGCGCACGCGGGCATCGGGATCGATGTCGCGTCGGCGCCGGAGTTGCGGTCGGCGGACGCGGCGGGCTTCCCGGTCGACCGGATCGAGGTGACCGGACCCAAGGGCACGGCGCTGCTCACCGATGCCGTGGCGGCGGGGGTGACGGTCAATGTCGACAATCTCTGGGAGCTGGAGACCCTCGCCGGGCTCGGTCCGGCCCAGGTGCTGGTGCGGGTGTCGGGGTTCGCGGGAAGCGCGCCCAGCCGGTTCGGGATCGACCTCACCGACATCGACAGCGCGCTGGACGTGCTCGAACGACATCGGGACCGAGTGCTGCTGCGCGGGTTCGCCTTCCACCTCGACACCGCCTCGACCGCGGAGCGGGTGCGGGCGGTCACGGACTGCCTGGACCTGGTCGAACGCGCGTACGCGCGCGGCCTGACCCCGACGGTGCTCGATATCGGTGGTGGCCTGCGTCAGGTCTTCACCGCTGACCCCAGCGGCTACGACGCCTACGACGCCGCGTTGCGCGCGGGCCTCCTGGGCCAGGGGCCCGCACTGCACTGGGGCGGCAACACCTTCGGCTATCACGTGGCCGAGGGGGCCGTGCACGGCGGCGCCGTGTACCACAAGTACGCCAATACCGACCCGGCCCCGGCCTTGCTCGCCGAGCTGCTCGCCGCGCCGCTGCCGGGACACGGTGGCCGGGCGCTGGGCAAGGTGCTGGCCGACAATCTGCTCGAGCTCTGGCTGGAACCGGGTAAGGCGCTGGTCGACCGGGCCGGGATCACGGTGGCCCAGGTCGAATTCGTCAAGCGGACCGGTGGCGGCGCGACACTGGTGCATCTGAATCTGAGCCGCGACACCGTCACCGCCGCCGATCAGGAGGTGCTCATCGACCCGATCGTGCTCACCGAGGCGAACGGAACCGGCCCCGCCGGAGTGTATTTCGCCGGACACCTGTGTCTGGAGCGGGATCTGGTGACCCAGCGGCAGGTCCGCGTCGACCGGCTGCCCGTACCGGGCGATCCGGTGGTGTTCGCCAATACCGCCGCCTACCACTCGGATCTGTCGGCGGCGAGCGCCGCCATGCATCCGGCCCCGGCGAAGGTGGCGGTGACCCGCGCGGACACGGGGTACGTGCTGTGCCCCGACGCCGAGTACCGGCCCGGAGCGTGGCGATGATCTACTCCCACATCACCGAGCTCATCGGCGACACGCCCCTGCTCCGGCTCGACCCCGCCGTACACGGCCTGCCGGAGGTCGAGTTGTACGCGAAGTTGGAGTCGCACAACCCGTTCGGGTCGGTGAAGGATCGGGTGGCGTGGGCGATGATCCGCGACGACCTCGCCCGGATCGCCGCCGACGGGCAGTCGCTCATCGAGGCGTCCAGCGGCAATACGGCCAAGGCGCTGCGGGTGCTCGGGGGGCTGTACGGGGTGCCGTTGCGGGCGGTCACCAATCGCATCCGGGTCAGCGAGGTCCGCCAGCTGTTGCAGCTGCTCGAGACCGAGATCGTGGAGCTGCCCGGGCTGTCGGAATGCCCCGATCCGCAAGCGGCCGACGATGTCTCGGCGGTCATCGAGCAGACGATCGGTCAGGCGCCGGGCCGCTGGTTCCATCCCTCGCAGTACACCAGCGAACGCAATGTCGCCGCCCATCGCGACGGCACCGGCGCCGAGATCGCCGCCGATTTCGCCGCGGCGGGCATCGACACCGTCGACTATCTCGTCGGCGGCCTGGGCACCACCGGCTCGACCCGGGGCACGGCCACTGCCCTGCGCGACCACCATCCGGCCCTGCGCACCATCGGTGTGGTCTCCGACCGGTTCGACTTCATCCCCGGCATCCGGTCCGAGCGCGAGATGTGGGAGGTCGGGCTCTTCCAGCCCGGGTTCTACGACGAGATCGTCACCGTCGACTCCGCGACCGCCATCGAGGCCACCCTCGCCCTGGCGCGCGGCTACGGTGTCCTCGCGGGGCCGACCAGCGGCGCTGGCTACGCGGCGGCCCTGCGTTCGCTCGCGGCCGCGCCCCGGCCCGGCGACCGGCCGCTGGTGGCCGTGCTCATCGTCTGCGATCGGCTAGAGCCGTATCTGTCCTATCTGGCCCAGCGCAGGCCCGACCTGTTCGGCAAGCCCGCCGCGCCCGCGGCACCGGGACCCGAGGACCTCGCCCCGAGCCTGTCCCCCGCCGAACTGGCCGACCTCGACCGCACCGGCCGACCCACCGTCGTCGACACCCGGGGCGCGATGGCCTACCGGGTCGGGCACGTGCCGGGGGCGGTCAATATCCGCGACGACCAGCTCGACGACCTCCTCGCCCAAGGGATTCCGTTTCCCAGATCGCGGCCGGTGGTGTTCGTGTGCCCGGTCGGCGAGACCTCGCAGCGCTTCGCCGCGGTGACCCGACGGGCCGGGTTCGACGCGTTCAGCCTCGACGGCGGCATCGTCGCCTGGCGTGACGCCGGGCTGCCGCTGGAACGGGGCTGATCAGAGCAGCAGTCGTGGCGCCCGGCGGGTGGTGCGCACCGGGCGGCGACGGCCGGTGCCCGCCAGCAGCGCGGTCAGCGGGCCGCGGTAGCCGTCGGCCAGCAGCCCGACCACCCCGCGGAAGCGGGCGACGAACCGCGCGGCGGTCTCCTCGTCGAAGCGGGCGATCGGGTAGCGGAACGAGCCGTCGATCCCGGCGGGCGCGCCGAGCGGGTCGTAGTGGTCGGTGAGACCGAACTCGAGATCGTGCTTGGCGCGCACCACGCCGGTGGGCAGCTCGGTGATCGACAGTGGCTGCGCCACGGCGGATTCGGTGGACGCGGTCCGGGGCGTCGCGGCGCGCTGCAGGATCAGCGTCGCCTGGAACAGCGGGAGCGCGGCGTCCTGGAGCAAGCAGCGCTTGAGCCGGGGGTTGGGGGTGTCGGGGTGGGCGTAGGCGGCCAGCGCGACCCGGCGCACCTGGTCGAGCAGTTCCTCGACGTTCCCGGCGCGGTCCAGGCGCACGCGCAGGAGCACGTCGTCGGAGAAGTTGCCGACCATGTCGTCGAGCAGCCGGTGCTCGCGACCGGAGACCGCGGTCGCCACCGTCACGTCGGCGCTGCGCGCGAACGCGCCGACGGTCACCGCGAAGGCCGCCTGCAACACCATGAGCAGGCTGGCGCGCCCGTCGTCGGCCAGCCGCAGCAGGCCCGCGTGGGTGGGCGCGTCGAAGGTGACGGGGATCAGCGTGCCCGCCGCCGGGTCCGCCGGTGGCCCGGGCAGTTCGCGGGTGGGCAGATCGAGCAGCGCGGGCCTGCCCGCCAGGGCGTTGGCCCAGTAGCGCAGCTGGTGGGTGGCGCGGCTCCACTCGTCGGTGAAGTCGCCGAGCCGGTCGTGCTTCCACAGGGTGTAGTCGGTGTAGGTCAGCGGCAGGGGCGCCCAGTCGGGTGCGGTTCCGGCGCGGCAGGCGAGATAGGCGGTCACCAGGTCGCGGATCAGCGGGTCCATCGACCGGCCGTCGACCGAGATGTGGTGCACGACCAGCACCAGAACCACCTCGTCGGGACCGAGGACGAGCAGCCGCGCGCGCAGGGGCAGGTCGCGCGCGAGATCGAAGGCCGCGCCCGCCGCCTCCGCGATCGCGGCCGCGAGTTCGTCCTCGGTGACGATGCGTTCGACCACGTCGAGGGCGAGCTCGGCGGGGTCGGCGACCACCTGGGCGGGGCCACCGCCGGTCACCGGGTAGCGGGTGCGCAGCGGCTCGTGCCGGATCACCAGGTGCTCGAGCGCGGCCCGCAACGCGACCACGTCGATCCCAGTGCCACGCAGCCGCAGGGCGCGCGCGACATTCCAGTCCGCCGAGCGACCCAGCCGCGCCGCATGCCACATCCGCTCCTGGGCCGGTGCCAGCGGCACGTGCGCCGGACGCGGTCGCGGCGTGAGCGCCACCACCGGCGGCGCGGGCGGCCGGAAACACCGCGCGCCCGCCGCGGTTCGCGGCGTCGCGACGAGCACGCCGCGACCGGCGTCGTAGTCCCCCGACCTGATCCCCGCACCGGGGTCCAACACTCGTCTGCAACCTCCACACCGGACCGAACAGATTCGGAACGCTAACGAGTGGAGATTAACGCGAAGTTACCCGATTGTGACTGCGCTCCTTCCGCTGATCGCTTTCCGGGTAAAACGCCCAAATGCCGCGTTAGAGTGGGCGTCGGGAAGCGGAGCTGAGGAGCTGGTTGGTGTCCATCGGGAAATTGGTGTCGTTCGACGGGTCACGGGGATTCGGGTTCATCCGGCCCGACGACGGCGGGCCCGACGTGTTCGTCCATGTCAACGACATCGGCCTCGACGAGGACGAGCTGCGCCAGGGGCGGATCTTCGAATTCGATGTCACCGAGGGTGATCGGGGGCCCAAGGCGATCAACCTGACCGCCGTCGGCCAGGCCCCGCCCGCGGCGAAGGGCCGCAAGGACCGGACCGGTCAGCGGCTCGGGTCCGAGGAGATGCGCAGGCAGATCACCGAGTTGCTGTTGGAGGCCTCTCCGGCGCTGACCGCCGCGGAGATCATCACCATCCGCGACCGGTTCACCACCTTCGCCGACGAACACGGCTGGCTCGACAGCTGACCGCACGGGACCGATGTCCCGGTTCTCGTCGGTCCTTCGACCTACGATCGCCTCACACACCGATGAATCGGGCGTGCTCGCATCGTCGACACGGGTGAACCCACCCGCGAGGAGGATCGATGGATCTACCGGTGCTGCCGCCAGTGCGCCCCATGCTGGCCAAGTCGACGCCGTCGCTGCCTCGCGAACCCGGCCTGAGCTATGAGCCGAAATGGGACGGGTTCCGCTGCGTCGTGTTCCGCGACGGCGACGAGATCGAACTCGGCTCCCGCAACGACCGCCCGCTCACCCGGTACTTTCCGGAGCTGGCCGAGTTACTGAAAGCCGCGCTGCCGCAACGCTGTGTGGTCGACGGGGAGATCGTGGTCGTCACCGACCAGGGCCTGGACTTCGACACCCTCCAGCAGCGTCTGCATCCGGCGGCCTCGCGCGTGCGCAAGCTGGCCGCCGAGACACCGGCCAGTTTCGTCGCCTTCGACCTGCTCGCCCTCGACGACCGCGACCTCACCGCCGCCCCGTTCCGCGAGCGCAGACGCGCCCTGGAGTCGCTGCTCGACGCCGCGCCCGGACGCATCCACCTCACCCCGATCACCCAGGACCCCGATGTCGCGCAGGACTGGTTCACCCGCTTCGAGGGCGCGGGCTTCGACGGAGTGATGGCCAAGGCCGACGACCTGCCGTACCAGCAGGACAAGCGCGTCATGCTCAAGATCAAGCACGAACGCACCGCCGACTGTGTGGTCGCCGGGTACCGGATGCACAAGGACGGCGAGGGCGTGGGCTCCCTGCTGCTCGGCCTCTTCGACGAGGACGGGAACCTGCACCACGTGGGAGTGGCGTCGAGTTTCACCGCCGCGCGTCGCCGTGAACTGCTCGGTGAACTCGCGCCGCTGCGGGAGAACGCGCTGGAGAACCATCCGTGGCGGGACTGGGCCGACGCGGTGGCCCAGGCCGAGGCGGGCGGCAAGATGCCCGGCGGGCTGAGTCGCTGGTCCGGCGGCAAGGACCTGTCGTGGGTGGCGCTGCGGCCGGAACTGGTCGCCGAGGTGCGCTACGAGCACGTGCAGTCGGGGCGTTTCCGCCACGGCGGCAGGCTGGTTCGCTTCCGCGCCGACCGCACCCCCGCCTCGTGTACCTACGCCCAGCTCGACGAGGTGGCCCCGGCCGAACTCGACGCGATCTTCGGGGAGCGTCGATGAGCGCGGCGGTGGAGATCGAGGTCGACGGCCGCACGCTGTCGATCAGTCATCCGGACAAGGTGTACTTCAGCAAGCGCGGAGAGACCAAGCTCGACCTGGTCCGGTACTACCAGGCGGTGGCGGAGCCGCTGCTGGGCGTGATCGGGAATCGGCCGCTGCTGCTCGAGCGCTATCCCGACGGCGCCTCGGGCAAGTCGTGGTTCCAGAAGCGGGTACCGAAATCGGCGCCGGACTGGCTGCGCACGGTGGAGGTCTCCACGCCCAACGGCACCACCAGCGACGCCCTGGTCGCACACGATCTCGCGCACGTCCTGTGGGCGGTGAACCAGGGCTGTCTGGGCTTCCACGTGTGGCCCAACCACGTGCCCGAGCTGCGCATCGCCGACGAGCTGCGGATCGACCTGGACCCGTCCCCCGGTATCGGCTTCGACGATCTGCGGGTGGCCGCGGTGCGTACCCGCGAACTGCTGACCGAACTCGGCATCGACTGCCGGGTCAAGACCTCCGGTTCGCGCGGCCTGCACATCTACGCCGCCCTCGAACCCCGGTGGGACGGCTACGAGGTGCGGGCCGCGGCGGTGGCGATGGCGCGCGAGCTCGAGCGCCGCTATCCCGAGGAGATCACCGCGCAGTGGTGGAAGGAGGAACGCGGGTCGCGGGTGTTCGTCGACTTCAACCAGAACGCTCCGCACAAAACGGTGTTCGGGGCGTGGTCGGTGCGCCCCAAGGTCGGCGCGCAGGTATCCACCCCGATCTCCTGGGACGATCTGGACACCGTGGTGCCCGACGAGCTGACCCTGGCGACCGTCCCCGCCCGGCTCGCCGAGCAGGGCGATCCCTGGGCCGACCGCACGCCGCAGTCGATCGAACCGCTGCTGGCGATGTCGGAGCGCGATATGGCGGCCGGGCTGATGGACGCGCCGTGGCCGCCGCAGTATCCGAAGATGCCCAACGAACCGCCGCGCGTGCAGCCGAGCCGGGCCAAGAAAGCCGACTGAGTCAGCGCACCGCCAGGCCGTCCACGAGACTGGTGACCAGGCCGTCGATCCAGGCGTCGTCGAGCGCGGCCCTGCCCCGCAGCACGATCGCGACCAGGGTGGCGCCGAAGACCATCTCGATGAACAGTCCCAGGTCGACGTCGGGGCGCGCCTCGCCCCGGGTGGCGGCCTCGGTCAGCCGGGTGGCCAGGCTGTCCCAGCCCGCGGTGAGCAGCCGGGAACTCAGCTCCTGCTCGAGCGCGTGATCGGCCATCAGCTCACCCATCAGGGCGGGCGTGGCCCGCCTGCCCGCCGGGGACCCGACGATGTCCGGACACCGCTGCACCACGGCCCGCACCTCGGCCCTGAGGTCGGTGGCGCCAGTGGGTGCGGCGACCACGTCGGCGGGATAGACGGCCTCGTGCACGAGGTGGGCCTTGGAGGCCCAGCGACGCCGGATCGCGGGAACCGAGGTCCCGGCGCGTTCGGCGATCGCGCGGAAGGTCAGGTCGGCGTAGCCCACCTCGGCGACGAGATCACGGGCCGCGACCAGCACCGCCTCGTCGATGCGCACGTCGCGCGGCCGCCCGGCGGGTGGTGCCTCACTCACGGTGCCTGCCTCCTGTGCCTCGGTCGCGGTGTCGATGTGGGTGCCATTATCGCGAAAACGCGGACGGGACGCCCCTCGGTCGCCGAGCTCCTCCTCGCCCGCGCCGAGGACGACCATCCCGCCCTGCTGTTCGGCGAGGAGGTCCTCACCTGGCGGGCCTTCGTCGCCGCCGCCGCCCGGCGCGCCACCGCGCTCGCCGAGCTACGCCGCCCCGGTCCGTGGCACGTCGGCGTGCTGATGGACAACGATCCGGAGTATCTGCTGGTCATCGCCGCGGCCGCGCTCTGCGGCGCGACCGTCGTCGGCGTCAACCCGACCCGGCGCGGCGCGGAACTGGCCGCCGACATCCGCGGGACCGACTGCCGGACACTGCTCGTCGGCCCCACACATCGCGCGCTGCTCGACGACCTCGACCTGCCGGACGTCGACGTCATCGACGTCGAGGGCGAGCGCTATCGGAACCTCATCGCGGACAGCACCGCCTACACCGCGCCACCACCCGCTGGCCTCGAACACCTGCTGCTCCTGCTGTTCACCTCCGGCTCGACCGGCGCGCCGAAAGCGGTGATCTGCTCGTCGTTCAGACTCGCGGCGATCGGGCAGCTCAATGTGCACGGCCTGACCCGCGACGACGTCGCCTACAACGCCATGCCGCTGTTCCACGGCAACGCGTTGATGGCGGCCTGGGCACCGATTCTCGCGGTCGGCGGCATCTACGCGATGCGACCGCGCTTCTCCGCCTCGGGATTCGCGCCCGATGTGCGGCGCTTCGGCGCCACCTTCTTCAACTACGTCGGCCGGGCGCTGTCCTATGTCCTCGCGCAACCCGAGCACCCGGACGAGGCCGACAACCGGCTGCGGTTCGGTTTCGGCACCGAGGCCTCCACCCGCGACCGCGAGGAGTTCCAGCGACGCTTCGGCTGCCGGATCGTCGAGTCCTACGGGTCCTCGGAGGGGGTGTGCACGATCATGCGCACCGAGACCACCCCGCCGGGCGCGCTCGGCAAGCCGGACCCCGCGATGGGTCTCGAGATCGTCGGCTCGAGCGGACAGCCCTGTCCGGTCGCCGAATTCGGCGACGACGGTCGCCTGCGCAATGCCGGTGCCGCGATCGGCGAGATCGTGGTGCGTGGCGCGGCGGCCCGCTTCGAGGGGTACTACAACAATCGCGCCACGATGGCCAACAAGGTCCGCGACGGCGACTACTGGACCGGTGACCTGGCCTACCGCGACGCCGAGGGCAACTTCTGGTTCGCGGGCCGCGGCGCGGACTGGATCCGGGTCGACAGCGAGAACTTCGCCCCGGCGCCGATCGAACGCATCCTGGCCCGCCATCCCGCCGTGTCCAGCGCCGTCGTCTACGGCGTGCCCGATCCGCGCACCGGCGACGAGGTGATGGCCGCGCTGCTCCCGCTGCCCGGGCACACCCTCGATCCGGCCGAACTGCACCGATTCCTGTCCGACCAGCCCGATCTGGGCACCAAGTGGCGGCCCCGGCTGGTGCGCGTCGTCGAGGATCTCCCGCTGACCGGCACCGGCAAGCTCGACAAGCAGGTCCTGCGCCGCCAGGCCTGGCACACCGACGACCCCCTGCTGCTCGCCACGGACACCGGCTACCGGCCGTTCACCGCCGCCGACCGTGCCGCCCGCGAGGCCGCGTTCGCGACCCACGGCCGCACCGCACTCCTGCCCTGACCCCGTTCCCCTGCAGAAAGGCACGACCCATGCTCACCCTCGATCGCAGCCACCTCGTCGACTGCATCACCGCCCGCCTCGCCACAACCGAATCCCCGCGCCAGCGCACCATGCTCGAACGCATGCGGGTGCACGCGGCCGCCGAACGCGACGGCGATCTGGACACCCTCGTCGGCACCCTCGGCGAGCAGACAAACTATCACTTCTGGGAACTCAGCGGCGATGTCGGCCCGAAGACCCGCGCGGGCGTCGCCGAGTACTACCGCAACCTAGTGGAGAACAACGGGCACGTGCTGGAGTTCCACTGCGAGCGAATGGTGGTCGACGATCACTGCATCGTCATCGAGGGCGGGCTGACCATGATCCAGCCGGGCGCGCTGATGGTGCAGCATCCGATGGCGGCCCAGTTCGCCGAGGCCGACAAGAACTACCTGCTGCGGTTGCGCAATGTGATCTTCTGGTCCTTCGACGAGGACCTGATGATCATCGGCGAGGACTCCTACAGCGGTGGCCCGATCGAGATGCGCGTGCTCGCCGACGACGAGCTGCCCGCCGAATTCGCCGCCCTGCGGCAGCCCTGAGCGGTCTATTCCGTCCAGAGCACCCAGGTGGCCGCGCCCGCCTTACCCTCGCAGACCAGCGCGTGATCGTCGGAGGTGCGTCCCGTCTTGTCGACCGACGGGTCGCATCCGGTGCCCACGGCGTAGTACGACCCGGACACCTTGAACGGCCCCGACCACGCGTACACGCCGTCCTTGCGCAGGCACAGCAGTGTCGCGCCGTCCGCCGTGACGCCGAGCAGGCCCGCCTGCTCGGCCGCGCACGGACCGCCCTTCAGCACCGGCGTGTTCGCGGCGGGGGTCGGGCTGGCCACCGGCATCTCGCCGGTGGCCACCGGCGTGCCGTGCGCGGAGACCACCGGCGTGGGCGCCGTCGTCGACGCGGTGGTCTGGGCGAGGTTCGGCAGCGACACGTCGAAGCCGCCGAACACGGCCAGCCCCACCGTCGCGGCCGCGGCGACCTCGGCGGTACCGAGCAGCAGCGCCAGCACCGCGATTCCGCGTCCGCGCGGATGCCCGAACGAGAGCAGCCCGAACACGATCGCGATCGGGAACAGCAGCACCAGCGCGGCCGCCAGCGCCACCATGGCGTACGGGTTCACCCGCGGCAGGTCGGCCTGACGTCCCCCGTGACCGTCGTCGGTGCTCGCGTGCGGCCAGCGCTGGCCGTTCCACCGGCGATCGTCCACGTCCTCCTCGGGGTCGTCGTCCCATTGCTCGTACCGTGCCATCAACCCCGGGTCCCTCTGTAGAAATCTGTCCCCGGCGTCGCGAACGGGCCCGCTCGCGACGCCGGGTTACGCGACGAGGATAGGGACTGGTGACCGGAGAGTTCAGCACAACCGGCAAATGTGTAGGCGCGGGCACACCCCGGGTGGCGGGGGCATGGACCCGGGTAACGAACCGGCAAACCCCTTTGCCCGACCAGCGGGTCCGGGTCCATGCTGGTCATCAGGGGGACCAGCGCGCATCCCTAGATCGCGAGGAGGACCCCATGTCCGAGAGCACCCCTTCGGCAGACCAGCGCGCCTGGCACGCGCAGGCGGGCGATCTGCTGGCCGACGACTACAACGTGCCGGGCATCATCGCCTGCGCGATCGGCGTCGTGGGACTGGCCTGCACCCTGGTCGCCGCGGGCTCCGGCAATATCGGCTGGGCGATCGTGGGCGGGATCGGCACGGCGGTGTTCCTGCTCGGCGGCGCCGCGGCGCTGCTGTTCGAGCACCGGCGCGAGCAGCACATCGAGGTGGCCTACGGTCGCAGCGGGCACGCGCCCGGCCATCGCGGGCCGCAGCGCTACAGCGTCCGCGACATCGAGATGCCGCCGGGCCGCGAGCGTTAGCCCCGCACGACCGGCATCGTCTCGGTCATCACCGTCAGCAGGGTGTCGGCCAGCAGCCGGTGCACCTGCTCCCTGGTCAGCGTGCCGCGGGTGATCCACTCGCGACCGGCCACCTTCACCATGCCCGCGTAGGCCAGGATCAGCGCGCGCAGACGCGCGTCGTCGGCCATGTCGGCGCGGCCGATCATCATCAGCATGCGTTCGGCGGCGGCGTCGTCGGCCTGGTCGAGGATCTGCTGGACTTCGGGGTCATCGCCCACACCTTCGTGGCTGGTGACCTTCACCCAGGTGGTGCCGTGCTCGGCGATGGTGTCGAGCAGCCAGCCCACGATCGCGTCGACCCGTTCACGCGGGGTGCCCTCCGGGATGGACACCTTCTCCGCGCGCGGCAGGGTCACCATGCGACGCACCACCGCCAGGTACAGGTCGCGCTTGTTGCCGAAATAGTGGTTGATCAGGCCGCGCGCGACCCCGGCGCGCTGGGCCAGCTCCGCGGTCGACACCGCCGCGTAGGGGCGTTCACCGAACATGTCGATGGCACAGGCCAGGATCTGGGCGCGGCGCTCGTCGGGTTCGAGCCTGCGCCTGCGTGGCGCGTCTGCGGTGTCGGTCTCCAGCGGGGAAATCGGGCTGCTCCGTCGTGTTCGTCGGGGTGCCGCGCGGTTGCGGCAGCGGCAGACCACGATACCCAGCGGGTACGGCACGCGGCCAATGCGACAATAGAGGGCGCCCACGCCCCCGCACGAAGGAATGCCGCAGTCCCCGATGACCGAGAAGACGATCGATCCGGACGAGTTGGCGACCTGTTTGCGGGTGCTGGAACAGGCCGGGCAGTTGGAGAAGGAACACCCCGATTCGATCGCGGTGCAGCGTGCCGTCGGGCACATGTTCAAAAAGCTCAAGCAGCGCCGCCGCGTCGAGGCGCGCGAGCAGGTCGCCAGTGCCGACCGCGCCGTGATCGCCGCCACCGCCACCGGCTCGCCGCAGCGCATCGACGACGAGACCGCGGGCATCCCGATCAGCTCGACCACCTCCGGCGCGAGCGCGGGCACGCTGCTCAAGGCGCGGCCCTGCTACATCTGCAAGCAGCGCTACACCCAGGTCGACGCCTTCTACCACCAGCTGTGCCCGGAGTGCGCCGCGTCCAGCCACGCCAAGCGCGACGCGCGCACCGATCTGTCGGGCAAGCGGGCCCTGCTCACCGGCGGCCGCGCCAAGATCGGCATGTACATCGCGCTGCGGCTGCTGCGCGACGGCGCGCACACCACCATCACCACCCGCTTCCCCAACGACGCGATCCGCCGCTTCGCCGCCATGGAGGACAGCGCCGACTGGCTGCATCGCCTGCGGATCGTCGGCATCGACCTGCGTGATCCCGCCCAGGTGGTGGCCCTGGCCGACGACGTCGCCGCCCAGGGTCCGCTCGACATCCTGATCAACAACGCCGCCCAGACCGTGCGCCGCTCGGCGGGCGCCTACAGCGCCCTGGTCGACGCCGAGACCGCGCCGCTGCCCGCGGGCACGCTGCCCGAGACGGTCACCTTCGGCAAGACCATGCAGGCCCATCCGACCGCGCTCACCGCCTCGCTGACGCCGTCGCTGTCGGCCGGTGACGTGGCCGAACTCGCCCTGGTGGCGGGCTCGGCGACGCCGGAGCGAATCGCGCGCGGTGTGGCGATCGACGCGGGCGGGCTGGTGCCCGATCTGGCGCACACCAACAGCTGGGTGCAGACCGTCGGCGAGGTGGAGGCCACCGAACTGCTCGAGGTGCAACTGTGCAACTCGGTCGCGCCGTTCATCCTGGTCTCGCGGCTGCGTCCGGCGATGGCCGCGGCGGCGGGCAGGCGCAAGTACGTGGTGAACGTCTCGGCCATGGAGGGCCAGTTCGGCCGCGGCTACAAGGGTCCGGGGCATCCGCACACCAATATGGCCAAGGCCGCGCTGAACATGCTCACCCGCACCAGCGCGCTGGAGATGTTCGAGGCCGACTCGATCCTGATGACGGCCGTGGACACCGGCTGGATCACCGACGAGCGCCCGCACTACACCAAGATCCGCCTGGCCGAGGAGGGCTTCCACGCCCCGCTCGATCTGGTCGACGGCGCCGCCCGCGTCTACGACCCGATCGTGCAGGGCGAGAGCGGCGTCGACCTCTACGGGTGCTTCCTCAAGGATTACCGACCCTCGCCCTGGTGACCCGCGATCCAAGCGATGCCGAACCGGAATGTCGATCATGATTCCGGGCGGCGCGGGCCCACATATCCTGAACACGTGCCGTTCCGGGTGTTGGCCGATCTGATCGCCGTCACCCACGTCGCGTTCATCGCGTACGTGGTCGCCGGTGGTTTCCTGGCGTGGCGATGGCCGCGCACGATCGGCGCCCACGTGATCGCCGTGGCCTGGGGGTTCGGCACCATTCTGATCGGGTTCGACTGCCCGCTGACGCACGCCGAGAACTGGGCGCGCAGGCAGGCGGCGGTGGCCGAACTGCCCGCGAGCGGGTTCATCGATCACTATCTGACCGGGGTGATCTATCCCGACAGCGCGCTCGGTCTGGTTCGGCTGCTCGCGGCGACGGCGGTGCTGGCGTCGTGGATCGGCTACGCGCGCCTACACCACCGGCATCGCCGGATCAGCTCAGGTGCGGTGTGATCGCCTCGGCCACCGCGGCGGGCTGGTCGTCGAGGTAGAAGTGTCCGCCGGGGAAGGTGCGCACGGCGAACTCACCGTCGGTCACCTCACGCCACCGCTCGGCCTGGGCGACCGTCGTCGTCGGGTCCTCAGTGGAGACCAGGGCGAGGACCGGGCAGCGCAGTACCGCTCCGGGCCGCTGCCGGTAGGTCTCCACGGCCTGGTAGTCGGCCCGCAGCGCGGGGAGGACCAGTTCGGCCAGGCCCGGTTCGGTGCGCAGCACGGCCACCGACGCGGGATCGCTGGCGAGGCGTTCGAGATCGTCGATGAGCGCGCTGTCGTCGGCCCGGTGCAGGGTGCCGGTTTCGGGGAAGGAGGGCGCGGGTCGTCCGGAGACGATCAACGCGCGCACCGGCTCTCCGGCCGCGTCCAGGCGCAGCGCGGTCTCGTAGGCCACCGTGGCGCCCATGCTGTGGCCGAACAGCACCCGCTGCGAGCCGGGCCGGGCGAGCAGGGCGGCGGCGATCCGGTCGGCCAGCACGTGCAGGTCGGTGACGAACGGGTCGCCGAGCCGGTCCTGACGGCCGGGATACTGCACGGCGCTCACCTCGACACCGGGGCCGATGTGCCTGCTCAGCGTCCGGTAGTACGGGGCCGAGGCGCCGCCCGGCGGCAGACACACCAGCCTCCGGTCCGGCGACGGCTCCGACCGCAGCACCCGAACCCATTCCGTGGCAGCGCCGTTCACGCCCACGTCACACTCCTCACCCGTCGTCGCGGTCGCTAGGCTGGTCGGGGTGACCGCCGCGCGAGACCTTCTGCACGCCTACGAGACCGGGCTCGGCGTGTCCGCGTCGGACCCCGCCGACGAGCCCGATCCCGGCGCCCGGCTCGCCGCCACGCTACCGGTGTGGGCGCTGGCCGCGGGCTCGGTCGGCGCGGTGCAGGCGGCGGCGAACCGTCTGCGCGCGACGCGGGGACTGCCGAGCGTGCCGGTCCGCCTCGACCCGGACCGGATCGCGGCGGCGTTCTCCAGCGAGCGGCTGTTCCGCCACCGTGACACCGTGCCGCAGATCTTCGCCGCACTGTCGGGCTTCTTCCCCACCGCCGACGGCTGGATCCGCACCCACGCCAACTACCCCCACCACCGGGATCGGCTGGCCGGTGTCCTCGGCCTGCCCGTCGACGCGACCGCCGAGCAGGCCCGCGCGGCCCTGCGCACGGCCGAGGCCGCCGAGATCGAAGCGGTCGCGGCGGCCGCCGGTGCCCTCGCGGTGCGGGTGCGCTCCGAGACCGAATGGGCCGAGAGTCCGATGGGCCGGGCGGCCGCCGAGGGCGCGCTCGTCACGATCGAACGCCGCGACCCGGCGGCGACCGGACCGCGATCCGACGGCGACCGGCCGACCCCGTGGCCCGAACGGCACACGCCGACCGCGTCCGCGCCGCTGCGTGGTCTGCGCGTCCTCGATCTGACACGGGTCCTCGCGGGCCCGGTCGCCACCCGCACCCTGGCACTGCTCGGCGCCGATGTCCTGCGTGTCGATCCGCCCCGGCTGCCCGAGATCGACTGGCAGTTCCTCGACACGTGCCAGGGCAAGCGGTCCACGCTGCTGGATCTGGGCACGGATCTGGCGGGTTTCCAGACTCTGCTCGACGCCGCCGATGTGCTGGTCACCGGATATCGTCCAGGCGCGCTCGCCCGGGTCGGGGTCGGGGCGGCGGGCCGTCCCGGCCTGATCGAGGCGTCGGTGTCGGCGTGGGGCGTCACGGGACCGTGGGGCGACCGGCGCGGGTTCGACAGCCTCGTCCAAGCGACGGCGGGGATCTCGATCCTCGAAGGAAGCGCGGATCAGCCCGGCGCCCTCCCGGCGCAGGCGCTCGACCACGGCTCCGGCTATCTGCTCGCCGCGGGCGTCATCGACGCGTTGGCGGCCCGCGCCGGTGATGGGCTCGGCCGCTCCGTCCGGGTCTCACTCGCGCGCACGGCGTCCTGGCTGCTCGGCGCCGGGGGACGCGATCCGAACCCTCCCGCGCCGACGGCCCCGTCGCCCTCGGCGGCCATCACCCACGGACCGACGACGACAGCGGCGCCCGCACTGGCCGACTACGACGACTACCGGTGGCCCGCACCGCCGTACGGCTCGGCGCAGCCGTTCTGGGTCGAC
The DNA here is from genome assembly GCF_029675105.1 of Nocardia anocheti. Lineage (GTDB taxonomy): Bacteria > Actinomycetota > Actinomycetes > Mycobacteriales > Mycobacteriaceae > Nocardia. Next base: position 315,106 of record NZ_JAQQFV010000003.1, on the reverse strand, counting down.
GCGGCGGACCTCCGGCACTGATCGGTCACAGTCCGCGTCGACAGCCCGGAACTCGCGCGCGCAGAGGTTGAGCGTGCGACCCGCTCAGTTCCCTGCGAGCGCCCGGACCGCCGTAGCCAGTTGATCGCCGTCGGGCCCCTCCCCCGGCGTCAGCAACCACAGCACGCCCAGCCCCTGCACCAGCGCGAAATACAGCTGGCCGATGGCGGTGGCCTGACTCTCGTCGAGTTCGGGGTGCGCGGCCCGGACCGAGGCGGCGATGTCGGCGACCGCGCCCCCGAGCTGATCGCCCAGTTGGGCCCGCGCCTCCTCCGAGCGCACGATCCGCACGATGTTCTCCAGGCTGGCCAGCATCGCCTCGTGGTTGTCGGCGAAGACCGTCGGCATCCCGTTCCACAGCTGGGTGAATCCGGCCAGCGGTGACGTCCCGGCGCCCGCGGCGATCAGCGTGTCCATGCCGTCGCCCATGGCGGTGCCGAGCGCGTCCGCGAGCGCCTCGGTGACGAGGCGGTCCTTCGATCCGAAGTGGTAGCCGATGGCGGCCAGACTCACACCCGCGGCCGCGGCGATGTCGCGCGCGGTCGCCTTGGCGACGCCGCGCTCCAGGATCACTTTGCGCGCACCGGCGAGGAGATCTTCTCGATTGCCCATGGTCACCACCCTACCCGAGCGTCTTAGACATTTGTTCTAGACATTCGTGCCAGCCGTGTGTTAGACATATGTCTAAGACATTCGTTCGTCAGATGGGAACACACCATGACCACCACCACCTCCCTGCACGTCCTGGTCTCCGGCGGCGGGATCGCGGGCAACGCGGTCGCACTCCAGTTGCTGCGCAGCGGTATTCGCACCACGGTGGTCGAGCGCGCCACCGCCCCGCGTCCGGGTGGCCAGGCGGTGGATCTGCGCGGGCCCAGCAAGGACGCCGCCGAGCGGATGGGCCTGCTGCCCGCCATCGCGAAGCACCAGCTCGACGAACGCGGCATGTCCTACATCGGCGACGACGGCGAGCCGTACGCGCGGATGGCGATGGAGGACTTCGACGGCGCGGGCATCGTCGCCGATATCGAGATCACCCGCGGCGACCTCAACCAGGTGCTGCTCGACGCGGTCGCCGCCGCCGACACCGGCCTGCTCGACTACCGCTACGGCGAGTGGATCGAGAGCGTCGAGCAGGACGCCACCGGCGCCACCGTCACCTTCGCCGGTGGGAGCACCGAACGCTTCGACCTGGTGATCGGCGCCGACGGCGTGCACTCGGCCACCCGCAGGCTCGTCTTCGGCCCCGAGGAGCGGTTCAGCACCAATCTCGGTGGCTACGGCGCGTTCTTCACCATGCCCAGCCCCGTCGACATCGAGCCGGGCTGGTTCCAGATGCGGATGGTGCCCGGCACGATGTTCGGTCTGCGGCCCGACGGCGACCCGGCCACCAGCAAGGCCATCATGACCTTCCGCACCGAGGTCGACCCGGCCCTGCGCCGCGACACCGAGGCCCAGAAGGCCCTGGTCCGCGCCAAGCTGGCCGACGCGGGCTGGCGCGCGCCGGAGATCGTGGCGGCGATGGAGACGGCCACCGACTTCTACTTCGACGAGGTCGCCCGCGTGGACGTGCCGGAACTGTCGGTCGGCCGGGTCACCCTCATCGGCGACGCGGGCTACTGCGGCTCGCCGCTGACCGGCATGGGCACCGCCATGGCCATCGTCGGCGCCTACATCCTGGCCGCCGAGATCGCCGCCACCCCCGAGGATCTGGCGGGCGCGCAGCAGCGCTACCAGAGCGCGATCACCCCGTTCCTCGACAAGGCCAAGCAGATCCCCGGCGGCAGCATCAAGACGATGCTGCCCAACACCAAGCTCATGGCCGCGCTGGCGAAGGTGAACGTGCGGGTCATGATGTCGCGGCCGATGCGTCCGCTGACCAAGAAGATCTTCTTCGGCCACACCGAGGACTTCGCCCTGCCCACCTACTGATCACCCCGGGCGGGTGGCCGGGTCCGCCCGGCTACCCTCGGTGCGTGCCCCAGAAGATCTTCCTCGACGTCGACACCGGCATCGACGACTCCCTGGCCCTGCTCTACCTGCTGGCCTCGCCCGAGGCGGAGATCGTGGGGGTCGCCGCGACGGCGGGCAACGTCCCCGCGGCGCAGGTCGCGGCCAACACCCTGGCCATCCTGGATCTGGGACGGGCACCGGAGATCGAGGTCGCCCTCGGCGCGGCCGAACCCCTCGCGATCCCGCTGCGCACCACCGAGGACACGCACGGCCCGCAGGGCCTGGGCTACGCCGAACTGCCCGCCTCCCCGCGGCCACTCGCCGCGCGCACGGCGGCCGAACTCTGGGTGGCGACAGTGCGCGCGTCACCCGGGGAGGTGATCGGGCTGTGCACCGGCCCGCTGACCAATCTCGCGCTCGCTCTGCGCATCGAACCCGAGCTCCCCCGGTTGCTGCGCCGCCTGGTCGTGATGGGTGGCGCGTTCAACCATCCCGGCAATACGACCCCGACCAACGAGTGGAACATCCACGTCGATCCGGAGGCCGCCAAGGAGGTGTTCGACGCGTTCTCGGCGGCACCGGCCGACCGGCGGCCGATCGTGTGCGCGCTCGACATCACCGAGACCATCGAGATGCGTCCCGAGCATCTGGTGTCGCTGGCCGAGGCCGCGGGCAGTCTGCCGCTCGAGCCGGTCGGGCACGGTCATCCGCCCGAATGGCGTTCGGCGGCCACCGATCCGATCCTGCGGTATCTCACCGACGCGGTCCGCTTCTATTTCGATTTCCATCACCTCTACGACCTGGGCTATCTGGCGCACATGCACGATCCGTTCGCCGCCGCCGTCGCCCTGGACCCCGAGCTGGCCACCACCCGTCCCGCGACCGTCGACGTCGAGCTCACCGGCACGCTCACCCGCGCCACCACCGTGGCCGACTGGGCGGGCATGTGGGGCCGGGAACCCAATGCCGACATCGTGATCGGCACCGATCCGGCCGTCTTCTTCGATCGTCTCGTCACCCGCGTCGGCGCCCTGGCCCGCCGCCTGAGCCAGGAGCCCGCATGACCGTCGATACCGCCACCTATCTCGCCGAGTTCCGCCGTCGCCTGGAGCTGCCCGCGATCGTCGACGTGCACACCCATTTCATGCCCGACCAGGTGATGCGCAAGGTGTGGGCCTACTTCGACGCGGCGGGCCCGCTCACCGGCAAGCCGTGGCCGATCACCTACCGCGACGACGAGCAGGTCCGCTTGAAGACCCTGCGCGAGTTCGGTGTTCGCGCGTTCACCTCCCTGGTCTACCCACACAAGCCCGACATGGGCGCCTGGCTCAACGAGTGGACCGCCGAGTTCGCCGCCCGCACCCCCGACTGCCTGCACACGGCCACGTTCTATCCCGAACCGTCGGCGCCGGACTATGTCCGTGAGGCACTGGACCGGGGCGCGCGGGTCTTCAAGGTGCACATCCAGGTCGGCGCGTTCTCCCCGCTCGATCCGCTGCTGGACCCGGTGTGGGCGATCCTGGCCGCGTCACGGACGCCGATCGTGATCCACTGCGGGTCCGGGCCCGCCCCGGGCGAATTCACCGGTCCGGCACCCATCGCCGAACTGCTGCGCCGTCATCCGGCGCTGCGCCTGATCATCGCGCACATGGGCACGCCCGAGTACACCGAGTTCCTCGACCTGGCCGAGCGGTACCCGGACCTGCACCTCGACACCACCATGGTCTGGACCGACTTCAGCGAGAGCGGCGCGCCGTTCCCACCCGCCGAACGCGAGCGGCTGCTGCGCTTCGGCGACCGCATCCTGTTCGGCAGCGACTTCCCCAACATCCCCTACCCGTACGCCGAGGCGATCACCGCGCTGGAGCGGCTCGACCTCGGCCCCGACTGGCTGCGCGGGGTGTGCCACGACAACGCGGCGCGCCTGTTCGAGCTGGACTGATCAGGCGGGCATCTCCATGCCCTCGGCCAGCAGCGGCCAGGAGTTCTTGAACGCCTTCTGCCAGTAGCCCCACGAGTGGGTGCCCTGCGTGGACAGGTCGAAGGTGGCCGGGATGTCGAGTTCGGCGAGGCGGTCCTGCAGGTTCTGGGTGCACCAGTTGGTGGCCGCCTCGATCACCCCACCTACCACGATCTGGTTGGCCAGTCCGACCGGGCCCCAGGTGATCAGGTGCGGGTCGCCGAATTTGTCGTACTCGCCGGGCAGGCCGTTGCCGTTGGAGATGTAGAGCTTGGTGCCGCGCAGCCCCTCGGCGTTGACGACGGGATCATTGGCGGCCCAGGCGGGATCGCCGGGCGGACCGTACATGTTCGAGGCGTTCCCGCCGCCGGTCCCGACGACCACGTTCACGAACTGCCTGCCCACCGGGTCGCTGATCTGGGCGCAGCCGCTGTAGGCGGCGACCGAGCGGAACAGGCCGGGCTTGGCGATGGCCAATTGCAGGATCGAGGTGACCGTCATGGAGTTGGCGGCGATGGCGTTGCGGCCGGTGGTGTGGAACATGGCGTCGATCAGAGTGGGCAGTTCGTCGAGGAAGAAGGTGCGCCACTTGTTCACGCCGAGGGTGGGATCGGGTTCGCGCCAGTCGGTGTAGTAGCTCCAGGCGCCGCCGATCGGCATCACCACATTGACGTTCTTGGTGGCCAGGAAGTCGACGACATCGGTGTTGTGTTCCCAGGTGGCCGTGTCCTCGCCACCACCGGCCCCGTTGACCAGATACAGCGCGGGGCGCGGCACCGAGGCGTCGGCGGGCCGCTGCACCTTCACCGAGACATCGCGGCCCATGGCGGCGGAGTGGATGCGTACCGTCACCTGCCGACCGGAGACCGAGACCACCTCGGCGCGGGACCCGTCGATCGCGATGGCCCGGTTCGCCACGGTGACACCGGGTCCCGGACCTTCGGCGAGCGCCGCGCCGGACACCGCCGGTCCCATCGCCACGAACACCGCTGCCAACGCCGACACCGCGCTGCGGCACCTCATCGATCGAACCTCCAACACCGAAAACAGACCGCTCAGTGCGGTCTGTCACAGTATCGGGCGTGATCACATGATCGTTACCTGTTTCATACCGATTCGTCACCGTCTCGACGACCTCTGTGACGGATCACAAAGGTGTGAGCGAACTTTCAGCGTTCGGTGAGCTTGGAGGCATAGACCGCCAGCCGGACGCGATTGTCGGTGCCGGTCTTCTCCAGCAGATGGGCGACGTGGCTTTTCACGGTGCTCACGCCCAGATGCAGGCGTTCGGCGATCGCCTGATTGCCGTACCCCTGCCCCACCAGGCGGAGCACGTCGTGTTCGCGTGCGGTCAGATCCGCTGGCGGCGCGACGGTTTCGGCGGTGGGCGCTTCGACCGCGCGGGTGATGAGGCGGCGCAGCAGGGCGGGTGAGAACAGCAGGTCGCCGTCGACGGTGCGGCGGATCGCGTCGAGCAGTACCGCGGGCTCGGTGTCCTTGACGAAATAGCCCGCGGCTCCGGCCGCGAGCGCGGGGAGCAGGTGTTCGTCGTCGTCGAAGGTGGTGAGCACGAGGACTTTCGCGCGCGGCGCCGACGCGAGGATCTGCCGGGTGGCGGCGACACCGTCGAGCCCGGGCATGCGCAGGTCCATGACGACGAGGTCCGGCGCGAGTTCGGTGTGGAGGCGGACCGCCTCGACCCCGTCGGCCGCCTCCCCGACGACGGTGAGGTCGGCGGTGTCCTCGATGAGCATGCGCAGCCCGGCGCGGACCAGTCGCTGGTCGTCGGCCAGCAGGATCGTGATCATGTGAGCTCCTCGTCTCGGGCCCGGCCGGGCAACCAGGCCCGCACCGCCCAGCCGTGTCCGTCGGGTCCGGCCGACACCGTGCCTCCGGCCAGGGCGGTGCGTTCGCGCATCCCGACGATCCCGTGCCCGGCGACGGACGCCGCCGCGTGACCGCCGCTGAGGATGTCGACCGCGAGGCCGCCGTCGCGTCCGGCGATCGACACCCGCACCGGCACCGTGGGATCGGCGTGTTTCATGACATTGGTCAGCGATTCCTGGATCAGCCGCAGCAGGGTGAGGCGGGTGATCGCGTCGAGTCCGCCGAGTTCGGCCGTGACCTCGGCGTCGACGGAAAAGCCCGCGGCGCGGGTGCGGGTGAGCGCGGCGGCGATCTCGGTGTCGACCGCGTCGGCGTCGACCAGGGCGACGGTGCCGAAGGCCGGGTCGCGCAGGGCCGCGAGCAGGCGGCGGATGTCGGCGAGGGCGGCCGCGGCGGTCGCGCGGACGTCGTCGAGGACGGCGACCACGCGCGGGTCGGCGTCGCGCACGACGTGTCCGGCCACCGAGATCCGCAGGATGATCGAGGCGATGTGGTGGGCGACCACATCGTGGAGTTCCCTGGCGAGGGCGCCGCGTTCGTCGACGCGGGTGCGGGCCTCGGCCTCGGCCGCGCGCAGCCGCAGGTTCTCCGCGAGATCGCGTTGTCCACGCAGATACAGCCCGAGCAGCAGCGGCAGACCCACGTAGGCCGCGGCCTCGACCACTGTGGACGCGCGGCCGATGGAGGCGTCCTCGTGCAGTCCCACCCGCCCCAGCACCACCGCGACCGCCCACCCCGCCGTGGCCACCCAGACGATCCATGCGCGGTGGGTGCGCGCGAGAACGTCGACCAGCGCGATCGCCCCCAGATACGGCACCAGGCCGGACACGCCCCACGCCGGTGTCCGCAGCATCGGCACCGCCAGCGCCGAGAGCAGCAGCGAGGTGACCAGCGGCCACCGCGCCCCGGCGAGGAACACCACGCCCGCCGTGAGCGCCAACGCCCAGTAGTGCGCGGGCACCCGGTACTGCCCCGGATACGTGCTGGCCAGCAGCAGGATCGGGATGACCACCAGCGGCAGCACACGCAGCAGCGACCGCGGGATACGGCGGGACGGGGTGTCGATCACGCCCCCACGGTAGGTGACCCGACGACCCGATCCCTGCGCTAGCACGCCGTCGGCGCGTCCGCAAGGGCCGCGCGGGCGCAATCCGGGCGACCAGGCCCGGCCGCACGGCGGAGTTCTCGGCGTCGCCCCTGGTCCAGGCTGGAATTCCGATCCCCGAACTGTCCGCACACGAAGGAGTACGCGTGGTCTCGCGACGAGGATTTCTCACCGGCATGGTCCTGGCACCGGTGATCGCCGCCACGGGCTGCGCGGTCCGCACCGGCGCACCCGCCGGGACCACGCGGCCGCTGCCCATTCCGCCGCTCGCCGTCCCGGTCGTCGGTGCCGACGGGGTGCGCCGGTTCGGTCTGCGGGCTCAGCCGGGCGCTACCGAGATGGTGCGCGGGTCACGGACACCCACCTGGGGTTACAGCGGCGACGTCCTCGGCCCGACCCTGCGTGCCCAGCGCGGGGACCGGGTCGCGGTCACCGTCACCAACGCGCTCCCCGAGGCCACCTCCGTGCACTGGCACGGCATGCACGTGCCCGCCCGATGGGACGGCGGTCCGCATCAGATGATCGCGCCCGGCGCGACGTGGTCACCGGAGTGGACGGTCGAGCAGGCCGCCGCCACGCTCTGGTATCACCCGCATCCGCACGGTGCCACCGAAAAGCATGTCCAGCGGGGGCTTTCCGGGTTCTTCCTGATCGACGACGAGGACGCCGACGCCCTCGGTCTCCCGCACGACTACGGCGTGGACGACATACCGCTGGTCGTCCAGGATCGCCGGTTCACCCCCGGCGGCGCGCTCGACGAAGCCGACACCACCGATGTCGGACTGCTCGGCGACACCATCGTCACCAATGGCATCGCGGATGCGCACCTCGACGTCACCACCGAGCGGGTCCGGCTGCGCGTCCTCAACGGCTCCTCCGGACGGCTCTATCGGCTCGCCTTCGCCGACGGCCGCGCCTTCGACCTGATCGGCACCGACGGCGGACTGCTCCCGAAACCCGCGCGGCTCACCGACATCCAGCTCAGCCCCGGCGAACGAGCCGAGATCGTGGTGACGATGACGCCCGGCGAGAACGTCACGGTACGGTCCCTGCCGATCATCGTGCGCGCGGGCATCGACCGGGCGCGCGAGTTCGGTTTCGACGACACCTTCGACATCCTGACCCTGCGCGCCGCCGAAACCCTGCGCCCCGCACCGGCTCTGCCCGCGACGCTGGCCCCGATGGTGCCCCTGGTCGCCGCGAACACGGCGCCGACCCGGTCCTTCGAGCTGCGGTGGTTCATGATCAACAACCGCCGCATGGACATGAACCGCATCGATATGACCATCCCGCTCGACACCACCGAGGTCTGGACGGTCCGCAACAGGGACAACTGGCCGCACAACTTCCACATCCACGATGTCCGGTTCCAGGTCGTGGCGGTCGACGGCAACCCGCCGCCTCCGCCCCTGTCCGGCTGGAAGGACACCGTCTACACCGAACCCCACCGCACCTACACCCTGGCCATGCGCTTCACCGACCACGCCGACCCCACCTTCCCGTACATGTACCACTGCCACCTCCTGCACCACGAGGATCAGGGCATGATGGGCCAGTTCCTCGTCCTGGCGCCGGGCCAGCAGCCCGCGCCCATGGACATGAGCGGCATGAGTCACGGCTGACCGGCGCCCCCTGGGCAGATCAGGCCCAGGCCGCGGGCTTCAGGCGGAGGCGGGTGAGGACCAGGGCGCACACGGTCAGTGCCGTGAAGGTGCGCTTCCAGAGACGGATCACCGCCTGTTCGAGGATGATGCCGATGCGGTCGGCGCAGGTCCTGGCTTCGGCGACGGCCATCCGGTCGTCGACGAGGGCGGGGTCGCTGATGATCTCGTCCAGGCGCAGGCCCGCGATGGCCTGGTCACGGGTGAGCGGGCATTCGGGGAGCCAGGTGAGCCGCCAGCGGCCGTCGTCACCCAGCGTGGCGTACTCGGGGGTGCGATCGCTGCCGATCGTTCGGTCCCGGTGGAAGATCGCCATGAGTGCCTCCTCGACCGCAGGCTGTCACTTCCACCCTCCACGGTCCACGAAATCCACCGCAGGCAACAGCTGGCAAATTTCACCAGCGCGGTCTATCATCCGCCTCAGCTGGTAAAACGTCCGATCATAAGCTGGATACTCGGCCGCGGTCGAGCTCGCCAGCAAACCGATTCAGGAGTCGAAGGCTTCCAGGATCTGCTGCGCGGCGAGGGCCGGAGTGAGCGTGCCTTCGCGGACGGCGGCCTCCACCTCGGCGCGGACCTCCTTGACGGAGGGATTGTCCGCGAGGCGGCGCAGGATCTGGTCGTGCACCATGGTCCAGGTCCAGTCGACCTGTTGCCGACGACGCTTCTCGGCGAACTCCCCCGCGTCGGTGAGGACCCGGCGATGTTCCAGGACGGTGTCCCAGAACTTGTCCAGCCCTTGGCCTTCCAGCCCGCTCATGGTGAGCACCGGTGGGCGCCACAGGGCGTCGTGCGGATGGATCAGACGCAGCGCGCCCTGCAGTTCCCGCGCGGCGCTCTTGGCCTCCATCTCGTGCTTGCCGTCGGCCTTGTTCACCGCGACCAGCTCGGCCAGCTCCAGCACACCCTTCTTGATGCCCTGCAACTGATCTCCGGTGCGGGCCAGGGTGAGGAAGCAGAACACGTCGACCATATTGGCGACGGTCACCTCGGACTGGCCGACTCCGACGGTCTCCACCAGGATCACGTCGTAGCCCGCGGCTTCGAGCAGCACGATGGTCTCGCGGGTGGCCTTGGCGACACCGCCGAGTGTGCCCGCGGTGGGCGAGGGCCGGATGAAGGCGTCGGCCTCCAGCGACAGCCGTGCCATGCGGGTCTTGTCCCCGAGGATGGACCCGCCGGTGCGGGTGGAGGACGGGTCGACCGCGAGCACGGCCACCCGGTGCCCCTTGCCCAGCAGGTACATGCCCAGGGCGTCGATGAAGGTCGACTTGCCGACGCCGGGCACACCGGTGATGCCGACGCGGTTGGAGACCACCGTGCCCGGTTCGGTGCCCAGCTCGAGCAGCAAGCGCTGGGCCAGTTCCCGATGATCGGCGCGGGTCGACTCCACCAGGGTGATCGCGCGGGCCAGCGCGGCGCGCTGCCCGGTCCTGATCCCCTCGGCCAGGGCGCCGACATCGATCGCGCGGACGGCCGTCGGCACGGCGCGGCCCTCGTTGCGCGGGGCGCCGACACCCGCGGTGGTGCCGAGCCGGGGGTGCGCGCCCCCGGTCGCGTGTGCGGCCTCACTCATGCTGTGCCCCTCCGGTCCGGGCGCTGACCGCTCATTCCGGGTTTCCGCCGCCGATCTCGTGGCCGAGCGACGTGCCCAGCTTACGCAGCAGATCGATCGCCGCGTCGGCGATGACGGTGCCGGGCGGGAAGATCGCAGCGGCGCCCGCCTCGTACAGCTCGTCGAAGTCACCGGGCGGGATGACCCCGCCGACGATGACCATGATGTCGGGGCGCCCGACATCGGCCAGCGCCTGCCGCAGCGCGGGCACCAGCGTGAGATGACCCGCGGCCAGCGAGGAGACGCCGACGATGTGCACGTCGTTGTCGGCCGCCTGGCGCGCCACCTCTTCGGGGGTCTGGAACAGCGGGCCCACATCGACGTCCATGCCCAGGTCGGCGAACGCGGTGGCGATCACCTTCTGGCCGCGGTCGTGACCGTCCTGGCCCATCTTGGCGACCAGGATGCGCGGGCGACGACCCTCGGCCGCGGCGAATTCCTCGACCAGTTCGATGGCCGCGCCGATATTGGAGGCCTTGCCTGCTTCGTCACGGTACACACCGGAGAGCGTACGGATTTCGGCCTGATGGCGGCCGTAGACCTTCTCGAGCGCGTCGGAGATCTCACCGACGGTGGCCTTGGCCCGGGCGGCCTCGATGGCCAGCGCGAGGAGGTTGTTTTCCATGCCGCCCTCGGTCGCCGCGGCGGCGCGGGTCAGGTTGGCCAGCGCGGCCTCGACGGCGACCGAATCGCGTTCGGCGCGCAGCCGTTCCAGCTTCTCGATCTGCTCGGCGCGCACGCGCGAGTTCTCGACCTTGAGGACCTCGACCTGCTGGTCCTCTTCGACCTGGTACTTGTTGACGCCGATCACCGGCTGCTGCCCGGTGTCGATGCGCGCCTGGGTGCGCGCGGCGGCCTCTTCGATGCGCAGCTTCGGAATGCCCTCCGAGATCGCCTGCGCCATCCCGCCGTGCGCCTCCACCTCGGCGATGTGCGCGCGGGCGCGTTCGGCGAGCTGGTGGGTGAGCCATTCCACGTAGTACGAGCCACCCCACGGGTCGATCGGACGGGTGGTGTTGGACTCCTGCTGGATCAGCAGCTGGGTGTTGCGGGCGATGCGGGCGGAGAAGTCCGTCGGCAGGGCGAGGGCCTCGTCGAGGGCGTTGGTGTGCAGCGACTGGGTGTGGCCCTGGGTCGCGGCCATCGCCTCGATGCAGGTGCGCGCCACATTGTTGTAGGCGTCCTGCGCGGTGAGCGACCAGCCCGAGGTCTGCGAATGGGTGCGCAGCGACAGCGATTTCGCGCTCTTGGGCTCGAACTTGGAGACCAGCTCGCTCCACAGCAGACGCCCGGCGCGCAGCTTGGCGACCTCCATGAAGAAGTTCATGCCGATGGCCCAGAAGAACGACAGGCGCGGGGCGAACTTGTCCACGTCCATGCCCGCCGCGATCCCGGCGCGGATGTATTCGACACCGTCGGCCAGGGTGTAGGCCAACTCCAGATCGGCGGTCGCACCGGCCTCTTGGATGTGGTAGCCGGAGATGGAGATGGAGTTGAACTTCGGCATCTTCGCGCTGGTGAAGGCGAAGATGTCGGAGATGATCCGCATGGAGGGCTTGGGCGGATAGATGTAGGTGTTGCGGACCATGAACTCCTTCAGAATGTCGTTCTGAATGGTTCCGGCCAGCTGCTCGGAGGTGACGCCCTGTTCCTCGGCGGCCACCACGTAGAGCGCGAGAATGGGCAGCACCGCGCCGTTCATGGTCATCGAGACCGACACCTGATCCAGCGGGATCTGGTCGAAGAGCTGGCGCATGTCCAGGATCGAGTCGATGGCGACACCGGCCATGCCGACGTCGCCCTGCACGCGCGGGTGATCGGAGTCGTAGCCACGGTGGGTCGCCAGGTCGAAGGCGACCGACAGACCCTTCTGGCCCGCCTGCAGGTTGCGGCGGTAGAAGGCGTTGGAGTCGGCGGCGGTGGAGAAACCCGCGTACTGGCGGATGGTCCACGGCTGGTTGACATACATCGTCGGGTACGGACCGCGCAGGAACGGCGCGACGCCGGGCACCGTGTCGAGCGGATAACCCTGCGCGACCACGGCATCCCGGTCGGCCTTGGTGAACACCGGCGGCACGTCGATACCCTCGGGGGTCGACCAGACCAGCTGTTCGGGGGTGGTGTGGTTGGCCGTGGCGGCTCCGGCCACGAACTCACGCACCTGCTCGGCGTCGACGGCGGCGGCCTCGGGCGCGTGCTCGGTCAGCGGCACCTCGGCGAAACTGCCGACGACGTGCTCGATATCGGATGTGGTCATCAGGCTCCCACCTTCTCCAGCAGCTGCGACAGCACCGCGACCGCGTCGATGCGCAGGGTCAGATAGCCGTCGGGCAGCTGCGTCTCGCTGTACTGTGCGACCGATTTCTCCGGTCCGGCCAGCAGCACGGTCTCGACACCAGCGTCGCGCAGGGCCGCCACCGCCGCACCGGCCTGTTCGCCGTAGCGCTTGTCGGCACCGCAGAGCACCGCGATGCGAGCGCCGGATTCCGTCGCGGCGGCGGCGATGGCGTCCACGGCGAGCGGGCCGGGATTGACCGACTCGATCCCGCCGGAGGCCAGCACGTTCGCGGTGAAAATGGTGCGCGCGTTGTGTTCGGCGACCGGGCCCAGCGGCACGATCAGCGCCTTCGGCCGGGCGCCGGTGGCGGCGAGGAAGGCGTCGGAGCGGTTGCGCAGGGTCTCGAACGCGGCGCCGTAGCGCGGGTTCTGGCCCGGCTCACGCGCCTGCTCCGACAGCGGGGTCTCGGCCAGGTTGGGGAACTCGTTGACGCCGGTGACCGCGCTGCGGCGATGGGCCACATCGGCGGCGCGGGTGGCGGCGGTCTCGGCGATCCGGGCGGCCAGCACACCGGAGTCCAGGGCGGCGAGGTAGCCGCCCGCGGTCTCGAGCTCCTGCATGAACTCCCACGCCTTGGCGGCGAGTTCGTCGGTGAGCGCGTCGACGTACCAGGACCCGGCGGCCGGGTCCTGCACGTGGCCGAGGTGGGATTCCTCGAGCAGCAGCAGCTGGGTGTTGCGGGCCATGCGCTGCGAGAACGTCGTCGAGACGCCCAGTTCACCCGGGGGCAGGGCCGAGTCGAAGGGCAGCACAGTGACCGAATCGGCGCCACCCACGCCAGCGCCGAAGGCGGCCAGGGTGGTGCGCAGCAGGTTCACCCACGGGTCGCGCTGGGTCATCATGGCGGCCGAGGTGATCGCGTGCTGGGGCGCGGCGCCGAAGGCGGGAGCCCCGCACACCTGGGCCACGCGGGCCCAGAGGCGCCGGGCCGCACGGAATTTCACGATGGTGGCGAACTGGTCGTCGGTGGCGGCGAAGCGGAATTCGAGCTGACCGAACGCGTCGGCGATGTCGACTCCGGCGCCGGTGAGCAGGCGCAGGTAGGCTAGACCGGCGGCGACGGCGGCGCCCACTTCCTGCGCGTCGGCGGCACCGGCGTTGTGGAAGGCGATGCCGTCGACGGTGAGGGCGCGCACGGTCTCGGTGCGGGCGATCGCGCGGGTGGCCAGGGCGAGGGCCGCGGCCTGGTCGATGTCCTCGGCGCCGGAGAACGCGCTGGTCAGCGGGGCGGCGCCGAGGCCGACCCGGATCTGCGCGCGGTCGGCGACCGAGTAGCCGTCGAGCACCTCGAACACGCGCTCGGCGGCGTCGACGGTCGCGGCACCGGCGACGAGCGTGAGCGGGGCGAGGTCGAACAGCAGGCCGCGCAGGGCGACCGGGATGCCGTCGAGGGGCACACCGTAGGTCCCGACGCCGAGCGCGACCGCGCTCACGCCGTTCTCCAGGCCGGTCATGATCGTGCGGTGGGTGGCCTCGGCGTCGGCGTCCCCGGCGAAGGCGCTGACGAACCAGCCGCGCTGCGGGTCACGGGTGGCCTCGCCACCGCGGACATAGGGGAAGGCGCCGGGCAGCGGCTGCTCGGGCAGCTCGTCGCGGCGGGTGTAGAGCGGGGCGACGGTGAGCCCGTCATAGGTGGTCTCGTCGAGCAGATGCTCGGGTTCGTCGGGCAGCTCGGAGGCCTCGACCCGGCGTGCTTTGGCCAGCACACCGGCCACACCCTTGCGCCATGCGGGGTACTCGGGCACCGGATCCGGTGCGAGCCCGGCCCCGGACTCTGAACCATTCGGCATAGCTGCGTTCTCTCTTCCATTCGACGACCGCGCCACGATGCTATCTGTGACACCGTGTCAGCCCTCTCGGGCCATCCCCTACCGGCCGGTACGCTTACCCGGGTGTCCCGACTGATCCGCTCCCCGCGCCTGCTCCTGGCCTTGGCCGGGGTGGCCGCGCTGTTCGTGGTGGCGATGCTGGTCCCGCTGCCGGGGCCGCAGCAGATCCGGGACTGGGCCGGGGGCGCGGGTCCGCTGCTACCGGTGTTGTTCTTCCTGTTCTACGCCCTGGTCGCGGTGGCGCCGGTGCCGCGCACGGTGCTCACGGTGACCAGCGGCGTACTGTTCGGCCCGGTGCTCGGTTCGCTGCTGGCGCTGACGGCGACCGGGGTGAGCGCGACGATCGCGCTGCTCGGGGTGCGGGTGCTCGGCCGGGAGCGGGTCGCGGCCCATCTCACGCATCCGGCGGTGCGCGCGATCGACGCGCGACTGGCCCGGCGCGGCTGGCTGGCGGTGGCCGCGCTGCGGCTGATCGCGCTGGCGCCGTTCTCGATCGTCAACTACTGCTGTGGGCTCTCGTCGGTGCGGGTGCTGCCGTATCTGGTCGCCACCGTGGTGGGGTCGGCGCCCGGCACGGTGGCGACGGTGGTGCTGGCGGGGTCGCTGGCCGGGGACACCCATCCGGTGGCCGTGACCGTTTCCGCGATCTGCCTGTCGATCGGCGTGATCGGGCTGTTCGTCGACGCCCGCATGCCGGTCGAGGGCGAGTCCGTCGACCCCGCGACCGAAGCGGTGGCCGTTACCCGCTGACCCGGCGCGCCTGCCTCGTCCGCCCGCCGTCCGACCGGATAATCCCCGGTCATGGCGATCATCGTGGGGCGCAGGTCGGTTCTCACCCTGCTCGCCGGGCTGCCGCTGCTCGCGGCGGGCCCGGTGCGCGCGCAGTCCTCGCTCGGACCCGGGGTCGGCCCGGAACCGGATCGGGTGCCGCTGCGCTACACCATGACCGGTTTCCGCGCCGACGACGACCGCGTCCTCGCGGTGTACGAGTCCTTCGACGGCACCGAGTTCACCCCCGTGAGCGAGCACGCCTTCACGCCCCCGACCGGGCTGGTCCGCGATCCCAGCGTCCTGCTGCACGCCGACGGCCACTACTACCTCACCTACACGATCGCCGGGGACGCCACCGCGATCGGCATCGCCCGCAGCCGCGACCGGATCACCTGGACCTTCCTGGCGAACGTGCCGATGCTGGTCGCGGGCCGCCTCGAGGGCGCCTGGGCGCCGGAGTGGTACGCCGACGCCGCAGGCCGCGTCGGCATCATCGTCTCGCTGACCTGGGGGCACGGCTTCACCCCGCACCTGCTGATCCCGCTCGACGCCGGACTCACCCAGTGGGCGCCGCCGCTGCCGCTGCTGGGCCTCGGCCCTACCGGGCCGGGCTCGCTGGGCTACATCGACACCACGCTCGCGCGCCGGGACGGGCGGGTGTTCGCGTTCGTGAAGAACGAGGACACCAAACTCATCGAGCTGGCCGTGGCCGATCGCCCGCTGGGGCCGTACACCCTTCTCGCGCGCGGTGACTGGGCGGGCTGGGGCGGCCCCCGCGAGGGTCAGTCGGTGGTGCGCCTGCCCGACGGCGGCTACCGCCTCTATCTCGACGCCTACACCGAGGGCCGCTATCTCATGAGCGACAGCTATGACGGCTTCCGGACCTGGACCCCGGCGCGCGAGGTGCCCGGCCTGTCCGGCGCGGTCCGCCACGGCACGGTGCTCGCCGAATACGGTGGCTCCGACCCGGCGTGACCGGCCGGTGCGCGCGAAAAGCCCCATACTTCAGTGCCCCGGGTTAGGGTGGCATTCCGCCACAATCAGAAGGTGAGTTACTTCACATCTCTAAATTCTGACTAAGAACCGTTTCAGAAAACTCTCAGAGTTTAGACTCCGAGGTAGCCCAGGGTTCGCCGGTGATTTCCGGTGCGGGATCCAGAGCAACATTCCCGGTGACGCAACCGCGTCCACCGCATCTCCGTGCGCGCCGTTCGCGGCTCGCAGTGCGTCATGAGGTCAGTCCGCATGGAATACACCCATCTCTCCGAATTCCAGATCCGCCCCGGCGACCTGTCGCTCTGGACGCCCGAGGTCACCACCCCCGACTCCTGGTGCGACGACGATCGCCCGCTGGCCAGCGTGCACGAGCAGTACCTCGGCTTCCTCGACCCCGAGGACGCGCGCCCGGGCCGTGGCCGCTGGATCGGCACGATCTTCGAGATGGACGCCCCGCTCGACGCGGGCGCCTGGGCCCGCACCCTCGAGCTCTGGCACGACCGCCACGAGGGTTTCCGCACCACCGTGGCGCCCACCGGCGACGGCGCCTACCACCGGATCACCACCGATCCGGGCACCGTGCGCGTCACCGCCACCGCGGTCCCCGACCTCACCGACGGCGACCTGATCAACGAATTCCTCTGCGACACTCTGGAACTGCGCCTCTCGCCGCTGATCTGGCCGCACCTGCTGGTGGCCACCGTCGCCCACGACACCGACGACTTCACCGTCCTGGTCGGCGCCGACCACTCCGTGCTGGACGCCTACTCCCAGGCTGTGCTCATCCTGGAACTGCGCACCCTCTACACCGCGGTCACCACCGGCGGCGAGATCCGTGATTCGGCCACCTTCGGCAGCGCCGCCGACTACGCGGTCTTCGAGCGCGCCGCCGCCGAGGAACTCGCCCCCGACTCACCCGCCGTCGGCGTGTGGCGCGAATTCCTGGGCACGCCGGGCTCACCCATGCCGCGCTTCGCCGAGGGCCTGGTCGCCGAACTCGACGGCGAGCACGCCCAGCCCAGCGTCTCGCGCACGCTGCTGGATCTGGGCCAGCTCGAGGAGGTCGAGGCCGCGCTGGACCGGATCCGGCACCGGCTCTCGGTCGCGGTATTCGCCGCGCTGGCCACGGCGAGCCGGGAAGTGTTCGGCGACAATCGTTTCCGCACCGTCATGCCGATCGCCACCCGGCCGGATCTGAGCTGGCTGGAGTCGATGGGCTGGTTCGTCAATGTCGTCCCGGTCGACGTCACCCTGCCCGCGGGCGCCGACATGGGCGTCGCGCTCGACGCCACGCGCGGCGCGCTCAAGCGCGCGCACCTGTGCAACGACGCCTCGTGGGGCCGTTCGCTGGCGATGGTCGGCGCGGTGGAGGGACCGGTCTACGGCGCGTCCTTCCTCGACATCCGCATGCTGCCCGACTACGAACTCGTCGCCGACCTGCGCGGCCGGACGCTGCGCGCGGTGTCGTACTCCACCGACGAGGTCTACTTCTGGGTGGTGCGTGGCCCCGAGGGGCTGTATCTGTCGACCCGGTATCCGGCGGGTCTGCCCGCCGAGGTGATGGATCGGTTCCTCACCGAGTTCGCCCGCGCGCTCTACGCGGTGACCATGATCGCGGCACCCCTCGCCGACGCCGCGTCCGTGGAGAGCGCGGCGGCGGCGCCGATCGCGGGCTGATGCGCGCACTGCTGGCCTTCACCGGGAGCCGGGGCGACGCCCAGCCCGGCATCCTGCTCGCCCGCGAACTCCGTGCTCGCGGGCACGTGGTGACCCTCGCCCTGTCCCCCAATCTCGTCGGTTTCGCCACCGCCCACGGCATTCCCGCGGTCGGATTCGGCCGCGACAGCGCCGAACTGCTGCGCACCCAGCACGAGGACCGCCGCTTCCGCAGTCTCTCGCCCCGGCAGCGGCTGCGCGCGGTGCTGGATCTGCAGCGTCGCGGGGTGGCCGAGGCGGTGCGCGATCTGCTCGTCCTGGCTCCGGGCCACGACGTGCTGGTCACCGGGATGGCCGGGGAGGAAGCCGCCGAGAAGGTGGCCCGGCGGGTCGGATCACCGTTGGCCGCAGTGCATTTCTTCCCGATCCACCCGAGCCGCTCGGTGCCGGTGGTCCCCACGAACTGGGGCGCGCGGATACCGCGCGGGCTCAATCGGCGCATCTGGTCCGGGCTGCGCCGGGCGCGCGACGCCGCCCTGGCCGAGCCGCTGTCCGAGTTCGGGATCGTCGAGCATCCGCTGGCGGGCCGGGTCTCGATCCAGGCCTACGACATCGACCTGTTCCCCGGCCTGGCCGCCGAACTGCCCGGCGGGCATCCGGTCACCGGTTTCGCCGTGGACGGCGACGGATTCCTCGCCGGGCCCACCGATCCCGCGCTCGCCGCCTGGCTCGACGCCGGAACCGCGCCGATCTACGTCGGTTTCGGGTCGATGGCCGTCGACGATCCCGCCGCCCTGGTGACGATGCTGCGCCAGGTGTGCGCGCGGCGCGGACGCCGACTCCTGCTCGCCGCCGGATGGGCCGGGATCGCGCCCGAGCTGTCGCCCGAGGTGGCCGTCGTCGAACAGCTCGACCACGCCGCGGTCTTCCCGCGCTGCCTGGCCGCCGTCCACCACGGCGGTGCCGGGACCACCGCCGCCGCGCTGCGGGCCGGTGTGCCGCAGGTGATCTGCTCGGTGCAGGCCGACCAGCCGTACTGGGGTCACGCGCTCACCCGGCTCGGCCTGGCCGTCACCCGGCCCGCCGCCGCACTCGACGCGGACGCGCTCTCGGCCCTGCTGGACCGGATCGCCGAACCCGCCGTGCTCGCGCGGGCCGCCGCCTACGCGCGCCGCTTCCCCGCCGACGGCCTCACCCGCGCCGCCGACGCGGTGGAATCGCTGCTGCCGCTGAAGGTTCCGACACCCGAATTCGACCACGCGGGGAGGCCGCAATGAGTACCGACATCGCGGTCCGCACCTGCGGACTCGGCAAGTCCTACGGCGATTTCACCGCCGTGGGCAGCATCGACCTGAGCATCGAGGCCGGAACCGTCTTCGCCGTACTCGGCCCCAACGGCGCGGGCAAGACCACCACCGTGCGCATGCTGGCCACCCTGCTGCGCCCCGATCGGGGCAGCGCGGAGGTATTCGGCTACGACGTGGTGCGCGACGCGACGGCCGTGCGTTCCATGATCGGGCTCACCGGCCAGTACGCCTCGGTCGACGAAACCCTGTCCGCCGGAGAGAATCTGCGCCTGTTCGGCCGACTGCTCGGGCTTTCGCGGCGCGCCGCCGCCCAGCGCTGCGACGAACTGCTCGAGGAGTTCGAACTCACCCACGTCGCCCGCCGCAGCGTCAGCGCGTTCTCCGGTGGCATGCGCCGCCGCCTGGACCTGGCCGCCACGCTCATCACGGTGCCACCGCTGATCTTCCTGGACGAGCCGACCACCGGCCTGGACCCGCACACCCGCGATCGCATGTGGGGCATCGTGCGCGGCCTGATCGAACGCGGCGCGACGGTACTGCTCACCACGCAGTACCTCGAGGAAGCCGACGCGCTGGCGGATCGGATCGCGGTCATCGACCGGGGCTCGCTGGTCGCCGAGGGCACCGCCGCCGAACTCAAGTCCTCGATCGGCGACCAGGTGCTGCGCCTGGACGTCCCCGAGACCGCCGACCAGCGTCGCGCGGAGGCCCTCGTCCAGGAAATGACCGGCCGGATCCCCGACGGGTCGTCGACCGGCATGCTCACCGTCGCGCTCACCGATGTCGCCGTCGCGGCCGACATCGTCGCGGCCTGCCGGGCGGCGAACATCGGCCTGCGTGGCTTCGCGGTGGACCGGCCCGACCTCAACGAGGTGTTCCTCGCCCTGACCGGCCACGCGCACACCGCCGACGCGGCCTGAGGAGAACCATGACCGTTACCGAGACCGCCCCCGCGCCCACCCGGGTGGTGCGCGCTCCCCGCGTCACCCGCATCGGACCCGTTGCCGCCGTGGCACATTCACTCATGATGGCCTGGCGCGGCCTGCTCACCTTCCGCCACAGCCCGCAGCTGCTCTACGACGCGCTGCTGCTGCCCATCGTCGGGCCGGTGCTGTTCGCGAGCATCTTCGGCACCGCCATCGCCGGGAGCACGCAGGCGTATCTGCCGATCATGATCCCGGGCGTGCTGGTGCAGATCGTGCTGACGTCCTCGGTCGCCACCGGCGTGCAACTCTCCGAAGACATCCACTCCGGGGTCTTCGACCGCTTCGTCGCCATGCCGATCGCCCGGTCCGCGCCCGTCGCCGGGGCGCTGCTGGCCGGGACGGTGCGCTACCTCATCGCCGCCACCACGGTGGTGATCGTCGGGTTCTGCCTGGGTTATCGCCCCGAGCACACCGCGGGCTTCCTGGCCGGGGCGGTGCTGGTGGTGCTGGCCACCACCGCGATCAGCTGGCTGTTCGCCTTCATCGGCGCCACCATCGCCCGGCCCGCCGCCGTGCAGGGCATGTGCATGCTGGTGCTGACCTTCCTCGGCTTCGCCTCCAACGCGCTGGTCCCCGAGGAAGCCATGCCCACCTGGATGCGGCACGTCTCGGACGTCAATCCGGTGTCCTACCTGGTCTCGGCGGTGCGCACGCTGGCCGCCGACGGCACGGTGGGCGCCGACGCCTGCTGGTCGCTGGTGGCCTCGGTGGTCGTGGTCGCCGTCTTCGCGCCGCTGACCGTGCGCACTCTCCGTTCTCGCTGAGGAGTCCTCGATGACCGTCACCACTCCCGCCGTCACAGTGGCCGCCGGGCCGTCCGGCCTCAACCGGATCACCGCCGACGACGACCTGTTCTTCAAACTGCACAGCCTCTACCCGAACGCCCTGGTCAACCAGCTGGCCTACCGCTTCGACGAGCCACTGGACCGCGAGCTGCTGCAACGCTGGCACGCGCACCTGGCCACCGGATTCCTCGCCCGCCGCGTGCGCACCACCCGGTTCCCCTTCGCGCGGGCGCACTGGGAACCGGCGACCGCGTCGCTGCCGCTGATCTGGTCGGACACCCCGATCCCCGACGAGGACGTGCTCGAGTGGTTCCTCGAGCAGGCCGCGGTGGAGTTCGATCCCGAACGGGGCCTGGTCTGGCAGCTCGCGGGCGCGCACACCGTGTCCGGTGGCACGGTGGTCACCCTGGTGGCCTCGCACGTGGCCTGTGACGGTGGCGGGATGATGCACGGCATCGTCGATTCGCTCGACCGGCTCGGGCGCGGCGCGGAGCCGGACCGGGCGGCCAGCGCGGGACGGCTGGTCGGGCCGGTGGCGGGTGCGGGTCGGTGGACCGCCGATCTGGCCGACGCCCGCGCCCAGTTGCGCGCCGTCGCCCGTGGCGTGCGGGCCGCGCGCCGGGCCAAGGGTGTCAGCGAGCCCGCGCGCAATCCCCGCCCCGCCGAACCGCGACTGCCGCACGCCCAGACCTGGCAGGCCGCAGAGACCATCGTCCAGCTCGATCTGGACTCCTGGGACGCCGTCGCCGCGGACCATGGCGGCACCACCAACGGTCTGCTGATCGGTGTCGCGGTGGGACTGCTCGGGCGCAGCGGCCGGGTCGACGACGGCGCGCGGGTGCGCGTCGACATCCCGCATTCGATGCGCGAGGCCGACGACCCGCGCGCCAATGCCACCACCGGCCTGCCGATCAGCGTCACCTACCGCGCCGGGCAGCGCGCCGACCTGCCCGCCGTGCGCGCCGCGCTCAAGGCCGCGGGCCTGGCCTACCGCGACCCGGCCACGATCCCGCCGATCCAGCATCTGCAACCGGTGCAGATGCTGCTGCCGAAGGTGGTGCTGCACAAGTTCGCCCGCACGGCCAAGGCCCCCGAATGCCTGTGCACCAATATGGGCCGCACGGCCCAGAACATCGCGCACCTGGGTCCGCACCGGGCACGTGACGTGATCATGCGGCCGGTGGTGAATCGCGGGCCGGTGGAACTGTTCCGGCAGGTGGAGGTGGGGGTGAATCTGGCGTTCTCCTGCGACGACGACACCGTCACCCTGGTGGTCACCGGCGCCGACCCCGACCGGTTCCCGACCCGCGCGGCCCTGCAGGATCTCCTGGCCGCCGAATTCGCCGAGTGGGGGCTCACACCGCGATTCTGGTGACCGCACCGGGTACCCACCGCAAGCTTAGGCTAACCTTCATTCTGCATGTTTCGTCTGAAGGGCAGTGGCACCATGAGTTCGTTCGGCCCCGCGCAGGAAGTCCGGCCGCTCAGCGCGGCCCAGCGGGAGGTCTGGTTCGCCCAGCAGTTGCTGGGTGAGGTGCCGCTCACCATCGCCCAGTACGTCGACCTCCGCGGGCCGCTCGACCTGGCCGCGTATCAGGAGGCGGCGCGGCGGACCGGACGCGATCTGGGCATGCATCAGCGTTTCGTGGTCGTCGACGGTGAGCCCGGCCAGGTCCACGATCTCACGGTGCGCGACGAGATCGAGGTCATCGATCTGCGCGCGGAGACCGACCCCGAGGCCGCCGCGTTCGCGTGGATGGGCGCCGACCAGCAGTCGCCGCTGGACGTCACCGTCGACCCGCCGATGTACACCACCGTTCTGCTGGTCGAGGACGACCGCCGCTTCCTCTACACCCGCGCCCACCACATCGCGGTGGACGGCTTCGGCGGTATGCGCGTGCACGAGCGCCACGCCCAGCACTACGACGCCCTGGTCGCGGGCACCGAAGCGCCGGGCGACACGGTCGATTCGCCCGGCCTGCTGGCCGCCGCGGATCTGGACTACCGCGCCTCGCGCCGTTTCGAGACCGACCGCGAGTACTGGCGCACCCAGCTGGCCGAGCTGCCCGACCCGGTCACCCTGGCACACCGTGCCGGTGACCCGGACCCGCTCCCGCGCCTGGCGGGCGCCGACCTGCCCGCCGATCTGGTCACCGCGTTGCGCGAGCGCGCGGACGGCCCCGGCAACGCCCCGGTGATCGTCGCCGCCTTCGCCGCGTACCTGGCCCGGATGACCGGCACCGACGCCGTCGCGTTGAGTCTGCCGATGACCGCGCGCACCACCGCCGCCCTGCGCGGCTGCGCGGGCATGACCTCCACCATCGTGCCCCTGCACTGCCCCGCCGACGGCACCATCGATACCGCGGTCGCCGCTGCGCGCGGCCGCCTCACCGGCGCGCTGCGTCACCAGCGGTATCGCGGCGCGGACATGTGGCGCGACGCGGGCCGGTCGATGCGCTCGCTCGGCTTCGGCCCCGCGGTGAACATCATGAACTTCCAGCCCGAGGTTACCCTCGGTACCGCGCGCGGCACCCTGCACCTGCTGTCCACCGGCCCCGTCGAGGATCTCGCGCTCAACCTGTACCCGGGCTCCGCAGACCAGCCGCGCATCGAGTTCGAGGCCAACCGGCACCGCTACCGCGCCGACGAGCTCGACGCCCACCTGCACCGATTCCTGCGGTTCCTCACCGCCTTCGCCACCGCCGACACCGCCACCCCGATCAGCGCGCTGCCGCTGCTCACCGAGGACGAGACCGCGCGGCTGGTCCCGTGGCGCGGCACCGAGACCGTCCCGCCCTCGACCCTGGCGGGCCTGATCGACACCGCCGTCGCCACCAACCCGGACGGCATCGCCATCGTCTACGGTGACCGGCAGTGGACCTACCGCGAATTCGACGCCGAGACCACCCGCCTGGCGCGCGCCCTGCTCGCCGCCGGTGCGGGACCGGAGACCCTGGTGGCGATGGCGGTCGAGCGGTCGGCCGAGTCCGTCGCGGCCGTCTGGGCGATCACCAAGACTGGTGCCGGTTTCGTCCCGATCGACCCGGGTTATCCGCCGGAGCGCATCGCGCACATCCTCGGTGACTGCGGCGCGTCCCTCGGTGTCACGACCGGCGCGCACCGCGCCCAGCTGCCCGACACCATCGGGTGGCTGCCGCTCGACGAGCCCGCGACCACCGCCGGTCACCGCGCCGACCCGATCACCGATGCCGACCGGCCGACCGCGCTGCGCGTCGATCATCCGGCGTACCTGATCTACACCAGCGGTTCCACCGGCCTGCCCAAGGGTGTGCTGGTGACCCACGGCGGCCTGGCCAATCTCGCCGCCGAGCGCCGCGATCGCTACGACCTGGGCCCACACGCGCGCACCCTGCACCACGCCTCCCCCGGTTTCGACATGGCCGTGGGCGAGATCCTGTGTGGCCTGGCCGGTGCCGCGACGCTGGTCATCGCGCCCCGCTATGTGATGGCGGGCCCGGACCTGTCGGATCTGATGCGGCGCGAACGCGTCACCAACGCGATCATCACCCCGGCCGTGCTGGCCACCCTCGACCCGGCCGCCCTGCCCGAGCTGGCCATGCTCGGCGTCGGCGGCGAAGCCATCCGCGCCGACCTGGTCGACGCGTGGTCACCGAATCGGTTGATGCGCAACGGTTACGGGCCCACCGAGGCCACCGATATCGCCACCATCGCCGAACTCAACCCGGGCACACCGGTCACCATCGGCGCCCCGCTGCGCGGATTCCACGCCGTGGTCCTCGATGCCGCGCTGCGCCCGGTGCCGCCGGGCGCGATCGGCGAGCTCTACCTCGGCGGACCCGCGTTGGCCCGCGGATACCACCGCAGGCACGCGCTCACCTCGGCCCGTTTCGTCGCCGATCCCTTCGGCCCGGCGGGCGGGCGCCTCTACCGCACGGGTGACCTGGTGACGCTCACCGCGGGCCCCGAGCCCGCGCTGATCTACCACGGCCGCAGCGACTTCCAGATCAAGGTGCGCGGACATCGCATCGAACCGGGCGAGATCGAGACCACCCTCACCGGACTGCCCGGCGTCGCCCGCGCCGTGGTCACCGCGCACACCGATCGGCGCGGCGCCCACCTGGTCGGCTACCTCGTGCCCGAGCCAGGCCACCCGCTCGACACCGCCGAGGTGCGCGACCGAATCGCCGATCTGCTGCCCGCCTACCTGCGACCCAGCGCCTACGTCGTGCTCGACACGCTGCCGCTGACCCCCAACGGCAAGCTCGACACCCGCAAGCTGCCCGCGCCGGACTTCGGCCGCACCGGATTCCAGGCGCCGAGCACCGCCGCCGAACGCAGGGTCGCGGCGGTCTTCGCCGAGGTCCTCGGCGCGGAACAGGTGGGCGCCGAGGACGACTTCTTCGACCTCGGCGGCACCTCGCTCACCGCGACCCAGGTCGCCGCGCGGCTGGGTGTGTCCGTGCGCGCCGTCTTCGACGCGCCGACGGTGGTCGAGCTGGCCGCCGGTCTCGCCGACACCGACGCCGCGGCCACGCCCGTGGCGGGCCCACGGCCGCAACACCTTTCGCTCGCGCCCGCCCAGACCCGCATGTGGCTGCTCAATCAGCTCTACCGCGAGTCGGCCGCCTACCACCTGCCCCTCGCGCTGCGGCTGCGCGGCGATCTCGACCACGACGCGCTCGTGGGCGCCATCCGCGCGGTGGTGCGGCGACACGAGGTGCTGCGCACGGTGTATCCCGTCGGCGAATCAGGCCCCCGCCCACGCGTACTCGACACCGATGCGGCGCTGGCCGATCAGGATTTCGCGCCGATCACTCTCGCCGAGGACGACCTCGCCGACGCCCTGGCCACCCAGGTCGCCGCGCCGTTCGACGTCACCACCGACATCCCGTTCCGGCTGACCGTGTGGCAGCTCGGCGACCGCGACCATGTGCTGGCACTGGTCGCCCACCACATCGCCGCCGACGGCTGGTCGCACGGTCCGCTCGTCGCCGACCTGTCGCTGGCCTACGCGGCACAGGCGAATCGGCGCACCCCCGACTGGGAGCCGCTGCCGCTGCAATACGCCGACTACACCCTCTGGCAGCTCGACCGCCTCGGCGACCGCACCGACTCCGATTCACTGGCCGCGCGTCAACTCGACTACTGGGTCTCGACGCTCGCGGGTGCGCCCGATCGGCTCACCCTGCCGGTCGACCGGGTGCGCACCACCGGCGCCGAGGGCGCGGGCGCCGCGATCGGCTTCACCGTCGACGCCGCCACCGCCGACGCGCTCACCGCCCTGGCCCGCGACCATCAGGCCACCGCCCACATGGCGGGCCACGCGGCCTTCGCCGTTCTCCTGCACCAGCTCTCGGGCAGCGACGACATCACCGTCGGCACCCCGGTCGCCGGGCGCGGCCACCCCTCGCTGGACCGCCTGGTCGGCATGTTCGTCAACACGCTGCCGCTGCGCACCACCGTCGACGCGACCGAGCCCTTCACCGCGCTGCTCGCCCGCTCCCGCGCGGTGACCCTGGCCGCGCTCGACCACGGCGAGGTTCCCTTCGACCACATCGTCGAAGCCGTGAACCCGCCCCGCGACGACACCCGCAATCCGCTGTTCCAGGCCGTGTTCTCCTTCGAGAACCTGCCCGCCACCCAGGATCTCGCCCTCGGCGACCTCACCGTCGACCTGCTCGACCTGCCCCAGGACACCACCCACTTCGACCTCGCCCTCACCCTGCGCGAACGTCCCGGCCACGGCTATGTCGCGAGCCTGCGCTACGCCACCGACCTCTTCGACGCCGCCACCGTCGCGGAGTTCGCCGAGCAGTACGTGCGTCTGCTCCGCGCGGTCACCGCCCGCCCGGACGCGACCGTCGCCGAGCTGCGCGATCCCGACCTTGTCCTGCCGCGCCACCGGCTCACCGAGACCGCGACCACCGGTGCCGACACCGCCGCCGACCAGCACGCGAGCGTGCGCGAACTCGCCGTCGCCCAGGTGTTCGCCGATGTGCTCGGCCTGGACGCGGTCGCCGTGGACGACAACTTCTTCGACCTCGGCGGCACCTCGCTGCTGGTGTTCGGCCTGCGCACCGAGCTGTCCCAGCGCCTCGGGCTCGACGTGGAGGCCCGCACCCTGTTCGAGGCCGCCACGCCGCGCGGGGTCACCGCGTCGGTGTCCGCCGGTGCGGCCGAGGCGGCCGACGGACGCTGGATCGAGATGCTCGAGGCCGACGCCCGCCTCGACGAGGACTTCCGCGTCCCCGAGCACGAACCCGCCGGTGCCGTCACCGCCCTGCTGACCGGTGCCACCGGCTTCGTCGGCATCCACCTGCTGCGCGAACTCCTCGATCACACCCCCGCCCGCGTCTGGTGCCTGGTGCGCGCCGACGACATCGAATCGGGCTATCAGCGGCTGGCCGCGACGATGGACCGCTTCGGGCTGGACTCCTCGGACCTGCGCGAGCGCGTGGTCCCGCTGCCCGGCGACCTGGCCGCCCCGCGCCTGGGCCTGTCCGAGGACGCGTGGACCGACCTCGCCGAACAGCTCGACGTGATCTACCACAACGGCGCCCGGGTGAACCACCTCGAACCGTACGAGGTGCTGCGCGCGGCCAATATCGGCGGCACGCGGGAGGTGCTGCGGCTCGCGGTGACCACCCGGGTGAAGACGCTGCACTTCGTGTCCACCGTGAACGCCGCGGTCGGTGTCGACCACACCGGCGTCGTCACCGAGGCCGCCGCCATCACCGCCGCCGAGGTGCCGCGCAACGGGTACATGGCCAGCAAGTGGGTCGCCGAACAGCTCGTGCTCGCCGCCGCGCGCCGGGGTCTGCCGGTCGCCGTGCACCGGCCCGGCCTGGTCTCGGGCGCCACCACCCACGGCACCGTGAACAGCGACGACGCCTTCTGGACACTCATCCGCTCCGCCGCGCACCTGGGCCTCGCCCCGGAGATCGGTGAGGCGAAGGTGACCCTGGCCCCGGTCGACTACGTCGCGCGCGCGATCGTCGCCCTGGCCACCGCCCGCCACCCCGACGGCGAGGTCTACCACCTCGTCAACCGCGAACCCACCCCCGTCGCGGCCATCCTCGACGTCCTGCGCGACAACGGCTACCCCGTCGAGACCGTGGCCATCGAGGACGCCGCCCACCGCCTGGCCGACCGCATCGGCGACCACGCCGACCTCATGCGCGCCGCCCTCATCGCCGAGAACTACCTCGGCGCGGGCGGCGGCGACCTCGTCATCGACGACGAACTCACCCGCACCGCCCTCACCGACACCGACGTCACCTGCCCCCGCGTAGACACCACCGTCCTCCACCGCTACATCACCGGCTTCATCACCACCGGCCTCCTCCCCCAACCCGTCTGATCAGGGCCGTCGGCGGTGTGCCAACCATTGCGGCGTGCAGCACCACTCGCACGGCTGCAGTTCGGTGGGATCGACCGCCTGCCAGGCCACAGGGACGATGTCATTGAGGTTGTGTCCGGCACGTTCGGACTGCTGTTGTCCCGCGCGCAGCCACTCACAATCGGGGTCGTTGTGGTAAGCCCGGCCCCCCGCAGTGCGAAAGCCGCGAGCGAGGACACCTGGCGGAAGTGCTCGACAGTAGTCACACTGGCCGAGCGGTAACTCGTGACGACACAGTTCATCCGTCTCCGGTGGCTCGGCCAGAGATGGCACGACAGCCTCGGGCGTGCCTCCGACGCCGAATAAATCCCCCGGGTGATAAGGCAGTGCCGAAGACGTCGTGGGTGAACGCTCCATTCGTTTGGCTTCCTCCGCGCCGCGAACGGCCAGGCGATCGGCTCGTTCGTTGTCGGCGTGCCCATCGTGACCGCGCACCCAGCGCCACTCGATGTCGTGACGATCCGACAGCTCGGCAAGGCGTTCCCAGAGATCGACGTTCTTGACAGCCTTCTTGCTCTTCGTCAACCAGCCGTTGGCCCGCCACATCGAGAGCGAGAGAGTGACACCATCCACTACATATCGACTGTCCGAATACACGCGGACCCGCGATGGTCGGGTGAGTGATTCCAAGGCACGGATCACCGCCAGCAGTTCCATCCGGTTGTTGGTGGTGGCTGGATCGCTGCCGTAGATCTCGCGCTCATGCTTGCCGTACCGCAATATCGCGCCCCAGCCGCCCGGGCCGGGATTGCCCGAACATGCGCCGTCGGTGAATACTTCGACGATTCGCTCCACGCCCTCCCCCATACAGCCACCGTACGCCGCTCTTTCCCCGATGACGATGGACCAGGGGTGAGGGCAAGTGGTTATGGTGGAGGTGTGGGCATCATGGGTGAGTTGTTTCCCGGGCAGAAGCTGCGGGACGAGGGCGGTGGGGACAGTGACGGGCAGGGGCATCGGCCGCGGGTGGATCTCGATCTCGACGCCGGGGTGATCCGGGTGTCCGGGGCGGTGGCACCGCGTGCCGAGGAGGACGACGCGCGGGACTGACCTGCGGGGAGTTCGGCTCAGCGGTGGGCGAACCATTGCGGGCCTGGGTGCGTGTCGCGGATAGTTCACGGCACTTCGCCGAGAGAGAGCCGCCCATGACCGCCACCGAAACACCCCGTTCCGGGGCCCGCGCCGTCGACCGTGCCGTCTACGTGCTCAACTGCTTCCAGGGCGGCGATCCGGAGCTGTCGCTGAGCGAACTGGCCCAGCGCGCCGGGCTGCCGGTGAGTACCACCTTCCGGCTGGCGCAGGCGCTGGTGCGCGGCCGCCTGCTCGAACAGGACACCGCCACCGACCGCTACCGGATCGGACACGGATTGGCCTGCCTGGCCCGCCCCGCGCTCTCACGCCTCGGCCTCGACGCCGCCGCACCCCACCTCTACGCGCTGGCGGCGGGTATCAAGATCACCGTCAGCCTCAGTGTGCCCGACGACGACGAAGCGCTCACCGTCTTCCAGGCGCGCCCACCGGTCTCCTTCTGCCACAACCAGATTCCGCGCGAACGCAGCCCGCTGCACAGCAGCGCGGTCGGGCACGCCCTGCTGGCCCACACCGCCACCGGCGCCGAGCGCCGCGAACTGTTCGACACCGTGCGCAGGCGCGGCTTCGCGGTCGAGGAGATCGACAGCGAGGAGCCGATCCGCGCCGTCGCCGTGCCCGTGCTCGGGCCCGACAAGCAGGTGTGGGGCGCGCTCGGCGTGCAGGCGCGGGCGGTGCGCCTGGACCACGATCTGGTGCGCGCCGTGGTGCCCGCCATGCATCAGATCGCGGTACGGATCGGCCCGTATTTCCACACCGCCGCCGGTACCGAATTCGGCGCACCGTGATTTCCACGATGTGAAAACAGCATTGCCGAACCCGTATCACGCACCGCACCATAGGAATTCGAGACGGCGATCTGCGCCGCTCCGCTGGCAGGAAAGACCGACATGACCGACACCCTCGCGCTCGTCCGCCGCAGGACGGTGGACCTGATGCGCCTGTCCCCCGGGTGCTGTCGCCGCTGATCTCCCGGCGGCCCCTCCGCGTCGCCCAGCGTTTCCCTCTCTCCCGTAAGTCCGTTCCGCGCGGATCGTCGCGGCGTGCCCATGTCCGGCACGTCGCGTGATGCCGCGCGCCATCGAAAGATTCGCCAACCATGCTGTCCACTCTCTTGCGACGACGTCCGCTGCGTGCGCTCGCCGCCGCGCTCGTCGTTCCCGCCGCCCTCGCGGTGGTCACCGCGTGCGGCGCCACCGACACACCGACGACCGCCGACGGCAAGACCGTGCTGCGCTACCAGGGGCAGACCGGCCTGGTCACCCCGTTCGAACTGGCCGAGAACCTCGGCTACTTCACCTCCATCGCCCTGCGGTGGGAAAGCGACACCACCAGCGGCCCCGCCAATATCCAGGCCGCGGCCACCAAGCAGGTCGAATTCGGCAGCGCGTTCAACGGCGCGGTGGTCAAGCTCGCCGCGGGCGGCGCGCCCGTGCAGGCGGTGCTGAGCTCCTACGGCTCCGACGCCAAGTCCTTCACCGGTTACTTCGTACGGGAGGACGCGGGCATCAAGACCGCGCGTGACCTGATCGGCAAGAAGGTCGGCATCAACACCCTCGGCGCGCACCACGAGTTCGTCACCCGCGAATGGCTGCACCAGCAGGGCCTGACCGAGGACGAGATCAAGCAGGTGCAGTTGATCGTGGTGCCCCCGATCAACACCGAGGAGGCGCTGCGCAGCGGACAGATCGATGTCGGCGCGCTCGGCGGCGTCTACCGCGAGACCGCGGTGCCGCGCGGTGGCCTGACCCCGCTGTTCACCGACAAGGACATCTTCGGCGAATTCGACTACGGCACCTACGTCTTCCGCAAGGACTTCATCGCCCAGAACCCCGAGGCCGTGAAGGACTTCGTCCAGGGCACCGCGCGCGCCACCCGCTGGCTGCAGATCACTCCCCGCGACGAGATCGTCGCCAAGTTCACCGAGATCATCAGCAAGCGCGGCCGCAACGAGAACCTGAAGCTGCTCGACTACTGGCGCAGCTCCGGCATCCCGGTGCCGGGCGCGGTGATCGCCGAACGCGAGATCCAGATCTGGATCGACTGGCTCGAACGCAACGGCGAACTCGAGCGCGGCAAGATCACCGCCGCCGATCTGTACACCAACAAGGACAACCCCTACGCCAACGGCACCTACCAGCCCGAGAGCGGTCCGACCGGAGAGGTGGTGGCCGCGAAATGAGCGACACCGCAGTCAAACTCGCCCTCCAAGGCGTCGGCAAACAGTTCGCCGTCCGGGGCAGCGCCGAGAAGTTCACCGCCATCGAGGACATCTCCATCGAGGTCGGCGCGGGCGAGTTCCTCGTCCTGGTCGGGCCGAGCGGTTCGGGCAAGTCCACCCTGCTCGACCTGCTCGGCGGCCTGAGCACACCGAGTTCGGGACAGATCCTGCTCGACGGCACCCCGATCTCCGGCCCCGGCCTGGATCGCGGCGTGGTGTTCCAGCAGTACGCGCTGCTGCCGTGGCGCACCGCCCGCGCCAATATCCAGTTCGGGCTCGAGGCCAAGGGCGTGCCGCGCGGGGAACGCAAGGCGATCGCCGACCACTACCTGGAACTGGTCGGCCTGACCGGCTTCGGTGACCGGTATCCGCACGAGCTCTCCGGCGGCATGAAGCAGCGCGTCGCCATCGCCCGCAGCCTCGCCTTCGACCCGGAGGTGCTGTTGATGGACGAGCCGTTCGCCGCCCTCGACGCCCAGACCCGCGAGTCGCTGCAGGACGAACTGCTGCGCATCTGGGAAGCCACCGGCAAGACCATCCTGTTCATCACCCACGGCATCGACGAGGCCGTCTACCTGGGCCAGCGCGTCGCGGTGCTGACCTCGCGGCCCGGCCGGATCAAGGCCGTCATCGATATCGACATCGCCCGCGGCGGCGACATCGACGTCCGGTCCAGTGAGCAGTTCCGCGAGTACCGCCACCGGATCTGGACCGAACTGCAGAGCGAGGTGAGCCGGGCCCAGCAGCTCGAGCTCGCCGCCGCCGAGGACAGCACCGCCTCGGAGGCATCCACCGACAGGAGTCCCGCCCATGTCTAGCGCCGTCCCGGTCCTCGACCGGCCCACCGAACTCGCCCCCGCGACACCGGCGCCCGCCGCGGCTCCGGCCCGCGCGGTCCCCGACTCCGTCACCAAGGCCGCCGCGGCCACCGGCCGCCTGCTGATCCGGATCGCCAAGCCGCTGCTGGCCTTCGCGCTGCTGCTCGGCGCCTGGGAACTCGCCCCGCGCTTCGGCCTGGTGGACGAGGTGTTCCTGCCCCCGTTCTCGGTGGTGGTGCAGGCGTTCGTCGAGCTGGCGGGCAACGGCCAACTCGGCGACCACATCTCGGCCAGCCTCACCCGCTCGGTCACCGGCTTCTCCATCGCCCTGGTGATCGCGGTGCCCGCCGGTATCGCCATCGCCTGGTACAAGCCGGTCTCGGACTTCCTCAACCCGGTGCTCGAGCTGTTCCGCAACACCGCCGCCCTGGCGCTGCTGCCGGTGTTCGTGCTCATCCTCGGCATCGGCGAGACCTCCAAGATCGCGCTGATCGGCTACGCGACCTTCTTCCCGATCCTGCTCAACACCATCACCGGCGTGCGCACCGTCGACCCCCTGCTGGTGAAATCGGCGATCTCGCTGGGCTTCTCACCGCTGCGGCTGTTCCAGAAGGTGATCCTGCCCGCGGCGGTCCCGTCGATCTTCACCGGCATCCGGATGGCGGCCTCGGGCTCGATCCTGGTGCTCATCGCCGCCGAGATGATCGGCGCGCGAGCCGGACTCGGCTATCTGATCACCGCCGCGCAGCAGAACTTCCAGATCCCGCAGATGTACGCGGGCATCGTGGCCATCTCGCTGATCGGCCTCGGTTTCAATGTCGCCCTCGTCGCCCTGGAACGCCGCCTCTCGCGCTGGCGCACCGCGGCCACCACCGTCTGATCAGGAGAAATCCGTGTCTCGCAGGACCTTTCATCTCAACGCCTTCCTGATGGGCGTCGGCCATCACGAGGCGGCCTGGCGGCATCCGCGCACCGAGGAGCACCGGGTGCTCGATGTGCGTCACTTCCAGGAGGTCGCCCGGATCGCCGAACGCGGCAAGCTCGACTCGGTGTTCTTCGCCGACACCCTCGCCGTCGGGCCCCGGGTCGAGCGCAATGCCCTCACGGTGTTCGAGCCGGTGACGCTGCTGGCGGCGATCGCGGCGGTCACCGAACGGATCGGGCTCATCGCCACCGCGTCGACCAGCTACAACGAGCCGTTCAACCTGGCCCGCAAGTTCGCTTCGCTCGACCACATCAGCGGCGGGCGCGCGGGCTGGAACATCGTCACCTCCGGCAGTGTCGACGAGGCCTACAACTTCGGGCTCGACGCCATTCCCGAGCACGCGCGCCGCTACGAGCGCGCGGCGGAGTTCGTCGACGTGGCGCTGGCGCTGTGGGACAGCTGGGAATCCGAGGCGATCGTCCTCGACACCGAGACCGGCGTCTTCGCCGACCCGGACAAGGTGCACACCCTCGACTACACCGGCGAGCGCTTCCGGGTGCGCGGTCCGCTCAATTCGCCGCGCGGACCGCAAGGCAGGCCGCTGCTGGTACAGGCCGGGTCCTCGGAGTCGGGCAAGGAATTCGCCGCCCAGCACGCCGAGGCCGTGTTCACCGCGCAGCGCACCCTCGAGGAGGGCCTGCGCTTCGCCCGCGACCTGAAGTCGCGCCTGGCCAAGTACGGCCGGGCCGAGCACGAGCTGAAGATCCTGCCGGGCCTGGTGCCGTTCATCGCCGACACCGAAGAGGAGGCCAGGGCGCTCGAGCAGGAGTTCACCGACCTCATCTCCCCCGACTACGCGCTGCGCCAGCTCTCCACCATGCTCGGTGTCGACCTCACCGCGCACGCCCTGGACGCGCCGCTGCCGCCGCTGCCCGCCGAGAGCGACATCGAGGGCGGCAAGAGCCGGTTCACGCTGGTCAAGGAGCTCGCCGAGACCGAGGACCTCACCGTGCGTCAGCTCATCGGCAAGCTCGGCGGCGGCCGCGGGCACCGCACCTTCGCGGGCACCCCCGAGCAGGTCGCCGACGAGTTGCAGCGCTGGTTCGAGGCGGGCGCGGCCGACGGCTTCAACATCATGCCGCCGTATCTGCCCGGCGGGCTCGAGGACTTCGTCGACCGGGTGGTGCCGATCCTGCGCGAGCGCGGCCTGTTCCGCACCGACTACGAATCCACCACGCTGCGCGGGCACTATGGCCTGGACCCGGTGGAAAGCCGCTTCGCCCAGCGGGATTCGCGGGTGAGCGCCTGATGCGTACCCGTCGGATCGAGATCGACCTGATGCGGGTGATCGCCAGCTCCTGTCCGGACCGAGGACCACCTCGCTTCCACTCCGGCTCCACCCGAAGGACCATCGACATGACCACCATCGAGAACACCCGCACCCTCACCATCGCGCCCGTCGCGGGCCACATCGGCGCCGAGATCGGCGGCCTGGACCTGCGCGAGGAACTCACCGACGCCCAGGTCGAGGAGATCACCGCGGCCCTGCACCGGCACAAGGTGCTGTTCTTCCGCGACCAGCACATCGGCCACGCCGAGCAGATCGCGTTCTCCCGTCGCTTCGGCGCGGTCACCCCGTCGCACCCGTACGACGACGACGCTCCCACCGAGCACCCGGAGATCCTGGCCGTCGACAGCAGGCTCTACGAGAAGAAGTTCGGCCGCAAGAAGTTCAGCTACACCAACAAGTGGCACACCGATGTCTCGCCGCTGATCAACCCGCCCTCGGCCTCGATCCTGCGCGCGGAGATCGCCCCGGAGATCGGCGGCGACACCCAGTGGACCAATCTCGCGGCCGTCTACGCGGCGCTGCCGGAGTCGCTGCGCACCTTCCTCGACGGTCTGCGTGCCGAGCACCGCTTCGGCGGCCGGATCCCGCAGTGGGAGGCCGACAGCGAGTACGCCCGCAAGATCGCCGCCGCACCGCTGGTCACCGAGCATCCGGTGGTGCGAGTGCACCCGGTGACCGGTGAGCGGGTGCTGTTCGTCAACCCCGGCTTCACCACCCGCATCCTGGGTCTGACGCCGCCGCAGAGCGATGCCCTGCTGCAACTGCTCTTCGACGAGATCTCGCACCCCGCCTACACCGTGCGGTTCCGGTGGGAGAAGGGCAGCATCGCGTTCTGGGACAACCGCGCCACCGCCCACCTGGCGCCCAGCGACCTCGACCACCTCGACGTCACCCGTGTGCTCTACCGCACCACCCTCGAGGGCGAGATCCCGGTCGGCGTCGACGGTGAACCGTCGCGGCCGATCGCCGGTGAGAAGTTCACCGGCGCCTGATCACCTCGCGGTGGTGCCCGGCCTCGACCGGGCACCACCGCTTCTCCGCTCCGACATCCGGCCCCGCGACCCGAGGACACCTCATGACAGAAAACTGGCAAGCCAGCACCGATGTGCTGATCATCGGCGGCGGCCCGGCGGCGTGTTGGGCCGCGATCCACGCCCGCGAGGCGGGCGCCGAGGTGATCCTGGTGGACAAGGGCTACTGCGGCACCAGCGGCGCGACCGCGCCGTCGGGCACCGGCGTCTGGTACGTGGCCCCGGAGGCCCAGGCCCGCGCCGCCGCCAAGGCGAGCCGGGAGGCGCTGGGCGGCTACCTCGCCGACCACCACTGGATGGATCGCGTGCTGGATCAGACCTACACCAACATCAACCGGCTCGCCGTCGAGGGTCGGTACCCGTTCCCGGTCGACCCTGCGACCGGCACGCCGCTGCGCACCGGCGTGCAGGGCCCGGAGTACATGCGCCGGATGCGGGCCTGGCTGACCCGCATCGGCGTCCAGGTGCACGATCACAGTCCGGCGCTGGAACTGCTCGTCGACGAGGCGGGCGCGGTGCGTGGCGCGGCGGGCCATCAGCGTCAGCTCGACCGCGACTACCGGATCACCGCGAGCGCGGTCGTGCTCGCCACGGGTGGCTGCGCCTTCCTGTCGCGGGCGCTGGGCACCAATGTCGACACCGGCGACGGCGCGCTCATGGCGGCCGAGGCGGGTGCCCGGTTCTCCGGCATGGAGTTCTCCAACGCCTACGCGATCGTGCCCAAGGGCTCCACCATCACCAAGACCGCCTACTACGGCTACGCCACCTTCTTCGGTGCCGACGGCCGGGTGCTCGAGGAGGCGGGCTCGGCCCGAGGCCGCTCGGTGATCGCGCGCACCCTGCTGCAGGAAAAGGTGTACGCCCAGCTCGATCGGGCCGACGAGACCGTGCAGGCGCAGATGCGGGTGGGTCAGCCCAATTTCTTCCTGCAGTTCGATCGGCGCGGCATCGATCCGTTCACCCAGCGCTTCGAGATCGATCTGCTGGCTGAAGGCACCGTGCGCGGCACCGGCGGCATCGATGTGATCGACGAGGACTGCGCGACCACGGTTCCCGGCCTCTACGTCGCCGGTGACGCCGCCACCAGGGAGCGGATCTGCGGTGGTTTCACCGGCGGCGGCAGCCACAACGCGGCCTGGGCGATGTCGTCGGGCAGTTGGGCGGGCGCCGGAGCGGCCCGGTACGCGCAGGCCGCCGGTCGCGGCACCGACGCGGTGCACGGCATCGGCCGGGTCGGACTACGACCCGAGAGCGGGAGTTCGGTGTCCGCCGCCGAGGTGGTGGCGGCCGCGCAGGCCGAGTTGCTGCCGATCGAGCACAACTTCCTGCGTCACGGTGACCGGTTGCGCCCGGCGCTGGCCCGCCTCGATGAACTCTGGTCGGTCGCGGCGGACGGACTCGGCGGGGCGACCGGTGACGAGCGGGTCCGGGCACGGCAGGCCGCGGCCATCACCGCGGTCGGACGCCTCATGTACCGATCGGCGCTGGCGCGCACCGAGACTCGCGGCATGAGCAAGCGGGCCGACCACCCGGAGCTCGACCCGGCACAGCACCACCATCTGCTCTCCGGCGGACTGGACACGCCGTGGACGGATGCCGCGCCCACCCGCGAGCGGGTACTGGCGGTGGCGTCGTGATCGAACTGCTGCGCGCCGAGGACTGCATCGGCTGCGACAAATGCGTGGCCGCCTGCCCGACCAATGTGTTCGACCGCACCGACAGCGGAATCCCGGTCATCGCCCGGCAGTCCGACTGCCAGACCTGTTTCCTGTGCGAGGCGTACTGCCCGGTCGACGCGCTCTACGTCGCGCCGGAGGTCACGCCGCTGCCCGACGGGGCCACGGTGCCGACCGAGCACATCGGTGGCTACCGGGAGAAACTCGGCTGGGGGCGCGGGCGCACGCCGGGTGCCCGGCTGGCGGTGGGACCACGGCTGCCGCACGGCACCCCGCCGCCACGGCTCAGTTCCTGAGCAGCCGATCCCGCTCCGGGGTGCGCAGCGGACCGAAGAGCGGATCGTCGAAGACGGTGCGCTCGACGACTGGGGTGGGATCGCGCAGCAGGTCGGCGGTGCTGACCTCCGCCCAGTCGTATCTGCCGTTCTCACACAGCAATTCGACCATCGAGACGGCGGAGACCGTGTCGTCGAGGGTGAAGTCAATGAAGCCGTCCTCGGCCAGCACCGCGCGGATCTCGTCCTTCGGCACGGCGCCGGTCGCGTGCGCCAGGGTCAGGCAGGGCCGCAGCGGTTCGCCGAAATCGGGGATGCGCTCACGGATCCACACCTCGCTCAGCGCGCGGGTGAGGTCTTCGCGGACGCGCACCAGTTCCTCGGGCAGGGCGATCGGCAGCTGGATCGAGTCGTCGGCGACCATCGGCGGGCCGAAGGTGAGCGGGAACGGCGCGTGCTCGGCCAGCAGGTCCCGTGCCCCGGCCACCAGCGCCGCCAGGTGTACGCCCTTGACCCCGTCGACGAAGCCGATACCCTGCACCCCGATTCGCAGGTGCGCGGCGTCGACCTGCTCGAGCGCGGGTAATCGGGCCAGGGTCGGTGCGAAGATCTCGACCAGCTTGTCGGCGACGGTCTGGGTGGGTTCGATCTGCCAGTCGTAGAAGGAACGTCCCGACGTCCACCCCGGCCGCCACCACCAGCGGCTGGCAACCGTCATCTCGCTCGCGATCATGGTCCCACCTCCCGATCTCGGCCGGTGCTGCGATGCCAGTTACCTCTCAGCGACGGTATTCCCCGCCGCTGGGGGCCCGCAACACGACGAGACCGTTCCGTTGTGTCTTCGATCCCGAGTCAGCGCTTCGGGCCCCGGCGCGCCGGTGCGCACTACACTCACCGGCATGCCTGTTCGACGGCTGATCACGCTCTCCGCGTTCGCCCTCCTGCTTCCCCTCGCCGCCACCGCCTGCACCATGACGGGCCCCGGCACCACCTCCGAGTGCACCGTCGGCGGCTGCACCATCACCTTCGAACGCGGGGTGCAGGCCAAGGCCTCCGTGCTCGGCATCGACGCCGAACTCGTCGCCGTCAACGGTGACCTGGTCACCTTGAGCATCGGCGGCCAGCAGATCACCGTGCCGGTGGGTCAGTCCCAGGCCGCCGACGGTGTCGACGTCCGGGTCAGCGAGGTGACCGCCGACAGGGTGGTCGTCGTCCTGAACTCCGGACTCCAACAGAACTGACGCTCAGCCCAGCACGTTGGGCTGATCCAGGATCCACCGCCAACTCCCGTCGGGCTGGCGCCGGGCCACCTCCACCGTGGCCCCGCCCCCGCCGGGCAGTCGCGACGAGGTGAGCGCGAGGTCACCGGCCCGCAGGGCGGGCGACTGCGCACCGGGCTGGAACACCGGCCGGGACGCGACCAGGGCCGTATAGGCGGCCCTGATCTCCTCGAGCCCGGTCGCGACGACCCCGTCGGGCAGGGCGAGCACCGCGTCGGACTCGTACAGCTCGACCAGACCGTCCACATCTCCCGCGTTGAGCCGTTCGACCACGAGCCTGCTCAGATCTTCCGGCCGCCGGGCACGTTCACGCGCGGCGTCGTCGTTCTCGGTCATCGCCACCCCTGTCCTCGATATGGGCTGTGCGACAACGGTAACGCCGGGGTCCGACACGTTCGCGCGCGCTCGATCGCGGGGCAATCGCGTCCCACCCGCCCGGCTTTCCGGCTAGAGTCATCGCGTCGGCGAGGAGGGGGTCGGCGCGTCGAAGCGCCTGAGCCACATGGGATTTCCCTGAATGAAGCGCCTGGGTCTACTCGGACCAGGTGCAGCGCCCCGTAGTTCTCATCACCGACGACGCTCCCGCCGATCTGCCCGCCCTGGCCGGGCGCCGCTGCTGCTCGATCGCC
This sequence comes from Nocardia anocheti, assembly GCF_029675105.1. Lineage (GTDB taxonomy): Bacteria > Actinomycetota > Actinomycetes > Mycobacteriales > Mycobacteriaceae > Nocardia. Next base: position 275,542 of record NZ_JAQQFV010000003.1, on the reverse strand, counting down.
TGCCCTGACCCTCCCCGACAGGGCGAAACCCCCGAACGCCGGTGGGCGTTCGGGGGTTTCGTCAGCGTGGCCTCAACCGGTCACAGCGGCGGGAAACCCGACGAGCCGGTCGCCATCCAGTTCCAGAACTCGGCAGCGCGGTTCACGAGCAACGCGATGACGTCGAGGGCAGTGCTTCCCATGGTCTTCCTCACGGTCGAACGAACAAACTTTCGCGCGTCACCATAGCAACCGGCTCCGACTGGACAACGTTGTGATAACGCGCAGATAACGCGAGAAGTCGGCGCCTATAGTTCACACAAGGGGTGTCACCCGACGACCACGGTGAGGCCGATGGAAGGCAACAGGCACACGCTCTTGCACGGGCCCTTGTTCTCCCGGGTCCCGCTCGATCAGCGCAACGCGACCAGCCGGATCAGTGCTTATATCTACGGCAACATCCTGATCCTGGCCGCACTGATCCCGGTCTCGCCGTCGGCGGAGAACGTCGGGATCCTCGTCGTACTCGGCACCGCCCTGTCGACCTTCGTCGCGCATTCCTTCGCCGAGAACGTCGGCCGGGCGGTGCGGTCGGACCAGTCGCCGAACGGTCTCGAACGCTGGACGGATCTGCGCGACTCGCTGCCCATCCTGAGCTCGGCGGTGCTGCCGTGCGTGATCCTCGCGGCCGCGGCGATCGGCTGGCTCGAACCGCGCACCGCGCAGATCCTGGCCGAGGCGGTGATGCTCGTGCGGATCGGCGGCATCGTGTTCGTCATCCGGCGACTCCAGGGCGCCAGCCCGGACCGCTCCACCCTCACCGGCGCCCTGCTGCTGACCTGCGTGGCCACCATCATCGTGGCGATCAAAGTCCTGCTGACCCACTGACCCGAGGAGCATGCCGATGTCGGCGCCACCGGTGAAGTCCAGTGCGCTCGTGCTGGCCGTGCTGGCTTCGGGCCAGTTCCTGATGACCTTGGACAGTTCGGTGATGAACGTGTCGATGGCGACCGTCGCCCAGGACCTGGGCACCACCATCACCGGCATCCAGTCCGCGATCACCCTCTACACGCTGGTCATGGCCTCGCTGATGATCACCGGAAGCAAGATCGGCGCGATCCTGGGCCGCCGCCGGGTGTTCGGGATCGGCCTGGTGGTCTACGGCATCGGCTCGTTCGTGACCGGCACGGCCCCGAATCTGACGGTGCTGCTGCTCGGCTGGTCGCTGCTCGAAGGCATCGGTGCCGCGCTGATCATGCCCGCGATCGTCTCGCTCGTCGCGGGGAACTTCGCCCCTGAACGCAGGCCCGCGGCCTACGGCCTGGTGGCGGCGGCGGGCGCGATGGCGGTGGCGGTGGGCCCGCTGCTCGGCGGCGCGGTGACGACGTTCGCCTCGTGGCGCTATGTGTTCTTCGGCGAGGTGGTCGTGGTGGTGGCCATTCTGCTGGTCCTGCGGCGGGTCCAGGACGCGCCCGCGCCCCGGGTCGAATTGGATCTCGTCGGATCGGTGCTCTCGGTGATCGGTCTGGGCGCCATCGTGTTCGGGGTGTTGCGGTCGAGCGAATGGGGGTGGGTGCGTCCGGAATCCGGGGCGCCGGAGTTGTTCGGGCTCTCGGCGGTCATCTGGTTGCTGCTCGGTGGGCTGTTCACGCTGTATCTGTTCCTGCGCAGGCAGAGCTGGCTGGTGAGCCGGGGCAGGGAACCGCTCGTCGATCCGGCGCTGCTGCGCAACCGCCAGCTGGTCGGTGGCTCGACCATGTTCTTCGCCCAGTTCGCGGTGCAGGCCGGGGTCTTCTTCGCGGTGCCGCTGTTCCTGTCGGTGGTGCTCGAGCTCAGCGCGCTCGAGACCGGGGTGCGGATCCTGCCGCTGTCGGTCGCGCTGATCCTGGCGGCGGTGGGTATTCCGCGCTGGCGCCCGAGAGCGAATCCGCGCCGGGTCGTCCGGATCGGGCTGGGCCTGATGATCGTCGGTGTGCTGATCCTGGCCGCTGGCATGGACCCCGGGGCCGACGCGAGCGTGGTGGCGATCCCGATGGTGCTGATGGGATTGGGGCTGGGTGCGCTGGCCTCCCAGCTGGGCGCCGTCACGGTCTCGGCGGTCCCGGATTCGCGCAGTGCCGAAGTGGGCGGGGTGCAGAACACCGCCACCACCCTCGGCGCCTCGCTGGGCACCGCGCTGATCGGCTCGGTGCTGATCGCCACCCTCACCTCCGCCGCCCTGGCTGGCATCGAGGACAACCCGGCGGTCCCGACATCGGTGCAGACCCAGGCCACCACGGACCTGGCCCAGGGTGTGCCGTTCCTGTCCGATGGGCAGGTGCACGAAGCGCTCGACGCCGCAGGCGTAGACGACGCGACCGCCCAGACGATCGCCGACGTCAACGCTGAGGCCCGGCTCGAGGCCTTGCAGGTGGCTTTCGCCGTGACCGCGCTGATCGCGGTCACGGCACTGTTCGGCACCGCTTTGGTGCCGCGCAGACCCGCGACCGAATCGAGCGGTTCAGAATGAACGTGGTCCGATAGAATTCGGCACGGGGGCTGCGCTATTCCGCATCGCGAGGAGCCGGAAATGACCGGAGATACAGCGTCGACGCACACCACACCGCCGGTGGCGGAACCATTTCAGAAACAGGCCGTCGCGGAGGGAATTTCCGTGGTGGCCGCGTGCCTGTTGCTCATCATGGCGGCGGTCTCGGTATTGCAGGGCATCGCCGCGCTCGCCGACGACGCCTTGTATGTCGCCGGAGTCGAATATGTGTACCGGTTCGATACGACCACCTGGGGCTGGGTCCATGTGATCCTCGGCGTGCTGGGACTGCTCGTCGGCGTCGGTCTGGTCCTGGGTGCGGCGTGGGGCCGTTACGCCGCGTTGGCCGTCGCGGCCTTGGTGATCGTCGCGAATTTCCTTTCCCTGCCGTACTACCCGGCGTGGTCGATCGTGATCATCGCGCTCAGCGTGCTCGTCATCTGGGCGGTCAGCACCTGGCAGCCCCGACACTGACAATCACCGGATCGTGCGCGACGGAGACGGACCGGTCGTCCACGCCATGACCGAGCACACCGCGCCGTCGAGCTCGCACTGGTGGGCCAGGGCCGCCTATCTGTTCGCCGCCGTCGCGATCGCGGTACCGGTGGTGTTCGCGGGGGTGGTGGGCACGGTCGCGCTGCTGCTCGTCGGGACCGGCGGTGTCGTGGTCACCACCGCCGCGCTCTACTGGTCGCTGACCAGGTACGGGACGCCGCGGTGGGTGTCGATGGGCCTGGCGGTGCTCACACCCCTCGTCGTCGTGGTCCTGTTCGTGCGCGCGCATCTGCTGTGGGTGGTGCTGGTGACCGCCGCGGCGGCCCTGGCGGCCCTGGCCTGTGCGCGGATCGCGCTGCGCACGGGAACCTCGCACACCACCGGTCCCGAACGGCCCGCTCCTCGTGCCCGGCAGGCGTTCCTGATCATGAATCCGCGTTCCGGCGACGGCAAGGTCGAGCGGTTCGACCTGCGGCGCCGGGCCGAGGAACTGGGTGCCGAAGTCGTGCTGCTGACCGGCGACGTCGATGTCACGGCCTTGGCCCGGGATGCCGTCGCACGGGGCGCTGACCTGCTCGGCGTCGCCGGTGGTGACGGCACGCAGGCGCTGGTCGCGGGCGTCGCGGCCGAGCACGGGCTGCCGTTCCTGGTGATCAGCGCGGGGACCCGCAACCACTTCGCGATGGACCTCGGCCTGGATCGCGGTGATCCCGCCGCCGGGCTCGACGCGCTACGCGACGGCGTGGAGTTACGTGTGGATCTGGGTCGGATCAATGGCCTGCCCTTCGTCAACAACGCCTCTTTCGGCGTCTATGCCGAGATCGTGCGCAGTCCGGCCTACCGCGACGACAAGACCGCCACGGTCCTGCGCCTGCTGCCCGACCTGCTCGCGGGCCACCGCGGGCACCGGCTCGTCGCGAACATCGACGGCGCGCCCGTCGCGGGCCCGCAGGCCGTCCTGGTGAGCAACAATCCGTACGGCACCAGCGATCTGGCCGGTCTGAGCCGCCGGGAACGGCTCGATCGCGGCCTGCTGGGCGCGGTCACCGTCAGCGTCACGAACACCCGCGACGCGGTCGGCCTGATCCGTCGCACGCGCAGCCGCGGCCTGACCCAGCGGACCACGACCGAGGTCACCGTCGACGCCGACGCGCCATGCATCCCGGTCGGCGTCGACGGCGAGTCGCTCGAGCTCGACACCCCGGTGCGCTGTGTCGTCGAGCCCGGCGCACTCCGGGTATGGGTGCCTCGGAACCGCCCGGGAACACCGCCCACCGCACCCACGCTCGATTGGGTCCGGTTGCGGGACCTGGCCTTCCGCGGCGGCTGATTCCGATACTTTCCTCGCCGCCGACATCGCCCAGAGTGAACGGACGGAAAACGGCACCGGACAACAGGTCCTCGCGATTGTGACGACGCCGACACCGCCCATCGACCGCACGTGAACAAAACTCTCGACGGACATCGGCGTCCACCGATAATTCCGTCCGAAACATTCTGTGCGCCAGCGACAGTCCTCGAAGGATCGCACGAATAATCTTCCACCGACCTTTTTGTTCAGCGAATCAGTGACGGCACTCACAGACATGTATTTCCGCTCGCTGGCTATAGCATCGAACGCGCCGAGGCTTCCCCGGGAATATCCACCGTCGAAGTTCCAGAGCAACAGTGGTGTCACATCGACGTGCCCCTTTTCGAATCCGTCTTCCGCCGCTTCGGCCTGTATTCGTCACGAGGTGAACCCGGTCATGGAATACACCCATTTGTCCGAATTCGAGATCCGTTCCGGGACATTGTCGATCTGGACTCCCGAACTGCCCGCCGCCGCCTGGCGGCCCGACGCACGCCCGCTCACCAGCGTGCACGCGGGCTACTGCGCCGGTGTCGACCCCGCCGACCCGCTGCCGGGTCGGGGCCGCTGGATCGGCACCGTCTTCGAGATGGACGCCCCGTTCGAGGCCGCGGCCTGGCGGGAGACGCTGCGGCGCTGGCACGCGCGGCACGAGGGCCTGCGCACCACCGTCGACGCGGCCGCTCGGACCCGCTCGACCGCGGCCGCCGACGAGCTCGTCATCGTCGAACAGCCGATCGAGGACCTCACCGACGGCACCGAGATCAACGAATTCCTGCGTGGCGCACTGGAACTGCGTCTGTCCCCGCTGGTGTGGCCGCACTGCCTGGCCGCCACCGTCGATCATCGCGACACCGGCGATTTCACGGTGCTGGTCGCGGCCGACCATTCGGTGCTGGACGCCTATTCGCAGGCCATCCTGATCCTGGAACTGCGCGCCCTCTACACCGAGGCCGTCGCCGGGCTACCCGCCCGCGCCTCGGCCACCTTCGGTAGTTCCGCCGATTACGCGGTGCTCGAGCGGGCGGCCGCCGCCGCGATCGATCCGAACAGCCCCGCCGTCGCGACCTGGCGGGACTTCCTAGCCGACGGGTCCATGCCGCGCTTCGCCCCGCGGGCCCAGCGCCCGGTCGAGGCGGGCCTGCCGCAGCCCAGCGTGTCGCGCCGGATCCTCGATCTGGTCGACCTCGAGCGGGTCGAGGCCGCACTCGACGCGGTCCGGCACCGCATGTCGGTGGCGGTGTTCGCCGCGCTAGCGCTGGCCAACCGGCAGCGCTTCGGCGACGGCGGGTTGCGCACAGTGATGCCGATCGCGACCCGTCCGGATCTGCGCTGGCTGGAATCGATGGGCTGGTTCGTCAATGTGGTGCCGGTCGAGATCGCCCTCGACGACACCGACGGCATCGCCGACGCACTCGACCGCTCCCGCGCGGCCCTGCGTCGCGCCAGGACAGCGGGCGACGCGTCGTGGAACCGGGTCCTGGAACTGCTCGAGGTCGCCGAGACGCCGCGCTTCGGCGTCTCCTTCCTCGACATCCGCGTGCTGCCCGGTTACGAACTCGTCGCCGACCTGCGCGGACGTACCCTGCGCGCCGAGTCGTACTCCCCCGACGAGGTGTTCCTGTGGGTGGTGCGCGCCGCCGACGGACTCTACGTCTCCACCCGCTACCCGGCCGGTTTCGCCGCGGACGCGATGGAGGAATTCCTCACCGAGTTCGGCCACGCCCTGCGCGCGATCACCGCCATGGCGTCCGTGCCGCAGCACACGGAGCTCGCCGCCGCGCCGACGCCCGCCGACCCGGTCGGCCACGCGCACTCGCCGACGGCGACCCCGGACCGCGACGGCGCCCCGGACCCGCTGACCGGCGCGGCTCAGGTGGTGTGAGCCGATGCGGGCACTGTTGGCGTTCACCGGCAGCCGGGGCGACGCGCAACCCGGCATCCTGCTGGCGCGGGCCCTGCGCGAGCGCGGTCACGAGGTGACGCTCGCGCTGGCACCGAACCTCGTTCCCTTCGCCGAGGCACACGGCATCGCGGCCGTGCCGTACGGCTACGACAGCGCCGCGCTCTTGCTGGCGCAACGCACCGACACCCGGTTCGGCGCCCGCGATCCCCTGGCTCGACTCCGCGCCACGATCGATCTCCAGCGGCGCGGGGTACCGGAAATGGTGCGTGACCTGCGCTTCCTCGTTCCCGGACACGATGTGGTGGTGGCTGGGATGGCGGGGGAAGAAGCCGCGGCCGCCACGGCGCGAGCGCACGGACTGCCGTTCGCCGCGCTGCACTTCTTCCCGATCCAGCCCAACGCCGCCGTCCCGGTCGTCCCGGCCCGGTGGGCGCGGCGCCTGCCCGGCGCCGTGCATCGGCTCGGGTGGACCGTTCTCACCGGACTGCGGGCCGCCGCCCTCGCCCCGGTCCTGCCGCGTGCCGAGGCGGACACCGCCACTCTGCGAATCCAGGCGTACGACCCGGACCTGTTCCCCGGTCTGCGCACGGAGATCCAGGGACCGTTCACCGGATTCCCGACCGACCGCGACGGCCTGCTGCGACCGCACGCCGACCCCGAACTCGACGCCTGGCTCGACGCGGGCAGCGCGCCGGTCTACGTGGGTTTCGGGTCGATGGACGTCGGCGATCCGCGCGAGTTCGCCGCGATGCTGCGGGAGGTCTGCGCGCGGCGGGGCCGACGACTGCTGCTCGCCAGCGGCTGGAGTCCCCTCACGCCGGGCATCGATGACGAGGTCGCGGTCGTCCCGCACGTCGACCACGCCGCCGTACTACCGCGCTGTGTCACCGTCGTGCACCACGGCGGGGCCGGAACCACCGCAGCCGCATTGAAAGCCGGTGTACCCCAGGTGATCTGCTCGGTCCAGGCCGACCAGCCCTACTGGGGCGCCGCCCTGCGGGATCTCGGTCTGGCCGCGACCGCTCGCGCGAAGGACCTCACCGGCGACCGGCTCACCGACCTGCTCGACCGGGTCGCCGATCCCGAGATCGTGCTGCGCGCGGCCGCGTACGCCACGGACTACACCGACGACGGTGTCGACCGCGCCGCCGACGCCGTCGCTGCCCTGGCCGCCCCGACCCCTTCCCCCAGGAGCCTCCGATGAGCACCGACCTCGCCATCCGCACCACCGGTCTCGGCAAGTCCTACGGCGATTTCCAGGCCGTGGGCAGCGTGGATCTCACCGTCGCGGCCGGTTCCGTCTTCGCGCTGCTCGGCCCGAACGGCGCGGGCAAGACCACCACCGTGCGCATGCTCGCCACCCTCGTGCGCCCCGATCGAGGCAGCGCCGAGATCTTCGGTTACGACATCGCGCGCGACGCCACCGCCGTGCGATCCATGATCGGGCTCACCGGCCAGTACGCCTCCGTCGACGAAACCCTCACCGCCGGGGAGAACCTGCGCCTGTTCGCCCGCCTGCTCGGCTTCTCGCGCCGTGGTGCGGCCGCGCGGAGCGCCGAGCTGCTCGAGGAGTTCGAGTTGTCCGCGGTGACCGATCGTCCGGTGGCGCAGTTCTCCGGCGGCATGCGACGCCGACTCGATCTGGCGGCCACGCTGATCACCGATCCACCGCTGATCTTCCTCGACGAACCGACCACCGGCCTGGACCCACACACCCGCGACAAGATGTGGGGCGTCATCCGGCGGCTGGTCGGCCGGGGCGCGACCGTGCTGCTCACCACCCAGTACCTCGAGGAGGCCGACGCGCTCGCCGACCGCATCGCCGTCGTCGACCGTGGCGCGGTGGTCGCCGAGGGCACCGCCAGCGAACTGAAGTCCTCCATCGGTGAGCAGGTGCTGCGCCTGGACCTCGCCGATCCCGCGGATTCCGCCCGCGCCGAGGCCATCGTCGTCGGGCTCACCGGACAGATCCCGGAGGGCTCGTCGGCGGGCACCCTCACCGTCGCCCTGGCCGATGCCGGTCCGGCGGCCGATATCGTCGCCGCCTGCCGAGCGGCCGGAATCCCGTTGCGCGGCTTCGCCGTCGACCGTCCCGATCTCAACGAGGTCTTCCTCGCTCTCACCGGCACCGCCGCCTGATCCCCGCGAAAGTCCGAGGCCGTCATGACCGTCACCACCACCGAGATCGCCCCCGCGCCCACGACCATCGACCGCCGTCCCCGCGTCACCCGCGTCGGACCGCGCGCCGCGCTGTTCCACTCGCTGATGATGGCCTGGCGCGGCCTGCTCACCTTCCGCCACAGCCCCCAGTTGCTCTACGACGCGCTGCTACTGCCCATCGTCGGCCCGGTGCTGTTCGGCAGCATCTTCGGCACCGCCATCGCCGGAAGCATGCAGGCGTATCTGCCGATCCTCATTCCCGGTGTGCTCGTGCAGATCGTGCTCACCTCCTCGGTGGCCACCGGTGTACAACTGTCCGAGGACATCCGCTCCGGCGTCTTCGACCGGTTCGTGGCCATGCCGATCGCGCGCTCCGCGCCGGTCGCGGGCGCGCTGCTGGCCGGGGCCACGCGCTATGTCCTCGCCGCGACGACGGTGGTGATCGTCGGGTTCGCCATGGGATACCGACCCGAGCATCCGTTCGGCTTCGCCGCCGGGGCGGTGCTGGTGGTGCTGGCCACCACCGCGATCAGCTGGCTGTTCGCCTTCATCGGTGTCACCGTGGCGCGGCCCGCCGCGGTGCAGGGGATGTCGATGCTGGTGCTGACCTTCCTCAGTTTCGCCTCCAACGCGCTGGTTCCCGAGGACGTGATGCCCACCTGGCTCGCCGTCGTCTCCGACTACAACCCGGTGTCCTATCTGGTGTCGGCGGTGCGCACCCTCGCCGAGGACGGGGTGGTCGGCGCCGACGCGCTGTGGTCGATCGTGGCCTCGCTCGTCGTCGCCGCCGTCTTCGCGCCCCTGACCGTCCGCACCCTGCGTGCCCGCTGAGGAGTTCCCATGACACTCACCGCCCCGGCGACGACCACCCGCGCGCCCGCCGCCGTCAACCGGCTCACCGCCGACGACGACCTGTTCCTGAAACTGCACAGCCTCTACGGCAACGCCCTGGTCAACCAACTCGCCTGGCGCTTCGACGAACCCCTGCCCGACGCGGTACCGACCAGGCTGCACGCGCACCTGGCCCAGGGATTCCTGGCTCGACGTGTCCATCCGGCACCGCTGCCCTTCGCCCGCCCGTACTGGCTGCCCGCCACGGACTCGCTACCCCTGGACCTGGCCACGACACCGGTGTCCGAAGACGACGTACTCGATTGGTTCTTCGACCGCAGCCGGGTGGATTTCGACCCGGCGACCGGGCGGGTCTGGCAACTCTCGGCGGCACCGACCTCCTCCGGAGGAACCCTGGTCTCGCTGGTGACCTCGCATGTCGTCTCCGACGGCGGGGCCGTGCTGTTCGCGGTCGGTGACGCGCTGAACCGGCTCGCCGCGGGCGAGGAACCCGATCGGAGCGCCAGCTCCGGGAGCCTGGTGGGTGTCGCGCCACGAAACCCGTTCCGCGCGAACCTGTCCGACGCGGCCGGACAGACCCGCGCCATCGGGCGCGGTATCCGCGGGGCGATCGCGAGCCGCGCCGTCACCGAGCCCGCCCGCAACCCGCGGCCGACGCGGCCCGAACTCCCCCTCCCGCCCCGATGGGCACCGGCCGACCTCGTCGCGCAGCTCGACCTGGACCAGTGGGACGCGGCCGCCCGCCGCCACCAGGGCACGACGAACGGCCTGCTCATCGCCCTGGGCGCCGGACTGCTCGGCCGCAGCGGCCGGGTCGGTGACACCGCCGAGATCCGCGTCGACGTCCCCCATTCGCTGCGCGGCCCCGATGATCCGCGCGCCAACGCCACCACCGGCCTGCCGATCTCGGTCACCTACCGCACCGGCGAACCCATCGACCTGGCCGCCGTCCGCGCGGCCGTCAAACGCGCCGCCACCGCCTACCGCGACCCGGCCACCACCCCGGCCCAGCAACACCTGCAACCACTGCAGATGGTGCTCCCGCGGGCGGTCCTGCGCTGGTTCGCCCGCACCGCCAAGGCCCCGGAATGCCTGTGCACCAATCTCGGCGAATCCGCGCTGGGCGTGGCCGACTTCGCCGGGCACCGCGCCGCCGCCGTCCTCATGCGGCCGGTGGTGTGCGCCAATGATCCGGCGATGTTCCGCCGCGTCGAGGTCGGCGTCAATCTGTCCTTCTCCACCGACGGCCGTACCGTCACCCTCGCCGTCACCGGCGCCGACCCGGACCGGTTCCCCACCCGCGCGAGCCTGCGCGAACAGGTGACCGCCGAGCTCGCGTCCTGGGGGCTGGTGCCGCGCTACTGGTAATCACCCTCTCCGGGTGAGGACGGGCAGCGGGGTGCGCGTGTTCGCTGGAGGTGTGAACGAGTACCCACCGATCGACGAGCACGGCATCGTCGGAGATCTGCAGACCGCCGCCCTGGTGTCGTCGGACGCGACGATCGACTGGTGGTGCGCGCCCCGCTTCGACGCGCCCAGCGTGTTCGCCTCGCTGCTCGACAGCGAGAAGGGCGGATACTGCGCCGTCGCGATCGACACCTCGCACACCGTCACGGTCCGTCAGCTCTATCTCCCCGACACCGCCATCCTGCTCACCCGCTTCAGCGGCCCCGACGGGGTCGGCGAGGTCGCCGACTTCATGGAACCGCTGGTCGGCGACGCACCGGCCGACCGTCACCGGCTCGTGCGCGTCATCCGGGTGGTGCGCGGCACGCTCACCTTCACCCTGAGTTGCCGACCCCGCTTCGACTACGGTCGCGCCACCCACACCCTCGGACTCGTCGACGACCACGCCGCCGTCTTCGACTCCCCCGTGGCCGCCCTGCACCTCGAGACCTCCGCCCAGATCACCGTGCGCGCCGACGGCACCGACACCGTCTCGGACTTCACCCTCACCGCCGGTGAGGTCGCCGGTGTCGTGCTCACCACCGCTCCGCCTGGCGCCGAGCTGTCCGAACGGTCGACCTACGACAGCGTGCGCGCCGCGTTCGACCGGTGCAGACGCTACTGGCAGACCTGGCTGCGCACCTCGACCTACCGGGGTCGCTGGCGCGACATGGTCAACCGCTCGGCGATCACCCTCAAACTGCTCACCTACGCCCCGACCGGCGCCCCCATCGCCGCCGCCACCATGGGCCTGCCCGAGCAGATCGGCGGCGAACGCAACTGGGACTACCGCTACACCTGGATCCGCGACGCCTCCCTGTCGGTGCGGGCGCTGCGGGATCTCGGCTTCACCGAGGAGGCGCATGCCTTCCGCCGGTGGTTGCGCGACCGCGTCGGGGCGGGCGGCACCGCCTCCGGTGAACCGCTGCAGATCATGTACCGGGTCGACGGCGACCCGAAGCTCACCGAGGAAACTCTCGACCACCTGTCCGGCTATCGCGACTCCGCGCCGGTCCGGCTCGGCAACGGCGCCGCGGACCAGATCCAGCTCGACATCTACGGCGAGGCCGCCGACGCGCTCGCCCAGGCCACCGGCATCGCGGGCATCACCGGATGGAAGATGTTCGCCGGACTCGTCGACTGGCTCGCCGACAACTGGGACCGCCCCGACGAGGGCATCTGGGAGACCAGAGGCGGCCGACAGAACTTCACCTTCAGCCGCCTGATGACCTGGGTGGCCTTCGATCGCGCCATCCGACTCGCGACCGACGAGGGCCGACCCGCCGACCTCATTCGCTGGCGCACCGAACGCGACGCCGTCTTCGAGCAGATCGTCGAACGCGGCTACGACACCGAACGCCAGGCCTTCGTGCAGCACTTCGACACCCACGTCCTGGACGCGTCCCTGCTGCTCATGCCACGCATGGGCTTCCTGGCGGCATCGGACCCCATGTGGACGAGCACGATGGACGCGATGGAACGCGAACTCGTCAGCGACAGCCTGGTCTATCGGTACGACCCGGAGGCGTCACCGGACGGCTTGCGCGGCACCGAAGGCACGTTCAACATGTGCAGCTTCCTCTACGTCGAAGCCCTCGCGCGCGCGGGCCGCGTACAGCAGGCGCGCTACGCCTTCGAGAAGATGCTCACCTACGCCAACCACGTCGGCCTGTTCGCCGAGGAGATCGGCCCCTCCGGCGAACAACTCGGCAACTTCCCCCAGGCCTTCACCCACCTGGCCCTCATCGCCGCCGCCCAAGCCCTCGACGAGGAACTCGACCGCGCCGAATCGACCCCATGACCCGAACCTCGGTCATTCGACCGGAAGGGTGCGCTCCAGGCGATCGAGCAGCGATTCCAGTGACTCGTCGAATTCCAGGGCGCTGTGGTCCTCGGCGAGTTTCGATTCCAGGCGGGACAGGTTCGGAAAGCCCGACAGCTGGTCGGCGACCGAGCGATCCGGCTCCGCCGGTAGGCCCGGCGCGCGTCCGGCGACCTCGAGCAGCAACTGGCCGAGCAGGAACGTCGTGTAGGAGCGGTAGGCCGAGACCGCGGCGTCGTCGTCGAAGCCGTAGGACAGCAGCGTGTCCAGGAAGGTCTCCATCCAGCGCAGGCTGCGCAGCGGCGGGCGCACCCATGGGGCCTCCGGCGCCCTGGTCGCCACGAGCGGGAACAGCTCCGGATGGTCCAGCGCGATCTGTCGCACGCCGTGCGCGAGTCGCACCAGGAAATCCTGCCAGCCGTCCTCCTTGCGACGCGCCGCGAGCTGGTGCTCGTGCAGATCGTCGACCAGCAGCGCCACGATGCCGCTGAGCAGATCCTCGCGGCTGTGCACATAGCGGTAGAGCGCCATCGCCTCGACCCCGCAGGCCGAGCCGAGCCGCCGCATGGTCAGCTTGCGCAGACCTTCCTGATCGACGAGGTCGATGGCGACCTCGAGGATCCGGCGGCGACTCAAGGCCGCTCGCTCGTTGTCGCCCGACTCGGCACCGCGAGGGTCCGGCGACGTCGCCGCACCCTCTACGCGATCGTCGTGATGTTCGTCCACCGAAACATCCCCTCACTACACGCGTCGAAGCAGGACCAACGGTCAGACTATTTCACCGCCCACCCAGTCCCTAAACACCCGAAGGGCGCGGGTCGGCCATCGAGGCTGGCCACCGCGTCGATTCCTCGGAGAAACAGCGGCTGAGCTGTGGAGTTTACAAGGTAAACGGCGGCCGCTAGATTGTGACGAATGTGCGGTGAGGGTTCCGTCGGCGAACGTGACACCGAAGCCGACGACGCGATCGGCGAGTGCCTGCTGGCGGCGGCGTCGTCGGCGAGCTGGCAGGATTTCCTGGTGCGACTCGCCCACGGGGTCCGGCGAATCGTCCTGCGCGAGGCGGACCTGTTCGCCCCCGCGGCCTCGCTCACCCCGGGGGCTCCCTGGGCTCGGCCACCGCTGGGTCACCTGCGGTGGGTGGAGGCATTCCTCGACGCGATGCTGTCCTACGGCTTCGACGACGACGAGGCGGTCGCGACCTACCGCTCCTTCACGACCTTCCTGCTCGGGCAGTTGCTGCTGGAGGCGGCGGGCCACCTGTCGATCCCCGACGACGAACGTGCGCCGTCCCACCGCGCGCTCGCCGAGTTCCCGAATCTCTCTCGCCTGCAACCGAAGCTGTCACAGGACCACGGCACCGCCGAGTTCGAGGACTGCCTCGAAGCGCTGCTCGACCGAATCGAGCGCATGCGTGCCAACCCCTGAACCGTCGGTTCGACGCGAACGACATCGATGGACCCGACGAACGGAAACAGTGACCGACATGGATCAAGAGCTCCTCGGCGAATCCCCCGTCGAGTCGAGCGTGTCGCCCAGCGGCGCCGCCGAGGTCGAGGCGGTGATCGGCACCGGAACCCAACAGCCCATCGGCAGCTTCCGATTCTGGTTCGGCGAGAAACGCTGGGAATGGTCCGACGAGGTCGCCGCCATGCACGGCTACGCCCCCGGCCAGGTCGAGCCGACCACCGAACTGCTCCTGTCACACCAGCATCCCGACGACCGCGACCGCGTCGCGGGCGCGATCACCACCATGATCGAGAACAGCGAACCGTTCTCGAGCCGTCACCGCATCATCGACACCGCCGGTTTCGAACACGAGGTCATCGCGGTCACCGACCTGATCCACGACGATCACGACGCGGTCATCGGCATCCTCGGCTACTACATCGAGATCACCGACCTGGTCGACGACGGCACCGACCAGGAAGGCGCGGAATCCTACGAGGGCCGCCAGACCATCGAGCAGGCCAAGGGCGCGCTCATGCTCATCTACGGCCTGACCTCGGATCAGGCGTTCCGACTGCTGCGCTGGCGTTCCCAGGAGTCGAACGTGCGCCTGCGCGCCCTGGCCACCCAACTGGTCGCCGAACTACGCCCGATCAGCAAAGAGATCCCCCAGTTCCGCAACCGATTCGACCACCGCCTCCTGACCCTGCACGAACGAGTCCCCGAGCACTGAACCGCCGCCCGACCCGACACCCCTGGGTGCTGGCGGGTCGGGCGACCGTCACCTCACCTGGCGAGGGGAAGCGCTGCCGCCAAGGTGCGCAGGGCGCCGAGGTAGTCCTCGTTCAAGACCTGGATCGCGACATGGCCAGCCCCGGCGTCGAGGTGCTCGGCCAACCCGGCGGCTACCCGGTCGGGTTCGCCGTGGAGCGCGAGGACATCGATGAGCCGATCGCTGCCCGGACTCGTCAGGTCCTCGTCGGTGAAGCCGAGTCGGCGCAGATTGCTGACATAGTTCGCCAATCCCAGATACATCGGGATCATCTTCCGGGCGACAGCTCGCGCACGGTCGGAGTCACCGTCGACGACAACCTTCTGCTCCGCGACCAACAGCGCGTCCGCATCGACGACCCCCCGGGCGATCCGGGTGTGCTCCGGCGGGGCGAGATACGGCAGCGCACCGGCGGTCCGCGCGCAGGCCAGTTCCAGCACCCGCGGACCGAGCGCCGCGAGCGCCCGGCTCTCCGTCGGCACGCCCGCCGCGTCGAGCTCGTCCAGATAACTCACCAGAGCGTCGTACGGCTTGATCGCGCCCGCGCCGTTGGCCTCGCGATGACCGGCGCCGATGCCGAGCAGGAACCGCCCGGGAAAGCGCTGTTCGATCCGGTGGAACGACTCCGCCACCTCCGCGGCGGGCGCCGTCCAGATGTTGACGATGCTGGTTCCGACGGTCAGCGATTCCGTCGCCGCCAGCAGCGATTCGGCCGCCGCCAGATCCGCGGGCGGCGAACCACCCAGCCAAAGCGCCCCGAACCCCAGCTCTTCGATCTCCCGCGCGTCCTCCGGGGTGAACCCCAGGTACCCGCGCCACACACCGTATGTTCCGGCAAGCTTCGTCATGCCGATCGCAACCGTCGACCCGCCCCGTCCTATTCCCCTCGGGATGCCTCCCGGAACACTATGGTTCTTCCATGGGCGTTTCGACCCGCTTCGCCGTCATCGCTACCGCGCTGCTCGGCGCCGCGGGCTGTGGCGGATCGACCACCGACGGCGACAGCGCGGACGCGGGTGGCCTCGGACTGCGGATCGCCCCGTCGGCCGGTGGTAAGGGCTATATCGACGGCACCGTCCTGCCCCGGGCCGGGCGGTACACGGTGCTCGTCGACCCGCACGGCGACACCACCGGCCAGACGCGGATCCGCCTGAGCACCGCCACAGATCAGCGGCTGACCCTGCGCGACCCACTCGACCAACTCGTGGATTCCGGCCGCGGCATCGCGACCCTTCGAATACGCGGTGAGTAGCCTGCGTTGTTCAACGACCGTGCCGCCGACCGCGATCCGCCACATCCCGAAACCGATCATCCCGAGGAGGCAGCTATGGCAGAGGATTTCCCACATCTGGATCTGTCCGTCGATGAGGTACTGACCACCACCCGGTCGGTACGCAAGCGCCTCGACTTGGAGCGACCCGTACCGCTGGAAGTGGTGACCGACGCGCTCGACGTGGCACTCCAGGCCCCGTCGGGCAGCAATATGCAGGCCTGGCATTGGCTCGTGCTGACCGACGCGGAGCCGAAGAAGATCGTCGCGGAGTACTACCGCAGGTCCTACTTCGCCTACGCCGAGGCAGGGGCGGCCGCCCGAGCGGCGAAGCCGCCGAAAGATCCCGAGACCGCGGAGAAGGTCGCCTCCAGCGCCACCTACCTGGCGGAGATCATGGAACAGGTGCCGGTTCTGGTGATCGGAGCCATCCACGTGCCGGGTGGCGAACTCCCGGCGGGGAATCAAGCCGGACTGTGGGGTTCGTTGTTGCCCGCGGCGTGGAGTCTGGCAATGGCGTTGCGGGAGCGCGGGCTCGGCTCGGCGTGGACGACATTGCACCTCGAATACGAGCGTGAGGTCGCGCAAGCGTTGGGCATCCCCGCGAACATTCGACAGGGCGTGTTGCTGCCGGTGGCCTACACGAAGGGCACGGAGTTCAAGCCCGCCAAGCGCGCACCGCTCGACACGGTGCTGCACGTCAACAGCTGGTAGCCACTCCGTGTGCTGGCTCGAGAATTCCCGCGATCGGTGGATTCGCGAGGGTCGGCGGCCGCGCCGCGGGTTGTAGATGCGTGGAGGAGCTCGGTCGCCCGTGCTGCGGAAGCGGTGGCGTATGTTCGGCGGTGAACTGCTCGACCAGGAGGTAGCCGTCCCACGGGCTTGCGGTGTGCCGCAACGAACGGTGGTTGGACAACGCGCTGGCCGTTGGCCCCGAAGAGCTTGTACGCCCACATCTTTCGGCTACGCGCGGCGCAACGCAACCTCTGGTGTTCAGCGCGATCGCCGTCTCACCGCGACACCGACAAGGGTCCACGGGCAGCGCCCCTGATATTCCGGGCTGGCGCGCACCAGAACGGGACGGCAGGGTGAACACGTTTCACCCCATCCGACCATGGAGAAAACCCCATGACAGCCCGATACCCACACCGCCTCGCCGCGAGCACACTCGCCCTCACCGCGGCAGTCCTCACCCTCACAGCAGCACCCGCGGCGGCTCAGGACTACTCGACCGGCTCCGACGCGGCCATTCCACTCTTCAACCAGTTGGTCCAGACCGGCTCCGCACAGACGATCATCGGCGGTAGCAACGAGGCCGCGGAGTCGACCGGCTCTTCGAACGCGGCTGGCCTGCTGTTCTGCGGGCTGCTCTCGCTCAGCAACGGCAACAACCCCACCATCTGCGACACCGGCCCCCTCGGCTGACCGGCGCCGAGTATCTCCAAGGACGACAGTGTGCCCCGCCCCGGACTTCTCCGCGGCGGGGCCGGTCGTCATCGATGTGCTCCGTCGAGGATCGTCAGCGTCAACGCTGTGAGCTGTTCGATGGCTCGCGGTCTCGGTAGTTCCGGCTCGACGAGATAGGCGAGGGCTACCCGCGCCGTAGAACCGGCAGCCAGGCGAGCTTCGACCGGGTCCAGGGTGGGCTCGATCATGCGGATCACCCCGGCCAGTCGAGTGAGGACGTGCTCGTTGGCTTCGCGCAGCGGGAGCGGCGACTGTTCGCGACGATCCGCGAGGACCATCAGGAGGAACGACTCGTCCACGACGTCGAAGAAGCACTCGAACGCGGTTCGCACACTGTCGACCAGTGTCAGCCCGCGTTCCACCGCCGCTTCGATCTCGACCAGCAGGTGGTCGAGGCGGTGGTGGATGTAGTCGGCCGCGATCATGCTCCTGGACCGCCGAAACCCGGCGGGCGAGGTTCGTTCGCTGCGGCCGCGTCGTCGATTCCTGTCCACGGCACGAAGCTCGGTATGTCGGTCGGCACCCGGCCGGGGAAGTCCGGGCGACGGCGTTGCAGGAACGAGGTGATGCCCTCGACCGCGTCGGCACTGGTGGCCAGTCCGCCGATCAGTTTCGAGTCCAGGGCATGGGCGGGGTAGGGACTGTCGAAAGCGCTCAGCCGCAACAACATCTGGCGGGTGACCGCCACCGACACCGGGGCGGTGTGCTCGATGAGGTCCCGCGCGTAGGCCTCGGCGGCGGGCAGGACCTCGTCGGGCTCGACGACGCGATGGACGAGTCCACCGGCCAGTGCCTCCGCCGCGGGAAACACCCGACCGGTCAGCATCCAGTCCATCGCCCGTCCCATGCCGACGACGCGCGGCAGATGCCAGGCCGAGGCGCCTTCGGGGAAGAACCCTCGCCGGGTGAAGACGTAACCGAAGCGGCTGTCGGTGGCGGCGATGCGGTAGTCCGCGGGCAGGATGATCGTCGATCCGGCACCGACGGCGGCACCGCGGATCGCGGCGATGACCGGTTTGGTGCACTCGAAGATCCGGCGCGAGCACTGTCCGGCGGGTTCGAGCCAATCGTCGTCGACATCGCCGCCGGGCGCGCCGCCGGACAGGTCCATGCCGACACAGAAGTCCGACCCTTCACCGGTCAGGATGATCGCGCACCTCCGGATCACGGTCGGCGACGGTGAACGCGTCGCCGAGTTCGGCGGCGATGGTCAGGGTGTATCCGTTGCGCGCCGCGGGGCGGTTCATGCTGATGGTGGCGATGTGGTCGCGCACCGAGTACAGGATCTCTTCGTAGGCCATGACGTCCTCTGGTGTCGAATTACTGGGTGGCCGGGTCGTTCGACGCCGAGGCGGTCAGGCGCTGACCCGCTCGGGGGGTGGCGCCACGGACCTCGCGCCCGGCGGGCAGGAAACGGCCTGGCCCCCACTCGTCTCCGAGTCCGTCGGCGAACTCGCCGTCGCGGTAGACGACGCGGCCGTTGACGATGGTCGCGGTGACCGCGCGGTCGTTGCGGTTGACCATGCGTCGCAGGCCGTCGTATTCGGGGACTTCCTGTTCGGCGAGTTCGTGCACCTCGCCGTCGAGTCCTTCGGGGTCGACGATGACGATGTCGGCACGGTCGCCGACGCGCAGGTGCCCCGCGTCGAGGTTGTACCAGTCCGCGAGTTCGCCGGTGAGCCGATGCACCGCGTGCTCGAGGGTGAGGAACGGCTTGCGCGTGCCCTGCGCCGACTGCACGCGCTCGAGCAATCGCAGGTGGTAGTTGTAGAAGGCCATGTTGCGCAGGTGGGCGCCCGCGTCGCCGAAGCCCATGTGCACGTTCTTGTTGGCGGCCAGCTTGTCGGCGTACTTCGGACGATGGTTGGCGATCGTGGTGCGCCAGCGGATCTTCCGGCCGTGCTCGACGACCAGGTCGAGGAACGCGTCGACCGGATGGATGCCGCGCTCGTCGGCGAGCTGACCGAAGCTCTTGCCGACGTGCGCGGGGTCCGGGCTGTCGACGACGACGGCGTCGTAGAGATTGCGGTGCCAGATCTTCGGGGTGAACTTGTTCTCGTAGTCGCGGCGGAACCAGCGCCGGTACTCCTCGCTGCGCAGCAGCTCGTTGCGCTCGACCTGGTCCTTGATGTCGAGAGCCGCCGCGCCGGAACCGAATTCCTCGAACACGACCAGGTCGATGCCGTCGGCGTACACCGTGAACGGCACCGGCAGATGCTGCCAGCGGAACACCCCGTTGAGCAGGCGGTTGATGATCGGCGCGCCGTACATCATGAAGTACACCAGCGGCGGATACGCCTTGGAGTCGGCGGCCGCGAGCAACGAGACCTTGAGCGCCTTGCGCCGGAACCGGCCACCCGCGGCGAGGAAGAACTTGGGCACGTTCGGCGTGAGTGAGATCTCCGGTGTGCTCTGCAGGATGCGCTCACGCTCGCGCAAGACTTTGTTGAGCGCGCGGAATTCGCGGCGCTTGACGAAGGTGGTCGGCAGCGAGCGGGAGCGGTAGAGGTCACCGTCGAGCTTGTCGATCCAGTTGGTCGTGGCCGACATGCCGAGGAACCCGACGTCGAGCGCCTCGTTCAGCAGCGCGATCATGCGTTCGAGCTCGGCGTCCGACGGCTTGGCCTTGTCGTCGACCGCGCGGTCCATGCCCATGACATGGATCCGCAGATCGGACTGGCCGAGGAAGGTCGCGACATTGGGGCCGAGGTTGAGCTTGTCGATGGCGTGGGCGTACTCGGTCGGCGTGGACCAGGTGCGGTGCTCGTCCAGGGTGCCGATGACGATCTCGCGCGGCACCGCCTCGACCCGGCTGAAGATGTCGGCGCACTCGACATTGGTCGCGAGAATCGTGGTGAGCGAACAGTTTCCGATGACGGTAGTGGTCACGCCGTGGCGCAGCGACTCGGTCAGCGCGGAGGCGGCCAGCATCTCGACGTCGTAGTGGGTGTGGATGTCGATGAAACCAGGCATCACCCACTTGCCGCCCGCGTCGATCACTTCGTCGGCGTCGTCGACCTCCAATGGCCGGGAGCTGACCGCCACGACCTCGCCGTCCCTGATGCCGATATCGGCCGTGCGCGCCGCCGCGCCGGAACCGTCGAACCAGATCCCGTCGCGGATGACTAGATCGTAGCTACCCATACCGCACTCCCTTCATGCGTCCTTGCATGTCACATATCTCAAGCCCCGAGCAGTTGCGCAGTCTGTACATTGCCTCTACCTGCGATCTTCTCGTATCAATATTGACGAGACTTCCAGTAACATGTAAAACCATGCACTAGTGAATGCCCAAATGCAAGGGGCGTTCCAGCCATGGGACCGAAAGGGCACGCATGTCGACGACCACCCCCGCAACGAGGCGGTTCCGGTCGGCCACCGCCGAACTGGAGGCGCTGACCTGGGGCGATCCCGGTGACCCCGCCGCACTGCTCGTGCACGGATTTCCCGACAGCGCCTGGACCTGGGAGATGCTCGGGCCCGCGCTCGCCGCGACCGGCCGTTACGTCGTCGCGCCGTTTACACGGGGTTACGCGCCGAGTTCCCTGGCCATCGACGACGACTACTCGATCGGTTCGCTGGTCAGCGACATCGTCGGTATCCATCGCGAGATCGGCGCCGACGAGCGGGCGATCGTCATCGGCCACGACTGGGGTGGTGCCATCGTGAGCGCGCTCACCGCGGCCCACCCGACCCTGTTCCATCGAAGCGTGCTGATCGCCATCCCTCCGCTGGCCACGATCAAGGCGCTGTTCGCCCCGTCGCGGTTGCCCGCCAACGCCGCACGGCTGGCCCGCCAAGCCCCGCGCAGCTGGTACATGACGCTGGTCTCGCTGCCCTGGGTCTCCGAGGCCATCGGCGCCTGGTTGATCCAGCGACTGTGGCGGTCATGGGCGCCGAACTCGGCGGTGGCGCGATACCGCGAGCTGGGGCTGCTGGCCCTACCGGATCGCGCTCGGCACCGGGCCGCGTTCAGCTACTACCGCGCCGTCTGGAACCCGCTCTACCGCCGCACCCGCGACCATCGCTACGAACAGCTGGCAGCCTTCGCCGCGCCCCGGGTCCCCACCCTCTACCTGCAGGGCGCCGAGGACACCTGCGGACTGGTCGACACCGGCGCCGACGCGCTCGACCACCTCCCGGCGGGCAGCCGCCGCACCATCGTCGCGGGCGCTGGCCACTTCACCCACCTGGAACATCCCGAGATCGTCACTCGGCACATCATCGATTTCGTCGGCAAAGGAGCCTGACATGAAGTTGCGCAAGAGGAACCGGCCGGTCATGGATGCCGTCGACATCGGACCACTGCAGCTCAAGGCGCGCCAGGTGGTCTTCGATCTCACCAACACCCCCCTGCACTGGATTCCCGGTCACGCGGTCGCCTCACACGCGGTCTGCTCCTACCACCTGCTCTTCCCCGAGGTCGAACGGTTCTTCATCGAGGCGTTCAGAGAGGCGCTGCCCGACGTCACCGACCCCCGCCTGCGGGAGGACGTCCTCGGGTTCATCGGCCAGGAGACGATGCACGCCAACGCACACGAGGATTCCCTCGGCGACTACTTCCAGCGCAACGGCATCGATCCCGAACCATTGCTGGCGCAGGCACGGTTCTTCCTGCGGCGGGTGCTCGGCCCGCGCGCGTACCGCAACCCGCGCCGGAGCAGGCAGCACCTGATCAACCGGTTGGCGATCACCGCCGCGCTCGAGAACTTCACCGCCTTCCTCGGCCACTACGTGCTGAACAACACCTGGGACGAGTACCACGCGGACCCGAACATGACCGCCCTGTTCCGCTGGCACGGCGCCGAGGAGATGGAGCACCGCACCGTCGCCCACGAGGTGGCCGAATATTTCGACGACCGCTACCGCCGTCGGTTGCGGACCATGCTCGTCGTGTTCCCGGTGACCGTCTGGATCTCGAGCCGGTTCATCTGGTACCTGGTCGCGAACGACCCGGCCGCGCCCACCTCCCGGCCGCGGGTGCTCTACGAGATCATCCGGGACGGCCGACGGGGCCTGCTGCCGACCCCCGCCATGGTGCTGGGCGCGGTCTACGACTATCTGAAGCCCGGCTACCAGCCCGACGACACCGGGTCGATGGCCCAGGCGCTGTCCTACCTGGCCACCATCGAATCCCGGAGCGCGGCATGAGGGCGACCGACCGCCCGCGCCTGCGCGAGATCCCCGCGCACGCGTACGGACGGTCCCGCCACGACCCGCTGATGTGGGTCCTCGCCCGGGGCATGGACGCGCTGAACTGGATCGACGGGTTCGCCGCGCTCCCCGAAACGGGGCTCGGTCGACCGCAGCACTTCTTCGACGTCGTGGTCACCCAACGCACGCTGGTCGCCCAGGACGAGAACGTCGTCGCGGTGACCTTCGCACTGCCCGACGGCGCGGCACTGCCGCCCTGGCGGCCCGGCGCACACCTCGACGTCGAGCTGCCCTCGGGCGTCGTGCGGCAGTACTCGCTGTGCGGCGACCCGGCGGAACGCCACCGCTACCGCATCGCGGTGCGATTCATCCCGAACGGACGCGGCGGCTCCGCCGAAGTCCATCACGGTCTCGCGGTGGGGTCGCAGCTGCGGATCGGTCTGCCGCGCAATGCTTTCCCGCTTGCCGTCGGCGGCTACCGGCAGTCCACGACAGCGGTCCGCCTGATCGCGGGCGGTATCGGGATCACGCCGATCCTGCCGATGCTCGCGGTCCTCGACCAGGTCGGCATGCCGTGGACGATGCTGTACTGCGGACGCAGCAGGGACTCGATGGCCTTCCTGCCCGAGCTCGCAGTGTACGGGGACAAGGTCACCGTCCACTGCGACGACGAATCCGGCCTGGCCGGGCCCGAGCTGCTGCTCGGGGAGCTGGCCGGTTCACCCGCGGTCTACACCTGCGGGCCGCCGCCGATGGTCGACGCCCTGCGCGCCGCCCTGGTCGGCCGACCCGATGTCGAGTTCCACTACGAGCGCTTCTCCCCCGCCCCGGTGGTCGACGGCGAAGAGTTCGACATCCACCTGGCCAGCACCGGCGAAACCGTGACCGTCGGCGCCGAGCAGACCGCGTTGGACGCCATCCTCGCCGCCCGACCGGATGCCACCTACTCCTGTCAGCAGGGCTTCTGCCGTTCCTGCGCGGTGCGGGTGCTCGACGGCACGCCCGAGCACAGGTCGACCGCCCTGAGCCCCCAGGAACTGGACGCGGGATACTTTCTCCCATGTGTGTCACGTGCCAAGGGATCTCTGACCGTCGAACTGTAGGCCGACGATGACGGCGAGCGCGCGACGCCGACCTCAGAACGAGAACGGCGTCGCGACCCACCAGCGCATCGTCGACGCGGCCCTGGACGTGCTCGCCACCCGCGGCTGGCGCAATGCCAGCGTCGCCGAGGTGGCCGAGCGCGCCGGGGTGACCCGCGGGGCGATCCAGCACCATTTCAAGGACCGCGACGGCCTGTTCACCGCGTCGGTGCAGCACATCATGCAGACCCGGATCCAGGAGATCGAGGACTTCCAGCACACCATCGTCCCCGGGCCCGACAGCACCCGCGAGGTCGTCCACCGGATCGTCGAGCTCCATCAGGGCCCGACGTTCAAGGCCGCGCTGCAACTGTGCATCGCGGCCTCCGACGATCCCGTGCTGGCACCGCGGGTCGCGGCGATGGAGCTCGAGGTCGGCGCGCGCGGCTTCTGGGCGCTGATCGAGTTGCTGGGACTCGACGGCAACAAACCCACGGTGCGCACGACCGTCCAGGCGTTCCTCGACAGCGCCCGCGGCCTCGGCCTGGCGGGCATGCTCAACGACGACTCCCGCCGTCGCGGCAAGGTCGCCGACCGCTGGGCGCAGATGCTCGACGAACTCCGCTAGCCCCCGTTCCGTCCCCGCCGACTGGGCCGACATCGTGATCACGCTCCTGATCCGCCGCGCGGCCCTGACCTCTGTCGGCGGAGGCGGTCAGGTCCTTTCCTGGCAAGGACCGCCGTCCGAACTGACGGTGTTTCGCCTGCGCGCGGTCCCGTGCGCGAAAGATCCCGATGAACGGGAAAGCCCACAGTCGATTCGGGTGAACAGCTGCTTGTGTGAGGCGCGACACCCCGAATTCCGGTTCTGGCGAAAGGCCTTCCCACCCATGCGAATCCGATCTTTTCGATTGCCCGTTACCGTGATGGCGGTCGCGGCCACAACGGCTACCACCGGCGTCGCGTCCGCCGATATCGACTTCGGCAGCTCCGGCGGCAGCTCCGGTGACATGGTCATCACCCTGGTACGCCATGCCGAGTCCCTCGGCAACGCCTCCGGCCTGATCGACACCAAGGTTCCCGGGCCCGACCTGACCGCACGCGGCCGGGCACAGGCGGACAATCTCGCCATCCAACTGGCCGACAAGGACTACGACTGCGCCTTCGCGTCCACCATGGTGCGCACCGCGCAGACCGCGGCACCGACTGTCGCCGAGCAGGGTCTGAACCTCGACATCCAGCCCGGATTCCGGGAGATCGAGGCGGGCGAGTACGAGGGCACACCAGAGGCCGAGGCACCGTCGGGATACCTGCAGGCGCCGATCAAATGGCTCTCCGGCGACCGGAACGCACGGATTCCAGGCTCCATCGACGGCAACGAGTTCGACGACCGCGTCGACCAGGCACTACTCGAGGTACAGCGCCACGGCTGCGCCGACCCGGTGATCTTCTCCCACGGCGGCACCATCATGTTCTGGTCGATGATGAACGCCGACAACGCCGACCCGAGCAAACTCGGCACCGATCCCATGCGCAACGGCGGCCGCGTCGTCCTCGAAGGCAGCCCGCAGAAGGGCTGGACGATTGTCGAGTGGGTCGGCCACCCAGAACTCGACTGATCCCCCATCCGCTCGTCGGTGGTCACCGCCGCGGCCCTCGGCGTCACCGCCCGCCCTGGCCCGCGTGACGCGGCCGCAGTATCAGTCCGGCGGGTCGCCGTGCATCGCGGTGGTCACGGCGGCCCCGTGCCGGTCGACCCAGGCGCCGAGCGCATAGATCGGCTGGAGCAGATCACGGCCCGCTTCGGTGAGTTCGTATTCCACGCGCGGGGGTGCTTCGGCATAGCGGCGTCTGTGTACGAGCGTCATCGCCTCCATCCGCCGCAGCGTCTGCGTCAGCATCTTCTGGCTGATGCCGCCGATCTCGGTCAGAAGGTCACCGTGACGGAGCGGCCCGTTCCGCAGCATGTACACGATCACGGGTAGCCACGAGTTCCCGAACAAGTCGACGCCCATCCTGGCCGGACAGTCGGCCTCGTAGTCACCGTAGGGCGGATATTCGGAGTGTTGGGCCGGTGCGGCGGTCATGGGACCAGCTTGGCACCGACGACAGGCACCCGCGAGTGCCTATCGGAATCCCTAGCGTCTGTTGTGCCGCGATCGTCGGCACACGGAAACTCAGGAGTTGATATGCGAATCGGAATCATCGGCGCGGGTGCGATGGCGGCCGCGCTGGGCGGTGGGTGGGCTTCGGTAGGCCACGAGGTGCGCATCGGTGCGCGATCGAGCGAAGCCGCGAAGACGCTCGCCGCCCGGATCAGCGCAACGCACGTGGACGGTATCGGTGCGGCGATCGAGTGGGCCGATGTCGTGCTGATGGCCGTGCCGGTGGCTGCGCTCGCCGACCTGCTCGGCGCGCACGGCACCGCGTTGGCCGGGAAGATCGTCATCGACTGCACCAACGCGTTTCTGCCCGACGAACCACTGCCCGACGGTACGACCGCCTTCGTGCTCGGCGAGGACGCGGTCGCCGAGCGCATCGCGGCGGGCGCGCCGAAAGCCCACGTGGTGCTCGCCTTCATCGCCGTGGTCGGCGGTCTCTTCGAACTGGCCACCCGCGCCACCGGCGGTGTCACCCGCACCGAACGCGCCCTACTCCCGATCCGCCTGGCCCACAGCCTGACCCCCATCATCGCTGGCTACATCGTCGCCCACTACCTGAGCTTCCTGGTGGAGAAGGGCCAAACCACCCTCATCCTCTGCGCCGACCCCTTCGGCCTCGGCTGGAACCTCGCGGGCCTGGCCGATCTGCAGGTCTCCTACATCCTGTCCGAACAGCCCGGCCTCCTCGCCACCATCAAGGTCCTCGCAGTCCTCACCGGCCACATCCTCGGCGTAGCCGCCGCCCACGACCGCTGCCTCCGCCTCCTCCCCCCATCCCACCGCCTCACCGGCCAACTGGCCCTCATGCTCCTGATGGTCGGCTTCACCTTCCTCGGCCTCTACCTCCTCTTCGACGCCTAGGCGTTGTCCCGTAAGCAGCTATCGAGTGACGGTCGCCCCGAGCCGTTTCCAGGTCATCCCGGCCCGTCGCCTCGACGCGCGGTTCGAGCGATCTTCCCGCCTGACTCCCGGCGACAAAACATGGCTCAGCACTGCTGAACTCGCCACACGATCGAAATCCCGTTCAAGACCCTTGGCGGCGTGGGAGTTCAGGTCGTCGCGGCCACGGTGGCGAGATACTCAGGCCATCATGCTCAGCAGCCCCACCTCTTCGGCCAGTGCGCCGTCCTGGCCGAGCGCGATGAAGTCGGCCTCGACATCGGTGCGGGCCAGCTTGCCCGCCCGCACCGCTCGATAGCGCACATACGACCAGAGGAAGACGTCGAGGTTGTCGAAACGGGTCCCACCCTCGAGCACGTCCTCCTCGTGGAACCACACCGCGACCTGGCCGTTGGTGAGAACGACGTAGAGATTGCCGCCGCCGTCGGCGCCGAGGGAGAACACGTCCTCGTCGGTGAGTTCGGTGGTGTAGTCGCTATCGAGAATGGTGCAGTCGTTACCGGCGAAGTCGAACGCGTAGGACCAGTCGAAGGTGTCGAGGAACTGTGGTAGCCCGCCGGAGCGGACCCGGCGGTCGAAGGCCGCCAGTGCGGCGGCATCGGCAGGGGACAGCTTCTCGAGAAACGAGGCAACCGAACGGGTTTCGGCGGGGATAGCGACCACATCGGCGTCAGGGAACCAGCGGGCGAGGTCGGTGTCGAGGCCGCGATCGGTGTAGCCGACGAGATCGGCGAGGGTGAGCGTCACGCCCCGGATTGTAGAAACAGCGTCCGACATCCGCGCGCCGCATCAGCATCTGCGTCACAGGTCCAGAACGAGAGTATCGCTGTGGCAACCGCCAGGACTCGTACCGGCAAGTCCGCAAGCTCACCCCCCGCTCGCCCGGGGAGCACAGCTGGTCGGCGCCCCACCAGCCGCGCGGCAGGAGGCAGGATCACCGTTCATCGAGCCGCTGTCCATGCCACGACCGGGATCTGTCAGGTGAGCAGTGATAGTCCTGACGACAGCGGCCCCGCCCCAGATTTCCCCGGAGCGGGGCCGCTGATGAAAAGTGCTGCTACCAGCTACTTTTCACGCACCAGGCAGCGTCACTTCTGCGCGGCCTTGTACTCGCGACGGCGGCGGTGCAGGATCGGCTCGGTGTAGCCGTTGGGCTGCTTGGTGCCTTCGAGGACCAGTTCCTTGGCGGCCTGGAAGGCGATGTTGTCGTCGAAGTTCGGGGCCAGGGGGCGGTAGGTCGGGTCGGCCGCGTTCTGGCGGTCGACGACGGGGGCCATGCGCTCGAGGCTGGCGATCACGTCGGCCTCGGTGACGATGCCGTGGCGCAGCCAGTTGGCGACCAGCTGGCTCGAGATGCGCAGGGTGGCACGGTCTTCCATCAGGCCGATGTCGTTGATGTCGGGCACCTTGGAGCAGCCGACACCGTGGTCGATCCAGCGCACGACGTAGCCCAGGATGCCCTGGGAGTTGTTGTCGAGCTCCTGACGCTTCTCCTCGTCGGACCAGTCGGTGGACTGGGCCAGGGGGATCTCGAGGATCTGGTCGACGGTGGCGCGCGGGCCGCCCTTGGCGATCTCGGACTGCCGCTTGAACACGTCCACCTGGTGGTAGTGGGTGGCGTGCAGGGTGGCGGCGGTCGGCGAGGGGACCCAGGCGGTGCTGGCGCCGGACTTCGGGTGGCCGATCTTCTGCTCGAGCAGGCCCGCCATCAGGTCGGGCATGGCCCACATGCCCTTGCCGATCTGCGCCTTGCCCGACAGGCCCTTGGCCAGGCCGGTGTCGACGTTCCAGTCCTCGTAGGACGCGATCCACTGCTGGGTCTTCATCTCGGCCTTGCGCACGACCGGACCCGCCTCCATGGAGGTGTGGATCTCGTCGCCGGTGCGGTCCAGGAAGCCGGTGTTGATGAACACCACCCGGTCCTTGGCGGCTTCGATGGACGCGGCGAGGTTGACCGTGGTGCGGCGCTCCTCGTCCATGATGCCGACCTTGAGGGTGTTGCGGGTCAGGCCGAGGACGTCCTCGATCCGGCCGAACAGCTCGTTGGTGAAGGCGGCCTCGTCGGGGCCGTGCATCTTCGGCTTCACGATGTAGACCGAGCCGGTGCGGGTGTTGGCCAGCTGGGCGGTGCCGTTGAGCGAGTGCACGGCGATCAGCGAGGTGATCAGGCCGTCGAGGATGCCCTCGGGGACCTCGTTGCCCTCGGCGTCGATGATCGCGTCGGAGGTCATCAGGTGGCCCACGTTGCGCACGAACAGCAGCGAACGACCGTGCAGCACCAGTTCGGAACCGTCGAGCGCGGTGAAGACGCGGTCGGGGTTCATGGTGCGGGTGAAGGTCTTGCCGTTCTTGGTGACCTCTTCGGCCAGCGTGCCCTTGTTCAGGCCGAGCCAGTTGCGGTAGCAGACGACCTTGTCCTCGGCGTCGACCGCGGCGACCGAGTCCTCGAAGTCCATGATGGTGGTGAGGGCGGACTCGAGCACGATGTCCTTGACGCCCGCGGTGTCGGTGGAGCCGATCGGCGAGTCGGCGTCGATCTGGATCTCGATGTGCAGGCCGTTGTGCTTGAGCAGCACCGAGGTCGGGGCCTCGGGGTCACCGAGGTAGCCCACCAGCTGGGAGGGATCGGCCAGGCCGATGTCGGTGCCGTCTTCCAGGCCGACCTCGAGCTCGCCGTCGACGATCTTGTAGTACGAGGAACCGATGTGCGAGCCGGTGATCAGGGTGACGGCGTCGTCGAGGAAGTTGCGGCCCCACTCGATGACCTTGTCGCCGCGCACGCGGTTGTAGCCGGTGCCCTTCTCGGCGCCGTTGGCCTCGGAGATGGCGTCGGTGCCGTAGAGCGCGTCGTAGAGCGAACCCCAGCGCGCGTTGGCGGCGTTGATGGCGAAGCGCGCGTTCATCACCGGCACGACGAGCTGCGGGCCCGCGGTGGTGGCGATCTCGGCGTCGACGTTGCCGGTGCCGATCTGGAACGGGGCGGGCTCGGGACGCAGGTAGCCGATCTCGGTCAGGAACTGCTTGTAGGCGCCCTTGTCGTAGTTCGTGCCGGGGCTCTCCTGGTGCCAGGCGTCGAGCTTGCCCTGGATCTCGTCGCGTTCGGCCAGCAGGGCGCGGTTGCGCGGCGCGAGGTCGTTGATGACCTGCTCGGCGCCCGCCCAGAACGCGGCGGAGTCCACGCCGGTACCGGGGAGCGCCTCGTTCACGATGAAATCGTGGAGAACGCTGGCCACCTGGAGCCCGCCGACCTGAATCCGCTCTGTCATCTACTGCCTCACTTTTGAGATAGCCGGGTGGGAAAGTCGATGTCATGTTACCCGTGGGTAGTGCTGACATCTCGTGTGGGTCGAAACGCCCAGCGGGCGATATCCATTCCGCCACGCCGATCCACCGGACGGTGAGGTGGGCGTGGCGGACCACCTCTTGATTGTAGGCCCGGCCGGTTTTAATGTACTGACCGGAACATTACGCGGTGACGGGCGCCACTCGCCCCGTCGGAGCGGAGGCACGGTGACCGTCGCGCACCCGGGCGAGCCGGGCTCCCCGGTCCGCCGTCGCGGCCGTCCACCCACCACCGCGCACGGCGCCGCCGACACCGCTGCGCGCATCCGCGCCGCGGCTCTCGAACTGTTCGCCGAACGCGGTTTCCACGCCACCGGCGTGGCCGAGATCGGCGCCAGGGCCGATGTGCAGCGGGGCGCGCTGTATTACCACATCGGGTCCAAGGAAGAGCTGCTCTGGCAGATCCTCGCCGACCACGCCCGGCGGCTGCTGGCCGACGCCGAACGACTCGTCGCCACCGCCGCCGATCCGGTCCTGATCCTGCGACTGCTCATCCGCGACCACGTGGAGTCGATCATCACCCGCCGCCGCGCGGTCGTGGTGCGCCTGCGCGACGGCGCGGCGCTCACCGGCGAACGCGCGACCGAGCTGCGGCGGCTGCGCGACCGGTTGCGCGACCGCTGGCAGGAGGTGATCGACGCCGGGCACGCCGCGGGGCAGTTGCGCAGCGCCGATCCCGTCGTCACCGACGGCATCCTGGGCATGCTCGACTCGCTCGCGCTCTCCTATCGCGAGCGGGGCGCGCGCTCCCCCGCCGAGATCGCCGACCTGCTCACCGAGACCGTCCTGTCCGGGCTGCTCGCCACGGACGACAACCCGAAAGGCTGACCATGGCGTGGGACTTCGAGACCGATCCGGACTACCAGCGCAAGCTCGACTGGGTCGCGGAGTTCGTCCGCACCGAGGTCGAGCCGCTGGATCTGGTCTACCCCAATCCCTACGACCGGAACGATCCGGAGATCCGCGCGCTCCTGCGGCCGCTGCAGCGGCAGGTCAAGGAACAGGGGCTGTGGGCCTGCCATCTGGGTCCCGAGCTCGGCGGCCCCGGTTACGGCCAGTTGAAGCTGGCGCTGCTCAACGAGGTGTTGGGCACCTCGATGTGGGCGCCGCTCGTGTTCGGTTGCCAGGCACCGGATTCCGGTAATGCCGAGATCCTGGCGCACTTCGGGACCGAGGAGCAGAAGGCGAAGTACCTCCAGCCGCTGCTCGACGGCGAGATCGGGTCCTGCTACGCGATGACCGAACCCACCGGCGGTTCGGACCCCACGGCCTTCCGCGCCACCGCGGTGCGCGACGGTGACGAGTGGGTGATCAACGGCGAGAAGTGGTTCAACTCGGTCGCCGAGTTCGCCACCTTCCACATCGTGATGCTGGTGACCGATCCCGACGCCGAACCGCACCGGCGGCTGTCGATGTTCATCGTCCCGGCCGACACCCCCGGCATCGAACTCGTCCGCAACTTCACCGTGCCCGGTTTCAGCGAACACGAGGGTCATCTGCGGTTCACCGAGGTGCGCGTGCCCGCCGATCACCTGCTCGGCGGCGTGGGCGACGGGTTCGTCGTCGCGCAGACCCGGCTCGGCGGTGGCCGGGTGCATCACGCGATGCGCACGGTGGCGCTGGTCGGCAAGGCGTTCGACATGATGTGCGAACGCGCGGTCTCCCGGCCCGCCCGCAAGGGGATGCTCGGTGGCTTCCAGATGACCCAGGAGCGCATCGCCGACAGCTGGATCCAGATGGAGCAGTTCCGCCTGCTGGTGCTGCGCACCGCCTGGCGCATCGACCGGGCCCAGGACTACCGCG
This sequence comes from Nocardia anocheti, assembly GCF_029675105.1. Classification (GTDB taxonomy): domain Bacteria; phylum Actinomycetota; class Actinomycetes; order Mycobacteriales; family Mycobacteriaceae; genus Nocardia. Next base: position 243,603 of record NZ_JAQQFV010000003.1, on the reverse strand, counting down.
CCGTGCGCAAGGACATCGCCGCCATCAAGGTGGCCATGCCGACGGTCATGAACGACATCGCCCGCCGCGCCCTGCACCTGCACGGAGCCATGGGCGTCAGCACCGACCTGCCCTTCCTCGACATGACGACCTACGCCGAGGTCATGGCCATCGCCGACGGTCCCACCGAGGTGCACAAGATCACCCTGGCCAAGGAGGTCCTGAAGCAGTACGCACCGGCGGACCCGGTGTACCCCAGCGGTTTCCGGCCCGCGTTGCGCGCATCCGCCCGTGACCTCGTCGCCCGCCGTCTGGAGCACGAAGCGGGCAACCTCTGATCGGGGGCGGTCCCGGGCGTCGTCGAAAATAAATCAGCCGACAATCGGCGGCTGTTCTGCCACCATGAATTCCACGCCGGTGATTTCGCACCGACGGTAGCGACGAGAGCATTCGAGAGGAGGAGACGGCCATGGAACATCGTGTGCCACAACGACAGTCGAGCATCGGCTATGACGGCGCCGACAAGGCCCACGGCGAGTCGCGCGACGCGGCGAACGCGGTGACCGGCGTCGCGGGCCGTCTCCGGTTCGCGCACTGACGCGACGTCCACCCTGCTCCGACCTCTCGTTCACTTCTCTGGAAAACATGGTGATTCCCATGACGATCCGTCATGCCGTCGACCCGATGGCGCCCACTTCCGACACCTGGATACGCACCAGGGTGCTCGTGCTCAACGCCAGCTACGAGGCCCTCGACGAGATCACCGCCGACCGGGCCGTGACACTGCTGATCAGCGGCGCCGCGGAGACCGTCATCGAGCGGGCGCCGCGGTTCCCGATCCGGTCCCAGCACCTGGTCATCGCGCTGCCCGAGACCGTCCGACTGCTGCGCTACGTCTACCTGGGCCACGTCGCCCCGGTCGACGACGCCAGCCGCGCCACGCTGGCCGGTGTGCTGCGCCGCGACAAGCACCGCTGCGGCTACTGCGCGAGCTGGGCGCAGACCGTCGACCACATCCGCCCGCGCAGCCGGGGCGGCCCCAACACCTGGGGCAACCTCGTCGCCTGCTGCGCCCCCTGCAATACGTCCAAGGCCGACCGCACCCCCGAAGAGGCGGGGATGCGGCTGCTGTGGGAGCCCAAGGCTCCCGACCCGCTCGCCCGCACCCAGCGCCGGATCTGGAAGGAGTACGCGCCGTGACCACCACCGACCTCGCCCTGACCGACCTGCTGACCCTGTCCGATTCCGGGCAGTGGCACCGCGCCGCCTGCCGGGGTGACCCGAACCACGAGGCGTGGTTCCCCTACCCGTCGCAGGACTTCGACTACGCCCGCCGGATCTGCGCCGGTTGCCCGCTGCTCGCGGGGTGCGGTGAGTACGCGGCCAGCACCGGCCAGTCGGGGGTCTGGGGTGGCCGTGAGTTCGACCGCGGCCGGGTGATCCGCGAGTGACCCGGTGGGGCCGGGTGCCCGTTCGGGCACCCGGCCCCACTGCTGTGACCTGGGCGAACACCGGCGAGGCCGATCGGCTGCGGTGCCGCCGTCACGGGTCCTTAAACTTGCCGCGTGGGTACACATCGCAGCGGGACCAGATCTCGGAGTATCAGCAAAGGTCCGGTTATCGCGGCGTCGGTACTCGTGCTCGTCCTGGTGGCCGTGTTCGCCTGGTTCCAGTTCAGTGACCGCGCCGATTCGACCGATGTCGCGGCGGCCGCCGAGTGCGTCGAGGGGCCCGCGGAACTCGCGGTCACCGTCGATCCGGCCATCGCGGGTCCGGTGCGCGCCGCGGCCGACGCCTACAACGCGACCAAGCCGCGCGTGCGTGATCACTGCGCGCAGGTGAAGGTGTCGGCGCGTCCGTCAGCCGCGCTGGTCGCCGGTCTGGCCGAGACCGGCCAGTGGGACCCGGCGTTGGGCCCGAAGCCGGGACTGTGGATCGCCGATTCGAGCCGGTCCATCGATCTGGTGCGGGTGCCCGGTCTGATCGAGGGCTCGCCCGCGTCCATCGCCACCAGCCCGATCGTGCTCGGCGTACCCGAGGCGCTGCGTCAGGCCTTCGAGCAGCACGGGATCACCTGGGCGGATCTGCCCCGGCTGCAGCAGGGCTCCCTCGACGAGCTCGGCCTGTCGGGCTGGGGCGGGCTGCGGATGGCGCTGCCCTCGGGCGACGCCACCACCGCCGCCGCGGCCTCGATCGGCGCCGCGGTCTCGGGCACCGAACCACTGAGCGAACAGGCCGCGGCCGACGGACAGGTCATCGCCGCGATCTCCGGGCTCGCCGCGGGCGCGCCCACCCCCGCCGACCTGATGACCGCCATGTCCGAGATCAGCACCGACCCCACCGCCGACGCGGTGCACGCCGTGGCGGCAACCCAGCAGCAACTCGGCACGAGCGGGCTCACCGCCTATCGGCCCTCGGGCAGCGCGCCGGTGGCCGACTATCCGGCGGCGCTGCTGTCGGGCCCGTGGGTGGACAAGACCCAGAACCTGATCGCCTCACGATTCATCGACTTCCTGCGCGCCCCCGAGCAGGCGGCCGCGTTGGCCGCCGACGGCTTCGGCCCCGCGATCGGTTCGGCCCCGGCCAACCCGCCCAAGGGCGCGCTGCAGAAGGTCCAGTCCACCCTCGCCAACCCCGTGCTGGGCGTGAACGCCACCGTGCTGCTCGACGTGTCCGCGTCGATGAGCACCGCCGACGGCTCGACCACGCGCCTGGCCAACGCGGGCGCCGCCCTGGCCTCCACCCTGCAGGTGATCCCGCCGGACTTCGGCCTCGGACTCTGGACCTTCGGCAAGAACCTCGACGGCACCAACCCCTATCAGGTGCAGGTCCCGACCGCGCTGCTCAGCGACACCCAGCGCAATGCCTTCGGCACCGCCGTGACATCCACCAAGGCGACCCAGGTCAGTGCCGATCAGGCCTATCCGAGCCTGCTCGCGGCCTACCGCGCCGCCGTGGCCGCCTACTCCCCCGGCCGCACGAATTCGATCCTGCTGATCACCGACGGCCCCGACGACGACTCGACGCTGACCGGCCCGGCGCTGGTCAGCGAGATCACCGCCGCGACCGATTCGGGCAGGCCGGTGCGTATCGACGTCATCGTGATCGGCGGCCAGGGCACCCAGACCCTGCAGACGCTGGCCCAGCAGACCGGTGGAACCTACACCCGGATGGCGACGAGCAACGATCTCGGGTTCGGTACCGCCGTGGTGAAGGCCCTCACCACACCGTGAGGTTCGGCTAGGGCGACACCTCCACCAGCGCACCGGATTCCATGGCGATCCAGAGGCAGCCCGCCGGGTCGACGGTGAGGCCGTGCGGTTCCTCGCCGGGCAGGTCCAGGTGGCTGACGGTGCCGTCGGTCGTGAGCCTGCCGAGGCGGCCGCTCGCCCATTCGGTGAACCACAGGGCCCCGTCCGGTCCGGTGACGATGGCGTGGGGGCGGGCCGCCGGATCGGGTAGCGGGAACTCGGTGACGGTGCCGTCCACCGTGATCCGGCCGATCGCCCCGGCCCCGATCTCGGTGAACCACACCGCGTCGTCGGGTCCGGCGGTGATGCCGACCGGCGCGGCGGCGGGTGTGGGCAGCGGGTACCGGGTCACCGCGAGGTCGGTGTCGACGCGGCCGATCGCGTTGCCCTGGTTCACGGTGAACCACAGCGCACCGTCGGCGCCGGGCGTGATCATCGAGGGCATCCCCTCGACGTCGACCCGCTCGATCTCGCCGTCGGCCGCGATCCGCCCGACGTGGCCGCTCGACAGCTCGGTGAACCACAACCCACCCGGACCCACGCACAGTCCGTAGGGGCCGTCGAGCGCAATGCTGGTGACGGTGCCCCCCGCGGCGATCCGGCCGAGTCGTCCCCCGCGGAATTCGGTGAACCACACGGCGTCGTCGGGTCCGGTCACCACGACGGTGGGCTGGCCGTCGGCCGGGTCGAGGGTGATCGTGTCGACCACGCCGTCCCGATAGCGTCCGATCGCGCCCTGGGTGGCCATGGTGAACCACAGCGCGCCGTCGGGTCCGACGGTCAGGCCGTAGGGCGCGCCGTCGACCTCCACCACTCCTACGATGTCAGGCACAGTCCTGGATTCCCTTCTGTACTCCGCGGAACCGGCGACGCAGCGCGCGGTCGTGCGAGACGACCACCACCGCGCCCCGGTACTCGTGCAGGGCCTGTTCCACCTCGTCGACCAGGGTGAGCGAGAGGTGATTGGTCGGTTCGTCGAGCAGCAGCAGGTCGTGCGCACCGGCGAGGACGCGGGCCAGGGCCAGCCTGCGCCGCTGCCCTTCCGACAAGGTACCCACCGGCCGGTCGAACAGTTCCGGATCGAACAGTCCGGTCGCCAGCATCGCGGCCCGACCGTGGCCGTAGGTCTGGACGACGATCCCGATCCGTTCCCCCGGCCGGACGGTGGCGGACACGGTGTCGAGCACGGGCCGACCCGCAGAGGACTTCGATACCCGTGCAGAGACAACTGAGTGGTCAAACAGAACTCCAATCGCTACTTGTGTAGCGTTAACCTAGCGACGATCAGCCACTAACGCAATAGGAGTTGTTTTTGGAACCGCAACGACGTCCCGGTGGACGCAGTGCCCGGGTCAGGGAGGCCGTGCTCGACGCGACCGCCGCCGAACTCGCCGAGCACGGCTACCCGGGGCTCACGGTGGAGGCGGTCGCGCAGCGTGCCGGGGTGCACAAGACCACGGTGTATCGCCGCTGGCGTGGGCCGGAGGGCCTGGTGGCCGACGCGCTCGAGCGGGCCAGCGAGCAGTCCTGGCCGATCCCCGACACCGGCAGCCTGACCGGTGACCTCCGCGCCCTCACCGCACTGCTGCGGACGGGGTTCGCCGATCCCGAATCCGGCAGCGTGGCCACCGCTTTCGTGGCCGCGGGCATGCAGCACCCGGACGCGGCGGCCGCGCTGCGCTCCTTCTACGAGGCCAGGCACCGGGAGTCGGCGGTCCTCGTCGAGCGCGCCGTCGCCCGGGGCGAGCTCGCGCCGGTGCCCGATCCGGTCGAGATCATCCGCTTCGCCCTGGCCCCGGTGTTCCACCGGCTGTTCATCACCCATGAACCGGTCACCGAGGCGGACGCGCGCCGGGCCGCCGACGCCGCCGCCACGGTGGCCAGAGCGTCCGCGCTCGGGTCGGCGGACTAGGCGCGCACAGCGTAGACCTCGTGCAGTTCGGTTCCGGCCAGGGACGGGTCCTGCCGGGTGCGCGGGGTGAGTCCGTGGGCGTCGAGGACCTTGCAGAACTCGCCGAGGCGCCCGTGGTGATCGTGGACCTCGGCGACGACCGCCCGGATCCGGGACCAGTCCGATTCGGTGATGCCGAGCAATACGTCGAATTCGGCCCGCTCGACGTCGACCTTGAGCAGGCCGATCTCGGCGGTCGGGTCGTGGTCGGCCAGGATCGCCGACACGGTGGTGACCTCCACGTCGATCTGTTCGCCGTCGTGCAGACCGCGGGTGATCAGGGAGATCGCGTCGTCGGGCAGGCCGTTGTTGCGCAGGAAGATCGTGGTCGCCTCGTCGTCGGCGGCGCGGTCGGCGTACAGGCTCGAGTTCGCGGTGGCCCGTGGGTACCAGGTGAACGGCAGCACACCGGGCGCGGCGCCGACCGCGACTTCGAGCGCCACACCGTCGGGGACGTGGGCGGCCATATTGCGGCGCAGGCAGTCGTAGGTGGCGGGGGCCGGTTCGGCGGCGATCACCCGGATGGCGGGGTTGGTGTCGGCGAACATCATGGCGCTCAGTCCGATATTGGCACCGATGTCGATGGCGAGGTCGCCGGGCCGCAGGGTGGCCGCGGCCTGGCGGTAGAACCCGTCGACCACCATCTCGTTCCAGAGCATGCGCGCCTCGGCGGGGCTGGTGCAGGTGACGGTGCGGCCGTCGTCGAGACGGAGGTTCTGCTGTGTGGTCATGAGGACATGAATCCTTCGAGGAGGGGGCCGATGACGGCCAGCGCGGATGGATGCGTCAACTCGAGGTGCCGTGCGTCGATGACGGTGTTGTGGACGGTGCCGGTGATGTGCGGGTGCCAGGTGCTCGCGATGGCCGCCGGGTCGGGGCGGTCCTTGCCCGCGGTGAAGAACACCAGGTCACCGTCGAAGACCCGGGGTCGGTAGGTCTCGGCGAGGGTGCCCGCCGTGGCGAAACTGCGCATCACGCGGTCGACCTGGTCGGCGGTGAACAGGCCGGTCCCGGTGATCTGGTCGCGCACGACCTGCCACGCCTGTTCGGGTGTGCTCGCGGTGACCGCGTCGCCGAGGTCGAACAGTTCGCGCCAGCCGCCGAGCAGGTCGGCCATCATCTCGCCGGGCGCGGTGACGGTGTCCGGGGCGGTCGGTGGGGTGCCCGCGGCGCTGTCCATCATGGCCAGCAGCGCGACGCGCTCGCCCTGTTCCTGCAACAGCACCGCCACCGCGTGCGCGATCTCCCCGCCGAGCGACCACCCCAGCAGGTGGTAGGGCCCGTCGGGCTGTGCGCGGCGGATCTCCTCGGCGTAGCGCCGGGCCAGCTCATCGATCGAAGTGGCGACGGGTTCGGCCGCGACGACGTGCGGGTCCTGTAATCCGTAGACCGGCCGATCACCGCGCAGGTGTCCGGCGAGGCCGCCGTAGAACCAGGCCAGCCCGCCCGCCGGGTGGATGGTGAACAGCGGCGCGGCGGTGCCCGCGGGCCGCAGTGGCAGCAGGACCTGCATGCCCGAGGCGCCGTCGGCCTCGTCGGCGCGGCGGGCGAGGGCGCGCGGGGTGGCGTCGTCGAACATCCACGGCAGTTCGACGGCGACACCGCGCGCACCGAGTTCGGTCACCGCCATTGTGGCCAGCAGCGAGTTGCCGCCGAGGTCGAAGAATCCGTCGGTGGCGCCGACCCTGGGTACCGACAGGACCTCGGCGAAGACCGCGGCCACGACCGCCTCGGAGTGGGTGCGCGGTGTCTCCGGTTCGGCGGTGCCGTGCTCGAAGTCGGGCGCGGGCAGGGCCTTTCGATCGAGTTTGCCGTTGATCGTCACCGGTAGCGCGGGCAGCACCACGATCGCGTCGGGCACCATGTATCCGGTGAGGACCTCGGCCACCGCCTGCCGGATCTCGATCGGATCGACCGGCTGTCCGGCCGCGGGCACCACGTAGCCGATCAGCTGATCGACGTCCCTGGCGTGCCGGTGCACCGCGGCAGCCGCCTGCGCGACCCCAGGAAGACGCAGCAACGCCGACTCCACCTCGCCCAATTCGATACGGAAGCCCCGCAATTGGATCTGGGCGTCGGCCCGGCCCAGATATTCGAGTTCGAGCCCGTCGGGTCCGCGATGCCACCGGCCGAGGTCGCCCGCGCGGTACATCCGGCTGCCCGGCGTACCGAACGGGGCGGCCACGAATCGGTTCGCCGTCAGCGCGGCGGCGCCACGGTAACCGCGGGCCAGCTGGTCGCCGCCGATGTATAGCTCACCGGTGACACCGACCGGCACGGGCCGCAGGCGCCCGTCGAGTACGTGGACCGCCATGCCCGGCAGCGCGGCACCGATCCCGCCGACCCGCTCGCCCTCGACCTCGGCGAAACTCACGTGGACGGTCGTCTCGGTGATGCCGTACATGTTCACCAGCCGCGGCGATCCACTCGGGTGCGCCGCGAACCATCCGTTCAACCGGCCGACATCGAGCGCCTCGCCGCCGAAGACGACGTAGCGCAGTGCCAGGTCGCCGCCACCGGCTTCCCGGCGCCGTCCCTCCGCTTCGGCGAAGCCGTAGAAGGCCGAAGGTGTCTGGCTCAGCACGGTGACCCGTTCCCTGGCCACCAGGTCGAGGAACGCGTCGGGTGTCCTGGATGTTTCGTAGTCGACGACCACCACGCGTCCACCCGAGAGCAGCGCGCCCCACATCTCCCAGACCGCGAAGTCGAAGGCGTAGGAGTGGAACAGCGTCCACACGTCGTCGGGTCCGACGTCGAACTTCTCGTTCGCGTTGGTGAGCAGGGTGACCACGTCACGGTGGGTGACGGCCACCCCCTTCGGACGCCCGGTCGAGCCCGAGGTGTAGATCATGTAGGCGAGGTTGTCGGGCCGGGGCGCGAGAGCCATCGCGTTCGCGACCTCGGTGTCGTCATCGAGATGCACGACGGGACCGTCGAATTCGGGGAACTCGCCCGGTAATCCGGACCAGGTCAGCAGTGCCACCGGGTCCGCGTCGGTGAGGACGAAGCGGAGACGTTCGGCCGGATAGGCCACGTCCAGCGGAAGATAGCCCGCTCCCGAGAGCACCACGCCGAGCAGGCCGACCACCAGATCGGTGGTACGCGGCAGTGCCACGGCCACCAGTGTTTCCGGTCCGGCTCCGCCCGCGATCAGGCGGGTGGCGACCGCGCGGGCGCGTCGGTCGAGTTCCCGGTAGGTCATGCTCGTCGTGCCGTCGGTCACCGCGACCGCGTCGGGCGTGCGCGCGACCCGCCGTGTGAACAGCTCGCCGATGGTCGCCGCAGGCACCTCGACGCCCGGTTCGCCTGCGGCGTCGAGCAATTCGCGTCGCTGGCGCGGTTCCAGGAACTCGATGTCGCCCACGACGGCCTCGGGTTCGGCGGTGACTGCCTCCAGGACGCGGATGTACCAGCGGGCGAACCGTTCCATCGACTCGTCGGTGAACAGGTCGGTGGCGTAGGTCAATCGGCCGACGATGCCCAGCGGCCTGCCCTCGGGGTCGTAGCGTTCGACCAGTTTCACGTTCAGGTCCGACTGGGCCTGTTCGAAGTAGTTCTCGACCGGCTCCACCGCGAGCCCGGGCAGGGCGAGAACGGCCTCGTCGAGGTTCTGGTAGTCGATGGTCACCTGGTACAGCGGCAGGTGCGCGGTGGACCTCGGCGGGTTGATCGCCTCCACGACCTGCTCGAACGGCACGTCCGCGTGGGCCATGGCGGCCAGATCCGCCGCCCTGACCGTCGCCAGCAGCGCCGCGAACGGATCGCCCGGCCGCACCGCGGTGCGCAGGACGACGGTGTTGACGAACATGCCGATCAGATCATCGAGTTCGCGTTCCCCGCGACCGGACATCGGCGTGCCGACGGCCACGTCCTCGGTGTCGGCCAGGCGCGCCAGCAGCACGCTCAGGGCGGCGTGCGCGACCATGAACGGTGTCGCGCCCGCCGCGCGGGCGACGGCGCCGATCCGCTCCTGCAACGGCGCGCCGATCGTGAACTCGAACGCCTGACCGCGCATCGAGGCCACCGGCGGGCGGGGTCGGTCGGTGGGCAGTTCGAGCAGTTCCGGCAGCCCGGCCAACGTCGTCCGCCAGTAGTCCAGCTGACGCGCCAGCGGCGAAGCGGGATCGCTCGCGTCGCCGAGGACCTCGTGCTGCCACAGCGCGTAGTCGGGGTACTGGACCGACAGTGCGGGCCAGGCGGGCTCGGTCGCGGTCGTCGCGGCGTGATAGGCGGCGGCGACATCGCGGGCCAGCGGGATCATCGACAGGCCGTCCGCGCAGATGTGGTGCACGGCGATGACCAGCACGTGATCGTCCCGGCCCACTTCGAACAGTTCGGCCCGCACCGGCGGCGCCTCGGTCACCTGGAAGGCGGCCGACACCACGGTGGCCACCGCCTTGGGCAGCACCGATTCCTCGATCACGACGGGTCGCAGGACGGGCACGACCTCCTCGGTGTCGACGACGATCTGGCGCGGCACCCCGTTCACCGCCGGGAATTTCGTCCGCAGCGACTCGTGCCTGCCGATGACCAGCGCGCACGCGGTCCGCAGGGCGGACAGGTCGAGGGCACCGGTCAGACGGATCACCAGGGGCACGTTGTAGGCGCCCACCGACGCGTCGAACTGGTTGAGGAACCACATCCGCAACTGTGCGGGCGACAGCGGGACCGGCGCGTCATCGGTACGCCGGATCAACGCCGGTCGTCCGACCTGGTCACGGCCGGTCAGATGGGTCGCGAGGTCGGCCAGGACCGGGAACTCGAACAGGTCGCGGACCGAGACCCGCACGCCCAGCGCGGAACTGAGCCGTGCGGTCACCCGTGTCGCGGTCAGCGAGTTTCCGCCGAGGTCGAAGAAGTCGGCGCGCATACCCACCCGCTCGAGATCGAGGACCTCGGCGCAGATGTCGGCGACGACCTGTTCGGTCTCGGTGGCCGGGGCCAGGTAGCCCGCGCCCGGCGCGAAGACCGGCACGGGGAGCGCCGCGCGATCGAGCTTGCCGGTGGTGGTCAGCGGAAGCCGTTCCAGCGCAACGCATCGCTCGGGCACCATCGGCGCGGGCAGTCTGCCCCTGGCCCAGGCCCGGACCCGCTCGGGGTCGACCGTGTCGCCGGTGAGGTAGCCGACGAGCCGGTCGGTCCCCTGGGCGTCGGCTCGAATTAGGGCAACCGCGTGGGTGACGTCCGGGTGCTCGGTGAGGACCGTTTCGATCTCGCCGAGTTCGATGCGCTGGCCCCGGATCTTGACCTGATGGTCGGCGCGGCCGAGGTATTCGAGGGTGTGCTCGGCGGTCCACCGGACCCGATCGCCGGTGCGATACAGCCGCTGTCCCGGTTCGTAGGGGTTCGCGACGAAGCTCGCCGCGGTGGCGTCGGCGCGCCCGAGATAGCCGCGGGCCAGTTGGACCCCGCCGATGTACAGTTCGCCGGTCACGCCGACCGGGACCGGGCGCAGCCGCGCGTCCAACACCACCGCCGTGGTGCCACGGATCGGGCCGCCCAGGGTGACCATCTCCCCCGCGCGCAGCGGATCGCTGATGGCGACCATGATGGTCGTCTCGGTGGGCCCGTAGCCGTTGAACAGTTCCCGGCCGGGTGCCCACGCGGCGGCGAGTTCGGTCGACACGGCTTCTCCGCCCGCGACGAGCACGCGCAGACCCTCGAGCCCCTCGGGCGACATGGTCGCCAGCACCGTCGGGGTCAGGAAGGCGTGGGTGACGCCCTGGTCGCGGATCACCGCGGACAGTTCCGCACCGGCGAAGACATCAGGGGGCGACACCACGAGCGTCGCACCGTGCGGATGCGCCATCAGCACCTCGAGCATGACGGCGTCGAAACCCGGTGCCGCGCACTGCAATACCCGCGAATCCGGTGTCACGTGGTAGCGCTCCCGCTGTTCGGCGGCGAAGCTCGCGAGCCCGGAGGCGGTCACGGCGACGCCCTTCGGGGTGCCGGTGGTGCCAGAGGTGTAGATGATGTAGGCCGTGTCGGTAGCTCGTGCCGGAGCAGCGAGCATCCGGACATCCGGCGCTTCGGGCGCGGGTTCATCCACGAGTAGGCGACCCCACTCCCCTTCGGGCACAGTGCCATTCGTGTCCGTCACGGTGGCGACCACACGGGCGCCGCAGTCGGACAGCATCACCGCGAGCCGTTCGGCCGGGTTGCGTGGGTCGAGCAGCGCACAGGCCGCGCCGAGCTCGGCGACCGCCCAGATCGTGGTGATCAGGTCGATCGAGCGCGGCATGACCACGCCGACGGTGTCCCCACGTGCGACGCTGCTCGCACTGAGCCGGTCGGCCAGTCGGTGTGCCCTGGCGTCCAGTTCGGCGTAGGTGAGCCGTTCGGTGCCGCACACCACCGCGACCCCGTCGGGACGGAGGGCGAGCCCGCGCCGGAGCAGCTCGGTGAGGGGCTCGGGCGGCACGCTCGCCGCGCCCCTGGCGGGGACCAGGGCCGCGTGTTCGGCCGGTGCCAGCAGGTCCAGGTCGCCGACGCGGGTGTCCGGGTCGGTCGCGATCGCGCGCAGCACCCGTTCCATCCGGTCGGCGAGGTCGGCGGCGGTGGTCGCGTCGACCCGCGACGGCTGGTAGCGCACGCGGACGTGCAGGGTGTCGGTGTGGTGCGCCTGCACGGTGATCGGATAGTGGGCGGCGTCGGTGCCGTCGACGGCGGTGACCCGCATGCCGTCGATGTCGGCGTCGCCGAGCCCGCTGCTGTCGACCGGGTAGGACTCGTAGGCCACCAGGGTGTCGAACAACGCGCCCCCGCCGACGGCGGCCATGATGTCGGACAGCGCGATGTGGTGGTGGTCGAGCAGGCGGGTCTTGTCCGCCTGCGACCGTTCCAACGCCTGGGCGAAGGTGCGGTCCGGGCGCACGTGCACGGGCACCGGCACGGTGTTGACGAACAGGCCGATCATCGATTCGACGCCGGACAGGTCGGCGGGTCGTCCGGAGACGGTCTCACCGACCACGACGCGTTCGCGGCCGAGCCGGTTGGCCAGCACTGTCGCCCAGGCGAATTGGACGAGGGTCGCCATGGTGACACCGTGCGCCCTGGCGAAATCGGCCAGGGCGAGGTCCAGGTCGGGGTCGAGGTCGAGGGTGAGGTCGACGGGGATGTCGACGGTCGCCGCGCCGCCGGTCCCGGCCACCAGGGCGGGCTCGGTGAACCCGCTCAGCGCGTCGCGCCACACCGCCACGCCCGTCACACTGTCGTGGCGGTCGAGCCAGTGCAGGTACTCGCCGTAGGACGGCACGCCGGGCAGCAGCGCGGCCTGCGCGTCGGCCGCGTACAGCCCGATCAGGTCGCGCAGCAGCAGTGGCAGCGACCAGCCGTCGAGCAGGAGGTGGTGGGCGGTGAGGATCAGCCGGAATTCGGTGGGCGACACCGTGACCAGCACGAATCGCACCAGCGGCGGGTCGGTGGGATCGAAGGCCGCGGCCCGCTCGGTCGCGAGGATCTCCGGCAGCGCGTCGATGGTGGCGTCGACCGTGCGCCAGTGGGGCGGCGCGTCGACCGGAATCACCTGCACGGCGGTTCCGTTCGCCGTGCGGGTGAACGCGGCGCGCAGATTCGGGTGCCGCTCAAGCAGGGCGTGGGCGGACCGGCGCAGCCGGGTCTCGTCCACGGCGCCGGTGAGCGTCATGGTGGATTGGGCGGTGTAGACGTCCAGCGCGCCCGCCGCCAGTTCGGCGTGGAACAGCAGGCCGCTCTGCAACGGTGCCAGCGACCAGACCGCGTCGAGCGGGCCGTAGCGGGCGGTGAGGTCGTCCAGGTCGTCCTGGGTCAGCGCGACCAGCGGGACATCGGACGGGGTGAGACCCCACTCGCTGTCGCGTCTGGCGGTATCGGCGATCTCGGTGAGCGCGGACAGCCACTCGCCGAGCAGGTCCTCGACCTCGTCACCGTCGAGAAGCCTTGTCGCGTAACCGATCCGCGCCGACAGGACCGGTCCATCCGGGGTGTCGGTGATACTCGTGTCAATGGTCAGCGGGGCGGCGGCGGGCATGTCGGGGTCGAAGGACGCGCTCCGGTCGAAGTCTTCCGGCGCGGGGACCCAGGCGACGCCCGACAGGGCGGCGAGATCGACGCCCGCCCGGCCGAGATTGTTGAAACTGATCTGGGGTTCGGGCAGGGCGGCCAGCGCGTCGGCCGACGCGGCGTGCAGGTGACGCAGCAGGCCGTAGCCGATGCCCTTGTCGGGGATGGTGCGCAGACGCTGTTTGACGGCCTTCACGGCGGCGCGCGGATCGGCATCGGCCACGACGAGGTCCACCGGGTACGCGCTGGTGAACCAGCCGACCGTGCGGGACAGATCCGCGCCGGGTGCGAGCTGTTCCTCGCGGCCGTGGCTCTCCAGCAGGATGCGCGTCCCCGAGTGTTCGAGACCGCGGCGCCGACACCAACGACCCAGGGCCAGGGCGAGTCCGGCGAGCAGCGCGTCGTCGGTGCTGGCGCGGGCCGCGCGGGGTACCTCGCCGAGCAGCGCCGAGGTGAGCGCGGCGGGCAGGGTCAGTGTCGTCTGGGCGACGGTCGCGTGCACGTCCACGGCCGGGTCGAACACGGCCCGTCCCAGCGGCGGTTCCGGGCGTTCGCCCATCTCCTGCCAGAGTGCGAGCTCCCCCACCCGCTCGGCTGCCGCGTCGGCCAGGGCCTCGGCCCACCGGCGCATCGATGTCCCCACCTCCGGCAGCGCGACCGGGCGGCCCTCGGCGACCTGCTGCCAGGCGGTGACGAAGTCCGGGATCAGGATTCGCCACGACACCCCGTCGACGGCGAGATGGTGCACGACGATCAGTGCCCGTCCGGCGGCCCGGACGCCGGGCTCGGGAAGCAGACACACCACCTGCGCCAGCACGCCGTCCGCCGGGTTCAGCCGCGCCGACGCTTCCCCCAGTGCGGTCTCGACCTCGGCCGTGAAACCCGCACTGGCCGGCGCACTTTCGGCCCCGAAGGTCCGCACCGACACCACCCGGTCCGCGTCGACCGCGCCCTGAGGCAGGACCTCGAGGTGGTCGGTCGCCAGTCGGGCGCGCAGCATGTCGTGCCTGTCGAGGACGGCGCGCACGGTCGCGACCACATCGTCGCGGCGGGCGTCACCGGGCAGGTCGACCAGCAGGGACTGGGCGAAGCGGTCACCGCCCGGCCTGCCGAGGAACCACGACACGATCGGCGTGCGCGCGACCGCGCCGATGCCGCCGCCGTCGAGTTCGGCGAGGGTCTCGTGTCCGGCGGCCTCGGCCACGGTCGCGAGGCCGCGAACTGTCCTGTGCTCGAAGATGTCTCGTGCGGTGACGACCACCCCGGCGGTCTTCAACCGGGCGGCGAGCTGGATGGACATGATCGAGTCACCGCCGAGCGCGAAGAACGAGTCCTCGGTGCCGACCGTCGCCAGTCCGAGGACGTCGGCGAAGATGGCCGCGATGGTCGCCTCCAGGTCGGAGGCGGGCGCCGTCCCCGTCGGCGACGGCTCGGCCACCGGCTCGGGCAGGGCGCGCCGGTCGATCTTTCCGGTCGCCGACATCGGCATCTCGTCGAGCACCGTGATCGCGGAGGGCACCATGTGTTCGGGTAGCGCGGCCGCGATCCGGTCGCGCAGGGACGACACATCGAGTGTGGTGCCGTCCGCGGGCACGACGTAGGCGGCCAGGGTCGGCTGTCCGGCGGCGCCGCGCCTGCTCACGGTGACCGCGGCGCCGACATCGGGGCAGCCGATCAGCGCGGCGTCGATCTCCCCGAGTTCCACGCGCTGACCGCGGATCTTCACCTGGAAGTCGGCGCGGCCCAGGTATTCCAGGGTGTGCTCGCCCGTCCAGCGCACCAGGTCGCCGGTGCGGTACATGCGGGTGCCCGGCGTCCCGAACGGATCGGCGACGAAGGCCGTCGCGGTCACGCCGTGCCGGTTCAGATAGCCCCGTGCCAGCGCGTTCCCGGCCAGATACAGTTCGCCCGCCACCCCGATCGGCACCGGGCGCAGCCGCCGGTCCAGGACCACCGCCCGGACGCCGCGCATGGGCGCGCCGATGGTGATCGGGTCGCCGGGGTCCAGTTCGGGGCTGACCGAGACCGCGACCGTCGTCTCGGTCGGGCCGTACACATTGTGGAAGCGGCGGCCCGGCGCCCAGGTGGCGATCAGTTCGGCCGAGACCGCCTCGCCGCCCACCGTCAGCATGCACAGCGAGTCGAGGCCCGCCGGTGGCAGGGTGGCCAGCACGCTCGGGGTCAGGAAGGCGTGGGTGACGCGCTGGCTGCGGATCAGGTCGGCCAGTTCCGGACCGCCGAACACGTCGGCGGGTGAGATCACCAGCGTGGCGTGCGCGGTGTAGGCCATGAGCGATTCCATGAGGACCGCGTCGAAGGCGGGCGAGGCGACCTGCAGGACGCGCGAGGTGCGGTCCATTCGATAGTGCTCGTCCTGTTCGGCCGCCAGCGTGGCCAGGCCCTCGTGGGTGACGACGACACCCTTCGGCAGGCCGGTGGAGCCGGAGGTGTAGATCACGTACGCCGCGTCGTCGAGACGCACCGGCCGAGCGGGCACCGGGACACCGTCGCGGTGCGCGGCGGCCGCTCGCGCGCGGACGTCGGGGTCGTCGACGCACACCCACTCCACCGAGGCGGGAAGTTCGGTGCCACCCGTCCGTGCCGAGCGCAGGGTGAGACCGAGCCGGGCGCCGGAGTCCTCGGCCATGTGGGCCAGGCGGTCGGCGGGATAGCGCAGATCCATCGGGACGAAGGCGGCGCCGGTCTTCGCGACCGCCCAGAGCGCCACGTGGTAGTCCACCGAACGCGGAAGTGCCAGCGCGACAAAGGTTCCGGTGCGCGCACCGGCCGCCGTCAGGAAGGCGGCGAGCCGGTCGGAGCGGGCGTCGAGCTCGCCGTAGGTGAGGGTCTCCTCGGCGCCGACGAGGGCGACCGCCGCCGGTGCCACGGCCGCGGAGAGCAGCGCGGGCAGGGTTCGCGGCGGGACGGCGGCCGACTGCCCGGCGGGCAGCAGGTGTGCTGCCTCCTCATCGCTGAGCAGGTCGATGGCGCCGATCCTCGCCTCCGGCCGCGCCGTCATCGCCGTGAGCACCCGCACCAGGCGGTCGGCGAAACGGGTCGCGGTGGAGTCGTCGAAAAGGTCGGTCGCGTAGACGATCTCGCCGCGCATCCCGGCACCGGCGCCCAGTTCACTCATCAAGACGGTGAGGTCGGTCTTGGCCTGGGCGACGCCCGGATCGAGCACCTCCACGCTGATGTCGTCGAGTTCGAACGCCGTGGTCTCGACATTCCGGAAACCGAGCAGTACCTGGTACAGCGGCGAATACGCGGTGGACCGGGACCGGTCGAGCAGCTCGGCCAGGCGGTCGAAGGGCACATCGGCGTTGGCGAGGGCGTCAAGGTCGATATCGCGCAGCCCGGCGAGGAATTCGCGCAGCGGCAGTTCCTCATCGATCGGCGTGCGCAGCACCACCGTATTGACGAACATGCCCACCAGATCATCGAGTTCGGGCCTGCCACGGCCCGCGACCGGGGTGCCGATGGACACGTCGGCGCTGTGGGCGGTGCGGCCGAGCAGGAGGGCGAGCGCGGCGTGCACGACCATGAACACCGTGACACCCTCGCGCA
This sequence comes from Nocardia anocheti, assembly GCF_029675105.1. Taxonomy (GTDB): domain Bacteria; phylum Actinomycetota; class Actinomycetes; order Mycobacteriales; family Mycobacteriaceae; genus Nocardia. The sequence continues at coordinate 226,812 of NZ_JAQQFV010000003.1, read as the reverse complement.
GCGCGAGCTCGACGATCGCCTCGTGCAGACCGGGTTCGACCGTGAACTCCACCCGTCCGCCGGTCATGGACAGCACCGCGGGCCGGGGTCGGTCGGTCGGGAGTTCGAGCAGTTCCGGCGCGTCGGCGAGGACCTCCCGCCAGTAGGCGATCTGCCGGGCCGCCAGGGAGGCGGGGTCGTCCTCGGCGCCGAGGCTCTCCTGCTGCCAGCGCGCGTAGTCGGCGTAGTCGACCGGCAGCGCGGGCCATTCGGGCTCCCCGCCGAAACGGCGGGATCGGTAGGCGGCGAAGACATCACGGGCCAGCGGTGCCATCGAGGCGCCGTCGGCGGCGATGTGGTGCACGACCACTACGAGGACGTGTTCGTCGCGGCCGGTGCGATACAGACCGGCGCGTACCGGCGCGGTCCGGGCGACATCGAATCCGGACTCCACCGCGGTGCGCAGTTCGGCGGCGAGTCGGGCCGGGTCGCTGATCTCGACCGGCTCCAGCTCGGGCAGGCCCACCGCGGTGTCGCGGACGAGCTGGTGCGGGGTGCCCTGGACGTCGGGATAGATGGTGCGCAGTGGTTCGTGGCGTGTCACCACGTCGGCCATCGCCGCGCGCAGCGCGCGGATGTCGAGCGGGCCGGTCAGCCGGGCCGCGAAGCAGATGTTGTAGGCCCCCGAGTCGGGGTCGAGCTGGTTGAGGATCCAGATCCGACGCTGTGCCGCCGCCAGCGGGATCTCGTCCCGGTCGGCGTGGCGGACCAGGGGCACGCCGGAGTAGCGGTCCCGCAGCGCGATCCGTTCCGCGAGTTCGGCGATGCTCGGGGCGTCGAAGATGTCGCGGACCCGCACCCGCACCCGCAGGGCGGCTTCCGCGCGGGCCGCGACCTGGGCGGCCGAGAGCGAGTTGATGCCGATGTCGAAAAGATCCGCCGCGACGCTCACGTGATCCGCGCCGACGATCTCGGCGACGATATTCGCCAGCACGACCTCCCGGTCGGTCCGGGCGACGTATTCCGCGATCATCTTCGCGCGCAGGGCGGCCCGGTCGGTGCGGCCGTCGGGGCTCTCGTCGGCGTCGTCGAGGGCCGGACGCGCGAGCGCGGCACGGTCCAGTTTGCCGCTCGGCGTCAGCGGCAGGGTGTCGACGACCCGGACCGTGGCGGGCACCAGGTAGGCGGGCAGCACGCGGGTCAGCTGCTTGCGGACCGCGCCGCCGTCGAGGGTGAGACCCGGGGCCGGGGTGACGAAGGCGGTGATCCGGTCCGGGGTGACGACCGCGACCGCTCGCGCCACCGCGTCGATCGTGCGCAGCGCCGCCTCGATATCGCCGGGCTCCACCCGCTGGCCGTGGAACTTCACCTGGAAGTCGCTGCGGCCGTGGTATTCCAGCGCGCCGGACCGCGTGCGGCGGACCAGGTCACCGGTGCGGTAGAGCCGCTGTCCCGGTGCGCCGAACGGGTCGGCGACGAACATCGCGCCGGTGAGGTCGGGGCGACCGTGATAGCCGCGGGCCAGCTGCGGGCCGGACACGTACAGTTCACCGACGACGCCGACCGGGACCGGCCGCAGGCGGGGGTTCAGGATATGCAGCCGCATGCCCGTCACCGGGTAGCCGATCGGAACACCGCCGCGCACCGGCGAATTCGTCGCGCAGCGGTAGGCGGTCACCACCTCGGCTTCGGCCGGGCCGTACCAGTTGACCACCTCGGCGGTGTCGAACACGCGCAGCGCCCGTTCCGCGGTGCGACGGGCCAGTGCCTCACCGGCCGGGAACAGATGGCGCACCGACGACAACCGCGCGGCGCCCGGATGTTCCAGCAGCACATCGAGCATCGACGGCACGAAGTGCACCGTGGTCACCTCCTCGGCCGCGATCACCCCGGCCAGGTAGGCGGGGTCGCGGTGGCCGCCCGGTTCGGCGACGACGATCCGCGCCCCGGTCTGCAACGGCCAGAACAACTCCCACACGGCGATGTCGAAGGTGATCGGCGTCTTGTGCAGCACCACATCGGTCTCGTCGTGCGGGAACTCGCGCTGCGCCCAGGCCAGCTGATGCATGGTCGCCGCGTGGGTCAGCGCGACGCCCTTGGGCGCGCCGGTCGACCCGGAGGTGAACAGCACGTAGGCGATGTCGTCGGGGCGCAGCGGTGCGGCGCGCTCGGCGTCGGTGACGGGTCGGGCGGGCAGCGCGCTCAGGTCCAGGTCGTCGAGGCGCACCTGGGTGATGTCGGTGGGCAGGCCACGATCGTCGCGCGCGGTGGTGACCACCAGCAGCGGCTCGGCCACGCGCAGCACGTGGACCAGCCGCGCGGTCGGGTGCTCCGGGTCCAGGGGCACGAACGCGGCGCCCGCCTTCACGACGGCGTAGACGGCCGTGATCATCTCGATCGAGCGGTGCACCGCGACCGCGACCGGGGTCTCGGGGCCCGCCCCGAGGGCGATGAGGTGGCGGGCCAGCCGGTTGACCCGCGCGTCGAACTCGCGATAGGTCAGCGTGGGACCGTCGGGGACCCGCACCGCGACGGCGTCGGGCGTGCGGGCGACCTGCTCGTCGAAGGCGTCCACCAGGGTGCGACCTGTCGGCACGGGGGCGGTCTCGTGTTCGGCGATGTCCGGTTGGTCGTCCGCGAGGTCGATGTCGCCGACCGCGACGGTGGCGTCGGTGGTGACGGCGTCGAGGACGCGCACGAACTGGTCGGCCATGCGGCGCGCGGAGTCCTCGTCGAACAGATCGGTGGCATAGGTCAGGCGCAAGGCCATGCCGGTGATCTCGTTGCGCGGCCCCCGGTCCTCGGTGACCATCAGGAGCAGATCGCCGATCGCCGCCTCGGTCCCGGCATCGAGGGATTCGATGTCGAGCCCAGGCAGTTCGAGCCGGGCGGGCGCCATGTTCTGGTAGGCGAGCATCACCTGGAACAGCGGTGAATGTGCCGTGGAGCGTGCGGGATTGAGGACTTCGACCAGTTGCTCGAACGGGACGGTGGCGTGCTCGAAGGCTTCGACGTCGGTGCGTCGGGCGAGGTCGAGCAGGTCGAGGAATCGCTGTTCCGGGCGGACGCGGGTGCGCAGCACGAGCGTGTTGACGAACATGCCGACGAGCCGGTCCAGCGACCGGTCCCCGCGTCCGGCGTAGGGGACGCCGAGGGTGATGTCGTCGTCCCCGGAGAGTTGGGCGAGCAGGACGGCCAGGGCGGTGTGCACCACCATGAACGGGGTGACTCCGCCGCTGCGCGCGAGCGCGGCCACGGCGGTGGCGATCTCGGCGGGCACCGTGACGTGGACGGTGGCGCCGCGGTGGGACTGTTCGAGCGGTCGCGGCCGGTCGGTGGGCAGGGCGAGGACGTCGGGGATCCCGGCGAGCTGGGTCCGCCAGTAGGTGAGGTCGAGGGCGGCGGCCGAGTCGGGTGCGGCCAGGGCCGCGCGCTGCCACAGCGCGTAGTCGGCGAACTGGACGGGCAGCGGCGCCCATTCCGGCTCGGCACCCGCGGCGCGTGCCCGATAGGCCTCGATGATGTCGGCGGCCAGCGGCGCGACCGAGTAGCCGTCGCAGTTGATGTGGTGCACCGCCAACGCGAGCACGTGCGTCGACGGGGACAGCCGCAGGACCGCGACCCGGATCGGCGCGCCCGTGGCGACGTCGAACCCGATGCCGAAGAACTGTCGCAGGCGTGGGCCGAGGTCGATCTCCTCGACCGGGTGCACCGTCAGGTCGCAGGCGCCGACGACCTCGTCGGTGGTCAGCACCACCTGGGCGGGGGTGCCGTCGTCGGCGGGATAGGTGGTACGCAGGATTTCGTGCCGTTCGAGCACATCGTGCACGGCCGCGGCCAGCGCGAGGGTGTCGAGCGTGCCGCCGATCCGGATGGCGAGGGGCACCACATAACTCGCCGATTCGGGGTCGAGCTGATTGAGCAACCACATCCGACTCTGCGCCGGGGACAGCGGGATCCGGTCGGGCCGTGGCCCCGCCACCGGGCCGGTGACCGCCCCCGCCGTGCGCTGCCGCTCGATCCAGCGGGCCAGCTCGGCCACCGTCGGCGCCTCGAAGACCGCGCGCACCGGGATCGTCGTACCGAGCACCTCGCCGATGCGGCTGAGCGCGCGCGTGGCCAGCAGCGAATTGCCGCCGAGGGTGAAGAAATTGTCGTCGGCGCCGATCCACGGTGCCCGCACGAGTTCGCCGAAGACGGTCGCGATCGTCTCCTCGGTGAGTCCGCTGGGCGGGCGATAGCGGGTGGCGCCACCGCGTGGGTCCGGCATGGGCAGGGCGCGATAGTCGATCTTGCCGTTGCCGGTGAGCGGGATCGCCGGGATCCGGATGACCTGTGCCGGAACCATATACGCGGGCAGGCGCGCGAGCAGGACGGCGCGCAGCGCGTCGGTGTCGAGCGGGTCGGGACTCACCGCGTAGGCCACCAGCAGCGGTTCGTCGGCCACGGTGACGACCCTGGCGACGGCGCCGCTGATCCGCGCGTCGGCGAGCAGTGCGGCTTCGATGTCGCCGAGTTCGACGCGCAGTCCGCGAATCTTGACCTGGGTGTCGCGGCGACCGACGTACCGCAGTTCACCGGATCGGTCCCAGCGGACGAGGTCACCGGTGCGATACAGCCGGGTGCCGGGGACCTCGGCGTACGGGTCGGCGACGAAGGCCGTCGAGGTCAGGTCCGGGCGCGCGTGGTAGCCGCGCGCGAGCTGGACACCGCCGAGGTAGAGCTCGCCGGTGACCCCGTCGGGGACCGGTCGCAGCCGTGTATCGAGCACTCGGACAGTGACATTCGCCTCCGGTGTGCCGATCGGGACCACGGCGCTGTCGAGGTCACCGATCGCGTGGGCGGTGACGCTCACGGCGGCCTCGGTCGGCCCGTAGAGATTGTCGATCCGGGCAGCCGAGACATCACGGAACCGGTCCACGGTGACGGCGTCGAGGGCCTCACCGATGCACAGCACCTGCCGCACGGTGGCGAGCCCGGCTGTCGTCGCGTGGTCGAGGAAGGCCGCGAGCAACGAGGGCACGAAGTCGACGACGGTCACGCCGTGCCGGGCGACGAGTCGTGCGACGGCGGCCGGATCGGTGTGGTCCTCGGGACCGGCGACCACCAGCGCGGCGCCGGAGGTCGGCGCGGCGAACAGTTCCCAGACCGACAGGTCGAAGGTCACCGGTGTGCGCAGTAACAGCACATCGTCGGCGCCGATCCCGTATCGGCCACGCAGCCACCGCAGCTGGTTCGCGACCGCCGCGTGGGTGAGCGCCACGCCCTTCGGGACACCGGTGGAGCCGGAGGTGAAGATCACGTAGGCGAGGTCGTCGGGGCGCAGGGGGCGATGCCGGTCGGCGTCGGTGACGGGGGCGGTCGATGCGGCGGTCCCGGTCAGGTCCGGGAGGCGCCAGACCGGTGCGCCGGTGGGGATGTCGAGATCCTGGCCGATCACGACGGCGTCGGGGACGGCCGCGGTGAGGACCGCCCGCAGTCGGTCGACGGGATGATCCGGGTCGAGCGGCAGGTACGCCGCGCCCGCGGCATGCAGAGCGTAGAGGGTGCGCAGCAGGTCCACCGAGCGCGGCATGGCCACGGCGATCAGGCTGCCGGGTCCGACACCGCGTCCGAGGAACACGCGTGCCAGCGTGTTCACCTCGTCGGCGAACGCACGGTAGGTGAACACCTCGCCCGACGTACCGTCGATGACGGCAGGCAATTCCGGTGTCGCCGCGACCTGGTTCGCGAACAGCGCGGCCATGGTCGAATCACCCTCGGGCAGTAGGGGTCCGGTCTCGCGCGCCGCGCGTTCGGCGAGATCGTCCGGACCCAACAGTGACAGGTCACCGACGGGCAGGCCGGGGTCGGCGACGACGCCACGCAGGACGCGCAGGAACAGCGCGAAGACCGAGGCGACCGTGGGCTCGTCGAACAGGTCGGTCGCGTAACCGAATTCGACACCGATGTCGCCGGGGTCGCCGTCGGCGTCGAGGGTGTCGACGAGGTTGAGGTGCAGGTCGTACTTGGCGACCCCGGGGTCGACGAGTTCGGCCGATGCCGTCAGCCCATCCAGGGTGAGGGTCGGGATCTCGATGTTCTGGAACGAGAAACCGACCTGGGTCAGGGGCGCGTGGGCGGTGCTGCGGGGTGGGTTGAGCTCCTCCACCAGCCGTTCGAATGGGATCGCGGCATTGTCGAAGGCCCCGAGATCGCATTCCCTGGCCCGCTCGATGATCTCGCCGAACGATACGGCCGGATCGACGTGTACGCGCAGCACCAGAGTGTTGACGAACATTCCGATCAACGGGTCCAGCGCGGGTTCGCCACGCCCGGCGACCGGGGTGCCCACCGCGATGTCGCCGGTGCCCGAGAGCCGGGCCAGCAGCACCGCGAACGCGGCGTGCAGCACCATGAACACCGTCGCGTCGTGACCGCGCGCGACCGCGGCCAGCTCACGGTGCAGATCGGCGGGCACGACCGCGGTCAGGGCGGCGCCGCGGAAGGACTGGTGCGCGGGGCGCGGACGGTCGGTCGGCAGATCGAGGACTTCCGGCAGGTCGGCCAGCGCGGCCCACCAGTACCGGATCTGTTCGGCGGTCGGGCTCGCCGGATCGTCGGGTTCACCGAGTAGTTCGCGTTGCCACAGCGTGTAGTCGGCGTATTGCACTGGCAGCGGCGCCCAGCCGGGTTCCTCCCCGTGAGCGCGGGCCCGGTACGCGCGGGCGATGTCGGCGGCCAGCGGGGCGAGCGAGGAGCCGTCCGTGGCGATGTGATGGACCGAGAGCACGAGGGTGTGTTCGTCGGATGCCGTGCGCAACAGGGTGATCCGCACCGGCACGGCCGCGCTGACATCGAATCCGCCCGAGGTCTCCTGGGCGATCCGGTCGGCGAGTTCGTCGGCGGTGACCTCGATCGGGATGAGATCGACGGTCACCGCCTCGGCGGGCAGGATCTCCTGCCACGGCCCGTTGTCGCTGTCCGGGTATCGGGTGCGCAGGGTCTCGTGCCGCGTGACGACGTCGGCGAACGCGGCGCGGAGGGCGTCGAGGTCCAGCGGACCGGAGATCCGGACGACGACCGGCACGTTGTACACCGCAGCGGTGGGGTCGAAGCGATTGAGGAACCACATGCGGGTCTGGGCCGGGGACAGCGGAATCCGCTCGGGACGACGCTGCGGACCCAGGGGTGTCCGTGGCGTGCCGGGCTGACCGGGTGCGGCGGTGTCCAGTTCGCGGGCGAGGGCGTCGACCGTCGGCGCCTCGAACAGGGTGCGCACGGGGATGTCGACACCGAGCACCCCGGACAGCCGGGCCGCGACCTTGGTCGCGGTCAGCGAGTTCCCGCCGAGGTCGAAGAAGTTGTCCAGCGCGCTGATCCGTGGCGCGCCGAGCACCTCGCGATAGATCCCGGCGACGACGCGTTCGGTGGCGGTGCGCGGCGCGATGTCGGCGACGGCGCCCGGGAACACCGGCTCGGGCAGGACGGCGCGGTCGAGCTTGCCGCTCGAGGTCAGGGGGAAGCGGTCCAGCACCATGCACACGTCCGGCACCATGTGCGCGGGCAGGCGGTCGCGGGCGGTGGCGCGGACCCGCTCGGCGTCCACGCCCGCGCCGACCAGATAGCCGACCAGACGATCCGCCCCGGCCTCGCCGTGGACGACGACGACCGCGTGGGTCACCGCCGGGTCCTGGGCGAGCACCGCTTCGATCTCGCCCAGTTCGGTGCGCTGGCCACGGATCTTCACCTGATGGTCGGCGCGGCCCAGGTATTGCAGCGTCAGCTCCGGCGTCCACCGGACCAGATCGCCGGTGCGGTACATCCGGGTGCCCGAACCGCACGGGTCGGCCACGAAGCTCGCCGCGGTCTGCGCGGGTCGGCCGAGATAGCCGCGCGCCAATTGCACACCGCAGACATAGAGTTCACCCGCCGTCCCGACCGGCACCGGGCGCATTCTGGCATCGAGTACCTGCGCGGAGATCCCGCGAATCGGGCCACCGATGGTGATCGGCCCGTCGGCGGGGACCGGGTCGCTGATCGCGACCATGATCGTCGTCTCGGTCGGACCGTATCCGTTGAACAGGCGACGGCCGGGTGCCCAGGTGGCGCCGAGCTCCGGGGTGAGCGCCTCGCCACCCGCCACGAGCACGCGCAGGCACTCCAGGCCGGTCGGTGACATCGAGGCCATGACAGTGGGCGTCAGGAAGGCGTGGGTCACCTCCTGTGCCCGGATCAGGTCCGCCAGATCGGATCCCGCGTAGACGTCCGGGGGCGAGACCACCAGCGCGCCACCACCGGGATGGGCCATGAGCACTTCCAGCATCACGGCGTCGAAACCCGGTCCGGCGGCCTGCAAGACGCGCACGGCGGGGTCGACGTCGTAGCGTTCCTGTTGTTCGGCGGCGAAATTCGCCAGCCCCTGGTTGGTGACCTCGACGCCCTTGGGCACGCCGGTGGTACCCGAGGTGTAGATGACGTACGCGACGTCACCGGGGTGGATCGGTCGGCCCCGGTCCCGGTCGGTCACCGGTGCCGCCGGGTAGCCCTCGGTGATGCCGCGCGACACCGGGTCGGCGACCACCAGCAGCGACCACGGCCCCTCGGGCGCCCTGTCCTCGACTTCGGCGCTGGTCAGCACGACCCGTGGTCCGCTGTCGGCGAGCATGGCCGCGATCCGGTCGCGGGGATTGCGCGGATCGATCAGCACCAGGGCGGCGCCGGTCTTCGCGACGGCCCATACGGCCACGACGAAGTCCACCGACCGCGGCAGCACCATGGCCACCACCTCGCCGGGTCGCGCGCCCTGATCGAGCAGGCGCCGCGCGAAACGGTTCGACAGTTCGTCCAGCTCGGTGAAATCCATGGTCGCTTCGCCCGCCACCACCGCGGGACCGTGCGGTGAGATCGCCACGCCCCGCGCCAGCAGCTCGGCCAGGGCCACGCCGGGGACGGCCTCGGCACCGCGCACCGGGGCCAGCGTGGTCCGTTCCGCGTCGGACAGCAGGTCCACATCGCCGACCGGCGTCGACGGGTCGGCCACGACGGCGTCGAGTATCCGGACCAGGCGGGCGGCCAGCCGCTCGACGGTGGCCGCGTCGAACAGGTCGGTCGCGTAGTTGACGCGCAAGGCGATGTCGCCGGTGCCCGCGGCGTTGGCGGCGACGGTGACGACGAGGTCGACCTTGGCCGGTTCCGCGCCGGGATCGAGCACGTCGACCGTGAGATCCGGCAGGGTCAGCCGGGGCAGTGCGGTGTTGTCGAAGGACAGATACACCTGGCAGACCGGGGCGTAGGCGGTCGAGCGCTGCGGGTCGAGCGCCTCGACCACCCGATCGAACGGGACGTCGGCGTGGCTGAAGGCGTCGAGGTCGACATCCTTCACACGTTCGAGGAAGGCGGTGAACGATTCCTCGCGCCGGACCGGCGTGCGCAGGGCCACGGTGTTGACGAACATCCCCACCAGGGGCGCCAGTTCCGCGTCGCCACGGCCCGCCAGCGGGGCGCCGATGACGATGTCGGCGGCACCCGAGACGCGCGACAGCAGCACCGCGAGAGCCGCGTGTACGACCATGAACGGCGTGACATCCGCGGCGCGCGCGAGCTGTTCGACGCCGGTGTAGGTGGCGGTGGCGAGCTCGGTGGCGACGATCCCGCCGTGCAGTGAACGGCGCGCGGGCCGGGGACGGTCGGCCGGGATCTCGAGTACAGCCGGGGCCGTGGCCAATTGCGTTGTCCAGTAGGTCAACTGCTCGGTGAGCAGCGAGTCCGGATCGGTGTCGTCACCGAGCAGGCGCCGATGCCAGTCGGCGTAGTCGGCGTACTGTACGGCCAGCGGCTGCTGGTGTGGCGCCTGTCCCCGCGTTCGCGCGGCGTAGGCGGCGGCGACATCGGCGGCCAGTGGTGCCAGCGAGGCGCCGTCGCAGCTGATGTGGTGCAGCACCAGGACGAGCACATGGACGTCGGGGTCATCGGTGGTGAGGACGGCCACCCGCAGTGGCGGACGCGCGGTGACGTCGAATCCCTGGGTGGTCAGGTCACGTACCCGCTCGTCGAGATGGTTCGACTCGACCCGTTGGGGCTCGAAACTCAGCTCGGCCAGGGCATCCGCGACGGTGCGGATCTCCTGGACCCCGGCACCGTCGACGGCCGGATAGCGGGTCCGCAGCGATTCGTGCCGGTCCAGGACATCGCCCAGCGCCGCGCGCAGCGCCTCGGGCTCGAGACGCCCGGTCATGCGCAGCACGAGCGGGATGTTGTAGGCCGCGGACGCCGGTTCGGCCCGGTTGATCAGCCACATCCGCTGTTGCGCCGGGGCGAGCGGCATCGTCGCCGTGCGTGGCACGGGCTCCAGGGCGGGGCGGACGCGACGGCGGGCTCGGCCGACGCGTTCGGCCAGGCCAGCCACGGTCGGTTCGGCGAACAGATCACGCACCGACAGGGCGCACCCGGTCGCCTCGGCGAGGCGCACCACGGCCGCGGTGGCGGTCAGCGAGTTGCCGCCCGCGTCGAAGAAGCTGTCGAACGCGCCGACCCGCTCCACACCGAGCACCTCGGAAAAGGCCTGCGCCACCCACTCTTCGATCTCGGTTCGCGGGGCCACATAGCCCGCCGCGACCGTCTCGTCGGGCGCGGGCAGTGCCCGAAGATCCAGTTTGCCGTTGACCGTCAACGGCAGCTCGTCCACCACCGACACCACGCCGGGGACCATGTACCCCGGCAGCCGCGTAGCCGCCTGCGCGACAACGGCATCCACGTCGACGGCGGCACCGTCGACCGGCACGACATAGCCAACCAGTCGGGCCGCGTCGGTGCCCGCGCGGTGCACGACGACCGCCGCGGCGGCTATCGAGGCGTCGGTGAGCAGGGCGGCGCGTACCTCGTCGAGTTCGATGCGGAAACCGCGCAGCTGCACCTGTTGGTCGGCGCGGCCGCGGTATTCGAGGTCGCCGTCGTGGGTGCGGCGGGCGAGGTCACCGCTGCGATACATCCGCTCCCCCGGCGCTCCCCATGGATCGGCGACGAAGCGGCCCGCCGACAACGCGGGCTGCCCCAGATATCCCCGCGCCACCTGCGCTCCGGCGACATAGATCTCCCCCCACGCCCCGACCGGCGCGGGCCGTAACCGTCGGTCCAGCACATAGGCGCGCAGCCCGGGCAGGGCCGAGCCGATCGCGCTGGGCGCCCCCGGCACCGCGCGGCCGGAATCCAGTGCCGTGTGGGTGACGAACACCGTGGTCTCGGTGATGCCGTAGCTGTTGACCAGCACCGGGGTGAGCGGATTGTCCTCGTACCAGGGCGCCAGCGCCGCCGGATCGAGGCCCTCGCCCGAGAGCACCACCGTCCGGAGCGAGGGCACGCCGTCGGGGACGCCCGCCGCGCGATAGCGACGGTCCGCGGCGGCGAACTGGTAGAACGCCGACGGGGTCTGGCTGAAGACCGTCACCGCCTCCCGGGCCACCAGCCGGACCAGTTCGTCGGGGACGCGGGCGGTCGACCCGTCGACGACCACGATCCGGCCGCCGGTGGTCAGCGGCCCGAAGACCTCCCAGATCGAATAGTCGAAGGCCACCGAATGCAGCCACGTCCACACGTCGCCCGCGTGAATGTCCAGGGCGGCGGTCGCATTCGCGAGATAGGTCACCACCGACCGATGACTGACGACCACGCCCTTCGGCCTGCCGGTCGAGCCGGAGGTGAAGATGACGTAGGCCGCGTCGTCGGGTCGCAACGGCGCGCCGCGGTCGGCATCGGTGATCGGCGCGGTGGACCCGTCGGAGTCGTCGTCCGGTGCGAGGATCAGTGTCTGCGGGTGCGTGGGCAGCAGCGAGACGGTCTGCGCGTCGACCAGCAGCACGGCCGGATCCGCTTGCCCGACAACGTAGTCCAGTCGCTCCCGCGGATGCGTGAGGTCGAGGGGCAGGAAGCCAGCCCCGGACTTGACGACGGCGAGCAGCGCCACGACCAGTTCGGCCCCGCGCGGCAGGGCGACCGCCACCAACGCGCCGGGTCCGGCACCACGGTCGATCAGCCGACGGGCCAGCCGGGTGGATCTCTGGTCGAGGTCCTGATAGGTCAGCGTCGTCCCGTCGGCGGTGACCGCGCCCGAGAACGGCGTCGACGCCGCCTGCCGCGCCAGCGCGTCCACCAGCGTTCCGTCCGGTGTGAGACCCACGGGGGCGTCGACGGGTTGAGCCTCGGCACCCACGGGCAGGTCCAGGATCGGCGTGTCCGTCTCCGCTGCCGCGAACCGCTCCAGGAACTCCACGAAAGTCTCGGCGTGCGCGTCGATCTCGCGTGCGCTGTAGAGATTGTCGTTGCCGTGCAGCTCGATCAGCAGCGGGGCCTGCGGGCCGGTCCGGTAGAGGTTGAGTTGCAGGTCCTCGAGCGCGCCGGAGGTGAGCGCGTGGTAGTGGCCGACGGCCTCGCCCAGGCGGATCTCGGAGTCGAAGAACAGGATGTTCACGACCGGGCCGTAGGTCGTCGCGGAATTGTCGATCGAGGGCGACTCGCGGCGCAGATCCTCGAAGCGGTAGCGCTGGTGACGCAGCGCCGAGACCAGCTCGCTGGTGGCCGCGCCGACCAGACCGGCGACAGTGGTTGTGTCGTCGACGGCGAAGCGGATCGGGACCATATTGGCGAGCATGGCCGCGGCGCTGCGCAGCCGCATCGTCACCCGGGCACTCACCGGCACCGAGAGCACCACGTCCTCGGCGCCGGTCATCCGCGTGAAATACGCGGCGAACGCGGCGACCACCACCTGGGCCGCCGAGGCGTCGAGGGCGGCGGCGCGGCGATCCAGCAGGTCACACAGGTGCGGCGGAAGCTGCCGGGCGCCGACCCGGTCGATCGTCCCCGGTCGGGCGGCGCGACCGGAGAGTCCGGCGGGCGCGGGCAGTCCGGCGACCTTGTCCAGCCAGTACCGGCGATCGGTCTCGAACCGCGAGCCCTCGCGGTACGCCTTTTCCTCCACCGCGATATCGCGCAGCGCCGCGGCGACCAGCGGGGTGGCGGGGCGGTCCTCCCGCAGCGCGTTGTAGTGCTCGGCGACCCGGCTGAGCACGTTGAAGGCACCGTAGCCGTCGATCACCAGGTGATGGGCGCGCGCGTACCAGAGGTGCCGGTCCTCGGCGACCCGGATCAGCCGGGTGACGGCGAGCTGATGCTGGGTGATGTCGACGCGACGGGTGTAGTCGCGCCGCATCCAGTCCAGCGCGGCGGCCATCGGATCGGGGTGGGTGCCGACATCGAGGACCAGCTCGTTGAAGGTGATATCGCGATCGACCAGCTGGTAGGGGACGCCGTCCACTTCCACCAGCCGCACCATGAGCGACTCGGTCTCCTCGGCGGCGAGATGGACCGCGCGGTTGAACAGGGCGATGTCGATCGGTCCGACGATCTCGACGTACTGCGCGATATTGGTCGCCGGGCCACTGTACGCGCTGTCGGCGAACCACATGCCGTACTGAGCGGACGAAAGCGGAATCAGATCCTGATTACCGGCGCGACTGACGACAGACTCCATGATTACCCGACCCCTCGCATGGCTACCGACTTACTATTCGACCCCATCACCGCATATCCACCTGTATCACACTGTCCGGTGGACGCGGAATATCTACAGCCGACCGGCCATACTTGTCCCCTTGCCATATTTTCGGGCCCGCGGGCCTGTACCCAGCGGATTCGTCGCCGAAACCTTCCACCTGACACTAGCCTGCCAGCAAACATCGGGCATACGAATAGGCGGGAACACGCTAGTAACAATTACGCTCGGCGCGTCGGCCGAAAACGACATTTCGCCCGAACGGATTAATCCCGCGGTCACGCGTTGCTGCCCGATCGTTACGCGTCAATTCACCTCGCCGTAAATACCGAAGAATTGTTTTCCGCAAGTCGCGTACTGGACATTCACTCAATGCGACCTAAAAAGACACAGAGTTCGTTACGGGCGGTCGAATCGGCTATCGAGAATTTCGGATGGCGGGAAGTCCACACCGGACGACAGCGAGCCCCGCCGAACAAATCGGCGGGGCCCGCACATCGGTGGCGAACAGGCGCCCCGGTCAGTCCTGGTAGGCGTCCAGCGGCGGGCAGGAGCACACCAGATTGCGGTCGCCGAACGCGCCGTCGATGCGGCGCACCGGCGGCCACACCTTGGGTCGGGTGTGCCCGAGGCCGCGCGGGTAGACCGCGATCTCGCGGCTGTACGGGTGATCCCACTCGCCGACGAGGCTGGCCGCGGTGTGCGGCGCGCCGCGCAGCGGGTTGTCGGTGACCGGCCAGACCCCGGCACCGACCTGGTCGATCTCGGCGCGGATGGCGATCATGGCCTCGATGAACTCGTCGAGTTCCTCGAGGTTCTCGCTCTCGGTCGGCTCGACCATCAGCGTGCCCGCGACCGGGAAGCTCATGGTCGGGGCGTGGAAGCCGTAGTCGGCCAGGCGCTTGGCCACATCGTCGACGGTGACGCCGGTCTGCTTGGTGATCTCGCGCAGATCCAGGATGCACTCGTGGGCGACCATGCCGTTGTCCCCGGTGTAGAGCACCGGGAAGTAGGCGTCGAGGCGCCGGGCGATGTAGTTGGCCGAGGCGATGGCGGTCAGCGTGGCCGCGCGCAGGCCCTCGGCGCCCATCAGGCGGATGTAAGCCCAGGTGATCGGCAGGATCGAGGCCGACCCGTAGTTCGCGGCCGACACCGCGTGCGAGCCCGCCTCGCGCGGGTCGCCGGGCAGGTATTGGGCCAGGTGCGCACGCACCGCGACCGGACCGACACCAGGGCCACCGCCACCGTGCGGAATGCAGAAGGTCTTGTGCAGGTTCAGGTGGCTCACGTCGCCGCCGAAGCGGCCCGGACGGGCCAGTCCGACAAGGGCATTGAGGTTGGCGCCGTCGACGTAGACCTGGCCGCCCGCGTCGTGCACCAGGGCGCACAGCTCGGCGACCTCGTGCTCGTAGACGCCGTGGGTGGACGGGTAGGTGATCATGATGCAGGCCAGCCGGTCGGCGTGGTCGGCGATCTTGGCGCGCAGGTCGTCGAGGTCGACGTCACCGTTCTCGCGGCACTTCACCACTTCCACCCGCATGCCGACCATGGCCGCCGAGGCGGCGTTGGTGCCGTGCGCGCTGGAGGGGATCAGGCAGGTGTCGCGATGGTCGTCGCCACGATCGAGGTGGTAGCGGCGGATGGCCAGCAGACCGGCGTACTCGCCCTGGCTACCCGCGTTGGGCTGCAGGCTCACCGCGTCGTAGCCGGTGATCTCGGCCAGCCACCGCTCGAGATCGCCGATGAGCCCGAGGATGCCCGGCACATCCTCGGTGGGCGCGAAGGGGTGCAGCCGCGCGAAACCGGGCCAGGTGATGGCCTCCATCTCGGCGGTGGCGTTGAGCTTCATGGTGCACGAGCCCAGCGGGATCATGCTGCGGTCCAGCGCGATGTCCTTGTCCGAGAGCGAGCGCAGGTAGCGCAGCATGGCCGTCTCGGTGTGATAGCGGGTGAACGCGGGATGGGTCAGGTACGCCGAGGCACGGGTCTCGATCGCGACGGGTTCGGTGCCCACGCCCGCGTCGGGGGTCAGCGCGGTACCGAAGGATTCGATGACGGCGGCGACGTGCGCGTCGGTGGTCGCCTCGTCGCAGGCGATCGCGACGTGGTCGGCGTCGACGAGACGCAGGTTGATGCCCTTCGACTTCGCCTTGGCGACAACGGCTTCCGCGCCGCCGGGCACGTGGGCGAGCACGGTGTCGAAGAACGCGCCGTGCACGACCGCGCCGCCGAGCCCGGTGGCCACCGCGGCGGCGTGCTCGTGCACCCGACGGGCGATGGCACGCAGGCCGTCGGCGCCGTGGTAGCTCGCGTACATGGCCGCCACGATGGCCAGCAGCACCTGCGCGGTGCAGATGTTGGAGGTGGCCTTCTCGCGGCGGATGTGCTGTTCGCGGGTCTGCAGGGCCAGTCGGTAGGCGGGCGCGCCGTCGGCGTCCTTGGACACGCCGACCAGGCGGCCCGGCAGCTGGCGGGCGAAGGCGGAGCGCACGGCCAGGTAGCCCGCGTGCGGTCCACCGAAGCCCATCGGCACACCGAAGCGCTGGGTGGTGCCGAAGCAGACGTCGGCGCCCTGCTCACCGGGCGGGGTGAGCAGGGTCATGGCCAGCAGGTCGGCGCCCGCGGCGACCAGCGCGCCCCGCTCGTGGGCGGCGGTGAAGACGGGCGTCCAGTCCACGACGCGGCCCGACGCGCCGGGGGTCTGCACCAGTAGGCCGAAGAACTCGCCCTCGGGCAGCGCCCCGGTCGCGAGGTCGGCCTCGACGATTTCAATGCCCAGCGGCTCGGCCCTGGTCGCGAGGATGGTCTTGGTCTGCGGGAACAGGTCGGCGTCGATCAGCAGCCGCGCGGACGTGGACTTGGCCGCGCGGCGCAGCAGGGTCATCGCCTCGGCCGCGGCGGTCGCCTCGTCGAGCATCGACGCGTTGGCCACGTCCATGCCGGTCAGATCGGAGACCATGGTCTGGAAGTTGAGCAGCGCCTCGAGTCGGCCCTGGCTGATCTCGGGCTGATACGGCGTGTAGGCGGTGTACCAGGCCGGGTTCTCCAGCAGATTGCGCACCAGCACCGGCGGGGTGAGGGTGTCGTAGTAGCCCAGGCCGATCATGGAGGTGGCCACGGTGTTGGCCTGCGCGAGGGCGGCCAGTTCGGCGAGCACCTCGTGCTCGGAAGCCGGGGCGGGCAGCGCGGCCAGGCCGGAGTCGTCCAGGATCGTCGCGGGCAGCGCGGCGGTGGCCAGCGCGTCGACGGATTCGACGCCCACGGTCTCGAGAATCCGGGCGAGCTCGCCGGAATCGGGTCCGATGTGGCGGTCGGCGAACGAACGGGTCACGGCAGCTCCAGGTCGGGCGGGTCGACAAGGTCGACGGGTACCAGCCCTCCCCCTCTGTCTGTGCGCCTGAGAGATTCGGTGACGCGGCGGGGCGGCCGTGTCCCTTTCCCCGTGGGCGGGCAGCCGGATGCCACCGCTTTCCAGAGGCGTCGAATCACCGGGCGGTCCCTGTTGCCTGAGAGATTGACGGGGAGGTGCTGCTCCTTCGGCGCCCGGACTCCGAAGACCCCGGGACTCTCCCGCACGGCGGCGACGCCCACCCAGTGTAATCGCACGGCGATACCCGCCACTCCACCCACGGTGTAGCGCTCGTCACGCGCTCGCGCGTGCCGTGGGCTATCCGGTCTTGCGGTTCTCCCGCGCCTTGCGGCGGAACGACAGCTCGTCCTCGGGCCGGTCGGTGATGGCGGTGGCCCGCTCGGCGGGGAAGTCCGCGATCGCACCGGTCAGTTCCCGCATGGCGCCGCTGACCGCGATGCCGAAGACGCCCTGCCCGCCCTGCAGTAAATCGACGACTTCCTCGGGCGAGGTGCACTCGTAGACCGAGGTGCCGTCGGAGAACAGGGTGATCCCGGCCAGATCGCCCACCCCGCGGCTGCGCAGGTGGTCGACGGCGATGCGGATGTTCTGTAAAGAGATGCCCGCGTCCAGCAGCCGTTTGACGATCTTGAGGACGAGGATGTCCTTGAACGAGTACAGCCGCTGACTGCCCGACCCCGCCGCACCCCGGATGGAGGGGACCACCAGACCGGTCCTGGCCCAGTAGTCCAGCTGGCGATAAGTGATCCCCGCGACCTGACACGCGCTCGGTACCCGGTAGCCGACCAGATCGTCCGGCACCGAGTCGTCCGGGAACAAGCCAGGCTGCACCACATCCTGCGTTTGCTCTTCCACTGACCGCTCCTTGCCTTTGCCGACGATCCGAAGTCTCGACAGACACGACCGATGTTGCCCGACTTTCGAGGTTACTCCTGCCATTGTCGGACCTGCACAGTCGTCACACCAAGCACCGCGTGCGGCGATTCCCTCGACCTCTACTTCAGGTGTAGAAGATCGCCCGGTCAGCTCAGCTGTCGGTGGCCTTGAAATCGTCCGGGGAGACCGATTCGAGGAACTCCTTGAACTTCTCCACCTCGTCCTCGCGCTCGTCCGGCATGACCAGTCCGGCCTCGGCCAGCACCGGTTCCTCGGCGAAGATCGGGCAGCCCACGCGCAGGGCGATGGCGACCGAGTCCGAGGGCCGCGCGGAGACCCGCAGGTCGCCGTCGAAGACGAGATCGGCGTAGAAGGTGCCCTCCTGCAGATCCACGATCCGCACTTCCTTGAGGGTGCGCCCGAGCTCGGTGATCAGGATCTTGATCAGATCGTGGGTGAGGGGCCGGATCGGGGTGACCCCCTCCTGTTCCAGCACGATCGCGGTGGCCTCGGCCTGCCCGATCCAGATCGGGAGGTACCGCTCTCCCGACGCCTCCCGCAGCAGCAGCACGGGCTGGTTCTGTGGCTGCTCGACACGGATGCCGATGACGCGCATCTCGCTCATGAGTTGTCCTGCCTCCCATACTCGCCGCCGGCCGGCACGACCGCTGCACAGCTCGCCGTACCACGAGTCTAGGCGAATTCCCGGGCGCGCAACGGCGACGTCCGGGCCGAAATCGGCGTGTTGCCGGGGTGATACCGGTTCATCCGGACGGTGGTATCAGTTGCCCAGGGCGGCGCGCACCGCGGCCTTGACCAGTGCGGCGTGCAGATTCAGCGATAACGCCGCCAGTTCGCGGACCGTCTCCTCGGCGCGGGCACGCGCGTCGGCGTCGCGGCTCTTGGCGATCGGCGCGGCGATCTGGGCCAGCAGCGCGGCCTCGCGGTCCGCGGCCAGCTTGAACGCGCGCAGGTGCCGGGCCTCGAGCCCGAACTCGGCCATCGATTTGGCGGCCAGCGCCAAGGTCACCGCGTCGGACTCGAAGAAGCCGCCCGCACCGGGGACGATCAGTCCCGCGCGCAGCAGATCGTCGAGGAATCGGTCGTCGATTCCCGCCTTGTCCAGCAGATCGCTCCTGGTCAGCCGCACCCCGACATCGACGCGTAACTCGTCCGGGGTGATCTCGCCGGGCACGACTCCCAATCGCCGGGGCGGTGCCGGGGCCGCGGCCTCGGCACGCGCGGGGCCGGACAGCGACTGTCCGGCCTCCGCGGCGCCGTGGTGGTGCGCGCGGGCGCGCGCCTCGCGCACGCCCAGCGTCGCCACACCGCTGTCGATCGCTTCCAACTGCTCCTTGATCACCTTCAGTGGCAGGTACTGATCGCGTTGCGCGGTCAGCACGAAGCGCAGCCGGTCGTAGTCGGCGACGGAGAACCGCCGGTAACCCGAGGGTGTGCGCTCCGGCCGGATCAGGCCCTCGGATTCGAGGAACCGGATCTTGGAGATGGTGATGTCAGGAAAATCTGGTCGCAGCAGGTCGAGCACGGAGCCGATCGACATCCCTCCGCGCGCCCACTGCGCCGCCCCTGTCACAGCACTGTGCCCATCGAGGGCACCAGCACCGTAGGGGTCATCGCGACCCCGCGCCCGACGCCGACTCGTTCGCCTGCGCGCGCGGACCGGTCAGGAAGACCAGCCGGAACTTGCCGATCTGGACCTCGTCGCCGTTCTGCAGCTCCGAGGAGTCCACCGGCTCCCGGTTGACGTAGGTGCCGTTGAGGCTGCCCACGTCGACGACCTGGAAGGAATCGTCGTCCTGACGGAACTCCGCGTGCCGACGGCTGACGGTGACGTCATCGAGGAAGATGTCACTGTCGGGATGGCGACCGGCCGAGGTGGTCGGCTGATCCAGCAGAAAACGCGAACCCGCATTCGGGCCGCGCTTGACCACCAGGAGGGCCGCGCCGACCGGCAGGCCCTCGACGCCCTGTACCGGCTGTTCGCCGGTCGGCTCTCCGGAGCGCGACGCGTCGACCTCGTTGAGGAAGTCCGCGCGGAAGACCGATGTCGTCTCGGCCGCGGTCTCCCCGTAACCCGGGTCCCTGTTCTCGCTCACCGTTTCTCTCCTCCTCGAACCTGATTATCCATGCAAGCAGGTGCTTCATTCGGCGACACGACCGGCGCGATCACATCGCCAGGAAAGATCCCGGCGTCGATTCCCCGACGTATCCGCTTGGCTTTGACCGTACCCTGCCGGGGCGCACCCGTGCAGGGAGAACTGTGAAGGCTGACTCAGCCCCCGATAACTCCTTGGTAACCCGCCGCATCCAGCAGTTCACCGAGGACGGAATCGAGTGCCGACTCGTCATCGAAGGCGAGGTCGAACAGCCAGCCGTCCTCGTACGGATCGGTGTTCAACGTCTCCGGCGACTGGACCAGATCCTCGTTCACCGCAACGACTTTGCCGGTGAGCGGGGCGTAGATGTCCGACACGCTCTTGGTCGACTCGACCTCGGCGATGCTCTCGCCCGCGGTCACGTCCTTGTCGACGTCGGGCAGCTGGACGAACACCACGTCACCGAGCTGTGACTGGGCGTAGTCGGTGATGCCCACACGCACCGCCGTGGGGCCGGTCCGCCGCACCCATTCGTGCTCTTCGGTGTAGCGCAGATCCTCAGGGGTCCGGGTCACTGGACGTCCTTTCGTCGTCAACGTTGCGCGTAACAGTATCGACTAGCTGCCGCGGTGCGGCACAGGCGGTATCGATCGCGCCACGGCGACGGCAAGTCCGGCGTAGAGCGCGCCGGTCCACACGTACAGGGCCGTCCCCCAGATCAGCAGGGCCCAGCCGAAGGCCCAGCCGAAACCCGCCCCCGCCCAGTCCATCTCCCCGGTGAGCAGCCACGGCAGTGCCGACATCAGCGCGAACGTGGCCGCCTTGCCCAGGTAGATCACCTCGGGCGCGGGCAGGTCACGGCGCCGGTAGACCGACAGCGTCGCGGTGAGGACCAGGTCGCGCCCGATCAGCACCACCGCGATCCACCACGGGATGAGCCCACGTGCGACGAACGCCACCAAAGTCGTGACCAGGTATAGCCGGTCCACGAGCGGATCGAGCAGGGCGCCCAGGCGCGAGGACTGGTCGAGCAGGCGCGCGAGCTTGCCGTCGAGGAAGTCGGTGACCCCGCTGGCGATCAGCAGCGTGAACGCCCAGCCGTCGGCGTGACGGACCAGCATCAACCACAGGAAGACGGGGATGCCGATCAGCCGCACCAGGCTCAGCACATTGGGCACGGTCAGGATGCGGTCGCTGAACACGCCACCGGTTTCGGTGTCGTGCGTGCCCGGCGTTCCCGATTCGGTTGCCACGCCCCTGCATACCGCACGAACCCGCGATCGCGCCATCCGGCCACGCCGACACACCGCATCGGATCGGCTCCCGCCGCCGTCACGGCGCTGCCGATCACCGCCGGACCCGCTACCGTGGACCGTCGTGTCCGACAGTGGTATTGATCTGCGCTCCTATCTCTCCGCCGAGGACGCGCACGCGCGTGGCCGGGCCGCCGCCGAGCGGGCCCCCGTGACCGGGCGCGACCGGGACGCCGCCGCCCCGGACCGGCCGACGGTGCGCGAGTTCGTCGCGGCCAGCAACGAGGGCCGGATCGAGAGCCTGATCCCGCTGCGGATCGGTCGGATGACCACCTCGCCGTTCACCTTCTTCCGCGGCGCCGCCGGGCTGATGGCGGCCGACCTGGCGGCCGGTCCGGACAGTGGCCTGCCCGCGCAGATCTGCGGTGACGCGCACGCGGCCAACTTCGGCCTCTACGGCACCCAGCGCGGTGAGATCGTGATGGACATCAACGATTTCGACGAGACGATCCTGGGCCCGTGGGAGTGGGATCTGGAACGGCTGGCGGCCAGTCTGGTGCTGGCCGGGCGCGAGAGCGGCGCCGACGAGGACGACTGCGCCCGCGCCGCCCGCGATGCCGCCCGCTCCTACCGCGAGACCGTCGCCGAGCTGGCCGAGATGCCGTTCATGCAGTCCTGGAGCGCGCTGCCCGACGAGTCGATCCTGGCGGCGGCCAAGGCCGAGGATCTGCTCGACGACTTCAAGAAGGCCGCCAAGAAGGCGCGCAAGAACACCAGCGCCAAGGTGGTGGCGAAGTGGACCGAGCATCTCGACGACCACGAGACCGGCATCCGCAAGCACCGCTTCGTCAGCGATCCGCCGATCCTCACCGCCGTCACCGATCCGGTGCGCGAGGCCGTGATCGACGGGCTCGAGCAGTACGCGGGCACCATCCGGGAGTCGCGGCGCAACCTGCTGGCCCGCTTCGCGGTCTCGGATGTGGCCTTCCGGATCGTCGGCACGGGCAGCGTCGGGCTGCACAGCTATGTGGCGCTGTTGCACGGCAACGACGGCGAGGCGCTGGTCCTGCAGGTCAAGCAGGCGCGTCCGTCGGCGTTGGCGCCGTTTCTGCCCGCTGGCCCGGACCGGCACGAGGGCGAGCGGATCGTGGCGGGCGCGCGGACCGTGCAGTCCGAGACCGACATCCTGCTCGGCTGGACCACCGTCGCGCTGGACGAGCCGCTGCCGTTCATCGTGCGCCAGTTCCGCAATCTCAAGGGCAGTATCGATCCGGCCGGGCTCTCGGCCGACGACCTCGACGACTACGGCAGGCTGGCCGGGTCCCTGCTGGCCCGGGCGCACGCGCGCTCGCTCGACCCGCGCACCCTGGCGGGCTATCTGGCCGGTGACGGCGAGGAGGACGACCGCTTCGAGACGGCGATCACCCGCTTCGCGGTGCGCTACGCCGACCGCACCGAGGCCGACCACGCCGAGCTGGTCGCCGCGGTCGAGGCCGGTGAGCTGGCCGCCGAGCCGAGCTGACACCAGCGCGCATCCTGCCCGGCAACGGCGGGTAATCGAGCTACGATGTACGCCAACGGTTCTCGGCCCGGCGGCGCCAACGACCCAGAAGGGCGGACTCCATGCTCGTGCGCGTGCAGAATGCGGCAGGCACCGATGCCGAGCTGGCACTGATCGACTGGCTGCGCACCTGGAAGGATCCGGCCAGCCCGCACGGGGTGGCCACGATCAACTGTGGCCTGTTCCACAACGACCGGCTGCACCACTTCGACGCCATCGTCTGGACGCCGACCAGTTGCGTGGTGATCGAGGCCGAGACCTTCACCGCACCGCAGGACGGCGTGCTGGAGATCCCGCTCAATGGCCCGTGGATGGTCTCCGGGGAGATCGCGCGATTCGCGGGCGGGGAGAAGTCGACCCCGCTGGAGCGTTCCCGCGAGCACACCTTCGCCCTGCAGGACTATCTGGCCGCGCGCGGGCTGGGTCAGCGCGCGGTGCACGGGCTCGGCGTGATCGTGCCGATGCGCGGGGCGCAGATCGATGTGCACCAGGGCTGGCACGATCCGAGCTTCGATGTGATCGTCACCGACGATCCGCACCGGCTCGAGGAGTACTTCGAGCTGCTGGCCGCCAAGGAACACAATCTCTGGACGGCCAACGACATCGCCGTCGCCTTCCGTGGTCTGGGCATCCTGCCCTACCTGCCCGCGCCGCAGGACCTGCTCAACGAGGGTTTCCTCGGCCCGGTGGACGTGACGCTGTGGCACGGCGGCCCCACCCAGGCCCAGGCCGAGGCCTATGCCGAGGAGCAAGCCCGGCTGGAGAGCGAGGCGCAGACCGGCGGGCTGGTCGCGCCCTGGTACAGCCCGTGGAAGCTCTACCCCCGGGTGAGCGGCGACCTCGATTTCGGGCGAGCGTTCCTGCGGATCACCCTGGCCATCGGCATGGTGATCGCGATCGTGTGGGTGCTGTGGTTCGTGGTGACCGCGGTGCTCACCTACGGTCCGGCCTGACCCACCCGCTATCGTCACGGCGGTGATCGACCGCGCGACCGCCGCCCGGGTGACCGCGCTCGGCGCGGGCGCCGCCCTGACCGTCGCTCTCCCGCTGACCTTCCCCGCCGACGGCGGCCCCACCGCACTCGACACCGCCGTCGCGGACCCGGTCACCGACGCCCTCTCCCCCGGCGCCGCGCACTGGCTCGTCGCGCCGAGCAACACCCCCGTGGTGGTGGGCATGTGGCTCGCCGCGTGCGCGTGGTTCGCCCTGCGTGGGCGCCGGTGGCATGCGGTGACGATGCTCGTGGTGCCGGGCATCGCGGTCGCGGTGAACGCCTGGGTACTGAAACCCCTGTGGGACAGGCAGTTACACGACTATCTCGCCTATCCCAGCGGACATGCGGTCCATCTCGTCGCCGTCGCGACGACGTTCGCCTGTCTGGTGACCGGCTGGCGAACGCGCGCCACGGTGGCGATGCTGACGCTGCTCGCAATGGCGTCGAGCGCGGTGGGGATGATCGAGCTGGGCTACCACCATCTCACCGATGTACTCGGCGGGGCGGCCGCGGCGGCCGCGCTGGCGATCGCCGGATGCTGGTGCGCGGCGGCCCTGTCCGCCCGACAGGGCCGCCGCTGAGTCACTTGCTTCGGTCGAAAACGCTGGCGTCGTGCAGCATTTCGGCGCGCAGCATGGTCTCCGGCACACCCATGGCCTCGACCAGGGTGAGCGCGTCGGGACGCAGCCGGTCGACGAGCTCGTTCACGCCGCGACGTACCGACTTGGCCCGTTCCACCGACATGAACCGGTGCATGATGAACCAGGCCAGGTTCTCCTCGAGCGTGGCGTAGACGTAGAGATCGCACACGGTCTCGGCCAGTTCCCTGGCCTCCTCGTCCTCGATGGTGGCGATACCGTCGACGAACTCCTCGAGCACGAGCCGGTCGATGTGCGCCGAACCGGCCGCCAGGATGTGGTCCTGGGCGTTGTTGAATGCCTCGAAGGGGCCGGTGTCGGCGGCCCTGGCGCGCAGCCGGTGCGCGGCGGTGCGCAGCAGGTAGTCCTCGCGGTCGGCGAACAGCTGCAGTTGCACCGAGCGCTTGGACAGGTCGCCCTCGTCGACGGTCTCGTCGCTGCGGTCGCGCAGGGTCTGGATGAGCTGACGCACCCCGGAGCGCTTGCGCACCACGTCACCGGCCATGGTGGCGGCGAACCGCACCCAGCCCATGGCATCGAGGTCTTGGACCTCGTCGGCGTAGGCGGTGAGCAGTTCCTTGGCGACCAACTGGGTGAGCACGACATTGTCACCCTCGAAGGTGGTGAACACATCGGTGTCGGCCTTGAGGGTGACCAGGCGGTTCTCGGTGAGATAGCCCGCGCCGCCACAGGCTTCGCGGCACTCCTGGATGGCCCGGGTCGCGTGGCGGGTCTGGGCGACCTTGAACCCGGCCGCGCGCTTCTCCAGCGCGCGCTGGGCGCCCGGCTCGGTCTCGTGTCCGCTCTGGATGAGGTCCATCCGGCGCACCAGATCGTTCTGCGCGAAGGCCAGCGCGAACGACTTCGCGACCAGCGGCAGCAGCCTGCGCTGATGGCTGCGGTAGTCCAGCAGCAGGGTCTCCTCGCCGGTGTCGGGATCGGCGAACTGCCTGCGGGCCAGGGCGTAGCGCACGGCGATGCTCAGCGCCACCCGGGCGCCCGCCGCCGCCGCGCCGCCGACGCTGACACGACCGCGCACCAGCGTGCCGAGGGTGGTGAAGAAGCGGCGGCTGGGGTTCTCGATCTCGGAGCTGTAGGTGCCGTCCGGGGCAACATCGGCGTAGCGGTTGAGCAGGTTCTCACGCGGGACGCGGACCTGGTCGAAGACGATGCGGCCGTTGTCGACGCCGGGCAGGCCGCCCTTGAGGCCGTCGTCGTAGGTCGTCACGCCGGGCAGGTCGGCGCCGAGCTCGTCGCGGATCGGCACCAGCAGGCAGTGCACGCCCTGCTTCTTGCCCTCGGTGATGAGCTGCGCGAAGACCGCGGCCATCCGCGCGTGCACGGCGGCGCCGCCGATGTAGTCCTTGCGCGCCGACGGGGTCGGGCTGTGGATGACGAATTCCTGGGTCGCCGGGTCGTAGGTGGCGGTGGTCTCCAGGTCGGCCACGTCGCTGCCGTGACCGGATTCGGTCATCGCGAAGCAGCCGAGCAGGTCCAGGGAGATGAGCCGCTTGATGTAGTCGCGGTGGCGTTCGGTGCCCAGGTTCTCCACCGCGCCGCCGAACAGACCCCACTGCACACCGGATTTCACCCACAGTGACAGGTCGGTGTAGGCCAGCATCTCCAGCCCGGTGACCGCGCCGCCCGGATCGCCGGTGCCGCCGTTCTCGGAGCGGAAGCCACGCTCGGGGTACCCCATCGTGGCGATGGCCTTCATCTGCTCGAGGACGCGAGCCCTGGCCGCGTGGATGTCGAGTTCCGGATCGCCGGTGAAGCTGTCGTCGGCGAGCTGCACGCGCGCCTGTTCCCTGATGTCGCGCCACGGTCCGTCCAGTGCCGCGCGGAGGTGTTCTGCCGTCGTCGATGTGCCGGTAGCCATGTCTTCGACCCTAGCCGGACGCGGGGGGTTGCCAAGGAATTGAACGCGCGTTTAACATATTGAACATGCGTTCAACCCTCGATCTGAGTACGGCAGCCCGCATCCGTGACACCGCGATCGACCTGTTCGGCGAACAGGGATTCGGGGTCGGGGTCCGGGCCATCGCCGCCGCGGCGGGCGTGTCTCCCGGGCTGGTGAACCACCATTTCGGTTCCAAGGACGGGCTGCGCTCGGCGTGCGACGACCGGGTGCTCGAGATCATCCGGGACGAGAAGCTGCGCGTCATCCGTACCAGCGGACCCACCGCCATGCTCAACGCCATGGCCGAGGTGGAGGTCTACGCGCCGCTGGTCGCCTACATGCTGCGCAGTTTCCAGGCGGGCGGCGCACTCGCCGAATCACTGCTCGAGCACATGATCGGCGACGCCGAGCAGTACCTGCGGACCGCCGTCGAGGAAGGCATGATCAAGCCCAGTCGCGATCCGGCGGCCCGCGCCCGCTACATCGTGCTCTGCCACGTCGGGGCGATGAACCTGGCCATGCAGATGCGTATCCAGCGCGAGGGAAAGCTCGACTACCGCAGCGCGATCCGCGATCTGTCCGACGAGCTGACGATGCCCGCGCTCGAGCTCTACACCCACGGCATGCTCACCGATTCGACACTGTTCGACACCCTCACCGAGGAGTAGAAGATGCCCACTGCCACCTCCGACCCGGTCGTCGAGATCCGGGGCCTGCGCAAGACGTTCGGCCGTTTCACCGCCCTGGACGGCCTGGACCTCACGGTCCGGCCCGGCGAGATCCACGGGTTCCTCGGCCCCAACGGCGCGGGCAAGTCCACCACCATCCGCGTGCTGCTCGGCGTGCTGCGGGCCAGCGGTGGCGAGGCGACCCTGTTCGGGCGCGATCCATGGACCGACGCGGTCGCCCTGCACCACCGGATCGCCTATGTCCCCGGCGATGTCACGCTCTGGCCCTCACTGTCGGGCGGCGAGACGATCGACCTGCTCGCCCGGATGCGCGGCGGCATCGATCAGCAGCGCCGGGCGGCGCTGATCGAGCGCTTCGAACTGGATCCCACCAAGAAGTCCCGTGCCTATTCCAAGGGCAACCGGCAGAAGGTCGCCCTGGTCTCGGCGTTCTCGGCCAACGCGGATCTGCTCATCCTCGACGAACCGACCTCCGGGCTCGACCCGTTGATGGAACAGGTCTTCCAGGACTGCGTGCGCGAGGCGGCGGGTCGTGGCGCGACGGTGCTGTTGTCGAGCCACATCCTGTCCGAGGTCGAGCACCTGTGCGACCGGGTGACCATCATCCGGGCGGGCCGCACGGTCGAATCCGGTTCGCTGGATCAGCTGCGGCATCTGAGTCGTACGGCCATCACCGCCGAGCTCTCCGGTGATCCCGGTGACGTGGCCGCCCTGCCCGGCGTCGACGACGTCGAACGCGACGGCTCCACCCTGCGCTGCCAGGTCGACGCCGAGCACCTGGGCGCGCTCATCCGCGTCCTCGGCGACGCCGGGGTCCGCAGCCTGACCAGCGCGCCACCCACCCTCGAAGACCTGTTCCTGCGGCACTACCACGTCGACCAGGACACGACCGAAGCGACGGTGCGCGCATGACCACCCTCGCGGCCCGGCCGCCGTTCGCCGGAATGTCTTCCCGCGCGGGCGAATTCGCGGGCACCGGGCAGATGCTGCGCCTGTCGCTGCGCCGTGACCGGGTGATCGCCCCGCTGTGGGCGTTGCTGATCGGGTTGATGCCCGCGTTGCAGATCGTCTCGATCAAGGACCTCTATAGCACCCAACAGCAACTGGACCAGTTCGCCACCACCACCGCGGCCAGCCCCGCGCTGGTCGCCATGTACGGGCCGGTCTTCAGCTCCGCGCTGGGCTCGATCGGCACCTGGAAGGCGGGCGCGATGTACGCGCTGATCGCCATCGCCGCGGTGCTCACCGTCGTCCGGCACACGCGGGTCGAGGAGGAGACCGGCCGCGCGGAACTGGTCGGCGCCACCAGCATCGGCCGTTTCGCCGGGCTCACCGGCGCGCTCCTGCTCACCTTCGGCGCCTCGGCGGTGGCCGGAATCGCCTGCGCCGCTTCGCTGATGGCCACCGATCTGCCCGTCGCGGGCTCGCTCGCCTTCGGCGCCGCGCTGGCGGGTTCGGGGTTCGTCTGGGGTGCGATCGCCGCCGTCGCCGCGCAGGTGAGCAGCGGGGCGCGCATCGCCAGGGGTGTCGCGTTCGCGGTGCTCGGCGCGGCGTTCGCGGTGCGGGCGGTGGGCGACGCGGGCAACGGTGTGCTGTCGTGGTTCTCGCCGCTGGGCTGGTGTCTGCAGATCCGTCCGTTCGCCCAGGAGCGGTGGTGGGTGCTGATCCTGCTGGCCGCGCTCGGCACCGCCGCCACCGTCCTCGCCTACCAGCTGCTGCGCACGCGCGATCTGGGCGCGGGGATGCTGGCCGATCGCGCCGGACCGGCGACCGCGAGCGCGTCGCTGTCCGGTCCGACCGGTCTCGCGTGGCGGTTGCAGCGCGGCTCGCTGCTGGCCTGGACGGTCGGCTTCGGGCTCTACGGTCTGCTGATCGGCGGCGCGGTGCAGAGCATCGGCGGCATGCTCGACGACTCGGGCACGCTGAAGGACGTGGTCACCTCGCTCGGCGGTTCGGTGGATCTGGAGAAGTCGTTCATCGCGTACGCGATCACTATGCTCGCCGCCGCGGCGGCCGCCTATTCGGTGTCGTCGGTGCTGCGGCTCGCCGAGGAGGAGAACTCCGGACGCGCCGAGTCGGTGCTGGCCACCGCGGTCGGCCGGGTGCGTTACGCCGGGAGTCACCTGCTGTTCGCGGTGGCGGGACCGGCCGTCGCGCTGCTGGTGTCGGGGCTGGGGATCGGTGTGGTGTGGGGTGCCACCGAGGGCGATGTCGTCGACAAGGTCGGCCAGGCGCTCGGCGCGGTCGCGGTGCAGTTGCCCGCGGTGTGGGTGCTGACCGCCGTCGCGATGCTGCTGTTCGGTGTGGTGCCGAAGTACGCGGCGCTCGCCTGGGCGGTGCTCAGCGCGATGATCGTGCTGTTCCTGCTCGGCTCGCTCGGCGGGCTGCCGCAGTGGATGCTGGATCTGGTGCCGTTCGTCCATCCGCCCAAGCTGCCCGGCGGGACCTTCGAACTGGCGCCGATCGCGTGGCTGTTCGCCGTCGCCGCAGTGGGTCTGGCGGTGGGTGTCCTCGCTTTCCGGCGCCGCGATCTGCGCTGATCCCGTGCCGCTGCCGGGTCCTCGCGACCCGGTAGCGGCATGTTGTCCGAAACCGGGAGTTACTGAAATTCTCTGTCACACACACCCTTTGACCTGCGACAACGGGTGACAAACCCCACACGGGTATCGGCCGCCACGCGCTTGCCCGGCTAGGTTACTGACGAGTACGGTAGGCGTACCCGGGACGACGATGTGCCCGGTTCTCTTACTTCCCGCCACCGTGCAGCCGGACTTGCTCCGTCGACTCCGCATCCACCGCCGCATGCCGGATCACTGTTGCGCGACAGGCGTTCTCGAAAACCTCAGGAGGGGCGATGGTTTCCTACATCGTGACAGGCGGAACCGGATTTCTGGGTCGGCGCGTGGTGCGGGGGCTGCTCGCGGCCGACCCCACCGCGATCGTGCACGTGCTGGTGCGTGCCGAGTCGCTGGCCAAATTCACCGAGCTGACCGCGCGGCATCCCGACAGTGATCGGGTGTTCGCGCTGGTCGGTGACCTCACGGCCCCCGATCTGGGCCTCGGCGACGGCGCCCCGCGGGCCGACCACGTGCTGCATCTGGGCGCGGTCTACGACATGACCGCCGACGAGGAGACCGCGCACGCGGCCAATGTCGCGGGCACCCGGTCGGTGATCGCGCTGGCGCGCAAGCTCGGCGCCGTGCTGCACCACGTGTCCTCGGTGGCGGTCGCGGGCGATCACCGCGGCAAGTTCTTCGAGGAGGACTTCGATCTCGGCCAGAACCTCACCTCGCCGTACCATCGCACCAAGTTCGCGGCCGAGAAGCTGGTGCGCGAGGCCGACGACCTGACCTGGCGCGTGTACCGCCCGGCCATCGTGGTCGGTGATTCGCGCACCGGCGAGATGGACAAGATCGACGGGCCCTACTACTTCTTCTCCGCCATCTCCGCGTTGGCGGCGCTGCCCGCCGAACTGCCGCTGCCGCTGCCCGATCTCGGCGCGACCAATGTGGTGCCGGTGGACTACGTCGCCGAGGCGATGGTCCGGCTGGTGCGCCGCCCCGGCCTGGACGGGCGCACCTTCCACCTGGTCAACCCCGAGCCGCAGCCGTTCGGCGAGATCTACCGCGCGCTGGCCACGGCCGCCGGTGGTCCCGCCGGAATCGGCACGGTGCCCGGCAGCGCCCGCGCGCTCACCGGGCTCGGGCACGTGCCCGGCGCGCACGCGGTGCGCGATTTCCTGTTCGAGCAGGCCGGGATTCCGGCGGCGGTCGCGCCGCACGTCGGGTTCACCGCCGAGTTCGTCGCCGAGTCGACCCGGGCCCAGCTGCCCGGGCTGAGCGTGCCCGCCTTCGGCACCTACGCCGACAAGCTGTGGGCGTACTGGCGGGCAAATCTCGACCCGAACCGTGGCCGCCCGGCCCCGCACGCGCATCCGCTCTCGGGCCGGACGGTGCTGATCACCGGCGCGTCCTCGGGCATCGGGCTGGCCACCGCGCAGGCGGTCGCCCGGCGGGGCGCGATCGTGCTCATGGTGGCGCGCGGCGTCGACGACCTCACCGCCGCGGCGGAATCCGTGCGCGCCGAGGGCGGCACCGCGTTCACCTACCCGTGCGACATCACCGACGCCGCGGGCGTGGACACGCTGGTGCGGCAGGTGCTCACCGAGCACGGGCACGTCGACTACCTGATCAACAACGCGGGCCGTTCGATCCGTCGTTCGGTCGCCAACTCGGTCGACCGCATGCACGATTTCGAGCGCACCATGGCGGTGAACTACTTCGGGGCGGTGCGGCTGATCCTGGCGCTGCTGCCCTCGATGCGGGAGCGGCACTTCGGTCACATCGTCAATATCTCCTCGATCGCGGTGCAGACCAAGGTTCCGCGCTTCGCCGCCTACGCGGCCAGCAAGTCGGCCCTGGACAACTTCAGTGACATCGCCGCCGTCGAGAACCGTGGCGCCGGAGTGACTTTCACCTCCATCCGGATGCCGCTGGTGCGGACCCCCATGGTCGCCCCGACCGATCTCTACCGGGCGCTGCCGTTGCCCGCGCCGGAGCGGGCCGCCGACATCGTGGTGCGCGCGCTGCTGGAGCGGCCCGACCGCATCGACACCCCGGTCGGCACCTTCGCCCAGGCGGTGGAGATGTTCATGCCGTCGCTCAAGCGCACGATCATGCACACCGGCTTCCGCCTGTTCGGGGAATCCAACGCGGCCAAGGGCACCCCGGCCGTCGCGCCGGTCGTGGCGGAGCCGGTCGAAACGGCCGCCCCCGCCGAGCCGTCCCGCAACGCGCTCACCGCGCTGGCACCGGTGCTCACCCCGCTCATGGTGGTGCCGGGCTCCGCGGCTCGCGTCAGCCGCATCCTGCCGGGCGTGCACTGGTAGTCCACGCGGACCTCGCGCTCGGGCACGACCTGTCGATGGTCGTGCCCGAGTCGTGCGCGGTCCCTACCTCGCGTCTCCGGGCACTGCCGTGCCTGTCCCCGGTGGGCCGCGCCAGGTAGCCTCGGCGGCGAGCTACTCGATGTGGGGGATGAGTCATGCGTGAGCACAACGAGTTCCGGCCCAGGGACATCGTCCGACCCGATGCCGTTCTGCGGGGCGAGGAGGTCGGTGACGGGCCGACGATCCTGCTGCTGCACGCGGGCGGGGAACGGCGTGGGGTGTGGCGGCCGGTCGTCGACCGTCTCGTCGCGGACGGGCTGCGCTGCGTGGCGTTCGATCAGCGCGGGCACGGTGACAGCGACGGCACCCTGGACGCGCTCGCGCCGTGCGCGGCCGATGTCGCCGCGCTGGTGGACGCCGAGCCCGGCTGTGTGATCGTCGGCGCGTCGCTGGGTGGGCTCGCCGCCGTGGCGGCGCTGGCCGAGCCGCGCACCCGCGCAAAAGTCGCGGGCCTGGTGCTGGTGGACGTCGTCCCCGGCCTCGACCCCGACCGGGTTCGTGATTTCCTCGGCGCGGGCGGCTTGCTCGACCGCTATCGGGAGTTCGTGGAGGACACGCTGACCCAGGCGCCGCGACTACGGCAGATCACCGCCGGTCTCGACCTGCCGATCCTGCTGGTCCGCGGCGATCAGGGCTCCGCGGTCACCGATGACGACGCCGCCGACCTGCTCGCCCTGGCTCCCCACGCCACCGTCGCCCACGTTCCCGGAGCCGGTCACCTCGTCGCGCGCGACCAGCCCGCGTCCCTGGCCCGCGTCCTCGCCGACACCACCTCGACCTGGCCGATCCTGGCGCTGCTGCGTGACCTCGGCGCCGCCCTCATCGACCACCCCGGCGGCGACCTGCTCGACCACCTCCGCCGCGTCCGCGATCTGGTCACCGCCCTGGGCGGCAGTCCCCGGGCCCGCCTCGCCGCCTTGGCCCACGCCACCTACGGCACCGACAGCTATCCGCACCCACTACTCCCCCTGGACCAGCGCCCGCGCCTGCGCACCGCCGTCGGCGCGTCCGCCGAATCCCTCGTCTACCACTACGGCGCCTGCGACCGCGCCGCCACATACCCACACCTCGGCGAATCGGCCCTGCCGATCACCGACCGCTTCACCGGCGAGATCACGCCCTACTCCGGCACCGATCTCACCGACTTCGCCGTGCTCACCATCGCCAACGAACTGGACGTCCTCCAGCACGCCGCCCTCGCTCCCGAGGCCGCACGTTCCCTCCGCACCCTCATCGACCGGTGCGCCGCCTACCTCCCGGACTCCGCCGCCCGGACTCTCGACAGCCTCCTCCCCTGATCCGTCGGGCGGCCACGCGGTCGGCCGCTGTGCCGAATCAGTGTTCGCAGAGGGAGAATTCGCGTTCGTAGAGCTCTTCGTTGTGTTCGTCGACGAAGTAGGTGCGTTCCTTCATGAGTTCCTCGCGGTACCGCTCGGCCTCGGCGCGGGTCATGGTGGAGGTCGGGGACCCGGGCTGCTGGGGTGGGATGTCGGCGGTGGAGGTGATCGTGACGGAGGGGTCGATCAGGAAGAAGGCGAGGATCTTGCGGTGGCCGGGGCGGGTGGGGTCGGCCAGCTGGAAGGGGGCGACGCGGTGCTGGAGGACGTTGGGGAAGGCCAGACAGCGGCCGGGGCTCGTCTCGACCGCGCCGAGGTACTGGTTGAGCTGGTCCTCGTCGGCCAGGCCGTAGACGTCGCGCATGCCGGAGGAATCGTTCTGCTCGTAGCGCGGATCGTCCACGGCCGCACGGAAACCGAGCTGGCTGTCGGTGATGTTGTCCGAGTCCCAGTAGTAGATGCCGGTGGAGACGATGCGCTCGTTCATCATGCCCTCGACATGCCAGGACCCACCGGGGTACGCGGGCTTGTCCGGGGTCAGCTGAATGGTGGCGAGTTTGACGATGACCTGCAGGCGGCGGCCGCGCAGGTCCACACGGGTCTCGTCGGTGATCGGTTGGGGCGCCCGGTATTCCGGGGCGTCGGGCACGACCGGGCGACGGTTACGCCACCAGTCGTCGCTGGCCTCCTCGTAGGCTTCCCAGTCCTCGTCGCTGGCCTCGTCGTCGGGTTCGACCGGCTCGTCGGTGTACCAGTTGTAGGGGTCGGCTTCGATGCGTAGCGGCCGCGGATGGCGCAGATCCGTGAGGACGTTCTCGAACAACGGGCGCATCCGCGCGAACAGCACCGGCAGTACCGCCGCCAGGTCGCGGTGGGCCGCCGGGTCGACATTGTTGACGTAGGAGACGAACTCGACCCCACCGTCGGCGTCGACCGCCACATCGGTGGGCAGCCACTGGAACCGCTCCGACAGCGCGGAGCGCGCCAGACCACGCTCGGTGGTCGGCCACGGCGCGTCGGCGGGCAGGCTCACCCCCCGCACGTAACAGAACAGCGAGGGGTGAACCAGATCCAGCACCTGACCGTCGGAGCCGGGATGCCAGTCGCGCTCGGCCTCGGGCACCTCTTCCAGCGGCCGCACCGCCTCGGCCAGGCGGGCACGCAGCTCGTCCTCGATCAGCGAGTCCGAATGCCACACACCGTCGATCCCGGACACCTCGATCCCGGTGCGCTCGTCCCGCCGTGCGGCGTAGTACGCCAATTCGTCCAGGACATAGCGGATCTGGGCGTCGGTGAGGCCCTGCTCGGCCGCCTCGCGCGTCCACTTGTCCACGATCGTCGGGTCGTCGCGCTTGACGAACCAGCGCGGCTTCGCACGCAGGGCGGCGCTGAGCCGCGTCATCTGCACCTCCCGCAGTGTCCGCACGGGTGCGACCGCACGCTTGTAGGCGAGGAAGAAGGGCAGCGGGAACGCAGACAGGTCGGTCATTCTCTCGGATCTCTCACGGAACTCTGGCGGTGCCGAGGATAGTTCAGCCCCGCCGGGCTCCGCGGATCACCGAGAAGCGGTGAGGCTCACCGCGCGTGGACGAGCTCGGCCGACCACGGATCACCGGCCGCGATGAGCGCCCGCGCGGCCCGCAGCTCGCGCGGGCGGGCCATGGCGACCGCACCGACCGGAACCCCGTCACGCAGCGCCACCGCGAGGAAGTCGCGCGCGGCGAGATCACCGTCGACCACCAGTTCGTCGTGCGGGTGCATCCATCCGGCGAACTGCATCGACACCCCGTACTGGTCCGTCCAGCCCCAGGGGATCTCGGCGGGTGCCACGGGCAGGCCGAGGATGGCCCTGGCCGCCGCGGCACCGTCGGACAGCGCGGCGTTCCAGTGCTGCGCGCGCTCGAAGCCACCGCGATGCGGGTGGAAGCCGCTGGCCACGTCACCGGCGGCGAACACTCCCGGCGCGGACGTGCGGTGGTGCTGGTCGACGACGATGCCGTCGTTCACCGCGATCCCCGCCGCCTCGGCCAGCGCCGTGTCGGGCACCGAACCGATGGCGATCAGCGCGGCGGCGGCGGTGAAGGTGCGGCCGTCCGCGATCGTGGCGGTGACGCCCTCCCCGCCTTCGGCGAGTTCAGCTGTCCTGACGGCGTTCTCGATGATCACCCCGTGGTCGCGATGCAGCGCGCGCACCGTTTCCGAGACCGCCGCCGGGACGATCCGGTCGAGCAGGGCCGGGCCCGCCTCGAGCAGCGTCACCCGGGCGCCCAGCCCGCGTGCGGTCGCGGCGACCTCGCACCCGATCAGGCCGCCGCCGAGCACGAGCAGCGAGCCACCCGCGTCGATATCGGACTGCAAGGCCGTGACATCGGCCCTGGTGCGCAGCGTGTGCACCCGCGCCGACCCGGTCTCGAGGGTGCGGGCGCGGGCGCCGGTCGCGAGCAGCAGGCTGTCGTAACCGAGCAGTTCGCCGGTGCGCAGGCGCACGGTCGCCCGCTCGGTATCCACGGACTCCACCCGCATGGCCGGACGCAGGTCGATGGCATGGTCGGCCCAGAACTTCACCGGCTCGAGCAGGACACGATCGAAGGAGGCAGTGGCGGCCAGCAGTTCCTTGGACACCGCGGGTCGCCGGTAGGGCAGGTCCGGTTCGGCGCCGAGCAGCACGATCTCGCCGGAATAGCCCTCGCGGCGCAGGGCCTGGGCCGCGGTGGCACCGGCGACACCGGTGCCCACGATGACGACGCGCCCGCTCATCCTCGGCTCACCTCCCGCATGTCGAAGTCGGCCTTGGCCGCCCCGCAGTCGGGGCACGACCAGTCGTCGGGGATGTCGTCCCAGCGGGTGCCGGGCTCGATACCGTCCTCGGGCCAGCCCAGCGCCTCGTCGTACTCGAAACCGCACTGCACGCACTGGTAGAGCTTGTAGTCGTTCATCGGGAGGCCTCTTCTCTCGGTTCGAAGTCGAGCTTCTCGCGGACACCGCAGTCGGGGCAGCACCAGTCGTCGGGAATCGACTCCCAGGCGGTGCCGGGCGCGAAACCCTCACGGGGAGCGCCGATCCGCTCGTCGTAGACGTAATCGCAGACGGGGCAGACGTAGGACATCAGGCCGCTCCGTACTTCGCCAGAACCCGCTCGCGCTGCGTGGGCTGGATGTTCACGCGGGTGATGTCGCCCTGGTAGTGCGCCAGGACGCGGTGGTCCATCACCTTGCGCCACAGCGGGGTCAGGTAGGCCAGGCCGATCAGGCTGGCATAGCCGCTGGGCAGCTCGGGGGCGCCGTCCATGTGCCGCAGGGTCTGGTAGCGGCGGGTGGGGTTGGCGTGATGGTCGCTGTGGCGCTGCAGGTGGTAGAGGAAGATGTTGGTGACGATGTGGTCGGAGTTCCAGCTGTGCTCGGGGGTGCAGCGCTCGTAGCGGCCCGAGGCCGTCTTCTGCCGCAGCAGCCCGTAGTGCTCGAGGTAGTTCACCGTCTCGAGCAGGGAGAATCCGTAGATGGCCTGGATCAGCAGGAACGGCAGGATCGACGGACCGAACACCGCGACCAGCCCACCCCACAGCACCACCGACATGAACCAGGCGTTGAGCACGTCGTTGCGCGGGGAGAACACGCTGACACCCAGGCGCTGCATACGGGTGCGCTCGAGCTCCCAGGCGGAGGTCAGGCTGCCCCACACACTGCGCGGCAGGAAACCCCAGAAGGATTCGCCGAACCGGGCGCTGGCCGGGTCCTCCGGCGTGGCGACGCGCACGTGGTGGCCGCGGTTGTGCTCGATGTAGAAGTGGCCGTAGAAGGTCTGGGCCAGGGTGATCTTGGACAGCCAGCGCTCGAGTTCGTCCTTCTTGTGGCCGAGTTCGTGCGCGGTGTTGATGCCGACCCCGCCCATGGCGCCGATGGTGAACGCCAGGCCGATCTTGGAGGCGAGCCCGAGGCCGCCGTCGATGCCGAGCCAGGACAGATCGCTCGCGGTCCACAGGTAGCAGGCGAACACGAGGCTGATCATCTGCAGCGGGATGTAGGCGTAGGTGCAGTAGCGGTAGTACCGGTCGTTCTCCAGTCGCGCCATCACCTCCTCGGGCGGATTCTCGCCGTCGGGGCCGAAGAACCGGTCCAGGGTCGGCAGCAGCACGTAGAGCAGGATCGGCCCGAGCCACCACCACACGGGGGCGACCGCCTGCCAGCCGAGCGCGTTGAAGGCCGCGACGAAGCCGGTCGCGAGCAGCGCGGCGCTGGGGGCGACCAGGCCGAACAGCCAGAGGTAGCGCTTGGGGTCACGCCAGTGCGGGGGCGCGGTCGATGCGTCGTGGTCAC
The DNA here is from genome assembly GCF_029675105.1 of Nocardia anocheti. GTDB lineage: Bacteria > Actinomycetota > Actinomycetes > Mycobacteriales > Mycobacteriaceae > Nocardia. The sequence continues at coordinate 189,312 of NZ_JAQQFV010000003.1, read as the reverse complement.
CGATACGAGATGTCGTCATTGCCATTCTCCTGATCACCGAGACCCCGGACAGATCACCATCCGAAGTCGCCTTCGTTTACAACATAGCGCGTTGTGTTCCGAATGAATACACAAATGGCAATATCGTCAACGAACGTGTCGAATGAACGGCACATGTATGCTGCGGAGGTGGCCGAATCGCCGAACTTTCACGCCGAAATGCGTCAGCTGCTGCGCGATCGCATGCTCGACGCCGCCCGCACGATGGTCATCACCGAGGGCTGGGGATCGGTGAACATGTCCCGGGTGGCCAAGGAGGTCGGCATCAGCCGACCGGTGCTGTACAAGGAGATCGGCACCAAACAGGCGCTCGCCGAGGCGCTCATCGAGCGCGAGACCGGGATCTACCTGGCCGGAATCGCCGAGACACTGGCGACCCATCCCGGCGAGCCGATCGCGGGAATGAGCGCGGCCGCGGAGTACACGCTGCGGACCGCGGGCGACAACACCCTGATCAAGGCCGTGCTGTCGGCCCGCCAGGACGCCGACACCGCCCTGCTGCCCGCGCTGGTCAGCGATCCGGAGCCGGTGCTCGGTCGCGCGGTCGCCGCGCTCACCGCCACCGTGCGCGAGCAGTACCGCTTCGACGACCTCGACGACGACGAGCTCACCGGCATCGTCGAGATCATGGTGCGGCTGACATTGAGTCATCTGTTCCAGCCGACGGGCAGCGTCGATCGCGCGGTCGCGCAGATCGGCGCTGTCCTGGCCGGGGTGATGCCCGCCGTCTGAACGGCGGACTCACAGCCGCGCGTTCACCTGCCCGGTGGCCGCGCCGAAGGCCCAGCCGTAGGCACCGTGCGCGGCCGGGAAGATCCCACCCGCGCACACCGGATCGCCCGCGGCGCAATAGTTCGCCGTGCGGTCGGCGTACAGCGGCGCGACACCGGCACCCACCAGCCGCAGCGGATCACCGAAGAGCAGCACCGCGACCACCCGCGAGGAGAGTTCCGGCGGCAGCACGTACATGCCCGGCAGCAGCATCATCGCGCCCGAGCCCAACACCCCGTGGGTCACCGCGGCGCCCTGCGAATAGCCGACCAGGACGAAGCGCTGGTCGGGGCAGGCCGCGGCCTGGGCCATCACATGCCCGGTCATCGCCCGGGTGCCGTCGCTGACCGAGGAGGGAACCAGCAGGTCGGCGGGATATTCGACGCGATGGGCGGTCGTGTCGACCGGTAGCTGCGCGCTCAGGACCGCGTAGAGCGGGTCACCGATGACCGCTCCCAGATAGCCCGGCTCGTTGGTGCCACGGGCGACGACGACATCGATGCTCGCGCAGTTCTGCGCCATCGCTGTCGTCTGGGACATCGCCGTCCCGATCCCTGCGGCCAGTAGCACCACCGCCAGCGCTCGCGCTGTCCGTCCTACGCCGATTCGAAGTACCTTCCGGTTGGTCATCGTGCCCACCCACTCACGCCGTTGTGAGAAATAGAGAAATGAGCGATCACCTTCCGCCACAGGGGCATTCGGTGCGCTCAGGGTGGGAATACCCGCTGACCCGCATCGACATGGCACGGAGTCGGCATCCCTTGTGCCACGATCGAGTCTCGGAATCGCCTGTGGCGCAACACCACAGGCACGGAATCAGTGCTTCTTGGGCTTCTTCTTGTACTTGGGCTTGTCGTGGTCGGGCTCCCACTCGTAACCGGCGACGCCGCGTTCGCAGTAGGAGTCGGCGACCAGGACGTCGCCCTGATCCCGCTCGCACCAGCGGGTCTTCGAGCAGGAGGTGGCGCCGAGCCCCGCCAGGACGGCGAGTGTGAGCACGGCGGCGCCGGTGCGGGTACGGACCTTCATGGAATCATGCCTTTCTTCGATGAAACATCGCTGGTCAGGGCATTTTCCAGGACTTCTCCCCTACCCCCGACCCACCAATGCTACGTTCCAGGGCATGTCGAGCACAGCGCCTGATCCGCTAGCAGATTTCACTCCCGACGCGATTGTCGTCGGCGCCGGGCTCGCGGGCCTGGTCGCCACCCACGAGCTCGTCCTGGCCGGACGCAAGGTGCTGGTGCTCGACCAGGAGAATCGCGCCAATCTCGGCGGGCAGGCGTTCTGGTCGCTGGGTGGACTGTTCTTCGTCGACAGCCCCGAACAGCGTCGGCTGGGAATCAAGGACTCCTACGAACTGGCCCTGCAGGACTGGCTGGGTTCGGCGGGCTTCGACCGCGAGGACGAGGACCGGATGGCCCGGCAGTGGGCGCAGGCGTATGTGCGCTTCGCCACCGACGAGAAGCGGGATTACCTGCACGCCTTGGGTTTACGGGTCACGCCCCTGGTCGGCTGGGCCGAGCGGGGTGGCGGGCTGGCCGACGGACACGGCAATTCCGTGCCGCGCTTCCATCTCACCTGGGGTACCGGGCCGGAGGTGCTGCGGGTGTTCCTCGAACCGGTGCTCGTCGGTGAGACGAAAGGGCTGGTGCGCTTCGCCTTCCGGCATCGGGTCGACGAACTGGTCGTCACCGACGGCGCCGTCACCGGGGTGCGCGGCAGCGTCCTGGCCGACAGCAACACCGAGCGCGGCGTCGCTTCCAACCGGGATGTGGTGGGCGAGTTCGACTTCCACGCGCCCGCCGTGCTGGTCAGCTCGGGCGGGATCGGCCACGCGCACGATCTCATCCGCCGCAACTGGCCCACCGAGCGGCTGGGCCCGTGCCCGGAGACGATGATCTCCGGTGTGCCCGCCTATGTGGACGGCCGGATGCTCGGGATCTCCGAGGCGGCGGGGGCGGCGCTGGTCAACCGGGACCGGATGTGGCATTACACCGAGGGCATCAACAACTGGGACCCGGTCTGGCCCGACCACGCCATCCGGATCATTCCCGGTCCGTCTTCGCTGTGGTTCGACGCCGACGGAATCCGCATGCCCGCACCGTGTTTCCCCGGTTTCGACACCAACGAGACCATGCGCCGCATCCTGTCGACCGGACACGACTACTCCTGGTTCGTGCTCAACCAGACGATCATCGAGAAGGAGTTCGCACTGTCGGGGTCGGAGCAGAATCCCGATATCACCGGCAAGGACCTCAAGCTCACGCTGCGCAGCCGGGTCGCCAAGGGCGCGCCGGGCCCGGTGGAGGCGTTCAAGCAGCACGGCGTGGACTTCGTCGTCGCCGACACGCTCGCCGAGCTGGTCGACGGGATGAACGCGATCGCGCGCGGTCCGCGGCTCGACGCCGCCGATCTGGAGCGTCAGATCGTCGCGCGGGACCGGGAGGTGCGCAATCCCTACACCAAGGACGCGCAGATGGCCGCGATCCACAACGCCCGCAAGTACTTCGGTGACAAGGCGGGCCGGGTGGCCAAGCCGCATCGGATTCTCGATCCGGCGGCGGGCCCGCTGATCGCGGTGCGGCTCAATGTCCTCACCCGCAAGACACTCGGTGGTCTGCAGACCGGCCTCGATTCGCAGGTGCTGCGGCCCGACGGTTCGGCGTTCCCCGGTCTCTACGCCGCGGGCGAGGTGGCCGGATTCGGTGGCGGTGGCGTCCACGGGTACAACGCGCTCGAGGGCACGTTCCTCGGCGGGTGCATCTTCTCCGGCCGGGCGGCCGGGCGCGCGATCGCGCAGCGGGTGCCGCGCGGCTGAGTCAGGGCAGGGGGCGGCCGTGCCGGGGCGCGAGGGTGCGGGCCGCCTCCTTGGCGACCTCGGCCAGCGCCCGCGCCAGGCGTGCGGTGTCGAGGGCGCTGCGGTCACCGTGGACAGTGCCCGACAGCGAGATCGCCGCCACGGCCACGCCCCGGCCGCGGATCGGCACCGCCACGCAGCCCACGCCGGGCAGGGATTCCTCGGTGTCCACGGCCACGCCCTGACGGTTGCGGATGCGGGTCAGCTCACGATGCAGTTCGGCACGGTCGACAATGGTGCGCGCGGTCCTCGGCACGGTGTTGCCGCGCAGCGAGGCCTCGGCGATTCCGGGTTCCAGTGTCGCCAGCAACGCCTTGCCGACCGCCGTACAGTGCGCGGGCAGTCGACCGCCCACCCGAGTCGGGATGGCGACACGACTGCGTCCACCGGAACGGTCGAGGAACAGCACCTCGCGACCGTCAAGCACGGCCAGGTGTCCGATCAATCCGGTGCGCTGGCTCAGCTCGTAGAGCAGAGGCCCGACCACTTCCCGCAGCTCGTTCTGTTCGGCGGCCAGCCCGCCGAGTTCGAGCACGCGCAGGCCGAGCCGATAGCCGCCGGGGGTGTGGGCGAGCCAGCGCAGGCGGATCATCTGATCGAGGATGCGGTGCACGGTCGAGCGCGGCAGACCCGTGCGTTCGGCCAGGCCCAGCAGGGTGAGGGTGGGGGTGGTGGCGTCGAACGCGTCGAGGATGAGCGTCATCCGCTCGATCATCGACGTCGGCGGTGTCCCGGTCGCGCGGCCCGATCCGGTCCACAGGTCCTCCGGCGCCGGTTCGGTCACGATCTCGACCGTCATTGATCCAACCTCCACAGTGCGTAGCGCTATCAGACTAGAGCCGTCGGCTCCGCTTCTGCACCATTTCGCTGTACCGACCGGTTCACCTCGGTGATTCGGACCTTTCCGGCGCGGTGGATCGGGCCGATTCCAGACGCGCGGCCCGGTCGACGAGCAGTTCGGCCGGACCCGACGGCGGGGTGTTGCGGCGCCAGATCGCCCGGAACTTGCGCGTCAGCCGGGCGCTGTCGGGCGAGGGGATCTCGATCAGCGCGCCCGTGTCCAGATCGTGCGCGGCGATCAGCCTGCTCAGTACCGCCGGTGCCATGCCGGTGCGGGCGGCGGCCACGATGGCGGCCGCCGAGCCCAGTTCGGCGGCGGGCCCGGCCGGTGCGCCCGCGGTGCTGAGCAGATCCCAGACGGTGTCGCGGGTGCCGGAGCCCGGCTCGCGCCACAGCAGCGCGGTGCCCGCGAGTTCGGTCAGCGTGACGGGCGTGGTCCGGCGCGCCCAGGGGTGCTCGGGCGCCACGACGACGACCAGGTCGTCGGCGCCGAGGATGCGGCTGCCCAACCCAGCGGGTGGGTGCGGCCCCTCCACGAAGCCCAGGTCGGCGGCACCGTCGCGGACCAGGGCCGCGACCTGGGTGGAGTTCTCCACCTCGAGCGCGATGACCACCTCGGGGTGATCGGCCCGCAGGGCGGCCAGCCAGTGCGGAATGCGATGGTCGGCAATGGTTTTCGAGGCGGCGATGCGCAGGCGGGGAGCCTGTTCGGCGCGGAGCCTGCCGAGGTCGTCGAGCAGATCGCCGACGGCGGCCAGCACGGTGCGCGCGTGTGCGACGACCGACTCGCCCGCGTCGGTGAGCGCCGAGCCGGTCGGGCCCCGGTCGAGCAGCTTGACCCGCAGGCGGCGTTCCAGCGCGCTGATCCGCATGCTCGCGGCGGGCTGGCTGATGCCGTGGCGGCGGGCGGCGGCGCCCAGGCTGCCCAGTTCGGCGACCGTCACCAGGAGGTCGAGCACCTCGAGGTCGGGGGTTCCGGGCGGCAGGGTCATGCGCCGATTATGGGTGACGCCGCCGCGCGCGCCGCATCAGGCGCCGGTACGGCGCCGGATGCCCTTGGCGACGCCGTAGAGGGCGATGAGCGGTTTCAGCGGCATCCACTCGCCGAACCGGTAGTCGCGCCCGCGCACCAGCCGCGCCGCCAGTTCGGGGCTCTGCTCGATGAGGTAGCGGCGGGCGGTCTCGGCGTGGGTGGGCAGGGAGACGATCTTGATCCGGTCGACGTCCTTCACCAGCGGCAGCGCGAAAGCGATGTTCTCCCAGGTAGATCGGCTGGCGTCGTCGAGGGCGAGTTCGCCGCGATAGCCCCGGCCCTCGGTCGCGTAGCGGGCCATCAGCACGGCCTCGCTCACCGGCCCGGCGCAGGCGCCGCCGCACAGGACCAGGCGGGATTCGGGGGCGGCGGGGTCGAGGGAGCGCAGTCCGGCGCGGACCCGCCAGCGGTTCATGGCATTGGCGCGGGGACCGGTGTCGCGGTAGCCGAGCACGACCACGGCTTCGGTGCCCGCGGGTACCTCGCCCACGAAGCGACGCGAGGCGCGCCAGTTGGCCCATTCGCCCCAGAGCATCAGTCCGATTCCGGCGCCGAGGGTCAGCCGGGTCGCTCTCCGCACCGTTCCAGGAAAGCACACCCGGCCGGGTCGGCGCGCCCGCGAAGACATAAGCCGACCTTATGCTCACCTCCGAAGGTGGTCTCTACCTCGGGATCTTCCGAGCGGCGAAGGTGAAGGGGTGAATCGCGCACGGACTCTCGCTCCCGGTCTGACCCTCGCCGCCCTGCTGGCCGCCGTGGCCACGCCGGTGGGCTCGGCACTGCCCATGGTCGGCGCGCCGGTGCTGGCCCTGGGTGCCGGTGCGGTGGCGGGGATGGCGCTGCGGCGCACGCGCGGAGCGGAGGCCGTGGTCGATCCGGGGCTCGACGTGGCGCGACAGCGGCTGCTCGGGGTGGCGATCGTGTTGCTCGGTCTCGGACTGCCCGTGGGCTCGGTGCTCAGTGTCGGGCGCGAGACCGCGATCGTGCTGATCGGCACGCTGGTGGTGGGCGCGGTGGCCGCCTTCGTGGTGGGGCGGATGCTGGCCGTCGACCGCGAGTCGGCGACCCTGGTGGCGGTGGGCACCACCATCTGCGGCGCGTCGGCCATCGCCGCGGCCACGGCGGTGATGCGGCCGGATCGGCAGCGCGTGGCGTACGCGCTGGGCACCATCTTCGTCTTCAATGTGGCGGCGGTGCTGATCTATCCGCCGCTGGGTCGCGCGCTGGGGATGTCCCAGGAGGCGTTCGGGCTGTGGGCGGGGACGGCGATCAACGACACGTCCTCGGTGCTGGCGGCGGGGGTCGTGTTCGGCGCGGGCGCGGCGCATTTCGCGGTGATCGTGAAGCTGGTGCGCAGTCTGGCCATCGTGCCGCTGTGTCTGGGCCTGCATCTGGGCCGTCGGCGACTGGCGGCGGAGACCGGCGCGCCGGAAGGCTCGCTGCGACAGGCGTTCCCGCTGTTCGTCGTGCTGTTCCTCGCCGCCAGTCTCGTCGCGGGTCTCGGCATCCTGCCGCCCGCCGTGACCCATCCGCTCGGCGCGGTCAGCGGGTGGCTCATCGCGGTCGTACTGGCCGCGATCGGTACCTCGCTGAGCGTTGAGCGGCTGCGGACCGCCGGGGTGCGCCCGCTGCTGCTGGGTGGGCTGCTCGGCCTGGTCCTCGGCCTGTCGAGCCTGGCCCTGATGTACGTCACCGGCTGGTGGTGACCGGAGGCCGGGGCGCTCGCGCGGGCGAGCGCCCCGACAGCACCGCTAGACCGTCGCGTTGACGGCGTTCATGACCGCCGCCAGGCAGGCGGCGACCACCGAGGTGTCGCGACCGAAGGCCCATCCCGTGCGGGTGGGCGTGCGGTATTCGAGGTAGCTCGCGGCGGAGGCGGCGGCGCCCTCGTCGAGGGAGTGCTGGGTCACGCCCAGGATCTCGACGGGGTGCCCCACCGCGGTGAGCGCGGCGGTCAGGGCCTCGACGGGACCGACACCGTGGTGGACCGAGGACAGTTCGGCACCGTCGATGTCGAGGGTGATCTCGGTGCGCTCGCCGGTGATCCGCCACTGCCGCAGGGTGATTCGCGGATCGCGGGCCGTGTACGACTCCTCGAAGAGGGTGAAAAGTTCCTTCGCGGTGATCTCGGCGCCGGTGTCGTCTGTGTGCATCTGGACGCGCCGGGCGAGGTCGATCTGCAGGCGACGCGGCAACTCCAGGCCGTAGCCCGCGTGCAGCAGGTAGGCGATGCCGCCCTTGCCGGACTGGGAGTTCACCCTGATGACCGCGTCGTAGGAACGGCCGATATCGGCGGGGTCGATCGGCAGGTACGGCACCTGCCACGGCAGTTCACGTTCCGGGCGGTTCGCGGCGGTGGCGCGGGCCCGGTGTTCGGCCATGCCCTTGCGGATCGCGTCCTGATGGGTGCCGGAGAACGCGGTGTGCACGAGATCGCCGACGTACGGGTGTCGTTCGTGCACCGGCAGGCGGGTGCAGTGTTCGACGGTGCGGCGGATCTCGTCGATGTCGGAGAAGTCGATCATCGGGTCTACACCTTGGGCGTGCAGGTTCAGGGCCAGGGTGGCGATGTCGACATTGCCGGTGCGTTCGCCGTTGCCGAACACACAGCCCTCCACCCGCTGCGCGCCCGCCAGCACGGCCAGTTCGGCACACGCGATACCGGTCCCCCGGTCGTTGTGCGGATGCACCGACAGGATGACCCCGTCGCGCCGGGCCAGATTCCGATGCATGTACTCGATCTGGTCGGCGTAGATGTTCGGCGTGGCGGCCTCCACCGTGGCGGGCAGGTTCAGCGTCACGGGACGTTCCGGCCGCGCCTGCCACAGTGCGGTGACCGCGTCACAGATCTCCAGCGCGAAGTCGGGTTCGGTCAGGTTGAAGACCTCCGGGGAGAACTGGAAACGCACATTCGGCCAGGCGCCCGCGAGTTCCAGCACGTCGCGGGCCCCGGCGAGGATCAGCTCGCGCAGTTGCGCGCGGTCCTTGCCGAGGACGACCTCGCGCCAGACCGGCGCGGTGGCGGTATAGAGGTGGATCACCACCTCGTTGGTGATCCCGCGCACCGATTCCACGGTGCGTTCGATGAGGTCGCGCCGGGCGGGGGTGAACACCACGATGGTGACATCCGGCGGTGCGATGTCCGTGTCGGCCAGCAGTCGCACGAAGTCGAAATCGGTCTGCGAGGCCGAGGGATAGCCGACCTCGATCTCCTTGTAGCCCATGGCGACCAGCAGCTCGAAGAACCGGCGTTTGCGGGCCGGGTCCATCGGTTCGGCCAGCGCCTGGTTGCCGTCGCGCAGGTCGACGGGCACCCACAGCGGCGCCTCGGTGATCCGCGCCGCGGGCCAGTCCCGTTGTCCGGCGGGGACTTCCACGCGCTGGTGGATGTCGCGGTAGCGGTGCGAGGGCATGGCCGAACCGCGTTGGCGATTCCACGCGTGCGGTCCGACGGCGCCGACGGGGGTGGAGAGGGTGGGGAAGGTGTTCATGACAGCTGCTCTGCTTCCTGGCCACGGGGGCCACGAGACGACGGCGACCGGCCACGACTGAGCCCCACGGCGGGGCGGCCGGTCGGTCAGGCCCCGCCGTGGCGGCCGAGGAGCAGCAGCACGGAGTTGGTCATGATGGGTACACTTCTACCACAACTCCTCAGACAAGTAGAGAGGTATTCGAGTGGTAGCGCAGGTACGGCGTCAGCCGCTGGCCGCTCAGGCGGCCGAACTCCTGCTCGCGCGGATCCGCGCGGGCGAATGGCCGCTGGGTCATCGATTACCCGGGGAGACGCTGCTCGCGGCCCAGCTCGGGGTCGGGCGCTCGACGCTGCGCGAGGCGATCCGCGAGCTCGCGGGCAAGGGGGTGCTCGACAGCAGGCAGGGCGCGGGCGTGTTCGTCACCGCGCTCGATGTGAGCGAGGAGTGGGATGTCGTGCTGCGCGGGGCGACCATCGCCGCGGTGATCGAGGCGCGCATCGCCATCGAGGCAGAGGCCGCCGCCCTGGCCGCGCAGCGCCGCACCCCGGCCGACGTGCGGGCCATCCGCCGGGCCCTGGCCGGACGACGAGCCGAGGGTCAGAGCGTGGCCGAGCACGTCGACGCCGACATGGCCTTCCACCGGGCGGTGATCGTGGCCGCCCACAACACCGTGCTCACCCAGCTGTTCGACAGCTTCCTGCCCCGGCTGCGCCTAGCCATGATCGACATGCTCGCCCTGCGCCCGGTCGCCTCCGAGCAGGCCGACCACGCCGCCCACGAGCAGCTCGCCCAGGCGGTCGCCGACCGGAATCCCACGGCCGCGGCCGAATTCAGCCGCGCCCATCTCACCGCCCTGAAGGAGGCATTCGCATGACCGGCGTCCCCGTGATCGAACTGGACGAGGTGACCTTCCGCCGCGACGGCAAGAAGATCATCGAAGGCATCTCGCTGACGGTCCGCGCCGGGGAGCACTGGGCGCTGCTCGGACCCAACGGCGCGGGCAAGAGCACACTGCTCGGGTTCTGCGGTGCGGTCACCTTCCCCACCACCGGTGTCGTGCGGGTGCTCGGCGAGCGGTTCGGCCGGGTGGAGCTGGCCCGGCTGCGGCGCTCGATCGGGCACGTGAACCCGCGCCATGTCCTGCAGCACCCGCTGACGGTGCGCGAGGTCGTCCTCACCGGCATCACCGGCACCATCGACCTCCCGATGCGCTGGGCGCCCACGCCCGACGATCTCGCGCGGACCGACGCGATCATCGACACGCTCGGCCTGTCCGGCAAGGCCGAGGATCGCTGGCCGACCCTGTCGCAGGGCGAGCGCGGCCGGGCACTCATCGCCCGCGCCCTGATCAGCGATCCGAAAGTGCTGCTGCTCGACGAGCCGTCCACCGGTCTCGACCTGGCCGCGCGCGAACAGCTGCTCAGCACCGTCGACACCCTCGACCGCACCCATCCCGAGGTCGCCTCGATCCTGGTCACCCACCATCTCGAGGAACTGCCGAGCAGCACCACCCACGCCCTGCTCATCGCCGACGGACACACCGTCGCCGCCGGTCCGGCGCGGGACGTGATCACCACCGAGCACGTCTCCACCGCCTTCGCCCACCCCATCGAGGTGCGCTGGGACGAGGGCCGCTGGAGCGCGCGAGCCCGCTGACGCCCGGTGCGGGCGCGTTAGGATCGCAGGACATCACATTGTTCGAATCGAGCAGGAGGATGTCATGCGAATCGTGCACCGGATCGCCGCCACCGCGGGCGTGGCCGCAGCGCTCACCCTGGCCACCGCGGGCCTCGCGACCGCCCAGGAACCCGAACCGCCGTCGTCACCGCTGGTGGAGTACATCGAGTCCTGGCCGCCCGCACCGGCGGGCTGCGATCGGTACTGGGACCCGATCGAGGAAGCCGTCGAGGACTCCGTCCCGACCTGGGCCGAAGACGAGTTCGACGCCTTCGACGACTGGTGCGAGGCACCGAGGACGTCGCCGCCCCGATCCCCGGCTAGCCCGGCTCAGCCCAGCTCGAACCGCTCGTCGCCGAAGTCGAAGTCGGCGCCGAGCAGTTCGTCGGCCCTGGCCAGGGCGCTGTCGAGTTCGTCGGTGACCGAGTCCATGAGCGAGAGGCCGTCGAGCATCTCGGTCAGCTCGGCGCGCAGGGCGTCGAGTTCGCCCAGGTCGGGATCGACGGTGGTCCAGGCGACGGTGTCGCGCCACCAGCGGTCCCGCTGGATCCAGGACCAGACGATGTCGCGCACGAGCAGGGCGTCGGTGGTGAACAGCTGCCACTGCTCGTCGCCGTCGCCGTGTTCCACCTCGTAGGTGCCGTCGTCGAGGTAGCGGGCCTGGATGCGCTCGGTCGCCGAGCGCGTGAGCAGTAGGAACGGGTGGTCCGGCGCGGGATCGGTCGGCCCGTTCCCGGGCGCGAACGGGTCGACGACACGCGGCACGTCGACCCCGTCACCGACGTGCACGACGACCTCGGGCCGGTCTTCTTGTGCGGCACCCATCGCGCCAGTCTGCCGGAAAGCGGCCGCCCGGGCAGCATTCGCGGCGATCTCCCCGGCGGGCCACGGCGACGGATTCAGGCGGCGGCAGCGGTATCGGGTGGAGTTTCCACCGTGCGGGCGCAGCGTCGCCGCGCCCGCAGCACATGCTCGGGATCGCCCGCGACCAGGTCGAAGAGGAAGAACACCACCATCACCCCCAGCGTGTCGCACGCCACGAGCAGCCGGTTGCGGCGGATTCCCAGCTCCTCGGCGGCCCACGCGGGCAGCATGCCTACGATCACCGACAGCAGGATGTTGGCGCACACCCAGATGGGCACGCGGGACAGGGCGGCGACCAGACGCGCGAAGGGCTTCCCGAAGCGGCCGAACAGGGCGCCGACCCGACCGGACCCGTCCCGGCTGACCGTGCCACGCCAGGACCCGACCTCGTGCAGGATCCACCGGGCTTCCGCACGCGCGGCCGACCGGTCCGCCTCGGTGTCGGCCAGCTCGCCCCGCACCGCCGACCAGTAGGCCGCCACCTCGGCGCCGGTGCGCGGTACCCCGGTGCCACCGAGCCGCTCCCCGATCGGCGCGATATCCGACCAGTACCGGTCGACCTCGGCCGGTGCGAGGGGACGACCGCCCAGCAGGGCCGCGGGCTGATGACCGAGCACCCGCCACGCGGGACTGTCCGGCCCGGTCATCCCCTGATCACCGGGCGGCCCGTCGTAGGACTCCCACGGCAGATAGTCGGCATCGAGAATCGCCACCGGCAGTCCGTGCAGGAGGGGACGCGGGCTGAAGCGCCGCCACACCGGGTCCGTCGACGATGTCATGCGTCCTCCAGACACCCACTGCCACTACGAATTTCCGTCACCGTACCGTGAACACCCGAATTCGTCGATGCGAAACGGTACCGCCGCGGTGATGACGCGGACAGTGCGCGACGTCGAGGATCTCGACGGCAGTTTCCGGGCGGGGTCAGGGGCCGGTGACGACCTCGGTAGTGAGTTGGTCGAGGGAATCGAGGACCACGGCGGCCTCGGCGAGGGCGTCGGGTTCCGGCGGGAATTCCGGGCGGGGTATCGCGATGACGCGCAGACCGGCGGTGTGGGCGGAGCGCAGGCCGTTGGTGGAGTCCTCGATCGCGGTGCAGGTGTCCGGGTCGACGCCGAGGCGCTGGGCGATGGTGAGGTAGACGTCCGGAGCGGGCTTGCCGCGGCCCACCTCCTCGGTCGACAGGATGGCCGAGAAGTTCTCCAGCAGGCCGGTTTTCGCGAGCACGAGGTCGATCAGGGATCGGGGCGAGGAGCTGGCCAGGCCGAGTTTCCACTGTCCGGCGCAGCGCCGCACGGCCTCGACGGCGCCGGGCAGCAGCGGGACGCTGTGGGCGTAGTGGTCGGCCATCAGGTCGATGACCTTGGTGGAGATGTCGTCGAGCGGCATCGCCACGCCCAGGTCGTCGCTCATGTAGGCGGCCCACTCGGTGGTGCTCATGCCCATCATCTTGCGCTGCGAATCCGGTTGCCACCGGCCACCTTTGAGGTCGACGTACTCGTGCCGAACCTGTTCCCAGACCGGCTCGGAATCGATGAGCACCCCGTCCATGTCGAACACAACCGCCGCGATACCCATGCGCCCAGCCTTTCGCCGTTGCCGTACGTCCAGACCCTGCTCGGTGATCGGCACCAGCCTAATAGAGGCGGGGCCCGGGCGGTGAGACGCGTCACGGCCACACGCCGAACCGGGACACCGGACGCGAACATCCAGCTCGGCAGCGATAACGTGTTGCATATGGACGATACACAGGCTGCCAACGCGCTGCCGGACGCCGAGCATCACGAGGGCGGGTTCCGGCCGGTGGCCGACCTGATCCAGCAGCGCAAGGAGCGCGGGCTCGACCTCACCGTGGGCGGCCCGCACTACGGCGAACTGGTCGAGCAGGCCCGCGACCTGATGGACCGCATCCGCCTGATCAGTCCGTCCGACGAGCTGGCCAAGGAAGCCATCGCGACGCTCGAGCAGCTCAACGCGCGCCTGGACGCGGCGGTGGTGGACGAGTGGTCCTCGCCCAGCTGGACCCGCACCGATCTGCCCGCGCGCGGCAACATCACCCTGCCGCCCTACACCGTGAACAGCGCCGACGTCGACGGTGTCACCGTGACGCTGACCTTCCGCACCTTCCACCTCGGTGGCAACAACGCCGCGCACGGCGGGCACATCGCGCTGGCCTTCGACGACGTCCTCGGCATGACCGCGGCCGTGCACACCAAGGCCGTGACGCGCACCGCCTCGCTCACCGTGGACTACCGCTCGATCACGCCGCTGAACAAGGAACTGACCGTGCGCGGCTGGACCGAGCGGGTCGAGGGCCGCAAGGTCTACCTGCGCGCGACCCTGCACGACGGCGAGCGGCTCTGCGCCGAGGCGCACGGTCTGTTCATCATGTTGCAGCCCGGTCAGCCCTGAGAACCACCCCGCGGGCGACAATTCGATCGGCCTGATCCTAATGTCGCCCGCACCGGCCGGGGTGGCGCAATAGCCGCGCGTGACCGCATCCACGCAGGTCGTCCGCCGCGCCACCCGGCGTAGAAACATCCGCTGAATCCGGGGCTCCCGCACGCCGGGATGGTGGCCCCGAAATCGCCACTATCGTCGCTGTTCATGCAGGTCAGCGAGAAAACGGCAGCCACACCGATCCGTGGCCAGCGTGCCGATCGGGCGCGCCGGGTGGCCGACATCCTGCGCCACCAGATCCTGGCGGGCGCGGTGCAGGGCACCCTGCCCGGCGAGCAGCAGCTCGCCGCCGAGCACGGCACCTCCCGCAACACCGTGCGCGAGGCCCTGGCCCTGCTGCGCGACGAGGGCCTCATCGATCGCGCGCCCAAGGTCGGCACCCGGGTGGCCGCGCGCAAATTCGACCACGGTCTCGACGCCCTGCTAGGCCTGCAGGAGACCCTCAAGGAACACGGCACCGTCCGCAACGAGGTGCGCGCCGCCACCACCGTCACCGCTCCCCCGGCGGTCGCGCGCCGTCTCGAACTGGCGCCCGGGGAACGCGTGGTCTACATCGAGCGGCTGCGTTTCCTGGCCGATCTGCCGCTGAGCCTGGATCTGACCTATCTCGCGCCCGATATCGGCGCCGAGGTGCTCGCGCACGATCTCGAGACCACCGATGTGTTCGTGCTGCTCGAGCAGGTCACCGGGCAGTCGCTCGGCGCGGCCGAGCTCGCCCTGGAAGCGGTGGCGGCCGACCCGCACACCGCCACCACCCTCGACACCCCCGCGGGCGCGCCGCTACTCATGCTCGAGCGCCTGACCCATCTCGACGACGGCAGACCCGTCGATCTCGAGTACATCCGCCTGCGCGGTGACCGCATCACCATGCGCGGCAGCCTCACCCGCAGCGCTCCCGAATGGAAGGTCCTCTAGATGGCTCTGGTCCCCCAGCGCGCCGACGTCCCGGTGACGGTCGACGAATCGCTGTGCATCACCGGTTGCACCCTGTGCGTGGACATGTGTCCGCTCGATTCCCTTGCCATCCACGAGGATTCGGGCAAGGCCTATATGCACGTCGACGAGTGCTGGTACTGCGGGCCGTGCGCCGCGCGCTGCCCCACCGGTGCCGTCACCGTCAACATGCCCTATCTGCTCCGCTGAACCACACCGGGATTCCACGCATGAAGCTCACTCGTCTCGTTCCCCTCGCGCTGGCCCTCGCGCTCACCGCGGCGGGCTGCTCGCTCGAGAACTCCGATGCCGCGCCCGAGGGCACCGTGAAGGTCGTCGTCGGTTACCAGTCCAAGACCATCAACACCGTCACCGCCGGTACTCTGCTGCGCGCCCAGGGCTACCTCGAGCAGCGGTTGCAGAAGCTCACCGACGCGGGCGGCGCGAAATACCAGGTGGAGTGGCAGGACTACGACACCGGCGCGCCGATCACCGCGCAGATGGTGGCCGAGAAGATCGACATCGGTTCGATGGGCGATTACCCGCTGCTGATCAACGGCTCGCGCACCCAGGCCAACGAACGCGCCCGCACGGAGCTGGTGTCGATCACCGGCTACAACCCCAAGGGCGCGCTGAACATGGTGGTGGTGCCCAATGATTCGCCCGCCCGCGCGCTGACCGATCTGGCCGGACAGAAGATCTCGGCCAGTGTCGGTTCGGCCGGGCACGGCACCCTGGTGCAGGCACTCAGCCGCGCCGGGATCGATCCGGCCAAGGGTGTGGAGGTGCTCAACCAGCAGCCGCAGGTCGGGGCGACGGCACTGGAATCGCATCAGGTGGGCGCGCTGTCGCAGTTCGTGGCGTGGCCGGGGCTGCTGGTGCAGCAGAACAAGGCCAAGTTGCTCTACGACGGCGCCGAACTGAATGTGCCGACCTTCCACGGCGTGGTCGCCCGGCGGGCCTACGCCGCCGACCATCCCGAGGTGCTGCAGGCGTTCCTGGCCGCGCAGCTCGACGCGACCGCGTTCCTCAACGAGAAGCCGTTCGAGGCCGCCGACATCGTGGCGAAGGGGTCGGGGCTGCCGCAGGAAGTCGTCTACCTCTACAACGGTCCCGGCGGCACCAGCTTCGACACCACCCTCAAGCCGAGCCTGATCGCGGCATTCAAGGACGACGTCAACTATCTGAAGTCCATCGGTGACTTCGCCGAACTCGACATCGACGCCTTCGTCCAGGACGGTCCGCTGCGCGAGGCCTACCAGGGGCGTGGCGACTACGCCGCCGATCTGGCCTCGGGCACCAACCCCAGCAAGGTCACCGGCACCGACCCGGTCTGCGGGGTGCCCGTCACCGATCCCGCGCTGGCCGGTGAGGTCTGGGTGGAGGGCGCCGACAAGCCGCAGCCCGCCGCGAACCCCGCCTGCCTGCTGCGCGCGGTGCGGGCCGCCGAGGCGCAGGGCAAGACCGTGCGCGCGGTCTACCTCCCCGACGCCGAGCTGGGCACCCGCTGGTTCGCCGACAAGGCGATCTGGCTGCGCGAGGGCGAGCGCTACCTGCCGTTCACCACGCAGTCCGCGGCCGACCGCTATCGCGCCGCCCACGCCGGTGCCACCCTGGTGACCTACCGGCAGGCCGTGACGGAGGTCCGCGGATGAGCGCGGTATCCGAACAGCGCACCCCGGTCACGGCCAGCGTCGATCCCGTTGCGGCGCAGGCGGCCTCGATCACGAGCACCGACAGCGACGGCGTGGCGGCCCAGGTCGACGGGCCGCTCGCGGTGGCGGCGGAGCCAGCGATCCCCGCGCCGGGCAGATCGGTGTGGGTGTCGCGTGCCATCCGGATCACCTCGGTCGCGGTCGCGATCGGCCTGTGGCAGGCGCTCACCGCCGGTGACGTGCGCTTCGGGCTGCGGTTCGACACGTTGCCGACGGTGACCGAGATCGTCGCCGAGTTCGGCGAGCACCTGGGCACCGGCCAGTACTACCTGGATGTGGCGCAGTCGCTGATCCGCATCGTCACCGGGTTCGGCCTCGCGGCGGTGGTCGGAGTGCTGGCCGGGATCGGTTTGGGGCGTTCGCGATTGCTCGCCGACGTGTTCGGCCCGCTGGCCGAGTTGATCCGTCCGATCCCGGCGATCGCGCTGGTCCCGGTGGCGATCCTGCTGTTCCCCAGCGACGAGTCCGGCATCGTGTTCATCACCTTCACCGCCTCGCTGTTCCCGGTGCTGGTGAGCACCCGGCACGCCACCCGCGCCCTGCCCACCATCTGGGAGGACGCGGTCCGCACGCTCGGCGCGTCCCGGCGCGAGGTGCTCACCCGCGTCGTCGTGCCGGGCATCCTGCCTGGTGTGTTCAGCGGCCTGTCGGTGGGCATGGGTGTGGCGTGGATCTGTCTGATCTCCGCGGAGATGATCTCCGGGCGCCTGGGTATCGGCTATCGCACCTGGCAGTCCTACACCATCGTCGACTACCCCGCCGTGTTCGTCGGCATGATCACCATCGGCGTCCTCGGCTTCCTCACCTCCGGCATCGTCGAACTGGCAGGCCGCCGGGTCACCCGCTGGCTGCCCAGAGAGGTCGCGTCATGACCACCACCCTCGCCCCCGTCTCCACCGGCATGCGGCTGGACCTGGACTCGGTCCGGATCAGCTACGGCGCCAAGACCGTCGTGCACGACATCGATCTCGCGGTCGCGGCCGGAGAGATCCTGGTGCTGGTCGGCAAATCCGGCTGCGGCAAGTCCACCCTGCTGCGCGCGATCGCGGGCCTGCGTCAGCCCAGCGGTGGCGTGATCCGCGCCGACGACGACACCGTCACCGGCCCGTCGGCCGATCGCGCCCTGGTGTTCCAGGACGACGCGCTGCTGCCGTGGCGCACCGCCCGTGCCAATGTCGACCTGGCACTGCGGCTTCGGGGTGTGCCCCGAGCCGAGCGCGCGACCCGCTCGCGACGCTGGCTCGACGAGGTCGGACTCACCGGCTACGCCGACTACCTGCCGCGCGACCTGTCCGGCGGCATGCGTCAGCGGGTGCAGCTGGCCCGCAGCCTGGCCGGGTCGCCACGCGCGGTGCTCATGGACGAGCCGTTCGGCGCGCTCGACAGCCAGACCCGCACCGAGATGCAGCGCCTGCTGATCGAGACCTGGCGCGCCCATCCCACCACCATCGTTTTCGTCACCCACGACCTCGACGAGGCCCTGCTGCTGGGCGATCGGATCGCCGTGCTCGGCGCCGGTGCGCTGCGCGCGGTCGTCGAGGTGCCCGAGCCGCGTTCCGCGGTGGACCGCAGTGAGCTGCGGGACCGGATCCTGGAGCTACTGTGAACATTCCCGAGCTGTCCGAGCGCGTGCGGCTGGATTGCGATGTCCTGGTGATCGGCGGCGGCACCGCGGGCACCATGGCCGCGCTGACCGCGGCCGAGTCCGGCGCGAACGTGCTGCTGCTGGAGAAGGCGCACGTGCGCCACTCCGGGGCGTTGGCCATGGGCATGGACGGGGTCAACAACGCCGTCATCCCGGGTAAGGCCGAACCGGAGGACTACGTCGCCGAGATCACCAGGGCCAATGACGGCATCGTCGACCAGCGCACCGTGTATCAGACCGCGACCCGCGGTTTCGCCATGGTGCAGCGGCTCGAGCGCTACGGCGTGAAGTTCGAGAAGGACGAGTACGGCGAGTACGCGGTGCGCCGGGTGCATCGCTCGGGGTCGTATGTGTTGCCGATGCCCGAGGGCAAGGATGTGAAGAAGGCGCTGTATCGCGTGCTGCGCCAACGGAAGATGCGCGAGCGGATCCAGATCGAGAACCGGTTGATGCCGGTGCGGGTGCTCACCGAGAACGGGCGCGCGGTGGGAGCCGCCGCGTTGAACACGCGCACCGGCGAGTTCGTGGCGGTGGGCGCGAAGGCGGTGATCCTGGCGACCGGTCCGTGCGGTCGGCTCGGCCTGCCCGCCTCGGGCTATCTGTACGGCACCTACGAGAACCCGACCAATGCCGGGGACGGCTACGCGATGGCGTATCACGCCGGGGCGGAGCTGTCGGGAATCGAGTGCTTCCAGATCAATCCGCTGATCAAGGACTACAACGGTCCCGCGTGCGCCTATGTCGCCAACCCGTTCGGCGGCTACCAGGTCAATGCCGAGGGTGAGCGGTTCGTCGACTCCGACTACTGGTCGGGACAGATGATGGCCGAGGTCAAGCAGGAGATCGAATCCGCGCGCGGACCCATCTATCTCAAGGTCTCGCACCTGCCCGACGAGACGCTGTCCACCCTCGAATCGATCCTGCACACCACCGAGCGTCCGACCCGCGGCACCTTCCACGCCAATCGCGGCCACGACTACCGCACCCACGACATCGAGATGCACATCTCCGAGATCGGTTTGTGCAGTGGACATTCCGCGTCGGGTGTCTGGGTGGACGAGAACGCGCGCACCACGGTGCCCGGCCTCTACGCGGCGGGGGATCTGGCGTGCGTGCCGCACAACTACATGATCGGCGCGTTCGTCTACGGCGATCTGGCCGGTGCGCACGCGGCCTCGACCCTCGGGCAGGTCGCCGCACCGGCGGAACTGCCCGAGGACCAGCTCGCCGACGCGCACGAACTGATCTACCGCCCGCTGCGTCAGCCGGAGGGGCCACCGCAGCCGCAGGTGGAGTACAAGCTGCGCCGCTTCGTCAACGACTATGTGGCCCCGCCCAAGACCGCGGCCAAGCTGTCGATCGCGGTGGAGACCTTCGAGCGGATGCGCGGCGAGGTCGAGGGCATCGGAGCGCGCACACCCCACGAGCTGATGCGCGCGGCGGAGGTGTCGTTCATCCGCGACTGCGCGGAGATGGCGGCGCGCAGTTCGCTGACCCGCACCGAATCGCGCTGGGGGCTCTATCACGACCGCGCCGACCTGCCCGAGCGTGACGACGCCGCGTGGAACTTCCACCTGAACCTGCGCAAGACCGCCGACGGCGAGATGGAGTTCCTGAAGCGCTCGGTGGCGCCGTACCTGGTGCCGGTGCCGGGCCTGGACGATGTGCCCTCCGCCGAGCCGATCGTGGAGATCGTCGCCCAGCCGGAACTGGTCGGCACGCGGGCGCCGCAGCACGACGCGCCGGTGCGTAGTCAGCCGGTGGCGACCACGCCGTCCTCGCCGCGACTGGTCACCCTGCTGGCGCTGGATTCGCCTGCGGTCGAGGAGGTTTCGAGCTATCTGACCGACCCCGACCCGGTGGTCCGGGTGGCGGCGCTGTCGGTGCTCACCGAGAACACCCCCGACGGTTTCGCCGACGAACTGGTGCGCGCGCTCGGTGACGAGGCGGCCTCGGTGCGGCGGGCCGCCACCGAGAGTCTGCGCGAGCTGGTCGAGGTGCTGCCGGGCGCCGGTGCGCTGGCGGATCATCTCGGCTCGCCCGATCCGCTGGTCCGGGCGACCGTCGTCGACCTGCTGCGGGCACTGCGTGCCGGTTCGGCCACCGACTACCGTGCGGCGCTGGGCGATGCCGACCATCGGGTGCGGATCGAGGCGGTCCGCGCGCTGGTCTCCCTCGACGACGCCGACGCGGTGGCCTCGATCGCCGCGGACGTGAACCGGGAGGTGCGGATCGCCGTCGCCCAGGGTCTCGCGTCCATCGGCACGGGCGGGATCGAGGTGGTCCGGGTTCTCATCGCCGACCCCGATCCGCTGGTGCGCGCCGCCGCGCTGACCGCGTTCGCGGCACTGCGCCCCAGCGCCGAGGACGTCGTGGAACTCGCTGTGGGACTGCGGCATTCCGCCTGGCAGGTGCGAGTCGGCGCGGCGCGCGGACTGGCGGGCGCGGTACCGGAGGCGGCCGTGACGCCGCTGACCGAGGCACTCGCGGACCGCCACCTCGATGTCCGCAAGGCCGCCGTACTCGCCCTGGCGACCTGGCCGGGTGACGGTGCCGCCGTGGACGCGCTGGAGACCGCCGTGGCCGATCCCGACGCCGATGTGCGCGCCTACGCCCGCCGGGCCGTCGTGGCGGCCGGGCGCACCCCGGTCGACCCGGCCAGGGCTGGCGCGCTGACCGAAGTCCCCGCGTGAGCAACGCCGGTCGGGGATCGTGCCGGGGCACCGCGCGATCCCCGTTCCGGCGCGCGGTGCCGACCGGCGCGGGCCAGCTCCCGACCTCCGACGGGCCACGGCCCGAGGCGGTCACCGACCGACTGTTCGCCTCGTTTGCGCAGGTCAGCACGCCGAGGTGTCTTCGTCACAGTGTCGGTGATCCGCGGCGTCGCTAGGGTGGGGCCATGAGCGCACGAACCGGCAGTGTGGTGACCGTCGCCGAGGATCTGGACGCGGTGACGACCATCGGACCCGAGGACGATCCCCGCGCGGCGGGCACGTCGCCCGAGGCGGTGGCGCGGCTGTGGGCGTCGGTGCGCGACTGGTACGCGCTGGGGACCACGCCCGCGATCCAGGTGTGTCTGCGCCGCGACGGCAGGATCGTGCTGAACCGGGCCATCGGCCACGGCTGGGGCAACGCCCCCCACGACGCGCCGGAGGCCGAGAAGATCCTCGTCACCCCGGACACCCCGTTCTGCGGGTTCTCCACCGCCAAGGGTGTCGCGGCGACGGTGATGTCCATGCTCGTCGAGCAGGGCGCGTTCGCGCTGAACGATCCGGTGTGCCACTACATTCCGGAGTTCGCGACACATCGCAAGGACCGGATCACCATCGGTCACGTGCTGTCGCATTCCGCGGGCGTCCCGTTCATCACCCCGCCCTATCGGGGCAGCGAGGTGGTGCCGGACGAGGAACTGGCCCTGGCGGCGCTCACCGATCTGGTGCCGAGCTGGCCGCCCGGCCGGTTCCGGGTCTACCACGCGCTCACCAGCGGGTTGATCCAACGGCTGCTGGTGCAGCGGGCCACCGGCAAGCGGATGCGCGAACATCTCGCCGAGCAGGTGTTGACCCCGCTGGGCTTCCGCTGGACCACCTTCGGCGTCGATCCCGTCGATATCGACAAGGTCGTGCCGAGCGTGAAGACCGGTCCCCCGCCCTCGCGCCTGGCGCTGTTCCTGGCCCGCAAGGCCCTCGGCGGACGGATGGACAAGGCGTCCAAGGGCGACAACGACGCCTTCCTCACCTCCGAACTGCCCTCCGGCAATCTCGTCACCACCGCCTCGGAGCTGTCGCGCTTCTACGAAATCCTCACGCGCGGTGGCGAACTCGATGGCGTACGGATCATCCGACCCACCACCCTCCGCGACGCGATCCGGCCCGCCGACCGGATTCCCGGTGCGGCGGGGCGGGTCAGCCGGGCGGGGTTCGAGCTGGGTGGACGCCGCTCGAAATTCGGCCGCGACACCCGATTCCATTTCGGCCGAAGCGGTTTGACGACCCAGTACGGCTGGGCCGATCCCGAACGGGGGCTCTCCGGGGCGATCCTCACCAGCGGCAAGGCGGCCACCGACACCGACCGGCCCTGGCAGCTGGTCTCCCAGGTATCCGGCCTGCTGCCACGCCTCGATCGCGCTCCGGAGTGGCTCGACGTCAGGTGATCTCCGCGGCGTCGTCACAGGCGGTCGCGACGAAGGCGCGCGCGGCGGCCGAGTGATAGGCGCTGGCGCGGCGCAACAGTTCCATCGTGCGGCGGGGAACGACGGGATCGAGGGGCACCGGGCGCAGGTCGGGGTGGGCGCGGGCGATCGCGTCGGGCAGGACGGTGCCGAGCGCGCCACAGCGGGTGACCTCGATGAGGGCGCTGATGGAATTGGCCTCGAGCGCGACGCGCGGGGCGAGACCGCGGTCGGCCAGGTAGGCGTCGATGTGGGCGCGGGTGGCGAAGTCGGGGCGCAGCAGCGCCAGTGGTTCGTCGGCCAGCTGCCCGACCGGCAGCGGGGCGGACCGCCCGGCCAGGGCGTGGTCCGCGCCGACGACCAGGCTCAGGGACTCGGTGCCCAGCGCGGTGGCGTCGATGCCGGGGGCGTGGGTGCCGCTGAATGCGATGCCCACGTCGACGGTGTCGGCGAGCAGGTCCTCTTCGAGCCGGTCCTGGGTGGTTTCGGTGAGCGCGACGGTGATGCCGGGGTGGGCGCGGTGGAACCGGTCGATCAGCGGGCCGATGAGGTAGGCGGTGATGGTCGGGGTCATCGCGACGCGCAGGTGTCCTCGGCGCAGATCCCGCACATCGTGCATCGCGCGCTCTCCGGCCTCGAGGTCGCGAAGGGCGTTGCGGGCGTGCTCGGTGTAGACCCGACCGGCGTCGGTCAGGCGCACCGTGCGTCCGGTGCGGTCGAGCATTTGCGCGCCGAGCAGTCGCTCGAGCTGTTTGATCTGCTGCGAGAGCGTCGGTTGGGAGATGTGCAGCGCCTCGGCCGCCCGGGTGAAGTTCCCGTGCTCGGCGACGGCGAGCAGGTACCGGACGTGGCGCAGCTCCATGCCTCGATGGTAGATAGTGACTATCGACGAGGCCCGTAGCGCGTGACGCTCGCTATGCCGGGTCGACGATCACCACGGTGCCGGTGGGCGCGTCGAGCAGTTCCAGCGTCCGCGCCGCGGCGGTGTCGACGTGGACGCGCGGCGGCTGCGGCGGTGTCGTCTCGTAATAGGTGCCGGGACCGTAGAACTGGCCGTAGCGCAGCACGACCCCGCCCGCGTCCAGCACGGCGGCCTCGTGGGCGGCGATCACCGCGCCGCGACCGGCGGGTGGTTCCCAGGCGATGCTCTGGGCCAGGAACCGCGACGCACCGGCGGCCGCGGCCGCCGCCAACAGGTTCGCGGTGCCCTCGGTGCGGATGCGGGCATTGGCCTCGCCGGAGCTCGCCAGCTCGGCGACGTCGTCGGGCAGGTCGGTGAGCTGGTGCAGCACCAGTTCGGGGGCGAACGCCGTGACCGCCGCGGCCAGCGCGGCCGCGTCGTAGACATCGAGGACCACCGGCTCGGCTCCGGCGGCGCGGAGCGCGTCGGCCTTGGCCGGGGAGCGGGTCAGCCCGGCCACCTCGTGGCCCGCGCCGATCAGCAAGGGCAACAGGCGGGTTCCGATGACGCCGGTCGCTCCGGCGAGAAAGATGCGCACGCCCCGACCCTAGTCGGGGCGGCACGTCACGGCGTGGCGCTCACGCGCCGATCACCGCGTTCATGATGGTGCCCGCGCTGGTGGCGACCGCGCCGCCCGCCATCGCGCTGGCGATCATCTTCGGGGACTGCAGACCGCCGCCGCTCCACTTCTCCCAGGCGAAGCGGCCGCCACCGTAGGTGATGGCGGTGACGCCGGACAGCAGGATCATCCAGGTGAAATACCGGCCCAACTGCAGGATCTTCTCCGCCATCGGCGGCGCCTCCGGCGTGGGATTGCCGACTTGCGCGAGAACGGCGCTGTCCAACACAGCCAGGATCATGCTCACGATCGTTGCTCCTTCGTCGGGTATTCGTGGTGAAGCCGATGTCGAGAACTCGTGACGCGGTGGAACCCAGATCGATTGAACATTCAACCTCAGAAGCGAGGGGGTGACGCGGGTGACACTCCAGCTGATACATGATCGCGATCACACGCGCCGGGCCGTGCCCTCCTGGCACCCGGCCCCTACGATCGAGTACGCGGGGCTTGTCCACGATCGGCGCGACGAGGCGCTGACCACCACCTTCATCGCACGCCTACCGTACCGCGAGGAGGGCACATGGCTTTCCTGATCCCCTTGATCGCCGCGTTTCTTCTGGTGACCGCAACAGTGGTAGTGACGTCCTACGCCACGGTGTCGCTGACCTATTGGTTTGAATCACGCCGGATCCGTCCGGACCAGTCCGACCCCCAACCAGCACGCTGACCCACCCCGCCCCGCCTGTGCCCCGTGACCACCCCGGTCGCGGGGCACCGTCGGTTACAGCTCCAGTCCGGCCTGGACGGCGATCACCGCGGCCTGGACGCGCGACCGCACGCCCAGTTTGCCCAGCACCCGGGAGACGTGGGTCTTCACGGTGGCCTCGCCGATGTGCAGGCGGCGGCCGATCTGGTGATTCGACAGCCCGGCGCCCAACCCCGCGAGCACCTGCCGTTCCCGGTCGGTGAGGGTGGACAGGTCGGGCGCGGACCCCGCCGCGGTCGCCCTGGGCAGCGCGGCGATCACCGCCCGGGTGACCTTGGGGTCGAGCACCGCGTCGCCCTCGGCCACGGCGAGCACGGCGCGGACCAGTTCGTCACCGCCGACGGATTTGAGCAGGAAACCGCTCGCGCCCGCCGCGAGCGCGCCCAGGACATAGTCGTCGATGGCGAAGGTGGTGAGCACCAGGACCTTGGCGTCGGTGTCGGCGACCACCGCGGCGGTGGCCTCCAGCCCGTCGACGCGCGGCATGCGGACATCCATGAGCACCACATCGGGGCGCAGCGCCCTGGCCTGGGTGACCGCGGCGCGACCGTCGCCCGCCTCTCCGACCACGCGCACCTGCCCGGAGGACTCGAGCAGCATGGTGATACCGGCGCGGATCGTGGCGTGGTCGTCGGCGACCACCACCGTCACCGTCATCGCTGCCCCAGCGGCAGCCGCAGACGCACGCGCCACCGGCCGTCCTCGGCGGCCGCGGTGAGCGTGCCGTCCATCGATTCGGCGCGAAAGGCCATGTTGCGCAATCCGTTCCCCTCCCCGACCGCTCTGCCCGGCTCGATCGGATTCGACGCCGTCACCACCACCCGCGACGCCTCGCGGCGCAACTCGATCTCCAGCGGAGCGCCCGGCGCGTGCCTGGTCGCGTTGGCGATGGTCTCGCCGAGGATACGGGTGATCACCGATTCGACGGCGGTCGGCAGGGCGAGGTCGTCGGCGCCGTGCAGGGTCACCGCGCCACCGGCGGCGTGCGCGGCGTCGATCAGGCCGTCCAGCGACGACAGACGGGCGGTGACGGCGGTGTCGTCGGGGGTGGTCAGCAGGTCGATCGTCGCGCGCATCTCGTCGAGGGCGGCCAGACTGCCCGCCCGGATGCTGCCGAGCACGGCGGTGTTGCCGGGGTCCTTCAGCGCGACCTCGGCCAGGATGGCCACCGCCGAGAGATGACCGGCCACCGTGTCGTGCAGGTCCCTGGCGACGCGCCTGCGTTCCTCGCCGAGGGCGGCACCGCGTTCGGCGTCGCGGGCGGCGAGTTCGGCGCGGGCGGCGTTGCGTTCCACCCCGACCATCCGACGTGAGGAGCGCACGGCCCGCGCGTATCCCAGCGGCGACCAGGTGAGCGCCACCCCGATCAGCGCGGTGTACAGCGCCGCCCTGACCCCGAATACGGTCAGTGCCAGCAGGGCGCCACCGGCGGTGACCAGCACCGCGAACCAGCCGACCACCAGCCCGAGCCGGTCCGACCCGGTGCTGACGGCCAGAAAGATCACGTCGGTGAGCGCGATCCACAGCGGCAGCGAGGGGCCGAGCGCGAAATCACCGGCCAGCAGCGCGACCATCAGGCCGAAGGCGAGCGCGGGTCGGCGCTGAGCGGTGAGCTGGATGGCGAAGGCTGCGCCCAGCAGCGCGAGTTTCGCCGGGGGCGGATACAGGTCGCGGTCGATGACGACCGCCCAACCGCCCGCGGCCCACAGCAGCAGGCCGACCAGGAAGACCCCGACCGCGGCGGCGGTCGCGCTGTCGAAGACGTCCGCGAGCCGGTCGAGGGGTGAGCGGGGCGCGGGCATGCCTCATTCCAGCACATCGCGGGGCGGGTCCGGGTCCCCCGAAAGACGGACCGCACGCGCGCCTTCCGCACGACGACCGCGCACGGGTCGGCGCGGCACAGTGAGGACATGGACGAGCTGAGCAATCCCGTACTGCTGACCATCGCCGCCTGCGAGATCGGCTTCTGGTTGCTGGTGGTGGGTGGGCTGGTGCTGCGCTACGCGCTGCGATGGCGACGCGCGGGGCTGGTGACGTTGGCGCTCGTCCCGGTGCTGGACGTGGTCCTGGTCGTCGCGGTGGCCATCGATCTGCACCGGGGTGGCGAGGTGGGCTTCGCGCATCGCCTGGCCGGGATCTATCTGGGCTGCACGGTGATGTTCGGGCATCGGATGATCGCCTGGCTCGATGCCCGCTTCGCCCACCGTTTCGCCGGGGGTCCCGCACCGGTGAAGGTGCCGAAGCAAGGACCGGAACGCGTCCGCAAGGAGTGGGCGGACTTCGCGCGCTGGCTCGGCGCGGCCGCCATCGCCGGGCTGCTCACGCTGGTACTGAGCTACACGGTGGCCGACGCCGAGCAGCGTGAGCAGCTGGCCGGGGTGTTCGGTTCGCTGGGGGTGATCACGGTGATCTGGCTGGTCACCGGGCCGGTGTGGGTCAGCGGGTCGCGACGCTGAGCGCCCCGGCACCGCTTCCGGTACCGGGGCACTCGCTCAGGCGGTGACGACCTCCGCGATGCCCGGCAGGACGGCCGTCCGCACGTCGACCGTGCGCGGGAGCAGGCCGTTGGCCGCGAGCAGGTCGGCGGCGCGCTGCTGTTCGTCGAGGAACGCCTCGCTGACCGGCTGGATGCCGAAGGGCCTGCCGCGCAGGGCCGCTTCCCAGGCGTCGAGGTCGGCGGGCAGGCCACGCGAGACCGCGTCGTCGACGAAGTACTGGGCCGCCGCGCGCGGGTTCGCGATGATCCAGGCGTCGGATTCCCGCAGGGCCGCCAGGACGGCCTCGACCGAGGCCCGGTCGTTCTCGACCAGGTCGCGGCGGGTGAACCACAGCGACGGGTGGCTGAACACCGAGGCGGTGTCGACCAGGGTGGTGAGCTCGGTGGCGGCCTCGACCTCGCGCAGACCCGGGTAGGTGCCGACCCAGGCGTCCAGTTCACCGGACAGCAGAGCCGCGCCGCCCCCGCGGACGTCCACGTCGACCGGTTCCACATCCGCCCAACCCAGGCCGACCTGGTCGAGCGCGAACAGCAGCAGGGTGGTCTGCCAGGAGCCGTGCGCGATGCCGACCCGCTTGCCCTTCAGATCCGCGGCGGAGGTGATGCCGCTGGCGGCGGTGGCGACCAGACGGCCGTTCTCCACACGCGGACCGGAGATGCCGAGGTAGACGATGTCGCGCTGATTGGCCAGCGCGGTCAGCGGCGGGGTGAAGCCGGTGCCGATGATGTCGTAGCCGCCCTTGGTGAACAGCCAGTCCGAATGCTCGCTGGGCAGCGCGGTCTTCGGGTCGACGCGCTCGGCCTGCGGCAGGGCGCGCAGGTCGACCCATTCGACATCGGGGATGGCGCGTTCCAGGATGCCGCGGTGGCGCAGCACGAACAGCGAGTTGTTGTGCGGGAAGTACCCGACGCGCAGGCTCATCGCGCCTCTCCGATCAGGCCGAGACGACGGGCCTCGTCGACCAGGCCGCTGCGGCTCCACTGCACCGCCAGGTTGGAGGGGTCGAATTCGACCGAGCCGCCGAGGGTTTCGGCGATGGCCTGGTACTGGGCGCCCTCCTCGAGCAGGACCACGAACTTGGCCAGCTCCAGCAGACCGGCGCGGCCGATCACATTGGCGCCGCCGTTGGCCTCGAAGATGGCGACCAGGTGCGGGTCGGCCTCGAGCTTGTCGAGGATGAAATCGCCCGCGCCGATGCTGCGGTCGATGTGCGGCGGGATCTCCCGGGACAGGGTCAGGCGCTGGGAGGCGGCGTAGCGGATGGGCAGGGTGCGGTGGGTCTGCGCCCAGCCGCCCAGCCACGGGGTGTGGATGTGCACGACGGAGGTGATCTCCGGGTGCGCGCGGAACACCTTGGCGTACCCGGTGACGAATCCGGCGGATCCCTTGCCGGAGAGCACCTCTCCGTCGAAGGTGGCGATCACCGGCGCGACGGTGCGGTCCTCGGCCCAGGGGCCCGGTTCGTTGAGGGCGACGGCGATCTCCTCGCCGGGGACGCGCTCGACGAAGTTGACGGTGCCGTTGCCGGTGGCGGTGCCGGTCTCACGGAACACCCGGAAGGCGGTCTCGGCGTCGCGGGTGGCCGCCTCGGCGAAGGCCGCGACGGCCTCCGGCAGGCGGGTTTCGGTGGTGGTCATCGGGAGTTTCTCCTGCGGTTTATCGGGCCGTCGCGAGGACGGTATCGGTGGCGGGGGTGGTGAGCCGGGAGCGGCCGAGCAGGGGCAGTACTTCCTCGCCGACCCGGTAGGCCTCCTCGAGGTGCGGGTTGCCCGCGAGGATGAAGGCGTCGACGCCGAGTTCGATGAGTTCGTCGAGGCGCTCGGCGATCTGTTCGTAGCTGCCGACCAGGCCGAAGGCGGGGCCGCCGCGGATCAGGCTGAAGCCGCACCACACATTGGG
The DNA here is from genome assembly GCF_029675105.1 of Nocardia anocheti. Taxonomy (GTDB): domain Bacteria; phylum Actinomycetota; class Actinomycetes; order Mycobacteriales; family Mycobacteriaceae; genus Nocardia. Next base: position 160,148 of record NZ_JAQQFV010000003.1, on the reverse strand, counting down.
CTGGACTTCCAGATCGCGGTAGCCGGTGATGGTTTCGGGCACCCAGCCCGCGATCCGGGCCGCGCCGACCGAGTCGCCCTGGGCGGCGCGGTTGGCGGCGTCGCGGTCGACGAAGGCCCAGCCCTTCTCGATCTCGGCCCAGGCCGCCTCCTCGGTGTGCCGGGCGACGATGTCGATGCGGACCGCGAACTTCGGTGTGCGCCCGAGGTTCTCGGCGTTGCGTCGCACGCCGTCGAACTTGGCGCGCAGGTCGGCGAAGGGCTCGAGCCAGGACAGGTAGTAGTCGGCGTGGCGGCCCGCCGCGGCCACGGCGGCACCCGAGGACCCGGAGAAGTACACCTCCGGGAAGGGCTGCCCGGCCAGGCCGGGTGGCAGCGCGGCGCCTTCGGTGCGGAAGAAGCGGCCGTCGTGGTCGAAGGGTTCGCCGTCCCACACGCCGCGCAGCACGTCGAGGAATTCGCTGGTGCGGGCGTAACGGTCGTCGTGGGCGACCTTGTCGCCCCACCACAGCTGCGCCGGTCCCCCGCCGCCGCTGATGATGTTGTAGACCAGCCTGCCGCCGGTGGCGCGCTGCAGGCTCGCCGACATCCTGGCCGCCTGCACGGGGTGCAGGAAGCCGGGCTGGAAGGCGACCATGAAGCGGTAGGTGGTGGTCTCGGCGGCCAGCGCGGCGGCGAAGGCCCAGGGGTCGTCGGTCACCGGGAACGACGGCAGCAGTCCACCGAGGAAGCCCGCCGATTCGGTTGCCTTGGCGACGGCGGCGACGTGGTCGAGATAGCTGTATTCGTCCAGCGCGCCACCGCGGATGGCCGGTGCCAGGTTGCCCGGGCCGTAGCCACCGGCATTGCCGCGGTTGTTGCGGCGCGGGGTGCGCAGGGAGGCGTGGTCGCCCTCCATGCCGATGCGCCAGTAGACGTCGATGGTCATGCGGTGAGCTCCTGCGCGGTGGTGAGGGTGCGGCCTGCCGGGTCGGCGAGGAACAGCAGGTGTTCGCCCGCGCGGTGGATCTCCTCGATGTGCGGGTGGCCCGACAGCACGAACGTCCCCACTCCGGCGATCTCGTAGACCGACAGCTGGCGGGCGACCTGTTCGTAGCTGCCGACCAGGCCGATGGGCCGGTCGTAGCCGAGCGCGGCGAAGCCCGCCCAGCGGCCGTCACCGAGCGCGTGTTCGGCCGCGGACTCGGGGCGGCCGAGTTCGGCCCACTGCCGGTGGACGCGGGCCCACGCCTCGTCCTCGGTCTCCCTGGCGATGATCGGCAGCTCGAGCGCGACCCGGACCCGGCGGCCCGCCGCGTCGGCCCGCTCGCGCAATTCGGCGGTGGCCCGCGAGATTCCGTCGGGTTCCTCGCCGAACACGTGCACGTCACCGTGCTCGGCCGACAGTCGCAAAGCCGCGGCCGAGGTGCCGCTGAGGTGGACCGTCGGGAACGGCAGTCCGGACAGGATGCCGCGGAATCCGCCGTCGACCACGTCGTAGTACTGCCCCGCGTACTCGAATCCGGTCCCGGCGAATCCGGCCGCGCCGACCTCGTTCTCGTTCCAGACGCCGCGGGCCACGGTGAGGAATTCCGCGGCACGCCGGTAGCGGTCCTCGCCCTCGACGCGGTCGCCACGCGTGGTCGCCTCGCCCGGGTCGGTGTCCACGGCCAGTCGCCAGTCGAGCCTGCCCCGGGAGTGCCGCTGCAGGGTCGCCGAGAGCTTGGCCGCGTATACCGGAGTGCCGAAGGCGGGCTGGAATTCGACGGTGACCCGCGCGTAGCGGGTGGCGCGCAGGGCGGCACCGGCCACGATCCAGGATTCCTCGCCGAGCGGGTCGTAGGGCGCGAGCACCCCGTCGAAACCGTTCAGTTCGGCGGCGTCGACGATCTGGGCGAGCTCGTCGAAGGGGCCGAAGCGGCCGGGCCGCAGATCGGTGGCGGGTGTGGGCGGCGTGGCCGGGCCGAAGCCGCCGCGACCGCGCAGGTCGGGCCGGGCGCGGCGGCCGTCGCCGCGGCTGGGCAGCTTCCAGACGAACTCGCTCATGCGGGCACCCTTTCGGCGGCGACGAGCTCGCGGGCGCGGGCCAGCGGTTCGGGGGCGACCCAGGACTCGAGGTCGAAATCGGCCGCGAGGAAACCGTGGGTGTAGAGGAACTGCTTCTGCACGCCGAGCAGTTCGACGCGTTCGTCGGTGAGCGAGGGGTGCAGGCCGCGGTGGAATTCGTCGCCGTAGGCGGCGACGACACCGTCGGGGCCGGACAGGGTTTCGCGCTGCAATACCGCGCGGACACCGTCGAGGTCACCGGCGGCCCAGTCGGCGGCGCGCAGGCTCTGGGCGAGGAACCCGACCACCACCTCCGGCCGCGATTCGAGCAGGTCGGCGTGCACGGTGATCGGACGCGGGGTGCCGTTGTTGACACGCAGGTGCTTGGTCCCCGAGGCATCGAGATCGACCGCGACGCGCAGGCCGTTCTCGACCGCGACCTCCTGCGCGCGGGCGCCCTTGACGTAGATCGCGTCGACCGTGCCCGCCAGCAGTTCCGCCACACCCCAGGTGGTGGAGCGGCGCGCGGACTGGATCTCGGTGCGCACCTGCGGATTCCGCTCGACGGCGAGTTCGGTGACGCGCACGTCGGCCAGGGTCAGCCCGGCCGGGCGCAGCGCGTTGGCGAAGCCGTGCAGCGCCATCGCGCGCGGGAAGCTGCGGGCCTGGTCCTGGGCCCAGGCGGGCACGCCGACGCGCAGTCCGGCCAGGTCGGCGGCGCCGGTGACCGGCGAGTCGGGGCCGACGAGGATCGCCTGGGACTCATCGATCCAGGTCAGCCCGATCAGGCGGGTCGGCGAGCCCTGGGCACGGGCGGCCAGCGCGGGCACATTGCCGCCCTCGCGGATCAGCCCGGACAGGTCGTGCAGGAAGTGGTGTCCGGCGAGTTCGGGGCCCGCGTCCTGCAGGACGCCGAACTCGAGTCCGGCGTTCGCGGCGGTCTCGCCGAGCCAGCCGAGACTGTGCGCGAGGCCGCTGGCGGTCGGCACGGGGCAGCGGGTGTACCAGAGGGTTTCGGTCATGACAGGCTCCTGGTGGGTGATCCGACGCCGAGGTGGGCGAGGAATTGCGTTCGGTAACCGAGGGTTTCGGGGGCCGCGTGGTCGCGCGGGCGGGGAAGGTCGATGACCTCGTCGACGGCGAAGCGGCCGTGGTCGAGGATGATCACCCGGTCGGCCAGGCGGATGGCCTCGTCGACGTCGTGGGTGACCATGAGCACCGCGGGCCGGTGCCGGGCGACGAGATCGCCGACGAGGTCCTGCATCCGCAGACGGGTCAGCGCGTCCAGTGCCGCGAACGGTTCGTCGAGCAGCAGCAGTTGCGGTTCCCGCACCAGCGCTCTGGCCAGCGCGGCGCGCTGGGCCTCGCCGCCGGAGAGGGTGGCGGGCCACTGTCCCGCCTTGCCGTCGAGTTGCACCTCTCCCAGCGCGCGCAGTCCGGCTTCGCGCTGGGTCCTGGTGCGGCGCAGGCCGACGAGCACATTGGCCAGCACCCGCTTGGACGGGATCAGCCGCGGTTCCTGATAGACGGTGGTGCGCCGAGCGGGGACCAGGACTTCGCCCGCGTCGGGCACCTCGAGCCCGGTGAGCAGGCGCAGCAGGGTGGTCTTACCGGTGCCGCTGGGACCGAGCAGGACGACGAACTCGCCCTGGCGGATGGTCAGGTCGATGCCGTCGAGCACCACCTTCTCGCCGAAAGCCTTGCGCAGTCCCGTGATCGAGACCGCCACCGGTGGTAGCGGCTGGTCGGTGCGGGACACGGGTGCGGCCGTGGTCGTGGTCATCGGATCGCCACCTGCTTGCGCCAGGGCATCGCGTAGCGTTCCGCGAGCCGTACGAGTGCGTCGAACACCAGACCGAGCAGCGCGTAGAGCACCACGCACAGCACCATGTAGTCGGTGCGGTTGTATTCCTGCGCCAGCGTCACCAGGTAGCCGACGCCCTCCTGGGTGCCGACCTGTTCGGCGGCGATCAGGCCGGTGATGCTGATGGACAGGCAGATCCGCAGGGCCATCAGGATGCCCGGCAGCGCGGCGGGCACGATCACCTCGGCGACCAGGCGGGTGCCGGTGAGCCCGAAACTGCGGGCGGCCTCGACCATCTTGCGATCGACATTGCGCACGCCCAGATAGGTGTAGGCGTACATGGGCGCGGTGGTCGCCACCGCGATGAGCAGCACCTTGTACAGCTCGTCGATGCCGAACCAGGAGATGAACAGCGGCACCAGCGCCAGGAACGGCACGGCCCGCACGATCTGCATCGTGGAGTCGACCAGTTCCTCACCCAGGCTCGACAGGCCCGAGACCAGGCCGAGCAGCAACCCGACCGCCACGCCCAGGGCGACTCCGGCGGCGGCGCGGCCGAAGGACGCCAGGGCGAAGTCGACCAGCTGGCCGCTGTCCAGCAGTTCCAGGAACGCCGTCCACACCGCGCCGGGGCTCGCGATCACCCGGGGCGAGATCGCGCCGCTGGCCGATCCCGCCCACCAGGCCGCCACGATGGCCGCGGGCAGCGCGGCACGCAGCGCGAGCGAGAGCCATCGGGGCCGCTGCCCGGCCGTTCTGGCGCGTGGGGGCGCCAGGTCGAGGCTGGTCATGTCAGTTTTCCTTCAGCGCGGCGAGTTGCTCCGGGGTGAGCTTGGAGCGCAGGTCGTAGAAGATGTCGGCGGCGGTGATCCGTCGGCTGATCACGCCGTTGTCGGCGAAGGTGTTCACCACATCGGCCAGGTCGGCGGCGTCGGACTCGGCGGGCAGGCGCGGCACGGTGGCCTCCCCGCCCACGCGGACGGCGTCGGCGAGGCGATCGCCGGTGAGGGCGCGCGGACCGGTCTTGTCGAAGACGTTCTCGAAGTCGGCGGGCGAGGCCTTCTGCTTCGCCGTCAGCTGCTGGAGCACCTCCAGGTACTTGGCGGCGACATCGGGACGCTGTTCGAGCACCTCGGTGCGGAACACGACGACGGTGTTGTCGTTGGAGCCGATCGACTTCTCCGTGGCGATCTCGCGGGCGCCCGCGGCCTTGGCCTCCTGGTACGGGATCAGGAACGAAGCCCACGCGTCGACCTTGCCGGTGGCGAAGGCCGAGGCGGCGTCCTTCTGCTGCAGCGGAACCCTGGTCACCTTGTCGGCCGGAATCCCGGCCTGCGCCAGGGCTTTCAGGGTGATGTACTCGCCCTTGCCCGCCGGGTTGACCGCGATCCGCTTGCCGACGAGTCCGGCGACGGAGTCCACGCCCGATTCCGGGCTGACGATGATGCCGCTCTGGTCCTGGCCCGCCGGGTCGGCCACGGCGACGATCTTGACGCCGACGTCCTTGGACAGCGCGCCGACGACGGGGCTGAAGGCGGCGCCGGAGACGTCGAGTTCCTTGGTGTTGAACAGTTTCAGGTTGGAGCTGAAACCGGGTGTGGTGCTGACCCATTCGATCTTGGCGCCGAGCGGCGCGAGGGCCTCGTCGAAGGTGCCGTCGCGCTTGCCGACCGCGAGCGGTCCGGTGTTGCCGGGGTCGGTGACCTTGAGAACGAACGAGGCCTGCGCGCCCTGTTCGGGCGTCGAGCCGGAGCCACACGCCGCGACGAGGGCGACGACGGGGGCGATCGCGAGGGCGATCCGCGAGAAGGGCGGCAGCCTGCGGGACATCGGGGCTCCTGTGTGAGGGGTAGGGCGGGTGATGTCACGCAGCGTAGGAGCGGTCATGGCGGCGAACGAGGTATGCCTTTCCAGGGATCGGAAAGCTTGACAGAGCCGGATTCCGCAATCTATGGCCGATTTTCGGCCGATATGGCTCATAGCTTTCCGATATACGGAAAGCGCGGACGCTCTGGACGCGCCCGCTGTGTTACCGTCGGCGGCGTGGAGACCTCCAGCGTGCAGACCGTCACCCGGGCCCTGTCCGTCCTCGACTGCTTTCGTGGCGGTGAGGAGCGCGGGGTCTCGGAGGTCGCTCGCGCGCAGGGGTTGGCGGTGAGTACCACCCATCGGCTGCTCGGCGCGCTCGTGCAGGCCGGGTTCCTGGAGAAGGACGCCGAGTCCAGCCGCTACCGGATGGGTGGGGCGCTGGCCGAGTACGGCCAGATCGCCTACCGCCAGCACAAGATCTATCTCGCCGAGCCCGCGCTCGAGCAGCTCGCGGCCACCACCGGCGCCACCGCCTCGGTGGCGATCCGCCACGGCATCCACGCCGTGCTGCTCGGTACCAGCCGGTGGCGCGAGAGCGACGGCCACGAACTGCAGGGTGTGCGGCTGCCGCTGCACGCGAGCGCGTTGGGCAAGGCACTGCTGGCCTGGTCGGACGTCGACGACGACGAACTGCGCGCGCTGCCCTACGAGGAGGGCACCGAGCGTTCGGTGTCCAGCGCCGAGGAACTGCGCGCCGAACTCGTGGCCACCCGCGCCCGCGGCTACGCCTTCAACGACCGCGAACTCGACCCCGGCTTCCGCACCATCGGCATCCCGGTCATCGACCCCCACGGCCGCTGCCGCTTCGCCCTCGGCCTGCGCGGCCCGGTCACCCTGATGATCGACGAACGCGTCCCGTTCTTCGTCGAACTCGCCAAGGTCACCGCCACCGACATCGCCACCACCTTCGCCACCACCACCGACTGATCCATGCCCCTTGCCCGACAAGGGTGAAAAACCCCGTGCGGGAACAGAAGGGGCCTGGATACGTTGGAAATTCGGGTACGGCGATGAGAGGACAGTGGTGGCGACCGAGACTGTGGAGTCGGCCATCGGGCTGCGGTCCGAGCGGGGAGCGATTCTCGCTTCGCTGATGCTCTCGACCGGGTTGGTCGCGCTCGACTCGACCATCATCGCGACCGCTGTGCTCACCATCACCGACACCCTCGGCGGGTTCGCGCTGTTCCCGTGGCTGTTCTCGATCTACCTGCTCGCGCAGGCGGTGACGGTGCCGATCTACGGCAAGCTCGCCGACATGGTGGGGCGCAAGCCGGTGATCCTGGTCGGGATCGCGGTGTTCGCGCTCGGGTCGCTGCTGTGCGGGCTGGCCACCAGCATGCCCGCGCTCATCGTGTTCCGGGCCGTGCAAGGTATCGGCGCCGGAGCGATCCAGCCGATGACCATGGTGATCGCCAGCGACCTCTACACCCTGGCCCAACGCGCCAAGGTGCAGGGTTACATGGCCGGGGTGTGGGCCGGTTCGGCGGTACTGGGGCCGCTGCTCGGTGGCCTGCTCTCGGATCATCTGAGCTGGCGGTGGATCTTCCTGATCAATCTGCCGTTGGCGGCAGTGGCGGGCTGGATGTTGCTGCGGCACTTCACCGAATCGGCCCCGCGCCGCGCGCATCGCGTCGACTGGCTCGGTGCGCTGCTGCTCACGGTGGGCGCGGGTGCGGCGATCCTGGCGCTGCTCGAGGGTGGGCAGGCGTGGGCGTGGAGTTCGCCGATGTCGCTGACCCTGTTCGCGGGCAGTGCGGTGGTGCTGGCGTTGTTCGCCTACGTGCAGACCCGGGTGCCCGATCCGGTGCTGCCGCTGCGGATCTTCACCAGCCGGGTGGTGGTGGCCAGCAGCACCGTCGCCCTGCTGATCGGTGCCGTGGTGCTCGGGTCCACCTCGTATGTGCCCACTTTCGCGCAGGGGGTGCTCGGCACCACCGCGCTGGTGGCCGGGCTCACCGTCGGCGGGATGACACTGGGCTGGCCGCTGTCGGCCACCCTGTCCGGGCGGTTGTACCTGCGCTGGGGTTTCCGGGTCACGGCACTGGTCGGCAGCGTGCTGGCCGTGCTCGGTTGCGCGAGCACCCTGCTCATCGACGCGCGGACCAGCCCCGTGCAGATCGCGCTGTCGTGCTTCCTCATCGGCGCGGGTATGGGGCTGGTCTCGACACCGTCGCTCATCGCGGCGCAGACCGAGGCGCCCTGGCAGGAGCGCGGCGTGGTGACCTCGGCCAACATGTTCGCCCGCTCGCTGGGTAGTGCGGTGGGGGTCGCGGTGTTCGGCGCGGTCGTCAACGCCGGGATCGCCGATCCCGACCGACCCGCACCGGCCGAGCTCGCCGAGGGCATCCACCGGGTGTTCGTCGTCATGTTCGTGATGGCGATCGTCATGGTGGTCGGCGCGGCCGCCATGCCGGGGCGCGCCGCCGATTGCCTGTAGCGCGGAAGCCGCAGTGGCCCAACGGTTCCCGCACCGGAATTCCCCCGGTACCGGGAGCCTGAGGACGGGCGGCTAGCGGTTATCCGAAGGACTCGCCGGGTCTGCGCACCACCTCCACGACCTCCCCGGGCGCGAACTCCACCACCCGGCGCACCCGCGAATTCGCCACCGGCGCCAGGTCGACGACGATGGGCGCTCCCGCGCCCGGCTGGGTGATCGCGGTGATGCGGTCCTGCAGGAACCCGCCGTCGGGGACGGCCACGCGGATCACGTCCCCCACGGTGAGCGCCTCGGCCCTGATCCGGCCACCGGTGACGGCGGCGGGATCGAAACTGCCGCAGCGGGTGGTGCCCGCGGTGCCGTCGAGGCCGCGCTCGGCGATGGTCCACCAGACCGGCGCGTCGTCGTCGGCGGCGACGACCCGCGCATGCCAGGCCAGCACTCGATCGCGTTCGGCTTCGGCGGCGGCCAGGTTCTCGTGCAGCGAGATCTGGCGGCGGACCGGGGCATTGCGGGAGCGGGTGGTGCCCGCGGCGCCGTCGATCACCAGGATCCAGCGCGCGCCCGCCGCGTTGTCGCGGTGGGCGGAGACCCGTTTGGCCAGGGCCTGGCCGGGTGTCGCGCCGAGCCGCTCGGCGGCGTCCTCGATGCTCTCGGCCAGGCCGAGCGCGCGCAACAGTTCGGCGGTGGTCAGCTCCGAGGTGCCCAGTTCCTGGGCCAACGCGGGCATCGGGGTGCGTCGTCGCCAGCCGATGCGCGCGCAGTGTTCGTGCCGGGTGAACCACAGGCCGCTGCGCGAGCGGCGGTGATGGTCGATCACCACCGCCCACCAGTCCCATTCCGGTTCGGCGACCAGCCGGGCGCGAATCCACTGTTCGCGCCCGGCGGCGGGCACCCGTTCCTCGGGTGGCACGAAGTTGCGCAGGGCGGCGCGCACCGCCGATTCGGTGCGCCCCACCGTGCGTGCCGTCGCGGCCAGATCCGCGCCCGCGCGCAGATCGTCGGCCAGGACCCGGTATTCCGATTCGCGCCAGGTGCTTCCGTGCTGGCGCGGCGGCAGCAGATCGCCGCGGTTCTCGTCACTCATCTCGTGCCCCCGTTCTCGCACCGTCCGGCCCCACGCGCCGGACTCTCGTGACAGCTGTCCACGATACCGAGGGGGTACGACAGAAAACGCTTGTCTGCCAGCGGCTTTCCAGCAAACGGGAGCGGTGCGCGCTATGGCGCCGAGACCGCCCGACGACGACCGAAGGCGTAGTAGCCCACGCCCACCAGCGCCGCCCACACCGCGCCGACGACCAGCGCGCTGCGGCCGCCGTCGGTCCACAGCAGCAGCACCACGACCAGACCGAGGAAGGCCAGCGCCGCCCAGTTCGTCACCGGGGCGCCGGGCAGCCGGTAGTCGCTGGCGGGCAGCTCACCCGCGCGCACCTTCGCGCGGTACTTCAGGTGGCACACCAGGATCACGCTCCACACCACGATGATGCCGACGGTGCTCACCGAGGTGATGTAGGCGAAGGCCTTGTCCGGCGAGACCAGGTTGACGATCACGCCGATGACCATCGCGCCCGCCGAGGCGCAGATGCCGGTGAACGGCACCGACTGCTTGCTCAGCTTCGTGAATCCGCTGGGTGCCTCGTCGCGCAGGGCGAGGCTGCGCAGCATCCGGCCGGTGGAGTAGATGCCCGAATTGCACGACGACAGCGCGGCGGTGAGCAGCACGAAGTTGATGATGCCCGCCGCGGCCGGGATACCGATCTGCTCGAACACCTCCACGAAGGGGCTGCGGCCCGCGTGGAAGCTGCGCCAGCTCGCCACCGACATGATGATCACCAGCGCGCCGACATAGAACAGCCCGATCCGGAACGGCAGGGTGTTGATCGCCTTGCGCAGGGTGGTCTTCGGGTCGCGGGCCTCGCCCGCGGTGACCCCGACGAGTTCGACGCCGACGTAGGCGAACACGACGATCTGCAACACCAGCAGCGTCTGCCCGAAGCCGTTCGGGAACACCCCGCCCTCGGCCCACAGGTTGGTCACCGTGGGATCGGTGGCGTGGCCGAAGCCGAAGACCAGCACGCCGATACCGATCAGGATCATCGCCAGGATGGCGGTCACCTTGATGGCCGAGAACCAGAACTCGCCCTCGCCGAAGAGCCGCACCGAGATGAGGTTCGCGGTGAACAGCACCGCCAGCACCACCAGCGCGGTCACCCACTGCGGGATGTCGAACCAGTACTGGACGTAGTGCCCGGCCACGGTGATCTCGGCCATGCAGGTCGACACCCAGACCGCCCAGTAGGACCAGCCGGTGGCGAAGCCCGCGAAACGGCCCAGGAATTCGTGGGCGTATTCGGCGAAGCTGCCCGAGACGGGACGGTAGGTGAGCAGTTCGCCGAGCGCGCGCATGATCACGAAGATCGCCAGGCCCGCGGCGAGATAGGCCAGGATCAGCGAGGGGCCCGCCTGCTCGATGGCGGCCCCGGCGCCGTAGAACAGGCCGGTACCGATCGCACCGCCGATGGCGATCATCTGGATGGTGCGCGGCTCGAGCCCGCGCGCGTAGCCCTCCGATCCCGCGCTCGGCGCGACGGCGGCCGCGGTGTCGGTGGACAGGCCGGAGCCGTCTGCTGACATGAAAACAAGTCCTTCCCTCACGGCGATCAGTCCTGCACGCTACCGCCCGACGCCAGTGGCTCCGGTCACCCCCACCACCGCGCGGAAATATCCGGGGTGGGGTCATCGGTTGGAGCGGCAGGGACCATTTCGGGGCGAAGGAGACGTATGAGCGCGGTCGAGCTGTCGGTTCTGGATCTGGCGCCGGTACAGGACGGTGCCACCGCGGGCGAGGCATTGCGTGCCACGACGCAGTTCGCGCAATACGCCGAGGAGCTGGGCGCGCGCCGGTTCTGGGTGGCCGAACACCACAACATGCCGGGCATCGCCAGTGCGGCCCCGGCGGTGGTGCTGGCCCATCTGGCGGCGTCGACCTCGCGCATCCGGGTCGGCTCCGGCGGGGTGATGCTGCCCAATCACGCGCCGCTGGTCGTCGCCGAGCAGTTCGGCACGCTCGAGTCGCTACATCCCGGCCGGATCGATCTCGGCATCGGGCGCGCGCCCGGCACCGACCCGGCCACCGCGCGGGCCCTGCGCCGCCACGCCGAGGGACTGGGCGCGGATTCCTTCCCGCGCGAACTCAGCGCGCTGATCGGCTTCTTCCGCGGCACCGATCCCGACGGCATCGTGGCCAGCCCCGGCCGCGGCGCGGAGCCGGAGGTCTGGCTGTTGGGTTCCAGCGGGTACAGCGCGCAGGTCGCGGCGATCCTCGGGCTGCCGTTCGCCTTCGCCCACCACATCGCGCCGGACAACACCGCCGCCGCGCTGGCGCTCTACCGCGAGAACTTCCGGCCCTCGCCCACGCTGGCCGAGCCGTACGCGATCGTGGCCGCCTCGGCGATCTGCGCCGACACCGACGCCGAGGCCGACCGGCTCGCCGCACCCCGCGACCTGGCCTTCGCCCAGCTGCGCGCGGGTCGCCCGCAGGCGCTGGCCACACCCGAGCAGGCCGCCGCGTTCCCCGGCAGCGAGGCCGAGCGGCGCTTCGCGGCCCAGCGCAAGACCGGTCAGCTCCAGGGCTCGCCGGAGACCGTGCGCGCCCAGGCCGCCGAGCTGCTCGCCGCCACCAGCCCCGACGAACTCATGCTCAACACCCTGGTCTACGACCTCGACGCGCGCCGTCGGTCGCTGGAGCTCACCCGCGCCGCGCTCGACGGCTGAGCCTTCAGCGGCCCTCAGCGCAACCCGAAGCCGCGGGCGATCAGGTGGTCGCGCAGACGGTCGCGGCCGTTGAGCGCCTGCGCCGAGGCGAGCCGGGCCAATACCCGCTCGATCCAGGAGAACGGCAGACCCTGGTCGCTGTAGACCTCGCCGATGCGCTGCTCGTAGGCGGTGACGGCGTCGCGCTGTGCCGCCAGGTCGTAGCTCTCCCGATGCAGGACCGCGGCCCGCGGCAGGCGCGGCTTGACCCGGGTGCCCTCGGTCGGATCGGGATGCCCGACGACCAGGCCGAAGACGGCGAAGACCCCGTCGGGCAGGTTCAACTCGGCGGCCACCTGTGCGGGATTGTTGCGCAGCGCGCCGATGTACACCGTGCCCAGGCCGAGGGATTCGGCCGCGACCACCGCGTTCTGGGCGGCCAGGGCCGCGTCGATGAAGCCGACGTAGCTGGATTCGAGATAGTCGGCACCGTCGAGGGGCACGCCCTGATCGGCGGCGAGCTGACGCAGCCGCGCGAAATCGGCCGTCCACACCAGCAGCACCGGCGCCTGCTCGATATGGGCCTGTCCACCCGCGATCGCCGCCAGCCGCGACCGGCGATCGGCGTCGCGCACCTCGATCACGCTCCACACCTGCAGGTTCGACGAGGTCGCCGCCGACTGCGCGGCCGAGACCAGCAGCTCGATCGTCTCCGGCGACACCGCGTCGGGCAGGTAGCGACGCACCGACTTGTGTTCGTGCAACACCTGGAGCACGGGATTCCACTGGGCGGGAACCTCGGTGGCCGGGTCCGCGTAGCGCTGCTGGACGGGATGGGTGGTGTCGGGAACGGTCTGCGTCATGCAGTGATCGTCGGATATCGCGTCCTCGGCGTCAGTGGTAACCCTCACCGTGAATCGAAGGTGAGCCCCGCGCGGGTGGGCCGATAGACTCGGGACGGGGAGCTCGCCGCCCGGCGGGACCGAGGAGGGCGAGATGGGCAAGGTCTTCGAGCGGATCGACGACAAACTGCGGACTTTCATCGAGGACCAGCCGATGTTCTTCATCGGCACCGCGCCGTCGTCGGGCGGGCACGTCAATGTCTCGCCCAAGGGATATCGCGACACCTTCGCCGTGCTCGACGAGCACACCGTGGCCTACCTCGACCTGTTCGGCAGCGGCTCGGAGACCATCGCGCATCTGCGCGACAACGGCCGGATCACCGTCATGTTCTGCTCGTTCGGCCGGGTCGCCCGCATCCTGCGCCTGTTCGGCACCGGCCGCGTCGTGCGCCCCGACAGCGCCGAATTCGAAACGCTGCGTAGCCATTTCGGCACCGGGCACACCGGCATCCGTGCGGTCGTGACCGTCACGGTGGACCGGATCGCGGACTCCTGCGGCTGGTCGGTGCCCCGGCTCGACCTGGTCGAGGAACGGCCGGTCCTCGACGAGGCGCATCTGCGGCGCACCGACGCCGACTTCGCGCGCCGGATCGCGGGCGACAACTCCGTCAGCATCGACGGCCTGCCCGCCCTCGAACCCGATCACCCCCTGCCATCGTCGGTGACCGCGCGCGGCTGAACCGGCCGTCACGGCACGGTGCTCACCGCCACCGCCGATTCGGACAGGCTGCCGAGGTAGAGGGCGCCGTCGTGTTCGGCGACCGAGGTGACCATGGCGAAGTCGGTGCCGCCGCGCTGCAGGTCGTGGACGACGGTGCCGTCGAGGTCGAGCGCGAGCACCCAGGTGGTGCGCGCCGGTGCGGGACGCAGGCTGTCGGGCAGCGCCCAGGTCAGCCGACGGAAGATACCCGGCAGGGTGAACAGCGTGTCCAGCAACGGGTTCCGTGGCGCGACCATGCCGACCCAGACCAGGCCGTCGGTGCCGAGGTACATGTTGTCCGGGGAGCCGGGCAGGTTCTCCACGAGATGGTCGTGGGTGCCCGCGCGCGGACCGGTCAGCCAGTAGCGTGAGATCCGGTAGGCGCCGGTCTCGGCGACCAGGACGCAGGACCGGTCCGGGGCGAGGACGACGCCGTTGCCGAACTGCAGGCCGTCGATCAGCACGGTGAGGGTGCCGTCCGGGTCGCGGCGCACGAGCTGTCCGCTGCCGGAGTGCTCGAGGATGTCGCCCATCCACTGTTCGAAAGGCCAGCGGCGCGAGGCGATCGAGAAGTAGACGGTGCCGTCGGTGTCGCGCACGACATTGCTGGGGAAGGCCAGGGGTTCGCCGTCGACGGCGTCGACGAGGACTTCCGGCTCGGCACCGGGCGCGGCCAGGCGCAGGATGCCGCGACCGGTGACGCAGATCAGCAGCGAGCCGTCGGCGTCGGCGTGCAGGCCGAGCGGGCGGCCGTCGACCTGGGCGATCTGCTCGGTCGCGCCGTCGGTGGGGTCGATGCTCCACAGGGCGCCGTCATCGGTACCGGTCACGATGCGGCCGTCCGGTGTCACCACGACGTCCTCGGGGGCGGTGCCGGGCAGCGGGAGCAGCCGCACGGGTGGCAGGGGCGGGACGCTCGTGGTCTGCCGCGCCCGCGCGGTCGGGCGGGGCGGGGTCCAGCGGTGGGGTCGCATCGGCATGCCCATTGCTATCACGCGGGCGGGTCGGCCGGGTAGCGGAAGATCCACGCGCACAACGGGTGCGCTGTTCCCGGGCGTCGCGGCGTGTCGGCTCCGGCGGCGCCGGGCCCGACCACCGCCCTCTGTCCGGGCCAGGGCGACCGGGGGGTGGGGCCGGTGATTCACGGCTAAGGTGCGGCGGTGGATACCGAGTCCGTCAGCACTACGTTCGACAATCTCCTCGCCCCGCAGCCCGCCCCGCCGTGGTGGCTGGTGCTGGTCACCGCCGTGGCCGCGCTGGTGCTCGTGGGTTACCGGCCGCTGTGGCGGCTGGCCAGGGCCGCGGTCACCGTGGCGCACGAGGGTGGGCACGCGCTGGCGGCCCTGCTGACCGGTCGACGGCTGCACGCGATCACCCTGCACACCGACACCTCGGGACTGACCGTGTCCAGCGGCAAACCCACCGGACCGGGCATGATCCTCACCGCCGCGGCCGGGTACACCGCGCCCGCGATCCTGGGCCTCGGATACGCCGCGCTGCTGGGTTCGGGACGGGTGACGGTGATGCTCTGGGCGACGCTGATCATGCTGTTCGCCGTGCTGATCAAGGTGCGCAATGTCTACGGCCTGCTCACCGTGGTGGTACTCGGCGCACTGGTGTTCGGGGTGTCGTGGTTCGGCGACGATCTGTTGCAGGCCGGATTCGCGTATCTGGCGGCGTGGTTCCTGCTGGCCGCGGCGGTGCGGCCGGTCGTGGAGATGCAGCGCAGTCGACGCAGGCAGCCCGGTCGCGGCGATTCCGATGCCGATCAACTGGCCCGACTGACCCACCTGCCCGCGGTGCTGTGGGTGGTGTTCTTCGCGGTGGTCTGCCTGGCGGCGCTGGTGGTCGGGGCCGGGCTCATGCTGGCGCCGGTGGCCGAGCTGCATCCGCTGCTTCAGCGGTGATCGGCGCGCCAGGCCGCGATCGCCTCGGTGACCAGCAGCTCGGGCGGCACCGTCGCGTCGAGGGTCACGCCCGCCTCGTCGGGTTCGAGCGGTTCCAAGGTCGCCAGCTGAGAGTCGAGCAGGGTCGTCGGCATGAAATGGCCGTGGCGTCCCGAGAGCCGACGCACCAGCTCCGCGCGGTCGACGGCCAGGTGCACGAAATAGGCGTCGGGCGCACCGGCGCGCAGCTGGTCGCGGTAGGCGCGACGCAGGGCCGAGCAGGCCACCACGCCCCCTGACTCCCGGTGCTCGCGCAGCCATTCGGCGACGATGGCGAGCCAGGGCGCGCGGTCCTCGTCGGTCAGCGGGATGCCCGCGGCCATCTTCTGGATATTGGCGGTCGGGTGGTAGTCGTCGCCCTCGGCGTAGGGCAGTTCGAGCCGCCCGGCCAGCAGCACGCCGATCGTCGACTTCCCACACCCGGACACACCCATGACGACGATGACAGGCTCGGCCACCACACCCACTCCTCGCGCTCGCTCGATCACCTCGGGCCCACATCGTCGCGCACCGGGTGCCCGCGCGGCGCGGGAACCGGCCCGGTTCGGGCACGATGGTGATCATGGACCTTCGCATCTTCACCGAGCCGCAGCAGGGCGCCGACTACGACACGCTGCTCACGGTGGCACGGGCCGCCGAAGACCTCGGCTACGACGCCTTCTTCCGCTCCGACCACTACCTCGCCATGGGCGACGCCTCCGGCCTGCCCGGCCCCACCGACGCCTGGATCACGCTGGCCGGACTCGCCAGGGAGACCTCCCGGATCCGGCTGGGCACCCTCGTCACCGCCGCCACCTTCCGACTGCCCGGCCCGCTCGCCATCCAGGTCGCCCAGGTCGATCAGATGTCAGGTGGCCGGGTGGAGCTCGGTCTGGGCAGCGGCTGGTTCGCCGCCGAGCACGCGGCCTACGGTATTCCCTTCCCGGACAACCGGTTCGGCCTGCTCGAGGAGCAGCTGGCGATCGTCACCGGCCTGTGGGAGACCAAGCCGGGCGAGACCTTCGACTTCGAGGGCGCCCACTACCGGCTCACCGACTCCCCCGCGCTGCCCAAGCCGGTGCAGAGCCCGGTGCCGGTGGTGATCGGCGGGCACGGCCCGGTCCGCACGCCCCGCCTGGCGGCCCGCTACGCCACCGAGTTCAATATGCCGTTCTCCTCGGTCGCCGACAGCGCGGCCCAGTTCGATCGGGTGCGGGCCGCGGTGCGCGCGGCCGGGCGTACCGACGAGCTGGTGTACTCCAACGCGCTGGTGGCCTGCGTCGGGCGCACCGATGCCGAGGTGACCCGCCGGGCGGCGGCGATCGGCCGCGAGGTCGACGAGCTGAAGGAGAACGGGCTGGCCGGTTCGCCCGCCGAGGTGGTCGACAAGATCGCCCGCTACCGCGAGATCGGCGCGAGCCGGATCTACCTGCAGATCCTGGATCTCGCCGATCTCGACCACCTGGAGCTCATCGCCGCCGAGGTGGCGTCGCAGCTGTGAGAGGCGCGGCGGTCACGGGATCGGCTTGTCGGTGGGCAGGTTGACGAAACTCGGGGCCGCCGGGTCCAGCAGCAGGTGCTGGGGCTTGAGTTCGGTGTTGTTGAGCATGGGGCGGAACGCCAGGCCCTTGGGCGAGTTGCCCGCGAAGACGTCGATACGCAGGCGGTGTCCCGGCGCGAGCACCGCCTGGGTCGGGATGACGGCGATATCGAGCCCGACCGGTTCGCCCGGCACCACCGGCAGCAGCTGGTCGATGCTGAGCGGATTGAACGGGGCGGTCAGGTCACCGTTGATCGAGCGGGCGCTGCGACGTTCGTCGATGGCGCGCATCGAGGCGGTGAGCTGGCCGGTGGTGAGCACCGTGGAGGTGCCGTCGGGGTCGACATCGTTGACGGTGACGTTCCAGTAGCCGTCGGCGGCGTCGTGGATCGTGGTGAGCCGCACATTGATCGGGCCCGAGATCACCGTCTGCTCGGCCACCGGCGCGCTGGTGAAGGTGAGCCCGTTGCGTTCGGCGATGCGGGCGTCCTTGGCGCACATGTCGAGGACGGCGGGCATCCCGGCCGCGCCCTGGGCGGCATCGCGCGAACACGCGGTGCTGAGTCCCGGTGCGACGGTGAGCTTTTCGGCGGCGCCCGGCGCGTTCGCCGCGAGCGAGCCGTCGTGCACGCTGTCCTCGGTGGTGCCGCTGGCCGCCGGGCTCAGATACACCCGCCGGTGGGTGACGCCGGGCTGCGGGAATTCGGTCAGCGTGATCCAGTCCCCGCCCTGCTGTTTCACGGTGACCGGCCCGAAATCGTCGACGCCGCTGTCGATGTCCTTGAGCCACTTGTCGAACCAGGCGCGTTGCAGCACGTCCAGGCGCGGCGGGGCACCCGGAACACCGGTGCCCGCACCGGGATTGGCGTGGTAGGTGTCGCCGACGACGAGCTGCTTGCGGCCCGGGTCCAGGGGGATCTGCTCGTAGAGTTTGGTGGCGCTGTTGGCGAAGATGTCGTGCCAGCCGCCGTAGACGAAGGTGGGCACGGTGATCCGGTCCGGGTGGCCCTGGATGGCCTGGCGGAAGGCGGACTTGTCGTCCAGGGCCGCGGCCAGCTCGGGCGGCATGTCGTCGAGGGTCGGGGTGAGCAGGGCCTGGGCGAGCAGGTCGAAATTGGTGGTGGGGTCGGCGATCCGGTCCTGGAGCCAGGTCCAGTCGAACTTGCCCTGGACCATCGAGGCGACGTCGGGCACGAGTTTGAACTGGTTGACCGAGTTCAGCCACATCGGCAGGAAGGTGGTGCCGACACCGCCGCCGGGGGCGACCACGTCACGCATGAGGTCGCTGCCCGGTTCCACCGGGAAGATCGCCTGGAGCGGCGCGGGGGCGTCCTCGGCGGCGCGCAGCTGGTTGATGCCGGAGTAGGAGCCGCCGCTCATCCCGATGCGCCCGTTGGACCACGGTTGCGTGGCGGCCCACTCGATCACCTCGCGGGTGTCGAGCTGCTCGCGGGCGCCGAGGGTGTCCCACTTGCCCTGTGACAGACCGGTTCCGCGCACGTCGGCGACGACCACCGTGTAGCCCGAGCTGATCAGTTGTCGGTCGACACCGAGCATGGTCTGGATCATGCCGCCGTCGAGGGCCTGCATGAGATCACCGAAGCCACTGATGGGCGTGGTGGACAGATTCAGCCTGCGCACCAGGTCCACCGCCATCGGTTGCAGTCCTGGTGTGGCGGCGGCCTGTTCGATCAGCCCGGTCATGAGTTTGGAATACGGGGTGAGGCTGACGATGGTCGGCAGTGGCCGCTGCTCGATCACACCCGCCGCGTCGGCGGGCCGGTAGACGTCGGCCTTCAGGACCACGCCGTCGCTCATCACGATGTCGACGCCGCGCTCGACCCGGACCTCCGGGTAGGGGGTGGGACCGTCGTGCTGGGCGGTCCAGCGCGCGGCGGGGGTCACGGCGGGCTGCCCGGCCGCCGGACCACCACCACATCCGAAGACGACCACCAGCGCCAGCATCGTCGCCAGTAGTCGCACGAGCCCACGCTCCGAACCGCTTCGCACCATATGAGTCGCTCCCCGACCGGTTTCGTGTCCGTCGTTGACCTAGCCACCGCAGGATCGGCGCGAAGAACATAACAGCGGTAACGACCTGCCACGGTGAGCGCCGGACCGCTCGGGCTGTCGCAGTGAAGACGCGTTGTTCCAGTTCAGCGGGGTCACGGGTCGCGAAATCTGTCGGTGGGTGGTGGTTGACTGGCGCGTGCCGGTGCTGATCCGGCCGGGGCTCCATCCACCATCGAGGAAGGACGTTCGACATGCCGACACGTGAGGAAGCCTGGCCGCAGGGCACGCCCTGCTGGATCGACTGTCAGGTCGACGACACCACCGCCGCCCGCGCGTTCTACAGCGCGTTGTTCGGCTGGGAGATCCAGGACGCCCCCGCTGGTTCGGGCGGTTATCTGATGGCCGATCTCGACGGCCGACCAGCGGCGGCCATCGGTCCCAAACCCGAGGGCATGGCGGAGATGCCGTCCACCTGGACGACGTATCTGGCCGCCGACCACGCCGACGAGATCGCGGAGCGGGTCGTGGCGGCGGGCGGCAAGGTGTTCATGCCGCCGTTCGACGTGTTCGACGCGGGACGGATGTTCGTCGCGGCGGACCCGACCGGTGGCGTGTTCGGGGTGTGGCAGTCCCGGGCCCATCACGGCGCGGGCATCTACAACCAGCCCGGCGCCTATTGCTGGAACGAGCTGCACACCACCGGATACGCGCAGGCGCAGGAGTTCTACCGCGGCGTCTTCGGCTGGCAGTACACCGAGATCGGGGACGGCGAGAACTTCACCTACTCCACCTTCGCGCGACCCGGTGAGACCACCGAGGTCGGCGGGATGATGGATGCCTCGGGCATGGGTACCCCGCCCTACTGGCTGGCCTGGATCCAGGTGGACGGCACCGACGCGATCCTCGACAAGGCGACGACCCTGGGCGCCACGGTGATCATGGGCCCCGACGACAGTCCCTTCGGGCGGACGGGCATCATCCAGGCGCCCCAAGGTGAGGTATTAGGGGTGATCGATCCGGCGCTGGCGGTGGGTGAGGTGTCGACCGGGGCGTGATACCTCGCACCGGTCGACACGTCGATGCCCCTCGCCACCCGACGACGGCGTGAGCCGGTCCGCGAGGCAGCGGCCTACGGCGACGGATCGGGTGCTGCCGCCAGTTGCAGTTCCAGCAGTAGGCGGTCGGCCGGGTCGCTCAGGCTGATGCCCAGGACGGACTCGATCCGGCGCAGCCGGTAGCGCAGCGTGTTCGGGTGGATGCGCAGCGCGGCCGCGGCGGCACTCACCTCACCGTGGGCGCGGAGATAGGCGCGGGCCGTGGCGCGCAGGTCGGCGGCGTGGGTGCGGTCGTAGGCGTCGAGGGCGGCCAGACGGGGGTCGTGCAGGTAGGGCCGGTCGCGGATGAGTTCGACGATCTCGGTCAGCAGCACGGCGGTCCGCGCCTCGGCCAGGGTGGTGACGCGCGCGGCGGGGTCGGCCGGGCTGTCGAGTACCCGGTCGACCTCCTCCCGGGCGGCCGCGACGGCGGTGAGTCCGGCGACCGGGGCGGCGATCGCGGCCCGCACCAGCAGGCCACGCGCCTGTTCGAGCTGAGCGACGAGTTCGCGGACCCACGAGCCGACACCGGCCGTGGAGTGATAGGAGGGCACCAGGACATAGACCCGATCACCGATCGCCTCGGTCACCGAGTCGCCGCGAAAAGCGCTGGCGTGCAGCCGGATAAGGCCGCTCGACGCCGCGAGTTCGGCCGCCGGAGCGAGCGCGGCGCCGATCTCGGCGGCCGAACCGAGACCGGCTCTCGGATCGTGCGCCGCGACCGAATCGGCTGCGGATGCCCGACCGCGCCCAGTTGTCGGTCCGTCGGCCGTGCCGAGGGCGGCGAAGCCGATCACCGCGGCGGGGCCCTCGACCGGTAGACCCAGGGCCGCGACTACCGAGGGCACGTCGACACCGTCGCCGTGCGCGCCGAAGAGTCGCCGGATCAGCAGCGCCTCGGTCGAGGGCGCGTCGAGCCTGCGCGCGATGATCCGAGCCGCCACCGCCGCCGCGCCGCGCAGGACCTGGGCGGCGTCGGGACGCAGCGGTCGCGCGCCCTGCTGGAGCCAGAGGGTGCCGAGCATCCGGGCTCGCGGGCCGGTGCCGCGTCGGATGCCGACGACGAGGCGGCGGCGCATGTCGAGTTCGGGGTGTTCGGGGACGTCGACGACCTCGTCGGTGCGGCGGACGCGGTCGTAGACGCCCCAGGCGCGCAGGATGCGCAGGTAGTCGGCGGGGCCCTCGCGGCCGAGGATGGACTCGATGCGCAGCCGGTCGGCGGAGGAATCCGAGGCGGAGTAGGCCAGGACGTGCGAGGAGGGGTCCTCGATGGAGACCATGCCGCCGGTTTCGGCGGCGACGACCTGGGCCAGGCCGAACAGGTCGGTGTCGGGGGCGAGCAGGTCGTGGTCGCCGGTGGGGGTGCGGCGCCCGGGCGCGCGGGTCACCAGGCGCCGGACCAGGGGGAACACCTGGTCCCATCGGGCTTCCTGGTGCAGGCGCACCAGGGCGATGCCGGTGTCGCGGGCGGCGGCGCGCACGCCGGGAGCGTCGTCGGTGTTCTTGGTGATCAGGACCCGGGGGCGGTGCGCTTGCTCGCGTTGTCCGGCCTGGCGCAGCCATGCCGCGGTGGCCACCGGGTCGGCGCCGACCAGCAGATACACCTCGGGCAGGGCGCCGGAGACACCGGCGAGGTCGGCGGGTTCGCCCAGGGCGACCGAGCGCAGGGGCACCCGCTCCCCCTCGGGCGCCTCGACCAGGGTGGCCACCGTGCGGTCGAGCGCGGCCACCAGTTCACCGAGGGTGATGGCGTCCTCCGGCATCGCCGACCTCCTGCCTTGGCGGATCGGACGAAGACACACCGCGCGATTCATCCGATCAGACGATTATGCGCGCGCAGTATCGGAGTTGACTACGTCACATCCCGCCCCGACGACGCAGGAGCCGCACCCATGGATGCCATCGCGACCACGCCGACGCCGGTCAACGAGCCCGTCGGCAGTTTCGCTCCCGGAAGTCCCGAACGCCGCAGGTTGCGGGCCGCGCTGACCGAACTGGCGGCCACCCCCACCGAGATCAGCCATGTCATCCACGGCCGCGAGGTGCGCGGTGACGGACCGGAGTTCGATGTCGTCCAGCCGCATCGGCACGCCGCCGTGCTCGGCACCCTGCACGACGCGAGCACCGCCGAGGCGACCGCCGCGGTGGCTGCCGCCTGCGCCGCCGCGCCCGCCTGGCAGGCGATGCCGTTCGAGGACCGCGCCGCCGTCTTCCTGCGCGCCGCTGATCTGCTGGCCGGTCCGTGGCGTGAGCGGATCGCGGCCGCGACCATGCTCGGCCAGTCCAAGTCGGCCTATCAGGCCGAGATCGACGCGCCCTGCGAGCTGGTCGACTTCTGGCGGTTCAATGTGTCCTTCGCGCGCGGCATCCTGGCCGAACAGCCGCTCTCCACGCGCGGGGTCTGGAACCGCATGCAGTACCGCTCGCTCGAGGGGTTCGTCTACGCGGTGACGCCGTTCAATTTCACCGCCATCGCGGGCAATCTGCCCACCGCGCCCGCCCTCATGGGCAACACCGTGGTCTGGAAGCCCGCCCGGAGCCAGGCCGTCGCGGCGTTCCTGACCATGCGCCTGCTCACCGCCGCCGGGCTGCCCCCGGGCGTGATCAACCTGGTCAACGGGCCGGGCCCGGAGATCTCCGAGGTCGTCCTGTCCGATCCGCGGCTGGCTGGCGTGCATTTCA
The DNA here is from genome assembly GCF_029675105.1 of Nocardia anocheti. Classification (GTDB taxonomy): domain Bacteria; phylum Actinomycetota; class Actinomycetes; order Mycobacteriales; family Mycobacteriaceae; genus Nocardia. Next base: position 137,405 of record NZ_JAQQFV010000003.1, on the reverse strand, counting down.
CCGGTTCGACGGCCACCTTCCAGCACCTCTGGCGCGAGGTGGCCCAGCACCTGGACCGGTACCGCACCTATCCGCGACTCGTCGGCGAGACCGGCGGCAAGGATTTCGTCCTCGCGCATCCCTCGGCCGACCCGGCGGTGCTCACCACCGCGCTGCTGCGCGGCGCCTTCGACTACCAGGGGCAGAAGTGCTCGGCGGCCTCGCGCGCGTTCGTGCCGCGCTCGGTGTGGAAGGTGATGTCCGAGGACCTGATCGAGAAGACCTCGGCGCTGCGCTACGGCGACGTCACCGATCTCTCGAATTTCGGTGGCGCCCTGATCGATCGGCGCGCCTACGACCGCAATGTCGCGGCGCTGGAGCGGGCCAAGGCCACGCCCGGACTGACCGTGGTGGCGGGTGGACACAGCGACGACAGCGTGGGTTGGTTCGTCGAACCGACCGTCGTCGTCGGTGACGACCCCGCCGACGAGGTCTTCCACACCGAATACTTCGGCCCGATCCTGGCCGTGCACGTCTACGACGACAGCACCCCGACCGGTTTCGCCGACGCCATGGACCTCGTCGACCGGGGCAGCGCCTACGGCCTGACCGGCTCGATCATCGCCGAGGACCGGGCCGCCATCGCCGCGGCCACCGACCGGCTCACCTTCGCCGCGGGCAATTTCTACATCAACGACAAGCCCTCGGGCGCGGTCGTGGGCCAGCAGCCCTTCGGCGGCGGGCGGGCCTCGGGCACCAACGACAAGGCCGGATCGGTGCTGAATCTGCTGCGCTGGACTTCGGCGCGCACCATCAAGGAGACCTTCACCCCGCCCACCGATCACCGCTACCCGCACCAGGAACCGGAGGTCGGCTGATGTCGGCACTGCTGCGCACGGCCATGCTGGCCGCCGCCCGCTCTCCTCGCCTCGAGCACACGATCACCCGGCTGCCGGTCTCGCGCGAGGTGGTGTCCCGCTTCGTCGCGGGCACCACCGTCGAGCAGGTGGTGCGCACGGCCGAGACCCTGGTGCGGTCCGGGCGGTTCGTCAGCATCGACTATCTCGGCGAGGACACCACCGACCTGACCCGCGCCGAGGCGACCGTCGAGCAGTACCGGATGCTCATCGCCGCGCTCGGGCGGCTGCAGCAGGGCGAGGTGGCGCCGGGAGCCGTGCGGCCGCTGGAGGTCTCGGTGAAACTGTCCGCGCTGGGTCAGGCCCTGCCGCGCGACGGGCACGCGGTGGCCCGCGACCACGTCCGCGAGATCTGCGCGGCCGCCGAGGCGGCCGGTCTCTGGGTGACCGTCGACGCCGAGAACCACACCACCACCGACTCCACCCTGGCGATCGTGCGGGAACTGCGGGACGACTTTCCCTGGCTCGGTACGGTGCTGCAGGCGTATCTGCGACGCACCGAGGAGGACTGCCGGGCGCTGGCGGGTCCGGGGTCACGCATCCGGTTGTGCAAGGGCGCCTACGACGAACCGGTGGGGGTGGCCTTCCGCGAGCGCGCCGAGGTCGACGCGTCGTATCTGCGGTGCCTGGCGATCCTCACCGCGGGCGCGGGGTATCCGATGATCGCCTCGCACGATCCGGCCATGATCGACGCGGCGGGGGTCGGAGTGCGGTCGGCACGGCGCAAAGCCGAGGAATACGAGTTCCAGATGCTCTACGGCATCCGCGCCGACGAGCAGCAACGCCTCACCGCGGCGGGACATCACGTGCGCGTCTACGTCCCCTACGGCGAGCAGTGGTACGGCTACTTCATGCGCAGGCTGGCCGAGCGACCCGCCAATCTCGGGTTCTTCCTGCGCGCGCTGGCGAGCCCCGGCCGCGAGCGGCCCTGACCTATTCGCTCAGCGCCGATTCCGGGCGCACCAGCACCCGCTTGAGGATCTTGCCGGTCTCCCCGCGCGGCAGCGCGTTGAGGAACGTGACGTCGCGCGGGACCGAGAAGCGGCTGAGCCGATTGCGGATATAGGTGCGCACCATGTCCGAATCCAGGCCCGCTCCTTCGCGTTTCACCACGAACGCCGCCAGTCGCTGCCCGAACTCGCGGTCCGGTACGCCCACCACCGCGACCTCGGTGATCTGCGGCAGGTGCGCGAGCGCCTCCTCCACCGGCCGGGGGAAGACGTTCTCGCCGCCGGAGATGATCATCTCGTCGTCGCGGCCCGCCACGAACAGGCGGCCCGCGGCGTCGAGATAGCCCAGATCGCCGGTGTCGAGCATGCCGTCGGCCTCCTCCGGTGGCGCGGAGTTCACGTAGCCATCGAAGAGCATGTGGTTGGCGACGAAGATGTGCCCGGTGGCGCCCACCGGCACGGGCCGCAGATCCGGGCCGAGCACCGCGACGCGGGTGCCCAGCGGCGGCCTGCCCGCGGTGGTCGGCGAGACCCGCAGGTCCGCCGGGGTGGCCACGCTCGCCCAGGACACCTCGGTGGAACCGTAGACGTTGTAGAGCAGGTCGCCGTAGGTGTCGAGGAAGCGCAGCACGGTCGCCCCGGCCAGCGGCGCGCCACAGCTGACCACGTGCCGCAGGCTGGACAGGTCCAGGCCCGCGCGCACCGACTCGGGCACATCGAGCAGCCGTTCGACCATCGTCGGGACGACGATCAGGGTGGTGATCTGGTGCTCGGCGACCGCGCGCAGACACTCGACCGCGTCGAACCCGTCGCTGAGCACCACGGTGGCCCGCAGCGCGGTGCTCAGCTGCAATCCCGCCAGCCCCCAGGTGTGGAACAGCGGCGCGGGAATGAGCATCACCTCTTCCACGCGCAGCGGGATCCGTGACAGCAGCGCGGCGATGGTGCCGAAGCCCTTGGCGTGCGGGCGGCGCGCGCCCTTGGGCGAACCGCTGGTGCCCGAGGTGAGCACGATCAGCCGACCGGGGTGCGCGGGGACCGGGAAGTCGCCGTGTCCGAGCGTGATCAGGCTTTCGATGGTGGTGCGCTCGCGGTTCGGTGGCCGGTCGTCGGTGGTGAAACGCGGCACGTCGTTGTGCAGGTAGCGGATCAGTTTCTCGAGCTCGCCGTCGACATAGACCGCGTTGAGACGGTGCCGTTGGACGATCTCCTCGATCCGCCTGCCCGAGAGCCCGGCATTGAGCAGGGCCACATCGACGCCGAGTTTGCCCGCGGCGACCATGGTCTCGACCATGCCCGCGTGATTGCGGGCCAGCAGGCCGATCGCGTCACCGGCGCGCAGGCCCAGCGCGTGCATCGCCCCGGCCAGCGCGGTGGATCGGGCGTCGACCTCGCCGAAGGTGCGCTGCCCGTGCGGATCGATGAGGGCGAGCCGGTCGGGGGCGTGCGCGGCGCCCGCCGCGTAGCCGCCCGCCAGGTTGAAGCCCCACTTCGACAGCGAGCGCAGCTGCCGCACGATCGACATCGGTTCGGGCCGCATCAGCCCGGTGGCGGCGATGCTGCGCGCCACGCCCGCGTTGCGGCGCAACACCGAACGCTCGGCATTGACCACGACGGAGGATCTGGTCCCCGCGATCACGTCGGCGGTGCGACGCAGACCGGCCCGCACCCAGTCGGTGACCGCCGAATTGTTGCGCTGGTCCAACGCCGGATGCACCCGGGCGGCGGCGAACAGCGTGATGTCGAGGCGGGTGCGCTGCTGATCGCCGCGCAACCGGATCGAGGCGAAGCTGCCCAGTTGCCGACTGCGCAACTCGAAACTCTCGTACCAGCGGCCGATCTCGAGAACGAACTCGTGGGTCTGGATGCCCGCGTCCGCCGAACCCACGCGGACCTGCCAGACCACCGCCCCGTCGGGGCGCTCCACTCGTTCGCAGCTGCCGATTCCGGTGAACATCCGCGGATAGCTCTGCGGATCCAGCAGTACATCCCACAATGCCTGTCGCGCGATGGTGAAATCCGCGGTGACATCGATGACGTCGGTGACCAAACTCCGTGCTCTTCTTCCCGTCGGCCTGTTCGACCAGCGCGGTCGGCGGGCAAAAATGGGCGCGGCGGTCGATACCGTCCGCGCGGGTCGTCACGCTACCCGTCCGTGCCGCTCCGCGATCAAGAATCAGACAAAACCGGTGGTTTCGGACCGATTTCGCCGGAGTTTGGTTTGCGCGCCACACCTCACGACGTTGCAGATGTGAAACTGTCCAACCGCTTGCACCGCGTGCACGGATGCCGAAAGATTGCTGGGAGCACCGACCCGATCTGCAGAAGCGGCCGCCGCGCGCGGCCCGACGAGCGAAGAGGTAGGGAATGACTGCGAGCTGGCCGAGTTCGATGGACTCCTTCGATGACATCTTCCAGCGGTTCTTCGGATCCGGCATGTCCTCGAAACCGCCTGTACAGCGCATCGATCTCGGCAGATTGATGACCGACAACGCCAAGTTGCTCGTCGCCTCGGCGCGCGAGGCCGCCCAGGAGTGGGGCAATGCCGAGATCACCCCCGAGCACCTGCTCTACGCGGCCACCGAGTCCGAACCGGGCCGCAGCATCGTCGCCGAACTCAGTCTCGATCCCGATCAGGTCGCCGGGCAGATGCAGGACTACCTCGACACCGGCTCGCCCAGCGACAGCGATCTGGCCGACATCACCCTGTCCCCCGCCACCAAGCTCGCCCTGCGCGCGGCCCAGCGCCAGGCGGCCCAGTCCGGCAGCAGCTACATCGGCCCCGAGCACATTCTGCTCGGCATCGCCTCCCTGCCCGACAGCGTCGCCGCCCAGGCGCTGGTGGCGGGTCTGGCCGCCAGCCAGAGCGGGTCCTCGGGCGCGTCCCCGGCCCCGGGTGCGGGCACCACCGCCCGCAAGAAGGACAAGTCCGAGACGCCCACGCTGGACGAATACGGCCGCGATCTCACCGCCGAGGCGCGCGAGGGCATGGTCGACCCGGTGGTCGGGCGGGCCGAGGAGATCGAGCAGACCATCGAGATCCTCTCGCGTAGGCGCAAGAACAATCCGGTGCTGATCGGTGATCCCGGTGTCGGCAAGACCGCCATCGTGGAGGGGCTGGCGCAGCGGATCGTCAACAACGACGTGCCCTCCACGCTCACCGACCGCCGGGTGATCGCGCTCGATGTGGGCACGCTGGTGGCGGGCAGCAAGTATCGCGGCGAGTTCGAGGAGCGGCTGACCAAGATCCTCGACGAGGTGCGCGCGCACAAGGACGAGCTGATCGTGTTCATCGATGAGCTGCACACGATCGTCGGTGCCGGGGGCGGCGGCGAGGGGTCGATGGACGCGGGCAATCTGCTCAAGCCCGCCTTGGCGCGCGGCGAGTTGCATGTCGTCGGCGCGACGACCATCGACGAGTACCGCAAATACATCGAGAAGGACGCGGCACTCGAGCGGCGGTTCCAGCCGGTGATGGTGTCGGAGCCCTCGGTGGACGACACCGTGGAGATCCTGCGCGGGCTCTCGGATGTCTACGAGGAGCACCACCAGGTGCGCTACTCCGACGAGTCGCTGGTCGCGGCGGCGCAGCTCTCGGATCGCTACATCACCGACCGGTTCATGCCGGACAAGGCGATCGATCTGATCGATCAGGCGGGCGCGCGGGTCCGGTTGCGTTCGGGCACCCCCGATCCGGAAGTGAAGGCCCGCGACGAGCACATCGCCCGGCTCTACCGGGAGAAGGACGCCGCGGTCGACAACGAGGACTACGAGCGCGCCACCGCCATCAAGGCCGAGATCGCCACGGCGGAGGACGAACTCGAGGAATCGGGGCTCACCTCGACCGATCCGGTGGTCGACGTGGTCGATATCGCCGAGGTGATCTCGCGTCAGACCGGCATCCCGGTCGCCGATCTCACCGCCGAGGAGAAGCAGCGGCTGCTCGAGCTCGAGGACGTGCTGCACAAGCGGGTGATCGGTCAGGACGAGGCGATCGTGGCGGTGGCCGAGGCGGTGCGCCGGGCCAGGGCCGGGCTCAAGGACCCGAACCGGCCGATCGGCTCGTTCCTGTTCCTCGGGCCCACCGGTGTCGGCAAGACCGAGCTGGCCAAGGCACTGGCCGAGGCGGTGTTCGGTGACGAGGACCGACTGATCCGGTTCGACATGAGCGAGTTCCAGGAGAAGCACACGGTCTCGCGCCTGGTCGGCGCGCCACCCGGATATGTCGGCTACGACGATGCCGCGCAACTCACCGACAAGGTGCGCAGGCAACCGTATTCGGTGATCCTGTTCGACGAGGTCGAGAAGGCGCATCCGGATGTGTTCAATGTGCTGCTGCAACTGCTCGACGACGGCCGGGTCACCGATTCCAAGGGCCGCACCGTCGATTTCAAGAACACCATCGTGATCATGACCTCCAATATCGGCTCGGATCTCATTCTCAAGGCACCCGAAGGGGATCTGGACGCGATCACGCCGCAGCTGATGGAACGGCTGCAGCAGCATTTCCGGCCGGAATTCCTCAATCGCATCGACGAGACGGTGGTGTTCCATCGGCTCGACAAGTCGCAGCTGGAACGGATCGTCAACCTGATCCTGGACAAGACCCGGCGCATGCTCGCCGCCCAGGACATCGAGCTCGAGATCAGCGAGCCCGCGGTGGACTGGTTGGGCGAGCGCGGGTTCCAGCCCGAGTTCGGCGCGCGGCCGCTGCGTCGCACGGTCCAGAAGGAACTCGACAACCGGATCTCGCGATTGCTGCTCGACGGTGGGCTGGAACCGGGGGCGACCGTGCGGGTGGCGGTGGAGGGTGACGATCTGGTCGTCACGGCCGCGGAATCCGCTGGTAAGGCCGACAGCAACGGGTCGGACCCGAAGAAGCCGACCAAGAAGGCGAGCAAGAAGAAGGCCGACGCCAAGAAGTAGCGGTCGGGGAACGGCAGCACCGGCCCGGTCCTGATGGACCGGGCCGGTGGCGTGTGCGCGGGTCAGCCGCCGGTGACCACGCAGTTCTCGCCGAAGTGGTAGCCGCGACCCACCGACACCGTGGCGCTGCTGCCGATACCGTCCTGATAGGCGGTCAGCGTGTGGATTCCCTGATCGGCGGGCACCCAGTTGTACATGGCGACACCATCGGTGGGGGCGACCACGGCCAGCAGCGCGCCGTTGTCGTAGAAGGACACGGGGACGATCCCGATACTGAGCCGGGCCAGCAATTGATAGGTGCACCCGGTGCCGTAATTGGTCGACGACCCGACACTGATATTCGGTTTGACGGTCAATTGCGAAACACCGGCCGAGGCGCCGGGCGCACCGATCGTCATCGCCAGCACCGCCGCGCCGGTGGCCGCGATGCCGAAAGCGAACTTCCTGTCACTCATCTCTCACGTCCCTTCGAGTCGGCCCCAATCCTCACCCCATCGGCGCGTCCATGGTGGGAGAACACACGCGATTCATGCCCGCGACCACAGGGCCGGGGTATTCGGGGGCGTCCAGTTGGGGTCGTGCACCGTGTGTGCCTGCCTGCAGGTGTAGGTGACGCCCTGATAGGTGACCTTGTCGCCGACGGCGTAGGTGGCGCCTTGGCGCCACGAGGAGTTGGCGGGCGTGGTGGTCGTCGGGTGGTGGTGGCCGCCACCGGGTGTGGTGGTGACCGGCGGCGTGGTGGTCGTGGGCGGTTTCGTGGTGGTGGCGGGGGGCTTCGTGGTGGTCGGCGGGGCGGTGGTCGTCGGTTTGGGGGTGGTGGTCGGGGTGCTGGCGCCGCCACCGATCTCGAGGTCGACGCAGCTGTAGAACGCGGCGGCGGTGTCGCCGATGTTCCAGACCGCACGCAATTTCTGACGCCCGGAATACCGCGAGAGGTCGATGGTGTGGGTGACTTCCATCGGCGGCTGCTCGTTGCGTCCGTCGAATACCGCGATCCGCGTGTTCCCGAGGAAGTATTCCCAATTCAGGGTGCGGTGATTGGCCGTGTTCTTCCACGTGAAAGTCGTGGTGCCGGAGACTTTCTGTGGTATCCAGCCGAGGGTGTCGTCATCGAGTTCGGGATACTTGTTCGCGCTACACGTGGTGAGCCCCTTCGGACCCTCCACACTCTGGGGCTCGTATTTCACCGCACCGCAGGACACGAGCCCGCGGGCGCACTGTTCCTGCCTGCTGGCCGGGCCGGTGACCCAGCCGTGGGCCTGGGCACTTCCGACGGGGACGAGCAGCGTCGCGAGGGGCGCCACCACCATCGCACCGGCGAGGAACAGAAATCGACTTCTCACGTGAATACTCCTTGGAAACGCATACGGGGGACGGCAGGGGCCCCGGGTGCCGTCCGGAAACATTTCGAGCGAGTGGGACAGTAGGACGGTGAAGATCAACCGTCAAGGGTCGCTTTCGCCTCGAAATACCGTTACCAGCCGGTATTTCTGCGCCACACCCACATCGTGCGAATCCGGCGAATCACCACGCGCCGAACCAACCGGTATCCACCCGCCGCAATCCTCCGGTTAATTCCGCTGTTCCGGGCGTTTCCGATATTTGCCGGAGGTTGCGGATAGGACGAACAGTTCGCAACAAGAGCACTTTTCGCGATGCCGGATGACGCCGACGAACCAGCTCGGCGAACTTGCGCGACCCCCACCGAATTCGGGGCGCTCGCCGTCACGGGTCAGCGTGGTGTGACCAGCAGTGGCAGGCTCGCGTGGCGCCGGACGAACAGGCTCGGGACCCAGCGCGGCGGGGCGTCGGCGCGCAGGGTGATGTGCGCGGTGCGCTCGAGTAGCAGGGTGATCGCGGCGGTGGCCTCCAGGCGGGCCAGCGTCGAGCCGACGCAGAAGTGCGCGCCGGACCCGAAGGCGGTGTGGGATCGTCCGCGCGGGCGCGCGAGGTCCACGGCGTCGGGTTCGGGATAGCGGGCGGGATCGCGGTTGGCCGCGCCCCACAGCAGGAGCAGGTGACTGCCCTCGGGCAGGTCGACACCGCCGAGGCGGGTGTCGGCCACGACATGCCGGTGATGTCCACGGAACGGCGATTCCAGGCGCAGCGCCTCGTCGAGGAAGGCCGGGATCAGCTCCGGTCGCTCACGCAGTGTGGCCTGGAGCGCGGGGGCGGTGGCCAGCAGGCGCGCGGCGGTGGCGATCAGCCCCGCGGTAGATTCGCCGCCCGCGCCGACCAGCTGGACCAGGATGAGCACCGCCTGCTGCTCGTCGATGCGCCCGTCCGCCACCGCCGCTACGAGAACCGCGAGCAATGTCTCCGGTTCCGCCGCACGCTCTTTCGCCCCCCGCAGGGCAAGGTAGGCGTAGTGGGCGAGTTCGGCGGCGGAGGTGACCAGCGCGGCCATCCGCCCCTCGGCGATCACGCCGCCCAGCATTTCGGTGGAGTCGTAGGCCCAGGTGAGCAGTCGGGGCACGTCCGTGGCGGGGAACCCCACGAGTTCGGCGATCACGGCGAGGGGAAGCCGATCGGCCATGCCGGTGGCCCAGTCGATCCGATCGCCGTCGAGTTCCTCGCTCCAGATCCGCTCGGTGAGCGCGGTGACGACCGGACCCAGCGCGCGCACGCGTTTGGCCAGGGCCGGGCCGACGAGGCCGCGATGGGCGGCGTGGGTGGCGCCGTCGGCGGTAGCGAGGACGTGGACGGCCCCGCCCGCGGCGTCGAGATCGAACGTCGCCGGGGCGGCACCGGGATTCGCGACGAGCACCCCGGTCAGGTGCGAGGAGAACTCCGCGGTGCGGGCGGCGGCCTCGGTGACCGCGTCCCAGGAGGCGACGAGGAAGAAGTCCGTGCCCGGTACCCGATGGACCGGTGCGTGCGCGCGCAGGGCGCGGTACAGCGGGACGGGGTCGTCGAGGACAGCGGATCGAACAGGTCGAACGCGCTGGCGCTGTTCCTCGAACAGCATCGACAGCGTCACCGCCGAGGACATCGCCGCGGCCGCGGGCTGCTCGCGGGCCACGCTCTACCGCCACGTCGGCGGCAAACCGCAACTCGTCCGTGCGGTCATGCTGCGGGCGTCGGGTGCGGTCGTCGCCCGCATCGACAAGGCCGTCGACGGGGTGCCCGCGCCGCGCAGGCCGGTCGAGGCCATCCTGGCCGCCGTCGCCGCCCTGCGGACCGACCCGGTGCTGCACCAGTGGCTGACCCGGCACCGCTCCCCCGGCACCGACGGAATGCTCGCCTCCGCACCCGAACTCGGGCAGCTCGCGACCACGCTGACCCGAATTGCTCCCGACGACGCGGCCGCGGGCTGGATCGTGCGCGTGGTGCTCTCGCTACTCATCTGGCCGCTGCCCGACCCCGCCGCCGAACGCGCGCTGGTCGGACGGTTCGTCGGACCGGCGCTGCGTCCGCGTTGACGGGTCAGGGCATCGGCAGCGGTGGCGTCTTCGGGAACTCCACCGGCAGCGCGGCCAGGGAGCGGTGGAATGGGCCGGGGCGCCACACCAGTTCCTCGGCGGACACTGCCAGGCGCAGTTCGGGGAGCGCGTCGAGTAGCTGGTCGATCGCGTCCTGCACGATCAGGTAGGCCACCGATTTGGCGGGGCAGCCGTGTGGGCCCGCGCTCCAGGCCAGGTGGGCCCGGTTGTCGACCACGTCGCGGCCCGCGATGGCCGGATCGTTGTTGCAGGCCGACATGGAGATCACGACGGGTTCGTTGGCGGGCAGCCACATCTCGTCGATCAGGATGGGCTGGCGCGGGTAGGTCATGCAGAAATTGGCCAGCGGCGGGTCGGTGAAGAGCACCTCGTCGAGGGCGTCGCGGGTGGAGAGGCTGCCGCCGAGGACGTCACCGGCGAAGCGGTCGTCGGTGAGCATCAACCGCAGCGTGTTGACCACCAGGTTGAGCATGGGCTCGATGCCCGCGCCGTAGAGCACCAGCAGCTGGTGCACCATCTCCTCGTCGGTGAGCGCGGCGGGGTGATGCAGCAGGCGGGTGGCGACATCGTCACCGGGCTCGCGCTGACGCAGCGAGACCAGGTCCGACAGGGCACTGGCCAGCAGGTTGTTGCCCGCCTCCGCGTCGTCGCCCTCGAAGATCTGGGCCATGCCGGTAGCCACCTGCTGGCCGATCTCCGGCGTGCACCCGAGCATCGAGTTCAGCGCCTGGAACACCAGCGGGAACGCGTACTGGCTCAGCAGATCCGCCGAACCGGTGGCGCAGAAGCTGTTGATCAGCGGGATGGCGAACTGCTCGATGGTGGTGTGCATCGCGTACAGGTCGACCCCGGCGATCCCGGCGACATTGGCCTGCCGGTAGCGGGCGTGCTCGGCGCCGGTGGTGCGCAGCGCGGCGGGCCGGAACTGCAACATGGGCAGCACCGGGCAGTCCTGCGGGATGTCGCGTTGCCACATCCGCGGGTCGGCCGGGAAGTGCTCGGGATCGTTGAGGATGCGCACGGCGGTGTGATAGCCGATGACCAGCGTCGCCCGGATACCGGGCGAGAGCTCCACCGGCACCACCGAACCGAACCGGCGGCGCATCTCCCGATAGGCGGCCTGCGGATCGGCGGCGAACTCGGGCGCGTACATGGGCACGCGCTCGTCGAGCGAGAGATCCAGGGTCACGACGCCGCCACTTCCTGCCTGCGGAACAGGAACTCCGCCAGCGTGATCAGCGCGCGCAGGCCGTGATCGCGACGACGCGCGTCGACGGCGACCACCGGGGTCTCCGGTGCCAGGTCCAGCGCCTCGCGGATCTCCTCGAGCGGATAGCGACGGAAACCCTCGAACTCGTTGACGGCCACCGCGTAGGGCACCCCGCGCTGCTCGAGCGCGGAGAGCACGTCGTCGGCCTTCTCGATCCGTCGGGTGTCGACCAGGACCAGCGCACCCAGCGCGCCCCGGGCCAGTTCCTCCCACAGCGGGGCGAAGCGTTCCTGGCCCGGCGTGCCGAACAGGTACAGGGCCAGTTGCGGATTCAGAGTGAGCCTGCCGAAGTCGAGCGCGACCGTGGTCTGCACCTTGGTGCCGAGCCCGGCCATGTCGTCGACACCGATGCTGGCCTCGGTGATGGTCTCCTCGGTACGCAGCGGCTTGATCTCGGACACGGTCCCGACGAAGGTGGTCTTGCCGACCCCGAAATTGCCTGCCACCAGGATCTTCACCGAGCGCGTCACGGTATCCGCGACGTAATCGACCTCAGCCCGCGAGGGCACGGAGCCCATGCAGCACCTCCTTGATCAACGCTAGTTCCGGCTTCACCTCGGCCGGAGTGGGGCACTGCAGGTGTCCGCTGTCGAGCAGATCGGACACGAGGATCTTCACCACCGAGGCGGGCAGATCGAGATAGGCCGACAGTTCGGCGATGGAGAGCGCGCCACGGCGGCTCAACAGTGTCAGCACCCGGCGCTGGTCGGGCCGGTGGTCCGGCCGCGGGTCGGCGACCGCGCGGATCAGGGTCACCAGGTCCAGTTCGCGCGCCGCCTTCACCCGTCCACCGGCCCGCACATAGGACCGGACCAGGTCGGGATCACGCCTGCCGCGGGTCATTACCTGCCACCGTGTCGGGGTGCGCTGCCGATCTCGTGGCCGACCCGCGAGGCCAGCTCGTTCATCCGGTGGGCGACCAGCGCGACGTCGACGTCGAGGGTGGTCGCCACGCCTAGGAGCGCGCCCGTCCCGGCGGCGGTGATCATGATCATGCCCTCGTCGTACTCGGTCATGTTCTGTCGCACCGCGTTCTGCGAGCCACCGCAGAACTCCCCGAGCGCCTTGCCGAGCGAACGCAGGCCCGAGGCGGCCGCGGCGAAGCGCTCGGCGTCGTCCTTGGCCACACCACGGGAGTGGGCGATGCGCAGTCCGTCCTCGGACAGCAGCACCGCGAAGCGGACGCCGGGGATCTCCAGATCCCCGAGCAGCCACGCCAATCGGTTCGTGCTATCGGCCACCGGTGTGCTCATCGGCTGTTCCTTCCGTGGTTCGCTCGGCCGCAGCGGCGCGACCGCTGCGGGAACCGCTGTGCCAGGCAGCGGCGAGTTCGGGGCGAGCCTGCCCCGCTTCTTCGGTGGCGGCCCCCGCCGAATCCGGGGCCACCGGCCTGCGACGGCGCTTGGGCAGCCCGCCGCTGGTGATCTCGTGGACCTCGGCGCCGCGTTCGGGCTCGACGAGGTCGGGCACCGGCACCGGGACGTGCGCGGGCGCGGTGAGTTCCGGTTCGGGCAGGCGCGGGGCCGCGCCCGAGACCAGCAGCGCGGCGGGCACATACACCATGGCCCGCATGCCGCCGAAGATATTGGGTCCGTCGACGTGCACGGAGAAGCCGTAGCGACGCGCCAGCGCGGCGATACCGGGGAAACCGACCTTGGGCGCGGGGCCCAGATCGTGGATGTCGACGGGACGTTCGCCGCTGAGCACCTGGCGGGCGTCCTCGAGCTGCTCGGGACTCATCCGCATGCCCGCGTCGTCGATGATCACGGTGACGCCGTGGTGGCCCTCCTGGAACCCGACCTCGACGAACGACGACGGCGGCGAGTACCGCAGCGCGTTGTCGAGCAGGGTGGCCAGGGTGTGCACCAGCGGTTCCACCGCACGCGAGATCACCACGCGGTCGGACTGACCTGAACGCACCCGCAGGAATTCGCGGACGCGGCCGGTCGCGCCGCCGACGACGTCGGTGAGCGACTGCTGCGGCCACCGGCGCCCGGGCAGACCACCGGAGACGATCACATAGGACTGCGCCTGGCGGATCATCTGCTGCACGGTGTGGTCGATGCGGGTCAGCGTCTCGTAGATCGCGTCGTCGCGGTGCTCACGCAGCGCGGTGCTCACCACCTGGCCGAGGTCGGTGCCCAGGCTCACCACCGAGGTGCCGAAGGAGCGCACCGCGGCGCTGGTCGCCGCGCGCGAGGCCGCCGACAGTTCGTTGCCCGCCTGCTCGTGGGCGGCCTGCACCTCGGCGGTGCGGCGCTGTTCGCTGTAGCGCTCGACCATCGCCCTGGTGTCCTCGGCGACGGCGCGCAGGTCCTCGGCGTGCCCGGTGGCGATCCACTGCAGCGCCTGCCCGGCCTGCGTCTCCGCCAGTTCGGCGGGCATCTCGACGCCGACCTGCGGAATCTCGTGTCTGCGCACGGAGTCCGTGATGGCGGGCAACGTGGTCTGCGCCAGCCGCAGCAGCGCCTCCTCGATGGCGAGCCGCTCCCGGACAGCGGCATCGGTGCGCAGCCGTTGCTGGCGCTCGTTGCGCATCGCCAGCACGGCGACACCCATCGCGAGCAGTAACAGCGGAGCCCCGATGATCAGTAACAGCACCGCGATTCCTGAGTTCATCAGATCTTTCGTCGTCGTCGACCACTGGGCACCCTGGTCGGTGGGCCCTCACCGGCCGGCCCGGGAGGCATTCGCCGACCCGCGCGGCGTTTCGGGTTACCCGATACACACGCTCCGGTTCCAGCGACCCGCACACCCTAGCAGCACCATGATCGTTCCCGAGGCCGGATCGTCCTGTCCACCATCAGATTTCCGACCGAAAGCCGCCCGTGGTATTGGGCAGTTGATCTATTCTGGTTTGCTATGCCTCGAGCCGCCGGAAACGGAACCTCGGGTACCGGATACCATCCGGGCGTGGCGAAACTCCAACTCTCCGTCGATGTCCCCGTCCCGCCGGACGAGGCGTGGGCCCATGCCGCCGATCTGCCCCACCTGGGCGACTGGCTGACCATTCACGAAGCGTGGCGCGGCACGCTGCCCGACGAGCTCACCGAGGGCACCGTGCTCGTGGGCATCGCGCGCGTCAAGGGCTTCCGCAACAAGGTCACCTGGACCGTGCGCACCGCCGAACCGCCGCGGCGTCTGCAGTTGCGTGGCGCGGGGATCGGCGGCACCAAGTTCGGTCTCGGCATGGTCGTGGAACCGCACGGCACCGGCTCCAAGGTCAAGGTCGACATCGACCTGGGCGGCGCGCCGCTGTTCGGCCCGATCGGCTCGGCGGTCGCCAAGGCGCTGCGCGGCGATATCGAGCGGTCGCTGGAAGCCTTCGTCGAGCTCTACGGCTGAGCCCCGCAACGACGAAGCCCGGGCCGAACGTGGTGTTCGGCCCGGGCTTTCACTGTGTCCGGGGTCAGACCATCATCGCGGCCTCGGGGTCGACCGGGGCCTTCGGTTTGGTGCGGGGCAGGAAGAACGCCGGGATCAGGGTCAGGGCCGCGAGGATCACCGTCACCCAGTAGGTGTTGCTGAACGCCTCCGCGGCCAGCTGCCTGCCCTGTTCGATCACCGCCGCCGGGAACTGCGACGCGAGTTCGGGATTCGCGGTGGCCGCGATCCCGATCCCGGCCTCGGCGTGATTGTTGAGCTGGGAGGCCAGCACCACCGACATGGTCGCGGTGCCGATCGAGGCGGCGGTCTGGTTGATGATGTTCATCAGCGTCGAGCCGCGGGCCACCTGCGCGTGGGTCAGCGTCTGGATCGCGGCGGTCATCACCGGCATCATGGTGCAGCCCATGCCCAGACCCATCACGAACAGCGCGCCGCCGATCATCAGGTACGAGGTGTCCGCGCCCAGCTGGGTGAACCCGGCCAGGCCGATGGTGATGAAGGTGATGCCGAACATGACGATCTTGCCCGGGCCGATCTTGTCGACCAGGAAGCCCGCGACCGGCATGGTGAGCATGGCGCCGATGCCCTGCGGTGCCATCAGCAGACCCGAGTCGAAGGCGGTCTCGCCGCGCACCTGCTGCAGGTAGTTGGGCAGCAGGAAGCCCGCGCCGAAGAACGCGGTGGCGAACAGCGACATGGTCAGCACCGAGAAGCGCAGCGACGGATTGCGGAACAGCCGCAGGTCGATGAGCGGATGTTCGGTGCGCAGCGCGTGGAACACGAACGCCACCAGCAGGATCGCGCCGACGATCGCCGGGATCAGCACCCGGCCCGCGAGCACGGTGCCCTTCTCCGGGATGGAGGACACACCGAACAGGAACAGCGCCAGGCCCGGCGAGGCCAGCAGCATGCCGATGAAGTCGAACGATTCCGAGGGCTTGGGCTTGTCGGCGGGGAACACCACGAACGCCAGCACCAGCGCGAGCAGGCCCAGCGGCAGGTTGATCAGGAAGATCCAGTGCCAGCTGAACGAGTCGATCAGCCAGCCGCCCAGGATGGGGCCGCAGATCGGACCGAGCAGCATGGGCACGCCGAGCACGGCCATCACCCGACCGATCCGCTGCGGGCCCGCGGCGTGGGTCATGATCGTCATGCCCAGCGGCATCAGCATGCCGCCGCCGATGCCCTGGATGACGCGGAAGGCCACCAGCGACTCGATGCTCCACGCCATCGAACACAGCACCGAGCCGAGGATGAAGAAGGTCAGCGCGGCCATGTACAGGCGTTTGGTGCCGAAGCGGTCGGCGGCCCAGCCGGTCATCGGGATCACCGAGGCCAGGGCCAGGGTGTAGCCGGTCATCGTCCAGGCGACGACCTCGACGGAGGCGTCGAAATCCGCCATGAAGGTCGGGATCGCCACGGTGACCACGGTGATGTCGAGGATCGACATCACCGCGCCGAGGACGACCACGCCCGCCACCTTGAGGACGGCGGCGTCCAGTTTGTCGGTTGTGGGATCGGCGGCGCCGATATCCGGAGGTTTCGTCACCGCTTGAGCCTGGCACCTTTCGGCGCGGATGACCAGTGAAAGTTAATGTTCGTGATCGGACAGTGGGCCGACCAGCGTGGATCGCGCGGCCGTGTCGTCGCTCGACAGCGTGTCCGCCGCGGCGAGGGCCGCGGCGGTGGCCGGTTCGGAGGCGGGCAGCAGCGGCAACCGCACCGCCGGGCTGGGAATGTGCCCCTGCGCGGCGAGCACGCCTTTGATCACCGTCGGGTTGGGTTCGGCGAACAGCGCGGCCCCGAGCGCGTCGAGGCCGTGGCCCAGCGCGCGGGCCCGGTGGAGATCACCGGCGTGCCAGGCGGCGACGAGGTCGGCGTAGGCCGCGGGGGCGACATTGGCGGCGGCCAGGATTCCGCCGTGGGCGCCGAGGCCGAGCAGGGCCGAGGCGAAGCGGTCGTCTCCGGCCAGCACCGTCGTCGCAGAACCCGCGCGGGCCATCAGTTCCACGGTGGCCGCGTCGATGCCGCCGACACTGTGCTTGAACCCGGCGATGTTCGGGATCGCCGCCAGGCGCACCAGGGTGTCGCCGGTGAGCGGGCGCGCGGTGCGATAGGGGACGTCGTAGACGAGCACGGGAACGGGGCTGTGCGCGGCGAGCGCGGCGAAGTGCGCGATCACCCCCTCTTCACTTGGGCGCACGTAATAGGGCACCACCGAGAGCACCGCGGCCGGGTCGACGGGCAGCGCGGTGATCGCGTCGATCGCCGCGGCGGTCGCGGTGCCGCCCACGCAGACGATCAGTGGGGTGCCGCGTTCGGCGCTCACAGTGGCGCAGATGTCGAGGACCCGGGCGCGCTCGTCCGGGGTGAGGGCGCCCGGCTCGGCGGTGGTGCCGAGGGCGACCAGGCCGGTGGCGCCCGCGTCCAGGACGCGGTGGGCGTGGCGGGTCAGCGCGTCGACGGCCAGGGCGCCGTCGGCGGTGAAGGGGGTGATCAGCGGGACGAACAGCCCGTGCGGTGAAGTCATGCCTCCATGCTCGGCGCCGCAATACATCAGGTCCAGTTCATGTTCTTGACGGAACACCTAAGCTGAACTGATGCTCGATGTCCGCAAGCTGCGTCTGCTGCGCGAACTCGCCCATCGCGGCACCATCGCCGCGGTCGCCGACGCGCTCAGCTACACCCCGTCCGCGGTCTCGCAACAGCTCACCGCGCTGGAACGCGAGGCCGGGGTCCCGCTGCTCGAGCGCTCCGGCCGCCGGGTGGTGCTCACCCCCGCGGCGCACCTGCTGGTCGGCCACACCGAGACGATCCTGGCCGCGCTCGAACACGCCGACGCCGAATTGGCCGGTGCCCGTGCCGATCTCGTCGGCACGCTGCGTATCGGCGCCTTCCCCACCGCGGCCCGCGGCCTGCTCTCCCCCGCGCTGGTCGCCCTGAGCACCGAGCATCCGCACCTCGAGCTCACCGTCACCGAGATCGATCCCGCCGACGCGCCCGACGCCCTGCGCGCGGGCACCCTCGACATCGCCCTGACCCACGACTACGACGTCGTCCCCGCCGATCCCGGCCCCGCCCTGCAGACCGAACCGCTGCACACCGACACCGTCCACCTGGCCACTCCGCACCCGGTGTCGACCGCCGATCCCCTGCGCGCCCAGCGCACCGCACCCTGGATCGCGGGCACCGCGGGCACCCTGTGCCACACCATGACCCTGCGCGTCTGCCAGGCCGCCGGTTTCACCCCGCGCGTCCGTCATCACGCCGACAACTTCGACACCGTCCTGGCCTTGGTCGCCGCGGGCGCTGGCACCGCCATCGTCCCCGGCATGGCCCTCCCCGCCCACCCCGTCGACGTCGCCCTCACCCCCCTCCCGACCCGCCGCCGCACCCACCTCGCCTACCGCAACGGCACCGCCACCCACCCCGCCATCCACGCCGCCCGCCGCGCCCTACACACCGCGGCCCGCGCGCTCGCCTCGCCGCCGTGACGGTCCACGCGGCGCACCGGCCCGCGCCGCGCGTGGTCGTAGACTCGGCGCCGACCACACTCACCAAGTCCGCGGGCACCCCGTGCCGACGGCATCGGAACGGAAGTGGATTCAGGCGATGACCGCACTCACCGAGATCGACCACACGCATCTGCGTCGAGCCATCGAGCTCGCCGAGCGGGCCCTGGCGCTCGGGGACCGGCCGTTCGGGGCGGTGGCCGTGGGCTCCGACGGGAATGTGGTCTCGGAGGGGGTCAACGCGGTCAACACCACCGGCGATGTGACCACCCATGCCGAGTTGGTCGCGATCACGGTGGCGACGGCGGCGGGGAAGGCTCCGGCGCTGCGGGGTGCGACCGTCTACGCCAGCGGGGAGCCGTGTCCGATGTGCGCGGCGGCGATGGTGTGGGCGGGCGTGGGCCGGATCGTCTTCGGCGCGGCGGCGGCCGAATTCGGGCAGATCCTGCCCGGCGGGCCCGCCTTCACCCTCACCTGCGCCGAAGTGGTGGCCAGCGCGACGGTGCCGGTGGAGGTCAGCGGCCCGCACCTGGGTGAGGACGCGCTGACCGTCTTCCGGGCCGCCGCGCGGCGCTGAGCGGCTACTTCACCGGAGTCAGCGCGGGTTCGGGCAGCTCGCCCAGTTCCTTCTGCTCCTCGATGGCCTCCGGGGTGCCGGGCACCTGGGTGCCGCGCAGCGAGACACCCTTGGTCTCGATCAGGAAGAACGCCGCGATCAGGCCGATCAGGCACGCGCCGAACATGTAGTAGGCCGGGATCAGGTGGTCGCCGGTCGCGCTGATCAGGGCCTCGTTGATCACCGGCGCGGTGCCACCGAACATCGAGGTCGCCACGTTGTAGCCGATCGCGACACCGGCGAAGCGCACGATGGTCGGGAACATCGCCGGGAAGGTCGCCGAGATCGTCGCCAGCTGCGGGGCGTAGAGCAGGCCCAGGATCGCGAACCCGATGATGGCGCCGGTCAGCGAGGTACCGATCAGCTTGTAGACGGGGATCACCGCGATCATCATCGCCGCGCAGGAGAACATCCACATCGGCCTGCGCCCGATCCGGTCCGACAGCGCGCCCAGGAACGGCAGCGTGAACAGCATGGCGGCCTGCCCGATCAGCGGCACCAGCAGCGCGTCGGACTGGTCCATCCCCAGCGCGGAGCCGAGGTAGGTCGGGGTGTAGCTCAGCAGCGAGTAGTTGACCACGTTGAGGGCGATCACCAGGCCGAACAGGGTCAGCACCGGGCGCAGGTACCGGGTGAGCAGGTCGCGGTAGACGCCGACGGTCTCCTCGGTCTCGTCCTTGCTGTCGACCTCGCGGAAGACAGGGGTGTCCTCGACCCGGCTGCGCAGGTACATGCCGATCAGGCCCAGCGGCGCGGCGATGAGGAACGGGATGCGCCAGCCCCACGAATGCATCGAGGCGTCGTCGAGCAGATTCACCAGCAGCAGTGCCACCAGGTTGCCGAGGGTGAATCCGGCGAGCGTGCCGACCTCGAGGAAACTGCCGTAGAAACCGCGTTTGCGGTCGGGCGCGTATTCGGCCATGAATGTCGCCGCGCCACCGTATTCGCCACCGGCGGACAATCCCTGGATCATCCGCAGCGCGTAGAGCAGAATCGGCGCCGCGATGCCGATCATGTCGAAACTCGGGATCAGGCCGACGCACAGTGTCGACCCGGCCATCAGGATGATCGTGGTCGCCAGCACCCGCTTGCGGCCGATCCGGTCACCGAGTGGGCCCCAGATCATGCCGCCGATCGGCCTGATCAGGAACGAGAGGGCGAAGCCCAGGAGCGTGAACACCATGCCCGACTCGCCGTCACCGGGAAACAGTGAGGTGGCGATGTATGTGGCCAAATAGGCGTAGACACCGTAGTCGAACCATTCGACCGCATTTCCGATCGCCGATGCACCGATCGCGCGGTGCAGCACCGATTTCGATTCCTGTGACATGCACAAACCTCTCGTCGTCGCCTATTCGGACTACCCGGACGACACAGCGACAAACGTGACGACTGCGCGAAGAACGCCGCGAAATAGCTCTACACTGCGGAAATGGTGCTGCGACACGGGGTCTATCTGCCACCGTTCGGGGAACTCGCCGACCCGCGGGTGTTGGCCGAGATCGCCGCGGAAGCCGAGGCCGCCGGTTTCGACGGCGCCTTCGTCTGGGACCACGTGGCCCGGCCCAACGACCCCGGTCTGCCCGTCGGCGACGCGTGGATCGGCATGGCCGCGATCGCCGCGGCGACGACCCGGCTGGTGTTCGGCCCCCGGGTGACCCCGCTGTCGCGGCGACGTCCCCAGGATGTGGCCAGGGAGACCGTCGCGTTGGATCTGCTCGGCGAGGGCAGGTTGGTACTCGGAGTCGGCCTCGGGTCCGACGAGACCGGCGAGTTCACCCGCCTCGGTGAGATCATCGCCCCCGGTGAGCGGGCCCATCGGCTCGACGAGGCGCTCGAGGTGCTCACCGCGCTGTGGTCGGGCGAGGTCGTGCACCACGACGGGCCCGCCTACCGGATCGACGGCGTGCAGTTCCTGCCCCGGCCCGTGCAGCGTCCCCGGATCCCGATCTGGGTCGGCACCCAGTCGGTCCGCCAGGCCCCGCTGCGCCGGGCGGCCCGCTACGACGGCCTGTGCCCGGAGGCCACGCCGGGCGAACTCGTGGACATGCTCGCGATCGTGGCCGAACACCGCGGTGACCTGACCGGCTTCGAGGTGGCGATCGCGGCATCCGCCGACGACCAGCGCGACGCCTACGAACGCGCGGGCGCCACCTGGTGGCTCACCGCGCTGCCCAAGATCTGCTCCCGTGCCGACGCGCTCGACCGGGTACGTCGCGGTCCGGCCTGATCAGTCCAGCGCCGCGAGTTTGCCGGTCAACACGGACCGTTCCCGGTCGTTGCCGCACAGCCGCACGGCCGCGGCCAGCTCGACCCTGGCCTCCTCGACCCGCCCGAGCCGCGTGAGCAGTTCCCCGCGCACGCTCGGCAGCAGATGCGAGCTCGCCAGCGCGCCCCCGGCCACCAGCTCGTCGACCAGGGGCAACGCGGCGGCCGGGCCACGGGCCATCGACACCGCCACCGCGCGATTCAGCGCGACCACCGGCGAGGGCGCGAGTCTGCCCAGCGCTTCGTAGAGCAGCACCACCCGCTCCCAGTCGGTCGCCGCGACCGAGGGCGCGACGGCGTGACACTCCGCGATCGCGGCCTGCAGGCCGTAGGCGCCGAGCCCGCGCCCGACCTCCCCGGCCTTGACCAGCGCGGCCCGCCCGCGCCGGATGGCCGAGCGGTCCCAGCGCCGCCGGTTCTGCTGTTCGAGCAGTACCGGTCGGCCGTCGGGTCCGGTGCGGGCGGGAAACCGCGCCGCGGTCAGTTCCAGCAGCGCCAGCAATCCGTAGACCTCCGGTTCGGCGGGCATCAGCCGCGAGAGCACCCGCGCCAGCCGCACCGCCTCCCCCGCCAGGTCCACCCGGATGAGGTCGTCGCCGCTGCTGGCCGAGGATCCCTCGGTGAAGATCAGATAGATCACCCCGAGCACCGAACCCAGCCGCGCGCCCCGTTCGGCGGCGGGCGGCACCTCGAAAGGCACCCGCGCCGCGCCGAGCGTCTTCTTGGCCCTGGTGATCCTGGCCTGCACGGTGGCGGTGGGCACCAGGCAGGCGCGGGCGATCTCGTCGCTGGTCAGACCGCCCACCACGCGCAGGGTCAGGGCCAATCGCGCCTCCCTGGACAGCACCGGATGGCAGGAGACGAAGATCAGCGCGAGCATGTCGTCGTCGATCTGGTCCGGGTCCCACAGCACCTGCGCCGGATCGGCGGGCTCGGCGCCGGTGAGCGCGCCGCCCTCGCCGAGCGCACCGGCGAGGGTGGCGTAGCGGTCGTCGAGTGCGGCGCGACGGCGGAACGCGTCGATCGCGCGCCGCCGCCCGACGGTGAGCAACCATCCGGCCGGATGCCGGGGCACCCCGTCGCGCGGCCAGGTCACCAGGGCTTCGGCCAGCGCCTCCTGGGCGAGATCCTCGGCCAGGGCGAAGTCACCGGTGTAGCGGACCAGCGCGCCGACGATGCGGGCCGAGTCGATCCGCCAGACGGCGGCGACGGCTTCGCGGCCGGTGTGCTCACTCATCGCTCAGAGCTGGCCGGTGGCCTCGCGCCAGGCGCGTTCCTTCTGGATCCACACATTGTCCTGCGGGAACTCGTCGATGCTGCTCACCCGGCGGATCTCGGTCTTGGTGCCGGGACCGGCGTAGGGCATCCGCTTGGCCCACTCGATCGCCTCCTCCTGGGAGGCGACATTGAGGATGTAGTACCCGCCGAACAGTTCCTTGGTCTCGCCGTACGGTCCGTCGGTGACCACCGGTGTCTCCGAGGAGTAGTCGACGACCACGCCCTCGGCCGCGTCGGCGAGCCCTTCGGCGGCGACGAGCACCCCCGCGTTGATCAGCTCGTCGTTGAACTTGCCCATGGTCTCCAGGATCTCGTCGAACGCGACGTTCTCCATGGCGGCCCAGGCTTCGTCGGTCGCACGCATGATCAGCATGTACTTCATGATGGTCTCCCTCGGATCGGTGCGGACCCGACTGCCGGGCCCGGTGTTCATCCCTAGGTCGAACGGGCACCCGCACGGATCGACACCCGGCCGAATCTTTTTTCGCGACGTCTCGGCAGCCTACGACGCCACCGCGCCGCGAGCCCGCTGACCGGGACGAACGTCTTGTCGGTGGCGAGCGCGTGGTAGATGTCGAAGACGCCCGCCCGTCGGCGGGCCGCCCGTACAGACAAAGGAGTCGATTCGTGAGCGCAGTTCTGGTCGAGCAGCGCGGGCATGTGCTCGTCATCGTCATCAACCGGCCGCAGGCCATGAACTCCGTCGATGCCGAGGTCAGCGCCGGGGTGGGCGCCGCGCTCGAACAGGCCGAGGCCGATCCGACGGTGCGCGCGGTGATCATCACCGGCGCCGGTGACCGATCCTTCTGCGCCGGTGCCGATCTCAAGGCGATCGGACGCGGCGAATCGATCCTGGCGCCGGGCCACGAGGAGTGGAATCTTGCGGGTTACGTCCGGCACCCGATCAGCAAGCCGACCATCGCGGCGGTCAACGGCTTCGCCCTCGGTGGCGGTACCGAACTCGTCCTCGCCAGCGACCTCGCCGTCGCCGCCGACACGGCGACCTTCGGCCTGCCCGAGGTGGCGCGCGGCCTGTTCGCCGCCGCGGGTGGCGCGTTCCGGCTGCCTGAGCAGCTGCCGCGCAAGGTCGCCATGGAGATGATCCTGACCGGCGAGCCGATCACCGCGGCCCGCGCGCTGGAGCTGGGCATGATCAACCGGGTGGTACCCGCCGATCAGGTGCTCGACGCCGCACTGGAACTGGCGGGCCGGATCGCGGCCAACGCGCCGCTGGCGGTGCAGGCCAGCAAGCGGGTGGCGCTGGGCATCGTGGACGGCAAGCTCGCCGACGACGCGTCCTGGGAGCAGAGCAACCGCGAGATCGTCGCCGTCGCGGGCACTGAGGACGTCCGCGAGGGCACCCTCGCGTTCATGCAGAAGCGCAAGCCCGAATGGCAGGCGCGCTGAGCCACACCGCCACCGGCGAACTCAGCCGGGTTCGCCGGTCTGCGCGCTGATCGCCGTGCCCATCCAGCGGCGCAGATAGCGCCGCAACTCGTCCTCGCCGCGCGGCGGATCGCCCGGTGAGAGGAAGAACGACTGCATGGTGCGCAACGCGTACTCCACCAGTTCGCGCAGCGCGGGCTCGTCGTACCCGGCGCCCGCCCAGTCGACGTCGAAGCGCCCGATCATGGTCATGCCGAACGCCTGGGCCTCCTCGGAGGTCAGGCTGTCGGTGTGGGCGCTGGCCGAATACGAACTCGACAGCAGGATGCCCAGGTGCGGCGTCCGGCGGACCTCGGTGAGCGTGTAGACCACCGCCTCGGTCATCGCCTCGGCCGGATCGCGCAGGCCGCGCACATGGGCGGCCAAGCGATCGAGGAAACCGTCGACCGAGGCGATGGCCGCCGCCGTCATCAGGGCATCGGCGCTGGGGAAATACCGGTAGACGGTCTGACGGATGACGCCGAGGGATTCGGCGACATCGGCGATGCTGATCTCCGCCCCGGTCCGGCCGATGAGTTCCACTGCGGCGCCGATGATCCGGCGCGCGGCCTCCTCGTCGTCCCCCGGCGGGCTCCCGCCCCATCCACGTCTACGCGCCACCGACTGGACGCTAGCACAACCCCAGGTCAGGGCGAATTCCGTCAAAGTGATCATACACTCGATGACTCATTCGTATGATTGCGTCACCATCCGAGCAGCCCCGTGCGCGCCCGACAACGAGGTACACCACCGTGACCGATCTTCATGTCCGCAAAATGGACTTCGCCTTCTCCGACTACGACGTGCCGTTCCTGTGGAACCCCGAGAATCCGGCCTTCTCCTCGATGGCCAACGCGGTCTCGTTCCTGGCCATCGGCTTCGAGAAGATGATCGTGCAGCTCATCACCCAGGCGAAGCCGCAGATCACCGACCCCGAGGTGGCCGAGGAGGCCGACGCGTTCATGCGTCAGGAAGGCCAGCACTCGAATGCCCACCGCCAGCATGTGAAGGCGCTGATCCGCCGCTACCCCGGCCTGCAGCAGACCCTCGACGCGGTGATCGGCGAGTTCGACCAGCTCACCGCGAGCACCCCGGTGAAGTACCGGCTCGCCTACACCGCCGATCTCGAGGCCACCTTCACCCCGGTCTTCAAACTCATGCTCGACAACGACGCCACCCTGTTCGCCCCCGGTGACGACCGCGTGGCCTCGCTGTTCATCTGGCACTTCGTCGAGGAGGTCGAGCACCGCAGCTCGGCGCTGATCATCTTCAACTCCGTGGTCGACAGCGAGTTGTACCGGATGCGGGTGGCGCCGTCGATCTTCCGGCACGTGCTGCGGGTGATCCGGGTGGCGTGCGAGGGCTTCAACGAGCATGTGCCGCTGGCGGATCGCCAGGTCGACGCGCTGTCGATGTTCGCCAACTACCGCCGCGGCCAGACTCTGCGCCGCTGGCTGCCCGGCCTGCGCCCCGCCGACAACGGCACCATGCCGCGCGCCTTCGACGACCTGGGCCTGGGCGAACAGCTCGTCGCCCTGGGCGGCATCATCCGCAGCCAGATGCCGCACCACAATCCGGCGCACGAGAACCTGCCCGCCCTGGCCGACGAGTGGTTCCGCCGCTACGACGAGGGCTACGACGTGACCCGGTGGTACACCGCCGATTCCGTGAACTCCTAGGAGCGCGTCATGGCCGAACACTGCTCCCCCACCTTCGCCGAACTCGCCACCGAACTCGGCTTCTCCTGCGAGGAGGCGGGCGGACTCGTCGAGTTCCGCGGCCCGTTCGCCCTGGAGAACTGGACCCTGCCGGTCCTGGAACTCACCATCGTCGTCGGGGCCGTGCTGGCCCTGTGGTTCGCGGTCGCGCGGCTGCGCCGAAAGGGCGACCCCACCGACCTCGTGCTGTGGTTCGGCGCGACGGCGTATCTGTTCGTCATCGAACCGCCGCTGTACTTCCCGGCCGCGTTCGGCATCGAGGACCACGTCGACACGATGTTCGCGCACAACGTGTTCACCGTCGACTTCCTCTGGGGCCGCCTGCCGCTCTACATCGTGGCGATCTATCCGCTGATGGCCACGCTGGCCTTCGGCCTGGTCCGCATGCTGGGTGTGTTCCGGCGGTACGGCACCCTCGTCGGCGCCGCCTGCGTCGGGTTCGTCCATCACGCGTTCTACGAGATCTTCGACCACCTGGGACCACAACTGCGCTGGTGGGAGTGGTCCGTGGACAACCCCATCAACCAGCCCATGTTCGATGCCGTGCCGATGGGCTCGGTGGTGGTCTTCGCGGCGCTGTGGCCGATGTCGCTGGCCTTCTGCGTGCAGTACTTCGTGGGCCGTCAGGTCGAGGCGGGCAGGCATTTCGGTGGCGTCGAATTGGTCTGGCGCACACTGGTCATCGGCCTGCTGGCCTCGGTGGGCACGTTCCTGCTGCCGCTGCCCGCGACGGTGATCGGCCTGGCCGGTGACACCGTGCGCGGCGTGGTCTACGCCCTGGAGCTGCTGACACTGTCGGTGGTCGCGGGGGTGGCACTGGTGCGCCGGTGGCGGCAGTTGCGCGACGGCGCGGCGCCGGTGGAGTACGTCAACCGCTTCGTCCAGCGCTACAGCGTGGTGTATCTGCTCGTGTTCGCGGTGCTCTGGATCGCCTCTCTGCCCGCGTATTTCGACGCCGTCGACGGACAGACCGCCAACGGTGATCCCATCGGCAATCTCTGGTACACCCTGGCCTGCTTCGTGGTCGCGACCCTGACGGTCCTCGCCACGGTCACACTGCCCCGAAACGCCCCGAGCACACCGACGACAGCGGCGGCCGCCGTTCCCGGCTAAACCCCCCGATACCCACCAGAAGCGCCGGTGCAGGAACCCCCTGCACCGGCGTTTCTCTGTGTCACCAGGGGCCGGGTGACGAGAGTTAAGTTACCGACTATTTCTGCCTAAGAGAGACGTTTTCCGGAACTTCCATCGATTCAGCTCCCGAGACGATCCACGACCGATTCCTTGTCAGTGGGAGTTGATCAGCCCTGACGTGCGCGTTCGCGGGCGAATCCCCGATCCGCCGCTTACCGCCACCTCCTGGTGTTAAGTTACTCACCATTCTGAGGTCGACGGAATGAGTGTGAGCTCACCGTCCGGCCGGGCACCGTACTCGACGAGGAGTGGCGTCATGGACGCGATCAACAGGCGCGACGCAATGAAAATCGGCGGAATCCTGGGCGCGGTGGGCGCCTTCGCCGCGACCGCACCCGCCCGCGCGCAACCGTGGACCTGGTCACCGGACGGATCGGTGGCCGGAACCGGGGCGGGCGCCGATCCGATGACGATGTGGGACCCCGAGGCCGATTCCCTGGTCGCGAATCTCATCGACCGGGGCGAGGTCCCCGCGGTCAACGAACTGTTGCGGACCTGGCGGACCAACGGCCAACCGCTGCCCGCCGGATTGCCCTCGGACCTGCGCGATTTCATGGAATACGCCCGACGGCTGCCGCAGTGGACCGACCCCGGTCAGCTCGACGCCGCCATCCGGTTCAACAAGAAGCGCGGCCTGTATCTGGGCGTGCTCTACGGCTTCGCCAGCGGCATGATGAGCACCGTCATCCCGAAGGAGGCCCGCGCGGTCTACTACTCCAAGGGCGGACACGATCTGAAGGACCGCATCACCAAGACCGCCAAGCTCGGTTACGACATCGGCAACGCGAACGCCTATGCCGCCGACGGGGAGATGATCGTCACCTGTGTGAAGACCCGCCTCGTGCACGCCGCGGTACGGCATCTGCTGCCGCGGTCCCCGCACTGGGTGAACTCCGCCCAGGAGGACATCCCGATCAGCCAGAACGACATCATGGTCACCTGGCACAGCCTGCCGACCACCGTCATGAAGCATCTGACCGCGTGGCGGGTGCCGATCCCGGCCGACGAGTCGGCGGGATTCCTGCACTCCTGGCAGGTGGCCGCGCATCTGCTCGGCGTGCGTGACGAGTACATCCCCAACACGTGGCCCGCCGCCGATGCCCAGGCCGCGCAGGTTCTCGATCCCGTCATCGCTGTCACCCCCGAGGGCGTCAAACTCGCCGATCGACTGCTCGGCCTCGGCGCCAATATCGACTTCGCCCTGCTGAGCAAGCCCATCCTGGGCGCGTTCACCCGCTTCCTGCTCGGTGACACCATCGCCGACGGGCTCGCCATTCCGCGTGAACCGGTGTGGGACCCGTTGTTGCGGCTGAGCTGGGGACCGTTCATCGCCGTGCGGGAGGGCCTGCTCACGGCGGTGCCGCCGATCGGCGATCCGTACTGGCTGCTCGACGAGTTCCTGCGCAAGGCCGCGCTGATCTACCTGGCCGAACTGCGCATGCCGATCAGCATCGAGATCCCGACCATGAACCGCGACATGACCCAGCCCCACCGCTGAAAGGACTCACCCACCATGCGTTCTCCGATCACCCTCGCCGCGACCCTGGCGGCCGCGACGCTGCTCGCCACCGCACCGGCCGCCGCGGCCCAGACCGGACCCACTCCCGTCGCCGAGGCCGGAACCGGTTCCGCCGCTGTCGATTCCGGCTCGAACGCCGCGCGATCCGCCGTCGACCTGGCCCAGCGCGGCGACCTCGTCGGATTCCTGGTCCTGCTGGCCATCACCCCGATCCAGATGGTCACCGGCGGCATCTGCGATGTGGTCACCGGCGCGGGCTCGGCCAACCCCTGTAGCCCCACCCGCTACTGACCCGAGCCACACCGAAAGGGGTGGTACCGCGATCGCGGTACCACCCCTTCTCCGTGCAGCGGATCAGATGAGCGCCTTCTGCTTACGGATGCGGCGGCGCACATCGCGCATCATGGCGTGGGTGCCCGCGAACCGGATGAACTTCGGGATGAAGCGGTTCACGAACCCGACGAACAGGAACAGGTGCTCGAAGCGGCGCTGGTCGGACTCGTTCCACTCGATGCCCATCTGGTCGCGGAAGTGCGGCGGCAGGAAACCCGCGGTGAGGAACTCGAGCAGGCTGCCGAACAGGATCCGCAGCGACCAGTGGATCATCCGCAGGTGCACGAGATCGTCGATATAGGCCCGGAATTCGTCGTCGCACACCACGCCCTTGCACGCCTCGAGCCAGTAGGCGTCGAAGTCGGCGCGGGTCGCGGGCCACATGTCCGGATGCACCTGCAGGGTGGTGCCGAAGGTGTCGGCGCCCTGATAGAACGCCTCCAGTTCGTCGTCGGACATCTTGCCGTGCAGCAGCTGGTGGGTGTCCTCGAAGCCGATGTAGATGGCCGCGGCCACATACATCTGCAGGTGCCGGTCGAAGGCGTTGTACTTCACCTTCGAGCCCGGCCGCGACCGCACCTGCCGGTGCGCCACATTGACCGCCTCGCGCATGGCCTTCTTGTCCTCGTCGGTGCCGAGCACCGCCGTCGCGAGATAGGCCGCCGTGGTCCGCAGTCGTTTCCACGGATGCACCATCAGCGCCCCGGATTCGACCTGGCTCTCCATCACCCCGGCGGCGACGCCCTGGTGCGCGAACTGCATCGCCACATTCGCCGCCGCACCGGCGAACATCCAGAAGTCCAGCGCCTCGGCCAGGTGCGCGGGCTTCCTGCGCGGGGAACGGTAGATGTCGGGGATGTGGATGCGCACGCGATCGAGCGTCAGCCCCGCCTCGACCGGCTGGTCCGCCGCGGGGTCCTGCGCGGATCGCCACTGTGGCGCAGGACCCTCCTCGACGTAGCCTGCGCTGGTCGGATCGCTGTACTCGGGGTCGCCGGGCTTCGTTGCCGTGGTCATCGTCATCCTTTCCCTTCAGGGGTCCGCGCCCCCCGGATCTCGCGAACGCGGATCGATGCCAAGAGCTCATCGACGCCCATTATGTTACCGCTGATTCTCGCGGTGGACGGGGCGATTCGAAAGAAGCCGACGAACCTAAGTTGGTGTCAGTTCACAGCATCGCGCATCCTCAGACGAGGTTCGTTCCCCTGGCTCGACGCCTGCGCATATCGCCGAGGTAGTAGTCGAACGGCTGCATGCGCACCGAGGCGGGCGCGACCGCCAGCAGGCGGCCCGCGGTGCGCAACAACACCTCGAAGACACGCTGCCGCCGCGGGCTCCACGCCAGGCCCAGCTCGTCGCGGAACCACTGGGGCAGGAAGCCGGTGGTGAAGAACCGATTCGCGCGTCGGAACACGAATCGGGTGTGCGGGCGATACGGCGCCAGGCCGACGACCTGGTCGAGCAGATAGGCCCGCACCTCGTCGTCGAAGGACAGACCGCCCTGCATCGAGTCCCAGTACTGGGCGAAGGCGGCCCGGTCGGCGGGCCACAGGTCGGCGGGCATCTGCAGCGTCGTCCCGAAACGGGCGGCGTCACGGTACAACTCGTCGGCGAAGGTGTCGTCCAGGCCGCCGTAGAGCCAGGTCAGCGAGTCGAGCGTGCCGCGATACAGGCAGGCGGCGACCCACAGTTGCAGCTTCGGATCGAAGGCGTTGTAGCGGACCGGACTGTCCGGCCCGGAGCGCACCTGACGGTGCGCGGTGCCGACCGCGGCGCGGTAGGCGGCGCGATCCTCGTCGGTGCCGACCATCGCCACGGCCAGGTAGGTCAGCGTCGTGCGGCCACGCTTGACCGGATGCGCGGCGAAGCTGCCGGATTCGACCACGCTCTCCACCACACCCCGCCCCACCGGCGGCAGGCTCAGCTGCATGATCACATTGGCCGGGCCGCCCAGCGCGGCGCCGAATCCGGTGAGATAGCGGCGCCTACGGGCCAGATCGGCGGCCATGTCCTGCGACTCGGCCGCCTGTTCGGACCGCGTCACAGCCCGACCTCCACGCTGAGGTGATGAGAGATTCATTCACCCATACTCTCATCGCGACGTCGGCCGGACAATGGTCGACCCCGGTTCAAGTTACTGCATATTCCTCAATGCATGGAGAACATCCATCGGCGTCCACGTCGCCCACCTCGGAGTAGTACCCAATAAGTTACCAACGATTCTCGCGCCAGCTATGCTCGGTCGCGAGGCGTCGGCACTCCGCTCCGACAGCTCTTCCCCGATCACCCCGACCTTCTCGGAGGTATCCGTGCCCCTGGTCTCCGCCGCGCCGACCACCGTCGTCCGCGCTGTCGCCGACGCCCTGTCCGCCACCCTGGTCCTGCACCGGCGCGGCGCACTCGAACTACGGCACCCCATCGAGCTGGTCCGCACCGCGCGCGACGCCACCACGCTGGGTCCGGTCGTCACGACACTGGCCCACGCGACCCGCGGTACGCGCGGTGCCATCGCGCTGATCGACGATCGCGGACCGATCAGTTTCGAGCAGCTCGACGCGGCCTCCAACCGGCTCGCCAACGGCCTTGCCGCCCAGGGCGTCACACCGGAGACGGTGATCGCGGCACAGTGCCGCGATCACCGGGGTTTCGTGCTGACACTGCTGGCCGCGGGCAAGATCGGCGCCCGGATCGTCCTGCTCAACACCGACATGGCCGGGCCGCGGCTGACGACGGTGCTGGCACGGGAGCGGGTCGGCATGCTCCTGCTCGACGCGGAGTTCGTCGACCGCTTCGGCGATCTCCCCGCCGACCTGCCCGTCGTTCTCACCCGCGCCGGAGACACCAACCGGCGCGGCCTGCCGACCATCCACGGCATCGCCGCCTGGCGTTCGGCCCTGCCGCTGCCGCCGCCGGTCGACCCCGGCGGCATCGTCGTACTCACCAGCGGTACCACCGGTACACCGAAAGGCGCTCCGCGCGGCAAGATCTCGCCGCTGCAATCGGCCCAGTTCCTCGACCGGATCCCGATCCCGAAGGCGAGCACCATCGTGCTGGCCGCGCCGCTGTTCCACGGAACCGGACTGTCCCAGCTCATCCTGGGCTGGGCGCTGGGCAATACGATGGTCGTGCTGCCGGGACGCTTCGATCCCCAGCGCACGCTGGCCGCGGTCGCCCGACACCGCGCGAGCGCGCTGGTCCTGGTGCCGACCATGTTGCAGCGCATCGTGGACCTGGGTCCGGAGGAACTGTCCCGCTACGACACGGCCGCCCTGTCGGTGATCTTCTCCGCGGGGTCTGCGCTGTCGCCGGATCTGAGCAGACGCACCGCCCTGCTGTTCGGCGAGGTGCTCTACAACCTCTACGCCTCGACCGAAGTCACCGTCGCGGCGGTGGCGACGCCGCGGGATCTGCGCGAGGCACCCGGCACGGTCGGCCGTCCACCGGTGGGCTGCCGGGTCGCGGTGTACGACGAGCAGCGGCGCCGGATCACCACCCCGCACGTGGTGGGCACCGTCTTCGTCGGCAGCGCGCTGAGTTTCAGCGGCTACACCGACGGCTCCGGCAAGGAGATCGTCGACGGCCTGCAGTCCAGTGGCGACCTCGGGCATTTCGACGAGGACGGCCGATTGTTCATCGACGGCCGCGACGACGACATGATCGTCTCCGGCGGCGAGAACCTGGGCCGACTCCCGCGCAATGCCACCGGCAAGGTGTCGCGCCACCGCCTGGAAGGTACCGATCACCGGTGACCCACGAACCCGCCGCGGGCCCACTGCTGCGCCGCCACCTGGGCGACCGCCGGTTCCTGCTGATGCTGCCGCGCGCGGTGGGCCTGCAGGTCCTGCACCCCGCCATCGCCCCGGCGCTGATCGAGCACTCGTCGACGCGCCTGTGGGAACACAAGAAACGCGCCGTGCTGCAGATGATCTATCTGGCCTGCGCCGCGCACGACACCGCCGCCGCCATCCGCTTCGCCCACGAACACATCAAGGGCCACGACGATCTGGGGCACCGCTATCACGCGCTGCACCCGGACACCTTCCTGTTCCAGCACGCGACCTACGTCGAGACCCTCATGACGGCGGCCGATGTCTTCGGCCCAGCCCTGACCGACGAGACCCGCGCCGAGCTCTACGACCAGTGCTGCCGCTGGTATCGCGGCTACGGGATCAGTGACCGCTCGCTGCCCGGCACCTGGCCGGAGTTCACCGCCTATTTCGCCGAGGCGTGCGCCACCCGGCTCCGACTGACCCCGGCCGCGACACGACTCGCCGATCAGGTGCTCCGCCCGGACGCCTGGGTCGTCCGGCGACTGCCCACCGCCGCCGTGCGGGCCATGCAGCACGAACGCGCGGTCGAGCTCTACGGCCTGACACCGCGCGCGGGCGACGCGGCGGCACTGCGCGCCGTGGCGGTGGCGACCCGCGCGGGCTTCACGACCGCACCGCGCCGACTCCGGATCGTCACGCAGGCGCGCTGATCCGACGACGACCGCACGCGCCCTGGCACATCGCCGGGGCGCGGCGCGGGGACGTCCACCGGCCCGGTCTCACAACCGTTCGATGATGGTGGCGTTGGCGAGTCCACCGGCCTCGCACATGGTCTGCAACCCGTAGCGGCCACCGGTCTGCTCGAGGTGGTTGACCATGGTGGCGAGCAGGCGGGTGCCGGAGGCGCCGAGCGGATGACCGAGGGCGATCGCGCCGCCGCGAGGGTTCACCCTGTCGGGGTCGGCGCCGAGTTCGTGCTGCCACACCAGCGGGACCGGCGCGAACGCCTCGTTCACCTCGAAGGTGTCGATGTCGTCGACGGTGAGCGAGACGCGCTCGAGCGCCTTGCGGGTCGCGGGGACGACCGCTGTCAGCATCAGCGTCGGGTCGTCACCGGTGACGGCGAAGGAGTGGAAGCGGGCGCGCGGGGTGAGTCCCAGTTTCGCGGCCGTCGCCTCGCTCATGATGAGCGCGGCCGAGGCACCGTCGGTCAGCGGCGAGGAGTTGCCCGCGGTGACCGACCAGCCGATATCCGGAAAACGTTCCAGCACAGCCGGATCGGTGAAGGCCGGGCGCAACCCCGCGAGCCCCTCCACCGTGGTGCCGGTGCGGATGGTCTCGTCGGCGGTGAGGTCACCGGCGCCCACCAGCTCGGCGTCGAAGCCGCCCGCCGCGGCGGTGGCGGCCGCCAGGCGGTGCGAGCGGGCGGCGAACTCGTCGAGGACGGCGCGGTCCAGCTTCCAGCGCGCGGCCAGGATCTCCGCGGCGATGCCCTGCCCGATCAGACCGTCCGGGTAGCGGGCGGCCAGCGGCGCGCGCAGCGAGTCCTTGCCCTGGGTGTTGGAGAACATCGGCGCGCGACTCATCGACTCGACACCGCAGGCGATCGCCACGTCGTAGGCACCGGCGAGCACGCCTTGCGCGGCGAAATGCACCGCCTGCTGGCTGGATCCGCACTGGCGGTCGACCGTGGTGGCGGGCACCGACTCGGGGAACCCGGCGGCCAGCACGGCGGTGCGGGAGATGTTGTTGGCCTGCTCCCCGCTCTGGGTGACGCACCCGCCGATCACATCGTCGACCAGCGCCGGATCGATGCCGGTGCGCGCCACCAGCTCGGCCAGCACTCCGGCCAGCAGCGTGGCCGGATGCACCGACGACAGCCCACCGCCGGGCTTGCCCCGGCCCGAGGGAGTGCGAACCACATCGACGATCACTGCGGACATTGCGTTCCTCCTGCACCGTCACCGACCCTCGGCGACGCTCGCACTAAGTTACTCACGATTCTCGCGGGCGACAACCAGTCCGGGTTTTCTCACGGCGACCTGTAGGCAATCGCCGATTCATGCGATATGTTACCCGTAATTCTCATCACAGCAGCGAGAATTAGTAGTAACTTATCTCGGATGCACGCTGCGGATCGCCGCAGACGTCGCCCAGCCGTCCGGAGATCACGGGGAGGATCGCCGGTCGTCAAGCACCCTTCCCCAAGAATCATCGGCAACATCACCTGACCGTCGACGACGACGTCGGCCCGCCACGTCGCCCCGGACGGTCCCCGCAGGAAGGAACACCGGTACCGCCATGTTGCGACGGCTGGACAGGTTTCTCAGCTACGAGATGAAGGTGTCCGAATTCCTCGGCACGCTCATCATCATCGGCATCCCCTACGGCCTCGTCGGGGTCGTCTGGTCACTCACTCACACGAGCCATCTCGGCGATCTCCACGGCGTCGACCTGGTCGTCTCGTTCCTCGGATCGATCGTGTGCTGGCCCGTGCTGCTCTTCGCGAACGTGACGATGACCTGATGATGGCGCTGGTCTGGGTCATCGATCTCGTGGTGATCATCGTCAAGATCCTCGGCGGCCGCACGCAGGTGAATCCGGTGCTCCGCTTCGGTATGTGGCTGGCCGTTCTGTGCGTGCTCGCCCTCGGTCTGGCGGCCGTCGCCGGACTCGTCGTCCTGCTCCACCACTGGCTGAGCACGCTCTAGCCCCGAGCCCCCACCCCGCAGCAAGAAAGGATCGGTGCAGCGTGACGCCGCAACCGGCCACCGAACCGTCCGAACTCGGGCGGATCATCGACAGCGCCACCGGGCTCTGGCGACGACATCCCCAGCAGTCGGTCGAAACGCTGGGCAGGCAGGTCCTGCTCGGCCGGGCCGCGCTCGCGCAGCTGTTCCTGTCGCTGGTGCGACGGCGATTCCCGTTCCAGGAGTTCGTCAAGCAGTGCGCGTTCATGGCCAATGTCTCGGCCCTCCCGACGGTCTTCGTCGCGATCCCGGTCGCGGTGGTGGTCTCGATCCAGGTGGGCGCGCTGGTCAATCAGGTCGGCGCGACCACCTTCATCGGTGCGGTGGCCGGGCTCGGCATCATCCGCCAGGGCGCGCCGCTGGTGACCTCGCTGATGATCGCGGGCGCGGTCGGTTCGGCCATCTGCGCCGATCTCGGTTCGCGCACCATCCGCGAGGAGATCGACGCCATGAAGGTGATGGGCGTGGACCCGGTGCGCAGGCTGGTCGCCCCTCGGCTGGCGGCGGCGGTGCTGGTGAGCATGCTGCTGTGCGGGTTCATCGTGTTCGTCGGCTTCGCGACGGCCTACATGTTCAACGTCTACGCCCAGCACGGCACGCCCGGCTCGTTCATCAGTTCCTTCGCCTCCTTCGCGGTGGCGAACGACCTGCTGGTGGCGCTGTTCAAGGCCGCGATCTTCGGCGCGCTCACCGCGATCATCGCCTGCGACATCGGCCTGCACACCAAGGGCGGGCCGGGCGGGGTGGCCAACTCGGTGAACTCGGCGGTGGTCACCTCGGCGCTGATGCTGTTCGCCACCAACATCATCGTCACCCAGCTCTACAACAGCTTCTTCCCCTCGAAGGTGGTGTGAGATGGCCGCCGAGTACATTCCCCCGGCCCTGCGTCCGGTCCGCGCGCTGAGCAATACGGTCAAGGTCCCGGTCGAGGTCAACCAGCGCATCGGGCACCAGGCGATCGTGTTCTTCCAGGCGCTGCTGGCCATCCCGTTCACCCTGCGCCACTACCGCAAGGAGGTGGCGCGACTGGTCGCCGATGTCGGCTGGGGCAACGGATCGTTGATCGTGGGCGGCGGCACGGTGGGTGTGGTGGTGGTGCTGTGTGCCTTCGGCGGCATCACCGTGGGCGTGGAGTCCTACACCGCGCTCAACCTGCTGACGATGGGACCACTGACCGGCGCCATCTCCGGCTTCGCCACCACCCGCGAGATCGCGCCGATCCTGGGCACGCTCGCCTTCGCCATCCAGTCCGGCTGCCGCTTCACCGCCCAGCTCGGCTCCATGCGGATCTCCGAGGAGATCGACGCGCTCGAGTCCATCGCCATCCGGCCGCTCCCTTACCTGGTGACCACCAGGATGATCGCGGCGACCATCACCATCGTCCCGCTCTACACCCTGGGCCTGGCGGTGGCCTATATCGCGACCAAGCTGTCGGTGCTGTTCCTCGGCAGCACCACCGCGGGCACCTACGACCACTACTTCTTCCAGTTCCTGCTGGGCGGGGACGTGTTCTTCTCGCTGTTCAAGGTGGTGGTGTTCGTGCTCATCGCCGCGTTCATCCAGTGCTACTACGGCTTCGTGGCCACCGGCGGTCCCGAAGGTGTCGGGGTGGCGGCCGGACGCGCGATCAAGATGGTCATCGTCGTGATGGTCTTCACCAATCTCTTTCTCACCCTTGCGATCTGGGGCATCGACCCCGGATTCCGGATCTCGGGATAGGTCGATCGAATGATTCTCGATCCCAGCGGCCGCGGCCCCAAACCGCTGCAGCTCACGCTCGCGGGGCTGGCGGTGATCACCGCCTTCGCGGTGGCGCTGTATCTGCTCGCGTTGCGCTACAACGGCGAGTTCGAGGACACCGTCGTGGTCGGCGCCGACCTGACCAGCACCGGTGACGGGCTACCCCAGCGCGCCGACGTGAAGTTCCGCGGCATGGTCGTCGGCGTGGTCGGCTCGGTGGAGATGGTGGCCAAGGGCGAACGCCAGCGCGCCACCTTCGAACTGAAACCCGGTCTGGCCGAGACGATCCCGGACACGGTGACCGCCCGCGTGGTCCCCGACAACATCTTCGGCGTCTCCTCCATCCAGCTGGTGGACAACGGCACCGCGACCTCCACGCTGCGCGCGGGGGTCACCATCGCCGAGGACACCAGCGAGGCCACCGTCCAGCTCCAGTCCACCCTCAACACGCTGCGCGATGTGCTGGCCACCATCCAGCCCGAGAAGCTGGGCCGCGTTCTGGCCACTCTCTCGGCCGCGCTCGACCCCGGTGCCAGGGTGCCCGGGTCCACCATCGAGCGGCTCGACCAGTGGCTCACCACCGTGCACCAGATCCCCGAGATCGGCGGGCTGCTCGGTGATCTGGGCCGGGCGGCGACGGCGCTGAGCGAGTCGGCGCCCGAGCTGGTCGGGGTGCTGGCCGATTCGGTCACCTCGGCGCGCACGCTCAACGAGCACCGCGCGCAGCTGGTCGACCTGCTGGTGCAGGGCAACGCCACGGTCGACTCGGTGAACGCGCTCTTCGCCGCGAACCCGAATTCGGGCAAGGAACTCGTCGCCGGGTTGGACGGGCTGATCGGCGGAATGGCCAAGGACCCCGGCGCGCTGCAGTCCACGGCGGCCAATCTCAACGCCTCGTTCCGGAAGTTGCAGCAGACCTTCAACTTCGGTCCGCGCGAGCAGATGACCTGGCGCATGGATGTGACCTTCACGCCGTTCCAGCAGTACACCGCGCAGGACTGCCCCCGCTACGGCGAGATGACCGGCCCGCGCTGCGGCGGCCCGACCGTGCCCGATGTCGCACCGCCGCAGGAGTATCCGGCCTCGATGCTGCCGGGGTGGCTCGA
This sequence comes from Nocardia anocheti, assembly GCF_029675105.1. Lineage (GTDB taxonomy): Bacteria > Actinomycetota > Actinomycetes > Mycobacteriales > Mycobacteriaceae > Nocardia. The sequence goes on along the minus strand of NZ_JAQQFV010000003.1, from coordinate 99,304 downwards.
GGCGGCCGGGCCCGCACCGGAGGCCCCGGCGGTGCCCCTGCCCGGCCTGCCCACGCTGCCGCAGATCACCCTCCCGACGCTGCCCGGCCTGCCCGCGATCCCGGGACTGCCCGCCATCCCGGGCATCACCGCCCCGGCCGCGGCCGTCGATCCCGCGCCCGCCACCACCCCGGCGACACCACCCCGCCTCACCGGGATCGCCGCGGTGTCGGCGCTGGTGGGCGGGACCCCGACCTTCAGTCAGCTGCTGCTACTCGGGTCGATCCTGGGCAATGTTCCCGTCGTCCCCGACACCGAAGGGGGTGTCCAGCAGTGAAATCCGGTAAAGCGCTCATCGGGTTCAGCCTGTTCGTCGTCCTGGCGACCGTGCTCACCTACACCATCTGGTCGACGCTGCAACGCAGCGTCCCCGGCACCACCTCCAGCTACTCCGCGGTGTTCACCGATGTCCTCGGTTTGCGCGTCGGGGACGACGTCCGGATGGCCGGGGTGCGGGTCGGGCGGGTCGACGAAATCGACTTCACCGACGACTACGCGGCCAGGGTCGAGTTCCGGATCGAGTCACGTCAGCATCTGACCGACACCACCAAGGCCCTGGTGCGCTACCAGAACCTGATCGGTCAGCGCTATCTCGCGCTGGCGCCGGGCACCGAGGCGGGAGCGGTGCTGGCGCCGGGCGCGGAGATCCCGCTGGACCGGACCGAGCCGTCCTTCGATGTCTCCGCGCTGCTGTCCGGGTTCGAGCCGCTGTTCAGTGTGCTGCAACCCGATCAGATCAACTCGCTGTCGGAGACGCTCATCCAGGCGTTGCAGGGCAACGAGGTCTCGCTCTCGGCGCTGATCACCCAGGCCGCGCAGCTGGCGAGCACCTTCGGCGAGCGCGATCAGATCCTCGGCGACGTGCTGAGCAATCTCAGCTCGGTGCTGGCCGGTCTGGCCAATCGCAGCGGCGAACTGGAAACCCTCATCACCCAGACCCGCAGCCTGATGGACGGGCTCTACGCCGAAGGCGAAGCGCTGAAGAGTTCGGTGGAGCGGGTGGCCGGGGCGACGGATTCGCTGGTCTCGCTCATCGGCCAGGTCAAGCCCGGCATGGCCGAGGCACAGCGCAACGCGACCACCGGCGTGATGATGCTGCTCTACAACGGGGCCGCCCTGGACCGCATGGCGCTCGAGTTCCCCGACTTCCTCAACGGCGTGGCCCGGTTCACCCAGTACGGCACCTACGGCAACGCCTACATCTGCCGCCTCGACGTCTCGCTGTGGGGCGTTCTCCTCCCCGAGGGCCTGTTCTCGCAGGTCGGCGGCACCTCGCAATCGGGAGTGTGTCGATGATCAAGCCACGCGTTCCAGCGTTCCTGCTGCACAACCGGCATCTGCGACTGGGCCTGCTCGCGGCGGCGTCGGTGCTGGTGCTGCTGGGAGCCTCGAGCTTGCTCACCCAGATCCGGCTCGGTGATGTCACCGTGCACGCCGAGTTCGCCCAGGCCGCCGGTCTGCAACCGGGCGCGACCGTCGACATCTCGGGGATCGAGGTGGGTGCGGTGCAATCGGTGAAGCTGGTGAACGACCGCGTCGACGTCGCGCTGCGCATCCGCCACGACATCCGGCTCGGCGCCGACGCCCGCGCGGCGATCGAGATGTCGACCATCCTCGGTCGCCTCCACATCGACCTGCATCCCGGCGACGGGAAAGGGCTGCCCGACAAACGGATCAAGATCGGGAACACCTCGGTGCCCTACAACCTGAGCAAGGTCATCCAGGACCCGAAGTACACCTCCTCGTTCGAACGGATCGAACGCATCGACCCGGCCAAGCTGCGCACCGCGCTCGACGTGTTCAGCGCCCAGCTCGGTGACTCCCCGGCCATGGCGGTGCAGGCGCTCGACAGCATCGGCGCGCTGGCCCAGGTGATCAACAGCAGGCGCGACGAGGTCGACACGCTGTTGAAGAGCATGGACCAGGTCTCCCAGCTGGTCTCGGACAACCGCAACAGCGTGCTCGTGCTGCTGACCAGGGGCGAGGCGATCGGCGCGGCCGTACAGCAGCGCCAGACCCTGCTCGCCCAGCTGCTCGACAACGTCGCCGAGATGTCGAAGTTGTTGCAGGACATGGGTATCGAGAACAACGGCGAGCTCGGTCCGCTGATCACGAACCTCAACACGATGTCGGACGGGTTGACCAAGAACAAGGAGAACCTGGACCGGCTCTACGAGATCGCGCCGGTCACCTTGCGCCAGTTCAACAATCTGCTGGGCAACGGCCCGTACGGCGAGATCTGGGCGCCGTGGATCCTGCCGGACAACTGGCTGTGCTTCGCGCAGGCCGTACAGGGGTGCAACTGATGAGGACAGGCAAACTCGCGGCGCTGTGCCTGGCGGCGCTGCTCGCGTCGGGCTGCGCGCTGCTGCCCGACAGCGTCACCGGGCTCGGTGACCGGCTGCTGAGCGAACACAAGCGCATCAGCGCCGATTTCGAGAACGTGGCCGGGCTCTACCCGGGCAACGAAGTCTCCATCCTGGGCGTGCCGGTCGGCGTGGTCGACTCGGTGACCCCGCGCGGCAGCTATGTCGAGGTGGTGATGTCGGTCGACCGCGAGGTGCGCGTGCCCGCCGACGCCATGGCGGCGCTGATCTCGCCGCAGCTGATCACCAACCGGCACGTCGAACTCGCCCCGGCCTACACCGGGTCGGGCCCGGAACTGGCCGACGGCGCGCACATTCCGCTGGCCCGCACCAGGACACCGGTCGAACTCGACCGCATCCTGGCCAATTTCGACCAGCTCGGCGAGGCACTCAAAGGCGACAGCGAGAACGGGCCGATGGCCAGCCGGGTGCTGTTCCCGCTGCTCGACGGCAACGGCGACCGGCTGCGCGAGACCCTCGACCAGCTCTCCGCGGCCTTCGAGGTCACCTTCGCCAACAAGGACCAGATCGCCAACACCATCGTGAAACTCGGCGAGATCACCCAGATCATCGCCGAGAACGACCAGACCGTGCGGGATTTCAGCGGGCGCATCACCGAACTGGTGGCGCTGTTCGGTCAGCAGTCCCCCGGCCTACAGGCGGTGCTGGCCCAGCTCGACGACTTCATCACCAACACCTCCTCGGTGGTCGGGCAGAACCAGGACCAACTCGCGGGCGCGCTCACCAAGTTCGTCGCCATCGCGGCCCAGATGCGGGCCAATGCCCGCAATCTCACCGAGATCATCGATGTGGGACCGCTGATGTTCCAGAACTTCGACAACGCGATCAGCCGCGAGCACCAGGCCCTGCGCCTGCACGGCCTGCTCGACAAGATCGTGCTCGACAGCGAGGTCATCGCCACCTTCTGCGAGCGCGTGCAGATGCGGCTCGACGGCTGCCGCACCGGCAAGATCTCCGACATGGGCCCGGATTTCGGGTTGACCGCCGCGCTGTTGGGACTGACGAAATGACCCTGCGCACCTCCCTGGCCGCGGCCCTGTGCGCCGCCGCCGTCACCGTCGCGGCCACCGGTTGCTCGATGACCGTGGCCGAACTGCCGATGCCCGAACCCGGCATCGGTGGCCCCGGCTACACCCTGCACGCCACCTTCCGCGACGCGCTCAACCTGCCCGATCGCGCCCACGTGAAGATCGGCGGCACCGATATCGGCGTGGTCACCGGGATCTCCACGACCTCGTTCCTGGCCGATGTGGAGATGTTGATCCGCACCGACATCCAGCTGCCCGAGGGCACCACGGTGGAGCTGCGTCAGGCGACTCCGCTCGGTGACATCTTCGTGGCCGTCACCCTGCCCAGCGCCGAGCAGGCCGGGCCGCCCCTGCGTCCCGGTGCCACCATCGGCGCCGAGCACACCGCCTCGGCGGCCTCGGTCGAGCAGCTGATGATGTCGGTGTCGATGCTGATCAACGGCGGCGGCCTGAACCAGGCCGCCCGGATCACCGCCGAACTCGACGCCATCTTCGCGGGCAAGGCACCCCAGCTCCAGCACCTGATCGGCGAGATGACCTCGGTGATCACCGCGCTCAACGAACGCACCGGCGATCTCGACGCCACCCTGCACGGCCTGTCGGTGCTCACCGGTGAACTGGCCCGGCGCAAGGCCGAACTCGGTGCCGCCGCCGACAGTTTCCCGCAGCTGATCGGCTTGTTCGCCGAGAACAACCAGGCCATCGTCGATCTGATCACCAAGGTGGCGGTGACCATGGACGCGCTCGGTGATTTCAGCGCCAGCAACGGCCCGCAGTTCGTCAGCCTGTTCCAGAGCATCCAGAACCTGATGAACGGGTTCGTCCAGATGGGTGACGATCTCACCGGCGCCCTCGACGGCTTCCACCAGATCTACCCGTCGGTCATGGACAGCATGCGCGGACCGAACCTCTCGGTCGGGGCGATCCTGTCCTATCTCGACATCGGCGCGATCACCGATCCGGCGGGCAGCCGCTGGCCCGACGGCACCGACATCCCCGCCTTCGTCGGCAGCATCACCGATGTGATCGCCAAGGTGACCGGCCGTCTCAACAGCACCCCGCAGGCGCCGCCGCAGGAGGGACCCCGATGAATTCACCGTTGTGGCACTGGCTGGTTCGCCGCCGCGTGGCGGTCGCCAATGCCGGGCTGGTCGTGGTGCTGGTGCTGGGCAGCCTGTATCTGGGCGGCGCGGTGCTGCGGATAGACCCGACCGGGAAGCGCTACGCCGTCACGGTCGAGTTGGCGACCTCTGGTGGGCTCACCGTCGGCAGCGATGTGTCCTTCCGCGGCGTGCGGGTCGGGCGGGTCGACGACGTGCGCGTCGACGGCACCGGGATCGTCGCGGTGGCCGAGATCGAGGAGGACACCCGGATTCCGGTCGGCGGCACGGTCGCGGTCGCGCGCCTGTCCGCGGCCGGAGAGCAGTATCTGGACTTCCGGCCCGACACCGACACCGGGCCGTATCTGCGGGACGGCGCCGTGGTCGCGCGCGCCGACACCGCGGTCCCGGTGCAGGTGCAGTCGGTGCTGGGCAATATGGCGGGGCTGGTCGGCGGCATGAATCCCGAGCGGCTCAATGTCATCGTCGACGAGCTCGACAAGGCCCTGTCCGGCGGTCCGGACGGGCTGCGCAACATGATCTCCGGGCTCAGCCGGGCGATGGCCGGGCTCACCGAGTTGCTGCCCCAGACCGAGCAGCTGCTGCGCAATCTCACGGTCATCGCCGAGACCACTTCGCACGCCCAACCCGACCTGGGCACCCTCACCGGCGCGGGCAGCGCGCTGTTCCAGCAGTTCACCGCCGCCGACGCGGAACTGCGGCACCTGCTCGAACAGGGCCCCGGCCAGCTGGCCACCCTGGGCGGGTTCATCTCCCGTACCCAGAATCCGATCACCGACCTGGTGACGAACTTCGTCGCCATCACCCGGGCCGCCAAGCTGCGCCAGCCCGCCATCGAGCTGCTGTTCCCCACCCTGAGCCGCTTCGCCGAGGCGGTCGGCGTGCCCGCCCACGACAATGCCTTCTTCACCCTGGTCGATCCGTGGCCGCGCCCGACCTGCGACTACGACACGGTGCCGATCGTGCCGACCACCGTCACCACCGACACCCGGGTGCGCCTCTACAACTACTGCGTCACCGACAATCCCGCGCTGCAGGTGCGCGGCTCGGCCAACGCGCCCCGGCCGCCGGGTCCCGACAACGGGTCGGGTCCACCGCCCGGCGTGACCGGCGACGAACTGTCCCAGCCCGCGGTCCCCGCACCCCGATGAGGAGCACACCACCCCATGAGCAGTGACGAAACACCCACCGACACCACGACATCCGACGCGACCACCGCCGACGCGGCACCCGCGCGGACCAGATGGTGGTCCATGGACCGCAAGTCCCTGGGCCTGCGCGGCGCCGCGGCCATCGTGCTCGGCGCCTCGGTGGCGACCTCGGTGTTCCTGTTCGTCGAGAACGAGGACAGCAAGGATCTGCTGGCGGCCCAGCAGCAGGCCCGCGAGGCCGCCTGCCGCTACGCCCCGGTGCTGGCCGACTACGACAGCAAGAATCTCGACACCTACTTCGCCGCCGTGCTCGACGGCGCCACCGGCGACTGGAAGAAACAGTTCGAGGCCACCAGCACCGAACTGCGCGACGCGCTCACCCAGGGTGAGGTGGTCTCCCGGACCACCGACACCCAGTGCGCGCTGCGCACCGGTGACGAGTCCTCGGCCGAGGCCATCGTGGTGATCGGCACCACCATCTCCAGCCTCGGCACCGAGCACAAGGCCAAGCCGGGTCAGCTGTCGATGGTGCTCGGTCTGCGCCACGACGACGACCGCTGGCTGGTCGAGAAGGTGAACTCGCCACTACCGGCGGTGCCCGGCCAGTGAGCGAATCCGGTGCGCCGGACCTACCGGCGCAGGCGATAGCATGACGGGCAAGATCATCGGGAACGTGCGCTCCCCGCGAGGAACAAAGGGCAAGACGACGAGCAAGCAGGCAGACGAAGCAGCTCCGGAGACACCGGCGCGCCCGATCCGGCGCAGGCCGAAGAACCGGCGTGCGCAGATCGCGGCGGAGTCGGCGGCCGCGTTCGGCGCGCACGGCTATCACGGCGTCAGCATGGACGACATCGCCCGCAGGCTCGACATCAGTTCCACCGCGCTCTACCGGCACTTCCCGAGCAAATACGCGCTGTTCCGCGAGGAATTGCTGCGGCTGTCCGGGCTGGCGCTCAGCGCCACCGAGCTGCCCCCCGAGGCGGCCGACTGGTCGGCCCGCGAGCGGGTGAACCATGTCGTGGACGCGATCATCGGCCTGACCATCGCGAACCGGCCGACCGTGGCTCTCGTGCGCTGGGAACGCCGCTACCTCGAGCCCGCCGATTTCGACGAGCTCAACGCCCAGTTCACCGCGGCCATTGCCGCCCTGCGCACCCTGATCGGGGACGTGCGTCCCGAACTGGACCGGCGCGATCTCGCCATCCGCGCGGTGTCGATCTTCGCCGTGGTCAGCAGCATCGGTGACCACCACGCGACGGTGCCCGCCAAGGCTCTCGCGCCGCTGCTGGCCGCGACGAGCTGGGCGTTGATCGACGCGGACCTGGTCCGCCCCGACGCCACCGCCCCGGTCGGTGCCGCCAAGGAGCGCTATCAGCCGTTCAAGCACGATCTGCTGCTGCGCAAGGCGGTGGAGCTGTTCCACGAGCGCGGCTATCCGAACGTCAGCATGGAGGACATCGCCGGGGCCGCGGATCTGTCGGCCGCCTCGGCGGTCTACCGCTACTACCGCAGCAAGAGTGATCTGCTGGTGGCCGCGTTCCGGCGCGCGGCCGACCGGGTCTCGGCGGCCATCGCCCCGGCCATCGCGGCCGCGGACACTCCCGCCGGAGCCCTGGCCACGCTGATCGAGCTCTATGTGGCCGGTTCGTTCGACGAGCGGGCGCTGACCTTCGTCTACTACGCGGAGTTCAGCCATGTCGACCACGCCGACCAGGTGACCCTGCGCCATCTGCAGCAGCTGATCATCGCCGAGTGGGCCAAGCTCGTCGTCGCGGCCCGGCCGGAACTGTCCATGGGCGAGGCCCGGATCCTGGTGCACGCCGCCTTCAGCCTGGTCGTCGACCTGGGTCGCGCCTTCGGCGACGCCACCGTCTGCCCGCAGGAGACGGTGGCGCAGTTGCTCGAGACGATTCTGCTGGGTCGGCCGCTGCCCCGGTAGTTCGTTCCCGCGCGCAGACCACGGGCGCCCGGTCGGAGATTCCGGCCGGGCGCCCGTTCCCCTCCTTGGTCAGAGGCCGAAGGTCTTGCCGATGATGTCGCGCTGGATCTCGCTGGTCCCACCGAAGATCGTGGAGACCAGGGCCCCGCGCACGTGCTTCTCCATGTCGAACTCGCGGGCGTAGCCGTAGCCGCCCATCATCTGCATGCCCGCCAGCGCCACCTGCTTGGCGGTCTCGGTGGCCTTGAGCTTGGCCATCGACGCCTCACGCGCGAAGGTCTTGGTCGGGGCGGCGTCGACGGCGGCCGCCACGCTGTAGACCAGCAGCTTGGTGCACTCGATCTCGGTGGCCAGGTCGGCGACGCGGTGACGCAGGGCCTGGAAGGAACCGATCGGCCTGCCGAACTGCTTGCGCTCGGAGATGAACTGCAGGGTGTCCTCGAAGGCGCGTTCGGCGGTGCCCAGGCTCATCGCGGCCAGCACCAGGCGTTCGAAGTTCAGGCCGGTCATCAGCTGACGCCAGCCGTTGCCCACCTCGCCGACCACCGCGTCCTCGGGGAGTACACAGTCGGTGAAGTACAGGTCGTTGGTCTCCTTCTGGTTGCCCATCAGCTCGATCGGGCTGATCTCGAGGCCGGGCGTGTTGGCGGGCACGTGGAACATGGTGAGTCCCTCGTGCTTGCCGCCGCTGCGGTCGGTGCGCGCGACGAGCAGGATGTTCTCGGAGATGTGCGCGTTGGAACACCAGGTCTTCTGGCCGTTGATCAGCCAGCCGTCGCTGGTCTTCTCCGCGCGGGTGGTGATGTTGCCGACGTCGGAGCCCGCCTCGGGTTCCGACATCGAGATCGACTGCGAGGCACCGCGCACGATGCCGCGCAGCACGGTCTCCTTCTGCGCCTCGGTGCCGAACTTGGCGTAGGCACCGCCGGTGATCAGGGTCGGGCCGATGGCCCCGATCGGCAGCAGGCCGCGCAGGCTCTCCTCGAGCAGGATGCACATGTCGACCATCGAGGCGTCGGAGCCGCCGTAGGCCTCGGGCACGGTCAGGCCCAGCCACCCCAGCTCGGCCATCTTGGCGTACACGCCCGCGTGGTGCTGCTCGGCGTCGTGGTCGGTGAGCGCGTCGCGCTTCTCCCTGGTGCCCGCCTCACGCTTGGCGAACGCGGCGACCGCCGCGGCGAAATCCCGCTGTTCCGGGCTGAATTCGACGCCCATGAGTGTGTTCCTCTGCTTTCGTGGATGGTGATGGGTTACTTGGCGCGCCCGAAACGGCGGGCGGTGAGTTTACGGACCAGCGACATGGTCGACGCGGTCCGGGAGAACGAGAGCAGCACCATCCCGGGAACGGCGAAGCGCTGCCGCGCGATCGAGTGCGGCCGGGTGAAACCGAGCAGTCCGGCCGCGCCGTGGATGCGGCCGATCCCGGACTCCCCCACCCCGCCGAACGGCAGCGCCGGAATGGCGGCGTAGGCGGCGGCGCTGTTCACCGAGGTGGCGCCGACGCGCAGCTGCCGGGCGATCTCCATGCCGCGCTTGCGGGAGAACACCGTCGAGGCCAGCCCGTAGCGCGAGGCGTTGGACAGCCGGATGGCCTCCTCGACGTCGGCGACGCCGCGGATGGTGAGGGTGGGGCCGAAGGTCTCCTCCGCGACGGCGAGGGAGTCCTCGGGGGTATCGAGCAGCACGATCGGGCTCACGAAGGGCGCCTGGATCGCCTCGCGACCGCCGACGACGGCCTTGGCGCCCTTGGCCAGGGCGTCTTCGACATGCTCGGTGACGATGTCGAGCTGGGCGGGCAGGGTCATCGGGCCGTAGGCGGCAGCGGGACCGGAGCCGGGCTTCAGGTCGGCGACCCGCCGGGTGACCTCGGCGACGAACTCGTCGAGCACCGAGTTCACCACGTAGCAGCGTTCGGTACCGACACAGGTCTGCCCGGAGTTGGCGATGGCCGACCAGACGATGGCGTCGGCGGCCGCGGCGACATCGGCGTCCTCGGCGACGATGGCCGCGTCCTTGCCACCGCATTCCAGGACCACCGGGGTCAGCTTCGCCGCGGCGGCGGCCATGATCCGCTTGCCGGTGGCGGTGGAGCCGGTGAAGGCGATCATGTCGACGTCGGATTCCACCAGCGCGCGGCCGGTCGCGCCGTCGCCGCTGACCACGCTCAGAATGCCCTGCGGCAGCGTGGGATTGGCCTTGGTGAACGCGTCGGCGAACCAGTGCCCGACGCCGAGGGTGAGCTCGCTGGGCTTGAACACGACGGTGTTGCCCGCGGCCAGCGCGTAGGCGATGGACCCGTTGGGCGTGTAGACGGGATAGTTCCACGGACCGATCACGCCGACCACCCCGTGCGGGCGCTGCTCGATGACGGCCTCGTGGTTGGCCATCATCAGGCCGGGAAAGACCTTCTGCGGCTTCAGCACCTTGCCCGCGTTCTCCGCGGCCCAGTTCAGGTGCTCGACGGCGGTGATCACCTCGAGGTAGGCGTCGTCGAGTGGCTTGCCGTTCTCGGCTTTGATCAGCGCGCAGAACTCGTCGATGTTATTCACGATGCCCGCGGCCCAGCGCTGCAGTGCCCGCTTCCGCCCGGTGAACCCGAGTTCACGCCACGTCTGCGCGGCGGTCCTGGCCCTGGCGACGGCCGCGGCCACGCTCGCCGCGTCGTCGACGGCCCAGCTGCCGACGGTCTCGCCGGTGGCCGGGTCCAGGGTGTGGACCATTGTCGCAGAAATGGGGGCGGTAGTGGGAGTTTCGGTCATTCTCGACCATCCTTCGGATTGCTCGGCGGCGGTCCCGCGCGACGCGGCTCGGACAGGGAGTCCTCGGGGCCCGGCGGACGGCGCGGCCTATTGACACGCCGCGTCAGCCACCGTTAAGTTAATCGTAATTCTCGATAAGTTAATCACGATTCTCCTCGGTTGCAAAGAGCTGTCGCGGCACGGCGCCACTGCGGGGAACGACGAATCCGGAGGGAGAGCGCAAATGCTGCGCACCCGATTCACCGAGGCCTTCGGTGTCGAGCACCCGATCGTGCAGGGCGGGATGATGTGGGTCGGCCGGGCCGAACTCGCCGCCGCCGTGTCCGAGGCGGGCGGCCTGGGCATCCTCACCGGGCTGACCCAGCCGACGCCGCAGGCGCTGCGCGAGGAGATCGCCCGCACCAGGGACCTCACCGACAAGCCGTTCGGGGTGAATCTGACGATCCTGCCGTCCATCACGCCGCCGCCCTACGAGGAGTACCGGCAGGCGATCATCGACGGCGGGGTACCGATCGTGGAGATCGCGGGCGGCAATCCGGCCACCCACCTGCCGTTCCTCAAGGACGCGGGCATCAAGGTGCTGCACAAGTGCACCAGCGTCAAGCACGCCCTCAAGGCCCAGCAGGTGGGCGTCGACGCGGTGAGCATCGACGGCTTCGAATGCGCCGGTCACCCCGGCGAGAACGACACCCCCGGCCTGGTCCTGATCCCGGCCGCGGCACGCGAGCTGGAGATCCCGATGATCGCCTCCGGCGGCATCGCCGACGCGCGCGGGCTGGTCGCGGCCATGGCGCTGGGCGCCGACGGGGTCAATATGGGCACCAGGTTCCTGTGCACCGTGGAGTCGCCGATCGCGCACGCCGTGAAGGAGAAGATCGTGACCAATACCGAGCTCGACACCAAATTGATCTTCCGGACCATGAACAACACCGCCCGCGTGGCCGACAACGCGGTCAGCCGCGAAGTGGTCGAGATCGAGCGCGCGGGTGGCACCTTCGCCGATGTGCGCGAGCTGGTGGCGGGTGCGCGGGGCCGCAAGGTCTACGAGAACGGCGATCTGGACGCGGGCATCTGGAGTGTCGGCCAATGTCAGGGGTTGATCCACGACATTCCCACCTGCGCGGAGCTGGTCGGCCGGATCGTGCGCGAGGCCGAAGACCTCATCGCGGGCCGTCTGGCCGGTGCGCTGGTCGGGGCGGTGGCCCGATGAGCGAGAGCGTGCTGATCGAGCGCGAGCGCGGGGTCCTGCGGATCACCGTCGACCGCCAGGCCCGGATGAACGCCATCGACCTGGCCACCATGGACGAACTCGGTGAACTCGTCACCGCCGCGCACACCGACCCGGAGACCCGGGTCATCGTGCTGACCGGCGCGGGCAAGGCGTTCTGCACCGGCGCCGATCTGGCCGCCGCGGCCGCCGCCGGAGGCAACGAGGCCCCGCCCGAGCGGGTGATGGACAGCGCCAACGCGGTGATCCGCGCGATCGTGGCCTCCCCGCTACCGGTGATCGCGCGGGTCAACGGCCCGGCCGCCGGGGTGGGCACCTCGATCGCGCTGGCCGCCGACCTGATCTACGCGGCCGAGACCGCCTATCTGCTGTTGCCGTTCACCTCCATCGGCCTGATGCCCGACGGTGGCGCCACGGCGATGGTCGCCGCCGCCATGGGCCGGGTCAGGGCCGCCGAGCTGGCCCTGCTCGGGGCCCGTCTGCCCGCGCCCGAGGCCGCCGCGGCGGGCCTGATCACCCGCAGCCTGCCCGCCGACCAGCTCGACGCCGAGGTCGACGCGGTCGCCGCCAAGCTCGCCGCGGGCCCGCGTCGTTCGCTGGAGCTGACCAAGGCGGCCATCAACGCCGCCACCCTGACCGAGCTCGACGCCGCGCTCGACCGGGAGAAGACCGGACAGTCCGAGCTGCTGGTCTCGCCCGATTTCCTCGAGGGCATGACCGCCGTGCTGACCCGTCGCCCACCGCGTTTCGCCGGTGCGCCCGCTCCGATCGCCGACCCGGCCTAGTCCTCCCGAGGAGACGTTTCCATGACCACTGCCGTCGAACCGCTGCGCTCGCGCCGCAACCACTGGATGAACCAGATCGCCCTGCACGCCACCACCATCCCGGACGCTCCCGCGCTGCGGTTCCTGGGCGAGACCACCACCTGGGGGACCCTGCACGCCCGCGTCCAGCGCCTGGCCGACGCGCTGGCCCGCCGCGGTGTCGAGGCGGGCGACCGGGTGATGATCCTGATGCTCAACAACACCGAGTACATCGAATCGGTGTTCGCGGTGAACACCCTCGGCGCCATCGCGGTGCCGGTGAACTTCCGGCTCACCCCGCCCGAGCTGGTCTATCAGGTGAACGACAGCGGCAGCGCCGTGCTCATCACCGATGCCGTGCTGGCGCCGCTGGCCGCCGCCGTGGCCATGGGCACCGACACGCTGCGCACCCGGATCGTGGTCGGCGCGCCGACCGGTGACGGCGTGCTCGGCTACGAGGATCTCATCGCCGAGGAGGGCGTGCCGCACGCACCGCGTGACGTGCCCGAGGACTCGGCCGCGCTGATCATGTACACCTCGGGCACCACCGGCAGCCCCAAGGGCGCGGTGCTGACCCACCTCAACATGCAGGCCCAGGCGCTGACCTGTATCCGGGCCATGCGCTACACCGACGACGACATCGCCTTCTGTGCCTCGCCGCTGTTCCACATCGCCGGATTGGGCAGTATCGCCTGCTGTTTCGTGCTCGGCGCGCTCACGGTGATCCACCCGCTCCAGGCCTTCGACGCCACCGAGGTGCTCGACGCGTGGGAACGTGAGCGGGCCACCTCGGTGTTCCTGGTCCCCGCGCAGTGGCAGATCGTCTGCGCCGATCCCACTGTGCCGCAGCGGGATCTGCGGCTGCGGGTGATCAGCTGGGGCGCCGCGCCCGCCTCGGACACGGTGCTGCGCGCGATGGCCGAGACGTTTCCTCGGGCGCTCAATGTCGCGGTGTTCGGGCAGACGGAGATGTCACCGATCACCTGTGTGCTCGACGGCGAGGACGCCATCCGCAAGCTGGGTTCGGTCGGCAAGCCCATTCCGACCATCGCCACCCGCATCGTCGACGACGAGATGAACGATGTGGCGCCCGGTGAGATCGGCGAGATCGTCTATCGCGGACCGACGCTCATGCGCGAGTACTGGAACAACCCGCGCGCCACCGCCGACGCCTTCGCCGGTGGCTGGTTCCACTCCGGTGACCTGGTGCGTCGCGACGACGAGGGCTTCGTCTACGTGGTGGACCGCAAGAAGGACATGATCATCTCCGGCGGCGAGAACATCTACTGCGCCGAGGTGGAGAACGTGCTGTTCGCCCATCCCCGTATCCGCGAGGCCGCGGTGATCGGACGACCCGACGAGAAGTGGGGCGAGGTGCCCGTGGCGGTGGTCGCGGTCGACGACGCCGAGCCGATCGAACTGGCCGACCTCACCGAGCACCTCAACGCCCACCTGGCCCGCTACAAGCACCCCAAGGCGCTGGTCGTGGTCGGGGCGCTGCCGCGCAATGCCGGGGGCAAGGTCGTCAAGCACCAGCTGCGCGACGAGCACGGCACGGCGGCCGCGATCAGCGGCTGAGGAACTCCTCGATCGCCGGATAGGTCGATTCCGCGGCGGTCGCGCTGGCCAGCAGGCCCAGGTGACCGCCGCGGACCTCGACGAAGCGCGCCTCGGCCGCGTGCGGCAGCACGTCCAGGCCGCGGCGCACCGAGGTGGCGGGCACCACCACATCGCCGCGGCTGCCGATGAGCAGCACCCGGCAGGTGACTTTGGCCAGCTCGATCACCAGGTCCGAGCGCAGCCGCACCGAGCCGGTGGCGAGCTCGTTGCGCAACACCAGGCTGCGGTGGATCTGCCAGTAGGAGCGGCCGGGATAGCCGGGCATGCTGGACATGAAGCGGTCGGTGGCCTCCATCCGGGCCAGCGCTTCGGTGTCGAGGGCGTTGCGCGCCAGGAACATCGGCCGGGACAGTTCCCGGTCGAAGGCCTGCAACCGGAACCCGATCCGCACGAATTCCTGCGGGATACCGCCCATGATCCGGGTCGCTAGGGCCATCTCCCGGCCGCCGGTGAGCTTGCCGACCAGCCGCAGCGGGGTCAGCATGGCGGTGCGGCGCTGATCGATGGGCGGGGCCAGCGCGGTGATCGAGGCGATCGGCAGGTCCGCGTGGGCGGCGGCGGTGAGCAGCGAGATGACTCCGCCGAGCGACCAGCCGATCAGGTCGACCGGGCCGTCGTGTTCCTCGGCGACGCGCCGGATCGCTTCGGGCAGGATGTCGTGGGTCCAGTCCTCGAGCCCGAGATCGCGGTCGGCGTAGCCGAAGTGGCCGTAGTCGATGACATAGGGCTGCCTGCCCTGCTCGAGCAGGTAGCGCACCAGGCTCTGGCCGGGGCGCAGGTCGAAGCAGGACGGGGTCACCGCCAGCGGCGGCACCAGCAGCACCGGGTTCCCGGTGGCCGGAGTCGCGCGGTCGAAGCGCTTCAGATGCCGGTGCTCGCCGTCGTAGATCGTCGTCGACGGCGCCGGATCATCCGACTCGATCCCCCCGCCGAACGACACCGACCACACATTGCGCACCGCGCGCGGCACATCCGCGACCAACCCCACGAACCTGTCCCCTCACTCCACACCAACGCACCTGCCGGGCGGCAGGTTTCGATATTCGTCGCCCCGCTCAGGCGGCCGGGCGGGCCGCTTTCTTGCGCAGCACGTCCTCGCGACGGCTCGCCGAGGGCGTCAGCGGTCGCGCGAACAGCGCCTGGGCAGCGCCGCGCACCAGATCGCCCAGCCCGCGATGGCCCGCGGGCAGCCGCAGCAGGCTCCACACCGTGGTGGTCGCCGAGGGCGTCGGCCGGTGCCCGGCGAACCGGTCGGCCAGCCAGTTCAGGCTCAGCGGCGTCGAGATCGGCAGCAGGCCCAGGTGCTCGCTGCACCGGTCGCGCAGGTAGGTCACCTGGGCGCCGTGCGCGCGGTAGCGGTCGACCAGGGCGTCGATGCCCTCCGCGGCGATGATCTGATCGTGCGTCGACTGCACCACCAGCAGCGGCACCTCGGGCGCGACGGTTCCCAGCTCCAGGTCGGCGAACATCGCGACCAGCTCCGCGAGCGCGAGGACCTCCGCGATCGGGAGCGAGGTGGTGTGCAGGTCCAGGTTGTGCCGGATCAGCCGCAGCACCGCGGCGCCGGTGGTGCTGCGCGCGGCGCGGTCGAGGATCGCGCGCCCCTCGTCGGAGATGTGCGCCTCGATCGCCGCGTCGAAGGCGGGGTAGACGCGCCGCAGAGCCGCGACGACCAGCGTCGGCAGACCGGCGTGCAGGCTGCCGTTGAGCCGGTGGAAGGTCTCCACCAGATCGCCGACCGGCGAGCCGAGCACTGCCCCGGCGATGTCGAGTTCGGGCGCGTAGGTGGGCGCGACCTCGGCTGCCCAGGAGGTGGCCAGGCCGCCGCCGGAGTAGCCCCACAGGCCCACCTGACAGTCCGCGGCCAGCCCCAGCGGGGCGAAGCGCTGGGCGGCGCGCACGCCGTCGAGGGTGCGGTAGCCGGGTTCGCGCGGGGCGCCCCAGGCACCGAGCATGCCCTCGTGATCGGGGATCGACAGCGCCCAGCCGCGCTTGAGCGCGTCCATGAAGCAGAGCAGTTCGACGTGGGCGAAGGTGCCGATCGCGCGCGAGCCGCGTTGCAGCGAGTAGGACGGGAAACCGCGCGAGGAGATGGCGTCGATGGCGCACTGGAACGACAGCAGCGGGGTGTCGGCGGTGACACCGCCCACCGGGGCGATCACGGTGGTGACGGTGGCGTCGGGTTGCCCGTTGAGATCGGTGGTGCGGTAGAGCAGCTGCCAGGCGGTCGCCCGCAGCGGTACCAGGCCGAACGCGGCCAGCTCGACCGGCCGCCAGCGCAGCACCGTGCCCTCGGGCTCCTGCTCGAAGCCGGGCGCGGGCAGGTAGAACGGATCGTCGTCGGGCAGCGTCGCGCGGGTGGGCGCGGGCCAGCACTCGGCGCGCAGGTCAGCCGAGCCGGGGGCGGACAGCGTCATCGATGTCTCCTAATCACGGGTACATCGACCAGATTAGTGGTACTTGAGGTACCACACAAGCGTAGCCGCTACTTCTCGTTACATCTATTTCGCCGGAGCGTTGACCAGTTCGGCGATCGGGGTCAGCGGATTGAGCATGACCCCGGCCTTGCGCAGGCTGTTGTCCACGATCGCCCAGATGGCTTCCTGCAGGTAGGACGACAGTTCCGCGGCCGTCATCGGTTGCATGGACTGGCTCAACCAGCGGTTCACACTGCCGTCGACGAAGCCGACCAGGCCGAACGCCATCGGCTCGGCGATCGTGGTCGGCGCGCCCTGCGCGCGCAGCGCGTTCTCGAAGACCTCGCGCACGGTGCCCGCGATGGCGATCTTGGTCCCGGACACCAGCGGCGAGTTGCGCCGCCCTTCGCGCCCGTCGGACCCGGCGCCGAGGAAGTAGTGCAGCCGCGGATTCACCGCGATCCAGCCCACATAGGTGTCCACCGAGCGCGCGATCGCCTCGGCGACGGTGCCCTCGGGGTTCAGCGTGGGCTCGAGCACCCCCATGAGGTCCTCGAGAATGCGCGCGCGCAACTGTTCGTCGAGATCGCGACGGTCCTTGAACAGGCGATAGAGCACCGAGCGCGGGACCTCGGCCAGGTCCGCGATCTCCTGGACACCCACCGAGGCACCCTTGGCCTGCACCGCGGCGAGAGCCGCTGCGAGGATACGTTCCCGCCGGTCGGCGCGATGCCGATCCCATCGGCTCGCCCGCCCGTCGGCGTGCTGTGCGGTCACGGTCCTCCTGTGTTTCTCGGAGCGCTGGCGCGCTCGGGCGGGGCCCTTCGGGCCCCTGCAAGAACACTAAACACATCGGGGTGTTCGACGGGTGAGCGGCCCGGTTCCCGGAAACGTTGTCCGGGAACCGGGGGCGATCAGCTGTTCACCGAGGCATCTCGGGGCAGGCCGAGCATCCGCTCACCGATCACATTGAGCTGCACCTCGGTGGTGCCGCCGTAGATGGTGGTGGCGCGACCGGCGATGAGCTGTTCCATCGCGTGATCACTGCGCTCACCCGGCACCGAGACCACTCCGGCGATGCCGAGTTCGGCGACGACGAACTCCGAGATGGCCTGTCCCAGCGCCATTCCCAGCAGCTTGCCGACGCTGGAGGTGGTCGACACGTCGATCCCGGACAGCTGCTTGAGCACCACCCGCGAGCCGATCACGTCCACCGCGCGGCTCTCGGCCATGAGCTCGCCGACCCGGTAGCGCGCCACCGGCGAGAGCTCCCGGCCCACCGCGAAGCGCAGCAGGTCGGTGTCGGTGGCGTAGGCCTCCATCTTCTGGCTCAGCGCCACCCGCTCGCCCGCCAGGGTCGTGCGGGCCACGTGCCAGCCGTCGTCGACGGCCCCGACCACGTTCTCGTCGGGGATGAAGACGTCGTCGAGGAAGACCTCGTTGAACAGCGCCGAGCCGGTCATCTCGCGCAGCGGGCGCACGGTGATACCGGGCGAGGACATGTC
Source organism: Nocardia anocheti (assembly GCF_029675105.1). GTDB lineage: Bacteria > Actinomycetota > Actinomycetes > Mycobacteriales > Mycobacteriaceae > Nocardia. Next base: position 81,307 of record NZ_JAQQFV010000003.1, on the reverse strand, counting down.
CAGCACGAAGTAGGTGATGCCCTCGTGCTTGGGCTTGTCCGGGCTGGTCCGCGCGATCAGCATGGCCCACTCGGCGAACTGGGCGACCGTGGTCCAGATCTTCTGACCCGTCACCTTCCAGCCGCCGTCGACCTTGACCGCCTTGGTGGTCAGGCTCGCCAGGTCCGAACCGGCGCCCGGCTCACTGAACAGCTGGCACCACACCACCTCGCCGCGCAGCGTCGGCACGACCAGTTCGCGCTTCTGCCGCTCGTCGCCGTGCGGCACGATCGCCCCGACCGCCCAGGTGCCCATGAGCAGCTGCGGCATCGGGATGCCGGAGGCCTTGATCTCCTGGGCGATGACGACCTGCTCGAGCGGCGAGGCCGAACGGCCGTAGGGCCGGGGCAGGTGCGGCAGGTTCCAGCCGCCGTCACCCAGGGCGACCAGCTGCTCGTCCTCGTCGTCGATGGCGGCGATCGTGGCCAGTTCGGCCTTCACCTCGGCCCGGATCCGCTCCGCCTCGGCGGGCAGTTCCAGTTCGCTCGACAGCGTCAGCCCGGCCAGGGCGTAACCCGCGACCGCCTCGGCGCGTTCGTCGCGCGCGCCGAGCAGACCGCGCAGGGCCAGCGTCCGCCGGTAGTACAGGTGCGCGTCGTGCTCCCAGGTGAACCCGATGCCGCCGTGCACCTGGATGCAGTCCTGCGCCACCTGCACCGCGGCGTCGGGAATGATCAGTCCGGCGATGGCGGCGGCGTAGTCGGCGGTCTCGTCGGCCCGGTCCAGCGCGAACGCCGCGTCCCACAGCACCGCGCGCGCCTTCTCCAACGCGATGCCCATCTGGGCGCACTTGTGCTTGACGCCCTGGAACTGCCCGATCGGACGACCGAACTGCACCCGGGTCTTCGCGTATTCCGACGCGGTCGACACACACCACGACATGACGCCGACCGCTTCGGCGCCGAGCACCACCGCGGCCACCGAGCGCACCCGCTCGGCGGACACGTCCAGCACCCGCTCCAGCGGGACCTCGACCGAATCCGCGTGCAGCCACGCCGAACCGCGCAGCACGTCGACGCTGTCCTGGGCGGTCACGGTCAGGTCGGTGTTCTCGAAGGCCACCCACCGCCGCGTGCCGTCGACGGTGACCGGCGCGAGGATCACATCGGCCCCCAGCGCGCCGAGCACACCGTCGGCGATGCCGTCGACCACGAGCACCCCGTCACGCTCGGTGCCGGTCAGGGCCGACGCGGTCGCGACGGCGCCGGTGCGCGAGCCGTCGGTCAGCCCTGGCAGCTGGGCCGCCGCCCATGCCCCGCCCACCTGGGCGAGCACGGCGCTGGCCAGCGCGGTCGGCACGAACGGGCCGGTGTGCAGGCCGCGCCCGAGGGGCTCGAGCGCGACGGCCAGGGTCAGCAGTCCCGCGCCCTGCCCACCGGACTCCTCGGCCACGTGCAGGCCGAGCAGATCCTGGGCGACGAGCGCGTCCCAGTACGGCAGTCGCTTGCCCGCGTCGCTGGATTCGACGGCGGCGCGGACGGTGTCGGGTGTGATGGTGCGTTCGACGAAGCCGCGCACGGCGTCGGCGAGGGCCAGGTGGTCCTCGCTGACGCCCACGCCGAGCTCATAGCTGGTGCGCGCCATGGCTAGCTGGTCTCCTTCAGCCGAGCGGCGACCTCGTCGATGGTCCACGGGCCGTCGGTCTCGACCGTGCGCACGTCGTGCCACCCGGCCAGTTCCACGATCGCCCCGCCCTGCACCGCGAACACCTTGCCGGTGAGCGGGCAGTCGGCCTCGGCCAGGTGGGCCACCAGCGGCGAGATGTTCGACGGCGCGAACGCGTCGAACTCGCCCTCGGGGACCTCGGCGGCGAACAGCGCGCCCATGCCCGGGGTGGCCAGGGTGAGCCGGGTGCGCGCGATCGGGGCGATCGCGTTGACCCGCACGCCGTAGCGCTCGAGCTCGTCGGCGGCGACCAGCGTCAGCGCGGCGATCCCGGCCTTGGCCGCACCGTAGTTGCCCTGACCGGCGTTGGGCATGAACGTGCCCGAGGCCGAGGCGGTGTTGATCACCGCGGCGTTGACGGGGTTGCCCGCCTTGGACTGCGCCTTCCAGTAGGCCGCGGCGTGGTGCAGGGTGGCCGCGTGGCCCTTGAGGTGCACCGCGATGACGGCGTCCCACTGGGATTCGTCCATCCCGGCGATGAAGGCGTCGCGCAGGATGCCCGCGTTGTTGACCACCACGTCCAGGCGGCCGTACTCCGCGATCGCCTGATCGATGAGTTCCTTGGCGCCGTCCCAGGTGGCGATGTTGTCGGTGTTGGCCACGGCCTTGCCACCGGCGGCGACGATCTCGTCGACCACCTGCTGGGCCGGACCGGCATCGGTGCCGGTGCCGTCGTTGGCGCCGCCGAGATCGTTGACCACCACCGCCGCGCCCTCGCGGGCGAACAGCAGCGCGTGTTCACGGCCGATACCGCGACCGGCGCCGGTGATGACGGCGACGCGTCCGTCGAGCTTTCCCATCAGTCTTGTCTCCTAGTTGAATTCGACGCGGCCGTCGGTGATGGCCAGGGCGCCCTCGGCCTCGGTCTCGAAGGCGAAGGCGTTCGGCTCGGTGCGCCAGAAGGTGGTGGTGATGTCCTGGCCGGGCAGCACCGGCTTGGCGAAGCGCACCGCGAGGCGGCGCAGGCGCGCGGTGTCGCCCCCGGCGAGTTCGGTGAGCGCGGCCCACGAGGTGAACGCCATGGTGCACAGACCGTGGTTGATGATGCCGGGCAGACCCGCCATCCGGGCGATCTCGTCGTCGAGGTGGATCGGCATCGGATCACCGGAGGCGGGCGAGTACCGGAAGGTCTGGTCCTCGTCGATGTGCGCGGTGACCCGGGCGGCGGGCTCGCCCGCCCGGTCGGCGTCGGTGATGCGGTGACCGGGTGCCTGTTCGCCCTCGCCCGGTCCCGCGTCGACCTTGCGGAAGAACGCCGTCATCCACTGCTCGTTGACGAGTTCGCCCGCGGCGTCGCGGGTTTCGGCGTAGATGACCACCGTCGACCCGTTCGGCTTGCCGAGGTAGCCGATCGGCTTGGCCCGCACCACCAGCTCGTCCCCGGCCACGATCGGCCGGTGGAACAGGAAGTCCTGTTCCCCGTGCACGAGCTTCATGAGCAGTTCGACCGGCGCCACCGACAGCGCGGCGGGTGCCATCGAGGTGAACACGGGCACCACCGCGAACACCGGCGGGGCGATCTGCCCGCTCCGGTGCGCCTCGATCGGATCGTTGGTCGCCGCGGCGTATTCCGCGATCCGCTCGGCGGTGACCGAGAACCGTTCCTCGTCGGTCCACTCCCCCAGCGCGGAGCCGTCGAAGACGACTCCGGCCGATTCCGAGGTGGTCATGCCGCCGAGCCGACGAGCTCGGTGAACTTGGCCATCGACTCCTTCAGGTCGGCCTCGGCGTGCTTGGCCACGGCCTTGCCGATCGGGCCGACGATCATGGTGCCCTTGAAACTGGCGTCGAACTTGGCCGAGGATCCGGTCGCGGTGGGCTCCACCTCGAGCGCGAATTCGACGGTGACCCCGGCCATGCCGGTGCCGGTGATCTTGAGGAACTTCTGCGGGTCGACCTCGGCGACGGTCCACTCGATCTTGTTGGCCATGTTCATCACCGAGACGACCTCGATGAACCGCGACCCGGCGGTGAGCTCGGCGGGCAGCTCACTGCGCCAGCCCTGGTGGATGGTCAGCCACTGCTCCCAGTTGGCCAGGTCGCTCAGGCGCGCCCACGCGGCTTCGGGGGTGACGGGAAGTTCGGTGGAAACGGACACGGATGCCATGGGGTTGCTCCTCGTTGAGTGATCGAAAACGTCGGGGGAAAGGTCAGCGGACGGCGGGGCGGTAGGCGGTCACCACGACCGCGCCGCCGAGGCCGATGTTGTGCTGCAGGGCGATGCGGGCGCCCTCGACCTGGCGGGCGTCGGCGGTGCCGCGCAGCTGCCAGGTGAGTTCGCTGCACTGCGCCAGGCCGGTGGCGCCCAGCGGGTGCCCCTTGGAGATCAGGCCGCCAGAGGGGTTGACGACCCAGCGGCCGCCGTAGGTGGTGGCGTTGTCGTCGACGAGACGGCCGCCCTCGCCGGGAGCGCACAGGCCCAGCGCCTCGTAGGTGAGCAGTTCGTTGGTGGAGAAGCAGTCGTGCAGTTCGATGACGTCGACGTCCTCGGGACCGATCCCGGCCTGCTCGTAGACCTTCAGCGCGGCGGTCCGCGACATGTCGGCACCGACCAGGTTGATCGCGGTCGGGTCGGTGAAGGTCGAGCTCAGGTCGGTGACCATCGCCTGTCCGACCATCTCCACCGCGCGGTCGGCCAGGTCGTGGCGGTCGACGAAGGCCTCGCTGGCGAGGATGACCGCGCCGGAGCCGTCGGAGGTCGGCGAGCACTGCAGCTTGGTGAGCGGGCCGTAGATCGGCTTGGCCGCGAGCACTTCCTCGAGGCTGTATTCCTTCTGGAACTGCGCGTACGGGTTGTTCACCGAGTGCTTGTGGTTCTTGACGCCGATCTTGGCGAACTGCTCGGCGGTGGTGCCGTAGCGCTCCATGTGCTCTTTACCGGCGGCGCCGAACATGTACGGCGCGGGCGGCATGGCGAACTCCTGGAGTTCGGCCAGCGCCAGCAGGTGCCGCATCATGGGCTGCTCACGGTCGTCGAAGGTCGATCCGAGCGAGCCCTTCTGCATCTTCTCGAAGCCCAGGGCCAGGGTGCACTCCGCGAGCCCACCTCGGATGGCCTGGGCGGCGAGGTAGAGCGCGGTCGAGCCGGTGGAACAGTTGTTGTTCACGTTGACCACCGGAATGCCGGTCAGCCCCAGCTCGTAGACCGCGCGCTGACCCGAGGTGGACTCGCCGTAGACGTAACCCACATACGCCTGCTCGACCTGGTCGTAGTCGATTCCGGCGTCCGCGAGGGCCTTGGTCCCCGCCTCCCGCGCCATGTCCGGGTAGTCCCACTCCAACTCGCCCGGCTTCTCGAACTTCGTCATGCCGACGCCGACGACGAACACCTTCTGTGTCATGTACGCACTCCCGTGTCGCGTGTGCCCCGAATACCTGGGACACCGTGTCCCTGCAATTTAGGTTGGACACGTCGTCCAGGTCAATACCTTGGCCGAAACCGGCCATCGACCGGTCACAGCCGGGAAAAGGTTGTGCGATTCCCGCCCGAGCGGCGACTGTATGGGATATACGTCCCGGATACCTCCGGACGACGAACGGCCCGGCGCATCGTGTCGCCGGGCCGTTCGTCGAGCGCGAATTCGGTTATGTACCTGTGGTTTCGCCACCAGAGGCGACGATCTCGTCGAGGTCGCGGGCAGCTTCGGAGAACACGATCGGTGGTACCCGCGTCAGTGGAACCGGCACACCGTCACGCAGAAAGCGCAGCTCGCCGATCTCGACCTCGGCCTGCCCGAAGTAGCCGGAGAATTCGCAGCGCAGGGCGGCGGTCAGACCGTCGCCGACAGGCTTCGTGGCCTGGTGATCGCTGTATCGGCCGTGGGTCGACCAGCCGCGTGCCGACAGCATCGGCACCGCCCGCTGGCCCTGGACGGCCTGTCCGACATACCGGCGGACGACCTGCCCGGCGAGCTCGTCCGGCGTCGCGCGGAAGAACGACCGCTGCACCTGATCGACCGGCTGCGCCACGCCCCGTTCGGCGAGTTCGTCCCGCCACCGGACCAGCGTGCCCCGCTGGTCGAGCTCGAGGGGATGGACGGCGGTGACCGGGCCGGTGCGATCGAGTTGGTCGAGCAGCCCGATCGCGTCGGTGCTGTCGCGCCAGAGTAGGGCGGGCAGCATGGCCGCCCCGGCGGGTAGCGAGAGCAGGCGGGTCAGTTCGGGTGGCGTCAGCGTGCCCGCGGTGGCGACCAGCCGTTCCACCAGGCCGGAACGCATGCGGCGGGCCTGATCGCGCAGTCGTTCCTGGTGTTCGCGCAGTTCCTGGTAGGCCGGGTCGCCGCGCACCGCCGACGGCACCGATTTCAGAACCTTCCCGGCCCGGTCGACCACCAGATCGGCCTCGGAACCGGTGATCCGCAGGGCGACGTGATAGTCCCCGATGGTCGCCTCCGTGCGCGTCGCGGTGGCGATCCGCGCCTCGCAGTCCCACTCCACCCGGTCCGGGCCGTCGACTCCGGCCACCTGCGCCAGATGGTCGAGCGCCACGGCGACAGCGGCGGCATGGCTGATCCGACGATTCGGTCCGAGCTTGGCACCGCGTCGGCCACACTCGCGGATGGCCAGATACCGATCGAGGACGGTCTCCCCCGCCTCCAGCGGCAGCATGCCGAAGGCCGCGATGCCGTGCAGCGCATTGTTCTTCACGCGCTTCAGGACTTTCGCGCGGTTGTCCCCCAGGACGGCCGAGACGAGTTCGTTCGGCTCGAGTGCCAGGACGCGGCGCGCGTCCTCGTCTCCGGTCTGCTCGATCGCTCGCAGCAGCGCCGCCCGGTCCTGCCGAACGACCTCGTCGGTGGGTATCGCCCGGATCATCCGCAGCAGGTCGGCGCCGTGCCCGAGGCCGAACAGCGGCAGCAGCACATGTGCGTCTCCGGCGGGCTTGCGCCACGAGAAGACCCGCCGCTGCTCGGCGAGCGGGCGCGAACGCAGTTCCTCGACCAGTTCCGCCCGCTCGGCCTCGGTCAGTTCCGCCGCGCCGAAGTGCTCGGCCGCCCTCGATTCATCGGTCCACCGCAGCGCCAGCCGAACGAACCGCAACCCGCGCGGCGCGAATCCGGCGGGCACGCGATCCCACTCCACCGGCTCCGGCCCCGACACCAACCGCCAGGTGTGCTCGTCCACCAGCGCGCGCACCGCGTCCGCGCAGGCCAGCGGCGCCCCGGTGACCTCCCCGCTCCCGTCACGCCCGACGATCGCGTACCCGAGATAGCGGTCGTCGGTGAACGCCCGCACAACCACGGCCGCGTCCAGGGCATCGGCCCGATACAGCGCGTCGAGGATGCCCGCCACCGAGGTCCGATCCAGCCAGCCCAGCGGGGTGACGACGAGCAGACGCAGCAGGGCGACCTCCCCCGCGGCCACGGCTCGCCCGGCCACCTCGTCGAGCAGCAGACGGTGCCGGACATCGACGCCGAGATACCGCGCGAGCAGGGCCTTCCGGTGCGCCGATGGCCACGGCGCGGCGAGCAGGCAGGCGACGTCGTCGGGATCGTCAGCGGGGAACGCGGCATCGTAGATCTCGTCGAGCACGGCCACGAGATCGCCGACATTCGATTCCAGGTGGCCCAACGCCCGGTCCTCCCCCTCGGCCAAGCGCGTCAGGGCCTGATCGGCGATCCGTCGCAGCTCGGCGGGGTCGTCGGCGCGCTGTCGCGCCCGCTCCACCAGTTCGCCCAGGGCCCGCCGTTCCTCGTCGACGATCCCGACGTACTCCGCGGGGACCGGCCATCGCTCGTTCTCGACCACGCCCGCCACGCTACAAGCGCCCGCCGACAGGCAGGGCTACGGTGGATTCGTGATCACGGTCCCCACGGAGTTCGCCGACAAGAAGCAGTACAGCGCAAGCGAATCCGGACGTCGCTGGATCGCCGCCCTCCCGGGGATCGTCGCCGAACTCATGGACCGCTGGTCCTGCGTGCCCGACGGCGCGATCCGCTACGGCGAGGTCGGCCTCGTCGTCCCGGTCCGGCACCGTGACCTCCCGCCCGCCGTCGTCAAGGTGTCGTTCCCGCATCCCGGCAATGTGCACGAGCCCGACGCGTACACCGCCTGGCGGGGCAGCGGCGCCGTCCACCTCTACGCGCGCGCCGACGAACACTTCGCCATGCTGCTGGAACGCGCGCACGACACCCTGGCCACGGTCACCGACGACGACGCGGCCCTCACCATCCAGGGCACCCTGACCCGAACCCTCGCCGTCCCGGCACCGGCCGAACTGCCGCGCCTGGCCGACCGGATGGACGAGTGGGAGAGCGAGATGATCGCCACCGCCGCGCGATTCGGCGACCCCATCCCCCGCCCGGTGTTCGACGCCGCCCTGGCCACCCTCCACGAACTGGGCCGCGATCAGCCCGCCCTGCTCGTGCACGGCGACCTGCACGACGCCAATGTCCTGGCCGGACACCGGGCGCCCTGGCTGGCCATCGACCCCAAGTGCCTAGTCGGCGATCCCGCCTACGACGCGCTCAATGTCATCCGCAGTCCCCGCTTCGCCCCGCTGCTGCTGTCGCCGAACCCGAAACAGCGCCTCCTGCGCTGCATCGACGTCTACAGCGACGCCGCCGAACTCGACCCCGTCCGCGCACGCCGCTGGATCCAGGCCGGATCGGTCAAGGAAGCGCTGTGGGGCCGTGAGCACGGTGATCCCGACTGGCTCGTCCAGGCCACCGAGTGGCTCGCGACGGCGCTGACCGAGGGCCAATAGCGCACGGCGCCATCACTTTTCACTCACCGTGACATTCCTGATACCGTTTCGGCGATGCCGATTCGGTGAGTCATGCAATGGAACATGTTGCAGGACACAAGATTCACTCCGCACGGATCGGTGGCTCCACCGTCTTCACCCCCGTGGCACCACTGCCACGCTGCGCGACGACGCGCGTTGACCATCGTTGCCTCCGACAGGAGTACGTGCTGTGATGCCCCAGACCTCGGCTGCCCCCGCGCAGACCCCGCCGGTGCCGAATTCGCTCAGCGACATGGACCGGGTGCCGCTGTACTCCCCGGAGTTCGCCGCCGATCCGCAGGCGACCTACCGCGAGATGCGCCGCCGCTTCGGCTCGCTCGCCCCGGTCGACCTGGTGCCCGGCGTCCCGGCGACCCTGGTGATCGGCTATCGCACCGCGGTCCAGATCCTCAACGATCCCGACCACTTCCCCGCCGACGCCCGGATGTGGCAGCGCGACATCCCCGCGGACTGCCCCATCCTGCCGATGATGTGCTACCGCCCCAACGCGATTCGCACCTCCGGCCTCGAGCACACCCGCTACCGGCAGGCCACGGTCGCCGGGATCGCCGGAGTCGACCTGTACCGGCTGCACAGCACCGTCGAGCAGATCGCCATGCCGGTGATCAATTCCTTCTGCGCCGACGGCAGCGCGGACCTGTTGAGCCAGTATGCCTACCCGGTCATCTTCGCCACCATCAACGCGATGCTCGGCGTCGGTGAGGAACTGGGCGCGCGGATCGCCACCGGGATGGCCCAGATGTTCGAGGGCGGCGACACCGCGGTGCAGGGCGCGCAGATGCTGGAGGACTCGCTCTACGACCTGGTCCGACAGAAGCAGGCCGAACCCGGCGACGACATCGCCACCCGCCTGGTCCAGCACCCGGCCCGACTCGATGACGAGGAGCTGATGAACCAGCTGCTCACCATCTACGGCGCCGGGATCGAGCCCATGCTGAACCTGATCCTCAACACCGTCCGGCTGATGCTCACCGATCCGCGTTTCGCGGGCAGCCTGCTCGGCGGCAGCCTATCGACCCGCGACGCCCTGGACGAGGTGCTCTACACCGACCCGCCCATGGCCAACTTCTGCACGACCTACCCGCGCCAGCCGATCCTGGTCGACAATGTCTGGCTGCCCGCGCACCAGCCGGTGGTGATCAGCATGGCCGCCTGCAACAACGATCCGGCGATCGGTACCGGCGAGTTCCTGGACAATCGCGCGCACCTGGCGTGGAGCACGGGCCCGCACAGCTGCCCGGCCAAGTCCCCCGCCTATCTGATCGCCCAGGAGGCGATCGACCAGCTGCTCGACGCGCTGCCCGAACTCGAATTGGCCGTTCCCCCCGAGGAATTGGTGTGGCGGCCCGGGCCGTTCCACCGCGCGCTGGCGGGGCTGCCGGTGGTCTTCCCGAAGACGGCCCCGCTGCCGCTGCCGTGAGCACCGTCCGGCCGGGCACACGCCCGGCCGGACAGCTCGCGGGAACTACGCTCCGTCGACGATCACCGGCAGGTGCCGGTGCCCGTTGGAGATGAAGCTGGGCACCGTGCCGAGTTCCTCGACCGGCGCCGCCAGACTCATCTTCGGGAACCGCTCGAACAGCGCGGGCAGCGAGACCAGCGCCTCCAGCCGGGCCAGCGGCGCGCCGAGGCAGTGGTGGGCGCCGTAGCCGAAGGCCATGTGGGACTGGTTGTCCCGGTGCGGGTCGAACTCGTCGGCGGTGGCGCCGTGACGCTGCGGGTCGCGTCCGGCGGCGGCGTATCCGGCCAGGATCGCCTCGCCCTGGGCGATCCGCACGCCGTCGATCTCGATGTCGGACACCGCGTAGCGCAGCGGCAGGTGCGCCACCGGCGATTCGAAGCGCAGCGTCTCCTCGATCACGTCGGGCCAGGTGACCGTGCCCTCGCGCAGGTTCTCCAGCACCTCGGGCCGGGTGAGCAGCACGGTGATGGCCTGGTCGAGCAGGTTCACGGTGGTCTCGTGCCCGGCCGAGATCACCAGCAGCAGCGTGGCGACCAACTCCTCCTCGGTGAGCTGGGCGTCGTCGCCCTCGTCGTCGCGCTGGGCGATGAGCAGGCTGGTCATGTCGTCACCGGGCTGCTCGCGGCGCAGCGCCACCAGTTCGCCGAGGATCCGGTACATCTCCATGTAGTTGGCCTGCGACTCCTCCGGGCTGAGGGTGGTGTCGAAGATGCCGTCGACGCATGTGCGCAGCCCGGGCCCGAGCGATTCCGGCACACCCATCAGCTCGGAGATCACCTGGATGGGCAGCGGGTAGGCGAAATGCTCACGGAGATCGACGGTTTCGCCCGCCGGGACCTCATCGAGGGCGTCGAGCAGCTCGGTGGTGATCCGCTCGACCCGCTCACGCATCGCCTCGGTCCGCCGCGCGGTGAACGCCGGTGCCACCAGGCGACGCAACCGTCGGTGGTCGGCGCCGTAGGCGGTGAACATGTTGGGCACCGCCACCCACAGGTACAGCGGCCAGTCGGCGGGGATCTCCCCCGCGACGAACGGCGGCCAGTGCTGGGCGGCGTTCTTGGACACCCGCGGATCGATGAGCAGCTTCTCCAGCAGCGCCGCGTCGGTGACCGACCACGCGGGCACCCCGCCCGGCAGCTCGATCAGGGTGGCGCGCCCGCGCTCGCGCAACGCCGCGTTCTCGCCTTGGATGTCGTTTCCCGTCGGATCGATTACCCACCGATTCGTCACCGATTCCACCATGAAGCCTCTCGATCACCGGTGTTCCGTGGACCCGTGCGCAGCGGCCGCAGCGAAACATGTTGCTGGACTAGACCTTCCGGTCCGTTCAGCGATGCTACCGCTCCGCCCGAGGCCCTGCAGCGCCTCGGGCGGAACGGCGCGAATCGGTCGTGGAGGCGCCGGTCAGCGCAGCGTGACGGTGGTGGGCAGGGCCGCGAACCCCCGATTGTTGGAGGAGTGGATGCGCACCGCGGCCTCGGTGTCGACCTCGTAATCGGCGACGGCGGCGACGATTTCCTCCAGGGCCACCCGCAGCTCGAGCTGGGCCAGATTCGCCCCGAGGCAGTGGTGCCTGCCGGAGCCGAAGGCCAGCGAGGCGCCGGTGTCGCGGTCGAGATCGAAGGTGTCGGGATCGGCGAACACCGACTCGTCGCGGTGGGCCGAACCGGTGAGCAGCAGGATGCGGGCACCGGCCGGGATCTCGACCCCGTGCAGCTCCAGCGGGGCGGTCGTGGTGCGCAGCTGGGACTGGGTGGCCGGGTCGTAGCGCATGGCCTCGGCGATCCAGTCGTCGACGCGGCCGTCGAAGGCGGCGCGACGCTGGTCGGGATGCGCCGCGGCCGCCGCCCAGGCATTGCCGAGGGTCAGCATGACCGTCTCGATACCGGCGCCGACGAGCAGGATGAGCACGCCGACGATCTCCTCGGGGCTGAGCCGGTCGTCGCCGTCGGCGGCGTCGAGCAGCCCGGAGAGCAGGTCGTCGGTGCGCTGGCGAGCGCGCGCGATCGTCAGCTCGGTGTAGTAGCCGACCAGCGCGCCGATGGCCGCCATGGCCTCCGGCCGCAGATCGGTCGACTCGGCGTCGGTGTACATGATCTCCATACCGAGCTTGCGCACCAGATCGCGATCGGATTCGGGCACGCCGACCAGCTCGGAGATCACCTCGGTGGGGAACGGCCCGGCGAGATCGGCCATCAGGTCGAAGCTGCCCTTGGCCAGGGCGGGGGCCAGGATGCGGCGGGCGATCTCGCGTAGTCGCGGTTCCAGGGCCTGGACCCGCCGCTGGGTGAACGCGCGCACGACCAGCTCGCGCATCCGGGTGTGCTTGGGCGGGTCCATCGCCACGAAGGAGAACAGCTTCTCGGCCTGCGGGCCCCAGAAGGCCGGTTCCATGCGCAGGCCGTTGGCGCTGGAGAAACGCTCGGAATCGCGCAGCGCCGCGCGGACGTCGGCGTGGCGCGACAACGCCCAGAAGTCGTCGGCCTCGTTACGGTAGACGGGGGCCTCGGTACGCAACCTGGCATAGTACGGGTAGGGATCGGCGTGGACGTCGAAGTCATAGGGGCTGAACTGCAGGGGCATGGTCGTGCCTTCTCGAGTCGGGCTGATCCCGACGACGGTAGTCGAGCGAAAGGAAGGGCGCCGTGGACTTCGAATCCGCCGCCGACCGGGTGGACGTCACCAAACCCCACCCGGCCCGCCGGTACGACTACTGGCTCGGTGGCACCGCCAATTTCGAGGCCGACCGCAAGTCCGCCGACGCGGTCGCCAAGGCCTTCCCGTCGATCCACTTCGCCGTGCTGGAGAACCGTCGTTTCCTGCGCCGCGCGGTCGACCACCTCGCGCGTGTCGAGGGCGTGCGTCAGTTCCTCGACATCGGCACCGGCCTGCCCACCGAGGGCAATGTGCACGAGCTGGCCCAGGCGATCGCGCCCGCGGCCCGCATCGTCTACGTCGACAACGACCCGATCGTGCTCTACCACGCGCGCGACCTGCTCGACAGCTCCCCGACCGGCGCCACCGCCTACATCGACGCCGACCTGCGTGATCCCGCCTCGATCCTGACCCACCCCGCGCTGACCGGCACCCTGGACCTGGACCAGCCCGTCGCGCTCATGCTGTGCGCGGTGCTGCACTTCCTCACCGACGACGAGCAGGCCTACGCCGTGGTGCGCGAACTGCGCTCGGCGCTGGCGCCGGGCAGCTACCTCACCCTCACCCACGCCACCAACGATCACCTGTCCGCGGAGGACCGCGCCGAGACAGACGCGGCCAATCTGCGCAGCGGCGTGCCCTTCCGCACCCGCTCGACCCCCGAGTTCACCCGCTTCTTCGACGGACTCGACCTGATCGAGCCGGGCATCACCTCGGTGATCGACTGGCGTCCCACCGAGTGGCGCCCGCATCCGCGCCGGGAAGCGGTGTCCATGCTCGGTGGGATGGCCAGGATTCCCTAGGACTCGATCCGCAGGGCGAAACGGAAACCGCAGCTGGTCTCCAGCGACTCGGGGCGGTCGGCCTCGGGCGCGCTGCGCACATCGATGCTCAGGTCGATGTCGTCGATGCCCTCGCGGAACCGGTCGGCCAGCCAGAATTCGGTGTGCCAGGCGGTGCGTCCGGCCAGCGCGTCGCCGGGTTCGGGGCGGAAGTCGGTGCGGCGCACGCAGATCGGGGTGCGTCCGTCGGTGTCGGGGGCCAGGTACAGCACGACGGGGCCGTGCATGGCGGTCATCAGCTGCAGCACGTCGTCGGCGTCCTCGGTGGCCGCGACGGCGCGGTGGCGGTGCTGAACTACCCCGGCGTGGTCAAGCATGGTGCACTCCTTGCAGATTCTCGACGTGTGGTCGGGTTGCCCGACACTATGGGTGGGCAAGGTTGGTCCAGGGTTGGTGCGGATCGAACGTTGCGAAGTTCCGGCCGATTCCGTCCGCCTCGGCTCGGTCGGCCGGACGTTCGGCGCATCGGCGTGTTTCCTCCTACGACAAATCGCGCACGGACATTTCGGCGCGCGAAACAACGGCACCGGACGGGTCGACATATTCACGTGCCGCCCTTTCGTGAGGTCCCTCACGGTAGACCAACCATACCGAGCCCCTCACGTGACACCAAAGTCGTGTGATCGCCGGGTAGCTGAAGCTTTGCCGATGCGTCGAAACCCGAATCTTCCTGCGGTGACAGCACCCAACGGTCGATAGCCGAATTTCCGAAACTTCCAGTTACAGATAGCCTGTTCCTGGGTGCGTCACACCTCGAGGACGTCTCGCTTCGTCACCGATCACACGGTTACTCTTCGGTAGCGTTCGATCGCATCGGCGATCAGAATCGCCCCGAGGCACCCTTCCGACGTATTCAGGAGTTCCCGTGTCGCATTCGCGTTTCGAGTCAATCGGCGCTTATCTTCCGTCGAATATCGTGTCGACCGAGGAATTGATTTCGCGTCTGTCCGTGCCGCCGTCGTTCGACCTGGAGAAGATCACCGGAATCAAACAACGGCGGGTCCGCGACACCTCCCCGGAGAACCAGGAGGACTCCTTCGCCCTGGCCATCGCGGCCGCGCGGGACTGCCTGTCCCGATCCCGTTATGCCCCGAACGAACTGGAGGTGATCATCTCCTGTTCGATCACCCGCAGCGACCAGGGCACCCGGATGTACATGGAGCCCTCCTTCGCCTCCAGCATCGCCAAGAACCTCGGTGCCGGGTCCGCGATCACCTTCGACGTGTCCAACGCGTGCGCGGGCATGCTCACCGGTACCTACCTGCTGGACCGGATGATCCGCTCCGGGGTGGTCCGCAACGGCATGGTGGTCAGCGGTGAGTCCATCACCCCGATCGCCGACACCGCCGTCAACGAGATCTCCGAGAAGTACGACCTGCAGTTCGCCTCGCTGTCGGTGGGCGACTCCGGCTGCGCGGTGATCCTGGACGAGGCCGTCGACGACGCCGACAAGATCCACTACATCGAATTGTTCACCGCCGCCGAGCATTCGCACCTGTGCCTGGGCATGCCCAGCGACAAGTCCTCCGGCGTGGCGCTCTACACCGACAACCGCAAGATGCACAACGAGGCGCGGTTCCTGCTCTGGCCGGACGCGCAGGGCGACTACCTCGACGGGCAGGGCCGCGGCTTCGCCGACGAGGAATTCGACTACATCATCCACCACCAGTTCGGCGCGGCGGCCGTGCCGTACCTGAACGCGGTGGCCGCGCGGGAGTTCGGGGTGCCGATGCCGCCGGACCTCAATGTGATCGAGAAGTACGGAAACACCTCGACCACCTCGCATTTCATCGTGCTGCACGATCAGCTGTCCGACCAGAACATCGCGGCGGGCTCCAAGCTGCTCATGGTTCCGGCCGCCTCCGGTGTCGTCGCCGGGTTCCTGTCCACCACCATCTCCTCCCTGAAGGTCTGAGGTTCGTCATGGGCGTACGTATCCGAACCACCGGCACCAGCACCGCCACCGACACCCACAGCGTGGTCGAGCACAGCGGCACCGCCGCTCGGGAAGCCGTGCGGCGCGCGGGAATTCGCACCGACCAGGTCGGTGTGCTGATCAACACCGGCATCTTCCGCGACTCCAACACGGTGGAACCGGCCGTGTCCGCGCTGATCCAGAAGGCCGCGGGCATCGGCCTGGACTACACCAGGGGTGACGCGCGCACCTTCTCCTTCGATCTGATGAACGGCGCGGTCGGCGTGCTCAACGCCGTGCAGGTGGCGGGCTCGATCCTGACCACCGGCAGCACCGAGCACGTGCTGATCGTCGCGGGCGACACCCATCCCTCGCTCACCCGCTCGGCCGCCGACGCCGAATTCCCCTATGCCACCGCCGGTGCCGCGCTGCTGCTCGACAACACCGACGGGCCCGAGGGTTTCGGCCCCGTACACACGGCGACCGCGCCGGGGACGCCCGCCGAGCAGGCCTATGTCGACACCGCCACCATGGGTACCGTCGGCCGCGGCATCATGACCGTCGAGCGCGAGCCCGATTTCGAGGACCGGGTGCTGGCCGTGGCCACCGAGGTGGCCCGCACGGCGCTCGCCGGGAACGACACCGCGCGCGTGGCGCTGATCGCCTCGACGCCGAGCCCGCAGTTCCCCAAGCTGCTCGCCGACGCGCTCGGCCTGGACCAGGACGCGGTCCGGGTGCCCGACCTGTCCGCCGGTGACCCGCACACCGCCACGCTGCCGCTGGCCTACGATCGCGCCGTCACCGAGGGCTCGCTGGCCGGATACACCCACGTGCTGTTCGTCGCCGCTGGTGCCGGTCCCTCGGCCGCGGCCAGCCTCTACCGCCTGCCCGCGGAGACGGTGTGACCACCGCGACCTACTGGGAGACCATCGACGCGTTCCGGCAGTTCGCCGCCGCCCAGCCCGATCGCGCGGCGGTGATCTACCCGGACGGCACCACCCCGGGCGGGCTGCCCGACTACCGGCAGATCACCTACCGCGAACTCGACGAGTGGTCCGACGCCGTCGCCGAACAGCTCGTCGCCTCGGGCGTGGGCAGCGGGACCCGCACCATCGTGCTGGTGCTGCCCAGTCCGGAGCTCTACGCGACCCTGTTCGCGCTGCTCAAGATCGGCGCGGTGCCGGTGGTGATCGACCCGGGCATGGGTGTGCGCCGGATGGTGCACTGCCTGCGGGCGGTCGAGGCCGAGGCCTTCATCGGTATTCCGCCCGCGCACGCGCTGCGGGTGCTGTTCGCGCGCAGTTTCCGGCACGTGCGGACCACGGTCACCGTGGGGCGGCGCTGGTTCTGGGGTGGGCCGACGCTGCGCTCGTGGGGTCGTCGGCCCGCCGGGGTCCTGCCCGCGCGGGTGCCCGCCGCTCCCGACGATCTGCTGATCATCGGGTTCACCACCGGCAGCACCGGCCCGGCCAAGGCGGTCGAGCTGACGCACGGCAATCTCGCCGCGATGGTCGAGCAGGTGCACAGCGCGCGTGGTGGCACTCCGCCGGAGACCTCGCTGATCACGCTGCCGCTGGTCGGTGTGCTCGATCTGCTGCTCGGTTCGCGCTGTGTGCTGCCGCCGCTGATCCCGAGCAAGGTCGGCTCGACCGATCCGGCGCACGTGGTCGACGCGATCGAGCGCTTCGAGGTACGCACCCTGTTCGCCTCCCCCGCGCTGCTGATCCCGCTGCTCGCGCACCTGCGCGCGCGTCCGACGCCGCTGCCCTCGCTGGCCAGCGTGTTCTCCGGCGGTGCGCCGGTGCCGGACTGGTGCGTGGCCGGGCTGCGCGAGGTGCTGCGCCCCGATGCCGAGATCTACGCCGGATACGGGTCCACCGAGGCACTGCCGATGTCGACCATCGAATCGCGCGAGCTGCTCGATGGCCTGGTCGAGCGGGCCCACACCGGTGACGGCACCTGCATCGGCCGCCCGGCCGACCGCGTCGAGGTGCGCTTGCTCGGCATCACCGACGCTCCCGTGCGTACCTGGGACGGAGCCGAACAGCCGTCCGGCCCACGGGAAGTCGGCGAACTGGTGGTCGCCGGGCCGAACGTGAGCACCCGCTACTACTGGCCCGCGCGGGCCAACACCGAGGGCAAGATCGCCGACGGCGACCGGGTCTGGCATCGGACCGGCGATCTGGGCTGGATCGACGAGCAGGGCCGGATCTGGTTCTGCGGGCGCAAGAGTCAGCGGGTGCGCACCGCGCGGGGGCCGATGTTCACCGTGCAGGTCGAGCAGGTCTTCAATGTGGTGCCCGGGGTGGCGCGGACCGCGCTGGTCGGGGTCGGTACGCCCGGCGCCCAGCGGCCCGTGCTCTGTGTCGAGGTCGAGACCGGGGCCGACGCGGCGGCCGTGCTCACCCGATTGCGCACGCGTGCGGTTGATTTCGAGGTGACCACGCCCGTCAAGGATTTCCTGGTGCATCCCCGTTTCCCCGTCGACATCCGGCACAACGCCAAGATCGGCCGGGAGGAACTCGCCCGCTGGGCGACCGAGAAGCTGGAGTCGGGCCGATGAAGATCCTGGTCACCGGAGCCTCCGGGTTCCTCGGCGGCAGCCTGGTGCGCGCGCTGGTCGCCGAGGGCACCCACGAGGTGGCGATCCTGGCGCGGCGCACCAGCGTGCTCGACGATCTCGGCGACGCGCGGGACCGGGTGGAGGTCGTGTACGGCGACCTCACCGACGCGGACTCGCTGGTGCGTGCCGCCGAAGGCCGGGATGTGGTGGTGCACAGTGCCGCCCGTGTCGACGAGCGCGGCACCCGCGACAAGTTCTGGACCGAGAACGTCCGCGCGACCGAACTGCTCCTGGATGCCGCCCGCCGTGGTGGCGCCACCCGGTTCGTGTTCGTCTCCAGCCCCAGCGCGATGATGGACCGCGACGGCGGCGACCAGCTCGACGTCGACGAGTCGCTGCCGTATCCGCGCCGCTACCTCAACTTCTACTCCGAGACCAAGGCCGCCGCCGAACGCGCGGTGCTGGCGGCGAACGCGCCCGGCTTCACCACCGTCGCGCTGCGCCCGCGCGCGATCTGGGGTGCGGGTGACCGGTCGGGGCCGATCGTGCGCCTGCTGGGCCGTACCGCCGAGGGCAAGCTGCCCGACCTGTCCTACGGACGCACGATCGAGGCGTCGCTGTGCCACGTGGACAATGTCGTGCGCGCGTGTGTGCTGGCGGCGACGGTCGAAACCCCTGGCGGCAAGGCGTATTTCGTCGCCGACGCGGAGAAGACCGACGTGTGGGGGTTCCTCGGAGAGGTGGCGCGGCGGCTGGGCTACCAGGCACCGACCCGGCAGCCCAACCCACGGGTGCTGGCCGCGGTGGTCGCGGTCATCGAGGCCGTGTGGCGGATTCCCGCCGTCACCAATCGCTGGTCGCCCCCGCTGTCGCGCTATGCCGTGGCCCTGATGACCCGCAGCGCCACCTACGACACCACTGCCGCGCGCACCGATCTCGGCTACACCCCGGTCGTCGACCGCGACACCGGGCTGGCCGAGTTCCTGCGCTGGCTCGACACCCAGGGCGGCATCGAGACGCTCACCCGCCCCCTGCGCTGACCACGCCCGACCTCCCGAAGGCACTCATGAACGCCCGCACCGTCTTCCGTCGTCCGCTGTCCACCACCGAGCGCATGTACTTCCCCATGCGCGAGCTGGCGCCGCCGTTCCTCATGCAGCTCGTCGTCCCCGGCGAGGGCGATCTCGACCCGCAGCGGCTGCGCGACGCGGTGGCGACGGCCGCCGAGGCCACCCCGGGCGCGCGGCTGATGCGCCAGGGCGACGACTGGGTCGACACCGGCATCGCCCCGGCGGTGCGGGTGGTGCCGGGCCACCAGCTGATGTATCCCGCGCTCGAGGCCGACCCGGTGCTCACCAGCCCGATCGGCCCGACTCCGGAGACGACCGTCGAGGTCCTGTTGCTCACGGGCGCGCCGACCACACTGGTGTTCCGGGTGTTCCACGGGGTGATGGACGGCATGGGCATGGTGCTGTGGGTGACCAATGTGCTGCGCGCGCTGCGCGGGGAAGATCCTGTCGCCCAACCGGATCCGGTGGCCGATCAGGAACTCGTCGACCGGATCGGCGCCCCGGGCAAGCCGACGCCGATGGTGCCGCGCTATCGCAGTGCGGTCGGGCGGGGTCGTCAGCGGCACGGACTGCCCCGGCATCTGCTGCGGCACCGGCGCGTCGAGGTCGCCGGGCCGGGCGCGCTGGCCCGGGTGTGCGCGCTGCTGGCCGCCGAGACCAAGGGCACTTCGCGCATCATGATGCCGGTCGACCTGCGCCGCCACGATCCGGCGCTGCGCTCCACCGCCAATCTGGCCCTGCCGCTGTTCCTCGACCTCGCGCCCGGTCAGGACTGGACCGCGATCAAGGAACAGATCAAGACCGGCCTGGGACAGCGCCGGGAACTGAACCAGCTGGCCAATACCAAGATCACCCTGGTGCCCGACGCGGTGAACCGCGGCGTGCTGCACACCACCAACTGGCTCGGCGCGCGCACCGGCCGGAACCTGGCCTCGGCCACCGTGTCCCACATGGGCCGCTTCACCGGCACGGAGCTGGCCGTGCCCGGCTTCCAGCCGACCGGGTTGTTCGTGCTGCCCCAGCACAGCGTCGCGATGCCGCTGCTGTTCGGGATCACCGAATTCGACGGGCACACCGATCTCACCGTGTCGGCCCGCAACGGCGTCGGCATCGAAGCGCGACTCGAGGCCCTGCTCGACCGGATCGTGGCGATGCTCGACAGCGAACTGCCCGTGCCGGACGCGCACCGGTGACCGCCCTCGCCCGCCTGGTCATCGCCCGGCCGCGCGCGGTGCTGCTCGTGGTCGCGGTGTTCATCGGGTTGTGCGCGGCCTACGGCGCCGCGGTCACCGAGCGACTCAGCGCAGGCGGATTCGCCGACCCACACAGTGAATCCGCGTTCGTGGACCGACTGGTCACCGAACATCTCGGACCGCAGAGTCCCGATGTGGTCGCGCTCTACACCGCGCCAGCGGGCGGCGGCATCGACGATCTCGGCCCGCGCGTCCGCGAGGCCGTCGACCGCATCGACCCCGCGCTGCTGGCCCGCCCGGTCGACAGCTATTGGACCTCGATTCCCCCGCGCGAGAACTTCCTGGTCTCCGAGGACCGGCGCCAAGCCGTGGCCGTGGTGTTCACCGCCGGGGACGACACCGCCCGCATCGCCGCCTACCCCGCCATCGCCGAGGCGCTGCGGGTGCCCGGTGTCGAGGTGCGGATGTCGGGTTACAGCGCGCTCAACACCGAGATCATCGAACGCTCGCAACGCGATCTCATCGTGGCCGAATCGATCTCGCTGCCGCTGACGCTGCTGGTCCTGGTGCTGGTGTTCGGCGGTGTCCTCGCCGGTGCGTTGCCGGTGGTCGTCGGCATGCTCGCGGTGGCCGGTTCGCTGGGCGCGATCCGGCTGCTCACCGAGTTCACCGAGGTCACCACCTTCGCGGTGAACATCGCCTCCCTGCTCGGGCTGGGCATGGCCATCGACTACGGGCTGTTCCTGGTCAACCGGTTCCGCGAGGAGTACGCCGAGAGCGACGACATCCACGCCGCCATCACCCGCACCTACGCGACCGCCGGGCGCACGGTCGGCTTCTCGGCCCTGCTGCTCATGTGCGCGTTCGCGGGCACCTTCGTCTTCCCGCAGGCGGTGCTGCGTTCCCTCGGCATCGGCGCGGTCGCCGCCGTAGCGCTGGCGGCGGGCCTGTCGCTGACGGTCCTGCCCGCGCTGCTGGTGCTCTTCGGCGCCCGGATCGGGCGGGCCAAGTCCACCGCCAGGACCGAACGGTTCTGGGCACGGGTGGTCGAGGCCGTGCTGCGCCGACCGGGCACGGTGACGATCGCGGTCGGAGCGATCCTGCTCCTACTCGCCGCACCGCTGACCGGTATCCGGCTCAGTGAGGTCGACCAGCGCGCCCTGCCCGCGAACAGCGAGATGCGCGCCACCGCAGAAGAACTCACCACGAAGTTCCCCGCCGCCGCGAGCGGGGCGACCGTCCTGCTGCGCGGGACCGACGGCATCCCGCCGCAATCGGCGGCCGTCTCCGGTGCGCTGGCCTCGGTCGAGGCCGTACCAGGTGTCCGCGAGGTCCTGCAGGTCGGCCGCGACGACGATTTCGTCGTCCTGCACGCCTTCCTCACCGACGCCGACCGCAGCGACGCGGCCACCGACACCGTGCGGGCGCTGCGGGCACTGGAACCGCCGCCGGACACGGAGTTCCGGGTCGGTGGCGACACCGCCGCCACCCTCGACACCGTCGATGCCACGGTCGAGCGCCTACCGCTCATGATCGCGGTGATGGTGCTGGCCACGCTCGTCCTGTTGACGACGGCGTTCCGTTCGATCATGTTGCCGCTCAAGGCCGTCGCCATGGCCTTCCTCAGCCTCGGCGCCAGCTTCGGCGTGCTGACCTGGATCTTCCTCGACGGTCACTTCGCCGGGGTGCTCGGGATCAGTCCCGGCCCGCTCCCGGCAGGCATGCTGGTGCTGATCATCGCGGTGGTCTTCGGCCTGTCCACCGACTACGAGGTCTTCCTGCTCTCGCGGATGGCCGAGGCGCACCGGGCGGGCGTCGACACCGCCACCGCCGTGCGGGTCGGGACGGTCAAGACCGCTCGGGTCATCACCGCGGCGGCCGTACTGCTCGTGCTGGTCACCGGCGCGTTCGCGTTGTCCCCGCTCACCCCGATGCGCCTGCTCGGCATCGGCATGATCATCGCCCTGATCCTGGACGCGACGCTGGTGCGCATGCTGCTCGTCCCGGCTCTGGTGCAGTTGATGGGCCCGGTGAACTGGTGGCTGCCGGGGCGCCGCTCAGTGGCAGGCCAGGACCGACTCGAACGCGCGCAGTAGCTCGGTGGGAGCGAAGACCTGGGGCTCGGGCGCGTCGGCGCGCGAGACGAGGTAGCGCACGGCGTACTGACTCGGCCGACCCGAGGGTTCCCGGTCGTGGGCCCGCGCGAGCACGCTGGGGCACCGCGCGCACTCGATCCACGGCAGCACCGTCGTGCCGTCCTCGACCGCGGCCCGCACCTCGCTGTCCGGAACCAGGCGCACGGTGGCGGCCTTGTCGGGGTCTTTCGCGCACGCACCGACGCGATGGTGCACCGAGAGCCGTTCGCCCCAGTGCTCGGCGAGCACCTCGATCTCGGCCAGTGTCGCGTCATCGACCGGCACCGCGAGGTCGGCGAGGCGTTCGAGCAGGAACCAGAGCCCGGCCTCCTGCTCGCCGATCTCGCGACTGTCGCGGAAGCTCTCGGCGTCCTGGCGCGAGGGCAACAGTCGTGCCAGCCGCTCCCACAGACGCGCTTCCCACTCCTCGAACCGGCTCCTGTCACCCATGGGGTGCGACTGTACTGATCAGAATCCGGCCAGGGCTGAGGCGAGGTCGTCGGTGCCGAAGGCGGCGATGGCCTGATCGCGCACATCCGGGCAATTCTCGGTGGTCACCGTGTCGATGACCTCCCGATTGCGGGTGACCGCGGCATTGACCGCGCCGTTGCGCAGGGCCCAGTTGTGCACGGTCCCGTTGAACGACACCTTCGCCACCGTGGTCCCCTGCTGCTGCCAGTTGCCGATCTCGGCGCGCATCATGTCGCAGAGCTGAGTGGCGGCCTCGGCGCCGACCTGCGGCGAGTCGGCCGTGGTGGACACGGTCGGGCCCTGCGGATCGGTGCTGGTACCGCACCCGAGCAGCGTCGCCGCGGCCAACGCGGCCAGTCCGGTGGCGACCACCGTGCGCGGATTCGCGGGGACGTTCATGACGTCCCCCGGTCAATCCCGGCCCAGGGCGTGGGCGAGTTCGCTCTTGGTCATCTTCGAGCGGCCCTCGATATTGCGATGCTTGGCCTCTTCGTAGAGCTGGTCACGGGTCAGCCCGCGCGGCCCCTTGCGATGGGCCCGCTGACCACCGCGCTTGCCCGAGGACATATCCGTGCGGGAGAGCTTGCTCGACGTCTTGGCCTCGCCGGACCTGGCGCGTTCCTTGTTGACCGTGCGAGCCGCGATCTCCTCGGCCCGGTCCTCGCCGACGCCGCGGTCCTCCTGCGACTCCTTGATGTGCTCGTACTGCCGTTCGCGCTTGTCGCTCCATGCTTGCTGCGGCATGCTCACACCTCCTGAGCTGGTTCCATCCGTCGTCAGGGCGGCTACCCGCTACGCGCGGGGAGAAACAGCGCTAGGCGGTGAGGTCGACCGGCTCGTGCGGGGCCGGTTCGGCCAGCGCCTGCTCGCGCAGCGTGCCCAGGGTGCGCGCGAGGATCCGCGAGATCTGCATCTGGGACACGCCCAGCTCCTCGGCGATCTGGCTCTGGGTCTTGGATTCGTAGAACCGCATGATCAGCACCTGCCGCTGCTCGCCGGAGAGTCCGGCGATCAACGGTCGCACCGCCATCGCGTCCTCGGTGAGCTGGTAGCAGGGCTCGTCGGCCCCCAGGGTGTCGGTGATCGGCTGGGTGGCGTTGTCGCGGCCGTCGTGGGTGATGTCGTCGATGGAGTTGGTCTGGTAGCCGTTGGCGGCGACGAGGGTGCGGGTGACCTCCACGAGGTCGACCTCGAGCTCGTCGGCGAGTTCCTGGGCGGTCGGTACCCGACCCAGGCGCTGGGACAGTTCCTCGGTGGCCGGACCGATCCGCAGTTGCAGTTCCTTGAGCCTGCGCGGGACCCGCACGGCCCAGGTCCGGTCGCGGAAGTGCCTGCGGACCTCGCCCATGATGGTCGGGATGGCGAAGGACAGGAACGACGAACCACGGGTCACGTCGTAGCGGTCGACCGCCAGCACCAGCCCTACCCGGGCCGTCTGCTCCAGATCGTCGAATTGTTCGCCGCGGCCGGTGAATTTCCGCGCGATGTGGTCGGCCAGCGGGAGGCAGCGACCGATGATTTCGGCGCGGACCTCGTCGTGAGCGTGGTCATCGCGCGGTATCTCCCGCAATTTCTCGAACCACGGCTCGATGTTGTCGTAGCTGTCTCCGCGCGAATGGGACCGTCGCGCGGTCGGATGATCGACTGTGTTCGTTTCCCCTGTCATCGCCGGTGTGCCTCGCTTCCCGGACGGTTGCCGAACTCCTGGGTGTCTTCTTCGGGTACCCGACAGGCCGTACGCTAACCCTTTCGCGGCTTCGGCTTCAGGAAACCGCCGAACCTCGCGACCGCCGGATCCACCCGAATTCCACCGTAGCGGGAAATCCGCCGCAGGCCGAGTCGTAATCTCCGTAGTCGGTGCGCAGGGCATCGGTCAGCGTCGCCACCACATGCCAGCCGAAAGCGTCCTCGTCGATCGATCCGGGCGCGCGGGCCACCGTCGTCACGCGGGCGCCGAGCACCCCGTCGCCGCCGGTGAAGGCGCAATCGATGCGGGCGCCGGGCACCGCGGCCAGCACCAGGGCCGTGGCCACTTCGTCCAGGGCCAACAGCAGGTCGGTGACCTCGTCGAGGGCGAAGCCACCCACCAGCAGCACGGTCTCCGCGATCGCGTGCGCCATCGTCAATTGGTCGAGGTCGGCGGGAACCTGGAATCCGACCGTCCACTGCCGGGGTACGGGGTCGCGCTGTTGCTCGTGCACGCCTCCTCCCTTCCCCGGTCACCGGGGAGTACCCGGCGGCCGTCGTCGCTACTCCCGCTGCGCTTACCCCATGGGAGACGCGTCAATCCGGATGATATTCCGACGACGTCGATCGCGCCTAGGGTGGTGCCATGAGCCGTCACGTCCAGATCACGTTCGACGCCCACGACCCCCGCGCGCTCTCCCGCTTCTGGGCCGCCGCGCTCGGCTACGTCCATCCGGCACCGCCGGGAGTGGAACTGCCCGAAGGCGCCGATCCGCTCGCCGCCTGGGACGAATTCCTCACCCGCCTCGGCGTACCCGAAGATCAACACAATTCGAATTCCGCCATCGAAGATCCGGACGAACAGGGCCCTCGGGTGTTCTTCCAGCAGGTACCCGAGGACAAGATCGCGAAGAATCGCGTCCATCTCGATATTCGCGCCGCACCCGGATTGTCGGGCGCCGACCGCATGGCGGCGCTGGAAACAGAAGGCGAACGCCTGGTCGCGTTGGGGGCGACAAGGGTCCGCCGATTCGAGCCGAGTCCACCGATGAGCGCGGGATTCCTGGTGATGGCCGATCCGGAAGGCAACGAATTCTGTCTGGATTGACACCGGAAATCCGATCTCGGCCGCATTAGGCTGACGGCCATGACGGAGCAGCGAAAACTCAGCAGAAAGATTGCGCCCGTGATTCTCGCCGTGACCGCCGCCGCCCTCGTGGGGGCCTGCGGCAGTGACGACGACACCGATTCCGCCGCGACGTCGACCTCGGTCGCCGCCACGACGACGGGTTCGATGACCACCACCTCGCCGACGGCGACCACCTCGGGTTCGGCGGCCACGTCCGTCCAACCGGGGACACCGTCGGCCATCCTCTCCGAGACCGCATGGGAGACCACCTCGGCGACCGACGCCACGGGCACCACGGTGTCCCTGGACGACGACGCCGTCGAGAACTACGTCGGCTACGCCTATTACGAGCCCGACGGCACCTTCACCATGTACACCCTCGAGGACGCCCCGAAGATGCAGGGCGACTGGGTGGTGTCCGCGGACGGCAAGACCCGCACCCTCGTCGCGAAGAACGACGCGGGCGAAGAGCAGTCGCGCCGCGATGTGGAGATCGTGACGTTGACCGATCAGGAGTTCACCTACCGGGTCTACCCGAATCCGGACGACAAGACGGTGTACTACGACATCGTCCACACCCCGACCACCCACCAGAAGCCCGCCAACTGACCCTCCCCCGGCCATCCTGTTCCGGCGAACAGGGTGGCCGGGTGCTATTTCCGGTCGATCGAGCTGAACGCAACAGTTGACATTCCCGCCGTCGCCGCCGTTTCCGCCGCCGACCAGGCCCGATGCCACCGGGCCCGCTGTCGCGCCGATCCCCCGAATCCGCTGTCGCCGTATGCCGATGGCGGCGCCGTGTTGTACGGGAGACCATTCACCGCAGCACAGAAACGGCACACGATGGCACCGAATCCCCTGCATCTGGGTGTGGCGCTCGACGGGGCGGGCTGGCACCCGGCCGCGTGGCGCGCCCCGCACGCACGCCCCACCGAATTGTTCAGCGCCGCCTACTGGATCGATCTGGTCACCACCGCTCAGCGCGGCCTGCTCGACTTCGTCACCATCGAGGACAGCCTGCGCGTCCCCGGTGACGCGCACACCCCCACCGACGACGCGATCGACCGGGTGCGGGCCCGGCTCGACGCGCACCTGATCGCCGCGCGGGTCGCGCCGTTGACCCGGCACATCGGCCTGATCCCCACGGTGACCACCACCCACACCGAGCCGTTCCACGTGGCCGCCGCGCTGGCCACCCTCGACTACACCTCGCGCGGGCGGGCGGGTTGGCAGGCCAGGGTGTCGGGCAGCGCGGAGGAGGCCGCGCACTTCGGTCGACGCGAGATCACCGACCTGAGCCCCGCCGAGATCGCCGAGGTGCTCGCCACGGGAACCGTCCCGCCGCACGCGCGGGAGTTGTTCGCGGAGGCCACCGATGTGGTCGAGGTGGTGCGGCGGCTGTGGGACAGCTGGGAGGACGGCGCGGAGATCCGCGATGTGGCGACCCGCCGATTCATCGACCGCGACAAGCTGCACTACGTCGATTTCGAGGGCTCGCACTTCTCGGTGCGCGGTCCGTCGATCACTCCGCGGCCGCCGCAGGGTCAGCCCGTCGTCACGGCGCTGGCCCACGCGCCGCTGGTCTACGAATTCGCCGCCGCCGGTGCGGATCTGGTGTTCGTCACCCCCTCGCGTGACGCGGGCCCCACACCGATCCTGGCGCAGGTGGCCACCGCGAGCGCGGCGCGCACGGGTGAACCGTTGCGGGTCTACGCCGATGTGGTGGTCTTCCTCGACACCGAGGAGGGCACCGGTCAGCAGCGCCTGGAGCAGTTGAACGAGCTCTCCGGTGCCGAATTCGCCTCCGATGCCGCGATTTTCGCGGGCAGCGCCGAGGATCTCGCCGATCTGCTCGCCGCCTGGAGCGAGCAGGGCGTGCACGGGTTCCGGCTGCGGCCAGGTGTCGCCGTCGACGATCTGGCCGCGATCGCCGACCGGCTGGTCCCGGTTCTGCAGAGCCGCAACCTGTTCCGCACCGGCTATCCCGACGGCTCACTGCGTGAGCTGCTCGGACTGCCCGCCACCGTTCCCAACCGCTACGCGACAGTGTGAGGTCCCGTCGATGAGTACATCCCGTAAGCAGGTCATCCTGGGCGCCTACCTCGGCGGCGTCAACCACCACACCGCGTGGTGGCATCCCGAGGCGGGCAGCCAGATCGATTTCAGCACCTTCGAACACACCGCGCGCACCGCCGAACGCGGCAAGTTCGACTTCTTCTTCCTGGCCGAGGGCCTGGCGCTGCGCGAACGCGCCGGGCGGATCTTCGATCAGGACATCATCGGCCGTCCCGACACCTTCGGTGTGCTGGCCGCGATCGCGGCGGTCACCGAGCATCTCGGTCTGGCGGGCACCATCAACGCCACCTTCAACGAGCCCTATGAGTTGGCCCGCCAGTTCGCCACCCTCGATCACCTCTCCGGCGGTCGGGCGGCGTGGAATGTGGTGACCTCCTTCGACGCGTTCACCGGACAGAACTTCCGCCGCGGCGGATTCCTCGACCCCGCCGACCGCTATGTGCGCGCCGAGGAGACATTGAATGCCGTGCGTGCCCTGTGGGATTCGTGGCGTGCCGACGACATCGTCGCCGACAAGCAGAGCGGGCGGTTCCTGGCCCGTCCCGACGCGGGCGAGTTCGCCTTCCGTGGACAGCAATTCGACATCGCGGGCCGGTTCACCGTGCCGCGCAGCCCGCAGGGCAGGCCGGTGATCCTGCAGGCCGGGGTCTCCCCGCAGGGCCGCGATTTCGCCGCCGCGAACGCCGACGCCATCTTCTCCCCCTACGGCAAACTGCCCGAGGCGGCCGAGTTCTACCGCGACGTCAAGGCGCGCGCGGTGGCGGCGGGCCGTGCGGCCGAGGACATCAAGATCCTGCCGTCGGCGAGTTTCGTACTCGGCGACACCGAGGCCGAGGCGATCGAGAAGTACCACGCGATCCGTGACGAGCAGGTCACCGGGCAGACCGCTCTGATCCTGCTCGAGCAGATCTGGAACCGCGATCTGTCGGCCTACGACCCCGAGGGCCCGATCCCCGATATCGAACCCGATCCCGACGGGCCGCCGATCATCCAGGGACGCGCCTTCCTGCACCAGGACCGATTCGCCACCGTCCGCAAGCTGCGCGAGGTGTCCGAGGCGAAGAAGCTGACACTGCGCGAGACGGTGATCGACCAGTTCGAACGCGGCCCGATCGTCGGCACACCCGCGCAGGTCGCGGAGAAGATCGACACCTTCGTCCAGCAGGACGGTTCCGACGGTTTCATTCTCGGCTCCCACCTGGTCCCCACCGGCCTGGACGAATTCGTCGACCACGTGGTCCCGCTCCTGCAGGACCGCGGCGCCCTGCGCGCCGACTACACCGGCACCACCCTGCGCGACAACCTGGGCCTGCCCGACGTCCGCTCGTCCACCGTCCCCGCCTGAATCCCTTGCCGCGGTGGGCATCTGCTCCGATGCCCACCGCGCCCCTCCCTTCTCCGTCGGCCTAGCGAGGCGACTCTTCGGTGACTGGCAGGCGTCGGAGGACGATCAGTGGGGTGCGGTAGTGCTCGACCACGGTCCCGCCGAGGGCGTCGACGGCTCGGGCGGCCTCGTCGACCTCGAGGGTGGTCCAGTCGCTGAACGTGGTGAACAGGTCGCGGATCTGGCTGGTGTCCAGTTCGATCGACCACGCGAATTCGGCGGTGTGGACGGGGTGGAAGTGGCCGGTGCGGGTGAGTTCGCGGACCCAGGCGGCGGTGTCGGATTCGGCGGGTGTGGGTCGTGTCGACCCGGGGCCGCGTCGTGCGGTGATGGCCGCGACCCGGCGGCGGAAGGGTGTGACCGGTACCGAAGAGTCACCGAATACGGTGCGCCACACCGCGAAACGACCGTCGGGGACGAGCGCGCGATGCACCGTCGGGAGGACCGTGTCGAGGTCGAACCAGTGCACGGCGGTCGCCGCGACGGCCAGGTCGAAGGCCACGGGTTCCAGCGGGACCGTCTCCGCGGTGGCGACGTGGACGGTGACCGAGGGCAGGCGCTGCCGCAACCGATGGGCCAGGGTGGCGCCGGGTTCGACGGCGGTGACGGTCGCGCCTTCCCGCACGAGCGGCGCGGTCGCCAGCCCGGAGCCCGCACCGAGGTCGAGCACGCGCAGGCCGGGGCGCAGCACGCCCAGGGACCGCAGTCGCTGCCATAGTTGTTCCGGGTAGGGCGGGCGGGCACGGTCGTACACCTCGGCGTGCGTGTCGAAATGGCGCGGGCCGAGCATCGAAGCCTTCCTGGTCCGGTCGCGGTGTCGGGGCGCTCGGAGCTCAGGCGGCTTCGTCGACGGTCGCCGGTGTCCAGCCCAGTTCGGGGCCGATCAGGGTGGCGGTGTCGTGCAGGATCTGCTCGTAGTCCTCGCGGTGGAATTCGTAGGGCAGTTCCAGGCGCAGCTCGCTGGTGTGGGCCAGTACGGGGTCGGCGTGCAGCTGCTCGAGGATCTGCTCGGCCGTGCCGACGACATCGCGGGCGAACAGCACCCGACGCTCGCCCTGGGGGCCGAGAGTGCGGTCGTGGCGGCTCGCGGCGTAGGCGCGGTAGCGCTCGCGGGTGGCGCGATCGGCGCTGTCGAACGGCACGATCACCCGGCCGATGGCGACGCGCGCGGGGCGGTCGGGGGCGATGCGGCGGCGGTAGTCCTCGATCAGCGTCCGCTGGGCGGTGCCGAAATCGTCGCTGGGCGTGCCGTGCAGGATATTGCCGCTGAGCAGGTTCAGCCCGTTCTCCGCCGCCCAGCGCACCGACCGGGTGCTCGCGCCGCCGTACCAGACGCGGTCGGCCAGCCCGGGGCTGTGCGGTTGCAGGCGGGGACGTTGGACATTGCCCGGCGAGTGGATGACGGTGTCGTCGTCGCCGAGGTACTCGCCGCGCAGGTTCTCGATCAGCCTGCTCACCCGACCGTAGGACAGGTCGAAATCGCGCCAGTCGCCGTCGAAGACGAGGTGCCCGATCAGGTCGGCGTGCGGGGGCACACCCGCGCTGAAGCCGGGTTGCAGCCTGCCCTGGGAGAGCACGTCGGCCAGCGAGAGGTCCTCGGCCAGCCGGAACGGGCTCTCGTAGCCGATCGGGATGACCGCGGTCCCCAATTCCACCCGGCGGGTGCGCTGGGCGGCCGCGGCCAGGAAGACCGCCGCCGACCCCACACCGTGTTCGAGGTGGCGCTGCCGGATCCAGGCGCCGTCGAAACCGATCCGCTCACCGAACTCGAACAGCCGCAGCGTGTCCTCGAGCCCGTGGTAGGGGTCTTCGTCGAGGTAGTTTCCCGGCGTCAGGAACGCCAGACCGCTGATCCGCGGAGTGCTCATCGCCGCCACCCTCGCACTGTCCGCATCGCCATCCCTCGATGGAACCCCAGGGCCGGGCCGACGACCAGAATTGCGCTCACCCCGAACACAAGTGGGCTAGTGTCCGATCCGATTCGGCTGAAAGGATTCCGGTGACCCTGTCCCGTCGACGATTGATCACCGCGGCCGCCGCGGGCGGTGCGCTCGCCGCGCTCGGCATACCCCGTGCCCGCGCCGGTGACCAGGTGCTGGGCGCGGGCGACACCGACTACCTCCCGCTGAGCCTGCGCGGCTACAACCGCCGGTTCCAGGCCAGGCCGGACCGGATCTACGTGCCGACCACCGCCGAGGAGGTGCGCACCGCGGTCGCCCGCGCCGTCGCGGAGAACTCGACGATCGCGGCCCGCTCGGGCGGGCACTGCTTCGACGACTTCGTCGACCATGCCGCGACCCGCTCACTCATCGACCTCGGCAAGCTCACCGCCGTGGACTGGGACGAGCGGCACCGCGCCTTCTCGGTGGGCGCGGGCGCCGATCTGGGCAGCGTCTACGACGCGCTGCACCGCTGGGGTGTGACGGTGCCGGGCGGGATCTGTCTGGGTGTGGGTATGGGCGGGCACGTCACCGGCGGCGGCTACGGCCCGCTGTCGCGGCGATTCGGGCTGGTCGCCGATCATCTGGCGGGGGTGGAGGTCGTCACCGTCGACGCCGACGGCTCGGCGCGCACGGTGACGGCCGTCAAGGACGGGCCCGAGCACGATCTGTGGTGGGCGCACACCGGCGGCGGTGGCGGCAATTTCGGTGTGGTGACGCGCTTCCTGCTGCGCTCCCCGGACTCCGACGGCTCCGATCCCGCGCACGCCCTGCCCGTGCCGCCGCGCCGGATGCTCAACGCGCGGCTGACCCTGCCGATCGCCACGGAGGACTCCTTCGTCCGGTTCCTGAGCAACTATCTCGGATTCTTCGCCCGTCATCGCGCGCCCGGTGACGATTTCGCCGGGCTGTACGCGCCGCTGATGTTCCACACCACCGGCACCGCGGCGGCGGAGATGCTGATCCTGCTCGACGCCGACGCGCCCGACGCCCGTGCGCGTTTCGACGAGTTCGTCGCGGCGGTGTGCGAGGGCGTGCAGCCCGGCGCGATCGTCCTGCCGGTCACCGAGCTGTCCTACTCCGACACCGTGCGCCAGGTGTATTACGCGAAGGGCGTGAACTCCACGCGCGTGAAGGTCAAAGCCGCCTACCTGCGCAATCCCTACACCCCCGACCAGCTGCGGATCTTCTACCGCTATCTCACCGATCCGGCCTTCCTCGGCGAATCCCAGCTGGAGTTCCTGCCGTTCGGTGGCGCGATCAACGCGGTGTCCGCCGACGCGACGGCCATGCCCGCACGGGATTCGTTCATGAAGATGCTCATCCACGCGTCCTGGCGGCTGCCGCACGACGACGAGCGCTACCTGCGCTGGGCCCGCGAGATGTATCGCGAGGTGCACGCCGGGACCGGCGGTGTGCCGGTGCCGAACGAGAACTACGGCGGCAGCTACATCAACTATCCGGATCCCGATCTGGCCGACCCGGCCTGGAACACCTCCGGATTGCCCTGGCACGCTTTCTATTACGGTGAGAACTACCCGCGTCTCCAGCGGATCAAGGCGACCTGGGATCCGCGTGACACCTTCCGGCACGCCCTGTCCATCGGCAGCTGACGACGCTCAGGTGAGCGCGAGCACCCGGCACGGCCCGCCCGTGCCGCCCACGTGTTTGGGCGCGCCCACGACCACGGTCGCGCCCGACGGCGGCACCGAGCCGAGAGCGGCCAGCATCTCCACGCCGTAGCGGCCCGCGCCGAGCAGGGCGGTGTGCGCGCCGTAGTCGGGATCGGCGCCGCAGTCGAGGCTGAGCGTGTCGACGCCAGCGCCGACGATGTCGCATTGCGTCACCAGGTATTCGACGGCCTCGCCGGAGAATCCGGGGGCGTGCGGTCGGCCCCGGCCGTCGAGGTTGAGGAAGGTCGCCGGGTCGGCCAGGCGGTGCTCCCAGCCGGAATACAGGGCGACGAACGCCCGTTCGGGGATCTCGCCGTGGGTGGCGCGCCAGGTGTCGATGTCGGCGACGGTCACCACCGCGTCGGCGTCGGCGGCCGCCTTGGCGCTGATGTCGAGGACGACCAGCGGGGCGACCAGGTCGGTGGCGGCCAGCGCGTCGGTGGTGGCGGCGCCGGGGATGCGGTGCACCGGGGCGTCGAGGTGGGTGCCGGTGTGCTCCCAGTAGCCGAGGGCCAGCTGGCCGAAACCGCCGGAGGCGTGCCAGGCCACCGGCACCATGGTGATCGGCGGATTACCCGGCCAGACCGGCAGTTCCGGCGTGAGCGTGTGGGTCAGGTCGACGACACCGCCGGTGCGGGGCGCGGCCGCGGCGGGCGCGGGCACCACCGCGGCGGCCGCGGCCAGACCCGCCAGCCCGAACAGGGCGCGGCGGTTCGGGCGCGGCGCGGCCTCGTGGACGTGACGGACGATCTCCGGGGCGCACATCGGCTCAAGATAGCCGAGCGGGCCGATGTTCAGTCCTCGTTCCGCAGCACGCCGCGCAGCCGTTCGGTGTCGGCGGGGGTCCAGCCGGGGGGTTGCAGGATCGCGGCCCAGGCATCGGCGATGGCGGCGTGGAAGGTGTGGCCGTGGCCGTCGGGGACATCGGTGGACACCGCCATGTCGGCCGACACCTGCAGGAACGTGATCACCGGAATCCAGCGGGTGCCCGCGAGCACGTCGGGTCCGCGCGGTTCGCGCAGCCAGTCGGGTTCCTGGAACAGCAGCCGCGGGGTCCACCAGGTGATCGGATCGGAGGCGTGTTGCAGGTAGACCACCCGGGGAGCGGGCCACGGCCGGTCCGGACGCGCCAGATCGGGTGCGTCGGCGACGAATCGGACCGTCCGGCCGTCGCGGTAGACGGGCAGCCACTCCGGGGAACCGGGGTCGCGGCGGGCGGTGGCGTCACCCCAGACCGGGTTGGTGGCCGTCGGGCCGACGAACAGCACGCCGTCGGTGCGCGCGGCCATGTCCTGGATGCCGGAGAAGGCCGCCTCACCGCCGAAGGAGCCGAGGCTCTCGCCGAAGACGACGAGTTTCGGGCGGCGGTCCGGCGGCAGCGTGTCCCATTCGGCTTTGACGGCCTCGAACAGGGCCTGGCCCGCCTGCCTGGCACGTTCCTGGTCGACCAGGAACGATAACCAGCTCGGCAGATACGAGTACTGCATGCTCACCAGCGCGCTGTCGCCATTGGCCAGGTATTCGATGCCGGAAGCGGTCGATTCGTTGATCCAGCCGGTGCCGGTGGTGGTCGCCACGCCGAGCACGGACCGCTCGAAGGCGCCGGTCCGCCGCAACTCGGCGACCGCGAGATCGGCTTCGGCGCGGACGTTCTCGGCCGAGGCCAGGCCGGTGTAGACGCGGACCGGTTCGCGCGCGGGTTTGCCGCTGAAGGCGGTGAGTTCGGCGGCGGTCGGTCCGTTGGCGACGAAGATGCGGCCCTGCCTGCCGAGTGAGTCCCAGCTCACCAGCGAGCCGGGGCCACCCGAGCGATCACGCGACTCCGGTTTCGGGGTGTCCTCGGAGATCTCCTCGTTCACGGCTTTGAAGGTGTTGTTCAGTGCCGCCATGGCCACGTCGGCGACCACGCCGTTGAGTACCGCGATCGCCAGGGCCACCACGATGATCCCGCCCAGCAGCGCGGCCACGCGCGGCGGCAGCACCCGCGCGAGCAGCCTGCCGACCCCACGCACGGCGGCCCGGGCGACCCGCGCCACCACGAGCAGCACCAGGAAGACGACGGCGGCGATGACCACCAGCACCGGGTAGGCGTGCCACGGGAGATCGGAAACGCCCATGAGCGTGCGCAATTCGTTCTGCCACCCGGCATACCAGAACAGCACCCCCACGGTGCCCGCGACCGCCAGCAGACCCAGCCCCCACCGCACCGGCCGGGGCGGACCGGGCAGGGATCGTTGCAGCAGCCAGCCGATCAGCGCGGCCACGGCGACCCCGAGGCCATAGCCGACCACCGCGGCGGCACCGGAGACCAGGCCCTGGAACAGGGGTCCGCGCGGCAGCAGCGAGGGAGTCAGCGAGAGCCAGGCGAACAGCACCGCGCCGATCGCGCCACCGAAACCGACACCGCTGCCCCGGGCTGCCGTCGTCCGCGCCGCATGGCGTTCGCGTGCCGGTTCGTCGTCGACGCTCGCGGTCGTCATGAGCCGCTCCCCGGCGCGACCCAGGGTGAGTTCGATCGTCTCGATATTCTCGCGACCCGGCGCATTTCTGCACTATACGGCCAGGAACAGCGGTAATCCGGAATCTCAACGACCGCGTCGTCCAGGTCCGATCAGCGGTCCGTCGCGGCGCGTGGGTCACGACGGAACCGCACGACCACGGCGGCCATCACCATCAGCACGAGCAGCGGCAGCCACAGACTGGTGAGCGGCGCGCCACGCAGCATCACGCCCTGGGCGATCATGGTGAAGTAGGTCAGCGGCAGCAGGTAGCCGATCCAGCGCACCCCGGCGGCCATGGCGTCGAGCGGAAAGATCATGCCGGACAGCACGATCTGGACCAGCAGGAACACCAGAGTCACCTGCACGACCCGGCCCGTCGTCCGCGCCACGGACGTGATCAGCGCGCCCAGGCACACCACCAGGAACACGAAGATCGCCGCGCCCACCGCGAACACCAGCACGCTGCCGGTGAACGGCACACCGAACAGCAGCAGGCCGAACACGGTCACCGCGATCAGTTCCAGGGCGGTCAGCAGGAAGTACGGCGCGATCTCGCCCAGGACCACCCCGCTCCGGCCGCCCGCCGCCGACTCTTCGGGAGCGCCCGTCTGCCGCCGCAGCCCGATACCGGTGACGATCAGGCCGACGAAGGTGACGATGAGCCCGATGATCGCGGGCACCAGCACCCACGAGGTCTTCAACTCCGGGTTGAACAGCACCTCGGGCCGGACGGCACCGCTGATCTTGTTGAGCACCGCGATGCTCGACTGCGCGGCGAACAGGTCGGACCCGTCCACCAGCGCGACCGTCGTGATCGCCGACCCCGACGCCACGAACGCGACATCGACCTCGTCGTCGCGCACCCTCCGCTCGGCCTCGGCCCGGGTGTCCTCCGGCGCGGTCACCACGACCTCGAAGAACTCCGGCAACGCGGGCCCGGTGGTCGCGGCCAGCGGCCCGACCACCGCCGCCCGCACCGCCCCAGGGAAGAACCCGGCCGCGCAACCGAAGACCACCAGCGCCAGCACCGGCAACGCCACCAGGACGAGCACCGCCCGGCGGTCGCGCCGCAGCTCTCGCAGCTCCTCGAGGATCCTCGCCCGCATCGTCGGATCGTAGACGCGACACCGTAGTCGCCCGCCGCACCGCGCCGGGCGATCGCCCGAACAGCTCAGCCGGTGCGGGGACGTGGGGTGTGCCGACACCGCCTGCCCGCGCGGTAGGAGGAGCGGTCCTGAGCGAGCCACCAACTGACGGCGGCCACGGCGTATCCGGCGACGACCGAGCCGATGGTCAGGGCGGCGAGGGTGCCGAGCAGGAGCAGGGCCATCGCGCTCATCGGGGGTCGCCCTGGTTCGCGGGGCGG
Source organism: Nocardia anocheti (assembly GCF_029675105.1). Lineage (GTDB taxonomy): Bacteria > Actinomycetota > Actinomycetes > Mycobacteriales > Mycobacteriaceae > Nocardia. The sequence continues at coordinate 44,794 of NZ_JAQQFV010000003.1, read as the reverse complement.
TTGTGGGGGCGGTCCGAGCGGGCGCGGCGGGCGGCGTCGGCGAGGTCGATGATGTCGTAGGCCATCGCGCAGCTCTCCCACATCAGGTCCCGGCCCGAGGTGGTCGCCGCGGCCCGGCGGATTCTGCGCTGTCGGGTGAACACGGCCGCCTGGACCTCGGTGGCGAGTTCACCGAGTGCTCGGAGGTCGGCAGCGGCCGTGTCCAGCCAGGCATTCACCGATGTCTGCAACTTCATTGTCGCCACCCCGCCCGGATGTGTTGAGTGAACATTTGTACACTGAATACATCGAGGCTATCCGGTAACGCCGGTACCGGCAACTCCCCCGCCCGAAAACCGGCGGCGGACGTGAGGTTAGCCGTTCGCGGGCAGGAAGCGATAGTCCAGGACGGTGGCGTAATCGGGCAGGGTCGTGCTCGCGGGAATCTTGCCCTGGCCCTTCGCCCAGACGCCGAGTTCACCGAGCTTCGTGGCCAGGTCCGGGGTGAGCTGGAGCGTGAAGTCGAACTGCGGCAACACCGTTCGCAGCAGGCCGGGCTCGAGCTGGGTGGCGGTGGCCACGGCCGTGATCGCCGGATCGGACAGCTCGCGCAGGTCCCGGCCCGCGTCGTCGAGGGCGGCGAAGAACGCCGAGAGCGCCGCGGACTTCGTCGTGACCGCGCGCTCCGCGGCCAGATACAGGCTGTGCTGGTGGTAGCTGCCGCCGGTCAGCTCGACCGCGTCGGCGCCGAGCGCCTGCACGACCTGGGCCTGATACGGCTGGAAGATCGACACCGCGTCCACATCGCGACGGGTCGCGGCGGTGACCGTCGCCGACGGCGCCACCTGGACCAGCTCGGCCTCGATGCCGTTGTCCGCCAGGGTGTTCGCCGCGAAGTAGGCCGCGCTGGTGCCGATGGGCGTGCCGATCTTCTTCCCGGCCAGATCCGCCACCGTGGTGATGCCCGCGTCGCGGCGGGCGATGATGCGCGAGCCCTCCCAGCGGGCGCCGTCGCCCACCACGCGCAGCGACGGTGACTTGCTGAGCACGGCGGCGCTGGGCACATCGGCCGCGGTGGCCACGTCGAGCTGACCGGCCGCGACGGCCTGGAGGGCCTCGATCCCGGACGGGAAGTTCACCACCTCGACCTTCACCCCGTGCTTGCCGAAATAGCCCGCCGCGGCGGCGACGGGCACCTGGGCCCACGACGGGTCGACCACGAAGCCGACGGTGAGGGTGTCCGGGTCGTCGGCGGCGCTGTCGCCGCAGGCCGCGGCGGTGAGCGCGAGGGCGGTCGCGGTGATCGCGGCGGTGACGATCCGCGTCAGAGATGTCTTCACAGGGTGTTCCTCGGGGGTGATGGGTTCAGCGGGTGGACTCGGCGATACCGAGCCGGTGGTGCAGTTGCTTGCGGATCTCGCTGTAGCCGGGCAGGTCGGCGAGGGTGTCCGCGGGGCGGGGGCGGTCGAGCGGGTTGGTGATGCGCTCGGCGAGGTGGCCGTCGGTGATCACCTCGACGGTGTCGGCGAGGCGGATGGCCTCGTCGACGTCGTGGGTGACGAACACGATGGTGCGCCGCGCGCGCGTCCACAGGTCGGTGAGCAGGTCCTGCATCTTCAACCGGGTCAGGGCGTCGAGGGCGGCGAAGGGCTCGTCCATGAGCATCACGGCGGGTTCCCCGGCGAGCAGGCGGGCGATGCTCACCCGCTGCCGCATGCCACCGGAGAGTTCGCTGGGCCGCCGGTCGGCGATCGCGCGGGCCAGTTCGACGTCGTCGAGCAGGGCGGCGACCCGGGCGGGTCGGTCGGCCGCGCGGACGCCACGGGCGCGCAGGGCGAAGCCGATGTTGTCGGCCACGCTCATCCACGGGAACAGCACGTCGCGCTGGAAGGCCACGCCGCGGCGCGGGTCCGGCGCGGTCACGGCGACACCGTTGTCGGTGACCGTGCCCGAGGTCGGGGTGATGAGTCCGGCCAGGCAGTGCAGCAGCGTCGATTTCCCCGATCCCGAGGCGCCGACCAGCACGGTGAACGAGCCGTCCGGGATGGTCAGGGAGATGCCGTCGAGGGTGGGGGCCGGGTTGCCCGGGTAGTGCACGACCAGGTCGTCGGTCCGGATGGGCATGTCAGTGTTCCTCCGCGGCCCAGCGGGTGAGCGGGGCGGTGGTCGAGGCGATGACCAGGTCGGCCAGGGCGCCGAGGACGCCCAGCACGATCAGGCAGGCGATCAACCGATCGGCCTGGGAGAACAGCTGGGCCTGGTAGATGCGGTAGCCGAGTCCGGCGGTGGTGCCGCTCATCTCGGCCACGACGATGAGCACGAACGCCATCGCGGCGCCGACCCGCAGCCCGGACACGATGTCGGGCGCCGCTTCCGGCAGCACGATCTCGAGCAGGGTCTGCCGTCGGCGCGCGCCCAGGCAGCGGGCGGCGCGCAGGTAGTCGCGCGGGGTGCTCGCCAGACCGGCGTGGCTGTTGATCCACACCGGCACGAACACACCGAGCGCGATGACCAGTGCCTTGCTGCCCTCGCCGAGGCCGAACCAGAGGATGGCCAGGGGCACCAGGCCGATGGTGGGGATCGGTGAGAGCAGGCGCAGGACGGGCTGGAGCAGCTGCCGTCCGAGTGTGGTGTTCGCGGTGACGACGGCGGCCCCGATCCCGGCGACGGCGCCGAGCGCGAATCCGCCGACCGCCCGACGCAGGCTGGCCAGCACGTCGGCGGCGAGGAGGTCCTCGCGCCAGAGGTCGGCCCCGGCGCGCAGGATCTCGGGAACGCTGGGCAGCAGTTCGCGCGGGAACTGCCCGGAGGCCACCAGCAGGGTCCAGGCGAGCCCGGCCAGGATCAGCCCGGCCAGTGTCCAGCCGAGCGACCCGCCGCGCGCGACCCACGCCGACATCGGCAGCCGTCGCGGCCTCGCGGCGACCGGCTCGCGCACGGTGCTCGTCATGCCGGAACCCAGGCGAAGGGCACCGAGTACGCCCGGTAGACCAGCGGGGTCAGGGTGAGCCGGTCGACGCCGGGCACCCGGGGTTCGCGCACCTCCGGCTCGCCGCCGACCCCGTAACCCACGTACGGGCTGTGGTACTCCCAGACCACCGCGCCCTCGGGCGTCACCTGGAAGATCCGGCCCTGCATGCCCTCGGTGATCAGGGTGTTGCCGTTCGGGAGCCGCTGGGCGTTGCTGACGAAGGAACTGAAGAACGTCCATGACGGCCGCTCGGAGTCCTCGGCGGTGTACTGCCAGACGATCTCGCGCGTGATCGGGTCGATCTCGAGCACCCGCGAGCCCGCGTAGATGCCCAGGGGCGCGGGCGGATATCCCGCGCCGCCCTGATTGTCGAAGACCAGGATGTTGCCCGCGCCGGGCAGCCCCTCGGGGATCAGGTGCGGGTTGTGCTGACCGGAGATCTGGTCGACCGGGCGCGGCACGGTGTGCGCGTTGATCCGCTGATGCTGGGCGCCGGGCGCGTCGTCGAAATAGGGACCGAGCCGCCAGAGCACCGCGCCGGACACCTTGTCGATCAGCGCGATCACATTCGCCTTGCGGAAGCTGACCAGGATGTTGTCGGGATGGAAGACACCGTCCGGGTCGGCGTCGTGCCAGCGGTTCGGGCCGAGCGGGGTGGCGCTGTTCATCTCGAGATAGCCCCACGGATCCTCGGGGTCGCGGGCGGCGGTCTCGCGCAGGGCCCGGCGGCCCTCCTCGGAGAAGCCGAACTCGTCGAGATGGTCACCGGCGAGCCACTGCCAGACGATCTCACCGTCCGGGTCGACCTCGTAGAGTCCCTGGTCGCCGACGGTGGCGGGCAGGTCGAGTTGGGCGACGACGCGGGGCACCGTGACCAGCAGCAGCCGGTTGCCGTTGGGCAGCAACTGCCAGTCGTGGTTCTGTCGGGCCGCCCCGCTCGGCGCCTGACTCCCCCATTCCCAGACCCGCTCGCCGGACCAATCCAGTTGTCCGACAGTGCCGTTGGCGTAGATGCCGCCGCGCCCGTCGCCGCTCTCGCTCAGCTGCACCCCGAGATCGCCGAGCCTGCCGCCGTTGAGTGCCGGGTCGATGAGCCGCGGCGGCACGCCCGCGTAGGGCCACTCGCGCACGACGGTGCCGTCGAGGGCGAGCAGCCGGGTGACCGAGTCGGCACCGGTGAACAGCACCAGGCTGTCGTGGGCGGCGTCCGGTTCGTAGTGGGTGACTCCCGTGAGTCGTGCGTAGGACATGTCGTCTACTCCACCTGTCGGTTGTTGCGCCCGTGGGTCGCGTCGGTAACGGATCTAATCGATTAGCGTAGAGACGCACACGGAGCGGAACAGGGTAGGAATCGCGATGAACGAAAACCTTCGGAACCGGCGGACCGGCGGGCAGACTCGCCCGGATGTGACCGCCAAACGCCCCACCCTCGCCGATGTGGCGGCCCGCGCCGGAGTCTCCACCGCCGTAGTGAGCTACGTGCTCAACGACGGCCCGCGTCCCGTCTCGGAGGCATTGCGCGCCAAGGTGATCGCCGCGGCCGACGAGTTGCGCTACCGCCCCGACCGACTGGCCAGAGCGCTGCGGCGGCCGCGCCGGTGGCGACAGATCGGACTACTGGTGCCCGATCTGACCATGCCGCTGTTCGCCGCCATCGTCGGCCGGGTGGAGATCGAGGCCAGGGCCCGCGACCATCTGACCATGATCGGCAACACCGGCTACGACCCCGATCGCGAGACCGAGTTCGCCACCGCGTTCACCGAGGTCGGCATCGACGGGCTACTGGTGGCCGGGGCGGTGGATCCGGCCGGGACCAGCGCGATCTGCGCGCGAGCCCGCATGCCCGTGGTGTGGGTCCACAACACCCGCACCCCGGTCGACGCCCCGCTGGTGCGGGCCGATCACGAGGCGGCGGGCAGACTCGCCGCCGAGCATCTCGCCGACGTCCACGGCTGCCGTGACCTGGTCTTCGTCGGTGGCTTCACCGCCGCCGACGTCCGCTACGGCGACCGGGAGACCGTCGCGCAGCGTCATCGCGGATTCGCCGCGGTCGCCGGGGCGGCCGCGCCGGTCGTGCGCACCGATCTCACCGCCGCGGGCGCCTACGAGCGGGTCAGCGCGTATCTGCGGACCCGCGCCCGGCCGCCGGAGGGGATCGTCGTGGGCACCAACGCCCAGGCCGAGGCCACGCTGCGGGCGATCACCGACGCGGAACTGGCTGTCCCGGAACAGGTCCGGGTAGTCGGCTTCGACACCTCGGCGGCGCGACAGTTCGGGCAGCTGACCCTGGCCTCGGTGCAACAGCCGATCGAGGACATCACCCGGCACGCCCTGGACCGGCTGCTCGGTTCCCCGGCGGACTCGGTGCCCGCGCCGGAGCCCATGCCGATCGTGCTGTCCCCCGGGGAGTCCTGCGGCTGCGCCGGGTCACCGTCGGGGCACTGACGACGGATCAGCCCGCGCGCGAGCGGGTCTCACGGTCGGCGCGCACGGTCCGGTCGCGTCCGGAACCGCGATGCGCGCGGATCAGCAGGGCCGCGCGCAGATAACAGAGTCCGGTGATGTCGTTGAGATCGAAGCCGGTCAGCTGGCCGATGCGTTTGAGCCGGTAGTCGACGGTGTTGGTGTGCACGAACAATTCGCGCGCGGTCTGGGTGCGCCGCATATTCGAGGCCAGATACACCTCGAGTGTCTGCAGCAATTCCGGATGGGATTCCAGGGAATCGACGACCGAACTCAGATAGTCGCGGGCCGGTCCCTGCCGGGTGAGCTGATATTCGAAGGCCAATTCGTGCGGCCGATAGACTTTGCTCTCACCATCGAGCCGGTGCACTATTTCCACGAGCTCGTGGACCTGTTCGGCGGCACGCGGAATATCGGCGGGCGCGGCGGGCATCGTCACCGCCCGGACCGGCACCTGCGCGGCCGTGGACAGCGCGGTGATCAGCTGGTCCAGTTCCGGTTCGGAGAATTCGGAGGTGGGCAGCAGCAGGGTGCCGCCGTCGACGCTGAGCAGCGAGAGCACCTTGCCCACGCACTGATTCGCCAATTCGGCCTGCACGCGACGCAATTTGCGGCGGGCGACCACATTCGCGTCCAGCGACGGGTCGAGTTCCTCCGGATGCGGTGGCAGGGCGAGCGCGATGACGTGATAGCGCTCGGCGACCTCGATCCCGCACTCCCTGGCCATCGTGGAGGTGTTCTGGCCGCCGAGCAGCGCGGAGGTGAGCGTGTGCACGGCGGTGTGGTGCTCGCTGACCACCGAGCGCAGTTCGCGGACGTAGGCCATCGAGACCGCCGAGGTGATCATGCTCTGCACGTCGGTGAGCCTGCGGGCTACGCCGACGACGGTGTCGTGGTCGTGGTTGGTGACGTGCGCGGTCACCAGGTCGAAGCCGAGTTTGAAGCCCTCGTGCACGGCGGTGTGGATGGTGTCGATCGGGATGCCCTCGCGCGCCCACCCGGCGGCGGCGGCTTGGATGCGCTCGAGGCGCCCCGGTAGGTCGCGACCGTCGAGCACGCCACCGGTGAGCTCCAGACACACCCGGGTCACGGCGGTGACGTCACCGTCGAGCACTTCGCCGGGCAGTGTTGCGCAGGGCACGACATTCTCGATGAAATGTCCGACCATCTGGCGGGAGATCGTCCGCACGTCCTTCAGCGGAGTCGATACCGGACGACCAGCAGCGGTCAGGAACGGAGCAATGGATCGTGAGCCTGCCATGGTGAATCCTTCCCACCCAGATCAACTGGGCAAGGTCCCAACCTACCGTGTGCGACACAGCGCCGCCTCGCCTTTGCTTGTGACGAACGGCAACGTCGATCCGGGATCGATTAGGGGTTCCTACAAAATCGGGGCCACCCGGCGACGACGAATCGCGGCGGGACCGCGCAATCCCGCGCACAGGGCGGTTCGCCACCGCCGGGGGCACTCCGGCTGACCCGTTACAGGCAGAAGCTCAGTTCGATGGGGCCGACCGGGATGGGCAGGCATACCTCGACCGAACCCGCGACGGGTTCGGGCGCCGCCGCGGTGGCTGTTCCGGCGCTGAGCGCGCCCGCGGACAGGACCAGGGCGACAACGGCGAGCGGACGGGCAGTTCTGGATTTCATAGCATAGACCTCGATTGCATTGTGTGACACATCCCCATCTCGGGGACATCTCGATCAGATCACAATGGACACGTCGAGCGGTGAAATCTCTTGAGTTTCTGACTTTCTCCGCACTATGCGCGGAATCGTCATGGATACCTACAACACCGACGACCCCCTCCCCCTTTCAGTTTATACACGATTCCGGGTGCTCATGACGCACCGATTTCTGGTCCATAATCGCTCGCGTCGTCACGGAACCACCAGGTGAGGAGCAAGGGATGAGCTATGTGCTGGACTTCGGAGAGGTCGATCGCGGCCGGGTCGCGCTCGTGGGCGGCAAGGGCGCGAACCTCGGCGAACTGGCACGCGTCGATGGCGTCTCGGTTCCGGCGGGTTTCTGTGTGACGACCGAGGCGTTCGCGCGGGTTCTCGCGGACGCGCCGGAACTCGGCGAGTCGCTCGCGGCGCTCGCGGAGCTGGCCCCCGAGGACCGTGACGGCATCGCCACGCGCAGTGCGCGGATTCGGCGGACGATCGAGACACTGCCCGTCCCCGAGCAGGTGGCCGCCGAGATCCGCGCGGCACACGCGCGTCTCGGCGTCGAGGGCGCGTACGCGGTGCGTTCGAGCGCGACGGCCGAGGATCTGCCCACCGCGTCGTTCGCCGGTCAGCAGGACACGTATCTGAACGTCATCGGGCCCGCGGCGATCCTCGCGCACGTCAGCCGGTGTTGGGCCTCACTGTTCACCGAGCGCGCCGTCACCTACCGGCTGCGAAACGGGTTCGGGCACAGCGCGGTTCGGATGGCGGTGGTGGTGCAGCGGATGGTGTCGCCCCGGGCGGCGGGCATCCTGATGACGGCCGACCCGGTCACCTCCGATCGGCGCGTGGTGTCGGTGGACGCGGGATTCGGGCTCGGTGAGGCGCTGGTATCGGGGCTGGTGAACGCCGACAACTACCGGGTGCGTGACGGGGTGATCGTCGACCGGACGGTGGCGAGCAAGAAGCTCGCCGTCGAGCCGGTGCCGGGCGGCGGGACGCGGGTGCGGGAGATCGCCGCGGCACGGCGCGAACAGCCGGTACTCGCCGACGCCGAGGTGTTGCGACTGGCCGAGCTGGGCCGCCGGATCGAGGCCCATTTCGGGAGCCCGCAGGACATCGAATGGTGTCTCGACGGTACGGAGATCCGTGTGGTGCAGAGCAGGCCGATCACCACCCTGTTCCCGATTCCGGTGGCGGCCGACGACGGCAACCACATCTACATCTCCGTCGGGCATCAGCAGATGATGACCGACGCGATGAAGCCGCTGGGAATCTCGTTCTGGCAGTTGACCAGTAGTGCCCCCATGCGCGACGCGGGCGGCCGGTTGTTCGTCGACGCCACCCGGATGCTGGCGTCCCCGGCCGCGCGCACCGCCCTGGTCCGGGGGTTCGCCACCTCCGATCCGCTGATCGCCGACGCGCTCGAGACCGTGCTCGCCCGCGACGGATTCCTGCCCGAGCTCCCGGAATCCGAGGCCGTCCGCCCGCCCGCGGGCACGGTCCCGGCCGACCCCGACGACGAGCCCGATCCGGCGCTCGTCCAGGAGCTGATCGCCAGCAGCGAGCAGTCTCTGGCCGCGCTGCGAGCGAAGATCGGCACGCTGACCGGTCCGGTGCTGCTCGAGGTCATCCGCGACGACATCACCGAATTCCGGCGGGACCTGTTCAGCGCGCAGAGTATCCGGCTGATCATGGTGGCCATGGGCGCCACCCAGTGGCTCAACGACCGGCTGTGGGAATGGCTGGGCGAGAAGAACTCCGCCGACGCGCTCACCCAGTCCGTACCCGGCAATGTGACCTCGGAGATGGGACTGGCCCTGCTCGACGTGGCCGACGTACTGCGGCCCCATCCCCAGGTCGTCGCCTATCTGCGGCAGGTCGAGGAGACGGGCACGACGGGCGATTTCCTGGACGAACTGGGCGCGCTCGCGGGCGGCCCGGCGGCCCGCGCCGCGCTCGCGGGCTTCCTCGAACGGTTCGGCATGCGCTGCGCCGGGGAGATCGACATCACCCGGCCGCGCTGGCACGAGGAGCCCACCACGCTGGTGCCGATCCTGCTCGGAAACATCCGCAACTTCGCGCCCGGGGCGGCCGAGCGGCGGTTCCAGGACGGGCTGCGCGAGGCCGAGCGGGAACGGCACCGCCTGCTCGGCCTGCTGCGCGCCCTGCCCGACGGCACGCGCAAGGCCGCCGAGACCGACCGGATGATCGGGCGGCTGCGCGCGTTCTCCGGCTATCGCGAGTACCCGAAATACGGGATGGTGAGCCGGTATTCGGTTTACAAGCAGGCCCTGCTCGGTGAGGCCGACCGGCTCGTGACCGCCGGTGTGCTGCGGGCGCCCGACGACATCTACTACCTGCGCTACGACGAACTCGCCGAGGTCGTCCGCACGCGGCGGGCCGATCCGGCTCTCCTCGCCGAGCGACGGTCCGAGTTCCGGAGGTTCCAGACGCTCACCGCGCCCCGGGTGCTGACCTCGGACGGCGAGGCGCTCACCGGCACCTACCGGCGCACGGATCTGCCCCCGGGCGCGCTGGCCGGGACGGCGGTCTCGGCGGGGACGATCGAGGGACGGGCCCGGGTGGTCACCGATATCGCGCGGGCCGATCTGGACCCGGGCGACATCCTCGTCACGGCCTACACCGATCCGAGCTGGACCCCGCTGTTCGTCGCCGTCGCCGGACTGGTGACCGAGGTCGGTGGGCTGATGACCCACGGCGCGGTGATCGCCCGCGAGTACGGCCTGCCCGCCGTGGTCGGTGTCGAGCACGCCACCGAGCGGATCCGCGACGGCCAGCGCATCCGGGTCCACGGCACCGAGGGCTACGTCGAGATCCTCGGGTAGCCGGGGCAACCGTTTCGCTCGCGCGGAGTCCGTGCCCTGTGCCGGGGTGCGGTCTCTGCGACGATGGCCCGATGAGCACCGCCACCCGACCGGGTGTGATCACCGCAGGCACGCTGGTTCTGCTGTCGTCGCTGTACTTCGCGCAGGGCCTGCCGTTCGGCTTCTTCACCCAGGCGTTGCCGGTGGTGCTGCGCGAATCCGGCTACTCGCTGGTGGTGATCAGCGCCTCGGGAGTGCTGTTCCTGCCGTGGGCGCTGAAATTCCTGTGGGCGCCCTACGTCGACCGGTACGGCACCCGGCGCACCTGGCTGCTGGTGCTGCAACTGTCGGCCGCGGCCGTCGCGGCGGTGCTGGCGTGCCTGGATCTGTCGTCGTCGCTGCGCTGGCTGTTCGCGGGCATCGTGGTGGTGAATCTCCTGTCGGCGACCCAGGACGTGGCGACCGACGGACTCGCGGTCCGGCTGCTCGGCCCGCGCGAACGGGGACTCGGCAACGGCATCCAGGTCGGCGCGTACCGGATCGGGATGATCGTCGGCGGCGGTGCGCTGCTGTGGGTGTTCGCGCTGGCGGGCTGGCGGCTGGTGTTTCTGGCCATGGCGGCGCTGATCGTGCTCACCACGGTGCCGGTGTGGCTGCTGCGCGAGCCGGTGGCCGATCGTGCGGCGAGCCCGCGACCCACCGAACTGCTGGGCACCTGGTGGTCGCGGCTGCGTCGTCCCGGTGTGCTGACCTTCATCGCGCTGATCGGCGCGTTCAAGTTCGGCGACTCGATGGCCTCGGCGCTGACCGGCCCGTTCCTGTCCGACCGTGGGCTCGACCTCGGGCAGATCGCGCTGATCAAGGGCGTGCTCTCCTCGGCGGGGGCGCTGGCGGGCGCGGCCTTCGGCGGCTGGCTGGCCTACCGCTTCGGTCGCCGCAACGCGCTGCTGGTCGGCGGGATCACTCAGACCGCGAGCATCGCGCTGTATCTGGTCGCCGCCCTCGGTGTGGGTGGCTTCGAACTGCTGGTCGCGGCCGGGCTGGCCGAACACGTTTTCGGTGGCGCGGCGACGGTCGCGGTGTTCGCGCTGATGATGGACGCGTCCGATCGCGAGTACGCGGGCAGCGATTACACGCTGCTCGCCTGCGCGATCGTGGTCGTCCAGGGTGTCGCCGGGATGGCGGCGGGCATCGTCGGCGAGGCGGCCGGATATCCGGCCCTGTTCGGCACGGGTCTGGTGCTGTCCGGGCTCGGCTGCGCGGTGTTGGTCGTGGGCCTGTCGCGCGGTCTGGGGCCCGCCGGTCTGCACCGCGTTCCCGGGTCGGCGGACGAGGATTCCGGCACCCACGCGAGTACTATTCCCTCTGGTGCCTGAAAGAGATTTTCGACCGTCGTCGAAGGGATTGTCATGGCCATCGATTCCAGCAATCGACTCGACTCCGACGACGGTCCGGAATTCTCGCCCTATCACCATCCGGCCGCGGGCTGGGGCGCCGCGAAATCCGTCACCGAGTTCATGATCGGGAAAGAGAAAGAACCGATTCTCGGTTCGCGCGCCATCCTGAAGATGAACCACGAGAACGGCGGGTTCGACTGTCCCGGCTGCGCGTGGCCCGATTCGATCAAGGGCATTCATCTGGATATCTGCGAGAACGGGATCAAGCACGTCACCTGGGAGATGACCCACAAGCGGGTGGGTCCGGAATTCTTCGCCCGGCACAGCGTCTCGGAACTGGCCACCTGGAGCGATCGCGAACTCGAGGACCAGGGCAGGCTCACCGAGCCGATGAGCTACGACCCGGCCACCGACCACTACGTCCCGATCAGCTGGGCCGACGCCTTCGCCCTGGTCGGCACGGCGCTGCGCGAACTCGACGACCCGAACCAGGCCGCCTTCTACACCTCCGGACGCCTCGGCAACGAGGCCACCTTCCTCTACCAGCTGATGGCCAGGGAACTGGGCACCAACAATCTGCCCGACTGCTCCAACATGTGCCACGAAGCCAGCGGCCGCGCCCTGCAGGCGGCGCTGGGCACCGGCAAGGGCACCTGTGATCTCGAGGACTGGGAGACCACCGACGCCCTGTTCATCCTCGGCGTCAACGCCGCGTCCAACGCGCCGCGCATGCTGACCGCGCTGGCCGAGGCCGATCGCCGCGGCGCGCAGATCGTGCACATCAACCCGCTGGTCGAAGCGGGCGCGACCCGCACGATCATCCCGCACGAGTTCCTCAACATGGCCACCTTCCACGCCACCAGCACCTCCACGCTGAACCTGCAGCCGCGCATCGGCGGCGACTTCGCGCTGCTGCGCGGCATGGCCAAGGCCGTCCTCGAGGAAGCCGACACCGATCCGCACGCCCTGGACCAGCAGTTCATCGAGCGCTACACGCACGGTTTCGAGGACTATCGCGCGGCGGTGGCGGCCACGCCGTGGTCGCTGATCGAGCAGCAGTCCGCGCTCACCGAGGCCGAGGTGCGCAAGGCGGCGCGGGTGTACTGCGACGCCGATCGCAGCATCATCAGCTGGTGCCTGGGTGTCACCCAGCACGAACACGGCGTCGACACCATTCGCGAGATCGTGAACCTGCTGCTGTTGCGCGGCAATCTCGGCCGCGAGGGCGCGGGTCCGTCGCCGGTGCGCGGGCACAGCAATGTGCAGGGCAATCGCACCTGCGGCATCGACAACAACCCGCCCGCGCGCTTCCTGGACCGGCTCGACGAGGTCTGCGGGATCACCTCGCCGCGCGCCGACGGCTACGACGTGGTGGGCACCATCGAGGCCATGCAGGCCGGAAAGCTGCGGGTGTTCATGGCGATGGGCGGCAATTTCGCCCTCGCCGCCCCCGACACCGCCTACACCTTCGACGCGCTGCGCAAGTGCGATCTCACCGTGCAGGTGAGCACCAAGCTCAACCGCAGCCACCTCGTGCACGGTACGCGCGCGCTGATCCTGCCGTGCCTGGGGCGCACCGAGAAGGACATCCAGCGCGGCGGCCTGCAGCAGACCTCGGTGGAGGATTCGATGGCCATGGTGCACCTGTCGAAGGGGATGAAGAAGCCCGCCTCACCGCATCTGCTGTCCGAGCCCGCCATCGTGGCCGGGATCGCCAGGGCGGCCCTGCCCGACAGCGCGACCCGCTGGGAGCACTATGTCGAGGACTACGACCGCATCCGCGACACCATGGCCCAAGTCCTCGACGGTTTCGAGGACTTCAACCGGCGGGTGCGCCTCCCGCTGGGTTTCCGGATCAAACAGCCCGCGCGGGAACTGATCTTCTTCACCCCGAGCGGCAAGGCCGAGTTCCGGGCGGTGCGCCTGCCCGACACACTCCACGAGCCCGGCACGCTGTCCCTGGCGACGGTGCGCTCGCACGACCAGTGGAACACCACGATCTATTCCGACGACGACCGCTACCGGGGCATCAAGAATCTGCGCACCCTCGTTTTCATGAATCAGGACGATATGCGCGAACGCGGCCTGTCGGAATTCGACGAGGTCGATATCACCAGCATCGCGCGCGACGGCAGCAGGCGTTCGGTCCAGCGGTACAAGGTGGTGCCGTACAACATTCCGCGCGGCTGCGCGGCCGGATATATGCCGGAGCTCAATGTGCTGTGCGCCATCGGCGATTTCAGTACCCAGAGCGATCAGCCGATCATGAAGAACCTGAAGGTCGTCATCGAACGCTCGGCGTAATCGGTTCCGACATCACGTTTTTCCGGTCACCACACCGACCGCGACACCGATCACCGCGGCGTTGTAGAAGAATCCGAGTACCGAGTGGACCATCACCTGTGCCCGGATCGCCCGACCGGTGGTCTCCACGTCGGAGACGGCGAACGACACTCCGATCGTGAACGAGAAGTACGCGAAATCCAGCAGATTCGGGCGTTCGGTGCCGGGGAACTCGAGGACCCGGGCGGGCACGCGGCGGTAGTAGGTGCGCGCGTACTGTTCGGCGAATCCCAGATGCAGCAGGAACCAGGCCAGCAGCGCCGCCGTCGCCGCGACCCCCTTGGCGACGGGCCCGAACTCGTCGTCGACGTCGGCGACCATCGAGACGACGGCGGTGAGTCCGATCGCGCTGGTCAGGCTGGTCACGAGCAGGGCCGTCCAGGTGCCGGGGATGGTGTCGAGCCAGTCGGCCGGGTCGTCGGCGCGTCCGTTGCGCAGCAATCGCAGCAGCCACAGGCCGACGTAGACGGCCGCGAGGATATTCCAGACCAGCAGGATGCGGCCGGGCTCGCCGGACCACACCACTGTCAGCCCGACGATCACCAGCGCCGCTTCGAACGCTCGGCCCACCAGCACCATCGCCTTCATCCGCGTGATCTTCCTCCGTGGTCCCGGCGATGTGGGAACGACAGGCCGTCGGCCCTCAGGAACCGGGCTGGTCGAGGATCGCCGCGGCGGCCCGCAGCCCGGATCGCACGGCCCCGTCCATGTACCCGTTCCAGACCTCCGAGGTCTCCGCGCCCGCCCAGTGGACGCGCCCGACCGGTTCGGCCAGCGCGGCACCGTACTCGGTCCACACTCCGGCTCCGAGCCTGCCGCCGTAGCAGCCGCGCGTGAATTCCTCGGCCATCCAGTCCTGTTCGAGGTAGTCGACGGGTTCGGCGGCCTCGGTGCCGAACAGGGCGATCAGGGTGGCCAGGGCGGCGGCCCGGCGGTCGGTCGCGCTCATGCGGGCGGCGGTGCGGGCGTGCGCGCCTTCGAAGAAGCCGACGAGCACGCCGCACGAGCCGTCCGGCGGCGAGTTGTCGAGAGTGACGCTGAGCGCGCCGTCGAGATCGAAGGCGAAACCGCTGAGGCCGTGGGCGCGCCAGAACGGGGTCGGGTAGGCGACCTGGACTTTGATCACCGAGCCCATCGGCATCTGCTGGGTGAGCCCGTCCCGGGCGGCGGGGAGCGCGGGTGTGTAGCGCAGCCGTCCGGCCAGCGTCGGTGGAATGGCCACGAGGACGTGCGCGGCGGCGAGCGTGCCGTCCGGCCAGCCGACGCGCACGCCCGCGTCGTCCTGGGTGATCGAGTGGACCGGCGCGTTCAGGGTGAGCACGTCCGGGCCGAGGTCGGCGGCGAGCCGCTCGGCGATCTGATGGGTGCCGCCGACCACGCGCAGTTCCTGGGCGCCGCCGGTGACACCGACGAGGACGTCGATGAGGCGACGTCTCGGCGGGCTCCGCGGAGAACAGGGCCGGGATCACCGCACCCCAGAACGCCAGCGCCTCGGCGTCGTCGGTGGTGGCCCGCAACTACTCGTCGACGGTGCGGGTGGAAGCGGGACGGGTGCAGGCCGAGTTGGAAGCGCTGGCCGCGACGGTGTCGCTGTCGGCGCCGTGGACGTCGCCGGAGGCGGCCGAACTGGACCGCGGTCATGTCCGACACCTTCCTCACAATTCAGTCATACGTATGACTGTAGAATAGGTCACGTCGGGTGGGTGTGCAACAGTTGTCGCGATATTCGGGCGCCGCGGGCAGGAGGAGATCGGGTGGTTTACGTCAAAGCTTCCGAGCGGGAGGAGCAGATCGTCGCGGCGGCTGTCACCGTGCTCAGCGAGGTGGGGGTGCCCGCGACGACCCTGCGCGCGGTGGCGGCGCAGGCGGGGGTGCCGCTCGGGACGTTGCAGTACGTGTTCCCCAGCAAGGACAAGCTGTTGCGCGCGGTGATCATCCGACTCATCGATGACATCGCCGCGACCCTGAAGGCGCAGGGCGTGCTGGACCGAGGGGTCGAACACGCGCTGCGGCGCGGGGTCACCGGATTCTGGGAACACCTGGTGGACAACCGTGCCGGGCTGCAGATCATGCAGTACGAGCTGATGACGTATTCGCTGCGCAGCGAGTCCGACGGCAGTCTGGCCCGGCTGCAGTACGAGCGCTACACGGCCGCGGTCACCGAGTTCTGCGAGCGGGCCGCGCTGGCCGCGGGCGAGCGCTGCGCGGTGGGATTCGAGACCATCGGCAGGCTGACCCTCGCCCAGATCGATGGGCTGATCCTGCAGTACGCCGCCAACCCCGACCCCGACCGGGCCCGGCGCGATCTGGACCAGGCCATCGAGATGCTCGTGCTGTTCGCCGACCCACAGCCGGTCGCGCGCGGCAAACGCCCGCGTACCCAGCCGGAATAGCACCGCGTTGCCTCACCCCTTGCGTCGCCCGTCACACTCGACCTATCGTAAGTCATACAGCCGTATGACTTGATGGAGTCCGATCGGCCCCGATTCGCATCTGGAGTGAGATGACTCAGCAGAATCCGAACCCGCAGGTCGTCGTGGTCGGCGCGGGCATGTCCGGGCTGGTCGCGGCCCGCGCGCTGCGTCGCGAGGGCGTCGACGTGGTGGTTCTCGAAGCCGCCCCGAGGCCGGGCGGCCGCGTCCTGGCCGAGACCACCGTGCTGGGCTCGCGTGTCGATCTCGGCGGTCAGTGGATCGGCCACGGGCACCACCGTTTCGCGGCGCTGGCCGCCGAACTCGGCACCACCGTCTATCCGATGCGCACGCCCACGTTGCCCTCGATCGTCGAGGGCGACACCACGGTGGCTCCTGTCGGTCCGACGGCACTGACGGCCACCGCGGTCCTGGCGGCCTGGGAGATCGCGTCGCGGGTGGGCGTCCCGCGCTCGTGGCGGGACCGGACCGTGGACGAGTGGTTGGCGCGCGTGCCGGGCCGTCGGGCGCGGCGGCTGCTGGCGGTCGTCACCGCCGTGGCCACCACCGCCGACATCGATCGCGTCTCGATGCGCGCGCTGCTCGACATGGTCCGTTTCCAGGGTGGGTTGCGCGGGATGCTCACCACCTCCGGCGGCGCGCAGGACAGCCTCGTCGTGGAGGGCGCGGGCACGCTGGCCGAACGGCTGGCCGCCGAACTCGGTGCGCGAGTGGTGCTCGACAGCCCGGTCACCGCGCTGCGCCGCGACGCGAGTGGTGTCACCGTCGAGTCGGCGTCCGGAACCTATCGCGCGGCGAAGGTGATCGTCACCGTGCCGCCGCCGACGGCCGCGCGCATCGAGCACCATCCGCCGCTGCCCGCCGCGCGAATCAGCTTGCAGGACAACACCTGTATGGGCTCGGTATACAAGGCGATCGCCGTCTATGACCGCCCGTTCTGGCGCGAGCGCGCCGAGGCGGAGACGATGTCGCTCACCGAACCGGGCTCGGCCTTCTTCGACACCTCCTCCCCCGACGGACCCGGCCACCTGTGCGTCCTCGTCGCCGGGGCCGAGGCCCGCGCGCTCGACGACCTCACCGCCGAGGCCCGTCGGGCGCGCATCCTGGGCGCGATCGCCGGGCGGCTCGGACCCGAGATCCGCACGCCGCGTGGCTGGCACGAGAAGTCCTGGCACCGCGACGCGCACGCGGGCGGCGGCTACACCGTGCTGCCGAAGCCGGGCTACACCGACGGCCATTTCCCCTTTCCCGCAGCACCTTCGGACAATCTGCACTGGGCGGGCGCGGAGACCGCGAGCGAGCACGCCGGATACATCGAGGGCGCCATCGAATCCGGGGAGCGGGTCGCCCGCGAGGTCGTCGCCGCGCTCGCCCCGGCCGAATCCGCCGGTCGCTGACGCTAGGGCAGGATCGAGTCCACGTAGCCACCGTCGACCCGCAGCGCGCCGCCGGTGGTGGCCGAGGCCAGCGGCGAGCTCAGATAGACCACCATGTTCGCGATCTCGGCGGGTTCGATGAGCCGCTGGATCAGCGACTGCGGGCGGTGTTCGCGCATGAACTCGCGCTGCGCCCGCTCCCAGGGCACCGAGCGGTCGACCAGCTGGTACACGAAGTCCTCCACCCCGGCGGTGTGGGTGGGCCCGGCGATCACGGAATTGACCGTGACGCCGGTCCCGGCCGCGTCCTTGGCGAAGCCGCGCGTCACCGCGAGCAGGGCGGTCTTGGACACGCCGTAGTGGATCATCTCCCGCGGGATGACCACCGCCGAATCGCTGGCGATCTGGAGGGCGCGACCCCAGCCGCGCTCGATCATGCCGGGCAGGTAGGCCCGGATCAGGCGTACGGCGGAGAGCACATTGGTCTCGAAGAAGTCGCGCCACTGGTCGTCGGTGATCTCGCGGGCGGGGACCGCTTCGAAGATGCCGAGGTTGTTGACCAGGATGTCGACGGCGGGCAGTTCGGCCAGCAGGTGGTCGGTGCCGTCGGCGGTGGTGACATCGGCGACGACACCCAGCGCGTCGGCCCCTTCGGCGCGCAGCCGGTCCACCACCGCGTCCACGCGCGCCGCGGTGCGGCCGTTCACCGCGACCCGGGCGCCGCTGTGCGCGAGCCCTTCCGCGATGGCCAGCCCGATGCCCTGGGTGGAGCCGGTGACGAGCGCGGTCTTGCCGGTCAGGTCGATCTCCACGAGCAACTCCTCCGCCGTTGTCGGGGTTCACCGCGGGTGCGGTAGGTCGCCCGCGCGAGCCTACCCGTGCCCGCGTCGTCGACGGCCGATCCACGAGGGGCGCCAGCCCGCAGATTGTTAGCATGGCTCGGTTCCGGCCGGGGTCGCCCAGCGGACACGACGTGGACGGGAAGGTACCTCGGTGCGGGACAGGACTCGACGCGACGACGAGGCACGCGAGCCGTCGAGCGCGGTGACCGCGTGGACGGTCGGCTTGCTGTGTGTGTCCGTGGTGGCCTGCGGGGTGATCGCCGGTGGACTGCTGCACGAGACCGAGCCGGAGCTGACGACCGCGCCGCCGACGAGCACCCGGGTCACCACCGAGGCCGCCCGGCCGCAGTCCTATCGCACGCCCGAGGTCGTCTTCCCGGTCGAGATTCCCGGCTGCGACCAGGTCGAACCACCCGGCGAGGACGGGCTGGTGGGGTGGGCGGGCTCGGCGGAGTCGGGCTACGACGATCCGGATTTCCCCTGGTACTCCGGGCCGAAGGCGACGGCCATGTCGGCGGCGGCGCGTGCGGCGTTGCCCACCGGGGTCACCGTGGACTGGGACTCGATCGACCGGTCGCTGGTGTTCCAGCCCATCCTCGGTGAACCCGACGACCCGCTCGGTGGTTTCGCCCGTGCCGCCGCGGCGGTGCGTCGGGGCGAGCGCGGCGGATCGCTGTCGCTGTCGGTGCGCGCCGACGGGTGGCCGCTCCCGCCGTGCCGGGCGGGCGATCTCGATGAGCGGCGGGTGCTGGCGGACGCGACCGTCGACCTGCACGACACCTGGTCCGAGACCGACGGGGTGCGCACGCTGTCCCGCAGTGCGACAGCCTATTTCGCCGACGGCGGCCGGGTGAGCGCCTACGTCACCGATGCCGCCGACCACGACGCCCACCCCACGGGGGCGGTGCCGATCGACCGTGACGAACTGGTCGCCCTGGTCACCGCGCCGGGGTTGCGGGCGAGCACGCCGGTGCCGCCGGGGAGTCCGGAACCGCCCGAGGCGTGCGCGATCACCGTCGATCGCTCCGATCCGATCTCCGAGGACGCGGCGCGGCGCCTGGGCTCCGCCCTCGCCGATGTCGCGCTCGACGGCCATGTCCTGGACCGACCGCTCACCGATCTGCGACCGCCCGGCTACGACTCCGGCGGCGTGTGCCAGGTCGTCCGGGTCGACACCGATGGACTCGCCTCCCGGCTGAGCGTGTCGATCACCACGGGTTCCGTGCCCGAGTCGACCGACGGCACCGTCTCCCGCACTCTGCCGGACGGGTCGGTCGTGGAGACCCGCGAGAACGCCTACAGCACATGGCCCGCTGACGGTCCGCGGGCCGAGAGCTCGCGCTCGGTGACCGTCACCCGGCCCTCGGGGACGCGGATACGGCTGAGTTCCTCCGCTGTCGCACCGGCCGAACCGCTGTCGCTCGAGCAGCTCGAGGCGATCGCGCTCACGCCAGGATTGGAGGTCACCCCGTGACCCTCGCACCCGGAGTCCGGGGTCTCGTGCTCGCCGCCGTGGCCGCGGTCGTCACCAGCGCGGGTGCCGCGGCGGTCCTGCTGACACCGCCAGACCCGCTGCGCAAGATCACCGGAACCGTCGATGCCGCACCGGGTCTGGCGTGGTCGATCGATGCCGCCGCCCTGTCCGGGCGTTCCTTCGCCGAGTTCCGCTCCCCCGTCGACGCCACCTCCGTCAACCTGGGCAGCGCGGGGTTCCTGCCGGTCGGTGACACGCTGGTGACGGTCGTCGGGGTCTCCACCGACGACTCGGTGCAGCTGCGCGACGCGGTCATGTACGGCATCGACGCCGCCACCGGAACGACCACCTGGCAGGCACCGGCCGACGGTCTCGGCGGGTGCGCGGCCGTCCCTCTCGACGGTGAACTGCTCTGCTTCGCCGACGCGACGACGGGCCCGAGCGAGGTGGTCGGCTACGACCTGTCCGATGGCACGGTGACCCGCAGCCCGGTTCCGTGGCAGCCGTTCGCCCTCGCGGTCGCCGATGATCATCTCTTCGTCGCCGAGGGTGATGTCGAATCCGATGATGTGCGCGTCCATTCCGGCACGCTGGCCGACCCCGACAGCCGCTGGACCCGCTCGTTCGCCATGGGCACCGCCTGGGAGGACCTGTACGGGGGCAACGCGCTCGATGTCACGCACGGCCAGGGCCTACTCGCCCTCGGCGCCGACCTCGCCGGATTCGATCTCGACACCGGCGCCCCCACCTGGACCGCCGATCTCGACGGCTGTTCACGGGTCACCACCACGACCCCGGCGCTGGTCGAACGGATCCGCACCCGCTGCGACGGCTACCGCGTCAGCGGTGTCGACCTGCTCGACCGCACCGGCCGCATCCTGGCGACCACCGAGCGCGGCGCCGTCCACGGCCTCCTGATCGACGAACCCGCCGACGACACCATCCCGGTACTCCTCGCCGACACCGCCTACGACCGCCGCGACGGCAGCGTGCGCTGGACCAACCCCGACCTGGTGTACTCCTCCCCCGACTACAAGGACGTCCCCACCGAATACGGCACCGCCGCCGCCGTCCTCGGCGACCTGGCCGTCCTCGCCGACCCGACCACCCAGACCACCTCCGGCCTGGACCTACGCACCGGCGAAACCCGCTGGCGCGTCCACACCGAACGCCAGGGCACCGTCGCCCTCCGCGACGGCGACGACATCCTCTTCACCGACGCCCTCGGCCTCTGGTCCGTCGACGCCCACACCGGAAAAACCCACTGGGACATCCCCTTCCGAGCCGTGAACCCCGACCCCGACGCCTTCGCGGGCACCACCGCCCTCGCGACCACCGGCAACGACCACCTCACCGTGGCCACCGGCCGCACCATGATCGGCCTACGCCCCTTCGACTGAACACCGCCCCCTGCCCGCGTGTCGATGTCGGTTGACGCCATGTCCGGCGACACCCGGCAGTTCATCTGTAGCGCGGCTCGGAGTGAGCGAACGAGACCGGCATCCGGTGATGTCCGGCTCGTTCGACGGGTGGTCAGCGGTGGGTGGCGAGGATGGTGTCGGCGGCCTTTTCGCCGATGACGACCGAAGGGGCGTGGGTGTGGCCGCGGATGATGGTGGGCATGACCGAGGCGTCGGCGATGCGGAGGTTGTGGAGGCCGCGCACGGTGAGGTCGGGGGTGACGACGCTGGCGGGGTCGTTGCCCATGCGGCAGGTGCCGACGGGGTGGTAGAGGGTGTGGGCGTGCCAGGTCAGGGCCTCTTCGAGGGTTTCCTCGAGGGTGGCGAGTTCGCGTTTGGGCTGGAGGAAGCCACCGAGTTTCGGGCCGAGGGGTGCGGCGGTGGCGATGCGGTGGGCGATGCGCAGGCCCGCGAGCAGGGCGGTGCGGTCGGCGCCGTCGGGGTCGGACAGGTAGTTCGGGTCGACGATCGCCTTGGCGAGGGGGTCCGGTGAACCGAGGGTGACGGTGCCGCGGCTGCGTGGGCGCAGCAGGATCGGGCCCAGGGCGACGCCGTGGCCGGGCGCGATGCCGATGCCCTCGTCGTAGAACGGGGCGGGTCCGAAAATGATCTCCAGGTCGGGCAATTCGAGGTCGGGGCGGCTGCGGACGAAACCGTAGGCCTCGCCGACATTGGAGGTCAGCATGCCGCGACGGCGCACCAGGTAGTCGACCAGCTGGCGTGGCTTCTCGGCGTCGAAGAGGGTGTCGGAGTCGGCCGCGAAGCCGAGCAGGCTGATCAGGTGATCGGTGAGGTTGCGGCCGACCTCGGGCAGGTGGTGGCGGGCGGTGATACCGAGCGCGCGCAGCTGTTCTTCGTCGCCGATGCCCGAGAGTTGCAGCAGCTGCGGAGTGTTGATCGCGCCGCCACAGAGCACGACCTCCTTGCTCGCCCGAACCGTGTGCAGCGCGCCCTCGCTGCGGTATTCGACGCCGACCGCGCGGGTGCCGTCGAACAGCACCCGTATCACCTGGGCGTCGGTGCGCACGGTCAGGTTGGCCCGTTTGCGGGCGGGTTTGAGGTAGGCATCGGCCGTGCTCCAGCGCGCGCCGCGCTGCTGGGTGACCATCGTCCGAGTGAAGCCTTCCGGCTGCGCGGTGTTGGCGGGCTCCTGCTTGAACCCGGCGTGTTCGGCCGCCGCGAGGAAGTCGGCGGTCAAGGTCCGGGGGCTGCGCTGGTGCGAGATGTGGAGGGGTCCGCCGCGGCCGTGCTCGGGTTCGGTGGCGCCTTCGACGGATTCGATGCGCGCGAAATACTCGGCGACCTTCGCGTAGCCCCAGTCGGGACCGGCCAGCCGCTCCCACTCGTCGTAGTCGGCGGCGAAGCCGCGCACCCACATCATGGCGTTCATCGACGACGAGCCGCCCAGCAGCTTGCCACGCGGGTAGAAGATCCGGCGGTTGCCGAGGGCGGCCTGCTCGGTGGTGAGATACGACCAGTCGCACTCGGTTTGGAACAGTTTGGAGAACGCGGCCGGGATGTGGGCGAAAGTGTTGGTATCGACCGGTCCGGCTTCCAAAGCGACGACCTGGTTGCCGGACCGCTCGCTGAGGCGGGCGGCGACGACCGCCCCGGCCGAGCCGGTTCCCACGACGACGTAATCGACCGTTTCCGGAGTGGGCGCAGAAATCATCGAAGGCTCCTGTGGTCAGCCGCGCAGCGCGGAGGCGAAGATCGCGGGCAGGCGGGACCAGCGGGGGTCGACGGCGAAGTCGGTGAGCCGTCGTCCGGTGGTGCCCGCGGTCCGATTGGTGACGAACCACGGCGGCTTCGGCGACAGCGCCCACTCACGGTGCAGCACCGAACGCGGCGCGGGCCGGAACGGGCCACGCACCACGGTGCGTTCGATCTTGTCGATCAGCCAGGCGTTGTGCACCACGCCGATGCCGCTCTGCACGTCGTCGAGGGTGTGGCCGGGGAAGGCACCCCAGCTCGCGGTCGGGGTGAGGTAGCCGACGGCGGTCCAGGCGTTGATGGCGACGGTGCCGTAGCGCAGGTCGGCGACGATCTCGTCGAACACCGGGCCGAGCGCGGCGATGGTGTCGGGGTGGGCGATCACATTGACGCCGAGCGTGCCGAGGAAATCGTCGTTGGCGGCGACCACGGCGGCACGGGCGAAATCGGCGCCGCTGCCGGGGATCTCGACGACACCGAGGACGGGCGCGAAGTACTCGCGCGAGAGCAGCACCTCGTCGGAGGTGGCGCTCAGGCCGGTCACCAGGGTGCGATTGCCGTCGGGGCCGAGCCGTTCGGCGGCGGGGTAGGTGGCGCGGGCGTCGGCGGTGCGGTCGGCGCTGCCGGGGTAGTAGGCGGGCCTGCCCGGAGCCCGGTCGAAGGCCTTGCGCAGGGCTTCGAGGAACTGCGCCTTCTGCGGCCAGTCGGCGGCGATGATCACGGCCTGGGCGGCCACGCAGTTGTAGCCGCCGTTGTGCAGGCGCTGGGTGGCGATGTGTTCGGCCTGGTAGGTCAGATCGGCGTCGCTCCACGTCCCGGGCAACACGATCGTCGGGGACACGCCACCGAGCTCGCTGCTGATCGGCGTGCTCAGCAGCGGGGTGCCCGCCTGCTTGCGGGCGGCGCCCTCCGGGCCGGTGCCCCAGACGATCGCGTCGTGGGTGGCAGCGCTGCCGGTCATGTGCACGTGGGCGACCGAGGGATGGTTGACCAGGTACGCCCCCGCCGCGGGGCCGCCGGTCAGGACGCGCAGGACGTCGGCCTCGATCAGCGGCGCGAGGACCTTCTCCAGCACCGGGCGCAGCGCGTCGGTGACGGGGTTGAGTTTGAGCGCGACCACCCGGTTGTGCGCGATCAGCTCGTAGACCGTGTCCAGGGGCGCGATGGAGGTGATGTTGCCCGCGCCGAGCACGGCCCCGATCCCGCCGGTGCGGGCCGGATCACGTTGCGCCAGACCGGCTTCGGCCTTGGCCACCGCGCTGCTGACACCGCGCCGCAACCACACCTCGGCCCGGAAACCGCTGAGCAGCAGTTCGTCGTAGAGGCTCGTGGGTAGCACCTGGACGGTCACCCGGTCGCCCGCCTGTCCGAAGGTCGCGCCGTCGAGCGGGCTCGTGCCCGCGGCCAACGCCCGCAGGGTGTCGGCAAGTACCCGCAGGGCGGCGGCCAGGGCGTACGGGCCCGACATCCATTCCTCGCCCACCAGGCTGGAGTCGGGGTCGATGCCCTTGATGCCCACGGCGGCGTCGACCCACTCCTGCGCGTGGCGGCCGGTGCGTTCGCGGGTGCGGTCGAGCAGCTCGGCGCGCTGCGTCAGCGACCGGCGGGCCCAGGCCAGCTCTCCCGCGGCGAGCTCGGTCATCGCGGCGTCGACCGCCGCCTCGGCGGCCACCTGTTCTGTCTGCACTGCGCCCCACTTCCGCTGACGGGAACCCGGCCGTCCGGATCCCTCCTTCGCAGTGTGACTGTGCTCACGATCAAAAGACATGTGTGCCGGTCGCCGATCAACCGCTGCGTTTTGTGCGCCCGCACAACCGCGGTGTGGTCCGCGCCACTCTCGCGGGCTAATCTGGTCCACATGACCACGCACGCGCCCGTCACCTCACCGTTGGCCGCCGACCTGTTCGGGGCGATCGAGGACCTGACCGACGAGCTGGTCCGGCGGATTCTCGCCACCGACCCCTCCTACGCCGGTGCCGGTCTGCTGACCGAGGAGCAGTTGCGCACCACCTGTCACAACAATCTCACCGCGATCCTCGGCGCGCTCGCCGGAACCCAGCCGCTGCTGCTGCAGTCCGCGCGCGAGGCCGGTCGACTCAAGGCCGAGCAGGCGATTCCGGTCGCGGCGCTGCTGCACGCCTACCGGCTCGGCGGCCGGATGATCTGGGAGGAACTCACCGCGCGCTCGTCCGGTCCCGGCGATGTGCGGCTGCACGCGCTGGCGACGCAGCTGTGGGAGGTGATCGACCTGTATTCCGATGCCGCGGTGGAGTCCTACCGCGACACCGAGATGCTGCTGGCCCGCGCCGACGCGCAGGCGCAGAACCGATTGATCCGCACACTGTTCGACGATCACTCGCGCAGTCCCGGCCGCGTTCTGGACGTGCTGCGCAGCCTCGGTCTGCCCGAGCACGGCACGTTCTGTGTGGTGGCCGTCGACGCCGATCCGACGACGGTCTCGCCGCCCGCGCTCGGTAACGCGTTGCGCGAGTGCGGTGTTCGTTCGGTGTGGGATGTGCGCATGGACGCGGTGATCGGGCTGGTGAGGGCACTGTCCCCGGTCTCGATCGACCGGGCGGGAGAGCGGCTGGGAACGCTCGTCACCGAACGGGTCGGGCTCAGTACGCCGTTCGGCTCGCCGCACGCCATCGCCGCCGCGGTGACCGAGGCGCGCCAGGCGTGCCATTCCGTGCCGCCGGGGGCGAGCGGGGTGGTGCGCTATGGCGAGCAGCCCGTGGCGCATCTGCTGGTCACCGTGCCAGACGCCGCTCGCCGCGCGGCCACCCAGATCCTCGGACCGGTGCTGGCGCTGCCCGCCGCCGAGCGGGCCGATCTCGTCGCGGTGCTCGACGCCTGGTACCGCCATGGTGGTTCGGCGGTCGCGGTGGCCGACGCCCTGCACTGTCACCGGAATACGGTGCGCTACCGGTTGCGCAAGATCCGCGATCTGACCGGGCGCGACACCACCGATCCCCGCCAGTCCGCGGAGCTGTATCTGGCGTTGCGGGCGTACACATTGGTCGATGCCGAGCAGACGGCCGGTCACGAGCTCTGACGCCTCGAGGGTTTCCGACCCTTGCCACCGCGCGGATCGGTGCGCCGTCGGCGCCGGTTCCAGCAGGACTTCCGGATCGCCCGGGTACACGGGCATTCCGGTGCGGATCGGCGCGGTCAGGTCGACCGGGCGCCCAGCGGGAGCATACGCAGTTCGTCGTGTCGGGGCGGTTGTGTCGGACCCCGGTGGCAGCATCGCTGTCCGTGACCGACGACCGACCGATGCCGCCCCTGAACGCCGACGAACGCACGACTCTCGAATCGTGGCTGGACTTCTATCGCGCCACGCTGGCCCGCAAATGCGAGGGCCTCACCGACGCGCAGCTGCGCATCGCCAGCGTGGAACCCTCGTCGCTGACCCTGCTCGGCCTCGTCCAGCACCTGGCCGAGGTCGAACGCAACTGGTTCCGCCGGGTCCTCGTCGGTGAGGACGCCCCGCCGATCCACGACCCGGCCGCCGACACCGCCGGGCACGACGGCGGATTCGCGGTCACCGAGAAGTCCACCGGTGCCGCCGCGCTGGCGACCTGGCGCGCCGAAGTCGAGCACGGCCGCCGCCATTGCGCCACCCGCGAACTCAGCGACACCAGCCCGTTCCTGGACAGCCAGGTCACCCTGCGCTGGATCTACACGCACATGATCGCCGAGTACGCCCGCCACTGCGGTCACGCCGACCTGCTCCGCGAGCGGATCGACGGGGTGACGGGCGTCTGACCGTGATTAGGTGACGTTGGCGGCGATCAGCAGCTCCCAGATCTCGCCCTGGTCGACCACCTCCACGCCGAGCTTCTCCGCCTTGGTCAGCTTGCTGTCGCCCACCCCGGCGCCGGTGATGAGCAGGTCGGTATTGGCCGAGACCGAGGACGCGGTGGTCGCGCCCGCCTGCTCACACAGCCGCTGGAAGGTGGGGCGGGCGACCTTCTCGCCGGAGCGGGGGTCACTGATCGCGCCGGTGACGACGACCGTCTTGCCCGCCAGCGGCGCGCCCGCCGCGACGACCGGCGGCAGGTCCTCGGCGCGCACGTCCAGGTTCACGCCCGCGGCGCGCAGGCGCTCGAGTTCCGGACGCAGCCGGGTCAGGTGGGTGACCAGCGAGGCGGCCACCTTCGGGCCGATGTCGTCCACCGCGACGAGACGTTCCTCGCCCGCGTCGGCGACCTCTTCGAGCGAGCCGAAACCGGCTCGCGCCAGGCGGGCGGCCGTGCCGTCGGAGGCCATCGGGATGGCGAGGCCGATGAGGGCGCGGCGCAGGCCGACCTGGCGGCTGGTGTCGATCGAGTCGATCATGCGTCCGGCCGACACCTCGCCGATGCGGTCGAACTCGAGCAGGCGTTCCTTGGTGAGGGTGTAGAAGTCCGACGGGTTCTCCAGGATGCCCGCCTCGGCCAGGCGTTCGATCCAGACCTGCCCGATCGCGTCGATGTCGGCGGCGGCGCGCGAGGCCCAGTGGATGAGCCTGCGCACGGTCTGCGCCGGACAGGAGACATTGGTGCAGAACAGTTCCCGGCTGTTGCCCTGTTCGCTGACCGGGTGCGCGCAGGAGGGACAGTTGGTCGGCGCGATGATCTCGCGTTCCTCGCCGGTGCGCGCGGCGGCGTCGAGGACACCGGCGACGAACGGGATCACATCGCCCGCGCGGCGCACCAGCACGGTGTCACCGATCTTGATGTCGCGCGCGCGGATCACCTCCTGATTGGCCAGTGTCGCCTTGGTGACCGTGGTGCCGCCCACGAACACCGGCTCCAGCCAGGCGACCGGGACGATCTTGCCGGTCTTGCCGACATCCCAGACCACATCGGCGAGCAGCGTGGTCTTCTCCTCGGCGGCGAACTTGAACGCCAGCGCGCCGCGCGGTGAGTTCGATCGGGTTCCGGCGGCGGCGTAGGCGATGCGGTCGGCCAGGCGCAGCACCGCGCCGTCGAGGTCGTAGTCCAGGTCGTTGCGGGTCTGCTCGATCGCGGTGATGGCCTCCTGGGCCTGCTCGGCGTCGTCGCACACGCGCATCCGCGCGCCTTCGACGCCCAGCGCGCGCAGCCCGTCCCCGAGGTCGACGGTGCCGCTCTCGGCGGGCATGTCCAGGTCGAAGCCGAAGAACTGCAGGCGACGCTCGGCCACCGTCGCCGGGTCCTTCGCCCGCAGGGTGCCCGCCGCGGCATTGCGGGGGTTGATCAGCGGTTTGTCCGGATGGGCGGTGTTGTAGGCGAGGAAGGTGGAGCGCAGCATGACGGCCTCGCCGCGCACCTCGACGCGGCCGCCGACCTCGATGCGGTCGGGGATGCCGTCGACCAGCGCGCGCACCAGCGGGGTGACGTCGTCGCCGGTGGTGCCGTCGCCGCGGGTCACCGCGCGGACCAGCCTGCCGTCCTCGTAGACCACCGACAGCGACAGCCCGTCGAGCTTCGGCATGACCACCACGGGCTGGCCGGGGAACCGGTCGAAGAACGCGGCGACCTGCTCGGGCTTGGTCGACTTCTCCAGCGACAGCATCGGCCGCGCGTGCCGGACCGGCGCGTGCAGCACCGTCGGCGCGCCGACCTGCTCGAGCGGGTTCGGATCGGGCGCGAGCTCGGGATTCGCCTCGATCAGCCCCCGCAACTCGTCCTCGATCGCGTCGTACTCCGCGTCGGCCACGACCGGCGCGCCGTCGTAGTAGGCGCCGCGCAATGCCACGATCCGCCCGGCGAGTTCTCGGATGCGTTCCCCTGTTTCCACGACACGGGACGCTACCGGTACCCACCGACATTCCCGCGCAGGGGAAACCTTCCGGTCGATGGCGCCCGTCGGCCGTAAAATCGGGTCAGACGCACCATCCCACTTCCGAAGGGGTGTTCGACATGTCCGTGCTGCTGTGGATCCTGGCAGGCCTGCTCGCCGCGGTATTCCTGCCAGCGGGGGTGATGAAGCTGGTCACGCCGTACGAGAAACTCGTGGCCGACCCGCGAATGGGCTGGGCGAAGGACTTCTCACCGGGGATGGTCAAGACCATCGGCGCGCTCGAGGTCGCCGGTGCGGTGGGCATCATCCTGCCGGGCCTGTTCGGTATCGCACCCGTGCTCGTCCCGCTGGCCGCGGTCGGCTTGGGGCTGGTCGCGATCGGCGCGATCATCACCCACCTGCGCCGCGGCGAGGTCCCGAACGTGTTTCCCCTGGTGGTCTTCGTCATCATGGCGGCGATGGTCGCCTGGGGACGTTTCGGCGCGCACGCCTTCTGACCGGGAGGCGCGGTCACTGACTACTCTCGCGGTCCTCGAGACCGATCGCGTCCGCGAGTTCGGTGCGCTCGTGTTTGAGGCCCGGATAGTCGGTGGCGAGTTCGGTCAGCAGGCCGTCGAGTCCTTCGGCGATGGCGTTGAGCTTCTGTTGGATCGCGTCGTCGGAGCGGGCCTGGGTGTTCTGTAGCAGGGCGACCAACAGGAACGTGACGATCGTCGTCGCCGTGTTGATCACCAGTTGCCAGGTGTCGACGCTCGGGAAGACGAACACCGACGGCGCCCACACCAGCACCAGCGCCAGACAGGCCGCGAAGAACCACGCCTTGGAGGCGAAAGTGCTCGCCACCGAGGCGAACCGGTCGAACAGCGGCACCCGGGACGTGACCTCGGACGGCATCTCCGCCCCGTGCTCCTCGATGTCGGGCATGACGACGCCTACCTTTCCGCGCAACAACCCTTCTGTCGCGGGTAATGCCCGCCTCGGCCCGGTCGAAACGATGAGCCGATCGCTGGCAGTGCCGTCAACCCGGAGCACGCCGCACCAGCCGGATGACCGCGCGATCCACGATCCGTCTGCGCTCGTCCCGGGAGCGCCGCCGTTCGGCGCGAGTGAGGGCGGCGGCGATGGTGCTGTCGGCGTCGAAGGCGCGCAGCACGCGCGGGTCGATATAGGAATCGCGGGCGACCGCCGAGGTGTTGCCCAGGGTCTCGGCGACCTCGGCGATCACTTCCCGCTCGACCCGCCGACGCGCCCGATCGCCGGTGGGCCGGTCGACACGGGCGAGAGCCTCGGCCGCGTGCACGGTGGCCTGCCAGGTGCGCAGATCCTTGGCGCTGCATTCCATTCCGGCGAGGTCGCGGAACCGGGCGTTGATGTCGTCGGCGTGCAGTTCGCGGTAGCCGCCGTCCTCCCGGTAGACCAGCAGACGCGAGGAATCCGCCCGGACGCGGCGCAGTGAGCGGACCGCGCGGGCGAGTGCGGGATCGTGGATCTCCACCTGGCGTCGCGCGCTCCCTTTGGCGACGTAGTCGAAGACCATGTCGTCGCCGTGCACGCGGACCTGGTCACGCAGCAGGGTGGCGATGCCGCGCGTACCGTTCTCCTCCGCGTATTCCTCGCCGCCGACGCGGAAAACCCCTTGATCGATCAGCCCGATCGACACCGCTTCCACCCGGTGTCGCACGAGCCCGGATCGGCCGAGGTCGGCGTCGACCTGTTCGCGCAGGCGTGGCAGCCGAGTCGCGAAGCGGAGGACGCGGTCGAACTTCTCCTCGTCGCGGTCGCGTCGCCACTGGTCGTGGTAGAGGTACTGGCGACGGCCCGCCGCGTCGGTGCCGACTGCCTGGAGATGGCCGTTGGCGTGCGGACAGATCCACACCTCGCGCCAGGCGGGCGGGATCGCCAGGGCCGTGATGCGCGCGAGCACGTCGTCGTCGGAGATACGCACGCCCGCGTCGTCGGTATAGGAGAATCCGCGGCCCCGGATCCTGCGGTGGATGCCGGGGCCGTCGGGGGCACTGTGCCGTAGTCGCACCGTCCGTCCGTTACTCCGGTGGTTCCGGGGTGCGGATGTCGGCGGGGACGGAACCGCCTGCCACATCGGCGGAGATGCCGAGTTCTTCCTCGTAGTCGCGGGTCGGTGCGGGTTCGTTGCCCTCGGTGTCGAGGTCCGTGGACGCCTGACCGGCGGCCTGGGGTGCCGAGCCGGGGACGACGTCGGGTTGCTCCTCGGCGAGGCGTTCGTCGAGTTTGCGGGGGTGGGATTCCTCCCACGGGGTCATGCCATATTTGGTGGCACCGGTCCAGTGCTCGGGCGGGTCCATGCCCGCTTCGAGCGGGTCCTCGCGCAGCTGGTCCTCGTCGGTTTCCTCGCTCCGGTCCAGGCCCGCCGGATCGGTCGCGTCGGGTTCGGTCATCGACTGCTCCTTCCTGATCGATCTCACCGGGCGCATTTCCCCGAAGTCCGGGTGACAAACGGCGCGGGGCCGCGGATTCCGGGACGCGGGAGGGGGTAAGCGCGTCGTGACCATCCGATCGACCGAGGAGAGGTGATCCACCATGGCCGTCTGCGACACCTGCGGCAACGACTACGCCCGCGCCTTCACCGTGAGCCGCGAGGGCGACAACTGGACCTTCGACAGCATCGAATGCGCCGCCTCGAAACTGGCACCCAGCTGCGCGCACTGCGGCTGCCGGGTACTCGGGCACGGCCTGGAGGCCGACGAATCCGTGTACTGCTGTGCCAACTGCGCCCGTCGCGCGGGCCAGGACGCCCTCGTCGACAGCGCGTGAACGCAAGGAGGTGGGCTCGATGGCAGAGGTGAGCAAGGAGATTCCCGTGGCGGCGGAGGAGGTCTTCGCCGTCCTCGCCGACGGCTGGTCGTATGCGAGCTGGGTGGTCGGTGCCTCGCACATTCGCGATGTCGACGCGGACTGGCCCGAGGTGGGGTCGAAGATCCGGCACAGCGTGGGCCCGTGGCCGCTGACGATCCAGGATTCGACCTCGGTCCGCGCCCTAGACCGGCCGCACAGCCTCGAACTCGACGCGCGATTGTGGCCGCTGGGCGCGGCGATCGTGCGACTGGACGTGCGTGCGACCGGCCCCGCCACGTGCGAGGTGATCATGAACGAGTGGGCCGTGCGCGGCCCCGGCACACTGCTCCCCGACCCGCTGGAGACGATGCTGTTGACACCGCGCAACCGGGAATCACTGTCCCGGCTGGCGGATCTCGCCGTCGGCGGCTATCTGCGCCACTAACTATCAGGGATTGGTCGGCGGCTGCGGGGTGGTATTGCCCAGGTCGCCGACCAAGCGGCGGCCGAGCAGGGCCTTGCCCTGTTCGGCGCCCTTGCGGCTCTCGTGCTCGGCGCGGCGGAAGAACTCGGCGAGTTCGCTGTCTCCGGCGCGCTCGGCGTCCTGGGCGTATTCCTGCATGCGTAGGACATTGCTCAGGCAGTTCTCGACGAACCAGATGAGGTTGTATTCCTTGTCCTTGGTGCCGGTCCGCGTGCCGGATTCCTCGCTGTCGTCCTCGCCGAGCGCGGCGGACAGTTCGCCGCGCAGGCGTTCGACGGCGGCGTCGTCACCGGTATCGGCGGCGGTGGTGATGTCCTGCCGCAGCTGGGCGATGATGTCGCGGGTAACCATGAATTCCTCCTCGACCGTGTCGGGGCGCCGTTCGACGCCCACATCGTCGCGGTACCTCGTGAGGGGCAGCCGAAACAGTTCGGCCGTCTGCTCGGTGCGGCGCAGTGCCTCGGCGACCGCGGCCAGCCGCCACTGCGCCTGAGGCGACAATCCGGCCGCGCACGTGCACAGTTTGCGCAGCGCGGGGTCCTCCAGGCGCCCGATCAGCTCGTGATCGTGCACGACGGTCGCCGCACCCACCCCGGCATCGCCGAACTCCGCCGGTAGACCGAACGTGGTCGGAAACTGCATGGTGCCTCCTCGGTATCCCCCGAACGCCGACTTCCCCACCGAGGCAAGATCAAACAGTCAGGTGGCGCGGCGGGGCAGGGGCGCGGTGGCCGGGCCTTCGAGAACGGTGCCGTCGGGAGCGAAGCGCGAGCCGTGCAGCGGGCAGTCCCAGGTCTTCTCGGCGTCGTTCCAGTTCACGATG
Organism: Nocardia anocheti; assembly: GCF_029675105.1. Taxonomy (GTDB): domain Bacteria; phylum Actinomycetota; class Actinomycetes; order Mycobacteriales; family Mycobacteriaceae; genus Nocardia. The sequence continues at coordinate 11,958 of NZ_JAQQFV010000003.1, read as the reverse complement.
CCGCGCAGGTGGGTGCACACGGCCGAGACCGACTCGCTCACCCCGTCGACAGTGCATCGTGCGGTCGGCTGCAGTCCGTGCCGTTCCACCCGGCCCTCGCCTTCGCGCGGTGCGAAGCCGTCGCCCGTGCCGAAGGCGGTGAGCCACCCGGTCGACAGATGCCGTGCCACCGCGGCATTCGCCTGCGCGCCCGCCAGCAGCGTGCGCACCGCGCCGGTCCGCCAGGTGTCGTAGACATCGGCCCACTGCGGTGACTCGCCGCCGATCCGCCCGGCCAGCACGAGGGCCGCCGCGACACCATTGGTCATCCCCCACTTCGCGAAACCGGTCGCGCACCGGACGTTCTCGGCACCCGGCTGCACCGAACCGACATACGGCAGCTCGCCGATCGGGTGGTAGTCCTGGGCCGACCAGCGGTCGAGCAGTCGCGCTTCGGGGAACCACCGGCTCGCCCAGTTGAGCAGCTCGGCCACGTGCACCGCCTCCGAATCCGCCCGGCCCACCTCGTGACCGCTCCCGCCGACCAGCAGGACCGTGCCGTTCTCGGCGGGAGCCCAGCGCACCGACCGCGTCGGTGAACCCGCGCTGAGGAACATCTCCTCCGGCACCGGGCCCGCGGTCTCGAAGGCCGCCAGGTAGGACCGCTGCGCGATCAGCCGCGCGGCCAGCCCCTTGCGGTCGAAGATCGGCGATCCGGTCGCCACGATCACCCGTGCCGCCGACACATCGCCCTGCTCGGTGCCGATCACCCAGCGATCGCCGTGTCGCCGAAGGTGTTGGGCGCGGGTCGATTCGAAGATCGGGACGCCGTGGGCCTCCACGTCGGCCGCCAGCGCGGCCAGCACGGCGACCGGATCGACCTGGGCCTGTTCGCGCAGGCGCACGCCGCCGTGCGTGGGGAACGGCGCGTCGAGCTCGTCGACGAACTGGGTCGGCAGGCCCGCCGCGCGGGTGGCCTCGTATTCGGCGCGCACCGCGTCGGCTTCGGCGGGGTCCTGCGCGTAGGTGATCGAGGGGACGCGCTGGGCGGGGATCTCGTGGGCGTCGCAGAAGTCGAGCAGCCAGTCGAATCCGGCGCGGTTGGCGTCGATATAGCGCGACAGCACCGCGATGCCGTGCCGCCGCGCGATCGCCTGCGCGCGGGTGCCCTGCAGCATCGTGATCTTCGCGCTCGACGCCCCCGTCGTCACCGCGCCGACCTGCCGCGCCTCGAGCACAGCCACCTCCCGGCCCTGCTCGGCGAGCAGCAGCGCGGTCGTCAACCCGACGAGCCCGGCGCCCACCACCACGGTGTCGACCGAGAGATCGCCGGTCAACGGCAAGCGGCTGGGCAGCTCGGCATCGGTGCACCAATACGAGGTCATGCCCGTCGCATACCCCGCCACAGCGGGGCAAACAGCGCGCGGTACGGCCTAGGGTGTCGGGGAGGAGCACCGAACCGAAAGGCGCCGCCATGGGATTGATGTCACCGATGGATTCGATGTTCCTGCTGATGGAATCGCGCGAACATCCCATGCATGTCGGCGGGCTGTCGCTGTTCAGCGCCCCGGAACGAGATCCCGGCGGTGCGGCGCGGCGGCTCTACGAGGACCTGACCGCCGGGGGCGACGAGCTGTCGGCGACTTTCCGCCGTCGACCGGGACGCCTGCTGGCGGGCTTCTCGGCGCTGCAATGGGACACCGACGACGACGTCGACATCGACTACCACGTCCGGCTGCTGTCGCTGCCCGCGCCGGGACGGGTGCGCGAACTGCTCGAACTGGTCTCGATGCTGCACGGCGCGCTGCTGGACCGGCACCGGCCTCTCTGGGAGGCCTACGTCATCGACGGGCTGGCCGACGGTCGCATCGCCCTCTACGTGAAGACCCATCACGCGTTGATGGACGGGATCAGCACCGTCCGCACCTGGCAGCGGGCGCTGGCCTCGGAGGCTGACGACCGAGGCTGTGTGCCGCCCTGGTACCGCGTACGACGCCCGGCGCCCGGTCCGCCGTCACTGCTGACCAGGTCGCTCGAGCTGGGACGGACGGCACGCCGGATCGGCGCGAGCGTCCCGCAGGCGGTGACCGGCGCCTACGAGCTGGCCCGCGACTATCCGCAGCCCCGGCCCTTCCAGGCCCCGGACACGATGTTCAATGTGCCGATCACCGGGGCACGCCGGTTCGCCGCGCAGTCGTGGCCGCTCGAGCGGCTGCGCGCGGTCGCCACACGCACCGGCGCCACGCTCAACGACGTGGTGCTGGCCATGTGCGCGGGCGCGCTGCGCGCCTATCTCACCGCCGCCGACGCGTTGCCCGACGAACCGCTGATCGCGATGGTGCCGGTCTCGCTGCGTGCCGCGGGCGAGAGCACCACCGAGGCGGGGAATTCGGTGGGTGCCGCACTGTGCGATCTGGCCACCGACAGCGCCGATCCCGCCGAGCGGCTCGCCCGCATCCGCGCGGCGATGACCCGGGCCAAGGCAGGCATGGCGAAGCTGACATCGCTGCAGATGCTCGGGGTCTCGGCGGTCAATGTCGCGGGTCTGGCGCTGCCCGCCCTGCCGATCCCGCTCCCCCGCTCCGCGCCACCGTTCAATATCGTCATCTCGAACGTGCCCGGTGCCGAGGAACCGAGGTACTGGAACGGTTTACGGCTGGAGGCGGTCTATCCAGCCTCCATCCCGCTCGACGGCCAAGCGGTCAACATCACCACCGTCAGCTCCGGCGGCGCCATGCACTTCGGCATCGTCGGCTGCCGCCGCACCGTCCCCCGCCTCCAACAGCTGCTCACCGGTCTCGACCAAGCCCTGCTCGACCTGGAGAACACGACGGTCTGACACCGAGCTCGACCGGGTGGGCTGAGTCAGCCGCCTCAGTGGCGCCGGAAATCCGGCAGTTGCCAGGTGCCGTCGAAGGCCGAATCCTCGGGGCCGTAGATGCGGAAGTAGGCGAACCAGCCTGCGCCGGGGACGGTTTGGACCCAGCGGTCGGTCGGGGTGTTCGGTGGTGGGGTGGGGCCGAAGTAGAGGGTGAGGGGTTGTTCGGTGTCGATGTCGGCGAGTTCGAACATCGAGCGCAGGGCCGCGCGGTGCTGGGGCGCCTGGATCTCGCTGCGGGTGCGCGCGTCGTAGACGGTGATCGACCAGAACAGCTTCGCCGGGACCGGCTGGGGCACCCGCAGGCTGTAGAAACCGCCGCCGTCGAGGTAGTCGCCGTGGACGTCGCGCAGGCCGAGCCAGTACAGCGAGCCCGCCCCCGGATGCCGGGCGAACATCGCCGGGGACTCGATCTGCGCCTGGTAGAACCACTTCTCCCTGGCGTAGAGGTCGACGTAGTCGCCGGTGTCGAAGGTGCCGTTCTCCGGGCGCAGGACCGCCCACTCCCACCGACTGTCCGGCCACACGACCCGGTCGGGTCGGCGATCGGCGAAGGCCTGCGCGCACAGGTGCAGGTGCCCGCGCCGGGCCGCGTCGGTGAGGATGGCGGCCTGGCGTCGATCCGGCGCGAATGGCGCGTCGCGGGTGATGCCCAGCGCGGCGAGTTCGCCGTACTGGTAGCGGTAGTCGGGGTTCGGCGGTTCGGTCTGCAGGATCTCGTGCAGGACGTGCCAGTAGTCGAGCCCGGTCTCCCAGTACACCGGCGAGAAGTCCAGTCCTCGGTGCACCGAGAGGTCCACCCAGTCGAGGGGATTCGAGTCCGGGTCGTGGCCGAGCGGATACACCCGCACCTGCTTCATCCGCTCGATCGCACCGTCGATATCCGCGCCCTCGGGCAGGGCCCGCACCAGCACCAACACCCGATTCGTCGTCGCCGAGCCCGCGAAATGGTCCTCCGGGATCGGGCCGTCGTAGCTCGGTGGCAGCAGCACGTGCCGTCCGCCCGCCGCGCCCGCCGGGCCGGGCAGACCCAGATCGAGCACCCACAGCTGATTGAGGTCGTTGGCCGTCCCCATCAGCGGTCCGGGCGGAATGTCGATGACCATCGGCCCGTCGGACAGGTCGATGGTCAACCCGGAATACGGCGTATCGGAATTCGCGGTGAACACGTACTGATCGGGCGTGCCGACCAACAGCGCCATCACCTGATTAGGCACCGCCCCCGCCGCGATATTTCCCCGCCACGTCGCCTCGAGCGACACCGTCGGATAGAAGAACCGGTACATCGCCAGCGCCCGGTTGTAGTCCAGCTCGTCGTAGGCCCTGGCGATATCGCCCCGCGTCGGGTAGCCGTTCCAGTACCCCGTCATCACGACCGCCCTTTCCACGCGCGGTTGCCTCCTGCCTCCGTGACGGTAGGTCCGGAGCGGGAACGCCACCTCACCCGCTGCGGATGAGATTCGCGCGACGCGGACGGTGGCCCGAGCGAGAAACAGTGCAGCTATTCGTCACCGGCGATGCATATAGTGACGTGAGTGCTGACTGCAGGAGGTGCGGTGCCGACCGACAAGGCCGAGTCCGGGGAACTGTCGCCGCCGACCCAGCGGGTGGTGTCGGTGCTGGAGTTGCTGGCGGCCGCGCCGCGACCGCAGACCTCCGCCCAGATCGCCGACAGCCTCGCCCTGAGCCGCTCCACGGTCGGCAATGTGCTCTCCGCGCTGCGCGCCCGCGCCTGGGTGAACCGGCGCGCCGATCTGACCTACGAGGTCGGCCCCGGCCTGCTGCGGGTCGCCGACCAGCAGCAGAGCAAGCTCGCGGGCGGTGATCCGCTGCGCACCGCGCTGCACGAGCTGGCGAACGAGGTCGACTGCGGGGTGGCGCTGATCCGCGTCGACGGCGCGGAGATCCGGTTCGTCGCGGTCGTCGAAAACCGCGGCCGGATTCCGGCGGGGATCGCGGCGGGCACCCGGCTGCCGCTGATCCCGCCCGCCGCCGCGACGGTCGTCGCCCACTCCCCCGAATCCGTCCGACGGTCCTGGCTCGCGGCGGCGGACCCCGAGGAGCGCGCCGACTACGAACACCTGCTCGCCGAGGTCCACACCCTCGGTGCCGCCGTGTGGGGCGTCGACGCGAACAGCCTCGCCACCCTGGACATCCTGGCCGACGTGGTCGAGCACCTGGCCCACGATCCCGCCAGCAGCGCGCTGCGGGACCGCATCTTCGCCCTGCTCGGCGGCATCAGCGGCAATGCCTACCGCGCCGAGGAACTCGCGAGCGACGCGCCGCTGCCGATCAGCTACCTGTCGGCACCGGTCCTCGAGGTGGACGGAACGCCCCTGGCCGAAGTCCTCATCGGCCCCCTGCGCACCGCCGTGCCGAAGCCGGAGCGCGACCACTACCTCGCCGCGCTGACCGCCACCGGGAGGTCCCTGCGCGAACACCTCTGAGCACCACAGCCCGACCCCCGGCCGCGGTGACCAGCCAGGTCGGCACCCACGGAAGGAATCATCATGTCCCCCAGTACCGATCCCGCCGCGATCGTCACCGAGTTCTGCGCGCGGTGGGCCGCCGCGGGTGCCGACGAACTGGCCGAGTACTTCACCGAAGACGCGGTGTACCACAACATTCCGATGCAGCCGATTACCGGGAAGGCCGCGATCACCGAATTCCTACGCGGTTTCCTCGACACGTTCGGCGGTATCGAATTCACGATCCATCGTCAGTTCGTCGACGGGACGACGGTGTTCAACGAGCGGACCGACCGATTCAGCATCGACGGCACCGTCATCGACCTGCCGGTCGCGGGAGTGTTCGAGATCGAGAACGGCCGAATCCGTGCCTGGCGCGACTATTTCGACATGACCGTGATCACCGCCGCCACCCAGAATTCATGATCTGACGCCCATCGCGACGATCCCCGCGCACCCCCCCCTGTTACGATGCGTTTCGACATCTGATGCAATAACGTATCCGATACAGCTAGGTAGCCGAATGCTGCCGGGTGAGGGAACGGAGGTCGGCGTATGGAGGCCGATGTCATCGTCGTCGGCGCGGGGCTCGCCGGGCTGGTCGCGACCTATGAGCTGACCCGTCAGGGCAAGCGGGTGCTGGTGGTCGATCAGGAGAACGCCGCCGATCTGGGCGGGCAGGCGTTCTGGTCGTTCGGCGGGATCTTCCTGGTCGACAGTCCCGAGCAGCGCCGCCTCGGCGTGCGGGATTCCCTGGACCTGGCCTGGAGCGACTGGTCGGGCAGCGCCGCCTTCGACCGGCTCGACGACGAGGACCGCTGGGCACAGCGGTGGGCTCGCGCCTACGTCGAGTTCGCCGCGGGCGAGAAGCGCCGGTATCTCACCGATCTCGGCATCTCCTTCCTACCCTCGGTCGGCTGGGCCGAACGCGGTGACCTGCGCGCCGACGGCCACGGCAACTCCGTGCCGCGGTTCCACATCGCCTGGGGCACCGGCACCGGCGTCGTCGGCCCGTTCGTCGAATCCGCGCTCCGGGCGGCCGAGACGGGGCTGGTGCGGTTCCGCCACCGTCACCGCGTGGACGAACTGGTGCGCACCGACGGCGCCGTCACCGGGGTGCGCGGCGCGATCCTCGCCGAGGACGACACCGCACGCGGCGTGCCCTCCAACCGCGAGGTCGTCGGCGAGTTCGAGTTCTCGGCCGCGGCGGTGGTCCTGGCGACCGGTGGCATCGGCGGCGACCACGACATCGTGCGCCGCTACTGGCCCGAGCGGATGGGCACCCCGCCCACGCGCATGATCACCGGCGTCCCGGCCTACGTCGACGGCCGCATGCTCGACATCGCCGCCGAGGCCGGGGTCCGGCTCGTCAATCGCGACCGCATGTGGCACTACACCGAGGGCATCCAGAACTGGAACCCGATCTGGCCCGAGCACGCCATCCGCATCCTGCCCGGCCCGTCCTCGCTGCGGTTCGACGCCCTCGGCCGCCGCCTACCCGCCCCCTACCTACCCGGTTACGACACCCTCGGCACCCTGCGCTACCTGCGCACCACGCCCGAGATCGCGCCCTACGACCACTCCTGGTTCGTCACCACCCAGCGCATCATCGCCAAGGAATTCGCGCTCTCGGGCTCCGAGCAGAATCCCGACATCACCCAGCGCGACCGCAAAGCCCTGGTGCGGGAACGGGTCTTCGGCAAGGGCGCCCCGGCGCCGGTGGAGGCGTTCAAGAACAACGGCGCGGATTTCGTCGTCGCCGACACCCTCGAAGAGCTCGTGGCGAAGATGAACGGACTCACCGACGAGCCCCTGCTCAGCCCGGCGGTCCTGCGCGAACAGATCCTCGCCCGAGACCTCCAGGTGGACAACGCCTTCAGCAAGGACGCGCAGATCCAGGGCATCCACAATTCCCGGCGCTACCTCGGCGACCGGCTCATGCGCACCACCGCACCCCACCGTCTGCTCGACCCCGCCGCCGGACCGCTGATCGGCGTCAAACTGCACGTGCTGACACGAAAGACCTTGGGCGGCATCCAGACCGACCTCGATTCCCGCGCCCTCGGCGGCGACGGCGCCCCGATCCCCGGCCTCTACGCCGCGGGCGAGGCGGCGGGTTTCGGTGGCGGCGGGGTGCACGGCTACAACTCGCTGGAGGGCACCTTCCTCGGCGGCTGTGTCTTCTCCGGTCGCGCGGCGGGGCGGGCGGCGGCGACCGAGGTCTGACGCGTCGGATCAGGGCCGCGGCGTGGTGTCGGCCACCGTGAGCCGGGTGATCAACCGGCCGAGCCATTCCCGCGCCGCCGCCTGATCGCGATCGAGCAGCAACTGCACGGTGACCCCGTCGTAGGCCGCCACCACCGCGTGCGCGGCCTCGGCGATCGTGCCCATCGAGGTGGGCAGCGCGAACCCACCACCGGCCAGCTTGGTCTCGATGGCGGTGCGCAGATCGGCGCGATGGGCCACCAGCCGCTCGGCGAGTTCCGGATTGCGCGCGGCGTGGGTGAGGAAGTCGGTCTTGACCAGCAGCCAGTCGCGATCGAGCAGCAGGGTCGCGGCGAGTCGGTCGACGAACTCCGACAGATCGTCCGGGTTCTCGACGCCCACCAGCGCCCGACGCACCTGCTCGGTGATCAGGGTGGCCCGCTGGTCGTAGAGGACGAAGAACAACTCGTCGAGACTGGCGAACTGCGAGTAGAACGCGCCGCGGGTGTATCCGGCGGCCGAGCAGACGTCCTCGATGCGGGTGAGACCGAAGCCCTTCTCGGCGAACACCCGGAAGGCGGCGTCCAGCAACCGTGCCCTGGTCTCGGCGCGGCGCTTGGTCACCCGGGCGGGCTTGTCCGTGTCGGGCATGGGCACGAGCCCACCCTACAACGCGCGAGCGGTCCCGAATTCCAGCATCCGTTCAGCTACCATCCGGGAGTCGATCCGCAGTCCCTCATCGCCCCGCGCCGCCCAGAATCGAAGTAGCCGATGACCGAGGACTCGATCTATGCCGAACTGGATTCGCGAGCCGAAGCGGTCGCCGATCAGGTCGTCGCCTGGCGTCGCACGCTGCATCAGCATCCCGAACTGTCCAATCGCGAGGTGAAGACCGCGCGCTTGGTCGCCGATCATCTGAACACCCTCGGGCTCGACGAGGTGCGCACCGGGATCGCCGGGAACGGGGTCGTCGGTGTGCTCAGAGGCGGCCGCCCCGGCCACGCGGTGATCGCCTTGCGTGCCGATGCGGACCGTTTCCCGTCGCCCACGCCTGTGGGCACGACTGCCACACGGCGATGCTGATGGGTGCCGCGACGGTGCTGGCCGGGGTGCGCGATCGGCTCGCGGGGACGGTCCTGTTCGTCTTCCAGCCCGCCGAGGAGGGTCCGCCGGTCGACGAGCAGGGCGGCGCCCGCGCCATGCTCGCGGCGGGCGCGCTCGACAACCCTTCGCCGACCATGGCTTTCGGTTTCCACGTGGTGCCGATGCCCAAGGGGTATGTCGGCTATCGGGTGAGCAACCAGTTCGGGGCGTCGAGCCTGATCAAGATCACGATCACCGGGCAGCAGGTGCACGGTTCCACGCCGTGGATGGCATCGATCCGATGCCCGCGGTGGGGGCGGTGCTCACCGGGATCGGCCAGTTGTACCGCGCCCGCGTCCTGAGGGCCGGTCAGAACCATTCGGGACGGCAGTCCCTGGTGGTGGTGTCGAGGCTGTCGAGCAGGTCGAATTGTGGTCCGGTGCGCGGAAGTTCGACGCGGAAGAAGTAGCGGGCGGCCTGGCGCTTGCCCTCGCGGAAGGCGTCGGTCCCGTCCCCCAGCGCCAGGAACTGTTCGAGCCAGATCCAGGCCAGCACCACGTGACCGACGGCCTCCAGGTAGGTCGAGGCGTAGGCCAGGGCGGTCGCGGGATCGCCGGTCGACCACAGGGTGGCGGTGGTCGTCGCGATGCGGGCGGCGGTGCGGTCGAGCTGGGCCGCCAGCTCGGCGGCCTCTCCACCGGCGGCGCTGGCCTTCGCGGTGGTCGCCCCGATGGTCTCGAGCAGCAGGGCGAGCCCGGCGCCGTTGTGCATCACCACTTTCCGGCCGAGCAGGTCCAGGCCCTGGATGCCGTGGGTGCCTTCGTGGATGGGGTTGAGCCGGTTGTCGCGGTAGAACTGTTCGACGTTGTATTCGCGGGTGTAGCCGTAGCCGCCGTGCACCTGGATGGCCAGATCGTTGGCCGCCAGACACCACTGCGACGGCCAGCTCTTGGCGATCGGGGTCAGCACGTCGAGCAGCAGCCGGGTGCGAGTGCGGTCGGCTTCCCGCTCGGCGGTGTGTTCCTCGTCCAGCAGCCGGTAGCAGTAGAGGTTGAACGCCAGCGCGCCTTCGACATAGCTCTTCTGCGCCAACAGCATGCGCCGCACATCGGCGTGCTCGATGATCGGCACCTGCGGCGCGGACGGGTCCTTCACGCCGAGCGCGCGCCCCTGCGGACGGGTGCGCGCGTAGTCCAGCGCGTGCAGATAGCCGGTGTAGCCCAGCGCCGTGGCGCCCTGTCCGACACCGACGCGGGCCTCGTTCATCATGTGGAACATGTAGGCGAGCCCGTGGTTCGCCTCCCCCACCAGATAGCCGACCGCGCCCGCCGCGCCGCCGGGGGTGTGTGTGCCCTCGCCGAAGTTGAGCAGGGTGTTGGTGGTGCCGCGATAGCCCATCTTGTGGTTGAGCCCGACCAGCACCACGTCGTTGCGTTCCCCGAGCGCGCCGTCGGTGTCGACGAGGAACTTGGGCACGATGAACAGCGAGATCCCCTTCACCCCGGCCGGGCCGCCGGGGATCTTGGCGAGGACCAGGTGCACGATGTTGTCCGACAGTTCGTGCTCGCCGCCGGAGATCCACATCTTCGTGCCGGTGATCCGGTAGCTGCCGTCGTCCTGGGGGACGGCCCGGGTGGTGATGTCGGCCAGTGACGAACCCGCCTGCGGTTCCGACAGGCACATGGTGCCGAAGAATCGGCCCTCGACCATGGGCCGCACGAAGGTCTCGATCTGTTCCGCGCTGCCGTGTGCCAGCAGCAGGTTCGCGTTGCCGACGGTGAGGAACGGGTAGGCCGCGGTGCCCACATTGGCGGCCTGGAACCACGCCGTGCACGCACCGGCGACGACCGCGGGCAACTGCATGCCCCCGATCTCGTAGTCCATCGCGGCACCGATCAGCCCGGCCTCGGTGAAGACCTTCAGCGCCTCGCGCACCTCGGGGATCATGTGCACCCGCTCGCCGTCGAAACGCGGTTCCTCGGCGTCGCTCTTCTTGTTGTGGGTGGCGAAGTGCCGGGTGGCGATGGCCTCGCTGAGCTCGAGCACCGCGTCGAAGGTGCCCCGATCGTGGTCGGCGAAACGCGGCCTGCTGGTCAGCGAGGTGACGTCGAGCCAGTCGTGGAGCAGGAATTCCAGGTCGCGGCGCGACAGCAGCAGGGAGTCGGTCATCGTGTCTTCCTCTGTTCGGCGGAGGCGGACAGCCACCCGGACGGTGCGGGACCGTCCGGGCGGCGAGCGTCGCTCAGCGCACCGCCAGCGGTGCCTCCGTGACGCCGTACCCCAGATTGGTCAGCACCTCACCGGTCGCCTTCGCGAAGTTCAGCGTGATGAAGTGCAGGCACGGTGCGCCTTCGCGGATGAGGCGTTCGGCCATCTCCGTGGCCAGGGTAATGCCTTCGGCGCGGACCGCCGCCTGATCCGGCTCCGGACCGGACCCCGCCGCGCGAAGCAGCCGGTCCATGACCGCGGCGGGCAGGGGACGCCCGCTCAGTTCCTCGGCGCGCGCCACCGTGCGCAGCGAGGTGATGGGCATCAGTTCCGGGATGATCGGTTTGGCGCCCTCGATCGGGTCCAGCGCGCTCACCCGGTCCCGCAGCCGCAGGTAGTGCTCGACGTCGAAGAACATCTGGGTGATCGAATACTCTGCGCCCGCACGCAGTTTCGCCACCAGATGCCGGGTGTCGTGCGCCAGGTCCGGGGAGCGGTGGTGGCCCTGGGGGAACGAGGCGACGCCGACGTGGAAGTCGCCGAGATCGCGCACGATCCGCACGAGTTCCTCTGCGTAGTCCACGCCCTCGGGGTGTTTCGTCCACGGCCCCAACGGATCTCCCGGCGGGTCACCGCGCAGCACCAGCAGATTCCGGATACCGGAATCGGCGTAGGAGCCGACCAGCGAGCGCAGTTCGGCCACGCTGTGGCCGACGGCGGTCAGATGGGCGACGGGCAGCAGCGTCGTCTCCCTGGCCAGGTCACCGGTGATGCGCACGGTGCGGTCCTTGGTGGAGCCGCCCGCGCCGTAGGTCATGGACACGAAGGCCGGATGCATGCGTTCGAAGTCGCGCACGGTCCGCCAGAGCCGGGCCTCGCCCGCGCTGTCGCGCGGCGGATTGAACTCCACCGAGAACGGCACCCCGCGCCCCGAGTGGGTGCGCAGGCTCTCGGCCACCGAGTATCCGGCGGCGGGTTGTCTGGTCATCACTGTTCTCCTGGATCCCGCGTCGTGCTCGGCTCGCGGCCGATCAGAGCAGGTTCCAGTCTTCGAGGCCCTGGTAGAGCGGGACACTCTGCGCCAACTTCGACACCCGACCACGCAGCGTCTCGATATCCGACGTACCCGCCAACGCC
>NZ_JAQQFV010000029.1 GCF_029675105.1 Nocardia anocheti | reverse complement strand
TGAACTGGATCAAGGAAGTCGATTTCGACATCCCGGTCTTCGGTAAGGACGCCGACAGCTTCGACGGGTATGAGTACCTGTTCTGGGTGGGTTGTGCCGGTGCCTACGAGGACCGGGCGAAGAAGACCACCAAGGCCGTGGCCGAACTCCTGGCCACCGCGGGGACGAAGTTCATGGTGTTGGGTGCGGAGGAGACCTGCACCGGTGACTCGGCGCGTCGTGCGGGTAACGAGTTCCTGTTCCAGCAGTTGGCGATGCAGAACATCGAGGTCATCAACTCGGTGTTCGAGGGTGTCGAGCAGTCCAAGAAGAAGATCGTGGTCACGTGTGCGCATTGCTTCAACGCGCTCAACAACGAGTACCCGCAGGTCGGTGGCACCTACGAGGTGGTGCACCACACCCAGTTGCTGAACCGGTTGGTGCGGCAGAAGAAGCTGGTGCCGGTGGCGTCGGTGTCGCAGAACATCACCTATCACGA
>NZ_JAQQFV010000028.1 GCF_029675105.1 Nocardia anocheti | reverse complement strand
CTGCGATATCGATCGTGGCCTGATAACGGACAGCGAGTTTGTCGAACCTGGTCGCCACCGCGCGATGCTGTTTGAGCTGGTTGATGCCACGCTCGACCACGTTGCGGTCGCGGTAGCGGACCGGATCGAACGCTGGAGGCCGCCCACCGGCACTGCCACGCCGCCGCCGGTGCGCGGCCTGGTCGGCCGGGACCGGAATAGTCGCCGCGATCCCGCGACGGCGTAACCATTCCCGGTTCGAGCGGCTGGAATAGGCCTTGTCGGCCAGGACCCGACCGGGCCGCACCCGCGCCCGGCCGCCACCGAGTTTCGGCACCACGATCGCGTCGAGGACCGCGGTGAACTGCGGACTATCACCTGTCTGGCCAGCGGTCACCAGCACCGACAGCACCCGGCAGCCCTGGTCACACGCCAGATGCAGCTTGCTGGTCCACCCGCCCCGCGACCGCCCCAGCCCGTGATCGGGCGGCTCGCATTGCCCCGGACCGGCCGGTGGCTCGGCCTGCCTGGCGCCCTCACGGCGGGCGCCAGCGGCATGCGGGTGCGCACGCGTGATCGTCGAGTCGACGCTGACCTGCCAATCGATGATCCCGGCAGCATCAGCCAGGACCCGCAGCGACGTCACGATCGCCGACCACGTTCCGGCTCGTTGCCAGCGTCGGAACAATCCGTAGACCGCCTGCCAGGATCCGTACTCGGCCGGCACGTCCCGCCACGGAGACCCGACCCGGCACCGCCACCGGATCCCGTCGATGAGCTGCCGTTTCGTCCATTTCGGCGGACGGCCCGCCTT
>NZ_JAQQFV010000027.1 GCF_029675105.1 Nocardia anocheti | reverse complement strand
GTCGTCGCCAGCAGATCAACGCGGCGGCGAGATCGAGGAATCCCTGATGGATGTCAGTACGACGTTCCCAACGGACGGCCAAGCGCCGGTATTGGTGCAGCAAGGCCAGGGTTTGCTCGACGATCCAGCGGCCGGCGGTCACCTTGTCGCGGGTGCCGCGTCGTGGGATATACCCGGTGATCCGCCGGCGCTCGAGCTCGTCGTAGACCCGCGGATAGTCGTAGCCCTTGTCCGCGATCAGGGTCGTGATCTTCTCGCGTGGTCTGCCGGGGCGTCCTCGTAGCGGCCGCACTCGATCGAGTAACACAGGCAGCACGAGATGGTCATTGACGTTGGCCGCTGACTGTACGACCGCGAGCGGGAGACCGTTGCCGCAGGTCAGGATGTGGTGTTTGGCTCCGGCTTTGCGGCGGTCGACCGGGCTGGGGCCGGTGTCGGTGCCCCTTTTTTGGCCCGCACGTGTGAGCCGTCGGGGATGACGCGGTCGAAATCGATCAGTCCCGCGCGGTGGCAGTGGGCGAGCATCGTGGCGTGCATGGCCTCGAACACCCCGGCGGCCTGCCAGTCCCGTAGCCGCCGCCAGCAGGTCATCCCGGACCCGAACCCCAGCTCCTGGGGCAGGTCCTCCCACCCGATGCCGGTGATCAGCACGAACAAGATCCCTTGCAGGACAAGCCGATCGTTCATCCGCGCTGGTCCCGGTGTTCCCGCCGCCTTGACCGGTAGTAGCGGTTCGATCACTGCCCATAACTGGTCGTCCACGATCCACGGCGCTGCCACGACGAAACATCCTGCACTACAACAGGACTCGCTGCTACCCGACAGAACCTGTTAGGAGCTC
>NZ_JAQQFV010000026.1 GCF_029675105.1 Nocardia anocheti | reverse complement strand
TAGTAAGCCCTCGGCCTATTAGTACCAGTCACCTACACCAGTTACCTGGCTTCCAGTTCCGGCCTATCAACCCCATGGTCTGTAGGGGGCCTTAACCCATCAAGTGGGAGAGAAACCTCATCTTGGAACAGGCTTCCCGCTTAGATGCTTTCAGCGGTTATCCCTTCCGAACGTAGCCAACCAGCAGTGCCCCTGGCGGAACAACTGGCACACCAGAGGTTCGTCCGTCCCGGTCCTCTCGTACTAGGGACAGCCTTCCTCAAGTTTCTAACGCGCGCGGCGGATAGAGACCGAACTGTCTCACGACGTTCTAAACCCAGCTCGCGTGCCGCTTTAATGGGCGAACAGCCCAACCCTTGGGACCTACTCCAGCCCCAGGATGCGACGAGCCGACATCGAGGTGCCAAACCATCCCGTCGATATGGACTCTTGGGGAAGATCAGCCTGTTATCCCCGGGGTACCTTTTATCCGTTGAGCGACACCGCTTCCACTTGCCGGTGCCGGATCACTAGTCCCGACTTTCGTCCCTGCTCGAGCTGTCACTCTCACAGTCAAGCTCCCTTGTGCACTTGCACTCGACACCTGATTGCCAACCAGGCTGAGGGAACCTTTGGGCGCCTCCGTTACATTTTGGGAGGCAACCGCCCCAGTTAAACTACCCACCAGGCACTGTCCCTGAACCAGATCATGGTCCGAAGTTAGAAGCCCAATACGATCAGAGTGGTATTTCAACGACGACTCCACACACACTGGCGTGCATGTCTCACAGTCTCCCACCTATCCTACACAAACCGTACCGAACACCAATACCAAGCTATAGTGAAGGTCCCGGGGTCTTTTCGTCCTGCCGCGCGTAACGAGCATCTTTACTCGTAATGCAATTTCGCCGAGTCTGTGGTTGAGACAGCAGAGAAGTCGTTACGCCATTCGTGCAGGTCGGAACTTACCCGACAAGGAATTTCGCTACCTTAGGATGGTTATAGTTACCACCGCCGTTTACCGGGGCTTAAATTCTCAGCTTCGC
>NZ_JAQQFV010000025.1 GCF_029675105.1 Nocardia anocheti | reverse complement strand
CCCTACAGGCTTACACCAGGTATTCCATCACCTGGCCCAGCTACCTTCCTGCGTCACCCCATCGCTTGACTACTACAGCCAGGGTCTCGTGCAGCAATTCTCCCTCTCACCCGAAGGCTCGATAAGAAAACATTTGGACGATTAGCACAACTGATTCGCCATTGGGCGCGGATACACGGGTACGGGAATATCAACCCGTTGTCCATCGACTACGCCTGTCGGCCTCGCCTTAGGTCCCGACTCACCCTGGGCGGATTAACCTGGCCCAGGAACCCTTGGTCATTCGGCGGACGAGTTTCTCACTCGTCTTTCGCTACTCATGCCTGCATTCTCACTCCCGTGGCCTCCACAGCTAGTTCACACTGCTGCTTCCACGGCCACAGGACGCTCCCCTACCCATCCACACTCCTGGCTCGAAAGCAGAATAATGTGTGAATGCCGCGGCTTCGGCGGTGTACTTGAGCCCCGCTACATTGTCGGCGCAGGATCACTTGACCAGTGAGCTATTACGCACTCTTTCAAGGGTGGCTGCTTCTAAGCCAACCTCCTGGTTGTCTAAGCGACCCCACATCCTTTTCCACTTAGTACACGCTTAGGGGCCTTAGCCGGCGATCTGGGCTGTTTCCCTCTCGACTACGAAGCTTATCCCCCGCAGTCTCACTGCCACGCTCTCACACACCGGCATTCGGAGTTTGGCTGACTTCGGTAAGCTTGTGGGCCCCCTAGGCCATCCAGTAGCTCTACCTCCGGCGTGAAACACGTGACGCTGCACCTAAATGCATTTCGGGGAGAACCAGCTATCACGGAGTTTGATTGGCCTTTCACCCCTACCCACAGCTCATCCCCTCAGTTTTCAACCTAAGTGGGTTCGGGCCTCCACGACGTCTTACCGTCGCTTCACCCTGGCCATGGGTAGATCACTCCGCTTCGGGTCCATAATGTGCGACTCAAACGCCCTATTCGGACTCGCTTTCGCTACGGCTACCCCACACGGGTTAACCTCGCCACACACCGATGACTCGCAGGCTCATTCTTCAAAAGGCACGCCATCACCCCACA
>NZ_JAQQFV010000024.1 GCF_029675105.1 Nocardia anocheti | reverse complement strand
GGGTTAGGCCACCGGCTTCGGGTGTTACCGACTTTCATGACGTGACGGGCGGTGTGTACAAGGCCCGGGAACGTATTCACCGCAGCGTTGCTGATCTGCGATTACTAGCGACTCCAACTTCACGGGGTCGAGTTGCAGACCCCGATCCGAACTGAGACCGGCTTTAAGGGATTCGCTCCACCTCACGGTATCGCAGCCCTCTGTACCGGCCATTGTAGCATGTGTGAAGCCCTGGACATAAGGGGCATGATGACTTGACGTCGTCCCCACCTTCCTCCGAGTTGACCCCGGCAGTCTCTCACGAGTCCCCGCCATAACGCGCTGGCAACATAAGATAAGGGTTGCGCTCGTTGCGGGACTTAACCCAACATCTCACGACACGAGCTGACGACAGCCATGCACCACCTGTACACCGACCACAAGGGGGCCTACATCTCTGCAGGTTTCCAGTGTATGTCAAACCCAGGTAAGGTTCTTCGCGTTGCATCGAATTAATCCACATGCTCCGCCGCTTGTGCGGGCCCCCGTCAATTTCTTTGAGTTTTAGCCTTGCGGCCGTACTCCCCAGGCGGGGTACTTAATGCGTTAGCTACGGCACGGATCCCGTGGAAGGAAACCCACACCTAGTACCCACCGTTTACGGCGTGGACTACCAGGGTATCTAATCCTGTTCGCTACCCACGCTTTCGCTTCTCAGCGTCAGTTACTTCCCAGAGACCCGCCTTCGCCACCGGTGTTCCTCCTGATATCTGCGCATTTCACCGCTACACCAGGAATTCCAGTCTCCCCTGAAGTACTCTAGTCCGCCCGTATCGCCTGCAAGCTTAAGGTTGAGCCCCAAGTTTTCACAAACGACGCGACGAACCGCCTACAAGCTCTTTACGCCCAGTAATTCCGGACAACGCTCGGACCCTACGTATTACCGCGGCTGCTGGCACGTAGTTGGCCGGTCCTTCTTATACTCCTACCGTCACTCTCGCTTCGTCGGAGTCGAAAGCGGTTTACAACCCGAAGGCCGTCATCCCGCACGCGGCGTCGCTGCATCAGGCTTCCGCCCATTGTGCAATATTCCCCACTGCTGCCTCCCGTAGGAGTCTGGGCCGTGTCTCAGTCCCAGTGTGGCCGGTCACCCTCTCAGGTCGGCTACCCGTCGTCGCCTTGGTAGGCCATTACCCCACCAACAAGCTGATAGGCCGCGGGCCCATCTCGTACCGATAAATCTTTCCACCCACGGACATGCATCCGAAGGTCATATCCGGTATTAGACCCAGTTTCCCAGGCTTATCCCGAAGTACGAGGCAGATCACCCACGTGTTACTCACCCGTTCGCCGCTCGTGTACCCCGAAGGGCCTTACCGCTCGACTTGCATGTGTTAAGCACGCCGCCAGCGTTCGTCCTGAGCCAGAATCAAACTCTCCGTTGAAGACTCTC
>NZ_JAQQFV010000023.1 GCF_029675105.1 Nocardia anocheti | reverse complement strand
TATCCGGTCCCCGAACCTGTCCCTCGTGTCGCCGACGATGTCGAGGTACGTCGTATCAGCACCCTCCTTGAACCAACAGGTCGCGTCGAAGGAAGTCCGGTTCGGTTGGATGAGAACTCCGGCATCGGGTTCATCGGATGCTACGTCTTGGGGATGGGGTTCGTACTCGATGAAACCGAAGCGCAAGAGTGGATTGCCACTGATCCCCGCAATGCCGAAGTGCTCTTCCCCTACCTCAACGGAGAGGACCTCAACTCCCGGCCGGATGCGTCAGCGTCTCGGTGGGTGATCGACTTCAACGACCGCTCCGAGGCGGAGGCCGCCCATTACGCCCTGCCCTATGGTCGGCTGACAGAACAGGTCAAACCGGAGCGGGCGAGCAAGCCGAAGGCCGTACGTGATACACCGTGGTGGCTTTTCCTTCGGGCGCGGCCAGCAATGCGCAAAGCGATCACTGAGTTTTCTGAAGTGTTGGTCATCGCACTTGTCAGCAAGACCGTGATGCCGATGCGGGTACGAACTCGGCAGGTGTTTAGCCACAAGCTTGGAGTGTTCGCCTCTGCCAGCTACAGCGTACAAGCTGTACTGTCATCGAATGTGCACCAAGTCTGGGCCATGAAATACGGTTCAACGATGCGCTCTGACGTAAACTACTCACCCTCTGATGTGTTCGAAACTTTCCCCAATCCACTGCCAACTGAACGACTTGAACGCTCCGGTCATTTGCTGAATGAGGAACGCCGCGAGATCATGCGTCGTCGCAGCCTTGGCTTGACAAAACTCTACAACCTTGTCAATGACCCTACCCTCGCAGACTCGGCCGACCAGGATGTCGCGCGCCTTCGAGCTATCCATGCTGACCTCGACTACGCCGTTGTGGATGCATATGGGTGGTCGGATATATATCTTTCCCACGGATTTCACACTTACCGACAGATCGAGCGTTGGACCATAAATCCAAGCGCTCGCATCGAAGTGCTAGATCGACTTCTGGAAGAGAATCATTGCAGAGCAAGGCGCGAGCATGTGCCTCATGCAACTGCCCCGCCAGGGGGGATCTACGCGGAAGAGGGAACTCTTTTCTCGAGATCCTGGCCTATGAATTAAAACAGGGTTCCTTCCCCTTCCCGGACATTCTCACTTACTTCCAGATAACGGTCGCGCTGACCGCAAGTCGCCCGAAGGCGATTCTCTTGCAGCAAGCGATCCATGGTTTCAGTTCGAGCCGCTGGATTGAAGGTCCAACGTTCCATTTTCCTGTACGCATGAAACCCATGGCTGAGCGCAATATCAGACCAGCCATAGGCGTTTAATACCTTTGCATCCAGTTCTGCGTGAATATCGCGAATGCGAGCAATATCGTCGTCGTCTTCATGAGGTATCCGGCGGTCATTGACGAGATTGTAGAGCTTCGTCAGGCCGAGGTTGCGACGCAACATGATCGCGCGGCGCTCGTTGTCCAGGATGCGGCCGATCGTCTCGAGTTGGTCTACCTGTCGGGGACGAGGGAAGGTTTCGAACACATCCGATGGTGTGTAGCGCGGATCGTTTCGCAGTCCCGACCCGTAAGTGATCGCCCAGACCTGGTGTACGTTCGAGGATAATACTGCCTGGTCGCCATAGCTATCGGTTGCGAAAACCACACAGGCCTCACTCGGTATCTGGCCGGTGGGAACCCGCATCGGCATCACGGTCTTGCTGACACGAGCGATGACCAACACTTCAGCCAATGGCGCAATCGCCTTACGCATGGCTGGACGTTTTTCCCCGTACTGCCACCAACGCTCGGGGAGTGGGCGACGGAGCACAAATGAACCGTCCGATTTTACGCGCTGACGCTCAGCCTTGACCCGTTCAACGAGCCGACTATAGGGCAGGGCGTAATGGGCGGCCTCCGCCTCGGAGCGGTCGTTGAAGTCGATCACCCACCGAGACGCTGACGCATCCGGCCGGGAGTTGAGGTCCTCTCCGTTGAGGTAGGAGAAGAGCACTTCGGCATTGCGGGGATCAGTGGCAATCCACTCTTGCGCTTCGGTTTCATCGAGTACGAACCCCATCCCCAAGACGATGCAGCCCTGAAATGCGATCCCCGAATTTTCTGCTAGTCGGATCGGCTGGCCATCAGCGCGACCGACTGACTCAAGGAGGGTGCTGATGCGACGCACCTCAACATCGTCGGCGACACGAACCACGTCACCAGGGATCTGTGC
>NZ_JAQQFV010000022.1 GCF_029675105.1 Nocardia anocheti | reverse complement strand
AGCTGCTGCAGCAGGCCGAGATCGCCCTCGCGGCCCTGGACAACGGCGCCACCGGCTCCGACATCGCCTTCTACACCGGCAAGGTCGCCACCGCGCAGTTCTTCGCCCGCAACATCCTGCCGGAGCTGACCGCGACCCGCGCCATCCTGGCCAACCTGGACAACGACATCATGGACCTGGACGAAGCCGCCTTCTGAGGTTGACGGCCCACCCCTTTTCCTGACGCGAACGGCCCGGAGCTTCGAGCTCCGGGCCGTTCGCCGTCCCGGCCCCGGCTAGGCCGGAAAGAACAGAACCCAGCAGGCCACCCGCTCACCCGGTAGCCACAGAAAGGGGCATGACCCTTCCTGCGAATGGCAGAGTATAGTTCCTGCTAATTGCAGAGTAGAAGCCATGCGATTGGTAGACTAGCGACATGGTCGACTACCGCGAGCGGATCATTGACCCTGTTCTGGACGAACTTCAACCGCACCTTCGAGCACTCGCGATCTTCGGCCCGAAAGGCGTCGGCAAGACCGCGACAGCCCTCCAACGTGTCGCGAACACCTTCGATCTCAGCCAGCCCGCGCAACGTGAGCTGATCATGGCCGACCCCTCGATCCTGACGAGCGTGCCGGGTCCCGTCCTGGTCGACGAGTGGCAGCGACTGCCCGAAGTCTGGGACCACATCAGGCATGCCGTCGATGCCGGGTCGCCGCCGGGGCATTTCATCATCGCAGGCAGTTCGGCGCCGCGGGGAGCGGTCGTGCATTCCGGAGCGGGCCGAATCGTGCCGATGCGCATGCGCCCGCTGAGCATCGCAGAACGACACATCGAAACCAGCACGGTGCGGCTGTCGGAGCTCCTCGACGGCGAGAGCGCCATCCATGGTTCCACCAGGATGCGGCTCGCCGATTACGTCGAGGAGATCACCGCTTCTGGATTTCCCGCCATCCGCCCACTTCCCCGCCGAGTTCGCCGGGTCGAGCTGGACGCCTATCTCGACAATGTGGTGCAGCGCGAGTTCCCGGAACAGGGCTACCCGGTCCGTAAGCCGGAGGTGCTTCGCGCCTGGCTGGCAGCGTATGCGGCGGCGACTTCCTCGACGGCGGCCTACTCCAAGATTCTCGACGCCGCGACGCCTGGACTACCGAGCAAACCCGCTCGGGAAACGACACTGGCGTATCGCGACACCCTGGCCTCGCTATGGCTTCTCGATGCTGTCCCGGCGTGGATCCCGAGCCGGAACCACTTCGACCGGCTCGGACAGGCCCCCAAACATCAACTGGCCGACCCAGCGTTGGCAGCCCGGCTACTCGGCCTCGACGACAGAGCTCTGCTGCGCGCCGAGCAAGGTGGTAGGCGTCTACGTGAAGGTACGGTTCTCGGCGCACTGTTCGAGCATCTCGTCACGATGAGTGTGCAGACCTACGCTCAGGCCGCGGAGGCTGACGTCGGTCACCTGCGCACGCGCAATGGAGACCATGAGATTGACATCATCGTGCAACGCCAGGATGGTCGCGTACTACCGATCGAAGTGAAACTCGCGGATCGGGTTACCGATATCGATGTAAAACATCTGCACTGGCTCCGACAGCACATCGGCGAAGATGTCATCGACGCAGCCGTTGTCTACGCAGGTGAACACGCATACCGTCGCCCCGATGGAATCGCTGTCGTACCGCTCGCGCTTCTCGGTCCCTGAAACACACACACCGTGATGCGGGTGGGCGACCGCAGACAACGCGAGACCGACTGAGTGGCCCGGAGTTTCGACTCCGGTCCGATTGTCGTCTCTTGGTGATCTTCCCGGCGTACCCTGGGTTCTACCGTCGGTCGGGGTGAGGCTCGGGGGTTGCAGGATGGGTGACAGTACCGCTCTCAGTGTGTATCTGCGCGAACGCCGCATGGCCGCGGGCCTGGCGCGCTCGGAGCTGGCGATGCGCGCGCAGATGGCGCCGCTGCTGATCAGCCAGATCGAATCCGGCACGCTGGTGCCCAATACCGCCATGCTGCAACGGCTCTTCGACAGTCTCGAAGTGCCGCTGTGGTACCGCAAGCACATCCTCGTACTCGGTTTGCCCACAGTCGATTCCGGCCCCGTGCCCGCCACGCCCACCGCCGAGGACCTGACCGACCTGGCCAGCCTCAACCACCCGGCTTGCTATCTCCGCTTCCCCACCCTCGACATGCTCGCCGCCAACAGCGAATACCAGCGCCTGTTCCCCGGCCTCGGCGCGGGCGTGAACATGCTCGAGTGGATGTTCCTCAACCCCGCCGCGAAGAAGGCCTACCTCGACTGGACCACCGAGGCCCAGCTCATGGTGCACGCCTTCCGCATGCTCGCCCCACTCGCCTCTAGCCAGCGCGTCACCGCGGTCACCGACGCGTGCAGCGTCTCCCCCGACTGGGACCCGGTCTGGGCCGCGGAGATCAGCGCCCAGGACGTCTCCCGCCGCTACCTCCGGGTCCGCGAACGCAGCACCGGCCTGGAACGCCGCCTGCTCCTGCGCATCTACGACCCGGCCTTCCCCACCCGCCCCTGGTGGCAATACCGACTTATCCCGACCCGCTGACCAACAGCCACAGCACGCTGTTCATGGCCGACAGCAACGTCATCAGAATCCACGTAGGCCACTGCAATCCATCCACACCGAACCCCTTGCCATTCACCGTCCACAGCACCGACCGGGCCATATCCTACGGCGCGGCGATCAGCCGATACGGAAGCGGTTGCGGTATTCGGCCGGCGTGGTATCGAGGGTGCGCCGGAACGCGCGGGTCAGCGTATCGACGGTATTGAACCCGCACGCCACCGCGATCCGCTGCAACGTCTCGTCACTGGTCTCGAGCCGATGCCGTGCCACCTCCACCCGGGCTGATTCCACATAGGCCGCGGGTGTCATCCCGAGCTCGGTGCGGAACACCCGTGTGAGCTGCCGCTCGCTCACATGCGCCCGCCCGGCCAGCTCGGTCACCGTCAACGGTTTCGCGATATTGCGCGAGATGTAATGGCGCAGTTCATCGATACGCCGAGTCGTCGAAACCGGATCCAGCGAAACACTGAATTGACTTTGCCCACTGGGCCTTTTGAGATACATCACGAGTTGACGGGCCACGCGGAGAGCCAGTTCGTCACCGAAATCGTCGGCGACCAGGGCCAGCGTCAGATCCAGGCAGGCCGTGAGACCCGCACCAGTCCAAATGTTCTCGTCGCGAATGTAGATCGGGTCGGCATCCACCCGAACAGCCGGATGCTCCTCGGCCAATTGTTTGGCCGTCGACCAATGCGTCGTCGCCCGCTTCCCATCGAGCAGCCCCGCCGCGGCGAGAACATGCGCTCCCACGCACACCGACGCCACCCGCCGCGCATCCTTCGCCAGCTCCCCCACCGCATCGACCACCCCCGGATCGACCACCGCCCGCACCCGACGATCCCCGTCGGTCTCCACAGCCCCCGGAACAACCACCGTGTCGATTCGCCGTTGAGCCAGTTCCACGAAAGTCACATCCGGCAGCACCCGCACCCCCGCCGACGTCGTCACCGGTTCCATCGTCGCCGCGGCCAGCACCACCTGATACCCCGTCGGCTCGTCCATCTCCCGCTGCAACAGCGAGAAGACTTCCGGCGGCCCGGTCACATCGAGCAGATCCACCCGATCGAACAGCACGATCACCACCAGCCGATCCGGCACCATCACCTCCATGTCCGAATCTGCAGGTTACATGACATTGCCGACATTCCCGCAGGTCCATACGGTGAATCCCATGACCTCCACCACCCTGCGCGAACTCAACGGCCTCGACGAAACCCCCGCCGTTCTCGCCGACTCCACCCTCATCCTCGTCGACTACCAGAACACCTACACCCAGGGCGTCATGGAACTCACCGGCTGGCAACCCGCCCTCGACGCCGCCGCCGACCTCCTCACCAAGGCCCGCGCCGCGGGCGCCACCGTCATCCACGTCATCCACGACGGCGGCAAGGACACCCCCTACGACATCACCGCCGACATCGGCCGCATCCACCCCGCCGTCGCCCCCGCCCCCGACGAGAGCGTTGTCGTCAAATCCTTCCCCAACGCTTTCGTCGACACCGACCTCGGCGATCTCGTCGACGCTGCGGGCAACGACACCGTCATCATCGCCGGCTTCATGACCCACATGTGCGTCACCTTCACCACCGAAGGCGCCTTCCTCCGCGGCAACAAACCCACCGTCATCGCCGAAGCCTGCACCACCCGCCCTTTGGCCACGGTCTCCGCCGCCCAACTCCACGCGAGCGCCCTCGCCACCCTCACCGACCTCTACGCCGTAGTCGTCCCGACCGCCGCCGACCTACCCTGAATCAGAAATCTCGAACGTCCGCACCCAGCACTGCGCGTAGACGAAACCGCGCAGTAGTTCCAGGCCTCGCGAGCGCTCATAACGCGAGCGCTTGAGCGTCGGAAGGTCCCACCGTCGGGAAGTCTCTAGCGCTCCGCGCGAGCTTGCGCACAGGTCAGGCAGCGCGCTTGCTTTCGCTGCGTGGGCCCGGCAACTGGACGCGGGCACCCATCGAGCTTGCATTCGTCGCCTTTCACCGGAACACGTGGAGCAGATCGGTCAGCAGGCAGTTCTGCGCTGGTCTCGGCTCGCTCGATGTTGAATTTGCGCGCACTACACGTCCAATGAGCAGCACGACAATTCTCCATCGTGTGGGGGGCCACCTCTGGACAGAGGAATCACATGGTCGACAGCCGGGGACAGCGGGTCATGTTGGCCGCCGAGAACTCGGGTTGTCCGCAAGCGCTCCGGTATCAGACCTCCGCACAGGTGACGCATCCAGCCATCCCGCTCGAACACCTCTCGCGCGATGACAAGTTCCCTCTCAACCCCGTACTTCTCGGCCCGGTTGAGCGCGTCACGAGCGCGAATCAACTCCGCCTTACGCCGCTTGACGTGTTCCTGACACCGCTGACGTCTCGGCCCGCGCCCGGTGGGGCGAGGGTCGAACATCGTGACGCAATCAGCACACTTGATGAGCACGAGGGCCTCCTGATCCCATTGGACCACCGCCCGGTGACAACCTGGGCGTTGCCATGCAACACGGCCGTCCTCTGGTCGAGGCGTGGCAGGGGTAGTAGTGGTACCCGGCCCGTGTTTCAGGCCGCCGCTCATGTGCCCGAGGTGGCTGGACGCCGAGCACATGCGACTACTGTGCGGGAGTCACATTCACGGTGACATTCGCACCGATCAGCGGCTTGAAGGTGACCTTGGCAGCGGTGAAAGAACCTTCGGCCGCGATGGTGCCCTCGATCTTCTCACCGGGCTGCAAGTCTTCGGCGCCGATCTGATCGTCGGCCAGGCCGAGCTCGACCGAGTGCTTGCCGCCCTCACTGTCGGTGATGGAGAAGTAGAGCGGGTTCACCTTCACCACCTTGTCGGCGCTGGTGTTCTCGACCAGCACCAGTACCGCGGTAGCCGGGACCCCCTTGTCGAACACACCGGGAACGAACGCGGCCGCCGAGGCGGTGATCCGCATGTCCTGCTGCTTCTCCTGCGAGACCGGCGCACCGGGAGCCGCGGACTGTTCCGGCGCAGTCGCCTGCGCGGGAGCCGCTTCCTCTCCACTACACCCAGCGACACCGAGCACAGCGGCGAACGCTACACCCACAGCCAGCTTGCGCATCTTCTTCTCCTTCACATTCAGAGGAAGCGACCTGGCCCCCTACCCCGGAACAGCACCATATCGATTGGCCATCAACATCTTCCGACTATCCGTGCAAGTTGACCCTGTCAGCGAGATCGAACGGATGTCGGTGCGCGACAGCTGTTCACGACCCGGACTCCGCCTGCACACCAGGACCACCACAGGATCGCACCGTAGCGATCGTCGCGCCGACACTCTTCACACCAGCCGACACCGATGTACGTCCTAGCGTCGCCAGAAGCACGAAACCGGCCCGCACTCAGCGAGTGCGGGCCAGTTTCATCTCGCGATGAGCTTTCGCCCCCGCTAGTTGGCCGGGTAGCTCCCCCCAGCGCCGAAGAGATCCCGATAGATCCAGAACACCGCGCCATCCTCAGCGAAGAAGCTCGTCGCACCCGACAAACCCGATTCGCTCGGCGTCTCCTGCGGCGACTGTTCAGGACTGGGCACCGTGAGCTCCGGAAGAACACCGCGCCGGATGAGATAGTTCTCCTCGCCGGCGACAGCGTTGCTCGGAACCTCCCAATAGGTGTCCCACGCGGTCGGCGGCTCGGGATTGCCACCACCCGGGATACCCACGATCACCCCCAGGGCCGGGCGACCCCAGACAAGCCGAGCCTGCCGGGGGACACGGATCCTGGTCCACGCATCATTCGAATTCACCCGCAGGCGAACCAATTTCGACATCACATATCCTTTCGATATCTCCGGACTGCCGACCCGCGGGGGTCGGCACCGGAGGGCGACAGACATCACCACGGTGAGTTCCGCGGTGTGCCCATGACAAAGCCCCGCTCCTGAGATCTGAAGCGAGGGCTTTCGAGTAGTGGAATCTTCTGCGGTGAGTACGGGTACTCGATCGGTATGTCGGGTGATCACCCTCGACGGCTCAGCAAGCGAACCAGGATAGTGCGCAACCCCTCGTGTCGCTCCGCTCCCGCCAGCTCCGCCCCTCGACACGTTCGCTACGTTTCTGACGAGCGAGTCACTTCCGCCCACACGGCGATGTCGTAGCGCCAGGCGGTAGTCGTCAACACCTCGAACCCGGCTCCGAGGAGGTGAAGGTTTCGCCTTTGCGCGGGTAGGCCAGTGCCCCGACAGCATTCATTCACCGACGGGGCTCGACTCCTCGTAACCGCTCCGACATGGGTGCGATGCCAAGGAGCTGCAGCAGTTGGTTTACCCCTTCAGGCTCGCCTGCAGCCAACCAGATTCGGTGCAGCCCCGAGACTGGGCCAGCAGCACACTGGGACCGTGGCAGGTTCGGCCAAGTAGCAGTGAAGATGCCGACCTCTGCTGCAGCCACTCCTCATCGCCAACGGAGCGGAGACTCTGATCGACGTAGATGCCGCCGACGAGGCATTATGAGACAGGGTTCACGACAACAGCTTTCAGACGATTGGGGTAGCCATCCATGATCTGCACCCACCGGCCTCCGTCCGCCCCAGCGGATACATCGGATTCAGAGGGGCAACCGGGCCGGCATGTTCCCTACCGAAGAAACCGCAAAAACCGACGTCAGCTGACCAAATTTATGCCCGTGGCCGCTTTGCTATCGATATCGATATCCGCCTGCATCAATCAGTCGAATCAGGCAGAGGATTTTCTGAACGACATCGACATCGCCAGCTATAGAATAATAGACGCCAGGGCCGATGAAAGCCGCGTCGGCCCCTGGGCAGAGGTCATTATAGTTGGTCCAGAAATTGATGACAGCGAGATCTCGAGTATCCTCAGAAGCCCCGGATTGGTGATTCGCGCACGCGACTCTACGACGCTCCAGCGAGTGGATGACGAAATTTGGATCGCCAGCGGATCCGCCAATAGTTGCCATATTGCAATCTACCGCTTAATAGATGATGAACAATTCGTCACGGAGGTATCGGGAGTTGGTACCGATTCCGTCAGCGCATTCAGGATCCATGCTACATGCGGCGCTGGATGACTCAGCCCACCGGCTCATCGACGAGGGCTGATGGTGTACATCTTCAGCATCAACCTCTCGGCGCGGCCTATCGAAACATTTGTCATGTCGGCATAA
>NZ_JAQQFV010000021.1 GCF_029675105.1 Nocardia anocheti | reverse complement strand
ATAGACCGATCCGGGCAGTCAGGGCAGCTGGTGGTAGGAACGCACAGCAAGGTTCTTCCCTGTATGGGTCGGCGGTACGCAGCGAAGCAGGGTATCGAGAGGAGACGTGGTGGGTGGCGCCGGGTCGGATCGGTTGATGAAGTCGACTATCGCCAGGTTGGCTGAGGCCCTGGCAGTGGAGAGTTTCGTGCGGTGCGAGGCGTTGGATAGGAACGGGGAGGCTCAGCCGGGGAAGCGGTATCCGCGGTGGCGGCGTGCGTGGTTCGCTGCTGATGTTGACGGTTTGCCGGGCGTGCGCCAAGCCGTCATGGCTTCGCTGAAGCTCGATAGGGACGGGTGTGTCAGTGTCTTCGGGTGGGCGTACGTGATGTCGGACGTAGTCGGGCTGGTGCGTGCCGAGTTGCCTGTTGAGGCGTTGGAAAGCGCCGCCGACGGTTCGGTGCCCGCCCCGGTGGATTTTGTGTCGTTCGGAACCTTTCGTTATCCGCGGGAGGTTTTGAGGGCGAAGAGCTGGGTCGCGGTGGAGGGTGATATCGACATTAGTGTTGTTGAGTTCATGGATTATGTGCGTAGTGATGTTCGGGAGTGGTTCGGGGGGATGTCGACGATCACTGACCTGCTGGCCCGGGCTCGGGAGCCCGCACTCGGCGCTATCGATCAGTCGAACCCTTCACCCGAGCGGCTTCGTGATGTGGTGATTTTGGCGTTGTTGGCGGGTCGCGTTGAAGAGGTGGTGTCGTTGATGGATTGGTATCGTGACCGCGATGTGTTTCATGCGTGGGACTCTGCGGAGCGGGTCGCGGCGTTCGACGCCGCGATGGGTGTTCGTTTCCCGGAGTACGCAGCCGCCCGCCGGGTTTGAATACGTCGATCGGTCGATTGTAGGGTGGTCGCCAATTAGTAGAAGTAGTTCGAGTGGCAGTATGTGAAGTCGGGCGAATTGATCTGGTCTCTGTCGGGCGCATGGTTGGCTGACATAACACGTATGGATCTCATATGCGAATCTGAATCCTGCGTTACTTGGGTGGCGGTGACTTCGTCTAGTATTCTGGTTCTATGAACCTGCGTCTGCATCAAGGAAGGTTTTCTGGTATCGCGCGCCGTGTTGATGACTCGACTGATTGAAAGACTCACTGCTGAGCTGTCTGGTGAGGGCTTCATACCTAGTTCTCCACTTGATGGCTTGGGAGAAGCAGAGCCGGGTACGGCCTCGCCTACGTGGAGACGGCTGTGGTTCGCGGCGCCTGAGAGCGGTATCAAGCATATGGCACGGGGGGTCATGGCCCACGTGGATCGCGGCGGTGATGAAGGCATTCGCATCAATGGAAGTGCGTTTGTTGCGGCGTCTGTTGTCGAGACCGTTCTCGATGTTTGTAATGATTTGGACTACCTGGCTGGATCATTTTGCGGTAGCGAGATCGACTCTATTTCCTTCGGCTATTTTGATGATCCGCTAGATGCGAGCAGGCCGATTGCGCTTTCAATCGAGTCCGACCTGAACCATGCGATTGGGCAGTTCATGGGAACTGTAAACGGTCCCGTATCCGAATGGTTCGGTGAACGTAGCAGTGTTGACCGCTTGCTGGCAATAGCGAGGTCGCCTCGTGCTATGTATTTCGATAAAATCAATCCCGACCCGATGCGCTTGCGGGGCAGTGTTATTCTGAGTCTGATGTCCGACAGGCATGACGATGCTGCTGCCGTGATGGATTGGTATATCAATAGGAATTCGTTTCATAAGAAGGATTCCAAGGAGCAAGCTGAAGCTTTCGATGGCGCGCTTCGTCAACAGTTTCCAGAGTATGCTCAGGCAAGGAAGCGCAGCAGCGGGTCTGTACGGCAATGACAGTCGAGCAGTGCGCCAATCGTACTGAGGTAAAGATGCTTCATCGGCGGGATGCCAGGAGCTCAGTGATGGAGATCGTCAATGACGGTGGAAGAGCATGATCGTATAGATCAGGTTGCGGTGGGGCCGGATGGTCGACTGGTCTTGGCGATGGTCGAGGAACGGCCATCCCGCGGCGAGGCGCTCGGGGTGGTGGAGGAAGACTTCCGGAAGAAGCTGAACTCGTATGTGCGTGCGGTGCGATCAGGTTATGCCGCCGAGCTTGCGCGATCGGCGGGTGTCGGTGAGTCGGCTGGGGTGGAGTTTGTCCTGTTCAGCGATACGGAGCCGTCTGAACTGGTACGGGAGATGATCGGTCTTGTGAATCAGGAGCTCTCGACCGAGGGGATGAGTGCGTGATGGGAGTCGTGGGCTGGTGAGCAGGTTGGCGTCGAGGTGGTCGAGCAGGCGTTGGTGACCGAGGTGGTCGAGCTTCTCGGCGAAGGGTGGGACTTTGCGGTGCTGTGGGCATCGCTGGTCGGCGATGAGGGGAGCGCGGGTATCCAGGTGCGGTTGCAGGACGGTTCGGTGCGCAACGATCGGCCTTCTGAGATGCTGCTCGGGTTGTTGTCTGAGCACAAACGTGCCGCGTATGAGGCAGATGATGGCACGTGGCTCAGCCTTCAGATCTCGATCGCGGGGCGGGATCGGTATGAAACGCGCTGCTCGAATTTTGAGTTGCTGGATTGGGTGCCGGTGCCGGTGGCGGAGGAATTCAAGCGCGAACTCGCAGTGCACCCTCGTGCAGACGACGAGGTTCCGGGATGGATGCGGCAGCTGCTCGGTAGTGGCGAGCAGTAGCCCGCGGATCTGGAGGTGTCCGCTCGAGGGTCTCTTGGCCGACTCGGCATGACCCTGTGGCGGGTACGAAGTCCGGCGATGCAACTGGCGACAGACAGAGAAGGTCCACCACATGCGACTCGCGCTCAGTACTCCAGTCGCAGAGATTCAGGTGCTCCCTGAATTTCACTCGTGCAAGGCGTGCCTTATCAGTATTTCTGTCCAATTTTGACTCTTCGTGACAATCTGTTGATGATAGGCCTGCCCGTGGTCGATCCGCTGCCGCCAGGTGTCCTTCCTGCTTCCATTCAATTCGGCCCATCGGTGGTGGCTGTTGCCGTCAGGGACCGAGCAGGTGCCCGATTGCTGAGGCTCGGTCGTCCGATGCGTCTCGCAGCATTCATCTGCGGATCCCACCGGACGCTCCTGAACCATAGATCGTAGTCAGCAGATCGGCGGTGGGGCTCGGCGCGCGTGCTCCGATTCTCGGCCCCTGACGGGCCCAAGCGGTTGCCCTCGATATCTGATGGATGGTCGAAATTGTATTTTCGAAGAGATACGAAATGATGCGCAGCTCGTGTGCTTTGCGAACGGCGAATGGGAAGGTCGTGAGAGCTATGACGACGGCGTGCTGTCGGTCTCACGACCTGGACGTCTCGCCCCCGTCCTGCATTGACAAGCCATGATTTTGGAGGACATACCGAAAGGCAGAACCTCAGTTGCTCTCTGAATTCGGTTCGCCCAAAGCGGGCCTCGTCAGCATCCTGGCCAATTTGGACTCTTCGCGACAGTCCATTGACAATAACGCTACGCGTGATTCGTTCTTCGAGTACGCTCTGCTCGATCTGGCCTCTATTCACTTCAGGTTCACCAACGATAGTCATCTGGTGGATGCTGAAGTGGAGGATGCGCGTGTACGTATCGCCACACAAATATCTGAAAATCCTCAAGCAATGTTCGCGTTCGTCTATAAATCGCTCGATTTGGCGATTAGTGCCGAAGTCGATGGCTGGTTTGAACCGTGTCTTAGACGGTCGATATTCCAGTTTTTGATCGACTATTACGATGGGGCTGTTGACGGTGAGGATATGGAGTACATCGAAGAAATGGATGAGTGGCTGCGTGATCGCGCTCCTTGGGTCAATCCGCTGCTGCCAGGTGCCCTTCCTACTTCCATTCCGGTCGGCCATTGGTGGTGGCTGTTGCCAACGGGGACCGAACGAGTGCCCGACTGCTGAGGCTCGGTCGTGCGGTTCAGGTGCCGGATCAATTCGAGGATAGGCTGCGGTGTCCGCCCTCGAAAGGGCGCTCGGACAACTGGCATCTGCTTGTAGATTGGCTGGTACTTTACCGCACGTACCAAAGCTGGCCGAACCAGTCGTTGAGGCATTTCGGCAGGTCTCCGCGTGACAGCACCGTTCGAACTGGAGATTGAGTGAACATTTTCATCCCGTCGATGAAAGCCGTCGCGGCACTGTAGGTTAAGAGCTCCAATCAGGTTCGGTTGCTGTGTCGTCGTCAACAGATCAGTGCAGCACCCAGATTCAGGAATCCGTAGTGGGTGTGTCGGTGCGGCGTTCCCATCGGACGGCCAGGCGCCGGTACTGGTGGAGCAAAGGCGATGGTCTGCTCGACGATTCAGCGGCCGGCGGTGGTCTTGTCGCGGGTTCCGCGGTGAGGGATGTAGCCGGTGATCCCGCGTTCGGCCAGCTCGCTCGGTGTACACGCTGGGATAGTCGTAGCCCTTGTCGCCGATGAGGGCCCTAATCGGCGGCGTGGTGGCCCCGGCCGTCCACGCAGGGGTCGAACTCGGTCGAGCACCGGCGCGCGCATCAGGCACTCCCCTTTTTTGGCCTGCACATGCGAGCCGTCGATCATGACCCGGCCATAGTCGATCAACCCGGCGGCGTTGCTGCGGTCGAGGACCGCCTGGTGCATCGCCTCGAACACCCCGGCGGCTTGCCAGTCCCGCAGCCTGCGCCAACGCGTCATTCCAGACCCGAACCCGAGTTTCTGGGGTAGGTCTTCCCACCCGATCCCGGTGAACAGCACGAACAGGATGCCCTGGAACACCAGCCTCGGATCGTGCTGGGCCGGGCCCGGTGTTCCTGCCGGCTTCACCGGCAGTAGCGGTTCGATAGCCGCCCACGACTCGTCATCCACGATCCACGGTGCTGCCACGGCGAAACATCGGGCACCACTGTGGGTCTCACCGCTACCTGGCCGAATCCGTTAGTACGTCTTCGGCCAACGCCGCAGATGGCTTCCGCTACTCGAAAGCCCTCGCTCCAGATGTTCAGGAGCGAGGGCTTTGTCATGGGCGTACCGCGGAACTCGCCGTGGTGATGTCTGTCGCCCTCCGGTGCCGACTGTCTGACAGTGGGTCGGTGGTCCGGAGACATCGAAAGGATATGTGATGTCGAAATTGGTTCGCCTGCGGGTGAATTCGAATGATGCGTGGACCAGGATCCGCGTTCCCCGGCAGGCTCGGCTTGTGTGGGGTCGCCCGGTCCAGGGGGTGATCGTGGGTATTCCGGGTGGTGGTTCTCCCGAGCCGCCGACCGCGTGGGATACCTATTGGGAGGTTCCGAGCAACGCTGTGGCCGGCGAGGAGAACTATCTCATCCGGCGCGGCGTTCTGCCGGAGCTCACGGTGCCCAGTCCTGAACAGCCGCCGCAGGAGACGCCGAGCGAGTCGGGTTTGTCGGGGGCGACGAGCTTCTTCGCTGAGGATGGCGCGGTGTTCTGGATCTATCGGGATCTCTTCGGCGCTGGGGGTAGCTACCCGGCTAACTAGCGGTGGCGAATGTCCATCGTGATAGAAGCTGGCCCGCACTCTTCTGAGTGCGGGCCAGTTTCGTGTTTCTGGACGACGCTACTTCGTGCGGGCGGCCATGGGTGGCATCCGAGGAGCAACGACTGTTCCGCGTTAGTCATTCGGGACTCCAGGTGCGTGTGTGCGGAATCCAGCGTCCGGATGTGCGGGTGCCGTCGAGTAGAGGGTTGAGGCACTCGCCGACGAAGTCCAGTGCGTTGGCGAGGCTGTGGAGTTCAGGAGGCAGGGTGGTCTCCTTGGCCATGGCGGGGTAGGAGCGCGGCCATTCCGGGCCCGGCGAGAGTAGCGTGGTCGGCAGTTCGAGGGTGCGGTGTTGGCGTTGTACGTTCAGGGCGGTGAGCGTTTCGTCGGCGTCGAAGGAGAGGTTGCCGACGATGAAGCACAGGTCGGCAAGGTCTCGCCAGCGACTCGAGGGTTGGCGGGTGGCTCCGTAGCGCGCGGTCATCGCGCAGATCTTGTCCGCGACTTGGCTCGGGACGGGGATCAGCCGCACCGGCGGCAGCGCGGCGAAGCCGGCGATGTCGAGAATCGGTGTGGGAGTGAGAGATTCGATGTCGCCGATGATCACTTTGTCCACGGCGAGGTCGGTGTGGAAGTCCTCGATCAGCTGGCCGCCGAGGTAGATCGAGATGGTGAGTTCGGCGCCGGTGGCGGCGTCGCCGGTGAGTTGTTTGGCCAGCTCGACTCTGAAGATGAAGGGGTCGATGTCGGGGCGTGCTCCGCCGAGGTGGCGCAGTTGGTCGATGGCGTCGGCGATCTCGGTGTCGATCCGGATGAGGTCGAGGTCTTGGCTGGAGCGGGCTCCGGGCAGTCGGACCAGAAGTCCGCCGCCGCCGGTGACTATCCAGGGTGAGGTGGGGTCGGCGAACACGCGTGCGAGGAAGCGTTGCATGAAGAACTCGCGGCGCAGGGCATTGGCCGGGCGGCGGGTCTGGCGGGCCTGGGTCTGGATAAGGGATCTCAGTGATGCTTTGAACGAGGCAGGGCTGGGGCTGGTCACTGGTCGGCCTCCGGGACAAGTGGGGTGGTGAGGGCTTCGGCGATCGCGTCGCGCAGACGCGCGGTTGCCCATTCATCGGCCGCGGCGGCGTTAGAGAATTGCCGCGGGTCCACCGATTGCAGGATCAGGGTGCGGATTCGCGCCATCATGTCTTTCCACTCGGGTGTCTCGGCGAGTGGTGCCACGGCTTGGCGGATGAGCTTGGCCGCCTGCTCGCCGGGTTTAGCGTGGGCGAGCTGGTTGCGGATCGTTTCGACCGCGGCTTCTGTGGAGGGAAGCGAGGTCAGAGCAGCCGTCAAATGTGCGCTGTTGTGGCCAGCCACGAGCTGGTCGAGGGCTTGGGTCCAGGCCTTGTTGGCGGCGATAAGCGGTTCCAGGGCGGGCACTGACAACGCCAGAGATGATTCGGGCACTCCGGCCAGGGCGATGAAATGGTTGATCAGGGCCGAGCCGTTGTCGACGGGTGCGCCGTAGCGGTGAGCGTAGGGGCGCAGACCTTCGGCGATCTCGTCGGCCGAAGCGCCTCGCAGCAGGGCATCGCGCACGACCGAGGCCAGGTGGCCGCCATCGGTGCGGGCGGCGGCCAGATCTCCGATGGTGCGCGCGGGTGTGGTGACTGGTAGCCCGTCGACGAGTGTCCATTCGTCCGGGGTGAGAGTGGCTCGGTGGAAACGGACGTCGGGGCTGCGGGTGCCGCGGCGGGCCGGGATGGTGAACTCGAGGTAGTCGGCGTCGAGGTCGCCCAGGCTGTGCAGGTCGGCGGCGGAGCGGTGGGATACGACGCCGAGGGGGACGTCGTCGCCGAGGCGGTCGCCGACGGTGCGGGCGGGTTCGAGTGCGAGCCATTCCGCGCGCAGCGGTTCAGTCGGCGAGTCCGGGACACCGGCCAACCGGTACACGCCGTAGCGCAGCCGGACCAGCAGCCCGTGTTCGACCAGGCGCTGCAGTTGCTTGCTGTCGACGCCGACGGTGGCGGCCTGGGCGGTAGTCAGCAGGCCCCATTGTGACTCGGCCAGGTCGGCGAGTCGTGCACGTATATCGGCCCTGCTAATCATGGCATCAAAAATACCACCTGCGACGTCAAAACAGACGGACCAAATGTCCTTTCTGTCGAACATGCTGTCGGTTGTGTGGACAATTGAAGCGGATGCGTGGCTGATGAGAACGCTGAGCGTCCACTGGCCGGCTCAGACCAGTGGACGTGGACGGGGCTGGTTGCCGCGTCGGTATCGGCTGGTGGGGGAAATGCGGCCGCGACGAATCACTACCGCCGCCGACCAGCTGCGTTTCCGTGACGCGATCCGCCTGATCCGTGCCCTACAACGCCATATCGACGAACTGCTGGGTTTCCTGCGTCTGCACATTCCGGGCCAGGAACCTCCGGC
>NZ_JAQQFV010000020.1 GCF_029675105.1 Nocardia anocheti | reverse complement strand
GCCGCGGTCGCGGGCGATCTTGCGGAAGAAGAAGTCCTGGGCCTGGATGGCGGTGGTGCCCTCGTAGAGGGAGTCGATCTTGGCGTCGCGGATGTACTGCTCGATCGGGTAGTCCTGCAGGAAGCCCGAGCCTCCGAAGGTCTGCAGCGAGTCGGTCAGGTACTGGTAGGCGCGTTCGGAGCCGACACCCTTGACGATCGGGAGCAGCAGGTCGTTCACGCGCGCGGCCAGCTCGGCGTCGGCGCCCGAGACATGCTGTGCGGCAGCGGGATCCTGGTGCGCGGCGGTGTAGAGGTACACCGAGCGCAGGCCCTCCGCGTAGGCCTTCTGCAGCAGCAGCGAGCGGCGGACGTCGGGGTGGTGCAGGATCGTGACGCGCGGCGCGGTCTTGTCGGCCGAGCGGGTGAGGTCGGCGCCCTGGACGCGGGTCTTGGCGTACTCGAGGGCGTTGAGGTAGCCGGTCGAGAGGGTGCCGATGGCCTTGGTGCCGACCATCATCCGCGCGTTCTCGATGACCTCGAACATCTGGGCGATGCCGTTGTGGACGTCACCGACGAGCCAGCCCTTGGCGGGCACGCCGTGGCCGCCGAAGGTGAGCTCACAGGTGGCCGAGGCCTTGAGTCCCATCTTGTGTTCGACATTGGTGACGAAGACACCGTTGCGATCGCCGAGTTCGCCGGTGGCGGAGTCGAAGTGGAACTTCGGCACGAAGAACAGCGACAAACCCTTGGTGCCGGGTGCGGCGCCCTCGGGGCGGGCCAGCACCAGGTGCGCGATGTTCTCGAACAGGTCGTCGGAGTCGGCGGAGGTGATGAAGCGCTTGACGCCCTCGAGGTGCCAGGTGCCGTCTTCCTGCTTGATCGCCTTGGTGCGACCGGCGCCGACATCGGAGCCCGCGTCGGGCTCGGTCAGCACCATGGTGGCGCCCCAGACGCGTTCGATGATGAGCTGTGCCCAGTGGCGCTGCTCGTCGTTACCGATGCGGTCGAGGATGTCGGCCATCACCGGGCCCATGCTGTACATGTGCGCGGCGGGCTGGGCGCCCAGCACGAACTCGGTGACCGCCCATTCCAGCATGGCCGGTGCCGCGACGCCGCCGATCGCCTCGCTCTTGCCCAGCCGCCACCACTCGGCGTCGTACCAGGCGCGCACGGCCCGCTTGAACGGTTCCGGCAGCGTCACGGTGTGGGTCCGCGGGTCGAAGGTGGGCGGGTTGCGGTCGGTGTCGGCGTAGGGCGCGGCCACCGGGCCCGCGGCCAGCTTGGCGGCCTCGGCCAGCACCGAGCGCACGGTGTCGGCATCGAGATCGCCGAAAGCGCCTGTGGCGAGGATGGTTTCGATGCCGTAGACCTCGAAGAGATTGAACTCGAGATCGCGCACATTGCTCTTGTAATGACTCACGGAGGGTGCCTTCTGGGTTGACGGACGTGCGAGCTGACCGGGCGGATCGACGCGCCCGGGGACACTGTGCGCGACGGCATGCGGTCCGGGCAACGAAAAGTCAACGGCGGTTAAGGGGCCGGTGCCGACCGACGATGGCGTGTGGCGGGGGTCCGCTGGATACTCAGCCCGACCGCGACCAGGAACTCCTCGAGGTCGCCGCGGCGCGCGAGGCGAGGGTTGCGGACGGCTTCGATGACCACCGTGGTGAGCGCGCGGACCAGCATCCGGGCGACCGGCGGGGCGAGTTCGGGCCGGGCCGAGGTCAGGGTGCGTGCCCAGCGGGCGATGGCGTGCTGACGGATGGCGCGGTAGCGGCGTTCGGCGGCGCCGGGCAGGTGCCGCGATTCGCTGACGGTGATCGCCAGCAGGTCGGGTTCGGTGGCGCCGAACCGGACGAATCCGCGGGTGAGCGCGTCCAATGCGGCGGCGGGGGAGGGGTCGGCGGTCGATTCGTCGACGAGGCGCTGGATGGATTCGTCGTGGCTGCGCACGATGATGTCGAGGAGTTCGGCTTTGCTGTCGAAATAGTGGTAGACGGCGGGGCCGGTCACGCCCGCCGCGGCTCCGATGTCGTGGATGCTGACCTCGGGGAAACCGTGACCGGTGAACAGCCGGGCCGCTTCGGCGAGGATGCGTTCGCGGCGTGGTGCGGCCGGGTCGGCACCGGTGCGGTTAGGGCGTGGCTCCGAGTGGGGGAGTGGCTGCGGCAGTTCGGTGGCGATCACGGCCCGCAACGCGGCCCGCAGGACCCGGGCGGCCACGGGCAACGGCAGTTCGACACGGTGATAGGCGGGGCTGACGGCGACCGACAGCGCACACCAGCTCAGGCCCTCCACCTGCGCGCGGGACAACTCGGGCCGCCGCGTCCGGATCACCCGGCGCAGATGGCCGGTGATGCGGGCGGCGCGCACGAGGACGGCGGCCCGATCCCGCTCGTCGAGGTGCCGGGATTCGAGCTGCCACAGGCGCGGCAGTCCGCGCTGGGTCAAGGCGATGTCGACCAGCGCGGTGAGAACGGCGTCGTCGGCGTGCGGGGAGCGGGCGGCGTCGTCGAGGCGGGCGAGTGCCTTGGTCAGGCCCGCGAGGACGCATTGGCCCAGCAGATGCTGTTTGTTGCGGAAGTGCCGGTAGAGCGCGGCCGGGGTGATGTGGACGGCGCGGGCGATGTCGGCCATGGAGGTGTCGTGGTAGCCGTGGTGGGCGAAGGCGTCGAAGGCCGCGGCCAGGACCGCCGCCCGGCGATCACGCGGGCGGCGGCGGTGGTCCGGCTGGTCGGTCCGCACGGGGTCGGACGGTCGGGGCCTTGGTGCGAGAGCTACGGGTCAGGCCCTTCTTGTCGTAGTACCAGGTGATCAGCACGCCCGAGCCGAGGCCGCGGGCCAGCCCCGCCACGGTCATCCGGAGTCCCTGACTCGGACCGGCGGCGGCGTTGCCATCGAAGAACATCAGCGCGCGGACGGCCGGATAGCCCTGACGCGACGGTTCGACATCGGCCAGCTGCTCGAAGAATCGCGGCGTCGCCTCGACCGGGATCGTGCCGCCCGCCGAGGGCATGCCCAGAATGACGAACAAGATCAGATTAACAAGGATACCGACACTGGCGAGGGGGTCGCGCTGCGGGCGGGTCGGTGTGATCAGCGGCGCGGAATATTGACGACGCGGACCACGCGAGTAATGTTAGCGCTGTGCACATAACCTGGATCGGGAAGGAGAAGGCATGTTCGCGGTGACGCTCGACGGCTATGGGGGTCCGGAGGTCATGGCATGGGCGGAGGTCGCTGATCTGCCCGCGCCCGGTCCCGGTGAGGTGACAGTGGAGGTGGTCGCGGCGGGGGTCAACCGGGCCGACATCATGCAGCGGCAGGGCTTCTATCCGCCGCCGCCGGGTGCCAGCGACATCCTCGGCCTCGAGGTGTCGGGCGTGATCGCCGCCGTCGGCGCCGAGGTCGACGGGTGGCGGCCCGGTGACGCGGTCTGCGCGCTGCTGGCGGGCGGCGGATACGCCGAGCGGGTCAATGTCGCGGCGACGCAACTGCTTCCGGTGCCCGACGGGGTGAGTCTGGCCGCCGCCGCGGCGCTGCCGGAGGCGGCGGCCACGGTCTGGTCCAACGTCGTCATGACCGGTGGGCTCCGTGCGGGGCAGACGCTGCTGGTGCACGGCGGCGGCAGCGGTATCGGCACGCATGCGATCCAGGTCGGCCGCGCGCTCGGGGCGCGGGTGGCCGTGACGGCGGGTTCGGCGTTCAAGCTCGACCGCTGCCGGGAACTGGGCGCGGACACGCTGATCAACTATCGCGACGAGGACTTCGTGAAGGTCGTGACCGCCGAATACGGCGGCGCCGACGTCATTCTCGACATCATGGGCGCGGGCTACCTGCGGCGCAATGTCGAGGCGCTGGCCGAGGACGGTGACCTCACGATCATCGGATTGCAGGACGGCTCCGCCGCCGAACTGGACCTCGGCCTGATGCTGTTCAAGCGCGCTTCGGTGCATGTGACGAATCTGCGTCGCCGGGCGGAGACGGGACCTGGATCGAAGGCCGAGATCATCGGCGAGCTGCGCGAGAAGCTGTGGCCGCGGGTGGCCGACGGCTCGGTCGTGCCGGTCGTCTCGGCGGAGATCCCGATTACCGAGGTGGCGCGGGCGCATCCGCTGCTGGACTCGGCGGATTCGGTCGGCAAGGTGGTCCTCACCGTGCGCGAACCCTGACGGCACTCCCGCTCGACCTAGTGTTGACAGTGCTTACATATCGGTCTATCGTGGTCGTCGCTCAATGTAAGCACTGTTACACGGGTGGTCGAAAGGAGTCGTCCGATGGTGGAGGGTCTACATTCGGGCGGGTTGTTCTCGCCCCTGCGCCTGCGCTCCGGCGCCGTGCTTCCGAACCGGATCGCCAAGGCGGCCATGGAGGAAGGCATGGCGGGTGTGGGCCAGCTGCCGGACGAGCGACTGGCGACCCTGTACCGCCGCTGGGGCGCGGGCGGGGCGGGCCTGCTCATCACCGGGAACGTGATGGTGCACGCGCAGGCGCTGACCGGGCCCGGGGGGATCGTCCTGGACGCGACCGCGCCGCTGGGCCCGTTCGCGGCGTGGGCGCGGGCCGGTCGCGAAGCCGGGGCGGCGATGTGGATGCAGATCAGTCATCCGGGTCGGCAGGTGCGGGCGAACATGCCGGGTGTGGTGTGGGGACCCTCCGAGATCGCGGTGGATCTGGGTAAGCACTCCAAGCGTTTCGGGCAGCCGGTGGCGATGACGGCCGGGCAGATCCACGCTACGGTCGAGCGGTTCGTCACCACTGCCCGCCGGGCCGAGCTCGCCGGATTCGACGGTGTCGAGGTGCATGCCGCGCACGGGTATCTGCTGTCGCAGTTCCTCTCTCCGCGCGTGAACGATCGCGTCGACGAGTGGGGCGGATCGCTGGAGAACCGGGCGCGGCTGCTGCTCGAGATCGTCCGCGGGATCCGCGCGGTGGTCTCGCCGAGTTTCGCGGTCGCGGTGAAACTGAACTCCGCGGACTTCCAGCGCGGTGGTTTCGACGCCGACGACGCCCAACGGGTGATCGGCCTGCTCGCCACCGTGGGCGTCGACCTGGTCGAGGTCTCCGGCGGCAGCTACGAGAGCCCCGCCATGTCCGGCCGTCCCGCCGACGGCCGCACCGCCGCCCGGGAAGCGTATTTCCTCGACCTCGCCGCGGGACTGGCCAAACACAGTGTCCTGCCACTCATGCTGACCGGCGGCATCACCCGGCGCGAGACCGCCGAACGGGTGCTCGGCAGCAATGTCGCGCTGGTGGGGATGGCGACGGCGCTGGCCGTGACACCCGACCTCCCGCGCCTGTGGTGGGACGGCGCGGAGGCGCCCCGGCGCCTGAAGCAGGTGACCTGGACGGACAAGGCGCTGGCCTCGGCCACCGAGATGGCCATGGTCCGGTACCAGATGCGCCGCATGGCCGACGGCGCCAAGCCCGCCCTGGCGGTCAGCCCGGTGATGGCGATGCTGGCCGATCAGCGGGCGCAGGCGAAGGCATTGCGTCGCTACTCGACCTGGCTGGCCTCCATCCAACAGCACGAGTCCGCACCGGCAGCGCCTCGAAGCCACGCCCGGTGACCGTTTCCATCAGGAGAATGATGACCACATCCATCCCGCACACCCATGTCGCGATCGTCGGCACGGGGTTCGGTGGAATCGCCACCGCGGTGCGACTGCGCCGTAGTGGCATCACCGACATCGTGCTGCTCGAAAGAGCAGGCGAGGTCGGCGGCGTCTGGCGCGACAACGACTACCCGGGCGCGGCCGTCGACGTCCAGAGCAGCCTCTATTCGTTCTCGTTCGCGCCGAACCCCGACTGGCGCAACACCTTCGCGAAACAGCCGGAACTGTTCGCGTACCTGAAGGACGTCACCCGTACCGAGGGTCTGCGTGAGCTGCTGCGGCTGAATTGTGAAGTGCGGCGGCTGGAATGGGACGACGTCGAGAAGCTCTGGTGGCTCGAGACCTCCCAGGGCCCGCGCACCGCCGCCCACGTCGTCCTCGCGACCGGCGTGCTGGCCGACCCCGTGGTCCCGGAACTGCCCGGTGCGGACACCTTCGGCGGCGTCAGTTTCCACTCGTCGCGCTGGAACCACGAGTTCGATCTGCGCGGCAAGCGGGTCGCGGTGGTCGGAACCGGTGCGTCGGCGGTGCAGTTCGTGCCCGCCATCCAGCCCGAGGTGGCCCGGCTGACGGTGTTCCAGCGCACCCCGTCGTGGGTCACGCCCCGGCACGACCGTGCGATCGGGGCGACGCGCCGCGCGCTCTACCGCCGGTTCCCGATCGCGCAGAACCTGGAACGCCTGCGGATCTATCTACGGCGGGAATGGCAGGTCCTCGCGTTCCGGCATCCCGCGTTGATGACGCTGCCCGAGCGCGCCGCCCGGCGTCACCTCGCGGCGCAGGTCGGCGATCCGGCCCTGCGCGAGAAGCTGGCGCCGGAATTCCGGCTCGGCTGCAAGCGGGTGATGATCTCCGACGAGTTCCTGCGCGCGCTGGATCAGCCGAATGTCGCACTCGAGACGGCCGGGATCCGGGCGATCACCCCGACCGGCGTGGTCGACGAGACGGGCCGCGAGCACGCCGTGGACGCCCTCATCTTCGGCACCGGATTCCGGACCTCCCGGCTGCCGCTGACCGACCGCACCTTCGACGCCGACGGGCGCAGCATGGCCGAGGCGTGGGACGCCGATCCCACTGCCTACCTGGGCACCTCGGTGGCGGGATTCCCGAACATCTTCCTGATCCACGGTCCGAACATCGGGCTGGGCCACACTTCAGTGATCCACATGTTCGAGTCCCAGGCCAACTACATCGCCGGTGCCATCGGCTACGTGCGCGACAACGACCTCGCCGCGGTGGAACCGACCCCGGCCGCGCAGGAGGAGTTCAGCGCGGAGGTGCGGAAGATGGGCGAGGGTACCGTCTGGACCAGCGGCGGCTGCACCAGTTGGTATCTGAACGACGCGGGCCGCAACACCACTATCTGGCCCGGCTCGACCCTCGACTTCCGACGCCGGACCCTGCGCTTCGATCCCACCCGCCACCTCCTGCACACCCGCGTCCTCGTGGAGGCCGGGCGATGAGCGCCGGTGCCGTGCTGGCCGGTGACCGCGACGCCCCCACGGTCGTCCTCGTGCACGGGCTCGCCAGCTCGTTCCGGGTGTGGGACAGGGTCGTTCCGCGCCTCCGGTCGACGGCACGCGTGCTCGCGGTCGAACTGGAATCGGCGCACTCGATCGGGGCGGACGCCGACGACGTGGCCGCGCTGCTCGACACGAAAGCGGTGATCGTCGGCCATTCGCGCGGCGCGCTGGTGGCCACCGCGCTGGCCGAGCGCCATCCCGAACTCGTTGCCGCACTGGTCCTTCTGTGTCCGCCGTGGTCGCGCGAGAGCCGCCTGAGCGCGCACGCACCCTTCGAACGGGCACTGGCCGTACCCGGCCTGGGCGACGCGCTGTGGGCCGCGGCCTCCACCGAGCGCAGGCGGGCGGCCCAGCAGAACGCGTTCGCGCCGCACGTTCCGGTCCCCGACCAGTTCGTCACCGACGCGCGGGCACGCGGGCGACGCGATTTCGTCCGGAGTTCGCGCGCCATCGACACCTATCTCGGGTCGCGACCGCTGGCCGAGCGGCTACGCCATCTCGCCGTTCCCGTCGAGGTGGTCTTCGGCGAGCTGGACGCGCGGGTCGCCCGGCCGGGTGGGGAATTCGCGACACGTCATCGCACCCGTGTCACTGAACTCCGCGGTGTCGGGCACACCCCGCCCTGGGAATCGCCGGACGTCATCGCCGACCTGATCCTCGGAACCGTCGGCGCGGCCGACGACGCCCGGACCCGGTCGGGCGCGTAGTACCGTCGGCCAGCGCCGCCGCGCTGACGACGAACAGCAACCGCGTGCGTGCCCGTCCGCCTACTTCACGCCGGGGAGATGGCGCAGGACACGCATGGCGGCGGTGGCGATGCGGGCGTACTTGCCCGCGTCGAGGCCGGAGGGCGCGCCGACCGGGAGCAGCCGTTCGATCGCGATCGTCTGCGCCTCCATGTATTTGAGGATGCCGTGCTCGCCGTGCCTGCGACCCAGCCCGGAGGCCTTCATACCGCCCATCGGCGCGTCGACCGAGGCCCAGGCGGCGGCGTAGGCGTCGTTGACATTGACCGTGCCCGCCTGCAGTCGGGCCGCGACCCGGTGCCCGCGGTCGGGATCAGAGGTCCACACACTGAAATTCAGGCCGTAGGGGCTGTTGTTGGCGCGTTCGATGGCCTCGTCCTCGCTGTCGACGCGATAGAGCGAGACCACCGGGCCGAAGGTCTCCTCGGCGTAGACGGTCATGTCCTCGGTGACGTCCGACAGCACGGTGGGCTCGTAGAAGAAGGGGCCGAGGTCGGGGCGCGGCCTACCACCGGCGAGCACCGAGGCGCCCTTGGCGACGGCGTCATCGACGTGCTCGGTGACCGTGTCGAGTTGCTTGCGCGAGATCAGCGAGCCCATGTCGGCCGAATAGTCCAGTGCCGCCGACAGTTTCATCGACTTGGTCGCCGCGGCGAACCGGGCGACGAACTCGTCCCACAGCGTGGTCGGGACATACATCCGCTCCATCGAGATACACAGCT
Source organism: Nocardia anocheti (assembly GCF_029675105.1). Lineage (GTDB taxonomy): Bacteria > Actinomycetota > Actinomycetes > Mycobacteriales > Mycobacteriaceae > Nocardia. The sequence goes on along the minus strand of NZ_JAQQFV010000020.1, from coordinate 7,264 downwards.
GACCGGTGTTGGAAAAGCACGCGCGGATCGCGCCGTTCACGGCTTTGCCGACCTCGGCGTCGTCGAGCACCAGCAGGGCGTTCTTGCCGCCCAGTTCCATCGAACAGTCGATGAGCTGCTGCCCGGCCTGCGCGGCGACGGTGCGCCCGACCGCGGTGGACCCGGTGAACATGAGGAAGTCCGAGTTCTCGATGATCGGCGCCCCCAGTTCCGCGCCGGAACCGGTGACGACCTGCACCAATCCCGGTGGCATGCCCGCCTCCTCGAGCAACCGCACCGCCCACAGCGTGGCGTAGGGCGTCTGCTGGTCGGGTTTGGTGAGCACCGCGTTGCCCGCGACGATCGCCGGGAGTGAGTCGCTGATCCCGAGGGTGAGCGGATAGTTCCACGGCGAGATCACCCCGACCACCCCCTTCGGGTGGTACACCTCCCAGGCGCGAGTGAGGAAGGGCTGGGCGCCCTGCCTGCGCTTGGGGCGCAGATAGTCCTGCGCGGTGTGCGCGTAGTAGCGCGAGACCTGGCACACGTCGATGATCTCCTCGAACGCGTGCCTACGGGCCTTGCCGTTCTCCAGCTGGATCAGGTCGAGTACTTCGTGCTGGCGTCGCAGGACGAGGTCGTGGAAGCGCAGCAGCACCGCCGCGCGCTCCTCGACCGGCCGCGCCGCCCACGCGGGCTGCACCGCGCGGGCCCTGGCGGCGGCGGCCACCACATCCTCGGGCGAGCAGCGGGGGACCTCACCGAGCGGGTGACCCGTCATGGAGTTGAGGACCTCGATCCGGGAATCGGGATCGGCGGCCCGGACGCGGGCCGTCAGCTCGCCTAGGCGCAGGTTGCCCGCGAGTTCGGGGGCGCGGTGTCCGGTGGTGGTCATGCCGGGCTCCCCTCGGCGGCGGGGACCGAGGTGGGGACCGGCATGTGCAGCGCGATCTGGCCTTCGGTCATGACGTCGAGCCGCAGGGTCTTGATCGGTCGCAGGGAACGCAGGTCGTCGGCGAGGCGGCCGCTGCCGAGTTCCAGTCCGGGATCGCGGGGCAGCAGCGCGCTGCCCGCGGCGAGGACATTGGTCTGGTTCAGCGTCGAATGCCAGGCGCCCTTGGTCCAGGTGTAGGAGGTCAGGCTGGAGACGTTCTCGCCGCTGCGGAACCGGCGCTGCCGGGGCGTGGGTACCGACAGCGCGATATCGGTGCCGCCCGCGTCGTTCTCGACGCGCGCGGAGGTCCGGGTGTCGTCGATGTCGACGTCGAGGCCGGTCACCCACTTCGGGAAGCCGTAGCCGTCGTGGCCGCGCACCTGGGCGATATCGGTGTTGACCGGCAGCGACAGCACATAGGAATCGAGATGGTCGGTGTCGAGGGCGGCGAGCAGGTCGACGACGCCGAGACGCCCGTGGCGGGCCGGACGGACCGCGACTCCGACGGCGGCCTCGGTGTAGAAGTCGATGTCACAGACGTCGTAGCGGTAGAAGATCACCGAGACGAGCCCCACTCCGGGAGCGACCTCCAGCGGCGCGAACTCGCGGGGTAGTCGGGCACGGATAGCGCGCGAGCGGGCGAGCATCGTCAGCCGGGCATTCGACATGCGGTAGTAGAAATTCGGGGTGTAGGTCGGTCCGATCGGCGAATCGACCTTCGTTTTGGGGAGTCGGCGAAAGAATTCGACGTCGCTGACCCGGGGGTCGCGGGCGACCTCGTCGAGATCGGTCTGCATCCGGAAGCGGTCGTAGAGCTCGCCCTGGGGGACGTGGACCGCGTGACCGCCCAGATCCACTTCCACGGTGTCCTGCTGGATCGTTGCCACGGCATAGCTCCCATCACTCGATGATGTGCGGTGCTGCGGCCAGGCTAGTCCTCGATGTAAACAGTGGCAACACTTCGCCGGTGGGCAGTCGGCCTCTGTGTCGGACAGTGGTGGCGGCATCGCGTGACACTGCGGTGCCGCCACGGGCTGGCTCATCGGGTCGGGAGGGTGTCCGGGGTCACGGGCGCGCTCGGCATGCTCGGCGCGGGTATAGCTAGTGGTGGCTAGCCGTGAAATACCTATTCGGCGGGATGAACCCGCGTGCCCGAGGTCTCAGGGCTACGATTGGCTAGCCGAAGGGAGCAGTCGATGATCGGGACGGCGAGCGCGCGGGCGGACGCGATCCGGGGTGCGGCCCTCGAGTTGTTCGTCGCCCAAGGGTACGAGGCCACCTCGATGAGCGAGATCGGCGCCCGGGTGGGGATCCGTGGCCCGAGCCTGTACAAGCACGTGGCCTCCAAGCAGGAGCTGCTGGCCGGGATCATGATCGGCACGATGGACGCGCTGCTCGCCGAGCATGCCGGAGCCATCGGCGGCACCGACGATCCCACCGAACGGCTGCGCCGGGCCGTGGAGGCGCACATCCGCTACCACGCCCGGCACCGGCTGGAGGCGTTCGTCGGCAATCGCGAGATCCGCAGCCTCACCGAGCCGAACCTGTCCGAAGTGCTCTCGCGCCGTGCCGAATACGAACGGCTGTTCCGGACGCTGGTGGCCGACGGCGTCGCCGCGGGCCGGTTCCGGGTGACCTCGGAAAGGATCGCCTCCTACGCGATCCTGGATCTGGGGATGGGCGTGGCGGTGTGGTTCCGCGCGGACGGCGAGTTCAGCGAGAACGAGATCGTCTGGCAGTACGTCGATTTCGCGCTGCGGCTGGTCGGGGCGGCCTGAGATCCGGTCACTGGATCCGGCGCTCGACACCGGCCCAGGCGGCCTCGCGCAGCACGTGCTTCTGCACCTTGCCGGTGGAGGTTTTCGGTAGCGCGCCGAAGGTGACCGACTTGGGCGCCTTGAACCGCGCGAGCCGCTGCCGGACGAACTCGATCAGCTCCGATTCCGTTGCCGCGGCGCCGTCGCGGAGCACCACGAACGCGGCGGGCACCTCGCCCCAGCGGTCGTCGGGTACCGCGATCACCGCCGCCTCGAGCACCGCGGTGTGCTCGGCGAGAGCCTGCTCGACCTCCACCGAGGCGATGTTCTCGCCGCCGGAGATGATCACGTCCTTGCTGCGGTCCTGGAGCTCGATATAGCCGTCGCCGTGGACGACGCCCAGGTCGCCGGTGCGGAACCAGCCGTCGGGCGCGGCGGCGCGGGTCGCCGCCTCGTCGTCGAGGTAGCCGAGCATGAGATTGTTTCCGCGCAGGGCGATCTCGCCGACGGAGCGTCCGTCCGGCGCGACATCGGCGCCGGTCTCGTCGATGACCCTGGCGCGACACGAGATCATATTGCCCACGCCCTGCCGTGCCTTCAGGCGCGCCTGGGCGGTCTCGTCGAGGGCGTTCCATTCGGGGCGCCAGTCGCAGATCATCGCCGGTCCGAAGGTTTCGGTGAGCCCGTAGAGGTGGGTGACCTCGAAGCCGAGCTCGTCCATCCGGCGCAGGATGGCGGGGCTCGGTGGCGCGCCGCCGGTGGCGATCCGGACCGGTGTCGCGACCGGATGCGCGGCGGGCGCGTAGGCCAGCATGGACAGCACCGTCGGTGCGCCGTTGAGATGGGTGACCCCTTCGTCGTCGATCAGCCGCCACACCTGTTCAGGGTCGACTCTCGGCAGGCAGACGTGGGTGCCGCCCGCCGCGGTGACCGCCCAGGGAAAGCTCCAGCCGTTGCAGTGGAACATGGGCAGGGTCCACAGGTGCACCGACGACGGGTTCAGCCCGGTGTGGCCGACCATGGCCAGGGCCTGCAGATACGCGCCGCGATGGTGGTACATCACGCCTTTCGGGCGGCCCGTGGTGCCCGAGGTGTAGTTGATCGACAGCAGCGCGCGCTCGTCGGTCGGGGTGATCGTCAGCGGGTCGGCCTCGCTGATCAGGCGTTCGTAGTCGGCACCGATCGTCACCGTCGTGACGGGGGTTTCGAGGCGAGCGAGCGCTTCGTCGACCAGTTCGCGGTAGAGCGGATCGACCACCACGACAGCGACTTTCGCGTGTTCGAGGACATAGGCGATCTCGGCGGCCGCGAGGCGGGTGTTCATCGCTACGAGCGGAACCCTCGCCCACGGGACGCCGAAGTGCGCCTCGAGCAGGGCGTGGGTGTTGGGCGCCAGGAAGGCCACGGGCCGTCCGTCGGCCAGCGGCGCGAGGGCACCCGCCAGCCTGGCGCAACGGTCGCGCAACTGGTGATAGGTCCACCGCTGGTTGCCGTCGACGACAGCCACCCGGTCGCCGTGGGCCGCCGCCGCCCGATCCAGGAACGCGACCGGGGTCAGCGGTTCATAGGACAAACGATCGAGATCCAGCGACATCCCTCGGCCTCCTAGCGCACCGCTCGGCAGCGGCGTGGTGATGACCGCGAGCGTAATCGACAGGCTAATGATCAGTAGCCGAATCGGGAGATTGCTTCCGAGCAGAGGATGTCAGCCGGTGATAGTGGGCTAATGGTTAGTTGCCGATGTCGACGAGCGCGGCGTCGAGGAACTGGCGCGTCGAGCGTGACGGGGGCGGGGTGCGTCGCCAGCCGAGATAGAGCGCCGACGGCGGGATGTCGGGCAGTTCGCGGTAGACGACATCGGGGCGCGGGGCCCGATGGACGGCCAGGGCGGGGACCACGCCGATCCCACGGTCGGCGGCGATGAGCTCGATCCACTCGTCGAAGTTGCGGCAGGAGACCGTTTCCCGGCCCGGAGCCGAGTCGGGCCAGCTGTCGGCGGTGGTGGTGCCCGACTCGGTATTGACGACCAGCGGGTAGCGGGCGAGATCGGCCCAGCGCAGGCCCGGGGTCTCGGCCAGCTCGGAGCGGCTGGAGACGGCGAGGACGCGGTCCTCGGTGCCGATCCGGCGCCAGGTCGTCGACCCGGACGCCTGGCCGATATTGCGGACGATCGCGACATCGATCGTGCCGGTACGCAGGTCGGCGGTCGGGTTGTCGCTGCGCGACAGGGTGAGTTCCCCGCCGAGCTGCTCGTAGCGGGCGCGGGTGGCCGCGAACCAGTCGCTCGGCAGCAGCCAGGCGAAGCCGACGCGCACCGAACTCGCCGCCCGCATCTCCGCCTCCAGATCGCGCACGCCGGTGAGGATGGCGCGGCCGCGCTCCAGGAAACGCACTCCGTTGGGGGTGAGTTCGAGGGTGCGCGCGGAACGGTCGATGAGGGGGCAGCCGAGGATGCGCTCGAGTTCCTGGATCGTGCGGCTCAGCGACGGCTGCGACACATGCGTTCGCTCGGCGGCTCGCGTGAAGGTGCCTTCCTCGCACAGGGCGACGAACGCTTCGAGATGCCGGAGCTGTATTGCCATACCTTCAGCGTATACGCCATGATCAGCAGGCATTTCCGCTTGGCGGGCAACGCTCGTAGCGTCACCGGGGTGACTCTCACCGCCGCCGCCCCGCCCACCACCCGCCCGCGCCTGGACGGCCCCCGCGTCGCCGTGGCCGCCGCGGCGGGCATGGCCGCGGCGATGGGGGTCGGGCGCTTCGTGTTCACGCCGCTGCTGCCGATCATGAGCGCCGCGACCGGGCTCAGCGCCGGTGACGGCGCCCTGATCGCCACCGGCAACTACGCGGGCTACCTCGTCGGCGCGGTCCTGCTGACGCGACGGCCGCACTGGAATCGGCGCGCGACCTTTCTCGCCTGGTCGGTGGTGCTGATCGTCAGTGAGGCGCTCATGGCGGTCTCGGCGCAGGTGGCCGCACAGACGGCGTTGCGGTTCGCGGCGGGCGTGGCCAGCGCGGCGATCTTCGTCGCGTGTGCCGCCACCGTCGCCCACCATCGGCGCGAGGGCGCGTCGATCGGGGTCGCCTTCGCCGGTGTCGGGGTCGGCATCGCGGTCACCGGGGTGTTCACGGTGCTGGCCGGGAACTGGCTGTCCTGGCAGGCGCTGTGGGTCGGTTCGGCGGTGCTCACCGCCGTGCTGCTGGCGCCCGCCTGGCTGCTCGACATCCGCGACGAAGGGCATGCGGCGGCGGTGGCTCCGACGCCGAGGAACCCGGATCTGCGCCGGGCCTGGCGACTGCTGCTGAGCGCGTACTTCGCCGAGGGACTCGGCTACATCGTTCTGGGCACCTTCCTGGTGGCGGCCGTGGCCGACGACACCGGCGGGGATTCCGTCACCGCGGCCTGGCTGTGGGCGCTGGTCGGGGTGTCCGCCGTGCCCGCCACCGTGCTCTGGCACGCCGTGGCGCGCCGGATCGGCACCGGGCGGGCACTCGTGGCCGCGCTGGTGGTGCAGAGCGCCGGAACCCTGGCGCCGGTCCTGAGCGACAGCCTGCTCGCGGCGGTGGCCGCCGCCGTCACTTTCGGCGCGACCTTCATGGCCGTGGTGATGCTGGCCGTGGAAGCGGGCAGTCAGCTGGGCATTCCCCGGTCGGCGGCCACGCTGACGGCGGTGTTCGCGGTGGGACAGGTGCTCGGGCCGCTGCTCGTGCTGCCGGTCATCGGTGACTCCTACGCCGTCGCGTTCGGGATCGCGGCGGGCGTGGTCGCCGTGTCGGCCCTGCTGGCCGCGGCCGCCACCGGCGCGATGCGCTCGGCTCTCGCCCGACCCGCGGTCGTCGGGGCAGACTTGAAGTGAGGCCCGGCACCGACTACGCAGGAGAAGAGCACGCATGAGCAAGCGCATCTTGAACGTCGTCACCAATGTCGGCGACTTCGACGACCCGTCCCATCCGACCGGCCTGTGGTTGTCGGAACTCACCCACGCCTGGCATGTCTTCGAGCAGAACGGGTTCGAGCAGACGCTGGTCAGCCCCGCCGGAGGCGCGGTGCCGTTGGAGCCGCGAGCCCTGAAGTTCCCCAACTACGACAAGACCGCCAAGGCCTGGCGCGCCGACCCCGCCCGGATGGCGCTGCTCGAGAACACGGCGAGCCCCGACGAGATCGACTCGGCCGACTACGACGCCATCTACTTCACCGGCGGCCACGCCGTGATGTACGACTTCCCCGACAGCGCGGGCCTGCAGCGCATCACCCGCGAGATCTACGAGCGCGGCGACATCGTCTCGTCGGTGTGCCACGGCTACTGCGGCCTGCTCAACACCACACTCTCCGACGGCACGCACCTCGTCACCGGCCGCAAACTCACCGGTTTCGCCTGGCAGGAGGAGGTGCTGGCCCGGGTGGACAAGCTGGTGCCCTACAACGCCGAGGAGGAGATGAAGCAGCGCGGCGCGCTCTACGAGAAGGGCAAGCTGCCGTTCCTGTCCTATGCCGTGGTCGACGGCAATCTCGTCACCGGACAGAATCCCGGATCGGCCAAGGAGACAGCGCAGAAGGTGTCCGCGCTGCTGTGATCCCGCGCCCGGGTGGGCG
>NZ_JAQQFV010000002.1 GCF_029675105.1 Nocardia anocheti | reverse complement strand
GGCACCACAGCTCGTGCAGCTCCACAGGACTTCGGGGTCGATGACACCGTTGACGTCCTCGCCACCGATCAGCGGACGCTCCGCCTCGAGACGCGCCGCCTCGGAGATCTTGGCCAGCTTGGCCTCGTCGGGCTTGCCGTCGGCGTCGACCAGGCCGATCTCGTCGCCACCGGGATCCTTGCGGCCACCGGCCAGCAGGTAGGGGGCGGCGGCGTAACCGTGGTCGCGCAGCGACATGATCAGCAGCTTGGGCGAGAGCGGCTTACCGGTGTTCCAGGCGGGGCACTGCGACTGGCAGCGACCGCACTCGGTGCAGGTGCTGAAGTCCAGCCAGCCCTTCCAGGAGAAGTCCTCCATGCGGCCGACACCGAGGTTGTCGACATCGGGGTCGACGTTCTCCATGTCCAGGACCTTGCCGTTGGACATCATCGGCTTGGCCGCGCCCAGGGCGACGCTGCCGTCGGCCTCGCGCTTGAAGTAGATGTTGAAGAAGGCCGAGAAGCGGTGCCAGGCCACACCCCAGGAGATGTTGCGGCCGACCACGAACAGCCAGACCATGCCGGACATCAGCTTGACGAACGCGAAGATCGAGATCAGCGTGACGTTGGCCGGGATGAGCTTGGCGATCTGGCCGGTGACCGGGTCGGTCCAGGCGGAGTGTCCGGTCAGCGACAGCACACCGGCCTTCACCAGCACCATGCCGATGCCCTCGGTGAGCACGACCCACTCGACGAAGTACGCCGGACCGAACTTGGAGCCGCTGAAGCGGGAGATCCGCGCGGGAATGCGCGGGTGGTTCAGCTGGCGGATGATCATCAGGGTGCCGATGCCGACGACGGTGCCGACGCCCAGGATCTCGTCACCGAGGTGGAACCACCAGGTCTCGCCGATGAACGGCCACGCCCAGGTGGGATCGAAGGTCTGCCCGTAGGCCATGAACCAGAACTGCGCACCGGCCAGGAAGCCGATCATGACCAGCCAGTGCGCCCAGCCGACGGTGCGGAACTTGTTCATGCGGGTGTGCGCGATGAACTCGACCATCATGGTCTTGAAGCGCGGGAAGAACGGTCGCCACCGGTCCGGCGCGGACTGGCCGATCGTCACGGCTTTGCCGATCTTCCAGGCGCCGCCGAGGAACGACGCCCAACAGAACAGGCTGAGCACAGCTCCAATCGTGCCCAACGTGATTGTCAGGGCATTCATGTCGCGACCTTTCTTTAGAGGCAACACGAGGGTCGTGCGGGCGAGAGACTCACCCGGTTGGCTCGTATCGTAACCGGCGCTAAGTTACCGGCCAGTAACTACCGGTGTCCACCGTAGGATCGGCATTTGTGCTCTGACCTTGTTTACTGGGGCTTGACCTGGGATTTGCCTGTGAGCAATCTCACATAAAAGTTTGCTCCAAGATTCCCACGTCTGCTGGTGAACACCGTAAACCGCGCGTGAACTGCGGTGGAGCTAAGGTCAGGCTTACTAACTCGTTCGAGAATCCGTCTGGTCTACCGGGTTTCATTCCATTAAGCTGCGGCTGTTCTGTCTGCTGTGCCGGTCTTCACACTGCTCGGGGAGAAGTAAGGGACATCTCACGGATGTCACCGCTTGACGAGTCTCGCGTGTCGCGGATCGCACGCCGCACCACACCTGATGGATTGGAACCTGAATGAACTTCCGTAGGACCACTGCGGCTGCCGCACTGGTTATCGGGGCGATGACCGTGGCTACCGGCGTTTCGCATGCCGAAGAAGCGCCGCAGGACATCAAGTACTCGGTGAAGCTCGTCGACAAGACCGTCGTCGCCACCGTCAAGAACGGGACCGTCGCGCTGGTCGAGCAGGACGGCGAGACCCCCGAGGCGCCCAAGACCCAGGTCGCCGAGATCAAGGACAGTCGGGGGGCTGTCGTGGTCTCGCTGCCGATCGCCTTCACCATCAACGGCACCGACATCCCGACCAAGGCCGAGGTCGTCAAGGACTCGACCGTGCTCGAGCTGACCCCGGAGAAGCCGGAAGGCGTCGACGTCTCGGCCAGCCAGGTGGGCGTCAACCCGGTCATCAAGGCCGAGTCGATCGCCTCGGTGCAGGAGAACCAGAAGGCCATCAACGACTTCTCCTCGAAGTTCAGCATCGGCACCGCCATCGGCACCTTCGTCGGTTCGGCCATCGGCGCGGTCGTCGGCTGCATCGCGGGCGGCATCGTCGGCGTCGGCGTGTTCTCGGTTCCGCTGTGCCTCGGCGGCATCGTCGGCGGCGCCGCGATCGGTGGCGTCATCGGCATGATCGCCATCGGCGGTCCGACCATGCTGGTCGCCGGTCTGGAGCTGCTCAACATCCTGCAGGCGCCGGACGGCACCACCGCGTGGGCCGAGAAGCCCAAGACGGTCGCCACCCCGGCTCCGGCGAACTGATTCGGCTCCGCCCGAACAGCTTTCCCGCGAAGGCCCCGCTCCCCTCGGAGCGGGGCCTTCCGCGTTCCGTACCGCTAACCCAGCCGCCCGGACGCCGTTTCGGCCCCCTGGACGACCCCGTGCGGACCGAACGACCGCTCGGCCATGACGTAACTCCCGTCGGCCCGCACCAGCAGCACCGTGCTCGCCCTGGTGCCGTGCAGATCGTGCGCGACGAACCGCGCCGAGACCGCCCGCTCGAACTCCGGCGCGATCCCGGTACGCGGCAGCAGCTCGGCCGCCGCCTCGGTGCGGTCGGCCAGCAGCGCGAAGTAGTCGTCGACGGAATCGGGTGCGGTCGCGATGATGTCGCGCAGTTCGGTCAGCCCGTCGGCGACCTTCGGCCAGACCGGCGGCGCGCCCACCCCGGTCACCTCGAACTCCTGGGGACGACTGTGCACAACCTCGCCGGGCGCCGAAACCAGATGCGCCCCGTTCGACAGCCCGTGCAGTCCCGGCGCGAGCTCGGCGGGCGCGGTGCCGCTGCGATTGGATTGCCACCACAGCGCGTCCGCGTCGCCGGTGAGCAGGTTGTAGCCGAGGTAGCGGGCCGGGTCGATCGCGGTCTGATAGGCGCCGGGTGCGGTGTCGGCGCGCAGGAAGTCCATCAGCAGGGCGCCGCGGGAACGCGCGTCCGGCACGCGGTCCAGGGGATCGCGCACATTGGTGACGGTGGCGAAGCGGGCGTCGGCCGGACGGAACCCCAGCCAGGTGCCCGGCGCGTCGGCGCCCAGATCACGCCCGGCCAGCAGGCCGTCGGGCCAGCGCGTCAGCGATTCGGTGGCGCGGGTGTAGAACTCGTCCCGGTTGGCCGCCACGATCAGCCGATACTCCGGGTGCGCGCGCCAGGCGAGCAGAACCAAACACATGCCCCCAGCTTGCCGCAGACGCCGGAAGGGCCGGTAGCGCGCTGCTACCGGCCCTTCCGAGCTGCTCTGTTGCCGCGGGTTCCGCGATCAGTTGGTGCGCACCGACAGACCCGGGTTGTCCGACAGGACGACGCTCAGCGGCTGCGCGAACAGCTGCGGGACGTCACCGGTGATCGCGCCGATGATGTTGGGGATCTCGCAGATCGGGTAGTCGGCGACCGACGACGCGCTCGAGATGCCCAGCGCCAGCCGCCCGGTGACGATGGCGCCGCCCGAGTCGCCGGGCAGGGCGCAGATGTTGGCCGAGAAGCTCTGGGTCATCTGTCGGTCGCCCACCTGCACGGTCTGGTCGACGCCGTTGATGATGCCGCAGCTGAAGCCGGTGCGCGCACCCGACTTGCAGACCGGCGCGCCGACGACCGGCACCGCGACGCCCTCGACCGCGATCGGGGCGTTGCCCGGCACGCGGACCAGGTTGTTCTCGAAGCGCGGGCGGGCGTTGTCGTTGATCGAGATGATCGAGTAGTCCTGCGCGCCGAGCACCGACTTCTGGAAGGTGCCCAGCTGGGCACCGGCGCGGTCGCCGTTGATCTCGTAGATCGCGGCGGCGGAATCGCTACCGGCGGTGCCGAGGTCGGGGTTGCAGTGACCGGCCGAGATGTTGACGACGTTGCCCGAGCGGTCGGTGCCGTTGAAGCCCAGCGAGCAGCGCAGCGAGCTGCGGCCCACGATCGAGGCGTAGCCGTCGCCACCGGCCAGCGCGCCGTTGCCGTCACCGGCGACGGGGGTGGCGGTCAGGTCGACGCGCTCACCGGCGACCGGCGGCGCGGTGACGACCACGCGGGCCGGGTCGATGAAGCTGGGCAGCGGCAGCCCGGCCTGCTCCACGCGCACGGCGATGGCGTTGTTGACGGTGTCGATGACGACACCACGCACCAGGTTGGCGACCTCCGGCGGCGCGGCGGCCAGCCAGGTCTCGAACGCGGTCTTCTCTCCGCGCAGCATGGACTCGCTCTTGGCGACGTTGCGCACCTCGAACCCGGCCGACTCGGCCGCGGCCCGCGCCTCGTCCGCACCCGGGCCGTGCGACAGCGCGATCACGGCCTTGCCCTGGTCGCTCAGCCAGGAACCGGCGAAGACCTGCGGGAACTGGCGCTGCGCGGTGGTGGAGAACGCGGCCACCTGCTGGGCGACGTCGGCGCGGTGCAGGTACTCCTCGGGGGAGATCTTCAGGTCGCGGGTGACCGCCTCGATCAGCTGGGCGGGCAGGTCGCCCGCGGGGGCGGGCTGCGCGTCGGCGACTGCCATCGTGGGGCCGAACAGCAGAATCGCCGCGGACGCGGCGATCACGGATTTGCGCGCTCTTCTCGAGCTGCGCGCGGACGAGGTTCGACCCATACGTGGCAGGAGCATGATCGAACTATATGGGCTCGGGCGGGTTATGCCTACTCGGACCGGGCAAGAGATTTCGCTCACCCGGTCCGGTCGGCGTTTCGGGGCGGACTCAGCCCGCGTTCGGCTTGGTGCGCACCGTGATTCCGCCGATCGCGCCCGCCGCGTCGGCCAGGATCGGCCGGATCGGGATGCCGAGCGAGGCGGTGCCGCCGTAGGGCGCGAGCTGGGTGTTGGCCTCGGCGCAGTTGGGGGCGTCGGCGGCGTTGGAACCGCTGGTGATGCCCAGTGCCAGGGTGCCCGAGACGATCGCGCCGCCGCTGTCGCCGCCCAGGGTGCAGGCGCTGTTGGCGAAGCCGCGGATCGTCTTGCTGACGCCCTCGGCCGTGAACAGCTGGGTCTCCACGTGATCGGCCGAGACGAAGCCGCAGGTGAAGGTCGAGGACTGCCCGGTCTTGCAGACGGGCGCGCCGGTCACCGGCTCGGCGGTGCCGGTGATGGTGAGGGTGGTGCCCTCCGCGCCGCGCACGCGCGGCTGGTCCATGCCCGCGTTCACCGCGCGCTCGTTGAGCCGGATCACCGAGTAGTCCAGCGCGGCGGGCCCGCCGAGCACCGAGTGGGCGAAGCTGCCGACCTCGGGGCTGTTGGGGATGTCGCGCACGTTGGGCACGTAGACCGGGGCGGTGCCGCCGTTGTCGATGTTCGGATTGCAGTGGCCCGCCGAGATGTTGAGGGCGCTGCCCGCGTCGTCGGTGGCGTTGAAGCCGAACGAGCACACGTCCACGCCGCGCAGCGAGGTGTCGTGCAGGTCCTTGGTCGCGGTGATGTAGGTGTCGCCGCCCATCGGCCGACGTTCCACCGGACCGCCGCCGCCGGGGGAGAGCACCACCTTGATGGTGGCGATCAGCGTCGGCAGGTTGAGCAGATGCCCGGTGGGGGTGTTGGCGACATTGAGCACCAGCTGGCTGTTGAGGGTGTCGATCGCGACCGAGCTGATCGGCTCGGAGATCTCGCGCGGCAGGCTCGCGATCCACTGGCTCAGCTGCACCAGCGCGCCCTCGAGGCCGTTGGCCGAGATCGGCGCGAGCTGGGTCTGGTAGCCGTCGGCCGCGGCGAGCTTGCCCGTCTCGGCGTCGGTGACCGCGACGACGGCCTTGCCCTCCGGCGTCAGCCAGGCACCGGCGAAGGTGTCGGGGTTCGCGGCGCGGAAGTCGGTCGCGTACTGGCGCAGCTGCTGCGCGCGGGCGGCGCGGTCGAGGTACTCGACCGGTGTCATGCCCAGGTCGCGGGACAGCGCCGTCACCATTTGCGCGGGTAAGGCGTCCGCGGCGAGCTGAAGGGGCGCATCGGGTTCCGCCGTGGCGGGACCGGAGCCGAGCAGTGGTGCCAGGAGAACAGTCGCGGCGAACCCGGCGGAGGCTGCCTTGACCGCGGCGCGACGCGCCACCAACTTGCGCATGAAATCCCTTCGTCGGCACGAGTGACCGGCGACACTGCCGATGGCTGTGATGTCGGTCGCCGCATCACTCTAGGGCACGGCCGCGACACAGGCGCGACAACGTCTGCCCTACCGCTGATAGTCGTAGCCCGGGATCCGCAGTGGTGACGGAAGATTCCCCGGCGGGTAGTCCTCGAAGGGGATCAGCGGACGGGTGGTGCTGCGACTGGGGGTGGTCGGCTCGGTGGTGGTCGGCGCCGGTTGCTCGGTGGTGGTGGTCGGTTCCGGCGGCGCCTCGGTGGTGGTCGTCGGTTCCGGTTCGGGCGCGGTGGTGACGGGCGCGGGCGGCGTGCTCGTCTCGTCGACCGGCGGCGGCAGCGGGGCCGGGGTGGGTTGCTCGGTCGACTCCGGTCGCGCGTCCGAGATCGACGGCGGGGCCGCCGGTTCACCACCGCGCAGCAGCACCGACACCGCGATCCCGCCGAGCAGCAGACCGATCAGCGCGGCCACCGCGATGAGCAACGGCGTGCGGTTACGCGCGGGCGGTGGTGCGGCGGCGGGCGGCGGTTCGGCGGGCAGCACCGCGGCGGGCACGGCCATCGCCTTGGTCGGCAGCACGGCCGCGGGCATGGCCGCCGAATACGCCTGCGCGGTCGCCGCTGTCTTCTGCACCGCGGGCATCACATCGGTGACGACCAGCGAGTTCTCGGTGACGATCGGGTCCGGCGGCGTCGCGCCCGCCGGGGTCGCCAGCACCGCGACCAGCGCGGCCTCGGCCGCCGAGGTGACATACGAACGACCCGGCGCGACCCCGGCGGCGGGCTGGGGCAACTCGTCCTCACCCAGCAGCGCCACCGACTTCAGGCCCAGATAGTCCAGCGCCTCGCGCACCCCGCGCACGACCTCGGTGCTCCACTGCGCCGGATGCGTCGCGTAGAACTCGGCCGGTCCGCTGAGGTGCTCGGTGGTCTGATCGATGAGACAGAACATGGCCGTGGCCAGCAGATCCTCGGCCCGATAGGCTTCGCCGCCGTCGACGTCGACGCCCGCCGGATCGCCGATCGCGCGCACGAACCCGCTGATCGAGTGCGCGTGCCCGGAGGGCGCGGGGCCGCCCAGGGCCGCGTCGCCGTCGTCGGACATGTGCAGCACCGACTCGCGCACGAGGTGGATCGGCGGGCCGTCCTCGGTGACCACCGCGGCGACGCACTCGTCGTCGGCGATGCGCAGGCCCACCCCAGTGGCCATCCGGTTTACCTCCCTACCCCGGGCCGGTCACACCAGCAGTGAACCGTGTCCCATCGCGCGGAGCATCGACAATAATTCGGATCGGGATCGCGCGCCTATCCGACGTCGGATTCGCGCGACGTGATGCTCCACCGTCTTCGCGGAAATGTACAGCCGTGCGCCGATCTCCCGGTAGGTCAGCCCGAGCAGCACCAGCTCGGCCACCTCCCGTTCGCGATCGCTGAGCGCCTGCGGTTCGACCAGCGGTCTCGGTCCCGCCTGTGGGTCATCAGTGCTGGTCACAGCCGAATCCAGGCGTGCGGGCACCCGGACCGAAGCGGCCAGCTCGAGCAGGTCGGCGGGGTCCTCGACCACCCGCGCGGCGTCCTCGGCCAGCCGCGCCGCGTCGTAGGCGTGTCCCCGCGCGGCCAGCGCGAGCACCGCCGCGCGCACGGCAGTGACATCGGCCTCACCCCGGCGCACCCGCAGCCAGGTCCGTCCGGCGTCGGCGAGCACCGCCGCGTGCGCGTCGCCCTCGGCGGCGGCCTGCTTCAACGCGTGCGCGTGCGGCAGCAATCTCTGCGGGGCGTCCTCGGCGAGCGCGGCCTGGACGCCGTACCAGTGGAAACCCGCGGACCACGCCGTCACCGGCCCGCGCACCAGCCCCGCGGCCGCCTCGACCAGCGGCCGCACCCGCCCCTCGTCGCGCACCGCGATCCCCGCCAGCCACAGCTGACCGACCGCCCGCAGACTCAACAGATCGACATCGACCTTGTCGAACACGGGCACCGCGACGGTCCAGGCCCGCCGCAGCGTCGGCAGATCCCCACTGCGTCGAGCCAGCTCGACCGCCAGGCCGTGCGCCAGCAGGCGGTCCCGGACCGGGAGGGTGACCTGACCGAGCGTCGCCAGAATCGCGGCCGCCCGCTGCTCGTCACCGGTGGCCAGGGCGACGCTGGCGGCGAGGACGGCGTGGTGGTGATCGGTCGACGCGGATCGGAGGCCGCGCACGGGGTCGCGCCGGTCGGTCGACAGGGGGAATGGCACGCTGTCGTGACGCGCGGTCGTCCGGCTGGCCGCGTCTTCTTTGGCGAGCGGCGCGTGATCGAGTTCCGCCGGTGCGTGGTCTGTGCCCGGCTGCCCGGCGACGGCCCACAGCACCGCGGCGGCGCGATCGGGTTCGCCGATGCTCAGGTCGAGGAGGGTGGCGACGGCGGTCACGGTGCACGGTCCGGTGTGGTGGTCGGTGTGCAGGGCTTGGTTGAGATCGGTGAGGGCGGTCGAGGGCAGGGTTCGGGCGCGGGCAGTGTCGAGCGAAGCGAGCAGGGCGCGGGCGACCAGGCGTGGACCGGCGGTGGACTCGGTGGGCGGCCAGTGGTCGGCGTCGGTGGCCATCTCGGTGGCGGCGGTGCCGTCGCCCGCCAGGGCCAGGACGGTGGTGGCCACGGCCCAGTCGGCGCCGACGCGGCGGGCGCCGAGCCAGCGATAGAGGGCGGCGGCCCGCTGGACGAGGCCGCGGCGGGTGAGCACGGTCGCGCAGATCCGGACGGCGGCGGCGAGGTCGGTGGGGGCGGTGTCGGCGCGGTCGAGGATCGGTTCGGCCAGGCGCAGGGCGGTGTCGTCGTCCCCCGCCGTGGCGGCCGCCTCGGCCCAGGGGAGGGCGATCCGGCGAGGGTCGGCGCCAGCGGCGGCCGCGGCGGCGTAGTAGCGGGCGGCGTCGTGTCGCTGGTGTTCGGCCGCGTGGCAGAGGAATTCGGCCAGCCGTTCGTCGCGCACGCCCGACTCCGCGAGCAGCAGCCCGGTGTGGTCGCGCAGCAACCCGGCGGCCAGGCGGGTGTCGAGCAGCCTGCGCTGCACCCCCACATAGCGCCGATCGCCGAGCAGCACCCGCAACTGCGGGACGGCGGCCTTCAACAGCAGATCCGCGTCGGTGACCAGCGCGCTCGTCCTGGCCCGCACCAGCAGATCCCGCGCGACCGGCGGTTCGAGGTCGAGCACCTCGGCCAGCTCGGCCGCGTCGAGCCCGGTGCCGGTCGCGGCGACGACCAGCGTGTCGAGCAGAGCCGGGTCGGCACCCGAGAGCTGCGCCCGCGTCCACATCGCCAGCGCGTCGTCGACGGCGGCCATCCCCTGATCCAGCCGCGCCGCGCCCGCCGCCAGCAAGGCCGCCACCACACCGCCGTGCACGCCCGCGGTCTGGGTGTGGATGTAGTCGATGATCGGACGCGGCACGGTGACGCCGAGTTCGCGTGCCAGCGAACCGATATCGCCGCTGCCCAGCGCCCGCAACTCCACCGTGCGCCCGTGCCGAGCCACGGTCTCACACAGCGCACGCAGCGCGGGCTGCTGCGGACGCGGCTGCGTCGCGCACAGGAAAGACTTCGTTCCCGAAGCGATCTCCGAGCTCAACGCTTCGAGCTGCTCGGCCGAAAGCGTGTGCAGATCATCGAGGACGACGACAGCCCCGCTGTCCGGTGCCACCGGCACGCTCCCGATCACCGCGAGCCCCCGCCCTCGCAATCGCTGCCGTGCCGCGTCGAGCAGCACCGACTTCCCCGTGCCCGACCGCCCCGACAGCAACAGGACAACCGGTTTCTGCGGTGCGGCTTCGATGGTGCGGAGGATCTCGCGGGCGTTCGGCAGGCAGTCGAGCGCGATCGGCCTCAATTGCCGCCTCCCAGCAGCTCACCGGGCAGTTTTGTGACACCGCCGACCGTCCCCTCCACCACCTCACCGGCACCGTCGATGATCTTGCCGGGAACCTGGCCGAGATTCGGGTACTGCGGCTGCTGTGGCTGTTGCGGTGCGGGCGCGGGAGACGTGGTGGTCGGCGGTGTTTGGGCGGGCGGCGCCGGAGCGGGTGAGTTCTGCGACGGCGGAGTCTGCTCGGGCGCGGGCGACTGCGGCGTGCCCGCCTGCGGTGACCCCGGCTGCGGCGCACCGCCCTGAGGCGTGCCACCCGCAGACGCCTCACCCTGCGGTGCGCCTCCCTGCGGGGCTCCGTTGGCGGCCTGAGTCTGGTTGGGCTGCACCGAATTCGGCGTTGTCACCGCGGGGGTGACGGTTCCGGGAATCGGTTGCCCGTCCGCGTCGAGTAGGGGAGCGCCGGGAACCGGCTTGCCGTCCGCGTCGAGTGTCGGCGTCCCGAGCACCGTCTTGCCCTCGGCGTCGACGGCCGCGATGGGCGTCACCGCATTCGTCGCCGGGGCGCCGGAACTCGTGGCCGCCGCGTCGGCGGAGCTGGGCGTCGGCGTACTGGCGGAACCGAATTGCGGTGCCAGGGCGATGGTTGCGGCGGTCAACGCGCCGAAGGCGGCGAGGGCGGCGGCCACGACGGCCAGCCGCTTGCGCGACTTCCGCGGCGATGCCTCGTCGTCCTCGGGCAGGCCAGTGTCGGCGAACAGGCTGATATCGCCGGAATATCCCTTGTCTGCCAACCGATTCGCGCCGCTGGACTCGCCCGATCGATACCCGGGCGTGGTCCGATCATCGCGCCGCGAACTGGAAGCCGTCTCGGCGAGTTCACTCCCGGTATCCGCCCGCCGGTCGTCCGAAGAACCCCCGAACCGTTCGTCGTCGAACAGTCCGGGTTCCGCGGCCGCCACGCCCGCCATCGGCGACTCGCCGCTGTGCGCGCTCACCGGCTCGGTATACGCGGAGTACGCGAGCTCGCCAGAAGAAACTGCGCCATAAGAAGATTCGGATGCCAACAGATCGGCCGCCAACTCGGCCGCCCCCGCCGCGCTCGCCGTGGCCGGATCCGCGCAGGCCACCACCGGCAACCCGAACTCCGCCGAAACCAACTCCGCCACCAGCGGAATCGCCCCACCCCCGCCGGTCAGCAACACCGCCCGCACATCGCCGAATTCGATCCCCGCCTGTCGCACCGCGGTACGCACCAGGTCGAGAGAGTCCCGCAGGTCCGCACGCACCACGTCCTCGAACTCGCCGCGCACGATCCGCACCGGCCCACCGGTTCCGAGCGCGCCCACCGACACCACCGTCGCGGTGTCGCGCGAGAGCTCTTCCTTGGCGATCCGGCAGCGCTCGCGCAGCGCCGCCAACTCGGCCTCGACCACCGGATCGAAGGGGTCGAACTCGGTGTCACCGAGCGCGTGCGCGAGCACATAGCGCATCGTCAGCAAATCGAATTCCGCACCGGCGATGGTGTCGCTGTGGGTCGGGGTGCCGAGGAGTCCCGATTCGTCGCCGGTGCGCACCACCGAGACGGTCAGCCCGCTCGCGCCGAGGTCGTAGACGATCAGCGCGCCGTCGTCGAGCAGTCCGTGCTCGGCCTCGTAACGGCGCAGCACCGCGAGCGGTTCCGGGATCAGCACCGTCGTCCCGGCGTCCGCCGCGTCGAGCGCGTCCCGCACGGCGCGTACCTGGTCATCCGCCCACCAGCCCGGATGGCAGGCGATCACCGTCGGTTCCGCGCCGGTCTCGGCGGCGATGTCGGTGATCAGGCTGGTCGTCGTGCGGGCGACGAGGTCGGCAGCGGCGTGGATGGACCCGTCGTCGGCCAGCATCGGCACCGGATCGCCGACCCGGGCGAGGAACCCGTCGAGCGCGTACCCGGGCGCGACTTCCACCACGCTGGGGCGCTGGATCACCGCCACCGGCACACCACCGTCGGCCGTCGTCGCGACGGCCACCGAACGGGATGCGCCGACAGTGATGCCGAGCGGGAGACGGTCAGTCATGAGAACCTCTTGCCAATGCGTGAGCGGTGGACACCATCGAGCGAACTATCCCGATAGTCGGTTGCTGCCCGAAAGCTGTTACGCCGCCGCTCAGGATCCCCTAACCTCCGCTAACCATCCCGCCGGAGTTGGACGCTTGATCACCGAGCGGCGACCGCCCGCGGAGCGTGGTGATCACGCGTCCAGGCCGGTTCGGGCGTCGGTAGGGTGTCCGCGTGAACTACCCCGCGCACGCACATTCGGTCGGTCTCGGCGAGGCTCAGCTGTTGGTGGCGAGTGCCGCGCGGGAGTTCGGTGGCGACCCGGACGCGCAGGTGCTGCTGCGCGAGTGCGACGAGCGGCTGCGTCAGCCGTTGCGGGTGGCACTGGCCGGGTCGATCAAGGCGGGGAAGTCGACCCTGCTCAACGCGCTCGCCGGGCAGAGCATCGCCCCGACCGACGCGACCGAGTGCACCCGCGTGGTCACCTGGTACCGCACCGGCGCCACGCCCACGGTCACCGCGTTCGCCGCCGACGGCGCCGCCGCCAATGTCGCCCTGCGCCGCGGCGCGGGCGCGCACGGACTCACTTTCGAACTCGACGACCTGCGCTGGAACCCTGCCGGGCCGCACGCCGTCGACCATCTCGAAGTGCGCTGGCCGACCCCCGCCCTCGCGCGCACCACCATCATCGACACGCCCGGCACGTCCTCGCTCTCCCGCGAGGTCTCCGAGCGCACCCTGCGCCTGCTCACCCCCGCCGACCTCGACGCCGACGCGGTCTCGATGCCCGGCGCCGACGCCGTCGTCTACCTGCTGCGCCGACTCGACGCCGCCGACCTGCACTTCCTCGAACAGGTCGGTGCCGGTGGACCCGCGGGACCGCTCGGCGTGGTCGGGGTGGTCTCGCGCGCCGACGAGATCAGCGCGGGCCGCATCGACGCGCTGCATTCCGCGCGTCAGGTGGCGGCGCGCTTCGCCACCGAACTCGAGCGCACCGGGCTGTGCCAGGCGGTCATCCCCGTGGCCGGGCTGCTCGCCTTCGCCGCGGCCACCCTGACCCAACCCGAATTCCTCGCCTTCGCCGCCCTGGCCGCGCTCCCCGCCGACACCCTCGAACTCGCCCTGCTCTCGGCCGACCGCTTCGCCCGCCCCGACATCGTCCTGCCGGTCCCCGCGCCCATACGTGCCCAATTGCTCGACCGCTTCGGCATGTTCGGCGTCCGCATGGCCACCGAGTTGGTCCGCACCGGCATCCGCGACGCCGCCACCCTGGCCGCCGAACTCGCCGCCCGCAGCGGCATCGACGACCTGCGCACCGTCCTGGACGTGCAGTTCGGTCAGCGCGCCGAGCAGCTCAAGGCCCACTCCGCCCTCACCACCCTCGACCGCGTCCTCACCGCCCACCCCGGCCGCGCCGACCACCTGCTCCCGCGCGTGCGCACCCTGCTGGCCGACGTCCACGGCTTCGCCGAACTGCGTCTGCTCGGCCGCCTGCGCACCGACGAATTGCCGCTGCCCGCCGACGATCTCGCCGAACTGTTCCGCCTGATCGGCGGCGCGGGCGTCGCCGCGCACGTGCGCCTGGGCCTGCCCGCCGACACCGATCCGGGCACCCTGCGCGCCCACGCCGCCGACGCCGCGCGCCGCTGGCGCACCCGTGCCCGCCACCCCCTGATCGACCAGGCCACCGCCGCCGCCTGCCTGACCGCGGTGCGCAGCGCCGAGGGAGCACTCAGCCAGTTATCGCCGCCCGCGTAACGAAACCGTCGCGGATCGGGACAAGCTTTTCGAACACTCGCATGGCCAGCGTGACAAGCATCCCCGACAGACGAGTACGGATCCGGCGCATTAGCCCCGATCTGGAGGAGCTGACCCCGAATGACCCCCACCGCGATCCTCGAGTTCATCCTGAACCTGCTGCGCGACCCCGAGGCCGCAGCAAACTATTGCAAGGCCCCCGTCCAGGTCCTCTGCGACGCCGACTTGCCTGTCACCCCCGCCCAGATCGCCACCCTGGCCCCCACCATCTGCCAATCCCACAACCTCGACACCACCCCCCTCCACTCCATCATCGCCGCGGGCGCCACCACCGCGACCACCGACCTCGGCCTCACCACCGCCGCAGGCAGCACCCTCGCCGCCGACCTGGGCGCGGACGCGAACCTCGGCTTGGACGCGGGCGCAGACACGAACCTGGGCTTGGGCGCCAACCTGGGCGCGGACCTCGGCCTGGGCGCGGGCGTAGGCGCGGGCCTCGGCGCGGGCGCTGACCTCGGCCTGGGCGCAGACGCGAACCTCGGCCTCGGCACAGGCATCGGCACGGACCTCGACCTCGGCGCCACCATCGGCACCGACCTGGGCCTCGACACCGACCTGTCCACCGGTCTCAACGCCGCCCTCGACCTCGGCACCGACCTGGCCGCGAACATCGGCATCGGCCTCGGCGCAGGTGCGGGCGCCGCCCTCGACGGAGCCCTCGACCTGGGCGCCGATCTGGCTGGCAACGTGGGCGCTGCCCTCGGCGCGGGCCTCGGCATCGGCGCGGGCACCGCACTCGACGGAACTCTCGACCTCGGCACCGACCTGGCCGCGAGCGCAGGCGCCGGTGTGGCCGCTGGTCTCGACGGAGCCCTCGATCTCGGCGCGGGTGCGGGTGTGGCTGCTGGTCTCGACGGAGCTCTCGATCTCGGCGGCGACCTGGTTGGCAACGTGGGCGCTGGTCTCGGTGTAGGCGCGGGCGCCGCTCTCGACGGCGCTCTCGACCTCGGCACCGACCTGGCCGCGACCGTCGGCGCCGGTCTCGGCGCGAGCCTCGGCCTGGGTGCCGACTCGGCCACCGCCATCGACACCGGCCTCGGCGCGGTCGCCGACCTGGGAGCCGTTCTCGGCGCTGATCTCGGCGCCACTGTGGGCGCTGGCACCGAAGCCACCGTCGGTCTCGGCACCGACTTGGCCGCCGGTGTCGACGCGACTCTCGGCCTCGCCGCCGGAGTCGGTGCGGGTGTGTCGGGTGCCCTCGCGGGCGCAACGGGCCTGGGTGGCGAGCTGACCGGTTCTCTCGCAGGCGGTACGGATCTCGTTGCAGCCCTTGGCGGTTCACTTGCCGGAGCGGCGGATCTCGGTGCGGGTATCTCCGCGGTAGTGGGCGGTGCCGCGGGGCTCGGCGGTGCGCTCGACGGTGCTGCTGGCTTGGAGACCTCGTTGAACGGTGCGGTGGACGCCGCGGCCGGGGTGGGCGCCGGGCTCGGTGCCGGTGTATCCGGTGCGGTTGACACGTCGGCGGGCATCGGTG
Organism: Nocardia anocheti; assembly: GCF_029675105.1. Taxonomy (GTDB): domain Bacteria; phylum Actinomycetota; class Actinomycetes; order Mycobacteriales; family Mycobacteriaceae; genus Nocardia. The sequence goes on along the minus strand of NZ_JAQQFV010000002.1, from coordinate 748,936 downwards.
CGGCGGTTTCGGGTGCGACTGGTGCGGCGGCGGGTCTCGGTGCGGCCGTTTCCGGTGCGGTCGACTCGGCCGCTGTTCTCGGTGCCGATGTGTCGGGTGGGCTCGGTGTAGCGGCTGGGGTCGGGGCGGATGTCGATGCTGCGGCTGCGGGTATCGTGGAATCCGGTGTCGGCCTGGGCACCTCGCTCGATTCCGCTGTGAGCACCGGGCTTGAGACCTCCCTGTCCGGGGCGAGTGGACTCACCGGCCAGGTCGGTGCGGGAGTCGGAGCTGCCGCGAACGCCGGTGTCGCCGCGGCATCTTCGTTGACCGGAGCTGCTACCGCGACCACCCAGATCGGCCTCGGCAGTCTCGCCAGTGCGGGCGTGGAACTTGTCGGAACCGGTTCCGCCGGAGCCGATCTCGGCGGTCAGATCGCCGCAGGACTCACAACAGGCGCGGGCCTCACCACCGGCGCCCAAGCCGCCGTCGACGCCGCGACCACAACCGGTCTCGAAACCTCCGCTAGCACAGCCTTCTCCACCGCGACATCCCTCTCGACCGGCCTGACCGCCGCCGCAGAATCCGGCGCCACCCTCACCGGCCAACTCGGCTCGTCCTTCGACACAGCCCTGTCCGGCGCAGCGGGTACCGGTGCCGCCCTGAGCGGCCAGTTCGGTTCGGCACTCGACACAACCCTGTCCGGCGCAGCGGGCACCGGCGCCGCCATGGGCGGTCAGTTCGGTTCGGGTCTAGACACGGCTCTGTCCGGCGCAGCAGGCACCGGCGCCACCCTGACCGGTCAGTTCGGTTCTGGCCTCGACGCCAGCCTGTCCAGCGCAGCCGGTACGGGCACGGCCGTAAGCGGTCAGTTCGGTTCGGCGCTCAACACGACCCTGTCCGGCGCGGCTGACACTGCCGCCGCGTTGAACGGCCAGTTCGGTTCGGCGCTCGACACCACCCTGACCGGCACCACCGACACCGCCCTGAACGGGGCACTCGATTCCAGCGCAGCCCTCACCGGCGCCGCCGACCTCGTCGGCGCCACCACCGTCAGCTCCGCCCTCCAGTCCTCCTTCACCAGCGCCGCGAACTCCGGCCTCACCGCAGGCGGCTCCCTCACCTCCGGCGCAGACAGCGCCCTGAGCACCGGCCTGGCCACCGGCGGATCGTTCGCCACCGGCACCACCACAGTCGAATCCACCGCCGACACCTCAACCGGCATCTGGTCCGACCCCGACCTCTCCGGAGCCTTCGGCGCCGACCCCGCCATCGCCGAACCCACCCCGGAACCCACCATCGGCGTAGCCTCCGGCCTCGGCACCACCTGGTCGAACATCGACCCGGACAACGCCTTCGGCCCCGGTCTGCACGACTCGCCGCTCACCGGCAACAGCAGCCTCCTCGGTGACTCCACGGCCCCGACCGACCAGCATCTCGACCCCGCCGGTCTGTTCCACTGAGCCGAGAAGCGACGGAGAAAGCGGTGGACACGGTGCTCGCGGTGCTCGACGACACCGTGGCGGCCGCCCGCGCCGCGGGTCGCGACGACCTGGTCGCCCGGCTGGAGACAGCCGCGGCCAGGATGCGCGACCCGCGCAGGCGGATCATCGTCGCGGGCCAGCGGGATCAGGGCAAGAGCCGCTTCGTCAACGCCCTGCTGAATCTGGATGTCTGCCCGGTCGGTGACGAACTCACCACCACCATCCCGATCCAACTGGCCCACGCCGACCAGCCCAGAGCCGAATTGATCCTCGCGGCAACGGGTTCCGAGGAGCATGTCGAGTTCCCCCTCGCCGACCTCTCGACGATCGACGCCCGCACCCCCCTCGCGGCGGGCAGGCAGATCATCCGCATCGATGTCCACCTGCCCAACCCCCTGCTCGCCGACGGCATCGTCCTCGTCGACACCCCGGCCATCGGCGGCACCGGCACCACCCTCGGTGTGCTGGAAATGCTCCCCGCCGCCGATGCCGTGCTCTTCCTCACCGACGCCTCGACCGAGCTCACCGCCCCGGAACTCACTTTCCTGCGCCAGGCTCGTGAATTATGTTCGGCCACAGTGGTATTGATGACGAAGACAGATCTCTATCCGCACTGGCGCCAGGTCTTCGCCGCCGACCGCACCCACCTCGCCGCCGCCGAACTAACCGTCCCCCTCCTCCCGGTCTCGTCCTTGCTGCGCGCCCACGCCGTGCGCCTGCAGGACGCCCAACTCGGCGCCGAGTCCGGCTTCGGCGAGCTGTTCCAATTCCTGCGCGACCAGGTGGTGACCCGTGACGAGGCCACCGCCCGCGCCGGGGCAATGAAGGAAATGTCTTCCGCCGCCGAACATCTGGCGCTCACCGTCGGCAGCGAACTGGTGGCCCTGCGCGACCCGCGACAGGCAGCCGCGGCGGTCGCCGAACTACACGCAGCGAAAACCGCTGCCCAGCAACTACATCGCCGCACCGCCGCCTGGCAGCAGACCCTCGCTGACGGCATCACCGACCTCGCGGGCGATGTCGATCACGACCTGCGGGAACGTCTGCGCACCATCTCCCGCGAGGGCGAGGAATGGATCGACGAGCACGATCCCGGCCGCCACTGGAACGCCATCACCGAATGGCTCACCGGCACAGTCGATACCGCGCTCGGTGAGAACCTGCTCTTCGCGCACACTCGCGCCGAGGCCCTCGCCGAGCGCGTGGCCGAACACTTCCGGGAGCTCGGCGCGGTGGAACTGCCCGCCGCGCTCGACCATTCCGGCGCGGTCGGCGGCACGGCCACCCTGGGTGAACTCGAACCCGACATCGGCCTGGTCTCCAAGGTCCTCGTCGGTATGCGTGGTTCCTACGGCGGCGTGCTGATGGTCGGTCTCGCGACGACGTTCGCGGGCCTGGCCATGCTGAACCCGATCTCACTCGGCGCGGGCATGCTCGTCGGCGGCAAGGCCTACCGCGACGACAAGCAGGCCAGGATGACCCGTCGGCGCGGCGAGGCCAAGAACGCCGTGCGCCGTTTCCTCGACGACGTCGCCTTCCAGGCTGGCAAGGATTCCAAGGACCGCATGCACCGCATCCACCGGTCCCTGCGCGACCACTACGCGGGCATCGCCGAACGCAGCCTGCGCTCGATCGACGAATCCCTCACCGCCGCACAGGAAGCCGCGAATGCCGAGGCGTCGCACCGGGCGCAGCGCATCGGCACGCTGGAACGTCAGCTGACCGCCGTCGCCGCGCTGCGCCGCTACGCCGAGCAGTCCCTGGCGAGCCTGGAACCGGCGACCTGACCGTCGAGTGGGCGGGCCTGCTCCCTCTCGCGACTAGTGCACATCAGGCCCGCCCAAATCCGGAAACCCCTCAGATGAAGTAGGCGGTGCCCGAGGAACTGCCGGTGCCGTACCCGAGGCTCTTGGCGAATTCCTTGAGCGCGATCAGCGCGTGCCCGACCGGTCCGGGATCGCTGCACGAGCCGCCCACCGAGGAGAAGGTGCAGCCGTCGTCGGCGACCGCACCGGCGTCGGCCGCCGCGGTGCCGGTGCCGAGCAGCGCGCCGCCGGTCATCGCTGCGGCCACGGCCGCCCCGCCGAGCGCTCGCCGCCACCGAACCTTGCCCATAGATCCACGCATGCTGTCGAAAATAGCGGTTCACCCCCGCTCACCACCCCTCCACGGATGCCCCCAAAATTCGGGGCGACCGTCCGGTCTCATCCGCCCACAGGTTCCGTCACGATCGAGCATCGCCCGTCGCGGTTGAGTCCAGGCCGCGCAAGAATGGCTAGGGTTCGGCAGGGGGTGGGAAATTTTTTCGCGGCGGCGGGAATGGATCGTCGCAGCTGCTGGTTGTCCTGATCAACAAGGTTGAGTGAAGCAGACTCAAGTCTGGGTTGACTCCGGCAGGGCCCGGAGGCAGGATTGAGCCCACCACGCTCAGCGTTGCTCGAGACTATTGCCCTAGAACGTCCAAACAGGAGGAAATCACTATGGCTCGTGCGGTCGGAATCGACCTCGGGACCACGAACTCTGTCGTCGCCGTGCTGGAAGGCGGTGAGCCGGTCGTCGTCGCGAACTCCGAGGGTTCGCGCACCACCCCCTCGATCGTCGCCTTCGCCAAGAACGGCGAGGTTCTCGTGGGTCAGCCCGCGAAGAACCAGGCGGTCACCAACGTCGACCGCACGATCCGCTCGGTCAAGCGCCACATCGGCACCGACTGGACCGTCGAGATCGACGACAAGAAGTACACGCCGCAGGAGATCTCCGCGCGCACGCTGATGAAGCTCAAGCGTGACGCCGAGGCCTACCTCGGTGAGGAGATCACCGACGCGGTCATCACCGTCCCCGCCTACTTCGAGGACGCCCAGCGTCAGGCCACCAAGGAAGCCGGTCAGATCGCCGGTCTGAACGTGCTGCGCATCGTCAACGAGCCCACCGCGGCCGCGCTGGCGTACGGCCTGGACAAGGGCGACAAGGAACAGACCATCCTGGTCTTCGACCTCGGTGGCGGCACCTTCGACGTCTCGCTGCTGGAGATCGGTGAGGGCGTCGTCGAGGTCCGCGCGACCTCCGGTGACAACCACCTCGGCGGCGACGACTGGGACGAGCGCGTCGTCACCTGGCTCGTCGACAAGTTCAAGGCCAGCTCGGGCATCGACCTGACCAAGGACAAGATGGCCCTGCAGCGTCTGCGCGAGGCCGCCGAGAAGGCGAAGATCGAGCTGTCCTCGAGCCAGTCGACCTCGATCAACCTGCCCTACATCACCGTCGACGCGGACAAGAACCCGCTGTTCCTCGACGAGCAGCTGACCCGCTCGGAGTTCCAGAAGATCACCTCCGATCTGCTGGATCGCACCCGCGCGCCGTTCCAGTCCGTCATCAAGGACGCGGGCATCAACGTGGCCGACATCGACCACGTCGTGCTCGTCGGTGGTTCCACCCGTATGCCCGCCGTCTCCGAGCTGGTCAAGGAACTGACCGGCGGCCGTGAGCCGAACAAGGGCGTGAACCCGGACGAGGTCGTCGCCGTGGGCGCCGCCCTGCAGGCCGGTGTGCTCAAGGGTGAGGTCAAGGACGTCCTGCTGCTCGATGTCACCCCGCTGTCGCTGGGTATCGAGACCAAGGGTGGCGTGATGACCAAGCTCATCGAGCGCAACACCACCATCCCCACCAAGCGGTCGGAGACCTTCACCACCGCCGACGACAACCAGCCGTCGGTGCAGATCCAGGTCTTCCAGGGTGAGCGCGAGATCGCCTCGCACAACAAGCTGCTCGGCTCCTTCGAGCTGACCGGCCTGCCCCCGGCCCCGCGCGGCGTGCCGCAGATCGAGGTCACCTTCGACATCGACGCCAACGGCATCGTGCATGTCACCGCGAAGGACAAGGGCACCGGCAAGGAGAACAAGATCAAGATCCAGGACGGCTCCGGCCTGTCCAAGGAAGAGATCGACCGGATGGTCAAGGACGCCGAGGCGCACGCCGCCGAGGACAAGACCCGCCGCGAAGAGGCCGAGACCCGCAACCAGGCCGAGTCGCTGGTGCACCAGACCGAGAAGTTCATCACCGAGCAGAAGGCGAGCGAGGGCGGCGCGCAGGTGTCGGCCGAGCTGCTGGCCGATGCCGAGAACGCGGTCGCCGAGGCCAAGAAGGCGCTCGAGGGCACCGACATCGCGGCCATCAAGACCGCGGTGGAGAAGCTGGCGACCGAGTCGCAGAAGGTCGGCCAGGCGATCTACGAGTCGCAGGCCGCCCAGGACGCGCAGACCGGCGCCGCCGGTAACGGCGCTTCCCCGGCCGACGACGACCAGGTCGTCGATGCCGAGGTCGTCGACGACCCGGCTGACAAGAAGTGACCGAGGCCAACTCCGGGGAGGAGTTGATCGAAGACATCGTCGAGGACACCGACGCCCCCGCCGAGGCGGAGGCGGACGTTCTCGACGCCGAGACCGAGGCGCCGGTCAGCGACGAGCTGGCCGAGCGCACGGCCGACCTGCAGCGGTTGACCGCGGAATACGCGAACTACCGCCGCCGCGTCGAGCGCGACCGGCAGGCCAACATCGACGCCGCCAAGGCGTCGGTGGTCAACGAACTGCTCGGCGTGCTCGACGATCTGGACCGGGCCAGGGCGCACGGCGACCTGGAGGCGGGCCCGCTCAAGTCCGTCGCCGACAAGCTCGAGACCGCGCTCACCAAGCAGGGTCTCGTCGAGTTCGGCGCCGTGGGCGAGCCCTTCGACCCGACGCTGCACGAGGCCGTGCAGCACGAGGGTTCCGGTTCGGATCCGGTGATCGGTCTGGTCATGCGCAAGGGCTATCGGTTCGGCGAGCGCGTGCTTCGGCACGCACTCGTCGGGGTAACCGACGCCGAGGACGCCGAGGCATCGGATCCGGATGCCGACGCCGACAACGAATAAGGCGAGAGGAGGAGATGCCCGGTGAGCCAACGGGAGTGGATCGAGAAGGACTTCTACAAGGAGCTGGGTGTCTCCGCCAGCGCCTCGCAGGACGAGATCAAGAAGGCCTACCGCAAGCTGGCCCGCGACCTGCATCCGGATTCCAATCCGGGCGACACCAAGGCCGAGGAGAAGTTCAAGGCCGTCAGTGAAGCCAACGCGGTGCTGTCGGACCCGGCCAAGCGCAAGGAGTACGACGAGACCCGTCGCCTGTTCGCGGGCGGCGGTGGTGGCGGCCGTGCCTACGGCGGGTTCAACCCCGGTGCGGGCGGCGGCTTCTCGCAGGACTTCAACATCGGTGACATCTTCGGTCAGGCCGGTGGCGCTGGCGCGGCCGGTGACGGCGGGCTCGGCGATCTGCTGGGCGGGCTGTTCAACCGGGGCGGCGGCGCGCGCGGTGCGAGCCGTCCGCGTCGCGGCGCCGATGTGGAGACCGAGACCACGCTGGGCTTCCGCGAGGCGGCCCAGGGTGTCACGGTGCCGTTGCGGATGACCAGTCCGTCGCCGTGTACGACCTGTCACGGATCGGGCGCCAAGCCGGGCACCAGCCCTCGGGTGTGCCCGAACTGCAACGGGGCCGGTGTCGTCAGCCGTAATCAGGGCGCGTTCGGTTTCAGCGAGCCCTGCGACGACTGCCGCGGCACCGGGTCGATCATCGACGACCCGTGCTCGGACTGCTCGGGCACCGGCATCCAGAACCGGACCCGCACCATCACGGTGCGGATTCCGCCGGGTGTCAGCGACGGGCAGAAGATCCGGCTGGCCGGGCAGGGCGAAGCGGGCCTGCGTGGGGCGCCCTCGGGCGACCTCTACGTCACCGTGCACGTCAGCCAGGACAAGGTCTTCGGCCGCCAGGGTGACGACCTCACCCTGGTGCTCCCGGTGAGCTACAGCGAATTGGTGCTGGGGACAACTGTTTCCGTGCCGACGCTGGACGGCCGGGTCGGTGTGAAGGTGCCCGCGGGCACTGCCGACGGGCGTATCCTGCGGGTACGCGGTCGTGGTGTGCCCAAGCGCGGCGCGGCGGGCGGCGCCGGTGACCTGCTGGTCACGGTGAAGGTCGCGGTTCCGCAGGCGCTGGACTCCGACGCCACCGATGCGCTCAAGCGCTATCAGGAGGCCGAGAAGGCCAGTGGCTTCGATCCGCGTGCGGGATGGGCGGGTGCTTGATGCCGCGCATCGAGCTCAGCGCCCGGAGGAGGTAGCGCAGCGTGACCACGGAGGGCGTCGGGAGAGGCGCAGATCGGCACGATAGTCCGAAGTCCGCGTCGGGTGGTGGCTCGCGCGCCGAGTTCTTCATGATCTCGGTGGCGGCCCAGCTGGCGGGTATGCACGCGCAGACGTTGCGCACCTACGACCGGCTGGGTCTGGTCACGCCCCAACGCACTTCGGGCGGCGGACGCCGGTACTCGGCCCGCGACGTCGAACTGCTGCGCGAAGTGCAGCGGTTGTCGCAGGACGAGGGCGTCAACCTGGCGGGCATCAAACGCATCATCGAGCTCACCAACCAGGTCGAGGCGTTGCAGCAGCGCGTCGAGGAGATGAGCGCGGAGTTGGAGCGGTTGCGGGCCGGATACCGGCCCGACCTGACCCCGCCCCAGCGCAGTACCGCACTGGTGGTGTGGCAGCCGCGTCACCGGCGCTGAGAACGTTCGTCACGCCGAACCCCCGGTTCGATATCCATTGCGATGGATGCGGACCGGGGGTTCGTTCGTGTTCGGTCAATGACCGGCGATCGGCTGGTGATTATTCAGCAACCTCTTTATTCCTGATCTTGTTGTCCGAAAGGTCCGGTCCAGCCCTGTGAGGTGCGGATTTATGCTGGGGAACCGGTAAATGTTTGCTGGCGGGACGCTGAATTCGGATCAGCGCAAGGGTATTTCGACACTGCACACGGGACGCTCCAGTGTGCATGTCCCGCGTGTCATGGCACGGCGCGTCGCCGTCGCCTGTCCGGTGGCTGTAGCGGAAAAGTCGCTCTACCAGGCATATTGGGTCGCGTATGCCGGTTATGCCCCGAAGATCGCGGAAGCGTCCGGTCATGTTGATGGCCGTTTTACCGTCGCCAGGTCTGTTTCTGAGGGATACTGCCGCATCCTGCCTGGTATTTTTAGAATTACACGCGTGATGTTTAAGAGTACGATTCCGAACCTGGCAAACCTCGCCTAGACTTCTCGCATCGGCTGCTGACGAGTGTCCTCCCAGCCCGTCACTCGCCGGCGCGGACTGCGTTCGATGGCGAAACGAGGTTGTGACACATATGGATTCGCGGACTGTCGCTTTGATCCGTACCACGTTCAAGGCGGTTGCTGCGGAAGACGGTGGGTCCGAACGGCTGTCGAGGTCGTTCTACTCGATCCTGTTCACGGACTACCCCCCGATCCGTGACTACTTCCCGGCGGCCATGGACGCCCAGCGCGACCGTCTGGTCACCGCGATCGGCTACGCGCTCGACCGGCTGGAAGAGCCGGACAAGCTGCTGCCGTTCCTGGCCCAGCTCGGACGCGACCATCGCAAGTACGGTGTGCAGCCCGCGCACTATGTCGCGGTGGCCAATTCGCTGAAGTCGGCCATGCGTCAATTCGCGGGCACCGAGATGTGGACCGACGAGGTCGCCACCGCCTGGGACGAGGGCCTGGCCATGATCAGCGGCGCCATGATCAGCGCCGCCGAGAAGGAGGCCACCCCCGCGGTGTGGACCGCCTCGGTGGTCGAATGCCGCGAGGTGCTGCGCAATCTGTCGATCATCCGGGTGCAGCTCGACCAGCCGATGGAATACGCGGCGGGCCAGTACCTCAGCGTGCAGATCCCCGCGCGGCCGCGGATGTGGCGCTACCTGTCCCCGGCCAATCCCGCCAATGCCAACGGCGAGATCGAATTCCACGTGCGCAGTGTGCTCGGCGGCTGGGTGAGTCCCGCGATGGTCGCGCACACCAGCGTCGGTGACCAGTGGCAGCTCGGCTCCCCCCTCGGCGGCCTCGGCGTCCCGCGCAACACCAAACGCAAGATGCTCATGGTCGGCTGCGGCACCGGCATAGCCCCCCTGCGCGCGCAGATCATGTCGATGGCCCAGCGCCGGGTCAACCCGAAGGTCCACCTCTTCGTCGGCGGCCACCACCCCTGCGACCTCTACGACCTACAGGTCCTCAGCCAACTCGCCGTCGCCAACAAATGGCTCTCGGTCACCCCCGTCACCGAAAGCGACGAAAACCCCTGGTGGTACTTCGATTCCGGCGAACCCACCACCGACCTCCCCGGCCTCGAACCCCGCATGACCGGCCAGATCGGCAAGGTCGTCGCCTCCTACGGCCCCTGGTCCGACCGCGACGTCCAAATAGTCGGCTCCCCCTCCATGGTCCAAACCACCAAGTTCCGCCTCATGGCCGCAGGCACCCAAGCCGACTCCATCCGCCACGACCCCCTGTTCTGAGGCCTCACTCCCGAGAAACCTCCTCAACCATTCGGCGATTGCCCGGCTGAGGTGATGATCGCCGCTGCTAGGGTGATCCGGCTACGCCGGGTGGGAGTCGGAAGGGTTCACGGTGGGTGCTTCTCCGTTGTTACGGGCGGTTTTTCGTGATGTCTGGCAGCTGTACGGTCCCGAGGACGAGGGCTATGTCTTCGAGGACGGACCCGGCCCGATCGGGCATATCGACGTACTGGTGTATCGCCCGACACCGCGCATCCCGGTGACCACCTTCGCCACGGTCGGCATGGCCGCGGGCGAGATGCCCGCGACCCCGGGCCCGGGCGCCGGTGGCCGGGCCGAACTGCGGTTCTCCTGGCGCGGACATCCCACCCCGGAGTGGGAATCCGACGTCGCCCAGCTGATGGCCAATCTCGCCGCCTACCCCTGGATCACCGACCAACAACTCGGCTGGGGCCACATGATGACCCTCGAAGACGACTTCCCCGGCTTCCCCGACTGCCGCACAGTGATGTTCGCGGGCCCCCTGTTCCCCGACGCCCAGGACATCTTCGACGCCGACGGCACCACCGTCCGCATCCTGAACGTCGTCCCCCTCACCGACTCCGAAACCGCCCGAGCCCGCACGATGCCCTCCGGCCACTTCCTCACCGAACTGATGACCGAGGTAGACCTCTTCAGCCCGCGCTAGGCCCCTTCGGTGGTGATGTTCGCGGCGGGTGTTCCCGTATCGAGCAGCCGGTCGACGGTGGTCCGCACCATCGCGGGCGACCCACACACCAGCACTCGCTGCTGCGTGAACGGTCCGTGCGAGGCGGCGACATCGGCGAGTGTCCCGTAGAACATCTCCTCGGGCGCGAACCCGATATCGGAGCGCGTCTGCTCGTGCCATTCGTCGCGAATGGCGGGATCGTCGGCACTTTCCACCACGGGAATGACTGTCAGCCAGGGCAATTCCCCCGCCAGGAGGAAAAGCATGTCCGAGGCGTAGAGGTCGCGGGGAGAGCGTCCGCCGTAGAAAAGGTAAGTGCGGGGCGGGGTTTCGCGGCGGGCGAGGTCGAGAATCTGCGCGCGCATGGGCGCCAATCCCGTGCCACCGGCGATCATGACGACCTCCGTCGCCTCGGGATCGATCCAGAAAACCCCGTGCGGCGCGTGGATTCGCCACTGATCACCGGGCTTGGTGTCGCTCACGATCGAATCCGAGCACCACCCGCCGGGCACCGTGCGCACATGGAATTCCAGCTTCCCGTCCAGCGAGGGCGGCAGCGCGGGGGAGTACCGCCGACGCACGCCGGGATGCTGCGGCACCTCCACCTCGACCGACCCGCCCGCCGCGAACGGCACGAAATCGCCGATCAACCGGATCACGGCCAGGTCGTTGCGCAGACGGTGATGACCGACGACGGTCGCCGTCCACGCGGGATCGGGAAACTCGCTCACGAGCGCTCCTTGACTCAGCCGACGGGATCGGCGGCGATGATCTGGCTGGGTGTGCCCGCCCGGATGAGCGCCCGGCGGGTGTCGGCGATCATCCGCGGCGACCCGGCGATCTGGATCTGCCGGTCGGCCCAGTTGCCGAAGCTGGTCACCACCGCACCCAGATTACCGATCAGCCGCCGATGCATGCCGACCGGCGGCTCGGCCGAATCCTGCGGATACCACCAGGGATTGGTGTCCTCCTCGCACACCGGCACCACCGTCAGCCACGGGTTCGACTGCGAGAGCTGCCACATGTTGTTCACGTCGTACAGGTCGCCCGGATACCGGCCGCCGACGAAGAAGTGCACCCGCGGATTGATCCCGCGCTGACTCATCTCGATCAGCTGCGCGCGCAGTGGCGCGATACCCGTCCCCGAACCGATGAGCAGCACGTCGCGACCCGATTCCCGGTCCACGTGCAACCCGCCGAGCGGCCCAGCGATCTTCCACCGGTCGCCCACCTTGGTGTCGTTGACGATCGCCGGGCTCACCCAGCCACCGCTGATCCGCCGCACATGGAACTCGACCTCGCCATACGGATTGGCCGGAATGGCGGGGGAGTAGTAGCGCCACATATTCGGCCGCTGCGGAATGGCGACCGGCACGTACTGGCCCGCCTTGAACGGGATCGGCCCGTCGGCCTGTAGCCGCACGATCGCCAGATCGTCGAGCACCCGGCGGTGTCCCACGACCGTCGCGTCCCAGTACGGCTGCGACTTGTCCTCGTTCGCGCCGATCGCCATCGACGCCGAGACGAGGATGGTGATGTCGCTCCAGCCCTCGTGCAGCTCGCGGGTCCAGCGATTGCCGTGGTAGGTGCGCAGCGCGCCGAGCAGCGCGCGGCCCGCCATGTCGTAGTGATCAGCCTCGACCCCGTATTTGCGGTGGTCGCGAGCCAGTTGCTCGAGGAATTTCTGCGCGCGGTCGAAGTCCTCGAGATTGTCGAGGACGAACTGCAGCGCCGTGACGAGCCGCTTGGGTTGCATGTCCATCGCGGGCGGGAACAGCTCCCGCAGCCTCGGGTCCTGCGCGAACAGGTGACCGTAGAACGCGCTGATCAGCCGCTCGGGACCGCCCGGTGCCTCCGACACCCCGCGGAAATCGGCGCGGACCAGCGCAAGCGAACGCGCATCCACGTCGTCAAGCTCCCTTTCCCTGGAATTGCTGCGATGTGGCCCCGCCCGACGGCGGTCACCGGTTCCAGTATCCCCCGAAACCGCTGGTTGGGTGCAGGGATGCTCATCACGCCACCCCACGAGCCGCACGGATCCTATCGATCGGGGTCGCCGATCCCCCGCAATTGCGCTCGCGAGTCCTCAGAAATCGGCTGCTTGGGGCGGCGTCGGAAGGGGTACTCCAGGCGCTCGGCCGGTCAGCCGGTGACAGTCGCGACGGCTCGTTGCCGGTCGGCCTCGGCCACCTCGCCGAGGGTGAACCCGCGCGCGACGATGTGCTGGACGAGCGCGGGCTCCGGCGGCAGGCCGTACTTGCGCAGATAGTGCGGGACGGCGCCGGGCCAGACGAACACCCCGTCGGTCTGGAAATTCATCGGCACATCCCGCTCGGCGGGGGCGAAATCGTCGGCGCTGTAGCTGCGCGCGCTCAAGACCACCGGCGCGTGCTCGAGATAGGCCAGCACTCGATCACGGATCTGAGGGTCGACGGGCGGCCGGTTCACCACCGGTTTGCCTTCGGAATCACGCCCGTCGAAGGGCGCCGAAAGTCGGAGATCGGTCATAGTCGATCAACTTACGCGGCCACCGTACGTGTCGGGTGTTCGTGCTAATGTGCCTGGTCAGAGCAGTAACCGGCGAGAAGGGGTGGGGATGAAACGCGCAGGTATGGCGGTGGTGACGGCCGGTGTGGTTGTCCTCGGAGTCGCGGGATGTGACTCTGGGGAGCCGTCGTCGCAGGGGGCTACGACGACGGCCGCACCGGTGCTGTGGGATCCGTGTTCGGAGATCTCGGATGCGGTGTTGACGGAGGCGGGGGTTGATCCGTCGACGGAGGAATCGGGTGTCGGCGGGCATGCGCAGTCGGGGTGGAAGATCTGTGCATGGGACGCCCCTGATTACTCCCTCACGGTGTACACGACCAACAAGACTGTCGGGGAATTCGAGCAGAAGCCGGGCAACGTCGAGTTCCAGGACGTGACTATCGCGGGTCGCGCGGGTCGACAGTTCAAGGTGCAGGGCGCATCGAAAGACCTCGGCTGCGACGTCGTATTCCCCGCTGAACAGGGTGTCGTCCAGTTGGAGATCCTGAACTCGCCGCTCGAGTCCGGGCTGGACGACCCGTGCGTGTATCTGGAGCGCGTCGGCCAGGTTCTCGTTCCGATTCTTCCGAACTGACCTTGGGGAGGGTTTATGAGTGATCGCACCGTCTACAGCTCATTGCTCGACCAGGCCAAGGCCGGAGAGGTCTACCTGAACGACGAAGCTGCGGCCTATCACATGTTCAAAGCCTGCGACGACCGTCTCTCGGACCTCCGGGAGATCCTCGGCATCACGCGGCGAGTGCAGAACGTCAGCGGATTCGGCGACTTCCAGATGGGCAAGGAACTCGAATCGAAGTTCCTCGCGCAGGCGACCGGCGAGGACAACTCGATCGACGCCGTCGTGCTGAAGGACATCGAGGCCGTGCAGCAGCTTCGCGAGGTCTTCTCCATTTCCTTCAAACGCGTAGCGGGCAAAGACATCGAGAACGCCAACGCCCTCGACTACGTCACCGAGCAGGTGAACTGAATGTCCTACCCCAATATCAGCGGCCTGGACCTCTTCGGCGGCCTCCGCAATTTCGTCACGTCCCCCTTCGGCGGCGACGACAACGAACTCGACTCCTCCGATATCGCCGACATCCAGGACCGGTACAACACCCAGCGCGACCGCACCCGCCAGCGCGCCAGCGACCTCGGTTTCGACGGCGACTACCGCCCGGCCGTGGTCACCAAGACCGACCCGTTCGAGGGCACCGTCGCCGAGCTGCGCGCCAAGGTCGACAAGATCGATATCACCGCCGTCAGCGATCTGATCAGCGCGTGGAACGAGATCTCCACCCGCAACAGCACCTCACTCGACGAATTCCGCAAGCAGATCTCGCGTGGCATGTCGCCCGACGTCTGGTCGGGTGCCGCGGCGACGGCGGCGGCGCAAACTGTGGCCGCCTACGACATCACCGGCAAGAAGGTCACCACGGCGGCCGCGCTCACCAGCAACAAACTGGACGAGCTGCGCACCGGCCTCGAGCCCACCAAGCGCCTGGTGCCCTTCGCCCCCGAGCACCGCAGCGGCGTGGACAACGCGCTGGGCCTGTTCCAGGGCCGCGCGTGGCGCAATGACGATGTGGCGCAGGAGAATGCGCGCGTCGAAGCCGTGCGCGTGCTGCAGACCGTTTACGCGCCGGTCATCCACGAGTCCGACGAGAAGGTCCCGGTCATCCCGATCCCGAAAACCGTCGAACCCGGCGGCACTCCCGAGATCCCGGGCGGCTCCCAGATCCCCGGCAACCAGAATTCGTCCAACCCGAACTCCGGCCAGCCGTCGTCTCCGACCACCCCCGCGGCCACCACCCCGGCCACGGACCCCGGCGACACACCCACCACCGACGACCCGTCGACCGACAGCCCATCGACCGACGACGACCCCACCACCCCGGATTCGACCACCCCCGACTCCACCACCCCGCAGTCCACCGTGCCCGCGGGCACCACCCCCGCCTCGACCCCGACCACTCCAGGTTCCGGCCTCCCCTCCGGAAGTCCCGGCGGCGCAGGCACTCCCGGCGGCGGCTCGCCCGGCGGTGGCACCCCGGGCGCGGGAACTCCCGGTGGCGCGGTGCCCGGTTCGCCCAACGCGGGCGCCACCGGCGCGGCCGTCAGAGCGGGCGGCGCGAGCTCCGGCACTGCGGGCCGTTCCGGCTCGCCCGGCATGATGGGCCCCGGCGCGCGCGGCGGCGGCCAGGACGACGAGTCGAGCAAGGCGATCCCCGACTACCTCATCACTCAGGAACACGGTGACGAGCTCACCGGTCTGGACAACCTGCCCAAGATGGTCCCGCCGGTCATCGGCGGAGATTAGCCGCGAATCCTGATGGAACAGAGTAGATCTCCCGTGCGCACCTGGCATCTCACCGCTCTCGACTTCCGCACCCTCTGGGAAGCGGCAGGCCGCGACGTCCTCCCGTATCCGCTGCACCACCGACACACCGACGTCGAATCCCAGGCCGAGATCCTGCGCCTGCGCGGCAAAGCCGCCGAGAACCTGATGGCCGAGTTCGACAGCGACCTCGACCGCGCCATGGCCGCCCTGCTCGTTCCGCACGCCCGCGTGGAGGTCGCGGGCGCCACCCGTGGCGTCCGCACCATCCGCGCGCACGGCGGCACCCGAGACACCTACGCCGCCTTGGCGATCCAGGCCCCCGGCCCCGAAACCAACCCCGGCGACATCACCCTGCACCTGTTCCCCCCGAAGTCCCTGGCCGCCGCCGTGTTATCCACCCTCCCGCGCGTGCGCGCCGGTACCGGCCGCGAAATCCGCGTCACCGCAGCCGAACTCGCCGCCCCCCGCCCCGACACCCGCGACCCCTGGGACCCCACCCCCCGCGAGCAGCTGGAAACCTTCCTCACCAAACCCACCGACACCCTCACCCACATCGGCGTCTACGCCCACGCCAGCGTCGACAATCGCCACACCGACGCCCGCGACGACTTCCAGCTACACGACATCACCGGCGACGGCCGCTACGTCTTCTACGGCGACACCACCTTCATCGCCAAACCCACCACCACAACCCGCATCCACCAAACCCTCACCACCATCCTCTCCACCACCGCCGCCAAGGCCCGCACCGCCACCTACGGCGCCCTCTGATCAACCCGCGAGTGCCGCGAGCTGCCCGGTCTCACCACCCAACAGCCGCCGCGCCCGCACCAAATGATCTGCGGCGGCAATGATTCGGTCGTAGTACGTGGTGGTGTCCGGAATCCCGTAGTGTTCGGCGAACCATCGCGCGACCTCGGTCCACGAGTAGAGGGCATAACCGTCACCACTCATCGGCGCGGGAAATCCGCCGGGCCCCCGCTCACCGTTCGCCAGTCGGCGGACCGCCTCGTACGTCCGGCTGGTCCTGGCCGCGATCGTCTTCAATGTGACGAGATCTTCGGTACGAACCCCCACCACCTCCAACCCCGCGGCTTCCGCCTGCGCGACCGCGCCGACGACCGCCGTAGCCAACGAGTCGGCATTCCGGTGCACATGCAGCACCGGCACTGTGCGCGGCCCGAACTCCGGTGTCGAGTCGTCGAGACCCGCATCGAACAACGCATCGAGCTCGTCCTCGGTCGGTGTGCGGTCGAGGACCAGCGTGAATTCATGCTGACTCATGGCTTTCCTTCATATCGGTGTGCTGTCGCGCGAACCGTCGGATGGCATCCGCGTTGTCCTCGGGCACGCGCGGGGTCGACCAAATGGCGATCGTGTCGCCAGTTGCCAGGTGACGGACGAGTCCCCACCGGTGACCGCGATGCACTTCCACGATCTCGAACTGACTCAGATCGAGATCGCCGAGTGCTGCATTGATCGCCTTCTTCGGGTGCCGCCCCCTGCTGACCATGTGGTGTGACTATACACCACATGGTGTGTAATCACACCACCGAATCGGAGCACCCAAAGGTGCCGGTGTCGTAACCATCCCTGCCCGGCTCCCCGCTCACTGACCCCGATTCGCGACCTCGGCCAACACCGGTAGCCCCACGCCCGATGCGGCGTGTGGCGGGGTTGGACCCGGTCGAAGGTGTGCACTCCCGAACCGACCAGGTGCGTACGTGCGAGGCGTACGACGATGGTTCTCGCAGGAGGCTGGGTGTCAGGGCTGTCTGCCCATCGGTCGGGCTCTCCGATAACGACCGGCAGGAGCGGCCACGCCTGGACACGACACAGTCAGCTCGTCACGCGGGGCAGACCTCACCCCGAAGACGACGATGGCCCGACGCCATGAGGCATCGAGCCGTTGCATGTAGGATTTCATCCCACGGTGCGAACAGCTTGTTCCTGTTTCGTACCCAGGCCGTTCGGTGAGTTGGCGCTCACCGGGCGGCCGTCCTTGCTGGTGTGACGCTACACACTCCGCCGTCACCGAGCAACGAGTCGGCACATTCCTGAATGACGCAGTGCGCGGCGGTCGTTCAGCCATGCCGTGTCGGTGGGCTGTGTCATCCTGTGCTGTTCTCGCACGTGCGAGACGCGTCGGCGACGACGCACCTCTCCAGTAGGAGCAAGAGATGATCGAGCAGTTCCCCGCCGAGCAGACCAGCGTTCTGTCGGCCGCGCCGAAGAAGCGGACGACGTGGCCGCTGTTGGTCGGCGCCCCGCTTCTGGCTCTCGCCATGGCGGCTCCGGTGTGGAACAGCGCCGCGGCCGTGGCAGACGTCGCAGCGACGCCCACGTTCGCATTCGCTTCGCCTGCCAGAGAACAGGTCACCTCCAGCCAGCGCAACGCCATCCAGTCCGCCCAGGACTACCTCGAGATTTCGGCCTTCTCCCGTAGCGGGCTGATCGAACAGCTCGAGTACGAGGGCTACTCCACCGAGGACGCTACTTTCGCGGTGGACAGCCTGAATACGGACTGGAACGAGCAGGCGGCACGCAGCGCCAAGCAGTATCTCGAGCTGAGCTCGTTCTCCCGGACAGGGCTGATCGAACAGTTGGAGTACGAGGGCTTCACGCGCGAACAGGCCGTCTACGGAGTCGATGCCGCGTACTGACAGTCTCTTTCGGCGATGACCGTGCACCGCCCACCCAGACCGAGCCTCTTCGCTCGACGGTGGTGCGGTGTCGCGGAGCGGCCTCGTCACACGTCGACCCGCGCCCGATTCCGAACCTTTCTGTGCGCGCGACAGCAACTCAGATCGCGAAATCCGGACACCTACTCAAAGTTGCGAAACAGCGCCTGTCCCAAGTTGACTGGGACGTTGCAGGACTTGACCGACGAAGACCTCCGGATGCAGTACAACGGCGATATGTGGACGCTGATGGACGAGTTCTGGCAGTCGTGGGGTCGGCTCGTCGAACCTCCCATGGCGCCCGCGTACCAATCCCGGATCTTTCCCGCCGAGCTGTGGCAGCAGATGAACTTCCTGCACGAACCCGAACCGGCGAGCATCGAGTACCCCAGCTTGCGGGTGGTCCGCAGCGAGGACGGCGTGCTGGTGAGCAGCTGCGGCTTGTCCTGGCCCGCGCGATGGTCCGACGCGGAGCCGACCAATGGTTTCGAAGTCGAGGTCTACGCGGCATCGAGCACGGTGCCGTCGGATGCCGACGCGGCCGCGGTCGCGAGCGGCTGGCTGGGCAGGCTGGTGGCCCGCATCGCCAACCTGATCAGCCGCGACGGCTTCGCGTTCACCCACGCGCTCGAGCGCTACGGCACGCTGTCCATCGGCCTCGGCGAATTCGACCTGCCCGCCGAACTGGCCGAAACGTACCTCGACGAATCCGGGTACGCGACGGTCCTTCTCGGCATGGACATCGCCGACGTGCCCCGCACCATCACCGGCCCCCTGTCGGAAATCCGACTCGTCCACATCAAACTGCTGACACCCGCCGAAACAGAATTCTGCGTCTCCGGCACCACCGGAGTCACCGACGCCCGATCCGCCCTGGCCCAGCGCTTCACCTCAGCAGGCGACGCCCTCTGGACCAACCCCCGCCCATCGGTAGCCTGACCAGTCCCACTCCGTGCCGAGCGAGGGCTCTCGAAAAGAGTTGTTGCACGACTCTTTTCGGAACGGTAGGTTCGCTAGTTTTTCGCTACCGTTAAATCTATAGCAGCCTGTCGGGATTTGTATCAGCTATGGTTACCGCTTCCGATAGCCACGGTGGCGTCCGTGAAGAATCTCTCGGAAATACCTGAAGATCATAAGCGTACATACCGACTGATAGCCTAGGAATAAATTCCGGTTGTTCGTCGTAGCTGTATTCTACGTTGAACCGTCCCGACGTATCGAGTGAATATTTTGCTGTGAACCAAGTGCCGCGGCCTGGCTGGTACGACGATCGCCGGTGTTGTGACCACAGCTCATGTAGGGGCTCTTCCGACCATTCCGCATAATCGCGTCGACCTTCGTGCACAGCGACGCGCTTGTCCTGGACAGTCAGCGGCCGGAGAATTCTCGAACGAGCGCCGACGGCGTTGGTGTATTCCAACGTGCCATGCCGACACAGTCCTGCCTCTCTGTAGGTGTAGGTCAGGGAGTGCCACCCATTGGGAACGCCTTGCTGTAGGTGCCTTCCTATGTTTTCGAGGACAGCGTTGTCTCGATACGGATCGTCATGCCAGGGTGCGATTGAATGTGCCGTGCTGCAAGGCTCGGCTGGGTGGATCGTATAGCCAGTGCTTACAAACGTTCGGATCGAATCTGGATCGCGTTCAGCATCGTCCTCGACGATATTAATCGTGAAATCCACAGGTTGGGGATCACGACGAACATTTTCGGCATTTGGGCTCAGGTACCAGCCGGGCTCGTGGTTTGCCGAGTCGAGCTCGTCAATCAGCCATTTTGGTAGGTTTGACGTATCGCGCGGAAAGTGCTCGAAATCTCGAGCATAATCGTCGGGCGACAAACCCATCTCGACCGGAAGCTTGGAGTCATAGTCGAATGCGAAATTGTAGTCGCCGTCTTGGTCGAATTCGTAAACTGCGGCCAGCCAAGTGCCCTTGCCCGGCTCGAACATCGAAGTTCGAAGCGTGTGAAAAAGTTCGATCAGCTCAGGCGAGGGAAAAAGGGGAATTTCAGAAGATTGGTCGGTGATTGCGACCGACTTGTATGCATGATGATCGATAGTCGAATAGATCGTGTACCTGATCCGAGTCCAACCGGTCGGAGCGGATTCGATCAGATAATCACTGTATTCTTCGTGTAGTTCGTTGAGATCTTCCTCGGTCAACGCTGACGCTGAGTTGTCCGGAGTCATCAGTGTCCCTTCGTCGACTGCTGTGTGTTGTGTCCGGGCTCGGTGGTCTCTGACCTGTTCATTTCGACATTGGCGATCTTGGTGCGGAGCCAGTCGGGGATATGTGTTTCGGGGCGGGGATACTCGATGAGATCGAGGGCATACGTTTCGTTGGACCATTCTGGCGTGTACTGATCGACTGCGGGGAGACTGTCATAGTCGAACATCGATTCGTAGCCGCCAGTGCTGTCGATGGTGATCTTCATCGACAGCCACGTTCCTCTGTCCGGTCGGTACATCATTCGTCGGAGGGAATCTACTTCGCGGTACACCGTGCTAGGGACATCATGTCGTTTGATGATCGAGTTGTCGTCGGTAATCTGCAAATCATATGTACTGACGCTTGTTGTGCAGTGTGCCGAGAAGGATATCGTCTTCCACTTCGTCGGTGCGTGGTCGACAATGATTTGTCCGATGAGTTGTAGTGCGCGCTCCTCGAGGAGGCGTGGATCGGGCTCCATAGTCGTCATCGTCCGCACTACCTTTCGTCATTGTGCACGCCGTCAGCGGCGGGGAGGCATATTATCGTACCGGAACGGCGGTATGGTGACTCCGTCGACAGTGTAGGTCACCTCTAGGAACTTCGGTGCCCTCGAATCCGGATCGTTCGGGTCGTACTGCAGGTCGATCCGTGCGTTGACTGTCGGCGGTGGTTCCCGCGAAAGTATGTCTTCCCAGAGCATTTCCAACCTTCGCCAGTTATCGGTCGGCGTCGTGTTGGATTGACTCTGATTGAGCAATTCGAGCATCGGGACCATGTTTATCGCCTCGCCAGGACCGTCGAATTCGGTTCCGAACAGATGGCCGCCATTGAATGAAACTATCTCATACAGGAATGCTTCTTGTGGTGTCGGTTCACGACCGAACTCGCGTTTGAACTCGGCGACCGTCTCGGCATTTATGCGGCGGTATTCTCGCGGCCCGTCCCGTCCGATCGGGCTCTGGTCTGGGCCACGTCGAAGATCGTTCGATACGGTGTGTTCCAGCCGACCCTCAGCTTGGACTACTCGACCTTGCGAATCGGTCGAGTATATGAACTTTTGATCGACGGTGTATACGGCGTCGGGAAGTGGATGCCGGAGGTCGGGATTGAATCCTTCGCCGGGGATTCCGCGTGGTGTGCCGATTCCAGAATTCGTGACCACCTCCGAGATCCGGCCATCCGGGCCAGTAATGAAAAGTCCGCGGTCACGGCCCGATCTGTCGGTGACTCTGTAGGCGGTATTCGGAGCCAACGGTATCGGCGCCCCAGCGTCCCGCACTCGACGTCCAGGAACACGCCCGAATGGTCTGCTGCGGACAGGCGATAGAGGGTGGGTGGGTCCGATGTTTTCGACTGGCCTGTCGCCGATGAGGTCCGAGTACGGGTTGGGTGTTATCCCTGGTCGTTGGAATGCGCTCCGCGCTGCCGAGGAGTGCCGACTGCTCTCGTAGTCGACCGGTTTGGTAGTGCCTGGCGGATTCGGGTCACTCCCCGCCGGGGTTGTCGTTCCGTTCGGATGGTGCGTCTGCCATTGTCCGTCCGGCGGAACTCTAGGGCTGGTTGTGCCGTCCGGATTCGTCACCGAGCTGGCGCTGAAGACGTTGCCGTTGGTGTCGGTCCAGGCGGCTTGGGTGGGGGCCAGGACTTCTACGCCGAGGTGTTGGGCGAGGCGGTTGGCGAAGTCGTTGGAGGAGGCGTCGCAGCCGATGAGGCGGATGGGGGTGGTGCCGTCCCAGGTGGAGCGGCGGAGGAGGTCGCCGTATTGCTCGGGGGTGAGGGTTTGGCCGCCTACTACGGCGTGGCCGTCGGGGGTGATGTGGGTGTCGGCGGTGAAGCGGGTGGGGTCGGCGGGCACTCGGTGGGGGAGGTCGCCCATGGTGGGATCGCCGCGGTGGTGGGAGACGCCTGCGGGGGTTTGTTCGGCGTGGTTGTTGTGGATGGCGTCAAGGTCGACGGTGGTGTCGGTTGTGGGGTCGATGGTCGGGTCGGTGTTGGGGTTCGTGTTGACGGTGGGAGTGGTGTCGACCGTCGGGTTGGTGTTGGCCGTGGGGGTGGTGGTGACGGTTGGGTTGGTGTTGACCGTGGGGGTGGTGTGCTGGTTGGCCCAGGAAGGGATGGTGGCTCGGGCCAGGTCGGCTCGGGAGATGTCGGAGCCGAGTTGGCGGATGTCGTCGGGGGTGACGGTGGGGGTGGTGGTCGGGGGGAGGCCGAGGTTGGCGCGGACGGTGTTGGCGAGGTCGGTGAGGGAGGGGTTGGTGTCGGCGTCGATGGTGAGGTCGGCGGTGGTGGGGTTGGTGGTGGGGACCACGTCGACCATCAGCCAGTCGCCGAGGGGGAATTGGGTGCCCTGGTTGAAGGTGAGGTCGGTGGCGAGTTGGGTGCGGTCGGTGACCGTGTCGATCGTGGTGGGAGGTGTTGTGGGGGAGGCGGTTACGGCGGCGGTCACGCGGATGACGCGGACCGGCTGGCCGAACGTGTTCGGGTAGCTGGCGCTGCGGTAGGGGCGGCCGGTGGTGGGGGTGACGTGGAGGGCCTGGTCGTTGGCGGGGGTTACCGGGCGGAGGGATTCGCGGGCCTGGCGGGCTCGGGTGGAGTTTTCCAGGTCTTGGGGGGTGAGGGTGGGGTCGGCGGGGTGGGTGTTGGTGGCGGGGGTGGTGTCGGTGGAAGGGCTGTTGGTGGCGGTCGACTCGGTTGCCGGGGGTGTGTCTGTGGGGGTCGACTCCGTCGGGGGCGACGCTTGGGTGGGATCGGCGTCGGTCGACGGGGTGGGCGGCGATGTCGCGTCTGGTGATGGAGTGGTTGGCGTCGCGGGGCCTGGCGATGGGGTGGTTGGCGACGCCGGGTTTGTTGACGGGGTGTGGTCGGGGGTCGGTGTCGCGTCGGAAGTTGGTGTCGAGTCGACGGGCGGGGCGGTTTGTCGCGGCGCGTCTGTGGAAGGGTTTGTGGGGGTGCGCGGGGGCGTCGGGTTGGTCGACGGGTTTCGCGGTGGGGCGGTCGTTGGGTTCTGTGGGCGCGCGGACGTGGGTGGGGTGGTCGGCGGGGTGGTGCCGTTGGTGGGAGTTGGGCGCGTGGTTGTGGATGGTTGGGGAGTAGTCGTCGGCTGGCTCGTCGATGGACTGACCGGCATGGCAGTCATCGGGGGGACCGAGCTGGTCGGTGAGCTGGGGGTGGAAGGGGTTGTCGGCGTGATGTTTCCGGCCGGTTGGGCTGTGGTCGGGGCCGTGGGGGCCATTGTTGCCGCGGCGGTGGTGGTGTCGGCCGACTGTGGGGTGCGGTTCGGGTCGGTCTGGGTGTTCGGGGTGAGCGAGGGGGACGACGGTGTGCCGGGGGTGGACGGGGTGCCCGGGGTTGTGGGTTGGGTGGTCGTGCCAGGGGTGGTGGGGGAGGTGCCGGGGTTGGTCGACGTGGTGTCGCTGGGGGTCGACGGTTGTGTGGTCGACGGGGAGGGCGTCGTGGCGGCGGGGGGTGACGGGGTGACCGGCTGGGTCTGAGCTGGGGTGTCGGTTGAGGGGAGGTCCAGCGACGACGGGGTCTGGGGTGACGGGGTCGTCGGGTTTTGGTTGGGGGAGCCGGTGTCGGTGGGTGTGGAAGGGCTGGGGGTGGTGTCGCTCGGCGTCGAGGGGTTGGTGGCGGGTGTGGATGGATTGGTGTCGCCGGGCGTGGAGGGGCTCGGGGAGTTGGTGCCGGGTGGGTTCGGTGAGGTGTCGCCTGGCGTCGACGGGCTGGGTGAGGTGTTGCCCGGTGAGCTGGGGGACGTATCGCCTGGCGTAGTCGGGCTGGGCGAGTTGTCGGTGGGCGAGTTCGGGGTCGGTGAGGACGGGGATGGGGAATCGGCTCCCGGTGAGCTGGGTGACGGTGAACCGTCGCCCGGCGAACTCGGCGACGGGGATGAATCTCCCGGCGAGCTCGGCGAATCACCGCTAGGTGAGGAGGGATTCGTGCTCGCGGGTTGAGTTCCGCCGTCGCCGTTGGGTGTTGACGGGGAATTGGGGGCGCCGGTGGAGACGGGTGAGGCCGAGGGAGTGGTGTCGCCTGGGGTGGAGGGGGTTTCGGTGCCTGAGGGGGTGGCGGGGGCGTCGGTGCCGGGGACCTCGCCCAGGTCGGGAACCTCGGGGGCGGTGGTGGTTCCGCCGTTGTGGAGGCTGGATTCGATGCCGCTCTGGAGGCCGCCCGCGCCCGCGCTGGTGAAGGTGTCGACGCCGATGTCGAGTTTGAATTCCTGGCCGGTGAGAGCGGAGTTGAGGCCTGCGGTGGCGACCTGGGCGGAGAGGTCGGCGCCGAGTTCGGTGGCGGCGCCGGTGAGGGTTTGGGTGGCGAGTTTGCCGACCTTGTTGGAGATGTTGTCGCCGACGCCGCCGAGTTTGTCGCCGAGGCCGCCGCCCACGGCGCCGCCGACCGCGCCGCCGAAGGTGGCCAGGCCGAGGTCGGCCCAGCCGAATTTGTCCATCGAGCGGTCGCCGTTGGCGACCTGGATGGTGCGGGCGAGAGCGTCTATGCCGCCCTCTTCCAGTGCCTCGAAGGCCGCCCCCTTCAGCGCCGCGCGGGCCGCGGCCTTGGCGATGCCGCGCGCGATCATCCGGGTGATCAGCTGTTTCATCGCGATGCGCACTGCGACTTGCGCGGCGACGCGGGCCGCTACACCGGCGGCGGCGCCGATGCCGGTCCAGGCGGTGGCGATGGCGGCGGCGATCTCGACGGCGGCCACGATCATCGTGCCGATGATCACGAGCTTGGTGTGCTCGATGTCGTTGGCGCCGTCTTCGAGGATCTCGGCCTGTTTCTCGCACCATTTGCGGATGGCGGTGAAGGCGGCCTCGTCGCCGGACAGCAGTTTGTCGCGGTAGGCGGCGATCGCGTCGTGGGCCTCGCCCTCCGAGAGCGCGGTCAGGGTGGCGGTCAGCGCGGCGGCGGCGGTGTCGTCGACGGTGTCGAGGGTTTTGGCGGTGGTGGTCCAGGCGTCGGCGAGCCGGCGCATGGCGGTTTCGTCACCGTCGGGCCAATCTCCCGCGCCCAGAATGTATTTCGCGACCCACTGCAGTGAGTCGGGGATCTCGATGCCCACTGGCTAGGTTCCCGTCGACTGCTTCAGGGCGGCGGCCTGGGTGGTGTCCTGCTCGACGAGTTTGTCGGCCAGGGTGACCATGTTCGTGCCGAGTTGGGTCATCGTGGTGGCCAGATTGGCGACGGCCTTCTTGCCCTGCTCGACGCCCGGTGTGTAGTTCTGGGCGAAGGCGGTGCCGGTTTCGTCGGCGCCCCAACATTCGCCCTCGGCATCCAGGGCAGCGGTGAGGGCTTGGAGTGCGGAAGTCAGTGTGGTGGCGGCGGATTCGTAGGAACCCTTGGTGTTGCGCAGGGCGTCGGGGTCGACGTCGATCGAGCTCAACGCAGGTACCCCCGGTTGCGGAAGTACTCGTCCTCGTCATCGATGGGTGCCGCGGGTGGTGGGGTCGTCTCCGGTGGTGTGCGGAACTGGGCCATCAGGTCTTTGGTGTTCGGCGCGCCGGGGATGAGGTCGGGGAGGTCGGGGAGTTCGGCGGCGAGCTCGGTCAGCGGGGCGAGGGCCTGCTCCTGGCCCTGCGCCACGGACTGTTGCGCGGCGTGGATGGTCGCGGTGATCGCGGCGCCCAGCTTCTCCGGTGTCGAACGACGGAACGCCTCCGGCTCGACGTGGACCTCGATGACGCCGCCCGCGTTGGCGGTGACGCGCACCAGGTTGTCGTCCGACCACCGCGTCACCGGTTCGGCCGCCTTGCTCTGGGCGGCGAGCAGGGCGGCCGAATCCCGTTGATAGGCATCGAGCATCTGATCGATCTGCGAACGCAGGGCCGCGTTGCTGTCACGCGTGAACTCGGGCAGATCGTCGGTCATCGCGAATCCCACTCTCGGCAACAGGGTGTCGAGATATTGGACGCGCGGGGTTCGCGGAGAGATCCCTAATGTGTGCTATGTCTCATTTCGCGAGGGTTCGCTACGAAATCAGTTGGCGCCCAGGTGGGCATCGATGCCGGTGACTCGGGCCCATTCGTCGAAGGTGAGTCGCGCTTCGAGGGCGGGGCCGGTGAGGGTGGCGTGGCGGTGGTCGTCGGACCAGTGGATGGTCAGGCCGCGGTGGTTGGCGTAGGAGTGCACGGCGCGGCGGTGGTCGGTGATCGGGAATTCGGTGAGGGCCTGCTGGAGGACGCGCATCACGCGGGAGGATTCGGGGGCGGGCAGGGCGAACAGGGGGTGTTCGATGAGGAAGGCGGCGCGGGTGCCGCCGCCGACGGGGCCGCTGTAGGCGGTCCAGACGCCGGAGATGGCCTTGGCGGCGTCCATGAAGACGTTCACCACGGCCTCGGGGCGATCGGTGGGGGTGGGCAGCGCCGCGAACGGGACCTCCACGTCGGCGAGCGCGCTGATGCCGTAGCGGGTGCCGGTCTCGCGCACCGACTGGGCCAGGCCGGTGACGGTCTCCGGATATCCGGCCGGATTCCCCCACGACCACAACCACGACTGCGGGCCGGGCGCCGCCGAGCCGAGCAGGTGCATGCGCTCGCACTCGATCGGCTGGTCGCCGGTCAGCGTGAACCGGCCAGCGCGCAGATCGACACTCCACCCCCGGTCGCCGACGACGTCCGCGAGATGCAGCTGATGCTCGAACGAGTAGAGGGCGGCATCGTCCAGCAGATTCGACAGTGTCAATTCGGACATATCGACGAGCCTACCGAGATCGAGTCCCGTTGCTTCGCGGACGATTCGGGTGACAGTGCTCGCGGGGCTCAGTCATCGAGGCGGTCTGCGCCGAAGGCCGCCTCGATCTCGGCGCTCTCTACCGCCGCGTCAGCCGTTCCGGCGAACCGCGCGAGCCGTGCCTCGAGGTCGCTGGTCGCTACCTCTCGCGGTACCTGGATCGGTTGAAGTTCGCCGTCCGAACGCCCGTGTGGTCGGCGGGTGGTCATATCGCCAGGACGGTTTTTCCTCGGGCGTTGCCTGTGCCGAGGATGGTGGGGGCGGCTTCGAGGGGGACGGTCATCTGGACGGGGACGACGACGTCGCCCGCTGCTACGCGGGCGAGGAGGCGGGTGAGTTCGGGGGCGCGGCCCTTGGATTCGAAGTTGCCGCCGGTGATGTCGCGGGCGCGCAGGGCGGCTTCGTCGGCGGCCCAGGTGGTGGAGTAGGCGTGGCCGCCGCGGCGCACGAGGGTGGCGTGGCGGGCGAAATCGGCGGCGGGGCTGATCAAGTCGAACAGGACGTCGATGCCGTCGGGGTGGGTGAAGTGGACGGCGTCGGTGACGCTGGAGTCGCGGTAGGCGGCGGGGTCGGGGTCGACGAGGTTCGGGTCGGCGGGACGCGGCCGGGTGTAGTCGATGGTTTCGGCGGCGCCGAGGCGGGCGACCTGGTCGGCGGCGTCGCCGCGCGCCGTCGCGATGACGTGCGCGCCCGCGATATTGGCCAGCTGCACGAGGAACGAGCCGACGCCGCCGGTCGCGCCGACGATGAGCACCGTCTGGTCGGGCTGGATGTGCGCGGCGTCGACCAGGTCCTGCGCGGTGACACCGGCGATCGGCAGCGCGGCCGCGGCCACCGAGGTGACGCCATCGGGAATCGGCACGAGCGTCGCGTCTTCGGGCACCACCGAGAACTGCGCCCAGCTGCCGTGTCCGGCGGGCGCGGTGAGGAATTTGCCGACCACCTTGTCGCCGATGGCGAACTTGGTGACCCCGCTGCCCACCGCCGAGACCGTGCCCGCGCCGTCGACGCCGAGGATCATCGGGAAATCGGTCGGCATCTTGCCCTCGAGCAGGCCGTCGGCCATCTTCAGATCGAAGGGGTTGACCCCCGCCGAGTCCAGGGCGACCTGCACCTCGCCGGGGCCGGGCTCGGGCACCGGCACGTCGGCCAGCTCCGGGGTGCCGCCGAACTTCTGAACCACGATCGCGCGCATGTCGACGAACTCCTCGCATCGGTGAGAGCCGGGCAGGGGTAATCCTAGGCGGAACCCCTTCCGACATGCGGTGATCGACGGGCTTCGGTGGTGTCGCGGCGTACCGTCGAAGCGGTGCCGGGCCCCTGTCGACACGCTCAAACTTGAGCGGAATAGACTCAACTCTGACGCCGTTGGATGAAACGACAACAAAACGCGCTCCAACACACACGGAGGATCAGTGGATTCGTTCAATCCCACCACCAAGACTCAAGCGGCGCTGACCGCCGCGCTTCAGGCCGCGTCGGCGGCGGGCAATCCGGAGATTCGTCCGGCGCACTTGCTGGTGGCGTTGCTGGATCAGACCGATGGCATCGCGGCTCCGCTGCTCAAGGCCATCGGCGTGGATCCGGCGACGGTCGAACGCGAGGCGGGTGACATCGTCGACAAGCTGCCGAGCGCGACCGGTGCCACCACCACCCCGCAGCTCGGGCGCGAGGCGCTGGCCGCGGTCACCGCGGCGCAGCGGTTGGCCACCGAGCTCGGCGACGAGTACGTCTCCACCGAGCATCTGCTGGTCGGGCTGGCCACCGGCGATTCCGAGGTGGCCAAGCTGCTGCAACGGCACGGGGCGACCCCGGAGGCGCTGCGCGAGGCGTTCACTGCGGTGCGCGGCAGCGCGCGCGTCACCAGTCCCGATCCGGAGGCCAGCTACCAGGCACTGGAGAAGTACTCCACCGACCTGACCGAGGCCGCGCGCGCGGGCAAGCTCGATCCGGTGATCGGGCGCGACACCGAGATCCGTCGCGTGGTGCAGGTGCTGAGCAGGCGCACCAAGAACAACCCGGTGCTCATCGGCGAGCCGGGCGTGGGCAAGACCGCCATCGTCGAGGGCCTGGCCCGGCGCATCGTCGAGGGTGACGTGCCCGAGTCGCTGCGCGGCAAGAAGGTGATCTCGCTGGACCTGGGCGCGATGGTCGCGGGCGCGAAGTACCGGGGTGAGTTCGAGGAGCGGCTCAAGGCCGTGCTCGACGACATCAAGAACAGCGCGGGCGAGATCATCACCTTCATCGACGAGCTGCACACCATCGTCGGCGCGGGCGCGACCGGCGATTCGGCGATGGACGCGGGCAACATGATCAAGCCGCTGCTGGCGCGCGGTGAGCTGCGACTGGTCGGCGCGACCACGCTCGACGAGTACCGCAAGTACATCGAGAAGGACGCGGCGCTGGAACGGCGCTTCCAGCAGGTGCTGGTCGGGGAGCCGTCGGTGGCCGACACCATCGGCATCCTGCGCGGCATCAAGGAGCGCTACGAGGTGCACCACGGCGTGCGGATCACCGATTCCGCGCTGGTGGCGGCCGCGACGCTCTCGGATCGCTACATCACCTCGCGGTTCCTGCCGGACAAGGCGATCGACCTGATCGACGAGTCGGCCTCGCGGCTGCGCATGGAGATCGACTCGCGGCCGGTGGAGATCGACGAGGTCGAACGCGCGGTACGGCGCCTCGAGATCGAGGAGGTGGCGCTGGAGAAGGAGACCGACGCGGGCTCCAAGCAGCGGCTGGAGAAGCTGCGTCAGGAACTGGCCGACGATCGCGAGAAGCTCGGTCAGCTCACCACCCGCTGGCAGAACGAGAAGAACGCCATCGACTCGGTGCGCGTGCTCAAGGAGCAGCTCGAGGCGCTGCGCGGGGAGTCCGAGCGGGCCGAACGCGACGGTGACCTGGGCAAGGCCGCCGAACTGCGCTACGGCCGGATTCCCGCGCTGGAGAAGGACTTGGCCGCGGCCGAGCAGGCCAGCGGGGCGGCCGCCGACGGCGAGGTGATGCTCAACGAGGAGGTCACCCCGGACGACATCGCCGATGTGGTGTCGTCGTGGACGGGTGTGCCGGTGGGCCGGATGCTCGAGGGCGAGACCGCCAAGCTGCTGCGGATGGAGACCGAGGTCGCCGGGCGTGTGGTCGGGCAGGAAGAGGCCGTGCGGGCGGTGTCGGACGCGGTGCGTCGCGCCAGGGCCGGGGTCGCCGATCCGGACCGGCCGACGGGCTCGTTCATGTTCGTCGGACCGACCGGTGTGGGTAAGACCGAGCTGGCGAAATCGCTGGCCGACTTCCTCTTCGCCGACGAACGCGCGATGGTCCGCATCGACATGAGCGAGTACAGCGAGAAGCACTCGGTGGCTCGCCTGGTCGGCGCGCCGCCCGGATACGTGGGCTACGACCAGGGCGGACAGCTCACCGAGGCGGTGCGCAGGCGGCCGTATTCGGTGGTGCTGTTCGACGAGATCGAGAAGGCGCACCCGGACGTGTTCGACATTCTGCTGCAGGTGCTCGACGAGGGCAGGCTCACCGACAGCCAGGGCCGCACGGTCGACTTCCGCAACACCATCCTCATCCTCACCTCGAACCTCGGTGCGGGTGGCGACAAGGACGAGGTGATGGCGGCGGTGCGGCGCGCGTTCAAGCCGGAGTTCATCAACCGGCTCGACGACGTGGTGATGTTCCACGCGCTCGACGCCGAGCAGTTGGAGTCGATCGTCGACATCAACCTGCGTCAGCTGCAGAAGCGGCTGGCCCAGCGCAGGCTGACCCTCGACGTGAGCACCGAGGCCAAGCAGTGGCTGGCCGTGCGCGGCTACGACCCCGCCTACGGCGCGCGGCCGCTACGCAGGCTCATCCAGCAGGCCATCGGCGACAGCCTGGCCAAGGAACTGCTCTCCGGCGCGATCGTCGACGGGGACACCGTGCGGGTGAGTGTGGACGACGCCACCGACAAGCTGCTCGTCGGGCGCGAGGTTGTCCACAGCTCGTGATTTGTCCACAGCCCGGTGCGTGAGGGCCTCCCAAACGCACCGGGCTGACCTACGCTGGAGCCCATGACGAACCCGAACGATCCGTGGGGGCAACACCCGGAGGATTCGCCGACCGAACGGTTGGGTTCGCCGGGTGTGGAATCGACCAAGCCGTACGGCTCGGGGTTCGACGAGTGGGGGCAGCCGTCGAACCCGACCCAGGCCCTACCACCCCACGACGCGCAGTGGGGTGCCTATGAAAGTGGTTATCCCGCAGCGCAACCGCCCCCGCAGCAGGCTCCGCCGCCCGGCTACGGCCCGGGTTATCCCGGTGCGCCGCCGCCGGGGTATCCGCCGCAGCCGCACGGCGGTGACCAGGGCCCGCCGCCCAAACGCAACACCGGATTGTGGATTCTGCTCGGACTGGGCATCCTGGCGCTGATCGCGGTCGGCGGTGTGCTGGCCGGGCTCATGCTCAGTGGCGGCGGTTCCGACGACGACACCCTGGCCACCGCGCCGACGAGCACCCAACCGCTGGTGCCGCCGACCTTCGGTCAGCCGACCACTCCGGTCACCCCGCCCGACACGCCCGGCCTCCCCGGATTGCCCGGTTTGGGCGGTGGCGAGGACCTCGGTGCGACGATGGGCAGCATCACGGCCAACACCGGCACCGAGATCACCATGAGCACGCTGGGTGGTTCGACGGTGCGGGTGCTGATCGACGATGCGACCCAGGTGATCTCGCTGACCAGCACGAAGGCGAGCGAACTCCCGGTCGGCGACATGGTTATGGTGCAGGGCGACAAGAATCCAGACGGGTCGATCCACGCCGAGATCATCATCAGCACGGCGTTACCGAGCGGCCCCCGATGAGCGACCCGCGCGTCGAATCCCCGGTGCTGCCGGGCAATCACGGCGACGGCTGGATAGGCTAGGCGACGATGACGGCTATGTGGTTCGGGTTGGCGGCGATCGCACTCGTGGGTGCGGTCGTGCTGCTGTATTTCGATCGGGTCCAGCGACAGCGGACCGGGCACGCCAGGCAGGTCTGGGCGAAGTCCCAGGGCTATACCTATGTCTCGGTGGAGCCCGCGCTCGCCTCGACCTGGCGTCGCGGCGCGCTGGCCAAGCTCGGCTACCTCTCGGCGGTCGACGTGGTCTCCGGTATTCGCAAGGGCGAGAAGTTCGTGCTCTTCGACCTCGAGGACGCGGCCACCCTGGTGGCGGTGCGCAGGCAGATCGGCTCGGAGATCGATGTCGACATGCGTCTCAAGACCGCGGCCCCGCCCAAGGACCACGACCTGGAACTGCTCGGCGCCATCGGTGACCGGGTGGTGTTCGCCACCGATCCCGAGATCGCCCGCCACGCCGTCGACCAGCGCATGGTCGGCTTCATCGAATCGCTCACCGACACCATGCAGATGCTGTGGAGTGAGGGCAACTGGACCCTGGGCATGCTGCCGGTCGGCAGCGGCGCCAAGGACTGGGAGTCGGCGATCGACGCGGTGCTGCGCCTGTCGGGTCTGCTGCACGTGCTGCCGCCGGTGGCCGAACCCAACGAGTACAACCGTCCGCGCTCCAACGCCGACGAGCCGCTGGGCGAGGGCTTCCGCCCCGAATACGACGACGAGCTCGACGACGCCGCGCCCCTCGACCTCGAGGACCGCGGCCGCGCCCGCTTCCCCGGCCCCGACGACGAGGACGATCGCTACCGTCCGCAGCCCGAGCGCGCCCCCGCCAACCGCGCGCCCGCCGCGTCGGAGGACGACTACCCGTTCGAGCCGCGTCCGGCCGCCAACCGCCCGCCGCGCCCCGCCGACTACGACCCCGACCTCGACGATCCCGAGTTCGAGGACCAGCCCGCGCCCGGCCGCCGCCCGCTCGGCGAGCCCCCACGTCGGCCCTCGTTGGCGGTGGTCCCGGAGCCGCGGCCGCGCGTCGAGCCGCCGCGTCCGCGATCGGAGTCCGACGACGACGACTCGGAGCCGGGTCGTCCCGGTGGTCCGTTCCATCCGGGTTTCCGGCCGTATCAGGGGCCGGTTCCCAAGTGATCCCGGGCCGTGGTGACCCCTCGCCACGGCCTTTTCCGTCGAACCGAATCGACCAGCGATGACCGATAGTTCCGCGCGCCTGCCCGGCGCGTCCCGCCCCGTCGCCATGATCACCGGACCGACGTCCGGCATCGGCGAGGGTTTCGCCCACCGCCTCGCCGCCCTCGGCTACGACCTGGTGCTCGTCGCCAGGAACGAGACCCGGCTGCGCGCGCTCGCCGACGAACTCGCGCGTCGCTACGACACCGGCACCGAGGTCCTGGCCGCCGACCTCGCCGATGACGACGACCGCGCCCTGGTCGCCGAGCGCGCGGGCAAGGGCATCCAGTTCCTGGTCAACAACGCGGGCTTCGCGCACTCGGGCGAGTTCTGGACGCTCGAGCCCGGTGAGCTACAGGCCCAGCTCGACGTCAACGTCACCTCGGTCCTCCAGCTGACCAGGGCCGCGCTGCCCGCGATGGTCGCCGCCGCGTCCGGTTCGATCGTGAACGTGGCCAGCGTGGCCGGGCTGATCCCCGGACGGGGGTCGACCTACTCGGCCTCCAAGGCCTACGTCGTATCCTTTTCCGAAGGGTTGGCGGGCGGCCTGGTGGGTACCGGGGTGCGCGTGCAGGCGCTGTGCCCCGGATTCGTGCGCACCGAGTTCCACGAGCGCGCCGGGATCGAGATGGATTCGGTGCCGAAGCGGATGTGGCTCGAGGTCGATCAGGTGGTCGACGGGAGCCTGCGCGACCTCGACTCCGGCCGGGTGATCAGTGTGCCCGGTGTGCAGTACAAGGTGCTCACCACGGTGGCCGGGTTCGTCCCGCGGACCCTGATGACCCGGATGAATCGCGGACTGTTCAACGCACGCGGAAGGACCTAGGCATGAGAGGAACACAGCCATCATGATCGACCAGGCACGTCAGGCGCTCACCGAGGCCGATCGCGACCGACTGGCCGCGCTCGTGCGCGAGCTCGCGGTCGTGCACGGCAAGGTGACACTGTCCTCGGGCAAGGAGGCCGACTACTACGTCGACCTGCGCCGCGCGACGCTGCACCACCAGGCGGCCCCGCTGATCGGCTCGCTGCTGCGCGAGCTCGTGGCCGACTGGGATTTCGACGCGGTCGGTGGGCTCACCATGGGCGCCGACCCGGTCGCGATGGCGGTGATGCACGCTCCCGGTCGCCCGATCGACGCGTTCGTGGTGCGCAAGGCCGCCAAGGCGCACGGCATGCAGCGCCAGATCGAGGGCCCCAATGTGGTGGGCAAGCGGGTGCTGGTCGTCGAGGACACCACCACCACCGGCAACTCGCCGCTGACCGCGGTGCGCGCGCTGCGTGACGCGGGGGCCATCGTGGTGGGCGTGGCCACGGTCGTCGACCGGGAAACCGGCGCCGACCAGGTGATCGCCGAGGAGGGGCTGGAATATCGGTCCATCCTCGGACTCGATGACCTTGCTCTGAGTTAGCCTGAACAGCGCCAAGCCCGGGCGACGATGTGGTCGCCCGGTAATTCTGAAGGACGTGTGAGTCACCTGTGGTGAGCATTGCAGTAAACAAAGGTCGCGACAACGTTGCGATGCTCGGGATCGGTGCCTACCGTCCGCAGCGCATCGTCAGCAATGCCGAGGTGTGCGAGACCCTCGACTCGACGCCCGAGTGGATCTTCGAGCGCACCGGTATCCACAACCGGCGCTGGATCAGCGGTGACGAGACCATCCGCTCGATCGCCGCGGCCGCGGGCGAGCGCGCGCTGAACAACACCCCGCTTGACCGCACCAAGATCGGCGCGGTCATCCTGTGCACCTCGAGCTGGCTCAAGCTCACCCCGCACGGCGCCCCCTCGGTGGCCTCGGATCTGGGCCTCAACGGCGTCGCCGCCTTCGACCTCACCTCCGGCTGCGGTGGCTTCGGCTACGGACTCGGCGTCGCCGCCGACCTGATCCGGGCCGGTTCGGCCGACTACGTGCTGGTGATCGGCGCGGAGACGATGACCGTGGGCCTGGACAAGTCCGACCGCGGCACCGCGATGATCTTCGGTGACGGCGCGGGCGCCGTGGTCGTCGGTCCGGCGGAGGAGAACGGTATCTCGCCGACGGTGTGGGGCAGCGACGGCGAGAACGCCGAGGCCATCGCCCAGAACATCGACTTCCTGGCCTTCCAGGACCGCGCCCAGAAGATGCAGGGCACCGATCCCGAGGTCGAGCCGGTGGGTCAGATGTCGCTGCGGATGGAGGGCCCGAAGGTCTTCCGCTGGGCCGCGGTGACGCTGCCGCGCGCGCTCTCGGCGGCGCTGGAGAACTCCGGGGTGGCCAAGGAGGACATCGAGGTCTTCATCCCGCACCAGGCCAACGCCCGGATCAACGAGCTGATGAAGAAGAACCTCGGCCTGGCCGAGGGCATCCCGATGGCCAACGACATCGAGAACACCGGCAACACCTCCGCCGCCTCCATCCCGCTGGCCATGGAGGAGATGCTGGTGACCGGCAAGGCCAAGGGCGGACAGCTCGCGCTGCT
Organism: Nocardia anocheti; assembly: GCF_029675105.1. Classification (GTDB taxonomy): domain Bacteria; phylum Actinomycetota; class Actinomycetes; order Mycobacteriales; family Mycobacteriaceae; genus Nocardia. The sequence continues at coordinate 713,387 of NZ_JAQQFV010000002.1, read as the reverse complement.
GCTCGGCTTCGGCGCCGGACTGAGCTACGCGGGCCAGGTCGTCACCCTGCCGCCCGCCCCGAAGGAACCGAGTTTCTGACGTGCGCGCGCTGCGGGTCGGCTATCTCACGGCGGCGGCGGTCACCGTCTTCGGTGCCGTCACCGGCCGCGAGCGGCTGCAATGGGTCGCCAAGCCGCTGCTGATGCCGCTGCTCGCGGCCGACGCGGTGACCAGCGGAAACGAGCTCGATCCGGCCGAACGCCGGATCCTGCTCGGCGCGCTGGCCGCCGCCACCGTCGGTGACGTGCTGCTCATCGACCCCGACGACGATCGCCGCCTGATCGCGGGGGCGTCCTCGTTCGCGGTGATGCAGACCGGCTACTCGCTGCTGTGGTGGCGTCGCGGTGCCCGCCCGCGCGCGGAGATCGCCGCGCCCCGGGTACTCGCCTGGCTGGGTGCGGCGGGTTTGCTGCGCGCCAAGGCCCCGAACCTGGCCCTACCGCTGAGTGCCTACGGCGCGACCCTCGGCACCGCCGCCACCCTGGCCTCCGATCCGGCGCTCGCACCGGGTGCGAAGAACATCGCGGGCCTGAACATTCCGGATGCCGATCCGCGCAGCCGGTACGGTGTGGGCGCGCTGCTGTTCACCGTCTCCGACGGGTTGATCGTGCTGCGCCGGTTGTTCGCCCGCGAGGAGCGCACCCGCCGTGTCACCGAGGGCGTCATCCTGGCGACCTACGCGGCCGCCCAGTATGTCCTCACTGTTCCGCCTCCGCGCGATCCTGACCAGAGCTAGGACTATGGGGTTCGCCGGTGCCCGGTGATTCCAGGGGTCATCCACGGCTAACGCTGGGGGTACCTTGGGCGCAATATTTCTGGCGCACGCTTCGGGGATGAACGGGAAAGTGCGGTTCGTCGAGGTGCACGGGTATCGGCGCGCGTACCGGATGGCGGGGTCGGGGCCGCCGGTGTTGCTGATCCACGGGATCACCGACAGCTCCGGGACGTGGGCGCCGGTGTTCGACAAGCTGGCCGAGCACTACACCGTGATCGCGCCCGATCTGCTCGGTCACGGCGAATCCGCCAAGCCGCGCGCCGATTACGCGGTGGCCGCCTACGCCAACGGCATGCGTGATCTGCTCAGTGTGCTGGGGATCGACCGGATCACCCTGGTCGGGCACTCGCTCGGGGGCGGGGTGGCGATGCAGTTCGCCTACCAGTTCCCGGAGAAGGTGGAGCGGATCGCGCTGGTCTGCCCGGCGGGGATGGGTGCGGGCGTGCATCCGGCGTTCCGGCTGGCGACGTTGGCCGGGGCCGGTCCGGCGCTGATGGCCATGACCAGCTGGCCGGTTCGCACGGCGGTGCTGACCTCGATTCCGCTGGTCCGGGCGCTCGGCGGCCTTGGCCTCGGGCCCGACGCCGAATACGTGCTGCGCCTCTACGGCGACCTCGCCGACCCCGGCGCCCGCAATGCGTTCCTGCGCACCATCCGCGCCGCCGCCGACCGGCGCGGCCAGACCATCACCATGCTCGACCGCGGCTACCTGGCGGCCCACCTGCCCACCATGGTCATCGGCGGCACCCGCGACACGGTCATCCCGTCCGGTCATGCCGAACGCGCCCACCGCGCCTTCCCCGGCAGTCGCATCGAGATCTTCCCCGGCGCGGGCCATTTCCCGCACCACTACGACCCCGAACGCTTCGTCGCCCTCATCCACGATTTCGTCCAGCACACCGAACCCGCCGTCTTCGACCCACTGCGCTGGCAACGCACCCTCCGGCGCGGCCGCCCGATCGTGGCCCTCCCGTCCCCGGGAACCGGCCCGTCCGTGGGTCTGCCGAGCGCGGCGCCCACCGTGGGCGAAGACCGAAGTCCTCAGCGCAGCCTGCCGTAGGCCACGCGCAGCAGCGGCGCGACCAACCCGCGCGGGGTGTACTGCCCACCGACGGTCTGCGCCTTGGCGAACAGCCCGGGAACCACCCGTCGACGCCCGGCGGCCAGGCCGGTGAGCGCCTTCTCGGCCGCGTCCTCGGCCGACACCCACAGCGGGCCCGGCACCAGATCGTCGAGGTTGGACACCCCGGCGGCCTCGCCGTATTCGGTGCGAACCGGCCCGGGCGCGAGCAACGTGCACACCACGTTGGTTCCGTTCAGCTCGCCGTGCAGGGATTCGGCGAGAGTGTTGGCGAACGCCTTGGTGGCGGCGTAGGTGGCATTGCGCGGGCCGGGCTGGTTGCCCGCGGTGGAACCGGTGATCAGGATGGCGCCGCTGTCACGCGCCAGCATGCCCGGCAGGACGGCCAGCGTGAGGTCGTGCACGGCGACACAGTTCAGCTCCACCTCGCGACGCTCGCGCTCGGCGTCCGCGTCGGCCAGGTCGCCGTAGGTGGCGTAGCCCGCGTTGTTGCACAGCACGGTGACGGTGCGGGTGGACAACTCGTCGCACAGCGCCGCGCGGGCGGCACGATCGGCCAGGTCGACGGCGCTGACCTCGACCTCCACATGATGCGCGTCGCGCAACCGCGCGGCGAGCTCCCGGAGGCGGTCTTCGCGCCGCGCCACCAGGATCAGCGACTGGCCGCGCCGGGCGAGCCCTTCGGCCAGCGCGGCGCCGATCCCGGACGACGCGCCGGTGACCACCGCGCGGCTACCGGTGACGGGAGTGGGCAGAGGCATGGGTTCCCCTTTCGGTCGATTCGGCATCGATGGTGGCTGGCCGGTGCCGAGGGTGGGCCGCGCCGCGCCGCAGGGCGGTCAGGTCCGGTTCCGGGCGGGTGGGTCGGCGGGCCTAGCATTCTCGGGGTGAGTGAGTCTGCGCAGGAGCCCGACACCCAGGTCATCGGACCGACCGAATGGGGCGAGCATCCGCACGGACTCGGCCCGTGGGAGCAGGAGTACGGCACGCCGCCGCCCACCGACGAACGCTATGACCCGGTGCTGCTGGCCGAGGGGGACCGGCGCAATGTCGTCGATGCCTACCGGTACTGGACCAGGGAGGCGATCGTCGCCGACATCGACGCGCGCCGCTTCCCGTTCCACGTCGCCATCGAGAACTTCGGCCACGACGCCAATATCGGCACGGTCGTGCGCACCGCCAATGCCTTCGCCGCCGCGGCCGTGCACATCGTCGGCCGACGGCGCTGGAACCGGCGCGGCGCGATGGTGACCGACCGCTACCAGCACCTGCACCACCACGCCGACCTGACCGAGTTGCGCGCCTACGCCACGGCCCAGGATCTGACCGTGGTCGCCGTCGACAATGTCCCCGGCGCGGTCCCCCTCGAGACCGCCCAGCTGCCCGAGCGCTGTCTGCTGCTGTTCGGGCAGGAGGGCCCCGGCGTCAGTGATGACGCGAAAGACGCAGCGGCCCTGACGGTTTCGATCGCGCAGTTCGGTTCCACCCGCAGCATCAACGCGGGCGTGGCGGCGGGCATCGCCATGCACGCCTGGATTCGCCAGCACGCCGACCTGTCCACGGCCTGGTGAACCGGATGGCGGCGAGCGGTGTGATCGAATCGGCCTCGGAACGGTAACGGAACGGGCGCGGAAACCGGGCGGCAGCTGGCACCATGGTGCCATGACCTCGCGCAGCGGCCGGCGCCCACAGCCCTCTGATCGCGCCGGATCCGTGCCGACCCCGGCGCTGTGGTCCGAGCGTGCCGACATGGCCGAGTCCGCGATCGTCTCGCGGCACCTGCGCACGCTGTGGGGTTGTCCCGGAACGGAATTGGGTGTCGTGGGCTGGCCCGCCACCCGTCGCGAGCGGGCCTTCGCCAGCTGGCACTACTGGTGGCAGGCGCATCTGCTCGATGTCGCCGTCGACGCGGCCAACCGCGTCCCGACCCCGGCCCGCCGCCGTCGCATCGGCGCGATCGCCCGCGCGCACCGACTACGCAACATCACCGGCTGGACCAACCGCTACTACGACGACATGGCCTGGTTGGCGATCGCGCTGGAACGCGCCGAACGCACCCAGGAACTCACCACCGCGCGCCGCGGTCTGATCGCCCTCGAACAGCAACTGCACGGCGCGTGGGCCCCCGAACTCGGCGGCGGCATTCCGTGGCGGGTGCGTTCGGACTTCTTCAACGCTCCGGCCAACGGCCCGGCCGGTATCGCGCTGCTGCGCCTCGGCCGCGTCGAACGGGCCCAGGAGATGGCCGACTGGCTCGACGCCACCCTGCGCGATCCGGAATCCGGCCTGATCCTCGACGGCATCCACCTGCCCTCGGGCGAGATCGAACGTCCAGTGTTCAGCTACTGCCAGGGTGTGGTGCTCGGCCTGGAGACCGAACTGGCCGTGCACACCGACGACGATCGGCACGTCGAACGGGTCGGTCGCCTGCTGGCCGCGGTCGAGGAACACATGACCACCCGCTCGGTGATCGCCGGTGGCGGCGGTGGTGACGGCGGCCTGTTCAACGGCATCCTCGCCCGTTACCTCGCGGTCGTCGCGCTGATGCTGCCCGGTGACGGCAAGCAACAGCAGAGCGACCGGCGCACGGCCGCGGCCATCGTCAAGGCCTCGGCCACCGCCGCATGGGCCAATCGGCTCGAGGTCGAGGGCGAGCCGCTGTTCGGCCACGACTGGAGCAAACCGGCCCGGCTGCCCGGCGGCAGCGCGGGCGCGGGCAAGTTCACCGCGGGCGGCTCGGTGACGGCCTCGACCGTCCCCGAACGCGACCTGTCGGTGCAGCTCTCGGGCTGGATGCTGATGGAAGCCGCCTACCAGGTGACCGCCGCCGGGCTGTGACTCAGCGCTCCGACTCGGCGGCCAGGCGCGGCGTCTGGTCCAGGTCGTAGTCCTCGGCGGGCTTGGCCATCTCCTGGCGGTAGTGGCGGATGCCCAGGACGGTCCCGATCACCAGTCCGGCGACGAGGGTGCCGATCACCACGGGCATCAGCCAGGAGACCCGCTCCAGGAACTCGCCCGCGTAATAGCCGATGAGCAGCAGCACCGGCGCCCAGATGATCGCGCCGAGCGTGCTGGCGATGGTGTAGCGGCGGTGGTCCATCCCGGCCGCGCCCGCCACCATCGGGCACAGCGTGCGCACCCACGGAATCCAGCGCGCCACCAGCACCGCGAAGAACCCGTGCCGTTCCAGCAGCGCGGTGACCTTGGCCAGGTTCTCGGTGTTGATATAGCGGCCGTTCTTGCGCGCGACCAGGCGATGCCCGGTGCGGTGGCCGACCACATAGCCCACCTGGTTACCGGCGATCGCCGCCAGCATGGTGCCCACCGACAGCGCCCACACCTGGGATTCGCCGTTGGCGTGCGAGGCGAGCACGATGCCCGCGGTGATCAGCATCGAGTCGCCGGGCAGGAACAGCCCGATGATGAAGGCGCACTCGAGGAAGACGAAGACCAGCACCACCGTGCAGACCACGGCGGGGCCCGCCGAGATCAGCGGATCGAAGGTGCCCAGAGCGTGTGTCGACGGTCCCGCTGTCACTGCGATCAGTGCGTCTCGTTCGCCGACGCGGCCAGCTCATTGGCCTGCACGGGCTCGGCGGGCGCGTTGCGCCGCTCGAGCACCTTCTTACCGACGGTGATGATGGCGGGCAGGATCGAGACGAACACGATCAGCAGGAAGATCGCCTCGATGTGGTCGCGGATGAAGCCGACATTGCCGAGGAAGTAGCCCAGCACCGTGACGCCACCACCCCAGAGCACCGCGCCGACGATGTCGAAGGCCACGTACTTGCGGTAGTCCATCTTCGACACACCCGCCAGCACCGGCATGAACGTGCGCACGATCGGCACGAACCGGGCCAGGATGATCGTCTTCGGGCCGTGCTTTTCGAAGAACTCGTGCGTCTCGGTGATGTATTGCTTCTTGAAGAAACGGCTGTCCTCCTTACGGAAGATGGCCGGGCCGATCTTGCGGCCGATCCAATACGCGCACTGATCACCGAGGAACGCGGTGACGATCACCGCCGGAACCAGCACCCATACCGACATCGGCGCGTTCTCCTGCGCGGCCAGCATGCCGCCGGTGAACAGCAGCGAGTCACCGGGCAGCAACGGGAACAGCAGACCGGTCTCGATGAAGACGATGGCGAGGATGGCGGGTAGGACCGCGTTCTTCAGCCAGGTCTCCTGGAGCAGATACATCGGGTCCAGCAACTGGGTCAACGCGAGGTTGTTCGTCACTGCATCGGATACCGCCAGCAAAGTCACGGCCCCCACAGTACCGGGCGAATCTGTGACGTGAGCACCGGTGAACCCGTCCTTGCCTTCCTAATTTAGGGTGTGGCCTGACAGAATTGGTTTTTCGCTCCCGACACACGGAGGTCACTGCTGTGCCTATCGCGACTCCGGAGGTCTACGCCGAGATGCTCGGCCGGGCCAAGGCGCACTCGTTCGCATTCCCGGCCATCAATTGCACTTCGTCGGAGACGATCAACGCCGCCATCAAGGGCTTCGCGGACGCGGGCAGCGACGGCATCATCCAGTTCTCGACCGGTGGCGCCGAGTTCGGCTCCGGCCTGGGTGTGAAGGACATGGTCACCGGCGCGGTCGCGCTGGCCGAGTTCGCGCACGTGGTCGCCGCCCGCTACGACGTGACCATCGCACTGCACACCGACCACTGCCCCAAGGACAAGCTCGACACCTACGTGCGCCCGCTGCTCGCGATCTCGCAGGAGCGCGTGAACAACGGCCTGAACCCGCTGTTCCAGTCGCACATGTGGGACGGTTCGGCCATCCCGATCGACGAGAACCTCGAGATCGCCAAGGAACTGCTGAAGCTGTCGAAGGCCGCCAACATCATCCTCGAGGTCGAGATCGGCGTCGTCGGCGGTGAAGAGGACGGCGTCGAGGCCGAGATCAACGACAAGCTCTACACCTCGCCCGAGGACTTCGAGAAGACCATCGACGCCCTGGGCGCGGGGGAGAACGGCAAGTACCTGCTGGCGGCCACCTTCGGCAATGTGCACGGTGTGTACAAGCCGGGCAACGTGGTGCTCAAGCCCGAGGTGCTGGCCGAGGGCCAGCGGGTGGCCGCGGCCAAGCTGGGCCTGGACAGCGACGCCCAGCCCTTCGACTTCGTCTTCCACGGCGGCTCCGGCTCGCTGAAGTCCGAGATCGAGGACTCGCTGCGCTACGGCGTGGTGAAGATGAACGTCGACACCGACACCCAGTACGCCTTCACCCGCCCGGTCGCCGGTCACATGTTCGCCAACTACGACGGTGTGCTGAAGATCGACGGTGAGGTCGGCAACAAGAAGGTCTACGACCCGCGCAGCTACCTGAAGAAGGCCGAGACCTCGATGGCCGAGCGCGTGCTCGAGGCCTGCAACGACCTGAAGTCGGCCGGACGTTCCGTCAGCGGTTCCTGACCGGCCTCTCGTATCGATCTGACGGGGCCCGAGCTCATGAGTCTTGATGTCCGTGTGCTCGGGCCCGTTCGACTGCTCGTCGGCGGTGAGCCGGTGGCGGTCGGCGGGCCCAAGCCGCGCGCTCTGCTTGCCGCGCTCACTGTCAACCGGCGGCGCGCGGTGTCTTCCGCGGTGCTGGCCGAGATGGTGTGGAACGAGGATCCGCCGGACTCCTATGCCGCGAGTCTGCAGGTGTTCGTCTCCAATATCCGCAAGGCGCTGCGCAACGCCGGGGTGGATTCGGCGCAGGTGCTGCGCACCGAGGGGGCGGGCTACCGCCTCGAAATCCCGGACACCGCGTGCGATCTCGGCCGTTTCGAGACCGCGCGGGAGGCGGGCTCGCGCTGCTTCGAGCTCGGTGACCATCCCGGCGCGTCCAATCTGTTCGGTGCCGCGCTGCGCGAATGGTCGGGTCGCGCCCTGGCCGATCTGGCCGGACTGCAGTTCGCCGACGGCTTCGCCACCGCCATGAACGAGGAGCGTCTGCTCGCGGCCTCGGCCCGCGTGGACGCCGAGATCGCCTGCGGGCGCGCGTCTTCGGTGATCGGCGAGCTGGTCACGATGACCAACGAGCATCCGCTGCGCGAACCGCTGTGGGGTCAGCTGATCACCGCGCTGTACCTGTCCGGCAGGCAGGCCGACGCGCTCGAGGCGTGCCGTCGGGTGCGCGGTGTGCTCGCCGAGGAACTCGGGATCGATCCCGGCGCCGCGCTGATCGAGCTGGAGCAGCGGGTGCTGCGCCAGGAGCCGCTGAATGTGTTGACCGCCAAGCGATCCGATCAGGTCGCCGCGGCCATGACCGAGACGGTCACCGAGGTCCCGCGCTCGATCCGCAACGGCAATCTGCGCTTCGCCGACGGCCGCACGATCCCGATTCCGCACGGCGGCATCAGGATCGGGCGGATGACCGACAACGAACTGGTCCTCGACGACCCCAAGGCCAGCCGCTACCACGCCCACATCATGCCCAGCCGGGCCGGACTGCTGATCAAGGATCTGCACTCGGCCAACGGCGTGTACGTGAACGAAGTACCCATCGACAGTGGGGCTCTGCTGGCCGACGGGGATGTCATCCGGATCGGCGCGACCCTGCTGACCTTCCTCGCGGTGGCCTAGCGGCTCAGGCGCTGCTTCGTGTCGTAGCTCTCGCGCGCCCGGTCGACCTCGGTGAGGTTCACCGACCATTCGGCCAGCGCCGCGAACAGTGGTGCCAGGCTGCGTCCGAGATCGCTGATCTCGTAGACCACCCGTGGGGGCACCTCCGCGAAGTAGGTGCGCGCGATCAGTCCGTCGCGCTCGAGCTGCCGCAATCGCTCGGTCAGCACCTTGGGCGTGATCGTGCCGATCCGCCGCTGCAACTCGACGAATCGATGCGGGCCGTGCTGATGCAGCACCCAGAGGATCGGCGTGGTCCAGCGGGAGAACACGACGTCGACCACGGGTGCGATCGGGCATGCGTTCTCCGGGGCGACGTCATCGCCTGGGTTCCATGCTGTGTCGCTCGTCACGTATCCATTACTTTCCTCTAGGTACCTACTATCTCTACGATAGTAGCGTCGCCCGAGTACACAGACGAACTCGGAAAGAGGAACGAACATGATCGTGGTGACCGGAGCGACGGGCAATATCGGGCGGCCGTTGGTGGAGGCGTTGGTCGCGGCTGGTGAGCGAGTGACAGCGGTCTCGCGCGGGGTGACGGGCGCCGATGTGCCCGCGGGAGTGCGGTGGCAGCAGGCCGATCTCGCCGAGCCGACGGATCTCGCGGCGGCCTTCGAGGGAGCCGAGTCGCTGTTCCTGTTGACCTCAGGGGATTTCGTCGCCGACGGCGGCCAGGTGACCGAGGTGATGGACATCGCGAAGGGTGCCGGAATCCGGCGGGTCGTCCTGCTGTCCTCGCAAGGGGTCGGCACCGGCAGCCATCCGTCGGCGATGGAGGACACCGTCCGGGAATCCGGTGTCGAGTGGACGATGCTGCGGCCGGGCGGATTCGCGTCCAACGCGGTGCAGTGGGCGGAATCGGTGCGCGCGCGACGCATGGTCGCGGCGCCGTTCGGCGATGTCGCGCTGCCGGTCATCGACCCGACCGATATCGCCGCTGTCGCCGCCGTCACCCTGCTCGACAGCGGGCACGGCGGCCGCGCCTACGACCTGACCGGGCCGGTGGCGATCTCGCCGCGTGAGCAGGTCGCCGATATCGCGGCGGCGTTGGGCGAGCCGGTGCGCTTCATCGAATTGTCGCGCGCCGAAGCCAAGGCCGAGATGGTGCGGTTCATGCCCGAACACATCGTCGAGTCGACCCTGGACATCCTCGGCTCACCCAAACCTGTTGAGCGGCAGGTCAGCCCGGATGTCGAACGGCTGCTCGGGCGCGCTCCGCGCACCTTCGCGGAGTGGGTCGCCCGCAACAGCGCGGCCTTCGCCTAGTCGGAAAACGCCTCAGGTGAGGCGGATTTCGGCGGCGGCGCGCCCGAAGAGCTTGCGGCCGTCGGAGATTCCGCTCAGCAGGACGGTGGCCGCGCGGCGCTCGGGGTCGATCGACTTGATCTTGCCGGAGAACTCGATGAGGCCCGCCTCGGTGGGCGGCACGGGGACGAAGCCGGAGAAGCGCACGCTCAGCTTCTCGATGGCGGTGGGGTCGCCGAGCCAGTCGGTGAGGTACTGCGCCGTCAGGCCCATGGTGAGCAGGCCGTGCGCGACGACGGTCGGCAGTCCGGCCAGTTCGGCGGCGCGGTCGCTGAAGTGGATGGGGTTGGGGTCGCCGGAGACGCCCGCGTAGTTGGCCAGATCGCCGCGGGTCACCCGGGCGGTGGCGGTGGGCAGCTCCGCGCCCTTGACCAGGGAGTCGAACTCGGGAGTGGTGTTCACCGGCGCGGTCTCGCGCACGCCGCCGGGGCGGACCGGGCCGGTGTGGCGGAACAGCACGTCGGCGGTGTCGACACCGGCGATCACCGCGGGGCGCGGATGCATGCTGATGTTCTCGACGGCCTCGACGATGTTCGGGTCCACCTCGACGCCCTTGCGGGCCACGATGGTGGTGGTGCCCTGCACGGTGATCTGGTCGTGCTGGTTCACCAGCTTGAACCCCACCACGATGAAGTCGTTGTCACCGAACTGGCGGATCGACTCGATATCGATCTCGGTGCTGATCCGGTCACCGGCCAGGATCGGGCGGAAGATCTCGAAGACCTGGTCGGTCTGGAGCACGCGGGAGATGTCGTACTCGGTCAGCACGCTGTCGAGCAGGGCGCGCGTGGCGCTCATGCCGATCACCGAGGCGAAGGTCGGCGGCGCGATGACACCGTCGTAGCCGAGCTTGCGCGCGTCCACTTCGTGCTGGTGGGCGGGATGCAGATTCTGCACGGCCCTGGCGAATTCCCGGATCTTCTCGCGACCGACCTCATAGTGATCACGGAAGCCGAAACGCTGGCCGACCAGCGTCGTATCCGGGACCACAGCTTCGATGTCCGGCTGCGACACTGTCTGTTCCCTGCTCATGATCCGGAAAATGTTACCGGGGCGTACAGCAGGAAGACCAGTTATGTGTGACCCGTCATAGCGGGCAGCTCGCCCACTACGACGGGTTCAGCACCAGGTCACGGGGTTCCCGCGGGGTCGCAGACCTTCCACTCGCCGTCCGTGCGCTGCAGATCGAAGGTTCGCGCGGTCTGCTTCGAGGGGTCGCCCTCGGTGGAGACCGTGGCCTCGGCCAGCGCGGTGTCACCGGTGATGCGCACCGCGTTCACGCTGGATACGACCGGAATCGAGCCGTGCTCGGCCGAGATCTTGTGCACGGTGTCGAACTGCTGGGCGCTGATGCCCTGATAGAAATCGTGCAGTTCGCCGCAGGTGCTGGCGCGCAGATCGTCGAGGTTTCCGCTACGCAGCGCGTCGGTGTAATCACCGATAGCCGCCTTGACCTGACCCTCCGGCGAATTGTCCCCGCCGGTCATCAGCGCGATGACCGTGCCGAGCAGCGCGATCACGACCACGGCCGCGCCCCCGACCGCCAGCCACCACTTCTTCGACCGCTCCGGAGTGGCCGTCTCACCGGACCCCTCCGCGCCGACCCGCTGCGGCGGTGCCACCTGCCGCTGCCCCGCCAACTGCTCGGCGGGCCTGGTCGGCTGGATATCGGCAGGCGAAGGCGCCGACGCGGCCCCCGGCCGCTGCCCCGCCCCCTTGGGCGGCGAAGGCTGAGTCTCCTCGACCCCACCCCGCTGCGACCCCAGCCCCTGCTGGAACTGCTGCGCGGGCACCACCGGCCGCTGCCCGGGCTCACCACCCGGCCGCCCGGCCCCACCCGGCCCCTGCTGCCCGGCACCGGCCAGCCCCTGCGAAGCCGAACCACCCGGTCCCTGCTGCCCCGGACCACCCGGCCCGGAACCGCCCGGTCGCCCGGGCCCACCCGGCCCTTGCTGCCCGGGCCTGTCGGGACCTTGTTGCCCGGCTCCACCCTGGCCCTGCTGTGTCGGCCCACCGCGACCTTGCTGACCGGGGCCCGCCGGACCCTGCTGACCGGGAGCGCCCGGTCCCTTCTGGAGTCCACTGGGCCCCTGCTGGCCGGGGGCGCCGGGGCCTGCCTGGCCTTGCTTACCCAGCCCGACGGCACCCGCCGCGCTGATACCACCGGCACTCTGCTGACTCTGTCCACCGGGCCCATCGGCTCCAGCGTCGACAGGTCGACTCGGCCCGGCTTGTCCGGGCGCACCGGGACCCTGCGGCCCGCGAACACCCGCGCCCTGCGGACCGCGACCACCCTGGCCGGGCCCACCCGGCCCCTGCGGTCCGACCTGTTGACCGGGTCCACCGGGGCCCTGCTGACCGGGTCCACCGGGACCCTGGTTGCCGGGCCCGCCGGGACCCTGCTGGCCAAGGCCGCCCGCGCCCTGCCGAGCCTGCACTCCCGGGCCTTGATTACCGGGTCCACCCGGTCCCTGCGGACCGGCACCCACAGGCCGCTGCGGTCCGGGAGCGTTCTGACCCGGACCCGCCGGACCTTGCTGGCCGGGCCCGCGGGGACCCTGCGGGCTGGGGCTTGCCTGACCCTGCTGACCGGGCCCACGCGGCCCTTGCGGCCCGGGGCTTGTCGGACCTTGCTGACCCGGACCACCGGGTCCTTGCGGGCCGCTGCCCGTCTGGCCCTTCTGGCCGGGGCCGCCAGGACCCTGCGAACCCGGACCTGCCGGACCCTGGTGACCGGGTCCTTGCGGGCCCGGACCTGCCGGACCCTGGTGACCGGGTCCACCGGGTCCCTGCGGGCCTGGACCCGTCGGCCCCTGCTGCCCTGGACCACCCGGCCCCTGCTGACCGGCCTGACGCGGGCCGCCCGGTCCGCGCGGAGTAGACGGCGGGGGAGTCATCGCCGGGCGCCCACCCGCAGGCGGCACCACCCGATCTGTACCCTTCGGACGCTGGATCGGCATAGCCGTCGTCGGAGCCTCGGCCGGATTCACCACCCGCATCGCCACGGTCTGGTCGTCCGCCGCCGCGCCAGCGCCAGCCGCCGCGCCAGCGCCAGCCGCCGCGCCAGCGCCAGCCGCCGCGCCAGCGCCAGCCGCCGCGCCAGCACCAGCCGCCGCACCAGCACCAGCCGCCGTGCCAGCGCCAGCCGCCGCATCAGCACCAGCGCCCGCGACCGCATTCGGGGCGGAATCCGCACCCGTAGCGGAGGAATCCGTGCCCGCGCCATCGTCGAGACCAGAGATATCGGCGCTGCCCTCGGCGGTCGTACCGGCGCCCGCAGCCGCCTCGGCCGCACCACCGGCAGCCGCACCGGCACTGTCCGCCCGTGTTGTGAACTTGTGGGTGGCGTCGTCCACACCACCTTGATCGGGCGAACCGGCCTTGCCCGCAACCCCTTCGGAGGAGGTTTCGGACGAGCTTCCTTCCGCCGAAGCGACTTTCGCGTCCTGGACGCGCGGCGCGGCCTTCGATGACGCCTCCGCGCTACCTTCGGGCTTCCCGCTCGACGCGGCAGCTTCGGTGGAAGTCGCGTCCGAGCCGACACCCCCACCCTCCGCACCGGCATCGCCCGCGGACTCCGCGTCGTCCGCTTCATCCACCGACGACAGCTCGGCGCGGGTCATCGCCGCGGTGGCGATATCCGCCGGTCCCGGTTTCGCCTGTTCGCGAACGGTTTTCACGGTCTGGTCGTCGCCACGGTCGACCGAGGGGGTCTTGCCCGGGATCGACATGGAGGTCGTCGGTGCGTCCGGACCGGCGGGGTCGACCCGGTCGGGGGTCGGGGAGCCGGTGTCGGTGGGCTCGGGTTCGGCGCCGGGCAGGCCCTGGGACAGCCCGGCCAGCGGGGAGCCGCCGGGGGCGCCACCGGGCAGCGAATCCCGGCGGATCACCACCGTCTCCGCGGTCGGCGGCGGGGCGGTCGGTCTGCCGCCGGGTTCGGTGACCGCTTCGGGGGTCGACTTCGGTGCGCCGGGGGCGCTCGACGAATCGCCGCGCTCGGCGGGCCGCTTCCCGGGCGTGCCGGGACCGGCAGGATCGGCTGCCGGGTTGTTCTCGTCGGTCGGGTCGGACACCTCTGTACCCCTCGCTCAGGCTCGAACGTCGCTCTCGCCGATCAGCCTAATGGGCCGTGCACGCGAGACGTCGCCGATCGCGCGTGCGGCGGGCCGGGCGGCGTCGGGTGGACGCGCGGTGCACAATGAGTCCATGTCCTCCTTCGGTGACCTGCTCGGACCCCAGCCAGTGCTCCTCCCTGAACTGATCGACGCCGAAGACGCCATCGCGGCCGGTACCGACCCGGTCGAGGTCGCCGCCGCTCATCCGGCCGCCTCGATCGCGTGGGCGAAACTCGCGGAGGCGGCGCTGGAGCGTTCCGGCGGCGAAGCCGACTACGACACCATCGCCGCCTACGCCTTCGCCCGCACCGGCTACCACCGCGGCCTGGACCTGTTGCGTCGCAACGGTTGGAAGGGTTTCGGCCCGGTGCCGTGGAGCCACGAGCCCAACCAGGGTTTCCTGCGCAGCGTCGGCGCGCTGGCCAGGGCCGCCAAGAACATCGGCGAGTCCGAGGAGTACGCGCGCTGCCTCGACCTGCTCGAGGACTGCGACCCGCACGCCGCGGCCGAGCTCGGCCTGGACTAGCCGACCCCGCGGATGCGTCCTCGGGTACACGATCCCAAGGCCGTCGTGGCCGCGGCGACGCCCATGGTCACCGCGGCCAGGGCGAGCACGGTCGACCGGCTGCGGGCCTCGGTCGTGCGCCTGCGGCTGTCGGCGATCCCGATCATCCAGTGCGCGCTCGGCGCGTCGCTGGCCTGGTTCGTCGCGCACAATCTCGTCGGCCATACGCAGCCGTTCTTCGCGCCGACCGCGGCGGTGGTGTCGATCGGTGTCTCCTTCGGCGCGCGGATCCGCCGCTCGGCGGAGCTGGTGGTGGGTGTCGCGGTGGGGATCGGCATCGGTGACCTGTTCATCGCCCAGGTCGGGACCGGGGTCTGGCAGGTCGCGCTGGTGGTCGGCGGGGCAATGGCGGTGGCCGTATTCCTCGACAGCGGCGCGATTCTCACCATCCAGGCGGCCGGTTCGGCGGTGCTGATCGCCACCCTCGACCAGTCCGACGCCACCGGGCCCGACCGGATGATCGACGCCCTGATCGGCGGACTCGTCGGCGTGCTGATGGTCGCGGCCATCCCGCTGCACCCGGTGCGCCGCGCCCGCGAGCACGCGGCCGACGTGCTCGCGGTGATGAGCAAATCCCTGATCACCTGCGCCGACGGCCTGCTCGAGCAGAACTCCGACAAGGTGCACGAGTCGCTCACGGCCGTGCGGGCCACCCAGAAGCAGATCGACGCGCTGCGTTCGGCGCTGGAGGGCGGGCGCGAGATCAGCCGGATCTCGCCGCTGTACTGGAACTCCCGCAAACGCCTCGAGCGCATCCATTCCGCCGCCGACCCCCTCGACAACGCCATCCGCAACACCCGCGTGCTGCTGCGCCGTTCGCTGACCCTCGTGCGCGACGACGAGGTGCTCGACCCGCGCCTGATCGACCTGGTCGACCAACTCGGCAACGCCGCCGACGTGGTGCGCCGGATGATGCTGGCCGATCCCGGCGAGCAGCCCGATCAGGCCGAGGCGACGCGCGGGCTGCGCAGCGTCGCCAAGAACGCCCGCCCGGAACTCGTCGCGGGGGCGGGCCTGTCGGCGCACGTGGTGTTCGCGCAGATCCGGTCGATCGTGGTGGATCTGATGGTGGTCTGCGGGATGCAGCGGATCTCGGCGATCGCGCTGCTGCCGCCGACCGTGCCCAATCCGTATGTGACGCCGGAGGAGTGAGCGCTCAGTCGCCGACGGGGGAGACCCTCGGCCGATTCGGGGTCAGCGAGAAGCGCTTGCGGTCGAAGTCCCAGATCCGGTAGATCGGCCACTGCGAAGTGTGCATGATCCAGGCGCCGGTGATCACCGCGCGGTGGAACGGCACCACCTGGTAGCCCTGGTTGGCGATGGTCTGCAGACCGCGCAGCTGGTATTTCCACCAGACGTGCGGCGGAGTCTGCCTGCGGCGGGCCGAGATCTGCGCGCGCAGCCGGGGCAGCTGGTCGATGCGCAGCTTCGCCTTGGTCAGGCACAGCGCGAGGTCGAGGTCTTCGTGCAGGTCGCGGCGGGTGGTGGTGACCTGCTGCACCTGCTGCCAGGCGCTGCGCCGGATCGCCATATTGGCGCCGTGCACATTGCCCACCGGCTGGTGGCGGATCATGCCGAGCCGGTGCTGGGCGTCGATCGCGCCCGCGAGGAAGAAGCCGATCGGCGAATCGTGATAGGTGCTGATCCCGGTGACGGCCATGGTGTCCGGATGCTCGTCGAGGTGCGCGCGGACGGTGGCGCCCCAGTCGGGCGAGACCAGCGTGTCGGCGTCGATGCGGCCGAGGTAGTCACCGCGCGCCTGCTCGAATCCGGCGTTGCGGGCATGGGCGACACCGGGATTGCGCTCGTCGACCAGCTCGATCTTCGGATGCCGACGCGCCAGCGTGTCGACGATCTCGCGGGTGCCGTCCGTGCTGCCGTTGTCGACGACGACGATCTGATCGATCGCGTCCTGGCCGACCAGCCGTTCCAGGCAGGCCGAGATGCAGGACGCCTCGTCGAGCGTGGGAATGATGACCGACAGCACAGCGGTGGAGCTCATGTCGTTTCCGTTCATCTCCAGAATCGGGTGAGGTAGCTCCCGTTGGAAGCCCACCAGTCAGGTACCCCGGAGAACTCGAACAATGCGTACACCGCGTCGAAGAACACACGGCTCAACGGGGTGAAGAAGATGAACGCGAACAGGATCAGCATCCCGAAGGGCTTGATCTGGTCGAGCGAGCGTCGGGTCTGGTAGCTCAGCGAGGGCTCGATGATGCCGTACCCGTCCAGGCCCGGCACCGGCAGGATGTTCAGCAGGAACGCCGTGATCTGCAGGAACGCCAGGAAACTGAGTCCGTACCAGAACGCCTCGTGCTCCACCGGCGAGCCGAACGCGCGGATCACGACCAGCAGGACGATCGCGCACAGCGCGTTGGAGAACGGGCCGACCGCGCTCACCAACCGCTGGATCGACGCCTTGAAACCGGTGGTGTCGACATACACGGCGCCACCGGGCAGACCGATGCCGCCGAGCGCGATGAACACCAGCGGCAGACCGATCGAGAGCACCGGATGGCTGTACTTGAGCGGGTTCAGGGTGAGATAGCCGCGCACCTCCACCTGGTGGTCGCCCGCGCGCCAGGCCACATACGCGTGCGCGAACTCGTGCAGGCACAGACTGATGATCCAGCCGAACACCACCAGCACGAACACGCCGATCTTGGCGCGCACCGACTCCACGTCGGCGTCCCAGGCCAGCGCGCCGCCGAGCACCGTGATCAACACGATGAGCAGGAAGACCGGGCTCGGCCGCACGGCGTTGTGGCCGGAACGCCGCGGCGTGAAGGAATACGTCATCTCACCAGCAACCAGGGTCGTTCGAAGCGATAGAAGGTGGAGCGGGGGACCTTGCGGTCGGTGGTGACACCGTCGCGGGTGACGATCGCGCCCGGCGTCCCGAGCTGCGCGGCCCGCCCCGACACCCAGGTGCGCTTACGCATGCCCTTGCGGACGCGGGCGCGCACGCCGGGCATGGTCATCGTGGGCGAGATCAGCATGGTGGTGACGATGCCGGAGAACAGCAGCGTGTCGTCGACATAGGCCTCGCCCTCGAGCTTGGCGCCCTCGAGACCGGTGATGCTCGCGCGCCCCACCAGCACGGTGCCGGTGTCGTCGCGGATCAGCGGGGTCTCGATCGCGCGGCCCTCGATGGCGATCTTGGCGGCGGCGTTGCCGGTGGCGGTCTGGTAGACCCGCGAGGCGTAGGTGGTCTCGACCGGCACGTAGCCGACCTCGACGTGCAGGCGCTCGGTGCGCATCAGATGGGTGAGCACGGCGGCCAGCGCGGCGTCATCGCCCAGCACGATCAGCCGGGGCAGGCTGTCGGCGGCCAGCACGGGCAGCAACTCGTCGATCACGGCGGTGTCGGGGATGCGATCGGTCTGCGTGGTGGGCAGTGCGGCGAGGGCGATGGGGACCGGGATGTCTCCGCATCGGAGAACGTGGGTACTCAAACCGCGGTACACCCTCCTCGATCCGGACGACTGCGCGTCGCCCCTCGAACACGTGGCAAAACCCCCTGCCGACAGGTAACCGTAGCCGATGGCTAGACTGTGTCTCCGGCCACCGCCTCATTACGGCAGGTAGCTGCAGTGCTGATGTGCGCTGCCGTCGATCTGTAGGAGACTCCTGATGCCGGCAATCGTCCTCATCGGCGCCCAGTGGGGCGACGAGGGTAAGGGCAAAGCCACCGACCTGCTCGGTGAGCGGTTGCAGTGGGTGGTCCGTTACCAGGGTGGCAACAACGCGGGCCATACGGTGGTTCTCCCCAATGGCGACAAGTTCGCGCTGCACCTGATCCCGTCCGGCATCCTCACCCCGGGCGTGAAGAACGTCATCGGCAACGGTGTGGTGGTCGATCCCGGCGTGCTGCTCGACGAGCTGGCCGGTCTGGAAGAGCGCGGCGTGGACACCTCGGGCCTGCTGCTCTCCGCCGACGCGCACCTGATCATGCCGTACCACGTGGCCATCGACAAGGTCACCGAGCGCTTCCTCGGCAACCGCAAGATCGGCACCACCGGCCGTGGCATCGGTCCCTGCTACCAGGACAAAGTCGCCCGCGTGGGCGTGCGCGTGGCCGACGTGCTGGACGAGAAGATCCTCACCCAGAAGGTCGAGGCGGCCCTGGAGTTCAAGAACCAGGTGCTGGTGAAGATCTACAACCGCCGCGCGCTGGACCCGCAGCAGGTGGTCGACGAGGTGCTCGGCCAGGCCGAGGCGTTCAAGCACCGCATCGCCGACACCCGCCTGGAGCTGAACCTGGCGCTCGAGCGCGGCGACACGATCCTGCTGGAGGGCTCGCAGGGCACCCTGCTCGACGTCGACCACGGCACCTACCCGTTCGTCACGTCCTCGAACCCGACCTCCGGCGGTGCCGCGGTGGGTTCGGGCATCGGCCCGAACAAGATCGACACGGTGCTCGGCATCCTCAAGTGCTACACCACCCGTGTCGGCTCCGGCCCGTTCCCGACCGAGCTGTTCGACAACTTCGGCGAGTTCCTGGCCAAGCAGGGCGGCGAGGTGGGCGTCACCACCGGCCGCGCCCGTCGCTGCGGCTGGTTCGACGCGGTGATCAGCCGCTACGCCACCCGCGTCAACGGCATCACCGACTACTTCCTCACCAAGCTCGACGTGCTGTCGGGCCTGGACACCGTGCCGATCTGCGTGGCCTACGAGATCGACGGCAAGCGCGTCGAGCAGATGCCCACCACGCAGACCGAGTTCCACCACGCCAAGCCGGTCTACGAGGAGATGCCCGGCTGGTGGGAGGACATCTCGCACGCGCGCACCTTCGAGGAGCTGCCCGCCAACGCGCAGGCGTACGTGCTGCGCCTGGAAGAGCTCTCCGGCGCGCGGATCTCCTGCATCGGCGTCGGCCCCGGCCGCGACCAGACCATCGTGCGCTACGACGTCATCGCCTGATTCCCGCGTCGCCACAGCCCCTCCCCGCTATCGGGTGAGGGGCTGTGGCGTTTCCGCATCACCCCAGTTCACGGCCGACACGCGCGGGTGATGTCGACTCGCTATCGATTTGGGGCAGCCTCGCGGCAAACGCTATCGTCGCTGCGCGGTACGCGGGGACGTGCCGTTTTCCGAAGAGTGTGTGAGTGGGTGTTCGGCGTGATCCGTCGGTCAGATGATGTGAACTACTCGACGGCGCGGCGTCTCGCCCGCCCGATGGCCGGGGTGTTGCCCATGGCGTTGGCGGTGGCCTGCGCGGGCATCGCGGTCGCGGTGCCGGTGCAGCCGGGTGTCACCGATACGCCGGTGCAGCCGGGCGTCTCCGAACCGGCCGAGGAGGGCCGTTCCGAGCTGGGCGCCTTCGACGGTCCCGACACGCTCGACCGGCTGCGTCCCGAGTCGCGCCCGGTGCCCGAGTACACCGCGCCCGCCCCGCCGGTCGTCCTCGAGGACCTGCACCTGCCCGAGGCGGTCGAGCTGGTGGCGCCCATCGCCCCGCCGCCGCGCACCCTGCGCGTGGGTGACTTCACCCGCCCGGTCCCGGACGAGGTGCCCGAGGACCTGCTCGGCCCCGTCAACACCACCGCCGCCGATATCGAGGCCGCGATCGCCACCCAGGGCCGCTCGATCGGCATCAACCCGAGCCGCTCGGACAAGATCGCCGCGGCCACCGTCGGCGGCGCGCTGCTCGGCGCCACGGTGGTGGGCGTGCCCGCCGCGGTAGCGGGTGGTGTGGTCGGTGGTGCCGCCGGTGCTGTGGTCGGTACGGCCATCGGCTTCGGTGTCGGGGTGGCGGGTTCGACCGCCGCGACCGCCGGTGTCGCCGCGCTGGCGGCCGCCGCGACCGGGCCCTTCGCCGTGACGACCTTCCCGGCGGTCTGGTTCGCCGAATCGCCGCTGATCCTCGCGGCGGGCGCGGGTGCCGCCGGTGCCGGTGCGCTCATCGGCGCTGGCGTCGGCGCCGCCGGTGGTGCCGCGCTCGCCGGTGTCCCGGCCGCCGCCGTAGGCGCGGTGGGTGGCGGTGTCATCGGCAGTGTCGTCGGCGCGACCGCCTTCCAGGGCGACCCGAACGCTCCGGCCAGCCCGGCCGACCCGCTCGAGGCTCTGGTCGACGACCAGCTGGCGAACATGCCTTGCCCGGAACTCCCGCCCCTGCCGGTGATCCCCCTGCCCCAGGTCGACCTCCCGCGGGTCGCCCTGCCCCAGCTGCCGGACTGCCCCTGCGAGGACTGACGGTCCCCGCGACAGAGCCCCCGATCGGGGGCACTGATCTTGTCCGGAGGTAGCGGGCCGACGCGGCAGCTCCGAGGTACATCGGTATCCGCGCTGGTCATGGCGAGTAGCGCCTTGACCTGCGATTTCCACGATTCGCGTGCTTCACGAAGGATGTCCGGATCAGGACGACCGCGACCGCACGAGGCGCAGCGAGGGGAGTACCGTCGGAGCTGGTCGGCGGACGGAGGTGACTGATGGCGATGCGTGGTCTCGCGCTGGCGTTGCTCGCGGTCGGTGTCGCGGCGGGGTGCGCCCCGGCCGCCGACGCGCCGCCCACTCCGTCGCCGAGCGTGTCACCGGTGAGTACGGCGCTGCCGCCCGCGCAGACCCTCGCCCCCGCCCAGCAGCGCAACGAGCGCATCCGGGGCATGCTCTACACCCTCGGCTGTACCAGCAACGCCTGCGTGCAGACCTACTTCGCCTGCATGGACGGCTACCTCGACGGCGATCCCTGTCAGTTCTACCGCGATCACCCGCCCCCGCCCTGAGGGGCCGAGCTACTTCGCGCGCGTGAGGAATGCGCCCACGGCGGGCGCGAGGACGGCGATCTTCGGATCGTGGCTCACCCCGGGCAGCTCGGCGAACTCCGCCTTCGGCAGCACTTCGGCGACGGCCTTGGCCCCCTTGGTGAGCATCGGCGCGGTGCGGTCACCGGCGAGCACCAGCACGGGGACGCGCACCCCGGCCCAGTCGGCCTTGGTCGGCCGCGCACCGCGCATGTACGGCCGCATCACCGCCCAATCGTGCGCCGTGGAGTTCGCGGTGGCCGTCAGCTTCTTCCAGAACGGTGTGAGCCGCATGACCCCGACCATCAGCCACGGCATGCCCATGGCCTTGGTCATGTAGTAGCGCACGGTCTTGCCGCGCTTGCCCGCCGCGATCATCGGGTGCAGCTTGTCGGCCAGATCCTTGGGCGGCACATGGTCTTTCGGGTCCACGATGAACGGCGGCTCGAACGCCACCACGGCGGTCACGCCCGGCACCTGCTGCGCGGCCAGCAGCGCCAGCACCGCGCCGGAGGACCACCCGAACAGCGCCGCCTGCCCACCGGCGGCCTCGACCAGCGCCGCGATGTCGGCGATCTCGTTGGCCACGTCGTACACCCCGGGCGAGTCGGCGCTGTCGCCGCGCCCGCGCCGGTCCACATTGAGCACCGTCAGGTCGTAGTCGCTGGACAGCGTCCGCGCCAGTTCGACCATGGCCGGGAACTCCCGGTAACTGAACGCCCCGCCGAGCAGGATCACCGTCCCCGCGGTGCCCTCCCCGACCCGGTCGTAGGCGATCGTCGTGCCATCGGCCGACGTCACTGTCTGCATGCTGGTTCCTCTCGATTCCTGGGCGCCCCCCGACCGTACGCGATCCGGTGCGGCCCTGGTCGGAGCGGGTTTCCCGGAATCTGCTCAGAACAGCATCGGCTCGCCGAACCCCGGCGTCCGCTCGATCTCGAGCAGCCGGGCCTTGGTACCGATCCCGCCCGGCGCCGAGAACCCGTGCAGCGCGTGATCGGCGGCCAGCACCCGGTGGCAGGGGATGATCAGCGGAATCGGATTGCGCCCGAGCGCCTGCCCGACGGCCTGGGCCGAGCCGGGCGCGCCGAGGCGGGTGGCGATATCGCCGTAGCTGAGGGTGCGGCCGGGGTCGATGTCGCGGGTCACCGCGTAGACGGCGCGATGGAATTCCGGCACGCCGACCAGGTCGACGTCGATCCAGCGCAGCGGGTCGATCTCGCCGTCGAGATGCGCCCTGGCCCCCGTGATGGCCGCGGTGACCACCGGTCCCGGCTCGCCCTCGGTCACCGGCGTGCCGCCGAACGGCCGGGTGATCCGGGCCAGCGTCTCCTCCTCGCTCGCCTCGGGCAGCTGGAATCGGACGACGGTGTCGCCGCGCCAGGCGATCGCGCACAGTCCGATCGCGGTGTCGAAGAGGGCGGCGACCACCGTGTCGGTCCGGGTCGATTCGGTGCCGGAACTCATGAGCACAGTGTGCGCCGCCCGGGTGACACATTCCGCCCGGCCCCCTCGATCAGGCGGCCAGCGGCTTGTGGAAAGAGCCAGTTTCGGGCAACTGGACTGATTCTTCGGGTTCGGGTTCGTGGGCCCGTACCGCGTCCAGATCGCGCAGCGCCCGCTGCTCGTCATAGGTGCTGAAAGCCCGGTCGTGGGGCAGATATTGGAACGGCCAGAAGGGGAGATCGTCCCGCTTCGGGAAGGCGCGGTAGACGGCGAGTCCGACGAGAACGGCGACGGCGAGGGCGAGGAAGGTGGTCATGTTTCCCACCATCCTCCGACTGGCCTTGCCTAGAAATATCCACTTACGGAATACTGGACTTTATGGCGACAAGAGTGATCGGCGCGTCGGGCCTGGCCCGCGACCTCGGCCGGTGGCGTGACCCCGAAACCGACGGCGACACCCCCGAACGTCGCCCGCACCGGCCCGCCTATCTGGCACTGGCCGAGGCCATCCGCCTGCTCATCCACGACGGTCGCGCCCCGCTCGGGGTCGCCCTGCCCAGCGAGCGCGATCTGGCCACCACCCTCGGCGTCAGCCGCACCACCATCACCTCCACCTACTCGCTGCTGCGCGAGCACGGCTACCTGATCAGCCGCCAGGGCTCGCGCAGCACGGTGGCCCTGCCCCCGGCCATCCAGCACGACGGCGCCAAGCCCGCGCGCGGCATCATGGCCCTGATGGCCCAGCCCGAGCTGCCGACCATCGACATGACCTACGCCGCCATGTCGGCCCCGCCGGAACTGCACGACGCGTATGCCACTGCCCTGCAAGGCATTCCGGCCTATCTCGGCACCCACGGCATGGACCCGGTCGGCGTGCTCGCGCTGCGCGAGGCATTGGCCCGCCGCTACACCGCGCGCGGTCTGCCCACCGAGCCCGACCAGATCCTGGTGACCCTCGGCGCCCAGCACGGCCTGCGGCTGCTGCTCAACGTCCTCACCTCGCCCGCCGCCCGCGTGCTCATCGAGCACCCGTCCTACCCGAACGCGATCGAGGCCATCCGCGATGTCGGCGCGCGCCCGATCCCGGTGCCGCTGCGTCCCGAATTCCCCCACGCCGGTTGGGATCTCGACGGTATCCGCAGCACCGCCCGGCAGACCGCCGCGACGCTGGCCTACCTGGTGCCCGACTTCAACAACCCCACCGGCCTGCTGCTCGACGAGGCGGGCCGGGCCGAACTGGCCGCCATCGCCCGCGACACCAGGATGACCATCGTCATCGACGAGTCGATGAGCGAGCTCAACCTCTCCGGCGCCCCGATGCCGCCGCCGGTGGCCGCCTTCGCCAAGGGCGCCGAGATCATCACCATCGGCTCGGCCTCGAAGTCGTTCTGGGGTGGCCTGCGCGTGGGCTGGATCCGCACCAACCAGGCGCTGATCACCAAGCTGCTCGGCATCCGCGCCACCGTCGATCTGGGCACCCCCGTGATGGACCAGCTCGCCACCGTCGACCTGCTCGAGCACGCCGACCCCATCCTCGAACGCCGCCGCGACCAGCTGCGCGACCAGCGCGCCGCCCTACTCGACGCCATCTCCGAAGACCTTCCCGGCTGGCACGTCCTGCCCGGCGCGGGCGGGATGTCGCTGTGGGCGCAACTGCCGAGCCCGGTCTCCACCGCGCTGGCCGCCACCGCCCCCAACCACGGCGTCCTGCTCGCCGCCGGACCGCGTTTCGGCGTGCAGGGCGCCTTCGAGCGCTTCCTGCGCCTGCCCTTCACCCACCCCGAACCGGAACTGCGCCTAGCGGTGAAGTCCATCGCTTCGGCCTACGCCGCGCTCACCCCGCGCGCGGCCGACCCGCTGCAACCGCTCACCTGCTACTGAGTCAGCCGAAGCCACACGGCCGGTAGCCGCTCGACGCGGGCAGCAGGGGATCGGGGTTCACGGTCTCGTAGCCCACCCCGAGCAGGAACAGCGCCGACACCACGAAGGCCAGCGTGGTGAACGGCACCGCCACGGCACTGCGCGTCGACGGATACCGGAACAGCAGCACCAGCAGCCAGATCAGCGAGGCGCCGGTGACCACCAGCAGACCGGTGGCGATGCCGGTGAACGCGGTGGCGGCGACGGGGACGGGAATGTCACGGCGACAACCGGTTTCGAGCAGCTGTGCGCGGCGGTTGTCCAGGAATCCCTCGGCGAAGGCGAACGCGAGCAGTGCCGAACCGAAGGTGGCGGCCGCGATGAATGCGGCGAGCACCTTCGGTGGCCGATGGCCGGTGCGGACCCGAATCCTGTCGTCGATAGCCGTCAGACTACCGACGACAGGTCGGGAAATCAGTCAGCCCAGACCGTTTCGATCGGTGTCGCGACCGAAGGCGGCGGAGTGGGGACGCCACCCGGGGTGCGCGAGAAACGCGGGGCGGGCGCGTGCTGCACCACACCGTCGATCTCGATCAGGCCGGTGCG
This sequence comes from Nocardia anocheti, assembly GCF_029675105.1. Lineage (GTDB taxonomy): Bacteria > Actinomycetota > Actinomycetes > Mycobacteriales > Mycobacteriaceae > Nocardia. Next base: position 688,228 of record NZ_JAQQFV010000002.1, on the reverse strand, counting down.
CGCCGCGATGTGCGGGTTCTCGGTGGCCTCGGTGAAGGTGAGCACGGGGGTGGTGCAGGCGTCGGTGCCGTCGAAGATCGCGGTCCACTCGTCGCGGGTCTTGGTCTTGAACTTGTCGGTGAACAGCTTGCGCAGCTGCTCCTGCCCGTCCGGGTCCAGCTGGTTGGGCAGCCCGTCCGCCTCGATCCCGAGCCCGGCCAGCAGCTGCTCGTAGAACTGCGGTTCGATCGCGCCGACGGCCATGTACTTGCCGTCGGAGGTCTCGTAGGTGTCGTAGAAGGCCATGCCGGTGTCGAGCAGGTTGGTGCCGCGCTCGTCGGACCACAGGCCGATGCCGCGCATGCCCCAGATCATGTGCGACAGCGCCAGCGCACCGTCGACCATGGCGGCGTCGATCACCTGGCCCTTGCCCGAGCTCTGCCGCTCCACCAGCGCGGCGAGCACGCCGAACACCAGGAACATCGAGCCGCCGCCGAAGTCGCCGACCATGTTCAGCGGCGGCACCGGGCGCTCACCCTTGCGGCCGATGGCGTTGAGCACGCCGGTCAGCGAGATGTAGTTGATGTCGTGACCGGCACGGTCGGCCAGCGGGCCGTGCTGTCCCCAGCCGGTCATCCGGCCGTAGACCAGGCGCGGGTTGCGCGCCAGCGCCTCGTCGGGGCCCAGGCCCATGCGCTCGGTGACGCCGGGGCGGAAGCCCTCCAGCAGCACGTCGGCCTTCTCGACCAGGTCGAGGATCTTGGCGACGTCGGCGGGGTCCTTCAGGTTCGCCTCGACGATGGTGCGGCCGCGCCACTGCGGACGTTCCAGGAAGCCGGGCAGCTGCTTGGGGCGCTGCACGCGCACCACGTCGGCGCCGAGGTCGGCCAGCAGTAGTGCGGCGTGCGGGCCGGGGCCGATGCCCGCCAGCTCGATGACCTTGATGCCCGCGAGGGGCCCCTGCTTGGCGGTGGACTCGCTGCTCACGCCTGACCTCAGTTCGTCGTCGAACGGTATTGACACTTCGACAATAGCGTCGGGATGGCGGCTCGGGTAGGCCATGGGCGAGAATTCGATGGCGCTACTCGGCGCGGAAACGGGAGGACCCGGTAGTGAGCGTGTGGGGTGAGGTCGTGGTCGGCCTCGTCATTCTCGTCGGCATCGTCGGCGTGATCGTACCGATTCTGCCGGGGGTGATCCTCATCTTCGCGGCCATCGCGGTGTGGGCGTTCCTCACCGGCGGCACCACGGCCTGGACGGTGCTCGCGATCGCCTCGGTCGCGCTGATCATCTCCGGCGTCGTGAAATACACCTGGCCGGGCCGCCGGATGCGCGAGGCGGGCGTGTCCAACAGGGCCCTGCTGGCCGGGGCGATCCTCGGCGTCATCGGCTTCTTCGTGATCCCGATCGTCGGCCTGTTCATCGGCTTCGTGCTCGGCGTCTACCTGGCTGAGCTGTACCGCCTCAAGGTCAACCGGCTGGCCTGGCCCGCCACCGTGCACGCCCTCAAAGGCGTCGGCCTGTCCATGCTGGTCGAACTCTTCGGCGCCCTGGTCGCGGCGGGCGTCTGGTTCACCGGCGCGATCATGGCCTGAGCTACTTCTCGATGACCGGCAGCGGGCGCGTGTGGGCGTCGGCGCTGGGGAGTTGGTCGCGGGGGATCGGGACCGTGGGGTTGTCGGTGCGGGGGATCGGCATGGTGGGGAGTGGGTCCGCCGCGGGGCGGTCGACGGCGGGGAGGCGGTAGAACTCGCGGGCGTTGTCCTCGAGGACGGCGTGCACATCGGCGCCGACGACGCGGCTGATCAGCTCGACATCGCGGTCCTCGAACGGCCTGCCCGCGCGGGTGCCCGGCAGGTCGGTGCCGAACATGAGCGCGCCGGGGTTCACCGCGTGGATGCGGCGCAGCGTCTCGGCCACGTCCATGTCGACGCGGCCGAAGCCGGTGGCCTTCACCCTGGCACCGCGATCCACCAGGTCCAGCAGGTACGGCAGACCCTCCTCGGACATGCCCAGGTGGTCGATCGACAGCGCGGGCAGCTTGGAGATCACCGGTTGCAGCGAGGCCAGCATCTGCCCGTCGATGTAGAGCTCCACGTGCCACCCGGCCAGCTCGTGCGCGCGCAGCGCTTGCAGGGTCATCTCGGTGATATCGGCGGCGGCGCGCTTGAGGTTGAAGCGCAGCGCGCGCACCCCGGCGCGGTCCAGTTCGACGATCTCGTCGTCGGTGGCGTCCAGATCCAGCCGGGTGACCCCCACCCAGTCGGGCCCGAGGGCGGCCAGCGCGGCCTTCAGGTACGACTGGTCGGTCCCCTGGAACGAGGCGCTCACCACCGCCCCACCCCGAACCTCGAAGCGCCGCATGCGCTTTCGATAGTCATCGATGATGTAAGGCTCAGGTAGGTAGCCCTCGTTCTCGATCAGCGGAAACCGCGGATCGATGATGTGGACGTGCGCATCGAACACGTGTACCAGAATGCCTCGAGATCGCCGGAATGGAAGAGTGCGCCCGTGTGAGCAATCACATCGAACGAAAAAAGCCGGTGGTTCCCGGACGTGATGTCCCGGTTCGCACCGGCTCTTCGTGGCGTGTGCCCTAGACCTTGTTCGGCTCCGAGGCGCGCAGCATGTCCTCGCGCTCGACGACCTTCACGCGCTCGCGGCCCTCGGGCTCGCCCAGGGCGCGCTCGTGGGCATCGAGGCGGTACCAGCCCGCCCAGGTGGTGAACGGGATGCCCTTGCTCTCCAGGAACTCGGTCACCGCGTCGAGCTCCGGCTTGGCCGCCGGGGTGAAGTCCTTGGCGTCGTCGAGCAGGCAGGCGATGGTCTCGTTGGCGTCGCCCTTGGTGTGGCCGATCAGGCCGACCGGGCCGCGCTTGATCCAGCCGGTGACGTAGGTGGCGGGCATGAAGCGGGCCGAGCCCTCGGCGGCCTCGTCGACGAGCACGCGACCGGCCTCGTTGGGCACGGTGCCCGCCTGATCGTCGAAGGGCAGCTGGGTGACGTTCTGCGACAGGTAACCCACCGCGCGGTAGATCGCCTGCACGTCCCACTGCTTGAACTCGCCGGTGCCCTTGACGTTGCCGGTGCCGTCGAGCTGGGTGCGCTCGGTCTTGAGACCGACGACCTTGCCGTCCTCGCCGATGATCTCGGCGGGCGACTCGAAGAAGTGCAGGAACAGCTTGTGCGGGCGGTCGCCCTGGTCGCGGATGGCCCACTGCTCGAGGGTGTTGGCGACCATGTCGACCTGCTTGGAGTTGCGGCGCGCCGCCTCCGAGCCCTCGTCGTAGTCGATGTCCTCGGGATCGACGATGACCTCGATGGTCGGCGAGTGGTCGAGTTCGCGCAGCTCGAGCGGGGTGAACTTGGCCTGCGCCGGGCCGCGGCGGCCGAACACGTGCACCTCGACGGCCTTGTTGGCCTTGAGGCCCTTGTAGACGTTCGGCGGGATCTCGGTCGGCAGCAGCTCGTCACCGGTCTTGGCCAGCACGCGGGCCACATCGAGGGCCACGTTGCCGACACCGAGGACGGCGACCTTCTCGGCCTCGAGCGGCCAGCTGCGCGGCACGTCCGGGTGGCCGTCGTACCAGGACACGAAGTCGGCCGCGCCGTAGGAACCGTCCAGGTCGATGCCGGGGATGGGCAGCGCGCGGTCGGCGTTGGCACCGGTGGAGAAGATCACCGCGTCGTAGAACTGACGCAGGTCGTCGAGGTTGATGTCGGTGCCGTAGTCGATATTGCCGAGCAGGCGCACCTGCTCCTTGTCGAGCACCTTGTGCAGGGCGGTGATGATGCCCTTGATGCGCGGGTGGTCGGGCGCGACGCCGTAGCGGATCAGGCCGAACGGCGCGGGCATGCGCTCGTAGAGGTCGATCGACACCTCGGCATCGGACTTCATCAACGCGTCGGCGGCGTAGATACCGGCCGGTCCCGCACCCACGATCGCGATGCGAAGTGGGCGAGTCGCTGCACTCTGTTCGGTCATTTCTACGCGCACCCTTTGGTCGAAAACTGTTGACGGCGTCAATTTAGCTTAGGCTAAATTGACGATCCGGCTGCTGGCAGCATTGCGCCGATTCTATCTGCGGTGTGGTGGCCGCCCGGCGCGCGGTGCGGTTGCCCGCTCCCGGTCTGTCAGGATTACAACATGAACGTGCAGCGATCAGGGCCGGACGAGGAGCCCGTGGTGGTGGATCAGACCGACAAACGATCGGTCGTTCCGTTCGTCGCGGCCGCGGTCATCGCGGTCCTGGTGCTCATCGGCATCGTGCTGGGCGGCGTGCTCTCACCCGCTGAGAAAAATGTCACAGAGGCCGACCGGCTCGCGGCCGCCGTCACCAACTATATCGACGCGCGCTCGCGCAGTGAGCTGCGTCCGCCGCCCGGTGTCGCGTGCCCCGGCTTCGACGAGGAGAAGTCCGGTCTCACCGAGCGCCTCGGCGGCCCGAAATCGGCGGTGACGATCGACGAGAAGGGCTTCGACAAAGCCACCGTCAACGGCGATCGGGCCAAGATCGACGCCACCGTGCGCGTCGGCGACGCACCCTCGACCGGCACCTGGAACCTGACCAGGGTCGACGGCACCTGGCTGGTGTGCGCGCCCTGACCTGTTTGACACGGTGACCAGTGCCGGGGCAATCTCAGATCGCAAGGTCATGAGCGCCAGCGCCAAGCCCCGGCTCGCTGGCCGGCAACCCTCCTCCGCGGTGGGGTGCTCCGGGTGACGACCTGGCCGTGCGCCGGATTCCCGCCGCGGCAAGAGCGGATTCAGTAGGAGGCGACATGACTTACGCTGGCGACATCACCCCTGAGAAGGCGTGGGAGATCCTGACCGAGCACCCCGGCGCGGTGCTGGTCGACGTGCGCACCGAAGGCGAGTGGGCGCAGATCGGCATCCCCGACACCAGCTCCATCGAACGCCCGGCCCACTTCATCGAGTGGGTCGACGGCACCGGCACCCGCAACCCGAACTTCACCGCCGAACTCGAGCGCGCGCTGGACGGGCGCCCCGAGGACGCGCCGGTGGTGTTCCTGTGTCGCTCCGGACAGCGCTCCATCGGGGCCGCGACCGTGGCGACCGCGGCGGGCATCGCCCCGTCGTACAACGTGCTCGACGGTTTCGAGGGTGGTCCCGACGCGTTCGGTCAGCGTGGCAGCGTGGGCTGGCGCGCGGTCGGCCTGCCGTGGCGCCAGGCATAAGGAGACAGCAGATGATCACCGGTGGTTCGTTCGACAAGCCACTGCCCGAGGGCGTCGGCCCCGCCACCCTCGGGGTCCGCGGCGGTCTGCGCCGCTCCGGTTTCGAGGAGACCTCCGAGGCGCTGTACCTGACCTCCGGTTTCGTCTACGAGAGCGCCGAGGCCGCCGAGGCCGCGTTCACCGGCGAGGTCGAGCACTTCGTCTACTCCCGCTACGGCAACCCGACCGTGGCCATGTTCGAGGAGCGCATCCGCCTGCTCGACGGCGCCGAGGCCGCCTTCGCGACCGCCTCGGGCATGTCGGCGGTGTTCACCGCGCTGGGCGCGCTGCTGAAGGCGGGCGACCGGCTCGTGGCCGCGCGCAGCCTGTTCGGCTCCTGCTTCGTGGTGTGCAACGAGATCCTGCCGCGCTGGGGCATCGAGACCGTCTTCGTCGACGGTGACGACCTCGAGCAGTGGGAACAGGCCCTCTCGGTGCCCACCCAGGCGGTGTTCTTCGAGACCCCCGCCAACCCGATGCAGACCCTCGTCGACGTCCGCAAGGTCACCGAGCTGGCCCACGCCGCGGGCGCGAAGGTGGTGCTGGACAACGTCTTCGCCACCCCGCTGCTGCAGCGCGGTTTCGAACTCGGCGCCGATGTGGTCGTCTACTCCGGCACCAAGCACATCGACGGCCAGGGCCGCGTGCTCGGCGGCGCCATCCTCGGCGCCCAGGACTACATCGACGGCCCCGTCAAGAACCTGATGCGCCACACCGGTCCCGCCCTGAGCCCGTTCAACGCCTGGACCCTGCTCAAGGGCCTGGAGACCATGCCGCTGCGCGTGCGCCAGTCCACCGATTCGGCCCTGAAGGTGGCCCAGTTCCTGGAGACCGACAAGTCCGTGAACTGGGTCAAGTACCCCTTCCTGGAATCGCACCCCCAGCACGCCCTGGCCACCGAACAGATGTCCGGCGGCGGCACCGTCGTCACCTTCGAACTCGCGGGCGACGACGGCAAGAAGCGCGCCTTCGAGGTCCTCAACCGCCTGCGCGTCATCGACATCTCCAACAACCTCGGCGACGCGAAGACCCTGATCACCCACCCCGCCACCACCACCCACCGAGCCATGGGCCCCGAAGGCCGAGCCTCCATCGGCCTCAGTGACGGCGTCGTCCGCATCTCGGTCGGCCTCGAAGACATCGAAGACCTCCTCGGCGACCTCGACCACGCCCTGAACTGACGACTATGGCCCGGACCAGGGGTCGATGACCGGCACGCCCGTGGGGCCGAAGTCCTTCACGTTCCGGGTGGCCACCGTCATGCCGTGTTCGCCCGCCGTCGCGGCGATCAGGGTGTCGCGTTCGGGCCGCGGGTCAGGCACGTGCATGCGTGCGGCGCGGCGGGCTACGGCCAGATCGACGCCGAGGATTCTGCCCGCGAAGGTGTCGAGGACGGTGTCTTCCAGCCACGATCGCAGGCGCTTGCCCTGCACGGCGTCGCGTCGCTCGATTCGGCCGATGCCGATGTCGAGCTCCATGATCGTGACCACGCTGAGGTAGAGCTCCGACGGTCGCCGGGCCGTCGCCCACGCGCGGACCGCCGGGTCCGCTGTCCGCGCCGACTTTCGCAACTCGCTCAGGACGTTGGTATCGAGCAGATAGTTCACAGCGACGGAATCCGCAGGTTCAGCCCGAGCGGCGCCGGGTCGAAGTCGATCTCGTCGTCATCGTCCATGCTCAAACGGGCGACGAGGTCCTGGCTGTCGGCGCGGAGCCGCCGGTACTCCTCGATGGAGAGCAGTACGAAGGCCTCTTCGCCACGGTCGGTGATCACCACCGGTCCCTGCTGTGCCGCGCGCTTCGCGGCGCTGACATCCCGGTTGAGCTCCCGGGCACTCATAGTCGTCATCGCGCTCGCTCTCCTCGATGTAGGTACGTACCTACTGTACGCGAAGGGGCCGACCGTTCGGGGACGGTCGGCCCCTTCCGGTCAGTTCTTGTCGGCCTCGCCGTTGGACAGGGCCTTCTGCAGTGAGTTGAAGACCGTCAACCCCTGGCCGACCATTCCGTTGACCAGTTCGCCCACCCCGTCAGGGCCGTTGAGGACGGTGAGGTTGGCGTTGGCGAGGCCGGTGGAGGCCTGTTTGACGATTTCGGGCAGCTGTTCGATGAGCAGCTGGTCCAGGGCGATGCGGTTGTTGGAGGCGGCGGCCTCGGCCTGGATGCGGGTGCGGTCGGCTTCGGCCTCGGCGAGGATACGCACGCGCTCGGCCTCGGCCATGGCGGGCTTGACGACCTCGGCCTGCAGTTCCTGCTCGCGCAGTTCGGCGTTCTTGCGCGCCTGCTCGGCCTGCGCGGTGAGCACCTCCTGGCGGGCGATGGCGTCGGCGAGCGGGCCCGCCTGGGCGGCTTCGGCGCGCGCCTTGTCGATGTCGCGCTGGTACTGCGCCTTGAGGATCGAGGTCTCGCGTTCGTATTCGGCCTGGCGGCGCAGCGATTCCTGTTCGGCCTCGGCGGAGCGCTGGGCGGCCTGGGCCTGGGCGATCTGCGCGTCGCGCTGCACGGCCGCGTTGTGCGGGGCGGCCAGGGCGTTGATGTAGCCGAGGTCGCCGTCGTCGATGGACTGGATCTGGAACGAGTCGACCCACAGGCCGATATTGCTCATCTCCACCTTGGAGGCCAGCAGCACCTCGTCGGCCAGCTTCTGGCGCTCGCGGATGATCTCCTCGACGGTCATCGAGCCGACGATCGAGCGCAGGTGACCGGAGAAGATCCGCCCGGTCAGCACCGACATCTCCTGCTCCTGTTCGGACAGGAAACGCTGGGCCGCGTTGACGATCGACGGCGTGTCGTTGGCGACCTTGAACGCGATCACCGCGCGCACGTCCAGCTGGATGGCTTGCTTGGTGACACACCGTTCGCGGATCTCGGACTCGAACATCGCCAGCGACAGGTACCGCACCTTGCGGAACAGCGGAATCACCCAGGTGCCGCGCCCGATGACCACCCGGAACGGCGCGTTGTCCTTGCTCTTGGCACCGCTGACCAGCATGGCCTCGTCGGGATCGGGAACGTGATAGCCCAGCATGCGAGCCCCTTCTCTCAATTGTCCTGCGGCGGTTGCGGTGCGAGGGGAATCCAGCTGACCACGTCGACGACGCGTCCCGGATGGACCGCGACGATGAGCACCGTCGCGCCCGCCTCGATCGGCTCCTCGGCTCGTGCCAGATAGAGCTCGGTCCCGCCGCGAATCGCGACCAGGACCTCGCCGAGCGCGCCCGCCGCGCGGATCGATGACGTGATGGTGCCCGTCATGCCCTGCACGGGGTCGGTCATCTCGGCTGAACCTCCTTGTCTCGCACCGAATGCGGTGAGCTTACGAAAAGGGGGTTGCAAAATTCTTATTGACAGCATCCTGTCAATAATGACAGCATACTGTCATGACGAAGAAAACAGTCCACGCCGCCGTCTACGACACCCTCGCCGACTGGGAGGCGGGCGCCGCCCTGGCGAATATCGCCGACACCTCCTGGCATCGCGAGCCCGGCGTCTTCGAGGTGCGCACCGTCGGACTCACCACCGAGCCGGTCACCACCATGGGCCGCTTCCGCGTCACCCCCGACCTCGCCCTGGCCGATCTCGATCCCGCCGACAGCGCCATGCTGATCCTGCCCGGCGCCGAGCTGTGGTCCGGTGACGCGCTGAACCCGTTCGCCGAGGCCGCGAAACGCTTCGTCGACGCGGGCGTGCCCGTCGCCGGAATCTGTGGCGCCACCGTGGGTCTGGCGAGGGTCGGCCTGCTCGACACCCGCGCGCACACCAGCAACGATCCGGGAACCCTGGTGGAGACCGGCTATTCGGGCGCCGAGCGCTATGTCGACGCACCGGCGGTCACCGATGGCGACGTGATCACCGCGAATGCCATGTCCCCCTTCGAATTCGCGCGCGAGATCTTCGCCCGGCTCGATCTCTACGAGCCCCCCGTGCTCGACGCCTGGTTCCAGCTGTTCGCGCACAAGGACCCCTCCGCCTATGCGGCACTGGCCGCGCGGTGACGCCCGAACAGGATCTGCTCGACGGCGCCGCCCTCACCGTCTACCGCCTCAACGGCCAATTCCTCACCATCGGTGACGGTTTGGCGGCACCGTCGGGGATCTCGGTGGCGTGGTGGCAGGTGATGGCGGCGGTGCAGCAGCAGCCGCTGCCGGTCGCCGGGATCGCGCGCGCGATGGGGATCACCCGCCAGAGCGTGCAGCGGGTGGCGGATCTGCTGGTGGCCGAAGGGATCTGCGAGTATCGGCCCAATCCGGCGCACAAGCGGGCCAAGCTCGTCGCCATCACCGAGGTGGGCCTGGCCGCCATCGAGCGGATCGGTCCGCAGCACGCCGCCATGGCCGAGCGTCTCGCCGCCCTGCTCGGTCCGGCCGAGTTCGCCGCGACCGTGGCCACGCTCACCCGCCTGTCCGCCGCGCTCGACACCATCATCGCGGGCGCGGATCAGCCGGGATGACGCCACGCGGGTGCCTTCTGACATGGACTGATGCGACCTTGCTATGGTCTCGATCGCACGATCGAATTCGCCCGGAACCAGCGCACGGATCGGATCGAACATGTCGAAGACACTCGCGGCGGCAGGCGCCGTCCTGGCCGTTCTCGGAGCCCTCACGGCCGGACCGATCGGAACCGCGCACGCCGCGGACCCGGCGGTGCTCGGCGGTGGTTCCGGCATCCTGGTCGACGGCGCGACCTGCACCCTCACCACCATCGGCCACGATTCCGGCGGCAGGCTGGTCGGCCTCACCGCCGCGCACTGCGGGCCGGAGGGCGCGGGCATCGTCGCCGAGACGAACCAGGAGGCGGGCACCGTCGGTACCGTCGCCTATCGCAGCGAGGCCATGGACTACTCGGTGATCACCTTCGATCCGGCCACGGTGGTGCCGGTGAACCGGGTGGGCAACACGACGATCACCGGCGTCGGCGGGCCCGCGCAGTTCCCGGATATCGCCTGCAAGGAGGGCCGCAGCACCGCGCAGACCTGCGGTCTCGCCTACGGTGACCCGCTGGAGTCCGGGATCGCCACGCTCACCCAGATCTGCGTGGTCTCCGGTGATTCCGGCGGTCCGGTGGTGGTCGGCTCCACGCTGGTCGGCATGGTCAACGGGTATGTCTACGTGCCCTGCCTCGGCCCCGAGGTCGGCATGAACATCACCGCGATCCTCGCCGACATCGACGCGCGCGGCGATCTCGGCGCCGGTTTCCGGCCGATCTGAGCGACGGACACGACGAAGCCCTCGCCATGATCGGCGAGGGCTTCGTGGCGTCGGGGGTCAGCTCTGCAGGGCTACCTCGATCTCCAGGGTGAGGGTGATCTTGTCGCCGATCACCGTGCCGCCGTCGGGCAGCGGCATGTCGATGTCGAGCCCGAACTCGCGCCGCGAGACCACGGTCTTGGCCTCGAACCCGGCGACCGGGCCGTTGCCCATGCCCGGGTTCACGCCGAGGAACTCGACCTCGAGCGAGACCGGCTTGGTGTTGCCGCGCACGGTGAACTCACCGTCGACGACGAAATCGCTGCCCTCGCCGCGGAATCCGGTGGACGTGAACGTCATCACCGGGAACTGCTCGGCGTGGAAGAAGTCGGCGGTGCGCAGGTGACCGTCGCGCTGGGCGTTGTCGGTGGTCAGCGAGTCGACGCGGATCTCGGCGTGCGCGGAGGCGGAGCCGTCCTCGCCGATGACGAGCGCGCCGTCGAAGTCGGTGAAGCGGCCGCGGACCTTGCTCACCATGAGGTGGCGGACGGAGAAGCCGACGGTGGAGTGGCTGGCATCGATGGTCCAGGTGCCCGCGGTGAGGCCGTTGGCGAGTGCGGTGGTCATAGGGAACTCCTTGTGGGGGTGAGGTTTCCGGCTAGCAGATCTTCGAAGGGGGTGGTTTCGGCGTAGGGGTCGACGGTGCGGGTGCGGGACCGTCCGGCCAGGAGTTCGGTGAATTCCTCGGCGGCGCGGTCGATCCGGCGCTGCAATCCGTCGCCCGCGCCGTCGCCCCAATCCGTGGACGCCGCGTAGACGGCGGTCGGGACGACGACCGAGCGCAGGTAGGCGAACAGTGGTCGCAACGCGTGTTCCAGTGCGAGCGAATGCCGTTCGGTGCCACCGGTGGCGCCGAGCAACACCGGCATCCCGACCAGCGACTCCGGTTCGAGGACGTCGAAGAACGTCTTGAACAGGCCGCTGTAGGAGGCGTTGAAGATCGGCGTCACCGCGATCAGGCCGTCGGCGCCGACGACCCGGTCGATGGTGCTGCGCAGTGCGGGGGAGGGGAATCCGGCGACGAGGTTGTCGGCCAGGTCCCTGGCGTGTTCGCGCAGGTCGACGAAGTCGAGTTCGACGTCGCCGCCGCGCGCGGTGGCCGCGGCGAGTCGTTCGGCGAGCAGCCGGGTCGAGGAGGGCTGGGACAGCCCGGCCGAGACCACGGCGATGCGCTGGGTCATGCGGCGACCTCCGTGTCCTTGGCGGCCAGCAGCGACGCGTGCGTCGGCGCGTCGGGCACGTGCGCCGGGCGTCCGGCGGCGAATTCCTTGCGCAGCACGGGAATCACTTCCTCGCCGAGCAGGTCGAGCTGTTCGAGCACGGTCTTCAGCGGCAGGCCCGCGTGATCGACCAGGAACAGCTGGCGCTGGTAGTCGCCGAAGTTCTCGCGGAAGGTGAGCGTCTTCTCGATCACCTGCTGCGGGCTGCCCACGGTCAGCGGGGTCTGCTCGGTGAACTCCTCGAGCGAGGGTCCGTGCCCGTAGACCGGCGCGTTGTCGAAGTACGGCCGGAACTCGCGCACGGCGTCCTGGGAGTTCTTGCGCAGGAACACCTGGCCGCCGAGTCCGACGATCGCCTGGTCGGCGCTGCCGTGCCCGTAGTGCTCGTAGCGGCGGCGGTAGAGCTCGATGAGCCGCTGGAAGTGGTCGGTGGGCCAGAAGATGTGGTTGGCGAAGAAGCCGTCACCGTAGTAGGCGGCCTGCTCGGCGATCTCCGGGCTGCGGATCGAGCCGTGCCAGACGAACGGGGGGACGTCGTCGAGCGGGCGCGGGGTCGCGGTGAACGACTGCAGCGGGGTGCGGAAGCGGCCCTGCCAGGTCACCACGTCTTCGCGCCACAGCTTGTGCAGCAGGGCGTAGTTCTCGATGGCCAGCGGGATGCCGTCGCGGATGTCCTTGCCGAACCACGGGTAGACCGGGCCGGTGTTGCCGCGGCCGAGCATCAGGTCGACGCGCCCGTCGGCCAGGTGCTGCAGGGTCGCGAAGTCCTCGGCGATCTTGACCGGGTCGTTGGTGGTGATCAGCGTGGTCGAGGTCGACAGCTGGATGCGGTCGGTGCGGCCCGCGATGTAGCCGAGCATGGTGGTGGGCGAGGACGGCACGAACGGCGGGTTGTGGTGCTCGCCCATGGCGAACACGTCCAGGCCCACCTCCTCGGCCTTCTGCGCGATGGTGGTCATCGCCTTGATCCGCTCGCCCTCGGTGGGGGTACGGCCGGTCGTCGGGTCGGTGGTCACGTCACCCACGGTGAAGATTCCGAACTGCACTGGCCCTCCTCGGCTCGCTTTGGTTGCCATGGCAACTATAACTAGTGGACGAGGAAACTTATTCCGGTGAGAGCTAGCTCACAGCTCGGCGAAGGGCCTGCTGGTGCGGCCGACCAGGTCGGCGACGGAATCGACCACCATGGTCGGCCGGAAGGGGTAGGCCTCGACCGAGGACTTGGTGGAGATGCCCGAGGTGACCAGGACGGTGCGCAGGCCCGCTTCGAGTCCGGCGATGACGTCGGTGTCCATGCGGTCGCCGATCATCACGGTGCTCTGCGAGTGCGCGCCGATGCGGCGCAGGGCCGAGCGCATCATCAGCGGGTTGGGCTTGCCCACGTAGTAGGGGTCCTTGCCGGTGGCGCGGGTGATCAGGGCGGCGACCGAGCCGGTGGCGGGCAGCACGCCGTCGCGGGAGGGGCCGGTGGCGTCGGGATTGGTGGCGATGAACTTGGCGCCGCGGTCGACCAGGCGGATGGCGGTGGTGATGGCCTCGAAGGAGTAGGTGCGGGTCTCGCCGAGCACCACGTAGTCGGGGTCGACGTCGGTGAGCACGTAGCCGATCTCGTGCAGGGCGGTGGTGAGCCCGGACTCGCCCACCACGTAGGCGGTGCCGTTGGGGCGCTGTTCGTCGAGGAAGGTGGCGGTGGCCAGCGCGGAGGTCCAGATGGACTGTTCGGGGATGTCCAGGCCGGTCTGGCGCAGCCTGGCCTGCAGGTCGCGCGGGGTGCGGATGGAGTTGTTGGTGAGGACGAGGAACGGGATCTCGTTGGCGCGCAGCTCGGCGAGGAATTCGTCGGCGCCCGGGATCAGTTGGTCCTCGTGGACGAGTACACCGTCCATGTCGGTCAGGTACGACAAGATCTGCTCATCCTTGGCGGTCACCAGCTAATCATCCGCTAAACCCGGTCGCGGTGCTACCGGGCAGTCGGTACGCGTGTTGGTTAGTGTCGAGACGGCAGGGGCGCGACGAAGCGAAGACAGGAGTGGCTGAGATGGTTGATCTCAAGCTCGGATACAAGGCGTCGGCGGAACAGTTCGGACCGCGCGAGCTGGTCGAGCTGGCGGTGGCCGCCGAGGAACACGGTCTCGACAGCGCGACGGTCAGCGATCACTTCCAGCCCTGGCGCCACGAGGGCGGGCACGCGCCGTTCTCGCTGGCCTGGCTGGCCGCCACCGGTGAGCGCACCGAGCGCATCATGCTCGGCACCTCGGTGCTCACCCCGACCTTCCGCTACAACCCGGCGGTGATCGCCCAGGCGTTCGCCACCTTCGGCTGCCTGTACCCGGGACGCGTCATGCTCGGTGTCGGCACCGGCGAGGCGCTCAACGAGATCGCCACCGGTTACAAGGGCGAATGGCCCGATTTCAAGGAGCGTTTCGCCCGGCTGCGCGAATCGGTGCAGCTCATGCGCGCGCTGTGGACCGGTGACCGCGTCGATTTCGACGGCGAGTACTACCACACCGTGGGCGCCTCCATCTATGACGTGCCCAAGGGCGGCATCCCCGTCTACATCGCCGCGGGCGGCCCGGTCGTCGCGCGCTACGCGGGCCGTTCGGGTGACGGTTTCATCTGCACCTCCGGCAAGGGCATGGACCTCTACACCGAGAAGCTGCTGCCCGCCGTCGCCGAGGGCGCGGCCAAGGCCGAGCGCGATGTCGCCGGGATCGACAAGATGATCGAGATCAAGATCTCCTACGACACCGATCCCGAACTGGCCCTGCAGAACACGCGCTTCTGGGCGCCGCTGTCGCTGACGCCCGAGCAGAAGCACGACATCACCGACCCGATGGAGATGGAGGCCGCCGCCGACGCGCTGCCCATCGAGGAGGTCGCCAAGCGCTGGATCGTGGCCAGCGATCCCGACGAGGCCGTCGCCCAGATCAAGCCCTACCTCGACGCGGGCCTCAACCACCTGGTCTTCCACGCCCCCGGCCACGACCAGTTGCGCTTCCTGGACCTCTTCAAGCGCGACCTGGCTCCTCGCCTGCGCGCGCTGGGCTGAGGAGGCCACGCGTTCGTAGACATTCGTAGACAATGGCGCCTATCCTGGCACTATGAAGTCGATCAGCGTCGGCGAGCTGCGCCAGAACCCCACCGAGATGATCGCCGATGTGGAATCCGGCGAGGTCTACGAGCTCACCCGGCACAACAACCGGGTGGGCTACATCGTCCCGGCTGTCAGCTCCACCGAGATCATCCCGCGAGCGGTGGCGGGCGGCGCGCACACGCGCAGCATCGCCCGTCACCGGCTGCGCACCGCCGCGTCCATCGACGAGCTCCTCGACGCCGAGAAGGGCGAGTGGTGAGGGCCTATTACCTCGACAGTTCGGTCGCGATCAGGATCATCCTGGGTCACTCCATCGACGCTGCCGAGTGGTTCGACACGACCACGGCCGACCGCGACAGCCGGATCGTCTCCTCGCGGTTGTTGCGCACCGAGATCACGCGGGTGCTACGCCGGGAGGGCCTGCCTGCGCTGGATCGTGGCTTGATCACCGACTACATCGATACCATTCCGGTCGATCACGCGGTCCTGAACGAGGCCGAGGCGATCATCTCGCACATCAAAACGCTCGACGCCATTCATCTGGCATCCGCCCTGCGCAGTGGTCTGGAGGATCTCACGGTGGTCACTCATGACAAGACGATGGCCACCGTCGCCGGTGACCTCGGGTTCAAGGTCTACGACCCGGTGCGCTGAACCGGCCGAACCTGGTCGAACACCACACCGCCCGGCCGAATCGCCATCGATTAACTAAGCTCGCCAGCATGGTCGAACATGCGCCGTCCACCGTGTACATCGCTTCCCCGGAAGGTGACACCGGTAAATCCACCGTGGCGCTGGGCGTGCTGCAGATGCTGTGCGCGACCACCGCGCGGGTCGGCGTGTTCCGCCCGATCACCCGTTCCTCGGCCGAGACCGACTACATCCTCGAACTGCTGCTCGAGCACAGCACCGCCGATATCGGCTACGAGCAGGCCGTCGGCGTCAGCTACGAGGACGTGCACCGCGACCCCGACGCCGCGATCAGCGAGATCGTCATGCGCTTCCACGATGTCGCCAAGGCGTGCGACGCGGTGGTGATCGTCGGCAGCGACTACACCGATGTCGCGAGCCCCAGCGAACTACGCTTCAACGCCCGCATCGCGGTGAACCTCGGCGCGCCCGTGCTGCTGGTGGTGCGCGGCGCCGAGCGCACGCCCGCCGAGGTCAAGCACCTGGTGGAGTTGTGTTCCGGCGAGCTGGCCGGTGAGCACGCCCAGCTCGTCGCGGTGGTCGCCAACCGCTGCGCGCCCGACGACATCGACGAGATCGGTGCCGCACTGGCCGATTCCGAGGTGCCCTCCTGGACGCTGCCGGAGGTGCCGCTGCTGATGGCGCCGACCATGGGCGAACTGTGCGGGGCCATCGACGGCGAGATCTACAGCGGCGACCCGGAACTGCTGCAACGCGAGGCCCTGCGGATCATGGTCGGCGGCATGACCGCCGAGCACATCCTCGAGCGCCTGTCCGACGGCGTGGTGGTGATCGCCCCCGGCGACCGCTCCGACGTGCTGCTCAGCGTGGTGAACGCCCATGAGGCGGCGGGCTTTCCGTCGCTGGCCGGGGTGATCATGAACGGTGGCATCCGCCCGCATCCGGCCATCGCCCGGCTGATGGAGGGCCTGCACCCCAAGCTGCCGATCCTCACCACCGAACTCGGCACCTACGACACCGCCAGCGCCGTGCACCGCACGCGCGGACGGATGTGGGCGGGCAGCCCACTCAAGGTCGACACCGCGCTGGCCCTGATGGAACAGCGCGTCGACGCGCCCGCCCTGCTCGAACGCATCCAGGTCCCGGCCTCGAATGTGGTGACCCCACAGATGTTCGAGTACCGGCTCATCGACCGCGCGCGCGGCGACCGCAAGCGCATCGTGCTGCCCGAGGGCGACGACGACCGCATCCTGCGCGCCGCGGGCCGGGTGCTCCAGCGCAAGATCGCCGACCTCACGATCCTCGGTGACGAGACCGCCGTGCGCGCCCGCGCCGCCGAACTCGGCGTCGACATCGAGGCCGCGCAGGTGCTCGACCCGCGCACCTCCGGCTACCTCGACGAATTCGCCGCCGAGTACACCGAACTGCGCAAGCACAAGGGCATGACGCTCGAGCGCGCCCGCGAAACCATGGCCGACATCTCCTATTTCGGCACCATGATGGTCTACAAGGGCATCGCCGACGGCATGGTCTCCGGCGCCGCGCACACCACCGCGCACACCATCCGGCCCTCCTTCGAGATCATCAAGACGGTGCCGGGCGTCTCCACGGTGTCGAGCGTGTTCCTGATGTGCCTGGCCGACCGGGTACTCGCCTACGGCGACTGCGCCGTGGTGCCCGACCCCACCTCCGAGCAGCTCGCCGACATCGCGGTGTCCTCGGCCGAGACCGCCGCCCGCTTCGGCATCGAGCCCCGGGTGGCCATGCTGTCGTACTCCACCGGCGCCTCGGGCACCGGTGCCGATGTCGACAAGGTGCGCGCCGCCACCGAACTGGTGCGCGAGCGTTCACCGGAACTGCCGGTGGAGGGCCCGATCCAGTACGACGCGGCGATCGAGCCCGCCGTCGCCAGCACCAAGCTGCCGAACTCCACGGTGGCGGGCAAGGCCACGGTGTTCGTCTTCCCCGACCTCAACACCGGCAACAACACCTACAAGGCGGTGCAGCGCAGCGCGGGCGCCGTGGCGATCGGCCCGGTGCTGCAGGGTCTGCGCAAGCCGGTCAACGATCTGTCGCGCGGCGCGCTGGTCGCCGACATCGTCAACACCGTGGCGATCACCGCCATCCAGGCGCAGGGGGATCCGGCATGAGCGACTTGGTCTTGGTCCTGAACTGTGGGTCGTCGTCGATCAAATATCAGCTGCTGCACGCGGATTCGGCGCAGGTCCGCGCGTCCGGTCTGGTGGAGAAGATCGGTGAGGCGCACGGCGGACGCGTCGTGCACGAGTGCGGTGACCAGAAGCTGGTGCACGAGGGTCCGATCGCGGATCATCGCGCCGGGCTGCGTCAGGCGTTCGAGATGTTCCGCGACACCGGCATCGACCTGACCACCGCCGGGATCGGCGCGGTCGGACACCGGGTCGTGCACGGTGGCGAGGTGTTCTGGCAGCCGACGCTGATCACCGACGAGGTGCTCGACACCATCCGCGATCTGTCCCGGCTCGCGCCGCTGCACAATCCGGCCAATGCCATCGGCATCGAGTCGACCAGCGAACTGCTGCCCGGCATTCCGGAGGTGGCGGTGTTCGACACCGCGTTCTTCCACACCCTGCCCGAGGCGGCCCGCACCTACGCGCTGGACGCGAAACTGGCTGCCGCGCACGGTGTCCGCCGCTACGGCTTCCACGGCACCTCGCACCAGTACGTCTCGGAGAAGGCCGCGCAATTCCTCGGCCGCCCGTACGGGGAGCTGAACCAGATCGTCTTCCACCTCGGCAACGGCGCCTCGGCCTCGGCCGTGCGCGGCGGCGTCGCGGTCGATACCACCATGGGCATGACCCCGCTCGAGGGCCTGGTCATGGGCACCCGCCCCGGCGACCTCGACCCCGGCATCATGCCGCATCTGATGCACGCCGCCGGGCTGGATCTGCCCGCCGTGGAGCAGCTGCTCAATCGCGATTCCGGGATCAAGGGCCTGTCCGGCGTCAACGATTTCCGGGAACTCCAGCAGCTCATCGACAATGGTGACGCCCAGGCGAAGCTGGCCTTCGACGTCTACATCCACCGCCTGCGCCGCTACCTCGGCGCCTACCTGGTGGAGCTGGGCCGAGTCGACGCCGTGGTCTTCACCGCCGGTGTCGGCGAGAACAGTCCGGCCGTGCGCGCCGCCGCCCTGGCCGACCTCCAGAACCTCGGCATCGAGATCGACCCCGAGCGCAACGAGACGCGGACGCCGGGCGCGCGCCGTATCTCGCCGGACTCGGCGCCGGTCGCGGTGCTGGTGGTGCCCACCAACGAGGAACTCGCCATCGCCCGCGCGGCCCACGAATTGGTCAGCGGCGCTTAGTGTTCCGTCGGTCTCAGAACCAGGACTTCGGGCGTAGCGAGTTGGCCAGGTCGACCAGCGCGTAGCGGTGGGCGCGGCCGGGGGCGTTGCGGGCCAGGGCGCGTAGGCCCTTCTCGGTGCCGTCGCGCAGGTCGCGTTCGTCGAAGGGGCGGCCGAAGAGCTTGGCGTCCTTACGTTTCGGGGTGTTGCCCGCGCCCAGCCAGGCCAGCGCGGTGCCCTGGACGAGGGTGCGCATGAGGATGGCGCGGTGCTCGCCGGGCGGGATGGATTGGGCGCGGGAGGCGGCCAGGCGCAGCACCTGTTCGTCGAGCTCGGCGACGGGAGCGCTGGTGAGCAGCAACAGGATCGCGGTGGTCTGGGCGGTGGTGAAGTGCCGGGACGCGGCGGGCACCTCGTCGAGCGCGTGCACCGCCTCGCCCACCTGACCCGCCACCGCCAGCTGTCTGGCCAGGCCGAAGGCGGCGCTCACCACGGCGCGATCGGTGCGCCACACGGTGGCGTAATAGCGTTCGGCGAATGAGCGCCACTGTTCGGGCGCGTCGGTTTCCCAGTGTTGCAGAATCAGTTCCGCGGTGGCGGCCAGTGCCAGCTTGGGGGCGATCTCGCCGGGCAGGACCCGCAGCACCGCCTCGAAGGCACCGAAGGCCGCCTCGTAGTCCAGTTCGAGCAGATAGGCCAGACCGGTGAACCAGTCGGTGCGCCAGTCGGATTCGTTGGGCACGCGGTCGAGCAGATGCAGGACGGCGGCCGACTCGCCGAGTTCCAGCCGGGCCCGCGCCTCGGCGTAGAGCAGTTCGCCCGCCAGCGTATCCGGTGCGTTGTCGGGATCGGCCTCGGCGCGCTCGCGCGCGTCGTGCAGGGCCTCGAGGACGCGTTCGGGTTCCGGGTTGGCGGTGGCGGCCAGCAGCGGCGCGGACGGGTCGGCGGGGTCGATGAGCGGAATCGGCAGGGCGGCGACGACAGTGCCGGAGTCCAGCAGCGGGGAGCGGCCGACGCCGTCGAGGTAGGCGTCGGTCTGGCTGATCAGTTCCTCGGTGCCGAAACTGGTCCGCTGGGGACTGAAGACTGTGGACAGCTGGGGATGTTCGCTACCGGTGTCGTAGGCGAGGATCTCGCGCAGCACACCCGCGAGCTGCGCCGACATGGCGCGCGCCGTCGGAAAGCGTTGCGCCGGATCGAGTTCGGTGGCGGTGAGCAGGAAGCGGTGGAAGAACTCGTAGCGCGCCAGCAGCGGCTCGTCGGCGGGGTCGGGGATGCCGTCGAGGTAGCGGCCGTGCTCGCTGGGCAGGTCGAGGGTGAGCGCGGCCAGGGTGCGCCCGACGGTGTAGATGTCGGAGGCGGGGGTCGGGCCGGTGCGCGCGATCTCGGGTGCCTGGAAACCCTTGGTGCCGTAGAGGTTTCCGTAGGCTTCGATGGTGGCGACCGCGCCCAGGTCGATGAGCTTCACCTGGTCCTCGGTGACCATCACATTGTCGGGCTTGAGATCGTTGTAGGTCAGGCCGATGGAATGCAGGTGGTCGAGCGCGGGCAGGATCTCGAGCACGTAGGCGATGGCCTCGGCCAGCGGCATCTGCTCCCCGCGCGGACGGGCGTCGAGGATGTCGCGCAGCGAATGCCCGCCCACGTACTCCATCACGATGTAGCCGATACTCGAGCCGTCCGGGGCGGTGTGCTCGACGAAGTTGTGGATCTTGACGATGCTCGGGTGCGCCACCTCGGCCAGGAACTGCCGCTCGGCGACCGCCACCGCCTGCGCCTCGGCGTCACCGGCGTGCAGCAGGCCCTTGAGCACCACCCAGCGGTCGCTCACATTGCGGTCGATGGCCAGATAGATCCAGCCCAGCCCGCCGTGCGCGATACAGCCCTGGATCTCGTACTGCCCGGCGACCATATCGCCCTCGTGCAGTGACGGACGGAAATCGTAAGCGGCGCCGCAGGTCTCGCACACACCGCTGGAACTCGCGGCGCGCGCCGGGGTGGAGCGGCCGACCGGATTCGCGCAGCGCCAGCAGAACCGCCTGCCCTCGGAGACCACCGGATCGGCGAGGACCGCGTCGCGCGGGTCGGCGGGGGTGACGGTCGGGATCGGCACCAGGCCCGCGCCCAGTCGCCGGGTCGGCCGCGAGCGGGCGGTGCGCACGCTGCGCCCGGAACGGGAGGTGGCGACCGGCTCGGACACCCACGAACCCTGGGTGGCGGCCGGGCCGCTCGGTGGGGTCGGCCGGGCGGCGATCTCGGTGACGGCGTGCGAGGGCAGCTTGGGCAGCGGCTGGGTCTCGTCGTCGGCGGGTGGGTCGTCGGGTTCGGGGGTCTCGGGCGGCAGGGTCCAGCCGCCGGGCAGGGTGCCGGGGCGGGGGCGTTCGGTCAGTTGTGTCGGCTCGCGCCGGGACAGCTCGGTGGGGGTGTGTTCGGCGGGGTCGTCCTGCGTACTCATCGGCGATCAGTCCTGGTACGTGGGGGCGGGTGGGGTCGGCGGGTCGCCCAGGGAGGCGAGCCAGCGCCGGTGGATGCGCGTCCAGGTGCCGTCGTTGCGGATGCGCTCGAGCGTGGCGTTGACGAAGCGCACCAGATCGTCGTCGCCCTTGGGGATACCGATCCCGTACGGCTCGGCGCTGATGCTGCCGCCGACCACCTCGGTGTAGGGGTCCTGCGCGGCCAGTCCGGCCAGGATGGAGTCGTCGGTGCTCACGGCGTCGACCTGACGTTGCTGCAACACGACCAGGCAGTCGGCCCAGGTGGGCACGGTGAGGATGGTGGCGGCGGGCTGGTCGCGGCGGATGTGGTCGAGCGAGGTGGTGCCGCGCGCCACGCAGACCCGCTTGCCCGCCAGATCGGCCAGGCCGTTGATGCCGGAGTTCTTCACCGCCAGCACCCGCTGGTCGGCGCGCAGGTACACCGTGGAGAACGCGACGCGCTGGCGGCGTTCGCAGGTGATCGTCATGGTCTTGGCGATCAGGTCCACGGTGTGGTCCTGCAGGGCGCGTTCGCGTTCTTCCGAAGCGAGACTGCGGTATTCGATGAGGTCGGGGTCGCCGAGCAGGTCGCGGGCGATCTCGCGGGCGATGTCGGCGTCGAAGCCGACGATGCGGCCGGTGAGCGGGTCGCGGAAGCTGAACAGGTTGCTGCCCGCGTCCAGCCCGACCACCAGGCGCCCGCGCGCGCGGATGGCCTCGATGGTGGGTCCGCTCGCGGTGCTGGGGCGCAGGCTGGCGGTGGGGTCGCCGCACTGTTCGCCGCCGCGCGGCGGGACGGGAGTGTCGGTGCCGACGGGAATCGCCTTGGCGGGCAACGGCGGTTCGGAGTACACGCCGCGTTCGTCGGGTGCCGGGGTGCTGTCGGAACAGCCGCCGACCAGCGCCGCCGTCGCCAGGGCCAGCGCCGCCAGGGCGCGCGCGGGCCTCATCGGTACTCCCGCAGCCGGGGCCACAGGCCGAGACCGACGCAGACCGCGCCCGCGATGCCGAGGATCATGGCGCCGGGCGCCAGGAACGACAGCACGTCGACGGCCTGGGAAACCTTGGAGCGCAAGGTGTCACGGGTCGCGGCGGAGGCTTCGTCGAGGGCCCGGTCGAGCGCGTCGACCTGGGCGGTGGCGTCGGCGGCACCGGGGCCGGTGGCGACCGCGGCCGCGCCGGTGAAATCGCCGCGCTCGAGGGTGTCGTTCATGCGGTCGTGGGCGGACTGCCAGCGGGTGAGCGCGGCGCGGGCGTCGGCGACCTCGGGGCGGGCGGGGGCGTCGTCGGGATAGCCGTCGAGCAGTTCGATCAGGCGCGTCGCGTTGACCTCGAAGGTGCGGTCGTAGTCGCCGGTGGCGTCGCGGCGCACCAGCTTCACCATTTCGGCGGACCTGGCCTGCTGCACCAGGATTCGGCTCTCGGCCAGCCGCGCCGCCGGAACCGCGCCCTCGTCGCGACAGCGGATCATCGCCACCGCCGACAGCGAGCCCGCCGCCACCGTCCACAGCAGCGTCAGCGCGAGCGCGGCCGTGCCGAGCAGCAGGCCCATGTTGAAGAAGCGACGCGAGCGCCGGGCCAGCTCCACCTGCACCCAGACCAGGGCGCCGAGGGTGAGCACGAGCAGCACGATCGCGGGCCACGGCGGCTGCACGTGTCGGTGCTGGGCCGCGGTCACCGCGTCCATGCGGTGGCTCTCGAGCTCCTCGGCCATCGGCAGCAGCGTGGTCTGCATCTGGTGCGAGGCCTCGCTGAGGTAGGCCGCGCCGACCGGATACCCGTTGCGGTTGTTGGCGCGCGCGGTCTCGATCAGGCCGGTGTAGACGGGCAGGCCGGTGGCGATGCCGGTGCGCAGGCGCCGGTCGGTGCCGCTGGGGTCGGCCGCCTCCTCGGCGGAGATGTGCCCGGCCTGGGTGACCAGCTCGGCCGCGGCCTCGCCGACGGCCTGGGTGTAGCGGTCGCGCACCGCCTGTGGTTCCAGGCCACCGGCGATGAAGGCGGTGCCCGCGGCGGCGTCGGCGATGGAGAGCGAGGTGTAGAGGTGGTTGGCCGAGTGGGCGTCGGGTTCGGTGTCGTCGAGTAGTACGCCCAGAGCTTGCTGGCGATCGCGCACGATGGTGGAAGTCACCGCGCCAGCGGTGACGCACAGGGCCATCAGGATGAGTCCGGCGGCCACCAGACGGCCCGGCGAGGACTGCACGAAGCTGCGCATCCTGGCCGGATGGAACTGCGCGCGCAGGGCCGCGACGTCGGGCGCGGGCGGTCGCTCGGTGACGATGGCCGGTCGCCGCAGGCCCGCGCGGCGGCCACCGGAACCGGCGGGCGCGGGTGTCTTCGTGGGCGTCTTACCCGCCGCTGCCTGCGCGGACGGGGCCGGACGCACGGCCGCCACCTCGGTCGAGGCAGTACGGTTCCCCGGTTCGACCACCGTTCACCTCCCCGACTCGTCCGCGCAGCGTTGCTATAGCGGAGTTTATTGTTGTCCTACCGGCGGCGCAGCCTCTCAGACACCCCCGAAGCGGTTGCTGAACGGCTGCTACGGACACAGAGAGTAGTGACTTATGCGCGGTGACGGGGACGGCTGGTCGAACAGTCCCGGCGGGGTTCGGCATTGGGGCAAGTTCGGCGCGGCCGGGTTGCTGTTGCGCGCGCCGCTGCCTGCCGGTGGGTCGGCGGTGCTGCTGCAACATCGCGCGCCGTGGAGTCATCAGGGCGGCACCTGGGCGATTCCCGGCGGCGCCAGGGACTCGCACGAGTCCGCCGAGCACGCCGCCGTCCGCGAGGCCGAGGAGGAGGCGGGGATCACCGCCGACCTGCTGCGGGTGCGCGCCCAGCGACTCACCATGACGGCGCCGAGTGGCTGGACCTATGTCACGGTCGTCGCTGACGCCGCGTCCCCGCTGGCCACCGTCGCCAACAAGGAGAGCGACGAGCTCGCGTGGGTCCCGGAGAACGAGGTCACCGACCGTCCGCTGCACCCCGGGTTCGCCGAAGCCTGGCGCACCCTGCGCGCGGTCCCGCTGCGCGTGGAGACCCCCGACGCCGAACTCGCCGCCGCCCTGCCCCGCACCGTCTACCTCGCCGACCAGGGCTTCTACTGGCTACACACGGCCCTCGACGGTCCCGGCGCCGAGGTCGTCCTGGACGCCGACCCGGCGACCGGCCCTCTCCTGACCCGCGCGGACATCCTGTCCTGAGGTCTTGCCCCACACCCCGCGACCGGGTCGCGCCCGGTGTCAGCCGCGGGTCCGGTGAACAGCCGCTCGAACCTCGCCCGCGCGATCCGGCCCCCAGCCGGAATCTCTTGGTCCGGGGGTAGCGATGGGCCGCTCAGCGAATGCGGTCAGTTCGCGGCGAGCAGCGCGGTCTTGAGCTCGCGGGCCGCGGCCTCGGGATCGGCGGCCTCGGTGATGGCTCGCACCACGACGACGCGGCGGGCGCCCGCTTGCAGGACCTCCGGGAGCCGGGCGAGGTCCACCCCGCCGATGGCGAACCAGGGCAGCGTCGGGTGAGCGTCGGCCGTGGAGCGGATGAAGTCGACCCCCGCCGCCTGACGGCCCGGCTTGGTGGGGGTGGTCCAGATCGGGCCGGTGCAGAAGTAGTCGAGATGGCCGTCGATGGCCGCGATGCCCGCCTGATTGCGGTTGTGCGTGGACCGGCCGATCACCACCTCGGGGCCGAGGATGCGCCGCGCGTAGGCGGGCGGCAGGTCGCCCTGGCCCAGATGCAGCACGTCGGCGCCCGAGGCCAGCGCGATATCGGCGCGGTCGTTCACCGCCAGCAGCGCGCCGTGACGCCGGGTCGCCGCCTTGATCTCGGCCAGCGCGCCGAGCTCGGCCTTGGCCTCGAGCGGGCCGAACTCGGCCTCACCGGGCGACCCCTTGTCACGCAACTGGACGATGTCCACGCCACCGGCGAGCGCGGCGTCGACGAACCTGGCCAGATCACCCTTTTCCCGGCGCGCGTCGGTGCACAGATACAGCAGTGCGCTCGACAGGCGCTCCCTGGGCGGGACGGAACGATTCGGATGGGAGGGCTGCACGGTGTCGACGGTAGTCGCGCTACCGTGGGGATGCGAACGCCATGGCGGGCGACAGGCGGAAAAAGACAGGTGGAACGTGATGCGGACTCTGGCGGTCGTGGGTGGCGGCGCCGTCGGACTCGCCGTCGCCTGGCGGGCCGCGCGGGCGGGTTGGACGGTCACCGTCTTCGATCCCGCGCCCGGTTCCGGCGCCTCTTTCGTCGCCGGGGGCATGCTCGCGCCGCTGTCGGAGGGCTGGCCGGGGGAGGACCGCGTCCTCGGCTTCGGCGCCGCCGCCCTGGACGCCTGGCCCGCCTTCGCCGAACAGCTTCGCGCGGTCACCGGTGAATCGGTCTTCGTCGCCGACGAGACCCTGACCGTCGCCCTGGACGCCGCCGACGCCGCCGACCTGCGCACCGTCGCGGACTGGCTCGCCGGATTCGGCCACGACCTGCGCGTGCTCGACCGCGCCGGAGTCCGCGCCATCGAGCCCGCCCTGGCCCGCACCGTGCGCGCCGGTCTGCTGGCCACGACCGAACCCGCCATCGACAACCGCCGCGTCCTGCGGGCTCTGCTGACGGCGTGTACGTCGGCCGGGGTCGAGATCCGCACCGAAACCGTTGCCGCCCTGGAAGATCTGCCGCACGATCGGGTGGTGCTCGCCGCCGGTGCGCACTCCGCCGACCTGTGGCCCGGCCTGCCGGTGCGCCCGGTGAAGGGCGAGATCCTGCGGCTGCGGCGCCGTCCCGGCGTGAGCGCGCCGCCGCGCCGGGTCATCCGGGCCAGGGTGCACGGTCGACAGGTCTACCTGGTGCCCCGCGAGGACGGAATCGTCCTGGGCGCAACGCAATACGAAGCCGGACATGACACCACCGTCACCGTCGGCGGGGTCCGCGACCTGATCGCCGACGCCGAGGCCGTCCTGCCCGGCATCGCCGAATACGAACTGGCCGAGGCGAACGCGGGCTCGCGCCCGTCCACCCCGGACAATCTGCCCCTGCTCGGCGCGCTCGACGAGCGCGTCGTGGCCGCCACCGGACACGGCCGCAACGGCATGCTCACCCTGGCGATCACCGCCGAGCTGGTGCCCGCGCTGCTCGACGGACAGACGCCCGCCGTCGCCGAAGCCGTGTCCCCCCACCGTTTTCCGGCATCACCGATGCCTTCGCTGTCGTCCCCAGGAGGAGTTCGATGACCTCGACCATTCCGATCGGCATCACCGTCAACGGTGCCGATCACGAGTTCGCCGAGCCGCTCAGCATTCGCGAACTGCTGACCCGGCTCGAATTGCCCTGCCAGGGTGTCGCCGTGGCCGTCGACGGCGCGGTCTTCCCGAAATCGCGCTGGGACGAGCCCGTCGGACGCGGCTGGAACATCGAGGTGCTCACGGCGGTTCAGGGTGGCTGAGCAGGGTTTGCGCATCGCCGACAAGGAGTTCGGCTCGCGCCTGATCATGGGCACCGGCGGCGCCGAGAACCTCGCCGTGCTCGAGGAGGCGCTGGTCGCCTCGGGT
The DNA here is from genome assembly GCF_029675105.1 of Nocardia anocheti. Classification (GTDB taxonomy): domain Bacteria; phylum Actinomycetota; class Actinomycetes; order Mycobacteriales; family Mycobacteriaceae; genus Nocardia. The sequence goes on along the minus strand of NZ_JAQQFV010000002.1, from coordinate 661,464 downwards.
ACCGAGCTCACTACCGTCGCGATGCGCCGCGTCGACGCGGTGGGCGGCACGGGCGTGCTCGATCTGCTGAAGCGTCTCGACATCACCCCGCTGCCCAATACCGCGGGTTGTCGCACCGCCGCCGAGGCCGTGCTCACCGCGCAGCTGGCCCGCGAGGCCCTCGACACCAACTGGGTCAAGCTCGAGGTCGTCGCCGACGACCGCACCCTGCTGCCCGACCCGATCGAGCTGCTCGACGCCGCCGAACAGCTGGTCGACGACGGTTTCGTCGTGCTGCCCTACACCACCGACGATCCCATCCTGGCCCGCAGGCTGGAGGAGGCGGGTTGCGCGGCGGTCATGCCGCTGGGCTCGCCGATCGGCACCGGGCTGGGCATCGGCAATCCGCACAACATCGAGATGATCGTCGGCGCCGCGAACGTGCCGGTCATCCTGGACGCGGGCATCGGCACCGCCAGCGATGCCGCGCTGGCCATGGAACTGGGCTGCTCGGCGGTCCTTTTGGCGACCGCGGTGACCAGGGCGCGCGAGCCCCGGCTGATGGCCGAGGCGATGGCCGCCGGGGTGCGGGCGGGATATCTGGCCAGGCAGGGCGGTCGCATCCCCAAGCGGTTCTGGGCTCAGGCGTCCTCCCCGGCGCGGTAGTCCCTTCCTCGGGGTCGGGTCATCCTCGAGGATGACCCGACTCGCGACCTCACGGCGACGCGCTCGCCATCTTCGTCCGGCAAGCTGGGGCCCATGATCGAGCTGAAGGGCCTGACGAAGCAATTCGGCCAGACCGTCGCGGTGCAGGACCTCTCGTTCACCGTCCAGCCTGGACTGGTGACCGGGTTCCTCGGACCCAACGGTGCCGGTAAATCGACGACCATGCGGATGATCCTGGGGCTGGACAAGCCCACCTCGGGCACCGCGCTGATCGGCGGCAAGCATTACCACGACCTGGAACGCCCGCTGACGCAGGTCGGCGCGCTCCTGGACGCCAAGTGGGTGCATCCGAACCGCTCGGCGCGCGCGCACCTGGAGTGGCTGGCCGCCGCCAACGACCTGCCGAAGTCCCGGGTGGAGGAGGTCCTGCGCCTGGTCGGCCTCTCCGAGGTCGCCAACAAGAACGCGGGCGGGTTCTCGCTGGGTATGTCGCAGCGGCTCGGCCTGGCGGGCGCGCTGCTGGGTGATCCGAAGGTGCTGCTGTTCGACGAGCCGGTCAACGGGCTCGACCCCGAGGGCATCCTGTGGATCCGCCGGTTCATGCAGCGCCTGGCCGGGGAGGGTCGCACGGTGCTGGTGTCGAGTCATCTGCTCTCGGAGATGGCCCAGACCGCCGAGCACCTGATCGTCATCGGGCGGGGTCAGCTCATCGCCGACACCACCACCAAGGACTTCATCGACCGCGCCTCCGAGCAGTCGGTTCGCGTGCGCAGCCCGCAGCTAGACCAGCTGCGCAGCCTGCTCACCTCGCACGGCATGACGGTGCGCGAGGAAGGCGACAACGCCCTGATCGTGGCCGGTGTGTCCAGTGACGAGGTCGGCAAGGTGGCGGGCACCAACAACGTCACGCTCTACGAGCTCGCGCCGCAGCAGGCCTCGCTCGAGGAAGCGTTCATGCGGATGACCGGCGGCGCGGTGGAGTACCACGGCGAAGGTCTCGACCAGGTGATGGGAGGTGCGCTCTGATGGGCGTGCTCGCTGCGGAACGAATCAAACTCACCTCGACCCGGTCGCCCTGGTGGTGCTCGGCGGTGGTGGTGCTGCTCGGCATCGGCTTCGCCGTGCTGATGTCGCTGATCACCAATATCGACGCCGAGCCGGGGCAGGGCCCGCCGCCGCTCACCCCGGCGCTGGCCGCATCCGGCGTGACCGGTTTCGGCGTGATGGTCCTGATGATCATGGCCGCGCTGACGGTCACCAGCGAATACCGCTTCGGCGTCATCCGATCCAGCTTCCTCGCGGTACCGAACCGGTCGAAGGTGATCTCGTCCAAGGCCGGTCTGGTCGGCGTGTACGCCGCCGTGCTGACCGGTGTGCTGGCGTTGGTCGCCTTCGCGGTGGCCAAGCTGATCGTCGGTGACGACGCCCCCGGCCTGGTGCTCGAAGGCAACTGGCGCGAGATCTACGGCATTCCGATCTACGCCCTGCTCGGGGCGATCCTGGCGATCGGTGTCGGTGTGCTGGTCCGGCAGTCGGCCGCGGCCATCTCGCTGATCGTGCTCTGGCCGCTGCTCATCGAGAGTCTGCTCGGAGCCTTCGGCAGCTTCGGCCGCAACGTCACCCCGTTCTTGCCCTTCGCCAACATCAACCGCTTCCTGACCGCCGAGGAAGTGTCCGGCAACTGGCACTGGGGCGTGTGGGGCAGCCTGATCTACTTCACTGTGTTCGTGGCGATCGTGTTCGGCGCGGCCCTCGTGGTCGTCAACCAGCGCGACGCCTGACAGACGAGCCCGGGCGGCCCTCGCAACGGCCCGGGCTCCCCTCCGACGGCCGCTGCCCGGCTGTCGGAGGCACGATCGCCGGTCCGCTGGACACAAACAGCGGACCGGCGGTTGTCGTTGCGTGAGATACCCTCGTGGCGTGAGTGAAACGCCTTCTGGCGGGGCGGATCCGCGACCGCACGACAAGGTCCCGGAGGTGGTCATCCCGTTGGAGCCGATCGAGACCGACGAGACCCTCCCCACGGCGGGAACCGACGCCGCGCGGGCTGCTCGCAGGCGTGTCCAGATCTCCTCGAAACTACAGGCGGCCAACCGGCGCGCCGATGTCATCGGGGCCGTGCGCAAGGCCAGGCAGCAGCTGCCCGGTGACCCCTCCTTCGGCGATCCGCTCTCGGTCTCCGGACCCGGTGGGGCCAGGGCCGTGGCCCGGGTCGCGGACAAGATCGTCGGCGGCACGCCCACCGCGGCCAGGGAGATCGGCTTCGGCGCCCTCCAGGTCTGGCAGGCGGCCCTGGAACGCCTCGGCCGCGGGCGCGGCACCGAGGAGGTGACCATCGTGTTCACCGACCTGGTCGCCTTCTCCAGCTGGTCGCTGGCCGCGGGTGACGAACGCACCCTCGAACTGCTGCGCAAGGTCGCCAGGGCGATCGAGCCGCCGATCGCCGAGCGCGGCGGTCAGGTGGTCAAGCGCATGGGTGACGGCCTGATGGCGGTGTTCTCCTCGCCCGATCGCGCGGTCCGCGCGGCACTGGCCGCCCGGCGCAATCTCGCGCACGTCGAGGTCGAGGGCTACAAACCCCGCATGCGCGTCGGCCTGCACACCGGCTCGCCGCGCGAGATCGGCGGCGACTGGCTCGGCGTCGACGTCAATATCGCCGCCAGGATGATGGAGGCGGGCGGCAACGGCAACATGATGCTGTCCAGTACCACCCTGGAGGCGCTGCGCCCGGACACGCTCGCCGAACTGGGCGCCACCGTCAAGCCCTACAAACGCAACTTCTGGGCCGCGCCGCTCAACGGCGTCCCCGAGGACGTGCGCATCTTCAAACTCACCGCACCCTGAGTCACAGCCACAGCAGCGCGCCCACGGCCGCCATGACCGCGGCCACCAGCAGGGCGACGGAGAGCTGACGGTTGGTCTTCCAGGTGGTGTAGGCGCCGCCCAGCAGGAAACCGGTGAGGGCGAACAGCAGGATCACCGCAGTGGAGTTGGACATGCTCCCATCTTGCCTGGTCGATTGCCCGCAATTAACAAGCACGCTTGCTTGCTTTTTTTCTGAACCGATGTGATCCTGGACCGCATGAGTCCACTCTCGGCCGACCCCGACCTGATCCGGATCGGCAACTGCTCCGGCTTCTACGGTGACCGGCTCAGCGCCATGCGCGAGATGCTCGAAGGTGGGCAGCTCGACGTGCTGACCGGCGACTACCTCGCCGAACTCACCATGCTCATCCTCGGCCGCGACCGGATGAAGGACCCGAGCCTCGGCTACGCCAAGACCTTCGTCCGACAGATCGAGGACTGCCTCGGCCTCGCGCTCGAACGCAAGGTCCAGATCGTCACCAACGCGGGCGGCCTGAACCCGGCCGGGCTCGCGGAGCGGTTGCGCAAGGTCGCCGCCGATCTCGGCCTGGACGCCAAGATCGCCCACGTCGAGGGCGACGACCTGGTCGGCCGCGCCGCCGAGCTCGACCTGGGTCAGCCGCTCACGGCGAATGCCTACCTCGGCGCGTGGGGCATCGTCGAGTGCCTGAACTCCGGCGCCGACATCGTCGTCACCGGACGGGTCACCGACGCCTCGGTCATCGTCGGCCCGGCCGCCGCCCACTTCGGTTGGGGCCGCGCCGATTACGACGCGCTGGCGGGTGCCGTCGCCGCCGGACACGTGATCGAATGCTCCACCCAGGCCACCGGCGGCAACTTCGCCTTCTTCACCGAACTCGGCGAGCTGGGCCGCCCCGGCTTCCCGATCGCCGAGATCCGCCGCGACGGCTCCAGCGTCATCACCAAGCACGCGGGCACCGGTGGCGCGGTCACCGTCGACACGGTCGAAGCCCAGCTCATGTACGAGATCCAGGGCGCCCGCTACGCCGGTCCCGACGTCACCACGCGTCTGGACAGCATCACCCTCGAGCAGGAGGGCCCGGATCGGGTGCTGATCAGCGGTGTCACCGGTGAGGCACCGCCGCCGCAACTCAAGGTCTCGCTCAACACCCTCGGCGGCTTCCGCAACGAGATGGAGTTCATCCTCACCGGACTCGACATCGAGGCCAAGGCCGCGCTGGCGCAGCGTCAGCTGGAAGCCTGGCTGCCGGACAAGCCCGCCGAACTCACCTGGACCCTGGCCCGCCTGGATCGCCCCGACGCCGAGACCGAGGAACAGGCCAGCGCGCTGCTGCGCTGCATCGTGCGCGACCCCGACCCGAACAAGGTCGGACGCGGATTCTCCAGTGTCGCGGTGGAATTGGCGCTGGCCAGCTACCCCGGCGCGACCTTCACCTCGCTGCCGGGCAACGGCTCGCCCTACGGCGTGTTCACGCCCGGCTTCGTCGACGCGCACGAGGTGCCCCACATCGCCGTGCTCGCCGACGGCACCCGCGTCGATATCGCGCCCGCCACCGAAACCGCTGTGCTGGAACCGGTTCCGGAACCCGAGCTGCCCGCCGCGCCCGCCCCGTCGGAGACCACCCGCGTGCCGCTGGGCACTATCGCGCTGGCCCGTAGTGGCGACAAGGGCGGCGACGCGAATATCGGCGTCTGGGTGCGCACCGACGCGCAATGGCAGTGGCTCGTGCACACCCTCACGGTGGAAAAGCTCCAGGAGCTGCTGCCGGAGACGGCCGCGCTGACCGTCACCCGCACAGTGCTGCCGAATCTGCGCGCGGTCAACTTCATCATTTCCGGCCTGCTCGGCAAGGGCGTCGCCTACCAGGCGCGTTTCGACCCGCAGGCCAAGGGGCTCGGCGAATGGCTGCGCTCCCGCCACCTAGAGATGCCGACGGAGCTGCTCGCATGACATCTGTTTGGGATACCCCGGAACGTAAAGAGCTGCGCGCCACCGTGCGCGGGTTCGTCGAGCGGGAGATCCTGCCCGACCTCGACACCTGGGAACGTGAGGGCGAACTGCCGCGCGAACTGCACAAGAAGGCGGGCGAACTCGGGCTGCTCGGTATCGAGTACCCCGAATTCGCCGGTGGCGAGGGCGGTTCGGCCATCGACGGCGTGATCGTCGGCGAGGAGTTCCACTACGCGGGCGCCTCCGGCGGCACCTGGGCCTCGCTGTTCACCTGCGGGATCTCCCTGCCGCACATCATCGCCTCCGGCAACGAGGAGCAGATCGAGAAGTGGGTCAAGCCGACGCTGGCCGGTGACCTGATCGGCTCGCTCGCCATCACCGAGCCCGGCGGCGGCTCCGATGTCGGCCACCTCACCACCTCGGCGGTGCGCGACGGCGACGACTTCGTCATCAACGGCGCCAAGACCTTCATCACCTCGGCCTGTCGCGCGGACTTCATCGTCACCGCGGTGCGCACCGGTGGATCGGGCGCGGCGGGAGTCTCGCTGATCATCGTGCCCACCGACACACCGGGTTTCGAGGTGACGCGCAAGCTGGAGAAGATGGGCTGGCTGGCCTCCGATACCGGTGAGCTGTCCTACACCGACGTGCGGGTGCCCGCGAGCAACCTGGTCGGCGCGGAGAACTCCGGCTTCGCCCAGATCGCCAACGCCTTCGTCAGCGAACGGGTGGGCCTGGCCGTGCAGGCGTACTCGATGGCCCAGCGCGCCCTCGACCTCACCCTCGAGTGGACCCGCAACCGCGAGACCTTCGGCCGCCCGCTGATCAGCCGCCAGTCGGTCCAGATGACCCTCACCGAGATGGCGCGACGCGTCGACCTGGCCCGCGTCTACACCCGCTCGCTGGTCGAGCGCGTCGAGAACGGCGAACAGGGGCTGATCGCCGAGGTCTGCTTCGCCAAGAACACCGCTGTCGAAACCGTCGAGTGGGTCGCCAACCAGGCCGTCCAGCTGCACGGCGGCATGGGCTACATGCGCGAATCCGAAGTCGAGCGCATCTACCGCGACATCCGCATCATCGGCATCGGCGGCGGCACCAACGAGATCCTGACCATGCTGGCGTCGAAAGTATTGGGGTACCAGTCGTGACGACCTTCCGTTCCACCCTCGACCCCGCGTCCGAGGAGTACACCGCGGCCGCCGAGGCCATGACGACCAAGCTCGCCGAGATCGAGGGCGAGTTCGCCAAGGCGATCGCCGGTGGCGGGCCCGAGAAGGTGGCCCGGCATCACAAGCGCGGTAAGCTGACCGCGCGCGAGCGCATCGAGCTGCTGCTCGACGAGGACTCGCCGTTCCTCGAACTGTGCCCGCTGGCCGCCTGGGGCAGTGACTTCCATGTGGGCGCCTCCACGATCGCCGGGATCGGCATCGTGGAGGGTGTCGAGTGCATGATCGTCGCGCCCGACCCGACCGTGCGCGGTGGCACCTCGAACCCGTGGACGCTACGGAAGACCTTGCGCATCAACGACATCGTGCGCGAGAACCGGCTGCCGGTGATCTCGCTGGTGGAGTCCGGTGGCGCCGATCTGCCGACGCAGAAGGAAGTCTTCATCCCGGGCGGCGCGATGTTCCGCGACCTGACCCAGGCGTCGGCGGCCGGAATCCCCACCATCTCCCTGGTTTTCGGCAACTCCACCGCCGGTGGCGCCTACATCCCGGGTATGTCCGACTATGTGGTGATGGTCAAGGAGGGCGCGAAGGTCTTCCTGGCCGGACCGCCGCTGGTGAAGATGGCCACCGGTGAGGACTCCGACGACGAGACCCTCGGCGGTGCCGAGATGCACGCGCGCACTTCGGGTCTGGCCGACTACATGGCCGCCGACGAACAGGACGCCATCCGCATCGGCCGCAATATCGTGCGCAGGCTGAACTGGAAGAAGCAGGGCCCCGAGCCGCGCGCCGAGGTCATCTCGCCGCTCTACGATCCCGAGGAACTGCTCGGCATCGTGCCCTCGGACCTGAAGATCCCGTTCGACCCGCGCGAGGTCATCGCCCGCGTGGTCGACGGCTCGGACTTCGACGAGTTCAAGCCGCTCTACGGTTCCAGCCTGGTCACCGGCTGGGCCGAGATCAACGGTTACCCGATCGGCATCCTGGCCAACGCGCGCGGTGTGCTGTTCTCCGAGGAATCGCAGAAGGCCACCCAGTTCATCCAGCTGGCGAACAAGAAGAACACGCCACTGTTGTTCCTGCACAACACCACCGGCTACATGGTCGGCAAGGAGTACGAGCACGGCGGCATCATCAAGCACGGCGCGATGATGATCAACGCGGTCGCCAACTCCAAGGTGCCGCACATCTCGCTGCTCATGGGCGCCTCCTACGGCGCGGGCCACTACGGCATGTGCGGGCGCGCGTTCAACCCGCGCTTCCTGTTCGCCTGGCCCAGCGCCAAGTCGGCCGTGATGGGTGGCGCGCAGCTCGGTGGGGTGCTCACCATCGTGCAGCGCGGTGCCGCCGAGGCCAAGGGCCTGCCTTTCGACGAGGAGGCCGCCGCCGGGCTGGCCGCCATGGTGGAGTCGCAGATCGAGGCCGAGGCCATGCCGATGTTCCTGTCGGGCAGGCTCTTCGACGACGGCATCATCGACCCCCGTGACACCCGCACCGTGCTGGGAATGGCCCTGTCGGCCATCCACAACGCACCGATCCAGGGCGCCGAGGGCTTCGGCGTCTTCCGAATGTGAGGCGCGACCACATGGCTATCACCAATGTTCTTGTCGCCAACCGTGGTGAGATCGCGCGTCGCGTGTTCGCCACCTGCCGTCGGATGGGCATCGGCACCACCGCCGTCTACTCCGACGCGGATGCCGCGGCGCCGCACGTGTCCGAGGCCGACGCCGCCATCCGGCTGCCCGGCAACACCCCCGCCGAGACCTACCTGCGCGGTGAGCTGATCATCGAGGCGGCGCTGTCGGCCGGTGCCGACGCCATCCATCCCGGCTACGGATTCCTCTCGGAGAACGCCGAATTCGCGCGAGCGGTGCTCGACGCCGGGCTCGTGTGGATCGGCCCGCCGGTCGCGGCCATCGAGCAGATGGGCTCCAAGGTCGAGTCCAAGAAGATGATGGACGCCGCGGGGGTGCCGGTGCTGGCCGAGCTGGACCCGGCCGAGGTCACCGAGGCGCACCTGCCGGTGCTGATCAAGGCGTCGGCAGGTGGTGGCGGTCGCGGTATGCGCGTGGTGCGCGAGCTGGGCGAGTTGCAGGATCAGATCGCCGCCGCCCGCCGCGAGGCCGAATCAGCCTTCGGCGACCCGACCGTGTTCTGCGAGCGCTATCTCGAGACCGGCCGTCACATCGAAGTGCAGGTCATGTCGGACACTTTCGGCAAGACCTGGGCGGTGGGCGAGCGCGAGTGCTCGATCCAGCGTCGGCACCAGAAGGTGGTGGAGGAAGCCCCGTCGCCGCTGGTCGAGAAGATCGACGGCATGCGTGATCGCCTGTTCGAGGCGGCCCGGTTGGCGGCCGAGGCCATCGGTTACGAGGGTGCTGGCACCGTCGAGTTCCTGGCCGACGAGAAGGGTGACTTCTTCTTCCTGGAGATGAACACCCGTCTCCAGGTGGAACATCCGGTCACCGAGCAGACCACCGGCCTGGACCTCGTCCGCCTGCAATTGCAGGTCGCGTCGGGCCTGCCGCTGCCCGCGACCCAGCCCGCCCTGCGCGGCCACTCGATCGAGGTCCGCCTCTACGCCGAGGACCCCGCCCACGATTGGCAGCCGCAGAGCGGACCGGTCCACAAGATCGAGATTCCGTTCACCGCCGGTGAATTCACCGTGCTCGACCAGCCGGGCGTACGCCTGGACACCGGCGTGGTGGACGACTCGGTCGTCGGCGTGCACTACGACCCGATGCTGGCCAAGGTCATCTCCTACGCCGAAACCCGTGCGGAGGCAGCGCATCTGCTCGCCACCGCCTTGCAGCGCGCCAAGATCCACGGCCTGGTCACCAACCGCGACCTGCTCGTGCGGGTGCTGCGGCACCCGGCCTTCCTGGCGGGCGACACCGACACCGCCTTCTTCGTCACCCACGACCTGGCCGCGTTGTCGGCGCCGCTGGCCTCCGAGGCCGACGAAGCCTTGTCGATCATCGCTGCCGCCCTGGCGGATTCGGCCGCGAACCACGCGTCCAGCCGCTTCACCCGGCTGGCACCCAGTGGCTGGCGCAACCTGGCCTCGCTGCCACAGACCAAGTCCTACGAGAGCCGCACCTCCGGCACGCACGAGGTGCGCTACCGCTTCACCCGCACCGGCGTACAGGTCGAGGGCCACGACGGCCTCGAGCTGATCTCGGCGACACCCGAACGCGTTGTGCTGGCGGTGCCCGGCGAACGCGGCCCGGTGCGCAGGCAGTTCGAGATCGCCCGCTACGGCGACCTCGTCGCGGTGGACTCCCCGCTCGGCCCGGTGGCCGTGCGCAGGCTGCCGCGCTTCACCGACCCGTCCGAGCAGGTGGCGGCCGGTTCGCTGCTGGCACCCATGCCGGGCAGCGTGATCCGGCTCGGTGCCGCCGAGGGCGACCAGGTGACCCAGGGCCAGCCCATCCTGTGGCTCGAGGCCATGAAGATGGAACACACCATCGCCGCGCCCGCCACCGGCGTCCTCAGCGCACTCAATGTGACCGTCGGCCAGCAGGTCGAGGTCGGAACCGTCCTCGCGGTGGTCGAGGAAGAAGAGCAGGAGCAGGCATGACGTTCATCGAAACCGAAGAGCAGACCGCGCTGCGGGCGGCGGTCGCGTCGCTGGCGGCCAAGTACAACTACCGCGACTACGTGCTGCCGCTCTCGCGCAAGAACGAGCCGCTCACCGAACTGTGGGACGAGGCGGGCAAGCTCGGTTTCCTCGGCGTGAACCTGCCCGAGGAGTTCGGCGGCGGTGGCGCTGGCATGTACGAGCTGGCGCTGGTGCAGGAAGAGCTCTCCGCCCAGGGCGCCGGTCTGCTGCTCATGGTGGTCTCCCCGGCCATCTGCGGCACCATCATCACCAAGTACGGCACCGACGCGCAGAAGCAGAGCTGGCTGCCCAAGCTCTCCGACGGTTCGGCCAAGATGGTCTTCGCCATCACCGAGCCCGACGCGGGTTCCAACTCGCACCAGATCACCACCACCGCCCGCCGCGACGGTGACGACTGGATCCTCAACGGCCGCAAGATCTTCATCTCCGGTGTCGATCAGGCCGAGGCCATCCTGGTGGTCTCGCGCACCGAGGACCACAAGACCGGCAAGCTCAAGCCCGCGCTGTTCATCGTGCCGGTGGACGCGCCCGGCCTGGTGAAGAACGTCCAGGAGATGGACGTCATCGAGCCGGACAACCAGTACACCCTCTTCTTCGACGACGTGCGCCTGCCCGCCGACGCCCTCGTCGGCTCCGAGGACGCCGCCCTGGCCCAGCTGTTCGCGGGTCTGAACCCCGAGCGCATCATGGGCTCGGCCATGGCCATCGGCCTGGGCCGCTATGCCATCGATCGCGCGGTGGAATACGCCAAGGAGCGCACCGTCTGGAAGACCCCGATCGGCGCGCACCAGGGCATCTCACACCCGCTGGCGCAGATCAAGATCGAGCTGGAACTGGCCAAGCTGATGATGCAGAAGGCCGCCACGCTCTACGACCAGGGCGACGAGTTCGGTGCCGCCGAGGCCGCCAACATGGCCAAGTACGCGGCGGCCGAGGCCAGCATCAAGGCACTGGACCAGGCCATCCAGACCCACGGTGGCTCGGGCCTGACCAAGGAGGTCGGCCTGTCGGCCATGCTGCAGGCGGCGCGCATCATGCGCATCGCCCCGGTGAGCCGCGAGATGATCCTCAACTTCGTCTCGCAGCACTCGCTCGGCCTGCCGCGCTCGTACTAGTCCCGAAGGTGGCCGCCCCGGTGGTGGGGCGGCCACCTCTCCTCCCGGATGAACAGGAGTCCCGATGAGTGACGTGACGGAAGCACCGTTCGTCCGTTACGAGGTCGTCGACGGGTTCGCCACGTTGACCTTCGATTCCCCGCACAACCGCAACGCGCTCTCGTCCAAGCTGGTGCGTGAGCTGCTGGCCGGGCTGGACGCGGCGAACACCGATCCGGCCGTGCGCGGCATCGTCCTCGCGCACACCGGCGATACGTTCTGCGCCGGTGCCGACCTCAAGGAGGCCAGCACCGCCGACCCGGCGACGGCGGCCGATCAGCGCACCCGGGTGATGATCGACGTGCTGCGCGGCATCCTCGCCTCGCCCAAGCCGGTCGTCGCGCGGATCGACGGCAATGTCCGCGCCGGGGGCATGGGCATCATCGGTGCCTGCGACCTCGTCGTGGCGGGGCCGGGCAGCAGTTTCGCGCTCACCGAGGTACGCATCGGGATGGCGCCGTTCATGATCTCGCTCACCCTGGTGCCGCGCATGGACCAGCGCTCGGCGAGCCGCTACTTCCTCACCGGCGAGAAGTTCGACGCGGCCACCGCGCGGGAGATCGGGCTGGTCACCGTGGCGGCCACCGATGCCGCCGCCGAGGTGAAACGCCTGTGTGGCGAGCTGCGCAAGGGGTCGCCGCAGGGGCTGGCGGAGTCCAAGCGGCTGGTCAACTCGGTGCTGCTGGCGCGCTTCGACGCCGAGGCCGAGGAGCTCGCGCGGCGCTCGGCGGGGTTCTTCGGCACCCCCGAGGTGATCGAGGGCATGACGGCCTTCTTCCAGAAGCGTCCGCCCAGCTGGGCACAATAGTCCGATGGCGACACCCCACGAACCCAAGCAGGACCGCAGCCGGGCCACCCGGCAGCGGCTGCTGGAGGCCACCATCGACTGCCTGGCCGAGACCGGCTGGGCGGCCGCGACCGTGTCGGTGGTCGCCGAACGGGCCGGGGTGTCGCGCGGGGCGGCCCAGCACCATTTCCCCACCAGGGAAGACCTGATCACCGCCGCGCTCGAGTACATGTTCGACACCAGGATGGAACAGTCCAGCGCCGAGGCGACCGCGATCAGCGGGGTCGCCGAGGGCGCGGGCCGCACCCGCGCGGTGGTCTCCGGCCTGGTCGAGTCCTACACCTCGCCGCTGTTCAAAGCGGCGCTACAGGTGTGGACGCACGCCGCCGCCGACCCGGCCCTGCGCGAACGCATCGTCCCCCTGGAGGCCCGCTTCGGCCGCATCGCCCACCGCCGCGCCGTCGAAGCCCTCGGCGTGGACGACTCCGACCCCGTCAACCACCACCTGGTCCAGGCCACCCTCGACCTGGCCCGCGGGCTCGGCCTGGCCGACGTCCTCACCGACGACTCGGCCCGCCGCAAACTGATCGTCGACCAGTGGGCGGCCACCCTCCACGCCGCCCTGAACGGGCCGTAACAGCCCTTGTGACCTGCGCGTTCACGGGTATATAGTCTCCGCATGGGGGAATATATATCGAGGGATAGCGACATGACCAAGCGACTGATCGAGATCGACGACGAGCTGCTCGCGTCCGCACAGGACGCACTGGGCACCTCGGGGGTCTCCGATACGGTGCGCGCCGCGTTGAGTTCCGCGGTGGTGGCTCGGGCGCGCGCCGCCGAAGTCGAGTGGCTCATCGAGGGTGGCTTGGCCGAGATGGCCGACAAAGAGCGGCGCGATGACGTATGGCGATAACCGCTCGCTACCTCATCGACACCAGCGCCGGTGCCCGGATGCGGCATCCCGAAGTCGCCGCCGAGTTGGGCCCGCTTCTCACCGCCGGTCTGGTGGCCACCTGCGCTCCCTTGGATTCGGAGGCGCTCTACAGCGCCCGCGGCCCCGCCGAGTATGAACAGATCCGGTTCCGCCGCCGCGCTGCCTACGAATATCTGCCCACCAACGACGAGCACTGGCACAGCGCGTTCGCGGTCCAACGTGAACTGGCCCGTTCCGGTCGCCACCGCGCGGTCGGCATCCACGATCTGCTCGCCGCCGTACTGGCGGTCGAGCATCGCCTGGTTCTCTTCCACTACGACGCCGATTTCGAAACCGTCGCCTCGATCCTCGACCTGAACCACCGCTGGGTGGCCCCACGCGGCACGCTCGAGAAGTCGTAACGGCCGGATGGCCTGGCGGATTGTGTTCCGCCAGGCCACATTTCGGGCTGACTACACCTTCGGCTGGGTCAGGTCGTACATCGTGACCCCGTCGACGGTGATCGCGGTGTAGTTCTCGGTGACCCACGTCGTGATCGCCGAACTCACCGAGGCGCTTTCGCCCCCACCGGGCCCACCATGTCCACCGGAGATGAAGTAGTGGATCTTCCCGGCGGCGACATAACGCTGGAACTGTTCGAGAGTGGGCGAGGGATCGCTGCCGTTGAATCCGCCGATCGGCATGACCGGGAGTTCGGTGGCGAGCTGATACCCGGCGGCACTGTTGGAGCCGACCGTCGCGGCGACCCAGGTGTACTCGGTGCCGTTCTGTTCGAGCAGGGTGACGATCCCGTCGCTGGGCCGCGACCCGTTCAACAGCCCACCCGCCCCTCCACGCCCCGGGCCACCCTGCATCCGACCACCTCGACCATCCGACCCACCCGACCCGGCGCCATCCGCTGTGACGGAACTACCGGGGGGAGCGGCGCCGTCAGGTGAGGTGCCGTCCGAGGACAGGGTGCCGTCAGGGACGACGCCTGCCCGGCCACCGTTCCACTCGGGGCGCATGCCGGGGCCGCCCATGCCGTGCATCCCACCGGCATTCGGACCCGCGCTCGGGATCGCGCCGGAGTGACCGGTGGCGAGGGTGTCGATGGAGTAGGCCACCGGACCCGCGAGGGCGACGAAGGCGGCGGTGAGGGCGGCGACCAGGGATTGCTTGCGGGCCAAGGGGAATGCGAGGGCGATGGTCGCCACGATTCCCGCGACGAGGATCGTCCAGCGCAACCACGGCTGGAAGGAAGCGCTGCGCGACAACAGCATCCACGCGGTGGCGGTGGTCAGGCCGACGCCGAGCGCGCAGGTGAGACGGACCCACAGCCGATCGCGCGCACCCCACAGCTGAACGGCGCCGATACCGACCAGCGCGGCGACAGCCGGTGCGAGGGCCACCGTGTAGTACTGGTGGAAGATGCCCGCCATGTAGCTGAAGACCAGCCCGGTGACGAGAAGCCAACCGCCCCAGAGGATCAGCGCGGCGCGGCGCCGATCGGTGCGCGGCGCACGGCCACGCAACACCAGTCCGGCCACCAGGCCGAGCAGGGCCGCCGGGATCAGCCACGCGATCTGACCGCCCTGGGCTGGCTCGAACAGGCGGGTGATGCCGGTGCTGCCCCACATGCCACCACCGCCAGGACCACCGCCGGGCATATCGCCGCCGCCCGGCACCACGCTGCCGCGTTCATTGCCATTGAGACGGCCGAGTCCGTTGTAGCCGAGGGTGAGTTCGATGATCGAATTCTCGTGCGACCCACCGATCCACGGCCGCTGGTCGGCGGGCCACAGCTCCACCGTCAGCAGCCACCAACCCGCCGCCACCACCATGGCGGCACCGGCGGCGAACAGTTGCGCGATGCGCTTGCCGAGCTTCGGCGGGCCCGCGATCAGGTAGGTGAGTGCCAGCGCGGGCACCACCAGCAGCACCTGGAGTTGCTTGGCGAGGAAGCCGAAGCCGATCAGGCCGCCGGTGAGCAGCAGCCAGCGCCACCGGCCGTCGGCCACGGCGCGGGTCATCGCCCAGGCGGCCGCCGTCATCAGCAGCACCAGTAGCGCGTCGGGATTGTTGAAGCGGAACATCAGCACCGCGACGGGTGTCACCGCGAGCACCGTGCCCGCGATCAGTCCGGCGGCCGGGCCGAACGACCGGCGCACCGCCGCCCACAGCACGGCCACGGTCGCCACTCCGAGCAGCACCTGCGGCACCAGCATGCTCCAGCTGTTGAGCCCGAACACCCGCACCGACAGTTCCATCACCCACAGCGAGGCCGGTGGTTTGTCGACGGTGATCGAATTGGCCGCGTCCGAGGACCCGAAGAAGAACGCCTCCCACGACTGCGAACCCGCCTGCACCGCGGCGGCATAGAAGTCGTTGGCCCAGCCGTTGGCACTCAGGTTGATCAAATAGGCGACGACGGTCCCGAGCAGCAACACCGCCAATGCCGGGTATTCCCAGCGCTTTCGGCGTTCGGCGGCGATCTCGACGCTCGCCGGTGTCTCCACGATGGTCGCGGTCATCGGCGCACCTCCACGCCGTCCGCGTGCCGCACATCCTGGGGATCGCTGGGCGTCCTGTCCTCGGCCGGGCGAACCATGGCGTACATCGGCTCGGTAGCGGCATTGGCGGCCGAGGTGCCTTGCGCCGATGCGAGGCCATTGGTCGCGAGCGACGCACCGGAGCCGGGCAGATCAGTGCCCGCGTGGCGGAAGACCCAGCGCAATCCGACGAAACGCGCCAGGGTGGCAACGAGGTTCGCGGTGATCAAGACACCGAGCTCGACCCCCACGGCGACGTCAGGTGCCCAGCGGTGCAGCGCGAAGAGGGAGCCGCTGGTGACGGCGAGGCCGAAGGCGAAGATGGCCAGGCCCTGGAACTGGTGGGATAGCGCATCGGCGCGTCCGCGCACGCCGAAGGTGAAGGCGCGATTGGCGGCGGTATTGCCGACGGCGGTCAGCAGCAGGGCCAGCAGGTTGGCGCCCTGGGCGCCGAGCAGCGGTTGCAGCAGCAGGTACAGCACGATGTAGGCCAGCGTGGAGCTCACGCCGACGATGGCGAACCGCACCAGCTGCCCGACCATTCCGAGCGGAACTCCGGCGACCAGCGGTTCGCGGCCGACCGCGGCGCGCAACTCCTCCAGCGGCAGCGCGCCCGTGGCCAGCGCCTTGGTGAGCCGCCAGATGCCGCGCAGGTCCTTGCTGGCGGTGTCGACGATGTCGACGCGACTGTCGGGATCGTCGATCCAGTCCACCGGCACCTCGTGGATGCGCAGCCCCGCCCGTTCGGCCAGCACCAGCAGTTCGGTGTCGAAGAACCACTCGCCGTCCCGTACCAGCGGCAGCAGTTCGCGCGCGACTTCGCTACGGATGGCCTTGAACCCGCACTGCGCGTCGGAAAAGCCCGCGCGCAGAGTGGTTTTCAGCAGCAGGTTGTAGCAGCGGGAGATGATCTCGCGCTTGGGGCCGCGCACCACCCGGGCCGAGGCGTCCAGGCGGGTGCCGATGGCCAGCTCGGAATGTCCCGAGACCAGCGGGGCGACCAGCGGCAGCAGCGCGTTCAGATCGGTCGACAGGTCGACGTCCATGTACGCCACCACCGTCGCGTCCGACGCGCTCCACGCCGCCCGCAGCGCGCGCCCGCGGCCCTTGGCGTCCAGGTGCAGCACCCGCACGCCGTCGAGTTCGCCCGCCAGCAGCTGGGCCACCGCGAGGGTGGCGTCGGTGCTGGCGTTGTCGGCGATGGTGATGCGCGCGGTGAAGGGGAATCCGTCGCGCAGATACGCGTGCAGTCGGCGCACGCACAGTCCTAGATCGGTCTCCTCGTTGTAGACGGGTATCACCACGTCGAGCACCGGTGCCCGGCTGCTCGGCGTGGCCTTCGGCTCGGCCTCGGTCTGAGTCATGGCACCACCCTCGATGCCAGCGCTGCCACTGAGCTGGGACCGAGCTGGGAGGTTGCTGGGGATCCCGCGCGGGCCCCTCACCAGCTAAAATGGGGAGGTTCGACGACACGGGAGGCTCCGATGCCCACCCTTATCGCAGTACTGGTCGCCCTGGTCGGCGCGTTCGTCCAGATCCGTCGGCACCCGGACCGCCCGGCGGCCGACATCCACCTGGTCTGGTGGATGGTGGCCGTGGTCGGCGTCGCGTCCGTGCTGGGCGCGGCCGCCCACATCTTCGACGGCCCGCAGGTCGCCGAGCAGATCGGCTACACCCGCGGCGACGGCGGTTTCCAGTGGGAGAACGCGATGGGTGATCTGGCCATCGGCGTGGTCGGCATCATGGCCTACTGGTTCCGCGGCCACTTCTGGCTGTGTGTGATCGTGGTGCTGAGCATCCAGTACTGGGGTGACGCGGCCGGGCACCTCTACTTCTGGATCGCCGAGGACAACACCAAGCCCTACAACATCGGTATCCCGCTGTGGACGGACCTGCTGCTGCCGATCGTCATGTGGGTGCTCTATCTGCTCTCGCGGCACCGCAACGGTGACGCGGTGCCGAAGGCCGGTTAGTCGCGGCGCACCCGCAGCACGCTGTCGGCGCGCTCGCCGACCACGCCGTCGGGGCTGGTCGAGGGGCTGTAGACGAGTTCGTCGGTCTCCACCCGCCACTGCGGGCCCAGTGCGAGCTGCGCGAGGATCTGCTCGGTGGTGGGGAAGTCGGCGTGGTGCGGCGGTTCGGTGACCCAGCTCGGCCAGCCGTGGTGTCCGCCGATCACCAGCACGCCGCCGGGCGCGACGGCGGCCGCGGCCCGGCGCAGGATCACCGCGCGCTCGTCGGGCCGCTCCACGGGCGAATGCAGGAACTGCGCGGAGACCAGGTCGAAGCCGCCCGCCGGGAAGCTGGCGGTCAGGTCGTGGCGCTCCCAGTGGATCGTGAGTCCGGCCTCGCGCGCCCGGCGCTCGCCGCGTTCCATGGCGACGGCCGAGATGTCGACGGCGGTGACCCGCCAGCCGCGTTCGGCCAGCCAGATCGCGTCGCCGCCCTCGCCGCAACCCAGGTCCAGCGCGGTACCGGGCGTCAGCTCGGTGACCTCGCGGACCAACAGCGGATTCGCCCTGCCGGTCCATACCTGCTCGCGGTCGCGGTAGAAGCCTTCCCAGAACTCTTCGGCGGTGGGGGTGGTGGTATCGGTCATGCGTCCATCGTGTGGGCGCCTCGCGGAATCGCGCAACAAATCTTGCCGTTCCGGCAAACTTCACCCCTGCCAGCACCGGGACCCCGCGACGACAATAAGCTGCTGTTTGTGACGCGCGGTTACCCGAAATCAGGCGAGGCACCGGGCCGCCGTGTCGACGCGCGGACCGAGCGCTGGCGCGAGCATCGCGTGCAGGTCCGCATCCAGTTCGTCGACGCCGCCTTCCGCGCGCTGGACCGGGTCGGACCCGATGTGAGCATGGGTGATATCGCCAGGGAGGCGGGCGCCGCCAAGCCCAAGCTCTACCGCCACTTCGAGGACAAGACCGACCTCTACAACGCCATCGTCGACCGGGTGCGCGACATGCTCTGGGAGCGGGTGCTCACCAGCGTCGACCTCACCGACGACTCGCTGGCCGAGCTGGTCCGCACCGGCGCCGCCGCCTACGTCTCGGTGGTGTCGGAGCATCCGAACGTCTTCCGGTTCATGCTGCACAGCCACTTCAGTCAGCAGGCCAAGGAGACCGAACGGGCGCTGGAGGCAGCCCGGCAGTCCGCGCGCCGGGCGGCGGAGTTCTTCGCGGGCCTGCTGCCGACCGAATCGGTCGACGTGGCCGGGATCGAGCTGGTGAACTATTCGATTTTCGGCGCGGTGGCCTCGGCCACGGACTGGTGGCTCGGCGCGAATCAGCGCGAGGTCTCGGCGATGCCGGTGGAGCGCTTCGTCGACTATCTGGCCGAGAGCATCTCGGCACTGGCCCAGGCGCATGCCAGCTTCAACCAGGTCCGCGTGGACCTGTCCCAGCCGCTGCGCGACGCGTTCGTCGCCGACTGAACGTCCTGCCGCGCCCGACACGAACTCCGTTGTTCTCGCCGGTCACGTCGTTGGAACCGGTGGGGGTGCCTCACCCAGCAAGCTCGCCGCCAACGTCCGCAGCTGATCTGCCGGACCACCCGACTCGTAGATCCCGCCGGTCGCGAAGGCTCCGACGATCCCGAGATGCATCAGGTCGGCGAACCGCGCGCTGTCCTCTACCGCGAGACGCTCGGCGAGCGCGCGCAGCCTGCGTCGCAGTTCCTGCTCGTGGTCCAAGCAGCGCTGCCGCACGGCCGCCGAGGCGCCGTCACCGAATTCGGCGGCGGTGTTGACGAAGGCACAGCCCCGGTAGTCCGGATGGGTCGCGAGCCGCTGGATCCAGGTGAGCTGCGCGTCGAGTTCGGCACGCGGATCCGGGGCCGATTCGGCGGCGGAATCCCAGGCGGCCCAGAAGTTCTCGTCGCGCCGTTGCAGGACCGCGAGTACCAGATCGTCCTTGCTCGGGAACCACCGGTACAGGCTGGCCTTGGCCATGCCCGAGCGGCGCACCACCTCGTCGACGCCGACCGCCCGCACGCCGTCGGCGTAGAAGAGGTCGGCCGCGATGCCGACGAGGGTGTCGCGCACCGCCGCTCCGCGCGCCTGCTTGGGCTTGTCGCTCATTCGTGTCTCACCACGATGGCAGCTTTGCCGAACCCGCGCCGATCCGCCACCCACTGCTGCGCCGCCGCGGCCTGCGCCAGCTCGAACTCGGCGCCGATCTTCACGCGCACCGCCCCGTCGTCGACCAGCGTCGCGAGCGCGCGCAGCCCCTCCGGATCGGGTTCGACCAGGTAGGAGACCGCGTGGATACCGCGAGCCCGCGCCTCGGCGCGGAAGTGGGGGATCGACCACGCCATCGCCAACACGGCGCTACCGCCGTGCCGGACCCGGTCGAACAGCGCGGTGCCGAACGCGCCGCCCACCAGATCGAGTACCACGTCGACCGGCTCGATCGCCGCCACCGCCTCGGCGTCGGTGTAGTCGACGCACGCGTGCGCGCCCAGCTCGCGCAGGGTGGCGTGGTGCTCGGGCCGTGCCAGGGCCGTCACCGTGGCGCCGCGCGCGGCCGCGATCTGCACCGCCAGATGACCCACCCCGCCCGAGGCCCCGCTCACCAGCACCCGCTGTCCGGCGCGCACTCGTCCGGCGTCGAGCATCTGCCATGCCGTCAACGCGCCCATCGGCAGACTCCCGGCCTCGGTGAACGAGGCCGAGACCGGCATGGGCGCGAGCTGATACGCGGGCACGGTCAGGTACTCCGCGTAGGCGCCCGCAGGGTGCGGGAACCAGGCCAGTCCGAAGACCCGGTCGCCCACCGCGTACCGGGTGACGCCGTACCCGACCGCGTCGACCACCCCCGCGACATCCCAGCCGGGCACGAACGGCAACCGCATCGACTGCTCGTACCCCGCGTTGAGCCCGGTGAACCGATCGACAGGATTGACGCTGGTCGCGTGCACCGCGACGCGCACCTCTCCGGCCGCGGGCTCCGGCCGCGCCATGTCGACCACCGTGAGCGGCGCACCCCACTGCTCGTGGCGCGCGGCGCGCATCGAGACATCGCTGGACTTCCTGGCGCCGACGATCATGCCGCACGCACCAGCGCCGAGGCGGCCACACCGCACTGCCGCGCGACACCCGCGACATCGAAATGGAAACTCTCCCAGCTCACCAACCCGTCCCGGAACCGGAACAGGATGAACACCGGCACCGTGGCCCGCGTGCCGTCGGGCACCGAACCGTCGAAGGTGAAGGCCGGGGTGAAGGTGATCTCGCCCCAGCAGCACAGCGTGTCGCCGTCCGCGCCGTGGCCGTCCAGCCGCACCTCGTAGTCGGGGGCGAACAGGAACCAGCCCGCGATCGCGTCGCGGATCTCGGCGCCGACGCTGCGGGTGCCCAGTGGCGGCGATTCCAGGACGCCCTCCGGATGGTAGATCGACAACGCGGTCGCCGCGTCCTGCCTGCTCTTGGCCTCCGCCAAGCGTTCGATGATCGCGAATGCCGCCGCGGTCTGCTCGGTCATCTGCTGCCCACTCTCTCGAATAGAGACAGATCTGTCTCTTTTTGTGAATGTAGGCCGACACGCAGGGCCGGTCAAGAGTTCAGGGCAGATTCAGTGCAGGCGCCAGAGCGGGGAGACCGGGCCGTGGCCCGCGCCGAGGTCGTAGGAGGCGGCCAGGCAGCGGTAGGTCCATTCCTTGGCGAACTCGACCGCGTCGGGCACGGAGTAGCCGTTGGCCAGGGCGCTGGCGATGGCCGCGGCCAGGGTGTCGCCGCCGCCGTGGTCGTTGCCGGTGGCGATGCGGGGGGCGGTGTACTCGCGGAAGGTGTCGCCGTCGTAGAGCAGGTCGGTGCTCACCTCGGAGGTGCGCAGGTGCCCGCCCTTGACGATCGCCCACTGCGCGCCCAGCGCGTGCAGGGCCTCGGCGGCCTTGCGGGCGGTGGTGTCGTCGACGACCTCGATGCCGGTGATCAGCCGGACCTCGTCGAGATTCGGGGTGACCACGGTGGCCAGCGGGATCAGGGTGTTGCGCACCGCGTCGAGCGCCTCGGCGTGCAGCAGCGGGTCGCCGTGCATGGAGGCCGCGACCGGGTCGACGACGAGCGGAATCGTGCCGTCGCGACCGATGCCGAGTTCACGGCACACCCCGGCCACCGACTCGATGATGGCGGTGGAGGCGAGCATGCCGGTCTTGGCCGCGCCGATGCCGATATCCCGCACCACCACCCGCACCTGATCGGCGACGATGTGCGCCGGAATCTCGTGAAACCCGCTGACGCCCACCGTGTTCTGTACGGTCACCGCCGCCACCGCGACGCAGGCGTGCACGCCGCACAGCGCCATCGTCCGCGAATCGGCCTGGATCCCGGCGCCGCCGCCGGAGTCGGTGCCCGCGATGGTGAGCGCGCGGACGGGGGTCTGGCCATCGGGGGTCAGCGGCAACATCTTCACGGTGTCACCCTACGGCCGCCGGAGCGCCGTCGGGACCCCGACCGAGTGGTGCAAATGAAAACCATTATCATTAACTTGTGACCACAACTTCCCTCCCCGTCACCGTCCTGTCCGGGTTCCTCGGCGCGGGCAAGACCACCCTGCTCAACCACGTGCTCGCCAATCGCGACGGCCGCCGGGTCGCGGTGATCGTCAACGACATGAGCGAGGTGAACATCGACGCCGCCCTGGTCGCGGGCCAGGGCCACCTCGACCGCACCGAGGAGAAACTGGTCGAACTCACCAACGGCTGCATCTGCTGCACGCTGCGCGAGGACCTGATCGAGGCCGTCGCCCGGCTGGCCCGCGCGGGCCGCTTCGACCAGTTGGTGATCGAGTCGACCGGCATCTCCGAGCCCATGCCGGTGGCCGCCACCTTCGACTGGGAATTCGAGGACGGCTTTCGCCTGGGCGAGATCGCCCGGCTCGACACCATGGTCACCGTGGTCGACGCGTCCACCTTCCTGGCCGAGCTGGTGCGAGGCCAGGGCCTGGCCGAACGGGAACTCGAAGCGGGCGAAGGGGATTCGCGCACCATCGCCGATCTGCTGGTCGACCAGGTGGAGTTCGCCGACGTGCTGCTGATCAACAAGACCGACCTGGTGAGCGCCAACGCCGCCGCCACCGTCGAGGCCACCGTCCGCCGACTCAATCCGCGCGCCCGCGTGCTGCGCACCGAGCGGGGCGCGGTCGACCTGGCCGAGGTGCTCGACACCGGCCGCTACAACCCGCTCGTCGCCGCCGAGGCCGAGGGCTGGGCCGAGGAACTCGCGGGCGGGCACACCCCGGAGACCGAGGAATACGGCATCAGCAGCCTCGCCTACGTCGCCGACCGGCCGTTCCATCCCGACCGGCTCGCCGCGGGGCTGTCCGGACTGCGAGGCATGTTGCGCAGCAAGGGCTTCTGCTGGATCGCCAGCCGCCCCGAGCTGGCCGCGATCTGGTCGCAGGCCGGACCGAACCTGACCTTCGAGCCGGGCGCCTGGTGGTCCGCGCTCGAGGTGCCCGCCGGTCAGGAGATCGTGTTCATCGGCGTGCGCCTGGACGCCCCCGCCGTGCGCCGCGCCCTCGACGCCGCCCTGCTCACCGAGGCCGAATACGCCGCCGGACCCGCCGCCTGGGCGAATTACACCGACCCGTTCCCGGCCTGGGGCGAACTGCACGAACACCATTGATCCACGGCATTGTTGCGCGGAAGATACTGTGCTGGTGCATGATTCGAGAGGGCCGCGACCCACGCGCCGATGAGGGGAGCGTGGGCCGCGGCACCGGGGCCCGATCGGTGGGTGGCGGAGAAATTCTCGAGCTGATTCCAACCCTGTCGGCGGGTGTGGCCCGGCGGGCACCATGCACCCATGTTGTTGGCCAAGCCCACCGAGAACGGCGCGCGCCGGGTTCCGCTGTACCGTCGCGCTGGGTTCCTGCGTGCGCTCTCGCCGATCGCGCTGCTGCTGATCTGGCAGGTCGGCAGCAGTAGCGGCTGGATTCCGGCCAAGAAGCTGCCCGCGCCGTCGAAGGTCGTCGACGCCGGGCTCGAGATCTACCGTTCCGGGCAGCTCGGTGACGCCCTGCTCGTCTCGGGTGGGCGCGCGCTCTACGGCTTCGCGCTCGGCGCGGTGCTCGCGCTGGTGCTCGGCGTGCTCGCGGGGCTGAGCCGCATCGGCGAATACGCCGTAGACCCGCCGTTACAGATGATCCGCACCATTCCGCTGTTCGGGCTGATCCCGCTGTTCATCATCTGGTTCGGCATCGGCGAGGAACCGAAGGTCTACCTGATCGCCCTTGGCGTGTTCTTCCCGCTGTACCTCAACACCTTCTCCGGCATCCGCCAGCTCGACCCCAAGCTGCTCGAACTCGGCAGTGCCCTGGAACTCGGGCTGGTCGAGCGGCTGCGGCTGCTGATCCTGCCCGGCGCGCTGCCGCAGATCCTGGTCGGCGTGCGGCAGAGTCTCGGCATCGCCTGGCTCTCGCTCATCGTCGCCGAGCAGATCAATGCCAGCGCGGGCCTGGGCTTCGTGGTCAACAACGCCCGCGAGTTCCTGCGCACCGACATCGTGGTGTTCGGCCTGGTGATCTACAGCCTGCTCGGCCTGCTCACCGACTCGATCGTGCGCCTGCTCGAACGCCGCGCCCTGCGCTGGCGCCCGGCGGTCCATCGCTGATGTCCGCCACCACCTCTTCCCGCCGGAGGGTCCACCCGATCCGCCCGGTGGTACGGCCCGCCACCCGCCGCCGCTCGATCGCGAGGTTCCCGTCATGACCGCTGCCGCCGTCACCCCCATTCCCAGCAGGTCGGCCCGTACCCCGGCCGCGCGAATCACCGGACTGGCCAAGCACTTCGGTGAGCGCACCGTGCTCGACGGCATCGATCTCGATATCGGCACCGGCGAGATCGTCGCGCTCGTCGGACGCAGCGGCTCGGGCAAATCGACCCTGCTGCGCGTCCTCGGTGGACTCGACACCGCCACCCACGGCGAGGTGTCCGTCGAGGGCAGGCCGACCATCGTCTTCCAGGAGGCGCGGCTGATCCCGTGGCAGCCGGTGGTGCGCAATGTCGCTCTCGGCAGGCCCAAGCCGCGCAACCGTCGCGCCGACGAGAAGGCCGCGCGCGAACTGCTCGCCGAGGTCGGCCTGGCCGGACGCGCCGACGCCTGGCCGCTGACGCTGTCCGGCGGCGAGGCCCAGCGCGCGGCGCTGGCCAGGGCGCTGGTGGCCGAGCCGACGCTACTGCTGCTCGACGAGCCCTTCGGCGCCCTCGACGCGCTGACCCGCCTGACCATGCACGAGCTGCTGCTCGGCCTGCACGACCAGCGCGCCTTCGGCGTGCTGCTGGTGACCCACGACGTGCTCGAGGCCATCACCCTGGCCGACCGCGTGCTCGTCCTGGACGAGGGGCGCATCGCCGCCGACGTGGCCATCGACCTGCCGCGCCCGCGCACCGCGGGGTCACCGGAGGTCGCCGACTACGCCACCCAGCTGCTCACGCTGCTCGGCGTCACCCCCTGATTTCCGCACCCCACGCACGAAAGTTGTTCCTGTGAAACGCACTCCGAAGTCTCGCCTGGCCGGGCTCGCCCTCGCCGTCGTCGCCGCTCTCTCGCTGAGCGCCTGCGGTGATGACGCGGCCACCGACGCGGCGCCCTCGGGCCCGGTCGATCTGAGCACCGTCACGCTGAAAGTCGGTGACCAGAAGGCGATTTCGATCGAGGTGCTGCTCAAGGCGTCGGGTCAGCTGGAGAATCTGCCCTACAAGATCGAGTTCTCCACCTTCACCGCCGGGCTGCCGCTGGTCGAGGCGGCCAGCGCGGGCGGTATCGATATCGCCCAGACCGGCAACACCCCGGTCATCTTCGGCGCGGCCGCCGACGCCGATGTGAAGATCGTCGGCGCCCTGTCGGCCACCGGCAAGGGCGACGCCATCCTGGTCGGCAAGGACTCGACGGTGAACTCCGTGGCCGGGCTCAAGGGTAAGAAGGTCGCGGTCTACAAGGGCAGTTCGGCCAATGCCAATCTGCTGCTGCAGCTGAAGAAGGCGGGCCTGTCGCTCAGCGATGTGGAGCCGGTCTACCTCTCGCCCGCCGACGGCTACACCGCGCTGACCCGCGGTGACGTCGAGGCATGGGCCACCTGGGACCCCTACACCGCCATCGCGGAGAAGGAGATCGGCGCCAAGTCCATCGCCACCGCCGACCAGGCCGCCAACGGCTACAACTTCTGGGTCGCGGGCAACAAGACCATCGCCGACGCGGGCAAGTCCGCCGCGCTCGCCGACTTCTTCCAGCGCTACGCCGCGGCCACCAAGTGGTCCTCGGACAACCTCGACACCTGGTCCACCAAGTACGCCGAGCTGACCCAGATCAGTGTCGACGCCTCGCGCACCACCTGGACCCGCTCGATCAAGGAGCCGATCCAGCTCAGTGATCAGGTGGTGGCCTCCGAGCAGGAGATCGCCGACGCCTTCACCGACGCCAAGGCGCTGCCCGGCAAGGTCGACTTCAAGTCCTTCGTCGACACCCGCTTCGACAAGTCCTGACCGAAAGCTCCACGCGGCGCCCCTGATCCACGGATCGGGGGCGCCGTCACGCTTTTCCGAAGGCCAGGGCGACATTGTGTCCGCCGAAGCCGAAGGAATTGCTCACCGCGTAGTCGAGTCGCTGTGGCCGCGCGGACCCGGCCACGATGTCGAGGTCGATCGCGGGGTCCGGTGTCTCGAAATTCAGTGTGGGCGGGACGATCTGCTCGCGCAGGCTCAGCATCGTGATGAGTGATTCCAGCGCGCCGACGGCCCCGATCGAATGGCCCAGCGCGGATTTCGGCGCGTAGACCGAGGCGTGTGGCGTGACGGCGGTGATGGCCGCGGCCTCGGACGCGTCGCCGATCGGCGTCGAGGTGGCGTGCGCGTTCACATGGTCGATGTCCGAATGTGTCAGTCCCGCAGTCTGTATGGCCTTGCGCATGGCCCGTGCGGCGCCGGTGCCCTCGGGGTCGGAGGCCACGATGTGGAAGGCGTCGGAGGTGATGCCAGCGCCGAGCACCCGCGCGTGCACCCGCGCGCCGCGTGCCCTGGCATGGCGCTCGGACTCGAGGACCAGCAGTGCGCCCGCCTCGCCGAAGACGAACCCGTCGCGGTCCCGCTCGAAGGGCCGGGAGGCTCGCTCGGGTGCTTCGTTGCGGGTGCTCATGGCCCGCATCATCGCGAACCCGGCGATCGGCACCGGGTCGATATGGCCCTCCACGCCTCCGGTGACCACCACGTCCGCCTCGCCGGTGCGGATCAGCCGCCACGCGTGCGCGATGGCCTCCGAGCCCGACGAACACGCCGATACCGGCGCGAAAACGCCCCCCTGCGCGCCGATGTCGAGTCCGACCGTGGCCGCCGGGCCGTTCGGCATCACCATCGGCACGGTCAGCGGCGACACCTTGCGATAGC
The DNA here is from genome assembly GCF_029675105.1 of Nocardia anocheti. Taxonomy (GTDB): domain Bacteria; phylum Actinomycetota; class Actinomycetes; order Mycobacteriales; family Mycobacteriaceae; genus Nocardia. The sequence goes on along the minus strand of NZ_JAQQFV010000002.1, from coordinate 634,442 downwards.
CGCCCGCGCGCATCGCGTCGACCGCGTCGATCAGCGCGTCACCGCCGCCCAGTCCGGTGCCGATGGCCACGGCCAGCCGCTCGGGGTCGACTTCGGGCGCGCCCGCCGCCTGCCAGACCTGGCGGCCGAGCACCAGCGCCATGCGTTCGACGTAGGAGTGGCGGCGCTGCTCGACGCGCGTCAGCTCCGCGTCCGGCGGGGTGACCAGCGGGCCGCCGATCCGCACCGGCAGATCGTGCTCGGCCAGGAAATCCGGTGCCAGCGCGCGGATTCCGCTCTCGGCGCGCAGCAGCCGGGTCCACGTCTCGTCCATGGTGTCGGCCAGCGCGGTGGTCGCCGCGTACCCCGTCACCACGACGTCGTCGCCAGTTTCTGTAGCGATCGGTACATTCATGGCGTCATGAATACCTGTAGCACTCGCTACAGTCAACCCATGGCCCGTCCTCTCGATCACCGCAAACGCGCCGACCTGCTGGCCGGTGTCGTCGCCTATATCGCCGCGCACGGCCTGGCCGAGCTGTCGTTGCGGCCGCTCGCCGCCGCGCTCGGGACCAGCTCGCGCATGCTCATCCACTACTTCGGGACCAAGGAGGAACTGCTGGTCCAGGCCCTGGCGACGCAGCGGCCCGACCTGACCGCGGTCTTCGACGATGTCACCGAGCCCGCCCAGCTGCGCGAGCGGTTGATCGCCTTCTGCGAACTGAACCTCGTCGGCGCCGAGTCCGACAGCGTGCGGGTGCTGCTCCAGGTGATCGGTGCCGCGTGCGCGCCGGACTCGCCGTATCAGGACTACGCGCACGGCGCGATCGCCGTCTTCGTCGCCGAGCTCGCCGCCGCCCTGCGCCGGACGGGACTGGCGGTGGACCCCGAGGTGGTGGCCACCCTGCTCGTCTCGGGGCTGCGCGGGATCATCCAGGACTATCTGATCACCGGGGATCGCGACCGCACCCAGCGCGCGGCGCGCACCCTGGTCGAACTGGCGCTGCCCGGGGCCTGAGTCGAGAACCCGTCACCGAACCGGCGCTGTGGCGCGCGGTTGCGGGTGGTCCGCTCGCGTGGGTTCGGTCGGTAGGTTGGCTACGGCGGACATCCGGCGAGCGCGCGAGGTGTGCTGATGGACGAAGTGCGGACGTACGGCGCGGTGCGGTGGGTGATGCTCGGTGTCCTGTGCGCCAGCCTGTTGCTGGTGGCCATGGACGCCACCATCCTCAATGTGGCCCTGCCCTCGCTGATCGACGACCTCCAGGTGGGCCCGCTCGAACAGCTGTGGATCATCGACATCTACGGGCTGGTGCTCGGCGGCCTGCTCATCACCACCGGGGCGCTCGGTGATCGGGTGGGCCGGAAGTTGTTGTTCCTCAGCGGTTTCGTGCTGTTCGGGCTCGCCTCGGTGGTCGCCGCGACCGCGAGCAGTTCGGCCCAGCTCATCGGCGGCCGTGTGCTGCTCGGCATCGGCGGCGCCATGGTGATGCCCTCCACGCTCTCGCTGATCCGCAATATCTTCACCGACGCGCGCGAGCGGACCATGGCCATCGGCGTCTGGGCCGCGGTCGCCGGGGTGGGCGCGACGGTGGGGCCGATCGTCGGTGGATTCCTGGTCGAACACTTCGGCTGGGCCTCGGCGTTCTGGCTGAATGTGCCGGTGGTGCTGGTGACGGTGCTGGTCGGGCTGTGGGTGCTGCCGGAGTACCGGGCACCGCAGACCGGCGGCCTCGACTGGTTCGCCGCCGCGCTCTCGATCACCGGCATCGTGTGCCTGGCCTGGGGCATCAAGCATCTCGCCAAAGGTGAGGCGAGCGTGGTCGATTGGACGATCCTGGTGGTCGGCATCGCCGCGATGGTCTGGTTCGTGCGGCGTCAGCTCACCGCCACCGATCCGCTGCTGGACGTGCGGCTGTTCCGCAACGGCGCCTTCACCGCCGCCGCGGTCGCGACGCTGCTGGCCATGATGGCCATCGGCGCGGCCATGTTCCTGGTCTCGCTGTGGTTGCAGTACGTCCACGGATACAGCCCGTCGCAGGCGGGTGTGCGGATGCTGCCCGCCGCGCTCACCCTGCTCACCGCCTCGCTGCTCACCCCGTTCCTGATGGAGAAGTTCGGGGTGCGCGCGGTGCTCGGTGTCGGTCTCGGCGCGGTGGCGCTGGGTTTCCTACTGCTGGCGGTGAGTCCGGAACCGACGACCTATCCGGTGATCGCCCTGGTCCTGGTGTCCTTCGGGCTCGGCGACGGCATGGCGGTGACCGCGGCGGCCGCCGTGCTCGTCGGTGCCGTGCCCGCCGATCGCGCGGGTCAGGCCGGGGCGGTGGAGGAGACGAACTACGAGGTCGGCGTCGGCTTCGGCGTCGCCCTGCTCGGCAGCCTGCACGCCCGCATCTTCAGCCAGCACATGACGAACCTGCCCGTGCCACCCGAGCGACTCGACCAGGCCACAGGCTCGGTCGGCGGCGCCGCCGAAGTCGCCGAAGACCTCCCCGAACCGGCCCGCGCCGATCTCCTGCACGCCGCCGAACACGCCTTCGATTCCGCGCTGACCACCACCTCCGTCATCTCCGCCGTCGTCATCGCCGTGGTCGCCGTCGGCACCGTGCTGCTCGTCCCGCGCGGCTTCCGCGTCACCGGCGGACACTGACCCTTGTAGCAACTCGAAGGTTGCTATACATTGGATGGCAACCCATTGGTTGCGATAAAGGAGAGTGTCATGGGATTCCCTGATCAGATCGTGCGGACCGTCGAGCTCGCCCATCCGCCCGTGAAGGTGTGGGCCGCGATCACCACCGCGGAAGGGCTCGCGAGTTGGTTCGGCAATACCGCCGACATCGACCTGCGTCCCGGCGGCGCGGCTCGGATGACCTGGACCGAAGGTCATGTGGCGAACATGCGGGTGGAGCGGGTCGAGGAGCCGTCGGTGTTCGGGTTCACCTGGCATATCTACGGCCTGCCCGAGGAGGACCCGCGCCGCACCTACGTGGAGTTCACCCTGGAACCGGACGGCGCTGGCACCCGGTTGACGGTCGTGGAGAGCGGCTTCGCGCAGCTGCCCGACGAGGCGTACCAGGCGGCCTTCGGCGGCAATACCGACGGCTGGAAGAGTGAGCTGGGTGAGTTGGTCGAATACCTCGATGCGGCCTGAACCGGAGGCCACCGCCGAGCGGGTCTTCGTGGCGCTGGCCGATCCGAGTCGGCGCGCGGTGCTCGCCGCGCTCGCCGCCGACGGACCCGCCACCGCGACCGACCTGGCCGATCGCCTGCCCATCACCCGGCAGGCGATCGCCAAACACCTTGCGCTGCTGGCCGACGCGGGCCTGGTGATCGCGGAACCGGGGGAGCGTCGCCGGGTGCGCTACCGCTTGGACTCCGCGCCGATGCGGGTGGCGCAGCAGTTCCTGGCCGCGCTGGCACGGGATTGGGACGGGCCGCTCGACGCGCTGCGTCGCCACCTCGACGGCTGATTCACCCGCGCGGAGCGATGAGCAGGGTCTGGGTGCTGCGCCCGAGGGGCCCGGTCTCGTCGAACAGGGCCGATTCGGCCAGGCCGATGCCGTGTGGTTGCGGATGGGTGATCGCGTCCAGGCACACCCACTCGCCGACCGGGTGCCGATGCAGGCTCACGGTCAGATCGGTATTGATGAACAGGTACTTCGACCAGTCCAGCACCGAACTCACGCCATTGCCGGAATCGGCGGCCGCGAGGGTGCGTTCCAGCGGGCTCGGCGTGGTGCCAGCGACGATCGGGTACTTCAGCCTGATCCAGCAGACGGCCGGACCGGGTTCGGCGAAAGTGCCTGCGGTGAAACGGTATTCGATGCCGGTGTGGAAGCCGATCGGCTGATCCGACGGGAACATCTCCGGCTCGGTCTGCGCGGGCAAGGTCCGGGACCCGCTGGGCAGGAACTCCACCGGCAGATCCAGCGGCGTCTCGGCGAGCTTGAGCCGCCACGCGGTGGCCCGCATGACCGGCCCGCGCTCGGTGGACAGCGTCGCCTCGATCAGCTCCACACTGCGCCCCGACCGCACCACCTCGGCCCGTGCGGTCAACGGCGCCAGCGGCACCGGCCCGAGAATCTCCACCGCGACCCGACCCACCTGGAACCCGTCGCGCGGCGCACACCGCTCGATCACGTGCCCGAGCAGCGCCGACGGCGGCCCGGCGTGCTGCGCGTCCGGCGACCACGGCCCCCGGGTGAGCTCGGTCGACGCGAAACGGCTCGGATCAGCCGGGTCCGGAACATAGAAGGCATCGGCCATACCGCCGACGCTACCCCGAGCCGTTTCGCGTCCGAAAGAACGGTCGGTTACTGCCCGCCGCCCGAGGAACCGCTCAGCAGCGAGGTCCACAGGTCCAACAGCGGCCGGATCGGGCACGGGTTGATATCGGTCGACGTGCACCCCAGCGACGAGGAGCCACTGTCGGCCACCGGCAGCGGCGCGGCGGCCTGGGCGGTACCGAGCGGGGCGGCGATAGACACAGCGGCAGCCGCGACGGCACCGGCTACGATTCGTTTCATACGAGCAGACATGCCCGCACTCTACTGATCTGCTAGGGAAGCGAAAGCCCCTGGAAATCAGGGGAGCTGACGCCGAACCCCAGAGAGGACGCGCGATGTCGTGGCGCGACAACACCCCGCAGCTGGTACAGGATGACGTGGACAATCTGCTCGATTCCGCCCTGACGCTGGCGGAAGGCCATCTCCGGGACAACGGCACCTTCTTCCCCTTCGGACTGGCTGTCGATCGGGCGGGTTCCGTGCAGGTCATCGATGTCGACGCCCCGGACGCACCGCGAGCCAAGACGATGCTCTTCGCCGCACTGTCCCAGCTGCGAAGCGACCTACGGGCTGCCGCGGTGATTACCGACGTGGCGTTGCCCGAGACCGCATCCACTGCGGTCCGCGCGGTGTGGTGAGGCGTCAACTCTGGTCGTGATCGAGGATTCGTTTCGCGAGCTGGCGTATCCTCGCTTTCGGCGAATTCAGGAATGGCTCGATCTGTTTGCGCGCACCCTGAACTCGCATTTTCGCCAGGGCCTCCAGAGCGTTGCCTTCGACGGATTCGTCATCGATCAGGCCGAGGGCGACCGTAGTGGCGTCGGGATGGCGGGATTTGCCCAGCCATGTCACGACCATGCCTCGGCTTCGGCCGAATGCTCGGTCGGTGGCTATGGTGGCCAAGTCGTCGAAGTATTCTTTGCCAGCGGGGATGTCGTACAGTGCGTTGCCCGCTGCCCAGCGGGTTCGTTCGCTGAGAATCTTCGCGTGGTCGAACTGTGTTATCAGTGCCGGTATGGCCGTTGACTTGCGGGACGTCTTGTGACCGAGCGTCCTGACGATCATCAGCCTCGCCATCTCGCGCCCGCTGGATTCCTCTCCGGGCCAGCGGGTCTCGAGCTCCCCCAGCCATGCTGACAGCACGCTTATGATCTGTGCGTCAGTCGGTTTGTCGGGGAGTTCGAAGATAGTGCGCGCGGCGCCGCCCGCCCGGCGGTATTCCTCGAGCAGTTGGGGTCCAACGCCTTCGAGTCTGTTTCGTCGGGTCGTGCCGGAACTCGCCGGGGGTGGCGGCGTCTTCAGTTGCTTGTCGAGGACGGGCTGGAATTTGGATGTCATCACGAATCGGACGGTTCCGGAGGCGGCGGTGAAGGTACTCGAGCTGAGTATCTCGGCTTGGGTCAGGGCTTGCATCGCGGTCTGAATGCGGTCGCGAACAATATCGATCCGCTGACCGCACCGGAGATGTTGCGCATGGCATCGCTCAGTGTGTCGAAAGCATCCACTACGGAATTATGGGCATCCCGGGTGTTGTAGTCCTCCGCGTCTTCGGACTGATCATGGTTGATACCGCTCTGCCGGATCAACAGCGCCATCTTCTCGAGCACTTCGGGTCGCCCTACCCGCCGTTACTGTCGCCTCGATCCCGGAGACGAAGTACCCACGGCCCCAGCTTTCTCCTTTGGGGTCGGCTTCGATCGCCGCCGCGTTCACACCTTCCTGGGCGAGGTAGGCCTCGGCACTGTCGTCCAGCGCGACGGTGGTGTCACGGATGGCGTCCAAGAGTTCGGAGAGGCCGTCGCGGACATCGGCGAAACCAGCGGCGAACCGTTCGCCTTGGTTGCCTTTCCGGAGCCATAGTAGCCATCGATGACGAAAGAGCTTCTTGTCCAGTCGATCTGGTCAGGGGGTGGTGAGACCGGCCTCGTGGGCCAGGATGGCGGCTTGGACGCGGTTGCTCAGGGCCAGGCGGCGCAGGATGGTGCTGACGTGGGCTTTCACCGTAGATTCCGCGACGTGGAGTTCGGTGGCGATGTCCTGGTTGGACAGGCCGCGGCCGACGCCGGTGAGGACGGCGCGCTCGCGGTCGGTGAGTTCGGCGATGCGGGTGCGTGCGGCCGCGCTCGGCGCGAATCCGCCACCGCCCCATCGTGCTATCAGCTTCTTCGCGATGCGGGGTGACAGATAGGCTCCGCCGTCGGCGACCGCGTGGACGCCGAGTAGCAGCTCGCGCGGGTCGGAGGCTTTGAGCAGGAAGCCCGCGGCACCCGCGTCCAGTGCCGCGGTCACGTAGTCGTCCTCGTCGAAGGTGGTGAGGACGACCACCGCGATATCGGGTGCCGCCGCACGGAGGGACGCGGCGGCGGACAGGCCGTCCAGGCGGGGCATGCGGACATCCATCAGGACGACATCGGGCCGGTGCGCGAGGGCGAGGTCGACCGCTTCCCGGCCGTCACTCGCCTCGGCGACGACCGCGAGGCCGGGATCGGTGGACAGGATCGCGGTGATCCCCGCCCGGATCATCGCCTCGTCGTCGGCGACCAGCACCCTGATCATGCTGCCGCCGTGGGGAATCGGGCGCGGACGACGAAGGTGTCGTCGTCGGGTCCGGCGACGAGGGTGCCGCCGACGAGACGGGCTTGTTCGCGGAGACCGGCGAGGCCGCTGCCATCGGGGTCCATTGAGTGAGAGGTGTTTTCGCGCAGCGGGTTGGTGATGGTGACGGCCGTGTGCTCCGAGGTTCGTTCGATGGTGATCGTCACGGGCGCGCCGGGGCAGTGGCGTGCGGCGTTGGTCAGGGATTCCTGGACGGTCCGGTGGATCGCGCGATCGATCAAGGGCGGCAGCGTGTTCGGCTCGATCGGCTGATGGAGCTCGACCGTCATCCCGGCCTCGACCGCGCGCCGGACCAGGTCGGTGACCGGCTCGTCGCGGGGTGTGGCAGGTATCGCGCCCTCGCGGAGCACCGCGACCGACGCGCGCAGGCGGTCGGTGGCTGTGACGGCGGAGGTACGCAACCGTTGTGCGGCAGCGCGATTCGCCTCGGACAGCTCGGTGGACAGCTCGAGCGCGCCCGCTTGCAGGGCGATGAGAGCGAGGTCGTGACCGAGCGAATCGTGCATCTCGGTGGCGATCCTGGCCCGCTCCCGCAGCGTGACCCGCTCGGCGAGCAGGGCCTGTTCCTGCTCGAGCCGCGCCACCCGCTGCCTGCTCGCCACGACCAGCTCGGCCTGCTGACGCCGGAACCGTCCGGCCAGCCAGGGCAGGACCACGAACACCAGCAGGCACAGCAGCGCCCCGAACCCCACCGAGAAGTCCACCACCGCGCACCCGAGCGCGGGCAGCGCCACCACGCCCAGCACCGGCCAGCCCCGTGCCATCGCCACCCGACGTCCGTGCAGGTAGGCGACCACGGTCAGCGCGGCGAAGACCAGTTGCCGCTCCAGGGGGAGCGCGTCGAGAAAGCAGCCGTTGAGGACACAGAGTCCGGCGATCAGGGCGAGGCTCGCGGCGCCGAACCCGCGCGGGGCGCGGGACGGGGTGCCGTGCGGGTCGCTCACCGGGCCGAGCTTAGTGAGCGCAGGCGGATCAGGCGGGCCGCGAGGGTGACGGCACCGGCGCAGGCGCAGGCCAGCAGGGCGATCGAGAGCGGTGCGGCGAAGTAGGTGAGCTGGGCCCAGGTGACGGTGCGGCCGTTGGTCAGCACCGAGACGAGCTGGGGATAGCACGCGAACAGCAGGATCGGCAGCGGGGCGGGCACGCAGCGCAGGGTGGTCGTCCACCAGCGGCTCGTCCGGCGTCGTCGGGCCCAGCCGCCCGCGCGGACGACCCCCGTGATCCCGAGGCCGAGCGCGCCCAGCGTGAGCGCCGCGAGCGCGCCCTCGGTCCACCGTCTGGCGTTGCCGGTCTCGGCGGGCTGCTCGCCGCGACCCAGGGCGACCAGTCCGGTGAGGATCTCGTAGGTGGCGTCGTGGAGCGCGGCGCTGTTGGCGAACACCGCGTAGCCGTAGCCGGTGGACGGATCGAGGGCGGCGGCCGAGGTGTAGGTGAACAGATTGCCCGAATGGGTGAGCAGCGGTGCGCCGTGGTCGGTGTCGAGGCCCCAGCCCATGCCGTAGTCGCGCACCGGGGTGGGCGCGTGCATGAGGGCCAGGCTCTCGGCGCTCACCAGCCGCTGGCCGTCGCCGGATTGGGTGATCAGCCAGCGGCCCATGTCGGCGGCCGTGGTGATCACGCCGCCACTGCCGCTGTCATCGAGGAACGCGGGGAGTTCGTCGCGGGCGATCCAGCGGCCGAACAGCGAATTGAAACCCTGTGTGGGCGTGATGGTGTCGTCGCCGAGTGCGGAGTCGGGCATGTCGAGCGGGGTGAAGATCCGCTGTCGCAGGAACGCCCCGAAGTCGGTGCCGCTGGCCACCTCGACCAGCCGGGCGGCGAGGTTGTAGTTGACGTTCGTGTACGCCCAGCGGGTGCCCGGGTCGGCGGTGAGCCGGGCGGTGCGCAGCGTCGCGGTGTACTCCGCGAGCGACCCGGCGGACTCGGTGGCGCGGATATCGGCGCCGCGATCGGACAGGCCGGAGGTCTGATTCAGCAACTGGCGCACGGTGATCCGGTCCGAACGCGGATCGTCGGTGCGGAACTCGGGCAGCTGGTCGACCACCGGCCGATCGAGACCGATGGCCCCGTCCTCGAGCAGGATCATCACCGCCGTCGCCGTGAACGCCTTGGTCAGCGAGGCGATCCGCATCGGTGTCCGCTCGGTGACGGCCGCCCCCGCCGAATCCCGCCCGTACCCCGCCGCGTGCACGATCTCCCCGCCTCGGGTGATCACCGCCGACAGGCCAGGCACCCCGGTATCGGTCACGGCTCGCGACAGATACTCGTCGAATACCCGGTCGGACACCGTATTCCGCGCCGGATCGGCCACGGCGGTGGTCGGGAGGACGAGCCCACCGACCACCGCGGCGACCGCGACCGCCACCCTCACTCTGTTTCGCATGTTCCGAAACTAGGTATCCGGCCCACCCCGGCGAATCCGCCGAACGGATCGACCGCCCCCTACGAAAGTCGATACGCGTGGGCCGGATACGGGGGTGTCAGACGACCGGGAGATAGACCTTGCTGCCCTGGTCGGCGAACTCGGCGGACTTCTCGGCCATGCCCGCCTCGATGGCGGCCACATCGGTGAGGCCCTGCTTCTCGGCGTATTCGCGCACGTCGGCGGAGATACGCATGGAGCAGAACTTGGGACCGCACATGGAGCAGAAGTGGGCGGTCTTGGCTGGCTCGGCGGGCAGCGTCTCGTCGTGGTACTCGCGCGCCGTGTCGGGGTCGAGGGAGAGCGCGAACTGGTCGTGCCAGCGGAATTCGAAACGGGCCTTGGACAATTCGTCGTCGCGGGCCTGCGCGTGCGGGTGGCCCTTGGCGAGGTCGGCGGCGTGGGCGGCGATCTTGTAGGTGATCACGCCGACCTTGACGTCGTCGCGGTTGGGCAGGCCCAGGTGTTCCTTCGGGGTGACGTAACAGAGCATGGCGGTGCCCGCCTGGGCGATGATCGCGGCGCCGATGGCCGAGGTGATGTGGTCGTAGGCGGGCGCGATATCGGTGGCCAGCGGACCGAGGGTGTAGAACGGGGCCTCTTCGCAGAGTTCCTCTTCGAGGCGGACGTTCTCCACGATCTTGTGCATGGGCACGTGGCCGGGTCCCTCGATCATCACCTGCACGCCATAGGATTTCGCGATCTTGGTGAGCTCGCCGAGGGTGCGCAGTTCGGCGAACTGGGCCTCGTCGTTGGCGTCGGCGATGGAACCCGGACGCAGGCCGTCGCCGAGGGAGAAGGTGACGTCATAGCGCGCCAGGATCTCGCAGAGTTCCCGGAAGTGCGTGTACAGGAACGATTCCTGATGATGGGCCAGACACCACGCGGCCATGATGGAACCGCCGCGCGAGACGATGCCGGTGACGCGCTTGGCGGTGAGCGGGATGTAGCGCAGCAGCACGCCCGCGTGCACGGTCATGTAGTCCACGCCCTGCTCGCACTGCTCGATCACGGTGTCGCGGTACAACTCCCAGGTGAGGCGGGTGGGATCGCCGTTCACCTTCTCCAGCGCCTGATAGATCGGGACGGTGCCGATCGGGACCGGCGAGTTGCGCAGGATCCACTCGCGGGTCTCGTGGATGTTCTTGCCGGTCGACAGATCCATGATGGTGTCGGCGCCCCAGCGCGAGGCCCACACCATCTTCTCCACCTCCTCGGCGATCGAGGACGACACCGCCGAGTTGCCGATATTGGCATTGATCTTCACCAGGAACTTCTTGCCGATGATGGTCGGCTCCAGCTCCGGATGGTGGTGGTTGGCCGGGATCACCGCGCGACCGGCGGCGACCTCCTCGCGCACCAGCTCCGGGGCGACGCCCTCGCGCGCGGCGATGAAACGCATCTCCGGGGTGACGATGCCCTGGCGCGCCCAGGCGAGCTGGGTGGGCGGGCCGTCGACAGTGGGCTTGTCCCACTCGTCGCGCAGTTTCGGCAGTCCGGCCTCGAGATCGATCACCGCGTTGTCGTCGGTGTACGGGCCGGAGGTGTCGAAGACGTCGAAATGGTCGCCGTTGGTGAGGTTGATCCTTCGCACCGGAATGCGCAGGCCATCGACCTCTTCGTAGTGCTTGACGCTGCCCTCGATCGGGCCGGTGGTGACAGACGTGGCTGTACCCATGGTCGTTCCTCCCTACGCTGGCATTACCCAGTCAGGTTCATACGGTCGACAGCCCTGACCGCCCGAGATGGGCTAGCTGTCCTCTCAGCCCGCTGGTGCGAGCCCCCGTGTTTGTTGGAGCGCTGGCGCGCTCGAGTTCGCGGCCCTTTGGGTCCCGCCGATGGGAGGCCGTTGCTTGCTCCTTCGTCGCCTACGCAACGACCTCCCATCGGCGGGACGGCCGCGAACCGCCGCTGCGCGGCGGGCCCCTCCTCGAGGTCGGGGCGTGCGTGGCGCTTAGCAGTGTAGGCGTGCGGTCCCGGTTTTTGTTAGCGAGCGCCGACTTTTTCTGGTTGCGGTGCGGGTGCGGCGGGCTCCTCCGATTCGTCCAGACCGAACCTGTTGTGCAGCTGGACCAGTGGCTTCGGCGCCCACCAGTTCCAGCGGCCCATCATGCGCATGAGCGCCGGGGCCAGCAGGCCGCGGATGACGGTCGCGTCGCTGATCACCGCCAGGGCACAGCCCAGGCCGAACAGCTTCATCATCGACACCCCGGAGCTGGCCACGCCGAGGAACACGATGCTCATCAGCAGGGCGGCGGCGGTGAAGATGCGGCCGGTGCGGGCCACGCCCATGGCGACGGCCTCGGTATTGCCCTCGGTGGTCTTGGGCCCGGCCAGCCACTCCTCGCGGATGCGGGAGAGCAGGAACACCTCGTAGTCCATGGAGGCGCCGAAGGCGAGGCTGAACATCAGGATGGGCATGGCCAGATTGAGGGTGCCGGTGGCGGTGAAGCCGAGCAGCCCGGCCAGGTTGCCCTCCTGGAAGATCCACACCATGGCGCCGAAGGTGGCCGCCAGCGAGAGCATGTTCAGCGCCAGCGCCTTCACCGGCAACACCACACTGCCGGTGAACAGGAACAGCAGGACCAGGGTGGTGATCGCGATCAGCGCGCCCGCCAGCGGCAGCTTGCCGGTGATGGCGGTGACGGAGTCCTGATTGAGCGCGGCCGGGCCGGTGAGCAGGGCCTGCGACGGCGCCTCGACGGCCCGCAGCGCGTCGAGCTGGGCGGTGCCCGCGTCGGAATACGGGTCGAGTCGAGTGCCCACCGACAGGTAGGCGCCCGCCTGTGGGTCCGACATCTCCGGCACACCGGCGGCCACGCGCAGGCCATTGCGGTACACGGCCGCGCTGCTCAGCACCGCCGGGACATCCGGCACCTTCGACAGCTCGCGGGCATAGGCGTCCAGTTGCTCGGGGGTGCCCCGGAACTCCGGCAGCACCACGGTCGCGCTGGCGGCCATGTCGGCGTCGAACTCGGTGCGCAGGATGTCGCCGACCTGACGGCTGGCCACCTCGGCGGGCAGCGCGCGGTCGTCCGGGTAGCCGAACTGCACGCCCAGGAACGGCGAGCCGAGCAGCAGCAGGAAGGCGGTGGTGGCCAGCGCGATCGGCAGCGGGCGCTTCATCACCGCCACGACCAGCCGGTACCAGAAGGTCTGCTGCGGTGCCTTCTCCACGCGCGGCGGTCGTCGGAACAGCCTGCGCAGCGGCCCGCGCAGGTCACCGGCATTGATCCGGTCGCCGACCAGGATGAGCAGGGCGGGCAGCACGATCACGGCCGCCGCCGTGGCCGCCGCGACCACGGCGATCCCCGCGTAGGCGAAGGACTTGAAGAAGTACTGCGGGAACACCAGCAGCGCCGACAGCGACAACGCCACCACCAGCGCCGAGTACACCACCGTGCGGCCCGCGGTCTGGATGGAGCGGATGACCGCGGCGGTGGGCGTGGCACCGGCGGTGAGTTCCTCGCGATACCGGCTGACGATGAACAGGCTGTAGTCGATGGCCAGGGCCAGGCCGAGCGCGGTGGTCATGTTCAGCGCGAAGATCGACACATCGGTGAGCGAGGTGAGCACCCGCAGGATGCCCAGCGCCGCCGCGATGGCGAACAGGCCGATCGCCACCGGCAGCGCGGCCGCGACCACACTGCCGAACACCAGTGCCAGCAGCAGGCCGGTCACCGGGATGGCGATGGCCTCGGCGATCACCAGGTCCTTGCTGATCTGGGTGTTGATATCGGCGAAGGTGGCGCCCAGGCCACCGGCGCGGATGGTCACCGGGCCGTCGAGCTGGAGTTCCTCGCTGAGTTTGCTCGCGCGCTCGGGCAGCTCGGCGTCGTCGCCCTCGATGCTGGCCAGGATGAGCGCGCGCTTGCCGTCGGTGCTGCGCAGCGCTTGGCGCAGGTCGGGGCGGGCGGTCCAGTAGGACTGGACGCCGCTCACCTCGGTGGGATGGGCGCGCAATGTCGCGATGGCGGCGTCGGCGGCCGCGCGGGCAGCGGGGGAATCCGGGCCGTCCTCGGCGGTGACGGTGAGGACGTAGTTGGGCTCGCTGCCGGGGAAGTGCTCGCTCAGGTACTGGCTGGCCCGCACCGATTCGAGATCGTCGGTGACGAATCCGCCCGATTTCATATGCGAGTGCACCGTGGCGCCGATCGCGCCACACAACACCATCAGCAGCAACGCCACCGCGACCACCAACCGTGGTCGGCCAACGGCGGCGCGGGCGATTCTCGTCAACATCGTCGGGCTCTCTCTCGGTGAACGTCGACCGTCACCGTAGCCCGCGTCGAAATATCGCCGATACCACCTCGGGGCGGAGGTCTGCGGAGTACTATCTCCGCCCCTGGGTGGATGCCGGAGTCGTCGACTACCGCCCGGACGACCCGGTGAAGAGTCCCTCGAGGGCGTTGAGGAAGGTGCCCGCCGCGGCGGCGGAGCTGGGCTCGCAGGGCACCGGATGCGGGCCGCATTCCGCCGACGCGGGCGCGGCGAGGGGGAGCTGAACGAGGGCGACGGCGATGCCACCGAGGAGGGCCAAGCGAGGTTTCATGCCGTCAATGTAGGAGGCCGCTCGGCTTCCGGGCAGCCCTGATTTCTCGGGGGCGAGGATCAGTGGGCAGCGAGAACCGTGCCACCGACCGCACCGAGACCGATCGGCCTGCCCGCCGTTCCGGGAGCGGTGGCGGTGATGGTCACCTCGTCGCCGTCGAGGAGGAAGGTCCGGATCGTCTCGCCGACGGTGATGGGTTCGTTTCCACCCCAGGACAATTCGATGAACGAACCACGCTGGTCGGGTTCGGGGCCGGAGATGGTGCCGGAGGCGTAGAGGTCACCGGGACGGATCGAGGCGCCGTTGGCGGTGAGATGGGCGAGCATCTGTGCCGGGGACCAGTACATGTGCGAATACGGTGGGCGCGAGACGGTTTCGCCGTTCCAGGTGACTGTCAGCGCGATATCGAGGCCGTGGTCGTCGGTGCCGCGCAGGTAGGGCAGGGGCTCGGGCTCCTGGGGCGGCAGGGGGACCCGGGCCTGTGTCAGCGCGGCCAGCGGGGTGATCCAGGCCGATATGGAGGTGGCGAAGGACTTACCGAGGAACGGGCCCAGCGGCTGATACTCCCAGGCTTGGATATCGCGGGCGGACCAGTCGTTGACCAGGGCGACACCGAAGACGTGGTCGGCGAACTCGTCGACGGTGACCGGTTCACCCCGCCGCGAGGCCGTTCCGACGACGAAGCCCAGCTCGGCTTCGATATCGAGCCGCTGCGACGGCCCGAATTCCGGTGCGGGGGAGTTGGTTCGACGCTGACCGTGGGGCCGCGTCACCGGAGCTCCGGACACCACGACTGTGCCCGCCCGCCCGTGATAGCCCACCGGAAGATGACGCCAATTCGGCAGCAGCGGTTCGGCATCCGGCCGGAAGAGCCTGCCGAGATTGGTGGCGTGGTCGATGCTGGCGTAGAAGTCGACATAGTCACCGATCCCTACCGGCAGGGCGGTGCGAATCGAGTCGAGGGCGTGCACGGCCTCGGTGGGTAGTGGTGATTCGGCGAGTTCACGGAGCTTCTCGCGCACGACGCGCCAGGAATTCGGACCCTGGGCGAGAAAGGAATTCAGGTCCGCCCGGGCGAAGGCGGGATCATCCAGCAGGCGGGACAGATCGAGAACGGACTCGCCCAATCGAACTCCCACGCGGAATTGCCCACCAGGTGGTGCGAAAACGCCGTAGGGCATGTTCTCCGGGCCGAACAGGGAGTCGTCGGGGACCTCGACCCGCACCGTCGCGCCGCTCACCGGCGGGCCCCCGGTCCGCGCCCCGACCAGGTCCAGGCGTAGTCGGGGTCTTCGCAGGCCAGCGCCCCCTCCCCGAGTTGGAGCGGGCGGAAGGTATCCACCATCACCGCCAGTTCGTCGAAGAACTCCGCGCCGATACTGCGCTCGTAGGCGCCCGGCTGCGGGCCGTGCGCGTAACCGCCGGGATGCACCGAGACCGAACCCTGGGTGATCCCCGAGCCCTTGCGCGCCGCGTAATCGCCGCCGCAATAGAACATGATCTCGTCGGAATCCACATTCGAGTGGTAATAGGGCACCGGAATCGAGAGCGGGTGGTAATCGACCTTGCGCGGCACGAAATTACAGATCACGAAATTGGTGCCCTCGAACGCCTGGTGGGCGGGCGGTGGTTGATGCACCCGGCCGGTGATCGGCTCGAAATCGGCGATGGCGAAACGGAAGGGATACAGGCAGCCGTCCCAGCCGACCACATCGAACGGATGCGTCGCGTAGACCATGCGGGTGCCCGCGATCTCGGTGCCCGGCCGGTGCTTCACCAGCACCTCGATCTCGGTGCCCTCGGCGAGCAGCGGTTCGGTGGGTCCGTGCAGGTCGCGTTCGCAGTACGGCGAATTCTCCAGCAGCTGACCGAATTTCGACAGATAGCGCTTCGGCGGGGTGATGTGACTGGACGCCTCGATCACGTAGGCGCGCAACGGTTCCTCGCCGACGGGCAGCCAGCGGTGCGTGGTGGCCCTCGGCATGATCACCTGATCGCCCTGGCGCACCGCCAGCGCGCCGAACACGCTCTCCACCACGGCCGCACCGGATTCCAGGTACACCAGCTCGTCGCCGATGGCATTGCGGTACAGCGGGGAGGCGCCCTTGGCGGCCACATAGGAGATCCGCACGTCCGCGTTGCCCAGCAGCAGTCGGCGGCCGGTGACCGGGTCGGTGGTGGCGGGGGTGTCGCCCGGGAACAGCTCGGGCAGGCGCAGATGCCGGTGGTGCAGGGGGTGATTGGGGGTGAGTGTCTGGTCGGGGAGTTCCCAGACCGTGGCGTCGACGATCGCGGGCGGCAGGCCGCGGTGATAGAGCAGGGAGGAGTCGCCGGAGAAACCCTCCTCGCCCATCAGCTCCTCGTAGTAGAGATTGCCGCGCTCGTCACGATGCTGCGTGTGCCGCTTCGGCGGCACCGCTCCCACGCGCCGGTAGAACATGACACCTCCCGCTTCGCCGCAGGTCGGATGGTCCTGCCACCACGGTACCGCCGCACGGGTGGTGTCAGTCGGTGAACTCGGCGATGACGGGGGCGTGGTCGCTGGCGCCCTTGCCCTTGCGTTCCTCGCGGTCGACGTGGGCGTCGGTGACGGTGTCGGCCAGGGCGGGGGAGGCCAGGACGAAGTCGATGCGCATGCCCTCCTTGCGGGGGAAACGCAGCTGGGTGTAGTCCCAGTAGGTGTAGACGCCGGGGCCGGGGGCGAACGGGCGCATGACGTCGCGGTAGCCGGTGTCGAGCATGGCCTGGAAGGCGGCGCGCTCGGGGGCGGAGGTGTGGGTCTTGCCTTCGAACAGCTCGGGTGACCAGACATCGTCGTCGGTGGGGGCGATGTTCCAGTCGCCGACCAGGGCGATCTTGGCCGCCGGGTCCGCGGTGAGCCAGCCGCTGGCCTGGTCGCGCAGGGTCGAGAGCCAGTCCAGCTTGTACGCGTAGTGCGGGTCGTCGAGGGCGCGGCCGTTGGGCACGTACAGGCTCCACACCCGCACCCCACCGCAGGTCGCGCCGATCGCGCGCGACTCGACCACCGGCGAGTCGATCAGCGAGTCACCGGCGTTCTTGTCGAAACCGGGCTGGTGCGGGAAGGCCGTCTCGACATCGCTGAGCCCGACCCGCGAGACGATGGCGACACCGTTCCACTGGTTGAGGCCGACGTGGGCGACCTCGTAGCCCGCCGCGTCGAACTGCTCGAACGGGAACTGGTCGTCACGGCACTTGGTCTCCTGGATCGCCAGCACGTCGATGTCGTGGCGGTCGAGAAAGGCCGTCACCCGGTCGACACGGGAGCGGATCGAGTTGACGTTCCAGGTGGCCAGACGCATCGTCAGGTCCTTTCGGGATACCGAGAACCGCGGCACCAGCCGCTAATGTCGCGGCGCGGCGTAGCGGTAGGTGTGGTGGTCGAGGAAGCCGAGTTCGTGGTAGAGCGCGAGACCGGCGGCATTGCCGACCTCCACCTGCACATAGGCGTGGGTGGCGCCGTGTTCGGCGCCCCAGCGGATGAGCTCGGCGCACAGCAGGGCGCCCAGGCCGTTGCGGCGGTGCGCGGCGGCCACCGCGACGCAGGTGAGGCCGACCCAGCGGCGGCCGTCGGGGGCGGTGGTCACCGCGCCGCGCCCGATCGCGAGGGGTTCGGGCAGGCCGAGGGCGGCGAAGCCGAGCACACCGTCCTGGACCGCGGTGAGCACCGAGACATCCGGGACGCGGACCGACGGGTCGACGGGGATCTCGCCGCGGTAGCGGTGTGCGGTGAGCCAGCCCTCGTCGGGGGCGGGGGCGACGCGCACCATCGAAGGGCCTTGGGGCAGCACGAAGTTCGCGATGTCGAGGCCGAGGACGACGGTCTCGCTCCAGGTGTTCCAGCCCGGCGGGACCGGGGCCAGCCGGTCCGGTAGTTGCAGCAGCAGCGGCAGGCCCTGCTCGGTGTACCAGTCGGCGATCTTGTGCATGGTGTCGACGGACAGCGTCGCGGGGACACCCGACTCGCCCAGTGGCACCGCCGAATTCGCGCGCCCGGTGTACCCGTTGCCCGCGCGCACCAGCCACCCGTCGATCCAGCGGTGCGTGGCACCCGGCCAGGCCAGGGCCGCCGCCGTCTCCAGGGAGCGGATCTCCTTGGTCCGAATCGGTCTGGGGCCCAACGCTTTCAGCGCCACCACCCGATCCGGCGCGACCGACACCAGCTCGCCCTCGGCGGTCCGCACCGAGGGCGGCTCCAGCGAGACCAGCTCACCGATCACATCGGTGAGCGGCTGCGGATAGCCCTCGGGGAGCTGGTACCGCATGACCACGCGGCGGCCGAGGGGGATCATCGTTCTCGGCCGCCTCGGCCTGGACTGAGCGGAGGGTGCGACGAAGGAGTGCCCGGAGGGAGGGAAGGCCGAGGGAACAGGCCGAGAACGCGCGGCGCCAGCCGCCATGACTCAGTCGTCATGGCCGAAGGGGTCGGGGACGGTGCCGGGGATCCAGCTCAGACCCGGTGTGCCCCAGCCGTTGCGCTTGATCGCCTTCTTGGCCGCGCGGGCGTTGCGGCCGATCAGCACGTCGACGTAGAGGAAGCCGTCGAGGTGGCCCACCTCGTGCTGGAGCATGCGGGCGAAGAAGCCGGTGCCCTCCAGTTCGACCGGGTGGCCGTTCTCGTCGGTGCCGGTGACCTTGGCCCAGTCGGCGCGACCGGTCGGGAACTGCTCGCCGGGGACCGACAGGCAGCCTTCCTCGTCGTCGTCGGGGTCGGGCATGGTCTCGGGGATCGCCGAGGTCTCCAGCACCGGGTTGACCACGACGCCCTTGCGGCGGACCTGCTTGCCCGCCGCGTCGACATCGGGGCAGTCGTAGACGAACAGGCGCTTGCCGACGCCGACCTGGTTGGCCGCGAGGCCGACACCCTTGGATTCGGCGAGCGTGTCGTACATGTCCGCGATCAGCGGGGCCAGCTCCTCGGGCGTCTCCGTCACCTTCGCGGTGGGGTTGTGGAGGACGGGGTCACCGACGATCACGATCGGGAGAATTGCCATGTCGGCCATTATCGCCGCCTGCGCGCTGGTGCGAACGGCGACCCCTGTGGCAGCCGACACCCTGCTGGCCGTCGGTCAACACGCCGGGGCATCGGTCGGACGATCCGGTGGGGGCGTGGTTGAATGATCCGCGACGTGCAAGCGTCATTTTCATCTCGTGATACTCGGCGAGGGAGCAAGATGGACGGCGCAGCGGCTCGCAACATCGAGGAATCGGCGGTCGACGACGAGACCGGCCTGAGTCGCCGTGAGCTCGACATCCTCGACTTCGAGCGCAAATGGTGGAAGTACGCGGGGGCCAAGGAAGACGCGATCCGCGAACTGTTCGCCATGTCGGCCACCCGGTACTACCAGGTGCTCAACGCGGTCGTCGACAAGGACGAAGCGCTGGCGGCCGACCCGATGCTGGTCAAGCGGCTGCGCAGACTGCGGGCGAGCAGGCAGAAAGCGCGCGCCGCGCGCCGACTCGGCTTCCAGGTCTGACATGACAGTCACCGACACGGCCACCCCGATGCGACTAGGGTTGCGCGGGTGAGCAACCCGAATCCCACCCCCGGCGGCCCACCGCTGCGCGCGCTGGCGATGGTGTTGATCGCGCTGGCCATCGTTTTCGCCGGGCTGGGTGCGATGTCGCTGTCGAACTCCGACGCCGACGCCACCGACGCGGCCGAGCATACCGAAACCTCCACCACGACCAGCGCGGTCGCGCAGGCGCCCGCGACCACCGCGCCCGTGACGACCACCAGCGCGGCCGCGACCCCGACGACGACCACCGCCGCGCCGAGCACCACCACCACGACGACCACGCCGACCACCACGCCCGCCGAGGCGAGCGGCGTGGATCAGAGCGTGCCGGTGCGGGTGCTGAACAACAGCCTGGTCGCCGGACTGGCCGCGCGCACCGCGAGCGAGTTGACCTCCTCGGGCTGGAGCAACGTCAGCACCGGCAACTACAGCGGCGCGAATCTGACCACCACCACCGTGTTCTACGGGGGCGGCGCCAACGACAAGGCCGCCGCGACCGAGATCGCGCAGGAGATCGGTGGCACGGTGGCGCCCAAGGAAGGCGACACCAGTCCGGGTGTCGTGGTCGTGCTGACCGGTCGCTGAACCAGGCCCGGCACGCGGTGCCGGGTGCCGCCCCGACGCTGTGGCATCATCTTGAGCGGTACAGCCCTGTCCACGAAGGAGAGTTCCCCGATGGCCACGTCGACCACTCGTCGCCCGTCCTGGCGCACTGTGACCCCGGTTCTCGCGGTCGCCGTGTTCGGGCTCGCCGCCTGCACCAACAGCCAGGAGTCGACGGACGTCAAGGGGACCACCCCGCCGGTGTGGACCAGCTCGCCTCCGCCCGCGGGCAGCGAAGGCGGACACGGTGGCGGCCACGGCGCGCCGACCACCGAGGGTGGCGATCACGGTGACAGCCACGGCGCGCCCGCCGCGGGCGGACTGAAGGCCGAGCTCAAGGACGGTTCGGGCGCCGATGTGGGCACCGCGACCATCGTCTCCGAGGGCGGCCACCTGGTCGTCACCGTCGAGGCGCGCAACCTGCAGCCCGGCTTCCACGGCCTGCACTTCCACCAGACCGGCAAGTGCGAGGGCGACTTCGCTTCCGCCGGTGGTCATCTGCAGGTCGGCGCCGCCAACGCGCACCCGGCCAGCGGCGACCTCGCCTCGCTGCAGGTGCTCGGCGACGGCACCGCCGAGCTGGTCACCCAGACCGACGCGATCACCCTGGACCAGGTCAAGGGCAAGGCGCTGATCGTGCACTCGGGTGCCGACAACTTCGGCAACATCCCGCCGCGCTACACCCGCGAGGGTGGCACCGGCCCGGACGAGACCACGCTGTCCACCGGTGACGCGGGCACCCGCGTCGCCTGCGGCGTCGTCGGTTAGCGAGACGCGGATGGCCGGTGCGATCCCCTCGGTGGCGTTTCACGGTTCGCCCCGGCCCACGATCGGGATCGAATGGGAGATCGCGCTCGTCGACAAGGTGACGCGCGATCTGTCCAATACCGCGTCGACGGTGTTCGACGCCGTCGGTGATCTGCGGGCCCACGACGGGACCCAGCAGGTCACCAAGGAATTGCTGCGCAACACCGTCGAACTGGTGACCGGTGTGCACGACACGGTCGGCGGGGCGGTCGAGGACCTGCGCGGCACCATGGACGCGGTGCGCCGGGCCGCCGATCCGCTCGGGGTCGACCTGTTCTGCGCGGGCACCCATCCCTTCGCGCCGTGGTCGACCCAGCAGCTCACCCGCTCGCCGCACTACGACGAGCTGATCGAGCGCACCCAGTGGTGGGGCCGCCAGATGCTGATCTGGGGCGTGCACGTGCACGTGGGAGTCTCGCACCGCGACAAGGTCTTCCCGATCCTGAACTCGCTGCTGCTGTCGTATCCGCATCTGCTGGCGCTCTCGGCGTCCTCGCCGATGTGGTCCGGTGACGACACCGGCTACGCCAGCAATCGCGCGCTGATGTTCCAGCAGCTGCCCACCGCCGGACTGCCGTTCCAGTTCGAGAACTGGCGCCAGTTCGAGGGTTTCGTACACGACCAGCTCAAGACCGGCGTGTTCGAGCAGCTCGGCGGCATGCACTGGGACATCCGGCCCGCGCCCAAGTGGGGCACCATCGAGGTGCGGGTGTGCGATGGGCTCTCCAGCCGGGCCGAACTGGCCTCGGTGGCCGCGCTGATCCACTGTCTCGTGGTGGATCTGGAGCGCAGGCTCGACGACGGCGAGGACCTGCCGACGCTGCCGCCCTGGCACGTGCAGGAGAACAAGTGGCGCGCGGCGCGCTACGGACTCGACGCCATCGTGATCGTCGACGACGCCAGCAATGAGCGCTTGGTCACAGACGATCTGATGGATCTGCTCACCCGGCTCGAGCCCACGGCCAAGCGGCTCGGCTGCGCCGACGAACTGGCCGCGGTGGCCGAGATTCCCCGGCACGGGGCCTCCTACCAGCGGCAACGTCAGGTGGCGGCGCGTTCGCAGGGTGATCTCGTCGCGGTGGTCGACGCGCTGGTTCGGGAGCTGGATCAGTAGCGTTCAGCTACGCGTCCTGACGCCGTTCACCGGCCGTTTACGATGTTTGGATGCTTGTCGAACATCCACGCATCGTGGCGGGGGGTGGGGCCCTGGGCGCTCGCCTGCGCGAACCACGCACACTCGCTGTTGTCGCGGTGTGCGCGGTGCTCGCGCTGCTGATCGGGCTCCAGGTCGCCGCGTGGCTCAACGGCTTCGGCGGTCCGCTGGCGAGCCTGGCCAGGGACTACGTCGGCACGCCGAAGTCCATGTCGGTGCCGTGGGCCGGGCTGATCCTGGCGCTGGTCGGGGTCAACGCGCGACGACGGGTCCTCGCGGTCGCGGCGGCGATCGGGATCGACGCGGTGTGGGTGGCGCTGCGGCTGCTCGACGGCAAGCCGTTCACCGTCGGCAACGGGCCGACCATCGTGCTCACCGCGCTCGCGGTGATCGCGGCGGTGCGCTGGCGGGGCCGCGAACGCGCCGACGCGCTGAAGGCCGCGGCGCTGGGCGCGCTGCTGGTGCTGGCCACCAAGGTCGGCGATGTGTGGTTGCACGTCACCTCGGCGGTGCACCCCACCGTGCTCGACGAATATCTCGTCCTCGCCGATCACGCGCTCGGTGACCCGTCCTGGGTGGTGGGGCGGGTGCTCGACGTGCTCGGGCCCGAGGTCTACGCGGTGCTGCACTGGGTCTATATCGAACTGCCGGTGGCGGCGATCGTGGTCGCGGTGTGGCAGCTGCGCCGGGTGGTGCCGACCGGGCAGTGGCCGAGCCACTATCTGGTGCGCACATTCCTGGTGCTCGGGCTGGTCGGGCCGCTGTTCTATGTGCTGTTCCCGGTGGTCGGGCCGATGTTCGCCTACGGGGCCGACGGCGCCGGATTCCAGGTGGGCAATTTCTGGCCCTCGATGGTGCCGCCGATCGACCGCGATCCGGCCGCGCTGCCCTTCGACGCGTTCACCCCGCGCAACTGCATGCCCTCGATGCACACCGCCTGGGCGCTGTCGCTGTTCATCCACACCCGTCGTGACGTCGACGGGTCGCGCGCGCCCGCCTGGCTGCGCTTGGGCGGGGCTTTCTGGCTGGCCGCCACGGTGGCCGCGACGCTGGGCTTCGGCTACCACTACGGCGTCGACCTGGTGGCCGGTGCGGTGCTGTGCCTGACCGTGGAATCGGCCCTGCGCGCGCCGGAGCGCGGGTGGGGGCTGTTCCGGGTGCGGCTGGTGGCCTTCGGCGCGGTGGTGTTCGCGGGGCTGCTGGTGGCCTACCGGTACCTGGCGGTGCCGATGGCGGAGTATCCGGTGGCGGCGGGCGCGATCGTCATCGGTGCTCTCACCGCCGTCGTCCTGGCCTTCCACGCCACCTGGTTCGCCACCGCGCCCCACGGCGTCGCGCAGCAACCCCCCGTTACGACTGGACCCGCCCCGGCGACCTGACCACGCCACCCCCGAACCGGACCACCACGGATTCTCGGCTGCCTCGCCTCCGAGGGGCGAGACGTCCCGGCGCAGCCGAAGTATCGCCCCTCGGAGGCGAGGCCCTCAGGGCCGAGAATCCCGCGGCCCCGGCCGCACATCCAACTCAGCCTCGTCGCCGAGTTCGTTGATCCGGAGCAGGCCGTCGCGGTGACGTTGTTCGCGGTAGGCGGTGCGGCCGATGAGGTGCGCGATGACGGGCGCGGTGATGATGGTGAACAGGCCGGTGAGCACCAGCATCCAGACGTTGACGTCGTCGCGGATGTCGATGCCGGTGCCGATCAACACCAGGATCAGGCCGACCACCTGCGGTTTCGTCGCCGCGTGCATGCGTGTGAGGGTGTCAGGGAAGCGCACGATGCCCAGGGCCGCGGTGAAGGCGAAGGCGCAGCCGGTGAGGATCAGGATCGCCGAGATCCACTCCCAGAAGGTCGTCATCGGTCGTCCCGGACGCGGAAGCGGGAGACGGCGGCCGAGCCGAGGAAACCGACCAGGGCCAGCGCCACGATCGCCGGGATGACGGTGGTGTCGCCGCTGTAGGCGGCCCAGACCGCCAGCCCGCTGGCCGCGATGGCCATCAGCGAGTCGATGCCGACCACCCGGTCCAGGGTGCTCGGCCCGGCCAGCACCCGATAGCTGGTGATGACGGCGGCGGCGACGAGCAGTACGCCCGCGATGACGGCGACGACGGTCACGACTGGACCTCCGCCGCCGGGTCGACGCGGCGGCGTTCGCCGGGCCGCTCGAAGGTGTCGATCATCAGGCCCTCCAGTCGCCGGGTGACGCGATAGAACTTCTCCACCGCCGCGTCACTGCCGACATCGAGTACGTGCACGTAGACCACACAGCGCGGACGATCCAGTTCCAGCACCATGGTGCCCGGGATGAGATTGAGCAGGTCGGTGCACATGACCAGCACCAGATCGGACTGGAAGGCCAGGTGCACGCGCAGCACCCCCGACACCGGCGGGCCCGAGCGCCGCACGCTGAACCAGGCCACCTGCAGGCTCGATTCGAGCGCGTAATAGGTGCTGACGACGACGAGCTTCAGGAACGACAGCGGATGGAACCAGCCCGCCACCGGGATGAGCGGCAGCGGCAGCGCGAAGACGACGATCACCGCGACCACCAGCCCGGCGATCACATTGGCGATGCTCAGATCACCCCACAGGGCCACCCAGACCGTGGTCAGCCAGATCAGGATGCCGATGCGCACGGCATTGTCGCGATTGATCAATCGGCTCATCGCGGCTCCGGTCCCAGGACCGCGCCGATGTAGACCGACGGGTCGTGCAGGTCGTCGGCCGCGCGTTCGGCGATGCCGAGCACCGGCCCGGCCAGCACGGTCAGCGCCAGGCCCGCCACGATCAGACTGATGGTGGCGACGGTCATCAGCACGGGCATGCGGCCGGGGTCGGTGCGGTCCTCGTAGTGCACGTCGGTCGAATCCTCGACCAGGGTGGGCAGATTCGCGGCGGTGAGATGGCCTTCGGGCGCCTCGGCGCGGGGTCGCCAGAACGCCTTGCTCCACACCCGCGCCACCGCGTACAGGGTCAGCAGACTGGTGACCACCGAGCCGCCGACCAGGACCCAGGCCAGCACCCCGCCGTTGGCGGCACCCGCCTCGAGCAGCGCCACTTTCCCGATGAAGCCGGAGAACGGCGGGATACCACCGAGATTCAGCGCCGGGATCAGGAACATGATCGCCAGCAGCGGACTGGCGGCGGCCAGCCCACCGATCCGGCGCAGCGAGACCGACCCGGCTTGTCGCTCGATCAGGCCGACGGCCAGGAACAGCGCGGTCTGCACCAGGATGTGGTGGGCCACGTAGAACACCGCGCCGGTGAGTCCGGCGGTGGTGGCCAGGCCGATACCGAACATCATGTAGCCGATGTGGCTGACCAGGGTGAACGACAGCAGGCGGCGGATGTCGTTCTGGGCGATGGCGCCGAGGATGCCGATCAGCATGGTCGCCAGGCCGCAGACCAACAGGATGTTGTCGAAGGCGCCGTCGGGGAACCACAGGCTGTGCGTGCGGATGATGGCGTACACACCGACCTTGGTGAGCAGACCCGCGAACACGGCGGTCACCGGCGCGGGCGCGGTGGGGTAGGAGTCGGGCAGCCAGCTCGACAGCGGGAACACCGCCGCCTTGATGCCGAAGGCCACCAGCAGCACCGCGTAGCAGGCCGTGCGCACGCCGTCGGGGATGGCCTCGAGCCGCAGGGCCAGCTGGGCGAGGTTCAGGGTGCCGGTGGCGCCGTAGGTCAGCGCGATGCCGATCAGGAAGATCAACGACGACACCATCGACACCATCACGTAGGCGATGCCGGTACGGATACGTTCCTCGGTGGCGCCCACGGTGAGCAGCACGAACGAGGCCACCAGCAGCACCTCGAAGCCGACGAACAGGTTGAACAGGTCACCGGCCAGGAACGCCTGGGAGACACCGGCGGTCAGCACCAGGTAGGTGGGGCGATAGATCGAGGTGGGCTGGTTGTCGTCGCCGTCGGAGATGTTCTGTCCGGCACCGTAGATCGACACCACCAGCAGCACGAACGCCGAGACCAGCAGCATGGCGGCGCTGAGCCGGTCGACCACCAGGGTGATCCCGATCGGCGTCGGCCAGCCGCCCACCTGCACGGCGGTGGTGCCATCGCGGTCGGCCAGGTACAGCAGCAGCGCGCTGATCACCAGCACGCTCGACAGCGCGGTCAGCGAGATCAGCGATTGCAGGCGCGGGCGGCGGCCGAAGATCAGGGTGGCCGCGGCGCCGAGCAGCGGCACCAGCACCGGCAGCGCGGCGAGGGTGGGCAGCAGGCCGGGGGACAGGGTCACTGTTCGGGGTCCTCCAGTTCGCGGCGGCTGGCGACCTGGGTGTCCTCGGGGTCGTTGGTGACGTCTTCGGTGGTGGTCAGCATGTAGGAGCGGTAGGCCAGCGCGAGGACGAAGGCGGCCAGGCCCATGGTGATGACGATGGCGGTGAGCACCATGGCCTGGGCCAGCGGGTCGGCCATGCCCTCGGTGGAGGTGTCCGAGCCGCTCAGGATCGGCGGTTTGCCGTCGGGACCGCCCATGGTGAGGATCAGCAGGTTCACCGCGTTGCCGAGCAGGATCATCCCGAGCAGCATCTTCGAGACCACCCGCTCGAGCAGCAGGTAGACCCCGCAGGCGGTGAGCGCGCCGATGGTGATGAGCAGAACGAGGTCGGCGGTCATACCAATTCCTTGTCCAGGCGGGCGCCGAGGCTGCGCAGCACGTCGAGGACCAGCCCCACGACCACCAGGTAGACGCCGAGGTCGAAGAACGTCGCGGTGACCAGCTTGATGTGGCCGAGCAGCGGCAGGGTCACCTCGATGATGGCCGAGGACAGCGGCGGCGCGCCCAGCAGCAGCGAGGCGGTCGCGGTGCCCGCGGCCAGGGTCAGGCCAGCGCCGAGCAGGTGTCCGGCGTCGACCGGCAGTGCCTCGCCGAGTTCGTAGCGCCCGCCCGCGAGGTAGCGCAGGGTCAGCGCGAGTCCGGCGATCAGGCCGCCCGCGAAGCCGCCGCCGGGCGCGTTGTGGCCGGAGAAGAAGAAGTACACCGACAGCACCATGATGGTGGGGAAGATCAGCCGGGTGGTGATCTGCAGGACCATCGAGCGGTCGCGACGGTCGACGAGTCGGGCGGCGGGCAGCCAGGACACCGCGTCGGGGTCGTAGTGCGGGGAGTCCGCGGCGCGCGGGGCGGCACCGAAGCGGCGGCTGCGGAACACCAGCGAGGCCACGCCGGTGGCGGCCACCACCAGCACCGAGATCTCGCCGAGGGTGTCCCAGGCGCGGATGTCGACGAGCAGCACATTGACCGCGTTCTTGCCGCCGCCGATCGAATAGGCCGCCTCCGGGATGGCGTGCCAGATGGGTTCGGCGCGGCGCGCGGCGGTGGCGAAGGCGGCCAGCACCGCGACGGTGACGCCCACGCCGACGGCCAGCAGCGCGCGGCGCACCTTGAAGGCGGTGGCGTCGCCGTCGGCGATCTCGGCGGGGAACGCGCGCAGCACCAGCACGAAGACCACGAGCGTGAGTGTCTCGACCAGGAATTGGGTCAGCGCCAGGTCGGGCGCGCCGTGCAGCGCGAAGATCACACCGCAGCCGTAGCCGGTGACCCCGACGACGAGCACGCTGGCCAGGCGGTTGCGCAACACCGTCGCCGCCAGCGCCATCGCGATCATGATCGCGCCCACCCCGGCTTGCAACGGCGAATCCCACAGTCGCAGTTCCACGCCGGTGCGGGTGCCGACCGCGAGCAGCACCGTCGGCAGCACGATGAGCGTGCCGAGGATGGCGGCCTGGCTGGCGGGCAGCGAGCCGGACTGCACGGTGCCGGTGATGCGCATGGACAGCCGGTCCATCGCGCGCAGCGCGCCGTCGTAGGCGCGGTCGGCGTTGCCCAGGCGCGGGTGCGCCGGTTCGCCGATCCGCTTGCGGATCAGGAACAGCGCGATACCGGCGACGACGATGAGCCCGGTCAGCATGAGCGGCCAGGTGAGGTCGTGCCAGAGCGCCAGATGCAGGTCGAGGCCGCCGGGCAGGGTGGCGGCGTAGGGGCTGAGCCACCGGTCGACGGCCTGGGTGTCGAGCCCGCCCGCCAGCCCGGCCAGCGCGAGCAGCGCGGGCGGGCCGAGCAGCAGCGCGCCGGGCGCGTGCCAGGTGTCGACGACCTCGGGCCCGTCGCTGACACCGAAAGCGCCCCAGACGAACCGGATGCTGTAGGCCACCGTGAACGCCGAGCCCACCGCGATCCCGGCCAGCAGCGCCACCCGCGCGGGCATACTCAGGTTCTCGGCCGACCACACCGCGGTCAACGCCGTCTCCTTGCCGACGAACCCGAGCAGCGGCGGCAGCGCGGCCATGCTCAACGCGGCCGTCACCGCGATCGCGCACAGCACCGGCGCCCGCCTGCCGAGCCCGGACAACCGGCGCAGATCCCGTGTTCCCGCACCGTGATCGATGATGCCGACCACCATGAACAGGCACGCCTTGAACAGTGCGTGCGCCACCAGCAGGGTGATCCCGGCCAGCGCCGCGTCGGGCGTGCCGACGGCCATCATGGTGATCAGCAGACCCAGCTGACTCACCGTCCCGAACGCCAACACCAGCTTCAGATCGTGCACCTGGATGGCCCGCCAGCCCGCGAGCAGGATCGAGGCCACCCCCAGCGGCAGGATCAGCACGTGCCACGGTGGGGTCTGCGCGAGCGCGGGCGCGAGCCGGGCGATCAGGTAGATACCGGCCTTCACCATCGCGGCCGCGTGCAGATAGGCGCTCACCGGGGTGGGCGCGGCCATGGCGCCGGGGAGCCAGAAGTGCAGCGGCACGATCGCCGACTTGCTCAGCGCGCCGATCACCACCAGCACCACACCCACCGATACCGCGCTCCCGGTCGGCGGCGCGTCGGCGGCCAGCAGATCCGAGAACAGGAAACTGCCGTAGCGCATCCCGAGGATGACGATCCCGACCAGCATCGCCAGCCCGCCCGCCCCGGTCACCAGCAGCGCCTGGATGGCCGCGCGCCTGCTCACCGCCCGCTCGGCGTAGTGGCCGACGAGCAGGAACGACAGGACCGTCGTGATCTCCCAGAACACGTAGAGCAGCAGCATGTTGTCGCTGGTGACGAGCCCGAACATGGCCCCGGCGAAGCCCATGAGCTCGGCGGCGAACACACCGAGCCGGGCCTCGTCACGCGCGAAATACCGTCCGCAGTAGGCCATGATCAGCGCGCCGATGCCGAGCACGAGCGTGCACATCACCGCGGCGAGGGAGTCGAAGCGCAGATCGATGTCCATCGAGATCTGCGGGGCCCACTCGATCCGCGTGCTCACGGTGGTTCCCCAGTGCGCGATCACCCAGCCGAGACTGCCCAGCGGAACCAGCGCGAGCAGGTAGAAGGCGTTGCGGCCCAGGACCCGTACGCACAGCGGGGCCAGCAGCGCGGCCAGCGCGTGGACGAGCAGTACGGCGAGCAAGCCCCCTCCGGCGGGTCGTTAGCGGTCGGATAGCGCGTGCTCGATCCTACGGGCGCGCACGGCCGGTCGCGGGGTAGGGCGGTTGTCGCGTCGGCCATGTCGCGGGGTCGGCGGCTATGGCTCGGCTACGTTTTCGGCGGTGCGGACCGGGGTGATCGGGCGGATCCGCAGCAGCAACCACAGCGCGGCCGCCGCGCCCGCGGTGATGGCCAGCGCGGCCCGGCCGGGGATGCTCCCGTCGACGGGCGTGCCCCCGATCGGCCAGTTGCGCGCCTTGGTGGGGATCACCCACATCACCGTCGGCAGGTACAGCGCGCCGAGGCCGAGCACCGCGCTGGGCAGATAGCCGACCCGCACGGAGCCGAAGGCGTACCCGGTCACGAAGGCCAGCAACGCGAGCCCGACGCCCCAGGCCAGCGCCCACGGCAGGCGCTCTTCCAGCGCGGCGTACCCGCAGAGCATGGCCGCGCCCGCCAGCACCAGCCACGCCGAGGACCACCGCAGGCCGATCAGCACCCCGACGGTGCCCAGGATCAGCACCACGATGAGATGCGGACCCATGTGCTGCGAATCGGCCATCGTGTCGGCCGCCGCGGACAGGCTCACCGCCACCAGCGCCCAGGTGCCATCGCGCGCGGGCAGCAGCAGCGCCGCGACGAACGCGGCGATCACCGTGACCGTCACCGCGATGCCGATCTGCCAGGAATTACCCACCCGCCCGTCGAATTCGTGGGCCAGCCATTCCGAGGCCAGCAGCACCGACAGCGCCAGCACGGTGGCGGCGATGATCGGGGTGATCGGCAGGTCGGCGGCGATCCTGGGCAGCGCGGGCAGCATCACGCCGTGGCGATGCCGCACGGTGCTCACCGCCAGCAGCACGACCGCGGCCAGCACCAACCAGGCCGGGGTGGACACCGACTTCTGGGCGTTGAGCGTGTTGGAGCTGAACGCCGAGATCAACTCGCCGTAGACGAACACCACCACCGTGCCGACCCCGAACCCGACCGCGGGCCAGCGTCGGCGCAGCGAACACACGGCGAGCGCGCCGAACAGCGCGCCGCCGCTGAGCGCGTCGATGTAGTTCTGGGTGGTGAGCACGTCGGCGTCGGAGATCGTGCGCCCGACGAAATAGTTGATCGCCAGGATCGTGGCGGCGCAGGCGGCCGAGAGCCAGACCAGGCCGGGCCGGTTGAGCGGGCGTACCAGCACCGCCACCACCACGGCCACGATCAGGCCGAGCGCGGCCGCCCTCGGCACGCTGTTGACCAGACTGGTGACCCGATACGGCGAGCCGAGCGCGGTGGCCGTGGCGAAGGTGAAGGGCAGGAACAGCGCCATACCCGCGGCCACGGCGCCAGCGAACGCCGTGACCGCGTCCAGGCCATCCCCAACTCTGGGCACCCTCCGACCATACCGGCGAATCTCCGGCTATCGGGGAAGCTAGGCCCTGCTCTCGGCATAGCGGCGCAAGGACTCCACCTGGGCGGGGTCCAGCGACGGGCGGACGGCGGCGCGCGCGGCGGCCACGTCCTCGGCGGTGACATCGGCGGCGGTCATGTCGCGGCGCAGCGCCGACAGCGCGGCCTCGCGCAGCAGGGCCGAGCAGTCCGCGGCGGAGTAGCCGTCGAGGTCGGCGGCCAGCGCGGGCAGGTCGACGTCGGCGGCCAGCGGCACCGAGCGACCCGCCGTGCGCAGGATGTCCAGGCGCGCGTCGGCGTCCGGCGGCGGCACGAAGACCAGCCGTTCGAGTCGGCCCGGCCGCAGCAGCGCGGGGTCGATCAGCTCCGGCCGGTTGGTGGCCCCCAGGACGACCACATCGCGCAGCGGTTCCACCCCGTCGAGTTCGGTGAGCAGCGCGGCCACCACCCGGTCCGACACCCCGGAGTCGCTGCTCTGCCCGCGACGCGGGGCCAGCGCGTCCACCTCGTCGAGGAAGATCAGCGACGGCGCCGAGTCGCGGGCGCGCTGGAACAACTCGCGCACCGCCCGCTCCGAGGAACCGACCCACTTGTCCATCAGCTCAGCGCCTTTCACCGCGTGCACACTGAGCTGACCGGTCCCGGCCAGCGCGCGCACCAGGAAGGTCTTGCCGCAGCCGGGCGGCCCGTAGAGCAGCACCCCGCGCGGCGGGTCGATGCCGAGGCGGGCGAAGGAGTCGGGGTGGCGCAGCGGCCAGAGCACCGCCTCGGTGAGCGCCTGTTTGGTCTCCACCATGTCGCCGACATCGTCGAGATCGAGCGAGCCGATCGCCAATTCTTCGGTGCCCGAACGCGAGAGCGGACGGATCACCTCGAGCGCGCCGACCAGATCGTCCTGGGTGAGTGCGGGATCGGTCTGGTCGCGACTGGCCCGGCCCGCCGCGCGCACCGCCGCCTCGCGGCACAGCGCGGCCAGGTCGGCGACGACGAAACCCGGTGTGCGCGCGGCGATCGCGTCGAGGTCGAGGGCGCCCGCTGGCACCTTGCGTAACAGCTGCTCGAGCAGGGCGCGGCGCACGGCGGCCGTCGGCAGGGGGAGCGCGAGTTCGCGGTCGCACAGGTCGGGGGCGCGCAGCCGCGCGTCCACCTGGGCGGGATGGGCGGTGGTGACCAGCAGCGCCACACACGGCGCGCGCATGGCGGCTCGCAATTGGTCGAGGATGAGGGTGGCCACCGGCTCAGGCTCCGCGGGCAGCAGCGCGTCGACATCGGTGATCAGCAGGATGCCGCCCTGCCCGGCGCCCACGTCGGCCACGGCCTCGGCGACCGCGCGCAGCCGGGTGCCGCTCTCGGTCGCGCCGATCCCCGGCCCGTCGATCTCCACGATCCGGCGCGGCGCTGCCACCGCCCTGGCCAGCGTCGTCTTGCCCACCCCGGCGGGTCCGGTGACCAGCACGCCCAGATGCGCGGGCGCGCCGAGGGTCTTGAGCAGCTCGGGTTCGTCCAGTGCCAGACTCAGCCATTCGGCCAGCTTGGCCGCCTGCCCCTGCACCCCGGCCAGTTCCTCGACCGCGATCGGCGCGTTGCCCGAGCTCACCGACACCGCCGTCGGCGCCGCCCCGTCCGGTTCGCTGTCGCGTTCCCGCGCGTGCAGCGCGGCGGCCGGACCGCTGCCCCAGCCCACCGCCGAATTGGGTTGCACGCTCACCGGACCGGGCATCGGCTCGATCCCGGTGACGGTGAGCAGCTCGGTGGTCCAGGCGATGCCGAAGGTCCGCGACAGCGCCTGGGTGGCCGCCGCCGAACTGATGTCGGGGCCCAGATCGCGCGGCAGCAACGACACGGTGTCGCCCACGGTGACGACCTTGCCCAGCAGCGCCTGGCGCAGCGTGGCCGCGGGCACGCTGGCCGTCGCGTGCGCCGAGCCGCTCAGGGTGAGCTGTTTGGCGCCGTACACCGTCACCGGGGCGACGGTCACCGCCGCGTTCTCCCGCAATCCCACATTCGACAGTGTCACGTCGTCGAGCAGGGCCACCCCGGGCGGACTGCCCGCGGGCGCCTTGGCCACCACCGCCGCGGTCCGCCGGGCGCCGATCAGCGCGATACCGTCCCATTCGCGCAGGCCGAGCGCGGTGAGGGTCTCGGGGTGCAGGCGCACCACCCCGCGCCGCGCGTCGGCCGCCGAGGGATTGAGCCGGGCGGTCAGCGAAAGTTCAGCCACCGTGCCATTCTGCCGTCGCCGCGCGCGATGCGCCCGGATGATCAGGAATCGATTGGCTCATGACAAGGCCGAACTCGGTACAGTGCACCGGACGCGCCGGAGGTTCCGGCGCCGTGATCTACCCGGGGAAGTCTGCAGATGAACCGAATCTCCCTCGCCGTCCTCGCCGCCGGGGCGCTCACCCTGACCCTGGTCGGCTGCGGTTCCGGTGACGACTCCGCCGACGCCAGCGGCCTGCGAAAGGGCACCCCCGCGAGCGCCTCGGCGAGCACCACCACCGCGGCCCCCACCACCAAGGCCGCCGCGGGCGGGATCACCTGCGCCGAATTCAAGACCCTCGACACCGAGGGCGAGAAGGCGGCCATCGAGAAGATCCTGGCCGAGAACCCCGGCGGCCCGTTCGAGGGCAGCCCCAATGTCGCCCTCGGCACCGCCAAGCTGGTCTGCCTCGCGCCCGGCAATGCCGACAAGACCGTCGCCGAGGCCGCGGGCCTGAAGCCCTAGTGGATCTGTGACTGCCAGTCGGCGGGCACCCGGTCGGCCGGTCCCGGCACGGACTGACCGATCGGGTGACTCGTCGGCGGCGCCAGCTCGGGCCCACCGCTGTACATCTCGCTGGTGGTGAAGTTCCAGAACCAGTCCTCGCCGGGCTCGAAACTCTGCACGAACGGGTGCCCGGTCGAGGCGAAGTGCTTGGTCGCGTGCTGACTGGGCGAACTGTCACAGCAGCCCACGTGCCCGCATTCGGCGCACCGGCGCAGATGCACCCACCAGCCGCCCGCCGCGGTGCACTCCGCGCACCCCGGCCCACTCGGCGCCGCGCTCACATCGATCCCGTCCTCGGACATCTCAGACCTCCGTAACATGGGCGGCTGGCGCCGCGGTTCTCGGCCCTGTAACCCCGGTTCTTCCCTCCCTACGGGTACTCCTTCGTCGCACCCTTCGGTCAGTCCAGAACCGGGGGCGGGCCGAGAACGACTACTGTTCTCCCGATTCTGCCTGGGGATTCAATGGCAGCCGGACTATGAAACGCGTGTCGCCCGGTTCGGATTCGACCCGGATGTCGCCGTGGTGTTTGTTGACCACGATCCGGAACGAGATGTCGAGCCCGAGCCCGGTGCCGTCGCCGACCGGTTTGGTGGTGAAGAACGGCTCGAAGATGCGGCCCTTCGCCTCGGGCGCGATGCCGGGACCGGTGTCACCGATCTCGACGGCGGCGCAGTCGTTCTCCTGGTAGGTGCGCACGGTGAGGGTGCCCTCGCCGTTCATCGCGTAGACCGCGTTGTCGATCAGGTTGGTCCACACCTGGTTGAGTTCGGCGGCGAAGCAGGGCAGCGGCGGCAGCGCGCGGTCGTAGTCCTTGACCAGGCGCACCCCGTCACCGAGCTTGCGGTTGAGCATCACCAGCGTCGAGTCGAGCAGTTCGTGCAGGTCGACGACCTGATACGGCGCGCGGTCCATCTGCGAGTACTGCTTGGCCGCGCCGACGAGGGTGGAGATGCGGGTGGTGGAGTCGGCCACCTCGTTCATCAGCAGCTCGGTCTCGATGGTGTAGTTCAGCCAGCGGATCGCGCCCTCGAACACCTGCGCCCGGCACGACTCGAGGGTGGCCCGTACGCCCTCGAGCCAGTCGACGTCCAGTCCGGCCTGCACGAAGGTGGGCGCGAGGTTCCAGCCGTCGTCGATGCCCTGGTCGGCGAACCAGTCGGCCAGCGCGTCCTCGCGATCGGCGGCTTCGAGCGGGCTGAGGTCGGGTGCCTTGGCGACCTGTTCGGCGGCCTGTTCCTGCAACTCGACCAGCTGCACCAGCGCGTCGGGCGGGAACTTGCCCGTGGCCATCATCTTGAGCTTGTGCCGCATCCCGGCCACCCGTTCGCGCAGCCCGGCGGTGGCCCGTACGGCGGCGGCCGCCGGATTGTTGAGTTCGTGGGTGAGCCCGGCCGAGAGCGAGCCCAGCGCCAGCAGCCGCTCCCGCTCGGCGATGCGCTGACTCGACTTCTGCCCGCCGAAGAACGCGCCCTCGAGCAGATGCACCGCCATCGGGAACCACTCGGTGACCATCCGCGCGAACTCCGCCGCGTCCAGCACCAGGAACCGCGACCGCCGCTCGACATACATCGAACCGGCGTAATCCTGGCTCACCTTGTCGCCGAGATAGGCCATCCAGGCCCCGGCGTACACGCCCCGGTGATCGGTGCGATTGACCTCGATCTCGATACCGCCGGAGAGCTTGGTCAGCCGCACCTCGCCCTCGATGAGCACATAGAAGCAGGTGGCCGGGTCGCCCTCGCGATACACCTGCCCCGGCTCGATGTACTCGATCCGCCCGACCGCGCACAGCTGGGCCAGTTGCTCGTCGTCGAGCTTCTCGAACAGGAACAGCGTGCGCAGTTCCTCCGGATCACAGATCAACCCCATCCGCACTCCTATGCCAGATACCGGTGGACGAGCATGACCGCCATCGCGCCCTCGCCGACGGCGGAGGCGACCCGCTTGGCGGATTCGGCGTGCACGTCACCGGCGACGAACACACCCGGCACGCTGGTCTCCAGATGATGCGGCGGACGCGGCAGCTCCCAGCCCGCCGGACGGGCGCCGTCGACCATCAGGTCGGGCCCGGCCAGGA
Source organism: Nocardia anocheti (assembly GCF_029675105.1). Classification (GTDB taxonomy): domain Bacteria; phylum Actinomycetota; class Actinomycetes; order Mycobacteriales; family Mycobacteriaceae; genus Nocardia. Next base: position 598,800 of record NZ_JAQQFV010000002.1, on the reverse strand, counting down.
CATAGCCCGCGTCGTCGCGCACCACCACGCCGTCGAGCCAGCCGGTCTGCGGCGCGGCGCCGATGAACAGGAACAGCCGCTGCGCCTCCACCTTCTCCTCGGTACCGGCGCGGTTGTCGCGCAGGATGATCCGCTCGAGGTGGTCGTCCCCGTCGACCCCGACCACCTCGGTCTCGGTGCGGACCACGATGTTCGGGATCTGCGCGATCTGCTGGATCAGATAGTGCGACATGGACTTCTCCAGCGAGTCGCCCCGCACCACGATGTGCACGCGGCGGGCGTTGCGCGACAGGAACACCGCCGCCTGCCCCGCCGAGTTCGCCCCGCCGACGATGTAGACGTCCTGGTCGGCGCAGTCGGCGGCCTCGGTCATCGCCGAGCCGTAATACACGCCGCGCCCGGTGAATTCGTCCACACCCGGCGCCGGATGACGGCGGTAGTCGACACCGGTCGCGATCAGCACGGTGTGCGCGCACAACCGCCCGCCGTCGGCGAAGCGCACCGTGCGCGCCGACCCGTTGACCTCCAGTCCCACCACATCGCGGGTGGTGATGATCTCCGCGCCGAACTTGTTGGCCTGCCTGCGCGCCCGATCGGCCAGCTGTGCCCCGGAGAGCCCGTCGGGGAAGCCGAGATAGTTCTCGATCCGCGAACTCTGCCCGGCCTGTCCGCCGGTCGCGGTGCGCTCCACCAGCACCGTGCGCAGGCCCTCGGACGCGCCGTACACCGCCGCACCGAGTCCGGCTGGCCCACCGCCGACGACGATCAGGTCGTAGAAATCCCCGCTGGGTTGCACTGCGAGACCGACGTTTTCGGCCAGCTCGCTATCGGTGGGCTGGATCAGCGCGTCGCCCGCCGGGGTGATCACCACCGGACAGGTCAGCGGATCGGCGCCCGCCGCCTCCAGCAGCCGGGTGCCCTCGGGTTCGTCGACGGGATACCAGCGATACGGCAACTGGTTGCGCGCCAGGAACTCTCGCACCTGCGAGGAACGCGGCGACCAGCGATCGCCCACCACCTTGGTCTCGTGCACCGGCCGCTGCTCGGCGCCGCGCCAGGCGTCGAGCAGCCCGTCGAGCACCGGATAGAGCTTCTCCTCCGGCGGGTCCCACGGCTTGAGCAGGTAGTGGTCGAGATCGATGACGTTGATCGCGTCGATCGCGGCGTTGGTATCGGCGTAGGCGGTCAGCAGGACCCGGCGGGCGTAGGGGTGCAGGTCCATCGCCTGCTCCAGGAACTCGATGCCGTCCATCCCGGGCATCCGGTAGTCGGCGATCAGCACCGCCACCGGCTGGCCGCGCAGCTTCATCTCGCGCAGCGCCTCGAGCGCCTGCGGTCCCGATTCGGCCCGCAGAATCCGGTAGTCGGCGCCGTAGCGGCGGCGCAGGTCGCGCACCACCGCCCGGGAGACTCCGGGATCGTCGTCAACGCTCAGAATGGCCGGTTTGGTTACCGCGGGAGTGCTCACTACTCGAGTATCCCCTCTGCCCGGGGTCAGAGCTGATGGTGGAGTACCAGGTCGAGCTCGGTGGGGGTGAGCAGGCGTTCGAGGCGTTCCTCGCGTTTGTGACGGGTGCCGCGCGGCACGAACGCGTCGGGCAGCGCGAAGCCGTCCTCGGGCTCGATGGTCGGCAGCAACGGGACATGGTTGATGTGCCTGCGGGGCAGGAGTGAGCGCAGTTTCACGGCCGATCACCTCGGGTTGACGACGGGAACGCTGGGCTGAACGCCTTCGGTCAGCGAGTCGATAGCGAAGAGTTTGCCAGCAGGCCCGAGTCGGTGCAACCGGGACAAGGTGGACACGGCGAGCCGACGCGCCGGTGGCCCGCGTCGTCGCAGGCCACCGGCGTTTCGGCGGCGATTGCCAGCTACGTCACTGCCAGGCGGGCAGCGTGACAACCTGTGCGGCGTAGGACAGTCCGGCGCCGAAGGCGATCAGCAGGGCGGCGTCGCCCGGCTTCGACTCGCCCTTGCGCAGCAGCGCCTCCATGGCCAACGGGATCGAGGCAGCGGAGGTGTTGCCGGACTCCTCGATGTCGTTGGCCAGCGCGCAATTCTCCGGCAGCTTCAGCACCCTGGCCATGATCTCGATGATCCGGCCGTTGGCCTGGTGCGGGATCATCGCGTCCAGGTCGTCGGTGGTGAGTCCGGCCCGGTCGATCGCCTCGCGACACACCTTCTCCAGCGAGTGCGCCGCCCAGCGGAACACCGCCGTGCCCTCCATCGTGAGATAGGGGCGCACCGCGTCGGTGCCCAGCTCGTCGATCTCGGTGAAGAACTCCATCCAGTCCTTGGTCTGGCGGATGGCGTGGTGCTGGGTGCCGTCGGAGCCCCACACGGTCGGGCCGATGCCCTGTTCCTCGGCGGGGCCGACCAGCACCGCGCCCGCGCCGTCGGCGAACAGGAAGGCGGTGGAGCGGTCGGTGAAGTCCAGTGCGTCGGTGAGCCGTTCGACACCGATCACCAGCACGTGCTGAGAAGTGCCCGCGCGCACCAGATCCGAGGCCATCCCCAGCGCGTGACAGAACCCGGCGCACCCCGCCGAGATGTCGAACGCGGCCGCCCCGGTCATCCCCAGTTCGGTCGCGATGCGCGGCCCGACGGCGGGGGTGAGCAGCAAGTGCGTCGAGGTGGCGACGATGACGCAGTCGACCTGATCGGCGGCGACCCCGCTCGCGGCGATGGCGTCGCGGGCCGCGGCCACGCTCATGCTCTGGATGGTCTCCTCCGCCGAGGCGAAGCGGCGGGTCTTGATCCCCGACCGGGTGCGGATCCACTCGTCACTCGAGTCGATCGGCCCCGCGACCTCGTCGTTGGTGACCACCCGGGCCGGGCGGTAGACGCCCAATCCGAGAATTGCGGTGTGCTCCGCACCCGTCGTCTGGGCGATTCGAGCAGCCATTGTGCGTCTCCTATGTACCTGTCAACCTGCGGTCGCACCGCCGGGTGTACCCGAGCCATCGAAATCCGTGCCGCCTCGCCCGTAGCTCGCGTGTGGACAGCATGTGAACGCGAAGACATGAGGCGCCCTCATATTAGCGTGATCTTGTTGGAAAGTCGTGTCTTATGTCACAACTGGTCGGGGGTATACCTTGGAGAGAAGGCGATTGCTCGCCCGGCCCATCGAGGGATCGAGGACACCATGCTCGGACTCGGCATCATCAGTTGGATCATCATCGGCGGTCTCGCCGGATGGATCGCGAGCAAGTTCATGAAGACCGACGCGCAGCAGGGGATCCTGCTCAATATCGTCGTCGGTGTCGTAGGCGGCCTGCTCGGCGGCTTCATTCTCAGCCTCTTCGGCGTCGACGTCGAAGGCGCTGGCTGGATATTCAGTTTCTTCACCTGTCTGGCGGGCGCCTGCGTCCTGCTGTACCTGGTGAAACTGTTCACCGGACGCAAAGCGGCACACTGACCACGGGTGGAAGCGGCGGGGTTCCCGTAAGGTGTGAGCGCTGTTGTCGTCACACGAAAGAGGGAATCCGTGGCACGCCGCCCCACCCCGCCCGGCACCCCCGAGACCACCGGAGTCGGCCATGTCGTCGACCTGGTCCGGGCCGCCGTACCCCCGCTGCATCCCGCCGGTCTGCCGTTCGTCGCGGTGCCGCTGGCGGTCGCGGTCGTCGGCGGGAAGAACAAGTGGGTGCGCCGGGCCGGTCTGGCCGCCGCGGGCGCCTGCGCGGCGTTCTTCCGGCACCCGCACCGGGTCCCGCCGAACCGTCCCGGTGTGGTGGTCGCGCCCGCCGACGGTGAGGTCGCCCTGGTCGACACCGCGGTGCCGCCCGCCGAGCTCGGTCTCGGCGATCAGCCGCTGCCGCGGGTGAGCATCTTCCTGTCGGTGCTCGACGTGCACGTCCAGCGTGTGCCCGTGTCCGGGACCGTGCGCGAGGTGCTGCACCAGCCGGGGCAGTTCCTCTCCGCCGACCTGCCCGAGGCCTCCGACGCCAACGAGCGCAACAGCATGCTGATCGACACCGCCGACGGCAAGCAGGTCGTCGTGGTGCAGATCGCGGGCCTGATCGCCCGCCGCATCGTCTGCGACGCGCGCGTGGGCGACGTGCTCACCATCGGTGACACCTACGGCCTGATCCGCTTCGGCTCCCGCGTCGACACCTATTTCCCGGTCGGCACCGAACTGCTGGTGAACCCCGGCCAGCGCACGATCGGGGCCGAAACCGTCCTGGCTGTGCTGGGATGATCGAACAGGCGCACTCCTCGCGACGTAAGCGCCCTCGTTCGGTGCGTCTGCTGCCCAGCGTCGTCACCATCCTCGCGCTGTGCGCGGGCCTGTCGGCGGTGAAGTTCGGCCTCGACGGTGAGCTGGGCATCGCGCTGGCGATGGTCGGCGCCGCCGCGGTGCTCGACACCCTCGACGGCAGGCTCGCGCGCATGCTCGACGCCACCACCAAGATGGGCGCGGAGCTGGACTCGCTGTCCGACGCGATCTCCTTCGGCGTCGCCCCGGCGCTGGTGCTCTACGTGACGCTGCTCGACGGCTACAGCGCGGGCTGGATCGTGGCCCTGCTGTACGCGGTGAGCCTGGTGCTGCGCCTGGCCCGATTCAACACCCTGCTCGACGACGACTCCCGCCCCAACTGGGCGCGGGAGTACTTCGTCGGCGTCCCCGCCCCGGCGGGTGCGCTGATCGCCCTGGTTCCGATCGCGCTGAAGGTGCAGTTCGGTGACGGCTGGTGGGACGGCTTCACCTTCGTGGCCGCCTGGACCATCTTCGCCGCGCTGCTGTGCGTGAGCACCATCCCGACGCTGGCGATGAAGTCGGTCTCGGTGGCGCCGCAGGCCGCCGCGGGCCTGCTCGTGCTGACCGCGCTGGCCGCGGCTCTGCTGGTGACCTACCCGATCGTGCTGCTGCTGATCCTGGTCGGCCTGTACCTGGCGCACATCCCGTTCGCCTGGCGCTCGGCGCGCTGGGTGGCCGCGCGCCCGGAGACCTGGCAGCACAAGCCCGCCGAACGACGTGCCCAGCGCCGCGCGCAGCGCAAGATGCCGGGCATCCGCCGCCCGGCTATCCGCGGGTCGGCGCGCCTACGGCTGCGCAGACCGCGGTAGTTCCCGGATCGGTGCTGGTCAGCGGTTGGACTCGTCGGTCACCAGGCGGTAGGCCATGTAGCCCATGAACCAGACGGTGAGGGCAATCGCCGAGTAGAAGAGCACTTCGATCGCGGTAACAAGCATGAGAGGGTGTTCCTTTCCGGGTACCGGGGTTGCCCATACTCTAACGGCCGCCGGAAACGCGGCGAGCACCCCGGCGCCCTCCCGCCCGACCCGCACTCGAGGGGATCTCGTGGAATCAGCGACCGTCACCGAGTTCCTGACCCATCGCCCACGGCTGTTCGGCCTCGCCTACCGCATGTTCGGTGCGGCCACCGAGGCCGAGGACGTCGTCCAGGAGGCGTATCTGCGCTGGTCGGCGGCCGATCGCGCCCGCATCGCCGATGCCGAGGCATGGCTGACGACCGTCACCATGAACCTGTGCCGCACCGCCTTGGTCTCGGCCAGGGCCCGCCGCGAGACCTATGTCGGCCCATGGTTGCCCGAACCGGTGCCCACCGGCGCGCTGGGCCCGCTGGAGTCGCTCGAGGAGCGCGAATCGGTGTCGATCGCCCTGCTCACGGCGATGGAACGGCTCAATCCGGTCGAGCGCGCGGTGTTCGTCCTGCGCGAGGCGTTTGGCTATCCGCACGCCGAGATCGCCACCATGCTCGATCTCACCGAGGCCAATTCCCAGCAGATCCTGCATCGCGCGAGCACTCGTCTACGGGCGGGCAAGCCGCGTTTCCCGGTGCCGGAGGACCGGGCCCGCGCCTTGATCGAGCAGTTCCTGCGGGCCGCGTCCGAGGGCGACGTCGCCGGTCTGCGCACGCTGCTCACCGATGACGTGATGTCGATGGCCGACGGTGGCGGCAAGGTCACCGCGGCGCGGCGCCCGGTCACCGGGCCGGAGCTGGTTGCGCGCTATCTGATCGGCCTGGCCAGGCACCTCACGCCCGAGAGTGCGGTGACCCTGGACCGGATCAACGGGGAACTCGCCCTGGTGGTGCGCGCCGACGGTGTGCTCCCGACCGCCGTGATGCTGTTCGACCTCGCCGAGCACGGCGGCGTCGAGGTGGTCCGCATCGTGGTCAACCCCGACAAGCTGCGTTTCCTGGTCGCCGCCGAGGCGTGACCCGGATCACGGCGCCGGACTGTCAGGAAATCGGGGGCTGTCCGGTCTGGTTGGTGTCGGCGTTGTCGAGAGGAGCCACATCATGACCGGTCAGCAGCAGCGAATCGTCGTCCTCGGCGCGGGATACGCGGGCCTCGCCGCCGCGCGCGGGCTCGCCCGCTCGATGCGCGGTGCGCGGATCACCGTCGTGGACACACGTGCGGAGTTCGTCGAACGGGTCCGCCTGCACCAGGCCGTCGCCGGGCAGCGGGTGCGGCGCTGGGATCTGCGGAAGATGCTGGGGGACAAGGGTATCGAGTTCATTCAGGCGCGAGTCACGGATCTGGACCCGGCGGCCCGACGCGTCCGCCTCGACACCGGGACCGAACTCGCCTACGACACTCTGGTCTACGCGCTGGGCAGCGCCGCCGACCGCAGCGTGCCCGGCGTGGTCGAACACGCCCGCTGCCTGGCCACCCCGGAGGACGTGCGGACCCTGCCCGCCGGTCCGGTGGTCGTGGTCGGCGCCGGGGCGACGGGGATCGAACTGGCGGCGGAACTGGCCGAGGCGCACCCGGAATCGCTCGTGACGCTGCTCGGCGTGCGCGCGCCCGGCGCCTGGCTGTCGGCGCGCGCGGTCGAGCGGATCGGCGGTGCCCTGGCCGATCTCGGTGTCGAGATCCGCACCGAGGCGAAGGTCGTCGAGGTGCTGCCCGAGGGCGTGCTGCTGGCCGACGGCACCGTCGTGCCCGCCGCGACCGTCGTGTGGACCGCCGGTTTCACCGTCCCCGACCTTGCCCGCCGCGCCGGACTCGAGGTCGACGAGCACGGCCGCGTCCGCACCGACGAGACCCTGCGCTCGCGCTCGCATCCCGCCGTCTACGCGGCGGGCGACGCGGCCCTGATGACCGGTCCGGGCGACCGGCCGCTCCGGATGGCCTGCGCCACCGCCATCCCCACCGGCGGTTACCTCGCCCGCGCGATCGCCGCGCGCGCCCGGGGCGCCGAGCCGAAGCCGATGCGCTTCCGCTACTACCTGCAGTGCCTGAGCCTGGGCCGCCGCGCCGCCGTCATCCAGGTGCTCACCCCCGACGACCGCCCGGCCCGGACCGTCCTGCACGGACGACTCGGCGCGTGGGTCAAGGAGTTGATCGTGCGCGGCGCTGGCATGTCGGTGGGCGCCCGCTGACCAATCGTCAACCAATGGTTGACGCGCGGGAATCGTCAACCTAGAGTTGACGCATGAGCACTCCCAACTTCCGCCTCGACGATCTGATCGACGGCATCAAGAAGGCCCGCCCCGACAATGTCCTCGACCAGCTCAGCGATGCCGTGGTCGCCGCCAACCATCTGGGCGAAGTGGCCGATCATCTGATCGGCCACTTCGTCGATCAGGCCCGCCGCTCCGGCGCCTCCTGGACCGAGATAGGCGCCAATATGGGCGTCAGCAAGCAGGCCGCGCAGAAGCGGTTCGTCCCCAAGCAGCCCGGTGACGCCGCGGCCATGGACCCGCAGGCCGGGTTCGCCAAGTTCACCGACCGCGCCCGGCAGGTCGTCGTCGGTTCCCAGGAATCGGCGCGCGCGGTGGGCAATGCCCAGATCACCCTCGGGCACCTGATTCTCGGGCTCATCGGCCAGTCCGAGGGCTTGGCCGCGCGCGAGATCGAGGCGCGCGGCGTCACGCTCGACGCGGTGCGCGCTGCCGCCACGGCCACCCTCCCGCCCGCCGACGCCGAGGTACCCGCCCTCATCCCGTTCGACGGCGAGACCAAGAAGGTGCTGGAACTGACCTTTCGGGAGGCGCTGCGCCTCGGGCACAACTACATCGGCACCGAGCACATCCTGCTGGCCCTGCTCGAGCAGGAGAACGGCACCGGCGTGCTCAGCGACCTCGGCCTGGACAAGGCCCGCGTCGAGGCGGACCTGGTGGAGTTGCTGGCCGCTTTTCTGAAACCCGCCGAAGGGGAGTGACATCGGGACCGACCTTGCACTCTCGGTCCTCGAGTGCTAAAAATGCCTTGGCACTCTCGACTGTTGAGTGCCAGGTCGGGACGGTGAGATCGGGTTCCATCGACACCCTCGGTCGTCCGTCGCGGGCACCGCACCTGGCCAGCGTACTTGTGGGGCGATCCAACCAGCGGTCGTCTCGTGTGTCAGCCATAGACATGTGGAGGATCTCAACGCAATGGCCAAGACAATTGCGTACGACGAAGAGGCCCGTCGCGGCCTCGAGCGGGGTCTGAACGCCCTCGCCGACGCTGTCAAGGTGACGCTGGGCCCGAAGGGTCGCAACGTCGTGCTCGAGAAGAAGTGGGGCGCCCCCACGATCACCAACGATGGTGTGTCCATCGCCAAGGAGATCGACCTCGAGGACCCGTACGAGAAGATCGGCGCCGAGCTGGTCAAGGAAGTCGCCAAGAAGACCGACGACGTCGCGGGCGACGGCACCACCACCGCCACCGTGCTGGCCCAGGCGCTGGTGCGCGAGGGTCTGCGCAACGTCGCGGCCGGTGCGAACCCCCTCGGCCTGAAGCGCGGCATCGAGAAGGCCGTCGAGGCCGTCACCGCCAAGCTGCTCGACACCGCCAAGGAGATCGACACCAAGGAGCAGATCGCTGCTACCGCTGGTATCTCCGCCGGTGACGCCGCCATCGGCCAGCTCATCGCCGAGGCGATGGACAAGGTCGGCAAGGAAGGTGTCATCACCGTCGAGGAGAGCAACACCTTCGGCCTCCAGCTGGAGCTGACCGAGGGTATGCGCTTCGACAAGGGCTACATCTCCGGTTACTTCGTCACCGACCCCGAGCGTCAGGAAGCGGTCCTCGAGGACCCGTACATCCTGCTGGTGTCGTCGAAGATCTCGACCGTCAAGGACCTGCTGCCGCTGCTGGAGAAGGTCATCCAGGCCGGTAAGCCGCTGCTGATCATCGCCGAGGACATCGAGGGCGAAGCCCTGTCGACCCTGGTCGTGAACAAGATCCGCGGCACCTTCAAGTCCGTCGCCGTCAAGGCCCCCGGCTTCGGTGACCGCCGCAAGGCCCAGCTCGCCGACATCGCCATCCTCACCGGTGGCGAGGTCATCAGCGAAGAGGTCGGCCTCTCGCTGGAGACCGCTGGCATCGAGCTGCTCGGCCAGGCGCGCAAGGTCGTCGTCACCAAGGACGAGACCACCATCGTCGAGGGCGCGGGCGACGCGGAGGCCATCAAGGGCCGCGTGGCGCAGATCCGCACCGAGATCGAGAACTCGGATTCGGACTACGACCGTGAGAAGCTGCAGGAGCGCCTGGCCAAGCTGGCCGGTGGCGTCGCGGTGATCAAGGCCGGTGCCGCCACCGAGGTCGAGCTCAAGGAGCGCAAGCACCGCATCGAGGATGCCGTGCGCAACGCCAAGGCCGCCGTCGAAGAGGGCATCGTCGCCGGTGGTGGCGTGGCCCTGCTGCAGGCCGCTCCGGCGCTGGAGGGCTTCGAGGGCCTGACCGCCGACGAGGCGACCGGTGTCAACATCGTGCGCGTCGCGCTGTCGGCTCCGCTGAAGCAGATCGCCTTCAACGCGGGTCTCGAGCCCGGCGTGGTCGCCGAGCGCGTGTCCAACCTGCCCGAGGGCGAGGGCCTCAACGCCGATTCCGGCGTGTACGAGAACCTGCTGGCCGCCGGTGTCGCCGACCCGGTCAAGGTCACCCGTTCGGCCCTGCAGAACGCGGCCTCCATCGCGGCCCTGTTCCTCACCACCGAGGCCGTCGTCGCCGACAAGCCGGAGAAGGCCGCCCCCGCGGGCGACCCGACCGGTGGTATGGGCGGCATGGACTTCTGATCTCCTGATCAGCGGTTCTCGCGAACCGCGAAGGCCGATCCACCTCCGGGTGGGTCGGCCTTCGTCGTATTGTTCTGACGTAGCGTGCGCATGAGCTCTTCGGGCGTTTGACGAGGACGCGGCGGTGGCCCACACTGGTTGTATGACACCTGTACGACAAGACGGTGACGCGGTTACCCGCAAGCGGGTCGGTGGAAAGAAGGGCCGTGCCACGGTGACTTCGCTCGGCCCCAGCCGCTTGGCGCAGGTCAGACTCCGCAGCGACGAGCTGGCGGCCTTGCGGGAAGTCATGCGCACGCTGCGCATCGACTCGACCTCCGATGCCTTGCGTGAAGGGTTGCGGCTGCTCGCGCGCGAAGCTGCCGAGGTCGGTGCGGCCGAGGAGATCCGTGCGTTCTACGTCGAGCGGAAGGCTCCGCTGCCGGAGGGCGCGGTCGAACCGAGCGAGGCCGAGCTCGCCGCCGTCGACGAGATGCAGTGGTAAGCGCGGGAACCGCGCTACGGGGGGAAGTCTGGTCGTGCGCGCTGCCTCAGCCGGTCGGGCCGCACCCGGTCGTCGTCCTGACGGTCAATCGCGTCGCCGAGCCACTTTCCGCAGTGACGGTCGCGCTGATCACAGGCACCCCCGGCCCCACGGTGACCCACGTTCCGGTCGGACCGGATTGCGGACTGACCAAGTACGCCGAGTCCTACGTGAATTGCGCGGACTTGCACACGGTGGCCAAGCCCCGCCTGCGCCGCAAACTCGGGGTTCTCGCCCCGGCCGAGTTGCGTCGGGTCGAGTCCTCGGTGCGCCTGATTCTCGGCCTGCAGCCGTGAAGTCCGCTAGCCGACCGGGGTGAGGCGGAGGCGTTCGGCGAGTTCGTTGAAGATGTAGAAGTTGGGGATGGTGCTCACGGGGGCCAGGGAGCGCCAGGTGCCGGTGAGTTTGATGCGGATGTGGCCGCTGCGGGCGTCGATGAGCTGGATGTCCGCCCAGCCGAAGGACTCGCCGCGGAAGGTGAGGGCGTCCAGGGAAAGGCCCAGGTCACCGAAGGTGACGGTCTCGCCGTCGTCGATGGCGGCCACGGCGGCGGGGAGTTGGGTGGCGGTGACGGCGGACTGGATGGCGCGGGCCCACTCGCGGGCGCGGGCGAAGCCCTCCTCGTCGATGGTGGCCTCGGCGCCGGGGCCGCTCAGCGTCAGCAGGTAGGTGACGGCGGTGGTGTCGTGGAAGGGGATCGCCTCCTGCCGGACTTCGATGCTGTCCCACCGGAACCCGGCCACCCGCTGCCCGGACCGGTACACCGTGACGCCGTAGTCGAACAGATCGATGCGCGCCGCGCGATTGCGCCGGTTGATCAACCCGCGCCGCATCGCCAGCAGCACCGGCACCGCCGCCATCACCAGCAGCGCGAGCCCGCCCTGCCAGGCGCCGACGCCCACGCAGATGACGCCGATGGTGGCGATGGTCCCCGCGACGATGCCGCAGCCGCGCACGAAGGTGTCGTCGGCGGGGGCGGCGAGGAAGGTGTCACGGTGCGCGCCCAGATGCTGATACTCGGCCATCAGGTGTATCAACTGGGTCAACGGCACCTTGTGCCCGGCTTCGGTTACGTCCTCCGGCCTGTTCGGAGTGATCACTGGTCCCTCCAAGAGGCGTTTCATCCGCGGCGAAGCGTATTCCACCCGGCCGATAACCGCCACCGTTGCACGTCCCGGCATCGTGCACCCGCGCCGAATGCACTGCTACGCGGGGCGAATGCCGCTGTAGAGGGGGTATGACAGCGGCCCGGATAGGCTGGTCGCGTGCTGTTTCTGGACGAGGGACCGACAACCGCCGCCCCGATCGTGTGCCTGCACGGCATCCCCGGTTCGGTCGACTGGTTCGCCGCCGTGGCCGAACGGCTCAGCGGTGAGTACCGCGTGATCCGCGTCGACCTCCACGAACAGGGCGCGCACTCCGGCGATTTCGCCGCCGACACCAGGGCGAGGCCGATCGTGGAACTCCTCGACGAACTCGCGCTGACCGAGGTGACGATCGTCGGCCACTCCTTCGGCGCCGAACTGGCGTTGGCCGCGGCCGCCCGCTCGCCGCGCGTGGCCAAAGTGGTGGTGGTCGGCCAGGCCCCCGATTACCGGGCCGCGAGCATCCCGGCCGTCGCGCGCTGGGTGGTCCGGCCCTGGTCGGTGCGCCTGGCGCAGCGCTGGACGCCGAGCGTGGTGATCCGCTTGGCCAACCGCACCGTCTTCGCCCCGCGCTTCCGTTGGAGTTCCGCCCCCGGCCTGGCCGACGCGGTGGTGCGCGATTTCCGCACCGCCGTCCCCGCCGGTCTGGCCTACACCGTCGGCGCTCGCGCCGAGGATTTCGCCGCCGACCCCCTCGACGCCCGCGTGGCCGCGCTGACCCAGCCGGTCCTGGCCGTGCACGGCCGTCACGACCATCTCTACGACAGCGCCGAGACCCTGGCCCGCTTCGCCGCCGCGGGCGCGCGCACCCATCTGGTCGAGCACGCCGGTCATTCCCCGCAGGTCGAGCAGCCCGACGAATTCGTCGCGGTCCTGCGCGAATTCGTCGCCGGTTAGAGCCCGTCGACCGCCGTCACCACGAACGGCCCCGGCGTCCCCTCCGCACCCAGCGGCCCGCCCTTGTCGAACTGCGACGACACGATCAGCGCCCGATCACCCACGTGCACCATCGTGGTGGGGACGTGCAGGGCGGGATCGTGGAATTCGCTGTCGCGGGTGGCCGTGGCGCCGTCGTCGGTGAGCGTCCACCGGCTGATCGTGTTGTCGGTGTTGTGGACCACCCAGAGGGTGTTGTCGCGCAACTCCATTCCGTCACCGTGGCGCAGGTCGCCGCCCACCAGCGTCACCTTGCGCGTCGGTCCACCGCCGAGGTCGACGCGATACAGCTCGCCCGGCGTCATCGCCACCACCAGCAGGTAGTTCGCGTCTCGATCGACGACGATGCCGTTGAGCGCCAGCGCCTCCGCCGCCTCCACCGTCGCGGCGACGGTGAACTCACCACCGCCGGAACGCTGTTGCTCCGGTGACACCCGATAGATCACATTGCGCACGCTGTCGGTGAGATAGGCCGACCCGTCGGCGCCGAAATCCAGGTCGTTGACGAACCGTGGCCCGTCCCCGGGCACCGTGAACCGGCCCAGCAGCGCCCGCGACCCGGTGTCGTACATCGTGACGCCCACTCCGGAGTCGATCACCCACAACCGCCCGTCGGCGTCGACCTTCACCCCGTTGGTGGTCTTGCGACCGTCCGCGCCCGCGGGCAGGAACACCTCGGCGCGGGTGGCCCCGGCCGTGGCGCGATAGACCGACCCGTCGGCGAAGGACCCCACATAGGTGTCGCCGGTGCGCGCGTCGAGCCCGATGCCCTCGGGATACACGGCGGTCCCGGGCAGCTCATAGGCCGTGCTCAGGGTGGCGGCGGTCGCGGGTTCGTCGGTCCCGCAGGCCGTCGCGGCCAGACAGCAGGCGGCCAGGGCGGCGACGCCGATGGTCCTCATCATGATGAACCCTCTCAGTGAGGTAAATCCAAACATCTAACGATGAGCAGAAACATAGATTAGAACCTTTATGATCGTCAAGACAGTTATCGAATGATGACCGGATACCATGCACCCATGACGTCCATGCCCGCCGCCGACCGGCTCGGTTCGTACCTCAAGCGCGCCGAACAGGCGCTGATGGCGACCAAGACGGCCGCGCTGAAACCGGCTGGCCTGACCGTCCCGCAGTACAGCGCGCTGCTGAACCTCGCCGAACACCCCGGCATCTCCGCCGCCGCCCTGGCCCGGCTGGTCGGCGTCACCCCGCCCACGATGAACACCGTCCTGACCAACCTGCAGGACCGCGGCCTGGTCGAGCGCACGCCCCACGAATGGCACAAGAACATCCTGGAGACCCGGCTCACCGAGGCGGGCCGCGCCCTCACCGAAGCCGCCGATGTGCGTGCCATCGCGGTCGAGCGCACGCTCGCGCAGCGCTTCACCGACGAGGAACTGGCCGCGCTCACGGCGATGCTGGTCCGCGCGGCGGAGGCACTCGACGAGATCCGCGCCGACCTGGTCTGACAACGACGAGAGCCCGCCGGAAAGATCCGGCGGGCTCTCGCGAAAAAGGGCCTAGCGTTCGGCGGCGGCCTTCACCCGGGCGAGGGTCTCGTGCATGCCCGCGACCAGGTCGGCCTCGAACTTGTCCTCACCACCGGCGGCGGCGTTGACCAGGGTGCGCACCGGCGCGGGGATGCCCTTGGGGTCGACCGTGCGGGTCTCCACCACGCGGGTGCCGCTCGCGGTGGGCTCGAGCTCGTAGCGCCACACGGTGCGGTTCTCCAGCATCCGGAAGGCCAGGGTCTTGTTCGGCTCGAACGCGACGATGCGCGAGGTGGTCGGCCACACCTTCCAGCCGTCCTTGTTGACGTTGACCGTCAGCGCGCCGACCCGGACCCCGCCCAGCGCGATCATCTTCAGGGTGGTCGGGCTCAGCTCGGGCATCCGCTTGAGATCGGCGAGCACCGCCCACACCTGCTCCGGCGACGCGGCGATGTCGATGCTGGCTTCGAGATTGTTCGGCAACGTTGCCTCCGGGATCGTGTGACGTTCGGTAACGCTCAGCATAGGCGTCCGGCGCGGCCCGATCCTCGTGCCGTGGGTGGATTATTTGCACCCTGCTCCGAACGCTGTTCAAAAATATTGCGGCCGAATATCTTTCGTTTCGACGGTCACGAGTTCCAGCATCGAGCCCCGGCTTGCTGGGCGGCAACCCTCCATCGGCGGCGGGGTGCTCCGGGTGACGACCGGATGGTGAGGCGTCTTGCTCGCCATAAGCGTCCTTCTGGAGGGTCTATCCATGTCTGTTGTCCAACTCGATTCCACCGTGACCACCGCTTTCGTGGTGGTCGGTGACCGATTCCTCGGCATCTCCGCCGACGACCGGGTACACACCGTGTCCGGACTGGTCGCGTTGCTGCGCGGAGGGCGATTGCCCGCGAGTCAGGAACTGGCCGTCCACCTGGGACAGGGCGTCACCCGGCACGATCTCGACTATCTCGAGCACGTGGCCGCGGTGCACGCGCCGCACCTGCGGGTGCGGGTCGTCGGCGAGATCGCCGAGCCCGCGCGCAGGCACCATGTGCACAAGTATCAGCACTCCAATGTGCTGCTGGCGGGCCTGTCCAGGACCGAGGAGAACGTCTTCCAGGCCGATCTGCGCCTGGACGGCGACAACGAACTGCTCCTGGACCACCAGACCGGCGAGCACGTGCAGGGCATCGTGGTGATCGAGGCGGTGCGTCAGCTGTTCCTGGCCGCCTTCGAACTCGAGTACGGCGTGCGCCGCCCGCAGGAGCACTTCTACATCGTGTGGAACAACGTGGACCTGCGGTTCACCTCGTTCCTGTTCCCGCTGCCCGCGACCCTGCACGCCCGGCTCACCCCGGTCTCCGTCGACGACCCGGGCAAGTTGCAGTTCCGGATCGAGACCGAGGTGCACCAGTTCGGCAAGCCGGTGGCCGACGCGCGCATCGAGTTCACCGCCCTGCCCAACGAGCGCATCGCCCAGATCGAGCGCGCCAAGGCCGCCAAGGCGGTCGACGCGTACCTCGAGGCTTCGGCATGAGTTCGGGTGCGGCGTTCTTCGACGTGGACGAGACCGTGATCACGGTCAAGTCCATGTTCACCTTCCTGCGTTTCTGGCTCGCCGAACAGGGCGACGACGGCGGCGAATACGCCCGGATCACCGACGACCTCAAGCAGCGGGCGAACGCGGGCGCCCCGCGCGAGGAGATCAATCGCGAGTACTACCGGGCCTATCGCGGCGTCGAGTACGCCGCGCTGGTGGCGGCGGGGCAGCGCTGGTTCGACGAGTTCGCGGCCGGGGGCGCCGCGTTCTACGCCGAGCCCGTCCGGGCCCTGCGCGAACACGCGGCCGCCGGTGTGCGCACGGTGCTGCTGTCGGGTTCGTTCGCCCCGGCGATCGCCCCGGTCGCCGCGGCGGTCGGCGCCGACCACGTCATCGCCACCGAACCGCTGCTCGATGAGCACGGCGTACTCACCGGTGAGGTGCGCAGGCCGATGATCGGCGCCGCCAAGGGCGAGGCGGTGGTCGAGTTCCTGCGCGAACACGCGATCAGCGTCAACGACACCTGGGGCTACGGCGATCACGCCAGCGACCTGCCGTTCCTCTGGCTGGTGGCCCGCCCCGCGTATCGCGGCGACGACCCCAAGCTGGTCGCCGCCGCCCGAACCGGCTCCTGGCGTCTGCTGAGCGACCGCCTCGGCGACGCCGAGGGCAACGAATTCTCCGACGACCGAAAAGTGGCATCCGTATGGTGAAACGTCGCTACGAGCTGACCCCGACCACCCAGGGCCCGCTGTACCCGCCGAGTGAAATAGTCGACGCGGCAGGCGATTTCCTCGTAGTCGGCTTCCTCAACGAGGCGGGCCCCGACGGCACGGTGACGCGTCGATGGGGCAGAGCCGTGGTCGCCGCCGACACGCCACTACCGCCGTTCGGCGAGAACCTGCCCTACACCGTGGTCCGCGAACTACCCGACGAGCTCTCGGCCGAAGACAGCGCGCTCGTGCTGCACACGCTGCCACTTCCCCTGCCCGCCAACAACTATCCGATGGTCTTCGCCCCCGACCAACTCCCGGACGCCGCCTCGGTCACCCGTCCGAGCTACCCCTTCCACGAGGCCCCCATCCCCGACCTGCGTCCCGAGGACGGCCGCAAACTCACCGAGCCGGTCACCCTCGGCCGGTGGTTGGAAGCCCGTGGCACGCTGGACGTCTCGCTCGGCGACGACGAACGCTCGGCGCACTTCGCGTTCGAGTTCACCGGCCTGATCCCCGATTCGCTCTACACGGTCATGTCCCTGCGCTCCGGTGACCTGAATCCCGAATCGCCCACCCGCCCAGGCCCACTCGGCGTACCCAACGTCTTCATCTCCGCTCCCGACGGCACCGGCACCTACCGGGCCACCCTCCCCAACCCCTTCCCCGACCCCACCACCCCCGGCGCCAACCGCGTCATCAGCGTCGTCGTCCTCTGGCAGAGCTACCAGCAGAACTACGGCGGCGCCATCGGCCACTTCGGCCTCGGCGGCGACATCCACGCCCAACTCAAACTCCCCACCCCCACCTTCGAGGAATTCACCACCCACCCCTGACCCCGCCCGGTGGCGGCGAAACCGTTTGCCGCCACCGGTCATTCTTGTGATGATCTGGGCATGGATACGGGGGTATTGGAGCCCGACGAGGCGTTGATCCAACTGCACGCCACCTTGAACGCCCGGCTTCGCCCGGAAAGTGTGGCCCTGCTCGTCTGGTACGCGCTGAAGGACGAGATGGGGGAGGGCGAGCGTCGGCGAGTGGGCAAGGTGGCTGGGGCCGCCGGGCGCTGGAACGGGATGACCTCCCTCCCCGATGATTTCGCGGCGCCGGTGGGTGGCGCGAACCAGGTCGCGGCCACCAGTCGACTGTTCGACATCGTCGCCGACGTGGACGCCGACGCGCCCGCGTCACTGCTGTCGTTCGCGCACGAGGTCGGCGCCGCGATCGGTTTCGACCCCCGGCGTCCGGACTTCCTCGCCGACCGGCTCAACCGGCACGACCGGGCCGCCGCCGGAATGGACATCTCCAAGCGCCAGTACAACCGGCGATTCCGCGCGCTGCGCCGAGTGACGAGCAAGGCGCACACCCTCGACCTCGAGCGCGGTAAACGGCATCTCACCCTGCTCGCCAAGACCGGATTCGCCACCGAACTCACCCTCGACCGCTTCCGCGCCGACCCGGACGCCGCGTGCTTCATCGCCTACTTCACGGCCAAGCGCAAACTCCGCCGCGAATTCACCCTCTCGGGCCGGGCCAACCCCTTCGACGAGATCGCCGAGCTGCTGTTCGCGCGGTGTCGACACAACGCCGACACCGACTGGTGGATGATCGCCCAGGCGTATCCCACCCAGGAGGTGCTGGCCCGGCTCACCGAGGAGCAGCGCGGTGAGCTGCTCGGCCGGTGGTTCCACACCATGCGGTCGACGGCATCGGCGCTGGAAAAGGTATGGACCGCCAGCGAATTCGATCGCGAGCGGATGATCGTGCGGCGTGGCAACGATTCCTCCACCTGGAATCTGCTCTGCGGCGCCTACAACGCGGCCCGGGCGGCGTGGTTGTCGTGCCTGGCCGCCACCGACGCGACCGGTCTGCTCGAGGTGGCCTGTCCCGGCAAGGCCATGATGCTCATCGCCGGTGACCTGGCCGCCTGGCACATCGCCACCGGATCCGGACTCCACCCCGACACCCAGGTGTGGGCGGCACTGCCGCTGCCCTGGGAGGTGCTCGACGGCCGCGCCACCTGCACCGCCGCCGAGGTCACCGAGTACTGCGAGATCGCGGGTATCGACCCCCACCGCGGCGGCTGGACCGGCCCCAAGCCCCCCGGCCCCGTCGGCACCTTCCGCCCCACTCGCGAACTGGTCCACGGCGTAGCCGTAGCCGACCCGCTCTGGGCGAGCATGCTGCGCGGCGCCGGAGCCTTCAGCGGAAAACCCGTCAAAGCCACCCACGCACAAGAGCTTTCCCGACAACCCACTGGACACCCCCACCCGAACTGAGGCACGATCACCCTGCCCGCTGTAGCTCAGTGGTAGAGCATCCGGCTCTTCACCGGATGGACGCCGGTTCGAGCCCGGTCGGCGGCACAGCGGATGCTCGTCGTAGCTCAGCGGTAGAGCACCCGGCTAGCACCGGACGGCCGCCGGTTCGAGCCCGGCCGACGAGCATCCGCCCTCCGACCGTGAGTGTCCAGGTCGGGATATCCGGGATGCGACGCCCTGCGCGAAGTGGGCGCCCGATGGGAACGCCTCCACGCCGTATCGAAGCAAGGGACCCGGTGAACCTATTCGGCGTTGTTCAAGGCTGGAGCAGATCGGTGTGGAGAGTGGAGTGGAGGGCTCGGAGGGCGTCGGTCGCGTGGTTGCCCCAGTGGCCGAGGTAGGACAGGCGCCAGTCGAAGACGACGTCTTGCCAGGGTGAGCCGGTGTCGAGGGCGGTGAGGCCGGTGCGGAGGTCGCGCCAGATGTCGGCGAGGTCGTCGGCCACGGAGCCCGCGGTGAGCTGGGTGGCCGGGTCGGTGAGGTCGCGGTTCGTCCAGTAGATGTCGTGGGGGCCGAGGGCGGTCGCGCAGCGCGTGAAGCACGCGTACCAGGCATCGTGGTCGATGGTTGTCGGGACGGTGGCCTCGGTCGGTTCCACCCGGGGGAGTCGGCTGGCTGTGGCTATCAGGGTGGCGAGCAAGGGGACCAGGGCGCGAGGGAGTTCGATGCCCGCCGGGGTGTCGTCGATCGCCTCGATGGTGGCGCAGAATTCGCGGGCCGAGGAGGCGAAGGACACGACTTCGGGTGGCGAGCTCATCTGGCAAGGATGGTGGGTGTGCGGGGAGGGGGCAAGCCTGATTCCGGTCCGCCGGGTGACGGACCGGAATCGGGTTGCGATCAGGTGGATCGGACCTTCGTCGAGGCGAAAGCCAGGGTGGCTGCGGCGAAGCCGAGGACGGAGATCGCCAGGGCCACGGCGGTGAAGCCGTGTGCGGAGACCAGGTTGGCGAGTTGGGGGCCCGCGCTGGCGCCGAGGAAGAGGGCGAAGGTGTAGAGGGCGGTGGCCGCGCCTCTGGCTTCGCCCGCTTGGGCGGCGATGGCCTGCACCGCGGCCGGGGCGGCTACGGCCACCGCCGCCACGAAGACGAAAAGCCAGGTGGCCACCCAGATTCCGCCGAGTGGGACGGCGGTGATCGCCGCGGCGGCACCGGCTGCCGCGAGTGCGGTGATCAGGCGCAGTTCGGGGTTGATCGCGGCCAGCCGGGTGGCCAGCAGGGGGACCGCGATCATGGCGGGGATCGCGCTGGCGCGCAGGGCCAGTAGCGCGGTGCTACCGGTGCCGACGCCCTCGGGCGGCGCGAGTTGCACGCCGGTGTAGATCCCGACGAACGAGCCGAGCACGGCAAGGCAGCTGAGGTAGAGCAGGGCCAACCGTGGGGCGCGCAGCAGCGCGGCGAACGCGGTGAAGACCGAGCCCACCGAGGCCGCCGAGTCGCCACGGTGACCCGGTTCGAGCACCCCGCGCGACAGCACCGCCGAGATCGCGAACCCCACCGCCCCCGCCACGAACACCGCCCGCCAGCCGAACACGTCGTCGACGAGTTGGGCGAGCACCTGCGCGATCACGCCCGCCGCGAGGAACGAGCTGGTCAGGCAGGTGAGCGCGAAGACCCGCCGCGGCGGCGCGATGCGTTCGGCGAGATAGGCGAACGCGGCCGGAGCGAAGAACGACGCCGTCAGCCCCTGCACCACCCGCGCGGCCAACCCGGTACCCAGACTCGGCGCCGCGATCACCACAAGGGTGGACAAGGCCGTCGCCGCCAGACCCCCGACGATGACCGGGCGGCGCCCCCACCTGTCCGAGAGCGGGCCGGTGACCAGGAACCCGGCGCCGTAGGCGAGCCCGAAGGCAGTGGTTGTCCAGGTCGCCGCGGCGCGCGAGGTGCCCCACGCCTGAGCCAGGTCGCCGAGCACCGGCAATACCACGTAGAGCTGCCCGACGACGAGAATCCCTACGGCACAGATCGTCGCGACTGTTCTCCCCGTCGGTGCCCACCCCCGCACCGCCGTCTCAGTAGTCGGCGGCGAGCTCACGCGCCCGCTCCTGCGCGGCCGCGAATCCGACCTGCGGGTCCTCGGTGAGTACGGTCGGCGCGAACCGGATCTCCGCCACGTCCTTCACGCCGATGAACCGCAGCCAGTCCTGCGTGAACGGGGTCGCGAAGTCGTTGCCGAACTGGATCGGCACACCCGGCTGGTGCACGCCACTGGTGTAGACGGTGACCGCGCGCTTGCCCTCGAGCAGCCCGCTGTAGCCCACCTCGGGATCGAAGCCGAACGACCAGCCCGGCTGGGTGACGATGTCGACGTACTGCTTGAAGATGTAGGGCACGCCGTGGTTCCAGATCGGGATGTTGAGCACGTAGAGGTCGGCGGCGGCGAAGCGGTCGAATACGGCGCGCGCCTGTTCCCAGGCGGCCACCTGTTCGGGGGTCTGTTCCGAGCCGGTGAACACCGCCAGTTTGGCGGCCGCGGCGTCGGTGCCGAACTCGGGCAGCCCGGCGGTGAACAGATCGAGGGTGTCGACCCGCAGGTCCGCATCCTTCGCGGCGAGAGTTTCGATGAAAGTCTGTGCGATAGCGCGTGATTGGCTGAATTCGCCACGGGCGGAAGCGTTGATGTGCAGCACGGTGGTCATAGCAACAGGAGTACCGAGCCGGGCCGACGGCGACAATGATTTGTCGCAGGCTGCGCTGATTCCCGCCGCGGTGGACCCCGCATTTGTCTCGAGCTGATCCCAAGCCGGGCGTGCGCGCATCACCGCAGCTAGCCCCGTATCCGGCTGTCCCGGAATCGAATCGAGTACCCACGCGAGGCCCGGGTCATGCCCGAAGGTGCTGCTACATTTCGCTCCACGGTCACGAGTATCAGCACTATCGAGCCCCGGCTCGCTGATCGGCAACCCTCGCTTGGCGGTGGGGTGCCCCGGGTGACGACCAGGCGATATCGAGCAGATATCGCAAGCGCTGAATCTTCGCACTCGTCGTGTGCCGATTCATGTCTCGAAGGAACGATCAATGAGCAGGTTCTCGGTCGGTTCGCGCCGCCGTGTCAAGATCATCGCGGGTGCCTTGGCCGCCGTCACGGTGGCCGCCGCGGTGGTGGGTTGCAGCGATTCCGGCAGCTCCGCCGCAGACGGGGGCACCGTGTACTTCGGCGTCTCCGGGCCGCGCACCGGACCCTCGGCTGAGTACGGCCGACTCTGGCAGCAGGGCTTCGACCTGGCGCTCGAGGAGATCAACGCGGCGGGCGGCATCGACGGCCGCAAGGTCGAGTTGAAGTGGGAGGACTCGCAGTCCGACCCCAAGCAGACCGTTCCGATCGCCACCAAGTTCGTCGACGACAAGTCCGTCATCGCCGAGCTGGGCGACTTCTCCTCGCCCGCCTCGATCGCCGCCTCGCCGATCTACAACCGCGGCAAGCTCGTCCAGTACGGCTTCACCAATTCCGCGGTCGATTTCACCAAGGGCGGCGACTATTCGTGGAGCCCGTCGATCACCCTCGACGTGTTCCAGGAACGCAATGCCGAATGGGTGTCGAAGAAGGCCAAGAAGGTCTCGGTCGTCTATCTCGAAACCGACTGGGGTAAGCAGGCTTTCCAGTTCTTCAAGCAGTTCGCCGAGAAGAAGGGCGTGGAGATCGTCTATTCCTCGCCGATCCTGCCCGATTCCACCGACGTGAAGCCGATCCTGATCAAGGGTCGCGAGGCCAACCCCGAGGCGTTCGTGCACCTGGGCTACGGTCCCGACGGCGCGCTGGTGGTCAAGCAGCTGCGTGACGTGGGCTTCACCGGCCAGTTCTTCGGTGGCCAGAACACCCCGCAGTTCATCGAACTGGCCGGTGCGGCGGCCGACGGCGACATCGTCAACGGCATCTTCAGCCCCGCCGACCCGGACCCCAAGACCCAGGAGTTCGTCACCAAGTTCCGGGCCAAGTTCAACACCGACCCGGGCGACTTCAACGTCTATGCCTACGACGCGCTCACTGTGCTGGTGCAGGCGGCCAAGAAGGGCGGCGCCACCCGCGAGGGCATCCTCGAGGGCCTGAAGACCGAAAAGCAGTTCACCGGAATCGGTCTGGGCACCTTCGCCTTCGACCAGGAGACGCGTCGTCCGAAGGGTGTGGCCCCGCGTGAGCTGGTGCTGACGGGCGGCAAGTTCGTGCCGACCGGCAACCGCTGATGTTCGACACCCTGATCGCCGGTGTGGTCCACGGCAACGCGTACGCGCTGCTCGCCGTGGGCATCACCCTCATCTTCGGCGTCACCAATGTCATCAATTTCGCGCACGGCGCGGTGTTCGCGCTCGGTTCCATCCTGGGCTGGTGGTTCATCGCCGAGCTCGGCCTGCCGCTGTGGCCCGCCCTCGTCCTGGTGGTCGCGATCACCGCGCTGGTGGGCGTGCTGATCGATGTGCTCGCGGTGCATCCGCTGCGCAAGGCTCCCGCCATCGCGGCCCTGCTGGCCACGGTGGCGGCGGGCTTGATCATCGAGAACCTCACGCAGATCGTCTTCGGACCGGACACCCGTCCGTTCCCACAGATCTTGCCCACCAACAACTTCCAGCTCGGCGGTGTCCGCTTCGGCACCTCCGATCTGGTGATGTTCGCGATCACCGTGGTGGTCATGGCCGGGCTGGCCGGGTTCCTCCGGTTCAGCCGCTACGGCCTGGCCATTCGCGCCACCGCCCAGGACCCGGACGCCGCCGCGCAGATGGGCATCGGCGTCTCGCGCATCAAGGTGCTGGCCTTCGCCATCGCCTCCGGGCTCGGCGGTCTCGCTGGCATCTTCGTCGGCCTCTACAACTCGAACATCTCGCCGACCAGCGGAACCCTGGCCGGGCTCACCGGTTTCGTCGCCGCCACCATCGGCGGGCTCGGGTCCATTCCGGGCGCGGTGATCGGCGGCTTCGCCCTCGGCATCGTGGAGGCGTTCGGCATCTACACCTTCGGCGACGGCTACCGCGACCTGATCACCTTCGGCGTGCTGGTGGCCTTCCTGGTGCTGCGGCCCGGCGGTCTGCTGGCCAAGGTGCCCGCGATCAGCGCCGAACCGCTCACCGGCACCTTCCTCGGTCTCGGCAGACCCATCCGGGTGCGGTGGTGGCACGCGGTGCTCGCCTTCGCGGCGGCCGCGATCGTGGTGCCGCTGGTGGCCGACAACTACGCCATCGTGGTCGGCACGCAGATCCTGGCTTACGCGATCGTGGCCGTGTCGATGACGCTGGTCGCCGGATCGGCCGGGCAGTTGGTGATCGGTCAGGCCGGACCCATCGCCATCGGCGCCTACACCTCGGCCATCCTCACGGTGAACCACGACTGGCCGTTCCTGGCGGCCGCGCTGGCCGGTGGGGTGCTGGCGGCGGTGCTGTCCTCGATCCTGGCCGCGCCGCTGTGGAACCTCAACGGTCACTATGTCGCCATCGCCACGCTGGGGATCGGCATCGTGATCGTGGCGGTGATCCGCAACTGGGAATCGCTCACCCGGGGTTCCTACGGCATCTTCGGCATTCCGGTGCCGAGCATTCTCGGCCACGAGTTCACCGAGAACACCGAGGTCTATCTGCTGGACCTGGTGTTCCTGGCGATCACCCTGGCGGTGGTGGTCGGGGTGCAGCGCTCCCGGCTCGGTACCGCGTTGCGCGCGGTCGGCGCCGACGAGGTCGCCGCGCGCTCCTCGGGGATTCCGGTGCGTGACTACAAGGCGCTGGCCTTCGCCATCAGCGCCCTGTTCTCCGGGATCGCGGGCGCCCTGCTGGCACACCAGTACAGCTATATCGACCCGACCGTGTTCAACCTGCCCATGTCCCTGCTGATCATCACCATTCTCGTGCTCGGTGGCACCGGCTCGCCCTACGGCGCGGTGCTGGGCGCGGTGGTGCTGATCGGTGTTCCCGAGGCACTGCGGCTGGCACCGGAGGCCCGCATCCTGCTCTACGGCGTGGTGCTGCTGCTGATCATCCGGTTCCGTCCGCAAGGTGTGCTGGTGAGGAGTGACCGTGTCCGCATCGCCGCGTGACCCCGCCCTGGCGGTGCGTGACCTGCGCAAGTCCTTCGGTGGCGTGAAGGCTGTCGACGGCGTCGAATTGGTGGTCGCGCCAGGCGAATTCGTGTCGATCATCGGCCCGAACGGCTCCGGCAAGACCACCACCGTCAACCTCGTCTCCGGCGTCCTGCGTCCGGACTCGGGCCGGGTCGAGGTCGACGGAGTGCGCCTGCGGCCCGGTTCGCAGGAGGCCGCGGCGGGCGCTGGCATCGCCCGCACCTTCCAGAACGGGCGGGTGTTCGGCAGCCTGACGGTGCGCGAGAACGTCGAGATCGGCCTGCACACCACCGTCACCGCGGCCCGGCCCTGGCAGTCGCTGGCGCGATTCCCGGTATTGCGCTGGATTCCGCTGCTGGCCGAGACCGTGCTGGCCCTGGTCCCGACCCCCGCGGTGCGCGCCGAACAACGTGCCACCGAGGGCCTGGTCGACACCCAGTTGGCGCGATTCCCGGAGCGGCTGGTGCCGCGCGCCGACAACCACGCCTACACGCTGTCCTACGCCAACCGCCGCCGCACCGAGATCGCCAGGGCCCTGGCCCTGCGACCGCGCGTGCTGCTGCTCGACGAACCGGCGGCGGGCATGAACCAGACCGAGACCGCCGAGGTCGGCAGGCAACTCGCCGAGCTGAAAGCGGCCGGTCAGACCATCGTCCTGGTGGAGCACAAACTGGATCTGGTGAACGCGCTCTCGGACCGGGTGATCGTGCTCGACGAGGGTCGCGTCATCGCCGAGGGCACGCCCGAGCAGATCCAGCACGACGAGCGGGTCATCGAGGCCTACCTGGGGCGGCGCCGGTCGCGCCCCGCCGCGACCGTGACAGAGAAGGTGACCACCGGTGCCCAGTGACGAGAACACCACGCCCATCCTGGAATTCGACGAGGTCACGGTGCACTACGGGCACTCGCGCGCTCTGGACAAGGTGTCGTTGAGCGTGCGTCCCGGCGAGATCGTCTCGCTGCTCGGCGGTAATGCCTCGGGCAAGTCGACGACCATGAAGACCGCCCTCGGGCTGCTGCGCCCGTCCTCGGGCGTGGTCCGCATCGATGGCGTCGACGTGAGCACCAGCTCGCCCGCCGCCCGGATCGCCGCCGGTCTGGCCTCGGTGCCCGAGGCGCGCCGGGTGTTCCCGGCGATGACGGTGGCGGAGAACCTCTACGTCGGCGGATACATCCGCAAGGAGCGCCGCAAGGTCCTCACGGCCAGGGCCGAGGAACTCTACGAGCACTTCCCGCGCCTGCGCGAGCGCCGCGACCAGCAGGCGGGCACCCTGTCCGGCGGCGAGCAGCAGATGCTGGCCTTCGCCAGGGCGCTGATGAGCAAACCGCGCCTGATCTGCATGGACGAGCCGACCATGGGCCTGTCGCCGCTGTTCGTGGACCGGGTGCTCGACGAGATCGCCCGGCTCAATACCGAACTGGGCCTGGCCATCCTGATCGTCGAGCAGCAGGCCGAGCTGGCGCTGTCGATCGCGCACACCGGCAACGTGCTGCGCGGCGGCGAGATCGTGCTGCACGGCACCGCCGCCGAACTGCTCGACGATCCTGCCGTGCGCGACGCCTACCTGGGCAAGGCAGCGGCATGAGCGGCAAACGCCTGGGCCTGTTCACCCGGCTGGTCCGCCACACCGAGGGCCAGAGCGCGGCCCAGGTCTACACCGATGTGCTGGCCCAGCTCGAGCTGGCCGAGCGGCTCGGCTACGACAGTGCCTGGGTGGCCCAACACCATCTCGACCCGGACGAAGGCGGCCTGCCGTCTCCGCTGGTGTTCCTCGCGCACGCGGCCGCCCGTGTCACCGGGATCCGGCTCGGCACCGCCATCGTCACCCTCGCGCTCGAGGACCCGGTGCGGGTGGCCGAGGACGCGGCGGTGCTGGACACACTGTCCGGCGGGCGGCTCGAATTGGGTTTCGGCAGTGGTGGTTCCGCGAGTTCCTTCACGCTGTTCGGGGTGCCGCCCGAGGACAAGCAGCAGGTCTACGCCGAGAAGCTGGCGGCGATCACGGCCGCCCTCGACGGCGCGGAACTGATCCCGGGGCGGGTCCTGCATCCGCCCGCCGCCTCGCTGCGTGAGCGGCTCTGGCACGCCAGTTTCTCGGTGACGGGCGCCCGGCGCGCCGGGGCGGCGGGCGCGGGACTGCTGCTCTCCCGTGCCCAGCCGCGCGATCCGTCGGCCCCGAACGCCACACTCGAAGACCTCCAGGCGCCATTGATCCAGGCGTACCTGGACGCTCTGCCCACGGGCGCCAGTCCTCGAATCGCCGCGTCCCGCAGCGTTTTCGTGGCCGACGACCACGACGACGCCCAGCACCGGGCCGAACGTGGCGCCCGCCGATTCCTGGATCACCTGCGCGCGGCGGGCACTACGCAACTGGCGTCCTCCGTCGACGAGGTCCTGCGCGACTCCTACGTCGGCACACCCGACGAGGTCGCGGCCCAACTCGCCGCCGACGGTGCCGTCACCGCGGCGACCGATCTCATCGTCCAGGTCCATCCCATCGATCCGGACCAGCCCGCGGTCCTGCGCTCGATCGAACTTCTCGCCACCGAGGTTGTGCCGCAGCTGAATCGGCACTGGAACGAAAGGGGCACGGCGTGAGCGCCGATGTCATCGACACGGTGCTCGGCACCGAGACCGCGACCAGGGTCGCCGCGCTGCGCGCGAGCAGGCCCGCCGTCATCGAACACACCCAGGGCGTGCACGACGCCCTCTTCGACGGACCGGCGGGCACAGCCTTCGGCCGCGCACGGCTGGCCGTCATCGCCGCGCACGTGGCGACGCTGGCGGAGTCGAAGGAACTCGCCGCCTACTACCGCGAGCGCGCCGGTGACACTGTGCGCGAACAGGATTCGGACACGGGGTTGGCCGCGGCGTTGCGGCATGCCGAACGACTCACCACCGCACCGGCGACCAGCACCCACGCGCACATCACCGAACTGCTGACGGCGGGTCTGTCCGAGACCGACATCGTCACCGTCGCCCAGCTCGTCGGATTCGTGAACTACCAGGTCCGCCTGCTGGCTGGCCTCACCCTGATCGGAGCACCGTCGTGACCGAGGTCCGTGATGTCGAGACCGCCGCGCGCCCAACCGGTTTCACCCAGGACCAGCTCGACTGGGTGCCGTGGGTCGAACCGATCGCCTTGGCCGACGCCGATGACACCCAGCGTCCCCTGCTGACCGGCCAGCGCGGCGAGAGCCCGTACTTCCGGCTGCTGGCCCGCAACGCCGAGGTCCTGACCCATCGCAGCGCCAACGACAAGGACATCTTCTACAGCCGGGAAGGGGTGAGCCGCGCCGAACGCGAACTCGCCGCCACGGTGACTTCGCGATTCAACGGCTGCGAGTACTGCGCATCGGTACACTCACGTTTCACATCCCAGTTGTCCCGGCGCGTCGAGGACGTGCAGCGGCTGCTGGACGAGGGTGTGACGGTCCGGATCGACGAGCGCTGGGACGCGATCATCGACTTCGCCGTCGCGCTGGCCGCGCAACCGCCCCGGCCCGCGCACGCGGAACTGCACCGGTTGCGCGCACTCGGTGTCGACGACACCGAGATTCACGATCTGGTGCTTTCCGTCGCCTCGTTCTCGTGGGCGAATCGGCTCATGCTGAGTCTGGGTGAGCCGGAAGTTCCGGGGGCTTGTGTTCGCTAACAAAAAAGTTCTACAGAATTCCTCTAAAACACTCCCTGTTCACATTTGGCTCGGTATCGTCCGAGACGGCAAATGGCCAGTGACGACGTAGTCACAAAGCATCAACTTGGAGTGGCACATGCTTTACAACATCACCGACAACAGCAGTGGCAGCAGCGGCGACGGCAGCATCCTGAGCCTGCTGCTGGGTCTGCTCACCAGCTCGATCAGCACCGGTTCGGTGCAGGGATCCGGCAACTGAGAAGACATCAGCCAACTTCCGGCTAACGCGCGGTAAGCCGGGAGGGCAGCCGAAGGGCCCGATCCATGACGAGGGGATCGGGCCCTTCGGTATTGTCAGCGACAATGTCACAGGATGCGAATACGGGACGAATGTATGCCGGGCAGCCCGTAGAGGACCGGCAACGCCAGCGGCGTGCGCGTTTTCTGGAGTCAGGCCTGACGGTCTTCGCGCGCGACGGGTACGCCAACAGCTCGGTCGGTGCCATCTGTAAGGACGCGGGATTGTCCTCCCGGCAGTTCTACGAGGAGTTCACCGGCCGCGAATCGCTGCTACTCGAGCTGTACGAGCAGATCGACAGGCAATCGCGCGAGGCGGTCGCCGCCGCGCTCGAGGCGAAGACCGACGGCACCGTGCTCGAGCAGATCGACGCCGCGGTGCGCGCCTATGTCGAGGCCATCGGCGAGGACCCGCGCAAGGCGCGCGTGGCCCTGGTCGAGGTGGTCGGCGCCGGGCCCAAGGTCGAGAAGTTCCGGCTCGAGCTGCGCCGGGTGTGGGGATCGCTGCTGGCCAGTGCCGCCGAGGACGCGGCCATGCAGGGCGAGATCCCCGCCGGTGACTACGAGTTGCGCGTGCTGGCCATCATCGGCGCGGTGAACTATGTGGTCGACGGGTGGAGCGGATCGGACCCGCGGCCCCCGCTCGACGAGGTGATCAAGGTACTGAGCCGGGTGATCCTGGGCGCGGTAGGGGCTTGATGGCCCGGGTCGAGATCGTCCCGATCCAGGTACCCGACGGCAGCACCCTGCCGGTCCGGCTGCTGCCCGCGCGTGGACCGCACCGGCACCCGATCACGCCGGACGTGCCGCGCCCGGTGATCGTCATCGTGCCGGGTCTGGCCGTGCCCGGCGAGTTCTACGAGTACTTCGGCGGGCAGCTGGCCGCGCGCGGATTCGACGTGGCCATCGGCGAACTGCGCGGCAACGGCGACTCGCCACGGCCCGACACCGACAGCACCTACGGCTACCACGAACTCGTCTCGGTCGACTTCCCCGCCATGCTCCAGGCCGTGCGCGACCGTTTCCCCGGCAGCACCCCGTACCTGCTCGGCCACAGCATGGGCGGGCAGCTGGCCGCCCTGTACGCGGCGCGGGTGCGCGGCAGGCTCGGCGGGCTGATCCTGGTCGCCTCCGGCACGCCGTACTACCGCGGATATCGCGGCGTGCTCGCGCCCGGTGTCCTCGTCGGGACCGCGGCGGTGGCCGTCGCCGCCAATCTCACCGGCTTCTGGCCCGGTGACCTGCTGGGCAAGCGGGCCTACGGCCGACAGTCCAAGGTGCTCATGTCGGACTGGGCGCGGCTGGCGCGCACCGGCCGCTTCGTCCCGGTCGGCGCCGACATCGACTACGAGGAGCGGATGACGCGGCTGAAGTTCCCGGTCCTGTCGATCACCGTGACCGGCGACGAACTCGCCCCGCAGAGCTCCGCCGACCATCTGCTGAGCAAACTCCCGGCCGCCGAGGTGACCCGGTGGCTCCAGCCGGAGGCCCTGGGGCACAACGGCTGGATCACCAATCCGGACTCCACCGTCGACGCGGTGGAGAAGTGGCTGCGCGACCGCTGACGGCTACGCCGAGCGCCGCCCCTCCATCAGCATCTGCGTGAAGAATTCGTAGACCAGCGCGGAAAGGTGCGCCTGCTGCTTGTTGTCGGCGGCGCCGCCGTGCCCGCCCTCGATGTTCTCGTAGTACCAGACGGTGCGGTCCTGGGATTCCAGCAGCGCGGCCATCTTTCGCGCGTGGCCGGGGTGCACCCGGTCGTCGCGGGTGGAGGTGGCCAGCAGGATCGGCGGGTACTGCCGGTCGGGGTCGGTGTTCTGGTACGGCGAGTACTCGCTGATGTAGGCCCATTCCTCGGGCTTGTCCGGGTCGCCGTACTCGGCCATCCAGGACGCGCCCGCCAGCAGCAGGTGATAGCGGCGCATGTCCAGCAGCGGCACCTGGCAGACGATCGCGCCGAACAGTTCCGGATACCGGGTGAGCATCACGCCCATCAGCAATCCGCCGTTGCTGCCGCCCTTGGCGCCGAGCTGGTCCGGGGTGGTGATCCCGCGCGTCACCAGATCCCGGGCGACCGAGGCGAAGTCCTCGAAGGCGCGATGGCGGTGCTCTTTCAGTGCGGCGGTGTGCCATTCGGGTCCGTACTCGCCGCCGCCACGGATATTGGCCAGCACGAAGGTGCCGCCCTTCTCCAGCCACGCGATGCCCGGCGCGCCCAGATAGACCGGCGTCCGTGACACCTCGAAGCCGCCGTAGCCGTCCAGGACCGTCGGCCCCGGCGTGCCCCTGCGGTCACGGTGACGAATCACGAAGTAGGGCACAGCCGTTCCGTCGTCGGAGGTGGCGAAGAACTGCTCGGTCTCGATGCCGGTGGCATCGAAATAGCCGGGCGCCTGCTTCAGCACCGTGGCCTGCTCGCCCACGGCGCTGCTGAGCAACGTGGTCGGAGTGGTGAAACCGGTGGTGGTGAGCATGAATTCGTCACCGCCCTCGAGCGGGTCGAGATTGGTCACCGAGGTGCTCGACAGGGTGGGGGAGTCGGCGAGTTCGGAACGGGTCCAGCCGTCGGGGCCGGGGGTGAGCACCTGGAAGCCGGTCTGCACATCGCGCAGGGTGGTGAGGATCAGGTGGTTCTCGGTCCAGCCCCAGCTCTCCAGCGCGGTGTGCGCGTCGGGAGTGAACAGTGCCTCGAAGTCCCTTCCCCCGGCGAGGAAGTCGTTGATGTCGGTGACCAGCAGACTGCCGGGCGCGAAGGTGGTACCGGCCGGAGTCCACGCCGTCTTCAGGCGCACCAGCAGCCAGTCGCGGTACCAGTCCACATCGGCGTCGGTGGGCGTCTCGAGCAGCCGCCACTCGTCGTCCTCGAGCAGCGACACCTCGGTGTTGTAGAAGTCCGTCGAACGATGCAGGTAGTGGCGCTCGTAGCCGGGATGACGGTCGTATCCGGCGCCGATCGAGACGTCGCCCGGCTTGCCCTCGTACACGGTCTCGGCGGCGGACAACTCGGTCCCGCGCCGCCAACGCTTGGCAATGCGTGGGTAGCCGGAATCGGTGAGCGAGCCCGGACCGAAATCCGTTCCGAGATAGACGGTGTCGGCGTCGATCCAGCCGAGCCGGGTCTTGGCCTCGGGCACGAAGAAGCCGCCGTCCTCGGGTGCGATGAATTCCCTGGTGGTCAGGTCGAATTCGCGTTCGACGGTCGCGTCGGCGCCCCCGCGCGACAGATGGATGATGGCGCGCTCCTGCGCAGGACGCAGCACGGCGGCCCCGGCCCACACCCAGTTCTCCCCGTCGGCCTCGGCCAGCGCGTCCACGTCGATGAGCACATCCCACTCGGGCTCGGCGGTGGCGTAGGAGCCGAAGGTCGTGCGCCGCCATACCCCGCGCGGATGCTCGGCATCGCGCCAGAAGTTGTACAGCCACGGCCCGCGTCGGCCGGGGAAGGCGATCTTGGTGTCGTCGTCGAGCATGGCCAGCACGCGCGCCTCGACGGCGGCGAAGCGCTCGGTCGCGGCGAAGCGCCGCCCGACCACCTCGTTGCGGGCCCGCGCCCAGTCCAGCGCGGCCTCGTCGGTCACTTCCTCGAGCCAGAGATAGGGATCGGTCACGTTCTGCTCAACGCCGCTCATGGACACATTGTTGCAGTGACATGGGCGGCTGGCGCCGCGGGTTCTCGGCCCCGAAGCCTCGCTCTTCCCTCCCGGCGGGTACTCCTTCGTCGCACCCTCTGGTCAGTCCAGATCGAGGCGGCCGAGAACCGGCAGGGGGTTGCGAGGTCTGCGGAGTTCTCGGATCGTCACCCGAAAGGGGAGTTCACAAGGTTTTCGATGGAGTTGCCGGAACGTTGCGTGTTCACCGGCATCGGTCGTGAACGGTGTGTTCTCCTGATCGGGTGACGTCGCTACAGACAGCGGTACGCGCCGGGTCCCCGACCCTCAACCTCGTCCTGGCCACGTGGGTGTCGGCCATCAACTTCTGGGCGTGGAATCTCATCGGCCCGCTCTCGCCGAACTACGCCGACAAGATGGAACTCAGCAGTATGGCGGCCTCGATCATGGTCGCCATGCCGATCCTGGTCGGCTCGCTGGGGCGCATCGTCTCCGGCGCGCTCACCGACCGGCTCGGCGGTCGGACGATGTTCATCGGCGTCTCGCTGGCCTCGATCGTGCCGGTGGTGGCGGTCGGGATCGCGGGCAGTGTCGAGTCCTATCCGCTGATGCTGGTCTTCGCGTTCCTGCTCGGCATTCCGGGCACCATCTTCGCCGTCGGTATCCCGTTCGCGAACTCCTGGTACGTGCCCGCGCGGCGCGGTTTCGCGACCGGGGTGTTCGGGGCGGGCATGGTCGGCACGGCGGTGTCGGCGTTCTTCACGCCGCGTTTCGTGCGCTGGTTCGGGCTGCTGCCCACGCACCTGATCGTGGCCGCCGCGCTGGCTGTCACCGCGGGGCTGTGCATCCTGTTCATGCGTAACTCCCCGGAGTTCACGCCGAACACCGATCCGGTGCTGCCCAAGCTGCGCGCGGCGATGAGACTGGGCGTCACCTGGGAGATGTCGTTCCTCTACGCGGTGGTCTTCGGCGGGTTCGTCGCCTTCAGTTCCTACCTGCCCACCTACATCAAGAACGTCTACGGCTTCTCCGCCGTCGACGCGGGCACCCGCACGGCCGCCTTCGCACTGGCGGCGGTGATCGCCCGGCCGGTCGGTGGCGCGCTCTCGGACCGGATCGCGCCCAAGTACATCGTGGTCACCTCGCTGGCGGGCACGGCGGTGATGGCCGTGGTCGCCTCGTTCAAGCCGCCGCCGGATGTCGCCTCGGCGTGCACGTTCATCGCGATGGCGCTGTTCCTCGGTATCGGGACCGGCGGGGTGTTCGCGTGGGTGGCGCGTAGGGCGCCGAGTTCCAATGTCGGCAGTGTCACCGGCATCGTCTCGGCCGCGGGCGGGCTCGGCGGGTACTTCCCGCCGCTGATCATGGGCGTCACCTACGACGAGGCCAGCCACAGCTACACGATCGGCCTGCTGTTGCTCGCGGCGACCGCGTTGGCCGCGCTGCTCTACACCGCCTTCAAGCTGCACGCCGTCGAATAGAAGGAGAAGCAGTGGCACCCGAAGCGCACATCGGCGGACCGGTGGAGAACCTGCTGGTCCGCAGCGGCCGGTTCTTCACTCCCGGCGTGGAATCGCCCGACGGGCGCGCCGTCACCCGCGCGGGCGGCCGCGAGGGCGACATCTTCTATCGCAACCGGTGGAGCCACGACAAGGTGGTGCGCTCGACACACGGGGTGAACTGCACCGGCTCGTGTTCGTGGAAGGTCTACGTCAAGGACGACATCATCACCTGGGAGACCCAGGACGTCGACTACCCCTCCGCGGGCGCCGACCGCCCCGGCTACGAACCGCGTGGCTGCCCCCGTGGCGCCGCCTTCTCCTGGTACACCTACTCGCCCACCCGGGTGCGCTACCCGTACGCGCGCGGCCTGCTGGTCGAGATGTATCGCGAGGCCAAGTCCCGCCTGCGCGACCCGGTGCTGGCCTGGGCCGACATCCAGGCCGACCCCGAGCGCCGCCGCAAGTACCAGAAGGCCAGGGGGATGGGCGGATTGGTGCGGGTGAGCTGGGACGAGGCGGTGGAGATGATCGCCGCCGCGCACGTGCACACCATCAAGGAGTACGGCCCCGACCGCATCGCGGGCTTCTCGCCCATCCCGGCCATGTCCATGGTGTCCTTCGCCGCGGGCTCGCGCTTCGTGGAACTGCTCGGCGGCGTGATGACCTCCTTCTACGACTGGTACGCCGACCTGCCGGTGGCCTCCCCGCAGGTCTTCGGCGACCAGACCGACGTCCCCGAATCCGGCGACTGGTGGGACGCGTCCTACCTGCTCATGTGGGGTTCCAACGTCCCGGTGACGCGCACGCCCGATGCGCACTGGATGGCCGAGGTGCGCTATCGCGGCACCAAGGTCGTCACCGTGAGCCCCGACTACGCCGACAACACCAAGTTCGCCGACGAGTGGATGCCGTGCGCGGCGGGCACCGACGGCGCCTTGGCCATGGCGATGGGGCACGTCATCGCGACGGAGTACTTCGTGCGCAGGCGCGAACCGTTCTTCGTCGACTACGTCCGCCAGTTCACCGACCTGCCCTTCCTGATCAGCCTGGAAGACCGCGACGGCCGCCTGGTCCCTGGCAAGAACCTCACCGCCGCCGACCTCGGCGACACCTCCGAGAACGCCGCCTTCAAACCCGCCCTGCTCGACAGCGTCACCGGCGCGGCGGCGATCCCGCACGGCTCGCTCGGCTTCCGCTTCGGCGAACAGGGCGTGGGCAAGTGGAATCTCGACCTCGGTGACCTGCAACCCGCGCTGACCGTCGCCGATGTCTCCGGCGGCGACAGCGCGGTGGTGACGCTGCCGCGCTTCGACACCGTCGACGGACACGGTGAGACGATCGAGCGCGGCGTCCCCGTGCGGGTCATCGCCGGTCGCCGGGTGTGCACGGTCTTCGATCTCCTGCTGGCCCAGTACGGTGTGGCCCGGCCGGGCCTGCCCGGGCACTGGCCCACCGGCTACACCGATTTCGACTCGCCCGGCACACCCGCCTGGCAGGAGCCGATCACCGGCGTCTCCGGCGAGCAGGTGATCCGGATCGCGCGCGAATTCGCTGACAATGCCGTCGATTCCGGCGGTCGCAGCATGATCATCATGGGCGCGGGCATCTGCCAGTGGTTCCACGGCGACGCCACCTATCGCGCCATCCTCGCGCTGCTGCTGCTCACCGGTTCGATGGGCCGCAACGGCGGCGGCTGGGCCCACTACGTCGGCCAGGAGAAGTGCAGGCCGGTGACGGGCTGGACCACTGTGGCCATGGGCACCGACTGGTCGCGCCCGCCCCGGCTCATGGCGGGCACCTCCTACTGGTACGCCCACACCGACCAGTGGCGCTACGACGGCTACCGCGCCGATGTCCTCGCCGCCCCCACCGGCCGCGGCCTGTTCCGCGACAAGCACACCATGGATGTGCTGAGTTCGGCCGTCGCCATGGGCTGGACGCCGTTCTTCCCCCAGTTCGACCGTTCCTCGCTGGACCTGGCCGAGGAGGCGAAGGCCGCCGGTGCCGATCCGGTCGCCTACACCGTCGACCAATTGCACAGTGGGAAACTGCGATTCGCGGTACAAGATCCGGACAGTCCGCGGAACTGGCCGCGTGTGCTCAATGTCTGGCGATCCAATCTGCTGGGTTCGTCGTCCAAGGGCAACGAGTATTTCCTGAAGCACTTGCTAGGCGCCCAGTCGAACGTCCGCAACGACCTGGCCGCGCCGCAGCAGCGCCCGGTCGACGTGGTCTCGCCCGACCCGGTGCCCGAGGGCAAGCTCGACCTGCTCATGTCCATCGACTTCCGGATGACCTCCACCACCCTGTTCTCCGATATCGTGCTGCCCGCCGCGACCTGGTACGAGAAGGCCGACCTGTCGAGCACCGATATGCACCCGTTCATGAACGCCTTCACCGCCGCCATCGACCCGCCGTGGGAAACCCGTTCCGATTTCGACGCTTTCGGCACGATCATCCGCGCCTTCTCCACCATGGCGGCCAGACATCTGGGCACCCGCACCGATGTCGTCCTCGGCACCCTGCAACACGACACTCCCGGCGCGATGGCATATCCGCATGGCACCCAATCGAATTGGCAGACCACCGGTGAAGTCCCGGTGCCCGGCAAGACGATGGGTCCATTGAAAGTGGTCGAGCGGGACTACACGGCGGTGGCCGAGAAATGGGCCGCGCTCGGCCCGCTGGTGGAACAGGCCGGGCTCACCACCAAGGGCGTCACGGTGTTCCCCGACCAGGAAGTCCTCGAACTCAGCCACCTGCACGGTGTCATGAATGCCGGAGTGGCGGAAGGACGTCCGGCGCTGGATTCGGCGGAGAAGATGGCCGAGACCATTCTCATGCTCTCCGGCGCCACCAACGGCCGACTCTCGGTGGCCGGATTCGAGGAACTGGACCGGCGCACCGGACGCTACATGGTGAAACTCGCCGAGGGCAGCGAGGAACGACGAATCACCTTCGCGGAAACGCAATCCCGGCCGGTGCCGGTGATCACGAGCCCGGAATGGTCGGGCAGCGAGACCGGTGGCCGCCGCTACGCCCCCTTCACCCAGAACATCGAATACCTCAAGCCCTTCCACACCCTCACCGGCCGAATGCACTTCTATGTCGACCACGACTGGCTCGAGGAACTCGGCGAGGCCTTGCCCATCTACCGACCACCCCTGGACATGGCCAAGCTCTACGGCGAACCCGGGATCGGCGAACGCCGCGACGGTGTGGGCCTGACCCTGCGCTATCTCACCCCGCATTCGAAATGGTCCATCCATTCCGAATACCAGGACAACCTGCTCATGCTCTCGCTCTCGCGCGGCGGCCCGACCATGTGGATGAGTCCCGGCGACGCCGAGGAGATCGGCGTGCGCGACAACGACTGGGTCGAGGCGCTCAACCGCAACGGCGTGCTGGTCTGCCGCGCCATCGTCTCCCAGCGGATGCCGCGCGGGGTGGTGTACGTGTACCACGCGCAGGAACGCACCATCGACGTCCCGCTCTCGGAAGCCACCGGAACCCGTGGCGGCATCCACAATTCGATCACCCAGCTGCTCATCAAACCCACCCACCTGGCGGGCGGTTACGCCCAGACCTCCTTCGCGTTCAACTATCTCGGCCCGACCGGAAATCAGCGCGACGAAGTGACCGTGGTCCGTCGCCGCAGCCAGGAGGTGACGTACTGATGAAAGTCATGGCGCAGTTGGCGATGGTGATGAATCTGGACAAATGCATCGGCTGCCACACCTGTTCGGTGACCTGCAAGCAGGCCTGGACCAATCGCACCGGCACCGAATACGTCTGGTTCAACAATGTGGAAACCCGTCCGGGACAAGGGTATCCACGCACCTACGAGGACCAGGAGAAGTGGCGCGGCGGCTGGACACTGAAGAAGGGCAGGCTGCGGCTACGCGGCGGTGACCGTTTCGCCAAGCTGGCCAATATCTTCGCCAATCCGAAGATGCCCGCCATGTCCGACTACTACGAGCCGTGGACCTACGACTACGAGAACCTGATCAATGCCCCGCTCAGCGACCAGATCCCGGTCGCCGCGCCGCGCAGCCTGCTCACCGGCGACCGGATGAAGATCAACTGGTCGGCCAACTGGGACGACGACCTGGCCGGATCGCCGGAGATCGTCCCGGGTGACCCGGTGCTCGCCCAGGTGAGCGAGAAGGTCAAGACCGAGCTGGAACAGACCTTCATGTTCTATCTGCCGCGTATCTGCGAGCACTGCCTGAATCCGGCGTGTGTCGCCTCGTGCCCCTCGGGCGCGATGTACAAGCGCACCGAGGACGGCATCGTGCTCGTCGACCAGGACAAATGCCGTGGCTGGCGCATGTGCATCTCCGGATGTCCGTACAAGAAGGTGTATTTCAACCACAAGACCGGCAAGGCCGAGAAATGCACGTTCTGCTATCCGCGCGTGGAGGTCGGCCTGCCGACGGTGTGCGCGGAGACCTGTGTGGGTCGATTGCGCTATATCGGGCTGATCTTCTACGACGTGGACAAGGTGCTCGACGCCGCCTCCGTCCCCGACGATCATGATCTCTACCGGGCGCAGGTGGATATCCTGCTCGACCCGGCCGATCCGGAGGTCGTAGCGGGCGCACGGGCCTCCGGCATTCCGGACAGCTGGATCGAGGCCGCGCAGAAGTCGCCGATTCACGCGCTGATCAAGGACTTCCGCGTCGCGCTCCCGCTGCATCCGGAATACCGCACCATGCCGATGGTCTGGTACATCCCGCCCCTGTCGCCGGTGGTGGACGCGGTGGCGCGCGACGGTCACGACGGCGAGGACGTCGGCAATCTCTTCGGCGCCCTCGAATCACTGCGTATTCCCCTGGAATATCTCGCCGGACTGTTCACCGCCGGTGACACCGAGGCGGTGGCGGTGGTGCTGCGCAAACTCGCCGCCATGCGGTCCTACATGCGCGATATCAATCTCGGACGTGAACCGCAGGAACACATTCCGGCCGCCGTCGGTATGACCGAGGAACAGATCTACCGGATGTACCGGCTGCTCGCGCTCGCGAAAATCGAAGAGCGGTATGTCATTCCGTCCGCCTATGCCGACCAGGGGCATCAGCTGGAGGAATCGGTGGCCGACTGCGCGCTCGATTTCGACGGCGGGCCCGGCATGTACGACCAGGCGTCCGGCCCGTTCGGCGAGACCAGCGGTAAGCCGATCCCGGTGGCGGTGGAGACCTTCCACGCGCTCAAACAACGCCAGACCAGCGAGTCGACCGGCGCCGGTCAGCCACCCCGCGTCAACCTGCTGAACTGGGACGGCAAGGGCGCCCCGGAAGGCATGTTCCCCGGCGGCAGGCGATGATGCGCGGGCGCGCGGTCCGCCGGACCGCCGAGCACCGGCTGACTTGGCAGGCCGCCTCCCTGCTGCTGGCCTACCCGGACGAGGGACAGTCGGCGCGGCTCGATGTCGTCGCCGAGTTGTGCGCGCATCTGCCCGCCGACCGGGCCAAGCCGCTGCTGGGCGTGGCCACGGAACTGCGCGGAATGTCCGAGGTGGTGGCAGCGCGCGAGTACGTCGACACCTTCGACCTGCGCAGGCGCGCGACCCTGCTGCTCACCTACTGGACCGACGGCGACACCCGCAATCGCGGCATGGCCATGCTGGCCTTCACCGAGGCGTACCGTGGCGCGGGGGTGTCGCCGCCGGACAGCGAAGTGCCCGATCATCTTCCGGTCGTCCTGGAATTCGCGGCCACCGTCGATCCGGTCGCCGGAGCCGCGCTGCTGACCGCCTACCGACGCGCCGTCCACGCCATCGGACTGGCACTGGCAGACGAGGGTTCGCGCTACGCGCCGGTGCTCGCCGCCGTGGTCGCCACGCTGCCGCCCGCCACCGACGAGGAACTGGGCTGGGCGCGCCGGTTGGTCGACGCGGGCCCACCCGCCGAGGCCGTCGGCCTCGCTCCCTTCACCCTCACCGTGCCACCGCGCCGGGAACCCGCTGTAGCGAAAGGACCTCGGTGACATGGACGCAGACAGTGTCTCGGCGGGCGAGATCTTCTGGGACATCATCCCGTATGTGAGCCTGGCGATCCTGATCGTCGGCACCTGGTGGCGCTACCGCTACGACAAGTTCGGCTGGACCACCCGTTCCTCGCAGCTCTACGAGAGCAAGGTGCTGCGTATCGCCAGCCCGCTGTTCCACTACGGGATGCTGGTGGTGATCGTCGGGCACATCATCGGCCTGGTCATCCCGGAGTCCTGGACCGACGCCATCGGCATCAGCCAGCACGTCTATCACATCCAGGCCATCGTGCTGGGCAGCATCGCGGGCGTGGCCACGCTCACCGGCATCGCCCTGCTCATCTACCGGCGCCGCCGCAATGGACCGGTGTTCACCGCGACCACCCTCAACGACAAGATCATGTACCTGGTGTTGGTCTGCGCGCTGGTCACCGGGCTGGCGACCACGTTGATCGGCTCCGGGGCGATCGGTCCGGAGCACAACTACCGCGAGACGGTGTCACCGTGGTTCCGTTCGATCTGGATTCTCCAGCCGCGCGGTGACCTGATGGCCCAGGCCCCGCTGTCGTTCCACATCCACGTGATGATCGCGCTCACGCTGTTCGCGCTGTGGCCGTTCACCCGGTTGGTGCACGCCTTCAGCGCGCCGCTGAGCTACTTCTACCGGCCCTACATCGTCTACCGGTCGCGCCAGAGCGCCAAGCCGGACGAACTCGTCGGTTCGCGGCCGCAGCGGCCGGGCTGGTGAGTCACCAGGCGTGCGCGACGTCGACCACCAGGCGGGCGGGGTTGTCCAGGACCAGCACCCGGAACGGCAGCCGGGCGCGTACGCCGAGCCCGAAACCGGTTCTGCCCTCGAACGATCCGGCCCAGGCGACCTGACGGAAGCTCTGGTAGCCGTCCACGTCCACCACTTCGCCCGGCCGGGCGGGCCGGAAAGTGGCATTGCCCGCGTCGTCGTAGGCGGGTGCCTGGACCGTCACGTGCAGGAAGGCGCCGCCGCGCAGCGGGACGACCTGGCCGGAACCGTCCATGGTGACGGTGTCTACATAGCCGACGTGATAGCCGCCGACCGGACCGCTGAGATCGACCACGAGCCGGTCGAAGCAGTCGTGCCTGCCCGCGCGCACCGCGGTGACGGTGGCGCGGGCATAGGTGGGCGCCGCCTTGTCCAGCGAGCCCCAGGTGAGTCCGCAGGAGGCCGGGGCGGCCGCGGCCGGAGCGGTCCACAGGCCCGCGCCGAGCGCGAGCGAGGCGAACAGAATCAGCAAGCGACGCATGTCGCACCGCCTTCGGGCAGGAGATCTAGTCATTGATAGATCGGACAGACGCGACATCGCGTTAGCGTCGATCCGGTACCGGGTCCATCGCGAAACGTACGATGACGGGTCACGAACGAGGAAGGGGTGGTATCCGGTGTTCCTCTGGGAGCAGCACTGCTGTCTGCCGCTGCGGCACACGGCCCGGATCGCGGAGCTGGCCAGGTACCCGCTCGGGTCCTATCTGTCGGTGAACGTGGGCTACTCGCCGCAGCGCAAGGCGGATTCGCTGGCGCTGCTGCACCAGTTCCGCGCCGAGGCCGCCGCCGATCCTCGCTTCCGTCTCGTCGAGACCGCCGAGCGGATCGGCGATCCCGACGTGCTCTCGCTGGCCTTCGACCTGGAGGATTCGGCACCGCTCGACGGTGATCTCGACAATGTCGAACTCTTCTACTCCCTGGGTGTGCGCTCGCTGGGGCCCACCTACAACCACGCCAATCCGGCGGGCTGCGGCTGTCTCGACACCGAGGACACCGGCCTCACCGGCTACGGAAAAGACTTGGTGCGCAAGCTCAACGAGGTCGGCATGTTCGCCGACGGCTCGCACACTTCGCGCCGCACCGGCCTGGACCTGTCCACCCATACCGCCGCCCCGATGATCTACAGCCACTCCAATTTCGCTGCCCTGTGGGAACATCCGCGCAATATCACCGACGACCAGGCCCGCGCCTGCGCGGCGACCGGCGGAGTGATCGGCATCAACGGCGTGGGAATCTTTCTGGGGCACAACGACCCCGTCGACCGCTCCGCCCGCGTCTCGGCCATGGCCGACCACATCCGTTACGGCGTCGACCTGGTCGGCATCGACCATGTCGGCATCGGCTCGGACTACTCCTTCGACGGCCAGCAGTTCAACGACGAGATCCGCGACACCCCGGAGGCGTTCTCCGAGGCGTACACCGCGTGGGGTCCCCTGCAGTGGACCCCACCCGAGGACCTCCTCGGCCAATCCGACGTCCCCGGCCTGGACGCCCAGCTCGCCGACCGCGGTTTCACCCCCACCGAACGCGCCGCCCTCTTCGGCGGCAACTTCGCCCGCATCGCCGCGCAGGTCTGGCGACCGTGATCTCGATTCCTAGGCCAGGCGGACGAGCATCTTGCCGGTATTGGCACCGGTGAGGACGCCGAGGAGGGCGGCGGGGGCCTGGTCGAGGCCGTCGTAGATGGTCTCGGTGGTGCGCAGGGTGCCGTCGGCGAGCCAGGTGGCCGCCTTGGCGATGTAGTCGCCGAAGATCGGGAAGTGGCTGGTCACGAGCATGCCGCGCAGGGTGACCTCTTTCGTGGCGGCGAGGTAGAGGTCCGGTCGGGGCTGGGCGGTGTCGCCGTTGTAGCCGCTGATGGCGCCGACCAGGGCGATCCGGCCGTGCGGGTTCATGGCTTCGATGGCGACTTTCAGGTGTTCGCCGCCGCCGAGACGAACACCGTGTCGCCGGGGCGGACCGGGGCGATCTCGGTGAGGGCGGCGTAGGCCGTGAGGCCGGTGGTGCCGAGTGCTCCCAGGAAGTGCTGTGGGGCAGCCAGTTCCGGATCGACCGGGGTGGCGGTCGCCGCGTCGATGACCGCGTGTTCACGCCAGCCCGCGAAGTGCGAGACCGTGGTGCCGACCGCGATGTCGGCCGAGCGGGAGGCGATCACCTCGCCGACGGCCGAACCGTCCAGTGCCGCACCGAGTTCGAACGCAGGGATGTAGGACTCCGCGTCGTCCATGCGGCCGCGCATGTACGGGTCGACCGACATCCAGGTGTTGCGCACCAGGATCTGCCCATCGGCGAGTGCGGGCAGCGCGCGGTCGACGAGGGCGAAGTCCGACGCGATCGGAGCTCCGTTCGGCCGAGCGCGTCGAATTCGATGTCGTCCGTGCCGAAGACGGTGACCAGGCCGGAGCGGTCGACCGGAGCGCGGTGACCGAAACGCACCCGGGTCGGGGCGAGCGGTCGGCCGGTGGCCTCGCGGGCACGGCGCAGGTAGTAGGCCAGCACGTACTCGTTGACCACCGAGGTGACGGCCGGATCGTCGGCCGAGGTGCGGTAGCCGATGGTGAGTTCGCCCTCACCGGACAGGTCGAAACCTTCGGCGGCGGCGGTGACCAGGCGGTGATAGGGCTGGGCGGCGCGCAGTGAGTCGGCCAGGGTCGGACCGGTGGTCACCAGATAGTCCCAGGTGTCGAGGGTGCCCAGACTCGCCTCGGCGGCGATCGCGGCCCCCGAACCGGCGCCCGGCCGGGTCTGCGCGATCAGCTCCCACAGTCGGATCAGTGACCGCATCGGAATCCGGTTCAGCTCACCCCGCAACACCAGCTCGCCGGTGCCTGGCACGCGGGCGAGTTCCGACTCGGCCACGCCCGCCTCGCGTGCGGCTCGCAGTAGCAGCCGGACCAGGTGTGTCGACACCGTGCCGTCGAGCCTGCTGCCGATACCCGCGGCGAGCGGATCGTCACCCGGCACGACCGGGCCGGGAGAGTCGGTGCGGGCGGCGGTCGTCTCGCTGATCGCCCGGCCGGTCACGGTCTCGAGCGTACCGGCGAGACGGCGCGGGAGGCGGGCGTGCGCGCATCTCACCGAAGTGGGGGACGGGTGGGTGAACTCCCCGAAACAGAGTTAGGCTCGGTGACGTGACTTCCCACTACGATGTCGTCGTTCTCGGCGCTGGTCCCGGCGGATATGTCG
This sequence comes from Nocardia anocheti, assembly GCF_029675105.1. Classification (GTDB taxonomy): domain Bacteria; phylum Actinomycetota; class Actinomycetes; order Mycobacteriales; family Mycobacteriaceae; genus Nocardia. Next base: position 555,112 of record NZ_JAQQFV010000002.1, on the reverse strand, counting down.
CCGCGATCCGTGCCGCTCAACTCGGCCTGCGAACAGCGATTGTCGAGCAGAAATACTGGGGTGGCGTGTGCCTGAACGTGGGCTGCATCCCGTCCAAGGCACTGCTGCGCAACGCCGAACTGGCCCACATTTTCCACAAGGAAGCCAAGACCTTCGGCATCTCCGGTGAGGTCAGCTTCGACTTCGGCGCCGCCTTCGACCGCAGCCGCAAGGTGGCCGACGGGCGCGTCAAGGGCGTGCACTTCCTGATGAAGAAGAACAAGATCGACGAGTTCGACGGTCTGGGCACCTTCACCGGCCCGAACTCGATCGATGTCGCCCTCACCAAGGGCGGCACCGAGGCGATCACGTTCGACAACGTCATCATCGCCACCGGCACCACCACCAAGCTGCTGCCGGGCACCCAGCTCTCCGACAACGTCGTGACCTACGAGGAGCAGATCCTCACCCGCGAGCTGCCGGGCTCGATCCTGATCGTCGGCGCGGGCGCCATCGGCATGGAGTTCGCCTACGTTCTCAAGAACTACGGCGTCGACGTGCGGATCGTCGAATTCCTCGACCGGGCGCTGCCCAACGAGGATGTCGACGTCTCCAAGGAGATCACCAAGCAGTACAAGAAGCTCGGCATCACCATCACCACCGGTGCGGCCGTGCAGTCGATCGACGACGACGGCTCCAAGGTCACCGTCCAGATCAAGGACAACAAGTCCGGCGCGATCGAGACCGTCACCGTCGACAAGGTGCTGCAGGCCGTCGGCTTCGCGCCCCGCGTCGAGGGCTACGGCCTGGAGACCACCGGGGTCGAGCTCACCGACCGCGGCGCCATCGCGATCGACGACAACATGCGCACCAATGTGGAGCACATCTACGCGATCGGTGACGTCACCGCCAAGCTGCAGCTGGCCCACGTGGCCGAGGCGCAGGGCGTGGTCGCGGCCGAGACCATCGGCGGCGCGGAGACCCTGCCGCTGGGCGACTACCGGTTCATGCCGCGCGCCACCTTCTGCCAGCCGCAGGTCGCCAGCTTCGGCCTCACCGAGCAGCAGGCCCGCGACGAGGGCTACGACGTGAAGGTCGCGACCTTCCCGTTCACCGCCAACGGCAAGGCGCACGGCCTGGGCGACCCGACCGGTTTCGTCAAGCTCATCGCCGATCAGACCCACGGTGAACTCATCGGCGGCCACCTCATCGGCCCCGACGTCTCCGAGCTGCTGCCCGAGCTGACCCTGGCCCAGAAGTGGGACCTCACCGTCAACGAGCTCGCGCGCAACGTCCACACCCACCCCACCCTGAGCGAGGCGCTCCAGGAAGCCATCCACGGCCTCGCGGGCCACATGATCAACTTCTGAGTGGACGAAGACACCGAAAAGGGGCGGTCGCATTGCGGCCGCCCCTTCGTCGTGTATTTCTTTTCGGCCAAATTACGGGCGTTGATTTGGTGAATCGCCTTCTATAGCTCATGATTCTGGGCAGCTCTTTCGTTCGCTTGATAGTCGCTTGACCTGATCTCGTGAGTACAGAGAGGCAAGTACCCGATGCGCATTCTCGGTGTGATGGCACGTGTGGCGGCGCTGGTCGCGGTGGCCGGATTCGGCAGCATGGCGCCCGCGATGGCCGAACCCCTTTTCCCTGGTGGCCCCGATATTCCGGGCGTTCCCTCGGTGGTTCCGACGGCCTCGCCGTGCCCGGTGGTGGAGGCCAAGGCGTGCCTGCGGCTCTCGACGAACGAGGCGTGGCTGGTGGACAACGGCCGGGTGATCTTCGGCCCGACCCCGATCTCGCACGGAATGCCCGGATTCGAGACGCCGCCCGCGGTGACCCGGATTTCCTTCAAGCGGGAATTCCACTGGAGCACCATGCACAATGCCCCGATGCGCTGGGCCACCTTCTTCAACGGTGACATGGCCTTCCACGTGGGCCCGGTCGACTCGAAATCGCACGGTTGCGTCCGAATGACCGAGGACGGCGCCCACCGCTTCTTCGACTACTTGAAGCCGGGCGACATCACCCAGGTGATCCCCTAACCCGATCTGCGGTATACAGCAGTGTGCGTAAGTGGTTGATCGGTGCGGTCGTCGGTGTCGTCGTGGTGGTGGCGGTGTGCGCCGGGCTCTATGTGCTGATGAATTCGCGGACGTATCAGGTCGCGGGGCGGCTGGTGGATCGGGTCGAGACGAACGAGAAGCTGGTCGCTCTCACCTTCGACGACGGGCCGACCGCGCGCACCCCCGAAATCCTGCGCACCCTCGCCGAACTCCAGGTGCCCGGCACCTTCTACCTGGTCGGCGGCGACCTGGCCGCGCATCCGGAATACGGTGCGGCCATCGCGGCGGCGGGCCACGAGATCGGCAACCACTCCTATTCGCACCATCGGATGATCTTCGTCTCCGAGGACACCGTGCGCGCCGAGATCGAGAACACCGACGCCGAGATCCGCCGCACCGGATTCCAGGGCCCGATCACCTTCCGCCCGCCCTACGGCAAGAAACTGTGGACGTTGCCGCACTACCTGGCCGACCACGACCGCACCTCGGTGACCTGGGATGTCGAACCCGATTCCGCGGGTGGCGCGAGCCGCGAGGCCATCGTCGCCGATACCCTCGCGAACACCCGGCCCGGCTCGATCATCCTGCTGCACCTGATGCACGGCACCACCGGTCTCGACGCCCTCGCCGATATCGTCACCGGTCTGCGCGCCCAGGGCTATCGCTTCACCACCGTCTCCGGCCTGCTCGCCGCCGGATGACCGTCTAGTCGGCGGCGTGGCGCGGCTGGTAGGCCGCCTGCGCCGCCCCGATGACGTCGATATTCGACTCCAGCACCACGATCAACGCCTCCAGCCGCTCGGCGACCTCGGCGCCCAGCTCGGTGAGGGTGTACTCCACGCGGGGCGGAATGGCCTCGAGCACCTCCCGATGCACCATCCCGTCGCGTTCGAGCGCCTGCAGGGTCTGCGAGAGCATGCGTTCGCTCACACCGTCGACCCGCCGTCGTAGCGCGCTGAACCGGTAGGCACCCTCGCGCAGGGCGACCAGGGCGAGCACGCCCCACCGCCCGGTGACGTTGTGCAACACCGCCCGCGACGCGCAATCACGGGCGAAGACATCGGCCTCCAACCCGGGATCGGCCTCCAACCCGGGATCGGCCTCCTCGACGCGCTCGCTCATGCCCACATCGTACTCACTTGACCGAAGTACCTACTGAAGGCATAGTGCTAACTAATAGTTAGTGCATGGTAAAAGTAGAGCAGTGGAGGTAGTCATGACCGTCGCGGTGACCGGAGCGAGTGGACAACTCGGCAGGCTCGTCGTCGAAGCCCTGGTGGACGCGGGCGAACGGCCGGTGGCCATCGTGCGCGACCCGTCGAAGGTGGCCGACCTGGCCGCTCGCGGGGCCGAGATCCGGCAGGCGTCCTACGACGACCCGGCCGCCCTCGACGCCGCGCTCGCCGGTGTCGACCGGGTACTGCTCATCTCGGGCAACGAATTCGGCGCGCGAATCACCCAGCACACCAATGTCATCCGCGCCGCCGAACGCGCGGGCGTCGAACTGCTCGCCTACACCAGCATCCCGCGCGCCGACGCGAACCCGATGATCCTGGCGGGCGAACATCGCGGCACCGAGGAGGTCCTCGCTACCGCGAGCGTGCCGACGGTCCTGCTGCGCAACAGCTGGTACTGGGAGAACTACGCGGGCGCGGCCACGGCCGCCGCGGCGACGGGCATCTTCCACGGCGCGCTGGGCGAGGGGCGCGTCTCCGGTGCCAGCCGCGCCGACTACGCCGAGGCCGCGGCCCGCGTCCTCACCGGTGACGGGCACGCGGGCCGCGTCTACGAACTCGGCGGCGACGAGGCGCTGACCGGCCCGGAGCTCGCAGCCGCCATCGGCGCCGGAGTCCGCTACGAGAACCTCGCCGAGGCCGACTACGCCGCCGCCCTGCGCGCGGCTGGCCTGGACGCCGAGCACGCCGCGGTCCTGGCCGACGCCGACACCGGCATCGCCGCTGGCCTGCTCGAGGTCACCACCGGCGAGCTGGCCGCGCTGCTCGGCCGCCCGGCCACCCCCGCCGCCGCGGTCCTCGCCGCCCGCTAGATCGCCGGTCGTCCGGCCCGGACGCGGGCCGGACGACCCGGTGGCGCCGCGGGCTAGGCTGGCGGGCGTGAGCAATGAATCGCCCCGGAGCCGCGTCCATTCCTGGCTGAGCGGCCTGCTGTTCCTCGTCGGCGCCCTGCATTTCATCGCACCGAAACTGTTCGACGGCATCGTTCCGCCGAAGCTGCCCGGCGAAGCCAGGACCTACACCTACGCCTCGGGTGTCGCCGAGGTCGGCGTGGCCACGGCGCTGGCCGTGCCGCGCACCCGCCGCCTCGGTGGCTGGCTGGCCGCTGGCCTGTTCGTCGGCGTCTTCCCGGCCAATATCCAGATGGCGGTCGACGTCGTCGGCAATCCGAAGGCGTCGCCGGTGTTCAAGGCCGGTGTGCTGGCCCGCCTGCCGCTGCAGATCCCGCTGGTGGTCGCGGCCCTGCGTGTCGCCCGACGCTGAGCGCTAGACCCACTGGACGAGCTGGATGACGACCCCGTTGGGGTCGGTCATCTGGAAGTAGCGCTCGCCCCACTCCTCGGTCTCGATCGGTGTCTCGATCGGCACGCCCGCGCCGCGCAGGCGTTCGTATTCGGCGTCGATATCGGTCACGGTGAACACCACCAGCAGGCCATCGCCCGCTTTGCCCGCGATCCGCGCCGGTTTGAAGGTGGCCAGGCCGGTGCGCAGGTAGATGACGTTCATCCCGGCATCGGCCCTGGCCAGCGAGACGAAACCGTCGGCGGACATCTGCTCGGTGAAGCCGAGGTGGTCGATCAGGAACCGCGCCGAGGCCAGCGGCTCGGCGACATTGAGCGAGATGGCGGAAGCGGTGATCTGCATGGGCTCTCCTCGGTGGCGATGAACTCCGTACGTTGTACGCCTGAAACTCTGGGAGCTTTCCCGGCGACTCGCCGTATGACGTGAGTCACATCAGAAGGTATCGCGCGCGATCCGCAGGGTCGTGATCGTGGCCGCCAGGCCCTCGTACTGATTGATCAGCAGCACGATCTCGATCAGCAGCCGCTCGTCGAAGTGCGCGGCCAACCCGGCCCACCCGGCATCGTCGATATCGCGGCTGGTCACCAGCTGATCCACGGCCACGAGCAGCGCCCGCTGCCGATCGGTCCAGCCCGGCGCCTCCGGTCCGGCCGCGACCCGCTCGATCTCCTCGGCGGTGAGTCCGGCCTTGCGGCCGAGCCTGCGGTGGTGGTCGGTCTCGTAGTCGCAGGCGCGCAGGTGGGCCACCCGCAGGATCACCAACTCGGCCTCGGCACGGCGCAGCCGACCGCCGGGCATGAGCTTGCCGGAGAAATGCAGCCAGCCGCGGAACAGGCCGCGGGTGCGGCCGAGGGTACTGAACAGCTGCGCGTCCTCGGTGCCCGACGCGCGCGAAAGAACCTGCCAGACAACCCAGTTGATCGGGCCCAGTTCACCGAACCGGCCCGGGGAAATGCGTGGTAGGGGCGCTGAAGCCATCTCGTGTCCACCTGTCTGCTCGACGTCGCCCGGCACTGCCGCAGCGTACTCGCCGGTAGTCGTTCGCGGAGTCGAGTGCGGACGCGGACCTGGTTTTCTTTGGGTTCCAGTGGTTTTCGGAACAGTTGCGCGTCATGATCGGTGTACCGCAGCGCGCAGCGGCGGTGTCAGGTCGCGGCACTGGTAGGGGAAACATCGGGATGCTGGTTCGGATCAGGCCGGAGGCGGAGCTCTCCGGCGCCGAGCGGGAGTTCGTGGACTGCCTGCGCGCCTTTCCGAGCACGGGGTTGGCCCTGGTCGACTCTCGGGTGGGTGATCGCAGGCTCGGCGCGGTGGTCATCACCCCGCGCGGGATCACCGTCATCGAGGTCAAGGGCTTCCGGCGACGGCAGAGCGGGCTGCTCGCGGTCTCGGTCGACGGGGCGTGGACGATCAGCGACAGCCCCCTCGACCTGGACGTCGAGCCGTCCAGCGGTCTCACCGACCGGCTCGAACACGGCGTGCACGCGGTGCGGGTGGCGCTGGAACAGGCACTGCAGGACAGCAAGCACGTGTGCGGCGCGGTGGTGCTGGTGCCGTATCGGGGCGTGGTGGTGCGCCCGGCGCGCACCGCGCTGCGGCCCGGCCTCGACGTGCTGGTCGCCAATACCATCGACGCCCACGAACTGCGCGTCTACCTGGAGGGTTTCTCCGCGGGCCCGCGCGCGTGGACCATCGACCGGGTGCGCAACACCTGCTCGGCACTGGGTCTGGCGGCGTGGGCGCCGAGTGCGGCCGAACTCGCCGAGGCGGGCTTCGAGGACAACCGTCCGGCACCGGACCCGATCCCGCCGCCGAGCCGGTTCGCCGCGCCGGTGATGGCGCCGCCGCCGGACGAGCACGGCGCGCGCGGGAAACTGGCCGGACTGGCGGTCTTCGGGGTCGCCGTGTTCGGCGTCCTGGTGGTGCTGGTGATGGTGGTGTTCGCGGTGCTGCGCGATCCGCCGCATCCGCGCCCGGTCTCGGAGACCTCGCAGAGCACCACCACCCGCGCACCGACCACCCAGCGTCCGGCGGAGTGTTTCCCGTTCCAGAACGGCTGCTGAGCGGCCGGTCGGCGTCAGATGGCCATGGCCTCGCGCACCGCGGACTCCGCGCCAGCGCCACCGGTCCCGGTGGACCCGACGTGCCCGGAGTGCAGCACGTAATACTGCTGGGCGGCCTGCAGGGCGAAGCCGATGTGCTGCTCGACCAGCAGCACACTCAGCCCGCCGCGCTGGGTCAGTTCGATGATCGTGCGCTCGATCTCGGCCACCACCGAGGGCTGGATGCCCTCGGTGGGCTCGTCGAGGATGAGCAGCTTGGGCTCGGTGATCAGCGCCCGCGCGATGGCCAGCTGCTGACGCTGCCCGCCCGAGAGCAGTCCGGCCTTGCGCCCGAGCAGGTCGCGCAGCGCGGGGAACAGCGTCAGCGACTCCTCGATCAGCGCCTTGCCGCGCTTGCGGCCGTCGGCTACCACCTGCAGGTTCTCCGCGGTGGTGAGCTGGCCGAAGCTCTGCTGACCCTGCGGCACATAGGCGATGCCGCGCTTGACCCGCTGCGAGGGCGAGAGCTTGGTGATCTTCTCGCCGTCGAAGGTGATGGTGCCCGACTTGGTGGGCAGCAGGCCCACGGCGGTGCGCAGCAGGGTGGTCTTGCCCGCGCCGTTGTGGCCCATGATGGCGACCACGCTGTCGTCGGGGACGGTCAGGCTGACACCGTGCACGACCTCGGTGCGCCCGTAGCCGGAATGGACGTCGACGAGTTCAAGCATCGGAGGGCTCCTTGTCTGCGGCGAGAGTGGCGGTACCGAGGTAGACCTCCTGCACCTTCGGGTCGGCCTGCACCTGTTCGACACTGCCCTCGCTGAGGACCTTGCCGCCCGCCAGCACGGTGACCGAGGTGGCGAAGGACCGCATGAAGTCCATGTCGTGCTCGACGACGACGACTACGCGGTCACTGCCGATGCGGCGCAACAGGTTTCCGGTCTCCTCGCGCTCCTCGGCGCTCATGCCCGCGACGGGTTCGTCCAGCAGCAGCACCGAGGCGTTCTGCACCAGCAGCATGCCGATCTCGAGCCACTGCTTCTGCCCGTGCGCGAGCACACCGGCGGGCTTGTCGCGCAGCGCGGTGAGACCCGTTGTCTCCAGGGCCTCTTCGATGCTGGGCAGCACCGACTTGCGGGTGCGCAGCAGCGACAGCGCCGAGCGTCCGGCGCCCGCCGCGATGTCGAGGTTCTGCAGCACGCTGAGCTGCTCGAACACGCTCGCGGTCTGGAAGGTGCGGCCCACGCCGAGGCGCGCGATCTGGTGCACCTTCTTGCCTAGCAACTCGGTGCCCGACTTCTGCGCGGAGCCGGTGGCCGGGACCAGGCCGGTGATGGCGTCGATCAGAGTGGTCTTGCCCGCGCCGTTGGGGCCGATCAGGAACCGCAGGTCGCCCTGCAGCACCGTCAGGTCGACATCGGTGACGGCCTTGAAGCCGTCGAAACTCACCGAGAGGCCACGGATTTCGAGGTACTCGCTGTCCATACCGGCATTGCCACCGGCCTTGGGTTCGTGCGTGGGTGCGGTCATCGCGCGGCCACCTTCTCCTCGGTATCGACGACGGGTTCGGCGGGCGCGGTGGGCGGCGGCGGGGTGCTCGCGCGCCGGGCGCGGACCCGGTCGCGCAGCAGCGGCCACAGTCCGGCGAGTCCGGCCGGGATGAAGCCGACCACCACGATGAACAGGATGCCCTGCATATAGGTCCAGCCCGAGGGGAACGACTCCGACAGCGAGGTCTGCGCCCAGGCCACACCGATCGCGCCGAGAATCGGACCGAGCAGCGTGGTGCGACCACCGATCGCGACACCGATGAGGAACGCGATCGACGGGATGACGCCGATATCGGCCGGGGAGATGATCCCGACGATCGGAGTGAACAGCGCACCCGCGATACCGGCCAGGAACGCCGCCACCACATAGGCGACGATCTTGATATTGGCCGGGTCGTAGCCCAGGAAGCGCACCCGCTCCTCCGCGTCGCGCACCGCCACCAGCAGTTCGCCGTAGCGGCTGCGGTTGAGCTGACGGATCAGCGCGACCACCACCAGCAGCGTGCCCGCCGCGATGAAGAACAGCATCTGCCGGTTGACCGGGTCGGCGAGCTTGAAGCCGAAGAACGCGCGGAAGTCCGACAGGCCGGTGAAGCCGCCGATGGCCTGCTGACCGGTGAGCAGAATGGCCAGCGCCGCGGCCAACGCCTGACTCAGGATGGCGAAGTAGGCACCGCGCACCCGGCGCTTGAACACGCCGTACCCGAGCACCGCCGCGACCAGTCCGGGCAGCACCAGGATGGCGATGATCGCCACCGGCCCGGAGGCGAAGGGCTGCCAGAAGCCCGGCAGCTCACTGATCCCGGAGATCTCCATGAACTCCGGCACGTCGTTGCCGAGGCGCGCGGCGTCGGCCAGCTGCATGTGCATGGCCATGATGTAGGCGCCGATGCCGAAGAACACGCCCTGGCCAAGGGTGAGCATGCCGCCTCGGCCCCAGGCCAAGCCGATGCCCGCGGCCACGATGGCGAAGCACAGGAACTTGGCCAGCAGGTTGAGTCGGAAGTCGCTGAGCACCGCCGGGGCGACGGCGAACAGCAGGATCGCGGCGACGCCGAATCCAGCGAGCGGGGTGAGCTTGTCTCTCATGCCAGGCTCCTGGTTCGCACGGTGAACAGACCCTGCGGGCGGACCTGCAGGAAGATGACGATCAGCACGAACACGATGACCTTGGCGATGGACGCGGTGGTCGAGTATTCGATGAAGGAATTGAGCAGGCCGAGCGCGAACGCCGCGATCACCGTGCCCTTGATCTGGCCGAGCCCGCCGATCACGACCACCAGGAACGCGTCGATCAGATAGCTCTGCCCGATGGTGGGACTGGTCGAGCCGATCAGCGTCAGCGCCACCCCGGCCACACCGGCCAGGCCGGAACCGATGAAGAAGGTACTGATATCGGTGAAACGTGAAGAGATGCCGGAGGTTTCGGCCAGCCCGCGGTTCTGCACGACGGCGCGGATGCGGCGGCCCATCGGGGTGGTCTTGAGCACGGCGGCCAGCGCGGTCACCGCGACGATCGCCAGCACCAGGATGAAGATGCGGGTCTTGGGCACCACCGCGCCCGCGATCGTGATTCCGCCACTGAGCCATTCGGGCACCAGCACGTTCTTGGCCGGGGCGCCGAAGATGTCACGGGCGGCCTGCTGCAGGACCAGGCCGACACCGAAGGTGACCAGCAGCGTGTCCAGCGGCCGGTCGTACATGTAGCGGATCAGGCCCATCTCCAGGGCGGCGCCGAGCAGGCCACCGACCAGGAAACCCAGCAGCAGGGACACGATCAGCGAGACCCCGGCCGAGGAGAAGACCTGTTGCACAACATAGGTCGTATAACAACCGGCCATGATGAATTCGCCGTGCGCCATATTGATGACGCCCATCTGACCGAAGGTCAGCGCCAGGCCCAGCGCGGCGAGCAGAAGAATTGAACCGAGGCTCAACCCGGTGAAGAGTTGGCCGATGAGTATATCCATGTGAGTTCCCTGCGATCGGTGACCACGAGCGGCCGACCTCGAGGAGGCCCGTTCGCGGCTGGCTCGCCGCCGACCGGCCGAGACGATGCGCCTTGACGCGGGTATCGGTCGGTCGGCGGTGAGCCTTGGGGGCCGCGAACACGTCGCGGCCACGCGACAGCTACTTCAAGCCCTTGGCCCAGTCGTAGGACTTCAGGTACGGGTCCGGGGTGATCGCCTTGCCGGAGTCCCACACCGTGTAGATCAGGCCGTCCGGGCGGATCTCACCGATGCGGGCGGTCTTGGTGATGTGGTGGTTGGAGCCGTCGATGGTGACGGTGCCCTCGGGGGCGTCGAAGCTCACGCCGTCCGCGGCGGCCTGGACGTCGGCCACGGCGAAGGACTTGGCCTTCTCCACGGTGTTCTTCCACAGGTAGACCGAGGTGTAGGCGGCTTCCATCGGGTCCGAGGTGGGCTTGTCGGCGCCGAAGGCGGCCTTGTAGTCGGCGACGAACTTCTTGTTCGCCGGGGAGTCGACGGTCTGGTAGTAGTTCCAGGCGGTCAGCTGACCGGCGATGTTCTGCGCGCCGATACCCGCGACCTCCTCCTCGGCGATCGACACCGAGACGACCGGCATGTCGGCGGCCTTCAGGCCCGCGTTGGTGTACTCGCGGAAGAACGCCACGTTCGAGTCACCATTGAGGGTGTTGAACACCGCGCCCGCCTTGGCGTTACGGACCTTGTTGACGATGGTGGAGAAGTCGGTGGAGCCCAGCGGGGTGTAGTCCTCGCCCTTGATCTCGATGCCGTTGGCCGCGGCGTAGGCCTTGATCTCGCGGTTGGCGGTCTGCGGGAAGACGTAGTCCGAGCCGACCAGGTAGAGGGAGGTGATGCCCTTCTGCTTGAGGTAGTCCAGCGCGGGCACGATCTGCTGGTTGGTGGTGGCGCCGGTGTAGAAGATGTTCTTGCTGTCCTCCAGGCCCTCGTACTGCACGGGGTAGTAGAGCAGCGAGTTCAGGTTCTCGAACTTGGGCTTCATGGCCTTGCGGCTCGACGAGGTCCAGCCACCGAAGACCGCGGCGACACAGTCGGAGCTGATCAGCTTCTCGGCCTTCTCGGCGAAGGTCTTCGGGTCGGAGGCGCCGTCTTCGAGGACGATCTCGATCTTCTTGCCGAGCACGCCGCCCGCCGCGTTGATCTGGTCGATCGCCAGCTTGGTCGAATTGGCCACGGTCACCTCGGAAATGGCCATCGTGCCCGACAGCGAGTGCAGCGAACCGACCTTGATCGTGTCCTTGCTGGTGTCGACGCACGAGGCCGCGCTCGAACCGGTGGACGCGTCGTCGCGCGCACCGCAACCGGTGAGCAACAGACCGGCGACGGCCACCGCGGCGGGCACGGTGAGTGCCTTGACCAAACGGGATTGAGACATGGGCGGTTCTCCTCATCAGGTGTAACGGCGACGCCAGACGCGCCACATCGAACACCGCCACTGACCGCTCGGCAGGTTGTACACCGGGCTGTATACAGCAGCTGTCTTCGTGATTCGGAACAGTAGAGGGCACTTGTTGCACCGGAATGTCTGTTGATCACGGGCTGATTTCGCCTGTTTCCTGCTTGTGAAATGTTCCTCTCCGCCCGCTACCGGCCCGGTGTGCGCCTACGGTTGCGTAGCCAACGGTCCGTGCGGCACGCTTGCGATTCGTACGACGTCGAACAGCCGGTAACCGCGCGGCGACGGGCCGCGCGAGGTCTTTCGAGGAGGACCCCAGTGGGGCACTACAAGGCAAACGTGCGTGACATCGAGTTCAATCTCTTCGAGGTACTCGCCCTCGACAAGCTCCTCGACACCGGCGCCTACGGCGACCTGGACTCCGAGACGGTGCGCCAGATCCTCGACGAGGTGCGTCGGCTGGCCGAGGGCCCGATCGCGGAGTCCTTCGCCGCCGCCGACCGCGAGCCGGTCGTCTACCGAAGCGAAACCTTCGACATCTCCGTGCCCGAACCGCTACGCAAGACCGTCGCGGCGGTGCACGAGGCGGGCTGGTACCGGCTCGGGATGCCCGAGGGTATGGACGGCACCCCGGCCCCGAATGTGGTCATGTGGGCGCTCAACGAGCTGATCATCAGCGCCAACCCGGCCGCCAGCTTCTTCAATATGGGCCCGCTCATGGGGTCGGTGCTCTACGAGATCGGCACCGAGGAACAGCGGCGCTGGGCGCGCGGCGGCTTCGAGCGCGGCTGGCAGGGCACCATGGTGCTCACCGAGCCCGACGCCGGGTCCGATGTGGGCGCCGGTCGTGCCAAGGCGGTGCCCCAGCCCGACGGCTCGTGGCACATCGAGGGCGTCAAGCGGTTCATCTCCGGCGGTGACGTGGGTGAGGTGGCCGAGAACGTCTTCCACCTGGTGCTGGCCCGGCCCGAGGGCGCGGGGCCGGGGACCAAGGGCCTGTCGCTGTTCTACGTGCCGAAATTCCTGTTCGATCCCGAGACGTTCGAGCTCGGCGACCGCAACGGTGTCTACGTGACCGGTCTCGAACACAAGATGGGCCTCAAGTCCTCGCCGACCTGTGAGCTCACCTTCGGTGGCACCGACGTGCCCGCCAAGGGCTGGCTGGTGGGCGAGGTGCACAACGGCATCGCGCAGATGTTCCAGGTGATCGAGAACGCGCGCATGACCGTGGGCGTGAAGTCCTCGGGCACGCTGTCCACCGGGTATCTCAACGCGCTGGAGTACGCCAAGACGCGCGTGCAGGGCGCCGATCTCACGCAGATGGCGGACAAGGCGGCGCCGCGCGTCACCATCACCCACCATCCCGACGTGCGGCGCTCGCTGATGACGCAGAAGGCGTACGCGGAGGGGCTGCGCGCGGTGTATCTCTACACCGCCGCGCATCAGAACGCCGATGTGGCGCAACTGGTCTCGGGCGCCGACGCCGACCTCGCGCACCGGATCGACGATCTGCTGCTGCCGATCGTCAAAGGTGTCGGCTCCGAACGCGCCTACCAGCTGCTCACCGAATCCCTGCAGACCTTCGGCGGTTCGGGCTACCTGCAGGACTATCCGATCGAGCAGTACATCCGCGACGCCAAGATCGACTCCCTCTACGAGGGCACCACCGCCATCCAGGCCCAGGACTTCTTCTTCCGCAAGATCATTCGTGATCGCGGCGCGGCGCTGGGCCACATCAACGCCAGGATCACCGCCTTCCTGGACAACGACACCGGCCGCTTCGGCGCCGAACGCGCCCTGCTGCGCACCGCCCAGGCCGACATCGGCGCCATGGCCGCCACCCTCACCGGCTACGCCATGGCCGGACAGAACGAACCCGCCGAGCTCTACAAGGTCGGCCTCGGCTCGGTCCGCTTCCTCCTGGCGGTCGGCGACCTCCTCATCGCCTGGCGCCTGCTCGTCCAAGCCGAAGTCGCCGCCGCGGCCCTGGCAGGCGAGGCCACCCCCAAGGAACGCCCCTTCTACCAGGGCAAAGTAGCCGTAGCCACCTTCTTCGCCAAGAACATCCTCCCCGAACTCACCGCCACCAGAAACATCCTCGCCACCCTCGACACCGACCTCATGGCCGTCCCCGAAGAAGCCTTCTGAGCGGAGCGTGACACCACACCCGTAAGTGTATTACACTTACGGGTGTGCGGATCCTCATCAACCAATCTGCGTTGAAGCACGGCATCCTGGAAGACGAGATTCGCGCGCTCATCTCGTATCCAGCCCTGCGATACGCGGTGACCTCGAGGATGAACCCTGACGCGGCAGTTTTCGTGTTCGTCGGGCGATTGGAGAATGAGCCTTGGCTCGAGGTTGTGGCGGAGAACGTCGAGGACACGACCTGGATGGTCTTTCATGCCATGAGACTGACGGCGAGGGTAGCGGCCGAAATACACGCGTTGGCCGGGATAGTGCTACCGTCCGCGATCCGACAGCGGCCGCAGCACGGTCCATCGAGTGGAAGGGAGAGTCGATGATGGCGAAGCGAAGCGCTGAAGAGTACGAGGCGATGGCCGCCGAGTTCGAGAACGGCGACTATGCGGTTGTCGGGCCGATCGAAGTGGGGCCCGAACTGGCTATGGGGCGTCCGGTCGGGGGTGCGCGGGGCGGGAAGAGTCCGGTGCGGACCGTACGCCTACCGGCCGAGTTGGACGCGCGTCTGGCCGCCTACGCCGATGAGGCGGAAACGACACCGAGCGATGTCCTCCGTCGGGCGGTGGTCGAGTACCTGGCGCGGCATCCGCTCAGTGCTTGAGTGTTCCGTTGGTAGTACTCCTTCCAGCGTCGCTCCAGTGAACGCGTAGGGCGGGTTCGTAGCTTGGCGAGCATGGCTACTTCGACACATCACACTGCCCGTACCTTCGATGGGACCGAGCTCGCGTTCGAGACGATCGGGGCGGGTCCGCCACTGGTGGTGGTTCCCGGTGGGCCCCGGGATTCTCGGTATCTCGAGGATCTCGGTGGCCTGGCGGAGAGTCACACCCTCATCCGCTACGACGCACGGGGCACCGGGGGGACGCCCGCGCCCGCCGATCCGGCCAAGTACGCCTATCCGTCGCTGGCTCGCGATGTCGACGCGCTGCGTGCGCATCTGGGCACCGAAACCATCGATGTGCTGGGACATTCGGCGGGTGCGGTGGTCGCGGCCGTGTACGCCGGGCACCACCCGGACCGGGTTTCGCGACTGGTGTTGGTGGCGCCGGGGCCCGACTTCTTCGGGGGTGGTGAGGATGTGGGCACGCTGCTGGAGAAGCGCGCCGGTGAGCCGTGGTTCGACGAAGTGGTCGCGGCCGCACAGGGATTGGCGCAGGCGGGCCCCGACTCCACGCCGGAGGAGGTCTTCGAGTTGCTCGACCGCTATGTTCCCGCGGCCTACGGCGCCTGGGACGAACGTCAGCGCGCGCACGCCGCCACCCAGCGCACCCAGTTCTCCCTCGAAGCGTGGAAACACTTCCACGGCAACGGAGATCGCACCGAGCCCGAACGGTTCCTCCCCACCCTCGGCCAGGTTCCGGCGCCGGTGCTGGTGGTGACCGGCGCCGCCGACGCGCTCACCGGGGTGTCCGTGGGTGACGCGACCGCCGCGCGATTCCCGGCGGCGAAACACGTCTCGATCCCCGACGCGGGTCACTACCCCTGGGTCGACAATCCGCGCGGCTTCAGCACCGCCGTCGCGGAATTCCTGGCGCGCTGAACCACAGCGGAACGGGGTGGCCACCAGCCGGTGGCCACCCCGTTTCCGTGTGGTCAGTTCGCGCTCTGCTCCGCGTCGCGGGTGGCGAACTCCTCGACATCGAAGCCGCCCGGGTCCGAGAGCGGGTACACGTCGAACTCCAGGTGCGAGGACAGCGGGTTGCCGTAGAGAGCGTCGGTGAGCTCCTCGTGGCTGGCCACGTCGTAGATGTTGAGCCCGCCGGACTGCCCGGCGATGATCCAGCTGTGCTTGATGACGCCCCGGCTCACCAGGTCGACATGATGGGTGAACCCCTCCGGCAGCCGGTGCCGGAATTCGTCGGCGCTGATCCCGACAGGGTTCTGCTTGGTGATGACAGCGAACAGTGCCATGGTGTGCTCCTACTGGTGTAGCGGCGCCGAGAACTTCGGCAGGACCTCTTCGGCGAAGAGTTGGAGGGAACGACGGACGACGTCGTCGGGGGCGGTGCTCGGGGGAGCCTGCAGGCTGAGGGTGACCTCGCCGAAAGCGTCCCTGATCCGCGCGATCTGGTCGATCACCTCGGCGGGGGTGCCCACGATGGTCTTGTCCGCGGCCAGCTGACTCGCGAAATCGCTGCTCGCGACCCGGCCGACGATCTTGTCGTAGCCGGTGTACTGCTCACTGCGCGCGGTCGACCAGCCCGCCACGGCCTGTGCCAGCGCGCGGTGGTTCTTCGCGGCGAACCGCTCACCGAGCTCGCGCGCGGTGTCGGGGTCGTCGGCCAGGAACGAGCTGTAGCTGAGATGGACCTCGCCGGTGCCGGGGTCGAACCCGGCTGCCTCTCGCGCCGCGCGGTAGCGCCCGATGATGTCCTGGACCTTCTCGCGCGGATTGATCGAGGGCACCAGCAGCAGTCCGTACCCCGCCGCCCCGGCGCGTTCGGCCGACTCGGGGGTGATCGCGGTGGCGACCAGGATCTGTGGGTGTGGCCGCTGGTAGGGGCGCGGTTGCAGGGTGACCGGGCCGAAGGTGTGGAAGCCGTTGTCGACGGTCACCTCCTCGCCGGTCCACAGCGCGCGGATGGCCTCGACCGTGGCGTCGAAACGCGGCCGGGATTCGTCCAGGGAGACGCCGAAGGCCGCGAACTCCTCGGGCAGGAACCCGCGGGCCACGCCCACGTCGAGGCGGCCGTGGCTGAGGTTGTCGAGCATGGCCAGTCGCGCGGCGAGCTTGATCGGGTGGTCGAAGGCCGGGACCACCGCGCCGGTGATCAGCCGGATGCGCTCGGTGCGGGCGGCGAGCGCGGCCAGGAAGGTGGTCGGGTCGGGGCTGTAGCCGCCGTAGTCGAAGAAGTAGTGCTCGACGGTCTTCACGTGGTGGTAGCCGAGTTCCTCGGCGTACACGCCGAGGGCGAGCGCGTGGTCGTAGTAGTCGACCGGGGTCTGATCGGCGGGGCCGACCGTGGGGAAGAGATTGATGCCGAATTTCATGGGGTGACGTCCTGGAGTGCGGCGGGGGACAACGCGAACTCACCGGCGAGCAGCTCGTAGCTGCGCACGCGCGCGCGATGGTCGTGCACGGTGGTGACGATGACGACCTCTTCTACACCGAGAGCCTTTGCCAGCGAACGGATCTGGTCACCGACGCGATCCGGGGTGCCCCAGAAGTAGCGCGGCCATTCGAAGTGCTCGTTGCGCAGGATGTCGCCGAACCGGTCCAGCTCGGCCAGCGCCGTCTCCGGCGGTGGGATCGGCCGGACATCGTTGCGGAACAACCGATTACGCACCGCGCGCTGCGCGGAGTACAGCCGCTCGGCCTCGGCCTCGCTGTCGGCGGCCACCGCGGTCACCGCGACGATCGGGGAGCGGCTCGGCGCGAGCTGGCGGTAGGCGTCGACGGCTTGGCGGGTGGCGCCGGGATTGATGAAGTGTGCGAAGGCGTAGTCGATATCGGCGCGCCCCGCGGCGACGGCACTGGACGGGCTGCTGCCCAGCAGCCACAGATCGGGAGTCGGCGCGTCCAGCGGGACGGCCAGCGGGGACCGGTTCGAGGCGCTGCGGCGTTCGAGATGCCCGCGCAACTGCTCGACCCGCTCGTCGATCGACGGTCCACCGAGCGCGCCGGGCACCGGGCGCAGGGCGGCGGTCTCGATTTCGTTGGCGCCCGTGGAGCGGCCGATGCCCAGGTCGATGCGGCCGGGGTGCAGGGCGGTGAGGGTGCGGAAGGTCTCGGCCACCTTGAACGGGCTGTAGTGCCCGAGCAGCACGCCCCCCGACCCCACCCGCAGCGTGGAGGTGGCCGCGGCGATGGCGCCGACCAGGATCTCCGGCGCCGAGATGGCGTGCGAGTACATGGCGTGGTGTTCGGCCACCCAGTAGCGGTGGTAGCCGAAGGATTCGGCGTGCCGGGCCAGGTCGAGCGAGTTGGCCAGGGCCTGCGATTGCGGGGTGCCCTCCGGCACGGGGGCCTGGTCGAGAACGGACAATCGGATGCTCATTGCGCCTCCACTGTTGCGTCGAGCAG
Source organism: Nocardia anocheti (assembly GCF_029675105.1). GTDB lineage: Bacteria > Actinomycetota > Actinomycetes > Mycobacteriales > Mycobacteriaceae > Nocardia. The sequence goes on along the minus strand of NZ_JAQQFV010000002.1, from coordinate 537,310 downwards.
TGCTACCGCATTGCGGTGCAGGGGGAATGGGGTATCGGTGGGCAGGCCGGTGCGCGCGGCCCGCCGGGTCACCGCCGCGGTGATCAGCGCGAACTTGAAACCGGCCAGCACCTCGTAGAAGGCCAGATTGCGCAGCGGGCGCCCGGTCAACGCGGCGTAGGCCTCGACGGTGCGCGCGCGGTCGGGTAGGCCGTAGAGCCGGGTGGCTCCGATGCCGGTGCTCAGGTGCCGGTCCAGGTACAGGAACCAGGCCAGATCGCTCTCCGGTTCGCCGTATCCGGCCAGCTCCCAATCGATCAGGGCGGCCACGCAGGTATTGGTGTAGATGATGTTGCCGAGCCGGGCGTCACCCCACAGCAGGGTGTGCGGTGACTGGCGCGCCGGGATGTTGTCGGCGAGCCAGGCTCGGGCGCGTTCGATCACCGGATCGTCGGCGCACTGATAGAAGTCGATGGCGTCGGACCAATAGCGCAGTTGCGCCGCGGGTCCGGGCGCGCCGAGGTCCGGGAGGCCCGGGGTCTGCGCCGGAATGGCGTGCAGCCGTTCGAGTGCCGTGATCGCCGACCACCAGACCGCCGTGCGTTCGCTCGGCGCCGACTCGGCCAGCCAGCCCGACCGGTGATAGGACGGGAAATCCGGTGGCACTCGGCCTTCGACGAAATCCATGACGAAGAACGGGGCGCCGAGCAGGTCCGCGTCGGGCTCCACGCCCAGGACCGTCGGCACCGGGACGGCGCTGTGGGCGCGGACCGCGCGCAGCACCTCGGCCTGGGCGGTGATGGATTCCGAGGGGTAGACCGGGTCGCCGGTCGCGCCCACGCGCACCACCAGTCTGCGCGGGTGACCGTCGAGATCGCGTCCGCTCACCTCCAGGGTCTCGGCGGAGAATCCGTTGCGTGGCACGGTGACGAAGAGGCTGTCCGGGTCGATCTCGGCACCCGCCTCGGTGTTCGCCAGCCAGCGGCGAACCCGGTCGCGGGTGTCAGCGGGCGATCTCTGCAGTGGAACGGCCATGGCGGGGCCTTTCGCCGGTGATGAGGGTCGAGGTGGAGCCGAGCGGACGAGCGGCGATATCGACGAAACCCGCGTCCCGCAGCCAACTCTCGGCCTCGGCGAAGGTGTACTCGCTGCCGCCGGAGGACCACACCAGCATGTTCAGGCTGGCCAGCAGCGAGGTGGGCGTGGGATTGTCGGGATCGATCACGGGGTCGTAGATGGCGACGGTGCCGCCCTCGGGCAGCGCCGCGAAGGCGGCGGCCACCAGCTTGCGGCGGCTCTCGACCGGCCAGTTGTGCAGCACGTGACCGAAGACGAGCACATCGGCGGTGGGCAGCGGGTCGGCGAAGAAGTCACCGGGGACGAACTCGACTCGCTCGGTGAGCTCCAAGGTGCCGATGTGCCGGTCGAATTCGGGTTGTACCGACGGCAGATCGAAGACGGTGGCGCGCAGGTGCGGATGCGCCCGCACCAGCCCGGCGGCGATATTGCCCCTGGCGCCACCGATATCGGCGACGGTGGCGTGGCGCGACCAGTCCAGCTGCTCGGCCAGCGCGGCGCCGATCGGGGCGTTGAGTACGTCCATGGCGTCGAAGAAGCCGCGTCGGTCCTCGGCGTCGGCGAACAGGCTGCCGTACGGATCACCCCCGGCGGCAGCGAGATTGGCGGGCGCACCCGATTTGGCGCTGGCCGCGAGCTCGGCCCAGGCCGGGTGCAGGGTCTTGTCGAGAAAGCGCAGGAAACCGCCGAGATACTGCGGTCTGCCGCGCACCAGATAGCGGTGCGCGTCGGGACTGTTGGAGTAGCGGCCGCGATCGGAGATGAGCAGCCCGGTGGTGGCGACCGCCTCGAGGAAGTCGCGGGACCAGTCGGGATGCAGCCCGATGGTGGCGGCGAGGTCGGCGGCGGGCAGATCGCCGTCGGCCAGCGCGCTGAACACGTCCAGCTCGACCGCCGCCAGCAGCACCTGCGCACGGCGGGCGCCGGACGCCAGTCCGAGGATGTGGGCCGGGGTCTCGCGAGTGGCCTGCGGTGTGGAGAGGTGACTCATGTCTCGACCGTAGAAATCGCTGCTGCACGGTCTCTGGAGAATCTCTGGAGCGCCGGTCTCGCCCCGTCCGGCCGACCCGAATCCCTGGCTACGCTCCGGAAAAGCGCTGGAACGAAGGAGATTTCCCATGATTCTGATCGTCGGAGCCACGGGCGTGATCGGCGGGGCGACGGTGCGCGAGCTCGCGCGCGACGGGGCGAAGGTGCGGGCGCTGACCCGGAGCCCGGACCGCTGGGAACCGCTGCCGGGGGTGGAGGTGGCGGCGGGTGATCTCGACCGCCCGGAAACGCTGCCGCCGGTACTCGACGGCGTCGAGTCCGTCTTCATCGCCACCTCCGGCCATCTGAAGGCCGCGCAGGACGCGCGCCTGGTCGAGGCCGCCCGGCGGGCGGGGGTGCGGCGGCTGGTCACGGTGTCGTCGCTGGCGGTGGACGAGAATCCGGACGGGCTGCTGGGCGGCTGGCACGCCGAGGGGGAGCGGGTGGCCCTCGACTCGGGAATCCCGATAACGGTGCTGCGCCCGAACGGTTTCTACTCCAATACCTTCGCCTGGGCACCGGCGATCGCCGCTGGCGGGGAGCTGTCGCTCGCGCTCCCGGATCTGCCCGCCGCGCACCTGGATCCGCGCGATATCGGCCGCACGGCCGCCGCCGTCCTGCGCGCCGACTATTCGGGCGCACCGATCGTGCGGCTCAGTGGCCCGCGTGCCCTGACGCCCCGCGAGCAGGTGGGGATCATCGCCGCGGAACTGGGCATCCCGCTCACCGTGCGGGAGATCTCGATCGAGGCCGAGCGCGAACGGCTGGCCCGGCGCGTGCCCGAGCACGTCGCCACCGCCGTCACCGCGGCCCGCGCGGCGGCCGGTCCGGTGCGCGGCCAGATCTTCGACGACGTCGAAAAGCTCACCGGCACAGCGCCGATCGGCTTCGAGGAGTTCGTGCACACGCATCGGGCGAGGTTCCTGCCGTCGTGACGGCGGGAACCTCGCCCTGGCACGGTGGTCACTCCGCGGGCACGGCCTCCGGTGCGGTGTCGGCCTGCTTGGCCGGAGCCGGGTCGGCGGCCGGGGCACCGGGCGGTGCGGGCGGCGGCGCGGTGGACAGGCCGAAGGTGAAGGCCAGCGCCACCACCGCGAACACCGCGCCCACCCCGAAGGCGGCGTGGTAGCCCGCCAGCAGGTCGGCGGTCGAGGCGGCCTGGTCACCGGTGCGGGCGCTGGTCGCCGAGGCGGCGATGGTGGCCAGCACCGCCAGGCCGATCGCGCCACCGAACTGGCGGGTGGTGTTGATGATGCCCGAGGCCAGCCCTGCCTCGGCGGGTGCGACACCGGAGGTGGCCGCGATGACCAGCGGCACCATGAGCAGCCCGGCGCCCAGGGTGATCAACACCTGCGGGATGAGCAGATGCACCAGGTAGGACCCGTTGTCGGGCACGAAGGCCAGCAGCAGCAGGCCGAGCGCGCTCAGTGTCGGCGCGGCCGTCAACAGCGGACGCACGCCACCGAACTTCTTCACCAGCGGCGGCCCGGAGTACGCGCCGATGGTCATCGCCACCGCGCCGGGCAGGAACGCCAGACCGGTCTGCAACGCGTCGTAACCCAGGATGTTCTGCATGTAGAGCGACAGGAAGTAGAAATGCGCGATCACCGCCGCGCCGATCCAGAACATGACCGTGTTGGAGTAAGCGATGGAGCGGATCTTCAACACGTACAGCGGGATCAGCGGCGCCGAGGCCACCCGCGACTCGTGCAGCGTGAACCACACCAGCAGCACGGCGGCGGCCAGGATCGGGCCCCACGTCGTCGGCGCGGCCCAACCGTTGTTCTGCGAGTCGACCGCGCCGAACACCAGCGCGATCAGCGCCGTGGTGACCAGCACCGCGCCCACCGCGTCGAGCTGCTTGGTCTGCTCGGCCCTGCTCTCGCCCAACAGCGGGAAGGCGAAGGCCAGCGCGAGCAGGCCCAGCGGGATGTTGACGTAGAAGATCCACTCCCAGCTGGCGATATCGGTCAGCACGCCGCCCAGCACCGAGCCCAGCGCCGCACCGGCACCGGAGATCGCGCCCCACGCGGCGGTGGCGCGGGCCTTGGCCTTGGGTTCGGTGAAGGTGGTCGACAGGATGGCCAGGGTCGCCGGGGACAGCAGCGCGCCACCGAAGCCCTGCGCCACGCGGGCGATGATCAGCCACTCCGGCGAGGTCGCCAGACCACCGGCCAGGCTGGCCACGGTGAAAATGGCCAGGCCGAGCACGAACACCCGCCGCCTGCCGATCAGGTCGGCCACCCGGCCGCCGAGCAGCAGGAACCCGGCGAAGGTGATGGCGTAACCGTTGACCACCCACTGCAGGCCCGCCTCGGAGAAACCGAGCGATTCCTTGATGGCGGGCAGGGCGACATTGACGATCGACAGGTCGAGCACGACGATCAATTGCCCGAGGCAGAGCAGGCTGAGCACAGCCCAATCGGGCGGCCGGAAACCGGATTGTTTGGTCATGGAAGGCACTCCCGTTCAGCGCGGATAATCGAGTCGAATGGACTCACCAGTCCAATTTCTAGACTCGGGAGTCCATCGTCAATCCGGCTCCAGCCAGCCTCCAGAGGTGCTCCAGCGCGGCCGAACATGCTGGATACACCCCGGTGAACGCGTGGAGGAGGCTGTCGGTGGACCAGTCCGAGTACGTCTTCGTCAATGTCTTGCGCCTGACCGGTTCGGCCGAGGAATTGGCTTCGATCTACGCCGATGTCGCCGACTATTTCGCCGCGCAACCCGGCTTCCGGCATTACGAATTACTCCGGTCGGAAACCGATTCCGAGGTCTTCGTCAATATCGCTCGCTGGTCGGATCGGGCGGCCTTCGAACGCGCGACCGCGAATCCCGAATTCCGCTCGCGCACCCGGGTCGGCAAGGTCGCCCTCGGTGACCCGCATCTGTGCCGGGTCGTCCGGTCGGGTGAGCCCACCCCGTGACCGAACTGCGCGAGGTCGCCGACGGCGTCTTCGCCTATGTCGACCAGCCCGGCGGCTGGTGCGTGAGCAATGCCGCGCTCATCCGCTCCGGCGGTGAATCCGCACTGGTAGACACCCTGGGCACCGAACGCCGCGCCCGCGCCCTACGCTCCGCGCTGGCCACCCTCGACGCCGATTTCCCGTGCGCGGTGATCAATACCCACTGGCACGGTGACCACACCGCGGGCAATGCCCTGTTCGCGCCCGCCCCGGTGATCGCGCATCGCGCGGGCCGGGCGGCCATGGTCCGCAACGGACTCGCGGTGCGCGGGCTGTGGACGGAGGTGGACTGGGGGACACTGCCGCTCGTACTACCCACGATCGGCGTCAGCGGGGCCGCGACCCTGCACGTCGGCGACCGCGAGGTGGAACTCCTCGCCGGTGACACCGGCCATTCCGACGGCGATCTGATCGCCTGGCTACCCAGGGAACGGGTGCTCGTCGCGGGTGACCTGGTGATGCCCGGCTGCACGCCCTTTCTGCTGTCGGGATCGTTGTCGGGCGCGCTGACCTGGCTCGACCGGCTGCTCACCCTGGCTCCCACCGTCGTGATCGGTGGCCACGGCGAGGTGGCCGACCAGCGCGCGCTAGCCGAGACCGCCGACTATCTGCGCTGGCTGCGCACGGTGACGCTGGAGGCCGCCGCGGCGGGAGCCACGCCCTTGGAGGCGGCCCGCCAGGTGGATCCGGCCAAGCACGGCGACCACCCGTGGTCGACCTGGCAGGAACCGGAGCGGCTCGTCGCCAATCTGCATCGCGCCTACGCCGAACTGGCCCCCGAGTTGGTATCGACACCGGTCCGCTCGGGTCCGGTGCTCGCCGAGATGGCCGAATTCCTCGGCGCACCACTGACAACCGCCGCCTAGCCAGCGTTGCAATCGTGCTGAGTTCTACCGTTTCGCGGCGCGCGGATCGCGCATAGCCTCCGGAGGACACCCGCTTTTCGGTGGCGAAAGGAGTCGGCACATGACGGCTGCTCCCGCGCGGGCCGCGTTCACGGACTCCCGCGCCGCGTCCAAGCGCGCGCTCATCATCGCCGCTGCCACCAGCTCGTTTCTCGAATTCGGTTACGAGCGAACCAGTGTCGACACCATCGCCGATCGGGCCTCGGTGTCCAAGCAGACCATCTACAACTACTTCGGCGACAAGCGCAGCCTGTTCCGAGTGGTCCTGGCCGGGGTGCGTGCGGCGGCCGATACCGCCGACGAACTCGACGACAGCCTGCTGCGTGATCCGGCCCGCTTCTACGACGACCTGGTCACCGTGGGCACGCTGTTCCTGGAAGTGACGCTCTCGGAACAGGTTTCCGCCGTCCGACGACTCATCGTCGGCGAAGTGGCCCGCCACCCCGATCTGCACCAGGTGTGTGCCGATCAGTCGGTGGCCGAGGGGCCGCGGATCGCCGGGTGGCTCACCCATCGCCTCGAGGTGCTGGCCGCGGCGGGGGTGCTCGACACCACCGAGCCCGCCGTGGTGGCCGGACAGTTCTTCGCCCAGCTGTCCCATGACGGACAGCAGGTCTCCGCCTTCGGGACCAGCCGCCTGAGTACCCGGCAGGCCGCCGAGATCTCCGCCCGCGCCGCCCGATTGATCGTGCGCGCGTACGCGGTGTCCACACCTGTCTGATCGCCCGTCGATCCGGCAGAAAACTTCATACGATCTCCTGGAGGTAGGCTTCACATGATCAATTTCGGGGTTTTGGGACCTTTGCAGTGCTGCATCGACGGCACCGGCGCGGTACCCAGCGCGCCCAAGCAGCGTCAGCTGCTCGCGCTGCTGCTGATGAACGCCAATCGGGCCATCTCGGTGGACTACTGCATCGAGGAACTCTGGGAGACCACGCCGCCTGCCTCCGCCGCCTCCACTCTGCAGACCTACGTCATGCAGCTGCGTAAATGCCTGGGGGAGCACAGTTCCAACCCTGGGCGCGGCGCCACGAGACTGGAGACACGGGAACGTGGCTACCAATTACACGTGGAGCCGGGCGAATTCGATGTCGACGTGTTCGAGGACAAGGTGCGGCTGGCCCGGCTGGCGCTGGCCGCCGAGGACGACGAACGCGCCGACGCGGCCCTGCGCGCGGCCCTGGCCGTCTGGCGGGGGCCGGTGTTCTCCGACATCAAACCCGGTCCGGTCCTCGCCATGTGGGCGACGAGTCTGAACGAGGTGCGCCTGTCCATTCTCGAGCACCGGATCGAAGTGGACCTGCGGCTGGGCAGGCACCGCGAGTTGATCGGTGAGCTCAGCGGCATGGTGCAGCGCTCGCCGCTGCTGGAGAGCCTGCACGCGCACCTGATCATCGCGCTGTACCGCTCGGGCAGGCAGGCGCACGCGTTGCAGGTCTACGAGCGGCTGCGGCACCGGCTGGCCGAGGAGCTCGGTCTGGAGCCGACCCCGACGTTGCAGCAGCTGCATCACCAGGTGCTGTGCAGCGCACCGGAACTCGCGGCCCCGCCCACGGTGGACGCGGCCGCGCGCTACTCCGCCGAGCTCATCGCGGGCCGGATCAGGTCCTCGCTGGTGCCCGCGTGCGGATGACCGGTGTGCCGCGCCGCTGACAGCAGCGCCAGGGTGACGTCGTGGCGCGGGGTGTCGAAGACCTCGTCGACACTTCCGTGCTCGACGATCCGTCCCGCCGCCATCACCGCCACCGTATCGCTGACGTGCTGCACCACCGACAGATCGTGGGAGACGAACAGCATCGACAGCCCGCGTGCGGCCTTCAGGTCGGTGAGCAGGTCCAGGATCTGCGCCTGAATGGTGACATCGAGCGCCGAGACCGGTTCGTCGCAGATCAGCACGGCGGGGTCGGTGGCCAGCGCCCGCGCGATCGCCACCCGCTGGCGCTGACCACCCGACATCTCACCCGGTCGTCGGTGCTCGAACGCGGCCGGGAGTCCGACGGCGTCGAGCAGGTCCAGGATCGCGCGCCTGCGCGCCCGGGGCTCGCGGCCGGGCATGGCCTCGCCGATGATCCGGGTGACGTCCCAGCGGGGGTCGAAGGAACTGGCCGGGTCCTGCCAGATCACCCCGATCTCCGAGCGCCTGCGTCGCCGGATCTTCTCCGGGACGCCGGACCACGGCTGGCCGTCGAGGGTGACGGTGCCCGCGTCCGGTTCCAGCAGGCCGAGAACCAGTGCGGCCGTGGTGCTCTTGCCCGAACCGGATTCGCCGACCAGGCCGAGCGTGGAGCCGACCGGGAGGTCGAAGCTGACGTCCTGGACGGCGCGCAGCACACCGCCGTGCCGGAGCGGAAACGAGCGATACAGGCCCGACACCGAGAGTGCCGGTGTCGCGATCTCGATCGGTGTCGTGGCCGGTTCGGTACGTCGCGCCGTGTGTGCCAAGTCCTCGGCTGCCGATTTCCCCAGGGCCGAATCCGCTGGTGACAGGCGTCGGCCGCGCTTGTCCGGGGTGGGCACCGCGGCCAGGAGGCGTCGCGTATACGCGTGCCGGGGAGAGCGCAGGATCTCCTCGGTCGGGCCCTGTTCGACGATGCGGCCGTCGTGCATGACCGCCACCGTGTCCGCGATATCGGCCACCACCGCGAGATCGTGGCTGATCAGCAGGAGGGCGGCGCCGTCGTCGCGCAGGGTGCGCAGCAGGCGCAGGATTCTGGCCTGCACGGTGACATCGAGCGCGGTGGTGGGTTCGTCGGCGATGATCACCTTCGGGTCGCCCGCCAGCGCGGTGGCGATGAGGACACGTTGGCGCTGACCGCCCGAGAGCTGGTGCGGGCGCATGGCTTTGCGGACTTCCGGGTCGTCGATGCCGACCGAACGCAGGAGTTCGTCCACCTTCGCCGCCGCCTCGCCGCGCGAGCGGGCGAGCCGGTGCGCGCGCAGGGTGTCGACCACCTCGGCGGCGACCGGGCGCAGGGGATCCAGCGAGGTCAGCGCGTCTTGCAGGATCAGTCCGATCCGTCTGCCGCGCACCGCTCGCCACGCGCGCGGTGACAATCGGGTCAGGTCGGTGTCGCCCAGCCGCAGCGTCCTCGCGCGGACCTCCGCGTTCGTCCCGGCCAGTCCGAGCAGGGCCCGCGCGGTGACACTCTTGCCCGAGCCGGATTCGCCCACGATGGCCAGGCACCGCCCGGCCGACAGCTCGAAGCCGATGCCGCGCACCGCCTCCACCGTGTCGGGTCCGCGCCCGAAGCGCACGTGCAGATCATCGACGCGCAGTACCGGCACGGCCGACCTCCCAGCGTTGTCGCAGTGCCCGGCCGAGCACGGTGACGGTGATGACGGTGAGCGTGATGGCCGCACCCGGCGGCACCGCCGCCCACCACGACTTGGACAGCAGTTCGCGCCCCGCCGCCAGCATCGAACCCCATTCGGGCGTCGGATCTTTCGGGCCCAGCCCGAGGAAACTCAATGCCGAGCCGATCATGATCGAACTGCCCACCCCGAGCGTCGCGAGCACGAAGGTGGGCCGCAGTGAATTCGGCACGATGTGGTGCAGGATCCGGTAGCCGGGCGGGCGACCCAGCGCCACCGAGGCCCGCACGTACTCCGCGTTGCGCACGACCACCGCCTGCGAGCGGACCAGCCGGGCGTAGGAGGCGGATTCGGCGACGGCGATCGCGGCGACGATACTGCCGACACCCTGCCCCAGAATCGCGATCACCAACAGCGACAGCAGAATTCCGGGAAAGGCCATCACGATGTCGATGCTCCGGGTGATCACGGTGTCCACCCGCCGTCCCGCCAGCGCGGCGCACAGGCCGATCACCGTCCCCGCGAGCACGGCCAGCGCGGTGGCCGAGAGCCCCATGAGAATCGAGTATCGCGCGCCGAAGACCAAGCGGGAGAAGATGTCACGCCCCAGTTGGTCGGTGCCCAGCAGATGCTCGGTACTGGGCGCGGACAGCGCCTGACCCAGGTCGACATCGATGGGTGACTGGGAGGCGAGCACTCCGGGCGCGATCACCGCGATCACCAGCACCGCCGCGATCAGACCCGCGATCACCACCGTGGGACGTGGCCAGCGTGCGGGCGAGCGTCGCGGCTTCGTCACCAGTTCCGAGAGCGCGGCGGCGGGCGCGTTCACCGGATCACCTCGGTCGACACCGCCGAGCGCGGGTCGATGACGCGATAGGCCAGGTCGACCGCCGTATTGATCACGATGAACAACAGCGACCCGAACATCACCAGCGCGATCACCACCGGGAAGTCGTGCGTGGTCACCGCCGAGAGCAGTACCCGTCCCAAACCCGGTCGCGCGAACACGGTTTCGACCAGCACCGCTCCGCTGAGCAGTCCGGCGAACAACCAGCCCGCCACGGTGATCGCCGAGAGCAGGGTGTGCCGGACCGCGTGATGGACGCGGATGTCGAGTTCCCCGGCGCCGCGGGCCCGCGCGCTGAGCACGAACGGTGCCCGCAGGGCCGTGTCGACGCCGTCGCGCATCACCTGGGCCAGCACCGCGGCGATCGGGACGGCCAGGGTGAGCGCGGGTAGCACCAGCGCCGCCGGGCCGCGACCGGTCGCGGGGAAGACCCGCCAGTGGAACGACAACCCGGCCAGCAGCAGCGTGCCCACCCAGAAGGTCGGCGCCGAGACCGCGACCAGCTCGGCCACGTGCGCGACGGCCCTGGGCACCCTCCGCTCACCCGAGGTCGCCAGCACGACGAGGATCGCCCCACCCACACCGAGCACGATGGCCGCCCCGGCCAGTTGCAGAGTGGGCGTGAGCTGGGCTCCGATCACCGCGAGCACCGGCTGCTGCCGCTGGAACGATTCCCCGAAATCCCCCTGGGCCAGCCTGCCCAGATAGTGCAGGAAGCGCAGGTACGGCGGCTCGTCCAGACCCATCTGCGCGCGGATCGCGGCGAGGGTGGCCGGGGTGGCGGGGGCGTTGCCGAGCATCGCGTAGGCCGGGTCGCCGGGGACCAGCGACATGGCCACGAAGGTCAGTGTCGCCACCCCGGTCAGCAGACCCACCACCCCGAGCAGCCGCCGCACCAGCGCGAACAGCACCGCGCGCAGCGTGGTCATCAGCTCAGCCAGGCGTCGTAGAACACCGGGTACGACGACGGCGCCGCCGTGATGCCGTGCACGCGCTGACCCGTCGCCACCTGGCTCGCTGGCACGAACACCGGGATCACCACCGCCTGATCGACGGCCCATTGCTGCGCGGCGGCGTAGTCGCGGCGCTGGACCTCGGTATCGGTGGTGCGGGCGGCGCCGGTCACCCAGGCGTCGACCTGCGGATCGTTGACCCACGAGATGTTCTGTCCCGCCATTGGTTTGGCGGTCGAGTGCAGGAAGCTGCGGATGATGTCGGGGGAATTGGACGACCAGCTGGTGTCGAACAGGTCGTAGTCACCGGCCGCGACCAGCTGGAACAGCTGCCCGGTCTGCACGTTGTTGCGAATGATCTCGATGCCCGCCTGCTTGGCCGAGGCGACGATCGCCTGCCCGACCAGGCCGCGATAGTTGGACTCGTCCTGCGCCTTGGTGGTGGTCCAGGTGGCGGTCAGGCGGACGCCGTCCTTGACGCGATAGCCCTGCGGGTCGCGCTGCTGCCAGCCCGCCTCGTCGAGCAGCCGGTTCGCCGCGGCGAGGTCGGTGCGCCAGGAGTTCTCCACCGCCGGGTTGTAGAACTGGGTGCTCGGCGTCAGGATGCTCCACGCGCGGGTGTAGTTGCCGAAGTAGATCGAGGACAGGATGGCGTCCACATCGGTGGACTGGCGCAGGGCCTGACGCACCCGCTGGTCGCGCCACGGGCCGCGCTGGGTGTTGATGTAGAGCGCGTAGACCGAGCCCTGGGCGTCGTAGCGGGTGTAGTCGATGGCGGGGTCGTGGCGCAGGTCCTCGACGTCGCGGGCCGGGACCGAGAGCAGGCCGTCGATCTGTTCGCTGGTCAGCGCGCCGATACGGGTGGAATTCTCGGGGATGAAACGGAATTCGACGCCGTCGAGGTGCGCGGGGCCGGTGTGCGCGGCCGTGGGCGGGGCCCAGGCGTAGTCGGGGTTCTTGGCCAGCGTCACGCTCTGCTGGGCGACGTGCCCGGTGAAGCGGAACGGTCCGGAGCCCACGACGTGGTCGCACAGCTTGCCCGCGTTGTCGACGAAGTTCTTCGGCGACTGGATGCCGAGGGCGGTGGTGCTCGCCGCCGCCAGGAAGGGTTGGAACGGTTCGGTGAAGGCCACCTCGACGGTGCGCGGGTCGAGCACGGTGCTGCCACGGTAGGGGCCGATGAGCGTGGCCGCCCACTGGGACTTGGTGTTCGGGTCGACGATGCGGTCGAAGTTGGCCTTGACGGCGGTGGCGTCGAGTTTGGTGCCGTCGTGGAAGGTGACGTCGTCGCGCAGGGTGAAGGTGTAGCGGGTGAGGTCGGGGCTCACCGTCCAGCTGCTCGCCAGCCAGGGCTGGAAGGTGTTGTCGCTGCCCTGCGCGACCAGCGAGTCCACCACGCCGCGATCGATCAGCGCGGTGGCGTCGGCCGGGCTGACGCCGGGGTCCAGGCAGCTCGGCTCGCTGGGCAGGGCGAAGCGCAGCGTGCCACCGGCGACCGGCGGACCGTCGTCGCCCTCGGCCGAACCGCCGGAACCCGCGGAGCAACCCGCCACCAGCGCGGTGACGGTCAAGAAAGCGGCCAGTGGCCAGGCGGTTCTACCTCTCATGGCGTCAGCTTCGCCGCCGGTGCTCGACTCCCGCTCCCGCGCCGCTGGAGAAGCACTGGAGGGTCCTGGACACCGCCGCCTACTGCGGTTGTGCTGGTCGGGTGAAAGCTGTTGTGACGACCGGTGATCCGCAGGCCCCCACCCGTGTCGAGAAGGTCGACGATCCCGTACCCGGCCCGGGTGAGGTGCTGGTGCGGGTGAGCGCCTTCGGGGTGAATCGGGGCGAACTGACCAGGGCGCAGCGGCTCGCGCCCGGCTCCCGGCTCGGCTGGGACGTGCTGGGCACCATCGAGGACGACTCGTCGGCCCAGGTCCAGCCGGTGCTGGCGCTCGCGGACGGCAACGGCTGGGCCGATGTGGTCGCGGTGCACCGCAGCCGCGTCGCCGTCCTGCCCGATCCCGGCGACGCCGTCGACCTGGCCGCGCTGCCGGTCGCCGGGCTCACCGCGCTGGCCGCCATCCGCCGCGCGGGGCCCATCATCGGCAAGACGGTGCTGGTCACCGGCACCAGCGGGGGCGTGGGTGGGGTGCTCGCGCAGCTCGCCGGGGCCGCCGGGGCGGATGTGCTGGAAGTGCGGAACCGGCTGTCCGGCACGGAGTTACCGGTGCTCGACGCGGCGGGCCGGGCGGTGACCGGTCGTGAGGTCGACGTGGTCTTCGACAGCGTCGGCGGCACGGTGCTGCACGCGGCCTTCGAATTGCTCAAACCCCACGGCACGCTGGTGAGTACCGGCAATACCGTGCGCGAACCGCTGCACCTGCCGTTGGACTGGGGCCACCGGCGGCCGGGCGTGAGTCTGAGTTATGTGCACCTGTTCGACGCACTCGGCGCCGCCGCGCCGGTCGCCGAGGATCTGCGCTGGCTGGGTGCCCGCTGGGCGGCGGGGCAGCTCGACCCGCGCGTCACCCGGGTCGCGGACCGCGACGGTCTGGACCGGACCCTGGCCGCCCTGCGGGATCGGGAGTTCCACGGCAAGGCCGTGATCCGCTGGTAGCGGCCGGGTCCGGACTCAGAAGGCGAGCCCGCCGTTGACCTCGAGGACGTGGCCGTTGATATAGCCCGACTCCGGGCTCGCCAGGAACCGGGCCACGTCGGCGACCTCGTCGCCGCGGCCCGGTCGGCCCGCCGCGATGGTCGGCAGATAGCGATCCCACACCTGCTGGTGCGCGATCAGCCCGCGCCCCATGCCCTCGTCGATGAATCCCGGCGAGAGCGCGTTGACCGAGATCGATTGCGCCGCCAGCTCGGTCGCGGCGATCTTCACCAGCGTCTCGATGGCCGCCTTGCTGATCGAGTACGCACCCGCGCCGGGTGCGATGCGCTGGGCCAGCGCCGAGGACAGGGCGATGAAGCGCGCGTCGGCGGACTTCTCCAGATGCGGCACCGCGGCCTGCAAGGTGAGAAACGTTCCGGTGACATTGGTTTCGAGCACCGTGATGAAGTCCTCCGGTGCGGTGAGGGCCAGCGGTCCCGGCCTGCTCACCCCGGCATTGGCGAACACCACATCGATTCCGTCGAGCCAGCGCGCGGCCTCGGTGAAGGCCGTGGCGAGTTGGTCGGCGTCGGTCACATCGGCGGTGGTGGCGTAGGCGTCGGGTTCGTCGTCGACCCAGGACGCCGCCTCGGCATCGCGGCCGATGATCACCACCCGCGCGCCGTGGCGCAACAGATCCTCGGCGATCACCCGGCCCAGGCCGCGGGTACCGCCGGTGATCACGACACGGCGCCCGGCCGGTCCGGTGGGCGAATTCGCTTGTGCAGTCATGGGTCCGACTCTGCGCACCGGGAGAGGCGGTGGGCTACAGCATCGCTGGAGCCGACGGTCCAGCGGTCCTCCAGCAGTCGTCGGCGGCGCCTCCAGTGGCCGGTGCGAGTCTCGACGAGCACTGCAGACACACGGCGTAAGGATCGAACATGGCAGGTTCAGCGGGCCCGCGTCGGGTCGCGATCACCGGGGTCGGGGTGCTGGCACCGGGCGCGATCGGCCGGGAACAATTCTGGCAGCTGCTCACCGACGGCCGCACGGCGACCCGCCGGATCAGCGCCTTCGACGCCAGTGGCTACCGGTCACAGATCGCCGGTGAGGTCGACTTCCGGCCCGCCGAGCACGGCGTGCGCAAGCGCGAGGAACGCGCCTGGGACCGGGTCACCCAGTTCGCGGTGGTCACCGCGCGAGAAGCGCTGCGCGACAGCGGTATCGACACCACCGCCCTCGATCCCGCCCGGCTCGGGATCAGTATCGGCAGCGCCGTCGGCTGCACCACCAGCCTCGAACGCGAGTACTCCCTGGTCAGCGATCAGGGCCGGGACTGGCTGGTGGACCCGCGGTGGGCGGTGGCGCAGCTGTTCGACTTCCTGGTGCCCAGTTCCATCGCCGCCGAACTCGCCTGGGTCCTCGGGGCCGAGGGGCCCGCCTCGGTGGTCTCCACCGGCTGCACCTCCGGGCTCGACGCGGTGGGCAACGCCGCCGATCTGATCCGCGAGGGCGCGGCCGACGTGGTCGTCACCGGCGCCAGCGAGGCGCCCATCTCGCCGATCACCGTCGCCTGCTTCGACGCCATCAAGGCCACCAGCCCCAACAACGACGATCCCGCGCACGCCTCGCGGCCCTTCGACCGCGACCGCGACGGCTTCGTCCTCGGCGAGGGCTCGGCCACGCTGATCCTCGAGGAGTGGGAGCACGCGCGGGCCAGGGGCGCGCACATCTACGCCGAGTTCGCCGGGTTCGCGACCAGGGGCAACGCCTTCCACATGACCGGGCTGCGGCCCGACGGCGTGGAGATGGCCACCGCCATCCGGGCCGCGCTGGACCAGGCCAGGGTGGACCGCGTCGACGTGGACTACGTCAACGCGCACGGCTCGGGCACCAAGCAGAACGACCTGCACGAGACCGCCGCGGTGAAGAAGGCCCTCGAATCCCATGCCTGGGAGGTGCCGGTGAGCTCCATCAAATCGATGATCGGGCACTCGCTCGGCGCGGTGGGCTCGCTGGAACTGGTCGCCTCGGCGCTGGCCATCGACACCGATGTCATCCCGCCGACGGCCAACCTGCACAACCCCGGGCCCGACTGCGATCTCGACTACGTGCCGCTCACCGCCCGCGCGCAGCGCACCGACACCGTGCTCAGCGTCGGCAGCGGCTTCGGCGGCTTCCAGAGCGCCGCCGTGTTGGTCGCGCCGTGAGCGCGCCCGCGGTGACCGGCGGCATCGCCCCCGTCGTCACCGGTCTCGGCGTGCACGCGCCCACCGGCACCACCGTCGAGCGCTACTGGCACAACACCCTCGCCGGACAGTCGGCGATCGGGCGGGTGACCAGGTTCGATCCGAGTCCGTACGCGGCCACCCTGGCCGGGGAGATCCGCGATTTCGACGCCTCGGCACTGTCCGGGCGACTGCTGCCGCAGACCGACATCTCCACCCGGCACGCGCTGGTGTCCTCCGACGAGGCGCTGCGCGACGCCGGGATCACCCGCGACGACCGCGACGATTTCGAGCTCGGGGTGGTCACCGCGAGCACCAGCGGCGGGTTCGAGTTCGGGCAGAAGGAACTACAGAAGCTGTGGGCCGACGGCAATCGGCACGTCAGCGGGTACCAGTCCTTCGCGTGGTTCTACGCGGTCAACACCGGCCAGATCGCCATCCGCCACGGTGCGCGCGGGCCATCGAGTGTGGTCGTCGCCGATCAGGCGGGTGGGCTGGACGCCTTCGGCAAGGCGCGCAGGTTGGTGCGGTCGGGGACCGGGCTGGTGCTCACCGGCGGGTTCGACTCGGTGCTCTCGCCGTGGGGGTGGCTGGCCACCCTCGCGGCCGACAATGTCAGCGCCTCGACCGACCCCGACCGCGCCTACCAGCCCTTCGCCGAGACCGCGAGCGGGTTCGTGCCCGGCGAGGGCGGCGCGCTGACCGTGCTGGAACATCCCGACCGGGCCAGGGACCGCGACGCGCACGTCTACGCGTCGCTGCTCGGCTACGCCAGCGGCTTCGACCCGCGCCCCGACACCGACCGGCCGCCCGCCCTGGGCCGGGTGATCCGCGCCGCGCTCGCCGACGCGGGCCGCACCCCGGACGAGGTCGGCGTGGTCTTCGCCGACGCGGCCGGAGTACGCGAACTCGACGACCGCGAAATCGCCGCGCTGGACGAGATATTCGGGTCGAGCGGCGTCCCGGTGACGGCCCCCAAGGCGGGCACCGGGCGGTTGTTCGCCGGTGGCGGCGCGCTCGATGTCGCGGCCGCCGCGCTCAGTCTCGACCGCGAAACCATCCCGCCCACACCGGGACTCGACCACTATCCCGGTCCCGCCCGGCTCGACCTGGTCTCCGCCCCGCGCGCGTTGGCGCAGCCGACGGCCCTGGTCCTGGCGCGTGGCGCGCGCGGCTTCACCTCCGCGCTCGTCCTCGGCGCCGTTCGATGAACAACCAGAAGGGAGGCATCCGATGCCCGTACCCCACCAAGTGACCGCCGACGAGCTGCGCGAAGTGTTGCAGCGCGTCGCAGGCGAGGACGAGTCCATCGACCTCAGCGGTGACATCACCCACCGCTCGTTCGAGGACCTCGGCTACGACTCGCTCGCCGTGCTCGAGCTGTCCAACCAGATCGAAATCCGTTACGGCGTCAAGCTGCTCGACGAATCGGTGGTCGACGCGGTGACCGTCGCCGACTTCGTCGCCCTCGTCAACTCCACCCTCGCCGCCGATCCCTCCACAGGAGCCCCCGCATGAGCAAGCACGCCATCGTCACCGGTGCCACCAGCGGCATCGGACTCGAGATCGCCCGCACCCTCGGGCTGGCCGGATACCAGGTGTTCATCAACGCGCGCTCGGCCGAGAAGGTCAGCGAGACGGTCTCGGCGCTGACCGCCGACGGCATCGCCATCGACGGGATCGCCGCCGACGTGCGCTCCACCGAGGACGTGAAGACGCTGGTCGCGGCGGCGGTCGCGCGGTACGGGCCGGTCACCGTGCTGGTCAACAACGCGGGCCGCAACGGCGGCGGCGTCACCCAGAACATCGACGACGAGCAGTGGCAGGACGTGCTCGACATCAATCTCACCGGCACCTTCCGGGTGACCAGGGAGGTGCTGGCCCGGGGCGGCATCCTGGATGCGGGTGAGGGACGCATCATCAATATCGCCTCGACCGGCGGCAAGCAGGGCGTCGTGCTGGGCGCGCCGTATTCGGCGTCCAAGCACGGCGTCATCGGGTTCACCAAGGCGCTGGGTCTGGAACTGGCCAAGACCGGAGTAACCGTGAACGCGGTGTGCCCCGGCTATGTGGAAACACCACTGGCCGAGCGGGTTCGGCGCGGGTACGCCGAGGTGTGGGAGACCACCGAGGCGGCCGTGCTGGAGAAGTTCGAGGCCAAGATCCCGCTGGGGCGCTACTCCACACCGCAGGAGGTGGCCGGGTTGGTGGGTTATCTGACCAGCACCGCGGCGGCACCGATCACCGCGCAGGCGATCAATGTGTGCGGTGGACTGGGGAACTACTGATGAGCACTTTCCACACCGAACACGTCATCGAGATCGCCGCGCCCGCCGCCACCGTGTACGCCGCCCTGCACGCGGTGACGAACTGGCCCAACCTGTTTCCGCCGACCGTGCACGCCGAGGTGCTCGAGCACGACGCGGACGGCGAGCACATCCGCCTATGGGCCACGGCCAACGACACCTTGAAGTCCTGGACCTCGCGCCGCACCTTCGACACCGGGCGTCGACACATCACCTTCGCCCAGGTGGTCTCGGCCTCCCCGGTCGCGGCCATGCGCGGGAAGTGGGCCGTGCAGGTGATCGATGCCGAGCGCAGTCGGGTCGTGCTGTCGCACAGCTATTCCCCGGACGAGACGCCCGGCGCACGCGAGTGGATCGAGGCGGCCGTCGAGACCAATTCCACGCGCGAACTGGCCTCGCTCAAATCCTCGGTCGAAGCGCAGGTCCAGCGGCCCACCGCCACCGTCACTTTCGCCGACTCGCTGTGGATCGCCGCGCCACCGGCGAAGATTCGCGAGTTCATCGACCGGGCCGATCAGTGGGCGCGGCGGCTGCCGCACGTGGACGCGGTGACACTCACCGAACCCGCTCCCGGACACCAGTTCCTGGAACTCACCACCCGCACCGCCGACGGTGACGCGCACACCACCGCCTCCTGGCGGGTCGTGCTCGAATCCGGCGACATCGTCTACAAGCAGACCCAACTGCCCGGCCTGCTGTCGCTGCATCGCGGGCGGTGGAGTTTCGCGCCCGACGGCACGGGGACGCTGGCGACCTCCCAGCACACCGTCACCATCATCGAGGAGGCGATCGAACCGATTCTGGGCGCGGGCAAGACCATCGAGGACGCCACCGAATTCATCCGCACCGCCCTCGGCCGCAATTCCCTGGCGACCCTGGAACACGCGAAGAAATGGGCCGAATCCGCCGATCTGTCCGAGGCGGGTCCACGATGAGCGCGAACTACGCCGATCTGTTGCAGTTCTACGCCCGGCAGTTACGGCTGCTCGACGACGGCCACGTCGAGGAGTGGGCGGGCACCTTCACCGTCGACGGCGTCCTGCGTCAGGCCCACCGCACCACCGCGCGGAAGGGCCGCGCCGAGATCGCCGACGGCCTGCGCCGCGCCGCCGACGGCCTGCGGGCCCGCGGCGCGGTGCGCAGACACTGGGTCGGCAACCTCACCATCGAGAGCACCGGCGACACCATCCACACCCGCTTCTACGCCCTGGTCATCGAATCCACCCCGGAGAACCCCGCCCACCTGCACCTGAGCACCGACATCCGCGACGAACTCGTCCCCGTCGCGGACTCCTGGGAGATCCGCGAACGCACCATCATCCACGACCCCGACCCCGTCCCGCCCTGGCTGACTACTTGATGAGGTAGGGGGACACCGAGCTGCGATGTTCGCTGATGTCGAGGGTCTTGCCCAGCGGCGGGAAGGCGCGCTGGGGGCAGTTGGAGCGGACGCAGACGCGGCAGCCAGCGCCGATGGGGGTGGCGGAGGCTTCGCCGAGATCGATGCCGTCGGCGTAGACGACGCGGCTCGCGTGGCGCAGTTCGCAGCCGAGGCCGATGGCGAAGGTCTTGCTGGGTTGGCCGTAGCGGGTGGCGCGGCGTTCGACGGTGCGGGCGACCCAGAGGTATTTGCGGCCGTCGGGCATCTGGGCGATCTGGGTCATGATCTTGCCGGGATAGGCGAAGGTCTCGTAGACATTCCAGAGCGGGCAGGTGCCGCCGCTGGAGGAGAAATGGAAACCGGTGGCGGACTGGCGTTTCGACATGTTGCCCGCGCGATCCACGCGGACGAACGAGAACGGGACTCCGCGTAGGGAAGGCCGTTGCAGCGTCGAAAGGCGGTGGCAGATCGTCTCGTAACTCTGCGAGAAGAACGCCGAGAGGCGCTCGATATCGTAGCGGAAATCCTCGGCGACTTCGTGGAAGTGGTTGTAGGGCAGCACGGTCGCGGCCGCGAAGTAATTCGCCAGGCCGAGCATGGCGAGTTTGCGCGACGCCTCGGAACCGAAATTGCCCTCCTCCACCAATTTGTCCAGCAGCGGCCCGCATTCGAGATAGGCCAGTTCGGCGGCGAGTTTGAAGGTGCGCTGGCCGCCGGACAGGTGCGGGGAGATCTCGAGCTGTTTGGTGTCGGGGTCGTAGCGGTGCAGTACGCCTTCGCCGAGGTCGATGCGCTCGCTGATCCGCACGCCGTGCGCGCGCAGCAGCCGCACGATCTCGGTGCTCACCTCGCCGCCGTGGAAACGGATACGGGTGGTGAGATCCTCGGCGGCGGTATCCAATTCGTGGATGTAGTTCTGCCGCTGGTAGAAGTAGTCGCGCACTTCCTCGTGCGGCTTGGAGATGGCGGCGCTGCCGGAGCCGTCGGAGAAACGGTCCTCGGTGGCGGCGGCCAGCTGGGCGCTGGTGTTGCGGTACCGGTTGTGCATGGCGACCAGGGCGCGCGCCATCGACGGATGCGCCGAGACCATGTCGGCGATCTCCTTGGTGTCGGCCTCGATGCCGAGTTCGGCGTCCATCACGACTTCCTGGAGTTCGGCGATGAGCCGGGTGTCGTCGTGGGCGGAGAAGAAGGCGGGATCGACGCCGAAGACCTCGTTGATCCGGGCCAGCACCGGCACCGTCAGCGGGCGCACATCGTGCTCGATCTGATTGAGATAGCTCGCCGAGATCTCCAGTTTCTGGGCGAGAGAAACCTGGCTCAGACCGCG
Source organism: Nocardia anocheti (assembly GCF_029675105.1). GTDB lineage: Bacteria > Actinomycetota > Actinomycetes > Mycobacteriales > Mycobacteriaceae > Nocardia. The sequence continues at coordinate 516,413 of NZ_JAQQFV010000002.1, read as the reverse complement.
TTCGGTACGGAGCTGGCGCAGCCGCGCACCGACATAGGTCTTGGCCATATGTCCAGTTTAGGGGCGCTTTCGCAGGGTTGCCAATGGATTCTTAACAGCGTGGGCTGAGCGATGTGTCACACCCCGTCGCTAGGGTCGGGGGGTGCTGTTCAGCGAGGTGGTCGCCGCGTCGGCGGCCGTACGGGAGACCCGGTCGCGCAAGGCGAAGATCGCCGCGCTGGCCGCGCTGTTCGGTGCCGCGAGCACCGAGGAGATCGGGACCGTGGTGGCGTGGCTGTCCGGCGAGCTCACCCAGGGCCGCATCGGCGCGGGCTGGCGCACGGTGACCGGCCTGGACACCCCACCCGCCGCCGAGGCCCGGCTCACCATCGACGCGGTGGACGAGGTCTTCGATCAGCTCACCGGGCTCAGCGGCACGGGGTCCACGCTGCGCAGGCGGGAGCTGCTCACCGCGTTGTTCACCGCGGCCACCGCCGAGGAACAGTCGTTCCTACTGCGGCTGCTCACCGGGGAACTGCGCCAGGGTGCGCTCACCGCGATCGTGGTCGAGGCGCTGGCCGTGTCGACCGGGATTCCGGTCGAGGTGGTGCGCCGGGCGCACATGCTCTCGGGGCGGCTGCCCGAGACGGCCGTCGCCGCCGTCACCGGGGGCGCCGAGGCGCTGGCCGCGTTCCGGCTCGAGGTGGGCAGGCCGATCTCGCCGATGCTGGCCTCGCCCGGCGGCTCGCTCGACGAGGCGCTGGCCGAGCTGGGCCCGGAGGTCAGCGTCGAACACAAGCTCGACGGCGCGCGCATCCAGGTGCACCGCGAGGGCGAGCGGGTGTGGGTGTTCACCCGCACCCTGCGGGACATCACCGCGAGCGTGCCCGAGCTGGCCGCCCTGGTCGCGGGGCTGGACTGCGCGAGTGTCGTCCTCGACGGCGAGACCCTCGCGCTCACCGACGCGGGCCGTCCGCGCCCGTTCCAGGAGACGATGAGCCGCTTCGCCACCGTCAGCGATCCGGGCGAGCTGCTGCTGCACCCCTATTTCTTCGACTGCCTGCACCTGGACGGGCGCGACCTGCTCGACGAGCCGCTGCGGGTGCGCCGGGCGGCGCTGGAAGGGGTGGCGGGACCGCACGTCATCCCGGCGCTCATCGCGCCCGCCCCCGAGGCGGCCGCCGAGTACTACGACAACGCGCTGGCCGTCGGCAACGAGGGCATGATGGTCAAATCCCTCGACGCGCCCTACGCCGCGGGCCGCCGGGGCAAGGCGTGGCAGAAGATCAAACCCGCGCACACCCTCGACCTACTGGTGATCGGCGCGGAATGGGGATATGGCCGACGCACCGGCTTCCTGTCGAATCTGCACCTGGCCGCGCTCGACCCGGAAACCGGCGAGCCGGTGATGGTCGGCAAGACCTTCAAAGGGCTCACCGACGAATTGCTGCGCTGGCAGACCACGGAGTTCCCGAACCACGAAAGCCATCGCGACGCGCAGACGGTCTATCTGCGTCCGTCGCTGGTCGTGGAGATCGCGCTCGACGGCGTGCAGACCAGTACGCGCTATCCCGGCGGGGTCGCGCTGCGTTTCGCCAGGGTGTTGCGGTACCGGCCGGACAAGGAACCGGCCCAGGCCGACACGATCGCGACCGTGCGGGCCTTACGCCCCAGCTCATGAGACTTTCCCGCAACGGTTTGGCAATCCGGCGGCAGCATACGACACACTGTTCGGGTGAGCGCCGAACTATTGGTCCTGTTGATCGTCATCGTCACAGCTCTCGCATTCGACTTCACCAATGGATTCCATGACACGGCCAACGCCATGGCGACCTCCATCGCCACCGGCGCGCTCAAGCCGCGCGTGGCGGTCGCGCTGTCGGGACTGCTGAATCTGATCGGCGCGTTCCTGTCGGTCTCGGTGGCGGCGACTGTGGCCAAGGGCATCGTCCAATTGAACGAAGTGAGCGGGCAGGACCTGCTGGTCATCGTGTTCGCCGGGTTGGTCGGCGGCATCCTGTGGAACCTGCTGACCTGGCTGCTGGGCCTGCCGTCGAGTTCCTCGCACGCGCTGTTCGGCGGCCTGATCGGCTCGACCATCGCCGCGCTCGGCTGGAACGGTGTCATCTGGGCCTCTGGCTCGGAGGGCGTGCTGATCAAGATCGTGCTGCCCGCCGTGCTCGCCCCGGTGATCGCGGCGCTGGTCGGCGCGATCGGCACCTTCCTGGTCTACCGGATCACCCGCGGGGTCGATCAGGACAAGGCGGCCGAGGGCTTCCGCTGGGGCCAGGTCGGCTCGGCGTCGCTGGTCTCGCTGGCGCACGGCACCAACGACGCGCAGAAGACGATGGGTGTCATCTTCCTGGCGCTGGTCGCCTACGGCTCGCTCGACAAGGACGACCACCTGCCGCTGTGGGTGATGGCCTCCTGCGCCATCGCCATCGCGCTGGGCACCTACCTGGGCGGCTGGCGCATCATCCGGACCCTGGGCAAGGGCCTGGTGGAGATCGACTCGCCGCAGGGCCTGGCCGCGGAGTCGACCTCGGCGGCGATCATCCTCACCTCCGCGCACTTCGGTCTGCCGCTGTCGACCACCCAGACCGCCACCGGCGCGATCCTGGGCACCGGCATCGGCAAGGGCGCCGAGGTGCGCTGGCGGGTGATGGGCCGCATGGCGGTGGCCTGGCTGCTGACGCTGCCGATGGCGGGCATCGTCGGCGCGATCTGCTGGGCATTGGCGACCGTCATCGGTGGGCTGCCGGGCGTGCTGGTGGTGTTCGGGGTGCTGATCGCCGGTTCGCTGGGGATCTATCTGCGGTCGCGCCGCGACCCGGTCGGCACCCACAATGTGAACGAGTGGCCGGAAGGGACGCCCACTCCGTCGCCGCAGTCGTCGATCGAACAGAACCACGCCGGGTAGAAGGAAACGATTGTGCAGACTGTGATCACCAATCTGAGTTCCCTCTGGGAAGTGGTGCTGGCCGCGGTGGTGTTCGGGGCAGGGGTACCGACCGTGTTCGCCTTCGCCGTGCGGTGGTGGGCCCAGGCCGAGACCGTCGACGCCGACGGTCGGGTGCGGCGCAACTATCCCGCGCTGGCCGGGGCGCTGGCCTGCCTGGTCGTCATCGTGGTGGTGGTGATCGCCGGAATCCTGTTCACGGCGAAGGCCTTCATCGCCCACCAGTTCGGTATCCACCTGTTCGGCGAAGCGTGAGTGAGGGAGATTCGATGACCGAGACGCCAGAGACCCCCGCGGTTCGCGGAAATCTGCTCTCCCGTGTCCTTGGCTGGCTGCGGGCCGGATATCCGCAGGGGATTCCGCAGTCCGATTATGTGGCGCTGTTCGCGGTGCTGCACCGTCATCTCACCGACTACGAGGTGGTGGTGATCGGCGAGAAACTGGTCGAAGCCAATCCGAATCGGGAATCGATCAGCGAGGCCGAGATCGAGGCGGCGATCACCGATTTCGCCAAGCAGCAGCCCGCGCCCGACGACGTCTCGCGCGTGGCCTCGCACCTGGCCGCCGGTGGCTGGCCACTGGCCGAACCGCTCGACGACAGCGAACCCGCCACCGAGCCGGAGTGACAATTCCACGCGGCCAGGGGAATTCACGGTATACCGCTGTTGGCGAATCGACTGGCAGCACGACGGGCGCACGCTAGCATTCATGCGTGGTTCGGCGTGTGAATGAAACCGAGAGTGGTCGCAGTTACGGTGGATTGTCGCGCCAGCAACGAGTCGCGTTGCGCCGCAGCCGATTGACCGACGCGGCACTGGAACTATTCGGCACCCAGGGATATTCGGCGACCTCGATCGAGCGCTTGTGCGCGACCGCGAATGTGTCGACGCGCAGTTTCTACGAAGACATCGGCAGCCGCGAAGCGCTGCTGATCGCCCTGGTCGACCGGCTCAACACCACCGCGCTGCGCCGCCTCGACGAGGCGCTCGAGCGCACCAGCGAGGAACCGCTGGTGGTACGCGTGGTGGAGAGTTTCCGGGCCTTCCTGGCCGTGACCTGCCGTGATCGTCGCGCCGCCCGGGTGTTCTATGTCGAGGTGGTCGGGGTGAGCCCGGCGGTGGAGGAATGGCGGCGCGGTCAGCGTCGCGCCATTTCCGGCCTGCTCACCCGCGAGGCCGAACGCGCCGCGGAGCGCGGCGAAGCGGAATCGCGCAGCCTGCACCTGTTCGGTCTGGCGGTGATCGGCGCGGTGAATTCCCTGGCCCAGGAGATGGTGCACGCCAGCGTCCCCGGCGACGCCATTTCCGTCGACGAGATCTGCGACGAGATCGCCTACTTCATCCGCTCCGGACTGACCGTCCGCCCGGCGGTGCTGCCCGCGAGCTGAACCGTCCGACGAAAAAGGGAGGCATCCGAATCGGATGCCTCCCTTTCACCGGCTGTGATCAGGCCGGGGTTGCCATGCCTTCGGCGAGCAGCGGCCACGAGTCGTGCAGCGCCTGCTCCCAGTAGGGCCAGTAGTGGGTGCCCATCGGAGTGAACTGGTAGGTCGCCGGGATGTTCAGCGAATCCAGCTTGTTCTTCAGGTTGTGGGTGCAGGCATTGGTCGCGGCCTCGATACCCACACCGAGACCCAGGTTGATCACGCCCATCGGGCCGGGCGCGCCCTGGAGGTAGTACTCCACGTCGGCGTTGGTGGGCATACCGCTACCGCTGGAGACGTAGAGCAGGGTGCCGCGCAGCTTCTCGGCGTTGATGACCGGGTCGTTCTCCACCCAGGCCGGGTCGTCGTCGGCGCCGTACATGTTGGCGACCTTGCCGCCCGCCCAGGTCTCGACCGAGAACTTCACGGCCTGCTTGCCCATCGGGTCGGCGATCTGCGCGCAGCCGGAGTAGGCGGCCACCGACTTGAACAGGCCGGGCTTGGCCTCGGCCAGCTGCAGCACCGAGGTGCCGGAGGTGGACAGACCGGCCAGCGCGTTGAGGCCGGTCGAGTTCAGGGTGGAGTCCAGCAGCGGGGGAAGCTCCTCGGTGAAGAAGGTCTTCCACTTGTTCAGACCCAGGCGCGGGTCTTCCTGCTTCCAGTCGGTGTAGTAGCTGCCACGGCCACCGATCGGCAGCACCACGTTGACGTGCTTGTCGGCCAGGAAGCCGAGCGCGTCGGTCTGGGCCTGCCAGCTCGCCGAGCCCTCACCGGCGTCCAAGCCGCTGAACATGTAGAAGTTCGGCGCCGGGGTCGACTCGTCGGCCGGACGCTGCACGTCGACCGTGATGTCCTTCTTCATCGCCGCCGAGTACACCTTCAGGTGCCAGGTGCGCCCGTCCTTGACCACCGAGGTCACGGCGGAGGGCTTCTCGGGCGCGGCGGAGGCGGCGCCACCACCGACGATCAAGGCCGCCGACAGAGCGGCGGTCAGGGCCACGGCGGTGGTGCGCAGGGCGGCCACGTTTCGTAGTGCGGAGAGCTTCATCGAACAGTCGGTTCCAGTCCACGGGCCGTAGCGGCGCCGTCGTCGCAGTGGTTCCCCCCTGGGCACGGCGATGCGCTCGCCGCCACGGGGCTGTCAGTCCTTCTCGACACTCTATGTCCTATGGCAGGACCGAATCGTTACCGGTTCACATTCGACGGTGATCTCGAGCACCGTCGACGCTGGTCGACGGCTCAGATCGCGAGGCCGACGGCGGAGGAGCCGTAGTCGCGCTGGGCGGCCAGGCGCAGCCCGGCACGCGAGGCCAGGAAGTCGGCGGTGACGAACACGGCCGTCTCGGCGGGCGTGCGGGCGCCGGATTCCAGTCCGGCGGGCACGTGCAGCCGGGCCAGGGTCGACTCGTCGAAGCCACCGGCGCGCAGGTCGTCGAGGCGGCGGGCCTGGTCGGCAGGGGAGCCCAGCGCGGCCAGATAGCCCAGTTCGGGCAGCCGCAGGGCCACCGTGAGCAGCGGGATCTCGAAGCGCGGCTCGTTGGCCAGCACCACGATGCCGGTGGTCGCGTCGATCTCCCCGGCGGCGGCGAGGGTGTTGAGGTAGCGGTGCGGCCAGTCCACGACCACCTCGGCACCGGGGAAGGAGGCCGGGTCGGCGAACTCGGGCCGCGAATCGCAGATGCTGACCCGGTAGCCGATCATCCGCGCCTGGGCGGCCAGGGTGGCGGCGTAGGCGTTGGCGCCGAAGATCAGCAGCCGCGGCGGCGGGCAGTAGGAGGCGACGAACAGATCCGACTCGGGCAGCGCGACCAGTTCGGTGGCGTGCTTGCGATCGGTGACCAGATGCTGACCGATGACATCGGGGTCCTGATTCCACACCACGGTGAACACGGTGACCCGGCGATGGGCCTGGATGTCGGCGGCGATGGTCGGGAACTCCGGGAAATCGCGGCAGGAGAACGGCTCGATGAAAATGTCGACCAGGGTGCCGTCGTCGGAGGTCGATTCCATCCCGGTGATCATGCTGTAGCGGCGTAGTTGCCGGATGCCGGTGCGCGCGGCCTCCAGTGCCGCCTCGTACACGGTCTCTTCCAGCCGCCCGGACGCGATGGATCCGAAGACGCCGCCATTGGGAGTGACGAGCATCGCCGAACCGATCGGCAGCGCGCTGGTGCCGATGGTGCGGACCACCGTGGCCATGCCACCGGTACGGCCCGAATGCCACACTCGCAGAAGGTCATCGACGATATCGCGCATATCTCAAACTCCGATCACTGTGCGCCGACTTCCGGGAAATCGCGATCGGTCCCTGTCGCCAAGTCGTCGCACGTGACGCACACCATATCCTGTCGGGCGCCCAAATAGGAACCGCCCCCGCGATCGCCTACGGCCACAGCGGAAATCGCTTCCCAGTGCTTGTTCTTTATCACAGCGGGATGGCCGGGTGTGTTGTGGAACACAGCACGTGCCAGTCCGCTCTCGCTCGCGCGGGCCGCCGTGAGGACTCGGTCGACGACCCGGGCGTCGATATCGGGGATGTCGACGGGCAGGAACGCCACGTACTCCGTGCCCGCCTCGGCGGCCGCGCGCAGGCCCGCGCGCACCGTCGCCCCGAGCCCGCTCGCCCAGTCCTCGACCCACCGCCACGCGACGCCGGGAGGCAGGTCGACCGCCGCCGGATCGGGGCCCGTCGCACCGAGCAGGACGACCACCGGGTCGCAGCCGCCCTCGCGCAGCGCGGTCACCGCGTTGCGCAACCAGGCGCCGTCGTGGGCGAGCACCTTGGGTGCGCCGTAGCGGCGCCCGGCACCGGCCGCGAGGACGATGCCCGTGCAGGTCAGCGGCGCGATCGGGGGCATGGCGGCCAAGGTAGCGGCGCAATGTTGCCCGGTGATTACGGACGCGCGGCGCCGGGACGACGACACGCCGACAGGCGGACTCCCGCAGCGGTGGCGGGCCGAGCGCGATGGGGTGATGCTGGACCGATGGACAGCGAAGCGATCGGCCTCGCCGGTTTCAACGACCTGTCGGCGGCGGCCGCCGAGCGGGCATTGCTTGCCTGTTGCGCCGCGCCTACCTGGGCGCGGGTGCTGAGCGAGACCCGCCCCTATCCCACCGTGGCCGCGCTGCTGGCCACCGCCGACGCCGCGCTGGCCGGGCTCGACGAGGCCGCCGTCGACGCGGCGCTGGCCGCGCACCCGCGCATCGGCGACCGGACCGATTCGCCCGCCTCGGCCCGCGAGCAGGCGGGCGTCGAGGACGAACTGCGCACCGCGCTGGCGGCGGGCAACAGCGCCTACGAGGCGAAATTCGGCCACCGCTATCTGGTCTGCGCGGCGGGCCGCACCGGCACCGAACTGCTGGCGATCCTCACCGCGCGCCTGGACAACGATCCCACGACCGAAAGGCAGGTCATGCGAACCGAATTGGCGAAGATCAACCGGCTGCGCCTGGCGCGATGGGTGGGCCGTTCATGACCGGGCTGAGTACGCATGTCCTCGATGCCGTACGCGGAATTCCGGCGGCGGGCGTGGCGGTGTGGTTGCTGCGCGGGGACCAGCGGATCACCGAGGCGCTCACCGACGACGACGGACGCGTGCGCGAACTCGCGGCCGGACTGAATCCGGGCGACTATCGCCTCTTCTTCGACACCGGCGCCTATTTCGCGGCGCAGGGCACCGAAACCTTCTATCCGGAGGTGTGTATCGCGTTCACGGTGGATGGGCAATCGCATCTGCATGTGCCACTGCTGTTGTCGCCGTACGCCTATTCCACCTATCGAGGGAGTTGAGCGATGGCATTGAGCGGTCCGATCGTGTTGACCGACAACAGATACGGCAAATCCGAGAACCGGATCGTGCGTTTCCACAAGGAGAACGCGCGCCACGAGATCCGCGATGTGAACGTCTCCACCACGCTGCGGGGGGATTTCGCGGCGGCCTATACCGACGGTGATCAGCGGCAGGTGCTGCCCACCGATTCGCAGAAGAACGCCGCGTTCGTCTTCGCCAAGAAGCCGGGTCTCGACACCATCGAGGATTACGCGCTCGCGTTGGGACGGCATTTCGTCGAGACCGTCGGGCCGGTGACGAGCGCGCGGATCGATGTGGATTCCTTCGGCTGGCAACGGGTCTCGGTAGACGGCACCGAGCACGACCACACCTGGGTCCGGCGGGGGCCGGAGGTGCGCACGGCGGCGGTGACCGTCAGCGGGGAGGGCGCGTGGGTGCTCGGTGGGGTGCGGGATCTGGTGCTGCTCAAGTCGACCGGCTCGGAGTTCGCCGACTTCCTGGAGGACGAGTACACGACCCTCGCGCCGACCCGTGATCGCGTGCTCGCCACCTCGCTGACGGTGTGGTGGCGCTTCGCCGAGAGCGGCGGGGTCGACTGGGACCAGACCTACGACGGTATCCGCGCGACCCTGCTGGAACTGTTCGCCACCACCTACTCCAAGGCCGTGCAGCAGACGCTCTACGCCATGGGACACGCGGTGCTGGAACGCTTTCCGGTGCTGGCCGAGATCCGGCTGTCCGCGCCGAACAATCACCATTTCGGCTACGACCTGGCCCGGTTCGGCATCCTGAACGCCGACGAGGTGTTCTGGGCCGCCGACCGGCCCTACGGGTCCATCCACGCCACCCTGGCACGCGCGGACGCGCCGGACGCGGGAATCGCGTGGCAGCCGTGAGCGGGCCGGATCTTGTGATCGAGGGGTGCGCGGTGGTGACCGTCGACGCGGCGGGCACCGAGTACCGCGACGGTTGGGTTTCGGTGCGCGGCAACGTCATCGAGGCGGTCGGGTCGGGCCGAGCGCCCGCTTTCGGACCGGAGACCCGCCGGATCGACGGGCGCGGATGCCTGCTCACGCCGGGACTGGTCAACACCCATCACCACCTGTACCAGTGGATCACTCGCGGGGTGGCCGCCGACAACACCCTGTTCGAATGGCTGACCACGCTGTATCCGGTGTGGGCGCGTATCGACGAGAAGTCGGTGCGGATCGCGGCGACCGGGGCGCTGGTGTCGCTGGCCCGCAGCGGCTGCACCACCACCTCCGATCACCACTACGTATTCCCTCGGGGCGGCGGTGATCTGCTCGGGGCCGAGATCGGCGCGGCCGCGGCGGTGGGGTTGCGGTTCCATCCGGCGCGCGGGTCGATGGATCTGGGGCGGAGCCAGGGTGGGTTGCCACCGGATGAGGTGGTCGAGTCGATCGACGACATCCTCGCCGCCTCGGTGGCCGCCGTCGAGCAGTGGCACGATCCGTCCTTCGACGCGATGGTGCGGATCGCGCTGGCGCCCTGCTCGCCGTTCTCGGTGACCGCCGATCTGCTGCGCGAATCGGCGGCGCTGGCCAGGGCGCACGGCGTGCGGCTGCACACCCACCTCGCCGAAACCGTCGACGAGCTGGACTTCTGCCGCGAGAACTTCGGCTGCGCACCCGCCGAGTACATGGAGCGGTTGGGCTGGCTGGGCGAGGACGTCTGGTTCGCGCACGGCGTGCACCTCGACGATCCGGCCATCGCGGCCATGGCCCGCACCGGCACCGGCGTGGCCCACTGCCCGACCTCCAACGGCAGGCTCGGCGCTGGCATCGCGCCCACCGCGGCGCTGGTGGCGGCCGGAGTGCCGGTGGGGCTCGGCGTCGACGGGGCGGCCAGCAACGAGTCCAGTTCGATGATCGAGGAACCGCGCAACGCGCTGCTCTACGCCCGCGCGGTCGGCGGGCCGCGCGCCATGACGGTGCGGACCGCGCTGGAACTGGCCACCCTCGGCGGGGCGCGGGTGCTGGGACGGGCGGCCGAGATCGGCTCGATCGAGCCGGGCAAACTCGCCGACCTGGCGCTGTGGCGGCTCGACACGCCCGCGCACGCCGGGATCGAGGACCCGGTGGTCGCGCTGGTGCTCGGCGCGGCGCCGCCGCTGGCACTGACGCTGGTGAACGGGCGCGAGGTGGTGCGCGACGGGGTGGTCACCACGGTGGACGAGGCGGGCGTGGGTCTGGAGGTGGCCGCGGCGCAGGCGGCGCTGCGGCTGGGAAGTTGATCTTCTCTGGCGCGCTGAACTGTCGTTTCGGCGAATTCGGAGCACACTGGAGGTCATCGGGTTAACCACGGCGCGGTCGTCGCGCAACGTCGTGGCAACTCCCCGCCCCTAGCCTGGCCGGTGAGGTAAGCGAGGTGGAACGTGGATCTGGATACCGTCCGGGAGGTGGTTCTCGCCCGCGACCGCGCCGACCTGGCCCAGGTCGGCGCGCACAGTGCGGTGCTCGCCGGTGGCACCTTCCTGTTCTCCGAACCGCACGACCACCTGCACCGCCTCGTCGACATCACCACCCTGGGCTGGCCGCCGCTGCTGGGCCGCTCCGACGGGCTCGAGATCGCCGCCACCTGCACGCTGGCGCAGTTCGCCGGAGCGCGACCAGGCCGCGAACTCGGCACGCCGACGCTGCGACCGGAATGGCCGGGGACCGCGCTGTTCGCGCAGTCGTGCCGGGCGCTGCTGGCCTCGCACAAGATCTGGCGCACGGCCACGGTCGGCGGGAATGTGTGTCTGTCGCTGCCCGCCGGGGCGGTGCTCGGCGCGCTGGTGGCGCTGGACGCGACCGCGGTGATCTGGCCGCGCGGCGGCGGTGAGCGGCGGATCATGCTGCGCGACTTCGTCACCGGTCCGGGCGAGAACATCCTGTCGTCGGACGCGGTGGTGCGGTCCTTCGTGGTGCCGATGGCGAGTCTGTTGGCGCGCACCAGCTTTCGCAAGATCTCGCTGGCGCCACTGGGGCGATCCGGCTCGGTGGTGATGGGCAGGCGGGAGGCGAGCGGGCGGTGCGCGATCACCGTCACGGCCGCGACCGTGCGGCCGGTGGTCGTCGAGTTCGCCTCGGTGCCCTCGGAATTCGAGGTCGAGGCGGCGCTGTTGGAGTTCGAGCCGGAGCTGTGGTTCGACGATCCGCACGGCGCGCCGGACTGGCGCAGGCACGTCACCGGGCTGCTGGTCGGTGAGGTGGCCGCCGAGCTCAGGAGGTCGTCGTGAGGTCAGGACCGGGCGTCGTAGGCGGCGCGGGCGCGCAAAACCTGGTCCATGTGGTCCTCGGCCCAGCTCTTGATGGTGCGCATCACCGGGAGCAGTTCCTCGCCGAGCGGGGTCAGCCGGTAGTCGACGCGGACCGGGACCTCGGGCAGCACGGTGCGGGTCAGCAGGCCGTCGCGTTCCAGATTGCGCAGGGTCTGGGTGAGCATCTTCTGACTCACCCCGGCCAGGCGCTGGTTGAGCTCGCTGTAGCGCAGCGGGCCGTCGGCCAGGGCGTTCACGGTCAGGCTCACCCACTTGTCGCCGATGCGGTCGAGCAGTTGTCGCGCCGGGCAGGCGGCCACATAGGCGTTGTAGGCCGCGCTCGCCTCCGCGCGGCGCTGGGCGGCGGTTCGTGTGCTCATCGCTCTCCCTCGCGTGCGATACGCACTTCACGGTGCGTACTTCCCGACAGAGAGTAGCTCTCCCTAGGTTCGTAAGCACCTACGGAAGAGGAGAAACCAGCATGCGCGCAGTGGTCGTCCAGCGATTCGGCGGACCGGAAGCACTCGAACTGATCGAGGTCGCGCGGCCGGAGCCGGGGCCGGGGCAGGTGCGGATCCGGGTGGCGGCCGCGACGGTGAATCCCGTCGACGCGGCGACCAGGTCCGGTGCGCTGGTGGCGGCCGGGTTGATGGCGCCGCGCGCGGTGACCGGGATCGGCTGGGATGTGGCCGGGGAGATCGACGCGGTCGGCCCCGTGGTGGCCGGGTTCGCGGTGGGTCAGCCGGTGATCGGGCTGCGTGACCTGCTGGATCGGTCGCTGGGCAGCTACGCCGAGTACCTCGTGGTGGACGCGTCGGCGGTGGCGCCCGCACCCGCCGGGGTCACCGCGGTGGAGGCCGCGACGCTGCCGCTGAACGGGCTCACCGCACTCCAGTCGCTGGATCTGCTCGCGCTGCAATCGGGTGACACCCTGCTGGTCACCGGTGCGGCCGGTGCGGTGGGTGGGTTCGCGGTGGAGATCGCCGCGCGGTGGCGTGGGGTGCGGGTGATCGCGCAGGTCGGGGACGCGGACGCGGCTGCCGCGCGGGGGCTCGGGGCGGAGTGGGTGGTCTCGCGGGAGACGCCGGACTTGGCCGAGGCGGTGCGCGCGGTGGTGCCGGGTGGGGTCGATGCCGTGCTCGACACTGTCGGCCTCGGCGCCGCCGCGCTGGCCGCCGTGCGCAATCGCGGGGCCTTCGTGACCGTCGTCGGTGGCGCTGACCCGAAACCGTTGCGCGGCATCCGGGTTCACCACACCTGGATCACCGCCGACGGTGCCGCCCTCGCCACCCTCACTGGCTACGACCTCCACCTGCGCGTCGCTGACACCTTGCCGCTGGACCGCGCCGCCGACGCCCACACGCGGTTGGCCGGGGGCGGATTGCGCGGGCGGATCGTGCTGACCACCGGTGGTGGCCTATGAGTCGGGGAGGTGGGGTATGCGACTGACTGTCGACGGTTCGTCCGCCGAGGTGACCGCGCGGCCCGGTCAATGTCTGCGCACGTTGCTGCGCGAACAGGGGCATCTCGCGGTCAAGAAGGGTTGTGACGCGGGCGATTGCGGTGCGTGCTCGGTGCTGCTGGATGGTGAGCCGGTGCATTCGTGCCTCATCCCCGCCCACCGTGCGGAGGGGCGGGTCGTCACGACCGCTGCCGGGCTCGGTGCCGTTGACGCGCCTGATGCGGTGCAGCGCAGCATGGTTGCGCGGGCTGGGTTCCAGTGTGGGTTCTGTACGGCCGGTATGGTCGTCACAGCCAGTGGGCTCGCTGCCGCCCGGCAGGTCGAGCTGCCCGGGTCTGTCGATGATCCCGGACCTTCGATCATCGACGATGAGCGCGCGGAGCTGTTGAAGGGGAACCTGTGCCGCTGCACGGGTTACCGCGCCATCGCCGACGCCCTGTCCCCCTCCTGTGCATCGGTGTGCACAACTTCAGATGATGCGGTTGCGACGCCGGACGGTGTGCGGTCCGTGGGTGAGGGGCGCGGAGAGTCAGGAGAGAACGGCCGTCGCGGGCCTGAGGGTGAAGGTGCTGCGGAGTCGGTAGCGCCTGGGAGTTCGCAGCTCGCCGGTGAAGTGGAGCTGCTGACCCCCAGGCGCGCGAGTGATGGGGGCGCGGGAGATCGTGGTGCCGAGGCATCGGGTGTGGTGGCGGAAGGGCCTGGGGTCGAGTCGTTTCTGAGGCCGGACGCGGGGGAGTGGACGGCGGTGTCGGTGGGGGCCGGGCCTTCGGTGGGAGCGGCGGAGGTGCTGGGGGCGGCGGCCGCGGTGAGTGCGGGGCGGCGGTTCGGGGTGGGGCGCGTGGGGGATGGGGTGGGGGCGCCGGGTGGGGAGCGGATTGTGCGGGGTGGGGAGGCGTTCACGCTGGATGTGGCAGTGGGGGAGCCGGGGGCGGGGGCTTGGCATCTGGCGGTGTTGGGGAGTCCGGTGGCGTATGGGCGGGTGGTGTCCGTCGAGGTGGCGGGGGCGTTGGCGGTGCCGGGGGTGCGGGCGGTGTTGACGGCGGAGGACGCGCCGGGGGTGGCGTTTTCGACGGCTCGGCACGAGTTCAGGGAGGACGATCCGGACGACACCGTGGTGATCGATCGGGTGATGCGGTTCGTGGGGCAGCGGGTGGCGGCGGTGGTGGGGGAGACGCTCGACGCGGCGCGGGCGGGGGTGCGGGCGTTGCGGGTGGAGTACGAGGAGTGGCCCGGGGTGTTCACGCCGGAGGAGGCGTTGGGTGCGGGGGCGCCGAAAATCCATGCGGACAAGACGGAGGCGGCGCGGATCGCGGACCCGGAGCGGAATCTTGTCGCCGAGATTCATGGCGGGGTGGGTGATTTCGCCCGTGGCATGGCGAGCGCCGCGAAAGTAGTGCGGGGAGTGTGGCATTCGCCCCGGGTGCAGCACGTGCATCTGGAGACGCACTGCGGGATCGGCTGGCTCGATGACGCGGGGCGCCTGGTGGTGCGGTCGAGTACCCAGGTGCCGTTTCTGGTGCGCGACGAGTTGTGTCACATTTTCGGGCTGACGCGGGATCGGGTGCGGGTCTTCGCGACTCGGGTCGGTGGGGGGTTCGGGGCCAAGCAGGAGATGCTGGTCGAGGATCTGATCGCGCTGGCGGTGCTGCGGACGGGGCATCCGGTGCAGTACGAGTTCACCAGGAGCGAGGAGTTCACCGCGGCGATCTGTCGGCATCCGATGCGCGTCGAGGTGACCGCCGGGGCCGACGCGGACGGGATGCTCACCGCGCTCGCCGTGGACGTACTGGCCGACGCGGGCGCCTACGGCAACCACAGCGCGGGCGTGCTGTTCCACAGCGTCGGGGAATCGGTCGCCGTGTACCGGTGCCCGAACAAGCGCGTCGACGCACAGGCGGCGTACACCAACAACATTCCCTCTGGCGCGTTCCGTGGCTACGGGCTCGGCCAGGTGATCTTCGGTGTCGAATCGGCCATCGACGAGCTGGCCCGCGAGCTGGGTATCGATCCCTTCGAATTCCGCCGTCGCAATGTCGTGGTGCCCGGCGATCGGTTCACGGCCGCCGAAGTGGACGAAGGCGACCTGGTCTTCGGCAGTTACGGGCTCGACCAGTGCCTCGACACGGCCCAGAACGCCTTGCGTCGGGGGAATGGGGTCACCGCGCCCGGCCCGGACTGGCGGGTGGGCGAGGGAATGGCCGTCGCCATGATCGCGACCATCCCCCCGCGCGGACATCACGCCGACGCCAGCGCGCGCCTGCTCGCCGACGGTCGGTACGAAATAGCCGTGGGCACCGCGGAATTCGGCAACGGGACGACCACCGTGCACGCCCAGCTCGCGGCGACCGCGCTGGCCACGAGTGCGGACCGCGTCGCGGTCCGCCGCGCCGACACCGATCTCGTCGGCCACGACACCGGCGCCTTCGGTTCCACCGGCACCGTCGTCGCGGGTAAGGCGGTCTACGCGGCGGCATTGGAACTGCACGCGATGCTGCTGGCCAGGGCCGCGAAGATCACCGGTCATCCCGAACGGGACGGTGTGCTGGAGGCGGCGGGGGTGCGCTGTGGCGCGGAGTTCGTCGGTCTCGGTCAGCTGCTCGCCGAGGGTGAGCTGATCGCGCACGGGACCCACGCGGGCACGCCGCGCTCGGTGAGTTTCAATGTGCACGCCTTCCGGGTCGCGGTGCAGCCCAGCACCGGGCTCGTGCGGATTCTGCAGTCGGTCCAGGTGGCCGACGCGGGCACGGTGGTCAATCCCGTGCAGTTGCGCGGGCAGGTGGAGGGTGGGATCGCGCAGGCGTTGGGGACCGCGCTCTACGAGGAAATGCGCACCGAGCAGGGCGTCGTCAGCACGCGCACGCTGCGGCACTATCACCTTCCGCAGTTCGCGGATCTGCCCCGCACCGAGGTGTATTTCGCCGAAACCAGTGACGAGTTCGGTCCGCTGGGCGCCAAATCGATGAGTGAGTCCCCCTACAACCCGGTCGCGCCCGCGCTGGCCAATGCCCTGCGCGACGCCGTCGGCGTGCGACCGGACCGATTGCCGATGACCGCCGATCGCGTGTGGCGGCACATCCAGGAAGGAGCCGCCGGGTGAGCGCCCGTCTGCCCGAACACATCCGCGCGCGTGTCGAGTCGGTGCTCGACAGCGTCGACGCCGAACTGCGGGCCCGATACCCGGGTGCGGGGGAACGCGCGCAGCCCGTGCACACCGCCTACGTCAGCGCCGACCGCGCGTCGACCGACACCCCGGCCGAGTGGGGCGCCGCCGCGCTGGACCTGCTCGACCGGCACCCAGACTTCCTCGCCGACCTCGACGCCACCGGCTCGCTCCCCGCCGTCCGACGCAGGCTGACCGAGCAGCCGATCCAGGACCTGCGCATCGACTTCGAGGACGGTTACGGCATTCGCGCCGACGACGAGGAGGACGCTGCGGCCGTGGCGGCTGGCGAGGCGCTGGCGAGCTGGGCCGGAAAGGACAGTGCGCCTTCGTCGTTCGGTGTGCGGATCAAAGGGTTGGCCGGTGGAGAGCGGAGCCGGGCCCTGCGCACGCTGGAACTGGTCCTGGCGGGTGCGGGCGGCGTGCCACCGGGATTCGTGTTCACGGTGCCGAAGATCAGGGCGGCCCAGCAGGTATCGGCGCTGGTGGACCTGTGCGCCGGACTCGAGCGCGGCTACGGGCTGCCCGACCACACCTTGCGCTTCGAACTCCAGATCGAGAGCCCGCAGGCGATCATCGCCCCGGACGGCACCGCCCCGATCGCGCGCATGATCCAGCTGTCCGACAAGCGATGCGGCGCCCTGCATTTCGGCACCTACGACTACACCGCCGCCTGCGGCATCGCCGCCACCGACCAGGCCCTGGACCATCCGGCCGCCGATCACGCCAAGACCGTCATGCAGGTGGCGGCCGCGCAGACCGGTGTGTGGATCTGTGACGGCTCCACCCAGATCGTCCCCGGCGACGACCCCGAAGCCGCCCTGCGCAACCACCACCGCCTGGTCACCCGCGCCCTGCGCCGGGGCTACTACCAGGGCTGGGACATGCATCCCGGCCACCTGATCACCCGCTGGCTGGCGACCTACGACTTCTTCCGCACCGCCACCGACGTGGCCGTGCCCCGCTTGCGGGCGTATCTGGACCGCCGTGCCGAGGGCATCGTCGACGAGCCCGCCACGGCCGAGGCGCTGGCGGCCACGGTCCTGCGCGCGGTGCGATGTGGGGCCGTCGACGGCGGCGAACTACTGTCTCGCGCACCAGAACTCACCTCCGAGGTGCTCGACGGATTAGTGACACGGTCGACCACACCGCAGGGCAGGTGAGGCGACGACGGAATCAGCGACGGCGGCACAGCGATACGCACCCGAGGTAGAGGAGGCACGGTGAGCACAACCCACAGCGAGGACTTCACCCTCCTGCCCGACCTGGCGGGACGGGCCCTCGGCGGCTCGGTGATCTGGGCGAACGACGAGTTCTTCGCCGAGAAGGAGAACTTGATCAAGCCGGGTCCGGCCGAGTACCGGCCGTCGACCTTCGGGCACCGGGGACAGGTCTACGACGGCTGGGAGACCCAGCGCCACCGGGGCCGACCCGGCGACGACGCGGCCGTGATCCGGCTCGGGATTCCGGGCGCGATCCGGGGCGTCGTGGTGGACACCGCCTGGTTCACGGGCAACTATCCCCCCGAGATCTCGGTGGCGGCGCTCGCGATCGAGGGGTACCCGCCCGCCGACGAGATCGCCGCTCGGACGGATTGGGTGCCGCTGCTGGAACGGGTGAAAGTCGTGGGAGACAGCCTCAATGCGTTTCCCGTCGGCGACGAGAACCGCTGGACCCACGTGCGACTCACCCTGCACCCCGACGGGGGCGTCGCCCGACTGCGCGTCCACGGCGAGGGCCGACCCGACCCCGAACTGCTCGGACTCGGCCCCTTCGACCTGGCCGCGCTCGAGAACGGCGCGCTGGTGCTGGACTGCTCGAACCGCTTCTACAGCTCACCCAACCACCTGCTCTACCCCGGACTCGCCCGGGTGATGGGTGAGGGCTGGGAGACCGCGCGGCGCCGTGATGACGGAAACGACTGGGTACGCATCAGATTGGCCGGTCCGGGCGCGGTCCGGCTCGCGGAGGTCGACACCTCCTGCTTCCTCGGCAACAGCCCCGCCGCCGCGTCGATCACCGGATTCACCACCGACGGAACCGAAGTCGAACTGCTGCCCCGCACCACGTTGCTGCCCGACACCCGCCACCGTTTCCCACTGGCCCCCGCGGCGGCCTCGGTCGAGGAAGTGCGGCTCGACATCTACCCGGACGGCGGACTGGCCCGGCTGCGGCTCTACGGGGAGCTGGGCGGGTGAGTGTGGTGCGGGACTTCGTCGGCTACGGTCCGACGCCGCCCGACCCGCACTGGCCCGGTGACGCGCGGATCGCGGTGCAGTTCGTGCTGAATTACGAAGAGGGCGGGGAGAACAATGTCCTCGACGGTTCACCGGCTTCGGAGACGTTCCTGTCCGAGATCACGCCCGCCGAGGCTTTCCCGAATCGGCACATGAGCATGGAATCGCTCTACGAGTACGGTTCGCGGGCCGGATTGTGGCGGGTGCTCAGGGTTTTCGAGCGGCATGGCTTGCCGCTGACCGTCTTCGCGGTGGCGCAGGCCATGCGGCGCAATCCCGAAGCGGTGGCGGCCTTTCGGGAACTCGGGCACGAGATCGCCTGTCATGGCCTGTGGTGGAAGTCCTATCAGCTGGTCGACCGCGAGACCGAACGGGCCGAGATGGCCGCCGCGGTACGGATTCTCACCGAACTCACCGGTGCCGCGCCGCGCGGCTGGTACACCGGCCGCGACTCGCCGAATACCCGGGAACTGGTGGTCGAGCACGGCGGGTTCGTCTACGACGCGGATTCCTACGCCGACGACCTCCCGTACTGGACCGAGGTCGCGGGCCGGTCGCACCTGGTGGTCCCGTACACCCTCGACACCAACGACATGCGCTACGCGTCCCCGGCCGGATTCCCCAGCGGTGAACAGTTCTTCACCCATCTGCGCGACGCCTTCGACGTGCTGTATCGCGAAGGGGTGCGGGGGCATCCGAAGATGCTGTCGGTCGGCCTGCACTGCCGCCTGGCGGGGCGCCCGGCGCGCACCGCCGCGCTGGAACGCTTCCTCGACCATGTGCGGGCCCACGACCGGGTGTGGGTCGCGCGCCGGATCGATATCGCCGAACACTGGGCGCGGACCCACCCGCCGCGCTGACTAGGCCAGGCCGCAGCGTTCGATGTTGCTCAGGGTGACCTGGCGGTCGTTCTCCTTGGCCTGCGGGACGCGGGTGTAGGCGCCCATCGAGTCCAGGTAGTTCACGAACGCGTCCGCGATCTGCTCCGGCGTCGCCTCCGGATTCGTGGCGCGGACATTGTCGACCAGGCTGCGGGTGGCCGCGCACTCCTCCTCCTGGGAGAAGATCGGCGGCGGCGGATCGGCCTGGGCCAGGGCCGGGGTCAGCAGGAGCGCGAACGAGGCGAGGGCAACGGAGGCAAGGATTCTCACCGTGGCGACTGTACGCACGCTCAGCGGAACAGGTCGCGGACGAAGGGCAGGGAGTCCGGCAGCGACGCGTTGACGGTGTCGTTGTGATCGGTGGGGTAGGTGCGCACGGTGACCGGCTCACCATTGGCCTCGAGCACCGCCGCGTAGCGCAGGGTCTCGGGGGTGACGACGTCGGTGTCGCGCAGGCCCTGGCCCAGGAACAGTGGGCGGTCGAAACCGGACTCGGGCAGGCCCATGTAGCGGGTGAGCACGCCGTGGATGTCGGGGATGCTCGCCAGGGGGCGGGCGAACAGGTCGCCGACGGCGGGCTTCGCGGCGGCGAGTTCGTCACCGAGGGGGCCGATGCAGGCGGACTCGGCGCGGTCGACCCAGGCGCGGCCCGCGTCGGTGAGCAGGGCATCGATACCGAGGTCGGGGTAGGTGGTGCGCAGGCCGTTGAGGATGTAGAGCACGTAGGCGGTCAGGTGCGAGCTCAGCGCGATCGGGGGGACGCCGGGGCCGACGAGCCCGACGATGTCCTCGATGTAGGCGGGCACGCCGGTGCCCACGGCGCCGCGGTAGTCGAGGGCGGGGCCGCCGAATTCGGTGGCGTGCCGGGCGGTGAACACCGCGGCGCCGCCACCCTGGGACTGGCCGACCACGGCCCACCGGTTCGACAGCGTGGGGTAGTGGGAGGTCGCCGCGCGCACGGCGTCGACCACATTGTGGGCCTCGACCACGCCGTTGAGGTACGGGTGCTCGCCGGGGCCGCCCAGGCCCGCGTAGTCGGCCGCCACGATCGCGTAGCCCTGCGCCAACCAGGTGCCCAGATAGGCCCAGTCGCGCTCGACCGCCGCCGGGCCCGCGACGCTGTAGGCGCAGTCGTCCCCGAGGCCGACGGTGCCGTGCGCCCACGCGATGACCGGCCAGCCGCCCTCGGGCGCGGGACCGGGCGGGAAGTAGACGGCCGCGCTCGTGGTCACCGGGACCTCGCCCGCGGTGGTGGAGCGGTAGAGCAGTCGCTCGGCGTCCACCGAGCCGGGCAGCGTGGCCGCCGCCGTGAGTGCCTCGGTGCCGACGACCCCGCCCGCGGCGGCGTCGGGCTGCGCGCCCGCCGTCGTCTGCGGCAACACACTCAGCGTCGCCAGTGCCGCCAATGCCACGATTCCCGACTTGCGCATGATCCTCATTTCCTCGTACCGGCAGCACGATCTTGCCCGAACCCACGATCCAGTGACGACACGCACAGCGCTGAGGCCCGGCGTGGTGTGTGAATCAACTCACAGAGTGCGAGGCTGGGGTGTATCGGGGCCCGCCCGGCCGAAGATCGCTAACAGTACAAGCGTTATGCTAAAACTCCAGGTCAGCACTACCCGTCGGTAGGCCCGATGCTTGCAATCCGCCTGCAAATTTCGCAAAGTTAGCAAACGCGACGGCAAACCTAGCTGAGATTCACATAAGCAACAGGTAGACGGCTATTTCTCGGTGTGCCATCGTGTGGAAGTACACCCCTCAGGCCCTAGGTAGCCCTAGCAAGCCTGCAAATTGCTCCAGCAGTACGACCCGTGCAACCGAAAGCCTTCCGCCGCCGGTTGATTCACCCGGGCCCGCGCTGCCGGAGCACCGACCACACCGAGGAAGTGGAGTCAGAGATGTCGACTGTCGGCACCCCGAAGACCGCCGCGGAGATCCAGAACGACTGGGACACCAACCCCCGTTGGAAGGGCATCACCCGCAACTACACCGCCGAGCAGGTCGTCGCCCTGCAGGGCAACGTCGTCGAGGAGCACACCCTCGCCCGTCGTGGTGCCGAGATCCTCTGGGACCTCGTCAACAACGAGGACTACATCAACTCCCTCGGTGCCCTCACCGGCAACCAGGCCGTGCAGCAGGTCCGCGCCGGTCTGAAGGCCATCTACCTGTCGGGCTGGCAGGTCGCCGGTGACGCGAACCTGTCCGGCCACACCTACCCCGACCAGTCGCTGTACCCGGCGAACTCGGTCCCGTCGGTGGTCCGTCGCATCAACAACGCGCTGCTGCGCGCCGACGAGATCTCCAAGGTCGAGGGTGACACCTCGGTCGCCAACTGGCTGGCCCCGATCGTGGCCGACGCCGAGGCCGGTTTCGGTGGCGCGCTGAACGCCTACGAGCTGCAGAAGGCGATGATCGCCGCTGGTGCCGCCGGTGTCCACTGGGAGGACCAGCTGGCCTCGGAGAAGAAGTGTGGCCACCTCGGTGGCAAGGTGCTGATCCCCACCCAGCAGCACATCCGCACCCTGACCTCCGCGCGCCTGGCCGCCGACGTCGCCGGTGTGCCGTCGGTCATCATCGCCCGCACCGACGCCGAGGCCGCCACCCTGCTCACCACCGATGTGGACGAGCGCGACCGTGAGTTCCTGGACGGCACCCGTACCGCCGAGGGCTTCTTCGGTGTGAAGAACGGCATCGAGCCCTGCATCGCGCGTGCCAAGGCCTACGCCCCGTACTCCGACCTCATCTGGATGGAGACCGGTGTGCCGGACCTCGAGGTCGCGCGCAAGTTCGCCGAGGCCGTCCGCGGCGAGTTCCCGGACCAGCTGCTGGCCTACAACTGCTCGCCTTCGTTCAACTGGAAGGCGCACCTGGACGACGCGACCATCGCGAAGTTCCAGCGTGAGCTCGGCGCGATGGGCTTCAAGTTCCAGTTCATCACCCTGGCCGGTTTCCACTCGCTGAACTACGGCATGTTCGACCTGGCGCACGGCTACGCTCGCGAGGGCATGACCGCGTTCGTCGACCTGCAGGAGCGCGAGTTCAAGGCCGCCGCCGAGCGTGGCTTCACCGCCATCAAGCACCAGCGTGAGGTCGGTGCCGGGTACTTCGACACCATCGCCACCACCGTCGACCCCAACACCTCGACGGCCGCCCTGAAGGGCTCCACCGAAGAGGGTCAGTTCCACTGATCCCCTCGGGGTTGCTTTGACCGGCAACACCTTTCCTCTACTCCGGTAGGGGTGTACGCCCTCCCACGCCGAACAGCCCCGGCGTGGGAGGGCATCCCTATAACTTGGTCGCTATGACCACCCCAGCCACCCCAGACCCAGACACACAGCAGGAGCGGGACGTGAGCGAGAAGATTCAGCGCGTCGGGATCATCGGCGCCGGACAGATGGGCGCGGGCATCGCGGAAGTGTGCGCACGCGCGCACGTCGACGTCCTCGTCTACGAGACCAGTCGTGAACTCGCCGCGGCGGGCCGCGCGCGCATCCTGCGCTCGCTGGATCGTGGCGTGAGCAGCGGCAAGATCACCGAGCGCGAGCGGGAGCAGGCGGCCTGGCGGCTGCGCTTCACCTCCGACCTGGGCGATTTCGCCGACCGGCAGCTGGTCGTGGAGGCCGTTGTCGAGAACGAAGAGGTCAAGACGGCCATCTTCGCCGAGCTGGACAAGGTGGTCACCGACCCCGACGCCGTGCTCGCCTCCAACACCTCCTCCATCCCGATCATGAAGATCGCCGTGGCCACCGCCAACCCCGAGCGCGTGGTGGGCCTGCACTTCTTCAACCCGGTGCCGGTGCTGCCGCTGGTCGAGCTGGTCACCACGCTCAAGACCAGCGAGCCCGTCGCCAAGCGCGCCGAGGCGTTCGCCGCCGACATCCTGGGCAAGCAGGTCGTGCGTTCGGCCGACCGCTCCGGCTTCGTGGTCAACGCGCTGCTGGTGCCGTACCTGCTCTCGGCCATCCGCATGGTCGAGTCGGGCTTCGCGACCAAGGAAGACGTCGACAAGGCCATGGTGCTCGGCTGTGCCCACCCGATGGGCCCGCTGGCGCTGACCGACCTGGTCGGTCTGGACACCGTGAAGTCGATCGCGGACTCGATGTACGCCGAGTTCAAGGAGCCGCTGTACTCCGCTCCGCCGCTGCTCATGCGCATGGTCGAGGCAGGTCTGCTGGGCAAGAAGACAGGCGCCGGTTTCTACCAGTACGGCAACTAGGTTTGCTCACCGGAGGCCACCGTCATCACCCACTACGCGATGACGGTGGCCTTCGGCCTTTTCCGGGGTGTTTGCAGGGGGAACGGCGAAGGGCCGTGCTCGCGGCCTAAGCTGCAGTAAGCCGGACGCGCTCGCGCGGTCCGGCGCTATGTCGAGCGCAGCAACGCGCGGGACCGGGTCGCCCTGGTCGCCCGCGCAGGTGATCGAAAGGGAGTATCCCGGTCATGGTCAACGTCACCGATGGATTCGGGTCGAGCGTTCTCGGTTACCCGAGGATCGGTCCGCACCGCGAGCTCAAGCGTGCCCTCGAGGAGTACTGGCGCGGATCGCTCGAGCGCGAGGAACTGCTCGCGGTGGGTCGCGACATCCAGCAGCGGCAGTTCGACGAGCTGGCCGCGACCGGCCTGACCCAGGTTCCGGGCAACACCTTCTCCTTCTACGACCACGTCCTCGACAACGCGCTGCTCTTCGGCGCGGTGCCCTCGCGCTTCAAGGAGCACCAGCAGGGTCTGCACCCGCTGGACTTCTACTTCCTGATGGCACGCGGCAATCCGGATCTGCCGCCGCTCGAGCTGGTGCGTTTCTTCGGCACCAACTACCACTACCGTCAGCCCGAGCTCGACGCCGACACCACGTTCTCGCTGCATCCCGAGGCCCTGCTCGACGAGTGGGACCGGGCCATCGCGCGCGGGATCGAGCTGCGTCCGGTGGTGCTGGGGCCGGTGTCGCTGCTGCTGCTGTCGAAGGCGGGGCACGTGCCCGGCGAGGCCGAGTTCGACACGTTGAGCCTGCTGGACAAGCTGCTGCCGTTCTACGAGCAGCTGTTCGAGCTGCTGGCCAAGCGCGGGTCGACCTGTGTGCAGCTCGACGAACCGTGCTTCACCGGCGAGCGCTCGGCGGCCGAGCTGGCCGCCTTCGAGCGCGCCTACCAGCGGCTGGCCAAGGCGCCGCTGCGTCCGCGCATCCTGGTCACCGGGCAGTACGGCGATTTCGGTGAGGCGCTGCGCATCCTGGCCGCCAGCAATGTCGAGGCGATCGGGCTGGACCTGGCCTCCTACCGGATGACGCCGGAGGAACTGGCCGCGATCCCGGGCATCAAGCGCAAGCGGATCTACGCCGGTGTCATCAGCGGGACCAATGTCTGGCGCGCGGATCGTTACGTGACGCTGAACTACCTCAACGCGATCGCCGAGGTGTGCCCCGATCTGGTGGTCTCCACCGGCACCACGCTGCTGCACGTGCCCTACGACGTGCTCGCCGAGTACGACATCGAGGGCAATGTGGCCGACCGGCTCGCCTTCGCCAAGCAGAAGGTGGGCGAGGTGGTCTCGCTGGCCAAGGCGCTCACCGAGGGCCCCTCGGAGAAGTGGCGCAAGAGGCCCACCGAGGTGCACTTCAAGCAGAAGCACGCGGTGCGCCAGCGGGTGTACGCGATCACGCCGCAGATGCGCGAGCGCGAACCGTACGCGGTGCGTCGCGCCGCGCAGCAGGAACGGCTGAATCTGCCGGTGGTGCCCGCCACCACGCTGGGTTCGTTCCCGCAGAGCGGCAAGCTGCGGCAGGCGCGCTACGAGGTGGCCTCGGGACGGCTGTCCGAGCAGGACTACCGCAAGCAGGTCGAGGCCGAGATCGAGGCGACGATCCGGCTGCAGGAGGACATCGGCCTGGACGTGTTCGTGCACGGTGAGCACGAACGCAACGACATGATCCAGTACTTCGCCGAGCAGCTCGACGGCTTCGCCACCACCCGCTTCGGCTGGGTGCAGGTGTACGGCTCGCGGTGCGTGCGGCCGCCGATCGTCTACGGCGATGTCGCGCGGCCCGCGCCGATGTCGGTGGAGTGGACCACCTACGCGCAGTCGCTGACCGACAAGCCGGTCAAGGGCATGGTCACCGGGCCGGTCACCATGCTGGCGCGCTCGTTCGTGCGCCAAGACCAGCCGCTCTACGAGACGGCCGACCAGGTGGCGCTGGCCATTCGCGACGAGGTGGTGGATCTGGAACGGGCGGGCATCGCCATCATCCAGGTCGACGAGCCCGCCATCCGCGAGTTGCTGCCCGCGCGCCCCCGCGGCCGCGAGGAGTACCTGCGCTGGGCGGTCGGCGCCTTCAAACTGGCCACCTCCGGCGTGCGGGCCGATACCCAGATCCACACCCACATCGGCTATTCCGGGCGCACCGACGTGGTCGACGCGATCGAACAGCTCGACGCCGATGTCACCGCGATCGTGGCCACCCGCTCGATCGAGTGGGTCATGCAGGCC
Organism: Nocardia anocheti; assembly: GCF_029675105.1. GTDB lineage: Bacteria > Actinomycetota > Actinomycetes > Mycobacteriales > Mycobacteriaceae > Nocardia. Next base: position 490,776 of record NZ_JAQQFV010000002.1, on the reverse strand, counting down.
CTCACCGAGGACCTGTCCACCGGCCACGGCCTCAGCCACGGTGTGGGCCCCGGCGTCTACGAGAGCCGCTCGGCCCGCATCCCCGACATCGACGAGCTCGACGAACTCCTCACCCAGGCCGCGAAAGCGGTGACCCCGCAACGCCTCTGGGCCAACCCCGATGGTGGTCTGAAGACCCGCCACTACTGGCAGCTCGAGCCCTCGCTGCGCAATATGGTCGCCGCCGCGCGCCGCGTGCGCCGCCGGGCGCTGGCCGCCGAGGCGGAGGCCGCCGCGCAGTAGCACGGATGAATCGGGAAGGGACGCACCGGGTTCGGTGCGTCCCTTTTCGTGTCAGTGGGTGTGGCTCAGGGAGGCTACGGCGAACATGGCGATGACGCCGAGGACGGTGAGCAGGAGGGTGAGGCGGGAGGGGTGGTCGGCGTGGGCTTCGGGGAGGATGTCGGCGGTGGCGAGGTAGAGCAGGAAGCCCGCGAAGTAGCCGAGGTAGAGGCCGATGAACTGGTCGGGGACGGGGATGAGGGTGCCCAGGATGGCGCCGACGACGGGGGCGATGGCGTCGAGACCGAGCAGGGTGAGGGCGCGGCGGCGGGCGCTGCCGTAGAGGGTGGGGATGGTGAAGGTGTTGAAGCCGTCGGCGAAATCGTGGCAGATGACGGCGATGGCGACCGAGAGGCCGACGGTGGCACCCGCCTGGTAGCCGATGCCGATGCCGAAACCGTCCAGGGTGCTGTGGAAGATCAGGCCCGCCGCGGCGAGCAGCCCGACGGACTCGAAGCCGTGGTGGTGGGAACCGAATTCGTCCTCGTGCCCGCGATGGATGGCGACGGCGCGTTCGAGGATGTGCAGGCTGAGGAAACCGACGACGGCCGCGATGAGCACCACCGGCACACCACCCAACTCGCCGGTGGACTGCTCGAGTGCCTCGGGGATCAGGTCGAAGGCGACCAGACCGAGCATCACGCCCGCGGCCAGACCCAGCACCAGGTGTTTGCGGTCGCCGATACGCATGGCGACGAAACCGCCGAACAGCGTCGACAGCATCGAGACCAGCCCGAGCAGGATGGCCACGCGCTACTCGCCCGTGGTGTCGGCGGGCGGCGGGGTCTTGCGTTTCTTCTTCTTGACCGGTGGCGCGTCGGCCCCCTCGGTGACCTCGTAGCGCCGCACATACGCGCCCGCGAAACCCTGCAGCGTCGCGGTGACCGGAATGGCCAGCAGCGCACCGGTCGGCCCTAGTAACGCGGCACCGGCGATGACAGCGCCGAAGGCCACCGCCGGATGCATGTCCAGGGTGGTCGCGGTGATGCGCGGTTGCAGCACGTAGTTCTCGAACTGCTGGTAGGCGATGATGAACAGCAGAATCCAGACTGCGGTGATCGGATCGTGCACCAGGGCCACCAGCACCGGCAGCGCGCCCGCCAGGTAGGTGCCGACGGTCGGGATGAACTGCGAGACCACACCCACCCACAGCGCCAGCGCGAATGCCGAGGGCACGTCGAAGATTCGCAGGGCGATGTAGTGCGCGACCGCCGAACACAGGGCCAGTAGCGCGCGCGAGTAGATGTAGCCGCCGGTCTTCTCCACCGCGATGTCCCAGGCGCGCAGCACGTGCTTCTGCTGCTTCGGGGGCAGCAGCGAGCACACCCAGCTGCGGAAACGCGGGCCGTCGGCGGCGAAGTAGAAGGTGAACAGCAGCACGCCGAGCAGTTGGAACAGCGCGCCGATCGCGACCGTGCCGATGCCCCAGACGTTTCCGGCGATGCCGACCAGGTACTTCTCGATCGTGGAACTCCACTCCGAGGCGTAATTGGTCAGGTCGTCGCCGGAAAGGTCCTGGTTGAAGGTGGAGTTGATCCAGTCGACGATGTCCTGCACGTAGTCGGGCGCGTTCTGCACCAGCATGGTCACCTGGTTGACCAGCAGCGCGCCCAACGTCCACACGAACGCCACGATCAGCACCAGCAGCAGCAGGAAGACCGCGCCGGTGCCCGCCCCGCGCCGAACCCCGCGCGCGGCAAGCCAATTCACCGCAGGCTCGATCGCGAAGGCCAGGAACAGCGAGACCATGAGCACGGTCAGCAGGCCCTGCAACTTGCCCAGGATCCAGAACGCCGCGATCAGCCCCGCCACCGCGAGCACCGCGTAGAGCAGGGCGCGCGGCAACCAACGCGGCGGCCGCGGCACCGACCAACTCGGCGGAAGCGCGCTCAGCTCGGCGGCCGCGGGCCCGGGTTTCGATTCGTCATCGGCAGCCACGACGTCACGGTACCGACGAGAGGCCGTGAGACCAGCCCACGGCACGCCAATCGACCACTAACCGCACTCCCAGCCCACCAAACGACTGCGAGCACGTCAGCATCCCGCCAAAACCCGGCCCCGCCCCCGCGACCCCTAGGGACCGCGACTCGAGCGCGCCAGCGCTCCAAAAACTCAGATGGTCGCCACGTCGATGACGAAGCGGTACTGCACGTCGCTGGCGATGACGCGGTCGTAGGCCGAGTCGATCTCGTCGGCGGAGATCAGTTCGATGTCGGCGCCGATGCCGTGGGAGGCGCAGAAGTTGAGCATCTCCTGGGTCTGGGCGATGCCGCCGATCATCGAACCGGCCAGGGAGCGGCGGTAGGCGGCGAGGTTGCGGCCGTGGACGGTCATCGGGTTCTCGGGCAGGCCGAGGATGACCAGGCTGCCGTCGAGGGCGAGCAGGCGCAGGTAGTTGTCGATGGGCAGGTCGGCGGAGACGGTGTTGATGATCAGGTCGAAGCTGTTGCGCAGCTGCCGGAAGGTTTCCTTGTCGCTGGTCGCGTAGTAGTGGGTGGCGCCCATGCGCAGGCCGTCGTCGCGCTTGCGCAGCGACTGGCTGAGCACGGTGACCTCGGCGCCCAGCGCGGCCGCGATCTTCACCCCGACGTGCCCGAGCCCGCCCATACCGATGATCGCGACCTTCTTGCCCGGCCCGGCGTTCCAATGCTTGAGCGGGGAGTACAGCGTGATGCCCGCGCACAGCAGCGGCGCGGCGACATCGAGGTCGATGCCCTCGGGAATCGCGACGACGAAGTTCTCGGTGACCACGATCTGGGTCGAGTAGCCGCCGAGGGTGTAGCCGCCGGGCTGGGTCTGCTCGGGGACCGGTGAGTTGTAGGTCCAGCTCGCGCCGCGCGCGCAGTACTGTTCCTCGCCCGCCAGACACGGCTCGCAGGTGCCGCACGAGTTCACCAGGCAGCCGACGCCGACCCGGTCGCCGACCTGGTACTTGCGCACGGACGAGCCGGTGGCGGCGACGATGCCCGCGATCTCGTGGCCGGGCACGCACGGATATTTGGTGCCGCCCCACTCGTCGCGGGCGGTGTGGATGTCGGAGTGGCAGATGCCCACGAACTTGATGTCGATCAGTACGTCGTCGGGGCCGAGCTCACGGCGCTCGATGGTGACCTTCTCGAAGGACCCGTCGGCGGACGGCAGGGCGTAGGCAGCGGCTTTGCTCATGTCCCTATGCCTACCGGCGCATGTGTCGTTTGCCAACCCACCGCGTCCGGATCGAGACCGGCGCGTGGGGAATCGCGGGTAACAATGGAGGAGTCGGCTCGCGAGAGAGGACACACACGTGCGAGGTGGACGGGTGCTGGCGATGCTGGTCGTCGCCGTGTTCGGGGTCGCCGCGTTTCTCGGCGTCCGCGGTGAGCTGACGCTTCCCGGCTCCGGCCCGGTGGGTGAGGTGGCCGCGATCGCGCAGGCCCCGCCGCTGATTCCGCTGGATCCGGTGCTGGTGGCCGACCAGGTGCAGCCCGCGCTGGTCAATATCGAGGTGGAGGCGGCGCCGTTGGGGATCGCCGCGGCCGGGTCGGGGATCGTGCTCACCGAGGACGGCCAGATCCTCACCAGCCACCACGTGATCAAGGGTGCCGATCAGTTGACGGTGACCGATATCGGCAACGGGTTGATCTACGAGGCCACCGTGCTGGGCTACGACTCCTCGGCCGATATCGCGCTGCTCTCGCTGGCTGGCGCGTCCGGGCTGACGGCCGCGCGGCTGGGCACCTCCGCCGACCTGCGCATGCGCCAGGACGTGCTCGCCATCGGCGACGCGGGCGGCGACGGCGGCGCGCCCACCGCGGTCGCCGGTCCGATCACCGACCTGGACGCGGCGATCGTGGCGATGAACTCCGCCGACATGTCCCGCAAGTCGCTGCGCGGCATGGTCGAGATCGCGGCGCCGGTGGTCGGTGGGCAGTCCGGTGGCGCGCTGGCCGACGGCACCGGCGCGGTCGTCGGGGTGATCACCGCCGCCTCCGGCGAGCGCACCCCCGCCGAACTGGAGAACAGACCGGCCAACGGCTACGCGGTGCCGATCGACACCGCCATGCGGATCGTGGACCAGATCCGCTCCGGCACCCCCACCGACACCGTCCACATCGGCCCCACCGCCACCCTCGGCGTCCAGATCGTCGACGCCCATCCCACCGCCGGAGCCCGCGTGACCTGGTCCTTCTACGGCCAACCCGCCCGCCAGGCCGGTATCTCCGACGGCGACGTGATCACCGCCGTCGACGGCACCACCGTCACCACCGCCAAGGCGCTCAGCGCCGCCATCAACGTCCGCAAGCCCGCCGACCTGGTCCGCCTCGAAGTCACCGCCCCCGACGGCACCACCCGCGTCGTCGACGTCGTCCTCGCCACAGGCACGCCCAACTGACCTCCAACCACGCCGACCTTCGTACATTGGGTGTGTCAGCGATGTCGAGCCGGAACGGTTCGGTCCATTGATCGACCAGCTGGAGCCGCAGGCGAGGGAGGCTGTTGTGATCACTTTTGAACAGTTGGTGGCTCGTGGTGAGGCCCGTGGGGAAGCGCGGGCCAGGGTGGAGACGTTGCTGCGGTTGCTCGGTCGCAAGTTCGGGGAGGTTTCGGAGGGGGTGGGTGAGCGGGTTCGGGGGGCGAGTGTGGTCGAGCTGGATCGGTGGATCGATCAGGTGCTGACGGCTACTTCCGTGGAGGATGTGCTGCGCTGAGCGGGCGGTTAGGGTGGGGCGTTCGGTCGTTCGATTCGGTGGGGGGATTGTGGTGGCGTTCGGGAATTCTTGGCGGATGTTCAAGACGTCGGCGGCGGTGTTGAGGTCGTCGAAGGAGTTGACGGTCTTTCCGGTGTTGTCGGGGGTGGCGAGCTTGGCGGTGACGGTGACGTTCGTCGTGCCGATCGCGGCCTCGGATCTGTGGGATCGGTCGGCGGTGCTGACGTATGTGCTGTTCGGGGCGATGTATCTGGCCTCGGCGTTCGTGACGGTGTTCTTCAATGCCGCGTTGATCTCGCAGGCCGATCTCGCGATGCGCGGTGGTGATCCCAGTGTGGCCGGTGGGGTGCGGGCGGCGGGGGCGCGGTGGCCGCGGATTCTGGTGTGGGCGTTGATTTCCGCGACCGTGTCGCAGGTGTTGCGGATCGTGCAGGACCGGCTCGGGTTCCTCGGCACGATTCTGACCGCGATCGCGGGGACCGCCTGGCAGGTGGTGTCTTTTCTGGTGCTGCCGAAGATGGTGCTGGCCGATCGGGGGCTCGTCGACGCGGTGAAGGACTCGGCGGAGTCGATGAAGCGGACCTGGGGCGAGAACGTCGTCGGCAATGTGGGACTCGGGGTCTTCGGTGTGCTGCTGATGATTCCCGGTGCGCTGCTGGTGATCGCGGGTCTGCTGGCGGTCGGGACGAGTGTCGCCGTGGCGGTGCTCGGGGTGCTGCTGGGCAGCGTCTGGGTGATCCTGGCCGCGGTGGTGGTCTCGGCGCTGACCGGGATCTATCAGACCGCGCTGTACCGGTACAGCGTTGACGGCGTGGTGCCGGTCGCGTTCGGTAACGCGGATCTGGCGCACGCCTTCGGCCCGCGCTGACCACGGCGGGCACACCGCGCCCAGCCTGAGCGGCCGGAGCCGCTGTCGGCGGTAGCGTGCGCGGGATGGACACGCTGAATTCGGTGGTAGTCGATGTCAACGATGTGTTCTGGAACTGGTTGCTGATTCCGCTGGTGATCGGGGCGGGGGTCTATTTCACGGTGCGCAGCGGGGTGGTGCAGCTGCGGATGGTGCCGGAGATGTTCCGGGCGGTGACGGAGAAGGGGGCGCCCGCCGCGGACGGGAAGAAGTCGGTGTCGGCGTTCGGGGCGTTCAGTATCTCGGCGGCGGCGCGGGTGGGGACGGGCAATATCGCGGGGGTGGCGACGGCGATCAGTGTCGGCGGGCCCGGCGCGGTGTTCTGGATGTGGGCGATGGCCACCTTGGGGGCGGCCTCGGCGTTCGTGGAGTCGACGTTGGCGCAGCTCTACAAGCGGCCGGAGCGGGAACCGGGGACCTTTCGCGGCGGGCCCGCGTACTACATGGAACATGGGTTGCGGCGGCGCTGGCAGGGGCTGGTGTTCGCGGTGATCATCACGCTGACCTTCGGTTTCGTGTTCAACGCGGTGCAGTCCAACACCATCGTCGCGACGGGGCGGGCCTCGCTGTCGGGGCTGGACGGCGACTGGTTCGCGCCGCTGATCGGGCTGGGGCTGGTGGTGTTGCTCGGCCTGGTGATCTTCGGCGGGGTGCGTCGGATCAGCCACATCACCGAGGTGCTGGTTCCGGTGATGGCGATCGTGTATCTGCTGCTGGGGATCGCGGTGGTACTGCTCAATATCGACGATCTGCCGCGCGTGGTGGCCGATATCGTCGGTGGGGCGTTCGGGGTGCGCGAGGTGGTCGGCGGCGGGATCGGGACGGCGATCGCGCAGGGCATCCGGCGTGGGATGTTCTCCAACGAGGCCGGATTGGGGTCCTCGCCCAATGCCGCCGCGGCCGCCGATGTCTCGCATCCGGTGAAGCAGGGGCTGGTGCAGTCGCTGGGCGTCTACTTCGACACGCTGCTCATCTGCTCGATCACCGCGTTCATCATCCTGACCAGCGACCCGGACCTGTCCGAACGGCGCAGCGCCGACCTCACCCAGAGCGCGCTGCAAGCCAGCCTCGGCAGCTGGGCGGGGCACGTGCTCACCGCGGTGGTGTTCATGCTCGCGTTCAGCTCGATGATCGGCAATTTCTACTACGGCCGATCCAATATCGAGTTCATCACCGGCAGGCCCGAGGTGCTCACCGGGTTCCGGGTGCTGGTGTTGGTGGCGGTGTTCGGCGGCGCGCTGGGCTCGGTGAGCCTGATCTGGAACCTGGCCGATGTGTTCATGGGCGTGATGGCGCTGGTCAACCTGGCCGCGATCCTGCCACTCGGCGTGGTGGCGTTCCGGCTGCTGGCCGACTATCGCGCGCAGCGGGCGGCCGGGGTGGACCCGGTCTACGTGCACCGGGCCGAGATCGCCGACCCGGCGGGGGTGGCCTGCTGGCAGACAACGATTGCGTCGAGCTTGCCCGGCAATCGCGCGCAGTAGTGGTAGGCATGGGAAATGGCGAAACACTGGGCCGAGCCCGTCACCACCGCGCTGCGCGCCGACGGACAGAACGTGGCCGATCTCGACACCTCGGCCACGCCCGGCTTCACCGGCGACAAGCGGCTGGGCAAGCAACTGCTCACCGAACGCGGCGAGGTGCTCTCGGGACTGCAGGAGAAACTGTTCGCGCACGGACGCACCGGGGGAAACCGCAGCGTGCTGCTGGTGCTGCAGGGCATGGACACCGCGGGCAAGGGTGGCATCGTGCGGCACGTCATCGGGTCGGTCGATCCGCAAGGCGTCGACCACGCGTCCTTCGGCGTGCCGACCTCCGAGGAACTGCAGCACGATTTCCTCTGGCGCATCCGCAAGCGGCTGCCCGCGCACGGCCAGCTCGGGGTGTTCGACCGCTCCCACTACGAGGACGTGCTGGTGGTGCGGGTGCACGAGCTGGTGCCGCAGTCGGAGTGGGAACCGCGCTACGACCTGATCAACGCCTTCGAGAAGGAGGTCGCCGAGATGGGGACCGTCATCGTGAAGGTGGCCATGTTCGTCTCCCTCGACGAGCAGAAGCGCAGGCTGCGCGAACGGCTGGAACGCCCGGACAAGTACTGGAAGTTCAATCCCTCCGACATCTCCGAACGCGCCTATTGGCCGGAATACCAGAAGGCGTACCAGGACCTGCTCGCGCGCACGAACACCGATCACGCGCCCTGGTACGTGCTGCCCGCCGACCACAAGTGGTACGCGCGACTGGCCGTCACCGAACTGCTGATCGACGCGCTGACCGGACTCGATCTCGACTGGCCACCCGCCGATTTCGACATCGACGAGCAGCTGCGCAGGCTCGACGAATCCTGATCCGGACTTTTCGGAAAATCTCAGGTTCGGCCCGCATGATGTCCCCGACGGGGGTGACACCGAACGAAAGGCGTGTGACGACGTGAGCACCGGCAAGAACCCGCTGGCGGCGGCCGAAGCAGCCGACAAGCGGCGCAAGGTGGCGATCCAGATCGGTGTCGCCGCGGTCCTGGTCGCGTTGATCGCGGCCATCGGCATCGGGATCGCGGTCAACCGCTCCGATTCCGACACCGACACCGCGACGGGCTCGGCCGCGCAGCTACCCGCCACCGGCGGTTCGGTCACCGACACCGGCACGGTGCGCATCGGCAACCCGGACGCCCCGGTGAAGGTGCGCGTCGTGGCCGACCTGCAGTGCCCGGCCTGCAAGGAGTTCGAGGCCGCCAACGGCGCCGCGCTGGCCCAGGCCACCGCCGACGGCACCGCGGTCGTCGAGTACCAGATCATCTCCTTCCTCGACAAGGCCTCCACCAACCAGTACTCCTCGCGCGCGGCCAACGCCTCCTTCTGTGTGGCCAAGTCCGACCCGAGCAAGTACCAGACCTGGCTGCAGACCATGTTCGAGAAGCAGACGCCCGAGGGCGGCGCCGGTCATACCGACGACGAGCTGATCGAGATCGCCACCGAGGTCGGCTACACCGATCCGGCCGTGGCCGAGTGCATCAAGGGCAAGCCGTACGCCGACTACATCCAGCAGGTCACCCAGACCACGCTGACCAGCGGCGTGAAGTCCACCCCGTCGGTGTTCATCAACGGCCAGTTGAACCAGACCGACGCGATCTTCACCGAGAACGGCCTGGCCGCCGTGATCGCTGACGCCGCGAAATGATCACCGCCCCCGCCCGCGCCGCCTGGCTGTTGCTGATCGCCGGGCTGGCGGGCTGGCTGGCGTCGTTCGCGCTCACCGTCGAACGGTTCAAGCTGTTCGTCGACCCCGACTACGTCACCTCGTGCAGCATCAATTCGGTGCTCTCGTGCGGGTCGGTGATGAAGACCGACCAGGCCGCGGTGTTCGGCTTCCCCAACCCGCTGATCGGCGTGGTCGGCTTCTCGGTGGTGGTCACCCTCGGCGTGCTGTCGGTGGTCGGGGTCGGGTTCCCGCGCTGGATCTGGGGTGGGCTGTGGGTGGGCACCGTGCTGGGCGTCGGCGGCATCTGCTGGCTGATCTTCCAGAGCCTCTACCGGATCAACGCGCTGTGCCCGTACTGCATGGTGGTCTGGGTGGCGACCCCGGTGCTGTTCGCGGTCGCCACCCAGGAGGCATGGTCCCGCTCCCGGGGCCCGATGCGCATCCTCGCCGAATGGCGCTGGACGCTGGTCGTGGTCTTCTACGCGGTGGTCCTGCTGCTGGTCTTCCTGAAGTTCCAGGACTACTGGCTGAGCCTGGTCTAGGCCGGGCGGCTGGCCTCCACGTACTGCATGAAGCGGTGGACGCGCTGGTCGACATCGGTGAGGCCGGATTCGGCGAACAGGTGCGGGAAGGTGTCGCGGTCGAACAGGCGCAGGCCGCCGAGGCTGGCGGCGACGGTGCTGGCGGTGCCGAAGAGGTTGTCCTCGCGGAAACTGGTGGTGATGGCGATGCGGCCGCCGGGAGCCAGCACGCGGATCATCTCGCGGGTGGCGGCGATCGGGTCGGGGATGAGGTAGAGCGCGCCGAAGCAGCAGACGGCGTCGAAGGTGCCGTCGGCGAAGGGCAGGACGCGCGCGTCCCCGCGCACGTAGCCGACGCGTGGGCCCGCGTTGTCGGTGGTGGCCTTGGCCAGCATCGGCTCGGAGTAGTCCAGGCCGGTGACGTACCCGTCGCCGGTGAGGTGCTCGCTGAGGTAGCGGGTGAAATTGCCGGGGCCACAGGCCAGATCGAGGACCTTGTGCTCGGTGCCCGCGATCCGCAGCGCGGCCACGGCGTCACGCCGGTCGCTGCCGGTGGTCCGGCCGCTGGCGAGGTAGAACAGCGCGGGTCGCCACGCGTGCTCGTATACCGCCGCCAGCGCCGGGGCGTTCATGGTCTTGCGCGCGAGATTCACCGCCGAGCGACCTCGATGGTCATGCCCGCCTCGCGCAGCCGCGCGGTGAGCGCCTCGCCCATGGCCGAGGCCGGGGTGAGCACACCGGCGCGCTCGGGCAGTTGGTCGAAGGCCAGACACAGCCCGCTCTGGCCGAGCAGCACGGCGGTGGCCTGGTAGCCGGGGTCGCCGGTGCCGGAGAAAGTGGCCTGGTACTTGGCGCCGGAGCTGGTGCGCGCGAAGGTCTTCATGGTGAACCAGCCGCTGCGGCGGGCCTGCTCGCTGGGGCCGGTGCCGGGCTTGGGCAGGATCCGGTCGAGCAGCTTGCGGCCCAGCGACACCCGCGACAGCACCGCGCCCGAGGCCATCCCGGCCACGATGCCGCCCGCGATCCCGGCGGCGACCAGCGGCGCGGCGGGGGAGTTGCCCGCGTTCATCACCTCGCGGTAGCGGAACTGCTTGCCGTAGGCCCAGCCGAGCAGGCCGTTGGTGCGGCGCACGACCTTGGTGTTGTGCGAGGCCATCACGAAGGTGGTGACCCAGCCGTCCAGGCTCGGGTCGATGCTCTCGGCGCGGGCCAGGGCCTGGTCGGACTGGCGGCCCACCTCGGGTTCCATCGCGCGGTCCGGGCTCAGCGAGTACGGGTGGGCGATGATCTTGGCGCGGCTCGAGTCGGCGGCGATGTCCTCCATCATGGCGCGGCCGGAATCGATGGTGCCACCGCTCATGCCGCCCTTGAGATAGGCGACCAGGGTGGTGTCCTCGAGTTCTCCGGTGTCGTCGGTGACGGTGGCGCGATAGATCTCGTAGACGCTCAGGTCCGACGGAATCGAGTCGTAGCCACAGGAATTGACGATCTTGGCGCCGGTCTCCACCGCGGTCTGCTCGAACTGCTCGATGGCGTCGTGGATGAACAGCGGCTCGCCGGTGAGGTCGGCGTAGTGGGTGCCCGCGGCGGCGCACGCGCCCAGCAGTGCCATGCCGTAGCGCAGGTAGGGGCCGACCGTGGTGACCACCACGGTGGTGCGCTCGGCCATCGCGGCCAGCGAGGCCGGGTCGCTGGAATCGGCGATCACCAGATCCCAGTGCGCGGCGGCCGGGCCGAGATCGGCGCGGGTCGCGGCGAGCTTGCCCGCCGAGCGACCGGCCAGCGCGATCTTGGCGCCCGCGGGCGCGGCGGTGAGCAGGTATTCGGCCGTGAGTTTGCCGACGAATCCGGTCGCGCCGAACAGGATCAGGTCGAACTCGCGGGACTGCGGCATGGAGCTGCCTTTCATCGGGAGGTGGCCTTGCGGGGTTTCTTGGCCGGTTTCTGCGGGCGGGCGGCCAGCCACTCGTGATGGGCCCGGCCCAACTCGGTGACCGGCGGTTCGTCGTAGAGCCATTCCCTGGCGATCGAATGCCAGTTGGCGGTGCAGTCGAGCTGGCCGAGCATGCCGAAGGTGAGGAAGTCGGCGCGGCGGGAGAACAGGTGCTCGGGCGGCAGATTCTGCTGCTTCATGCCGGTGAACTCGCTGGCACGCGGGTCGACGGCGAGCAGGAACGCGCCGCTGGCCAGCTCGGGAGTGATGGTGAGGGTCTCGTCGACGAGGCACCACTCCGAGGCCGCGAGTACGTACTCGAGACACTCCTCGGCGCCGATCTCCTCGGGCGAGTCGATGACGCCCCGGTCGATCATGAGCTGGCGCAGGTCCTCGGCGCGTTCCTCGGCGGCCGCGCGCAGGCACAGCTTCTCGAAGTGCACCAGCTTCGGGTCCATCCGGTTGAACAGGCCGAAGTCCAGGAAGGCGACGCGGCCGTCGGCGGCCAGCAGGACATTGCCCGGATGCGGGTCACCGCAGAACTCGTTGAAGGTGAACAGCGAGCCCACGTAGAACCGGTAGACGATCTCGCCCACCCGGTCGCGCTCGGCGGCGGGCATCTTGGCGATGTCCTCGAAGCCGGTGCCCTCGATGAACTCGCTGACCAGCACGCGCGTGGTCGACAGCTCCGGAACCGCGTCCGGCACCACGATGAAGGGGTGCCCGCGATAGAGCTCGGCGATCTCGGACTGGGTGGCGGCCTCGGCCCGGTAGTCGAGCTCGGCCTCCATATTGAGCTTCAGCTCGTCGAGCACGGCCGGGGTGATCCACGGCATGGCCGAGGCCAGCACCCGGCGGAACATGGTGAGGTTCTTCAGATCGGCGCGCACCGCGATGTCGACGCCGGGGTACTGCACCTTCACCGCGACGTTGCGTCCGTCGTGCAGGCGCGCCTTGTAGACCTGCCCGATCGAGGCGGCCGCGATCGGCTCGGCATCGAACTCGGCGAACAACTCGGTGAGCGGGCGGCCGAAATCCTGCTCGATCACCTCGCGCATGGACTCGAACGACACCGTCGGCGCCGCATTGCGCAGCACCGCCAGGCGCTGCTGGAAGCGTTCGCGATGGTCCTCAGGCACCAGATCCAGATCCAGCACCGACATCATCTGCCCCAGCTTCATGGCGACGCCCTTCATGGTGCCCAGCACCATGACCACCTGTTCGGTGGTGCGGATCATCGACTCCTCGGCCATCCGGGCGCGTACCGCCTCTGACCTGCCGCGCATCGAGAGCCGGGTCTTCTTGGATCGGATGACCGAACTCGCCGCCACCGCCCCCAGCTTCGTCCCGCGGGCCAGCCGGGATGTCGGCACGTTCTTCGCCATCGAGGTACCTCCGTTGGTGCCGACGCGCATGACGGCACACGGCCGCCTGCGGTGACGCAAGCCACAGCGCCCCGCTCGGTTCAGCGTAACCAACCACGGCTCGATGTCGAGCCCCCCTCCCTCGAACGGAGGAAAGCGCCGGTCAGGACGTGGCGGGTGGGATCTCGGGGAGTTCGTGGGTCTGGGCGGTGAAGACCTCGGGCGAGCCGCCCGCCTTGGCCACGCCCTCGATGGCGCTCCACGCCATCATCGTCAGGTAGTCGATGACGTCCTGGCGCGGCATGGCCTTCTCGGTGGTGGTCCACCAGTGCGTGGCCAGCTGGATGCCGCCGACCAGCACATAGGACCACAGCATCGCGCCGTCGGTGCGCACACCCTTGGCCCCGGCCCGGTCGATGAGCACGGCGGTGACCACCTCGGCGAAGAGGCGCTCGAACTCCGCCAGCGAGGACTTGTCGCCCGCGGTGTTGCTCATGATGAACCGGTAGACCTCGGGGTCGTCGTCGACGGTGCCGACGTACTCGGTCATCGCGGCGCGCACCAGCTGGTACTCGTCGGCGTCGAGGTTGATCGCGCCGTAGACGCGCGGCAGCAGCGTGGTCTCGATGAAGCGCTGCATGGTGGCGTGCACCAGGTCGTTCTTGTCCGCGAAGTAGCGGTACAGGACGGTCTTGGACACGCCGATCTCGGTGGCGATCTCGTCCATGCCCGCCTGGCTGCCGCGGGTGCGGATGGCGTTGAGCGTGCCGTCGACGAGCTCTTCGCGGCGGTCGATCTTGTGCTGCCGCCACCGCCGTTTGCGGCCGTCGACGCCGCCGCCGCGCACGGCGGCTCGGCCGGTCGGCTCGCCGATCTCGACAAGGTCTTCGGTGGACAGAACAGCCCCCTTGTGATCGATGTGGCCTCTCTCGGCATACAGCTTATGCCCGGTTGTGTGGGGCGTCGCTCGTTTGGCCCACGTTGGGGCATTTACCACACTCCGGTCGGTACCCGCGCGTTATCGCGAACCGCGCGGTCGGATCGATGCGTGCGCGGCGCCACGCGGGTGGGCGGCGGCGTAGGCGGCCCGCGCACAGCAGAATGGTGGCTATGGAGAAAGCTCCCGGCACCACGGCGGTTCTCGCGCCGCGCACCGAGCCCGCGGGTTTCGCGGTCATGACCGACGAGGCGGGCAAGAAACGCGACCTCTTCAAGATGAAAGCGCTGGCCACCGGCTTCCTGGTGGTGGCGAGCGTGGTGTACCTGCTGTGCCGCTGGATCGAGTCGCGCGGCGGCGGTGGCGAGTGGGTGGGTTATGTGCGGGCCGCCTCGGAGGCGGGCATGGTCGGCGCGCTGGCCGACTGGTTCGCGGTGACCGCGCTGTTCAAGCACCCGCTGGGCCTGCCCATCCCGCACACCGCGATCATCCGCAAGAAGAAGGACCAGCTCGGCGAGAGCCTCGGCGCGTTCGTCGGCACCAACTTCCTGGCTCCCGATGTGGTCTCCGCGCGCCTGGACTCGGCGCAGATCTCGCTGCGGGTGGGTCGGTGGATGGCCGATCCGGGACACGCCGCGCGGGTGGCGCAGGAGAGCGCGACCATTCTGACCGCGGTGGTGGGCGTGCTGCGCGACGAGGACGTCGAGCAGATCATCGACAACACCATCGTCAAGCGGATCGCCGAACCGCTGTGGGGCCCGCCGATCGGGCGGGTGCTCAGCGAGCTCATCGCCGACAACCGCCAGCTGCCGCTGATCGACCTGCTGGCCGAGCGCGCGCACCAGTGGGCGCTGGGTTCGCAGGAGACGATCGACCGGATCGTGCTGCGCGACGCGCCGCAGTGGGCGCCGAAGTTCGTCAACACGCTGCTCTCGGAGCGGATCTATCGCGAGCTGGTGGAGTTCACCTGGAAGGTGCGCTCGGACCCGGAGCACGAACTGCGCCGCGCGGCCACCCGCTTCCTGCAGGAATTCGCCGACGACCTGCAGCACGACGAGGCCATGATCGCCAAGGCCGAGAAGGTCAAGGCCGAGATCATGGGCCGCGAGCAGATCACCGGCATGGCCGAGGCCACCTGGCGCGCGGCCAAGCGGCTGATCCTGGAATCGGCCGAGGACCCCGATTCCACGCTGCGCCGCAAGGTGGCCGAGAATGTGCAACAGCTCGGTGAGCGCTTGCGCGACGACCCGGCGATGCGCGGCAAGGTGGACGGTTGGATCGACCGGGGCGCTCGCTATCTGGTCGGTAACTACTCCGCCGAGATCACCACCCTGGTCACCGACACGGTCGCGCGTTGGGACGCCGACGAGGCGAGTCGGAAGATCGAACTGCAGGTCGGCCGGGATCTGCAGTTCATCAGGATCAACGGCACGGTCGTCGGCTCACTCGCCGGTCTGACCATCTACACGATCTCGCAGCTGATGTTCGGCTGAGAGAATCGTTAGCGGAACCTGTGCTAACACAAGTGCTTGCAATAGCTAGCACCCTGCCCTAGTATTGAAGACACAACGCCAGAAGGTGAGTGATGGCAGACCAGCCCGAGGGTCGCGTAGCGCACGCGGCTCAAGACATCGGAGGTTTCATCAGGTCCCAGCGCGAAGCCGCGCAGGTGTCCCTGCGTCAGCTCGCCGCCCTGGCAGGGGTGAGCAATCCGTACCTGAGCCAGATCGAACGCGGATTGCGCAATCCCTCCGCCGAAGTACTCGCGCAGATCGCCAAGGCACTGCGGGTCTCTTCGGAGGTGTTGTACGTGCGGGCCGGATATCTCGAGCAGCGGCCGCACAGCCCGGTCAGGGACGCCCTGCTGGCGGACACTTCGGTGACCGAACGGCAGAAACAGGTGTTGCTGGAAATCTATGAGTCGTTTCGCCGGGAGAACGGGGAGGAAACCGGCTCAGGGGGGAACGAACGGGACAGCGACGTTTCGTTCACGACAACTGACACTCCGCCACGCCAGGAGAACGAAGACTGATGACCGAGAAGACCGCTACCGTGACCAAGCCCCTGTTCGCCACCGTCGGTGCCGGTGACGCGATCTACACCGCCGTGAACGACGTCGTCGCCGACGTCCGCGAGCGCGTCGCCACCACCGATGTGCAGGCCCGCGTCGACGAGGCCCGTGAGCGCTTCGCCAACGTGCCCGCCGACGTGCAGGCGCAGTTCGAGACCATCCGTGAGCGCCTGTCGGGCCTGCCCTCGGAGCTGCCGGAGGACCTCGCCGAGCTGCGCGAGAAGTTCACCACCGAGGAACTGCGCAAGCTGGCCGAGCAGTACTACCGCCAGGCCCTCGACATCTACGCCGACCTCGCCGTGCGCGGTGAGGAGACCGTCGACCGGCTGCGTGCCAACCAGGCCGTCGACGAGCAGATCGGCCGCGTCGAGACCCTGTACAAGGACGCCTCCGCGCGCGCCGAGGACGCCCTGGCCAAGGTCAACGACCTGCTGGGTCGTGGCAAGGTCGAGGCCGAGAACGTCGTCGCCAAGGCCGAGACCGCTGTCGCGAAGGCCGCGGCCGTCGTCGACGCCGAGGTCGTCGAGGTGACCACCGAGGCCGTCGCCGCCCCGGTCACCAAGGCGCCCGCCGCCAAGAAGGCTCCGGCCAAGAAGGCCCCCGCCAAGAAGGCCGCGCCCAAGAAGATCTAGGGGTTGTACGACGATCCTTTTTTGGGGAGCCCTGCGGCCCCGCGCACTCCTGGTGCGCGGGGCCGCTGTTCGTATGATGGGGGTGTGAACATGGTGCATGGATTGACGTCGATGATCCTGCTGGTCCTGTGGCTGGCGGCGCTCGGCGCGACGATTTTCGCCCTGATCCATGCCGTGCGGCAGCGCGCGGAGGCGTTCACGGCGGTGGACAAGCTGACCAAGCCGATCTGGTTGGCGATCCTGGCCGGTGCGTTGATCTTCCTGCTGCTCGGGGTGGGCGGTTTCATGCTCACCTCGTTCATCGCGATCATCGCCACGGGCATCTATCTGGCCGACGTGCGGCCCAAGGTGGACGAGGTCCAGCGCCCGCGCTGGTAGGGAAATCGCCCGCGCGGCGACCCTCGCGTTTCAGTGGTACGCGGTGTTACTGTATCTAGCAGTAACACGAAGGAGTGTGCCGATGCGCGCAACGATGCTCGCCGCGATCAAGTCCACCCTGGCTGCCCACCGGGCCGACCTGCGGACCCGCAGGCACGGGGTCGCCGCCTTCGATCCGCCCCGGGCCACGCCCGAGGTGATCCCGGTGGTCACCGCCGACGGCGCGCGACTGCGGGTACACGCCTACGGACCCGTCGACGCGCCGGTCATCGTGTTCGCCCACGGCTGGACCTGCTCGATCGAGTACTGGAACGCCCAGATCAACGCCTTCGCCGGGGAATACCGCGTCATCGCCTACGACCAGCGCGGCCACGGTGAGTCCACCGACGGCTACGCCAAGCCGAGCCCGGCCCTGCTCGCCGACGACCTCGAGGACGTGCTCGAGGCGGCGCTGCTGCCCGGTCAGCGCGCGGTGCTCGTCGGCCACAGCATGGGCGGCATGACGCTGATCTCCTGGGCCGGGCGCTACCCGGAGAAGGTCGCCGAGCGGGCCGCCGCCGTGCTGCTCACCAACACCGGCGCGCACTCGCTGGTCGAGGTCTCCACCATGGTCCCCGGTCTGAACAAGCCGCTGCGCCTGCTGCGCGGTCGCGCCATGCCGACGCCGGACTGGCTGGGCAAGCTCATCCTCGGCACCCCGGTGGTGTTGCCGCCGATCAAGCCGGTGCGCTGGATCTTCGCGCGTCAGGTGATGACCCTCGACGCCCCGCGCCCCACCCTGGACTACGCGCTGTCGGTGGTGCGCGGCTGTCCGATGATGGCCCGCTCGCGCTGGGGCCTGGTGCTGGCCGCGCTGCACCTGGGCGACGACGCGCGCAACCTCGCGGTGCCCACCACCGTGCTGGCCGGAGACCGCGACGACCTCACCCCGCCGCTGCACGCCGAGCGCCTCGCCGAACTGCTCGACGCCGCGGGCAACCTGGCCGGGCACAAGGTGCTGCCCACCGGTCATCTGGGCAATGTCGAGCGCTACGACCTGTTCAACGCCGAGCTGGCCGGGGTGCTCGCCTCGGTCCGTGAGCCCGCGCGCGCCCTGGCCTGACCGCCTGCGAGACTGGGGGCATGAGTTCTGCCCCCCTGACCTCGGATGATCGCCGGTTCGTGCTCACCCTCGGGTGCCCCGACCGGCCGGGCATCATCGCCCGCATCTCCTCGTTCATCGCCGAGTTCGGCGGCTCGATCGTGGAGGCGGGCTACCACTCCGACGGGGACACCGGCTGGTTCTTCACCCGCCAGGCGGTCAAGGCCGCGACAGTGCCCTTCGGCATCGACGAACTGCGCGCCCGCTTCGCCGAGGTGGCCGCCGAGTTCGGCCCCGAGACCGACTGGCAGCTGCACGACTCGGGCGCCCCGCGCCGGGCCGTGCTGCTGGTGAGCAAGGACGGGCACTGCCTGCACGACCTGCTCGGCCGCGCCGCCGCCGGTGAACTGCCCGCCACCATCGAGGCCGTCATCGGCAACCACCCCGACCTGGCCGGGATGACCGAGGCGCACGGCGTGAAGTTCCACTACGTGCCGTTCCCGAAGGACCCGGCCGAACGCGGGCCCGCCTTCGAGCAGGTGCGCGAGCTCGTCGACGGCCACGACCCGCACGCGGTGGTGCTGGCCCGCTTCATGCAGGTGCTGCCCGCCTCGCTGTGCGAGCACTGGGCCGGGCGGGCGATCAACATCCACCACAGCTTCCTGCCCTCCTTCGTCGGCGCGCGGCCCTACCACCAGGCCTACGCGCGCGGGGTGAAGCTCATCGGCGCGACCTGCCACTACGTCACCGCCGAACTGGACGCGGGACCGATCCTCGAACAGGACGTGATCCGCGTCGACCACGCCGACGACGTGCGCGACATGGTGCGTCAGGGCCGCGACATCGAACGGGTGGTGCTCGCCCGCGGCCTGCGCTGGCACCTCGAGGGCCGGGTGCTCGTGCACGGCAGGCGCACGGTGGTCTTCGAGTGAGGGCTCAGAGCGCGTAGAACGGGGCCGGGTAGCGGAATTCGCCGGTGACGGCCGGGTCGTAGGCGGTGAGCTGCCGCACCTGGAAGTACTCGGCCCACTCGGCCTCGTCGGGCACGATGCCCAGGCGGGCACCGGGGACGAAACCGAAGCGCGAGTAGTAGATCGGGTCACCGACCAGGCCGACGACCGGTTCGTCCATCGCGTCGGCCGCGCCGAGGGCCGCGTGCATCAGCGCCGAACCGATCCCGGTCTTGTGCCGGTCGGGGTCGACGCCGAGCGGGCCCAGCGCCAGCACCGGGAACGGGCCTATCCCGGCGCGGGTGAGCAGGATGTGGCCAACGACGGTGTCGTTCTCCAGGGCGACCAGCGACAGGGTCGGCATCCACGACTCGTCGGCGCGTAGCGCCTCGACCAGGGCGACCTCGGGCGGCTCGGTGACGGCCGGGTCCTCGGCGTAGTGCGCGGCGAACGCGCCACGATGGATCTCGGCGATGGCCGCGGCATCGTTGGGGATCTCACGACGGATGAGCACAATCGCCTCCGTGATATCTGGGTGGTGGTTGGTGGAACCGCCAGGTGTAAGTCTTCCCGACCTGGGTACGGCAGCGCAATGAAGTTTCGGTTTTCGCCGGTGTGCCAGACTCGTTTTCATGACCGTCTCGACGCCGCTGACCCGGGCCGACGTGGCCGCGCTGATCGACCACACCCTGCTCGCGCCGCAGGCCACCGCCGAGCAGGTGAGCGCGCTGATCGAGGACGCGCGGGCTTTGGGGGTGTACGCGATCTGCGTGTCGCCCTCGATGCTGCCGGTGCGGGCGCCGGGGCTGGTGGTGGCCACCGTGGCCGGATTCCCGTCCGGAAAGCACCACTCGTTGGTCAAGGGGGCTGAAGCCCGGCTGGCGGTGGATCAGGGCGCGCACGAGGTCGACATGGTGATCGATGTGGGCGCCGCGGTGGCCGGTGATTTCAACGCCGTGCTGGCCGAGGTGATCACCGTGCGCGAGGCGATCGGCGACCGGGCGGTGCTCAAGGTGATCATCGAGTCGGCCGCGTTGAGCGACGAGGCGATCGTGGGCGCGTGCCGGGCCGCCGAGCGGGGCGGCGCCGATTTCGTGAAGACCTCGACCGGGTTCCATCCGGCGGGCGGGGCCAGCGTGCACGCGGTGCGGCTGATGGCCGAGACCGTCGGCGGCAAGCTCGGGGTGAAGGCCAGCGGCGGGATCCGCACCGCCGAGGACGCGGCCGCGCTGATCGCGGCGGGCGCCACCCGGCTCGGCCTCTCGCAGTCGGCCGCGGTGCTGGCTGGCTTCCCGGCCTGAGCCCGGGTCAGCAGGTGAACTGGGCCTGATCGGTGCCATTGGTGGTCGATTCCAGGGTGGTCCGGCCGCCTTCGAGGTGCACGATGATGCCGTCGTCGGTGACCTGGAGGTCCTTGGCCCGCAGGCCGAGCGGGTAGCTCTGCAGGCTCTGGGTGAACGTCTCGACGATGCCCTGCACCAGGTCGGTGGGCAGGCCGATGCCGAGCAGCTGCGCGGACTTGGTCTCGATCGAGACATTGCCGTCGCGCACCGAGGGCACCACCTGGAGCTGGGCCAGACCGCCGAGGACGTCGAGAGTGAGCGTCTTGTCGCGCGCCGAGGACGACACGCCGCTGACCATGCCACCGAGGGTCTGACGGATGCCGTCGTTGTCCCAGGTGACCTCGGCCCGCGAGCTGCCGATGGTGCCGCCGCCGTTGCTCTTGTCCAGCTCGATGTCCTCGAACTCGGCGTGCACGACCATGCCCACGGCGGGGCCGAATTTGTTGTCCTCGCTGTCGATGGTCACCGAGCCGACCTTGCCGTCGAGGTAGGTGAGCAGCATCGGTTTGGGGCCGAAGCCCACGTCGATGCTCGAACCCATCTGCTGCTCGAACGAGCTGCTGATGCAGCGGGAGACCTGGTGGCGGGCATAGGCTTCGGTGCCCGCGATGGCCGCCACGAGCAGCACGGCGACCACGGCGACCGCGATCACCAGCGTGCGCCGACCGATCTTGGGACGTTGGGGCGTCTGCGTGCTCATGCCAACGGATTCTTCCTCGAGATTCTGTGCCTGCTCTGAGGACGCCGTGAAAGCCCTCACAGCAAAGTGTGACCTGGCGCACTTTCGGCGGCGTAGCCTGGATCCATGACTGGCGAGGGTCGGCGCCGGGTGGCGGGGACGGCGGAACATCGGTGGCGGGTGCTACGGCGCCTGGCGGGGCGCCACGCGGGCTTCTTCACCACCCGCCAGGTCCTGCGCACCGGCTGCGAACTCCAGGTCAGGGCGGCCCTGGGCGACGGTTCGGTGACCAGGGCCGGGGTCGGCATGATGCGGCTGACGCAGTGGCGGGCCGGCCCGCTCGACGAGTACGCGATGTGGGCGGCCTGGTTCGACGGGGCCGCGGCGGTGTCATATCAGAGCGCGGCCGAACTGCACGGTCTCGGGCGATTACAGCCGCGCTTCCTGCATCTGTCGGTGTCGGCGGGGCGCCCGCCGGTGACGCCGCGACTGGTGCTCACCCGGCGCAGGTTGGCCGATCCGGACATCGAGTCGGCGGGGGCGTTCCTGGTCACCACGCCGGTGCGCACGGTGCTGGATCTGGCCGAGACCGAGATCTCGCAGCGGGCCCTGGACGAGGTG
This sequence comes from Nocardia anocheti, assembly GCF_029675105.1. Lineage (GTDB taxonomy): Bacteria > Actinomycetota > Actinomycetes > Mycobacteriales > Mycobacteriaceae > Nocardia. Next base: position 469,155 of record NZ_JAQQFV010000002.1, on the reverse strand, counting down.
GTCGCCGACGCGGTGGCCATCCACCGCTGCGACACCGACGAGATCCAGTGGGGCGGGCGGCAATTGGCGCCCAGGGCGGCGGCGCGGGTGCGGCGCGCGTTAGCCGGTGTCTGACCAGCCGTTCGGCGCGACGGTGGTCCACGGCACCGACAGCACGCAGTCGCGCATCCGGCGCCGATAGCGACGGACCGGGAAACCGTTGGCGCGCAGCATCTTCGCCGCCTCGCGCCAGCGGATGCGCGGGCCGTACGGTGCCAGCGCGGCGGTGCGGTCCCAGACCTGGTCGGCCGCGGTGAGCAGGGCGTGCACGCGTTCGCCCGGAATGTTGCGGTGGATCAGGACTTTCGGGAGCCGCTCGGCGATGTCGGAGGGGCGGTCGACGGTGAACGGGTCCCAGGCCAGGGTGAGCGAGAGCGGGCGGTGGCGGTCCAGCAGCACCCAGGCGCTGCGGCGGCCGAGTTCGTCGCAGGTGCCGTCGACGAGCAGGCCGCCGGGGGCGAGATGGCCCTGGATGCGCGACCACGCGTCGGGCACCGCGTCCTCGGGGTACTGGCGCAGCACGTTGAACGCGCGCACCAGGACCGGGCGCAGACCGGCCAGTTCGAAGCCGCCGCGGGCGAACCGCACGCCGTCGCGCCCCGGCACCACGCGGGCCGGGTCGATCTCGAGCCCGACCACGCGCAGGTCCGGGCGTATGGTGCGCAGGCGCGCGGCCAGTTCGAAGGTCGTCCAGGGGGCGGCGCCGTAGCCGAGGTCGACCACCAGCGGATCGGCAGCGTCGCGCAGGCGGGAGCCGACGAGGTCGTCGTTGACCAGCCAGCGGTCGCAGCGGCGCAGCCGGTTGACCCCGGTGGTCCCGCGCGTGATCGTGCCGACCGGGGGCAGGATCTTCCGGCGGGAGCGGGGGTCGGTCACGGGGTCAGACGGACTTCGCGGTTTCCAACCAGCGCGAGGTCTCCTCCTGCTCGGCGCGGAACAGGTCGACCAGGTTCACCAGCATGAGCTGCTCGAGGCGCGGGCCGACCATGGGGATGAACACCTTGGCGGTGGGGGAGAAGCGCATGGTGGCGCCGGTCTCGGTGGGGAACAGACGGATGGTGCCGTTGAGGCTGCCCGGGCCCGCGGGAATCGAGGCGGAGAACCGGCCCTCGGTCTCCTCGTGCTCGAACGGGCCCCAGCTCTCCTTGCGGGTGATGACCATGTCCTTGCGCATCACCGTCTGGGCGATCTCGGGCAGCATCTCCCTGGGCAGGGTGTGCGCGAGCACGACGTCGATGCCGTCCTCGCTCACCTCGTGGCTGACCACCTCGTTGTGCGGTGCGTACTTACGCATCTCGGCGACGCGCGCTTCCCAGTAATCCCTGCTCCGCAGCGCCGCGTACAGCTCCTCGGTGGTGTGCAGCGGATAACGGGCGGAGTAATCCAGTCGACGTGCCATAGCGAGACAGGTTACCGCTCAGTGCGTGGCGAGCCACTGTTCGGTGAAGGCGGCCTCGTTGTTCAGCAGCTCGAGCAGGTGCTCGGAGATGGCGGCCTCGATCTTGCCGCCGAAGAGTGGGATCTTCACCTCGATGGTGCCGGTGACGGTGGCGGTGGAGCCGGTGCCGTCGGCGGCCAGGGTGGCGGTGGCGGTGACCTTGGCGGGGGCGCCGTCGACGTGGGCCTCGACGGTGCCGGAGGTGCCCTGGTAGGTCTCCACGCGCGGGATCACCAGGTCGCCGGGGCGCACCGCGGTGATGGCGGGCGGCAGCTGCTCGGCGGGGATGGCCTGCACCATCTGCACGCGGACCTGGTCGCCCTCGGCGTGGAAGGAATCGATGCGGGCGCCGGGGCCGCCGACCTCTTCGATCCGGGCCTTCCAGTACTGCTCGTCGGAGAACGCCGCGCGCACCGCTTCGACCGGATGGGTGTAGCGAGCGGTGTACGCCAGAGGTGTAGCCATGCGCGACACGCTACCGTCCTAGACGTGCGAACAACACGGGTGGTGTCCTCCGATCAGCTGCGTGACCTCCTGTCCGGGGCCGGGGCGGTGGTCCGCGAATCGGTGCGATTGTCCGAATTGACGACGTTGCGCGTCGGCGGACCGGCCACGCTCGCCGAATGCGACAGCACCGAGGCGCTGATCGCGACCGTGCGCGCCCTGGACGCGGCCGAGATCCCGCTGCTGCTGATCGCGGGTGGCTCGAATCTGCTCATCGACGACGCGGGCTTCGACGGCGTCGTCGTGCGGGTCGCGAACACCGCGGTCGAGCTGGGCGCCGACAGCGTGACGGCCGAGGCGGGCGCGAACTGGGACGCGGTGGTCGCGGCGACCGTGGCCGCCGGGCTCGGTGGGCTGGAGTGCCTGTCCGGGATTCCCGGCTCGGCCGGGGCGACCCCGGTACAGAACGTGGGCGCCTACGGCGTGGAGGTCGCCGCGCTGCTGCGTCGGGTACGGCTGCTCGACCGCCGCACCGGCGAGGTGCGCTGGGTGCAACCCGCCGAACTCGGCTTCGGCTACCGGACCAGCGTGCTCAAGCACAGCGACGACGCGGTCGTGCTCGCCGTCGAGTTCGCCCTGGACCCCAGCGGCGAGAGCGCCCCGCTGCGCTACGGCGAGCTGGCCAAGGTCCTGGGCGCCGCCGAGGGCGAGACCCGGCCCGCCGCGCAGGTGCGGACCGAGGTGCTGCGGCTGCGCGCGGGCAAGGGCATGGTCCTCGACCCCGCCGACAACGACACCTGGAGCGCTGGCTCGTTCTTCACCAACCCGGTCGTCCCCGAGGACCGGTTGCCGCAGGTGCTGGCCGCCATCGCCGAGCACGTCGGCGCCGACGTGCGGGTGCCCACCTATCCCGCGCCCGACGGGACCAAGCTCTCGGCGGGCTGGCTGATCGAGCGGGCCGGGTTCGCCAAGGGCTTCCCCGGCGCGGAGGCGGCGGCGCGGCTGTCGACCAAGCACACCCTGGCCCTCACCAACCGTGGTTCGGCGCGTGCCGCCGACATCGTGGCGCTGGCCAGGACCGTGCGCGCGGGTGTCGAGGAACGGTTCGGGGTCAGCTTGGAGCCGGAACCGGTCACCGTGGGTGTGACCCTCTAGACAGCTTCGCCGGGCGGTCGGCCCGAAATCGCGGCGTACATTCGATGCGTGAGCAAACATTCGGTAACCGCCTCGTTGCGCGCACGCGGGGCGGCGGGACGTGCTGTGGCCGCCAAGCGGCGTGTACTGGGCCTTCGCGGTGCGGGCTCGGCGGTTGCGGTGATCTTGCTGGCGGTGCTCGTGGTGCTGACCGGCTGCTCGTCCGACGGTCCTGGACCGGCTGCGGGGCCCGCCGCCGCTGTCGCGCAGGTCACCCTCGAACCCGGCGACGGCGCGACCGACATCGCCCCGGCCGCGCCCGTCTCGGTGAGCGTCACGAGCGGGCGGATCGACCAGGTCGCCCTCACCAATGCCGACGGCAAGCAGGTCGCGGGCGAGTTCACCGCCGACCACACCGGCTACCGGATCACCGAGCCGCTCGGCTACGGCGCCGCCTACACCTGGACCGGCGCCGCCACCGGCGCCGACGGCAAACAGGTGCCGATCGAGGGCGGCTTCCGCACACTCACCCCGAAATCGACGCTCCCGGCCACGATCAATATCGGTGACGGCCAGGAGGTCGGGATCGCGGCGCCGATCATCGTCAAGTTCACCGGGCCCGTCACCGACAAGGCCGCCGTGGAGAAGGCGCTCACCGTCACCACGAACCCGGGCATCGAGGGGTCGTGGGCGTGGCTGCCCGACGACGGCGGGTCGCGGGCGCACTGGCGACCCAAGAACTACTGGACGCCGGGCACCACCGTGCACGTGTCCGCGAAGCTCTACGGCGTCGACCTGGGCGGCGGGGTCTACGGCGACTCCGATCTGACCTCGGATTTCACCATCGGCCGCAGCCAGGTGGTGATCGCCGACGCGCCCAGTCACCGCATGCAGGTGGTCCGCGACGGCGCCACGATCTTCGATTTCGCCGTCTCCTACGGCGAGGGCAACGAGGCGCGCAATGTCACCCGCTCGGGCACCCATGTGGTCACCGAGAAGTACGAGGATTTCCTGATGTCGAACCCGCCGTTCTACACGAATGTGCGGGAACGCTGGGCCGTGCGCATCTCCAACAACGGCGAGTTCATCCACGCCAACCCGGAATCCCTCGCGGCGCAGGGCTCCTCGAATGTCACCAACGGCTGCATCAACCTCTCCCCGAGCGATGCGCAGGCGTACTTCCCGACCGCGCTCTACGGCGATCCGGTCGAGGTGACGGGCACCTCCATCGACCTCTCGGCCGCCGACGGCGACATCTACGACTGGGCGATCGACTGGCCCACCTGGCAGTCCATGTCGGCGCTGGCCGGGAGCACGCCGTCCGGGGGAGTGGCCGCCCAGCCGCGGTGACGCGCTGCGTGTCGAGGCTGGATGCTCCCTCCGTCGGCATAGTCTCTGCTGGTCGGAGCCGGTAACCGGAGGGAGAAGGCCGTGTCGGATGTCGTCCTCGTCGCGGGCACGGTGATCACCATGGACCCCGATCGGCCCCGCGCCGACGCCGTCGCCGTCTCGGGCACGCGCATCGTCGCGGTCGGCACGCTCGCGCAGTGCCAGGCCGCCGTCGGGCCCGGCGCGCAGGTGATCGATACCGGTGCCGCCGCGCTGCTGCCGGGCTTCGTGGAGCCGCACGGACATCCGTTCCTCGGCGGGGTGAGCACCCAGCCGCCGGTCGGGCTCATCGCGCCGTGGGTCGCGCCCACCTGGGACGACGTGCTGGCCGTGTTCCGGCAGGCGCTCGCCTCGACCGATCCGGACGAGCCGCTGGTGTTCAGCGGCTTCGACGCGCTGCTGCACGAGCACGCGGCACCGGACGCGGCCGAACTCGACCAGATCTTCGGTGACCGCATCGCGGCCGTCCTGGACAACTCCGGCCACGGCATCTATTTCGGCACCGCCCTGATCCAGCGCTACGGCTGGGCCGACAATCCGCCGCCCGACCCCGAGGGCGGGCACTTCGGCCGCAATCCCGACGGCTCGCTCAACGGCCAGGGCTTCGAGGTCCCGGTGCTCGGCGCCGTCATGTACCCGCTGATCGACCACCTCGACGACCCGCTGCGAGCGGGCGCCCTGTTCCTGGCGCAGATGTCGCGCGCGGGCTACACCTCCACCTCGGACATGGCCTACAACCCGGATCAGAAACCCGCCTACGAGGCGCTGGCCGCGACGGTCTCGTGTCCGCTGCGGGTGAATCTGTGGGAGATGTCGACCACCGACACCTACGTCGACACCGATACCTTCGCCGCCGGGGACGAGATGCTGCGCAAGGCCGGGGTGAAGTTGTGGACCGACGGCGCGGTGTGGGTGGGCAGCGCGGCCACCTCGTTCCCCTACCTCGACACCGAGGCCACCCGCCGCGCGAGCATCGACCCGAAGACCGCCGGGGGCACCGGCGCGCTGAACTACTCGCGGGCCGACCTGGACGCCATCCTGGACAAGGCCGCGCCCGCCGGATGGCAGATGTCGTTCCACTCCAACGGCGACCTGGCCGTGGAGCTGGCCCTCGACGCCTACGAGGCCGCGCTGCGCCGCTACGACCTGCTCGGCACCGATCACCGCTGGCGCATCGAACACCTCGGCGGCGCGACCCGGGCGCAACTCGACCGCGCCGCGAGTCTGGGCCTGTACCTGTCGATGTCGCCGTTCCAGACCTACTTCTGGGGCGACCTGCTCGACGGCCAGATCTTCGACCACGAGCACGGCAGCCGCTGGCAGCCCACCGGCGACGCCCTGGCCACCGGCGCCTGCGTCTCCCTGCACAACGACGGGCCGGTGTCGCCGCCTTCGCCGCTGACCAATATCCAGACCGTGGTCACCCGCCGCACCCGCGCCGGGAACGTGCGCGGCGCCGAGCAGGCGATCCCGCTCGACGCCGCCTTCCGCGCCCAGACCATCGACGCCGCCCGCACCCTGCGCCGCGACCATCTCGTCGGCTCGATCGAGGTCGGCAAACTGGCCGACTTCGTGGAACTGTCCGCCGACCCGTTCACCGTCGACCCGGCCCAGCTGGCCACGACGGTCGAGGTCAAGGGCACCTGGCTCGGCGGCGCCCGCATCGACCTCGACGCCTTCCTCGCTGGCCTGCCCACCCCCACCGACCCGAGCCCACAGCCACCCCTCGGCCGCTGCTGCTGACCTCGAGGTCCGAGGTCCGGCCGCCACGGCCTGATGCCACCGTGTGCGGTCGGCTGATCCGGCACGCGCCCCAGCGCAGATGCCGGGGCGCGTGCCGATGGATCGGTTACGCGGGGGTCAGGGTCGGCCAGCGGGGATGATCGCGGTCGATGACGTAGGTGTGGGTGTGCTGGTAGTGGCGCGGGCCCACCTTGATCGCGTCGGCCAGGATGGCCGGGTCGACGCTGCCCAGCTTGTGCACGTGGGTGATCTCGGCCGGATCGTGGCGCGGCCACAGCCGGATCGCCGCCGTGGTGCCGAGCCCCGCGATGGCCGCCAGCGTGACCCAGGTGGCGGTGAAGCCCGCGGTGGTGGCCAGCCAGCCGGTGATCGGGTAGGTGATCAGCCAGGCCACGTGCGAGAGCGAGAACTGGGCGGCGAAGAGGGCGGGTCGGTCCTCGGCGCGGGCCGAGCGGCGAAGCACCCGACCGGTGGGGGTGAGCACCAGGCCGTTGCCCGCGCCGATCACGGCCCACACCGTCAACGCGGCGGCCCAGCGCCAGTCGCCCGCGCTCACCGTCGACAGCGCGATCGCCGCGACGAGCCCGGCCACCAGCACCCCGGACCCGGTCAGCATCACCGGGCGCTCGCCGCGCCGATCCAGCAGGCGCGGCAGTGTCAGCGCCACCAGCATGGTGCCGAACCCGTTGGCCGCCAGCAGCATCGCGACCGCCGACTGCGTCCCACCGAGCACATCGCGCGCGTAGTTCACGGTATTGACCATCACCACCGAGCCCGCCGCCGCGACCACCAGGTTCAGCCCGAGCAGCCCGCGTAGCCGGGGCGTCGCCGCGAACAACCGCAGCCCCGCCACCAGCCGCTCGCGGATCGCGCTGTCACCCACGTCGGCGTTCGGGATTCGCGCCGCCAGCACCAGCGCCACCGAGACGGCGAAGCCGATTCCGGTGCCGACGAACAGCCAGTGGAAGCTGATCACGCTCAGCGCCAGCGCGGCCAGCATGGGACTGAGCAGCGTCTCCATGGTCGCCGCCAGCTGGGCGGCCGAGAGCGCCTGGGTATAGAGGCGTTCGTCGGGCAGGATGTCGGGCAGAACGGCCTGGTAGGTGGGGGTGTAGGCGGCCGAGGCGATCTGCAACAGGGTGATCAGCACGTAGATCTGCCAGACCTGGTCGACGAACGGCAGCGCCAGCACGATGGCCCCGCGAATGCCGTTGAGCGCCATCAGGAACTGCCTGCGCGGAAGCCGTCCGGCGTAGGCGCCCGCGATCGGCGCCACGGTGACGTAGGCGACCATCTTGAGCGTCAGCGCGGTGCCGAGCACGATGGCCGCGTCGCCACCGGCCAGCTCGTAGGCGAGCAGCCCGAGCGCGACGGTGGTCAGGCCGGTGCCGAACAGTGCCGCGACCTGCGCGGTGAACAGCAACCGGTAGTCGCGATGGGCGAACAGTGCGGTGGTCATGACGTCTCCCGAAGCTGGCTTATCTCTTATCTGCGTATGAATGCAATAAGCAGATCATACGGCGAGATATTCCCGCGCGTCCGGTCGCGGCTTGACCTCAACATTGGTTCAGGTAGCACGGTAGGGCGGACGGCGGCCGACGGGCCGCCACCGAACCCGAGGAATCCCATGAGCGCCACCACGATCCGCCCGCTGCGCCTCGCCGTCGTCATCGGCAGCACCCGCCAGGGCCGCTTCGGTCCGACCGTCGCCGACTGGTTCATCCGCCAGGCCGCCCCGCGCGACACCCTCGCCGTCGACGTCGTCGACACCGGGCAGGTCGAACTCTCGTCCACCTTCGGCGCCGCCACCGACCATCCCTCACTCGCCGAGGCCACCGACACGCTCGCCCGCGCCGACGCCTTCGTCGTGGTCACCCCCGAGTACAACCACAGCTACCCCGGCACCCTGAAGAACCTGATCGACCTGCACCACACCCAGTGGCAGGCCAAACCCGTCGGCTTCGTCTCCTACGGCGGCATCTCCGGCGGCCTGCGCGCGGTGGAGCACCTGCGCCCGGTCTTCGCCGAACTGCATGCCGTCACCGTGCGCGACAGCGTCGTCTTCCCCAATCCCTGGGGCCGCTTCGACGAATCCGGCGCCCTGCTCGACCCCGACGACGCCGAAACCGCCGCCGCGACCATGCTCGACCAGCTCACCTGGTGGGCCGAAGCCCTGCGCGCCGCCCGCGCCGTGCGCCCCTACGGGAAGTGACCGCCGTGCTCACCGCCACCGCGACGACCCCGGCCCCCACCCGCGATCCGATGCGTGTCGCGCTGGTGCTGGTGGTCGGGATGATCATGGCGACGCTGGACCAGACCATCGTCAATGTCGCCGTCAACAAGCTCTCGGTCGAGTTCGACGCGGGCCTGAGCACCATCCAGTGGGTGGCCACCGGCTACTCGCTGGCCCTGGGCGCGGTGGTGCCCACCTCGGCGTGGCTGGTCGGCCGCTTCGGTGCCAAGCGGCTGTATCTCACCGCGATCACCGCCTTCGCGTTCGGCTCGGTGCTGGCGGGGCTGGCCTGGAACATCGAGTCGCTCATCGCCTTCCGGCTGGTGCAGGGCGCCAGCGGCGGGCTGCTGATGCCGGTCGCGATGACCATCCTGCTGCGCGCGGCGGGCCCGGAGCGGCTGGGCCGGTTGATGAGCACGCTGGGCCTGGCCATCCTGGTCGGCCCGCTGCTGGGACCGGTGATCGGCGGCTATCTCATCGACGAGGTGTCGTGGCGGTGGATGTTCTTCCTGAACCTGCCGCTGGGCGCGCTGGTGCTGGTGCTGGCCGCGCGGGTGGTGCCCGACGACGCGCCGGAGCCGCCGCGCCCGCTCGATGTGGTCGGCCTGCTACTCATGTCACCGGGTCTGGCGCTGGTGATCTACGGCGTCACGGCGGCGGGGGAGAGCGCCGGGTTCGCGACGCCGTCGGTGCTGGTGCCGCTGCTGGCGGGCGCGGGGCTGATCGTCGCGTTCGTGCTGCGCTCGCTGCGTACGCCGGTGCCGCTGCTGGACCTGCGCGTCCTCGGACAGCGCGTCACCGGCATCTCGGCCACCGCGCTGGCACTGTTCGCCAGCGGCTACTTCGGCTCGATGCTGTTGCTGCCGCTGTATTTCCAGGTGGTGCGCGGTGAATCCGCGCTGGCGGCGGGCGCTCTCGGTATCCCGTTCGCGCTGGCCTCCGGCGCGACCATGCAGGTCGCGGGCCGGTTGATCGATCGGATTCCGCCCGGTCGCTACCTGCCGGTGTCGATCACGGTGGCACTCACCGGTTTCGCGCTGTTCGTCCTCCAACTCGACGCCGACGCGCCGTACTGGGCGCTGTGCGCCACCATGGTGCTGATGGGCGCCGGTGGTGGCGGCACCATGATGCCGCTGATCACCACCGCGACCCGACCGCTGAACCGCGAACAGCAGCCCGCCGGGTCGACGGTGCTCAACATGATCAGCACCACCGCCATGGCGATCGGCACCGCGGTGAGTTCGGTGGTGCTGGGCGCGCTGCTCCCGGTGACCGGCGGTCTCCAGGCCCTGCACGGCATGGACCCCGCCGAGCGCGCCGCGCTGACCCCGGCCCTGGCCGAGGCGTTCCAGCACACCTACCTGATCGCGCCGGTCATGATCGCGCTGGCGATGATCCCCGCCCTGCTGCTACCACGGCGGACGGACGCGTGAGGGTCAGACCGATTCGCTGGCGCGTTCCTTGCTCAGCGTCTCGGTCTCCTCGGTGCTCAGGCCCTGCTGCTTGGCCAGCAGGTCGCGGATCTCGATGAGCAGTTCGGTCTCGGTGGGCTCGGCGGCCTTGGTGGTGCCGAACTTGTTCTTCAGCGACTTCATCGGCAGCATCAGCACGAAGTACAGCACCGCCGCGACCACGAAGAAGTTGATGAACGCGGTGACGATCGGGCCCACGGCGATGAAGGTCGCGGGTTTGTCGGCGATGAGCTGCACGCCCAGCCCCAGCTCGTTGGTCGAGCCGAACACCGCCAGCAGCGGGTTGACCAGTCCCTTGGTGAACGCGGTGACCACGGCGGTGAAGGCGGTACCCATGACCACCGCGACCGCGAGGTCGATGACGTTCCCGCGCATCAGGAAGTCTTTGAACCCGTCGAATACTGACTTGACACTGCGCATCGGTGGAGCACTCCTAACCCTGGCTATCGGCAAACGTGGTGATGCTAATGACCGCCCGGCCGCGTAGCGAATGCACAGCAACGCGACAGGGTGGGTCCAGGGCAGTATCGGTGCCGACGGCCGGGGCCGCCACTCGGGTGGCGTGATCCCCGGATCGGTTGCCCGGTCCGGGGATTGAACCTCGCAGGTCAGGAGCGTCGGGCGAAGCTGCCGGGACCGGCCTGGTCGCGCGGCTTGACCACGATGGTGTCGAGGTTCACGTGCGCGGGACGCGAGGCGACGAAGCCGACGATCTCGGCGATGTCGGCCGCGTAGAGCGGGTCGATGCCTTCGTAGACCTTGGCCGCGCGCTCGGCGTCACCGTCGAAGCGGACCAGCGAGAACTCCGTCTCCACCGCGCCCGGCGCGATCTCGGTCAGGCGCACCGGCTGGCCGAGCAGCTCGTCGCGCAGGGTGCGGTGCAGCACGGCCTGGGCGTGCTTGGCCGAGGTGTAGCCGGAGCCGTTGGGGTAGGCGTGCAGCGCGGCGATGGAGGTGATGGTGACGATCAGGCCGTCACCGGAGGCGATCAGCTTCGGCAGCAGCGCCTTGGTCAGACGCAGGGTGCCCAGCACATTGGTCTCCCACATCCAGCGCCAGTCGTCGAGGTCGGCGTCGAGCACGGTGGCCAGGCCCTTGGCCCCGCCCGCGTTGTTGACCAGCACGTTCACCTCGCCGATCGCGTCGGTGAACGCGCGCACCGAGTCCTCGTCGGTGACGTCGAGTTCGAGCGCGGTGCCGCCGATCTCGTCGGCCAGCTGCTTGACCCGATCGAACCGCCGCGCCCCGACATAGACGTGGAAACCCTGCGCGGCGAGTGTGCGGGCGGTGGCTTCTCCGATTCCGGAACTGGCTCCGGTGACGACGGCGGTACGAGTGCTCATGCGCCCGATCCTATTCGCCGTCGGTTTGCCCGTGCCATGGCTGCGCTCACGGTGCGTTCTACTCTGTCGGCATGGCTATTCGCGATGCTGTCAGTGCCGAGGGAACCAGGATCGTCTACCGGGTGACCGGCCCGGAGACGGGCAGGCCGCTGGTGCTGCTGCACGGCTGGGCGGGCAATCTGCGCTGCTGGGGCACCGCCGCCGACGAGCTCGCGCGGCGCTACCGGGTGATCGCCGTCGACCTGCGCGGCCACGGCTACTCCGACGACCCCGGCACCGGCTACGACGACCCCAAGGCGTGGGCCGCCGACGTGGCCGCCGTGCTCGCCGCCGAGGGCATCGAGTCCGGCGCGGTGCTGCTGGGCTGGTCCTACGGCGGCATCGTCGCCACCGACTATCTGGCCACCTATGGCACCGCGGCGGTCGCCGGTGTCGTCTACTGCGGCGCGCCCGCCCATATCGGGCGCGATGTCCCTGGCGCGGCCCCCGGGCCCGCCATGGCGAAGGCCATTCCCGGGGTCTTCGAGGAGGCGGCGGGCCGGGCCGTGCGCGCCTTCGCCGTGTTCGGCAATGCCAATACCGGCCCCGGCGAGGACAAGGGCCCCGATGCCCAGCGCCTGTTCGGCGGCAGCCTGGCCACCCCGCCCTCGGTGCGCAAGGCGCTGTTCTACCGCACCGTCGACAACACCGAGACCCTGCGCGCCCTCGATGTCCCGGTGCTGGTCCTGCACGGCACCGCCGACCCCGTCGTGCCGGTGGACAACGGCCGCTACATCGCCGACAACGCGCCCGACGTCCGCGCCTCCTACTGGGACGGCGCCCAGCACGGCCTGTTCATCGAGGACCGTGCGCGCTTCGTCGCCGAGGTGAGTGAATTCCTCGACCGGCTTGACTGAAGGGTCAATGTTTCAGAAGTGACTCCGTCGCTGGTCGGAGCCCTTTACCCTGTGTGACACGGCCAGGTCGACGGTCGGTCATGGAGGTGGCGCATGGGCGTCGTGACGCGATGTCTGCTGTTCGTGCTGACGGCCGGGCTGGTGTTCGGGCACGCGGTCGCGGCGGCCGAGCCCGCCGGACGCACCGCCGACGCGGCCTGGATCGTCTCGGCGTCGCCGGGGCCGGGCCGGGTGGTCGAGCTGGTCGTGTTCTCGGCGGCCATGGGCAAACCGGTGACCGTCACCGTGCTGCCCGCCGCCGACCCGGCCGCCAGCGCGCCGGTGCTGTATCTGCTCAACGGCGTCGACGGCGGCAGCGGCCCCGACGGTGACTGGCGTGCCGGAGGCAACTGGCTGACCCGCACCGATATCGCCGAGTTCCTCGCCGACGAGCAGGTCACCGTGGTGATGCCGGTCGGCGGCGCGGGCAGCTACTACGCCGACTGGCGCGCCGACGACCCGGTACTGGGCCGTCAACGCTGGACCACCTTCCTCACCAGGGAACTCCCGCGCGTGATCGACGCCGAATTCCACGGCAGCGGCGCCAATGCCGTGGCGGGGGTGTCCATGGCGGGCACCGCGGCCTTCCAGCTCGCCCTGGCCGCGCCGCGCCTCTACCGCGCGGTGGCCTCCTACAGCGGATGCGTGGCGACCAGCGGTCCGCAGGGCCATGCCATCGTCAACACGGTCGTCTCCGGCCAGAACGGCGACCCTGTGAACATGTGGGGACAACCCGGCGACCCGCTCTGGGCCGCCAACGACCCCTTCCTGCACGCCGACCGCCTACGCGGCCTGGCCCTCTACATCGCCTCCGGCACCGGCCTGCCCGGCCCCCTCGACACCGCCGACGGCCCCGGCCTGCACGGCGACTCCGTGAAACTGCTCGACCAACTCCTCATCGGCGGCGCCCTCGACGCCGTCACCGGCCTGTGCACCCAGCAACTCGCCACCCGCCTCGCCGACCTCGCCATCCCCGCCACCGTCGACCTGCGCCCCACCGGCACCCACTCCTGGGGCTACTGGCGCGAAGACTTCCACCGCTCCTGGCCCATGTTCGCGGCCGCCCTGGGAAACTAGGCCCCGCCGACGATCGTGCCGTAGTCGAGCCCGCCGTGACTGTGCGTGGGCACCACCGGCCACTGCCGCTTCCAGGGCGCGCATTCCGAGGACGGGATGATCTGGAGCCAGCGGGAATCGCGCGGGGAGCGGGAGGCCATCGTCTTCTCCTTGACCATCGAGTCGTACTGGTCGAGGGAGTCCTCGAGGGTATTGCCGTTGAGGACCACCTCGCGTCCGTAGAACGCGGCCTGCTGTCGCACGCCCGGGATCTTCGACAGCTCCGGTTGCCAACTGTCGGCGGCCATTCCGTTCTCCGAGGACACCCACACCCCGTCGGGGGTGTTGAGCACCAGCGAGTGATTGCCGTCGGTGTGGCCCGGGGTCCACAGCAGACTCACGCCCACACCGAGTTCCACGTCGCCCTCGAAGACCTCGAGCCGTTCCGGCGGCACCCCGTCCATCCCGCCGTCGACGTACCAGGCCCACTGCATGGGATGCATGGACTCGAAGGTGCCCAGTTCCTTGCGGTGCACCAGCAGCTTGGCGTGCGGGAACAGCGGCTCGCGTGGCGCGGATTCGCCCTCGATGGGCTCGCTGCTGCCCATGATCATCCGCACGTCCTGCACGTGCAGGTGGTCGAAGCTGACGTAGTCCACGTCCTCGTTGCGCAGCCCGAGCCGAGGCAGGATCGACTCGGGGTCGTTGTAGTACTTCACGAAGAATCTCTCCGCCGCGAACTTCCGCGAGAACTGTTGCAGCGTGCGGTAGAACGGTGCCTCGGCGGACCCGGCCGCCACCGTGGGCTCCCAGACCAGCGTCTTGAGCACACCGTCGAAGCCCTCGAACTGGATCACGAACATCCGGTTGATGATCGAGATCACCGGGTTCACATTCAGCGAGTACCCCTGGAAGGCGAACCGCGCCGGATAGGGCGCCGCGGCGATGTCGAAACTCTTCACCGCGCGCACCTGCCCCTGGCTCAGGAACCGCTCCCGATAGCGCAAGGCCGCCTCGCGCACCGCCGCCAGCCGCGCACCCCGCGGCCAGATGTCGTGGACGCCCTCGAATTCGGGAATCCGGCGCACGGTGGACTGGGTGCTGTCGATGGTCATCGGGGGTCTCCTGGACGGTCGGTGAGGGTGGCGCGCTCGTAGGCGGCGCGCGAAGCGGGGTCGCCGCCGGTGATCTGGTTGGGGACCAGCCTGCGGAACACGGCGGTGCGCACCCGGTCGGGCAGCAGCCCGGCCAGGCGCACGAGCGGGCCGACCCGGCGCGGCACGGTCACCTCGAAGCGCGGCCGGGCCAGCACATCGGCGACCGCGCGGGCGACGTCGTCGGGGGTCAGCAGGTCCACCGAGCCGGGTGAGGTACCCGCCGCGAGCGGGGTGTCGACGACGGTCGGCATCACCACCGACAGGTCCACACCGCTGCCGTGCAGCTCGGCCCGCACCGCGCTGAGATAGCCGTAGACGCCGTGTTTGGTCGCCGCGTAGGTGGCCTCGCCCGCGGGCGCGAGTTTCGACGCGGCCGAGGCGACGGTGACGATGTGCCCACGCCCGCGCTCGCGCATGCGGGGCGCGGTCAGGCGCACGCCCCGGATGACGCCGTGCAGATTCACCGCCAGCTGCCGCCGCGTGGCGGCCTCCGGCTCGTCCTCGAAGCGGCCGACCCACATCACCCCGGCGTTGTTGACCAGCACATCGATCGGGCCCCACCGGGCTTCGACGGCGGCGAGGAAGGCGGCGAACGAGTCGCTGTCGGTGACGTCGAGGGGGAAGCCCGCGGCGGTGCCGGGCAGGGTGGCGGCGGTCTCGGCGGCCGCGGTGGCGTCGATGTCACCGATCGCCACCTGGGCGCCCGCCGCGGCGAGCTCGCGGGCGATGGCCGCGCCGATGCCGCGGGCGGCGCCGGTGATCGCGATCACCCGGCCCCGGGTCGGGATGGTCGAGCGCATCCGATGGGCTCCCTTCGTGCTTCATGTGACACGTGGACATGTCAGATGAAACTCCAGTATGACCACGGTGGGGGCCGGTGGCAAGTGCCGGGTCTACCGCGGCGGGCGGCGTAGTCCGGTGAGCGCGGAGACGAACAGGGTGGCGCACACCCTGGTCAGCACGGCGGGGCTCTGGTGTTTGCCGGTCATCATCCAGTCCACGAGCAGGTTGTTCACCCCGCCGGACAGGGCGATGGCGGTGAGTCGGGTGTCCTCGGCGGTGGCGTCGACCTCCGGGTCGGCCGTGGCGACCGCGCCGATCAGGTCGGCGAAGGCGCGCAGCACGCCGTGGCGCAGTTCCTCGAGCTCCGCCGAGACACCGACGACCTCGATCAGGATCACCCGGGCCCGGCGCGGATCGTCGGTGAGATGTTCGATGAAGGCGGCCAGACCGTCGTGGGCCGCCGCGGCGAGGTCGCCGGGGTTCGCCGCGGTGATCGCGGACTCGGTGGCCGCGCGCAGATCGGCGACCAGGGTGTCGTAGAGCCCGATCAGGCAGGCCTGCCGGTCCTTGAACGATTCGTAGAAGTACCGCTCGGTCAGTCCCGCTGTCCGGCAGATCTGCTTCACCGAGGTCGCCGCGAACCCATCGGTGCCGAACAGTTCCAGCGCGGCCGCCAGGATCGCCGCCCGTCGAGCGCGCGTGCGCTCCTCGGCGTCCATCCCGGAGTACCGCCGACCCGGTCGTTCCGGTGGTGTCGGCATGCTCGGATTCCATCCTTTCGGTCATCGATGTCTCATGCCATACTGACGCAATCTAATCTGACAGATTGACATGTCAGACCCCTGCTCGACACCGTGCTCGGCGCGGTGCCGGTGCTCGCCGCTCTGGAGCGTTCACGCATGGAGCTGGGCGGCGTGCCGGTCGAGCGCTGCCTTCCGGCGATGGCGGCCACCGACCGCCTGGCCGACGCCACCGTGCTCTACCTGCACGGCGGCGGCTTCGCCTTCTGCGGCGCGGGGACCCACACCCTCACCGAATACCCCTGCGCCGCTGGGTGATCCGTGACGGTGGCGATTCAGGCCGACCGGACCTCGATGAGGTCGTCGAGTCCGAGGAAATCATCGGGGTTGCGGGTGTAGAGCCTGGCGGAATGCGCGTGCGCGGTCGCCGCGATGATGAGGTCCATGGTGCGGGCGCGCGGTTGGCGTCCCGCTCTGACGACGGCGGCGATGATTCCGTAGCTGGCGGCGACCGCGTCGTCCACCGGTAGCGCGTCGAAGCGGCGCTGCAACATGGTCAGCCGTCGAAGCCGCTCGGCGCGAACGCTGTCGGACTTGGCGACCAGTACGCCGAAGTGGAGTTCGGCGACGGTGGCGGCGCTGATGTGAGCAAGCCGGGGATCGGTGTGATGTCGTCGGCGATGACGACGCTGGTGTCGAGGACGGCCCGGCCTTCACCGCTCACCTCGTCCACGGATCGCGCAGCCCCTGGTCGATGAGGTCACGGTCACCCTCCCACTCGGGGTCCGCCGTCCCTGACCACAGATCGGCGATCTCGTCGAGGCGGCGCCAGCGGGCCGGGGCGACCGGGACCAGCCGCACGCTCGGGCGTCCCGCGACGGTGATGGTGACGTCCTCGCCGTACTCCGCTTTGCGGACGAGCTCGGAGGCCTGCTGCCGCAGCTCCCGCAATCCGAAAGTGCCCATGAAACGACTGTAGGACTCGTGCTACCTCAGTGCCGCGTGGCGGTGATGAAGGTGGTGCGGAGGGTGTGGAGGTAGCGGTCGACGGTGCGGTGGGCGGTGGGGGTGTCGGGGTAGAGGGCGCTGAGGGTGGTTGTGGTGGGGCGGCGGTCGATCCACAGGAGGATTTCCTCGGTGGTGACGCGGTGGGCGTAGACGCCGGTGGTCGCGCCGGTGACGTACTCGCCGCCGGTGGCGTCGCGGGCGTCGATGTAGGAGATCGTCGGGGCGGCCCAGCCGGGGCGGGCGGCGATGTCGGGGTCGTCGGCGGCGAGTTCCAGGACGCGGTGGGGGGAGACCGGGGCGAGGGTGCGGCCGTGTTCGTAGGCGCGCTGGGCGGTGGCGAGGGCGCGGGCGAAGGTGGTGGCGGCGCCGATCGGGAAGGCGACCGGGATGAGGGTGACGTACCAGCCCACCGAGGTGAGTTCGGCGACCGAGGAGCGGGTGCTGACCGGCGACAGGGCGAAGTAGTAGTCGCTGTCGACGAGTTCGCGTTCGGTCAGCGCGGCGGCGGCGAAGACGCCGCCGGTGAATTCCGCGCCGTGCTCGCGGCAGATCTTCTCGAAGCGCAGGGCGGTGGCCTCGTCGAACAGGTCGATGGTGCGGTGCGCGCTGCGGTGGTAGTTCTCGTGCGCGCGGCCCAGATCCACTGGGAACGTGGGTAGTTCGCCGTGGTTGCCGCGCAGCAGTTCCAGCCAGCGGCGCACGCCGGGGGAGGTGCGGGTGAGCTCGGCGGAGGCGGCGCGCTCGCGGGCGCAGTGGTCGACGAAACTGGCTGGCCGCGTGAGTGTTCCGGCGGCACGGCCGATCTCGCGCAGATACAGGTGCGCGAGTTCGAAGCACGAGAGGTATTGGCCCGCGACGTCGGTGTGCAGACGGTCGACGGCCAGATACAGCGTGGTGGACTCGCCGTGCTCGATCGCGCCGAAGGTGAAGCAGTGCCACTCGAACGGTCCCGGCGTGCTCTGCCGCACATGCGCGCGGACCCGATTGCCGTCGGCGGTGCCGTGGTCCACCGGCACGAAATCGATGCGGGCCGGGTCGATCAGGTGTCGGCCGACGCTGCCGTCGGACGCGCGGTCGAACCAGCTGTGGAAGGTGTCGTGGCGGCGCAGCAACGCGTTGACGGCGCGTGTCATCGCCGCGCGGTCGAGCGGACCGGGCATCGCCGTGGTGGCCACGCACAGCCCGGAGAACCGGAACGCCGCCTCGCGATGCCGGTACGCCGCCGCCAGATACTGCTCCTGCTGATGCGAGGGCGGCACCGGATGACGCGGCGCCCGCGCGGCCCACGCGACCGCGGCGGCGGAGGCGTGCCAGCTCACCAGCCGCCCGGTGGCGGGATGCCACGCCTCGAGCAGACCGAATCCGGCCACGCGGCTACTTCCGTTCGTACCCGGGCAGGGCGAGGGCGAGCACGCCCATCGCGAGGGCGAGCACGGACACCGCGGCGAACATCATGAGCGCCCCGCCGAGGGTGTGCGCGCGGAAGAACACGGCGCTGAGCAGCGCGAGTCCGAGGCCGTTGCCCACCTGTTCGATGGTCGGCAGCAGCCCGGACGCGTCGTCCATGCGCTGCTGCGAGAGCCGCGCCAGCATCATCGGCTGCAGTTGCACACCGAACACCCCGACCCCGGTGCCCGCGACGAAGATCGGCACCAGCGCGATCCGTAGGTCGACGGTGCCGTCGGTCCACCACAGATACGTCGCGCCGATCGCCACACACACCCCGAACCACGCGATCCCGGCCGCGATGGCGCGCGGGCCCCAGCGCGCGATCAGCCAGGGCGAGGCCAGCGCGCCCGCTCCGGCGCCGAGCGCGAACGGCGTCATCGCGACGCCGGTGCGCAGCGGGGAGAACCCGACGATGTCCTGCAGGGTGATGGAGATGGCGAACACGAAGGCGGTGAACAGGCCGAAGAACATCGTCACCAGGATCGAGCCCACCGCGAACCCGCGATCCTCGAACAGGGCCGTCCGCACCAGTGGCGTCTTCGTCGAATGCCGCTGCTGGACAAGGAAGATCGCGCCGATCGCCAGTGCCACGAGCGCGACGGCGGCCGGTCCGAGTCGCCATCCGTCCTGCTGCACCGTCGCCAGCGCCGACAGCAGCAGGAACAGACTCACCGTCGACAGCACCGCCCCGCCGAGATCGAGCCGCCCGCGTTCCGACGCCGGACCCAGACGCAGCCAGCGGAAGGCCAGCGCGAAGGCCAGCGCGCCCATCGGCACATTGATCAGGAACACCGAATGCCAGCCGCTACCAGCGATATCCGCGGTGATCAGCGCCCCGCCGACGATCGGTCCCAGCATTCCGGCGAACCCGGCCGTCCCGCCGTACACAGCGAACACCAGCGGATGTCTACCGCGCGGAAAACTCGCGGTGAGAATGGCGATGGTCTGCGCCGCCATGGCACCACCAGCGATGCCCTGCGCCACCCGCGCGAGGATCAATTCCACTGCGCTGCCCGACATTCCGCACCACACCGAGGCGGCGGTGAACGCGATCACCGAGCCCAGGAACAGCCACCGCCGCCCGAACATCGCGCCGAGCCGGGCCGCCGGGAGCAGCGTGCAGGCGAAGGCCAGCGAGTACGCGGTGACCACCAGCAGCTGCTGGGCGGGGGAGGCGCGCAGGTCGGCGGTGATGCTGGGCAGGGCGGTATTGACGATCGTCACGTCGATCATCTGCATGAACACCGCGATCAGGCACCCGGCGAAGGCCTGCCAGGCGCCGTGACGGGCATCCGGTGCGCTGACCTGCCCCGTCGACTCGGCGCCGGTGATCTGCTCGCCTGTCGTCATCGCACGCCTCCGGCCAGCGCGGGGGCCACGCCTATCACCAGCGGATCGGCGTGGCCGCGCTCGCCCTCGTCGAACGCGGCCGGTTCGCCCCGCCGCCGCGCCGGTGCCGCATCGTCCGCGGCGGCGATCCGGGTGGCGAACCTGCCGGTGCGGCTCATCTGTGGGAACGCGGCGGCCAGCCGGGCCCAGTCGGTGGGAATGATCGCGGCCCTGGTGAGACCCAGGCGCAGGGCCTGTTCGAGGTAGGCGGTGCCGTCGGCCAGGTCGATCGGCGAGAACCCGGTCTCTTCCAGATTCTCGGCGGCCGGGTCGTCGGTGGCGCCGGACAGGTGTCCCCAGCTCACGCACAGCACCCGCTCCCCGGCCCGCGTCCACTGCTCGGCCAGCGCCTCGAGCGCGAGATCGGCGGCGTTCTGGTGGTATCGGCCGACGAGGCCGAACATCGAGTCGCCCGAGCCGGACAGGACGAACATGTCCAACTCGATCCCCGCATTGCGCACCGCGCGACGCAGTACCCGCGCGCCGAGGACCTTCGGTCGGTATACGCGGGTGAGGTCGTCGAGGTCCATCAGGCCGATGCTGTTGGCGGTCACCGCGTCTGCGGCGTGATAGATCCCGCGCAGCGGATACCCGTCCACGTGCGCGCGCCCGACCACTTCGGTCACCGCCACCAGGTCGGCGATGTCGGCCAGTTCCTCCACGACCTCGATCCCGTGCGCGCGCCACGCCTCGATCTGCTGGCGCGCCTGCGCGTCGCGGGCCCCGTCCCGACCCACCAGCACCAGCCGCCGCGCGCCCTTGCCCACCAGCCAGCGACCGGTGGCCAGCCCGAAGCCGCCGAAGCCACCGCTGATCAGGTAGGTGGCGGCGCCGTGGATCGGCACCTCGGGGAGTCGGGGGCGCACCGGCGGCGCGGTGTCGTCCATGCTCAGTGCGATCCGGCCGATCCGCGCGGATCGGATCACCTCGTCGAAAGCTCTTGCCACCTCGTGGGTTTCGAACATCTGGTAGGGCAGTGGCTGATAGGCGCCCGCCTCGAGCTTCTCGTAGACGCGGCCCAGTAGGTCGGCGAGCTGCATCGGACGCACCGCGCACATGCGGTCCAGGTCGACGGAGAAGTAGGAGAGGTTCTTGTCGAAGTTGCCCATGTCCAGCAGACCGCCGGTGTACACGTCGGCCTTGCCGACCTCCACGATGCGCCCGAATTCGGTGACGGCGCGGAAGTTCTGACGCAGGACCTCACCCGACGCGGTATTGAGCACCACGTCGACGCCGAGGCCGTCGGTGAGCCGCAGCACGTCGTCGGCGAAATTGAGCGAGCGCGAGTGCAGCGCGTGATCCACCCCGAGCACGCGGATGTGCGCGCGCCGTTCGGGCGTACTCGCGGTGCCGATGATGCGCGCCCCGCGTGACCTGGCGACCTGGATGGCCGCCGAACCGACCCCGCCCGCCGCGCCGTGGATCAGCACCGTCTCGCCGGGCAGCAGCCGGGCCAGGTCCAGCAGCGCGTACTCGGCGGTGGCGAAAGCGGTGGTGCTGGTGCATGATCCGGGGTCGGTGTCGGCGGGCAGGCGGATCGCCGCGTGCTGGTCGACCAGGTGGTAGCGGCGCATCATGTCCTTGGCGGCGATGGCGACCAGGTCGCCCTCGGCCAGCGCGGTGACTCCCGCTCCGAGCCGGACCACGGTGCCCACGCCCTCCATGCCCGGCGCGGTGCCGAAGAAGGTGCCAGCCAGTTCGCGCTCGCCGAGCAGGCCCATCACCTTCAGCGGGTCCTTGTGGTTGAGGCCGATCACCCGCATCCGCACCTCCACCTGCCCCGGCTCGGGATCGCGCCGGGGGCTCTCGCGCCATGCCAGCGCCGAGAGCAGCCGCGATGGTGGCAGCTCGAGAGCGAAATCGGCCGCCGAGTCGGTCAGCGGGTGCGCGGTGTCGAGCTGGTCGATGCGGTCCTGGAGGCGCCTGACCACCACCGGTGCCCAGCGGGTCCCCGCGCGCAGCAGGATCTCGTCGGTGTCGTCGGCGGTGAACGCGCCCGGCACGGCCAGTTCGCCGACGAGCACGTCGAGCGCGGTCGCACGATCCCCGTCGACCAACCGCCACCGCAGCCCCGTCTGCTCGTTGAGCAGCACCCGCCGGGCCCCCGCCAGGGCACGGTGGCGATGCTGCGGCTCGGCGACGTCATCGGGCAGGACGAACGCCTGCTCGGTGACCAGCGTGACATCGATGAGCCCCTCCCCGAGCGCGGGCACCACATCCCCCGGCGCGACCAGCGTCTGCGCGAATTCACCCAGTGCCACGGCGATCTGCTTCAACGTCCACAGTGCGGCGAGGTCGTCGTGAAGGGTGCCCACCACCAGGCAGATGTGCAGACGATCGCGCCGGATGACGGCCGGACCATCTGCCTGGCCGCCGTCCGCCGTGGACTGTGGCAATTCCGCGCGGTGGGCGCCGCGGGAACCGTTGTCCGCAGACGGCCGGTGTGCGGATTCCACCGAGGCGTCTGCGGCCGCGCTGTCGCTGGTCGGTTGGCGTGTGGGGGCGGGCGTGGTGTGCGCGGAATCGGCGGTCGCGCTGCGGGGGGTCGGCCAGTGCGCGGGGTCGGCGGCCGCGCTGTCGGTGGTCGGCTGGTGCGCGGGGTCGGGTGTTGCCTGCGCGGCGTCGGTCGCGCTGCGGATGGTCGGCTGATGTGCGGGTTCGGGCGTGGCCTGTGCGGCGTCGGCAGCCGCGCGGTCGGTCGTCGACTGGTGCGCGGGTGCGGGCGTCGCGTGCATCGAGTCGGCAACGGCGCTGCGGGTGGTCGGCTGGGGTTCCGGGTCGGGTGTTGCCTGTGCGGGGTCGGTGGCCGTGCTGTCGGTGGTTGGCTGGTGTTCGGAGGTGGGAGCGGTGGGTGGGCGGTGTGGGGGTTTGGTGGCGCGGAGGGCGTGGACGGCGGCGTAGAGGTGTTGGGTGAGTTCTTCGGTGATGTAGGTGGTTTCGGTGGGGTCGGTGGTGGGGTCGGCGTGGTGGAGGACGGCGGCGGGGAGGGCGCTGGCCAGTTGGCGGGCCAGGGTGCCGGGGCCGAGGGCTACGACGATGGTGGCGGTGTCGTCGATGGCGGGGAGGGTGGTGGGTTCCAGGGGTGGGCGGGGCTCGAATTCGTCGGTGTAGCAGAACTCGGCCATGCGGTGCAGGGGGCTCGCGGCGGGGTCGAGGGCGCCGAGCTGGACGCCGACCAGGTGCAGGCAGCGGGTGCCGGATTCATCGAGCAGTTCGATCTCGGCGCGCAGCCGGGCCGTCGGGTCGCGCCGGGCCAGCACGGTGACTTGCGCGGGCAGCGCCCCGAACAGCCGCACCGCGTCCACGGCGACGGGCATCAGCGCGCCCGCGCCGAGCGCCTCGTCGGCGAACAGCAGCGCCGCCACCTGCATGGCCGCCTCGACCACCGCCGGATGCGCGAGATGCCCCGACCCCGCCGCGATACTCGCGTCGACCGTCGCCACCACCGTGTCACTGTCGGCCCGCACGGAGGTGACCCGTCGGAAGGCGGCCCCGTACCGCAACCCCCGCGCCGCGAGCGCCGAGTAGAACTGCTCCGGCGCCACCTCGACTGCCGAATCCAACACGGGGACAACAGTTTCTGTGGGCTCGAACCCGCCGGTGAGCAAGCGGCCCGTCGCGTTGACCGTCCACGCCGTGCCGCCCGCCTCGCGCGAGCGGATCAGGAAACGCCCACTCGCCTCCTCCACGCTCAATTCCAGCAGCGGCGCGTCGGGCGAGTCCGTGATCAGCGGCGCGACGAACCGCACGTTCTCCAACGCCACGCGCGGCTCGCCCCGCCGCAGGGCCGCCACGCTCAGCGCCGCGTCCAGGTAGGCCGCGCCGGGCAGCATCCGCACTCCGCCGACGACGTGATCCGGCAGCCACGGCAGCGTCTCGGTGTCGATCCGCGTCAGCCAGCCCGGCCTGCCCTCCGGATCGGGCTCGCCGAGCATGGCGTACCCGCCCTGTCGCGACCGCTCGACCGGCGACGTGCGCTGCCGGGGATACCGCGGCTGATCCGGGGTCACGGGCTGGTCGGGTGGGAACAGCGCGTCGAGGTCGAGCGCGCCCGCGCCGTAGAGCCCGGCGACGGTGCCGCGGATGCTGAGCGCGTCGGGCTGTTTGCGGTCGAGGGTGGGCACGGTGGCGCCGGTCTCGCCGAGCTCGAGCAGCAACTCGCGAATATTGCCCGAGAGCACCGGGTGCGGACCGACCTCGACGAACACCCGGCTGCCCGCGCCGATCAGTGCTGTCACCGCCTCGGAGAACCGCACGGTCCGGCGCGCATTCGCGCACCAGTACTCGGCGCCCCAGTCGCCTCCGGTGACCTGGTTGCCGGTGATCGTGGAATACAGCGGAACACTCGGCGGCTGCGGGTCGAGATCGTCCAGCGCCGTGCGCAATTCGGGCAGGATGGAATCCATCAGACGGCTGTGATACGGCACCTCTACTCTCAGCCTACGCGCGAAAATGCCCTGCTCGGTGAGCTTTTCGGCCAACTCGTCGAGCTGCCCCGGCGCACCGGCGAGGGTGAGGCTGTGCGGGCCGTTCACCGCCGCGATATCGAGCTCGGGCCCGATCAGCTCGCTGGCCCGCTCCACGCTCAGCCCGGCGGCCAGCATCCCGCCCGACCCGGCCGTACGCGACTGCAGGCTGGCCCGGTGATAGACGACGGTGACCGCCTCGCGCAGGGTCAGCATCCCCGACACATACGCCGCGGCCACCTCGCCGACACTGTGTCCGACGATCGCGGCGGGCCGGATACCGTGCGCGGCGAGCTCGTCGACCAGCGCGACCTGCACCAGGAAGTTCGCGGGCTGGGCGACCATGGTCGCGGTCACCCGTGACTCCTCCTCCGGCCGCAACAGCTCACCGATGATCGACCAGCCCGCCACCGCGTGGAACGCCGCGTCGACCCGCTGCGCGGTGGCCGCGAAAGCGCCCTCGGCGCAGAGCAGTTCGCGCGCCATGCCCCACCACTGCGGGCCCATTCCGGAGAACACGAACACCGGGTCGGGCCCGCCCCCGGCGACCACGCGGGTGGCGTCGCGACCCGCGCCCTCGGCGTAACCGCGCAGCTCGCGGATCAGTTCGGGCGCGCCGTCGACGAACACGCCGGTGCGAAACGGACGGTGCTCCCGAGTCCAGGCCGTCTCGGCGAGTCGGTCGGGGTCGGCGCCGTCGTCGATCAGGTCGGCGTACCGGCCAGCCATGGCACGGCAGTCCGCCGCGTTATCCCCCGAGATCGGCAGGACGCCATGGTGTTTCGGTGTGCGTGGGGCAGCTGGCTCGGGTCGGGGCTCCGCGACGTGGAAGTGCGCGCCGGTGTCCTCGAGCACCGTGTACACCCGGTGACCGTCGCGCACGGCGTCGTCGAGTCGGGTGAGTACCACCATGCCCGCGCCGCCCGCATCCACGTCCACTCCGCCCGCCAGCGCGACGTGGCAATCACCCTCGGCCAGCGCCCGACAGGCCAGGTGGATCGCCGTCAGCGAGGACGAGCACGTGGTGTCGACGGTGAGCGCGGGACCGAGATCGAGTGCGGCGGCGGCGGACCCGCTCACGTAGACACCCACCGAGCGACCGTCGACCCGCCCTGCCATCCCCGCGTCGTCGAGCGCCGCCCAGGTGACCTCGAGCAGCGACCGTCGCCGCGGGTCGAGGTCGGTCGCCGCGCGCCGCGAGAGTCCGAAGAAATCGGGATCCCAGTGCGTTTCCGGAAATTCCACGACGGCATCGCGCTTTTCGATGACGAAATCCCAGAACGATTCCGGTGAGTCTTTTTCCCCGGCGAATCGGCGGCCGATTCCGACAACAGCGATGTCCGACATGATTCCTCCGCATCGGGGCACCCGCGACGACATGTGCCCGGTCAGCGCAGCGTAGGTTGCCTGGAAGCGGATCGATGGAGGTAGTAACGTGGTTCGTCCACGGCACCAACGTGATACGGCCGTGATTGTGATCGGACACCGACGGGTCGGCATCCTGCATTCGCGCACAGGGGTGCGGAAAATCTTCTGGTAATCGTCACAATGTTTTCCCGAATCCGTGTGTAGCGTTCGAAGATGTCGTTGGATCGCGAGCAGGGAACAGGATTCGGCGTCGAGATCGGAGTTCGATGATGTCTGGTCGGGCAAGAGGCGCGCGGATCGTCGTCGCGGCGGTGGCCGCGTTGGTCACCACGGTCGGCGCGGCGGCCTACGCGCCCGCGACGCCCACCGCCGTGGCGCGGATCGAGGATCAGCGGACCGAGGCCGACAACACCGTCGACATCGGCGTGTACTCGCCGTCGATGGACACGGTGAACCGGGTGCGGGTGCTGCGCGCGGCGAACCCGGACGAACCGGCGCCCACGCTGTATCTGCTCAACGGGGTCGGCGGCGGGGCCGACGGGAACTGGCTCGACCGCACCGACGTGGTGTCGTTCTTCAAGGACAAGCAGGTCAACGTGGTGATCCCGTTCGGTGGAGCGGGCAGTTATTTCGCCGACTGGCGCACCGACGACCCGGTGCTGGGCAAACAGCGCTGGACCACCTTCCTCACCAAGGAACTGCCGCCGGTGATCGACGACGCGTTCGACGGCACCGGCGCCAATGCCATTGCGGGGCTGTCGATGGCGGGTACCTCGGTGTTCCAGCTCGCCCTCGCCGAGCCGGGGCTGTACCGAGGCATCGGGTCCTACAGCGGGTGCGTGCGCACCAGCGATCCGCGCGGACAGGCCATCGTGCGCACGGTCGTGGGCAGCAGGCTCGGCAACGCGGCCAATATGTGGGGCCCGCCGACCGACCCGGCGTGGTCGGCCCACGACCCCTATCTGCACGCGGAAGCCCTGCGCGGCACCGAGGTCTACATCTCCTCCGGCACCGGCATCCCCGGCCCGCTCGACACCATCGGCGCCCAGGGCGACCCGATCCAGCTGACCTATCAGCTGCTGTTCGGGGCGACACTCGAGGCCGTCACCAATGTGTGCACCCAGCAGCTGCGCGACCGGTTGCAGTCGCTCGGCATCCCCGCCACGGTCGATCTGCGGCCCACCGGCACCCACTCCTGGGGCTATTGGGAACAGGATCTGCACAAATCGTGGCCGCTGTTCGAGTCGGCGTTGAACAAGTGAGCGTGATGGCGAAAAAGCGCTCGCGACGGCGGGCGGAATCGGGCACGCTCGAGGGCGGACACGGCGTGAACTCACTCACGAATGCGGTGTGACAGCCGTCACCGATCCCGGTGGGGATGATGGTGGCGGCGTCGCGGCGTGCACACTGGAAGGTGTGAGTCAGCGTCGCCAGGATCTCTTGCCCCACCGCATCGCGGTGCTGTCGGTGCATACCTCGCCACTGGCCCAGCCCGGCACCGGTGACGCGGGCGGCATGAATGTCTACGTGCTGCAGACCGCGCTCGAGCTCGCCAAACGCGGCACCGAGGTGGAGATCTTCACCCGCGCGACCTCCTCCGACCTGCCTCCCGTCGCCGAGGCCGCCCCCGGCGTCCTGGTGCGCCACGTCGTCGCGGGCCCGTTCGAGGGCCTGGACAAGCAGGAACTGCCCACCCAGCTGTGCCCGTTCACCGCCGAGGTGCTGCGCCAGGAGGCCCGCCACCTGCCCGGCTACTACGACCTGGTGCACTCGCACTACTGGCTCTCCGGCCAGGTCGGCTGGCTGACCCGCGACCGCTGGCGCGTCCCGCTGGTGCACACCGCCCACACCCTGGCCGCGGTCAAGAACGCCGCGCTGGCCGAGGGCGACACCCCCGAACCCGAGACCAGGGTGATCGGCGAGAAGCAGGTCATCGCCGAGGCCGACCGCCTGGTCGCCAACACCGCCGACGAGGCCGGTCAGCTGGTCGACCTCTACGGCGCCTCGCCCGACCGCATCGATGTGGTGCCGCCCGGCGCCGACCTGACCCGCTACCGCCCCGGTGACAAGCTCGCCGCCCGCGCCGAGCTGGGGCTGCGCGCCGACGAGCAGATCGTGGCCTTCGTCGGCCGCATCCAGCCGCTCAAGGCCCCGGACGTGCTGGTGCGCGCCGCCGCCGAGCTGCTGCGCCGTGATCCCCGCCGCGACCTGCGCGTCCTCATCGTCGGCGGACCCTCGGGCACCGGCCTGGCCCGCCCCGACGCGCTCATCGAACTGGCCGCCGACCTCGGCATCGCCGAGCGCGTCACCTTCCTGCCGCCGCAGGCCCCCGACCGGCTGGTGCAGGTGTATCGCGCCGCCGACGTGGTGGCCGTGCCCAGCTACAACGAATCCTTCGGCCTGGTCGCCATCGAGGCCCAGGCCAGCGGCACGCCCGTGCTGGCCGCCGATGTCGGCGGGCTCGGCACCGCCGTGCGCGACCGGGAATCGGGCCTGCTCGTCGCCGGGCACCGCACCCCCGACTGGGCCGACGCGCTGGCCGCCCTGCTCGACGACCCCGCCCGGCTGGCCGAGATGGGCAGCACCGCCGTCGCGCACGCGAGCCGGTTCTCCTGGGCGCACACCGCCGAGGGCCTGCTCGACAGCTACGCTGCGGCCATGGCCGGGTTCCGTGCCGAACGCGGCCCCATCGCCCTGCTCGCGGGCGACACCGGTCAGGCCAGATCGCGGGCGCTGTGGCGGCGCCGGACAGGAGTACGCAGGTGAGCGCCGTATCGCAGGTGATCGACGAGACGCTGCGCGATCGCGAGATCGAGTACACCCGCCACGGCGAGGACACCTTCATCGTCGTGCTGCCCGGTGAGCGCAAGCTCAAGACGACGGTGATGCTGACCGTCGGCAAACACGGCGTGCGCATCGAGACGTTCGTCTGCCGCAAGCCCGACGAGAACTTCGAAGGCGTCTACAAGTACCTGCTGCGCCGCAACCGCCGCCTCTACGGCGTGGCCTACACCCTCGACAATGTCGGCGACATCTACCTCGTGGGCCGCACGTCGGCCGAGTCGGTGACCCCCGACGAACTCGACCGCATCTTCGGCCAGATCCTGGAAGCCGTCGACACCGACTTCAACGTCCTGCTCGAACTCGGCTTCGCCGAATCCATCCGCAAGGAATGGAAGTGGCGCGTCTCGCGCGGCGAATCCTTGAAGAACCTGCGCGCCTTCGAGCACCTCATCGACGAAGAAGACCTGGTCGGCGGCACCGACCAGGCCTGAACGCGGGTACCGGACTCCGGCACCCGCGCGTTCTCACCTCAGCAGTTCGTCGGCACCGGCTCGTTGCGGAAGCGCGACTCCACGTAGTTCCACGCGTCCACGAACCCGGCCGCCGCGGCGGTCATGTGCTCGGAGATCTCGATGGTCGTGAGCTGCACCGGGGCGCCCTTCGAGCAGAAGTGCGCCACCGACTCCGCGACCGGACCGTACGGGGTCAGGGTGTCGTACTTGCCCTGCCAGATGTAGGTCGGGGCGGTCGGCGCGCCGGTGAAGTGCACGAGGCTGTTCTCGCGCAGCACGCCGCGCGCCACCTCGCTGCCCATCAGTTCCTTCGAGGCCGCCATCTGCTCGGCATTGCGGAAGATGCCGTGGA
The DNA here is from genome assembly GCF_029675105.1 of Nocardia anocheti. GTDB lineage: Bacteria > Actinomycetota > Actinomycetes > Mycobacteriales > Mycobacteriaceae > Nocardia. Next base: position 439,921 of record NZ_JAQQFV010000002.1, on the reverse strand, counting down.
ACAACAGGAATCGACGGCACGCGTCCTTGGTGAACTCACGGAACCACAGCCCGTTCTCGTTGAGCGAATCCGAGACCGGCACCTGCTCCGGGTACTCGCGCTCGATGCCCATCGCCGCGGCGAAGGCCAGGCCGAAACCGGGGTGCGGCGCGAAACCCAGTGCGTCGGCCATCAATTCGAGATCGGCCGGGATACCGCCCGCGACCACCGCGGCCAGTTTCACCTCCGGCGCGTAGGTCGGCTGCAACGCGCCCGCCCACGCGGTCGCCATGCCGCCACCGGAGTATCCGGCGATCGCCACCGGCGAATTGCCCACGCCCAGTTCGGCGACCTTCTGCACGGCCCGCACGCTGTCGAGGGTGACCATGCCGCTGAGCTTGGCCGCACCGTAGGCCACGGTCGGACCGAGGTAGTCGGGCACCGAGATGGCCCAGCCGCGCTGCAGCGGCAGCATGGCGCCGGGCGCGTCCTGCAGTTCGCCGTTGAACAGCGACTGCGAGGGGTTGCAGCGGGTGCCGATGGAGTTGATCAGCGCCTGGTAGGAGACCAGCGGCGGGTTCTTCACCCCGACCGGCATCAGCACGGTGGTCACGCCCATGATGGCCTTGCCCTGGGAGTTGGTGGAGCGGAACGCCACCTGCCAGCCCTCGGTGCCCGGGTACATCCAGGTGTCGACGCGGCGCGTGCGCACCACATCACCGGGAGCCAGCGTGCTGATGTCACTCGGTGCGCTGAAGAACGGATCCGGATCCGGGGTCGGATACAACGGGTTCGCGCCGGCCGGTGCGGCGAGCACGCCCGCCGTCAACAGGCTCAACACCAGTACAACCAATTTCGACACAGCTATCCTTCATCAATGTAGTGCTGCCCAACTGTCACGACCCGACCCGTGTGGAAGTATCCAACGAAACGGGCCCGCGCGTACCGACCAGTAGTCAAAGTGTCGGGTGCCACATCCTGTGAGAATTCACATCACCGGTGACCGATGGGCAACCCGTGCCCGGCGGGCACCGGTGCCGGACCCGCGAGAACAGGAGTGGCGATGACAGCACTGGCACTCGATATCGGCGCGACCAAATTCGCTGCGGCAGTGGTGAATCCGGACTACTCGCTGCGCCGGGTGCGGCGCGTGCCCGCCGGTGCGACCGACCCGTGGCAGGCTTGCCGGGAGTTGCTCGAAGTTGTGGCGCGGGACATGCGGGTGAGCGCGGTCGGGATCGGGGCGGCCGGTCCGGTGGACGTGCCCGCCGGGGCGATCGCTCCGTTGAACCTCGCGCCGTGGCGTGACGGCTTCCCGATCGTCGAGCGGGTGCGCGCGCTGTTCCCGGATGCCGTGGTGCGCTTGGCGATCGACGGCGCCTGCCTGGTGCTGGCCGAGCACCGCGTGGGCGGACTGCGCGGGGTGCGCAACGGTTTGGCGCTGACGGTGTCGTCGGGGGTGGGCGGCGGGATCGTCGCCGACGGGCGAGTGCTGGTGGGGCGCACCGGAAATGCCGGACATCTCGGACACATCGTCGTCCCTGGCGACGACACCCCCTGTGCCTGCGGCGGATTCGGTTGTGTGGAGGCGCTCGCGGGTGGGATGGCGGTGGTGCGCTGGGCCCGCTCGCGCGGCTGGCCGGGGGAGACCGGCGCCGAGCTCGCGGACGCGGCCCGCGCGGGGGACCCGGTCGCCGTCGCGGCCCTCGACCGGGCGGGAACCGCGCTGGGACAGGCGATCTGCTCGGCCGCCGCGCTGCTCGACGTGGACCGGGTGGTGATCAGCGGTGGCTTCGCCCAGGCGGGCGAACCACTGTGGGGTCCGCTGCGCGCGGCCGTCGCGCGGCACGCGGGGCTGGCGTTCATCCGTGGGCTGCGGGTGGAGTTGTCGGCCATCGGTGAGGGCGCGACGCTGGTGGGGGCCGGGGTGCTCGCGGTGGAGAGTTGACCGCTCGAGGGAAAGGATTCGCGGCACTCGGCTCTCGGCGCCGAGTCGGACTCTTCGGTCCAGGTGTGGCGCGTTCGCCGTGGGCGGGGCGGGTGCGCGCGTAGCCTCGAACAGGTGGCTGCCGACTACGTGCCGGGGGATGTCGTCCATATTCCGGATGGACCGCTGCGAGGAGTGTGCGCCGTGGTGCGCGAGGTCGACGCGGGCGCGTCGCGATTACAGGTCGACGCTCTGGTACCGGGCGGACCACACGAGATGAGCCTCGGGTTCGACGAGGTGGAGTGGGCCTGAGGCTCGGCGCAATGCCAGAATGAGCCCATGACCTACACCCTCGTGCTGCTGCGCCACGGCGAGAGCGAATGGAATGCCCTCAACTTGTTCACCGGCTGGGTGGATGTGCACCTGACCGACAAGGGCATCGCCGAGGGCAAGCGGGCCGGTGAGCTGCTCGCCGAGCACGGCATCCTGCCCGACATCGTCTACACCTCGCTGCTGCGTCGCGCGATCAGCACCGCCAACAACGCGCTCGACGCCGCCGACCGGCACTGGATCCCGGTCGTGCGCGACTGGCGCCTCAACGAGCGGCACTACGGCGACCTGCAGGGCAAGAACAAGGAGCAGGTCCGCGAGCAGTACGGCCACGACCAGTTCATGCTGTGGCGCCGCAGCTACGACACCCCGCCGCCGCCGATCGCCGACGACAACGAGTACAGCCAGGAAGGCGACCCGCGCTACGCCGGGATCGAGATCCCCAAGACCGAGTGCCTGCAGGACGTCGTCGCCCGGATGATCCCGTACTGGGAGAACACCATCTCCCAGGAGCTGCGCACCGGTAAGACCGTGCTGGTCGCCGCCCACGGCAACTCGCTGCGCGCGCTGGTCAAGCACCTCGACAACATCTCCGACGAGGACATCTCCGGCCTCAACATCCCCACCGGCATCCCGCTGCGCTACGAACTCGACGAGGACCTGCGCCCCGTGAAGCCCGCCGAATACCTGGACCCGGAGGCTGCCGCCGCGGGCGCCGCCGCCGTCGCCAACCAGGGCGGCAAGTAGTCCCCAGCTCTCCCCAGCGCCCCGGCCCACCCTGTGGACCGGGGCGCTGTGCTGTGCGGATGTCACACGGTGGGCCGCCGTGCCGTCACCTCGGTAGACGCCGCGATCGCGCGGCCACCGAAGGAGACCCGCCATGCACACCGCCTACGTCATCGTCACCGTCGCCGCGGCCCTCTGGGTCGGCTTCTCCGCCGTCTCGCTGCTGCGCCGCGCCCCGTTCGTCGTCGAACCGCTCGTCGACTACGGCGTCCCCGAGACCTGGTGGACCCCGCTCGGCATCGCCAAGGCCGCCGGAGCCCTCGGCCTGCTCCTCGGCCTGGCCTACCCACCCCTGGGCATCGCCGCGGCTATCGGCCTGATCCTCTACTTCACCGGCGCGGTGATCACCGTTCTGCGCGCCCACTCCTACAAGACGGTCGCCTTCCCCGTCCTCTACCTCGCCCCGGTCGCCGTCGCGCTGGGTCTGGGCATCGCCGCCTGACGGGGGTTACGGGCACAGCGCGTGGGTGAGCAAGGCTCCGACGTTCACGGTCGTGGGTGTGCCGGTGTAGGACAGGTGTGTCATCCGGAACAGCCGTCCCCGCCCCGATATCGGCCGATCCCGCGGTCACGACAGTGCTGACGCCGTCGACCGAAATTGTCGCCAACGCCCCCACCGCGCCATCCCGCACCAGTTCGTCGATATCGCTCCGCGTCGTGTCCACCGCGCGCGGCACGGCCCCGGCCGACCCGCTCGCCGAGACCAGACCGGCCGCGCACACCGCAACGACAACAGCTCTTCTCCACATGCCCCGACGCTAGAAACCCATGTCCCCCAACCACATCCCCCTGCGGTAGCGCCCACGTCTCACGCTCGGGTAGTAGTCCGGTGCCGGGTTCGGTCGGGTTACTTGTTGTCCTTCGCGGCCTGGCGGCGGGCTCCGGCGGCGATCGTGGAGGCTTCGTACTTCTTGCGGCCCGGGGATTGTCTGGTCGGGTCGACGCGGGGGCGACCGGGGGAGTCGACCTTGCCGTCGGTGGAGTCCAGGTCGGAGAAGGAGGGGGCGTCCTTGCGGGCGCTGGTCAGGCGTTGTTCCTTCAGTCGCTCGGCGCTCTTCTCGGCGACCTTGGCCAGTCGGCGGCTGACGCGGCTGAGGGCGTCTTCGAAGACCTCGGCGCGGGCGGCATTGCGCTTGTTGGCCGCCTTGCCGGAGCCCCGCGCGCCCTTGGACTCGACCTTGGCGGCGCCCTCGCGTCGGTAGAGCTTGACGTATTTGTTGCGGGCCCGCCGGATTCGGGAGTGCAGCTCGATCAGGTGGTTCTCATCCAGCTTCGCCATCTGGGATTTCTTGGTTTTGCGGACCAGCACGTACTCGTCGTCGGACAGAGAATTCAGAATCTTGCTCATCGCGATCCTTTCCGGCCGAAATCCACCCCGGGTATTCGAGAATGATCCCACAGCAACCCCTCCGAGTGATGTGCTCGACGCATGACTCGGGTGGTGCGGGGCCCTTGTGACCAGCCCCGCGCTGCGGCGAAACGCCGGAGTGACACGCCGATCGATCGGATGGGTGCCCGGCGGGTGAACGGCAGGAGAACGGCGTGCCAAGGGGCTGTGACCTGCGCGAAACTTCTGTGACCCGGCGTCGGGGTCGGGGTTCGCACTCGTACGATCAATCATGTGAGTGTTCCGCAGGCAGTGCTGTTGGCAGTCCTCGCGGCTGTCGTCGGACTGGCAGTCGGTGGCCTGCTGATCCCGTACGTCAACGCTCGGCACGCCGCGCGCAATCAGGAAGACACCGGCCTGACGATGTCGCAGGTGCTCGATCTGATCGTGCTGGCCTCCGAGAGCGGCATCGCGGTGGTCGACGAGTATCGCGACGTGGTGCTGGTGAATCCGCGCGCCGAGGAACTGGGGCTGGTGCGCAACCGGCTGCTCGACGAGCGGGCCTGGGCGGCGGTGGAGAAGGTGCTCGCCACAGGCGACGCCGCCGAATACGACCTGACCGCCAAGAACCCCTCGCCCGGTCGCGGGCGCATCGCCGTGCGCGGTGTGGCGCGCAAGCTCTCGCGCGAGGAGACCAGCTTCGTCGTGCTGTTCGCCGACGATGATTCCGAGCAGGCGCGCATGGAGGCGACCCGCCGCGATTTCGTCGCCAATGTCAGTCACGAGCTCAAGACCCCGGTCGGCGCGATGAGCCTGCTGGCCGAGGCCATGCTGGAATCGGCCGACGACCCCGAGGCCGTGCGGCACTTCGGTTCGCGTGTGCTGGCCGAATCGCGGCGGCTGGGCAAGATGGTCACCGAGCTGATCGCGCTCTCGCGGTTGCAGGGCGCGGAGAAGCTGCCCGATCTGGCCGTGGTCGACGTCGACACGGTGGTGCAGCAGGCGGTCGACCGCTCGCGCACCGCCGCCGAGGCCGCGGGCATCACCGTCAGCACCGACCGGCCCAGCGGGCTGGAAGTGCTCGGCGACGAAACGCTGCTGGTCACCGCGCTGTCGAACCTGGTGGAGAACGCCATCGCGTACTCGCCGCAGGGCTCGCACGTGTCGGTGAGCCGGTCGCTGCGCGGCGATCACGTCGCGATGGCGGTCACCGACCGCGGGATCGGCATCGCCAAGGAAGACCAGGTGCGGGTCTTCGAGCGGTTCTTCCGCTCCGACAAGGCCCGCTCCCGCTCGACCGGGGGGACCGGACTCGGCCTGGCCATCGTCAAACACGTGGCCGCCAACCACAACGGTGAGATCACCCTGTGGAGCAAGCTGGGCACCGGCTCGACGTTCACCCTGCGCATTCCCGCCCATCTGGAGACAGAGGGCGACGAGGACGCGGCGTCGGTCCCGGAGCTCGGCACGAGAGAAACCATCGCCCAGCGCACCCCCGCTGGTCGAGCGAACGGTGTGGAGGCACGCAGATGACGAGTGTGTTGATCGTCGAGGACGAGGAGTCGCTGGCCGATCCGCTGGCATTCCTGCTGCGCAAGGAAGGCTTCGACGTCACCGTCGTCGGCGACGGCCCGTCCGCGCTGGCCGAGTTCGACCGCTCCGGCGCCGACATCGTGCTGCTGGACCTGATGCTGCCCGGCATGAGCGGCACCGACGTGTGCAAGCAGTTGCGCACCCGCAGCGGCGTGCCGGTGATCATGGTGACCGCGCGCGACAGCGAGATCGACAAGGTGGTCGGGCTGGAACTCGGCGCCGACGACTACGTCACCAAGCCGTACTCCGCGCGGGAACTCATCGCCCGCATCCGCGCGGTGCTGCGCCGCGGCGCGGGCGACGAACTCGATTCCAGCAGCGAGAACGGCGTGCTCGAGGCCGGTCCGGTCCGGATGGACGTCGACCGGCACACCGTGCACGTCAACGGCGGCCAGGTCACCCTCCCGCTCAAGGAGTTCGACCTGCTCGAATACCTGCTGCGCAACTCCGGCCGCGTGCTCACCCGAGGCCAGCTCATCGACCGCGTCTGGGGCGCCGACTACGTGGGCGACACCAAGACCCTCGACGTCCACGTCAAGCGCCTGCGCTCGAAGATCGAAGCCGACCCCGCCAAGCCCGAACACCTGGTGACGGTCCGCGGCCTGGGCTACAAGCTCGAGGCGTAGCCCCCCGAAACGCCAAAGAGCCCGTCCCCGCTGCGACAGTGGGGACGGGCTCTACTCGTCTAACAACAACCCCGCGGCGCCAGCTGCCAAAACTAGAGCGCGCTCCAGGCTTCGCCGATGGGGGTGTCGATCTTCTTCAGGGGCAGCCAGCCGAAGGCGTCTTCCTGCATGCAGTCGTAGATCGGCACGTCGGCGCCGTTGCCGCGGCAGGCGATGGTGGTCGAGGTGCCCTGGGCGCTCACGATGATGTATTTGCCGTCGGCGGCGGCGTTGACGGCCGCCGGGTCGAGGTAGTTGACGAAGCTGCTGGTGAAGTCGGCGTAGGCGGCCGGGTCGCCGTTCGGTTCGGCCGAAGCGATGCCGGTCATGGACAGGCCCGCGCCGATCAGCAGGGTCGCCAGGGTGAGTGCTTTAGTGGACATGACGAGTTATCCAACCCTAATTCGGTGACGTCCGCACTACCGTCAGATGAACCGCGGGCCCCCAGGGGTTTCATTCTCCCTGATCGGAAGGCCCGCGCCGCTCGGCTTCGACGGTGGCCGGATGGACCGCGATCAGACCGAGTCCCTCGCGGCGGCGGCAGAGCCGGGCGAGTTCGTCGTAGGCGGGTCCGCCGAGCAGTTCGCGCAGTTCGGGGCCGTAGGACTGCCAGACCGGCCGGGTGCCGACGTGGGCGTCGGGGGAGCCGGTGCAGTACCAGTCCAGGTCGAGGCCGCCGGGGCCCCAGCCGCGCCGGTCGTATTCGGTGACCACGGTGCGCAGGATCTGTTCGCCGTCGGGGCGTTCCACCCAGTCCTGGGTGCGGCGGATGGGCAGCTGCCAGCACACGTCCGGCTTCACCTCGAGCGGTTCGATGCCCTTGCGCACGGCCATGATGTGCAGCGCGCAGCCCGCGCCCGCGGCGAAACCGGGACGGTTGAGGAAGATGCAGGCGCCGTCGTAGCGGCGGGTGCGCAGGGCGGGTTCGTCCTCGAGTTCGTCGAGTTCGAGGTAACCCTTCTTGACGACCTTGCCCTTCTCGGTGGCCTCGCCCATCAGCTGCCAGTCATCCGGTGTGAGCATCTTCACAGCGCCGGCCAGGCGCTTGCGGTCGTCCTTGTCGGAGAGGAAGGCGCCGTGCGAGCAGCAGCCGTCGTCGGGGCGATCGGCGATGATGCCCTGACAGGCCGGTGTGCCGAACACGCAGGACCAGCGCGACAGCAGCCAGGTCAGGTCGGCGACGATCTGGTGCTCGTCGTTTGCTGGGTCGGTGAACTCGATCCATTCGCGGGGGAAGTCGAGCTCGACCTCCGGGCTCGGATCCATCTTCCGCCCAGGTCGGAGCCCGGTCCCGTGGTTGCCGGATGCGCCATCGGTCACAACAGGTGACGCTAACAGTTCAGTCGCCTGGCCCGTAGTACCGGACCACCAAGTACCGTATTCGTGTGCGGCTTGGTGTTCTCGATGTCGGAAGCAATACCGTTCACCTGCTCGTGGTGGACGCGCATCGTGGTGGTCACCCGATGCCCATGAGCTCGTCGAAGTCGGCGTTGCGCCTGTCGGAGAACATGGACGGCGAGGGCCGCATCACCACCGAGGGCGAGGCCAGGCTCATCGCCACGATCACCGAATTCGCCGATCTGGCCCGTACTTCGCGCTGTGTCGAACTGATGCCGTTCGCCACCTCCGCGCTGCGCGAGGCCACCAATTCCGACGAGGTCCTCACCCGCGTCCGCGCCAGCACCGGGGTGGATCTGGAGGTGCTCTCGGGCGAGGACGAGGCCCGGCTGACCTTCCTGGCCGTGCGCCGCTGGTTCGGCTGGAGCGCGGGCCGCATCATCAATCTCGATATCGGCGGCGGCTCGCTGGAGATGTCCAACGGCGGCGACGAGGAGCCCGATGTGGCGCTGTCGTTGCAGCTGGGCGCGGGCCGACTCACCCGCGAGTGGCTGCGCGACGATCCGCCGGGCAAGCGCAAGATCGCGGTGCTGCGTGACTGGCTCGACGCCGAACTGGTGGTGCCGACCAAGGCGATCGCCGCGGCGGGCAAACCGGACCTGGCCGTGGGCACCTCGAAGACCTTCCGTTCGCTGGCCCGGCTGACCGGTGCCGCACCCTCGGCGGCCGGTCCGCGCGTGCGCCGTACACTGACCAGCTCCGGACTGCGCCAGCTGATCGCGTTCATCTCGCGGATGACCGCATCGGACCGCGCGGAACTGGAGGGTGTGAGTTCGGACCGGTCCCAGCAGTTGGTGGCCGGCGCACTGGTCGCGGAGGCGAGTATGCGGGCGTTGTCGCTCGACAGCATCGAGATCTGCCCTTGGGCGCTGCGTGAGGGGCTCATCCTGCGCAAGCTCGATGCCGAGCCGAACGGAGGCCCGGCCCTCGTGCCGCCGCTGGCGTCGGTGACGAGAGCGGAGCCCGCATGAGCAACGACGATTCCAAACAGCTCTCGGTCGCCGAGCTACTCGCGCGCAATGCCGCGCAGGGCTCGACCCCGTCCTCCGGGGGCGGCGGCCGACGCAGACGCAGCGGCCGCGGACTCTCGGTCACCGATCTGACCGGCGAGAACGCCACCGTCCGCTCCGGTCCCAGCTCGCACGCGGCGCCCTCGGAGCCGGAGCCGCCCGCCCCGGACCCGGGGTACGCGCCCGAACCCGCCCCGCCCGCGAGTTACCAGCCCGCCCCCTATCCGCCGCCCGGCCCGGCCGAGCCCGCGTTCTCCCCGATGTCGGGTCCGATCTCCCGCGTCGACCCCGGCGATCCGCTCGGCCTGACCGCGCCGCGTCCGGCCGCCGACCCGTTCGGTCCGTTCCGCGCCGAGGCCCGCGATCTCGCGACGCCGTCGAACGACCGGGGGACCTTCCGACTGGGCGCGCCCTCGTCCGGCGCGGTCGACCCCGAGATCGCCCAGATGTTCGGCTCCGGCGCGATCCCCGCGGTCGGCGGCGGACGTCGCCGCAGGCCCGAGCCGGAGCCCGAGGCCACCCCCTCCTTCCCCGAACCGCCGCAGCCGCCCCCGGCCACCGGTGGCCGCGCCGCGCGTCGCCGGGCCGCCGAGGCCGCCGAGGAGGCCGCTGCCCCGCCAGCGCCCGCCGCTCCGCCCTCGCCCGCCGTCCCGGCCTCGTGGGCGCCGCAGCCGCCCGCCTACGGTCCGACGGGTTTCGAGGCGCCCTACGCCCCGGCGGCCGAGGCGCCGCCGCAGCCGTTCGGCACGCCCGGACCCGGTTTCGCCGGTCTGCCCGACTTCGCCCCGCGCCCGGACGCCAACGCCACCCAGGCGCTCAACCGGCCGCCCGCCGCGAACTCCCCGCGCCCGGACGCCAACGCCACCCAGGCGTTGAACCGCCCGCCCGCGAACCCGCCGCGCCCCGACGCCACCCAGGCGCTCGACCGCGCGCCCGCCGGTGACCAGGCCCGGCCCGAACTCGACCAGCGTCCGTCGCTGGATCGGCGCAGGCCAGCGCCGGGGACCGAGAAGTCGAAGCTGCCCTCGTGGTCGGCGCGCAGGCATCGTCCCGAGCCCGCCGCGCCCGAGAGCGGCGGCTTCCCGACGGCCGCGTGGTCGCCGGTCAGCCAGGAGCAGCCGCTCATCGCGGGTCAGTCCGTCGCCGGTGACCTGCTGCGGCAGCGGGCCGAACACGGCCCCGACGCCGACGCGCACACCGAGGTGTACTCCCTCGGCGGCGCCGATCCGGACACCGATGACTACGCCGAAAGCGATTACGCCGAGCGCGATTACGCCGACAACGACTACTCCGAGTACGCCGACGGCGAGTACGACGAGGACGACTACTACGACGACGAGGACGACGACCCCAGCCCGCGCCGCGGCAAGCGCGCGGCCACCAAGGCGGTCGCCTCGAAGATGGCGAGCCGGGCCAAATCCCGTGCGCGAGAGGCCAGGTCGCGAGCCAGCCGGGTGACCTCGCGGGCGGCCACCGCCTCGTCGGGGCGCGCCGAGAGCCGAGGCGCGCGCGCGGCGCGCGGCACCGGCGAGGACGCGCACCGCCGCCAGTGGATGATCCTGGGCGCGCAGAGCGCGGGCGCCGCGATCGCCGGAATGTTGCTGTTCAAGGGTTTCGAGACGATGTGGGAGACGCTGCCGTGGGTGGCGTTGGCGCTCGCGATGGTCGTCATCCTGGGTCTGGTCGCGCTGGTGCGGGTGCTGCGCCGCACCGACGACATCTTCAGCACTGTGATCGCCGTCGTCGTGGGCGTCTTCGTGACGCTGGGACCGCTAGCCTTTCTCCTCAGTACCAGCTGATTACAGGGAGTGGGCTGTGGGGAACGCGCGGACTGAGATCGGGATCGGGCTCTCGACGGCGTCGGTGTATCCGGAGAACACCCAGGCGGCGTTCCGGTATGCCGCCGAATTGGGTTACGACGGTGTGGAATTGATGGTCTGGGCCGAACCGGCCAGCCAGGACATCGCGACCGTGCAGTCCTACGCCAAGCGCTACGGGGTGCCGGTGCTGGCGGTGCACGCGCCGTGTCTGCTGATCTCCCAACGGGTCTGGGGCGCCGATCCGGTCGCCAAGCTGGAACGCAGCGTGCGCACCGCCGAGGCGCTGGGCGCCGACACCATGGTGGTGCATCCGCCGTTCCGCTGGCAGCGCCGCTACGCCAAGGGCTTCGCCGAGCAGGTCGGTGAACTCGAGGCGCACCATCCGGTGAAGGTGGCGGTGGAGAACATGTTCCCGATGCGCGCCGACACGCTGTTCCGCGAGGGCTCGGTGCGCAGGCTCGAACGCCGCTCCGGACCGGGTCCGGCGGTGAGCGCGTTCAGTCCGTCCTACGACCCCACCGACATCGGCTTCGACCACTACACCCTCGATCTCTCGCACACCGCGACCGCGGGCGCCGACGCGCTCGAACTGGCCCGGCGGATGGGTTCGGGCCTGGTGCACCTGCACCTGGCCGACGGTCGCGGCGCCGCCCACGACGAGCACCTGATCCCCGGCGAGGGCACCCAGCCGTGCGCGCAGCTGTGTGAGCACCTGGTGCACACCGGCTTCACCGGCCACGCCGTCGCCGAGATCAACACCCAGAACGCGCGCACCACCGCCCAGCGCTCGGCGCTGCTCGCGCGCACCCTCGAGTTCGCGCGCCTGCATCTCACCGGCGCGACCCCGGACCCGCACCACGCCGACCTTCCCTGACCTGTTCGCCCACCGGGAATACCACGCGCGCGCCCCTGCTTGTACGCTGTACGAATTGAACCTCGACCAGGAGTGACGATGACGCGAGAACTCGCGACCGACGCGCCGTTCAGTCAGGTCGTCGACCTGACCGAGCTCACCACCACCGATGCCGAGACCGGCCGCTACGCCGGGGTCATCGCACCCACCTGGACCATCGGTCCCAAGGTGCACGGCGGCACCATGGTCGCCGCCAGCGCCGCCGCGGCCACCCGCTGGCTCACCGAGGCCGACGAATCCTTCGCGCAGATGGCACCGATCGCGGCCAGCTCCGACTTCCTCGGCGCGCCCGACCCGGGCGAGGTCGAGTACGCGGTCCAGATCCGCAAGAAGGGCCGCCAGATCTGCCTGGCCGACGCCGAACTGATCCAGAACGGCCGCACCCTGGTCCGCACCTCCTTCACCTTCGGCCACCTCGACGCCACCGCCACCCGCTGGAGCGGCCCCGACACCGACATGCCCGCCGAGCCCAGCGACGCGGCCCACCGCTACACGCCGGACTCGCCGATGGGCAAGATCGTGCACGTCAGCCAGGGCGCGCACGTGCTCATCGACCCGAGCCAGGCGGAGTTCCTGCGCGGGGAGACCGCCGCGCCGCGACTGCGGCTGTGGATGCGCCCCTTCGACGGCGACGAGTCCGACCCGCGCGTGCGCGCCGCCTTCGCCATGATGGCCGCCGACATGAGCCCGCCGGTGCCGATGAACCTCGGCCACTTCGGCTGGTCGCCGACCGTGCAGATGACCACCTACCTGCGCCGGATCCCCGCGCCGGGCTGGCTGCGCGTCATCGCGACCGCCCGTGAGGTCGGTGAGCGCATGTTCGACGAGGACCAGCTGGTCATCGACTCGACCGGGGCGGTCGTCGCGCAGAGCCGTCAGCTGGCCCTCATCCCGGCGGCGCGCTGACCCACCCCGGCCAACTAACCTGGACCGCATGACGAGAATTGCGGTGGTCGGTGGCGGTCGGATCGGTGAGGCGTTGATCGCCGGATTGCTGGAATCCGGCCGGGCGACCAAGGATCTGGTGGTCGTGGAGCCCTCGGCCGCGCGCGCGACCCAGCTCGCCGACCGGTTCAAGATCCGGGTGAGCAAGTCGGTCGCCGACGCGGTCGTCGGCGCCGACATCGTCGTGGTCGCGGTCAAGCCCGGCGTGGTCGACTCGGTGCTCACCGATCTGTCCAAGGCCGACCTCGACACCGGCGCCGAGCAGGTGCTGGTGTCGCTGGCCGCCGGGGTGAGCACCGCGCACCTGGAGGCCAAGCTGCCCGCCGGGTATCCCGTGGTGCGGGTGATGTCGAATACGCCGATGCTGGTGGGGCAGGGGATGAGCGTGCTCTCGCCCGGCCGCTACGCCAAGTCCGAGCAGCTCGAGCAGGTGGGCGAGATGCTCGAGGCCGTCGGCAAGGTGGTCACGGTGCCCGAATCGCAGATGGACGCGGTCACCGCGGTCTCCGGTTCCGGTCCCGCGTATTTCTTCCTGGTCGTGGAGGCCATGATCGACGCGGGTGTGGGCCTGGGCCTGACCCGCGAGGTGGCCAGCGAGCTGGTCACCCAGACGATGATCGGTTCGGCGGCGCTGCTCGACGAGACCGGCCAGAGCGCGGTCGACCTGCGTGTCGCGGTCACCTCGCCCGGCGGCACCACCGCCGCGGCCCTGCGCGAACTCGAGCGCGGCGCGCTGCGCTCGACCTTCACCGAGGCATTGCACGCCGCCAAGCAACGATCCGCCGAACACGGCACGTCGAACGAATGACCGCCGGGTACCCGGGATGAAAACCGATTTCTCACACCCGTCGCAGTAATCCCACTGGTCCCGCTAAGCTCGTAGAAGCACGTGCGTGTCTGTTCCGCCGGTGGGGAAGCCGGCGGCGCGGACGTGCCGGAGGTCAATGGTGCCATGATGGCTGCGAACAGAATGTCTGCGAACAATTCACCGGCATCGGGTGGCGGAGCGGGTTCGCCCGCTTCCCGCTCCGGTGCCCCGCAGGGACAACCGGTGATCGGCGGTGGCACGCACTTTCTCACCGTCGCCGAAGTCGCCGACCTCATGCGGGTCTCGAAGATGACGGTGTATCGGCTGGTGCACTCGGGCGAACTGCCCGCGGTGCGCGTCGGCCGGTCCTTCCGGGTGCACGCGAAGGCCGTGCACGACTACCTGGAGACGTCCTACTTCGACGCGGGCTGACCTGGACGGTCAGCAATAGTGGTCTCGGCCCGCCCTCGACTCTGGACTGACCGGAGGGAGGGAAGAGTCGAGGTCACAGGGCCGAGACCCGCGGCGCCAGCCGCCATCAACACGGCGGTTTCGTCGCTGTACCGGTGTCCCGGTAGCATGGGCACTCGGTTCGTGTCCGCCTGCCGGTGGCACCGCTTCGTGGTGTCCGGTGCGCCCCGGCGGCGCGGACACCAGAAGACGCACGCGACACCGTGTGTGTATGCCGAGTAGAGAGAACGCGAGGAAACCCTATGGGTTCTGTGATCAAGAAGCGCCGCAAGCGTATGTCGAAGAAGAAGCACCGCAAGCTGCTTCGCCGCACGCGTGTGCAGCGGCGCAAACTCGGCAAGTAAGCCCGCATGCCCGCGACGAGCCCGTCACCTACGAGGTGGCGGGCTCTCGCTGTGAAATGGTCGGGTTTGTAAATCTCACTGTGCGGTGACCATCGTCATCGTTAAAAGCTTGTTGATCGTGGCGGCGGGTGGCGCGAATGCGGCTACTCTGGTACGCGGGAAAACATGAGAAGCAGGGGGCTTTGAGTGGGGTCAGATCCGAAAGTCGTCCTGGTCACCGGAGCCAGCCGTTTCTTCGGTGGCAATGTCGCGGCCCGGCTCGCCGCCGCACCCGGCGTCGAGCGGGTGATCGCCGTCGACACCATGACTCCCAGCCGAGAATTGCGCAGGCGGATGGGCAGCGCCGAGTTCGTGCGCGCCGACATCCGCAATCCGCTCATCCGCAAGGTCGTCGAGGGCAACGAGGTCGACACCGTCGTGCACGCCTCGGTCCTCACCCGTCCGCCCGCCGGGGGTGGGCGCGCGGTGATGAAGGACCTCAACGTCCTCGGGGCGATGCAATTGCTCGCGGTCTGCCAGAAGGCGCCGTCGGTGCGGCGGGTGGTGGTGCGTTCGTCCTCGGCCGTCTACGGATGCAGTGCCAAGGACCCGGCGAAGTTCACCGAGGAGATGGGCGCGCGCACCCCGCCCGCGGGCTGGTTCGCCCGCGACATGATCGATATCGAGGCCCTGGTGCGCGCGATGGCGCGGCGCAGGCCCGACATCTCCGCCGCCATCCTGCGCTTCGCGCCGATCGTCGGGCCCCGGCTGGCCGATCACGGCGTGCAATACCTGCGGTCGCCGATCACCCCGACCGTGCTCGGCCGCGAGGCCAGGCTGCAATTGCTGCACGAGGAAGACGCGGTCGCGGTGCTGGTGCACGCGGCGCAGCGGGCCAAGGGTGGCACGGTCAACGTCGCCGGTGACGGCGCGCTGGCCATGTCGCAGGCGATCCGGCGGGCCGGGCGGATCACCGTCCCGGTGCCGCTGTTCGCCTTCCGCACGGTCGGGCGCACGCTGATGGGCCCGATCATGCGCGGTTTCAGCGGTGAACAACCCGACTACTTCCACTTCGGCTGCGGGCTCGACACCACCCGCATGCGTACCGAACTCGGTTTCACGCCCCGCTGGACCACGGTCCAGGCATTCGACGACTTCATCGCGGGCGCAGCGTTGCGGCCCGTCTTCGATCCGGCATGGATCGACGCCGCGGAACACAAACTGCTCGGCCTCATCGGGGCCGGTTCAGGAGCGCGTACATGAACGAGGGAGCGAAAGTCATCCGTCTCGACACCAATGTCGAGACCAGGCAACGACCTGCGACCCGGCGGTGGCCGGATCAGCCGATGCAGGCGATGCCGGTCACTTCGCTGAGTGAACGCAGGCCCGGCATGCCGCCGCGGCCCCCCAAGACGCTGTCGGAGGTCATGCGCGACGCCCTCGGCGAGCAGATCGAGAAGACCGCCGAGTTCGCGCGTCGCCGTCTCACCGGCGATTACCAGATCGACGAGTTCGGCTACGACCGGCACCTGCTGGAATCGGTCATCCTGCCCGCGCTGCGCCCGCTGTCGGACTACTGGTTCCGGGTCGAGACCGCGGGCATCGAGAACGTCCCCGCCACCGGCGGCGCGCTGCTGGTGGCCAACCACGCGGGCACCGTGCCGATCGACGGGCTGATGCTGCAGCTGGCGGTGCACGACAAGCACCCCGAGCAGCGTGCGCTGCGGCTGCTGGCCGCCGACCTCATCTTCGAACTGCCCATGCTGGGCGCGCTGGCCCGCAAGGCCGGGCACACGCTGGCCTGCCACCCCGACGCCGAGCGGCTGCTGCGCTCCGGACACATCGCCGGTGTTTTCCCGGAGGGTTTCAAGGGCGTCGGAAAGAATTACGCCGATCGGTACAAGTTGCAGCGATTCGGCCGCGGCGGGTTCGTTTCCGCGGCCGTGCGCACCGGGGTGCCGATCATTCCGGTCTCGATCGTCGGTTCGGAGGAGATTTATCCGAAACTGGCCGATATCAAGCCGCTGGCGCGTTTGCTCGGATTGCCCTATTTCCCGGTGACCCCGCTGTTCCCGCATTTGGGTCCGCTCGGCGCAATTCCGCTGCCGTCGAAGTGGTACATCGAGTTCGGCGAACCGATTGCGACCTCGTCGTTCGCGCCGGAAGAAGCCGACGATCCGATGACCATGTTCGAGGTCACCGACCAGGTCCGCGAAACCATTCAGCAAACCCTCTACAAGCTGTTGGCGAAGCGTCGTAATCCGGTCCTGGGCTGACCTGTGTTTTTTGGAGCGCTGGCGCGCTCGAGTCGCGGCCCCCTGGGGGGCCGCCGGTCAGGCGCCGTTGCTTGCTCCTTCGTCGCGTACGCAACGGCGCCTGACCGGCGGCCCGGGCCGCGACCGGCCACTTCGTGGCCGCCGCTCCTCGGGGTCGCGGGTGCGGGGTTGGGAGTGCGGTCATGGCGGACTTGTTCGGGGCACTGGTGTGTCGTCGAGCGCGGGTTGGTGTGTTCAGACCTCAGTGGTCGCGGTGGCGGGCTACGGCCGCTGCAACAGCGCCACCGGCCGCCCCTAGGGCGAGGGCGGTGGGGACGCCGATCTTGGCGGCCTTGCGGCCGGTGCGGAAGTCGCGGATCTCCCAGCCCCGGTTCTTGGCGACCTCGCGCAGGTCGGAGTCGGGGTTGATGGCCACGGCGGTGCCGACCAGCGAGAGCATCGGGACGTCGTTGTGGCTGTCGGAGTAGGCCGTGCAGCGCTTGAGGTTGAGGCCCTCGCGGATGGCCAGGGTGCGCACGGCGTGTGCCTTGCCCAGGCCGTGCAGGATGTCACCGACCAGGCGGCCGGTGAACTTCCCGTCGACGCTCTCGGCGACCGTGCCCAGTGCGCCGGTCAGGCCGAGGCGCTTGGCGATCACGTTGGCCAGTTCCACCGGGGTCGCGGTCACCAGCCAGACCTGCTGGCCCGCGTCGAGGTGCATCTGGGCCAGCGCGCGGGTGCCGGGCCAGATCTTGTCGGCGATGATCTCGTCGTAGATCTCCTCGCCGAGCGCGGCGAGTTCGGCGGTGGGCCTGCCCGCGATGAAGCTGAGCGCCTTCTCCCGGCCCGAGGCCATGTCGGAGGAGTTCTCCTTGCCGGTGACCCGGAACTTCACCTGCTTCCAGGCGACATCGACCAGGTCGGAGGTCTTGAAGTACTTGCGCGCGGCCAGCCCGCGGGCGAAGTGCACGATCGAGGCACCCTGCACCAGGGTGTTGTCGACGTCGAAGAACGCGGCGGCGGTGAGGTCGCGGGGGACCTCGGGACCGGCGTCGGAGCCCTGCTCGGCCAGTTCGGCATCGTGGAGGGTGAGCGCGGCGTCGGCACTGGCCTCACCGGCCAGATTGGCGCGCAGCTCCTCCTCGCTCGGCCCGAACGGACTGCGTGGCAGCCGTGCGAACTGCTCCTGTAGCTCCTGACCGAGGCGGCTGGGCTGCCACCGGGCTGGGAACTCTCCGAATCGCCCTGCGACGAATCCGGCCCTAGTCACCTTCGAACGTTCCGGCACCAGTACCCTCCGCTAGTCGCGCGAACCATGTCCACAGTAACCGGATTCGCCGACAACCCGCGCCGGGCTCGGGGATTAAATAAGGGTCATGACGAATCCCACACCCACCGTGACCCTGTTGACGCGTGCCGGTTGCGGTATGTGCACCACCGCACTGGCGCAATTGGAGACGATCTGTGGTGATTTCGGTCTCCCGGTGCACACCGTCGACGTGGACGAAGCCGCGGTCAGCGACCCCGGCCTGCGCGCGGAGTACGGCGATCGGCTGCCGGTGGTCCTGTTGGACGGCCGTGAACACAGCTATTTCGACGTCGACGAGCCACGTTTGCGAGCAGACCTGAGCCGTTTCGCTGGTCGCGGCGGAAAATGAGGCCAATTTCACCGACTTTGTGAACGCCTGCACAAGCGGTTACGGTGGTGGCACGCAATCCGCACCGCCGCTTCACGCAGCGGCGGTGGCCGGGTTTGTGACAGCCCCCCATGGACCGGCCGCCGCCTCACCGCGCGGCGACCCACACCGGTGAACGAACGACAGGAACCGGACCGCGATCAGGCCCGGCACGAGGAGCCGACGACGTGACAGAGCAGCACGAGACGCCCGGTGGCGTCTCCGGCAAGGCTCTTCAGCGGGACATTCCGCAGGCCACGGTGACTCGTCTCGCTACCTATCTCCGGGTTCTGGCCGGGATGGCCGATTCCGGTGTTGCCATCGTATCGAGTGAGGAACTGGCTGTCGCGGCGGGTGTCAATTCGGCGAAGCTGCGCAAAGATCTTTCCTTCCTCGGACCCAACGGTGTGCGGGGTGTCGGCTATGACGTAGCCAAGTTGCGCACGAGGATCGAGGATGTGCTCGGTCTGTCGCAGGGACATCGGGTGGTGCTGATCGGTGCGGGCAATCTCGGCCGCGCACTGGTCGGCTACGGCGGTTTCGGGGTACGAGGCTTCACCGTGGTCGGGATCTTCGACAACGACCCGGCGGTGATCGGTCAGTCGTACGCCGGACTCGTCGTGCGCGATGTCGACCGGCTCACCGACCAGATCCCGGCGCTGTCCCCGACCATCGCGGTCGTGGCCGTCCCCGACGAGGCCGCCCAGGACGTGTGCGATCGCCTCGTCGCGGCCGGACTGCCCTCGATCCTGAGCTTCGCCCCGTGCGAACTGCGCGCGCCCGCCCACGTGGAGGTCCGGCGCGTCGACCTGGCGATGGAACTGCAGATGCTGTCCTTCGACGCCGCGCGCAACGACGCGCCCGCGCTGCCCGAAGCGGCGGGCGCCGGGTCGGGCATGCCCGCGCGTCGGGTGTCCGCGCAGAACCATCCCGCCCTCACACATCCCGCGCCGGTCGAACCGGCGCGCACCCGGCCGCAGCGCCGCACCGCGACGCACGCGACCACGCCCCACTCGGCAACGGAGCCAAGCACCAAGGGATCGGTGATCACCCCATGAGCGTTCTTCTGGTCGGGATTTCGCACCGGAGTGCGCCTGTCTCGGTGCTCGAGAAGGTTGCGATCAGCGAGGCCGACCGGCCGAAGCTGGTCGATCGCCTGCTCGCCTCCAGCCACGTCTCCGAGGCGATGATCGTCTCCACCTGCAACCGCGTCGAGGTCTACGCCGTGGTCGACGCCTTCCACGGCGGCCTGGGCGAGGTCAGCGACCTGCTCACCCGGCATTCGGGACTGCCGCTGGGTGATCTGACCAAGCACGCCTACGTGCGCTACAGCGAGGCCGCCGCCGAACACCTGTTCGCGGTGGCCAGCGGCCTGGACTCGATGGTCGTCGGCGAGCAGCAGGTGCTCAGCCAGATCCGCAGTGCTTACGCCAGCGCCGACGGGCAGCAGGCGGTCGGGCGCACCCTGCACGAGCTGGCCCAGCATGGTCTGCGGGTCGGCAAGCGGGTGCACTCGGAGACCGGGATCGACCGGGCGGGCGCGTCGGTGGTGTCGGTGGCGCTGGATCGCGCGCGCGGCATCGTCGGTGAGCTCGGCGGCCGGACCGCGGTGGTCCTCGGCGCCGGAGCGATGGGCGGCCTGGCGGTCGCGCACCTCTCGCGTGCCGGAATCGGGCGGATCATGGTGGTCAACCGGACCGTCGAGCGCGCACAGCGCCTGGCCGAGACCGGCCGCACCATGCACGGCGTGGACGCCGAGGCGATCGAGATGTCGCGGCTCACCGAGGCCATGGCCGGGGCCGATGTGGTGATCACCTGTACCGGCGCGGTGGGCTCCGTGGTCACCCTGGCCGACACCCACCGCGCGCTCGCCGGACGCACCCACACCGACGCCGCCGAACGGCCGCTGGTCTTCTGCGACCTCGGGCTGCCGCGCGACGTGGAACACGCCGTGGCCGGGCTGCCCGGCGTCGCCGTCATCGACATCGAATCGCTGCAGCGCGATCCGGCCGCGGGCGCCGCGGCCGACGACACCGCCGCCGCGCGCCTCATCGTCGCCGACGAACTCTCCAAATACCTTGCCGGGCAACGGATGGCGGAGGTCACCCCCACGGTGGCCGCGCTGCGCCAGCGCGCCGCCGACGTGGTGGAGGCCGAACTGCTGCGGCTGGACTCACGCCTGCCCGACCTGGCCGACCCGGCCCGCGACGAGGTGGCGCGCACCGTGCGCCGCGTCGTCGACAAGCTGCTGCACGCGCCGACAGTGCGGGTCAAGCAGCTGGCGTCCACCCCGGGCGGTGACAGCTACGCCGAAGCGCTGCGTGAGCTGTTCGAACTCAAACCCGGTGCGGTGCAAGCGGTTGCCGCGCCGATGGAGGTCGCGGCGGCCGAGTCCGCGCTGGCCGACGACTTCACCGCAGGGCACCTCGGCGATGGGCAGGCCCGCATGACCGAGTCGCAGGAGGAAACGGCATGACCACGACAGTGCAGGAAGAGGACACCGTGACCGCAGGCAGCCTTCGCGCGCCGTGGCGGATCGGCACGCGCGGCAGTTTGCTCGCCCTGACACAGGCGGGCACCGTTCGCGACGCGCTGATCGCGGCGGGGCAGCCCGCCGAGCTGGTCGTCATCAAGACCCCCGGCGACCTGTCGTCGGACCCCGTGCAGAAGATCGGCGTCGGCGTGTTCACCTCGGCGCTGCGCGACGAACTCGCCGCGGGCACCATCGACGTGGCGGTGCACTCCTACAAGGATCTGCCCACCGCGCAGGACCCGCGCTTCACCATCGCCGCCATCCCGCCCCGCGAGGACCCGCGCGACGCGCTGGTCGCCCGCGACGGACTGGTCCTCGGTGAGCTGCCCGCGGGCGCCGTGGTCGGCACCTCGGCGCCGCGCCGCGCCGCGCAGTTGCGCGCACTGGGACTCGGCCTCGAGATCGTCCCGCTGCGCGGCAACATCGACTCCCGCTTGCGCAAGGTGAGCGAGGGCGAACTCGACGCCATCGTGATCGCGCGGGCGGGCCTGTCGCGGATCGGGCGTACCGACGCCATCACCGAATCGCTCGAGCCGGTGCAGATGTTGCCCGCCCCCTCGCAGGGCGCCTTGGCGGTGGAATGCCGCAGCGACGACCCGGACCTGATCGCCATCCTGGCCGAACTGGACGACGAACCGACCAGAGCCGCGGTGCTCGCCGAGCGCGCGCTGCTCGGTGAGCTCGAGGCGGGCTGCACCGCCCCGATCGGTGCCATCGCCGAGGTCGTCGAGTCGATCGACGAGGAAGGCCGCATCTTCGAGGAACTCTCGCTGCGCGCCTGTGCCGCCGCGATCGACGGGTCCGATGTGCTGCGCGCCTCGATCGTCGGCGCGCCGCGCGACGCGGCGGAGCTCGGCCGCGCGCTGGCGCGCGAACTGCTGGATCTCGGCGCCCGCGCTCTGCTGAGCGTGGACGAGCCGACTCCGGCCCCAGACTTCACCAATTCCAGCCCGATGGAGAACAACCGATGAGCAGCCGAGCCACCAAGAAGCAACCAGGGCGGATCCTTTTCGTCGGCTCCGGCCCCGGCGACCCGGCCCTGCTGACCGTGCGTGCCCGTGACGTGCTCGAGCGGGCGACGCTAGCGTTCACCGATCCCGATGTCGACAAGGGCGTGCTGGCGTTGATCGGCGGCGCGGTCGAGCCGGGCGAGGACGGCGAACGTCCGGTCGACGTGCGCCCCGCCCTGGGCGAACCCACCGAGGTGGCCAAGACGCTGATCGCCGAGGCCCGCAACGGCCACGACGTGGTCCGCGTGGTCGCCGGTGACCCGTTGACCACCGATTCGGTGATCAACGAGGTCAACGCCGTGACCCGCTCGCACATGGTCTTCGAGGTGCTGCCGGGCCTGCCCAACGGCTCGGCGGTGCCCAGCTACGCCGGGATCGCGCTGGGCTCCGGGCACACCGAGGCCGACGTGCGCGGCGAGGTCGACTGGGCGGCGCTGGCCGCCGCGCCGGGCCCGCTGGTGCTCAACGCCACCTCCGGCCACCTGGCCGAGACCGCGAGCGCGCTGGTGGAGCACGGGCTGGCCCCGCAGACGCCGGTCGCGGTGACCGTGCGCGGCACCACCCGGCAGCAGCGCACCATCGAGGCCACCCTCGCCACGCTGAACAACGCCGCCTCCGAGCTGGTCGGCCCGCTGGTGGTGACGGTCGGCAAGGAGGTCGACAAGCGCTCGAAGATGTCGTGGTGGGAATCGCGGGCGCTCTACGGCTGGACCGTGCTGGTGCCGCGCACCAAGGACCAGGCGGGCGAGATGAGCGAGCGCCTGGTGACCCACGGCGCCATCCCCATGGAGGTGCCGACCATCGCGGTCGAGCCGCCGCGCAGCCCCGCGCAGATGGAGCGCGCGGTGAAGGGCCTGGTCGACGGCCGCTACCAGTGGGTGGTGTTCACCTCCACCAACGCGGTGCGCGCGGTGTGGGAGAAGTTCGCCGAGTTCGGTCTGGACGCGCGGGCGTTCTCCGGGGTGAAGATCGCCTGTGTCGGCGAGGCCACCGCGGAGAAGGTGCGTTCCTTCGGCATCAACCCCGAGCTGGTGCCCAGCGGCGAGCAGTCCTCCGAGGGCCTGCTGGCCGACTTCCCGCCCTACGACGACGTGTTCGACCCGGTCAACCGGGTGCTGCTGCCGCGCGCCGACATCGCCACCGAGACCCTCGCCGAGGGCCTGCGTGAGCGCGGCTGGGAGATCGACGACGTCACCGCCTACCGCACCGTGCGCGCCTCGCCGCCGCCCGCGGAGACCCGCGAGATGATCAAGACCGGCGGTTTCGACGCGGTGCTGTTCACCTCGTCCTCCACGGTCCGCAATCTGGTGGGTATCGCGGGCAAGCCGCACGCGCGCACCATCGTGGCCTGCATCGGCCCGAAGACGGCCGAGACCGCGATCGAGTTCGGCCTGCGGGTCGACGTGCAGCCCGAGACCGCCCAGGTGGGCCCGCTGGTGGAGGCGCTGGCCGAGCACGCCTCGCGCCTGCGCGCCGAGGGCCTGCTGCCGCCGCCGCGCAAGAAGAGCCGCCGCAGCAGCAGCCGCTAGGCGACCGAGTAGACCCGAAGGCCCGCCCACCGTGGCGGGCCTTCGTCGTGTCGAGGTCACCGGCTGTAGCGCAACAGTGTGCGCACCAGTCGGCAGGTGGCATCCGAGGGCGGTCGCAGCTCGATCTGTTCGGCCGTGCGGCGGATGGTGTCGTTGGTGGCCTGATTCGGCAGGTACACCCCGCTGTCGAGCAACGCGATGGTCAATCGCATGGCCTTGAGCCTGCGATTGTGCGCGATGTACCAGCGGCGCGGCCTGCCCGCGGGCAGCCGCTTCTTCTCCAGTGGCACATACGGTGCGATGAATCCGGACTTCGACGTTGCGGCAATGGCGTTCATGGCGTCCTCCCGTCGCGAGTGGGTTCCCGTCCCCGATCGCCGGGAACCCTCGAACACGCTTTCGATTGTACCGAGGGGGTCCGACAAGTTTCGTGATCCGCTCGCGGAAGCCATTGAGCTCCAGTCGGATTCGATCGTATCCACCGCCCGGTCGCGGCGTTGCGCCGGGAGTCTGTCGGTGGGCTGTGCTCTAGTGACATCAGGATTCGGTGGCAGGAGTGGATCGGGGAGGAGACACGATGACAGCGGAACAGATCGACCGGCGCCTCCGTGCCCATGTCGAGGCGGACGAACTGCTCGGGCTGGCCTGGCTGGTGTCCGTCGGCGACCGGGTGTGGACCGGCACGGCGGGTCATCTCGACCAGGCCCGCCAGGCGTCGGTGCGCCCCGACAGCCTGTTCCGCGTCTCCTCGATGACCAAACCGCTCACCGCCGTCGCGGCCGCCTTACTGATCGACGACGGTGTGCTCGATCCGGCCGAACCCGTCGACCGCCTGCTGCCCGAACTGGCCGATCGGCAGGTGCTCATCCACCCGGCCGCCGAGGTCACCGACACCGTGGCTGCGCGTCGTCCGATCATCGTCGACGATCTGCTCACCTTCCGGCTCGGCTGGGGCATGGACTTCACCGACTTCGCGCCCAAGCCGTTCGATGCCGCCTGGAGCGAGCTCGGCCTGGGCTGGGGCCCGCCGACGCCCGCGCGGCTGCCGTCGGGCGACGAGTGGCTGGCCCGGCTCGGCACCCTGCCGTTGCAGTACCAACCGGGGGAGCGGTGGCTCTATCACGTCGGCGCGCAGGTCCTCGGCTTCCTCGTCGGCCGGGCGGCTGGCACCTCGCTGTCGGAGTTCCTCGCCGAGCGCGTGCTCGGACCACTCGGAATGCGCGACACCGGCTTCTGGGTTCCCCCGGAAAAGCTCGAGCGGTTCGGCCCGCACTTCACCGAGCGCGACGGCGAGCGCGTGATCCACGATCCGGTCGACGGCCAGTGGAGCGCCCCGCCCGCCTTCGAGGGCGGTGGTGACGGGCTGGTGTCCACCCTGGCCGACTACCACCGGTTCGCCCGGATGTTGCGCGACGGCGGCGTGTTCAGCGGCGTGCGATTCCTGTCCGAACCGGCCGTCACCGCGCTGACGACGAATCACCTCACCGCCGAGCAGCTCGCGCGCGGCGGACCCACGCCGGACGGGAGCGCCGGATGGGGATACGGCATGGGCGTGCAGCTCACCGACCTGCCGGACGGCCCGCGCGCCGGTTCCTACGGCTGGGCGGGCGGCCTCGGCTCGACCTGGAGCAACGACGGCCCGGTCACCGGAATCCTGCTCACCAACCAGACCTGGGGCTCGACCGGACCGTCCCCGGTGTTTGCTGCGTTCGAGTCGATCCTGGGCGAATTATCGCGCTCCGGCGAGCCGGTGTAGGCGGCGCGAGCGCGCCGCGCGCGCAGGCGTACTCTGCGGAATATGACCGCTTTCGACCGCCCGCGGCGGTTGCGCAGGACCCCCGCTCTGCGACGGCTCGTCGCCGAGACCACGCTCGAGCCGCGCCACCTCGTCCTGCCGATGTTCGTCGCCGACGGCATCGACGAGCCGCGCGAGATCAGCTCGATGCCCGGGGTGTACCAGCACTCGCTGGACTCGCTGCGCAAGGCGGCCGTCGAAGCGGTGACCGCCGGTGTGGGCGGGCTGATGCTGTTCGGCGTCCCGCTGCCCGAGGACAAGGACGCCACCGGCAGCCAGGCCAGCGACCCGCGCGGCATCCTCAACCGCGGCCTGCGCGCGCTGGCCGAGGAGGTGGGCGATTCGACCGTGGTCATGGCCGACACCTGCCTCGACGAATTCACCGACCACGGCCACTGCGGGGTCATCGGCTCCGACGGCGCGGTCGACAACGACGCCACCCTGCACCGCTACGTCGAGATGGCGCTGGCCCAGGCCGAGGCGGGCGCCGACCTGCTCGGCACCAGCGGCATGATGGACGGCCAGGTCGGCGCGATCCGGCGCGGACTGGACGCGGTCGGCCACACCGACACCGCCATCCTGGCCTATGCCGCCAAGTACGCCTCGGCCTTCTACGGCCCGTTCCGCGAGGCGGTGGGCTCCTCGCTGGAAGGCGACCGCCGCACCTACCAGCAGGACCCGGCCAACCGCCGCGAATCGCTGCGCGAACTCGACCTGGACCTGGCCGAGGGCGCCGACATCGTGATGGTCAAGCCCGCGATGTCCTACCTCGACATCCTGCGCGACGTCGCCGACCGCTCGACGGTCCCGGTGGCGGCCTACCAGATCTCCGGCGAGTACGCGATGATCACCGCCGCCGCCGAGCGCGGCTGGATCGACCGCAAGGGCGCGATCCTGGAGTCGCTGGTGGGCATCCGGCGGGCGGGCGCGGACATCGTGCTCACCTACTGGGCGACCGAGGCTGCACACTGGCTGTCGTGATCGTTCCACCGAACAAACCCGAATCCCTGCCGATGCCGGAGGATGTCGGCACCGCGCGGCAGCTGTGGTGGGGCGTTGCCGGTCTCGGCGTCGTCTACACCGGCGCGAGCGTGGTCACCATGTACGGCCGCCGCGGGGAACTGAGCAAGCAGTTCCTCGACGAGATGCACAAGACCGACCCGAACATGCCCGCCTCCACCGTCGACGCGCTGATCCTGGCCGCCTTCGTGCTCACGGCGGTCCTCGGACTGATCCTGTGCGCCGTCACGGCGGTCATCGCCCACCAGCTCGGGCGCGGCAAGTCGTGGGCACGCACGCTGCTGACGGTGGCCGCGGTGTGGCTGGCGTTGGGCGCGATCGCCACGATGTTCAACATCGCCGCGGTGACCGGTGCGGCCGCGATGATCAGCGGAGGCACGGCGATCGTGCAGGGCGTGCTCGCCGCGGGCGCGGCGTACCTGGCGTATCGGCCCGACTCGACCCGCTACTTCCAGCTGAACAAGCGGTGAACATCGGGTAGACCCCGGGCGTCGTTGGCCGCTCACCGGCCACAGTGTATGGTGAGGATGGTCACACTGAGCGGAGGCGATGATGCGCGTGGTGATCCAGCAGCCCCACAGTCTGCGACGCGATTGCTTGGTCATCGGATTGATGGTTCTGCTCGTGGTCGCCACCCTCGCGCTCGTGCTGCTGCCGAGCATTGTCGGCTGACGCCACCGCGCTGCGGCGCGACGACGCCCTGATGCTGTTCTCCGAACCCGGCGCGCGCTGGCGCGCCGTCGCCTACGGTCCCGCCCTCTGCGCGGTCATCCTGCTCGTCGAATGGGTCACCGGCAGCACGCTGCACGGCTTCGCCCTCGGCTTCTGCGCCGTCGCCCTCGGCGGCTTCACCGCGCTGCAGGTCGTGGCCGGTCGCGCGCACGCCAGGGTCGAACTCACCCCCGACGCCCTGCGGCAGGGCACCGAATCCGTGGCCGTCGCCGAGATCGCGGCGGTGCTCCCCGTCGACGACGACGATGCCGCCGACGCCCGCGCGCTAGGCGCGCTCAGCGGCGTGCCCCGGCGCCGTCGCGGGATCGGCCTGCGCCTGGTCGACGGCGCCGTGGTGCGGGCCTGGGCGATCGACCACGCCGGGCTGCGCGCCGCACTGGCCACCGCCCTGGCAGGATCGCGGGAATGAAACGCTGGATCGCCACGGCGCTGACGGAACTGGCCCTGGCCGCGATCTTCCTGGTGGGCGCGGCCCTGAGCTGGAGCAACGCCCGGCGCACGACCGAGTTCGTCGGCACCGACGAGCACCCCGGCTTCGAGGCGATCCGGTACGTGCCACCCCTGATCGTGCTGGCCACGGGACTGGTGATCGTCGCCGGGCTCTTGGTCATCGACGCCGCCGCGCGGGGTGCCTCGGCGAGATCTGTAGCACCGCGGCCGATCGAACCGATGCACTGAGTGAAGCGGATTCCGATGTGCGCGTTGGGGTTCGGAACACGTCGAGGAGGACCCCGATGACCAAGCTCACCGCCGGAATCTGTACCGCGGCCGCCGCGCTCGCTCTCGGCTTCGCCGCCGCGCCCGCCCAGGCCGCCACCGGCCTGCCGCTGACCCCGGCCGCCGACGGCTTCGCCCCCGAGACCGGGTCGAGCGGGATCTACAACGGCATCATGTGCCAGCTGCACACGCTCTCCGCCGAGATCCCCTGCATGTACACCTAGCCGGTCCACGCCTGGTAGACGTCGAGCAGCCGTCCGCCGCGCGTGCCGGGCGCGTTGAGATACACGCTGACCGTGCCGTCGGGATGCGCGGCGGCCTCGGTGACCACCTGCCGCAGCGTGGCGTGCACGCCGCCCTGCGCGTCGCGGTAGAGCGTGGTGTCGCGGTGCAGGCCCGCGCCGATCCGGTCCGGGGGCACGAACATCGACGTGACCGCCGGAATCGGGCCGCCGCCGAGCGCGACGGTCTCCTCGTGACTCAGCGTCACCCCGATCCGGTCGGGCTGGATCTGCGGGGCGATCGCGCTCGCCGCGGGTGCGCCGAACAGGACCCCGGCCGCGACGAAGCCCGTGCCCAGGGCAGTGCTGGTGACGCCGAAACGCATGGAATACCCTCTCGCTGAAACCAGGTGACGAGCCGCTGACACGCGGCGGAGCAGCCCGCAGCGTAGCGGCACGTCGAGCGGGCTGGATCGGATTCCTGCGCGAATCCGGGCGGTGTGTCGGGCGTGTCGTCGGTGGGTCGCTGCGGTCTGGGTCACTGTGCTCCACCCTGTCGTCCGGCGCGCCGAGGCGAGCTGAGACACTGGAATCCGTGAGTTCTTCTCCGCGCGCGACCACGACCAGCCCCTCGCGGGTGCCGGTATCGGCCCAGCTCTTCGAGCGGGCCGCCTCGGTGATCCCGGGTGGGGTCAATTCGCCGGTCCGCGCGTTCAATTCGGTCGGCGGCACACCGCGTTTCATCGCCTCCGCCGACGGCTACACGCTGCGCGACGCGGACGGCAACGAGTACGTCGACCTGGTGTGCTCGTGGGGTCCGATGATCCTCGGGCACGCGCACCCCGCCATCGTCGAAGCCGTGCAGCGGGCCGCGACCGGTGGCCTGTCCTTCGGCGCGCCGACCGAGGCCGAGATCGACCTCGCCGAAGCCATCGCCGCGCGGGTCGATCCGGTCGAGCGGGTGCGTCTGGTGAACTCCGGCACCGAGGCCACCATGAGCGCGGTGCGCCTGGCCCGCGGCTTCACCGGCCGCACCAAGATCATCAAGTTCTCCGGCTGTTACCACGGCCACGTCGACGCGCTGCTGGCAGACGCGGGTTCGGGTGTGGCCACCCTCGGCCTGCCCACCTCGCCGGGCGTCACCGGCGCCCAGGCCGCCGACACGCTGGTCCTGCCCTACAACGATCTGGCCGCCGTGGCCGCCGCGTTCGAGGCGCATCCGGGGCAGATCGCCTGCGTCATCACCGAGGCCGCCGCGGGCAACATGGGCGCGGTCGCGCCGCTGCCCGGCTTCAACGAGGGCCTGCGCACCCTGGCCGACGACAACGGCGCCCTGCTCATCATGGACGAGGTCATGACCGGCTTCCGGGTGAGCGCGTCGGGGTGGTACGGCCGCGAGGGCGTCGCCGGTGACCTCTACACCTTCGGCAAGGTGATGAGCGGTGGGCTGCCCGCCGCCGCGTTCGGTGGGCGCGCCGAGATCATGAACAATCTCGCCCCGCTCGGCCCGGTCTACCAGGCGGGCACGCTCTCGGGTAATCCCGTCGCCGTCGCGGCCGGGCTGGCGACCCTGCGCGCCGCCGACGACGCGGTGTACGCGGCCCTGGATCGCAACGCCGATCGGCTCGGCTCGCTGTTCGCGACAGCGCTCACCGAGGCCGGGGTCGAGCATCAAGTCCAGTTCGCAGGCAATATGGTGAGCGTGTTCTTCGCCGAGCGCCCGGTCACCGACTACGCCGCCGCCAAGGCGAGCCAGACCTGGCGTTACCCCGCCTTCTTCCACGCCCTGCTCGACGCGGGCGTGTATGCGCCGCCGAGCGCGTTCGAAGCGTGGTTCGTCTCCGCGGCACTCGACGAGGACGCGTTCGACCGTATCGCCGCCGCTCTGCCCGCCGCCGCCCTCGCGGCCGCGGCCGCAACCCCCGAAGGATCCACAGCGTGAGCTCCGACCAGCCCGACGCAGAACTCGCCACCTCCGACGACGCCGCCGAGGCGCCGCATCCGGCGCCCGCCGCCGCGCCCCCCGGCCTCGATGACGACCCGTCGACCGTGGAGACCATCGTCCACGTGCTGCGCCACGGCGAGGTGCACAACCCCAACGGCATCCTCTACGGCCGTCTGCCCGGCTTCAGCCTGTCGGTGACCGGCCGCTCGCAGGCCGCCGCCGTCGCCCGTTCGCTGGCCGACCACGACATCTCCCTGGTGATCGCCTCTCCGCTGCAGCGCGCCCAGGAGACCGCCGCGCCCATCGCCGCCGCGCACGATGTGGTCGTGCGCACCGACGAGAACCTCATCGAGGCGGGCAACACCTTCGAGGGCCTGCGCGTCTCGGTCGGTGACGGCGCGCTGCGCAAGCCGCGGCACTGGTGGAAGCTGCGCGACCCGTTCACCCCGTCCTGGGGCGAGCCGTACCTGCAGATCGCCCATCGCATGCTGGCCGCGGTCAACAAGGCGCGCGTCGAGGGCGCCGGGCACGAGGTGGTGCTGGTCTCGCATCAGCTGCCCGTGTGGACGCTGCGTCGGTTCCTGCAGGGTCAGCGCCTCTGGCACGACCCGCGCAACCGGCAGTGCTCGCTGGCCTCGCTCACCTCGCTGGTCTACCACGGCGACACCCTCGTCGACATCGTCTACTCCGAGCCCGCCGGGGCCTCGGATCCGGCGGTACACGGCGCATGAGCCGCCGCACCGCATCGGGACCAGCCCGTGGCCGTCGGCCGCGGGTGGTGACCGCCGCGCTGTCCGCCCTGCTGGTGATCGTCGCGGCAGCGGGCTGCTCGACCGGTACCGATGCGGTGGCAACCGGCGGCGGCACCTTCGAATTCGTGTCGCCGGGTGGTAGAACCGACATCAGATACGATCCGCCCGCCAGCCGCGGGACGATCGGCACGCTGTCGGGGCCCGACCTGATGAACGAGGGGAAGACCGTCTCGGTCGCTGATTTCCCGAACCAGGTCGTGGTCGTGAATCTGTGGGGGCAGTGGTGCGGCCCGTGCCGCGCCGAATCGCCCGCACTCGAAAAGGTCTACGCGGCGACCAAGGACAAGGGCGTCGCGTTCCTGGGTATCAATGTCCGCGATCACCAGCGCGACAAGGCCCAGGACTTCGTGGTGGACAACAAGATCGAATACCCGTCCATCTACGACCCGTCGATGCGAACCTTGCTCGCTCTCGGCGGAAACTTTCCCACCAGTGTCATTCCGACCACGCTGATTCTGGATCGTCAGCACCGGGTCGCCGCGGTGTTCCTTCGCTCGCTCTTGGCGGAGGACCTGCAGCCCGTGGTCGAGACCATCGCCGAGGAGAAGCAGTGAGCCGTCGTCGTCCCGGAAATCTGACCGCGTGTCGTCCCCGCCAGGGCGCCCGCAGGATGGGTGCGGGCTGGACCGTAGACGATCGTTGGGCGGGCATCGCGACCGTGCCGCGCAGCGTCGCCGGTGCCGGTCTGTTCGATTTCGGCCCGTCGGAACCGGCCGAAACCGAGCGCACCCTGTCGTTGCCGCGCGACGAGCAGCGTGACGAAGACACCACCGAGTGATGGTGCTCGCCGCAGTCGGGGATTCCTTCCAGCAGACCGCGGCATCGGGTCCGTTGTTGCTGGCGCTGGGAGCCTGCCTGCTCGCGGGCCTGGTGTCGTTCGCTTCACCGTGTGTCGTGCCGCTGGTGCCGGGGTACCTGTCCTATCTCGCCGGACTGGTCGGGGCCGAGGCACCTCCGGCCACCACCGCGCAGGCCAGCACGCTCACCGCCACGCGCCGTAGCGCCAAGCTGCGGGTGGCCGGTGCCGCCGGACTGTTCGTCGCCGGGTTCACGGTGGTGTTCGTGCTGGCCACGGCCACCGTGTTCGGTGTGATCCAGACCCTCAACGTCAACCGGGAGCTGCTGCAGCGCATCGGTGGTGTGGTGACGATCCTGATGGGTCTGGTGTTCATCGGTCTGGTGCCCGCGCTGCAGCGCGACACCAGGATGGAACCGCGCCGCTTCACCAGCATCGTCGGCGCGCCCCTGCTCGGCGGGGTCTTCGCGCTGGGCTGGACGCCGTGTCTGGGCCCGACGCTGTCGGGTGTGATGGCGGTGTCGGCGGGCACCGAGGGCACCACCGCCGTGCGCGGAGTGGTGCTGATCGTGGCGTACTGCCTCGGACTCGGCCTGCCCTTCGTGGTGTTGGCGTTCGGTTCGGCGGGCGCGCTGCGCGGTGTGGGCTGGCTGCGGCGCAATTCGCGCACCATCCAGGTAATCGGGGGTGTTCTGCTCGTCGCCGTCGGCGTCGCGCTGGTCACGGGGGCATGGGACCAGTTCGTCGGCTGGGTGCGCGACGGTTTCGTCTCCGAGGTGACTCTCCCGATCTGATGACTGACACACTGACTCCACCCACCACCCCCGCCCCGCCCCGCAGGCAGTCCCTGCCGGGGCGCGCCTGGGCCCTGGTCCGCAATTCGTGGCGTGGCCTGACCAGTATGCGCACCGCCCTGGTCCTGCTGTTCCTGCTGGCCCTGGCCGCGATCCCCGGCGCGCTGCTGCCCCAGCGCAGCCTCAACGCGCAGAAGGTCGACCAGTACATCGCCGATCGGCCGACGCTGGGTCCGTGGATGGACCGCTTCGAACTGTTCGACGTGTTCGGCAGCTTCTGGTTCACCGCCATCTACGTGCTGCTGTTCATCTCGCTGGTCGGCTGCATCCTGCCGCGCTGCTGGGACCACTACCGCTCGCTGCGCACGCCGCCGGTGGCCGCGCCCCGCAATCTGGGCCGGTTGCCGCACCACGGCAGCGAGACCGTCGACGTCGACGCCGCCGCCTTCGTCGAGCAGGCGCGCGGACAACTGCGCGGCTGGCGCACCGAGGTGCGGCCCGGTCAGCGCGACGGCGAGGTGACGCTGTCGGCGGAGAAGGGGTACCTGCGCGAGTTCGGCAACCTGGTGTTCCACCTGTCGCTGGTGGGGCTGCTGGTCGCGATCGCGCTGGGCAAGCTGTTCGGCTACGAGGGCAATGTCATCGTGATCGCCGACAACGGCCCCGGTTTCTGCACCACCTCGCCCGCGGTGTTCGACTCGTTCCGCGCGGGCAATGTCAACGACGGCACCGGGATGACCCCGCTGTGCGTCAAGGTCAAGGACTTCAAGGCCGACTACCTGCCCAACGGTCAGGCCGAGATGTTCACCTCCAACATCGACTACCAGGCCGGTGCCGACCTGAGCACCGACACCTGGCGCAGCACCGAGATCGCGGTGAACCACCCGCTGCGCGTCGCCGGTGACCGCGTCTACCTGCAGGGACACGGTTTCGCGCCGACGTTCACCGTCACCTTCCCGAACGGGCAGACCCGCACCGAGACCATCCAGTGGCGCCCCGACGACGCCCAGACCTTCCTGTCCAGCGGCGCCCTGCGCATCGACCCGCCCGGCGGCATGTACGCCACCGACGAGGAGCGCCGCCAGAACCAGATCGCCATCGAGGGCCTGTTCGCGCCCACCGCGCTGATGCACGGCAGCCTGCTCACCTCGTCGTTCCCGCGGATGGACGATCCGGCCGTCGCCGTCGACATCTACCGCGGCAACACCGGCCTGGACACCGGCCGCTCGCAGTCGCTGTTCGCGCTGGACCCGGAGATGATCAAGCAGGGCAGGCTCACCAAGGAGGCCAGGGTCAACCTGCGGCCGGGGGAGTCGACCACGCTGCCCAACGGGACGAAGGTGAGCTTCGACGGGGCGAAGGAATTCGTCAACCTGCAGGTCTCGCACGACCCCGCCCAGCAGTGGGTGCTGATCAGCGCGCTGACCATGATGGCCGGTCTGCTGGTATCGCTGCTGGTGAAGCGGCGCCGGATCTGGGTCCGGGCCTACCCCGCCGACAGCGGTACGGGTACCGTGGACCAACGACGCACCGTAGTAGAGATGGGCGGCCTGGCCAGAAGCGATCAAGCGGGCTGGGGCGGCGAATTCGATCGACTGCGGGCACGGCTGCTGGGAGCGGAGAACTGATGCAGATCGACGAGACGCTGGCGCGCTACAGCGATTTCGCCTTCATGTCGGCCATGGCGATCTACGCCCTGGCCACGGTCCTGCTGATCGTGCAGTACGCCTCGGCGCGCGCCAAGCAGGTCGCCGCGCGCGAGTTGGTCACCGTGGGCGCGCCCGCCGACCCGGACGTCCCCGGCCGGATCGAGGCGCCGCCGGTCAAGCCGCTGAGCGAACGCCTCGGCAACATGGCCTTCGCCGTGCTGATCGTCGGCGCCGCCCTGCACGTGGGCTCGATCGTGCTGCGCGGTTTCGCGACCCACCGCTTCCCGCTGGGCAACATGTACGAGTTCACCACCATGGCCACCGCGGCCGCCGTGGTGATCGGCCTGTACTTCCTGCGCGACCAGCGCTACCGGGCCATGTGGGCGTTCCTGCTGGTCCCCGTGCTGATCCTGATGTTCCTCGCGGGCACCGTCCTCTACGCCGACGCCGCCCCCGTGGTCCCCGCGCTGCGCTCGTTCTGGCTGCCCATCCACGTCACCATCGTCAGCATCGGCAGCGGCGTCTTCCTGGTCTCCGGCGTAGCCAGCCTGCTGTACCTGTACCGCATGCGCCAACCCGCGGGCGAGGAATCCAACAACATCCTCGGCACCATCGCCCGCCGCCTCCCCGACGCCCGCAGCCTCGACCAACTCGCCTACAAAACCACCATCATCGGCTTCCCTCTCTTCGGCGCGGGCGTCATCCTCGGCGCCATCTGGGCCGAAGCCGCCTGGGGCCGCTTCTGGGGCTGGGACCCCAAGGAAACCTGCTCCTTCATCGCCTGGGTCCTCTACGCCGCCTACCTCCACGCCCGAGCCACCTCCGGCTGGCGCGACACCAAGGCCGCCTGGATCAACATCGCCGGTTTCGTGGCGATGCTGTTCAACCTGTTCATCATCAACATGGTGATCAGCGGGTTGCACAGCTACGCGGGTCTCAACTGATCGTCCGACCTACCACCAGGTCCGGTCCGAGGACTCGCGCAGCGGCAGCTGCGATCGCCGGGCACGGTGTGCTGTCGCCCAGCTTGTAGCCGACCGACACGAACGTCTGTACCGCGTGCACCGGTCCGTTGTCCGGATCGGCGAGCGTACTGGCAGACAGCGGTCGATGCTGTGGGCGAGCGAGTGCGAAACAGGTCAGCTGGATTCGGCTGTCTTCGCACCAGAAATGGTTCAGCACCACGGGATTGCCGAAGTCGAGTTGGTCGAAGACGATGGCGATGTCCTGTTGTCCATACGGTGCGGCGGCGAGCGCGGGCCGGATATCCGCGGGATCGATCCCACTCGCCAGCACCCGGCCGACTTCGAGAGCCTGGCCCCAGGGCGGCACCTGATCTCCGGCCCACTCGGCGCGTTCGGTGCTTCGCTCGTCGCCGACGGTCATCGAGCCGTCACTGATGCTCCAGCGGATATCACCGAGAATCCCGGCATAGGGCAGTTCCGCGTTGGCGGACAGCTCACCGGCGACCAGCGTCCAGGGCGCGCACGCCACCTGATCGCGAATCATCCCCGCCGCCAGCTCGGCGAACTCCGCCGCCTCCGGGAGAAATGCCTCGGCCGGGGCGAGGAATTGATCTGTCCAGAGGCCCATACCAAGACTATGTCAATTGCGCCGGAACGATCGCAGATCAGCTAAGGACATGCTCAGCTGCCACTCGGCGCCAGGAAATCAGCGGGCGGACCCCGAGACTGTCAGCGGGATGTGTGTGGCACTCGTTCGCTGTGAACGGCTTGTCCACCGGTGTGAATGAACAGCTGGGGGCATGTATAGCTCGGAGGTCACCGAGTTCATTACCGCGATAGAGATCGAAGCGCTCGACCGTGCGGCCGCGTGTGGTGGGCTCGGCTCGAAAATCGTTTGCGGGTGCGGGATCGCGGTGTGTTCAGTGGGCGCATGGGTATCGCACGGCGGGGAACACGGATTCTGCATCTGGACGGGGAATGTTATCGGTGGGTCGTCTCGCCGGATGACGAGCCGGGGCTGGGGATTGTCGTCGAGATCGCCGAAGGGGCGGGGCAGCGCATGGTGACCTGGGTGGAGCACGGCACGGTCATCACTCCGCGGGTGGTGGCAGGGGCTGTGCACCGCGCGCTTCGCCGGGGGTGGACGCCGAAGCAGCGGGGGAAAGAGGTGGTCTATCGCGTCGAGGCCGGGGCGACGGGTCTGGGGACGACGATGCCCGGATGCTCCGGGGAGCGTCCAGGCATCGGGTGATGATCGGGGATCAGCAGTAGTAGCAGATCTTGTTGGCGGGGAGTTCTACGTGGCAGGTGAGGCAGACCGGTTTGCGGACGGGTTCGGGCTTGGGGATGGTGACGGTGCGGCGGGAGGTGGCGGTGCGCTTGGCTTCGACCGCTTCGGCGGCTTCGGTGGCGGCCAGGTCCTGGGAGGTGCGCTGGCGGACGGCGGCGACCTTCGGGGGGAGGGTGGGCAGGCCGCCGTCGGCGGGGAGGTCGGTGGCGTAGTGCTGGTAGCACTGCCAGCGGGCGGCGGCGGCGTGCATCTCGAGGTCGTCGGGGATGGGCAGGCCCGCGAGTTCGAGGATGTAGCGGTAGCCGGTGCCGACGGTCTGGTTGCGGCGCACGCACAGGGCGCTCAGCGGCGGTTCGTTGTTCTTGTGACAGTGCTCGGCGACGCGGTCGAGCACGACGGGCAGCCAGTGCTGCCACTTCACCTGGGTGCGGATCCCGGACTCTTCCTGGACCAGTTCCGCCAGCTCGGTGTTGACGATGAAGTTGTTGAAGCGCGACGCGGTCGCGGCGAGCACCTCGTGTGCCGCACTGGTCCATGCCGACCGTGCCTCGGTGAACGTCACGGCGCTGCCGTCGGCCGCGCGCCAAGTGGTCGGAATGGAACCCTGCTGCACATCGATCACCGGAATACGTTATCTACCCGGGTTTTTCGCGCTGCAATCGGGGGTGTGTGTGCCAGCTCACGATGGCATGTTTCATCCCGACTGGCCGGTATGATGCCGAGCCGACCCGGCGGGTGGGCCGGGCCACGGCCGGTCTCAGAGATCGCCGGAATCGTCGCGGTGCTGCTTACCGAGGCGCCAGAGGAATTCCGGATCGTCGTCGGGACCGAGGATCGGTCGACGGGTGGAGTTCGGATGGGGCTTCTCGGGGCCGAACGCCTTCCAGCACAGCACCGCCACGGCCACGATCGCGATGAGTGCCAACAGGTACGTCACGTCGCTCACCTCCTGGTATCGAGGGTAGCCGTGTCCGCGCCGTGTGCACATCCGCAACGGAAGGGAAATACCCGGCAAACGCGAGCCCCGACAGGCTCGCGTCGCCGGTGTGGGGTCAGCGCGGGGCTGCCTCGGTGGTGAGCGACCTGAGCAACTGCAACACTTCGGACTCGCGGAAGCGGCGATGTCCGCCCGGCGTGCGCAGCGAACCGAGCCTGCCCGCATGAGCCCACCGTGTGACGGTCTTCGGGTCTACGTGGAACATGGCGGCCACTTGGCCTGGTGTCAGCAGAGTGTCCTGGCCGCCGACGGTGATCGCAGTCATAGCTAACCTCTCCGTTCTCGACAGTTCCCTCATCAGATGGCGTCATCGTCGCACTGCGACCCCCACCTAGTCGAACCACCTACTGTTGGTAAAGGGGAAGTAATAGACAAAAGCCGCGAACGGGGCTGCGCCGAGCGGTCCGGTCGCGGGGTTAGGCTGTTGGCGTGAGTGAAGCAACCGGTCAGCAAGGTTCAGGCGCGGGAAAGCGGCTTTTCCGCAATCTGGCCCTCTACACGCTGGCCCGCCTCGGCCTGGTGGTGGTGATCGCCGCGCTCATTATCGGCGTCGCCGCGCTGATCGGGGTCGATATCCCGATCATCGTCGCCGCGCTGTTCGCGTTGCTGGTCGCGATGCCGCTCTCGCTCACCCTGTTCAAGTCGCTGCGGACCAAGGTCAACGAGGACATCGCGATCGTCGACGCCCGGCGTCGCCAGGACAAGGCGCAACTGCGGGCCCGCTTGCGGGGTGACGACGACGGGTCGGCCGCGTGAAGGTCGTCGACCACAGCGCCCCGCGCGCCTGGGTCGACAACGCCGTCCGGCTGATCGACGCCGACGCCCAGCGCTCGGCCGACACCCATCTGCTGCGCTATCCGCTGCCCGCCGACTGGCCGGTGCAGCTCTACCTCAAGGACGAGTCCACCCACATCACCGGCAGCCTCAAGCACCGGCTGGCGCGCTCGCTGTTCCTCTACGCCATCTGCAACGGCTGGGTGACCGAGGGGACCACGGTGGTCGAGGCGTCGTCGGGCTCGACGGCGGTCAGTGAGGCGTATTTCGCCAAGCTGCTCGGGCTGGACTTCGTGGCGGTGATGCCCGCGTCCACCTCGCCGCAGAAGATCGCGCTGATCGAGGCGCAGGGCGGGCGCTGTCACTTCGTGCGGCGGCCGCCGGAGATGTACACCGAGGCCAAGCGGCTGGCCGAGGAGTCCGGCGGGCATTTCATGGACCAGTTCACCCATGCCGAGCGGGCCACCGACTGGCGTGGGAACAACAACATCGCCGAATCCATCTTCGAGCAGCTCGCGCTGGAGACCCATCCGGTGCCGGAGTGGATCGTGGTCGGCGCGGGGACCGGCGGCACCAGCGCGACCATCGGCCGCTACCTGCGCTATCGCAGGCACGCGACCAAGCTGGCCGTGGTCGATCCCGAGCACTCGGCCTTCTTCGGTGGATACGAGACCGGCGACGCGGGCTACGAGACGGGGATGCCGTCGCGGATCGAGGGGATCGGCAGGCCGCGGGTGGAGCCGTCGTTCGTCGGTCAGGTGGTCGACCGGATGATGCTGGTGCCCGACGCGGCCTCGATCGCCACCGCCCGCCATGCCAGTGCGGTGCTGGGCCGTCGCGTCGGCGGCTCGACCGGTACGAATCTGTGGGGCGCCTTCGCCCTGATCGCCGAACTGCTGGCCGAGGGCCGCAGCGGCAGCGTGGTGACGCTGCTGTGCGACGGTGGCGACCGCTACGCCGGAACGTATTTCGACGACACCTGGGTAGCCGAGCAGCAACTCGACCTCGTCGGCCCGACCGCCGTCCTCGACGAGTTCGCGGCCACCGGCCGCTGGAACGGCTGACCCTCCCTCCCCGACTTCTCGCGGGTCCGTTCGCGCTCAACGATGTCAATTTTTGTTGACAACGCCAGGATCGTCAATCAAAATTGACACCATGACCGATGCGACAACGCTCGCCGCCGCGGCCGGAAATCCCGATCCCGCGGTCGGTCTGCGCGCGGTACTCGCCCTGCGCAGGCTGGCCGACCGGCTCGAGACCATCCAGGTGGCCAATGCCAGAGCCAACGGCTGGTCCTGGCAGGCCATCGCCGAGGCACTCGAGGTGAGCAAGCAGGCCGTGCACCAGAAGCACAACCGGAAAGGTGGAACCCGCTGATGTTCGAGAAATTCGGCAAGAACGCCCGCGTGGCCGTGGTGGTCGCCCAGGAGGACGCGAGGGAACTCGGGGCGTCCCGGATCGGGCCGGAACACCTGTTGCTCGGCGTGGTCACCCACGCCGACTCCGACCTCGCCGGGGTGCTGAGCGCGCGCGGAATCACCGCCGACGGCGTGCGCGCCGCCCTGGCCACGCGCTCGGACGAGACGCCGCTGGGTGCCGACGACGCCGAGGCCCTGCGCTCGATCGGGATCGATCTCGACGCCGTGCAGGCCAGCGTCGCCGAGAACTTCGGGCCCGAGGCGTGGGACCGCGCCGAACCGGAACCCAAGCGTGGTGTCTTCGGGCGACTACTCGGCGGCAACTGGGGGCACATCCCGTTCACGACCGCGGCCAAGAAGACGCTGGAACTCTCGCTGCGCGAGGCGATCCACCGCAAGGACCGCGAGATCCGCACGGCCCACCTGCTGTTGGGCATCCTGCGCGCGGACGGGTCCGCGACCACCACGCTGCTCGGCGGGCCCGAGGCGGTGGCCACGCTGCGCGCCGACATCCACGCAATGCTCGACCGCGCGGCCTGAATTCGGCGCCCGGGATTCGTGTCAGACCCGCCGCGATGTCCGATTCCGGGCCTAGCATGGCGGGTATGCAGCTAGCAATACGGTTGGTCATCAACGCCGTTGCCATCTGGGCAGCGGCCGCGTGGATCGACAAAATCGACATCTACGTGCCGCCGGACTGGTCCCAGGAATGGGGCAACTGGGGCAAGGCCCTGGTCATCGTGCTCGTCGCGCTGGTGTTCACCGCCGTGAACGCGGTGATCAAGCCGATCGTGAAACTCCTGTCCCTGCCCTTCGTGATCCTCACTCTCGGGCTGTTCCTGCTGGTGGTCAACGCGGGCATGCTCTGGCTCACCGCCAAGATCACCGAGATCACCGACTACGGCCTGCGCGTGGACGGTTTCTGGGCCGCGCTGTGGGGCGGTGTCATCATCACGCTGGTCAACTGGGTGCTCGGCATCCTGGTGCCCGACGGCGACTAGTCGGTGAAGGTGATCCGCACCGAGACCGGGTCGCTGGCCAGCGCGCGGAACGTCGCCGCCGTGAGCCCGGCGAACACCGGATTCGGGGCGAAGCTTCGGGCCCGGGCGGCCACGTCGTCGCTCGGGCGCAGCTGCGCCACCCCGGTGCGCCAGCGATCGCCCTGGCGCACCCGGACTTTCGGCTCGGCGCCGATATTGGCCGCCCAGCCCGAGCGGGTGCCGTGCTGGCTGATCACCCAGGCGCCGGTGTCGTCGAAGGACACCGAGACCGGCACGATCCTGGCCTGACCCGACTTGCGGCCGGTGGTCTCCAGTTCGGTGGCGAAGGTGGTGCGCACGCCGATCCGGCTCAGCCCGCGCACCACGGGATTGCCCAGATAGCGGCCGACGGCGCGTTCGATCTCGAACTTGCGCTGGGCGGGGTCCTTCTTCGTGGTCGAACCTCTTCTGCTGCGGAACGCGTCGAAGCCGTTGCGCTTGAGCATGGTCGCGGCGGTGAACCACGGCGTGCGGCCGGGATCGGGGTCGTCGCCCGCGCCGAGGCGGTGCAGTTGGTCGGTGTGCCACTGCAGGTCCAGCGCGCCTTCCATGGCCTTGATGCTCGCCATGGCCATCAGCGCGGCGGGCAGGCGCAGCGAGATCTGTGGCGAGTGCAGCCTGCTGGTGCGGCCACGCAGCAGATCGTCGGCCGCGTCGGGGGTGAGGGTGCTGGGGCGGCCCAGGCCGACCACATCGCATTCGTGCGAGTCGACCGCGGCGTCCATCGCCGAGCGGGTGCGGAAGCCGCCGGTGACCGCCAGCGGCACCGATCCGGCCAGGGTGCGGACCGACTGCGCGTAGTCGAGGAAGTACGCCTCGCGCGCGGCCGTGCTCGCCGAACGGGTGACCGGCCTGCCCATCATCGCGGGCGATTCGTAGCTGCCGCCGCTGATCTCGATCAGGTCGAGCCGTTCGGCGGCCAGCAGGCTGATCACCGCGCGTGACTCGTCCTCGCTGAAGCCGCCGCGCTGGAAGTCCGCGGAGTTGAGCTTGATCGCGACCGCGAAGGAATCGGCCACCTCGGCGCGGATCGCGCGCACCACCTCGAGCACGAAGCGGGCGCGGCGCCGCGCGTCACCACCCCAGCGGTCGGTGCGCTGGTTGGCCAGCGGCGAGAGGAACTGCGAGACCAGATAGCCGTGCGCGCCGTGGATCTGCACACCGTCGAAACCGGCGGCCTCGGCGACGCGCGCGGTGGTGGCGTAGCGGCGCACGAGATCGGTGATCTCGGCGTCGGTGAGCTCGCGGGGTGTGGGCAGGCCGGGGATGTCGAGCGCGATGGCCGAGGGCGCGACCGGCTGCGCCTTGGAGGCGAGCGGGTTGGCTTGGCGGCCGGGGTGGTTGATCTGCATCCAGACGCGCGCGCCGCCCGCCTTGGCGGTCTCGGCCCAGCGGTGCAGCGCGCCGAGGTGACGATCGTCCTCGACGACGACATTGCCCGGCTCGCCGAGCTGGGTGCGGTCGACCATCACATTGCCGGTGACGATGAGGCCGAAGCCGCCCGTGCCCCAGCGGCGGTAGAGCCGTTCGAGGCGCTCGTCGGGGCCGAAATCCGCGGTGCCGAGGCCCTCGCTGAGCGCGGCCTTCATCAGCCGGTTGGGCAGCACCTGGCCGCAGGGCAGGGCGAGCGGATCGCTCAGGGCTGTCATCGTCGACTCCTCCGCATTGAAGTACACCGATCGGTGTACTGGCCCGACGGTAGTACACCGATCGGTATACTTCAATCGACCGAACGAAAGGACGCCGATGGCAGCGCGTGACGGACTCGTGCAGAGCGCGATCGATCTGGTGCGCCGCTATGGCGTGGCCGGGACCGGCGTCACCCGGCTGCTCGACCACAGCGGGATCTCGCGCCGGACGGTCTACCTGAACTTCCCCGGCGGCAAATCCGAGCTGATCACCGAGGCGACCAGGGTGGCCGGGTGCGCGATGACCGGGCTGATCGAGACCTTCGGCCGCCGATCCGATCCCGAGGCGACCATCACCTCGTTCACCGAGGCGTGGAAGACGGTCGTGGAATCGAGTGATTTCCTCGCGGGCTGCCCGGTCGTGGCCGCCGCGCTGGGGCGTTCGGAAGCGCCCGAGGCCGCCGACGCGGCCGGTGCGGCGTTCGACGACTGGGAGCAGGCGCTGGCCGCGCGGCTACGCGCCGAGCAGGTGGCACCGGAGACCGCGCTGTCTCTGGCGACCACGGTGATCGCGGCGATCGAGGGTGCGGTGGTGATGTCACTGGCGCAGCGCAGCGCGGAACCGCTGGACCGGACGGGGCGCCATCTGGCCGAGCTGATCCGGGCCCATGTTCCGCCGAACCGGTCCTCCGAAGAGCCGGAGCGGCTACCGGCCTGAGCGCGCGGGCCGGACTCAGCCCAGGCCGACGGCCAAGGCGCTCAGTGCCGACCACGCCAGCAGAGCGAGGCCGGAATCGCGGAGGGCGGGAATCAATTCGAGGCCGTTCTTGCCGGTGCGGACCGGGGCATTGGCGCGCACGGCGAGCGGGGCGGCCAGCAGACCTACCAGGGCAAACGGGGTGCGGGCCACCAGTGCGAGGCTGAGGACGAACGGCACGGCCAGCAGGGCAAGGTGCAGGGTACGGGTGTGGGCGTCGCCGAGTTTCACCGCGAGGGTGACCTTCCCGGACTCGGTGTCGGTGGGGATGTCGCGCAGGTTGTTGGCCACCAGGACCGCGCTGGAGAACGCGCCGACACCGATGGCGAGCAGCAGCCCGACCCAGTCGACCCGCAGCGCCTGCACATACTGCGTGCCCAGCACCGCGATCAGGCCGAAGAACACGAACACCGCGATCTCGCCGAAACCGCTGTAGCCGTAGGGCTTGCTGCCGCCGGTGTAGAACCAGGCCCCGGCCAGGCACAGCGCGCCGATCAGCACCAGCCACCAGGCCGTCGTCACCGCCAGCACCAGGCCAGCGACCGCGCCGAGGGCCAGGCTGAGCACCGCGGCGGTGCGAACGGCGGTGGGGGAGGCCAGCTTCGAACCGACCAGGCGCAGCGGGCCGACGCGCACGTCGTCGGTGCCGCGGATGCCGTCGGAGTAGTCGTTGGCGTAGTTCACGCCCACGATCAGGGCCAGCGAAACGACCAGGGCCAGTATCGCTTTCCACCAGACGGCGCCGTCGATCGACGCGGCGGCACCGGTGCCCGCCAGGACCGGCGCGATCGCGTTGGGCAGCGTCCGCGGCCGGGCGCCCTCGATCCATTCCGCAGCTGTAGCCATGGTCCGAAGCCTAGCCGCGTGCCGGGGACTAGGCGGATTCGGCGAGTGTCTTGAGCCGGGCCAGGCCCTTGTCGAAATCCTTGCCGATCATGTTGTCGATCGGGAAGACCTTGCCCAGCACACCCATCAGGCCCGAGTGGGTGCCGGTCATCGTCCAGG
Source organism: Nocardia anocheti (assembly GCF_029675105.1). GTDB lineage: Bacteria > Actinomycetota > Actinomycetes > Mycobacteriales > Mycobacteriaceae > Nocardia. The sequence continues at coordinate 396,267 of NZ_JAQQFV010000002.1, read as the reverse complement.
TGACCTCGGTGTTCGCGCCGCTGGGGACGAGGGTGAAGGTGACGAAGTTGGTGGCCTTGAACGGTTTCTCGAAGGTGAGCTCGATGCCGATCTCGCGCTCGGCGTCGGCCTTGATCTCCATGGTGCCCGCGCCCGCCTTGCGATTGCCGCGCCAGGCATAGCGCGCGCCGACGCCGGATTCGGGTCCGGTGTAGGTGCGGGCCAGCTGGGGGTCGGCGTCCTCCCACGGTGACCAGAGCAGCCACTGGTGGAAATTGTCGATATAGCCGCGGATGCGGTCCGGTGCGGCGGCGATGCTGGTGCGCCGAATCACCTCGAAGTCGCCCATGGACGTCAGCCTAGGCCGGGGTGGTGACAATTCGCGACGACGCGTCGCCGGTGCGCGACATACGATGACTTCCGGCATGTCTGCACAGCACCCTGGTCCGGGAGGGCCGCCTCCCGCCGCCGACGCCGCCGTTGTCGGCGTGCTCGGTGTGATCGCGATCCGTCGCGACGGCTCGCTGCGCCCGCTTCCCGGCGCCCGAGCCCGCCTGCTGCTGACCGCGCTCGCGGTGCGTCCCGGCCGGGCCCGCAGCGCCCAGGCGCTGGTCGAGGAGGTCTGGGGTGAGCAGCCACCGCGCGCGCCGATGAACGCCCTGCACACGCAGGTCTCGCGGCTGCGGGCGCTGCTGCCCGAGGGCGCGCTGGAGATCGGGCCCGCCGGATACCGGCTGACCCTGCCCGAGGACGACGTCGACCTGACCGCCGCCCAGGCCCTGGCCCGCCGCGCCGACAAGCGACTCGCGGCCGGGGAGCTGGCCGACTGTCTGTCCGCGCTCACCCGCGCCCGCGCCCTGTGGCGGGGCGAACCCGGCGCCGACCTGCCCGACTCGGCCCCCGCCGACGACCTGCGCGCGGCCGCCGACCACCTGCGCCGCGATCTGGACCGCATCGAACTGGCCGCCCGCACCGTCCAGGGTGACCTCCCCGCCGCCCTCACCCTCGCCCGCGCCGCCGTCGACGCCCAACCGCTCGACGAACCCGCCCACACCACCCTGATCCGCCTGCTCGCCGCCGCGGACCGCACCGCCGACGCGCTCGAGGTCTTCGCCACCTACCGCCTGCGCCTCATCGAAGAACTGGGCGCCGACCCCGGCCCGGCCCTGCTCGCCCTCAACACCTCGATCCTGCGCGGCGACCCGATCCCGCTACCCGGCCTTGCTACCGGGACCCACCCGAACCGCTCCGCGCCCAGCGCGCCGACGCGGCGTCCATCGGAGAAGACGGTCGATCCCGGCACCACCGCCCCGGTCGAGACAGGCTGGTCGAGCGGCGCAGCCGGGGATCATCGCGGCGCCGACTCGTCTGGAACCAGTGCAGGGCGGATGGTCGACGACCCGAGCGGCCAGGCCGAGATCGGTGACCTCCGGCCGGGCGCGGCCCGGTCTGACGGTCGCGCCGACTCCGCTCTGCCCACCGCCCTCGGCCTGCGCGCCGCCCCCAACGAACTGCTCGGCCGCGCCGACGATCTCGACGCCATCGCCGCCATGGTCGAACAGTCGCGGGTCACCACGATCCTCGGTCCCGGCGGGACCGGCAAGACCCGGGTCGCCAACGCGGTCGGGGCGCGGCTGGGCCGCACGATGCCGGTGGTGCTGGTCGAATTGGCCTCGGTACAGGGCGAATCGAGTTCGGGCGCCGAAGCGCGCGTCGATATCGAGGCCGCGATCGGGTACGTGATGGGCCTGGGCGAGCTCAGCGATTCGGCGCAGTTGCGCGCGGGCCGCGCCGTCGACGCGGGCAGGCGGTTGCGCGAGGCCCTCGACGCGCGGCCGACGCTACTCATCCTGGACAACTGCGAGCACGTCATCGAGGCCGCCGCCGACCTGGTCTCCGACCTCGTCGGCGTCTGCGCGGGCCTGACCGTGCTCACCACCAGCCGTTCGCCACTGGCGATCACCGCCGAGACCGTCTACCCGCTGGCGCCACTGGCCATCGACGCGGCGGGTTCGCCCGCGACCGACCTGTTCCGCGCCCGCGCCCGCGCGGTGCGACCCGAGGTGCGCCTGGACCCGGAGACGGTGGCGCGCCTGTGCCGCACGCTCGACGGCCTGCCGCTGGCGATCGAACTCGCCGCCGCGCGGGTGCGCACCATGAGCGTGGCCGAGATCGAGACCCGACTCGAGCACCGTTTCGCCCTGTTGCGCAGCGGCGATCGGGCCGCGCCGCACCGGCATCGCACCCTGCACGCGGTGATCGCCTGGAGTTGGAATCTGCTCGAACCCGATCAGCAGGTGGTGTTGCGCAGGCTGTCGCGCTTCCCGGCCGGGTTCACCTTGTCCGCCGCGGAGGCGGTCGCCGCCGGGGCCGAGGTACTCGATGTGGCGATGGCCGTCGACGGGCTGGTCGGCCAGTCACTGCTCACCGTGCTCGACGACCCCGACGACGGCAGCATCCGCTACCGGATGCTCGAGACCGTCCGCGAATTCGGCGCCGAACAGCTGGCGGCCATCGACGCCGAGACCGACGGCGCCGAATCCGCGCTGGTCCGCGACCGGATGGGGCGGTGGGCACGGGAATTCGCCGCCGCCGCGATCCGCACCTACCGCGCGGGCGATCAGGTGGCGGCGGTGCTCGCGGTGGGCGCCGAGCTGGACAATCTGGTCGTCGTACTGCGCACCGCGACCGATCGCGGCGACGCGTCCACCGTCTACGGGGTCTTCCCGGTGGTCGCGACGCTGTGGATGATGCGCGGCGCGCACCTGGAGTTCACCGGCTGGGCACTGCGGGTGGTCGCCGTCACCCCGCCGGAACCGACCACCGGCGACGCCGCCGACCTGCAGATGGTCACCCATGTGCTCTCGCTGATGCACCTGATGTTCCTCAACGGCGGCGACACCCGCCCGGTGATGACGGTGCGGTTGCGCGCCCGCCGCCTACTCACCCATCCCGGCCTCGACCCCGGCCTGTGGTTCCTCGGTCGGTTGATCAGTGTGCCGCTGGGCGACTACCGGGTGGGCCGCCTGTTCGCCGACTCGGTGCGCTCGCCACAACCGCAGGTGCGCGTCGCCGCGCTGATCGGACGCGCCAACTTCTGGGAGAACCTGGGCAATATGCGCGGTTCGACCCGCGATGCCCTGCGCGCGCTGGACGAACTCGGTCCCGGCGAGGTCTGGGGCGCGGCCAACATCTGCCAGCACCTGGCCCAGCTGTGCGGCCAGTCCGCGCGCTACGACGAGGCCGTCCGCTACTATCGCCGCTCGCTGGCCCTGATGGACCGGTTGCGCATCCACGACGAGATCATGGAGAGCCGGTGCTACCTGGCCGCCGCGCTGATCGGTAGCGGCAGGCGGGCCGAGGCCAGGGCCGAACTCGACTTCGCCCTGCGCCCGAGCGATTCCGGCATCCGCCAGATCGACGACCCCGGCATCCGTCGCAACCACCGCATCGCCACCGTCGCCACGGCCGTGGCCGAACTCGAACTGGCCGACGGTGACATCGACGCCGGACTCGGGCACTTCCGCCGCGCGCTGGACCTGCTCGGCTGGCCGGAGTTCGACGTCACCCCCGGCCCCGGCGGGCTCATGGTCGCCTCGGGCGCGTTGAGCGCCTATGTCCTGCAGGGCCGCGCGGACGAGGCGGCCGACCTGGTCGACAGCATCGTCACCGCGACCAGCCAGCGGCTGACGAAATACTTCGACCTGCCGCAGATCGGCGCGGTGGGCTGCGCGCTGGGTTCCTATCTGCTGGCCACCGATACCGACCGCGCCGCCGGGCTGGAGCTGCTGGCCTTGGCCGCCACCTCGGTGGCCCGCCAGGACAATCCGTCGATGGAACTGGCCCGTCACCTGGACCTGCACCGCGCGACCGTCGGCGCCGAGGCGATCGAGCGGGCCGTGCAGCGCGCCGGCGCGGTGCGTCGCACGGCCGCGGCGCACCGCATCGTCGAGATCGTCGGCACGCTGGCCTGATCCACGACAACGGCACCCGGAGTCGTCCGGATGCCGTTGTCGCGGGTGGGTTGTCAGGCGCGGCGCATGTAGGCGCGCACGGTCAGCGGCGCGAAGATCACGATCACCGCGACCGCGCCGAGCAGCGACCACACCAGGTCACCACCGAAGCTGTTGGCGTTCATCAGCTCCCGTGCGGCGTTGACCATGTAGTACACCGGGTTGACGTGGTTGAGTCCCTGCATCCAGCCCGGCATGGTGCTCACCGGGGCGAAGGCGCCGGACATGAACGTCAGCGGGAACATCACCATCATCGAGATGCCCTGCACCGAGGCCGCGCTCTTGCCGGTGACGCCGACCAGCGCCCACACCCAGCTGATCGCGAACGAGCACACCACGACCATCAGGATGGCGGCGAGCACACCGGTGACGCCGCCCTCGGGCCGATAGCCCAGGCACAGGCCCACGATGATGGTCAGCGTGGAGGCGATGCCGTAGCGCACCATATCGGCGATCAGCGCGCCCGCCAGGGCCGAGACGCGGGCGATGGGCAGGGATTTGAAGCGGTCGAACACGCCCTTGTCCATGTCCTCGCGCAGCTGGGTGCCGGTGACCACCGAGGTGAGCACGACGGTCTGCACCAGGATGCCGGGGATGAGCACGGGCAGATAGTTCGAGACGCTGCCCGAGATGGCGCCGCCGAAGATGTAGGTGAACAGCGCGGTGAACAGGATCGGCTGCACCGTCACGTCGAAGAGCTGTTCGGGATTGTGCTTGATCTTGAGCAGGCCGCGATAGGCCATGGTGAACGAGGTGGAGACGGTCGCGCGCAGACCCGGACGGTCGCTGACCTCGGCGAGGTCGGCGGTGGGGGCGGGCGCCGTGAGAACTGCGGTCATGCCGCGCTCCGTTCGGTGTCGTCGGAATCCTCGGCCGGGTGGCCGGTGATGGTGAGGAAGACCTCGTCGAGGGTCGGCTTGCTGACGGTGATCTCCTCGACGCCGATCTCCCAGTCGCGCAAGCGGATCAGCAGGTCGGCGGTGAGATTCGGATCGGGCAGCGCGGCGGTGAGCCGACCCGCCTCCGGACTGATCTGCGCGCTCACGCCGAGGAAGTCGCCGACGATGCGGCGGGCCTCGTCGAGCTGGGCGCGGTCGACCAGGGTGAGATGCACCGAGGACCCGCCGATGGAGGCCTTGAGCTCGTCGGCGGTGCCGTCGGCGATCACCCGGCCGTGGTCGATCACGGCGATGCGGTCGGCCAGCTGGTCGGCCTCGTCGAGGTACTGGGTGGTGAGCAGCACCGTGGCGCCCTCGCGCACCAGGCGCCGGATGGTGTCCCACATCTGGGCGCGGGTGCGCGGGTCCAGGCCGGTGGTCGGCTCGTCGAGGAACAGCAGCGGCGGGGTGGCGATGAGGCTGGCGGCCAGGTCGAGGCGCCTGCGCATACCGCCGGAGAAGTTCTTCAGCGGTTTGTTCGCGGCCTCGGCGAGGTCGAACTCGTCGAGCAGTTCACCGGCCCGGCGCCGGGCGTCGGGGCGGCTGAGGCCGAGCAGCCGGGCGAAGATGATGAGGTTCTCGGTGGCGCTGAGCTCCTCGTCGACCGAGGCGTACTGCCCGGTGACGCCGACCAGCGAGCGCACGGCATTGGGTCGGGCGACCACGTCGTGGCCGAAGATCCGGGCGCTACCGCCGTCGGGACGCAGCAGCGTGGCCAGCATCTTGATGGTGGTGGTCTTGCCCGCGCCGTTGGGTCCGAGCACGCCGTAGACCGAGCCACGCGGCACGGCCAGGCTCACCCCGTCGACGGCGCGCTGCTTGCCGAACACCTTGACCAAGCCGTCGGCCTCGACGGCGAGCGCGGAAGTGGGTGTGTAAGTCATGGGACCTACAGTGCCCACCCCGCCTTGCGTGGCTCTTGCGTCGGCATGTCACGGCCCGTGCAAGAGCCGGTGGGTCAGCGCGCGGAGTCGGCCTGCAGGTGGGCGCGCAGCGCGGCCCGGTCGGGTTTGCCCGGTCCGCGCAGCGGGATCTCGTCGAGAACGGCCAGCTCACGGGGGGCGGCGATGGAATCCAGTTCGGCCACGACGTGCGCGCGCAGCTCGTCCAGTGTCGGCGCGGCACCCGGTGTGGGCACCACGGCCACGGCCACCCGCTGACCCAGCCGCTCGTCGGGCAGTCCGAGCACGATGCACTCGCGAATGCCCGGGTGGGTGGCCAGCACGGCCTCGACCACCTGCGGGATCACCAGCAGGCCGCCGGTCATGATGGCCTCGTCGAGCCGTCCGGAGATGGTCAGCACGCCGTCGGTGAAGGTGCCCGCGTCCTCGGTGCGGAACCAGCCGGGCTCGGCGAAGGCCGGATGATCGGGCAGATTGCGGTAGCCGCGCGCGACCATCGCCCCGCCCAGCACCACGCGGCCGTCCTCGATCCGGATGAGGGTGCCGTCCAGCGGCACGCCCTCGTAGACGCAGCCACCGCAGGTCTCGCTCATACCGTAGGTGCGCACCACGTTGATGCCCAGGTCACGGGCCCGGTCGTAGACGGGCAGCGGCGTGGCCGCCCCGCCGACCAGCACCGCGTCCAGCTCGGCCAGCGCCTTGGCCGCGATCGGCGAGTCCAGCGACTTGATCAGCTGTGTGGGCACCAGCGCGGTGTAGCGCCGCGGCCCGCGCATGGCGGCCACGGCCCCGGCCAGCGCCTCGGGCAGGAATCCGCCCGACACGTCCAGCACGGTCGGCTCGGTCCCGGCCAGGATGCTGCGCAGCATCACCTGGATCCCGGCGATGTGGTGGGTGGGCAGGGCCAGCAGCCAGCTGCCGGGTCCGCCGAGTCGGTCGTGGGTGGCGTTGCCGCTGGCCCGCAGGGCCTCGGCGCCCAGCAGCGCGCCCTTGGGGATGCCGGTGGTGCCCGAGGTCGTCACGACCAGGGCGACGTCGTCGTCGATCGGATCGCCGGGCTTGAGCGCGTCGGAGAGCCTGCGTGCCTCGCGGCGATCGGTGGTGGGGATCGGCAGCCAGGCCGGGCCGCTGCCGTCGAGCGCCTGCCGCAGGTGGGGAAGCACTTCGCCGACACCGGAACCGGTCGGCATCTGCAGCGTCCGCAGCGTTCTGCTCACGCCTTCACCTCCGGATACAGCTTGCTGCGCGCCCTCACGGCTTCGATCGTGTCATGCGACCGACAAGACCCGGCCAACGGGTCTGTTTGCGCTTGCTCGCAGCTATCGTGCGCGGCCGGACCCCGATCGGCAACTCGGCCGGGCCGCGGCGAGCTCACTCCGGGGACCGGCGCTGATCGCGCCGGATCGGATGCTCGGCCGGAACCTCCACCAGTACCAGCGGCACCCCGTCCGGGTCACGCACCCACATCTCCCACAGGCCCCATGGTTCGAGCGCGGGCGGGCGCTCGATCGCGATTCCCTTCAGCGCCAATTCCGCCGCCGCGTCGGCGATGTCGCGCACCTGCAACCAGATCGCGCCCGCGAAACTGCTCGGCTCCCCGCCGCCACCGTGCCCGGCGACCTCGAGCAGCGACTGCCCGGCGAAGAACACCGTGCCGCCCGGGTACTCCCTGGCGATCGCCAGCCCGAGCCCGTCCCGGTAGAACTCCAGCGTGCGCGCGTAATCGCTGGGCCGCACGATGATCCGGCTGTTGAGAATCTCCATGGGTCCGCCTGTCTCGTCAGAAGTACCAGGGGTAGGGGGTCCAGTCCGGTGCGCGTTTCTCCAGGAACGAGTCGCGGCCCTCCACGGCCTCGTCGGTCATGTACGCCAGCCGGGTCGCCTCCCCGGCGAACAGCTGCTGACCGACCAGGCCGTCGTCGAGCAGGTTGAACGCGTACTTCAGCATGCGCTGGGCCTGCGGCGATTTGCCGTTGATGTCGGCGGTCCACTCCAGCGCGACGTTCTCCAGCTCGTCGTGGTCGACGACCTTGTTCACCGCGCCCATCTGATGCATCTCCTCGGCCGTGTACGGCCTGCCGAGGAAGAAGATCTCGCGCGCGAACTTCTGGCCGACCATCTTGGCCAGATAGGCACTGCCGTAGCCGCCGTCGAAGGAGCCCACGTCGGCGTCGGTCTGCTTGAACCGCGCGTGCTCGCGCGAGGCCAGCGTCAGATCGCACACCACGTGCAGGCTGTGCCCGCCACCGGCCGCCCAGCCGTTCACCAGCGCGATCACGACCTTGGGCATGAAGCGGATGAGCCGCTGCACCTCGAGGATGTGCAGGCGGCCCGCGCGCGCGGGGTCGACGGTGTCGGCGGTCTCGCCCTCGGCGTACCGGTAGCCGTTGCGGCCGCGGATGCGCTGGTCGCCGCCGGAGCAGAAGGCCCAGCCGCCGTCCTTGGGGCTCGGTCCGTTGCCGGTGAGCAGCACCGCGCCCACATCCGAGGACATCCGCGCGTGATCGAGGGCGCGATAGAGCTCGTCGACGGTGTGCGGCCGGAACGCGTTGCGCACCTCGGGCCGGTCGAACGCCACCCGCACCGTGCCCTGCTCGATATGTCGGTGATAGGTGATGTCGGTCAGGTCCTCGAACCCGGGGACGGGCCGCCACAGCTTCGGATCGAAAGTCACGACCCCGATTATTGCCCTACAGTCGCTCGCGGTGGTACATGGTCGTGACACCGCAGGTGGAGCGGTCGCGCGGTGCCGGACCGACCCGGTGCGTATAGTTGCGGCTGCTCGTTCAACGAACCGATCCGGAGGAACCTGAAAGTGGTTGCAGCACTGTCTGAATCCCTGCTCGACGACACCAAGCGTCCGGCTTTCCTTGCTGACGCCGTCGAGGTTCTCGACGCCGAGGTCTCGGACAAAGGTGGTGCGTCCGGCCTGGCCGTGAAGGGTGGGTACGCGGCGGTCAAGAAGATCAGCCCGACCATCGTTCCGGATGCCCTCGCATCGCTGGCGCCCAAGCTGCTCGACCAGCTCCAGCCGTACTGGGCCGAATTCACCGCCTCGGGCACCGGCACCTTCGCCGACCTGCTGACGTCGAAGTCGGACGAGGTCGCCGAGTCGCTGCTGGCGGTCACCGACGCGCGGGCCGAGGCGTCCTCGCGTCCGGCTCTGCAGAAGGTGTACTCGTCGATGCGTGGCTCCGCCAAGAAGCACGTCGTCGAGGCGCTGCCGCGGGTGGCCGACCTGGTGCAGAAGCACGCGGGCTGAGCACGGGCGGGGCAGCCCCCGCCGATGATCGTCGGAAGGCCGGTGCGGCCGCCGGGATATCCCGGGGCGCACCGGCCTTTCACGTCCGCGGGTGACCACACTCACGTAACGCCGGTGGCGGAGTCGCACGCCACATCATTTCTCGGTCAGCGGTAAATTCCGATCGGGAAAATGTGAGACGGACAACGGTGTGGGTGAACGTCAGGAAAATCGGAAGTAGCCGGAAATCAGTGCGTCGTCGAGGCGGTGGAAACTTCCGGATCGCATCGATTACGTTGCCTTTCGAGCGGTTCGAAACGCGAATTGCTGAAAGGAAGTTCGGTTCTCATGATCTCTCGCAAGACTCTCGCCGCCACCGGCGCCGCTGCCGCCGCTGCCGCCATGTTCCTCGGCCCCATCGCCATCGCGGGCGCCGACACGGGCTCCGGCACCGGTTCCTTCAGCGGCTCGGCCGACCTGGCCAGCGGCTCCGCCGACCTCACCACCGGCTCGGCCGCGGGCTTCGGTGTGCTCGAGTCGGGCAGCGCCGCCGTCGACAGCGGCACCTCCGCGGTGCTCAACATCATCGAATCCGTCATCGGCATCCAGGATCTCACGCAGCCCGCTGCCTGAGTCGCTGCGCGAATACCCGGAGAAATCCGGTGCCAGGCCATTTGGTCGGCATCGGATTTCTCTTTGTTTGTGATGCTGTTGCGAATTCGCGAATATTTTCGCTCGACCCTATGAACAGAGAGGCGTCGGCCGGTGTGCGATTCGGGAGAATTGTCCGGAAGAAGTGTCGAGTAAGCCCGGAACAGGGCCTCGGCGACGCGCCCGTGACGCAGCCAACGCGGGCCAGGGGGAGACGTGCGTATCCCGGTCTGACAGGCTGGGGTTTGTGAATCCGTCTACTGCGCAGGCACGAGTGGTCGTCGACGAGCTCGTGCGCGGCGGCGTCCGCGAGGTGGTGCTGTGCCCCGGTTCGCGCAATGCCCCGCTGGCCTTCGCGCTGCAGGCGGCCGACGTGGCCGGGCAGCTGCGGCTGCACATGCGCATCGACGAGCGGACCGCGGGCTTCCTCGCGATCGGGCTCGCGGTGTCCTCGGGGCGGCCGGTGCCGGTCGTGATGACCTCGGGGACCGCGGTCGCCAACCTGGGCCCCGCCGTGCTGGAGGCCAACTACGCGCGGGTGCCGCTCATCGTCGTCAGCGCGAACCGGCCCTACGAGATGCTGGGTACCGGCGCCAACCAGACCGTCGAGCAGATGGGGCTGTTCGGCAGCCAGGTCAGGGCCACGATCAGCCTCGGGCTGGCCGAAGCCGAGGCGGGCGAGCAGAGCTACCCGCGCCAGAACAGCGTGTGGCGCTCGGCGGTGTGCCGGGTGCTCGCCGCCGCGCGCGGTACCCGCTCGGGCAACGCAGGACCGGTCCAGTTCGACATCCCGCTGCGTGAGCCGCTGGTCCCCGAACTCGCCGCCGACCCGCTGCCGCCGGGCCGCGACGGCGACAAGCCCTGGACCGCGACCCAGTACGCCACCCTCGACGTCCCCCTCGATATCGACCTCACCCCCGACACGGTGGTCATCTCCGGCCACGGCGCCGGTCTGCGTCCGGAACTCGCCGCCCTGCCGACCGTGGCCGAGCCGACCGCGCCCGTGCATGGCCCGGCCCTGCACCCGCTGGCGTTGGCGCTGCTGAAGCCGACCCAGGCGATCATCACCGGCCGTCCGACCCTGCACCGGCAGGTCTCGCGCGTGCTCGCCGACCCGGAGGTGACCGTCTACGCGCTCACCACCGGCCCGCGCTGGCCCGATGTGTCCGGCAATGTCGTCGGCACGGGCACCCGCGCGGTGACCAGCGGCGCGCCGGATTCCGGCTGGCTGGCCCGCTGCGCCGAACTCGACCGGCAGGCCAGGTCGGTGGTCCGCGACGAGCTGGCCGCCCACCCCAAGGCGACCGGCTTGCACGTGGCCGCCGTGGTCATGGACGCGCTGCGCGAGGGCGATCAGCTGCTGCTCGGCGCCTCGAACCCGGTGCGTGACGCCGCGCTGGTCGCGCGGCCGCGCCCCGGCGTGCGGGTGCTGTCCAACCGGGGCGTGGCCGGGATCGACGGCACGGTCTCCGGCGCGGTCGGCGCCGCGCTGGCCCATCCCGGCCGCACCATCGCCATGATGGGCGACCTGACCTTCCTGCACGACGCGTCCGGCCTGCTCATCGGCCGGGGCGAGCCGCGCCCGGACAATCTCACCATCGTCGTCGCCAACGACGACGGCGGCGGCATCTTCGAGCTGCTCGAACAGGGCGACCCGCAGTACGCGGGCGTGTTCGAGCGGGTCTTCGGCACCCCGCACGGCATGGATCTGGCGGCGCTGTGCGCGGCCTACCGCATCCCGCACCGCCAGGTCGACCCCACCGAACTCGCGGTGGAGCTGGCCGGTGACGCGCACGGCCTGCGGGTGCTCGAGGTCGCGACCGAACGTTCCAGCCTGCGCGAGCTGCACGCGACCGTGCGCGCCAAGATCTCGGGCTAGCGCTCGGCGCCGATCTCCTCGTCCTCGTAGGGGACGGCGATGGTCTGCTCGATCACGTCGGCCGGGTTCGCGTTGCCGGTGTCCAGGGCGACTCGCGCCGCGACCTCGTCGTAGTCGGCCGCGTCGGCGAAGGCCGGATCGTCCGCGTCGTCGTCGCGGAAGGCCGATTGTTCCTGCTCGACGCGGTCGGCCTCGGGGACTTCGTCCAGCGGGCGGGCGGGGTCGGTGTCGCTCATCGATCCTCCTCGGTATTACCTCGGACATGGTGATGTGATCGGTCCTGCGATTCCAGCGTGCGCCTCTCGGTGCGACTCGGCAAGCTGCGGTCCGATGAATTCCGGGCACGGGCGCCGTCTGCACCGGTAACGCCGTCCGTCGTCGCCGAGGAGCCCGCATGGAACCGCAATTCGATCTCGCCACCGCCGCCCTGTCCCTGGCCGCCGTGGTCGACGGCCTCGCCGACGACCAGCTCGACGCCCCCACCCCGTGTGCCGACACCGTGGTGTCGCAGCTGCTCGCGCACGTCGTCGGCCTCACCGAGGCATTCCGGCAGGCCGCCACCAAGGAGTCCGTGGGCACCAGCGCCCCGCCCAGCCTCGACGATCCGCTGCCCGCCGACTGGCGCGCCCTGATCCCCACCCGCCTCACCGCGCTCGCCGCCGCCTGGCGCGCACCCGCCGCCTGGGACGGCGACGCCGAGGCGGGCGGTATCACCCTGCCCGCACCGGTCATGGCGACCGTCGCGCTGGACGAACTCGTCCTCCACGGCTGGGACCTCGCCGTGTCGACCGGACAGTCCTTCGACGCCGATCCGCGCGATCTGGCGATCCTGCACGAGTTCCTGCGCGACACAGACCCGGCGGGAACCCCGGGCCTCTTCGGTCCGGTGGTAGAAGTCGATGTCGCGGCCCCCGCGCTGGACCGGCTGCTCGGCCTCGCGGGCCGCGATCCCGCCTGGCGCCCCGCGGAACCAGCAGTTCGCTGACATAGCCCAGAGCGGTACGGCGACCCGCCCGGTGGTGACGGTCGCGCACCACGGCACCCGCGTAGTCGGCCTGCGGGTGCCGTCGGCCCACGTGATCGCGCTGGTCTACGTATGCGCCCGGCTTTCGGCGACGAAGGTGCCCGCGGCGGCTGCGATGGTGGCCGCGCGGGCGGCGGCGTCGGCGGCGGCCTGGTCGATCGGGTCACCGCTGGCGAGTAATCGGTAGTACAGCGGCGCCGAGACCGCCGAGAGCACCGCGCGCGGATCGGTGCCCGGCGGTGCTTCACCACGCTCCACGGCGGCCTCCACGCAGGGCGCCCATTCGGCGAGTCGGGTGTCGTAGAAGGTGTGCAGGGCGGTGGCGGTGGTCTCGTCGCCGGTGGCGGCGGCGATGACAGCGCGGAACAGATTGCCCTGCCGGGGATCGGCCAGGGTGTCGGCGACCAGGCGGGCATTGGCGGTGAGGTCGTCGAGCAGGGCGCCGGTGTCGGCGCGCGGCAGCGACTGCTCGGCCATCTCGATCAGCAGATCGGCGACCAGGCCCGCCGGGGTGCGCCAGCGCCGGTAGACGGTGGTCTTGCCGACCCCGGCCGTCGCCGCCACCTCGGCGAGGTCCAGGGCGGGAAAACCGCGCTCGGCGAGCAGATCACCGGCGACCTCCAACACCGATTCGCGCACCCGGGCAGTGCGTCCACCTGGGCGAACCGAGCCGGGCCAGGCAATGTCGTGCGCCATAACGGAACTCCTGTTTCATTTAGCGGCGATCGGGTGTACTGTCGATCGTGTTAACGGAACTATAGACCCTTTAGGAGTTCTCATGGAATACCGTCGGCTCGGCGCATCCGGACTTCTCGTTCCCGCGCTCGGCTTCGGCGCCGGTACCTTCGGTGGCCGCGGCGCCCTGTTCAGCGCCTGGGGCGATACCGATGCGGCCCAGGCCCGGCGCCTGGTCGACATCAGCCTGGACGCGGGCGTCACCTTCTTCGACACCGCCGACGTCTACTCCGAGGGCGCCTCGGAGGAAGTGCTCGGCGCCGCGATCAAGGGCAGGCGCGACCAGGTCCTGCTGTCCACGAAGTCCGCGCTGCCCACCGGCCCGGGTCCGCACGAGGCCGGTGCGAGCCGGGCCCGGCTCCTCCGTGCCGTCGACGCCTCCCTGCGTCGCCTCGGCACCGACTACCTCGACCTGTTCCAACTGCACGCCTACGACGCGGGCACCCCGCTCGCCGAAACCCTTTCGGCACTGGACGATCTCGTGCGCGCGGGCAAGATCCGCTACCTGGGCGTCTCCAACTTCGCCGGGTGGGAACTCATGAAGACGTTGTCCACCGCCGAGGCGCTCGGCCTGGAAAAGCCGGTGGCGCACCAGGTCTACTACTCGCTCGTCGGCCGCGACTACGAATGGGAGCTACTGCCCCTGGGCGCGGACCAGGGGGTCGGCGCGGTCGTGTGGAGCCCGCTCGGCTGGGGCAGGCTCACCGGCAAAGTCCGGCGCGGACAACCCCTTCCAGCGGGCAGCCGACTGCACGAGACGGCGCAGGCCGGTCCGCCGGTCGACGACGAGCATCTCTACACGGTCGTCGACGTCCTGGACCGGATCTCCGCCGAGACCGGTCGCAGCGTCCCGCAGATCGCGCTGAACTGGCTGCTCACCCGCCCCACGGTCGCCACCGTCTTGATCGGCGCCCGCAACGAGGAGCAGTTACGGCAGAACCTCGACGCCGTCGGCTGGCAGCTCGACCCGCAGCACCTGGCCGCCCTCGATGCCGCGAGCGCCACCACCCCGCCCTACCCCTACTACCCGTACCACCGGCTCCCCGACTTCGCCCGGCTGAACCCGCCCGCCGTGCGGGCGGCCTGAGTCAGTAGACGTCGCGGACGTAGCGCTTCTCCGCGACGAGCTGCTTCTTGAAGGCCAGCGCTGCGGCTTCGTCGAGCTTGCCATGGATGCGGGCGATCCGCAGCAGGGTGTCGTCGACGTCCTTGGCCATGCGGGCGGCGTCCCCGCACACATAGAAGTGGCCGCCCTCGCGCAGCCAGGCCCACAGCTCGGCGCCGTGCTCGATCATGCGGTGCTGCACATAGATCCGCTCGCGCTGGTCGCGAGAGAAAGCGAGGTCGAGCCGGGTGAGGAAGCCCGAGCGGAACATGTCCTCCAGTTCGGCGCGGTAGTAGAAGTTCTGGGCGGCGTGCTGGTCGCCGAAGAACAGCCAGTTGCGGCCGGTCGCGCCGAGCGCCCTGCGCTCGTGCAGGAATCCACGGAAAGGAGCGATCCCGGTGCCGGGACCCACCATGATCATCGGCGCGGTCGGGTCCAGCGGCGGACGGAAGTGCGGCGCCCGCTGTAGGAAGATCGGTACCTCGGCCCCGGCTCGGTCTGCGAGGAAGGTCGAGCACACGCCGCCACGGCGGGCCGTCTCACCCACGGGATCGCCGTAGCGGACCACGCCGACGGTCAGCTGTACCTCGTCCGGGGTGGTCAGCGGGCTGGAGGAGATCGAATACTGGCGGGGCTGAAGCTTTTTCAGTGCGCCGAGCCAGTCGACGAGATCGGTGCGGACGGGGAAGTCGCGCAGCACGTCGACGGCCTGGCGGTCCCACAGGTAGCTGGCGAGTTCGTTGCGGTTGTCGCGGCGCAGCAGCTTGGCCAGCTGCGGGTGCGGGTTGCGTTCGGCGATGAAGCCGAGCAGATCCTGACTCACCTTGGTGATGTCGAAGTGCGTCCGCAGCGCCTGGGTGAGCGGCAGTTCCCGGCTGTCGAGTTCGACGGTCCGGTGTCCGTCCAGCCCGGTGGCCGCGAGCCACTCCTCGACCAGATCGGAGCAGTTGGCGGGCAGCACACCCAGCGAGTCGCCCACCTCGTATCCGGCCTCCAGATCGTGCAGGTCGAAACCGAAGCGCCGCACTTCCTTCGACGATCCGGGCGAGCTGAGGATCTCGTTGCGCATCAGCGTTGCCTGGACAGGGGACTGGCGGGTGAAGGGAGCCGCAGCGGGCCGCTGGGTGCGCGTGCCTGCCTGGGAACGATCGAGCACGGTCGCACCACCGCGCCCGGCGGGTATCCGACCTGCGCCCGAACGGACCGGACCGTTCGCGGAACCCGGTTCGCCCGGGTGGCTCGAACCCGCGTTCGCCAGGTCGTTCGCGGAACCGCGACCGGCAGAGTTGCCGGGGGTCAGGTGTCCCGGGTCGGCCGTCTCGCCGGAACCGGGTCCACCCTGCGGGTTCGGCTGTGGGGTACCGGTAGCGGGGTCGCCCGGCGCGGTCGGACCGAGGGCGACGATCACTTCGTCGAGCCACTGGTCGGCGGCGTCGGCGAAATCGGGTTCGCTGTCGACGCGGGGGAGCAGGCGGTGGGCGCCGCGGGCGGCGAAGAGCGTGTCCAGTGTGCGGCCGTGGCCGCAGAAATCGTCGTAGGAGGAGTCGCCCAGTGCGAAAACCGCGTAGCGGACGCCGGTCAGACGGAGGACGCTGGCGTCGAGCCGGGTCCAGAAGTCGGCGCCGTTGTCGGGCGGGCCGCCGTCGCCGAAGGTGCTGGTCACCACGAGGATGTCGCCGGTGAGGGCGGTCAGCTCGCAGGAGTCCATGTCGAGCAGGGCGGGGGTGAATCCGGCTTCGGCGAGCCGGGAAGCGACGGTGGCGGCCAGGTCCTCGGCATTGCCGGTCTGCGAAGCCCACAGGACTGTGAGCGGGGTGGGTGCCGTCGCGGCGGTGGGTTCGGGGGCCGTGCTGGTGGCGCGCGAGTACATCCCGGCGAGCAGGCCGTCGACCCAGAGCCGTGACGGTGTCGACAGGGGTGCGCTCGCGGGCAGCACCGGCTGACCGGTCACCGGCAGCGACTGGAGGGCGGCGAGGTAGCCGCCGAGGTAGAGGCGTTCGGTCTCGTTCAGGGTCGGCGCGGTGCCCGCGTCCAGGCCGAGAATTCCGGCCAGCGGGTGCGCGACCGGCGCGGCGGGTGCCTGCTCGGGTTCGGCGGCCGGACCCACCCGGCGCAGCGCCACCGCGCACGCCTTGAACTCCGGTTGCAGTGAGGCCGGGTCCACCGCGTCGTTGGTGACAGCGTTGATCGTCAGATATTCGCCCTGTTCGTCATTCCAATGGAAAGGAGCAAAACAATCACCGGGACGAACCCGATCACTGATCCGCACCGGCAGCACCGCGCGGCCCCGGCGGGAGGCGATCTCGAGCTGGTCACCGGCGCGCAGTTCCAGGCGCTGCGCGTCGGAGGGATGGATCTCGACGAACGGCTCACCCGTGAGCTTGGTGAGTTTGCCGACCTTGCCGGTCTTGGTCATCGTGTGCCACTGGTGTTGCAGGCGGCCGGTATTGAGCAGGAAGGGGTAGTCATCGTCGGGCAGTTCGGCGGCGGGCAGGTGCGGTCGCGCGAAGAACACCGCGCGTCGGCTCGGCGTCGCGAAGGCCAGCGCCGGGGTGGTGCCGTCGGCGTCCACGTGCAGCGGCTGGTGCGTGCCGTCGTTGCGGTAGCGAATCGGATTGCGCGGGGATCGGTCGTCACCGCACGGCCACTGCATCGGCCCTTCGCGCAGCCGCTCGTAGCTCATTCCGCTCAGGTCGTAACCGGTCGCGGGATTGGTGAACTGGCGCAGTTCGGCGAACACCTCGGCGCTGGAGGCGAACTCGAAGCCGGGGAAACCCATGGCCGTGGCGATCTGCGCGATCAGCAGCCAATCCGGGCGCGCGTCACCGACCGGATCCAGCGACTGCTGGAGCAAGGTGACGTTGCGTTCCGAATTCACCATCACCGCATCGCTTTCGGCCCACAGCGTGGCGGGCAGCAGCAGATCGGCGTAGGCGTTGGTGGCGGTCTCGGTGTAGGCGTCCTGCACCACGACCAGCTCGGCCGCCTCCAGCCCGGCGATCACCGTCTTGCGATTGGCCACGGTGGCGACGGGATTGGTGCAGATGATCCAGGCGGCCTTGATCTCGCCCTCGGCCAGGTCGCGGAACATCTCGATGGTGCCGGGGCCCGCCTCGGCGCGCAGCGTGCCCGCGGGCAGGTCCCACGCGGTTTCGACGAACGCGCGGTCCTCGGCGGAGAGCAGGCTGCGCTGACCGGGCAACCCGGGACCCATGTAGCCCATCTCGCGCCCGCCCATGGCATTGGGCTGGCCGGTGAGCGAGAACGGGCCGCTGCCGGGGCGGCAGATCGCGCCGGTGGCCAGGTGCAGGTTGATCAGGGCGTTGGTGTTCCAGGTGCCGTGGGTGGACTGGTTCAGCCCCATCGTCCACAGCGACATCCACTCGCCCGCCTCGGCGATCATGGTGGCGGCGGTGCGGATGTCGGCCTCGGCCAGTCCGGTGATCTCGGCGACGCGGGCGGGCGGGTAGTCGGCCAGGAACTCCGGCATCGCCTCCCAGCCCTCGGTGTGGGCGGCGATGAACGCGGTGTCGATCGCGCCGTCGGCGACGAGCAGGTGCAGCAGGCCGTTGAGCAGGGCCAGGTCGGTGCCGGGGGCGATCTGCAGGTACAGGTCGGCGCGGGCGGCGGTGTCGGTGCGGCGCGGGTCGACCACGATCAGCTTGGCGCCCGCCTTGAGCCGGTCGGCCATCCGCAGGTAGAGGATGGGGTGGCAGTCGGCCATATTGGCGCCGCTGACGAAGAACAGGTCGGCGTGCTCGAAGTCGTCGTAGGACCCGGGTGGCCCGTCGGCGCCGAGCGACTGCTTGTAGCCGGTGCCCGCGCTGGCCATGCACAGCCGCGAGTTGGCCTCGATGTGCTTGGTCCGCAGGTAGCCCTTGGCGAGCTTGGTCGCCAGGTACTGCGCTTCCAGCGACATCTGCCCGGAGACATAGAGGGCGATGGCGTCGGGTCCGTGTGCGTCGAGGACGGCCCGCAGCCGGGTCGCGGTCTCGTGTACCGCCTCGTCCACCGGGAGCGGCACGGGCACCTGATCGCGCTCGGGACGGTGGTAGGCGGTGTCCATCCGGCCGGGCGCGGCGGTCAGCTCGGCGTGGGTGGCGCCCTTGGTGCAGAGCCTGCCCGTGTTGGCCGGATGCAGCTTGTCGCCGCTGACCTTCGCGATCACCCGCGCGCCCGACTGGTCGGTCTTGGTCTCGACGGCGATTCCGCAGCCGACGCCGCAATACGAACACTGCGTACGCACAGTGTCCGCGCCGCGGATGTCAGCTTCCCCTGTCATGGCTTCGATCATCCGTACTCGTCGTTGCGCCGGATTTACCGAAAGTTATGTCCAGGTGACAATCGACCTCACAGGTCGAGATTTTCGCTGTGAGGTCGCTGCCGGAATATCGCCCCTGATCAGGGGATGTGCCGGGCGATCGCCACCGGGTCGGCGCGGGCGCGGGGTGATCGGTCTCACCCCGGCCCGGCGGGGGTTTCAGGCCAGTTTGTAGCCGCGGTGCAGGGCCACCACACCGCCGGTGAGGTCGCGCCACTGCACCGAGTCCCAGCCCGCGTCCGCGACGCGGCGGGCCAGCCTGCGCTGGTTGGGCCAGGCCCGGATGGACTCGGCCAGGTACACGTAGGCGTCCGGATTGGAGCTGACGGCCCTGGCCACCCGGGGCAGCGCCTTCATCAGGTACTCCATGTAGACGGTGCGGAACGGCCCGAACACGGGCGTGGAGAACTCGCACACCACCACCCGGCCGCCCGGCTTGGTCACCCGCAGCATCTCGCGCAGCGCCACATCGATATCGGCCACATTGCGCAGGCCGAAGGAGATGGTCACCGCGTCGAAGGAATTGTCGGCGAAGGGCAGCGCCATCGCGTCGCCCGCGACCATGGGCACCTGGCGGAAACGGCCCGCCGCGAGCATGCCCTGGGAGAAGTCGGTGGCCACACACCAGGCGCCGGACTTGCCCAGCTCCACCGTGGACACCCCGGTCCCGGCGGCCAGGTCGAGCACCCGCTCGCCCGGGCGCAGCGCCAGCGCGCGCCGGGTGGCCCACCGCCAGTACCGGTCCTGGCCCGCGGAGATGACCGTGTTGGTGAGGTCGTAGCGCTTCGCCACACCGTCGAACATCGACGCGACCTCGTGGGGTTGCTTGTCCAGCGAAGCCCGAATCGGTTCCCGCTGCTCTGTTGTCGCCACGAACCGAGCTTATCGGGCGCGCGCCGCGCGCTACTAGGCCGAGCGCGGCAGGCGTTCGCGCGATCCGGTCACATCCGCGTAGTGCCCGAGCAGTTCGGCGCAGATCGCGGGCCAGGTGCGGTGCAGCACGGATCTGCGCGCCGACGCCGAGAACCGGGCGCGCGTCTCGGCGGCCCGCAGCGCCGACACCGCGCTGGGCAGCAGCTCGGTGAACCGGTCGACCGGCAGCAGGTAGCCGGTGCGGCAGTGCGCGATCAGATCACGCGGTCCGCCCTGATCCGGCCCGATCACCGGCACCCCCGAGGACAGCGCCTCCTGCACGCCCTGGCAGAACGTCTCGTGCTCGCCCGGATGCACCATCACGTCCAGGCTCGCGTAGTGCCTGGCCAGCTCGCCGCCGCCGAGTTCACCGGTGAACACCGCGCCCGGCAGCAGCGCGCCCAGCTTCGCGCGTTCCGGCCCGGCGCCGACCACCACCAGCTGGATGGACGGGTCCTCGGCCAGCACCGCCAGCCGCTCGACGTGTTTCTCCGGCGCCAGCCTGCCGACGAAGCCGACGACCAGGCGATGATCGGCCTCGCCCAGCCAGCTCGCCCGCAACGGCGCACTGCGCGCGGCGGGCGTGAACCGGTCGATGTCCACCCCGCGACCCCAGCGGTGCACGCGGGGGATGCCGTGCTCGGCGAGATCGTGCGCGGCCGCCGAGGACGGTGCCAGCGTGCGGGTGGCGCCCTCGTGGATCCGGCGCGTCCACGCCCAGGCGGCCCGCGCCGCCAGACCCAGGCCGTAGCTCTTGGCGAACCCGGCCACATCGGTCTGATAGACCGCGATCGAGGGCAGATCCAGCCGGGTCGCGGCGGCCAGGCCACCCGCGCCGAGCAGGAACGGCGAGGCCAGGTGCACCACATCCGGGTCGAAGGCGGCGATGGCCGCGGTGATCCCCGGCTGCGGCAGACCCACCGGCAGCGAACTCACCTTGGGCACCATCATCGCGGGCACCCGGTGCACCGGGAAACGGCCGTGGAAACGCGGGGCGGGCGGCAGGCCGCGCAGGGTGTCGGGGGCCACGATCATCGCGTCGTGCCCGTGCTCGTCCAGGTGGTCCAGCACCCGCAGGACAGAGTTGACGACGCCGTTCATGTTCGGCAGAAACGACTCCGCCACGATGGCTACGCGCACCCTCCCAGCCTGACCGGCCCGGTACGCGACACCCCTACGCCGACGTGAAGACCCGGCGAACAGCGGAGGAAATCACGCCGTGCGCTTGCGCCGCACCAGCCACAGCGCGGGCAGTGCCAGCGCCCACACCACCACGATCACCGAGGCCGCCGGAATGATCGCCACCCGCGCGTCGCGCCCGGCCACCCGCACCAGATCGGGATCGCGGGTGCTGTATTCGACATTGATCCGCTGACCGGCGGTGAGGTTGGTCGGATACAGGATGCCGACCTTGGGGTTGTGGGTGACGCTGTCGGGTGTCACGTACATGACCGCCGAGCGCAGCCTGCCCGCCGAGAGCACCTCGCCGGAGGTGACGCCGCGATGGTTCTCGATCTCGTAGTCGTTGCGCCAGGCCGCCAGTACCAGCAGCACCATGAGCACGCTGATCACCGTCGCGGTGCCCAGCACCCCCGCGCGCACCCGTCGCAGGCGCACGTTCCGCCTATCCGACTGGCTGGTTTCCGACACCCGGCCACCCTAGTCGTCCGCTGCGCTAGCGTGTGCGGGCATGTCCCGAAAATTCAGCTTCACCGTGCCCTACACCGTCCCGGTCGAAGATCTCCACCGGGCACTCGTCGACGATGCGGTCTGGCAGCAACGATTCGCCGGAGCCGACACCGCGACGCTGGAACTCTCCCATCCCGACGGACCGGATTCCATCCGCATCCAGATGACCGAAACCCCCGGTCAGGACAAGGTTCCCGGCCTGGTCCGCAAGGTGCTCAAGAGCGACCTGGTGCTCGCGCGCACCGACCATTGGCAGCCGTTGCGGGGCGAGGTCGCCAAGGGCAGCTTCACCGGCCACACCGGCGGCATCAACACCGAGATGTCGGGCACCTACGAACTGCGCCCGACCGCCGAGGGCAGCGAGATCGAGGTCGTCGGCACCGTCACCGTGAAGGTTCCGCTGGTCGGCGGCGCCATCGAACCGCTGGCCGAACAGTTGCACCAGCGGGTCCTCAACAGCGAGCGGAAGTTCATCGAAAGCTGGTTCGCGAAGCTGTAGGACGCGGCAGCGGGTGCCGTCCGCCGGGCGGCACCGTCAGCTGAAGGGGGCGAGATCGTCGGCGCGCAGTGAGGCCCGGCCCGCGGCCCGCCACGCCTTCGCGGTGATATCCAGGTCCTCGTCGGTGACGAGATTGCCCATCACCCGGACGGCGGTGCGCTGCAAGTACTTCGAACGCATCACCGGCGGGCCGCCGAGCGGCACCATCCGCGGATGGGTGGCCAGTCCGGCCAGCCTGCGCGCCACCGAGAAGGTGCGCCCGTAGCGCTCGCGCAGCAGCTGCGGCCAGACCGCGCTCAGGTCGGGTTCGTCGAGCAGTCGCGAGAGCATGTGCCCGCCCTCGAGGCCGTAGTCGATGCCCTCGCCGTTGAGCGGGTTCACACAGCCCGCCGCGTCACCGACCAGCACCCAGTTCGGCCCGGCCACGCCGGAGACCGCGCCGCCCATCGGCAGCAGCGCCGAGGCCACCGCGCGCAATTCGCCCTCGAACTGCCATTCCTCGCGACGCAGCCGGGTGTAGTGCTCGAGCAGCGGCTTGAGCGCGATGTGCGAGGGCCTGGCCTCGGTCGCCAGCGAGCCGACGCCGATGTTCACCTCGCCGTTGCCGAGCGGGAAGATCCAGCCGTAACCGGGGATCAGCTCGTTGTCGGCGTTGCGCAGTTCCAGGTGCGAGGAGATCCACTGGTCGTCGCTGCGCGCGGACTTGATGTAGGCGCGCGCGGCGGTGCCGTAGGCGAAGCGGCGATGCCAGGTGCGGCCCAACTGCTTGCCGACGGGGGAGCGCACGCCGTCGGCGACCACCAGGATCTCGCATCGCACAGTGTGGGTGTCGTCACCGAGACGTACCCTCACCCCGGTGACCCGCTCGCCCTCGCGCAGCACCTCGACGACCTTCGCGCCGTCGACCATCCGAGCGCCCGACTTGATCGCGGTCTCGCGCAGTTTGTCGTCGAGTTCGGTTCGGGGGACGGCACTTCCGTAGGTTGGGAACGAGCCGCCCGGCCACGGCAGCAGCGCCTCGCGGCCGAAACCGGCCATCCGCAGACCGTGGTTCACCGTGTGCGCGCGCACCCATTCGCCCAGGCCCAGGTGCTCGAGCTCGGCGGTGGCGCGGGGCGTCAACCCGTCGCCGCAGGTCTTGTCGCGCGGGAAGACCGCCGCGTCGAGCAGCAGGACATCGCGACCGGCCCGGGCGGCCCAGGCCGCCGACGCCGAGCCCGCGGGACCCGCTCCGACCACCAGCACCTCGACGGCGGCGGGCAGGGGAGCGCGGTCGGCGGGGGTGAGATCCGGTGAACCCATGGCTCAATACTGGCACCCGCGGCGGCTGTGCGAGAGTGTCGGGTACACCGGGAATAGTCAGTGTGTGACGGTGTTCATCGGCGTGGGCCCCGGAACACGCTAGGTTGCTACCCGTCGGGGTCGGACGCATCACTGGGAGAAGAGAATGAGCACATCGGCTGTGAGCGACGAGAGCACCGTGGTTGCCGGGGTAGATCTCGTCGATCCCGAACTCGCGGCCACCGTGCGTGACGGGCTGGCCGCGGTCGAGAAGCTGCTCGTCGACGAACTCTCCGACGGCGAGGACTTCCTCCAGGAAGCGGCCCTGCATCTGGCCCGCGCCGGAGGCAAACGCTTCCGTCCACTGTTCACCCTGCTCACCGGTCAGCTCGGCCCCAACCCCACCGACCCGGCCCTGGTCACCGCGGGCACCGTGGTGGAACTGGTGCACCTGGCCACGCTCTATCACGACGACGTCATGGACGAGGCCCCGCAGCGGCGCGGCGCGGTGAGCGTCAACGCGCGCTGGGGCAATTCCATCGCCATCCTCTCCGGTGACTACCTGTTCGCCCACGCCTCCCGGCTGACCTCCACCCTCGGCCCCGACGCGGTGCGCATCATCGCCGAGACCTTCGCCGAACTGGTCACCGGCCAGATGCGGGAGACCATGGGCGCCAAGAAGTCCCAGGACCCGGTCGAGCACTACCTGCGCGTGGTGTGGGAGAAGACCGGCTCGCTCATCGCCGCCGCGGGCCGCTTCGGCGGCACCTTCTCCGGCGCCGGCGGCGAGCACGTCGAACGGCTGGCCCGCCTCGGTGACGCGGTCGGCACCGCCTTCCAGATCTCCGACGACATCATCGACATCTCGTCCTCGTCCGAGCAGTCCGGCAAGACCCCCGGCACCGACCTGCGCGAGGGCGTGCACACCCTGCCGGTGCTCTACGCGCTGCGCGAGTCCGGCGCCGACGGCGAGCGCCTGCGTACCCTGCTGGCGCGCCCGCTGGAAACCGACGCCGAGGTCGACGAGGCGCTCGAGCTGCTGCGCCGCTCACCCGGCATGGCGAAGGCCAAGGAGAAGCTGCGGTCCTACGCCGACCTGGCCGACGCCGAACTGGCCGCCCTGCCCGGTGGTCCGGCCAACGACGCGCTCACCCGCCTGGTCCGCTACACTATCGAGCGCGTCGGGTAGCTGGAACTTTCCCCGCGCGGCCCTCGTTGCACAACCATGCCCAATGGGATCAAGACGTTCGGGTTGATGGTCGGGATGTCGGCGTTGATCGTCGCCATCGGGGCGATGTTCCGCAGTCCGACGATCCTGATCATCTCGATCGTGCTGGCCGTCGGCATGAACGCCTACGCCTACTTCAACAGCGACAAGCTCGCGTTGAAGGCCATGCACGCGCAACCGGTCAGCGAGCTGGAGGCCCCGGTCATCTACCGGATCGTGCGCGAGCTCGCGACCGCGGCGCGCCAGCCCATGCCCCGGCTCTACATCAGCCCCACCAACGCGCCCAACGCCTTCGCCACCGGCCGCAACCCGCGCCACGCGGCGGTCTGCTGTACCAGCGGCATCCTGCAACTGCTCGATGAGCGGGAGTTGCGCGCGGTGCTCGGTCACGAGCTCTCGCATGTCTACAACCGCGACATCCTGATCTCGTCGGTGGCGGGCGCGATGGCCTCGGTGATCACCGGCCTGGCCAATATGGCGCTGTTCGCCGGGTCCTTCGGCGGCCGCGACGGGCAGGGACCGAACATCATCGGGGTGCTGCTGGTCTCGCTGCTCGGCCCGCTCGCCGCGGGCCTGATCAAGATGGCGGTGTCGCGGTCGCGCGAGTACCAGGCCGACCAGTCCGGTGCCGAACTCACCGGCGACCCGCTGGCCCTGGCCTCGGCGCTGCGCAAGATCGAACGCGGCGTTCAGGTGGCCCCACTCCCACCGGACCCCAAGCTCACCAGCGAATCGCACCTGATGATCGCCAACCCGTTCCGCGCGGGCGACCGCATCGCGCGCTGGTACTCCACGCACCCGCCGATGGAAGAACGCATCCGGCGCCTGGAGGAGATGGCTGGCGGCACCCACCGGCACTGAGCGCCGCCACCCGTGAACTACCTGTAGTTCACGAACTGCAGGGCGATGCCGAAGTCCTCGCCCTTGAGTAGCGAGATCACCGCCTGCAGGTCGTCGCGCTTCTTGCTGCTCACCCGCAGCTCCTCGCCCTGGATCTGCGCCTTCACGCCCTTGGGGCCCTCGTCGCGGATCTTCTTGCTGATCTTCTTGGCCTTCTCGGTGTCGATGCCCTGCACCAGCGTGCCGGTGATCTTGAACACCTTGCCCGAGGGCTGCGCCTCGCCCGCGTCGAACGCCTTGAGCGAGATGTCGCGTCGGATCAGCTTCTCCTTGAACACCTCGAGCGCGGCCTTGACCCGCTCCTCGGCATTGGCGGTCAGCACGATGGCCTCCTCGCCGGACCAGGCGATCGAGGCGTCGGTGCCCTTGAAGTCGTAGCGGGAGTTCAGCTCCTTCTCCGCCTGGTGCAGCGCATTGTCGACCTCCTGCCGATCGACCTTGCTCACCACGTCGAATGACGAATCAGCCACACTGCGCTCCTGTCCCTGAAGGTCCGGCAAACTCCGGGGGCCGGAGGTCTACCGGCCACCGAGACAGTTGTACCCGCCCGGGGGTCGCGCCACTGCTCGCAGGGGTGCTGTGCAGGCGGTTTGCATTGCGGGGGAGGGTTCGTTGTAAGCTTCTCAGCGCACCGGAGACGGCGCACAAGGCAGATTGCCCGAGCGGCCAATGGGAGCAGACTGTAAATCTGTCGGCGAGAGCCTACGTAGGTTCGAATCCTACATCTGCCACATCGAACCCCGTCGATCATCAGATCGGCGGGGTTCTTTGCTGTACCGCCTCTCTGCGGTTTCTGCGTGTCGTCCGGTAGCTCGGCGGTTCGTCGTCGGACTCGCGTCGTGTGCCGCTCGGCGGGGAGGTGGCTGCGGAGTTACCCATGTGCTCGCGTGATCAGTGGGTTGCCTGGGCCAAAAATCTGGCTTGAGCTGGCGATTTGGTGCTCTTGGTAGGTAGTGTGTAATCTTCTTCAGGACGCCGGAGCACGGGGTCGCGCTGATCGGCCCGCCGATACAGACTCTGTGCCACGTAGTCATGCCCCCTTAGCTCAGTCGGCAGAGCGTTTCCATGGTAAGGAAAAGGTCAACGGTTCGATTCCGTTAGGGGGCTCGCCGGATTGCCGGTGGTGACCGACTTTCCCGCCGGCATCACCGTAATAGGTCCGCCGTGGCGGTGTAGCTCAGTCGGTAGAGCAAACGACTCATAATCGTTGTGTCGCCGGTTCAAGTCCGGCCATCGCTACCAATAACGACTCAGCCCAGACCGGAAAGAAGGCATATCGTGGCCGCGAAGTCCACCGATGTCCGGCCAAAGATCACCTTGGCCTGCGAAGAGTGCAAGCACCGCAACTACATCACCAAGAAGAACCGGCGTAACGACCCGGATCGCCTCGAGCTGAAGAAGTTCTGCCCGAACTGCGGAACCCACCGGGCGCACCGCGAGTCGCGCTGATTCAGCACCTCAGATTTCCAAGCCGAAGGCCGGACGAGAGTCCGGCCTTCGGCTTTTTCGCGTTCCGTCCGGCCACCCCTTGGGCGAATGTCGAATTGACCGGTGAGTAAGGTCCCCCTTGTGACACTGAACACCGGAACTGACGAAGCGGTCTCCGCCGCACCCGCCGCACCGTTCGATCCCGCCGCGCACGCGGCGGCGATGGTCGGCCACCACTACCGCGTCGACGACTTCTACGAGGTCGGCCGCGAGAAGGTGCGCGAATACGCCCGCGCCGTGCAGGACTACCACCCGGTGCACTGGGAGGAGGACGCCGCGCGCGAACACGGCTACGACGGCCTGCTCGCCCCGCTCACCTTCATCTCCCTGGTCGGCATCCTGGCCCAGCGCAAGCTGTTCGAGCAGATCGTCACCGGCTACGACCTGAGCCAGATCATGCAGACCGACCAGATCCTGGAATTCCACCGCCCGATCCGCGTGGGTGACCAGCTGACCTGCGATGTGTACCTGCATTCGTTCCGGCAGGCCTTCGGCGGCGACATCATCGTGACGAAGAACATCGTCACCGCCCAGGACGACGAGCTGGTGCTCACCACCTACACCACGCTCATCGGTCGCAGCGGCGGTGACATCGATCCCAGGATGTCGGACGCGGTCCGTAATGTGCTCATGCACGGCCTGGGCGAGGACGAGCCCGCGCACCACGCCCCCGCCGACGTCCCGATCGCCCCCGACCCGGTCACCAAGGCCCCGGCCCCGACCGTCAGCACGCACGCCCTGTCCTTCGACAGCGTCGCCGCCGGGGACGAACTGCCTCCGCGCACGGTGCGCCTGACCCGTGGCGACCTGGTGAACTACGCCGGAGTCTCCGGCGACGCCAATCCGATCCACTGGAGCGACGAGATCGTCGAACTGGTCGGCCTGGACGACGTGGTCGCCCACGGGATGCTCACGATGGGCCTCGGCGGCGGTTTCGTCACCTCGTGGCTGGGCGACCCGGGCGCGGTCAAGGAGTACAACGTGCGCTTCACCAGTCCGGTCTATGTCGGCGCGGAGGCTCCGGCCGAGGTGGAATTCACCGGTAAGGTGAAATCGGTGGATCCGGAATCGCGCACCGCTGTCGTCGCCATCACGGCGAAGTCGGCGGGGAAGAAGATCTTCGGACGCGCCACGGCAACCGTTCAGCTGTCCTGACCTGGACACCTGCCCCGGATTGGCGAATACCGCACGCGGTACCGTACACTCGGAGCTCTGGGGTCACCGGCTGCTGCGCGCTGATCTTCCCGGGGAGCTGGCTCCCCTCGAAGGCGGCGCGCATGTTGTGTGACACCAGGGCTCGATAAATTAATATCGACTGTGGTTGGACGTAGCGGCTCAGGCCGGTCCAACCGAAGGGGCGTAGCTCAATTGGCAGAGCAGCGGTCTCCAAAACCGCAGGTTGCAGGTTCAAGTCCTGTCGCCCCTGCCCTGAATGCCAGCGACGAGGAAGGATCGACGTGACGGACGAGCGGGATACTCGCGCCGAAGACGGCGACGACACCGCCGCTGCCACTCGGCCGAGCGGCAAGCGGACAGCTCGCCGTGCGCGTCCGTCGGATTCTCCGGCGGACACCGGTTCGGTCGCCACGCTCGATCGGCCCTCGGCCGCGCGCAAGGCGGACAAGAACGCTGGTAAGGCCAAGACGGGCAATCCGTTCAAGCGGCTGATCAAGTTCCTGCGAGAGGTCATCGCGGAACTGCGCAAGGTGATCTGGCCCAACCGGAAGCAGATGGTCACCTATACGGCCGTCGTTCTGGTGTTCGTGGTCTTCATGGTCGCGTTCATCGCCGGGATCGACGTGGCGTTCGTCAAGGGTATCGACTGGCTGTTCGGCTGATCGCCGACACGACGCCGGTAGCCGATCCCGGGTGGAACGGCGGAGTGCGCGCCGCGCGCCCGACCCGACCCGGCCAGAGGATGTACGTGACGACACAGGAAGCGAGTGCCTCAGTGAGCACCCCGGAGAACGACACCAACGACGAGTTCCCGGTTGACGACACTGTCGTGGCGGAGACCGCCACCGACGAGGTCGAGGCCACCACCGAGGACTCCGACGCCGACGTGGCCGAGGAAGCCGCCGTCGAGGAAGTCGCCACCGAGGAAGACCCCGAGGCCGACCCGGTCGAGTCGATGAAGGCCAAGCTGCGCCGCGTCCCCGGCGACTGGTACGTCGTGCACTCCTACGCGGGCTACGAGAACAAGGTCAAGACCAACCTCGAGACCCGTGTGCAGAACCTCGGCCTCGAGGACTACATCTTCCAGGTCGAGGTGCCGACCGAAGAGGTCACCGAGATCAAGAACGGACAGCGCAAGCACGTCAACCGCAAGGTGCTGCCCGGCTACATCCTGGTCCGGATGGAACTGAACAACGAGTCGTGGGGCGCGGTGCGCAACACCCCCGGTGTCACCGGTTTCGTCGGGATGACCGGCGGCGGCCCCGGCGCCAAGCCGACCCCGCTGACCATCAACGAGGTCGTGAAGTTCCTGGTCCCGGCCGGTGCGCAGCAGAAGAAGGCGGCCGCTGCGGCGACCACCTCGACCAGCGCGGACACCTCCGGCGAGGTCTCGGCCAAGCCGATCATCGAGGTCGACTTCGAGGTCGGCGAGTCGGTCACCGTCATGGACGGCCCGTTCGCCACGCTGCCCGCCAGCATCAGCGAGGTCAACGCCGAGCAGCAGAAGCTCAAGGTGCTCGTCTCGATCTTCGGTCGCGAGACCCCGGTGGAGCTGAACTTCACCCAGGTCTCCAAGATCTAGCTCGATCCAGCTTTCGGTAGCGGCACCGCCTCGGCGGTGCCGTTGCTGTTTATCGCACCTCCCCGCCTGCGGCGTCCGCGTCGCGGTTCGGTAGAGTGTGACAGTTCGTGTGCAGACCCGCGCCAGGCGTTTTCCGCCCGGCGGTGCGGTCGTGCGCGAATGCCGGGTTTGGACCCGGCGCGGGAGCGATCCCGCAACAGGCTTACGGCAACCGTAAGGAACCCGAAACCCAAGGAAGAAAGATGCCCCCCAAGAAGAAGAAGCTCGCCGGGATCATCAAGCTGCAGATCCAGGCCGGCGCCGCGAACCCGGCCCCTCCGGTCGGCCCCGCGCTCGGTCAGCACGGCGTCAACATCATGGAGTTCTGCAAGGCGTACAACGCCGCGACCGAGTCGCAGCGTGGCAACGTCATCCCGGTCGAGATCTCGGTGTACGAGGACCGGACGTTCGACTTCAAGCTGAAGACCCCGCCCGCCGCCAAGCTGCTGCTCAAGGCCGCCGGTGTGCAGAAGGGCTCGGCCGAGCCGCACAAGACCAAGGTCGCCAAGGTCACCATGGACCAGGTCCGGGAGATCGCCAAGACCAAGGCCGAGGATCTCAACGCCACCGATCTCGATCAGGCCGCGAAGATCATCGCCGGTACCGCGCGTTCGATGGGTATCACCGTCGAAGGCTGAGCGAATCTGCTCCAGGTGGGAGGGTCGGCCAGACCCGTACACCACATCTGAACTCGAAACGTTAAGGACAGAGAAACATGGCAAAGCGAAGCAAGGCGTATCTCGCCGCTGCTGAGAAGGTCGATCGCGACAAGCTGTACTCCCCGCTGGCCGCCGCGCGCCTGGCCAAGGAGACCTCGACCACCAAGACCGACGCGACCGTCGAGGTCGCCGTTCGTCTCGGCGTCGATCCCCGTAAGGCCGACCAGATGGTCCGCGGCACCGTCAACCTGCCGCACGGCACCGGTAAGACCGCTCGCGTCATCGTGTTCGCCGTCGGCGAGAAGGCCGCCGAGGCCGAGGCCGCCGGTGCCGACGCCGTGGGCGCCGAGGACCTGATCGAGCGGATCCAGGGCGGCTGGCTGGACTTCGACGCCGCGATCGCCACCCCGGACCAGATGGCCAAGGTCGGCCGCATCGCGCGTGTCCTGGGCCCGCGTGGTCTGATGCCGAACCCGAAGACGGGCACGGTCACCCCCGACGTGACCAAGGCCGTCGCCGACATCAAGGGCGGCAAGATCAACTTCCGTGTCGACAAGCAGGCCAACCTGCACTTCGTCATCGGCAAGGCCTCGTTCGACGACGCCAAGCTGGTGGAGAACTACGGCGCCGCGCTGGACGAGATCCTGCGTGTGAAGCCGTCGACCGCCAAGGGTCGCTACGTCAAGAAGATCACGGTTTCGACCAACACCGGACCGGGCATCCCGGTGGACCCGAACCGCACCCGCAACCTCCTCGACGAGGACGCGTGAGCTTCAGCTGACAGGTAGCTCCTGATCGACCACGAGGGTGGGAACGCACTGCGTTCCCACCCTCGCGGTTTTCCGGGGACTTTTCGGCCGCGTCCGCCGGTTGTGCCCGAATGTGACCAGAATTCTGCTGATCTCGGGCAGCACCAGGAACGGCTCGACCAATACCGCGGCCCTGCGCACCGTCGCCGCGGTGGCGCCGCCCGGGATCGAGACCCACCTCTACGACGGCCTGCGCGCGCTACCCGCCTTCGTCCCCGGTGCCGATCCGGACGACTATCCCGAGGTCACCGCGCTGCGCGCCGAGCTGGGCGCGGCCGACGCGGTGCTCATCTGCACGCCCGAATACGCGGGCACCCTGCCGGGCAGCATGAAGAACCTCCTCGATTGGACCGTCGGCACCGCCGATCTCCACGAGAAACCCACTGCGTGGCTGACGGTGGCGGCGCCGGGCCGGGGCGAGGGCGCGGTGGCCACCTTGGCGACGGTGCTCGGCTATGTCGGCGCGGAGGTGGTCGAGCGGGCGTGCGCGCGGGTGCCGGTGCTCGGCGCCGACATCGCCGCGGACGGGTTGGTGCCCGCCCCGGAATTCCGCGCGGTCGCGTCGGGTGTCCTGGCCGAACTGGCCGCGCACCTCGCCAGCCGGGTCTGACGACGCGTACCGGACGGAACCTCCGCCCGGTACGCGACTGGCTCAGTCCCCGGAGTCGCTCGTGTCGCGCCAGCCGAGTAGCACGGACTCGCCGCCCTGCGGCCTCCACGGCAGGAAGATCGCGACGATCACCGCGCAGACGGCCACCGCGCCCGCCGCCACCAGCGACGCGGTGTGCGCGCCCTGCAAGGTGGCCGTCTTCATGGCGACGATGAGGTTCTCGCGCTGGGTCTCCAGGAACGGGGTCAGCTCGCGTTTGCGCAGCTCCAGCACGCTGAGCGGACTCGCCTTGACCAGGCTCTTCTCATTGGCGTTCATGATGCCGAGCGGGATGGCGTCGACGCGAGCCCCGATCCGGCTGCTGTAGTAGGAGGCCACGATCGAGCCGAGCACGGCGACGCCGAGGGTGCCGCCGATCTCGCGGGTGGTGTCGTTGACGGCCGAGCCCGCGCCCGCCTCATCCAGTGGCAGCGCCGACATGATCGACTCCGTCGCCGGGCCCTGCACGATGCCCAGACCCAGCGCCATCGACACCATCGACGGCAGCACGCCGATCAGATAGCTGCTGTCCACCGTCACCTGCCCGCCCAGATACAGGCCGACACCGGTGAGCAACAGCCCGATCACCAGTACCGCGGTGGTGCCGAAACGCTGCGCGAGCAGCGTCGCGACCGGTGCGCCGATCGCCACCGAGAACGCGAAGGGCAGCGACGCGATACCGAATTCGAGCGGCGTGTACTCGCGCACGCCTTGGAAATACTGGGTGATCAAGAACAGAAAGCCGAACATCGAGAAGTAGCCGACGGCAATGGCCAAGGCGGGCAACGAGAATCGGCGATTGCGGAACAGACGCATATCGAGAATCGGTGCGGCGGTGCGCAATTCCCAGGTGACGAAGGCGGCCAGGAGCGCGGCACCGAGCAGTCCGGTGCCCAGGGTGGTCAGCGAGAGCCAGCCGTTGTGCGGCGCCTCGATGATCGCCCACACCACCAGCGTGATGCCCGCGATCGAGAGCCCGATGCCGACGATGTCGAGGGCGCCCACCGATTCCGACCGGGACTCGGGCACCCACAGCAGCGTGGCGACCAGCGCGACCAGCGCCACCGGCACATTGATCCAGAACACCGAGTGCCAGCTGAAGTGTTCGAGCAGCCAGCCACCCGAGATCGGGCCGATGGCGATGGCGAAACCCGCCATGGCGGTCCAGGCGGCGATGGCCAGCGCGCGTTCGCGCCGGTCGGTGAAGATGTTGATGATCAGGGCCAGGGTGGCCGGGAAGACGGCGGCGGCGAACACGCCCATGGCCGCGCGGGCCGCGATGACCTGCGTCATCGACCCGGCCAGCGCGCCGCCGACCGACATCGCCGCGATGCCGACCAGGCCGATGATCATGATCCGGCGGCGGCCGTAGCGGTCGCCGAGATTGCCCGCCGCGAGCAGCAGGCCCGCGAAGGTGAGGGTGTAGGCGTCGACGACCCATTGCAGGCCGGAGACCCCGGTCTGGAGCTGGACGCCGATCGAGGGGAGGGCGACATTGACGATGGTGTTGTCGAGCACCACCAGCAATTCGGCCAGGCAGATGACGAGGAGTGCGAGGAATCGCTGCGGACGCCGGTCCAGCAGCACTGGTGGAGCGACTATGGAGGTTGCCATAGCAAAGGAGTGAAGCAGATTACTGCAACCGTGCGTAACACTTTCTCTGTGGGATTGCGACCACATCGATCGGGCGAAGTGACCTGTGCCACACGATGACGTGACTTTCCGGGCCTTCGTGGACCCGTTTTGGCAGATGGGGGTAGGTGCCGGTACAGTGAACTCCGGTCATCGACCTGTTCGATGACTACCCATTCGTTCTACCGAAGACCGTTGGTCGTCGATGCCGCTCGCGCGGGGTCGATCGAAGGTCCGGCGACATTGCCGGCGGCCCACGCAGGGAGAGCTGAGGCCGATCTTTCGCGCCCCGGTATGCCTTGCGTCCGGGGCGTTAGTTTTGTCGCCGGCCCCTGAATTCGGTAGTGCGCGTTCACGAACCGACATCAGAGAGGAGGCGAAGTATGGCGAAGCCCGAAAAGGTCACCGCTGTCGCGGAGATCGCGGAGCAGTTCAAGAACTCCACGGCCACTGTCGTCACGGAATACCGTGGTCTGTCGGTCGGCAAGCTCACCGAGCTGCGTCGCGCGCTCGGCACCGGCGCTACGTACTCCGTCGCCAAGAACACCCTGGTCAAGCTCGCTGCCGGTGAAGCCGGTGTCGCGGGTCTGGACGAGCTGTTCGTCGGCCCGACCGCCATCACCTTCATCCAGGGTGAGCCGGTCGACGCGGCCAAGGCGCTCAAGCAGTTCGCCAAGGAGAACAAGGCCCTTGTGATCAAGGGCGGGTACATGGACGGCAAAGCGCTGTCCGTGTCCGAGGTCGAGCGCATCGCCGACCTGGACTCCCGCGAGGTGCTGCTGGCCAAGCTGGCCGGCGCGTTCAAGGCCAAGCCCGCGCAGGCCGCCGGCCTGTTCAACGCCCCCGCCTCCCAGGTGGCCCGCCTCGCCGCGGCCCTGCTGGAGAAGCGTCAGGGCGAGGCTGCCGCCGCCCCGGCCGACGCCGAATAAGACCACCAATACCCGCCTCGTGACGCGCGTGCGGCGCGAGGTACCCCATCGGAAGGAAACATCATGGCCAAGCTGAGCACCGAAGAACTGATCGGCGCCTTCAAGGAGCTGACCCTGCTCGAGCTCGCCGAGTTCGTCAAGGTCTTCGAGGAGACCTTCGAGGTCACCGCCGCTGCCCCCGTCGCCGTCGCCGCCGCGGGTGCCGCCCCGGCCGCCGCCGACGCCGCCGAGGAGCAGGACGAGTTCGACGTCATCCTCGAGGGTGCGGGCGACAAGAAGATCCAGGTCATCAAGGTGGTCCGTGAGATCGTCTCCGGCCTGGGCCTGAAGGAAGCCAAGGACCTGGTCGAGGGTGCCCCGAAGCCGATCCTGGAGAAGGTCTCGAAGGAGGCCGCCGAGGCTGCCAAGGCCAAGCTGGAAGAGGCCGGCGCCAAGGTCGCCGTCAAGTAATTCCGCGCTTCGCGCTCGCGAACGGGCGGCCCTTTCGGGGGCCGCCCGTTTGTCATTTGTCCGGACATGCGATGGTGATACATGCTGTATCAACCGCGTGGGTTACTCTTCAGTCATATGAAGGGTGTGCCCTGTCTCACTGATGGGATACAGTGACCGGACCCACAGTGTTGTGCGGTGCCGCCGTGATATCGCGAGCGGACAGCGGGTGGGGTGCTCGCAGGATCAATGGAGGTAGGCGTGGGCGTCGAGGTCAGGACCGAGGGTGTAACCAAATCCTTCGGTTCCCAGCGAATTTGGCAGGACGTGTCGATCACGCTCCCTTCGGGCGAGGTGAGCGCGCTGCTCGGCCCCTCGGGTACGGGTAAGTCGGTGTTCCTGAAGTCGCTCATCGGTCTGCTGCGGCCCGAGCGCGGGTCCATCTTCATCGATGGCACCGATATCACCACCTGCTCCAACAAGGAGCTCTACGAGATCCGCAAGCTGTTCGGTGTGCTGTTCCAGGACGGCGCGCTGTTCGGCTCGATGAATCTCTACGACAACATCGCCTTCCCGCTTCGTGAGCACACGAAGAAGTCGGAGAGCGAGATCAAGCGCATCGTCATGGAGAAGCTCGAGCTCACCGGTCTGCTCGGTGCCGAGAACAAGCTCCCCGGCGAGATCTCCGGCGGTATGCGCAAGCGCGCCGGTCTGGCCCGCGCGCTGGTCCTCGACCCGCAGATCATCCTGGTCGACGAGCCCGACTCCGGCCTGGACCCGGTGCGTACCTCGTACCTGGCCCAGCTGCTGCTCAACATCAACGCCCAGATCGACGCCACGATCCTGATCGTGACGCACAACATCAACCTTGCCCGTACCGTGCCGGACAACATCGGCATGCTGTTCCGCCGCAACCTGGTGATGTTCGGCCCCCGCGAGGTGCTGCTCACCAGCGAGGAGCCGGTGGTCAAGCAGTTCCTCAACGGCCGCATGATCGGCCCGATCGGTATGTCCGAGGAGAAGGACGAGGCGCAGATGGCGCGCGAGCAGGCGCTCGTCGACGCCGGTCACCACCACGGTGGCGCCGAGGAGATCGAGGGCATCATCCCGCAGATGAAGGCCGAGCCGGGCATGCCCGTGCGCCAGGCGGTCTTCCGTCGGCAGGCCCGGGTGCGCGAGATCATGCACACCCTGCCGCACGCCGCCCAGGTCGCCATCCGCGAGTCGCTGGACCAGTCCGAGGACACCCAGGTGATGGCCGCCTACGGCAGCGACCAGCCCACCGAGGTCTTCGGCAAGACGATTCCGCACGGCCAGGCCAACGCCTGAGCGCTGTTCGACCACGCGTCGAGCCCCGGCCGCCCAGGCCGGGGCTCGACGCGTTTCCGGGCCGGAATCGGGCCGCTGAGCGGGGGATCTGCGAGTTGCCGCACTCGGCGTGTCGCGGGTAAAATGGCCGCCGCCGTGGCCGGGGGATGCGCAGGGCGCCAGGCGATCTCACTTCGCGGACAGACCCTGCCGGGCCACTTGACGAGGCGGGCGCGAACCGTCACCCTATTCACAACGGCGTCAGCTGTTGTGGGGCCCCCAGCGCCCGGAATGTCCGACGCGGCCAGCGTTGACGGACATCGGCGCGTTTGCCGTGCGAGTGGTCACTCGGATGGTATGTTGACACCCCCTTGTGTAGGGGTGTAAGTTTGGACGTTGCGCTGGCTGCCTCCTGTCCACACCTTGATTCGCACACGTGAGTTCCACCCTTCCGGTGTTACTTCCGCTGCTGCTTGTTCTGGTTTCGTTCGGGCTGTCACCAGCGAGAATCTCGACAACGTAGCAGGTAAGCGACGGTCGCGGACCACCACGCGACGCGCGTGAGGTGCTGGAAGGACGCATCTTGGCAGTCTCCACCCAGACCAAGGCTGGAATCCCCGGAGCCCCCTCGAGGGTTTCGTTCGCGAAGATCCGAGAGCCCTTGGAGGTGCCCGGACTTCTCGACCTACAAACGGACTCGTTCGCCTGGTTGGTCGGTACCCCCGACTGGCGTGAGAAGGCGGCCGCACGCGGCGACGTCGGTCTTGCAGGCGGCCTCGAGGAGGTGCTCGAGGAGCTCTCGCCGATCGAGGACTTCTCCGGATCCATGTCCCTGTCGTTCTCCGACCCGCGCTTCGAAGAGGTCAAGGCCTCCATCGAAGAGTGCAAAGAGAAGGACATGACCTACGCGGCGCCGCTGTTCGTCACCGCGGAGTTCATCAACAACAACACCGGCGAGATCAAGAGCCAGACGGTGTTCATGGGTGACTTCCCCATGATGACCGACAAGGGCACTTTCATCATCAACGGCACCGAGCGTGTCGTCGTCTCGCAGCTGGTGCGTTCCCCGGGCGTCTACTTCGATCACAGCATCGACAAGACCACCGAGAAGGACCTGCACAGCGTGCGCGTGATCCCGTCGCGCGGCGCGTGGCTGGAGTTCGACGTCGACAAGCGCGACACCGTCGGTGTGCGCATCGACCGCAAGCGCCGTCAGCCGGTCACCGTGCTGCTCAAGGCACTCGGGATGACCACCGAGGAGATCGTCGAGCGTTTCGGCTTCTCCGAGATCATGATGTCGACCCTGGAGAAGGACAGCACCCCCGGCCAGGACGAGGCGCTGCTCGACATCTACCGCAAGCTGCGTCCGGGCGAGCCGCCGACCAAGGAGTCCGCGCAGACCCTGCTGGAGAACCTGTTCTTCAAGGAGAAGCGCTACGACCTGGCGCGCGTCGGTCGCTACAAGATCAACAAGAAGCTCGGCATCAACCTCGACAAGCCGGTCACGTCCTCGGTGCTCACCAAGGAAGACATCGTCGACACCATCGAGTACCTGGTGCGCCTGCACGCCGGGGACCGGGTGATGACCGCCCCCGGTGGCGAAGAGGTGCCTGTCGAGGTCGACGACATCGACCACTTCGGTAACCGTCGTCTGCGTACCGTCGGCGAGCTGATCCAGAACCAGATCCGCGTGGGCCTGTCCCGCATGGAGCGCGTGGTCCGCGAGCGGATGACCACCCAGGACGTCGAGGCGATCACGCCGCAGACCCTGATCAACATCCGCCCGGTCGTCGCCGCGATCAAGGAGTTCTTCGGAACCTCCCAGCTGTCGCAGTTCATGGACCAGAACAACCCGCTCTCGGGCCTGACCCACAAGCGTCGTCTCTCGGCGCTGGGCCCCGGCGGTCTGTCGCGTGAGCGCGCCGGTCTGGAAGTCCGCGACGTCCACCCGTCGCACTACGGCCGCATGTGCCCGATCGAGACCCCGGAAGGCCCGAACATCGGCCTGATCGGTTCGCTGTCGGTGTACGCGCGGGTGAACCCGTTCGGCTTCATCGAGACCCCGTACCGTCGCGTCGTCGACGGCAAGGTGACCGACGAGGTCAAGTACCTCACCGCCGACGAGGAAGACCGCTACGTGCGCGCCCAGGCGAACTCGCCGGTCGACGCCGAGGGTCGCTTCGTCGAGGAGAAGGTCCTCGTCCGCCGTGCGGGCGAAGAGGTCGAGTTCGTCACCCCGTCGCAGGTCGACTACATGGACATCTCGCCGCGCCAGATGGTGTCGGTCGCGACGGCCATGATCCCGTTCCTCGAGCACGACGACGCCAACCGTGCCCTCATGGGCGCGAACATGCAGCGTCAGGCCGTGCCGCTGATCCGTTCCGAGTCCCCGATCGTGGGCACCGGCATGGAGCTGCGCGCCGCGGTGGACGCGGGCGACGTCGTGGTGAACGAGAAGCCGGGTGTGGTCGAGGAGGTCTCGGCCGACTACGTCACCGTGATGGCCGACGACGGCAGCCGCAAGTCCTACCGGATGCGCAAGTTCAACCGCTCCAACCAGGGCACCTGCTCCAACCAGCGTCCGATCGTGGACGAGGGCCAGCGGGTGGAGAAGGGGCAGGTCCTCGCGGACGGCCCCTGCACCGAGAACGGTGAGATGGCGCTGGGCAAGAACCTGCTCGTCGCCGTCATGCCGTGGGAAGGCCACAACTACGAGGACGCGATCATCCTGTCGCAGCGCCTCGTGGAAGAGGACGTTCTCACCTCGATCCACATCGAAGAGCACGAGATCGACGCCCGCGACACCAAGCTGGGCGCCGAGGAGATCACCCGGGACATCCCGAACGTCTCCGACGAGGTGCTGGCCGACCTGGACGAGCGCGGCATCATCCGCATCGGTGCCGAGGTCCGCGACGGCGACATCCTGGTCGGCAAGGTCACCCCGAAGGGTGAGACCGAGCTGACCCCCGAGGAGCGCCTGCTGCGCGCCATCTTCGGTGAGAAGGCCCGCGAAGTCCGCGACACCTCGCTCAAGGTGCCCCACGGTGAGTCCGGCAAGGTCATCGGCATCCGCGTGTTCTCGCGCGAGGACGACGACGATCTGCCTCCCGGTGTCAACGAGCTGGTCCGCGTCTACGTGGCCCAGAAGCGCAAGATCCAGGACGGCGACAAGCTCGCCGGTCGCCACGGCAACAAGGGCGTCATCGGCAAGATCCTCCCCATCGAGGACATGCCGTTCATGCCCGACGGCACCCCGGTCGACATCATCCTGAACACCCACGGTGTGCCTCGTCGTATGAACATCGGCCAGATCCTGGAGACCCATCTGGGGTGGATCGGCAAGGCCGGATGGAACGTCGACGTCGCCACCGACGGCACCCGCCCCGACTGGGCGAAGTCGCTGCCGGAGGAGATGCTGGGCGCGCCCGCCGACTCCAACATCGCCACCCCGGTGTTCGACGGTGCCAAGGACGACGAGCTGACCGGTCTGCTCGGTTCGACCCTGCCCAACCGCGACGGTGAGCGCATGGTCGACGAGAACGGCAAGGCGACCCTGTTCGACGGTCGTTCCGGCGAGCCGTTCCCGTACCCGGTCGCGGTCGGTTACATGTACATCCTGAAGCTGCACCACCTGGTCGACGACAAGATCCACGCCCGTTCGACCGGCCCGTACTCGATGATCACCCAGCAGCCGCTCGGTGGTAAGGCGCAGTTCGGTGGTCAGCGATTCGGTGAGATGGAGTGCTGGGCCATGCAGGCCTACGGCGCGGCGTACACGCTGCAGGAACTCCTGACCATCAAGTCCGACGACGTGGTGGGCCGCGTGAAGGTCTACGAGGCGATCGTCAAGGGCGAGAACATTCCGGAGCCGGGCATTCCGGAGTCGTTCAAGGTGCTCCTCAAGGAACTCCAGTCGCTGTGCCTCAACGTGGAGGTGCTGTCCTCCGACGGCGCCGCGATCGAGATGCGTGACGGCGACGACGAGGATCTGGAGCGCGCCGCGGCGAACCTGGGCATCAACCTGTCCAGGAACGAAGCGGCCACCGTCGACGATTTGGCGAACTAGGTGGAACCGCGGGTGGCTGTTCCGGGAACGAACAGCCACTCGCGCACCACGCACGACAACTAGTGAACTTTTGCTCGAATTCGACCCGAACAGGGGAAAGGAAGTTACGTGCTAGACGTCAACTTCTTCGATGAACTCCGGATCGGCCTGGCCACCGCTGAAGACATCCGAAACTGGTCTTTCGGTGAGGTCAAGAAGCCGGAGACCATCAACTACCGCACGCTCAAGCCGGAGAAGGACGGGCTCTTCTGCGAGAAGATCTTCGGCCCCACCCGGGACTGGGAGTGCTACTGCGGCAAGTACAAGCGTGTTCGCTTCAAGGGCATCATCTGTGAGCGCTGTGGCGTCGAGGTGACCCGCGCCAAGGTGCGTCGTGAGCGGATGGGCCACATCGAGCTGGCCGCGCCCGTCACCCACATCTGGTACTTCAAGGGTGTGCCCTCGCGTCTGGGCTACCTGCTGGATCTGGCGCCGAAGGATCTCGAGAAGATCATCTACTTCGCCGCCTACGTCATCGTCGGTGTCGACGAGGAGCTGCGCCACAACGAGCTCAGCACCCTCGAGGCCGAGATGGAGGTCGAGAAGAAGGCCGTCGCCGATCAGCGCGACGCCGATCTCGAGGCCCGCGCGCAGAAGCTCGAGGCCGACCTGGCCGAGCTCGAGGCCGAAGGCGCCAAGTCCGACGTGCGCCGCAAGGTCAAGGACGGCGGCGAGCGCGAGATGCGTCAGCTGCGCGACCGCGCCCAGCGTGAGCTGGATCGTCTCGATGAGATCTGGACCACCTTCACCAAGCTGGCCGTCAAGCAGCTCATCGTCGACGAGGTGCTCTACCGCGAGCTCGTCGACCGCTACGGCGAGTACTTCACCGGCGCCATGGGTGCGGAGTCCATCCAGAAGCTGATGGAGAACTTCGACATCGACGCCGAGGCCGAGAGCCTGCGCGAGACCATTCGCTCGGGCAAGGGTCAGAAGAAGCTGCGCGCGCTCAAGCGCCTCAAGGTCGTCGCGGCCTTCCAGGCCAACGGCAACTCGCCCATGGGCATGGTGCTCGACGCCGTTCCGGTGATCCCGCCGGAGCTGCGCCCGATGGTCCAGCTCGACGGTGGCCGCTTCGCCACCTCCGACCTGAACGACCTGTACCGCCGCGTGATCAACCGCAACAACCGCCTCAAGCGACTGATCGATCTGGGCGCGCCCGAGATCATCGTCAACAACGAGAAGCGGATGCTGCAGGAGTCCGTCGACGCGCTGTTCGACAACGGCCGTCGTGGCCGTCCGGTCACCGGTCCGGGTAACCGCCCGCTGAAGTCGCTGAGCGATCTGCTCAAGGGCAAGCAGGGTCGTTTCCGTCAGAACCTGCTCGGCAAGCGTGTCGACTACTCGGGCCGTTCGGTCATCGTGGTCGGTCCGCAGCTCAAGCTGCACCAGTGCGGTCTGCCCAAGCTGATGGCGCTCGAGCTGTTCAAGCCGTTCGTCATGAAGCGTCTGGTCGACCTGAACCACGCGCAGAACATCAAGTCCGCCAAGCGGATGGTCGAGCGTCAGCGTGCCCAGGTGTGGGATGTCCTCGAAGAGGTCATCGCCGAGCACCCGGTGATGCTGAACCGCGCGCCCACCCTGCACCGCCTGGGTATCCAGGCCTTCGAGCCGCAGCTGGTCGAAGGCAAGGCCATCCAGCTGCACCCGCTGGTGTGTGAGGCGTTCAACGCCGACTTCGACGGTGACCAGATGGCCGTGCACCTGCCGCTGTCGGCGGAGGCGCAGGCCGAGGCGCGCATCCTGATGCTGTCGTCGAACAACATCCTGTCCCCGGCCTCGGGTCGCCCGCTGGCGATGCCGCGTCTGGACATGGTGACCGGCCTGTTCTACCTGACCCGTCTCGACGAGAAGGGTGTGGGCACCTACCGCGCGGCCACCAAGGACGAGGCCGAGCAGGGCGTCTACTCCTCGCCCGCCGAGGCGCAGATGGCCGTGGACCGCGGTGAGCTCACCGTGCGTTCGCTGATCAAGGTGCGTCTCACCGAGCAGCGCCCGCCGCGCGAGATCGAGGCGGAGCTGTTCCCGGAGGGTTGGCA
The DNA here is from genome assembly GCF_029675105.1 of Nocardia anocheti. Classification (GTDB taxonomy): domain Bacteria; phylum Actinomycetota; class Actinomycetes; order Mycobacteriales; family Mycobacteriaceae; genus Nocardia. The sequence goes on along the minus strand of NZ_JAQQFV010000002.1, from coordinate 354,129 downwards.
CCGCGGTGACGCGTGGCTGGCCGAGACCACCCTGGGTCGCGTGCTGTTCAACGATCTGCTCCCGGCGGACTACGCGTTCATCAACGAGCCGATGCCGAAGAAGCGCCAGGCCACGATCATCAACGATCTGGCCGAGCGCTACCCGATGATCGTCGTCGCGCAGACCGTCGACAAGCTCAAGGACGCGGGCTTCTACTGGGCCACGCGTTCGGGTGTCACCGTCTCCATGTCGGACGTGCTCGTTCCGCCGGAGAAGGCCGACATCATGGAGCGCTACGAGGGCATGGCCGATCAGATCGAGAAGAAGTACCAGCGTGGTGCGCTCGATCACCAGGAGCGCAACAACGCCCTGGTCAAGATCTGGCAGGAGGCGACCGAAGAGGTCGGTACCGCGCTGCGTTCGCATTACCCGGCCGACAACCCGATCATCACGATCGTCGACTCGGGTGCCACGGGTAACTTCACCCAGACCCGTACCCTCGCCGGTATGAAGGGCCTGGTGACGAACCCGAAGGGTGAGTTCATCCCGCGCCCGATCAAGTCCTCCTTCCGTGAGGGCCTGACCGTGCTCGAGTACTTCATCAACACCCACGGTGCTCGTAAGGGTCTGGCCGACACCGCGCTGCGTACCGCCGACTCGGGTTACCTGACCCGTCGTCTGGTGGACGTCTCGCAGGACGTCATCGTGCGCGAGCACGACTGTGGCACCGAGCGCGGCATCGTCGTGCCGATCGCCGAGAAGCAGGCCGACGGCACGATCATCCGCGACGCCCACGTCGAGACCTCGACCTTCGCCCGGACGCTCGCGTCCGACGCGGTCGACGCCAAGGGCAACGTGGTGGTGGCCAAGGGCGCCGACCTCGGCGACCCGGCGCTGGAGGCGCTGCTCGACGCGGGGATCACCGAGGTGAAGGTCCGCTCCGTGCTGACCTGCACCACCGGTACCGGCGTCTGCGCCACCTGCTACGGCCGCTCGATGGCCACCGGCAAGCTGGTCGACATCGGCGAGGCCGTCGGCATCGTCGCCGCCCAGTCCATCGGTGAGCCCGGTACCCAGCTGACCATGCGTACCTTCCACCAGGGTGGTGTCGCGGGTGACGACATCACCGGCGGTCTGCCCCGCGTGCAGGAGCTCTTCGAGGCTCGTGTGCCCAAGGGCAAGGCGCCCATCGCCGAGGTCTCGGGTCGCGTGCGGCTCGAGGACGACGATCGCTTCTACAAGATCACGATCATCCCGGATGACGGATCGGACGAGGTCGTCTACGACAAGCTCTCCAAGCGTCAGCGTCTGCGTGTGTTCAAGCACGACGACGGCACCGAGCGTCTGCTGGCCGACGGTGACCACGTGGAGGTGGGTCAGCAGCTGCTCGAGGGCGCTGCCGATCCGCACGAGGTGCTGCGCGTGATGGGTCCCCGTCAGGTGCAGGTCCACCTGGTCCACGAGGTCCAGGAGGTCTACCGCTCGCAGGGTGTGTCGATCCACGACAAGCACATCGAGGTCATCGTGCGCCAGATGCTGCGTCGCGTGACGATCATCGATTCGGGTGCGACCGAGTTCCTGCCCGGTTCGCTCACCGAGCGTGCCGAGTTCGAGGCCTCGAACCGTCGCGTGGTGGCCGAGGGTGGCGAGCCCGCCTCCGGCCGTCCGGTGCTGATGGGTATCACCAAGGCGTCGCTGGCCACCGATTCGTGGCTGTCGGCGGCCTCCTTCCAGGAGACCACCCGAGTGCTGACGGACGCGGCCATCAACTGCCGCTCCGACAAGCTGATCGGCCTGAAGGAGAACGTGATCATCGGCAAGCTGATCCCGGCCGGTACCGGTATCAACCGCTACCGCAACATCCAGGTTCAGCCGACCGAAGAAGCCCGTGCCGCGGCGTACGCGGTGCCGTCCTACGACGACACCTACTACTCCCCGGACAGCTTCGGCTCCTCCACCGGCGCCGCTGTGCCGCTGGACGACTACGGCTTCAGCGACTACCGCTAGGCAGTAGCCAGTCAGAACGAACGGCCCCCGCTCTCCGGAGCGGGGGCCGTTTCGTGTTCGCGCTCAGTTTCCGTAGGTCCGTTCGCCTGCTCGGCGGGCGAAATCGTCGAAGGCGTCGAGGACTTCGCGTGCCTGCCACAGGCGGTTGCGGCGCATGCCGGTGAATTCGGTCAGTACCCCGGACTCCACCAGGGGATTGATGGCGCGTACCGCGTTGGAATCGGTGATGCCGAGTGCTGTGGCCGCGGTGGTGGCGTCGAAGACCGGTTGGCGGAGTGCGACATCGAGCAGGCGCCAGGAGGCCGAGCCGCGCCGGGTGCGGATGGTCGACTCCCAGCGTTCCCGGATGTGGTGGATGTCCTCGACGAGCAGGCGGGCATTGCCGAGCGCGGTGAATGTGGCTTCGGCGACCTGATGGACGATCGGTGCCGGATCTCCGTCGCGGAACGCGGTGAGTGCGGCGAAGTAGTCGTCGACCCGGGACAGCAGGCCAGCGGCGAGCGGGACCGTCGCCTGTTCTGTGACGCCTTTCGACCGGAGCATGGCATGCATCAGCGCCCGGCCTGTTCGGCCGTTGCCGTCGGTGAACGGATGGATCGTTTCGAACTGGGCGTGGGCGAGGGCGGTATGGACGAGCGCGGGGATGTCGTCGCGCCGGATGAAGGCGAGCAGATCGTCGATCGAACCTGGTAGGTCGTGGTGCGGTGCGACGAACGCGGCGCCGTGCGGGCCGACATCGTCTCCACCGATCCACACCTGTTGAGAACGCCAACGCCCGGCGGATCCCCGGTCGTGCACCATCAGCGCGGCGTGCATCTCCAGCAGCAGGTGCTCATCGATTTCGGAGTCCAGGGACAGGGCTGTCCGCATCGCGCGGACAATGCCGACGATCTCGACGGCATTGCGCTGGTCGGTGCCTCCGATCTCGGCCAACGCGATTGCTTTCGCTCCCGAGGTCAGGTGTTCGATCCGGGACGAGGAGGCGGACTCGGTGCGCAGCAGAATCGCGCCGAACGGCGTCGGGTCCGCGCCGACGACGGTGTCGAAGCGGGTGATCTCCACCGTGGCCGCGTCGGCGGCGGCCAGGACATCGGTCGGCAAGCGGACATCCTGGCAAAATCGGTGGGTGTCAGTCGATGGCGGTTTCGGTGGGTTGACGGGACGGGGCGGGGCGGGCGTGGGTGGCGTAGAGGGTGAGGCCGACGAAGGTGAGGCCGCCGAGGAGGTTGCCCGCAACGGTGGGGATTTCGTTCCAGAGGAGGTAGTCGCCCAGGGAGAATTCGCCGCCGAGGAGTAGGCCGGAGGGGAACAGGAACATGTTGACGATGGAGTGTTCGAAGCCCATGTAGAAGAAGAGCATGATGGGCATCCACATGGCGATCACCTTGCCCGAGACCGAGGTGGACATCATGGCGGCGACGACGCCGGTGGAGACCATCCAGTTGCACAGCACCGCCCGCACGAACAGGGTGAGCATGCCCGCGGCGCCGTGTTCGGCGTAGCCGAGGGTGCGCGCCTCGCCGATCTCGCCGAGTTTCTCGCCGACCGCACTGGGGTCGACGGAGAAGCCCATGGTCAGGATGATCGCCATCATCACCGCGACGGTGAACGCGCCCGCGAAATTGCCGAGGAACACCCAGCCCCAGTTGCGCAGCACCGTGCGCACCGTGACACCCCGGCGCTTGTCGATCAGCGCCAGCGGCACGAGCGTGAAAACGCCGGTGAGCAGGTCGAATCCGAGCAGGTACAGCATGCAGAACCCGACCGGGAACAGCACGGCGCCCAGCAGCGGTTCGCCGGTGTTCACCGTGATCGTCACCGCGAACGCGGCCGACAGCGCCAGGATCGCGCCCGCCATGTAGGCGCGGATCACCGTGTCGCGGGTGGACATGAACGCCTTGGCTTCGCCCGCGTCGACCATCTTCTCGACGAAGTCCGCCGGTTTCAGATATGACATTGAGACCCCTTGCTGGTTCCGTCGCGCGGTCACCGGGGCGGCCGAGTGGCAGGCGGGCGGTGAGAGCCGACGAGGAAGGCGCAGCCGTCGCGAGGCGCGGACCCGGCGCGACTGTCGAACCCGACGATATACCCAGTGGTGCAGGCTGTCTCGGTCTCCGACCGCATTCAGGGCTGCGGTGCCGCCGCGCCGTCGTCGGCCACGGTCTGGGCTTCGGGGTCACCCACCGCGACGGTGTCGGGCTCGCCGAGCCGGACGATGACCACGCCGACGAGAATCAGTGCGCCACCGAGCAATTGGATCGGTCGGGGTGCCTCGCCGAGCAGTGCCCAGGCGAACACCAGCGCGGCCAGCACCTCGGTGAGCGCGACGAACGAGGCCAGCCGCGACCCCAGCCTGCGGGTGGCCGCGATCCCGGTGACGTAGGCGATCGCCGCGGTGACGACGCCGATGAGCGCGATCGGCACCCACCACGGCGTGGTGAAGTCGGCGAAGGCGACCGGGTCGGTGGCGGCCCGCAGTGGGACGATGCCGACCGCACCCGCCAGCAGCAGGATCACCCCGCCGATCAGCAGACCACCCGCGGCCAGCACGGTGCCGGGTAGATCGGTCCCGTGCGCGGAGAGCACGAAATAGGTCGCGGCGCCGACCATCGACGCCAGCGCCCAGGCGACGCCGACCGCCTGCACGGACAGGCCCGACATCACCTCGAGCACCAGCAGCAGCCCGGCGACGCCCAGCATCGCCCCCGTGACGGTGGCCGCGCCGGGGCGCTGTCGATACCGCACCCACAGCCAGCCGACCACCGCGATGGGCGCGGTGAATTCGATGAGCAGGGCCGCCCCGACCGTCATGTGCGCCACGGCGTTGAAGTAGGCGAGCTGCGTACCCGCGACGGCGATCAGGCCGTACGCGACGATGAGTTTCGCGTTGGCGCGCACCAGGTTCCAGTTCCCCCGCAGCTGGCGCAGGGCCAGGGGCAGCAGCACGATCCCGGCGAGCAGCACCCGGGCGGCGACGACGGCCGCGGCGCTCCAGCCCGCGTCCATGAGTCCGCGCGCGAGCGGACCGGACAGCCCGAAGGAGGTGGCCGACGCCAGCGCGAACAGCAGCCCGGTGCGCGTCCGGTTCGCACTGTCATGGGTCAAAGTCGCCATGACTAATGACGGTATGGAGCGGGCGGTAATATGTCAATGTGGTTTTCGCTCATGACACCGAAGCGGCGCTGCTGGCGGCGGTCGAACTGGTCAACTCCGCCGAGGACCCGGACACCCTCACCGAGGTGTCTCAGCTCGACGAGTTCTTCGACCGGCACGTCTACACCGGCGCCCACACCGGCGACGTCGCGGAACTGACCGCCGTGCGGGCCCTGCGCGCCCCGCTGCGACAGCTGCTGACCAGTGACCGCGACACCGCCGTCACGCTGGTGAACCAGATCCTCACCGAGCATCGCGCCATCCCGCAGCTGGTCCGGCACGGTGACGTCGACTATCACGTCCACGCCGTGCCGCCCGAGGCGCCGCTGCCGGTGCGTATCGCGGTCGAGACGGCCATGGCGATGATCGACCTGATCCGCGCCGACGAGCTGAGCCGCCTGTCGATCTGCGCCGACGCGAGCTGCGCGGGACTGGTGCTGGACCTGTCGCGCAACCGGTCGCGCCGCTACTGCAGCACCGCCTGCGGCAACCGCAATGCCGTCGCCGCCTACCGCGCGCGACAACGCTAGAGCGCACGCACCTTCGGGCACGTCTTGCCCGCCAGATGACACTTGTCCTCGAACCCGGCGGGCAGCCACGCGCCCGTCCGCACCAGCGGGTGGTGTGGAAAGTGGCGCAGGGCGGCGGTGACGAAGATCAGTGGCGCCCAGGCGCTGCGGATCTGGAGCTGCTGCATCGTCCCGCTCTGGTTCGGGAACCGGCAGCCGACCAGATCGGGCGCGCTCAGGTCGACGCTCTCCAGCGCCGACCAGTGCAGCGCGAACGCGCGGTCCGGATTGGCCAGATGGATACGTTGATTCGAGATCATCGCCGTGCCCGGCCGCTCGGTCACCCAGCGCGGTTGCTCGGCGGCCTCGGCCCGCAGACGGCGTGATTCGTTGCGCACCGCGTTGCCCAGGTGCGCGACCCGTCCCAGCGGGGTGCGGCCGTCGGCGGCGGTCCGGCCGGGCGTCCAGCGTCCGTCGCCGAGGCCGCGCCAGGTGAACCACTGCGCGCCGCCGTCGGCGAAGCAGATCTCGCCCGCATCGAGCCGGACCCGGGTCGCGGCGGACGGGATCTGGGTGACCCGCCCGCTCGCCAGCAGCTCGGCGACCCCGCACGTGTACAGCAGGTAGTCGTCGAACCATGTCCATCCGGCCTGCTCGGCCAGTGCCCGGTCGATATCGGCCAGCGGGTCGAACACGTCCCTCACCACCCACTCCCGAACGTGCGACTCCGGCGCCGGTCGCGGAGTTCGCGTGCTGTCCACGGTAGCGGAGCGGGCGATCGGTGTCGGGCCGTCAGGGCGCCCCGGTGACGTAGGCGAGCGCGGTGTCGACGGCGGGCTGTCCACCGGCCAGCGCGTAGGCCGCCATCGCGCCGATCGCCGCACCGGCGACGGTGGCCACCGGCACCGTGATGAAGTCCAGGACGAACAGGCCGAGCGGGAAGCCGAGCACGAAACCGATGGCCGCGCCGATCGCCGCGCCCTCGATGATCTGCGGCTGCAACCGCTGGGTCTCGGCGAAGAACCGCTCCTGGGCGCTGATATCGCGCACGGGAGTGTCGGATTCGCCGATCGGGGTGAGGGTCAGCTCGGTGCCGGTCTCATTGATCCGCGGTGCCAGCGGCACGGTGTGCTCGCCGAACCGCACGGCCATCGGCAGCGCGGCGATCACCGCACCGGAGGCATCGGTGACGGTGACGACCTTCGCGTCGTGCGCGAGCTCGAACCGGCCCGCGTCGAGCGTGGTGACGACCGCGCGCCGATCCTCGGAGACGCCGACCCGGTAGTCCACGTCCTTGTCGGCACCGCGCAGCGTGATGCCGGGCTGGGTCGGGTCGGCCGCGCCGATCCCGGTTCCCGACAGGGTGATCCCCACCGCCAGCAGCGCCGCTCCGAGCACAGTGCCGATCCTCATCGTGTAAGCCTCCCGCTGTCGCGCCCGGGACCGATTCATCCCGTTTGTCGCGGCAAACCTAACCGCTGAGCGGCTGGATCGGAAGTCATCGGATGATCATCCGGCCGCGACCCGTGGACGCCGGGCGAAATCCGGCGCGTGCTCGGGTCGGAGGCCGATTCCACCGAGGAAGCCGACGATCCCGGCCAGCGGCGGCGCGGCGTCGATGACCTGTAGCGGCAGCGGTGCGGTGTGCAGTGTTCCGCGCAGCGCGGGAGTGATGAGCAGGTCGTGTTCGCCGCGCTGGGAGCGCTGGGTGAAGCTCGCGGGGAACATCCTTCGGCGCTGCACCTTCTTCAGGTCGGCGAGCGACACCGCGCGGTCCAGCAACGGTGCGGCGAGGATGCGCGCGGTCGCCACGGCGTCCTGGATCGCGAGGTTCACCCCCACCCCGCCGACCGGCGACATCGGGTGCGCGGCATCGCCGATACAGAGCAGACCTGGCACCGACCACTGCTCGAGCATCCCGACGGTCACCTCGAGCAGCGCGACGTCGTCCCAGGAGCGCAGCGCCGCGGTCGCCGCCGCGGGCCAGCCGAAGAGTTCGCCGACCCGCTCGCGCAGCCAGCACACCTCGTGCGCCGCCCGCAGCGCCGCGTCGCTGCCCTTCTCGATGATGTAGCCGGTCTGGTAGTAGTCGCCCCGGTCGACGCACACCGCGGAGTTCCCGCTGGTGAAGCGGCCCTGGAAGGCGCCGCCCGTGCCGTCGTCGGCCGACTTCGGGATGCGGAAGTACCACAGGTCCATCGGTACGTCCTCGCGCCGCTGCCGCAGACCGGCGGCCTCGCGTGTCACGGAATCGCGGCCGTCGCAGGCGATCACGAGATCGGCGCGCAGGCTCTGTTCGGCGCCGTCGGCGTCGCGACAGCGGACACCGGCGACGGCACCGGACTCGTGGATCAGCCCGGTGACCCGCGTTCGCGTCCGCAGGGTGAAGCTGGGTTCCGCGAGGGCGGCGCGGGCCAGCAGGTCGAGGAAGTCCCACTGCGGCACCATGGCGACGTGGCGGTACCGGCCCGGAACCCGGGTGAGGTCGGCGGCGACGACCATCCGGTCGCCCGCGTAGAGCCGCATCGTGGTCACCGCGGTCTGGGGGAGCCGGGCGAACTCGTCGCTGAGGCCGAGTTCGTCGAGCAGCCGGATGGTCGACGGGTGGACGGTGTCGCCGCGGAAGTCGCGCAGGAAGTCGGCGTGTTTCTCCAGCACAGTGACGCGCACGCCCGCCCTGGCCAGCAGCAGGCCGGTCATCATCCCGGCCGGTCCGCCGCCCACGATGCAGCAGGTGGTTTCCTCCATGCGGTGCCCCCTCGAAGTCGTTGTCTACGACGAAGCGTAGTAATCAAATCCGGCCTGAGTCCAGGGATTCGGCGATCTCGCCGGTTCGGGTCTTGACGCACCGGGTCGTGCGCGCAATACTGAACTAGATGGTTCAGTATGACTTCCTGGATGCCTCGTTCGGGGCGCTCGCGGACCCCACCAGACGGGGCATCCTCGAGCGGCTCGGGCGCGGGCCCGCCAGTATCAGCGAGTTGGCCGAGCACTTCGAGATGACGTTGACCGGCATCAAGAAGCACATCGGGCTGCTGGAGGCGGCGGGCATGGTGGTCACCGAGAAGCGTGGGCGGGTGCGGTACTGCCGCATCGGCGAGCACGTCTTCGATCGGGAGGTGGCCTGGATGCAGGGTTATCGGCAGATGCTCGAAGCCCGGATGGACCGTCTCGACGAATTCCTGCGACGAACGGAGCCAGAGTCATGAGTACCGACACCAAGGACGCGGTCATCACCTCCACCTCGGACCGCGAACTGCACATCGAACGCGAATTCGACGCCCCGCTGGACCGGGTGTGGGCCGCCTACAGCCGCATCGAGCAGCTCGCGCGCTGGTGGGGCCGCGGCCACGAACTCGACGTCGAACGCTGGGAGTTCCGCAAGGGCGGGCACTGGCGCTTCGTCGAATACGAAGGCGACCAGGCCTACGGTTTCGAAGGCCGCTTCCGGGAGATCACCCCGAAGCAGCGCATCGTGCAGTCCTTCGAGTGGGACGGCATGCCCGCCCACATCTCCATCGACGCGACCACCTTCGTCGACCTGGGCGACGGGCGCACCAGGGTGGTTACCGACAGCGTCTTCCACACCGCCGAGGAATGCGCGGGCATGCTCGAGTCCGGCATGGAGACCGGCCTCAACGACAGCTACCGCGCGCTCGACGCCCTGCTCGCCCAGGGCTGAGCGCGCCCCGGCGCCGCGACGGATCAGCGGTGGACGCAGCCGGTCGCGCGTTTGCGTGGCTTCAACCGCAGCGGCGGCAGCGGCGGCGCCGGGATGCGCTCGTCCGGGTCGTGACCGACCACGGTGGGAAAACGGCTGGTATCGCGGGCTTCCCACGCCTCGCGCGCGTCGATGATCTCCTCGTGCGTGCGCGCGACGAAGTTCCACCACATCACCAGTTCCTCGGCGAACGGCTCGCCACCGAGCAGCGCGAGGTGCGCGCCCTCGGTGCTGGTCAGTGCCAGTTCGGCGCGATCGGTGCCCAGATACAGCAGCGGCCCCGCGCTCAGCTCGACCCCGTCGACCTCGACGGTTCCGCTGACCACCAGCACCGCGTGTTCGAAGGCGCGCTCGAGCGGCAACCGCACCCGCGCGCCCGCGTCGAGCGCGATGTCGGCGCCGAGGATCGGTGTGTAGGCCCGCGCGGGCGAGACCACGCCGCCGAGCGCGCCGATCAGCACGGTGGCCCGCAGTCCCGGCTCCTCGTAGACCGGCAGTTCGCGGTGCTGCTCGAAGTGTGGGTCGCCGTCGCGGGCGTCCTCGGGCAGCGCGATCCACAACTGCAGGCCGTTGCCCGCCGCCGCGCCGGGCACCCCGAACTCCGAGTGCGCGATGCCGCGACCGGAGGTCATCAGATTCAGCTGACCCGGCTCGATCTCGACATCCGAGCCCACCGAATCCCGATGCCGGATCCGGCCGTCGAACGGCCAGGTCACCGTCTGCAGGCCGATGTGCGGGTGCGGCAGGATGTCGGGGGAGGCGCCGGTGGTGGTGACGGTCGGCGAACCGAACCGGTCCAGGAAGCACCAGGCCCCGACCGTCGGCAGATCCCGTTGCGGCAGGGTGCGTTCCACGTACACGCCGCGCACCCCGCCGAGCGGGACCTCCCTGGCCGGATACAGCTCGGAGATCGGCCCCGGGCTGGGCGAGGGTTCGCACAGCGCCTCGGTGGGATCGGCCTCCAGGTCGCTCACTTCGCGATGCCCTTGCCCACCACGTGCGCGTCGTACTCCGGGTGCTTGTCGAGGTAGCCGCGGATGAACGGGCAGTGCGCGGTGATGGTGCGCCCGCGCGCGATCACGTCCTCGATGGCCAGGCGCGCGAGCACCCCGCCCAGGCCCTTGCCCGAGAACGCGCCGTCGATCTCGGTGTGCACGAAATCGGTGTCCTCGCCCCGTTCGACGTATTCGGCGAAGCCAGCGAGCTCGCCGTCGAGGAACACGTCGTAGCGGTTCTTGTCCTCGTTGCGGACGACGCGACGTTCGGATTCGGGCTGGGCCTCGGTCATCTTCTTACGCTCCTTCCGCACCGGCACGGGGTGCGCGCTCAGGATCGACACGCGGTTGAACGCGCCGATCGCGACGGCGATCCAGATGATCACCGAGATCTGTTCTTCGGACCAATGCTCGCGCGCGATCGCGTATTCCCGATCGGTGCGCTCCTCCTCGGGCAGCGTGGTCACCGCTTCGGCCAGCCCGAGCGCGGCCCGGTCGGTGTCGGAATAGGTGCCGCCGCGCCGCCAGGCGGGCAGCACCGCGATCTCCTGGGCGCTCAGGCCCGCCCCGAGCCCGGCGTGCTCGTGCACGTCCAGGCAGTAGGGGCAGCCGTTGATCTGCGAGACCCGCAGGTTGATCAGTTCCACCAACCGCCGGTCGATGCCCGCGGCCGCGGCGGCGGCGCGGATCTCGGCCGCCGTCGCACTCATGGCCTTGTAGATCGCGGGGTGTTGCTTGTCGATCCATACGCGCTGGCTCACCTCCGCGATGCTAGCCCGGTGCGCCGCGGCCCGCCCGGACCGCGGCGCGGCAGGTCTACTCCCGGCCCGCGGAGGTGAAGGACATGTCCGCGTACCGCTCGCCCGCCACCTGTCCGGCGATCGGCTCGAGGGTCGCGAGTTCCTCGGCGGTGAGCCGCACCGACGCGGCGGCCACGTTCTCGGCCAGCCGGGTGCGCTTGCGGGTGCCCGGGATCGGCACCACCGGCAGGCCGTGCACCTCGCCGCGCGCGTGCACCCAGGCCAGCGCGGCCTGGGCCTGGGTGATCCCGTGGGCCTGCGCGATCGCGGCCAGCGGGGCGAGCAGTGCGGCGTTGCGCTCGGCGTTGTCGCCGGTGAAGCGCGGCTGCGAGCGTCGGAAGTCGTTGTCGCCCAGGTCTTGCGCTGATTGGAACGAGCCGGTGAGGAAGCCGCGGCCCAGCGGCGAGTACGGCACGAAGGCCACGCCGAGCTGGACGGCGGCGGGCACCGCCGTGCGCTCCACGTCGCGGGAGAACAGCGACCACTCCGACTGCACGGCCGCGATCGGGTGCACCGCGTGCGCGGCGCGCAGCTCGTCGCCGGTGACCTCCGACAGGCCCAGCGCCTTGACCTTGCCCGCCGCGACGAGTTCGGCCAGCGTGCCGACGGTCTCCTCGATCGGCACCCGGGGATCGCGGCGGTGCACGTAGTACAGGTCGATGGTGTCGATACCGAGCCTGCGCAGACTGGCCTCGACGGCGGTGCGGATGTAGTCGGGGGAGTTGTCGAAACCGCGGTAGGACGGGTCGTCGGCCTTGCGGACGATGCCGAACTTGGTGGCGATCACCAGATCCGCCCGGTTGGCCCGGACGAAATCGGCGAGGAACTCCTCGTTGTGGCCCGAGCCGTAGATGTCGGCGGTGTCGAAGAGGGTGACGCCGAGTTCGAGCGCGCGGTCGAGGGTGGCGCGCGACTCGGCGGCGTCGGTGTCACCGTAGAACTCGCTGATGCCCATGCAGCCCAGGCCCTGTGTGCCGACCAGCGGGCCGTCGGTGCCCAGGGCGGTGGTGGGCAGTGTCGCGGTGGTGCTCATACATCGGTTCCTTCGCTCGTGTACGCGGTGAGCGTGGCGGGTTGCTCGACCTCGGATCGGCCCTGGTAGAGCGCGATCTTGTAGTCGAGCACCGCCACGGTCTGCTGGAGTTCCGCGATCTTGTCGAGCACGTCGGATCTGGTCTGCTGGAACATCGCCAGCCGCTGCGGGTAGGTCTGCTCACCGGCCCGCACCAGTTCGGCGTAGCGGATCATGTCGGCCACCGGCATGCCGGTCAGCCGCAACCGGGTGATCAGCGCCAGCCACTCCAGGTCGCGATCGCTGAAGCGGCGGTTGCCGGTGTGGTCGCGGCCGATGTAGCCCATCAGCCCGATCTTCTCGTACCAGCGCAGCGTGTCGCGGCTCAGGCCGGAGCGTTCGGCCACCTCGCCGATCGAATAGCGGGGGCGTTCGCGCTCTTCGTCGGTGCCCTCGGCCCGTGCGGTCGCGTCCGGATCCATCGTGCTCGTCCCTTCTCGTGGAACCAGGTCGACGCTAGCCACCTGGAGTGAACTCCAAGCAAGACTAATTCTCACGGGACGAACGAATTCAGTTGTACTTCGGCAGCTCCTGCACCGCCCAGCGGTTGCCGTCGGGATCGGCGAAGAAGGTGAACCGGCCCCAGGGCATGTCCTGCACGGGGGTGGCGTCCACTCCGGCGGCCACGAGCTGCTCGTAGGCCGTGTCGGCGCTGGTCACCACGATCTGCATGCCCTCGACACTGCCGGGCGCGGCCTCGGTGAGTCCGCGGCCGATACAGATCGAGCAGCCCGAGCCCGGCGGGGTGAGCTGGACGAACCGGATGTCCGGGCTCGGCGTGTGGTCGTGATCGGCGTTGAAACCGATGCTGGTGTAGAAGTCCTTGGCCCGATCGACATCGGTGACCGGGATGGCAACGAGTTCGATTTTCCAATCCATGACCACGAGCATGGCACCGACCACCGACAGAAACGTAGTCTGGATCACATGGCTAAGGACATCGACCGGATCCGGGCCCGTTCGGCGTGGGAAACGGTCAAGGAGAGCCCCGTGATCACCGCCATCGCGGTGGCTCCGGTGGTGCTGGTACTCGGCGTGGTGTGGTGGCTGACGAACGGCTTCGTCGCCTTCGTCCTGCTGGCTCTGCTCGGCGTCGGGATCGTGGTCGGCGGCAAGCTGCTGAAGTAGCCGCCTAGCGGGGGGTGTGGAAGAACGTCAGTTCGCCCGACCCCGGGTCCACCTGTGCCCACGGCCGGTCGAATTCGAGCACGGCCAAGGCCGAGGTGGGGAACTTGCGGCTGAGTTCGGTGGCCTGGTCGGAGTCGCGGTTGTAGGCCAGTTCCCAGGCGGTCCAGGGGATTCCGGGGACGTGGCCGACGACGAGCAGGGTGGACACCGCGTCGTCGGTGAGTTGCACGAGCTCGATGAGGGTGTGCGGATTCGCCTCGTAGATGTCGTCGGTGTAGTCCACCGGCGCGGCGATGCCGGTGGCCGCGAGGGTCTGACGGGTGCGGGTGGCGGTCGAGCAGCGCACCGCGTCGATCGGGGGCTGGGTCGCGCGCAGCCAGTCACCGGCCAGCGCCGCCTCGCGCTGCCCGCGCGGGGCCAGCGGCCGGTCGTGATCGTCGACGCCGTCGGGGTAGGCCGATTTGCCGTGCCGCATGAGGATCAGAGTCGCCACCATGGGAACCACCGTAATCCGGACCACAGGTGAGGTCGGTGTCACACTCGAGGCACACTGAAAGATGCGTCACCGTGGACGCGCCCATGGCATACCCCGCCACCGGCGTCCCGCGTTGCCGCCTCGAGCCACCGACCACATATTTCGAGGATCCGCACCCATGGCCTATGTCATCACGCAGCGTTGTTGCAACGACGCCAGCTGCGTCACCGAGTGCCCGGTCGACTGCATTCGCCCGACTCCCGATCAGCCGGAGTTCGCGACCGCGGAGATGCTGCACATCGACCCCGACACCTGCATCGACTGCGGCGCCTGTGTCGACGCCTGCCCGGTGGACGCCATCTTCTCCGAGGACGACCTGCTCGCCTCGCTGGCCAGATACCGCGAGATCAACGCCGCCTGGTTCCAGCGTCACCCGCTCGAGTCGAACTTCGATCCACTGAGCGCGCCGGTGCGCCCGCCCAAGGACCTGGGCACCCTGCGCGTCGCGATCGTGGGCGCGGGCCCGGCGGCCTGCTACGCCGCCGACGAACTGCTGCGCCGCAGCGATGTCGAGGTCGAGATGTTCGACCGCCTGCCGACGCCGTGGGGCCTGATCCGCGCCGGTGTCGCGCCCGACCACTCCGGCACCAAGGGCGTGGCGAACATGTTCGACTCCGCCTTCCGCCGCGACACCCTGCAGTACTACCTCAATGTCGAGATCGGTCAGCACATCGACCACGCGGAGTTGCTCGCGCACCACCACGCGGTGATCTACGCCGTCGGCGCCTCCAGCGACCGCCGCCTCGGCGTGCCCGGCGAGGACCTGCCCGGCAGCCACTCGGCCACCGAGTTCGTGGCCTGGTACAACGGACATCCCGATTTCGCCGAGCGCGAGTTCGATCTGTCCGGCGAGCGCGCGGTGATCGTCGGCAACGGCAATGTCGCCCTCGATGTGGCCCGCGTGCTCACCGCCCATCCCGACGAGCTGGCCAAGACCGATATCGCCGACCACGCCTTGGACGCGCTGCGCCGCAGCAACATCCGCGAGGTCGTGATCCTCGGCAGGCGCGGTCCGCTGCAGGCGGCCTACAGCTCGCCGGAGTTCCTGGCGCTGACGCACATGAAGAACGTCGACGTGATCGTCGACCCGGCAGAGCTCACCCTCGACCCGCACAGCCAGGCGCTGCTCGACGACGCGAACATCGAGCCCTCGCTGCGGCTGAAATACCAGCTGGCCCAGGAGTACTCACAGCTCACCCCGGACCCGGCGCACAAGCGCATCGTGTTCCGCTACCTGGCCACACCCACCGCCGTGCACGGCGACGAGCACGTCACCGCGCTGGAGTTCGCGCACAACGAATTGACCGAGGAGAACGGGCAATTGGTGGCCACCGCCACCGACCGCACCGAGACGCTCGAGACCGGTCTGGTGCTGCGCGCCATCGGTTATCGCGGCGTGCCGGTCGCCGGGCTGCCCTTCGACGAGCGGCGCGGCACCGTGCCCAGCGAGCACGGCCGGGTCATCGAGGCCACCGAACCGGTTCCCGGCGTGTACGTCTCGGGCTGGATCAAGCGTGGCCCGCGCGGCGTGATCGGCTCCAACCGCCTCGACGCCGAGGAGACGGTGGAGGCGCTGATCAGCGATTTCATCGCGGGCAAGCTCACCGCGCCGAGCGGGGACCGGGCCGCCCTGCAAGCCCTGCTCGCGCAGCGTCAGCCGGATCTGGTCGACCGCAAGGGCTGGAAGACCATCGACCAGGCCGAGAAGTCGGCGGGCAAGGCGGCGGGCAGGCCGCGGGTCAAGTTCACCACCAGGGCCGACCTGCTCAAGGCCGCCAAGGGCTGAGCCCGAGGCCCCGGTCCCGTGGGGGCCGGGGCTATTCCGGCAGCGGCATGATGCGTACCACCGTGGTGGTGATGCCGCCGACCACGAACCACAGCCGCAGTGTCAGCCTGCCGCCCGCGTCGCCGGGTTCGTAGCGGGCACGCACGGTGATGTGCTCACGGGCCAGCACCGGGGCCACGTACTCGATCACCGCGCGATGCGGCCCGGCGACGAGTTTCGGGTAGTCGACCAGATACTGCTCCACCGCCTGCCAGTAGCAGGCGTTGTTGACGTGGTTGTACTGGTCGATATCGGTGGCGCGGATCGGGAACGGCAGATCGGTGTCGGATTCGCGCGGGGCCGGATCGGTGAGATAGGGCCGCCACCGCAGCCGGTGCTCGTCGGTGGATCGCGCCAGATAGGCCAGGCCCTCGTCGCTGATCCGGGACGGCAGGTTGCTCGACTCACTGAGGTTGATCCAGAAACCCTCGGTCTCGATCAGACCGCCGCCGTCGCTGGTGATGCGCGTGCGCATGTTCGTCCACCGGGTGGACATGCTCGAACACCAGCGCGTCAGATGTACCTGGTCGGGCCAGACGACGGGACGCACCACGTCGATGACGGTGCGGCGGACGATCCAGGTTGGGTCGGTCTTGTGCAGCTCGGTGCGGTGCAGTTCGTCCCAGGCGATGTCGGACAGGTAGCGCGCCACGGCGTCGAAGCGCAGCCGATGGTAGGGATCCACGTCCCCGGCCCGGACGGGCCACGCCGCGGCGAAACCCATGCCCTCCTGGGGAAGCGGGGCCAGTGGCCGATCGAGTGACACGTGTGCTCCTCGCACGGCTCACCAGGTGCGCCGCGACTTCTTGCGTAGTTCCGCACACGACTTTACGGGGCGCAGATCACACCCTCACGCGGAGCCGGGCGAAGTGGTACCAGGTCGCGGTCGCCGTACATGACAGAGCCGTCCGCCGCCGGGTAGCCTGCTGGGATGGCCGGCGGGGCGATGGCGGGCTCGATGTTCGGGCGCTATGAAATGCGCAGGCTCCTCGGAGTCGGCGGTATGGGGGAGGTCTACGAGGCCTACGACACCTCCAAGAATCGCACTGTCGCCGTCAAGGTGCTCAATCGCGAACTGGCCGGTGATCCGGTCTACGTGCAGCGTTTCCGGCGCGAATCGCACGCGATGGCCAGTGTGCAGGAACCGCACGTCATCCCGGTGCACGACTGGGGCGAGGTCGACGGTGTGCTCTACATCGACATGCGCCTGGTCAAGGGCACCGATCTCAAGGACCGGCTGCAGCGCCACGGTCGGCTCACGCCCGGCGAATCGGTGCAGGTGGTGGAGCAGATCGCGGCCGCGCTCGACGCCGCGCACGAGATCGGCCTGATCCACCGCGACGTGAAACCGGCCAACATCCTGCTCACCAGCAGCATGTTCGCCTACCTGGTCGACTTCGGCATCGCGCACGCCGACTCCGACCCCCAGCTCACCAGCACCGGCAGCGCCGTCGGCTCGATGGCCTATATGGCCCCCGAACGCTTCGAGGACGCCCCGCTGACCGCCGCGGTGGACACCTACGCGCTCACCTGCGTGCTCTACGAATGCCTGGTCGGCCGGGTGCCCTACCCGGTCAACAGCCTCGCGGGCGCGATCGGCTCCCATCAGATGGCCCCGCCGCCGCGGCCCAGCGCCGTCGACCCGGCGCTGTCGTTCTTCGACGCGGTGATCGATCGCGGCATGGCCAAACGGCCGCAGCAGCGCTTCCTCACCACCGGTGACCTGGCCAGGGCCGCCCGCGCCGCCCTGGTGCAGGCCGAGCGGGCCGCGCCGAGCACCGCGCCGGGTCCGCAGATCGCGGCCGTCACCAGCGTCGGTCCGGTGACCGGCCCGCGCCCCGTCGACCCCGACCCGCCGCCCACCGTCTCCGGCCCGCAGGTGGTGGTCGACCCCGCCGCCCCGCGCGCCCAGTGGACCCCGCCGCCCGGCTACCGCACCAGCGGCCCGCAGGTCACTCGCGCGGGCGGCTACACCCATCCCTCCGCGCCGCTGCCGCTCCCACCGCGGCGCAACTCCTCGACCCCGATCCTGGCCGGTGCTCTCGGCGCGCTCATCGTGGTCGCGGCGGTGGGCGCGGCCGTGTGGGTGATGCTCAGCGTCGGCGACGATCCCGGCACCGTCGCCGATCCGCCCCCGTTGCCCCCGACCGTCGTGCAGCCCACCGGGGAGGTGACCGACGACCAGACCGCGCCCACCGGCGAGGTCACCCAGCCACCGCCCACCCCGGTCGTCACCACGGTGCCCCCGTTGCAGTCGAGCGTCACCGGCGCCGACGGCCAGGGTTTCCGCACCGGCGGGCCGCGCTGCAACGACAACGACGCCGCGATGACGATCGCGCGTACCAGCAAGTCGCGGGTGGTCATCTGCCACACCGGCGACAACCGGTACTACTACAAGGGCGCCAGGGCCAGCGACGGTCTCGGCATCGAACTCGACGACCCGCTGCCCACCGGCGGTGGCGGCTTCACCGCGACCAACCCGGTCGACGGCACGCAGTACCACCTGACCCCGGACGGGCTCACCATTACCAAGGACGGTCAGGAGCTGGTCAGCGAGACGATGCTGGAATTCGCCCATCGCTGACCCCTGGCCGGGATAGGTTCGGCGAGAGCACGTCAACAGAGAGGGTTCGCTATGCGCGCAGCACAGGTCGGTCGACTGGAGGGTCCGTCGGCGATCGAGATCGTCGACCTGCCCGAACCCGTGGCCTACCCCGGTGGCGTCCTGATCGACGTGCACGCGGCGGGCATCGCCTTCCCCGACGTGCTGATGACCCGCGGGCTCTACCAGATGAAGCCGGGCCTGCCCTTCGTCGTCGGCGGCGAGGTGGCCGGGGTGGTGCGCGAGGCGCCCGCGGAATCCGGGCTGGTCGCCGGTGACCGGGTCGCCGCGCTGACGATGCTCGGCAATGCCGTCGCCGAGGTGGCCGTCGCGCCCGGCAACGCGGTGTTCAAGCTGCCGGACAATGTCTCGCTCGAAGCCGGTGCGGGCATCCTGTTCAACGATCTGACCGTGCACTTCTGCCTGACCAAGCGCGGCAGGCTCGCCCCCGGCGAGACCGTGCTGGTGCACGGCGCGGCCGGTGGCATCGGCACCTCCACGTTGCGCATGGCCAAGGCGCTGGGCGCGGGCCGGGTGATCGCGGTGGTGAGCACCGAGTCGAAGGCCCAGGTGGCCAAGGCCAACGGCGCCACCGACGTGGTGCTGGCCGAGGGCTGGCTGGCCGCGGTCAAAGAGCTCACCGACGGCCGCGGCGTCGACATCGTGCTCGACCCGGTCGGCGGCGACCGCTTCACCGACAGCGTCCGCTCGCTGGCCGGGGGCGGCAGGCTGCTGGTGGTCGGCTTCACCGCGGGCGAGATCCCGACGGTGAAGGTGAACCGGCTGCTGCTCAAGAACGTCGAGGTGGTCGGCGCGGCGTGGGGCGAATGGGTGATGAGTCATCCCACCTACCTGGCCGAACAGTGGGCCGAGGTGGAACCGCTGCTGGCCTCCGGGGCCATCCCCGCGCCCGAGCCGGTGCTCTACCCGCTGGAGAAGACGGCCGAAGCCGTCGCGGCCCTGGACGAGCGGACCGCGACCGGCAAGGTGGTCGTCCAGCTGCGCTGAGCCCGTTTCCTGTCGGTGGCGGCCGGTAGCGTGCTGCTCGTCGCCGCGCCGTCGAAGGGGAGTCGCATGCCGCTGTCGAATCGGGTGCTCAACCGCACCCTGCTCGCCCGCCAGCACCTGCTGGAGCGCTCGACCCTGAGCACCGCGCGGATGTGCGAGCACCTGATCGGCCTGCAGGCCCAGGACGTGCCGCCACCGTTCATCGGATTGTGGAGTCGGACAGCCGATTTCGACCCGGCGACGGTGTCGGCCGCCCTCGACGACCGCTCGCTGGTGCGGATCACCCTGATGCGCGGCACGATCCACCTGGTCACCCCGCCCGACGCGTTGCGCATCGCCCCGCTCATCCAGCCGGAGCTGGAGAAGGTCCCGCAGCGCAAGGGTTTCAACTACGGCGCGATGGTCGGCCTGGATTTCGACGAGGTGCGCGCGCACGGTGAGCAGGTCCTCGGTGACGAGCCGATGTCGGCGGCCGACCTGCGCGCCGAGGCCGCCCGCCGCTATCCCGACCGCGACCCCGGCGTCGTGGTGCAGACCTGGCTGTACCAGCTACCCGTCCTGCAGACCCCGCCGCGCGGCCGTTGGCGCGACAACAGCAGACCGGTCTGGTCGCGCGTGCAGCCCTGGCTCGGCGCCCCCACCGACCCGGACTACCCGGTCGCCGAGCTGATCCTGCGCTACCTGCGCGCCTTCGGCCCGGCCACCACCATGGACATGCAGACCTGGTCGCGATTACCCGCCATGAAGCAGGCCGTGGCCGAACTGGGCGACCGGGTCCGCACCTACACCGACGAACGCGGCCGCACCCTCTACGACGCCGCCGACCTCGACCTCGCCGATCCGGATCTGCCCGCGCCGGTCCGCCTGCTCGGCTGGTACGACAACGCGCTGCTCTCGCATCAGGACCGCGCACGGGTGGTCGTCGAGCCGGAGGTGTCGCCACCGCGTGCCGCGGGCACCATGGTCTCCCCGGTGCTGGTCGACGGGTTCGTGGCGGGCCTGTACAAGGTCTTCGTGAAATCCGGTGTCGCCCGCCTGCGGATCAGCCCCACCCGTACGTGGACGAAAAATGAAGCGGCACAGGTGGACTCGGAGGCATCGGCGCTGCTCGCCTTTCTGGAGCCGGAATCCGAGGCACGGGTCGAAATACTCGCGCCTGGCGCGGACCTGCGTCCCTAGCCGGAGACCACGGGCCCGCCTCGCGCCCGGCACGGCCACTCCCCGCGCGCCGGGACCACAGTCGCGTGCCCTGGCCGCAGTGGCGTGCGTGCCCAGTCGTAGCCGCGTCGTGCGCCGCGGGAGTGCCGCTCAGCGCTGCTCGCGATAGGCGGGCGCCTTGGCCGTGCCGGAGGGGGTCAGCGTGTGCAGTAGCGGCATGGTCCGCCGGGCGACCACTGTGGACAGCACGATCACGCTGTGTGAGCGCACCACCGAGCCCGTGCGGTCGATACTGAGCAGCACCGCCTGCAACCCCGCGTGGGAGTCGGCGCCGATGCGGCACAGCACGTCACCGGAGCCGGTGGTGGCGTAGGCCTCGAGCACGCCGGGGATGGCGGCGAGCTCGGCACTCACCGCGTCCAGCGCGCCCTGCGCGATCTCCAGGGTGACGAAGGCCTGCACCTCGAAACCGGCCGCGGTGACGTCGAGCTGCGGATCGTAGGAGGCGATCACCCCGGATTCCTCCATCCGGTTGATCCGCGCCTGCACCGTCGCCCGGGCGACCTTGGTCCGGCGCGACAGTTCCAGGATTCCGGCCTTCTGGAACCGGTGCATCGCGTCGAGGATCGCGAGATCGAGTTCGTCCAGCTTCGCGGGCGTGCGCATCGCGTGACCTCCGTGTTCCGACACGATCGGGTGCTATTCAAATTGTCCACCATCGGGGCCGATCCGGTGGCTTCTCGTGTCAGCATGTCCAGGCGGAACTGGTGTTGTTGCCCAGGTGCGGCGGGTCGAGTTCTCCTTGGTCATGACCATTGAGCAGCAGCTCGTCGGGCTGATCGAGCACGACGACAGTGTCGATCCGTTTCCGGTGATCGGGTGGGACGCGCTGGTCTGGGTGGTGGGTAACGCGACCCAGAGCGCGCACTTCCTGCAGTCCGCCTTCGGCATGCGGCTGGAGGCCTATTCGGGGCCCGAGACCGGCAACCGCGACCACAAGGCGTTCGTGCTGCGCAGCGGGGGCGCGCGCTTCGTCATCACCGGCGCCGTCGACCCGGACAGTCCGCTGGTGGCCCATCACGACCGGCACGGCGACGGCGTCGTCGACATCGCCCTCGAGGTCCCCGATGTCGACCGCTGTATCGATTGGGCCCGCGCGCACGGCGCCACGATCCTGGTCGAACCGCACGACGAGAGCGACGAATTCGGCACCGTGCGCTCGGCCGCGCTGGCCACCTACGGAGAGACCCGACACACCCTGGTCGACCGGTCCGGCTATTCCGGGCCGTACCTGCCCGGCTACATCAGCCGCACCTCCGCCCGCGCCCCGCGCGCGCACCGGCTCTTCCAGGCCATCGACCACGTCGTCGGCAATGTGGAACTGGGCATGATGGACCGCTGGGTCGAGTTCTACCGCGGCGTCATGGGATTCACGAACATGGCCGAATTCGTCGGCGACGACATCGCCACCGAATACTCCGCGCTGATGAGCAAGGTCGTCGCCAACGGCAACCACCGGGTGAAGTTCCCGCTCAACGAACCGGCGGTGGGCCGCAAGCGATCCCAGATCGACGAGTATCTCGAGTTCTATCGCGGCCCCGGCGTGCAGCACATCGCGCTGGCCACCGGCGACATCCTCGCCACCGTCGACGCCCTGCGCGCGGAGGGCGTGGAGTTCCTGGCCACCCCCGACACCTATTACAAGGACCCGGAACTGCGCGCCCGGATCGGCCACGTCCGCGTGCCGGTCGAACAACTACAGCGCCGCGGCATCCTGGTCGACCGCGACGAGGACGGCTATCTGCTGCAGATCTTCACCCGCCCCCTCGGCGACCGCCCCACCGTCTTCTTCGAACTCATCGAGCGACACGGCTCACTCGGCTTCGGCAAGGGCAATTTCAAGGCCCTGTTCCAGGCCATCGAACGCGAACAGGAGGCCCGCGGCAATCTGTGAGTGCCGCCCGGCAGCCATTACAGTTCATGGCATGCGGATCCCCTCGGCGGTCATCACCGGCATGGCCTTGGCTGTCGTGCTGACGTCGTGCGGATCGGGGGGCGACTCCGATGCGCCGACCGGATCGATGCGACCACCACCGAAGGTCGCCGCGCTCGGTCCGTTCGTCGGCGAGTGCGGTCATGTCACCGATGACGAGGTGCGCGCGCTGGGTGGGCTCGGCCAGATCTCGCAGGTGTTCAAGAACGCCACCGGTTGCGCCTACCAGGGCTCCGGAATCGCCGGTCCCAGTGTGACCTTCGCCTCCTACCGGGGCAGCCCGATCGACCGGGAGAAGGCGTGGGTGTCCAATGTCGGACGACCGCCGGAGACCATCGACGTCGGCGGGCGGACCGGTTTCCAGGCCCTCGACCCCGACGGCGCGATCTGCGATCTCGCGGTCCAGATCGACGACGACTTCTTCGAATGGTCGACCAACAACGGCGTCTTCGCGGTCGGCGGCAACCCCTGCGACAAGGCCAGGAAACTGGCCGAGCTGACCGTGGGACGGCTGGGATGAGGGCCCGCCGCGCACTGGCCGCGGTCGCGCTGCTGAGCGGGGTGGTGCTGACCGGCTGTGGCGACAAGGTCGAGGGCAACGCCCAACCGGTGGGCAGCGGGGGCGGTGGCGAATCGATCAACACCGACTTCGACAAACTGCTGCGCGAATGCGATGTGGTGACCAAGGACAAGATCGGCGAGATCGTCGGCGGCGCGAAGAGCGTCGAGTCCTCCTTCAGCGGCGCCGTCTGCATGTGGACGATCTCCGATGCCCCCGGCGGCGAGGCCATGGCCACGCTGAACTGGTACGAGATGGGTACGCTGAACAACGAGAAGACCACCAACGACAAACTGGGCTACACCACCGGTGACATCACCGTGCAGGGCCGCCGGGCCCTGCAGGTCCGCAGACCCAACGACAACGACTCCTGCGGGGTCACCGCACCGGCCGCCGATGTGGGTGTGGTCGGCTGGTGGATCAACTACCGACCGGGTTCGGCCCACCCCGACCCCTGCGCCGCGGCACAGAAATTGGTGGAGCTGACCTTGGATCTGGCCCGGTAGCAGCCCGGATGGCGGACCCCACTTTGACCCCGATTCGGGCACGCGGGTATCGTGGATCCCTGTGCCCGGATTGCTACGGGCAAGTTCGTGCGTGAACGTAGGCCAGCGAGAGCGGCCGGTACGTTCCAGCGTGCCCTGAAAAGGGGCCCTGACCTGCGCGCGACACGCCCGACCGCGGGTCAAAGGAAACGTGGCTGGACGTGCAGGTTAAACGTCGACCAACACCACAGGGTCCCCGCGGGCGCGGGGATGAGCCAAGAAAGCCGGTATATGCCAACCATCAACCAGCTGGTCCGCAAGGGTCGTCGCGACAAGGTCTCCAAGACCAAGACCGCGGCCCTGAAGGGGAGCCCGCAGCGTCGTGGCGTGTGCACCCGCGTGTACACCACCACCCCCAAGAAGCCGAACTCCGCGCTCCGTAAGGTCGCGCGCGTTCGCCTGACCAGCGCAGTCGAGGTCACGGCGTACATCCCCGGCGAGGGCCACAACCTGCAGGAGCACTCGATGGTGCTCGTTCGTGGCGGTCGTGTGAAGGACCTCCCCGGTGTCCGCTACAAGATCATCCGTGGCTCGCTGGACACCCAGGGTGTGAAGAACCGCAAGCAGGCCCGCAGCCGCTACGGCGCCAAGAAGGAGAAGAGCTGATATGCCACGCAAGGGCCCCGCACCCAAGCGTCCGCTGATCAACGACCCGGTCTACGGGTCGCCGCTGGTCACTCAGCTGGTCAACAAGATCCTGCTGGACGGTAAGAAGTCCACCGCCGAGCGCATCGTCTACGGTGCTCTCGAGCAGGCGCGTGAGAAGACCGGCACCGATCCGGTCGTCACCCTCAAGCGCGCGCTGGACAACGTCAAGCCCGCCCTCGAGGTGAAGCCCCGTCGTGTCGGTGGCGCCACCTACCAGGTGCCGGTCGAGGTCCGTCCGGGCCGCGCCAACACCCTGGCGCTGCGCTGGCTGGTCAGCTACTCCCGCGCCCGTCGCGAGAAGACCATGGTCGAGCGTCTGGCCAACGAGCTCCTCGATGCCAGCAACGGCCTCGGCGCTTCGGTGAAGCGTCGCGAGGACACCCACAAGATGGCCGAGTCCAACCGGGCCTTCGCGCACTACCGCTGGTGATTGCCGCCCGGCCCGTCGCTCGTGTCGGCGCCGGAAGGCTCACAGTCGTGAGTGGCACTTCGGTGCCGCTTCCGGCGTTGACATAGTGACGACCCGAACCAGGGTCGTACCAGAGAATCCCAACTAGCTACGAGCGGGGAAGATTTCCGTGGCACAGGACGTGCTCACCGACCTGAACAAGGTCCGCAACATCGGCATCATGGCCCACATCGATGCGGGCAAGACCACCACTACCGAACGCATCCTGTTCTACACCGGTGTGAACTACAAGATCGGTGAGACGCACGACGGCGCGTCGACCACCGACTGGATGGAACAGGAACAGGAACGCGGCATCACCATCACCTCCGCGGCGGTGACGTGTTTCTGGAACCAGCACCAGATCAACATCATCGACACCCCGGGCCACGTGGACTTCACCGTCGAGGTGGAACGTTCGCTGCGTGTGCTCGACGGCGCCGTGGCCGTCTTCGACGGCAAGGAAGGTGTCGAGCCGCAGTCCGAGCAGGTGTGGCGTCAGGCCGACAAGTACGACGTGCCGCGTGTCTGCTTCGTCAACAAGATGGACAAGCTCGGCGCGGACTTCTACTTCACCGTGCAGACCATCAAGGACCGTCTCGGTGCCAAGCCGCTGGTCATCCAGCTGCCGATCGGCGCCGAGGACACCTTCGAGGGCATCGTCGACCTGGTCGAGATGAACGCCAAGGTGTGGACCGGCGAGACCAAGCTGGGCGAGAAGTACGAGGTCAAGGAGATCCCGGCCGACCTGCAGGAGAAGGCCGAGCAGTACCGCCAGGAGCTGCTCGAGACCGTCGCCGAGTCGGACGAGGCGCTGCTGGAGAAGTTCTTCGGTGGTGAGGAGCTCTCGATCGAGGAGATCAAGGGCGCCATCCGCAAGATGACCATCGGCTCCGAGCTCTACCCGGTGCTGTGTGGCTCGGCGTTCAAGAACAAGGGCGTGCAGCCCATGCTCGACGCCGTCGTCGACTACCTCCCGTCCCCGCTGGACGTGGAGTCGGTCGAGGGCCACCTGCCCGGCAAGGAAGACGAGGTCGTCACCCGCAAGCCGAGCGCCGACGAGCCGTTCTCGGCGCTGGCGTTCAAGATCGCGGTGCACCCGTTCTTCGGCGAGCTCACCTACGTCCGCGTGTACTCGGGCAAGGTCGACTCCGGTGCCCAGGTCGTGAACTCGACCAAGGGCAAGAAGGAGCGTCTGGGCAAGCTGTTCCAGATGCACTCCAACAAGGAGAACCCGGTTCCCTCGGCCTCGGCGGGTCACATCTACGCCGTGATCGGTCTGAAGGACACCACCACCGGTGACACCCTGTCGGACCCGCAGAACCAGGTCGTCCTCGAGTCGATGACGTTCCCGGACCCGGTCATCGAGGTCTCCATCGAGCCCAAGACCAAGTCCGACCAGGAGAAGCTCGGCACCGCGATCCAGAAGCTGGCGCGCGAGGATCCGACGTTCTCGGTCAAGCTCGACGCCGAGACCGGCCAGACCGTCATCGGCGGCATGGGCGAGCTCCACCTCGACATCCTCGTCGATCGCATGAAGCGCGAGTTCAAGGTCGAGGCGAACGTCGGCAAGCCGCAGGTGGCCTACCGCGAGACCATCACCAAGAAGGTCGAGAAGCTCGAGTTCACCCACAAGAAGCAGACGGGTGGCTCCGGCCAGTTCGCGAAGGTCATCATCGCGGTCGAGCCGTTCGTCGGCGAAGACGGCGCGACCTACGAGTTCGAGAACAAGGTCTCCGGCGGTCGCGTGCCCCGTGAGTACATCCCGTCGGTCGACGCGGGTGCCCAGGACGCCATGCAGTACGGCGTGCTCGCCGGTTACCCGCTGGTGAACCTGAAGGTCATCCTGCTCGACGGCGCGTACCACGACGTCGACTCCTCGGAAATGGCGTTCAAGATCGCGGGTTCGCAGGCCCTCAAGGAAGCGGCCCGCAAGGCCGGTCCGGTGATCCTCGAGCCGCTGATGGCGGTCGAGGTCACCACGCCCGAGGACTACATGGGCGATGTGATCGGCGACCTCAACTCCCGCCGTGGCCAGATCCAGGCCATGGAGGAACGCAGTGGTGCCCGTGTCGTCAAGGCGCTGGTTCCGCTCTCGGAGATGTTCGGCTACATCGGTGACCTGCGGTCGAAGACCCAGGGCCGGGCGAACTACTCCATGGTGTTCGACTCCTACGCTGAGGTTCCGGCCAACGTGTCCAAGGAGATCATCGCCAAGGCGACCGGCGAGTAATTCGCTTGCCGGGGCCGAGTACGCTTGGCCCCGGCAACCGGGCGTCAGCACGACCCCCCTTATTAACCGCACTGCTGCAAAAAAGCACGCACTAACTAGTCCAGGAGGACCACAGTGGCGAAGGCGAAGTTCGAGCGGACGAAGCCCCACGTCAACATCGGCACCATCGGTCACGTCGACCATGGCAAGACCACGCTGACGGCTGCCATCACCAAGGTGCTGGCCGACAAGTACCCGGATCTGAACGACGCGTTCGCGTTCGACCAGATCGACAAGGCGCCGGAGGAGAAGGCTCGTGGTATCACGATCAACATCTCCCACGTCGAGTACCAGACCGAGAAGCGCCACTACGCGCACGTCGACGCCCCGGGTCACGCCGACTACATCAAGAACATGATCACCGGTGCCGCCCAGATGGACGGCGCGATCCTGGTCGTGGCCGCCACCGACGGCCCGATGCCGCAGACCCGTGAGCACGTGCTGCTCGCCCGTCAGGTCGGCGTGCCCTACATCCTGGTCGCGCTGAACAAGTCGGACATGGTCGACGACGAGGAAATCCTCGAGCTCGTCGAGATGGAGGTCCGCGAGCTGCTGGCCTCGCAGGAATTCGACGAGGATGCCCCCGTCGTGCGCGTCTCCGGCCTGAAGGCCCTCGAGGGCGACGAGAAGTGGGCCGAGTCCATCGTCGAGCTCATGAACGCCGTCGACGAGTCGATCCCGGACCCGGTCCGTGAGACCGAGCTCCCCTTCCTGATGCCCGTCGAGGACGTCTTCACGATCACCGGTCGTGGCACCGTCGTCACCGGTCGCATCGAGCGCGGCATCGTCAACGTGAACGAGGAAGTCGAGATCGTCGGCATCCGTCCGGACAAGACCAAGACCACGGTCACCGGTATCGAGATGTTCCGCAAGCTGCTCGACCAGGGCCAGGCGGGCGACAACGTCGGTCTGCTGGTTCGTGGCATCAAGCGCGAAGATGTCGAGCGTGGCCAGGTTGTCGTCAAGCCCGGCACCACCACCCCGCACACCGAGTTCGAGGGCCAGGCGTACATCCTGTCGAAGGACGAGGGCGGCCGCCACACCCCGTTCTTCAACAACTACCGTCCGCAGTTCTACTTCCGTACGACTGACGTGACGGGCGTTGTGACCCTGCCCGAGGGCACCGAGATGGTCATGCCCGGTGACAACACCGAGATGTCCGTCAAGCTGATCCAGCCGGTCGCCATGGACGAGGGCCTGCGTTTCGCGATCCGTGAGGGTGGCCGCACCGTCGGTGCCGGTCGCGTCACCAAGATCATCAAGTGAGTCTCTGACTCGCTGACACCGCGACGGCGTCGTTCCCCTCGGGGAGCGGCGCCGTTCGGCGTTTCCGGGCTTCCGCAATGACTTCGAGAGTCATCGTGCATGTCGGTGCCTCGCGATAGCGTGGGCGCCATAGATGTTCGGACGGGTCGCGGCGGGCAAGCGCGCCCTGCACCACATGCTCACCCAGGGCATCGAATCCCCGGTCAAGGCCCGCCTCGTCGGCGCCGCCGGTTGGCTCCTCGACCCGCTGGTCCGCCCGAAGAACCCCGCCGACACCCTCGCCTTCGTCCGCGCCGAAGACGCCTTCGACCTCGACGGCCGCCTCGCCGACATCACCGCCCCCACCCTGGTCATCGGCGGCGACCGCGACGAGTACTACCCCACCTCCACCTTCCGCCACACCGCCGACGGCATCCCCGGTGCCCACCTCGAGATCTACCCCGACACCACCCACCTGGGCGCCGTCAAACACGCCCGCTTCGCCCCGGAGGTCACCGCGTTCCTGACCGATCCGGAACCCTGAGCGCCGCAATGGTTTCCGTGTAGAGGCTCCGGACGGTGTGGATCAGGCAGGCCGGACGCGGACGGTGACCTGGCCTCGTTCGTTGCGGTGGGCGACGGCGTGGCCGGAGTGGTCGACGCCGTTGATGCGCAGGGTGATCGGGGCGCCTTCGCCGAGGAAGTTGCGCCACCAGCTCTTCTTGTCCGGCAGGGCGACGCCGATGACTTACTCCTCGCCGGAGCGGCGGTAGTTGACCGGGGTGGTGAAGGTGCGGCCGGAACGGCGGCCGACATAGCTGACCTGGGCGAACGCCTTGCCGAGAAGGTTACCGACGACCGGGGCCTCGGCGAGCGCGACCACGCCCGCGTTCATCCCCTGGACGGCCCGACGCAACAGTGATTGCTGACTCAACGGCTTCTCCTGCCTGATGTGGACGAGATCGTGCCGCCCACGGTACCGAGCGTTCATGGCAGCGCCCTGAGAGTTCCCGGTGCCGAGGCGGTTTCGTGGTCAGCGGATGCGGGCGCCGTAGACGTGCTCGACGGTGAGCGTCATCAGGACGCGGCGATCCGACACCATCACCTCGCGGTACTCGGCCCAGTCCGGGTGTTCACCGGCCGCCGCGCGGTAGTAGTCGACGAGGGCTTCGACTTCCGGGCCGTTCGGGTCGGTACCGGGGCCGGTCAGCGTGACGGTGCCCTCGGCGGTCGCCCAGGACCAGCCGTCGGCGCTGGTCACCTCCAGCGCGGCACGGGGATCGCGGCGCAGGTTGACGGTCTTGGCCCGGCCCTCGGTCATGGACACGGAGATGGTCCCGGCCTCGGGATCGAAATACGGTGTCACCGGCGACAACTGGGGCAGGCCGTTCTGCTTGATCGTCGCGAGCACACCGAGTCGGGCTTCGGCGAGCAGCGCCCTCGGATCGAATTTCTCTTCGGACACAGCGGATCTCCTCCTGGTAGGGACCGAACGGGCGACTCCATGGACGAACGGTGCCGCCGACCGGTTTATGCCCGGCGGCGCCACCGGATCTCAGCCGACCACGTCCGGATCACGATTCGGCTGTGCGGCGCCGGTGGTCTCGAGACCGGCGGCCAGCAGCCGCAGCGCGTCGGCGGAACTCGCGTCACCGGGCGTGTAGACCTCGAGCCGATGGTCGGGACTGTCGGGCTGCACCCAGACCTGGTAGTCGACGTCGGCGGCACCGATCGTCGGATGACGCAGCCGCATCCGCCCGACGGTGCAGTCGGCGACCTCACCCCGCGCCCACAGGGTCGCGAATTCGTCGCTGCGCATGGCGAGTTCGCCGATCAGTGCGGCCAGACGCGCGTCGGTGGGATGGCGGCCCGCGGTGAGCCGCAGATAGGCCACGTGGACGCGGGCCAGCTCGTCCCAGTTGCGATGCAGGTCCCTGGTGAGCGGGTCGAGGAAGAACTGTCGCGGGATCGACGGGCGGCGGTCGGGATCGGTGGGCGCGTCGAGGTCCAGGTGTTCGGCGAACAGGGCGTGACCGGTGCGGTTCCAGGCGAGCACGTCACCGCGGCGACCCAGGATCAGTGCGGGCATGGTCTCGCCGAGCGCGGTGAGCAGCGCGAGGACCCGCGGGGCGGCCTGTTCCGCCTCGGGTGCGACCAGGCGCGGCGCGCTCGGCCGTCCGGCGAGATTGCGCAGGTGGGCCGCCTCGGCCGGATCGAGTCGCAATACCCGCGCGATGGCGTCGAGGACCTGCCCGGACGCCGTCCCCGCCTGATCCTGTTCCAGCCGCGTGTAGTACCCCGCGCTCACCCCGGCCAACTGCGCGAGTTCCTCGCGCCGCAACCCCGGTACCCGCCGCGTGGCCCCGTAGGTGTGCAGCCCGATCGCCTCGGGCGTGACCCGCCCGCGTCGCGTCTTGAGGAACGTCCCGAGACTCTCCACCGCCATCTTCCCGATGGTAGGCACCGCCGTCGGCGCGTGGGTATCCCTGGCGGGTGTACCCGCCGCCGGTGCTGGTTGCCCGCGCCGGGGCGGCGCAGATTCGGAGGCATGACACAACGACCCGCTCCCGCCGGGCTGCGCGCCTGGCTGGGCCTCCTGGTGATCCTCGGGCCCGTGCTGCTCGTCGCGATGGACGGCTCGATCCTGTTCCTGGCCATGCCGACCATCACCGACGCCCTGACGCCCACCGCCGACCAATCCCTGTGGATTCTGGACAGTTACGGTTTCGCGGTCGGTTCCCTGCTCATCGCCTTCGGCAGCATCGGCGATCGTTACGGCCGGTTGCGCCTGTTGCTGATCGGCGCCGGTGTCTTCGGAATCGCGTCGGCGGCAGCGGCGTTCGCGACCAGTGCGGAGCTGCTGATCGCGCTGCGGGTGGTGATGGGCGTGGCCGGGGCGACGCTGCTGCCCTCGGCGCTGGCGGTGCTGAGCACCCTGTTCGCCGATCCGCGGACCCGCGCGCGGGCCATCGGCGTCTTCGCCGCCACCTTCGCCGCCGGGTTCGCGCTCGGCCCGATCGTGGCCGGTCAACTGCTGAGCCGGTTCTGGTGGGGTGCGGTGTTCCTGATCAATCTGCCGGTGCTGCTGGCCTTCCTGGTGTTCGCGCCGATCCTGCTGCGCGAGGTCCGCACCGGTGCGACGGGGCGGTTCGATCTGCCCAGCGTGCTCGCCTCGGCCACCGGACTGCTGCTGGCGCTCTACGCGGTGAAGCACGCGGCCGCGACGGGTGTGTCGGTGGACGGGCTGGTCATCGGGTTCGTCGGCCTGGCGGTGCTGGGCTGGTTCGCGCGTCGGCAGGCACGCATCGCCGACCCGCTCATCGACTTCGGGCTGTTCCGCCGCCCGGTGTTCGCCCTGGCCATCCTCACCGGCTTCCTACCACTGGCCGCCTGGTCGGCCACCGCCTACCTCGGCGCCACCTACCTGCAGTCGATCCTGGAGCTGTCCGTCGCCGAGGCCGCGCTGTCGGCCGTGCCGGGCGCGCTGGTCCTAACCGCCACGTCCGTGCTGACGCCCATGGTCGTCGAGCGGGTCGGCCGGTCGACCGCGCTGGTCGCCGCGCATGTGTTCATCGCCGTCGGCCTGCTCGCGCTGCTGCCGACCGGTGCCTCCGGCGGCCTCGGCTGGTATCTCCTGGCGAGCGTCATCGCGGGTGTCGGCTACGGCATCTCGTTCAGCGTCGTCGCCGATATCGCCGTGGCCGCGGTCCCCACCGAGCGGGCGGGTTCGGCGGCCGCGCTGGCCGAGACCAGCAACGAGCTCGGCAACGCCCTCGGGATCGCCCTGTTCGGTTCCTTGGCGGCCGTGCTGTTCCGGCTGACCGGACCCGACCTCGCTCCCACCCTCGGCGAGACCCTGTCGCTGCCCGGCCTGCTCCCCACCCAACTCGACACGGCCCGCACGGCCTTCCTCGACGGCCTGCACATCGTCGCGCTCACCGCGGCGGCCGCGCACGCGCTCGTCGCCGTGGTCGCGGTCCGTGTGCTGCGCGACCGCGACGCGACCCCGGTCGCCGCGTGAGTCAGCCGAGCTGGGTCATGCCCGCCGCGACGACCTGGGCGACGTTCATCAGGTCGTCGGCGGTGGGCACCGGCAACCCGTCGAGGGCATGCAGACGGTCGGCGCCCGCGATGGCGAACATGGCCGAGACCCAGGCGGCCGCGCAGGCGTGCAGGGTGCTGGGACGGACGGGGGTGGGGACGCTGTCCTGCAGGACGCGGGCGGTGACCTCGAGGAGTTGGTCGCGCAGCTGACGCAGGCGGCGGCGGACGTCGGGGTGGGTGTCGGCTTCGCGCCACATGATCACGCGCAGCACCGAGGAGTGGTGGTCACGCAGGTTGATGGCGGTGTCGAGGTTGATCAGGCTGGTGGCGGGGTCACCGGGGGCGACGACGGTGTGCGGATCTTCGATCGGCCGCTCGGGGACGCGCTCGCGCATGAGCGCGGACAGGATCGCGTTCTTGGTGGGGAAGTAGTAGAAGACCAGGCCCTTGGGGACGCCAGCGGCCGCGGCCAGGGCGGCGGTGGGCGTGGCGTCGAAGCCCTTGGCGGCGAACAGGGTCTCGGCGGCGTCCAGGATGAGTTGCCGGGCGTCGCCATCGCGTTTCGCGTTGCGGCGCCCGGCCCGTCGGCCCGGCATCAGTGATGCGGAGCCATGTTGTGCAGGCGCGCGTTCATCGCGGGCAGCGCGGCGACCGCCACCACCGCCGTCACGACCCCGACCACCCACGCGGTCCAGGACGCGCCGCGGAAGGCGGTGAAGTCCATCGCCCACGGCGAGATGAACAGCAGCACGCCGAACAGTCCCATCGCGTAGTCGGCGGCGGACATGCTCGCCCGTGCCATCTGGACCAGCCCGGTCGCGGCGATCAGTACGCCGAGCACGATCAGGGTCCAGCGGGCGTTGTCGTTGGTGCTGACCCACAGCGGGGACAGCGCGGTGAATGCGCCGAGCACGACGGCGAGAAAATCCTGTGCGCGGCTGTCGTCGAACATGGGTTGTGCCTCCTCGAAAGAGCCGAAAAATCCTTCTGACCTCGGTCTACTCCTGATTGACCGCCCGGTCTATACCGGAATCGGCACGGTTGGGTTGCGACGTGGGTGTCACCTGTGGGCGGGCGCACTGGTACAAAGATTTCGGGGCCGTTGTGGCCCGCGACACTGAGGAATACAGCATGGCCCGGCTCTCGGCGGCGATGGCTCGCGTGAGCACGCAGGGCGGGACGCACATGCCGAGAGGACACACTTATGAGCGCCCCCATCGTGATCGTCGGAGCGGGCCTGGCGGGCCTGCGCACCGCCGAGGAACTACGCCGGGCCGGGTACGAGGGCGAGGTGCTGCTGCTCGGTGACGAGGCGCGTCCGCCCTACGACCGCCCGCCGCTGTCCAAGCAGTTCGTGCGCGGCGAGACCGACGACACCACGCTGCGTCCGCCGGAGTTCTTCGCGGAGAAGAACATCGAGCTGCGGCTGGGCACCGCGGTGACCGGGGTCGACCCGGCCGCGCGCACCGTCACCCTGGCCGACGGGTCCGCTCTCGGCTACGACCAGCTGATCATCGCGACCGGCCTGCGCCCGCGTCGGCTGCCGGGCCTGCCCGCCGTGGCCGGGGTGCACGTGCTGCGCGCCCACGAGGACGCCGAGACCCTGCGCGCCGAACTCGACGGCGCCGACCGCGCGCTGATCATCGGCGCCGGTTTCATCGGCTGCGAACTGGCCGCCAGCTTCCGCGCCGCCGGGGTGGACGTGACCCTGGTGGAACCGCAGCCCACACCGCTGGCCTCGGTGCTCGGCGAGCAGATCGGTGGCCTGGTGGCCCGGCTGCACAGCGGCGAGGGGGTCGACCTGCGCTGCGGGGTCGGCGTGGACACCCTGCTCACCGACGACGCGAACCGCGTGCGCGGCGCGGTGCTCACCGACGGCACCGAGGTGCCCGCCGACCTGGTGGTGGTCGGTGTCGGCTCGGTGCCGGTCACCGACTGGCTGGCCGATTCCGGCGTCGAGCTGGCCCAGCCCAGCGCGGGCGGCGGCGTGCTCGCCGACGAGTCCGGCCGCACCTCGGCCGAGGGCGTCTGGGCGGTCGGCGATGTCGCCGCCTGGCAGCACGACACCGGCGTGCGCAAGCGCGTCGAACACTGGACCAGCGCGGGCGAACAGGCGAAACTCCTGGTCACCGCCCTGCTCGGTGGCGCGGCCCCCACCGCCGCCCGCGTTCCGTACTTCTGGAGCGACCAGTACGACCTCAAGATCCAGGCCCTGGGCACCCCGTCTCCGGCCGACGACGTCACCGTCGTCACCGACGACGGCCGCAAGTTCCTCGCCTACTACTCCCGCGACGGCATCCTCACCGCCGTCCTCGGCGCGGGCATGACCGCCCAGGTGATGAAACTGCGCGCCAAGCTCACCACCGCCACCCCGGTCGCCGATCTGCTCGCCGCCGCGGGCTGATCCGGACCGGCGCCCGACGACCACCGCCGCGATCACGGTGACCGTGGTCGCGGCGGGACGGTTCGTCGGGCTGTAATACGGTGGACCGGTGATCGTCGCGCTCATCGATTCCGGCCTCGGCCTGCTGCCGACGGCCGCGTGGTTGCGCAAGTTGCGGCCCGATGTGGATCTGCTGCTGCTGCTCGACCCCGACGGCGCGCCGTGGGGCCCCAAGCCGGAGGACTGGGTGGTCGAGCGGGTGCTCGGCGCGGCCCGGCAGGCACTCGAGCTCGGGGCCGAGGTTATCGTGCTGCCGTGCAATACCGCCAGCGTGACGGCGCTGGATCATGTGCGCGCGGCGGTGGGGGAGACGGTACCGGTGATCGGGACCGTGCCCGCGATCAAGCCCGCTGCCGCGCAGTGCCGCTCGGTGGCGGTGTGGGCGACGGCGGCGACCACCGCCAGCCGCTACCAGGCCGACCTGATCGCCCGCTTCGCCGGTGACGCGAAGGTCGTCGGCGTGGCCTGCCACGGCTTGGCCGACGCCATCGACCGCGGCGACCTGCCCGCCATCGGCGACTCCATCGCCGACGCCGCCACCCGCACCCCCGCCGACGTCGAGGGCGTCGTGCTGGGCTGCACCCACTACCCGCTGGTCATCGACGCCATCGTCGCCGCCCTGCCCGACGGCGTGCGCCTGTTCGACAGCGCCCAGGCCGTCGCCGCCCAGACCGTCCGCAAGATGGACGAACTCGGCCGTCCCACCACCGGCACCGGCACCGTCACCGTGCGCACCAGCGGTCAGGTAGGCGAATTACCCGCGAGTGCCGCGACTTTCGAGTCCGGCCGCCTGCTCGGCGCCCTCGCCCGATAGTGGAGGGGACCGTGCCAGAACTGCCTGTCGCCGAGGACGTGCGCGCCGCCTTGGCCACGCACGCCGACCCCGCCGACGCCCAGCACCTGCAACGCTTCTTCAAAACGGGCCCCGGCGAATACGGCGAGGGTGACGTCTTCCT
Source organism: Nocardia anocheti (assembly GCF_029675105.1). Taxonomy (GTDB): domain Bacteria; phylum Actinomycetota; class Actinomycetes; order Mycobacteriales; family Mycobacteriaceae; genus Nocardia. Next base: position 318,483 of record NZ_JAQQFV010000002.1, on the reverse strand, counting down.
CGGCGTCCGCGTCCCCGCCACCCGCAAGGTCGCCAAACAGTTCGCCGACCTGCCCCTCGACGGAATCGACGAACTCCTCGACAGCCCCGTCCACGAGGAACGCCTGGCCGCCCTGCTCATCCTGAACGCCCGCTTCGCCGCCGCCTCGAAACCACGCACCCGCGACGACGACGCCCGCGCCCGGATGGTCGAGTTCTATCTGGCCGCGGTCCGCCGGGGCAGGGTGAACAACTGGGACCTGGTCGACGCCTCCGCCGAGAACATCGTCGGCCCGTGGCTACTCGACCGAGACCGCGCCCTGCTCTTCCAACTGGCACAGCGGGATTCCCTGTGGGAGCGCCGCGTCGCCCTGCTGTCCACCTTCGCCTTCATCAAGGCGGGCGACCCGAGCACCACCCTCGAGCTGGCGGCGACACTGCTCGACGACCGCCGCGATCTCATCCAGAAGGCGCTGGGTTGGATGCTGCGCGAGGTCGGCAAACGCGTCGACCGCGCCGCGCTCACCGACTTCCTCGACCTCCACGCCGCGGCGATGGGCCGCACCGCACTGAGCTACGCGACCGAACACCTACCCCCGGACGCGCGCGCCGCCTACCGCGCGATGCGCTAGACCCGGCTCAGAACTGGATCTTGAGGTGATCGGTCACCGGCCGCGCCTGGCAGCCCAGGATGTACCCGTTCTCGATGTCCTCGGGATCGAGGATCTCCGAATTGCCCATCTCCACCTTGCCCTCGAGCACGGTGCAGGCACACGACCCGCACTCGCCCTCCTGGCAGGAGTAGGGCACGTCCAGGCCCTTGTCGAGCATGATGTCGACGAGGGTCTGCTTACGCGGCCAGGACAGCTCGTGCACCTCGCCGTCCAGCTCCACCTCGACCGTGGCCGCGTCGGCGGCCTCCTCGTCGCTGACCTGCACCGGCGCGTGATCGGCGAACGGGTCACCGGCCAGCGAATTGAAGACCTCCGCGTGGGTGCGGGCGCGCGGCACGTCGAGCTGGGCCAGGGTGTCGTGCACCAGGTCCATGAACGGCTTCGGTCCGCACATGAACGCCTCGTAGGCGGTGTAGGGCGCCACCAGTCCGGCCAGCATGTCGGCGGTGGGCAGGCCCTGCAGCGGCTCGAGCCAGTGGATGACGGTCAGTCGCTGCGGGTGCTTGCCGACCAGTTCGCGCAGCTCACCGGCGAAGATCACCGATTCCACATCGCGATTGGCGTAGACCAGCACCACCTTGCCCGAGCCCTGCGACAGCGCCGACTTCAGGATCGACATCACCGGTGTGATGCCGCTGCCCGCGCCGAACAGCAGCAGGTTCTCGTCGAGGTTCTTGGGGGTGAACACACCCGAGGGCGGCAGCACCTCGATCTCGTCACCGGCGGAGACGTTGTCGCACAGCCAGTTCGAGCCGTAACCGCCCTCGGTGCGCTTGACCGTCACCTTGGGCAGATCGTCGGTGAACGGCGAGCTGGCCAGCGAGTAGCAGCGCGCGACCGAACCGGTCTGCTCGCTGGGGATGCGCAGGGTCAGGAACTGGCCCGGCTGGTAGGTGAACCGTTCGCGCAGTTCGGCGGGCACCTCGAAGACCACGGAGTGGGTGTCGGCCGTTTCGGCGATCACCGCGGCCACCCGCAGCACCACCGAGCGCGAACCGTGCGGAACCTCGACTGTGGTCATGTCGTCCTCTCGAACAAAACTAGAACGTGTTTCAGTTTCATGCTAGGTCGGAACGCGCCCGCACTGCAAGCTGCGCCTCGAGCCCGGCGACCAGAACCTCCATCCCGAAGTCGTAGGAGTACTTGCCGCGCAGGTCGGACATGTACTTCGTGGCTCGGGCCACCGTCTCGGGCAGCAGCACGTCCGCCGGGGCGGACCGGTCCCGCGGATTCACCCGGCTGCGGCCGAACAGGTAGGTGTGGATGGTCGCGTAGGCGGCCAGCACGTCGCGGTCGCTGAAGCCCGCGTCGAACAGGATCTCCATCACCGCGTCGATCAGGTCGAGCTGCTTGCCGAGCATCTGCTCGAGCAGGATGTCGCCCAGGCCGGGATGCCTGCGCAGTTTATCGTCTATCTGATCGATGAGATCGCGCAGGCGCACCTGCCACGGCCCGGACTCGCGCGGCGGCTTGCGCACCCCGGCCAGCGCGGCGCTGGCCACCAGGTCGAGGAGTTCGCGCTTGTCGGCCACGTAGTAGTACGGGGCCATCGGCGAGACGCCGAGCTCGCGCGAGAGCCGTCGCATGGACAGCTTCTCGACGCCGTCTTCGCGCACGACGCGCAGCGCCGCCTCGACGATCTCCGCTTCCGAGAGCGTGGAATTCGCGCCGCTCCCCGCCCCACCGTGGTTACGCAAGCCTCTGCCTCACCTCTACTGCCGCCGGGCCGTCGGGCCCCTTCCCGTCCTGCTCTGCGAAGTCTAGAGGTGTGGCACATCACGCGGGGGCGCTGTGCGGATCGTGCGAAGGACGCTCGCCGAGGCGATGGGATTTTCCGATTCCGCTCCTTTATGGCAGTCACTGACGTTAAGGTCCGTGGTGACCGGCAACACACTGGAGGTAGTCATGCCCGAGAACGCCACGCGCGCGACCGTCGAGACCGAGGAAGACCTGGTCACCGAGACGCTGATCGAAGAGGTCAGCATCGACGGCATGTGCGGCGTCTACTGACCATGGAGGCAGGCGTGCTCGATCTCGACACCCGCTGGGCGCTGCATCCGCGCGTCTCGCTGCGCCCGGAATCCTTCGGCGCGCTGCTGTACCACTTCGGCACCCGCAAGCTCTCGTTCCTCAAGAGCCGCGATCTGGTCGACGTGGTGCAGTCGCTGCCCGCGCACACCTCGGTGCGCGAGGCGCTGCGAGCCAAGGGCATCGGCGCGTCCGACACCCACCTCGCGGCGCTGGCCCAGCTGGCCGACACCGACATGATCGTGCCCGCCCCGGGCCCGGTCACCCCGGTGACGGCCGCGCGCATGCCTGCCTCCACCGATTCCGTCCAGGGCGGCAGGCTCATCGACCGTTTCGAATCCGGTCTGGCCGCGCCGATCTGCCTGACCTGGGAACTCACCTACGCGTGCAACCTGTCCTGCGTGCACTGCCTGTCCTCCTCGGGCCGCCGTGACCCGAACGAGCTGACCACCGAGCAGTGCAAGGCGCTCATCGACGAGTTCGAGCGCATGCAGATCTTCTACGTCAACATCGGCGGCGGCGAACCGACCGTGCGCCCGGACTTCTGGGAGCTGGTCGACTACGCCACCGCCCACCACGTGGGAGTCAAGTTCTCCACCAACGGCGTTCGCATCGACGAGAAGGTGGCCGCGCGGCTGGCCGCCAGCGACTACGTCGACGTGCAGATCTCCCTCGACGGCGCCACCGCCGAGGTCAACGACCACGTGCGCGGTCCCGGCTCCTACGACACCGCCATCAAGGCCCTGTCCAACCTGGCCGCGGCAGGTTTCAAGGACGCGAAACTCTCGGTCGTGGCGACCCGCCACAACATCGCCCAGCTCGACGAATTCAAGGCCATCGCCGACCGTTACGGCGCCACCCTGCGCCTGACCCGCCTGCGCCCGTCGGGCCGCGGCGCCGATGTGTGGGACGAACTGCACCCGCTGCCCGAGCAGCAACGCGAGCTCTACGAGTGGCTGGTCCGCAACGGTGACGGTGTGCTCACCGGCGATTCGTTCTTCCACCTGTCCGCCTTCGGTTCGGCGCTGCCGGGGCTGAACATGTGCGGCGCGGGCCGGGTGGTCTGCCTGGTCGACCCGGTCGGTGACGTCTACGCCTGCCCCTTCGCCATCCACGACCGTTTCAAGGCCGGAAACATCGTCGCCGACGGTGGTTTCGAGGCGGTCTGGACCACCTCGCAGCTGTTCGCCGAACTGCGCGAACCGGTCGACGGTGGCGCCTGCACCAAGTGCGCGCACTACGACTCCTGCCGGGGCGGCTGCATGGCCGCCAAGTTCTTCACCGGCCTGCCCGCCAACGGACCCGACCCGGAATGCGTGCAGGGCTACGGCGAAGCGGCGCTGTCGATGCCGGGCCGCACGATTCCGCGCCCTGCCGTGGACCATTCGCGTCCGGTGCGCGGTGGACGCGGACGGGTGTCACTGCCCTTGACAGTGAAACGCGCGCCCGCCAAGGCGTGCAACGAGAGTCCGCTCGGGTAGACACGCCGGTTGCCGGAAGTACGCTGCCGATCTTGTTCACCTGTCCGGCAACCGGTCACGCGCGGAATTCGAGCGGACTTTCCTCCTTTTTTGTGGGGTGATGGTGTCTGGAAGCGCAATTGCGCATAGCATGCGAGGAATGCGCCATGATCGTCTGCCCGACGGCTTCGGGGTTCGGATCGATCCACGGGTACGCGCATTTTCCGGGGGCCGAATCCTGATCGGCGGAACGCCCGCACGGATGCTGCGCCTGGCCCCCGAGGCCGCCGAGCTGATCGGCGACGGGTACCTGGAGGTCACCGACACCAAGTCCGCGATGGTCGCGCGTCGGCTGCTCGACTCCGGCGTGGCGAATCCGCGTCCGCGACTGCTGCCCTCGCTCGACGACATCACCGTCGTCATCCCGCTCTACAACAACGCCGACGGCGTCCTGCGACTGCTGGCCACGCTGCGCGGACACAATGTGATCGTCGTCGACGACGGCTCCGACGAGCCGGTGCGCATTCCGCCGCGTCAGGGCCGTGGCCAGGTCACGGTGCTGCGCCACGAGTCCCCGCTCGGTCCCGCCGCTGCCCGTAATGCCGGGTTGCGCGCGGCGACAACCGAGTTCGTGGCCTTCCTCGACTCCGATGTGGTGCCGCGCAGCGGCTGGCTCGAAGTCATGCTCGGGCACTTCAGCGATCCGCAGGTCGCGCTGGTCGCGCCGCGGATCGTCGCGCTGGACAAGGCGTCCAACGCGCTGGCCCGCTACGAGCACACCCGCTCCTCGCTGGATCTGGGTCGTCGCGAGTCGGCGGTGCACGCGCGCGGCATCGTCTCCTATGTGCCCAGCGCGGCGCTGCTCGCGCGCCGGGCCGCGCTGCTGGGCGAGGGCGGTTTCGACGAATCCATGCAGGTGGCCGAGGATGTCGACCTGTGCTGGCGGCTCGAACGCGCGGGCTGGCGGCTGCGCTACGAACCCGCCGCGCACGTGGCCCACGACCACCGCGTCGCCTTCCGCGCCTGGTTCGGGCGAAAGCTGTTCTACGGCACCGGGGCCGCACCGCTGGGCAAACGGCACTCGCGGCTGGTCTCGCCGCTGTCGGTGCCCACCTGGACGGTGCTGGCCAGTCTGCTGTTCGCGACCCTGTCCAAATGGGGGCTGCTCGGTGGCCTGGTGACGCTGTGCTCGGCGCTGATCAAACTGCGCCGCGTCTTCACCGAACTGGACAACCCCACCCGCATCGCGGCGGTCTATCTCGCGCGCGGCTATTTCGCCGGAATGTGGCGGCTGGCCTCGGCCATGTGCCGCGACTATTGGCCGGTGACACTGCTGGCGGTGCTCGCCTCGCGCCGGATCAGGAAGATCGCGATCACCATGGCCCTGGCCGACGGCCTGGCCGACTGGTTCACCCACCGCGACGCGGGCGGCCTGGACCCGATCCGCTACGTGGCCTACAAGCGCCTCGACGACGTCGCCTACGGCACCGGCCTGTGGCTCGGCGTCCTGCGCGCCCGCAGCTTCGAAGCGCTCAAGCCGAGTACGCCGTCGAGCTGAGCCCGATGACGCGCACGCTCGTCATCGGGGCGGGCTCGGCGGGCTGTGTCCTCGCGGCCCGGCTCAGCACCGACCCCGGCCACGAGGTCCTGGTCCTGGAAGCCGGACCGGTCTGGCCGTCACCCGCCGTCATCCCGCCCCACCTGCTCGATCCCGCCCACCTCCCGGTCGGCCCGGAATCGGCCGTGCTCTGGCGGTATCCGGGAAACCTGGTGCGTGGTCGACTGATCGGCGGCTCCGGCGCGATCAACGGCAGCTACTTCCTGCGCCCGCCCGCCGCAGACTTCGCCGCCTGGAGCGCGGTCGCCCGCAGCCCCCGCTGGTCCTTCGAGGCGGTGGTGCCCTACTTCCGGGCACTCGAACACGACCTGGACTTCGGCACCGACCCCGGCCACGGCGACCACGGCCCGATCCCGGTCCAGCGGATCACCGACCCCACCCCGTTCAGCACCGAATTCGCCGAACGCTGCGCCGCCACCGGCTACCCCGAGATCCCCGACCTCAATGCCACCGCCCAGTCGACGCACCCCGCCGATCCCTCGGCAGTCGCCGCGCGGGGCACCGGCGGCGATGGCGAGAACGATGCGCGGGTCCCGGGCCGGGGGAGCACGCCGGTCGGCTTCGGCCGGGTCCCCTTGGCCATCTCGGACGGACAACGCCGCGGCCCCGCGCTCACTCATCTCTATCCCGCCCTCACCCGCCCGAACCTGACGGTCACCGGCGCGACCACGGTCACCCGCGTCCTGCTGCGCGGAACCAGAGCGGTCGGCGTCGAGTGGGTGCGCGGTCGCGAGCGCGGAACGACCTGCGCCGACCGCGTGATCCTGTGCGCGGGGGCGATCGAATCCGCTGCCCTGCTCATCCGCTCGGGCATCGGCCCCGAGCCGCTGCTGCGCGCACTGGGCCTGCCGGTGCTCCGGCCCGCTCCGGTCGGCCGCTGGTGCACCGACCATCCCGAGATCGGTCTCGAGTTCCCCGGGCAACCCTCGCCGCGCGCCAGCGTCGCCCTCGAATACGTCCTCGAACTCGACGACCTGGAACTGCGCCCCTACACCCCCACCTTCACCCCGGGCCTGCGCAGGCTCGGGGTGGCCCTCATGCACCCGGAGTCCACCGGCACACTCACCCTGACCTCCGCCGACCCGTCCGTCCCGGCCCGCGTCGACCAGGGCCACCTGCGGGCCGCCGCCGACCGCGAGCGCCTCCGCGCGGGTGTCGAGATCGCGGCGGAACTGTTCGATCTGCGTCCGGGAACCCTCGACGACACGTGGCTGCGCGGGCACCTGGGAACCTCCCAGCATCTTTCTGGCACCTGCCGGATGGGACCCGCGAACGACGAGCGCGCGGTGGTCGACGAAGGGGCTCGGGTACACGGAATCGAGGACCTTATGGTCGTGGACCTGTCGATCGTGCCGGTGCCGTTGCGACGCGGACCGCAGGTCACTGTAGTGACGCTCGCCGCAGCCATAGCCGATCTGCTCGCAGTGTGACGAAGTGACATCTGATACCACGATGTGACCTGCCGGACAAACCCCCGCTTCTGACAGTTGCCGCCATATGTCACCGGTACAGTTTGTATCGGGAAAGAAAGGCAAATGGTCAGCAATCTTGCAGGTGGGCGGCCCCCACGGCAGGCGGCGGAGTCGGGCGCACAGCTCGGAGCTCTGGAAGCCTATGCCGCACAGGCCCATGGATTTCTCAGTGCCGGTGGTGAACAGCTGACTCAGCTGGCCGGTCTGTTGCGTCCGCTCGTTCTCGAATCCTGGTTGCGCAGTGTGCGCGGTGGTGTCGATCCGACGGATGTACTCGACGGTCGCGGTCTGCGCGGCGCCGACCTGGTGCGGTATCGCGATGCCCATCCGATCGCGGCGCTCATGCCGCTGATCGACAAACTGCTGGTCCAGGACGCGGCGCGGGCCGGACTCATCGTGACGGTGGCCGACCAGTTCGGTCGCGTGCTCTCGGTACACGGTCATCCCGAGCAGGTCGCGGCGGTCGCCGAGATCGGCGTGCGCGAAGGCGACGACCTCAGCGAGCGGCGCGTCGGCACCAACGCGGTCGGCCTCGTCGTGCGCAGCGGCCGCGCCACCTGGATCCACGGACCCGAACATTTCCTGCACCGCATGCACCAGATCACCGGCGCCGCGGCCCCCGTGCACGAGCCGGACGGCCGGTTGATCGGGGTGCTGATGATTGCGGGCGGGATGCGGGTCGCCAAGCCCGAGATCCTCGCGCTGGTGAAAGCCGCCGCGACGGCCGCCGAGATGGACCTGGTGCTGCGGGCCATGCGCGCGGGTCGCGCCGTCCCGGCACCTACCCCGGACGACGTCGACATCGCCGAGACGCCACCGGCCCGACTCGGACTCGACGTCCTCGGGCTCGGGCAACCGCAACTGAGTGTGGCGGGGGAGCGGGTCTCGCTCTCGCAGCGCCATGCCGAGATCCTGCTGTTGCTCACCGAGCATCCGGAGGGCCTGGGCGCCGATCACCTGGCACTGCTGCTCGACGACACCGATCTGGACAACGGCACGATCCGCGCCGCCATGTCGCGATTACGGTCGGTGGTGGGCCCGAGCGTGGTCGGATCACGCCCATACCGTCTGCGCGTCCATGTCGCAACCGATGTGGAGGCCCTGCGGGCCGCGCTCGACACCGGTGATATCGAATCCGCATTGCGCTTGTACGCCGGTCCGGTGCTGCCGCGGTCCTCCGCGCCGGGCATCTGCGACATCCGCGACGAGTTGCGGGTGCGTCTGCGCACCGCGGTGCTCGCCTCGCGCGACGCGGGCGTGCTGCGCCGGTGGACGGCCGGTCCGGAGGGGCGTGACGATGCCGCCGCCTGGGCCGCCTACCGCTCGACCGTCGACCGTGATTCCCCCCTGTATGCGCAGATCGAAGCCAAGATCCGGGTGCTCGATCGCCGCCTGGGTGCCGATGCAACGCAGATGCAACGTTTCGGCTCATAGTCTCCCGTTCTGAAAGTGTGGTAGCTCACACCGCGCGAGCGAATGTGTTGGAGCGCACACTCATGTCCAGGTCGTGGGCACCCTCCGGAAGAGACTGGTCGTTCGTCCGAGTTTTTTAGCGGAAAAAGTTTCTTTTTATTAACTGACCGCCTAGTGTCTGCAATGCATGGACAGGCAGCCATGTGATGTAAGTGACAGAGCCGGGGCGAGGTCTTCACGCCGCGGCCGCGATGTTGGAGGAACGATCATCAGTTAGGCACCCCGCGGCAGGCTTCCCGCCCGCCGCCGACGACAGCCCCGATCGGCTGTCGCTCTCGTCCACATGATCTGTCGGGGATCTCGCGCGAGTGCGGCGTCGCGCCCACCGCGCCCATACCGGATCGACCGGTTCACGGAGTACCAGAGGTGTCTTCGTGGTGCCCGAAAAAGGTTCGGTCTGCTGTTTTTTCGCGATTCGAGGAGGCTCTGGTGCACGGTACGGAGTTGGGTGGGTTCAGCGCGCGACCGCAGGATGCGCAGGCGGACACCGCCTCGCCACGCTTCCCGCTGACCCCCGCCCAGCTGGGTGTCTGGTACGCGCAGCTGCTCGACCCCGAAGTGCCGATCACCATCGCCCAGTACGTCGACATCACCGGCGAGCTGGATGTAGCGGTGCTACAGCAGGTCACGGCCGAGGCCGCGCACGCCTACGGTTCGCCGCTGGTGCGCATCGGCGAGGCCGACGGCGTGCCCTACCAGGTCGTCGACCACACCATCGCGATCCAGGACGAGCTGCCGCTGATCGATCTGCGCCACCACGACGACCCGGTCGCCGCCGCTCAGGAATGGATGCGCGCCGAATTCGGCGCCCCCCTGGACCTGCTCACCGATCGCCTGGTCGGCGGCGCGGTGCTGCGCGTCGGCGAGGACCGCTGGTTCTGGTACCTACGCGGCCACCACATCGTGCTCGACGGCTACGGCGCCTTCACCAATTCCCAGCGCATCGCCGAGCTGTACTCCGCCCGCGTGCTCGGCACCCCCGCCCGCGAGGTCGTGCCCGGTGACCTGGCCGAGCTGGTCGAGGGCGAACAGCGTTACCGCGAGAGCACCCGCTTCGCCAACGACCGCGAGCACTGGGCCGAGCGCATCGCGGGCCTGGACAGCCCGACCGGTCTGGACAGCCGCACCGCGCCGCGCGCGGCGATCAACCTGGTCACCGGCGGCCGTCTGTCGGAGAAGCTGGTCGCGCGCCTGGAAACCATTGCCGCCAGTGATGATTCGACCTTCTCCGCGGTCCTGCTGGCCGCCTTCGCCGCCTACCTCGGCCGGTTGACCGACCGTCCCGACGCGGTGCTGAGCCTGCCCGTCACCGCCCGCACCACCGCGGTCATGCGCCGCTCGGCGGGCATGCTGTCCAATATCGTGCCGCTGCGCCTGCCCACCGGCGCGGCGGACGCCGAGACCACCTGGGGCGAGCTGCTGCGCGCGGCCCGCGTCGAGGTCGCCGGAGCCCTACGTCACCAGCGCTACCGCGCCGAGGACATCCGCCGCGACGCCGAGGACGACGGCCGCCCGGCCCGACGCGCGCTGTTCGGCCCGCTGGCCAACTTCATGCTCTTCCGCAGCGACCTGACCCTGGGCACCACCACCGGCCGCTACCGGGTGCTGTCCACCGGCCCGATCGAAGACCTCAGCCTCAATGTCTACTACGGCGACCGCGACCGCGTGCACGTCGACTTCGAGGCCAACCCCAACCTCTACGACGCCGACACCCTGGCCCGCCACCACAGCCGCTTCCTGCGTTTCCTCGAGCGCCTGGCCGCCGCCGACCTGGACACCCCGATCGGCGCGATCGAGGTGGCGACCGAGCTGGAACTGCAGGTCAGCACCAAGATCTGGAACGCCACCGGCTTCGATGTCGACGCCGCGCTGCGCGAGCGCGCGGTGTCGGTCGCCACCCTGCCCGCGATGTTCGAGGCCCAGGTCGCGCGCACCCCCGACGACATCGCCGTCCGCATGGCGGGCGAGGGCACCGCCACCCTCACCTACCGCGAGCTGGCCCAGCGGGTCCACCGCCTGGCCCGCCACCTGCGCGCCCAGGGCATCGGCCCGGAATCGCTGGTGGCACTGAGCATCCGGCGCTCTCCGGAACTGGTCGTCGCGATGTACGCGGTGCTCGCCGCGGGCGCGGCCTACGTGCCGATCGACCCCGATCACCCGGCCGAGCGCATCGCCCACATCCTCGACACCGCCGCCCCCGCCGCGGTGCTCACCACCACCCGCGACGGCGCGCCCGGCGCGGACCCGGCGACGGTCCTGGCCGTCGACACGCTGGACCTGAGCGCCTACGCCGACACCCCGCTCACCGACGCCGAGCGCACGGCTCCGCTGCGCCCCGGTCACCCGGCCTACGTCATCTTCACCTCCGGCTCCACCGGTCTGCCCAAGGGCGTGGCCGTCGAGCACGCCGCGATCGTCAACCGGCTGGTCTGGATGCAGCACAGCTACCGCCTGCACGGCGTCGACGTGGTGCTGCAGAAGACCCCGATGACCTTCGACGTGTCGGTGTGGGAGTTCTTCTGGCCCTTGCAGATCGGCGCCACCCTGCTGCTGGCCGAGCCCGACGGGCACCGCGATCCCGGCTACCTGCGCCGGGTGATCGCCGAATACGACGTCACCGTCGCGCATTTCGTCCCATCGATGCTGGAAGCCTTTCTCGCCCAGCAGGAGATCGCCGAACGTACCTCGCTGCGGCTGGTCTTCGCCTCCGGCGAGGCGCTGCCCGCGGCGCTGGCGCAGCGGCTGCGACTGCTCACCGGCGCGCGGCTGCATAATCTCTACGGCCCGACCGAGGCGGCCGTCGACGTCACCTTCCACGAGGTGAACGACGCCGACCGGGTCAGCGTGCCGATCGGCGCGCCGGTGTTCAACACCCGGCTCCATGTTCTCGACTCGCGGCTGCGGCCGGTTCCGGTCGGGGCTCCGGGCGAGCTGTATCTGTCGGGGGTACAGCTCGCCCGGGGTTATGTCGGCCGTCCCGAGCTCACCTCCGGCCGTTTCGTCGCGGACCCGGCCGAGCCCGGCGCCCGGATGTACCGCACCGGTGACCTGGTCCGCTGGACCACCAACGGGGAACTGGAATACCTGGGCCGCACCGACTTCCAGGTGAAGCTGCGCGGTCTGCGCATCGAACTCGGCGAGATCGAGACGGTGCTCGAGAGCGTCGACGCCGTCACCCGCGCGGTCGTGGTGGTCCGCGACGACGCGGGCGTCGGCGAACAACTGGTCGCCTATGTGGTGGAGGCCGAGCCGGGCGCCGTCGCGGCCGAGGAACTGCGCGCCGCGGCGCTGCGCGCACTGCCCGGCTACATGGTGCCCTCGGCGTTCGTGACGCTGGCCGCGCTGCCGGTGAACGCCTCGGGCAAGCTGGACCGCAAGGCGCTGCCCGCGCCGGACCGGATCGTCACCGCCTACGCCGAACCCGTCGGCCCGGTCGAGCAGACCGTGGCCCGGGTGTTCGGCGAGGTGCTCGGCCTGGACCGGGTCGGCCGCGAGGACGACTTCTTCGCCCTCGGCGGCAACAGCCTGGTCGCCACCCAGGTGGCCGCCCGGCTCGGCGCCGACCTCGGCTGCCGTCTCGGCGTGCGCGACCTGTTCGGCGCCCCCACGGTGGCCCGGCTGGCCGTGGTCGCCGCCGACCGCGCGGAGGCCGGTGTCTCGGCGCAGCTGCCGGTGCTGGCCGCCCGCCCCCGTCCCGCGCTGATCCCGCTTTCGCCTGCCCAGCAACGGATCTGGTTCCTGAACCGGTTCGACCCGGCCGCCCCCGGCTACAACATGCCGTTCGTGGTCCGGCTGCGCGGCACCACCGACCTGCCCGCCCTGGTCGCGGCGCTGCGCGCGGTCGTCGGCAGGCACGAGGCACTGCGCACGATCTTCCCCGCCGTCACCGTGCCCGGCGAGGTCGCCGAGCAGGTGGTGCTCGCGGCCGAGCGGATCACCCTGCCCGAACCCACCGAGCTCGCCGCCGCCGATCTGGAGGCCGAACTCGCCCGATTCGCCTGCGCCGGTTTCGATCTCGAACACGAACCGCCGTTCCGCGCCCGCGTCTTCGTCGTCGCCGACGAGTCCGCCGCCACGCAGACACACCGTGTGGACGGTGCGGGGGAGTGCGCGATCGCGGTGGTGCTGCACCACATCGCCGCCGACGGTGTTTCGCTGCAGGTCCTCGTGCGTGATGTGCTCACCGCCTACCGCGCCGCCGTCGACGGCCGCGAGCCCGGCTGGGCCGCGCTGAGCGTGCAGTACGCCGACTACGCCCTCTGGCAGCGCGAACTGCTCGGCACCGAAACCGACCCGCAATCCCTGGCCTCGCGCGAAATCGCCTTCTGGGAACAGACTCTCGCCGGTCTGCCCGACCAGCTCGAGCTCCCCACCGCCCGTCCGCGTCCGATCGAGCCGACCCTGCGTGGCGCGCAGCAGACCTTCACCATCGACGCCGACCTGCACCGTCAGCTCACCGCGCTGGCCCAGCGGGCGGGCGCCTCGCTGTTCATGGTGCTGCACACCGCCCTGGCGGTGCTGCTCGCGCGCCTGTCCGGCAGCACCGATATCGCCATCGGTACCGGTGTCGCTGGCCGTGGCGACCGCGCCATCGACGACCTGATCGGCATGTTCGTCAACACCCTGGTGCTGCGCACCGAGATCGACCCCGCCGCCAGCTTCACCGCCGCGCTCGAGCGCACCCGTGAAACCGACCTCGCCGCCTTCGCGCACGCCACCGTGCCGTTCGATCGCCTGGTAGACGTGGTCAACCCGGCCCGCTCGGCCGCCCGGCACCCGCTGTTCCAGGTGGCGCTGAACTTCCAGGACGTCCTGGACACCAGCTTCGAACTGTCCGGCACACCGGTCTCGGTGCACGAGATCGACCTCGACCTCACCAAGTTCGACCTGCAGATCACCCTGGCCGAGCGCCGTGAGGCGGGCGCGCCCGCCGGTATCGCCGCCGAAACCCGCTATGCCACAGACCTGTTCGACGCCGCCGACATCGAAGCGCTGAACGCCCGCTTCGTCCGGCTGCTCGCCGCCGTCGTCGCCGCTCCCACCACCGCGGTCGGTGATCTGCCGGTGCTCTCGCCCGCCGAGTACACCCAGCTCACCGAGATGCGCGGTGCCCCCGTCACCGCCACCGGTCTGCTGCCCGACCTGCTCGCGGCCGCCGTCGCCACCGCGCCCGAGCGCGAGGCCGTCGCCGACGGCGAGCGTCTGCTCACCTACCGCGAACTGGACCGCGCCTCCTCGCGCCTGGCCCGCGTGCTCGTCGACCGCGGGATCGGCCCCGACGACATCGTCGCCATCGGCATTCCGCGCTCGATCGACTCGGTGCTCGCGGTGTGGGCGGTCGCCAAGGCCGGGGCCGCCTGGCTGCCGGTCGACCCGAGCTACCCCCTCGACCGCATCACCCACATGGTCACCGATTCCGGTGCGCGCCTGGGCCTGACCGTCGCGGGCTCGCAGTCCGCGCTGCCCGGTCCGATCGACTGGCTGGTCCTCGACGAGCTCAAACTGATGGCCGAATGCGCCGCCCGCTCGGGCGACCCGATCACCGACGCCGACCGGGTGCGGCCGCTGCGCGCCGAGCACCTCGCCTACGTCATCTACACCTCCGGCTCCACCGGCCTGCCCAAGGGCGTGCTGGTGACCCAGGCCGGGATCGCCGGTTTCGCCGCCGAGGAGACCGAGCGCATGTTCGGCGCCGCCGACGCGCGCGTCCTGCAGGTCGGCTCGCCCTCCTTCGACATCTCGGTCATGGAATTCCTGCTCGCCGTGGACTCCGCCGCCACCCTGGTGATCGCCCCGCCCGGCCGACACGTGGGCGCCGACCTGACCGAACTGCTGGCCGAAGAGCACGTCACCCACGCCCTGATGACCCCCTCCGGCCTGGCCGTGCTCGACCCCGAACAGCTCGACGACCTGCGCATGGTGATGGTCGGTGGCGAGGCCTGCCCGCCCGATCTGGTCGCCCGCTGGACCGGCGGCCGGGTGCCGCGCGCCTTCGTCAACGCCTACGGCCCGTCCGAGACGACGGTCGCCACCAATATCAGCGCCCCGCTCACCGCCGATTCGGCGCTCACCCTGGGGCGTCCGCTGCGCGGCATCACCCAGTGGGTCCTCGACGACCGCCTACGGCCGGTCCCCACCGGCGTCGCGGGCGAGCTGTACGTGGCCGGAGCCCAGCTCGCGCGGGGTTACCGTGGCCGCGCCGCGCTCACCGCGGGCCGCTTCGTGGCCTGCCCGTGGGCACCCGGCGCGCGCATGTACCGCACCGGCGACCTGGTCCGCTGGACCGCCGAGGGCACCCTGGACTACCTGGGCCGCAACGACGACCAGGTGAAACTGCGCGGCTTCCGCATCGAGCTCGGCGAGATCGAAGCCGCCCTGCTCGACCGGCCCGGCGTCCGCCAGGCCGTCGCCCTCATCCACAACGATCCCCACCGCGGTGACCAGCTCGTCGCGTACCTGGTCCCCGACGACCGCACCCGCACGGCCGGAACCGACCTCGACCCGGCCGCTGATCGGGCGTTCGATGCAGTCGCCGCCGCTACCGCACCCGAAGGGGCGCCCACCGGACTCGACCTCGACGACCTCGCCGCAGCACTGCGCGGGCGGTTGGCCCCGCACATGGTGCCCTCGGCCTTCGTGGTTCTCGACGCCCTGCCGCTCACCCCCGGCGGCAAGCTCGACCGTCGCGCCCTGCCCGAACCGGTCTTCGCCGCCCGCGCCTTCCGCGCCCCGGCCGCCGGAACCGAATCCGTGGTCGCCAAGGTCTTCGGGGAGGTGCTCGGTGTCGAACCGGTCGGCGCCGACGACGACTTCTTCGCCCTCGGCGGCAACTCCCTGATCGCCACCCAGGTGGCCGCGCGCCTGAGCGCGACCCTCGGCGTGGCCGTCCCGCTGAAGGCCCTGTTCGAGGCGTCCACGGTGACCGCGCTGGCCGCCCGGCTCGGCACCGCCGAGACCGTGCCCATCCGGCCGCCGCTGGTGGCAGCGCCGCGCCCGCACCGCGTTCCGCTGTCCTACGCCCAGCAGCGCATGTGGTTCCTCAACCAGTTCGACACCGACTCGGTGGCCGACAACATCGCCGCCGCGATCCGGCTCACCGGCCCGCTGGACACCGTCGCCATGACCGCCGCCGTGCGGTCGGTGCTCGCCCGGCACGAGACGCTGCGCACCCGCTACCCGTCGGTCGACGGCATCCCCTTCCAGCAGGTCGTCGACACCGAGCACACCACCATCGACCTCGCGCCGGACCCCGTCGACCCCGCCGAGCTCGGCGATCGCGTCCGCGCCCTGGCCACGGTGCCGTTCGCGGTGGCCGACGAGCCGCCCGTCCGCCTGCACCTGCTGCGCACCGGCACCGACGAGCACGTGCTGGTCCTGGTGCTGCACCACATCGCCGCCGACGGCTGGTCGGTCGCCCCGCTCACCCGCGACCTGATGCTCGCCTACGCCGCCCACCTCTGCGGCGACACCCCGCGGTGGACACCCCTGCCGGTGCAGTACGCCGACTTCGCGCTGTGGCAGCGCGAGACCCTCGGCGCCGAGGACGACCCGGATTCGCCCATGGCCGAGCAGCTCCGCTTCTGGACCACCGAACTCGCCGACCAGCCCGACCTGCTGGCCCTGCCCACCGATCGCCCGCGCCCCGCCGTGGCCTCCGGGCGCGGTGCCCGCCACCACTTCACCGTCCCGGCTGCCCTCACCGATCGACTGCGCACCCTGGCCACCGACGCCCAGGCATCGCTGTTCATGGTCCTGCACGCCGCCTTCGCCGCCACCCTGGCGAAACTGTCCGGCCAGCAGGACATCTCGATCGGCACGCCGGTGGCGGGTCGTGGCGACCAGGCCCTGGACGAGCTGGTCGGCATGTTCGTCAACACCCTGGTGCTGCGCGCCCAGGTCGACCCCGGCACCACCTTCGCCGACCTGATCGCCACCGTCCGCGAGCGCGACCTGCGCGCCCTGGCGCACACCGAGGTCACCTTCGACCGCCTGGTCGAGGCCATCGCCCCCGAGCGCTCCACCGCGCGCCACCCGCTGTTCCAGGTGATGCTGGACTTCCAGAACACCGCCACCACCACCCTCGAGCTGGCCGGACTCGTGGCCACCGAGCTCGAGATCGACACCCACACCGCGAAATTCGACCTGCACCTCACCCTGCGCGAAACCGGGGACCGCCTGCTCGCCCGCTTCGAGTACGCGACCGACCTGTTCGACGCGCGGACCATCACAGATTTCAGCACCCGCCTGCTGCGGATGCTGGAGACGGTGAGCGCCGATCCCAGCGTCGTGATCGGCGACATCGACCTGCTCGGCGCCGCCGAGCGCACCCGCATCCTGCGCACCTGGAACGCCACCGACTACCCGGCCGACGAGCGGATGACCCTGGTCTCGCTGTTCGCCGCCCAGGCCGCGCGCACCCCGCACGCCGTCGCGCTCACCTCCGGCGAGGAATCGCTCACCTACGGCGAACTCGCCGCGCGGGTGCATCGTCTGGCGCGCCTGCTGCTCTCGATGGGCGTCGGCCCCGAACGCACCGTCGCGCTGGGCCTGCGCCGCTCGGTCGAGCTGGTCGTGGCCATGTACGCGGTGCAGGCCGCGGGCGGCGCCTACGTCCCGCTGGACCCCGAGCACCCCGCCGACCGCATCGCCCACGTCCTCGACGCGGCGCGCCCGGTCTGCGTCCTCACCCGCGCCACCGACGAACTCGACCTGGCCGCCAGCGTTTCCGTCCCCGTGGTGGACATGGGTGAGCTCGACACCACCGCCTGGTCGTCCGCCCCGATCACCGATGCCGAGCGCCCGGCGCCCTTGCGCCGCGATCACGCCGCCTACCTGATCTTCACCTCCGGCTCCACCGGCAAGCCCAAGGGCGTCGTCGTGACGCACGCGGCCATCGTCAACCGCCTGGTGTGGATGCAGGACACCTACCGCCTGACCGCCGCCGACACCGTCCTGCAGAAGACCCCCGCCACCTTCGACGTCTCGGTCTGGGAGTTCTTCTGGCCCTTGCAGATCGGCGCCCGCCTGGTCCTCGCCGCCCCCGACGGCCACCGCGATCCGGCCTACCTGGCCGAGCTGATCGACGCCGAATCGGTCACCGTGGCGCACTTCGTCCCGTCGATGCTGACGGTCTTCGTCGGCGCGCTCGCCGACACGCGCCGCTGCGCGACCCTGCGGATGGTGTTCGCCTCCGGTGAGGCGCTGCCGCCCGCCCCGGCCCAGGAACTGCGCGCGCGCACCGGGACGGCGGTGCACAACCTGTACGGCCCCACCGAAGCCGCCGTCGACGTCACCTTCCACGAGGTCACCGACGAGGACACCGTCACCGTCCCGATCGGCGCCCCGGTGCACAACACCCAGGTCTACGTGCTGGACAACCGCCTGCGCCCCGTCCCGGTCGGCGTCCCCGGCGAGCTGTACCTGGCGGGCGCCCAGCTCGCGCGCGGCTACGCCGGACGCGTCGACCTGACCGCAGACCGCTTCGTCGCCAACCCGTTCACCTCCGGCGAGCGCCTGTACCGCACCGGTGACCTGGTCACCTGGACCGAACACGGCGAGCTGGAATACCTGGGCCGCACCGACTTCCAGGTCAAGCTGCGCGGTCTGCGCATCGAACTCGGCGAGATCGAAGCCGCCCTGGCCGCGCGTCCCGAGATCGCGCAGGCCGCGGTGCTCGTCCGCGACGACACCCTGGTGGCCTACCTCGTCGGCACCGGGATCGACCTCGACGCCCTGCGGTCCGCGCTCACCCGCACCCTGCCCGCCTACATGGTTCCGGCGGCCTTCGTCGAACTCGACGAGTTCCCGCTCAACACCTCCGGCAAGCTGGACCGCAACGCCCTGCCCGACCCGATGTTCGAGGCGGCGGTCTTCCGCGCCCCGGTCACCGAAACCGAGCGGATCGTCGCGAACACCTTCGCCGCGGTGCTGGGGTTCCCGGCCGACCGGGAAGTCGGCCTCGACGACGACTTCTTCGCCCTCGGCGGCAACTCGCTCAACGCCACCCAGGTCGCCGCCCGCCTCGGCGCCGCCCTCGACACCCAGATCCCGGTCCGGCTGCTCTTCGACGCCCCGACCGTCATCGACCTGGCCCAGCGCTGCGCCCCCCTGCGGGGCACCGGCGGCCGCCTGGAACTGACCCCGAGAACACGCCCCCGCGCGATCCCGCTCTCCGCCGCCCAGCGCCGCATGTGGTTCCTCAACCGCTACCTGGCCGACGCCGAGGGCCCCGGTGACGCGGTCGACAACATCGCGGTGGCCCTGCGCCTCACCGGCGAACTCGACCTCGCCGCCCTGGAATCCGCCCTGGCCGACGTGATCGCCCGCCACGAAACCCTGCGCACCAGCTACCCCGAGGGCCCCGACGGCGCCGAACAGCGCATCGCCGAACCCACCGCCGTCACCCTGCGCGCCGAACCGATCAGCGACACCGAACTCGCCGACCGCCTGCTCGCCCGCGCCGCCGTGCGCTTCGACCTGACCACCGAGATCCCGCTGCGCGCCGACCTTTTCGCGGTCGACGCCGAGCACGTCCTGATCCTGGTGGTGCACCACATCGCCGCCGACGGCTTCTCCCTCGGCCCGCTGGCCGCCGATCTCATGACCGCCTACGCCGCCCACCGCGGCGGCACCACCCCCGCCTGGGCACCGCCGCCGATCCAGTACGCCGACTACGCCCTGTGGCAGGACGAGTACCTCGGCGACCCCGCCGACCCGTCCTCGCTCGCGCACGCCCAGCTCGCCTTCTGGCGGCGTGGCCTGGCCGGTCTGCCCGAACAACTGGACCTGCCGACCGATCGCCCGCGTCCGGCCGAGTCCAGCTTCCGCGGCGGCGTGCACCGCTTCCAGATCGACTCCGATCTGCACAGCGAGCTGCGCGAACTGGCGCGCAAGCACGAGGCCACCCTGTTCAGCACCGTGCACGCGGCGCTGGCGGTGCTGCTGGCCCGCCTGTCCGGCGGCGGCGACATCGCCATCGGTACCCCGGTCGCCGGGCGTGGCGAGGCCGCGCTCGACGGGTTGATCGGCATGTTCGTCAACACCCTGGTCCTGCGCACCCAGATCGACCCCCGGGTCGAATTCGAGACCGCCCTGGACGCGGTCCGCGCCGGTGACCTCGACGCCCTCTCGCACGCCGACCTCCCGTTCGAGCAGATCGTCGACGCCGTCGACCCGGCGCGCGCCCGCAACCGGCACCCGCTGTTCCAGGTGGCCCTGGTCCTGCAGAACTTCACCGTTCCCACGCTGGAAGCCGCTGGCCTGCAGGCGGTTCCGCTCGACCTCGACGCCCCCGTCGCCAAGTTCGACCTCCAGTTCACCTTGCGCGAATCCGACGACGTCGACGGCCGCGCCGACGGCATGGCCATCGAGATCGCCTACGCCACCGACCTCTACGACGCGAGCAGCATCGCGGTGCTGGCCCGGCGCTTCACCCAGGTGCTGGCCGCCGTCGTCGCCGACCCGACCGTCGTCGTCGGTGACATCCAGCTGCTCAGCGCCGAGGAACAGCAGCGCACCCTGCACGACTGGGCCGTCACGGGCACCTCGGTGGCCGAGTCGGCGCGGACCATGGTCGACCGGTTCGCCCACGCCGCCGCCCGTGATCCCCAGGCCGTCGCCGTGAAGGCAGGCCAGGACTCGCTCACCTATGCCGAACTCGACGCCTGGTCCAACCGGCTCGCCCGCCGTCTCGTCGGCGCTGGCGTCGGCCCGGAAACCCTGGTGGCCGTGGCCCTTCCGCGCTCGACGGAACTGGCCGTGGCCCTGCTGGCCGTGCTGAAGGCGGGCGGCGGTTACCTGCCGATCGACCCGAACTACCCGGCCGACCGCATCGAGTACATCCTCGATGACGCCCGCCCGCTGTGCGCGATCACCACCGCGGCCACCGGCCTGGCCCGCGACTGGTTCGGCGGTCCGGTCATCGACCCCGCCGCGGCCGCCCTCACCGATTTCGCGTCGACCCCGCTCACCGACGTCGACCGCCGCGCGCCGCTCACCCCGGCCAACACCGCCTACGTCATCTACACCTCGGGCTCCACCGGCCGCCCGAAGGGCGTGGTGATCCCGCACGCCAATGTCATCGCGCTGCTGGACAACACCGCCGAGCGCTTCGGCTTCGGACCCGCCGACGTGTGGACGATGTTCCACTCCTACGCCTTCGACTTCTCGGTCTGGGAGCTGTGGGGCGCGCTGCTGCACGGCGGTTCGGTGGTGGTGGTCGACTACTTCACCTCGCGTTCGCCCGAACAGTTCCGCGAGCTGCTGCTGGCCGAGCGCGTCACCGTGCTCAACCAGACGCCCTCGGCGTTCTACCAGCTCATCGCCGCCGACCTCGCGACCACACCCGGCGACTACGCGTTGCGTACGGTGATCTTCGGCGGTGAGGCGCTCGAACCGCAGCGCCTCGAGGGCTGGTTCGCCCGCTACCCGCACGCGCCGCGCCTGGTGAACATGTACGGCATCACCGAGACCACGGTGCACGTCTCCTACCGCGAGATCACCCCGGCGGTGGGCTCGGCCAGCGTGATCGGCGGCGCCATCGCCGGACTGGCGGTGCGTGTGCTGGATTCGCGCCTGCGTCCGGTTCCGGTCGGTGTGCCGGGCGAAATCTATGTCTCCGGTGCGCAATTGGCGCGCGGCTACCTGTCGCGCCCCGACCTCACCGCGAGCCGCTTCGTCGCCGACCCGTACGGCGCCCCCGGCACCGTGGCCTACCGCTCCGGTGACCTCGCCCGCTGGACCGCCGACGGCGACCTCGAATACCTGGGCCGCGCCGACCAGCAGGTGAACCTGCGCGGCTTCCGCATCGAGCTCGGCGAGATCGAGGCCGCGTTGCTGCGCAGCTCGGTCGCCCCGCGCGAGGTCGCGGTGCTGGTGCGCACCGATCTGGTCGACGAACCCCGCCTCGTCGCCTACCTGGTCGCCGCTCCCGACAGCCCGCGCCCGGACACCGCCGCGCTGCGTCAGGAACTCGCGCACACCCTGCCCGAGCACATGCTGCCCGCCGCGGTCGTGCGCGTGGACCACATCCCGCTGACCGTCAACGGCAAGCTCGACCGGGCCGCGCTGCCCGCGCCGGTCTTCGAGACCACCGTCTACCGCAAGCCGAGCACCGTCGCCGAGGAGATCGTCGCCGCGGTCTACGCCGAGGTCCTCGGCACCGACCGGCCGATCGGCGCCGACGACGACTTCTTCGCCCTCGGCGGCAGCTCCCTGCTCGCCGCCAAGGCCGTCGCCCGGATCGGTGCCGCGCTGGACCGGCGCGTCGGTGTGCGGATGCTGTTCGAGGCGCCGCGGGTGGCCGATCTGGCCGCCGCCGCGGACGCGCAGGGCCGGGTCGACCGGCCCGCGCTGGTCGGCCGGGCCCGCCCCGAGCTGCTCCCGCTCTCGCCCGCCCAGCAGCGCATGTGGTTCCTCAACCGCTTCGATCGCGCGTCGGTGGCCTACAACATCCCCTTCGCGCTGCGCCTGTCCGGCGACCTCGACGTCACCGCGCTGCGGCGCGCGTTGGCCGATCTGGTCGCTCGCCACGAATCGCTGCGCACCGTCTACCCCGAGGTCGACGGCGCACCCGTGCAGTCGATCGTGCCTGCGGCAGAGGCGGTTCCGGTGCTGGACCCGGTCGTCGTGACCGAGGCCGAGCTGCCCGCCGCCATCCGCGCGCTGGCCGCGACCACCTTCGACGTCACCACCGAGATCCCGGTGCGGCTGCGCCTGTTCCAGGTGACCGGCACCGAATACGTCCTCGCCGCCGTGCTGCACCACATCGCCGCCGACGGCTCGTCCATCGCGCCCTTCGTCGCCGACCTGATGCGCGCCTACACCGCCCGCCTGGCCGACACCGCCCCCGGCTGGGCCCCGCCCGCCGTGCAGTTCGCCGACTACGCGCTGTGGCAGCGCGAACTGCTCGGCGACGAGCACGACCCGGAATCGGTGGCGGCCCAGCAGGTCTCCTACTGGACGAGCCAGCTCACGGGCCTGCCCGACCAGCTGGCCCTGCCCACCGACCGCCCCCGCCCGGCCCGCCAGAGCCTGCGCGGCGACACGGTGCGCTTCACCGTCGACGCCGACCTGCACGCCGCGCTCCTCGCGCTCGGCCGCGGCGCGGGCGCCACCCTGTTCATGGTGGTCCACGCCGCCTTCGCCGCCCTGCTGGCCCGGCTCTCCGGCACCGCCGACATCGCCGTCGGTACCCCGAACGCGGGCCGTGGTGAGGCCGAACTCGACGACGTCATCGGCATGTTCGTCAACACCCTGGTGCTGCGCACCGGGGTCGCGGCCGACGCGCCGTTCACCGAGCTGCTCACCGCCGCCCGCACCGCCGACATCGCCGCCTTCTCCCACGCCGACGTGCCCTTCGAACGTCTCGTGGAGGTGCTCAACCCGGCCCGCTCGACCGCGCGGCACCCGCTGTTCCAGGTCGGCTACTCGTTCCAGAACCACGACCGCGCCCAGCTCGAGCTGCCGGGTCTGACCGTCGCCCCGATCGAATTCGATTCCGGCGTCGCCCAATTCGACCTGCACCTGTTCGCCCTGGACAACTACACCGCCGACGGCGCACCCGCCGGAATCGACCTGGCCCTCGGCTACGCGAGCGACCTGTTCGACCCCGCCACCGCCGAACGCTTCGCCACCCAGCTGCGCCGCGTGCTCGAATCCGTCACCGTCGCACCGGAAACGGTCGTCGGCGACCTCGACCTGCTCGGCGCCGAGCGCGACCTCCTGCTCGACACCTTCAACGCCACCGCCCATCCGCTGGCCCCGGCCACCCTGGCCGACCTGGGTATCCGCCAGGCCGCGCTGACCCCCGACGCGCTCGCCCTCGTCGACGCCGACACCGGCGAGGCGCTCGACTACGTCGCCTTCGAAGCCCGCGTCAACCGCATCGCCCGGCTGCTGATCGCCGAGGGTGTCGGCCCGGAGCGCACCGTGGTGCTGGCCATGCGACGCGGTCTCGACCTGGTCATCGCCATGCACGCGGTGGTCAGGGCCGGTGGCGCGTACGTGCCGATCGACCCCGATCATCCGGCCGAGCGCATCGCCTACATCGTGGCCACCGCCGCCCCGCTGTGCGTGCTCACCACCGCCGCCGACGGCGTCCCGATCTCCGTCGACGTGCCGGTCTTCGAACTGGATCACCGCATCCTGGCCGAACTCTCGGACCAGCCGGTGACCGACGCCGAACGGCTGTCCCCGCTACGCCCCGAGCATCCGGCGTACGTGATCTTCACCTCCGGCTCCACCGGTTTGCCCAAGGGTGTCACCGTGCCGCACGCGGCGATCGTCAACCAGCTGGCCTGGCTGCACGAGCGCTTCACCATGACCGGCACCGACCGCGTCCTGCTCAAGACCCCCGCCACCTTCGACCTCTCGGTCTGGGAGTTCTGGTCCCCGCTCACCTCCGGGGGCGCGCTGATCGTCACCCGACCCGGCGACGAGCGCGACCCGGATCGCCTGCGCGACATCATGACCCGCCACGACGTCACCGTCCTGCACGCGGTGCCCTCACTGGTCGGCATGCTGCTGGCCGCCGACACCGCACTGCCCGCGTCGCTGCGCGCGGTCCTGGCCATCGGCGAGGCACTGCCCGCCGCCGTCGCCACCCAGTTCCGCGCGAGCGGAACCCGTGCCCGGCTGCACAACCTCTACGGCCCGACCGAGGCGGCCGTCTCGATCACCGAATACGAAGTGGCACAGGACCCCTCGCATGTGGTCCCGATCGGTACTCCGGCGTGGAACAGCGCGCTCTACGTGCTGGATTCGCGGCTGCGTCCGGTCCCGATCGGCGTCGCCGGAGAGCTCTACCTGGCCGGTGCCCAGCTGGCCCGCGGCTACCACGGTCGCTACGCGCTGACCGCCGACCGCTTCGTCGCCGACCCCTTCGCGGCGGACCGCGCGAACGCCGCCGGAGCGGAGCACGCGGCGCCGGTGACCGGCGCCAGGATGTACCGCACCGGCGACATCGTCCGCTGGCGGGCCGACGGCACCCTGGAATACCTGGAGCGCGCCGACTTCCAGGTGAAGATCGGTGGCTTCCGGATCGAGCTCGGCGAGGTCGAGACGGCCCTGCTGCGCCGCGCCGGAGTCCGCGCCGCCGTCGCGATCGCCGTGACCGACGAGCGCGCCGGTGCCCGGCTCATCGCCTACGCCGCCGTCGCCGACCTGACGCCCGGCGACGAACCGGCCGTCGCGGCCCGCCTGCGCGGCGAACTCACCGCCGAACTGCCCGCCTACATGGTGCCCGCCGCGCTGGTGGTGCTCGACGCGCTGCCGCTCAATGCCAACGGCAAGGTCGACCGGGCCCGGCTGCCCGAACCCGAGTTCGCCGAGGCCGCCTACCGGGCCCCGGTGACCGCGCTCGAACAGCTCGTCGCGCGGACCTTCGCCGAGGTGATCGGCTGCTCCGGCGCGGGTCTGGACGACGACTTCTTCGCCCTCGGCGGCAACTCGCTCATGGCCACCCGGCTCGCGGCCCGCCTCGGTGCCGAGCTCGGCGCGCAGGTGCCGGTCGCCGCGGTGTTCGACGCCCCGACCGTCGTCGCCCTGGCCGCCCGCCTGGCCGAGGCCGACCGCACCGGTGCCCGTCCGCCGCTGACCCGCCGCACCGGCGACGGACCCGCGGTGCTCTCGCCCGCCCAGCAGCGCATGTGGGTGCTGCAGCAGCTCGCCCCGCGCTCGGCGGCCTACCACATCCCCGCCGCCCTGCGTCTGACCGGCGACCTCGACCTGCCCGCGCTCCAGTCGGCGGTCGGTGACCTGCTGGCCCGCCACGACACCTTGCGCACCCGCTACCCGGACACCGACTCCGGCCCGGTCCAGCAGGTCATGCCCGCCTGGTCCACCGCGGCCGACCTGACCCCGATCCAGGTGGCGCCGGGAGAGGTCGAAACCCGGATCGCCGCGCTGGTCGCGCAGCCCTTCGACATCACCGCCGCGCCGCCCGTGCGGGTGGCGCTCTACGAACTGGCCACGAACGCCACGGCCCCGGCGCCGCGCGAGTACGTCCTGGTCATGGTGGTGCACCACATCAGCGCCGACGGCTACTCCGTCGCCCCGCTGACCCGTGACCTCGTGCGCGCCTACGTCGACCGCAGCGCGGGCCGCGACCCCGGCTGGGCCCCGCTCGAGATCCAGTACAGCGATTTCAGCGTCTGGCAGCGCGAACTGCTCGGCGCCGACACCGATCCCGACAGCGTGCTCACCCAGCAACTCGCCTACTGGACCCGCGAACTGTCCGGCGCGCCCGAACTGCTCGCCCTGCCCACTGATCGTCCGCGCGCCACCCGACGCGAGATGCGCGGCGCGGCCGTCGAATTCGACCTCGACGCGACCCGCACCCGCCGCCTCGACGACATCGCCAGGGCCAACGGCACCACACTGTTCACCGTGGTGCACAGCGCGCTGGCGGTGCTGCTGGCCAAGCAGTCCGGCAGCGCCGACATCGTCGTCGGCGCACCGGTAGCCGGGCGCGGGGCACGCGAACTCGACGATCTCGTCGGCATGTTCGTCAACACCGTCGCCCTGCGCACCGAGGTCGACTCCCGCGCACCCTTCACCGACCTGCTCGCCCAGGCCAAGCGCCGCGACCTCGCCGCCCTCTCGCACGCCGACGTGCCCTTCGAACAGGTCGTCGACGCGCTGGGCCGCACCCGATCCGGCGCGTACACGCCGCTGTTCCAGGTCATGCTCACCTTCCAGAACATGCCGCCGGGCAGCATCGAACTACCCGGGCTCGAGGTGCGCACCGTGGACCCCGGCCTGGCCGAGGCCAAGTTCGACCTGCACCTGACCGCCCTGCAGCGCTACGACGCGGCGGGCGAGCTCGACGGGCTCGATCTGCACTTCGGTTACGCCACCGACCTTTTCGACGATTCCACCATCCGCACCATGGCCGACCGGTTCCGCAAGGTTCTCGACGCCGTCGCGGCCGATCCGGCCGTGGTGGTCCGGGCCATCGACGTACGCACCGACGCGGAACTCGCCCCGCGTCCGCGTACCTACACCGTCGCCGATCTACCGGGCCTGGTCGGCTCGGCGGCTCGGCTCGCGCCGGCGACCGTGGCCTTCGCCCACGGCGAGCACGCCATCTCCTTCGGTGCACTCGACGCCAAGCTCACCGCGGTGAGCCGGGCCATGGGTGCGGCGATGAAACCCGAAGCGCTGGTGAACGTCGCGCTGGCCGGGCTGGTGCCCGGCGTGCTCGCCGCTCTCGGTGCCTCCGGCCTGACCTCCACCCTGCAAACACTGGTGACCGATGCCGCCGCGGTGATCGCCGGGTCGGGGTCGGCCGACGACTCGGAAGGACAACTCTGATGTCGCACACGGATTCGGTCACGGCCGCTGCCTCGCTGGACGCGCTGCTGCGCGACCCCGCGCGAGAACGGCGACGTGACCCGGCGACCCTGCTCGCCGCCTTCACCACCCAGGCCACCCAGCACGCCGAGGCCGTCGCCGTGCGCGACGGCGCGGTGGAACTGAGCTACGGCGAACTCGCCGAGCGGGTCGACGCCCTGGCCGCCGTCCTGGCCGACCACGGCGTCGGCCCCGAGACCATCGTCGCGGTGTCGCTGCCGCGCTCGATCGAGCTGGTCGTCGCCGTGCACGCGGTGATCGCCGCGGGCGGCGCGTTCGTCCTGCTCGACCCCGAGACCCCCGCCGCCCGGCAACAGCGCACCGTCGACCTCGCCGCGCCGGTCCTGCTGCTCACCACCCCCGGCACCCCGCACCCGAGCGACGTCGCGGTGCTGGGCACCGACGCCGCCGACGTACCGCCCGCCGACCTCCCCGGACCCGGCGCCGACAACCCCGCCTACCTGGTGGTCGATGTCGAAGCCGCCTCGGCGGTGGTCATCGGACACCGTGCGGCCCAGGCCAATTCGGTGTGGCGCCAGCGGCTCTGCGGTATCGGCCCCGACGACTCGGTGCTCTGGCACGCCCCGCTCGCCGGACAGTCGGCGGTGGGGGAGATGCTGCTGGCCTTGCAGACCGGCGCCACCCTGGTCGTCCCGACCAGCTCCAACCTGGCCAAGGCCATCGCCGAAACCCGCGTCACCGCCGCGTGTTTCGACCCCTTCGAGCTGGCCGAGCTGGCCGCCCTGCCCGACGCGGAGGAGCGCCTGGACTCGCTGCGCGTGGTCCTCGGCTGCGGCACCCTGCCCGCCAAGACGGCGGCCGCGCTGCGCTTCGTCAGCGGCGCCACCCTGTGGCACGTGTACGGCAGGCCCGAGACCGCCGGGGAGGTCCTGGCCCACGAGGTGACCGGCGCCGATCTGGAAGTGGTCCCCATCGGCACCGCCGCCGACGACGTCGAACTGCTGATTCTCGACGAGCACCTGTGCCCCGTCGCGGACGGTGAGACCGGCGAACTCTACGTCTCCGGTGTGCAATTGGCGCGCGGCTACCTCGGCAGGCAGGCCACCGCGGCCACCTTCCTGGCCAACCCCATCGGCCCCGTCGACGACCGCATGTTCGCCACCGGCGACCTGGTGCGCCGCAGGCCACCGGTCGACGGCTGGGCCGCCGAACTGGAGTTCGTCGGCCGCGTCGACGATCGCACCGACCCCTACGCCGCCGCGCCCCGCCAGGGCGGCCTCCCCGGCGAACTGCTCCTCGACGAGTTCGAAGCCCAAGCCGCCGCAACGCCTTTCGATCCGGCGGTCGTGCACGCGGCGGGCGAGCGCGCCACCGCGATCATCACCTACGGCGACCTGGACCGGCGCACCAATCAGCTCGCACGCCATCTCATGGCCTTGGGCATCGGACCGGAATCCGCGGTGCTCGTGGATGTTCCGCGCTCGATCGCGTTGGTGACCGCGACCTACGCGGTGCTCAAGGCGGGTGGCGCGGTGGTCCCGGTGGTGTCCGGGGTGCTGCCGCCGGTCGCCGATCCCGCGCTGGTGTTGACAGTGTCGACCCGCGAAGAGGTCGCGGTGTACGACATTCCGGTCGTGCGCGTCGACGAGGTCCGTTTATCGGACTACTCCGACGAGCCCATCACCCGCGGCGACCGGCGGAGGCCGGTGCTGTCCCAACATCCCGCCTTCGTGCTGTTCCCGCCGGGCGCCGCCCAGGGGATCACCGTCAGCCACGCCGCCGCGGTGCACCGGGTCACCGCCATGCAGGGCCGTCACAGTTTCACCGGGCGCGATGTGTATCTGCACCAGGCGGCGGGTGAGGTCACCGAGTGGCACGGCTACCTGCTGCCGCTGCGCGTCGGAGCCACGGTCGTGCTCACCGAACCGCCCGATCCGAGCCGGTTAACCGAGTTGGTCGCCGCCTACGGCATCACCGCAGCCGACTTCACCCCGCAGCGCCTGGCCGCCTTCACCGACCACGTGTACCGCCACGATCTGCGCGGCCGGGTCACCTCGCTGCGCAGCGTGGTCGTCCTCGGGGCGCCGCTGTCCGGGGCCGACGTGCGCGCCTTCGCCACCATCAGCGACGCCCGCCTGCACCACGACTACGGTCGCGCCGAGGCCACCGTCACCCTCACCTATCCGGCTGTGCCCCCGACGGATTCGGTCGAATCGCCCGCCGTGCGGGTGCGTGAGTGGAACCGCCGCGTCTACGTCCTCGGCGACGATCTGCGCCCGACCGACCCCGGCGTCCCCGGTGAGCTGTACCTGGCGGGCACCCAGCTGGCCCGCGGCTATCTCGACCACCCGATTCCCACCTCGGGCCGCTTCGTCGCCAATCCCTTCGGCATCCCCGGCGACCGCATGTTCCGCACCGGCGAACTCGCGCGCTGGGAAGTCGACGGCACCACCGCCGCCCTGGTCCGCCTCGGCGACCTGATGACACCTGTCGTCCCCGCGCGCGCCATTCGCGGCGCGAGCATGCGCGCGCGGATCGGCGCCGGTATCGGCGCCCGCGTCACCGAACTGGCTCGCCGCCACGCGGTCCCGCCCTTCGCGGTGGTCCGCGCCGCCATGACGGTACTGCTCGCCTGGCAGGCGGGTACCGCCGTGGCCGGAGCCACCACACTGTCCGAAATCCTCTGTGCCGAACCGGATCCGGTGATCGCCTCGACCACCGCCGACACCAGCGAATCCTGCGCCGACTCCGGCCCGCACGGTCCGGTCACCCTCAGCTACCTCGACTCCGGCAGCTTCCCCGTCCCCGCCCTGGAACTCACCCCGCTGCGCTTCGACGGCCCGGCCGTCGCCGACGGCGTGCACTTCATCGTCTCGGCCCACCCCGACCCCGACGGCCACCTCGGCCTCGAACTCGAATACCGCACCGACCGCGTCGACGACCACACCGCTGCCACCCTGCTGCGCCGCTTCTCCCGCACCCTCGGCCTGCTCACCGCCGACCCCGACGCCCCCAGCCACACCTTCGACCTGCGCACCCCCGCAGAACGCACCCAGTGACCCCCACCCGGAAGGCCCCACCATGAGCAACCCGTTCGACGACGACAACGCCCAGTTCTACGTCCTCGTCAACGCCGAAGGCGAACACTCCCTCTGGCCCACCTTCGCCGCCGTCCCCGGCGGCTGGACCGTAGCCTTCGGCGCCGCCCCCCGCACCTCCTGCCTCCACTACGTAGAATCCCACTGGCTCGACATGCGCCCCAACTCCCTCATAGCCGCCATGGCCAACGACTCCTGAGGCCCCGTACCTGCGATTGCGCTAATTCAGCGCTATAATGGCGCTATGGCGACGATACAGATCAGGGATCTGCCCGACGAAGACGCCGAGGTCTTCCGTCGGCGGGCCGAGGCCGAGGGTATGTCGTTGCAGGCCTATATGCGCCGCGAGTTGATCGCGGTCGCCCGGCGCCGATCGAAGGCCGAGACCATGGCGGCGATTCGCGACGCGCTCGAGCGCGACGACCGGCCCGGTGCCGACCGGGAGTCCATCTTGGCGGCATTGGACGATGCCCGTGGCGAGTGACGAGTACGTCATCGACGCCTCGGCGGCCTCGACCGCGATCCTGCGCAAAGACGCGGTCGGCAAGGCGATCGGACGCCTGATCGAATCGGCGACCTGTCACGCACCGCACCTCATCGACGCCGAGGTCGGGAACGTGCTGCGTCGCCACGAACGCAAGGAGTTGATCGGCCCCACCGCGGCCGCCGTCGGCCTGCGCATGATGTCGACCATGATCGATCACCGCTACGCCATGCACGGCTGGCTGTCCGACGAAGCCTGGAGACTCCGCCACACGATCACCTTCTACGACGGCCTGTACGCCGCCCTGGCCGCACGACTGGAAGTCCCCCTCCTCACCAGCGACGCGCGATTGAGCAGAGCCCCCGGCCTGCCCTGTCGAGTCGAACTGATCGACTGATTTCTGTGCAGAAGTGAGCCCGCCTCGCCGGGGAGGGCGAAGCGGGCTTCGGGGTGGGTCAGGATGGGGACTGGCGGACGCCCTGTTCTATGCGGGTGCCTACTTCGGGGTCGATGTTCTTCCAGTAGTCGAAGGCTCGGAGCAGGACCGGTTCGGTGACGCCGTTGAGGAGGTGGCCGACGACGTTGGAGACCAGGCGGTCTCGGGCGGCGTCGTCGAGGACGTCGCGGACTAGGGTGTGGGCCTGGCCGAAGTCGCTGTCGTCGGGGCGCAGGGTGTAGGCGGTGCGGACCATCTCGCCGTCGGTGTGCCACCCCATGACCGGGCCGGAGACCTGTTCGTCGGCGTGCGGGCCACCCTTGGAATTGGGGACGTAGACGGGGTCGGTCACATTGGTGTAGCGCATGGCGCCGTCTTTGGTGTAGCTGTGCACGGGTGCGGCGTGCGGTGAATTCACCGGGAGCAGCGTGTAATTCGCGCCGATGCGGTGGCGGTGGGCGTCGGGGTAGGAGAACCAGCGGCCCAGCAGCATCTTGTCGGGACTGGGGCCGGTACCGCGCACCGCGTTGCTCGGCTCGAAGGCGGCCTGCTCGATTTCGGTGTGGTAGTCGGTGACATTGCGGTTCAGGGTCATGCGGCCGACCCGGATCAGCGGGTAGTCACCGTGCGGCCAGACCTTGGTCAGGTCGAAGGGGTTGAACCGGTAGGTCTTGGCCTCGACGAACGGCATGATCTGCATGTGCAGGGTCCAGCTGGGGAACTCGCCGTCGCGGATGTGCTCCCACAGATCGCGGATGTAGTGATCGGTGTCGGTGGAGGCGTAGCGGTCGCCCTCCTCCTGGGTGAGGAAATCCACGCCCTGATCGGACTTGAAATGGTATTTCACCCAGAAGCGTTCGCCGCTGGCGTTGTACCAGAGATAGGTGTGGCTGGAATAGCCGTTCATGTGTCGCCAGGTCTTGGGGATGCCACGGTCACCGAGCAGCCACGCCACCTGGTGGGCCGATTCCGGCGACAGCGTCCAGAAGTCCCACTGCATGTCGTTGTCGCGTAAGTTGTTGTCGGCGCGGCGTTTCTGCGAGCGGATGAAATCCTGGAACTTCATCGGGTCGCGCATGAAGAACACCGGGGTGTTGTTGCCGACCAGGTCGAAATTGCCCGCGGTGGTGTAGAACTTGAGCGCGAAGCCGCGCGGATCACGCCAGGTGTCCGGGCTCCCACGCTCCCCGGCGACCGAGGAGAACCGGGCCAGCATCTCCGTCTTCGCCCCGGGCTGGAAGACATCGGCGCAGGTGTAGGCGCTCACATCGTCGGTCACCTCGAACTCGCCGAAAGCGCCGCCGCCCTTGGCATGTGGCTGCCGTTCCGGCACGCGTTCGCGATTGAACTGCGCCATCTTCTCGATCAGGTAGGCGTCGTGGAGCAGAATCGGACCGTCCGGCCCGACGGTCAGCGAGTGCTCGTCGCTGGGTACCGGAATTCCCGCATCCGAGGTCGTGAAATTACCGTCGCTCATTCCATCTCCTATTCGTCGCGTTCCATCGGCGGGGGAGCCCACTGTCCTTCCAGCGCGGACTGTTTCGGGGCATAGAGGCGCAGGGTGAGGGAGAATTCGCCGGTGGCGGGGATCGGCAGCCAATTGCCCGCGGGGACCTCGGGTCGCGGGTCCGCGTTCTGCAGGACGATCTCCACCGAGCCGTCGCGCGCGGGAACCACCGCCGGGACGTGCCCGACCGAATAGATCGCCGCGGGGTTGGGCACCAGGAAGCCCTGGGTGTCGTAGGCGGTGATCGAGGCGAAGGCCTCGGTCGGCGGCCACTGGTCGGGGGCGAAGCGGATGCGATAGCGCAGCGGGTCGCCCGCCGCGTCGGTGGTCGGCGCCGTCCAGATGGTGGCGTAGAGGACATCGCGGGTGGGCGCGAAGCCGGGGGAGCGCATGGTGAGCGCGGCGCGGCGCAGGTAGTCGGTGCCGAAATCGCTGAGCTGGGTGGGGATGTCCCAGCCGTTGACCATGCGCGCGGTGGGGTCCTGCCAGGTCTCGATCTGGTGGTGGGCGGCGTGGACGGCGTCGTCGAGCGCGGAGTCGGGCAATCCGTCGACGGTGCCGCCCGGCCGCACCCCGATCGTGGCCAGTCGCCGCATGAGCGGCTCGTCGTCGGGGGCGGGCGGATTGGTGAG
The DNA here is from genome assembly GCF_029675105.1 of Nocardia anocheti. GTDB lineage: Bacteria > Actinomycetota > Actinomycetes > Mycobacteriales > Mycobacteriaceae > Nocardia. Next base: position 285,311 of record NZ_JAQQFV010000002.1, on the reverse strand, counting down.
CATGAGGCGGCACATCCGGTTGAGATAGGTGCGCCCGTCGAGCGCGGCGATCCGCTTCACCGGAGGCTCGGTGCCCCGGTCGATCTGATGCACCCGGGTGACGGTGGCGTCGAACTCGCCCTGCTCCCACAGGCTCAGCGGGACCAGCTTCATCTTCCGCTGCCATTCGTCGACGCGCGGCGCGTCCTCGGGCCCGTTGATCTGGACCCGGCCGACGATCGTCGACAACGCGGTGGGAATGCGCAGCTCGACGGTGTGCGCGGGCGCGCGGCCCGACCAGTGCGGTCCGGCGATCAGATAGGTGTAGGGCGGGCCGTCGGCGTCGACGGTGGTGCGCGGGTCCTTGCTGGTCAGGTCGTGCACGGTGTTGCCCCAGCCGTCGAGCAACTGGAAGACCCAGTACCGGTCGGGTTCGGTGCCGGGGATCTGCAGCACCATCGGCTCGCGCGCCAGGTCCAGCCACGCCTGGGTGTAGACCATGTCGTGGCTGAGCCGGGCGACGCCGCGATCCAGCGGATCGGGCAGCGTGCTGTGGTCGAGCACGTTGGTCGGCGCGCTGACCGCCCGCATGATGTCGAGCATGATCATCGGATACCCGAAGATGTAGGCCTCAGTCGCGGTGGTGACCACATCGGGGGCGCCGGTGGTGGTGCGGACGGTGGTGGGCAGGGGGTCGTCCCGGCCGCAGCCGGGTAACGCGGCGGCGACCGTGGCCGCCGCGCCGAGACCGAACAGGGCGCGCCTGCTCAGTCCGTGGTGACCGTCCATCCACCCTCCGTTCGATGGCATCGCAGGCCACCCTAGGACCCGGCGGCCCGGTCGTGCCTCACACGCAACGGGTGAAATGCGTGCTCAGCCCAGCAGGACCCGCCGCATGAGGAAGCCGGTTCTGGCGCGGCAGGCGACCGGGTCGTCGCCGAAGGCCTGACCCAGGTCGATCACCATCGCGAAGGCCGCGTGCACCAGGAATCGCGCCTCGGCCGCCGAGAGCGCGGGCCGCACATCGCGCACCAGCCGCGCCCATTCCTGCACGCTGAGCCGCTGGATATTGCGCAGCACCGCGCGCTCCTCGGCGGGCACGTGCCCGAACTCGGCGTAATAGACCACGGCCAGCGCCCGCTCGTCGAAGGTGTCGGCGACGAACTGTTCGATCAGCTGGTCCAGCGCGGCGCCGCTGTCGTTGGTACCGGCCACCGCGCGCCCGATCGCCCCGGACACCCGGTCGGCCGCGCGCCGGAACGCGGCGGCCAGGATATCGGCCTTGCCGCGATAGAACCGGTAGACCGCCGAGGCCGCCGACAGCCCGGCCGCCGAGGCGATGTCCTCCACGCTGACATTCGGGTACCCGCGTTCATGGAACAGCTCCACGGCCTTGCGCAGCAGCAGTTCGTGCTTGAACGCCTCGGGAATCGCGAGCCTGCCCGAGCGTTCCTGGGCCGGGGCCGCGGGCGGGAGGCCCGGACCACTCAGCGCCAGGCAGGCCGCGCCGAGCAGTTTGGTGATGGTGCGCGCGGGCAGCGCCGCGTGATGGTCGGCGATGCTGGTGGTCACGCCGAGCATGGCGGTGGCCAGCATGCGCCGGTCGGCGGGGGTCAGTTCGGGACGGAGCACGGCGAGCTCGTCGGCGAAGGCGATCAGGACCGCGCCACGATGGTCGTCGAGGACCTGCCGGTCGGCCGGTTCGAGATAGCGACCCTCCCAGCGCACCAGGGTGACGGTGGCGCGGTTCTCCACCGTGGCACCGGTGAGCCCGGTGAGCATGTGCCGCAGGCGCAGCGCCGCGTCGGTGGTGTCGGCGTCGACGTCGATCGAGGCGGTGAACGCCTGACCCACCCGCAGCAGTTCCTCCCGGAACAGCGCGTACTTGCTGGGGTAGTGGCGGTACAGCGCGGCCGAGCTGATGCCGAGCCCGGAGGCGATGTCCTCCATGCTCACCCCGTGGTACCCGGCGGCCCCGAAGGCCATCGCGGAAGTGGCCGCGATCTGTGCCCGACGATTCTTCGGCCGCCTGCGCACCCCTTCCACCGCCGTACCGTCGACTATCGACCCACGCGCCCCACCAGACTCGCCGATATTCATACGATAAGTGTATTAGCCCTCGTGAGGAGGCTTTATCCGGGCATACCAGTCCAGCAGTGCCGGATCGTCGACGGCGCTGCGTTCCACCACCCGGGCCGGATCGGCGCCCTGGAACAGCTTCTTGATCGGCACCTCCAGCTTCTTGCCGGTGCGGGTGTGTGGCACGCCCGGGGCCACCCGGATCTCGTCGGGGACATGGCGCGGGGACACCTCGACGCGGATCGCGTCGCGAATCCGCGCGGACAGGTCCTCGGTGAGTTCGGCACCCGGCGCGAGCACTACGAACAGCGGCATCCAGTACCCGCCGTCGGGCTGTTCGGCGCCGATGACGAGCGCCTCGGCGATCTCCGGGAACTGCTCGACCACCTGGTAGATGTCGGCGCTGCCCATCCGGATGCCGTGCCGGTTGAGGGTGGAGTCGGAGCGCCCGTGCACGACGACGCTGCCGCGCTCGGTGAGCGTGATCCAGTCACCGTGGCGCCAGACGCCGGGGTAGGTGTCGAAATAGGCGTCGTGGTAACGCTTTCCGTCCTCGTCGCGCCAGAAGGCGACCGGCATGGACGGCATCGGCGCGGTCACCACCAGCTCGCCGACCTCGCCGCGCACCGGCCGTCCCGCCTCGTCGTAGGCGTCCAGGGCGACACCCAGATACGGCGCCGACAGCTCACCGGGCCACACCGGCACCGTCGGCACGCCGCCGATGAACGCCGACACCACATCGGTGCCCCCGCTGATCGAGCTCACCTGCACGTGCTCGCCCGCGTTCTCGTTCAGCCACAGCGCGGTCGACACCGGCAGCGCCGAACCGGTGATACCGACCGTGCGCAGCGCGGACAGGTCGTGATCGACGCGCGGCACCGACCCCGCCTTGATGCATCCCAGCACGTACCCGGGACTCGTGCCCAGCACGGTCGCGCGCACCTGAGCGGCCAAGCGCCACAGCGTATCCGGCGCACCGGCGGTCGGGCTGCCGTCGTAGGTGACGACGGTCGACCCGGTGAGCAGCCCGGCGACCTGGAAATTCCACATCATCCAGCTCGGGCTGGTGAACCAGAAGAAGGTATCGGTGGGCCCGATGTCCGATTGCAGCGCAACGGCTTTCAGGTGCTCGAGCAGGACACCGCCGTGGCCGTGCACGATACCCTTGGGCAGGCCGGTGGTGCCGGAGGAGAACACGATCCACAGCGGATGGTCGAAATCGACGGCGACGGTGTCGATCACGCCGAAGCTCTCGTCGGTCACCGCCGTGGACCAGGGCAGCGTGTCGGCGACCTCGAGGCCGAGTTGGGAGACCGCGACGGTGGCGCGCAGGGTGGGCAGGCCCGCCTGGAGCGCGGCGATATCGTCGCGCTTGTCGTGCGCCTTGCCGCCGAAGCGGTAGCCGTCGGCGGTGACCAGCACGACCGGATCGAGCTGGCCGAGCCGATCCAGCGCGGCCTTGGCGGAGTAGTCCTGGCCGCAGGCACTCCATACCGCGCCGATGCTGGCCGTGGCCAGGAAGGCGACGATCGCCTCGGGGATATTGGGCAGGTAGCCGATCACCCGGTCACCCGGCTCGACCCCCTGATCGCGCAGGGTGCGCGCGAAAACGGCCGCCTGCTCGATCAATTCGGCCCAGGAGACCTCGCGCGGGTCGGCGTCCTCGTGCAGCGCGATGATCGCTGGGCGGTCCGGCTGGGCCATCCGGATGATCTGGTCGACGTAGTTGAGGCGGGTGCCCGGGAACCATCGCGCGCCGGGCATCTCGCGGGAACCGAGCACCTCGCCCGCGGTGGCGCCGAGCGCGAAGTAGTCCCACAGCGCCTGCCAGAACCCCTCGATGTCGTCGACCGACCACTGCCACAGCGCCCGGTAGTCGGGGTAGCTCTCGCCGGTCCGGCCGCTCACGAACGCGGCGAAGTCGGTGATCCGCGCCGACGCGATGTCCTGGGCGTTCGGTTCCCACTGCGGTTGCACCGGATGTCCTCCTCGTACTGGCTGGTCTCGGGCCGGAACTGCCCGGTCGATGATTACCCCGGCGCGCGGACGGTAGTCGACCCGCGCGCCCGGTGGTGTTCAGCCGGGCAGTTCGGCCCGGCTGACGATCCGCTCCGCGTGCCGCAGCACCGGCGCGTCGACCATGCGTCCCTCGAACGCGAACACGCCGCGATGGTGGGGCACCTCGGCGAGCACCCGCCGCGCCCAGCCGAGCTCGTCGGGGTCGGGCGCGTACCCCTCGCGGATCACCGCGACCTGGCTGGGGTGGATGGCCACCTTGGCGTCGAAGCCGACGGCCACCGCGTCGAGCGTCTCCACGGCCAGCCCCTCGAGATCCTCGATGTCGAGGAACACCGAATCCAGGGCGAACTTGCCGACGGCCTTGGCCGCCAGCAGACTCGTGGAGCGCACGTGCCGGGCGACGTCGCGGTAGCTGCCGTCGGCGTGCCTGCTGGCATTGCCGCCGAGCCCGGCGACCAGGTCCTCGGCACCCCACATCACGCCGATCGCGTTGTCGACGGCGACCGATTCGGCCACCCGCAGCGCGCCCAGCGGCGACTCGACCAGCACGATCACCTCGTAGCCGACAAGGTTTCTGACCTGCTCGGCCGATTCGCATTTGGGCAGCATGACGCGCCGATAGCCGGTGTGGGCGAGGGTGGCCAGGTCGGCCACGTAGTCGTCGGTGTCGGCCGCGTTGACGCGGATCACGGTGTGTTCCGGATCGAGCGGAGTCTCCATCAGCGCGTTGCGGGCGGCGGTCTTGTCACCGGCGGCGACACCGTCCTCGAGGTCGAGGATCACCACGTCGGCCGCCGCGGCGGCCTTGGCGAAACGCTCGGGCCGGTCGGCCGGGCAGAACAGCCAGGCCGGGCCGGTCGGTTGCCAGGGGCTCATGTCGTCGGTGCCTTTCGGACGAGGGTCTGGCGGACCGCCTTCGCCACGATCACGCCGTGCTGGTTGCGGGCGGTGTGGGTCAGGCCGACGATGCCCTCGCCCGGACGGCTCTTGGACTCGCGCTTGTCGGTGACCAGCGTTTCGGCGTACATGGTGTCGCCGTGGAACAGCGGCGCGGGCAGCGACATGTCCGAGAACCCGAGATTGGCCACCAGGGTGCCCTGGGTGAGCTGCGCGACCGAGAGCCCGACCAGCGTGGACAGGGTGAACATCGAATTCACCAGGCGCTGGTTGAACGGCGGCTGCGCGTCGGCGAAGGCCGCGTCCAGGTGCAGTGCCTGGGTGTTCATGGTCAGCGTGGTGAACAGGACATTGTCGGTCTCGGTGATGGTGCGTCCGGGCCGGTGCTCGTAGATCGTGCCGATCTCGAACTCCTCGAACCAGAGCCCCCGCTGCACGACTCGTCGTTGTTCGCTCACAGACCCAGCTCCCGTGCGATCAGCATCAGCTGCACCTCCGTCGTGCCCTCACCGATTTCCAGGATCTTGCTGTCACGGTAGTGCCTGGAGACCGGGTATTCGTTCATGAAGCCGTTGCCGCCGAAGATCTGGGTGGCGTCGCGCGCGTTGTCCATGGCGGCCTCGCTGGCGACCATCTTGGCGATGGAGGCGGCCTTCTTGAACGGCTTCCCGGCCAGCATCAGCGCGGCCGCGTCGTAGTAGGCGGTGCGGGCCACGTGGGCGCGCGCCTCCATCCGGGCGATCTTGAAGGCGATGGCCTGGTTGCGGCCGATGGCCTGCCCGAAGGCCAGGCGTTCGTTCGCGTAACGCACGCTCTCGTCGACACAGCCCTGCGCCGCGCCCACCGCCAGCGCGGCGATGGCGATGCGGCCCTCGTCGAGGATGCGCAGGAAGTTGGCGTAGCCACGGCCACGCTCGCCGAGCAGGTTCTCCCTGGGCACGCGCACGTCGGTGAAGCTGAGCGGATGGGTGTCCGAGGCGTTCCAGCCGACCTTGTTGTAGGCCGGTTCGGCGACGAAGCCCGGCGTGGAGGTCGGCACCAGAATGGTGGAGATCTCCTTCTTGCCGCCGGTCTGCCCGGTGACGGCGGTGACGGTGACCAGCCGCGTGATGTCGGTGCCGGAGTTGGTGATGAACTGCTTGGCGCCGTTGATCACCCAGCTCTCGCCGTCCTCGACGGCGGTGGTGCGGGTGCCGCCCGCGTCGCTGCCCGCGTCGGGTTCGGTGAGGCCGAAACCGGCCAGTGCCCGGCCGCTGGTGAGCTGGGGCAGCCATTCGGTCTTCTGCTTGTCGTCACCGAAGCGGTAGATCGGCATGGCACCCAGCGAGACACCCGCCTCCAGGGTGATCGCCACGCTCTGGTCCACCTTGCCGAGTTCCTCGAGCGCCAGGCACAGGGCGAAGTAGTCGCCGCCCATGCCACCGAACTCCTCGGGGAACGGCAGTCCGAACAGGCCCATCTCGGCCATACCGGCCACGACCTCGTACGGGAAGCTGTGCTCGGCATCGTGTTTCGCCGAGACCGGCGCCACCACCTGCTGGGCGAAGTCGCGCACGGTCAGGGCGAGCTGACGGTATTCCTCGGGCAGCGAGCCCGTGGACAGGTAGTCGGTCATGCGGGAGTTCCTTCGGTAACGGTCTCTGCGACAACGGTTTCGGCGAGCACCCGGACCAGCACCTGATCCAGCTTCACCTGGGCACCCGGCTGCACCAGCACCTCGACGGTGCCCGCGACGGGTGCGGTGAGCGCGTGCTCCATCTTCATGGCCTCGATGACGATCACCGGGTCGCCCGCCGCGACGGTCGCGCCGTCGGCGACCGGCGCCGCGATCACCGAACCCGGCATGGGACTGCGGATCTCGGCGTCACCCACATGCGCGGCATCACCGCGCACCGCAGCCTCGGCGACCTCGCGCAGCACGGCGACCGAACCGCCGGTGCCCACCCACAGTTGCCCGTCGGCCTCGGCGACGCGGTGGGTGCGGCGCAGGCCGTCCACGGTCAGCGTGAGCGTGCCGCCGGTCAGCGTGGCGGTGAGCGCGCGGGTTTCCGTTTCGTCCGGCTCGGGGCCGTCGGTGATCAGCCGCACGGTCGCGGAATCCGGTGTGCCCGTGAGGAAGACGTGGCGAACCTGGTCGCCCGCGGCCAACCGCAGCACGGTGGGTGCCGGGGCGCCGAGCCGCCAGCCCGAGGGCGAGGACCACGGGTCACTCGCGGTGGTGGGCCAGCGTCGCAGCCAGTGGTAGGCCGCGGCGGCGACGAAATCGTCGTCGGTGACGGTGGCGGGCACGAAGTCGCCCACCCGGCGGTCGAGCAGGGCGGTGTCGAGCCTGCCCGCCTGGATGTCCGGGTCGGCGAGCAGGAAGCGCAGGAACTCCACATTGCTCGTCACGCCGAGCAGCACGGTCTGTTCCAGGGCGCGATCGAGCCGGGCGAGGGCGTCGGCGCGGGTGTCGCCGCGCGCGATCACCTTCGACAGCATCGGGTCGTAGTCGCTGCCGACCACGGTGCCTTCGAGCAGGCCCGAATCCACCCGCACACCAGGGCCTTCCGGCTCCGACAGGGCGAGTACGGTGCCACCGGTCGGCAGGAAGCCGCGGCCGGGGTCCTCGGCGTAGACGCGCGCCTCGACGGCGTGGCCGACCAGGTGGATCTCGTCCTGGGTGCGCGCGAGCCGCTGACCCGCGGCCACCCGCACCTGGCATTCCACCAGGTCCACACCGGTGACCAGCTCGGTCACCGGATGCTCCACCTGCAGGCGGGTGTTCATCTCCATGAAGAAGAACTCGTCGGGCCGGTCGGCGGAGACGATGAACTCCACGGTGCCCGCGCCGACATAGTCCACGCTGCGCGCGGTATCGCAGGCCGCGGCGCCGATGCGCGCCCTGGTCTCGGGGTCCAGCAGCGGCGAGGGCGCCTCCTCGATCACCTTCTGGTGCCTGCGCTGCAGACTGCACTCGCGTTCGCCCAGGTGCACCACATTGCCGAACGTGTCGGCCAGGATCTGCACCTCGATATGGCGTGGACGCAGGACGAAACGCTCCAGGAACAGGGTGTCGTCACCGAAGGCGGCACCGGCTTCGCGGCGGGCGCTGACCAGGGCGGCGGGCAGGTCCTCGGGCCGGTCGACCCGGCGCATACCCTTGCCGCCACCTCCGGCCGACGGCTTGACCAGCACCGGATAGCCGATCTCCGCGGCGGCCGCGATGAGCTGCGCGTCGTCGAGACCCGGTTCGGCGATACCGGGCACCACCGGGACACCGAAGGCGGTGACGGTGTTCTTGGCGGTGATCTTGTCGCCCATCACCTCGATGGCCTTGGCGGGCGGGCCGAGGAAGGCGATGCCCGCGTCCGACAGCGCCGCCGCGAAGGCCGAATTCTCCGACAGGAAGCCATAACCCGGGTGCACCGCCTGCGCTCCGGAGCGGATCGCCGCGTCGAGGACCTTCTCGATCGACAGGTAGCTCTCGCGCGCGGGGGCGGGGCCGAGCCGGACCGCGACATCGGCCTCGCGCACGTGCCGCGCCCCGGCGTCGGCATCGCTGTAGACCGCGACCGAGCGAATACCCATGGCGCGCAAGGTCTTGATCACGCGCACCGCGATCTCGCCGCGATTGGCGACCAGCACGGTATCGAACTCGACGGGAGTGGAATTGTTCAGCATGTCACTCACATCCGGAAGACGCCGTAGGAAACGGGTTCGAGCGGCGCCTGCGCGCACACCGAAAGGGCAAGGCCGAGCACGGTTCTGGTGTCGGTGGGGGCGATCACGCCGTCGTCCCAGATGCGCGCGGTCGCGTAGTACGGGTTGCCCTGGGTCTCGTACTGTTCGCGGATCGGGGCCTTGAAAGCCTCCTGATCCTCCTCCGACCACGGCTTGCCCGCGCTGTCGAGCTGGTCGCCGCGCACGGTGGCCAGCACCGAGGCGGCCTGTTCGCCACCCATCACCGAGATGCGCGCGTTGGGCCACATCCACAGGAAGCGCGGCGAATACGCGCGCCCGCACATGGAGTAGTTGCCCGCGCCGTAGGAGCCGCCGATCACCACCGTCAGCTTCGGCACCCGCGCGCAGGCCACCGCGGTGACCATCTTGGCGCCGTGCTTGGCGATGCCGCCCGCCTCGTAGTCGCGTCCGACCATGAAGCCGGTGATGTTCTGCAGGAACAGCAGCGGGATCTTGCGCTTGTCGCACAGCTCGATGAAATGCGCGCCCTTCATGGCGGATTCGCTGAACAGCACGCCGTTGTTGGCCACGATGCCGACCGGATGTCCGTGGATGCGGGCGAACCCGGTGACCAGGGTCTTGCCGTATTCGGCCTTGAACTCGTGGAATCCGGCCTCGCCGTCGACGATCCGGTCGATCACCTCGCGTACGTCGTAGGGCGTGCGCGGGTCGACGGGGACCACGTCGTAGAGCTCGGCCTCGGCCTTGGCCGGTGCGGTGGTGGGCAGCACCTCCCACGGCGCCTCGGGCTTGGGGCCGAGCGTGCCGACGATCTTGCGGACGATGCGCAGCGCGTCGCGATCGTCGTCGGCGAGGTGGTCGGTGACGCCGGAAGTGCGCGAATGCAGCAGGCCGCCACCGAGTTCCTCGGCGGTCACGACCTCGCCGGTCGCCGCCTTCACCAGCGGTGGGCCGCCGAGGAATATGGTGCCCTGGTCGCGCACGATGACGGCCTCGTCGGCCATGGCGGGCACATACGCGCCGCCCGCGGTGCAGGAGCCGAGCACCGCCGCGATCTGCGCGATGCCCTTGGCGCTCATGTTCGCCTGGTTGTAGAAGATGCGACCGAAGTGCTCGCGGTCGGGGAACACCTCGTCCTGGCGGGGCAGGAAGCCGCCGCCGGACTCCACCAGGTACACGCACGGCAGATTGTTCTGCGCGGCCACTTCCTGCGCGCGCAGGTGCTTCTTCACGGTGATGGGGTAGTAGGTGCCGCCCTTGACCGTCGGGTCGTTGGCCAGCACCAGGCACTCGCGTCCGGCGATGCGGCCGATGCCCGCGATGACGCCCGCGCCCGGGCATTCGTCGTCGTACATGCCGTTGCCCGCCAGCGGGGCCAGCTCGAGGAACGGGCTGCCGGGGTCGAGCAGCTCGTCGATGCGGTCGCGGGGCAGCAGCTTGCCCCTGGCCACGTGCCGCTGCCTGGACTTCTCCGGGCCGCCGAGCGCGGTCGTCGCCAGCCGCTGCCGCAGGTCGTCGACCAGGGCGCGGTGCGCGTCCCGGTTGCTCGTCGCGGTCGCGGCACCGCTGTCGAGGTCGTGCGTCACCGTCATCACGCCATCCTGCCGTCCGGTTAATCGCCAATAACTGAAATTCAGGTTAATCTCGACTAACCGAGTTTGTCCAGAGTCGAGAGGGTGCGCCCGGATGTCCAGTACCGAATCCGTCCCGGCGACCCGGCGCGAACTGCTCAAAGCCCAGCGTCGCGAGCAACTGCTCGCCGCCGGGGCCCGGCTCATCGCCGACCGTGGCTTCCTCGGCGTGCGCCTCGACGATCTCGGCGCGGCGGTCGGCATCAGCGGCCCGGCCGTCTACCGGCACTTCGCGAACAAGGAAGCGCTGCTGGTCGAGCTGCTGGTCGGTGTCAGCGAGCGGCTGCTCGACGGTGGCCGCGCGGTCGTCGCCACCGCCTCCACCCCGGCCGAGGCCCTTACCGGCCTGGTCGAGTTCCACCTCGACTTCGCCTTCGACGACCCCGAACTCATCCGCATCCAGGACCGCGACCTCGACAACGTCCCCGCCCCCGAACGCCGCACCCTGCGCCGCCTGCAACGGCAGTACGTGGAGGTATGGGTCGGCGTCCTGCGCGACCTCAGCCCCGCCCTGACCGAGGAATCCGCCCGCATCCAAGCCCACGCCGCCTTCGGCCTCCTGAACTCCACCCCGCACAGCGCCACCGCCGCGAGTGCGGGCAGGGCGCGGCCGGTGCTTCGCCAGATGGCGCTGGCGGCGCTATTCGGGATGGACGACGTTGACGATTAGGTGATACCGCGCGGTATCATGGATGTATGGCTATGACTTTGCGGTTGTCCGATGAACAGGCTGCGGCCTTGCGGCGCCGTGCGGAAGCCGAGCACACCTCGATGCAGCAGGTCGCTCTGGTCGCTATCGACAAGTACCTCGAGCAGCCAGCCGGGCAGGGTCGGCGTCGATCCGTACCGGTCGACGAGCTGTTCGAGGCGTTCGGTGATCTGCCACCGATGGACGCCGACCGCTTCCGGTCCGATCAACTCGAACACATCGATGGGTCCGCCCACTTCGATGCCTATCTTCGCGCCGCCGAGGGCTCGGAGTGACCGCGCGGCACCTGCGTGGTCTGGCGGATACGAACATTCTGATCCATCTGGAACAGCTGGCGCGCGCATCGTTGCCGGGCGAACTGTTGACCTCTGCTGTCACCCTGGCCGAACTCTCGGCCGGTGTGCATCAGACCGACGACCCCATCGAACGGGCACGGCGCATCGCCCGCCTGCAACGCACCGAGGCCATGTTCGACCCACTGCCGTTCGACGCCGATGCCGCACGCCATTACGGGCTCATCGCCGCAGGGGTCATCGCGTACGGCCGCAAACCACGTCGACGGGAAGCCGATCTGATGATCGCGGCGGTTGCCGCAGTGCACAGGCTGCCGTTGTTCACCACCAATCCCGATGACTTCAAAGGGATCGACAATATGGTCTCTGTTATCCCGGTGGCGCGACCATCGGAATCGTGAGAGTTCCTCAGCCGAGCTGGTTGCGGAGCCAGGACGGGCCGACCGGGGTGGCGTTGTGGGCGGTGACGCGGGTGCGGAGTTCGCGGTCGGCGGTGACGACGGTGATGTCGGGGTAGGTGGTCGCGGCGGCGACTGCTTCGACGATCTTGTCGTCGCCGGAGCCTTCGGCGAGCAGGACTTTCAGACGCGGGGGTGTCGGGGTGTCGGCGGCCGGTTTCGCGGCGCCTTCGAGGACGACGGTGATGTCGGTGGTGTCGGGCAGGCGGGCGGTCAACTCCGTCAGGTCGGCCAGCAGGCGGCGGGCGGCGCCCGCGCGGTCCTTCCACCAGCCGTCGGCCCGCGAGCCGATGACATTGGCCGCGTCGACCACGATCAGCTGTCTGGGTGCGCTCATCGGCTCAGTGTGCCCGTGGGGTGTGGTGCGAGTGGTGGCGGATCGCCGGGCGGGCGCGGCGGGTTGGCCGGTCACGCGCGGGCGGCGGCGGTGTCCGCGGTGGTGAGTCGGCCGTCGGTCATCCGGTAGACCGCGTCCATGCGGTGCAGGTGGGTGGGGTCGTGGGTGACCAGCACGGTGGCGGCCCGGTGTCGCCGGGCGATGGTGGTGATCAGGTCGAGGATGGCGGCACCGCGTGCGGAGTCCAGGGCGCTGGTGGGTTCGTCGACGAGGAGCAGGGCCGGGTCGTTCATGAGGGCGCGGGCGATATTGACGCGCTGACGTTGTCCGCCCGAGAGCTGGGCGGTGCGTTTGTCCGCGTGCTCGGCCAGGCCGACTGCCGCGAGTAGTTCCGTTGCGCGGGCACGTGTTTCGCCGGTGCGCTGGGAGCGACCGCCGAGGTGGGCGGTGACCTCGAGTTGTTCGCGTGCCGTCAGCGCGGGGATGAGATTCGGCTGCTGGAACACGATGCCCATCGCGGTGCGGCGCAGGGTGGACGCCGCGCGCCTGCTCAGGGTCGCGAGATCGGTGCCGCCGGTGTCGGTATCGAGGACGACGCGACCCGAATCGGGGCGGATGAGCGTGGCCGCCACCGCGAGCAGACTGGACTTGCCCGAGCCCGACGGGCCGGTGATCGCGGCGATGGTGCCGCCGGGGACCTGCAGGTAGACGCGGTCGAGCGCGGTCAGGCGGGCCGTGCCGTCGGGGTAGGTGAGGGTGACATCGGTGAGTGTCAGTGCCATGGGGAGTCCTTCGATCGGGTTGGTGGGTGGCGCCGACATCGGACGGTTCGTCCGTCAGCGTGCCGCGCTGAGTGCGGTCAGGGGGTCGGTGGTGAACAGGAAGCGCAGGGCGACGGCGGCACCGGCCAGTCCGAGCACGATCAGGGCCAGCGCGGGGACCAGCGTGGTCGACAGTGCGAGTACGAACGGCATGGCGTCGCCGAGCAACAGCGAGGTCGCCGCGGTGATGCCGAGCCCGACCGCCACACCCGTGATCAGCACGATCGCCGCCTGTGCCAGGGCGTCGACGGCCAGCGCGCCGGTGGTCGCGCCGAGCGCCTTCAAGGTGGCGATATCGGGCTGACGCTGCACCGTCCACACCGTGAAGAAGGCCCCGATGACCAGCGCGGAGATGGCGAACAGCAGCAGTGTCATCAGGGTGAGCGAGCTGTTCTCGGCCTGGTAGGAGCCGATCGCCTCGACAGCGTCGCGCGCGGGCACGGTCCGGGTGCCCGCCTCGGTGTCGAGATCGGCGGACGAACCGCTCACCGCGAGGACGGTCGCCGCACCCGAGCGGGGACTGGCGGCCTGCCAATCGGCCAGGCTCGTCCAGATGACCGGCGTGTGGCTGTACCACTCGTCTCCGGCGATGGCGGCGACGTCGAATTCGTGGCCAGCCAGCAGCACGGTCTCGCCCGCCCCCGCCGACAGCTCCCGCGCCGCCGCCGCGCTCAACACCACCGTGCCGGGGCCGGTTGCGGGGTGATTGCCGAAGGCCGACGCGTCGCCACCCAATAACGCGACCTGCACCGGGCTCGCCCCCGCGTGCTCGGCCCGTGCCCGCGAGATGCCGATCGGCTCGACCGTCGCGCCCTCGACCGCTCGCCACCGCGCGACCTGTTCTTCGGTGAGTACCGAGGAATCGAATGACGGATCGGTCCCGGTCTCGGCGAAGACCACCCGGTCGGCCGCGATGCCCTGGACCGCCGAGATGTTCTGGTGTGCCAGCCCGGCGGTGAGCCCGCTGAGGAAGCTCACCAGCACCGCCACCAGCACGACGACGATGGTGATCAACAGGAAGCGGCCGCGAGCGGCCCGCAGATCTCGGAGTGCGACGAACATGCCTCCACTCTCGCCGCGCGGACGGCCCCGGCCATCGCACCGGCGCACGAATCCCACTCCACCCAACGTCGGCCCGCGTTTACACCTTTCGATGGATGCCCCTCCGGTTGCCGCACATAAGCTGGTCGGGTGCACTCCTCGCCCTTGACGCCGGTCGTCACCACCCTGCGGCTCGGCCTGCACGTGCTGGTCACGGTGCTGGCCGTGGTGGTCGCGGTGCGCGCGGTGCTGCCCGGCGGCGGGGGACACGGGATCGGCGTGGTCGCCCTGACCGTCGTCTGGCTGCTGATCTATTTCGCCGGAACGGAACTGTCCCGGTCGAAGACCGCCACCGACGCGTCTTCTGACCGGGTGGCGCTCCCTCCGGTGGTGTGGGGGTGGCTGGCCGCGCTCACCGTGCTGTGGCTGGCGCTGCTCGGGCTCACACCGGATGCGGTGTATCTGGCGTTCGGGTTGTTCTTCCTCTATCTGCATCTGCTGCCCCGGGTGTGGGGGCTGGTCGCGGTGCTGTTGGCGACGGCGGTCGGTGTCGTCGGGTTCGCGGCGCATCGTGGGTGGTCGGTGGCCGCGGTGGTGGGGCCGGTACTCGGGGCGGCGGTGGCCATCGGGATTGGGCTCGGCTATCAGGCGCTGTATCGCGAGGCCGTCGAACGGGAGCGGCTGATCGCCGAATTGCTCGGTACCAGAGCGGCTCTCGCCGAGCGGGAACGCACGGCGGGCAAGTTGGCCGAGCGGGAACGACTGGCCAAGGAGATCCACGACACCGTCGCCCAGGGACTCAGCAGCATCCAGCTCCTGCTGCACGCGGCCGAGCAGGCGGCGCCGGATCATCCCGCGCTGGACCGCATTCGGCTCGCCCGCGAGACCGCCGCCGAAGACCTGGCCGAAACCCGCGGGCTCATCGACGAATTGGCGCCCGCCGCCCTCGACGGGCAGTCACTGGCCGACGCGCTGGCCCGGATCTGCGATCGCGCGCAATCACCCACCCTGACCACCCAGCTGCTAATCGAAGGTGAGCCGGAGCGACTGCCCATGCCGGTGGAGGCGGCGCTGGTGCGGATCGCGCAGAGCGCGGTCGCCAATGTGGTGCAGCACGCCGAGGCCACGCGCATGCGGGTCACGCTCACCTACGACGACACCGATGTGCACCTCGACATCGTCGACGACGGCATCGGCATCGACCCCGCGATCCTGCGCGTCTCGCGTGTGGCACCGCCCTCGGCGGACACCGCCGGGCGCGGCCCCCGTGCCGGTGCGTTCGGCCTGCATGCCATCCGCAGCCGGGTCGAACAGCAAGGCGGTGCGATGACCATCGAATCCGAGCCGGGCCACACCGCCGTCACGGTGAGTTTCCCGTTGGGAGCGGCCGGATGATCCGCCTGCTGCTCGCCGACGACCACGCCATCGTGCGCGCCGGGCTGCGCGCGCTCCTGGATGCCGCCGAGGACATCACCGTCGTGGGCGATGTCGCCGACGCCGACGCGGCGGTATCGTTCTGCGCGGCCACCCCGGTCGACCTGGTCCTCATGGACCTGCGCTTCGGTGACGGCCGCTCCGGCGCCTCGGCCACCGCGGGGCTGCGCGCCCTGCCCGATCCGCCGAACGTCCTGGTGGTCACCAACTACGACACCGACGCCGACATCCTCGGCGCCATCGAGGCCGGTGCCGTCGGCTACCTGCTCAAGGACACCCCACCCGCCGAACTCCTGGCCGCCGTGCGCGCGGCCGCGGCGGGGGAGAGCGTGTTGTCCCCGACGGTCGCCTCCCGCCTGATGACCCGCGTCCGCCGCGCCGACACCACCCTGAGCCCGCGCGAAGTGGAGGTGCTGCGGCTGGTCGCGGCGGGCCTGTCCAACCGCGACATCGCCAAGCGGCTCTTCCTCAGCGAGACCACCGTCAAATCCCACCTCGTACACATCTACGCCAAACTCGGCGTCAAGTCCCGCACCTCCGCCGTCGCCACCGCGCGCGCCCAGGGCGCCATCTGACCATGTGCCCTACGCTGGGCGTATGGCAAATCTCGCTGATCCCAAGGTTCGCGAATTTCTGTCTCAGGGCACCCGGACGGGGAAGGTGGCCTTCGCCGCCGCCGACGGTCGGCCCATGGTCACGCCGGTCTGGTTCATCCTCGAAGGGGATGAACTGGTGTTCAACACCGGCAAGGACACCGCCAAGGGCCGCGCCTTCGCCCGCGATCCACGCATCGCGGTGTGCGTGGACCTCGAGGAACCGCCCTACGCGCTGGTGACGATCCAGGGCACGGTCACCCTCTCCGAGGACCCGGAGGAACTGGTCCGCACCGCCACGGCGATCGCCGGGCGGTACATGGGCCCGGACAAGGCCGAGGAGTTCGGCAAGCGCAACGGCGTGCCGGGGGAGCTGGTGGTGCGCGTGCGGCCGACGAAGGTCGTCGCGCACTTCGACATGACGGGTTAGCCGTCCATCGGCACCGCGTCGGGGCCCGGCGCGGTGGGGTCGAACGGCGGCGGGGCGGTGCGGTCGAAGCTCGGGGACGAGCAGGTCGCGCCGACTTCCGGTGTGGTGTAGGGGTTCTCGCGCAGCGCGGTGATGAACTGGTCGATCCGGTCGTCGTCGGCGCTGTCGAGTTTGAGCTGGTGCCCCCAGGATTGCAGCGATATCGGGTCGGCCATGCCGGGAATCGGTGACATCACCGTGTACTGCTTGTCGATCACCTTGGCGCGTAACGTCTCCTGACCCGCCGCGCTCACCTTCGCCGGGTCGTAGGCGATCCACACCGCGCCGTGCTCCAGGGAGTGCACCAGGTTCTCGGTGCGCACAGCCGTGTCGTAGACGACCCCGTCGCAGGCGGCCCAGCGAGCGTCGTGCGGTCCGCCCAGCGGCGGGATCTCCGGATAGGCGACGCGCTGCTTGCTGGTGACGTGCAGACCGGGCGGGAGTTCGGCGGTGACGATGCCGGGGATCGTCAGCGACGGGTCCTGGTTCTCGGCGCTGGGCACGAACTCCGCCAGCGAAGAGGTCGGGTGGCCCGTGATCGGGGCCGGGCCCGCGCAGGCACTCACGGCCAGCGCTGTCAACGCGATCGCGGCACCCATCCCTCGTCGCGTATTCCTCGATCGTGGCACCGCGCCCCCTCGTCCGTGATCGGCACCGCGCCGACGGATTCAGAACATACTTGCTCCACCGGCCTCCGGTCGGCGCAATGCGCTGACCAGCGGTGCGGGCGGTGGTGCGAGGCGACCGTAGACTCGCGCCCATGACGGTGCATTTCATCGGGGCGGGCCCCGGCGCGGCCGACCTGCTCACGGTGCGCGCGGTCACGCTGCTGCGCGAGAGCCCGGTCTGCCTGTACGCGGGCACCTATCTCGACCCCGAGGTCCTCGCGCACTGCGCGCCCGGCACCGAACTGATCGACACCCAGCACCTCGATCTCGACCAGATCACCGAGCGGCTCGTCGCCGCCCACGCGGCCGGTCGCGAGGTGGCCCGGCTCTGCTCGGGCGACCCGTCGATCTATTCGGCCCTCACCGAACAGACCCGCCGCCTCGACGCCGCGGGCGTCCCCTGGGATGTCACCCCGGGCGTGCCCGCCTACGCCGCGGCCGCCGCCGCCCTCGGCACCGAACTGACCGTGCCCGAAGTAGTCCAATCAGTCGTTCTCACCCGGACCCAGGCCCGCTCGACCGCGATGCCCGCTGGCGAGGCGCTGGCCGACTTCGCCGCCACCGGCGCCACCCTCGTCCTGCACCTGGCCATCACCCGCGTCCGGGTTCTCGCGGAGGAACTGGTCGCGGCGTACGGCGCCGACTGCCCGGTCGCGGTCGTCTACCGGGCCAGCCAACCCGAACAGCTCGTCCTGCGCGGCACCCTCACCGACATCGCCGACCAGGTCGAGTCCGCGGGCCTGCGCCAGGCCGCCGTCATCCTCGTCGGCCGAGCTCTCACCCCGTCGATCGATTGTGCGCAATCCCACCTCTACGACCCCGCCCGATCGAGATCAGCTACCGACCAGTCGGTGTGATCCACGCCTCAGTCGGTTCGGTGCGGACGGGCTCCCGCGACGATGTGAGCGCGTAGACAAGCGTCAGCTAACCGGTCGCTCTCGGTTTACCTGGGGCTATGTCATCCAGCTATGGACGTGGTTGGTTGCCGGGCGGGCGCACCGGTAGATTGGTGCGATGGTTTGCGAAGAGCACACCGGCGCTGCCGGGCTGTCGATCCCGAGCATGGTCTCAGCCATGTAACAAGATCGGCCGGGCCGACAGATAGTGCCAATGGACATTTTTGCCTGATTGATTTCGAGAATTGAACCCGAGACGCAGGCGCCACGCTAGTTCGGCAGCGGCGCCTGCGTTCCGGTGTCGTCGGGGAGCGCCTGCACGGGTGTTCCGGAAGCGAGGTTTGGGTTGGACCGGCTGGATTTCGGCGGAAACGGCGAGGAGTACTTCCCGCTCTCGCCCGCACAGCTGGGTATCTGGTACGCGCAGCACGTCGACCCACAGGTGCCGATCAACATCGCCCAGTACGTCGACCTGCGCGGCCACCTCGACGTGGCGGTGCTCGAACGCGTCAGCTCCGAGGCCGCCGCCGAGCAGCAGTCCGGCTTCCTGCGCATCGTCGAGATCGACGGCGAACCCATGCAGACCGTCGACCTCACCCAGGACGACACCCTCATCTACGTCGACCTGCGTGGCGAAGCCGACCCCGAGGCCGCCGCCGCCGAGTGGATGCGCCGCGAGTACAGCCGCCCGCTCGACATCGTCGCCGACCGCCTGGTCCAGGCCGCCGCGCTGCAGCTCGAGGACGAGCGCTGGTACTGGTACGCCCGCGTCCACCACATCGTGCTCGACGGTTTCGGCGCCAACAACTTCGTCAACCGCACGGCACAGCTCTACACCGCGGCCGTCACCGGCACCGAGGCCCCGGCCAACAAGGCCACCGACCTGCGCACCCTCTACGACTCGGAGATCGCCTACCGCGACAGCTCCCGCTTCGAGTCCGACAAGGCGCACTGGGCCCAGCGCGTCGCCGGGCTGGAAGAGGGCAGCAGCCTCACCGGCCGTTCCGCGCCGCCCTCGCCGGTCAACGACGTCACCAGCGCGGCCCTGAGCCCGGCCCAGGACGCGGTGTTCGGCGAGGCCATCGCCCGCCACGACACCACCTCCGCGCCGCTGCTCATCGCCGGTTTCGCGGCGTACCTGGCCCAGATCACCGGCACCCAGGACGTGATCCTGAGCCTGCCGGTCACCGGCCGCACCACCGCCGTGATGCGCCGCTCGGGCGGTGTGACCTCCAATATCGTGCCGCTGCGCCTGCGTGTGGGCCACGACACCACCGTGGCCGAGCTGCTGCGCGCGGTCACCACCGAGGTCTCCGGCGCGCTGCGTCACCAGCGCTACCGCCACGAGGACATCCGCCGCGACTCCGCCGGTGACGGCATGGTCGCCACCGAGTTCTTCGGCCCGTGGGTCAACATCATGCTCTTCGATAACGAGCTGCGCTTCGGCGAGATGGACGGCACCCTCAATGTGCTGTCCACCGGCTCGATCGAGGACCTGGGCGTCAACTTCTACCAGTCGCACGGCGGCACCCGCTCCCACATCGACTTCGAGACCAACCCCAACCTCTACTCGGCGGCCGACGCGGCCACCCACCACGCCCGCTTCCTCGAGTTCTTCGAGCGGTTCCTGGCCGCCGACGCCGCGCTGCCGGTCTGGCGCCTGCCCGTCACCGGCACCGCCGAGCTGGAACGCTCGCTGACCGAGTGGAACGACTCGGCCCACGAGGTTCCCGCCACCACCCTGCCCGCGCTGCTGGACGCGCAGATCCCGCGCACTCCCGACGCCATCGCCCTGGACTTCGAGGGCGAGACCCTCACCTACGCCGAGTTCGGTGCCAGGGTCAACCGGCTGGCCCGGTTCCTGATCGCCGACGGTGTCGGCCCGGAGTCGCTGGTCGCGCTCGGCATGCGCCGTTCGCTGGACCTGGTGATCGGTATGCACGCGGTGCTGCGCGCCGGTGGCGCCTACGTGCCGATCGACCCGGACCACCCCGCCGACCGCACCGCCTACATCCTCGAGTCCGCGGCACCGGTCTGTGTGCTGACCACCACCGGTGACGAGCTGGACCTGCCCGCCACGGTCGCCCGCGTCGAGATCGACACCCTCGACACCGCCGCCTTCGCCGAGGCCCCGGTCACCGACGCCGACCGGCTCGCGCCGCTGCGCCCGGACAACACCGCCTACGTCATCTACACCTCGGGCTCCACCGGCCGCCCCAAGGGCGTGGCCGTGACCCATCACGCGATCGTCAACCAAGAGCTGTGGATGCTCGACGAGTACGCGCTCACCGCCGACGACGTCTACCTGCAGAAGACCGCCACCACCTTCGACGTGTCGCTGTGGGGCTACTTCCTGCCGCTGATGGTCGGCGCCAAGCTGGTCATCGCCTCGCCGGACGGCCACCGCGACCCGCTCTACGTCGCGGACATGATCGAACGCCACGGCGTCACCGTGACCGACTTCGTGCCGTCCATGCTGACGGTCTTCGTCGCGCACGCCACCCAGGCCCAATGTGCCACGCTGCGCGCGGTTTTCGTGATCGGTGAGGCGCTGCCGCCGGAGACCGCCGCGGGTCTGCGCGCGATCTCCACCGCCGGGCTGCACAACCTCTACGGCCCCACCGAGGCCGCGGTATCGGTCACCTACTGGGAGGCCACCGAGGCCGACACCGTCACGGTGCCGATCGGTATCCCCGAGTGGAATGTCGAAGTCTACGTGCTGGATTCGCGGCTGCGCCCGGCCGCGATCGGTGCCCCGGGTGAGCTGTATCTGGCGGGCCGTCAGCTGGCCCGCTGCTACCGCGGCCGCCCCGACCTGACCTCGGACCGCTTCGTCGCCAACCCCGTCGGCGGCCCCGGCGAACGCATGTACCGCACCGGTGACCTGGTGCGCTGGAACGCCGAGGGCGTTCTGGAATACATCGGCCGCACCGACTTCCAGGTGAAGTTCCGTGGTCAGCGCATCGAGCTCGGCGAGATCGAGACCGATCTGCTGGCCCACCCCACCCTGAGTCAGGCCGCCGTGCTGGTGGTCGACACCGCCACCGGTCAGCAGCTGGTGGCCTACGTGGTACCGGCCCCGGGCCAGTCCGCCGACCCGGCCACGCTCACCCGCTTCGTCGCCGAGAAGCTGCCCAGCTACATGGTGCCCGCGTCGATCATGGTGCTCGACGCGTTCCCGCTCAACACCTCCGGCAAGCTGGACCGCAAGGCCCTGCCCGAGCCCGTGTTCAGCGCCGCCGCAGGCGATTTCCGCGCTCCGCGCACCCCGTCCGAGCAGATCGTGGCAGGCATCTTCGCCGATGTGCTCAGCCAGGAACGCGTCGGCGCCGACGACAACTTCTTCGAACTCGGCGGCAATTCGCTGGTCGCCACCCAGGTGGTGGCCCGCATCGGCGCCGCCTTCGGCATCCAGCTGGGTGTGCGCGCGCTGTTCGAGACCCCGACCGTGGCCGGGCTGGCCGCGCGGGCCGAATCCATCACGCCCGCAGATGTTTCCGCCGCGCGTCCGGCGCTGGTCGCGCTGCCGCATCCCGACCAGGTGCCGCTGTCGCTGGCCCAGCAGCGGATGTGGTTCATCAACCAGTTCGACCCCACCGCGCCCACCTACAACCTGCCCTTCGTCGTGGGGATGAAGGGCCGCGTCGACGTCGACGCGCTCATCGCCGCGCTCGACGACGTGGTGGTGCGCCAGGAATCGCTGCGCACCGTCTTCCCCGACGCCGACGGCGGCTTCCAGCAGGTACTCGGCCCCGACGAGTTCGACCTGGGTATCACGGTGATCCCGATCGAGCAGTCGCTGCTGCGTGACGAGCTGATCCTGTTCGCCTCCACCGGCTTCGACGTCACCCTGGAACTGCCGATCCGCGTGCGGATCTACCAGGTCACCGGCGGAACCACCAATGGCACACCGGAATTCGCGGTCGCCTTCGTGGTCCACCACATCGCGGCCGACGGCTTCTCCTTCGGCCCGCTGGCCCGCGATGTGGCCACCGCCTACCTGGCGCGGTCGGCCGGGCAGGCGCCCGCGTGGACCCCGCTGCCGGTGCAGTACCGCGACTACACGCTGTGGCAGCGCGAATTGCTCGGTGCCGAAAGCGATCCCGCTTCGATGGCCGCGCGCCAGCTCGACTACTGGCAGCGCACCCTCGACGGCCTGCCCGACCAGCTCGACCTGCCCAGCGACCGCCCGCGCCCGCAGCAGCAGAGCTTCCGTGGCGCGCGCGTCGGCTTCGATATCGACGCCGAGACCCACGCCCAGCTCGCCGCGCTGGCCCGCGCCAACGGCGTCACCCTGTTCATGGTGGTGCACGCCTCGCTGGCCGTGCTGCTCGCGCGCCTGTCCGGCACCACCGACATCGCCGTCGGCACACCCATCGCGGGCCGTGGTGAGCAGGCTCTCGACGACCTGATCGGCATGTTCGTCAACACCCTGGTGTTGCGCTCCGACGTCGACCCGGCCCAGCCGTTCACCGAATTCCTGGCGCGCACCCGCGAGACCGACCTGTCGGCCTTCGCCAATGCCGATGTGCCCTTCGAGCGGCTCGTCGACGTCCTCAACCCCTCGCGCTCGCAGGCGCGCCACCCGCTGTTCCAGGTGGTGCTCTCGTTCCAGGAGATGTCGCACGGCACGCTGGAGCTGCCCGGTCTCACGGTCAGCGCCGACGAGGTCGAGGTCGACATGGCCAAGTTCGACCTGCAGTGGACGCTCACCGAGGAGCACACCACCACCGGCTCGCTCTCGGGGCTGACCGGCGTGCTCACCTACGCCGTGGACCTGTTCGATCAGAGCACCGTCGAAGAGCTGCTGCTGCGCTGGCGCCGCGTGCTCGACGCGATCCTGGCCGACCCGGCGGTCGCCGTCGGCGCCATCGACGTCCTCGACGATGCCGAGCGCACCGACCTGGTCACCCGCTACGGCGCCCCCGCCGCCGTGGCGCGCACCCTGCCGCAGCTGATGGCCCAGGCCGCCCGCGACACCGAGGCCACCGCCGTGGTGTTCGAGGGGACAGCTGTGGCCCACCCGTCGCCCGACCGCCACCCCTCATCGAGTCGCTTCGCGACCGTGTCTTATGGCGAGTTGGATCGCCGCTCGAACCAGTTGGCGCGCTTGCTGATCCAGCAGGGTCTGGGCGCCGAGGACTTCGTCGCCGTGGCCGTGCCGCGTTCGCTGGAGTCGGTGCTCGCGGTGTGGTCGGTCGCCAAGACCGGTGCCGCGTTCGTACCCGTCGACCCGAACTACCCGGCCGACCGCATCGCGCACATGATCGCCGATGCCGGTGTGTCCGTCGGTATCACGGTGAGCGCCGAGATCGGCGAGGTGCCCGATACCGTGCGCTGGCTCGAGATCGACGACATCGATCTCGACGACATCTCCGATGCCCCGCTGGCCCCGCGCGAACTGGTCCGTCCGACCGATCCGGCCCAGCCCGCGTACCTGATCTACACCTCCGGTTCCACCGGTGTGCCCAAGGGCGTCGTGGTGACCCACGCCAGCGTCGCCAACTTCTGCGCCGAGCAGATCGAGCTGTACTCGCTCGACACCGATACCCGCGCACTGCATTTCGCCTCGCCGTCGTTCGACGCCTCGGTGCTGGAGCTGCTGCTCGCGCTGGGTCGCGGTGGCACGCTCGTCGTGGTGCCGCCGGGGGTGTACGGCGGTGAGGAACTGCGCGACATCCTCATCACCGAGCAGGTCACCCACGCCTTCGTCACCCCGGCCGCGCTGGCCACCTTCGACGCCCGCGGCCTCGATCACCTGCGGGTGCTCGCGGCCGGTGGCGAGGCGGTGCCGCCGGAGCTGGTCACCAAGTGGGCGGTGCCGCTGCCCGACGGCTCGCGCCGCATGCTCGGCAATGTCTACGGCCCGACCGAGACCACCATCGCCTCGAACCTGTCCGAGGGTCTGATCCCGGGGGAGCGGGTCGTCATCGGTGGACCCATCCGTGGCGTCCACACCCTGATCCTCGACGACCGCCTGCGCCCGGTGCCGGTGGGCGTGGCCGGTGAGCTCTACATCGGCGGCGTCGGCATGGCGCGCGGCTACCACGCGCGCCCCGCGCTGACCTCGGATCGCTTCGTCGCCAACCCCTACGCGCCCGGCCAGCGGATGTACCGCACCGGTGACGTGGTGCGCTGGACCGCCGACCGCAATGTCGAATACGTCGGCCGCTCCGACTTCCAGGTCAAGGTGCGCGGTTTCCGCATCGAACTGGGTGAGATCGACTCGGCCCTGGCCTCGCACGAGACCGTCGACTTCGCGGTCAGCATCGGCCACAAGAACAAGGGCGGCAGTACCTCGCTGGTGTCCTATGTCGTTGCGGTGCCGGGCAGTTCGATCGATGTCCCCGCGCTCACCGACCATGTCGCCCAGCGCCTGCCCGCCTACATGGTGCCGTCCTCGATCATGGTGCTGGCGGCCATCCCGCTGACCGTGAACGGCAAGCTCGACCGCCGCGCGCTGCCCGCGCCGGTGTTCGAGGTGCGTGAGTTCCGCGCGCCCACCACCCCGATCGAGCAGATCGTCGCGCAGGTCTTCGCCGACGTGCTCGAACTGAGCCGCGTCGGCGTCGAGGACGACTTCTTCGAACTCGGCGGCAACTCGCTGATCGCCACCCAGGTGGCCTCCCGCATCGGCATCGCCCTGGACACCCGGGTGCCCGTGCGCATGCTGTTCGAGGCGCCCACCGTCGCGGCACTGGCCGCGCGGGTGGAATCGCAGGCCGGTGACGGTGCCCGCAAGGCGCTGGTGGCGCGCGAGCGGCCGGATCTGGTGCCGCTGTCGCTGGCCCAGCAGCGCATGTGGTTCCTCAACCGCTTCGACACCGCCTCGGCGGTCAACAACATCCCGGTCGCCATCCGGCTCTCCGGTGAGCTGGATGTGGCCGCGTTGCAGGTCGCCGTGATCGACGTGATCGACCGGCACGAGTCGCTGCGCACGGTGTTCCCCGAGTCGGGCAACGGCCCGGTACAGGTGGTGCTCGACGCCGCCCAGATCGTCCCCGACCTGACCCCGTACCGGGTCACCGAGGACAACCTCATCGACCACCTGATCGACCTGGCGTCGATGGCCTTCGACGTGACCAGCGAAGTGCCGCTGCACGCACGGCTTTTCGAGATCAGCGAGACCGAGTACGTGCTCGGCATGGTGGTGCACCACATCTCCGCCGACGGCTGGTCGATGGCGCCGCTGTCGCGCGATGTCATCGTCGCCTACGCCGCGCGCACCTCGTGGGAGGCGCCGACCTGGGCCGAATTGCCGGTCCAGTACGCCGATTACGCGCTCTGGCAGCGCGAGGTGCTCGGTTCCGAGGACGACCCGAAGTCGCTGATCTCCTCCGAGATCGACTACTGGGCCCGCGAACTCGCCGATCTGCCCGACGAACTGGTGCTCCCGGCCGACCACCCGCGTCCGCCGGTGGCCACCTACCGGGGTGGCACCTACAGCTTCGTCATCTCCGGTGACACCCAGCGTGCCCTGGTCGAACTGGGCCGCCGCTACAACGCCTCGCTGTTCATGGTCATGCACAGCGCGCTGGCCGTGCTGCTGGCCCGCGCCAGCGGCACCAGCGACATCGCCATCGGCACCCCGGTGGCCGGTCGTGGCGACCAGGCCCTCGACGACCTGGTCGGCATGTTCGTCAACACCCTGGTGCTGCGCTCGCAGGTCGAGGGCGCCGTGTCCTTCGCGACCCTGCTCGACCAGGCCCGCGAGACCGACCTGCAGGCGTTCGCGCACGCCGACGTGCCGTTCGAGCGGCTCGTCGAGGTGCTCAACCCGCCGCGTTCGCAGGCGCGCCACCCGCTGTTCCAGGTGATGCTGTCGTTCCAGAACAACAAGCAGGCCTCGCTGCAATTGCCCGGGTTGTCGGTCAGCGGCATCGACTACGACTCCCAGCTGGCCAAGTTCGACCTGCAGCTCACCCTGACCGAGGTGCAGGACACCGACGGCGAGGCCGGTGGCATGTCCGCCGAGTTCTCCTACGCGCTGGACCTTTTCGAGGAATCCACCATCGCCGCCTTCGCGCGGCGCCTGGACAACATCTTCGCCGCCATCGTCGCCGACCCCGAGGTCGCCGTCGGTGACATCGATCTGCTCGCGCCCGAGGAGCACGCGCAGGTCCTCGTCGACTGGAACGACACCGCCCGCGCGGTGCCCGAGGCCACCCTGGTCTCGCTGTTCGACGCGCAGGTCGAGCGCACCCCCGACGCGGTCGCGCTGGTCTTCGAGCACGAGGAACTGACCTACCGCGAGCTGCAGGAACGGGCCAACCGCATCGCCCGCAAGCTCATCGCCGAGGGCGTCGGCCCGGGTTCGCATGTGGCACTGGCCATCCGGCGCTCCACCGAACTCGTCGTCGCCATGTACGCGGTGCTGCAGACCGGTGCGGCCTATGTGCCGCTGGACCCGGATCAGCCCGCCGACCGCATCGGCCACATCCTCGAGACCGCGCGGCCGCGACTGGTGCTCACCACTCGCCGCGACGGCTTCGAGGCCGACGGCGCCACGGTGCTGGCCGTCGAGAACATCGAGCTGCCCGCCGATTTCGGCGCCGCGCCGATCACCGACGCCGAGCGCATCCGCCCGCTGCGGGCCACCAATACCGCCTACGTCATCTTCACCTCGGGTTCGACGGGCCGCCCCAAGGGCGTGGCCGTGGATCACGCGGCGATCGTCAACCGCCTGCTGTGGATGCAGCACGAGTACCCGATCGACGCCGCCGACGCGGTGCTGCAGAAGACCCCCGCCACCTTCGACGTGTCGGTGTGGGAGTTCTTCTGGCCCTTGCAGACCGGCGCGCGCCTGGTCGTCGCCAAGCCCGACGGCCACCGCGACCCGGTGTACCTGGCGCAGGTCATCGCCGAGCGGAGCATCACCACCGCGCACTTCGTGCCCTCGATGCTGTCGGTGTTCGTGTCCACGCTGGGCAACAACGGCAACGGCAGCGCGGTGCGGCTGCGTCAGGTGTTCGCCTCCGGTGAGGCGCTGCCCGCGCCCACCGCACAGCGCCTGCGCGAGCTGACCGGTGCCCGCCTGCACAATCTGTACGGCCCCACCGAGGCCGCCGTCGACGTCACCTATCACGAGGTCGTCGACGCCGATGTGGAGTCGGTGCCGATCGGTCGTCCGGTGTGGAACACCAAGGTGTTCGTGCTGGATTCGCGGCTGCACCCGGTGGCCCCCGGTGTCGCGGGTGAGCTGTATCTGGCGGGCGAACAGCTCGCCGTCGGCTACCTCAACCGCGCCGACCTCACCGCCGACCGCTTCGTGGCCAACCCGTACGGGCAGGCCGGGTCGCGCATGTACCGCACCGGTGACCTCGTCACCTGGACCCGCGACGGCGAGCTGAACTACCTGGGCCGCACCGACTTCCAGGTGAAGCTGCGCGGTCTGCGCATCGAGCTCGGCGAGATCGAGGCCACGCTGCTGGCCCAGCCGGGTGTCGCCCAGTCGGTCGTGGTAGTGCGCGCCGACGCGCACGCGGGCGATCAGCTCGTGGGTTACGTGGTGCCCGAACCGGATTCGGCCCTGGACGTGGCCGCGGTGAAGGCGGGCGTCACCGCCGAACTGCCCGCCTACATGGTGCCCTCGGCGCTGGTGGTGCTGGAGGCCTTCCCGCTCAACGCCTCCGGCAAGCTCGACCGCAAGGCGCTGCCCGCGCCGGTGTTCGAGGCCAAGGTCTTCCGCGCGCCTTCCACGCCGATCGAGGAGATCGTCGCGGAGATCTTCGCCGAACTGCTCGGCGCCGAACGCGTCGGCGTGGACGACGACTTCTTCGCCCTGGGCGGCAACTCGCTGGTCGCCACCCAGGTGGCCGCGCGCCTGAGCAAGGCGCTCGACGCCGAGGTCGGCGTGCGCACCCTGTTCGAGGCGCCCACCGTCGGCGCGCTCGCGGCGCGGGTGGAGTCGCACGCGGGCACCGGTCTGCGCGCCGAGCTCACCGCGCGGCAGCGGCCCGAGCATCCGCCGCTGTCGCTCGCGCAGCAGCGCATGTGGTTCCTCAACCGCTTCGACCTGGCAGACACCGGCGACTCCGGGACCTACAACATCCCGGTCGCGGTGCGCCTGCAGGGCCTGCTCGACCTGCCCGCCCTGCGCGGCGCGGTCGCCGACGTGATCGCCCGGCACGAATCGCTGCGCACGGTCTACCCGTCGCATGACGGCACGGCCTACCAGAAGGTCCTGGCCGCCGCGGTCTCGATTCCCGACGTGGAGTTGATCGAGGCCGACGAGACCGATATGGCGATCTCGCTCTACGAGTTCGCCCGTCGCGGTTTCGACGTCACCGCCGCCGCGCCGGTGCGTCTGCGCGTCTACGAGCTCGGCGAACGCGAGCACGTGCTGGTGATGGTGGTCCACCACATCGCCGCCGACGGTTTCTCGCTGCGCCCGCTGGTGCGCGACCTGATGACCGCCTACGTGGCTCGCACCGCCAATGCCGAGCCGGGCTGGCCCCCGCTGGAGGTGCAGTACGTCGACTACGCGCTGTGGCAGCGCGAGACCCTCGGCGACGAGAACGACCCCACCTCGCTGATCTCCGAGCAGCTCGACCACTGGCGCGACGCGCTGGCCGACCTGCCCGACGAGCTGCGCCTGGGCCACAAGTCGCGGCCCGCGCAGGCCACCTACCAGGCGGGCACGCACCGCTTCGAGGTGCCGGGCGAGCTGGTGGAAGCGCTCAACCAGCTGGCCCACCAGCGCGGCACCACCCTGTTCATGGTGGTGCACAGCGCCTTCGCCGTGCTGCTCTCGCGCCTGTCGGGCACCGCCGACATCGCCATCGGCACCCCGGTGGCCGGTCGTGGCCAGCAGGCGCTCGACGACCTGGTCGGCATGTTCGTCAACACCCTGGTGCTGCGCGCCGAGGTCGACCCGGCCGCCTCGTTCACCGAGCTGCTCACCCAGGTCCGCGAACGCGACCTGGCCGCCTTCGCGCATGCCGACGTGCCGTTCGAGCGCCTGGTCGAGGTGCTCAACCCTGCGCGTTCGCAGTCGCGGCACCCGCTGTTCCAGGTGATGCTCTCGTTCCAGAACCTGGGCCGCACCACCCTGGAACTGCCCGGCCTGACGGTCTCCGAGCTGGGCATCGACCAGCACACCGCCAAGTTCGACCTGCAACTCGCGCTCAGCGAGGTCCCGGCCGACGACGACAGCCACCTCGACGCCGAGCTCGTCTACGCCACCGACCTCTTCGACGCGAGCTTCGCGGCCACCTTCGGCGCCCGTCTGCTGCGCGTGCTCACCGCCATCGTGGCCGACCCCTCGGCCGCCGTCGGTGACATCGAACTGCTCGACGCCGCCGAGCGCACGCTGGTGCTCGACCGCTGGAACGACACCGAGTTCGCCACCGACGCCGCGCTGAGCACCCCCAGCGAGGACGACCCGGCCACCCTGCACGCCCTCTTCGAGGCCCAGGTCGCGCGCACGCCCGACGCGACCGCCCTCACCTTCGAGGGGACGAGTCTGTCCTACGCCGAGTTCGCGGGCCGGGTGCGTCAGCTGGCGCGTTGGCTCAAGGACGCCGGGGTCGGCCCGGAAAGCTATGTGGCCCTGGGCATGCGGCGTTCGATCGACCTGCTGGTCGGCATGTACGCGGTCTCGGCCGCCGGTGGCGCCTACGTGCCACTGGACCCCGATCACCCGGCCGAGCGCATCGAACACATCCTCGACACCGCCCAGCCGGTCTGCGTGCTCACCTCCGGCGAGAGCCTGCCCGCCGCGGCCGGTCGCGAGGTACGCATCGACGAGCTGGACCTGTCCGGTCATTCGGCCGAACCGGTCACCGACGCCGACCGGCACCGCCCGCTGCGCTCGGGCAACACCGCCTACGTCATCTTCACGTCCGGCTCCACCGGCCGCCCGAAGGGTGTGGCGGTGAGCCACGCGGCCATCGTCAACCGGCTGGTGTGGATGCACGCCGCCTACGGCCTGGCCGCCGACGACGTGGTGTTGCAGAAGACCCCCGCCACCTTCGACGTGTCGGTGTGGGAGTTCTTCTGGCCTCTGCAGGTCGGCGCGCGCCTGGTCGTGGCCAAGCCCGACGGGCATCGCGACCCGGCCTACCTGGCCCGGCTCATCGCCGCCGAGCAGGTCACCACCGTGCACTTCGTGCCGTCGATGATGGCCGTGTTCGTCACCGAACCCCTTGCCGCCGAGTGTGTCTCGCTGCGCAATGTGTTCGCCTCCGGTGAGGCGCTGCCCGCGCCCACCGCGCAGCGCCTGCGCGAACTGACCGGCGCGGCCCTGCACAACCTGTACGGCCCCACCGAGGCCGCGGTCGACGTGACCTTCCACGAGGTCACCGACGCCGACCTCGACACCGTGCCGATCGGCGCGCCGGTCTTCAACACCCGTCTCTACGTGCTGGATTCGCGGCTGCGGCCGGTGCCGGTGGGTGTCGCGGGTGAGCTCTATCTCGCGGGCGTGCAGCTGGCCCACGGCTACGTCGGGCGCCCCGACCTCACCATGGACCGCTTCGTCGCCGACCCGTTCGCGCCCGGCGAGCGCATGTACCGCACCGGTGACCTGGTCACCTGGACCGAGCACGGTGAGCTGGAATACCTGGGCCGCACCGACTTCCAGGTGAAGCTGCGCGGTCTGCGCATCGAACTCGGCGAGATCGAGTCGGCGCTCACCGCGCTGCCCACCATCGCCCAGTCGGTGGTCGTGGTCCGCGCCGACGAGCGCACCGGCGACCAGCTGGTCGCCTACGTCATCCCGGAGACGGGGGCCACCGTCGACACCGACGCGGTCAAGGACGCCCTCGGTGCCGAGCTGCCGGTGTACATGGTGCCCGCCGCCTACGTGGTGCTCAGCGCCTTCCCGCTCAACGCCTCCGGCAAGCTCGACCGCAAGGCGCTGCCCGCGCCGGTGTTCGCCGCGCGCACCTTCCAGGCGCCGGTCACTCCGGTGCAGCAGATCGTCGCCGCCACCTTCGCCGAGGTGCTCGGCGCCGGTCAGGTCGGCCTCGACGACGACTTCTTCGAGCTCGGCGGCAACTCGCTGATCGCCACCCGGGTCGCCGCGCGCCTGTCCGAGGCCCTGGACACCCAGGTGCCGCTGCGCGCGCTGTTCGAAGCGTCGACCGTGGCCTCGCTGGCCGCGCGGGTGGAGACCGCCACCGGTCGCGGCGGCCGCGTCCCGCTGGTCGCCCGGCCGCGCCCGGAGCTGGTGCCGCTCTCGCAGGCCCAGCAGCGGATGTGGTTCCTCAACCGCTTCGACAACCGCACCGCGGTCAACAACATCCCGGTCGCCATCCGGCTGACCGGCGAGCTCGACGTGGCCGCGCTGGAAGCCGCCATCGCCGACGTCACCGCGCGGCACGAATCGCTGCGCACCTTCTACCCGGAGATCGAGGGCGCGGGCTACCAGCAGATCCTGCCCGCCGACGAGGTCCGCTTCGCGCTGCCCGCCCAGCCGGTGAACGCCGGTGACGTGGTTGCCCGCGTCGTCGACCTGGCGAGCGCGCACTTCGACGTCACCCGCGAGGTGCCCTTCCGCGCGAGCCTGCTGCGCGTCGACGAGCGGACCCACGTGGCCGTGCTCGTCGTGCACCACATCAGCGGTGACGGCTTCTCGCTGCGTCCGCTGCTGCGGGATGTCGTGGTGGCCTACACCGAACGCGCCCGTGGCGAGGTGCCCGCGTGGGCCCCGCTCGAGGTGCAGTACGCCGACTACACGCTGTGGCAGCGCGAGGTGCTCGGCGAGGAGAGCGATCCGGAGTCGGTCGCGGCCAGCCAGCTCGCCTACTGGACCGAGCAGCTGCGGGATCTGCCCGACCAGCTCGAGCTGCCCGCCGACCGGCCGCGGCCCGAGATCGCCACCAATGCCGGTGACCTGTACCGGTTCTCGGTCGACGCACCCCTGCACCGGGCGCTCACCGAGATCGCCAAGGCCCGTGGCGTCACGCTGTTCATGGTGATGCACGCGGCCCTGGCGACCTGGGCCGCGCGCCTGTCCAACAGCACCGACATCGCCATCGGCACCCCGATCGCCGGTCGCGGCGAGCGCTCGCTCGACGACCTGGTCGGCATGTTCGTCAACACCCTGGTGCTGCGCAGCGAGGTCGACCTCGGCGCCAGCTTCGGCGACCTGCTCGACCAAGTCCGCAAGGTCGACCTGTCGGCCTTCGCCAATGCCGACGTGCCCTTCGAACGGCTCGTCGACGTGCTCAGCCCCACCCGCTCACAGGCGCACCACCCGCTGTTCCAGGTGGCGCTCACCTTCGAGGCGGCCACCGCCGCCGACGCGGGCACCGTCGCACTGCCGGGCCTGGATCTCGATGTCGTCGACTTCGACCCGGGCACAGCCAAATTCGATGTGCAGCTCACCGTGGGCGAGGCCGCCGACGGCTCGCTGGCGCTGTCGTGGAACTACGCCACCGATCTGTTCGACGCCGAGACCGTCGCCGCCTTCGGTGACCGCCTGGTGCGCATCCTGCGCGGCGTCGCGGAGAACCCGGACGTGATCGTCGGCGACATCGACCTGCTCGGCGAGGCCGAGCAGCGCGATGTCGCCCAGCGCTGGGTGTCCTCCGGTGCCGACGCCATCGGTCTGCCCGTCGTCCACGACGCCACCGCCCCGGCGGGCCATCGCCGTGGCCTGTTCGGCAACAAGCACACCACGCTGGTCGACCTGTTCGACGCCGCTGCGGTCGCCTACCCGGACCGCATCGCCGCCAAGTTCGGCGTGGAATCGCTGACCTACGCCGAGCTGGACCGGCGCGCGAATGTGTTGGCGCGCAGGCTGATCGCCGACGGCGCCGGGCCCGAATCGCTGGTCGCGGTGATCCTGCCGCGCTCGCTGGATCTGGTCGTCGCGCTGCTGGCCGTGGTCAAGACCGGCGCCGGGTACGTGCCGGTCGACCCGACCTACCCGGCCGAGCGCATCGCCTACGTGCTCGAGGACTCCCGGCCCACCAGCGTGGTGCTCGACTCCACCGTCCAGGTGACCGTGCCCGGCCACCTGCCCGCCGTGGTGCTCGACGGATTCGCCGTGGAGACCGGCAATGTCGAGGACGCCGACGATCTGCCGATCACCGACGCCGACCGCATCGCGCCGCTCTCGCCGGACCATGTCGCCTACGTCATCTACACCTCCGGCTCGACCGGCCGCCCCAAGGGCGTCGCGGTCGCGCACCGGAATGTGGTGCGGCTGTTCGCCAATACCGATCGCGACTTCGGCTTCGGCCCGCGCGATGTGTGGACGCTGTTCCACTCCTACGCCTTCGACTTCTCGGTGTGGGAGCTGTGGGGCCCGCTGCTGTTCGGCGGTTCGCTGATCGTGGTGGACTACTACACCTCGCGCTCGCCCGAGCAGTTCCTGGAACTGCTGCGCGTCGAGCAGGTCACCGTGCTCAACCAGACCCCGTCGGCGTTCTACCAGCTCGCCGAGGCCGATCGGAACGCCGGACCGGGCCTGGCGCCGCTGGCGCTGCGCTATGTGGTCTTCGGTGGCGAGGCGCTGGAACTGCGCCGCCTGTCGGACTGGGTGGCCCGCCACGGTGACAGCTCGCCGACGCTGGTCAACATGTACGGCATCACCGAGACCACGGTGCACGTGTCGTTCCGCGCGCTGGACGCGAAAACCATTGCCGCCGCCGCTGGTTCGGTGGTCGGCCGGGCCATCGCGGGTCTCGGCGTGTACGTGCTCGACAATCGGCTGCGGCCGGTGCCTGTGGGTGTCGCGGGCGAGATGTATGTCGCCGGACCGCAATTGGCGCGCGGCTACCTCGGCCGCCCCGACCTCACCGCCACCCGCTTCGTCGCCAACCCGCTGTCGGGTCCGAACCAGGCCGGTTCCCGGTTGTACCGTTCCGGCGACCTCGCGCGCTGGAACCGCTTCGGTGAACTCGAATACCTGGGCCGCGCCGACGACCAGGTCAAGGTGCGCGGCTTCCGTATCGAGCTCGGTGAGATCGAAGCCGCCGTGCTGGCCCAGCCCGGCATCGCCCAGGCCGCGGTCATCGTGCGCGAAGACCAGCCCGGTGACCAGCGCATCGTCGCCTACATCGTCGCCGAGGGCGACGCCGAACCCGACCTCGACGCGGTGCGCGGTGGCGCGGCCGAACAGCTGCCCGCCTACATGGTTCCGGCGGCCCTGGTCCGCCTGGAATGGATTCCGCTGACCGTCAACGGCAAGCTGGACCGCCGTGCCCTGCCCGCCCCCGCTGTGCAGGCACGCGCCTTCCGCGCGCCCGTCACCCCGGTGCAGGAAACCGTGGCCGCGGTCTTCGCCGACGTGCTCGGCCTGGACCGGGTCGGCGTCGACGACGACTTCTTCGAACTCGGCGGCAACTCGCTCATCGCGACCCGCGTGGTCGCCCGCATCGGCGCGGCGCTGGGCGCCACGGTGCCGGTGCGCGCGCTGTTCGAGGCCTCCACCGTGGAAGCCCTCGCCACCCGCGTCGAATCGCACACCGGCGGGACCGCCCGCGCGGCGCTGGTCGCCCGCGAGCGCACCGAGGGTGAACTGGTGCCGCTGTCGTTCGCGCAGCAGCGCATGTGGTTCCTCAACAAGTACGACACCACCTCCGCCGCCTACAACCTGCCCGTGGCCATCCGCCTCACCGGTGCCCTCGACACCGAGGCGCTGGCGCTGGCGCTGGCCGACCTGGTGCGCAGGCACGAATCGCTGCGCACCCGCTACCCCGAGCACGGCGGCACCCCGGTGCAGCAGATCGTGGCGGCCGAACGCATGTCGCTGGACCTGCGCCCGGTCACCGTCGCCCCGGAGCGGCTCTTCGAGACCGTCACCGAGTTCGCCACCGCCGGATTCGATGTGGCCGAAGAGGTTCCGCTGCGCGCCCGCCTGTTCCGGGCCAGCGACGAGGAACACGTGCTGGTCGTGGTCGTCCACCACATCGCCGCCGACGGCTTCTCCATCGCGCCGCTGACCCGCGACGTGATGCTGGCCTACACCGCGCGTGCCCAGGGCACCGCGCCCGGCTGGTCACCGCTGCCGGTGCAGTACGCCGATTTCGCGATCTGGCAGCGCGCGGTGCTGGGCACCGAGGACGACGCCGACTCGCTGATGTCGCGTCAGGTCGGCTACTGGCAGAACCAGCTCGCCGGTGTCCCCGACGAGCTCACCCTGCCCTTCGACCGCCCGCGTCCGGCCATCGCCTCGCACCGTGGCGCCACCGTGCACCGCGAGCTGGCGCCGGAACTCATCGGCAGGCTCGACGAGCTGGCCCGCCGCCAGGGCACCTCGCTGTTCATGGTCATGCACACCGCCCTGGCGGTGCTGCTGGCCCGGCTCTCGGGCTCCGACGACATCGCCGTCGGCACGCCCATCGCGGGCCGTGGTGAGCAGGCCCTCGACGATCTGGTCGGCATGTTCGTCAACACCCTGGTGCTGCGCACCGGCGTGCGCCCCGGCGAGACGTTCACCGACCTGCTCGAGCAGTCCCGCAAGACCGACCTCGACGCCTACGGCAATGCCGACGTGCCCTTCGAGCGCCTGGTGGAACTGCTCGCGCCGGAGCGCTCGCAGTCGCGCAACCCGCTGTTCCAGGTGATGCTGGCCTTCCAGAACCTGGACCGCACCACCCTGGAACTGCCCGGCCTGGCCGTCTCCGCGCTCGACCTCGAGGAGAGCGTCGCCCGCTTCGACCTGCAGTTCACCCTCTCCGAGCTGGGCGAACCCGGCAGCGGCGGGATGGCGCTGGCCCTGAACTACGCCACCGAACTGTTCGACGCGGCCACCGTCGACACCATCGCGACCCGCTGGGAACGCGTGCTCGAGGCCGTGGCCGCCGACGCGTCGGTGACCGTCGGCGCGATCGATGTCCTCGATGCCGCCGAGCGGGCCGACCTGGTGTTCCGCGTCGGCGAGCCGCCGGTGCCCGCGCGCACCCTGCGCACCCTGCTGGCCGAGGCCGTCGACCGGAACCCGACCGGCGACGCCGTCGTGTTCCAGGGGACGACCTTGTCCTACGCCGAGCTCGACGAACGCTCCAACCGCCTGGCTCGCGTGCTGATCGCCGAGGGCATCGGCGCCGAAGACCTGGTAGCCGTGGGCGTCCCGCGTTCGGCCGACTCGGTGCTGGCCGCCTGGGCCGTCGCCAAGACCGGCGCCGCGTTCGTGCCGGTCGACCCCACCTACCCGGCCGACCGCATCGCCCACATGGTCACCGACTCCGGCTCACCGCTGGGTCTCACGGTCGCCGCCGTGCGCGAGGGCCTGCCGGATTCCGCGCGCTGGCTGGTGCTGGAAGACCTCGAGCTGGACGCCGTCGACGGTGGTCCGATCGCGGACGCGGAACTGGTCCGTAAGACCACCCCCGAGCAGCCCGCCTACGTCATCTACACCTCCGGTTCCACCGGTGTGCCCAAGGGCGTCGTGGTCACCCACGCCGGTCTGGCGAACTTCGGCGAGGAGCAGGCGCAGCGCTACGCCCTCGACACCGATTCGCGCGCACTGCATTTCGCTTCGCCCTCGTTCGACGCCTCGATCCTGGAACTGCTGCTGGCGCTGGCCCGCGGCGGTGCCCTGGTGGTCGTGCCGCCGGGCGTCTACGGCGGTGACGAACTGTCCGAGCTGATCCGCGCCGAGCGGGTCACCCACGCCTTCATCACCCCCGCCGCGCTGGCCACCTTCGACCCGAGCGGCCTGGACTCGCTGCGCGTGCTCGTCGCCGGTGGTGAGGCGGTGCCCGCCGATCTGGTGAGCAAGTGGGCGGTTCCGTTGGCGCCCCAGGCGCATCCGGCGGGCACGGAGGCGGTAGCGCAGCGTGACCACGCAGGGCCCTCGGGTGCGCCGCATGAAACAGCCACTATTCGTGCCTTCCACAATGGTTACGGTCCCACCGAGACCACGATCATGACCAATATCAGTGGCGCGCTGACGCCGGGTGAACTGGTCACCATCGGTGGCCCGACGCGCGGTATGCGTTCGCTGATCCTGGACGCCCAGCTCCAGCCCGTTCCGGTGGGTGTCGCGGGTGAGCTGTATCTGTCGGGCATCCAGCTGGCCCGGGGCTACCACGCCCGGCCCGGCCTCACCGCCGACCGGTTCGTCGCCGACCCGTTCGTGCCGGGGGAGCGGATGTACCGCACCGGTGACGTGGTCCGCTGGACCGCCGAGCGCACCGTCGAATACGTCGGCCGCTCCGACTTCCAGGTCAAGATCCGTGGCTTCCGTATCGAACTCGGCGAGATCGACTCGGCGCTGGCCGCGCATGAGACCGTCGACTTCGCCACCACCCTCGGCCACAAGAGCACCGCGGGCGCGGTCTCGCTGGTCGCGTATGTGGTTGCCGCGCCAGGCCGTTCGATCGACGTCGCGACGCTGACCGCGCACGTCGAGGAACGCCTGCCCGCCTACATGGTGCCCTCGTCGATCATGGTGATCGACCACGTGCCGCTGACCCCGGTCGGCAAGCTCGACCGCAAGGCGCTGCCCGAGCCGGTGTTCGCCACCGAGGTCACCTTCCGCGCCGCGCGCACCCCGATCGAGCAGACCATCGCCGAGGTCTTCGCCGAGGTGCTCGGGGTGGAGCGCGTGGGTGTCGACGATTCGTTCTTCGCCCTCGGCGGCGACTCGATCGTCTCCATCCAGCTGGTCTCGCGGGCCAAGGCCCGTGGCGTGCTGTTCACTCCGCGCCACGTCTTCGAACAGCGCACCGTCGCCGGGCTGGCCGCTGTGGCCGAAACCGCCGATGTGGCAGCGACTTCCGCGATCACCCTGGCCGAGCTGCCCGGTGGCGGCGTCGGCGAGATGCCGCTGACCCCGGTCGTGCGGTTCATGGCCGAGCGTGCCGGTTCCTTCGGTCGGTTCAACCAGACCATGGCGCTGGAACTGCCGGTCGGCATCGACCGCGCGGGCATCGCCGCCACCGTCGGCGCGGTCATCGACCGCCACGACATGCTGCGCGCGCGCCTGCACCGGGTCGACGGGCGCTGGGTCGTCGACACCGCCCCGGCGGGCACGGTCGACGCCGACGCGCTCATCGACCACAGCACCTTCCCGGCCGACGCCACCGACGATCAACTGGTCGAGATCGCCTCCACCGCACTGGATGCCAGCCTCGACCGGCTCGATCCGGCCAGCGGCGTAGTCGTGCGGTTCGTGTGGCTCGAGCCCTCCGCGACCGGTGCCAGCGCTTCGGCCGAGTCCGCGTCGCGCGCGGGTCGCCTGATCGTCGCCGCCCATCACCTCGTGGTGGACGGCGTCTCCTGGCGCATCCTGGTGCCCGACTTCGTGGCCGCCTGGGGGCAGCTGTCCGCCGGGCAGCAGCCCGAGCTGGTCGCCCCGGCCACCTCCATGCGCGCCTGGGCACATGCCCTCGCCGACGAGGCCAGCGCGCCGGAACGCACCGCCGAGCTGGACTTCTGGCGCGAGGTCGTCGCGACCCCGGACCCGCTGCTCACCGAGCGGCCGATGAACCCGGCCGTCGACGTCTCCGGCGTCATCGAGAAGCTGCCGGTCGAGGTGTCCGCCGAGGTCACCAAGGCCCTGCTCACCACCGTCCCGGCGCTGTTCCACGGCGGCGTCAACGACGGTCTGCTCACCGCGCTGGCCCTGGCCGCCGCCAAGTGGCGCACCGGCCGCCTGACCGCGGGCAATGGCGCGGCCGCCGCCGACGACGCCCTGCTCGTGCGTCTGGAGGGCCACGGTCGTGAGGAAGAGGTCGCGCCCGGCGCCGATCTGTCCCGCACCGTCGGCTGGTTCACCGCGATCTTCCCGGTCCGCCTGGATCTGGCCGGGATCGACATCGATGCCGCGCTGGCCGGTGGGCCCGCGCTGGGTCAGGCGGTCAAGGCCGTCAAGGAACAGCTGCTCGCCGTGCCCGACAAGGGCATCGGCTACGGCCTGCTGCGGTACCTCAATGCCGACACCGCCGCCGAGCTGCCCACCGAGCTGCCCGGCCAGATCAGCTTCAACTACCTGGGCCGGGTCGCCGACAGCGATGTGCCCGACGCCCTGCGCGGCTTCGGCTGGATTCCGGCGCCCGAGCTGGCCGCCCTGGGCGGTGCCTACGACGCCGATATGCCCGCGATGGCACCGCTGGATGTCAACGCGATCGTCGTCGGCGACAAGCTCAGCGCCAATATCGGCTACCCGAGCACCCTGCTCGCCGCCGCCGAGGTGCGCGAGTTCGCCGACCTGTGGGTCACCGCGCTGGAAGCCGTCGCCCGGCACGCCAACTCGGCCGACGCGGGCGGCCACACGCCGTCCGACTTCGCGCTCGTGCGCGCCACCCAGCGCGATATCGACCTCTGGGAGAAGCGCTACCCCGAGCTGACCCAGGTGTGGCCGCTGGCCGCCCTGCAGGCCGGTCTGTTCTTCCACGCCCGGCTGGCCGCCAGCTCGGTCGACGTCTACACCGCCCAGGCCGTCCTCACGCTCACCGGCCGCGTCGACGCCACCCGTCTGCGCGCCGCCGCCCAGGCCCTGCTGGACCGGCACGAGACCCTGCGCACCGCCTTCGTCACCGACCACGACGGCAATGCCGTGCAGATCGTCCTCGACCACACCCCCGTGGCCTGGACCGAGCACGACCGCACTGCCTCGGGCGAATTCGCCGACCTGGTCGAGGCCGACCGCACCGCCCGCTTCGATCTGGCCGCGCCCCCGCTCATCCGGTTCACCCTGATCCGGATCGCCGAGGACGAGTGGCGCTTCGTGGTGTCCAACCACCACATCCTGCTCGACGGCTGGTCGACCCCGCTGGTCATGCGTGACCTGCTCGCCCTCTACGCCCTGCACGGTGACGCCAGCGCGCTGCCCGCCCAGCGCTCCTACCGCCACTTCCTGGAATGGGTTGCCCAGCAGGATCATTCGGTGTCGGTGGCGGCCTGGTCCGAGGCCCTGCGTGGCGTCACCGAGCCGACCCTGCTGGCCCGTCCCGAGGCCGGTCGCGAGATCGCGGCGCTGTCGCGGGAGTACCTGTTCGACCTCGACGAGCCGACCACGGCCCGCCTGGTCGCGCTGGCCGCCGACCTCGGCGTCACCCCGAACACCGTGCTGCAGGTCGCCTGGTCGATCGTGCTCGGCCGGATGACCGGCCGCGACGATGTGCTGTTCGGCACCACCGTCTCCGGCCGCCCGGCCCAGCTCTCCGGCGTCGAGGGCATGGTCGGTCTGTTCATCAACACCGTGCCGGTGCGGGTGCGGTTCGACGCCGCCGAATCGGTGCGTGAGGTGCTCACCCGTACCCAGGGCGAGCAGGCCGACCTGCTCGACCACCACTACATCGGCCTGGCCGAGATCCAGTCGGCGGCCGGTATCGGTGGCCTGTTCGACTCGCTGGTGGTCTTCGAGTCCTACCCCGTCGACGCCGAGGGCATCAAGGCCCAGGCCGCCGATATCGACGGCATGGCCGTCACCGGCCTGGACGCCGCCGACGCCACCCACTACCCGCTCTCGCTCATCGCCCAGCTCGACACCCAGCTGCGCATCCGCGCGGGCTACCTGAGCGACCTGTTCGACGCGGCCACCGTGCACCGCATCGCCGAGCGTCTGATCCGGGTGCTCACCGCCATCACCACCGAACCCGGTGTGGCCGTGGGTGATCTGGAACTGCTCGACGCCGCCGAGCGCGAACTGGTGGTGCGCGAGTGGAACGCCACCGCGCACGAGGTCGACCAGCGGGCCACCCTGGTCTCGCTGTTCGAGGCCCAGCTGGCCGCGACTCCGCACGCGACCGCGCTGAGCTTCGAGGGGACGAGTCTTTCCTACGCCGAGTTCGGTCAGCGGGTCTACCGCCTGGCCCGCTGGCTGGTGGACCGCGGCGTCGGCCCGGAAAGCTATGTGGCCCTGGGCATGCGCCGCTCGATCGACCTGGTCGTCGGCATGTACGCCGTCACCGTGGCCGGGGGCGCCTACGTGCCGCTGGACCCCGATCACCCGGCCGAGCGCACGGAATACATTCTGGCGACGGCGGATCCGGTGTGTGTGCTCACCTCGGGCGCCGATCTGGAGATCGACACCGCCCAGGTCCGTATCGACTTGCTCGACCTGGCCGGGTACGTCGATACCCGCGTCACCGACGCCGAACGCGTTGCGCCGCTGCGTCCGTCGAACACCGCCTACGTGATCTTCACGTCGGGGTCGACCGGTCGCCCGAAGGGTGTGGCCGTGAGCCACGGCGCGATCGTGAACCGTCTGGTGTGGATGCAGGCCGCTTACGGCCTCACCGCCGAGGACGTGGTGTTGCAGAAGACGCCCGCTACCTTCGACGTGTCGGTGTGGGAGTTCTTCTGGCCCTTGCAGATCGGCGCTCGCCTGGTCGTGGCCAAGCCCGACGGGCATCGTGATCCGGCCTACCTCGCCGAGATCATCCGGGCCGAGGGCGTCACCGTCACCCACTTCGTGCCCTCGATGCTCGCGGTGTTCGTGGCCGACGCCGCCGCGGCCCGCTGCGAGTCGCTGCGCATGGTGTTCGCCTCCGGCGAGGCGCTGCCGCCCAAGCCCGCGCACCGCCTGCGCGAGCTCACCGGCGCGGCCCTGCACAACCTGTACGGCCCCACCGAAGCCGCGGTCGACGTCACCTTCCACGAGGTCGTCGACACCGATGTGGACACCGTCCCGATCGGTGCCCCGGTGTTCAACACCCAGGTCTACGTCCTCGACGCGCGCCTGCGGCCCGTCCCGGTGGGTGTCGCGGGTGAGCTCTACCTCGCGGGCACCCAGCTGGCGCGCGGCTACGTCGCGCGGCCGGACCTCACCGCCGACCGCTTCGTCGCCGACCCCTTCGGGACCGACGGCGAGCGCATGTACCGCACCGGCGACCTCGTCGCCTGGACCGAACACGGTGAGCTGGAATACCTGGGCCGCACCGACTTCCAGGTGAAGCTGCGTGGTCTGCGCATCGAGCTGGGCGAGATCGAGTCGGCGCTGACCGGCCTCGACGAGGTCGCCCAGTCGGTGGTCGTGGTGCGCGGGGACCAGCACACCGGTGACCAGCTGGTCGCCTACGTCATCCCGGCGACCGGCCGCACCGTCGACATCGAGGACGCCCGCGAGGAACTGGGCGCCAACCTGCCCGCCTACATGGTGCCCGCGGTGATCGTGGTGCTCGACGAGTTCCCGCTCAACGCCTCCGGCAAGCTCGACCGCAAGGCGCTGCCCGCGCCGGTCTTCGAGGCCGCGGTCTTCCGCGCCCCGACCACCCCGGTCGAGGAGATCGTCGCCGCGACCTTCGCCGACGTGCTCGGCCTGGAGCGGGTCGGCCTCGACGACGACTTCTTCGCCCTCGGCGGCAACTCGCTGACCGCCACCCAGGTCGCCGCGCGCCTGTCGGCGGCGCTGGAGACCGATATCGGCGTGCGCGAGCTGTTCGAAGCCTCCACCGTGGCCGGGCTGGCCGCGCGGGCCGAGACCCACTCCGGCACCGAACGTCGTGCCCCGCTGGTCCCACAGCAGCGCCCCGTCCGGGTGCCGCTGTCGCTGGCCCAGCAGCGCATGTGGTTCCTCAACCGCTTCGACCCGGAGTCCGCGGTCGACAACATCCCGGCCGCCGTGCGGCTGTCGGGTCTGCTGGACCGCCAGGCGCTGCAGGTGGCCGTGGCCGACGTGCTCGCCCGGCACGAGTCGCTGCGCACCTACTACCCGGAGGTCGGCGGCGCCGGTCACCAGGTGATCGTGCCGACCGGCAAGGTCATCCCGGACCTGGCGCCGATCGAGACCACCACCGCCGAACTGCCGCAACGGCTTTCGGCCCTGGTGCTGACGGCCTTCGACGTCACCGCCGAGGTGCCGTTCCGGGCCGCGCTGTTCGAGGTGAGCCCCACCGAGCACGTGCTCGCCCTGGTGGTGCACCACATCTCCGCCGAC
This sequence comes from Nocardia anocheti, assembly GCF_029675105.1. Lineage (GTDB taxonomy): Bacteria > Actinomycetota > Actinomycetes > Mycobacteriales > Mycobacteriaceae > Nocardia. The sequence continues at coordinate 242,522 of NZ_JAQQFV010000002.1, read as the reverse complement.
GGCTTCTCCATGGGCCCGCTCACCCGCGACGTGATGACCGCCTACAGCGCCCGCGTCGAAGGCGCGGAACCGGCCTGGCGTCCGCTCGAGGTGCAGTACGCCGACTTCGCGCTGTGGCAGCGCGGGGTGCTCGGCGACGAGGACGACGCGTCCTCGGTGATCGCCCAGCAGATCGCCTTCTGGGGCGAGCGCCTGCGCGGCCTGCCCGAGCAGCTGGACCTGCCCGCCGACCGGCCGCGTCCCGCGATCGCCAGCGGTCGCGGCGCCACCCACACCTTCGAGATCGACGCCGCCACCCACGCGGCGCTCACCGACCTGGCCCGCGCCCGTGGCGCGACGTTGTTCATGGTCGCCCACGCCGCGCTGGCCGTGCTGCTCGCGCGGCTGTCCGGTGAGTCCGACATCGCCATCGGTACCCCGATCGCGGGCCGTGGCGAGCGCGCGCTCGACGACCTGATCGGCATGTTCGTCAACACCCTGGTGCTGCGCACCGAGATCGAGGGCGAGGCGAGCTTCACCGAGCTGCTCGGCGCGGTCCGGGCCGGTGACATCGCCGCCTTCGGCCACGCCGACCTGCCCTTCGAGCGCCTGGTCGAAATCCTCAACCCGGCCCGCTCGCAGGCGCGGCACCCGCTGTTCCAGGTGATGCTGGCCTTCCAGAACACCGCCCAGACCAGCCTCGAACTGCCGGGCCTCACCGTCAGCGGGGTCGACCTGCCGATCGACGTGGCCAAGTTCGACCTCCAGGTCGTGCTCACCGAGAAGCCCGCCGACGCCCCCGCGGGCATCGTCGCCGAGCTGATCTACGCCACCGATCTCTTCGACGCCGACACCATGGACCGCTTCGGCGCCCGGTTCGCCCGCCTGCTCGCCGAGATCGCGGCCGCGCCCGAGCGCGCGGTCGGTGACATCGAGCTGCTCGACGCCACCGAATCCGCCCAGGCCATCGGTGGATTCGACGACACCGCGCACGCGCTGCCCGGCGCGGGCACCCTGGTGGACGAGTTCGCCCGCCAGGCCGCGGCCACTCCGGACGCGGTCGCCCTGGTCGACCCGGCCACCGGTGAAACCCTGACCTACGCCGAATTCGCCTCGCGCGTGCACCGTTTGGCGCATCGCCTGATCGAATCCGGTGTCGGCCCGGAGACCCTGGTCGCGCTCGGCCTGCGCCGCGGCATCGACCTGGTCGTGGCCGCGTACGCGGTGCAGGAGGCCGGTGGCGGTTACGTGCCGCTGGACCTGGACCAGCCCGCGGATCGCATCGCGTACGTGCTGGAGACCGCCGCGCCGGTCGCCGTGCTCACCACCACCCGCGACGGATTCGCGCTCGAGGACCCCGCCGCGGTGGTCGGGCAGGCTGCCGAGGGTGGCCCGCTGACCCTGGTGATCGACGCGCTCGATCTCTCGGCGTACCCGGCTTCCCCGGTCACCGACGCCGAGCGCCTCGCCCCGCTGCGTCCGCAGCACCCGGCCTACGTCATCTTCACCTCCGGCTCGACCGGCCGCCCCAAGGGCGTGGCCGTGCCGCACGCGGCGGTGGTGAACCAGATCCGCTGGATCACCGGCGAATACGGCATCGGTGCCGACGACGTGGTGCTGTTCAAGACCCCCGCCACCTTCGACGTGTCGGTGTGGGAGCTGTTCGGCCCGCTGAGCACCGGCGGCAGCCTGGTCGTGGCGAGCCCCGACGGCCACCGCGACCCGCAGTACCTCGCGGAGGTCATCGCGGCACAACGGATCACGATGACCTCGTTCGTGCCCTCGATGCTCACCGTTTTCGCTGGCAGCGTCGATGCCACTGCCGTGCGAGCGACGGGCTCGGAGGCGGTAGCGCAGCGTGACCACGCAGAGCCCCGGGAGCACGGCGAAGACAACACAGCCGTCCAGGGCGGAGCTCTGTCCTCGCTGCGGGCCCTGCTGATCGCCGGTGAGGCCTTCACCTCCGACGCGGTGGTGGCCCTGCGCAAGGTGAGCGACGCGGCGCTGTACAACCTGTACGGCCCCACCGAGTTCACCGTGCACGCCACCCACGGCCCGGTCGCCGACCAGGTCGACGGCGCCGTCCCGATCGGCGCGCCGGTCTGGAATTCGCGGGCCTACGTGCTGGATTCGCGTCTGCACCCGGTCGCGCCCGGTGTGGCCGGTGAGCTGTACCTGGCCGGTGCCCAGCTGGCCCGTGGCTACTTCGGTCGCGCCGATCTCACCGCCGACCGCTTCGTCGCCGACCCGTTCGGTACCGACGGCGAGCGCATGTACCGCACCGGTGACCTCGTGCGCCGCGACACCGACGGTGTCATCACCTACCTCGGCCGCACCGACTTCCAGGTGAAGCTGCGCGGTCTGCGTATCGAGCTCGGCGAGATCGAGGCCGCGCTCACCGCGCATCGCAGTGTCGCCCAGGCCGTCGTGGTGGTGCGCTCGGACGCGCGCACCGGCGACCAGCTCGTCGGCTACGTGGTGCCCGCGACCGGGGAGACCGTCGAGATCGACGCGCTGCGTGCGCATCTGGCCGCGCAGCTGCCCAGCTACATGGTGCCCGCCGCGTTCGTGGTGCTCGACGCCATGCCGCTGAGCGCCAATGGCAAGCTCGATCGCCGTGCCCTGCCCGATCCGGTGTTCGAGGCCCGCGAGTTCCGCGCGCCGCGCACGCCGATCGAGGAGATCGTCGCCGACACCTTCGCCGACGTGCTCGGCCTGACCGGGGATCGTGCCGTCGGCCTGGACGACGACTTCTTCGACCTCGGTGGCAACTCGCTCATCGCCACCCAGGTCGTGGCCCGCCTCGGCGCGGCCCTGGACACCCGGGTCCCGGTGCGCGTGCTGTTCGAGGCGCCGTCGGTGGCCGCGCTGGCCGCCAAGGTGGAGACCCACGCGGGCAGCGGCAGCCGCCGCGAGCTCGTCGCCGGGCCGCGTCCGGCGCAGATCCCGCTCTCGCTGGCCCAGCAGCGCATGTGGTTCCTCAACCGCTTCGACAGCGCCACCGCCGTCAACAACATCCCCCTGGCCGTTCGCCTCACCGGCGATCTCGACGTGGACGCCCTGCGTCAGGCCGTCGCCGACGTGGTCGAGCGGCACGAAGTGCTGCGCACCGTCTACCCGGAGACCGCCGAGGGCCACGGTGTGCAGGTGGTGCTGCCGGTCGCCGACGCGCCCGTCACGCTCGAGCCGATCACGGTCGGTGAGGACGAACTGCGCGAGCGCGTCAGCGACCTGGTGCTCACCGGCTTCGACGTCACCGCCGAGGTGCCGGTGCACGCGGCGCTGTTCCGCATCGCCGGGTCCATGGACGGTTCGCACCCCGACACCCACGTGCTGGTCTTCGTGGTGCACCACATCTCCGGTGACGGCTGGTCGGTGCGTCCGCTGGCCCGCGACGTGATGCTCGCCTACGCGGCCCGCTCGCGCGGCCAGGCCCCGGGCTGGGCGCCGCTGCCGGTGCAGTACGCCGACTTCGCGCTCTGGCAGCGCGAGACCCTGGGTGCGGAGACCGACGAGTCCTCGATGATCGCCCAGCAGGTGGCCTACTGGTCGCGCACCCTGGCCGGGCTGCCCGACCAGCTCGACCTGCCCGCCGACCGCCCGCGCCCCGCCGTGGCGTCCAATCGCGGTGGCGTGCACGAGTTCTCGATCGACCCCGTGCTCACCGCCGGACTCAACGCGCTGGCCCGCGAACACGGCGCCAGCCTGTTCATGGTCGTGCACGCGGCCTTCGCCGCCCTGCTGGCCCGCCTGTCGGGCAGCGACGACATCGCCATCGGCACCGCCGTCGCGGGCCGTGGTGAAGCGGTGCTCGACGACGCCATCGGCATGTTCGTCAACACCCTGGTGCTGCGCAGCGCGGTGGACCCGGCCCAGCCGTTCACCGGCCTGCTCGCCCAGACCCGCGAGCACGACCTGGCCGCCTTCGGTCACGCCGACCTGCCCTTCGAGCGCCTGGTGGAGATCCTCAACCCGGCCCGCTCGCAGGCGCGGCACCCGCTGTTCCAGGTGATGCTGTCGTTCCAGAACACCGGTGAGGCCGCCTTCGAACTGCCCGGCCTCGAGGTGGCCGGGGTGCCGCTGGACGTGGTCACCGCCAAGTTCGACCTGCACCTGAACCTGGCCGACCGGCACCGTCCCGACGGTTCCGCCGACGGCATGGCTGCCGAATTCGCCTACGCCACCGACATGTTCGACGCCGCCACCGTCGCCGCTCTCGCGGAGCGACTGGTACGCATGTTGACCGCGGTCGTCGCGGCGCCCGAGCGGGCGATCGGCGAGGTCGAGCTGCTGGCCCCGGCCGAACGCCGCCGGGTGCTCACCGACTGGAACGCCACCGCGCACCCGGTCGATGCGAACGCCACGCTGGTGTCGATGTTCGAGGCCCAGGCGCTGACCAGCCCCGATGCCCTCGCCCTCACTTTCGAGGGGACGAGTCTGTCCTACGGCCAGTTCACCGCGAAGGTGAACCGCCTGGCCCGCCACCTCATCGCCCAGGGCGTGGGCCCGGACACCATGGTCGCGCTCGGCATGCGCCGCTCGCTCGACCTGGTGATCGGCATGTACGCGGTGAGCGTGGCCGGTGGCGCGTACGTGCCGCTGGACCCCGACCACCCGGCCGAGCGCACCCACTACGTGCTCGAGACCGCCGCGCCGGTGTGCGTATTGACCACGGCCGCCGACGAATTCGACGCAGGTGCCACCACGGCGCTGCGCATCGAGAGCCTGGATCTGTCGGGCTACTCCGACGCCCCGGTCACCGATGCCGAGCGGATCGCCCCGCTGCGTCCGGAGAACACCGCGTACGTGATCTTCACGTCCGGTTCCACGGGTCGCCCGAAGGGTGTGGCCGTGAGCCACGGCGCGATCGTGAACCGTCTGGTGTGGATGCAGGCCGCTTACGGTCTCACCGCCGACGACGTGGTGTTGCAGAAGACGCCCGCTACCTTCGACGTGTCGGTGTGGGAGTTCTTCTGGCCCTTGCAGATCGGCGCTCGCCTGGTCGTCGCGAAGCCCGACGGGCATCGCGATCCGGCCTACCTGGCCGCGATCATCGCGGCCGAGGGTGTCACCACGGCGCACTTCGTGCCGTCGATGATGTCGGTGTTCGTCGCCGAACTGGCCGAGTCCGCCGCGGTCGCCCTGGCCGACGGGCAGACGCTGTCCAGCAGCCTGCGCCTGGTGTTCGCCTCGGGTGAGGCGCTGCCCGCGCCCACCGCCCAGCGCCTGCGCGCCCTGACCGGCGCGGCGCTGCACAACCTGTACGGCCCCACCGAGGCCGCGGTCGACGTCACCTTCCACGAGGTCACCGACGCCGACACCACCTCGGTGCCGATCGGCGCCCCGGTCTTCAACACCCAGGTGTACGTGCTGGATTCGCGCCTGCACCCGGTGCCCGTCGGCGTGCCCGGCGAGCTGTACCTGGCCGGTGTGCAGCTGGCGCGCGGCTATGTCGCGCGGCCGGACCTGACCGCCGATCGCTTCGTCGCCGACCCGTTCGGCGCCGAGGGCGCCCGCATGTACCGCACCGGTGACCTCGTCACCTGGACCGAGCACGGTGAGCTGGAATACCTGGGCCGCACCGACTTCCAGGTGAAGCTGCGTGGTCTGCGTATCGAACTCGGCGAGATCGAGTCCGCGCTCACCGCGCTGCCGTCCATCGCGCAGTCGGTCGTGGTCGTGCGCTCCGACGAGCGCCTCGGCGACCAGCTGGTCGGCTACCTGATCCCGGCGGCGGGTGCGAGCATCGACCTCGACGCCGTGCGGTCCGAACTCGGCGGCGCGCTGCCGACCTACATGGTGCCCACCGCCTTCGTGGTGCTGGACGCCTTCCCGCTCAACGCCTCCGGCAAGCTCGACCGCAAGGCGCTGCCCGCGCCGGTCTTCGAGGCCAAGGTGTTCCGGGCACCGGCCACCCCGATCGAGGAGATCGTGGCGGGCACCTTCGGCGACGTGCTCGGGGTGACCCGCGTCGGCGCCGACGACGACTTCTTCGAACTCGGCGGCAACTCGCTGCTGGCCACCCAGGTCACCGCCCGCATCGGCGCGGCCCTGGACACCCAGCTCTCGGTGCGCGACCTGTTCGAGGCGTCCACCGTCGCCGCGCTGGCGGCCCGCGCCGAGCACAACGCCGGTTCGCGGACCCGCCCGCGGCTGACGGCGGGGGAGCGGCCCGCGATCATCCCGCTGTCCCCGGCCCAGCAGCGCTACTGGTTCCTCAACCAGTTCGACACCTCCACCTCCGCGGTGGACAACATCCCCCTCGCGGTCCGCCTCACCGGCGAACTCGACGTGCCCGCGCTCGAACAGGCCATCGGCGACGTGTTCGCCCGCCACGAGATGCTGCGCACCACCTACCCGCGCTCGGCCGACGGCCCGCACCAGGTGATCCTGCCCATCTCGCAGAGCCGGGCGGTGGTGCACCACATCGAGGTCGACGAGGCGAACCTGCTCGGCACCGTCATCGACTTCGCGATGACCACCTTCGACGTCACCGAAGAGGTGCCGCTCAAGGTCGCGCTGTTCCGCCTGACCGAGACCGACCACGTGCTCGCGTTCACCGTGCACCACGTCTCCGCCGACGGTTCCTCCATGGGCCCGCTGGCGCGCGACATCATGGCCGCCTACGTGGCCCGCGTGCAGGGCGAGGCCCCGCAGTGGGCGCCGCTGCCGGTGCAGTACGCCGACTACGCGCTGTGGCAGCGCGAGGTCCTCGGCGACGAATCCGACCCGGAATCGTTGGCCGCCAAGCAGGTCGCCTACTGGAGCAAGGCCCTCGCGGGTCTGCCCGACCAGCTCGAACTGCCCGCCGACCGGCCGCGCCCGCCCGCGCAGTCGTTCCAGGGCAAGGCGATCCGCTTCGAGATCGACCCGGCGCGCCACGCCGCGCTGCACGACCTGGCCCGCGCCAACAACGCCTCGCTGTTCATGGTCGTGCACGCCGCCCTCGCGGTACTGCTCGCGCGCCTGTCGGGCACCGACGACATCGCCGTCGGCACCCCGATCGCGGGCCGTGGTGAACGCGAACTCGACGACCTGATCGGCATGTTCGTCAACACCCTGGTGTTCCGCACCGCCGTCGACACCGGCGCCACCTTCGCCGACCTGCTCGCCGACGTGCGTGAACGCGACCTGGAGGCCTTCGCCAACGCCGACGTGCCGTTCGAGCGCCTGGTCGAGGTGCTCAACCCGGTCCGCTCCACCGCGCGCAACCCGCTGTTCCAGGTGGGCCTGTCGTTCCAGAACCTGGCCGATACCACCTTCGAACTGCCCGGCCTCACCGTCAGCGCCGTGGACTACGACTCGCAGCTGGCCAAGACCGACCTGCACGTCACCCTCTACGACCGCTACACCGACGACGGCGCACCGGCCCAGCTGGTCACCGAATTCGGTTACGCCATCGACCTGTTCGACGAGGCGACGGTCCAGAGCTTCGCCGACCGCTTCCTGCTGGTGCTCGACGCGGTCGCCGCCGACGCCAGCATCCCGGTGGGCGATATCGACCTGCTCACCGCGCCGGAGTCCGAGCGGATCGTCACCGCGTGGAACGACACCGCGCGCACCGTGGACACCGACGCCACCCTGGTGTCGCTGCTCGACGCGACCGTGGCGGCCATGCCGGACGCTGTCGCACTCGTCGTGGACGAGGCCGAGGGCCGCCGCGAACTGGCCCACCCGTCGCCCGACCACCACCCCTCATCGACTCGCTACGCGACGCTCACCTATGCCGAGCTCGACGCCGAGGTCAATCGCCTTGCCCGGCACCTGATCTCGCTGGGTATCGGCGCCGAGGACCGGGTGGCCCTGGCCATCCGCCGCTCCGCCGAGCTGATCATCGCCATGTACGCGGTGGCCCGCACCGGCGCGGCCTACGTGCCGATCGATCCCGATCAGCCCGCCGAGCGCACCGACTACATCCTGGAGACGGCCGCGCCCGCGGTCGTGCTGACCACCGCGAACGCCGAATTCGCCACGGCGGCGGCCGACGTGGTCGTCCTCGACGACCTGGACCTGAGCGCCGTCAGCCCGGCCGCCATCACCGAGCGCCGTGGCGCCCTGGTGCCCGCCAACACCGCGTATGTGATCTTCACCTCCGGTTCCACCGGTAAGCCCAAGGGTGTGGCGGTCTCGCACGGCGCGATCGTCAACCAGTTGCTGTGGGAGACGGCCGAATTCGGCATCGGTGCCGAGGACGCCGTCCTGCTCAAGACCGCTGCCACGTTCGACCTCTCGGTCTGGGAGTTCTGGACCGCCGCCGTCGCGGGTGGCCGCCTGGTGGTCGCCACCGCCGACGGGCACCGCGATCCGGCCTACCTCAACGACCTCATGCGCTCGACCGGCGTCACCACGCTGCACGTGGTGCCGTCCATGCTCGACGCGCTGCTCACCGAGTCCGGTGCCGCGCTGCCGCGCACACTGCGCCGGGTGCTGGCCATCGGTGAGGCACTGCCCGCCGCCACCGCCCAGCGTTTCCGCACCGGCAACACCGCCGAGCTGTTCAACCTGTACGGCCCGACCGAGGCCGCGGTCTCGATCACCAGCCACGCGGTCACCGACGCCGATCAGGTGTCGGTCTCCATCGGCGCGCCGGAGTGGAACAGCCGTGTCTACGTGCTGGATTCGCGCCTGCGGCCGGTGCCGGTGGGTGTCTCCGGTGAGCTCTACCTCGCCGGTGCCCAGCTGGCCCGTGGCTACTACGGCCGCGCGGACCTGACCGCCGACCGCTTCGTCGCCGACCCGTTCTCCGCGTCGGGCGAGCGCATGTACCGCACCGGTGACCTGGTGGCCTGGAACGCCGAGGGCGAACTGGACTACCGGGGCCGCACCGACTTCCAGGTGAAGATCCGCGGTTTCCGCATCGAGCTCGGCGAGATCGAGGCCGCGCTGCTGCGGCAGCCGGAGATCACCTCGGCCGCGGTGCTCGCGCACACCGATCCCGTCGTCGGCGACCGCCTGGTGGCCTACGTCGTGGCCGGGGCCGAGGTCGACAAGCTCGCGCTGCGGGCCGCGCTGGCCGCCGAACTGCCCTCCTACATGGTCCCGACCGTGTTCCTGCGGCTTGACGCCCTGCCGCTCAACGCCAACGGCAAGCTCGACCGCAAGGCTCTGCCGGAGCCCGAGGTCGAGAAGGCTGTGTTCCGCGCGCCGGTGAGCCCGAGCGAACAGCTCGTCGCCGCCACCTTCGCCGAGGTCCTGCGCCTGGATGCCGACAAGCGGTTCGGCCTGGACGACGATTTCTTCGCCTGGGGCGGTAACTCGCTGCTGGCGACGCAGGTCGCCGCCCGCCTGGGTGAGGCGCTCGACAGCCGCATCCCCGTGCGTCTACTGTTCGAGGCGTCCACGGTCGCCGCGCTGGCCCAGCGGATCGAGCAGCACGCCGAGACCGGCGACCGCAAGGCGCTCACCGCCGGACCGCGTCCCGAGCACATCCCGCTTTCGCTGGCCCAGCAGCGCATGTGGTTCCTCAACCGCTTCGACACCCAGTCGGCGGCCTACAACGTGCCCGTCGCGGTCCGCCTCACCGGCGACCTCGACGTGGCCGCGCTGCGCGCCGCCATCACCGACCTGGTGTCGCGCCACGAGATCCTGCGCACGGTCTACCCGCAGACCGAAGCCGGTGCGGCACAGGTGATCCTGTCGCCCGCGCAGGCCGCGCCAGAACTGCTGGAACGCACCGTGGCCGCCGACGAGCTGGAATCGGCTGTGGCGGAACTGATGTCGACCATCTTCGACGTCACCGTCGAGGTGCCGCTGAAGGTCGCCCTGTTCCGCGTGGAGCACAGCGACGAGTTCGTGCTGGCGATGGTCGTGCACCACATCTCCGGTGACGGTTCCTCGGTCGCCCCACTGACCCGCGACCTGATGACCGCCTACGCCGCCCGCTCCACCGGTCAGGAACCCGGCTGGGCCCCGCTGGCCGTGCAGTACGCGGACTACAGCATCTGGCAGCGCGAACTGCTCGGCAGCGAGGACGATCCGGACTCGATGGCGTCCAAGCAGGTCGCGCACTGGAAGCAGGCCCTGGCGGACCTGCCCGACCAGCTCGACCTGCCCGCCGACCGTCCGCGTCCGGCCGTGCAGACCTTCGCGGGCAGCAAGGTCGACGTCCAGATCGACGCCGACACCCACCGCGCGCTGGTCGAACTGGCCCGCGCCGAGGGCGCCACGCTGTTCATGGTCGTGCACACCGCGCTGGCCGTGCTGCTGGCGCGGCTGTCGGGCACCGACGACATCGCCATCGGCACCCCGATGGCCGGTCGCGGCGAGGCCGCCCTCGACGACATGATCGGCATGTTCGTCAACACCCTGGTGTTCCGCACCAAGGTCGACGGGGGCGAGGCGTTCACCGAGCTGCTGGCCCGCCAGCGCGAGGACGACATCGCCGCGTTCGCCAATGCCGACGTGCCGTTCGAGCGCCTGGTCGAGGTGCTCAACCCGGTCCGCTCCACCGCGCGCCACCCGCTGTTCCAGGTCGGTCTGTCGTTCCAGAACCTCAGCCGCGCCACCCTGGAACTGCCGGGCCTCACGGTCTCCGGCCTCGACATCGACTCGCGGCTCTCGCAGTTCGACCTGCACCTCATCGCCACCGACCGCTACGGCGACGCCGGTGAGCCCGAAGGCATCTCGGGCATCTTCACCTACGCCACCGACCTGTTCGACCACGCCACGGTCGAAGGTTTCGTGGCGCGGTTCGTCCGCCTGCTCGGCGCGATCGTCGACACCCCGCGCACCGCGGTCGGCGACATCGAACTGCTGGCCCCGGCCGAGCGCGCCCAGCTGCTCGACGGCCGCAATGCCACCGCGCAGCGCGTCGACACCGAGGCCACCCTGGTCTCGCTGCTCGACGCGACCGTGGCCGCCGACCCGAAGGCGACCGCGCTGGTCACCGACGACGGTGCCCAGCTGACCTACGCCGAACTCGACGCGCGCGTGAATCGTCTGGCCCGCCACCTGATCTCGCTGGGTGTCGGCCCGGAGGCCCGTGTCGCGCTGGCCCTGCGCCGCTCGGTGGACCTGATCGTCGCCATGTACGCGGTGGCCAAGTCCGGTGGCGCGTACGTGCCGGTCGACCCCGATCAGGCGGCCGAGCGCACGAACTACATCCTCGAGACGGCGGCACCGGTCTGCGTGCTGACCAATGCCGAGGCCGAGTTCGACACCGAGGTCGCGCCGCTGGTGCGGATCGACGAACTCGATCTCGAATCCGTCAGCGCGGCCCCGATTTCCGAGGCGGAACGCACCGAGCCGCTGCGACCGGCCCACACCGCGTACGTGATCTTCACGTCCGGTTCGACGGGTCGTCCGAAGGGTGTCGCCGTGCCGCACGGTGCCATCGCCAACCAGTTGCAGTGGAAGCTGGTCGAATTCGGGATGGACGCCGCCGACGCGGTGCTGCTCAAAACCGCCGCCACCTTCGACCTCTCGGTCTGGGAGTTCTGGTCGGCCGCCGTGTGCGGTGGCCGCCTGGTGATCGCCTCGCCCGAGGGGCATCGCGATCCGGCGTACCTCAACGAGCTCATGTCGAACGAGTGGGTGACCACGCTGCACGTGGTGCCGTCCATGCTCGACGCGCTGGTCGCCGCCGGGATGCCCGATTCGCTGTGGCGGATTCTGGCCATCGGTGAGGCGCTGCCCGGTGCGCTCGCGCAGAGGGTGCGCACCGCGTTCCCGCGCACCGAGCTGTTCAACCTGTACGGCCCCACCGAGGCCGCGGTCTCGATCACCTCGCACCGGGTGAACGCGGCCGATCAGGGCTCGGTGTCCATCGGCGCGCCCGAATGGAACAGCCAGGTGTACGTCCTCGACGCGCGCCTGCGTCCGGTGCCCGACGGTGTCGCCGGTGAGCTCTACCTGGCCGGTTCCCAGCTGGCGCGCGGCTACTTCGGCCGCCCCGACCTGACCGCCGACCGTTTCGTGGCCAACCCGTTCACCCCCGGTACCCGCATGTACCGCACCGGTGACCTGGTGGCCTGGCACCACGGCGAACTCGACTACCGGGGCCGCACCGACTTCCAGGTGAAGATCCGCGGCTTCCGCATCGAGCTCGGCGAGATCGAGGCCGCGCTGCTGGCGCTGCCGCAGATCGCGCAGGCCGCCGTCATCGCCAAGTCCGACCCGCGCACCGGCGATCGTCTCGTGGCGTACCTGGTGGGTACGGATATCGAGGTGGCTCGGGTGAAGTCGACGCTGGCCGAGGGCCTGCCGTCGTACATGGTCCCGGCCGCGTTCGTGGTGCTCGACGCGCTGCCGTTGAACGTCAACGGCAAGCTCGACCGCAAGGCCCTGCCGGAGCCGGAGTTCGAGGCCCAGGCGTTCCGCGCCCCCTCGACCCCGATCGAGGAGATCGTGGCGGGCGTGTTCGCCGACGTGCTCGGCGCCGAACGCGTCGGCGCCGACGACGACTTCTTCGCCCTCGGCGGCAACTCGCTGCTGGCCACCCAGGTCGCGGCCCGCCTCGGCGCCGCCCTGGACAGCCGGGTGCCGGTGCGCCTGCTGTTCGAGGCGTCCACCGTCGCCGGGCTCGCGGTGAAGGTCGAGCAGGGTGCGGGTGCCGGTGGGCGGCGCGCGCTGGTCGCCGGACCGCGTCCGGCCCAGGTGCCGCTCTCGCTCGCGCAGCAGCGCATGTGGTTCCTCAACCAGTTCGACACCAGCTCCGCGGTGAACAACATCCCGGTCGCCGTCCGCCTGACGGGCGCGCTGGACGTCGAGGCGCTGCAACTCGCGGTCGCCGACGTGCTGGCCCGGCACGAGACCCTGCGCACGGTGTACCCGTCGACCGACGGCACCCCGTACCAGGTGATCCTGCCGGTCGAGGGCAATGTCCCCGATCTGACGCCGGAAAATGTTGCTCCCGAACGGGTCCGCGACGAGATCGCCGCCCTGATCAACACCGGTTTCGACGTGCTCGACGAAGTTCCGTTGCGCGCCAAGCTGCTTCGGGTCGCGGACGAGGAATACGTCCTGGTCTTCGTCGCCCACCACATCAGCGCTGACGGCTGGTCCATGGCCCCGCTGACCCGCGACGTGATGGTGGCCTACGCCGCCCGCTCGGGCGGGGAAGCACCCGGCTGGGCGCCGCTGCCGGTGCAGTACGCCGACTTCAGCGTCTGGCAGCGCGAGGTGCTCGGCTCCGAGGCCGACGAGACCAGCCTGGTCTCCCAGCAGGCCGACTACTGGAAGCGCGCGCTGGCGGGTGTGCCCGACGAGCTGAACCTGCCGCTGGACCGACCGCGTCCGAGCACGCAGTCCTTCGCCGGTGGCCGGGTGCTGTTCCCGATCTCCACCGAGATCCACGCCGGACTCTGCGCCATCGCCCGCGAGCGGAACGCGACGCTGTTCATGGTCGTGCACACCGCGCTCGCGGTGTTCCTGGCGCGGCTGTCGGGCACCGAGGACATCGTCGTCGGCACCCCGATCGCCGGACGTGGTGAGGCCGAACTCGACGACGTCATCGGCATGTTCGTCAACACGCTGGCCCTGCGCACCCAGGTGCACGGGCAGGACAGCTTCGCCGAACTGCTCACCCAGGCCAAGGACGCCGACCTGGCCGCGTTCGCGCACGCCGACATCCCGTTCGAGCGTCTGGTGGAACTGCTCAACCCCGAGCGCTCCACCGCGCGGCACCCGCTGTTCCAGGTGGCGCTGTCGTTCGAGAACCTGCCCGACGCGAGCTTCGAGCTGCCGGGGCTGTCGGTCTCGGCCGTCGACTTCGACGTCGACACCGCCAAGTTCGACCTGCTGCTCACCGTGCGGGAAGCGGCGGCCGGTGACGAGGCCGGTGCCTACGCCGAGTTCTCCTACGCCAGTGACCTGTTCGATCAGTCGACGGTGGAGAAGTTCGCGCAGCGCTTCCAGCGCCTGCTCGCCGAGGTCGTCGCCGACACCACCACCCCGGTGGGCGATCTCGAACTCCTCGACGGCGTCGAGCGCACCGAACTGCTCACCCGCACCGGCGGTCCCGCCGCGTCGACGAGCACGCTGCCGGAGCTGCTGGCCCAGGCCGTGGCGACCAACCCGGACGGCCAGGCCATCATCGCGCCCGGTGTCGGCCGCTCGCTGACCTACGCCGATCTGGACGTGGCCTCCTCGCGCCTCGCCCGCGTACTCATCGCGCGCGGCGCCGCACCGGAGACGGTCGTCGCCATCGCCATGCAGCGCTCGCTGGAGACCACGCTCGCCATCTGGGCCGTGATCAAGTCGGGCGCGGCGTTCCTGCCGGTCGACCCGAAGTACCCGGCCGAGCGCATCGCGCACATGATGTCGGATTCGGGTGCGGCACTGGGCATCACGGTGTCCGCCGAGGTCGACCACCTGCCCGCGCCCGCGCTGGGCGAGTGGCTGGTGCTCGACGACACCGCCCTGCACACCGAGGCGGCCGAGCAGTCCGCCGCGCCGATCACCGACGCGGACCGCCACGGTGCGGTGCGGTCGGCCAACACGGCGTACATGATCTACACCTCGGGTTCGACGGGTCTGCCCAAGGGCGTCGTCGTCAGCCACACGGGTGTGGCCAACTTCGCCGCCGCCGAGGTGGCGCAGTTCGGGCTCGGCAAGGACGCGCGCACGTTGGCCTTCGCCTCGCCGTCCTTCGACGCCTCGATCCTCGAGTTCCTGCTGGCCGTCGGCTCGGCGGGCGCGCTCGTCATCACGCCGGTCGGTGTGGTCGGTGGCGAGGAGCTGGCCGAGATCATCGTGGGTGAGCGGCTGACCCACGTGTTCCTCACCCCGCTGGTCGCGGCGTCGATGGAACCGGCCGCACTGGCCGGGCTGGAGGCGCTGATCGTCGGTGGCGACAAGGCCCCGGTCGACCTGGTGGCGAACTGGCACAGCGCGGGCACCGACCCGGCGCGGCACCGGTTCTACAACGCCTACGGCCCGACCGAGGCGACCATCGCGACCAACCTGTCCGACCCGCTGCTGCCCGGCGACACCATGAACATCGGTGGGCCGATCGCGGGCGCCACCGTGTACGTGCTCGACAACCGCCTGCGCCCGGTCCCCGAGGGCGTGGCCGGTGAGCTGTACCTGGGCGGCGTCCCGCTGGCCCGCGGCTACCACGCGCGCCACGGCCTCACCGCCGAGCGCTTCGTGGCCAGCCCGTACGGCGACGGCGAGCGGCTCTACCGCACCGGTGACGTGGTCGCCTGGCGCACCGTCCACGGCAAGGCCGTCGTGGAGTACGTGGGCCGCAACGACTTCCAGGTGAAGGTCCGCGGTTTCCGGATCGAACTGGGCGAGATCGACGCGGTGCTCACCGCGCACGACGACGTCGAGTTCGCCGCCACCATCGGCCGCACCACCGACGCGGGCGCCACCATCCTGGTGTCCTACGTCCGCGCGGTCTCCGGCGCGGCGCCCGACCCCGCCGACCTGGTCGAGTACGCGGCCCAGCAGCTGCCCGCGCACATGGTGCCCGCCGCGGTCATGGTGCTCGACGAGATCCCGCTGACCCCCGCGGGCAAGCTCGATCGTCGCGCCCTGCCCGAGCCGGTGCTGGCCCCGCGCGAGTTCCGCACCCCCACCAGCGAAGTCGAGGCGATCATCGCCACCGTCTTCGCCGAGGTGCTCGGTGTCGACGCGGTCGGCCTGGACGATTCGTTCTTCGCCCTCGGCGGTGACTCGATCCTGTCCATCCAGCTGGTCTCGCGGGCCAAGGACCGCGGCGTGCTGTTCAAGCCGCGTGACGTGTTCGAGAAGCGCAGCGTGGCCGGACTGGCCGAGATCGCCGTGCTCGCGGGCGACGCGGATCAGATCGTCCTCGAGGAACTGCCGGGCGGCGGTGTCGGTGACATCCCGATGCTGCCGATCATGCGCCAGATCCTCAGCAGTGGCTCCACCTATGACCGGTTCTCCCAGTCGATGGTGCTGCGCCTGCCGGAGAACCTGACCGAAGAGGTGCTGCACGGCACCATCGGCGCGGTCTTCGACCACCACGACGTGCTGCGCTCGCGCGTCGCTCGTGACGGCGAGAACGGATGGGTCTTCGAGGCTTTGGCGCCCGGCGAGGTCGACGTGGCCGCGCTGGTGCGCCGGGTCGAGGTGCCGGGCGAGGTCTCCGACGAGCAGCTGTCCAAGCTGGCCAGTGTCGAATACGACGAGGCCATGGGCAGGCTCGATCCGGCGAACGCGGCCATGGTGCAGTTCGTCTGGTTCGCCTTCGGCGAGAACTCCGAGGGCCCGCGCCGTCGCGACGCGCTGCTCATCGTCGGCCACCACTTCGTCATCGACGGTGTGTCCTGGCGCATCCTGATCCCGGACCTCGGCATGGCCTGGGGCCAGATCGCGGCCGGTCAGCCGGTGGCCCTGCCCGCCAACGGCACCTCCATGCGGCGCTGGGCGCACAGCCTGGTCGAGCAGGCGGGTGAGCGGCGCGCGGAACTGCCGTTCTGGCGCGAGGTCTCGGCCACCGTCGACCCGCAGCTCGGCGCGCGGGCCTTCGATCCGCGGGTCGACACCTTCGCCACCGTCGACCGGGTGCAGGTCACCCTGTCGCCGGAGGTCACCGACGCGGTGCTCACGGCCATCCCCGGCCTGTACCACGGCGGCGTCAACGACGGTCTGCTCACCGCACTCGCGCTGGCCGTATCCCGTTGGCGCGGTGATGAATCCGGCACGGCGGCGCTGATCAAGCTGGAGGGCCACGGCCGCCAGGAGGAGATCGTCGCCGGTGCGGATCTCTCGCGCACCGTCGGCTGGTTCACCACCGCCTTCCCGGTCCGGCTGGATCTGGCCGGGGCCGATCTCGACGACGCCTTCGCGGGCGGCGCCGTGCTCGGCACCGTGATCAAGTCGGTCAAGGAGCAGATGCTGGCCGTGCCCGACAAGGGCATCGGCTACGGCATGGTCAAGTACCTGACCGCCGAGGGCGCCGAGCTGCCCAGCGTCGGCCAGATCAGCTTCAACTACCTCGGTCGCGCCACCGCCGGGGAGATCCCGGCCGAACTGGCCGAACTGGGCTGGGTGCCGGTGGCCGATCTGGGTCAGCTCGACGCCGAGATGGACCTGGACATGCCCGCCAACGCGACGCTGGACATCAACGCCATCGTCAACGATGGCGAGGACGGCCCGCGGCTCGGCGCGAACATCGCGTTCCCGACCGGCCTGCTGACCGTCGAACAGGCCCAGGAGTTCGCCGACCTGTTCGTCGCCGCGCTCACCGCGCTGGCCACCCACGCGCGGCGTGCCGACGCGGGCGGTTTCACCCCGTCGGACATGCCGCTGGTGCGGGTCGACCAGACCGACCTCGAGCAGTGGGAGGGCGACTACCCGGCGCTGGCCGAGGTGTGGCCGCTCTCGCCGCTGCAGGCGGGCCTGATGTTCCACGCCATGCTCAGCTCGGCGACCGTCGACGTCTACACCGTGCAGGCCGTGCTCGACCTGACCGGCACGCTCGACACCGAACGCCTGCGCGGCGCGGCCCAGGCCGTACTCGACCGGTACCCGAACCTGCGGACCGCGTTCGTCACCGACTCGGCCGGTCAGCCGGTGCAGGTGGTGATGTCGGAGCTCGAGGTGCCGTGGCGCGAGGTCGACCTGACCGACCTGCCCGAGGCGCAGCGCCTGCCGCGCATGCAGGAACTGCTGGTCGCCGACCGGGCCAACCAGTTCGACATGGCCACCGCGCCGCTGATCCGCTTCGGTCTCTACAAGACCGACGAGGGACAGTCGCACCTGGCGATCACGGTGCACCACATTCTGATCGACGGCTGGTCCATGCCGCTGCTCATGCGCGATCTGCTGGTGCTCTACGCGGTGCACGGTGATCTCACCGCGCTGCCGCGCGTGGCCTCCTACCGCAACTTCCTGTCCTTCCTGTCGGGCTGGGATCGGGAAGTGTCGCTGGGGGTCTGGGCCGAGGCGCTGGCCGGGGTCGAGGGCCCCACCCAGCTCGCGCCCGCGCCGCGCACCGAGGAGCGCTACGAGATCGGCAAGGTCGTCGTCGAGATCGACAACGACCGCACCAGGGCGCTGAGCAAGCACGCCGGTGAACTCGGTGTCACCGTGAACACGCTGCTGCAGACCGCGTGGGGCATCGTCGTCGGCCGCCTGACGGGCCGCGACGACGTGGTGTTCGGCGCGACGGTGTCCGGTCGTCCGGCCGAACTGCCCGGCGTGGAGTCGATGGTCGGCCTGTTCATCAACACCCTGCCGGTGCGCGTCCAGATCGACGACCGGATCAGCGCCGAGGAGCTGACCAAGCGGGTGCAGGCCGAACAGGCCGACCTGCTCAGCCACCACTACGTGGGTCTGTCCGACATCCAGCGGGTCGCCGGGGCCGGTGCGGCGTTCGACACGCTGCTGGTGTTCGAGTCCTACCCGATGGACAAGGACGCCGTCACCGCGGCGAGCTCGATCGACGGCATGCAGGTCACCGGGGTGGGCCTCGACGACGCCACCCACTACCCGCTCACGCTGGTGGTGATGGCCGAGTCGACCATCGAGATCACCCTGCGCTACCTGCGCAGCACCTACACCGAGGACGAGGTCCGCACCCTGTCCGCGCGTCTGCTGCGGGTGCTCGACGAGCTGCTCGACAACCCGAACGGGCTGGTCGGCGACATCGACATCCTCGATGCCGGGGAACGCGCCCAGCTGCTCGCCGAGTCCGGCGTGACCGCCGCCGCTCCGGCGCCGGTCGCCACGGCCGGGGTGGGCGCGCAGACGGTGGCCAAGGTGCTCGCCGAGGTCGTCGAAGCCGATCCGCAGGCACCCGCCCTGCTGCGCGGCGACAGCGAGATCGCCTACAGCGCACTGGATCGCAAGTCCTCGCAGCTGGCCCGCGTGCTCATCGCGCGCGGTGCCGGACCCGGTGACGTGGTCGCCGTCTCGCTGCCGCGCGGTGTGGACTCGGTGCTGGCCGCCTGGGCGGTCCAGAAGGCCGGAGCCGCGGTGCTCTTCGCCGGGGAACTCACCGGCGTGGAGATCGCCGCCGCGGGCGCCGAGTTCGGCATCAGCGCCGAACCCGTCGCCGGAGTGGCGGGCCAGTGGCTGGTCCTGGCCGACGTCGACGCCGAGATCGCCGCCGCCGCGGCGCATCCGGTCTCCTACGCCGACCGCGTCCGCCCGCTCACCGAAGACCACCCCGCCTTCGTCCTGGCCACCGCCGAGGCCACCACGACGCTCACCCAGAGCGCCGCGCTGTCCCTCGCCGACCGCCTCCGCGACGAACACGGCATCGACTACGAGTGCACCACCTACACCACCCACGCCTCCGGCCCCGCCGCCGTCCAGGAATTCCTGGCCGCGTCCACCGCGGGCGCCCTCTCGGTCCTCCCCGACGGCGAAGTCGCCGACGACCTGGCCGACGGGGAGGTCACGCACTGGTTCGTGGTCGCGGGCGATACCACCGACGCGGCCGACGGCGAGATCACGGTGATCGTGGCGCAGTAGCCCCCGCTCGCCTACCAGGCCATCCCTGGTAGGCGAGCGCACCGTTCGAGGTGACCTTCGATCCCGGTGACCTGGTTCCCCGGTAGCGGTGTCAGTGGAGGCGGGCGAGGCCGTCGAGGAGTAGGTCGAGGCCGAAGGTGAAGTCGGCGGTGCCGGAGTGGGAGCCGGTGCTGACGAGGGTGGTGAGGGTGTGCATGTGGGGGTGGGTGTCCGGGGGGATGAGGGGGAGGAATCGGGTTGCGGCCGAGGCGTAGTCGGCGGGGTCGAGGGGGAAGTTGATGGCTTGGAGGGTGAAGCCGTAGATGTGGCTGTCCAGGGCGTTCCAGGCGTGGTCGGCCTGTTCGTAGGTGAAGCCCGCGGTGATCAGGCAGCCGAGGGTGGCGTCGACGTAGCGCAGCATGGCGGGGCCGACATTGACGCGGGAGCCGATCAGGCCGGTGGCCCAGCGATGGCGCAGCAGGACCTCGTGCGCGGAGATCGCGCGGCGACGTAGTTCGGCGCGCCAGTCGCCGTCGGCGCGGGGGACGTACATCTCGGCGACGACAAGGTCGCAGAGGCCGTCGAGCAGGTCGTCCTTGTTGGCGACGTGGTTGTACAGCGACATCGCCTCCACACCGACGACCTTGGCCAGCTTGCGCATCGACAGCGCGTCCAGCCCCTCCTGATCGGCGAGTTCGATCGCCGCGCGCAGGACTCGTGCCCTGGTGAGCGGGGTACGCGGGGCCACCGCGGCTCCTGACTGTCGTCCTTGACCTACTTACGGCGTAAGCGTACCGTCTGTCCGTAGAGACTTACACCGTAAGTAGAGATGGGGCAGGCATGACCGAGGTCGAGACGGCGACGATGACCGCGTGGGTGGCGCCCCGATACGGCGGCAGCGAGGTGTTGCGTACCGAACGCGTGCCGCGACCGGTGCCCGGCGCGCACGAGGTGCTGGTCCAGGTGGCAGCGGCCTCGCTGTGCAGCGGGGATCTGCATCTGCTCAACGGCACCCCCTACCTGCTCCGGCTCGGCTTCGGACTGCGCGGGCCCAAGCGCCCGATGATCGGCCAGAGCCTGGCGGGCGAGGTGGTCGCGACCGGCGCGTCGGTGACCGAATTCCGGGTCGGTGACCGGGTTTTCGGGGAGGTGTCCAGCGGTGGCTTCGCCGACTACGTGTGCGCGGCGGCGGAGTCCTTCGCGCTCGTTCCGACCGGGCTGAGCATGGAAGACGCTGCGGCGATTCCGGATTCGGGCATGACGGCGTTGCAGGGGTTACGCGATATCGGTGAGATCCGGCCGGGGCAGCGGGTGCTCGTCAACGGGGCATCCGGGGGCGTCGGGACTTTCGCGGTGCAGATCGCGAAGGCGCTGGGCGCGCACGTGACGGCGGTGTGCGGCACCCGCCATCTCGCGATGGTGCGCGAGATCGGCGCGGATGTCGTGATCGACTACACCACCGACGATTTCACCCACACCGACGAGCCCTACGACGCGATCTTCGACCTGGCGGGCAATCGCTCTCTGCGGCAGTGCCGTCGCGCGCTGACGCCCGACGGCGTGTTCATCTCCTCCGCGGCGGCACCCGGCGACAACTGGCTAGGCCCCGTCGTCTGGCTCGCCCAGGTAGCGCTCACCGACCTGTGCACGCGCCAGACCATCAAGGCGCTGCTGATGCGACCGGCCGCGAGCGATCTCGAGTATCTGGCCTCCCTCGTCGCGAGCGGGCAGGTACGTCCGGTCATCGAGCGCCGGTTTCCGCTGGCAGAGGCCGCGCGGGCGGTGGAAGTCTTTGCGCGGGGACATGCTTCGGGGAAGACGGTCCTGTATTCTGGATAGTGGAGAAGGGGAGGGGACATGAGCGATCAGCACGGTGCCGAGGCGGACCCGCGGGCGCAGTGGCGGCAGTTGCCGCCGGAGCCGGAGCGGTTGATCGAGGAGACCGCGGTGGATACCAGCGCGACCGATCACGGCCTGCCCGCCATCGACCTCACCGAGGAATTCGTCCGCAAGTACGGACTCTGAATCGACGCTGCTAGGCGCCCGCGTCGGTGCTGTGTGACTCGCGGTACTTGGCGACCTTGCTGAGGTTGCCGCAGCGGTCCATCGAGCACCATTTGCGGCGGCCGGGGCGTGAGGCGTCGACGAACAGCAGCCCGCAGTTCTCGGAGGCGCAGACGCGGATGCGATCGGCCAGGGGGCCGGTGAACAGGTCGATCGCGTCGCGGGCCAGGGTCGACAGCGCCGCTGCGGCGGTGGGGGCCGGGTAACTGGTCGTCAGGTCCGCGGCGAGCCGGGGTATCAGCGGGGGCTCGCTCGCGGCGTTGTTGATCGTCTCGATATCGCTGGGGGACAGGGGGTTTCCCGATGCCCGGCCGAAGGCGCCGCGGGACAGCGCGGTGCGCAGGACGCGGAAAGCGGCGAGGTCGGCGTCCTCGGCGGTGATGTCGGGGATCTCCAGGATGACGCCGAGCCAGCGGCCCAGGTCCTCGGCGGTGTGCACGATTTCCCAGACCGCCAGCGCGCCCTCGCCGCCGGTGTGTACCAGGTCCAGGCAGGGCCGACCGGTGCGGAAACGACGACGCACGTCAGGTGGGAGAGATTTTCGCTCTTGCATGACACCAGTTTAACTGGTTACGGTATGCGTATGGCAATCGCGACTTACATCAATCCCGACACCCTGCACAGCAACCCGGCGTTCTCCCAGGTGGTGCGAGTGCCCGCCGGTGCCGACCTGGTCTACATCGGTGGCCAGAACGGCGTGGACGCCACCGGCCGGGTCGTCGGCCCCGACCTCGCCTCGCAGGTCCGGCAGACCTTGGTCAACCTGCGGGCCTGCCTCGAGGCGGCCGGGGCCGAGCCCGCCGACGTGGTCAAGTGGAACCTGCTCATCAAGGAGGGCGAGAGCTTGCAGGAGGGCTTCGCCGCCTTCGGTGCCGCCTGGGAGCGCACCCCGCATCCGCCCGCCATCACCTTCGCGTTCGTCTCCGGCCTGGCGGTCGAGGGCGCGCTCATCGAGATCGAGGCGGTCGCCGCGGTCACCGGGTGAGCGCGCGACCGAACAGGGTGCCGACCGTCGCCGCCATCGCGGCGGCCCCGGCATCGTTGAGGTGCATGCCGTCGCCGCTGTCGAACTCGGCGCGCAGATGGTCGGGGCGGGCCGGATCGGCCACCGCGCGATCGACATCGAAGATCGAGTCGAAAACGTCGGTGGCACGCAACCATTCGTTGACGGCGGTCCGCGTCGGCTGGGTTTCCAGCAGCGGCATGCCGGGGTAGACGCAGCCCGCGTACGGGCCGATGGTGGCGGCGTGGACGCGCAGACCGGCGGCGTGGGCGCGGGTCGCCAGGTCGGTGAAGGCGGTGATCAGGTCCTCGGCGGTGGCCGGGGGCTGACCGGCCTGGGCGCCGAGAATCAGATCGTTGATACCGAAGTTCAGCAGCACATCGGTGACGCCGGGGACGGTGAACGCGTCGGAATCCGCTCGGGCGAGGCCGGATTCGCCGATCTCCTCGGCGGTGAGGCGGTTGCCGGAGATGCCGTTGTTGACCACCCAGCCGTGGTCGAGGCGGGCATTGAGCGCGTCGATCGACCGGCGATTGGTACTCGGTGTGGTGCCGAAACCCTCGAACCACGAGTCGCCCAGGGCCACGGCCACCGGGGTGTCGGCGGGTGCGAGGACGTCGATCCCGGTGACGAAGAATCGCGCCGGAACCTCTTGTGCCGCAGTGAGTTCTGTGTCGGCGGTGCGGTCTCCGGTGGGTACATAGGTGATCTCGCCCGGCTGATGCGAGAAGGTCGCCGGGCCGGTGGGTTCTGGCAGGTACAGGCTCAGCATCAGGTCCGTACCCGCGTCGACCGGAAGATCGATCGGATCGCTCACCAGCTCCGCGCCGGGGGCGATCACCGCGCTGGCCGCGCCGTCGAAGCGCACCTCTCGTGCCGTATCGGCGACGATCGCCGACCCGGTCTTGCGGCGGGCGACCCGCGCGGCGCCGATCGTCAGCGGGGTGGTGCCGTAGCGGTTGGTCAGCCGTACGCGCACCGCGTCGCCGCCACCGGCCAGGTGCAGGATCTGGCGGACGGTCTCGTCGGCGAACCCCCGTGATTCGGCGAGCTTGATCTGCTCGTACGGGCTGATCACGCCGGTGCGGAAACCGGCGACCCAGGTGTTGTGCTGCATGATCACTCCAATAGTTGCTGCGAGGAATATTGCGTAGACATAGGTCTACTCGTAGATATTCCTCGCGTCAACTATCCGCATGGCAAATATCGGCTAGGGTGGTGACATGTCCGCGCAAGAACTGTTCGACGATCCCCGGTTGACCAGCGCCGGTCTGCTCTTCGAGGCGAACAGTGGCCTCCTTGCGAAACTCGAACCCACCTGGCACGCGCACGGCCTGTCCGGTCTCGATCTCAACGCGCTCATGCGGCTGAGCAGGTCGGCGGGCCGTCGGCTGCGGATGTCGGATCTGGCGGCGCAGACCGAGCTGTCCACCAGTGGGGTGACCAGGCTCGTCGACCGGCTGGCCAGGGCCGGGCTGGTGGAGCGGCAGCTCGACCCCGCCGATCGGCGCAGCGCCCACGCGGCACTCACCGAGGACGGGGTCCGTCGCCTCGAACAGGTGCTGCCGGACTATCTGGCCGCGCTGGACCGCTGGCTGACCGGATTGCTGACGCCGGAGCAGCTCGAGGGCCTGGTCACCGGGTTGCGCGTCATTCGCGATGCCACGAATCCGGCGGCGACGGCGCTCGCCGACGCGCTCGCCGCCGAGGACGGCTGACGCCGCTCGTCCAGGCTTCAGTCGGCGAGTTCGCCCGCAGTGCGCCAGGATTGACGTTCGGCGGCGAAGGCTTCGGCCTGCACGGCGCGGAAATCCGCGATGTCGGTGGCGTTGTCGGCGAGGAAGCGGCGATAGTCGGCCAGGCGGAACTCGCCGTCGGCCACGGTGACGTCCACCTTGCCCGCGGCGAAATCCGCGCGCAGATCGAGCAATTCGTCGGGCTCGACGGGATACCAGCGGATGCGGTCGAAATAGCGCAGCAGCCATGGGGTTTCGGTGGCGAAGTGGTCGACGCCGGGGCCCGCGGTGCCGGTGGGGCGGGCGCGGTGGTTCCAGACCTGGGTGGTGCGGCCGACGAACTGGTAGCCGCCGGGGCCCTCCATGCCGTAGATGCACAGGTAGGCGCCGCCGATGCCGACGGCGTTCTCGGGGGTCCAGGTGCGGGCGGGGTTGTATTTGGTGGTGACCAGGCGGTGTCGGGGATCGGTGGGCGTGGCCACCGGGGCGCCCAGGTACACATCACCCAGCCCGAGGACGAGGTATTCGGCGTCGAAGACGGTGCGGTAGACGTCATCGACCGAGGTCAGGCCGTTCATCCGGCGGATGAACTCGATGTTCCACGGGCACCAGGGGGCGTCGGCGCGCACGCCGTGCATGTAGCGGGTGATGGCCTCGCGGGTCGACGGGTCGTCCCAGGACAGCGGCAGGTGGACGGTTCGGCTCGGCACCACCAGTTGATCGGAGTCGGGCAGCAGCGTTTCGGCCTCGGTGAGCAGGTCGAGCAGCCGGGGGATGGGCAGGACGGCAGGGTCGACGCGGATCTGCAGGGAGCGGATGCCCGGGGTGAGTTCGATGACGCCGCGCGGACGGACCGCGACGAGGTGCTGGTGCAGGGCGTGGACGCGGGCCCGCAGCCCGAGATCGAGGGTGAGGGTGCCGTATTCGACCAGGACGCCGTCGTCACCCTGGCGGCGGTAGGTCACGCGGGTCTCGTCGTCGACCTCGGTGCGGCGCAGGATGCCGTCGTCCCCGTCGCGGCCCGCCGAGAGGACGGTGCCGAGCGAGGCGCGCCGGGCGGGGCCGAGTTCGCGCGCGGGCGCGGCCTGTTCGGCGCGGACGGCCACGAAGCGCACGGTGTCGCCGGGGGCGAGTTGGCCGAGCTTCCAGCGGTCGGCGGCGACGACGGTGACCGGGCAGACGAAGCCGCCCAGGCTCGGGCCGTCGGGGCCGAGCAGGATCGGGGTGTCGCCGGTGAAGTCGAGCGCGCCGATCGTATAGGCGTTGTCGTGGATGTTCGACGGGTGCAGCCCTGCCTCGCCGCCGTCGGTGCGGGCCCACTCCGGCTTGGGGCCGATCAGGCGCACACCGGTGCGATCGGAGTTGAAGTGCACCTCGTAGTCGGTGCCGAGGATGGTGTCGAAGTCGTTGCGGGTGAAGAACTCCGGCGCGCCGTGCGGACCCTCGGTGACGGCCAGTTCCCAGCGGCGACCGAAGGCGGGGATGTCGGACATGGGGACGGCGGGGGCCAGGCGGGAGACGGGCTGGCCGAGGGGCAGGGTGTCGTCGGCGCGCAGGGCGGCGCCGGTGCCGCCGCCGAACTTGCCCAGGGTGAAAGTGGCAGCGCTGCCGAGGAATCGCTCGACCTCGATGCCGCCGGAGATCAGGATGTAGGCGCGCATGCCGGGGCCGCGGATGGCGCCCACGTCGAGCAGGCCACCGGCCGGGACCTCGACGTTGCGCCACTGTTCGACCGGCCGCCCGTCGACGCGCACGTCGGCGACGGCGCCGGTCACACACACCCAGGTCGGCTCGGCGAACCGCAGGGCGGGGCCGCCGAGGGTGCACTCGAGTCCGGCGGCGCCTTCGGGGTTGCCTAGGACGCGGTTGCCGAGGCGGAACGACAGGTCATCCATGGGGCCTGACGGTGGAACACCGATGTGCCAGTAGCCGATTCGGCCCGGCCAGTCCTGCACGGTGGTCTGCATCCCGGGCCGCACCACCTCGACGCACCGCACGGCCGGTGCGGTGTCGATCTCGGACAGGTCGACCCTGGGCGCCTCGGTGGTGACGGGGCTCATCGGGTCACCACCATGCGCACGGGCGTGGGGTCGAAACCGTTGCAGGGATTGTTGATCTGGGGGCAGTTGGAGACCAGGACCAGGGTGTCGATCTCGGCGCGGAGGACGACCTTCTTGCCGGGGGCCGAGAGCCCGTCGACGATGCCGAGGGTGCCGTCGGCCTCGACCGGGACGTTCATGAACCAGTTGATGTTCGACACCAGGTCGCGTTTGCCCAGGCCCCACTCGAGGGCGGCGGTGAGGAAGTTCTCGACGCAGGCGTGCTGGTGGCGGGTGTGGTGGCCGTAGCGCAGGGTGTTGGATTCCTGCGAGCAGGCGCCCGCGATGGTGTCGTGATTGCCGACCTCGTCGGCCAGCACGGTCATCAGCGGGGTGCCCGCCTCGGTGAGCAGCACGCTGCCGGTGGTCAGGAAGATATTGCGCTGGGCGGCGACGGTGGCCTGGGCACTGTAGCGGTCGGTGCGGTCGGCGGCGGAGTAGAGCAGGCAGTCGACGGCCTGGTTGCCGTGCAGGTCGATGATCTCGAGCTGGTCGCCCGCCCGGACGATCGCCGACCACGGGGCCTGCGCGGGCACGGTCTCGTCGAGGACGACGGTGCGGGTCGCGGCGGTCATGCCGACACCTCCTGGTTCAGCGCGGCCGCCCAGGCGGCTTCGGTGTTGTCCACGGCCCGGCGGTATTCCGGGTCGTCGTTGGGCAGGGTGGCCAGGTCGGCGGGGGCGGGCCAGGCCACCACGTCGAGGTCGCCGGTGGGGCTGTCATCGAGGGGATGGGCGGCGGTGGCGACCAGCAGCGTCACCGGGAGGTGGATGAGCAGGTCGACGGTGGCGCCCGGGTGCGCGTTGCCGGTCGCGACGAGAGCGCCGTCGGCCTCGACCCGGACGCCGCGGAACAGCGAGATCGACGGGCCGACATCGCGGGGTTCCAGCCCGTGCTTGGCACCGGCCAGGTGCAACTGGTGGCGACCTTCGGCGCTCGGGCCGCAGAGCGTGTCGTGCTGGCCGGAGGAATCGGCGAGCACGGTGGCCAGCACGCGGCCCTGATCCGAGAGCAGGGGATGGCCCGCGCTCAGATACGCCTGCCACGGCACCTTCACCGTGTCGGCGACATTGAGCCGCTCCCACGGGGCCTCGGCGCGCAGCAGCAACAGGTGCGCGCAGGTGGTGCCGGACGGGTCGGCCAGCCGGACCCGGGTGCCGCGCCCCAGCACGACGGTGGTGTAGCCGCCGGAGGGAACGCGCTGGGCGAAGACGATCGCGTCCGGATCGACTCCGGCGGGGAGATCGGGCTGCGCGAGGACGGCCGCGGCGGCCTGGGCACGCGCGTGGGCGCGGGCGCCCTCGGTGGACTGGGTACTGGTCATCGCGATCTCCTCGGCGAACAACGCTGCTCGCGCTCGATGGGGTCGATGGGCTGGGGGGAAGCCCCCTGATACCGGTGGACCGGGGCGATGGTGATGGTGCGCGCGCCGCCCCGGTCTCTTCGTGCGGTCGTGCCCCGGCTACGCGGGGGCGGGCTCGATGGTGGGTGCCGGGTCGGAGGCAGCCACGACGAAGCGGTAGACGACCGCGCCGGTGCCGAGGATGACCAGCACCGACAGCGGTCCGGCCCACAGCTGCCACCAGCTGCCGCCCTCCGGGGTGTAGACCTCCGGGCGCGGCCAGGCCAGGTTGACCACCATGGCGACGCCCCAGACCACCGCGAGCGCGTTGATCGGGACGCCCCAGCGGCCCAGGGTGAACAGCGACGGGTCGTCCACGGCGGGCAGGCCCTTGATCCGGCGCACCAGCAGCGGCACCGTCACCAGCAGATACGCCACATACAGGCTGACGATGCACACGCTGGCCAGGGTGGCGAAGATGGCGGGGTTGCCCAGGTTCAGCACCAGCAGGCCGATGCCGAGCGCGCCGATCACCACGGCGGGCCAGACGGGCGTGCCGAAACGCGGGTGCACGGTCGAGAGTGCCTGGGAGAACGGCAGTTTGCCGTCGCGGGCCATGGAGAACATCAGGCGCGATCCGGCGGTCTGGATGGCCAGCGTGCACACGATCACCGCGACCGCGACACACCCGAGCAGTACCGAGCCAGCGGGGCTGTTCAGCTTCGCGGTGATGACGTAAGCCAGTCCACCCGAGGTCAATTCGCCGTCGGACAGGCTCGGTGCCGCCATGAGCGCGCCGATCAGCATGAGCCCGCCACCCAGCGCCGACATCGACAGCGCCAGCAGGATGGTGCGCGGCGCCACCCGGCGCGGGTTCTTGGTCTCCTCGGAAAGCTCACCGGCGGAATCGAATCCGACCATCACGTACGCGGCCATCAGACCCGAGACCAGGAACGCGGCCCAGTAGGGGCCCGGCGCGGCCTGATCGGTGTGCAGCACCACATCGGGCCCGCGTTCGGCGCCGGTGAAGAACAGCGCGATGATCGCGAGCACGCCGACGATCTCGATGGTGACGCCGATGGAGTTGATCCTGGCCATCAGGTCGATGCC
This sequence comes from Nocardia anocheti, assembly GCF_029675105.1. Classification (GTDB taxonomy): domain Bacteria; phylum Actinomycetota; class Actinomycetes; order Mycobacteriales; family Mycobacteriaceae; genus Nocardia. The sequence continues at coordinate 213,821 of NZ_JAQQFV010000002.1, read as the reverse complement.
GATCACATTGATCGTGGTGGTGAGCACCAGCAGCACACTGCCCAGCAGCACCGCGTTCATGGCGCCGTCGCGGGAGGTGAGCGCGGTGTCGGTGCCGATGATCTGGAATCCGCTCCAGATCGAGGGCAGCACCACCTGCAACGCGATCGCGGCCGCTGCGGCGGTGACGACCTGCGCGATCACCATCATCCAGCCCGCGAACCAGCCGACCAGGCCACCGGCCAGGCGCCGCGACCACTGGTAGATACAGCCCGAGATCGGGTACCGGGCGGCGAGTTCGGCGAAGTTCAGGGCGACCAGGAACTGACCGGCGAAGACCAGCGGCCAGGTCCAGAAGAACGCGGCGCCGCCGAAGCCGTAGCCGAAGCCGAAGAACTGGAAGATCGTGGTGAGAATCGAGACGAACGAGAAGCCCGCCGCGAAGGAGGCGTAGCGGCCCAGCTTGCGGTGCAGCACGGGCTCGTAGCCGAAGCGGGCGAGATCGGCGCTGTCGCGGCCGGTTCCGGGCGGGACGGCGGGGGAATCGAGAGTCGTGGCCATGTCGGTGTCCTTCGGCGGTGCGGCCAAATATCTATCAGTCGATAGTTTTGCGCGCGTGATCGCTCGAACGGTGTCGTGCGTGTATCGACTATGGGGCTCCCGGTTACTTCTGCGTTGCCCAGGTTTCTGTCGAATGACAGGAATTCGACCGCGCGTCATCGGCGCTGGTGAGGTGCCCGCCGTGGCCGCCATTCGGACCGATGACAGAATCGATCGGTGGCAAACCTCGGTCCCGGGCGTCCCCGGCTGGCACAGCGGCGCAGGCAGGGGACCACGCCGCGCGCGGAGATCCTCGACGCGGCGGCGGAACTGTTCACCACGCAGGGCTACGCCAATACCTCCACCCGCGCGGTGGCCGACGCGGTCGGCATCCGGCAGGCGTCGCTGTATCACCATTTCGCGGCCAAGGACGACATTCTCGACGCGCTGCTGGCCGAGACCATCGCGGGCCCGGTGGAATTGGCCGAGCGGATGCGGGACGAGCCCGAGGACGCCGTGACCGAGCTCTACGCGCTGGCGCTGTTCGACGTGCGTCAGTTACGCACCGCGCGTTGGAATCTCGGCGCGCTGTACCTGCTGCCGGAGCTGCGCACCGAGCGCTTCGGAGAATTCCGGCGGCGGCGCGACGAACTGCGGGCGCACTACGAGCGGCTGGCGGTCGCCGCCGCGACGGCGGCGCGGGTCGGCGACGACGCGCGGATTCTGCCGTTCCGACTGGTGGAGACCGTGATCGGCATCCGGTCGGATGAGGGGGTGGCCGGGCCCGAGACGGAATACGTCATCCCGGACGCGATCGCGCGCATCGTCGGTTACGACGGTGACCCCGCGCCGGTGCGGGCGGCCGCCGAGGCGTTGCTCGCGCGCGTCGGCGAGATCGCGGCGGACTGAACCTCGGGCGTGGTCAGCGGGCGGTCGGCGGGGCGATCTGCCAGTGCTCGCTCAGGGCTTCCGCGATCTCGGGCAGCACGGTGATGGGAACGCGCTTGGCGCGCAGCAACTCCCGGATCTCGGTGACCTGTTCGCGCTTGCGCATGTCGTAGGCGCCCGAGACCGGTCCGAGGACCGGCGGGATCGACAGCAGGACGAGTTCGTCGCTCGATCCGCCGTTGAGGTCGAGCGCCAGGGCCCAGCGGGCGTGCTCGTCGAGGGTGAAGCGGCCGCCGACGACGCGATCCCACGGCACGGTCGCCGCGCGGAACGGGGCGCGGACCGAGATCGAGTGCTCGGTCAGCTCCACGACATCGCGCGTGAACAGCGCCGCGCCCACGCCGATACCCGCCGCGACACCGAGCAGGATCCACGCGAAGATCCGGTTCACGCCGAACATCGCCAGACACAACCCGACGACACCGGTGGCGACCAGCGCGCCGATCGCGCAGTAGAGCAGGCTTCGCCCCGCCGGAACGACACCGGCACGTACCGCAGACATGCGACCTCCCTCGTGGCCGGTTCCGCCTACGACCGGGCCGACCCGATTCTGGCAGAAGCGGGCCGCCCGGTCACGGGCCGGACTCAGGCGTCGAGCGCGACCGCCGCCTCGGCGGTGTTGACCAGGAAGGTGAGGCTTTCCTGGAAGTACAGCTGCACGGTCTCGGCGTCGTGGGACAGGTAGCCGATGGACAGGTCCTGGCCGATCCGCAGATCGAAGTCGCCGCCACGGGTGGTGAGCACGAAGGCACCGTCGATGGCCGGAGCCCAGATGATCTCGCCGGAGGGCAGCAGCCGCTCGATGTGGGTGCGCACCGGGTGACCGTGGTCGGAGGTCTCGCTGACCTCGGTGTACAGGTCGGCGCTGAGCAGCACCGAGTACGGGCCGTCGACACCGGCCAGGCGCAGCTCGGTGAGCGCCTGCGCGATGGCCTCCGGGGTGGCCAGCACATCGCTGGGCACCGCGATCGAGGCATTCGAGGCCGCGGCCCTGATGCCGGTGATCTGGGCGGCCGCGTAGCCCTCGAAGATGGCGCGGTCCTCGGCGAAGGCGATCTTCTTGGCGGCGTCCTTCACCGGGTCCAGGTCGGCGTCCTGCGCGCCGCGCTCGATGTCGTCGAGTTCCTGGCGCGACAGCGTGAACGGCACCCGCAGCTCGACCAGCGGCGCGACCAGCCGCTGCCTGGCCTGCACGCCGTCGCCCGGTGCCGAGATCGGCGCGGTGCGGCCGAGGCCGACCGAGGAGTACGCGGTGCCGTGCGGGCCGGAGACGTCGACCACGCGGCGACCGGCGATGTGCCGCTTGAAGGTGCGGGTGGCCTCCTCCTCGATGGCCTCCCACGCCTCGCCGCTGATCGGCGCGAGTTCGCGATGCAGGTTGTTCATTCAGTTACTCCTTTTCATCGAGCCGATGCCGAGTGAACCGTTGGGTACCGCCGCGGCGGCGGCGTTGGCCTGTTCCACCGGGACGAATTCGGCCAGCGCGTCGCTGGCCGGTTCGGTGGCGACGGACTCGGGTGCGTCGGGCAGGTCGTCGAGGAAATCGACGGTGGGGGTGAAGAACGAGGTACCGGTGACGGCGAAGGAGAAGTCGAGGATGCGGTCGTAGGCCGCGTCCTCGGTGCCGAGGAACATGCGCTCGAGCATGCGCTCGGTGACGCTGGGCGTGGCCGCGTAGGCGATGTAGTAGGTGCCGAACTCGCCGCTGCCGATGGTGCCGAAGGGCATGTTGGCGCGCATGATCTGGCGTTCGGTGCCGTCGGGGTCGACCAGGGTGTTCACCGCGACGTGCGAGTTGGGGGGTTTGACGTCGTCGGGCAGTTCGTAGTCGCCCAGCTTGGTGCGCCCGATCACCCGCTCCTGCTCCTCGATGCTCAGCGCGTTCCACTGGTCGAGCGGGTGGGTGTACTTCTGCACGATGACGTAGCTGCCCCCGGTGAAGGCCGGGTCCTCGGCGCCGATCAGGACGGCCTCGGCCGCCGCCTTGCCCTCGGGATTCTCGGTGCCGTCGACGAAACCGAGCAGGTCGCGCTGCTCGAAGTAGCGGAAGCCGACGGTCTCGTCGACGACGGTGGCCGCGCCCTGCAGCCGCGCGCCGATCACCATGGCCAGTTCGAAACAGGCGCCCTGGGTCTCGGCTTTGATGTGGAACAGTAGGTCGCCAGGCGTGGCGGGAGCGCTGTGGATCGGGCCGTTGTAGCCGGGGAACTCGTGCAGCTCAACGGGTTTGGGTCCGGTGAACAGGCGGTCCCAGGCCGCCGAGCCGATCGAGGTGATGCAGGCCAATCCCTCGCCGGGCACGCGGAAACCGACCGAACGGCGCAAACCGGAAATATCCGACAGCAGGTCGCGAACGGTGGCCTCACCGCCCTCGTCGATGGTGACGACGAGGAAGATCGCGGCAGGCGAGAGAGGATCGAGTACCGGTTGTGGCTCACCCATGGCGTCCAGCGTACGGGCCGCTACCGACACCTTCGGTCAGTGCCCGGGTGTGTCAGCCGATTCCGGGCACCGCTACTTGGCGACGGTCAGCAGGAACGCGACGTTGTCGATGGCCTTGACGCTGTGCCGGGCACGCGGCACGACCAGCAGATCGCCCGCCGAGCCCTTCCACTCGTCGGTGCCCGCGATGAGCACCAGGGTGCCGGAGAGGACCTGGATCGTGACATCGCCCGCATTGTCGTGCTCGGCCAGGCTCTGGCCCTCGGTGAGGGCGACCACGGTCTGGCGCAGGGCGTGGGTGTGACCGCCGATGACGGTCTGCGAACTCCGGCCACTCGTCGAGGTGGCGGCCAGCTTCAATTGCTGGCGGGCCACCGCGGTCAGCGATTTCTTGTCCATGGCAAAGCGCCTTTCGCAGGCTTCTCGCGGGCTGGTATCGAGGAGTATGCCCGAGACGCCGCGTCGCGTCGGCCGTTTTGCTCGGACCGTTAGCCCGATGTTGTCAGCCGCGGGTGTAGTGACGAATGCGATAGCGCAGGCCGGTTTTCGACACCAGCCACGGGGTGTCCTCGGCGTGCCATTCCGGGCCGATCTCGGGGGCGAAGGCGTCGCCCGCGACGGTGGTATCGATCTCGGTGACCTGCAGTCGTGTCGCGAACGGGAGTGCGGCGCGGTAGATCTCGCCGCCACCGGCGACCCAGGTGTCGGCCGCGCCCGCCAGGGTCAGCGCGTCCTCGAGCGAGCTCGCGCGTTGCGCGCCCTCGGCCGACCAGTCGGGCTGGCGGGTCACCACGATGTTGCGGCGGCCGCTCAGCGGGCGGTAAGCCGGGGGCAGCGAGTCCCAGGTGCGGCGGCCCATGATCACCGGGTGACCCATGGTGGTGTTCTTGAACGCGGCCATGTCCTCGGGGACGCGCCACGGGATGGTGTTGTCGACACCGATCACGCCGTTGTCGGCCTGGGCCCAGATGAGGCCGATGGCACGGCTCACACCGCCACCGGGGCCTTGATCGGCGGATGGTGGCGGTACTCGGACAGTTCGATGTCCTCGTAGGTGTAGTCGAACAGGCTGGTCGCCGGGCGCAGGCGCAGCTGGGGGAACGGGTACGGCTCGCGGGTGAGCTGTTCGCGCACCTGGTCGACGTGGTTGTCGTAGATGTGGACGTCACCGCCGGACCAGATGAACTCGCCGGGCTCGAGCTCGGTCTGCTGGGCCACCATCAGGGTGAGCAGGGCGTAGCTGGCGATGTTGAACGGCACGCCGAGGAACAGATCGGCGCTGCGCTGGTAGAGCTGGCACGACAGCTTGCCGTCGGCCACGTAGAACTGGAAGAACGCGTGGCAGGGGGCCAGCGCCATCTTGTCCAGATCGGCGACATTCCACGCCGAGACGATCATCCGTCGCGAATCGGGATCGGTGCGCAGGGTGTGCAGGACCTGGGAGATCTGGTCGATGTGGGTGCCGTCGGGGGTGGGCCAGGACCGCCACTGCACGCCGTAGACCGGGCCCAGCTCGCCGTCGGCGTCGGCCCATTCGTCCCAGATGGTCACGCCGTGCTCGCGCAGCCAGGACACGTTCGAGTCACCGCGCAGGAACCACAGCAGTTCGTAGGCGATGGACTTCATGTGCACGCGCTTGGTGGTGATCAGCGGGAAGCTCGTGGACAGGTCGTAGCGCAGCTGATGGCCGAAGATGCTGCGGGTGCCGGTCCCGGTGCGATCGGCTTTGGGAGTGCCCTCGGCCAGCACGTGCCGGAGCAGATCCTCGTACTGCGTATCAGGGGTCGCCACGGCTGCCGAGTCTACGTGCCCGGCGACCTGGCAAGCTCTCCGCGTATGCGCGAGCTCTACGTGATCGGCATCGGTGCGGGCGACCCCGACCAGGTGACGATGCAGGCGGTCAAGGCCATGCGACGGGCCGAGGCGTTCTTCGTGATCGGCAAGGGTGATCAGAAGCGGGAACTGGTCGAGGTGCGCACGGCCATCCTGGCCGAACACGTCGACGGGGTGCCGCGCGTCATCGAGATCGCCGATCCGCCGCGCGAACGCGCGCCCGAGGACTACGCCGGGGTGGTGCGGGAGTGGCACGAGCGGCGCGCCGAACTGCTCGAAGCCGCCTTCGACCAGGTCGAGGGGACCGGCGCGATCCTGGTGTGGGGTGACCCGGCGCTCTACGACAGCACCCTGCGGATGGTCGAGCACGTGCTGGCGCGCGGGCACAGCAGCTTCGACTACACGGTGATCCCGGGCGTGACCAGCGTGGCCGCGCTGGCCGCGCGCCACCGGATGGTGCTGCACCGCATCGGTGAGCCGGTGCACGTCACCACCGGGCGGCGGCTGCGCGAGGAGGGCCTGGGTACCGGGTCGACGGTGGTGATGCTCGACGGCGACTGCTCGTTCACCGAGGTCCCCGGCGACGACACGCACATCTGGTGGGGCGCCTACCTGGGCATGCCCGACGAGACCCTGATCGAGGGACCGTTGCGCGAGGTCGAGCAGGAGATCGTCACCCGGCGCGCGCAACTGCGCGCGGCCAAGGGCTGGATCATGGACATCTACCTGTTGCGTGCCCGTCACGCGGAGCCGTAGCTCGCTAAACTGGCGTCCGTGCCCGAGCTTCCCGAGGTAGAGGCGTTAGCGCAGTTCCTGCGCGACCATGCCGTCGGTGCGGTGGTCGGGCGGGTGGACGTGGCCGCGCTGAGCGCGGTGAAGACCTTCGATCCGCCGGTGACGGCGCTGTCCGGACGGGATGTCACCGGGGCCGGGCGGTGGGGCAAGTTCCTCGGGATGGACTGCGGTGGGCTCTGGCTGATCACGCATCTCTCGCGCGGTGGCTGGCTGCGGTGGGTCGACGAGCCCAATCCGCTGCCACCCAAGCCGGGCGGGAAGTCGCCGCTGGCGCTGCGGGTGCATTTCTTCACGCCCGAGGGCGCGACCCCGGCGATCGACCTGACCGAGGCGGGGACGAAGAAGCGGCTGGCGGTGTATGTCGTCGAGGACCCGCTGCTGGTGCCGGGCATCGCGCGGCTGGGGCCGGACGCGCTGGCCGTCACCGAGGACGAGTTCGCTGCGCTGCTGGCGAACACTTCGCAGCGACTCAAGACCGCGCTGGTCGACCAGACCCTGCTGGCCGGGATCGGCAACGCCTACTCCGACGAGATCCTGCACACCGCCAAACTCTCGCCCTTCGCCAATACGAAAACCCTGCCCGCCGAGAAGGTTTCCCAGCTCTACACCGCCATGCGCGCCGTGCTGCTGGACGCGGTGGAGCGTTCGACGGGCCAGGACGCGGCCCGGTTGAAGGGCGAGAAACGCTCCGGCATGCGGGTGCACGCGCGCACCGGCGAGAAGTGTCCGGTGTGCGGGGACATCGTGCGTGAGGTGTCCTACGCGGAGCGGTCCTTCCAGTACTGCCCGACCTGCCAGACCGGCGGCAAAGTGCTCGCCGACCGGCGGATGTCGCGGCTGCTCAAATAGCGCTCAGCGCTGCCGCCATGCCTCTAGCAGCCGCAGCCAGAACTCGCTGACGGTCGGATAGGCGGGCACCGCGTGCCACAGCGTCTCCAGCGGTACCCGGCCCACGACCGCGATCGTGGCGGCGTGCAGCTGTTCGCCCATCTCGGGGCCGACGAAGGTGGCGCCGAGCAGGCGGTCTTCGGCGGTGTCGAGGACAAGCTTGGCCCGGCCCTGGAAATCGTCGCGGGCCAGGGCCGAGCCCGCCACCTCGATATCGAGTTCGACGGTGTCCACGGCGTGGCCGTCGGTGCGCGCCTCGTGTTCGGTCAGGCCGACCGAGGCGAGTTCGGGCGCGGTGTAGACCACCTGCGGGACATGCTGATGGTCGGCGCTCGCGGTGAAGCGGGGACCGTCGAGTGGTCGGCCCTCGGCGCGGGCGGCGATCACGTCACCACACACTCGGGCCTGGTACTTGCCCATATGGGTCAGGGCCGCACGGTGATTCACGTCGCCGACGGCGTAGAGCCAGTCGCCGGGGACACCGCGCGCGGTCAGGTGATCGTCGACCTCGACATAGCCCGGTCGCAGGCCGACGGTGTCGAGCCCGAGTCCGTCGGTGGCGGGCGCGCGGCCGGTCGCGACGACGAGTTCGTCGACCTCGAGTTCGCCGTCGTCGAGCACCAGGGTGACCGGTCCGCCGTGGATGCGGCCGACCCCGGAGTCGACCGGGTCGTGGCGCGAGACCAGGTGCGGTTCGGTGTGCAGGCGCACCGTCACCACGCCGGTCTCGCGCAGCCCGCGCAGGATCAGTTCGGAGGCGAACGGTTCGGCGCGTGGCAGCAGCCGGTCACCGCGCACCAGCAGGGTGACCTCCTGCGCGCCCAGTTCGGCCATCCAGGTGGCGGCCTCGCAGGCCACCACGCCACCGCCGATGATGGCGACCCGGCGCGGGACGATGGCCATCGCGGTGGCGTCGCGCGAGGTCCACGGCAGGGCCGCGCGCAGGCCGGAGATGTCCGGGATCATCGCCGTGGTGCCGGTGGCCACGACCACCGCGTGGCGGGCGCGCAGCACGCGGGTGCCCTCGGTGGTGACGACCTCGACCACGCGTTCTCCGGCCAGTCGGCCGGTGCCCCGGATGGGCTCGATGCGGGCGGATTTCGCCCAGTCGACCTGGGATTCGTCGTCGTAGTCGTGGACGAAGGTGTCGCGGCGGGCCAGCACGTCGGCGACCTGCGGGCCGCTGGCGGTGACCCCGGGCATCTCCTGGGCCAGCCGCAGCACCGCGCCCGGCCGCAGCAGCGCCTTGCTGGGCATACACGCCCAGTAGCTGCATTCGCCGCCGAAGAGCTGGTGCTCGATCAGCGCGGCCGTGCGGTCGCTGCCCGCGATGGCGTAGGCGGCGGCGTTCTCACCGGCCGGTCCCGCGCCGAGGACGATGACGTCGTAGTCGGCGTCGGTCACTGCAGATAGCCCTCGACCTCACCGGCCGGACGCATCGTGGCGTCGTCGGGGGATTCGGCGGCGTCGACCCGGGCGCGGCGCTGCCGCAGCAGGTCCCACGCCTGGTCCAGCATCACCTCGAGCTGGGCGAGCTGCTGGCGTTCGGCGACCGGGTCGATCGCGCCGGAGGCGGCCCTGGATCGCAGGTCGTGCTCGTCGTCGACCAGCTGCTTGATACGCGCCAGGATGTCTTGTTCGGTCATGTGCTCACCACTTCGATGCTCGGAGGGGTAGTACCGGGCGAACAGCGACCCGCGCGGGGGTCTGTGCGTCCATGCTACGACCGCGCGGGCTCGGCGCGCTGGGCCGCGGCGAGGCAGTCGGCGGCGATCGGTACGGCCACGGCCAGCTCGGCGGCGTCGAGGGCGGTGTAGCCGAGGGCGACGCCGAAGCGGTGTTCGGCGCCGAGATGGTGGCGGGCCAGGCCGTCGAGCAGCACGCCCCTGGCGCGGGCGGCCGCCACGGCGCGCCGTTCGGCGGTGGCGTCGGCCAGTTCGACCACCAGGTGCGAGCCCGCGTCGTCCCCGACCACGGGCAGCGCGTGGCGGGCGAGCGCGTCGACGACCAGGGCGCGGCGTGGCGGCACCACCCGGCGCAGCCTGCGCAGGTGCCGGGCCAGGTCGCCGTGCCGGGCGAAGGCGGCGAGTACCCGCTGACCCGCCGGGCTCGGCGCGGTGCCGGTGCGCGCGCGGTGGGCCAGCACGGCGTCGGTGATCTCGGGGCGGGCCACCAGCCAGCCGACGCCGAGGGTGGTGGCGACGATCTTGCTGGTGGTCCCGAGATGCACCACGACATCGGGTGCCATGGCCGCCAGCAAGGGGAGTGGCGCGGTGTCGTAACGCAATTCGCCGTCGTAGTCGTCCTCGATGACGAAGATGCCCGCCGCCCTGGCGAATTCGATGAGCTCGACGCGGCGCGCGGCGGGCATCCTGGCGCCGAGCGGGAACTGGTGTGCCGGTGTGCAATACACGGCGCGCACGTCGGCCGGAATGCGGTCGACGCGCAGGCCGTCGCTGTCGACCGGCACCGCGACGACCTCGATCCCCGCGGCCCGCATCGCGCCGACCGCGCGCTGATAGCCGGGGTCCTCCATGGCGACGCGGTCGCCGGGTCGCAGCAGGGCGGTGGCCAGCTCACCCACCGCCGCACTGGTCCCGGCGGTGGCCAGCACCACCGACGCGCTGCCCGCGGCCAGGCCGCGATGGCGCAGCAGGTGTTCGGCGACGGCAGTGCGGAACGCCGGTTCGCCCGCGCGGTCCTTGCGGGGTTCGCCGGGATCGTCACCGGCCGCCCGCCAGGCCCGTCGCCAGGCCGCCGGGTCCAGGGCCTCGAGACAGGGGGCGCCGGGGCCGAGGTCGAGCAGGCCGGTCTCGGGGTCGGGGTGCTCGGCCGGATCGGGGCCGGGCGGCGCGGCGGAGGGCGCGGTGCTGAGGTAGGTGCCCGAGCCGCGTCGGCCGGTGAGCCAGCCCTCGGCGTGCAGTTGGTCGTAGGCGGTGGCGACCACGGCCCGGCTGACACCGAGCTGCCGGGCCAGTGCCCGCGAGGACGGCAGCCGGTCGTGCACCCGCAGCGTTCCGCCGGTCGCGGCGGCGCGCAGGGCGTCGGCGACCTGCACCGACAGCGGTTCGGCGGCGGTGCGGTCCAGGGGGATGGGGAGTTCGTCGAGCACGGTTCACCTCGAATTGGCCTGTTGGAATTCCTGTGAATTGGATCTATTCGCGGTCCACTTCGTCGGCGAAGCTCATCCTATGACCACGCACGACGATCTCCGCCCCGCCCTCTCGCCGACCCCGCGCAGCACCCTGACCCGCGCCAAGGAACGCGGCGTCGCGGACCGGTCCGCCCTGGACGCGGTGCTCGACACCGGACTGGTCTGCCACCTCGGCGTGCTGCTCGGCGGCTCACCGGTGGTGCTGCCGACCGCCTACGGTCGCGTGGGCGACACGCTGTACCTGCACGGGTCCACCGGCGCGGGCAACCTCAGGGCCGCGGTCGGGAGCGAGATCTCGGTGGCGGTGACCCACGTCGACGGGGTGGTGTACGCGCGCTCGGCCATGCACTTCTCGATGAACTACCGGTCGGCGGTGATCCGGGGGCGGGCGGAGTTGGTCACCGACGAGGACGAGCGGGTCCGCGCGCTACGGGCGATCGTGGAGCACGCGGCGCCGGGCTCGTGGGACCGGGTGCGCCCGCCGAACCGCAAGGAGATGGCGGCCACGATGGTGCTCGCGCTCGACCTCACCGAGGCGTCGGTGAAGACGCGCTCCGGCGGACCCAACGACGACGCGGACGATATCGACACCGGCGGCGTGTGGGCGGGAGTCGTTCCACTGCACCAGGTCTGGGGTGCGGCCGAGCCCGCGGGGAATCTGGAACCGGGCGTCGCGGTGCCCGTCGATGTCGCGGTGCGCGCCGGGTTCGGTGCGAACGTGGCCGCGCTGCCGATCGGCTGAACTCAGCGCGCGCCGAGCGCCATCAGGTCCTTGGCCGACACCTCGGGCAGGTAGGCCCGGGTGAGCGCGATGCCGATGCGCGGCAGGTCGGCCTCGTCGCGATAGCACAGGTAGACCGGTTCGTGGCGCGGCTGGAACTTGGCCTTGAACGTGTGCAGCGACCGGAAGCCGTAGTACGGCTCCATGGCGGCGCCGAGTCCTTCGAGCAGGCGGTCGATGGGTTCGGCGTCGCCGGTCGCGGCGCTGCGGGCCAGCGGCGCGCCGGAGAGCGAGATGATCTCGGCGCCTTCCTCTTTGAAGGTCTGCGCCGCCGAGGCGATCAGGAACTCGATGACCGGGCGGAAGCCGTCGGGCCGCCTGCGCATCACATCCAGGGTCCAGCCACGGATCTCCCCGCCCGCCGCGTGGACCGGCAGCCACGAGGTCACGCCGTGCACGCTGCCCTCGGCGTCGATCGCCAGGCCGACCCGGACGGCGGGATCGAGCGCCTCCTCCACCCCGCCGAGCGTGAAACCCATTTCCGGCAGGCCCTTTTCGCCGACCCATTCCTCCGAGATGGCCCGCACCTGGGCGAGCACGGCGAAGGGTTCCTCGTCGAGATGGACCATGCGGAAGGTGATGCCCTCCTTGGTCGCCTTGTTGATCGCCGAGCGGATGTCCTGCCACGCTTTGCCTTTGAACTCGAGCTCCGGCAGGTCGACGAGGGTGTCCTCGGCGATCTGGGTGCTGCGCCAGCCGAGTTCGCCCGCCGACTCGGCCACGGTGGCGGTGGTCGAGAACAGGCACGGCACCAGGCCGTCGGCCTCGCAGCGGTCGGCGAAGCGGGCGAGGGTGTCGGGCAGCAGGTCCGGTGGGCCGATCGGGTCGGTGAGCGCGATGACGGTGCCCGCGTGGCGCTGGTAGGCGACGCAGCGTTCGCCGTCGTCGGCGAACCAGTATTTGTTCTCCGGCCAGGTCGTCATCCAGGACATGGTGCTCCCGCCGTAGCGGGTGAGCAGGGCGCGCACCGCGGTGCCGGGGTCGGTGCCGGAGAACGCGCCCTCGGTGATCTTGCGCCGGGCGGGCACCCGGAACGCGCCGCGGCCGCCGTAGAGCAGGATCAGTTCCCCGGCCCAGAGGATGGCGGTGCCGACGGTGACCGCGCCGGTGGTGGCGTAGTCGGTGCCCATGGCCACGCCGAGCAGGATCAGCGTGAGCACCACGTGCAGGGTGCCGTAGCCGACGGTGACCCACCAGGCCCAGCGGTGGCCCTTGCGGAGCTGATCGGCCACGATCGCGATCACCGCGACCGTGAGCAGCGTGCTCCACCCCGAGCCGCGTTCGTCGTCGGTGGGGCCGAGCAGGGTCTCGCTGGGGAAGAAGTACACCGTCACCGAGACCGCCGCGATCACCATCAACCCGGCGAAGGCCAGCATGCGCACCTCGCGCCGGGTGCGCGGCCAGAAGCCGTGTTCGCTGCCGCTGAAGAACTTCTCGCCCAGCGGCAGCCAGGCCAGCATCGCGAGCAGGTGCATCAGGTCGGCGAAGGTCGACTCGAACAGGAAGGTGATCGCCACATAGGCCACCAGCCCGGCCCGCAGGCGCAGCCGCCACGGGGAACGCAGGCTCGCCGAGACCGCCGCCAGCGCCGAGATCGCCGCGGTGGTGAAACCGACATCGCGCACCTCGGCGAGCCGGTCGGCCCAGGCGAGATGGGTATGGGCGAGCAGCCCGACCGTCACCGAGGCGCCGAGCACGCCGATGAGCTGACCGCTCAGGCAGACCAGGGCGGTGCGCGCGGTGCCCAGCCGCGATTCGGTCCAGCCGACCGCCACCGCGAAGAAGATCGCCATCATCAGGTATTGCAGTGGGGTGAGGCCGAAGAACCAGCCCGACAGCGGCGTCCACCACTTGCCTTCTTCCAGCGCGAGCCAGCCGTAGGCGATGTCGGGGAACCAGGAGCGCGCGTCGAGCCGCCGCCAGAGTCCGCCGCTGACGAGACCGAGCACCGCGACCAGCGCGAGGAAGCCGGTGGTGAACGGCACTCGGCGCAGCACCGCCGTGACGGTGGCGAGCGGGCGACCTGCCGCGGCTGCGTTCTCGTGCATCGATCCACCTTTGCTGCGAGTGCGCCGCACGGGCGCGGTGAAGTCGTCTGTGTACGGTACGTCCATCGAGAGCGATCGGGCATCAGTGGAGGTCAGCGATGGCGAAATTCACCGATCTGTCGTTGCTCGCCGGGTGGTTTCCGGTGACGTTGACCGTTCTCGGCGTGGTTGCCGGGGCGTGGCTGCTGTTCCCCCGGTCGCGGCGCTATGTCACCGCCGTGGTGCCGATCGTGCTGCTCGCCGCGGCGGTGCTCACGGCCGCGCTGTATCTGATCGTCGAGGAGTTGTGGCGGCCGTTCCCCGACTCGATCGCGGTGTCGGTGTACGTGCTGATCGGGATCGCGATCGCGGCGGTGCTGTTCGTCGTCCCCCGGATTCTGGTGCGCCGCACGCTCACCACGGCGCTGGTGACCGTGCTCGCCGCCGCGCTGGTGCTGGTGGCGGTGGGCGTGCGGGTGAATCTGGAATACGAGTCGTATCCGACGGTGGGCTCGGTGTTCGGGGACGACGAGGTGACGCGGATCGACGCGAGCGAGCTCACCCGGGCCGCGCGGACGATCGGCGGCCGCCCGCTGACCTCGGTCTGGTCGGCGCCCGGCGGGCTGCCCGACAGCGGCCGGGTACTCACCGCGACCATTCCCCCGACCGCCTCCGGCTTCGGTGCCCGCGACGCCGAGATATACCTTCCACCAGCCTATTTCGCCGACCCACGACCGCTGCTGCCGGTGCTGGTGCTGCTCGCCGGTGAACCGGGCGCCCCCGAGGACTGGATCGTCGGCGGGCAGTTGGTGCGGACCATGGACGCGTTCGCCCGCGCGCACGGTGGGCTCGCGCCGGTGGTGGTCGTCGCCGACGGTACCGGCGGTCAGCTCGCCGATCCGCTGTGTCTGGACTCCCGGCTCGGCAACGCCGCCACGTATCTGGCCGTCGACGTGCCCGCCTGGACGCGCGAAACCCTCCAGGTCGACCCCGATCCCCGCGCCTGGGCGGTCGGCGGGCTGTCCTACGGCGGCACCTGCGCCTTGCAGCTGGCCACCAATTTCGCGCAGGTGTATCCGACCTTCCTCGACTTCTCCGGTCAGGACGAGCCGACCCTCGGCACCCGGCAGCGCACGGTCGAGGTGGCCTTCGGTGGGGACGCCGAGGCGTTCGCGCGGGTCAACCCGCTCGATCTGCTGCGCACGCGCACCTATCCGGATTCGGCCGGGGCGTTCGTGGTCGGGGCCGACGACGACATCTACCGTCCGCAGGTCGAGCGCATGTACGAGGCGGCGAAGGCGGCCGGGATGGACGTGCACCTCGAACTCGTGCCGGGCGGGCACAGTTTCGGGGTCTGGGCGCGGGGGTTGCGTGACCAGCTGCCCTGGCTGGCGACCCGCCTCGGCATCACCCCCTGACGCCGACGACACGCGGGTCGGCGAAGGCGGGTCCGGCGGGTCGCGGTCGCGGATCAGTACAGTCCGACCCATGACGGAGGCGAGGCCCGGTGCGCCGCGGCCGACGCGACGCTCCTTCACCGAGGAACAGGTCGTCGACACCGCGCTGGCACTGCTCGACGAGGGCGGCCCCCGGGCGCTGTCGATCCGGGCGGTGGCCGCGCGGCTGGGCGTCAACCCGAACGCGGTCTACACCTATGTCGCCAGCCGTGACGCGCTCGAGCGCGCGGTGATCGACCGGGTGCTCGCGGCGGTGCCGCTGGGTCCGCTCGCCGACGCGGGTGTGGAATGGACCGCCGCGGTGATCCAGTTCGCCCTCGGCCTGCGCGACCAGCTGCTCGACCACCCCGCGGTGGCCTCGCTCATGATGTCGGGCCCGATGGACGGCCCCGCGGCCCTCGATGTCGGCGAGGCCCTGTTCGGCTGCCTGGCCCGGGGCGGTCTGCCCCTGGCGACGCGGGCGCACGGCGTGTACGCGGTGATCGTGCAGGTGCTCGGCGCGGTCGCCCTCGAGGTCGCCACCACCGACGGAAAGCCCCCGCTCGCACCGGAATCCGAACGCATCGCCCAGCGCCGGGCGACCCTGGACGGCCTCGACGCGCACCGCTGGCCCCGCACCGCCGCCCACCTCGACGAGATCGCCGCCTGGAACACCGTCGACCAGTTCGTCTGGGGCTTGCGCGTCCTGCTCACCGGAATGACAGCGGGCTGACGTCGATCACCAGGGGGCCGGGGTGAGGTGCGCGGTGTGGCAGGCGCGGGTGATGGCGGCGGGGAGGGTTTCCGGGTGGGGGGAGATGTCGACCAGGGCGAGGGTGTAGGTGTCGCCGAGGCGGGAGAGGTAGCCGGAGAGTCGGGTGCGGGGGAAGGCGCGGAGGCCGGGGTGGATGGCGCGGGCGGCGACGCGGTCGCAGTGGTGTGGGCCCACGGTGCGCAGGGTGTCGGGGAGGGTTCCGATATTGGAGCACAGGATGTCTCGTTCGCCCGCGCCTCTGCTCAGGGCGTGGGCCCACCGGTCGGGGACCACCTGGAGGATCTCCTCGGGGAGTCCGGCGGGGCTGGTCATGCGGCGCTGGTAGGCCGCGCGGGCTTTGGCGCGCAGCGTCGCGGGGGTGTCGCTGCGGTGGATCTCGATCTCGGTGACGGCGAGGTCGTTGTCGACGCGGGGTTCGTGACGGGTGTCGACCGGGAGACTCGCGGAGATCGTCGGATGCGGGAAACCGTTCTCCCACAGGATGTTCGCGACCAGGTAGAGGAACAGGCTGTTCGGCGTGCCGTCGGCCTCGGTGGCGGCGGTGTCCCACGCGGTGGCGTCGAAGGTGAGCAGGGTGCTGTGGACGGACCGGGCCTCGGTGGCGTCCGTGGTGGTGGTCGCGGGCCGGGTGGGGACGCCGTGGCGCAGGGCGCGGACGGTGCCGGTGAGGACCGTCGACCACAGTGACCAGGCGTCGGCCCAGTCGGAGCGGGCCTGGTCGCGCGGTGGGTTCGCTGATCGGACAGGCATTGTCCCGACCGAGGGCTCCGGTGTGCGCGCCGCGTTCGGGCCGGGAGCGATCGGCGCTGGCCCGTCGGCGCTTGCGTCCAGGTGGGCGAGGGCGATGGCGACAGCGTGGATGAGGCCGCGGGCGTCGGCGAGCGCGTGTGAGCAGGTGAGGGCGACGACGGTCCCGCCATCGTGGAGGGCGGCGGCCGAGAGGCGCCAGCCGGGGCCGTATTCGGGGTCGAGGTCCGTGCCGAGTGCGTCGGCCCAGGACAGGATCTCGTTCTCGGTGAGAACCGGGATGGCGTGGAGGTCGAGGGGGTGGGCGCGGGTGTTGGGTTGCCAGGCGCGGCGGGCGCCGGGGATACGGGGGCGGAGGACACGGCGGCCGAGGGAGCCGAGGCGTAGCTGGTCGTGGATCGCGTGCAGGAGGGTGGGGTCCATCCGGTCGGGGACGCGCCAGAGGCCCTGGAGGGCGATGGGGGTGCCCAGGCCGCGGTGGGTGCGCAGGAAGATCTCGTCGACGACGGTGAGCCGGTCCATCAGCGGGCCGGGTGCTCGGGACGCATGGCTCGACCCTACGACATCGACTCCCGCCCACCCCTTGCGTGAAGCGGTGAATCAGTGGTTCACTTCTTCCGTGGTGTACCGCAGGACCCCCGCCGTCCAGGCCCGGCTCGACGCGCAACGCGCGCTGATCGTGCAGGCCGCCACCCGGGTGCTCTCGCGGGACGGCTTCGCCGGGCTGTCCATGGCGGCGGTGGCCGCCGAGGCGAGCATCGCCACCGGCACCGTCTACAGGCAGTTCGAGAACAAGGCCGACCTGGTCGCCGCGGTGTTCGAGACGGTGGTGGCCCGCGAGGTCGACGCGGTGCGCGCCGCGGTGGCCGACGGCGCGGTGTTGCAGCGGGTGAGCGCGGCGGTGGAGACCTTCGCCGGGCGCGCGCTGAAGAACCCGAAGCTGGCCTATGTGCTGCTGGCCGAGCCGGTCGACCCCGCCGTCGACGCCCAGCGCCTCGAGTTCCGCCGCGCCTTCGCCGCCACGTTCGAGAACGCCATCGCCCTCGGCGTCGCCGAAGGTCAACTGCCACCGCAGGATTCACAGCTCAGCGCGGCCGCGCTGGTCGGCGCGATCGGCGAGGTGCTGGTCGGTCCGCTGGCCGACGCGCCGCGCGCGGAAACCGTCATCCCCGAATTGGTCGCTTTCGCCGTGCGCGCTCTGGGCGCACGGCCGGAATCGTTGTAGTCGAAGGAGAGTCGGCCATGTCGACCCATGAAGTGTTCAATCAGGTACCGGCGCTGGTCCCCTTCGACGCCGCGCGCAACCCCGCGCTGCTCGAGGGCCTGCACCGCGAGGGCGCGGGCTGGGCCGAGGCCGAGGTACGCGAACTCGGCGTGCTCGCGGGCGGTGTCGAAGCGCAGGAGTGGGGCAGGCTCGCCAACGAGTACCCGCCGGTGCTGCACACCCACGACCGCTGGGGACATCGCGTCGACGAGGTCGAATTCCACCCGCACTGGCACGATCTGATGACCGTCGCGGTGCGCCACGGCCTGCACGGCTCGCCGTGGCTCGACGAGCGTCCCGGCGCGCACACCGCCCGCGCGGCCAAGTTCTACACCTGGGGCATCGCCGACGCGGGCCACATGTGTCCGATCTCGATGACCTACGCCGTGGTCCCCGCGCTGCGCCACAATCCCGAACTCGCCGCGCGCTACGAACCGCTGCTCGGTTCCCGCGCTTACGATTTCGGCCTGCGTGAGCCGTCCACCAAGGCCGGTCTCATCGCGGGTATGTCGATGACCGAGAAGCAGGGCGGCTCCGACGTGCGGGCCAACACCACCACCGCCACCCCGCAGCCGGACGGCTCGTACCGCGTGGTCGGGCACAAGTGGTTCACCTCCGCGCCCATGTCGGACATGTTCCTCACCCTGGCCCAGGCGCCCGGCGGTCTGTCGTGTTTCCTGCTGCCGCGCGTGCTGCCCGACGGCACCCGCAACCCGATCCGCATCCAGCGGCTCAAGGACAAGCTGGGCAACAAGTCCAACGCGTCCTCGGAGATCGAGTACGAGAACGCCACCGGCTGGCTGGTCGGCGCCGAGGGCGCGGGCGTGAAGACCATCATCGAGATGGTCAACATGACTCGCCTGGACTGTGTGATCGGTTCGGCCACCGGGATGCGGCTGGGCGCGGTCACCGCCGTGCACCACGCCCGACACCGGAAAGCCTTCGGCGCGAACCTGATCGACCAGCCCGCCATGCGCAATGTGTTGGCCGATCTGGTGATCGAGTCCGACGCGGCCACCACCGTGATGATGCGCCTGGCCGGTGCCACCGACCGCGCCGGGAGCGATTCGGCCGAGGCCGCACTGCGCCGGATCGCGCTGGCCATCACCAAGTACTGGGTGTGCAAGCGCGCCCCCGCCCACGCCGCCGAGGCGCTGGAATGCCTGGGCGGCAACGGGTATGCCGAGGAATCGGGCATGCCGCGGCTGTATCGCGAGGCACCGCTGATGTCGATCTGGGAGGGCTCGGGCAATGTCGCCGCGCTGGACGCGTTGCGCGCCATGGGCCGTCAGCCGGAGACGGTCGAGGCGTACTTCGCCGAGGTCGGCCTGGCCCGCGGCGCCGACCCGCGCCTCGACGACGCCATCGATCGCGTCGACAAGGAACTCACCGACCTGTCCGACATCGAATACCGCGCCCGCCGCGTCGTGGAACTCATGGCCCTGGTCCTCCAAGGCGCCCAACTGGTCCGCCACGGCCACCCCGCCGTCGCCGACGCCTTCTGCGCCACCCGCCTCGGCGCCGACTGGGGCATCGCCTTCGGCACCCTGCCGGTGGGCACGAACACCGGCGCCATCATCGAACGCGCCTTCGTCGACCTGCCGTAGGTCAGGGACAGCGCGGTGGACGCGCCGGTGCCGACCCGATGACGTTAGGCTCGGACGATGGCGCGGGTGGACGAAGTCCTGACGGTGGGTGAACTGGCCCAGCGGATTCCGGTGTCCGCGCGGCCGGACAGGCGCGTGCTGCTCGGGATCGCGGGACCGCCGGGCGCCGGGAAATCGACACTGGCGCAACGCCTCTGCGCGGCGCTGCCGGTGCCCGCCGTGGTGGCGCCGATGGACGGATTCCACCTTCCCAACGCGGTGCTGCGGGATGGGGGCGCGCTGGCGCGCAAGGGCGAGCCGGATACCTTCGACACCGCCGGGTTCGTCGCCGGGCTGCGCGCGCTGCGGGCGGGGCCGGTCGGCGAACCGGTGCCGTGGCCGCTGTTCGATCGAGCGATCGACGAACCGACCGAGGCGGGCGTGCTCATCCGGGACGAACGCGTCGTCGTGATCGAGGGCAACTATCTGCTGCTCACCGAGACCGAGGCGCCGGGGTGGTCGACGGTGCGCGGGCTGCTCGACGCCTGCTGGTACCTCGACGCCCCGCGCGAGGTGCTCACCACCCGGTTGCTCGATCGGCACGTCCTCGGCGGACGGACACCGGTGCAGGCGAAGGCCAAGGTCACCGACAGCGATCTGCGCAACGCCGACCTGGTCGCCCACGGCAGGTCGCGCGCCGACCGGGTACTGACCGCCGCCGGAACGGGCTACCTGTTCGGCTGACCGGCGCGGGCTCCCCGGGAATCGGGCGCGGCCGGGCAATCATGGAACGATGACGCGCCCTCGGATGGCCGCTCTGCCCGGTCATGTCCTGCGTAACGGTGCGGCGGCGCTGTGCGCGCTGCTGCTGTACTACAGCGTGCCGGTGGGCTGGATCTTCGAGATGGACGCCTGGCCCGGTCGCGTCGGCGGGATGGTCACCTTCGTGGTCGGCGTGGTGGGTCTGGCCTGGCTGGTCTGGCGCCGGGTGGACCACTTCCTGCGCGCACCGGCGGAGGCGGGCGGGCGCGTCGACGGGGTGCTGCTGCTGGTGTGCGTCGTCTGTGTGGTGTTCGCGCTGTACTACTTCCGGCTCGAGGAACAGGACCCGGACCAGTTCACCGGCCTGGTGACCCGCACCGACGCGCTGTACTACACGCTGGCTACCCTCGGCACCATCGGCTACGGCGACGTGCACGCGGTCGGGCAGGCCGCGCGCATCGCGACCATGGTGCAGGTGGTGTTCGACCTGGTGGTGCTGGGCACCTTCGTCACCATCATCACCTCCAGCGTCACCGGCCGGATCGAGGAGGCCACCGCGGCCGCCCGCGCGCACCACCCGGTCAGCGGCGATGCGCCCGATACCAGCCGATGAGCGCGTCGGTCGAGGAATCACCGGTCGAGGCGGGTTCGCCGGGTTCACTGAGCAGCGGTGCCAACGCCAGCGCCTGCTGCTTGCCCAGCTCGACACCCCACTGATCGAAACTGTCGATGCCCCAGACGATGCCCTCCACGAACACCTGGTGCTCGTAGAGCGCGATCAGCTGACCCACCGTCGAGGGCGTGAGTTCCGGTGCCAGGATGGTGGTGCTGGGTCGGTTGCCCGGCATCACCTTGTGCGGCACCAGCTTCGGGTCGGTGCCCTCGGCCGCGATCTCCTCGGCGGTCTTGCCGAAGGCGAGCACCTTGGTCTGCGCGAACAGGTTGCTCATCAGGATGTCCTGCATGCTGCCGGTGCCGTCGCGGGTGGGCAGGTCGTCGGTGGAGCGGGCGAAGCCGAGGAAATCGGCGGGGATCAGCCGGGTGCCCTGGTGCAGCAACTGATAGAAGGCGTGCTGGCCGTTGGTGCCCGGTTCGCCCCAGAAGATCTCGCCGGTCGAGGAGGTCACCGGGGTGCCGTCGGCGCGCACCGATTTGCCGTTGGACTCCATCGTCAATTGCTGCAGATATGCCGGGAATCGCGCCAGATCATTCGAATACGGCAGTACCACACGGGATTCCGCGCCGAAGAAATTCGAATACCAGATGCCGAGCATGGCCAGCAGCACCGGACCGTTCTCGGCGAGCGGGGCGCTCGCGAAATGCCGGTCCACCGCGTGCATTCCGCTGAGGAACTCGGCGAACTGTTCTTTGCCGATGGTCACCATCACCGAAAGTCCGATGGCCGAATCCACCGAGTAACGTCCGCCGACCCAATCCCAGAAACCGAACATGTGCGCGGTGTCGATACCGAATTCGGCGACCCGTTCGGCATTGGTCGACACGGCGACGAAATGCTTGGCCACCGCGTCCTCGCCCAGCGCGGCCACCAGCCAGCGGCGCGCGGCGGTGGCGTTGGTGAGCGTCTCGAGGGTCGAGAAGGTCTTGGAGGCGACGATGAACAGCGTCGTGGCCGGGTCGAGTCCGGTGAGCTTGGCGACCAGATCGGCAGGGTCGACATTGGAGACGAAACGGGCCTCGATCTCGGCGTCGGCGTAGTGGCGCAGCGCGCGATACACCATGTCGGGGCCCAGATCCGAGCCGCCGATGCCGATATTGACCACGGTGCGGATGCGCTGACCGGTGGCACCGACCCACTTGCCCGAACGCACCGAATCGGCGAACTCGCCCATCCGGTCGAGCACCTCGTGCACCTCGGCGTCGGCGTCGGTGCCGTCGATACACAGCTGGTCGCCGTCGGGCAGGCGCAGGGCGATGTGGCCGACCGCGCGGTCCTCGGAGGTGTTGATGTGGGCGCCGGAGTACATCTCGTCGCGGCGCGCCGGTACCCCGGCGGCCTCGGCGAGATCGACCAGCAGACGCAGGGTTTCGCGGGTCACGCGGTGCTTGCTGTAGTCGATGCGCAGATCGGCCACCTGCACGGTCAGCTCCCGGCCGCGCGCCGGATCATCGGCGAACAACTGCCGCAGGTGCACGGGCGCGACGGTGCGGTGCTGCTCGTGCAGTGCCTGCCAGGCCGCCGACGCGGTGATGTCGCTGCTCACGCAAGCGAGGGTACCGCGTCGGGTATTTCCCGGCCCCGCGTCGTTCGCTCATCGGGACCGCGGTTGTGTGTTGATCGATGTGTATGTCCCCGGGGTCGGCCTAGGCTGGCGGCATGGTGTCTGAACGCGACGTACTCGAATTCGTGCCCAAGGGGTTGTGGATCGGTTCCGGACCGGTCGAAGCCACGGGGGGAGGGACCTTCGCGGTGCACAATCCGGCCGACGGCTCGGTGCTCACCGAGGTCGCCGACGCCACCCCCGAGGACGCGATGCGGGCACTGGACGCGGCCGTCGCGGCGGGTCCGGACTGGGCGGCGACACCCTCGCGCGAGCGCGGCGAGATCCTGCGCCGGGTCTTCGAGCAGCTCACCGCGCGGGCCGAGGAGTTCGCGCTGCTGATGACACTCGAGATGGGCAAGGCGCTCGCGGAGAGCCGCAACGAGGTGCGCTACGGGGCCGAGTTCTTCCGCTGGAACAGCGAGGAGGCGGTGCGGATACACGGCCGCTACCTGCACGCCCCCTCGGGGACCGGGCGGATCATGGTGCACAAGCAGCCGGTGGGTCCGTGTCTGGCGATCACGCCGTGGAACTTCCCGCTGGCCATGGGCACCCGCAAGATCGGGCCCGCGCTGGCGGCGGGCTGCACGATGGTCGTCAAACCGGCCTCGGCGACGCCGCTGACCATGCTGGCGCTGGCGAAGCTGTGCAGCGAGGCGGGGCTGCCCGACGGTGTGCTGTCGGTGGTCACGACGAGCCGTTCCGGGGCCGTCACCGGACCGCTGATCGACGATCCGCGCCTGCGCAAGCTCACCTTCACCGGGTCCACCGAAGTCGGCAAGAAGCTCGTCGAGGCCTCGGCGAACCGGCTGCTGCGCACCTCCATGGAGCTCGGCGGCAACGCGCCGTTCGTGGTCTTCGACGACGCCGACATCGACGCCGCCGTGTCCGGCGCGATGCTGGCCAAGCTGCGCAACGGCGGCGAGGCGTGCACCGCGGCCAACCGGTTCCACGTGCAGCGCGGGGTGGTCGCGGAGTTCACCGAGAAGCTGGTGGCCGCGATGACCGACAGCGTGGTGCTGGGGCCGGGCGCCGATCCGTCGACCACCCTCGGACCGCTGGTCAGCGAGGATCAGCGCGAGATCGTCAGCGAACTGGTCGACGACGCCGTCGGCGTCGGGGCCAAGCTGCTGCTCGGTGGTGAGACGCCCGCCGGGCCCGGCTGGTTCTACCCGGCGACGGTCCTGGGTGAGGTGCCGCCGCAGGCGCGGATCCTGAGCGAGGAGGTCTTCGGGCCGGTGGCCCCGATCGTCGCCTTCGACACCGAGGAGGAGGGCGTCGCGGCGGCCAACGACACCCGATACGGCCTGGTCAGCTACGTCTACACGCGGGATCTGGACCGGGCGCTGCGCATCGCCGAGGCGATGGAGACCGGCATGGTCGGCGTGAACCGGGGCGTCATCTCCGATCCGGCGGCCCCGTTCGGCGGGGTCAAGGAATCCGGGTTCGGGCGCGAGGGCGGCACCGAGGGCATCGAGGAATACCTCGACACCAAGTACATCGCGCTGAGCTGAGCCGGAAAACAAGAACCGCCCCGGGGATGGTGTAGCACCCGGGGCGGCCTTTTCGGAGGCGGCGAGCCGAGGCTCGTCGCGTGGTGTGTGGGGGTCTAGCGGCCGAGGCGGCCGCGACCGAGACGGAGCAGGAGCATGGCGAGGGTGTGGCCCTCCTGGCCCAGCTCACTGAAGCGTTCGAGCACTTTCATCTCCCGGCTGTGGACCAGGCGCGGGCCGCCCGAGGCCATCCGGGTGCGGCCGATGATCCGGGAGATCTCGCTGCGTCGCTTGATGGCGGCGAGGATCGTGGCGTCGAGCTGGTCGATCTCGAGGCGGAGCTTTTCGATCTCGGCCTCGGACTGCGGCAGCGCCGAATCGGACCCGGTCGTCGTAGCAGGGGTGCTCATCATTCATCTCCTCGTGTCAGAACTTGGATCGGTCGGACGCCACGCCCTGTTACCCGATCTGTTCCTTCACCCTGAAACTTTCCCGACGGGCGGTACCTGATCCCCCCGGAAGTGCGCAAACAGCCTGGCCCCTCACCACGATATCGGATCGCGGGCCAGAACCCGAGCCCCAGTCTGCCACGGGGTGGTAGCTATGCAAAACAGTTGTGTTTGTGAATTACCTGAGAAGGTTCACCCGGGGTTCACCGAGCCGGTGGCAGTTCGCCGCGTGTCGGTGCCCGCCGGTAGCGTGGTCAGACGATGGATATCACGGTCGCTCCCCACGCCTCAGCCGCCGATCCCAGCGAACCCGCAGCCGCGCGCGGCGGCGCGTCGTTACCGCATCGGGACAGTGGTGGCGGTGGCACGTCCGGGGGCGGTCTCGCCGAGGCGGCGGCCCGGCGCGGCGCCGAGCAGGAACAGCGCCGCAAGGAGCGCGAACAGCGGCGCGCCGAGGAGACCGAGCGGCTGCTCGACGGGCTCAATCCGCAGCAGCGCGCGGCCGTGGTGCACGCGGGTTCGCCGCTGCTGATCGTGGCGGGCGCGGGCTCGGGCAAGACCGCGGTGCTCACCCGCCGCATCGCCTACCTGCTCGCCGCCCGTGGCGTGCAGACCGGGCAGATCCTGGCCATCACCTTCACCAACAAGGCCGCCGCCGAGATGCGCGAGCGGGTGGCCGGGCTGGTGGGTCCGCGCGCGGCCAGCATGTGGGTCTCGACTTTCCATTCCAGCTGCGTGCGCATTCTGCGGATGCAGGCCGCGCTGCTGCCCGGCCTGAATTCCAATTTCTCGATCTACGACGCCGACGATTCGCGCAGGCTGCTCACGATGATCAGCCGCGATTTCGAGATCGATACCAAGAAGTACACCGCCCGGCTGCTCGCGACCGCCATTTCCAATCTGAAGAACGAACTCATCGACCCGGCGAAAGCCGCCGCCGACGCCGAGGCCGACGACAGCGAACTGCCCACCCTGGTCGCCCGCGTCTACGCCGAATACCAGAAGCGGCTGCGCGCGGCCAACGCCCTGGACTTCGACGACCTGATCGGCGAGACGGTCGCCCTGCTGCAGAACCACCCGCAGGTCGCCGAATACTACCGCCGCCGATTCCGGCACGTGCTCGTCGACGAGTACCAGGACACCAACCACGCCCAGTACGTGCTGGTGCGCGAGCTGGTCGGGCACGGCGCGGGCGAGGACGACGTCGAGCCGAGCGAACTGTGCGTGGTGGGCGACGCCGACCAGTCGATCTACGCCTTCCGCGGCGCCACCATCCGCAATATCGAGGAATTCGAACGCGATTTCCCCGACGCGGAAACCATTCTGCTCGAACAGAACTACCGCTCCACCCAGCACATCCTCTCCGCCGCCAACGCGGTGATCGCGCGCAACGAGAACCGCCGCGACAAGAAGCTGTGGACCGATTCCGGTGAGGGTGAACTCATCACCGGTTACGTCGCCGACAACGAGCACGACGAGGCGGCCTTCGTCGCCAAGGAGATCGACCGACTCGTCGACGCGGGTGACGCCAACTACGGCGACGTGGCGGTGTTCTATCGCACCAACAACAATTCCCGCGCGCTGGAGGAGATCTTCATCCGGATGGGGCTGCCGTACAAGGTGGTCGGCGGGGTGCGGTTCTACGAGCGCAAGGAGGTCCGCGATGTGGTGGCCTACCTGCGGGTGCTGGAGAACCCCGACGACGCGGTGAGCCTGCGCCGGATTCTCAACACGCCTCGCCGTGGCATCGGCGACCGGGCCGAGGCGTGCGTGGCGGTGCACGCCGAGCAGCGCGACATCGGTTTCGCCGCCGCGCTGCGCGATGCCGCCGACGGCAAGGTGGCCCTGCTCAACACCCGCGCGCAGCGCGCCATCGCCGGATTCGTCGACCTGCTCGAGGAGATCCGCGCGGCCGGTGCGCGCGCCGACAGCGAGTATCCCGACGTGGGCAATGTGGTCGACGCGGTGCTCGACCGCACCGGCTATCGCGCCGAGCTCGAGGCCTCCGACGACCCGCAGGACGGCGCGCGGCTGGACAACCTGAACGAACTGGTCAGCGTGGCCAGGGAATTCAGCTCCGAGGCGTTCAACAACGCCGAGGCCGCCCGCGAGGAAGGGCTGGTGCCCGAGGCCGCCGACGGCGAACCCGAGCCCGGCTCGCTGGCCGCGTTCCTCGAGCGGGTCTCGCTGGTGGCCGACACCGACCAGATCCCGGACGAGGGCACCGGCGTGGTCACCATGATGACCCTGCACACCGCCAAGGGCCTGGAGTTCCCGGTGGTCTTCGTGACCGGCTGGGAGGACGGGCAGTTCCCGCACATGCGCGCGTTGGGCGATCCCGCCGAACTGGCCGAGGAACGCCGCCTCGCCTACGTCGGTATCACCCGCGCCCGGCAGCGGCTCTACCTCTCGCGCGCGGTGGTGCGCTCGGGCTGGGGGCAGCCGGTGTCGAACCCGGAATCGCGCTTCCTGCAGGAGATCCCGCAGCATCTGCTGGACTGGCGGCGGCTGGAACCGGTGGTGTCGCCGGTGCAGCGCGGGCGTCGTCGCGGGGAGGACAGCGGGTTCGATCGGGACTGGACCCGTGGGGACGGCTGGGATCAGCGGCCCGGGGTCCGGGGCGGCGGCGGTGAGCGCAGGCCCGCGCCCGGCGGTGCGGTCAAGCGCAACAACACCGGTCTGGTGCTCGCCGTGGGTGACCGGGTCAGCGATGACAAGTACGGACTCGGTCGCGTGGTCGCCGTCGACGGTGTGGGTCCCGTCGCGACCGTCACCATCGACTTCGGTTCGGCCGGGAAGATCCGGCTGATTCCCCAGTTCAGCCGGACCATCGTCAAGTTGTAGTCACCTGCTGGGGAGTAGGTCGTTCAGGGCTTCGTCCAGGGTGGGGTAGCGGAAGGTGAAGCCGGTCTTCGGGAGGATTTCCGAGGTGGCGTGACGGCCGGTGAGGCCGAGGGCGGGGTCGGTGCGCAGGACGACGGCGCCGACGGTGAGCATGGCGCTCGGGGTGGGCGGGGCCGGAGGGCGGTGCAGGGTGCGGCGCAGGGTGGCCATGAGTTCGGTGTTGCGGACCGGGTTCTCGGTGGCGGCGACCAGGATGCCGTCGGGCAGGGTGACCTCGGGGTCGAGGCCGAGGCCCGCGCGGACGATGGCCAGCCAGTCCTCGATGTGGATCCAGCTGAACCACTGGTCGCCGGGGCCGACGCGTCCGCCGAGTCCGGCCTTGGTGAGTTGGCCGAGGCGTTTGAGCGCGGGGGCGTCGGGGTCGAGCACGATCGAGGTGCGCAGGATCGTCCAGTGTTCGGCGCGCGCGGGGTCGAAGGCTTGCTCCCACGGCTGGGCGACGCCGGTCATCTGCGGCAGGCCGACCGGCAGGGGAGTGCTTTCGGTGCACCGGGTTTCGCCCGCGTCCGACCAGATCGCGGTGGTGCTGGCCTGGATCCAGTAGTCGACGGGGGTGTCGCGCAGTCCGGCGGCGGCGACCAGCGCGGTGGTGGAATCGACGCGGCTGGACCGTAATTCGGCGACATTGCGTTCGGTGGGTCGACAGTCGACGAGCTTGCCCGCGAGGTTGATCACCGCGATCCGGCCCGGTTCGCGCAGTTCGGCCGACCATGCGCCGACCGACCGGCCGTCCCATTCGGTCTGTCGGAACGGCACTTCGGGGTTGCGGCGCCGCGTCAGCAGGGTGACGCGATGACCGCGGCAGGTGAGGTCGGCGGCGATCTGCAAGCCCAGCGCACCGGTGCCACCGGCGATGACCGTGGTGAGCGCGTCGTCGGCGGGGACCAGTCCGGCCAGCCTCGCCAGGCGCGAGAAGTTCACGCGCGCGGCGGTTTCGATGAACGGGCGCACCACCGTGCGCGCGGCCGCGGCGGACGGTCCGGTGAAGCGCAGTTCCTGGGTGATCTCGGTGCCGCCGTCACGGGCGGCCAGGCGCCAGGTGAGGTGCATGGTGCCCGCGGGTTCGGGCTGGGTGATGCTCAGCTCTCGTTCGGGCTCGAAGACGCTGACGGTGAACGGTTTTCCGAATCGACCGTGCACCCGCGCCGCGACCTGGCCGTTGGGCACATAGTCGCCGGTGGCCCCGACGGCCGTGGCCCCGCGCATCCGCACCGCCCGTACGCCCGGATTCCACTCCGGCCACCGCGCGAGATCCCCCAGCACTCCCCACACCGACGCGGGCGGAAGTGCGATGAACTGTGTGTACTTCGTCGTACCAGCCATGGCTGGAACGCTAATCGGGTGTGGCGGCACTGGGAAGGGTGCCGCTGGTCACCTAGTCGCGCTGGATGCCCAGGCTGATGCCGCGGGTGGCCAGCCACGGGACCGGGTCGATCTTGTCGGTGCCGTTGAGCCACACCTCGAAATGGCAGTGCGGGCCGGTGGAGAAGCCGCGGTTGCCCATGGTGGCGATCTGATCGCCCGCCAGCACCCGCTCGCCCGCGGAGACGGTGGCGGTGTCGATGTGGCCGTAGATGGTGATGGTGCCGTCGTCGTGCAGCACGCGCACCCACATGCCGAAGCCGGAGGCCGGGCCCGCCTCGATGACGGTGCCGTCGGCGACCGAGTAGATCGGCGTGCCGATCGGACCGGCGACATCGATGCCGAGATGCTGCACGCCCCAGCGGGCACCGAAGCCGGAGGTGTAGCTGCCCGCGGCGAACCTGGCGAACAGCGGACGCAGCTTGGCGGATTCCTGCGCGGCGAGGTCTTCGGCGAACTTCGCGCCCTTGGCGAGGATGTCGCCGAAGTCGTTCTTGTCGGCGACCGCGGTGGCGTCGAGGACCTGCGGCGCGGTGCCCTGGTCGTCGAGGCCAGCGGTGTTCATCGACTGCGCGGCGATCTCGTGGATCTGGCCCGCGGCTTCGTAATCGACGCCGTGGTTGGGCTGTTCGGGCGAGGCCATCGCGGCCTGACCGGCCGCCACGACCGCACCGGCGGCGACGGCGATGACCGCGGCGCGGCCCTTGAGCGCGGCGGGCGGGGCAGGGACGCGATGCGCGCCGCCACGTCGTTCGGCCCGGTGGGTCTCGGGCGGTGCGGCGTAGGCGCCGTCGGAGGCGGCGGGCTCCCAGGTGGCGCTGCTGTAGGTGCCGGAGTCGTAGGAGTCGGACTCGTCGGCGGTCCACTCGTCGTCGGCGGGGGTCCAGGCGGCGTCACCGGACCAGCTGTTGTTCTGGGTGTGCCAGGAATCGGTGCGCGGCCACGCGGTGTCGGGCTGTGCCGCCGGGGCGCGTCCGGCCTGCGGGTGCGAGGTGTACTCGTCGGTGTACCGGTAACGATGTCCGGAGCTCTGCTGGTTGTCGAGCGAGAAGGTGGAGCGGTGGTTCATCGGCTGCGCCGAATCGCCGACGGCTGTGCCAAGCGAGTGCTGAAGTGCCTCAAGCTTGTCGTCCTCCTCAGTCCTGACCTGCCAGTCGTGACCTGGTTGTCGTGACCTGGTTGTGACTTCGACCGCATTGACGGTAACGAAGCGATTGCAGGGTGGCAAGCGCTGGTCGGAAACCTACACCTACCTGTGAGATTCGTCACTGTAACGCAACACAGAATCTCACCGTTTTCGACGTCCTCGGGTGAGGTCTGTCGACGACATAACGTAGTAGATGTCGGACCGCCCCGGCTTTACCCGGCGCGACCTGCCACGCCGTGCGAAATCGCCCGAAAACTACTCGCCAGTAGCCTTGACCGGCGGTTTTGTGGACCTCCCGTTAGGGGTCGTGACCTGCGCCACTTAGGATGAATGTGGCCGATTGGCCCTCCATGTGACTGGTTAGAGTCCGACCCGACCCGCTACCGACGTCGGGCCGCCAACAAAGACGTTGTCATAGCAACGCAGACGAGACGGTGAGTACATGGATCTCTTCGAATATCAGGCGAAGGAGCTCTTCGTTAAGCACGGAGTGCCTTCGTCCGAGGGCCGGGTTTGCGACACGGCCGAAGAAGCGCGCGCGATCGCCGAGGAAATCGGCAAGCCGGTGATGGTCAAGGCGCAGGTCAAGGTGGGCGGTCGCGGTAAGGCGGGCGGCGTCAAGTACGCGGCCACCCCGGAGGACGCGTTCACCCACGCGCAGAACATCCTCGGCCTCGACATCAAGGGCCACATCGTCAAGAAGCTCCTGGTCGCCGAGGCCAAGGACATCGCGGAGGAGTACTACATCTCCTTCCTGCTCGACCGTTCCAACCGCACCTACCTGGCCATGTGTTCGGTCGAGGGCGGCATGGAGATCGAAGAGGTCGCCGAGAAGACGCCCGAGCGCCTGGCCAAGGTGCCCGTCGACGCCGTCAAGGGTGTCGACCTGGCCTTCGCCCGCTCGATCGCCGAGCAGGGCCACCTGCCCGCCGACGTGCTCGACGCCGCGGCCGTGACCATCCAGAAGCTGTGGGAGGTCTTCACCAAGGAAGACACCACCCTGGTCGAGGTCAACCCGCTGGTGCGCACGCCCTCGGACGAGATCCTCGCCCTCGACGGCAAGGTCACCCTGGACGAGAACGCCGAGTTCCGTCAGCCCGGCCACCTCGAGTTCGCCGACGTCGAGGCGACCGACCCGCTCGAGCTCAAGGCCAAGGAGAACGACCTCAACTACGTCAAGCTCGACGGTGAGGTCGGCATCATCGGCAACGGCGCCGGTCTGGTCATGTCGACCCTGGACGTCGTCGCCTACGCCGGTGAGAACCACGGCGGCGTGAAGCCCGCCAACTTCCTCGACATCGGCGGCGGCGCCTCGGCGGCCGTGATGGCCGCCGGTCTGGACGTCATCCTGGGTGACGCGCAGGTCAAGAGCGTGTTCGTCAATGTCTTCGGTGGCATCACCGCGTGCGACGCGGTCGCCAACGGCATCGTGGGCGCCCTCGAGGTGCTCGGTGACGCGGCCACCAAGCCGCTGGTCGTTCGCCTGGACGGCAACAACGTCGAAGAGGGTCGTCGCATCCTCGCCGAGGCCGCCCACCCGCTGGTGACGCTGGCCCAGACCATGGACGAGGGCGCCGACAAGGCCGCCGAACTCGCCTTCAGCGCCAAGTAAGGAACAGCGAACATGTCCATCTTCCTGAACAAGGACAACAAGGTCATCGTCCAGGGCATCACCGGCGGCGAGGGCACCAAGCACACCGCGCTGATGCTGAAGGCGGGCACCAACGTCGTTGGCGGCGTCAACGCGCGCAAGGCCGGGACCACGGTCACCCATACCGACAAGGACGGCAACCAGATCGAGCTGCCCGTGTTCGGTTCGGTCGCCGAGGCGATCGAGAAGACCGGCGCCGACACCTCCATCGCGTTCGTGCCGCCCGCCTTCTCCAAGGACGCCATCATCGAGGCCATCGACGCGGAGATCCCGCTGCTCGTGGTCATCACCGAGGGCATCCCGGTGCAGGACTCCGCCTACGCGTGGGCCTACAACGTGGAGAAGGGCGAGAAGACCCGCATCATCGGCCCGAACTGCCCCGGCATCATCACCCCGGGCGAGGCGCTGGTCGGCATCACCCCGAACAACATCACCGGCAAGGGCCCGATCGGCCTGGTGTCGAAGTCGGGCACGCTGACCTACCAGATGATGTACGAGCTGCGCGATTTCGGTTTCTCGACCGCGATCGGCATCGGCGGCGACCCGGTCATCGGCACCACCCACATCGACGCCATCGAGGCGTTCGAGAAGGACCCGGAGACCAAGATCATCGTCATGATCGGCGAGATCGGTGGTGACGCCGAGGAGCGTGCCGCGGCCTACATCAAGGCCAACGTGACCAAGCCGGTCGTCGGCTACGTCGCCGGTTTCACCGCGCCCGAGGGCAAGACCATGGGCCACGCCGGTGCCATCGTCTCCAGTGGTGGCGGTACCGCGCAGGCCAAGCAGGAGGCTCTCGAGGCCGCGGGTGTGAAGGTCGGCAAGACGCCGTCCGCCACCGCCGCGCTGGCCCGCGAGATCCTGGAGAAGGCGTCGATCGCTTCCGCCTGATCCGACGGATCTCACACTACGAAGGCCGCTTCCCAGGTTTACGGGAGGCGGCCTTCGTCGATTCATCCACAGGCGGTGGTTTGTCCACAGGCCGATCGGTTGGTGATGACCCGGGACAGCGCGTGCAGTAGCGTCAAGACCGGATCACCACCAGTCAGTTCGACGCGACCGATGCGCACGACTCGACAAGGAGACGACGACATGTCATACCCGACCGGGGGCTCCGGGTACAACGCACCCGCGACACCCGCCGCGCCCAGCCAGGGCCCGAGCACCGGAGCCGCCGCGGCTGCGCCATCGACCGCCGACGGCGCGGAGACCAAGGGCCTGCCCTTCCTCCTGACCGCGGCCGCCGCCGGACTCGGTGTGGTGACGTTCCTGCTCGGTTTCGCGCCGTTCGTGGGCATCACCCTGCTCAAGACCACCGAGACCGCGTCCATCTTCGAGACCACCGGCTCGGCCAACGCCACGCTGGTGCTGCTGGCCGCGCTGCTGGCCGGATTGTCGTTGCTACCCAAGCAGAATGTGCGCGGCGTGGCGGCGGCGGCCGCCGTGGCCGGGTTCGTCGGCATCGTCGTGTCGCTGATCAAGGCGGGCGACGGCACCGAGCTGCAGTGGGGCTCCTACGTCATCACCGCGCTGTCGTTCATCACCGCGGTGCTGCTGGTGCTGGCGCTGCTGTTCGGCCTGGGCATCATCAAGGCGCCCGCGCCGAAACCGGCTCAGCCGCAGCAGCAGCCGGGCCAGTACGGGCAGTACGGGCAGCAGGGGTACGGCCAGCAGGGTGGCTATGGTCAGCCCGGCCAGCCGGGTCAGCAGTACGGGCAGCAGCAGGCTTTCGGCCAGCCGTCGACCGGTGGCCAGTACCCGACCCAGTCGCCCTACGGTCAGCAGAGCCAGCCGTCGGTGCCGCAGGCCCAGCAGCCGTCCTACGGGCAGCAGCCGGGTCAGCCGTCCTACGGTCAGCAGCCGCAGCAGTCGCCCTACGGTCAGCAGCAGTACGGCCAGCAGCCGCAGCAGCAGTCGCCCTACGGCGCGCAGCCGCAGCAGCAGGCGCAGCCGCGTCCGGACGAGAGCGCCACGCAGAACTACGGTGGCCAGCAGCCGGGTCAGCCCTTCGGTGGCGCGTCCTACGGTGCGCCGAGCGCGCCGTCGGCGCAGCCGGGCACCGCGGCGGGTCAGCCGTTCGGTGGCGAGCAGACGGCCGATCCGGCCGCCGACGCCACCACCGCGTTCCGTCCGAACGACGACCAGAAGTAATACCGACGGCCGCCGCGCGTGGCAGGAGGTGCGATCGCGAGCCCACAGGTGTGCCTGTGGGCTCGCGGCGCGCCTGCCCCGCGCCCGCCGGGGAAGCTGCCACGCTGAATTGTCATGAGCTCCCGTAACGCCCTGGTGCGCCGGACCTCCGGGTCACTCGGCGGCCGAGGGGCGACCGCCGCCGCACCGCCGCCGGGTCGCGAACCCGGGTGGTGGACACCCTCGCCGGAGCGCGCGCGGACCCTGCTGCTGGTCGCCGCCCGGCCCACGATCTGCGCGCTGGCGGCCACGGTGCTGCTCGTCCTGGTGGTCATGCTGACCACCGACACCGATCTCACCAGCGCGCCCGCCGCGGTCGGCGCCACCTGGCTTGCCGCCCACCAGATTCCGCTCACCGTCGGCCGCACGACCCTCGGGCTGCTGCCGCTGGTCCCCACCGCGCTGCTGTGCTGGCTGGCCGCCCGCGAATGCGCGCGGGCCGTGCCGAACCGGCCGCAGCCGATCGACCTGGCCTGGCTGGCCGGGGCCGTGCTCGCCGGACCACTGCTGATGACCGCGGTCTGTCTGGCCGTCACCGGGGACGCCGCCGGGGTCACGCCGCTCGAACCGCCGGGCCCGATCTCGGCCTTCGGCTGGGTCATCGTGCTGTATCTGGGCGCGGCCGCGGCGGGCATCGTCAGCCGCGCGTGGCCCGAGGTGTGCGCCCTGCTGCCCGTGGAGATCCCGGGCTGGGCGGTGCTCGGCGCGCGCGCCGCCCGTCGCACCGTGCTGCGCATGCTCGGCTGTGCCGCGCTGGCCACGGTGATCTCGCTGTTCGCGCACCTGTCGCGCTTCGAGGTGACCTATCAGCAGGCCCACAACGTCACCGATGTGCTGGGTACCAGCCTGCTCGCGCTGCTGTATCTGCCGAATGTGGTGATCGCCGCGGCCGGGCTGCTCTCCGGTGCCGCCGTGCAATTCGGCACCGGGTCCGTCGGACTGTTCGGGGTGAGCGGTGCGCAGCTACCGGCGGTACCCGCGCTGATCCCGGTGCCCGAGGGCCCGGCCTCGGCCTGGTGGCCCGCGCTGCTGCTGGTGCCGCTGGCCGTCGGCGTGCTCGGCGGTGTCGAACTCGGCCGCACCAGCGACGACCGTCCCGGCGCCCCCTGGGCCACGCTCACCTCCGCCGGGCTGTCGACCCTGGCGTTCCTGCTGCTCACGGTCCTGGCCAGCGGACAGCTCGGCGCGATCGGGTGGGTCGGTACGGATCTGCTCATGCTGGTCCCGCTGATGGTGACCTGGTTCGGTGTCGGCGGGTTCGTCGGCATGGTCTTCGCCCGCCGCTTCCTGACCCCGACCGCCCCGGTCGAGGACGACGATTACTACGACGACTACGACGAGGACTACTACTACGACGAGGACGACGAAGACCCCGACGACGACTACGACGAGGATTACGACGACGAGGACACCTACGACGACGCCGACACCCCTGTCGAAGTCGACGCCGAACTCGTCGAGGACATCGATGACGACGTCGAGGTGAGCATCGCCGCTCCCGGCTCCACGACCGAGCCCACCGAGGAGATCGTCGACGCCGAGGTGGTCGAGGCGGACCTGCCGGAAGGTGACACGACCACCGGTCGTTAAGCTCGACCCGGCGGTATCGCCGAATCGCCGCCATCCGACCACACGCAGGAGTAGAGCGCTGACCAGCAATCCGGCCACCGTCGTCGTCCTCGCCTCGGGCACCGGCTCGTTGCTCGCCGCCCTGCTCGCGGCCGCCCAGGAGCCCGGATATCCCGCGAAGATCGTCGCGGTCGGCGTCGACCGGGTCTGCGCGGCCACCGACCACGCCGAGGCCGCCGGAATCGAGCACTTCCGCGTCGCGGTCCAGGATTTCCCGGATCGGGCCGCCTGGGACCACGCGCTGACCGAGGCCGTCGACGCCTTCCGGCCCGACCTGGTCGTCTCGGCCGGTTTCATGAAGATCGTCGGCCCCGCGTTCCTCGAACGCTTCGGCGGCCGCTTCATCAACACCCATCCCGCGCTGCTGCCGTCGTTCCCCGGCGCGCACGGGGTGCGTGACGCGCTCGCCTACGGCGCCAAGGTCACCGGCTGCACGGTGCACCTGGTCGACGCGGGCGTGGACACCGGCCCGATCCTCGCCCAGGAGGCGGTCGACGTACTGCCCGGCGACGACGAGGCCGCCCTGCACGAACGCATCAAGGTTGTCGAGCGACGGTTGCTGGCGGAGGTCATCGCCGCCGTCGCGACGCGAGGCATTGTCTCCGACGGACGAAAGGCAGAAATTCCAGATGAGCGAGCACGCCGGTGAGTGAACGTAAGGCGATCCGCAGGGCGCTGGTGAGCGTCTACGACAAGACCGGGCTCGTCGAGCTGGCCACCGGACTGCACGCCGCTGGCGTGGAACTGGTGTCGACCGGCTCGACCGCGGGCAAGATCGCCGAGGCGGGCATTCCGGTCACCAAGGTCGAGGACCTGACCGGTTTCCCGGAGACCCTCGACGGCCGCGTCAAGACGCTGCACCCGCGCGTGCACGCGGGCATCCTGGCCGACACCCGCCGTCCGGAGCACGTCGAGCAGCTCGTGGAGCTCGGGGTGGAAGCCTTCCAGCTGGTCGTGGTGAACCTGTACCCGTTCACCCAGACGGTGGCCAGCGGCGCCAGCGTCGACGAGTGCGTGGAGCAGATCGACATCGGCGGGCCCTCGATGGTGCGCGCCGCCGCCAAGAACCACCCGTCGGTCGGCGTGGTCGTCGACGTCACCGATTACGACGACGTGCTCGCCGCGGTCAAGTCCGGTGGATTCACCCTCGCCGAGCGGACCGCGCTGGCGGCCAAGGCCTTCCAGCACACCGCCAGCTACGACGTGGCCGTGGCGAGCTGGATGGGGTCGGTGGCCGTGCCCGCCGTCGCCGAGGAGACCGAGCAGTTCCCGAACTGGGTCGCCGGTTCCTGGGCGCGCGCCGCGGTGCTGCGCTACGGCGAGAACCCGCACCAGGCCGCCGCGCTGTACACCAGCAACGACGGCACGGTGGGCATCGCGCAGGCCGAGCAGCTGCACGGCAAGGAGATGTCGTACAACAACTACACCGACGGTGACGCCGCCTGGCGCGCCGCCTTCGACTTCGACGAGCCCGCCGTCGCGGTGATCAAGCACGCCAACCCGTGCGGCATCGCCGTGGGCGCCGACATCGCCGAGGCCCACCGCAGGGCCCACGCCACCGACCCGGTCAGCGCCTACGGTGGCGTGATCGCGGCCAACCGCGAGGTCAGCGTGGAGATGGCCGAGCAGGTCGCCGAGATCTTCACCGAGGTGATCGTGGCTCCCGGCTACGCGCCCGGCGCGGTGGAAGTGTTGCAGCGCAAGAAGAATGTGCGCGTGCTCGTGGCCGAGCCGCCGCAGCGCAAGGGCGTGGAGCTGCGTCCGATCAGCGGTGGCGCGCTGCTGCAGGACCGTGACGTGCTCGACGCCGCGGGCGACGACCCGGTCAACTGGACCCTCGCCGCGGGCGACCCGGCCGACGCCACCACCCTGGCCGACCTCGAATTCGCTTGGCGCGCTTGCCGTGCCGTGAAGTCCAACGCCATCCTGCTGGCCAACGACGGTGCCGCCGTCGGTGTCGGCATGGGCCAGGTCAACCGCGTCGATTCCTGCAAG
The DNA here is from genome assembly GCF_029675105.1 of Nocardia anocheti. Classification (GTDB taxonomy): domain Bacteria; phylum Actinomycetota; class Actinomycetes; order Mycobacteriales; family Mycobacteriaceae; genus Nocardia. Next base: position 176,765 of record NZ_JAQQFV010000002.1, on the reverse strand, counting down.
CTCGCTGTCGAGCGCGCCGGTGACCGCGCCGCCGGATCCGTCGCCGCCTCCGACGCGTTCTTCCCGTTCTCCGACGGCCCCCAGATCCTGGTCGCCGCGGGCGTGCGCGCCATTGTCCACCCCGGTGGCTCGATCCGCGACAAGGACACTGTGGACCTCTGCAAGGAAGCGGGCGTCACCCTCTACCTCACGGGCGCTCGCCACTTCGCCCACTGAGTTCGTTCGAACCCCAACGGGTGTCGCACCAACCGGTGCGGCACCCGTTGTCGTCGGGGCTATTTCGTGCCCAGGACCTGGCGGGTGCCGAGGGGGGACTTCAAGGTGAGTTCGGTGGTGCCGAAGATGAGGTTCATGGTGCACATCTTGCCGACGGCGTCGGCGCGAGTGCCCGCGCGGAGGGTGATGGTGACGGCGTCGGAGGACTCGGTGACAGTGGCGTCGATGCCGTGGCACTGGGGGTTGCCGGTCTGGTAGTTGACGGCGATCGTGTTGTCGCTCAGGCGAGTCCACGAATCCAGGGGGAGGGGGTGGGGTTCGAGGATGGTGGGGTCGGGGGTGAAGCGGTGGCCGATGGCGGCGTCGGGGGCCTCGGCGACGGTGGTCGTGTCGGGTTGCGGCGCCGGGGAATCGGAGGTGCCGCACGCGGTGAGGGGCAGGGTGAGGGCGGCCAGGGCGGCAGCGGCGCGCGCGACGGTTCTCATGGCGATCAGCCTAGACGGCGGCCCGCGCGCGGCCGTGCGCACAGCGGGCGCATTCTAAACGCGACGCAGCCCACAGTGAACTTTCCGCGAACCGTGCGCGTAACTCACCCATTTCCGCTCTGCGGGGACTACATTCGGCTGCGATGCGACGCCGTGGCATACGGCGAGCATCGCTTTGTTGGATGCTCTGCAACTGGATCTTCGAAAGGACGAACGTGGGCGACACGCTGCGCGTAGGCGAAGAACTGGGACTGGGACAGTCCCTGACCGGCGGTGCGTACACCCTGGCCCTGCAGCCGGACGGCAACCTGGTGCTGTCCGAGCCCGACGGTAACGTCGTGTGGGCCGCGCAAACTCATGGACAGGACGTGCAGCGCGCGGCCCTGCAGATCGACGGCGACTTCGTCCTCTACAAGGGCGACGGCGCGCGCGTGTGGGCGACCGACACCGCGGGCAAGAACGTCGAGCGGCTCGTGGTGCAGCCCGACCGCAACGTCGTGATCTACGGCACCGACGACTCGGTCGCGTGGGCCACCGCCACCAACACCGACAACCCGCTGCCCGCGCCGGAACCGGAGCCGGTGGCCGCGGCCCCCGTCGCCGAAGAGGTGCCCCCGCCGCCCGCCGCGCAGACCTACACGGTCGAGCCGGGCGACACCCTGTGGGCCATCTCGGAGCGTTTCTACGGTGACGGCAACCGCTACCACGAGATCGCCTCGGCCTCGGGCATCGACAACCCGGACCTGATCAACGCAGGGCAGGTCCTCACCATCCCGTGAGGTAGAACCGTGTCCTGACACACGAAAGTGGCCCCGAGGCAACAGCTTCGGGGCCACTGTCGTGTCGGCGCTACTTCGTGGTGGTGAAGGGCAGCAGCGCCATCTCGCGCGCGTTCTTCACCGCGACGGCGACCTGTCGCTGCTGCTGCGGGGTCAGGCCGGTGACTCGGCGGCTGCGGATCTTGCCGCGGTCGGAGATGAAGGTGCGCAGCAGGTTGACGTCTTTGTAGTCGACGTACTCGATGCCCGCCGCGATCAGCGGGTTCTTCTTGGGCTTGCGGCCCTGCTCGGCGCGTGCCTTCTTGGAGGGTGCTCGCTTCACTGCCATGGAATTTTCCTTACCAGCTCGATTTGTGGACCCCGGGGAGCTCGCCCCGGTGGGCCATCTCGCGCACTCGGACACGGGAAAGGCCGAACTTCCGGAGATGGCCGCGTGGCCGTCCATCAGCAGCATCCCGATTGCGCAATCGTACCGGACTGGCATCGCGGGGCTGGGCGCGCAGTTCGGCCTGCGCGGCCGCGCGCTGCTCGTCGCCGGTGTCGGGCTTGCGGATGAGCTCCTTGAGCTCGGCGCGACGCGCGGCGTAGCGCTCGACGATCGCGCGGCGCTGTTCGTTGCGGGCGATCTTGGACTTCTTCGCCATCAGCGCTCCTCGCGGAAGTCGACGTGCTTGCGCACGACGGGGTCGTATTTGCGCAGGACCAGGCGGTCGGGGTCGTTGCGCCGGTTCTTGCGGGTGACGTAGGTGTAGCCGGTACCCGCGGTGGACTTCAGCTTCACGATCGGCCGGAGTTCGGTCGCTTTCGAGGCCATGGATCAGCTCCTAGATCTTGTCGCCCCGGGCGCGGATGCGGGCCACCACGGCCTCGATCCCGTCCCGGTCGATGGTCTTGATGCCCTTGGCGGAGACCGTCAGCGTGATGCGACGGCCCTCGCTGGGCAGGTAGTAGGTCTTGCGCTGGATGTTGGGGTTCCAGCGCCGGTTGGTGCGCCGGTGCGAGTGCGAGACGGCTTTCCCGAACCCGGGCTTGCGACCGGTGACCTGGCAGTGGGCCGACATGCGACCTCCCTCCATGGATATGACAACCATTTTCGACAACAGGTATTCCGCACTGTACCGTTGGCCCTCGGGTAAATGAAAATCGTTATCGAAAGGGGTATCGGGTGCTGGACCAGTCCGACCGGAGAACGCCCGTGGTGCTGCTGGCTGGCTTCTCCGGACCCGCCATGAGCGGCGTCGAGCACATCGCGGCGACGCTGAGCCAGGACGCGGGCACCGTGGTGGTGCACCACGACCTGGCCGAACTGCGCGAAGGCGTGGTGCGCCGCACCGTGCACACCGCGGGCAATGTGACCACCACCGTGCTCGAGTTGGCGCACGGCTGTGTGTCGTGCACGCTGCGCGCCGACCTGCTGCCGATGCTGTGCACGCTCGCCGCGCGCGAGCCGGTGCGGCGCATCGTGCTGGCGCTGGACCCGGCCATCGAGGCCGAGGCGCTGAGCCAGGCGATCGAGAACGTCGAGGTCACCGGGGTGGCGGATCGGGTCGACGGGCCCGCGAGCCGCAATGTCCGCATCGAGGCCGTGCTGACCTGCCTGGACGGGCAGCAGTGGCTGGCCGACGCCACCGGCGACGAGGCGCTGGCCGATCGCGGCCTGGCCGCAGCCGACGACGAGCGCACGGTCGCCCAGGTGGCGGTCGGTCAGGTGGAGTTCGCCGACGCGCTGGTGGTGCTGGCCACCGATGTCGACGCGCTCGAACGCGAGCGGCTGGGCGCGGTGCTCGACCGGCTCGCCCCCGCGGCGCCGACGGCCTGGCTCGACACGCTGACCGGCTTCGACGACATGGAGATCGGCGCGCTGCTCACCCGTGTGCCCGCCGACTCCCGACGCGGCCGGATCTTCGACGCGCACGCCCCGCTGCTGCGCGGGCAGCCGCCGCTGGCCACCGACTACGGTGTCTCGATCATCGAGTTCGCCGCCCGCAGGCCGTTCCATCCGGTGCGCCTGCACGACGCGCTCGACGTGCTCTTCGACGGCGTGGTCACCGCGCGCGGCCGGATCTGGCTGGCCACTCAGCCCGACCAGGTGGTCTGGCTGGAGTCGGCGGGCGGCGGTCTGCGCGTCGGCAGCGCCGGGCGCTGGCTGGCGGCCATGAGTCCCGAGGAACAGGCCGAGGCCGATCCGGACCGCCGGGCGATGGCCGCGCTGCGCTGGGACGAGCGGTTCGGCGATCGCGATGTGTCGCTGGTGATCCTGGCCCACGACGTGGACCCGGCCGAGATCCGGCACGCCCTGCACTGGGCCCTGGTCGAGGACGACGAGCTGCTGCTGGTCGACCGCGCGCCGGAACGAGTCGCGCTGTGGGAGGACCCCTTCGGCGACTGGCACGAAGACCCCTGCGCCGATCCCGCCGAGGCGCCCGCCACGGCGAGCGAGCGCACCAACCCCCGAGGAGAATCAGCATGAAAGCGGGCATCCACCCCGATTACCACCCGGTCGTGTTCGAGGACGCGAGCACCGGCAAGCGGTTCCTGACCAGGTCCACCGCGACCAGCGACCGCACCGTCGAGTGGACCGACGGCAACACCTACCCGTTGCTGATGGTCGATGTGACCTCGGATTCGCACCCGTTCTGGACGGGCACCCACCGCAATCTCGACACCCAGGGCCGGGTGGAGAAGTTCGAACGCAAGTACGGCAAGCGCGCCCGCGCGGGCAAGGAGGGCTGAGTCATGGCGGTTCCCAAGCGTCGGATGTCGCGCTCGAACACCCGCAGCAGGCGTTCACAGTGGAAGGCGGCGGTGCCGCAACTGGTTCCGGTCACCGTGGCGGGCGTGGAATACCGCGTGCCACGACGTATCGTCAACGCCGTGCGACGTGGCCTGATCGACCCCTCGCGGATCTGAGGGACGCGCCGCGCCGGAGTCGGGCGACCGACACCACAATGGCCTGCCAGGTAGTGAAACCTGGCAGGCCATTGCCTATGCGACCCGACCACGACGGTTTGCGGCCCGCCTCGCGTCCGAGGGGCGAGACGTCACGGCGAAGCCGAAGTATCGCCCCTCGGACGCGAGGCCCAAGGGGGCCGCAAACCCGCGGCGCCAGCCGCCTATGATTCAGCCCTCGCGCTCGGCGAGTTCGACGAGTGTCGCGGCGAGCTGGAAGAACTTGTTGTTGCCCAGGTCGGCGATGGTCTTGATCTTGAGCGCCTCGAGCAGCTGCTTGTCGTGCGCCTCGGTCAGCCCGGCCAGGGCCGACGGCGGTGCGGCGAGGATCTCCGCGAGCGTCTTGTTTTCGAATTCCTTGTCGAGAACTTTGTCGAGCACCACGTTGACGGCCATGCGAACTCCTTCGAACGAACCCGGATGTCTGGGCGAGACGGACAGCGCCCATCCGCGACGATAGTCCCGCCGGGTCGTGTGTGGGGCGGGAACGCGCCGTGCTCGGGGTGTTGTCGGGAGCCTGCTGTTCAGGGGGCTTGCTCGCGCACTGTCGTGCCTGTTCAGGGGCGTGAGGTGGGAGCGGGGCAATCGGCCGGTTAACCCTGTGACGCATACCACTTGGTGAGAGACGGTCGTCGGGCTTGCCGGGCGATTGCTGGCGACGCGATTACCGACTCGCGGTTTGTTTTCTGGCACAAGAGAATTCCGGAACACCTGATGCGGAGTCCTGGGCGGGTATGTACTCTCGTGCACGAGGGCGGGTTCTCCGGTGACGGAGAACCCGCTCATCGCCACTTCAGGGGCGGTTTTTCGATCGAATCCGCAGTCTCGCGCGAGATTTCGCGAATGGGGCGGACGTCCACAAATTTTCCGGCAAACCGGACGTTAGCTGGTCGCCGACGGCGTGACCGCGTCCCGCCGGTCCGGTGCCACCAGCACCGCGGTGATCGGCACCGTCAGGCCCAGCGCGCCGATCACGAACATCGGGAACACCAGATCGAACAGTTGCAGCCCGGTGGGCGCGCGGGTGCCGGGGTCGATCGAGAACTCCAGCGCCGAGACACCGAGGTGGTACACCCCGGCCACACCCAGCGCGAACAGCGCCGAGGCCAGCACCCGCAGGCCGATCAGGCGCACCGACTGGAACGCCCACAGCATCGCGGTGCACAGGGCGATCGCGGCCAGCATGGCCAGGCCGATCAGGCCCAGCGACTCCTCGACGCTGCCCTGCACGCTGAGCGCGTCGAGGGTCAGGTAGGTCGAGAGCCCGATGCTCACGCCCATCGTCAGCCCGCCGACGATCACCCGCGGCAGCTGCGGTGTGCGCCCGCCGATCAGCAGTCCGGCCAGCACCCCGACGACCGCGATGGCCAGCGCCGAGGTGCCGATCGCACCGCTGTAGCGCAGCGGACTGTCATGGACCCGCACGCCGAGCAACGCCACCGAATTCGCCAGCCACAGGCCCACTCCGCCGAGCGAGACCGCCGCCATCGTCAGCCAGAGCAGCCGGAACTTGATCGAGTACCGCGCGTGCCGCACACAGGCGAAAGCCACCAGCGCGCCGAGCATCGACAGCGCCGGGGCGAGCCAGGCGACCCCGCCGCCGCGCCCGAACGCGTCGGCTCCGGTCGCGGCGAGCGCGTCAACCACGCCTGCCCGCCCCCTCGAACTGCTGCGGTTCGAGCTGGGCGATGGCGTATTCGGTCACCGCCGCCAGGGCCTGACGGACCTCGACGGCGTTGCGCGCGTCGATGTCGACGATCGGGATGCCCTCGCGCACCGAGAGCGCCTCGCGCAGTTCGGCGATCGGGAAACGCGGGGCGTTGGGGAAGCGGTTGACCGCGATCAGGAACGGCAGGCCGCGCGCCTCGAAGAAGTCGACGGCGGCGAAACTGTCCTCCAGCCTGCGGGTATCGATCAGCACCACCGCGCCGATGGCGCCGCGGATGAGGTCGTCCCACATGAACCAGAAGCGCTTCTGGCCCGGGGTGCCGAACAGGTACAGCACCAGGTTGCCCGGCAGCACGATGCGGCCGAAGTCCATGGCGACGGTGGTGGTTTCCTTCTCCGGCGTCTCGGCGAGGTCGTCGATGCCGTCGGAGAAATGGGTCACCATCGCTTCGGTGCGCAGTGGCACGATCTCTGACACCGCCCCCACGAAAGTGGTCTTCCCGGCGCCGAATCCGCCCGCCACGACGATCTTCGTCGACGCGACGCGCTGGTCCGGTGTCGGTGGGCGCATGCCATCAGAGGCCACGGAGTCCACGCAAAGTCCTCTCCATCAGTGATCGGCGTTCGTCGTAGCTCGCCTGCTCGGTCAGCGTCGAATGCACTCGAAGAATCCCGCCTACTACGAGATCGCCGATCATTACCCGGACCATACCCAGTGGGCGCCCGAGGTATGCGGCTATTTCCGCGACCGAGAGCCGATGTGTGCCCAGACGCACGATTTCGGTCCGCAGATCGCCTGCGGGCCACTCCAAGTGTGCGGTATAGGAGACCGTTTCGATCACCGCCTCCAGCGGCAGCGCGATCGCGGGCTCGGTGCGACCCGAGGTGAGGGCGTAGGGCCTGACCCGGGTTGTCGGCCGGTTTTCGGATCCGTAAGGGCTCGACATCTCACCTAGCCCGCGGAGCGGGCGGTGGCGGTGACCGCCGAGCCCACCCGGTCGACGAGCAGCGCCATCTCGTAGCCGATCCGGCCGATGTCGTGGCTCTTGTTGGCCAGAACCGCCAGGTGCGAGCCGTTTCCGACGCTCATCACCAGCAGGTAGCCGCGCTGCATCTCCACGATCGACTGCATCACCTTGCCGCCGTCGAACAGATGCGCCGCGCCCATCGACAGGCTCGCCAGACCCGCGGTCACCGCGGCCAGCTGCTCGGCGCGGTCGGCGGGCAGGTGCGGGCTGGTCGCCTGCAGCAGGCCGTCGGCGGAGACGAGCACCGCGTGCGAGACCCCGGGGACATCCCGGGTGAAGCGGGCGACCAGCCAGTTCAGGTTCTCGTCCGTGGGATGCGCGTTGCTCATTCGAGGCCTCCGTCGTTGTGCTGGATCTCGGCGCGGCCACTGCGAACGCCGCTGAGATGTCGGGTCAAGTTGTTGCGGATCTCCTCGGGATCGCGCGGGCCCGCTTCCTCGGCCGGGGACAGTCCGCCGGGCACCAGCTGGGCCCCTGGTTTCCGGATCGGCAGGCCGCCGACGGTGCGGGAGGAGGTCGGCGGGCTGCCCGCGCTGGCCGCCGCCGACCAGCCGTCGTCACCGGGCGCGCTCCACGAGGAACCACCGTTGGCACCGCCGGATTCGGCGGGCGCGGTGGCGGGTTCGACCAGCCATTCCGAGACCATCCGCTGGTAGATCGGCGTCGGCGCCTCACCGGTGACCGGCTGCAGCCGGGTGCTCGTGGTGGTCGGCGTCGGTTCGGCCTCGGCGTGCTGCGGTTCGGGCTCCGCGCGGCGCGGTTCGGGCTCGGGACGTAGCGGCTCGGGCTCCGCGCGGTGCGATTCGGGCTCGGCGCGGCGGGATTCGGGCTCGGGGCGGCGCGGCTCGGGCTCGGGGCGCGGCTCCGGCTCGACCGGGGTCGGCGCGGTCAGGCGTTGCGGCAGGCCGAGCGGGCGCGGGGTGGGCTCGGGTTCGGCGGGCGGGGCGGGCAGGTCGTCGGTGTCGTGTTCGTGCTCGGCCCACAGGCCGGTGGGTTCCTCGGAGTCGACCGGCACCGGTTCGGGCAGTGGCGTCGGCACCGCGGCCGGGCGGCGCTGCGGCAGCCCGGCTTCGGTCCTCGGGGCGTTCGCGTCCAGGGGGACCAGCGTCGGGCCGGTCGGGACGAGCGGATGCGGGCCGGTCGGCACCAGCGGGTGTGCGCCGGGAGCGGCCGGGGGAACCAGCGGGTGCGGGCCGGTGGCCGCCGAGGGGACCAGCGGATGCGGACCGGTGGACGCCGAGGGGACCAGGGGGTGCGGTCCGGTCGACGGAATCAGCGGGTGCGGACCCGTCGCCGACGACGGCAGCAGCGGGTGCGCGCCGGACAGGTCGGGCGCGATGATCGGGTTCGGGCCGGTGATGTCGGCCGGTGTCAGCGCGTGCGGGCCGATCGCGCCGGGCACGAGCGGGTTCGGGCCGGTCGACACGATCGGGTTGGGACCGGTCGGCGGACCCGAGGACGCGGGCGTCTGCGCGACGAGCGCGCTGGGCAGATGCACGCTGGCGGTGATGCCGGGCTGGGCGGGCTGCCCGGCGGTGCGCCGCAGGCTGACGGTGATGGTGTGCCGCTTGGCCAGTCTGCCGACCACGAAAAGACCGATCCGGCGGGCGGTCTCGATGGTGACCTCACCACCGGAGGCGAGCCGGTCGTTGGTGGTCTGCAGGTCCTCGGCCGACATGCCGAGGCCGCGGTCGGTGATCTCGATGAGGTACCCGCCGTCGACCGCGCGGCCCACGATGACCGCCACCGAGGTGCTCGGCGGCGAGTAGCGCAGGGCGTTGTCGATGAGCTCGGCGAGCAGGTGCTCGATGTCGACCGCGGACTCACCGGCGACCACGCCGTCGGGCACGTTGCCGATCTCGACGCGCTGGTAGTCCTCCACCTGCGAGACCGCGCTCCAGAGCATGTCCGACAGCGGCACCGGCGGCAGATGCCCACGCCGCAGCGCGGTACCGGCGAGCACGAGCAGGTTGTCGCCGTTGCGGCGCATACGGGTGGCGAGGTGGTCGAGACGGAACAGCGTCTGCAGGCGCGAGGGGTTGTCCTCGTCGTGCTCGAGTTCCTCGATGAGCGCGAGTTGCTGCTCGACCAGCGACTGGCTGCGGCGCGAGAGCGTCTCGAACATGTTGCCGATCTGCAGGCGCAGGCGGGCCTGGTCGGCGGCCAGATTCAGCGCCTGCTCGTGGATCTCGTCGACGGCGCGGGCCAGCTGTCCGACCTCGTCGGTGGAATGCACGCCCACCGGGGCGATCTCGGGGGTCGCCCCGCCGCTGCGCACCACGGCCAGCTCGTCGGGCAGCTTCACGTGCGCGACCTCGAGCGCGTCGCGGCGCAGCCTGCGCACCGGCACGACCAGCGTGCGCGCGACCGCCAGCGCCAGCGCCAGACCGGCCAGCAGCATGCCGAGCACCAGGGTGGTCTCGCGCAGCGCGGCGGTCTGGGCGGTGGCGGTGTTGGCGTCGAGGGTGCGGTCGACGGTGTCGAGCAGGGTGTTGATGGTGGAGGCGTAGGTGTCGGCGCTGACCTGCAGGGTGTTGAGCACCGCGGCGTTGGTCGTCGGGTCGCCGTTGTTCTGGCTGAACACGCTGATCCGGGTCTGCACCGCGTCGAGCAGCGAGGCCATCGCGCCCGCGTTCTCGGGCAGGATCATGCCGTAGGTCTTGATCATGGTCGACTCGGAACCGAGCTCGATCAGCATCTTGGCCCGCGCGCTCGGGGTGCTGGTGGCCTCCGGGGACACCACCAGGGTGCGTTCCCTGGTGAGCACCCGGCGGGCCTGGTGCAGCGCGGTCAGCTGCAGGAAGTAGCGCTGCACGACGAAGTCCTCGACCACCGGGGTCTTGGCCAGCGCGTTGCCGATGCGGTCGGCGATCTCGTCGGTCTGCTCGCTGACCATCGCGGGGGAGCCGCCGCGCACGGTGTTGCGCAGGGTGGCGCCGGTGGCGGTGGCGGCGGCGAGGTCGGCGGCGACGGCGGGGTCGATGCGCGCCGAGCGCAGGGCGTTCTGGACCTCGGCGAGCGCCTGGTCGTAGGTGGTCAGGGCGGCGTCGGTCTGCGGGTCGGCGATCGCACCCCAGTTGGCCGTGGCCGCGACGGCGAGTTGCTCGGTCGCGGTGGCGAACTTGACGACCGGACGCAGGACGGTGGCCTGTTCGGTGGCGGCGCCGAGCTGGGTCATGGTCTGCAGCTCGTTGTTGATGCGCAGCACGGCGAAGGCGGTCGCCAGCATCACCGGCAGCACCAGCACCACACCGACCTTGCGCGTTACCGACCAGTTGGACAGGCTGAATTGCCAGGAGCGCGATGCAGGTTCCATCCGCGTGCGTTGCCTCTGCTTCCACGTGTGACTCCGGCCCGCGCGGGGAGGTCGCGGAGCGATGCGAGCGCAGAACCAACTGGAGGTCTTGTTATACCGCAGGAAAGATACCGTGCTGGGTGATCAACGGCAATCCGGGCCACACCCCTGGAAATTCGCCGAATATGCGCTGCCACAAAGACGATTCGTGGGGCTTTGTCAAGAGCTCCAACGTTCGCTGACAGGTTACAGACGAACCGGTCCGTTCTTCGTCGCGGCGTACCCTCTCAGTGCGTTCTCAGTCGGTCACGGCAAACTGGGCGCATGCGCATTCTGGTAGTCGACGACGACCGTGCCGTGCGGGAATCCCTGCGCCGGTCACTGAGCTTCAACGGCTACACCGTCGACCTGGCGGTGGACGGCATGGACGCGCTCGAGAAAGTGACCGCTGCCAGGCCCGATGCTCTCGTGCTCGACGTGATGATGCCGCGCCTGGACGGCCTGGAAGTGTGCCGCAGGCTGCGCAGCACCGGCGACGATCTGCCGATTCTCGTTTTGACCGCCCGCGATTCGGTCTCCGAACGGGTGGCCGGTCTCGACGCCGGTGCCGACGATTATTTGCCGAAACCATTCGCGTTGGAGGAATTGCTGGCGCGTTTACGCGCGCTGCTGCGTCGACGAACCCCCGACGCGGGTGAGGCGTCGGAGGCGATGGTGTTCGCCGATCTGTCGCTGGATCCGGTCACCCGGGAGGTCGCGCGCGGCGATCGCGCCATCAGCCTGACCCGCACCGAGTTCTCCCTGTTGGAGATGCTGATGGCCAATCCGCGTCGGGTGCTCACCCGCGGCCGCATCCTCGAGGAGGTGTGGGGCTACGACTTTCCCACCTCCGGCAACGCGCTCGAGGTCTACATCGGCTATCTGCGCCGCAAGACCGAGGCCGACGGCGAGCTGCGGCTGATCCACACCGTGCGTGGCGTGGGCTACGTGCTGCGCGAGACCCCTCCGTAGGCGGCGGACATGGCACACAAGGAGCCCGCGGTCGCGGCCCTGCGCCGCCCGCCCGACGCGGGCGAGATGCGTCCGCCGATGCCGCTGACGCGCTCGGTCTCGCTGCGCTGGCGGGTGACGTTACTGGCCGCCTCGGTGGTACTCATCGCCGTGGCGGTGACCTCCATCGCCGCCTACGCGCTGGTGGCGCGCTCGCTCTACGACGATGTCGACGCCCAGCTCGAGGCGCGCGCGGCCACCATGATCAACAACAACTTCGAGATGCTCGGCTTCCAGTCGATCGTGCTGGCCGGGCTGTTCTCCAACGATGTCGGCGTGGCGCTGATCTACGCCGACCACAAGCCCTACATGCCGCCCCAGCAGACCATTCCGCCGGTCGGCACCCAGGAACTCGCCGTGGCCGACGGCAAGCTCAACTCGTCGCTGCGCACCGTCGGTGACCAGCGGGTCCTCGCCGCGCGCACCAACAGCGGCGCCACCCTGATCATCTCCCAGAAGCTCTACCGCACCCGCGAGGTGCTCGACCGGCTGGCCTGGCTGCTGTTCGTGGTCGGCGCCTGCGGCGTGGTGCTGGCCGCCGCGGCGGGCACCGCGGTGGGCCGCACCGGGCTGCGTCCGATCGCCCGGCTCACCGCCGCCACCGAGCGGGTCGCGCGCACCGACGACCTCACCCCGATCCCGGTCACCGGTGACGACGAACTGGCCCGGCTCACCGAGAGTTTCAACACCATGCTGCGCGCGCTGGCCGAATCGCGCGATCGTCAGCGTCGTCTCGTCGCCGACGCGGGCCACGAGCTGCGCACCCCGCTGACCTCGCTGCGCACCAACATGGAACTACTCATCGCCTCGGGCAGGCCGGGCGCGCCCCAGTTGCCCGACGAGGACATGGCCGAACTGCGCGCCGACGTGGTGGCCCAGATCGAGGAGCTGTCCACCCTGGTCGGCGACCTGGTCGACCTGGCCCGCGAGGACGCCCCCGAAACCGTCTACGACCGGGTGGATCTGGGCGACGTGGCCGAGCGCGCGCTGGAGCGGGCCCGTCGCCGTGGCACCGGCATCACCTTCACCGCCGAACTGCGGCCCTGGTTCGTCTACGGGCACGAGGCGGGGCTGGAACGCGCGGTGCTGAACGTGCTCGACAACGCCGCCAAGTGGAGCCCGCCCGAGGGCGAGGTCCGCATCGCCATGCGTCCGGTGGGCGAGGGCCTGCTGGAACTGTCGGTCGGCGACGCCGGTCCCGGCATTCCGCCGGGGGAGCGGGAGCTGGTCTTCGAGCGCTTCTACCGGACCACGGCCTCGCGCTCGATGCCCGGTTCCGGGCTCGGGCTGGCCATCGTCAAGCAGGTGGTGACCAAGCATGGTGGCACCATCGTGGTGGACACCTCCCCGCGCGGCGGCGCGCTGGTGCGGATCGTGCTGCCCGGTGAGGCGCCGGTGTTCCCCGACGAAACCGCGGCGATCTGAGCGCCGGAACCGGAGTCTCGGAAAACTGACGGCGCGATCTCAGGCGCCTCTCAGTAGCCGTCGCGAAGCTGGTCGGCAAGCGTGAGGAGACTGAAACCATGACCGACGATCCCCAGCAGCGACCCGCTGACCAGCCCGGTGCCGGAGCGGGTGGCGCGGATCATCCCCATCCGTACGGCCCGCCGCCCGCCCAGGGCTATGCCATTCCCCCGCAGGGCGAGCAGGGCTTCGCGGCCGCGCATACCGGGCAGGGTTACGCGGCCCCTCCGCAGGGCGAGCACGGCGGCTACACCGGGCAGGGGTACGCCGCCGTTCCGCCCGCCTTCGGTGGCCCCGCGCAGGGCGGTCATCCCGGCCCCTACGGTCCGGCCCCGGCCGCGCCGCGCAAGCCGCTGCGGCTGGGACTGATCGCGGGGGCGACGGCGATCGCGCTGGTCAGCGGCGGTATCGGCGGCGCGGTCGGCGTGCTGGCCACCGGCTCGGACGCCGCGACCGTCACCAATGCGCTCGAGGCGCCCAAGCCCGCGGTGAACAATGTCGCCAACGCCCCCGCCGGGTCCACCCAGGCCGTCGCGCAGCGGGTGCTGCCGAGTGTCGTGATGATCAAGGTCGCGGGCAATCGCGCCTCCGGGGAGGGTTCCGGGGTGGTGCTGTCCTCCGACGGGCTGATCCTCACCAACAACCACGTGGCCGCGGGCGCGGGCAGCGGCGCCAAGATGGAGGTCGTCTTCAGCGACGGCAGCACCGCCCCGGCCACCATGATCGGCGCCGATCCCGTCTCGGATCTGGCCGTCATCAAGGTCAGCGGCAAGACCGGCCTCACCCCGATCGAGCTGGGCACCTCCGACGGGCTGGCGGTGGGTCAGTCGGTGATCGCCATCGGGTCCCCGCTCGGCCTGGCCGGTACCGTCACCACCGGCATCGTCTCGGCGCTCAACCGACCGGTCTCCACCAGCGGTGAGGGCGTGCCCAGCGGGGTGAACCCGGTGATCGACGCGATCCAGACCGACGCCGCGATCAACCCCGGCAACTCCGGCGGCGCGCTCGTCGACGGACAGGGCAAACTCATCGGCATCAACACCGCCATCGCCAGTCTCGGCGGCGAGGCGGCGGGCGCCCAGAGCGGTTCCATCGGCCTCGGGTTCGCGATCCCGGTCGACCAGGCCCGCCGCGTGGCCGACGAACTGATCAAGACCGGCCACGCCACCTACGCCCAGATCGGCATCAAGCTGCGCCCGCAGGACTCGGCCGCGCGGGTGCTCGAGGTGACCCCCGACAGCCCCGCCGCCGCGGCGGGCATCCCGGTGGGCGCGGTCGTCACCCGCCTCGACGACCGGCCGATCGACTCCGGTGACGCGCTCATCGCCGCGGTCCGCTCGCACCAGCCGGGCGACAAGGTGAAGCTCACCTACACCGATGAGCAGGGCGGTAACGCCAAGACCGTCGAGGTCACGCTCACCGCCGCCGCGGCCGAGGGTGGCCGATGATGCGTTCGAGCGCTGCGCTGTCGTGTGTAGGCGCTACGGTGATGAGCATGGACATCGATGCTCCCGTGGCAGGGCGTGCACTGGTTGTTGTCGTCGACGATCGAACCGCGCATGGCGGGGTGGATTCGCTCGGCCCGCTCGTCACCGAACTCCTCAACGAGGCGGGCTTTCTCGTCGACGCCTCGGTGAGCGTGCAGGCCGAGGAGGTCGAGATCCGCAACGCGCTCAACACCGCGGTGATCGGCGGTGTCGACCTGGTGATCTCGGTCGGTGGCACCGGTATGTCCCCGCGCGATGTCACCCCCGAGGCCACCACCCAGGTGCTCGACCGCGATCTGCCGGGCATCACCGAGGCGTTGCGCGCGTCCGGTCGCGTCGCCGGTTCGCTCGACGCGGGCCTCTCGCGCGGTGTCGCCGGGATCTCCGGCAGCACCCTGGTGGTGAATCTGCCGGGCACCCGCGCGGCCATCCGCGACGGCATGGCGACGCTGGGTCCGTTGGCCAGCAAGGTGATCGGCGAGCTCTCCGGATTGGACGAGTGAGCTCGATGACGACGTCGGACAGCACCTCACCGGAGCAGCGGGACGCGGCCCGGCGCAAGGCCGCCGAGGCCCTGCGCCTGGCCCGGATCTTCGGTGACGTGCTGCCCGAAACCACCCGGGACGAACGTGGTTCGGAGCACTCGGGCGACAATGACGAATGGCTGCGCGCGCAGGTTCCGCCGCACCACGGGTGACCGCACCGTTATCCCGCGTAACGCTCCGGTAATAAAACCTCACCGGAATGTATTGTTCGCGGTGATTGCGAAGCGGTGACGAATTCCCCGAGACCACGCGACAGCGTGGTCTTTTGTCGTATAAGCACCCTTTGTCCGGTTCGCTCCGGCTCCGTCGATCCCGGTTGACGCTCCCGGACACTGATGCATAAATGCACGTCAAAGCATGTTGCGATGTGCGCATCCGTGTCTGTGTCGACGCTGAAATTTACGAACTCTTTCCTTGGCGTAAAGCCGCCGCAGCGTTTAATGTTCGCCATCGGGCCAGCAACTACCGGCCCTCACCACCCCGCTCCGTGTGTCGATCAACCCCCTTTGGCGGAACCCTGGCTCGGGTTCCGCGCACAGCCCCCGCCGTATCGTCGAAATAACAGTTGGTTACGCAACGGCAACAAAGGGGCGACACACTGAGCTGGGCCTGTGAGGTCCACCCGTTCGGTCTCGAAAGTCGAGACCGGCTGTTAGACACCTGATGAGGGGAAGTATGAGCGAGAACCGCACCACTGGTGTGCGTCGTGGCGCCCGCGCCGCGAGCGTCGGCGCTGCCGCGGCCGCCGTGGCCTTCGGCCTGCTGTCGACCGGTGCCGCCAACGCCGATACCTTCGTACCGTTGCCGGACGGTCAGAAGGTCAGCCCTGCCGGAGTGACCATCACCCGCACCGCCGAGCACGCCCTGATCTCCCCGTCGATGGCCGCCAACGGCGCGGGTCGCGTCGTCTGGGTCTCGGGCACCGCGATCGCCGAGGTCGCCGAGACCCCCGAGGGCGAAGTCGGCCCCTGGAACGGTCCGTCGGGCCGCCCCGGTTCCAACAACTCCTCCACCCACGGCACCTCCCAGCTGAACACCGGCTACATCGTCGGTTGCCAGGTGAGCATCGCCGACGACGCGATCGGCGCCGGTGTGTCCGGCGGCATCAGCACCGGCGGCGTGACCGCGGGTGGCTCGATCGGCGTCAACCTGGGCCCGGGCGAGGTCAAGTTCGTCCAGATCAGCTCGAAGGACATCCTGAAGGCGGGCACCTACGCCATCGATTACCAGGACGCGGAGATCGAGATCCAGGGCTGCGCCGGTTACGCGCAGGCCCGGGCGTACACCGTGGTCGAGATCATCGGCGACCACTACTCGAAGACCACCCTCTACGGGATGCCGTTCAGCATCGGCTGACGTCTGTCGAACCGGTACGAATCTTCTTCTCGCTGCGGCGAACTCACTCCTCGAGGGAAAAATCAATGATCAACCGTAAGTACCTGGCGAAGGCAGCCGGTGTCGGGGCCGCGGCCACCGTGGCCGTCGGCCTGTTCTCCACGGGTGCGGCCAACGCCGACACCTTCGTTCCGCTGCCGGGCGGACACATCACCAAGGTCCTCTCCGACGGCACCGTCGTCGACATCAGCCTGGTCGGCGAGTCGGCCAACATCAGCCCGTCGATGGGCGCCACCCCGGTCCACCGCAACGCGTGGGTCTCGGGCAGCGCGCAGGTCACCGTCTCCGACGGCGGCTCGGGCAAGATCTTCCCCGGCTACACCGTGGGCTGCCAGGTCAACATCTCCGGCGGCGGTGTCTCCGGCGGTGGCGATCTGGGCAGCGACTGGGAGGGCAATGTCGACGCGGGCGTGAGCACCGGCGGTGAGCTCTCGCTCGGCCCCGGCCAGTCGTCCTCGTTCTACGTGCTCGACATCGAGAAGGCCGACGACTACGGCTCGGAGTCGCACGGCAAGTCGAACAAGTTCGCCGACGGCTCCGGCTCGGTGACCTGGTCCGACACCACCATCGGCCTGTCGGGCTGCGCCGGGTACGCCCAGGCGCGCGCGTTCGTCAGCGTCGAGGTGGAAACCGACAATGTGATCAGCTGGGTCACGCTGTGGGGTCAGCCTTTCAGCCTCGGCTGATTCGCCATATCCCGAACACATCACGGGCCGGTCGCGCGAGCGACCGGCCCGTTTGGCATTTCGCCGAATTCGCAAGGCGCTGGACATCGGCCGGTCGGCTCATTATGTTTGTGGCGGCTTTCAGCTTTCTCGATCCACCTCCCGGCAGAGCGCTCTGCTCTGTTGCCAGCGGTGATTGCCTTGTGGCACACCCCAGCTGGGACCGGGCGCACTACACAGATATCGGCCTCGATGGTCGAGGTCGAATTTTGCGTACACCTCGAGGGGAAGAATGAGCGAGAACCGCACCAACCGCGTGCGTCGCGGCGCCTGGGGCGCGAGCGCCGCAGTGGCCGTGACGATCGGCCTGTTGTCGGCCGGTGCTGCCAACGCGGATACCTTCGTGCCGTTGCCGGACGGCCAGAAGAACGGTCCAGGTGTCACCGTGAGCCGCACCGGCGAGCATGCCGTCATCTCCCCGTCGCTGGCCGCCAACGGCGCGGGCCGCGTGGTGTGGGTGTCGGGCAGCGCGCGCGCCGATGTGCAGGTCACTCCGGAGGGCGAGGTGGGTCCGTGGAACGGCCCGTCCAACCGATCCGGCTCCAACAATTCGTCCACCCACGGTGCGTCGCAGCTGAATACGGGCTACATCGTCGGATGCCAGGTGAGCATCGGTGACGAGGCGATCAGCGCGCAGGCCGCCGTCGGCGCCGACACCATGGACGGTCCGCTGGGTGAGGCCTCGATCGGCCTGAACCTCGGTCCCGGCGAGGTGAGTTTCGTCCAGATCAGCTCCAAGGACATCCTGAAGCCCGGTGTCTACTCGGTGGACTACCAGGACGCCGAGATCCAGATCCAGGGGTGCGCTGGCTATGCCCAGGCCCGGTCGTACACGGTCGTCGAGATCATCGGTGACCACTATTCGAAGACGACCCTGTACGGCGCGCCGTTCAGCATCGGCTGAGTTCGGCCGAGTCACGACATTCTCGCTAGCTCAACCGAATTCACCCTCGAGGGGTCAACTGTGAAGATCAATGTTGCAAGCCTGACGCGCGCGGTCGGTCTCACCGCCGCGGCGACCATGGCGCTGGGTCTGTTCTCCACCGGTGCGGCCGACGCCGACACCTTCGTCGCGCTGCCGGGCGGCCACATCACCAAGACCTTGTCCGACGGCACGGTCGTCGACATCAGCATGGTCGGGGAATCCGCGAACATCAATCCGTCGATGGGATCGACGCCCGCGCACCGCAATGCGTGGGTCTCGGGCAGTGCCCAGGTGACGGTGTCGGGTGAGGGCGGCGGGAAGATCTTCCCCGGCTACACCGTCGGCTGCCAGGTCAATATCGCGGGTGGCGGGCCCTCGGGCGAGGGCGGTTTCGACGCCGACAGCGCGGTCGGTCTGGGCGGCGGTTCGCTCACGCTGGGCCCCGGCCAGTCCAAGTCCTTCTACGTCCTCGATCTCGAGATGCCCGACGACTACGGCGACGAATCGCACAAGACCCGCAACGCCTTCCAGGGCGGGTCCGGCTCGGTGACCTGGGCCGACGAGACCATCGGCCTGTCCGGCTGCGGCGGTTACGCGCAGGCGCGCTCGTTCGTCAGCGTCGAGGTGGAGACCGATAACGTGATCAGCTGGGTCACGCTGTGGGGCCAGCCCTTCAGCCTCGGCTGATCGGCGATCCGATAGCCCGGGGCCCGGTCACCTCAGGTGACCGGGCCCCGGAAGTCTGTGGTGGCCAACCGGATTCAGTACGTGTGTTTGCCGTCGCCGGTGGCTTCGGTCTGCTCGCCCAGGAGGCTGTGCTTGCCGTTGGGCGCCGCGCCCCGGTCGGCGGCGAGCAGGTCGCGGATCTGGATGAGCAGTTCGTTCTCGGTGAGCTTCTCGTCGGCCTTGGAGAACCGCTTCTTGGCCATGGTGGCGGGCAGCACCAGCACGAAGTACAGGATGATCGCGATCATCAGGAAGTTGATGGCGGCGGTGACGATGGGACCGATCGCGATGAAGGTCGCTGGCTTGTCCGGATCGAGCTGGATTCCCCAGCCCGGCTCGTCGGTGCCGCCGAACATGGCCAGCAGCGGATTGATGATCCCGTCGGTGAACGCGGTGACGATCGCGACGAACGCCGTACCCAGGACCACCGCGGTAGCCAGGTCGACCACATTGCCGCGGAGTAGGAAATCCTTGAAACCTTTGAGCATTGCCGATGTCTCCTTCGTACCGGAGCCTGCCCAGGGCGCTGCGCTCCATTGTCGAATGATGCGAAACGGTCGTGCTGGTCTTTGCTTGATGCTAACGACAGTCGCGGCAAATTTCTCGCGAACTATTCGCGGGGCGGTCGGCCCCCCGCGGACCCGGTCTCAATGTAGGACGACGGTGAGCGCCGTCCGCAGCGACGCACCGGCCACCGCGGCCGCGTATTCCTGGGCCAGCGCGACCAGGACCACCCGTTCCGCCCCCGATCGACGCTCGCCGGTGGCGGTGACCAGCAGGACCGCGGCGTCGGTGGCCAGCGTGCGCGCCGGGCGGGCCGCGCCGGGTGCGCCCGCGTCCTCGACGCCGACCACATCGACCCGATCGCCCGCGCGCAACACTTCGGCCACCGCCGGATCGGCCAGCCGGATCGGCACGATCCTGGCCTCGGCGCTGCCCGCCGCGACCTCGGCCAGCCGAGGGCCGACCACGCGCAGATCGGTGAAGGGTTCGCCCGCGCGCATCGCCCCGGTGAGGGTGGCGCCGAGCAGGGGAGTGGTCTCGGTGAGCGCGCCGCTGGGCAGTGCGCGGGATTCGTGCTGGTCGACGCGCAGGTCCTCGGCCGTGAGCAGCCTGCCGGGCGCGAGATCGCGGGCGGCCACCACCAAGTCGTGCCGTTGGGCGCCCGGGTCGCCGCGTACGAACAGGGCCAGGGCCGTCACGGCCAGCAGGCCCGCGAGGACGCGGCGAACGAGTAGGGCATCGGCCCAGGCCGGACGGTTACCGAGGGCGAAGCGCCAGGCGCTACCGCGCCCCAGATCGGCAAGACTGCGAGTCATGCTCGAAGCCTAGGGAGCGGCGCGGGCGGTAGAGCCGCCGAAAGCCCCGCCTGTGGATAACTACGGGGCTGTGGACAACTGGTGAATCAGCTGGCAGCGGCGGGTGCGGAGCTGGTTCCGGCGCTCGAGGTGGTGGCCGAACCCGACGAACTGCCGTTGCCGTCCGAGGAGGTCTTGGCGGGCTCGCTCGCGGTGGACGCGCCGCCGCGGCTGTCGGTGCGGTAGAAACCGCTGCCCTTGAAGACGATGCCGACCGAGTTGAACAGCTTCCGCAGCTTCCCGGAGCACTGCGGGCATTCCGTCAGTGTGTCGTCGGAGAAGGACTGAACGATGTCGAAGCGGTTGTCACACTCGGTGCACGCGTACGAATAAGTTGGCACAGGATCCTCCGCAAGTCTCGTCGATCTAGCACTCTACCGCCGACACTGCCAACGTCGCGAATCGCCTTTTCATTCCGGGCGAACGGGAAGGTCATCGCCCAATTCGCGCAGCCCGCCGCGCGGTGTCAGCGCCCACCCCATCCGCCGGTCGTGCGCTTCCTCGGGCAGCCGGTCGACCAGTTCAGTATCGCGCACCACGGCGATGAGGCGAGTGCCCGCCCGCGCCGCGCCCAGCGTGCGGTCGTAGTAGCCCGCGCCGCGCCCGAGGCGCACGCCGCGCAGGTCGACCGCCAGCGCCGGGACCAGGATCGTCGTCGCCTCGGCCACGGTCTGCGGGGGCAGGGTCGGTGTCGTCGGTTCGAGCAGACCGAAGCGGGCCTTGCGCAGGGAGTCCGGGCCTTCGTAGCGCGCCCAGCTCAGCGGGCCGGGCTCGCCGGTGACCGGCAGCAACACCGTGGCGTCGCCCGCGCGCAGCGCGTCGAGCATGCGGAGATCGCCGGGTTCACCGCGGATCGGTACGTAGGCGCACACCACCTCGTCCGCCCCGGCCAGGGTGGGCGTCAGCGCGGCCAACGCGGTCGCCTCGGCGGCGTGTTCGGCGGCTCCGAGCTGGGCGCGATCGGCCAGTATCCGGGTCCGCCACGCATATTTGGTGCGCTCACCGGGCATCTCCACAGCGACCACCCTAAGCTCTTGCCGACGCCGGATCGTCGCGACGTCGGCGATCGGACGGCACAAGAATGGATAGGGTATGCGCATGACAGACAAGACCTCCGGATTCCGCACTGCGGTGGTCCCCGCGGCCGGGCTCGGAACGCGGTTTCTGCCTGCCACCAAGACGGTGCCCAAGGAATTGCTGCCGGTGGTCGACACCCCCGGCATCGAACTGGTCGCCGCCGAGGCCGCCGAATCCGGCGCCGACCGGCTGGTGATCGTGACCTCGCCCGGCAAGGACGGCGTGGTCGCGCACTTCGTCGAGGACCTGGTGCTGGAGAGCACGCTGGCCGAGCGCGGCAAGTTCGCGCTGCTGGAGAAGGTGCGCAAGGCGCCCGCGCTGCTCGACGTCACCTCGGTCGTGCAGGAGGAGCCGCTGGGGCTGGGCCACGCCGTCGCCCAGGCCGAGGCCGTGCTCGACGCCGACGAGGACGCCATCGCCGTGCTGCTGCCCGACGACCTGGTGCTCCCGTGCGGGGTGCTCGAGACGATGAGCCGGGTCCGGCGCGAGCGCGGCGGCTCGGTGCTGTGCGCCATCGACGTGCCCAAGGACCAGGTCAGCGCCTACGGCGTCTTCGACGTGGAGACCCTCGACGACGGCGCCGAGGCCGACGTGCTGCGCGTGCGCGGCATGGTCGAGAAACCCGCCCTGGCCGACGCCCCGTCGACCTTGGCCGCCGCCGGACGCTACCTGCTCGACCGCGTGATCTTCGACGCACTGCGCCGCATCGAACCCGGCGCGGGCGGAGAACTGCAGATCACCGATGCCATCGCGCTGCTGATCGCCGAGGGTCACCCGGTCCATGTGGTGGTCCACCGTGGGTCGCGCCACGATTTGGGCAACCCGGGCGGTTATCTTCGAGCTGCCGTCGATTTCGCCCTCGAGCGGGAGGAATACGGCCCACAGTTGCGCGAGTGGCTGAATTTCCGGCTGAGCCCGGAGTGGGACCCGAACAACACAGGAGCTTGATGCGCTCGGTTGAGGATCAGCTGATCAAGGTCACCGCGGCAGCGGTCGCGCCCCGGCCGGTCCGGGTGGCGATTTCCGAGGCCCAGGGACTGCTGTGCGCGGAGGACGTCATCACCGAACGTCCGCTGCCCGGCTTCGATCAGGCCGCTGTGGACGGTTACGCCGTGCGCAGCGTCGATGTCACCGCCGCGGGCACCGATGTCCGCGACGAAGAGGGCGAGATCATCGACCTCACCCTGCCGGTGGTCGGCGAGGTGGTGGCCGGTTCGCGCCAGCCCATCCGGTTGCAGCCGCGCCAGACCGTGCGCGTCGACACCGGAGCCCCGCTGCCGACCCTGGCCGACGCGGTGCTGCCGGTGGACTTCACCGACGGCGGTCGCGCGCGGATCAAGGTCTTCGAGCCGGTCCGCTCGGGCGACTACGTGCGCCGCGTCGGTGACGACGTGCAGCCCGGTGACGTCGCCGTGCGCGCGGGCACCATCATCGGCGCCGCCCAGGTGGGCCTCCTGGCCGCCGTCGGCCAGGACAAGGTGCTCGTGCATCCGCGTCCGCGCCTGTCGGTGATCTCGATCGGCGGCGAGCTGATCGATATCGACCGCACCCCCGGCCCCGGCCAGGTCTACGACGTGAACTCCTACGCGCTGGCCGCCGCCGCGCGCGACGCGGGCGCGGATGTGAACCGCGTCGGCATCGTCAGCGCCGACCCGCGCCGCCTGCGCGATGTGGTCGAGGGCCAGCTGGTGCGTTCGGAGGTCGTGGTGATCGCGGGCGCGGTCGGCGGCTGGGCCTCCGAGCAGGTGCGCGAGGCGCTCGACGGGCTCGGTGAACTCGAGGTCGACCGGGTGGCCATGCATCCCGGCTCGGTGCAGGGCTTCGGACGACTGGGCCGCGACGAGGTGCCCACCTTCCTGCTGCCGTCGAATCCGGTGAGCGCGCTGGTGGTGTTCGAGGTGATGGTGCGTCCGCTCATCCGGATCGCGCTGGGCCGCCGTCAGCCGATGCGTCGGATCGTCAACGCGCGCACCATCACTCCGGTGTCCTCGATGCCCGGACGCAAGGGCTATCTGCGCGCGCAACTGCTGCGCGACGAGGCCACCGGCGACTACCTGGTGCAGCCGCTGGGTAACGGCAACAGTGGGTCCTCGCACCTGCTGGCCACCCTCGCCGAGGCCAACAGCCTGATCGTGGTGGAACCCGACGACACCGATTTCCGCACCGGTGACGAGGTGCGGGTCGCGTTCCTGGCGCAGCGCGGCTGAAACGTGGAGTCGATGAACGTGTTCCGGGCAGGTCAGCATCCCGGATGGCCCGCCCGGCTCGGCCCGCTGATCGTGGCCGGTGGCCAGGTGACCTTGCGCCCCGTGCGTTTTCGCGACGCCGCGGCCTGGAGTCGCATCCGGCTGCGCGACCGCGACCACCTCGAGCGCTGGGAACCGACCGGGCGCGGCAGCTGGGAGGCGCGTAACCACGCGTCGAACTGGCCCTCGCTGTGGACGAGTCTGAAGGCCGAGGCCCGCCGGGGCGCGATGATCCCACTGGTCATCGAGGTCGACGGGCAGTTCAGCGGGCAGCTGACGATCGGCAATATCGTGCGCGGCGCGCTGCGTTCGGCCTGGATCGGCTACTGGGTGGCCAAGGATCTGGGCGGTCAGGGTGTGGCCACGGCCGCGCTGGCGCTGGGTCTGGACCACTGCTTCGGGCCGGTCGGCCTGCATCGCGTGGAGGCGACGGTGCGGCCGGAGAACCTGGCCAGCCAGGCGGTCCTGCGCAATGTCGGCTTCCGCGAGGAGGGGTTGCTGCGGCGCTACCTCGATGTCGACGGCGCCTGGCGCGATCACATGCTGGTCGGTCTCACAGTCGAAGAGGTCATGGGGACGGTGTCGGACCGCCTGGTCAGGGAGGGTCGAGCGGCGCTGCCGTGAAATTTCTGTTACTCATGTGGCAGGTGTGCACGGCGCGCCTGCCACACGGGCGCGTGCGCCCGAATTAACCTACGGACGTCGGTGGTGCGTCCACAGAAGGACAACACGCAGGCGGGGACGGGAGGTGATGACCGCGATGCCGAATTCGATCCTGTGGATCGGACTGGTCGTGCTGTGGGTCTTCGTCCTGTTCCCGATCATGGCGGACCGGCATCCCCGGATCCGCCGCACCACCGATGCCGCGCTCGCCACCCGTGTGCTGCACCGTGGCGGGGCCGAACGGCGGATCCGCATCGGGGCAGCGGGCGATCACGAGACCGATCCCGACTACCGCCCCCGTGTGCTGAGCAAGCGCCCCCACCGAACTGATTCGGAGGATCGGATGACGACCGATGAGCCCGTCACCGAAGACGACGACGAAAAGACCACCGCGGTAGCCGAACTCGAAGCGGCCGCGCCGGGCCCCGACACCGACTCCGCCGAACGACCCGACGAGACAGCCGATCTCGCCGATCCCGACACCGAAGACGATGCGCCCGAACAGGTCTCGGCCGCCGCCGAGGACGACGCGTCGATGTCGGCCCGCATCCCCCCGGCCCCGCCCGCCCGGCTCGAGGACGTCGAGCCCGTCGAGGAATCCGGCGCCGCCCTCGACGAGGACGACGACTTCGTCCCCTCCCGGCGTGGCCGCGGCGGCTACGACCCCGAGGCCGACGCCATCGCGCGCGCCGCCCGCTACAGCTTCCGGCAGCGCGCCGTGCTCGGCCTGATCATCGCCGTCATCCTGTTCGCCGCCTTCGGGCTGCTGCTGAACTCGATGTTCTGGTGGGCCTGCGGCCTGTCGGCGGCCGTGCTCACCGGCTACCTGGCCTACCTGCGCAAGCAGGTGCACGTGGAGGAGGAGATCCGGCGTCGGCGCGCGGCCCGCCTCACCCGTGGCAAGCGGCGCGAGGACGCCGAGGTCACCCCCGAGGCCGCGACCACGCGGCGCACCATGGACCGCGACACCGCGCGCGCCCTGCGCCGCCGCTCCACCCTGCTCGACACCGACGACGAGGACCCGATGTTCGAGTACCTCGAAGCCTTCGATCCGGCCACGTCTCGCGCGCTCCGCCACCGGGTCGAAGACCTCGGTCGCGCGGTCGGCGAGTAACTGGTGAATCTCCGCAGAACAGCAGGTCAGAGTACCGATTCGGTATCCGGGCGCAACGCCTGATACAGTGTCACAGCGCGGTTCGCCAGAGCCGCACGGGGCTATAGCGCAGTTGGTAGCGCGTCTCGTTCGCATCGAGAAGGTCAGGGGTTCGATTCCCCTTAGCTCCACAAAAAGAAGGGCCCGGTCATCGACCGGGCCCTTCTTCGTCGTCGGGGGACGGGGTGGATCGAAAGGGGTAGTGGCGCGGTCGATCGGATGATTTCCCCACCTCGGGCGCGTGGCTAGGTTGGAATGGTGGCCGGAGTTGGCCGACATCACCATGATTCGAGAAATCAAGGAGCATTGGCATGAAGACCGTCATCGTGTGCAAGTCGGTATCCCATGGCAATACCAGGAAGGTCGCCGAGGTGATCGGGGAGGTGCTCGGGGCCCGGATCGTCGATCCCGACGAGATCGACGCCGCCGAGCTGGCCACCTACGACCTGGTCGGCTTCGGCTCGGGGGTGCGCAACATGGACTTCTACCCGGAGCTGCGCAAGTTCGTCCGTGAGCTGCCGGAGGGTCAGCGGGGTCGGGCCTTCGTCCTGCACACCAGCGGCTTTCCCGAGCCGGGTTTCCGTCGCTACCAGCGCAACTTCGTCGCGCTGCTGGAGAAGAAGGGCTTCCGGGTCATCGACTCGTTCTCCTGCTACGGCTACGACACCTACCTGCCGTTCCTGATCGTCGGCGGCGTGCGCAAGGGCCGTCCCAACGCCGACGACCTCGCCGCCGCCCGGACCTTTGCCGAGGGACTGCGCACCCGCATCGCCGCCAATTCATGAGCGGCACGCCCGCGCCGCGCCCCTCGTACTACGACTCGCCGGTTCTGCCGAAGATCATGAAGTACATGGGGCTGGCGCACGTGTGGCTCTATCGCGGCACCGGCGGGCGGCTGGGCCGGACGTACCGGGTCGGCGCGGCCGGGCGCAATCCGGCGCCGGTGCTGCTGCTCGAACACCGGGGTCGCAAGTCGGGGGAGATCTACACCGCGCCGCTGGGGTACGTCGAGTACGGGGCCGATCTGGTGGTCGCCGCGTCGCAGGGTGGGCTGTCGCGGCATCCGCAGTGGTATCTCAACCTGCTCGCCGACCCCGACACCCATATCCGGGTCGGGCGCAGGCGGCTGGCCGTGCGCGCGGTCGTGGCCGACGCGGCGCAGCGCGAGAAGCTGCGACCCCGCGTCTCGCACCAGTTCGTGAACTTCGACAACTACGAGTCGTGGGCGGGTGACCGGGAGATCCCGTTCGTCATCCTGCGCGCCCGGTCCTGACGGAACCCGGGCGGAAACGACGAAACCCCCGGACGCGGCGGGCGACCGGGGGTTTCGAGGGGCGGATCAGTTCTTGACGAGTTCCGGGGTCTCCGGTTCGTCGGCGGCGGGGTGGGCGCCGTGCGGGTTGGCGGAGCGGTTGGGGAGCAGGACCGCCATCGCGATGACGATCAGCGCCAGCACCGCCGAGACCAGGAAGGCCAGCCGCATGCCGTCCAGGGTGGCGGTGGCCGGGTCGGTGCCCTCGGCCATCAGCGAGGTGCTGCGCGAGGACATCACCGTCACCACCAGGGCGGTACCGAAGGCCGCGGCCACCTGCTGCAGGGTGCCCAGCATCGAGCTGCCGTGCGAGTACAGGTTCATCGGCAGCGCGCCCAGACCCAGGGTGAACACCGGGGTGAAGGCACCGGCCAGCGAGACCATCAGCAGGATGTGCAGGCCCAGCAGCTGCCAGTACGGCATGGTCAGCGAGATCTGGGTGAACCCGGCCAGCGAGACAGCGATGCCGATGGCACCGGGGATCACCAGCGCGCGGCCGCCGAACTTGTCGAACAGCTTGCCGACGGTGGGGCCGAGCAGACCCATCGCCAGACCACCCGGCATCACCAGCAGACCGGTCTCCAGCGGGGACAGGCCACGCAGGTTCTGCAGGTAGAGCGGCAGCAGGATCATCGAGCCCATCATGGCCAGGAACGCGACGGCCATGAGCACCAGCGCCTTGGCGTAGGTGCCGATCAGCAGCACGCGCAGATCCAGCAGCGGGGTGCCGCCGCGCTGCAGGCTCGCCTGACGCAGCGCGAACGCGGCGATCAGCGCGATACCGGCGGCCACGATCAGCGCCGGGGTCGTGTAGCCGTCGCTGTGGAACTTGCTCAGACCGAACACCAGACCACCGAAGCCGAGCGCGGCCAGGGCGACGCTGGGCAGGTCGAGCACACCGGGCTGCGGTTCACCGACGTTCTGCAGCTGACGCAGACCCAGCCAGGTGACCACACCGGCGATCGGCAGCATGACCACGAACAGCAGCCGCCACGAGTCGATCCCCGGGACGTGCAGCTGCAGGATCAGGCCGGAGATGACCGGACCCATGGCGGGCGCGACGGAGATGGCCAGCGTGACGTTGCCCATCACCCGGCCGCGGTCCTGTTCGGCGACCACGGTCATCAGGGTGGTCATGAGCAGGGGCATCATCACCGCGGTGCCGCCCGCCTGGATGATCCGGCCGATCAGCAGCACCGCGAAGGTCGGCGCGAGCGCCGAGAGCACGGTGCCGGTGATGAACACGCCCATCGCGGCCGCGTAGGCCTGGCGGGTGGTGACGCGCTGCAGGAACCAGCCGGTGGTCGGGATGATGGCGGCCATCGTGAGCATGAACGCGGTGGAGACCCACTGCGCGGCGACCTCGGTGACGTGCAGATCGCTCATCAACCGGGGGATCGCGTTGATCATGATGGTCTCGTTGAGGATCACGACGAACGTCGCGAGCACCAGTACCCGGATGACGGTCGGTGTCCGCCCCGTGGACACAGGTGCGGATGGATCGGCTGACATCGGGGTATACCTCCGGGGAAATGGGGGAACGGCGGGCGGCGGCCCGATGCCGGGTCGTCGCGAACGCGACCGGCACCACAGGAATAGAGACGGTGTCGCACGGACCAACTCATCGGGCGCGGGCCAGTATTCCGCCTGCCACCGACACGAATCACCTGGTTTTCGCCGTAGTCGGCGCTACGGCGCACGGGGTATCGCCAGGTCGTCGCGGTATCGCGCGGTCCGCGACGGCGCAAAGTGAGCCTGGTCACCCCCGTTCTCGGATGACGATTCCGCTGGGACGCGTGTGACGGAGTGTGTCGGGTGAGGCCACGGGGTATACCGGATCAGTGACTACATCGAGACGATGGCTTGCTGTGGTGTGTTCGATCGTCGCCTCGCTGGGACTGGCTGTCTCCGGCGCGCAGGCCGATCCGGGGGCGTATGTGGCGGGGGAGGCGCCGCTGGGTGGCCGAGCCGCCCAGCTCGACGTGTACTCCCCGGCGATGGGCAAGGTGATCCAGAACCGCGTGCTCGAGGCCGCCGGTCCGGGCGCGCCCACGCTGTACCTGCTCACCGGCGCGGGCGGCGGCGCCGACGGCATCTCCTGGTGGGACAACACCGATGTGCGGCGGTTCTTCGAGGACAAGTTCGTGAACGTGGTGATGCCGGTGGGCGGTGCGTTCACGCTCTACACCGACTGGGTCTCCGACGACCCCGGCGTCGGCCGGGTGCGCTGGGAGACCTATCTGACCGAGGAACTGCCCGGCGTCATCGACAGCACGCTCGGGGCGAGCGGGCGCAACGCGATCGCGGGCGTGTCGATGAGCGCGTCCTCGGCGCTGGACCTGACCATCCGCAGCTCCCGGTTCTCGGCGGTCGCGGCCCTGAGCGGGTGCCCGTGGGCGGCCGACCCGGCGGGCATCGCCATGGCCAGCGCCCAGGCGGTTCGCGGTGGCGGGAACCCGGGGAACATGTGGGGCGTGCCGGGCGGTCCGGGGTGGCGGGAGCACGACGTGTTCGCCAACGCGGGCCGGTTGGCGGGCAAGACGGTGTTCCTGGCCGCGGCCACCGGCCTGCCGGGCGCCAGCGATCGCGGCCTGCCCTTCCCGCCGCTGGAGACCATCGCGGGTGCCTGCACGGCCGCCTTCGCCGGTCGGCTCGCCCAGCTGGGCATCCCGGCCACGCACGTGCACCGTCCGACCGGCTCGCACACCTGGGGCCAGTTCGAGACCGACCTGCACGAGGCCTGGCCGCACCTGGCCGCCGCCATCAGTTGAGCAGTTCGGGCGCCGGGAGGGTGGGGCTCGCCGGGGTCCCGGCGCCGAGCGTGCGGCGATACCACCACTGCGTCGCGGCGAGCCCGAGCAGGGCGAGCAGCGCGCAGGTCAGGCTGACCGGGAGACCGGGTGGCCGCCAGGTCAGCGTGAGGGTGGCGTTGTGGGTGCCGGGCGGGATGTCGACCGCGAGGAAGGTGTCGGCGACCGCGCGGGTGGGCAGTTCGCGCCCGCTGAGCGTGGCGGTGTAACCGGGCCAGGCCAGGCGGGAGAAGACGATCCGGCCACCGGTCCCCGACGAGACGGTGGTGCTGTTGGTCAGGCCTCCCTCGGGCATGACGGCGGCCTTCACCCCTGACTCGTGGGCGATGAGGTCACCCGGATGGGGCAGCGGCTCGGTGCGTTCGAGGACCCAGACGCGGTTCTCGTGCCCGGGATAGGTGACGAACTTCCAACCCGTGGGCGCGGGTTGAGTGCCTGCGTCGGGATACTGCGATCGTTGCAGGACAACGCGATCCAGCATCATCAGATCGACGATCCGGGTGTCCGAGGACGGTTCGACGGCGAAGGCCCGCCGATACGCGTCCGGGCAGGTGCCGCCGTCCCAGGCCATGCACAGCAGTCCGGCGAAGGCCGCGTGCCCGACAGGGGTGTAGCCGTTGACGTATTTCAGCCCGAGATTCTTGGCGTAACTGCCCAGCGCGATCGAGCCGTAGGCGCCGGACAGGGTACGGTCCTCGGCGCGCACCATGACCCGATCGGCCAATTGCAGTGTGCGGCCGCCGAAGTCGGGGAACGCGGCGGCCATCTCGGAGCGGCGCTCGGGGAAGTTGTAGGACATGGGCGTCGGCGGGGCGATCGCCACCTGGGTGTAGGCGATCGGGAACGTCGCCAGGATGGTCAGCGTGGCCGCCGCGGTGACGCCCCGATGTCGCGCCAGCCAGACCACGCAGGCTCCCAGTGCGGCGACGACCGCCACCGCGAGCACATGCCGCTCGACGAGTTTCGGTGCGGCGGAGAACGATCGCAGGAACAGCAGCGCGATCAGCGCCCCGGCCGCGGTGACCCGGCGCGACCCGCCGAACACCCCGTACCGGCTGACCAGCACGCACACCAGCACCAGCAGCGCGATCGCCAGCATCGGCAGCACCCGCGCTGGCCAACGCAGCGGACCGATCGCGCCGGGCCCGGCGGTCCACATCAGCGCCGCCATCGCGAACAGCGCGATGCCGCTCCACTCGGCGGCGGCCTTGGCCGCGGCACGCCAGTCGACGAAGGCCAGCGCCGGGATCAGGAACCAGGCGATGTAGACCATCGGCAGCGGCTGCACGTGCCCCCACCACGCGGTGAACGCCGGAACCGTGCTGGGCAGTGAGGCATTCAGCGATTCCGACCACGGCACCGTCAGGAACGGATCGTTGTAGATCGAGGAGACATCACCGCGCCAGGTGACCTGCGAGGACAGCAGGATCGGCAGATTGGCGACCATCGACGCGAGCACCGCCAGCAGCGCCACCCCGAGCAGTCGCAGCACCGGCGCCCACTGCCGCCGGTAGAGGTACTCACCGGCGGCGACCGCCGCGATCATCAGCCCGGACTCCACTGCGGGGAAGGCATATTGGATGGTCAGCGCCAGATACAGGAACACGAACAGCGGGATCGGCCCGGCCTTGCCGCGCGCGTAGAGCACCGCGGAGGCCCAGGCGTGCACCAGCCACGCGGTGCCGGTGTGTGAGGTGAACCAGCTGGCCTCGTCGAAGAACAGGAACCACCCGCTGAACGGGAACGCCACCCCGGCCACCGCCGCCCAGGGCGCGCGGGCGCCGTAGGCCAGACAGATCCGGAACACCCCGAGCGCCGCGATCACCGAGAACACCAGCTTCACGGCCGTCGCGTACAGCGCCAGGTTGTCGAAGGAGGGCGCCAGCAGGTAGACCAGCAGCTGCGGCGGGTTGTAGAGCGCGGCTTCCTCGAGGCTGTAGTTGCCCGCCATCCACTCCCACGGCACCATCGCCGGGAAGCGGCCCGCGCGCAGTTCGGCACCGAGCAGCTGCCACATCGGCGCGTACTGGGCCTCGGTGTCGTCGGTGTAGAAGTGTCGCGGATTCGCCAGCAGCACAGCGGTATACCCGGCCAGCACGGCACCGGCGACACCGGCCGCCCACGACATGACGTGTTTTCGCGGTGCGAGTGCCGCGCGTATCCCCACGAGCGCGGGAGCTTAGGCCATCGAAGTGAATCGGACAATGCCTCGCGTGGTGATGGACGTTTGACCAGCTCAGGTGGGTTAGGTTGGGTGGACGACCAACTCGGTGTGTCACCGCCGTCGGCGTCCGATGTTGATAGCATGGCGCAACCGAGCCGACCCTTCGAGAGAGTCATCAATGCAGTTCGAAATCGTCGAGCGGGACGAGACCTGGGTGGCCGGTTTGCCGGTCCGCAGTCCCAAGCGCGCACTCGGTGAGCTGCGCGACCGGGATCTCGAAGCCGCGTGGTCGGCGGTCCTCCATCAGGACCTCGGCGGCCCCCTCGCCAGCGCCTACACCGATTACACCGGTGAGTTGAGCACCTACAACACCCAGATCGTCGGGTACCAGTGCGATTCGCTCGACCAGGTGACCCGAGGTCATCTCGCCGCCCGCCTGCCGCGCGGCACCTACGCGCGCTTCTCCTCGGTGGGTAATTTCCCGCAGGTGATGACGGATCTGTGGACCCAGATCGCCTACGCCGAGGAACACAACCAGATCAAGCGCACCTTCACCGGCGATTTCGAGTGCTACCCGCACGCGTACAAGATCGACCTCTACCTGGCGGTCGATCCGCGATGACCTATTCGATCGTGGTGCGCGGCGCCGCACTCTACGGCGGCCTGGCCGTGCCTCGCGTGCATCCCAGCTTCAAGGTCAGCAACAGCGATCTGATCGAGTTCCTCAAGGACCGCCTGCGCGACCGTCCCCACGGCACCGAGCCGCTGCACACCGTCTACGTCCCCGATGCCGCGGGCAACTGGAACGCCCTGGTCGCCCGGGAGTACGCCACGCCCGACGAGGTGCCGGTGGGCGACCTGATGGTGCGCGTCCCCAAGGGCATCTACGCGCGGTTCGCGCCCAACGGCGACTATCACGACCCGGTCGAGGACGTGTGGGCCCAGGTCGACGACGCGACCGCCTCGGCGGAGATCTCGCGCGCCTACGCCGAGGAGATCGAGGTCTGGCACGGCCCGGACACCGTCGAACTCTTCGTCTCCATCACGGTGGATAGCTGAGAAATAGCCGGTTTCGAACCGTTCGGTATCGGTTTTTGCGGCCTCCCTGTGCTCACCCCGTTTGACCTGCGATTATTTCACCTGGCCCAGAAGGTTTCCGGAAAATTAGCCACTCGCCTGGTGGAATCGTGTTCTATGACGGATACTGCACCTGTCGGCATCGGCAGGACGCCGACCGCGCGCGGGCGTGGAGCACTTGAGTAGGAACACGATGGCTGTCGAGTCAACGCGCAACGAGGCGGGTTTGCGGCATATTCACCGACGGGCCGAGTCGGCCGCGGTCACCGGAGCTCGTCGGTCGGCCCCGTAGATGACCGCATTCGACGATTCCGCGGCGCCGTACCGCCCCCTGGTCCTCGATCCGGCCGACGCCGCCGACGCGGCAACCCTGCGGCAGCTGCTGGCCACCGCCTGGATCGAGCACACCGACCTGCGCGAGGGCCTGCGCGCCGAGCTGGACCGCCTGGTCGGACTGCCGCCCGGGATCGACCCGCACGAGGAGCGCTGGGTCTACTACCCGTGGCGGCGCGCGCTGGTGGCCGTCCTCGGACCCGACGCGTTCCGGGCCATCCGCTCCGATCGCAACCGCAACAAGCTCACCCGCGACGAACAGCAGCGACTGGCCGGGCTCGCGGTCGGTGTCGTGGGCCAGAGCGTGGGTCACTCGGTGGCCTACGCGCTGGCGCTGGAGGGCTCGTGCGGGCGGCTGCGGCTGGCCGACTTCGACACCATCGAGCTGTCGAACCTGAACCGGGTGCCCGGTGGGCTCTTCGACGTGGGCGTCAACAAGTCGGTGGTGACCGCGCGCCGCGTCGCCGAACTCGACCCCTACCTGCCGGTCGAGATCTGGCAGGCGGGCGTGCTCGACGAGACCGCCGACGAGTTCCTCGACGGCCTGTCGCTGGTCGTGGAGGAATGCGATTCGCTCGACATCAAGTTCGCGGTGCGCGAGGCCGCCCGCCGCCGTCGTATCCCGCTGCTGATGGAGACCAGCGACCGCGGCCTGTTCGACGTCGAACGCTACGACCTCGAACCCGACCGCGAACCCTTCCACGGCCTGCTCGGCACCACCACCGGCGCCCAACTGCGCGGCCTGGACACCAAGGCCAAGGCCCCGCACGTGCTGCGCATCCTGGACCCGGGCCGGTTGTCGGCGCGAATGGCGGCCAGCCTGGCCGAGATCGGCGAAACCATCACCACCTGGCCGCAACTGGGCAGCGACGTGCAGCTCGGCGCGGCGATCGTCACCGCGGCGGTGCGCCGGATCGGCCTCGGCGCCAAGCTGTCCTCGGGACGCACCCGCGTCGACCTGGAGGCCGCCCTGGACTCCCTCGCCGAACCCGGCTACCTCGACGACGACCCCGTCGACCCGGCGCCCGAACCCGCCGAGGAACAACCACCCGCCGACGCCGTCGCCGCCATCCTGGCCTGCGCCCAGCGCGCCCCCTCGGGCGGCAACGTCCAGCCGTGGCGATTGCGCGGCGACACCGAGCTCATCGAGATCACCCTCGACCCCACCGCCGCCACCGCCATGGACGTGCGCCTGCGCGGCAGCGCCGTGGCCGTCGGCGCCGCGCTGCACAATGCCCGCGTCGCCGCGGCGGCCCACGGGTTGCTGGGCGAGCCGGAGCTGCGCGTCGACGAGTCCGCCGCCCCGCTGGTCGCCCGCCTGCCCCTGCGCGCGGGCCGCGACCCCGACCTGGCCGCCGACTACCCCCTCGCGCTGGCCAGACACACCAACCGCCGCCTCGGCATCGCGCGCGTGCTCTCGGCCACGGTGGTGCCCGCGCTGCGGTCGGCCGCCGCCGCCGAGCAGGCGAGCGTGCACGCCGTCACCTCGGTGGACGCGCTGGCCGAGGCCGCCCAACTGCTGGGCGCCAGCGACCGCGTCCGCTACCTCACCCCGCAACTGCACGACGAGCTCTACGCCGAACTGCGCTGGCCCGGCGAGGATCTGCGCACCGGCATCGACGTGCGCACCCTGGACCCGGCGCCCGACGAACTGGCCAAGCTCCAGGTGGGCAGACGCACCGATGTGATGGACCGGTTGCGCGAATGGTCCGGGGGCACCGCGCTGGGGGAGTTCACCGTCGACCGGGTGCGCGCGAGTTCGGCGCTGATCGCGGTGACGATGCGTCCCCGCGCCGGTGACGAGCCGGATCTGGCCGACTACGCGCGCGCGGGCGCGGCCGTGGAACGGGTGTGGATGCGGGCCCAACTGCTGGGGCTGGCGGTGCAGCCGGTGTCGCCGGTGTTCCTCTACGCCGACCGGCCCGAGGATTTGCGCAGCGTTTCTCCCGAGTTCACAGATACACTTGCGAGCATTCAGAGGCGTTTCCTGGACGTGCTGGGAATCCCTGAAGATGAGAACGTGGCATTGGTTCTTCGTCTGAGCTACGCCGCGCCTGCGAGCGTTCGCAGTCGACGGTTGCCGGTGCCCGGCAGTAGGAACGACGGATAGCGCGGATCGGAGACAACGTGCCTCGGCAAACGCTCGACTCACTGGTGACCCAGGTCGCCTCCGAGTTGATGGGTGTCGACGCCACGACGATGGTGGCGGCGAGCGAGCGGGTCCTCGCCTCCCTGGTGGAGCACTTCGACGTCGACTTCAGCTATCTGCGCCACACCGACCGCGCCCGCCGCGCGACCGTGCTGGTCGCCGAGTGGCCGCGGCGCCTGGACGTGCCCGACCCCGACCCGCTGCGCGTGGTCGAGTTCGAACACGCCGACTCGGTGTTCCGCGCCCTCGAATTCGCCGTCGAGCCGCTGATCGTGCGCCCCGGCAACGACAGCGCCGACTACCAGGAGACGATCCGTCAGGGTTCGGGCATCCCCGAGGTCGCCATGGCCTGCGTGCCGCTGGTCTCGCGCGGGGAGTCCACCGGCGTGCTCGGCTTCGTGAAGATGGGCGACCGGGCCTGGTCGCAGCGCGAGCTCAACGTGCTCAAGGCCATCTCGGCGCTGTTCGCCCAGTTACAGGCCCGCGTGGTAGCCGAGGAGAAACTGCGCTACATCGCCCTGCACGACGACCTGACCGGCCTGGCCAACCGCCGCGCCCTGCTCGAATACATGGAAGACCGGCTGCACCCGGACAATCCGGGCCCCGTCGCCACCTTCTTCCTCGACCTCGACCGGCTCAAGGCCCTCAACGACTTCCTCGGCCACAGCGCGGGCGACAACTTCATCCGCACCCTCGCGCGGCGCCTCAAACAGAACCTCGAGCCCGGTGACATGATCGCCCGGCTCGGCGGCGACGAGTTCGTGATCGTCCCCGCCGCGCCCATGGACGCCGTCGCCGCCGAGCTCGAGGCCACCCGCATCCAGCAGCTGATCGGCCGCCGCGTCTCGGTCGGCCAGGAATCGGTGAGCCGGGGCGTGAGTGTCGGTGTCGCGGTGGGCATTCCGGGGGAGACCTCGGTCTCGGACGTGCTGCGCCGCGCCGACCACGCGCTGCTGTCGGCCAAGTCCGGCGGCGGCAACGGCGTCGCGGTGTTCACCGACGCCATGCGCGCGCAGTTCGAACTCCAGGACGACGTCGAGCTCAACCTGCGCAGCGCGGTCTCCGACGGCTCGCTGGTGCTGCACTACCAGCCCGAGGTCGACCTGCGCACCGGTCGGATCGTGGCCCTGGAAGCCCTGGTGCGCTGGCAGCACCCCACCCGCGGCCTGCTGCCGCCGGGCGCGTTCGTCTCCGTCGCCGAGGCCACCAACCTGGCCGGTGAACTGGGCCGGTGGGTGATCCGTTCGGCCTGTTCGCAATTCGCCGACTGGCGTAGGCGCGGGCTGGCCGCCAATGTCGTCATCCGGATCAATGTGTCGCCGGTGCAGCTGGTCAGCGCCGATTTCGTGGAGCGCATCGAGGACATCCTGCGCCTGTTCGGCATCGACGGCAGCTCGGTGTGCCTGGAGATCACCGAACACGTCGTCGTGCAGGATCTCGTGCGCACCCGGCTCACCCTGCGCGGCCTCAAGCGCATGGGCGTGCAGATCGCCATCGACGATTTCGGCACCGGCTACAGCTCGCTGTCGCACCTCAAGGCCCTGCCGGTGGACGCGGTGAAGATCGACCGCGGCTTCGTGCAGCGCCTCGGCGACAGCAACGACGACCTGGCCATCGTGAAGTCGATCATCGGCCTGGCCGGGTCCTTCGGCCTCGGCGTGGTCGGCGAGGGCGTCGAGACGCCGATGGCCGCGCGCACGCTGGTCGGCCTGGGTTGCTATCGCGCCCAGGGCTTCCTGATCGCCCGCCCCATGCCCGCCGAGGACGTCGAGGCGCAGCTGCGCGAGGGCCGCATCCCCCTCGACCTCGACCTACCCCGCGCGGGACGCGGCGTGGCGCCGAGCTGACGGCGGCGATGTCGGGCGACGGCTGGTTACTCGTGGAGACCCTCACCGAGGATCTCACCCCCACCCTGGTCGCCACGGATTCGCAAGCAAGACAATGGATTCCGGCTCCGCGCTGGCCACGCGTGCTCGGACCGGGCGCGGCTCGGCTGGTGCTCGACGCGGTGCGACGCGGCCGCGCGGGCGAGTCCGGGCAGCGCGTCGTCGGCGACACCCTGGTGGTGACCGAGCCCGTGCGCTGCGCGTTCGGCGGCATCCACGGCGTCCAGGTCTGGCTCGGCCCCGCCGACGCGCCGGTGCGCGCACGGCGCCGGGTCGCCGCCTGGGACTGGGAGGGCGAGAGCGAACTCGCCTACCACGGACCGGGTTTGGAGGAACTCGTCTTCGCCCGCGACCCCGACCACGTCGAGGTCATCCGCACCCCACCCGACGCCTTCGGTCGGATGGTGCGCTTCGACGGCCGGGTCGAATATTTCGCCGTGGCCACCGCGTTCGAACAGGGCGGTCACTGGCAGGGCGAGGTCGACATGGCGGGCGACGACGAGGGCGTGCGCCGCTTCCAGATGATCACTCGCACCCGTCCGCGCCTGCGCCGCGTCAGCGCGCTCATGCACGCCATCCCCGAACGCGACGCCGACGCGGCCGCGGTCGACCCCGACGTCCTCATGCTGCGCGCGGTCTCCCAGCGCACCGGCGTCGGCGTCGGCCTCATCCTGCTCTCCAACGCCGTCATCTACGAATGGGCGGGCGAACCCCCACCACCCCTGGACCGCTGGGCCGTCGAACGCCCCACCATCGCCCCCGCCGACCACGCCGCCCTGCGCGCCGCCTGCGCCGAGGTGGCCCGCACCCCCGGCACCCCCCGCCGCCTCACCCTCCACCTCCGCTTCGCCGAATCCGACTGGATCCGCGCCCACGCCGAAGTCCTCACCATCACCACCGGCACCACCGGCCACGGCCTCCTCCGCGTCTGGACCGACGCCGATCAGCCGGTCTCGTAACCGTTTCCGTGACCGCCCGGCTGTCGGGGGAACCGGTGCTACCGTGATCCGCGAAGTCCGACAAGGGAAAACGGGGGGTCATGACGACACTAGGGGCAGACGAGTCCGCGGCACTCGGCCAGGCACTGACGGTGGCGCAGGTGCTGGCCTGGGAACCGGCCACGCTGGCCACCCGGGCGAACACGTGGTCGACCCAGGCCGCCCAGCTCACCGCTTTCGACGACAGCATGTATCGCGCGGTCGACGCCGGGCGCGACTTCTGGACCGGCAGCGCGGCGGACGCCATGCGCACCGTCCACGACGAAACCCGCACCAAGGCGAAGACATTCATCACCTCGTTGCAAGACGGCGCCGCCGCCGCCCAAGCGGGCGCGGGGACGCTCGACGCGGCCAAGACCGCTGTCACGAACGCGGTGAAGTCCGCCGAGGCCAAAGGTTACGAGGTCGGTGCTGACGGCACCACCACGATCTCCGCGAGCACGCACCAGACGCTGCTGTCACAGTTGCCCGACGCGTCCTCGTACACGGTGGCGGCGGGTGCCCTCCAGGTGGACGCGGACGCGTCGACCACCGCCGTGAAGCAGGCCCTGGAGAACGCGCGCACGGCGGCGTCCTCGGTGCAGGCCGCGATCGAGAAGGCGTTCGTCGACCTGCCCGCCGGTGATTCCAGCACTTTCCTGGCGGCGAGCCCGAAGAACATCTCGGATCCCGACATCCAGGCGCCAGGGCAGACATCGGCCGCTCAGCGGGAGATCGACGCCAAATACGACTACTACAAAGCGCTGATCGAAAGAAACGGTGGCACTGTCGATTCGAGTCAGAAGAACCTGCTCGCGATTCGCAAGGAGACCAATACCGCGGCCAACGGCGGCGACGGCGTGTACGACGACAAAGCCGTGCTCATCTGGACCGACGAGCACGGGAACAAGCGCGTCAGCGAGTACCGGGCGAACACCGATCCGACCACGCGCTATATCGACAACGAACACGAAACCCGGGACGTGAACGGGGACGGAAAGCGGGAACTGGGACGGCTGCCCGAAGGCTCCTACCAATACGGGCACAACTGGTTCAAGAACAAGCACGATACGGTAGGTGACGGCAACGTCTTCAAAATGGACGACGGCACCCGAGTCGACGCCGAGTACGACACGAACCACGACGGATTGTTCAACGACAATGCCCGGGGTGAAGGTGGCGACACCATGTATTGGCATTGTGGCCGGGAAGACGACGTCGCGAGTGCGGGTTGCCAGACGATGCCGCCGGGCGACTGGGCCCGTTTCACCTCAGATATGGGCGTATCGGTGACCGACAAGTACTCCGGCCAGCAGGTGCCGCTGCGCTACACGTTGGTGAACGAGAACCCCGCGAAGGGCAATAGGGAGTATCAGAATCTTGACGGAACGGTCTGAGCGTCGCAGGTCTCCACTGCCGACGGCGTGGAAGGCGGTGATGGTTGTCGCGGTTGTCGCGACCTTCCTGTGCTGCGCTTGGCGTCTGTGGATGAGTGTGCCGGTGTTCGACGACGATGAGGTCGTGCTCTTCGTCGCTCCCGTGCTCGCCGTTCCGGTGCTGGTGTGGTTGGTCTTGGTGATCGTCGCCGGGGCGAAGAAATACGCGAAGTGGTGGCGTTGGGGGCTGCTGGTTCCGGTGTTCATCATCGCCACGATCGTGTTGTCGGGGTTATATGTACCGGGCCGGATCGGTTGGCTGATGACGCGCGGTGAGATGGATCGGGCGGCCGCTCAGTGCGCCGTGCTGGAAAGCGGACGCTTCGGTGTTCCGTACAGGAGCGAAACTATCGGCAATTACGAGTTCCACCATATTATCGGTGGTCCCCGTGGGGACTGTAAGTTCTCTCTGGCGAGGTACTACCCCGGTGCCACCAGCGGGTTCATGTACCTTCCGGATGGCCGAACCCCCACCAGCACAATCGACACCAGGTATGTCCCTCTCGGTGGCTATTGGTACTACTTCAGGTGACAGTCACAGCAACGAACCATATCGAGCACCCAAGGGTGCCGGTGTCGTAACCATCCCTGCCCGGCTCCCCGCTCCCTGACCCCGATTCGCGACCTCGGCCAACACCGGTAGCCCCACGCCCGATTCGGCGTGTGGCGGGTTGGACCCGGGTCGAAGGTGTGCACTCCCGAACCGACCAGGTGCGTACGTGCGAGGCGTACGACGATGGTTCTCGCAGGAGGCTGGGTGTCAGGGTTGTGTGTCCCTCGGTCGGGCTCTCCGATAACGACCGGCAGGAGCGGCCACGCCTGGACACGACACAGTCAGCTCGTCACGCGGGGCAGACCTCACCCCGAGGACGACGATGGCCCGACGCCATGAGGCATCGAGCCGTTGCATGTAGGATTTCATCCCACGGTGCGAACAGCTGCTGACTGTTTCGTACCCAGGCCGTTCGGTGAGCGCCAACTCGCCGGGCGGCCGTTCTTGTTTGTGTGACGCTACACACGTCGGCCGACGTGAGCAACTGGCGATTTGCTCGCCAGGCCAGGCACTTTCGGGGAAATCGGGCATTTCGGGACCAGTCGAGGTGGTGCCGGTTTTCCGGGCGGGTGAGCGGGGAAGGGCTCAATCCATCCACCCAGTCTTGCTCGGCGCGCGTGATAGCGTTTGGTGGCGGATCGCCAGGGGGAAGTGCGTGCGGCCTATTGATCGACCGAGGGGGACTCGATGACGGCGGATGGTCCGGAACTTTCGCTCGGCGGCGCGCCAGCTCCACTGATTCAGCTCGGTGGCAACGCCGCCGGTGTCGCCGCCGCCGCGGCTCAGCAGAAGATGTCTACCGCGCAGTCTCGCGCGAACGCTACCGACCAGGCTCTGCTGGCCAAGAACGCGGGTCTAGACGCGAACTTTGTCGCCACCCAAGAGAACTTCGGCGCGTACTCCCACGCTGACATCTATCAGCACGCCCAAGCCCTGAACGTCGAAGGGCTGCGCACCGCCCACAGTTTGTGGTCGGCCGAGTGCACGCGGTTGTCCGATCTCTCGCAGTCGTTGCAGTTCTCGCTGCTCGGGTTGATGAACCAGGGGCAGTGGCAAGGCCGGAGTGGCGATGCGGCGCGCGCGGCCGTCGCGGCACTCGGTGCGGCGACGCGGCAGATCGGTGAGGTGTTCTCCACGGTGTCGGATCGGCTCGACGCGGCGGCGTGGGCAGCTGAAGCCACGCGGCTCGCGGTGCCTCCGCCGACATCATCGACGGGAGTCTCACTCGATCCCGACGATCCGACGTCGATGATCATTCCCGGTCTCGTCAATCCGGAGACGGCGACGACAGATCAGGATGCGCGAGCGGCAGCAGAGAACACCGCACGGGTCACGATGAGCACGATCTACGCGCCGTCCTTCCCGACCACCGGTGATTCGGTCCCCGCCTTCAGTGAGGCGCCCCGCTTCGGGGAAGGCGGCACACCGGTGAATCCCCAGGGCACGCAGGGCATCCCGGCTTCGGACACTGATTCAGGAGGCACGAAGAGATCCGACGAACCCTCGAATCAAACGCCGGACCCCGAGGACTCACCGACCACGAACCCCGCCGACAATACGAGTACCGAGGACTCCCCGAGCGATACCGCCGACACGGCAGATGACGGCTCGACCTCGACCGACGACTCGTCTCCGTCCGAACAAGACGAGTCGACAACACCCGCGAGCACCACACCGAGCGGGACCCAGACCGGCCAACCCGGCGCACAGTCAGGGCTCCCGCAGACGACAGGCGCACCAGGTTCCGCCGGATCACCGGGCGGCACCGGCTCGCCCGCGGTCGGCGGTCAGTTGGGTGTCCAGCCGACGCCGGGAAGGCCGAATCCGGTTCCCAATACCGAACCGAGGACTGTGCTGGGCGGGTCGCCCGGTTCTGCTCGCGCCGCCGGGACGTCGACAGGCATGGGCCCCATGGCGGGCAGAGGCGCAAGCGCACGACAAGGAGACGACGACCAGGGAGAACACCGGGCGCCGGAGTACTTGCGGGGAGTTCACCCCGACTGGCTGGCCGGAACCGAGGCGCCGACCGGAGTACTGGGTGCGGATGCCGAGTCGGCGGCACCTGTAGCAGAGCATTCGGCGCCCGCCCGACCTCAGCTCCCGGTTCAATCGACGCCGGTTCGTCCGACGCGGACCGAACCCGAGTTCATACCACCCGTCTCACCGACGGCTCCGGTGGTCCGGGAAGATATCGCCGCGGTACCGGCCCATCCAACAGCGCCGAGCGAGTCCGCACCAGCGCAATCCGAACCCGCGCTGTCGGCGGAGATCGCCAGTCTCCTTGCCCAGCACGGCCTTCCCGGATCGGCGCAGACGCACACCCCATCGGGAGAAACCCGGTGACCGAGCACCTGACCTGGACGCTGACCCCGGACGAGTTCGCCGCACTCTGGCATCGCGAAACCCGCCTCGACGCCTTCGACTATCCTCGGCCGCTCACAATCCGCGAGACATTCATGACGCGTGCCGAGCAGCAGCGCTTCATCGCCGACGCGCTGTCCACCCGATTTCCACCGGGGCGTGATCAAGGGCTGTCGGCAGCGTTCACAGTGCTGGCGGGCGCGGATACCCGGCTTCGCTGCTCGGCCCGATTCGCCGGTGGACTCGACGTCCGGGCACAGGGCGCGGCGCTGGACGCGATCGGAGTCATAGTGCACCAGTACACGACGGCAACCGAGCCGTCGACACCTGTCGGTATTACGCTGACCCGACGCGCGGACGTGCCGTCGCGGTTGTCCGCCCTACTGCCACCGACGCCCTCAGGCGCGGCGGGACCGATGCTGGGCTTCACGCCGCGCGTACGTGGGGAGCAGCCGCCAGCACGGTGGGGAGTCACGCCGGACGGGAGACCACCGATCGAGGAGCAGATCCGAAGCCTGGTACTTCGGCGCCG
The DNA here is from genome assembly GCF_029675105.1 of Nocardia anocheti. Classification (GTDB taxonomy): domain Bacteria; phylum Actinomycetota; class Actinomycetes; order Mycobacteriales; family Mycobacteriaceae; genus Nocardia. The sequence goes on along the minus strand of NZ_JAQQFV010000002.1, from coordinate 133,941 downwards.
TTCCGGTGAGGGGCACTTCGCTATCTCCCGACCGCTCGGTGGCGGCCGGGCGTTTTCCAATCGCTACGTCAGTTTCATCGACGTCGACGCGGGACGGCTGTCGAGCGGGCGATATCTGATCACGGTCGATGAGAACGACACTCGTGTGGTGCCGGTGTCACCGACCACGCTTTCCCGTGAACTGATCGCCTTGACCCGGGATCCTTCCATGTCCGACGAGAGGAGCCTCGGTGGCTGAAGAGATCAACTATGGACAGGCGGAGATCGGTGGATTCGTCCAGCGTTCCGGTACTGGCGAATTCAGCTTCGAGCCTGATGAGGCACGAGCGGCGGTGCGTGAAATAGATGCCTTCATCAAAGGTCTGAGTGCGTCTCGCCTGTCGATCAGAAACGGCGAAACGGTCACCGGATTCGGTACCCTCCCCTCAGGTATCGAGCTTCAGGAAGGTTTCAGAAATAAGGCAAATTCCGCTGGAAACGCGATCAACCAACTGATTCAGGGGGCGATGCAGGTCCAGGAAGGGTTTCTCAGATCAGCCGGTCTGCTCGAAGACGCCGACGATCTGAGCGCCCGGCGAATCGCACTAGCGGACCGTGCGACGGAGGATGGACAGTGACAGGGAATGCGCGTCGTCTGACGCTTGTGGCACTGACGCTGGCACTGATGCCGACTGCATGTTCGTTGCAGTCCGACGATGGCGACGGCGGTCCAGCCGACACCACATCGGTGACGCCCACGCGATCCTTCGCAGCACCTGTCGGCGACCCGCCTCAACAGGGTCGAGGTACGCCGACACCCGTCCGGTGGGATCCCTGCTCCGAGATCTCCGACCCAGTGATATCCGCCATCGAATTCGCGCCGGAAACTCGCGAGCGTTCCGATGCCGTCAACTACGACTACGCGTTCATCGGCTGCAAGTTCGAGCGCCGCGAAGACGTGCGCGGTCAGACGCTCGGCACTGCGGGCATGTACCTCCAATCAGCGAACATCAGCCTGCAACAGATACGGGATCGTGAGGACGAAGAGGAATTCACGGCCAATGGCAGGGCGGGCATCATGTTTCGAGACACAATAGCGGATGGTTGTGTCGTGGCGTTTCCCGGTCCTGACGGAATCGTTCAAATCATGGTCGGAAGCTACTCGGCTCTTACCGAATGGGATGCATGCGACCATATCGGCGCGATCGCCGAAACCATCGAACCCCACGTCCCGCAGTAGCGAAGGCCGACACCGATATGACGAACTCATTGGACCCGCTTCCGCAGAAGACCTCGAACCTGGTATCCGCGCTCACCGCAACGCGATCCACCGCGACCGCCGCCGATGGTTTGATCCAGGTCCGCGCGGGCGCGGATGGCGAGATCAATGTCCAGATCGATGACAAGCTGCTCGTGCTCGGCGGGGCTGGGCTCAGCAAACTGATCAACGAGCTCGCCGCGCACGCGTTACGCACCGCACGGGCCAACGCACGAACCGCGCTGGCCGAGTTCCGATCTGATCCGCGAGTCGCCGGAGCTGTGGCAGACACCATCGACGCGATGAATGGTCCGCTGCCTGAGCATCCACCACACTATCGATCCGGCGATGGGCTCGAGCGCCAGTCGGGAGAGCAACGACACGTCCGGGACGAGTACCCTGATCGAAACACCTGGGGGAGGTAGATCATCATGGGCAGTGGTCTTGCTGATTCGCTGGATATCAACGCCGATGACGCACTCGCGCTCGCACGAGCGATGCGTGGTTACGCTGCCGAAATCGCTTACGGCACAGTGGCACCGAGCAATTTCGGATCGGCCGCAAACGCTGTCCGTTTCGGCTTCGCCGACTTCCGGCTGGCCGATGTATGCGCGGCCAAGTCCACCGAGACCGCCTCGGCGAACAGCGCTTTGAGCGACGCGCTGCAAGCGATCGGTGACAACACCGTCAAATGCGTGGACGCCTTCCATCACACCGACCATGCCACCGAACTCCAGATCGACAACCTGTCCACCTGGAAGACCGGATCGTGACCGGCCCGGCGACGAAATCCCAGGCTTACGCCATCCAGCCCGGTGCATTGGAAGCGCAGCTCAGTGAGTGGCGCTCATTACACGACCGCTTGGTCGCGAATCTCGATCTGGCACAGCGTGACTACGCCGGATCGACCAGCTACTGGGTGGGCAATGCCGGTGATCGCGCGCGCGAGACGACAACAACCACAGTCACCGAAGGCCGCAAGATCACCGCCGCCCTCGACAGCGCGATCACAGCGGGATCTAGCGGCCAGGCCAGCATCGCCGCGGACAAGTCGACCGCCACCGCGGCGATCGACCTCGCCGAGAAGGACAAGTTCACCGTCGCCGAAGACGGCACCGTCACCGCGCCCGATGCCCGGCTGTCACTACCGGACGCGGACCTCGACGACATCACCGCGGCACAGGCCGCCCTCGACGCGACAGCGAAGAACGTCTACGAGTCACCGATCAAAGCCGCGCTGCTCAGCCTGGGGCAGACAATCGAGAACACCACAGTCGCGATCGAGAAGGCGTTCGAGAATGTCGGCGCCATCAAGCCGGTCGCCCAGTCCATCGAGGTCAGCCTCGGCGAACGCAGTCAACAGGTGCAAGACATCCTCGACGGGAAGACGGGCCTTCCCACAGACGCCGAGGAGTTCCACGAGCTGTGGTCCACACTGTCCGACGAGGACAAGGACGCACTCTGGAATCAGGACCACTACCTGGGTAATCGCGACGGTATGCCCGCCGAAGATCGCGACCATTACAACCGGCTTCTGCTCACCGAGCAACTCACTGCCGCGCAGACCGCGAGGGATGAGGCGAAGGAGATCGCCGGTGACAAACACGAGCAGTGGCTGAAATACACCGGCGCTTCGGTGGAGGACGACCAGTGGTTGAAGCAGGAGCCTGGCTACGCCGAGTGGAAGTCGAAAATGGAGGAGTCGCGGCATCTGGAGGATCTTGTCGGCACTTCCAATGCACTCGAGCCGCAGGCCGAAGACGGTGAACCACGGCTGCTGTTAGGCATGGATGATAAGTCTGGCGAGCGAGTGCGGGCGATCGTCGCAGATGGAAATCCGGACACGGCCTCCCACGTGACCACTTATGTACCGGGGACCGGCTCGCAGCCCTCCAAGCTTGACGGCGACATGGATCGAGTAGACCGCATGAGCGATCAGGCGGAGGACTCCGGCGCATCGAATCCGGTGACGATCGCGTGGATGGGATATGACGCACCGCCAGAGCTCGGCGACGCTACGCAGCGCGACTATGCCGAGGCGGGGGCACCAGCGTTGAATGCTTTCCAGGACGGTCTGCGGGTCACGCACGAAGGTGAATCGTCTCGCAATACGGTGCTCGGACATAGTTACGGCACAACGGTTGTCGGTCTGTCGGCGGCCGAGGGGCGCACACTTGACGCTGATACCGTCGTCATGGTGGCGAGCCCGGGCGCTGGCGTCGATACGGCGCGCGATCTTAGTCTGACTGGTGTTCCGGACGGCCAGCAGTACACGCACGTGTTCTCCACTCGGGCAGAGAATGATCCGACACCTCTGTACGAGAATCTGCCGGGGGTGGTTCCGGGGCTCGACCGGCACGGCGAGGACCCGACTGAGTCCGAGTTCGGTGGCCAAGTCTTCACATCGGACCCAGGAACGAGCACGCCCGTCCTGGGTTACAGCTTCCCCTCGCACAGCGAGTACTGGGACCTCGGCAACACGTCGTTGGTCAACATGGGACACATCATCGCGGGGAATCTTGGTGAGGTGACGTACGAGTGAGAGCAGTGTGGTTATCGGTACCGATCGTGGTTTCCGTGCTACTGGCCGTAGGAGGTTGTGGATCGATGTCAGAAGGCCCTCGCGTGGACGAGTCGATTACGGCAATCGATGCACAGTTCAAGATCCGTGCTCATATGTCGGAGGTACTCGCGGAACTTCCTGCGGGGACGGGACTTTCGAAGCAGCCCGACAATCCGGATCTCGCCACAAAAAAGCATCGCGCCCCGATCGCGAATCCGTGTTGGTCGGGAAATACTCAGTCGAGCGGTCCCCGGTACTTGAGCATCGGGTACTGGATCATCAGACTCCCACCTGGTTCGACAGCCGAGTACTTCGAGCGGATACCCGCCATCTGGCAGAGCAAAGGCTGGGAAACGGAAACTCGAGGGCGGACTGTGGTGAAAGCCAAGATTCCGGATGGTTTCGGGTTGCAGCTCCAGGATGCGGGCAAGGGTGACGGCTCCCTCAGCCTCACCGGGTTCTCTCCGTGCGTGTCAGAGGAGATGATCGACGCGATGGAGAACGACCCGTTCACCATCGAACACCCTTGACCGGCGCTGAACAGGAACGCGCAGCGCTCGAGCGGAAGTTGTCCCCAAGTCCGTCAAGTGACAATCACCCACACACCGGTCGGGTCGGGCAGTTCAGTTGGACATCGAGAACCCGTGCACCAGGCCCCTCGGCGCCGAGGTGGTCTTGTTCGTTGACCAATTTGCACGACCCCAGGGACAGGCAACCACAGCCGATGCAGCCGGTGAGGTTGTCGCGGAGGCGGGTGAGTTGGGTGATGCGGTCGTCGAGGTCTTCGCGCCAGGTGGTGGACAGGGTTTCCCAGTCGCGGCGGGTGGGGGTGCGGCCTTCGGGGAGGCGGTCCAGGGCGGAGCGGATCTCACTGAGCGGGATGCCGACGCGCTGGGAGATGCGGATGAAGGCGACGCGGCGCAGCGTTTCCCGAGCGTAGCGGCGTTGATTGCCACTGGTTCGACGACTCGATATGAGACCTTCACGTTCGTAGAAGTGCAACGCGGACACTGCAACTCCACTACGATCGGAAAGCTGCCCGGGGGTCAGCTCCTTCGTTTGCCAATCGGCCGTCGTCATTCCTGCTCCTCCCACTTCACCTCAACAATACTTGAGGTCTTCGTCGCGTGTACGAAAACGGCAGGACTCGGCCCGGCCTGCGGGTCTTCCGTGCCGACCCGCGCGGTTCGGATTACCGTTTGCGCATGGGAACCACGCCCGACACGCGCCTGGCCGTCACCTCCGAGGTCGGCACGCTGCGCACGGTGCTGCTGCACCGGCCCGGTGACGAACTGCGCAGGCTCACCCCGAGCAACAACGATCAGCTGCTCTTCGACGGCATCCCGTGGGTCGAGCGCGCCCAGGCCGAGCACGACGCGTTCGCCGCCGTGCTGCGCGAGCGCGGCGTCGAAGTGCTGCTGCTGGCCGACCTGCTCGCCGAGACCCTCGCCGTGAGCGGGGCCGCGCGCATCCAGGGCATCTCCGCGGCCGTCGACGCGCGCAGACTCGGGCACGGCCTGGCCGATCAACTCGCCGCCGAACTGCGCAAGGTGGACGCCCGCGAACTCGCCGACATCCTGATGGCGGGCATGACCTTCGACGAACTGCCGTTCGGGCCCGACACCACCTCGCTGGTGCGGCGCATGCACCACGGCGCCGACTTCGTCATCGATCCGCTACCGAATCTGCTGTTCACTCGCGATTCCTCGTTCTGGATCGGGCCCAAGGTGGCGATCACCTCGCTGGCGCTGCCCGCCCGCATCCGCGAGACCTCGATCACCGATCTGGTCTACGCCTTCCACCCGCGATTCCTCGGCGTGCGCCGCGCCTACGAATCGCACACCGCGCCGATCGAGGGCGGCGATGTGCTGCTGCTCGCGCCGGGCGTCGTGGCGGTGGGGGTGGGCGAGCGCACGTCCCCGGCGGGCGCGGAAGCGTTGGCGCGCAGCCTCTTCGACGATGATCTAGCCCACACCGTGCTGGTGGTGCCGATCGCGCAGAACCGCGCCACCATGCACCTGGACACCGTGTGCACGATGGTCGACACCGACGCGGTGGTGATGTATCCGGGCGTGCGGGACAGCCTGCGCGCGTTCACGATCCGGCGCGAGGACGGGTTCGCCGCGCGCACCGAACTGGACCGGATCAGCATCAGCGGACCGGAACCGTTCCTGCCCGCGGCGGCGGCCGCCATGGGCATTCCGAAACTGCGGGTGATCGACACGGGGCGTGACGGGGTCACCGCCGAGCGGGAACAATGGGACGACGGCAACAACACGCTGGCGCTGGCGCCGGGCGTGGTGGTCGCCTACGAGCGCAACGAGATGACCAATTCGCGCCTGGCCGATGCCGGGATCGAGGTGCTCACCATCTCCGGTTCGGAGCTGGGGTCCGGGCGCGGTGGTCCGCGCTGCATGTCCTGCCCGCTGTCCAGAGACGAGGTCTGAGCGCGTGTTCCACGTCGAGCTGTCCACCGAATCCAGCCAGCCGCCCTACGAGCAGCTGCGCATGGCGGTGATCGAACAGGTCCGCGCGGGCACCCTCACCGCGGGCACCAAGATCCCGACCGTGCGCGCCCTGGCCGCCGATCTGGGCATCGCCCCCAACACCGTCGCCCGCGCCTACCGCGAACTCGAAGCCGACGGCGTCCTCGAAACCCGCGGCCGCCAGGGCTCTTTCATCGCCTCCTCCGGCGACCCCACCCGCGACATCGCGGGCCGCGCGGCCGTCGAATACATCGCCACCATCCGCCGCCTCGGCCTCCCCGACACCGACGCCGTCGACTTCGTGCGCCGGGCCCTGGACTGAGCGACGTCAGTCGTAGTGGTGTCGGCAGGAGAGCACCCGGATCACCTCGTCGTCGACGCGATACACCAACCGGTGCTCCTGGGTGATCCGGCGCGACCACCATCCCGCCAGGTTGTGCCGCAAGGGTTCCGGCTTGCCCATGCCGTCCGCCTGCCCGTTGACGCTGATGTCGTCGAACAGCCGGTTGATCTTGCGGGCGGCTGCCCGATCGTTGGCGACGGTCCACTCGTAGTCGGCCCATGCCTCGTCGGCGAAATCCAGCTTCATGCGACGCCGGGGGCGTCGGCATCGTCGTTGTCCTCGGGGACGTCGATGCGCTCGCGCGGTGTGAAGCCGCCCGCCGTGTACTGCTCGAGCCCGCGCTGCAGATGCCGGGCATTGGCGGGAGTTCCGAGCAGATGCGCCGTCTCCTTCAGCGCCTCGTACTCGCGCAGCGACACGACGACCGCGGGCTCGTGCCCCGCGCGAGTGACCACTACCTCTTCGAGGTCGTCGGTCGCGGTGTCGAGCACCTTGGCCAACGTCGCTCGTGCTTCGGTGTAGCTGATCTGCCGCATGGAAACACTGTACAGGGAGTCTGTACGGAAAATCAGCGCCAGCTGGGGAGCCAGAGGTGGTCTTGCCAGCTGGTGGGGCTGATGGGTTGGGCGGTGAGGATGGGCCAGAGCCAGACGAAGTTGGCGATGACCAGGGCCAGGTAGATGCTGGCGATGAGCAGGCCCAGGGCGTAGCGCTCGTTGACGGGGGCGGGGAGATAGGTACCGGTGGGGCTGCGGGGGAGACCGGCGGGGCGGGCGGAGCCGAGGATGTCGCCGAGGATCATGGCCACTCCCATGGCCAGGAACGGGGCGAGGACCACGGCGTAGAAGAAGTACATCTGGCGGTCCAGGGTGAGGAACCAGGGCAGCAGACCCGCGCCATAACCGACCAGGACCGCCGCGTAACGCCAGTCGCGGCGCACGACCGTGCGCCAGATCATCCAACCCAGCGCGGGCAGCGCCAGCCACCACAGCGCGGGCGTGCCCACCGCCATCACGGCCTTCACGCACTGGGTCTCACCGCAGCCGGAGACCGAACCGTCGGCGTAGTAGTAGAGCATCGGGCGCAGGCCCATCGGCCAGGTCCACGGCTTGGATTCCCAGGGGTGGTGATTGCCCGAGGAATTGGTGAGTTCGGTGTGGAATTCCAGGGTGCGGGCGCTGTAGTACCAGAGCGAGCGCAGTGCGTCGGGGGCCACGTGTGACCAGAAACCGCCGGTGCCGATCGGGTCCTTGGTGGAGGAGGGATTGTCGACGGAGTAGCGGTAGACGCTGGACTCGTTGGCGAACCAGGCCCAGTAGGTGGCCAGGTAGGTCACCAGCGGGACGGCGACCAGCGCGTAGAGCGCGGGTCCGATGTCACGGACCGCGGTGCCGAGCCAGGGCTTGCGCACGCCGTAGGCGCGCCGGGCGCTCACATCGAAGGCCACACACATCAGGCCGAAGAACATGATGAAGTACATGCCCGACCACTTGGTGCCGCAGGCCAGGCCGAGCAGCACGCCAGCGCCGAATCGCCACCAGCGCACGCCCAGTCGCGGTCCCCAATCCGAGAGCCCGACCCGTCCGGCCAGATCGGCCGCGGCCATCCGTTGTCGTACCTCGTCGCGGTCGACGATCAGACAGCCGAACGCGGCCGTCACCAGCAGCGCCATGAAGATGTCGAGCATGCCGATGCGGGAGGAGACGAAGGTCAGGCCGTCGGCGATGAGCAGGATTCCGGCGAACGCGCCGATCAGCGTCGAGCGCGACATGCGCCGCACGATCCGGATCACCAGCAGCACCAGGATGGTGCCCGCCAGCGCCGCGGTGCCGCGCCAGCCCCACGCGTTGTAGCCGAAGATCGCCTCGCTGATCGCGATGAACTGCTTGCCGACCGGCGGATGCACCACCAGGCCGTAGGCGGGGTTGTCCTCCACGCCGCCCCCGGTGACCATCTGCCAGGCCTGCGGCGCGTAGTGCTTCTCGTCGAAGACGGGGGTGCGCGCGTCGGTGGGGTAGTTGAGGTTGGCGAAACGGGTGATCGCGGCGATCAGGGTGAGCGTGAGCGTGACCGCCCAGCCGCGCGCGGTGTCGAGCGGACCGAAGTCCGGCGCGGGGCGCAGCGGTCCGGGAGCGACCACCCCGGGCACGGGTCGCGACGAGGGCATCGCGCGTGGTTCGGTCACCGGGATCACGCCCCGATCGTAGGCGGTGCGCCCGTCGAAGTCCGATTCGACACCGTCGCCCCGTGGCCGCGCACAGGCCGGGACCGGCCCGATACCCACGCCTGACAGAATGGACCGACCCCGATCGAGCCGGGCGAGACTACGGAGAGGCGGGACGCCAACTGTGCTGGTCCTAGCGGCTACCCCGATGGGCGATATCGGCGACGCGTCCCAGCGCCTGCGCGACGCGCTCGGCACGGCCGACGTGGTCGCCGCCGAGGACACCCGCCGTACCCGATCGCTGGCCAAGGCGCTGGGCGTGGAGATCACCGGCCGGGTCGTCAGTTTCTACGATCACGTCGAGACCGCGCGCATCCCCGCCCTGCTCGACGACATCGCCAGCGGACTCACCGTGCTGCTGGTCACCGACGCGGGCATGCCCTCGGTGAGCGACCCGGGTTACCGGCTCGTCGCCGCCGCCGTGGAACGCGAACTGCCGGTCACCTGTCTGCCCGGGCCGTCGGCGGTGACCACCGCGCTGGCGCTGTCGGGGCTGCCGGTGGAGCGTTTCTGCTTCGACGGCTTCGCCCCGCGCAAGAGCGGCCAGCGTCGGGAGTGGTTGCGCACCTTGGCCGCCGAGCAGCGCGCCTGCGTGTTCTTCGAAGCACCGCACCGGTTGGCCGACTGCCTGGCCGACGCCGTCGCCGTGCTCGGCCCCGACCGCCGCGCCGCCGTGTGCCGTGAGCTCACCAAGACCTACGAGGAGGTCGTGCGCGGCACCCTCGCCGAACTCGCCGCCTGGTCGGTCGAGGGCGCCCGCGGCGAGATCACCGTCGTGCTGGCCGGTGCCCAGCCCACCACCGCCGACCCCGCCGACCTGGTCACCGAGGTGGAAACCCTCGTCGCGAGCGGCATGCGTCTCAAGGACGCCTGCGCCGAGGTCTCCGCGGGCCGCGGCGCCTCCCGCAAGGACCTCTACGAAGCCGTCCTCGCCGCCCGCTCCGCCGACTGAACTTCTTCGGCGGCACGCGGCCGGGCGGTGAGGCATCATCGCGGTATGACCTCTCTGGATGCGAAAGCGAAGACTCTGCTCGAACTGCATCGGCCGGGTGATCCGGTGGTGCTGCCGACGGTGTGGGACGCGTGGTCGGCGAATGTGGCTGTGACGGCCGGTTTTTCGGGGTTGACGATGGGAAGTCACCCGGTGGCCGACTCGGTGGGGCGCAGTGATGGGGAGGGGATGAGTTTCGAGGAGCTGCTGGCGCGGGTCGCGCAGGTGACCGGGGCGGTGGAGGTTCCGGTGTCGGTGGACGTCGAGTCGGGGTACGGGCTCGAGCCCGCCGCGATCGTCGAGGGGCTGCTCGGGGCGGGGGCCGTGGGCCTCAATGTCGAGGACACCGTGCACAGCGAGGGCAAGCGGCTGCGTTCGCCCGAGGAGCACGCCGCGTACGTGGGCGGGCTGCGCGCGGCGGCCGACGCGGCGGGTGTGCACCTGGTGGTCAACGCGCGCACCGACCTGTTCCTGCGTCAGGACGGCGACGAGGCCGACCGGGTGGACCGCGCCATCGCGCGGCTGCGGCTGGCCGCCGAGGCGGGCGCCGACGTGCTGTACCCGGTGGGCTGGCACAGCGACGAGGTGCTGCTGCGGCTCACCGGTGAGCTGCCGCTGCCGGTCAATGTGGTGACCAAGCCGGAGAATCCGGGTAAGGAACACTTCGCCTCGCTCGGCGTCGCGCGGATCAGCTTCGGGCCGCTGCTGCAGGCGGCGCTGGGTGCCGAGGCGTCGCGGCTGCTCGCCGCCTGGACCTGAGCCAACCCGGAGATACGACAACGGCGCGCGGCGAGATGCCGCGCGCCGTTGTCGTCGTCCGGACTATTCCTTGGGTTCGACGTAGCGCGGGAACACCGGCTCCGGCGCGGGCAGCGCGGTTCCGGGCGCCAGCGGCGTGGCGATATCGGCGAAGACGCGACCCTCCTGGCCGAGCAGATCCAGGATCTTGGCCGCCGAGCCCGGCATCACCGGCTGCACCAGGATCGCCACGATCCGCACCACCTCGAGGGTGACGTAGAGGACCGTCGCCATCCGCGCCAGATCCTCCTCGGTGCCCGACTTGCGCAGGGCCCAGGGCGCGTTGGCGGAGAAGTAGCGGTTGGTCTCGCCGAGGGTCAGCCAGATCGCCTCGAGCGCCAGGTGCATCTGCTGGACGTCGAACTCGGCGCGGCAGCGCTCGAGCAGGGCGCCCGCGCGGTCGAGCAGGGCTTGGTCGTCGGCGGTGAACTCGCCCGGCGTCGGCACCTGGGCCTCGCAGTTCTTGTTGACCATGGTCAGGCTGCGTTGCACCAGGTTGCCGAACTCGTTGGCCAGGTCGGCGTTGATCCGGCCCGCGATGGCGTCGTTGCTGTAGCTGCCGTCCTGACCGTAGGAGATCTCGCGCAGCAGGAAGAAGCGTACCTGGTCCAGGCCGTAGGTCGACACCAGGCCGAGCGGGTCGACGACATTGCCCGTCGACTTCGACATCTTCTCGCCCTTGTTGTACAGGAACCCGTGCACGAACACCCGGTCCGGCAGCGCGATCCCGGCCGACATCAGGAACGCGGGCCAGTACACCGTGTGGAAGCGGGTGATGTCCTTGCCGATGATGTGCACGTTGGCGGGCCAGTACTTCTGGAAACTCGCCGACTCGGTGTCGGGGAAGCCGACGCCGGTCAGGTAGTTGGTGAGCGCGTCGACCCACACGTACATCACGTGGTCGGGCTGGCTCGGCACCGGCACGCCCCAGTCGAAGGTGGTGCGCGAGATCGACAGATCCTTCAGCCCGGCCTTGACGTAGCTGACGATCTCGTTGCGCCGCGTAGCGGGCGCGATGAACTCGGGCCGCTCCTCGTAGAGCGCGAGCAGCTTGTCCTGGTACTCGGAGAGCTTGAAGAAGTAGTTCGACTCCTCGGTCCAGGTGAGCGGGGTCTGCGTCTCGGTCGAGACGCGGGTGCCGTCGTCGAGGAGGGTGGTCTCCTCCTCGGTGTAGAACGCCTCGTCGCGGACGGAGTACCAGCCGGAGTAGTTGCCCAGGTAGATGTCGCCATTGGCGAGCATCCGCTGCCAGATGGCGATGCTGGCGGCCTTGTGGTCCTCGTCGGTGGTGCGGATGAAGCGGTCGAAGGAGATGTCGAGCGCCTTGTCCATCGCCTCGAAGACATCGGAGTTGCGGGCCGCCAGTTCCTGCACCGGGATGCCCTCGGTGGCGGCGGTCTGCTGCATCTTCTGGCCGTGCTCGTCGGTGCCCGTCATGAAGAAGACGTCGTAGCCGTCGAGTCGCTTGAACCGGGCCAGCGCGTCGGTCGAGATGTACTCGTACGCGTGTCCGATGTGCGGCGCACCGTTGGGGTACGCGATGGCCGTGGTGATGTAGAAGGCGGGCGCCTCGGCGCCTTCAGATGCGCTCATGATGCGAACTACTGTAATCCGCGTGGCAAACCAAAATCGTCCGGCTCCGCCTCCTCCGCCGCCGCTCGCGCCGCTGATCGACGCGCACACCCACCTCGACGCCTGCGGTGCGACCGATGCCGTGTCCACCACGGCGATCGTGGATCGCGCCGCCGCGGTGGGCGTGGGGCACGTGGTGACCGTGGCCGATGATCTGGCCGCGGCGCAGTGGGCCGTGCGGGCCGCGCAGTGGGACCCGCGGGTCTGCGCGGCCGTCGCGCTGCATCCGACCAGGGCGAACGCGCTCGACGACAAGGCCAAGGCCGAGTTGGAGCACCTGGCCACCGACCCGCGCGTGGTCGCCGTCGGCGAGACCGGCCTGGACTACTACTGGCCCGGCAAGCTCGACGGGTGCGCCGACATCGAGACCCAGATCGAGGGCTTCCGCTGGCACATCGACCTGGCCAAACGGGTCCGCAAGCCGCTGATGATCCACAACCGTGAGGCCGATCACGACCTGCTCACCGTGCTGCTCGACGAGGGCGCGCCCGACACTGTGATCTTCCACTGCTTCTCCTCCGACGCCACCATGGCCGAGGCGTGTGTGGCCGAGGGCTACGTGCTCAGCTTCTCCGGGACGGTCAGTTTCAAGAACGCGCACGAGTTGCGCGAGGCGGCGAAGCTGGTGCCCGACGACCAGATCCTGGTGGAGACCGACGCGCCCTATCTCACCCCGCATCCGTATCGCGGGGCGCCCAACGAGTCGTACTGCCTGCCCTACACCGTGCGCGCGCTGGCCGAGGTCCGCGAGCAGGACCCGCACGAGCTCGCCGAGATCACCACCGCCAACGCCCGCAGGCTCTACCGGATCCGGTGACCCCGGTAGGGGACTGGACAGCAAACGTGATACGCGTCACATTTGCGTGTCTATCTTGTGACGTACCAGCGGCGACGATGCCGGGCCGTGATCCGCGTAGCCCCTGATCGGAGTGCTCGGTGTTGTCGGGTGCGGGGTTGGTCGTTATCGTTCTGTAACCATGTCGGCTTTCGCGCGGATCAACTCGTCACGCTCGCCGCTGCTGTACGCGGCGGTGGCGGCCATGCTGCTGATTCTTCTCGTCGGCGCCTCCCTGGCCATCGTCAACCACAAGACGGTGGCGCTGGTCGTCGACGGTGAGCGCACCGAGCTCACCACCATGTCCCGCGATGTGCGGGCCATCCTGGCCGACGCGGGCTACGAGATCTCCGAACACGACGAGGTGATCCCGGCCGCGGGCAGCAAGGTCGGCGACGGCGCCACCATCACGTTCAACCGCGGTCGCGAGATCACCGTGACCGTCGATGGCGTGGAACGCACGGTGTGGACCACCGGCACCACCGCGGGCGACGCCCTGGCCCAGATGCAGATCCCGTCCGACACCCACGTGCTGCCCGGCCGCGACGAGAAGCTGCCGCTGGCGGGCGCCGCGCTCAGCGTCTACACCCCGCGCACGATCTCGCTGGTCGACGGCGTCGCCGCGCCGGTCGACGTGCGCCTGGCCGCGGCCACCGTCGGCGAATTCCTCACCGCCGCGGGCGTACCCCTGCGGGCCGAGGACTTCGCCGAGCCCGCCGCCGACGCCCCGCTGCGCGAGGGGATGACGGTCACCGTCACCCGTCGGCACACCGAGCAGCGCACCGAGGTGCTGCCCCTCGAACCCACCGAAACGGTGATCGAGGACCCCACCATGAACATGAGCCGCACCGTCGTCGAGAACCCCGGCGCCCCCGGCCTGCACGAGGCCACCTTCGCGGTGACGATGGTCAACGGTGTGGAAGCCGCGCGCGTGCAGGTGAACTCGAACGTCATCACCCCCGCCCAGCCCAAGACCATCCGCAAGGGCGCCAAGCCCGGCACCGAGGTCCCCGAGGTCCGCGACGGCGACCTCTGGGACGCGCTGGCCCGCTGCGAGTCCACCGGCAACTGGGCCATCAACACCGGCAACGGCTACTACGGCGGCATCCAGTTCGACCAGAGCACCTGGGAACGCCAGGGCGGCCTCAAATACGCCCCCCGCGCCGACCTCGCCACCCGCGAGGAACAGATCGCCATCGCCGAAGTCACCCGCGCCCGCCAGGGCTGGGGCGCCTGGCCCGCCTGCACCAGCCGCCTCGGCGTGAGCTGAGAGTGGGGTGCTCGCCGTTTCGCCTGATGCGGGATGTGCGGGGTTTCGGCGGATCGGTGCGGTAGCGTGCTCTCGTTTCGCCGGGTTCGCTGTGCTCGTGCGGTGACCTCGGGTCGGTGACGAGTCGACGGGTGGTTGCTATGCGCGGGGTTTCGGTCTGGCGGAGTGTGGTCGCCGTGGCGGTGCTGGCGGTGGGGGTCGGGGTCGCGGTGCCCGTGGTGGGGGCGCAGGCGGTGGAGCCGGGTGGGGTGATCTCGGTGATCCCGCAGGCCGACGGATTCCACGGGATGTCGGGGGCGCAGGTCATCGAGTACTGGACCAGGGGCGTGGGGGGAGTGACGCAACCGGCCAGTGGCGCGCTGTATCTGCCGACGGGCGAGGTGCCGCCGGGTGGCTGGCCGGTGATCACCTACGACCACGGGACCACCGGGTTGGGCGCGGGCTGCGGTGGGCAGTCCGATCCGGCGGGGGCGCCGTGGCCGGAATCGCAGGCGAAGCAGGACGAGTTCCTGCGGTATCTGGTGGGCAAGGGGTTCGCGGTCGTCGCGCCGGACTATCTCGGGCTGGGTCGCTTCGACACCGGCCCGCACCCGTATCTGGGCATCGAGACCGAGGCCACCGCCACCATCGACATGCTGCGGGCCGCGCGCTCGGTGCGGTCGGATCTGTCTCCGGTGTGGATCGCGGCGGGTATGTCGCAGGGTGGTCAGGCGGCGCTGGGGACCGGGCATCTGCAGACGAGCTACGCGCCGGAACTGGATTTCCGGGGCACCATCGCGGTCGATCCGGAATCGGATGTGGAGAAGGTCGCGCCGCTGCTGGGCCCGGGTAACCCGGATCGCGTCAGCGGGGGCATCCTCGGGTTCTCGGTGAGCATTCTCGCCGGGTTGCGCGCCGCCCGTCCGGACGCGCAGGTCGACAGCTATCTGACCCCGCTCGGCCGGGAGATCCTCGACGAGATCGGCACCCTGTGTCAGGACGCGATCGACGACCGGGTGGCCGACCTGACGCTGGGCGCCCTGCTGTCCCGCCCGCTCGGCGACGAGCCGCTGCGCTCGGTGATGGCCGACTACATGACCGTCCCCACCAGCGGCTACGACGCCCCGATCCTGCTGCTGGTCAACGCCACCGACCGCACCGTGCCCTCGCCGCTGCACGCCGCGCTGGCCGCGCAATTCGTCGCGGGCGGGGTCGACTTCCGGCCCGTCGTCGGCACCGGCAGTCACTGCGAACTGAACCCGGCGATGTTCGCGGCGATCGACGAATTCCTGGCCACCCGAGGGCAAGTCTGACCGTCCTCCGACGCCGTGATCTGTACACTCGTCCAGAATCATGGCCGCCTGGTGGAGAGATGAATCCGTGCCGAAGAACCCGCTCCGCGCGACGATCGTCGCCGCCCTCGCCACCGCGTCGCTGCTGGCCGCTGGCTTCGCTCCCGCTACCGCCGAGGCGCCCGGCTCGGTCATCTCGGTGCTGGACGAGCCCGCGGGCTGGCGCGGGATGGCCGACGGCAAGGTCATCGAGTACTGGATGACCGACTCGGCCGGTGTCGCGCGCCCGGCCAGCGGCGCGGTGTTCGTCCCCGAGGGTGACGCCCCCGCCACCGGCTGGCCGATCATCGCCTACGACCACGGCACCTCCGGGTCGGGTCCCGGCTGCGGCGGCCAGTCCGATCCCGAGTCCATGCTGCCGCGCTTCCGCGGCGCCGAGGACGCGCTGATCAAGGGCCTGGTCGATCAGGGTTACGCCGTCGTCGCCCCCGACTACCTGGGCCTGGGCCGCTTCGACACCGGCCCGCACCCCTATCTCGAGGTTCGCAGCGAGGCCACCGCCACCATCGACCTGGTCCGCGCGGCCCGCGCCGCCGACCTGGATCTGTCGCGCACGTGGAGCGTCTTCGGTGTCTCGCAGGGCGGGCACGCCGCGCTCAGCACCGCGCACGTGCAGTCCTGGTACGCGCCCGAACTCGACTTCCGTGGCACGGTGGCCGTCGACCCGGCCTCCGACGTGGAGAAGGTGCTGCCGCTGGCCGGGCCGGGGCTGCCGCAGATCCCGGGTCTGTCCGGCGCCACCTCGTCGTTCGTGGTGAGCATCCTGGCCGGGCTGCGCGCCACCCACCCCGAAGCCGACGTCGATTCCTATCTGACTCCGCTGGGCCGCTCGCTCGTCGACGCGGCCGGGCACCAGTGCATCGACAAGATCTTCGCGGGCGCCCAAGGCGTCAACCCGTCCGACATGCTGGCCAAGCCGCTGGCTCCGCTGCGAGATGTCCTGGCCGAGTACATGACCCTGCCGACCAGCGGCTACGACGCGCCGATCCTGCTGACGATGAACGTCACCGACATGGTCGTGCCCTCGCCGCTGCACGGCGCGCTGGTCGCGCAGTTCGCGGCCAACGGCGTCGACCAGCAGGTGATCCCCGGCACCGGCGAACACGGCACCACCTCCCCGCAGATGCGCACCGCCATCGCCGAGTTCCACGCGCGCGTACACGCCGCCCCGCCGCAGCGCTGAGCTGCCCGATCGACCGGGTTGGTAGGTTCTAGCAGTGCCCGAACCAGAGATTCCCGCGCGCGGTAGCGCCGCACTGCTCGGTCCCGCCGAGGTGCGGACGCTGGCCGAACGCTTCGGCGTCCGGCCGACCAAGCAGCTCGGGCAGAACTTCGTGCACGACGGCAACACCGTGCGCCGCATCGTCACCGCCGCGGGCGTCGGTGCCGCCGACACCGTCCTCGAGGTCGGCCCCGGACTCGGCTCGCTGACCTTGGCGCTGCTCGACGTGGTCGACCAGGTGGTCGCCGTCGAGATCGACCCGGTGCTGGCCAACTACCTGCCCGAAACCGTCGCCGACCGGGCCCCCGGCCTGGCCGACCGGCTGCGCGTGGTCGAGGCCGACGCCCTGCGCGTACGCGCCGACCAACTGCCCGCCACCCCGACCGCTTTGGTGGCGAACCTGCCCTACAACGTGGCCGTGCCCGTGCTGCTGCACCTGCTGGCCGAACTGCCGAGCATCCAGGTGTCGCTGGTGATGGTGCAGGCCGAAGTGGCCGATCGCCTCGCCGCCGAACCCGGCAACCGGGTCTACGGCGTCCCCAGCGTCAAGGCCGGTTTCTTCGGCAAGGTGCGGCGCGCGGGCGCCGTGGGCACCCAGGTGTTCTGGCCGGTGCCGCGCGTGGAATCGGGCCTGGTCCGCATCGACCGCTACGCCGAGGCGCCCTGGCCCATGGACGACGCGCACCGCCGCCGCGTCTTCGAAGTGATCGACGCCGCCTTCGCCCAGCGCCGCAAGACGCTGCGCGCGGCCCTGTCCGGCTGGGCGGGTTCGCCCGCCGAGGCCGAGCGCAGGCTGGTGGCCGCCGGGATCGATCCCACCGCGCGCGGTGAGACCCTGGAGACCGCCGCCTTCGTCCGGCTGGCCGCCCAGGGCTGACCTCGCCGTTCCCGGGAACCCGCCGTACACCGGCCGTTCACCCCGAGCGCCTGTGAAAGCAATTGTGGACAACCGGTTTTCGCACCGGTCGGTGTTGATCATGGTCGCCGGGCGATGACCCGAACCACATCGGACGATCCCCGCGCATCATGGTTGTGCGTGGATGTGGATGACACTGTGGATGATCCGCCACACCGCGCCCCCGGATGAATGTCCGGTGAACGACAACGCCCCCCACCACGGGTTTTCGGCCGCCTCGCGTCCGAGGGGCGAGACGTCACGGCGAAGCCGAAGTATCGCCCCTCGGACGCCAGCCGCCAAATCACAACAGCGCGTAACCGGCTTCGTCTACGGCGGCGGCCACATCGGTGCGGGCCAGGTCTGCGGCGCTGTCCACCTTGACCAGCCCACTGGCGACATCGACATCGACGCCGGTGACGCCGTCGATCTTGCCGATCTCCTCCTTGACCGAACTCGCGCAGTGCCCGCAGGTCATTCCCGTGACGGTGTAGGTGGTGGTGGCCATGGCCGACTCCTTCTCGCTGAAACGGTGCTCGGGTCGGGTGCCCGACACGATCGAACATACCCCCCATGGGTATCTGGCGCAACCCGCGTCGCGCGAACTCGTCGGTACCACCGGTTACGCTTGGTGATCGTGCTGTCAGTTGTGCCCAGCCCGGTCGTCGCGCGCGCCCCGTCCAAGGTGAATCTGCATCTCGGAGTCGGTGATCTGCGCCCCGACGGCTTCCACGATCTGACCACCGTGTTCCAGGCCCTGTCCCTGTCCGACGACGTGGAACTGGCCCCCTCGGCCTCGCTGACGGTGCGGGTCACCGGTGAGGGCGCCGCCGACGTGCCCACCGACCGCACCAATCTGGTCTGGAAGGCCGCGGTGCGCCTGGCCCACCTGGCCGGACGCGCGCCGCTGGTGGAGATCGCCATCGCCAAGGGCATCCCCGTCGCGGGGGGTATGGCGGGCGGCAGCGCCGACGCCGCCGCCGCGCTGGTGGGCCTCAACGAACTGTGGGACCTGGGCCTGGGCCGCGAGGAACTCTCCGCCATCGCCGCCGAACTCGGCAGCGACGTCCCCTTCTCCCTGCACGGCGGCACCGCCCTGGGCACCGGCCGCGGCGAAAGACTGCTTCCGGTGTTGTCGCGCAACACCTTCCACTGGGTGCTCGCCCTGGCCAAGGACGGCCTGTCCACCCCCGCCGTCTTCCGCGAACTCGACCGCCTGCGCGCCGAGGGCGACCCGCCGCGCCTGGGCGACCCCCAGAAACTCATGCAGGCCCTGGCCTCGGGCGACCCGCACACCCTGGCCCCGCTGCTCGGCAACGACCTCCAGGCCGCCGCCCTGTCCCTGAAACCGGAGCTGCGCCGGACCCTGCGCGCCGGAGTGAGCGCGGGCGCCCTGGCCGGTCTGGTCTCCGGCTCGGGCCCCACCTGCGCCTTCCTGTGCGACAGCGACCAGGCCGCCGTGGCCGTGGCCGCCGAACTCGCCGGTGCCGGGGTCTGCCGCAGCGTGCGCACCGCCAGTGGTCCGGTCCCCGGCGCCCGCGTCCTCGACCCCGAGGCCCAGGCCAAACGCTGACCGTCCCGCCGGAGCCGCGGAAACCGACCGCTGCCAGATCCACTACGCTTCCACCGACAGATCTCGTACGAACATGGGTAACTCACCGGGGACGGGCAAACCCGCCCACCATCCTCCCGCCGGTCGCCGACGCGCCGCAACCTCGCACCTATGTCTGGCCTGAAGTCCCGGAGAGGCGGAAATGCCCAACCTGATCAACCTGGAACAGGTCTCCAAGAGTTTCGGTGTCAAGCCGCTCCTGGACGACGTCTCCCTCGGCGTGCACGCGGGGGAGCGGATCGGGGTCGTCGGCCTCAACGGCGGTGGCAAGACCACGCTGCTCGAGGTGCTGACCGGGCTGGAGGCCCCCGACAGCGGCCGCGTCAGCCGGGTCGGCGGGCTGCGGATGGCCGTGGTCACCCAGCGTGGGGTGCTGCCCGAGGGCGCCACCATCGGCTCGGTCGTGCTGGCCGGACTGTCCGATGACCTGTCCACCGTCGACATCGCCGAACACGAGTGGGCCGCCGACGCGCGCATCCGCTCGGTGCTCGACGGCATCGGCATCGCCGACCTGGGCCTGGACACCCCGGTCACCAATCTCTCCGGTGGCGAGCGCCGCCGCGTCGCCCTGGCCGCCGCGCTGGTGCGCGAGCTGGACCTGCTCGTACTCGACGAGCCCACCAACCACCTCGACATCGAGGGCGTGCAGTGGCTGGCCCAGCACCTGATCGCCCGGCGCACCGCCCTGGTGGTCGTCACCCACGATCGCTGGTTCCTCGACACCGTCGCCACCCGCACCTGGGAGGTCGTCGGCGGCAAGGTGGAGACCTACGAGGGCGGCTACGGCGACTGGATCTTCGCCCGCGCCGAACGCGCCCGTCAGGCCGACGCCACCGAGGCCCGTCGCCAGAACCTGGCCCGCAAGGAACTGGCCTGGCTGCGCCGCGGCGCCAAGGCCCGCACCTCCAAGCCGCGCTACCGCGTCGAGGCCGCCGAGGCGCTCATCGCCGATGTGCCGCCGCCGCGCGACGCCGTCTCGCTGGCGGCGTTCGCGCGCAAGCGACTGGGCCGCGTGGTGATCGAACTCGAGGACGCCACCCTGGCCACTCCCGACGGCCGCGAGCTGGTCGGCGATCTCACCTGGCGCCTGGCGCCGGGCGAGCGGGTGGGCCTGGTCGGGGTCAACGGCTCCGGCAAGACCACGCTGCTGCGCGCGCTGGCCGGTGACGTGGAACCCGTGACGGGCAAGCGCATCCAGGGTCAGACCGTCCAGATCGGCTGGCTGCGCCAGGAACTCGACGACCTGCCCACCGACATGCGGGTGCTCGAGGCCGTGCAGCAGATCGCCAACCGGATCATGCTCGGCGACAAGGAGATCTCCGCGGGCCAGCTCGCCGAACGGCTCGGCTTCACCCCGGCCCGCCAGCGCACCCCCGTCGGCGACCTCTCCGGTGGCGAGCGCCGCCGCCTGCAGCTGACCCGCATCCTGATGGCCGAGCCCAACGTGCTGCTGCTCGACGAGCCCACCAACGACCTCGACATCGACACCCTCCAGCAGCTGGAGGACCTGCTCGACAACTGGGCGGGCACCCTGGTGGTCATCAGCCACGACCGCTACCTGGTCGAGCGCATCTGTGATACCACCTGGGCCCTGTTCGGCGACGGCAAGCTCACCAACCTGCCCGGCGGCATCGACCAGTACCTCACCCGCCGCGCGAGTCAGGCGGCCGCCACCAAGCCCGGCGCGGTGAAAGCCCCCGCCGCCTCGACGGATTCGGCCGACCGCCGCGCCGCCCGCAAGGAACTCTCGCGGCTGGAACGCGGCATCGCCAAGCTCGACGAACGCGAACAGAAGCTGCACGTCGCGCTCGCCGACGCCGCCACCGACCCGGACAAGCTGGTGACCCTCGGCGCCGAACTCAAAGAGGTCGTCGCGGAGAAGGAAGCGGCCGAAGAGCGGTGGATGGAGCTGGCGGAGCTGGCCGAGTCCTAGGTGGCGGTCTCCCTGCCGTCACCGATGACGGTGGGCAGACAGGTCTGCACGAAGTCGGCGCCGAACTCGGTGAGCAGGATGCTGCGGTAGCTCACCTTGGTGCCGAACCCGCGCTTGAGCGCGTCACGGACCTGTTCCTGGGCCTCGATGAGCTGATACCGGCTCGGATTGCCGACCGGTTCGCGGGTGAACTCGATGAGTCCGAGCCTGCGCAGATTGGGCAGGTACTGCGGCACGCGGTTGGGAAACCGCAGGCCCGCGTGCTCGCCCAGCATGGTCAGTCCGCTGATCAGGCGCTCGCCGCCGAAGGCCCGCTGACGTCCGGTGCGCACATCGATCGAGGGCTGCGGCCCGTCGACGTGCAGGAAGCGCAGGATGCGCGCCTCGTCGGGGGTGATCTCGGTGAGGATGCCGGGGTAGGCGGGGTGGGTGTCGGGCTGGGCCGCGTGGGTGCTGGCCGACAGGCGCAGCAACTGGGCGCCCTGCTCGCGCAGCGTCGGCATGGCTTCGCGGTGGTAATCGGTGCTGGTCGGTAGGCCGAGCGCGTGCCGGAGCCGGTCGCGCACTTCGGTTTCCGCCTCGGCGAGCACTTCCTCGGGCGGGTTGCCCGCGAGGCTGCCGCGCAGCACCGTGACGGTGACGCCGAGCGCGGTGTCCAGGGTCCACAGCGTCATTCCGGAGGCCGCGGTGAACGCCACCCGGGCCACGCCGGTCGCCGCACGGACCGTGCGCGCCGGGGACACCGGCAGTACGCCGCGTTTCTCCGTGGTGGTGTCGAGTGCCGCCACCGTCCGCCGCACCACCTCCGCGGACGGGGTCCCGTCTACATCCATGTCGTCGCTACTCCCGTTCCGAAGACCAGGATATGAGCGTATCCGGCGAGCAGCCCCAGCGCGCCGCCATGGACGAAAAGCAACCATTCGTCCTGTTTGATGGCCGAACGCAGCATGTCCACGAAGTCGTGTGGGGAAAGTGCGGACATTTGCCTGGCGATGTATTCGTTGACCTGTCTGCCCTGCTGGACGTTGAACTCCGGGTCGGCGAAGGCCATCGGCGCGATCGTCATCGCCTCGGCGGTGAGCGTGGACTGCAGCGAGTCGTACTCGCGGCTGCCCAGCATGAACTTCACCGCGGGCCGGGCCGGTCCGAGCGCGCGGTCGGCGGCCGGACGCAGGGTGTCCTCGAGCATCTGCAGCGTGCGGTCCGAGCGCGGGCCGTTGAGCAGCTCGTCACCGATATTGGCCACGGTGACCACCTCGGTCGACACCAGCGCCGCGTACCCGGCGGTGATCTCGGGCTGACGCTTGATCAGCAGACCCTGCCGCCACGGGCACCACCACTTCGGGGTCGCGGGCGCGAAGATCATGTTGATGCCCACCCAGTTCACCACCCAGCCGATGACGATGCCGCCCACCGGCAGGATGATCAGCGGCGAGAGTCCGGTGGTGTGCAGGGCCAGCACCAGCAGCAGGCCGCACGGTGCGCCGAAGTAGAAACCGAAGTTCTGCATGAAGCGCAGTTCCTTGGCGCCGAGCACCTGGAACAGCTGGTTGAGCAACTGCGGGCGGGCCTGGAAATAGCGGATCACCATCTGCTTCACATCCAGCAGCTGGTCGATATTGCTGCCCAGTTCGGCGGTGAGTTCGCGCAGGATCTCCGGCAGCTGCGAGCGCACCCGCTGATGGATCATCTCGCGCACCTGGACGGGCAGGTTGTACCAGAGCTGGGGGTGCTCGCGGCGCAGGATCACCTCGACGATGTCGCGGATCTGCGCGTCGGCGACCTCGGCCAGATGTTCGGCCAGTTTCTCCGGATCGAGCTCGCGATAGAAGTCGGAGACGCTGCCCAGCTTGGACAGTCCCTTGTCGACGGCGATGGAGGCCATCTTGTCCGCGCGCGAGGGCACGATGCCCTGCCAGCCGATCCGCCCGTCATAGCTGAGCAGCGGCAACACCTGGATGCGCTTGGGCAGGAACGGGAACAGCGCGCGCAGCCCCGGCAGTTTGACGCCGTGGAATTTGATCGGCTGGAACAGCATCAAAATGCCGGTCCAGTTGGTGATGTAACCGATTACTCCTGTGAAAAGAGGAATGGTCAGAATTTCCAGCAGAAGGGTCGGATGTAACCCGAACACACTCTCCAGCACGACACCCTCCTGCCGATACCCGGTGACCACCGCCTTCACCGGCATCCAAAAATTAGCACCCCCGCGGCGAGGTGACCCTACTGTGAGGTGAGGAACTAGGTCCATTCGTCGTGCCCCAGGCCACAGGGTAGTGTCTGAGACATCAGTCACAGAAGGTGTCCCGAATGCCGTACTCGCCGTGCGTAGTCGGAACAATGACGGTCACCACAATTCGTGGCAGATGACAATCGGCGCCGCAGGGGGCGCCGTATCGTCCGCACTGTGCCTGGGGCGTGGTCGGGCAATAATCTGTGGGCGAGAAGTTCACCTGGCGAGACTTCGGAGTAGGACGTGACAGACGACAGGACCGGACAGGACCTGGCCCGCGCCGGTACCCGTGCCGTCGAACGCAGCTCGGACGTCGAGCAGCGACAGATCAGCAATGAAGCGCGGTTGATCAGGGGTGTGTTCCGCGCTGCCGGGCTGGCGGCCGGAACCGCGGTGCGTGGCAGCCAGTGGGCGGTCGGCACCACCTACGAGGTGACCAAGGAACTGGCCCAGGCAGCGCTGGACGGCGAGTCCTCGGCCGATATCGCCGAGCGCACCGGCAACGCGCTGCGGTCCATCGCGCGCAGCGCGCTCGGCGTCACCGAGGGGTCGGTGCGCGAGATCGTCAGCTATGTGCCGACGCCCAACGGATCGTCCCAGCAGTCCATCACCGTGGGCCCGTACCTGCGCTCGGCCACCACCGACGACCTGCGCCGTCGCGGCGACGCGCTGCTGGCCCGCTCGGCGGATGTGTACTTCACCGAGGACGTGCACCCGGCCTACGACCGCATCCTCGACGAGATCGCCCCCGACGAGGCCCGCATCCTGCGCTTCATGGCCCTCAACGGCCCGCAGCCCTCGGTCGACGTGCGCACCAACCGTCCGCTGGGCATCGGCTCGGAACTGGTCCAGGGCGACCTCACCTCGGTGCCCGAGCAGGCGGGCGTGCGCTACCCCGACCGGTCGCGCTCCTACCTGATCAACCTCAACCGGCTCGGCCTCACGCTGACCTCCGAGGACCCGGTGGTGCTGAGCCGCTACATGGTGCTGGAAGTGCAGCCGGTGGTCGAGGAAGCGCTCAAGAAGGCGGGTCGCGCGCCCAAGATCGTGCGCAAGAGCCTGCGGCTGTCGGAGTTCGGCGAGGACTTCTGCCGCACCTGCTTCACCATCGGTAGCTGAGACAGCGGGCGCCTACGCCTCGGCTGGTCACGCTCCGGTGTCGGCAGTGATAGCGATCTGATACAGATCGGGTGCCCGCGCCCGATTCGGTGGGATCGTGGAGGCATGGAGCAGCCGACCGGATCCGCCGATGTGCGCGTGGACGACGACGCCGTCGAGCCCGCGCGCCCGCGTCCCGGCCCGCTGCTGCCCGGTGCCGACGAGCCCCTGGTGACCGGGCCGGAGACGGGGGAGGAACCGATGTTCATGGAGCCGCCCGAGCCGGACGACGACGAGCAGCCCGAACCGGTGCCGCGCCCGCCGGATCATCCCGACGATGTCGTCGCGATCAGCAGGCTCAAGTTCCGCTATCTGCGCGCACTGGACACCAAGTCGTGGGACGAGTTCGCCGACACCCTGGTCCCCGAGGCCACCGCCACCTACAGCGAGTACCTGCAGTTCGAATCGCGCGAGGCCTTCCTGGCCTTCCTGCGCAACACCCTCGGTCCGCACGTCATCACCGAGCACCGCTGCGATCATCCCGAGATCGATGTCGACGGCGACGAGGCCACCGGCACCTGGTACCTGGCCGACACGGTGATCATCCCCGAGCACAACATGCTGCTGCGTGGCGCGGCCTTCTACACCGACCGCTACACCCGCTGCGAGGACGGACACTGGCGCATCGCGCACACCGGCTACGAACGCACCTACGAGGTGGTGCTCTCGCTCAGCGATCTACCGAGCCTGCGGTTGACCGCGAGCCGCTGGGGCATGATCGCCGGGGAGAACCACATCTCCTCGGTCGAGCGCAATCCCGGCTCACCGGCCGCCTGAACGCCCGACCCAGACAGCCCCGGCGGTCTCAGTCGGCCGTGGCGACCAGCGGTTCCAGCGTGAGATCCGGGTGTTCCTTCTCGATGTACTGCAGCCGCCACTTGTCGCTGAACAGCGCCAGGATCGCGCCGTCGGTGCGGGTGAACACCTCCACCCCGCGCTGGCGGTCGAGCTCCGGCGCCGATTCCGCGTCGGTGCGCCGGGCCAGGGAGTAGCCGAGGAAATCCAGCTGGGTCTCCACATTGAACTCGGCCTGCATCCGCGCGGTGACGACCTCGAACTGCATCGGGCCGACCGCGGCCAGCACCGGTGACTGATCGCCGCGCGCGTCGTTGCGCAGCACCTGCACCACGCCCTCGGAGTCGAGCTGGTCGATGGCCTTGCGGAACTGCTTGTACTTGCCCGCGCTCTGCGCGCGCAGGGTGGCGAAGTGCTCGGGCGCGAAGCTCGGGATCGGCGGGAACTCCACCTTCTTGTCCACGAACAGCGTGTGCCCGGGCGCCAGCGCGGTCGCGTTCACCAGACCGACCACGTCGCCGGGGTAGGCGGTGTCGACGGTGGTGCGCTCGCGACCGAACACGGTCAGCGCGTACTTGGTGGCGAAGGGCCGACCGGTCTGCGCGTGCGTCACGACCATGCCGCGCTCGAACTCACCGGACACGATGCGCATGAACGCCAGCCGGTCGCGGTGGGCGGTGTCCATGCCCGCCTGCACCTTGAACACCACCGCGCTGAACGGGTCACCGGTCTCACGGTCCTTGCCCGCCACGTCGGCGCGCGAACCGGGCGCGGGCGCCAGCGACACGAGCGTCTCCAGCAGCTGGCGCACACCGAAGTTCAGCATGGCCGAGGCGTAGATGACCGGCGAGGTCTGCCCGGCCAGGAACAGTTCCTGATCGTGGTCCTGCCCGGTGGCCGAGAGCAGTTCGCTCTCCTCGGCCGCGGTCGTCCACGCCTCACCCTCGCGCGCCTCGGCCTCGGCCGGGGTCAGCGACTCCTCCGGGGCGATGGTCGCGCCACCGGCGGTGCGGGTGAAGTGGATGTACTCGTCGGCCACACCCTCGGGACCGCGCCGCAGCAGGCCGCGGAAATCGCCCGCGATACCCACCGGCAGGAACAGCGGGGTGGGCGTCAGGCCGATCCGCTCGCTGATCTCGTCGAGCAGTTCCAGCGGGGCCTGGCCCGGCCGGTCCCACTTGTTGATCACGGTGATCACCGGGATGCCGCGATGACGACACACCTGGAACAGCTTCAGCGTCTGCGGCTCGAGGCCCTTGGCGGCGTCGATGAGCATCACCGCGGCGTCCACGGCGGTGAGCACGCGGTAGGTGTCCTCGGAGAAATCGGAGTGGCCGGGGGTGTCGACCAGGTTGATCACACTGTCGACCTCGGAACCGGCGGCCCGGTAGTTGAACTGCAGCGCGGTCGAACTCACCGAGATGCCGCGCGCCTTCTCCATCTCCATCCAGTCCGAGACCGTCGACTTGCGTCCGGCCTTACCGTGGATGGCGCCCGCCTCGGAGATCATCCTGGCGTGCAGCGCCAGCGCCTCGGTGAGCGTGGACTTACCCGCGTCGGGGTGCGAGATCACGGCGAACGTGCGGCGACGGGCCACCTCGGCGGGCAGCCCGCGGGGCGTGACGTTCTCTCCGGACTCGGACACAATCGGACCTTTCGCAGGGGTGGGCAGCCTTTTCAGAGTACGAGGACAGGTCGCGGCCGCACGCGGCGGGAGTGCGGTGACGGCGGTTTCCGCCGGGCGATACGCGTGCGGTATGGTGGTCGGGTTGTCTCGGCGAGGGTGAGCCCTCTGTGGTGCTCACCGTGATCGACGCGGCTCGGCTTTCCGGCCGTCCTCGTTCGTTCTTCGTCCGACGAGTAGACCCAGACCCCGGTGGTGGGTCGCCCATGACCAGCCCGGAAAAGCCGTAGGAGCGCATTCAGTATGTCCGACGCCAACGTCATCGAAGCCGCCGTCCGCACCGAATTCGGTAAGGGCGCCGCGCGCCGCACCCGTCGCGACGGCAACGTGCCCGCCGTGCTGTACGGCCACCACGCCGAGCCGCAGCACCTGTCGATCAACGCCCGTGAGTTCGCCGCCATCCTGCGCGAGCACGGCACCAACGCCATCCTGAGCCTGGTCATCGACGGCAAGTCGCAGCTGGCCATGACCAAGTCGGTCGTCGTGCACCCGATCCGTCGCTACATCGAGCACGCCGACCTGCTGATCGTCAAGCGTGGCGAGCGCGTCACCACCGACGTCAACGTCGTGGTCTCCGGCGACGCCGCCGCGGGCACCCTGGTCACCCAGGAAGCCAACACCCTGTCCATCGAGGCCGACGCGCTGAAGCTGCCCGAGTCCATCGAGGTCTCGGTCGAGGGCATCGAGGCGGGCACCCAGATCCTGGCCGGTAGCATCGCGCTGCCCGCCGGTGTCACCCTCGCCGGTGACGCGGAGGCGCTGGTCGTCAACGTGATCGCCGCGCCGTCCGCCGCCGAGCTGGACGAAGAGGGCGAAGGCACCGCCGACGAGGCCGAGCCCGCCGAGGCCGAGGCCGAGTCCGCCGAGTAATTCCGCTGCTACGGTTCGGTCGTGACCGAATCCTCCGGGCCCGCGCTCGTGGTCGGACTGGGTAACCCCGGTCCCGAGTACGAGCGCACCCGCCACAATGTGGGCTTCCTGGTCGCCGATGTGCTCGCCGAGCGCATCGGCGGCCGTTTCGCTCAGCACAAGAAATCCGGCGCCGACCTGCTGCAGGCGCGCCTGGACGGCCGCCAGATCCTGCTGGCCAAGCCGCGTACGTACATGAACCTGTCGGGTCGTCCGGTGGCCGCGCTGGCCAAGTTCTTCTCGGTACCCGTCGACCAGGTCATCGTGGTGCACGACGAACTCGATCTGCCCTTCGGCACGATCAAGCTCAAGCAGGGCGGCGGCGAAGGTGGCCACAACGGCCTGCGCTCCATCTCGCAGGCGCTCACCACCAAGGACTATCTGCGCACCCGCATCGGCATCGGCCGTCCGCCGGGCCGTCAGGACCCGGCCGACTACGTGCTCAAACCGTTCGCGGCCCCGGAGCGCAAAGAGGTGCCGGTGATCGTCGAGCAGGCCGCCGACGCGGTGGAACTCCTGCTGAAGGTCGGGCTCGAAGCAGCCCAAAACCACCTGCATTGACGCGTTCTCGGCGCGCCCGGAGATCTCACCGGGCGCGCCGAACGCGTCTCAGCGCAGGTGCACCGCCGTGGCCGCGCGGCGGAGCTTGCCCGAGGAGGTCTTCGGCAGGGCGCCCGGGCCCAGGATGGCGACGGTGCGGGGGCGGGCGCCGACCTCGGCGAACACCTCGTGCACGATCTCGCGTTCCATGCGCTTGACCTCGTCGGGTTCCTGGTAGTCGTTGGACTCGACCACCACCGCGAAACTCTCGCGTTTCTCCCCGGCGTCCAGGCGCACCGCCACCGCGTTGCCGGGACGCACCCCGGACACCCGCAGCGCGGCCCGCTCGATATCGGTGGGGTAGATGTTGCGGCCGCCCATGATGATGACGTCCTTCATCCGTCCGCACACCACGATCAGGCCCGCGTCGGTGAAGTAGCCGATGTCGCCGGTGTCGAGCCAGCCTTCGGCGTCCTGCGCGGGACGGAACCCGTCGACGGTCACATACCCGGAAGTCACCGCGGGTCCACGCAATTCGATGACGCCCACCGAGCGCACCGGCAGCGGCTGCCGTTCGGCGTCGACCACCCGGCCCTCCAGATCGTCGACCAGATGACCCAGCGTCGGCAACCGGCGCGGAGTGCCGTGATGACCGTCCTCGGCCACCGGCACCGCCTTGCCCACCGCCTCCAGCAGATCGGCGTCGATCACGTCGAGCACCAGGCCGTGGCCGGGATCGGGAATCGACACGGCCAGCGTGGTCTCGGCCATGCCGTAGACCGGGGTCAGCGCCATCGGATTGAGCCCGAACTCCTTGCCCGCCTCGGCCAGCGCGATCATGGTGTCGGGATCCACCGGTTCGGCGCCGTTCCACATGTAGCGCACACTGGACAGATCCATGGTCCCCGGCTCGGCCTGCCGCAACCGCCGCGCCAGCAGCGAGTACGCGAAATTCGGTGCGGCTGTGACGGTGCCGCGGTACTTGGCGATCAGCTCGGCCCACAGCAGCGGCCGGGCCAGGAAGTCCAGCGGGGTCACGCACACCACTTCGGCGCCGAATTGCATGGGCACGCTGAGGAATCCGACCATGCCCATGTCGTGGAACAGCGGCAGCCAGCTGATCATCACGTCGTCGTCGGTCTGGAACTTGACGCGATTGAACATCGCGTAGGCGTTGACGTAGAAGTTGCCGTGCGTGATCCGCACCGCCTTCGGCGAGCCGGTCGACCCAGAGGTCAACTGCTGCAAGGCGATATCGCCCTCGGTGGTGGGCACCGGATCGGTGTCGGGACCCTCGTTCAGGTCCTCGATGCGGACCACGATGATGCCGCGCTCGCGCAGCACCGGTTCGGCGGCCGCGAACGGCGCGCCGAGCACGACGGCCTTGGCCTCGATCATGTCCAGCACGGTCTCGGTGTCGCGCACCCAGACCGCCAGATCGGTGCGCGGTGTCGGCTGGTGCAGCATGGTGATCGAGGCGCCACGCATCCAGATGGCCTGGCAGACCGGGGCGATGTCGACGGGTAGACCGGCCAGGACGCCCACCGCGTCCCCGTGTCCGATCCCGGCGGCGGCCAGGCCACCGGCCATCCGTCGCGCTATCCGATGGATTTCCCCCCAGGTCTGCCGCAACGGCACATCCGGTTCTCCGGTGACCAACCCCCGCGGGCTGGTCAACGCTGTGGCAAACATTTCGTCGGTGAACCTGCTCAACGTCGGACTCCCTTTGCGCCAACGAACGGTTACGGCCGTGCTCCCAACAAATCCCGCCCCGCGCCCTCGGTGTTAACCCCACTCAACCCCGGCGAACACCCCCTGCCGCACTTTTCTCGACGGCGAAGGTGGCAGCGTAACGGTCCACATATGGTCTACCTGATCGTGCCGCGATCTCCCGCATCAGCTGGTCGGTTGCCGCTCTGACCTGGGCGCGATACTCCGCTGCCGGATAGCGTCGCGCCGGTTGGACACTGATGCGCACCTTGGTGAAACGCAACAGTTTCCGACCGCGCGGATTCATGCGGTCGGTCCCGTCGAGAATCACGGGTACCACCGGCGCGCCTGTGGCCATGGCCACGCGCAACGCCCCGGTCCGACCACGATAGACCCTGCCGTCGACCGAGCGGGTGCCCTCCGGGTGAATTGCCCACGCACCGCCGGATTCGAGGATGCGGGTGGCCGCGGCGAGCGCGTCGGCGGCCGCGTCACCGCCGGTGCGGTTCACCGGCACCTGCCCCGCCGCGGTGAAGAACCAGCGCTTGGCCCACCCGCGTAGGCCGGTGCCGGTGAAGTACTCCTGTTTGGCCAGGAAGGTGAGTGGCCGGGGGATGACCAGTGCGAGGTAGAGCGAGTCGATGAAGGCCAGGTGATTGGCGGCGATGATCACCGGTCCCGTGCGCGGGATGTGTTCGAGACCCTCGACGCGCGGGCGGCCGAGCAGCCGCAGCAGCGGGCCGAGGAGGACGTATTTGCACAGCAGGTACCACATGGAACCCTCCGGAGTAGACAGTGTCTACCCGACCCTAGTAGACACTGTCTACGGGTGCCACGGGATGCCACGACGACCGGCGTGCAGAATTGCCCGTATGCCCGACTCCCTGCGCGAACGCCTCGTCGACACCGGCGTCGAGCTGCTCGAACGCGACGGCGTCGGCGGGCTCGGATTGCGGGCCATCGCGCGGGCCGCCGGAGTCTCGCACGGCGCCCCGCGCCGCTGGTTCCCCACGCACGCGGCCCTGCTCGCCGCCATCGCCGCGCGCGGATTCGGCGACCTGATCGGCCGGTTCGCGCAGTCGGCCACCGGCGACGATCCGCGCGCCCGGCTGCGGACGATGGCCCAGGTCTACGTCGATTTCGCGGTGACCAGGCCGGAGATGTTCACCCTCATGTTCCGCCACGACCTGCTGGCCGGTTCGGGGGAGAACCTGCGCGGCACCACCGGGCCGCTCTACCGCCGCATCGTGGAGCTGGTCGACGCGGCGGGCGCGGGCGAGGACGCCCCGCGCCGCGCGCTGGCCCTGTGGACCAATATCCACGGCCTGGCCACGGTCGCCGCCAATCGGACGCTGGAAGTCGTTGCACCCGAAGAAGATCCCCGCGAACTCGCCGAACGGATCGTCGGCGAGCACCTCGCCTTCGGCTAGCGGGTGAGCTCGGCCAGGGTGGCCACGAAGCGGTCGAGGTCAGCGGGGCTCACGAAGCAGTGCGGCGAGGCGCGCACCACCGCGGCCAGGCCGCGCCCGGTCATGTCCAGCAGCGTGGAACTCGCGTGGCTCACCGTGACGGTGACGCCCCGCTCGGCGAGCCGGTCGCGCAACCACATCGGCTCGTGCCCGTCGACGGTGAACGAGACGATGCCGCTGTGCTCGGTGCCCAGGTCACGCACCGTCACGCCGGGCAACTCCGGGAGCAGCGCGCGCAGGTAGGCGGCCCGGTCGGCGACGGCCGCGTAGACCGCCTCGGGACCGAGATCGAGGAGATGGTCGACGGCGGCGCCGAGCCCGAGGCGGGCGGCCACATCGCATTCCCAGAATTCGAAGCGGCTCGCGTCCTCGGCCAGGCGGTATTCGCCGGGGGCCACCCACTGCGCGCCGTGCAGGTCGAGCCGGTCCGGTTCCATGGAACGCGCCAATTCGGCTCGGACATACAGGAATCCGGTGCCCCGCGGCCCCCGCAACCACTTGCGTCCGGTGGCCGAGAGGGCGTCCACGTCGAGCGCGGCGACATCGAGGGGCAGCTGTCCGATCGACTGGCACGCGTCGAGCAGCACCAGCGCGCCCGCCTCGTGTGCGATCCGGGTGGCCTCGGCGACCGGATTCACCAGTCCGCCATTGGTCGGCGCGTGCTGGAGCGAGACCAGCCGCACCCGCTCGTCGAGCATGGCCGCCAGCGCGTCGGTGTCGAGGCGGCCGGTGGGGTCGCTGGGAATGTGCTCGACGGTGGCGCCGGAGCGGGCGGCGCGCTGCAGGGCCGAGATCGCGTTGCTGGCGTAGTCGGCGCCCGAGATCAGGATCCGGTCACCGGGACGCAGCGGCACCGAGTAGGCGAAATCGGCCCACGACCTGGTCGCGCTGTCGCTGAGGGCGATGGTGTCGGCGGTGGCGCCGATCAGGGTGGCGATCGAGGTCTTCACCGCCGCGAGATCGTCGAGACGCTCGTTGGCCGCCCGATAACCACCGATCTCCGCCTCGCGGCGCAGGTGGTCCACGACGGTCTCGGTGACGACCCGCGGCGGCAGCGAGGACCCGGCGCTGTCGAGGAACACCTGCCCCCCATCGAGTCCGGGCGTGGCGGCTCTGACGGCGGCGAGATCGATCATGGGTCGACCCTAGCGCGGGCGTTCGTTCGCCGATTCGTCACTTTTTCTGTCGGTGGCCGTCGCTACTCTGGAAGACCAGACGCAGGTTTCCACGGCAGTACCACAGCACGCGGAGGTTGGCATGGCCGTCACACTGCACCGTACTTCGTGGCCCGAATATGCTCCCGACCAGGGCGAACTGTCCTCCAGGGCGGCCGCGGAGGCCTATGTCGGCGGGGTGTGTTTCAAGCTGGGTCCGCCGGGACTCATCGGCGCGGAACTGGAATGGCTCACCACCGGCCCCACCGGCTCCCGCCCGCCCCTGGACCTGATGGCCCTCGCGCTCGGTCCACACGCGCCCGTCTCCCTCGCCCCGGCCTCGCCCGCGGCCCCCCTGCCCGGTGGGAGTAGGGTGACCATCGAACCCGGTGGTCAGATCGAACTCTCCAGCGCCCCGTTCGCCGATCCGGCGGCGCTCACCCACCACCTCCGCGCCGACACCGCCCTGCTGCGGCAACTGCTCGCCGCCCACGAGATCGGCATCGTCTCCGCCGCCGCCGACGCGGCCCGTCCCGCCGAACGCCTGCTCCGATCGCCCCGCTACGCGGCCATGGAACGTCGCTTCGCCGGAGTCGGCCCGTTCGGCGCGCTCATGATGTGCAATACCGCCGCCACCCAGGTCAGCGTCGACGCCGGTGCCGACGCGGCCGAGGTCGGCGCGCGCTGGACCGCCCTCTACACCCTCGGCCCCGCCCTGATCGCGGCGTTCGCCTGCTCACCGCACCTGCACGGCGCCCCACCGGGGCAGTGGGCCTCCCAGCGGATGCGGACCTGGCTGCGGCTCGATTCGTCTCGCGTCCGGCCACCGGTGGCCGACTGGACCGATCCGATCACCTCCTACGCCCGCTGGGCCTTGGACGTGCCGCTGCTGTGTGTGCGCTGCACCGAACGCGACGCGGACTGGTCGCCGCCGCCCGGGGCGACCTTCGCCGACTGGCTCACCGGGGCGCTGGACGACGAGGTCGGCCGTCGTCCCGGCCCGGCAGATCTCGACTACCACCTCACCACGCTGTTCCCGCCGGTCCGCGCCTCGGGCCACCTCGAGGTCCGCTATCTCGACACCCAGCCCGGCGACACCTGGACCACCCCGATCCACCTGTTCGACGCGGTGCTCTCGACGCCCGAGGTGGTCGCCGAGGCGACGACGCTGGCCGCACCGGTCGCGGGGGAGTGGTCCACCGCCTCGCGCCACGGCCTGGCCGACCCGCTGATCCGGCGCGTGGCCGTCGACGTGCTCGAACTCGCCACCGCCCACGCCCGATCCGATTCCGCCGCCGCGGAATTGGCCCTCGCCGCGCGCCGATGTCGCGCGGGGCGAAGTCCGCTCGACCCGGCGCGCGACGGTTCCGCCGTTGCCGCCCAACCTGTTTCGGAGATCGCCCCGTGACTGTTTCCGTCCCCGCCGACCACACCGCTCGCGACCGGATGCGCGCCCGGATCGCCGAGGTCCTGCGCCGCGCGCGCGACCGCACCGCCCTGCTCACCGACGCCGTCGACGAAGCCGATCTGACCGCGCAGCATTCGCCGCTGATGAGTCCCCTGGTCTGGGATCTCGCGCATATCGGCAATCAGGAAGAACTCTGGCTGGTCCGCGATGTCGGTGGCCGCGAGGCCGTGCGCGCCGATATCGACGAACTCTACGACGCCTTCAAACACGCCCGCGCGAACCGCCCGGCCCTGCCGCTGCTGAATGCGGATCAGGCGCGCGGGTATGTCTCCACCGTGCGCGAAAAGGTGTGGGACGTACTGGAAAACAGCGATCTGGCCGGAAACCCCTTGGTGGACGAGGGTTTCGCCTTCGGCATGATCGCCCAACACGAACAGCAGCACGACGAGACCATGCTCGCGACCCATCAGTTGCGCGTCGGGGCTCCCGTCCTGTCCGCCCCGCCACCACCCACCGCGCAGGGCCTGCTCGAGGGCGAAGTCGTCGTTCCCGCAGGCGAATTCCTGATGGGCACCTCGGCCGACCCGTGGGCCCTGGACAACGAACGCCCGGCCCATCCGGTGCACGTCCCCGGCTTCGCCATCGATGTCGCCCCGGTGACCAACGAGCAGTACCTCGCCTTCCTCGCCGACGGCGGCTACGACCGGCCCGAACTGTGGTCCGCACGCGGCTGGGCGCACCGCCAGGAGGCGGGCCTGGTCGCGCCGCAGTTCTGGACGCACGAGGACGGGCAGTGGACCCGCTCGGCCTTCGGCGTCCGTACACCGCTGCGGCCACGTCAGCCGGTGGTGCACGTGTGCTGGTTCGAGGCCGAGGCGTACGCGCGCTGGGCGGGCAAACGGCTGCCCACCGAGGCCGAATGGGAGAAGGCCGCCCGCTTCGACCCGGCGACCGGAAACTCGCGGCGGTATCCGTGGGGCGAGGAAACGCCCGACGCGCGCCACGCCAATCTCGGCCAGCGGCATCTGGAACCGGCCGACGTGGGCGCCTATCCCGCCGGGGTCTCCGCGACCGGCGCGCACCAGCTGATCGGTGACGTCTGGGAATGGTGCGCGACGGGTTTCGAGCCGTATCCCGGCTTCCGTGCGTTCCCGTACCGGGAGTACTCGGAGGTGTTCTTCGGCGGCGACTACCGCATCCTGCGCGGCGGCTCCTTCGGCACCGACGAGGTCGCCTGTCGCGGCACGTTCCGCAACTGGGACCACCCGATCCGCAGGCAGATCTTCGCGGGCTTCCGGCTCGCCCGCGACCTGCGAGAGGACGAAAGCTGATGTGCCGTCATCTCGGATACGTCGGCCCCCCGGTCAGCGTCGGTGAACTCGTGCTGCGCGGCCCGCATTCGCTGTTCGTCCAGTCCTGGGCGCCCGCCGACATGCGCGGCGGCGGCACGATCAACGCCGACGGCTTCGGTGTCGCCTGGTGGCGCCGTGCCGAGGTCGGTCTGGACGGTGTGCGCGACGCGGTGACCCGCTACCGCAACGCCGCCCCCATCTGGACCGATCCGGCCGTCGCGGAAGTGCTGGGTCAGCTGGAGTCGCGAGCGGTGTTGGCCTCGGTCCGTTCGGCCACGGTCGGTATGCCGATCGAGCGCGCCGCCTGCGCCCCGTTCATCGACGAACACTGGGCCTTCAGCCACAACGGAGTCGTGCCCGACTGGCGATCCACGCTGCTGGCCGTGCTCACCGACCTGAACGCGATCATCGGGCCCGGATTGCCCAGCGGCCAAGGCGTTCCGGCACCGGACGGCATGCCGGTCGACGTCGCCCCGGCGGAGGGCAGCCTCGCGGCCGGGAGCTACTCGGGTTCCGCGCTGTTCGGTTCCGCGGCGGTGCTGTTGGAGGCCGAGGCCCTCACCGATTCGGCCGCGCTGTGGGTCCTGTTGCGCGGCCTGCTCGCGGTGATCCACCCCGACGGCCCGGTGACCTCCCCGGAGGACGCGCTGCGCCTGCTGGTCACCGCCGTCCTGTACCGGCAACCGGCGGCCCGCCTGAATCTGCTGCTCGGCGACGGTGACCACCTCTGGGCGACCACCTGCTGGCACGCCCTGTCGATCCTGGTCGCCGACGACTACACCGTGCTGTCCTCGGAGCCCTACGACGACGATCCGCGCTGGCAGCTCGTCGGCGACCGGCAGGTCGTGGCCGCCGCCCCCGGCGCCTGCACCATCACCGATCTCGAACTCCCCGCCACCGAAAGGGTCCGTTCATGACCGCGCCGCTGCTGGACATCCACCTCACCGACGACGATCTCACCGCGGCCCTGCGCGCCGACGCCCGCACCGGCCTGACATCGAACCCGAAATCGTTGCCGCCCAAGTGGTTCTACGACGCGCGCGGCAGCGAACTGTTCGAGCGGATCACCGAACTGCCCGAGTACTACCCGACCCGCACCGAGCGCGCCCTGCTCGAACGCGTCGTCGGCGAGATCGCCGAGGCGGCGAAGGCGGAGGTGCTGGTGGAACTCGGCTCCGGCTCGGCGGCCAAGACCCGATTGCTGCTCGACGCGCTCACCGCCGAGGGTTCGCTGAAAACCTATGTACCGCAGGATGTCTCGGCCGCCGCCCTGCGCGGTGCCGCCACCGAGGTCGCCACCGAGTATCCGAATCTCGCTGTGCACGGGGTGGTCAGCGATTTCACCGACACCCTGCACAACCTGCCCCGTGGGGGTCGCCGCATGATCGCCTTCCTCGGCGGCACCATCGGCAACCTGGTCCCCGCCGAACGCGCCGAGTTCCTCGCGGGCATCACCGAGGTCCTCGAACCCGGCGAACTGCTGCTGCTCGGCGCGGGCCTGGTCATCGACCCCGCTGTGCTGGTCCCCGCCTACGACGACGCCGCGGGCGTCACCGCCGAGTTCAACCGCAATGTCCTGCACGTCCTCAACCATCGCCTCGGCGGCGACTTCGCACCGGAGAAATTCGAACACGTCGCCGTCTGGGACCCCACCGCCGAGTGGATCGAGATGCGCCTGCGCGCCACCACCGCGATGACCGCCACCCTCACCGACCTCGACCTCACCGTCCACTTCGCCGAGGGCGAGGAGATCCGCACCGAGATCTCCGCCAAATTCCACCCCGACACCCTCCGCGCCGAACTGACCACCGCGGGCTTCACCCCCACCCACACCTGGACCGACCCCGACTCCCGCTTCGCCCTCTTCCTCGCCGAACGCCGCTGACCAGCAGCGCTACAGGTCGAGGTCTTCGGCGCGGGATTCGCCGCTGATCGTGGTCTCGTCGCCGTCGACGGGGTTGTCGTAGAGGTCGCCGTCGACATGGTCGTCGCCGACGACGCGGACGGCGGCGACCTCGGCGGGGCGTTCGTCCTGTTCGAGGGCGGCGCGGGCGGCGCTGCCCTCGGTCCATTCCTGCGACATCTCCTCGTCGATGCCCAGGAAGCCGTCGGCGTCGGCCTCGTGGTTGCGGATCACGTAGTCCTGTGGCGGGTCTTCGACGTAGCGCTCGTATTCGACGATGTCGTCGGCTTGATCGTCATCGCCCATGTCCATGTCCAACGGTTCACGGCTCATGGGTCCAGTATCGGCCTCCGCCGGGCGCGCGTCACGGACCACGGCCGGTGCTCAGTGCTCGACGCCCTCGAAGACCGCGCCGAACCAGTCCACGAGCGGGCGCAGTTCGCCCCAGGCGCGGCGGACCTCGGTCGCGGCGGCGGGGGTGGTGAGCCAGTCCGGGGCGCCGAATCCCCGCCGCACGACCATCGACTTGTAGCGCAGCAGGTCGATGCGCGGGTGGTCGGCGGCATAGCCCTTGGGTTTGGTCTTGAGCCGGTCGCCGCCGAGTTCGTAGCCCGCCGCGGTGGCGGCGTCGAGAATCCGTGCGAGTTCGGGGCCGCGCACCTCGTCGTCGATGGTGGCCCGCAGCGTCGCCAATGCCGGGGGTGACGGCATGAAACATCCCGCGCCGACCGTGAGACCGCCCGCGTCGATGTGCAGATACCAGCCGACCCCGGGCGCCACCCGGACCACCGCGCCCTGCTGGGTCTTGTAGGGCGTCTTGTCGGCGGAGAACCGGACGTCACGGTAGGGCCGGAAGATCTTGGCCTCGCCGAACTCGGCCGCGAGTTCGGCGGTGAGCGCGATCATCGGCGCGCGCACCGCCTCCTCGTAGGTCTGCTTGTGCGCCGACCAGAAGGCTTTGGAGTTGTCGGCCTCGAGGTCTTCGTAGAAATCGAGTCCCGCCAGCGGAAACCCGGTGAATGTCATCAGTCCTCCCGCCTCACGCGCCGCCCAGCGCGGCCACGAACACCACCACGGCCAGCACGGCCAGCACACCGACCGCCGCATTGACGATCGCCGCCCACTTGCCCGCCGACTCGCCCTTGGTATGCCCCACGACGCCGAGAATCACCCCCGTTGGCACGGTCACCAGCACCGGCAGCCCACACAGCAGCGCTCCACCCAGGAACGAGGCGGCCACACAGCAGAAGCTGAGAATCGACCAGATCGGCGTGGTGTCGACGTACCCGTAGCGCGGCGGCAGCGGTTGCGGCGGCCCGTACGGCGGCACCCCGTACTGCCCGCGCGGATACCCCGGCGCCGGGAACATCGGCTGCGGCGCGGGCGGCGGCGGTGGATACGGCGGCAGCTGCGCGGGCGCGCTCTCCACGCCCGGCCACTGCTGATCGGCGCGCACCGGCGGCGGCGGGATCACCGGTTCGGGCGCGTCCCGCACCCGGTCCTTGCCCAAATCGACCGGCCGGTCCGGTTCGTACTCCATGAGAGCCCCCCTCGCATCGCGCGTAGAACTCATGAGTACCACCGCCGGTACCCGCCACGCCAGAACGGCCCCCGGCGGAAGCCAGGGGCCGTTCGGTGGAGTTCAACTCAGGCGTTGCCGTTGAACAGCCCGGTCACCGAGCCGTTCTCGAAGACCTCGCGGATCGTGCGCGCCAGCAGCGGCGCGATCGACAGCACGGTCAGCGTCGGGAACTTCTTGTCCTCGCTGATCGGCAGGGTGTTGGTGATGACGACCTCGCGCGCGCCACAGTTGGCCAGGCGCTCGGCGGCCGGGTCGCTCAGGACGCCGTGGGTGGCCGCGATGATGACATCGCCCGCCCCGGCCTCCTTGAGGACCTTGACCGCGCCCGCGATCGTGCCACCGGTGTCGATCATGTCGTCGATCAGCACGCAGGTGCGGCCCTCGACGTCACCGACGACGCGGTTGGACTTCACCTGGTTGGGCACCAGCGGGTCGCGGGTCTTGTGGATGAACGCCAGCGGCGTGCCGCCCAGCGAGTCGGCCCACTTCTCGGCGACCTTCACGCGGCCCGCGTCGGGGGAGACCACGGCCAGGTTGTCGGAGGGGTAGTTGGTGCGGATGTACTCCGAGAGCTGCACCAGCGCGTGCATGTGATCGACCGGGCCGTCGAAGAAGCCCTGGATCTGATCGGTGTGCAGGTCGACGGTGATGATGCGGTCGGCACCGGCGGTCTTGAGCAGGTCGGCGACCAGGCGGGCCGAGATGGGCTCGCGGCCGCGGTGCTTCTTGTCCTGGCGCGCGTACGGGTAGAACGGCAGCACGGCGGTGATCCGCTTGGCCGAACCGCGCTTGAGCGCGTCGATCATGATGAGCTGTTCCATCAGCCACTGGTTCAGCGGCGCGGGGAAGCTCTGCAGCACGAAGGCGTCGGAACCGCGCACCGACTCCTCGAACCGCACGAAGATCTCGCCGTTGGCGAAGTCACGCGCGGTCTGCGGGGTGATGTCGACGTCCAGTTCCTTGGCGACCTGCTCGGCCAACTCGGGGTGCGACCGGCCTGCGAAGAGCATCAAGTTCTTCTGGTTGTCGATCGAGAACGCGGTCACTGCTGGTTGCCATCCTTTTGCTCGGTTGCCTTGTTCGACGTCTCGTCTGTCGCGAGGGCTTCCGCCGCCGCGCGCGCCGCAGCGGTTCCCGGACGGTAACGCTGCACCCAGTTATCGATGATGCGCTGTGGCCCACCCGACACGGCCAGTGCCCCTGGTGGAACGCTCCTGCGCAGTACAGTACCCGCTCCGGTATATGCCCCGTCACCCACCGTGACCGGAGCGATGAACATGGTGTCGCTGCCGGTCCGCACATGGGAACCGACGACAGTGTGGTGTTTGTCGACACCGTCATAGTTCACGAAAACGCTCGACGCGCCGATGTTGCTGTACTCGCCGATCGTCGCGTCGCCCACGTAGGTCAGATGCGGCACCTTCGAGTGCGCGCCGATCGAGGCGTTCTTGGTCTCCACGAAGGCGCCCAGTTTGCCCTCGGTGCCCACCACGGTGCCCGGGCGTAGGTAGCTGTAGGGGCCGATGGTCGCGCCCTCGCCGATCTCGGCACCCGAGCCGTGCGTGCGGACCACGCTGGCGCCCGCCCCGACGACCACGTCGGTGAGGGTGGTGTCCGGGCCGATCTCGGCGTCCTCGCCGATGTGGGTGGCGCCGAAGAGCTGGGTGCCGGGGCGCAGCACGGCGTCGCGGTCGACGCGCACGCTCGCGTCGATCCAGGTGGTGGCCGGATCGATGATGGTGACGCCCGCGCGCATGTGCCGTTCGAGGATGTAGCGGTTGAGGGTGGCGCCCGCTTGCGACAGCTGCACCCGGTCGTTGACCCCGGTGACCTTGTTCGAGTCCACCAGCCGCGCGCCGTGCACCGGATGACCGGCCTCGCGCGCCAGCCGCAGCACGTCGGTGAGGTAGAGCTCGTGCTGGGCGTTGGCGGTGGACAGCCGCCCGATCATGGTCCGCAGCACCGAGGCGTCGAAGGCGTAGACGCCGGAGTTCACCTCGTTGATCTTGGCCTGCTCGGGCGTGGCGTCGGCGTGCTCGACGATCTCGGCGACCTGACCGTCGGCGTCGCGCACGATCCGGCCGTAGCCGTTGGCGTCCTCGGGGACGAAGGTCAGCACGGTGACGGCGGGCCGCTCGGCGTAGCTGCGGTGTTCGTCGAGCAGCGCGGAGAGGGTGTGTCCGTCGAGCAGCGGCACGTCGGCGGAGGTGACGAGCAGATCGCCGGTGAAGTCCGCGGGGACCGCGCTCAGCGCGCACTGCACGGCGTGGCCGGTGCCGAGCTGCTGGTCCTGCACGGCAGGGACGATGTCGCGGCCGAGTTCCTTGCCGACCTCGGCGACGGCGGCGCCGACCTTCTCGCGATCGTGGCCGACCACGGTGATCAGGTGGGTCGGATCGATCTCCGCCGCGGCGTGCAGCGCGTGCGAGAGCATCGAGCGCCCGGCCAAGGGATGCAGCACTTTCGGCGTCTTCGACCGCATTCGCGTCCCAGCCCCGGCTGCGAGAACGACGACGGCGGTCTGCGGTGACATGGATCTCCCTCGGCTGCCTGTCAGCGAGTGTGCTGTGGCGGGTTCGGTCAATGATGGTGCGGGCCGACGATACGTCACTGTGTCCGTGTGTGCTCCGCCGCCAGGACTCGAACCTGAACTATCTGAACCAAAATCAGAGGTGCTGCCATTACACTACGGCGGATCGCCACACCAGTGGACCGGCTGGGCCCACCACTGTGCTACGGCACGCAGTGATCCTCGCACACGTCACCGTTCTCCGGCGAATCTTGTGTACGCCTGTCGCACCCGTCGCCGCGCCGCGTTGTTAGCCTTCTGGGACAGATCGGACGGGACACGGAGAGGCGGGGGCAGATGTCTGCAAGCGAGCCGGGCCGCACGCCGCGGCCGCGGATGACCGGCACGCAGCGGCGACAGCAGCTGATCGAGATCGGTCGCGCGCTGTTCGCCGAGCGTGGGTACGACGCGACCTCGATCGAGGAGATCGCCCAGCGCGCGCAGGTCTCCAAGCCGGTGGTCTACGAGCATTTCGGCGGCAAGGAGGGCCTCTACGCGGTGGTCGTCGACCGCGAGATGTCGATGCTGCTGGACATGGTCACCTCCTCGCTGACCCAGAACCGCTCGCGGATCCGGCTCGAACAGGTGGCCCTGGCCCTGCTCACCTACATCGAGGAACGCACCGACGGCTTCCGCATCCTGGTCCGCGACCAGCCAGCGCCCAATGCCGACGGCCGCTACTCGAGTCTGCTCAACGAGGCGGTCAACCAGGTCGCCCACATCCTGGCCGGAGATTTCGGCCGCCGTGATTTCGACACCAGCCTGGCCCCGCTCTACGCGCAGGCACTGGTCGGCATGGTCTCCACGACCGCCACCTGGTGGCTCGACGAGCGCACCCCGCCCAAGGAAGTGGTGGCCGCGCATCTGGTGAATCTGTGCTGGAACGGATTGAGCCACTTGGAAGCCGAACCGGGCCTCAGCTCCGAATGGAATACCGGGACCCCGGCGAGCGGCGGGGTAACCGGGCGATAGCGCCCCCCGCTGGGTGAATCGAGGATTCGGCTGCCGTGAAGCCGCCTGATGGTACGGTTCACCCATCCTTTTGGGTGCTGCCGGGCGGTATGTCGATCAAACTTCTTTCGATGTCGGTCTACTTCAGGATGGCTGGAATAATTGGATGACAGGCGGATCTGATGGCTAGGCAAGCGCGCGCGGAGATCACCCGCGACTCCGTCCTTGCTGGCGCTGCCGATGTCTTTCTCCGTTTGGGCTACGCCAACGCGAGTCTCAGCGAAATCATCGCGCAGTCCAATGTGACCAAGGGCGCCTTGTACTTTCACTTCGGCTCCAAGGAGGAGCTGGCGCGGGCGGTGGTCGATCAGGGCAACGACCGGCTCATCGGGTCGTGTCAGGGATTCTTCGATTCCCGGGTGCCCGCGCTGGAGGCGTGCATCGGCATCACCTACGTGGTGGCCGACCTGTCGATGAACGATCCGATGGTCGGGGCGATGCTCAAGCTCACCCACCAGATCGGCGACTATCGCGGCGCCCAGGGTGACAACATCGCCAAGACCTGGGGCGAGACCTACCGCGTGCTGGCCGAGCGGGCCATCGCCCAGGGTGACCTGGTGGCCGATCTGGACGCCGACGTGGTCGGCCTGCTGTTGCAGGAGCTCACCGCGGGCGTGCACATCGTCGCCGTGGGCACCGAGTCGATGGACCAGATGGCGGCCCGGATGGAGCGCGCCTGGTTCTTCCTGCTGCCCTCGCTGGTGCCGCACGAGAAGCTGTCGTACTTCCGCGAGTTCGCCGCCCGCCGCCTGCGCCGCTATATCGGCTGATCAGACGCTGCGGTCGCTGGCCAGCACCGCCCGCACGTCGGCGTCGGCACCGGTGGTCTCGATGCGCACCTCGTCGCGGCCGAACGCGTGCAGCAGCAGCTCCGAGGGCGGCGCGGTGAGTACCACCTCCGGGCCGTCGGCCTTGTGCGCGGTGAGCCGCTCGCCGTGTGGCGTCGCGAGCACCACCGCGACCGGCGACTTGCGGTAGGCGGCCCGCGCGATCGTGCGCAGCGCCTTCCACAGGCGGGCCTGATCGGAGTCCACCAATTCCCTTGGCTCCCAACCGGGTCGGGCCCGGCGCAGGTCCTCGTGATGGACGAACATCTCGGTGAGATTGGCGACGGCGTCGACCGGCTTGAGCGGTGACCACCACGGCGGTCCGGTGCGCACCAGCTCGACGAGCTCGGTGAACGGGCGCCGCGCGATCCCCGTCTGCGCCTTGTCGAGGTAGCCCGCCAGCGGCTTGATCAGGATGCCCAGCGAGGCATCGGGCCTGCGCTCCCTGACCACCAGGTGCGCGGCCAGATCGTGCGCGGTCCAGGTGCCACACAGGGTGGGCGCGTCCGGACCCACCTCGAGCATCGTTTCGACCAGGGCGCGGCGTTCGCGTTGAGCCAGACTCACCCCTGTGACCCTACGCGCGCCCGCCCGATCGCCTGGTCGAGCGGGCTGTCCGGGTGCTTGTCGGACCCGGTGA
The DNA here is from genome assembly GCF_029675105.1 of Nocardia anocheti. Classification (GTDB taxonomy): domain Bacteria; phylum Actinomycetota; class Actinomycetes; order Mycobacteriales; family Mycobacteriaceae; genus Nocardia. The sequence continues at coordinate 89,625 of NZ_JAQQFV010000002.1, read as the reverse complement.
CTAGACTTCCTCACGACTCGTCGACCATCCCGTCTGCGCACTACAGGAGCGTTCATGTCCTCCCTTCGTCCTCCGCTCGCCGGTCTGGTCGAGGCGGCCGGGGGTGATGCCGCGCTGCGTACGGTCGCCGACCTCATCGGCAAATCCGGCGTGGAACTGGTCGCGCCCTCGGCGGTGCGTCCGTTCGTCGCCGCCACCGTCGCCGACCGGCAGCCGCTGGTCGTGGTCACCGCGACCGGACGCGAGGCCGACGACCTCACCCTCGAACTCTCCGAGATCCTCGGCCCGACGATCGCCCAGTTCCCGTCCTGGGAGACCCTGCCGCACGAGCGCCTCTCACCCGGCGCCGACACCGTGGGCCGCAGGCTCGAGGTCCTGCGCCGCCTGGCCCACCCCGAGGACACCGTCTATCCGGCGCCGCTGCGCGTGGTGGTCACCACCGTGCGCTCGCTCATGCAGCCGATGACCGCCGGGCTCGGCGATATCGCGCCCATCGTGCTGCGCGCGGGCGTCGAGTCCGATTTCGACGAATTGCTCGCTCGCCTGGTCGAATTCGCGTACACGCGCGTCGACATGGTCGGTAAGCGCGGCGAGTTCGCGGTGCGCGGCGGCATCCTCGACCTGTTCCCGCCCACGGCGGATCATCCGGTGCGCGTGGAGTTCTGGGGCGACGAGGTCAGCGAGATCCGTCCGTTCTCGGTGGCCGATCAGCGCTCACTCGGCGAGCAGACCATCGAGGCCGTGGTCGCCCCGCCGTGTCGCGAACTGCTGCTCACCGCGCCGGTTCGGGAACGCGCCGCCGCCGTGGCCGCCGAGAACCCGGCCGACGCCGCCCTGGTGGAGATGCTGGACAAGATCGCCGAGGGCATCCCGGTCGACGGCATGGAGGCCCTGCTCCCGGTACTGGCGCCGGGCCGGTTGAGCCTGCTCACCGAGGCCCTGCCCGCGGGCACCCACCTGCTGCTGTGCGATCCGGAGAAGATCCGTACCCGCGCCGCCGACCTGGTCCGTACCGGCGCGGAATTCCTGGAGGCGTCCTGGACGGCGGCCTCCTTCGGTGGCGACGCTCCGCTGGGCGCGCACGGCCTCGACCTGGCCGCCTCCGGCTATCGCGATCTCACCGAATTGCACACCAGCGCGGACGAACTCGGGCTGCCCTGGTGGACGCTGAGCCCGCTCAGCTCCGGCGACCCGTCCGAGGTGAACCTGCCGGTGTTGGCCGGGCCCACCGCCCGTGGCTCCGAGGAACTGGTCGCCACCATCTTCGCCTCGCTGCGCGCGCATGTCGCCACCGGCGGTCGCGCGGTCGTGGTGGTCACCGGCCACGGCACCGCCCAGCGCGTGCTGGAACGCCTGGGCGAGGCCGAGGTGCCCGCCGGGGCGCTGGAGGCGGGCGCGGCTCCCGAGACGGGCGTGGTCGGGGTGCTGTGCGGTTCGCTGCACGACGGCCTGATCTTCGACGACGCGGGCCTGGTCGTGGTCGCCGAGTCCGACCTCACCGGCAACCGGGTCACCGCGCCCACCGAGGGCAAGCGCCTGCCCGCCAAGCGACGCAACCAGGTCGACCCGCTGGCGCTGTCGGCGGGCGACATGGTGGTGCACGACCAGCACGGCATCGGCCGCTTCGTGGAGATGATCGAGCGCACCGTCGGCGGCGCGCGGCGCGAATACCTCGTCATCGAGTACGCGCCGAGCAAGCGCGGCCAGCCGGGCGACCGACTGTTCGTCCCGATGGAATCGCTGGATCAGCTCTCCCGCTACGTCGGTGGCGAACTGCCCAGCCTGTCCAAGCTGGGCGGCTCCGACTGGGCGAACACGAAACGCAAGGCGCGCAAGGCCGTTCGCGAGATCGCCGGTGAACTGGTGCAGCTCTACGCGGCCCGGCAGGCCGCGCCCGGCCACGCCTTCGGCCCGGATACGCCCTGGCAGCAGGAGATGGAGGACGCCTTCGCGTTCACCGAGACCGTCGACCAGATGACCGCCATCACCGACGTGAAGGCCGATATGGAGAAGGCGGTCCCGATGGACCGCGTCGTCTGCGGTGACGTCGGCTACGGCAAGACCGAGATCGCGGTGCGGGCGGCGTTCAAGGCCGTGCAGGACGGCAAGCAGGTGGTGGTGCTGGTGCCCACCACGCTGCTGGCCCAGCAGCACCTGCAGACCTTCACCGAGCGCGTGGCGGGCTTCCCGGTGACGGTGAAGGGCCTGTCGCGCTTCACCGACGCGGCCGAGTCCAAGGAGATCATGGCCGGAATGGCCGAGGGCGAGGTCGACATCGTGGTCGGCACGCACCGGCTGCTGCAGACCGGCGTGCGCTGGAAGGACCTGGGCCTGGTCATCGTCGACGAGGAGCAGCGCTTCGGCGTCGAGCACAAGGAACACATCAAGGCGCTGCGCACCCACGTCGACGTGCTCACCATGTCGGCCACCCCGATCCCGCGCACCCTGGAGATGAGCCTGGCGGGCATTCGCGAGATGTCGACCATCCTCACCCCGCCCGAGGAACGCCACCCCGTGCTCACCTATGTGGGCGCCTACAACGACAAGCAGGTCACCGCCGCCATCCGTCGCGAACTCATGCGCGACGGTCAGGTGTTCTACGTGCACAACCGGGTGTCCTCGATCGACAAGGCCGCCAAGCGGATTCGCGATCTGGTGCCCGAGGCGCGGGTGGTCGTGGCGCACGGCCAGATGAACGAGGACCAGCTCGAACGCACCGTGCAGGGCTTCTGGCAGCGTGAGTTCGACGTGCTGGTGTGTACCACCATCATCGAGACCGGCCTGGACATCTCCAACGCCAACACCCTGATCGTCGAGCGCGCCGACTCACTGGGCCTGTCGCAGCTGCACCAGCTGCGCGGACGCGTCGGCCGCTCGCGTGAGCGCGGCTACGCCTACTTCCTGTACCCGCCGGAGAAGCCGCTCACCGAGACCGCCTACGACCGCCTGGCCACCATCGCCCAGAACTCCGATCTTGGCGCGGGTATGGCCGTGGCCATGAAGGACCTCGAGATCCGCGGCGCGGGCAATGTGCTCGGCGCCGAGCAGTCCGGCCACGTCGCCGGTGTCGGTTTCGACCTGTATGTGCGCCTGGTCGGGGAGGCGGTGGAGGCCTATCGCGCGGCCGCCGACGGCAAGCCGATCGTCACCGAGGAGACCAAGGAGGTGCGCATCGACCTGCCCGTGGACGCGCACATCCCGCCCGACTACATCGCCAGCGACCGGCTGCGCCTCGAGGCGTACCGCAAACTCGCCTCGGCGCAGGACGATACGGCTCTGGCGGCGGTCATCGAGGAACTCGTCGACCGGTACGGCCCGCTGCCGGTGGAGGTCGGCAGGCTGGTGTCGGTGGCCAAGCTGCGGCTGCTGGCCCGCTCCTACGATGTCGCCGAAATCGTCGTCACCGGAACCACGCTCAAGCTCGCGCCGCTGACTCTGCCCGATTCCAAACAGCTGCGGCTCAAGCGGATCTACCCCAGCGCCACCTATCGCGCGGCCAGTGGCCTGGTGCAGGTGCCGCTGCCCCGTGTCACCGACAGCGTCGGCGCCGACCGGGTCCGCGATGTCGCGGTGCTGCAGTTCGTCGCCGATCTGCTGCTCGCGTTGGACGGCAAAGCCCAAGGCGCGGTGGATCTCTCGGTGCCGACCGAGGCTTCGGCGCCGCGATGAGCGAACAGACCGAGCGCGCCGATACCGCCGTGGTGGCCGCGGGCCTGGCCGACGCCGTCGAGGTGATGGACCGGCTGTGGCACTTCGGCGGCTGGGAACGCACCCAGACCCACGACTCGCTGCGCCCGTACCTGCTCGAGGAGACCTACGAGCTGCTCGACGCCATCCAGGCGGGCGACGCCGAGACCATCAAGGAGGAACTGGGCGACCTGCTGCTACAGGTCCTGTTCCACTCCCGGATCGCCGAGGACGCGGGCGAATTCACCGTCGACGATGTCGCCGCCGCCCTGGTCGGCAAGCTCGTGCATCGCAGCCCCCACCTCGCCGCCGACGACCTGCCCGCCGACGCCTCGGTCGCCGAGAAGATCGCCGCCCAGGAAAAGGCTTGGGAGGAGCGCAAATCCGCCGAGAAGGCCCGCCGCTCCTGCCTCGACGGCATCGCCATGGCCCAACCCGCGCTGGCGCTGGCCGAGAAGGTGCGTTCCCGCAGCGCCCGCGCCGGACTGCCCGATGACCTCGTCCCGCCCGCCCTGCGGGTGGTCGAGCTCGGCGGCCCCGACTCCGCCGAGGAACGCCTGCGCAAGGCCACCCTCGACTTCGCCGCCACCATCCGCGCCGCCGAGGACGCCGCCGAATCCGCGCGCGGCACCCGTGCGCCGCTGAGCCCGGACGACTGGCATGCGCACTGGCCACGCTGAACCCACAGCTACCGCTGGGCAACCCGATTCCCCGCGGTGGGAAAGGGTGTCCGGTGACTGAGACCTTGCTGAGATGTGCCGGACAATCGCGCGCGCACCAGCGGGCAAGGCGCACACCGTTTTAGACTCGAAGAAGCTCGTCGTTCGCGGCGGGAGTACGAGGTCCGTCGATCGTCGAGGTGAGGCAGATGGCTACAGAAGTGGATCCGGCAGAACAGGACTACGCGACCGATCATCCCGAGCTCGAGGTGTTGCCGGTCTGGCCACAGGAGACCATCGCCGTGCTGGTCACCACCGATCCGGCGCCACACGCCATTCCGGTGTCGTGGCCGGTGCGCGCGGGTGATCGCCGCATTCTGATCAGTCTGAAGTCCGATCGCGGGTCGCTGGCGCGGTTGCGGGCGCAGCCGGAGGTGGCGTTGCTGATCCTGGGCGGCGGCAATGTCGCGCTCTGTGCGCGCGGCCGGGCGTCGGTGATCGCCGAGTCGATGCCCTCGGCCGAGGACTACACCGCGGTGCAGCTCGATGTCGCGGTGATCGACGACCATCGTCAGTCGGCGTTCGCCGTCGATCGCGGTATCCAGCGTACTGTCCTCGACGACTCCGAACTGCGCGCGCTCGAGGGCCGTGTCGAGACGTTGCGGTCCTGGGCCGACTGAGTTCTCAACAGCACATCATCTGGACAGAAGGGTTTCCATGAGCGTCACACTCGCCAAGGGCGGCAACGTCTCGCTGTCGAAGCAGACCGACAATCTCACCAAGGTGGCGGTGGGCCTCGGCTGGGACGTGCGCACCACGACCGGCGCCGACCACGACCTCGACGCCAGCGCGCTGGCGACCGGGGCGAACCTGAAGGTGCTCTCCGACCAGCACTTCGTCTTCTACAACAACCTGCGCTCGCCCGAGGGCACGATCGAACACACCGGTGACAACTTGACCGGTGAGGGCGACGGCGACGACGAGGTCATCAATGTCGACCTCGCCGCCACCCCGCCCACGATCACCAACATCTTCTTCCCGGTCTCGATCCACGACGCCCAGGCGCGCGGCCAGTCCTTCGGCCAGATCCGCAACGCCTACATCCGCGTCACCGACGCCAACACCGGCGTCGAACTGGCTCGCTACGACCTGTCCGAGGACGCCTCCACCGAGACCGCCATGGTCTTCGGCGAGCTCTACCGCCACAACAACGAGTGGAAGTTCCGCGCCATCGGCCAGGGCTACGCCTCCGGCCTCGCGGGCATCGCCCGCGACTACGGTGTGAACATCTGAGAAGTCCCCACGAAGGCGGGCGACCCGACGGCCGCCCGCCTTCAGTGTGCCTGGGTGACGGGCACGCGCCGCGACGGCACCGCGGCGGCCGCGTCGAGCAGGGCGAAGTACTTGCGCAGCATCAGTACGGCCGTGGTCGCCAGGCCCGCTGTGAGGCCCCACCAGACGCCCGCCGCGCCGAGGTGCAGTGGGAAGGCCAGTAGCAGGGCCGCGGGCAGGCCGACGGCCCAGTAGCCGATCAGGGAGAGTCGGAAGCCGACCGAGGTCTCCTTCAGGCCGCGTAGCAGGCCGGTGCCGATGTTCTGGGCGGCGTCGAAGAACTGCAGCACGATGCCGATCAGCAGCAGGGTGTGGGCGATGGCGATGGTGTCGATGTCGCCGGGTTCGAGGAACGGCGCCAGCACCAGGTCGGGGGCCACCACGTAGACGATGCCGGTGACCCCGGCCAGTACCGCGGCGTGCCGCAGCGCCAGCCAGGCCACGCCGCGCGCGTGGTCGTACTCTTCGCGCGCCACACTGTGGCTGACCAGGATCGACGCGCCGTGCGAGAGGCCGATCGCGACCTGGAACACGATGTAGATGATCTGGTAGACCACGTTGTGCGCCGCCAGCGCCGCAGGCCCGAAACTGCCCATGACCAGCGCCAGCACCGAGAACATCCCGGCCTCGGACCCGTAGGTCAGCGCGATCGGGGTGCCCAACCGCAGTTCCTCGCGCACGGTCGCCCAGCGCACCGGGAACGGGGTGGCGGGCAGGGTGGGGCCGAGCCGCTCGTCGCGGCGCACCATCGCCCAGAACACCCCGCAGGTGATCAGGAAGACCAGCGAGGTGGCGATGCCGACGCCGGTCAGGCCGCAGGCGGGCAGCCCGGCCCAGCCGTGGATGAAGGCCAGCGCCAGTACCAGGTTCAACGCCACCGAACCCAGCGTGACCAGCAGCAGGGCCTGCGGCCGCTGCATCCCGACGGTGTACTGCCGCAGCACCTGGAACCACAGACACGGCAGCAGCCCGGGCGCCAGCGCGATCATCATCGGCCGGGCCAGTTCGAGCACCGCCGCGTCCTGGCCCAGCCAGGGCAGCACCCAGCCGAGCCCGATCAGCAGCGCGCCGCCGAGCAGCCCGGCGAGCGTGGAGATGACGAACGCGGCCCGCACCACGGTCCGCACCTCGTCGTCGGCGGAGTCACCGCGTTTCCCGGCCGCGCCGAGCGCGCCCGCGATCTGGTTACCGGTGCCGGTGATCAACCCGACGCACATGGTGCGGATCTGGTTGAACAACACCAGCGCCAGGCCGCCCGCGGCCACCTCGCGCACGCCCAGGGTGCCCATCAACGCGAGGTTGGTGGTGGACACCGCGATCTGCGCCAGTTGGGTCAGCGCGATCGGCGTGGCCAGTCTGGCCAGCGCGTTGCTGTCGGTACGGCCCCCGTTCACCCGGTCTCTCCGGGGCGGTTCGTCGTGCGGCGCGGGCTCGCGCTCACCGGACCTCCATCAATTCGTCGTGGCGCCGCAGCGGCGAGTAGCGGCGCAGCAGGGTGGTGACCTCGGCTTCGGCGGTGGGGTCGAGCAACTCCCGCATACCCATCCACTCGTCGTCGAACACGGTGTCGAGATACTTCTCGCCGCCGTCGCAGACGATGGTCACCACGGTCGACCCGGCCGGGAACTCCGCGAGCCGCGTCAAGGCATTGTGCACCGAGCCGCCCGCCGAGCCGCCGATCAGCAGCCCGTGTGTCCTGGCGACGGCGCGCGCGGTGGCGAAGGCGTCGACATCGCTGACCTTCACGCCCTCGTCGAGCAGCGCGTAGTCCACGGCGGTGCCGATGGTCGCACCGGGCGGGGTGCCGGTGCCCGACTGCCAGTACGGGCCGCCCTCACCGCCGAAGGCGATCGAGCCCACCGGCTCCACGCCGATCACCCGGGCGGGTTTGCCCAGGTCACGCAACCGGGTGGCGGTGCCGAACAGCGAACCGCCGGTGCCGACCGCCGAGAGCAGGATGTCGACCCGCTCGACCTCGGCCAGCAACTCCTCGGCCACCGCGTAATAGCCCACGGCGTTGGCGTCGTTGTTGTGCTGCTCGGTGAAGAAGGCGTCGTCACGGGCGGCCGCCATCGCCTCGGCGAGGTCCTCCCGTGCCGAGGTGGCCAGCTCGTCGTCACCGTCGTCGGCGACGAACACCAGGTCGGTGCCCATGGCCCGCATCGCGCGCAGTTTGTCCTTACAGGCGTGGTTGTCGACCACGGCGGTGAACCGGTAGCCACGTTCGGCCGCGACCACCGCCAGGCCCAGTCCGGTGTTGCCGGACGTCGACTCGATGATATGCCCGCCATCGCGCAGCAAACCCCGCCGCTCCGCGTCGAGCACCATCGAACGCGCCATTCTGATCTTGGCGGCGCCGGTCGGGTTGAACTGTTCGAGCTTGAGCAGCAGCCGGGTACCGGAGTCGGTGACGGCGAGTTCGAACAGGGGGGTGCGGCCGATCAGGTCCGTCACACGCGTGACGAGAGCCATGGGGAATTCCTCCGTCGGATTGGGAGCTCGGGTGGATCAGCGGGCGGTGGCGTCCATGCTCCAGCGCAACCGGTCGCCATCGGCGCGTAGCAGCACCTTGGGCGGGAGCGGCAACTCGTGGAACGGGGACTCGTTGGAGTCCATCTGATACCCGGCGGTGTTCGGGTAGACGAGCAGATCGCCGACGCGGGCGCGCCGGGGCAGCGGGATGCGCCGCCTGCTCAGCAGGTCGGACTCCAGACAGGTGGCGGCGCCGACGCAGGTGGGGGTGGGTGTGCCGGGCAGCGCGGGCCACAGTACGGGATCGGGCAGGTATTCGCTGTCGAACCACTGTTCGGACAGACTGAGGCTGGTGCCGTCGACGGTGAGGATGTCGTACGGATGATCGCGAACTGTCCGGGTTTTCACGCCTTGCACCCGGAACACGGAACTACCCGCCCCGTCGAGCAGCGCGCGGCCGGGTTCGACGGCGAGCCGGATTCCATTGCGCCGCAGCCGGGTCGACAGGTCGTCGTGCTCCAGGATCGCGGTGAGCATGGCCGCGCCGGGTGCGGGGAAGTGGTACGGGTAGTACTCACCCGGCGGGCGCACATGGAACCAGCTGTCGCTCAGGGTGTTCCGAAATCGGTCCCACGAGTCGGCGTCGAGATAGTCGACACCGAACCCGCCGCCGATCGAGATCATCTCGGCCGGATGACCACAGGTCCGCGCGTGCAGGCAGTGCTCGACCAGCGCGGCGGCCTGCTCGGCGCGGGCGGTGACGTCGTAGCCGCCGAGGTGGAAACTGAAGCCCGCCAGCGTGATCGGGGCGTCGATCGCGTCGATGGCGGTCACCAACTCGTCACGGGTGAGCCCGAACCGCGACGAGGACCCATCGGGCAGCACCCGCAACAGGATTCGCGCCGCGATGTCGAGGTCGCGCAATCGGTCGAGTTCGTCGAGCGCGTCGATCGCGATCACCGCCCGGTGTCGCGCGGCCAGCCAGAGCAACTCGTCGGATTTCGCGGGCCCGGTGACCATCAGCTCGTCCCCACGCACCCCCTGCGCCAAGGCCGCCACCAGCTCGCCGGTACTGGCCACATCGACTCCGGCCCCGGCCTCGGCGCACGCCCGCGCCACGGCCGCCGCCTTGTTCGCCTTCTTCCCGAAGTACACGAACCCGTCGACTCCGGCGGCGGCGAAAGCAGCCTGGAACGCGCGGATGTTCACCGCGACCCGCTCCGGGAACAGCACGTGGAACGGCCCGCCGATCGCCTCGGCGATCTCGGCGAGCATTACGGGATCGGCCAGCAGCCGTTCGTGGAGCGCGTCGGGTCGGGCGGGCATCGGCGGCGCGCAGAATCCGCCTCCGAGCGTCCTGTCACGCACTGGCGACTTCCCCCCGCCGTTGTCGGCGGGAACCGGCACGGGATCGCCCGGAACCGTTGCGGCACCGGCGATCCCGCCTCCGGCGTCCGCTAGTCCCACAGCGGCACCTCGGTACCTCTGCCCTCCGCGATGGCACGGGCCGCGAGCGCGTGCGCCACGGCGATATCGGTCAGCACCAGACCGCTGTTGTAGACGAAGATCTTCTCGTCCTCACCGCGGCGGGCCGGGGTCGCGCGGGTGAGCACCTGCGGCAGTTCGGCGTCCACCGAGCGCAGGGTGCCGTCCGGTCCGGCCATGTCGGTGCCGGTCAGCGCCATCTGCGCGGCGCTGGTGGCGACCACCCGGTCGGCCTCGACCAGGGTCGAGGGCGCCAGGCCGTAGCCGACGAGTACCGCCACCGAACCCGGTGCCAGATGCTCGGATTCGAGCGCGACCTCGGTGCCCGGACCGGCCGTCGCCAGCACCACATCGGCGCCGCCCGCCGCCGCGTACGGATCGTCGACCACCTCGAGCAGCGCGTGCGGCGCCGCTTCGGCCAGATGCGTGTGCACCGCGGCCAACCCCTCGGGATGGGTGCCGTACACCATCAGCTTGCGCAGCTGCGGATTCGCGGCCAACAGATGCGGCAGGGCATTACGGCCCTGGGTGCCGGTGCCGATGAGCAGTGCGCTCTCGGCACCGCGCCGGACGGTCTCGCGCACCAGCAGCGCCGAGACCGCCGGGGTGCGTAAGGCGCCCACCCTGGCGCAGTCCATCATCGCGATCGGAGCGCCGGTGGTGTCGTCGTAGAGGGTGATGGTGGTGTAGTAGCGCTTGGTGCTGCGGTCGTGGCCGGGGTCGAACTTGTAGGAGGTCTTCATGGCCACCACGCGGCGCCGACCGTCGCGTCCGAGCATGGCGTAGGACACCGACGAGCCGCCCGGATCGGCCACGCTCAGCTTGCGGGGATTGTCGGATTCGCCCGCAGCGAAGGCGAGATAGGCGTCCTCCACGGCCCGGACCACTTCGGCGGGCGTGATCGGCACCTCGGCCAGATCGCTGCGCGAGAGCACCCGCAGGGGGACGCTCCGGTCACGGTTGTTCAACGGATCCTCGTTCATCTGTGCTGCCCCGCTCTGCTGTCCGATCCGTGCTCGCCCGGAACGGCGCGACCACGTGTTGCCCGTACCCATTCTCGGACGATTCCTGCGGACGGCGGCGGCGTTCGGGCAGCCGGATGTTGACGCGTTTGAGCCAGCGATCGGTGCCGTCGTAGCGGGCGCGGAACGGCACCCGGCCGTGCACGGCGACATCGTTGTCCACCAGCAGGATCTCGCCGGGAGCCAGGGCGGGGGCCTGGCAGACCCGGGCGAGTTCGGCGGTGAGCCGGGTATAGGCCGCCCGATACGCCGGTCCGGCGTCGTCGAGCGGGGTGTAGGCGGGATCGTAACGCAGTGTTTCGGAACCTGTTTCATCGAGCCACAGGGTGGGCAGCGGCGCGGCGTCGGCGCCGAATCCGCTGCCGTAGGACACGTCGGGCAGGATCGGCACCGTGGGGGTGCGCAGTTCCCGCCGGTCCTGTTCGGACAACCGCACCTGCCGCACCGAGGACACCGTGGTGGCGACCGAGTCGGGATTGCGCAGGCACACCAGCATCAGCAGATTCGCGCGCCGGGCGTGGAAGGCGTCCTCGGTGTGCGGGCTGAGCAGGGTGGAACTGCTCGCGCCCGACTGTTCGTCCTCGTGACCGGCGGCGGGCACGATGTTGTTCACCAGCCGCCCGTTCTGTTGGCCCTGCCACCCGAACGGCTCACCGGCGCAACGCGCCAGCAGCAGCATCGCGATATCGAGTTCGAGCGAGCCGGAATGCGCCGGGTGACCGGCCGATTCGGCGGCGGCCTGCCAATGTGCCGGAGTGGGGCCGAATTCGGCGTCGTGGACCGGTAATCCATGGACCACGGTGGCGCCCGCCGCGGTGGCGGGCGGTCGCACCGCGATCCGCACCGACTCGGGCAATTCCGCCGCGCGCCGCTCGATCTGGTCGAGTAGCGCGGGGTCGTGCAAGGTAATAGTGTGTGGCGAATCACCTAAGCGGTGACGAATATCGGCGGCGAGCGCACGGACGGCCTCGGCGGCGTCGAGCGGCAACTCGCGGTGTTCGATGTCGTGCAGGTGAATCGTCAGACGTTCGGAGAGAACGCTTTTCACCGGCCTTCCCTTCTTCGCATCGGTCGAACGCGGGTGATGTGGGCAATCGATGTGCGAAGGTAGTGCTTGACATCTAATTAGGCAAGACTTACCTAATGCATCCAAAGCGAAATAGCCAATCCATATAACACTACTTCTACCCCAGGACCTGCGAGATGTGAATCGACGGGATGGCGTGTCCCGCTTCGGTTCGATTGCGGTCGAGACGAAGGTCACGGCCGAGCGCCCCGCTCGAGCGTCCGCGTAACACCCCAGAACGACCCTCCGATGTCATCGGGTTGTCCCGCAACCGATTTCAGGAGACGCCGCCCGATGGCGCACCAGCCACCGCACCTCACCGATGCCCACCGGCACCACCCCCAACCGGTCTGGCAACAGCCACTCCCCGAACCGCCGACGAAGCGCTCCACCCTCCGTCTCGTCTACTGGCTCGCCCCACTGGTCGCTCTCGTCGTCGCCGTCGCGGCCGGGCTCGCCGCCTATTTTCTGACCCGTCCCGACCCCGACGTGATGGCCGTGGGTGACTGTGTCGGCGCCAGTGTTCAACCCGCCGAAATAGCCTGTGGCACATTGGGTGCCGCCTACCGCGTCATCGGGCGTGAGTCGATCCAGTGGCCGGTTGAAACAGCCTGCCTGAAATACGCCGACGCGACCCGCGCCGTTGCCGAACCGAGCGAACCCGGAACGTCGGCGAGCATCGCGCTGTGTCTGCAACCGACCCGCGAGAACACCGTCGATCCGGGCAGTCTGCGGGCGGGGGACTGCATCGACGTGAAGAAGGCGGGTGACCAGATCGAACGGTTCCCCTGCGGTGACCGGCGGGCTGGCCTGGACGTGATCGCCACCGAACTGCACATCAAGATCCCGGTCACCGACAACGCCTGCAAGGCACACCCCGAGACCCGGGGTGCCTACGCGCAGACCTCGCTCGGTGGCCGCGCTCTGGTCGTGTGCACCAAGACCAATTCCTTCGCGACCGGCGCGTTCGGCGGACAGGTCGGCGACTGCTACACCGACGAAGCGCGGTCGAAAGTCCCGTGCGACAACGATTCCGCTCGCTATCGCGTGCTCGCGGCTCACACCCAGTACGTGGACCCCGGCCAATTCGCCTGCGGCGGCGTGCGCAATGTGACCTCGTCGACCGTCACCCGGACCGAACGCACCGACCTGGTCGTGGTGGTGTGCTTCGGTCCGGCCGACCAGCGCAACCTCGGGTACGCGAAACCCGGTGACTGCGTGGCCGGTTTCGGCGGCACCGCCATGCCGGAACTGATCGCGTGCGACGCGCCCGGCGCGGACGGCACCGTCACCTCGGTCTACGACGAATCCGACATGCCCTGTTCCCCCGGCGAAGCCCGCATGACCCGCAAGCAATCGGTGGGCGACGGCTCCACCGTCTGCCTCGGTCCACTCTGAGAAGTCACTGTGAGACGTGCCGAGGGGCCCGCGCATCTGGATGATGGGTTGAGTGACTGGACAGAAGGTAGGCGCCCTCGCCGCTGTCGCGGTGTTCGCGCTGCTCGCGGGCTGTAGTTCGCTCGCGTCGATCCCCGGCGACATGCCGCCCGGCCCCGGCGCCGCGCTCCCGGTGATCGATGTGGACGCGCCGGGCCGCGCGGCCGACCAGTTGCGCGACTGGGCCGACGAGCAGTCCGGGGCGGTCGGCATCGAGTCGGTGGCCCTTGAGGCCTACGGGTACGCGGCGGCGGTGCTGGCCAAGTCACGGCCCGAGTGCGGGATCGCCTGGACGACCCTCGCCGGGATCGCGAGTGTGGAGAGCGGGCACGGCACCCACCGCGGCGCGGGGGTGGGCGCCGACGGCACGGTGCGTCCGGCGATCATCGGGGTGGCGCTCGACGGTACCAAGGGCAATGCCGAGATCCGCGACACCGACGGCGGCCAACTCGACGGCGACACCACCTACGACCGCGCGGTCGGCCCGTTGCAGTTCATCCCGGAGACCTGGAAGCGCTGGGCGGTCGACGCCAACGGCGACGGCGTGCTCGACCCGCAGAACATCGACGACGCCGCCCTCACCGCCGCCCGCTACCTGTGTATCCGCGGCGGTGATCTGACCTCCGCCGACGGCTGGCAGCGCGCCCTGTTCGCCTACAACCAGTCCAACAAGTACATGCGCGTGGTGCGCGACCGGGCCGCGACCTACAGCATCGGACGTCGCGTGTAGTTCGCCACGGCCCCGGAGTGCCGGTTACTACGCGTCACGCAGAGACGATAGGCTCGCAACCGCACGGCCCATCCCGTGAGACCTACCGTGCCTTCAGTCGTAAGGAGTCGTTTTCGTGGCCATCATCGAACAGGTCGGAGCGCGCGAGATCCTGGATTCGCGCGGTAATCCCACTGTCGAGGTCGAGATCGCCCTCGACGACGGCACCCTGACCAGGGCGGATGTTCCGTCCGGCGCGTCCACCGGCGAGCACGAGGCCGTGGAGCTGCGTGACGGTGGCGACCGCTACAACGGCAAGGGTGTCACCAAGGCCGTCGAGGGTGTCCTCGACGAGATCGCGCCCGCCATCATCGGCCTCGACGCCGTCGAGCAGCGCACCGTCGACCAGGTCCTGCTGGATCTGGACGGCACCCCCGACAAGTCCCGCCTCGGCGCGAACGCCCTGCTCGGCGTGTCGCTGGCCGTCGCGCGTGGCGCGGCCGAGTCCTCGGGCCTGGAGCTGTTCCGCTACCTGGGCGGCCCGAACGCCCACGTGCTGCCGGTGCCCATGATGAACATCCTCAACGGTGGCGCGCACGCCGACACCGGCGTCGATGTCCAGGAGTTCATGGTCGCCCCGATCGGCGCCCCCACCTTCCGCGAGGCGCTGCGCTGGGGCACCGAGGTGTACCACTCGCTCAAGGCCGTGCTCAAGGAGAAGGGCCTGTCCACCGGTCTTGGTGACGAGGGTGGCTTCGCCCCCGACGTCGCGGGCACCGTGGAGGCCCTGGACCTGATCAGCGTCGCCATCGAGCGCGCGGGCTACAAGCTCGGCACCGACGTGGCGCTGGCGCTCGACGTGGCCGCCACCGAGTTCTACACCGCCGGTGAGGGTTACAAGTTCGAGGGCAAGGTCCGCACCGCCGCCGAGATGGGCGAGTTCTACGCCGACCTGCTCACCCGCTACCCGCTGGTCTCCATCGAGGACCCGCTCTCGGAAGACGACTGGGACGGCTGGGTCGCGCTCACCGATTCCATCGGCGACAAGGTGCAGCTGGTCGGCGACGACCTGTTCGTCACCAACCCCGAGCGCCTGGAAGAGGGCATCGCCAAGGGCGCGGCCAACGCGCTGCTGGTGAAGGTCAACCAGATCGGCACCCTCACCGAGACCCTCGACGCCGTCGAGCTCGCGCACCGCAACGGCTACAAGACCATGATGTCGCACCGTTCGGGCGAGACCGAGGACACCACCATCGCCGACCTCGCGGTCGCCGTCGGCTCGGGCCAGATCAAGACCGGCGCCCCCGCTCGCTCCGAGCGCGTCGCCAAGTACAACCAGCTGCTGCGCATCGAGGACGCCCTCGGTGACTCGGCACGCTACGCCGGTGACGTGGCCTTCCCGCGTTTCACCGGCGAATTCTGATCGGATGACGGGGTAGGGAGCGAATGACCGAGCGACGTGCGCGTGGGACCAGTCCGGGTGGACGTGGGGACCGCCGCACGTCGCGGACCTCGCGCTCCCGCCCCAGTCACCTCGACGCTCCCGGCCGCCCCACCGCGGCCAAACGCACCACCCGGCGCCGCCCCGAATCCGCGGCCGGTGCCAAGCGCAAGCCCAGCGGCAAGCTCGAACGCGGCGAACACACCATCCTCGGTCTCTCGACCGGCAAAGCGGTGATCCTGGCGGCCGTGCTGTGCGGACTCGCGCTGACCCTGGCCGTGCCGACGCGCACCTATTTCAGTCAGCGCGCCGAAGCGGCCGCCCTGGCCCAGCAACGCGCCGAACTCGACGCCGACCTCGCCGCCCTGCGTGATCGCCGGGCCCAGCAGGAGGACCCGGCCTATATCCGTTCCGAGGCGCGCGACCGGCTGCGCCTGGTGATGCCCGGCGAAACCCCCTACATCGTGCAGGTCCCCGGCATCGAAGCCCCGGCCCCGCCGCCGATGAGCACCCGCACCACGGAGCCCGACCCCTGGTACACCGACCTGTGGCGCAGCATCTCCGAACCCGTCCAGGAAGGACCACGGTGACCGCACCGAACGAGCGCGACCTCGAGATCATCGCCGGGCAGCTGGGCCGCGAGCCGCGCGGTGTCCTCGCCGTCGCGTACCGCACCCCCGACGGCCTGCCCGCCGTGGTCAAGACCGCCCCGCGCCTGCCCGACGGCACCCCGTTCCCCACCCTCTACTACCTGACCGACCCGCGCCTGACCGCCGAGGCCAGCCGCCAGGAATCGGCCGGGGTGATGCGCGAGATGACCGAACGCCTCGCCGCCGACCCCGAACTCGCCGCCGCCTACCGCGCCGCGCACGAGTCCTACCTGGCCGAACGCAACGAGATCGAGTCGCTCGGTACGGATTTCACCGGCGGTGGCATGCCGGACCGGGTCAAGTGCCTGCACGTGCTCATCGCGCACTCCCTCGCCAAGGGCCCCGGCGTGAACCCCTTCGGTGACGAGGCCGTCGCCCTGGCCGCCGACGCCGGTCTGCGCGGTACCGCCATCCCCGCCGACTGGCCCGCGTCCCGCACGTCCGACGAGTCGGCCTAGCCATACCCCGGCTCGGCCCCGCGCCGCACGGTCGGCCCTGCTGACTGGCCCGCGCGGCCGGACCGCACGGCACGATCAGCCCCGCCGATCGGGCCCGGTCCGCGGGGCGGGGCGCACGGCATGGTTGACCTGGTCGACCGGCCCGGTCCGCGTGGCACGGCTTTCCCGCACCGGCCGGGCGCCGAACGGTGGACCCCGAGTCCGGTGCACCGGGCATAATCGCGGGCAACCCCGGTGTGGTGCCGGAGATCAGGAGGAACCATGGGTGAGCGCATCGCCGCAGTGGACTGCGGAACCAACTCGATCCGTCTGCTGGTCGCCGAGGTGGGGGCCGACGGCACCCTGACCGACGTGCACCGGGAGATGCGCATCGTCCGCCTCGGCCAGGGCGTCGACGCCACCGGCCGCCTGGCCCCCGAGGCGATCGACCGCACCCGCGCCGCCCTGGCCGACTACGTCGACGTCATGACCGCGACCGGCGTCACCCGCGTGCGCATGGTGGCCACCTCCGCCACCCGCGACGCCGCCAATCGCGACGATTTCTTCGAGATGACCCGCGCCGAACTCGGCCAGGTGGTCCCCGGCGCGGTCGCCGAGGTGATCACCGGCGACGAAGAGGCGCGCTTGTCGTTCGCCGGTGCGGTGGGCGAACTCGCCTCCGACGCAGGGCCTTTCGTGGTCGTCGACCTCGGCGGCGGCTCCACCGAACTCGTCGTCGGTGACGAGAACGGCGTGCGAGCGGCCTTCTCCGCCGACATCGGCTGCGTCCGCGTCACCGAACGCTGTCTGCCCGGCAACCCACCCACGGCCGACGAAGTCACCGCCGCACGGGAATTCGCGCAGGCCAAGCTCGACGAAGCCTTCACCAAGGTCCCCGTCGACCAGGTCCACACCTGGGTCGGCGTCGCGGGCACCATGACGACGATCACCGCCGTCGCCCTCGACCTCCCCGAATACGACTCCGAGCGCGTCCATCTCACCCGCCTGAGCCTGCCCGAGGTCCACGCCGTCTGCGACCGCCTCATCGCCATGGACCACGACGAGCGCGCGGCCCTGGGCCCCATGCACCCCGGCCGCGTCGACGTGATCGGCGGCGGCGCCGTGATCACCGAAGTCCTCGCCGACGAACTCGCCCGCCGCGCGGGCATCTCCGAACTCGTCGTCAGCGAACACGACATCCTCGACGGCATCGCCATGTCCATCGTCCGGGGTTCCTGAGCTGGACCGCTGATCACCACGCTCTGGTGGGAGCATCGGCCGACCAGGCCCAGCCCTCAGCGCGTGGTGATCACCCGTCCGACACGGGCCCGGGTCGGACGGATCGGGGCCCGTTGGCGGGGGACGGATGCCGTCGGGGCGGTACCGGTGCGGGTGCGCGGGCGGTTTTCGTGGCGGAGGTGATCGGCCTGGGCCCAGATCTCCGCGCGTAGGTCGTCCGGCGTTTCGGTGAATTCGTCGCGGGCGATGACCTGGGCACGTGCCCGGGTGGCCGTGCCGACCATGCTCCGGAAGCGACGGAAGACCTGGATCTCGCCGTCGTTCCCGTGATCCCAGGCGTCGAGGTAGGTGTAGTCGGTGCCGTAGGTGGCCGTGTCCAGGCGGGCGGCGTCGAGCGCCCAGGTGCGGCAGTCGTGCGGTGTCGCGGGGGTGAGGACGAGCAGTCCGCGTCGGCGGGTGACGTCGCCGCGCACGTCGCGGTACCAGGTGTGCGCGGCGCGCTGTTCGAGGGCTTCCGGTCGAGCGGCCGGGCCGAGACCGAAGGTCTGCCAGCGGATCGTGCCGTCGGATTTACCCAGGGGGAGAAGGCGTTTCAGGCGTGATGCGCCGTCGTCGTCGAACGAGGTGCACCAGCCGGGGACCAGGACGATCGGATCGGCCGGGTCGGCGTCGAACGGGGTGGGCAGGAGGAATTCCCGGTCGATCAGCACGACCGTGCCCGGGCGGGCCTGATACGACAGCCCCCACAGCAGGTGGGCGAGCAGGCGGGCGCCGTGGTCGTCGCTGAGGACGTGCCAGGTGTCGTGGAAGCGGTTGGTGCTGAACCGCGCGTGAGTGCCGGGGCGCAGGGTGATCACCGTGCGGACACCGGGCACCGACCGCACTTCGTGCCGGTGCAGTTTCAGGCCGTTGTGGAGAGACCGGGCGTTCCCCGGGCGCTGTGTCTTCATCGCGCTCCAGCAGGCCACAGCGCTGCCGGGCGGGGCAACCGAATTTCATATTAGACAGATAGTGATATTTGTCTTATCTTCGAGTCATGAGTACAACGACGTCTCAGTCGGTGGCCTTCGAACTTCGCTCCGGGGAGACCTGGCGTGATCCCTGGCCGATGTACGCGGCCCTGCGCGAGCACGACCCCGTCCACCGTGTCGTGCCGGACGGGCGGGAAGATCACGACTTCTACGTGCTGTCCCGGCACGCCGACGTCTGGGCGGCGGCGCGCGATCCCGAAAGCTTCTCCTCCGCAGCGGGTTTGACCGTCGACTACGTCGATCTGGCGGCTGCCGGATTCGGTGGGGTCAAGCCGTTCGTGTTCATGGACCCGCCCGAGCACACCGACTTCCGGCGCCGCGTCGCCCCGGGATTCACGCCACGCCAAGTGAATTCGGTGGAGCCTGCCGTGCGACGCTTCGTGGTGGAACGGATCGAGCGGTTGCGGGCGGCGGGCTCGGGCGACATCGTCGCCGAGTTGTTCAAGCCGCTGCCGACCATGGTGGTCGCGCACTATCTCGGTGTGCCGGAACGTGATCACGGCAAGTTCGACGAGTGGACCGAGAACATCGTAGGCGGCGCGGTCGCGGGCGCCGGACTGGCTGCCGGTGATCAGCACGCCTTCACCGCGGTCGGCGAACTGGTCGGCTACTTCTCCGAACTCATCGCCCGCCGCCGCGTGGAACCGGGCGACGACACCATTTCACACCTGCTGGCCTCCGGCCTCGGCGCCGACGGCGACAACGACGGCCTGATCGCCGTCCTCGGTTTCGCCTTCACCATGATCACCGGCGGCAACGACACCACCACCGGCAATCTGGGCGGCGCCGTCCAGCTGCTCAGCGCGGCACCGGAGCAGCGCGCGCTGCTCGCCGAGGACCCCGCCCTCATCCCCGACGCCGTCGAGGAGTTCCTCCGGATGACCTCCCCGGTGCAGGGCCTGGCCCGCACCGCTACCCACGACATCACCCTGCACGACACCACCATCCCCGCCGGTCGCCGCGTGCTGCTGCTCTACGGGTCGGCCAATCGCGACGACCGCGAATTCGGTCCCACCGCAGGCGAACTCGACGTCCGACGCAACCCCAAGCGCATCCTCACCTTCAGCCACGGCCACCACCACTGCCTCGGTGCCGCGGCCGCCCGCATGCAAGCGCGCGTGGCGCTGGAGGAACTGCTGGCCCGCTGCCCCGAATTCACCGTCGACCTCGACGCGGTCCGGTGGTCGCACGGGAACTACGTGCGCTGGCCGATCTCGGTCCCGTTCCACGCCGGTCCGTGACGGTGCTCGGTGCGGGTTCCGGGTGTGCGCGTTCGCGTGGGTAGTCTCGACGGGCGCCCGGACCCGGTAGGAGGAACAGTGTGAGCGGAGACTGGCTGGCCACCGACCGGGCCGATCTGGCCGCCGAACGCATCCTCGACGCGGCCGCCGAACTCTTCGCCGAGCAGGGCGTGACCGCGGTCGGCATGGCCGATATCGCCAAGGCGGCGGGCTGTTCGCGCGCCACGCTGTACCGCTACTTCGACAACCGGCAGGCGGTCCGCGTCGCCTTCGTCCACCGGGAGACCCGGCGCGTCGTCGCCCGGATCGCCGAGCGGGTCCGCGACATCACCGATCCCGCCGAGCGCGTCATCGCCGCGATGCTCGGCGCGATCGCCGAGGTCCGCGCCGACCCGCTGCTCATCGCCTGGTTTCGCGGCGACGCGGGCCCGGCGGGCAGCATCAGCCAGGAATCCGACGTCATCGAATCGCTGGCCGCCTCGATGTTCGCCGGAACCGACCTCAGTGACCCCGACCGCGCCCGCCTGTCCCGCTGGCTGACCCGCGTCATCGTCTCCCTGCTGATCACCCCCGGCCGCGACGCCGCCGACGAACGCCACATGCTCGAGGAATTCGTCGCCCCCCTCCTCACCCGAGCCGGACACCGCTGACCACGCGCCCACGGCCTACGCGCTCCCCGTCCGCTCCCGGTGCGCGCATCCGGGCCAACAACACGGCCGCCGCATCCCCTCCGCCAACTCCTCCTGCGTCCGCCGAATCCGCCGCTCCCGCGTAGCAGCCTGCTTGGCATCCTCCACCCAGCAGATGAACTCGTTACGCGCCAACGGCGTGATATCCCGCCACGCCGCCAACGCCACCGCGTTCCCCGACAACGCCACCCGCAGATCATCAGGCAACGCATGCACGACCCCACCCGGCACCCGCTGACCACTCATCCCTCCACGGTAGCGCGGACCTGCGAAAACCCGGCCCGAGTCCGTACCGGCCGCATCTTCCCCTAGAAAATTAGAACCTGTTCTATATTTGAGGAAAAGTTCCGGCGAGCTCCCAGGGAGTCCAGAGATGTACCAGTGGTCCGACGAAGACCTGATGTTCCGTGAGGCCGTGCGCGGGTTCATCGCCAAGGAGATCACCCCGCAGGTCGACCAGCTGGAGAGCGGGGCGCTGCCGCCGTTCGACATCATTCGCAAGATGTTCGCCACCTTCGGGATCGACGAGATGGCGCGGGACGGGCTGGAGAAGGCGCTGGCCCGGGAGGAAGCGGGCGACAGCGGGGCCGGGAAGTCGAGTGGGGGACTCAGCGGGGCGGGCAGCATGGGGGTGGTGCTCAACAGTGAGCTGGCCGGGGTGAGCCTGGGGCTGGTGGCCTCGATGGGGGTCAGCCTCGGGCTCGCCGCAGGCACCATCCGCAGCCGCGGCACCCTCGCGCAGAAGAAGCGCTGGCTGCCCGACCTGGTCACCATGGCCAAGGTCGGCGCGTGGGCCATCACCGAACCGGACTCCGGGTCCGACGCCTTCGGTGGGATGAAGTCCTATGTGCGTCGCGACGGCGAGGACTACATCCTCAACGGGCGCAAGACCTTCATCACCAACGGCCCCTACGCCGACGTCACCATCGTCTACGCCAAGCTCGACGAACAGGACGGCACCGACCGCCGCGACCGCAAGGTGCTGGCCTTCGTGCTGGACAAGGGCATGCCCGGTTTCGTGCAGAGCCCGCCGTTCAAGAAGATGGGCATGAACTCCTCGCCCACCGGCGAACTGTTCTTCGAGAACGTCCGCATCACCCCCGACCGGCTGCTCGGCGAGACCGAGAACGCCGCCAAGGGCGACGGAAAGGACAGTGCCAAAGAGTCTTTCGTGGTCGAGCGCATCGGCATCGCCTCGCTGGCGCTGGGCATCATCAACGAATGTCACCGCCTGTGCGTCGATTACGCCAAGTCCCGCACACTGTGGGGCAAGGAGATCGCGCAGTTCCAGCTCATCCAGCTCAAGCTGGCCGAGATGGAGATCGCGCGAATCAATGTGCAGAACATGGTGTTCAACGCCATCGAGCGCACCGCCGCCGGTGACAAGGTGACCCTCGCCGAAGCCTCCGCCATGAAGCTCTATTCCTCGCGCGCCGCCACCGAGGTCGCCATGGAGGCCGTGCAGCTCTTCGGCGGCAACGGCTACATGGCCGAGTACAAGGTCGAACAGCTCGCCCGCGACGCCAAGTCGCTGATGATCTACGCGGGCTCCAATGAAATCCAGGTCACCCATATCGCCAAGGGCTTGACCGCCGGATAACACCCCGCCCGCATTTTCGCAGGTCGAAGCGGGTGGAAAGCTCGTATACTACGAAGATGCGGGCCTCTCGGAAGGCTGTCTGCGGCGCCGTGGTCACGGCTGCCGCGGTTGTCGCTCTCGCGCCTTCGGCGTCGGCCACCCCGGCGTCGGGGGTGACGGTCGAGCCGCTGGCGCAGGTCGACGTGAGCGCCTTCAGCCCCTTCGCCGCGCTGCCGAGTGTGTTCACCTTCCGGCGCATCACCCTCGCGCCCGGGGGCACGCTCGGCTGGCACTATCACGACAACACCGTCCTCGCCTTCGTGACCGCCGGGCAGGTGACCCGCTACGAGGCCGACTGTGTGGCGACCACCTATGCCGCCGGTCAGGGCCTGTCCGAGACCATCGGGCCCGACCACGTGCACGTCGGCCGCAATCTCGGGACAGCGCCCGCCGTGCTCTACGTCGCCTACCTCAACCGCGTCGGGGAACCGCTGTTCGTCGACGCGCCCGCACCCGACTGCCCGTAGCCGCTCAGCCCACGTGGGTGAGCTTGTCGGGATTGGTGACCGCGTAGATCCCCTGGACGCGCCCGTCGGTCACCTCCACGATGATCGCCGCCAGCGGCGCGCCGGTATCGAAGATCAACGCGGACGCGTCGCCGTTGACGGGACGGTAGCGCACGTCGTAGGGCTGGTCGATACCCGCCGCGACGGCGTTGAACAGGGCGGCGACGCGGTCACGACCGCGCACGGGGCGCAGGCTCACGGCGGGGCCCTTGCCGCCGCCGTCGGTCCACAGGGTGACCTCGGGGGCGAGGACATCGAGCAGGGCGGTGAGGTCGCCGCCGAGCGCCGCCTCGACGAAACGCCGCGTCACCTCGGCGCGGGTGTGGTCGTCGGTGGGGTGCCGTGGCCGCCGGGCGCGGACGTGCTCGCGGGCGCGATGGGCGAGCTGACGCACGGCGGCGGGGGAGCGGCCCAGCATCTCGGCGATCTCGGTGTGGGAGAAGGCGAATGCCTCGTGCAGGACGAAGGTCGCGCGTTCGAGCGGGGACAAGGTTTCCAGCACGACGAGCAGGGCCATCGAGAACGTCTCGGTCCGCAGGACCGGCTCGGCGGCATCCGGTTCGGTGAGCAGTGGTTCCGGAAGCCATTGGCCCACATAAGTTTCCCGTCGTCGCTGCACCGTGGCGCGTCTGGCCAGTGCCGCGTTGATGGCGATCCGCACCAGGTAGGCACGCGGATTGTCCACGTGCCGTTCGCTGTTCGACGTCCAGGCGAGCCAGACGTCTTGGAGCACGTCCTCGGTGTCGGCGACCGAGCCGAGCATGTTGTAGACGATCGAGAACAACAGTTCGCGGTGGCCGAGATAGCGCGTGGTCGGGCTGTCGGTCATGGTGCCTCCTCGGGTGTCTCCATCTTGGAGTGATCGCGGCCACGAAACGTGACATCGGCGCGCCATGGGATGGATCACCTCCGCGCGATGTCACAGGCCGTGGTCGCGGCGCCCTCTTCGTTGACGACCATCCCCGAGGAGGAGACCGCTCATGACAACGACACCACAGAACAAGGGACGCGACCGCCGCTGGTTTCTCGGCGCGGCGGCCGCCACCGGCGTAGGCATCGCCGGGATCGCCACGGGCGCACAGTTTCTCGGCTCCAGCGGCACGTCCGACGCGGGACCGCGAACCCGCATCCGGGACGTGCGGGTGTTCGACGGCACCACTGTCACCGAGCGGGCCGAGGTCGTCGTCCAGGGTGGGGTGATCGTCGCGGCGGACGGCCCGGCCGAGCTCGAGATCGACGGCATCGGCAACACCCTGCTGCCCGGCCTGATCGACGCCCACACCCACGTCTTCGAGGGCAGCCTGGCCGAGGCCCTGCGCCATGGCGTGACCACCGAACTCGATATGTTCTGCCCGCCGCGGATCCTGCCCGAGCAGCGCCGCCTCGCCGCCGCCCGCGACGACCTCGCCGACCTGCGCAGCCCCGGCACCCTCGCGACCGCGCCGCACGGGCACCCCAGCCAGCTGCTGTCCGCGCTGGCGAGCAGCGGGCGCCCCGACCTGGTGCGGGCCGCCGCGCCGTTCGACACCGTCGCGGGCCCGCAGGACGCGGCCGCCTTCGTCGCCGCCCGGGTCGCCGAGGGCGCCGACTACTTCAAGATCGTCATCGACGACGGCGCCACCCAGGGCACCGCGCTGCCCGCCCTCGGTCCCGAGACTGTCACCGCGCTCACCCGCGCCGCGCACGACCAGGGACTGCGCGTCATCGCCCACGCCATCACCGCCCGTGAAGTGACCATCGCCCTCGACGCCGGAGTCGACGGATTCGGCCACGTCTGGGCAGACCTCGCCGACGACGCCACCACCCGGCGCCTGATCGACCGCGTGCGCGACCAGGGCGCGTTCGTCATCAGCACCCTCGCCTACTTCGAGGCCATCGAACAGCAGCGCGCCGCCGACCACGCGGGCCACGGCACCTTCGCCAACGCCCTGCGGGTGGCCCGCGCGCTGCACGAGGCGGGCGTCCCGCTGCTCGCTGGCACCGATGCGACCCCGTTCGCCCCCGCCCACGGCTCGGGCCTGCACCGCGAACTGGTCCTGCTCACCGAAGCGGGATTGTCACCGACCCAGGCGCTCGCCGCGGCGACCAGCCTGCCTGCCCGGCACTTCGGGCTCGGTGACCGCGGCCGGATCGCGCCGGGCCTGCGCGCGGACCTGCTGCTCGTCCACGGCGACCCGACCCGAGATATCGCCGCGACGCAGTCCCTGGCCGAGGTCTGGCGGCGCGGCGTCCGGCAGAAAAGGACTTCCTGACGGAGCTGTTTGTGCTCGGCGCGACCGGGCATACGCCAGTTACGGGGCGCGCTACCCGGCGTGTCGCGAAAGTTGTTACCGAACAGGTGAGTTCCATGATTCTTCTCGGCGCAATTCTCCTCATCGCCGGAGTCGTCTTCGGCATTTCGCTGCTCAGCACCATCGGCGTCGTGCTGCTGGTGATCGGGCTCGTCCTCGTCCTCGCGGGTTCCGTCGGTCGTCCGGTCGGCGGCCGTAGGCACTACTACTGACCGCGGTCGGACCTGACCACGTAGGAGGACATCATGCCGGTCAATACCACCCGCATCCTGTCGATCATCGTGCTGGTCTGGCTGCTCATCGGCGTGATCGCCGCAGCTCAGCGCGGCTATTTCACCGACAGGGACCAGAACTGCGCCACCCTGGGCACCCTCGCGGTGACCACGATCGCAGGCCCCCTCAACTACCTGGGAGTCAACCCGAAGGTCGACAACTGCGACCTACCCGCCCCCAGCGAGTAGCCCGCGCGCTCCGCCCGTCGACGCCGCGACCCGAACCCTCGGGTGGTCGTGGCGTCGGCGGGCGTTCGCGTCTCATTCCCCGAAGCATGCCGCGGCGCCGCCGGTGCTGAACGTGTCGGCGCCGCAGTAGGCGGTGTTCGGGTAGTACGGCCCCATCGTCGTGGCCGGGTCGCTGCCCGAATCCTGCGACGCCTGAATCGAATTCGGATAGAAGGCGGGGCTCGGGATCATATTGCGCAGGAACAGGACCTTGTCCACATCGGTGCTGCCCCAGGGGATCACCGTGACGGTCGGGTCGAGATCTCGCGGCAGATCCTCGGGCGCGCCGAGGACGTAGGTGTAGTAGCCGGAGCCGTCCAGGGCGGTCTGGAAGTCGGCGGCGCAGGCCACGGCCGGGTAGGGGGAGCGCAGGTCGTTCTGACACATCGACCAGTAGCGGACCTGGGTCGCGTCGGTGGGGGACTGGCCCGCGCGGGTGTCCGGGAAGGTCGGTGCCTTGCCGCGTACCACCACCAGTCGGCCCGGCTGATGACTCAGGCGGGTGCCGACGTACTTGTTGTCGCCGTTCGGGAACAGGCCCGAGGTGCTGGCCGGGTTGTTGAAGACGGCCTCCGGGGTGTTGCCCGGGAAGGCGCCCGAGGCGGCACCGGCGATCACACGATCGAACGCGTCCTTGGCGACGTCGGCCACCGGGCCGGTATAGGTGGACGGGTCGAAGGGCTGCGCGCACGGCTGGGCGGGGACCTCGGCGCCCGCGATTCTGAGCGTCACCTCCGGCAGCGGAACCCCACCGCTGAGCGAGGACGGATCGTCCGGCACATACACCCGCACGATCACGAACCCGATCGGCGACCCCTGCCCACTCGCCACCGCCCGCAACTGATTGCGGCTGTGATCGGCGGGCCCGTTCACCAACGTGGCATGCCACTTCTTCTGGTCCGCGGGCAGCGAGGCGGCAGCGGCGTCCACGAACGGATTGGCACTGCCCGGATCGGGCACGATCTGGTCATCCCTGAGGGTGTCGACCGTATCCAGATCGGTTCCGTAGGTGTTCAGCGAGAAGTACCGCGCCGCCGCGTACGTCCCCGACAACTCGATCGAATCCCCGGCCCCCAACGCGTACGGCATCAGCCAATACGTCGAATTCGCATCGGGGAACGCCACATTCAACACCGTGCTGTTCGACATGAACCGCCACGCGCACACCGGCGAATCCGGCGGACCCGCCGAAGCGCTCCCACCCACCCCGAGCCCCGCCAGCACCAAGGCCAGCACACACCCCGTCCGCACGATCCAGGCCACCACCGAGCCCATGTCGATCCCTTCGCCACCGAGTCGAAGAACCCACCGGTCCACACACACGGCCGGTCGCCGGATCAACATAGCCCCACCACGGCGAGATTCGGAATCTCGCCCGTAGGTGTCGCTGTGGTGGGATGAGGAGATGACACGTCAGGGGGACATGGCCGCGTCCGGCGCCGCCGCGAAGACCGCGGCGATCCTGTCGGCGGTAGCCGCCGGTGCGTGCGCGGTGCTGGCGTTCCTGGTCGCCGCTGTCATCGGCAGTCTCGAGGACGCGGTCGGTGATCGGTCCGGGACGAGTATCGCGGTGGCGGTGGTGCTCGAGGTGCCGATCATGATCTGGTTGGCCGGTTCGGTGGCGATGATGTTCCGTCAGCGGGTAGGCCGATGGATCGTCGCGGTGTTCACCGGCATCGCGACCTTCAGCGCACTCTCGCTCGCAGTGGCAGGAACTCCGGCAACCAGGCCCTGGGCAGCGTGCGCCACCGTCGTGTTCGGCACCATCCTCGCCCTGACGACCAGCCGCTCGACCGGCCGCTGGATGACCTGAGGTTACGGCCGGGCGCCGACGGATGCCGGGCCGCGACCTGCGGACTCCCCGCGGACTGAGCAGGTCGGTTGACCTGCGAAGTCGGCGCGGTAGGTCATCGACCCGCGCCGATGGAGTGCCCCCACAGGGACTCGAACCCTGACTTGGCGGATTTTAAGTCCGCTGCCTCTGCCAATTGGGCTATAGGGGCGTCCGGGACAGCCTAGCGACTCGTACGGGTGTACCGGAATCGTGTCGGTTTTCTCGGTCGGACCGGCGTGTCGCGGGGGAGCACGCCGGGGCGGCCGGGCTGTCTCGAAGTGCTGGTCAGGTGATGTCGGGGGTGGATTTGCCGAGGACGGAGTGGCGGCGGCCGTAGGCGAAGTAGACCACGAAGCCCAGGGCCATCCAGATGATGAAGCGCAGCCAGGTGTCGACCGAGAGGTTGACCATGAGCCACAGGCAGGCCAGGACGGCCAGGATGGGGACGAACGGGACCCAGGGGACGCGGAAGCCGCGGGGCAGGTCGGGGCGGGTGCGGCGCAGCACGATGACGCCGATGGAGACCAGCACGAAGGCGAACAGGGTGCCGATGTTCACCATCTCTTCCAGGGTGCCGAAATCGACGAAACCGGCCAACACGCAGCAGATCACGCCGACGATGGCGGTCAGGCGCACCGGGGTGCCGCGCGAGCCGGTGTGGGCCAGCCAGCGCGGCAGCAGACCGTCGCGCGACATGGCGAACAGCACGCGGGTCTGGCCGAGGAACAGCACCATCACCACGGTGGTCAGACCGGCCAGGGCGCCGATCGAGATGACGTTCTTGGCCCAGTCCACGCCGTGGATGGCGAAGGCGGTGGCGAGGGTGGCGTTGTCACCGGCGAGGTCGGTGTAGGGCACCATGCCGGTGAGCACCAGGGTGACGGCCACGTAGAGCACGGTGACGATGAGCAGCGAGCCGAGGATGCCGCGCGGCACCGCCTTCTGCGGGTTCTTGGTCTCCTCGGCGGCGGTGGCGACCACGTCGAAACCGATGAACGCGAAGAACACCAGGCTGGCCGCGGCGAGCAGGCCGTACCACCCGAAGTTGCTGTCGCCCGCGCCGGTGACGAAGGAGAACAGCGACTGGTGCAGGCCGCTGGCGCCGTCCTCGGCGGGCTGTGACGGCGGGATGTAGGGGCTGAGGTTGGACGCCTTGAAGTAGGTGAGGCCCAGCACCAGCACCAGCGCGATGACGCCGAGCTTGATCGCCACCGCGATCGCCGAGACCCGCGAGGACACCTTGGTGCCGATGGCCAGCAGCACGCCGAGCACGGCCAGCAGCGTCACCGCGCCCCAGTCGAAGGTCACCGAACCCCACTGCACGGTGGCGGATTCGAAGCCGAACACGGTGCCCAGGTACTGCGACCAGCCCTTGGCGACCACCGAGGCGGCCAGCGCGAATTCCAGGATCAGGTCCCAGCCGATGATCCAGGCGACCAGTTCACCGAAGGTGGCGTAGGAGTAGGTGTAGGCGCTGCCCGCGACCGGCACCGTCGAGGCGAACTCGGCGTAACAGACCGCGGTGAGGCCACACGCGATGGCGGCGAAGACGAACGCCAGCGACACCGACGGCCCGGCCACATTGCCCGCGGTGCGCGCGGTGAGGGTGAAGATACCCGCGCCGACGACGACGGCGACACCGAAGATCGTGAGGTCCCAGGCGGTGAGGTCCTTGCGCAACCGGGAATCGGGGTCGTCGGTGTCGAGAATGGATTGCTCCACGGATTTGGTGCGGAACAATCCGCTCCCGCGGCCGGATGTCCGGCGCGCTCCTGGGGTGGCTTCCGGTGTCGACACGGTGTTTCTCCTTCTCGTACAGAACGTCTTCGTGGAATACCCGGGCCGGGTCAGTGCACGCCCTGCATGTGCCGTTTGATCCAGGGGGCGATGGCCACGACGACCAGGCCCGCCGCGATGGCGGCGGCGCCGCTGATGCCGAAGTACGCGGTCTCGTTGTCGGGGCTGTAGTAGCGCGCCAGCGTGCCCGCCATCGAGGTGCCGATACCGACCGAGAAGAAATACAGCGCCATCATCTGCGAGCGGAACGCCTGGGGCGCCAGATGCGTGGTGACGGCCAGGCCGATCGGGGAGAGCAGCAGTTCCGAGATCGCGAAGCCGCCCAGGATGGCGAAGACCGCCAGCACCGGCACCGTCTTGCCCTCGAAGCCAGACAGCAGCGCGAACAGCCAGAACGCGATGCCCATGCCGATCACGCCGAGCGCGAACTTGATCGGGGTGCTCGGCGCCCGGTTGCCCAGCTTGGTCCACATGAGCGCGAACAGCGGCGAGAGCGCGATGATCCAGACCGGCTCGACCGAGCCGATCCAGCTCGCGGGGGCCTCCCAGCCGAAGATGCGCCAGTCGATGCGCTCGTCGGAGTAGACCGCGAGCATGGTGAACATCTGCTGGAACAGCGACCAGAACACCGCGTTGGCGATGAACAGCGGGATGAACGCGCGCACCCTGGTGCGTTCGATCGGGGCCACCTTGGGGCTGGTGAGCATGACCGCGAAGTAGACGATCGAGGCCACCACGATGACGCCGGTGGTGACATCGGAGAGGTTGTCCAGGGTGATCAGCCCGACGACGATGGCGATCACCACCACCACGGCGGCGACCGCGACCCCGATCAGCACCGGGGTCAGCTCGCGGCGGGTGATGGGATTGGCGACCTCGCGACCGTGGGTGCCCAGGTTGCGGCGGAAGACCACGTACTGGGTCAGGCCCAGCGCCATGCCGACCGCGGCGGCGGCGAAACCGGCGTGGAAACCCCACTCGCGCTGGAGCAGGCCGGTGAGCAACGGGCCGGTGAAGGCGCCGATGTTGATACCGAGATAGAACAGCGTGAAGCCGCCGTCCACGCGCGCGTCGGCGGGGGCGTAGAGGGTGCCCAGCAGCGAGGACGCGTTGGCTTTGAGCGCGCCGCTGCCCAGCGCGACGAGCACCAGACCGACGCCGACGCCGCTCAGTCCGGGTAGCACGGCCAGCGCGATGTGGCCCGCCATCACCACCACGCCGCCGTAGAACACGGTGCGTTCCATACCCAGCACCCGGTCGGCAATCCAGCCGCCGAGCACCGTGGACAGGTAGACCAGGCCGCCGTAGGCGCCGACGATGCCCAGCGCGGTGCCCTGATCCAGGCCGAGTCCGCCGTCGGTGGTGGAGTAGTAGAGGTAGTAGCCCAGGATGGTGAGCATGCCGTAGAAGGAGAAACGCTCCCACAGCTCGACTCCGAAGAGGTTGGTCAACCCGATCGGATGCCCGAACAGGGTGTGTTCGGCAGCCGCGTCGGCCGGGTCGGGCTGGTCGCCGAGCCGGGTTTCTTCCGTGGACATGTGGAAAACGATCCCACGTCCGAACGGGGTACAGCAATTTTCCCGCATCTTCGCGATTCGGCGTGCCGTACGGGGCGCGCGCGGAAATCTCACCCGGCGACGCCCGCCGCGACGAATTACCCTGGAGAGGCCGGACTCCCGCGACGGACGAGGAAGATCAGACGTGCTGACAGCCGAGGTGACCGTGCCGGTGCCGCCGGAGCAGGCCTTCGCGGCCCTGGCCGACGGCTCGCTCTACGCCAGCTGGGTGGTGGGGGCCTCCCACATCGGCGAGGTGGACCCGGGCTGGCCCGCCGTCGGCAGCCGCATCCACTACCGGTTCGGCCTGTGGCCGGTGCTGATCAGCGACACCACGGTGGTGCGCGCGATCGATCGACCGTATCGGCTGGAGCTGGAGGCACGGCTGTGGTCGGTCGGCTCGGCCGCGATCGAGCTGACGCTCACCGAGGCGGTGCCCGGGCAGACCACCATCCGGATGATCGAACGGGCGGTGCGTGGGCCCGCGCGTTTCGTGCCGGGACCGGCCCAGGATCTCGTCTTCGCGATGCGCAATCAGGAATCGCTGGATCGGCTGGCGAATGTGATCAGGGCGCGGGCACGCCATTCCTGAACGGTCCCGACGCGGCTCGTTCGGGTGCGCGGAATTCGGACGTGGCATTCGCGCCGCAAACCCCGGAAGACGCTGTGCGGGAAGGGGTCAGCGCCGCGCGGCGTCGACGGTGTTGTCGGCGGTCAATCGGTAGACGGTGCGTTCCAGCGTCGGCAGGATCTCGGTGCTCGGCAGCGCGCCGGTGGCGAAGCGGCCGATCAGCGCGAGCACCATATTGCCCAGGATCAGCCCCAGATCGTGCAGGTAGCCGGGGTCGATATCGCGCAGGGCGACCGCCGCGGCGGGGAGGACGGCGGCCAGGCCCTGGCTGTCGAGACGTTCGCCGCCGGGGCCGGTGCGCGCGTAGTGGTAGGCCTCGAGCATCCGGGGGTTGCGTTCCCACGGCTCGAAGACGGTGCGCAGCACGCGATTGAGGCAGTCGCGCACGGATTCCTCCGGGCCCGGCACGGTGACCTCGGCGTAGGTGTTCACCTGCATCCACTGTTCGAGCGCGGCGATGATCAGCTCGTCCCTGGTGGGGAAGAGCCGGTAGATCTTGGCCAGCGACACGTGCGCGCGCGCCGCTACCGCGCGCAGTTGGACGGCTTCGTAGCCTTCGGCGTCCAGTAGATCCAGGACCGCCGCGATGATCTTGGCCGAAGCGTCCGAATCTGGTCCCTTTCCCACGAGTGAATGGTAGCGTCGCGCAGCGGTAACACTGTTACCGCAGGACGGGGTCGGTGCACGCCCCGTCCGTCACCGCGCATCTCCTAGCGAAAGGCGGCCCCGTCCGGGGTCGACGACAACTCCATGACTTCCTCGTTCTCGCGCACCGTCCGCCGGTGCGGCGTCCTCGCCGCCGCGCTGCTGACGATCCCGCTCGCCGCCGCCGTGCCCGCGGCCGCCGACTCGCCCGTTCGCACCGCCGACTGCCTGCCCGGCTCCCTTCCCGAACCCGGCCTCCAGGGTGACGTCCCCGCCGCCGACCGCGACAGCGGCCGCAGTCGCGCGGGCTACCACTGCAATATCCGCCTGCTCGGCACGTCCCCGGGTCGGGGCGGCGGCATCACCTCGGTCACCTTCGAGCACTGCGCCTACATCGGCACCTTCTTCCCCGGCAACCTGCTCGGCCCGGAACAGGGGGTGCGGGTGCTCGACGTCAGCGATCCGGCCGCGCCCGCGCACACCGCGACGCTCACCGAACCGGCCATGTTGGCGGGGACCTGGGAGAGCCTCAAGGTCAACGCGGCCCGGAAACTGCTGGTGGGCACCGGTGTTCCGGCGCTGACCGGGGCGGGGCTGCTGTCGGTCTACGACATCTCCGACTGCGCCCATCCGCGCCTGCTCAACCCCGGCCCCGGCTCCGATCTCGCCCTGCCGCTGCCCATCACCGCGCACGAAGGGGGTTTCTCGCCCGACGGATTCACCTACTGGAGTTCGGGTGTCGCGCCCGGGCTGCTCAGCGCGGTGGACCTCACCGATCCCGCGCGGCCACGGGTGATCTGGCAGGGGATTCCCGGATTGTCCATGCACGGTTTCGGATTCGCGCCCGACGGCGATCGGATGTATCTGGCCAACAATATGGGCGGGCTGAAGATCCTCGACGTGAGCGCGGTACAGCGCCGCGACAGCGACCCGCGGGTGCACGAGCTCGCCGACATGCCGTGGACCGACGGCTGGGCGACCCAGCACGCGGTGCCGGTCAGCTACGGCGGGACGCCGCACGTGTTCGCCGTGGACGAGGCCGGGTCGGGCGGGGTGAAACTCATCGACGTCTCCGACGACCGGCATCCGCGTCAGGTCGGGGCGATCGAACTCGCGATCAATCTGCCCGAGCATCAGGACAGCATGGTCGCCTCCGCCTCGGGCGGCTCGCTGTTCGCCTACGACGCGCACTACTGCGCCGCCGACCGCCCGGTCGATCCCACCGCGCTGGCGTGCAGCTGGACCTCGTCGGGTATTCGGGTCTTCGACGTGCGCGACCCCGGTGACATCCGCGAGATCGCCTACTTCAACCCGCCCGCCCGCACCGGCGAGAACGCCGAGCTGTGGAACTCCCCGCACGCGCTGGCCTCGATCATCGGCCCGCCGCTGCTGGCCGCGCCCACACTGGCCCAGACCATCCTGTCCGGACAGTTCGATCCCGCGCAGGCGCTCAGCTCCCGCACCGGCACACTGGCTTTCGGTGACCTGTCCACCGACTGGTGCTTCGCGCCGCCGGAGTGGCGCGGCAACCAGCTGTGGACGGCCTGCGCCGACAACGGATTCCTCGCGATGGAACTCGCGCCCACCGTGTACACGCCACCGGACGATCAGCGATCGACCACCGGATCATGAAGGCGCCCCGCGTGTTCCGGCTGCTCGCGCAGGCCGCGCTGGCCGTGCTACTGCTCGCCATGGGCGCGGCGCTGCGGCCGCTGATCTCCACCGCCGCGCCCGCGCCGGTGCTGACCCAGACCGAGATCGGCTTCGTCCAGGACATGGTGGCCCACCACAGTCAGGCCCTCGTGCTGGTCCAGCGTCTCGACCCCGACGCCGGGCCGGGCGTGCTGGCACTGGCGACCCAGATCGCCGACGCGCAGCGCACCGAACTGGGCATGCTGCTGGGCTGGCTGCGCCTGGCCGACGCGCCGGTGACCAATGCCGCGCCCATGTCGTGGATGCCCTCGGCCCACCACGCGCCCGAGTCGCACGACACGGGCATGGCGACCGCCGCCGAACTCGACGAGTTGTCCGCCGCGCGCGGTACCGCCGCCGAGGTGCCGTTCCTGCGCCTCATGCAACGCCACCACTACGGCGGGTTGCGGATGGCCGCCGCCGCGGACGGTCTGCTGGTCGACGGTGAGGTGAAGCGGGCCGCCCGCGACATGATCACCGGCCAGGGCCGCGAGGCCGGACTGCTCGGAATGTTGCTCGCCCAGCGCGCGAGCTGATCGAAACCACTGGGCCGCTGGCCCGTTCCCTGATGAAGGTTGTTGTGCCATGTCGACATTCACTCGCCGGTCACTGCTGACCGGTGCCGCCGCGCTGGGCCTGGGCCTGGCCGTCAGCCCGCGTGCCGGTGCCCGTCCGCGCACGGGCGTCGTCCCACTCACCCGCGAGGACCGGCGCGTGGTGGTGATCGGGTCCGGCTTCGGGGGCGGGGTCACCGCCCTGCGGCTGGCGGAAGCGGGCGTGCCGGTGCTGCTGCTCGAACGCGGAAGGCGTTGGGCCACCGGGCCGAACGCGCAGACCTTCCCGCACGCCACCCAGCCAGACAAGCGCATCCTCTGGCATCGTTCCGATCCGATGCTGTTCGGTCGGCCGATGCTGTTCGAACCGTATACCGGTCTGGTGGAGGCGGTTCCGGGCGCGGGCATGACGGCGCTGTGCGCGGCGGGACTCGGCGGCGGATCGCTGATCTACCAGGGCATGTCGCTGCAACCCACGCGCGAGGTGTTCGAGGCGCACTTCCCGGCCGGGCTGGACTGGGGGCTGATGGACCGGGTGCACTATCCGCGCGTGGCGCGCATGCTCGGCCTGGCGACCGCTCCCGATGAACTCATCGAGACCGAGAACTACGCGGCGGCGAGGATTTTCGCCGATCGGGTGCGGGCCGAGGGGTATCCGCTGTCGAAGATTCCGATGCCGATCGACTGGAACTACGCGCTGGCGGAACTGCGCGGGGAGATGGCGCCGTCCTACACCAACGGGGACGGGGCGATGGGGGTGAACAACGGCGGCAAGCACTCCGTCGACGTCACCTATGTGGCCGCCGCCGAGGCGACCGGGCTCGTCGAGGTGCAGACGCTGCACGAGGTGACCGAGCTGGAACGCGCCGCCGACGGCCGCTGGGTGGTGCACGTCGACCGGGTCGACCTCACCGGCACCGTCCAGGAGACCAAGATCATCACCACCGGCACCTTGGTGCTGGCCGCGGGCAGCCTCAACACCACCCGGCTGCTGGTGCGGGCGGCGGCCAGGGGTCAGATCACCGACCTGCCCGACGAACTCGGCCGAGGCTGGGGCACCAATGCCGACCGCATCTACGTGTGGCACGACCCGGCCGCCGGATTCGGTGCGGCCCAGGGCGGGCCGGTGGTGTACGGCAGCAAGAACTGGGACGATCCGCAGCACGCGTTCACCGTCATCCAGGCGTCGATTCCGCCGGTGTCGCTGGACGCGGGGTCGACCATGCTCGTCGGCTACGG
This sequence comes from Nocardia anocheti, assembly GCF_029675105.1. Taxonomy (GTDB): domain Bacteria; phylum Actinomycetota; class Actinomycetes; order Mycobacteriales; family Mycobacteriaceae; genus Nocardia. The sequence continues at coordinate 54,144 of NZ_JAQQFV010000002.1, read as the reverse complement.
CGTCAGCGACGGGCGCGGCGAGTTCGTCTACGAATCGGGCAGCGACACCGCGACCCTGCGTTGGCCCGGTGACGGCGACCGGGTCATCCAGGAGGGCCATATCGACCCCGCCGTGCGGCGCATCGCCGGACCGGGCAGCACGCTCCTGGACACCAATCTCGCCTTCCCGTCGACCTGGCATCCGCTGGGTGGGGCGAACATGGGCACCGTGTGCGATCTGGACGGACGCGTGCTCGGTCAGCGCGGGCTCTATGTGCTCGACGGGGCGCTCATGCCGGGCAATACCGCCGCCTGCAATCCGTCGATGACGATCGCCGCCGTCGCCGAGCGGGCGCTGGACAATCTGGTCCGCACCGACGTGGGCACCATCATCTGAGGGGTTCCGGCGCGCCGGGAGTGGGCGCGCCGGACCGTGGCTCAGCCCGCCGAGCCGGGGATCGGCAGGAACCAGGGCAGCAGGCCGGAGCCGGTGTTGGGGCGGGGCGCGCCCGAGCCGAGGTCGGCGTCGAAGGAGCCGGTGCTGCTGCCCAGGTCGGCGTCGACCGACCCGGCGCCGCTGCCGGTCGGCGGGCCGACTTCGACCGAACCGGACGGGAAGAGGTCCCAATCGGCGCCGCCTGCGGCATGGGCGGCGCCGCCGGTGGCGAGCAGGGCGGCCGCGGCGAGCGTGGTCAGCACGCCCGCCCGGGTGAGGGATGTGGATACGGACACGGGTGATACCTCCGAGCACTTCGCTGTGATAGCACCCAGACGGTAACTGAAATATGTGGATTTCACACCAGATCGACCTGGTCGGACTAGGTCGACGCGGACCCGCGCTGCCCCACTTCCATCTGCACCCGGTACCGATCCGACCGGTACCAGCTGTGCGTGTGCTCGATCGGCACCTCCGCGCTGAAGGACACCCGGTCGAAATGCAGGACGGGGGAACCCTTCTTGACGCCGAGCAGCGCCGCGACCCCGGACTCGGCGCCCTGGGCGTCGACGGTCTGCACCGCGCGCTCGATCGGTCGGCCGTAGCGCTCGGCGGTGGTCCGGTAGATCGAACCGGTCAGGTCGTGCGCGATCAGGCCGGGGACGAGTTCGGGATTGAACCAGGCGTCGTCCACGCTGACCGGGTCCTCGTCGGCCAGCCGCAGTCTGCGCACGTGATAGGCGCGCGCGCCCTGCGGCAGCCGCAGCGCGCGGGCGGTGGCCTCGGGGGCGATGTCCTCCTCGGCGACGAGCACCAGCGTGGTGGGGTGGTGACCCAGCGCGCGCATCTCCTCGGTGAACGAGGCCAGGTGCAGCCGCGACTGCACCGGTCGGTGCGCGACGAAGGTGCCCTTGCCGCGCACCCGCACCAGATAACCCTCGTTGACCAGCTGACCGATCGCCTCACGCACCGTGATCCGGCTGACGCCGTAGTCCTGCATGAGATTGCGTTCGCTGGTCATCAGGTCGCCCGGCTGGAGCTCCCGCGTGCACTTCTGCAGCAGGATCGCGCGCAGTTGCTCGTGCTTGGGCACCGCGCTGTCGCGCAGCGGTGCGGGCATGGGGGCGGCTCCTTCCCCTGATCGGCATGCCGGTACTGACTGGTCATGTCCGGCCGGTTCAGAATACGCGACCGGCGCCCGCCCGCCCAGGGCCCGTCAGCGGATGCCGGGCGTGCGCGGATCGGTGCCGATACACCCCAGGATGAGGCATCCGGGGGGCGCGTCGGCGAACGGGGCCTTGGGGGTCTCGCCCAGGCAGTCCAGGAAGTTGCAGCCGGGGTAGGCGTAGGGGCCCACGCCGAGGGTGCCGAAGAAGGCGTCGGGGCGCGCGATCATCGGATCGGTGACGCTCACATCCGGGGCCTGCTGGTACTCACCGGGGTCCGGCAGCACCGGGTCGCGGAAGGAATTGATCAGCGCGCGCATCACGCTGTGGGTGTAGTTCGAGGACGCGCCGGGGGTCGCGATGCCGGTCCAGTTCAGCACGAGTCCGAGGCTGGGCACGATGTAGCTGTCGTTGCGCAGCATGCCCGACATCTTCACCGCGTCCAGCGGCAGGCCGGGGAACTCCAGGCGGCACGGCTCGCCGTTGATGACGAACAGGAAGCCGTAGCACGGCATGCTCGCCGAGGGCGAGAGCGCCTGGCGCATGTAGTCCGCGGAGATCACCTGCCGGTCGTTCCAGCTGCCCCGATTGCCCACCAGCAGACCGAGTTTGGCGAAGTCGTCGGGAGGCAGCACCAGATGCGCGTGGCCGTAGGTGTTCCCGGCGCGGTCGCGGGCCCAGTAGTAGTCCGTGCGCGCGATGCCAAGCGGGTCGAACAGTTCGCGCTGGGCGAAGCTCTGGAAGTCCTCGCCGACGGACTGCTGGATCACGTAGACCAGCAGGTCCACCGCGCGCTGGCTGTAGCGGAACATGGTGCCCTGCGGACGTTCGATCGGCATGGCCAGGGCCTGGGCCACGACATTGGGGTCGAGCTGGGCCAGCCCGGTCGCGCCCTCGGCGGCCACGGCCACCTCCATCCCGGAGGACTCGGTGAGCAGATTGCGCACGGTGATCGCGCGGTGCGCGTCGTCACCGAGACCGGCGGGCAGGTAGGTGCCGATCGGTTCGTCGATCTTCAGCAGGCCCTCGTCGACGGCGAGCCCGGCCACCAGCGCCACCACGCTCTTGGTGCCGCTCCACAGGTTCCACGCCACCCCACCGGATTCGGCGTTGGTGGGGCTGCCCGCGATCAGGCAGTTGTTGCGGTAGAGCTGGATGTTGAAGCGCGTGGGGTCGATCGCCAGGTCCATCGCCGCGGCGACGCCGTCCGGGTCGAGCCCGACCGCGGCGGGCGTCGAGGTCTGCGGGGAGCGTCCCGAGCTCACCTCGCACCGTGCCGGGCTGGTCGGGTCGGCCTGCGCCGTGCCGGGCAGCAGCACTCCCGAGGTGAGCGCCAGCGCGGTGACCGCCGCTGCCACAACATGTTTCAGATAGCCGTACACGAAACCCTCCCGTTGAAGTCTCCGGGAGGGAATCGTGAACGGTCACGTTCTTGTTACGCGGCCTCAGCTGCCGTACGGCTGGCAGACCTCGATGGCGTCGTCCTTGGACGCGTTGAAGGTGTCGATCACGCCGTTGAGTTCGTCGGTGGGGGCGCGGCGGTCGAGAGTGTCGGCCAGGGTGTTGGTCTGGTCGCGGTAGATGCCCAGCGGGCCCGACAGATCCGAGATCACGTCGGGGGTCAGCTTGCGGTCGAGGTCCTTGGCGTTGTTGCGCAGGGTGGTGACCGCCTCGGTGGCCTTGGTGTCGGTGTCGGGCGCCCGGTTGTTGCTGGCGTCGATATAGGCGTTGAAGGAGGCGACCGAGCTCTTGTTGGCCGCGCGCAGGCCGTCGCAGGCGGTGTCGTTGGCCGCCTGGATCTGGGCCGCCTTCGACGATGCCGCCGCCGCCGAGGACGCCGCCACCTCGGAGGTGTACTGGGCGAGCTCGGTGACGTTCGCCTCCGGGTTGCCCGGTACCTGCGTCGAGCAGGCGCCGATCAGGATGACTCCGGTGGCGGTCGCCGCGAGCGCGGTGCCGAGGCCCACTCGTTCCAGTACCCGCATGGTCCTTCTCCTCCCTCAAGGATGTGCCTCTCGACCGTACTGGCTGTACCGGCGTGGCGTCAGCTCGCGGGGGCCAATTCGATGACCAACCGAGACGCGGCGCCGGGATGTCGTGCCCCGACGCCGCGTCGGTGGGTCACCGGCCGAGCATGCCGCGCATGGTGTCGATCTCGGCCTGCTGATCAGCGACGATGCTCGTCGCCAGCGCGCGGGCCTCGGCGTTGGTTCCGCCCGCGAGCTCGGTCTCGGCCATGTCGACCGCGCCCAGGTGGTGCTCGATCATCAGTTCCAGCCACTGCCGATCGAACTCGGCGTCGCGGGCGGCCTCGAGCGCGCTCATCTGGGCCTCGGTCATCATGCCGGGCATGTCGTGACCGCCGTGTCCACCCGCGCTGGGGGCCGGTTTCCCGAACCCGGTGAGCAACTCGGTGATCCGGGCCATCTCCGGTGCCTGTGCCTGTTCGACCTGCGCTGCCAGCGCGATGAGCTGCGCGTTCTGGGTGCGGCTCGGCACCAGCTGGGCCATCTCGACGGCCTGCGCGTGGTGCGGGTACATCATCTGGAGGAAGGTGACGTCCGCGTCGTTGAATTCGGCGCTGGCCGCGGCGGAGCTGGTGGTGGTCGGGGCGACCGTGGTCGGGGTGCCGCTGCCGAGGTCGTCACCGCAGGCCGTGGCGAACAGGGCCGTGGTGGCGACGACGAGAAGCAGTGCGCGGGTACGGGTGAGGGACATGGGTGATCCTCCTGGGGATTCGGGTGTGGGAACGAACAGGGCGGGCCGTGGGACGGCCGACCTGTCAGATCCGCAGAATCGCCAGTTGGGACAGGGTCAGGACGGTCCACGGCGGTGATCGCTCGCGCCTGCCCCGCCAGATCAGCAGCGCCGAACGCACGAGGGCGGCGCCGTCACCCAGGCGGTAGAGCAGGGTCAGCGTGAGGGCCGCCAGGAGCGCGACCAGGACGAAGACGCAGCCGTGGATTCCGGCGTGTTCGGCGCAGCCCGCGGCGCCGCAGTCGGTGTCGACGGGCGGGGCGTCCTCGGTGAGGACGGCGTGGTGGGCCGGTGCCGGATGCTCGGCGTGCGCGGTGGTGAAGACGGCCGAGTGCATGGCCACGATGCCGGTCAGCAGGATCAGCACGGCGAGGGCCCTGGCCAGGCCCCGCGACGGCGAACGCTGATCGTGCACGGCGGCCAGTCTAGCCCTCGGTCCGGAGATACCCCGACGCGGTAGGGGTAGTGCTACCCGGTGGCGATGTCGACGACCACGCGCGGTGGGTCGGCCAACGCGGTCACCGCGAACGGCGGCGACCCGGCGTCGATGCCGATGAACGACTGGGTGACGCCCTCGTAGACCAGCGACTTGTAGACGCCGGTGATGGCGGGCGCGGCGGGATCGGTCACCGGATCGGGCCCGGAGTACGGCGGGACGACGGAGTCGAACGGGTAGGCCGAGCCGAGGATGCGGACCTCGAGGATCGACGCGCCCGCCACCTCGACGGGCCGTCCGCTGCCGTCCTGGACCGCGCTGTCGGTGTAGGCGACCTGCCATCCCGGGGTTCCGGTGCCGCCCAGGGTGTAGACCACCCGGTCGAAGCCCGCTTCGTGGGCGATCCGGATATCGGTGACGGTCAGCGCGGCGCCGGGAGAGGCCGGACCGGATTTGGGGGTGCTGTCGGTGGGGGCCTCGCCACTGCGTTCGACGAAGGTGCTGGTGGTGCTCGTCGGGGCGGTGGTGGAGGTGCCGGGTACCGCGGGCGTGGCGGCGGGGGCGTCCTCGGTGTCGCAGCCGGTCAGGGCCGCCGCGATCCCGGCGACCAGCACGAACACTCCGACCTTGCGCATGAGCCGATGGTAAGCACGCGGGGGGCTCCCGTGGGGGGAAGACGGCCCGGTGTGTCCGGTCTACGGTGAGTTTGCTGGATGGGGCCGCGCGGGCCGGAACATCTCCGGTGACGGCCGGAGTGACGCGTACTCGATGGTCGGTTCCCGCCGGGCTGGCGGTAGGCCCGCGTGGGAGGCGTTCGGAATCGTCGACGCGTCATGGTGAACAGCGGTCGAACCATTGGGGAACAACGGGATTCGTGACATTCGGCAATTCGCACCCATCCGCAAGGGTGTCGCAAATCGATGGAAGCCGTTCGTGCTCATCGAATTCCATCGGCGCCCTGCCCTGTGAGCAAGCCCACCGACCGATATCGGGGTCGGATGTGACGGTGGGGCAACGATCTAGCACACTTGTCGGGTGGACAGAGTCGAGGACGTATTCACCCGGTTGCGCCGGTTTCCCGACGTGGAGGCGCCGAACCTCTATGCCGTCGACGCCGCCGACCGCCTGCTCCTCGACACCGCCGACACCGCCCTGGCGGCGGCGGGTAGCGGCGAGGTTGCGGTGATCGGCGACGCCTACGGCGCGCTCACCCTGGGCGCGGCCACCCGTCACGACCTCACCGGCCTGCGCGTGCACCAGGATCTGCTCACCGGCGAGGCCGCGCTGGCGGGCAACGCCAAGAACCTCGGCCTCACCGACCGCTACACCGCCCATGGGCTCGACGCCGACCTGCTCACCGGCGCCCGCGTGGTCCTGGTGCGGCTGCCCCGCATGCTGCCCGGCCTGGCCGAGATCGCCGAGTCGATCGCGCGCTACGCCGCCGAGGACGTGACGGTCTTCGCGGGCGGCCGCGACAAATACCTCACCCCGGCCATGAACGGCGTGCTCGGCGAGTTCTTCGGACAGGTGCGCGCCGGACGCGGGCGACAGAAATCGCGGGTGCTCGTGGTGAATGAACCGCTGCCGGTCGGCCCGAGTCGGTTCCCGGTGCGCGAGCACATCATCGAGATCGACGGTGACGTGGTGGCCCACGGCGCCGCCTTCTCCGGCCCGCGCCTGGACATCGGCACCCGCTTCTTGCTCGAACACCTCGACCGGATGAAGCCCGACGCGCGCGAGGCCATCGACCTGGGCTGTGGCACCGGCATCCTCGCCGTCGCGCTGGCCAAGTCGCGTCCGCACATCCGGGTGGTGGGTACCGATCAGTCCGCGGCCGCCGTCGCCTCGGCCCGGGCCACCGCGGCCGCCAACGGCGTGGCCGACCGGGTCACCGTGGTGCGCGACGACGCGATGTCCTCGGCCGCCGACAACAGCGCCGACCTGGTGCTGTGCAATCCGCCGTTCCATGTCGGTGCCGCCGTGCACACCGGATCGGCGATCAAGATGTTCGCCGAGACCGGTCGGGTGCTGCGCCCCGGCGGGGAGCTGTGGACGGTGTACAACTCGCACCTGAACTATCGCGGCGTGGTCGAGCGGATGGTCGGGCGCACCGATGTGATCGGTCGGAACCAGAAATTCACGGTGACGCGGTCTGTCCGTGGTCTGCGCGACGTACAACGATAGGGCGGCGCCGACGCGGTAGAGTCCGATTTGTCCGAACGGACGGTGGCGCGGTCACGCATCGCGCCGCTGGGAACTTTGTCCGATCGCGACACGTTGAACAGGGCAGTTGGAGCTGTACAGCGACTCGTCTCCAAAGAAAGGCGCACGGTGCGTACCTCATCGAATCCGGTGTTCAAGAACTTACCCCGCCAGGAGGGTGTCGGCGGTTACGCGAACTTCGGTTCGGGCGTGACCGGCGCGGGCCAATTCGGCAACCAGCAGTACGGACAGCAGCAGTACGGCGAATACGGGCAGCAGTACGGCCAGCAGTTCCAGCAGGCCCCCGCCACCCGTGCCATGACCATCGACGACGTGGTCACCAAGACCGGCATCACCCTCGCGGTGCTCACGGTCACGGCGATCATCTCGTTCGCGCTGTCCTCGGCCAACCCCTCACTGGCCCCGCTGTTCGTCATCGGCGGCGGACTGATCGGCTTCGTGCTGGTCATGGTGGCCAGCTTCGGCCGCAAGATGGACAACCCCGCCATCGTCCTGTCCTACGCGGCGTTCGAGGGCCTGTTCCTCGGTGCCATCTCGCTGATGTTCACCGACGTCACCTTCGGCGGTGTGGGCGGTAGCGCCCTGATCGGCCAGGCGGTGCTCGGCACCTTCGGCGTGTTCTTCGGCATGCTGGTGGTCTACAAGACCGGCGCCATCCGGGTCACCCCGCGCTTCACCCGCATGCTGCTCGGTGCCATGGTCGGCGTGCTGGTGCTGATGGTCGGCAACCTGATCGCGAGCTTCTTCACCGACGGCGGCTTCGGCCTGCGCGACGGTGGCGCGCTGGCGATCATCTTCAGCCTGGTCTGCATCGCCATCGCCGCGTTCAGCTTCCTGCTGGACTTCGACGCCGCCGATCAGCTGATCCGCGCCCAGGCCCCCGAGAAGGCCGCCTGGGGTGTCGCCCTCGGCCTGACCGTCACCCTGGTCTGGCTCTACATCGAGATCCTGCGCCTGCTGAGCTACTTCCAGCGCGACTGATAGCGCAGACAGAGAAGAGCGGCCCACCGGAATCCGGTGGGCCGCTCTTCTACTGTCTATCTCAGCTGAGGCGCTCGATCACCAGCGCCATGCCCTGGCCGCCGCCGACGCACATGGTCTCCACGCCGAACTGCTTGTCGTAGGTCTGCAGGTTGTTCAGCAGGGTGGTGGTGATGCGGGCACCGGTCATGCCGAAGGGATGACCCAGCGCGATCGCGCCACCGGAGACATTGAGCTTGTCCTCGTCGATCTTGAGCTCACGCGCCGAGCCGAGCACCTGCACGGCGAAGGCCTCGTTGATCTCGAACAGGTCGATGTCGGAGACCGACTTGCCCGCGAAGGCCAGCGCCTTCTTCACGGCCTCGACCGGGCCAAGGCCCATGATCTCCGGCGACAGGCCGGACACGCCGGTGGACACGATGCGGGCCAGCGGGGTCAGGCCCAGCTCCTTGGCCTTGGTGTCGCTCATGATGACCAGCGCGGCCGCGCCGTCGTTGAGCGGGCAGCAGTTACCGGCGGTGACGGTGCCGTCGGGACGGAACACCGGCTTGAGCTGGCTGACCGCCTCGTAGGTGACGCCAGCGCGCGGGCCGTCGTCCTTGCTCACCACGGTGCCGTCGGCCAGGGTGACCGGGGTGATCTCGCGCTCGAAGAAGCCGGACTTGATGGCCTCCTCGGCGCGGTTCTGCGAGCGCACGCCCCAGCGGTCCTGGTCCTCGCGGGAGATGCCGGTCAGCGAGGCGACGTTCTCCGCGGTCTGGCCCATCGCGATGTAGGCGTCGGGCAGCAGGCCGTCCTGCCGCGGGTCGTGCCACGCGCCCGCGCCGCCCTCGGCGGTCTTGGCGGTGCGGGCCTCGGCCTCGGCGAACTCGGGGTTCTTGGTGTCGGGCGAGCTGTCGGCCGAGCCGCGCGCGTAGCGCGAAACGGTCTCCACACCGGCGGAGATGAACACGTCACCCTCCCCGGCCTTGATGGCGTGGAAGGCCATCCGGGTGGACTGCAGCGAGGAGGCACAGTAGCGGTGCACGGTGGTGCCGGGCACCACGTCCAGACCCAGCTTCACCGCGACGATGCGGCCCTGGTTGAAGCCACCCTCACCGGCGGGGGAGCCGGTGCCCAGGATGATGTCGTCGATCTGCGTCGGGTCGAGCGAGGGCACCTTGGCCAGCGCGGCCTGGACCATCTGCGCGGTCAGGTCGTCCGGACGCATACTCGCCAGGGACCCCTTGACGGCACGGCCGATCGGGGAGCGGGCGGTGGAGACGATGACGGCCTCGGGCATGAGGACTCCTTTTCACATGGCTGGCGAACGGCTGTGTACTAACCGGTCCATTCCGAATCTACGTCTCGCTGTGCGCTACCGGAAGACCAGGTCGCCTCGCGCACGGCCGCGATCAGTACGGGAAGCAATTGGGCGGCGGCGAGTTCGTAACCCGCCGCCGACGGGTGGAATCCGTCGGTCGCGAACAGGATCTCCGGGGCCGCCCGGAACTCCGAGGCGACCAGCGGCGAACCCATCGGCACCGCGACACCGTCGGCCAGCGTGGTCGCCACCGTCTGCGCCTTGGCCAGCCGCACACTCCAGTTCGCGACCACCGTGCGCAGCGGCTGCTGGATCGCGGTGACGGTACCCAGATTCGGGCAGGTGCCCACGACCACCAGCGCGTCGGCCGCGCGCAATCGCGCCACCGCGCTGGCCAAGCGGCGCGCCGAGGCCCGGATGGAGTGCTTCTTGGTGATGTCGTTGGCGCCCACCAGGATGACCGCCGCGTCCGGTGGCGGTCCGGCGACGAACATCGCGTCGACCTGCCCGGCCAGCCCTTTGGAGGTGGCCCCCGAGATGGCCTTGGTACTCAATCGGACCCGCATCCCGCTCGCCTCGGCGAGCCCGCGCGCCAGCCGCACGCCGGGCACGTCGGCCGCGCTCAGACAGCCGAGCCCGGCGGCGGTGGAGTCACCGAAGATCATCAGGTGCAGGTCGCTGGGCAGGCCGGTGCGCCACGGTTCGGGCCGTTGCGCGCCGGGCGCGTAGACCCCGTCGGCCTCGGGCGGCTTGGAGGTGTCGCGTCCGATCACCGCCCGCGCGGCCCCCGCCTGTGTCATCAGCAACCGATAGGTGGCCCAGGAGATGGTGCCCGCACCGGACCCGGCGAGCACGGTGGTCGCGCCGGTGACGACAGCCGCGCGCAGTCCGACTCTCATGCCCTAACGAAATCAGGTGATCCGCCCCGGGACAAGCCCGCGCGGCCCGGGCGCGCCGGTGCTCTGGCTCACTCGATCGGACCAGGTCGCGCCGCCGCCCCGGGGTTCTGGAACGATGGAGGCCATGCGCATCGCGGATCACGTCGTCGACCTCATCGGCAACACCCCCCTGGTTCGACTGAACTCGGTGGTCGGGCCCAACGCGGGTCTGGTGGCCGCCAAGATCGAATACCTCAACCCGGGCGGCAGCTCCAAGGACCGCATCGCGGTCAAGATGATCGACGCCGCCGAGGAAGAGGGCCTGCTGAAGCCGGGCGGCACGATCGTCGAGCCGACCTCGGGCAACACCGGTGTCGGGCTGGCGCTGGTGGCCCAGCAGCGCGGCTACAAGTGCGTGTTCGTCTGCCCGGACAAGGTCAGCGAGGACAAGCGCAATGTCCTGCGGGCCTACGGCGCCGAAGTCGTGGTCTGCCCGACCGCCGTGCCGCCGGAGCATCCCGACAGCTACTACAACGTCTCCGATCGCCTGGTCCGCGAGATCGAGGGCGCCTGGAAGCCCAACCAGTACGCCAACCCCGGCGGCCCCGACAGCCACTACGAGACCACCGGTCCGGAGATCTGGCGTGACACCGACGGCAAGGTGACCCACTTCGTCGCCGGTGTCGGCACCGGCGGCACCATCACCGGCACCGGCCGCTACCTCAAGGAGGTCTCCGGCGGCAAGGTGAAGATCATCGGCGCCGATCCGGAGGGCTCGGTCTACTCCGGCGGCACCGGGCGCCCCTACCTGGTCGAGGGCGTCGGCGAGGACTTCTGGCCCTCGGCCTACGACCCGGCCGTGCCCGACGAGATCATCGCCGTCTCCGACGCCGACTCCTTCGACATGACCCGCCGCCTGGCCCGCGAGGAGGGCCTGCTCGTCGGTGGTTCCTGCGGCATGGCCGTGGTCGCCGCCATCGAGGTGGCCCGCCGTGACCCCGACGCCGTCGTGGTCGTGCTGCTGCCCGACGGTGGCCGCGGCTACCTGTCGAAGATCTTCAACGACAAGTGGATGAGCTCCTACGGCTTCCTGCGCACCCCGCTCGAGGCGGGCCCCGAGCCGCTGGTCGGCGACGTGCTGCGCGGCAAGTCCGGCGAACTGCCCGACCTGGTGCACACCCACCCGTCGGAGACCCTGCGCGACGCCATCGAGATCCTGCGCGAATACGGCGTCTCGCAGATGCCGGTCGTCGGCGCCGAACCGCCGGTCATGGCCGGTGAGGTCGCGGGCAGTGTCACCGAACGCGACCTGCTCTCCGCCGTCTTCGAGGGCCGCGCCCACCTCACCGACTCCGTCGCCCAGCACATGAGCCCTTCCTTCCCCCTCATCGGCTCCGGCGAACCCATCTCCACCGCCACCAAGGCCCTCTCCGACACCGACGCCCTCATGGTCGTCGAAGACGGCAAGCCCGTCGGCGTCATCACCCGCCACGACCTCCTCGGCTTCCTCAGCACCGGCCACTGATTCTGTCGGTGGGATTCTGAACCCACCCAGGTAGTACGGCGAGTATGGTGGTTTGTATGGCCACCAGGAAGATCACCGTCACGGTTCCCGAGGATCTTCTCGACGAGATCCGGGCGGAGGCCAGTGATCGTGGTCTGTCCGCCTATATCGCCGAGGCGTTGCGGGCGAAGCTGGAGCGGGATCGGTTGGTCGAGCTGGCTCAGTGGCTGCAGGACGAACACGGGCCGGTCACCGACGCCGAGCGGTCGGCGGCGCTGGCCGAACTCGCGGCCGTGGACGCCGAGCACGATCGGCGCCGGGCCGCCGAGCGTCGTTCGGCGTGAGCAAGAAGCGACCGCAGGCCGCGGTGCCGCGCGTGCACGTCCTCGATTCGGAGGCGTTGTCGAAGGCGGTGCGTGGTGACCGTGCGATGATCGCCCGGATCGTCGTAGCCGCCGAACTCGACGCCGTGGTGGTCACCTCGCCGATGACAGTGGTCGAGGCGCACGACGGCCGGACCTCGGCGCATCGATGGGATTGGGTCTTGTCCCGGCTGGTGGTCGCCGATCTGGGTAAGGAGCAGGCGCGTGCGGCACGGCGACTGCTGACGTCGGCGGGTCTGCACGGGCACAAGTACGCGATCGACGCGGTACTGGCGGTGGTGGCGAACGATCAGCCGGGGGAGGTCACGGTATACACCTCCGACGTCGACGATCTCACGCGCATGGTCGATCCGCGGGTGGTCGTCCAGACCGTCTGACCCGGTTCTCCGAGAGATTCGCCACTGGAGTTCATCGGGTCGGGATGAAATTGATACCATCCAGTAATGTTTTCGCCCGGTCCCGCGTTGCTCGAATTCTCGGCACGACGCCATCTGCAGCAGTTGAATACGGAATTCGGGGCGCCTGCGGTCGCGGCGGCCGTCGAGGTGCCCGGGTTGACGGCGGAGCTGGATCAGCATGCGGCCGCGGTGCGGGACATTCTGGAATTCGGGGTGGTGGATTCGGAGCGGATTCCGGTGAACATCCTGCTCGCCGGATATGTGCGGGGACTGATCGAGCACACCGAATATCCGGTGTTCCCGCCGCTGGATTGGCAGACGGCGGATTGGCTGTCGCTGCGGATCGCCGCGGTGTGCGCGCACGCGGGGTTCTGACACGCGACGACGGCGCCCCGCACGGTGGCGGAGCGCCGTGATCGGTCGCACTCAGGTGGTCGTACCGCGCGTCTCGGTCGTCCACTCCTGGGTGGTGCTGACCCGCTCGCCCGCCCGGGTGGCGTCCTCCTTGCCGCGCTGGTAGGCCTCGGCGTGCCCCTTCATCGCGGGCATCTCCGACTCCAGGCCGCCGAGCACGCGGTTCCACCGCTGTTCCATCGGCCGCACCAGACCACCGCCCACGCCGACGACCAGGATGCCGCCGATGGTGGCGAGCACCGCGATCAGGATCGGGGTGGTCACCGTGGTGGCGACGCCGATCTGGTTGAGCGCGGCGATGATGCCGATACCCCAGATGAACACCGCCGCGATCTTGCCCAGCAGCGGCCCGTAGGACAGTCCGCCCAGCACATTGGTGATCATCTCGCTGACCGCGTGCGCGATGGCCGCCGCGATCACCACGATCACGATCGCCACCGCCGCCTTGGGCAGCCAGGCCACGATGCTGGTGAGCAGGTCGCTGACCGGGTTCGGCCCGAACACGCCGAAACCGATCTGCAACGCGATCAGCAGAATCGCGTAATAGGCGATCTTCGCGAGGATATCGGAGGCGTCATATTTGCTGCGGGACATCATTTTCCGGATCTGCCCGCGTTCGACGAGTCGATCGAAACCTACCCGCTCCAGAACGGCGTCGACGATTCTGGCCACGATTTTCGCGATGATCCAGCCGATGATGAGGATGGCGACGAAGGCGACAGCCTTCGGAACGAATTGCGCGACCGAACTCCACGCGTCAGTTATGCCCTGCTGGAAATCGATCGCAACGACGGTGGTATCCACAGCACTTCCTTTCGCTCTTCCCGGCCGCCGCGGCCGATTGCCGAAGCGCCTGTCGAGTATCTACCCCCTATAGCGATACCGAATCACCTGTGGCTATTCCGTTGCCTCGGGTCCGGTCAGCGCGGGGGTATTGCGGATCCGGCGCGCTCGAGTCACAGTAAGTAAGCGGTTACTTACAACGGAGGTGACGTGACGCCCACGACGCGGGAGCGGATCATGGACGAGGCCCTGCGGCTGTTCGGCGAGCAGGGTTTCGCCAAGACCTCGGTCGCCCAGATCGAGCGGGCGGCCGGACTCTCGGGCGGGTCGGGGGCGCTCTACCGGCACTTCAAGTCCAAGGACGAACTGCTGGTGTCGGCGGTGGACGCGCGGCTGCGCGATCGGGCCCAGTGGGATCTGTTCCTGTCGCCGGAATTCTCGCTGGCCGACGCGCTGGCCGCGTTCGCCCCGACCGCCGACCCGGTCGACATGTTGCTCGCGCTGTGCCGGATCGGCCTGGACCGTCTCGACCACGACCGCGATGTGACCCGAATCCTGCTGCGGGACAACTCGATTCCCACACCACTGCTCGAGGTCTTCCGGGAGCAGGAGTACGCGGTAGTCATGTCCGCCGTCACCCGCGGACTCGTGGAGATGGCCGGACCCACTGCGCGCGAACAGGATTGGGAGGCGGCGGCCGCCGTCCTGGTCGGCGCCCTGGCCCACCTCTGGATGATGGGCGACATCTTCGACGGTGGTCACCCGGCCGACGTCGACACCGAACGCTACCTGCGGGCCACCGCGGAGCTGATCGCCGCCCGGCTCGACCGGGCGCGTATCGAAGGAGAGGGCAGCTGATGAACACACCGATCACCGTCATCGGGGGCGGACTGGCCGGGCTCACGGCGGCGATCGCCGCTGCCGAACAAGGCGTGCCGGTCAGGCTTTTCGAGGCGCATCAGTCGCTGGGCGGACGCGGTCGCGCGACTCCGCCGCCGCATGTGGCACACGAGGGCGCGCACGTGTTCTATGCCGACGGCCCGCACTACACCTGGTTGAAGGAGCGAGGTCTCGTCGCCGGGCTGGGCTGGCCCGGGCTCACCGACGCCGCCAAGATCGGCTTCCGGGTGGACGGACGGGTTCGACGGGTGCCGCCGCCGGGGGTGCTGCGCGCGCAGTCGCGGAAGTGGTTACAGGCGCCCGTGGACGTCGATTTCCACAGTTGGGCCGCCCAGCGCTGGGGCGAGCGGACCGCCACGCGGGTGGCCAATACGATCAGCGTGGTCACTTACGACGCGGAGACCGGCCGGTTGTCGGCGGCGTTCGTATGGGATCTGTTCCAGCGGGTGCTGGGTGTGAACGTGCCGGGGGTGCGCTGGGTGCGGGGCGGCTGGCAGCAGGTGATCGACCGGATGATCGCGCGGGCCACCGAACTCGGCGTCGTCATCGAGACGGGCGCCAGGGTCGACACGCTGCCCACCGACGGTCCGGTGATCGTGGCCACCGATCTCGACTCGGCGCGGCGCCTGCTGGGCGACGAAAGTCTGCACGGCACCGGTGGTTTCGCCGCGCTGCTCGACATCGGGGTGCGTAAGGACCGTCGAGACCGGTTCCTGATGTTCGACCTGGACGAAGGGGGCTTCTCCGAGTGCTACACCGCCCAGGACGACACCATCGCCCCTGCGGGCGAATCGCTGTTCCAGCTCCAGATGCCGGTGCGCGCGAACGAATCCCGCGACAGCGCCCACCAGCGTCTCGAAACCCTGGCCGACGCCGTGCTGCCGGACTGGCGCTCCCGGACCACCTTCCACCGCACCTCCACCGCCAAGAACCGCATGGGCGCGCTGGACCTGCCCGGCACCACCTGGCGCGACCGGCCCGCCATCGACCGTGGTGACGGCGTCTACCTGGCCGGTGACATGGTCGCCGCGCCGGGCATGCGCGGCGAGATCTCGATCAACAGCGCGCTCAGTGCCGCCGCGTCGGCGGTGACGGTCGCCCGGCGGAGCTCCGGGACGCGGTCGGCGACACAGGACGGCGTCAGCGGCCGATGACCGCCCGCAGCATGCCGACCAGATAGTCGGGCCCCAGGGTGCTCAGCGCCTCCGGCGTGACGGGGGTGCTGAGCGTCTGGACATCGCACCCCCTCGGTGGCTCGGCGTCGGCCATGCGTTCCTTCAGCCAGGCGAAGGCGCCGGGGGCGCCGAGTCCCCAGCCGAAGGTGTGCGCGGAGACCACCGAGGGGATCAGGTCGCGCCGGTAGGTGACAGCGGTGCCCGCGGCGCAGTAGCCCTCGACGAGCCGATCGGCGGATTCGATGGTGCTCAGTTCGTCGTCGACGGCGTTGTAGACGTACAGCGGTGCCGTCGGCGCGGTCGTGCCCAGGGCGCGGTCCTCGATCAGGGCCCGCACCAGCGGCGTGTCCACGATCTCGGCCAGCGGCACGCTGGTGAGCCGGTCGAAATCACGCATCACGAAGCTCAGCAGGTTCTGCGGGGTGCAACTGGCCGCCGCGCCGTCGAGCAGGCGCTTGCCCTCGGGGGTGAGCACGCTGTCCATCAGCGCGGCGAACTCCGGCGAATCCTGGCTCAGCGCGGCGACACCGATGCCGACCAGACCCGCCACCGGCGTGCCGTTCCCGGTGCGCAGCGCGGCGGGCAGGTCGACGACCGGGGCGCCCACCGCGACGCCCGCGATCGGCAGTTCGGGGGCATAGGTGGGCTGCACCTCGGCCGCCCAATTCGAGGCGATGCCGCCACCGGAGTAGCCCCACAGCGCGGCGGGAGCCCCGGGCGCGACGGCCAGCGCCGCGAAATCCTTGACCGCCCGCACGCCGTCGAGGGCCACGTACCCGGGTTCGCGCGGGGTGAGGAAGTGGTTGTCGACGCCGCCGAGGTCCGGCACCGACACCGCCCAGCCCTGCTCGAGCCCGGCCGCGATCATCAGCGACTCGGACGCGGTGGTCCCCAGGGCGACCGGCCCGCCGGGACGGGCGAAATCGAACCACGGGCTCCCGGCTCGCAGCACCTGTGACGGCATGCATTCCGGGGCGATGGCGTCGATCATGGAGTTGTAGGACAGGACCGCGGTCGGCGCGCGACCGTCGTCCTTGGCGAGCACGGTGGTCACCGCCGCGTAGGGATCGCCGGTGGCGCTGGTGGTTCGGTAGAGCAGCTGCCAGGCACGCACCCGCAGCGGGATCAGCTGCTGCGCGGCGGCGGTGATCGGGCGAGTGCGCAGGATGGTGCCGGGCACGGTGGCCTCGTAGCCCGCGGGCGGCTGGTAGAACGAGTCGCTCGTATTCGGCGTCGCCCGCGCGGCGGGGCCGACGAGTAGTGAACAGCCGATCGCGACGACCAGCGCACCGATGACACCCCGGCCCAGCCGCCCCACCCCACGAAGTCGCTTCATCCGACAAAGGTAGAACAGGTTCTATTTCATCGGAGTGGTTTCGGGGCTGTTCGGCTTGCGGTGAGCGCAACCATGGGCCTGTCCCGATAGGTCTGCTGGACTTGGTTCCATGGGCACCGAACGTCGGAAGTTGAAGACCGTCACGGGCGTCAGTGGATCGCCGCAGGTGTACGCGGCGGCGGTGGACCCGACCCGATCGACGCTCGACGAGGCGGTGCGGATCGCCCGGATCGCCGAGGAGAACAAGATCGGCGCCCTGTTCGCGGCTGACCTGCTCAGTTTCGGCGCGCAGGGCGCCATCGGCGCGCAGGAGCCGCTGATCCAGCTGGCCGCGCTCGGCGCCGTCACCACCCACGTCGGCCTGATCGCCACCGTCACCACGACCTTCCACCACCCGTACAACCTGGCCCGCCTGTTCGGCACGCTCGACCACATCAGCAACGGCCGGGCCGCCTGGAACGCGGTGACCTCCTCGCTCGGGGAGGAGAACTACGGCACGGGTGAGCTGCCGAGCCCGGAGCAGCGCTACGCCCGCGCCACCGAATCGCTCGAGGTGGTCAACGCGCTGTTCGACAGCTGGCGGCCGGGGGCGCTGCGTCCGGACGGTCGCGGCGGCGCCGAGCTCGACGCCTCGCTGGTCGAGCCGATCGACTATGCGGGACAGCACTTCTCGGTGCGCGGACCGCTCAATATCCCCACCCTGCCGCAGGGCAGGCCGGTGCAGTTCCAGGCCGGGCAGTCCGCGGGCGGTATCGAGCTGGGCGCCCGCTTCGCCGAAGTGGTCTTCACCTCGCTGCCGACGCTCGAGGACGCGGTCACCTACACCAAGAAGATTCGCACCAGAGCGGCCGAATTCGGCAGGCCACCAGGGCTTCCGCTGATCTTCAGCTCCCTGCACGCCACCTACGGCGCCACCGAGGCCGAAGCGCGCAGGCTGGTCGCGGAGGCGGCCGAGGCCACCGACTTCGACGCGGGGCGTGCGCAACTGGCCGACATGCTCGGCGGCGAGATCGACCTGTCCGAGCTGCCATTGGACAAGCCGATCCCGGAAAGTCTGCTGCCACAGCTCGATTCGGTGCGGCGCCGTCGTGGCCGGGTGGAGATCTTCGGCAAGCTCGCGGCGTCCGGGAAGACCCTGCGCGAATTGGTGATCGCCGCCAAGGACACCGGCCACTGGGCCGTGGCGGGCACGCCGGAGCAGGTGGCCGACGCCATCGAGGAGCGCTATCGGGCCGATGTCCTCGACGTCTTCACCGTGGGCGGACTCACCGACGCGCGGACCGGCGATTTCGTCGTCAACGGCCTGCTGCCCGAACTGCGCCGCCGGGGCCTGCTCGACACCGACTACCTGGGCGGAACCTACCGGGAGAACCTGGAATTGCCTGCGCTGGCCGGGCGCGAGGGGGTGGCGCGCGCGGGGGAGTGATCGCGGACGCGGAGTTGCGCGAACGGGCTGTCCGATGGATTGTGAGCGGGTATAACCGACTCGAGAAAACTTTCGGCAAACCAGCTCGGCGAAGCGAAAGGATCCGCTGTGCACGTCACCGACCCGGCCGTACAGCTGCTCGGCATGAGTCCCGTCGTGGCCACGGGCGCAGGCTATTCGGTGCGACGTGGCATTTCCGGCGTGTGCCGCCGGTGGCCGTACGCGCCGCTGCTGGGCCGCCTCGTCGCCGCGATCATCTGGGGTTGCGGGGGCGTCACCGGTCTGACGGTGCTCGGCATCCCCGCAGCGATCACCGTGCCCATCGCGTTGACCGTGCTCACGGTCGTGGTCGTGATGCTGACGCTGGCCTTCGCGAGCGGGCTCATCCGGCCCGCCCGCGTCGGCTGATCTAACGGAAGGCGTTGGCGTCGGTGAGAGCCTTGCCCAGCACCAGCTGGTGCACCTCGGCGGTGCCCTCGTAGGTGAGCACCGACTCCAGGTTGTTGGCGTGGCGCAGCACAGGGTAGTCGAGGGTGATCCCGTTGGCGCCCAGGATGGTCCGGCATTCGCGGGCGATCGCGATGGCCTCGCGGGTGCTGTTGAGTTTGCCCGCGCTGATCTGCTCGCCGGTGATCTCGTGGCGGTCCTTCAACCGGCCCAGGTGCAGCGCGAGCAGCTGGCCCTTGCCCAGCTCGAGCGCCATGTCGGCGAGCTTGGCCTGGGTGAGCTGGTAGCCCGCCAGCGGCTTGTCGAACACCTCGCGGGTGCGGGCGTAGTCGATGGCGGCGCTCAAGCAGTCGCGGGCCGCGCCCAGCGCACCGAAGACGATGCCGAAGCGGGCCTCGCTCAGGCAGGCCAGCGGGGCGCTCAGCCCGCGCGAATCGGGCAGGACGGCGTCGGCGGGCAGGCGCACGTCGTCGAAATCCAGTGCGGCGGTGAGCGAAGCGCGCAGCGAGAGCTTGTGGTGCAGCTCGCGGGTGGTGAAGCCGGGGGTGCCCGCGGGCACCAGGAAACCGCGCACACGGGGCTTGTCCTGGCCGGGTTCCTCGGCATAGGCCCAGACCACGGCCACATCGGCGACCGAGCCGTTGGTGATCCACATCTTCGAGCCGTTGAGCACCCAGTCGTCGCCGTCGCGCCGGGCGCGGGTGCGCATGCCGCCGGGGTTGGAGCCGAAGTCGGGTTCGGTGAGGCCGAAGCAGCCGATCAGCTCACCGGCCGCCATGGCGGGCAGGTACTGCTGCTTCTGCTCCTCGGAGCCGTAGAAGTGGATCGCCGACATGGCCAGCGAGCCCTGCACCGACACCATGCTGCGCACGCCCGAATCGACCGCCTCGAGTTCCTGGCAGGCCAGGCCGTAAGCCGTGGCCGAGGCGCCCGCGCAGCCGTACCCCTCGAGGTGCATGCCGAGCAGACCGAGCTTGCCCAGCTCCGGGGCGATCTCGCGGGCGGGGAAGGTGCCCTGCTCGAACCAGTCGGCCACGTGCGGGCGCAACCGGCGCTCCCCGAATCGGGCCACGGTGTCGCGGATTTCGCGCTCCTCCGACGAGAGCAGCGGGTCGATCGCGAACAGTTCCTCGACAGTCACCATGGCGCCAGCCTAACCCCAGCGTGCCGGGCGAATCCGACACATCGTGCACGCCCGCACCCCCGCACCGCCCGCCGAAACCGGCCAACTAGTCTGGGGCCATGAGTGAGCTGGGATTCTCGACCAGGGCCATCCACGCCGGATATGAACCCGATCCTCAGACCGGCGCGGTGAACGTGCCGATCTACGCGAGCTCGACCTTCGCCCAGGACGGCGTCGGCGGCATGCGCGGCGGTTACGAGTACGCGCGCACCGGCAACCCCACGCGCACCGCGCTGGAAGCCAACCTCGCCGCCCTCGAATCGGGTACCTACGGTCGCGCCTTCGCCTCCGGCATGGCGGCCACCGACTGCGCGCTGCGCGCGGTACTGCGTCCGGGCGACCACATCGTCATCCCCGACGACGCCTACGGCGGCACCTTCCGGCTCATCGACAAGGTCTTCAGCCAGTGGGGCATCGAGCACTCGCCCGCCCACATCGCCGACCTGGACGCGGTGCGCGCGGCCATCCGCCCCAACACCAAGCTGGTCTGGGTCGAGACCCCCACCAACCCGCTGCTGAGCATCGGTGACATCCCCGCGCTGGCCGACATCGCGCACGAGGCCGACGCCAAGCTGGTCGTCGACAACACCTTCGCCACCCCGTACCTGCAGCAGCCGCTGCTGCTGGGCGCCGACATCGTGCTGCACTCCACCACCAAGTACCTGGGTGGACACTCCGATGTGGTCGGTGGCGCGCTGATCACCAACAGCAAGGAACTCGACACCGCGTTCGCGTTCCTGCAGAACGGCGCGGGCGCGGTGCCCGGCCCGTTCGACGCCTTCCTCACCCTGCGCGGCATCAAGACCCTGGCCGTGCGGATGGAGAAGCACTGCGACAACGCCGAGGTGATCGCGGAGTTCCTCACCAACCACCCGGCCATCTCCCAGGTGATCTACCCGGGCCTGCCCACCCACCCCGGTTACGAGATCGCGCAGAAGCAGATGCGTCGTCGCGGCGGCATGATCTCGGTGCGCCTGGCCGGTGGTCGCGACGCGGCGCTGAAGTTCTGCTCGCGCACCCGCATCTTCACCCTGGCCGAATCGCTGGGCGGCATCGAATCGCTCATCGAGCACCCCGGCGCCATGACCCACGCCAGCACCGAGGGTTCGGAGCTGGAGGTGCCCGCCGATCTGGTCCGGCTCTCGGTCGGCATCGAGGACATCAGCGACCTGCTCGCCGATGTCGAGCAGGCCCTGAGCTGAGACGGAGCCCCCGCGAATGACGAAGCGCCCGCATCCGATGTTCGGATGCGGGCGCTCGCGTTCGGGTTCGGTTCGTGCGGGCTCGGCGTGGCCGGGCTCAGCCGTGGTACGGCTCCGCGCTGACCAAGGTCACCTTCATGGTGTTGCCGTTGGGCAGCGTGTACTCGCGGGTCTCGCCGACCTTGGCGTCGATCAGCGCGCCGCCCAGCGGCGAGTTGGGCGAGTAGGTCTCGAGATCGGTGGCGCCGAGGCCCTCTTCGCGGGTCGCGATGAGGAAGGTCTCGGTATCGCCTTCGTCACCGTCGTAGTAGACCGTGACGACCGAGCCCGGGAGGGCCACACCGGACTTGGTGGGGGCGACGCCGACCTTGGCGTTGTTCAGCAGCTCCTGCAGCTGGCGGATGCGCGCCTCCTGCTGGCCCTGCTCCTCACGCGCGGCGTGGTAGCCGCCGTTCTCCTTGAGGTCGCCCTCTTCGCGACGCTCGTTGATCTCGGCGGCAATGACCGGACGATTGGCAATGAGCGAGTCCAGCTCGCCCTTGAGCCTGTCGTGCGACTCCTGGGTAAGCCAGGTCACATTCTCGGTCATCTCGATCACTCCCTAGTAGTTGTTCCCGGCGCACCGGGATTCCCTGAAACCGGCGCGATGACCTCGATCACGAGGGCATGCGCCAGCCCGACGGCTGGAGCGATCCTGGGGTGAACCCGTAACCCGGAAACAGCACCGCTGGCCGCCAATGCAGCAAACACGGCTCCGAGCCCCGGAACCGTGTATCAGCCCATTTTAGCATGTCTCATAAATATGCAGGTCAGGCCGGGCGGAGCGGGTTCATCCGACCCGCAGATAGTCCGGAACCTGTTCGGTGCAGCCGTAGATGTCGCCCGCCGAGGCGCGCGCGGAGGACTTGACCGTGGTGGTCACCTGAACACTGGTGTACTCCGATCCGGGCACCAGCACCTCGCGCCTGCCGACCTCGGCGCCGTCGCGATCCATGGCGCGCACGAAGCACACGACGTCGCGCTGGGGCTCGTCCCGAGTCACTTTCATGCGGATCTCGAGGGTCGAGTCGTCGACGACGACATAGCCGAGCTGCTCGGTCTCGATCGCCTTCGGGCCGTACTTCTGGAAGCCGAGATAGGCCACCCCCAGGCCCGCGACCACCACGCCGACGCCGAGCAGCACCATCAGCCAGAGGCGACGCGCCGGTGGCTTCGCGCCGTAACGATCGGCGTGTCGGGTGGCGGCGTCGGCCGGGTTCGCCGCGGTGTCGGGTGCGGGTTCGCTCATCGGTTTCTCGCTCCCGGGGGTGGTCGGAACAAACGGGGGGTCGGATGGAACTATAGGGAACGAAGTTCTGACACCCGCGAGCGAGAGCGATGGTGAACGAGACGTGAGTGGCCTTCGCCTCATGGCTGTGCACGCCCACCCCGACGACGAGTCCAGCAAGGGTGCCGCGACCACGGCACGCTACGCCGCCGAAGGCGTCGACGTGCTGGTCGTGACCCTGACCGGCGGTGAGCGCGGCAGCATCCTCAACCCGGCCATGGACACCCCCGGTGTCCTGGACCGGATCGAGGAGGTGCGCCGCGAGGAGATGGCGGCGGCCGCGCACGCGCTGGGCGTGCGTCAACAGTGGCTCGGCTATGTCGACTCGGGCCTGCCCGAGGGCGACCCGCTGCCGCCGCTGCCCGAGGGCTGCTTCGCGCTGGTGCCGCTGGAGGAGTCCACCGAGGCGCTGGTGAAGGTGGTGCGCGAGTTCCGGCCGCATGTCATCACCACCTACGACGAGAACGGTGGCTACCCGCACCCCGACCACATCCGCTGCCACGAGGTGTCGATGGCCGCCTACGAGGCGGCGGGCGATCCCACGAAGTTCCCCGACGCGGGCGAACCGTGGACGCCGCTCAAGCTGTACTACGACCACGGCTTCTCGATGAAGCGGCTCGAGGCCTTCGCCGGTGAGTACGAACGCATCGGCGAGCCGTTCCCGCTCCAGGAGTGGCTGGACCGGATGCGCGAGTACAAGCGCGACGACGCCTGGGCCAGGGTCACCACCCAGATCGAGTGCTCGAAATACTTCCCCCAGCGTGACGACGCCCTGCGCGCGCACGCGACCCAGATCGATCCCAACGGGGCGTTCTTCGCGATCCCGCTGGAATTGCAGCAGCGGCTCTGGCCGACCGAGGAGTTCGAATTGGCCAAGACGAGAGTGTCCACCGCCATCCCGGAGACCGACCTGTTCGCCGGTATCGAGGACGCCGACCGGTGATGTTGGCTCTTCTCGCACAGAACACCCCCACCGGCCCCGAGTTCGGCAAGGCCTCGCCGCTGGGTCTGCTGATCGTGCTGATCCTGCTGGCGGGCACGGTGCTGCTGGTCCGCTCGATGAACAAGCACCTCAAGGGCCTGCCCGAGACCTTCGAGCCCGAGCATCCGGAACCGGATCAGAAGGCCGACGAGGGCACCGAGCCCGGCGCGATTCCCGCCGAGGCCGAGAGCACCGACCCGCCGAAGTCCGCGACCTAGCCCGCCTGCGCGAAGTCGGTGACCAGCTCACCGATGATGTCGCGCGCGGCGGTGGCGTGCTCGGTGAGCGAACGTGGCGCGCCGTTGACGCTGAGCTCGATCATGGTGTTCATCAGGCCGAACAGGACGACGAGCTGACGTAGCGCAGCTCGCCGCTCCGACGAGGTCATCTCCATGACAGTGCCATCGTGGTTGTCGCATCAAGTGTTTCGGCCGACACCCAATCGTTGCCTCCGCGAACTACCAGTCGATGAGGTCGAGGTCGTGCAGGTGTTTGAAGACGAGCATGGAGCCGGGGGCGACGTGGTCCATGGCGGCGTATTCGCTGACGGTGAAGTAGCGGAATTCGGCGATCTCGCCGGTGGCGTGGGGCTCGCCGGTGAGGTCGGCCAGGAAACAGGTCATGTGCAGGCCGGTGTTGGTGGCGTGGCCGTAGGCTTCGGCCTCGAAGATGCCCAGTTCGGCGACCCCGGCCAGGCCGACGCCGAGTTCTTCCTCGATCTCGCGATGTAAGGCCTGCAGCGGGGTTTCGCCGGGATCGATCTTGCCGCCCGCCATGTAGAAGACTTCTTTGCCTTCCGGGCGCGTCTGGATCAGCCTGCGGTCGCGGACATGGGCGAGGGCGGCGGTGCGGATCATGGAGATCACTCTAAGGTGTCTGAGTCAGCCCGGGCTATCGGTGTGGCCGTCCGGGTTTCGTCCTTGAGCGCCACGCCGGAGCGACCGAGGGCGCGGGCCCCGGCGACCAGCCCCGCGACGACCCGCGCGGCGTCGGTGTAGGTGAGGCCGCCGGGGGGATGGATATTGGAGACGCAATTGCGTTCGGCGTCGGCGCGACCGGGGCGCGGGTCGTGGGTGAGGTAGACGCCGAGGCTGTCGGCCACCGAGAGACCGGGACGTTCGCCGATGAGGACCAGCACCGTACGCACACCGAGCGCCGCGCCGATGTGGTCGCCGAGGGCGACGCGGGCCTGGGTGGCCACGACCGGTGGGGCGAGGGTGTAGCGGTCGGCGAGTTCGTCGGCGAGGGCGGCGAGGAGTCCGGCGGCGTGATCGGTGAGGGCACGGGCGGACAGGCCGTCGGCGAGGACGACGCCGATGTCGGCGCCGTCGTTCCCGAGACCGGACAGGTCGGCGGGCAGTCGGCCGAGGTCGGGTCTGCGCAGGTACTCGGAGCGGTCGGCGGCGCGGCTGGTGACCGTCAGCGGTGTGCCCAGACCCATGCTCGCGATCTGCGCGGTGAAGATCTCGACGTCGAGCGGGACGTGCACCGCGTCGCGAGCGGCGGCGTGCGCGGTGCGCAGGGTGAGGACGTCGGTGGTCGGCAGGGCGTCGCCGGTGCGGCCCAGGCCGATGCGGGCCTGGGTGGTTCGGCGCAGGGCCGTCCAGAAGTCGTCGGTGGGGTCCGGCGGGCGGGGGCCCGACGGCGACGGACCGAGGTGGGCCGTCGCCGCGAGATCGGCGTCCGGGCAGGGGATCGCCGGTGCGGCACCGTGATCCGGTGTGCGGCGGTGTGCGGTCGGCCCGGTGCTCACCGGGTCCCCGTCAAGGCGTGCAGGGGTGAGGACATCGGAGGAACCTGGCGTACCCGCCCGTCTCGATCGAGCAGGCCGAGCCCGTCCAGCCAGCGCTCGAATTCCGGTGCGGGACGCAGGTTTCCGATGGTGCGGGCGTAGAGGGCGTCGTGGAAGCTCAGGCTCTGGTAGCCGAGCATCACGTCGTCGGCGCCGGGCACCGTGATGACGAAGGCGCAGCCCGCGGCCACCAACAGGGTGAGCAGGGTGTCCATGTCGTCGGAGTCGGCTTCGGCGTGATTGGTGTAGCAGATGTCCACGCCCATCGGCAGGCCGAGCAGTTTGCCGCAGAAGTGGTCCTCGAGTCCGGCGCGGATGATCTGTTTGCCGTCGTAGAGATACTCCGGCCCGATGAAGCCGACGACCGTATTGACCAGCAGCGGTCGCAGATCCCGGGCGACGGCGTAGGCGCGCGTCTCGAGGGTCTGCTGGTCGACCGGCCGATCACCCACGCCCAGATGGGCATTCGCGCTCAACGCCGATCCCTGCCCGGTCTCCAGGTACATCACGTTCTCACCGACGCTGCCGCGCCCGAGCGAACGCCCCGCCTCGTTGCCCTCGCGCAGCAGCGAGATGTTCACGCCGAAACCGGTATTGGCGCCCTCGGTGCCCGCCACCGACTGGAACACCAGATCCACCGGCGCGCCCGCCTCGATCAGGCCGATGGTGGTGGTGACGTGGGAGAGCACGCACGACTGGGTGGGGATGTCGAAACGCAGCCGGACTTCGTCGAGCAGGCGCAACAGGTCGGCCGTGGCTTGCGGGGAGTCGGTGGCGGGGTTGATGCCGATCACCGCGTCGCCGCAGCCCAGCAGCAGGCCGTCGAGGGTGGCGGCGGCGATGCCGCGCGGGTCGTCGGTGGGGTGATTGGGTTGCAGGCGGGTGCTCAATCGGCCGGGCAGGCCGATGGTGGTACGGAATCCGGCCCGCACCTCGGCGGCCTTGGCGACCGCGATGAGGTCCTGGTTGCGCATGATCTTCGAGACCGCGGCCACCATCTCCGGGGTGAGTCCCGGCGAGACCGCGGCCAGCGTCGCCGCCGCGGTGTCGGTCGCGGCGACGGCGAGCAGCCAGTCCCGCAGTCCGCCGACGGTGAGATGCGCGATCGGGGCGAAGGCGAGGCGGTCGTGGCTGTCGATGATCAGCCGGGTCACCTCGTCGGTCTCGTACGGGACCACGACCTCATCGAGGAAGGTCCGCAACGGCACCTCGGCCAGCGCCCACTGGGCGGCCGCGCGTTCGGCGTCGGTCTCGGCCGCGCATCCGGCCAGCTGGTCGCCGCTGCGCAGCGGGGTGGCCTTGGCGAGCAGGTCGATCAGGCCGTCGAAGGTGTGGGTGGTGACACCGACAGAGCTGCGGTACACGGTCATCGGGCGCCGTCTCCTTTCGCGGATTTCGGGTGCTCGCCCGGCAGCGCGTGGGCCGCTGCCGGGCGTACTCGGCGCTGCTACTCCAGGTCGTGTTCGGCTTTCGCCAGGACCGCGAACTCCTCGTCGGGCGATTTCGCGACCAGGTGATGACGACTGTAGAGGCCGAAGTAGGCCAGGAAGGCGCAGAAGACGCCGAGGGTGAACAGCGCCGCCTTCGGGTCGACCAGGAAGGTCGCTGCCACCGACACCGCCGCGATGACCAGGGCGAACGAGGTGGTCGCGATGCCGCCGGGAGTGCGGTAGGGGCGGGGCATGTGCGGCTCACGCACCCGGAGCACGATGTGGCTCACCATCATCAGCACGTAGCTCACCGCGGCGCCGAACACGGCCATGTTCAGCAGCATCGCGCCCTCGCCGGTGAGCGAGAGACCGAAGCCGATCACGCCGGGCACGATCAGCGCCAGCACGGGTGCCTTGCGGGAGTTGGTCACCGACAGGCTGGTCGGCAGGTAGCCCGCGCGCGAGAGCGCGAAGGTCTGGCGGGAGTAGGCGTAGACGATGGAGAAGAAGCTGGCGACCAGTCCGGCCAGGCCGATGTAGTTGACCACCTTGGCCGCCGAGCTGTCGCCCAGCGCCTCCACCAGCGGATTGCCCGAGGCCGAAGCGTCCTGGGCGCCGAGCGCGCCGGTCACCAGGAACAGCACCACCGCACCGGTGACCACCAGCAGCAGCATCGCCACGATGATGCCCTTGGGCACGTTCTTCGCCGGATCACTGGCCTCCTCGGCGGCCAGCGGCACGCCTTCGACGGCGAGGAAGAACCAGATCGCGAACGGGATCGCCGCCCAGATGCCCAGGTAGCCGAAGGGCAGGAACGCCGAGGCGCCGGTCGCGTCGGCGTCGGGGGTGATGTTGGTGAGATTGGCCGAGTCGAACTCGCCGATGGCCGCGATGGCGAAGACCACCAGGCCCACCAGCGCGATACCGGTGATCACGAACATCGCCTTGAGCGCCTCGCCCGCGCCACCGAGGTGGATGCCGATGAACAGTGCGTACACCGCCAGATACACCCACCAGCCGTCGGTGATCCCGAACAGGTTCAGCGATTCCACGTAGGCGCCGATGAAGGTGGCGATGGCGGCGGGCGCGATCGCGTATTCGATGAGAATCGCTGTGCCGGTGGCGAATCCGCCCCACGGCCCGAGCGCGCGCCGGGCGAAGGTGTAGCCGCCGCCCGCCGCGGGCAGTGCCGAGGACAGCTCGGCCATGCCGAGCACCATGGCCAGATACATCGCGGCGATCACGATCGCGGCGATCAGCAGACCGCCGAAGCCGCCCTCGGCCAGGCCGAAGTTCCAGCCCGAGTAGTCGCCGGAGATCACGTAGCTCACGCCGAGCCCGGCCAGCAGCACCCATCCGGCCGAGCCGGACCGCAGGGTGCGTTTGGCGAGATATTCGTCGGTGGCGGCGTCCGCGCCGGTGGCGGGAATCGCGTCAGTACTCACGGGGTAGCTCCTCATCAACAGCAATGCGCACTCGGCGGCAACAGTGAAGCTCGAGGGTTGAAGAATGGTTGACGACTGTTACGGCCGTGGATCACCGAGGTCAGCGACGCGTATCAAGCGTCGCCGACCTGCGTAAACGGTGTGTTTACTGGTGTTTCACATCACTGTGGAACGGTGTCACCGGTGGGTGGTGGGGGCTGGGTTTCCAGCTCGGCCACCTCCTCGTCGGTGAGCAGCCGGGAGCGGATCAGGAATCGCACACCCTCGGGTGCCTCCAGGGAGAAGCCGCTGCCACGGCCGGGCACCACGTCGACGGTGAGGTGGGTGTGCTTCCAGTAGGCGAACTGGTCGGCGCTCATCCAGAACGGGATGTCGTCGGGCAGATAGCCGAGCAGCACGTCCGAGGCGCCCACGCGGAACTCGCCGCGCGGGTAGCACATCGGGGAGCTGCCGTCGCAGCAGCCGCCGGATTGGTGGAACATGACCGGGCCGTGTTGCCCGGCCAGTTCCCGCAGCAGCGCCGCCGCCTTCTCGGTGAGGTCGACGCGCCGCGTCATCAGAAGAAGCCGAGCTTGGTGGGCGAGTAGCTGACCAGCAGGTTCTTGGTCTGCTGGTAGTGCTCGAGCATCATCTTGTGGTTCTCGCGGCCGATGCCGGACTTCTTGTAGCCGCCGAAGGCCGCGTGCGCGGGGTAGGCGTGGTAGCAGTTGGTCCACACCCGGCCCGCCTTGATGCCGCGGCCGAGGCGGTAGGCGGTGTTGATGTCGCGGGTCCAGACACCCGCGCCGAGGCCGTAGAGGGTGTCGTTGGCGATCTTCAGCGCCTCGTCGGTGGAGTCGAACGTGGTCACCGCGACGACCGGGCCGAAGATCTCCTCCTGGAACACGCGCATGTCGTTGCTGCCCTTGAAGATCGTCGGCTCGATGTAGAAGCCCTCGGCCAGCCCGTCGACGCTGCGGACCGCGCCGCCGGTGAGGACTTCCGCGCCTTCCTTCTTGCCGATGTCGATGTAGGACAGGATCTTCTCGAACTGGTCGTTACTGGCCTGGGCGCCGATCATGGTGGCCTCGTCGAGCGGGTTGCCGCTGACGATGGCCTTGGTGCGCTCGATACAGCGGGCCATGAACTCGTCGTAGATCGACGAGGCGATCAGCGCCCGCGAGGGACAGGTGCACACCTCGCCCTGGTTGAGCGCGAACATCACGAAGCCCTCGATGGCCTTGTCGAGGAAGTCGTCGTCGGCGGCCATCACGTCGGGCAGGAAGATGTTGGGGCTCTTGCCGCCCAGTTCCAGGGTGACGGGGATGATGTTCTCGCTCGCGTACTGCATGATCAGGCGGCCGGTGGTGGTCTCGCCGGTGAAGGCGACCTTGGCCACGCGCGGGCTCGACGCCAGGGGCTTGCCCGCCTCCACGCCGAATCCGTTGACCACGTTGAGAACTCCCGGCGGCAGCAGATCCGCGATGAGCTCCACGACCTTCATGATCGAGGCCGGGGTCTGCTCGGCGGGCTTGAGCACCACCGCGTTGCCCGCCGCCAGCGCGGGGGCCAGCTTCCAGGTGGCCATCAGGATCGGGAAGTTCCACGGGATGATCTGGGCGACCACGCCCAGCGGCTCGTGGAAGTGATAGGCGATGGTGTCGCCGTCGACCTCGCTGATCCCGCCCTCCTGGGCGCGCAGGACTCCGGCGAAGTAGCGGAAGTGGTCCACGGCCAGCGGCAGGTCCGCCGCCAGGGTCTCGCGGACCGGCTTGCCGTTGTCCCAGGTCTCGGCCACCGCAAGGGCCTCGAGATTGTTCTCGATCCGATCGGCGATCTTGTTCAGGATGTTGGCGCGCTCGGCGGCCGACGTGGCACCCCAGGCGTCGGCGGCCCGATGAGCGGCATCGAGGGCCAGCTCCACATCCGCCGCGCTCGACCGCGCGATCTCACAGAACGGCTGCCCGTCCACCGGCGAGGTGTTCTCGAAATACCGCCCCTCGACCGGCGGAACCCACTTCCCGTCGATGAAGTTGTCGTACCGCGGCGCGTAACTGACGACACTGCCCTCGGCACCCGGCTTCGCGTAGATCATGAGTTCGGTCTCCTCGCTGATTCCGATGAATCGTGACGCCCATCACTATGCGCCGCGAGGGTTGATGAAACGTTGAACCCCGACCGATCAGGCGCGGAGAGTACGCCGAGCGCTGGTAGCACGCTGTAGCGCAACAGGCTACGCTGGTGCCATGAGGCAGATCAGTCAGCGCGAGTTCCGAAACAACTCGGCAGCGATCATGGACGCCGTGGAAGCGGGTGAGACCATTCGGGTCACCCGCAATGGCGTCGAGGTCGCGGAAGTGCGACCGGTCGGACGACGGCGTCGGCGCAGTGCCGAAGAGCTGGTGGCCCGGCACCGAGCGCTGCCGCGAGTGGACTACGCGACGATGCGCGCGGAGGCCGATGAGTTCTTCGGCTCCGAGGATCGGATCGGCGACGACGACCCGTGGAGCGACCGGTGACCGCCCGGCACGAGTCTGGGGTCCTCGACACCTGTACCTACCTGGATCTCGCCGAACTCGACGCCGCCCACCTGCCCGAGACGCCGGAGATCACCGCGATCACCTTGGCCGAGTTGAACCAAGGTGTGGC
This sequence comes from Nocardia anocheti, assembly GCF_029675105.1. Classification (GTDB taxonomy): domain Bacteria; phylum Actinomycetota; class Actinomycetes; order Mycobacteriales; family Mycobacteriaceae; genus Nocardia. Next base: position 23,230 of record NZ_JAQQFV010000002.1, on the reverse strand, counting down.
GATGGCGAAGGACCCGGTCGCGCGCGCGGCGCGTTCGGAGCAGTTCGGAGCGGCGATCGTCGAATTCGATCCGTTGCCGTTCGACGAAGCCGCCGCCACCCGGTACGGGACGCTGGTCGCGTTGACGATCGCCGCGACCCGCGACCCGCGCCCGCGTCGCATGGATCTGCTGATCGCCGCGATCGCCTCCGCGAACGACTTGCCGCTGTACACCCGGAACGCGGGCGACTTCAAGGGCTTGGAGAGCATGCTCGAGATCGTCGCGCTCTGACCGGCTTCCGACCGATCAGGCACGCAGGGCGCTGTGGAGGCGGGCGGTGGCCATGGCTCGGCGGGGGTCGTGGGTGGGGAGGAGGATCATGGCGTGTTCGTGGATGGCGATGTCGTCGGGGGCGGCTTCGCCGTAGGTGAGGGCGTGGTGCGGGTGGGGGCTGGAGAGGACGGCGTTGCGCATGGCTACCTCGAGGTGGTCGCGCCATTCGGTGATGCCGGGGGTGTCCGAATCCGGAAGCAGCGGGCCGTGATACAGGTGGACGGCGGTGTCGAGGTCGCCGGATTCGAGGGCGCGCAGGACGTCGACGGCGTCGCAGGACAGCGGGGTGGTGAAGCGGTAGACGCGGCTGGTGATGTCGCCGCCGGTGGCGCGGCGCAGGTAGGACATCTCGGATTTGAGGGTGCTCGCGCCGACGGCGCGGTCGCCGTAGACGGCGTGGTGCAGGCGTTCGTGGTTGTAGCCGTCGTCGTCGAGGGCGAGCAGGGTGAGGATCTCGAGGTGGCGGGGGCGCAGGCGGACGGGGGTGCCGTCGCGGGTCAGGCGGCCGGTGCCCAGGCAGGTCAGCCGCATTCCGGCGGGGGCTGGCTGAGCGGCGTGCAGTTTCGACTCGATAGCGGCGGCCATGGTCTGCACGGTGGTCATGGCCAGCGGGTGCGAGCGTTTCCAGGTGGTCGACAGGTCGAGCACGCCGAGCATGGTGCCGTCGGCGGCGCGGATCGGCGCGCAGTAGCAGACCCAGCCGTGCAGGGCCGCGACCAGGTGTTCGGCCGAGAACACCTGGTGGGGCTGGTCGGTGCGCAGGGCGAGGGAGAGCGCGTTGGTGCCCATGTGCGGCTCGTCCCAGCGGCCGCCGGGCGCGAAGTTCACCTGTTCGGCGCGCCTGCGCATGACCGGGCCGCCGTAGGTCCACAGGATCGTGCCGGAGGCGTCGGTGACGGCGGCGACGTAGCCCGCGTCGTCGGCGACGCTGTGCAACTGGTCCTTCAACGCGGTCACCGGCTCGCGCAAGGGCGACTCGGCCCAGCGCGGCCCGATGTCGGTCTCGCTCTCGGGCGCGTGATCACGCCCCGGATCGACCGTCCGCAGCGACCGCAACCACGACTGCGCCACCTCGGTGCGCACCGCCGAACTCCGGCCCAGCGCGGAGGTGTCGGCCCGATCCGGCACCCACTGCGCCCACTCCCGTTCCAGCGCAGCACGCTGCGCGGAGAGCGTCAGCCGCTGAGCCATCGGGGTCCGTGTCTTTCCTGCGGGGTCACATGGCGAGTATTGCGCTTCTCATCATGCCCTAGATCCGCCCGCTGAGCAGCAGTTTCCCGTGCGCACCCGCCGGTGCGGCCGCGTAGGTCTCACGACCCTGTGGGGAAGTGTGGATGCGCCGCGCCGACCGCTGCTCAGTTCTGTTCGTGCTCGGCGAGTTCGGGGAGGCGGGGGACCGAGTCCAGGAGGCGGCGGGTGTAGGCGTGGTCGGGGGCGCGCAGGACCGTGTCGACATTGCCGGATTCGACGATGCGGCCGTCCTTCATGACCAGGACGCGGTCGGCGATGTGTTGGATGACGCCGAGGTCGTGGGAGATCAGCAGGAGGGCGGTGCCGAATTCGGCGCGGAGGTCGGCGAGCAGGTCGAGGATCTGGGCCTGGATGGAGACGTCGAGCGCGGAGACCGGTTCGTCGGCGACGAGCAGGGCCGGGTTCGGCGCGAGCGCGCGGGCGATGGCGACGCGTTGGCGTTGGCCGCCGGAGAGGGCGCGTGGGTGGCGGTCGAGCAGATCGCGGGCGAGCCCGACCGCGTCGAGGATCTCGCGCACCCTGCGCGCGCGGGCGGCACCGCGTACGTCGACGGTGTCGAGGCTCTCCCCGATGACGCGCTCCACGGTGTAGCGCGGATCGAAGCTGCTGAGCGGGTCCTGCGCGATCAGTTGCGCCGCGCCGCGCAGGGGCCGCAGTTCGCGCTCGGAGAGTTCGCTCCACGGTTGACCGTCGACGACCACCCGCCCTGACGACGGTGCGATCAGCCGCAGCGCCAACCGCGCGGTGGTGGTCTTGCCCGAGCCGGATTCGCCGACGATGCCGAGGGTTTCGCCCGCGAACAGGTCGAAGTCGACGTCCGCGACCACGGTGCGCGCGGCAGGACCGGAACCGTAGGTTTTGGACAGCTCGCGCACCGAGAGCACGACGCGGGTGTCGTCGATGGAGCGTGGTGGTAGAGGTCCTCGCTCGTGCTCGGCGCCGTCGGTGGCTCGATGCCGGTCTCGCTGGTGAGTGCGTGGTGACGACACCATAGAAGCTCGCTCTGCCTGCACTGACGCAGCGGCCAGTTCGGCGGAAGCCGGTTCGGCAGCTGACTTGGTGGGCACCGATGTGCGAGCCGGTTCGGCGGATGCGGCGGTCGATGCGCCTGAGGTGGGTGCCGGTCTGGTGGGCGCGGCGGTCGGTTCGGTCGAAGCGGCAGTTGGTCCGGCGGACGCGGCGGTCGGTTCGGTGGATGCGGTAGTCGGTTTGGCGGACGGGGCAGTCGGTTTGATGAGGGCCGGTGTGGCTGACTGTTCGGCGGCGACCGATAGTCGTGATCCGCGGGAGGCGGCGGAGGGGACGGCTGCGAGGAGTTTCTTCGTGTACGGGTGGGTCGGGCGGGTGAGCACGTCGAGGGTGGGGCCCTGTTCGACGACTTCGCCGTCGCGCATGACCAGGACACGGTCGGCCACCTCGGCGACCACCGCCAAGTCGTGGCTGATCAGCAGCAGGGCGGTGCCGTCGGCCTTGCGGGCGCGCAGGAGGTCCAGGATCTGTTGTTGCACAGTGACATCGAGGGCCGTGGTGGGTTCGTCGGCGATGATCAGGCGTGGGTCGCCCGCGATGGCGGTGGCGATGAGGACGCGTTGACGCAGGCCGCCGGACAGTTCGTGGGGGTATTGGCGCAGCCGTCGTTCGGGTTCGGGGACGCCGACGTCGGTGAGCAGGCGGACACTGCGTTCGGTGAGTGCGCGTCGGCGCAGCGGGGTGAGAGCGCGCTGTACCTCGGCCAGTTGCGCGCCGATCGAGTACAGCGGGTCGAGCGAGGTCAGGGCGTCCTGGAGGACGAAGCCGATCTCGGACCCACGGAGGCGCCGCCACTGTCGATCCCGGTAGCCGCGTGCGTTCTGCCCGAACAGTGAGAGCCCATCGGCGCGCACCACCGCACCCGGCCCGGCCAGGCCGACCAGCGTGCGTGCCGTCACCGATTTACCCGACCCGGACTCGCCGACCAGCGCGACGGCCTCACCCGGTTCGATGCGCAGATCGATGCCCTTGACCACCTCGCGAACGCCGCCTTCGGCCGGGAAGCCGACCCGCAGGTTCGTCACATCGATCAGACTCATGTCGGCCTTCCGTCGTAGTGCCGTTGCCAGCGCCGACCCAGCGAGCTCACCGCGATCACGGTGGCCGTCACGGCGACGCCGGGGAGCACGGCGATCCACCAGGCATTGCGCAGATAGTTGCGTCCCTCGGCGAGCATGGCGCCCCACTCCGGTTCGGGCGGTTGCGGTCCCATGCCGAGGAAACTCAGCCCGGCCGCGCCGAGGATGGCGGTGCCGAGGCCGATGGTGGCCAGGATCGGGACCTGAGCCACCGCGTGTGGCAGGACGTGGCGACGCACGAGCGTGGCGCGGGTGAGCCCGAAGGTCCTGGCCTGCTCGACGTAGCCGGATTCCTGCACGACCAGGGTCTGGGCGCGCACCACGCGGGCGAAGCGGGGGATGGAGGCGATGCCGAGCGCGAAGATCAGATTGGTGGTGCCGGGCCCGGTGAACGAGATCAGCACCAGCGCGAGCAGCAGGTCGGGGAACGAGGAGACCACGTCGAGGAACCGGGTGATCAGCTCGTCGACCGGACCGCGCGCGAGCCCGGCCAGCAGCCCGAGCAGCGTCCCCACGATCACCGCGATGGCGACGGCGGTGACACCGATGAGCAGCGAATAGCGGGCGCCGTGCACCACCCGGGTGAACACGTCACGCCCCAGATGATCTGTGCCGAACCAGTATTGGGCACTCGGTGGGAGCTGGGCCGCCCGCGGATCGGCGGCGAGCGGATCGTCACCGGCCAGCAGAGAAGGGGCGAGCACGGCGATCGCGACGAGGGTCACGGTCAGCGCGGCCACCGCGACGCCGGGCGCGACAGTGAAACCCCTCGCATACGTGGCGATCTGCGAGAGCGCACGGGATGGACTGGCAGTGGTCATCGTCCACCCTCTCCACGTGCCGCACGCCGCAGGCGCGGATCGAGTGCCAGGTACAGCAGGTCGACCAGGGTGCTGATCACCACGTACACCAGCGCCGACAGGATCGCCACGGCGAGGACCACCGGAAGATCCTGGGCGAGCACGGCTTCCACCGTCACGCGCCCGAGGCCGGGCCTACCGAAGACCTCCTCGATGATCACCGCGCCGCCCAGCAATCCGCCGACCAGCCATCCGGTCAGAGTCACCGCGGGCAACGACGCGTGCCGCAGACCATGACGCACGCGGAGTCCGGTCTCACTCACCGACCACGACCGCACTGTCACCGCGAACGGCTCGTCGAGCGCCCGCTCCAGACCGTCGCGCAGCACCTGCGAGATGACCGCGCCCAGCGAGAGTCCGAGCGCGAGCGCGGGCAGGACCAGTGCAGAGAGCCCCTTGTTGGACGCCACCGGAAAGACCTTCAACTGGAAACTGAATACCGAGAGCAGCACGATGCCGAGCCAGAACGACGGCGTCGAGACCAGTGCCAGCTCAACGGAATTGGCCACCGATCGCGCACGACGCCGCCGCGCGGTCGTGGTCGCCACGACGACGGCGAACACGATCGCCACCAGCAACGCGGCACCGGTGAGGGCCAGCGTCGGACCGACCTGCGAACCGATCACCTCCGCCACCGGCCGCTGCAACACATACGACCGACCGAAGTCCCCGTGCGCGATATTCCACAGGTAGCGCGCGTACTGGACCACCGCCGGACTGTCCAGCCCCCATTCGGCGCGGATGGCGGCCTCGATCTCGGGGGTGCGCGGCTGCTCGCCGATCAGCACGTCGACCGTTTCGCCGGGGGCCAGCCGTACCCCGAGGAACGTCAAGGTGGCCGCACCCCACAGCACGCCGAGGCCCGCGAGAATCCGCAGCACCACCCGCCCGCCGATCCCGGCACGAATGCCGGAACCGGCGGGCGCGGCCTGCTGCTCGGCGGTGATGTCGAGCGTCACCGACACCACCCCGTCGCGCTACCCACGATCGATCCAGATGTCGTAGGCGCTCTCCGGAAGTTGCTTGTACGGACGGAATCCCGCGCCGTACACGTGCGCGGCGGCCGCGATCTGGTTCTCCGGAATGTAGAGCGGCAGCGCGTAACTCTTGTCGACGAGCGCGAACTTCTGCAGCTGCGAGTACTGCTTGGCGCGCTCGGCGACGTCGGTGGTCGCGGCGGCGGCCTGCAACCAGGCCGAGAGCTCGGGATCGCCCGCGCGGCTGTAGTTGAGCGTGCCCTTCGAGGAGGACGGGTACCAGTGGTTCTCGATGTCGATGCCGCCGGTGATGGTGTCGGAGTTGGCGATCGAACCGAAGGTGTTCTTCTTGCGCAGTTCGGCGTAGGTACCGAGGTCGACGTAGGACAGCTTCAGGTCGATGCCCGCGTTCTGCTTGGCCTGGGCCTGCACCGCCTGCAACAGCACCTCGCGCTGATCGCGCACGGTGGACTGGGCCTGGATCAGGTCGATGGTGAGGCGCTGCCCGTCCTTGGTGCGGAAGCCATCGGAATCCTTTGCGGTCCACCCGGCTTCGTCGAGCAGGCGGTTGGCGGCGGCGGTGTCGGCGCCGTAGGTTTTCTCGATGCTCTTGTCGTAGAAGGGCGTGTCGACGGTGGAGGTGATGCCCCACCCGCGCGTGCGCTGACCGCGATAGATCGACGCCAGGACCGCGTCGACGTCGACGGCGGCATTGAGCGCCTTGCGTACCCGCACGTCGGTGGCCGGACCGAAGGTCGCGTTCCAGTACAGCGAGTACGGGCTGCCGTTGTTGAGCGCCGTCTGATACGTGTACTCGGGATCGTCGCGGAACAGCGAGGCGTCGTTGCCGGAGACGCCCTCGATGAGATCCACTTGGCCCGAGGTGAGCGCGCCGACGCGCACCGAGGACTCCGGCAGGAACCGGTAAGTGACCTCGTCGAGGTGGGCCGGACCCTGGTGCGCGGCGATGCTCGGCGCCCAGTTGTAGTCGGGATTCTTGCGGAAGTGCAGCTCCTGACCCTTGACGTAGCGGTCCAGGATGAACGGCCCGGTGCCCGCGATCTCGGGTCCGCCGGACTTGAGCTGCGGCTTGTCGAAGGCGGCGGGGGAGATGATGTCGAAGCCGGAGGCGAAGTCCAGGAACGGCGCGTACGGGTTCTTCAGGGTGAAGACCACGGTGTGCTCGTCGCGGGCCTGCACCCCGGCCAGGTTCGACAGCGGCCCGGAGGAGAAGCCACCGGAGTAGCTCAGGTCCTGCATGGTGGTGAAGTTGCGGGCGACCCCGGCCGCGGTGAGCGGGTTGCCGTCGGTGAACTTCACGTCCTCGCGCAGGGTGAAGGTGTAGGTGAGGCCGTCGGCGGAGATCTCGTGGCCTGAGGCCAGCCACGGGACGAAACCGCCGTCCTGGGTGCGGGCGAGCAGGGTCTCATAGGTGTTGCGCAGCAACATCTTCGTGTTGCTCTGCCCGTTGAGGTGCGGGTTGAGCGTGGTCGGTTCGGTCTCCACGCCCCAGGTCAGCGAGCCGCCGCTCTTCGGTTCCGCGGATTCGCGTGCGGTGGTGTCGGTTCCGCCGCACGCCGACACCAGCAGCGCGGTCGCCGCGATCAGTGCCGTGGCCAGTCGTCGAGTGCGCATCACAGTGCGGCACTCCTCTCCTCGATGAGAAACAGTGATTGATCGGTGGTGACCACCGCCCCTTCGGCGGCGGTCACCGTGACGATTCCGGCGTGGGTGGCCGTGAGTTCGTGCTCGAGCTTCATGGCCTCGACCACGCCGAGCAGTTGTCCCGCCTCGACCGGGGTGCCGGTCGAGACGTGCAGCCGCACAAGAGTTCCCGGCATGGGGGAGCGGATCTCGGGACCGGCGTCGGAGTCGGCGAGCGCGCGGTACTCGGCGCGCCGCACCTCCCGGGTGACCCCGTCGACCTGACACACCCAGCTCTCGCCGGTCCTGCGGATCACGCAGGTGGACGACCCGACGGTGACGGTGGTGCCCGCGATGTCGACCCGGACCGGCACAGGCGCGGACCCGCTCACGTCGGTGCGCGTCGACGCGGGATCGGTCGGGCCGAATGGTGCGCTGGCGCGCGACGCGGGATCGGCACGGCTGACGGCTGGTGTGGTGGTGCGCGATGCGCGTCCGGTGTGGCCGATGACGGTCGCGTCGGCACGGGTAGGCGCCGCGTCCGCACCCACACTCGCTCGGGTGAGCGATGGTGGTGCGGACTCGGCGCGCAGCAGGGCCGCATCCCCGGCGTATCCGCTGACCCGCACCGTGAACGGTCGCCCGTCGACCTCGAGATCGATACCGCCGAGATCACCGTCGACCGGATCGAGCCACGCGCGATCACCGCTCGGCGCACCGGCCGACCAGGGCGTGGCCCGGTCGGGGGCGCTGAGCACCCCGCCCACCGCCAGCGCGGCGATCTCGTCGGGATCGCCGAACTCGACGACCGGGTCGATCCGGTCCAGGTAGGCCGTGTCGTGCTCGGCGGCCGCGACGATGGGGGAGGCCAGGACGTGCGCGGCGAAGCCGAGGTTGGTCGAGATGCCGTGCCAGCGCAGGTCCGCGCTGGCACGCCGGGCACGGTCCAGGGCCTCGGTCCGGGTGGTGCCGGTGGCGACCAGCTTGGCGATCATCGGATCGAATCCACCGGTGACGTTGAGTCGCCGGGTGAACGCCCGTTCCACCCGCACGTCCGGCCAGTGCGTCACCTCGAGCTCGCCCGGACACGGCAGGAACGACCGGAACGGGTCCTCGGCATACATCCGAACCTGCACCGAGGCACCGGAATACGCGATGTCGGCCTGCTCGACGGGCAGCGGCTCACCGGCGGCCACCCGCAACTGCCACTCCACCAGGTCCAGTCCGGTGATCTCCTCGGTAACGGTGTGCTCCACCTGCAACCGCGTGTTCATCTCGATGAAGAAGAACTCGTCACCGACCAGCAGGAACTCGAAGGTGCCTGCACCCACGTACTGCAAAGCCTTCGTGCCCTGCACCGCAGCGGTGAACATCGCCGCACGCACGGCATCGGGAATCCGCGGCGCGGGCGCTTCCTCGATCACCTTCTGATGACGCCGCTGCAACGAGCAGTCCCGATCGAAAAGGTGCACCGCACCACCGAATTCGTCCCCGAAGACCTGCACCTCGATGTGCCGCGCGCGCTCGACATAGCGTTCCAGGTGCAGTCGACCATCGGCGAAAGCCGCTGTCGCCGTGCGCGATGCCGAGGCCAACGCCTCGCGCAACCCGGCCGCCGCGCGCACCACCGACATCCCCTTGCCGCCACCGCCACCGGCGGGCTTGACGATCAATGGGAATCCGATGGCCGCCGACGCCTCGACCAGCGCGTCGAGATCCTCACTCGCCTCGGGCGTACCGGGCAGCACCGGCACCCCGGCGGCCGCCATCACCCCGCGCGCCGACGCCTTGTCGGCCATGGTCTCGATCACCCGCGAACTCGGGCCCACGAACACCAGCCCGGCCGCGCGCACGGCACGCGCGAACTCGGCGTTCTCGGACAGGAACCCGTAGCCGGGATGCACCGAATCGCAACCGTTCTCGGTGGCCGCGCGCACCAGCGCGGCGGCGTCGAGATAGCCACCGGCGGGCAGCGATACCGTCGCCACCGCCCCGGCGTGCCCGGTCTGTTCGCGGTCTTCGGCGACGGCCACCGTCACGTATTCGATGCCGAGTCGGTCGCAGGTGCGCGCGATCCGGGCGGCGACCTCGCCCCGGTTCGCGATGAGCAGTCGCGTGATCACAGCCGGAACACCCCGAAGTTGGCGGGCGCGGGCTCGGGCCGGTCCCAGCGTTCGTGGGCCAGCGACAGGCACTGGGCCAGCCACGACCGGGTGTCCTCCGGTTCGACCACCGCGTCGATCCACATGCGCGCGGCGATGTAGGTGGGTAGCGACTGCCGTTCGAAACTGTCGATGATGGGCTGCTTGATGGCGGCCTCGTCGGCGGCGCTGAGTTCCTTGCCCTCGCGGCGCAGCCGGTCACGCTTGAGGATCGCCATCACCGCGGCGGCCTGCTCGCCGCCGACGCCGGTGGAGCGGGCATTGGGCCACATGGCCATGAACTGCCCGCCCATCGAACGTCCCGACATCGCGAAATTGGCGGCGCCGAAGCTGCCGCCGATCACCAGCGAGATCTTCGGCACCGTCGCGCAGGACACGGCGTTGACCATCTTCGCGCCGTGCTTGGCGATCCCGGCCCGCTCGTACTCCTCGCCCACCATGAACCCACTCACGTTGTGCACGAACAACAGTGGGATACGGCGCTGATTGCAGATCTGGATGAAGTTGGTGGCCTTGAGCGCGCTGTCGGGGAAGATCACGCCCTGATTGGCGATGATGCCCACCTCGTATCCGGCGATGCGCGCGGTGGCGCACACGATGGTGATGCCGTAGTCCCTGCGGTACTCCACCCACGAGGTGGCATCCACCACGCAGCGCAGGATGGCGCGCACGTCCATCTCCTTCTTGGTGCTCGCCGGGATGAGGTCCGGTAGCCGGGCCGGATCGTCGGCCGGTTCGAGCGCGGCGAAGGCCGGGGGACGCACCTGGTCGCCGGGGGTGCGCGCGATGATGTCGCGGACCATCGCCAGCGCCTCGATCTCGTTCACCGCCAGGTGATCGGCCACCGCGGTCTCGCGCACGTGCAGATCGGCCCCGCCCAGGGTCTGCGCGTCGACGACCACGCCGGTGGCCGCCTCCACCAGCTGCGGACCACCCAGGAAGACGGTGCTCAGGTCTTTGACCATCACCGTCTCGTCGCTCATCGCGGGCACGTAGGCGCCACCGGCGGTGCAGATGCCGAGCACCGCCGAGATCTGCGGCAATCCCATGGCCGACATCTCCGCGATATTGCGGAACATCTTCCCGAGGTGTTCCTCGTCGGGGAAGATCTCCTCCTGCAGCGGCAGATAGATGCCGCCGGAATCGGCCAGGTAGACGCACGGCAGCCGGTACTCCCTGGCCAGTTTCTGGCCGCGCAGCTGCTTCTTGATGGTCAGCGGGTAGTAGGTGCCGCCCTTGACGTGCGGATCGTTGGCGAACACCATGCACGGACGGCCGTGGATGGTGCCGATGCCGACGATCAGCGCGGCGGCGGGCAGATCGGTGTCGTACACCTCGTGCCCGGCCAGCCGCCCGATCTCCAGGAACGGCGTGCCCGGATCGAGCACCCGGTCGACCCGTTCACGCACCGGCAGTTTGCCATCGCCCGCGCGCCGACGCGGCGCCACGATCTCGGCGGTGTGTTCGCGCAGCAGGGCGCGCTGGGCCTCGAAGCCCAGGGTGTTCTCGACGGTGACGGTCATGCGGGCTGCTCCGCCCGCTCCTGATGCGCGGCCAGGCTCGCGCTCAGCGTGTCCGCGAACCGGCGGATGGTGTCGGGCGCGAGGTCGGCGCGCAGCATCAGCCGCAGGCCCGCGCTGCCGCGGCGGATGATCGGGAAGAACACCGGGGAGGTGTAGAACCCGGCCTCGAGCATGTCGCGCGCGACCGCCACGGTGACGTCCTCGCGGCCGATGCTGACGAAGCGGATGGGCAGCCCGTCCCCGGCGTTCTCGGTCTCGACCAGGGTGTCGAACAGGTGCACCCGCTCGCGCAGGGCGACTTGTAGCGTGTCGACGGTGCCGTCGTCGTGCAGGTCGCAGGCGGCGACGATGGCACCGAGCCCGGCGGTGTTCACCCGCTGCGACCACATCAGCGGGCCGCTGGTGCGCAGCAGCGTCGGCTTGCGGGAGTCGTCGCCGGGCGCGCCGAAGAAGATCACGCCGCCGCTGGCGCCGAAACCCTTGTTGAGCGAGGCGATCACGAGTGTGCGCTCCCGCCAGCCCTCGTAGGCGCCGAGCACGTAACCGCGCCCGCCTCGACCGATCGTCGAGATGCCATGTGCCTCATCGAAATACAGGAACAGGCCATATTGATCCTGCAAGCGGTGCAGTTCGGCCAGTGGTGCGCCGCCGCCGGTGCTGTAGACACCGTCGGCCACGTAGGCGACGGTGGAGTGCTTGCGGCACAGCTCTTCCAGTGCCTCGATGTCGTTGTGGGCGATGGTGACAAGCTCGGTCTCGTCGGCCACCAGCGGCTTCATCGCGTTCAGGCAGAAGTGCGCGTTCTTGTCGAACACCACCAGCGGCGGCTCGCCGTCGGTGAGTTCACCCGAGGCCAGCAGCGGCAGGGTGGCCCAGGCCGCCGCCGCGCAGGACGACACGGTCACCGCCTGCGCGCCGAAGGTGTGCGAGAGCCGCTGTTCGGCCTCCTCGAGCAGCGACAGCCGGATGCGCATGCGGGAGATGGAGGAGTTGATGGTGCCGGTCTCGTCCAGGCCCCGGTGCGCTCCGGCAAGGATGCGCGGGTCGCTGTCGAGGCCGAGGTAGGAGTAGGAGGAGAAGTTGACGATCGCGCGGCCGTCGCGGTCGTGCACCGTGCCGTCGCGCATGTCGGTGGCGATGATGTCGACCAGGCCGTGCGTGGTGCTGTCGTCCCAGAAGGTGTTGCTCAATTGCAGCTGCCGCCGGATATTGGCGAATTGGTGTGTGACCATTCGAAATTCCTTCGTGAGCGATGGAGCGTCGATACGGGGTGTTCTAGGTGCGGTGTCGGCTTTCGGGAACGGCGACGAGCGCCACATTGGCCGCCGCGAGCAGGGTGAGAACGAGGGACCAGGCGAGCAGCCCGGTGAGCGCGGGACCGGCCAGCGAGGCGATCCCGGCCAGGCCCTGCTGGATCAGGGCGCACCAGGACACGGCGATCGCCGCGCCGGTGGCGAGGTGGCTGACCGCGTGCGCGGCGCTGTTGGGGAACAGGGTGGCCTGGCCGAAGGTGCTGGTGACGTATCCGGCGAGGAAGATCGGCAGGGCGACCGCGCGCGGCAGGTCGACCACCCACACGGCGGTGACGAGCACGCAGCCCACCAGCATGATCCAGGCGCCGCGGCGCATCATCACCCGCGCGCCCACCCCGAGCACCGCCCGGCGCACATAGGTGGCCCCGCCCAGATAGGCGGCGCCGTAGAGCACGCCGAACAGGCCGAACACCCACGGCGGCAAGGCGAATCGGTCGGTGAAGATGAACGCCGACTTCTGCTGGATCATCACGATCACGGCGAAGCCGATGCCACCCGCCAGGGCGCTGGCGAGGAAGATCCGGTCGCCGAACAGTCGTCGGGCGGTGCCCTTCGCGGGCGAGGTCAGCGTGGGTTTCGGCAGCTCGACGCGCAGCGCGAACAGCACCGGGATCGCGGCCAGCACGGCCAGGATCACGAAGCCGTAGCGCCAGCCGATGGTGGAGGTGACGATGCCGCCGATCACCTGCCCGCCACCGAGCGCGACCACGAACGCCATCGACAGCAGCGCGAGCTGACGCGCGAGATCGGCGCCGGTGAACAGATCCTTGATCATCATCCGCCCGACCACCGCGATGCCGCCCGCGCCGATCGCCTGGATCACCCGCAGCCCCAACAACTCCGGGGCGTTGCCGATCAGCGCCAGCGCGGCACTGGCGAGCACGAACAGCAGCCCCGCCGCGACGAAGGCGGGCACCCGGCCGTAGCGCTCGGCCGCCCGGCCCCACGCGACGACCGGCAGCGCGGCGAACACCACGAACACCGCCACCGAGAGTTGCAGGGTGGACTCGCTCGCGCCGATGTCGGCGCCGAGGGCGGGCATGCCGGGCAGATAGATCGTGGTCGCCATCTGTGCCACCGTCACGGCACCGCAGGCGGTGGCGACAACGGCGCGGTGGTTCGTCGGTACCGACACGGCGTCGGTGTCCTGACGTACGAACAATGTTCTCCCCCTACGCCATTCGGATATCACGGTCCGTGTTTCAGATATACGGCGTCAGGTCGAGGGGCGACCACCATTGCGATCGTGGTGATTCTCGAGGATTGAGCGGGAGTCGGCGCGGTTATCGGGATCGCGCGGGCGACCGGACAGGACGCGGGGGCGATGTCGGGCGTCGACGCGGTGTGTAAAGCTGGGGTCATGAACCGACTTGGCAGCGCGGTCTCGCCTTACCTGCGTCAGCACGCCGACAATCCGGTGGATTGGCGGGAGTGGGACGCCGAGGCGCTGGCCGAAGCGGCGGCACGGGACGTGCCGATCCTGCTCTCGATCGGGTACGCCAGCTGCCACTGGTGTCATGTGATGGCGCACGAGTCGTTCGAGGACGCCGCCACCGCCGCGCAGATGAACGCCGAGTTCGTGTGCGTGAAGGTCGACCGGGAGGAACGGCCCGACCTGGACGCGGTGTACATGAACGCCACCGTCGCCATGACCGGGCAGGGCGGGTGGCCGATGACCTGCTTCCTCACCCCCGACGGCGCCCCGTTCTACTGCGGCACCTACTACCCGAAGCAGCCGCGCGGCGGGATGCCCTCGTTCACCCAGCTGCTCAGCGCGATCACCGACACCTGGCACAAGCGCCGCGACGACGTGAACTCCGCCGCCCAGCAGGTCACCGACGCGCTGCGGGCCCAGTCCACCGGGCTGCCCGATGCCGAGTTCGCCCTCGGGCCCGAGCTGCTCGACCAGGCGGTCGCCGCGATCGCCGCCGACGAGGACCGCGAACACGGTGGGTTCGGTGGGGCGCCGAAGTTTCCGCCGTCGGCGCTGCTGGAAGGACTGCTGCGGCACTGGGAACGCACCGGCGACTCGGCCGTCTACGACCTGGTCGAACGCACCGCCGAGGCGATGGCGCGCGGCGGCATCTACGACCAGCTGCGCGGCGGTTTCGCCCGCTACGCCGTGGACGCGGGCTGGCTGATCCCACATTTCGAGAAGATGCTCTACGACAACGCGCTGCTGTTGCGCGCCTACGCGCACCTGGCCCGCCGCGCACCGGCCACCCCGCTGGAATCGCTGCCGCACCGGGTGGCGCGCGAGACCGTCGAGTTCCTGCTCGCCGATCTGGGGACCGCCGAGGGCGGGTTCGCCTCCGGGCTCGACGCCGACACCTACCTCGAACCGGGTGGTCCCGGAGTCGAGGGCGCCACGTACGTGTGGACGCCCGCGGAACTGGTGGGTGAGCTCGGGCCGCTCGACGGTATGTGGGCGGCCGACGCGTTCGGCGTCACCACCGCGGGCAACTTCGAGCAGGGCACCTCGGTGCTCACCCGGCGCAGCGACCCGGTCGACGTCGAACAGTCGGCCCGCTTCGATCGGTTGCGCGCCCAGCTCTTCGGGGTCCGCGCCCAGCGCCCGCAGCCCGCGCGGGACGACAAGGTGGTGACCGCCTGGAACGGGATGACCATCACCGCGCTCGCGGAAGCCGGTGCGGCGCTGGAGGAACCGTCGTGGGTGGCGGCCGCGGTGCGCTGCGGGCGGTTCCTGCTCGATGTGCACCTCGTCGACGGGCGGCTGCGGCGCGCCTCGCTCGACGGTGTGGTCGGCGCCCCGCCCGGCGTGCTCGAGGACTACGCCTGGTGCGCGACCGGCTTGCTCGCGCTGTATCAGGCGACCGGCGAACCGGATTGGCTCGCCGCCGCGCAGCTCGTCCTCGACGCGGCCGTCACCCACTTCGCCGACGCGGACCGCCCCGGCAGCTGGTTCGACACCGCCGACGACGCCGAAACCCTGGTCGCCCGCCCGCGCGATCCCATCGACGGCGCGACTCCCTCGGGCACCTCGGTGCTGGCCGAGGCCCTGCTCACCGCCTCCGCCGTCGCCGAGCCCGACACCGCCCTGCGCTACCGCGAACTCGCCGACCACACCCTCGCGCGCGGCGCCGTGCTGCTGGCCCGCGCCCCGCGCACCGCCGGTCACTGGCTCGCCGTCGCCGAGGCCGCCGTCCGGGGCCCGATCCAGATCGCCATCGCCGCCACCGAGAAGTCCTCCGCCGCGACGGAACTCCTCGCCACGGCACGCGCGGGCGCCCCCGGCGGGTCCATCGTCCTCGCCGCCCCACCGGACACCGCGCCCCTCCTCACGGACCGTCCGTTGGTCAACGGCACCCCGGCCGCGTACGTCTGCCGGGGTTCGGTCTGCGACCTGCCGGTCACCGAACCGGCCGACCTGGCAGCGGCTCTCCAGCGATAGTCGGCACGCCCCTTCAGGCGCGCGGCTGACGCAGGTCGTCGCCGTGTATACGCGATAGGTGGGGAGTGGTCCGCGTCGACTGGGTTGAGTGGCCGCCACTGTTGCCGGGTGGAGTGGCGGGGCGAGCGGCGCCACTGGTGCTGACCGCAGCGGGGCGAACGCGGGCGGCGGTCCTCAGCGGACCGGCGGGATGTCGGTCCAGGTGCGGGTGCGGCCGGGGATGCCGCGGAGGCGGAGGTCTTTGTAGCGCTTCCATTTGGCGCGTTCGGCGGGGGTGGCGGCCTGGAGGAGGGCGTCGCTGACGAGGATGCGGCGGGGGGCTTCCTTGGCGACGGTGGTGAGGCGGGCGGCCTCGTTGACGGCGTCGCCGATGACGGTGAACTCGAGGCGGGTGTCGGAGCCCACGTCACCGGCGAAGACCTGGCCGCGGGCCACCCCGATGCCGATGTCGAGTTCGCCGGTGGCGACCACCTCGTCGCGGATGCGGCGGGCCGCGCGCAGGGCGGGGGTGGCGTCGTCGGGCAGGGCCGACGGGGCGCCGAAGATGCACAGGGCGGCGTCACCGGCGAACTTGTTGACCAGGCCGCCGTTGTCCTCGGTGGCCGCCACGACGGTGGCCAGCAGCCGGTTGAGCTTGTGCACGAACTCCACCGGCGCCATCTCCGCCGAGAGCTGCACCGAGCCCGTCACGTCGACGAACAGCGCCGACACGATCCGCAGGTCACCGGTGAGATCGGTGCTGCCCGCCAGCGCGCGCTCGGCCACCGTGGAGCCGACGTGTCGGCCGAAGACGTCCTCGGTGTGCATCTGGTCGCGCAGGGTGGCCGCGAGCTCGTTGACCGAATGTTCCAGCCGTCCGATCTCGCTGGTACTGCCCACCGGCACCCGCACGTCGAGCTCGCCCCGGGTGATCCGGTCCAGCGCCCGATACATCGCGCGCATGGGCGTGGCCACCGAGCGGGCGAGCAGCGCGGTCGCCAGCGCGCCCACCAGCAGCGCCACGATCGAGAACAGCCAGGCCGCGCGCACCCGGTCGGAGGCGGGGCTGGACCGGTCGCTGAGGACGACGATGATGATCAGCCCGGGCAGCGCGCCCGAGACCGCCCAGGTGACGAGCACGCGCACCAGCACGGTCGAGGTGGGATGCACGGTCGGCCCGAGCACCGCGGCCACGATCGGCACGGCGGGCCGGATCAGCCGGTCCAGGATCAGATAGCCCACCCCGGCGGCCTCCAGGGCGCCGAGCGCGAAGCCCGACAGCAGCACCGGGACGTTGTGGTAATCGGTGTAGTGGTCGACCAGCCAGACCGTCAGCAGGATGCCGGGTGTCCACAGCGCGATCGCGCGCACGGTGATCGCCGCGGGCAACCGGACCAGGGCCCGCGCTTCGTCCGGGGTGGGTTTGCGGCCGTTGTCGAGCCAGCGCAGGTAGCGGCGCCGGTCCCAGAGCGCGATGCCGACGCCCGCGGTCAGCGCCACGGCCGGGTAGATCATGATCGCCACCGCGGCGCCCTGCCAGTCCGCGCCGACGCGGGTGAAGACACCGCCCGCCCAGGAGATCAGGAAGATGGCGGCCAGGCCGACCATATTGGCCGTGATGACGACCAGGGCCAGCCCCACATAGGACTGCAACGCCCAGCGGACCAGCCGTTCGAACACGCGGCCCAGCGCGGCGCCCGAGGACGCCCTGGTCTCGCGCGCTGCGCTGACGGGTGACACGACTGTCCAGCATAGAAGGCGCGCGGGCCCTCGCGGCCAGCACGCGCCGGTTTCAGCCCAGGACGACCAGCCAGATGGCCAGGTAGTGGCACACCGCGGCGAGCACGGTCGCGGCGTGGAAGAACTCGTGATGGCCGAAATCCGGCCACGGATTGGGCCACTTCGTGGCGTAGAGCACGGCCCCGACGCTGTAGATCACCCCGCCGATGGCGAGCAGCACCATCGGCAGCACACCCACATTGCGCAGCAGTTCCGGCGCGACCGGCACGATCGCCCAGCCCAGCAGCAGATACAGCGGCACCCCCACCCAGCGCGGCGCGGTGGGCCACAGCAGCTTCAGCGCCACCCCGGCCAGCGCTCCGGCCCAGACCACCGCCAGCAGCGTGCGCCCGGTCGTGCCGGGCAGGCCGAGCAGCGCGAACGGGGTGTAGCTCCCGGCGATGAACAGGAAGATCATCGAGTGATCGGCCCGCTTCATCCGCACCCGGGCGCGCACACTGTTCCAGGTCACCCGGTGATACACCGCGCTGATCCCGAACAGCGCGCACACCGACACCCCGTACACCAGCGTCGACCAGCCCGCCGTCGCCGAGACGCCGAACCCGTAGGTCACCAGCACCGCGACGGCCACCGCCGCGATCCCCACCGCCCAGGTGTGGATCCACCCTCGGAACCGGGGTTTCACCAGCGCGACGGGCACACCGGAAACCTGCACACCCTCCACAACGACCTCCAGAAGCCAAAACCTACGGAACCGTAAGTTACGCCGCAACCGTACGGTAGAAACCCCCGTCACCACCACAAACGTGCCAACCACCACACCCGGCCCAACGGGTCCGCGGCGCGTCGACCGGCCAGGCGTAGGGTGCGGGATGTGGAGTTACTCGGTCGGTTACGTGGACTGCCCTATCGCGTCTACGAAGCCAGACTGTCCAAGCAGCTGGCCGACAAGCAGCATCCCCGCCACGTCGCCGTGATGTGCGACGGCAATCGTCGCTGGGCCCGCGAGAACGGGTTCACCGATGTCAGCCACGGGCACCGGGTGGGCGCGCTCAAGATCGCCGAACTGGTCGGCTGGTGCGCCGACCAGGGCATCGAGATGGTCACCGTGTATCTGCTGTCCACCGAGAATCTGCGTCGCGATCCCGACGAGCTCGAGACGCTGTTCGAGGTGATCACCGACGTCGTCGAGGAGCTGTCGGCGCCGGAGCAGAACTGGAGTGTGCGCATCGTCGGCTCGCTGACCGGTTTCCCCGAGCTGATCGCCAAGCGGCTGCGGGTGGCGGCCGAACGCACGAGCGGTCGCGACGGCGTGCATGTGAACGTCGCGGTGGGGTACGGCGGCAGGCAGGAGATCACCGACGCGGTGCGCTCGCTGGTGCGCAGCGAGATCGCCGCGGGCGAGTCGGGGGAGGACCTGGTGCAGGCCATCACCGTCGACGCGATCGGCCAGAATCTCTACACCTCCGGGCAGCCCGACCCGGATCTGGTCATCAGAACCTCTGGTGAGCAGCGGCTTTCGGGATTCCTGTTGTGGCAGAGCGCCTATTCGGAGATCTGGTTCACCGAGGCGTACTGGCCGGAGTTCCGCCGCGTCGACTTCCTGCGCGCCCTACGGGATTACGCCGCGCGGCACCGTCGTTTCGGCGTCTGATGTCGTAGGGGTCGCGTACTCTGCGGTCAGTGCAGCCCGAACAGCCTTCTTATATCAGCTATGAGGAATTCGGCAGGCGTTTCCTGGAATACGCCGTTTCCGAGCAGCGTATCGCCGACGCGTTCGGTGAACTCACCGGCGCCGCTTTCGATTTCGGCCCGATCGGGGTCGGGCCGGGGCGGTTGGCCAAGGTCACCGCGCAGGTGGAGCTGGGGCGGCCGCGCATCCTGCGCTTCATCGACGCCCACATCTCCTTCGAACTCACCATTCCGCTGCACGTCGATCTGGTGGTCGACCTCGCGGTGGACCGCTCGCGCTTCCGCGTCGACGGCACGGTGCACCTGCACCTGACCGCGCGCACCGCTGACCCGCTGCGGGTGGTCATCGACATCGCCGAGCCGCGGCCGGGGGACGTGCGCGTCAATGTCGCCAGTGCCACCAAGCGCGGGCAGCTGCTGCGGGTGCTGGCCAGTGTCGACCACGAGATCCGCCGCTTCGTCGCCCGCTACATCGCCCAGGAGATCCGGAAACCCGAGATCGCCGCGGTGCGCAATATCGATGTGGCGACCAGGCTCGACGCGGCCTGGAAGTTGTAGCCGAGTAGCCCAGATCCGGGCCGCGCGCGGGCTAGGCTGCCGCGAGAAAGCGGCCCGACGACGCGAGCGAGGGGTGAACGGTGGGAAGTGCGACCAAGGCAGGGGCTCGGTGGCGCCTGGCGGTGTTCGGTGCGGTGTCGAGTGCCGTGGCGCTCGTGGCGGGCTGCGGCGCCGCCGAGGAACCCGCGCCACCCCGCCTGACCCCCGCCGAGGAACAGGCCGCCAAGGGACCGGTGTTCGCCTATCGCACCCCCGGTGAACTGGTGGTCGTCCGTGGCGGCGACACCCTGCGCGCGGCGGGCGGCTTCGGCTACTCCTCGGCCGCGGTCGGCTTCACCCGCGACGGCCAGTACGCCTTCGCGGTGGAGACCACCAGCAAGACCCTGGTCGCGGTGGGGGTGCGCGACGGTTCGGTCTCGCGGATCGAATGCGACTGCACCGACGCGGCCGCCCTGCGCGGCTCGGTGGTGGGCTGGTGGCGCGATCCGGGCCAGGTGATGAGCATGGACCTGGCCGACACCACCCCCGCCGCGCCCGAGCGCGAGGTGGAGTTGCCGTCCTCGCCGAGCCCGCTGTCGGGTGGGTCGTGGGACGGGGCCAGGCTGGTCGCGGCCACCGACGACTATCTGCTGGTGGCGCGGGTCGAGTCGCGCGGGCTGTGGTGGGAGAAGAGCCACCTCTACGCCATCGGCGCCGACGCCATCCTGCCGCTGGGTCGGGTTCCGGGGATCGACGCGGGCCTCGGCGCGGCCGCCGGTCCCGACGGACACACCTTCGTGCTGGCCGGGTCGAGCGCGCGCAGCGCCTCCTGCGGCACCGGGCACGTCGCGACCATCGACGTCACCACCAACGAGGTGCAGGACCTGCCGGATCTGCCCGGCGAGTGCTCGGTCGCCTACAGCCCGCGCTGGGACGCGGGCGACACCATCACCGTCGCCACCCGCAAGTGGGCCGACGCGCCCGGCGCGCCCGGCACCGTCGACCGGTTGC
Organism: Nocardia anocheti; assembly: GCF_029675105.1. GTDB lineage: Bacteria > Actinomycetota > Actinomycetes > Mycobacteriales > Mycobacteriaceae > Nocardia. Next base: position 2,708 of record NZ_JAQQFV010000002.1, on the reverse strand, counting down.
AGTCGGCCGCGCAGGGCTGGGCGCCGGTCGGCGAGTACCCGGTCGTTGACATGCTCCCGCGCGACCAGGAGGCGATCATCGAGGTGGTCGCCGGTGATCCGACCGACGCGCGCGACACCCCGCGCGGGGTGCTGGTCGTGCAGAAGGGTGGCGCCCGGTCGGAGCTGGCCACCCAGGTCGTCTCGCTGGGCGCGCCGAGCGACTGACGCGCGGGCCGGGCACCGCACCGCGCGGTTCAGAGCTTGCGCAGGCGTAGCCGGTTGATGGTGTGGTCGGAGTCCTTGCGCAGTACCAGGGTCGCGCGCGGACGCGTCGGCAGGATGTTGTCCACCAGGTTGGGTCGATTGGTGGAGTGCCAGATGTCGCGCGCCGCGGCGGTCGCCTGCTCGTCGCTGAACCCGGCGTAGTGGTGGAAGTGCGCGTCGGGGTCGGCGAAGCCGGTCTTGCGCAGCGCGAGAAAACGCTGCACGTACCAGTTCTCGATGTCCTCGATGCGCGCGTCGACGTAGATGGAGAAGTCGAACAGGTCCGAGACCATCAGGCGCGGGCCGGTCTGCAGCACATTGAGACCCTCGACGATGAGGATGTCGGGCTGACGCACACAGTGCTGCTCGTCGGGCACGATGTCGTAGGACACGTGCGAATACACCGGCGCGCAGGCCACTTCCGCGCCCGACTTCACCTCGGTGACGAAGCGCAGCAGCTTGCGCCGGTCGTAGCTCTCCGGGAAACCCTTGCGGTGCATGATGCCCCGGCGGGTGAGTTCGGCGGTGGGGTAGAGGAATCCGTCGGTGGTCACCAGGTCCACGCGCGGATGGTGGTCCCAGCGGGCCAGCAGGGCCTGCAGCACGCGCGCGGTCGTCGACTTGCCGACCGCGACGCTGCCCGCCACGCCGATCACGAACGGCACCTGCTTGTCCGGGTGCTTCTCCCCGAGGAAGGTGGCCGTCGCGGCGAACAGGCGCTGACGGGCCGCGACCTGCAGGTGGATCAGACGGGCCAGCGGCAGGTAGACCTCGGCCACTTCCTCGAGATCGATCTGCTCACCGAGACCACGTAGGCCGGTCAGTTCCTCCTCGGTCAGGACCAGGGGAGTCGACTTGCGCAGGGTGCGCCACTGCTTCCGGTCGAACTCCACATACGGGCTCGGCTCGCTGATCCGTGCCACCTACCCGACGCTCCGTCCGGGCGCGTCCGCACAGCTGGGCTGCCCGTCGGGTGAGATCCGGGATAACTCTGACCGCATAGCGCGATTGTGCTCCGTATCAGCCATCCGTGCGCAACAGGGGGTTTGGCTACTCGTCGGTAACGAGTAACAACGCCGAGGTAGGGCCCGCTTTTCCGATTCACCCCGTAAGGTCGTTCCGTATGGGGTCATTTCCACTCGTCACTGAATACCTCCGGCTCGGACTGGCTTTCGACCGGCTCGAGGACGGCTTCGTCGACGCCTACACCGGCGACCCTCGACTGCGCCGCGACAGCGAGAACGCGCCCGCCCCCGAACCCGCCGACCTGGTCCGCCGCGCCGTCGACCTGCGCGCGGCCCTGCCCGAGGCCGGGCTCTCGGCGCGGCGCACCGAGTTCCTCGACGCGCACCTGGTGGCGATGGAGTGCTCGGCGCGCAAGTTCGCCGGTGAGCCGATCGGCTTCGTCGACGAGGTGCGTGCGTACTTCGACGTCGACATCGCCCCTGGCGACCCCGACGACTACCGCGAGGCGCACCGGCTGATGGACGAGGTCCTCGGCGGTGACGGCCCGCTGGCCGAGCGCGCCTCCGCCTACCGGCGCGGAGACGAGATCCCGCCGGAGAAGCTGGCGACCTGCGTCGAGGCGTTCTCCAGCGCACTGCGCGAGCGGGTGCGCGAGCGCTACCCGCTGCCCGACCACGAGACCGTCACCTACGAGGTCGTCGGCGACAAGCCGTGGTCCGGATTCAACTACTACCTGGGCGATTTCCACTCCAAGGTCGCCATCAACTCCGACCTCAAGCAGCACATGGCCAATCTGCCCGCGCTGATCGCGCACGAGGCCTACCCCGGTCATCACACCGAGCACTGCCGCAAGGAGGCCGGGCTGGTCGCGGCGGGCGAGCAGGAGCAGACGCTGTTCCTGGTCAACACCCCGCAGTGTCTGATGGCCGAGGGGCTGGCGGATCTGGCGCTGCAGTCGATCATCGGTCCCGGCTGGGGCACCTGGGCCCAGGAGATCTACGCCGACCTGGGCCTGCGCTTCGACGGCGAACGCGCCGAGCGCTTCGCCGCCGCCTCGGCCAAGCTGCTGAGCGTGCGTCAGGACGCGGCGCTGCTGCTGCACGATCAGCACCGTGGCGAAGACGAGGTGGCGGCGTTCCTGCAGCGCTGGAGCCTGGCCACCCCCGAGCGGGCCCGCCAGGCGCTGCGGTTCCTGTCCTCGCCGCTGTGGCGGGCCTACATCAGCACCTATGTCGAGGGTTACCGGCTGCTGGGCGGCTGGCTCGACGGTGCGGTGGACGCGCAGGACCGCGTCGAGCGGTTCGGCCGCCTGCTCGACGAGCCGCTCACGCCCGGGGCGATCCGGCGGATGGCCACGCCCGCCTGAGCCCACCAGGGGGTGTGACCTGCATCTCTCGACTCGCGCGCGGGCCGGGCTTGCGCTATCCCCGTGCTCGGGTGCCCGCGCGCGGGCCATAGACTGAGGGTCGTGACGCAGACGACCGCTTCGGTGAATAC
>NZ_JAQQFV010000019.1 GCF_029675105.1 Nocardia anocheti | reverse complement strand
AATCTCTGTCCTGAGCCACGCCTACTTACACCCAGCACTAGATGCCGGGAGGAGGTGAATGTCGTGCTTCCTGTTCTTCTCGAACTGCTCGAGCTGGCCGTCGTGCTTGCCCCGGTGATCCTGCCGCTTCTCGGCCTCTGACGGGCCCAAGCGGTTGCCCTCGATATCTGATGGATGGTCGAAATTGTCTTTCGAAGAGATACGAAATGATGCGCAGCTCGTGCGCTTCGCGGACGGCGAATGGGAAGGTCGTCGTGAGAGCTATGACGACGGCGCGCTGTCGGTCTCACGACCCGGACGTCTCGCCCCCTTCCTGCAGTGGTCGACCATGGCGAGCGGGGTGGGGCAAGCAGTGGGCAAGTCGTTGTTCAAGACGAAGGCGTATGCGTCCGGCGGCGAGGTGGAAGAAGAGCACGGCCCCACCGATGCCGGCGGATTCCTCTCCACGACCCCGGTCGGGTCGCTCTTTCCGTTCCTGCAATGGAACAACTGGTACAGCATCTACAAGAACACGCGCGACGAGATCACCGCTGCCGGTGGTGAAGCTGCGCTCTCGGCACTCGCGGGTGCCGTGGCAGGCCCGGCCGGTGCTGCTGCCGCGGGCGCGGCCACTGCCTTGACCAGCACCGTGACATCGGTTGTCGAGACCCTCTCGACCGCATCGACGAATCTGCGACAGACCGTTCCGAGATTGGCGCAGCCGCAAATACGCACTCTCGAAGGACGATTGGGTCCGGATATCGACCGAAGCACCACCATCAATGTGATCAAGCCCGAACAGCTCGCGCCGACGTTCACTCACGACCCGTTGCGCGACCGGCTCTCGACCTATCTCGGCCACGTGCGCTGACGCCCGGCTGAATTCCAGCATCTCTTCCCACGCGGGTGACCCGTGGATTCAACGATTGGAGAAATTCGTGCCAACATCCGATAGCGCCAGCGCGCTCGCGACGGAAATCATCACCGAACTTCAGGTCCTGGTGACCCGGCTGGCCACCTTGCGGGCCGAGGTCAACGTGCTGTCCAACTTGGCTCAGGGTGTCGCGATGAAGGTGGCCAACGCCCTTCCCGCACCGGAGGCCCCCGCCGGCACCCTCGCCGCCGAGGTGGCCGTCGGACCCGCGCCGGAAGAGGCGTCGTGACCTATCCCGTAGTGGGCGAGTTTCCCGACTTCGAGCAGTTCATGGTCGATCTGTTCACGCCGATCGCGGGCACTGTCACCACATTGCCGGCGACTTCGGCGGACCTGCAATCCCAGCTGCCGTTGATCTGGGTGCGAACCACAGGTGGAACGCTCGACATCAATGCCATCACCTACAAGGCGAAGGTCAGTGTCGTCGCCTTCGGAACCACTCGGCTGGAGGCGCAACAGCTTTCGGCGCAAGTTCGTACCGCCCTTCTGAACGCTCCGGCCAGCCGGGTCAACGGTGTTCTCGTCGATTACACCGAGGAGATCGTGGCCGAGGAACCGAAATTCCATCCGCCGATCCTGCGGCGCAGCCGCGGCCTGTCGGAGGTTCCCGATCTCGACCCGCTCAACCAGATGGTCGAGATCGCCTTCTCGATCGAAGCCCGCCGCCAGTAGGGGCCGAACATGCCCTGGGCGGGGCTATTCATCCGACACCATCCGGTGCCGGTTTCTTGATAATCGCGCCCGCACGTGCGGGCGCTCGAATGGAGACAGATGCCTGCCACCAACCTCACCGCGCTGAAGAACGCACAGCGTTCGCTGCTGCTCAAGCCGCTCGACGCCGCCGTCTTCATCGCGCCGCACTACACCCCGGCTCCTGCGGCCCTGACCGATGCCACCGGTGCGCTGCAGACCCTTCCGGCCGCATACCAGCCGGTTGGCCTGATCGACAAGAAGACCGGTGTGGCCTTCGCTCGCGGCATCACCGCCGCGCCGATCGAGTCCTACGGCGAGCTGCAGCCGGTGCGTAACGATGTCACCAGTGACATCACCACGATCGAGTTCCAGCCGCAGCAGACCACTGCGCTGACCCTGAATCTGGCCACCAGCACCAATGTCGCCGCGATCAAGGCCGATGCCGAGTCCGGTGAGGTCTTCTTCGCGCAGCCTGCCTCCGAGGAGATCACGTACTACTCGGCGATCATCATCGGCAAGGACGGCAACGACGCCGATCCGATCTACGTCTACAAGGTGCTGCCCAAGGTGGCGGTCAGCAAGTACGGCGGCGAGCAGTGGAACCCGACCGAGGTGCTCGCCCAGAAGCTGACCATGGTCGCCTTCAAGGACGACACCGCCGGTTACGCCATCGCGCACGGCTTCGGTGGCTCGGGCTGGAAGAAGATCCTGGCTCAGACCGGTATCCCCAACGCCTCGTAAGAGGCCTGCGCCGTCCATCCACGGACGGTATATGGACTCCCGAATCCTCGATTCGGGGCGTGGGGCGTGTCATGTTTCTCCGGTCATGGCACGCCCCACACAACTTCCTTATCCAACTTTGCCGGAGAAGAAAGCGGGTCCCTGTGTCCGCCATCCCCACCGAGTACCCCGTCACCATGACCGACGGTGTCGACGACTACATCGTTTCCAACGCCACCGAATACGTCAACGCCGTGTTCAAGCGCGGCCACTCCGAGAAGACCGGCGCCGTTCAGACCGCGCGCCGCGCCTCGAAGTCCAAGTAACACAGCGAAACCCGGAGAAATCACCATGGCATCCACATCCGAAGCGGCCGGCAAAGCCGCGGTCGGCGGTCGCTTCTACGAGTTGCAGCAAGAACTCGCTCCACGCCGCCGCGCACCGTACCGACTGACCGATCACATCGCGATCGCGCCGGTCACCCGCGGCCAGGTCCTCGCCCTACGCAGGACCGCCAGCGATGACGAGCAGATGGCTGTCGTACTGGGTGACCAGTACGAAGCTGTCGAGGCGTTGTTCGCGGATCGTCCGCTCGACGAGTGGTACGCCTTCCAGAAGGACCTCTACGCCCACCTCTTCGGCCAGGGCTCCGCGGAGCTGCCGGGGGGATCGCAGGGCTCGTAGAGTTCTGGGAACGTTTCGGTGCCGCGCTCGACTACGACTTGCTCGAGCGCGGCATCGACGTCCGGGACTGCTTCGGGCCCTCCTCGATCCGCGACCGCGATTGGCGAACCATCTGGTCGTTGAAAGATCGGCTGCCGCACGGCTCGCAGTACCGTTCCGCGCTGGCGATGGACGCCGAGCTCGCCGAACAGATGCTGGCCGCCGAGCAAGCCGAAATAGCACTCGACTTGTACGAAGAGAAGAGCGAACCGGCGGGCCCCACGCCGGAGGGTTACACCATCGACAGCTATCTGCTGCTGTCGATCATCGACGCGCTACAAGGTGTGCAAGCCGCCGTGATCGCCGCGGCCGGAGGTGATCCACCGCGGGTGACACCGATGCCACGCCCGGTGACGGCGGTCGACATCGCCCGTGACACCAAACGAGATGAGTCGATGCAGAACCTCATCGACGAGTTCACCGCATCCGCCTGGGAGGACGAATGATCTACTCGGCAACTCTGCCTGCTCAAACCGCTGGCGCAGCCGACATCACTGCGCTGATCGGCGTGTATTCCCCTGCCTTCTACAGTGGCGATACGGTCACCGACGTCCAGCTCGTCGCACCCCCGTCCTATCCCACGGTCATCGGCGCCCTGGCCGACAATGCCACGATCGCTGTCCGGCAACTCCGCAACGGCGTCGTGCTGGAAACGTTCGCGAGTCTCGTGCTGACCTCGGGGATCGATCTGGTGGCGGAGATACCGGTCACCATCCCGCTGACCACGGCCCCGGTACTGCGTGCCGGCGATGTACTCGATGTGCGAATGAGTCAAAACGGCTCCGGCCAAGCACTTGCCGCGGGTCTGCACCTGTCGGTCTTCGTCAGCTGATCGCCCTCGGCCCAGGAGAGCATAGGAACGGTCGAGACCGGAGTATCCGGTAGCTTGTGCACGATGAGCGTGAATTCTGTTACGAGACAGCCTATTTCGAATCTCTGGAAAGCGGCGATGTTGGTCTCGGGGACCTTGGCGCTGGCATGCTGCCTGTGGGTTTTGTGGGCGGATGCCACGGCGTTCGAAGATATCGAAACTCGGTTCTCCGCCGGCATCGCCGTGACGATACCCGCGGTGTCGTGGGTGGTATTGATCGCGATTGCTCTGCTGCGCTATAGGAACTGGCTGAAACCGAGCCTCCTTGTCCCTATCTGTGTGGTGTCCACGCTGGCGTTGACCATGTGCGATATCCCAGGGCGGGTCGGCTGGGAATTATCGCAATCGGAGATGGACAAATACACGGATGATTGCCGGACGATTTCCACTTCCACAACGGGTAGCGAATACGTTGGAAAGCGTGTTGGCGCCTACACGTTCCATCGCATAGATCGACAAGCAGGCGGTGGCTGCGATTTTCAACTACTGCGTGACTATCCAGTCGTTCGAAGTGGGTTCTTGTACAGGCCGCACGGCGAGAATCTCGATGGCATTCACGGGCATACGTACTATGCACCGCTCGGTAGCCGATGGTATTACTACAGATGGATTGGCTGAGCCGGTCCTGAACAAAATTTGAAAGGGTTGAGTCATGTCAAGCGGAGACGGCGGTAATCCTTCGAGGACGAAGTTCGATTGGTCGCAGATGGATCGGATTCGAACATTGCCCGATATGGCGATGGACCGGCCCGCTCGCCGTTTCGAGGATGTCGCTGGCGTTCCGTCGACCGTTAGGCATGATTCTGGCGATGTCGACATCCTCGCCCCGGGCGTCTTCGGTCAACAGTCACCACAAGAGCTTGTCGACCTTAAATACGACTACTACAAATCGCTCATACAGAGAAACAATGGACTGTTCGATGACGGCCCGGGTAAGAAGAATATGGTCGCGATTCGCCATCCTACGAATACCAATAAAAACGGGGGAAAGGGTGAATACGACGACTCGGCCTTTCTTCTCTGGATCGATGAGGGCGGTACGAAGCATGTAAGTCAGTATCAAGTGAATACTGACCCGAGTTCGCAGTACCTGCCTGGCTCCGACGATCCCGACGATAGAACTGTTATCGACGTCAATGGTGACGGCATCAGAGAACTCGGCCGACTCCCCGTGGGTTCATACACTTACTACCATCAGTGGTTTATGAACAAACACAACTCCGTCGGAGACGGCAATGTTTTCAAAATGCGTGAAGGTGCCTTGGCTCCCGCTCAGTACGATTCGGATCATGATGGACGATTCGATGAAGGCGCCTGGGGGCCGGGCGGTGAGTCGATGTTCTGGCATCGAGGGCGAGGTGACGTCGCCAGCGCGGGCTGCCAGACAATGCCCCCAGCGGAGTGGGAACGCTTCATCGACGACATGGACGTTTCTGTGCTCGACAAGTACGATGATGATCCGGTATCGCTGCGGTACACTCTCGTCGATGAGAGCCCGTCAAAAGGAAATGTTCCTTATGGGTATCGCGAAATGGGTCCGATCAGTGCGATCAGAGATCTCGCGGGAACTCCAGGAGATGACTTTCCGGGGTCGGGGGGATCTATGCAATCCGATGTTGCTCGCATAGTGGCGTCGACGGCTCGGTTCCTCTCCGAAGCGGTCAATAACACCTTCTCGGCCGGCGGCGATGTCCAGGGGCCGGGCTCGTCGATCGGCGACAAGATCCCAGCGTATCTGTCGGACGGCGAGTTCGTCATGAACGCCAGGTCGACATCGGTGAACCGCCCGTTCTTGCAGGCATTGAATGCCGACCCCTATTTTCTGCAGAAGATGCTGGAGCAGCGGGCGTCGTCGTCGGGCCGAGACCAGGCACACCGGCAGGGGGCTCCATCCGGCCGGTCTGCCACGGTGAACATTTCGATGTCGAGCCAGGACGACGTGGTCGCGCGATTGAAGGTTCTCGCCCAGCAGTGGGAACTGATGAACGCCAATTGATTTGGTGGTCGCTCTGCTGAAGCAGATGGCGGCGAAACGAGTGAATTCAGTGGAGACGGCCGAGGTCTGCCGCCCGCTCAACGATTCGACGACGACTCATATGCACGGCGTCGATTTCCGAAGTGCCCGCCGTAGAAGTCGATTCGTCCTTCTGCCCGGCGTGGCCGCGCAAAGAATTGAGGTGAATTGGTGGCGTCTAATGCTGCGATGATCACGGTGACCGGGGTCGATGGTTCGCAATGGACCATCGCCGGCCGGGGGAGTGGTCGTGAGGGAGTGGAGTTGGCCACGTCGCCGACCGGTCTGTATGACGCACCGGTGACGACGATCTGGAACCAGTCCGCGTTCCAGTCCGGCTCGTCGTTCGGTGGCTATCGAACGAACAAGCGAGATCTTGTGTTCGCGGTCAACGTCTTTCAGGCTGCCGGCCGCTCATGGGAAGCCGTGGACTCGGCGTGGCGGAAGGCGTGGGCCTACGACCGGGACGCGACCTTGACCATCACGACCGATTTCGGCACGCGATCGCTGAAGCTGCGCATGTCCGAACAGCCGGACTTCAAACCGGACAAGGACCCCCATCTCAAGTCCATGGGCAAGGTCGTCATGACGTGCACCGCGGGCAATCCCTGGTGGGTCGAGGCCGATGTGACCGGCACCTGGACCGCCACGGCGGATACCACCGGAGAGGGCCAGAGCCAGTCCGGCACCATCACCATCGCCAACCCGACCGATCAGCCGATGTGGCTCAAGTGGGTATGTTCCGCGCCGGGTCGATGGACCGTACCCGACTTCTCCTGGGGCGTCGACGACCGCGACGCAGATCGCGTGATCACGCTGCCGTACACCACAGCCGGTAAGGACCTGACGGTCGACACCGACCCGATGGAAGAGATGATCGTCGCCAAGGACGGCTCCCAGATCTGGGCGCTGATGAACGGCGTCAGCTTTCTGTATCCGGTTCCGCCGTACACCCCGGCCACCTCGGTGCCGGTGTCGGTCAGTGGTGCGCCTTCGGGCGCGTCGGTGCTGGTTGTGCAGCCGCGCAACTGGTCACGTCCGTGGGGCCTGCAGTGACGGCCGCCATCGACCTGCCCGCGATCTACAGCGATGCGCAGGCTGCCAAGCGGATTCGAAAGGAGCAACGGTTCGCCAGGCCGCTGATCCGGCTGTGGGATGGTGACTGGAACCTGCGTGGCGTGTGCGGTGCTGAGATCAGCGCCGACTTCCGGTGGATTCTCAACCAGTCCGGTACCGGCCTGCTGGTGCTGCCCTACGACTACTACCTCGCGAAATGGGCCGTCGACATCAACGGCCGCGCGAAGAAGAATGTCCACATCACCGTAGACAAGGACGGTGCGCGGTGGGATGGGCGACTGGAGAAGGCGGTCATCAAGACCGACGCACACGGTGTGGTCACCGTCGAGTTGCTGTTCATGCACTCCTACCAGGACCTCAAGCACATCTACTGCTGGTCGAATCCGTTCCTGCCCGAGTACGTGCAGTTCCCGCGGCAGTTCCTGCTGGCCGGTCCCAGCGTGTGGGTCCTCAAGACTGCGCTGCACCTGAACCTGCTGCGGCTCGAGGGCGGCCTGTGGACACTGCCGGATGATCCGATGGATCCCGAGGGGTGGGGCAGTTTCGACCAGTCCACCTGGAGTGTCGTCGTGAAACCGACTGCGTTCCAGAGCGACACCTCCCTGTGGACCATCTTCGGTTCCCGCTTTCAGAATTTCCACGAAGCCGCATCGGGGACGCTCGAGACCGCGCAACTGGCGGTTGTCACCCGCCGGTGGCTCCAGGGTGATCCAGAGCCGTGGCCCGGCGCGCAGCTTCGGCACGGTTGCCTGGTGGTCGACATCGTCGACAAGTCCGGATTCTGGACCGGCACCAGCACCGGCGGCAACATGTGGGACGGACTCGAGCGCACCATGCAGGTGTTCGACAACACGTTCCTCGACTACAGCCCCGATGTGCTACCGGACCAGAACGCACCCGAGCTGTACCGGAACCCGGGATGGATGGGCACACTCCCGTCCAATCCCTGGGTGGTCTACCGGCAGAACGAGAACACCGGCATCCAGACCTCACAGTTCGTGGTCAACCCGGCCTCGGCGGTGCAGGTGCTCACCGGTGGGCATTCGATGCCCGGTGTGAACGAGGCGATCTCCTCGGCGATCCAGGTCGTCGGATTCCTGGTCGCGGGCGCGCTGAGCGAGATTCCCCTCGGTGGTTCGATCGCCGGCGGTGCGGTGAACGCCGCTACCGCGGTGGCGAACACGATCGCCACGGCGTTGCTGTCGGACACCCTGCTGGCTTGGCAACGCCACCGATCGCCTCGCCGCGCTCTCGATGCCGGCTGGTCGCACTACCAGGAGCACTTCGAGAACAGCGCCGACCGTGCCTACACCCTCGGTTCCCTGCTCACCCTGGGCGAGGGCATGTGGAAGACCCGCCAGCACTTCACCCACAAGTTCACCGTCGCCAACGGTGAGCCGTATCTGATCGGTGACCAGGGGCAGGGGCACTTCTTCCTCGGTGACCGTGTCGGTTCCACCGTCAAGGGCATGCCGGAGGGGGCGATCTATGTCGACCAGGTCACCGAGCTCGAACTGGCCTGGTCACGCACGGCCAGCCCGGCTTGGCAGGTCACCGTCGGCTCCGATCGCGACCACGACATGCCTTTCGCCAAATCCATGCGCGTAGTCGCCGACATCGTCGATGACATTCATGCGCTCGCCGTCCAGATGTAGATCCCTCTCGATTCGCCGGAGTAGCTCCTATGTCCATTCCCTCGCTAGAACAGTGCAACCCTGACGACCCGCACGAAGCATTCGTGTGGGCGCTGGTCGGACTTCCCGGCCCGCAGAACTCGCCGCTGCTCGTCCACCCCGACGTTCTGCGTCAATGGTCGAAACACCTGTGGGACCTGGGATTTCGTCACGACCCCGAAGAGCAGAACAAGGAATACCATCCGCCGGCGCGCGGTGTCACCCACTGGCTCAACGGTGCGGGCCAGTGGGCGCAGAAGGGTGCGCCACGACCGCCCGAGACCTCCGCGCCCGATGTCACCGAACTGACCCCGGAAGAACGTGCTCACCTGGTGGAGCAGCTGCGCGAATCCGGGGAATTGAAGCACCTGGTCGACCCTCGGGACCTCGATCTGAACCACGCGAGCATCGGCAGTAGCGCCCGGCGTTCGACCGAGGAAGAAATTCGATGACGAGCCCGGACAGGTCGGTACCTCCCGGCGCGTATACCGGCGGATCGATCCGCAATATCCAGAAGGTGACGTGGGAGTCGGCACGGGCGGCGATCCTCGCCAGCGTCACCGAGTCCTTCGCCGGCGTCGATGCCATCGGCACGAACATGAACGCCGTCAACAATCGTGCGCTCACCGCGGCGTCTCGGGCGCAAGTGGGTGCCTCGTCGGCACAGTCGACAGCGAGCTCGGCGCAGAACACCTCGGCAGCGAACGCGTCAGCCATCGCGAACCTGCAGGCCAAGCAGACCCAGGACCAGGTCGGAGGTGCTTCGGCGACCGACAACTTCGAAACCTGGGACGTGACCAAATGGACCGTTGCCACCTGGGTGGCGAGCCAAGGATCGGTCGGGGACATCGTCGTCGCCGACAATCAGGCGGGAATCGCCAAGGCCGGTAACACCGGCAGCGGCGCCGATCTCGCATTGCGGACAACCCCGCTGATGACGGACGACCAGTCGGTATCGGTGGTGTTGGGCCGCCGCAATCAGGCGGATGTATACACCGGCAGCGGACTGCTCATCCGTGCGGCTGCGGATCTGTCGACGTTTGTCATTGCCCAGGTGGGAGTCGGTCGAATCGTCCTGCAACGTGCGACGTTCAGCGGCGGCCAACTGACCACGACCACCTGGGCCGAGCTGACAGGCTTGTCGCTCGGCGTCGGCGATACCGTGACGGTAGCGGCGTCCGGCCCTACCTACGAGGTCCTGGTAAACGGTGTAGGAAAGCTCAACTACCGCGACTCCGCGGTGAGTTCGCCGGTCGGAGCCAACAACCGATCTGTCGGGTTCTTCAGCGCCTGCGATGTGGCGACCCTGTGGAACGGTTCCAAGAAGATCTCCTTCGGATTCGATCTCGATTCGTTCGCCGCGGCGGATACGACCTCGCCTCCGGTGGTCGGCACTGGCTGGTCGCTGTGCAGGCAGAACACGGCGTCAGTGCCGCACAGCGCGGGCGCTGCCCGGTTCGGCAGTGTCTTCGACACAGCCCGTCAGTCGAACAATGTCAATGTTCTCGACCTCGGCTCCGGGCGCATTCAGATCATCAGGTCCGGTTGGTACGTGATGAATGTCAGTGCTCGGTGGGTGAATCCATGCGGGACGGGCAACAACATCAACGTTTCCCTGTGGTCGGCGGCGGATCCGGACGGGCAGTGGAAGATCGTCCGCAACGGTGCCGAATCCGAGGGTTCCAAAGTCTGGCAGGCGACCGCATCGTTCGTCGTCTTCGCCGGTGCTGGAAGTGTTTGGGCACCAGGCTATTACGTCGCTGCCGCCAATGACATGCGTGGCGACGCCTCGGGCGTACAAACCTACTTCGACGGCACCCTGTGCTCCTATTCCTGAACCTTCCTCGCGACTCGTCGAGTCGTGACCGTGCGGCCGGTACGGCCGTGTTCCCCGAACCTCTCCACGTCACGCATGGGTGAGGTCGATACAGCAGAGGAAACGAATGACAACAGCACTCGATCCTGGATACCTCGGGTACCAGCCGAGAATCGAACCACTCAAGCTCACGACCGGCGCCAGCTTTGTGCAAACCATCGAGCCGTCGGGTGGAGCCGAGTTCCCCGCCGGCACCGAGGTGAGGATCGTTCTCTCCGCGCCTGGCGGTGCGGCGCTGGGCGAATGGCCCGCCGCTGTTACCGCGAACGCGGCGACCTGGAGCGTCCCCGCTGCCACCTGTGACGCCATCCCGACCAACTCGCGGTACACGATGCTCGTCACCTATCTGACGTCTCCGGTCACCACCTACGCGTGGTACGTCGGGTCCGTCATCCGCAGCTGATCACTTCCTGACCAGCCAAAACCCTTCCAGAACAAACACTCTCGAGGAGCACTCTCATGGCTATCGCTGTCACCTCCACCAAGAACGTCCTGTGTGCCGCCTACGCGAACATCGCGTCGACTGTCTACGTCTCCGTCCACACGGGCGACCCGGGCACCACCGGCACCAACGAAGCGTCGGGCGGCTCTCCGGCCTATGCCCGTGTCGCCACCACTTGGAGCGCTCCGGCCAATGGCCAGATCTCCGGCAGCCAGGTCACCGTCGACCTCCCCGCCGGCACGTACACCCACGCCGGACTGTGGAGCGCACCGACCGGCGGCACCTTCATCGACAAGGTCTCGATCGCCTCCACCACTCTCGGTGCGCAGGGCACCCTGCTCATCACCCCCACCTTCGCCATGAGCTGAATCGACACTTCGGTGTCGACAACAGCTCGCTCACAAACGAATCGGAGGTCGCTATGACGGCACCCGCGCAGGTGTTCAGGGCAAGCCTGCCGACGCCGCCCACTGCGGCTCCCCTGATGCCCGGAGCGCCCAAGGTGGTGCTCGACGCACCACGACCGCCCAGCGCGACAACAGATGGGTCCCGGATCCCGGAGGTCCCACCGTTTGTCTACGCCTCCTTCACCGGAACCTCGGTGGGTGCGGTGATGCTGACGCCGTCGGCAACCGTCCGAGCTGCCGCGGGCGCGGAAGGCGAACTGCAGGCGGTCGCTTGGCCGTTGTCGCAGTGGCTCTATCCCGTGTTCGGTGAGGACGGTACGGCGGCCGCGTCGGTTTCGGCCGGTGCGGGGAGCAGCGTCGTCGTCGCCGCGGGTTTCGGTGCCGAAAGCCGTACTACGAGCACCGGAGCGGTCTTCTCCGCAGCGGCAGGACTCGCGGCCACCGTGGTTCCGAAGTCCTCGGCCTCGGCCGGTTTCGGCAGCACCGGTGTCGCCGCGACAACGCACTACGGACCGATCCCGATGGCCGCCAGCGGCTCCGGGACGTTCACGGCGACAGTCGCTCCGCCATTCAAGCCATCGGGTATGAGCAAAGGCGGCGACCAGCCTCTGACCGGGAACTGGGCTGTCATCCGGGATTGGTACGCCGACACCGCGGCGTACCCGGGTTCGACAGTCAGTGATCACGCCCTGCTCGCGCAGGGAACAACACTGAGCGCCGAGGTGTCGGCCAGTGTCCCGTACGTGATCTACAGCGGTGCGGGTGGTCCGCGCCAGGCTGTCCGGTTGCTTGTCAACGGTGTGGTCGTCGCCACGGGTACCGAGGCGACTGGCTGGACGGGCACGATGACCGCGAAAGCCACGATGCGGATCGACGCGGGCGATCGTGTGACGCTGCAGGGCTGGTCCAGCCACGGTGCGACGGTCCGTGACGGCACCGCGACCAAGATCCGAATCCTGCGCGCACCGGCATAGCTACTGACCGCGCGCTCTTCGTCATGCCGCGCCCACCCCATTCCAGGGGTGGGCGCGGCATTTTTCATTTCTCGACTCCGCGAATTCTGGGAGACACAGTGGGTATTTGGGACAAGGTCAAAGGGCTCGGCAGCGATGCTCTCGACTACGTGACGGGCGATGACGAAGAAGAACAGGAGGAGAAGCAGGAGGCCCCGACGCCCGCGCCCGCACCTGCCGCTACGGCACCTACCACGGCGCCGACGCAGTCGAACCCGGCAAGCACCGAAACGTTGACCGGCGGCCTACTCGGCGTCTCGGCTGTACCTGAAGGTTCCGATCTGACGGGGTCGATCAGCCCTTCTTCCGAGCCGTCAATCGATTCGAGCACGCCTACGCTCGAAATGGTCTATCCGGTGGACTTGCCGTCGTCGACAGGAAATCCTTCGGGAATCGGCGACAGTGTGGCTGCGAGTGGCATCCCGCCAGGGGGAGATATTTTCGGCCTTCCGGATACATCGGGCCGCCAGGTCGGAGATGTCTGGTACACAACGCTGCCGGACGGCCGTACGGTGCGGAATGAAATTCCAGAGGGGAACGGCCTCCTTACTGTCGACCAGACTATTACGAATCTCGATGGCAGCACGACGATCTCTCGCGTGGCGGCTGATGTCGATGGCAGCTGGCAGCGCTGGAACAACGATAGCAACGGGATGGCCTCCTGGGCTTCCAAGGATTCGCCCACTGCACAGTTGACCGGCCTCCATTTCAATCCTGGCGTCTCCACGTCGGGAGAAGCGACGAACGTATTCGGCATGTCGGCCGACTACCGTCAAACTTTGACGCCGTCGTATGACTCGAACGGAAATGTTGTCGGTTATGACGTCGGCATAGCAAATTCCGCGGGATTGTACGACAACGTCCATTTCGACAACTTGGGCAATAGGACTGAAACAACAACGGCCCGGGACGCCGCTGGAAATCTCGTATCGACGTTTACCGGGCAGATCGACTCCTACGGCTATGGCTGGCGAATCTTGGATGGCGACGAATGGAGCGTCTTTCCAGATTCTCAGGGCAACCAGCACATGTATCGAACCGAGCTGACCGAGGACGGTCTGCATGTGTTCAATATCTATCCCGACGGTCGGCGTACCGATGAGTTTCGCGGCAACAATCCTGGTGAGTGGTACCGCGATACCCGTATCGACGGCAAGCTGATCCGGACGGATGTCCACGGTGAGAACTGGGAGCTGATTGCCCGCGAGGGCGGCGGGGTCATCGCGATCCAGCAATCGACCGGTGCCAGCTTCACCTATGACCTGAGCGGCAATCTCGTAGATAAGGCAGTGGCGCCGGGCACGATCGACACGCTGGGCGCAATAGAAACAGGAGTGGACTGGATCTCGCCCGTCGGCCTGGCATTCGGCTTGACCCCGGGCACGACGAAGGGTGCCCTGAACGCCTTGGCTGGCGCCGGTATCGGTGCACTGAGTCTGGCGGGTGCGTTCGAGAAGCCGGAAGAAGGATCCGGCGACCTCGATTGGGGGCATACGCTCAACCTCCCGAACCGTGAAACCGCATTGACCGGCTTGGCTGACCTCGTTCTGCAGACCGGCCGGGATGGTAAGGCGGCGCTCCTCGCCCCGGCTGGCGACGATTCTTCATACCTGCGGTTTCTCAATGGCGTGTCACAGCTGACCATCGGCACAGATTGGTCCAATTTCGCTGATCATCCCGACGAAACGTTGGGCTCGGCCGCAGTTGGGGCCGGCTTGTTGGTCGTTCCAGGTATCCCGAAGATCGGGAAAGGTATCCGTATCCCCGGAGACCTCGGCGAAGCCGGAATACGCGGGGCAGTACCGGACCAGTCCTGGCCGGCCCTGCCGGAACGACTCGGAAGTATCCCCGACGACGGCGTCCTCGCGGGTGTGGGTTCCCCGAAGCCAGGAATGGCCGATCGGGCCTGGGGGGCTGCGCAAGAAGCTGTCGAGGCGCTACGGCAACGGTGGGCAGTACCGGAAGAGCCCTGGCTCGGAACAGGATTCGGCCCTGGAACACCGCACCGGAACCAACCGATGGACGGCGGTGGAAGCCGTGCCGGTGGTACCCGACCCCCACGATCCGGCAGCCGCGGAGATGCCTCGCGTACAAGTACACCTGAGCCCGAAAACTTTTGGGATCTGGTGCGACCGGCAGGAAATGGATCCTATCAATGGAAAAAGTCCGGATGGTACGACGGAAATTGGCATCACGGTGGATCATTTGCGGATTTGCCAAAGCAGGATCTGCATTACAACGCCAAAGTTGTTGACAAGAGGGATGGAGTAGCCAGCCTCGCGGAGACGGACCCGTTCGTCCAAGCTCGCAAGGTCGCGAGCGATGAACTCAGTTCATACCGTAAAGAAATGGAGGCCAGAATTGCGGCCGCTGAACTTGAAACAGACATCGCTTCGATAACCGGCGGAGATCGATTGGGTGTGTTCGAGGATCTTGCTAAAAACAATCCATCGAAACAAGCTGAAATCGGCGAGTTGCAAGCCTCTGTCCAAGGCTACTTTGACAGAGAGAACGCGCTTGTCAGGGCAAGCGAAGACATGGGTGAAGCAGGTGCTATTGCAGAAGTGTTCGCAGATGCGGAGATGGAATGGGCCCTGATTTCGAATGAACGTGGTCAGGGCGTATTAGACCTGATCTTCGTCAGTAAGAAGACCGGAGAAATACTTGTCGTCGACGCCAAGGGTGGCGGCAAGCCGAACTTGGGTAAGGGGGCGTGGATAAAGTCTGATGAGTTCCCTGGGGAAATGGTGAGGGGTAGAGAGGGGACAACTCCATATCTCGTTGATCGGCTTCGGAGTCAGCCCGGTCTCGGCGACAAGCTGAAACAACTCGATCTGGAGAACGGGTGGAACCTACAGCAGATACTTGGTCCGAACCCTGACCTATCCAAGGTCCGTTACCAGGCGATTCAAACCGATCCGACCGGAAAAATATACACCTGGGAGTTCGAGGAGAGCATTGGGCCGAAACACCCAGACTATGTGGCACCTCCTGGCTATACCCCAAAATCAAGGAAGCATTCGCCTGTTATCGGAGCGGGCTTAAGCGATGACCTAGCCAGGTCGCTAATGGATAGCGCCGGAAGAGCCTCTTATGGAGTGGCGATTCTCTCGATTGGTGTGCCGCCGTTCGCCGACCTTGGTGCGCATCACAGCTCGGATCGTGTCGACCAGTCGCTCCAAATCAATATCTCACCTCCGCCTCCGCCTGCGATTTCGCAGTATGGGACGGCCAATGAGCGGCTACGTGTGTATGCTGAGATCGCCAGCCTTTAATGTCGAACTTATCAGTATCGCCGGGATGCCGGCTGCGGCTACCATCTGTATTCTAGGGAGAAGTGTGATGTCACCATCGGAGTATGATACCGTTATGCGTGTCGACCTCGATCGGCTTCGCGACGCTATACGTTTGGCCGTTGCTTTTGACTGGACGGGCTCATCCGACGACATAGAAAGTTTCTGCTGTTCGGCAAATTGGACGATTGTACATCGACATAAATACGGTGCCGATTTTTCGACCAATATGGGTATCAACAGGCCGACCGGGCGGTGTTTTGTGCAAGATTCGCGTATGCGGTACATGACATTCGGCGTGTCCGATGTTCTGGATCCCGAATCGGCGGGAAGTGGAGCCTTGTCCTTGGCGCGATTCTGGGATATGGCCGACCTCCTGTTTGATGAGTTGGGAGAGCCAGGCCGTGGCTCCCGGAATGAGCGGATATATTTTCGCTGGGACTTGCCTAATATAACAATATTTGCTATAGGCAATAGTCGTGAGAATTATATTCGTCTGGTGGACCGGGAGTTTCAGGCCGAGCAAGATTACATCGACGAAAATATCATCGCTCGACGTGACGAGATCTGATCTCACATTCGCTGTTGGACCGCTGTCTAACGTATCGCTGTATTCCGTTACACTCCGGCATGGTCGATAGTGTGATTGTCGCGTTGTAGCTTCTGATGATGCTGGCCGATGATATCGGTGTGACGCCAACGCGGCCGCGTCCGACAAGTTCTCGCCAACGAATCGGGTAGCTAAGCCTCTGAGTTTGTGGCTTCCACAAAGTATGGGAGGCTACGATCGCCCGACGGCCACAACCGAACCGACAGTGACTACGAGAAAGAGCTATTTCTCAATGCGAGCAGACATTGAACGCGCTGCCCGTGCAGCGCCTGTGGCTGCCGAGTTCGACTGGACGTGGACTGTTGGCGATCTGCGCCCGTTCTGCGACGGCGTCGGCTGGCAGCTCACCGGTCTTGGGGAAGCTTTCCCGAAAGCTATGACCAACCTAAGGGATGTCCCGTAAGTCGTTGAGCGGCAACGGGTACCGTGCCGCCGGTGGTGATATCGGCGTCTGACCCGGTGATGGTGGAGCTGTTCTCCGGGCTGCGGCCGGCCACGTTCGCTCGCCTGATCACCCGGCTGCGACGTGAGGGCGCCGACCGGCCGTTGGGGGCCGACCATGGGGGCTGTGCTTCGAGGACCGGGTGTTGCTGGTGGTCACCTACTGGCGGACCAACCTCACGATGCGCCAACTCGCGGCTGTGTTCGGGTGTCGAAGTCGGCCGCGGTCCGGGTCGTCGAGGATCTGGGACCGGCGTTTGGCGTTACGGCGCCCGGGCGCGGTTCGGCCGTGATGCGGTATTGATCGTGGACGGCACCCTGGTTCCGACCCCTGATCACCAGGTGGCCACGCAGAGTGAGAACTACCGGTACTCGACCAACCATCAAGTCGTGATCGACGCCGATACCGAACTCGTCGTCGCGCTGGGGCGGCCGTTGCCGGGCAACCGCAACGACTGCCGAGCCTGGACCGAGTCCGGAGCCGCCCACACCTGCCGCAACGCGATGGTGATCGCTGATGCCGGCTACCAGGGCACCGGTCTGATCATCCCGCACCGCTGGTCACCCGGTGTCGAGCTGTCGGAATGGAAACAGGCTCACAACAAGTCCCACCGCAAGGCCGGTGCTCGCGGCGAGCATGCTTTCGCCCGGATGAAGACCTGGAAGATCCTGCGTGACTGCCGTCTCCGCGGTGACGGGGTTGCAGTCGCGATGGCCGGGGTAGCGACCCTGGCCGACTTGCCCACGCTCGCTGATTCCTGGCCGGTGGACCGGTCGCCGTCACCGCGTCGGACTTTCGGGACAACCCTTAGAGCTCCAATCAGGTTCGGTTGCTGT
>NZ_JAQQFV010000018.1 GCF_029675105.1 Nocardia anocheti | reverse complement strand
TCAGCAATCGAACCTGATAGGAGCTCCAAAGAGCGCGTTACGCCGGGCCGCTGAGTGGGTATTCTCACAAGCCAATCGGTTCGTCCTGCGGATTCGTCACTGTTCTTGTGCCACAAGCCTTTTGGACCGTACGGAGCTGTAACGGCACAGGGTTGCAGGACGATAGCCCTACCCGACTTCGGCCCGGTCGCGCCGAAGGTCCATGCCGGCAGGCCACCACATACGCGAAAACGGCCCGCACTCCGGTACGGAGTGCGGGCCGTTCGAATCGGACCCACGGCGAGTGAGATGCCGCGATACAAGCTCAGAGAGGAATCCAACCAGGCCACCACGGGGGAATATTCTCCGGCCGACAGACTTCGTTCAGAATGTTCCCACCCGGGTCGTGCAACCAGACCATAATCATCCAGAGGAATCCCAACGAGCCAGCTGATCCCAAAACCAGTATGGCTATCCAACGCATGAAGGTGGCGACCTTCGCATCGAGCGAATATCCGATCCATAATGACGCCCCCCACCACAGGGATACGATGGCCGCGTTCGGGATGAACATCAGCAGCAGAGTGAAGCCCTCACCAGGCCCTCCGACCTTGCAATCTTGCCAACTCCGCGCCACTACCCCATTGATCGCACAGGATGTCACGAGGCCGGCAGCCAGAGCAGTCACCACAAGCGCTACCACCCGGCGGACGCGAAGGGACCCCGACTCGCGTTCACGAAATTCATGCTCGATCAATTATCCAGCCGCCATCCCCATCGGATCCCAGCTCCACCGACAGTCACGGCGAACCCATTGCCCGAATACCCTACAGACACCACCGCAATTTTTCAACTATCTCGTGGTTCTGAGCTGAACAACGGTCTCACCATCACTCATCGCCATTTCCATCTCAACCATGGCCTGCCGTATGCCGTCCCGCAATTGTTCACGAGTAATGTCCTTGCCATATTTCTCGTAAAGGTCGTATCCGATCTTCATCGTAATGTCGTCGCCGACATCATTCGCCCCAGTTGAGCCATCATGGAGGTTTGCCGCCCACATCAATGTATCTTCCGGAAATCCGGCGGCGTTGCCCACATACCCATAGTGGATATTCGAGTATATGTCGTAGTACACCGCGCGGTCCTGAGAAGGATCCTTGAAATAGAAGTCATCCTTGTCGGCCAGATTGAACTCATCAGCCAGTAGCGGCTTATGGTCCCACGGTGCGCCGACCTCCACCATACCCTTGAATGCGAGCATCGCGGCCATTTCGTCCGAGGTGCTGGGCGACAAAGCTTCCCACCACTCGTGGTCGTTCAGGTGGGACATGCGGGAAACCTCTGCAGAGTTTACGTTTCGGATCATCTCGTCAAAAATGTAGGACTCTGCGTCATTGAACCGCTGCTCACTGGCGGAGTAGTCGGACAGGTTCATCTGCGTTTTCGCCAGTTGGTTCCATTTGTTGAGTTCTTTCACCCGCCTCTCGATCACGTCATCGATACTGATTCGGGTACCCGGAAGATGACGAAGTCCCATGTACTTCATCTCAATGGCCACTTGAAGTTCTTCCTCGGCAAGTCGCCTACGATCCGCTGTAGTCGGATGGTTATCCGTATCAGATTCCCCGGAGCCAGGGCCCGGAGACCCGGGGTTGTCAATGAATTGAATAGCCGCGGATTCCGCCCCGTTCCGCGCGTTCATTTTCGGTGCCGCTACACTCACGATGCCAGCGAATTCGGTCAACGCTCGCGAAACAATGTTGTTCACCATGGATTCCACGGAACCGACCCGTTCGATTTGTCGCGCGGCAGTTGCCGGTGTCATTGCGTAGTAATTGTGGACTCGGCGCCGCCTACCGGTGTGCGCCGTGTCGGGATGGCCAACCGCGGGAGTCATCGACTCGAGCCAACGTTCTCGCATCAAGTTTCTATCCTCTGATACAACGGGCTGAGGTTGCTGCAGATCAGCTTCATGCGGCTGATGGGGTGGCACGTAGTAGCGCCACCCCATCAGAATCCGAGAGTCCTACCAGCAAACAATTCAGGCGGCTTCGACGGTCAAGTATGTCGTCGAACCGGCCTGCACCGTGGCGTCGCGGTTGTAGGGGATCGAGGTGGTGTTCGCCATCTGGACCCAGATCCGGTCGCCGCTGCTGAGATTCAGCGGCACATCGGCGAGCGTGAGTGAACTGCTTCCCGACGCAAAGGACTCTGTCGCGAGGACCGCGCTGTTGCGGACGAGGCTGACTTGCAGAGCGCCCGTCAAAGGGCTCCACGCCGCGGTCAACGAGATTCGGCACCGGATGACGGCGGCGAGGTCCTCACCGACCACCAGCTCGTCGGACACGATGCTCGATTCCTCGTAGCCGGCCCGCGCGACCCAGCCGGTGACCTTGACGTTGCTGGTATTGGTATTGACCGGCTGAATGCCACTCTTGTCCATCCCGGAGCCGGAAACGGCCGTGGGAGCGACGACGAGGAGATGCATCAGGCAGTCACCCCCTTCAGGCTCACCTGGAGCCCACGGCCCGCCGGACTGTCGGCCGTGGTTACGTGGACCGTCAGCCGGTCTCCGGCAGCGAAAGCCCAGGGACCACCCGTCGAGACCACCGTGTCGGCACCATGCGTGGCAGCGGGAATCGTCGCCGCGCTACCCGAGAGGGCGGTCCCGTTCTTACGCAGCTCCACCACCAGGTTGCCGGTGCCCGCGGTCTCACCTCGATAGGTGATCGAAGAGATACTGAGCGGTCGTTCGATTCGCAGCCCCTCGGGCATCACGTTCCCCGCACCGACCTTCCTGGCCCCGGTGTGGGACTTGAACGCGATGTCGTACGCCTGACCAGCCTGGGTGGGCGTACGCGAATCGGTGAGTCGCGGGTCGTTGTCGGCGACCGCCGCGAGCGCGGTCCGCGCGGCCGTGGAATCGGCGGCGGTGACCAGGGTCCGGCCGGTCGAGGTGGCATCGGCGATCTGGCTGATCGGGTGGGTATGCGGGAGCGCCGTGCGCGCGTCGGTGAGTCGCGGGTCGTCGCCGGCGACGGCGGTCGTCGCGGTGGAGCCGATGGCGGGAGGGAAGGTCGCGGGTTTGCCGGTGATTCCGCTCCAAGTGGTGGTTCCGGCGGGACCGCGGACGACGATTCCGGCGCCGTCCGGCGTCCACCCCTCGGCCGAGTGATAGACGTACAGCAGTCCGTCTGCCGCGACGACGTACTGGGAACCGTCCGGCGGCGACGCGGGCAGCTCGGCATAGGTGGCTGCCTGGCCGTCGACCTGAATACCTGCTCCACGCTCACCGCGCACCACAGCGTTGCCCGCACTCGCCGGGACCGGCGAGACGAGGGTGAGGTCGACCAGACCGGTCGACCCGGCATCGGGGTTCTCCGCGTCGGGCCCCGGCTGGTAGACACCGACGGTGAAGCTGAACGGGTCGAGCGGAACCGGATCACCGTCGTAGCTGAGGTCGAAAGAGACCTTCCAGGTCCAGTCGCTCGGGTTGGTCGCGCCGTTGGGAGCCACCAACCGGATCCCGCGGGCGCCACGCCAGGTGAGATAGCCGAACTCGTCGAGCTGGCATTCGTAGTGCTTGGGCAACTGGACATAGGTGGCCGGCGCGGGTTCACCACCTGCCACCAGCACCTTCGGCGCGTCGGCGGTGAAGATCACCCGGCCGGCCAGCGGCGGGAACTCGGGAAGGTCACCGATGTCGGGCCCATCGGCGACGTTGGCGAGGAAGCGCCCGACGACCTTGCCGTACTCGAGCGGGGGTAGTTCAGCCATGATGTGCTGCCTTTCGAAGAGGGTGGAGGAGGTCAGACCGGGCGGGCGTAGACGATGATCTGAGCGCCGTGTGATCCGACGGTGTAGCGGCCCGTGCCGTAGGCGCGCCGGACGATGACGTAGAGGGTCACGGTCCGATTCGCTGGCACAACAGCGAGCGGTTGTTCCGGGGAGGTCGGTTGTGCGAAGGCGGGGGCGACCATGGCGACCGGAAACGTGGTCGCCGGCGAGCCCACCCCGAGTCCGACGAGGTCGCCCTCTTTCGGGTCACCGAGACGGACCTCGATGTGACAGGCGGTCGACTGGTCGGTCGGCTTGCTGGCGACTCCGACAATTCCCTCGACCACCGGCTGCCACGCCATGGGCTGGGCCGGAATGGTGATCGAGGCCAGCACACGGTGGGCGTCGTCGAGGTTGGAGCCACCGTTGAATTGGCCCTGGCCGATCGCCCACGGGCCCATCAGCCGCGGGCTGGGAGCCGGAGTGAACTTCTGTGATGCGGCGTCCCAGGACAACACGAAGTTCTGGCCGAGGAAATGGTCGGCGTCGACCAGCACGTCAGCCGAGTCCTGAATGCGTCCGATACCGCCGGGTTCGCCCGGGTCGCCGATTTCTCCACGGGGGAAGGTGATCTCGAGATGCTGCTCCGGCGCATCGCCGACGATCTGCGCCGAGGCGGCGGACCCAGTCGGCCCGGCCACCCCGGCCCCGGTCATCCGGGTGACCGGGCCGCGGTGACCGCGCTTACCGAACGCATTACCGAAGGCGATGAACTCCAGGCCCGTCCAGTAGTACACGGCATTGTCGGACACGACCCGCCAGGCCTTGCGCGCGTCCGCCGTTGTCAGGTCGAGCGCGCGGAGAGCGTCCACGTCGGCGATATCGCCCTGCCAGTCCCACGGCCACGCCCGATCGCCTTCGGGTCCGGGTGGGCCTGCGGGCCCCTCACGCAGCTCGATCACCGCTTCGCGATCGACCAGCTCGACCGGGTTCACCGTGTACGGCAGGCCGACCGAGTCGGCCACGGCGCGCATCGTGATCATGATGTCGTCATCGAATACGGGATTCTCGGTCATGTCACAGCTCCATCGGGGTAACCACCGGCTGCGCCCAGCAGACGAGCTGCGCGCTTCCGCGGGAGTAGTGGTAGTCGGCCGTTCCCAGGTTGCGACGCAACACCACATGCAGTTGTGCGGCCTCACCGGCCGGCACCACACCCACCGAACTGTCCGGAGTCACGGCGGTTCCGAAGAAGCTCTGGATCCGGCTGTAAGCACCGGCACCGGCGGTGACGCCGGAACCCAGCGCGACGATCTGTCCGGAAGTCGACCCCAGCCGGACCTCGGTATCGACCCGGTTCTCGAAGGAGCTGTTCAGCGGCCGGGTGAAAACGCCGCCGGACACCACCGGACGCCAAGCGGTGTCCTGTGCTGGGATATTCAGCGTCGCCACCGCGTAGGACGAGGCCGATATCGACGACACAGACGCAGCGAAACCCGCTGTTCCGTCCCATGATTGGGACTCGACGACCGACCAAGGTCCGCGAAGACCCGGATGCGGGGTCGGCGTCCACTTCTCGGTGGCGGCGTTCCAGGTGGGTACGGCGCCGTCGGAATGCGTACCGTCGGCGTAGTCGGGCGCATTCCGCAGCGGCCCCGGCCCACCCGGCACGCCACGCTGACCTTTGACTCCCCGGGGGACCGTGAGATTCAGCGTGAGGTTGGGCGCCGTCCCGGTGATCGTCGCCTCGAGCGGCGAGCCGGGTTCTCCGGTTTCGACGACGCCGAGGGAGATGACACAGGGGTCACCGGACGGGCCGAGCGCACCGAAAGCCTCGGCGAAGGAATCGAATCCCGTGCCGTTCCAATACATGAGCGCGTCATTGGATAGCACCCGCCAAGCCCTGCCCGCCTGCGCCGGTCCGAGCCGGCTCGCTAGACTGGCGAGCGCCGCGGGATCGGCGATGTCGCCTTCCCATCGAAATGGACGGCAGGCTTCACCCGCTGGTCCGGCCGGGCCAGGCGGACCGGTCATCAATTCCAGTGCGCCGTCACGCGGGGTGGCGTGCATCGACTGCAGGATGCCGGGTTTCTCGATGCCTTCATCGATGCCCCGGATACGGGCGGACTCGAAGTATTCGCTGATGGTTGACATGCCACCTCCTTCAGATCGGTCGTGCGTAGACGACGAGGGATGATCGGCTGTTGTTGAAACTGATCGCGCCGGCGCCGTTCTGGCTGCGTTCCACCGAGACGACCAGATTCGCCGACTGCCCGGCCGCCACTGTGGCGTACGTCGAGGTCGGCGACATGTTCCGCGTCGCCTGCTCCTCGCTATAGGTCGGAATCAACGGCAGACAGATCGTCCGCGGCCCGGCAACGGGCAGCGTCGTCGCCAGCACCTGCCCCTGAGCGTTGTGCAGGCGAACGGTTCCCTGGCCGTAGTTCGATGCCGTCACGGCCGCGCCGACGTACAGGTGGCCGTACACGATGGGACGCCAGGCGAACGGTTGCGCCGGGATGGTGAAGGTCGCGACAGTGAGTCGGCTGGCGGTGACCTCTGTCGTCTCGACGAATCCCGTTTCGTACCAGGACCAAGGGCCCGCACCCAGCGGTGCCGGGGCCGGAACGAACTTGCCGCCCGCGCGGTTGTAGGCGAAGACGCCCCCGTGCGACGGACCCGACGAGCTGTCGTAGTCGGATCCGCCGACAATCGGGCCGGACTCTCCCGGTGGGCCTTCCGGACCTCGCGGTCCAGCGGGCGCGTTCACGGTGATCCGCTGCACGCCGCCGACGGACTCGATCTGCACCGCGGGAGCGGTGAGCCGCTCATCCGGCGGTGTCGTCACCGTGATGACTGAAAGTGCATCCGCCACAGGGCCTTTCGCGCCAACTGCTGCCGGGGAGTGTTGCCACGACGCCCCGGTCCACACATCCATACCGTCGTCGTCGAGCCGGTGCCACCAGTGGCCGCGTTGTTCGGCACCGAGGCCCCCGGGCCGGGCGGCCGCGTTGGCGATCTCCCCCATCTTGCGAAATGTGGTCCCCGGCCGACCCGGCCTGCCCTGTTCCCCAGCGGGGCCCGGGGGCAGTTCGAGGGCGGCGATATCATCGGACACGGTGATCTCGGCATCGAGAATCGGAAGTCCGTCGATATCGGTCTCACGGGCCACGGTGATATGGGCGGGAAAACTGATGTCCGCCATGAATTCCTCCGTGTATCAGATAATGAGCAGGTCGAGGTCGGCACCGACATCGGTGGACAGGTCCTTGATCGCCGAGGCCACGCGACCGAGGCGCTGCCAGGCCTTCACGATCGAGTCCTCCTCGTCGGAGCCGTCGCCGACGGTGATCTGCCAGGTCGCTGCGGTTTCCCGGTTGTCGATGAAGGTGAATTCGGTAACGAAGTCGGTGAAGACCTGGTCGCCGAGGGCAAAGCCGATCTGGTCACCGAGGCCGAAGTCACGGCCGAGCAAATAGGGTGCGTTGTCCTCCACCGTCACCTTGTGACTGGTGTAGCCGCGGGTCAGGTGCAAACCCTGCCTGCCCGCGACCAAGCCGTCGAGAGTGAAGGCTTTGTCGCTGCCGGTGATGTAGAGCTCGCGGAACGCGTAGGGCCCGGCGCGATCGATGCGCGCCTTGTCCTGGTACACCATCCAGGCCAGGAAGATGTCATCGAGCTGCCCGCGATACAGGAAGTCCAAGCCGATCAGCGACAACAGACCCTTGATCGCGTACTCGATGCCGGCGTTGACCCAGCCAGGAGAGCGTCCGCCGATGATCACATCTGTCGCGGTCGGCTTGTGCAGAGCGACCTCGGAGGGCCCGATCCCGGAGTATTCGCCTTCGAAATACCACACCCAGGGGAAGTTCTTGACCGTGCCGAACTTGCCGGGCTGGCCGTAGATGGCCTCGTACTCGGTTGTCGAGTCGAATCGCGGGTACCGGACCGGAGTAGTCCCGTCATCCGCGAAATCCTCGATCCAGGAGATGATTCCGTCCAGCAGCGTGCCGGTCGGGCCGGTGACGCCCGACTTGTCCACCGTCTCCAGAACCACGGTCGGCTTATCGAGGTAGAACCATTCCGGCGCCGGCTGTTCGTCCTCACCCGGCAGGAAGAATCGCGCGGTCAGCATGACGCCCGAATCCTCGAGCATCGGCTGGAACAACTTGTCCGCCATGTCGAATCGCGCCGAAGCGGCACTCCACGTGCTGGTGTCGGTCAGCGGATCGACGGGGACGACCGCGATCGGGAAGGTGGTGTTTCCCTGCAAGCGCATCAGGTTCGTGGTCAGGTAGGCGGTCACCATCGACCGCACCGGACCGAACATGATGTGATGCCGGGGGAACTGCGCCAGGATCGGCGCGAACGGCGACGCCCAGCAGCAGATCGTCGACACATGGTTCCAGGCGTGAATCGCCTCGATGTCGACGGTCTCCACACCGTGCTCATCACGGACGATCGAGGCCTTCGTGATGTACCCGTCCCACCGGAATCCCTTGGTGTTCACCGTAATCGGGATGGTCGCGTCCTCGAGATCATCGTTGTTGAACAGATGATCGAAATGCTCCATGTCCCGGGGACAGAGCATCTTCAGTCCACCGGCGGCATTGCGGGGGTAGGTGAACTCCAGCGACAGATAGCTGTGCTCCTCCCCCACTTCCTCCATGTCCTTGTTCCAGTACCGGACCAGAACATCTTGGCTGCGCGCCTGCTCACCCTCGAGCCGAACCGCCTCATCCATCCGACGCGACTCGGCATACGGATCCCAGACCACCGCGCCCATCAGAACGGCCTCGAGGATCGGGGGCTCACCGAGGCGATGATGCTCGAGTCCACGGTGCCGTCCTCGACCTGCACCAGGATCTCGGTGGTCGTCCACGGCTCGACCGGCGCCAGCCAACGACGTCCGGCCAATTGGGCCCACACATTGCGACCACCCGGAGCGTCATCGGAATACAGTCGCGCGGTGCGGTGGCGAGGATGAGTATCGATACGCAGCACTTCGCCTTCCGCCAGCCGCGGAGTCTGCACCAAGCGCAGGTCGTCACCCGCCAGCGGATCGAGGATCGCCCACCGACCGGGGCCGTTCATCGTGTATCGCGGCCACGCCTGCTGGTCCGCCGCGTTACGCACCCGAACCACACCTTCCCCGGCGCCGGCGCTGTTCTCCCACACCGAGTTTTCCTCGAAGTGCCCGAACAGCGGGTCCATCGCCGCGGCCGACATCTTGTAGGCGACCAGACGATTGCGAGCCGGGTCCACATCACCCACCGGCTCCGGCGCGGCATCGAGCTGCACCTTCTGGAACCGCCAACCCTGATGCCGGGTGAAGTAGCCAACTGTCGCCGGCTTGTCGGTCGACCAACCACGGAACCACGCGTCGTGCACCGCATGGAACTCCCGGACCGGATCCGTCCGACCGGCCCCGCCGGTACCGGTGATCACAACCACGAAGTCCCATTCCCGCTTCGACCGCACCGATCGCATGAACGTCGCGCCGTCCTGGCGCGCGCCTTCGGAGACAAGCAACTCGACCGGCGCGAACATGAAGCCCGTCTGCGCCGACAGTCGCACACCCTCCTTACCAGCGTTCGCACCCGACAGATGCCACGCGCGACCGTTCACATCCCACACCACGATCTTGGTGCCCTGATCATTCAAAAGCTGGTGCGTCACCGCCCCAAACCTCCTCCACGCTGCTGCGCCAGAACCCGACGCCGACGAACCCGCTCCACCGCTACCGCAGCGCTCTTCGGATCCATGCCATTGAAGTTGTAGATATCTCCGCGAGCGGTGTGCGCACCCGGACCTTCCGCCAGATCGACCAGCCCGAACCCGGTCCCGATCACTTCCTTCGCTGTTTCGGCGGCGTATTCGATTGGTTTGGTGATGAATTCGGCGGCTGTGCCCAAGACTTCCGAGCCGGCGACCGACCCCAGAGCACCACCGATCACGCTGCCGACAGGTCCACCGACCGCGGTGCCGATCGCCGCGCCGATGGTCGAGCCGATCTGGCTTCCGGCCGCTGATGCCGCGCCCTGGATCCCACCCGTGAGTCCGCCGATCAGTCCACCGTTCTCCAACCCGGAAAGCGCGCCGGACAATCCGCCGGAAAGACCGGCTTCGGCACCTCCGGACAACAGAGCGTCTGTGTCTATCGATGGAAGCTCGGGCAATCCGCCGCTGTCGGTATGCGGCGCGAAAGTCCTCAGTAGCGCGGAGAAGTCGCCACTGTTTATCGCTTCGAGAATTCCACCAAACTGCCGAGCCGCTTTCGCGTTGACGACATACTCACCATCGGACAACCATGCCGCAATCAAATCCTCAGTCGACCCGCCAGGACCCGAGACGAATCCGCCATTGGCGCGGGGGACTCGGGGAATATCGTCGACCGGACCAAGGTCTACGCCACCGGGCACATCCGTGAGAATCGCGGGGCCGCCCCAAGGACTGACTATAAGCTGCCGATATCGATCCAGTGCCCCCTCTCCGCCGGGCAATTCGTGCTGGAACCACAAGTTCACCATCGGGCCGTGCTTGGCTCCCGATGCGGCGGGATCGATTAGCGCCGTCTCGGTAGGACCGCCGGGCGTATCGTGATATGCCTCGAAAGACGGGTAGTCGGTACGAACCCCACTGAGTTCCACACCATTTTCACCAGGCGTCACTACAATATCGCCATTGACGGTTCCGGTCTTTTCGCCCATCGGGGGAAGGAATCCATCCCGACCACTGTATTTCATCCTTATTTCACCGTCAGGACTCTGCCAAACAGTCGCTTGCGGTGTGGCCACCTGAACGTCACCACCACGGACTGCAACCGACGGATTCTGCCGCATGACGACGATTCCGTTCTCGTAATCAATGATTACCGAGATCTTGCCGGACTCAGGGTCGAAATTGGGATCTGTCGTCCGGTTGTCGCCGCGATCCTCTGGGAAGCTGAAGTCACCGTCAGCAAAATCCTCCCAGCTGAACCGCCCAAGCCAGGGATTGTATACGTCGAACTGTTCGATGAAATGCGTGGCGCGTACTACACCCTTCCCTGGAACCGGATTTATCATGACCGCCTGGATACTCGGACCCACACCGCCATATTTTTCCGTGTAGCTATTAGGATTCAGAAATACAGCGGTCGACCAATCCGCGTCGGTTTCCGGCCAGCGCTCGAAGACTTCATAGAACACGTCAGCCGAGGAACCGAGACGCGCGCCGTCGAATTGCCCAGCGTATGAATCGGCCGCAGGCGGTACATACCCCCGATCGACGACCCACGGGGCCTTCCCGGGCACTTCGATCGTCTCCGACCTGGTCTCACCGACCGACCACTCGGTTCCACTCGGCAGCTCTACCGTCTCACCGGCCGATGGCTTCCCGGATGTCGTCAGCACGATTACGTCCTCCAGGCCACCCGCAGGCGGAGGGGTCGACGAGCCACCGGAACTTTGCGGAGCAGGCGACACACCGGTGAACATGTTCACGGTGGCCATATCGCTACTCGACCCCTGATTGCCGCCCAACGAGCCAGGTGGCACTCCGGTAAACATCTCGACTGTCGACATACTGGTGTCGTCTTTATCGCTCTTCGGATCTTTTGGCGCCATGGACACCATCTCCTGACTGAGTATTGAAGATTTTCGTTGCTATGCCCCCAGCGTTCGCGTGGTATCGTTCAGCGACAGTCCGCTCCAGACAGGCATGGGTCTTGATTCCTCGACGTTCAATTCACGCCAAGCATGCTTACGCACGCCGCATGACGTTACTTATCATCTGCACCGTTATCGCCACTTCATGTTCTGATAATCGCGACAATCCAGACAGATGGCAGCGCGCCCCCGAACTGACATATCTAGGAGACTTTCCGGTCGACAAAGATCTGACCGCCGGTCGCGCTCAGGACATTACGATCTCGCACGTCCGCGCAATGGTCAGCGCATTTGGAGTCGAAATCTCACTCACCGGATACAATCCAATGGCACCATCACGACGATCCTGCATGTTGGATAAAATGGCAGTCGATCCTCCCCATCGATTCATGACTTCATATCAGGTCGAAGGAGCAACCGGCAAAGCCGGACTCCAAGGGTTCATGGATTCATGGCGAGAAATGGGCTGGAAAGTATCATACAAAGCTGGACTACATTCGGTGGATTACGAAACCAACGTCATCGAGGGGGTCACCCCTGATCACTACTCGATGAACATGCAGATATTACAGGAAAAACTGCTGGTCCTCACTGCCGTATCGCACTGCTTTCCCTTCACACCGGGGGATCCTGCCGATGCGATACCACTCAATATCCCGTAGAGCCGTCAGCCCTGATCCCATCCCAGGAATTCGTTGACGTTTCCGATCCCCATCGGGCTTCCGATTCGCTCGGCCGTCGGCTTCACTCCGGGCCGCGGAATCGGCTCCGGACGGTTCCGGCCGTGCTGGGCGTCTGCCGACTTCGCCCACACGAGCCAGCGGAGCGAATCGGCCATATCAGCCAGCAGCATGCGATCCAGATGCCATTCGTGCTCGCCGCGGTTGCGGGCTCGGTACAGCGCGGAGGTCCTCGGGCTGTAGCCGACGATCGCCTTGAGATCCCCCCAGTTCAGCGTCTCCGTGCCCAGCTGACGTAGGCGCAACCCCAGCAGGATCAGGTCGTATTCGATGGCCTCGCTGTGCTCTTCGCAGAGCGCATCGAGGCTCAGGATTCCCCCAGGCGCACACCCGAGTGACGCTGCCAGGATTCGAGTAGGTGGTGGTACTCGTCGTGGTCCATTTCATCGAGTACCGCGAGGACATCAGCGGACACACTCAGTTCGATGATGGTGTGGAACGCATCGGCAATGCCGAGGCGGCGCACTCGGCGGACCAGCCCGGGCTTCAAATACGTCAGCGAGGGGAGGCGAACCTCCACCTGACCGACTCGTTCGACGAAATCCTCCTTAACTTTGCTAAAGGTGGGCTGAACAGGCGCTTTGGGGGAGCTCACGGAATACTTCCTTCAGGTGATGCAGTACGTGCAGGAGGGGTGGAGGCTGTTGGCCGTCACCCTGCGGGGTGGGCCGCCGCAAGATGTGCGGACGGCCCACCCCAGGAAGAACTTCGTCAGGCAGTCTTGATGCCGTCATCGAGGTAGCGGTACGCCTTGATACCAGCGTCGTTCTTGAACGCCTCGACGGTGATGGTGAAGCCGGCCAGCTCCTTGGAGACGAACTTCTTCTCCTTGACCGCCGAGATCTTGGCGTTCGGCAGGACGATGCGCAGCTTCTTGTCCTCGTTGATCATGTCGAAGATCCAGGCCCGGTGCGGCAGCACCGCGCCCGTCTCGTGGACGTCGATGCGGGTGCCGTTGGTGGCGTCGGCCGGGGTGACGGTCACGTTGTCCGGGCCGAACACCTCGCTCAGCACGTCCTGGTCCCACACGGCGTACAGAGTGAGGCCGAAGCGGACCGAGTGCTCGGTCTGGAGCTGGGCGATGATGTCGGCGTTCCAGTCCTTGACGGTTTCGACCTTGCGCTCACCCATCGACTCGATGCCGTCCTCGGACACGTAGCCGAGGGGGGTGAAGCCGGCGTCGAGCACGCCGGCGGCAGAAGTCGGCAGCGCGGTCGACAGCGGGGCGACCAGGACACCACCGGTGACCGCGAGGTTGGGGGTGCCGGCACCGATAAACTTGCTGGAAGGCAGAGCCATGAGAGTGTGTTCCCTTCAGATTTCTTGTCGTTTCGGTATTCAGTTGTATTTCCTCCCGAATGGAACTGCGGCGTGCGTAGTTCCGGCGGGAAGTCTCAGGCGAGGATCTTGCCTCGCACGATCAGGTCGAAAATGGCTGTGTATCGGGGCGCGTCGGTCTGCGGGTCGGTGTCGTTCTCACCGCCGGCGTCTTCGACGCTGTCGCACCAGATCTCGCCGATGTATCCCGGTGCCAGAGATGTCACGATCGCTCGCACGTTCGCCGCCAGCATCGCGGCGCTTCCGGCATCATCGGTACATTCGACGACGATTCGCGGACGATCGAATGCGAGATGCGCACCACGACGTCCCTCCCGATCCTCGACATCGAGCCTGGCCTTGCGGTCGTTCCTCGCGACTCGCACCATGCGAGCAGGCCGGGGTTCGGGAATTCGCGTCACCACCGCGGCGGTATCAGCGAGATCCGCGAGCTCCGCGGTGAGGTAGTCGACGAGTGCCTCTTCGATATCAGCGAATACAACTCGCTCAAGCATTGGTGTTCACCAATCTTCGGTAGGTTGGTTGCAGCTGGTGTCGGCCGTTCGTGCCGTATTGATCCGTTCGCGGAGGACTTCGACAATCCCCGCGTACGCATCGGTCTTGGTAGGACCTTCCACTGCCAATCCGCGGGGATGAGTGGCGGACCACATTCCTTCGTCGGTTTGCCGAACGTCGATGTCGGCGAGGTCGTAGAAGACTTCCGGATCCGGATCAGGCCAACTGCCATCGTCATTCGGTGTGATGTGCGTTCCGGTGTCGAACGCACCTGGCGGCCCAGCAGGAGTGGGGATCCACCGGATGGTCTCGAGTTCTGGGTGCACGCGAACACCTCGCTTCACCAGGTACTCGGCAACGCGCGTAGCTTGTTTGATCGACGTAACAGTGGGCTCAGCGAGCTTGCGGCCGACCCGGCTCTGCCAGGCAGGAAGGTGGATGACCGACAGCTCCTCAGCCAGCGCGCGCACCTGAGGATCGAGCTCGTCGTCCTGGTCCGCCTCCGCGAGTTTCCCCGACAGCGTTTGCTGCAGCAGCGCGAGGAACTCCGGCGTCACCAACTGCCCGGATTCGGTATGTACGTATCCGGTTTTCGGCGGTACCTCGTCACGGAAGTCGATCGAATCGATGATTTCCTTATCGGCCATATCGTGTAGCCTCCCGGTTTTGGGCATCAAAAAAGCCCAGACCTGCCGGACTGGGCTTTCTGCTAAAAATATTGAGATACTTTACTAGCGGCCAATCACGGCCGCATGCGGGTATAGCAAACCGCTAACACATCGTGTCGAATACCTCGCCAGACTCGAGGAGCACCTTTCGCCCCCAGCCTATCGGCTGCCAGATAACATCCATGTCTTCGTAATGTTGAACTTCGCCGACCTGATCTTCGTATCCGGGCCTCGATATCCATATACCCATTGAGTGGCAGCTCAACCATGGTACCGGCGGGCTCGAACATGATAGTTAAGTTGCTCGACTGAGCGCTGATTCTGAACTTCATTCGCCACACCTTCGATAGCGGTTCTCACACGGCAATTCAGCGTCTCCGAATGAGAATAGCGAACTTTACACCGAGTCCCAATTCTTGGCAATAAATTCTGCGACCTGAGCCCTAGGAAGGGCGCTTGGATTGTTGCCGTCACCACCGTGAGTGACCACCGAGACGGCATAGGCAACCGCATACATATCGCGAACCATCTTCACATCGTCCAGCGTCAGACGCTCTGCGGTGAACGGCGATGAGCCGTCGGCACCGTGACACCGAACGAGGGCGGCAGCATCCGCCACGCACAATCGCTGGTCAGGACGTACACCACAGCCGTGA
The DNA here is from genome assembly GCF_029675105.1 of Nocardia anocheti. Taxonomy (GTDB): domain Bacteria; phylum Actinomycetota; class Actinomycetes; order Mycobacteriales; family Mycobacteriaceae; genus Nocardia. Next base: position 3,674 of record NZ_JAQQFV010000018.1, on the reverse strand, counting down.
ACACTGCTCGTTGATCCACCGGAGCAGACCCACCGGCGGACAGCGAACTCGGGAAAGGGAGGCTCCACCAGCGCCCACAACTCGTCCGGTGCCAGCCGCCCCACCAATTCGTCGACCACGACCAAACATCATGCGGCTCAACCCGATCCGAAACAACCAGGACAATTCACCGCGACATGAGACACGACCTTAACGCTTCACATTGAGGTCGACGGAACCCGGAATGATCCGCATCTCATCCGAACTGCATTCGACGGTGAACAGGATATCGTCTTCTTCACAGTCAGCACGACGGACCGGTTCGATCGAAACATCAACAGGGTCGGGCACCTCCGGCATACCCGGGTCCTGATTGATTTTCACGGCACGACCGGAAACAGCGCTCATAAAACGAAACCGCACCTACACACCTACATCCATACCGGTCGGGTCCTCGGCGTATAGCAAACAGCTAAGCTGCTCGATCACCAGCTCATCCTCCCAATAATCCAAGGTAAGCTCGGACTCGTCTATTCTATCGACATGCAGCGGCCACACCGAGATAACCAGAAATTCCCCCTCCGCGATCGTCCATTCATGTCCCGACGGCTCGAATCGAACCTTCAACTCACGCTCTCTTGCATATAGGCGAAATTTCGATATTTCGCGTATTTCCAACTCCTTCAGTATCACGCATACTCCCAGTTCTTCAGGTAGAACTCCATAAGCTGAGCGCGCTGGAGAGCGCTGGGATTTATGGAACGCGCACTGCCGAATTCGACCCTAGCCGCGGAGGCGGCGTAGACCACCGCATAGTAGTCTCGAATAATACCTGGTCCATCGTCATCAGGTCATAGCTCGCATCGTTGTTGTCCCAGATCTGTATGCCGGTGCGTTCCTCACCAGAAGGCCCCTTACCCATACCCTTCACGGTGGTACCGTGGGCCACCGTGATCTGCTCCACTTTATCGAACCATGGTCGCGCCTGCACTGGTACAGGCAACTCTCCGTCTGGAACAAATCAGCAGGGGGAAGCGGAATGGGGTCATACTCGTCCTGGCCCGGGACAGGAAAGTCAGGCGGAGCGGGTAGTCCTTCACAGCCCGGGTGTCGGCTGCCCACACACGGAATGATTCCGGGCCGACGGCCAGGAATCATTCATAAATCCACGTCGGTGGATCCGGGCTGAATGTTTACGATCGCGTGGCTTTCACCAGCTTTACCCGGGAGCGTCCATGACAACTCTCTAATTGAATTCAGGATTCAGCCATACCGATTCAAGAATGCCGTCCACGATATCCATTACAACCCCGGGTGCGATAGATACGCATTGTCCACCACCAGCACCACGATGCACCTTGACCCACCCGGTGTCAGCATCGTAATCCACGTTCCAGCGCCCTTCAATTATATCTTTTGGCTCACCCGGCGACATCACCTCCGAGACGAGGAAGATTCGGCCATTGTTTGCCACCGGAGCGCGGAGCTGCGTCATTCTCCAGCCCGGTTTAGGCAAGTAGCCCCAAGGAAACAGAACTTCCCCGGTATCCACCGAAGTCGCCAACTGTAGCTCATTCACCAACAGACTTTCCGTTCCGGAATCGCCGATTCTCATCGAAACGTCAGCCGAATCGGCGGGAATGAAATCAATGGCGCACTCATGGTGAACGTAACGAAGTTCTCCGTGTAGCATCTCTCCAGCTTCGATACGAAAGCGCATAATTGAGACCTTCCCTATTTTCTTCTTGGCTTCCATAAGAAATGCAGGATCACATTACGCTTGGTATCAATAACCAATTCATAGTTTCCTTCTTTGCCGTTCAACGACCCTGGCGCGTCCCATCTTACTGCCCCAGGGTACCCACCGGGGTCGATCCTGAGTGTACCGTTCTCCATTATTTCTTTGATAATTTGGGTCGAAGTCAAATAGGGTCTCGATGGACGACCATCCGGCTTCAGCTCCCTGAGGTGCTTCTGATTAACCCCACTTAGCACTAGGGCTTCTGGATCAACACCTTTTGCTAGTTCTTCAGGGGTTTCCGCTTCATGCGGAACCGGCGCCGACGGTTCCGTCTCCGTTCTATGTGGCGCGCCCGCTTCCGGCGCTTCGGTGTCTCGCCTGGCTTGTTCTGCAGCCTCGCGCCTGTTTCGGCTCCAGGGCAAACGATCCGCTAGGTCACGAATCTCACGTCCGACACCTTGTAGGCCCCTTCCAATACTTTCGAAAAGTCCAGGAACAGCAGACTTGAATGGTTTGGCTAGGATCTTTGCGCCTATACGACCCAGAGCTCCTATGCCAGTTACATCGAGAATTAGGAGTCCGATATTCGCCGCGAATCCGGTCCAGTCGCCGGCCAATCCATCAGAGATGGCTTGGCGCAGAGGCCCCCATATCGGAATGAGGCTTTCCAAGAATCCCGGATCGGTGGAAATGTATTCGGAGAGCCAACGCAGGAACTCTTCGAGGAGGGCTTGCTCTTCGTTGGCCGGTTCGCTTGTTGTCTCAGGATTCAGTTCGGGCGGTGGCGGTACCCGCAGGGGCGGTACGTTGGGCGGAGGCGGCAGCGGTGAGAACCCGCCACCTTCACCTGGCTGGGTACCCGCAGCCGGCACAGGAACCGCCTCGTCGTTGTGTGGCCCGTTCGGGATATCCTCGTTCTCTTGGGTCGGCGAGCTTTCGGTTCCAAGCGGACTCGACGGCTGATCGGAAGGCGAGTCCCCGCGCGCTGGGTCCGGAGTCGTCCCTGGCTGAGGCACACTGCGTTCGGTGCTCGGCGCGGGAACTGGATACGCGTCGTCCTGGCTGCCCGGGATGGGCACGGGATACCCGTAGTGGACGCGCTCCTGCCCGTTTTCATAGGTTCGCCAAATGTCGACCGGTGTTCCGTCGTCCCAGTAGGGCTCGTCGTTATTCCACATCAACTTTCGGCCGGGTGGGTTCTCTATCGAGTTCCGGCGAGGCGCAGGTTCGGTCGTACCCGGCGCGTCATCGGGGCCGCTTTGGGAATTTCCGCCTCCACCCGCGCCACCTTGGCCAGAGTCCCCTCCGTAGTACGGAACATCACCTGCTCCACCGGACCCGGGTTGCTCGGTACCAGGGTCAGGGCCGGTGCGATAGAGCGCGTCGTTGGGCTCGTCAGGGTTCCGGTGGGAGATGTCGGGTTCGCCCGGAGCGATGATGCCGGGGTCGATGTCATCGTGTGGTTCGGCTGGCTGGGCGTAGATGCCGGGATCGACAGACACCCCCGCGATCATCTGATTGCGGCTTTGGATGCGTTCGACCATCCGTGCCGAACCGGCCACAGACATTCCATGAAAATCGTAGGTGCGTCCGCCTGCGCCACGGTCGGAGTCACCCGAAGGTGATGTTCCAGCAGCCGGAGCAAGAGCTGCCAGTCCCATGGAACGACCAGCAGCCCAAGACACTGCTGGTTCAGAAGGCGGGCGAACTTCGTCCGAGTTCACCAATGTGAGTGCCTTTACAGAATGGCTCGGGCCGAGTACACGGGCCGGGCGTGAAGAAGAAGGTCAACGAATCGATCAGCGGCTTGCCCGTGCACTCGGTTCCGCGCTGCGAAGATCAGAGTCCGAGCAGCTGCAGGATGACCGGGGCCAGCACGACTGCCAGCTCGAGCAGCTGGAGAAGGACGGGAAGCATGGGATTCACCCCCTTTCCTGGAGGGCGGGTGGGGTGG
>NZ_JAQQFV010000017.1 GCF_029675105.1 Nocardia anocheti | reverse complement strand
ACCGCGGTCGCGGGCGATCTTGCGGAAGAAGAAGTCCTGGGCCTGGATGGCGGTGGTGCCCTCGTAGAGGGAGTCGATCTTGGCGTCGCGGATGTACTGCTCGATCGGGTAGTCCTGCAGGAAGCCGGAGCCACCGAAGGTCTGCAGCGAGTCGGTCAGGTACTGGTAGGCGCGCTCGGAGCCGACACCCTTGACGATCGGCAGCAGCAGGTCGTTCACGCGGAACGCGACGTCCTTGTCCGCACCGGAGACGGCCTCGGCGATCTCGGGGTTCTGGTGCGCGGCGGTGTAGAGGTAGATCGCGCGCAGGCCCTCGGCGTAGGCCTTCTGGGTGGCCAGCGAACGACGCACGTCCGGGTGGTGGGTGATGGTGACGCGCGGGGCGGTCTTGTCCGCGATCTGGGTCAGGTCGGCACCCTGGACGCGGGTCTTGGCGTACTCCAGCGCGTTCAGGTAACCGGTCGACAGGGTCGCGATGGCCTTGGTGCCGACCATCATGCGGGCGTTCTCGATGACGTCGAACATCTGCGCGATGCCGTTGTGCACCTCGCCGACCAGCCAACCCTTGGCGGGCACGCCGTGGCCGCCGAAGGTGACCTCACAGGTGGCCGAGGCCTTGATGCCCATCTTGTGCTCGACGTTGGTGACGAACACGCCGTTGCGGTCACCGAAGGTCTCGGTCTCGAAGTCGAAGTGGGTCTTCGGGACGTAGAACAGCGACAGGCCCTTGGTGCCCGGACCGGCGCCCTCGGGGCGGGCCAGCACCAGGTGCATGATGTTCTCGAACAGGTCGTCGGAGTCACCCGAGGTGATGAAGCGCTTGACGCCCTCGATGTGCCAGGTGCCGTCTTCCTGCTTGATCGCCTTGGTGCGACCGGCGCCCACGTCGGAGCCCGCGTCGGGCTCGGTCAGCACCATGGTGGCACCCCAGTTGCGCTGGGCGATCTTGGCGGCCCAGCCCTTCTGCTCTTCGGTGCCGTTGTTGAAGAACACCTGGGCGAACCCGGCGCCCGCGGCGTACATCTGGATCGGCGGGTTGGCGCCGAGCACCATCTCGCCCAGGGCCCAGGTGATGGCCGACGGCGCGTTCAGGCCGCCGAGCTCCTCGACGACGCCGACCTTGGCCCACTCGCCGTCCTCGAGCGCCTTGTAGGACTTCTTGAAGGACTCGGGCAGGGTGACCGTGTGGGTGTTCGGGTCGAAGGTGGGCGGGTTGCGGTCGGCGTCGGCGAACGACTCGGCCAGCGGGCCCTCGGCCAGGCGGCGGACCTCGGAGAGCATCTCCTTGACGGTGTCGGTGTCGAGATCACCGAAGGTGCCCGCGTCCAGCAGCTTGTCGATGCCGAGAACCTCGAAGAGGTTGAACTCGAGGTCGCGAACGTTTGCCTTGTAGTGGCCCATGTGAGTACTCACTCTCCGTTGAGTTCTGGTGCGGTCGGTTGTGCGCCGTTCCCGCCCGTTGTGACGTCCACCGGGTAGCCTTCCGGTTTTCCGCATGCTACTCGCGGGTAACTTATGGACCATATTACCGGTGGGTAATGCCCACGGCAAAGGGGTGGGCGGCAATGTGACCGGAAAAACACGCCTGGCTGTGGCGCGGTTGCTCGCAGTGTGCGTGCGGCTACGGTGAGGTGTGCGCATCGAGACGTCAGCGGGGCCCGCCGAGATCGAGCTCGACGAGCCGGACGCGCCAGCCTTCCTGTTCGTGGTCACCCACGGCGCTGGCGGCGGAGTCGATGCGAAAGACATTCTGGCGGTGCGGGATTCGGCCCTGGAGGCGGGCGGCATGGTGGCCAGGGTGGTGCAGCCGTATCGCGCGGCCGGGCGCCGCGCTCCGGGTAACGCCGACAAGCAGGACGAGGCGTGGCTCGAGCTCGTGGCCGCGCTGCGGGCGCGGTATCCGGGTTTGCCGCTCGTTCAGGGGGGTCGCAGCAATGGGGCGCGAGTCGCCTGCCGAACCGCCGTCGCGGCCGGAGCGCGCGGCGTGATCGCCCTGTCGTTCCCCCTGCACCCGCCCGGCAAACCGGAGAAATCCCGTCGCGACGAACTCCTCGCGCCCGGTGCCATCGAGGTCGTGGTCATCAACGGCGGCAGCGATCCCTTCGGTGTCCCCGATCCCGCCGACACCGCCGACCTGGTCGTCATCCCGAAGCAACCCCACTCGTTCCGCACCGGCTTCGACACCATCGCCGCCGCCGTCACGCCGTGGTTCACCCGCTGGTCGGCCTCGGACGGTTGATCACCACGGCGTGGTCACTCGGGGAGGGGACGCTCGGCGACGACCAGGGCGTCGATGGCGTCGGGGCCCTCGGTGGGGCGCAGGACCGTGTCGGCGATGCGGATGGTGATGTCGGCGCGGTCGAGTTCGGCGCGGATGTCCTCGGGGGTGAAGAGGATGGCTGGGTCCTGGGGGCCGCCGTAGCCGTCGGTGAGGTTGCGGGTGTCGTGGCCCAGGACGAGGAGCATGCCGCCGGGGGAGAGCATGCCCGCGAGTTCGCGCAGCAGGGCGCGGCGCTGGTCGGCGGGCAGGTGCACGAAGACCATGAGGACGAGCTCGAACGGGCCGGTGACGTCCGCGGCGGCGAGTTCGGTGATGTCAGCGGTCTGCCAGTGCACGCGGCTGCGGACCGAGCGCGACAGCCGGGCCGCGACGGTGCGGCCCTTGTCGATACCCACCTGGGAGAAGTCGACCGCGGTGACCTGCCAGCCGTGCGTGGCCAGCCAGAGGGCGTGCCTGCCTTCGCCGCAGGCCAGGTCCAGGGCACGGGGCAGCTCCGGCGGGGGGCCGTCGGGCTCGTCGGGGAGCAGGGGCACGCGCTTGTCGAGGCCGTAGACATGCTCGACGACCACGCTGTTCGGCGGTGCGCCCCACACCAATTCACTGCGCGCGTACCGCGCGTCCCACTCCGCCGAATCCATGGTTTCGAGTGTAGGGGCCGCGCGTGAGCGCTGTTGTCACAACGTGGTGCGCATGAGAACGACGTTGTACTGGGTGTGGATGGTCGTCATGAAGTAGAGGTCGCGGCCGGTTTGGTACGGGAAGATCGACGGGGCGTAGGCGGTGGGGAGTTCGCGGGCGTCGATGAGGACCTCCGGCGCGCTCCACGGGCCCTGCGGGGAGGACGCGCGGCGCATGACCACGGAGTTGAACGGGTCGGTGGTCAGGGAGATGAACTGGCCGAGGTACTCGTTGTACATCACCGAGAGTTCGCCGACGCCGCCCATGATGGGCGCCGCGGCGTTCACGTCGTTGAGCTTCCAGCCGCTGCCGTCCCAGTACTCGTAGGCGGCGAGGTTCTCGATCTCGGCCTCGGGGACGCGGGCGAGGAAGGCGTCGTTGTTGCGGCCGGAGCGGGTGCCGTATTCGTAGACGAAACCGCCGTCCTTGAGGAAGGCGTTCATCTGGAAGTTGGCGTTGCCCCCGTCGTCGGGGCGGCGGGTGTGGCCGAGGTCGGCCCAGGTCTCGCCGTTGTCGGCGGAGGCGGCCAGGCCGGAGTAGTTGGTGGTCCACTCGCCGGGGGCGTCCCAGGTCTTCACCGACATCATCGACAGGTACTGCACGCCGTTGGCCGAGATGCCCGCGGTGGGGATGCGGCTGATCTCCAGGAACGGGATCTTCGGGCTGGGGATCAGGTCGCGCGCCTGGCCGACGACATCGCGCACCACGCTGTCGAAGTACACGCCGTTGGCCGGGTTCTGGCTGCGGCTGCGGACCAGGATGTTGGAGCGCCAGGCCCAGGTGCTGCCCGCGAGCAGATTGGGGAAGCCGATGCCCGCGGTGTCGCCGAAGGCGGTGAGCATCTCGCCGCGGCCGTTGTCCCACATGATGCCCAGGTCGGTGCCGAGGACGTTGTAGTTCTGGGTGTTGTTCGGGCTGGCCATGCCGGTCACCTGGAACACGGCCTGGGTGCGTCCGTGGAGGACGGGCAGGCCGTGGGTGCCGTTGAGCACCGGGATCGGGTTGATCGCGTTCGGATTCGCCACGGCGGGACTCGCCCCGCTCACCAGCAACACCGTCGCGCCCGCGAGCGCCGACAGCAGGATGGAACCGGTCTTGATCACGATCGTCGACAGCCTCCGGGTCGCGCCGAAATATCGCACGCCGCAGACATGCCTGTGCCGCGTACCACATTTCGACTGGTTGGCGAATCGCAGCGATGCTAACAGGCAATCACCGTCGTGTGGGGTACATCGACTTGTGACTCGATAGCGAGAATTCGTCGATAGCTTGTCAGTCGCTACGCGGAAGTGCCTTACGCAGCAACAATGGCAGTTGCGCCGCGCGTTCGGCGGCGAAGCTGGCGCGGGAATTCCGCTGCCAGGAGCGATCGAAGAGGCGTTTGGCGGCGGCCACGGCGTGCCGGTCGCGAGCGGCGAGGCGGTCGGCGAGTGCCTCGGCGGCGGCGATCGGGTCGTCGGCGAGTTCGGTGACCAGGCCGATGCGCGCGGCGTGGGTGGCCTCGATCGGGTCGGCGGTCATCGTCAGCAGCATGGCCTGGTCGATGCCGATGAGCTGCGACAATGTGGCCGTGCCCGACATGTCCGGAATCAGGCCGTGCACGGCCTCCATCACGGTGAACTCGGCGTCGGGGGTGGCGATGCGGAAATCGGCGGCCAGGGCGAGTTGCAGGCCGCCGCCGTAGCAGCGGCCGTGCACCGCGGCGATCACCGGCACGTCCAGGCGGCGCCACGCCCAGCAGGCTTCCTGAAAGGTATTGGTGCCGCGCCAGGGGCGGGGCAGGAATTCGGTGACGATTGCCAGTGGATTGCGGCTCGCCGCCGCGATGTCGAGTCCGCTACAGAAACTCGGACCGTTTCCGGTGACGATGACCGCGCGGGTTGCTTTGTGCCGGGCGACTTCTCGGGCCGCCGCGACGAGATCGCGCAGCATTTCCACGGTGAGCCCGTTGTGTTTGCTGGGGCGGTTCAAGGCGATATATGCGCGGTCGCTGTCGAAGCGCACGTCGATGTGGTCTCCCATGGGGCTATCTTACTCGGGAGTCAGTTGTGCGGTCTGGCACTCCGGACGACGGTGCGGCATGATCCACACGCACCGCGCGTCGGCCGATGCGCGTCGACCGAGAGGACCGAGAGTGCGGATCTGTATTGTCGCCGCGGCAGTGCTCGCGATGCCGCTGCTGGCAGCGTGCGGAAGCGACGATGCTCCGGCGGTGACCCAGGCGGAGCTGTCGAAGTCGTTGCAGGACAAGGGTTTGAAGAATCCCGATCTCGCCGATTGCGCGGCGAAGGTCTTCCTCGAGTCGGGGATGTCGCAGGACGGGCTGCGGGTGATGGTGTCCGACGAGCAGGCCGGTGACCCGGCCGAGCTGCTCGGTGAGGACGACACCGCCAAGGTCAGCGCGGCGCAGTCCAAGATCGCCGCGGACTGCGTGCAGTTGGGCGGCTGAGTTCGCGCGCGTATCGATCGCGCCGATTCAAACCCTCGTCGGGTCATGGCGCCGGTGTTGCACTGGTAACGCCCACGACGAGGAGGAGCCGCCATGACCACGGAGAAGATCGCCGACCAGCTCTCGTTCGCCTACTGGGTCCCCAATGTCAGCGGTGGCCTGGTGACCAGCGATATCGAGCAGCGCACCAGCTGGGACTTCGAGTACAACAAGAAGCTGGCGCAGACCGCCGAGCGCAACGGCTTCGACTACGCCCTGTCCCAGGTGCGCTACACGGCCTCCTACGGGGCCGAGTTCCAGCACGAGTCGACCTCGTTCAGCCTGGCGCTGCTCGGCGCGACCGAGCGGCTCAAGGTGATCGCCGCCGTGCATCCGGGCCTGTGGCATCCGGCGGTGCTGGCCAAGTTCGGTGCCACCGCCGATCACCTCTCCGGCGGCCGGTTCGCCATCAATGTGGTCTCCGGCTGGTTCGCCGGGGAGTTCCAGGCCCTCGGTGAGCCGTGGCTCGAGCACGACGAGCGCTACCGCCGCAGTGCCGAGTTCCTCGAGGTGATCCGCAAGATCTGGACCGAGGACGCGGTGAACTACGGGGGCGATTTCTACCGCATCCGCGATTTCACCCTCAAGCCCAAGCCTCTGAACACCCCGGAACGGCCGAACCCCGAACTGTTCCAAGGGGGTAACTCCTCGGCGGCGCGCCGCAACGGTGGCCGCTACGCCGACTGGTACTTCTCCAACGGCAAGGACTTCGACGGCGTCACCGAGCAATTGGACGATCTGCGTCAGGTGGCCAGGGCCAACGACCGTGAGGTGAAGTTCGGGCTCAACGGGTTCATCATCGCGCGCGACACCGAGAAGGAGGCCCGCGACACCCTGCGCGAGATCGTCGACAAGGCGAACAAGCCCGCGGTGGAAGGCTTCCGGAGCGCGGTGCAGCAGGCGGGCGCGTCGACGGCCGATCGCAAGGGCATGTGGGCCGACTCCACCTTCGAGGACCTCGTCCAGTACAACGACGGCTTCCGCACCGGCCTGATCGGCACGCCCGAGCAGATCGCCGAGCGCATCGTGGCCTACCGCGCACTCGGCGTCGACCTGATCCTGGCCGGATTCCTGCACTTCCAGGAGGAGATCGAGTACTTCGGCGCCAAGGTGCTGCCGCTGGTACGTGAGCTGGAGGCCGCGGCGACCCCGGTCGCGGCGGGACGCTGATGACGGTGGTGACCGCCGAGCGGATCACCACGGCCGCACAGGCATTGGCCATCGCGACCGAACTGGCCGAGGAGTTCCGCCAGGGTGCCGCCGAGCGCGATTTCGTTCGCAGGCTGCCGCACGAAGAGCTGGACCGGCTCTCGGCGAGCGGCCTGCTGGCCATCACCGTGCCCGCCGCGTTCGGCGGGGCCGAGCTGGCGCCGAGCGTGGTCGCCGAGGTGGTGCGGATTCTCGCCGCCGCCGATCCGAACATCGCGCAGATTCCGCACAGTCACTTCGTGTATCTGAATCTGTTGCGGTTGGCGGGATCTCCCGCGCTGCGGCACGAGATCTTCGGACGGGTGCTGGCCGGAGCCCGGATCGCGAACGCGCAGTCCGAGCGGGGTGGGGCGACCGTCGCCGAGATCGCGACGGTGCTGCGGCCGGTCGACGGACGGTTCGTCGTCGACGGGACGAAGTTCTATTGCACCGGTTCGCTGTTCGCCGATCTGCTCGCCGTGCTGACGAGACTCGATGACCCGCAGGGTGTTTCGGGGCTGGCGCCCGGGGAGTATGTGGCTTTCGTGGCCGCCGCGCAGCCGGGAGTGCGCATCGTGGACGACTGGGATGCGTTGGGGCAGCGGACGACCGGAAGCGGGACTGTCGTCTTCGAGTCCGTCGATGTCGACCCGGCCTTCCTCGTCGCCCGAGCGGCGGCCGTGGCCGTGCCGACCGGATATGGGGCGTTCGCGCAGTTGCTGCACGCGGCCATCGACGCGGGTATCGCGCGCGGTGCGCTCGACGCGGCTGCGGAATTCGTTCGGACACAGAGCAGGCCGTGGTTCGAGGCCGAGGTGACGCGGGCGGTCGACGACCCACTGGTCGTGCAGCGGTTCGGGGAACTCGGTGTGGCCGTGGCGGCCGCGGAGGCGACGCTGAGCGTGGCGGGCGCCGCCGTCGACGCTGCCGTGCGCGGTGGACAGGTCGACGTGCGCGCGACGGCGCGATCGGCGGCACCCGGGGTACGTCCTGTCGGCGGCCGGGCGGACGTTGATGCGCACGCGGACGTCGAGGCGGTGGCCGGGCGGGCTTCGATCGCGGTCGCGACCGCCAAGGTGCTCGCCGACCGGGCCGCCAACGAGGTATCGGCGGCGATCTTCGAGGTGGGTGGGACGCGCAGTGCCGCGGCCACGCACCGCCTCGACCACTTCTGGCGCAACGCGCGCACCCACACCCTGCACGATCCGGTGCGCTGGAAGTACCAGCACATCGGTCGGGCCGTGCTGCACGACCGGCCGCCGCCGCTGCACGGCGTCATCTGAGCAGCACCGAATCGAGAGAAGGACATTCCTGTGACAGTGACCGTCGTCGTCGGAAATCCGAAACCGGCCTCCCGCACCCTCGACGCCGCCGTGCGGGTCGCCAAAGCACTGCGACCGGGCGTGGAACCGCAGGTCATCGACCTGGTCACGCTCGGGCCCGGCCTGCTGGGCTGGGGCGACCCCGCGGTGTCGGCCGCCGCGGGCACCGTCGCCGGGTCGGAGCTGGTGGTCTTCGCCAGCCCCACCTTCAAGGCCACCTTCACCGGGCTGCTCAAGCTGTTCCTCGAACAGTTCGAGGGCGGTACCGGGCTGGCGGGTGTGGTCACCGTGCCGGTGATGCTCGGCGCGGGTCCGGCCCACGCCCTCGCCCCCGACCTGCTGCTCAAGCCGGTGCTGGTGGAGATCGGCGGGACCGCGGCACTGCCCGGGCTCTACCTCGCCGATCGCAGTTACGCCGAGGACGGCGTCATCGAGGCCTACGCGCAGCGCTGGGCCCCGGTCGTCGCCGCCCTCACCGATCTACCCGTGGAAGCGACGAATCATGCGTGAGCTCTTGGACTTTCCCGCCGACGGCAACGGCCTGCGCCGTGCCTTCGCCAATTTCCCGAGCGGAGTCGTCGCGGTGTGCGCCGACATCGACGGCACCCCACACGGTTTGGCGGTGAGCACCTTCGTGCCCGTCTCGCTCGACCCGCCGCTCGTCTCGTTCTGCGTGCAGAACTCGTCTTCGACCTGGCCCAAACTCGCTGGCGCGACCCACCTCGGCCTGAGCCTGCTCGGCACCGACCAGCAGGCCGCCGCCAAGGCCCTCGGCGCCCGCAACGGCGACCGCTTCCGCGAAACCGCCCTGCATCGCGGCAATGGCGAGGCGGTCTTCATCGACGGCGCGACCGCCTGGATCGAGGGAGTGCCCGAAACCCACGTTCCCGCAGGCGATCACCTCGTGGTCATCCTGCGGGTGCACCGGGTGGCGGCGCGCGAGGATGTCGATCCGCTGGTGTTCCACGCGAGCAAGTTCCGCACACTGCACGCGGGCTGAGCGCGGTACGCCTATCGGTTGTTGTGATCGTGCGGGAGGAGGGCTTCGGCGGCTTCGGCGGCCAGGGTGGGGGTGTGGGCGGGGATGGTGCCTTCGGTGCGGAGGTGGCGGCGGACCAGGGTGTAGGGGATGTCGACTATCGCGAGGACTACGCGGTCGATGTCGGTGGGGGATTGTGCGCCGAGGCGGTGGGCCAGGTCGGTGATGGCGGTCTCGATCGCGGTGTTCGTCTGGTCGGTGGCTTCGCGGGCGGGGGTGGGCCAGTCGGGTTCGCCGAGTTCTCTGGCGCCTGCCAGGAGGACGGCGGCGTCGTGGGGGTTGTCGCGGGACCAGGTGACGACGTAGGCGGCGGCCGCGCGGACGGCCGCGCGGGGTGGGTCTGCGTGGAGGGCTTCGTGGAGGCCGGTGTGGAAGCGGGTCAGGCTGCGGAGCCACAGGGCCGACAGGAGGGAGGCGCGGTCGGGGAAGCGGTGGTAGACCGAGCCGCTCGGGGCGCCGACGGACTTGGCGACGGCCGACATGGTGGCCGCGGCGGGGCCTGAGCGGGCGACCAGGGCGGCGGCCGCGTCGAGGAGTTGTTCGCTGTCGTGCTTGGCGGGTCTTCCCATGAATTGGAGATTATGCTCTAATTTCGTTTTAGAGGGTCATCTCTAAAATGCGGCGGAGGAGTCGGTCGATGGGCGTGGTCAATGTTCATACGAGGTGGTTGCCGGTTTCGGCGGCGGAGGCGGGTGCGTTGATCGACTCGCTCGCCGGGCCCGATGACAGGTTGTGGCCGACCGGGGACTGGCCGCCGATGGCGTTCGATCGGCCGCTGGGGGTCGGCGCGGTGGGCGGGCACGGGCCGGTGCGGTACACGGTGCGGCATTATGTGCCGGGTGAGTGGGCGCGGTTCGGATTCACCGGGCCGCGCGGGTTCCACGGCTTCCACGAATTCACGGTGCACACCGGAGCCGACGGGTCCGTCGCACTGCGCCACACACTGGCCATCCAGCCCACCGGACCCGCGCGCCTCACCTGGCCGCTGGCGTTCCGCTGGCTCCACGACGCCCTCCTGGAGGACGGCTTCGACCGGGCCGAGCGTGCGCTCACCGGCACGGTGGCGTCGCCCGCCCGCTGGAGTTGGTACGTGAAGCTGCTGCACGCGATCAGCGCGCGCGTCTTGCGCGATCCGTCGTCGCGCTGATCGGCGCGGTGCTCAGCGCAGTGCGCGCAGGTATCGGCGCCGGTACCAGCGCTGGGCCAGCAGGAGTGCGGGAAAAACCCTCCGCCACACACCATGTGGTGCGGCCGTGGTGATCGAACGCAGTGTCAGGTGGACGACGCCCTCGGGATCGCGGTGCACGATGAACGCCTCCTCGCCCGACACCGGATGTCCGGCGAGGGTGCCGTAGGCGAAACCGCAGCGGTCCGGGGTGTCGACGACGGCGACTACGACGGCGGGTTCGATGATCCGGAGTGGCCCGATGCGCGCGACGATGCGATAGCGCCCGCCTTCGCGTGCCACGGCTGATCCCGAACTGTCGGCCGCGCTGACACGGAAACCGCTGCGCTGCTTGATCTCCCAGTTCAGTACCTCCACCCGGACCCGCCGCCACAACGCCTCGCCATGGCCGAGTGGCACGGTGAGGCCGAACCGCCGGTATCCGGGGAGATCGGCCTCCCAGTCTTCCTCGGCGGGCGCGGTGACGCCGGGCCTGGCGTAGGTGAGCGGCGGATTGTCGAGCACCGGCCCGACACTAATCGGAGTAGCGGAAACGTCGAAAGCCCCCAGGCAATCCCTGGGGGCTTTCATGTTTGAGCCGATGACGGGAATCGAACCCGCGCTGTCTGCTTGGGAAGCAGAAGTTCTACCATTGAACTACATCGGCGTGCGTTCATCGAGCGCGTTCGCGACTCTATCAGACCGGCTCGTGTGCTGGTCAATTCTTGCGGCGGTTGTCCGCGCGTGCGGGGTGGGAAACGCGGGTGGGGGTTCTAAGGTGCGAGGTAGGGCTGCTCGTGGGTGGCTCGACAGGTTTTCCGGTTCGCGGTGGTCGGCTCGGTGTTCGCTGGGTCGTCGGCCGGGTTGACGAGAGGCTGACTTGATGAAGCGGGTTCTGTTCGTTTCGGTGATCGCGGCGTTGGCTCTGGTCGGGGCGGGGTGCTCGGATGACTCCGGGTCCGATACCGACACCACGACCACCAGCAAGACCACGACGACCACGACCGCCGCCGTGACGACGACCATGGACGACCACGACGAGGGACACGGGGAGCCGGGGCACCAGCACACGCCGCAGCCGACGCCAGGGCCGAGCATGATGCCGAATCCGAACGGGGACGGGACGTGGGTGCCCTGTGAGGGGACCATCTGCACGAACCCGAACCACGGTGGCGGCGATCCGACGCCGAGCATGATGCCCAACCCGAACGGCGACGGGACGTGGGTGCCGTGCGAGGGGACCATCTGTACCAACCCCAACCACGGTGGCGGCGACGACCCGGAGACCTCGGTGCCCGCGCCGACCACCACCGACGGCGGATAGCCGGGCTCGAGGGGTGGGGGCGGTCTACCTGCGGGATCGGGCTGCCTACACTGGGCCGGTGCTGCTCTCCGATCGTGACATCAGGGCCGAGATCGCCGCGGGGCGTCTGGGCGTGGAACCGATGCTCGAGTCGATGGTCCAGCCGTCGAGCATCGACGTGCGGCTCGACGGGCTGTTCCGGGTGTTCGACAACAGTCGCTACACCCACATCGATCCGGCCCTGCAGCAGGACGAGCTGACCAGCCTGGTCGGGCCGAAGCCGGGGGAGCCGTTCGTGCTGCACCCGGGCGAGTTCGTGCTCGGGTCCACCCTCGAGGTGTGCACCCTGCCCGACGATCTGGCCGGACGGCTGGAGGGCAAGTCGAGCCTCGGGCGGCTCGGGCTGCTCACGCATTCGACGGCGGGATTCATCGATCCCGGGTTCAGCGGGCACATCACGCTGGAACTGTCGAATGTCGCGAACTTGCCGATCACGCTGTGGCCGGGGATGAAGATCGGGCAGCTGTGCCTGATCCGGCTGAGCAGCCCGGCCGAGCACCCCTACGGCAGCGCCGCGGCCGGGTCGAAGTACCAGGGTCAGCGCGGGCCGACGCCGTCGCGCTCGTACCTCAATTTCCCCCTGCCCGACGCCTCGGTGAGCGCTGTCGAGACCCGCTGAGGGCCGACCTCCAGCGCGATTCGCAGCACCAGCGACAGCGGCGGCACCACATCGTCGCGGGTGGGCGGGCGCACCCAGTGACAGCCCTCGCGACTCCACCGGCCCAGACTGGTCGGCAGCATGACGGCGCTGCCGATGCCGGGGATGTCGATATCGACACCGGACAGTTCGGCGGCCACCTCGGGGGTGGGTCGGGCGTCCGGTTCGGCCAGCAGGCTCCAGCGGATCTGACGCGCGAGCACCGCGCCTTCCCTGTGCTGCTCGCGCAGCACCGCGAACACCTTCTCGGCGCGCGTGGTGGGCAGATGCACCACGCACAGCCGATCGGTGATCGGCAGCATCACGAAGCCGCCACGCTCGCGCACGGGTAGCCCGAATTCGCGCTGGTAGCAGCTCACCCAGTCATCGACGGTCCTGGCTTCCACGCTTCCAGCATGCGCGCGCGGGCCCGCGCGCGACCACTGCCCCGCACCGCCCTTTCACTGCCTCAGGCAACCGATTACGAGAACTTGTGGCGTGTCTCACTGTCTCGCTCGTACTCTGGAGAAAGTTGTCCGTCAAAAGAGGTGACGCCGTGGTCGGGGAGTGGACAGGCAGAGAGGCTCGGGCTCTCCGCGATGCGAAGCGAATGAGCATCCGGGAGTTCGCGGCTCATCTCGGCGTGCACGAACGCCTGGTGTCCAAATGGGAGGCCGGTGGGGCGCGGGTGCGGCCGCGACCGGTGAACCAAGCCGCGCTCGACACGTCGCTGGCCCGGTCCGACGACGTTGTGCGAGCACGTTTCTCGACCCTGCTGGCGCCTGCTGGCGCCGACGCCGACCTGCTCGCCTTCGTCGACGCCGGTGTGGTCAAAGGTGCTGTGCCCGAGGTGATGTCGGAGAAGGAGTTGATCATGGCGGCTGCGCACGAGGCCAGCGAGCACGCGGCCGCCGCGGAGAGCACCAATGTCGGTGCGACCACGTTGGCCCAGCTCGATGCCGACGTGCGCCGTATCGCCAACGAATACGTCCATGCCGCACCGGCACCCATGATGATGGAGATGCTGCGGGTGCGGCGGCGGGTGTACCGACTACTCGACGGGCAGCAGAAGCCGGTCGACACCAGTCATCTGTACTTACTGGCGGGCACCCTGTCGGGACTGTTGGCGAACGCGAGCACCGACCTCGGCTATCTCGACGCGGCGGGCGAACAGATCAGGGCCGCATGGGCTTACGCGGAACTGAGCGGGCACAACGGGTTGCGCGCGTGGACCCGCGGCATGCACGCGCTGATCGAGAACTGGTCGGATCGACCACGCAACGCGGTCCAATTGGCCAGGAGCGGGCAGGAATTCGCCGCGCCGGGGTTGGCGCGGGTCCGGTTGCTCAATATCGAAGCCAGGGTGTGGGCGCGACTGGGTAGCGACACCGACTCCGATCGGTGTCTGCGCGCGGCCGAGTCGGCCACCAGTGATCGGCGCGACGAACTGCACGACGAGATCGGCGGGGTGTTCGGGTTCGGCCCGGCCAAGGCCGCCTACTACGCCGGGGCCACCTGCATCCAGCTCGGCCGCGCCGAGCAGGCACTGGCGGCCACCGAGCGGGCCATCGCTCTCTACACCAGCGGGCCGCCGCTGCAGCGTTCCTACGGGGCCGAATCGCTGGCCCGGGTGGACAATGCCGCCGCCCATCTGGTCAACGGCAGCATCGACGGCGCGGCCGCGGCGCTGCGCCCGGTCCTCGACTTGCCCGAGGACCGCCGGATCGCCCAGCTCAGTGAGCGGCTCACCGGGCTGCGCCGCCGCATCGCTGCGCCCACCTACCGCGACGCCGTCGAGGCGCGTGGCCTGGACGAACGCATCGAGGAATTCTGCGTCGCGACGGCCGCGCCACCGAGACGCCCGTAGCCACGGCGCCGCGACATCTGAATACGGGCGCGTACCGCGCCGGAGCCCGGCCGGGATCCCCGGGCCGCGGAAGCGCTCTTACCATGGACGAGTGACCCCTAGTCAATCGCCGCATGTGCCGCCGCGCGTTCTCGAGCAGTCGACCAAGCTGCAGAACGTGCTCTACGAGATCCGTGGGCCGGTACACGCGCACGCGGCACGACTCGAGGCCGAGGGTCATCGCATCCTCAAACTCAATATCGGCAACCCGGCGCCCTTCGGTTTCGAGGCGCCCGACGTGATCATGCGCGACATGATCGCGGCGCTGCCGGTGGCCCAGGGCTACTCCGAGTCCAAGGGCATCCTCTCGGCGCGGCGCGCGATCGTCACCCGCTACGAGCTGGTGCCGGGCTTCCCCGAGCTCGACGTGGACGACATCTACCTGGGCAACGGCGTCTCCGAGCTGATCACCATCACCATGCAGGCGCTGCTCGACAACGGTGACGAGGTGCTCATCCCCGCGCCGGACTACCCGCTGTGGACGGCCATGACCAGCCTCGCGGGCGGCACCCCGGTGCACTACCTGTGCGACGAGACCAACGGCTGGCAGCCCGACGTCGCCGACATCGAAGCCAAGATCACCGACAAGACCAAGGCGCTGCTGGTGATCAACCCGAACAATCCGACGGGGGCGGTGTACTCGGCGGAGGTGCTCCAGCAGCTCGTCGACCTGGCGCGCAAGCACCGGCTGCTGCTGCTGGCCGACGAGATCTACGACAAGATCCTCTACGACGACGCCAAGCACATCTCGCTGGCCTCGCTCGCCCCCGACCTGCTCTGCCTGACCTTCAACGGCCTGTCCAAGGCCTACCGGGTCGCGGGCTACCGCTCGGGCTGGCTGGCCATCACCGGGCCCAAGGAGCACGCGGCCGGTTTCCTCGAGGGCATCGATCTGCTGGCCTCCACCCGGCTGTGTCCCAATGTTCCCGCTCAGCACGCGATTCAAGTGGCGCTGGGTGGGTATCAGAGCATCGACGATCTGATCCTGCCCGGCGGCAGGCTGCTCGAACAGCGCGATGTGGCCTACGAGCGGCTGAACATGATTCCGGGTGTGTCGTGTGTGAAGCCACGCGGCGCGCTCTACGCCTTCCCCCGGCTGGATCCGAACGTCCACGAGATCCACGACGACGCCAAACTCGTGCTGGATCTGCTGCTGCAGGAGAAGATCCTGATGGTGCAGGGCACCGGGTTCAACTGGCCCGACACCGACCACCTGCGGATCGTGACCCTGCCGTGGGCCAGGGACCTGTCGGTGGCGATCGAGCGGTTCGGTAACTTCCTGTCCAGTTACCGACAGTGAGAGCTCACCTGTCAGGGTCTTGACCTGTGAGTTCTCGGGGGCTCTGGCGGGGTCGGCGTCCTGTTAGATCAGCCAAAACAGACTCCGGGTTCGGAATTCTCAAGGTTTTGAAGACTTACTAGTGCAAAAGTCCAACTTTTGTGTACAGTAGTCCTCGGCGCTTCGGCGCCCGGCCCGGTTGTCTACCCCCCCTGGACAACCGAGAGCCTCAGGTACGCGCGCCTACCCCCCTGGGCGCCTGCCTGCGGGCGGCGGAGACATCCCCCTGCTCTCCGCCGCCCCCTGTACCGCCTCCCCGCGTCTTTAGGCCAGGCCTAGGC
The DNA here is from genome assembly GCF_029675105.1 of Nocardia anocheti. Taxonomy (GTDB): domain Bacteria; phylum Actinomycetota; class Actinomycetes; order Mycobacteriales; family Mycobacteriaceae; genus Nocardia. The sequence continues at coordinate 7,441 of NZ_JAQQFV010000017.1, read as the reverse complement.
GCGGGGAGTTTTGCGTTGGCGGGCGGTGGAGGGGTTTTGGGTTGGGTTAGCCCGTGCCCGGTGAGTTACCCATGTTCTTGCGTTTGGTCAGGTGTTGCTTTGGCGCCGCCCCTTTGGGGGACGGCGCTTCGGCATCGGTCTTGCTTCTGTGTCAGAAGGCCGGGACGTCGCTGGTGCTGGCGTTGCCGCCGATGGACTTCTGGAGGGTGATCTCCCAGTCGGAGTCGCCGTCGAAGGCGTCGTCGAACTTGGAGAACTGCTGGTTGCGGGTGAAGGAGAGGGTGGCCTGGTCCCAGTCCTTGCCGGACTTCATGTACACGTAGTACGTGCCCTGGATGCCGGAGAGGGTGGCCTTCGAGTTACCTCGCACGTAGATGGTGGCCTGGGGCGACTTGGGGTCGCCGTTGGTGACCACGATGGCGCAGTCCGCGTCGTTGCCGTTGTCGATCTCGAGGGTGCCCGCACCCGTCAGGCCGTCCTGCTGGACGACCTCGCCGTTGTCCGCGCGGCGATCCAGCGCGGGCAGCTCCGGCAGCGACGGCACCACCGGCGCGGCCAGCGTGGACGACGGTGTCGCCGCCGAGCCTGCCTTCGTCGTGTCGTCGCAGCCGGTCAGCACCACTGCCGCCGCGATCGCGGACACGACGAACACACTTCGTTTGAACATGATTTCCCACCCGTTCGATCCAAGTCTGGTTCCACCAGAACAACTCTCGCGGAACAGTATCGGGTGCCACCGACAACTTCGCTCGGGCAGGGGTGTCTTCAGCGGGTTGTTGAAAACGACATCCCTTAAGGTTTTCGGGGTGAGCGATCATCATCACCACCACCATCACGATTCCGGCCCGATAGCGATCGGCGCCACGGCAGCGAAGGTCGTCGTCGGGTTATTGGCCTTCATCGGCGTGGTGGTGTTGATCGCCACGGTGGTGCTGTGGCCCAGCGCGCAGCACGTGGAGATCCCGCTGCCCATGCAGACGGTGTCCGGCGGCGCGGTGCACACCGAGGCCGGGACCGTGGTGATGCAGGACATCGGGCCCTGCGGGAGCCCGTCGTTGGGCAAGGTGTTCGCCGAGACGCCGGTGCCGCCGCGGACCGCGGCCTACGAGTGCCAGCGCAGCATCATCGAGATCCGGTCGGGGCCGGACAAGGGCAGCAAGACGCTGTTCGAGATCGCGCCGGGGCCCGGTCAGCCGGACCTGCGCGCCGGTGACCAGATCCGCGTCGTGCGGGCCGAAGACCCCAGCGGCACCACCATGTACGCGTTCGAAGACTACTCGCGCGGCCTGCCGCTGACGCTGATCGTGCTGGCCTTCGTGGTGGTGATCTGCGTCGTGGCGCGCTGGCGTGGGTTCCGGGCGCTGGTCGGGCTCTGCTTCGCCTTCGGCGTGGTGGTGATGTTCCTGCTGCCCGCCCTGCTCGACGGCAAACCGGCCATCCCGGTCGCGCTGGTCTCGGGCGCGCTGATCCTCTACGTGGTGCTGTATCTGGCGCACGGGGTGAACTTGCGGACCAGTTCCGCGCTGCTCGGCACACTCGCGTCCATGCTGGTGGCGGCCGCGCTGTCCTGGTTGACCCTCGAGATCACCAATCTCACGGGGTTGTCGGAGGAACAGAACACCAATGTGGCCACCTACATCCAGCACGTCAGCATCACCGGACTGTTGCTGGCCGGGTTCATCATCGGCTCGCTCGGTGTGCTCAACGATGTGACCATCACCCAGGCCTCGGCCGCCTTCGAACTCGCCGCGCTCGACGAAGGCGCCTCGCGCCGTGAGGTGTTCACCGCGGCCATGCGGGTCGGGCGCGACCACATCGCCTCCACCGTCTACACCCTGGTGCTCGCCTACGCCGGTGGCGCGCTGCCGCTGCTGCTGCTGTTCAGCGTGGCGGGACGGTCGATCACCGACGTGCTCACCGGTGACGCGGTCGCCATCGAGATCGCGCGCTCGGCGGTCGGTGGTATCGCGCTGGCCCTGTCGGTGCCGCTGACCACCGGTATCGCGGTGCTGCTCGCCCGCCCGTTCGGCGGTAAGCAGGAGGTCGCGCCGCAGCGCGCCCGACACGCGCGCGGCTGAGCGATCGGGAGTCGCGCGCTCGGCGGGCGCGGTTACTGGCCCGGCGGGGGGAAGCCGGGCAGCACCACCGGCGGCAGCGTCGGCAGGACGACCGGCGGGAGGCCGGGCACCACGGTGAAGGTGTTCGGTCCCGCGGTCGGCGGTGCGGGGGCGGTGGGTTCGTCGTCGAGCTGACGCGCAGGCGGTGCGGCCACCGTCGCGTGCACGGCGTCGGTGGTCGGCGCGGCCGAGCTGGTCGGACCGGCCTGGGTCGGGCGCGGGGCGGTGGTGGCGGGCACGGCCTGCGGTTCCTCGCTGGAGTTCCCGCGTTCGAGGACCTCGGGTCCGTAGCCGAGGCCGAGGCCGATCGCGGCGACCACCACCAGCGAACTCACCGTCAGCACGGCGGCATTGAGCTCGCGACGGTTCTGGCCGCCGCCGCGTCCGGCCAACGCGCTGAGCGGGCGGCGACGGGCGGGGGCGGTGAGCCAGGCGGGGGTGGAGTCGGTCTCGTCGTCGATCGGGAGGATCGCGGGCGCGACCGGCGCCTGCTTGACCTGTGCGGGCCGCGCCAGCAATGCCGCGCCCCTGGCCAGCGCCGTCTCCGGCTCGGTGGGCACGACCACCGGCACCCCGATCGTGCGCTCGAGCACCCGCGAGATCAACGGGATGCGGGCGCCGCCGCCGATCACCAGCACCGCCTGCACCGGGTGCTGCGAGCGGATGATGGCGTCGCGGGTCATCCGCGCCGACGACTCGATCGCCAGCATCATCAGCGCTTCGAAGTTCTCCTGCGTGAGCAGCACCAGGCCCTGCTCGCTGGGCAGCGCCACCGCGTTGCTGTTGGACAGCTGCTCCTTGGCGGCCCTACACAGCGCGTCCAGGGCCGACAGCCCGGCCGGATCGGCGGGATGGGCGATGCGGCCGGAGGCGATCTGCTGCTCGCGGATCAGCGAGTCCAGGTAGTCGCCGCTGATATCGCTGATCCGCTCGCACTGGTACACGTCGCTGGTACGCGCGTTCACCACGCTCACCGTGAGTCCGGAACTGCCCAGGTCGTAGACGGCCAGCGTGGACACCTCGCGCATGTCGGCGGTGGCGTGCGCGAAATGCACGGCGGCGACGGCCTCGGGCACCAGCTGATAGTTGGTGAGCTGACGGCGCGCCATCGCGGCGCGGACGGCCCTGGCCTGCAGGTCGGTGCGGAAGGTGATGGTGGTGGCGCCGATCTCGGGGGCGGCGGCCAGCGCGGCGGCGATGGCGTCGGCGGCGGCTTCCTCGGCGTGCTGTTCGGGCATCGTGAGGGTCTGGACCTGGAAGGTGGGCGCGTGCTGTCCGCCGTGCTGAGGGCACGCGAGGCGCACCGTGCCGGCCCCCACCGATACTCCCAGAACCGCGCTCATCAGCTGCCCATCTCGTTACCTACCGCACGACACGCGGGGCCTGCGCATTCAGACCGAACGTCTGGCAGCCCCCGCTTGGACCGCCACTCTACGGGGTGCCGAGTCCGGCGTACACCCACCCGGCATCGCGCCAGGTAGCGCGGTCCAGGCAGTTGCGGCCGTCGATGATCGAGCGGGTACGCACCACCGGGTCCAGGTCGGCCGGAGTCAACGCGGTGAACTCGTTCCACTCGGTCAGGACGAGGACCACATCGGCCCGATCGCACGCCTCGGCGACCGAGGTGGCGTAGTTCAGAGTCGGGAAGACCCGGCGCGAATTCTCCACCGCCTTGGGGTCGTAGACGGTGACCACGGCGCCGTGCAGCTGGATCATGCCCGCCACGTTCAGCGCGGGGGAGTCACGCACGTCGTCGGACTCCGGCTTGAACGCCGCACCGAGCACCGCGACGTTCGCGCCGAGCAGCGAGCCGCCACAGGCCCGCGCGGCCATGTCGACCACCTTGGTGCGGCGACGCATATTGATGTTGTCGACCTCGCGCAGGAAGGCCACGGCGTGGTCGGCGCCGAGTTCGCCGGAGCGGGCCATGAACGCGCGGATGTCCTTGGGCAGGCAGCCGCCGCCGAAACCGAGTCCGGCATTGAGGAAGCGGCGGCCGATGCGGGCGTCGTAGCCGAGCGCGTCGGCCAGCATGGTCACATCGGCGCCGGTGGCCTCGCAGACCTCCGAGACGGCGTTGATGAACGAGATCTTCGTCGCGAGGAAGGCGTTCGCGGAGACCTTCACCAGTTCGGCGGTGGCCAGATCGGTGCGCAGGAAGGGGATCTCGGCGGCGATCAGATCGGCGTAGACCTCGCGGATCTGCTGTTCGACCCAGTCGGCGCGCTCGCGGGTGCGGTCGAGGCCGAGCACCAGGCGATCCGGGCGCAGGGTGTCCTGGACGGCGAAGCCCTCCCGCAGGAACTCCGGATTCCAGGCGACCTCGACGTCGACACTCGCCTGCTGCCTGGCGCGAACGCCCAGGGCGGCGGCGGTTCCCACCGGGACCGTCGACTTGCCGACGATCACCGCCGGGCGGCGCAGCAGCGGCGCGAGCGTGTCCACCACGGCGTGCACGTATTTCAGGTCGGCGCCGTACTCGCCCTTCTTCTGCGGGGTGCCGACGCCGAGGAAGTGCACGTCGGCGTGCTCGGCGGCCTCGCCGTAATCGGTGGTGAAGCGCAGTCTGCCCGCCGCGAGATTGCGTTGCAGTACCTGTTCGAGGCCCGGCTCGTAGAACGGCACCACTCCATCGGCCAGTTTGGCCACCTTGCCGGGGTCGACGTCGACCCCGACCACGTCATGCCCCAGGTCGGCCATGCACGCCGCGTGCGTGGCCCCCAGGTAGCCCGTTCCGAAGACTGTGCATCGCATGACTCTGTTGGTAGGGGTTGTGCATGGCTACGCCGCGTCAGCCAGGCGAGAGGGGGCGCAACATCTGGTGTACAGGGGGAGACGTGGGGTGCTGTCACGGCTTCTACCTGCGGTGATGGATGTGCGTGGTTCGTATCGGGGCTCGCGTGGACGCTAGCATCGGGGTGTGCGCAGAGTCCTCGTCGCGGTGGCCGCAGTGGTGCTCGTCGCGGTGGTGGCCGTGGTCGCGCTGGGGCCGGTGTATGTGCGCCCGCGCACCGATCCGCCCGCCTCGGCCGACGCGATCCTCATTCTCGGCGGTGCGCACGACGGGCGCGAGGAACTCGGTCTGCGGCTGGCCGCCGAGGGATACGCGCCGCGCGTGCTGGTCTCCAATCCCTACGAGCACAGCGCGATGGTCAACCGGATCTGCCACGGCGGCTACAGCTTCGAGGTGATCTGCTTCGACCCCAGCCCCCGCACCACGCTCGGCGAAGGCCGCGAGCTGGCCCGCCTCGGCACCGACTGGACCCGCGTCATCGTCGTCACCTTCACCCCCCACATCTCCCGCTCCCGCTACATCCTCGGCAAATGCTGGCCCGGCGAACTCCTCTTCGTCGACCCGGAACCCCACCTCTCCCCAGCCCGCTGGGCCTGGGACTACGCCTACCAGTCAGCGGGCTACGTCAAGGCCTGGTTCGCGGACTGCTGAGGTGTCTGTGCGCGCGCTCGTCGGGAGACGACGATGCGCCTGCCCGGTGACTTCGGCGATCGTCTCGTAGTCGCTGTCGACATGCAGGATCGTCGCACCGTGCACTTCGGCGGTGGCGGCGATGATCAGGTCGGGGATCGGGAGGCGATGGGATCCGCGTTCGGCGAGCAGCTCTTGCACGGCCAGGGCACGGTCCATCACCTCCTCGGTCACCGGCAACCAGACCAGCGACTTCTGATGTCCGATCTTGGCGCGGTAGTCGGCGAGCGTCCGGGCCGAGTATCCGATTTCGAGTGCGGTCAGGTGGCAGGCGGCGACCAAGGAGCCTGGTTTCGCGGTGACCTGCGTGAAATCGGCTGCTGCGACGGGATCGCGCAGGACCCACTCGATTGCTGACTTGTCGGCCAGCATGAACATCGTCCTCAGCGCCAGGCCCCCTTCATACCTTCGGGCGACAGGTCGGTGCCGGTGTCGCGGAACTGCTGCAGCATGTTCGCGACAGCCCGTCGGTTCGCGACTTCGCGCAGTGCCGCGTTGACGGTCGCCACCTTGGTCTTCGTACCCAGTTCTGCTGCTGCGAGGGCAAGGGCATCGTCGTCGATGTCGATCAGTGTTCTGGACATTGCCCACCTCCGGATATCAAAACCTTCGACATGATGATATCAATCGGCGTCTATCCCTGGAAAGTGGCAGCGCCCCGGATTCTCGAGGAATTCGGGGCGCTGCTGTTGTTCGGTTGTCAGTTCTTGCGGCCGGGGGCCTTGGCTCCGGACTTGAAGCCGAGGCCGCCGGGCTTGGCGGTCGGCGGGGCTACCGGTGGGGTGCCGTTGCCGTTGCTGTGGCCGTTGCCGTTGGTGGGCTCGGGCTGGGCTTCGGGGGCTGCCTTGTCCAGGGTCGGGGGCTCGGCCGGTTCCGGTTCCGCGGGGGCCGGGGTGGGCTCCGCGGGCGGGGTGGTCGGGGCCTTGGCGCCGGGGGCCTTGGGGCCGGGGCGCTTGAAGCCGGACTTCATGGCGAGGCCCTTGGCGGCGACGGTCGGCTTGGTTTCGGTGGGGGCCGATGCCTGGGCCGGTGCCTCGGCTGCCGGGGCAGCTTCGGCGGTGGGGGCCGGGTTCGCTTCGGCGGCCGGAGCGGCCTCTGCGGGGGCTTCCGCCGCCGGATTGGCGGCGGCCGGGGCCTTGGGGCCGGGGCGCTTGAAGCCGGACTTCATGGCCAGGCCCTTGGCGGCGACGGTCGGCTTGGTTTCCGACGGGGCCGAAGCCGCGGCGTCCGCAGCGGGAGCCTCAGCTGCCGGAGCCGTGTCCGCAGCCGTGGGGGCCGGGGCGACGGGCGCCTTCGCACCCGGAGCCTTCGCGCCACCCTTCATGCCGAGCCCGCCGCCGGGTGCCTTGGCGCCACCCTTCATGCCCAGACCCTTGACCGGGGGAGCCGTGGTCTCGGCGGCCGGAGCGGAATCCTCAGCAGCCGCGGGTGCCTTCGCACCCGGCGCCTTGGCCCCGCCCTTCATACCCAGACCGCCACCGGGTGCCTTCGCGCCACCCTTCATGCCGAGTCCGCCGCCGGGTGCCTTGGCGCCACCCTTCATACCCAGACCCTTGGCCGGAGCAGCCTCAGCAGGGGCTTCCTCAGCAGCGGGCGCCTTCGCACCCGGAGCCTTGGCAGCACCCTTCATCCCGAGACCGCCACCAGGTGCCTTCGCGGCGCCCTTCATGCCCAGACCACCACCGGGCGCCTTGGCGGCACCCTTCATCCCGAGTCCGCCACCGGTCGGGGCGGTCTTCGGTGCGGCCTCGGCCACCTCAGCGACCGGTTCGGGCTCGGGTTCGGGCTCCGGCTCCGGTTCGGCCTTCGGTTCCTGGATCACGACCAGGTTCGCCGACAA
>NZ_JAQQFV010000016.1 GCF_029675105.1 Nocardia anocheti | reverse complement strand
AAAAGACCACGGGCACTCCGGAATTCGCCGCATCGTCAGGCAACGACGAATCCCGGAGGGGTGACTACTCCGTGGTGATTCCGGTGGCAGCGAGCGTCCTGGCCACCGCGGGGAGATCCGGCTCCCGGTCGTACGGCGGTCCAGGCCGAAGCCGCTCGAGCCACCCGCGGGGCGCCAAACGGTAGGCCTCGGCGTCCGTCAGCAGGCTGTCTATATCCGGCAGCCCGGGTGCCTCTTCCAGATGGGGAATCAGCTCCCGGAGCAATTCGTCTCGGTCGATCACGCCGAACAAGCCGCTCGCCAACCCGTCGTCGCGGAGATCGTCCGGGTACGGCGCGCGAGCCCAAGCTCCGTTCTCGTACCAGTACACGGTGCCGGCCTGGTAGTCCTCATATCGTTCACGAAGCTCGTCGAACGGAAGCCACGCCGGTCCACCCGCCAAGACGTCGATCGGCGGTTCATAGAACCGCACCTCACTCACTTCTTCCTCGCCGTACAGCAGGAACCGGCCCTCGCCCTGGGGCGACAGCGTCCATACGGTGCAGGCGGAATCGTCCCAGTGCAGCCCCTCCGCGTCGATCCAGTAGCCGGTCCGGCCCGGCTGCTCTTCCCTGCTGTCGGCCCGAACCGCGGCAATGAACGCCCACCGCGCCCACAGCGTCCTGGCATCGGGAAGATCTTCCGGCCGCCCCGGCTTATGAATGGTCATCGCATGCCCCCTGGAGTGAATCCTGTTGCTGCTCAACATATCGTCCTCGACAAACGTCAGACGGCGATCCCCCCGCCGACGAGCGCCCTGGTGATCGCGGCCAGGTCCCGCGACCCGCGACGATCATCATCCCTGCGCAGCCGTTCCAGCAGTCGCCGCGGTTCGAGACGACCGGCCTCGGCGTCATCGAGGAGTTGCGCCGCGATCTCTCCGCGCGCTTCGTCGACGAGCAGCGGATACAGATTGTTGCGCAACAGCATGTCCCGATCGACCAGATGCTCCATCCCGGTGCTCAGTCCATCGTCGTGGAGATCCTCCGGGTAGGGCGCACGAGCCCACGCCCCCTCCTCATACCAGTAGACGCACCCGACCTCATTCCCGTCGATCCGCTCGTTCAGCTTGTCGTACGGCAGCCACACCGGCGCACCCGCGAGCATGTCGATCGCCGTCTCATGCCAGCGCACCTCACCGGAATCATCATCCCCATACAGCACGAACCGCCCCTCACCCATCCGCAACATCGTCCACCAGGTGCACCCCCGTCGTCGTAATAGACCTCGTCGCCGACGACACAGAACCCACCCCCATATTCGAACGGCTCGTTCTCGGCCCCCTCGGTCATATCCACCGACGCGACCAACACCCATCGCGCCCACAATGTCTCGCCCTTCGGCAGGTCCTCGGGCAACCCCGGGTGGTGCACGCTCATGCTGAGAATTCTCGCAGCACTCCGGCCCGGACGATCGGGCTCGACCCCTCCGCCGAGCGCCGTGGTGACGAATCGCATCAGCTGACGGTGATCGACGCCGCTGGACTCCGCCCGGTCGACCACGTTGAGCAGCAGGTGTGCGAGGCGGTCCGGTGCACCGTCCCACTGACGCCCGGCACGATGCGAGGATCTGCCGGATCGGATCGCGGCCGCTCAGGGGGCCGCGTCGGGAAGGTTTTCCGCAGCGAACTCGGCTGCCGGCGGGCACAGGTACTTGATGCTCGCGCCTGCGACGACCTCAATGGAATGGAAGTCGTCCGATCGGGTGTTGGGCAGCATCGCGCTGCTGACATCGCCACTCGCGCTGTAGATCTGATAGCAGATCCTGCGGCCTTGGATGGCGAGGTCGGTATCGGAGATGCCACCGCGGTCCACGCCGGAAACTTCGATGGAGCGCAGGAATCCGGGCACGTCCTCGGTCAGCGCATCGATCTGCCCTTGCACCCACGGGTCCGGACGGGGTGCGGCCTCGGCGATGCCTGCGGAGAGCATCGCGCCGAGCGCGAGTGTGGCGAGTAGCGGCGAAACACTGCGGTGTAGCGGCATCAGCTCACCGTACCGGCGATGTCCGGTTGCTATGGGCAAGACCAGGGACTTGCGCCCATTCGAGATGTGTGGCACTCCGCGGAGCACGATTCCGGCCGTGTCATGGCCGAGGCGCCGATCTCCTGGTAGACCGGGGGCGGAGCCGGCGCAGGGGGAAAGTCGAGTGGATCAGTTGTTGTCGACATTGTCCGCGGTCGAGATCGCCGCGGAGCGGGTGCTGTTGCGCAAGGCGCGTGATAGCGATCGCGGGCGGCTCATCGAGTTGCGGACCGACGCGGAGGTCGCCGCCTATATCGGCGGCCCGCGGCGTCGCGAGGATGTCGAGCGGTACCTCGACGAGATCGGCGGCATGGCCAACGCCACCGACGATCCAGGCACCTTCATCATCGCCGACCGTGCGACCGACGCTTTCCTCGGAACGATCGAGCTCGACCGCCGTGCGCCGGACCAGCCCGGGCGGGTGACCGACGCCGGCGAGGAACTGGAACTGAGCTATCTGCTGCACCGTGACGCCTGGGGCGTCGGCCTGGCCACCGAGGCCACAACCGCCGTATTGCGCGCAGCCGCAGGCGAACTCTCTGACCAGCCGGTCCTCGTCGTCACCCAATCGGCCAACACACGTTCCCTCGGACTCGCAGCCCGGCTCGGCTTCCGGCCGGTCACTATCTTCGAACAGTTCGACGCCGAACAGACCCTGTTGGCAGCCGACCTGCACTTGTTCGAGAAGTGAACCGTCGGTAGGCGTCGACTGCGCGACCCGGTCGGTCCGACGCCGGCCCGCTCACCCCACCTCCGGGTGTCTGACCGTGCGGAGGGAGTTAGATTGGAACCTGCCGGGGAGGCACTCGGGGAATGCGGGGAAAGTTTGAGAACGCGCGAGCTGGTCTACGCGACGGGCCTCTGCGTGGTGATGGCCGTCTCTGCCTGCGGCCACTCGGTCGAAGGATCGGCGGTCGCCGCGGCGACAACCAGCACAGTCGCGAACAACTGGAAATCGCCACAGGGCACCTGGATCGGCACCTACGAATGCTCCCAGGGCACAACCGGATTGACGTTGACGGTGCAATCCGAGATACGTGCCGAGTTCGATTTCTACCCAACACCGGACAACCCCACGGTCCCGTCGGGCCACTTCAGCATGCGCTGGCGCGTCGATTCGGGCCGACTGGAATTCCGCCAATCGGCCTGGATCGACCGCCCGGGTTCCTACGTGATGGTCGACCTGATCGCCGACCGCACCGACAGCACAACCACCCTGACCGGCAAGGTGGTCGGCGGCGGCTGCACGACATTCCAGCTGAGCCGCGACGTGTCCTGACCACGTCCCGGCTGCTCGCCGCGCAGCCGGGACGCAGCTACGCCAGTGGTGTCGATGCCGTCGAGGGCTCCGCGGTGATCCCGGCAGCGGTGAGGGTCCTGGCCGCGGCGGCGCGGTCCGGTGGAGGCTCGAGTGGACTCTCGCTGCGCAGCCGGTCGAGCACCAGTGCGGCGTCCAAGCGGTAGGCTTCCGCGTCGGCGAGCAGGCTGTCGATGCTCGGCCCGTCGGTGGGCTCGGTCAGGTGGGGGACGAGCGCTCGGAGCACCTTGTCCCGGTCGGCCAGGTCGGCCATGCCGCAGTCCAGGCCGTCGTCGCGGAGGTCATCCGGGTAGGGCGCACGAGCCCATGCACCGTTCTCATACCAGTAGACGCTGCCGACCTCGTACCCTTCGATCCGATCGCGCAGTTCCTCGTACGGCAGCCACTCCGGTGCACCCGCCAGCATGTCGATCGTCGGGTCATGCCACTTGACCTGGCTCGTTTCGTCCTCCCCGTACAGCACGAACCTGTCCACACCCATCCGGGACAGGATCCACCAGGTGCACCCGGAGTCGTCCCAGTGGAGACCATCGGCATCGATCCAGTGGCCGCTGTCGTTGTCCTCCACCGCGCCTTCCGCGCGAACCGCGGCGATCAATGCCCATCGGGCCCAGAGTATTTCGGCCTTCGGTAGGTCGGTCGGACGTCCCGGTCGGTGAATGGTCAAGGTAGCGGACTCCTGGCTGGTGGATCTGGTGCTTCTCGATAGCGGACGATAGTTACTGTGCCAGTGCCTAATCGAGCAGTCACCCCTGGTTGCGATGTGAAATCTCTGCTCCAGCGTCAGCCCTGATGCCGATCGACAGCACAGCTTTGCGTTGCGCGGTACTCGGGATCTTGCACGACACCTGGCCGGAGTGGGCCGTGTACTGGGCAGCCGCCGGTGCTGACGACGTGGTCGGCTACTGCACTGGGCATCGGCCGACGGACAAGGGCTTCGGTGTCGGCATCGAGGAGGTTGCCGGACTTTTCGAGGATCATGAGGTGAACGTACGAGGACCATCCGACAAGTACGGAGGTAGTCGACGACGGCAGAGCAACTCCCCACCTCGGAAGAATCATCGCGAGCGGTGTCATGCGCTGGAATTGGTGCGGTCTCAGGGGATCTGGTTACATCACCGATGCATCAGCAGCACGTGAGACGTTGCGCGGCTTGGACGGAGTATGGATGCAACCGGTAAGCCCGGAACAGCGACAGCAGCTACTCAGCATGGCGGTGTATGCCGAAGTTGCTCGTGGCGCCCAGGTTCAGTCGATGGACCAAACCTCGGCTCTGCTTCTCAAAGTCGACACCGTCAACCACATCTTTCATTTGCTGATGACCGCGTTCACCTGCGGTGTCTGGGCGGTGGTGTGGCTCCTGGTCACGGCATCTGCGCGAGCTAGGACGTTTCGGCTGGTTGTTGATGAGTTCGGGATTGTTCAGCATTCGGATCAGGGCCGTTCCGACTCGCGCAGCTGGGAGCCGCACGACGGCCTCTGGTGGCGCGGGCAGAACGGCCGACCGTGAGATGACTGCCTGACCGTGCCGGCAGAGGGGATGCGGCCGAGGTCGCGATCCTCGAACCGGTAGCTTGGCCTCGGCCGGGCGGGCAACCCATTCGGCCGCGCGACCGGATGTGGAGGGTGGTGCGGCGGCGCTTTCGTGCCGCCGACCGGGCATCAGCGCGATCCGCACCGGCAGTCGGGATCGTTCGATCGGCGTCGGCAGATCGCGCACGGCTGGTAGTAGAGGTGTTCGTCGACCTGGGTCTGCGGTGGCCGCAACGCTCGGCTGAAATAGGTCGGTTTGTAGGTGTAGAGAACCTCGCCGGGAACGTAAAGGTCGTCCTTCTTTTCGGCGATGTTCGACCGGACAACGACGCTGCCTTTCTCGGCAATTTCCGGCTCGCGAGGCGGCCCAGGGTCGTCGGCGACACCCGCGTTGGTCCGCGCCGATCCCAGAGATATCCCGAACTGCAGGTCGTGCAACGACTTTCGTTCGTTCGCTCCACCGAGGCCGGACTTCGCGCGGATGTGGACGATACCGTCCGGGTCGAGAGTCGTGTGCAGCGTCAACCGCTCGATGAACGGCCGTGCTGCGGAATCGACCACGAGACTGAGTGTTTCCAGATCGTCACGCGGGTCGGAGCGTTGGGCCTCGGCGCGTTGCTGGGCGGGTGTGCAGAACTGGAACTTGGCCTGCCCGTCGCGGGGATCCGCGCAGTACATCTCCAAAGATGATCTCGACAGCTCCCCGCCGTCGAACGGGACACGGGTTCCAGCGGCGACGAGCCGGTAGTACGAGCCACGCGCCAACCGGACCTCGATGTCCTTGGCCAACTCCAATTGTTGCCGGTCGTGGGCGATCCAGGCCGCACCCTGGGCGATGAGGGTCGCGCTGTTCTGTGATACCTCGACGCGGTGCGCGCCGAAGAACTCCCGCAGTCGCGACGAAATCGCCGGCATCCGGGACATGCCGCCGGTTACCAGGCACATCGCCACCTGCGAGTCGCTGATGTGAGCGGCATCGAGTAGCGCCACCACATGGTCCATCGCGCGATCGATCAACGGCTTGGCGATGGTATCGAGTTCTGCTCTGGTCATCTGCTGAGTCAGCGGAGAGCCAGTGGCCGGGTCGAAGTTCCGGATATAGAGCGTCGCCGAATCTTCTTCTGACAGATAGATTTTCAGCTGTTCGCATTTGTGTCGGAGCTGGCGACGGCGATCCGGGTCGACATCGAAGGACGCCCCAGTGCTCTGGGCCAGAATCCAGTTGCGCAGCGCGTCGTCGAACACATCGCCACCGAGCTCGCCGGTGCCTGCGTTCTGGAGCTGAACGACGCGACCGTCCATCAGGCGGCACAGGGTGAGATCCAATGTGCCGCCGCCCCAGTCCACGACCAGCACGTTCTTACGATCGAAACGCCGGACGAAGTCGGTGCCGATTCTCGGCCGGAAGTGGCCGTAGAGCGCGGCGAACGGCTCATGGACGAATTGGACCACGCGAATACCGGCGCGGGCGTATGCCTCACGCAAGGCTCGGCGTCGATGTCCGTTCATGTCGATGGGAATGGTGGCCACCGCGTCGGTGATCTCGGACAGATAGTCGGCGTTTCGGGGCGAGGCGAGTGCGCGTCGCCGTACGTGATCGATCACGTCGTAGGTGACGTCTATGGGGCTGAGCTCCATACCGTCGACACTGATCGACTCGTCGCCGAGGTAGGTCTTGGGAGACTTGACGAAACTGCCGTGCACGCCGAGTCCACTCGCGTCGAGTTCGTCTTTGGCGGCCTGACCGACCACTTTCCGCACACCCTCGTACTTGACTACCGAGGGCACCGGTCGGTCGTCGTCGAGCAAGTCGTATACGCGTTCGCCGGCAACAACCGAGATGAGGCTGTTGGTTGTGCCGAAGTCGAAGCCGACGACCGTCATGACTGGTCCTCTCGAGCGGCCTTCGTAGAAGGCGGTTGAAGCGTGGTCAAGCTGCGCCGGAGGTTCTTGACCGAACGGCCGACGAATTCTTCGGTGATCTGTGTCTGCCCGTGCCGAAGGGCGTCGAGCGCGTCTTCGAGCGATTCGATCTGCTGGGTGATGGCACGGGCGGTATCGACCCGCAGGATCTCGAAATCCGAGGTCGCGCCCATGCGTTCGCTGCGTCGCGCCTCGGTCTCCTGCTGGAGTGCGGCCTTGACCTTCGACAGCTCGGCTTCCAGCTCTGTCGCTCGGGACTCGGCAGTGCTCAGTGCGGCCACGGCATGCTCGATCTCGGCTCGCGCGATGTCGAGATGGTGGGAATGCTGGTCCCTCTCGGCCTCGACGCTTCGCAGCTGACCGCGGGCGGACTGCACGACGAGCGCGACCGCCTTGCGCGCGGTCTTCGGTAGCGTGGCGAGCTTCTCGCGGCTGGGTGCGGCATCGACGAAAGGCGCCTTGGCATCCCAAATGGTGTCGGCGAAGGCATCAACGCACTGGGCAAGATCCCAATTCGCAGCCGAGGCGGCGAGCAGGACGAGAACGTGTGCCGCGTTGTCGGACAGGCTTTGCAGCGCAGGTCGGGTCATCGACCGCTTGCCGTCGAAGTTCTGTTCGAGTCGATGCTGCATCCGCGTGATCGACTGGGGCAGCGCCTCCGGTTCGAGGTCGCCGCCGATCAGTCGCGACAATCGCGTTTCGAAGGCGGAGTCATCGATGAATGCCGGGTGTCGCTGGGTGATGCGCGCGGCCAGCGCGGTGATGGTCTGCCGGGCGGTGCCACGCAGGTCTGATCTCTCGGCGGTCAAGAGCAGGGCCAAGGCTGTGGCGAGTTTGGTGTCGCGCGCGGCGATGTCGGTGACCACTTCGTCGAGTTGATCGAACCCGGTCGGCTTCGACAACGCGAGCCTGGCCGGTGCGCTCTTGGCTAGTTCGACCGGCTTGAAATCCTGATCGAGGCCGTGCAGGTAGCGCAGGAAATCGGCGAACGACTCGACCTCGTCGATCGACGGATTCGAGGGCTTCTCCTGCGCTGAGGAATCCAGCGACGTGGACTCTGCGTCCATGCCTGATCGTTGTACTCGCGCGGTGACGATGGCGGAATCCTCCCCGCCCAGCTTCGGCACTGGGCACACGTCAACTCTTCCGGCATCTGGCACGGTCTCGGAGTCCGGTGCTGAATCCTGCGCAGTCGCGTCGGCGGACAACGCCTCTGGGCGACCCGTCTCGTCACCGAGTCCCTCGGTATCGAAAGGGCCGGAGATCGCGACCGTCGCTGAATCTGGATCTCGCTGTGTGGTCACGGTTTCTGAAACCGAGTCGGGCTCCTTCACGTGAGGTGGAGCGCCACCGCCCGCTGTGTCGGGTGCGGACGCGGTGGCCTCGGCAGCAGCGGCGGTCTCGCACCTCGGCGCCTCTGACATTGTCCGAATTACCTCCGTCGTTTGGCGAACAGGTCTCGCCACCAGTGCTTCGAGGTAGCGGCGCCCTGCGTGGGAGCTGCGTCCACCTCGTTGGGGCTTTCTGCTGGCATCTCGTCCCGAGTCTTCCACGGCGGGGTGTCGGATGTCCGCGGAGTCCAGTTCTCGGCGCTCGACTGGCTGGTGGTCGTGGTGATTTCGTTCGGAACGCGCCGCTGGGCGGTGGTCGGGACCGGAGTCGGTGTTGCGTCGGCCAGCCGGTGCTTTCGTCGAGTGTGGGTGGTGCGCGTCATCTCCTGGGTTTTGTTCGCTGGGTGCGTTTCCATGGCGCCGCCGAGCCCGGTCGCCGGTGTCATGCTGGTCGTGTCTGCCAAAACGGGGGGTGAGCTCGTCGTAGCCGCGGCTGTCGCCCAGGAATCGTTTCTCCTGCCCGTGGCTGGGGAGGCCTGGCCGGGGGCGGCCGTCGGCTCGCGGTTCTCTGAGCTGAGACTCATCGGCTCGCTTCGAGCCTCGCTGTTGTTTCTTCTTCGTATTGCCTGTGCCGTTGCTGTCCGAGTCACCCTTGTCGGAGCGACCGCTGGCGGCGTTTCGGGCCTCGGTGGGCTTGGGGTGGTTGCCGTTTCCGCGGTGGCCGCGTGCCACATCGCTCCTTTGTTCGTGGTGAGGTCGAGGCGGGAGTCCACCCACTGCTCGGGGAAACCATTCTGGCTGGCCGCCCGCACGGCCCCGCCGGCACGGGGGTCGCCGGTCGCGAGGTGGTGCTCGGCGACGAACAGCACGGCCTTGATCTGGTCATAGCGGTCGGCGCCGCGGTAGTCGAAGTTTGCGACATGGTCGCTCGTGGCCGCGTCGAGCGGTTCGCCGCACAGCTCCACGACGGCAGCGGTGTAGTCGTCCATCAGGAGCTGTTCGAGGTGGGCGAGCTCGCCGCCGATCGCCAGCTGATCGGCGGGGGCTGTCTGGGCAGCCCACATCCGTCCGAGGCGGCCGGCGATGGCGCCGAGGCGGGGACTCAACGCCCGATGCGCCGCTTCATCGAAATGATTGAAGTGGAAGGAGATCACGCTGGTGATCGCACAGGCGACAGGCCGGTGAAGATCCCCCAGCAGCTGGGCCGCGCGATTGAGTTTCTCGCGGTGGCGGGCCGCGGTCGTCGCGTCGACACCGGCTCCTCGACCGGATAACCAATACAGGTATTCGGCGATTCCGCCTGCGTAGTTACGGGCGCTGTCGAAACTCTGCGCGCGGTCGTAGAACGCGCTGATCGATCCGGCGGTGATCACGCCGCGGTCGAGCAGATCCTCGACCGCGGCCTCGACACCGCGCAAGTCCTGCTCCGACGGGATCGAGAAGTCGAATTCGTGAACACGGTTGGATCGCGCGTTGCTGATCTGAACTACAACGATGCCGCGGGCGGTCGACAGCCGGGTTCCGAGTTCGGCCGGTTCGACCTCGGCGCCGTCGATACGAACACCAGTGCAGTGCGAGACGGTCCAGTCGCCGGGCACGGTACGGCGCTGCACCAGCAGCCGAGCATCACCGCACACCATGCCTCGGTACCCGAGCACCGGCCGTGCGATCGGATGGGTGGTGAAAACGTGCTCGCGGAGTTCGTACAGGTCCGTGAAGGTGGCGTCGCACTCCGCGCAGGGCAGCTGTAGCGGCTGTGCGGGTTCCGGTGGTGGTGCCCAGATCTCCTCGTGGAAGTCGGCATAGCCCGTTGACCAATGAGCCACGGTTGTCTCTCCGTTCCTGGTTGCTGCGGACTTCCGGTGTATCGGTGTCAGGATCCGGCGCGCAACAGGGAATCGATCCGGATCAGGCGGCCGTTCTGCACGGCCCGGTCGATGCACGCTTCCAGCCGCTGCCTGCTCGGTCCGCTGAGCTTGGTCTTCCCGAATGCCGCCAGGGCCTCGCGCATCAGGGTTTCCTCGTCCAGCTGGCGCGCGCCACAGCCCGCGACCAATGCGTTGATGATCTCCTCAGGCGCGATCCCGCTCAACGACACAGGGTTGGCGCGGAACCCTCGCCATGCTTGGCGGTCGATCTGGTGCGGCCAGACGAAGGTTCCCAGCGAGCACTTGTGCACCAGTTCGGTGGGAACGCAGTCGATGATGAGGTCTTTGCGCACAGCGGGAACTCGGTCGTAGCCGAAGCGTCTACCGATGCTCTGGGCCAGCCGGTCCAGTTCGATCGGGCCCTCTGTCTCGACGGTCACACGCACCGCCTCGGTGACGATGTGCCGGATCGACGGCGAGTTCGTTCGCTCGAGATCGTCCTTGCTGCCAAGGCGCGAAGTCGGAGCCTCGTGGTAGGCGGTGGCTTTGCCGTGCCAGTCCCGCGGAACCGCTTCCGGTGTCGATGGTGTGGCCGAGGCAATCTCGGTCTCGGTGATGTGCACTGGCGCTGCGTTCGCCAGCAGCGCCGGCTCGTCCGGCTCGGTCACGATCGCGGAATGCGCGGCGGATGTGGGTGCGGCGTCCTCGGCGGCTGGTACGACCTTAGCCTGCTCGATTTCGGTTGCCCGAGCGGCCACAGCGGACTCGAGCTGCTCGTCGAGAAGCCGGCGACGTCGGCGCGCGGCATCGACCGCCGCCTCGATCCGGTCCAGCACAACCTCGGGCGCGTCGATCCACTCGGGCAGCCACACCCGCACCGAACAACCCCAGTGCATCATCGTTTCCAGCAATCGGGGCGTCAGATCGCGGTCGGTGACTGTCGGCCGGGCTCGCCACTTCGGGCCGTCGAGCAGGATCGCTACCTGCCAGTGATCGCAACCCGGCTCACGGACCACGACGTCGAGAACGAATTCGGAGAGTCCGTAGTTCGTTTCCACCTCGAAGCCGCGCCGGCGCAGTTCCGAACACAGGTCTCGCTGGATCGGATCCACTGAGGAGTCGGTCTGTGCCTTGGCGCTGTCGCCGGGGTGCCCTGCCGCCATTTCGAGGTAGCCGCGTAGGTGCTTCATACCGGTCGACGTCGTTCGTGACAGATCGATATCTGACGGGTCGAACGAAGTGAAGACGATGACTTTGCGTCGTGCCCTGGTGATCGCGACATTGAACCGCTTCTCGCCACCGGTTCGGCTGAGCGGACCGAAATTGAGGGGAAGCTGGGACTCGCCGGGCTTCGCCGAGAACGCCGCGGTGAACAGGATGACATCACGCTCGTCACCTTGAACGTTCTCGAGGTTCTTGACGAAGATGCCCTCCTCGGCATCGGGTTGCAGCTGTTCGAGAACCAGAGGGTCGTCGGAGGACTCGAGCAGGTCTTGGACCAGGTCGCGTTGCTGGATATTGAAGGTGACGACGCCGATGCTCTGCCCGGCAAGGTGTGGCGTGGCAAGGCGGCGGCGGATCTCCTCGACGACGGCCTCGGCTTCGACTCGGTTGGTGCGTAGTCCCTGGCGCTTCTCCCGATTGAAATGGCCTGGCACCCGGCGCCATTCGACGCCAGCGGTGACGTCACCGCCGGGGGACGGCAAGCTGGCGAGCTTCCCCTCGTAGTACTCCTGGTTGGAGAAGCGGATGAGCGATTCGTCTTGGCTGCGGTAGTGCCACGACAACCACAGCCGGGGAACCCCGGACTCGACGCATTCGGTGAGGATGCTCTCGAGGTCTTCGGGAGCGGTAGTCTCGTCGTCTTCGTCGGAGTCGTCACCGACGGTGGTGACCTGGCCGAAGGAGGTCGGTGGCATCTGCTGGGAATCTCCGACGATGACCGCCGAACGACCGCGACCCAGTGCGCCGATCGCCTGCGCGACCGGCACCTGCGAGGCCTCGTCGAACACGACGATGTCGAATGTCGCCGAGCCCGGCGGGATGAACTGCGCGAGTGAAGCCGGGCTGACGAACACACACGGTGTGGCGGCGAGGATCTGATCGGCATATCGAAGCATCAGCTGCCGGAAGCTGGCCCCCGCTCGTGTCCGTTCGAGCTGACCTCGCAGTTCGCCGATCTCGCCGGAGAGCGCGTTGGCCTGGAACGGCCGACGCCGCAGCAGCTCGGCCGGAAGCGCTTTCACCTGCTCGTCACGCAATCCCACTGCGGTCCGGACGAAGTCGTCGATCTCGCCATCACGGAGATCCGACAGAAAACTGTCGAGACCGTTCAAGCGCCTGCGCTCTTCGATCGATCGCTGTGCGGTTCCCCGGACGAACGCCGCGGTCGCTTCGGCGGCGGGAATCGCGCCGGTGAGAAGTTGCTCGATGAGACCGTCCAGCCCGGCATCGCGGAGCGGGTTGAGCGAGCTCGACATCTGCGACCAACCGAGGATGCGCCCGGCGCCGAAATGCTCCGCGTCCTCGACCAGTTCGTGCTGTGTCCGTTCCCAGGCGACTACCCAATGGTCACCATCGCGCCACCGCGCCAGGTCGCTGTCGGTGGTGCCGAGGCACTCGCGCAGATCGTGCCAACCTCGCTGGACATCTTCGAGCAGCTGGATGCCGTTGTCCGGCAAGAAGTCCACGGATTCGAGCAAGCACCATTCGGCCGGGTGCCGGTCGACGAAGCCGACTGTGGCCGCGATGTATTCGATCACCGTCTGCAACTCATCAGCACTGGCATCAGCCAGCGGGTTCCATCGCAGCGGAAGCCAATAACCGAGCAGGTGGGCAGCGTGGTGCTTGGTCCGAGCCAGTTCCCCGCGCACCTGTGGGATCGCACGCAGCAGCGGCAGTACCGCCTCCGGTGTGAGGTCCGCGCCGGTCCGGGCGAAGGGAGCGAGGTTCTGCTGGAACTGCTCGGCGCGCTTCTTCTTACCGAAGACGCCTTTGCCGCTGTCCTCGGCCTCGGCGATGAACCGTTCGGCGTCACCTGATTCGAGGAACATCGGCGTGAATACCGCCAGAATCGCTGCGCAGCCCTGGCGCAGTCGCCCGATCTCGTCGAACAGCTCACGCCGCCGCGCTTCGAATTGCGGACCGCGCATCCAAGCGAGGGCATCGTCGTCGGGGACCGGACGACCGATCTGGCGTCGGGCGGCGGGCTGGAGAACGCTGATGTGCTCCGGGTCGTCCAGACTCTCCAGAACTCGACGAACACGGTCATCGGCGCACGCGCCGCGCATCGCGTCAGCGGTCCGGCGCAGCACGGCGAGGATCTGACCCGCATCGGTATACGGGGGGATGATTCCGGTGAGCGACCACGCCACGCCCTGCCGGACCTCGAGCTGGCGAGCAGACCTCGAGAACAGCTCGAGGCAGCGTTTCACTTCCTCCCAGCCCACTGGCGGACGTGTCACGTAGGACAGGGGAATATCGCCCACATGACCCTGCCCGATCTCGAGGTACTCCTCGTACGCGCTCCACAGGGACTGGTCGATCGCGTTCCGGTCGTGCACCTTGCCCGGGTAGTCCGCCAGCGGTGCGAGACGGTCCCGGAATTCGGTCAGCCGCAGCTGCCAGCTGCGCTCGTTGTAGTGCGACGAATTGTCGATCGCGGCCTTGAGCTGATCGCGAATCGCCTTCGGTGACTGGTTCTTTCCGTGCAGGTCCAGAGTGAAGTCCCGCAGCCCCACCTTGTCGAGTCGTTTCCGCACGACCTCGAGGGCTGCTTGCTTTTCCGCGACGAACAGCACCGTCTTCCCGAGACCGAGCGCATGCGCGATGAGGTTGGTGATCGTTTGCGATTTCCCGGTTCCCGGCGGGCCTTCGAGGACGAAGGTCCGGCCGGCCGCAGCGAGCGCGATCGCCCGCAGCTGTGATCCGTCGGCGGGGATCGGAACCACGACATCGGCCTCGTCGACGTCCACCTCGTCCAGGCCGAAGGGTCCATCGGCGTGTGGATCGCGGAAGGACTCCCCGACATGGTGGGTCAGGTGCCGGACAAGGGCGCTGCGCTCCACCGTATCCCAGCTTTCGGCGAGGTCTTTCCAGATGCCGAAGGTGCTGAACTGGCAGATCGCCAGCGTGGCGACCTCGTCGATGCGCAGATCCAGTTCGTAGTCGACCAGTGCCTTTCGGATCCCGCGCAGCACGGCGGTCATGTCGAGGCCGCTGTCGTCGAGTTGTGGCGCTTCGAGCGCGTCGATGGTCACATGGTGCTTGAGCCGCAACCACTCCACCAGACAGCGATTCGGGGTGGCGACCTCGGTGCTGTCGGCGACGATCTGAAAGGGCTTGCGCCCCGCCCCACCGATGATCCGCACCGGCAGCAGGAACAGCGGAGCCCTGGTTTCGGTGCCGTTGGGGGCGCGGTGGATGAGGGCACCGAGCGTCAGATACAGGTTCGCGCTGCCGGTCTCCTCGCGCAAGGTACGCGCGGCTTTGGCGAGACCCTTCAGACGGCGAACGGCGGACTCGCGAGTGACGGCGGCGAAAATCTGGCGGTCGTCCGCCAGACGGGTGCGCAGCAACTCGGGATCGAGGTCGGCGGCGGAGCGTGCGCCTCGGAGTTGCTGGATGGACGACAGGTCATCGTGGGGGACAAGCGTGAGGGCGGCGCCGTCATGTATCAGGTCGTCGAGGACAGCAAGTCCGTCGCGCGGGATGTGCAGGTCGATGACCTGTGCCGACGGCTTGAGGTTCAACAGTCGGTTGCGCAGACTCAGATCCAGCAGGGCGCGCTTCCACGCGCGGACCCGCGCCGGTGCGGTATCGGTGGGGTCGAGGACTTCGCCGGTCTCCTGGCGGCTACGCAGTTCGTCGGGCAGCTCGAGGTCGATGGGACTCGTGGCAGACTCTTGCGATGAATCGCCGGGTTCCAGGTCATCCCAGCTCGGCAAGGGAAGCACGCCGCTCTTTCGGGCGGCGGTGATCCCGACCGTGCCCGCCAGCTTCTCCGGTGTGCTGAAATGCTGACGGGCCCGGGCGATCGCGTTCGTGAACGAACCGTTCGCCGATCCGTCGTAGTACACCGCTTCGACGGGCACCACGCTGCCCGATTCGACCAGGTTGACCAGGGCGTTCCGCTCAGTCAGCGAGGGACTCGGCAGCGTTGTCTCCCCGCTGAGGAACCCGGCGAAGGCGTGATCGTCGAGCAGCCACACCAACGGCCGCAGCCCAGCGGCCTCCAGACAGGCGGCGTAGGTGACCGCCAGGTCGATACAGGTGCCCAGGCGTTGCTGCAATACCTGCGCGCTGGTCCGGATCTTCTGACCGGTCGCTTCGAACGACGCGGGCGGCGTGATGTAGCCAATGCCGCGGGCGCGCAGCGACTCGTAGATAGCCATCGCGATGGCGGCGGCGCGTTCCTGTCCCCCTTGATAGCCGCTGATGGAGGCATCTCCGGTGTGCGACCGCAGCAGATCGGCGGCGCCGCTGAGCACCGACTGCACCGCGGCGGTGTTGGGCTGGACGAACGCCGCCAGCGAATCGTAGAACGCGGGCGCGTTGAACCATTCGTTGTGTGCGAGCACCTTCACGGGGAGAGCCAGGTGGAGTTCCTGACCCCACATCCGGGTGACCGTCACACTGAGAGTCGCCGGATGGCTTTCGTTCAGATCGCGCAGATAGCCGACAGATGGCGCGAATCCGGCGAAATCATCCCAGTGCGCCTCGGCTCCGGCGGCGAGACCGCCGTCGTAGGTACGAACCCACTGCGGCGCGAGTTCGGCGCCGTTGCCGTGCAGTCGAACTGTCACCGTGACGTCGATCGCCGCCGACCCGGACGAGTTCGTGACGTAGATACCCGAGATCAACGGCACACTGTTGTGGACGAGCGCGAGATTGATCGCCGGCTGGGCCGACACCTGGACTGTCAAGCTCCCGTCGGCCGCTGTGCTGTCTTCCCACAGCCGGGTGTGCGTCACATCTACCTCCACGTCTTGCGAACTCGTTGCCGGTCTCTGGCCCTTGTCCGGGCACGGAGATCGCATCGCTGCCCGTTTGCCACGGCCGCTGCTGCCGACCACGATGCTGCCGCCGCCGAAGACCATATCGAGGCCCACGGGCCGCGCATTACGTGGAGCTCGGTGTCGGCGACCCGGTGCCTCACAGCAAGGTCGGCGGCCGCTGATACCAGCTCGCGACTACGTCGACCAGATGGACGATGTTCTGGGTCCGCATGATCGGCGCCGCCGCGTTCTGCTCGAAGTCGACTCCGGCAGCAGAGCTCCGCCACAGGCTGGTCTCGGCGACAGGGGCCGCCATGTGCGGATCCAGGCGCTTGAAGAATTCGGCGATGTCACCCAGCTCAGCGGGGTTGGCGCTGCTGCGCAGTTCCCGGAAGACCCCGCCGAGCACGCGCCACATGCCAATCGAACCGAGCAGCGAGGTGCGGCGCAGCTGCTGCGACAGCGACTCAGCGCTGCCCGATGCTGCCGGGTCCTCCTCGGTGATCGCGGCGAGATCGGCGAACCCGAGGGACATCGCATCGAGAAAGTCCTTGACCTGTTCGATGACCTCACCATCGGTGAGCGTCTGCTCAGCCTTCTTGCTGATCCGGCCGCCGGCGCCGGCGATCACCGCGCGGGTGATATCGGCGACGTGCTTGGCGCCCATCAGGTTCGGGTTCTTCAGCGTCATCCGGTCCTGTTCGGCATCGACACGGCCCTTCAACAAGGGATGATCGATGACATCGGACAGCGTCCGGTTGGCGACCTTGTAGTTGTCGAAACGCGCCCGGACCGCGCTGCTGATGCCTTTGGCATTGTCGGCGACGTCGACGAACATCTGCTGGGCTTTGATCGGGTCGGGCTCGACGTAGATGTCGATGCCCACGTACTCCTGCTTCAGCCGATTCATCTGCCGGACCAGCTTGTCGCGTTCGGCCTGGAGCTTGGCGGCCCGATCGACGCTCACCTTGCGAGCCAGTTCGCGATCGACGGCCGAGATCCCGTCGGTGATGCGCTGCTTCTCGATCGAGACGCCGAGAACCCGGTGCTGTCCGTCGATGGTGCGCAGGGTGGCGATGCCACCGATGGCCCACGGCACCGTGAGATAGCCGACCCGGCCTTCGTCGTCGGCCTGGGTGAACACACACCCGCCACCGTCGCGGGCGAGCAGGGTCGGCGCGACCCAGTCCTGTTTGGCGTCGAGGTACTGACCGAACTGCTTGGCGTGCAAGCGATCTACCTTGCGGTTGTCCTTATCGACATTGTTCGGGTCGGGCACCGGAAGGATCGTCGGCAGATCGAGCAGCGGAACGCGGGTGGAGTACACCGCGCGGCCACCCTGGACGGTCTTCAACGCCAGGTAGGTGCTGGAATCCTGCGGTCGCGACAGCAGGCTGTGGTCGATGGAAATCGTCATGAGGTCTCCTCGAGTTTGTCGATCGGGGCCGGCGCGGTGATCAGCACTGGTGCGGTTCGCTGTTCTTCACGACGGAAAGCACCGCCTCGCCTTCACCGAAGGCGGTGCCCGGCGCCGGGTTCTGCGCGACGACGATCCAGTTGCGGTCTACGATCTGGGCCCGGTCCTTGCCGGTGGCGTCGGTCGAGCGGGAGAAGAACACCCCGGCGGCCTGAATCGCGTCCTGGGCGTCCTGCAGGTTCAGGCACACGACGGCGGGCATGATCGCGGTGGTCGTGACCGGTGCGAGTGTCGTGCTCGGCGTGGCCGACGCCATGGTCGTAGTCGGCGTTACCGGGGTGGGTGTGGCCGACGACGTGGCAATCGTCGGGGAAGCCGCGGCCGAACTGGTGTGGGCGAAGTCGGTGCCTTCGGTGGCCGCACAACCGGTCAGTGCGACGGTGGCGACCGCGCAGATGCCGAGACCGCGAGCGACGACTCCGCGCGCTGCGATCGAATTCCCCTGTGCTGATGAATGATTCATGGATTCTCTCCCTGGTGTGTACGGACACTCACTTGTGATTCATCGCCTCGAAGATGGCGAGGATGATCCAGACCGGCAGCCACAGCCCGCAGGTGAGCAAGGTGAGCACCAGGTGCAGACCATGGTTGGTTCCGCGACGGACCAGGATCGGCCCGCCACCGACCCCGTTGTTCTGGGTTACCGAGATCATCGGCATCGGGTATCCCGGCGGCACCGCGTATCCGTGCTGGGCGGGATAGCGCGCTGCCGGATAGGGCGGGTTGGGGGCAGGCGGATACGGCGGGCTGTGAACGGGCGGATGTGCGCTCGGTGCCGGGTATGTCGGGGAGATCGGCCGCGGGGGATATGCGACATCGCGTGGGGTCGGCGCCGTCGGGATCGGACCCTGAGCCGCCGGGAACACCTCCTGGCGGGGGTGGAGCGCAGGGGGAGCGGGCGGAGTGGATACGGCCGGCGGGTTTGTAGGGGGTTCGGAGGTCTTGTCGAAAGGCTCGGTCATCGCCGCACCCCGCCGAGATGTGCGAGGTAATTGCCAAAGCCGCCGGCGCGAATGCCGGCCTTCTGGGAGTCGGCGTTGTCGATGTCCAATGCGGCGGAAGTGAAGTCGTCGGTCACTCGATGTCCTCGGAGAAGTGGCGGCATGTGAAGTGCCGCGGGGGATCAGGTGCTGTGGTGCTCACGGCTGGCACCGGGACCACCAGACGACGACACCGCGTCCGGGGTTCTTCAGCACCGCGTCGAAGTCCGCCTCGGTGAGGCTGTTGCCGACCGAGTAGGAGTAGACGCGGCCGACCTTCTTGCCGTTTGAGATGCGATCGCCCACCGCGACAGCTCCGCACTGTCCGCTGGCGAAGGTCATGACGATCCGGCAGTCGTGCGCGGGCGCGCTCGAGCCGCTGGCGGGCGGGATCCTGCGGTCGCAGTCGGTGGTGGCCTGGTTCTTCGCCGCCTCCAGGTCGGTGGCGTTGTTGACGCTGTTGAGCAGGCCGTTGTCGGGGGAGACCGCGACGGCGGTCCAGCGGAGCTCGTCAGCGGTGGCCGGAGCGGTGGCTGCCGCGCCACCGGCGAGGCAAGCCAGTGTGAGGACGGTGGTGATCGAAGTCTTCATTTGCGATTTCCTCCAAAATGGTGCCGAGTGTTTGCGAAGAGGGCTTTCGGCAGTGAGCTGTGATCTCGGTTGATGCGCTTATGTGGCAGCGCGACATCGGCGCCGGACGTCGGGGCTGATCAAAGCGATGCGAAGCCGTCGTTTCACCTGCATGGCAGACAAGTTGAGCTGTGCGGTCACCGCAGACTCGTATCGGCTGGATCTGGCGGGGTGGTTATTCAGTGTCCCCGTGGTTGCGATGATCATCTTGCCCGATGGTTGCGATTTTCGCAACTTAATAATGGTTGTTCGACTCAGATCGCCATCATCGGCACGGACGGTCAGGAAGCGGAATCGGCCCTCACCAGCGTG
Organism: Nocardia anocheti; assembly: GCF_029675105.1. Taxonomy (GTDB): domain Bacteria; phylum Actinomycetota; class Actinomycetes; order Mycobacteriales; family Mycobacteriaceae; genus Nocardia. Next base: position 7,898 of record NZ_JAQQFV010000016.1, on the reverse strand, counting down.
TACAGCTCATCCTGGACTGCGAAGAGCTGCCGCTCGACGGCCTCGGCCAGCGCCGGGTTGTCGAGGAACACACCGAACTCGACATTGCGATGTTCGGCGCTTCGCGAGAAGTTGGCGCTACTCACCAGCAGGAACCGGTGGTCGATGACCAAGAGTTTCGCGTGATTGCGAACGTACTCACCGTCGAAGGCAGTCGTGCGGTAGACGACGCCAGGGTGCAGGTGCGCGGCGACTTCGGCGGTAGTCGGCGACCAGTTGTGCGACTGCCGGTCGGCTGCGTGGGTGTCGAGGTAGACCCGCACAGACACCCCGGGCCGGTGCGCCGCACGCCGCAACGCGGTCCAGAATCCGGACGAGCGCTGGAAGTTGAAGGTGGAGCAGATAACTGATTGACGAGCACCGTCGACGAGCCGGGTCACCTCGCTGGTGAGACGACCGGACCGAGCCAGCTGCCCAGGCAGCGTCCACAGCGGATCGACCGTCGGACGCGCAGCTCGCGCACCCTCGATCGCCCGCAGCACCGGAACCACGGCCTTCGGATCCAATTCCCGGAGCGAAGCCGCGACGACCGCGCGTCGATTCGGCGCCAGCGCTCGCAGCGCCGACCCAAGAGTATGACCGGCGGCCAGCCGGTCGGCGAGATCCTCGGCCTCGGTGCCGGTGAGAAGTTCGCCCAGCGTGCGCGCCGGGTCAGCTGGTCGGGGTGAAGAAACCAAGGCTGCTTCCCGGTAGATCGATAAGGAAGCGACGATCGAGGAAGCGGTTGGCTCGCTCGCAGGAGGTTTCCGATGCCATCGCACAGCAGTGGCAGGCGGCGCCGTGCAAGAAGTCCTCCGGGTCCTTCGGGGTACGGGTGGCGCAGATCGGGTCCGAGGAGCAACGTCGGGCCCGGCGCAGCGCCTGCTCGACGATCTCGGCGAGCCGCTCGGGCTTGCTCAGTTCCACCAGGCCACCGAGGGTGCCGTCGCTGTCGGACGCGGTGGTGCAGATGAGCACGCCGGCGGCGGGCTCCCTGGTTTCGGTCGCCTGCCAGGCATAGAGCCGCTCACTGAGGCTGGCGGCGTTGTAGCCACATGTCATCGCCATCTCCCGAATCAGGACGTGGGCGAAGGTGTGCAGCAGCCAGTAGCGGGGCGGACGCAGCCGGTCGTCGGGTTCGAGATCCTTGGCGGCAGTCTCCGAATAGCGGTTGTAGAAGTTGCGGGCGTGGGCCGCGCGCAGGGCAGCCCACAATCCGCTTTTCAGCACCCGCTGTTCCCAGGTGTCGATGGTCATCTCGTCGAACTGCAGGAAGATACCTTCGCCACGGTCCTCGGTGGCTACTGTCCAGGTGGGCCGGTTCGACCGCGCCAGTGGAACCATCCGATCGGGCAGGTCGTCGACCCGCTCGATCTCGTCGATGCGGGTGAATCCGACGAGCGCGTTGACCTTTCGCAACGATTCCACCGCCAGCACCCGGCTGAGCTGCTTCGGCAGATCGGCGTGCCGGTCGCGCCGGGACAGGGTCAGGCCGCTGTGCTGATCGGAATGCCGATCGCCGAGCGGATCGGCTTGCAGGTAGCGCCATTCCGGGACCAGCAGGTCGATCGGGTCCCACCGGGTTTGCTGTTTGTCCGAGGCGGACTCTTCCGGCGGCGCCATCGCGAGGTCCATCAGCTGTGTCAGCCGTTCATCGCTATACCCCGAGACGTCGATCTCTTTCTCTTGCAGGATATCGCGAGCGAAGTCGAGGCTCTTCGCGTACTTCGCCAGCTTGTCGCCCAGGGCGATCCGGATACGACTGGCGATCTCCGCGTCGAGCATCTCCTTCTGCTCCGGCATCACGATCACCGACTGGGTGGCGGGAAACCACAGGTTCGATGCGCCGACCAGCATCAGCCGGACCTCGTTGTGGCAGGGATAGAAGGCGTCGAGGTGGGCGTGCCTGCCCCGGCAGCGCGGCAGCTTGTCCCTGGCTGACTCACCTTGGGCTTCGTTCATGGCGCGGGACAATCCGCAGGCGCCGCACTTGATGGTCGCAAGGGCGCCTTTACCGCTGGACCGGTCGCTCATGGTCAACGGCGCTGTGCCCGGGACGGCCTCAGTGCATCCTCGCCCGCGGTGCACCCACAGTTCGTACGGGAATTCGTCGACATGCCCGTCCTCGCAGGCGAGCAGATACCGGGCAGGCACGGCCGGATGGGTATTCGCCTTTCTGTGGCTGCCTTTGCGACCCCGGCATGTGTGTTCGAACTGGGCCAGATCGGTGCGGAACGGGTGAGTGTTGACATAGGTGAAGTAGCCGAGCGGGCCCAGCCGGTCGCAGCTGGTGCAGCGCAACCACTGCGGGAAGATCCGGGCGGGGACGCCGAGATCGCTGCCTTCCTTACCGAAGTTGGATTTGCTCGCCTGCCATGGAAAGAAGCGCAGCTCGATATCGCGGTGGGCGCCCTTGATCAGCCTGCGCACTGCTTCGCGTAGCCGGGGCGCGTGGATGGTGCGAATACCGTCGCGGCGATTCCAGATCCGATCCCATTCGTCGAGTCCGGTGGGCATGATCGTGAAGTTCGGCAAGTCCATCACCGCACCGGGGCCGTAGGTATAGAGCAGGGTAGAAGGCCGGGCGGAACCGACTTTCGCCCGGTTCTTCAAGGTGCCCTGCTCCTGCGCCTCCTCGACGTCACCCAAAGGGTCCACGGCCTGCGAATGGTCGTAGATCGGGCCTGCAGTTGGGGTTTCGGTGGTCATGTGCGCTCCTAGTCCTGCGCCTCGGGCAGTTCCCACTGGGGTGCGGATGCGGGGGCGATGTAGGCGAGCCGCTCAGGAAGCGGGCTGACCAGCAGATTGATCTCCGGCTGGACTTCACGCATCGAGTTGGCGACAACGAACGGTGGCATGTCGCGGGAACCAGGCAGCCCCTTGGCGTTGTCGGGACTGATCATCAGGGTCGCAACTTGATCGTTCGGTTTCTTGTCGTAATTGAGGGTCTGTCCGCCGGCGATGAGGTCGGTTCGCCGTTTGGTCCACAGGTCGAGACGGTTGTTGAGCAATGTCTCAGCCAGTGCGGCGGCTTTGTCGTCCTGGGCGGCTCGTTTCATCCGCTCGACGAGCTGACCGATGAGGTCCTTCAGGTACTCGTGCTCCTCGTCGACCTGTCCGGCTCCGCTGTCACGTGAGAGCCCGTCCTTACGGGCGGCGGCACGCACACGCGCCGCGCTGACCAGAACACCGTCGACTCCACGTCCGAGCGCGGTCGTCGAATACGGAGTCACAGAGAGTGCTTCGACTTTGGCGTAGAAGGTTTCGTGGTAGTGCCGGAACTGTTCGAAGTGGGCCAGGTCGCGCGGCCGGGCCCAGTTGCCCAGCGTCACCACCAGTCCGGGCCTGTTCGGGTCTCGGCCGACGCGGGAGGACGCCTGAATGTATTCGGCGGTGTTCTTCGGCTGTCCGACGACCAGCATCAGCCCGAGCCGGGTGACGTCGACACCGACCTGCAGCATCGAGGTGGCCAGCACAGCGTCGTAGGGGACCGCATCGCGTTTGGTTCCCTTGGCGCCGGTCGCGTCCATGGCCGGATCGAACGAAACCGCCATGGTGTCGAGGACTTTGGTGATGTCGGCGCTGCCGACCCGGGAGGTCAGTTCGGCTGTTCGCAGCTGGTCGAAACCGGTCCCGTACCGCCGGGGCAGCCGCGACCACGGGCGACCTTTGCGCAGCATCGTCTGAATGTCGTCTCCCAGGTAGCGGGCCATGCCCGCCAGCTCCCGGGTGGCGCTGAAGTAGCCGACCAGCGTCATGTACGGGTCGGCGCAGGCGCCGGCCCGGTCGAGGAGCAATTGTCCAGCGGACATGAGCACCTCGGCGACGCGGATCTCCGCGGTGGTCAACCGGACACCGGTGGTGCTGATTCCCACATACCGGCGACCCGGCTTGTCCTGCGACACCGGTTCTTCCTTCGAGAAGAAGGTGTCACCCGCGTCGAGTACCTGCGGCGGGAAGATGGTGACATCGCGCCCGTACAGTTTGCGGACCTGGTCATCAGCCCGGAACGCGGTGGCGGTAGAGGCGACCAGCAGCGGCCGCACCGGGCGACCGGCCGGGGAACGCCAGGTGGTGATCACGTCGATCGCCGACTCGAACAGTCCGACCGTGGTGCCCAGCGCCCCGGTGATCAGGTGCAGCTCATCCTGGATGACCAGGTCCGGCGGGCGTAGCCGGCCCACCGGGCGGCGCGCCGCCGCCGGGTAGGCGCCCTTGGCGTTGTGCTTGTTGCCGTCCTGAAGCGCGCATTGCTTGTAGTCGGCATGCACATAGCCGTGCCGTTCGCACCGTTCGGCCACGTACCCGAACAGGGCGGCGGCTTCTCCTTCGCGGGCCAGCCGCGCGAACTTGTCGACGGTGGCGATGACGAACGACGGCGCGAGCCGGTAGATCTCTTCGTCGACGGTGAGCACCGGCAGCCCGTCGTCCACGGCGCCGCCCTCGGAGAAGGGGCATTCGGCGAGATCGTCGCTGCAGTAGACCCGTACCCGGCGCAGTACCTCATCGGTTTTCACCTGCGCGGCGTCGATCTTGTTGCCGCACCACGGGCAGCGCTGGATCTGCAGCACCGTGAGCCGGTGGCCGCGGCCGTCGTTGATGTTCCTGAGCTGGTCGCGGGCTTCCTCGAACCATTTCGGGCTGACCTGGGTTCCCACCCACAGCCCGATCCGGAACGGTTCGGTGCCCCAGGTGTCCTCATCGGCATGACGGGCCACCTCGGCCGCGCACACCAGAGCGGTCGCGCGCTGGAACTGCTGCGCGGTGAGCAGCCGCAGGGTGTAGCGCATGAGGACGGCGACGCCGGACAGCCCGTTCAACAGTCCTTCGTCGCTGTCGACAACGCCCTGCCGCCGCCGAACCGCGAAGGTGTAAGCGGCGAGACCGAGGTAGGCCTCGGTCTTGCCGCCGCCGGTGGGGAAGAACAGCAGCTGCGCGGTGGCCAGTCCGCTGTTGCTCGCGGACCCGGAGCGCCGCGGCATGGTGGGCTCGGTGAGCATCGGGAGCTGCATGAGGATGAACGCCAGCTGGAAGGTGCGCCAGGAGTGGGCCAGCGCGCCCTTCTCGGCCAGGACCGCCACGCGCGCCTCGTCGATGCTCTCGTCGCGGAATTCCTTCTTCGCGCGGCGTTCGGCGATCTGGCTGTGGATACGCTGGGCGGCCATCACCTCGTTCATGAACTGGAAGCAGCGCAGCGCGGTGTCGTCGGTGAGCAGGTGGAACAGGCCATCGGCCAGCTGCTGGTGCACCGCGCGGGCTTCCTCGACGGCCCCGAGGGCCACCGTCCGCAGATGCGCGGGAAGCTTCTTCGCGCGTCGCTCCTCACCGTCGAGCCACTTCGCGTAGTCGGACACGATCGGTTCCAGGCCGGTTCGCAGTTCACCTTTGGTGGCCTCGGCGAGCCTTGTCATGTCCAGCAGCGCGCGCACCTCGCCCGCGGTGGTCTGTGGTGTCTCGGTGACCGGGAGCCAGGTGGTCCACACCTTCCGGGCCCGCGGGGAACGGGTCGCGGTGTCCCACTGCTCTTTCGGCCAGGTGTCGACCTGCCAGTCGACCGAACAGGTACGGCCGACGGCGTACTCGAGATGCTTACGGTACTGCAGATTCAACCGGGCACGGTCGTCGTCCAGTTCCTGATGGTCCTCGGTCAGGGGGTCCGATGCCGGCAGGAACACGTCGGCGCCATCGGCCTCGACTTCCAGTTTCGTCTGGTACAGCCACGCCTCGGTGGGGATGTGACGACCGGTCTCCCGGTCGTTGCACAGCGCGACCTCGACGAGCAGCCGGTCGTTGTCCGCGTAGGTGTCGATGCGCAGCACCACGGTGTCCCGCAGCGGGACTTCCTTCGTCTCCCCCGGGAGGAGATCGGAAACCTTGATCGGGGTCGGAAAGACGAATGGTGTGCGCTGGAAACGTGGAGTCTTGCGAGCCCGCTGCTCACCAGCCGCCCGCTCAAGTTCCTCAGGCTTCGCTCGGTTGTACTGCCCCCACGAGGCGGTCACGGTGAACGAATCCAGCCCGGCCGGGATCTGGAACCGCAACCCCATGGACGCAGGAATCACCAGGCCGCGCTTGGGCGCCGCATCCTCCGACTCGTTCGAACCGGAGTCCTCGTCGGCCGCGGCGGTGCTGTCGTCCACCGCGGTCACCGGGACGCCGCGGGACTGCTGCGCATCCAGGTCGTCACCGACGTCGGTGTCGGGTTCGTCGGTGTCCTGGTCGGTCGGAATGCCCCGGTCGGTGATCCGCACCGGAGCGATACGGCCGATCAGGTAGGCCTGGTCGGGGGTGGTGTCGATGACCTCGTTGCTGCCGTTCGCCGGACCGAGAAGTTCGCGCTCCAAGATGTCGGCCAGGTTCTCGCGCGCAACGAAAGACGAGCCGTCCGGCTCGTAGTCCAGTTGGTATGGCGCCTCAGTCCGAGCTGGCTCTGTGGATGTCTCCGACATGGTGTCAGTCTGCCTCACCTGTCCGACAAGTCTTGGGTTGGCGTACTTGATTGCCGATGGACTGCAACAGCTGGCAGGCTCCTGGAGTCGACGGCAATGTGTCGCTCGGAGGACCGCCATCGCAGCAGGATTCGATCCTCATCGAAGTGTCGCCCAACCACACCACGACGGATACGTAGGCTCTCGAGCTGAGTAAGAAAGACTCCGCGCCGAGCCGAATGGTCCAACCCGGCGGCGGACCAGCACTCCCGAACCGTTGTGCCGTTGAGCGGCTCATTCCCACGTTCATCGAGGAGCCGTCTTGTGAGAAACGGGTCGAGCGTGACCCGGCTCTGCGTCTGTCTGCAGCTCGGGCAGTAAATCACCGGTCGCCTTTGGTTGGTCCCTCGGCACATGTACACCTCGCAGTCGTCGCAGCGCGCGATCCGGGACAGGAACGGGTTCGTAGATTGTCGGTCGCGCCGCTTTCGGGCCTGTGGAACATCGCGAGAGTTCAGGAGGTGCAGGAGTGTGGCAAACTCCTCGGCGGTGATGATCGCCAGCGACTCGTTGACGACTGGATCGCCAAATTCGTCGCGCACCACGGCTGAGGGGTCCGCGCGCTTGGAACTCCTCGACCTGCCTGGATTGTGCGGGGTCATCCCTGCCAAGATGGGGTTACGCAATAGCCCGTCGACTGTCTGCCGGTTCCACGCTGTACTAGCCGCGTTCTGCCGCGTCCGTGCACGATCGGGAAGCGGAGCGCCTTGTTCGGTGAGCCATGCCGCAATAGCATTGACTGTGACACCGCGAAGGGCCATCCTCACAGCCTCAGTCAGCCAAGCGACGTGGTCTGGGTTCTTGACGAGCACACGGCCAGGCCCTGAGGGATTCGCCGTCGAGCTGTAGCCATACGGTATCCCGCCACCTACGAAGCGGCGGTCCTTGATCAGTTGAGCCCGTGCGGCACGGACGCGAGCTCGGATCGCCTCGGCCTCCATTTCGCCGAACACCGCGAGCATGACCGCGAATGCCCGGCCTTGCGGGCTGGTCATATCTATGGGGTCCTCGACGGCGACGAGTCCTGCCCCACGCTTCTGGAGTGTTTCGTCTGCATGGAGGAAGTCCAGTACTCGCCGCGCGAGCCGGTCGACCTTCCAGATCACCACCGCGTCGAAGTCATGGCTGGCGAGCAGTGCGCTCCAGCCCTTACGGTTCTCGGGTCTGCTGGCGGTTGCTGATACGCCGTCATCGATGTACTCGCCGATGACCTCCCACCCGCGTGCATCAGCGTATTTGCGGCACGACTGAAGCTGGCGAGCGATCGAGACGGATTCCTCCTTGGTGACGCTAAGTCTGGCGTAGAGGACGCATCGGTGGGTTCGGATGGGGTTCATGGTAGCCACGATGCTGGGTTATTCCCCTGTGTTGCAATAGATCTCGCTAAGCGCT
>NZ_JAQQFV010000015.1 GCF_029675105.1 Nocardia anocheti | reverse complement strand
CAGACAACTGACCAAAGTTCCGAGCGCCCTTCGTCTGGCAGAAGTCACGGAGAGGCGGCACAGGCAGTGCGCCGCGGAGAGGGAGACGATCGTCGACTGGTTGGCGGTGGTCGCCGATTGGTCGGATCCGGCGGCGACCATGCGGATCGTGTCGAGTGAGATCGTGACGGGCCGCGACGTTCAGGTCGAGTGCTCGAGTCCGGACAAGCTGGTGATCACCGAGGGGCGGACGATATCGCCGTCGAGATGAGCTACATCTTCGTTCGGAGTATGCATTTCGTCGACCGGCACGAGGGGAATACCTACTGCTTCGCGCCGGTTTCGTGAGCATTCGGCCGGGCTTTCGGTGACGCCGGGGGGAGGCGGTAGTGTGCTGGGGTGCGCCTCGTCATTGCTCGCTGCCAGGTCGACTACGTCGGCCGACTGACCGCTCACCTGCCGATGGCCCGCAGGCTGTTGATGATCAAGGCCGACGGGTCGGTGCTGGTCCATTCCGACGGCGGCTCCTACAAGCCGCTCAACTGGATGAGTCCGCCGTGCTGGCTCGAGGAGCGCGATATCGCCTCGCTGGTCCCCGCGGAGCTGCCCGACGGCGTCACGGCGCTGCGGGAGGGCAAGACGGCGCTGCCGGTGAACATCAAGGCGCTGTGGGTGGTGACCAACAAGGCCGGTGAGGAACTGCGGATCACCATCGAGGACATCGAGCACGATTCCTCGCACGAACTCGGCATCGACCCGGGTCTGGTGAAGGACGGCGTGGAGGCCCACCTGCAGGAGCTGCTGGCGGAGCACGTGACGAAGCTCGGCGAGGGGTACACCCTGGTCCGGCGCGAGTACATGACCGCGATCGGCCCGGTGGACCTGCTGTGCCGCGACGCCGACGGCGCCACGGTGGCGGTGGAGATCAAGCGCCGCGGTGAGATCGACGGTGTCGAACAGCTCACCCGCTATCTCGAACTGCTCAACCGCGACCCGCTGCTGGCCCCGGTGGCCGGGGTGTTCGCGGCCCAGCAGATCAAGCCGCAGGCGCGCACGTTGGCCGAGGACCGGGGAATCCGTTGCCTGACGCTCGATTACGACGAGCTGCGCGGCACGGAGAGCAACGTTTTCCGGTTGTTCTGAGGGCGATGCACCGTGCCGCGACGCAAACCCCGCAACGATCGCCGCAGCGCCCCGGCGCCGATCGGTGACGTCTATGGCCGCACCGAGGACGGGCCCGGCGACGAAACCTACATCGTGCGAACGGTTCCCGGCGCGCGAGCGGTGAAGACCTATCGCTGCCCCGGCTGCGATCACGAGATCATGCCCGGCGTGGCCCATATCGTGGCCTGGGCGGCCGAGGGCGGTGAGGACGACCGTCGGCACTGGCATCAGGGCTGCTGGAACGGGCGCCGCACGCGCGGCATCACCCGGCGCTGGTCCTGAAGCCCCGAAAACGCGTAAACCGAAGGCCGCCTCGATGATTCGAGGCGGCCTTCGGTGTTGGACGATATGTCGTCGCAGTTCCCTCGTCAGTTGCTGACGTCGGCGCTCTCGCGGTCCTCGTCGACGATGTCCTCGTCGGCGTCGGAGACCTCGGGAATGGCCTTGGCCTGACGGCCGCCCGACACGGACTTGTTGTTGCCGTTGTTGCCGATGGACTTGCGCTCGGGGGCGCCGTCGAGCAGCTCGCTCTCCCGGTTGACCGCCGCGAGCATGGCGGGCACCGAGTCGAGCTGACCGCGGATACCGAGCAGCTGGGCCAGGACCCGGCCGCGCAGCACGCGCATCTCCTCGGCCAGTTCCTTCGCGTGCGCGATCTTGCGCTCGGAGGTCTGGGTGGCGGAGCTGATGAGGCGGTTGGCCTCATCGGTCGCGTCCTTGATCCGCTGGGCGGCCTCGGCGCGACTGGTGGCCTCGAGCTCCTCCATGGCACGGGTCAGCTTGGTGCGCCGATCGTTCATGGTGGCTTCGAAGTCCTGCTGGGTGGCCTTACGCTTGGCCTCGGCCTCCTTGCCCAGACGTTCGACATCGGCCTGGGCGGCCTCGATGATCTTGGCGGAATCGGTGCGCGCGTTGGCGAGGGTCTGCTCGTATTCGATCTCGAGCGCCTCGCGCTTCTCCTTGGTCTCCGCGAGCAGCGACTCGTACTTGCCACGCATCTCGGTGGCCTGCTGCTCGGCGATCGACACCATCTCGGCGGCCTCGGCCTGGGCCAGCGCGCGGACCTCGGACGCCTCGTCCGAGGCGAGGCGCAGCATGCGCGAGATACGGTCGGACATGCCTTCGGCGGTGGTCGGCGGCACGGACAGCCGGTCGACCTCCTTGCGGAGCTCGTCGATCTCGTCCCGCGCGTCTTCCAGCTGGCTGGCGAGATTCCGGGCCTGCGCGGCGGCAGCGTCCCGGTCGGTGGCGGTGACGCGAAGCTCCGCGTCGAAGCGGTCGAAGTAGTTGCGCACCTCGTCTTGCGCATAACCCTTGCGCACAACAGTGAAGGGCAGCGCAACGAAGCGATTGCGATCGGACTCAGGTGACGACATGGCACACAAAATACAGCCTCGAGCGACCGTGTGGAGACTCGACCGTGATTGTGATCTCGCCGAGATTTACCGATCGTATCTCCGTACTAGTGCGTAACATTCGGGTTCGGCTCCACGAGCTCCACCAGCACACCGCCAGCATCCTTCGGATGGATGAAATTGATGCGCGAATCGGCGGTGCCGTGACGCGGGGCGTCGTACAGCAAACGCAGCCCACGCTCGCGCAGGAAGCCCGAAACGGCCTCGATGTCGGTGACCCGGTAGGCCAGCTGCTGCAGGCCCGGTCCACCGCGCTCGATGAACTTGGCGATGGTCGACTCGGGGGTCAGCGGGGCCAGCAACTGCAGGGCGGTCGCGCGGTCGGCGGCGGCGGGGCAGGAGAGCATCGCCTCGACGACGCCCTGGGCCTCGTTCACCTCGCGATGGGTCTCGACCATGCCCAGATTGTCGGTGTACCAGGCGACGGCGGCGTCGAGGTCGGGCACGGCGATGCCCACATGGTCGACGGCGATGACGTAGTCGGCGGGGATGAAGTTCACGTTGGTCACCCCACGAAGTTAGCGCCCACCTGGGTGTGGGGTGTGCGGCCGTGCAAGTTACCGTGGAGTCGCAACCCTTGATGCGTGTCGATGTCCGGATGTGCATCACGGTGAGGTTCGACTCTATGAATGCGAGGCTTTCGTGACGACTTCTGTCATCGTGTCCGGTGCGCGTACCCCGGTCGGTCGGCTCCTGGGCGGTCTGAAGGACTTCAAGGCCTCGGATCTGGCCGGTGTGGCCATCAAGGCGGCGCTGGAGAAGGGTGGCGTGGCCCCCGAACAGGTCGACTACGTCATCCTCGGCCAGGTGCTGCAGGCCGGTGCCGGGCAGCTGCCCGCGCGCCAGGCCGCCATCGCCGGTGGCATTCCGATGGACGTGCCCTCGCTGTTGATCAACAAGGTCTGTCTGTCGGGCATCAACGCCATCGCGCTGGCCGACCAGCTGATCCGCGCCGGGGAGCACGAGATCATCGTGGCCGGTGGCATGGAGTCGATGAGCCAGACCCCGCACCTGCTGCCCAAGAGCCGCGAGGGCTTCAAGTACGGCAACACCACCCTGGTCGACCACATGGCCTACGACGGCCTGCACGACGTGATCACCGACCAGGCCATGGGCCTGCTGACCGAGGACCGCAACGACCTGGACAAGGTGAGCCGCGAGGAGCAGGACGCGCTGGCCGCGGCCTCGCACCAGCGCGCCGCCGCCGCGTGGAAGAACGGGCTCTTCGCCGAGGAGGTCGTGCCGGTGGCCGTGCCGCAGCGCAAGGGCGACCCGGTCTACGTCAGCGAGGACGAGGGCATCCGCGCCGACACCACCGTCGAGTCGCTGGGCAGGCTGCGCCCGGCCTTCCGCAAGGACGGCACCGTCACCGCCGGTACCGCCTCGCAGATCTCCGACGGCGCGGCCGCGGTGATCGTGATGAGCAAGGCCAAGGCCGAGGAGCTCGGGCTGGAGTGGATCGCCGAGATCGGCGCCGCCGGTCAGGTCGCCGGTCCGGACTCGACCCTGCAGGACCAGCCCGCCAACGCCATTCTCGCCGCGTGCGCCAAGGAGGGCATCACCCCGGCGGATCTGGATCTGATCGAGATCAACGAGGCGTTCGCGGCCGTGGGCGTCTCCTCGACCAAGAAGCTGGGTTACGACCCGGAGAAGGTGAACGTCAACGGTGGCGCCATCTCCATCGGTCACCCGCTGGGCATGTCCGGCGCGCGCATCCTGCTGCACCTGGCGCTGGAGCTGAAGCGTCGCGGTGGTGGCGTGGGTGCTGCCGCCCTGTGCGGCGGTGGCGGCCAGGGCGACGCGCTGATCATCCGCGTTCCCGCCTGATTTTCTGTGCCGAAGGGCCCCGGTACCGCTGTGCGGTGTCGGGGCCCTTGGTGTGACCGGTCCAACTACGAGGTGTCGTAGTGAATCCGGCACAATGGGGGCCATGGGTTTCTTCGATCTGCGGTCCACTGCCAGTCGTTTCCGGTTCTTCGCGGTGCTCGAGGCGCTGTCCTGGATCGGTCTGCTGACCGGTATGGCGTTCAAGTACCTGCCCGCGGAGGGCAACGAGATCGGTGTGAAGATCTTCGGGCCGGTGCACGGTGCGATCTTCGTGCTGTTCGTGATCACCGCGCTGCTGACCGCGCGGGAGCTGAAGTGGTCGATCACCACCACGTTGCTGGCGCTGGCGTCGAGCATTCCGCCGCTGTTCACCGTGCTGTTCGAGGTGTGGGCGGTGCGGACCGGTCAGCTCGGTGAGCTGAGCACGGAGGCGAGCAAGACCTCGCCGAGCGCTTCGTGACAAACTGGAAACCGTGACTCGACCCGCTGCCCGTCGTCCTTCGCCCGCCGTCGCCGCCGCTATGTCCGGCGCGGTGGATCTGTCCGCGCTGAAGCAGCCCCCCGCCGCCTCCGGTGGAGGGGCCGCCGCCCCGGGGAACCACACGGTCACCGAGGCGGATTTCGAGGCCAAGGTGATCCGGCGCTCGATGCAGGTGCCCGTGGTGGTCGCGCTGTTCTCGCAGCGCAGCCCGGGCAGCGTCGAGCTGGTCCGCACGCTCGAGCGGTTCGCCGCCGACGACCGCGGCGCCTGGGATCTGGCCGCTGTCGAAGCCGAACCCAATATGAACATCGTCCAGGCGCTGCGTGTGCAGGGCATCCCGACGGTGATCGCGGTGGCGGGCGGACAGCCGCTGGCCGACTTCGAGGGAGCCCAGCCGGAGGCGCAGGTGCGCCAGTGGCTCGACGCGGTGCTCGACGCGACCGCGGGCAAGCTCGAGGGTGACAGCGGCACCGCCGCCGAGCCCGAGGTCGAGGACCCGCGCTTCGTCGCCGCCGAGGACAAGCTGGCCGAGGGCGACATCGCCGGGGCCGAGGCGGCCTACGAGGCGATCCTGGCCGAGGAGCCCGGCAACGAGGAGGCCAAGGCGGCGCTGCGTCAGCTGCGCTTCCTGACCAGGGCCCAGCAGGTCGACCCGGCCTCGGTCGCCACCGCCGACGCCGACCCGTCCAACCTCGACGCCGCGCTCGACGCCGCCGACGTGGAACTGCTCGAGCAGCGTCCCGAGGCGGCCTTCGACCGCATCATCGCGATCGTCAAGCGCACCGCGGGCGACGATCGCACCAGGGCGCGCACCCGACTGCTCGAACTGTTCGAGCTGTTCGACCAGGCCGAGCCCTTCGTGGTCGCGGCCCGGCGCAAGCTGGCCACCGCCCTGTACTGACCCCACCCACCTTCTCGGGCCCGTCTCGGCTGAACCGCCGGGGCGGGCCCGACGTATGTCCTCACCAGACCCCGCGGCACCGGGCCGCGCGCTGACCCGAGGAGTACGTCATGACAGCACTCGACCAGTCGGCCGAGCTCGATCCGGCCGCCGTGGAAGCCTTCGCCGGACGCATGGTCGAGGTGCTCGACCACGCCAGCACGGCCCTGATGATCAGCATGGGCCACCAGGTGGGCCTGTTCGACACCATGGCCGCCCATCCCGGCGCGACCAGCGACCAGCTCGCCGCGACGGCGGGCCTGGACGAGCGGTATGTGCGCGAATGGCTCGGCGCGATCACCACCGCGGGCATCGTCACCTACGACCCGGTCGCCGCCACCTACACGTTGCCGCCCGCGCACGCCGCCGCGCTGACCAGGGCGGCGGGTCCGGACAACCTGGCCAGGGTCATGCAGTTCATCGGGCAGCTCGGTGAGGTGGAGCCGAAGATCGTCGAGCGGTTCCGCACCGGGGGCGGCCTGTCCTACGAGGACTACGGACGGTTCCACGCGCTGATGGCCGAGGAGAGCGCCGAGGTGTTCGACGCCGCGCTGCTCGAGGTGATCCTGCCGATGGCGCCGGGCCTGCCGGATCGGTTGCGCGCGGGCATCGATGTCGCCGATATCGCCTGCGGCAGTGGACATGCCGTGAATCTCATGGCGCGGGCGTTTCCGGCCAGCCGGTTCACCGGTTACGACTTCTCCGCCGACGCGGTGGCGGTGGGCCGGGCCGAGGCGGCGGAGTCGGGGCTGACCAACGCGCGGTTCGTGGAGCAGGATGTCGCGGAATGGGACGCGCCCGAATCCTGTGATCTGATCACGATCTTCGACGCCGTCCACGATCAGGCGCATCCGGCGCGGGTGCTGGCGAACATGGCGCGGGCGCTGCGGCCGGGCGGAGTGTTGCTGATGGTCGACATCCACGCGTCGAGCAAGCTCGAGGAGAATCTGGACCTGCCGCTGGGACCGTTCCTCTACACGGTGTCCACCATGCACTGCATGTCGGTCTCGCTGGGGCAGGGCGGGGACGGGCTGGGCACGGTGTGGGGTGAGCAGCGGGCGCTGTCGATGCTGGCCGACGCGGGGTTCACCGATGTGCGCACCGCGTATGTCGACGGTGATCCGCTCAACACCTATTACGTGGCGCACAAGGCGTGAGCCTCAGTGCGGGGCGGCCAGCCAGACCGCGCTGTTGGGCGCCAGGGTGACCGTGGCCGAGGCGGGGCGGCCGTGCCAGGGCGCCTCCTCGGCGCGGACCCCGCCGAGATTGCCCAGGCCGGAGCCGCCGTACTCCTGGGCGTCGGTATTGAGGACCTCGCGCCAGGAACCGGTGTGCGGCAGGCCGATCCGGTAGTTCTCGTGGGTGGTGCCGGAGAAGTTGAAGACACACGCCACCGCGCTGCCGTCGGAACCCCAACGGAGGAAGGCGAAGACCGAGGCGTGACTGTCGTCGGCCTCGATCCAGGAGTGGCCGCCGGGGGTGGTGTCCTGGCTCCACAGCGCCGGGTGGGCGACATAGGTGCGGTTGAGATCGCCGACCATGGTCGAGACGCCTTGGTGCAGGGGGTTTTCCAGTTCATGCCAGTCCAGGCCGCGGTCGTTGTCCCATTCGCGGAACTGGCCGAACTCCTGGCCCATGAAGAGCAGTTGCTTGCCGGGGTGGGCCCACATGTAGGCGAGCAGGGCGCGCACGCCGCTGGCCTTGGCGAAATCGTCGCCGGGCATGCGGGTCCACAGGGTGCCCTTGCCGTGCACCACCTCGTCGTGGCTGATCGGCAGCAGGTAGTGCTCGCTCCAGGCGTAGACCAGCGAGAAGGTCATCTCGTTGTGGTGCCAGGACCGGTGGATCGGGTCGCGGGCGAGGTAGCCGAGGGTGTCGTGCATCCAGCCCATGTTCCATTTCATGGTGAAACCCAGGCCGCCGACATCGGTGCCGCGGGTGACGCCGGGCCAGGTGGTGGACTCCTCGGCGATGGTGAGCACGCCGGGATGGGCGCGGTGCACGGTGTCATTGAGTTCCTGTAGGAATTCGACGGCCTCGAGATTCTCCCGGCCGCCGTAGATGTTGGGCTCCCAGCCGCCCTCCGGACGCGAGTAGTCCAGGTAGAGCATGGAGGCGACGGCGTCGACGCGCAGGCCGTCGATGTGGAACTCCTCGATCCAGTACGCCGCGTTGGCGACCAGGAAATTGCGCACCTCGTTGCGGCCGAAGTCGAAAACGTAGGTGCCCCAGTCGAGTTGCTCGCCCCGGCGCGGGTCGGGGTGTTCGTAGAGCGGGGTGCCGTCGAAGCGGGCCAGTGCCCATTCGTCGCGCGGGAAGTGCGCGGGCACCCAGTCCAGCAGGACGCCGATGCCCGCGTTATGCAGGTGGTCGACGAACCAGCGGAAGTCGTCGGGGGTGCCGAAGCGGGAGGTGGGGGCGTAGTAGGAGGTGACCTGGTAGCCCCAGGAACCGCCGAAGGGATGTTCGGCGACGGGCAGCAGTTCGACGTGGGTGAAGCCGGTGGCCCGCACGTAGTCGGCGAGCTGTTCGGCCAGTTCACGGTAGGTGAGGCCGGGGCGCCAGGAACCCAGGTGCACCTCGTAGACGCTCAGCGGCGAGTGGATGGCGTCGGTGCGGGCGCGGCGGTCCAGCCAGGCGCTGTCGGTCCACACGTGGTCGGCGCGGGTGACGACCGAGGCGGTGGCGGGCGGGACCTCGGTGGCGAAGGCGAGCGGGTCGGCGTGGTCGACGACGCGGCCGTCGGCACCGTGCACCCGGTACTTGTAGCGCGAACCCGGCTCGACGCCCGGTACGAACACCTCCCACACCCCGGAACCGCCGAGCGCGCGCATCGGCGCCGAGGTGCCGCTCCAGTGGTCGAAATCGCCGAAGACGGTGACGCCGCGGGCATTCGGTGCCCAGACCGCGAAGGAGGTGCCCGCCACCTCGCCGTCGAGGGTGGTGTAGCGGCGCGGATGCGCGCCGAGCACCTCCCACAGCCGGGTGTGGCGGCCCTCGCCGATCAGGTGCAGGTCGAATTCGCCGACAGTCGGCAGGAAGCGGTAGCCGTCGGCGGTGAGCACGGTCGGACCGCCCGGGTATGCCGCGCGCACGCGGTAGTCGTCGATCTCCGGATACGGCAGCACCGCGGCGAACACGCCGTGCCCCAACGACTTCAGCGGATGCTCGGTGCCGCCGACCAGCACGGTGACCGTCTCGGCGTGCGGGCGCAGCACGCGCACCGCGGTGCCGTCGGGGGCTGGGTGCGCGCCGAGCACGGTGTGCGGGTCGGTGTGCGTGCCCGCCGCCAGCAGCATCAGGTCGCGGCGGCGCATCAGAAGCTCCGGCGATAGGCCAGGGGAGCGCGGGCGGCGGCGGGGACGGCGGGCAGGGCCAGGATGTGCGCGACCGCCTTGGCCGGGTCGAGCTGGATGAAATTGCGCTGGCCCCAGTGGTATTCCTCGCCGGTGACCTCGTCGAAGACCACGGGGTGGTCGTGCCATTCGCGGCCGAGGGCGGGCAGGTCGAGAGAGACGTGGCCGTATTCGGTGGCGAAGGGATTCAGGTTGACGATCACCAGCACGGCGTCGCCGGTGGCCGGGTCGATCTTGGAGTAGGCCAGCAGGGCGTCGTTGTCGACGGCGTGGAAGTGGATGCAGCGCAGCTGCTGTAGCGCGGGGTGGTTGCGGCGGATCTCGTTGAGGCGGGTCAGCCACGGTTCCAGTGATTCGCCACGGGCCAGGGCACCGCCGAAATCGCGCGGGCGCAGTTCGTATTTCTCGGAGTCGAGGTATTCCTCGCTGCCGGGACGCACCGCCTCGTGCTCGTACAGCTCGAAACCGGAGTACACGCCCCAGGTGGGGCCGAGCGTGGCGGCGAGCGCGGCGCGGATGGCGAACATGCCCGGTCCGCCGTGCTGGAGGCTCTCGTGCAGGATGTCGGGGGTGTTCACGAACAGGTTGGGGCGGGCCTCGTCGGCCTTGGCGGCCAGCTCGAGACCGAACTCGGTGAGTTCCCACTTGTGCACGCGCCAGGTGAAATACGTGTAGGACTGGCTGAATCCGCGCCGCGCGAGGCCGTAGAGGCGGGCCGGGCGGGTGAACGCCTCGGACAGGAAGATCACGTCCGGGTCGGTGCGGCGCACCTGCGCCAGCAGCCACTCCCAGAAGTCGGCGGGCTTGGTGTGCGGGTTGTCGACGCGGAAGATGGTGACGCCCAACGAGATCCAGTGCCGGATCACCCGCAGCACCTCGGCGTAGATGCCGTCGGGATCGTTGTCGAAGTTGACCGGGTAGATGTCCTGGTACTTCTTGGGCGGGTTCTCGGCGAAGGCGATGGTGCCGTCGGGCAGGGTGGTGAACCACTCCGGATGCGCGGTGACCCAGGGGTGGTCGGGCGCGCACTGCAAGGCCAGATCGAGGGCGACCTCGAGGCCCAGACCGGCTGCGGTGGAGACGAATTCGGCGAAGTCGGCCTCGGTGCCCAGGGCGGGGTGGATGGCGTCGTGTCCACCCTCGGCCGAGCCGATCGCCCACGGCGAGCCGACATCGCCGGGCTCGGTGGTGAGCGCGTTGTTGCGGCCCTTGCGGTTGACCTCGCCGACCGGGTGGATCGGCGGCAGATAGACCACGTCGAAGCCCATACCCGCGATGCGGGGCAGTTCCCGCGCGGCGGTGGCGAAGGTGCCGTGCACGGGACGGCCCTCGGCGTCGCGGCCACCGGTGGACCGGGGGAAGAACTCGTACCAGGAGCCGACCAGCGCGCGGCGGCGTTCCACCAGCACGGTGTGCCCGGTGCCCCGGGTGACCATCTCGCGCAGCGGTGTGGCGCGCAGGATCTCGCCGACCTCGGCGCTGAAGGCGGGGGCGACGCGGGCGGGTAGCTGGTCGTCGGAGCGCAGGGCGGCCGCCGCCGCGCGCAGCCGCTCGAACTGCTTCTTCGGCACCGCCTGGGCGGCCCGGTCGAACAGCGTGGCGCCGATCTCGAGGTCGTTGGCCAGGTCGGCGGCGGACTGGCCGACGGCGAGCTTGGCCTCGACCGCCGAGCGCCAGGTCGCGATCGGGTCGCTCCAGCCCTCGACGCGGAAGGTCCACAGGCCGGGGGTGTGGGGGGTGAAGACGGCGTTGAAGACGTCCGGCTCGTATTCGGGCGCCATCCGGACGCGGGTGATGCGCGAGGAACCGGGCGCGCGCACGGCGAGAGTGGCGGCGACGGCGTCGTGACCCTCGCGCCAGACCACGGCGCGGACCGGGAAAACCTCCCCGACGACAGCTTTAGCCGGTCGCCCGCCGGGAATGGACGGTGCGATGTCATCGATGGCAATCCGGCCGCTCACCTCGCCAACCTACTGCATACCCCCACCGCCGGGCTCGGCGACGACACGCCGCGCACGCCCCGACCCGGTACTGTTCCGCCTGTGAAGGCACTCCGTCGGTTCACTGTCCGTGCCCATCTGCCGGAGCGGCTCGCCGCGCTGGGTGAGTTGTCGACGAACCTGCGCTGGTCGTGGCACGGCCCGACGCAGGATCTGTTCGCCGAGCTCGATCCGCGGCTGTGGCAGGTCGTCGGTCAGGACCCCGTCCGCATGCTGGGCGAGGTACCCGCCGAGCGGCTCGACGCGCTCGCCGCCGATCCCGACTACACCGCCAGGGTCGACGCGCAGGAACGCGGGCTGCGCGATTATCTGGCCCGGCCGCGCTGGTTCCAGGAGCGTGGCGGCGCCGAGGTGGCGGGGATCGCCTACTTCTCGATGGAGTTCGGTGTCACCGAGGTGCTGCCCAACTACTCCGGTGGCCTGGGCATTCTCGCCGGTGACCATCTCAAGGCGGCCTCGGATCTGGGTCTGCCGCTGATCGGGGTCGGGCTGCTGTACCGCTCGGGCTACTTCCGGCAGTCGCTGTCGGCCGACGGCTGGCAGCGCGAGCACTACCCGGCGCTGGACCCGCAGGGCCTGCCACTGAAATTGCTGACCAGCGACGGGTCGCCGGTGCTGATCCACGTGGGCATGCCGGAGGGCCGGGTGCTGCGCGCGCGGGTGTGGATCGCGCAGGTCGGCCGGATTCCGCTGCTGCTGCTGGACTCCGATATCGCCGAGAACGATCCGGAGCTGCGCGCGGTCACCGACCGGCTCTACGGCGGCGACCAGGACCACCGGATCAAGCAGGAGATCCTGGCCGGGATCGGCGGGGTGCGGGCGGTGCGCGCCTACACCCGCGCCCGGGGGCTGCCCGATCCCGATGTCTTCCACATGAACGAGGGCCACGCCGGTTTCCTCGGCGTCGAGCGGATCCGCGAATTCGTCGCGGGCGGACTGGATTTCGACACCGCGCTGGCGGCCGTACGCGCCGGGACAGTGTTCACCACGCACACCCCGGTGCCCGCCGGGATCGACCGGTTCCCGATGCCGTTGGTGCGCAGGTACTTCGGTGGCGCGCACGGTGAACCCGAGTCGGCGTTGCTGCCGGGCCTGTCGGTCGATCGGATCCTGGCCTTCGGGCGGGAGGCCGATCCGTCGGTGTTCAACATGGCGCACATGGGTTTGCGGCTGGCGCAGCGGGCCAATGGTGTCTCGAAGCTGCACGGGGAGGTCAGCCGGGAGATGTTCGCCGCGCTGTGGCCCGGCTTCGACGCGGCCGAGGTGCCGATCGGCTCGGTCACCAATGGCGTGCACGCGCCGACCTGGGCCGCGCGCGAATGGCTCGACAAGGCCCGCGAACTGGTCGGGCCCGAGCTGGTCGAGGAGGCGCGCGGCTGGGAGAAGCTCAGCGATGTCGACCTCGGACAGCTGTGGTCGACCCGCAATGTCCTGCGCGGCGTGCTGATCGAGGAGGTGCGCCGCAGGCTGCGCGCGTCCTGGTTGCAGCGCGGTGCCGTCGAGGCCGAGCTGGGCTGGATCGATGATGTCTTCGATCCCGACGTGCTCACCGTCGGCTTCGCCCGCCGCGTGCCCACCTACAAGCGCCTCACGCTGATGCTGCGCGATCCCGAGCGGCTGCGCGCGCTGCTGCTCGACCCGGAGCGGCCGGTGCAGCTGGTGGTGGCGGGCAAGAGCCACCCCGCCGACGACGGCGGCAAGGCGCTGATCCAACAGGTGGTGCGCTTCGCCGACGATCCCGCCGTGCGCCACCGCATCGTCTTCCTGCCCGACTACGACATGTCCATGGCCCGCTACCTGTACTGGGGGTGCGATGTGTGGCTGAACAATCCGCTGCGCCCGCTCGAGGCGTGCGGCACCTCCGGGATGAAGTCGGCGCTCAACGGCGGCCTGAACCTGTCGATCCGCGACGGCTGGTGGGACGAGCTGTTCGACGGCGAGAACGGCTGGGCCATCCCCACCGCCGACGGTGTGCGCGACGAGCACCGCCGCGACGATCTCGAGGCCGCGGCCCTCTACGAGCTGGTCGAGCGCACCGTCGCCCCTCGCTTCTACGATCGCGACACCGACGGTGTCCCGGTGCGCTGGACCGAGATGGTGCGCCACACCCTGCAGACCACCAGTCCCGAGGTATTGGCCTCGCGGATGGTGCGCGACTACACCGAGCAGTACTACGACCCGGCCGCCGCCGCGTTCGCCCGGGTGGCCGCCGACGACTTCGCCGGGGCCGCCCGGGTGGCCGAGTACCGGCGTCGGATCGAGACGGCCTGGCCGTCGGTGCGGGTGCTCCAGGTGGACAGCTCCGGCCTGCCCGACACCCCCGTGATCGGCGCGGAGCTGAGCCTGCGCGCGCGGGTCGACCTGGGCGGGCTCACCGCCGAGGACGTGGTGGTGCAGGCCGTGCTCGGGCGGGTCTCGCCGGAGGACGACCTGTCCGACACCGTCACCCTGGAGATGGGGCACACCGGCGGCGACGAGGGCGTCCAGCTCTACGACCTCACGGCGCCGGTGCCGCTGTCGGGCGCGGTCGGCTACACCGTGCGGGTACTGCCACGGCATCCGCTGCTGGCCTCGAACGCCGAGTTGGGCGCGGTGGCGGTCGCGGGCGGCTGATCGTGAGCGGGGACACGGGAGACGGGTTGTTCGGTTCAGTGAACTTTCCGCTACCGTTCCTGGGCATCCTTCTTCTCTGAACACCCCGGACTGGAGAGTCATGGCCAGCGATGTCCTCACCCGCGCCCGAGGGCGCGTCGACGGATACTTCGGTATCTCGTCGAGTGGGTCCACCTTCCGCCGCGAGGCGATGGCGGGGACGATCACGTTCCTGGCGATGTCCTATGTGCTGGCGGTGAATCCGTCGATCCTCGGTGACGAGGGCGCCCTGGGCGACAAGGGCATCCCGATGCAGGCGGTGTTCACCGCCACCGCCGTGGCCGCCGTCTTCGGCACGCTGGTCATGGGCATCTGGGCGCGCTACCCGATCGCGCTCGCGCCGGGCATGGGCCTCAACGCTTTCTTCGCCTACACGGTCGTGCTGAGCATGGGCATCCCGTGGCAGGTGGCGCTGTCGGGCACGCTGCTCTCGGGCATCATCTTCTTCATCCTCGCGGTGACCAAGGTCCGCGAGCGCATCCTCAACGCGATCCCGCTGCAGATGAAGTTCGCGGTGGGCGCGGGCATCGGCCTGTTCGTGGCGTTCCTCGGGTTGAAGAACGCGGGCATCGTGGTGAACAGCGAGGCGACGCTGGTCACCCTCGGCGACTTCACCAAGGGCACCACGCTGCTGGCGCTGTTCGGTCTGGTCGTGACCGTGGTGTTCCTGGTGATCGGCTGGCACGGCGCGGTGCTCTACGGCATCGTCGCGACCACCGTGCTCGGCATGGTGACCGGCCTGGTCGGCATTCCTGACGGCATCGCCGAACTGCCCAAGGGCCTGGACCAGACCTTCGGCCAGGCGATCATCCACCTGCCCGACGCCTTCACCGGGCAGATGATCGTCGTGGTGCTCACCATGCTGTTCGTCGACTTCTTCGACGCCTCGGGCACCCTCATCGGCGTCGCCAACCAGGCCGGGCTGCTCAACAAGGACGGCACGCTGCCCCGCGCGGCCAGCGCCCTGGCCGCCGACTCGGTGGGCACCACCGCGGGCGCGATCATCGGTACGTCGACGACCACCGCGTACGTGGAATCGACGGCGGGTGTGTCGGCCGGTGGCCGGACCGGATTGACGGCGGTGACCACGGCGGGCTGGTTCCTCATCGCGATGTTCTGCTATCCGGTGTTCTCGGTGATCGCCGGGTCCAGCGAGGTCACCGCGCCCGCGCTGATCGTGGTGGGCGTGCTGATGGCCCGCGCGCTCGGCGACATCGACTGGCAGCATCTCGAGTACTCGGTGCCCGCGTTCCTCACCGTGATCATGATGCCGCTGACGTACTCGATCGCCAACGGTCTGGCCATGGGCATGATCCTGTATCCGGTGGTCATGGTTGCCAGAGGCCGCGTCAAGGACGTGCATCCGGCCATGTGGGGCCTGATGGTGCTGTTCCTGGCGTACTTCTTCTTCCTCGTCGAATAGGTTAGGCTTACCTCTCCGAAAGTTCGAAGGAGAGATCTGTGAAGCGCTCGCTCGCCGCCGCGTCGATGGCTGTGGCCACTCTGTTCGCCCCGGTCGCCGTGGCCGTCGTCGCCACCGCCCCGGCCGCGATCGCCGCGCCCGCCACTCCGTCGGTCGGCGAGCTGCAGGGCAAACTGCAGGCCGCGCTGAACGGGTCGACCGCCGAGGTCGAGTCCGGTGACGCGAGCGGGCTGACGGTCGTGCGCGACCGGATCTCGGCCATCCCGGGCTACCACTGGGACGTCTCGGGCCCGGTGACGGTCGAGGGCGACACCCTCTCGGCCACCCTCAACAGCCGCCTGGGCGACTACACCTACCCGATTCCGGTGACCTGGAAGGACATCGACGGCACCTGGAAGCTGTCGAAGGAATCGGAGGACACGCTCGTCGGCTACGCGACGATGTCGTACTGATCCCGATGTAGAGAGCAGAGGCCGTCCGGTGGGGCGGCCTTTTGCTTTCGCTGTGACCAGCGACACGCATCCGGCGCCACGGACGTGAAATACCCGGGCCGACAACGAGGTTGACCGGAACAGGCAATCGGACCGCAGTCCGGTTGCGGGCATGTATCGAATCGCAGACGAGGACACGATGACCGACACCGCTACCCGCACCACCACTTCCGGCACGACCACCACCACCCCGGCCCCTGATGCCGCGCTCGCCAGCGATATCGGCCTGCTCGTACTCCGCGTCGGCTTCGGCGGCCTGATGGCCGCGCACGGCGCCCAGAAACTCTTCGGCTGGTGGGGCGGCAAGGGCTGGCGCGACACCGCCGACGGCTTCACCGCCATGGGCTACAACCCCGGCGAGATCTTCGGCACGCTGGCCGGACTCACCGAATTCGCGGGCGGTCTCGCGCTGGTGCTCGGCGTGCTGACCCCGCTGGCGGCGGCCGCGGTGCTGGGCACCATGGTCAACGCCATCAATGTCACCTTCAGCGGTGGTCTGCTCACCGGCAAGGGCTACGAGGTGGCGTTGCTGTTCGCCATTCCGGCGATCACCCTGGCCTTCACCGGCCCCGGCCGGTTCTCGCTGGATCACGGGCGGCCGTGGGCGCGTCAGGGTCTGGTGTGGGGTGTGGGCGCGGTCGCGCTCGGTGTCGGGTCCGGGCTGCTGACGCTGCTGCTGAAGGCCGTGCTCTGAGCTGAGGTTCCCGCGACGGCGGTGTGGTGACCATCGCCGCGCCGCCGTTGTCGTGTACCGGTTGCCGGGAGGTCGCCGCGGTGTCACCGGATGTCGGGGGGACGCACTACCCTCGTCGGCGTGCGGCCCGCGCGGGGCGGGCACGGCATCGTCCGCACAGGGAAAGGGACAGTCGCGATGAAGGCGTACGACCTGGGTTTCGGGGACTCGGCGGACAAGTTGGCGGAGACGCCGGGGGGTGAGCCGATGACGCTGGCCGCGCCGGTGCGGTCGGGGTGGATCGGGAGTGAGGGGCCCGGAATCGATGTGGCGTGTTGGCCGCGCGGTCCGGTCACCGGGCTGCCGATGATGCACGCGCTCACCCTGCGGCTGCCCACCGACTATCAGCGTCGTGGTCCCGGCTTTCCCGCCATCGCCTTCTTCCAGGGGGAGGGGCAGTTCGCCGATGCCACCGACCCCGTCGTTCCCGATGCCGCGTCCGAGGATCCGGTGGCCCGCGAGCTGGTGAGCACCCGGCTGCACCCGGAGCTGCGGATCCTGCACGACGAGATCGGCGGCGCCTTCGCCCTGATCTGGCTCACCGAGGACGAATTCGCCGCGGGTCCTGTCGCGCCGCCCGCCGATGTCCGTCCGGCCGGGTCGCCGGTGGCCAGTGACGAGGGCTGCAATGCCTGGGACGACGTGCATCCCACCGTCGGCATCTGGCTGGCCGAACGCACCGGTGATCCCAACGTGGGCATCCCGCCGGTCGAGTACGAGACCGAGACCCGCTACCAGGACCCGCTCACCGAGGACTCCGGCTGGAACCCGTGGGCCGAGCCACTGTTCGGGCGCTGCCACCTGGGCGGCACGGCCTTCCCCGTGCAGGCCCTGCCCGAGGGGCTGACCGCGTACTACCTGGAGATCGAGGAGATCTCCGGGATGAACTTCGGCGGCGGCAACGCCCAACTCGACCTGGAGTCAGGCGTTTTCGACTGGGCGTGCGGGTAGCGGCACCACCACCAGCGGATCGAGTCCGCGCGAATCCTGTTCGGCCACGGGCTGTTCGATGACGATCGGCTCGAGCGGTGGCGGGGTGCGCCGACGCAGGCCGACCGCGATGCTCACCAGCGTCACCAGATACAGCACCACGTAGATGTTCATCAGCACCTGCGACAGCGGCCACCACGGCGGCAGCAGGAAGGTGCCGACGCTGACCCAGCCCGGCATGTAGGTGTAGGTCCACGCGGCGATCGCGGGGTAGAGGACACCGGCGGCGAGCCACCAGCGTCGCCGGGTCTGGGCGCGGTGGATCAGGTAGACCAGCAGCGGCACGAACCAGACCCAGTGGTGTCCCCAGGAATACGGCGACACCGCGCAGGCGGTGAGCCCGCCCAGCGTCACCGACAGCAGCGGCTCACCCCGGTTCGCCAGCTGCGTGGCGAGCCACAGCGCCACCAGCGCGATCGGTACGGCGATCAGCAGCCACAGCCAGATCGGGGCCGGGCCGTGGATCAGGTGGGCGATCGCGCCGCGCAGGGACTGGTTGGCGGGGTGCACATCCGGGGCGATGCGGCCGGAGTGGAAGAACGTCGAGGTCCAGTACTGGAAGGAATCGCGCGGCAGGATCAGCGCGGTGCCGACGATGGTGGCCAGGAAGGTGAGCGCCGCCGTGGCCGCGGCCCGCCACTGCCGCTGGAACAGGTACTGGGCGATGAAGAAGAGCGGGGTCAGCTTGATGCCCGCGGCGACGCCGACGCCCAGCCCACGCAGACGGCTGTGCTCGCCGCGCGAGAAGTCCCACAGCACCAGCAGCATCAGCCACAGGTTGATCTGGCCGTAGTACAGGGTGGTGCGCACCGGCTCGGCGAAGACGCAGGCCAGCGCGATGAGCGCGCTGATCGTCGCCAGTCGCGGGGTCACCCGGTAGCCGAGCATCCGCCAGCTCTGCAGCACACAGGCGAACAGCACGAGCAGGTTGAGTGTCAGCCAGGTGGTGGTGACGAAGCTCCACGGCACCAGCAGCAGCGGCAGGAAGACCACCGCCGAGAACGGCGTGTAGGTGTAGAGCAGGCCGTAGTGCGTGGGTTCGAGATACAGCGCGCGGCCGTGCCACAGCCGCCAGCCGCCGTCGCGGTAGATGTGGACGTCCAGGCCACCGGCGAGGATGCCGCCGCTGTTCATCCAGGGGTCCATGGTGGTGAACAGCAGCGTCACACCTAGGACGGCGGAACCGAGTAGCAGGATGAGCGTCAGGGTCGTGCGCGGCAGCTCCACGCGTCGAGATCTCTCCGCCACGGCCGTGCTACCGGCCGACTCGCATCGTATGCACGACTAAGAACGTACAACGCCGGGTGGGGGGTGCGCGGCGGCGGCTCGCCTTCGGTAGCCGGAACATATGACTGGCACGGGCGTGCCCGAATGCCGGTCCGTGATAGCGGACCGGCATCGACCTGCGGTGATCAGGCGGCGGGCTGCAGGGTCAGCATGGTGTCGGCACCGTGGTGGAACTCATAGTGGGTTTTGCGCAGCGAGGTCTGAATTCCTTTGTCGTGCAGTTCGGTCCGCAGGTGGTCGATCAGGTCGTCGAGCGGGGCGCCGGTGTAGTCGAGCAGCGGATACACCCGCGCCTCGGTGGTGGCGACGCGGGCCAGCTCCACCAGGGCGGCCAGGTGGAAGTCGGCGTCGAGCCGGTCGGCGTAGCTGAACAGCAGGTGCGAGCTCAGTGCCAGATCGAACGAGTCGTCGGGGCAGGGCAGTGAGGGCAGCGCTCCGGCGAGGTAGCGGTCGGGTGTGCTGCGCACGTCCTGCGCGAAGCGGGCGGCGGCGCCGCGGCGGATCGCGGCGTGCTCGGCGGTGCCGCCGTACCAGTCCCAGCGGTACCGATCGGCGTGCTGGTGGGCCCAGGCCACCGCCCGTTCGGTCTCCGGGGTGGCGCGGGCGGCCAGGTCGTCGGGGGCGGTGGCGTAGATGGGGTCGATCGCGGTCACCTCGGCGCCCAGCGCGCTCGCCTCCGCGGCGAAACTGGCTGCGCCCCCGGGGCAATCGAGAATGCGTCGACCGGAAAGATCGTCGTCGGAGAGTTGGAACATCGCGCGGTACTCGGCCAAAGATCTTGCGCTGACCAGAAATTCACCGAGTACCTCGCCATCGGCGTGGTGCATCATCAGCACACGTTCTCACGAGTCGCGTTCGCCCGGTAGCCAATTCATGGTGCCAACGTTGCGAACCGCAAGGCTCGCCGTGCAAGCTCGCGGATTCAGGCCGACGCGGTGAGCCTGCGCAGCGCCTTGGCCACGACCTCCGGATCGGTGGTCTCCCAGTACGGCGGCAGCGAGGCGCGCAGGTAGCTGCCGTAGCGGGCGGTGGCCAGGCGCGAATCGAGCACGGCGACCACGCCGCGATCGTCGACACTGCGCAGCAACCGGCCGGTGCCCTGCGCGAGCAGCAGGGCCGCGTGATTGGCGGCCACGGTCATGAAGCCGTTGCCGCCGCGCGATTCCACCGCACGCTGTCGCGCGGTGAGCAGCGGGTCGTCGGGGCGCGGGAACGGAATGCGGTCCAGGATCACCAGACTCAGCGACGGGCCGGGCACGTCGACGCCCTGCCAGAGGGTGAGCGTGCCGAACAGCGAGGTCTCCGGATCGTCGGCGAACTTGCGAACCAGCGCGCCCATCGAATCGTCGCCCTGGCACAGCACGGGCGTGTCGAGGCGCTCACGCAGCGCCTCGGTGGCCGCCTTGGCGGCGCGCATCGAGGAGAACAGGCCCAGGGTGCGCCCACCGGCGGCGGTGATGAGCTGTTCGATCTCGTCGAGGTAGGTGGGCGAGAGGCCGTCGCGGCCGGGCGCGGGCAGATGCTTGGCGACGTAGAGGATGCCGGACTTGGCGTGGTCGAACGGCGAGCCCACGTCCAGCGAACTCCAGCGCATCGTCTCGGTGTCGGCGGGGGCGGTGGCGCCGTTGGCCAGCGCCGCGTCGACCTTGCCGCCGGACTGCGCGGGCAGGCCCCAGGTGATCGCCAGCCCGTCGAAGGACCCGCCGATCTGCAGGGTCGCCGAGGTGAGCACGACGGTGGCCGCGCCGAACAGCCTGCTGCGCAACAGCCCACCCACCGACAGCGGTGCCATCCGCAGGGTGCGCCGGGCCACGCCGCGCACCTCGTCGGCGGAGAGCCAGATGACATCGCGGCGCGCGGCCGGATCGGTTTCCTCGAAGGCGGTGAGCGCGCGCACCGCGGCATCGTGCACGTCGTCGAGCGCGGCCACGGCCATGGTGCGGGCGGCGGCGTTGTCGGGGTCGTCCTGGGTTTTCACGGAGCCCTGCGGGGCGAGCTCGGTGCGCGCGTTCCAGGCGGCGTCGCGCACCAGCGCCAGGACCGGGGCGATGCCGTCGGGCAGGTGGTCCCAGCGCGCGGCGGGCAGGTCCTCGATGGCCTGGTGGAAGGCCTCGGCGGCGCCCTCGAGCCGGTCGACCTCGCGTTCGTCGATGAGTTTGGCGCAGCGGCGGGCGGCGGCGCTGATGGCGGTGGCGGCCAGTTCGGCGGTGGCCACCCCGGTGACCCGGTCGACCAGTTCGTGCGCCTCGTCGATCACCACCACATCGTGTTCGGGCAGCACCTGGATGCCGCTGATGGCGTCGATGGCCAGCAGGGCGTGATTGGTGACCACCACGTCGGCCTGCGCCGATTCGGCGCGCGCCTTCTCGGCGAAGCAGTCCTGGCCGAACTGGCAGCGCGACTTGCCCAGGCACTCGCGCGAGGACACGCTCACCTGCCGCCAGGCACGATCGCTGACGCCGGGCGCGATCTCGTCGCGGTCGCCGGTCTCGGTGTCGGAGGCCCACTCGTTGAGGCGCTGCACCTCGCGGCCCAGGCGGGAGATGGCGAAGGCGTCGAAGAGTTCGGCCTCGCCGCCGGTGTCCTCCGGGATGACGCTGTTGATCTTGTTCAGGCACAGATAGTTGTTGCGGCCCTTGAGGATCGCGAACTGCGGCGCGCGCCCCAGCGGCTTCTTCAGCGCGTCGGCCAGGCGCGGCAGATCGCGGTCGACCAGCTGACGTTGCAGCGCGATCGTCGCGGTGGAGACCACCACCGTGCGGCCCGTGCGCACCGCGTGGCGCAGGCTCGGCACCAGATAGGCCAGCGACTTGCCGGTGCCGGTGCCCGCCTGCACGGCCAGGTGTTCCTTGGTGTCGATCGCGTGGTCGACCGCGGCGGCCATGGCGGTCTGACCGGTGCGTTCCTTCCCACCCAGGGCACGCACAGCGGTGACGAGCAGGTCGGTGACGGGAGGAAGTTCGGGCACGCAGGCAGCTTAGACCGCGCCGCCGACAGGTTTTTCCGGTCTTCAGTACTCGCGGACGAAGTCGTCCGGGTGGGCGCGGACGTAGTCCAGGACGCGCTGTTCGAAGTCTTCGGGCTCGTTGATGTCGTAGATCTCGTCGGGGTCCTCGGCGCGGTCGCCGGTGGGGCGGCGGATCTGGGCGGGGTTGGCCAGGACCTGGTGTTCGTCTTCCCAGAAGCGGTCCAGGGGGTCGTCGGGGGAACTGGGGGAGGTGTCGCGGGCGGCGAGGACGGCGGCGGCGGCCAGGCGGGGCATGCCCGCGGCGCGCAGACCTCGGGTGGCCCAGGGGAGTTCGGCGCGGCGGGTGCGCAGGTAGCCGCTGAAGCCGGAGTCCAGGACGGTGGTGTGCAGGCTGGTCAGGGCCAGCAGGTGGGTGAAGGCGGGCGGGAGCTGGGCGAAGGCGCCGACGCCGAGGCGCTGGAGGTCGTCGGTGGCGGGGTTGGACCAGAAGACGAGTTCGGCGGCGTCGTGGATGTTGTCGAGCCCGGCCAGCGCGGTGGTCAGGGTGGCGCGGGTGTGGGCCGGGAATCGATAGTCCATGGGGGAAGTATCGACTCCGGCGTGGTTCAGGACGCGGGCGCGTCCACGATGTCGACGCCCGCCGCGCGGAGCTTGTCCAGGGCCGTGCGGGTGGTGTCGGGGGCGACGCCCGCGGTGAGGTCGAGCAGGACGCGGGTGTCGAAGCCCGCGGCGCGGGCGTCCAGGGCGGTGGCGCGCACGCAGTGGTCGGTGGCGATGCCGACCACGTCGACGCTGTCCACGCCACGGGCGCGCAGCCAGTCGGTCAGCGTGGTGCCGTCGGGCGCGGCGCCCTCGAAGCCGGAGTAGGCGGCGGTGTACTCGCCCTTGTGGAAGGTCTCCTGGACGGCGGTGGTGTCCAGGTTCGGGTGGAAATCGGCGCCCGGTGTGCCGACACGGCAGTGCGGGGGCCAGGAGTCGACGTAGTCGGGAGTGTCGGAGAAATGCGCGCCCGGGTCGATGTGCCAGTCGCGGGTGGCGACCACCGCGGCGTAGTCGGTCGCCGCGAGATGTTCGCTGATCGCGGTCGCGATGGCGGCCCCGCCCGCGACGGCCAGCGCGCCACCCTCACAGAAATCGTTCTGCACGTCCACGATCACCAAGCCGCGCGTCATACCGGTCCCTCCACTGTCTCTCACTCCCATTGTCCTCAGCCCAGGAAGGTCGTGGGGATCGCGGGCTCGCCCGCCGAGAGCTTCAGGCCCTCCCACGGCAGGCTGACCAGCCCGCGCGCGACCAGCTCCCGGCTCTGCGCCAGCGTGGCCACCCCGTCGACGATCTCGCCCTTGCGCACCAGCGGCACCTGCAACTCGCGCACCTGGAATCCGGCGGTGTCGGGCGTTTCCCCGGCGGCGGGATAGACGATCTCCTCCACGACGGTGCCGGTGGCGCGCGCGAGCCGCACCGCCTTCTTGGTGCCCCCGCGCGACTCCTTGTGACTCGAGCGCTTGGCCACCGGGACGCCCTCGACCTCGACCAGCTTGTAGACCATGCCCGCGGTCGGCGCGCCCGAACCGGTGACCAGCGAGGTGCCCACGCCGTAGACGTCCACCGGCTCGGCGCGCAGCGCGGCGATGGCGTACTCGTCCAGGTCGCCGGAGACCACGATCCTGGTCCCGGTGGCGCCGAGCCCGTCGAGCTGGTCGCGGACCTGGCGGGCCAGCACACCGAGATCGCCGGAGTCGATGCGCACACCGCCCAGTTCGGGACCGGCCACCTCGATGGCGGTGGCCACGCCCCGGGTGATGTCGAAGGTGTCGACCAGCAGGGTGGTCGACACGCCGAGCGCCTCGACCTGGCTGCGGAAGGCGGCGGCCTCGTGTTCGCCGTCGGCGCCGGAGTGCAGCAGGGTGAACGCGTGCGCGCTGGTCCCCGCGCCCGGCACGCCGAAGCCGCGCACCGCCTCGAGATTGGAGGTGGCGTCGAAACCGGCCAGGTAGGCCGCGCGCGAACTCGACGGCGCGGCCAGCTCGTGGGTGCGCCGCGACCCCATCTCGATGGTCCGGCGTCCGGCGGCGGCGCTGACCATGCGGGCGGCCGCCGAGGCGATGGCGCTGTCGTGGTTGAAGATCGACAGGGCCAGCGTCTCGAGCAGGACGCACTCGGCGAAACTGCCGCGTACCGACAGGATCGGCGAGCCGGGGAAGTACAGCTCGCCCTCGGCGTAGCCGTCGATGTCGCCGGTGAAGCGATACTCGCGCAACCAGTCGACGGTGGCCGGGTCGAGGAATTTCGCGACCACCGCCAGCTCGTCGGGACCGAAGCGGAACTCGCGCAGCGCGTCGAGCAGCCTGCCCGTCCCCGCGACCACGCCGTAACGGCGGCCGTTGGGCAACCGCCGGGCGAACACCTCGAAGGTGCAGCGCCGGTGCGCGGAACCGTCGGCCAGGGCCGCGGCCAGCATGGTCAGCTCGTACTGGTCGGTCAGCAGCGCGGTGCTGGCGGACGCGTCACGGTGGGGCACACGAGAAACTGTAGTCACCGGGTGTTGTTTCCGGCGGCGCTCGTCGTACCCTGGGGTTTATGGCCGTGTGCAATTCCGTTCGAGCCGATCCCGTGAACGCCGTCCTCTCGGCGCCACAGGCTACGCCGGAGGCTGTCGAGCACGCCGAGATCCTGGAGGCCGAGGACCGGCCCTGGGTCACCGTCGTCTGGGACGATCCGGTCAACCTCATGCACTACGTCACCTACATCTTCCAGAAGCTGTTCGGCTACAGCAAAGCCAAGGCGACCGAGTTGATGCTGCAGGTGCACAACGAGGGCAAGGCGGTGGTGTCGTCGGGCTCGCGCGACAAGATGGAACAGGACGTGCGCAGACTCCACGCCGCGGGCCTCTGGGCAACCATGCAGCGCGACGACTGAGTACCGTGGCCCTGTGCGCAAGTGGAGCCGGAAGAACTCGCTGAGTGGCCTGAAGCTTCGATCCGAGATGGACGAGCACGAGGCCACGGTGTTGCGCTCGCTGATCGGGGCCGTCTCCGGCCTGCTCAGCGACCGGGCCAACGAGGCCCCCGAGGACGAACTCGCCGCCCTCACCGGGCTGCGCACCGGCAATTCCACCCCACCCGACGACCCGCAACTGCTGCGTCTGCTGCCCGATTTCCATCGCGCCGAGCCCGGCTCGCCCGACGCCAAGCGCGCCGATCTCAACAGCGCGCTGCGCAGCCTGCACGAGCCGGAGATCATCGACGCCAAGCTCGCCGCGGGCCGCACCGTGCTGGAGAGCTGTCCGGAGACCGGCGGCAAGATCGTGCTCACCCCCGAGCAGGCCGACGCCTGGCTGGCCGCGCTCACCGACGTGCGTCTGGCGCTGGGCACGCTGCTCGACATCGACGACGACACGCCCGAACATTTCGAGCCGGAAGATCCGCGCGCGCCGCATCTGGACGTCTACCACTGGCTCACCTGGATGCAGGACTCGCTGCTGCAGGCGCTGGCCCCCTGATGCGCAGCGCGCCGGGTCCCCGCAACGCGATCACCGATGTCGCGGGGGTGCTCGTCGGGCACTGTCAGCGCCTCGATCCCGCGGCCACCCTGGGCTCCGGCGCGGCGACGGGATGCACTGTGATCCGCGTGCCCGGCGGCGCGACGGCCGCGGTCGACGTGCGCGGCGGCGGTCCCGGCACCAGGGAGACCGACCTGCTCGACCCGGCCGCCACCGTTCGGCAACTGCACGCCATCCTGCTCACCGGCGGCAGCGCCTACGGCCTGGCCGCCGCCGACGGCGTCATGCGCTGGGCCGAGGAACACGGCGAGGGCATCCCGATGGACCCGGCCGATCCGAGCCGGGTGGTGCCGATCGTGCCCGCCGCGGTGATCTTCGACCTGCCGGTCGGGGACTGGACCATCCGACCCACCGCCGACGACGGTTTCCGCGCGGCCGAGGCGGCGTCGGTGGAGTTCGCGCGCGGGACCGCGGGCGCCGGGGTGGGCGCGCGGGCGGGGGCGCTCAAGGGGGGAATCGGTTCGGCGAGTGTGATTCTCGGCGAGGGGCCGGGGGAGGGGATGACGGTGGGCGCGGTGATCGTCGCCAATCCGGTCGGCTCGGTCGTCGACCCGCGTACCGGACTGCCCTGGGGCACCGGGACCGACGGGCCGGAGTTCTTCGGGCTCGCGCCGGGCACCCCCGAACAGATCGCGGCGCTCAACGCCCTGCCCGTGAAGGGCACCGTGCTCAACACGACCATCGGTGTGGTGGCCACCGACGCCGCCCTCGACCCGGCCGGGTGTCGACGCCTGGCCACCACCGCGCACGACGGGCTGGCGCGCGCGATCCGGCCGGTGCACTCGCCCCTCGACGGCGACACGCTGTTCGCCCTCGCCACCGGCGCGAAGCAGGCCCCCTCGGTCCCGCTGCCGCCCGCTTTTCCGTCGGATCTGCCGCTGCTCGACCAGCTGTGCACCGCCGCGGCCGTCGTGGTCGAACGCGCCGTGGTCGACGCGGTCCTGCGCGCCACCTCCCTCGCCGACATCCCCGCCTACCGCGACCTGTTCACCTCCTGAATCGGACCGGCGTGCGCGTCGCCCGGAATACCCGAATAGGGTGAGTGGTTGTCGGGACTGGTGCTCGACACCGCTGGAACAGGATGTGGAAAGGGCCGACAAGTGCTGGTGATCAGGGCCGACCTCGTGGACGCCATGGTGGCGCACGCCCGCGCCGACCACCCCGACGAGGCCTGCGGGATCATCGCCGGACCCGAGGGCAGCGACCGCCCGGAACGCTTCGTGGCCATGGTCAACGCCGAACGCTCGCCCACCTTCTACCGGTTCGATTCCGGCGAGCAGCTGAAGGTCTGGCGCGCGATGGACGACGCCGACGAGACCCCGGTCGTCATCTACCACTCGCACACCGCCACCGAGGCCTACCCCAGCCGCACCGACATCTCCTACGCCTCCGAGCCCGACGCGCACTACGTGCTGATCTCCACCCGCGATCCGGAGCGCCACGAGCTGCGCAGCTACCGCATCCTCGAGGGCGAGGTCACCGAGGAGCCGGTGCGCGTCGTCGAGTCCTACGACGCCTGAACCCCACCGAACCAAGACATCACCGAGGAGTCACCATGCCGGTCACCGTGTCCATCCCCACCATCATGCGTGGTCTCACCGGAGGCGAGAAGCGCGTCCAGGGCGAGGGCGCGACCCTGTCCGCGCTGATCGACGACCTCGAGGCCAACCACCCCGGCCTGGCCGAGCGTCTGCTCTCCGGCGGCAAGCTCAACCGCTACGTCAACATCTACGTCGACGACGAGGACGTGCGCTTCGCCGGTGGCCTCGACGCCGAGGTGCCCGCCGACGCGTCGGTCACCATCCTGCCCGCCGTGGCGGGCGGCGTCTGATCCCGTGGCCCGCTACGAATCGCTGATCGCGACCCTGGGCAACACGCCGCTGGTCGGGCTCAAGACGCTGTCGCCGCAGTGGGACGGCGAGAACCACGTGCGTCTGTGGGCCAAGCTCGAGGACCGCAACCCCACCGGCTCGGTCAAGGACCGGCCCGCGCTGCGGATGATCGAACAGGCCGAGGCCGACGGGCTGCTCACCCCCGGCTGCACCATCCTGGAGCCGACCAGCGGCAATACCGGGATCTCGCTGGCCATGGCCGCCAAGCTCAAGGGCTACCGGATCGTGTGCGTGATGCCGGAGAACACCTCGGTGGAGCGGCGTCAGCTGCTCACCATGTTCGGCGCCGAGATCATCGACTCGCCCGCCGCCGGTGGCTCCAACCAGGCCGTCGCACTGGCCAAGCAGATCGCCGCCGAGAACCCCGACTGGGTGATGCTCTACCAGTACGGCAACCCGGCCAACGCCCTGGCTCACTACGAGACCACCGGTCCCGAACTGCTGACCGACCTGCCCGAGATCACCCACTTCGTGGCCGGACTCGGCACCACCGGCACCCTCATGGGCACCGGCCGCTACCTGCGCGAACAGGTCCCCGACATCGAGATCGTGGCAGCCGAGCCGCGCTACGGCGAACTCGTCTACGGGCTGCGCAACATCGACGAGGGCTTCATTCCCGAGCTCTACGACGAGAAGGTCCTCACCACCCGGTTCTCCGTGGGGCCCTACGACGCGGTCAAGCGCACCAGGGAACTGGTCGGCGAGGAAGGCATCTTCGCCGGGATCTCCACCGGCGCGATCCTGCACGCGGCCCTGGGCATCGGTAAGAAGGCGCTGAAGGCGGGTAAGCGGGCCGATATCGCGTTCGTGGTGGCCGACGGCGGCTGGAAGTACCTGTCGACCGGCGCCTACGACGGGACCTTGGAAGACGCCGAGGAAAGGCTCGAAGGCCAGCTCTGGGCCTGAGCCGTTTCGGTACGCTCGGATCAGTGGGCTTGTTCGACGGTCCCCTGCCGGAGTGGAGGCGATGGCGTTGAGTGGTGGTGTCGGGGCGTCGTTCGATCCGGAGCGGATCGCGGGGTTGCAGGGGCGGTCGGCGGTGCCCGCGCGTCGCAGGGCGACGTGGGTGCAGGCGGCCGTGGTGATCCTCGGGTTCGTCGGGGCGCTGTATGTGATCGAGGGGATCGACGTGATCCTGTCGCACGATCAGCCGCCGGGGACGCTCAATCAGCTCGACGGGGCGGGGATCGAGCCGCGGGCGATCGGGGGGTTGGACGGGATTCTGTGGGCGCCGCTGTTGCACGGCGGGTGGGATCATCTGCTCGCCAATACGCTGCCGCTGCTGGTGCTCGGGTTCGTGGTGCTGCTGTCGGGGATCGGGCGGGGGATCGCGGCGACGGCGATCATCTGGGTGGTCGCGGGGGTGGGCACCTGGCTCACCGCGTCGTCGGGGAGTGTGCACCTGGGGGCGTCGTCGATCGTGTTCGGTTGGCTGACGTATCTGATCTGTCGCGGCTGGTTCGCGCGCGATGTGGGGCAGATCGTGGTGGGGCTGGTGATCTTCCTGATCTACGGCTCGATGCTGTGGGGTGTGCTGCCCAGCGACCCCCGAATTTCTTGGCAGGGACATCTTTTCGGGGCGGTGGGTGGAGTGCTGGCGGGCTGGGTACTCTCATCAGATGAACGTCGACGCCGCCGTGGAGCATCGGTCGGCCGCGCAGCACCAACGCGGTAGCCGGGGATCCGGTCTGGGAATTGGGGGGATCCTGCAGTGAGCACCAGCACGTCGTGGCAGCATGAGGGTATGCGCCTTACCGTCCTCGGGTGCTCGGGCAGCGTGTCCGGCCCGGACTCCCCAGCGTCGGGTTACCTGCTGACGGGCCCCGATATGCGGCCGACCGTCATCGACTTCGGCCCCGGGATCTTCGGCGCGCTGCAGAAGCATCTCAACCCGGGTGACGTCGACATCTTCCTCACCCACCTGCACGCCGACCACTGCCTCGACCTGCCCGCGCTGCTGGTCTGGCGCCGCTACCACCCCAACCCGCCCTCCGGCCGGGCCCTGGTGCGCGGCCCGTCCGACGCGGCCCTGCGCATCGGCAACGCCTCGGCCGAGATCGGCGGCGAGACCGACGACTGGTCCGACGTGATCGACTCGCAGGCGTGGGTGGAGAACACCCCGATCCCGTTCGGCCCCGGCCACACGGTCGAGGCGCGGCGCATGTACCACCCGCCGGAGTCCTACGGTCTGCGCATCACCGCCGCCGACGGCCGCGTGTTCGTCTACACCGGCGACACCGCCATGTGCGATGCCGTCGTCGAGCTGGCCCAGGGTGCCGATGTGCTCATGGCCGAGGCGTCGTGGACCCACGATCCGGCGAATCGTCCTCCCGGCATCCATCTTTCGGGGACCGAGGCCGGGGAGATCGCCACCCGCGCGGGCGCCAAGGAACTGCTGCTCACCCACATCCCGCCGTGGACCTCGCGCGAGGACGTCATCGCCGAGGCGAAGGCCGCCTTCGCCGGACCCGTGCACGCCGTGTCACCGGGCGAGAGCTTCGATCTCTAGACCACGTCCACGCCCGCGCCCCGTCGACGGGGCCGGTGCCCCTACACTATGCGCGTGTCGAGACGAGCCGATGGCAGAGCGGATGACGAACTCCGCGAAGTGAAGATCACCCGGGGATTCACCTCGCACCCGGCGGGGTCGGTCCTGGTGGAATTCGGGCAGACGCGGGTGATGTGCACCGCGAGCGTCACCGAGGGGGTGCCGCCGTGGCGCCGGGATTCCGGGCTGGGCTGGCTCACCGCCGAGTACGCCATGCTGCCCGCCGCCACCCACACGCGTAGCGGCCGCGAGTCGGTCAAGGGCAAGGTGGGTGGGCGCACCCAGGAGATCAGCAGGCTGATCGGGCGTTCGCTGCGGGCCTGTATCGACCTGGCCGCGCTCGGCGAGAACACCATCGCCCTGGACTGTGATGTCCTCCAGGCCGACGGCGGCACCCGCACCGCCGCCATCACCGGCGCCTACGTGGCCCTGCACGACGCGGTGACCTACCTGGCCGCCGCGGGCAAACTGGCCGACCCGCAACCGATCTCGTGCATGATCGCCGCGGTGAGCGTCGGCGTGGTGGACGGCCGGGTACGCCTGGACCTGCCCTACGAGGAGGACTCGCGCGCCGAGGTCGACATGAACGTGGTCGCCACCGACACCGGCACCCTGGTCGAGATCCAGGGCACCGGCGAGGGCGCCACCTTCCCGCGCTCGACCCTGGACAAGCTGCTGGACTCGGCCCTGGCGGGCTGCGAGCAGCTGTTCGCCGTGCAGAAACAAGCCCTGGCGCTGCCGTACCCGGGCACCCTGCCCGAGCCCGCGACCTCGAAGAAGTAGCCGTGGCCGTGCGTGTGCTGGTGGCCAGCCGAAATGCCAAGAAGCTGAAGGAACTGCGCCGCATCCTCGACGAGGCGGGCGTGGCCGGGATCGAGCTGGTGAGCCTGGCCGACGTGCCGCCCTACGAGGAGGCCCCCGAGACCGGCGCCACCTTCGAGGAGAACGCGATCGCCAAGGCCCGTGACGGTGCCGTGGCGACCGGATTGCCCTGCGTGGCCGACGATTCCGGCATCGAGGTGGACGCCCTCAACGGCATGCCGGGCGTGCTCTCGGCGCGCTGGTCGGGCAGCCACGGTGACGACGCCGCCAACAACGCCCTGCTCCTGGGCCAGCTCGGCGACGTCCCCGACGAGCGGCGCGGCGCCGCCTTCGTCTCCACCTGCGCCCTGGTGCTGCCCGACGGCACCACCACCGTGGTCCGCGGCGAATGGCCCGGCAGCATCGCTCGCGCCCCGCGCGGCGCGGGCGGCTTCGGCTACGACCCACTGTTCCTGCCCGAGGGCGGCACCGGTTCGGCCGCCGAACTCACCCCCGCCGAAAAGGACGCCGTCTCCCACCGGGGTCGCGCCCTCACCCAGCTCATCCCCGCGCTGGCGGCCCTGGCCTAGCGCCGGATCGAGATCACCACGCTCTGGTGGCGGGCCGATGTCGCCGCCGGGGCGTGGTGACCAGATGACGAACGCCGCCACTCCGGGAACGGAGGGCGGCGTTTCGGCGTGAGGGTCAGAGGTTGTAGCGGTTCTTCACGTCGTTGGCGTTGCGGTGCTCGACGAAGAAGGACAGGAACGGGATGGTGCCCGCGATGAGGGTGCCCACCGTGCGGCCGATCGGCCAGCGCACCTTCACCGCGAGATCGGCGGTGACGAGCAGGTAGGCGAAATACACCCAGCCGTGCACGACGGCGATCCAGCTCGGGGTGTCGACGCCGAAGCCGTACTTGGCGACCATCTCGAAGGTGAGCAGCAGCAGCCACAGGCCGGTGACCCAGGCCAGCACCCGGTAGCGCAGCAGCGCCGAGGCGATCTTGGCGGTGCTCGCGCCGCCCGCGGGCGCGCCGGAGTCCTTCTCCAGCGACGGGGCGGTGGTGTCGTTGTCGGTCACCCGGCGTTCCTCTCTGGGGCACGCAGACCGGCCGAGCGGACCTGCGCGTCGATGTCGCTGGCGTGCAACCCCGCCAGGTACTGGTTGTAGGCGACCGTCTCCGGGTCGTCGGCGGCGGCGGCGGTGGGCCGTTCGGGCAGGATCCCGGCGGGGATCTCGCGCGGTGCCTCGGCCGCGCGCTTGCGCGGTCGCTCGTCGGCGGGCGCTTCGGCCTCGCGTTCGAGCCGGACGAACCGCACATAGGCGAACACCGCGAAAGCCGCGAACAGCGGCCACTGCAGCGCGTAACCGAGATTCTGGCCGGTGCCCGAGGACGACTCGAACCGCTCCCACTGCCACCAGGCCAGCGCGAGGCACCCCAGCGCGACGACGATGACCAGCGCGATCAGAGCCGGTCGGTTGTGCGCCGGACGGGGCGAAGAAGCGGACACGCGCTCCACGGTACCCGCCTACTACAGGGTGCGTAGGACCAGGTAGGGCCTCAGAACTTGTAGGTGACGCCGGTCATCCGCTCGGATTCCTCCCACAGCCTGCGCTGTAGTTCGCGATCGCGGGAGATGGCGCTCGACGGGCACGCCTCGACCGGGCCCTGCGACTGCATCCACTTGTTGGGGCCCCAGTAGACGGTCGGGTCGGCGGCCGGTTCGGTGGCGGCGAAGAGGGTGGAGTGCGCGGCCCGGTGCGGCGGGTGGCCGATGAGCTTGATGAACGGCTTGCTCACCCGGTCCAGCGGGGTCTCGGTGCGGGCGAACAGGTCGGTCGCCGAGACGCCGGGGTGCACGGCGTAGGACTTCTTGGCCGAACCCGCCTCGGTGAGCCGGTGCTGCAGTTCGCGACCGAACATGAGGTTGGCCAGCTTGGCCTGGGCGTAGGCGAGATTGCGCTGGTAGCGGCGGTGCTCGTAGTTGAGGTCGTCGATCCAGAGCTTGGGAGTCTGCTTGTGGGCGATGGAGGCCAGGGTCACCACGCGGTCGCCGAGGCGGTCCAGCAGCAGGGCGGTGAGCGCGTAGTGGCCCAGGTGGTTGACGCCGAACTGGGTCTCGAAGCCGTCGGCGGTGCGCGAGAACGGGATGTTCATCAGGCCCGCGTTGTTGATGAGGACGTCGAACTCGCCCTGCTGTTCGGCGAAGGCGCGCACGGAAGCCAGGTCGGCCAGGTCGAGCGTGGCCACGCGGACGTCACCGGGGATGGCCTCGGCGATCGGCTGGGCCTTGGCCGCGTTGCGGCAGGCCATGATCACCGTGGCGCCCTTGCCCGCCAGTACACGGGTGGTTTCGGTACCGAGGCCGCCGTTGGCCCCGGTGATCACGAACGTGCGCCCGCTCTGGTCCGCGATATCAGTGGGTTTCCATGCCATGCACCGACCTTACTCTGGAGTAAGATAGGAGGGAAGGGGGGTCAGCCGAGCAGTCCGGCCAGTGCGCCCGCGCAGCGGGGCCTGCGCAGTTTGGTCATCGCCTTGGCCTCGATCTGCCTGGCCCGTTCCCGGGAGACGCCCAGCTCGGACCCTACCTCCTCCAGCGTGCGCGCCTCGCCGCGATCGAGGCCGAAGCGCAGCCGGATGACGGCGGATTCGCGGTCGGTCAGCCCGGCCATCGCGGCCTCGACATAGCCGCGCAGCATCTGCCCGGCCACCACGTCGGCGGGGGCGGGCGCGGTGTCGGGCAGCAGGGCGCCCAGTTCGGTGTCCTCGCCGATCGGGGCGTGCAGCGACACCGGCTCGGCTTCCAGGCGCAGCATCGTCTCCACCTGGGCGACGCTGATCTCCGCCGCCACCGCCAGCTCCTCGACGGTGGCGGGTCTGCCCAGTCGCTGGGCCAGCTCGCGGCGCACCCGGATCACCCGGTGCAGCACATCGGCGACATTGGCGGGCAGCCGGATGGTGCGGCCCTGGTCGGTGAGCGCGCGCCCGATCGACTGCCGGATCCAGTAGGTCGCGTAGGTCGAGAGCTTGAGCCCGCGCTCGTGATCGAACTTCTCCACCGCGCGGATCAGGCCGAGGGTGCCCTCCTGGATCAGATCCAGCAGCGACATGCCGGTATTGGTGGGAAAGCGCCGCGCGATGGAGACGACCAGGCGCAGATTCGCGCGCACCATCTGGTCCTTGGCCCGCAGACCCGCCCGCTCGGCGCGGTGCAGCTCCGCGCGCCGCGCGGCGGTGGGTTCGATGCCCGCGGCGGCGTTGTCGTCGAGTTCGGCACGCGCCGCGGCCCCGGCGGCGATGCGGGCGGCCAGCGCGTACTCCTGCTCGGGGGTGAGCAGGGGAGTGCGGGCGATCGCGGTGAGGTAGTCGCGGACGGAATCGGCGGTGACGTTCAAGGGAGCTCCGTTCGATACGGCGAGATCGTGGTGGGCCGGAAGGGCGGGCGGGACCGTGCGCGGTCCCGCCCGCCGGGTGTTCAGCGTCCCGGAATCCGCAGCGGGCGACGCACGGTCGTGGACCGGGTCTGCGCCCCGCGGATGACCGGCCCCGCGTTCCGGCGCCGTGTGCCCGGGAACTGCGGGGCGGCCTGGCGGCGCTGCTCGGTGGTGGGCCGCGCGCGGAAGGTCGTCTGTCCGGCCATATCGGCTGCTCCTTCGGTGGTGGTGCGGGTGTCGCTCGCGGCGACGAACACAAACTTAGAGTCGACATAAAAATATGTCAAGAACAATTTTGGGACGACTTCAGCTACGCTTGCTGGCATGACCACACAGGGGCTCAGAGCCAGGAAGAAACAGCAGACCAAGGAGCAGATCTCGCATCGGGCGACCGAACTGTTCCTCGAGCGGGGGTTCGACAAGGTGACCATCGCCGAGGTCGCCGCGGCCGCCGACGTCGCCAAGATGACCGTCACCAACTACTTCCCCCGCAAGGAGGACCTCGCGCTGGACCTCGGCCCGGTCTTCACCGGACAGCTCGCCGCCGTCGTGCGCGACCGGGCGCCGGGGGAGTCCGCGCTGACCGCGTTGCGCGCCGCCTACCTCTCCTCGGTCCAGGCCCAGGACCCGGTGATCGGCTTCAGCGGACGCCCCTTCGCCGCGATGATCACCGAGAGCCCCGCGCTGGTGGCGCGCCTGCGCGAATTCCACGACGTGCGCGAGGCCGCGCTCGCGCGGGCGCTCGCCGAGGAGACCGGCGCCGCCGACGACGACATCACGCCCCGGGTCGCGGCGGCGCAACTCGCCGGGGTGCACCGGGTGCTCTTCGAGGAGATCCTGCGCCGTCTGCTGGCCGGTGAATCCGGTGACGACATCGCCGCCGCGCTGCGTGACTACGCGCGCACCGCCTTCGACGCGCTCGAACCCGGCCTCGGTTCCTACGCCGTGCGCTGACATCGCGGCCGGATTGCTGCCGTGTCACTGGACTCCGTGACCGAGGGGGAAAGCCCATACTGGGGCAATGCCGGAGGGTGTTGCCGTAGCCGATCCCGTCGAGCCGATGAGCCGCGCCAAGATCAATGTCATCTTCGCGACGGTGGTGCTCGGCATGCTCATGGCGGCCCTCGACCAGACCATCGTCTCGGCCGCGCTGCCCAGCATCGTGGCCGATCTCGGCAGTGCCGGGCACATGGCGTGGGTCGTCACCGCGTACCTGCTCGCCGAGGCGGTGGCCACCGCCCTGGCGGGCAAGCTCGGTGACCTGTTCGGCCGCAAACTGCTCTTCCAGATCAGCGCGATCATCTTCATCGCCGGGTCGGCGCTGGCCGGTGTCGCGGGCGGGATGGCCGTGCTGGTCATCGCGCGTGGCATCCAGGGGGTGGGCGCGGGCGGTTTGATGGTCACCTCCATGGCGCTCATCGCCGACACCATTCCGCTGCGCGAACGCGGCAAGTACCAGGGCGCGCTCGGCGCGGTGTTCGGCGTGACCACCGTCGTGGGGCCCACTCTCGGTGGGCTGTTCACCGACCACGCGAGCTGGCGGTGGTGCTTCTACGTCAATGTGCCGATCGCCATCGTCATGGTGCTCATGGCGGCGCGCACGCTGCCGCGGCTCAAGGCCGTGCAGCGGCCGGTGGTCGACTATCTCGGTATCGGTCTGATCGCGCTGGGCGTCTCGTCGCTGATCCTGGCGCTCGAGTTCGGCGGCAACGAGTTCGCGTGGCTGTCCTGGCAGATCATCGGGCTGTTCGCGCTGGCCGCGGTGCTGATCTACTGGTTCGTCGCGGTGGAGAAGCGGGCCAGCGATCCCATGCTGCCCATGCGGTTGTTCCACAGCCGGGTGTTCACGGTGTCCTCGGTGCTCAGTTTCATCGTCGGCTTCGCCATGCTCGGCTCGATGACCTATCTGCCCGCCTACCTGCAATACGTCGACGGTGCCTCGGCCACCGAATCCGGCGTGCGCACCCTGCCGCTGGTCGTCGGCCTGTTCGTCACCTCGGTGTTCTCCGGGCAGGTGGTCGGGCGCACCGGGCAGTACCGGTATTTCCCGATCGTGGGCATGGCGGTGATGGCGATCGGGCTGGGGCTGATGTCGACGATGGGTCGCGACACCAGCGCCTGGCTGGAATCGCTGTACATGCTGATCCTCGGCTCCGGGCTCGGGCTCTCGATGCAGGTGCTCACGATCGTCGTGCAGAACACCGTGCCCTACGCCGACCTGGGCACCGCC
The DNA here is from genome assembly GCF_029675105.1 of Nocardia anocheti. GTDB lineage: Bacteria > Actinomycetota > Actinomycetes > Mycobacteriales > Mycobacteriaceae > Nocardia. The sequence goes on along the minus strand of NZ_JAQQFV010000015.1, from coordinate 22,094 downwards.
ACCTCCGGTGTCACCTTCTTCCGCACGCTGGGCAGCGCGTTCGGCACCGCGGTGTTCGGCACGCTCTACTCCAACCAGAGCCAGTCCGCGCTCGCCGAGGCGATGCGGGAGGCGCCGGGGGTGCCGCCGAACGCGGTGGCCGATCCGAAGGCGTTGCGCGAGCTGCCGTTGGCGCAGGCCAGGCCGATCATCGACGCGTACGCGGACTCGATCGACTACGTCTTCCGCTGGGTGGTGCCGGTGGCGCTGATCGGTTTCGTGGTGGCCTGGTTCCTGCCGCAGGTGCGATTACGCGACAGCGCCCGCCACGGTGCCGCCGATGTCGGCGAGGGTTTCTCGGTGCCCGACTCGCACGACCGGTTGGTCCAGCTGGAACGCTCGGTGGCCGCGACGGTGCGCCGGGCCAGGGCGAAGGGCCCGATCATGCCCGAGATCGTCGCCGCCTCCGGCAGCACCCTGGCCCCCGACACCGCCTGGGCGCTGGCCCAGATCTACCTCGCCGACAAACAGGGCCACCCCGCCGCCGTCCACGCCATCGCCTACCGCCACCGCGTCCCGGTCGAGATCCTGCTCCCCGTCTTCCGTGGCGCCGTCGACGACGGCCTGCTCACCGCCGACGGCGGCACCCTCACCCTCACCGAATCCGGCACCGCCGAGGTCGACGAACTGCGCGCGGGCTGGCGCCGCTGGCTCGGCGACCGCCTCGACGACTGGAACTCCGACGACCCCACCGACCGCGCCCTCCTCGACCAGGCCCTCACCAACATCGCCGCCAAACTCCTCGACCAGGGCGCCGACGACAACCTCACCGTCAAAACCTGACCCGTGCCACAGTGGATTCCCGTGGGACACAACGACAACGCCGCACACACCCTCCGCGCAATGGCCAGCCTGGCGACCCCGATGGCCCTGCGGGTCGCGGTGACACTCGGCCTCCCGGACCGCCTCGCTGACACCCCCGCCGCCGCGGCCGCCCTGGCCCCCGAACTCGCCGTCGACCCGATCGCCCTCGAACTCCTGCTCGGCCACCTCGCGACCCTCGGCATCGTGGAGCCGACCCCCGCGGGCTACCGCACCACCGCGTTCGGCGCGCACCTCGGCATCGCCGAGCCCTTCACGAACATCCTGCTGCGCCTGGACTCGGCCGCCGGACGCGCCGAGTTGGCCTTCGTCGAACTCGCGCACAGCATCGCCACCGGTCAGGCGGCCTATCCGCGCCGCTACGGGCAGGACTTCTGGGCCGATCTCGCCGACTCGGCCGACCTGCGGGCGTCCTTCGATCGGCAGATGGGTCTGCGGTTCCTGGATCAGGCGCCGCGACTGGCGGCCGGGTTCGACTGGTCGCGGTTCGCGACGGTGGTAGATGTCGGAGGGGGCCGGGGTGACCTGCTCGCCGCGATTCTGCGCGCGCATCCTCGGGTGCGCGGCCACCTGGTCGACCTCGCGCCCACCGCGGCGGCGGCCGGGAGCGGCGGATCGAGGAGTTCGCGGCGTTGGCCACCGCGCATGGGCTGGTCCTGGACGCGGTGGTGGATCTGACCGAGCAGCGCTGCCTGCTCGAATTCCGACCCGGCGTTGCTGATAACCCCGCTGGACACTCCTTGCCCGGCGATTACTCGTAGACGTATATTCGTAGACGAGTAAGGAGGTGGGTGTGGCGACCAAGCGCAAGGTGAGCAATCTGCTGGCGCTGGCCGTGCTGTCGGTGATCGTGCAGCGGCCGATGCATCGCTACGAGATCGCGGCGACGCTGCGGGCCCACGGCAAGGACCGGGACATGGACATCAAGTGGGGTTCGCTCTACACGGTGGTCCAGAACATGGCCAAGGCCGGATTCCTCGAAGTGGTGGGCAGTGAGCGGGAGGGCGCGCGGCCGGAGCGGGTGATCTACCGGATCACCGACGCGGGCCGGGCCGAGATGGCCGACTGGACCAGGGAACTGCTCTCCTCGCCCGAACCCGAACATCACCGGTTCACCGCCGGACTGTCCATCCTGGCGGTCCTGCCGCCCGACGAGGTGATCGACCTGCTCGGCACCCGGATCGCCACCCTGACCCGCACCATCGACACCACCAGAACCGAGCTGGACGCGCTCGCGGGCACCCTGCCCCGACTGTTCCTGGTCGAATCCGAATACGGCCTGGCGATGCTGGAGGCCGAGCGCGCCTGGGCCGATGCCCTGCGCGAGGAACTGCGCACCGGCACCTTCGACGGCCTCGACACCTGGCGGCAGTGGCACGCCGACGGCATGCCCACCGACCGGATCCCCGACCTCGGCGAAAGGGGGAGCGACTAGCGACGCCCCGAAGACCCCGGACCCGGTGGCGTGCGGCAACACCCCACCGAGCCCGGCGAAACCGTCCCGACACCGTGCTCGCACGGAAAAAACCACGCGCACCCGGCCTCGAGGCAGGCACCCCCAGGATAACCGGGTGACGCGGACCCAGATCTGGAGATCACCCATGTCCCGAACCCGCACCGCGCTGATCATCGGCGGTGGCATCGCCGGACCCGTCACCGCCACCGCCCTGCTCCGGGCAGGCATCGATGCCCACATCCACGAGGCCTATTCCGGCCCGTCGGAGGGCATCGGCTCCGGCCTGGCCCTCGCACCCAACGGGCTGGCCGCCCTGGACCTGCTCGACATGGGCGAGGCCGTGCGCCGCATCGCCCTGCCGGTCGCGCACATGCGCCTGGCCGTCGGCGGCCGCGAACACGTGCTGCCGACCCTCGCCGACCAACCCCCGCTCCAGGCCGTCGACCGGGGCGAACTGCACCGCACCCTGCACGACCACGCCGTCGCGGCCGGAGTGCCGTTCTCCTACGACAAGCGGCTGACCCACGTCGAGGAACACCCCGACGGCGTGACCGCCCACTTCACCGACGGCACCACCGCCACCGCCGACGTCCTCATCGGCGCCGACGGCATCCGTTCCACCGTGCGCGGCATCATCGACCCGAAGGCGCCCGGACCCGACTACACCGGCATGCTCGGCTTCGGCGCGCAGATCGACTGCGAGCTGGATCTGCCCGACGACACCATGGTCTTCGCCTTCGGCGCCCGCGCCTACTACCTCTACTGGAAGCACGCCGACGGCCGGGTCACCTGGGGCGCGAACCTGCCCAGCAAGCAGTACTACTCGCTGACCGAGGCCCGCGCCGTCCCGGCCGAGCACTGGCTGCGCGTCCTGCGCGAGACCTACGCCCCCGACACCCCCGGCGGCGAATTCGCCCGCCGCACCACCGCCGCGAACCTGGAGACCACCGGCGCCCTGCACATCATGCCGCCGGTCCCGCACTGGTACCGCGACCGGCTCGTGCTGGTCGGCGACGCGGTCCACGCCCCGTCCAACAGTTCCGGCCAGGGCGCCTCGCTGGCCATCGAGAGCGGCGTCCAACTGGCCCGCTGCCTGCGCGACATCGACGACCCCACCCGCGCCTTCGCCGCCTACGAACGGCTGCGTCGCGCCCGGGTCGAGGACATCGCGGCCCGCGCGGCCAAGATCAACCACAGCAAGACCCCGGGCCCGGTGGCCCGCAAGGTGATGAACGCGCTGATGCCGCTCATGGTCCGTACGGTCATGAACCCGGAGAAGACCATGGGCGCCGAACGCCGCTATCGCATCGACTGGGACGCGCCGGTCCAGGACGAGGTGGCCCCGGCGCGCTGAGCCGCCCTACCGTTCGGCGGGCGCCGGAACCGGTGGCGTGACCGGTGCCCGCTGAACCCGCACCACGGTGAACACCGTGACGCACACCGCCAGCCAGATCAGCCCGATCGTCCACCCGGCCAGCACATCGCTGAGCCAGTGCACGCCCAGATACACCCGCGACAACCCGACCGCGATCGGGAAGAGCACCGCCAGCACGGTCGCGCCCACACGCGCCCACCGTCGCCGCAGCCGGGGGATCAGGGTGATGGCCACGATGCCCACCACCACCGTGCTGCCCAGGGTGTGCCCGGACGGATACGACAGGCTCGGTTCGTAGACCATGCGCGTGAGCTCCGGCGGCCGATTCCGGCCGACGAGCTGCTTGATCACCACCACCAGCAGCCCGGCGCCCAGCGAGGTGATCGCGACCAGCGCCGCGCAGGCCCAGTGTCGCTGCCAGAGGAACAGGCAGACGGTGACCGTGGCCAGCACCGTCATCGACAGAGTGTCACCGAGATCGGTGATCACCCGGGCTATCGAGGTGAGCGGTTCGCCGCGGTGCGCGATCATCCAGTCCAGGACGCGGGCGTCGAGGCGGGTGACGGCGGCGCCGCTGTCGACCTGCCAGGTGAGCACCGCGACCACGATCGCGGCGGCCGCGACGAGGACCGCGGTGAGCGGTACCCGGCGGCCCAGCGCGGACCAGGCGATCTCGTCGGGCGGGGGACGTCGAGAGGCGATCGGCATAACTACCAGATTGCCAGCTGCGCGGATCAGGCCTCGAAAACGACGGTGTTGCCCGCCACGTCGCGGGTTCCGGCGACCTTCTTGATCGCCTTGACCAGGTCGGCGACGGTGTCCCAGGTGCGTGGGGGTTCGGCCTCGATATTGCCGATCGTGTACCAGGTGTCGGTACCCCGATAGCGGACGAGACCCTTGCCGGTGTCGTCGAGCATGACATCGAGCTCGCCGGACACCGTCCCTTCCTCTTCGGTCATGACGGCGCTCTCGGCGGTGATCTCGATGGACTCGCTTATTTGAACTCTCCTCGACGAACGCAGTCATCGACTGCGGTGCGCAACGCGGTGTGCTCGGCGGTATCAACGGTCAACGCGTATTTTATCTTCACTTTGACGTAGTGCTCGACATAGGCGCACCGGAAGTTGCCCGGCGGCAGGTAGTTCGCCGGGTCCTGATCGCCCTTGGACCGGTTGGCCGAGGGGTCGGCGGCGACCAGGTTGAGCGAGTCGTTGGCGATGCGGCGGCGGGTGTCCTCGTCGCGATCGGCCGCGCCGGAGCGCCACGCCTCGGCCAGCGCCACAATGTGTTCGGCGTCGACCTTGGACGGATCGGTGATGAATTTGTACGGGCCGAGCTGCCCGGTCTTCTTGTCGATGAAGCCGTAGTGGTCCTGCCAGCCCGCGCCCGCGGGCACGGTCAGGTCGCAGGTCTTGGGGTCCAGGGTGACCTTGCCGGTGGCGTCACGCAGCATCATCACCTCGCGACTGGTGCACTTGGTGTACTGGGCGAGGTCCCCGCCGAAGCCGTGTTCGGGCTTGTTGGTGTCCCAGTGCGGGAACTTCTCGCGGGTGTAGCCGGTCATCGGACCTTCCTTGGCGACAACGAGCTTGGCGACCAGATCGCCGATCTCCTTGCCCGACACCGTCGCCGCGCCCGCCGAACCGGGGCCGGGCACGGTGGGACTCACCTTGTCCAGCAACGTGTTCGCGACCGTGAGCGCGATGGCGAAGATCGCTGCGGCGGCCAGCGCCAGCACGGCCTTCCCGATCGGGGAACCGCTGATCGAGGACCATTTCATGCCCGTACCACCCACATGCTTCGTCGAGAGATGAACCGGCACAACCTATCGGCCGCACCCGGTGGAGTCGAGCGCGACGCGCGCGCCTCGATAGCGTTCGCCTATCGAGTGAGGTGACCCCCCGGAATCACCGGGCAAACAGATGGTGACGCATTTCACCTCAATCCGCCAGTGATCCGGCCTCCGGCGGAATTCCGGTGTCCAGGAAGCGGATCAGGCGGGCGACGCGCGCGGCGTGGTCGGCGCAGCGCTGGAACTGACTGCCCAGCAGGGCGAGGTCGATCGCGGCGCCGGTGTCGACCCCGGCCGCCGGTGCGGTGAGTGCGGTGCGCAGCTCGGCGCACAGGGTGCTCATGGCCTCGGCGTCGCTGCCGTCGTCTTCGACGAACCGGCCACCGGCCACCGACGAACTCACCCGCGCAACGCATTCCGCGGCGAGGGTGCCCATGGCCACCAGCGCGGCGAGCACCGGCGCGGGCGCGACCGCGCCCGGATGGGCTCGATACACGTACTGCCCAGCGGTTTCCGCGCGTCGACCGATGCGCGAGAGTTCCCCGGCGATCTGGATCGCGGTCACCACATGCCGCAGATCGCGCGCGACCGGCGCCTGGAGGGCGAGCAGCGCCATCGTGCGAGTCTCGCAGGCGGCGAACATCTCCTGGAGTCGCTCGTCGAGCGCGAAGACCTCGTAGGTCGCCGCGAGATCGGCCTCGGCCATCGCCTCGGTGACCCGCTCGGTCGCGTCGTGGGCCAGGCGCGACATCAGGGTGAGCTCGTTGGACAACTCGACGAGCTCGAGGGTGAACTGGGTCCGCACGCGCTGAATTGTTCCCCATCGTGGCGCGTCGAGGGAATCCATCGAGCGAATCCGTGATCTCCGGGCAATTCGGACACACCTGGAAGGATGGAGATCATGATTGCCGCGTTGACGACCAGATGGACCCTGTACGTGCCCATACTCGCCGCCCTCGTGCTCGCACTCAGCTGGGGGCGTTCCATTCCGGGATTGATCGTCGCGCTGGTGAGTCTGGCGCTGGTCGGCGCCGTGCTCGCGGCGGTCTATCACGCGGAGGTGGTGGCCCATCGGGTCGGGGAACCGTTCGGCTCGCTGGTGCTGGCCGTGGCGGTGACCGTGATCGAGGTGGCGCTGATCGTCACGATGATGATCTCCGGTGGCGAGAAGGCGGCCTCGCTGGCCCGCGACACCGTCTTCGCCGCGGTGATGATCACCTGCAACGGCATCTTCGGTCTGGTGCTGCTGGTCGGCGCGCTGCGCAGGCGCGTCGCGGTGTTCAATTCCGAGGGCACCGGCGCCGCCCTGGCGACCGTGGCCACGCTGGCGACCCTGAGTCTGGTGTTGCCCACCTTCACCACCAGCAAACCCGGCCCGGAGTTCTCGGTCGCCCAGCTGGCCTTCGCCGCGGTCGCCTCGCTGCTGCTCTACGGCCTGTTCGTGATGGTGCAGACAGTGCGTCACCCCGACGACTTCCTGCCCGTGGAAGACGGTGGCGCCGTCGACGACGAGGACGACCCGCACGGCGCGCGGCCGTCCAAGAGGGCCGCGCTGAGCAGCCTCGGGCTGCTGGTCCTCGCCCTGGTCTGCGTGGTCGGCCTGGCCAAGGTCGTCTCGCCGACGCTGGAGTCGGCGGTGAACTCCGCCGGGCTGCCGCAGTCGGCGGTCGGCGTGGTGATCGCCATGCTGGTGCTGCTGCCCGAGACGCTGGCCGCGGTGAACTCCGCGCGCCGCAACCGTGTGCAGATCGGCCTGAACCTGGCGCTGGGCTCGGCCATGGCCAGCATCGGCCTGACCATCCCGGTGATCGCGATCGCGACCATCTGGCTGAGCGGGCCGCTGGTCCTGGGCCTGGGCGCCACCCAGATGGTGCTGCTCGCGCTGACCGTCGCGGTGGGCACGCTGACGATCGTTCCCGGCCGCGCGACCCTGCTGCACAGTGGCGTCCACCTGGCGTTGTTCGCCGCGTTCGTGTTCCTGGCCGCCAGTCCGTAGCTGAAGTGTTGCGGATCACAAGGGGTCGTTAGCTGTCATCGAAACGCTCTGAAAGAGACGAGGGTCACTACCCGGAAATTTTGTTGTGACGCAGAGTACCGGTTAGCTTGCTGGAGTTGGCACCGACGCCGAAGCCAGAGAGTGCGGTATGAAAACCACCATCCGCCGCGCTTCGCGAGTGGGCCGGGGGCATCCCTGATGTCCACCGATCTGCATTCCGCGAAGCCGGATTCCGCTAGCCAGATCGTCCGCAAGAATTTCACCGACACGGTCGTGTCGTCGTTGCGGACCTTCGGTCGCGCGGTCGACCTCGCCCAGGAGTCGGTCACCGGGACGGTCACCGATGTCGTTCGCCGCCAGTTCCAGTGGCGCGAGACGCTGGTGCAGGCCTGGCGCCTGATCACCGTCACCGCCATCCCCGCGATCCTGATGGCCATCCCGTTCGGGGTGATCGTCTCGATCCAGGTCGGCAACCTGATCCACAGCCTGGGCGCGGACTCCATGCTCGGCGCCACCGGCGGTCTGGGCGTCATCAAGCAGGGCGCCCCGATCGCGACCGGCTTCCTGCTCGGTGGCGCCGGTGCGGCGGCCATCGCGGCCGACCTGGGCGCGCGCACCATCCGCGAGGAGATCGACGCGCTCAACACCATGGGCATCAGCCCGGTGCACCGGCTGGTCATCCCGCGCATGATGGCGATGCTCCTCGTCGCCCCGATGCTCAATGTGCTGATCATCTTCGTCGGCGTACTGGCCGGATACGCGGTCGCCGTGGGCGGCCAGGGCGTGACCCCGGGCAGCTACTGGTCGACCTTCGGCTCCTTCGCCACCGCCGGTGACGTGTGGGTCTCGCTGCTCAAGGCGCTGATCTTCGGCTTCCTGGTCGTGGTCATCTCCTGCCAGCGCGGCCTGGAGGCCAAGGGCGGCCCGCGCGGTGTGGCCGACGCGGTCAACGCGGCGGTGGTGCTCTCGGTGGTCTCGATCGCGATCGTGAACCTGCTCGCGACCCAGATCAGCGCCATGTTCCTGCCGACGAAGTTGGCGTGATGGCTGCTTCCTCCTACATCCCCACCTCGCTGCACTGGCTGCGCAAGCCCGCGCGCCTGGGTCGCAAGATCACCTCCGCGGGCGAATCGCTCGGCTTCGTGGCCGTGTTCGTCTGGCAGGTGCTGTCCTCGGTGCCGCTCACGCTGCGCCGCTACCGCGACGAGACGCTGCGCGCGGTCACCGACATGACCTGGGGTCGCGGCTCGATCATCGTCGGCGGCGGCACCGTGCCGATGATGATCGTGCTCGGCCTGGTCATGGGCGCCTCGGTCGGCGTGGAGTCCTTCGCCTCGCTCGACATGCTCGGCATGGGCCCGGTCACCGGCGTCATCTCGGCCTACGCCACCACCCGTGAGCTGGCCCCGATCGCGGCGGCCATCGGCTTCGCCGCCCAGGCGGGCTGCCGGATCACCGCCGAGATCGGCTCGATGCGCATCTCCGAGGAGATCGACGCCATCGAGGCGCTGGGCCTGCGCTCGGTGCCGTTCGTGGTGACCACCCGCGTGATCGCGGGCGCCATCGCCATCGTGCCGACCTTCCTGATCGCGCTGATCCTGTCCTACGGTGCCTGCCGCGGGCTGCTCACGATGGTCTACGGGCAGTCGGCCGGTGTCTACGACCACTACTTCTTCCAGTTCATCTCCGGATTCGACATGATCGCCGCGGTGATCAAGGTCGCCGTGTTCGGCACCGTCGTGATCCTGGTGCACAGCTATTTCGGATTCTTCGCCACCGGTGGCCCCGAAGGCGTCGGTATCGCCTCCGGCCGCGCGGTCCGGGCCAGCTCGGTGGCGATCGTCGCCATCGACATGGTGCTGTCGATCGTGCTGTGGGGCTTCAACTCGGCGATCAGTTTTACGGGGTGAGGTAGTGCCGAATTACGGAATGCCCGGCGTCGCGGCCGATCGCAGGACCTCCCGGCTGACCGGGGCGGTCATCCTCGGCATCATCGCCGCGGTCGTGCTCGCCACCGTCGTCTACAACAATGTGAAGACCGAGGACGGCCTGCGCATCGCGCTGCACACCGAACACCTCGGTGACGGCATCAGCGCGGGCAGCCAGGTCCGCATCGACGGTGTCACCGTCGGCGAGGTCGCCGAGGTGGCCCCCGGCGAGCGCGGCACCCAGCAGATCTCGCTGCTGCTCGACGCCGAGCGCCTGCACGGCATCGACGACAGCCTCGCCGTCGACTACGCCCCCACCAACCTGTTCGGCATCGCCGAACTGGAACTGCGGCGCGGCACCGGCGGCGCGCCGCTGCGCGAGGGCGCGGTCCTCGACCTCACCGGCGCCAACTCCGGCCGCGTCTACGACGCCACCATGAGCGCCATCCTGCGCAGCCTGTCGCAGGTCGGCATGACGGTGACCAGTCCGCAGATGGCGACCGTGGTCTCCCAGCTGGCCGCCGACTTCAAGGCGTTCACCCCGCTGGTGCAGGCGCTGATCACCGTCGCCAAGACCATCGCCGACAACCAGGACGTCGCGCCCTCGGAACTGTTCGGCAGGCTCGGGCCCGCCTTCGAGGGCGGCGGCCAGTTCGCCGGTGCCACCATGCAGGTGATCGACGCCCTCAGCGAGATCAAGGTGACCCAGGTCGACAAGGACCGCTACGACATCGGCGTCGGCGTGATCGGCGGCAGCATCCTGCCCGCCCTGACCACCACCGTGAACACCGCGGGCGGCCACTTCGCCGAGACCACCGACATGCTCGCGCCCATGCTCGCCGCGCTGGCCCAGATGTCACCCAACCCGGCACAGACCGGCGCCGACCTGCGCGCCCTGCTCACCAACCTGCTCGGCGCCATGCCCGTGGGTCCCGACGGCCCGGTGCTGAACCTGGACGTCGAGCTCGCCGGGGTCCCGGCGCTGGCGGTGCCGCTGTTCGGAAAGGACGGTGCGCGATGAAGATTCGTGGCGTAGCGCTGCGCCTCGGCGCCTTCGCACTGGTGATGGTCGCGGTGCTCGGACTCGTGTTCACCCTGATCAAGCGTCCGGTCTCCGGTGACACCCAGGCCCACGACGCGCTGTTCACCGACGCCAACGGCCTCAAGGTCGGCAACGACGTGCGCATGTTCGGTGTACAGGTGGGCAAGGTCGAGAAGATCAGCCTCGAGGGCGACAAGGCCAAGGTCCACCTCACGGTCAAGACCGACACCCCGATCTACGACAACAGCACACTGGCCATCCGCTACCAGAACCTCACCGGCCAGCGCTACATCGACCTGCAGCAGGCGACCGTGCCCGGCACCCGCATCGCCGCCGACGCCCGGATCGGCGCGAACATGACCGTCCCGTCCTTCGACGTGACCAGCCTGTTCAGCGGTCTGAAGCCGGTCCTGGCGACGCTCTCGCCCGAGGCGATCAACCAGTTCACCGCCAGCATGCTGGCCGTCATCGAGGGTGACGGCAGCGGCCTGGGCCCGGCGCTCACCGCGATCGACCAGCTCGCCAGCTACGCCGAGGACCGTCAGCAGGTGGTCAGCACGCTGATCCGCAACCTGTCCACGCTCTCGGAACGCCACGGCGGCCAGGTCGGTCATCTGCTGCCGCTGCTGGCTCGGCTCACCGACATCTTCGAGGCCATGCAGCGCAATATCGGTGGCGTCGCGCAGTTCGCGATGACCGCGCCCTCGGTGCTGGGCCCGGTCGACCGGATGCTGGCCTCGCTCGGCCTGACCGAGGGCGGCGGCGCCGATGTCGACGCGCTGATCGCGAACCTGTTCCCGAATCCGCAGCAGGCGGTCGAGGTCTTCGGGCAGCTGCCCGGGCTGCTGGCCGGTTTCGACGCCTCGCTCTCGCGCGGGTTCACCGACTTCACCCCGCACTGCGGCAAGGGTGCCGCCGAGGTACCCGAGCCGCTGCGGGTGCTGATCGCCGGACAGAAGGTCACGATATGCAACGCCTGACGAAGTTCTTCTCCGGCGACCGCCCGATCCTCGACGAAGGCGCCAAGCGCGCGCGGGAACTACGCCTGGGCATCATCGGCCTCGCGCTGGTGGTGCTGTTCATGGTCGGCGCGGGCATCGTCTACGTGGTGCCGCTGGGCAAGCACACCTACACCGCCGAACTCAGTGAGGCGCAGTCGGTGCGCGAGGGCGACGACGTGCGCCTGGCCGGGATCTCGGTCGGCAGCGTCACCTCGCTGGAGCTCGAGCCGGACAAGGTGATCATGCGCTTCACCGTCGACAACGACGTGTTCGTCGGCGACCAGACCTCCCTCGACATCCGCATGCTCACCGTGGTCGGTGGCCACTACGTCGCGCTGTATCCCGCGGGCTCCGCGCCGCTGGGCGAGACCGCCATCCCCGCCGACCGGATCCGCCTGCCCTACAGCCTGATCGAGACCTTCCAGGACGCCACCACCCCGCTGGCCACCGTCGACGGCGACACCGTCCGCAAGAACCTGGCCGCGGCCAACGACGCCATCGCCAACTCCCCGGAGGCGCTGCGCGGCACCCTCGACACCGTCGGCAAGTACGTCGACATGCTCGACCGCCAGCGCTCGCAGGTCTCGCGCTCGATCGCCATCCTCGACGAGTACATCTCCATGTACGACGGCGCCAAGTCCGACCTGGGTCGGCTGATGGACAACGTCAACCTGCTCGAGGACCTGCTGCTGAGCCGCAAAGCCGAACTGGCCGAAGCGGTCCGGCTGCTCACCTCGGTGGTCGGCAGGCTCGCCGGACTCGCCCCCTCTTGGGACTCCACCCTGAAGCCGCAGGCCCAGGCCCTGGCCGACGCGCTGCCCAAGCTGCAGGAACTCGGCGGTCAGCTCGAGCCGCTGCTCGGCACCGTCGGCTCCCTGCAGACCAAGCTCACCGAGCTGGGCGCGGGCGTGGTCGTCGACCAGTCCGGCACCCAGGTGTGCGTGCCGCTGCCCGGGAAGGACTGCTGATGCTGAAACGACTGCTCGGCTCGCAGGCGTTCATGTCCGTCGCCGGAGTCGGCGTGCTGGTGGCGCTGGTGGCGGCGGGTTACTTCGTCGCCTTCGATCCGCTGAAGAAGACCGAATCCTATTGCGCGATCATGCCCGACGCGATCGGGCTCTATCCCGGCAACCACGTCACCATGCGCGGCATCGATGTCGGTGAGGTGACCGCGGTACGCAACCAGGGCGCCACGGTCCGTGTCGATTTCGAGGTCGACGCCGACCATCCGGTCCTGGCCGACGCCTCGGCGACCACGGTGGCCTACTCGGTGGCCGCCGACCGCAACCTGGCCGTGCTCAGCAGCGGCAAGGAGACCCGCGAGTTCGGCCCCGGCTGCATCACCAAAACCCTGACGCCCAAGAGCATCACCGAGACCCTGACCGCGCTGGCGAGCCTGTCCGAGCAGCTCTCCGGTGGCGAGGCCGGTCAGCCGACCGCGCTGGTCGACGGCCTGGCCGCGCTGGACCGCGCCACCGTCGGCACCGGCCCCACCGTCAACGAACTCGTGCACAAACTGGGTTCGGCGATGAGCCAGCCCGACGCCGACATCGGCCATCTGGCCGGTCTCTTCGACGCCTTCGCCTCGGTCTCCAACCGCGTCGCCGCCAACTGGGGCGATCTGCAATCCATGCTGACCCGTCTCGCGCCGCTGCTGAGCCAGTCCTCCGACGACCTGCTCGGCCCGGCGACCGACCTCTTCGACGGTCTGCGCGAATTGCTGCCCATGCTCAACGACTTCGCCACCATCCTCGGCGACCCGCTGATCGGCGCGCTCGACGGCGCCGTCCCGCTGGTGAAGTTGTTGCGCGCCAACGCCGGATCGATCGGCGAGATCGTCGCCAAGACCCCGGCGCTGGCCACCGCCCTGCGCGGCGTCACCGAGGGCACCGCCATCACCTACGCCCCGCCGCGGGTGGCGCTGCCCACCGGCGAGGCCGACCAGGTGTGCGCCGCGGTGAACGCGCTCGTCCCCGGCCAGTGCGCCGACCCGGCGCAGGGCCTGACCGATATCAACCTCGCGCAGGTCGTGCTGGGAATGGCAGGTGCTCGATGAACAGGCGAAAGACCGTGCGACACAGCATGATCGCGGCACTGCTCGCGGCCGGGCTCGCCGTCGGCGGCTGCGGCTTCGACCCCGCCGAGGTGCCGGTGCCCGGCGCCACCCTCAGCGGCCCCACCTACCGGGTGAACATCGAGTTCAGCAGCGCGCTGAATCTGCCCGCGAAATCGAAGGTGATCGCCAACGGCGCCGAGATCGGCATCGTGGAGGGTGTGCGGGTGGTCCAGCCCGCCGATGCCCCGGCCGGTCGCGGCGGATACGTCATCGTCGAGGCCGACATCCGCGATTCGGTGCAACTACCCACCTCCACCATCGCCGAACTGCGCCAGGACACCATCCTCGGTGACATCCACCTGTCGCTGACCACCCCGAAGGACGGCTTCGGCCAACTGCTGCGCGACGGCGGCACCATCGGCATCGACCACACCAAACCGCCGGTCCAGCTCGAGGACACGATGGCGACGATGGCCCTGTTCGTGCAGGGCGGTGCCATCGGTCAGCTCCAGGAGATGATCGGCCGGGTCAACTCGGTCATGCCGCAGGACCCGAAGGAGACCGCGCGCATCTCCGCGGTCATGGGCGCCGACGCCGCCGACCTGGCCGCCAACCTCGACCAGGTCGACCTGCTGGTCAACGGCCTCGCCTCCAATGCCGAGGTGATGGTCGGCATCGGTCCCGAGCTCACCAACATCCTCACTCCCGAGGCCGTCACCGCGCTCAACGGCACCGCCGACTCGATCGCCAAGACCATGAAGATCTTCGACGCCCTCGGCCCGGTCGGCTCCTCGCTGACCTGGCTGACTCCCGTCGCCGAGTCCGGTGACGCGGCCGTGGCGGCCTTCCTGCCGCTGGCCACCGGCGGCGCGCCCGACTCGCGCACGCCGAGCAACATGGCCCTGCTCAGCACCCTGCTGCAGGAGCGGGCGCTGCCGTTCGCGCGGAATCCGCAGGTGAACGTCACCGGCGTGCGGGTCTCCGAGGAGGAACGGGTCGAGCAGATCGTCACCGCCCTGCGGATGATCGGAATGGTGCGATGAAGATCGGTGCCCTGACCTCGCTGGGCGGCATCGCCGCCATCACCGTGCTCGGCGCGAGTTACCTGACCTTCGGCGTGGTGCGGGTCGACCCGTTCGCCGACTACACCGAGGCCTCGATCGAACTGGCCAACTCCGGCGGCCTCAGCGTCGGCTCGCCGATCCTGCTGACCGGCATCGAGATCGGCAAGGTCACCGCGGTCGACACATCCGCGGCCGGACGGGTGCAGGTCGGGTTCCGCTTCGGCGCCGAGCACAAGGTGCCGATGAGCAGCGTCGTCACCATCGAGCACCTGTCCTCGCTGGGCGAGCCGTACGTGCAGTTCGTGCCGCGCGGCGCCGACGGGCCCTTCGTCGCCGACGGTCAGCACCTGGCGGGGGAGAACGTGCGCACCCCGATGTCGATCCCGGAGGTCGCGCGGCTGGTCACCAAGACCGTCGAGCAGCTCGACCCCACCGTCGTCGGTTCGCTGGTCGACACCCTCGGCACGGCCATGACCGGCACCGAGAACGTCATCCCGGAGCTGGCCAGGGCCGGTGACCTGCTCGCCGCCGCCATCATGAGCCGCGCCCCCGCCATCGCCGAACTGCAGAACAACTTCGAATACGTCTCCGGTGACATCGGCTGGGCCGGTCCGGCCACCTCGGCCGCCGCGCCCGAGTTCGTCCGGCTGGCGCACGTCATCGACCAGTTCGTCGAATCGGTCGGCCGGGTCAGCGCCGCGGGCGGCGACCCGGAGATGTACCTGCGCGACGGCGGCCTGGTGCCGTTGCTGCAAGAGCTCACCGCCAAGCTCGACGAGCTCGGCCCGGAACTCTCCGCCCTGCTGCCCGGCCTGCGCCCGCTCACCGAATCGGTGACCGCCACCGGCCCGCAGCTCGACCTCAGCGCCCTGGTCGCCCAGGCGCTGCACAACACCGACGCCGACGCGGTGAAGGTTCGGGTCGCGATCAAGTAAACATCTGGCAACCACTGGATATAGGTATTCGCCCTGGCCAGTGGTTGTCGGTTGCGGTGCGGCCATCATCGAGCAACCGTGCGGTAGCCTGCTGGACGAGGGGGAGTCCTGGTCCGCGGTCGAAGGCGGTGCGATGGCAGAGAGCAGCGAAGCCCCCGAGCAGGAATCCGGGCGCAGTACTCGAACGATCGCGATCGCGGCGGTGCTGGCCGCGCTGTTGGCGCTCGTCGTCGCCCTCGGTCTGCTGCTGCGCGCCGGTCAGGGCGACGAGAACGATCCGGTCAACCCGATGCGCGGCAACAGCGGCCTGCCGGTCTCCGGCGACGAGGCCGCCGACGCCACCGATGTCGGCTTCGCCCCGCCCTGGCCCGCGCGCCGCGTCGGCGGCAACTGCTCGGCGGGCGGCATCGTCGCGCACTGGCGCGTCGAGAACGACGGCAGCTGGCAGTGCACGGTCACCACCCCCGACAACCCCGCCCCCGTCACCGCCCCCGCCGCCCCACCACCGGGCGAGCCAGCCCCGCCCGCTCCCGGACCCGCCCCGGCCCCCGCGCCGGAACCGGCCCCGGTCGAAGCCCCCGCGCCTCCGCCACCCCCCGCGCCCGAACCACCGCCCCCACCCGCCTACGAGCCGCCGCCGGTCTACAACCCGCCACCCCCACCGGAACCCGAACCCGCGCCAGAGCCTGCCCCCGCGCCCGCCCCGGCTCCGCCGCCACCCCCGCCCGCCATCCAGCTCCCGTTCCCGCTGCCGCCGATCCTGCTCCCCCCGGCCGCCGCCGTCCTCGGCTGACATCCCGCCCACACCCAGCCCACGAGCGTCCTGACCGGCGGGTCGGCCTTCGGGGACCGCCCGGATCCGTGAGACTGGTCGGTTATGGACCAGTTGGTGCTCACTCTGGTGATCCTGCTCGCGGCCGTGCTCGCCGAGTCCTTCGGTGACCGGATCGGCGTCGCCCCGTCGATCCTGATGACGGTCTTCGGTTGCGTGCTCGCGGTGATCCCGGCGGTGCCGAGTCTCAACATCCCGCCCGAACTGATCCTGCCCCTGGTGCTGCCCCCGCTGCTCTACGCCGCCGCCCGCCGCACCTCCTGGCGGCAATTCGCGGAGAACTGGCAGATCATCGCCCTGCGCGCGGTCGGCCTGGTGATCGTCACCGCCATCGCGGTCGCCGCGGTCTTCCACGCCTGGAACCCGGCCGTCGCGGTGGCCGCCGGGGTGGTGCTCGGCGCGCTGGTCGCCCCGCCCGACCCGGTCGCGGCCACCTCCATGGCGGGCCGCCTCGGCCTGCCGCGTCGCCTGATCGTCACCCTGGGCGGCGAGGGCCTGTTCAACGACGTCACCGCGATCGTCATCTACACCGTCGGCATCCAGGCCGTGGTCACCGGCCTGTTCTCACCCTGGCACGCGCTGGGCGACTTCGTGCTGGCAGCGGTGGTCGGGCTCGGCGTCGGCCTGGCGCTGGGCTGGCTCGGTAGCAAGTTCACCCGGTATCTCGACAACGCGACCGGCCAGGTGGCGCTGACCCTGCTGCTGCCCTTCGCCGCCTACGGCCTGGCCGAGCACTGGGAGGGCTCGGCGGTGCTCGCGGTCCTGGTCTGCGCGCTGTATCTCACCGACGCGGTCACCGAGATCGTCGATCGCGAATACCGCCTGGTCGCCGACTCCTTCTGGGACATCACCGAAATGCTCATCACCGGTTTCGCCTTCGCGCTGATCGGCCTGGAACTGCGCGTCGTCATCGACACCACCGGCGCCGACTGGCCCGAGCTGGCCGGGATCACCGTCGCGGTGATCGCGGTGGTGGTGCTGTTGCGGCTGGTCTGGCTGCTGGTCACCTGGCTGATCAGCATGAAACTGTGGCGCTACACCGACGAGCCGTTCACCTGGCGCGAGGTGATCGTCACCTGGTGGGCGGGCATGCGCGGGGTGGCCACCGTCGCGCTGGCGCTGGCCGTCCCGTTCACCATCGACTCCGGCGCCGATTTCCCGGCCCGCTCGGAGATCCTCTTCGTCGCCTTCGCCGTGGTCCTGTTCACCCTGCTGGTGCAGGGCCCGACGCTGCCGCTGGTCGTGCGGATCACCGGCGTGCACGCCGACACCCGTGAGGAACGCGCCGTCGAACAGGCCCTGTGGACCCGGGTCCTGCACGCCGAACTCGCCGAACTCAAGCGCATCGCCGCCCGCGACGACCTGCCCGACGACGTCTACGAGGACCTGCGCGACGCCCTGCGTCACCTCTCCGCCAAGGCCGACCCCGAGGCCGCCGACGCCGACGCGAAAGCCACCCTGGAGAAGGAACGCGCCCTGGCCTCCCGCATGCGCGGGGTCCGGCTGGCCGTCGTCGAGGCGGGCCGCCGCGAAGCCCAGGCCGCGCGCCGCGAGCCGGGCATCCCGCCCGATGTCGTCGACCGGGTCATCCGCAGACTCGATCTCGGCCCGGCGCACTGACGCCGCTCAGCCGCCGAGGGTGTCGGTGAGCATGCCGATCGCGTAGGTGATCGCCATGGCCAGCGCCCCGCCGATCACCACCCTCGGCACGGCCCGCCGCCGCAGGCTGCCACCGAGGCGGGCACTGAGCGAGCCGGTCAGCGCCAGCGCCACCAGCACCGCCGCGAACGTCACCGGCACCCGCCAGGCGGCGGGCGGGATCGCGATGGCCAGCAAGGGCAGCAGCGCACCGCAGGTGAACGCGACCGCCGAGGAGATCGCCGCCGCCCACGGATTGGTCAGCTCGCGCGGGTCCAGCCCCAATTCGGCTTCGGCATGCGCGGTGAACGCGTCGTGCGCGGTGAGCTCTTCCGCGACGACACGCGCCGTCGCCGGGCTCAACCCCTTCGCCTCGTAGATCCCCGCCAACTCGACCAATTCGGAGTTCGGATCGTCGGCCAACTCGCGCCGTTCCTTGGCCAGCAGGGCCTTCTCCGAATCGCGCTGGGTGCTCACCGACACGTACTCACCGGCCGCCATCGAGATCGCGCCAGCGACCAGTCCCGCGATGCCCGCGGCGAGGATCGTCCGGGTGTTCCCGGTGGTCGCGGCGACACCGACCACCAGTCCGGCCGTGGACACGATGCCGTCGTTGGCGCCGAGCACCCCGGCGCGCAACCAGTTCAGTCGCGCGGCGAAACTCTCGCCGTGCGGTTCGTGGGGATGGGCGGTCGTCGACGGATCCGGCACCCGGTCAGCCTAATCCGGCACCGACTCCGGCCCAGCGGGCCGCGCCGCGACCACCGCCTCGCAGCGCTGATTCACGAAAGCCCGCAGATACCCGGCGGATTCACGCACATACATCCACGTCCAGTACTTCGCACCCGCGCCGGTCGCCGCGGCCACCATGGTCAACTCGCCGTCGAAACACTTGCCCACCAGGAGCCGTGCGCGCGAGAGCTCCGGCGTGGAGGTCACCACGATGAGATGACGCCACCCGTAGATCGTCGCGCGCCGCACGATCTCGCGCGCCTCGCCGTCGATGCGCGCGGCATCGGGCACGAAGCACGAGACCCGGACCGGCAACCGCCCACCGCAGTACCGA
Organism: Nocardia anocheti; assembly: GCF_029675105.1. Taxonomy (GTDB): domain Bacteria; phylum Actinomycetota; class Actinomycetes; order Mycobacteriales; family Mycobacteriaceae; genus Nocardia. The sequence goes on along the minus strand of NZ_JAQQFV010000015.1, from coordinate 3,052 downwards.
TCCATCCGCGGATCGTCGGGATCATCGCCGAGCGAGATCAGCACCTCCGCGGCCATCCCGTGCTCGGCCAGCGCCACTCCCACCTCGAAGCGCTCGTCGAGCCCACCGCTCAACACCACCACGGCATCGGCGGGCCGCACCGGATCACGCTGCGGTGCCACATACACCGGCAGTCCCGCGATCGCGGCCGCCGACGCGGTGACCAGTGCGCCCAGGAGCAGCCACCCGGTGCGCCGGAGAATCGACACCGCCCGACGATAGGCGAAACCACGCTCTTCTGTCCCCGCCTCGGTCCGGGCACACTGGACGCCATGACCGACTCCGCCGTTGCCCCCGAACACCTCGACGTCGTCATCGTCGGCGCAGGACTGTCCGGCATCGGGGCCGCCTATCGGCTGCAGACCGAACACCCGCACCGCAGCTACGCGGTGCTCGAGGCCCGCGCCGATCTCGGCGGCACCTGGGACCTGTTCCGCTACCCGGGCATCCGGTCCGATTCGGACATGTTCACCCTCGGCTACCCGTTCAAGCCGTGGCGCGCGGCCAAATCCATCGCCGACGGCGCCGCGATCCTGGACTACATCCGCGAGACGGCCCGGGAGAACAGCATCGACAAGCGCATCCGCTACGGCTCGCGGGTGATCGGCGCCGACTGGTCCTCCGCGCGGGCGCGCTGGCAGCTCACCATCGCCCACGAGGGCCCCGACGGCCCCGAGCTCAGCACCCTGACCTGCGGTTTCCTCTACGCCTGCGCGGGCTACTACGACTACCAGCAGCCGCACGACCCCGTTTTCGCCGGTCGCGACGACTTCGCGGGCACCATCGTGCACCCACAGTTCTGGCCCGCCGATCTGGATGTGCGCGGCAAGCGGATCGTGGTCATCGGCAGCGGCGCCACCGCCGTCACCCTGGTTCCGTCGCTGGCGGCCGAGGCCGAACACGTCACCATGCTGCAGCGCACGCCCACCTGGATCAGCGCGGTCCCCGGCCGCGACAAGCAGGCCGACAAGATCCGCGACCTGCTCCCCGCCGGGTTGGCCCACCGGGTGATCCGCGTCAAGAACATCCTGTTCAACATCGGTTTCTACCAGTACTGCCGCCGTCGCCCGGCGGCCGCGCGCAAGCTGCTCATCGGCCTGACCACCCGCATCCTCAAAGACGACCAACTCGTCGCCGAGCACTTCACCCCCGACTACGACCCCTGGGACCAGCGCCTCTGCGCCGCCCCCGACGCCGACTTCTTCAAGGCGATGAAGAAGGGCAAGGCCACCGTGGTCACCGACCACGTCGACACCTTCGTCCCCGAGGGCATCCGCCTGGCCTCTGGCACCACACTGCCCGCCGACATCGTCGTCACGGCCACCGGCCTGCGGCTGCTCGCCTTCGGCGGCATCGCCCCCTCGGTCGACGGCAAGCCCGTCGCGCTCGACGAACAGTTCGTCTGGCAGGGCGCCATGCTCACCGGCCTGCCCAATTTCGCGATCTGCGTCGGCTACACCAACGCCTCCTGGACCCTGCGCGCCGACCTCACCTCCCGCCTGGTCTGCAAGGTCCTGGCCCACCTCGACCGCACCGGCAGCGACGCCGTGGTCCCACAGCCGCAATCCACCCCCACGCCGCGTCCCCTGCTGGACCTGAACGCGGGCTACATCCTGCGGTCCATCGCGGCGTTCCCCCGCCAGGGCGACAAGCATCCGTGGCGGGTCCGCCAGAACTACCTGCTCGACCTGCTGCTGATCGCGCGCACCGACCTCGCCAAGACCCTGCGCCCGGTCAAGCGCGTGCGCGAGTTCACCCGCAACGGGTGAGGCGGGGCCGCTCCCGTCTTCCTACCGTCGGTATGTGCCGTGTGGCACGTGGCGTTGACCCGACGGGAAAGGCCCAGCGATGACAACCCAGAATCAGCACCCGGTTCGCGACGGAATCGCGGCCGGAACCTCCATCGGGGCAGGCATCCTGCTCGCGGTGGTCGGTGTTCTCCAGATCCTCCAGGGAATCGCGGCGGTGGCCAACGACGATCTGATCGTCGTCGGGCCCGCATACACCTACCAGTTCGACCTGACGGCCTGGGGATGGTGGCACATCGTGCTCGGCGCGATCGCGGTGATCGTCGCGATCGGCCTACTGGCCGGGCAGACCTGGGGTCGGGTGTCGGCCATGGTGATCGCGGCGCTGTCGATCATCGCGAACTTCCTGTGGCTGCCGTACTACCCCTGGTGGTCGATCCTGATCATCGTGATCGACATCGTGGTCATCTGGGCGGTCGCCACCTGGCGCCCCCACCAGTACTGACCTCCCCGTTCTCGACCGGACGCCGCTCCCACTCCGGGGGCGGCGTTTCCGGTGGACGGCCAGCGAGATGGTGCGAAAGCCGCTCACCGAGAGCGGCCAGCTCGATCTTCTGCGGCTCGTCGAGCCCGTCGAGCACCAGCGCCCGCACCGCGATCAGGTACTCCGGCGTCGCCGCCACCACCTTGGCCAGCCCGCTCTCGGTGAGCACCGCGTCCACCCCGCGCCCCGCCTCCGCCGTCTCCCGCCGCGCCCAGCCCACCCGCTCGAGCTTGGACACCACATGCGAGAGCCGCGACATCGACCCGTGCCCCCGCGCCGCCAAGGCGCTCAGCCGCATCCGGTGCTCGGGCGCCTCCCGCAACAGCGCCAGCACCCGGTACTCGAAATGGGTCACGCCGAATTCCCGCTGCAGCCGGGAGTCGAGGGCACTGGGCACCCGCATCGCCAGCGTGAGCACGGCGCTCCAGGCGCGACGCTCGATCGAGTCGAGATCGTCGATCACCTCGGCCTCCCTTCGACCATGTAGTTAGCTACAAAATTGCTGAATGTCGGCAAACTGTATATCGGCGGGTGGTCGGTGTCTACGTGTGACGGATCATGTCGGCAGGTAGACGGCGCAATCCGCCGCGCGGATTCGCTGGACGAATGATCAGTTGCCAACCGATCGCCATCTGCTCGGCGGGTGACCGCCGCCGGGGGAGCGACTGCCCGCAGTGGCCGTCGGGCGCGCGCGACCTGGGCAAATACCGGATTTTCCAGG
>NZ_JAQQFV010000014.1 GCF_029675105.1 Nocardia anocheti | reverse complement strand
TTGTCGGCGAACCTGGTCGTGATCCAGGAACCGAAGGCCGAACCGGAGCCGGAGCCCGAACCCCAGCCTGAGCCGGTCGCTGAGGTGGCCGAGGCCGCACCGAAGACCGCCCCGACCGGTGGCGGACTCGGGATGAAGGGTGCCGCCAAGGCGCCCGGTGGTGGCTTGGGCATGAAGGGTGCCGCGAAGGCGCCAGGTGGGGTGACGATGGCCGCGCGGTCTGAGGTTGGCTCGGACGGTAGGTAGAACGGTGGCTTCCCGGTGGTGTGCCGTGGGGGGAGGACGGGGAGATCCGTTCAGGCTGAACGCAATCCGTGTGTTCGGGGAAAACCGCTGCTACCTTGCGTTTCTCGATGAGGAACAGCAAGGAGTCACCGTGTCGCAGACACAGCCCGAGCCGCGGCCGGGGAGCACATTCACGTGGAACGAGGACTGGCTGGCGACTGTCGTCGGGCTGGCCCTGCTCGCGCTCGTCCTGACAGGGGCGATCCCGGACTGGCTGGTGCCGTGATGAGCGAGCCGAAGACCACCTCCGAAACCGCCGCGCTCCAGGCGAACCCGCGACCGAGTACCGCCGACATCGTGACCGGCCTGCTGGTCGTGCTCGCGCTCGGCGCGCTGACCAGGCTCTTCGACACCCATGTTCCGCAATGGGCGGTGGACACCCCCTTCCAGCGGGTGGCGAAGACGGTCGAATACCCGGTGTACGCGATCGCGATCGGCCTGGCGGGCAATGTGATCCTGTCCAAACTGGGCCTGCGCGAACGGCTCTCGGCCGGATTCCGCACCGAGTTCTTCATCAAGACCGGTGTGGTGCTGCTCGGGGCCTCGATCAATCTGAAGATCCTGGTCACCGCGGCCGCCCCGGCGATCGTGCAGGCACTGGCGCTGATCACCCTGGTGTTCGGTTTCACCTGGTGGTTCGGTGGGCTGCTGGGGCTCGACGACAAACTGCGGGCGCTGCTGTCCTCGGCGGTGTCGATCTGCGGCGTGAGCGCGGCCATCGCGGCGGCGGGCGCGGTGCAGGCCCGGCGCGAGCAGATCGCCTACGCGGCCTCGCTGGTGATCATCTTCGCGTTGCCCTCGATCTTCCTGCTGCCGTGGCTGGCCGACGTGTTGGGGCTCTCCGACGCGGTCGCCGGAGCCTGGATCGGCGGCAATATCGACACCACCGCGGCCGTGGCGGCGGCGGGCGCGCTGACCGGTGAGGACTCGCTGAAGATCGCGACCATCGTCAAGACCACCCAGAACGCGCTCATCGGCATCGTCGCCATCGCGCTGACCGCCTGGTTCGCCTTCCGGGTGGAACGCACCCCGGGCGCGGCCCGGCCCCGCCTCGGCGAATTCTGGGCCAGGTTCCCGAAGTTCGTGCTCGGGTTCCTGGCCGCCTCGGTCATCGGCACGCTGTATCTGCAGTCCGTCGACAAGGCGACCGGTGCCGCGCACATCGCCGTGGTCAACGACCTGCGCACCTGGTTCCTGATCCTGGCCTTCGTCTCCATCGGCCTGGAGTTCTCGGCGCGCGGCCTGCGCGAGGCGGGCTGGCGGCCGATCGTGGTGTTCGGCTCGGCCGCCGTGGTGAATCTGGTGGTGGGCCTCGGTCTCTCGGTGCTGTTGTTCCACGACTTCACCGTCTGATCCCGGCCCCCGCGGGCAGCTCAGGAACCCGAGCTGCCCGCGATCGCCTCGGCCTTGATGCGCTCGAACTGCTCGCCCATCCGCGCGGCCAGCGCCGTCGCGGCCGAGAGCGGACGCACCATCACGGTGAGTTCATCGATCTTGCCGTCCTCGTTCAGGTGCACGAAGTCGCAGCCGCTGAGCTGCTTGCCGTCCACGGTGGCCTCGAAGACCAGGGCGTGGTCACGGTCGTCGCCGATCTCGCGGACATAGCGGAAGTCCTCGAACACCCGGATCACCGCGCGCAGGATGGCCGCGGTGATCGGCTTGCCCGGATAGGGCTGGAAGGCGACCGGGCTGGTGAAGACGACATCGTCGGCCAGCAGGGCCTCGATGGCGGCCTCGTCGCGGGCTTCGACAGCGGCACGGAAGGGATGCATCAGCTCACCTCATATTCAACTAGTTGCATAGGGGTGCCGTCAGCCTAACTCGCTCGAGGGCGCCGGGGCCATGATTCGCGGCCGAGAAGGATCGGTCGGTGCGTGTGGGGCGCCGAGTGCCGGGGTGGTTTCAGACGTCCTCTGCGGGCCGGACCTCCGGCACACCCAGCTCGACGGGGGCCGAATCCTGGTGCGGCCAGCCCGGATACGGCGGCGGCGTGCCTCCGAACTCGGGGCACAGCGGCTTGAAATCGCAGAACTTGCACAGGGCATTGCGCTGCGCCGGGAAATCGCCGGTGCGGCCCGCCTCGAGAATGGCCTGCCACAGTGCGGTGAGGATGCGTGCGAAGCGGTCGAGTTCGTCGCGTTCGGGGGTGTAGGTGAGCAGGATCTTGTCGGCCAGATAGATCAGGCGCAGCTGGGCGGGCACGATGCCCCGGGTGCGCAGGATCACCAGGGCGTAGAACTTGAGTTGGAACAGCGCGCGGGCCTCGTGCAGCGGGCCGGGGGAGCGGCCGGTCTTGTAGTCGACCACACGCAGCAGACCCGACGGTGCCACATCGATACGGTCGACGAACCCGCGCAGCGGTACGTCACCGTCGAGCTCCACCTCGACCCGCTCCTCCAGCGACTCGGGCTCGAACCGGCGCGGGTCCTCCAGCTCGTAGTAGCCCTCGACCAGTCGCCGCACCTCCGTGAACAGCTTCTCCGGACCGCCCTCGGCGACCAGCTCGTCGAGCCCCTCGCGCCCGGCCCGCACCCGCTCCCACGCGGCCGGGACCAGCGCGGCCGCGTGTTCCGGATGTCGCTGCGCGGCCGGTAATCCGAACAGATCCTCGAGCACGGCGTGCACGACGGTGCCCCGCACCGCGGCCCGCGACGGCGGCTCCGGAATCCGATCGATCGCCCGCAGCCGGTACTTCAGTGGACACTGCTTGAAATCGCTTGCGCGCGAAGGCGACAGCGCCGGGCGCGACCGCGGCGAGGGGGCGTCGGCGGGGTCGTCGGCGAGGGACACGGGCACCGGTGCGGACATACTGCGCAGGGTATCGGCACCCACCGACACCGAAGGTCGGATCGCGGCGCGGCCGGGCGCGGTCACCCCGTGCGGTGACGCGATCACACAGCCTGGCAGGCTGGAGGTTTCCGCTGAGAGAAATGGAGATCCATGACGGCCAGACGAACCGGTCCGTTCACCATCGGGGACCGCGTGCAGCTGACCGATGCCAAGGGGCGCCTCTACACGGTGCTGCTGGAGGAGGGTAAGGAATTCCATACCCACCGGGGTGGCATCAAGCACGACGACCTCATCGGTACCGACGAGGGCACCGTCGTGAAGTCCACCAACGGCACCCCCTACCTCGCCCTGCGCCCGCTGCTGGTCGACTACGTGCTGTCGATGCCGCGCGGCGCGGCCGTGATCTACCCCAAGGACGCCGCCCAGATCGTGCACGAGGGCGACGTGTTCCCCGGCGCCCGGGTGCTCGAGGCCGGTGCCGGATCCGGCGCGCTGACCTGCTCGCTGCTGCGCGCGGTCGGCCCCGAGGGCGAGGTGATCTCCTACGAGATCCGCGACGACCACGCCGAGCACGCCGTGCGCAATGTGGAGACCTTCTTCGGCGGGCGCCCGGACAACTGGTCGCTGACGGTGGCGGATGTGGCCCAGTACGAGGGTCCGCAGGTCGACCGGGTGGTGCTGGACATGCTGGCGCCGTGGGACGCGCTGCCCGCGGTGTCCAAGGCGCTGGTGCCCGGCGGGGTGCTGATCGTCTACGTGGCCACCGTCACCCAGCTGTCCAAGGTCGTCGAGGCGCTGCGCGAGCAGGAGTGCTGGACCGAGCCGCGCTCGTGGGAGTCGATGGTGCGTGGCTGGCACGTCGTCGGCCTGGCCGTGCGCCCGGAACACCGCATGCAGGGGCACACGGCGTTCCTGGTGAGCGCGCGCAGGCTGGCCGAGGGCACGGTCACACCGAAGCCGCAGCGCCGTCCTTCGAAGGGCTGAGCCCGCTCGTCCGCGGCCGCGCGCGGGTGAGTACGCGCGCGGTCAGCAGGCATCCGGCCGAGCAGGTCAGCCAGCGCGCGCCCTCGGCGGTGAGCCCGAACCGGGTGGCCTGCAGCAGCGCGCATCCGGCCGCGATCACCGCGAGCACCGTCACCGCCGACCAGCCTCCGCGCACCGGGCGGACCGCGTCGTCCCACCAGCGCAGGGGCGTGTTCTCCAGCCCGCGCAGGGCCAGGAACAGCACCGCGGTGCCCGCCGCCGTCAACACCAGCTGCGCCACGGTGAGCGACCAGAACCCCGGCTGCCCGGGACGGGTGCGGTGCAGCCCGGCGAAGTGACCGAGCACGAGCACCGTGAGCAGCACCGGCATGTGCCACAGGTACAGCGTCATCGCGCCGGTGTTGCCGATCACCGTCACCCACCACACCCGCGGCCGCGCGGCCAGGCGCCGCAACCACGGCGCCGCCGCGACGGCCGCGCAGCACAGCACCACCGCGTGCCCGGCCAGCAGCAGCGAGGGCGGCGCCAGATTCGACAGCCGCTGCCCCGGCACGGTGACCAGACTCAGCTCGTAGGGCCCGACCGCCACCAGCGCGACATCGAGCATCAGGACGACGCCCGCGAGCACCGCCGCGGTGCGCGTGGCCAGCAGACCCCGCAGATAGCCGATGCCGAGCACCGCCGGGATCAGCCAGACGGCGAAATTCACATAACCGAGCTCGGCGGGACCGCCGCGGCGGCGTACCTCGTCGATCACCGCCGCCGCCAGCGCCAGCACGGCCACCGTGGCAAACATCCGGCGACCGGTCGTCACGAGCGCCGCCAGCGCGGGCGTACACGCCAGCACCACCAGGTACACGCCGAGAAACCACAGCAATTGGACACTGGTCACCGCCAGCGGTCGCTGCCAGCCGGGCGGCAGCACGCGCTGCGCCACCGCCACCAGCACCGCCGAGGCCAGCAGGAACCACCCGAGCGGACGCACCAGGCGCTGGGTGCGCCGGAACAGCCAGCCACCCCACGACGTTCCCGGCCCGATGCCGCGCGCCCCGGCCGCGACCCCGGCGAAGAAGAACAGCGGCAGCACCTGCAACACCCAGGTCAGCGCCTGGAGCGCGGGCAGATCGGCGAGGACGTTGCCGAACTCCACCCGGTCGCCGTCGAGCACCACCGTCAGCATCAGGCAGTGCCCGGCGACGACCACGAGCAGCGAGGCCAACCGCACCAGATCCAGGAACCGGTCGCGGTCGGCCGGGGTGTGCGCCGCGACCGTCGCGACACCGGGAAACACGTTCATGGCACAGACCCTCGCAGAGTCCGGGTCACCGGCACAGCGCAGAACTACTCAGCCGGGGCGCACGGGCACAAAAAACCCGGGTCGGCAGGCAGCCGACCCGGGGCGTGGCGCGCGGCTCAGGCGGGCGCGCAGGGGGCCTGGGCGAAGCCCAGCAGCAGGCAGCCGCTGTTGTCGGAGATCTTCCAGGTGCCGTCGACCTGCTCCCAGGTGACCGGGAAGGCCGGGGCGGTGCCGTGCGGGGAGGTGATGGTGACATCGGCGGTCGCGGTGTTCCCGCTGGTCACGACGTTGTCGACGGCGAAGGTGAGGGTGTAGCCCGCCAGCATGCCGTTCATCTGGTCGATATTGGACTTGCGCGCCTCGCCGTTGACGATCAGCTTCGACTTGTCGTCGGTGGACACCGCCGGGTCGCCGAACTTCACCAGCGTCTCCTTCAGCGTCTCGGCCGTCGGCGCCCCGGCGGTCTGGCCGGACGGGGCCGGAGTTGCCGAATCGCTGGACGGAGCGGCCGCGATACTGGTACTGCTGCTGGTGGTCTTCGTCGAGGAATCATCGGAGTCGCCGCAACCGGTCAGCCCGATGGTCACGGCGAGTGCCGCAGCGGCGGTAGCTACGGTGACACGGACTGTACGGGGAGGAAGGAGCATGCTCAGCAACCTTTCGGCTCGATGGCGAGCGCACTCGCCTGGTGCCCCGGCATCGGGGTGTTAGGGGAGCCTAACATGTGGGGAGACGGGGGCGGATAGGCTCGTCACCGTACAAGATGTGATCACGACGAAACCATGTCGGAAAGCGAGAACGGACCGCGCCCGGTAGCGTTGAAAGACCGGGACTGGGAGGAGCAGCATCATGAGCCCCAACGAGAATTCGGATTCGGCGGCCTGGCGAGAGCTCGAGGCGGTACGCGCCGAGGCGGCTGCTCTTCGCAGACAACTCGCCGACTCGCCGGATCGCGCACGCGAATTGGAAGCACGGATCGATTCGCTGACCATCCGCAACGGCAAGTTGATGGACACGCTCAAGGAAGCGCGTCAACAGCTGATCGCCCTGCGTGAGGAAGTCGATCGCCTCGGACAGCCGCCCAGCGGCTACGGCATCGTCATCCACACCTACGAGGATCAGACCGTCGACGTCTTCACCTCCGGTCGCAAGATGCGCCTGACCTGCTCGCCCAACATCGACGTCGCCACGCTCGAATACGGCCAGACGGTCCGCCTGAACGAGGCGCTCACCGTGGTCGAGGCGGGCAACTTCGACGCCATCGGCGAAATCGGCACGCTGCGTGAGATTCTCGACGACGGCCGCCGCGCGCTGGTGGTCGGTCACGCCGACGAGGAACGCGTGGTGTGGCTGTCGGGCCCGCTGTCCAAGATCGCCGAGTACGACGACATGGACGACCCCGATTCCCCCATTCGCAAACTGCGCCCGGGTGATTCGCTGCTGGTCGACACCAAGGCGGGCTTCGCCTTCGAGCGGGTGCCCAAGGCCGAGGTGGAAGACCTTGTCCTGGAAGAGGTTCCCGACGTCGACTACACCGACATCGGTGGCCTCGGCCGACAGATCGAGCAGATCCGCGACGCGGTGGAACTGCCCTTCCTGCACAAGGATCTGTTCCGCGAGTACGCGCTGCGCCCGCCGAAGGGCGTGCTGCTCTACGGTCCGCCCGGCTGCGGTAAGACCCTGATCGCCAAGGCCGTGGCCAACTCGCTGGCCAAGAAGATCGCCGAAGCCCGCGGTGAGGACGCCAAGGAGGCCAAGTCCTTCTTCCTCAACATCAAGGGCCCCGAGCTGCTCAACAAGTTCGTCGGCGAGACCGAGCGTCACATCCGGATCATCTTCCAGCGGGCGCGCGAGAAGGCCTCCGAGGGCACCCCGGTGATCGTGTTCTTCGACGAGATGGACTCGATCTTCCGCACCCGTGGTTCGGGTGTCTCCTCCGATGTGGAGACCACCGTTGTGCCCCAGCTGCTTTCGGAGATCGACGGTGTCGAGGGCCTGGAGAACGTCATCGTCATCGGCGCCTCCAACCGCGAGGACATGATCGACCCCGCGATCCTGCGGCCGGGCCGCCTGGACGTGAAGATCAAGATCGAGCGGCCGGACGCGGAGTCGGCGCAGGACATCTTCTCGAAGTACCTCACCGAGACGCTGCCCCTGCACGTCGACGACGTGCGCGAGTTCGACGGCGACAAGGCCGCCTGCGTGGACGCGATGATCGAGAAGGTCGTCGACCGGATGTACGCCGAGAGCGACGACAACCGCTTCCTGGAGGTCACCTACGCCAACGGTGACAAGGAGGTCCTGTACTTCAAGGACTTCAACTCCGGCGCCATGATCCAGAACATCGTGGACCGGGCCAAGAAGTACGCGATCAAGTCGGTGCTCGACACGGGCAACCCGGGTCTGCGCATCCAGCACCTGTTCGACTCGATCGTCGACGAGTTCGCCGAGAACGAGGACCTGCCCAACACCACCAACCCCGACGACTGGGCACGGATCTCGGGCAAGAAGGGCGAGCGGATCGTCTACATCCGCACCCTGGTCACCGGCAAGAACGCCTCGGCCAGCCGGGCGATCGACACCGAGTCCAACACGGGTCAGTACCTGTAACCTCTACCGACCAGGCAGGCCGTGTTCCGCACCGGAACACGGCCTGCCGTCGTTTCGTTCGTTTATTTTCCGGAAAACGCTGCGCTCCCAAGTGTGGATAGGACATGCTTCACATGTTCGTCCCACCTGATGAGGACTCGTACCCGAGGAGTGTTGCCATGACCGGTTCGGCCGCCGATTTCCTGACCGAAGTGATCCTGCTGACCATCCAGAACCTGTTCAGCTCGATCAGCGCGGGCTGATCCCGCCCCAGCCACGACGAGGGCCGCGACTCCCAGCCGGGAGTCGCGGCCCTCGTCGTTCTTCTCAGCCCTGGGTGGTGGTCACCGCGTCGAAGACCACGTCGGCGACCGGGGTGCCGTCCGGTCCGCCGCCGACCACACCGGCGTCGGCGATGGTGGTGAGCGCGTCCAGGCCGCCCGTCACGCGGCCGAACGGGGTGTAGTTCGGGGGCAGCTGGGTGTCGCGGTAGACCAGGAAGAACTGGCTGCCGTTGGTGCCGGGGCCCGCGTTGGCCATGGCGACGGTGCCCGCCGGGTAGACCGCCCCCGCGAGGTTCTCATCACCGAACTGGTAGCCCGGTCCGCCCCGGCCGGTCGCGGTGGGATCGCCGCACTGCAGCACGTAGATGCCGTCGGTGGTGAGTCGGTGGCAGCGGGTGTGGTCGAAGTAGCCCTCACCAGCCAGGAAGACGAACGAGTTGACCGTGCGCGGGGCGGACGCGGCGTCGAGGTCGACGGTCACGGGGCCGCAGGTGGTGTTCAGGGTGGCGGTGTAGGCGGCCGCCGGGTCGATGGTGAGCGGGGGCTCGACGGGCCACTGCTTGCCGTTGGGCTGGCCCGCGGCGGCGGGGACGCACCCGGGGATCACCGTCTGCTGGACGGGCGCGGTGTGGGCGGCCGGTGCCACGGCCACCAGGGTCGCCACGGCGGCGGCGAGGCCGAAGACGGCGCGGCGGAGGGATCGGGCCTGCGATGGGGTGCTCACCTGGACGGTGTCTCCTCGGGCTGGGGTGGAACCGGACGATGTACCGCGCATCCTGCCAGTAGCCGCCGTCACACGCGCGCGGACCGTCGGATCGTCACGAGGCCGCAGCACGACGGGCCACTACGCTGGGGCCCATGACGTCTGGGCACACCGAGATCTGGCACAACCCGCGCTGCTCCAAGAGCCGCAACGCCGCCGCGCACCTCGACGCGACCGGCGTGGACTACACCGTGCGCCGCTATCTCGACGATCCGCCGACCGTCGAGGAACTGCGCGCGGTGCTCGCGCGGCTGGGCGCCGAACCCTGGGAGATCACGCGCACCGGCGAGGACGTCGCCAAGGAACTCGGCCTGAGCGGCTGGGGCCGCACCGAGGCCGATCGGGAGCGGTGGCTGGCCGCGCTGGCCGAGCATCCGAAGCTGATCCAGCGCCCGATCGTGCTCACCGCCGACGGCGGCGCGGTGGTCGCCAGGGACGAGGAAACCCTGCGCGGCCTGGACCGATAGGGGATTTCCCGGCGGGTTTCACGTGGTGAGTCCGTCGTGTCGGTCGCTGTGGTCGGCCAGCAGGTCGGTCAGCAGCAGGCGGGTGTCGGGGACGAACGGCCACGTCGGATCCCGCAGCAGCGCACGGAGTTCGGCGATCTCGCACCACCAGCCCGCGGCGATCTCGGTGGGCTGGTGGTGGATCGGCCCGTCATAGCGCACCTCGTAACCGAACAGGTGACAGCGCAGCGCGCGGCCCGCCCAGTCGCCGTCCCAGGACACGCTGGCGCGCAACGGCAGTCGGGTGTGCGCGGGCAGGGTGATACCGAGTTCCTCGCGCAGTTCGCGCACGGCGGTGTCGGCCGGGTCCTCCCCGGCGTCCACCACGCCACCGGCCAGGCAGTCGTGCAGCCCGGCGAACACGAGTTTGCTGTCGGTCCGCCGGTGGACGTACACGCGGCGGCCGTCACCGGACCGGACGAGCACCCCGGCGCTGGCGTGCCAGAGTCCGTCGCGGTAGACGGTGCCGCGCTCGGCGGCACCGATCACCGTCCCGGCGGCGTCGTAGACGGCGAGCAGTTCCGATTCCGGGTGCGCGGACACCGCCCGAGGGTAACGCCGTTCACCGACGGCGCGGTTTTGCTCCCGGTCGCGGCGCGCTGGCCCGGGCCGCTGCGGTGGCGGCGACCGCCGCGGCGGTGGCCTCCGCGGCGAGCACCCGCCGGATGACGTACTGCTGCGCGCACGTCCACACGGCATTGGTGGCGAAATACACCAGCACGACCACCGGCATGATCGCCCCGCTCACCAGCGCGCCCGCCGGGAACACCCACAGCGAGAGCACCCGCATCACGGCGGCCGTGCCGTCGGTGCCGACCGGCGCGAGCCGGGCCGTGAGATGGGTGGCCACCGCCGCGAGCAACGCCAGCGGGACGGCCAGCGCGGCCACCGAGAACAGCAGATCGCCCGCGCTGGAGACGGTCGCCGACAGGGGAGCGCCGAAGAGATGGGCGTCGAGGAAGGCGCGGACCTCGGGAGCGCCGAACAGGTAGTTGGCGGTGGCGCGATTGGCCTCGTCGGTCAGCGGACTGCTGGTCGAGGCGAAGGGGCCGAGGGCGGAGGCGTGAGTGCGGTCGAAGGAGCGCAGGACGTGGAACAGCCCGAGGAACACCAGGGCCTGGCCGAGCAGCGGGAGCAACCCGGCGAACAAGCGCACGCCGTGCTCACGGTGCAGGGCGCGGATACTGGTGGCCTGCGCGCGGGGGTCGTCGCGGTGGGCGGCGCGCAGGCGCTCCACGCGTGGTTGCAGTGCGCGCAGGGTGGCCTGGGACCGGGCCTGACGTAGCGCCGGGACGATCAGCAGCGCGCGCACGGTGACCAAGAGTGCCACCACGGCCAGCAGCCAGGCGAGCCCGTCGGCCGGGCCGAAGGGGAGGGCGAAGAGCCGGTGCCAGCACCACAGGAGGGCGGAGACCGGGATGTAGACGATATCGAGCATGACGCAACGACCTGTCCGGACGGCGTGCGGGAACGCACGGAAGAGGGAGGGATCACGAATCCGACAGGGACGCCGTAGCGGCCTGTCAGCGGTGATCGGCTCCCGGGGCCCGTGGTCGGGGACGGCCGGGGGAGTCCGGATTGCTCTGCGGCAGGAAGGATCCGCGCAGTCTGCGCTGGGCGGAACGGGGTGGACCGGCGGTGGCGACCCGCAGCGGCAGGTGGCGGTAGGTGGTGATCGCGGCGAGCGCGCAGACCATGGCCGCGGCGACAGCACCGACGGCCAGCGCGCGGGCGGCCTCCCCGCCCGGTACGGTGAGCAGCACGAAGGCGGGCAGCAGGCACGCGAGTACCGCGTACGCCATCACCATCGCCCGGGTCCGCATGTCGCCGAGCATACCCGGCCGCGACCGACGCCCCGGTTTGCTGGAACACGATGTCACGGGCACCGGCCGTCCGCGTATCGTGGGGGCTGTGACTGCACCTTCCGCCCATGCCGAGCAGCCCGTCGGCGACGGGCGCGCCACCCGCTGGCACGGGCACAAGGCCCGCCGCCGCGCGGAGATGATCGACGCCGCGGTCGAGGTGATCGAACAGCACGGCGTGGAGATCTCGGTGCAGCTGATCGCCGAGCACCTCGCGCTGCCCCGGCCGGTGGTGTACCGCCACATCGGTGGTCGCGCCGAACTCGACGCGCTCGCCCGCAGGCGCATCCTCGAACTCCTGCTCGCCGAGTTGCTGCCCGCGCTGCAGCCCAACGGCACCCTCAAGGACGCGGTGCGCGGCGCCATCGGCACCTACCTCGACTGGATCGAGCTGCATCCGAACCTGCACCGCTTCCTCGGCGACGCGCCCCAGGAGGGCGGTGCGAGCCTGTCCGGCGCGGGTCGCGAGGTCGGCGGTCAGCTGGCCGACATGTTCGCCGCCACCCTGGCCCGCTTCGGCATCGATCCGGCCAGGGCCCGGCCGATGGCCTTCGGGATGGTCGGGCTCGTCGACGGAGTCGTCGCGAGCTGGCGGGCGGAGCCGGAACCGGTGCTGGGCGCCGAGCAGATCCAGGGCATTCTCACCGAGTCGGTGCTCTCGCTGTTCGAGGGCAACGCACGCAGTCTCGGCGTTCCGCTGCAACGGGATTCGCTGGTCGCCGATCTGCTGGTGGCCCCGGACGCGGCCCCGCCGCCCGAGGCCCGCCTGCGCTGATCAGCCCGCCGGTGCCACCAGGCGATAGGTGCGGTGCCACAGCCATTCCACCGGCCCGCGCTCGAAGCGGCGCAGCCACAGGTGGGCGAAGGCGGTGATCGCCAGGATGACCACCAGGTAGATCGCGAGGGTGAACGGCACCCGCGCGTCGACGGACACTCGCGCGGCGAGCCCGAAACCCCAGCCGTAGCACAGGATTCCGGCGATCAGATTCTGCAGGATGTAGCAGCTCAGCGCGGTGCGGCCGACCTCGCTCAGGCGCGTGCCCGCGAAACCCAGCCGTGGCCTGCGCAGATAGAAGGCCGCGACCGCGGCGAGGATGCCCAGCGAGACCAGCGGCGCGGTGCCGTAGCGGGTGAACAGGACCAGATCGCCGCCCACGAAGACACCGACCACGAAGTCGATCGGGGCCGCGATGCCGAAGCCGACGATCATGAGCCACCGGCGGATTCGCGCGCCCTCGGGACGGAAGACCCCGGCGCGGAAGAGCCGGGCGCCGATCAGGAACAGGGCCACCGACATCGGGAAGATGAAGATCGCCTCCACCCGGAACGCGGCGGCGTGGTGGAGGCGGAACAGCACCAGATCCCAGAACGAGCCGTCCGCATAGGGATTCGGGTCGGGCACCGACGAGGCGCCGCTCTGTCCGGCCGGTTCGAAGGCCAGGGCCACGGCGATGAGGGTGAGCAGCGTGAGATGGATCGAGGTCGCGACGATCACCCAGCGGCGCTGGGCGCGTTCGCTCGTCGCCAGCAGGTAGGCCACCACCAGGCCGGTGACCGCGTAGCCCATGAGCACGTCGAACTCCGCGACCAGCAGGAAGTTCAGCAGACCGTCGAGGAACAGCAGCGCCGCGCGCCACGGGTAACCGCCCGGCCACCGCCTGCCCGCCCGCTGGGCCGAGGACTGCTGGATGGCCAACCCGATGCCGAACATCACCGTGAGCAGTCCGAGGAACTTGCCCTGCACGAGCTGCTGGAGCACCCGCTCCGACCACATCCAGCCGTTCTCCGCGGTCGCGCCGAGCCCGTCGATGTAGCCGAGGAGTCCGCCCGGGTCGGTGAAGATCCAGATATTGGTCCCGAGGGTGCCCAGAATCGCGATGCCGCGCAGGACATCCAGGGCGAGCAGGCGGCCGGGCCGGTCCGGGCGGACGGCGGCGAGGCGGGGCGCGGTCTCGGTCATGGATCGAGTATCGCGACGGCTCGAGCGGGCCGGATCGCCCGCGAGGACCACCGCGGGGTCCCCCCAGCGGCGGACACCGGATCGATCGATCTGCCGAGTGCGCCGGGCTGAGCTGGGCGGGGAGGGCGCTCGGAGCGAGATGCGGGTGCGGGCCGGGCGCGTCGCCTAGGCTCGACAGCATGCAGCGCATCATCGGAATCGAGGTCGAGTACGGCATCTCGACCCCCACGGAGCCGACGGCCAACCCGATCCTCACCTCCACCCAGGCCGTGCTCGCCTACGCGGCCGCCGAAGGGGTGCCGCGAGCCAAGCGGACCCGCTGGGACTACGAGGTGGAATCCCCGCTGCGTGACGCGCGTGGTTTCGACCTGAGCCGGATGAGCGGACCCGCTCCCGTGATCGACGCCGACGAGGTCGGCGCCGCCAACATGATCCTCACCAACGGCGCCCGGCTCTACGTCGACCACGCCCACCCCGAGTACTCCGCGCCCGAGGTCGTCGACCCGCTCGACGCGGTGATCTGGGACAAGGCCGGTGAGCGGGTGATGGAGGCCGCCGCCCGGCACGCCTCGAGCGTGCCCGGCGCCCCTCGGCTGCAGCTGTACAAGAACAACGTCGACGGCAAGGGCGCCTCCTACGGCACCCACGAGAACTACCTGATGAGCCGTGACACCCCGTTCAGCCACATCATCGCCGGTCTGACCCCGTTCTTCGTCTCCCGGCAGGTCATCTGCGGGTCCGGCCGGGTCGGTATCGGGCAGTCCGGTGACCACGCGGGCTTCCAGCTGTCCCAGCGCGCCGACTACATCGAGGTCGAGGTCGGCCTGGAGACCACGCTCAAGCGCGGCATCATCAACACCCGCGACGAGCCGCACGCCGACGCCGACAAGTACCGGCGCCTGCACGTGATCATCGGCGACGCCAACCTGGCCGAGATGTCGACCTATCTCAAGGTCGGCACCACCGCGCTGGTGCTGGATCTGATCGAGGCGGGCGAGGACCTCTCGGAGTTCCAGCTGGCCCGCCCGGTCACCGCCGTGCACCAGATCAGCCACGACCCGAGCCTGCGCGCCACCGTGGCGCTGGCCGACGGCCGCGAGCTGACCGGCCTTGCGCTGCAACGGCTCTACCACGAGCGGGTGGCCAAGTTCGTCGACCGCGAGGGCAACGACGACCCGCGCGTGCGCGACATCGTCGACAACTGGGCGATGGTCTTGGACCTGCTCGAGCGCGACCCGATGGAGTGCGCCAACCTGCTCGACTGGCCCGCCAAGCTGCGCCTGCTCGAGGGCATGCGCAGCCGCGAGGGGCTGGGCTGGGCCGCGCCGAAACTGCACCTGATGGACCTGCAGTACTCCGATGTGCGCCTGGACAAGGGTCTCTACAACCGTCTGGTCGCCCGGGGCTCGATGAAGCGCCTGGTCAGCGAGCAGCAGGTGCTCGACGCCATGACCAAGCCGCCCACCGACACCCGCGCCTACTTCCGCGGTGAGTGTCTGCGCCGTTTCGGCGCCGATATCGCCGCCGCCAGTTGGGATTCGGTGATCTTCGATCTCGGGGGCGATTCGCTGGTGCGCATCCCCACCCTGGAGCCGCGCCGGGGCACGAAAGCCCACGTCGGCAAGCTGCTCGACGCCGCGGAATCGGCCGCCGAGCTCGTCGAACAGCTCACCCACTGAGGCGATTCCCGGCACGGTAGGGCGACAATCCGATCGCTAATAGACCACCTTGTCGGATCCGCTCGGTAGGGTTGAGGGACTGGCACGAACATCGTGATGAGGAAGAGGAGGTCGGCGGCCATGGCACAAGAGCAGACCAAGCGCGCCGGGGGTGGCGACGAGGACGAGGGCCCCGAGGGCGTCGACGCGGCCGGGCAGGAGCGCCGCGAGAAGCTGGCGGAGGAGACCGACGACCTGCTCGACGAGATCGATGACGTGCTCGAGGAGAACGCCGAGGACTTCGTGCGGGCATATGTGCAGAAGGGCGGCCAGTGACCTCAGGTGATCCGTTGCGCCTCCACGCGGGGCAGGCTCTCTCCTCGTTCACCGAACATCTGCGCATGCACGCACCGGACCTGTTGCCCGGCAACAGGTTCGGTGCGTCCGACATGACCGCCTCGGCGGATTTCGCGCCGCACGGCACCACCATCGTCGCGGTCAGCTACCGCGGCGGCGTGCTGATCGCGGGCGACCGCAGGGCCACCCAGGGCAACCTGGTGGCCTCGCGCGACATGGAGAAGGTGTACATCACCGACACCTTCTCCGCGGCGGGTATCGCGGGCACGGCCGGGCTGGCCGTGGAGATGGTGCGGTTGTTCGCGGTGGAGCTCGAGTACTACGAGAAGATCGAAGGTGTGTCACTGACCTTCGACGGCAAGGCCAACAAGCTGTCGAAGATGGTGCGCGACAATCTCCCGGCCGCCATGCAGGGGCTGGCCGTGGTGCCGCTGCTGGTCGGATTCGACGACCAGGTCACCGACCCGGACAGGGCCGGGCGGATCGTGTCGTTCGATGTGGTGGGTTCACGCAGTGAGGAGCGTTTCGGCTACACCGCGGTCGGTTCCGGCTCGATGTTCGCCAAGTCCTCGCTGAAGAAGACCTACCGGGCCGGTCTCGACCACGAGCAGGCCCTGCGGATCGCGGTCGAGTCGCTGGTCGACGCCGCCGACGACGACACCGCCACCGGCGGGCCGGACCCGCTGCGCGGGATCTACCCGACGGTGGTGCTGATCGACGCCGAGGGCGCGGTGGAGGTCGGCGAAGACGAGCTCGCCGCGGTCGCCACGGCGATCGCGGTCGACCGGGCGGCCGCACAGAACGGGGGTGCCAGCGCATGACGCTGCCTTACTACGCGTCCGCCGAGCAGATCATGCGCGACAAGACCGAGCTCGCCCGCAAGGGCATCGGGCGAGGTCGCAGCGTGGTGGTGCTGGTGTACGACAATGGCGTGCTGTTCGTCGCGGAGAATCCGTCGGCGACCTTGCACAAGATCAGTGAGCTCTACGACCGCATCGGGTTCGCGGCCGTGGGCAAGTACAACGAGTTCGAGGCCCTGCGCCGCGGCGGCATCCTGCAGGCCGACCTGAAGGGCTACCAGTACGACCGGCGCGATGTCACCGGCCGTGGCCTGGCCAACCTGTACGCGCAGAGCCTCGGCTCGATCTTCACCGATCAGCTCAAGCCCTACGAGGTGGAGCTGTGCGTGGCCGAGGTGGGCTATCCGGAGCAGTCGCCGACCTCGGTGCTGTACCGGATCACCTTCGACGGCTCGATCGTCGACGAGCGCGAATACGTCGTGATGGGTGGCACCACCGAACCCATCGTGACCGCGCTCAAGGCCGCCTACAAGCCGGGATTGTCGCTCGACGCCGCCCTGAAGGTGGCGATCGGCGCGCTCCAGACCGGGCAGCCGGAGGCCGACAAGGACAAGCGCGCTCTCGGTGTGGCCTCCCTCGAGGTGGCCACGCTCGAGCAGGCACGGCCCCGACGGGCCTTCCGTCGGCTGCAGGGTGCCGCCCTGGAGAAGGCGCTGGGCAGCGCGCCGAAGGCCAAGCCCGTGAAAGACGCGAAGCTGCCCGAACCCGAGGACGACGCGGGGGAGTAGCCCGCCGTCATGATCACGCCGGGCCCGCGAACCACCACGGTTCGCGGGCCCGGCGTCGTGCGTGCGACCGGCCGATGACACTGTCCGAATCGTTGTGAACACGTATGCGAATGGGTTGTCCGGAGCGCCGCGCGGGCACTGCTCATGGCTGTAGTGTCGATGGTGTGCAGCGACGAATCATGGGGATCGAGACCGAGTTCGGTGTGACATGCACCTTCCACGGTCACCGTCGGCTGTCCCCCGACGAGGTAGCCCGGTACCTGTTCCGCCGGGTGGTGTCCTGGGGCCGTAGCTCTAACGTTTTCCTTCGCAACGGTGCCAGGTTGTACCTCGACGTCGGATCACACCCGGAGTACGCGACCGCGGAATGCGACAGCCTGGTGCAGCTGGTCACCCACGACCGCGCCGGTGAGCGGGTCCTGGAGGACCTGCTGATCGACGCCGAGCAGCGCCTGGCCGAGGAGGGTATCGGCGGCGATATCTACCTGTTCAAGAACAACACCGACTCCGCGGGCAACTCCTACGGCTGCCACGAGAACTTCCTCGTGGTGCGCGCGGGCGAGTTCTCCCGGATCTCGGACGTGTTGCTCCCGTTCCTGGTCACCCGCCAGCTCATCTGCGGTGCGGGCAAGGTGTTGCAGACGCCCAAGGCGGCCACCTTCTGCCTGTCCCAGCGCGCCGAGCACATCTGGGAGGGCGTCTCCTCGGCGACCACCCGCTCGCGCCCGATCATCAACACCCGCGACGAGCCGCACGCCGACGCCGAGAAGTACCGGCGCCTGCACGTGATCGTCGGCGACTCCAACATGGCCGAGCCGACCACGATGCTCAAGGTGGGCACCGCCTCGCTGGTGCTGGAGATGATCGAGGCGGGCGTGTCGTTCCGCGACTTCGCCCTCGACAACCCGATCCGCGCGATCCGCGAGGTAAGCCACGATCTGACCGGCCGTCGTCCGGTCCGGTTGGCCGGTGGTCGGCAGGCCAGCGCGCTCGAGATCCAGCGCGAGTACTACGCGCGCGCCGTCGAGCACCTGCGCAATCGCGATCGCGATCCGCAGGTCGACGCGGTGGTCGACCTGTGGGGCCGCACCCTCGACGCGGTCGAGGCGCAGGACTTCGCCAAGGTCGACACCGAGATCGACTGGGTGATCAAGCGCAAGCTGTTCCAGCGCTACCAGGACCGCTACAGCATGGAGCTGTCCGATCCCAAGATCGCCCAGCTGGACCTGGCCTACCACGACATCAAGCGCGGTCGCGGGGTGTTCGACCTGCTGCAGCGCAAGGGTCTGGCCAAGCGGATCACCGAGGACGAGGCCGTGGACGCCGCGGTGGAGACCCCGCCGCAGACCACCCGGGCCAAGCTGCGCGGTGACTTCATCACCGCCGCCCAGGAAGCGGGCCGCGACTTCACGGTCGACTGGGTGCATCTGAAGTTGAACGATCAAGCGCAACGCACGGTGTTGTGCAAGGATCCCTTCCGGTCGGTCGACGAGCGCGTCGACCGGCTGATCGCCTCGATGTAGGCGAACCCCCGAGACGGGGGGTGTCGACGGGACCGGTGGCGCATGGGAGCGATGCGTAGGCGCCACCGGTCCCGTCGTGTGTCCGGGGCCGCTCAGGCGGTGCCGACCACGCTGGCGTAGGTGCCGCGCAGTCCGGCGACGAACGCGGTCAGGGCCAGCTCGAAGCTGTCGTCGTCGATCTCGTCGGCCACCGCGCGCAGCAGGTGCGCCTGGTTCAGGTGCGGATAGCGGTCCCGGTAGACCTGCACGTCGTCGGCGAAACCGCCCGCGAACGAGCCGACGGTCGAGCCCATCACCAGGTAGCGGGTGGCCGCGCCGATCATGGTCGCGTAGCGCGGCGGCCAGCCCGCTCCGACCAGGGCGCCGTGCACGGCGTCGGCCGCGCGCAGGTTCTCCGCGCGACGGCCGGGGCCCGCGGCCAGATACGGCACGAAATTCGGGTGCGCGACCAGCGCCGCGCGGTAGCTGCGCGCCCAGGCGGTCAGGCCGTCGTCCCAGGGCAGGGTGTCGAAGCCCGAGGTGTCGACGTGGCTCATGATGCCCGTCGCGATGTCGTCGAACAGGTCGTCCTTGTTCGGGTAGTGGCCGTAGAGCGAGGCGGCCCGCACGCCCAGTTCGGCGGCCAGCTTGCGCATGGAGACCTCGGCCAGGCCGTCGCGGTCGACGAGGGTCAGCGCGGTGTCGCGGATGCGCTCGCGGCTCAACAGCGGTACGCGCGGCCTCGCCATGCGGGGGCTCCTTGTCTGCTCCGGGATCGGATCCGAACGCTATCACCGATCTCCGAGGCGGCTCTTGCATAACCGAACGGCGTTAGGTTACCGTGCCACCGGTAAAACTAACACCGTTCGGTTCAGGAGTCCGCCCGATGGATCTCGCACTCAGTCCCGCCCATCACGATCTGCGTGAACTCGCCCGCACCTGGGTGGACAAGGAGGTCGTGCCGTACGCCACCGAGTGGGATCGGGCCGAATCGGTCGACCCCGCGATCGTCGGCAAGCTCGGCGCGCTGGGCTTCCTCGGCATCGGGATCGACGAGCAGTACGGCGGCTCCGGCGGCGACGCACTGGCCTACTGCGTGCTGCTCGAGGAACTCGGCCGGGGCGACAGCGCGGTGCGCGGCATCGTCTCGGTGTCGCTGGGGCTGGTCGGCAAGTCGATCGCGGCCTACGGCACCGAGGAGCAGAAGCACCGCTTCCTGCCGCCGCTGTGCGCGGGCGAGCGGCTGGGCTGCTTCGCGCTCACCGAGCCGGGCAACGGCTCCGACGCCGCGAACCTGATCACCCGCGCCACCCGCGACGGCGACGACTGGGTCATCGACGGCACCAAGATCTTCATCACCAACGGCACCTGGGCCGATGTCGCGCTGGTGTTCGCGCGCACCGGCGGTCCGGGGCCCAAGGGTGTCACCGCCTTCCTCGTCCCGACCGACGCGCCGGGCTTCGGTCGCACCGAGATCAAGGGCAAGCTCGGCCTGCGCGGGCAGGCCACCGCCGAACTCGTCCTCGACGGGGTGCGGGTGCCCGACGCGCTGCGCCTGGGCGCGGAGGGCGAGGGGTTCCGGATCGCGATGGCCGCCCTGGACAAGGGCCGGATGGGGGTGGCCGCAGGGTGCGTCGGGGTGGCGCGGGCGTGCCTCGAGGCCGCGGTGCGCTACGCGGGGGAGCGCGAGCAGTTCGGCAAGCCCATCGCGGGGTATCAGCTCGTCCAGGAGTTGCTCGCCGATATCGCGGTGGAGACCGAGGCGGCCCGGCTGCTGGCCTGGCGCGCGGCCGATCTGGTCGACCGGGGCGAGCCGTTCGGCACCGCGGCCTCGATGGCCAAGCTGTTCGCCTCCGAGACCGCGGTGAAGGCCGCCAACAACGCGATCCAGGTGTTCGGCGGCTACGGCTACATCGACGAGTACCCCGTCGCCAAGTACCTGCGCGACGCGCGCGTGCTGACCCTCTACGAGGGCACCACCCAGATCCAGAAGCTGCTCATCGGTCGCGCCCTCACCGGCGTCAACGCCATCGTCTGACCCCAGGAGTAACCCACCATGACCCGTAGAACCGCCTTCGTCACCGGCGCCGCGCGCGGCATCGGCGCCGCGACCGCCGCCCGGTTGGCCGCCGACGGCTGTGCCGTCGCCGTCGTCGACCTCGACGCCGACGCGGCCGTGCTCACCGCCGGGAAGATCAACGCCGCCGGTGGCACCGCGATCGGCCTCGGCTGCGATGTCGCCGACGAGGACGCCGTCGCCGCCGCGGTGGCCCGCACCGTGGCCGACCTCGGCGCGCTCGACGTGCTGGTGAACAACGCCGGTGTGCTGCGCGACAACCTGCTGTTCAAGATGTCGGTGGACGACTGGGACACCGTCATGTCGGTGCACCTGCGCGGCGCGTTCCTGTGCAGCAGGGCCGCCCAGAAGCACATGGTCGAGCACGGTGGCGGCGTGATCGTCAACACCTCGAGCGTGTCGGCGCTGGGCAACCGCGGCCAGGCCAACTACGCCGCCGCCAAAGCGGGCATCCAGGGCCTGACCAGGACCCTGGCCATGGAACTGGGCCCGTTCGGTATTCGCGTCAACGCGGTCGCCCCCGGGTTCATCGCCACCGAGATGACCGCCGCCACCGCCGCCAGGGTCGGCCTCAGCGCCCACGAGCTCCAGGACAAGACGGCCGCGGTGACGCCACTGCGGCGGGTCGGGGTCCCGGAGGACATCGCCAACGTGGTGGCCTTCCTGGCCTCCGACCAGGCCGGATTCGTCACCGGCCAGACCGTGTACGTCGACGGCGGCCGCCGTCTCTGATCGACCGATTTCTCAGGAGTTCCCATGCAGCGCACTGTGTACAACGACGAGCACGACGCCTTCCGCAAGACCATCCGGTCGTTCATCGAGACGAAAGTGGTTCCGGTCTACGACGAGTGGTACCAGGCGGGCATCGTGCCGCGCGAGTTCTACCGTGAGCTCGCCGAACTGGGTGTCTTCGGCATCGAGGTGCCCGAGGAATACGGCGGCGCGGGCATCGAGTCGTTCAAGTTCCAGGCCCTGATCATGGAGGAGGGCGCCCGCGCGGGTGTCATGTTCGGTGGCTCGGGTGTCCATGTCGGACTGTGCCTGCCGTATCTGAAGAGCCTGGCCACCGCCGAGCAGAAGCAGCGCTGGCTGCCCGGATTCGTCACCGGGGAGACGATGTTCGCCATCGCCATGACCGAACCGGGCACCGGCTCGGACCTGGCGGGGATGCGGACCACCGCCGTGCTGTCCGAGGACGGCACCCACTACGTGCTCAACGGCGCCAAGACCTTCATCACCGGTGGCGTGCACGCCGACCGGGTGATCGTGTGCGCCCGCACGGCGGCGCCCACCGAATCCGATCGCCGCCACGGTATCTCGCTGTTCGTCGTCGACACCGCCTCGCCGGGGTACACGGTCGGGCGCAAGCTCGACAAGCTGGGCCTGCGGGTCTCCGACACCGCCGAGCTGTCGTTCACCGACGTGCGGGTGCCGGTGGCGGACCTGCTCGGCGAGGAGCACAAGGGCTTCACCTACCTGGGTCGCAACCTGCCCCAGGAGCGGCTCTCCATCGCCGTCGGCGCCTACGCGCAGGCCAAGGCCGCCATCCGGTTCGCCCTCGAATACACCCGGGGCCGGACCGTTTTCGGTCAGCCGGTCGCGGCGTTCCAGAACACCAAGTTCGAGCTGGCCGCCTGCCGTGCCGAGGTCGACGCCGCCGAGGCCGTGGTCGACCGGGCGCTCGACGCGCTCGACGCGGGCACCCTCACTCCCGCCGACGCCGCCTCGGCCAAGCTGTTCTGCAGCGAGGTCGCCTCCCGGGTGATCGACCGCTGCCTGCAGCTGCACGGCGGCTACGGCTACATCAACGAATACCCGGTGGCGCGCCTGTACGCCGACAACCGGGTCAACCGGATCTACGGCGGCACCAGCGAGGTCATGAAGACCATCATCGCCAAGGACATGGGGCTGTAGATGGGCGTGGCGTACCTGGTCGACGGCGTCCGCACGCCGTTCGGCCGCTACGGCGGGGCGCTGGCGGCCGTGCGGCCCGACGATCTCGCGGCCCACGCGATCGCCGCGCTGGTCGCCCGGCTGCCCGGCGTGGACTTCGGCGCCGTGGACGATGTGGTGCTCGGCTGCGCCAATCAGGCCGGGGAGGACAACCGCAATGTCGCCCGGATGGCGGCGCTGCTGGCCGGGCTGCCGGTGACGGTGCCCGGCGTGACGGTCAACCGGCTGTGCGCCTCGGGACTGGACGCGGTGGCCTACGCGGCCAGGGCGATCCGGGCCGGGGACGCCGAGTTGGTGATCGCGGGCGGTGTCGAGTCGATGACGCGGGCGCCCTATGTGGTGCCGAAAGCCGCGTCGCCGTGGGATCGTGCGGGCGAACTGGCCGACACCACCCTCGGCTGGCGGCTGGTGAACCCGCGCATGCGCGCCGAGTACGGCACCGATTCCATGCCGGAGACCGCCCAGCACGTCGCCGACGAACACGGCGTCGGCCGGGCCGATCAGGACGCGTTCGCGCTGCGCTCGCAGCGGCGCGCGGCGGCGGCCGTCGAGCGTGGACGCCTCGCCAGGGAGATCGTCCCGATCCCGGTGCCGCGCCGCCGGGGTGAGCCGGTGCTCGTCGAGCGCGACGAACACCCCCGGGCGACCAGTGTCGACGCGCTCGCGGCGCTGCGACCCGTCGTCGCGGACGGGTCGATCACCGCGGGCAATTCCTCGGGCATCAACGACGGCGCCGCCGCGCTGCTGCTGGCGTCGGAGACGGCCGTGCGGCGCTACGGCCTCACCCCGCTGGCCCGGATCGGCGCGGTGACGGCGGCGGGCGTGCCACCTCGGACGATGGGCATCGGACCGGTGCCCGCCGTCGAGAAACTGCTGGCCCGAACAGGTCTCGCCATCGGCGACATCGACGTCGTCGAACTCAACGAGGCCTTCGCCGCCCAAGCGCTGGCCGTCCTGCGCGGCCTCGGACTGCCCGACGACGCCGAACACGTCAACCCCAACGGCGGCGCCATCGCCCTGGGCCATCCGCTCGGGGCCAGCGGTGCGCGCCTGGCCCTCACCGCCGCACTCGAACTCGCCGACCGTGACGCCCACCATGCCGTGGTCACCCTGTGTGTGGGCGTCGGCCAGGGACTCGCCGTGCATCTCGCACGCTGACCGCTCGGCCGCCGACTGTTAGGAACCCCGTGAACGCCACTCTCTCCCTGGCGAGCATCCTCGCCGAACCGGCCCGGCGCCGACCCGACCACCTGGCGCTGATCGAAGGCGATACGCGCGTCACCTTCGCCGACCTCTGGCGGCAGGCCCGCGCGCAGGCCGGGGCGCTCGTCGCGCGCGGGGTCCGCCCCGGCGACCGGGTCGCCCTGCTGTGCCCCAACACCGCCGACTTCCCGCGCGCGTACTTCGCCATCCTGGCGGCGGGCGCGACGGTCGTGCCGGTGCACCTGCTGCTCACCGCTCCCGAAATGGCGTATGTGTTGCGCGACAGCGGCGCCACCCTGCTCCTCTGTCATCCCGTCGCGGCCGAGAACGGCGGCGCGGCCGCCCGCGAGGTGGGCATCGACGCCGTGGCGCCCGACGAGCTCGTCGGCGACCCGATCGAATCGTTCGTCTCGCGGAGTCCCCTCGACACCGCGGTGGTGTTCTACACCAGCGGCACCACCGGAACCCCCAAGGGCGCCGAGCTCAGCCATCTCAACATGGTCCTGTGCGCGACGGTGAACACCTTCGACGCCAACGAGATCCACCGCGACGACATCGCCCTCGGCGCGCTGCCGCTGTTCCACGTCTTCGGGCAGACGGTGTCGATGAACTCGCACTGGCGCGTCGGCGGCACCCTGGTCCTGTTGCCCCGCTTCGACGCGGAGCGGGCGCTCGCGCTGATGGCCGCCGAAGGGGTGAACCTCTTCCACGGAGTACCGACGATGTACCGCGCGCTGATCGAGGCCGCCGCGCACGCGCCCGCGCTGCCCGCGCTGAAACTGTGCGTCAGCGGCGGCGCCGCCCTGCCGCCCTCGGTGCTCGAGGAATTCGAGCAGCTCTACGGCGCACCGGTGCTCGAGGGGTACGGCCTGTCGGAGACCTCGCCGACGGCGGCGGTCAACCAGCCGATCTACGGTGCCGAGGCGGGCAGCGTCGGGCATCCGGTGTGGGGTGTCGACGTGGAGATCGCCGATCCGGCCGTCACCGACCGGATCGTGCTGCTGCCGGTGGGCGAGACCGGCGAGGTGGTGGTGCGCGGGCACAACGTGTTCAACGGCTACACCGGCAGGCCGGAGGCGACCGCGGCCGCCGTCGTCGACGGCTGGTTCCGCACCGGAGACCTGGGCACCCGCGACGCCACCGGCCGCATCCGGATCGTGGACCGCATCAAGGAGATGATCCTGCGCGGCGGCTTCAACGTCTATCCCACCGAGGTGGAGGCCGCGCTGCTGCGGCATCCACGGATCGCGCAGGTCGCGGTGATCGGGGTGCCCGACGCGCACTACGGTGAGGAGATCGTGGCCGTGGTGGTGGCCGACGGCACGCTGACCGAGCACGAGGTGATCGAGTTCGGCAGGCAGCAGGTCGCCCGGTACAAGTACCCGCGCCGCGTCGAGTTCGTCACCGAGCTCCCGCTCGGACCCACCCACAAGGTGCTCAAGCGCGAACTGCGCCGACGTTTCGGAGGACAGGAATGACCACGGATTTCGCCGATTTCGACGCCCTGCGCGCGGCCGCGGGGACCGAGCTCGGGCCCTCGGAGTGGATCACGATCGACCAGGAGCGCATCGACCGGTTCGCCGAGGCCACCGGTGACCACCAGTGGATCCACATCGACGCCGAGCGCGCCGCGGCGGGCCCCTACGGCACCACCATCGCGCACGGCTTCCTCACGCTGTCGCTGATCGTGCCGATCACCCAGCAGATCATGACCGTCAGCGCGGCGAGCGCGGCGATCAACTACGGCCTGGACCGGGTGCGGTTCCTCACCCCGGTGCCGGTGGGCTCGCGGATCCGGGGACGGCTGACGCTGACCGAGGTCACCGACGTGCCCGGCGGCGTACAGGCGCATCGGCGGGTCACCGTCGAACTCGAGGGTGCCGAGCGGCCCGCCTGCGTGGCCGACGCCATCGCCCGCTTTCTGCGCTGACCCGGCGGCGGCGTCGGTGCACAACTGTGCGCCGACGCGCCGCCACCCGGGCACGACCATTACCCTCTATCGCGTGGCGATATCCAAGGTCGAGCGGCTGATGAATCTGGTCATCGCGCTGCTGTCGACCCGGCAGTTCCTCAGCGCGGAGCGTATTCGCGCCAGCGTGGCCGGTTACGAGGACTCCGCGACCGACGAGGCGTTCAGCCGGATGTTCGAGCGCGACAAGAACGAACTGCGCGACCTGGGCATTCCGCTCGAAGTCGGCCCGGTCGGGCGGTTCTCGACGCTCGAGGGGTACCGGATCAACCGGGACGCCTACGAGCTGCCCGACATCGACCTGTCCAGCGAGGAAGCCGCTGCCGTCGCGGTCGCCGTGCAGATGTGGGCCTCACCCGAGCTCGCGGGCGCGGCCGAGGGCGCGCTGCTCAAGCTGCGCGCGGCCGGTGTCACCGTGGAGACCGACAATGTCGGCGTCTCGGTGCCCGCCGTGCCCGCGCGCACCCGGGGCTCCGAGCCGGTGCTGCGGGCGCTGCTCGCCGCGATCGACGCCGGGCGGGCCGTGCGCTTCGGCCATCACAGCGCCATCACCGATCCGTTCGTCACCC
Organism: Nocardia anocheti; assembly: GCF_029675105.1. Lineage (GTDB taxonomy): Bacteria > Actinomycetota > Actinomycetes > Mycobacteriales > Mycobacteriaceae > Nocardia. The sequence continues at coordinate 35,957 of NZ_JAQQFV010000014.1, read as the reverse complement.
GCGATGTCGAGCCGTGGGGCGTGGTGACCCGGCACGGGCGCTGGTATCTGGTCGGCCACGACCGCGAACGCGACGCGGTGCGCACCTTCCGGCTCTCGCGCATCGGCGGCGAGGTGACGCCCTACGGTCCGGACAATGTGGTGCGCAAGCCCGAGCACACCGATCTGCGCGCGATCGTCGACCGGGTCACCGGGGACGCGCCCGTCACCGGCACGGCGACGGTGTGGGTCGCCAAGGGGCGCGGCCGGGAACTGCGCCGCATCGGCACCGAACGCGAGTCCCGCGATCTGGGTGGCCGCTCCGGCACGGTGGTCGAGGTCCCGGTGCGCTCCCGCGACTGGGTGGCCCGGCTGATCACCGGCCTGGGCCCCGATGTTCTGGTCCTGGAACCACCGGAACTGCGCGCCGACGTGATGGACCGGCTACGGTCGGTACTCGACCACACGGAGGTGACGTCGTGAGTTCGCGCCTGTCCCTACGCCTTTCACGCCTGCTGAACATGGTGCCGTACCTGCTCGCGCACCCGGGCATCAGCGCGGCCGAGGCGGCCGCCGAACTCGGCGTGACCACCAAACAGCTGATGAGCGACCTCAACCAGCTGTGGATGTGCGGGCTGCCCGGCTACGGTCCCGGCGACCTGATCGACCTGTCGTTCTCCGAGGAGAGCATCGAGGTCACCTTCTCCGCGGGCATCGAACGCCCGCTGCGGCTCACCTCCACCGAGGCCACCGCGCTGCTGGTGGCGCTGCGCTCGATCGTGGAGATGCCCGGCATGGTCGACCCGACCGCCGCGCACGCCGCCATCGCCAAGATCGAATCGGCCATCGCCAGCGGCGACGCCGCGGTGGCGGGCAAACCGGCCGCCGCCCCGATCGAGGAGCCCGTCGTGGCGACCGTCCGGGCGGCACTGGCCGACGCGCACGCGCTGCGGCTGGTCTACTACTCGGCCAGCCGCGACGAGGTCTCCGAGCGCATCGTCGACCCGATCCGGGTGGTGCTCGTCGACAACAACAGCTACCTGCAGGCCTGGTGTCGTCAGGCCGAGGGCGTGCGGCTGTTCCGCTTCGACCGTATCGAGGACGCCACCGAACTCGACGAACCCGCCCGTCCGCCCAGCCACGCCGCCGCCGACGCGGCCGCCCTGGACCTGTTCCAGGACGACCCCGACGTGCCGCTGGCCCGCCTGCGCATCCGCGCCGACTACGCCTGGGTGCTCGACCAGTACCCGATGCACCGCATCGAGTCGCGTCCCGACGGCAGCATCGAGGCGGGCATGCGCTTCGCCTCGCCCGACTGGATGGCGCGATTACTCCTGGGCTTCGGGACCGGGGTGCGGGTGCTCGGTCCCCCGGAGCTGGTCGCGGCGGTGCGCGACCGCGCCGACGCGGCCTTGGCCGCCTACGCGGCCGCGGGCTTGTCCGGGGAGAACGAACCGGCGTGAACCAGCGTGTACTCGTCCTCGGCGCGGGCAGCGTCGGGGTCTACCTCGGCGGTCATCTGGCCGCCGCGGGCATGGAAGTGATCTTCGTCGGCCGTCAGCGGGTGCTCGACGACATCGCCGAGCACGGGCTGCGCCTGACCGACCTCGACGGCGGCGAGACCGAGGTCGCCCCGGACCGCTTCGGGCTGGCCCTGGCCCCCGACGAACCGGAGAAGGCCGACCTGGTGCTGGTCACCGTGAAATCGGCCGCCACCGCGGCGGCGGTGCGCTCGGTCGCCGGGCGGCTGCGTCCCGGTACGCCGGTGGTGAGCCTGCAGAACGGCATCGGCAACGACACCCTCATCCGCGAGATCCTGCCCACCAGCCTGGTGATGGCGGGCATGGTCATGTTCAATGTCGTCCACCGCGGCCAGGGTCGGTTCCATCGGGCCAGCGACGGCATCGTGGCCATCCAGGACGACCCGGTGGTCGACCGGTTCGCCGACCAGTTCCGTGCCGCGGGCGTGCCGCTACGCCGCTACCGCGACCTGCGCCCGGTGCAGTGGGCCAAGCTGCTGCTCAATCTCAACAACCCGATCAACGCGCTGTCGGGCAAGCCGTTGCGCGAGGAACTGAGCGAGCGCGACTACCGGCGCTGCCTCGCGCTGGCCCAGTCCGAAGCGCTCGCGGTGATGAACACTGCGCGAATTCGGCCCGCCCGGCTGACCCCCGTGCCGCCCGAACTGATGGTGCGGCTGCTGCGGGTGCCCGACCCGATCTTCCGCCGGGTCTTCGGTCGGGTGCTGGCCATCGACCCGCTCGCGCGCTCGTCGATGGCCGACGATCTCGCCCTGGGCAGGCGCACCGAAATCGCGTGGTTGTGCGGGGAAATCGTGCGGCTCGGCGAGATGGTCGGCAGGCCGACCCCGGTCAACCGGCGGCTCGTCGAACTGATCCGGGTGGCCGAATCCGGTGACCCCGGCCGCTTCGGTGGCAGCCGTCTGCTGGCCGAGCTGACCACGGCCGTCGCACCGCTCGCGGTTGAACGCGTGGCGAACACCGCTGCGGCCACGCGTCCGCGCCGGTGGCGATCCGGGTAGCATCGGTACTCACCACAGTCTTTGGAGGTAACTGATAATGGGCACGTTCAGCTGGACGCACCTGCTGATCATCGCGTTGCTGTTCGTCCTGCTCTTCGGCGCGAAGCGGCTTCCGGACGCGGCGCGTGGACTCGGCCGCTCGCTGCGCATCTTCAAGAGCGAGGTCGGGCAGATGCAGTCGGAGTCGACCACCCCGGCGCCGCAGGCCGCCACCCCGGCCGCGCCGCAGCAGCTGCCCGCGTCCGCACCGCAGGCGCAGGCACCGATCGCCGACCAGCAGCAGAGCCACAAGACGCTCTGACCTCGGCGTTCTCCCCGGGGTGGCCACCGACCGCTCCGGGGTCGAGTGCTGTTTCGCGAGCATCCGCCGACGTCGAGGGTTAGAGGCCACCACCCACCATGCGCATTCCGTTCGATCCCCGGCGCAGCAAGCGCAGGACGAATCCCGACGGCACCATGTCGTTGGTCGAGCACCTGCAGGAATTGCGCACCCGGCTGTTGCTGGCCCTGGCCGCCATCGCGGTCACCACCCTCATCGGCTTCTTCTGGTACGCGCACTCCTTCCTCGGTATCGAGAGCCTGGGCGAGATCCTGCGCGGCCCCTACTGCGCGCTGCCGGAATCGGCCCGCGCGAGCCTGAGCCCCGACGGCGCCTGCCGCCTGCTGGCCACCGCGCCGTTCGAACAGTTCATGCTGCGCTTGAAGGTCGGTTTCACCGCCGGTGTGGTGCTGGCGGCGCCGTTCTGGCTGTATCAGCTGTGGGCGTTCATCACCCCGGGCCTGTACGCCAAGGAGCGCCGGTACGCGGTGGGCTTCGTGGTGTCGGGCACGGTGTTGTTCGCGGCGGGCGCGGTGCTGGCCTACCTGGTGGTCTCGCACGCGTTGGCGTTCCTGCTCACCATCGGTGACAACGTCCAGATCACCGCGCTCAGCGGTAGCGAGTACTTCGGGCTGATCATCCAGCTGCTGATCATCTTCGGCGTGAGCTTCGAGACACCGCTGGTGATCATCGGGCTCAACCTCGTCGGTGTGCTGCCCTACACCAAGCTCAAGGCGTGGCGGCGCGGCATCATCTTCGGCCTGTTCGTCTTCGCGGCCATCGTCACCCCGCAGGACCCGTTCTCGATGCTGGCGCTGGCCGTCGCGCTGACGGTCCTGTTCGAGTTCGCGGTGCAGTTCGCCCGGATCAACGACGCCCGCCGGGCTCGCCGCGCGGGCAGCGAGGAGTGGGGCACCCTCTCCGACGAGGAAGCCTCCCCGCTGGGCACCCCCGACCCGGTGGCGCCCGCCCAGTCGGTGGACGACCCGACGAAAACCCCGCGCCCGGTGTCGGACTACTCCGATACGCTCTGACGGGTGACCGATTCTCCCGCGCGGGCCAACGAGTTGGCGCAGTTCGCCAGCGAAATCTCCTTCGAACTGGACCCGTTCCAGCGGACCGCGTGCGCGGCGCTGGAAGACGGGCACAGTGTGCTCGTCTGCGCCCCGACCGGTGCGGGCAAGACCATCGTCGGTGAGTTCGCGGTGCACATGGCGCTGGCCACCGGCGGCAAATGCTTCTACACCACGCCCATCAAGGCCCTGTCGAACCAGAAGTTCGCCGACCTGACCGCCCGGCACGGCCGCGACAGTGTCGGCCTGCTCACCGGCGACCAGTCGATCAACCCCGACGCCCCCGTGGTCGTGATGACCACCGAGGTGCTGCGCAACATGCTCTACGCGTCCTCGGACTCGCTGCACGGCCTGTCCTATGTGGTGATGGACGAGGTGCACTACCTGGCCGACCGGTTCCGCGGCGCGGTGTGGGAGGAAGTGATCCTGCACCTGCCCCCGGACGTGCGGCTGGTGAGCCTGTCGGCGACGGTGTCCAACGCCGAGGAGTTCGGCGCCTGGATGGAGACCGTGCGCGGTGACACCGCCGTGGTGGTCGACGAGACCAGGCCGGTGCCGCTGTGGCAGCACGTCATGGTCGGGCGCCGGATGTTCGACCTGTTCGACACCAAGTCCAGCGACCAGAAGGTGCTCGTCGACGAGGACCTCGTGCGGTTCATCCGCCAGCGCGAGGCCGCCGACCGGATGCAGGGCTACGGTGGCCCGCGCGGTCGCGGCGGCCGGGGCAATTTCCGGCCGCTGCCGCGCCCGGAGGTGCTGGCCCGGCTCGACGAGGAAGGGCTGCTGCCCGCCATCACCTTCATCTTCAGCCGCGCGGGCTGCGACGGCGCGCTGGCCCAGTGCCTGCGCGCGCGCCTGGATCTGAGCAGGCCCGGTGACGCCGAGCGGGTCGACGAGATCATCGAGAAGCACACTGGCGACCTGCCCAAGGGCGACCTCGAGGTGCTCGGCTACTGGGAGTGGCGCGAGGCGCTGCACCGCGGCCTGGCCGCCCACCACGCCGGGATGCTGCCCGCCTTCCGGCACACCGTCGAGGAACTGTTCGTCCAGGGCCTGGTGCGCGCGGTCTTCGCCACCGAGACTCTGGCGCTGGGCATCAACATGCCCGCGCGCACCGTCGTGCTCGAGCGGCTGGTCAAGTTCAACGGTGAGTCGCACGCCGAACTCACCCCGGGCGAGTACACCCAGCTCACCGGCCGCGCGGGGCGGCGCGGCATCGACGTCGAGGGCCACGCGGTGGTGCTGTGGCAGCCCGAGGTCGACACCAGCGCCGTCGCCGGTCTGGCCTCCACCCGCACCTACCCGCTGCGCAGTTCCTTCCGGCCCGGCTACAACATGTCGATCAACCTGATCGACCGGATGGGCGCCCAGGAGGCCCGCGCCCTGCTGGAGCGGTCCTTCGCCCAGTTCCAGGCCGACCGTTCCGTCGTCGGGCTGGTCCGTGGCATCGAGCGCAACCAGGGCGCGATGCGCAAGCTGGAGAGCCAGCTCGGCGGCGTCGACGGCGGGTTCATGGAGTACCTGTCGCTGCGCGAGCGCATCAAGCAGCGGGAACGCGAGATCCAGCAGCAGGGTCGAGCCGATCGGCGCGGCGCCGCGGTCAAGGCGCTCATCGAGCTGCGCCGCGGTGACGTGGTGGCCATCCCGTCGGGTAAGCGGGCCGGGCTGGCGGTGATCCTGGAACCGGATCAGACCCCCGGCGACCCGCGTCCGCTGGTGCTCACCGAGGACCACTGGGCCGGTCGGGTCTCGGCCGCCGACTTCCCCGTCCCGGCCGAGGCGCTCGGGCACATGCGTCTGCCGCGCCGGGTCGACCACCGCACCGCGCGCATCCGCCGCGATCTGGCCTCGGCGCTGCGTGGTACCGGCATCTCCGCGCCGGGCAGGCGCAGGCGCAACGACCACACCCGCGGCGGCGAGGACCGCGAGCTGTCGACGCTGCGGCGCAGTCTGCGCTCGCATCCCGCGCACAGCAGGCCCGACCGCGAGCAGCTCAGCCGGATCGGGGAGCGCTACAGCAGGCTGGCCAGGGAGACCGAGACGATGCGCCAGAAGGTTGCCGCGACGACGAATTCGCTCGCGCGCACCTTCGACCGGATCGTCGGGCTGCTCGAGGAGCGCGGTTTCGTCGCGCACGGCGAGGTCACCACCGAGGGCAGGCGCCTGGCGCGGATCTACGCCGAGAGCGATCTCGTGGTCGCCGAGAGCCTGCGCCAGGGGCTGTGGCGTGGGCTCGGTCCGGCCGAACTGGCGGCGGTGGTGTCGGCGCTGGTCTACGAGTCCCGTTCGGAGAACGGCTACCTGACCGCCGCCGGTCCCACCGAGCCGATCCGGCGCGCGGTCGGTGCCACCATCGCGGTGTGGACGCAGCTGCGTTCCGACGAGGCCAGGCACAAGCTGCCGCCGACCCGCGAGCCCGATCTGGGCTTCGTGACCGGGGTCTACAAGTGGGCGCGCGGGGACGCATTGGCCGAGGCGTTGCTGGCCAGCGGCGACCAGGGCAATCCGCTCTCGGCGGGCGATTTCGTGCGCTGGTGCAGGCAGGTGATCGACCTGCTCGACCAGATCCACAACACCGCCGACGACCCGGAGATCGCGGCCACCGCGGCCAAGGCCGTGCGCGCGGTCCGGCGGGGTGTCGTCGCGGTGGACGCCGCGTGATCCGGGCGGCTGTGATTTGATTTCCTGGCGTACCGACCGTGATGGCGGAGTCGTGCGAATGCGGCTGGCCTGGCGCGGGGGGCTACCGTATGTACAACGATGCGAGTGGAGGCGAGTGGATGAGCGGCCCGTACGGACCGAACGGCCCAGGGGAGGGAAGCAACGATCCCACCCAGCACTGGGGGGGTCAGCAGGGGGCCGGTGGCGCCGGTCCCACGCAGCACTGGGGTGGTGCGGCCCAGCCGCCGCAGCAGGCGCAGCCCACCCAGCACTGGGGTGACCCGAACGCACAGCAGCCCCAGCAGCAGTGGGGTCAGCCGCAGCAGCCCGCGCCGCAGCAGCAGTGGGGACAGCCGCAGCAACCGCAGCAGCCGACCGGCCCGCAGCAGCAGTGGGGGCAGACCCAGCCGCCGCCGCAGGACTGGAACTCCCAGGCCGCCAACGCCCAGCAGCAGTGGGGGCAGCAGCCCCAACAGCAGTGGGGTCAGCAGGGCGCGCCGCAGCAGCAGTGGGGCCAGCAGCCGCCGCCGTCCGGTGGCAAGAGCAAGGGCCTGCTGATCGGGCTGATCGTGGCCGGTGTGCTCGTGGTCGCCGCCGTGATCGGGCTGCTGCTGGTGCTGCTGTCCTCCGACGAGCTCGACAACGCGGCCGTGCAGGACGGTGTCGCGCGCGTGCTCAAGGATTCCTACGGCATCGCCGACGTCTCCGATGTGTCGTGCCCGTCGGGTCAGGCCGTCGAGGTCGACGCGACCTTCACCTGCGACCTGAAGGTCAGCGGTGAGGCCAAGCAGGTCACCGTGAAGATCACCAAGGACGACGGTACCTACGAGGTCGGCCGCCCGAACTAGGCTGTCGCACCGCGCTTTCCGGGCCGCCCACGTACGCGTGGGCGGCCCGGTCGCGTTCAGAGCTCGAGCGCGGTGATCAACCGGGCGACCGGGCTCTCGGCGTTGTAGGCGCTGCCCAGCGCCAGCAATGCCGCGCGGTCGGCGGGTCCGGTGGGCAGGGTGTCCGGGCGCGAGAGGATCACCTCGGCGTCGCGCACCACCCGTACCACCGGCGCGGCGACCTCCAGATAGTCCTGGGCGGCGACGAGTTTCGCGCGCACGCCCTTTGCCAGGTCGGAGGCGGGATCGTCGACGGCGGCCAGTAGGGCGTCGAGCGAACCGAAACGGGAGATCAGCTGCGCGGCGGACTTGTCGCCGATGCCGCTCACGCCGGGCAGACCGTCGGAGGCGTCGCCGCGCAGGGTGGCCATGTCGGCGTAGGCCGGGCCCGCGTTCTGTTCCGGCACACCGTACTTCGCCGACACCTCCGCCGGGCCGAACAGTTCGGCCTTGGCCAGGCCGCGGCCCGCGTAGAGCACCCGCACCGGCGGGGTCGGCTCGTCGCGCACCAGCTGGAGCAGGTCGCGGTCGCCGCTGACGACGATCACCGGATCGGTGCGCTCGCGGCTGGCCAGGGTGCCCAGCACGTCGTCGGCCTCCAGACCCTCGGCGCCGCCGGTCGCGATCCCGGCGGCCGCGAGCACCTCCAGGATCATCTCGACCTGCGGGGTCAGAGTGTCGGGCACCTCCTCGGCGCCCGGCGCCGCGTCCCCGCTGGTGTCGAGGCGGTGCGCCTTGTACGAAGGCACCAGCGCCACCCGGAACGGCGGCCGCCAGTCCAGATCCAGCCCGACCACCAGCCTGCTCGGCCGGTGCTTGGTGATCAGCGAGGCGACCATGTCGGTGAAGCCGCGCAGCGCGTTCACCGAGCGGCCGTCGGCGGCGCGCAGCTTGTCGGGGATCGCGTAGTAGGCGCGGAACCAGAGGCTGGCGCCGTCGAGGATCAGCAGGGGGCCGGGGGAGGTCTGGTCAACGGTCACACCGGTGATTGTGCCCCGTGGCCGGGCGCCGGTGCGGGCGCGACCCGGACCCGACCGCGTGGCACGATCCGGTCACCGATTCTGCGAGCGGCGCCCTCGCGCGGGTAACGTCGCCTGCTATGAGCGCGCACACGGAGGCAAGGTTCGCGGCGGAGGTCTACGCCAGGCGGCTGGAACAGGCGGTCGAGTCGATGCGCGCGGCGCATCTGGACGCCCTGCTCATCACGCCGGGCCCCGACCTGCAGTATCTGATCGGTTCCCGGGCCCAGTCCTTCGAACGGCTCACCTGTCTGGTGATCACCTCCGACGGCGCCACCCCCTCGGTGGTCATCCCGAAGCTCGAACTGGCCTCGCTCGAGGGTTCCGCGGCCGGGGAACTGGGGCTGCGGGTGCTGGACTGGGTCGACGGCGTCGATCCGTATCAGCTGGTCCACTCGACGCTGCACGCCGGATCGCGCATCGCCGTGGCCGATGCCATGCCCGCGCTGCACCTGATTCCCCTGGCCGAGTCCACCACCGGCCTGCCCGCCTCGGCCACCCCGGTGCTGCGCCGGTCGCGGATGATCAAGGACGAGGCCGAGATCGAGGCGCTGCGCCGGGCGGGCGCGGCCATCGACCGGGTGCACGCGCGGATGGGCGAATTCCTGCGTCCCGGCCGCACCGAGGCCGAGGTCGCCGCCGACATCACCGCCGCCATCGTCGAGGAGGGTCACACCGAGGCCGCCTTCGTCATCGTGGGCAGCGGCCCGCACGGCGCCGACCCGCACCACGAGGTGTCCGACCGCACGATCGAGTCCGGCGATGTGGTCGTCATCGATATCGGTGGGCCGGTCGAGCCCGGCTACTACTCGGATTCGACCCGCACCTACGTACTGGGCACCCCGAGCAAGCAGGTCGCCGACCAGGTGGCCCTGCTCGAGCAGGCGCAGGCGGCCGCCGTGGCCGCGGTCCGGCCGGGGGTGACCGCCGAATCCATCGACGCCGCCGCCAGGACCGTGCTCGCCGAAGCGGGCCTCGGTGACGCCTTCGTACACCGCACCGGCCACGGCATCGGCCTGTCGGTGCACGAGGAGCCCTACATCGTGGCGGGCAACGACCTGGTGCTCGAACCGGGCATGGCCTTCAGCATCGAGCCCGGCATCTACTTCCGGGGCCGCTGGGGCGCGCGCATCGAGGACATCGTGGTCGTCACCGAGGACGGGGTGGAGTCGATGAACCAGCGTCCGCACGGCCTCACCACGCTGTGACCCCTTCCGCGACGGCCTATTTCAGCGTGCTCGACGAGAGCACCCGGCGCACCTGGATCGCGACGACCACGCGCGTCGGGTTCTCCCTGGGCACCCGGTAGCGGGCGGTGTAGCGGCGCACGGCCTCGGCCACGTCCGCCGAGGCGTCCAGCACCGTCGCGGGCCCTTCGAGGGTGAGCCACCGCGGGCCCTCGACCTGGCTGACCGCCGCGTACCCGCCGCGCGCCGCGTTGCGCGCCTTCACCGAGGCGCCGTCGGTGATCACCCGCGCGATCCCGCTGTCGGGGTCCCAGGTGAAGCCCACCGCGACGACGTGCGGGGTGCCGTCGGCGCGCAGGGTCGTCAGGGTGGCCAGGTGGCGTTCGGTGACGAAGTCGAGGGCGGCGGGGGAGAGCTGGGCGGTGGTCGTCGGCATGGGACGACGGTAGCCCCGGCGGGCAGCGCGGCGCCGCGCGGGAGCGGGCAACGAGCGCAGTCCGAAGTGTGGCAGCGCGTCGGCGGCCGATGCTCGGGGTGACAGACTGGGCGCATGGGAAAGCAGATGGACGGTCCGGTCCTGGTTCTGGGCGGGCGCAGTGAGATCGGCCTGGAGATCGCGCGCAGGCTCGCGCCCGGTCGCGTGGTGATCCTCGCGGCGCGGCGCGCCGAGGCGCTGACCGAGGAGACCGAGCAGGTGCGCGCCGCCGGGGCGAGCGCGGTGCACACGGTCGAATTCGACGCCGACGACACCGCCGCCCACGCCCCGCTGCTGGAGAAGATCGCCGCCGAACACGGCGGGATCGGCACCGCGGTGCTGGCCTTCGGCGTGCTGGGCGATCAGGCCCGCGCCGAACAGGACCCGGCGCACGCGGTCGCGGTGGTGCACACCGACTATGTCGCCCAGGTCAGCGTGCTCACCACCCTCGCCACCCTCCTGCGGGCCCAGGGCAGCGGGCAGATCGTGGTGTTCGGCTCCATCGCCGGGGTGCGGGTGCGCCGGGCGAACTATGTCTACGGATCGGCCAAGGCGGGCCTGGACGGCTTCGCCAGCGGCCTCGGTGACGCCCTGCACGGCACCGGTGTCCAGCTGCTGCTCGCGCGGCCCGGCTTCGTGATCGGCCGGATGACCACCGGCATGGACCCCGCCCCGATGCCGAGCACCCCCGGCCAGGTCGCCGACGCGGTGGTCCGTGCCCTGGGCAAGGGCGCGACGCGGGTCGCGATTCCCGGCCGTCTGGCCCTCGTGTTCTTCGTGATCAAGCTGGTACCACAGTCCATCTGGCGCCGGATGCCACGGTGACCGAACCCTGGACCGGTCACCCCATCGTGGTGACCGGGATCGGCGCGGACGGCTGGTCCGGTCTGGGCGAAGCGGCCAAGGCGGCGATCACCGGCTGCGAGGTCGTGTTCGGCTCACCGCGTCAACTGGCCTTGCTCCCGGCGGGCCCGGCCGAACGGGTCCCGTGGCCCACCCCGCTGCTACCCGCGCTCGCCGAACTCTTCGCCCGGCACGACGGCCGCCGTCTCGGCGTGCTCGCCAGCGGCGATCCCATGTTCTACGGCATCGGTGTGACCCTGGCCCGCCGCTTCGGCGCGCACGCGCTCCGGGTCTTCCCGCAACCCTCCTCGGCCTCCCTGGCCTGCGCGCGACTCGGCTGGCCGCTGGCCGAGACACCCGTCGTGAGCGTGGTCGCCCGGCCATTGCCCACGGTCCTGCCCGCACTGGCCGACGGTGGTCGCGTGCTGGTGCTCAGCGAGGACGCCGACACCCCCGCCCACCTCGCGCGGCTGCTGCGCGACAACGGATTCGGCGCCTCGACCCTGACCGTGCTCGACCAACTCGGCGGCCCGGCCGAGGCCGTCCGCACCGGCACCGCCGCCACCTGGGCGCATCCGCCCGGCGACCCCCTCAATCTCGTCGCGATCGACGCCGTCCTCGATCCGGGCCACCGCCGCGACACGCGCCTGCCCGGCCTGGCCGACACCGCCTACACCGGCGACGGTCAACTAACGAAAGCCGAGGTCCGCGCCCTGACCGTCACCGCCCTGGCGCCCGCGCCGGGCGAACTGCTCTGGGATGTCGGCGGCGGTTCCGGCAGCATCGCCATCGAATGGTGCCGGACGAATCCACGGTGCCGGGCGGTCACCTTCGAACAACTGCCCGCGCGCCGCGAACAGATCACGCGCAACGCGCACGCGCTCGGTGTGCCGGGAATCACGGTGCGCGGCGAGGTGCGCGCGGAGTTGACCGAGACCGACTTTCCCGCGCCGGACGCGATCTTTCTCGGCGGCGGACTCACCCAGGACGGCCTGTTCGAGCGGTGCTGGCAACGCCTGCGACCTGGGGGAAGGCTGGTCGCCAACGCGGTCACGGCGGAATCGGAAGCGCTGCTGCTGGACTGGGCCGCCACCCACGGCGGCGCGCTGCGCAAATTCCAGGTCTACCGTGCTGAACCGCTCGGCGGGTTCACCGCCTGGCGACCGCACCTGCCGGTGGCCCAGTGGATTGTCACAAAAACCGCTGGTCGACCCCCTTTCGACGATCACGGGCAGATCACACGCAGATCACGGTGACCGCGTTCGCGCAGGGTCTCGCGGCCGTGAAAGTTACGAACCGAAGGTGTGAGTTGCGTGCCTCGGGGGTAGGGTCGGGGCCGTTCCGGGGAAATCCTCCCGGTTCGATTTCCGTGATGGGGAGAGACATGAAGTATTCGAAGCTCGCCGCCCCCGCGCTGCTGGCCGTCGCGGCGACCGGCATCGCCGCCGCCCCCGTGGCCGCCGAACCCGCCGCTGCGGCCCCCGCCGTGCAGGAGCAGGCCGCGCCCGCCGTGCGGGGCACCGACCGTGGCATCGACTATCGCGCCGAGATCGTCGACGCGGGCGCCTCGGTCGTGACCACCGTCACCGGTGGCGCCTTCGCGCTGGCCGCCGACGCCGCCTCGGTCACGCTGACCAACGCCGCGGGCGAGGTCGTCGCGACCGTGCCGCTGTCGGGCACCGTCGAGGGCGCCGCCACCGAGATCGCCGCCACCGTCGACGCCGAGGGTACCCGCCTGACACTGACCCCGAAGACGGTCGCCGCCAAGGACATCGGCTCGCAGCAGTGGTTCATGGCCGAGCTGCAGCGCGCCTCCACCGGCGCCCTGGTCGGCGCGATCATCGGCGCGCTGCTGGGCGCGATCGGCATCGTCACCATCATCCCGGGCGCCATCATCGGCGGCGTGATCGGCCTGCTCGTGGCCGGTGGACCCTCGCTGATCGACGCGGGCTCGGCCTACTTCGGCGGGCAGCCCTGAGGGTCCTGATCCTCGGCGGCACGGGCGAAGCCCGGGAGCTGGCCCGGATCGCGTCCGGCGAACAGGGACTCGACATCGTGTCCTCCCTCGCCGGGCGGGTCGCCAATCCGCGGTTGCCCGTCGGTCCGGTACGTGTGGGTGGGTTCGGTGGTGTCGAGGGCCTCCGAACCTGGCTGCGCGAGAACGCGATCGATGCCGTCGTGGACGCGACCCATCCCTTCGCCGCCCGGGTGAGCGCGCACGCGGCCACCGCCGCGCGCGATCTCGGCATTCCCGCGCTGCACCTGCGGCGCCCGGAATGGGCCCGGCGGCCCGGCGATCTGTGGACCCGGGTGCCCGATCTCGCGGCGGCGGCCGCTGTGCTCACCGCCTACGACGAGAACGTGCTGCTGACCATCGGCCGCCAGGGCGTCGGCGCGTTCGCCGCGTGCGCCGGGCACCGGTTCGTCATCCGCTCCATCGACGCGCCCGAGGCACCGCTGCCCGCGCGCTACGAACTGCTGCTGGCGCGGGGACCGTTCACCTTCGACGAGGAACTGGTGCTGATGTCGCGCCACCGCATCGACGTGCTGGTCACCAAGAACAGCGGTGGCGAGCAGACCGAGGCGAAGATCGCCGCTGCCCGCACCGCCGGGCTGCCGGTGATCATGATCGACCGGCCCGCCCTGCCCGCCGGAGCGATCGCGGTGGACGAGGTCGCCGGGGCGGTCGACTGGCTGCGGGCCACCGCCGCGCACGCGGTGTCGTAGCGTCAGCGCGGGTGGGTTCCGGCGAAGATCGTCGGCAGCCGGTCGAACCACTCCAGGACCGCGCGCTCGTAGGCGATACCGAACTCGAGCGTGGCGCGCTGATTCGGGGCCAGACCGGTGGGGTCCTCGTCGAGGTAGCGGTCGAGGCGATCCTGGTGGATGTTCTTGTTGGCGGCGATGATCCGATCGCGGTGCACCGGGTCGAGGTGCTCGCCGAAGGACAGCGTGAGCAGCAGCGGCACCCGGATGGTCTCGGCGCCGGGGTCGCGCGCGATCCATTCGGCGAACGCCTCGCGACCGTCCTCGGTGATCCGATACGGGGTGCGTTCGCGGGCGCCGCGTTCCCCCTTGGTCACCAGGCCCGCGGTGTCCATGCTGGACAGCTCGCGATACACCTGGCTCTGGGTGATGGTCCAGAAGTCGCCGATGCGTTGCTGGGCCTGGGTCGCCAGGTCCCAGCCCGACATCGGGCCCTCGTGCAGAAACCCGAGTAGCGAGGCCGCGGTGGAGTTCAGCGGGCGGCGTCGAGTCGCGGTGCCGGTCAACGGTCGTCTCCCTTCGAACTACATTCCTATGTGGAACGTTACGCCTGGTACCTCCGGGACGTGAACACCCGGGTGCCCGCCGGGGTGTCGAACGCGGTGGTCGTGGACGCGCCGATGATCAGCAGGGTACGCATGTCGACCTCGTCGGGGTCGAGTTCGCCCAGGGTGACCACCCGCACCGACTCGGTCGGTCCGCCCACATCGCGGCCGACCACCACCGGCGTCTCGTGCGCCCGGTGCGCGAGCAGGATCTCGCGCATGGCCGCGACCTGGTGGCGTCGCTGCGAGGATGCCGGGTTGTAGATCGCGATGGCCATATCGGCCGCGGCCACCGCCGCGAGGCGCTGGGCGACGACCTCCCACGGCTTGAGCCGGTCCGACAGCGAGATCATCGCGTAGTCGTGTCCCAGCGGCGCGCCGACCCGGCTCGCGACCGCGTTGGCGGCGGTCAGGCCGGGCAGCACCCGCACCGGGACGCCCTCGAACTGTGGTTCGGCCGAGACCTCGAGCACCGCCGCGGCCATGGCGAACACGCCCGGATCACCCGAGGACACCACCGCGACCCTGGCCCCGCGCTTGGCCAGATCCAGGGCCATGGCGGCCCGTTCGGACTCGACCTTGTTGTCGCTGGCGTGCCTGCGCTGGCCGGGGCGCTCGGGGACGCGGTCGATGTAGGTGGTGTAGCCGACCAGATCGGTTGCCGCGGCGAGCGCCTCGGTGACCTGGGGGGTGGTCCAGGCGGTGTCGCCGGGGCCGAGCCCGACGACGACGACCTCGCCGATCGGCGCGGGCGCGGTATCTGGATCGGCGAGGGCCGGATCGGACGACGCGGGCTGGGCCGACACCGAATCGGACGCCGCGGCAGGCGGTGTCGTCACGGCGGCGGTGGCGTGTGCGCGCGGGGCGGTCCGGGTGGCGATGGGCAGTGTCGGGGCCGGGCCGGGTACCACCGTGATGGCGAAGTACGGCACGTCGGACTCGTCGACCTCGGCCGCGGCGAGCACGCGTTCGCGCGTGCTGCTGGCCCGTTCGACGTAGTAGGCGTCGGCGAGCCGACCGGAATCCGAGAGTGCCTGGCGCACACCGGGAAACGTGCGCCCGAGCTTCATGATCGCGGCCGCGTCGGTGTGGCGCAGCCGCTCGGTGAGCTCGTCGACGGGCATGGTGCCCGGCAGCACCGTGAGGACCTGCTCGCCCTCCACCAGCGGCGTCCCCAGCGCGGCCGAGGCGGCGCTGACCGAGGTGATGCCGGGCACGATCTCGGCCTCGAACCGGTCGGCCAGGCGGCGGTGCATGTGCATGTAGGAGCTGTAGAACAGCGGGTCACCGGCGGCCAGCAGCGCCACGCTGCGACCCGCGGCCAGGTGCACGGCCAGGCGCGCGGCGGCCTGCTCGTAGAACTCGTCGATGGCGCCCTGGTAGCCGCCGGGATGGTCGGTGGTCTCGGTGGTCACCGGGTAGACCAGGTGCTCCTCGAGCTGGCCCGCCCGCAGGTACGGCGCGGCGATGGCGCGGGAGATGCTGCGGCCGTGGCGGGCGGAGTGGAAGGCGACCACGTCGGCCGCGCCGATGATCCGGGCGGCCTTGACCGTCACCAGTTCCGGGTCGCCGGGACCCAGGCCGATACCCCAGAGTTTGCCGGTGCTGATCTCGCTCACTCCTGTTCGCTCGCGATCGCGTTGAGTGCCGAGGCGGTGATCGCGCTGCCCCCGCGCCTGCCGCGCACGGTCAGGAACTCCACCCCGCCGAAGTCGACGAGGGCCTGCTTGGATTCGGCGGCGCCGATGAAGCCGACCGGAATGCCGATGATCGCGGCCGGTTTCGGTGCCCCGGCGTCGAGCATGTCGAGCAGGTGGAACAGGGCGGTGGGGGCGTTGCCGATGGCGATCACCGCGCCGTCGAACTGCTCGCGCAGCAGATCCAGCGCGGCCACCGAGCGAGTATTGCCCAGGCGTGCGGCGTGCTCGGGGACGCGCGGGTCGGCGAGATTGCACAGCACCGGGTTGTCGGCGGGCAGGCGCTTGCGGGTGACACCGGAGGCCACCATGTTCGCGTCGCACAGGATCGGCTTGCCCGCGCGCAGGGCGGCGCGCGCGGCGGCGACCACGCCGGGGGTGTAGGCGATGTCGGCGGCGAGGTCGACCTGTCCGCAGCCGTGGATCATCCGGACCACCACGCGTTCGACGTCGGCGGGGAACCCGGCGAGATCGGCTTCGGCGCGGATCGTCGCGAACGAGCGCCGATAGATCTCGGCCCCGTCGGTGAGGTAGCTGGCACGCACGTCGGACATGCGCACAACCCTAGAACCTGGGTGTCGCGCGCCGGATCTCAGGTGCGCGGCCGCTCCAGGATGCGCGACATCACCAGCGAACTGCGGGTGCGCCCGACCCGCGCGTTCTCCCTGATCCGTTCGACGGTCACCTCGATCTCGGCCATGTCGGTGGCCATCACGTGCACGAGCGCGTCGGCCTCGCCCGCGATCGTCCACACCCCGACGACCTGGGGGATCGGCTCGAGTGTGCGGCGCAGTTCGGCGGGGGAGATGTTGTCGCGGTAGTACACCTCGACATAGGCCTCGGTGGTCCAACCCAGCGCCGCCGGATTGACCTGGGCGGTGAATCCGGTGATCTGGCCGCTGGCCACCATCTTGTCCACCCGTCGTTTCACCGCGGGCGCCGACAGCCCCACGACCGAGCCGATCTCCTGGAAGGAGGCCCTGGCGTGGGTGAGCAGTTCGGCCAGAATGCGTCGATCGATGTCGTCCACGTCGCTCCTCGAGGGTCGAACGCAATATTTCGCCATTTTCGCATCGATATCCGCAATGAATCGGTGTTCCTGGTGCAACGCGGCGACATTTATCGTCGAAGTCATCGATCCGCGCAGCCACCGGGAGCCCTGATGACCGCCGCAGCCCCTCTTCGTCGACCGGTCGCCGCGCGGGTGGCGACCCCGCGCCGCTATGTCATGTGCAGGCCCGACCACTTCGCCGTCACCTACGCGATCAATCCGTGGATGAATCCGGCCGAGCCGGTGGACCGACCACGGGCGCTGGCGCAGTGGGAGATCCTGCGCGCGGTGCTCGAGGAGCACGGGCACAGCGTGGAGACGGTCCCCGGCGAGCCGGGCCTGCCCGACATGGTCTTCGCCGCCAACAGCGGCATCGTCATCGGCGGGCACGCCCTCTCGGCCCGCTTCGCCCACCCCGAACGCGCCGCCGAAGGACCCGCGTTCCACCGCTGGTTCGCCGCCAGGGAACTGCGCGAACTGGCCGCCGCTAGGGAGACCAACGAAGGCGAAGGCGATTTCACCTTCGCGGGCACCCGCATCCTGGCCGGGTCCGGATTCCGCTGCACGGTCGCCGCGCACGCGGAGGTGCAGCGGTTCTTCGGCTTACCGGTGGTCTCGCTCGAGCTGGTCGACCCGCGCTTCTATCACCTCGACACCGCGCTGATGGTCCTCGACGACACCACCGTCGCCTACTACCCGGCCGCGTTCTCCCCGGCCTCGCGGCGGGTGCTGGCGACGCTGTATCCCGACGCCGTCCGCGCCGAGGAGGCCGACGCGATGTCGTTCGGGCTCAATGGCGTCAGCGACGGCCAGCACGTCTTCCTCGACCCCGGCGCCACCCGACTCGGCGCGGCCCTGCGCGAGCGCGGCTACACCCCGGTCCCGGTGGACATGTCCGAACTGCGAAAGGGCGGCGGCGGGGTGAAGTGCTGCGTGCTCGAACTGCACTCCCGCCGCGACACGACCGCGAGCTAGCCGCGACGCGCCCTTACCCGGCCACATACTGGGCGGGTGGCACACCCGGAGCCGACCACCGCCGAGCGGCGCGCGAGCTGGACCGAGCTGTTCTTCGACCTGGTCGCCGTCGCGGGCATCGGCCAGCTCACCCACCTGCTGCACCGCGGTCCGTCCTGGGGTGAGTTCGGGCTGTATGTGCTGCTCTACCTGGCGTTCTGGGTGGTGTGGGCGTGCGTGACCGTCTACAGCAATGTGGCGGGGGACCAGGCGCGCACCGCCATGGTGTTCGGTTGCATGTTCGGGCTCGGGGTGATGATGGCCGCGGTCGCGGGCGTGCCCGACGAGCACGTGAACGCCTTCGCCGCGATCTATGTGCTGGTGCGGCTGGTGTCGTCGTGGGCGTGGGGACGCGGGCAGCTGGTGGTCGACTGGCCGATCGCGCAGATGGGTCCGGGGATCCTGCCGTGGATCGTGTCGCTGTGGGTGCCCGCGCCGTGGAAGTTCGTGCTGTGGGGCGTCGGCCTCGCCATCGACCTGTGGATCATGTTCGCCGTCGACGCCGAGAGCTATCTCGCCGAGGCCCAGCGCCGGATGACCGCGCGGCTGCGTCGGGATCGCCGCGGCCGCGATCGGCGCCGGGGACGCGGGCCAGCGCCGCGACTCACGGCAGTGCGCACCGATCCGGCGCATCTGGGGGAGCGGTTGGGGCAGTACCTGATCATCGTGCTCGGCGAGGGGGTCATCTCGGTGATCGCGGCGGTCTCGGCCGAGGACTGGACCGTCGGGGTGGCGGTGATCGGGGTGGGGGCCTTCCTGAGCCTGATCGCCATGTGGGCGCTGACCCTGCACTACGGATTCGTGCCCCGGATGATGTCGGCGGCACCGTCGACGGTCGACGTCTCCCGACACCGGGTGATGGCCAACCACTGCGCCCTGAGCGGTGCGGTGGCCACGGTCGCCGCCGGACTCGGGCTCGTCGCCGCGCACCCGTCCGGACATCTGCCCGCCGGGATGGGCTGGGTACTCGCCGGGGGCACGGCGGCGTTCTTCCTGGTGTGCGGGGTGGGTGGGCTGCCGAGCGCGGGCCCGCGCTGGCTGCTGCGCTGGCCATTACCGTGTCTGCTGGTCGCCCTCGGGTTGGGTTGGGCGGCACCACATCTCGGCGCGGTGTGGCTGGTGCTGGGGGTGATGGTCGTGCTCACGACGGCGGTGGTGTCGGAGACCGTGCGGGCACGGGGAGCTCAGGAATGGCCCGAGGTTCGGTAGGCGACTGGCCGTAGAGCGCCTCCGCGTGCACCGGATGACACTGACCGGCGCACGCGGAGGATGGATCACTCGAACTCGGTGCCGCCGTCGCGCAGGAGGTAGGCGTCGGAGACGATCTTGCCGATGGCGCGGCCGCCGAGTTCGGGGGCGTGCCGTTCGGTTGCCGGACGGACGACCAGGCCCTCGCGGATATTGGCGCCGTCGCCGCTGACGGTTTCGGTGCCCTCCGCCAGTTTCAGCAGCAGGTCGGCGTCGTAGGGGCCTTCGTAGAGGACCGGGACGCGGGGTACCGCCAGGTCGAGATCATCGAGCAGCGCGCCGATCTCGTGGTGGTCGAGCCAGCGCACCGGCTCGCCGTCGCGGTCGACGGCGATGTCGAACAGGCCGAAGCCGAGCGATTCGTCGTGCGCGGCCGAGGCACCGTAGTGCAGGTCCTGCACTCCCGCGCCGTACACCTCGCCGAAGAGCCCGACCCGGTCGGCGCCGAGCACGGCCGCGATCTCGCGGGCGGCCGCGTCGAGCCGGTGCGCGCGCACGGCCCGCCAGTACAGGTTGCCGTCGGTGGGCGCCAGCGCCAGCGACCGGCCGCCGACCCCCTTGGACGACACCAGGATCCGGTCCTCGTCGCGCACGAAGGTGAGCAGGCAGGCGGTGCCGTGGATCTTCTCCGTGGCCACCACCGGCTCCCCGGCGGCGAAGATCCCGGGAAAGCGCTTGATGTTCTCGACATCCACCCAGCGCAGCAGCTCCGGCGCCGACTCGACCTGCCCCGACATCGAAACCGGCACCGGCGGCACCCATTTCACCACCCCGAGCCGCTCCGCGAAGTCGGTGCGCGCGGTCGCCGCCGCGGCCAGATCGACCCCGGCCAGGGCGGCGGGTGTGCAGACGATGCCCTGCGAGACCTCCCCGCGCAGTCGCACCGCCTTCACCCGATCCCGTTGCGAGCCAGCGAGTTTGCCGGTGAGTCCGAGTTCGGCGATGAGCGCCTCGGGTAGCACCGACTGTTCGGGAATGTAGACCGCGTGATCGCCGGTCGCGAACTGCCCCTTGGCGACGACGGCCCGGTACAGCCCGACCTGGGCGAGCTCGAGCCGATCGGCGTTCGGATGCGGAAGGACGACGAGCCGTTCGGCCGTGACCTGCAGTGTGGACATGGATACCCCCTCGTGGACGAGAGGATCAGCGTAGGGAGCCCAGGGAGGCCGTGTCGACCCAATTCCGCCCGGGTGGGCAACCTCGGTGGTCACGACTGTCGGCACGGTGGTTTCGGCGGATTGCTCTGTGCCGCCGCGCTGTTCACTCCGTGGGCGGGTCGGCGCGCTCGAGCCGGTAGTGGTCCTCGTCGGTGGCGATCACGTCGGTCACCGGTCCGGTCGGCCTGCCGCAGCGGCGTTCGCACCCGGACCAGTGCTGGCGGCCCGCCACGGTGACCTCCGCCGTCGGCACCAGCAGATCCACCGGGGTGTCGCCGTCGCGGACCCGGCCGGACTCGAGGGCCGCGGCCAGATCGGCCCGCACATCGGTGTGGGACTTGGCGCATCCCGGCTGGCCCGCGCACGCGCTGACCCGCAACCAGGGCGAGCTCGCGTCGAAGATCAGGCCCATGGGCGCGAGGACCCGGACGACCGTCTCGGCCGGTCCCTCGTCCAGATCGGTGATCACCACGCTGCGCCACGGCGTCACGTACACCGGATGGTCGATGGCGGCGAGGAATTCGGCGGTGCGGGCCGAGAGCGTGCCCAGCGGAACACCGGCGCCGAGGGTGACCCGCCCGTCCTCCTGATCGAGCCACCCGATCGGGATCTCGTGTGTCGCCCCGAGTTCCAGCGCCCCGGCGTCGGGGGACAGGCGCAGCACCTCGGTGACCTTCTCGACGCCGCCCGGGATCTCGTGCAGCCGCCACTGACCGGTCTCGCCGGTGCCGCGCAGGTCGAGGAAGCCGCGCGCCGCGTCGAGCATCACCTCGACGGCCGCGCTCGCGTCGACCCGCACGCCGGTGTCGGCGCCCGCCAGCAGCAGCGCGAACCGGTCGGCGGCCACCGCCTGGATGCCGATGTCGCCGCGCAGGGTGCTCACATCGCCCCGGCCGTCGTCGAGGGTGAACAGCACCCGGCCGGGCAGGTCGGCCAGTCGCGGGTCGTCGCGCAGCCCGGAGTCGAGGTCGGCGGCGAGCCCGTGCACCTCGGCGAACCCGCCGACCCGGCCCGACAGCGGCGAGGCGACGATATTGCGCACCCGCTCGTGGGTGGCGCTGGGCAGCAGCCCGGCGGCGTCGAGTCGCGAGGCGAGTTCGGCGGGGTCGCGGACCCGGCGCAGTTGGATGTTGCCGCGCGAGGTGAGTTCGAGATTGCCGTTCCCGAGGTCGCGGGCGGCGTCGGCCAGCGCCTGCACCTGTTCCGGTGTCAACCGGCCGCCGGGCACCCGGATGCGCGCGAGCGGCCCGTCGGCGGCCTGATGCAGGCGCAGCACACCGGGGCAGGAATCGGGAGTGCTCCTGGTCATGGTCCATCCAGCCTACGACTCCGGGATCTGCCCACAGCGACGCGCCCGAGCGTTCCGGTCGCCGTCGCGCCTCCCGTCCGAGACGCGTCGTCACCGCCGCTCGCGGGACCCCTGGAGACCGATTCGCCGGTGCGCGCAGTCTGTGCGCGGGCTCGTGCCGTCCGCTGGTCGGAGGAGAGGGTCGGTCGACGACGGAGGCGGTGGCTGGTTGGTCGCGCTGGGAGTGGGTAGGTCACCTGACATGTGCGCGCTCCCGGTTCCGGGGGCCGCGCTCGCCTAAGGTGGACAGCGGTCCACCGCCTGGGTTGTCGCTCGAGGAGAGGTCGTCGCATGCTGCGTGAGTTCGTGGACAAGCGGGTCGTTCCCGCGCTCGATCGGGTCGCCCACGCACAGGCGCCGGTGGTCGGGCGGTACGTCGACTGGCTCGCCGAGCGGCATCCCGACGACGCGCCCGTCGAGCTGCTGCAGCGGCTCTCGCGGCAGTATCTGGTGGTGGTGACGGCCAGCGGCGTCGCCGTCGGGCTCACCGCCGCCGTGCCCGGCATCGGCACGCTGCTGAGCCTGGCCGCCACCGGCGTGGACACCGCCGTGTTCCTGGAGGCCTCGTCGGTGCTGTCGGTCGGCGCCGCGGCGGCCTACCAGGTCGACCCCGACGATCCGCGCCAGGCGCAGCTGGTCTCCAAGGTGGTTCTCGGCGAGGCCGGGACCAAGCTGCTCGACGAGACCGCCGGGCACAAGACCGGCCAGTGGCTCGGCGTGGTCACCGACCACATTCCCGGCCTGGCGAGCATGCCCGATTCGCCCGCCAAGCGATTCATCGTCAACTACCTGGTCAAACGCACGCTGCTGCTGTTCGGCACGATCATCCCCGCCGGAATCGGCGCCGTCATCGGCGGCGTGGGCAACAACGCGCTCGGCCAGATGGTCGTCGCCAACGTGTACCGCAATCTGGGGACCGGCTCGCCGGAAATGGTCGGGCGCGGCACCGGCCCGCAATGAGCGGCTTGACCTTCGAGTCACTCGAACCCCGATGATCGCCCGGTGCCCGAATCCGAGCTGATCACCATCGGCGCCTTCGCCCGCCTGTGCGGGCTGAGCGCCAGCGCCCTGCGCTTCTACGCCGACGCCGGGGTGCTCGTCCCCGCCGTCGTCGACGAGGCCACCGGCTACCGCTACTACACCCCCGACCAGGCGACCACCGCCGCGGTGATCCGCCGCCTCCGCGCCGTGGACATGCCTCTGCCCGGCGTCACCGCCCTCCTCACCGAACCCGACCCCCACCGCGCCACCGAACTCCTCGACGCCCACCTCACCGCCCTCGACCACCACCTCACCACCCTCCGCACCGCCGCCGAAGCCGCCCGCGCGGCCACCGCCGCCTACACGGGGAGCGCGCAGCTCGACGGGGCCGACGAGGTCGAGCGACCCGGAGGTGCCGCCGCTGCTGCCGGGGCGCGCGCCCAGGACGCGGTTCGGGTGCGGGGGCCGGTTCTCGCTGCGGCGATCGACCAAGTCGCCACCGCCACCGTCAGCGATCCGCGGCATCCGGTTCTCGACAGCATCCATTTCGCGGCCGACGGGGATGATCTGGTGCTCACCGCGACCGACCGCTACCGCCTGGCCACCCGCACCGTGCGGGTCGCCGGGGCATCGTCGGTGTCCTGGGCCGCCACCGTCGACGCGGCCGACCTGCGCTCGACGGTCTCCTGGCTGCGCAGACAGCACACCGTCACCCTGCGGCCCGACACCGCCCACCTGCGGTTCACCGCCGCGGACGGAGAACGGGATGCGGTGCGGGCGAACGGGATCGGTGCGGAACCGGATCGGCTGTGCCGGTACGGGGCCGAGGATTTCCCCGACCACCGGGCGATGCTGGAGGCCCTGCCCGAGGTTCGGGTGCGCGTGGTTCTGGACAGGGCCGCGTTGCTGACCGCACTCGAATCGGTGCACGCCGCCACGGTGACCCTGCGTCTGTCGCCGGGCCAGCTCCGGCTCACCGACGAGTCGATCGACCGGACCCTCACGGCCGCCGTCACCGGCCCGGCCATGACGATCCACTTCGCCGTCACCACCCTCTACCCGGCGGTCGCGGGCGCGATCGGTCCCGACCTCATGCTCGACCTCATCGCCCCCGACCAGCCGGTCCGGATCCGCTCCGCCGACGACGGCACCCTCCTCACCCTGGCCATGCCCCGCCGCCCCGAATCCAGCGGTCCGACAACCCCGTAGCCGCGTCGCCCGCCGATCCGCTGTCGGCGCTCCGGTGCGCCCGCGCCGGGTCCGGCATGCGGCCGGTGTCGACCAGCCCCCTCTCGTCGTCCTGAACTTCCCCCGCACCACCGAAAGGAAACCCTCATGAGCACCGCGACCACCGACCCCATGATGACCCGCATCACCGAGGCCGTCACCGAATCCTGTTCGGGCGACACCGATTCCGCCCGCACCACCCTGATCGCCCTGTGGTCCGAGATCGGCCCGTCCGGCGATCCCCTGCACCGCTGCACCCTGGCCCACTACCTGGCCGACCTCTACGAGCACCCGGCCGAAGCGCTCGCCTGGGACGTGCGCGCCCTCGACGCCGCCGACGCCCTGACCGACGACCGGCTCACCGCCTACTACGCGGACCTGCGGGTCGCCGGGTTCTACCCGTCCCTGCACCTCAACCTCGCCGACAACCTCCGCCGCCTCGGCGCCTTCCCCGCCGCTACCCGCCATCTCGACGCCGCCCGCGCGCGCGTCGACGCCCTCGCCGACGACCCCTACGGCACCATGATCCGCCGTGCCCTCGACGAAGTCGCCGAAGCCGTCGCCGCCGGGGACACCACCGCGCGCCCGACGCCTTGATCGAGCGTGGTGATCGGCTGTCCAGGAATGGGACGCGGGCTGGAAAGTTGTGGCGGGGGTGGGGCCGTTACCATCGTCATGCTCGGCGGGCGTCGAGGAAACCGGTGGAAATCCGGTGCGGTCGCGCCACTGTGAACAGCCAGACCCTCTCCGGCGAGCACACGACTGACAACCCGTTGGGCGCGTCACCCGAGGAAGGTCTCACCCTGTGATCCTGCTGCTGTCCACCTCCGACACCGATCTGCTGAGCGCGCGCGCGAGCGGCGCCGAGTACCGGTGGGGCAACCCCGCCCGGCTGCTCGTGGCGGACCTGCCGGAGCTGCTCGACGGTGCCGACCTGGTGATCGTGCGCATCCTCGGCGGCAAACGCGCCTGGGAGGAGGGCCTGGACGCGATCCGGGCGAGCGGGGTACCCATGGTGGCCCTCGGCGGCGAGATCGCCCCCGACGCCGAGCTGATGGAATGCTCCACGGTCCCGGTGGGTGTGGCCGCCGACGCGCACAACTACCTCGCCGCCGGTGGTGCGGAGAACCTGCGTCAGCTGCACCACTTCCTGTCCGACACGGTGCTGCTCACCGGTCACGGTTTCGAACCGCCGGTGCAGCTGCCGAGCTGGGGTGAGCTCGAGCGCGCGGCCCGCATCCTCGAACCGCACGCCCCGACCGTCGCGGTGGTCTACTACCGCGCCCAGCACCTCGCGGGCAACACCGGCTACATCGACGCGCTGTGCACCGCCATCGAGGCCAAGGGCGCCCGCGCGCTGCCCGTCTACTGCGCCTCGCTGCGCACCGCCGAACCGGAGCTGCTCGAACTGCTCGGTCGCGCCGACGCGCTGGTCGTCACCGTGCTCGCCGCGGGCGGCAGCAAGCCCGCCACCGCCTCGGCCGGGGGCGACGACGAAGCCTGGGACGTGGACGCCCTGGCCGCCCTGGACGTGCCGATCCTGCAGGGCCTGTGCCTGACAAGCGGTCGCGCCCAGTGGGAGGACAACGACGACGGCCTGTCCCCGCTCGACGTCGCCACCCAGGTGGCGGTGCCGGAGTTCGACGGCCGCGTCATCACGGTGCCGTTCTCCTTCAAGGAGTTCGATGCCGACGGCCTGTCGACCTACGTGCCCGATGCCGAACGCGCGGCCCGGGTGGCCGGTATCGCGGTGCGCCACGCGCGCCTGCGCCACATCCCGGCCGCCGACAAGCGCATCGCGATCATGCTCTCGGCCTACCCGACCAAGCACGCCCGCATCGGCAATGCCGTCGGCCTCGACACCCCCGCCTCGGCCATCCGTCTGCTCACCGAGCTGCGCGCCGCGGGCTACGACCTCGGCGAACCCGGCGAGATCCCCGGCCTCGAGCAGGCCGACGGCGACGCGCTCATCCACGCCCTGATCGCCGCGGGCGGCCAGGACCCCGACTGGCTCTCGGCCGAACAGCTCGAGGGCAACCCGATCCGCATCGGCGCGGCCACCTACACCCGCTGGTTCGACTCCCTGCCCGAGGATCTGCGCGAGGCCGTGGTCGAGGCGTGGGGCCCGCCGCCCGGCGAGCTGTACGTCGACCGCTCGGCGGACAAGGACGGCGAGATCGTCATCGCCGCCCTGCGCTTCGGCAATGTGGTGCTCATGGTGCAGCCGCCCCGCGGCTTCGGCGAGAACCCCGTCGCCATCTACCACGACCCCGACCTGCCGCCGAGCCACCACTACCTGGCCGCCTACCGCTGGCTGCAGGCCCCCGACGGTTTCGCCGCCGACGCCATGGTCCACCTCGGCAAGCACGGCAACCTGGAGTGGCTGCCCGGCAAGACCCTGGGCATGTCGGCCTCCTGCGGCACCGACGCGGCGCTGGGCGACCTGCCGCTGATCTACCCGTTCCTGGTCAACGATCCGGGCGAGGGCACCCAGGCCAAGCGCCGCGCCCACGCCACCCTGGTCGACCACCTGATCCCGCCGATGGCCCGCGCCGAGAGCTACGGCGACATCTCCCGCCTCGAGCAGCTGCTCGACGAGCACGCCAACATCTCCGCCCTCGACCCGGCCAAGCTGCCCGCCATCCGCCAGCAGATCTGGACCCTCATGCGCGCGGCCAAGATGGACCACGACCTGGGCCTGGCCGAACGCCCCGAGGAAGACGTCTTCGACGACATGCTGCTGCACGTCGACGGCTGGCTGTGCGAGATCAAGGACGTGCAGATCCGCGACGGCCTGCACATCCTGGGCCAGGCCCCCGAAGCCGAGATGGAACTCGACCTGGTGCTGGCCATGCTGCGCGCCCGCCAGCTCTGGGGCGGCGAACAGAACGTGCCCGGCCTGCGTGAAGCGCTCGGGCTCAGCGAAGCCGGTGACGAGGCCCGCGAGCGGGTCGATGTGGTGGAAGCCCGCGCCCGCGAACTCCTCGGCGCCCTCCAGGCCACCGACTGGGCGGCCGATGCCGTCGACACTCTCGTCGGGGACTACGCGACCGCGATCCTCGCCGGAGGTGACCCCCGCGCCACCACCACGACCGCCGCCGCCACCGCGACTGTCGCCGCCGCTGCCGACGACGACGCTGCCGCCGTGACCGCCGCCGCCGATGCGTCCGATGCCGACATCGTCGCCGCGATCGGGACCACGTCCTCGTCCGAAGAGACCGCGCGACTGGACGCGGTCAAGACCGTGCTGCGCTTCGCCGCCACCGAAGTCGTCCCCCGACTGCGCGAGACCAGCGTCGAGATCGCCCGCGTCCTGCACGCTCTCAACGGCGGCTTCATCCCCGCGGGCCCGAGCGGTTCGCCCCTGCGCGGCCTGATCAACGTCCTGCCGACCGGCCGCAACTTCTACTCCGTGGACCCCAAGGCCGTCCCCTCGCGTCTGGCCTGGGAGACCGGTCAGGCCATGGCCGAATCGCTGCTGGCCCGCTACCGCAGCGACCACGGCGAATACCCGAAGTCGGTGGGTCTGTCGGTGTGGGGCACCTCGGCCATGCGGACCTCCGGCGACGACATCGCCGAAGTCCTCGCGCTGCTGGGTGTGCGGCCGATCTGGGACGAGGCCAGCCGCCGCGTCACCTCCCTGGAGGTCGTCTCCCTCGAAGAACTCGGGCGCCCGCGCATCGATGTCACCGTGCGGATCTCCGGCTTCTTCCGCGATGCCTTCCCCCACGTGCTCGCGCTGCTCGACGACGCCGTTCGCCTGGTCGCCGACCTCGACGAGCCCGCCGAGTCGAATTACGTGCGCGCGCACTCCCAGTCGGACCTGGCCGAGCACGGCGACACCCGCCGCGCCACCACCCGCATCTTCGGTTCCAAGCCGGGCACCTACGGCGCGGGCCTGCTCCAGCTCATCGACTCCAAGAGCTGGCGCACCGACGACGACCTCGCGCAGGTCTACACCACCTGGGGCGGCTACGCCTACGGCCGCGACCTCGACGGCGCCCCCGCCGCCGACGACATGCGCACCGCCTACAAGCGGATCGCGGTGGCCGCCAAGAACACCGACACGCGCGAACACGACATCGCCGACTCCGACGATTACTTCCAGTACCACGGCGGCATGGTCGCCACCGTGCGCGCGCTCACCGGCAAGAACCCCGAGGCCTACATCGGCGACTCCACCCGTCCCGACGCCGTGCGCACCCGCACGCTCTCGGAGGAGACCGCCCGTGTCTTCCGCGCCCGCGTGGTGAACCCGCGCTGGCTCGAGGCGATGCGCCGTCACGGCTACAAGGGCGCCTTCGAGATGGCGGCGACCGTCGACTACCTGTTCGGCTACGACGCCACCACCAATGTGGTCGCCGACTGGATGTACGAGAAGCTCACCGAGAGCTACGTCTTCGACGACGTGAACCGCAAGTTCATGGAGCAGTCCAACCCGTGGGCGCTGCACGGCATCGCCGAACGGCTCCTGGAAGCCGCCGAGCGCAAGCTCTGGGAGCAGCCCGAGCCCGAGACCCTGGACCGGCTGCGCCAGATCTACCTCGAGACCGAGGGCGAACTGGAGTAGCTTGCCGCCGGACTGGAATGCGTTCTAGTGTGGGCGTATTACGGCGTAAGAAAGGGTGGCGATGAGGGATACCTCTCCGGCGTACTTCACGCACGTGGACGGCGTGTTCCGGCCGACTCCGTTCTCGATGAGCCTGTGGGCACCGAGCACCCTGTCCGGGCCGCCGGTGTGCGGGTTGATGGCGCGCGAGGTCGAGGCGCGCTATCGCACCGGCGGCTTCGTGCCCGCGCGCCTGACCGTCGACCTGCACCGGGCGGTGCCCGCGCTGCCGCTCACCGTCCACAGCGAGGTCATCCGCGACGGCAAGCGGGTGCGCGCGGTCGCACTCGAGCTGCGCGCCGAGGACGCGGTGGTGGCGCGGGGCAGCGCGCTGTTGCTGCAACGCTCCACCCAGCCGCCCGGCGAGGTGTGGCGGCCCGAGCGTGATCGGCCGCTGCCCCCGCCCAGCGCGCTGGCCCAGATCGACGAGGCCATGCACCTGTTCGGCAGCGACGGTCACGCCGAGGGCTGGTCACCGAAGATGACCGAGCACCAGAACGACACCCGTAAACGCAAGTGGGTGCGCAATATCCCCGTCGTCGACGGTGAACCGGCCTCGCCGTTCTGCTTCGCCGCCATGACCGGCGAGCAGACCAGCCTGGTCACCAACTGGGGCACCGAGGGCATCGGCTTCATCAACACCGATGTCTCGATCACGTTCTCGCGCATGCCGATCGGGGTCGACATGGGGATCGAGGCGGAGAGCCATCTCAGCGACGAGGGGATCGCGGCCGGTGCCGCGGTGCTCTACGACGAGCAGGGCGCCTTCGGGATCTGCACCACCACCGCGCTGGCCAACGAGCACCGTCAGATCCGCGGCGCGGTGATCGACGACCTGGCCGACACGATCCTGGCCGCCGGGCAGCCGGTCACACCGGATCGAGGCCGCTGAAGGCCAGCCCCACCGTGGTCGCGCACAGCACGGTGCCGACCGCGGTGGTGGCGAGCAGATAGCCCAGCGCGAGCAGGCGCGCGGGTGGTAGCAGGGCCAGCACCACCGCCGGGACGAGCAGCACCGCCAGCGTGGCCGCCCAGCTGAGCCAGAACGAGGTGGCGATCGGTTCGAGTTCGGCGAAGGCGACCGGGCGCGGCACCGGGACCTGCCAGGCGTCCTGCACCGCGAAGGTCGCCGGGACCAGCACGAACACCGCCACGAACACCCCGAGCCCGACACCCCAACCCGCCCGCCACCTGACCTGCTCCACCCGCGCCACCTTCCCATCCCACACCGGCCCGTCGCTGCCATGCTGCCTCGAGCGGGCCCGTCGCGCGCGAATCCACCCGTGCGGTGGCGATTCCCCCGCGTCGCTCAGGCGAGGGTGACCAGCAGTTCGTCGGCGACGGTCTCGACCTTCACCATGCCCTCGGTGAGGTAGAGCGTGGCGGCCCGGGGACGGCCGTCGGCGAGCGAGACCACCGACACCGCCTCGATCCGGGCGCCGGTGAGCGCGATATACGGCTCCTCACCGGTGACATCGAAGGCGGTGTACTTGCCCGAGGCGGCCACGTACTCGATATTCACGGGATCGACCAGCGGCTCGAACGGGTCCCGCCACGGCGCCACCCCGATCCGCAGTTCCTCACCGTCGAGCCCGGCGTCGAGCAGCAGCGTGGACCCGTCGTGGAAGGTGAACTCGATCGGCCCCTCGGTGCGATCGATGTCGGTGCCCAGGACGTAGAACATCCGGCGCACGGCGACGATGGTCGCGTCGACGGCGGCGTTGAGCGCGCCGCGGCCGTGTTCGTCGTTGTCGGACACGGGTTTTCCCCTGACGGTCGATCTGCGCGCGGACGAGTCATCATGTCGCCGCGGCTCACCGCCGCGCAACTCCGCCCCGGCGTGTTCGGACGGCGCCGCGGAGCGCTCGTAGAGTGGATCCATGGCGGACTCCACCCCGGACGACACCGCGCTGCGCCGCGCGAGCGACCTGCTGGCCGGGCGCAGCCTCGCGGTGGTCACCGGTGCGGGCCTGAGCACCGATAGCGGCATCCCGGATTACCGCGGGCCCGACTCGCCGCCGCGGACCCCGATGACCTATCAGCAGTTCGTCGGCGACCCCGAGTTCCGGCAGCGGTACTGGGCCCGCAACCACCTCGGCTGGCGCCGCATGGACGCCGCCCGCCCCAACCCCGGACACCGAGCCCTCGCGCGCCTGGAACGGGCCGGTGTGGTCGCCGGAGTGATCACGCAGAACGTGGATCTGCTGCACACCAAGGCGGGGGCGCGGCGGGTGATCGACCTGCACGGCACCTACGCCCGGGTGTGCTGCCTGCGCTGCGGCGCCCTGATCTCCCGGATGACGCTGGCGCACCGCCTCGAAGCCGCCAATCCCGGCTTCGCCGAAGACCGCACGGCGACCGGGATCGAGGTCGCGCCCGACGCCGACGCGGTGGTGGCCGACACCGCGTCGTTCCGCATGCTCGACTGCGCGGCCTGCGGCGGCATGCTCAAACCCGACATCGTCTACTTCGGCGAGACCGTGCCGCCCGAGAGGGTCGCCGCCGCCTTCGATCTCGTCGACGGCGCGCAGGCGCTGCTGGTCGCGGGTTCCTCGCTGACGGTGATGTCGGGCCTGCGGTTCGTGCGCCGGGCCGCGAAGAACGGCACACCGGTGGTGATCGTCAACCGTGGCCGCACCCGGGGCGACGAGCTGGCCACGCTGCGTATCGACGCGGGCTGCTCGGAAACGCTGTGCGCCTTGGCCGATCGGCTGACCGCCGCACCGGCACCGGACCTCACGGCACCCGCCGCCGGGTACTGAACGAGCCCTCGCCCAAAGGTCCGACCCGCTCGTCGGCAACGGCCGATCCGGGGTGAAATCGGCGGTCACTTGATCCCTCCGTGTCGGCCCCGGACGCGGCGTGGGTAAGCTCGGCGCACCAGTGCATGAAGAGTTCCACCCACGGCGCGATGTTTTCCTCGCGGCGGGGTTGTCGGCCCTCGTGTGGGCCGAATGATCGACCCCCACCTGCCAGCCGATCAGAACCAGGGCTTCTCCATGACCGATACCGTCGTTGCCGAACCACGCCTCACGCACCGCCAGACACTCACCATCCTGTCGGGCCTGCTACTGGGGGTGTTCCTCGCCGCGCTCGACCAGAACATCGTCAGCGTCGCGATCGTGCGGATCGCGAACAGTCTCGACGGGTTCGACGAACAGGCGTGGGCGACAACGGCGTATCTCATCACCGCCACCGTCACCACCCCGCTCTACGGCAAGCTCGCCGATATCTACGGGCGCAAACCGTTCTATCTGATCGCGATCGCGGTGTTCGTGATCGGTTCGGCGGCCTGCTGCTTCGCCACGACGATGTACCAGCTGGCCGGGTGCCGGGCGGTGCAGGGGATCGGCGCGGGCGGGTTGATGTCGTTGGCGTTCACCATCGTCGGCGATATCGTGCCCGCGCGCGAAAGAGTCCGCTACCAGGGCTATTTCCTCATGGTGTTCGGCATCGCGACCGTGCTCGGGCCGGTGGTGGGTGGGTTCCTGTCCGGCTACGAGAGCCTCGGGGGGATCGAGGGCTGGCGCTGGGTGTTCCTGGTGAACGTGCCGGTGGGCGTGATCGCGTTCCTGGTCGTGGCCCGGGTGCTCAACGTCGCGCACGTGCGCAGACCCAGCCGGATCGACTGGTTCGGCGCCCTGACCCTGGTGGTGGGGGTGGTGCCATTGCTGATCGTGGCCGAGCAGGGGCGCATGTGGGGCTGGACCTCACAGAAATCGCTGCTCTGCTACGGGATCTGCGCGGTCGGACTGGTGCTGTTCCTGCTGGTGGAGTACGTGATGAAGGACGCGGCGCTGATCCCGCTGCGGCTGTTCCGCAGCTCCACGTTCAGCATCGCCATCCTCGGCGGATTCCTGGTGGGCGTGGCGATGTTCGGCGCGATCACCATGGTGCCGCAGTATCTGCAGGTCGTGCGCGGCTTCTCGCCGACCGAGGCGGGCCTGCTGATGCTGCCGCTGGTGCTGGGCATCATGGTGGGTTCGCAGCTGTCGGGCCTGATCACCAAGGCGACCGGGCGCTACAAGGTGCTGCCGGTGCTGGGCGCGTTGATCCTGGCCATCGGCTGCGCGCTGTTCGCCCGGGTCGACTTCGACGGGCCGCTGTGGCAGCCGCTGGCCTACAGCACCATCATGGGTTTCGGCCTCGGCGGCTGCATGCAGACGCTGGTGATCGCGGCGCAGAACGCGGTGGGGCGCACCGAGATGGGCGTGTCGACGGCGGCGGCGACCTTCTTCCGCCAGCTCGGCGGCACCCTCGGTGTCGCGGTGTTCCTGACCGTCCTGTTCGACCGGCTGCCCGGCTCCATCCTCGGCGCCTTCGGCGGCGAACTGCCCGCCGGTTTCGACGCCGGACAGCTCGCCGCCCTGCAGAGCAACACCAGCGGTATCGCCGCGCTGCCCGACGCATTGCGCGTCCCGATCCTCACCGGGTTCACCGACGCCATGCACAGCGTGTTCTTCCTCGCCGCCGACCTGGCCGTGGTGGCGTGCCTGGTGCTGGTGTTCATGAAAGAGATTCCGCTGCGCGAGGATCCGGTGCCCGAGGACGCCGAGGCCACCCTGCTGCGCGATGTGAGCCTGCACGACGCCCAGGAGATGGCGGGCCAGTTGCGGCCCGCCGCCACCGGTCGGGTGATTGCGGGGCTGCTGCGCCGCGACGACGCGCGTCCGGTCTCGGCGGCGATCCTCACCCTGATCGACCAGCACGGACGGCAGGTGGCACGCGGCAGTGGCGATGCCGACGGCGCCTATGTCATCGAGGCGCCGGAGCCGGGCAACTATGTGCTCATCGCGGCGGCGCCGGGGCATCAGCCCGAGGCGGTGAGCGTGTCGATGGGGGAGCGCGCCCAGCACGTGGACCTCATGCTCATCGGGGCGGGCGAGCTGACCGGGGTCGTGCGGTCGGCGCGTCGGGGTGAGCCGCTGTTCGGGGCGACGATCACGCTCACCGACGCCGAGGGCGATGTCGTCGGGGCGGCCATCACCGGGGAGGACGGGGTGTATGTGTGCCGCGATGTGGTCAGCGGGACCTACACCCTGGTCGCGGTGGCCGATCACATGCGTCCGGCGGCGGTCGCGTTGACCGTGCCCGACACCGGATCCCTGCACCACGACATCGATCTCGAGCCGATGGCCATCCTGGTCGGCTCGGCCTGGGTCGACGGTGACCGGCCCGTCGCCGATGTGCAGATCACCGTGCTCGACGCCGGGGGCGACCAGGCCGCCACCACCCGTACCGACGAGAAGGGCCGCTACCTGGTGCCGGACCTGCCCGAGGGCGAGTACACCGTCGTCGCCCGCGGTTACCCGCCGACCGCCAGTCAGGTGTCGGTCACCCGCGGCGAGATCACCCACGACGTCACCCTCGGCTACGACAGCGAGGAATCGGTGCACCGCCGCTGAGCGGTCACCCGCGGGCCGGTTCGAGACCGCGCAGCAGCCGGGCGCGGTAGGTCCGCACCGCCGCGACCACGGCGAACACCGCGGTGAGCGCGCCGAGGACGATGCGCACCGAGTGCGCGACCTCGATCTCCTGGACGGTTCGGCGCAGTTCTTCCACGGTGTGCTGGTCGCGCTCGTCGAACAGGATCGTCCAGCGCTCCCACAGGAACAGCGCCGACAACAGGAACAGCCCCGACACCAGCGACACCAACGACGCCACCGTCCAGGCCCGGGCGGTCCGCGCCCACACACTCACCGCGGTCGCCACGATCGCGGTCAGCGTCAGAACGGCGCCGAGCGGCCGCATCACGCTGCCCACCGACACCGCCGAGGTGAATTCGTCGGCCACGATCAACGATCGCGGAATGTCGTGGAAGTAGTTCGGATACAGGAACACGGTCTCGGCGAGCATGGTGCAGAACACGAGCGTCGCGAGCGCGGCATAGACGGTGGTGGCGGTCAGGGAGACGGTGAGCTTGCGCATGACTCCAGCAAAGCCCGAATCCGCCCCCGCCACATCCGGTGTCAGCCCTGATCCGCACTCGGGGTGTCCTAGGGGCGCGAGGCCGGACGCCAGGGAATCCGCCCGTTCCCGTCCCCGGTCGAGGTCCGCTGCTCGGACCAGTCCCACAGCGGCTGCAACGCTTCGGCGAGCAGCGCACCCTCGGTGGTGAGCTCATAGGCCCCCCGCGGCCCGTCCTTGCGCGTGAGCCCGGCCGCCTGCAACTGCTGAAGCCGATCCGACAACATGCTCGACGAACAATTCCCCATCCGCCTGCGCAGATCCAGAAACCCGAGCGGCCCCGGCTCCAACTCCCAGACCACCCGCAGCATCCACCGCTGCCCGAGCAGATCGATCGCGGCCAGAATCCTCGCCGACGGCTCGGCCGGGCCACCGTCGTCCGCTGTTGCGCTTCTCATTCAGAAGCACACGACGGTGGGAAGAGGCGATCGATGGAACAGGATGACCGGCGGGTCGTGGTGGTGACCGGGGCTTCTCGCGGGATCGGTGCCGAGGCCGCGGCGCAGTTCGCGGCGACGGGCGCGCACGTGGTGGTGAACTATCGCGAGAAGCGCAAGCGGGCGCAGGCGGTGGTGGACGCGATCGTCGCGGCCGGAGGAAGTGCGTCGGTGCTCGGCGCGGATGTGTCGGACCCGGCGGCGGTGGAGGCGATGCTCGTCGAGATCCGGCAGACCTTCGGGCGGCTGGACATCCTGGTGCTCAACGCTTCGGGTGGGCTGGAGCGTGATGCCGATGCCGGGTACGCGCTGCGGTTGAACCGGGATGCGCAGGTGCACCTGGCGGTTTCGGCGTTGCCGCTCATGGCGGTGGGTGGGCGGGTCGTGTTCGTCACGAGTCATCAGGCGCATTTCGTGCACGAGCAGGAGGACGTGCCTGCGGGGTACGCGCCGATCGCGGTGAGCAAGCGTGCCGGGGAGGATGCGTTGCGGGCGCGGATTCCCGAATTCCGGGAGCGGGGGGTGGGGTTCGCGGTGGTGTCCGGGGACATGATCGACGGGACGATCATCGTCCGTCTGTTGGAGCGCCGCGATCCGGACAGTGTCGCCGCGCGCCGCGCCGCCGGGCCGCTGCCGACGGTCGAGGAGTTCGCGCGGGTGATCGTTCGTGCGGGCACCGAACCCGCACCCGACGGCCGGACCTTCTACGTCGGCGGGGAGGACTTCCTCGTCGTGAAAGCCCGCTAGTCGCTGGATGGTTGATCACACGCTCTGGTGGCGGCATCGCCCGAGAGGACACCGCCACCAGGAGCGTGGTGATCGTTTTTCAGGTGGTGGTGGATTCGCGGTGGAGTTCGAGGGCGATGTCGATGAGTTGGTCTTCTTGGCCGCCGACGAGTTTGCGTTGGCCCGCGCGGACGAGCATG
>NZ_JAQQFV010000013.1 GCF_029675105.1 Nocardia anocheti | reverse complement strand
CCAGCATCTGCTGGGGGCCTTTTTGCGTTCGCGGTTCGGCTACCGTGGAGCTATGGCGACGACGAAGATCGGCACGCACATCAACGCGTCTCGCGCGGAGGTCTACCGGTTGCTGCTCGACGGGGACGCGGTGCGGATGTGGATGGTGCCCGACGGCATGGCCAGCGAGGTGCACCGGTTCGAGGCGGAGGTGGGTGGATCGTTCTCGATCACCCTGATCTACGACGAGGTCACCGACGCAGGGATCATCCCGCAGCACGACGCCTACTTCGGGACCTTCCGGCAGTTGACGCCGGACGAACAGGTGGTCGAGGTGCTCGAGTTCGTCACCGAGAAGCCGGAGATGACCGGCGCGCAGACCGTCACCTTCACCCTGACCGACGAGGACGGCGGCACCCGCCTCGACGTGCTGCACGAGGACGTGCCGCACGGTCTGACCCCGGCCGACAACGAGGTGGGGTGGCAGATGGCGTTGCGCAAGCTCGTCCTGCTGGCCGAACGCGGCACGGTCGACTGATGATCCGTAGCGCGACCGCCATTTTCGGCGTCAGCTCCTCGTAAAGACGCGTCCCTACAGTGGAGGGATGTCGTCCCCGGATCGACACCCGTCCACCGTCGCGGACTACGACGACGCGCGACGGCGGGCGCGGCTGCGCGCGACCCGTCTCGGTCAGCATTGGCGTTCCTGGCGCCGCACCCGGTTGACGGCGGTGCGGTGCGCGCTGGTCGCGGTGGCGGTGCTGGCGCTGTTCGGCCAGTACTGGCGCTACGACGTCGCCCCCGAACGGGAGCGGCTCGCGCACACCACTCCGGCACTGCTGCCCGTCGCGCCACCGCTGCGCGAGGAGGGCTGGGACACCGCCGTCATCGACCTGGTCGGCCTGGGCGGCCTGAACGCGGCACCGACCGCGGCCGCGCTGCCCTCGCTCCGGAATCTGGGTGTGGTGTGGGGTGTGCGCTACGACAACGCCGGTATCGACACCAAGGTCATCGCCGACATGATCGTGGGCGCCACCCAGCGCGCGGGGGTGCGCGACATCGTGCTGGTCGGGCACAGCATGGGCGGGGTGATCGCGCTCGAGGTGGCCCGGCACATCCACCTCGGCAGCGATCGCCGACTCGTGTCGGTGGTGCTGGACTGCACCCCGGTGGATCTGGACGCGGTGCGGCCGCAGAGTCGGGGACGCGGTGCGGATCTGGTCCG
Organism: Nocardia anocheti; assembly: GCF_029675105.1. Taxonomy (GTDB): domain Bacteria; phylum Actinomycetota; class Actinomycetes; order Mycobacteriales; family Mycobacteriaceae; genus Nocardia. Next base: position 194,987 of record NZ_JAQQFV010000013.1, on the reverse strand, counting down.
GTTCATGGGCTGGCTGCCCGGTGCCCGGGAGAGTCGGTTGCTGCGGATGGCCGTGGAGACGACCGCGCGCCAGGACCGGTTCCTGCGGCGCGACCGAGGCGCGTTGCCGAGTGTCGATGTCGGTGAACTGCGCGGGGCGGTCGCGGAAGTGTTGCGCGACAAGATCTTCTCGCGGGACGCGGCCTCCAACGGCCTGATCGAGGCCCAGTTCCTGGCGATCGTCGCGGGCGGCGCGGCGGGGGATCTGCGGGCGCTGGCGCGGGAGTATCCGGACAAGCAGCGACCGGCCATCGTGTTCATCCGGCCGCGCGACGGTGACCGCGACCAGGTCGTCGATGTCGAGTACTCGCATCGCGTGCTGATCGAACTGTCCGGCGGGGTGGACGGCACGCTGCTGGTGGTGCGGCCGCGTGAGATCGAGCACGCCGATCCGCGCCAGCGCCCGGCGGAATACAACGCGATCATCGAGTCGCAGGTGCTGCCATTCGTGCAGCGCTACCAGCGGGCAACTCCGTCCTGACGGGGGTTCGCGCGGTTCGAATCACGCTAAGGCTAAAGGTATTAGCGCACCACCGTAGTTGCTTCAATCCGAGCTATGCACCGACCGAATCATTTCTTGCCCGGCCTGCGTGGCCGTGCCACCGCCGCGTTTCTCGCGGTGGCGACCATCGCGACCCTCGGCCTGAGCGGGTGCTCGGGCGGCAGCGAGCAGCCGGTCGGCACCCCGGACGCGCCCCTGCCGACCGAGGTCCCGCCGGGGACCACCCTGGTCGTGGCGGATCAGCAGGAGCGTTTGCAGTCGGCACTGCGGCTCTCCGGTGAGCTGGACAAACTGCCGTTCAAGATCGAGTTCGCGAACTTCGTCGGGGGGCCCGCGATCCTCGAGGCGTTCCGGGCGGGGGCGGCCGATGTGGGCCAGGTCGGGGACGTGCCGCCGATCCACGCACTGGCCGCCGGTCAGGACGTGCCGATCGTCGGCTCGTACCAGACCAACTCGCAGGCGCTGAAACTCGCGGTGGCGCCGGGGCGTTCGATCAGCAAACTGACCGATCTGAAGGGCAAGAAGATCGCCTACGCCGAGGGCACCGCCCAGCAGGCGGCGGTGCTCAAGGCGCTCACCAAGGCCGGGCTGAGCACCGGTGACGTGCAGCTGGTCCGGCTGCAGCTGGCCGAGTTCCTCGACGCCGTGCGCACCGGCCAGGTCGACGTCGCCCCGCTCATCGAGCCGAACGTCACCCGACTGCTGCGCACCCAGGGCGCCTCGGTGATCCCGGACTCGGAGACCACGGGCATCTACAGCGGCCTGGCCTACCTGTACGCGCGCCGGGCCGTGGTGACCGATCCGGCCAAGGCGGCGGCGACCCGCGCGCTGGTCGGTGCGTTCGTGCGGGCCTGGCACTGGACCAACACCCACCGCGAGGAATGGGCGACCCGCTACTACGTGGAGAGCCAGAAGGTCAGCGCCGACGACGCCGCGCGCATCGTCGAATCGCTGGGCACCTACACCTTCCCGCACCTGGACCAGGCGCTGGTCGCGCGGCAGCAGACCACCATCGACGCCATCGATTCCGCGGGTGAGCTGCCCAAGAAGATCAAGGCCACCGACGGCTTCGACCTGCGCTTCGACGCCGCGGTCACCGAGGCCGTCACCGCCGCGGGCGCCGCGTTCAGTCCGGCGGCGAGCTGATGGCCACGCTCGACGCCGGTGTGCTGCGCCGGATCCGGGGCGGCACCCCGGCACCGGCCCAGGCGCTCGCGCCACGCGGCCGGGGCAAGCGCAGGCTGGGTCCGGGGCGGCCGATCCCGTTCGGGTTCGCGCTCGGTCCGGCCCTGCTGATCGGGGTCTGGGTCGTCGGGTCGGCGATCGGGGGGATCGACCCCGAGACGCTGCCCGCGCCGTGGACGGTCGCGCAGACCGCCGGTGATCTGATCGCCGACGGCCGATTGCAGTCCAATCTGCTGACCTCGCTGCAACGCGCGGTGATCGGGCTCGGGCTCGGCGTGCTGATCGGGGTGGTGCTGGCCCTGGTGGCCGGGCTCAGCCGCCTCGGCGAGGCGATCGTCGACGGGCCGGTGCAGATCAAGCGTGCCATCCCGACGCTGGCGCTGATCCCGCTGTTCATCGTGTGGTTCGGCATCGGCGAGGAGATGAAACTCATCGTCATCACGACCAGCGTGCTCATCCCGGTCTACATCAACACCCACGCCTACCTGCGCAGTGTCGACGCGCGGTATGTGGAGCTGGCCGAGACGGTGGGGCTGTCGCGGTGGGGTTTCGTGCGACGCATCGCGCTGCCGGGCGCGCTGCCGGGCTTCTTCCTCGGGCTGCGGCTGGCGGTGACCATCTCCTGGCTGGCGCTGGTGGTGGTGGAACAGGTCAACGCGACCAGCGGCATCGGCTACCTGATGACGCAGGCACGCACCTACGGGCAGATCGACGTGATCGTGGTCGGCCTGGTGATCTACGGACTACTCGGACTCTTCGGCGATCTCGCCGTGCGGGCCACGGAACGGAAGGTACTGGCATGGCGACAGACACTGGGCGACTGAGCCAGGAACGCGTGGTGGTGCGCACCCGCGCGTTGACCAGAGGGTTCGGGACGCGGGTCGTCCTCGACGGGATCGACCTCGAGATCCGGCGCGGCGAGTTCGTCGCGCTGCTGGGCCGCAGCGGTTCGGGCAAGAGCACGCTGTTGCGCGCGCTGGCCGAACTCGACACCGAGGTGCCGGGGTCGGGCGAGCTGAGCGTGCCCACCCAGCGGGCGGTGGTGTTCCAGGATTCGCGGCTGTTGCCGTGGTCGCGGGTGCTCGACAATGTCGTGCTCGGGCTGTCGGGCCGCGACGCGAAGGAGCGTGGCCGCTCGGCGCTGGCCGAGGTCGGTCTGGCCGGACGCGAGAACGCGTGGCCGCGTGAGCTTTCCGGTGGCGAGCAGCAGCGGGTGGCGCTGGCGCGCTCGCTGGTGCGGGAACCGGAACTGCTGCTGGCCGACGAACCCTTCGGCGCGTTGGACGCGCTCACCCGTATCCGCATGCACGCGCTGTTGCAGGCGCTGTGCGCGCGGCATCAGCCCGCGGTCCTGCTGGTGACCCACGACGTGGACGAGGCCGTTCTGCTCGCCGATCGCGTGCTGGTCCTCGATGAGGGCCGCATCGCGATCGACCAGCGCATCGACACCCCGCGCCCGCGCAGGCACGCGCATCCGGAGTTCATCCGGTTGCGCGAGGTGCTGCTGGCGGGCCTCGGCGTCGACACCACCGAATTCGAGAAAGTGAAGCAGGCATCATGAGTGCGCCCCGGCAGCTGAGTCTCAACGCGTTCATCTATCCCTCCGGCCATCACGAGGCGGCCTGGCGGCATCCCGACAGCAGGCCCGACCGGATCTACGATGTCTCCTACTACCAGGAGATCGGGCGTACGGCCGAGGCGGCGAAGCTGGACGCGGTGTTCTTCGCCGACGGTCCCGCCCTGCGCACCGACGTGCGCCACAACGCGGCGCCCGGCCTCGAGCCGATCACGCTGCTCACCGCGATCGCTTCGGCGACAACGCATCTGGGGTTGATCGCCACCGCGTCGACCACCTACTACGAGCCCTACAACCTGGCCCGGCTGTTCTCCTCGCTCGACCACATCTCCGGTGGCCGGGCGGGCTGGAACATCGTCACCACCGGCACCGACCTGGCCGCGGCCAACTTCGGACTCGACCGGCACCCGGACCACGCCGAAAGATATGCCCGCGCGCGGGAATTCGTGGACGCGGTGGTGGCGCTGTGGGACAGCTGGGAGGACGACGCGATCCTGCTCGACCGGGAGGCGGGCGTCTACGCCGATCCGGACAGGATCCACCCGATCGACTTCGTCGGCGAGCACCTCCGGGTGCGCGGACCGTTCAATTCCGCGCGGACGCCGCAGGGGCATCCGGTGCTGGTCCAGGCGGGGGCCTCCAACGAGGGGCGGGCCTTCGCGGGCAAGTACGCCGAAGCGATCTTCACCGCGCATCAGCGACTCTCGGACGCGCAGGCGTTCTACGCCGACATCAAGGGCAAGGCCGCCGAGTACGGGCGCACCGCCGATCAGGTGAAGATCCTGCCGGGGATCAGCCCGTTCATCGCCGACACCGAAGAGGCGGCGCTGCGGCTCGAGCGTGAGTTCAACGAGCTCACCGTGCCCGAATACGGGCTCAAGCAGCTGGAATCCATCACCGGCACGTCGCTGCGGTCGCTGGCGCTCGACGAGCCGGTTCCGGTGGAGACCTTCGCGGGGGCGGGCGATGTCACCGACAACGCGCGCAGCCGGTTGCAGGTGGTGGCCGGGATCGTCGAACGGGAGCGGCCGACGCTGCGGGGGTTGCTGCACCGGTTGGCGGGCGCGCGTGGACACCGGGTGTTCGCCGGAACGCCCGAGCAGGTGGCCGACACGATCGAGGAGTGGTTCACCCAGGGCGCGGCCGACGGCTTCAATGTGATGCCGCCGTACTACCCCGGTGGGCTGGAGGTCTTCGCCGAGACGGTGGTGCCGATCCTGCAGGAGCGCGGGCTGTTCCGCACCGAATACAGCGGGACCACGCTGCGCGATCACTTCGGGCTGACCCGTCCGGAGAGCCGGTTCGCTCGCTCCGCCGCGCTCGCGGGATGACGGCCGCTGTTCCGAGGTTGAAAGAGGAGCCGCGCACGCGGCTGCGGTCGATGGCGCTGGCGGTGTTCGTGCCGTCGGCGGTGTACGGGATCGGTTCCGGCGCGGCGGCGCCCATGTTGCCGCTGCACGCGCTCGAATTGGGCGCGTCGGTGGGGACGGCGGGCGTGGTCGTCGCCATGATGGGCTTCGGGCTCATCCTGGGCGACCTGCCCGCCGGGTGGTTGGTGGCGCGGACGGGGGAGCGGCGCGCCATCGCGCTGGGCTCGCTCGCTTGCGCGATCGGGTTGCTGATCGCCATCCTCGCGCCGACCATCGCGGTGTTCGCGCTGGGTCTGCTGATCAACGGTGCGGCGGGCGCGGTGTGGGGGCTGGCCCGCCAGACCTATGTCGTGACCATGGTGCCCGGTGCGGATCGTGGGCGGGCCTTCTCGGCGCTGGCCGGGTGGATGCGGTTCGGGTTCTTCGCCGGGCCGTTCCTCGGCGCGGGGGCCGTGCACTGGCTCGGACCGGTCGGCGGGCTGTGGATCCAGTTCGTGACGACGGTCATCGGTGGCGTGATGGTGTTCGCCATGCCGGAACCCGAGGGCGCGCCCGCGGTGGTCAGCGATCACACGATCCGCTCGGTGGTGGTGCAACACCGCAGGCTGCTGGGGACGCTCGGGTTGGGTGCGTTGCTGATGGGCGCGGCGCGTGCGGCGCGGCAATCGCTGCTGCCGCTGTGGGCGGTGCACATCGGCGCGGACGCGGCCACCACGAGTCTGGTCTTCGGTATCGCGGGCGCGGTCGACGTGCTCATGTCCTATCCGTCGGGCATCCTGCTGGACCGCTACGGTCGGCGCGCCATCGGTGTGCCCGCCATGATCGGCTTCGCCGTCGGTTACGCGGTACTGCCCTTCGCCGGGTCGGTGGCCGGACTGACCGCGGTGGCGGTGTTGCTCGGCTTCGCCAATGGGCTGAGCAACGGGGTGATCATGACCGTGGGCGCCGATGTCGCCCCGCCCGAGCAGCGCGCCGAATTCCTCGGCGCCTGGCGGCTCACCCACGACATCGGCATGTTCGCCGGACCGATCGCGGTCGGCGCGATCAGCGCGGTGACGGTCCTCGGCGCGGCCGCGGCCACCCTCGCGGTCGCCGGAGTCGGCGGCGCCGCGGCGATGTACCGCTGGTTCCCGGGCCGGGTGACCGGGTCCGTGCCGGTGATCGATCCGAAGAGTGCCGGGCAGGTGGAACCGGGTCTTCCGGGGCCAGCCGTCCTCGGCGGACTACCGAACGGCGGCCCGTAGGACCGGCGGCTCAGGCCAGGCCGTCGACCAGTGGGGCGGGCAACTCCCTCTCGCGAATTGTCCGGCGCCGGTGTTCGGGGTGATCAGCGGATGCGGGTGCCGAGGATGCTGCGGACGCCCGCGAGGAAGAGTTGGAGGCCGAAGTCGAAGCGGGCGGTGGGGTCGGGGGTGTCGAGCAGGGGGGAGGAGTCGTCGGGCAGGGCGCCCGCGGAGTCCATCTGCATGCGGGACTGTTCGTCGACGGTCTGGCCCAGGACGTAGTAGAGCAGGGTGTAGGCCGTGAGTTCGGCTTCCTCCCTGGTCATTCCGGCCCGGATGACGATTCCGGCCAGGCGTTCACGGGCCTTGCTGGTGGTCAGGCGGGAGGCGTAGGTGGCCGAGACGAGTTCGGCGCCGTCGCGGTAGGCGAGCAGACAGTCGCGCAGGCGGTGGGCCAGTTCGGTGACCTGGCCCTGCCATTCGGTGGCCGCCACGGGCTCGTCCATGGGGGCCAGGATCCGGTCGGCGACCGCGCCGAGCAGGGTCTGCTTGTCCTTGACGTGCCAGTACAGCGCGCCCGGCTGCACCTGCAGCGCACCCGCCAATCTGCGCATGGTCAGGTCGGCCAGACCGTACTGGTCGAGGATCTCGACGGCGGCATCGACCACATCCGTCTTCCGCAGTTGCACGCGCGTCCTTCCGTCCGATTCGCCGACCCGGGTGTGATGGCTCACTCCCAGCCGCTACCCTATCCTGAACACCGTTCAAGTTGCGCGGCCACGCCGGGTGGATCACCCCTGTCGACCGCGCGTACCCCGACGAAGGGACTACACGTCGTGACGCAGGCACCCGTCCAGACCGACATTCTGGCCATCGCCCGTGAGCAGGTGTTCGAGCGCGGCGAGGGCCTCACCGAGGAGCAGACCGTCGAGGTGCTGCGCCTGGGTGACGACCGCCTGGAAGCGCTGCTCGAGCTCGCCCACGAAGTGCGGATGAAGTGGTGCGGCCCCGAGGTCGAGGTCGAGGGCATCATCAGCCTCAAGACCGGCGGCTGCCCCGAGGACTGCCACTTCTGCTCGCAGTCGGGCCTGTTCCAGTCGCCGGTGCGCGCGGCCTGGCTCGACATCCCCAGCCTGGTCGAGGCGGCCAAGCAGACCGCCAAGACCGGCGCCACCGAGTTCTGCATCGTGGCCGCCGTGCGCGGTCCGGACGCGCGCCTGATGGCCCAGGTCGCCGCCGGTGTGGAGGCCATCCGCAACGAGGTCGACATCCAGGTGGCCTGCTCGCTGGGCATGCTCAACCAGGAGCAGGTCGACCAGCTCGCCGCGATGGGCGTGCACCGCTACAACCACAACCTCGAGACCGCCAAGTCGCACTTCCCCAAGGTCGTCACCACCCACACCTACGAGGAGCGCTGGGACACCCTGCGCATGGTGCGCGAGGCGGGCATGGAGGTGTGCTGCGGCGGCATCCTCGGCATGGGCGAGACCATCGAGCAGCGCGCCGAATTCGCCGCGCAGCTGGCCTCGCTCGAGCCCGACGAGGTGCCGCTGAACTTCCTCAACCCGCGCCCCGGCACCCCCTTCGGTGACCTCGAGGTGCTGCCCGCCGCCGACGCGCTGCGTGCCATCGCCGCCTTCCGCCTGGCGCTGCCGCGCACCATCCTGCGCTTCGCCGGTGGCCGCGAGATCACCCTGGGCGACCTGGGCGCCAAGCAGGGCATGCTCGGTGGCATCAATGCCGTCATCGTCGGCAACTACCTCACCACGCTGGGTCGTCCGGCCGAATCGGACCTCGACCTGCTCGGTGAGCTGAAAATGCCGATCAAGGCGTTCAACGACACCCTCTGACGCGACGGCACAGTAGGGTGACAGACATGGACGAGCGCTACAACCCGTTCACCGGCAAGCGGATCGTGCCCGGTCTCGACGACGCGACGCCCGCCGCCGCGGCACTCGGGCTCGAACCGCCCCGGTTCTGCGAACAGTGCGGACGCCGGATGATCGTGCAGGTGAGCCCCGACGGCTGGTGGGCCAAGTGCTCGCGGCACGGGGTCATCGAATCGGCGCAGCTGGAACGCCGCTAGTGCTCGGCGCACAGCCGCGTCCGGAGGTGTTGCGGCGCGAGGTGATCGGGGTCGGCGTGGTCGCCGGTCTCGTCCTCGCGGCCAGCGCGGTGGCCGGGGTGGTGTGGGGTCTGCTCGCCCCGACCCAGCGCCTGCGGGTCACCTCGCCGGGCAAGGGCGCGGTCCTCACCGGCGAGAGCACGCACCTGTTCGACGCGGTCGCGGTGTTCCTGTGTCTGGGCGCGGTGGTCGCGGTGCTGAGTGTGGCCGCGGCCTGGCGGGTGCGCGGTGCGCGCGGGCCCGCGCTGGTGCTCGGGATGCTGGCGGCCTCGGGACTCGGTGCGGCCGTGATGATGTGGGTCGGCGAGTGGGTGGCCGAGCTGCGGCATCCACGGCCCGACGATCCCGCCATCGGTGAGATCGTGGCGTTGCCCGCCGAGGTGGGCACCCACCTCGCGCTGCTCGTGCAGCCCCTGCTGGCCGCGCTGGTGCTGTTGTTCCTGGCCGCGCTGCATCCGCGCACCGATCTCGGTTCGGGCACCGCGGGCCTGCTCGGTGACCTGCGACCGGCCGAATTCGACGACTATCCGGTGCACGACGCGGTGCCGGAGTATCGGCCCAGCGGCGATTTCGACGCGAGTCCGCAACCCCGGGCCTGAGCACCTCCCGATCGCTACCATCGCGAGTATTCGCAGGTGGGCGGCTCGGGAGGAGCGGTCATGGGATTCATCGGTGGCGGCCCGGTCGTCGAAGAGCTGGACGCGAAATTCTGGCGGCTCACCGAACCGCTCACGTATCAGGGGGCGGTCGAAACCTTCACCGTGCCCGCGGGATTCCGCACCGACTTCGCCTCGGTGCCGCGCGCGCTGGTCTGGTTGATCCCGCGTTACGGCGCCTACACGCGCGCCGCGATCCTGCACGACTATCTGTGTCGCGGTGCGCAAGTCAGCCGGGCCGACGCCGACGGCATCTTCCGGCGCTGTCTGCGTGAGTTCCGGATCTCGGTGCCACGACGCTGGATGATGTGGGCGGCGGTGCGGCTGGGCTCGCACCTGCGCGGCGCGACGGTGGGTGATGTGCTGCGCTGGTTGCTGATCGCGGTGCCCTCGCTGGTGTTCCTGGCCCTGCCGGTCACCGTGGTGACCACCTTCCTGCTGCTGTTCTGGCTGGTGGAACTGGCATTCTGGGCGATGAGCAGGCTCGGCAGGCGCACCACCGTGCCGCCGCCGACACCGCAGATGAAGACCGCCTGATTCACCCGGAACGGGCGATGCGCTCGCCCGGTGGGCGCTCTAGCGTCGGGGCGACAGTGGTCCGCCCACCACCAGGAGGCCCCGATGCGTCTGCCCGAGCAGGCTTCCGCACCCGCGTCACCGGAATGGTCGATTCCACGTGGCCTGATCGTCCTGCTGGCGGTGGCGGCGAGCGTGGTGGCCATCGGCGGTATGAAGGCGTTCTCCGGGGTGATCGGCCCGACCTTCCTGGCCCTCATGCTCACCATCGCGGTGCAGCCGGTGCAGGAGTGGGCGCGCAGGCGCGGCTGGCCCGCCTGGCTGGGCATGCTGTGCGCGCTGGGCGCGGTGCTGTTCATCCTGATCGGGCTGGTCGGGGCCCTGGCGCTGTCGGCCTATCAATTGGCCTCGCAACTGCCCGAATACACCGCCAGGCTCAACGATCTGCTCGACTACGCGCGTGATCTGCTCGCCGATCTGGGGGTGAGTACCGAACAGATCCAGAAGGCACTGCACAACATCGACATGAGCAAGCTCGTCGGCCTGGTCGACGACCTGCTCGGCGGGGCGATCGGGGTGTTCTCGAATCTGTTCTTCGTCGTCGCGCTGCTGCTGTTCATGGCGGTGGACGGGATGAGCATCCGTCAGCGCATGAGTGTGGTGGCGCGGCAGCGGCCCGCCATCGCGCACGCGCTGGGCGAATTCGCCTACGGCACCCGCAAATACCTGGTGGTCTCGACGGTGTTCGGCGCGATCGTCGCGGTGCTCGACGGTGGGGCGCTGTGGCTGATGGGGGTGCCGCTGCCGCTGCTGTGGGCGCTGCTGTCGTTCATCACCAACTATATTCCCAACGTCGGGTTCGTCATCGGCGTCATCCCGCCCGCGCTGCTGGCGCTGCTCGACAGCGGGCCGGTGCTGATGGTGTGGGTGATCGTGGTCTACTCGGTGATCAACTTCGTGATCCAGTCGATCATCCAGCCCAAATTCGTCGGCGACGCCGTGGGATTGAGCGTCACGCTGACCTTCCTGTCTTTGGTCTTCTGGACCTGGGTGCTCGGCGGACTCGGCGCGATCCTGGCCGTCCCGCTGACGCTGCTGGTGAAAGCGCTGCTGCTCGACATCGACCCGTCCACCCGCTGGGCCGACGTGCTGATCGGCGCCCCGCTGAACAAGAAGGAACTCGCCGAGGAGAAGGAGTCGCCATGACCCCCGCCCGCTCGGCCCCGCATCCGGTCCGGCAGGGGTTCGCCGGGGGCATCACCATGCTGATCGTGGTGTTGCTGCTCGTCTCGAGCACGCTGTCGATCCTGCGTGGGATCGCGCTGATCGCCGGTGATCAGCTCGCCCGGGTACCCGACTACAGCTATTCTCTCGACCGGACCACGTGGGGCTGGATCGATGTGGCGCTGGGTGTCCTGGGCGTCTGTGTGTCCGTCGGACTGATCCTCAGCGCCACCTGGGCGCAGGCCCTCACCATCGCCGTGGTGGCACTGTCGATCATCGGCAGCTTCCTGTCGCTGCCGTACCACCCGTGGTGGTCGGTGATCGTCATCGCGCTGGACGTGATCGTCATCTGGGCGGTGTCGAGCTGGCAGCCCTACCACTTCTGAGGCGCCGGAAAACCACTGGCGCCCACCCCCGTTCCTCCCTACCGTGGACCGGTCACGATCACCAGGGGGAGGACCCGACCATGCCCAGCACCGACCGACAACCCACTGAACGCCCCGACCTCACCGCCTGGCGCCACCGCCACGCCTTGCGCAGTTCCGGCGCCGCCACCCCGATCCCCAGCGCCCGCACCTACCGCCGCTCCGAAAAACACCGAAACCGCCGATACGAGTAGGTTCATCTCGCCGGGGAGGCGGGGTCACATGTCGAGGCCGAGGTCGAGGACTCGGACGGAGTGGGTGAGGGCGCCGATGGCCAGGTAGTCGACGCCGGTGTTCGCGTAGTCGGAGGCCTGGTCGAGCGAGAGGCCGCCGGAGGACTCGAGTTTCGTGGTGGGGGCGGTGGCGTCGCGGCGTTGGACGGCGGCCTGGGTCTGCCAGAGGGGGAAGTTGTCGAGCAGGACGAGTTCGACGTTCTCGGTGAGGACGGCGTCGAGTTGTTCGAGGCTGTCGACCTCGACCTCACAGGCGATGTCGGGGGCGAACTCGCGGACCGCGCGCAGGGCGTTGACCACCGAGCCCGCGGCCACTACGTGGTTGTCCTTGATCAGGGCCGCGTCACCCAGACCCATGCGGTGGTTCACACCGCCGCCCACCCGGACCGCGTACTTCTGCAGGGCGCGCAGGCCGGGCAGGGTTTTGCGGCTGTCGCGGATCGCGCAGCCGGTGCCCTCGACGGCGTCGACCCACGCCGCGGTGGCGGTGGCGATGCCGGACAGGTGGCAGACCAGATTGAGCATGGTCCGCTCGGCGGTGAGCAGCCCGCGCGTGGGGGCGACGATGCTCAGCACCGAGGTGCCGGGCTCCACGCGGGTGCCGTCGGCGACCCGGCCGGTGATCTCGTAGCTGTCCGCGCCGAGCACCTCGTCGAGCACGAGCAGCCCGACATCGAGCCCGGCCACGGTGCCGTGCTGACGGGAGACCACCGACGCCTTGCTGACCGCGTCGGCGGGCACCGTCGCCACGGTGGTGACATCGGGCCCGTAGCGCAGGTCCTCGTCGAGGGCGTTGCGGATCAGCGTCAGCAGTTCGTCGCGGTCCAGGCTGGCATCCAGCGCCATCACTGCACTCCTGTTCTCCGGCGCGCGGGGCGCCGAGTCGATCGGGTGGCGACGCGGCGCGCGCCACCGGTGGTCTCGTCCGGGCGCAACGCGTGCGCGGTGCCCGCAATCTCGGGATGATCGGCCGACCGAGCTCCGGCCGACCCGGCGAAACGCCGCCCGGTCCGCCGGGACGATTCGCCGGAGCCGACGGCCTCGGTGATCACCGTGCGCTCAGGGGGACCGGACCGGCCTCGACCGGCAGCTCTTCGCCCAGCGGTAGCGACGCCGCGGCCCGCACCTCGAGCTCGCCGTCCGCGTCGAGCCGGATCGTGGTGCTGTGCCGTCGGCCCTCGACCGGTCCCGCGTACTCCGAGCGGGTGTGGCAGCCACGGCTTTCCGCGCGGTCGGCGGCCGCGATCAGCAGTGCGCGGGCGGTCAGGGTGAGAGCGGCGTCCTCGACCCAGCGCAGTACTCGCGCGGAGTCGAAACCGGCGGGGTCGAGGGGTGACGCGACCGCGCGCGCGGCGTCGATCGTCGCGAGCGCGCCGGTGAGTCCGGCGCCGTCGCGGACGACCGAGGCGTGCTCGGTCATGGCCCGCTGGACCACGGACCGGTCGGCGAATTCGACTGTCCAGGAGTCGATGTGGCCGACCTCGGTGCGGTGGCCGAGGCGTTCGACGGCAGCGGCACCGGCCCGTTCGCCGACGACCAGACCTTCCAGCAGGCTGTTGGAGGCCAACCGGTTCGCCCCGTGCAGACCCGTCCGGGCGACCTCGCCCGCGGCGTAGAGGCCGGGAATTCCGGTCCGGCCGTGGGTGTCGGTGCGGACGCCGCCGCACTGGTAGTGGGCGCCGGGGGCGACCGGGATCAGCTGGGTCGCGGGGTCGATGCCCGCGGCCAGGCAGGAGGCGGTGATAGTGGGGAAACGCTCGGCGAAACCGTCGAGGTGGCGGGCGTCGAGGAAGACGTGATCGGTGCCGGTGGCACGCATGCGCTCGGCGATGGCCCGCGAGACCACATCGCGCGGGGCGAGATCGCCGCGCGGATGCACGCCCGCGGTCACCGATTCGCCGTGTGCGTCGAGGAGTGTCGCGCCCTCGCCGCGCACGGCTTCGCTGATCAGCGGCCGTCTCCCCACTCCACCCGGGGTGTAGAGGACCGTCGGATGGAACTGCACGAACTCGAGATCGGCCACCTCGGCACCCGCCCACAGGGCCAGCGCCAGGCCGTCACCGGTGGCGCCGGGCGGGTTGGTGCTGGAGGCGTAGAGCTGGCCGAGTCCGCCGGTCGCCAGCAGCAGGGCGGGGGAGCGGACCACCCCGAAACCGTTGGGCGACACCGCGACAACGCCACGCACGCCGTCCGGCCCGGTGAGCACGCGCAGGGCCGCCGCGCCGAACAGCACCGGCAGCCCGGCGGCATTGAGCGCCCGCTGCACCTCCGCGCCGGTGGCGTCACCGCCCGCGTGGATGATGCGGCGGGTGCTGTGCCCGCCCTCGCGGGTGCGCGAGATCTGGCCGTCGCGGCCCAGATCGAACACCGCGCCCAGATCGGTCAGCGCGGCCACCGCCGCCTGACCGCCCTCGACGATCGAGCGCACCGCGTCGACCTCGCACAGCCCGGCCCCGGCCTCCACCGTGTCGAGCACATGCGAGTCGACCGAGTCGCCGCGCGGCGCGACCACCGCGATCCCACCCTGGGCGTACTGCGTGGAGGTGTCGGTCGGGCCGCCCTTGCTGAGGATCAGCACGCGCAGGCCGCGCAGCGAGGCGGTGCGCGCGGCGGTGAGCCCCGCGACGCCGCCGCCGACGACCACCAGGTCGACCTCGGCCTCCCAGGAGACCGGAACCGTCGCCGTCACGGCCGTTACCGCGTCGACCGTGCGGGCGCCGAGGGGGTCACTCCCCACCGCCAGGGTTGCCGATCTCGATCATCCGCTGCACCGAAGCGCGTCCGGCCTCGGCCATCGCCAGGTCGACGTGCACCTCGTCGGCGCCCTCGACCAGGCAGCGCAGCAGCGCGGCCGGGGTGATCATCTTCATGTACGGGCAGGAGGCGCGGTCGTTGACGGCCTGGAAGTCGATGCCGGGCGCGGCCTTGCGCAGCTGGTGCAGCATGCCGATCTCGGTGGCGACCAGCACCTGGGTGGACTTGGCCTGCTTGGCGGCGTCGATCATGCCGCCGGTGGACAGGATGTGCACACGGTCGGCCGGGAACGAGCCCTCACCGGCCAGGTACAGCGCCGAGGTGGCGCAGCCGCACTCCGGGTGCACGAACAGCTCGGCGTCGGGGTGGGTGCGCGCCTGCTCGGTGAGCTCCTCGCCGTTGATCCCGGCGTGCACGTGGCACTCGCCCGCCCAGATGTGCATGTTCTCGCGCTTGGTCTCGCGCTTGACGTGCGCGCCGAGGAACTGGTCGGGCAGGAACAGTACCTCGCGGTCGGGATCGATCGAGGCGACCACGTCCACGGCGTTGGAGGAGGTGCAGCAGATGTCGGTGAGCGCCTTCACCTCGGCGGTGGTGTTGACGTAGGAGACCACCATCGCGTCGGGGAACTCGGCCTTCCAGGCGCGCAGTTCGTCGGCGGTGATGGAGTCGGCCAGCGAGCAGCCCGCGCGCTCGTCGGGGATGAGCACGGTCTTGGCCGGGCTCAGGATCTTGGCGGTCTCGGCCATGAAGTGCACGCCGCAGAACACGATGGTGTCCTCTTCGGCCTCGGCCGCGATGCGCGAGAGCGCCAGCGAGTCGCCCACGTGGTCGGCGACGTCCTGGATCTCGGGCAGCTGGTAGTTGTGCGCCAGGATGGTGGCGTTGCGCTCGCGTGCCAGTCGGCGCACTTCCCGCGCCCATTCCGGGGTCGCCTCGACACCCGCGTATCCGGTGGGTCCGTCGAACACCGAGCCCATCAGCGGCTGTGCAGTCGTCGTCGCCATGATGGCTCCCTTCTTCGTGCGAGCGGCGCCGTCGCCACGATTCGCACCTAACCAGGTTTTCGACTTATAATCGAAAACGTGCCCCATAGTAACACCATCCACGAATCGCTCACCGCGGTGTTCCAGGTTCGCCGCTTCCCCGCCGACATTTCCGCAGGTAGTGGCGTTTCGGGTCGGTCGAAGCACCCGGAACTGGCGGTTCTGCTGTGGGAGCGGGCGCTGGATCCACAGAAGGGCACCTGGTCGCTACCGGGCGGTCGGTTACGTGACGACGAGGACCTCGACACCTCGGCGCGCCGTCAGCTCGCGGAGAAGGTCGACGTGCGCGAGCTGTCGCATCTCGAGCAGCTCTCGGTGTTCAGCAATCCGCATCGGGTGCCCGCGCCGCGCCGCATCGCCTCGGCCTATCTGGGCCTGGTTCCGCTGACCACCGAACCGGAGCTGCCGCCCGACACCCGTTGGCATCCGGTCTCGGCGCTGCCGGACATGTCCTTCGACCACCGCACCGTCGTCGACCACGCCCGCACCCGCCTGGCCGCGAAACTCTCCTACACGAATATCGCCTACGCCCTCGCCCCGGATATCTTCACGCTGTCGGTGCTGCGCGAGATCTATTGCGCGGCACTGGGGTACGACGTCGATACGACCAACCTCCAGCGAGTCCTCACCCGCCGCAAGGTGATCACCCCCACCGGCGACACCGCCCCCTCCGGCCGCGCGGGCGGTCGCCCCGCCGCCCGCTACCGATTCACCGACTCCGGCCTGCGCGTCACCGACGAGTTCGCGGCCCTGCGCCCGCCGACCTGAGCGGTGTCGCGCGCCCGAAACCTGTCGGTGCCCGGTGCGACACTGCTGTCATGGATGCCGAATCGAATGCGCAGGACAGTGTCTCGACCGTTTCCTACGACGATCCCGACGCGCCGTGGAACCGCGAGTACTCGCCGGAGGAGATGGTGGGGTGGAACGACGGCGTCGTCACCGAGTTCCGGGAGAACGGCGGCGTGGTCGGCGGTGACTACGCGGGCGCGACCCTGCTCCTGTTGACGACGACGGGTGCGAAAAGCGGTCGCCCCCATCTGGTTCCGCTGGGCGCGCTGTACCGCGACGACACGCTGTACGTGAGCTCTTTCGTCGAGGGTCGGTACCCGGCCTGGTTCCACAACGCGAAGGCGAATCCGCGGGTGACGGTGGAACTGGGTGGGGAGACCTTCTCGGCCACCGCCGAGGTGCTCGAGGGTGCCCACTACGACGAGTTCGCGGCCTGGGCGCTGGCGAACAACAGCCTGCTGGCCGAGTACCAGGCCACGGTGGACAAGCCGCTGCCGCTGGTGGTGTTGCGTCGCGACGTGTGATCAGTGGTCAGCAGGCGCGCGTCATCGTCTGTTGATGCACTCGTCGGCCCTGGTAGCGCAGGCCCGGGACGTCGGCGGGGGCGCCCGTGGGGGTGAAGCCGAGGCGGGTGAAGAAGCGGACGGCCCGGGTGTTCTCGGTGAGGGTCTGTAGGTGGCAGCCGGGTGCTCCGGCGTCGCGGGCGTGGTCGAGGAAGCGGTGGACCAGGGCTTCGGCGGCGCCGGTGCCGCGGGCGGCCGGGGTCACATTGATGTGGAGGTGGGCGGGGAAGTCCGGGGCGGTGTAGTCGCCTGCCATGTCGTGGCGGCGCAGGCGTGAGGTGATGGTGTCGGCGATCGCGCGGGCGAAGAACAGGGCGGGGCCGCGACGCAGCGCCAGGCGGTAGCGGCGGATGGCGTCGGTCATCCGCTCCTCCTCGCTGGGGAAGCGCGCGGAATCGACGGCGCCGACGAGGTAGCCGGTGAGTGCGCCGTCGTCGTCGACCGAGACGAACACCGATTCCGGTTCCCGGTCCAGGTAGGGGGTGAGGTAGACCGCCGCCTCGGACTCGGGGTGGCCCCACAGGCTCTCGGTGGGTGACCCCGAACCCGCGAGCTCGGCCAGCTTCGTGAGGTCGGTGCGGTCCTGCTCGGTGAATCCACGGATTTCCACGTCTCCGACGGTACCCGAGGGTCGCTGGACCGCATCGTGGTCGGGTAAACCCTTGGTGGACACAGTGTTTCGGAGCCGAGTGACAGTGCGGGTCCCGTGCTGCGGCGCGGGACCCGTGGACGCCGCTGTGGTGACGGGAGCCCGCTCAGGCGGTGAGTTCGCGTTGCAGGGGGGTGCGGAAGCGGGGGATGGCGCGGACCTCGCCGAACCAGGCCGCCGTGCGGGCGATCTCGGCGTCGATGAGGGCGCGGTGATCGGTGCCGACGTCCTCGAGCAGACGGATGACGATCTCGCCGTCAGAACGCTGGGCCCAGCCGCCGACGATACGACCGTCGGCCCAGATGGTGGGCCCGATATTGCCGTTGGTGTCGAACAGGGCCGAGGCGTGCGGGCCGAGGAACCATTCGCGGGACTGCCAGCCCATCGGCGTCGGGTCCAGGGCGGGCAGTAGGGCGGCCCACGGTTCCGGCTCGGGGACCGGCTCGAGGTCGTCGGCGAGCAGGATGCCGGTCGCGCCGTCGAGATCGACCTCGACGATCGGCAGGGCGGCCAGCGCCTTGCGCACCTCACCGAGCGTCCAGCCGGTCCACCACTTCAGGTCGGTCACCGGCGCGGGACCGAAGGCGTACAGCCACTGCCGCACCAGCTCGACCCTGGCCTCCTCGGCCGAGAGCGTCGGAACCGATTGCGGCAGCCAGGTTTCCACGGGTGCCCAGGTGTACTGGCTGCTCGTCCAACTCCCGTTGGGGCGGCCCCGGACGATGCGGCCCTCGGCGCCGAGCACCACCAGCACCCACGTGGTGATGTTGGTCGGCTTGGAATACGACTTGCCCGGCGCGGTGTCGATCTGGGTGCGTAGGCGCGGCACGTCCTTGCTGAGCTGGGCACCCGTCGCCGCGCCACGGGCCAGCAGCGCCGCGTGCGTCTCGGCTTCGACTTCGGCCAACCAGTCGGCGATGTCGCCCTCGACGACCCCGGCCTGCTCGATCAACCGGCCGTAGGTGCGCCGCTGCTTGTGGGCGAGCGCGTCACAGGTCGCGGCCTGTAGGACCGGCACCAGTTCGGTGGGCGCCACGAACATGGTGCGGCGCATGGCCAGCAGCCGCACCAGCGCCCGTTCGTCGTAGAGGGCCCGCTCCATGTCGGCCGGGGTGAGATCGATGCCGCGGGCGCCGACCGACAGGTACACCGTGGCCGGGTCGGTGGCGTGCAGCACCACCAGCGAACGCGCGATCTCGACGGGGTCGGTCGAGCGGGCCGGGAGGGCGAGGCGGTGCCGCGTCGCCAGACGGGCCCGGCGCTGTGCGGTGTCGATCGAGGGCATGCGCGGATCGTAGGCGGACCCACCGACAATTCCGCCGCGCCTACGGAGCCTGTCCCGGACGAGCTCGAGCATGCAGGGGGAAACGGGCGTCGAGGTCGGTGACCCGGGCGTGGGCGGTGATCGCGGCGCGTCTGGCCGGTGGTGTCGTGGACGACGTGGTGGCGCGCGCGGGAGTCCGGGCGGGGACCGGAGTTCTGTCACTTTTGTGCAGAATTCCCGGTCGTCGTTTTCGCCGTGGGGCGCGGGCCGATGTTGTTATCGTCGCGCTCATGAGCGCAGCGCCACCGGTTGTCACGGCCGCTGAACTGGGCGTCGACGACGAGGAGCGACCGGCCAGGGAGCTCAGCGGATTTCCCGCGCGGCTGGTCGCGATCGTCGCGTTGGGGCTGGCCGGTTTGGCGCTGTGGCAGGTGTTCCGGCCGCTGTCGCAGGGCAGTCAGTACTACCTGGTGGTGTTCCTCGCGATCGCGCTGCCGCTGGTGTTCTTGAGCTACCGGTCGGGGTGGGGCAGGCTCGATCGGGTCGACGGGCCCGCGCCACTGGACTGGGTGCTGGCGGTGGGCGCGCTGCTGGTGTGCCTGTATCCGGTGCTGCCGTTCGTCCTCGGTGACGGTGGCGGCGGCTACAACGCCTTCCTGGACCGGCAGGGCATGCTGGCCGGGGTCGACGTGGTACTCGGCGCGATCCTGCTGGTGCTGGTCCTGGAGGCGTGCCGCCGCACCACCGGCTGGATCCTGCCCGCGGTCTGCCTGGTGTTCCTCGCCTACGGCTACTACGGCGGACTGCTGCCGCAGAGCTGGACCATCGCGCACGCGGGCCTGGACGTGGACCAGATCGTCGACGCCCTCTACAACTCCGGCAGCGGCTTCTACGGCACCCCGCTCGACGTGGCCGCCAGCTACATCGTGCTGTTCACCCTCTACGGCGCCGTCCTCGAATTCTCCGGCGCCGCACGGTTCTTCGTGGATCTGTCGGTCTCGCTGTTCCGGCGCTCGCACAGCGCGGCGGGCCGGACCGCGGTGGCCTCGGGGTTCCTGCTCGGCACCGTCTCCGGCTCGGGCACCGCGACGGCGGTGAGCACCGGCGCGGTGACCTGGCCGATCCTGCGCAAGGCGGGCTACCGGCCCGAACAGGCCGGTGGCATGCTCGCGGCGGCGGGCGTGGGCGCCATCCTCTCCCCGCCGACGCTCGGGGTCGCGGCCTTCATCGTCGCCGAATACCTGAACGTGTCGTATGTGACGGTGCTCGGCTGGGCGCTGATCCCGACCCTGCTCTACTACCTGGGCATCCTGCTCTCGGTCGAGATCGACGCCCGCCGCATCCACGCCGAGGGCCGCGCACCGGCCGATCTCGCCGACGTCCCGCCACCCACGCCGTGGTGGACGCTGCTGGGGCGCTTCGGGTATCACTTCTCCTCGCTGCTCGTGATCGTGGTGCTGCTGCTGGCGGGGATGAGCGCCACCCGCGCCGTCGTCTACGCCACGTTGCTCGCGCTGCTGCTCGCGATCCCGGACCGTCTCCTGCGCGCGCGAGCTTCGGAAGACCCTGCGGCGCGGACTGTTTCGCCGGGGACGTTCGTGTTCGACGCGCTGCGCGCGCTCTCGCTGGGGATGCGGGCGGCGCTGCCGGTGGTCGCGGTGTGCGCGGCGGCGGGGGTGATCACCGCGATGACGACCAAGACCGGGCTCGGCGCGCAGGTGGCCGCGCTGCTGGTGCGGGCGGGCTCGGTGCTCTCGGACAACCCGGCGGTGGTGCTGGCGACGACGGCGGTGCTCGCCGCGATCGCGCTGTCGCTGCTGGGACTGGCGGTGCCGGTGACGGCGTCGTTCGTGATCGGCTGGGTGATCATCGGGCCCGCCCTGCTGGAACTGGACGTGCCCGCGCCCGCCGCGGCGATGTTCGTCTTCTACTTCTCGGTGCTCTCGGAGGTCACCCCGCCCACCGCGCTGGCCGCGGTCGGCGCGGCCGCGGTGACCGGCGCCAAGGCGATGGCCACCATGTGGCACGCCCTGCGCTACGCGCTGCCCGCCTTCCTCGTGCCGCTGATGTTCGTGCTCACCGACTCCGGGCAGTACCTGCTGGGCCGGGGCACCGTCCTGGACGTGCTGTGGGTGAGCGCGGCGGCGGGCCTGGGGGTGGCGGCGCTGGCGGTGGCCACCGGTGGCTGGCTGTTCGGGATCGGCGCGGTCGGCACCGTCGTGCGGGTGCTGGCCGCGCTGACCGGGCTGACGCTGCTCTACCCGGCGCCCCCGGCCACCGCGATCGGTCTCGGCCTGCTGCTCGTCACGGTGCTCGCCGGTGTGGTCGAGCGCAGGCGTGGCGGGCCGATCGTCACGGAGACACCGTGAGTGGTCAGCGGACGGCGCGCGCGCCGTCGACGAGAGGGGACACCATGGTCAGAACTGTTGTGGCCGCGGTCGCGGTGACCGCCGCGGCGGCGCTGCTCACCGGTTGCGGCGGCAGACAGGACACCCCGACCGCCGACTCCGGCGGCGCGGTGACCTGCGAAGTCGGCCAGGACACCCGGATCGGCATCGCGACCGGCAATGCCACCGGCGTGTACTTCGCCCTCGGCAACGCCTTCGCCGAACAGGTGTCGAGCGCGACCGACGGCACGGTCAAGGCCACCGCCGCCGAGACCGGCGCGTCGGTGCAGAACATCCAGCAGGTGGTCGGCGGCACCTACCAGGTCGGCTTCTCGCTGGCCGACTCCGCCGCCGACGCGGTCCAGGGCACCGGCGGGTTCACCGAGGCCCAGCCGATCCGCGCGCTGGCCCGGCTCTACGACAACTACACCCAGGTCATCGTGCGGGCCGACGCGGGCATCGCCACCCTCGCCGACCTGCGCGGCAAGCGCGTCTCCACCGGCTCGCCGAAATCGGGCACCGAGGTGATCGCGCAGCGCGTGCTGCGGGCCGCGGGCCTGAATCCGGACAGCGACGTGTCCGCCCAGCGTCTGGACCTCACCAAGACCGTCGACGGCATGAAGGACGGCTCGATCGACGCCATGTTCTGGTCCGGTGGCCTGCCCACGCCGGGCATCACCGACCTGTTCACCACCGCGAAGGACAAGGTCCGTTTCCTCGACATCACCGGTGTGCTGCCGAAACTGAAGGAGGTCAACCCCGTCTACGAGGCCGGTGCCATCCCGGCCGCGACCTACGGACTGGCCGCCGACGTGCCCACCGTCGTGGTGCCCAACCTGCTCGTCGTCCGCGAGGACCTCGACGCGAACCTGGCCTGCGTGCTCACCCGCACCCTGCTGGACCGCAAACCCCAACTGGAACAGGCCAATCCGGCCGCCGCGGGCATCGACCGCGCCACCGCGAGCAAGACCGCGCCGGTGCCGCTGCACCGAGGGTCGGAGGTCGCGCTGGGCTGAGCGTCGTCGCCGCCTCGGACAGATGCTGGACGGCGGTCGCGCGCTGGCGGACAATCGCGGGATGAAGCGGGTCGGCGGGGTGGTCGCGGTGTGTGCCTTGGTGTTCGGCACGGTGGTCGCGCTCGGGCCCGTGGTGGGCGCGCAGCCGGAGTGCGCGGCGGGGGTGGCGGTGAACCCGGTCGCGTTGACCGTCGACGGTGAGCGGGCCACCGGGCGGGTCTACGAGCCGTACCGGTGCGTGCCGGGGGACGCCCCGGCGACGCGGCTGGTGGTCGCCGTGCACGGGCACGGCGGGTCCTCGGCCGACTTCGCGCCGTACATGACCGCGCTGGCGCGGGCGGGTGGCGCACCGATCCTGCTCATGGATCTGCGCAGCGCGGACGGACCGTGGCGCACCGGGGAATGGAATCTGTGGGCGGGCTGGCGCGATGTGGTCGCCGCGACGCGGTGGTATCGCGACGAGCACCGGGCGATCACCTCCACCGTGCTGTGGGGCTGGAGTCAGGGCGGGATCACCAGCGGACTCGCGGTCGCGCACGGTCCGGCCGGGCTGTTCGACTACTGGGTCGACAACTACGGCCCCGCCGACGACTTCAGCATGTGGGCCGCCGCGGGCACCGTGAACGCCGACCTGCCCGCCCAGATCGAACGCGACGCGGGCGGCTGTACGCCCCTGGTGTGCCCGCTCGCCTACATCGACCGCTCGCCCGCGCTGCTGGCCGGGCGGATGAGCATGCGCCGCGCCTTCCTGATCCACGGCACCGCCGACGCGGTGGTGCCCTTCGCGACCAGCGTGGAACTGCGGGCCGCGCTCACCGCGGCGGGCAAGCCGTTCTCCTTCTACACCGTCGTCAGCGGACACGACCTCGACGGCGGCGTCGTGCCGGGCAACCACGATGTCGGGCCCGCGCTGTTCGAAGGCGGCTGCGTCGTGCTGCGGCTGCTCGCGGGCACCGAACCCCTCGACCCGCCGATCAGCGACTATGTCGTCGACGTGGCCGCCGGGGTGGTCATCGCGCCGCCCGCCCCGCCGGACGCGAAGTGCGCGGCCTGAGCCGGAACACCAACTCGATCCCGGGTGTTGTCGCCAAGGCAGGGGACACTCCGGAAACGAGGACACGATGACCGAACCGGCGCGGCGCGCGGACCACTGGCAGCACCCGGACCTGGATCTGGACGCCTACCTGACCCGCATCGGCTCCGACGGACCGCGAACCCCCACCGTGGCGACCCTGCACGCCCTGGTCGAGGCCCACACCACGACCATTCCGTTCGAGAACCTCGAGATCGTGCTCGGGCGCGGAGTGCCCCTGGACCTGGCCACACTGCAGGACAAGCTGGTGCGGCGTCGCCGCGGCGGCTACTGCTACGAGAACGTCACCCTGTTCGCCGCCGTGCTGGCCCGGCTCGGTTTCGGCGTCACCGGCATCAGCGGACGGGTCACCATGGGCACCCTCGACAGCGGTATCGTCCGGCCCGCCACCCACGCGCTGCTGCGGGTGACCACCGAGTCCGACGACCGGGTCTGGCTCTGCGACGTGGGCTTCGGCTTCGGACCGCTCGCGCCCTACGAACTCACCGACACGCCCGAGGAATTCCGGGTCGGGCAGTGGCGGCTGCGGCTGGAACGGCGCGTCGACGACCTCGGCGGCGACCTGTGGGTGCTGCACCACTTCGCCCGCGACGGCTGGCAGGACCGCTACAGCTTCGGCACGCTCCCGCAGTACCCCGCCGACTACGCGGTGGGCAACCATTTCGTGTCGACCTCCCCGCATTCGCCGTTCACCCGCAGGCCCTTCGTGCAGCGGTTCCGGCCCGAGGCGCACCACGTGCTCGACGACCTCACCCTGACTACCGAGTACCCCGACGGCACCTCCCAGGCCCGTGAACTCGAACCGGGCGAATTGCCGAAAGTGCTGGCAGAAGTGTTCGACATCGACCTGGCCGCGGCCGACGCGGCTACGCTGGTCAGCACACCCTGGCGAGTGAACTAGGCACCGGCGCGGGGCGGTCTTCCACGGCCCGGCGGTTTGCTTCCGCGGTGTCGCTACGGCAAATTGATGGTTACTTGCCGGGAAACAACCCCGATGCTGGCTGTGGGGTTCGAGACAGTGGGGTCGTCCGTGCCGAAGCTTCCATCCGTGGTGCCGATTCAGCGGGAATCGGTGATCCGTCCGGGAACGGGCGACGCCGTCACCGTGCGGCGCGGGGATCTGGACGGACTGCGCGGCGTCGCGATCGCGCTGGTGGTGGCCTTCCACGTGTGGATGGGCCGGGTCTCCGGCGGCGTCGACGTATTCCTGGTGCTCTCGGGTTTCTTCTTCACCGGCGCGGTGGTGCGCGGGGTCGAGCGGCGCGGCGGAGTCGCCCCGGCGGCCACCGCGCGGCGCACCGTGCGCAGGTTGATGCCCTCGCTGGTGCTGGTGCTGGCCGCGATCGTGCTGGCCACCATCGCGCTGCGGCCCTACACCCAGTTCGGCGAGACCGCCGCGCAGACGCTGGCCTCGATGTTCTACGGCCAGAACTGGTATCTGGCCGGTGCCGAACTCGACTACCTGGCGCCCGACCCGTCGGTGAGCGCGCTGCAACACCTGTGGTCGATGTCGGTGCAGGGCCAGTTCTATGTGGCGATCGTCGCGGTACTGGCGGGCTGGGCGTGGCTGCGGCGGCGCGGCGCGGTCGGCAGACCCGCGCTGCTGCTCGTACTGACCGGCCTCGGACTGCTCTCGTTCTGGTACGCCGCGCACGGTTCGGCCACCCATCAGGCGTGGACCTACTACGACAGTCTCGCGCGCGCCTGGGAACTGCTCGCCGGTGCCGTGCTGGCCGTGGCCGCGCCCTACCTGCGGGTTCCGGTGCGATTACGTGGCGTCGTCGCGCTGATCGGGCTGGTCATGGTGCTGTCGTGCGGTCCGCTGTTCGACGGCGCCAACCAGTTCCCCGGCCCGGCGGCGTTGTGGCCGGTGGTCGCGGCCTGCCTGGTGATCGCCTCCGGCTTCGGACCCGTCGGGCCGCGCGCGTGGCCCAACCGCCTGCTCGGCGGCCGGATCTGCACCGAACTCGGCGCGCTGGCCTATCCGCTGTACCTGTGGCACTGGCCGATCCTGATCTTCTATCTGGCCGAGACCGGCCGCTCGCACGCCGGGCTGATCGACGGGCTACTCGTCATCGGCGTCTCGCTGGTGCTGGCCTACGCCACCTCGCGCTTCGTCGAGAACCCGCTGCGGACGCCGTCGGCGGGGCGCGAGAGCGGCGCGAACAACCGGGTCGCCGGAGGACTGGTCGGCGTGCTCGCGGTCGGGGTGCTGGCCGCCACCCTCGGCTGGCAGGTGGTGCTCAGCGCCAACCCGGCGGTGCCGCCGCAGGCACTGGACCCGCATCGCTATCCCGGTGCCTCTGCCCTGCTCTCCGGCGCCGAGTACTCGCCGGAACCCATGCGCCCCACGGTGTTCGAGGGCCAGGTCGACACGCCGTCACCCACCACCGACGGCTGTATCACCCCCAATCGTGAGGTCCGGGTCTGCACCTACGGCGACCCGACCGCCACCCGCTCGATCGCGCTGGTCGGCGGTTCGCATTCCGAACACTGGCTGCCCGCGCTGGAACTGCTCGGCGTCGAACACGGTTTCCGGGTGATCTCCTACCTCAAGGAGGGCTGCCCGATCGTGCTGTCGGATCAGCCGTCCTACGCCGAATACCCGTTCCCCGAATGTCACGCGTGGACCGTCGAGGTGCTCGACCGGCTCGCCGCCGACCCGCCGGGCTGGGTGCTGACCCTCTCGACCCGCTACCGCCAGAGCGGCGTCGGGGACGAGGTGCCGGTGGAGTACCTCGAGGCGTGGTCGGCGCTGCAGGACCGCGGCCTCAATGTGCTGGCCCTGCGCGACACCCCCCGGCTGCAACGTGACGGCGTCTTCTACCGGGCCACCGACTGTCTGGCGCACCGTGGCGACGCCGACAGCTGCGGCATGGACCGCACCGACGCCCTCGACGCCGTCGACCCGGCCGCCGAACCCGCCGCGGGCTACCCGAACGTGCATCTGCTGGATCTCTCCGACGCGGTGTGCCGTCCGCAACGCTGCCGGGTGGTCGAGGGCAATGTGCTCATCTACCGCGACGAACACCACCTGACCGCCAGCTACGCCCGCTCGCTCGCCCCCGAACTGGGCAGGCAGATCGGCCTCGTGACCGGCTGGTGGTAGCGCGGGATCCCCGCGTGGACCGGGGGTGGCGGTTACCCTCGGTCGCGTGCGCCTTCCCCGCAAGACCCCGGTCCTGCTCCTCGCGCTCGCCCTGCTGCCGGTGGCCTGTTCGACGGGGCCCGATCAGCCCGAGACCGTCGCCACGGCCTTCGCCGCCGCGCTGACCAGCGGGGACGCGGCCGCCGCCGCAGCACTCACCGACGCACCCGCGCAGGCCGCACCGGTCCTCACCACGCTGTTCGAGAACCTCGGCCGCAACGACACAGTCCGGGTCTCCGGCACCGACGACTCCGGCTTCACCCTCGAATCCACCTGGAAGTTCGGCCCCGAGGGCCGTAACGAGTGGACCTACACCAGCACCGGGACCGCCACCGACAGCGACGGATGGAAGATCGCCTGGCGCCCCGAGACGGTCGCGCCCGGGCTCGAGCTCGGCCCGCTGGTCTACAGCCCCGTCCCGCCGAAACCCGCGAGGGTGCTCGACGCCTCCGGCGGCGACCTGATGACCGAGCAGGAGGTGACCCTGGTCCAGGCCGCCCCCGACGCCGACCTGCCCGCCCTCGCCGCTCTGCTCGACCGGCACGGCGTCACCGAGGCGGGGATGCGCAGCGAGCTGGCCGCCGCCCAGGGCGAAACCATCACCGTCGTCGCCCTGCGCGCGACCGACATCGCCCCCGTCCGCGAACAGCTCGGCGCGGTGCGCGGGGTGACGTTGGCCCCGCAGACCCGCCTGCTCACCGTCGACCCGGCCCTGAGCGGCCCCACCCTGGCCGGGCTGAGCGACCTCTGGCAGGAACAGACCGACGCCGCCACCGGCTGGGCCGTGCGCGCCCGCACCGCCGAGGGCACCCAGCGCATCGCCGGACCCGACGCGAAACCCGTCACCGATCTCGCCACCACGCTCGACATCGACCTGCAGAACGCCGCCGAGGCGGCACTGACCCCGGTCACCACGCCCGCGGCGATCGTCGCGCTGCGTCCGTCGACGGGGGAGGTGCTCGCCGTCGCGCAGAACGACCCCGCCGACGACCAGGGCCCGATCGCGCTCACCGGCCTCTATCCGCCGGGATCGACCTTCAAGACGGTGACCGTCTCCGCCGCGCTGCAGGCCGGGGGCGTGAACGTCGACACCGTGCTGCCGTGCCCCGGCCGCGCGAGCATCGAGGGCCGCACGATTCCCAACGACAACGGCTTCGACCTCGGCGCGGTCCCGCTGCACACCGCCTTCGCCCGCTCGTGCAACACCACCATGGCCGAGTTGGGCGTGCGCCTGCCCGCCGACGGGCTCACCGCGGCGGCCGCCCAGCTGGGTCTGGGTGTGGATTATGTGACACCCGGGTTGACGACCGTCACCGGGAAGGTCCCCGCCGCGCAGAACCCGGCTCAGCGGGTCGAGGCGAGCATCGGGCAGGGCACGGTCACCGCGTCACCGTTCGGTATGGCGCTGGTCGCCGCCTCGCTCGCGCACGGTTCCGCGCCCGCCCCGGCGGTGGTGCGCGGGCGCCCCGGCACCGCCGATCGGCAGAGCGCGCCGGTGCCCGCGACGGTGACATCGCAGATAGAGACCATGATGGCCGAGACCGTGAGCGCCGGAACCGCCACCGCGCTGCGCGACATCCCCGGCCTGCTCGGCAAGACCGGCACCGCCGAATACCTCGACGACGAGCACGCGCACGGCTGGTTCGTCGGCATCGACGGCGATCTGGCCTTCGCGGTGTTCGTCGCCGACGCGGGCAGTTCCGGACCGGCGGTCGAGGCAGCGGGCAGGATGCTGCGTGTGAAACGATGATCTATGTCACGCGTCGCCGACGGGCAATCCCCCCGCTGCCGCACGCGGTCATCCCACGGGCAGCTACACTCGTCGACGGACCATACCCATGGTCAATACGCGGGATGTCACAATTTCGAGAAGGTTCGGAGTAGGCGCCATCGATACCGGTCAGAAGATCGCGGAGCATTACCGCCTGGTCGAGCGTATTGGTAGCGGCGGCACAGGCGTTGTATGGCGTGCTGTCGACGAACGCCTCCAACGCTCCGTGGCTGTGAAGCAGATCCACATCAAGCCCAGTTTGCCCGAGGGTGAACGGGATGTCGTGCGCCAGCGCGCGATTCGGGAGGCCCGCAACGCGGCGCGCTTCCAGCATCCCAATGCCATCGTGGTGTTCGACATCACCGAGCACAACGGTGACCCGTGCCTGGTGATGGAGTACCTCAAGTCGGTCAGCCTCGCGGCCGAGCTGGGCCAGAAGGGTCCGCTGCCGCTGGCCGAGGTGGCCCGCATCGGCGAACAGGTGGCCTCGGCGCTCATCGCCGCCCACCAGGCGGGTCTGGTGCACCGCGACGTGAAACCGGGCAACATCCTGCTCGGCGAGCACGGTGAGGTGAAGATCACCGACTTCGGCATCTCCCGCGCCACCGGTGACGTCACCCTCACCGAGACCGGCCTGATCTGCGGCACCGCCGCCTACCTCGCTCCCGAGGTCGCGCGCGGCTCCGATCCCACCCCCGCCGCCGACGTCTTCGCCTTGGGCGCAACGCTTTTCCACGCGCTGGAAGGCGAACCGCCCTACGGCGCCAACGCCAATCCGCTGGCCGTGCTCTACGCCGCGGCCAACGGCCAGGTGCGCGAGCCGCGCAACGCGGGCCCGGCGACCGACTTCCTGCTCGACCTGCTGAACCCGGACCCGCTGGACCGCCCGACCATGGCCGAGTCGCGTGCCGCGCTGGCCGCCTTCGCCGACGCGGACGCCGACGCCGTGCCCGCGGGCTTCGTCCCGGCCAGCGAGGCCTACAACCGTCGCAACTCCGCCGCGGCCACCCAGGTGATCCGCCAGTCCGGCCGTCGCGCCTCGCACGCGGGCGCCTCCACCGCGACCACCCGCCAGATCCGCTCCAACCCCCGCCCGCAGCCGCGTCTGGACACCGCCGCGCACCCGCCGACCCAGGCCCAGCCCGCGCCGCAGCCGCGTAAGCAGGCGGGCAAGGGCCGCGCGGTGCTGATCGGGTCGGGGGTGGGCGCGGTGATCGCCGCGATCGCCGTCGCCGTCAGCGCCATGAGCGGCTCGGACACGGAATCGCCGCAGGTGCAGGCGAGTCCGTCGTCGTCGGTGCAGTCGCCGGGCCCGGCCGCCAGCGACACCCCCGTGGCGGCGCCGCTGGGCCAGACCACCAATGTCGGCACCGTCGACATCGGTTCTGCCGGTCAGCTCGTCGAGGACTTCTACAGCAACCCGGCCGGTTCCTGGTCGCTGCTCACCCCGGCCGCGCAGAAGCTCTACGGCAGCGAGACCGCGTTCCGTGAGTACTGGAACGGGCGCATCATCAACACCTTCACCAGCATCACGGCGGTCAGCGGCAACAACGCCGACGGCTCCACCGACATGCAGCTGGCCAGCATCACCATCGACGGGCAGACCAGGTCCAACATGGTCATGCGCGTGGTGAACTCCGGCGGTCGCCTGCAGATCGACGGCAACACCCGCTGACACCGCCCACCCGAGCCGATCCCCGCGCCCGCGCCGGGATCGGCTCGCTGCTGTCCGGACCGGGGATGTGCCGGAAAAGCGATGGCGGGCGACCATTAGGCTGGTAGGTGACCTGAGACCGTGTAGAGACAGGATTGCACCCCGATATGACTCCCCGCATCGAGCTCGCCCGCGTCGACTTGCGCGGTCGTACTCCTTCCGCTGCCGAGCTGCGCACCGCGCTGCCGCGCGGAGGAGTCGACGTGGACTCGGTGCTGCATCACGTGCGGCCGGTCGTCGAGGACATCCGCGACCGGGGTGCCGAGGCCGCGCTGGACTACAGCGAGAAGTTCGACGGCGTGCGTCCCACCGCGGTGCGCGTGCCCGTCGCCGAGCTGGCGAAGGCCCTCGACGAGCTCGATCCGGCCGTGCGCGCCGCGCTCGAGGTGGCCATCGAGCGGACCAGGAAGGTGCACGCCGATCAGCGCCGCACCGACACCGTCACCGAGGTGGTGCCCGGCGGCACCGTCACCGAGAAGTGGGTGCCGGTGGAGCGGGTGGGGCTCTACGTGCCCGGCGGCAATGCCGTCTACCCGTCCTCGGTCGTGATGAACGTCGTCCCGGCGCAGGCCGCCGGAGTGGAGTCGCTGGTGGTGGCCTCGCCGCCGCAGGCGCAGTTCGGCGGACTGCCGCACCCGACCATCCTCGCGGCCGCCGCGCTGCTGGGCGTCGACGAGGTGTGGGCCGTCGGTGGCGCGCAGGCCGTGGCGCTGCTGTCCTACGGCGGCACCGACACCGACGGGGCCGCGCTCGAGCCGGTCGACCTGATCACCGGCCCGGGCAATATCTACGTCACCGCCGCCAAGCGACTGTGCCGTGGCCTGGTGGGTATCGACGCCGAGGCCGGTCCCACCGAGATCGCCGTGCTGGCCGACGCCACCGCCGACCCGGTGCACGTGGCCGCCGACCTGATCAGCCAGGCCGAACACGATGTGCTCGCCGCCAGCGTGCTGGTCACCGATTCGCCCGCCCTGGCCGACGCCGTCGACGCCGCCGTGAACGCCCAGCTCGCCGTGGTCAAGCACGACGAGCGGGTGCGCGCGGCGCTGAGCGGCAGGCAGTCGGGCATCGTGCTGGTCGACGACATCGCCCAGGGCCTGCGCGTGGTCGACGCCTACGCCGCCGAACACCTCGAGATCCAGACCGTCGACGCCGCCGCCGTGGCCGCGCGGGTGCGCAGCGCGGGCGCCATCTTCGTGGGCCCGTGGGCCCCGGTGAGCCTGGGCGACTACTGCGCCGGGTCCAACCACGTGCTGCCCACCGCGGGCTGCGCGCGCCACTCCTCGGGGCTGAGCGTGCAGACCTTCCTGCGCGGCATCCACATCGTGGAGTACACCGAGGCGGCGCTGAAGGATGTCGCCGGACACGTCGTCGCGCTGGCCGATGCCGAGGATCTGCCCGCCCACGGGCAGGCCGTGCGGGCCCGTTTCGAGGCCCTGTCGTGAGCACACCCACCGTTCCCGGCGCCGCCGCGACCCTCGACCAGCTGCCCCTGCGCGACAACCTGCGCGGCAAATCGCCCTACGGCGCACCGCAATTGACCGTTCCGGTGCAGCTCAACACCAACGAGAACCCGCACCCGCCGAGTCGCGCGCTCATCGACGACGTCGCCGAATCGGTGCGCGCCGCCGCCGCCGACCTGCACCGCTACCCGGACCGCGACGCGGTGGCCCTGCGCGCCGACCTCGCCGCTTACCTCACCCGGCAGACCGGTGTGCCCGTCGACGCCGCCAATGTGTGGGCGGCCAACGGTTCCAACGAGATCCTGCAGCAGCTGCTGCAGGCCTTCGGCGGGCCCGGCCGCAGCGCGCTGGGTTTCGTGCCCTCCTACTCGATGCACCCGATCATCTCCGAGGGCATCGACACCGAGTGGATCGAGGCCAAGCGCGGCGGCGACTTCTCCCTCGACATCGACTACGCGGTCGCCCAGATCGCCGAGCGCCGCCCCGACGTGGTGTTCGTGACCAGCCCGAACAACCCCACCGGGCACAGCATCCCGATCGACGAGCTCGAGCGGCTGCTCGACGCCGCCCCCGGCATCGTGGTCGTCGACGAGGCCTACGGCGAGTTCTCGGCCGCGCCGAGCGCGATCACCCTGATCGACCGGTTCCCGACCAAGCTCGTGGTCAGCCGCACCATGAGCAAGGCCTTCGCCTTCGCGGGCGGACGGCTGGGCTACCTGGCCGCGTCCCCGGCGGTGATCGACGCGATTCTGCTGGTGCGGTTGCCGTATCACCTCTCGGTGGTCACCCAGGCCGCCGCGCGCGCCGCGCTGCGCCACGCCGACGAAACCCTCGGCAGCGTCGCCGAATTGGCGGCCCAGCGCGACCGGGTCGCCGCCGCGCTCACCGCGCAGGGCTTCGACGTGATCCCCAGCGACGCCAACTTCCTGCTGTTCGGCCGCTTCACCGACGCCGCGGTGGCCTGGCAGCACTACCTCGACGCCGGGGTCCTCATCCGCGATGTCGGCATCCCCGGCTACCTGCGCGCCACCATCGGCCTCGCCGCGGAGAACGACGAATTCCTGCGCGTGAGCGGCGATCTCGCCGCCACCGACCTCACCCACTGACCGCTGGAGGCAATCGATATGAGCAGAACAGCGCGGGTGGAGCGCGTCACCAAGGAATCCAGCATCCTCGTCGAGCTGAACCTCGACGGCAGTGGCAAGACCGAGATCAGCACCGGGGTGCCGTTCTACGACCACATGCTGACCGCGCTCGGCCAGCACGGCGGGTTCGACCTGGTGGTGCGGGCCGAGGGCGACATCGAGATCGAGGCCCACCACACCGTCGAGGACACCGCCATCGTGTTCGGCCAGGCCCTGGGCCAGGCACTCGGCGACAAGAAGGGCATCCGCCGCTTCGGCGACGCCTTCATCCCGATGGACGAGACCCTCGCGCACGCCGCCGTCGACGTCTCCGGACGCCCGTACTGCGTGTTCACCGGCGAGCCGGAACACCTGGTGCACGCCATCATTCCCAGCGCGGGCCCCGGCGCCTCGTACTCGACGGTGCTCAACAAGCACGTCTTCGAGTCGATCGCGCAGAACGCCCGGATCGCGCTGCATGTGCGCGTGCTCTACGGCCGCGACCAGCACCACATCACCGAGGCCGAGTTCAAGGCGGTCGCCCGCGCCCTGCGCGCGGCCGTGGAGATCGACCCGCGCGTCACCGGGGTGCCGTCCACGAAAGGTGTGCTGTGAGCAAGAAATCCGTCGCCCTGCTCGACTACGGCTCCGGCAACCTGCACTCCGCCGAACGCGCCCTGGTGCGCGCCGGAGCGCAGGTGGAGGTCACCGCCGACCCGCAGGTGGCGCTGGCCGCCGACGGGATGGTCGTCCCCGGTGTCGGCGCGTACGCGGCCTGCATGGCCGGATTGCGTGCCGTCCGCGGTGACCGGCTGATCGGCCAGCGCCTCGCCGGTGGTCGTCCGGTACTGGGCATCTGCGTCGGCATGCAGATCCTGTTCGACCGCGGCGTGGAGTTCGGCGTCGAGACCGAGGGCTGTGGCGAATGGCCCGGCACCGTCGCGGGCCTGGATGCCCCCGTCCTTCCACACATGGGCTGGAACACCGTCAAAGCCCCCGCCGACAGCACCTTGTTCGCGGGCATGGACGCCGACACCCGCTTCTACTTCGTCCACTCCTACGCCGCCCAGCAGTGGGAACTCCCCGACAGCGACCACATCGCCCCCGCCCGCCTCACCTGGTCCGAACACGGCGTCCCCTTCCTCGCCGCCGTCGAAAACGGACCCCTCTCGGCCACCCAGTTCCACCCGGAGAAGTCCGGCGACGCGGGCGCCCACCTCCTCCGCAACTGGATCGACTCGCTATAGACCGCCTTCGTCAACACGACCATACACATCGCTAGTGATGTGTATGGTCGGTGGATGACCGCTGTTCCTCCGCGTCCCAAGCATCTCGATTCTCCGATGCTGCCCAGGATCTTCAAGATCATGGGGAAGACGCAGGTGTGGGTCTATCGGCGGACCGGTGGGCGCGTCGGGGGGAAATGGCGTGTGGGGGCGGGGTTTCGGAAGCCGGTGCCGACCTTGTTGCTCGATCACCGGGGACGCAGGTCGGGAGCGGTGTACACGACGCCGTTGCTCTACCTCGTAGACGGCGCGGACACGGTCGTCGTCGCCTCGCAGGGCGGGCTCTCGACGCACCCGCAGTGGTACCGGAACCTGTGCGCCACACCGGATACGCACATTCAGATCGGACGCACCCTCCGCCCGGTGCACGCCGTCACCGCCGACCCGGAGCAGCGGGCACGGCTGTGGCCCTTGCTGCTCGCGGCGTATGCCGACTTCGAGCACTATCAGGCGTGGGCCGACCGCGAGATCCCCGTCGTCATCCTTCGCCCGCGGACCGATCCAGACCGCTGATCAGCGGTTGTCCAGGTGGGCGCGGTCGGCGGCTCGGGTGCCCGCGTCCCAGCCGTCGGTGCTGCGGATGGTGATGCCCCGGGTGTGGGTGGTGGGGAAGTAGGTGGTGAGGGCCTGGGTGATGCGGGTGTCGTGGGCGGCGAGGAGGGGGAGGAGGGTGGTGGGGTCGGGGGAGTGGGCGATGGTGGATTCGGTGGCGGTGGACAGGCGGTCGCCGATGCGGGTGGCGTAGGCGGTGAGGAAGGCTTTGCGGTAGGCGCGGGTGCGGGATTCCTCGGTGTCGGGGGCGGTGTCGATCATGGTGCGGGTGGCCTGGACCAGCAGGGAGGTGGCCAGGAGTTCTACCGCGTCGAGGTCGGGGTCGTCGCCGATGAGGGTGACGAAGCCCCAGTCGGCGGCGAAGACGGCGCGGGCGCGGTTGGCGCGGGTGACCTGGTCGACGAGCAGTGCCTTGGCGTCGGTGTAGGGGGTGTCGAGCCAGAGGCGGCGGGCGCCGGGGAGGGTGGTGTCGCGGGTGTGGTGGGCCAGGACGGCGCGGTCGATGGCGTATTTGGTCATCAGTTCCTGGGCCTTGGCGGAGAGGGCCTCGGCTTCCTCGGGGAACGAGGTCGACTCGGCCTTCGCGAGCAGGCCGCGGACTCGACCCAGAGTCTTCTCGTCCACGTGCTCGTGGCGTGCGGCGGGTAGCGCGGTGCCGGGGAGCGGACGGATCGGTTCGAGGCGGGGAAGCTGGAGGAGCAGGGCGAGGGCGTCGAGGATCGCGGAGAGCGCCTCCTCGCCGGAGAGCATCGCGCGGTCGGCCCACTGCACCGGATGCGGACGGTCGGTGGTCCACCAGACGGTCGCGTTCACGGCATCGAGCTGGCTCTGCCAGGTTTCATCGACGGTGGCGGGGTCGAAGGGCGCTCGGTGCTCGGCCATCAGATCGGTCAGGTAGCCGGTCGCGAACTCGTCCACGCGGCGGCGGGCGGCCTGGTGGACGTCCATGGGCAGCCAGCCGGTCTCGAAGGCGTGCGCGATCAGCCGTCGGCTCGCCCGCGCCGTGCCCTCGGCCACGTCGGTGGTGAGCGAGCCCGGGCCGCCGAGGTGCTGGACGAAGCGGCGCACGCTCGCCTTGTCGCCGCGGGCGGTCGCCAGCGCGGCGGTCGTGAGCGATTCGGCGATCGCCGCCGGGTCGCCTGCGATGGCGTCGGCGTCCAGCGCCGGTCCCGGCACGGCTTTGCGGCCGGTGCGGCGGCGGCGATTCTGCTTGCCCACGGTCCTCCTCGGCGATCGGCATCAGCGCCCATTGTCCCGGTAGCGATACTGCGGACGATCACGTGGTAGGTCGTAGGACAACACCCTTCCGGGCGACGGCACGCACGGCCGGACCGGCGCCCCGCGGCCGCGGCCACACGGGGTGTGCTCCGCCGCGCGAGCGGATGATGTTCGCGCGGAAGGGAATCGGTGGCGAACGGTGTCGGGTGGTCGGCTCGGCGCCTACAGTGAGTCCATGAGCTATCGGGGGATGCTGGCCGCGGAACGCGCGGAGATGATCGAACTACTGCGCGGGCTCAGCGAGGAGCAGTGGGAGACGTCGTCGCTGTGCGCGGGATGGCGGGTGCGGGAGGTGGTCGGACATCTGCTCACCGACACGCTCGGCCCGCTGGCCTACCTGCGCACGACGATCGCGCATCGGGGGTCGGTCGATCGGATCAACAACGCCCTGGCCGAATCCTTCGCCGCGCTGCCCACGGCCGAACTGGTCGACAGATTCGCGCATCGCTCCGGACGGCTGTCGAAGTACGCGCCGCGGCTCATGCTCGCCGACCTCATGGTCCACCAGCAGGACATCCGACGCCCGCTGGGTCTGCCCCGCGCCATCCCGGCCGACCGCCTGAGCACGGTCCTTTCCCACCCGGACCCCTTCGCCTTCCCGGGCACACGCACCAAGGGCCTGCGCTTCGTCGCCACCGACATCGACTGGTCCTCGGGTGACGGCCCGGACGTGCGCGGGCCCGGCGAGGCGCTGGCCCTGGCCATGGTGGGGCGGACGGTGGCCCTGGACGAACTCACCGGCGACGGAGTCCCCGAACTCCGCCGCCGGTGCGGCTGATCTACTTCAGCAGCGGCGAGTCGAGCTCGTGCACCAGCCAGCGGCCCCGGGCGTCGGTGCGAACCCTGTCCGCACCCGCCGACAGGACCTGTAATCGGTTCCTGCTCACTGGGATTGGATGTGACGCCGAAGGGGCGCCGGGGATATCCGATGCAGGTGGCCGCCGGTGGTGCCGGGCACCCGGGTGACACGGACCTCACCCGTGCCGACCGGTGGCGGCGACCGGGGTGCAGACCTACTAGTCTGATCACGTGAGTCTTGTGCTGTTGCCCGCCGTCGATGTCGCCAATGGGGAGGCCGTGCGCCTCGTGCAGGGAGAGGCCGGTAGCGAAACCAGCTACGGCTCCCCCCGGGACGCGGCGCTGGCCTGGCAGCAGGCGGGTGCCGAATGGGTGCACCTGGTGGACCTCGACGCCGCCTTCGGCAAGGGCAGCAACCGCGATCTGATCGCCCAGGTGGTCGGTGAACTCGATGTGAAGGTCGAGCTCTCGGGTGGCATCCGCGACGACGACTCGCTGCGGGCGGCGCTGGCCACCGGCTGCGCGCGGGTCAATATCGGCACCGCCGCCATCGAGAACCCGCAGTGGTGCGCCAAGGTGCTCGGCGAGTACGGCGACCGGATCGCGGTCGGGCTCGACGTCAAGCAGATCGACGGTGAGTGGCGGCTGCGTGGGCGCGGCTGGGTCACCGACGGCGGTGACCTGTGGGAGGTGCTCGAGCGCCTCGAACGTGACGGGTGCTCGCGCTACGTCGTCACCGACGTCTCCAAGGACGGCACGCTCACCGGCCCCAACCTGGAACTGCTCAGCGAGGTCGCCAACGCGGCCGAGGCGCCGGTCGTCGCCTCCGGTGGCATCTCGGTGCTCGACGACCTGGTCGCCATCGCCGGACTCACCGAGGACGGCGTGGAGGGCGCGATCATCGGCAAGGCGCTCTACGCGGGCCGGTTCACCCTGCCCGAGGCCCTGGCCGCGGTGCGCTGACCGCCCCGATGACCGCCGCACCGAGCACCGCCGAACTGACCGACCTGCTGGCCGTGGCCACGCAGGTGCTGGACGCGACCGTCCCGCGTTTCGTCGAGGGTGTCGGGGCGCCGAGCGCGGTCACCAAGGGCCGCAACGACTTCGCCACCGAACTCGACCTCGAACTCGAACGCACCATTTCCGCCGAGCTGCGTCAGCGCACCGGCATCGCGGTGCACGGCGAGGAGTTCGGCGGTCCCGCCCTGGCCGAGGGCACGGCCTGGGTGCTCGACCCGATCGACGGCACCTTCAACTACTCCTCCGGCCACCCGCTCTCGGGCACCCTGCTCGCGCTGGTGCACGAGGGCGAACCGGTGATCGGCCTGACCTGGCTGCCCGTGCTCGGGCGCCGCTACAGCGCGGTCGCGGGCGGACCGCTGCGGCTCGACGGCGCCGTGCTGCCGCCGCTG
Organism: Nocardia anocheti; assembly: GCF_029675105.1. Taxonomy (GTDB): domain Bacteria; phylum Actinomycetota; class Actinomycetes; order Mycobacteriales; family Mycobacteriaceae; genus Nocardia. The sequence continues at coordinate 157,806 of NZ_JAQQFV010000013.1, read as the reverse complement.
GTGCCCGGCAAGCTGGCCGACGCGATGATCGGCTTCGGCGCCTTCAACCTGGACTCGGCGGGCCGCATCCCCGGACAGTTCCGTTTCGACCTGCTCGGCGCGCTGAGCAGGCTGTCCTCGCGGGTGCGCATGCACGGCTCGACCGGCATCGACCTGGCCTTCACCGCCTCGGGCGTGCTCGGCGGGGCGATCGTGTTCGGGCACCATCCCTGGGACAACGCGGCGGGCGTGGCGCTGGTGCGCGCGGCGGGCGGGGTGGTCACCGACCTGGCCGGGCGGCCCTGGACCATCACCTCCGGCTCGGTGCTGGCCGCGGCGCCCGGGGTGCACGAGGAACTGCTGGAAATGATTTGCACGGTCAGCGACGAAGAACGAGGCTGAGATCATGACATCGCGTACCGACGAACGCGCGGGCAGCGCCACCGCGAGCACCCTGGCCGTGCGGGTCATCCCGTGCCTGGACGTGGACGCGGGCCGCGTGGTCAAGGGCGTCAACTTCCAGAACCTGCGCGACGCGGGCGACCCGGTGGAACTGGCCGCGACCTACGACGCCCAGGGCGCCGACGAGCTGACCTTCCTCGATGTCACCGCCTCCACCGGCGACCGCGGCACCATGCTCGACGTGGTGACCCGCACCGCCGAACAGATCTTCATCCCGCTCACGGTCGGTGGCGGCGTGCGGACGGTCGAGGATGTCGACCGGCTGCTGCGCGCGGGCGCGGACAAGGTGTCGGTGAACACCGCCGCCATCGCCCGGCCCGAGGTGCTCTCGGAGATGTCGCAGCGCTTCGGCTCGCAGTGCATCGTGCTCTCGGTCGACGCGCGTACCGTGCCCGACGGCCAGCCCGACACCCCGTCCGGCTGGGAGGTGACCACCCACGGCGGCAAGCGTGGCACCGGCATCGACGCGGTCGAGTGGGCCATTCGCGGTGCCGAGCTCGGGGTCGGGGAGATCCTGCTGAACTCGATGGACGCCGACGGCACCAAGGCCGGTTTCGACCTGCCGATGATCGCGGCGGTGCGCGCGGCGGTGAAGGTGCCGGTGATCGCCTCCGGCGGCGCGGGCAAGGTCGAGCACTTCCCGCCGCCGGTGCACGCGGGCGCCGACGCGGTGCTGGCCGCGAGCGTCTTCCACTTCGGTGACCTGACCATCGGCCAGGTCAAGGCCGCGATGTCAGCGGACGGCATCACCGTCCGCTGACGCGTCGGCTCAGGACCCGCTGCCGCGCAGCCGGGCCAGGGCCGCCTCGGGCACGACCTCGTTGGGCAGCACGAAGCCCTGGGTGCCCGCGGGCTGCAGGAACACCGTGTCGCCCACGACGATCACCTTCTTGATGTCGGCGTAGCGGTTGGTCACCTGGCCGCTGGTCTGCTCCAGCTGCATGGCGTCGCGGGTGTAGCGGGCGGTGATCCGGTGGCCGGGACCGGCGACGGCGGTGAACTTCGGGTGCACCCGGGCCAGCTGCCAGGCGGTCGCCAGGCCGACCACCACGAGCTCGAAACCGAGCACGATGAAGAAGGCGCCGAACATCTCGCCGATCTCCGCGTGGCCGCCGTCGGAGAGCAGTTTGATGGTGCCGCGGATCAGCAGGAACGCCGGAAGCACCAGCAGGAAAGCCCATTTCGCGGGCAGCCGGAAGGTGACCAGCGCGGCGCCGCGACTCACCCGACGGGCGGTGCGGTCGTCGCAGACGTAGGTGACCTCGATGGTGTCCCCGTGCTGCTGGACACCGCCGCCGGGCGGGAACTGCTGCTGTTGGCTGGGCTGCGGCGCGAAACCGCCCTGAGCGGGGTAGCCGGGCTGCTGCGGCGGGTAGCCGCCCTGCTGAGGGTAGCCGGGCTGCGGCGGGTAGCCACCCTGCGTGGGATAGCCGGACTGGTACTGCGGCTGTGGATGGCCCGGCTGCTGATAGGGCGGCTGCGGGTAGCCGGGTGGTGACGGCTGATACGGCTGTTGCGGATGCACGAGATCCCCCTCCATGAACTGACACTCGTCGTCGCGAATCGTAAACAACCCTGTTCGGGACTGTCGAATCAGCGCGGACCGCTCATCGACGTGATTCGGCGGTGATCAGGGTCCGCACGACATCGCCGGTGCTGCCCTGGAAACGGTCGATCCGGTGGTCGGCGCACAGCCGGGCAATGGGGGAGGTCGCGAGAAAGCCGACCCCGCCGTGCAATCGGAGACAGCGGTCGATCACGCGGCCCGCCGCCTCGGTGCAGAACAGGGCGGCCGAGGCGGCGTCGGCGGTGGTGAGTTCGCCGCGGTCGTAGGCGGTGACGGCGCGGTCGACGACGGCCTCGACCGCGTCGGTCTCGGCGCGGCAGGCGGCCAGCTCGAACCCGGTGTGCGGGAAGGGCGCCGGTGCGCGGGATCGATCGCGCTGGCGGGTGTGGCGGCGGGCGAAGCGGATCGCCGCCTTGGCCTGCGCGCAGGCGTCGATGGCCAGCGACAGCCGTTCCAGGGGCACCTGCGCGGCCAGCGCGGCCAGGCCGTGGTGTGGGGCGCCGAGGCGGTCGGTGGCCGGGACCCGGACGTCGGTGAAGGTGAGTTCGGCGGTGTCGGAGACCGTGCGGCCCACCGTGTCCAGGGCGCGTCCGAGCCGGTAGCCGGGGGCGGTCGCGTCGACGACCAGCAGGGTGAGCCCGTATTCGGGGTCGTCGTCGCGCGGGGGCGCGGTGCGCGCGCACACGATCACGCGGTCGGCGTGCACTCCGCCGACGACATAGGTCTTGGAGCCGTTGAGCAGGTATTCGGTGCCGTCGGCCGACAGCGGCGCGGTGGTCCGCATACCCGCGGCGTCGGTGCCGGTGCCCGGTTCGGCGACGGCGAGGGCGAACATGGTCTCGCCGGTGACGGCGCCGGGCAGCCAGCGGCGCCGCTGGTCGACGGTGGCCAGGCTGGTCAGCAGCGGGAGGCACCGGGTGGTGTGGGCGCCCGCACCGCCGAAGGACACCGCGGCGCGGGCGATCTCCTCGGCCAGCACGGTCCGGTAGGTGAGCGAAGTGCGCCCGGCCCCGCCGTACTCGGTGGGCACCTCGAGGCCGAGCACGCCGAGTTCGCCCAGCCGGTAGTAGAACTCGCGCGGGACCAGGGCCTCGGCGTGCCAGCGGCCGAAGCCGGGCACGACCTCGGCGTCGATGAAGGCGCGCATCGCCGTGCGGAAGCGGTCGTGCTCGGCGTCGAAAACTGTTCTGCGCATGGGGTTCTGCCTTCTGCGCGCGGGTGCGCGCGGTCGGGACGGGCACCACCGCGGCGACCGGCCGCGCCCCCGTGGACGGAGGCGCGGCCGGTGCGCGGTGGCTGCCGGTGTTCCTACTTCGCCGGTGCCGGGACGGCCGGGTCCTTGCAGTAGGCGCCCAGGTCGGCCGGGCAGGGGGCGAGGATCGTCGAGAAGTACTGGTAGGCCGAGAACACCGCCAGCGGACCGCCCACGGTGATCAGACCGACCATGGTGCCGACCGCGCCGAGGGTGGCCGCGCCGAGTACACACCCGGCGACGGTCGCCCCGACCCAGGGCACCAGCAGCACGATCACCGGGCTGGCGATGGCCGCGCCCGCCGCGCCGCCGACCAGACAGCCGATGCCGCCGCCGAGCACCGCGCCGATGATGGCGCTGACCGCACTGCCGATGGTCAGGCGCTGGGTGAACATGCCCAGCGCGGTCTGGTCACGGGGCGTGAAGGATTCGGCGACCTGGCGCACGGCGGTGTCCTGGCTGATCAGGTCGGTCGCCGCGGCCACCGGGGTGCCGCCGTCACGTGACGGGGTGAGGGTCGCGGTGCCGCCCTCGATGCTGGCCGCGATGGGGAAGACCTTGTCGTCCATCCGATACGACAGCGGGAGGGCGGCGACCGGGATGTCCCCGGCGGTGGTGATCACCAATTGTCCGTCCACCAGACGCAGCGTGCCGTCGGTGGTGACGACGGCCGCGTCACCCTGCCTGCTGACCTCGTAGCGGACGTCGGTGCGCGGGGGAGTCGGTTCGGCGTGGCCGGTGCCCGCGCCGACGCACAGGGTCAGTGCCGTCAGGGCGGCGGTCGCGAGTGTGGTGGACATTCTCATGGGTGATCCTCATCGATCGGGGTGTTCGTACGGGGAGCCGCGACGCCGGATCGCGCCGCGGGGGAGTCAGCGGCCAGCGGTGTCGATCAGGCCGTCGGCGAGCGACCAGTGCTCGCCGGAGAAGGTCTGGATGCCGACGGCCTCGATCGGATAGCCGTCGCCCGCACCGGTTTTCATCGTGATGCCGGGCAGCATGAGGTCGGCGGCGACACCGTCGAGCGAGCGCATGGCGTCACGCAGGCCCTGGCGGGTCGGGCAGGTGGCGGCCTCGAAGGTCTTGCGGAAGCTCTCGGCCATCGCCCAGCCCGCCATGGTGTGCTGGTTCTCCGCGTCGACGCCGGGCGCGTACTGGGCCAGCTTCGACTTGTAGGTCCGCATGCCCTCGTCGGTGGCCCAGCGCGGGTCGGCGGCGTCCTTGAGGAAGGCGGCGCTCACCGTGCCCTGCACATTGGCCAGACCCACCGGCCGCAGCGTCGCCATGGTGTTGGACACCTGGGTGAGCACGTGCAGCGGGTTCCAGTCGGTATTGCGGGCGTCGGCGGCCAGGGCCTGCGAGGCGAACTTGGGGGTCGCGAAGTTCAGCAGCACATCGGCTTTCGCGTTGGCGAGGTTGCGGACCTGCGCGTCGACGGTGGGGTCGGTGACCTCGAAGCTCTGTTCGGCCACGATCCGGACGCCGCTGCCCGCGATGCCCTCGGTGAACGCCTTCAGCAGGTCCTTGCCGAAGTCGTCGTTCTGGTAGAGCACCGCCACGGTCGCGTTCGGCCGCACGGTTTTCACGTGCTGGGCGTAGGCGAGACCTTCGGTGCGGTAGCTGGGCTGCCAGCCGATGGTCCACGGATGTTCGGTGTCGGCACCGAATTCGGTGGCACCCGAGGCCACGAAGATCTGCGGCACCTTGCGCTGGCCGAGGTAGTCGCGCACCGCCGAGGAGGTGGCGGTGCCGAGGGTCTGGAAGACCGCGAACACCTGATCCTGCTCGACCAGGCGCCGGGTCTCCTCGACCGTCTTGGGCGGCTGGTAGCCGTCGTCCCGGACCAGGTATTCGACCTTGCGGCCGCCGATCCCGCCCTGTTCGGCGTTGACGTAGTCGAAATACGCCTGGATGCCCTTGGGAATCGCGCCGTAGGCCGAGGCCGGGCCCGACAGCGGATACACTCCGCCCAGCTTGAGGGTGGTGTCGGTCAGGCCCGTGGTCTGCTGACCTCGGCAGTCGCCCTGGCCGACCGTGCCGGTCTCGCCGCCGCGACCACCGCAGGCGGTGAGGGTGGTGAGCGCGGTGAGCAGCGCCGCCGTCACCCCGAGGGTGCGGATTGTCCTAGTGCGCATGGATTTTCCCTTTCCGGAGACGATGTCCGAGCCAGTGCGCCGCCTGGGTGGCCAGACCGGCCAGCCCGCGGGGCGCGAGGTACATGACCGCGATGATCAGCAGTCCGAAGACCACGCCGGGCGCGGCCTGATTGATGTCCTGGGCGAGGCTGGGCACGAACATCACGAACAGCCCGCCCAGCAGCGGACCCCAGGTGGTGCCGAGTCCGCCCACGACCAGTCCGGCGAGCAGGGTGATCGACAGCGTCACCGCGAAGGAGTCCGGGGAGACGAACGCGATCACCCAGGTGTAGACACAGCCCGCCACCCCGGCCAGCAGCGCGCTCCAGGCGAAGGCGAGGGTCTTGTAGTGGGCCAGGTTCACCCCGAGCACCTCGGCGGCGATCTCGTTGTCGCGCACCGCGTGCAGGGCGCGGCCCACCCGGGAGCGCAGCATCCCGGCGACCAGGACGAAGCTCACCACGGTGGTGGCCAGGGCCAGGAAGTACAACCACTGGTCCTCGGCCAGCCCGGTCCGCTCCGGCGGGACCGGCTTGGTGACGGTGAGACCCATCGATCCGCCGGTGAGGCCGTCGAAACGCTTGAGCAGCGGCACCAGGAAGATGGCGATGGCCAGGGTGACCAGGGCCAGGTACAGGCCGCGCAGGCGCAGGGCGGGGATGCCGAGCGCGAATCCGAGGACGAAGGTGACCGCGGCGGCGATCGGGATCGTCGCGAGGTAGGGCAGGTCGCCGTGCTGGATCGCGATGGCGGCGGTGTAGGCGCCGACAGCGAAGAAGGCACCGTGGCCGAGCGAAATCTGCCCGGTGTGGCCGACCAGCAGGTTCAGGCCGAGCAGGGTGACCGCGTAGATCATGGCCATCGCCAGCTGGAAGGTGTGGAAGGGCACCAGCTGGAAGGGGGCCGCGACGGCGGTCACCAGCAGGGCGGTGATCGCGACGGCGGGCAGCGGGATCGCGCGTAGCCGTGCGGTCACGGTGGTCGGTCGCGGGGCGACCGGGGTCGTCGTTTCGGAAGTCGTCGTACTCATACCCGCTCCACCGCCGCGTGTCCGAACAGACCTTGCGGGCGCACCAGCAGCACGCCCAGGATGATCACCAGCGGCACACCGATCTTGAGTTCGGTGCCGATCGCGTCGACATAGGCGCCGGTGAGGGTTTCGGCGACGCCGACGATGAGACCGCCCGCCACCGCGCCGCCGGGGGAGTCGAAGCCGCCCAGGGTCGCCGCCGCGAAGGCGTAGATGAGAACGCCGCCCATCATGTTGGGTTCGAGGAACAGCAGCGGCGCCGACAGCACGCCCGACACCGCGCCGACCAGTGCGGCCAGACCCCAGCCGAGCGCCAGGACGGTGCCCACGCGGATGCCGACCAGCCGCGCCGAGGACGGATTGCAGGCCACCGCCCGCATGGCCAGCCCGATACCGGTGAACCGGAACAGCACGTACAGCAGGGCCATCACGACGGCGACCATCGCGAAGATGCCCAGACTGCCGTAGCCGACACTCACCCCGCCGATCCGGATCGCGCCCTCGGGGAACGGATTCGGGAACGGTTTGACCTGATAGGACCAGATCCAGCCCGCCACGGCGTGCACGGTGAAGAACAGGCCGACGGTGACGATCACCAGGGTGATCTCCGGCGCCCCCTCGACCGGGCGGATGATCACCCGTTCGATGAGCATCCCGGCGGCGAAGGAGATCGCCAGGGTGAGCGGCAGGGCCGCCCAGAACGGCATCACCTGGCTCAGTTGCCAGGCGAGGAACGCCGAGAACATGGCCAGCTCGCCCTGGGCGAAGTTGACGATGCCGGTGAACCGGTAGATCAGGACCAGGGCCAGCGCCAGACCGGCGTAGATGGCGCCCGCCGACAGGCCCTCGACGAGTTGCTGCGCGAATTCGGTCACGGCCGCACCCGGATTCCCAGATACGAGCGGGTGACCTGCTCGTCGGACCTGATCTGTGCGGCGGTGCCGGACAACACGATCCGGCCGGTCTCCAGCACGTGCGCCTGATGCGCGATACCCAGTGCCAGGTGGGCGTTCTGCTCGACGACGATCACCGTGGTGCGTTCCTCCTCGTTGATGGTGTGCACGATCCCGAACAGCTCCTGGGTGACCAGCGGGGACAAGCCCAGCGAGGGTTCGTCGAGCAGCAGCACGCGCGGCCGCAGCATCAGGGCCCGGCCGACGGCGAGCATCTGCTGCTGACCGCCGGACAGTCCGCCCGCCGCCTCGCGGCGCTTCTCGCGCAGGATCGGGAAGTAGTCGTAGACCCGGCCCAGGTCGGCCTCCGTGCCGGAGCGGTCTCGGCGCGAGGACGCGCCCAGGCGCAGGTTCTCCTCGACGGTGAGCGGGCCGAAGGTGCCACGGCCCTCGGGCACATGGGCGACGCCGAGCCGGGCCATGGCCTCCGGGGCCTTGCCGGTCACCTCGGTGCCCGCCAGCCGCAGCGTGCCGCGCACCTTGACCATGCCGCACAGGGCGCGCAGCAGTGTGGTCTTGCCCGCGCCGTTGGGGCCGAGGATCGCGCACACCTCGCCCTGCTCGACCGAGAAGCTCACGCCGTGCAGCACGGTCGCGGCGCCGTAGCCCGCGCGCAGATCCGAGACGGTGATCATGCTGTCTCCTCCTGGCATGCTCGGGCGGCCTGCGTGGTCACGCTCCGCTGCCGCCTCCGGCTGCTGACCGCTCATGCCGCGACCCCCAGGTAGGCCCGGATCACGGCCGGGTCCTGTTGCACCGCTTCGGGTTTCCCCTCCGCGATGACCCGCCCGAACTCCAGGCAGACCACGCGGTCGCAGGTGCCCATGACGAAGCCCATGTGGTGTTCGACCACGACCACGGTCAGCGCCAGCTCGTGCTGTAGGGCGCGCAGGCGCTCGGCGAACTCGTCGACCTCGCCGTGGCTCAGGCCGTTCACCGGCTCGTCGAGCAGCAGCAGCCGCGGCCGGACCGCCAGGGCCCTGGCCAGTTCGATGCGTTTGAGGGTGCCGAAGGGCAGGCCCGCCGCCGGATGGTCGGCGACGGAGGTGAGGTCGAGGCGGTCGAGCAGGGCGTCGGCCTCGGCGCGCAGTGTGCGTTCCTCGCGGCGCACCCTCGGCAGGCGCAGGCCCGCCGAGATGAAACCGGCACCGGCGCGGTGATGGGCGCCGACGAGAATGTTGTCGCGCACCGACAGCCGGGGGAACAGGCCCAGGTTCTGGAAGGTCCGGGCGATGCCCAGGCCCGCCAGCGCGTCCGGGCGGACCGAGGCCAGGTCGGTGTCGCCGAAACGCAGGGTGCCCGAGGTGGGGCGGTAGCGGCGGGTCAGGCAGTTGAACAGGGTGGTCTTGCCCGCGCCGTTCGGCCCGATCAGGCCGACCATCTCGCCGGGGGCGACCGTGAACCCTACGTCCTGCAGGGCGGTGATGCCGCCGAAGCGCACCGTCAGGTTGGTTATCTCGAGCATGCGCCGAGACTAAAATCACAGGTCAGTGGTTACATCGGACGTTGTGGACCAATTCCGGGCCGCCGTGTCGTCCGCTGCGGACAGGGCCGCCGCCGGTTGACACCGGCAAAACGGACATGCAAACTCCCCGGACATGTCAGCTGGATCACACCTGGTCGCCGCGCCCGTGCCCGAATCCGTGCAGGCCGAGCGCGCGCGGATCGTCGGCTGCGCCTACGCGCACGCCGACGCCATCGCCGACGATGTGATGGCCACGATCCGCGACGAACTGCCCGGGTACGGCGCCGCCGATCCCGGCTTCCTGGCCGACGTGCACGACCAGCTGGCTCGGCTCAGCCGCACCGGCCTCGGCGCGCTGCTCGAACGCAAGCGCGTGACCCCGGCCGATGTCACCTACGCCCGTCAGGCCGCGGCCCGGCGGGCGCGCTCGGGACTGCCGCTGGTCGACTACATCGCCGCGTTCCGGCTCGGTCAGCGTGCCATCTGGCGATCGCTGCTCGCGCACGCGGGCGAGAGCGAGGTGGGTCGCGAGGCGGTGCTCTCGCTGGCCGGTCCGCTGGCCCGCTACACCGATCTGATCAGCGCCCAGGCCACCGACGCCTACCTGGAGTTCCAGCGGTATGTGGCGGCCGAGTCGGGCCGCGACACCCAGGCGCTCACCGACGCGCTGCTCGAGGGCACGCTGCCCACCAGCGGCCCGCACCTGTCGGTGGCCACCGCGCACGGCCTCGGCGCCGAGCGCACCACGCCGCTGGTCGTGGTGGTCGCGGTGGTGCTCGACGGGCCCGCCGAGACCAAGCAGCTGGTCTCGGCCGCTGCGGCGCGTGTGGGCGTCAACGGGTTGCGCACCCTCGCGGTGGTGCGCGGCGCCGAGATCGTGGCCATTCCGGCGCTCGGGGTCGACGGGTCGGCCGAGCAGTTGTGCGAGCGGTGGCGCCACACGCGCGCCGAACTCGCCGCCGAGGGCGTCGCGCTCGCGGTGGGCGTGAGCACCGCGGTGACCGATGTCGCCCAGATCCCGCGCGCCTACCGGCAGGCGCAGGCGGCGCTGGCGCTGCTGCCCGAGGACGGTGGCGTCCTGGCGCTTCCGCAGCTCACCCCGTTCCGGTACCTGCTACTGCGCGCCGACGACACCACCCGTCAGCTCGTCGACCCGCGCATCGGCGCCGCCCTGGCCGACGACCGCGCCCGCGGCGGCTCGCTGGCCGAGACCATCCGGGCCTTCGCCGCCGCCGACATGAACCTGCGCGAGGCCGCCGACACCCTACGGATCCACCTCAACACCGCCAAATACCGGCTCGGGCGCATCCAGGAACTCACCGGGCGCAATGTGCGCAGCGTCAACGACCTGGTCGAACTGCTGGTCGCGATCGAGTTGCTGTTATAAACGAGGCATGAGTCTGGATCCCGCCATCGCCGCACGTCTCAAGCGCAACGAGGCGGGGCTCGTCGCCGCGGTCGCCCAGGAGAAGGCGACCGGCGACGTGCTGATGATGGCGTGGATGGACGACGAGGCGCTCGCGCGCACCCTGGCCACCCGCAAGGCCACCTACTACTCGCGCTCGCGTCAGCAGTACTGGGTCAAGGGCGAGACCTCGGGCCACACCCAGTACGTGCACGAGGTGCGGCTGGACTGCGACGGCGACACCGTGCTGCTGATCGTCGACCAGGAGGGCGCGGCCTGCCACACCGGCACGCACACCTGCTTCGACACCGACGTGCTGCTCGGCGCGAACTAGCAGTCGCCCTCGCCGAGAATCCGGTTCAGCCGGTCGGACAGGGCCTCGCCGAGTTCGGCGAGCTGGGCGGTCTGCTCGTCGTCGAGACCGTCGAGGACCAGCTTGCGGACCGCGTCCACATAGCCCGGCGCCGCGGCGATCACCTTCTCGAAACCGGCGTCGGTGAGCACCGCGTGCACCCCGCGCCTGCCCGCGGTGGTGTCGCGGCGGGCCCAGCCCAGCCGTTCCAGTTTCGACACCACATGGGACAGCCGCGATAGCGACGCGTTTGCCTTGTGGGCGAGGTCACTGAGCTGCATCCGGTGCCCGGCCTCCTGCGAGAGCAGGCTCAGCACGCGGAACTCGAAATGCGTCAGCCCGGACTCCCGCTGCAGACGGGTGTCCAGTGCGCCGGGGATCCGGGTCATGAGGGCGACGATCGCCTGCCATGCGCGCTGTTCGACCGGGTCGAGCCACTGGGTCATCGCCGGGACTGCCTCGCGGCCGGGCGGCGGGCGGAAGGAAGTGGGTCGCGCACCGAACCGAGTTTGCCACGACGTCGCTACGGCGTCCGCGAGTTGGCGGTCCTCGTGAGGTCACTCACAGCAAGGCGAGTCCGTGTTCAGACGGGCGGGGCGGCAGGCGGTTCGGTGACCGGCGGGGTCTTGGCGGCCTTGCGACGGGCCAATCCGCGCTTGCCCATCAGGCCCAGCAGCAGCGCGAACAGCGCCGCGGCGAGGATCGCGCCGACCAGGCAGGCGCCGCGGAAGGCGGGCGCGTCGACGTCGAGAATGCGCTCACCGGCGTGCGCGGCGTTGTTGCCGCCCAGCACGATGGTCAGGGTCATCAGATTGGGCAGCGCGGCGAGCAACGCGACGATGACCGCCGCACCGGCGATGAACCTGCCGCCCTTGCGTTTCCACATCCGCACCGCGAGCAGGATCAGCAGCAGCGGAACGAGGGTGAACACCAGGCCGTAGACCAGACCCCACCAGATGCCGGAACTGAAGCTGCCGTGCACCAGGCTCGCCAGCCGCTGCGCCCACCAGCGCGGCACGAACGAGGAGAGGATGAAGTAGGCGATCACCAGCACCACGGCCGTGGCGAGGGTGATGATCGCCCGATTGCGCCACACGGTGGCCGTGGGCTTCTGACCGCTCGACTGGACCTCGCCGGATGTCATCTCCCCAGCGTAGGTGCGGTCGCGGTGCCGGGCCGCGATCCACGGCCCGGCGTTTCACGATCAGCTCTTGGTTTCGGCGCGCTCGCGCAGGAAGGCCAGCGCCTCGTCGGCGTGCACGGCCGCGCGCAGCTCACCGGTGACGACCTCGAGGACGGTGCGATCGGTATCGATGACGAAGGTGTGCCGCTTGACCGGGGCCAGTTTGCCGAGCAGGCCGCGCTTGACGCCGAAGGCGGCGGCCACCGTGCCGTCGGCATCGGAGAGCACGGGGTAGTCGAGGCGCTGCTTGGTGGCGAAACCGGCCTGCACGTCGACACTGTCGGTGCTGATCCCGACGGCGCTGGCGCCGAGGGCGGCGAACTCCGCGCTCAGATCGCGGAAGTGGCAGGCCTCGGCCGTGCACACGGGGGTGTTGGCGGCGGGGTAGAAGAACAGCACCAGCGGGCCGTCGGCGAGCAGGCCGTCGAGCGAGCGGGGTGTGCCGGTCTGGTCGGGGAGTTCGAACGGGGGCGCGGTCTGGCCTGGCTGCATCCGTCGACCCTAGCCAGCGGGGTGGCCGGAACGGAAGATCCCCGTCCGCGCGGGCGAACGGGGATCTGTGCCGACCGGCGCCGCCCCCGACGGACCGCACCCGCCGTGGCGGCCTAGCGTTCGAGCAGCGCGGCGATCTCCGGGCTCTTGACCTGCATCACGTCGAGGATGCCGTGCGCGCGCAGCAGCGGCTCGAGCCCTCGGATGAGTTCACTGTGCCCGGCGTACTCGTCCGGGAACTTCGTCTTGTCGAGATCCTGCATGGCCTTGGCGTAGGTGACGAACGAGTTCAGCGCGCTCGTCGCGGCCGCCTTCTGGCCGGGACCGTAGTGCTGCTGCGACGGGGCGGCCAACCGGCCGTCCTGTGCGCCCTGGTGCGAGGGGTACAACATTGCTCCTCTCGGAAAAAGGGGGTTACCGCATGCGACATGGAACGCGCGCGAGTGTAGTGATGCCGGTCACGCCCTGTTCCGGCGCGGGGTCGGGTCAGCGCGCGGTCGTCGTGGCGCGCCTGGGATGATGGGCCACATGCAGGGCGCGTCGACATCAACCACCACGACCCGCGACCAGTTCCGGCTGCTCGCCGCCGAACACCGGGTGGTCCCGGTGACCCGAAAGGTGCTGGCGGACTCCGAGACTCCGCTCTCGGCCTACCGCAAGCTCGCCGACGACCGACCGGGAACCTTCCTGTTCGAGTCGGCCGAGAACGGGCGATCGTGGTCGCGCTGGTCGTTCATCGGCGCGGGCAGTCCCTCGGCGCTGACCGTCGTCGACGGCGAGGCGAGCTGGCTGGGCACCGTCCCCGCCGACGCCCCCTCCGGCGGTGACCCGCTGCGCGTGCTGCACCAGACCCTGGAACTGCTGCGCACCGAGCGCCTGCCCGGCCTGCCCCCGCTGACCGGCGGCATGGTCGGCTACCTCGGCTACGACGCGGTGCGCCGCATCGAGCGCCTGCCCGAACTGGCCGAGGACGACCTGGGCCTGCCCGAGCTGGTCCTCATGCTGGCCACCGACCTGGCCGCCTTCGACCACCACGAGGGCGCCATCACCCTCATCGCCAACGCGGTGAACTGGAACGGCACCGACGAGAACGCCGACGCCGCCTACGACGACGCGGTGGCCCGCCTCGACCGGATGACCGCCGCGCTGGCCGCCCCCGCCCCCTCCACGGTCTCGGTCTTCGACCAGCCCGACCCGGAGTTTTTGCGCAGGCGCACCACCGAGGAGTTCGGCGCGGGCGTGCGCCGCCTGATCAAGGAGATCGAGGCGGGCGAGGCCTTCCAGGTGGTGCTCTCGCAGCGCTTCGAGATGGACTACACCGGCGACCCGTCGGCCGTCTACCGGATGCTGCGCGCGTCCAACCCGAGCCCGTACATGTACCTGATGCACATCCCCGACGGCGCGGGCGGCACCGCGTTCTCCATCGTCGGCTCCAGCCCGGAATCGCTGGTCACCGTGAAGGACGGGGTGGCCACCACCCATCCCATCGCGGGCACGCGCTGGCGCGGGGAGAGCCCCGAGGACGACATCCTGCTGGAGAAGGACCTGCTCGCCGACGAGAAGGAGAACGCCGAGCACCTGATGCTCGTCGACCTGGGCCGCAACGATCTGGGCCGAGTCTGCCGACCGGGCACGGTGCGGGTCACCCAGTACCGCCACGTCGAGCGCTACAGCCACGTCATGCACCTGGTCTCCACGGTGTCCGGGCATCTCGCCGAGGGCAAGGTCGCCCTGGACGCGGTGCGGGCGTGTTTCCCGGCGGGCACGCTCTCGGGCGCGCCCAAGGTGCGCGCGATGGAACTGATCGAGGAACTCGAGCCCACCCGGCGCGGCATCTACGGCGGCGTGGTCGGCTACCTCGACTTCGCCGGTGACGCCGACACCGCCATCGCCATCCGCACCGCGTTGCTCAAGGACGGCACCGCCTACGTGCAGGCCGGTGCGGGTGTGGTGGCCGACTCCGATCCGATCGCCGAGGACACCGAGGCCCGCAACAAGGCCATGGCCGTGCTGCGGGCGATCGCGGCCGCCCAGACCCTGCGCACCTACGAGGGCGGACCGGCATGACGGCAGCCGCACCCGCTCCCGCGCAGGCCAAGCCGGTCGTCCCGGTCGCGCTGCTGGCCGTGGCCGCCGCCGGACTGTGGGCGTCCTCGCGGATGACCTGGGTGACGGTGCACTCCGCTGACGGGCTCACCGAGCCGCGCACCGACGACCTCGACGGCGCCACCTGGTTCGGCGCGCTCACCCCGCTCGCGCTGGTGCTGGTGGCCGCGATCGCGGCGGTGTTCGCGGTCAAGGGCGCGCTGCGTCAGCTGCTCGGGGTGGTGATCGCGGTGGTCGCCGCCGTCGCCGCGGTGCCCGGCTTCGCGCTGACCGTGGGCGCCGGACGCACCGCCGAACGGGCGGGCACGCTGGCCGAGCTGCCGGTGCGCGCGGTGGTCGAGAGCGCCGAGACCCACCTCGCGCCCGCGATCCTGTCCATCGTGGCCGCGCTGTGCGCGCTGACCGCCGGTGTCCTGCTGACCCGCAAGGCCACCGTCGCCACCGAGCTGTCGGGCAAGTACGACAACCCGGTCTTCCGCCGCGCCGACGCCAGCGCCCAGGTCAGCAAGCAGCGCGAGGACGACGGCACCGCCGCGCCGCTGTCGGATCGGGTGCTCTGGGACGCGCTGGACGCGGGCACCGACCCGACCGAGGACCCCGACGACGACGCCGCGCCCGGTGACCGGAAACCGTGACCCCCGCCGCACTTGACATCCGTGGCAACCACTATTCTTGACCAGCATCGGTGAGACAGCGCCCGAGGGGACTCTCGGGTGAGAAGTTCGTCTCCCCAGAAAGGATTCGAGCCAGATGACGGTACTCGACTCGATTCTCGACGGGGTTCGGGCGGATGTTGCCGCCCGTGAAGCCCTCCTCGATTTTCAGGCGATCAAAGCCGCAGCGGCCGCCGCCAAGGCGCCGCTGGACGCCCGCGCCGCCCTGCACGAGGACGGGATCGGTGTCATCGCCGAGGTGAAGCGTGCCAGCCCCTCCAAGGGCGCGCTGGCCGACATCCCGGACCCGGCCGTGCTGGCCAAGGCCTACGAGGACGGGGGCGCGCGCATCATCAGCGTGCTCACCGAGAGCCGCCGCTTCGGCGGGTCGCTCGACGACCTCGACGCCGTGCGGGCGGCGGTGAACATCCCGGTCCTGCGCAAGGACTTCGTCGTCGGCCCGTACCAGATCCACGAGGCCCGCGCGCACGGCGCCGACGTGATCCTGCTGATCGTGGCCGCGCTCGAACAGGACGTGCTCTCCGCGCTGATCGACCGCACCGAATCCCTCGGCATGACCGCCCTGGTGGAGGTGCACACCGAGGAGGAGGCCGACCGCGCGCTCGAGGCCGGTGCCTCGGTGATCGGCGTGAACGCCCGCAATCTCAAGACTCTCGACGTCGACCGTGACGTCTTCGCCCGGATCGCGCCCGGCCTGCCCTCGGAGGTCATCCGGGTGGCCGAGTCCGGCATCCGCGGCACCGCCGACCTGCTGGCCTACGCCGGGGCCGGGGCCGACGCCGTGCTCGTCGGCGAGGGCCTGGTGACCAGCGGTAACCCGCGCGCCGCCGTCTCCGAGCTGGTGACCGCGGGCACCCACCCGTCCTGCCCGAAGCCCGCCCGGCGGAGCATCCGGTGACCGCGCTGCCCCAGGCCAGCGCGGGCGTCGCCCAGCCCAGCGACTACGAGCCCGACGCGGGCGGCCACTTCGGCGTCTACGGCGGACGGCACGTCCCCGAGGCGTTGATGGCGGTGATCGAGGAGGTCACCGCCGAGTACGACAAGGTGCGCACCGACCACACCTTCCTCGACGAGCTCGACCGGCTCCAGCGCGACTACACCGGCCGTCCGTCGCCGGTGTTCGAGTGCACGCGCCTGGCCGAGCACGCGGGCGGCGCGCGGATCTTCCTCAAGCGTGAGGACCTCAACCACACCGGCTCGCACAAGATCAACAATGTGCTCGGCCAGGCCCTGCTGGCCAAGCGGATGGGCAAGACCCGCGTCATCGCCGAGACCGGCGCCGGGCAGCACGGTGTCGCCACCGCGACCGCGTGCGCGCTGCTCGGCCTGGACTGCGTGATCTACATGGGCGCGGTCGACACCGCCCGCCAGGCCCTCAACGTCGCCCGGATGCGTCTGCTCGGCGCCCGGGTCGTCTCGGTGACCACCGGCTCGCAGACCCTCAAGGACGCCATCAACGAGGCCCTGCGCGACTGGGTGTCCCACGCCGACGACACCTACTACTGCTTCGGCACCGCCGCGGGCCCGCATCCGTTCCCGCTGCTGGTGCGCGATTTCCAGCGTGTGGTCGGGCTCGAGGCCCGCGAGCAGATGCTCGAGCGCGAGGGCAGGCTGCCCGACGCGGTCGTGGCCTGCGTCGGCGGCGGTTCCAACGCCATCGGCATCTTCCACGCCTTCATCCCCGACGACGGGGTCCGGCTGATCGGTTACGAGGCGGCCGGTGACGGCGTCGAGACCGGTCGGCACGCGGCCACCTTCACCGGCGGCACCCCGGGTGCCTTCCAGGGCGCCTACTCGTACCTGCTGCAGGACGAGGACGGCCAGACCATCGAATCGCACTCGATCTCGGCCGGTCTGGACTACCCGGGCGTGGGCCCCGAGCACGCCTACCTCAAGGACATCGGTCGCGCCGAGTACGAGCCGATCACCGACACCGAGGCGATGGACGCGCTGCTGCTGCTCTCGCGCACCGAGGGCATCATCCCGGCCATCGAGTCCGCGCACGCCGTGGCGGGCGCGCTGAAGCTCGGCGAGCAGCTCGGCCCGGGCGCGATCATCCTGTGCAACCTGTCCGGTCGCGGCGACAAGGACATGGACACCGCGGGCCGCTGGTTCGGTCTGTTCGACGACGACGCCGCCGAGGAGAACGCTCAGTGAGTCAGCAATCCCGTCTGGCCAACACCTTCGCCGCCGCGCGCGCGGAGGACCGGGCCGCCCTGATCGGCTACCTGCCCGCGGGCTACCCCGATCTGGCCGGGTCCATCGAGGTCTGCCGGGCGATGGTCGAATCCGGTTGCGACATCGTCGAAGTCGGCGTCGCCTACTCCGATCCGGTGATGGACGGCCCGACCATCCAGGTCGCCGCCGAGCAGGCCCTGCGCGGTGGCGTGCGGGTGCGTGACGTGTTCTCCGTGGTCGAGGCCATCACCACCGCCGGTGGTCAGGCCGTGGTGATGAGCTACTGGAACCCGGTGCTGCGCTACGGCGTCGACACCTTCGCCCGCGATCTGGCCTCGGCGGGCGGCGCGGGTGTCATCACCCCGAACCTGATCCCGGACGAGGCCGACGACTGGTTCGTCGCCTCGGCCACCCACAATCTGGACCGGATCTTCCTGGTCGCGCCGTCCTCCACCGAGGAGCGCCTGGTGAAGACCCTCGAGGCCTCGCGCGGATTCATCTACGCGGCCTCGACCATGGGTGTCACCGGTGCCCGCGACGCGGTCTCCTCGGCCGCGCCCGCGCTGTGCGCCCGCATCCGCGCGCACTCCGACATCCCGATCGGCGTGGGTCTGGGCGTGCGTTCGGGGGCCCAGGCCGCCGAGATCGCCGCCTACGCCGACGGCGTGATCGTCGGATCGGCGCTGGTCTCGGCCGCGGGGGAGAGCCTGGACGCGGTGCGCGCGCTGACCGCCGAACTGGCCGAGGGCGTGCGCTCGGCGACCGTGCGTTCCTGATCGAGGGTCCCGGGCCCGGCCGCCGACGTGCTGCCGGGCCCGAGTTCTGTCCGGGCCTGCACTAACGTGGGTCCCGTGAACCCAGTCCTGGCCTACCTTCCGAGTCCGCCCCAGGGTGTCTGGCACCTCGGACCCTTTCCGTTGCGGGCGTACGCGCTGTGCATCATCCTCGGCATCATCGTCGCCATCTGGTGGGGTGAACGGCGGTGGCGCGAGCGCGGTGGACATCCGGGCGCGGTGCTCGACGTCGCCATGTTCGCGGTGCCGTTCGGCCTGATCGGCGGCCGGATCTACCACGTCGCCACCGACTGGCAGAAATACTTCGGCGAGGGCAGGAACCCGGTCGAGGCGCTCTACATCTGGCAGGGCGGCCTGGGCATCTGGGGCGCGGTGTTCTTCGGCGGTGTCGGCGCCTGGATCGGCTGCCGGGTCTACAAGATCCCGCTGCCCGCCCTCGGTGACGCGATCGCGCCCGCGGTGCTGCTGGCCCAGGCCATCGGTCGCCTCGGCAACTACTTCAACCAGGAGCTCTACGGCCGCACCACCGAGGTGCCGTGGGGCCTCGAGATCTACAACCGGTTCGATCCCGAGACCGGCGCGCGCGACATGATGAACGGCGTGTCCACCGGCCAGGTGCAGGAGGTCGTGCATCCCACCTTCCTCTACGAGATGGTGTGGAACATCCTGATCGTGGTGCTGCTGGTGCAGCTGGACAAGCGCTTCAAGATCGGGCACGGCAGGCTGTTCGCGCTCTATGTGGCCGGGTACAGCTTCGGCCGGTTCTTCGTGGAGCTGATGCGCAACGACGAGGCGACCCACATCCTGGGCATCCGGATCAACTCCTTCACCTCCGCGCTGGTGTTCCTCGGCGCGATGGCCTACTTCGCGCTGGCGACCAAGGGCCGCGAGACCCCCGCGCAGTTGCAGCCCGACGGCGAACCGCGCCCGTGGCCGTGGCAGATCGCGGCCCTGCGCGCCGCCGGAGCGGCCGACAACGCCGCGGTGGACGTCACGAAGAAGCCGGAGCCGGTCGAGTCCGAGGACACCGAGTCCGACGCCGAGACATCCGAGCCGGAGACCGAAGCGAGCGCACCGGCCGCGAAGAAATCCTGATCGCGGACCGGTTCGCCAAAACGGCGGCGGTGCGGCAGCATTCCGGACAACCGCCGTGCACGAATGATGGAGGACATGAGTGTGACCGACCCCTACAACCCCAATCCGCAGTACGGGCCCGACCTGAGCAAGCAGCCCGGGCAGCCGCAGTACGGGCAGCCCGCCTACGGCCAGCCGTCGGACCCCTACGCGCAGCAGCCGGGGTACGGACAGCCCTCGGACCCCTACGCCCAGCAGCCCGGCTACGGCCAGCCGCAGTACGGGCAGCCGCAATACGGTCAGCCCGATCCGTACGCCCAGCCGCAGCCGGGGTACGCGCCCGGTTACGGCATGCCCACCGGCTACAACCCGGCCGACCCGGAGGCGCCCTACGGCCGGGACATGTACGGCGTGCCCTACTCCGACAAGCAGAAGCTGATCGCGGGCCTGCTGCAGATCTTCGTCGGCGGTCTCGGCATCGGCCGCTTCTACTTGGGTTACACCGGCCTGGGCATCGCCCAGATCGCGGTCACCATCTGCACGTGCGGTTTCGGTGTCGTCTGGACGCTCGTCGACGGCATCCTGATGCTCACCGGCAAGGTCCCCGATGTGCAGGGTCGCCCGCTGCGCGACTGATCGCGCACCGTCGTAAAACGGGTACTCCGCGTGCGGGGTACCCGTTTCGCGTTTCTCCCCGGCGAATTTCGCGCACGGTGAGCCATACTCTGTGTCGGGTGTGTGCCGACGCCGTAGCGTCGCTGGGCCTGCGCGTGCCCCACGCGCAGCGGAGAAAGGGATTCTCGCGCGCAAACTTCTCGCCGCCGCCGTGCTCGCCGTCGTGGCCGCGACCGGCCTGTTGGCCTGCTCCTCCGCCGACGACCCGAACGTGCTCACCGTCGGCACCGAGGGCACCTACGCGCCGTTCAGCTACCAGGACAACGGCACGCTCACCGGCTACGACGTGGAGGTCGCCCGCGTGGTCGGCGAAAAGCTCGGCAAGCGCGTGGAATTCGTGCAGACGCCGTGGGACTCGATCTTCGCCGGACTCGAGTCCCAGCGCTTCGATCTGGTCGCCAACCAGGTGACGGTCAATCCCGAGCGCACCGCGAAGTACGCGCTGTCGCAGCCCTACACCACCTCCGAGGGCGTCATCGTCACCAAGTCCGACTACACCGCCATCACCTCGCTGGCGGATCTGTCCGGCAAGACCACCGCCCAGTCGGCCACCAGCAACTGGAGCCAGGTCGCCAAGGACGCGGGCGCGAAGGTCGAGGCCGTCGAGGGCTTCGTGCAGGCGGTGCAGCTGCTCAAGGCGGGCCGGGTCGACGCCACCGTCAACGACACCCTCGCCGTCGGCGAGTACACCAAGAAGACCGGCGATACCGGGATCAAGATCGCGGGCAAGACCGGCGAGACCAGCAAGCAGGCCTTCGCCGCCCGCAAGGACGACAGCGCCCTGATCGCCGACATCGACAAGGCGCTCGAGCAGCTGCGCGCCGACGGCACCCTGGCCCGCCTGTCGGAGAAGTACTTCGGCACCGACGTCAGCAAGTAGCGGATGGATTCCGCGACCAGGGAGCTGATCTGGCACAACCTGTGGCCGATGCTGAAGGCCACGGTGACCATGACGCTGCCGTTGACGGCGATCAGTTTCGTGCTGGGCCTGGCCATCGCGGTGGGTGTCGCGTTGGCCAGGATGTCGCCGCGGCGGGTGCTCGAACTGCCCGCGCGGTTCTACATCTCGATCATCCGTGGCACCCCGCTGCTGGTGCAGCTGTTCATCGTGTTCTACGCGCTGCCGCAGTTCGGGATCGTCATCGAGCCGTTCCCCGCGGCGGTCATCGCCTTCAGCCTCAATGTCGGCGGGTACGCGGCCGAGGTGGTGCGCTCGGCGATCCTGAGCGTGGCGCACGGGCAGTGGGAGGCGGCGCAGTCGCTGGGCATGACCCACCCGCAGACGCTGGGCTACGTCGTGTTCCCGCAGGCCGCCCGGATCGCGGTGCCGCCGCTGTCGAACACGCTGATCTCCCTGGTCAAGGACACCTCGCTGGCCTCGACCATCCTGGTCACCGAACTGCTGCGCACCGCCCAGCTCGCCGCCGCCCCCACCTTCGACTTCTTCGCCCTCTACGGCGTGGCCGCCCTCTACTACTGGGTGATCTGCCTGATCCTGGGCTTCGGTCAGACCCGGTTGGAGACGCGACTGTCCCGGCATGTCGCGGTGCGGTGACAACCGATTTCGTGAACACCGCGCGAACTCACCGGTCAACCCGACCGGGACAGGGACTCGGCGAGCCGAGGGGACTACGCTCTAGTTCTGTGATGCGACGGACGAAGATTGTGTGCACCCTCGGACCGGCGACGGCCTCCCAGGACCGTATTCGTGAGCTCGTCGAAAGCGGCATGGATGTGGCCCGGCTGAACTTCAGCCACGGCGACCATGCCGACCACGCCGACAACTACAAGATGGTCAGGGCCGCCTCGGACGAGACCGGCCGCGCGGTCGGCATCCTGGCCGACCTGCAGGGCCCCAAGATCCGGCTCGGGCGCTTCGCCGAGGGCCGCACCGAATGGGCCAACGGCCAGCAGGTGCGGATCACCGTCGACGACGTCGAGGGCACCCACGACCGGGTCTCGACCACCTACAAGGAACTCGCCACCGACGCCAAGGCCGGTGACCGCCTGCTCGTCGACGACGGCAAGGTGGGCCTGACCGTCGAGGCCATCGAGGGCAACGACGTGGTGTGCCGGGTCACCGAGGGCGGCCCGGTGAGCAACAACAAGGGCCTGTCGCTGCCCGGCATGAACGTGTCGGTGCCCGCGCTGTCGGGCAAGGACATCGAGGACCTCGAGTTCGCGCTGAAGCTGGGCGTGGACTTCATCGCGCTGTCGTTCGTGCGCTCGCCCTCCGACATCGAGCTCGTGCACGACGTGATGGACCGGGTCGGTCGCCGCGTGCCGGTGATCGCCAAGCTGGAGAAGCCCGAGGCCATCGACAACCTCGAGGCGATCGTGCTGGCCTTCGACGCGGTGATGGTCGCCCGCGGTGACCTCGGTGTCGAG
The DNA here is from genome assembly GCF_029675105.1 of Nocardia anocheti. Classification (GTDB taxonomy): domain Bacteria; phylum Actinomycetota; class Actinomycetes; order Mycobacteriales; family Mycobacteriaceae; genus Nocardia. The sequence continues at coordinate 135,642 of NZ_JAQQFV010000013.1, read as the reverse complement.
CTGCCGCTCGAGCAGGTGCCGCTGGTGCAGAAGCGCGCGATCCAGATGGCCCGCGAGAACGCCAAGCCGGTGATCGTGGCCACCCAGATGCTCGAGTCGATGATCGAGAACTCCCGCCCGACCCGCGCCGAGGCCTCCGACGTGGCCAACGCGGTGCTCGACGGCGCCGACGCGGTGATGCTGTCGGGGGAGACCTCGGTCGGCGCCTGGCCGATCGACGCGGTGCGCACGATGAGCCGCATCGTCACCGCGGTGGAGTCCGAGACCCACCGGGTCCCCCCGCTGACCCACGTGCCGCGCACCAAGCGCGGCGTGATCTCCTACGCCGCCCGCGATATCGGCGAGCGCCTCAACGCCAAGGCGCTGGTGGCCTTCACCCAGTCCGGTGACACCGTGCGCCGCCTGGCCCGCCTGCACACCCCGCTGCCGCTGCTGGCCTTCACCCCGCTGCCGGAGGTGCGCAGCCAGCTGACGCTGACCTGGGGCACCGAGACCTTCATCGTGCCGATGGTGGACTCCACCGACGCGATGATCCACCAGGTCGACCAGGCGCTGCTGTCGATGGGCCGGTACCGCAAGGGTGACCTGGTGGTCATCGTGGCCGGTTCCCCGCCGGGTACCGTCGGGTCCACCAATCTGATCCACGTTCATCGCATCGGCGAGGAGGACCACTAGTCGTGAGTAGTTCGGCAGGCGGATCGGTCGAGGTCGAGACAGGGCCCGGCGAGCAGTCCCCCGATCTGCGGGTCCTGCTCGACCTGCTCGACCTGGAACCGATCGGCGAGGACGTGTTCCTGGGCAACCATCCGGAGAAGGTGTGGAGCCGCACCTTCGGCGGTCAGCTGGTGTCGCAGGCCATCGTCGCTGCCGGACGCACCGCGGGCCAGCGGCCGCTGCACGCGATCAACGCGCACTTCGTGCGTGGCGGCGATGTGAAGAAGCCGATCGAGTACCACGTGCAGCGCCACCGCGACGGCCGCGCCCTGGCCAACCGCACGGTCACCGCCAGCCAGGACGGCCAGGAACTGTTCGTCATGCTGGCGGCGTTCCAGGACTGGGGCAAGGGCCTCGAGCACGCCCACGAGGGCCCCGAGGTGCCCGATCCGGAGACGCTGCCCCGGATCGAGGAGAGCTTCGCCGGTTTCGAGGACAAGCTCGAGATGTTCATCAACGCCCCGCATCCGATCGACATGCGCTACACCAACGATCCGGCGTGGATCCTCAAGGGCACCGGCGAGAAGCTCAACCACAACCGGGTCTGGATGCGCACCGACGGCGCGCTGCCCGAGGACCCGCTGCTGCACGTGGCGGCGCTGGGCTACTCCTCCGACACCACCGTGCTGGACTCGATCATCACCACGCACGGCCTGTCCTGGGGCCTGGACCGCATCCTGGCGGCCACGGTGAACCACTCGATCTGGTTCCACCGCCCGTTCCGCTTCGACGACTGGACCCTTTACGCCACCGAGTCACCGGTGGCGGCGGGCTCGCGCGGCCTGGCGACGGGCCGGTTCTATTCGCGCGACGGCGAACTGATCGCCACCACGGTGCAGGAAGGCGTCATCCGGCACTTCCCGGCCCGCTGAGCCCGCTCAGCGGCGGCCGTAGTTCAGTTCCTGCGCGCGATCGGTGCGCTGACGCGCGCGCAGCCGGAAGGGGACGGCGTGGCCCGGTGCCACGTCGTCCACCGTCAGCGTCAGGCCGTGTTCGAGGTGGGCCGTGTCGGCGTCGGTGAGGTCGTCGGGTTCGCCGACCAGGCTCAGGGCGATCTCGTAGGTGGCCTCGCCCGCCGACGGACGGTCGGGATGGGTTCCGCGCCACTGTGATTCGAGTTCCCCGTGCACGGGATCGGTGGCGTCGACGGGCAGGGTGAACCGCCACGCGAAGACCTCACGGTCCTGGAGGTGGTCGTCGACCACCGTGCGGATGCCTGCGACGATGCGGTCGAGCATGTCCGGAGTGACATACACATGGAGCGAAACATCCGAAATGCGTTTCGGCATGTCTGAGTCCTGTCGTGTGTCGAACCAGCAGGGAGAACAGCACGTCCGCGCCGCAGTCTAATCCCTGTGCGGCCCCGGCGAACAGCCCTCGCTGTCAGTGCCTGCGCTGGGCGGCGAGAAAGGTCGACAGGGGCGGCGCGTGATCGGGCGTGATCACCAGTCCGGCGGGGGCCTCGCGACGGTCCTCGGCCCGATGGTGCGGTGCCAGCGCGGCCAGCAACGGGAACAGTGATTCCGCGATCCGGTCGCCGACTTCGAGAAAGGCCTGCGGCGACAGCCCGATCGGGTCAGCGATGTTCTCCCGGCCCACATAGGCCAGGTCGTCGCGCGCCCGGTGCAGCGCGGCAATGGATTTCGCGCCGGTGACCTTCGCGATGCGATGGGCCTCGGGCAGGGTGAAAGTCCGGGCGGCCACCCCGAAGGACAATTCGGTGACCTGTGCGCGCAGGGATTCGGTCATGGTGAGGATCAGATCGGCGCGATCGACCATCTCCGGGCGCAGTCGACGGGCGGTGAATCCGCCGAGTTCGCCACCCAATCCCACGATGGTCTCCGCGGCCAGCGGTTCGGCCGGAAATCCCACCAGCGCGCGGGTGCCCGCGCTCTCCGCGGTGAGTCCGGTCAGGCCGTTGTCCGCCGCGAACGCCCACGTGAGTCGTTCGGCGATCACCGACCGGCAGACATTGGAGTTGCAGACGAACAGCACGTGCATACCGACACCGTAAACGGCTCGATTGTCGCGCAGTAGACCTACAGTGCAACCATCACGGGCGCGGAACTGTCTATTCACCTTTCGGTTGAATTCCGTACATCAATCACGATGCGGAAATCTGTTGTGTGTGACCGTGATACCCACGAGATAGACCGTGGAAACATCGCGGAGTTATGTGTCGACCGTCACTCGTCGGCCTCGTAATAATTCGATTCCGGAACCACCGGCGGCACTCCCGGCGCGGTGCCGTGCACGCGGCCCCGGGTGGAGAACATCGCCCCGCGCGCGGGCACCACCGGGGCGAAGCGGGCCAACCCGGTCGGGGCGGACATGTCGTCGTAGACCGCGTCGATGCCGCCGCGCCGGAAATAGGCCTCGTGCCAGAAGCCGGTGCCGCCGGAATCGCGCAGGAACTGCCGCCACCACTGCCGGTGCGGGTCCGAGCGGGTCCAGCGCTCCAGGGAGTCCAGATCGCGCCAGTACTGGCGCGCGCCCCAGTGCGGCGGCAGCATCGACCAGACCACGTCCTCGTGCAGCAGCAGCCCGTCGGGGCGGTCGGCGTGCGAGCGGTAGAGCTTGGGGCCGACCCCGAGCAGGCGCAGCACCCCACGCGGGGTGCGCACCCGCATACCCAGCAGGATCATCACCAGGTCGGGGTAGGCGTCGAGGTCGACCGTGGTCCTGCTCACACGCATGTTCGTGCCCTTCCGCCGGGAGGCTTTCCTGGTACTACGGTGCCGCGGGGGTTCCGGTTCGACGGCGGTTCGCGCCACGGCGCGCCGAGACGCTATAGTGACCGCGGTGCGCCGGGTTGGCGGAACTGGCAGACGCGACGGTCTCAAAAACCGTTGTCCGAAAGGACGTGTGGGTTCGAGTCCCACACTCGGCACCACGGCGGAAGCGCGGCATCGGCCGCGCTCCGCGGGGGAGTATCTGTCGCGGGGCCCGCGCGATGTCCTCGCACTCGCGTTCACCCGCGGTTTCTGCGCAGCTCGCGGCATTGCGCGCGGAAACGAAAGGTACTCTTTACATCGGCATCGGAAATCCAGAGGGGTCGTACCTATGAGCACGAATGCAGGGGGCGCGGGCGCAGCGCGTGAGACGGTCGCCAAGCGCGTCGTCGTCGCCGAGGACGAAGCCCTGATCCGCATGGACCTGGTGGAGATGCTCAAGGAAGAGGGCTACGACGTCGTCGGGGAAGCGGGCGACGGGCAGCAGGCCGTGGAACTGGCCGAGGAGCTGCGGCCGGATCTGGTGATCATGGACGTCAAGATGCCGCGCCGCGACGGGATCGACGCCGCCGCCGAGATCGCGACGAAACGTGTTGCGCCCGTGGTCATCCTGACCGCGTTCAGCCAGCGCGACCTGGTCGAGCGGGCCCGTGACGCGGGGGCCATGGCCTACCTGGTGAAGCCGTTCACCAAATCCGATCTGGTGCCCGCGATCGAACTGGCGGCCAGTCGTTTCCATGAAATCGCCGCGCTGGAAACCGAAGTCGCGAATCTGTCGGATCGCCTGGAGACCCGCAAGCTCGTCGAGCGCGCGAAGGGCGTGCTGATGCAGACGCAGGGGCTGTCGGAACCGCAGGCGTTCAAATGGATTCAGCGCACCGCGATGGATCGGCGCACCACGATGAAGGCGGTCGCCGAAGTCGTGCTGGAGAACCTCACCCCGCAGTGACGCGTGCGCGAAAGCCGGAAAACTTTACGTAAGCGAAACAATAAAGGGAACTACGACTGGACACGAAGCATCCGACATGATGCGAATGTGATGCGGATCTAACAATCCGGCGATATGTTCTGTCCGGGCTGAACGTGGTCGGCCCCCTCGGTGGACCCGAGGAGCACAGGACATAGAGGTGAGACGTGCTCAGTTCGACATGGCGCAGTCGTTCGACGCGGGGAGTTCTGGTTATCGGAGCTGCCGCGTCGTTGGTGTTGTCCGGATGCAGCGACAAGTCGTCCGACGGCGGCGGTGGCGGCAACACCGATCTCTCGATCCAGTCGGTGGTCCAGCTCGATACCGAGGGCAAGGCCGTGGCCCAGACCGACGCGGGCGCCGCCGCCGACCCGGCCGGTGACGGCAAGGCCAAGTGCGCGCCGCAGACCATCGCGATGGCGGGTCCGCTGACCGGTGGCAACGCCGCGCTCGGCATCAACATCATCAACGGCGTCAAGCTCGCGCTCGACCAGCACAACAAGGCCAACCCGGATTGTCAGGTCCAGGTCAAGCAGTTCGACACCGAGGGCAAGCCGCAGATCGCGACGCAGGTGATCCCCACCATCGTCAGCGATCCCAGCATCATCGGCCTGATCGGCCCCACCTTCTCCGGGGAGACCAAGGCGACCGGCCAGATCCTCAGCGAGGCGGGCATGCCCACGCTGACCGCCTCGGCCACCAACCCCACGCTGACCCAGAACGGCTGGAAGACCTTCTTCCGCGGCCTGGGCAACGACAACTCGCAGGGCCCGGCCGTGGCCAACTACCTGACCGGTGAGAAGGGCTACAAGAAGATCTGCGTCGTGCAGGACAACACCGACTACGGTGCCGGTCTGGCGCAGGCCTTCATCACCGCCGCGGGTCCGGCCGCCGACGCCTCCTGCGCGGTCAGTGTCAAGGAAGGTGACAAGGACTTCTCCGCCGCGGTGTCGAAGCTGTCGGCGGCCGCGCCCGACGCCATCTTCTACGCCGGGTACTACGCCGAGGCCGCGCCGTTCGTGCAGCAGCTGCGTTCCGGCGGCGTGAACGCCACCTTCGTCTCCGCCGACGGTAGCAACGATCCGGAGTTCGTCCGCCAGGCCGGTGCCTCGTCCAAGGGCGCGCTGCTGTCGTGCCCGTGCAGCCCGGCGCCCGACGAGTTCGCCTCGGAGTACAAGGCACTCAACGGCCAGGCGCCCGGCGTCTATTCCGTCGAGGGCTACGACCTGACCACGATCCTGCTCAAGGGGATCGACTCGGGCAAGGTGACCCGCGCCGAGCTGGTCGACTACGTCCGTAACTACACCGGCACCGGTGTCGCCCGCGAGTACAAGTGGGGCGAGACCGGCGAGCTGGCCAACATCCAGATCTGGATGTACGAGGTCAAGTAGTCCCCGAGAGTGTGGAGCGGTGCGCGTGGTGAGACCACGCGCACCGCTCGCCCGACGCGAGAGAAACCATGACATCAGCGGCATCGCTCGGTGTAACCCTGTTGGCGCAGGGGTCCATCGATTTCAACGTTTCCGGCGTGATCGACCAGTTCTGGAAACTGACCGTGGACGGTCTCACCTACGGCTCGATCTACGCCCTGGTCGCCGTCGGCTACACCCTGGTCTACGGTGTGCTGCGGCTGATCAACTTCGCCCACTCCGAGATCTTCATGCTCGGCATGTTCGGCACCTATGTGGGCCTGGAACTGCTCGGCTTCGCGCCCAGCGGTAACGCCTACTCCCAGGGTGTGCTGCTGACGGTGCTCTACCTCGGCCTGGCCATGCTGTTCGGCATGCTGGTCTCGGGCATCGCCGCGATCGGTCTGGAACGGGTCGCCTACCGGCCACTGCGCAGGCGTGGCGCCAAACCGCTGGCCTTCCTGATCACCGCGATCGGCATGTCGTTCGTGATCCAGGAGTTCGTGCACTACATCCTGCCCAAGATCAAGCCGGGCCTGGGCGGCTCCAACGCCCAGACCGGCATCCGGCTGGTGGAGCCGAAGGTGCAGTTCACCTTTCTCGGCGCGCAGGTCACCAATGTGGCGCTGGTGATCTTCGCCGCGGCCATCGTGCTCGCGATCACCACCGAGATCGTCATCAACCGAACGAAATTCGGCCGGGCCATCCGCGCGGTGGCCCAGGACCCCGACACCGCCACCCTCATGGGTGTCTCGCGGGAACGGGTGATCGTGCTGACCTTCCTCATCGGCGGCCTGCTGGCCGGTGCCGCCGCCATGCTCTACACGCTCTACATCCCCACCGGCATCATCTTCTCCGGTGGCTTCATCCTCGGTATCAAGGCCTTCAGCGCCGCGGTGCTCGGCGGTATCGGCAACCTGCGCGGCGCCCTGCTCGGCGGCATGCTGCTCGGCGTCGCCGAGCAGTACGGGCAGATCCTGTTCGGCAACGAATGGCGTGACGTGGTCGCCTTCGTGCTGCTGGTGACCGTGCTGATGTTCCGGCCGACCGGCATCCTCGGCGAGAGCCTGGGGAGGGCACGCGCATGACCGACCTGACGAAGACCCCCGCCAAGACTCCGCAACGGCGCGGCCTCGGCGACGCGATCCGCACCTGGTGGGACGGACTGTCCCGCCCCGGCCAGTGGGCCGTCGGCGTGCCGGTCATCCTGGCGCTGGCGTTGCTGCCGATCTACACCCCGCCGATCATCGACACCCCCGGCGTGAGCTTCGGTGGCGTGATGGCGCAGTTCGCGATGTACGCGCTGATCGCCATCGGCCTCAATGTCGTGGTCGGCCAGGCGGGCCTGCTCGACCTCGGCTACGTCGGCTTCTACGCCGTCGGCGCCTACACCGTGGCCCTGCTGACCAGTCCGAACAGTCCGTGGAACCAGACCGACGGCGGCTGGCTCGAACCCAGCTGGGCCTGGCTGGCCTGCCTGCCGATCGCGGTCGCGCTCACCGCCCTCGCCGGGTTGATCCTCGGGGCGCCGACCCTGCGCGTGCGCGGCGACTACCTGGCCATCGTGACGCTCGGCTTCGGTGAGATCGTCCGCCTGATGGCCGACAATCTCACCGAGCTGACCAATGGCAGCCTCGGCCTGTCCAAGGTCGCCTACCCCGATGTCGGCGAATCCGAGACCCATCCCGGTGGCGTCTTCTCTCCGGGCAATCTCGGCGATCCCGACAGCAACAACCCGCTACAGGCCGCCAACAGCGGCACCTGGTGGTTCTGGCTGGGCATGGTGCTGGTCGTGGTGGTGCTGCTGATCATCGGCAATCTCGAGCGCAGCCGCGTCGGCCGCTCCTGGGTCGCGATCCGCGAGGACGAGGACGCCGCCGAGATCATGGGCGTGCCGACCTTCAAGTTCAAGCTGTGGGCCTTCGTGATCGGCGCCTCGGTCGGCGGTCTGTCCGGCGCCATGTACGCCGGTCAGGTCACCTACGTCAACCCCAAGCAGTTCGACATCATCCTGTCGATGCTGTTCCTGTGCGCGGTCGTGCTCGGCGGCTCGGGCAACAAGCTCGGCGTGATCGTGGGCGCCTTCCTCATCGCGTATCTGCCGATGCGGTTGCAGTCGGTGCAGTTGGTCTCGAACGAGTCGACCGGGTACCTGCTGCTCGGGCTCGACGTCGCGCTGCTGATCGGCCTGTGGCTGCTGTGGCGGTGGCGCGGCGCCGCGCTCGGCGTATGGGCCCGGCGGGGCGTGATCACGGTGTCGATCGTCGCGGTGGTCTTCGGGTTGCTGCTGGCGGGCAGCGTGCTGCTGTTCCGCAAGGGCGGCGCCCAGACCCTCGGCGACCTGAAGTACTTCTACTTCGGCATCGCCCTGGTGGTGATGATGATTCTGCGGCCACAGGGTCTGTTCCCGGTGCGGCAGAAACTGCTCACCTACGGCAGGCAGGTTTATCAGGCGGTCGTGCGCAAGCCCACGGCCGAACCGATCGGAGCAGGGCGATGACGGGGCCGGGCGCAGGGGACGCGCTGTACGACAACGAGGACATGAAGGCCGGGTACAAGCCCGCGCCGGAGGTCGAACCGGCCGCCGACGTGGATGTCACCGCGGTCCTGCCCGAACTCGCCGACGCCGAGACGGTCGCCGAGGTGGTCGCCCCGCACCGCGAGATCGAGACCGCCGTCGGTGCGCCGCTGCTGCGCACCGACGGTCTGACGGTGAAGTTCGGCGGCCTGACCGCCCTGGACGGGGTGAGTTTCGAGATCCGCCGCGGCGAGATCCTGGGCCTGATCGGCCCCAACGGCGCGGGCAAGACCACCTGCTTCAACGCCATCACCGGTGTCTACAAGCCCGCCGCGGGCAGTGTGCACTTCGACGGCAGGCCGTTGGCCAAGACCAAACGCAACGAGATCACCCGTCTCGGCATCGCGCGCACCTTCCAGAACGTGCGCCTGTTCGGCGAGATGACCGCGCTGGAGAACGTGGTCGTCGGCACCGACGCCCGGCACACCACCTCGGTGCCCGGCGCCATCCTGCGCACCCCCAAGCACCGCAGGGAGGAACGCGACGCCATCGAACGCGGCATGGCGCTGCTGGAGTTCGTCGGTATCGCCCCGCGCGCGGTGGAGAAGGCCCGCAACCTCTCCTACGGTGACCAGCGGCGTCTCGAGATCGCCCGCGCGCTGGCCACCGAACCCAAGCTGCTGTGCCTGGACGAACCGGCCGCCGGATTCAACCCGAGCGAGAAGTCCGCGCTCATGGAGCTGATCCGCAAAATCCGCGACGACGGCTACACCGTGCTGCTCATCGAACACGACATGCGCCTGGTCATGGGCGTCACCGACCGGATCGTGGTGCTCGAGTTCGGGCGCAAGATCGCCGACGGGCTGCCCGCCGAGGTCCGCGAGGACCCGGCGGTGATCGCGGCCTACCTGGGCGTGCCCGACGCCGACACCGTCGCCGAGGTCCGCGAGGAGGCCGACGCCGCGGCCGCCGAGGGGGCGAGCCCGCCGCCGTCACCGGCCACCGTGGTGGTGGAATCGGCCGACGAGCAGGTCACCGAGGTCGTCGTCGCGAGTCCCGAGCCGCTGCTCGAGGTGCGCGACATGGTGGTGCACTACGGCAGGATCGAAGCGCTGCACGGGATCTCGCTGTCGGTGTCGCCGGGGGAGCTGGTCACCCTGCTCGGCGCCAACGGCGCGGGCAAGACCACCACCATGCGGGCCCTGTCCGGGCTGCTGCCGCTCACCTCGGGCCGCATCCTGTTCCAGGGCCAGGACATCACCACCATGAAGGCCCACGACCGGGTGGTCGCCGGGCTCATCCAGTCCCCGGAGGGTCGCGGGGTGTTCCCCGGCATGACGGTGCTGGAGAACCTCGACATGGGCTGCTACGGCAGGCCCTTCGAGCAGAAGGCCGAATACCAGCAAACCCTGGACTGGATCTTCGAGCTGTTCCCGCGCCTGGCCGAGCGCCGCAAACAGGTCGGCGGCACTCTCTCCGGCGGCGAACAGCAGATGGTGGCCATCGGCCGGGCGCTGATGGCGCGGCCGAAACTGCTGCTGCTCGACGAACCGTCGATGGGTCTGGCGCCGATGGTGATCCAGCAGATCTTCCGGATCATCAGCGAGATCAACCGGCAGGGCACCACGGTGCTGCTCGTGGAGCAGAACGCCCAGCAGGCGCTGACCCGCAGCGACCGCGCCTACATCCTGGAGACCGGCGAAGTCACCAAGTCCGGGGCGGGCTCGGACCTGCTCACCGACCCCGCGGTCATGTCGGCCTACCTCGGCTGAGTTCTTGGAGCGCTGGCGCGCTCGAGTCGCGGCCCCCTGGGGGGCCGCCGGTCAGGCACCGTTTCTTGCTCCTTCGTCGCCTACGAAACGGCGCCTGACCGGCGACCCGGGCCGCGACCGGCCGACTTCGTCGGCCGCCGCTCCTCGGGGTCGCGGGTGCGGGGCTGGGAGTGCGGTCATGGCGGGTTTGTTCGGGGCGCTGGTGTGTCGGGTCGGGGTTCTGTGGGGTTGCGGGTCATGGCCGTGGCGGGATACGGGGGTGTCGGTGGTGGTCCCTACACTCATGTGGGTGAGTTCACCGACGACTGCTCAGGCATCGACAACGACCACCGCCGACGGGGGTGAGCGGCCGACGCTGCTGCTCCTGGACGGGCATTCGATCGCCTACCGTGCGTTCTTCGCGCTACCGGCGGAGAACTTCAAAACCGTCACCGGGCAGACCACCAACGCCGTGTACGGGTTCACCTCCATGCTGATCAACCTGCTGCGCGACGAGAAGCCCACCCACGTGGCCGCGGCCTTCGACGTGTCGCGCAAGACCTTCCGCAGCGAGGCATACCCCGAATACAAGGCCAACCGCAGCGCCACCCCCGACGAATTCCGGGGCCAGGTCGAACTCACCAAGGACGTGCTCGGCGCGCTCGGCATCCCGGTCATGGCCATCGACGGCTACGAGGCCGACGATGTGATCGCCACCCTCACCACCCAGGCCACCGCGCAGGGGTACCGGGTGCTCATCGTCACCGGCGACCGCGACTCCATCCAGCTGGTCAACGACGACGTCACCGTCCTCTACCCGCGCAAGGGCGTCTCCGATCTCACCCGTTTCACCCCCGCCGAAGTCGAGACCAAATACGGACTCACCCCCGCCCAGTACCCCGACTACGCGGCGCTCCGCGGCGACCCGAGCGACAACCTGCCCGGTATCCCGGGTGTCGGCGAGAAGACGGCCGCCAAGTGGATCCGCGAGTACGGCGACCTGGCCACCCTGGTCGACCGGGTCGACCAGGTGAAGGGCAAGGTCGGTGACGCGCTGCGCGCGAACCTGTCCAGCGTGGTGCTCAACCGTCAGCTCACCGAGATGGTGCGCGAGGTCCCGCTGCCCTACACCCCCGATCAGCTCGCGCAGGCGCCGTGGGACCGCGAGAAGATCCATCAGCTCTTCGACGACCTGGAGTTCCGCGTCCTGCGCGACCGCCTCTTCGACACCCTCGGCTCGGCCGAGCCCGAAGCCGAGTCCGGGTTCGAGATCAGCGGTGCCGTGGTGGAGCCGGGCACGGTCGGTGACTGGCTGGCCGAACACGCGAAACCCGGTGTGCGCCACGGCCTCTCGGTTGTCGGCACCGGCACTCCGGTCAACGGTGACGCGCGCGCCCTGGCGTTGGCCGCCGCCGACGGTGAGGGTGGCTACCTCGATCTGACCACCCTGACCCCCGAGGACGAGGCCGCCCTGGGCATCTGGCTGGGCGACCCGGAGGTCCCCAAGGCCCTGCACGAGGCCAAGGCCGCCGAGCACGCCCTGCGCGGGCGCGGCTTCACCCTGGCCGGGCTCACCAGCGACACCGCCCTGTCGGCCTATCTGGTCCGCCCCGGTCAGCGCAGCTTCAATCTCGACGACCTCTCGCTGCGCTACCTCAAGCGCGAACTGCGCGCCGAGACCAGCGAGGACGGCCAGCTCTCGCTGCTCGACGACGAGGACACCGTCGCCGCCGACCTCGCCCGCGAGGAGATGCTGCGCGCCCGCGCCGTCGCCGACCTGGCCGACGCGCTCGACGCCGAACTCACCCAGATCGAGTCGACCGCGCTGCTGCACGAGATGGAACTGCCGCTGCTCGGCGTGCTCGGCCAGCTCGAGGACGCCGGGATCGCCGTCGACGTGCCCCAGCTGGAATCGCTGCAGCGCCAGTTCGCCGACCGGGTCACCGAGGCCGCCAACGCCGCCTACGACGTGATCGGCAAGCAGATCAACCTCGGCTCGCCCAAGCAGCTGCAGGTGGTGCTGTTCGACGAGCTCGACATGCCCAAGACCAAGCGCACCAAGACCGGCTACACCACCGACGCCGACGCGCTGGAATCGCTGTTCGAGAAGACCGGCCACGCCTTCCTCGAACACCTGCTCGCGCATCGCGACGCGACCCGGCTCAAGGTCACCGTCGACGGCCTGCTCAAGTCGGTCGCCGACGACGGCCGCGTCCACACCACGTTCAACCAGACCATCGCCGCCACCGGCAGGCTCTCCTCCACCGAGCCGAACCTGCAGAACATCCCCATCCGCACCGACACCGGCCGCCAGATCCGCGACACCTTCGTCGTCGGCCCCGGCTTCGCCGAGCTGATGACCGCCGACTACAGCCAGATCGAGATGCGGATCATGGCGCACCTGTCCGGCGACGCGGGCCTGATCGAGGCGTTCAACTCCGGCGAGGACCTGCACACCTTCGTCGCGTCCAAGGCCTTCGACATCCCGCTGCACGAGGTGAGCCCGGAGATGCGCCGCCGGATCAAGGCCATGTCCTACGGTCTGGCCTACGGCCTGAGCTCCTACGGTCTGTCCGCGCAGCTCAAGATCAGCACCGCCGAGGCCAAGGAGCAGATGGACGTCTACTTCGACCGCTTCGGTGGCATCCGCGACTACCTGTCCGATGTCGTCGACGAGGCCCGCAAGGTCGGCTACACCCAGACCCTGTTCGGCCGCCGCCGCTACCTGCCCGATCTGGACTCCAGCAACCGCCAGCGCCGCGAGGCCGCCGAACGCATGGCCCTCAATGCGCCCATCCAGGGCACCGCCGCCGACATCATCAAGGTCGCGATGATCAATGTGCAGAACGCGATCGAGGACGCCGGGCTGGCCTCGCGCATGCTGCTGCAGATCCACGACGAACTCGTCTTCGAGGTCGCCGACGGGGAGCGCGAGACCCTCGAAGCCCTCGCCCGCGAACAGATGTCCTCGGCCATCGAACTCTCGGTGCCGCTGACGGTCTCGGTCGGCACCGGCCACAGCTGGGATTCGGCGGCACACTGATGCGTATCCGCCCCGGCGATCGCCTTCCGCGACGCCGGGGCTGGCGGCGCACCGACGCGGTCGCCGCCCACTTCGACGCGGGCTTCACGGGGCCGCGGTGCTCTTGGAAGTAGCCCGGCCCGTCCTCGTGACGCCTTTGTCCAAGCCCGCTGGGTGCGCACCGTCGTACCGTGGACAAGGGGTGACCGGAAGGAGTCGACGATGACCGGGTTCGTGGCGACCGCCGAGGTCGATATCGCCGCCTCGCCGCAGCGGGTATGGGACGTGCTCACCGACCCGGCGGCGATTCGGGAGTTCATGTTCGGGGCCGAGGTCGAGACCGACTGGCGACCGGGGAGCCCGATCGTCTGGCAGGGCGAGTACGAGGGCAGGGCGTACACGGACCGGGGCCAGATCCTCGCGGTGGAACCGGGACGACTGCTCGAGATGACCCACTACAGCCCGCTCGGCGGCCAGCCGGACGCGCCGGAGAACTATCACACGCTCGGCTACCAGCTCAGCGGCGACGACTCGTCGACCCACCTGACGCTGAGCCAGGACAACAACGCGACCGAGGACGAGGCCGCGCACGCGCAAGGCATGTGGGAGGCCCACGTGGCCGGGATCAAGGCCGCCGCCGAACGCGCCTGACCGTGCGCACCGTCGGGCCAGCGGGCCCACGATGTGGCAGCATCGGACCGTGCCCGCCGATGTCATCGCGACCCCACTGCCCGCCTGCCCCGATATCGACCGGGCCTTCCCGGCGTCGTGGCCGGTGCGCCTGGGCGACACCGACGGCGACGACCGACTGCGCCTGGACGCGGTGGCCCGGTATCTGCAGGACATCGGCTTCGATCATCTCGACGCGGTCGAGGACGGCGACGCCCACCAGGCGTGGATCGTGCGACGCACCGTCATCGACGTCTACGAACCGATCGTGTTCGGCGACCGGGTGCATCTGCGCCGCTGGGCCGACGCCCTGTCCAACCGCTGGTGCGACATGCGCATCCAGCTGCGTGGCGAGCGCGGCGGCCACATCGAGGCCGCGGCCTTCCTGATCCACATCGACCCGGTCGCGGGCCGTCCCGCGCGCATGAGCGACGCCTTCATGGCACCGATGCTGGCCAGCACCACCGAGCACCGGCTGCGCTGGCGCGCCGCGCTCACCGAACTCGACGATCCCGAGGTCGAGGCGGTGCCCTTCCCGCTGCGCGTCACCGACGTGGACCGGCTCGGACACGTCAACAACGCGGTCTACTGGGGTGCCGTCGAGGAGGTCCTCGCCGCGCACCCGGACCGCCACCGCCTGCCGTACCGGGCGATCGTCGAACACGTCGGCCCGGTGATGATCGGCGACAAGGTGGTCCTGCGCAGCAGTCCGCGACCCGACGCCCTGCGCGTCCAGCTCGATGTCGACGGCTGCGCCCGCGCGCTCGCCTCGGTCGAACCGCTGTCCGGGGGACCGGCCACCCGACACCCGCGTGGGTGACCGGAACCACCGAGCTGAGCTGCGGTGACGGTACTCACCGGTAGACACGACGGAGTCGAAACCAGGTTGCGGTTTCACGACGATCGCCCTATTCTCGACAACGTGCCGAATCCCGCCGATCGCTTCGCCGCGCTGCTTGTCGCTGACCGCGACCGCGCGGCCGCTGCTGCGCAGACCGCGCAGGCAGCCACCCGGCAGATTCTTCTCGTAGTAACCCGCCGTAGCGGGGTCTGATTCGGACCAGCCCCCTCGCTGCGGGCTGATTTTCATTGTTCTGCTGGTCCCCACCTGCCAACGAAGACCATCTTCGGGAAGACCTCACCTGCAATGACACTGCTGACACTGGACCATGCCCTGTTCGACGCCGCCCCGCGCGGGCTGCGCGCCGAACTCACCGACCTCACTCCCGCCGAGTTCCTCGACCGGTACACCCGGTTCGAGGGTCCGATCACCCTCGGCGAATGGACTTGTTCCGGAACGGATTTCACCGGCACGCTGGAATTCGCCGACCATCTGCGGACCGTCCTGGCCACCGGTAGCCCGGTCGCGGCCCTGACCTCCGCGCTCTACGACGAGGGCTACCCCCTCGAGATCCTGCAGTTCCACCAGCGGCCCACCGCCGAGGGCATCGCCACCTTCGTCCGCTGCGACCTCGACGGCAGGCGCGGCTGGGCCGCGGCCATGGCCGCCGGTGGCGCCGAGTCGACCGTGCGCGCCATGATCGCCTGCGTCGGCAAGCTCGCGGGCTGATCCGCCCCGACACACGCCGAAAGGGTCCGTTCACCTCATCGAAGGTGAACGGACCCTTGACGTTTCGCGCCTATTCGGCGGGGGAGGACTGCTCGGCGATCTGCTTGCGCACCTCGTCCATGTCCAGGCCCTTGACCTGGGTCACCAGATCCTCCAGCGCCGCGGGCGGCAGCGCGCCCGGCTGGGCGAACACCAGCACGCCCTCGCGGAAGGCCATGATGGTGGGGATCGACTGGATGTTGGCGGCCGCGGCGAGCCCCTGCTCGGCCTCGGTGTCGACCTTGCCGTGCACCACGTCGGGGTGGCTCTCCGAGGACTTCTCGAAGGTGGGGGCGAAGCTGCGGCACGGACCGCACCAGGAAGCCCAGAAATCGACGAGTACCACGTCGTTTCCGGTGATCACTTCGTCGAAGTTCTGCTGGGTCAGCGTCTGGGTGGCCATGACGTCCTCTCCTTGTCGGTGTCCCCGGCTGTAACGCCGGGGCCTTTCTCTATCTTCCCCCCGCCACGAGGCGCTCCTGCCGCGCCTCCCCGTCCCAGCGGCGAATGCCCACCACAACGGCGGAAAAGTCGTGGTCGGCCGCCACCGCGCGCACGGCCGCGCCGAGCAGTTCCGGGGGCACCCGACGAGCCAGGGTGATGTGCGGAGTCCACGCGTCGGGAGCGACGTTCGCGGGGATTCCCGGGCAGGGCGCGACCAGATCGGCGACCCGGCGCTGCAGGGCCAACAGTTCCTCGGTGACGACCACCGCCCGCACCAGGATCGGCCTGCGCGCACCGAACACCAGCACGCCGCCGAGCCGTACGGGCAGCGGTGTGAACGCCATCCGCTCGAGCGCGTGGTCGATGCGCGGCCAGATCTCGCGGGCCACCGCGACGGTGATGTGCGGACGATGGGTGGCACCACCGGGGCTACCGATGCCCGCCTCGGCCAGCACCGCCCACTGCCTGCGGATCTCCGCGTCACCGCGCTCGTCCAGGAGCAACTCCACCGACTGCACCATGTCCGCCAACCTAGTCGTCCCGGCGTGTCCGGGTGGGGCGCTCGCGCGCACCGGGACGCCGACCCGCGAGGATGTGGGGGTGAACGGTGCGAAGACGAGCCTGCGGCTCGGTGTGATCGACGGTGACGGCATCGGCCCCGAGGTGGTGGCCGCGACCCGCGCGGTCGTCGACGAGGCCGTCGGCGCGGCCGGGCTCGACCCGGTCACCTGGGTACCCCTGCTGATCGGGCACGCGGCCATCGCCGCCCACGGCGACCCCCTGCCCGAGCGGACCCTCGACGGTCTGGCCGAACTCGACGCCTGGATCCTCGGCCCGCACGACAACGCCTCCTATCCCGCCGAGATGCGGGTCGCGCCGGGCGGGACCATCCGCAAGCGCCTCGGGCTCTACGCCAATATCCGGCCCGCGGTGGCCTTCGCCGGGGTGCGGGCCAGCGCGCCCGACATCGATCTGGTGATCGTGCGGGAGAACAGTGAGGGCTTCTACGCCGACCGCAACATGTTCGCCGGGTCGGGGGAGTTCCGCCCGACCGAGGACGTCGCGATGGCCGTCGCGGTGATCACCCGCCAGGCGTGCGAGCGCATCGCGCACCAGGCGCTGCGGCTGGCCCGGGGCAGGCGCCAGCGGGTGACCGTGGTGCACAAGGCCAATGTGCTGCCGATGACCACCGGCCTGTTCCGCGATGTCTGCTTCGAGGTGGCCGCGCAGTACCCGGACGTGCGGGTCGACGACGCGCACGTCGACGCGATGGCCGCGCATCTGGTGCGCTCGCCCGGTGACTACGACGTGATCGTCACCGAGAACCTCTTCGGCGACATCCTCTCCGACCTCGCGGGCGAACTCAGCGGCTCGCTCGGCATGGCCCCCTCGCTCAACTGCTCCGACACCAAGGCCATGGCCCAGGCCGTGCACGGCGCGGCGCCCGGCCTGGCCGGACACAATCGCGCCAATCCGGCGGCACTGCAATTGTCGGCGGCGATGTTGTTGCGCTGGTTGGCCGTTCGCGACGGCGACAGTCGGTTGCACGACGCGGCCGACCGGATCGACCGCGCGGTCGCGGCCACCCTGGCGGCCGGAGTGGCCACCGCCGATCTCGGCGGGCTGGCCTCGACGAGTGAATTCACCGAACAGGTCACCGCGCGCGTGCACCGGAGATGAAAAGGTTTCTTTCACATTCGCTGATGAATGTTCGGTTACTGTCGCACCACGCTGTGTCCGGTTCGCCTACATTGCCAATCAGACGCTGATACGTCCGACAGCGTCGAGGCGAATGGTGGAGGCCCTGTGTCAGGTCGAAATATTCTCGCTCGCCGCGCCGCGCGCACCCTCGGCGTCGTCGCGGGCGTGGTCCTGGTGACGGCCGGGTGCGTGCACAACACCGAGGGCGATACCGCCGATGTGGCCAAGGTGCAGGTCGAGAAGGTCGACGCCATCGCCGCGACCGTGCCCGAGCGGATCCGGCAGGCCGGAAAACTGGTGGTCGGGGTGAATGTGCCGTATCAGCCGAACGAATATCGCGACGCGAGCGGCGAAATCGTCGGCTTCGATGTCGACTTGTTCGACGCGGTGGCCACCACGCTCGGGTTGCGCGTCGACTATGTGGAGTCCGCGTTCGAAAAGATCATTCCCGCGATTCAGGCAGGCACCTATGACGTCGGCATGTCCTCGATCACCGATTCGCGCGAACGGGAAAAGCAGGTCGATTTCACGACCTATTTCTCCGCGGGAGTCCAATGGGCGCAGCGCACGGGCAAGGACATCGACCCCGACAACGCCTGCGGCAAGAAAGTCGCCGTGCAGGCGACCACCGTCGAGCACACCGAGGAAGTGCCCGCCAAGAGCGCGAAATGTGTCGCCGAGGGTAAGGATCCGATCGATATGAAAGCCTTCGACGAGCAGAGCGCGGCCACCAACGCGCTGGTCCTCGGTCAGGTCGACGCCATGTCCGCGGACTCGCCGGTGACGGCGTACGCGATCCGGCAGACCGACGGCCAGATCGAGGCGGCGGGGCCGATCTTCGAATCCGCGCCCTACGGCTGGGCGGTCCAGAAGTCCTCGCCGCTGGCGGTCTCACTGCAGAAGGCGTTGCAACACCTGATCGATACCGGCAAGTACGAGCAGATCACCACCAACTGGGGTGTGCAGGACGGGCAGATCACCACCTCGGTGATCAACGGGGCTGTGAGCTGACATGAGCGAACCCGACGACACCCCCGAAATCATCAAGGCCGTCCCGCTGCGCAGGCCCGGCCGCTGGATCGCCGCGGCCGTCATCCTGATCCTGGTCGGTCTGTTCGTCTACGGCGCGGCCACCAACCCCGCGTATCGGTGGGACACCTACGGCAGGTACCTGTTCGACTACCGGATCACCCAGGGCGCCATCGTCACGCTGGAGTTGACCGTGCTGGCCATGGCGATCGCGGTCGTCCTGGGCACCGTGCTCGCGGTGATGCGGCTGTCGCCGAACCCGGTCCTGCGCACCACGGCGTGGGTCTACCTGTGGATCTTCCGCGGCACCCCGGTGTTCGTGCAGTTGGTGTTCTGGGGGCTGGTGCCCTCGCTCTACCGGCAGATCGATCTCGGTGTGCCGTTCGGGCCGCAGTTCTTCCACCTCGACGTGCAGCAGTTGCAGGCGGCGTTCCTGTTCGCGGTGATCGGCCTCGGTCTCAACGAGGCCGCGTACATGGCCGAGATCGTGCGCGCGGGCATCAATTCCGTCGGCGAGGGGCAGCGCGAGGCCTCGGTGGCGCTGGGCATGTCGTGGCCGCAGACCATGCGGCGCACCGTGCTGCCGCAGGCGATGCGGGTGATCATCCCGCCCACCGGCAACGAGCTGATCGGCATGCTCAAGACCACCTCGCTGGTCACGGCCATCCCGCTGAGCACCGACCTGTTCGGCCGCGCCCGGGACATCTACGGCGTCAACTTCCAGCCGATCCCGCTGCTGCTCGTCTGTGCCACCTGGTACCTGGCGATCACCAGCGTCCTCATGGTCGGGCAGTACTACTTGGAGCGCCACTTCTCCCGGGGGGCCACCCGGCAGCTGACGGCCAAACAGCTCGCCGAACTGGCCACGGCGCAGGCGGCGGTGAAGGCGAAATGACCGAATCAGCAGTGACCACGCCACCGATGGTGCGGGCCGACCGGGTCTGCAAGAACTTCGGCGCGCTGAAAGTGCTCAGGGGTGTCTCGCTCGAGGTGCGGCGCGGCAAGGTGCTGTGCCTGGTGGGGCCGTCGGGCTCGGGCAAGTCGACCTTCCTGCGCTGTATCAACCACCTCGAGCAGGTGAACGCGGGCAGGCTCTACGTCGACGGCGAACTCGTCGGCTACCGGGAGAAGAACGGCAAGCTCTACGAGATGCATCCGCGCGACGCCGCCCGGCAGCGCCGCGACATCGGCATGGTGTTCCAGCATTTCAACCTGTTCCCGCACCGCACGGCGCTGGAGAACGTGATCGAGGCGCCCACCCAGGTGCGTGGCATCCGCAAGTCCGAGGCCGTGACCCGCGCCGAGGAGCTGCTGGACCGGGTCGGCCTGGCCGCCAAGCGCAATGCCTATCCGGCGCAGCTGTCCGGCGGGCAGCAGCAGCGGGTGGCGATCGCGCGGGCGCTGGCCATGGACCCCAAGCTCATGCTCTTCGACGAGCCGACCTCGGCGCTGGACCCCGAACTCGTCGGCGAGGTGCTCACCGTCATGCGGGAGCTGGCCGACTCCGGCATGACCATGGTGGTGGTGACCCACGAGATGGGTTTCGCCCGCGAGGTCGCCGACGAGCTGGTGTTCATGGACGGCGGGGTGGTCGTGGAATCGGGGCCGCCGCGCGAGCTGCTGGCGAATCCGCAGGAGGAGCGCACCAAGACGTTCCTGTCGCGGCTGCTGTGACGGGTCAGTCCGCGTCCGGCGTCAGCCGTTCCAACGACACCTGGGCCTGGGCGATGCGGCGGATGGCGGCCAGCGCGGTGTCACCGAGCACCGTGAGCACCACCACCGCGTCGACGATGTCCGCACGGTCGCCCGCCGCCACGGCAGTGGCGACATCGTTCTCCGCGATCACCCGCGCGCCGTCGAAATAGCTGGGCAGGGCGGTGGCGCCCCAGTCCCCATAGCCGAGCTGGGCCAGGCGCACCAGCACCGAGGTGAGGGTGTCGATGGCCTCCGGGCTGGGTTTGGTGTCCCAGCCGCGCCGATCCATCTCCGCCAGCACGGTCGCGGCGGTGCGCTCCCACTCGCTCGGCGGCGCGGTCGGCGCGGGCGCGGACAGACTGCCCTGCACCACACCGAGCAGACTGAACAGCGGCAGGTCGGGGGAGTCGACGGCGGCGAGCACCTCGCCCACCGTGGACACCGGTAGCCCGCCGACCTCGATCAGCGCGCGCACCAGCCGCAGCCTGCGCACGTGTTCCTCGCCGTAACTGGCCTGGTTGGGGCCGGTGCGCGTGCCCGCGGGCAGCAGCCCTTCGCGCAGGTAGTACTTGATGGTCGGCACCGCGATGCCGCTGCGCTCACTCAACTCCGAGATACGCACCGCTACCTCCGTTTTCGCTCGGCCCCCTTGCCGATCGCCCGGCCTGTGGATAGTTCAACTATCCATAACGGATAGTTGAACTATCTACTGCTGGGAGAGTCCGCCATGTCCATCCAGATCGCCGAGGCGCTGCCACGTCGTCGCGCCCCGCTGCACCGTCCACTGCTGTACTTCGCCGCCGTCAATGCCGTGCTCGCCGTCGTCGCGGGGATCGGCATGCTGGTCGACGACCGGGTGATCACCGGCGCGGCCGCCTGGTTCAAGCCGGGCAAGTTCGCGCTGTCGTTCGTGCTCTACAGCGTCGCGCTGGCCTGGTTGATCTCGTTGCGGCCCAAGCCGTCCCGGCTCACGAACGCGATGGCGACGGTCATCGTCGTCGCGGGCACGGTCGAGCAGCTGATCATCTTCGGGCAGGTCGTGCGCGGCAGGCGCAGCCACTACAACATGACGACCACCCTCGACGGCATCCTGTGGATCACCATGGGCGTCACCATCCTCGTGCTCTTCGTGGCCACCATGGTGGTGGCCGTGCAGCTGTGGCGCACCCGCGTCGGTGACGCGGCGATCACCTGGTCGATCCGGCTCGGGCTGGCCGTCACCCTGGCCGGGCTGGCGCTGGGCAATCTCATGCCCGGCCGCGAATCCGGGGTCGACGGCATCGTCGGCGCGCACACCGTCGGCGCCCCGACGGCACTCCGGGCATGCCGCTGACCGGCTGGAGCACCACCGACGGCGACCTGCGAGTCCCGCATTTCTTCGGCATGCACGCCCTGCAGGTCCTGCCGCTGGTCGCCGCGCTGCTGGTGCTCGCGGCACCGCGACTGCCGATCCTGCGCGCGGCGCGGGCGCGGCTCGGGCTGGTGCTCACCGCCGCGGCTGCCTACGCCGCGGTCCTGGCGCTGCTCACCTGGCAGGCGCTGCGGGGTCAGCCGTTGATCCATCCCGACCAGGCGACGCTGGGCGCTGCCGCCGTCATCGCGGTCGGAGTAGTTGTGGGAGTGGGTATCTCGGTCGCGAGCGCGATCGGTGTCCGGAAGGTGGCGATCGCATGAGCACGCTGTTCGACCTGTCGTTCTCTGTCACCGTCCCGTTCTGGGCGCTGATGATCTTCGCGCCGACCTGGCGCTGGACCCGCACGATCATCGGCTCGCCGTGGATCGTGCTGGCGCCCTTGGTGATCTGGGCGATCGTCGCCGTCCCCGTGCTCGGCACGCTCTGGGCGCTGGTGCTGTCCCCGTCCCTGTCCGCCATCACCGACGCCGCCGCCGACCCCGCGATCCTCACGGCACTGTGGGCGCAGATCCTCGCGTGGGACCTGTTCCTCGGTCGCTGGGTCTACCTCGACAGCCGTCGGCGCGGCCTGCATCCGGTGCTGATGGGCCCGCTGCTGGTCGGCGTGATCCTGTTGTCGCCCTTGGTCTTTCCGGTGTACCTCGTGGTCCGTGAGGCCGTCGGGCGTCGAGAGCGGGAGGTGGTCGGCGCAGCGTGAGTGGCGGTGGGGCGACCGGCACGGGTGGACGGGTCACTCCCCGTCGACGGTGGTCGCCCGCGACACCGCCTCCCAGGTGGTGACGTCGTCGCGGACCGCGTCCAGGTGGCCGAGGACCGCGTCCACCGCGTCGGCGCCGAGGGTGAGTCGCAGCGGTGGCTTCTCCGCCGACAACGCCGCCCGGATCGCGGCCGCCGCCTTGGCGGGGTCGCCCGCCTGGGTGCCGTCGCCGCCGGACACCATGTCCCGGGTCGAGCCCACGGTGTCGGTGTAGACGCCCGAATCGGTGCTGAACGCGGCGGCGCCGGGCCCGAACAGTCCGGTCCGGAAGGCGCCCGGTTCGACGATCAGCACGGTGATGCCATAGGGCTCGACCTCGGCGGCCAATGCCTCCGACAGGCCCTCCAGTGCGAACTTCGTGGCGCTGTAGGCGCCGAATCCGGCGAAGGACAGTTGCCCGCCGACGCTGCTCATCTGCACGATCGCCCCGCTGCGTCGGGCCCGCATGTGCGGCAGCACCGCGCGGGTCAGCGCGGCCGGACCGAAGACGTGCAGGTCGAACAGGGCGCGCAACTCGGCGTCGGTGGTCTCCTCGACCGCCCCGACATGGGTGCGGCCCGCATTGTTGACCAGCACGTCGATCCGTCCGTGCCGGGCGACGATATCGGCGACGACGGCCTCGACCCGGTCGGTCTCGGTGACGTCGAGGGCGATGGCCTCGATCCGGTCGGGATGCGCCGCGACCAGGTCGTCGAGGGCGGCGGTGCGCCGTGCCACCGCGATCACCGTGTCGCCCGCGTCGATCGCCGCGCGCGTGATCGCGCGTCCGAAGCCGCTGCTCGCGCCGGTGACCAGCCAGATCTTGGGGGTGCTCATCGAAATCTCCTCGTGTGGTGCTCGTTTCGCTGTGTCACCGATCCTGCGCCCGCCGCCGGGATGCCGTCCAAGACCCGGTGTGATAACCCTTGGTTATGGATGTGCACGGGCGGGATCTGCGCTACTTCGTCGCGGTGGCCGAGCGGCTGAACTTCACCGCCGCCGCGGAGAGCCTGTACGTCTCCCAGCCCGCGCTGAGCAAACAGATCCGCAAACTCGAGCACCAGCTCGGCGCCGCCCTGTTCTCCCGCGACACCCGCTCGGTGGCCCTGACACCGGTGGGCGAGGCGCTGCTCCCGCATGCGCGCCGCGTGCTCGAGGCGTGGACCACCGCCGAAGCGGAGGTGGCGTCCGCCAAAGCCGCGCAGCAGGCGAGTCTGGCGATCGGGATCAGCACCAGCCCCGGGCGCGGCCTGCTGCCCGCCGTCCGCTCCCGGTTCACCGCCGCCTTTCCCGCCGCGAAACCGGTGCTGCGCCAGATCGGCTGGGAGGACCCCACCGCCGGTCTGGCCGACGCCACCACCGATGTCGCCTTCGTCTGGCTGCCGCTGGCCGAGGCACAGCGCTACCGCTGGCTGGTGGTGGCCACCGAACCGCGCCTGGTCGCGCTCCCGGCCGGTCATCGACTCGCCGGACAGGACCGGATCGACTTCGCGGATCTGCTCACCGAACCGTTCCTCGCGCTGCCCGCCTCGGCGGGAGAGTTGCGTGACTACTGGCTGGCGCTCGACGCGCGCGCCGGACGTGCACCGATCATCGGCGCGGAGGTGTCGAGCACGGAAGAGACCTACGAGGCGCTGGTCAACGGCGACGGTGTCGTCCTGCTCGCCGCGGGCAACGCCCCGCTGGTCGCCCACGACGGCGTGGTGACCCGCCCGGTCACCGGCCTCAGCCCGTGCGCGCTGGCCCTCGCCTGGCGCCGCGACGACGACCGCCCGCTGGTCCAGGGTTACGTCCGCGCCTGCGCGCTGGCGACGAAGTCGGCCGGGTGATCGACGTCGCTCGCTGGGCGCCACACTGTGCGGGCCGACGACCTTCGTGTCGTGCTGCCCGACATCCGCGGTGACAGCTGGTGTGCTCGGCCCGCGACACCTGGTCCCGCTGTGCCGAGGATGCGGTGGTGCCCGCCTCGACACCCAGGGTCGCTCGACCATTCGTGTGTCTACGGCGACACCGCCGCACGGCCGCCCAGCGCGATACGCAGTTGTCCGAGCAGGACTTTCGCGGCCGGGCGGCCCGATCGGTCGGCCCGCCAGGCCAGCGCGAGTCGACCGGTGATCCGGGGCTCGACGATCGTGAGCACCCGGATGTCGGCGGGCACGGCGTCGCCGAGGGCTGGAACCACGGCGGTGCCCAGACCGCTCGCGGCCAGGCGCAACAGCAGGGCGGGGGCGGCCGCCTCGAACGCGACGTTCGGGGTGAAACCCGCTGCGGCGCAGGTGCGTTCGAAGACCCCGCGCAGGCCGGTGCCGCGCGGGAGGCAGCTGAGTTGCTGGTCGGCGAGTTCGGCGAGGGTGATGGTGTCGGTAGGGCCGGGCGCGTCGCGGGCGACGGCGGCCACCAGGGGGGTCTCCAGGATCACGTCGAGTTCGATGCCGGGGCGCGGTGGGGCGCCGGTCAGGCCGACCAGGGCGATGTCGAGCTCGTCGCGGTCGAGGGCGTCGAGCATGTTCTCGGCGGTGTCCTCGGTGAGACTGATCCCGACCCGTGGATGATCGTCGTGGAAGTCGGCGAGCACCCGGGCGATATCGAACTCCTCGGTGGCGGCCCCCGAGATGACGCCCAGCCGCACATGTCCGCGCAGCAACCCGGTGAACTCCTGCACCGTGGCGGTGATCCGATCCGTGGCGGCGAGCGCGGCCCGCGCGTGCTCCAGGACCGCGAGACCCACCTCGGTCGGGGTGACGACGCGGGCGCCACGGTCGAGCAGCCGCTGGCCGAGCTCGCGTTCGAGTTGGCGGATCTGCGCGCTGAGCCCCGGCTGGGTCAGGTGCAGGCGCTCGGCCGCCCGGGTGAAGCCGCCCTCGTCGACGACGGTCACGAAGTACCGCAGCTGCCGCAATTCCATAATGATCGATTATAGGAACGAGAAGAACTATCTGTTGTACTTCTGCTTCGGCCGCGCGCAGGGTGGAGTCATGACAGAGAACGCAGCGCAGACCGTCGAGACGCCCCACACCCTCGGACCGGTGTTCCGCCCCGGCCAGACCGGCTACGAGGAGGAGATCGCGGGCTTCCAGACCGCCTACACCCATCGCCCCGCCCTGGTCGTCGGCGCGGCCACCGCCGAGGACGTGCGCGCCGCCGTCGAATACGCGGCCCGGCACCACCTTCCCGTCGCCGTGCAGGCCACCGGTCACGGACTCTCGGTGGCCGCCGACACCGGCGTGCTCATCACGACCACGCGCATGTCCGCCATCACCGTGGACCCCGACGCCAGGACCGCCCGGATCGGTGCCGGAGTGCGGGCGGGCGCGTTGGTCGAGGCTGCCGCGGCCCACGGATTGGCGCCGTTGAACGGGTCCTCACCGTCGGTGGGTGTCGTCGGGTACGTGCTCGGCGGCGGACTCGGCCTGCTCGGACGCGAATTCGGTTACGCCGCCGACCATGTGCGCGCGATCGAACTGGTCACCGCCGACGGCCGGATGCGCACCCTCACCCCGGGTGACGACCTGTTCGACGCCGTCCTCGGCACCGGCGGCAATTTCGGCGTGGTGACCGGCCTCGAACTCGACCTGGTCCCGGTCACCGAGGTCTACGGCGGTCAGCTGATCTTCGCCACCGACCTCGTCGACACCGCGCTGGAGACATGGCGGCAGTGGACGGCGACACTGCCCGACACCCTCACCTCCACCGTCGCCGTCCTCACCTACCCCGACATCCCCGCCGTGCCGGAACCGGTGCGCGGCAAACACCTCGCCTCGATCCGGATCGCCTTCCACGGCAGCGTCGAGGAGGGGGAGCGACTGGTCGCGCCGCTGCGCGCCCTCGGCGACCGGGTGCGTGACGACCTGCGCACCATGCCCTACACCGAATCGCACACGATCCACAGCGATCCCGACTTCCCACACGCCTACGCCGCCACCAACGCCCTGCTCGCCGACCTCACCCCGGCGGCCCTGACCGCGCTGCGCGAACTCACCGCGCCCGGCGGCCCGGTGGACGCGGTCGTCGACATCCGGCACCTCGGCGGCGCCCTGCGCCACGGCGACAGCGCGATCGACCACCGCGACGCCGCCTACGTCGTGCGGGTGATCACCGGCGCCGACGGCGACGCCGAACCCGCCGACCTGACGGCCGTGCGGGAAGCCTTGGCGCCGTGGACGATCGGGCACAGCCCGAACTTCCTCTACGGTGCGGGCGCGGCCGCCGGTCCCGCGCAGACCAGCGGCGGCTACGGCCCGGCGACGCTGCGTCGGCTGGCCGAACTCAAGCGAATCCACGACCCGCGCAACATGTTCCGCTTCAACCGCAATATCGCCCCCGCCTGACATCCGGAATGTCCGATCTTGCCGATTCGGGTGGCATCTACTATCTTGGTGATATCACTCAGATATCGGGAGGATGTCATGGAGCTGCGGACCGCATTCCGCGTCAACGGGTTCGTCGTCTTGCTGGGGTGGCTGGTGCTCACCCTGGTCTTCGCCGCGGTCGCCGTCGTCGCGTTCATCGCCGCCACCCAGCACGACGGGGGCGCCCTGGCCTGGACGGGCGCGGGAGTCGCGGTGTTCGCGGCGGTCGTCGTGCTGCTGCTGGCGACGGGGCTGATCATCGTCGACCCCAACGAGGCCAAGGTCATCACGTTCTTCGGCCGCTACATCGGGTCGGTCAGCGAGCCCGGTTTCTACTCGGTGGTGCCGCTGGCCGACCGTAAGTCGATCTCGCTGCGGGTGCGCAACTTCGAGACCCAGAAGCTCAAGGTCAACGACGCCGACGGTAACCCGGTGGAGATCGCGGCGGTGGTCGTCTACAAGGTGGTCGACAGCTTCAAGGCCGCCTTCGCCGTGGACGACTACGAGGAGTACGTCGAGACCCAGTCCGAGGCGGCGGTGCGCCACCTGGCCACCACCCACCCCTACGACGCCCACGACGACAACCGCACCAGCCTGCGCGACGGCGCCGAAGTGGCCGAGGAACTCACCGTGGAACTGCGCGAGCGCACGCTCACCGCGGGGATCGAGGTCATCGAGGCGCGCATCACCCACCTCGCCTACGCCCCCGAGATCGCCCAGGCGATGCTGGTGCGTCAGCAGGCCGCCCAGGTCGTCGCCGCCCGCACCCACATCGTCGAGGGCGCGGTGGGCATGGTCGGCCTGGCCCTGGACCGGCTCGCCGAAGCGGGCACCGTCGAACTCGACGAGGAACGCAAGGCGGCCATGGTCTCCAACCTGCTGGTCGTGCTGTGCGGCGACCGCGCCACCCAGCCGGTGGTCAACACCGGGTCCCTCTACGCCTGAGCGCTCCATGACCGCGCAGAAGAAGGAACCCAAGAAGGTCCTGCTGCGGCTCGATCCGGCCGTCCACGAGGCACTCGCCAAGTGGGCGGCCGACGACCTGCGCAGCGTCAACTCCCAGATCGAATACGCCCTGCGCCTGGCCCTGGAACAGGCGGGCCGCAAACCCAAGCGCGACTGAGAGGCGTGGCCGCTGTGTATCCGACCATCGATCTGGCGGACTATCCGAGCATCGTCGTCCCGCTGGGCACCAACCAGGGCACGACGGTGCACACCCACCCGCAACAGCAGCTCACGTGGGCGCCCACCGGCGTGCTGACGATGGAGGCCGGGGACTGTCGCTGGGTGGTCCAGCGCTCCCGGGCGCTGTGGATTCCCAGTGGCGTCGCGCACGCGGTATTTCCCACCGCGACCTCGGAGATGCTCTCGCTCTACTTCGAGGCCGACGAGTCACCGGTGCGCTGGACCGGCCCGACGGTCGTCGACGCCACCGGCCTCACCGGGCCACTGCTGTCGCATCTGGTGTCCCTGCCGGAAGACGCCGTCGACCAGCGCCGACGCGCGCAGGCGGTGCTCTGGGATCTGCTCACCCCCATGTCGGTGACCACGCTGCCGACGGTGCTGCCCACCGACCCGACGGCCGCGCGGGTGGCCGCCGCGATCCGCGCCGACCCCGCCGATGCGCGAGGTCTCGACGAATGGGGACGACTGGTCGGCGCCTCGGCGCGCACACTGTCGCGCCGGTTCAAAGCCGAGACCGGCGTGGGGTTCGAGAGCTGGCGGACCTACGAACGGCTCAATGCCGCCCTGCCGCTGCTGGCGGCCGGACGGCCGATCTCGCGGGTCGCCGAAGCGGTCGGCTATCGGACCGCCAGCGCGTTCATCGCGGCCTTCCGCCGCGAGATCGGCACCACCCCGGCCGCGTACTTCGACGGGGTGGTGCCGACCGGCCCTCGGTCCTGACTAGTCCGCCCGGCGACCGCCCAGCCGGAACGCGACCGCGGCGACCAGCGCGGCGGCGAGTCCCAGCAGGGCCCCGGACGTCGAGACCGCGTTCAGACCGGCGACCGCGCCGTCCCTGGCGATGTCGGCGAGCGTGTCCGTCAGCGCGGCGAACTGCGGCGGCACCGCCGAGGCCACCTCGCCGCCCGCGCCCGCGCCGACACCGTCGACGAACTCGGCGCGCATCGGCCCCGGCACCACCACCGGCAGGGTCGCCAGCCCCCGTTCGGCCTCGGCACCCGCGGCGTCGGCGAAGATCGCGCCGAGCCCGGCGACACCGAGGGCCAGGCCGATCTGCCGCAGCGTGCCGAAGGTCGCGCTCGCCATTCCGGCCTTCTCCGCAGGGGCGAAGGTCAGCGCCGCGGCCTGGCTGATCGCGGTGATCGCGCCGAGTCCCACGCCGCCGATCAGCATGGCCGGGACGAAATGCGTCCAGGAATCCCCGGCCTCGACGCGGCCGAGCAGCACCATGCCGAGCGCCACCAGACCCATGGTCGTCGGGATCGACACCGCGATCGGCACCCTCTTCAGCAGCGCGGGCGCCGTCGCGGCGGTGACCAGCGCGGCCAGGCTGATCGGCAGCAGCCGCACCCCCATCTGCAAGGCCGAGTAGTCCATGGTGCCGATCAGGAACACCGCCAGATAGTTGACCGCGGCCATCAGCGTGGCCATGTGCGCCACCGAGACGATGGCGACACCGGCGAAGCCCGGCTTGCGCATCATCGTCACATCGAACAGGGGATGGTCGGTGCGGAACTGTCGGATCATGAACGCGGTCAACAGCACCAGCGCGGCCGCACCGAGGGCGAGTACGGCGGGCGAACTCCAGCCCAGCGCGTTGCCCCTGGTCAGTCCGAACACCCCCGCGACCAGACCGGCGGTGAGCAGCGCGGAGCCGAGCCAGTCGGTACGGGGGTCACCGGCCCGCGCCGACTCCGGCAGCCGCACCGCCGCCACCGCGAGCACCACGATGCCGATCGGCACATTGATCAGGAAGATGGAACGCCACCCGAAGTGGGTCACCAGCAGACCCCCGACCACCGGTCCCGCGACCGAGGCCGCGGCCATCACGGCGCTGTAGATCCCGATGGCCCGCGCCCGGGCGCCGACCTCGGGATAGGCGACCGCCAGCAGCGGCAGCGCGGTGGCGAACAGCAGTGCGGCGCCGACGGATTGGACCGCCCGCAGAATATCGAGCTGCAGGATGGTCTCGGTGAGCGTCAACCCCAGCGAGGCGGCGGTGAACACCGCCATCCCCGCCAGGAACATGCGCCGACGCCCGAACCGATCCCCGGCGGTGGCGAAGGTGAGCAGCAGCCCCGCCAGCGGAATCGAATACGCGTCGATCACCCACTGCAGCCCGTCGAGGGAGCTCCCGAAATCGGCGCGGATATCGGCCAGGGCCGCCGATACGACCATGGCGTCGAGCATGAGCATGAATATCGCGGTGCAGACCAGAGCCAGCACCAGCCCCGGTCGCACCCGGGCCTCATGCGGGCCCCGTCGGGTCACGGTCGTCGTCAACGTGGATCTCCTGACACTGGGTACGAAAACCCACCACGCATCCGAATAGGCTGCGCGGCAATGATTTTCGCTGATGATCGCGGCCGAACAATGCCGCTACACCGACCGTATCCACGCCCCCACCTGGCGTAAATGACGTATCAGGACAAGCAATATCGCCTATCAGACAACCTTCCCCCGGAGCACGGCCGGTCTCAGCTCTCCGCCAACCACCGCAAGACCTCGCCCGCATGCTCGCCCGGCTCCCGAACCGGCGCGAAGACGTGCTCGATCACCCCGTCCCGGACGACCAGGGTCGAGCGCCCGTACAACCGCATGTCGTCGACCTCGAAGGTCGGTAGCCCGAGCGCCTCCGCCAAACGCAGCCCGGGATCGGACAGCATGGCGAACGGCAGACGCAGCCGCTCGACCACCTCACGCTGGTAGTCGCACTCCTGGCTCGACAACCCGAACACCCGCCGCACGCCCGCTGCCAGCAACTCCGCGTGATGGTCCCGGAACCCGCACGCCTGCGCGGTGCACCCCCGCGCGCCCGGAATCGACGTCCACCCGGTCGGCAGGTCCGTATCGGGGCGGCCGGGGAGCGGATAGAGGTAGACAACGGTGCGCCCGTCACCCAGCGCGGCCAGATCGACCTCGGTGCCCTCGGTCGACGTGAAAGTCAGTGCGGGCACGGGTGATCCGGGCAACCGGGTGGCCATGTCGACGTCCTCGGGGGGTGCTGGCGCCCGGACCGGAACCTCCGGCGGTCTCGGCGCCGCGACGCTGTGCCGGTACGCGGCCTCGGTCAACCGGCGGACCAGCCCGTCGCGCCGCTCGGTCAGGACGTCGATCCGGGTCGTCAGATCATCGATGGCGCGCTGGTATTCGGCCAGCGAGGACGGGCAGTCGTCGACATGGCGGGGTCGGGTCTCGGGGTGGTTGGTGGAGTGAGGTGTGGAGGGTGCCAGCCGGATTCGGTGGGCGCCGGTAAATTGTTGCGGTGCCCATCTCGTTCGACATTCCTGGAATGCAGCAGTTGGACAACACGACCTGGGGGAATCCGGCCACTCGTGATGTCGTCGCGTTGACCTATGTCAACGGCAGGCCCGATCTGCCTGCGCGCCTGCACGATCTGCGGCGGCTGCGCAAGCGGCTGGCCGAACACCATGCCCGCACGGGGTGCCTGATCGAGGCGTTCGTGGTGTGGGTGGACGAACTGCCCGCGCTGCTGCGCGTGGAGAAGACACAGCTGCCCGGACCGCGCGGCACGCTCGTGTTCGCCGCGTCGATCGTGGTGCCCAAGGACCGGTGCTCGGCGGTGTTCCAGATCATCTGCCCCGAAACCGGAGTGCCGGGGGCACGCGAGACCGCGATCGGCGCGCAGGTGCACCGCTCGGAGATGTGCCCGCCGCACCCGTACGCGCCGGGATTGCGAGGCAAGCTGCCGTATCTGCTGTCCGACGATGTCCGCTTCGACCCGGTCTTCCCGGACCACGCGCTGACCAGGGCCCGCCGCTGGATCGCCGAGACCGTGCCGAACGTGCGGGTGGACCCGTCCTTCGCGGCGCTGCCGGAGTTCTAGGCGCCCGGCTTCTCGGCGACGAAGATGGCGGTGCCGGGGAAGATCTCTCCGCGCAGGGGCGACCACTGGCCCCACTCGCGGTCGAGCCACTCCGGCCAGTCCGGTTCGACGATGTCGAGCAGGGTCAGCCCGGCGCCGACGATCTCGCGCACGCGGTCACCGATGGTGCGGTGGTGTTCCACATAGGTGGGTTCGCCGTCACCGTCGACCTCCACATAGGGCGTCCGATCGAAGTAGGGGATCCGCGCGACCAGGCCGTCGGGGCCGGGATCGTCGGGGAAGATCCAGCGCATCGGATGGTTCACCGAGAACACCCAGCGCCCACCGGGCCGCAACACCCGGGCGACCTCGCGCATCACCAGCGCCGAATCGGCCACGAACGGCACCCCGCCGAACGCCGAGCAGGCCAGATCGAACGACGCGTCGGCGAAGGGCAGCGCCTCGGCCCCGGCCTGCACCAGTGGCACCCGCGGACCGCCCGCCGCCATCGCCGCCAGGCCGCGCTCGAGCATGCCCATCGACAGGTCCAGCCCGACCGGATGCGCGCCCTGCCCCGCCAACCAGCGCGAACACGGCGCCGATCCGCAGCCGATCTCGAGCACCGACTTGCCCCGCACCTCGCCGAGGAAGCGCATGTCACCTTCGTGCAGGCCCTCGGGACACCAGACGAACTCACCGCCGGGGGAGTCGACGCCCAGGAACTCGGCATGGGTCTGGTGGTACTGGTCGGCGTCGGCGTCCCACCACCGTCTGCTCGCGCGTTCGCTGGCGGCCGAACCGATCTTGGTTCGGGCGGTCGCGGTGGTTCCCAGCAGCGCGTTGGCCTGCGCGTGGCGTTCGTCGTCGGACACGGCGAACAGGGTATCGGCGTGGTGCGGGGGGTGGTTTGCCCGGCTCGACCGGGGTCGCGTACGCTGAGGCACGCGAGTGTCTTTCGAGGGGCCTGTCGGCGCGCCAGTCGCGTGGATACGGTATCCGATGACGGAGTCGCCCGTGCTGAGTTCGATCACCGGCAAGTGTGGCGGTCCGTGCGATACTTCTTCAGTATCCTTCGTCGCCTCGTGGCGGTGATCTCGCAGCGTACCGAAAGATCCAATGTCCGCAACCGACCACAATCCGTCCGGAGCAAACCCACATATGCCCACCACCGTCACCTCGCCGCAGGTAGCCGTCAACGACATCGGCTCCGCCGAGGACTTCCTCGCCGCCATCGACGCCACGATCAAGTACTTCAACGATGGCGACATCGTCGAGGGCACCATCGTCAAGGTCGATCGTGACGAGGTCCTGCTCGACATCGGTTACAAGACCGAAGGCGTCATCCCCTCCCGTGAGCTCTCCATCAA
The DNA here is from genome assembly GCF_029675105.1 of Nocardia anocheti. Classification (GTDB taxonomy): domain Bacteria; phylum Actinomycetota; class Actinomycetes; order Mycobacteriales; family Mycobacteriaceae; genus Nocardia. Next base: position 102,505 of record NZ_JAQQFV010000013.1, on the reverse strand, counting down.
GCACGACGTCGACCCGAACGAGGTCGTTTCCGTGGGCGATGAGGTCGAGGCCCTGGTTCTCACCAAGGAGGACAAGGAAGGCCGCCTGATCCTGTCGAAGAAGCGGGCGCAGTACGAGCGCGCGTGGGGCACGATCGAGGAGCTCAAGGAGAAGGACGAGGCCGTCAAGGGCACCGTCATCGAGGTCGTCAAGGGCGGCCTGATCCTCGACATCGGCCTCCGTGGCTTCCTGCCCGCCTCGCTCGTCGAGATGCGTCGTGTCCGCGACCTCCAGCCGTACGTCGGCAAGGAGATCGAGGCCAAGATCATCGAGCTCGACAAGAACCGCAACAACGTGGTCCTGTCGCGTCGCGCCTGGCTCGAGCAGACCCAGTCCGAGGTCCGCTCCGAGTTCCTGCACCAGCTGCAGAAGGGCCAGGTCCGCAAGGGTGTGGTCTCCTCGATCGTCAACTTCGGTGCCTTCGTGGACCTGGGCGGCGTCGACGGCCTGGTGCACGTGTCCGAGCTGTCCTGGAAGCACATCGACCACCCGTCCGAGGTCGTCGAGGTCGGCAACGAGGTCACCGTCGAGGTTCTCGACGTCGACCTGGACCGCGAGCGCGTCTCCCTCTCGCTCAAGGCCACCCAGGAAGACCCGTGGCGTCAGTTCGCCCGCACCCACGCGATCGGTCAGATCGTGCCGGGCAAGGTCACCAAGCTGGTTCCGTTCGGTGCCTTCGTGCGCGTCGAAGAGGGCATCGAGGGCCTGGTGCACATCTCCGAGCTGGCCGAGCGCCACGTGGAGGTCCCGGACCAGGTCGTGGCCGTCGGCGACGACGCGATGGTCAAGGTCATCGACATCGACCTGGAGCGTCGCCGGATCTCGCTGTCGCTGAAGCAGGCGAACGAGGACTACCACGCCGAGTTCGACCCGTCGAAGTACGGCATGGCCGACAGCTACGACGACGCGGGCAACTACATCTTCCCCGAAGGCTTCGACCCCGACACCAACGAGTGGCTCGAGGGCTTCGACAAGCAGCGCGAAGAGTGGGAAGGCCGCTACGCCGAGGCCGAGCGTCGCCACAAGATGCACACCGCTCAGATGGAGAAGATGGCGGCCGACGCCGCCGCCGAGGCCGCCAACGGCGGTGCCACCTCGGGCAACTACTCCTCCGAGAGCGGCTCGCAGGCCAGCTCCGGCCCGGCCGAGTCCGCCGGTGGTTCGCTCGCCAGCGACGCCCAGCTCGCGGCTCTGCGGGAGAAGCTCTCCGGCAACGCCTGATTCGGGTAGCAGTTCCACACCGAAGGCCCTGGTCCACACGGACCGGGGCCTTCGGCCTTTTCCGAGGGGAGTATCGTTCGCGCCGATCGCTGCATCCCTTCGGACAAAGGTGTCGCGTTGACGTCGACTGCTGGTCCCTTCGCCGGTCTGAACCGGCGTCAGTTCCTCGCCAAGGCGATGGCCGCCGGAGCGGTGGGAACCCTTGCCACCTGGGCGAATCCGATCATCGACCGGGCCTTCGCCGCCGACCCGGCCGGGATGGGCGGGCTCGGTGACATCGAGCATGTCGTGCTGCTCATGCAGGAGAACCGTTCCTTCGACCACTATTTCGGCACGCTGGCCGGGGTGCGCGGCTTCGGTGAGGCGTCCACGGCCTGGCGCCAGTACGGCTGGTCACCCGGAATCGGGCCCACCGCCGACGGTTTCGTGGAGCCGTTCCGCCTCGACACCACCGCGGGCGCCACCCTCGACGGCGAATGCATCAACGACCCCGACCACAGCTGGCTCGGCATGCACCAGGCGTTCGCCGACGGCCGCAACGACGGCTGGATGCCGATGTCGGTGGCCTCGGTGGGCCCGGCCAACGCCCCCGCCGCCATGGGTTACTACCTGCCGCAAGACATTCCGATCCACACCGAGCTGGCGCAGGCGTTCACCCTCTGCGACAACTACCACTGCTCGGTGCTCGGCCCCACCGACCCCAACCGGCTGTACTGGATCAGCGCGACCATCGACCCCGACGGGCTGGCGGGCGGGCCGCTGGTGGAGACGCCGCTGCTGATCCCGAAGAACGTCTACAGCTGGCGCACCTACCCCGAGAACCTGTCCGAGGGTGGGGTGAGCTGGAAGATCTACAGCAATCGCGATGTCGGCCCGGCGTCGTCGATGATCCTGGACGGGATGCTGGGCTGCTTCACCCAGGCCGCCGACCCGAACTCCGAGCTGGCGCGTCGGGGCATCGCGCCGGTGTACCCCAACGACTTCCGGGCCGACGTCGCCGCGGGCACGCTGCCCGCCGTGTCCTGGGTGGTGCCCTCGGTGCTGCACTGCGAGCATCCCGCGCTGCCCGCCGCCTTCGGCGCGCTGGGCATCGTGGAGCTGCTCGACATCCTCACCTCGAATCCGGCGGTGTGGGAGAAGACCGCCCTGATCATCAGCTACGACGAGAACGGCGGGTTCTTCGACCACGTCACCCCGCCCACTCCGCCGCCGGGCACGCCGGGCGAATTCCTCACGGTGCCGCTGGACCGGGTGCCCGCCGCGGGTGGCATCGCCGGACCGATCGGGCTGGGCTATCGGGTGCCGTGCCTGGTGATCTCGCCCTACAGCCGGGGCGGGCTGGTCGCGTCGCAGACCTTCGACCACACCTCGCAATTGCGGCTGCTGGAGACCCGATTCGGCGTCGACGTCCCCAATCTCACGGCGTGGCGGCGCGGCGTCACGGGGGACATGACCTCCACCTTCGACTTCGCCTCCGCACCCGACGCCGCCCGCCCGGTGCTACCGGACCCCCGACCCAAGGCCGACGCGGCGATCGCGCAGTGCGGACCGAACATCGCGGCGGGCACCCTCGGCCAGGGGACGCCGTATCCGGTGCCGCCCAATGCCATGCCCACGCAGCAGCCGGGGACGCGACGCGCGCCGAGCGGTCCGGTGGCGGTGTGAGCTCAGTTCGCGGCGGCGGGGACCCAGTAGACGCTGGTCATGCTGGGGCGCTTGCGCATCGCGGCGAAACTGTGTCTGGCGGGGGAGAGCAGCGCGGTGAACCACGAGCGCCGATATTCGGCGAGACTCGCGGCGACGGCGGGGAATTCGAGGCAGTGCACGCCCCCCGGCATACCCAGACGGTGGCGAGCCCCCCGCTGGTCTCTGCTGCTCATGATCATCCTTCGTCTCGCTGATTCGGCCTTCCGCCTGCGCGAACAGTAGTCGACGCGACGCGCCCGACTGCGGATTTCGTGTCGTGGCGTTCGGGCGTGTCGGATGCGAGACTGGGCCCATGTTGCGGATCGGCCTCACCGGAGGCATGGGAGCAGGAAAGTCCACAGTGGCGCGCACGCTGGTCGAACTGGGGGCGGTACTCGTCGACTCCGACGCGATCGCCCGCGAGGTCGTCGCCCCCGGCACGCCGGGGTTGGCGGCGCTGGTCGACGCGTTCGGCGCGGGGATCCTGGCGGACGACGGCAGCCTGGACCGCCCCGCGCTGGCGGCGGTCGCCTTCGCCGACGACGCGTCACGCAACACCCTCAACGCCATCACCCACCCGCTCGTCGGCGCGCGCACCGCCGAACTGATCGGCGCCGCCCCCGCCGATGCCATTGTCGTGCAGGACATTCCGCTGCTCGTGGAGAACGGACTCGCCCCGCTCATGCAGCTGGTGCTGGTGGTCGGGGCCGAGGTCGAGACCCGGCTGCGACGGCTGGTGGAGCACCGCGGGGTCCCCGAGGCCGACGCGCGGACCCGCATCGCGGCCCAGGCCACCGACGAGCAACGGCACGCCGTCGCCGATGTGTGGCTGGACAACAACGGCGCGCCCGAGGTGGTCACCGAGCAGGTGCGCGCGCTGTGGGAGCGACGGCTGGTGCCCTTCGAGCGCAATCAGCGCGAGGGCGTGCGCGCGCGGGCCGACTACCGGCTGCTGGCCGCCGACCCCGAGTGGGCGGCGCAGGCCCGCCGGATCATCGCCCGTCTGCACCTGCTGTGCGGTGCCTCGGCGGTGCGCATCGACCACGTCGGCTCCACCGCGGTGCCCGGACTGCCCGCCAAGGATGTCATCGACATCCAGGTGACGGTGGCCGATCTGACCACCGCCGAATCCCTGGCCGGTGCGCTGACCGCCGCCGGATTCCCGCTCGCCCCGACGGTGACCCACGACAACCCGAAGCCGACCCCGGGTGACCCGACGGGCACCGATCCGGACCGGTGGGGCAAGCGACTGCACGGCAACGCCGACCCGGCCCGTCCCGCGAACATCCATCTGCGCGTACAGGATTCGCCCGGACAGCGCTTCGCGTTGGATCTGCGCGACTGGCTGCGCGCCGAGCCCGACGCGCGCGAGGACTACCTGGCGGTCAAGCGCGAGGCCGAGCGGGCCGCCGCCGACAAGGCGGGCGAGGCGGCGGGGGAGGCGTATTACGCGGTGAAGGAGCCGTGGTTCGACCAGGTCTATCCGGTGGTCACCGAGTGGGCCCGCGCGCACGCGTGACCTCGATGCCAATCTGTTAAACATCAATGTTTCGGAAACCGGTCGAGCGGTGCCGCGTGCTGTGTAAATTGTGCCGGGTCACTACAGGGTGACTCGATTCACAGGGAAGTTGTAGCGCGTATGACAACACAGCATCGTCAGTTCGGCCGGGCGGGCTTCGGTATCACCGCACTCGGCGCCGTCGCGGCCAGCGTTGTGCTCGCCGCCCCGCAGGCCTCGGCCTGGGTCGGCAACCTCAATGTGGCGGGCGAGAACCACAAGGTCGGCTGCAGTTACAAGCTGACCGCCGCGGTCGAGGTCGATCGGCTGACCTCGGTGAAGTTCACCGACAACGGCGTGGACATCCCCGGCAGCCCGGTCTCGCCCTCGGTGCTCTCGGGCACGGTGAGCATCACCTGGAAGCCGACCACGGCCGGTCAGCACAAGCTCGAGGCGCGCCAGCTGCTGATCAGCGACTCGATCACGGTCACCGTGAGCGAGGCGGCCGCGACCGGCAGCGCGGGCTGCGGCGGCGGCCTGGCCGACCTGCTGCCCAGCCTGTCGGCGGGCTGATCCACCGCTGTTCTCCCGGCACCGCCGGTGACCTCGCTGCCGAGGGTCACCGGCGGTTTCGTCGTTTCAGCGCCAGGTGATGGGCATCCCGAGGTCGGCCAGCCAGTTCTCCAGGTGGTAGCCGTGCGCGGCGATCCCGTCGATGGCGGCGGTGGCGTGTTCGATGGCGGCCTGGCACTCGGCGGGAGAGAGCTGGCCGCTGGTGTTGGCGGCGAGTAGCTCGTCGATGTCGACCAGGCGCACGTCACGGCCGGTGCGGACCAGGACGTCGAGGTAGTGGTCGATCGAGCGCCACAGCGTCGGCGATTCCCGGGTGAACGCGCCGATGTCGACGTAGATGTCCTGCCACTGCTCCACGCCGGGGTTGTAGCCGAACACGGTCGCGCGCAGCGACAGCTCGGGCACGATCCACGACTCGAGGTAGTGGAAGTTGGGGTGATCGGAGTGGCGGGCCATGTAGAGCCCCCACGGCTCTTCCCGGTAGACCTCCACCGGCCGGACGAACCCCTTGGGATCGGTATTCGTCTGCGCCGCGATGTCGAAGTACTCGACCTTGGGTGGGTGCACGTGCACGGTGGATGCCTGCGTCATGATCGCAGAATCTACCGCCGACCTGGTGCGGGCGCCCGCGCGCGGACTCACATCCAGGTCAGCGTGATCCCCCGGGTGCGCAACCACTGCTCGACGTCGTGATCCTGCGCGGCGAGACCGTCGAGGACCACCGCCGCGTGCTCGAAGGCGCGATCGGCGTCGTCGGTGGTGACGTGGCCCGCGGCGTGCGCGGCGAGCAGGGCGCCGGACCCGCGCAGGCTCGACGACCGGCCGCGACGCACCGCCACGTCGAGGAAGTAGTCGGTGGCCTTCCAGCGCTTCGGTCCCACCTGCACGATCTCGGCGATGTCGAGGACGTAGTCGTGGCTGCGGTGATGACCGGGGCGATCGTGCTCGATGGTGAGGCGGATCGACAGGCCGGGCAGCAACCAGGACTCCTCGTAGCGACCGTGCGGCCGGTCGAGGGTGCGTGCCAGATAGATGCCCCAGGGCTGGGTCTCGTACCGGTCGACCGGGCGGATGTAGCCCCTGGTGTCGGTGGCGGTGAGCTCGGCCAGATCGAAGAACTCGACCCGGGGGCGCGCTGGCGGGGACACCGCCGGGGGCGGAGGTTGCGGACCGCGGATCTCGCGCGCGAAATATCCCGCGAATCCGGTGACGGCCGGAGCCGCGACGAGCAGGGGAAGCAGAGCGCTCATGGCCTTGTCCTTCACCACGTGCCGATGATCAACTCAGCGTACGCCCGGATCCGGCCTCGTGCCGGGCGTGTCGTGGGACCCGGGTGTGCGAATGACCTTGGTACATGGGACGTTTCGGACAGGCGGTGGGGATGCCCGCGGTTTGCCGGTCGCCGGTGCGGGTGGGGGCGGCGGCCGCCGCTCGTGAAACTTGTCGGTGGTCGGGCCTAACCTGGTGTGCATGGCATTCGCAACCGAGATTCCGGCGGAAGGGTACGAGGAACGGGGGCACCCGCTCGCGCATTCCGAGCACCGACCCGTCGGCACGATCGAGCGTGCCGGTGGCCGCTTCGAGGTGGTCAGCGAGCACAAACCCGCAGGTGACCAGCCCGCGGCCATCGCCGAGCTGGAACGGCGCGTCACCGCGGGCGAGAAGGACGTGGTCCTGCTCGGTGCCACCGGTACCGGTAAGTCGGCCACCACGGCGTGGCTGATCGAGAAGCTGCAGCGGCCCACCCTGGTGATGGCGCCCAACAAGACCCTCGCGGCCCAGCTGGCCAACGAGTTGCGCGAGATGCTGCCGCACAACGCGGTGGAGTACTTCGTCTCGTACTACGACTACTACCAGCCCGAGGCCTACATCGCGCAGACCGATACCTACATCGAGAAGGACAGCTCGATCAACGACGACGTCGAGCGGCTGCGCCACTCGGCCACCTCGAGCCTGCTCTCGCGCCGCGACGTGGTCGTGGTGGCCTCGGTGTCGTGCATCTACGGCCTGGGTACGCCGCAGTCGTATCTGGACCGGTCGGTGCAGCTCGAGGTGGGCGGCGAGGTCGACCGCGACGCGCTGCTGCGGCTGCTGGTCGACGTGCAGTACACCCGCAACGACATGGCCTTCACCCGCGGCACCTTCCGGGTGCGCGGCGACACCGTCGAGATCATCCCCTCCTACGAGGAACTGGCGGTGCGCATCGAGTTCTTCGGTGACGAGATCGAGGCGCTGTACTACCTGCACCCGCTCACCGGTGACGTGGTCCGGCAGGTCGACTCGCTGCGCATCTTCCCGGCCACCCACTACGTGGCCGGTCCGGAGCGGATGAACCGCGCGGTCGCCGATATCGAGACCGAGCTGGCCGAGCGGCTGGCCGAGCTGGAGAAGCAGGGCAAGCTGCTCGAGGCGCAGCGCCTGCGCATGCGCACCGAGTACGACCTGGAGATGATCCGCCAGGTGGGCTTCTGCTCCGGTATCGAGAACTACTCGCGCCACATCGACGGACGCCCGGCGGGCTCGGCTCCGGCCACGCTGCTGGACTACTTCCCCGACGACTTCCTGCTGGTGATCGACGAGTCGCACGTCACCGTGCCGCAGATCGGCGGCATGTTCGAGGGCGACATGTCGCGCAAGCGCAACCTCGTCGAGTTCGGTTTCCGGCTGCCCTCGGCGGTCGACAACCGGCCGCTGACCTGGGAGGAGTTCGCCGACCGGATCGGTCAGGCGGTCTACCTGTCCGCGACGCCGGGCCCGTACGAGCTGGGGCAGGTCGGTGGTGAGGTGGTCGAGCAGGTGATCCGCCCGACCGGCCTGGTCGACCCTCACGTGGTGGTGAAGCCGACCAAGGGCCAGATCGACGATCTGGTGCACGAGATCCGCGGCCGCACCGAACGCGACGAGCGCGTACTGGTCACCACCCTGACCAAGAAGATGGCCGAGGACCTCACCGACTACCTGCTCGGACTGGGCGTGCGGGTGCGCTACCTGCACTCCGAGATCGACACCCTGCGCCGCGTCGAACTGCTGCGGCAGCTGCGGCTGGGCGAGTACGACGTGCTGGTGGGCATCAACCTGCTGCGCGAGGGCCTCGACCTGCCCGAGGTGTCGCTGGTCGCGATCCTGGACGCCGACAAGGAGGGCTTCCTGCGGTCGAGCACCAGCCTCATCCAGACCATCGGCCGCGCGGCGCGCAATGTCTCCGGTGAAGTGCACATGTACGCCGACAAGATCACCGACTCGATGCGCCACGCCATCGACGAGACCGATCGCCGCCGCGCCAAGCAGATCGCCTACAACGAGGCCAACGGCATCGACCCCCAGCCGCTGCGCAAGAAGATCGCCGACATCCTCGATCAGGTGTATCAGGAGGCCGAGGACGAGGTCGCCGTCGGCGGTTCGGGCCGCAACGCCAGCCGTGGCCGCCGTGCCCAGGGCGAGCCCGGCCGCGCGGTCAGCGCCGGGATCTACGCCGAACGCGACCTGAAGTCCATGCCGCGCGCCGAACTGGCCGACCTGGTCACCCAGCTCACCGCACAGATGATGAACGCGGCCCGCGAACTCCAGTTCGAGCTGGCAGGCCGCTTACGCGACGAGATCGCGGACCTGAAGAAGGAACTCCGCGGTATGGACGCAGCGGGCATCGGCTAGGCAGCGATGTCGGTCCGATCGCCGCGACACCCCCGGGTTTTCGGCCGCCTCGCACCCGAGCGGCGAGACGTAACGCCGCAGGCGAAGTATCGCCGCTCGGGTGCGAGGCCCTCAGGGCCGAAAACCCCGCGGCGCCAGCCGCTATGTCACTGCGTTCATCCATTCGGCGATGCGGCGGTCGGCTTCCTCGCGGGAGACTTCTTCCACGCGGGTGATGACCGCCCAGCGGTGACCGAAGGGGTCGATCACCACGCCGAAGCGTTCGCCGTTGACGAAGGTCTGCGGCTCTTCGGCGGTGCGGGCGCCGTGCTCGATCGCGCGGGCGACGACGGCGTCGACATCGGGGCAGTAGTGCACGATCGAGGTGTGCACCCAGTCCTGCGGGGCGAGGACGTTGTTCTCCGGGATCGGCATGCCGAGTTGGAGGGTGGAGTCGCCGATGAGGAGTTCGGCGTGGGCGGGTTGTCCGTCGGGGCGGTCGGCCCGGCTGAGCACCTTCGCGCCGAACACCGTGGTGTAGAAGTCGATGGCGGCGTTGCCGTCGGGCACGGCCAGGAAACAGGTGATGGAGTGGTAGCCCTCGGGAATGGGGGTGACGGATTCGGTCATGACATCGATCTTGGTCGTCCGGTGCGCGGGGGTCTTGTAAGAACGCGACAGCCGAGCGGGGGAGGTCGTCGTGCCCGGTGAGTCGCCGGAATCCGGTGATCAGCGCGGCATTCTGCATCCGGGGGAGCAGGCCCGGCATCGCCGCTTGGACCGGCTGACGGTCGGGCCTGCGCTGTCCGGTTTCGCGGACCGGTACTGGGTGGTGCGCTGGGATCTGCGCGGCCGCCCGGCCTATCACGCGCAGGTGCTGTCGTTTCCGTGCGTGAACGTCACCTTCGAGCGCAGCGCGGTGCGCACGGGCGGTTTCGTCAACGGGGTGTGCACCACCAAGTACGTGCGGGAATTGAGCGGGGAGGGCGAGACTTTCGGCATCCGTTTCGTCCCGGGTGGTTTCGGGGCGTTCACGGGGATGGATGTCGGTGTGCTGCGCGATGATTCGGCACCGCTGGCCGAGGTGCTTCCGGCCGCGGCGGGGTTGACCGAAAAGGTGCTGGCCGAGACGTCCGACGAGCGCAGGCGGGAAGTGATCGAGGCGTTCTTCGCGGGGCGCGGACGTTCGGACGATCCGCATTTCGCGCTGGTCGCGCGGATCGTGGCGGCGATGGCCGACGATCCGGAGCTCACACGCGTCGATCAGGTCACCGCGCGGTTCGGTGTTCCGGTGCGCACCGTGCAGCGTTTGTTCCGGCGTTATGTGGGGGCCGGGCCGAAATGGGTGCTGTGCCGTTTCCGGTTACAGGACGCCGCCGATCGGCTGGCCCGCGGTGACCGCGTGGACCTGGCCGAACTGGCCGCCGATCTCGGCTATTTCGATCAGGCGCATTTCACGCGCGAGTTCACCGCGGAGATCGGGATGGCGCCGTCGGAATATGCGCGCGCGGCCTCGGTGGAGGTCTGAAATATTGTCATTTCGACTGGTTGTGATGGAACCCATCGATAGTGTCGGCGACGTGAGAACAACTTTTCGTCGAATTTCCCGTCCCGCCCTGCTCGGTGCCGCCTGTGCGACCGTGATGACCGCCGCGGCACTGCTCGCCCCGCACGCGGGCGCCGAGGGCGAACAGCGGGTCGCCGTCGAGGGCACCGACCACAAGGTCGGCTGCTCCTATCAGCTCACGGCCGCCAACGTCGTCGGCTACAGCTCCAGCGACGCGGGCGCCCTTGTCACCTTCTACGACGACGGCCAGGTGATCGGCGCGGTGCAGGTGCCCACGATCGGCACCACCGACACGACCTGGCGTCCGGCCTCGGCGGGTGAGCATCTGCTGACCGCGAAGGTCGACGGCGTCACCACGCACTGGATCGTCCCCGCCACGGTGACCGTCGAGCCGAGCACCGGCAGTGGCAGCGCGGCCTGTGGACTGCCCAGTTTCTCCGGGTGATGTGAGGAAAGTCCCAGCCGCGCACCGGCATTGATTCCGTTGTGATAGGCCACAGTTTCGCGCGTCCGGTCTGTAATCGCCGCAGGTAGCTGTTCACGAGTGTCGCGCAGGCCACCGCACCAGCGTGGACGCCGATCGACACTCCCGGTGTGATCTGTTGCGATTTCTGATAAATCGCCCTGTTTTGGCGTTAGGGTCGACCCAATTGCCGCGCCGACGCTCGATTCCCGGGTGGTTCGGTGCCGGCGCCGACCAAGTTGGAGGAGAGATGACCGCCTACCGGACCATTGTCGTCGGTACTGATGGCTCGGACTCGTCGTACGTCGCCGTCGAGAAGGCCGCCGCACTCGCCGGCGCTGCGGAGGCCACTCTCGTGCTCGCCTGCGCGTACTTCCCGACCGACGATCGCGACGTCGCCGCCGCGGCCGATGTGCTCAAGGACGAGGCCTACCAGGTCCGTGGCTCCGCGCCGACCAACGAGATCCTGCACGTCGCGCGGGAGAAGGCCACCGCCGCCGGTGCCAAGAACATCGTCGAGCGCGCCATCGTCGGCGAGCCGGTCGACTCGCTGCTCGACCTGGTCCGCGAGACCAAGGCCGACCTGCTCGTCGTCGGTAACCGAGGTCTGAACACCCTCACCGGCCGCCTGCTGGGTTCGGTGCCCTCGGACGTGGCCCGCAAGTCGCGTTCGGACGTGCTGATCGTGCACACCGTCCGCTGACCGGACGAACGAAAGCCCCGGACCGCACCGCGATCCGGGGCTTTCGTGTGTGTCAGGCGGGTGCGAGCGCGGCCAGCACCTCGGGCAGGTCCTCGGTGTGCACCACGGCCAGCCGCTGGGTGGCGCGGGTGAGCGCGACGTAGAGGTCGTTGAGACCGCGCGGCGACTCACTCAGGATCGCCCCCGGCTCCACCAGATACACCCGGTCGAACTCGAGGCCCTTCGCGTCGTGCACAGTCAGCACCTGCACCGATTCCCCGGCCAGCGCGGACAGCTCCGGGATCAGCGCCGCGGGCGCGAGCACCGCGCTGGTACCCGGGCCGTGCTCGAGCTCGAGCAGTCGGGCCACCTCCGCGCGCACCCCTTCGGGCCGCACCCGGTGCGCGCGCGGCGGATGACCGGTCTCCCGGACCGAGCGCGGTACCCGACCCTCGGGATCGATCGCGGCCAGCACGTCCCCGGCGACCGTCATGATCTCGGCCGGGGTGCGGTAGTTCACCGACAGCTCGGTGAGCTTCCAGCGTTGCGCCACATAGGGTTCCAGCACCCGCTGCCACGACGACGCACCCGCCGGATCACCGGTCTGGGCGACATCGCCGACCACGGTGATCCAGCGGTTCGGAATGCGTCGCATGACCATCCGCCAGGCCATCTCCGAGAGTTCCTGGGCTTCGTCGACGATGACATGCCCGTAGGTCCAGGTGCGGTCGCCCGCGGCGCGCTCGGCGGTGGTCTGCCGGTTGCCGAATTCCTGGCGCTGGGCCAGCTGGGAGGCGTCGATCAGGTCGTAGGCCATCAGGATCTCGGGGTCGAGTTCGTCCTCGATGTCCTGCGGTGCCGAACCGGTCAGGATGTCGAGCGCGTCCTGGGCCTCGGCCAGCTGGGCGCGCCAGCGGCGGCGGGAGCGCTCGCGTTCCTCGGTGTCGTCGACGCCGAGCAGTTCGGCCAGCTCGTCGAGCAGCGGGGCGTCGGCGGCGGCGAAGGTGCCGTCGTCGGCGCGCACCAGCTCGGCGCGGTCGGCCGGGCTCAGCGACTTGGCCGCGCGGTCGAGCCGGGCCGGGTCGGCGAGCAGATCGGCCAGCACCTCTTGCGGCGACAGGATCGGCCACAGCGCGGTGATGGCGGCCTGCACCTGCGGGTCGGCGCGCATCTCGTCGCCGATCTCGGTGAGGTCTGCGGAGCTGAGCAGGCTCGCCCCGCCGGAGAGATCCGCGCCCATGGTGGCGGCGAGCTGATCGGTGAGCGCGTCGATCACCGAGGACGCGAAGATCGGGCGGGCCAGGTTGTGCGGACGCCGCGAGGAGCGGGCCCGGCCGCGCGCCTTGGTCGCGATCTTGCGATCCAGGGTCACCGGGTAGCCGTCGAAGGACAGCCGCACCGGTTCGGCGGGCACCTCCTGCCGGTCGCGCACGGCCTGCTTGAGCACCTCGATCATGTCGAGGGAGCCCTTGATCTCGCCAGCGCGCAGCGAGTCCTCGCGCACCGCCTTCACCCCGGGATACAGGTCACCGATCGTCGAGAGCAGCACACCGGTCTCACCGAGGGAGGGCAGCACCTGACCGATGTAATCGAGGAAGGTGGCGTTGGGGCCGATGATCAGCACGCCGCTCTTGGCCAGCTGCTGGCGGTAGGTGTAGAGCAGGTAGGCGGCGCGGTGCAGCGCGACCGCGGTCTTGCCGGTGCCCGGCCCGCCCTGCACCACCAGCACGCTCTTGTGCTCGGAGCGGATGATCGCGTCCTGCTCGCTCTGGATGGTCTCGACGATGTCGTTCATGTGCCCGGTGCGGGCCGCGTTGAGCGCCGAGAGCAGCGCGCTCTCCCCGCCCACGCCGTCGTCGGTGCCGATCGCGCCGTCGCGTTCGGCGGCGGCCAGGTCCAGGTATTCGTCGGTGATGGTGGTGACCGCGCGGTTGCGTGAGCGGATGTGGCGGCGGCGGACGACGTCTTCGGGATTGGCGGTGGTGGCCAGGTAGAACGGGCGGGCCAGCGGGGCGCGCCAGTCCAGCAGCAGCGGTTCGTAGTCGTTGTCCTCGTCGAGGATGCCCAGGCGGCCGATGTAGCGCGGCGGCTCGGCGGACTCACCGTCGAGGTCGATCCGGCCGAAGCACAGGCCGTGCTCGGCGGCGTCGTATTTGGCCAGGTCCTCGTGGTAGAGCTGGGTGAACGACTCCCGTTCGCTGCGCGCCTGCGGGGTACCGCCGGTCTCGAGCAGCACGGTCTTGAGGCGGTTCTGCGCGTACGCGCGCATGCCGTCGAGCTTGGTGTAGAGCACCGAGAGGTACTGCTGCTCCTGGTCGAGTTCGCGGCTGTGCGCCGGTTCCGCGGTGCGTTCCTCGGCGAGGCGGTCGGGCAAAACAGGACTCCTTGTCACCGCGTTGAGAACAGAGTTGTCGAGTCTACTTGTCCGCGCGGAGTCGGGGTCCGCGTCCGCGATCAGGACGCGTGGGTGCTGTTGGAACGCCGGTTCGGGCCGAGACCGACATCACGATGGGCCGAGGGCTTGTCGCGGTACATGGCCAGATCGGCGTCGTGCAGGACGGCCTCGGGCGTGCGCAGCTCGTGCGGACCGAGCTCGGTGATCCCGATCGAGGCGGTGACCTCGAGCCGGTGCCCGCGTGCGATGATCGGCTCGGCCATGGTGGTGCGCAGCCGCTCGACCAGCGCGGGCAGGTCCGCGCGCTGGGGATGCCCGGCCAGCAGCACCAGGAACTCGTCGCCGCCCAGGCGCCCGACCACGTCGGAGACCCGCAGCGCGCGCTGCAACCGCTGGGCGACGATCTGCAACACGATGTCGCCGATGGCGTGGCCCAGGGTGTCGTTGATCGCCTTGAACCCGTCGAGGTCGATGAACAGCACCGTGGTGACCAGGCTGCCGCCCTCGTCGGCCAGCGCCGAGGACAGCTGGGACAGGATCAGCGACCGGTTGGCCAGCCCGGTCAGCGCGTCGTGGGTGGCCTGGTACTCGAGCTGACGTCGGCTGGCCCGGTACTCGGTGATGTCGGCGAAGGAGGACACCCCCGAGGAATCCGGGCTGCCGGGATTGAGCAGACGGCAGTTGCACGACAACCACACCTGGCTGCCGTCGGCGTGCTCGACCCCGAAGATGAACTGGGTGACGGCCTCGCCGGTCGCGAGGGTGTGCGCCATCGGATGCCGCGTGGCCGGGAGCGGACCGCCGTCGCGGTCGACCATGGTGACGGGAAGTTCGTCGATGTGCCTGCCGACCACCGCGGTCGTGTCGTCGATGCCCAGGATGCGTTTGCCCGCCGGGTTGATCGATTCGAGCCTGCCGCGCCGGTCGACGACGAGCACGCCCTCCTCGAGCTGGGACACCACCGTGGTGAAGTGTGCCTCGGCGCGCCGGGCCGAGGCCTCCGCGGCCCGCTGGGCGGTCAGATCGTGCACCACCACCTGGTAGGCCAGTTCGTCCTGCCAGACCGTGAGCACCGACACCGTCTGCACGGGGACACTGCGCCCGTCGACGCGGACCAGGTCCATCTCGGTCGGTGGGGAGGCGGCGCCCTCGGCGGTCAGCTGCTCGATGCGCTCGAGCATCGCCGGGATCGAGTCCGGATGGACGAAGTCGGTGATGGACAGGCCCAGCAGGTCCTCGGCCGAGCGGGCGCCCAGCAGCCGCACCATGGCCGGATTGACATAGACGATGGTGCCCGATTCGTGCACACACAGCGCGTCGGGCGTGTGTTCGACCAGCGAGCGGTACCGCTGCGCGAGCTGCTCGGCGCTCGCGGCGTCGGACGATGCTTCTCCCACTGCGATACCCCCGATCTCGGCCTGGTCTGGCGACGGTGCACAGGACTATTGTGGTGACCCTCGATGAGATCCGCGAGGAGCGACGTGAAACCGGACGTGCGTCCCGGCGGTATGGCCCACCGTCTCGATTCTATGTCCATCGCCGGAGTCGGTGTCGTCTCCGGCTACGGCTGGGGGCGGGAAACCCTGTGGCAGGGGCTGCTGGCCGGGAAGCCCGCCGCGCGCCTGCACCCCGGTTACGGGCCCGGACGTGACCAGCACGCCTGGGTCGGCCGGATTCCCGCCCTCGGTGATCCCGCCCACGGACGCGGGGTGTTCGGGCGCGCCGTCACCGCGGTGGCCGCCGAAGCGGTGGCCGACGCCGAGGCCAGGGGCTGGCGCCGGGCGGGCCGCACGGTCGGCATGGTGCACGCGGTCACCCTCGGTGACGTCGCCGACTGGCGTGATTTCTACCTCGTCGACCACGGCCACCGCCGCCCCCGCGACTACCTGCCGCTGCTGCCGTCGACGGCCATCTCGGTGGTGATGCAGGAATTCGGCTTCCACGGACCCGCGATGGACGTGTCCGCGGCGTGCAGCTCCGGCACCGTGGCCCTGCTGACCGCCCAGCTGTGGCTGGCCGCGGGCCTGGTCGACGACGTGCTGTGCGTGAGCACCGACATCTCGGCCACCCCCGACATGCTCGATCACTTCGTCCGGATGGGCGCCGCGGTCGCCGACGTCGACCCGTTCACCGCCTGCCGCCCCTTCCAGGAGGACTCGCTGGGCTTCGTCATGGCCGAGGCGTCCTCGGCGCTGCTGCTCACCGAGGCGGTCGAGGTCCCGTACGCCCGCGTGCTCGGCGGTGCCATGAACAACGACGCCTTCCACGTCGTCTCCGTCGAACCCACCCACGCCCAGCTCATCGCGTGCGCGCGGCAGGCGCTCACCGCCGCCGGGCTCGAGGCCGCCGAGATCGACTATTTCAGCGCGCACGGCACCGGCACCCGCCAGTGCGACGCCGCCGAACGCGCGGTGCTCAGCACGGTCTTCGACGACCGTCCCGCCGTCACCGTGCTCAAGCCGCTGGTCGGCCACTGCCAGGGCGCGTCCGCGGCGGTGGAGATCGCCGCGCTGGCGCTGTCCTACGAGCGCGGCCTCGCCGTCTCGGCGCCGGTGACGGCCCCGGCGCACCCCCGCCTGCTCGACGGCACGGCACCGCTCACCGGCGGCCCGACCATGAAACTGTCGATGGGCATGGGCGGCAACAATGCCGCCGTGGTGCTCGCCGCGGCCTGAGGACACTCAGTCGATGTCGCCGCCGTCGGGCCCGCCCGCCAGCGCGTAACCGCCGGTCGGATGGTCCTGCGGCAGCGGCACGGCCCAGCGCAGTCGGGTACCCGGGAGCTCCGGATGGTCCTCGTCGGTGGCGGCGGGCTGGGCCGGACCCACCTCGAAGCGCCCGCCCGCCTCCTGCGCGCGCTGTTCGAGATTGCGCAGCCCGCTGCGGATGACGTGGTTCGGGATGCCCCAGCCGTTGTCGCTGACCGTGATGGTCAGATCGTCGGCCACCTCGATGACGATGGCGACGGTGTCGGCGCCGGAATGGCGCACCGCGTTGCTCACCGCCTCGCGCACCACCGCCTCGGCGTGATCGGCCAGCTGCGGATCGAGCACCGACAGCGGCCCCGACACCTGGATGGTGGCGCGCAGGGCGATATCGGCGGTCTGGCGCCGGATGGCCACCTCCAGCCGCTGCTGCAGACTCGCGCTGTGCTCGGGGCCGCTGGCGTGCAGGTCGAAGATGGAGGTGCGGATCTCCTGCACCACCTCCTGCAGGTCCATGATCACCGTCGAAAGCCGCTGCCGCACTTCGGGAACCACGGCCTTGGGCAGCGTCGCCTGCACGGTCAGACCGATCGCGAACAGCCGCTGGATGACGTGGTCGTGCAGGTCGCGGGCGATCCGGTCGCGGTCGGCGACGATGTCGAGCTCGCGCATCCGGCGCTGCGCGTCGGCCAGCCGCACCGCCAGCGCGGCCTGATCGCAGAAGGCGGCGGTGAGTTCCATCATCTCGTCCGAATAGGGCGCGAAGCCGGGCGGACGAATGGTCACCAGCACGCCGAGGGTGGCGTCGGGCGTGCACAGCGGCAGCACCAGGGCCGGTCCGGCACACGGGGTTTCGGAGCCGGGGAAGTCGATGCCGAGGGTCACCTCGGCGGTGTTGTCGTAGCGCAGGGGAGTGCGCCGGGTGAACGCGTCACCCAGGGCGGTGCCCGCGATCGGGATGGTCTGCCAGTCCTGCCCGGCGTCGGGCCCGGTCCACTGGGTGATCACGAGTTCGGAGATCTCACCGGGGGATTCGTCGGGCACCGGCACCGAGGCGAGGAACGCCTGGTGCGAGCCGGTCAGGCCGCGCGCGGCGTCGACCACGTGCGCCAGCACCCGGTCGGATTCGGTACCGGCCAGGAACTCGGTGGCGATGTCGCGGGTGGCCTCGATCCACGCCTGGCGGGTGCGCGCCTGCTCGTAGAGGCGCGCGTTGTCCACCGCGATGCCCGCCGCGGCGGCCAGCGCCAGCACCAGGACCTCGTCCTCCTCGGTGAACGGCTGCCCGTTCGACTTCTCGGTGAGATACAGGCTGCCGAAGACCTTGTCCCGAATGCGCACCGGCACACCGAGAAACGTGTGCATCGGCGGATGCCCGGCCGGGAAGCCCACCGAGGAGGAGTGTTTCGTCAGATCGTCCAGGCGCAGCGGGGCCTTCTCCGCGAACACCGCGCCGAGCACCCCGTGCCCGGCGGGTAATCGCTCGATGCGTTCGCGGATCTTGTCCGGCAGGCCCTCGTCGATGAACTGCGCGACCTGCTGATCGTGGCCGCGCACCGCCAGCGCGCCGTAGCGGGCGTCGACCAGGTTCATCGCGGTGCGCACGATGGTGCGCAGGGTCTCGTCCAGATCCAGGCCCGCGGTGACGGTGAGCATGGCCTCGACCAGGCCGTCCATCCGGTCGCGCGAGCCGATCATCACCTCGACGCGGTCGGCCACCTCGCCGAGGAGGTCGCGCAGACGCTGTTGGGAGACGGTCCGCCCCGGCGAATAGCGGTCACCCCGACCGTCATTCGTCATCGCCGTGTCCTTCGCGCCGTGCCGCCCCTACCGATCAGACGCAAAGTCTAGTCCGCAATGTTGGGACTTTCGGCCCTTCACTCGCACCGGCCCCCGATGGTGGCATAGGGCACCGGGAAATGGGATCGAGAAGTGGGGCAAGAGATGAATTCGTTGTCGAGCACCCAGCACTGGACGACCGCCGCGGACCCCGAGCTCGCGGTGACCACCCGTGGCGAGGTACCGGCTCAGGACGTCACCCGGGCGGTCCGCGCCATCACTCGCGTGATGCGCAGGCATCACCTCGACAGTCCGGCTCGCGTGCGCGTCACCGCGCCGCAGGGTTGCGACGAGCCGACCCTGGTGCAGGCCAACATCCGCACCAACGAGACCCTCACCCGCGTGCAGGTGACCGGCCCCGGCGGGTTCGCGGTCACCTTCGCCGCCGAGCGGCTCGACCGCCAGCTCGCGCGTCGCGCCGGTAAGGAGACGCGTGGCGCCTGGCCCGATCCGGCCCGCAGGCCGCTGGCGCAGGTCACCGAGACCCGGCCGATCATCCGTCGCAAGGACTGCGCCCTGATGACCGGCACGCCGCTCGAGGCCAGCACCGTGCTCGACGCGATGGACTACGACGCCTACCTGTTCACCGACGCCCTCACCGGCGAGGACGCCATCGTCACCTGGGCCGACCCGCACGGTGTCAACCTGGCGCGACAGCGGCACACCCTCGCCGTCGACGAGCAGGCCGGGCTGCCGCTGACCGCCAGCGCGATGCCGGTGCGTGTGGTCCAGGACGCCGCTCCCGTCTACGCCGAGGACGAGGCCTCCGACGTGCTGTGCACCGGGGGTCTGCCGTACCTGTTCTTCACCGACAGCCACACCGGCCGCGGCAACCTGCTGTACCGCCGCTACGACGGCGACCTGACGATCGTCGTCCCCGCCTGACCCGTCAGGGTTCCTCGCGGAGTTTGGTGGCCAGGACCGCCGCCTGGGTGCGGCGTTCCACGCCCAGTTTGGCGAGCAGGCGGGAGACGTAGTTCTTCACCGTCTTCTCGGCCAGGAACATGCGGGCCGCGATCTGGCGGTTGGTCAGGCCCTCACCGAGGAGTTCGAGCAGGCGCCGCTCCTGATCGGTGAGGCCCGCCAGCGCCCCCGAGGGCTCGGTGCTGCGTCGCAGCCGGGCCCGCAGCGCGTCGGCGGCCCTGGTGTCGAGTAGCGAGTGCCCCGCGCCCACCTGTTTGATGGCGTCGGCCAGCTTCATGCCGTCGATGTTCTTCACCACATAGCCGCTGGCCCCCGCCAGGATCGCGTCCAGCATCGCGTGCTCGTCGGAGAACGAGGTCAGGATCAGGCAGTGCAGGTCCTCGAACTCGGCCAGCAGATTGCGGCACAGCTCGATGCCGTTGCCGTCGGGCAGCCGCACATCCAGCACCGCGACATCGGGCCGCGCCTCCCGAATGCGCACCATCGCCTCCGCGACACCGCCCGCCTGCCCGATCACACTGAGTTCTGGGTCACCCTCCAGCAGGTCGATCAGTCCACGCCGCACGATCTCGTGATCATCGACCAGAAACACCTCGAGCACTGCGGCTCCTTCATCATGTCGATCGCCCCCACCCTGCCACCCGACCCCCACGCTCAAACTTAGCCCGCACGCCGAAATCCCGGGCGCAGACGAGGAACTGAACAGACAACCCGCACGACAACCACCTCACCCAACCCCGCACATCCCGACCCCGAGGAGGGATCGCCGACGAAGTCGGCGGTTCGCGCCCGTCCCGTCGATCGGGCGCCGTTTCGTAGGCGACGAAGGAGCAAGAAACGGTGCCTGATCGACGGGACCCGAGGGGGCGCGAACTCGAGCGCGCCAGCGCTCCAATATTCCTGTCGGTGGTCCGGCCTAGCATGGCGTGCGGGGGTTCATGTCCGGGTGGCGGATGACGATGGAGAAGGGATTCACCAGGTGGCGGAACGCCTCACTGTGCGCGGAGCGAGGGAACACAACCTGAAGGGTGTGGACCTGGATCTGCCACGCGACAGCCTGATCGTGTTCACCGGTCTGTCCGGGTCCGGGAAGTCGAGCCTGGCGTTCGACACGATCTTCGCCGAGGGTCAGCGGCGCTATGTCGAGTCGCTCTCGGCGTACGCGCGGCAGTTCCTCGGACAGATGGACAAGCCGGATGTCGATTTCATCGAGGGTCTCTCGCCCGCGGTGTCGATCGACCAGAAGTCGACCAACCGTAACCCGCGGTCCACGGTGGGCACGATCACCGAGGTGTACGACTACCTGCGGTTGCTCTATGCCCGCGCCGGTACTCCGCACTGCCCGGTGTGTGGCGAGTTGATCGCCAAGCAGAGCCCCCAGCAGATCGTGGACCAGGTCCTGGCCATGGACGAGGGCTTGAAGTTCCAGGTGCTGGCGCCGGTGGTGCGGACCCGCAAGGGCGAGTTCGTCGACCTGTTCGACCAGCTCAAGACCCAGGGTTATTCGCGGGTGCGGGTGGACGGGGTGGTGTATCCGCTCACCGATCCGCCGAAGCTGAAGAAGCAGGAGAAGCACGACGTCGAGGTCGTGGTCGACCGGCTGGCGGTCAAGTCGGGGTCCAAGCAGCGGCTCACCGATTCCATCGAGACCGCGTTGCGGCTGGCCGACGGCATCGTCGTGCTCGATTTCGTCGATCGGGACGAGCACGCGCACGATCGGGAGCGGCGTTTCTCCGAGCGCCTGGCCTGCCCGAATGGTCATCCGCTCGATATCGAGGATCTCGAGCCGCGCTCGTTCTCGTTCAACTCGCCCTACGGCGCCTGCCCCGACTGCACGGGTCTCGGTATCCGCAAGGAGGTCGACCCGGAGCTGGTGGTGCCCGATCCGGCATTGAGCCTGGCCGAGGGCGCGATCGCGCCGTGGGCGCGCGGGCAGACCGCCGAGTACTTCAACCGGCTGCTGTCCGGCCTGGCCGAGGCGATCGGCTTCTCCATGGACACCCCGTGGCAGCAGTTGCCCGCCAAGGCCCGCAAGGCGGTGCTCGAGGGCAGCTCCGACCAGGTGCACGTCTCCTACACCAACCGCTATGGCCGCAAGCGCTCCTATTACGCCGATTTCGAGGGCGTGATGCCGTTCCTGCACCGGCGCATGGACAACACCGAGTCCGAGCAGATGAAGGAGCACTACGACGGCTACATGCGCGATGTGCCGTGCCCGGTCTGCCACGGCTCACGCTTGCGGCCGGAGATCCTGGCGGTCACCCTGGCCGCCGACGGCACCGACAAGTCGATCGCCGAGGTGGCCGACCTGTCGATCGGCGCGTGCGCGCAGTTCCTGAACTCGCTGACGCTGGGGGAGCGCGAGGCCGCGATCGCCGGTCAGGTGCTCAAGGAGATCCAGGCCAGGCTCGGCTTCCTGCTCGATGTGGGCCTGGAGTATCTGACCCTCTCGCGGGCCGCGGCGACGCTGTCCGGTGGCGAGGCCCAGCGCATCCGCCTGGCCACCCAGATCGGGTCCGGCCTGGTCGGCGTGCTCTACGTGCTCGACGAGCCGTCGATCGGCCTGCACCAGCGCGACAACCGCAGGCTGATCGAGACGCTGCTGCGGCTCAAGAAGCTGGGCAACACGCTGATCGTGGTCGAACACGACGAGGACACCATCCGCGCCTCGGACTGGGTGGTCGACATCGGCCCGCTGGCCGGTGAGCACGGCGGCCGCGTGGTGCACAGCGGCCCGTACACCGAGCTGCTGACCGAGCCCGAGTCGCTGACCGGCGCGTATCTGTCCGGGCGCGAGCAGATCGACATTCCGTTCGTGCGGCGGCCGGTGGACAAGAAGCGCAAGCTCACCGTGGTCGGCGCGACCGAGCACAACCTCCAGGGCATCGACGTGATGTTCCCGCTGGGCGTGCTCACCTCGGTCACCGGTGTCTCCGGCTCGGGCAAGTCCACGCTGGTCAACGACATCCTCGCGACGGTGCTGGCCAACAAGCTCAACGGCGCCCGTCAGGTGCCGGGCAGGCACACCCGGATCAACGGGGTCGATCAGCTCGACAAGCTGGTGCAGGTCGACCAGTCGCCGATCGGGCGCACCCCGCGCTCGAACCCGGCCACCTACACCGGCGTCTTCGACAAGATCCGCACCCTGTTCGCCTCCACCACCGAGGCGAAGGTCCGCGGCTATCAGCCCGGTCGGTTCTCCTTCAATGTGAAGGGCGGCCGCTGCGAGGCGTGCTCCGGTGACGGCACGCTCAAGATCGAGATGAACTTCCTGCCGGACGTCTACGTCCCGTGCGAGGTGTGTCACGGCGCCCGCTACAACCGGGAGACCCTGGAGGTGCACTACAAGGGCAAGACCATCGCCGAGGTGCTGGACATGCCGATCGACGAGGCCGCCGAGTTCTTCGAACCGGTCACCTCGATCCACCGGTATCTCAAGACGCTGGTGGAGGTCGGGCTCGGGTACGTGCGACTGGGTCAGAGCGCGCCGACGCTGTCCGGCGGCGAGGCCCAGCGCGTGAAACTGGCCGCCGAGCTGCAGAAACGGTCCACCGGCCGCACCGTCTACATCCTCGACGAGCCGACCACCGGTCTGCACTTCGAGGACATCCGCAAACTGCTCAAGGTGATCAACGGCTTGGTCGACAAGGGCAACACGGTGATCGTCATCGAGCACAACCTCGATGTCATCAAGACCTCGGACTGGGTCATCGACATGGGTCCCGAGGGCGGTTCCGGCGGCGGCACGGTGGTGGCGACCGGCACCCCGGAGGACGTGGCGGCGGTCTCGGACAGCTACACGGGCCAGTTCCTCGAGGAAGTGCTCGCCGCGACGCCCGCCAAGGCACCGGCCGAGAAGGCCGCGAAGAAGGCTCCGGCGGCCAAGAAGGCACCGGCGGAGACGGCCGCGGCCAAGCGTCTGGCCCGAAAGGCGGCCGCTCTGCGCTGAGCCCGGCTATCCTCCCGCCGGGGACTTTCCGAAAAAGCTGCGGAGTGAAACACTCGTGGGTAACATTCGGGCCGCGCGATCGTGGATGTCGTCGATCGTGGATGTCGTGCAGTACGAAAGGAACGTCCCCATGGATGAAGCCACCACGGCGCTCATCGCCCAGATTCTGTCTTTCCTCAGTGGCGGGTCCTCGCTGGCCTACGAGCCCACCAAGCCGACGGCCTGACCGGCAGAATCGAGAGGAACCACTGATGGATACCGGAAGCTCCACGCTGTTCGCGGCGATCGCCAACATGCTCGCCACCGGCTCGGCCGTCTCGGTCACCCCGGGAACCCCGCCGGGTGGCACGGCCTGAGATCCGCGCACTGAGCGGATCGCACGAAAACGAAGACCCGCCGACGCTCACGTCGGCGGGTCTTGTCGTGTGGTGGGTCAGTACACCGGACCGGTGTACTTCTCGCCCGGTCCGGCGCCCGGCGCGTCCGGCGTCGAGGACGCCTCGCGGAAGGCACGCTGCAGCGCCTGCAGGCCCTCGCGGATCGGCCCGGCGTGCGGGCCGAGGTACTCCACCGACGCGGTGACCAGCCCGGCCAGCGCGGTGATCACCCGGCGCGCCTCGTCCAGGTCGACACCGGCGCCCGAGGCGGGGTCGTCCCCGGCCAGGCCCAGCTTCTCCGCGGCCGAGCTCATCAGCATCACCGCGGCCCGGCTGATCACCTCGACGGCGGGGATGTCGGCCAGGTCGCGCACGGGGGGATCGAGCTCGTCAGTCATGCTGATCAGGCTATAGCGCGGCCGCGCCGGGCCCGCGTCGCCGGGGCGATTCGGCGATAGCGGAATGCGATGCTAGACTTTCCGCTGACGACCGCCCCTGGTTGTGTCATGCAGCCGTGGGGCAGATAAGTGGAGCCCGACTCCCACCGTTTCCGGCGAGCAATCGTCCACGGCAAACGGTCCCGGTCACCCGTCCACCGTGATGGGTTCTCCGTGTGCCCTGCACCCGGAGGTCGACACCGATCCCGCGAGGGTATCGGCTGTGGACGATCGGTCGACATCGGGCCCCGTGGCGGTGAAATACCGCACCGGGGCTTTCGTGTTGAAACAGGGGTTGCAGTTATTGCATGCGGTCGTTACTGACGACACCGCTTGACCTAGGAGGCCCCATCAGCACTGAGACCCGCATCAACGATCGCATCCGTGTTCCCGAGGTCCGTCTCATCGGACCCGGCGGCGAGCAGGTTGGGATCGTGCGTGTTGAAGATGCACTTCGCGTCGCGCTCGAAGCCGATCTCGACCTGGTCGAGGTGGCACCCGATGCCCGTCCACCGGTCTGCAAGATCATGGACTACGGCAAGTTCAAGTACGAGACCGCGCAGAAGGCGCGCGAGTCCCGGAAGAACCAGGTCCAGACCGTGATCAAGGAGCAGAAGCTCCGCCCGAAGATCGACGACCACGACTACGAGACCAAGAAGCGCAACGTCGTTCGCTTCCTCGAGGCCGGGTCCAAGGTCAAGGTCACGATCATGTTCCGCGGTCGTGAGCAGTCGCGACCCGAACTCGGCTTCCGGCTGCTGCAGCGGTTGGCCTCCGACGTCGCCGAACTCGGTTTCGTCGAGACCTCGGCCAAGCAGGACGGCCGCAACATGACCATGGTCCTCGCGCCCCACAAGGGTGCGAAGACGCGGGTGAAGGCACAGCAGGAATCCGCCCCGGCACGTCCGCTGCCGACCGGTCCCGCCAGTGCCGAACCGGCTGCGCTGGTCGAGCCCACCGCGCCTGCCGAGCAGGCGGCGCAGGCCGACCCGCAGTAACACCGATTTCACCGACTAGATAGAGGAATCTCCATGCCGAAGAACAAGACCCACAGCGGCGCCAAGAAGCGATTCAAGGTGTCCGGTCGGGGCAAGCTGCTTCGCGAGCAGGCGAACCGTCGCCACCTCCTGGAGCACAAGTCCACCCGCCGGACTCGTCGTCTGGAAGGCACGGAGTCCGTCGCCGACGTCGATGCCCCCCGCGTGAAGCGGCTGCTCGGTCTCGCCTGATTCTCGGGTGAAGCAGACCGTCGCACCCCGACGATTCCGCGGCCGGGACAACCGGACGCCGACAACTACCGAACTCGGGCGCCTTCGCGCCCCCCAGATGATCAAGGACTGACACAGTGGCACGCGTCAAAAGGGCCGTCAACGCTCAGAAGAAGCGCCGTTCCATCCTCGAGGCCTCCAAGGGCTACCGGGGCCAGCGCTCGCGCCTGTACCGCAAGGCCAAGGAACAGCAGCTCCACTCGCTGACCTACGCCTACCGCGACCGCAAGGCGCGCAAGGGTGACTTCCGCAAGCTGTGGATCGCTCGTATCAACGCCGCCGCGCGTCTGAACGACATCACCTACAACCGCTTCATCCAGGGCCTCAAGGCCGCGGGTGTCGAGGTGGACCGCAAGATCCTGGCCGAGCTCGCCGTCTCCGACGCCGAGGCCTTCGCCGGTCTGGTGGCTGTCGCCAAGGCCGCGCTGCCCGCCGACGTCAACGCCCCGGCCTCGGCCGCCTGAGCTTGACGCACAGCGATTCGTCGGAACGACCCGTGGACGCGCTCTCCGAGCGCAATCCGCGGGTCGTTTCCGCTGTCAAGCTCCAGCGCGCCGCGCAGCGCCGCAAGGCGGGGCTGTTCCTCGCCGAGGGCGCCAATGCCGTCACCGCCGCGCTGGAGACCGGCCGCGTCCGTGAGCTGTTCTATTCGCTCGCCGCGGCCGAACGCGAGACCGCGCTGATCGCCGGTGCCGCCGCCGACGGCGTGCGTACCACCCTGGTCAGCGATCGCGCCGCCGAACATCTCGGCGAGACCGTCACCGCGCCGGGCCTGGTCGCGGTGTGCGAGCTGCTCGATGTGCCCCTCGCCACGGTGCTCGACCGCGGCCCGCGCATCCTCGCCGTGCCGGTCGAGATCGCCGAACCCGGCAACGCGGGCACCCTGGTCCGGGTCGCCGACGCGGTCGGCGCCGACGGGGTGATCCTGGCGGGGGAGACCGTCGACCCGCACAACGGCAAATGCGTGCGGGCCAGCGCGGGCAGCGTCTTCCACGTGCCGATCGCGCGCAGCCGCGACATCACCGCCACGCTCGACGCCATCTCCGCGGCCGGGGTGACCATCCTGGCCACCGCCGCCACCGGCGAGGTCGACCTGGACGACGCCGACGAGATCCTCACCGGCCCGGTCGCCTGGCTGTTCGGCAACGAGGCGCACGGCCTCGATCCCGCCGTGGCCGCCCGCGCCGACCACCGCGTCCGCATCCCCATCCACGGGCGCGCCGAGAGTCTGAATCTGGCCGCGGCCGCGGCGATCTGCCTCTACGCGAACGCGCGCGTGCAGCACGCGAAGTAGCGGTCTCAGCAGCTGGGTGTGATGCCGGACCGTAGGTCGTCGAGGATTTCGGTGGCCCAGGGCAGGGGGATCGCGTCGCTGCCCGCCACCTGCATGGCCGTCATGATCGTCAGCAGCATCCCGGTCGCCACGAAACGGCGTGATTCCAGGGTGTCGGCGCCGGTCAGCTCGCTGATCAGGCGGTAGATCCGGCCGAACCGCTCGCGCATGCGCTCACCGATCACGGGATCAGCGCTGGCGGCGACCCCGTGGAGCAGCAGCAGCGGGAGTTCGCGCTCGGCCAGGAAGACGTCGAAGCTGTGGCCCAGAACGCGCAGCGCCTCGGCGGTCTCGGTTCCGGGCTCGATCGGGGCGCTGCGGAACACCTCCTCGATCCGGCCGCACACCTCGTGCAGCGCGGCCAGGAAAAGCTGCTGTTTGGTGCCGAACAGCCGGATGACATAGGGCTGCGACACCCCGGCCAGCCGCGCGATCTCGTCGGTTTTCGTCGCGGCGTAACCGGATTCGGCGAACGCCTGCACCGCGGCCTCGAGCACCTGCGCGCTGCGCTCGGCGGCGGTCATCCGGGTTCTCGTGCCGCCCATGGATGTGGCTCCTCCTCGAGTTCGCGCGCCGTTGCTCTTGACATGTTATCAGCCGATGCATAACGATGATCAGACTAGTTATCAGTGAATAACAACAAGGGCTGGTCATGACTCAGACACTCGAACCCGGCGACGCCGTTCTCGCCGATCCACCCACGCCCTCGGGCGTGAAATCCGTCCCGGTGGGCGCGGTGATCGCCGCCGTCGGCATTCCGATGTTCATGGTCACCCTCGACAACCTCGTGGTGACCAACGCGCTGCCGGTCATCAAGCACGAACTGAACGCGTCGCTGTCGGACCTGCAGTGGTTCATCAACGCCTACACGCTGTCGTTCGCCTCGCTGCTGCTCACCGCCTCGGCGCTGGGTGACCGGATCGGCCGCCGCCGGGTGTTCCTGGCCGGGATCGCGGTGTTCGTGGCCGCGTCGGCGGCGTGCGCGCTGGCGACCGAACCGTGGATGCTCATCCTGGCCCGCGCCATCCAGGGCGCCGGTGGCGCGGCGGTCATGCCGCTGTCGCTGACCCTGCTCGCCGCGGCGGTGCCCGAGCGGATGCGCAGTGCCGCGATCGGCATCTGGGGCGGCCTGGCCGGTCTGGGTGTCGCGGTCGGTCCGGTGGTCGGCGGCGCGGTCGTCGACGGGCTGAACTGGCAGTGGATCTTCTGGCTCAATGTGCCGATCGGCCTGCTGGCGCTGCCGTTCGCCGCGCGTGTGCTCGCCGAATCCCGTGGCACCGCACGCAGACTCGACCTGCTCGGCCTGGTGCTCTCGTCCGGGGGCGTGCTCGCGCTGGTGTGGGGTGTCATCCACGGCGCCGACGACGGCTGGACCGCGCGGCCGGTGCTCGGCGCGCTGATCGGTGGCGGTGTGCTGCTGGTGGCGTTCGTCGTCTGGGAGCGGGTGGTCACCGACCCGATGCTCCCGCTGCGCATGTTCGCCTCGCGCGGCCTGAGCCTGAGCTACATCGTGTCCTTCGGGTTCTCCGCCGGGGTGTTCGGCGCGATCTTCCTGCTCGCGCAGTTCTTCCAGGTCGTGCAGGGCTACTCGCCGCTGGAGTCCGGTATCCGCACGATGCCGTGGACCATGGTGCCGATGGTGGTGGCGCCGCTGGCGGGTCTGGTCGTCGATCGGGTGGGCCCCCGGGTGCTCATCGCCACCGGTCAGCTGTGCCTGGCCGTCTCGCTGGGCTGGATGGCCCTGATCACCAGCACCGATGTGGCCTATCCCGCGTTCATCGCCCCCTTCGTGCTCGGCGGCATCGGTATGGGTCTGACCTTCGCGCCGTCGTCCACCATCGTCATGGCCAGTGCCTCTCCGGCCGATCAGGGCATGGCCTCGGGCATCAACAGCACCGTCCGCGAGGTGGGTGTGGCCATGGGCATCGCGGTGCTCGCCTCGGTCTTCGCCTCGCAAGGCTCCTACAGCGACCCCCATGCCTACGTGGACGGGTTGATCCCCGCCGTGTGGGTGGGCGCGGGGCTGGTCTCCGTCGCGGCGGTGGTCGCGGCCTTCCTGCCCCGTCACACCACGCGATCCGCGTGATCCGGCGCCGGTGGGCCGCGTACCCGACCTGGCACGCGGCCCACCGGCGTGGGGGCGTCGGGCAGGTAGGTGCTCGGCTCAGGTCGAGCCCACCGCGGCGATCACCGCCGGGACCGCGACGACCTGCTGCGGATCCTCGTACAGGATGACCCCCGGTTCGTCGGAATCCAGCCGCTCCCAGGCGATCCCGTGCTTGTCGAGGATGTCGAGGTAGCCGCTGACCCGGTCGATCATCGTCAACGCCGACGATTTGAACCAGGCCACCGCGCCCGGATGCCGATCACGGTCGTAGACCCGCCGATCAACCTCGTAGGGATTCACCAGATGATCGGTGAACCAATCGTTGCCGCTGCGGCGGAACCGCTCCTGCTCCACGCTCAGTCGACCCTCCGACGACAGACCGTTGACCAGGGCGAATACGCCGGGGAACAACCCACGGCGATTCGGTTCGACCGCCTGGAACCGCACATACAACCGCGGCACCGACGGCTCCGACCGACGATCCGCCCCCACCCTTCTGCTCACTCGGTCTCCTCCTGCTGTGTCGTACCAGACCCGGACGGGTTCTCCGGCCGTTCACACCGGCCCACCGCCCGCGGAAACGGACGCCGTCCCCGAGGATGGATACCCAGGCCGCACAGCGCCAGCCCACTGCCGGGAACCGTCCGGCGCGTACGCCGTCCCAGGGGCGGGGTCGAATCACAAGTCTGTTCAGGCATCGAAACGTCCTGTTCTCGAGTCGAACCGCTGATGTGTTTGATCGGTTGGACGCACATCACCCCCATTCGGTTCCCTCGAATTCCCCGGGGCCGGTCGCGACGCCGTCGAGGCCCCTGAGCTGGACTTGTTGGTCGTAGTCGGGACCCCGCGATGGGCGGTACGCGCCGTGCCGGTAATCCGGATGAATCGCGCGAACCCGATCCCATAGGATTTATCCAGCACCGATGCGGGTTGGCAATGACGCGCCCGTGAACCGATCCCCAGGGGAGAGTCGAGAAGATCGTGGCCGACGACAACAGTGGAGTCGAGCAGAACGCCTCTTTGACCGAGGAGGCACTCGCGGCAGCGGCGGCGGAGGCCGAGAAGGCGTTCGCGGCGGCGGCCGATCTGGATGCGCTGGCGGTCGCCAAGACCGACTACATCGGCGGCAAGTCGCCGATCGCGCTGGCGCAGCGTGGACTGGGCAGTCTGCCCAAGGAGGAGAAGGCCGAGGCGGGCAAGCGGGTCAATATCGCCCGCAAGCGGGTCTCCGACGCCTTCGAGGCCCGCCGCGCCGCGCTGCTGGAAGAGCGTGATCAGGCCGTGCTGGTGGCCGAGAAGATCGACGTCACCGCGCCCGCCCGCCGTCGCCCGGTCGGCGCCCGGCACCCGATCACGGTCATCTCCGAGGAGATCGCCGACGCGTTCGTCGCGATGGGCTGGGAGGTCGCCGAAGGTCCCGAGGTGGAGACCGAGCACTTCAACTTCGACGCGCTCAACTTCCTGCCCGATCACCCCGCGCGCACCATGCAGGACACCTTCCACATCGCCCCGGAGGGTTCGCGCCAGGTGCTGCGCACGCACACCTCCCCGGTGCAGGTGCGCTCGATGCTGGAGCGCGAGCTGCCGATCTATGTCGTGTGCCCCGGCCGCACCTTCCGCACCGACGAGCTCGACGCCACCCACACCCCGGTGTTCTCCCAGGTCGAGGGTCTGGCGATCGACAAGGGCCTGACCATGGCGCACCTGCGCGGCACCCTGGACGCCTTCGCCCAGGCGATGTTCGGCCCGGACACCCGAACGCGCATGCGCCCCAACTACTTCCCGTTCACCGAACCCTCCGCCGAGGTCGACGTGTGGTTTCCGAACAAGAAGGGCGGCGCGGGCTGGATCGAGTGGGGTGGCTGCGGCATGGTCAACCCGAAGGTGCTGATCGCCAGCGGTATCGACCCCCAGGTGTACTCCGGATTCGCCTTCGGCATGGGCATGGAGCGCACGCTGCAGTTCCGCACCAGCATCCCGGACATGCGCGACATCGTCGAGGGTGACGTGCGGTTCACGCTGCCCTTCGGTATCCGGTCCTGAGCGACACCCCCTTTCGACACAGAGAGCGAAACGTCAAGTGCGAGTAGCGCAGTCCTGGCTGACCGAGATCCTGCAGCGCACCACTCCCGAGTGGTCGGTCTCCGCCGAAGAGCTCGACGCGGGCTTCGTCCGCGTGGGCTTGGAGGTGGAGGAGGTCGACGAGCTGGCGCCGATCGGCGGTGACATCGACAAGCCGCTGGTGGTCGGCCGCGTCGCCGAGATCACCGAGCTGACCGAGTTCAAGAAGCCGATCCGCTTCTGCAAGGTCGACGTCGGCAACCCCGAGCTGCAGGAGATCGTCTGCGGCGCCCGCAATTTCGCGGTCGGCGACCTCGTCGTGGTGGTGCTGCCCGGCGGTGAGCTGCCGGGCGGGTTCAAGATCTCCTCGCGCAAGACCTACGGGCACACCTCCAACGGCATGATCTGCTCGGTCGCCGAACTCGGCATCGGCAAGGACCACGACGGCATCCTGGTGCTCGAGCCGGGTTCGGCCGAGCCCGGTGACGACGCCAATGTGCTGCTGGGCACCGACGACACGATCATCGAACTCAACATCACCCCCGATCGCGGCTACTGCTTCTCGGTGCGCGGCCTGGCCCGCGAGCTGGCCTGCGGCTTCGACCTGGAATACGCCGATCCGGCGGTGCGTACGCTGCCCGATGCCGACGCCGAGGCCTGGCCGGTGCGGGTGGACGCCGACTCCGAGTGCACCCGTTTCGGTGTGCGCCGGGTCACCGGGATCAACCCGGACGCCGTGAGCCCGCTGTGGTTGCAGCGTCGGCTGATGCTGTCGGGGATGCGCCCGATCTCCCCGGCCGTCGACGTCACCAACTACGTGATGCTCGAACTCGGCCAGCCGCTGCACGCCTTCGACGCAGCCAAGCTGCACGGCGGCCTGGTGGTGCGCAACGCCCACCGGGGCGAGACGCTGCGCACCCTCGACGACACCGAGCGCACCCTCGACGCCGAGGACGTGGTGATCGCCGACGACTCCGGCGTCATCTCGCTCGCGGGCGTGATGGGCGGGGCGAGCACCGAGGTCGGTGCGGGCACCACCGACGTGGTGCTGGAAGCCGCCACCTGGAATCCGTTGCGGGTGTACCGGACCGGGCGCAGGCACAAGCTGTCCTCGGAGGCGGCCAAGCGCTACGAGCGCGTCGTCGATCCCGAGATCAACCTCGCCGCGCTCGACCGCGCCGCCACCCTGCTGGCCGAGATCACCGGCGGCACCATCGAATCCACGCTCACCGACGTTCGCGTGCCACTGGAACCGGCCGCGCCGATCGTCATGGACATCGACCTGCCCGACCGCGTCGCCGGGGTCACCTACCCGGCCGGGACCGCCGTCCGTCGGCTGGCCCAGATCGGCGCGAGCGTCGACATCGAGGTCAACGACGCGGGCAAGACCGAACTGCTGGTGCGCCCGCCGAGCTGGCGGCCCGACCTCACCCAGCCCGCCGACCTCGTCGAAGAGGTGCTGCGGCTGGAAGGGCTCGAGCAGATCCCGTCGGTGCTGCCCACCGCGCCCGCGGGCCGCGGACTGACCGCCGCCCAACGGCGACGCCGGGCCGTGAGCCGGGCGCTGGCCTTCGACGGCGCCATCGAGGTGCCGCCGCCGGTGTTCCTGCCCGCCGGGGTGTTCGACATCTGGGGTCTGGACGCCGAGGACCCGCGCCGCAACACCACCCGTGTGCTCAACCCGCTCGACGCCGACCGCCCGGAGTTGGCGACCACGCTGCTGCCCGGTCTGCTGGAAGTGGCCGCCCGCAACATCTCGCGCGGCGCCCGCGACCTCACGATCTACGGCATCGCCCAGGTCGTGTTGCCCGGCGAGCAGACGCACGCGGTCGCGGCGCTGCCGGTGGACCGCCGTCCCACCGACGAGCAGATCGCCGAACTCATCGCCTCGCTGCCCGATCAGCCGGTGCACGTGGCGGCCGTGCTGAGCGGCAAGCGGGAACCGCGCGGTCCGTGGGGTGCGGGTCGCCCGGCCGAGGCCGCCGACACCTTCGCGCTGGTCGAGGCCGTCGCCGACGCGGCCGGTGTCACCATCGAGCGGCGCGCCGCCGCTCAGCTGCCGTGGCATCCGGGCCGCTGTGCCGAACTGGTGGTCGACGGTGCCGTCATCGGGTACGCGGGCGAACTGCATCCGGCCGTGCTGGAACGGGCCGGGCTGCCGCCACGGACCTGCGCGTTCGAACTCGACCTCGACGCGCTGCCGCTGGTCGACTCCTGGCCCGCGCCCACGGTGTCGGCGTTCCCCGCCGTGCTGCAGGACGTCTCGGTCAGCGTGGCGAAGGCGGTCCCGGCCGCGAGTGTCGAATCCGCCCTGCGCACCGGCGGCGGTGACCTCCTCGAGGACATCACGCTCTTCGACATCTACGAGGGCGCCCAGGCGGGCGAGGGCCGCAAGTCCCTCACCTACGCCCTGCGCTTCCGCGCCCCCGACCGCACCCTCACCGAGGACGAAGCCAGCGCCGCCCGCGACGCCGCCGTCGCCTCGGCCACCACCGCCGTCGGCGCCGAACTGCGCGGTTAGTCGTCGACTGCCGACGGAAGCAGCCTCCAGACAGTCGCTTCCGTTGGCACTCGGATCAGGACGACATGGCGCGCGCGTAGTCGGGGAATCGCGCGCGCAATACCGCGTCGAAGGCGAGAACCCGCTCGGGTGTGTCCGATTGCCCTCGTCCGGCGCGGGGCAGATACCACCGCATGAGGTCTGCCGCCTCCGGGTGGCCGTGCGCGGCGGTGAAGGCGATCGTGGCCCGCACCTGGTCGGTGTCCACCGATTCGGTTCCCCACCGGTTGTGGGTGCGCTTGGCGCGGGAAACGACGTCCGCGAGGGTCGAGTACCCGGCCAACCACGTCGCCATCGGGCCGTCCAGGTTGCGCGATACCCATCGCACGCCATCGTCGATGTCCTCGGCGCACCACAGGGTTGCGGTACGACGATAGGCGGGGTCGCTGTCGGGATGATCGAAGTCGCACCAGTCGATCTCGCCGTATTCGGGGTGCCAGCGTGTACGTGGGAGATCGGCATTCTCCGGTAGTGCCGTGAGCACGTCCGCCGCGGCGGACGACAGGACACATACCGCGCCTCCGACCCGGACGCCACCGCCCCCCGAACGGTCGAGGGATACGGCGAGTCCCGCGCTGAGGCCGGGGACCGGGGTGTCGGCGGTGAACCAGGTCTGTCGGCCGTCGAGCGACCGCGACGGCCGGAAACCGCTGTCCGCCAGCGCGTCCGCCAGCGCCGTCGGGAAGCCGGTCAGCACGTCCGCCACTCCCGCGGTTTCCAGGATGTCGAACGGCTCCGCCGCGATCCCGACGACGCCGCTGCCACACTGGTACCCGGTTACTGCGGTGGCGAGGCCGAGAACACCGGAAAAGTAGTCCGTCCGCTCGCCCTCGTCATCCGGATAGGGGCGGCCATGATGCTCGACGGCCGTGAGGACGTCGGCGGGCACCTCGCCCCACACCACGAGCTTGTCACAGTCCGCCGTGAGGCCCCAGATCTTGTGGCCGTCGCGCCACAGCGCCAGCTCCGCACCTCCCGAGCCGTCGACCTCACCGACGGCGATCACCTCGCCGCCGCCGGACAGTTCCGCGAGGTCCCAGGTCTCTTCGACAGGTTCTTCCGCATTGTCCTCGACCAACAGGTAGGCCCCGTCGGCCCGGCGTGTGCCGACCAGCCGTCCTTGCGGGGTGTTCGTGCGCACCCCGCTCGGTCGTACGCCGAGTCCCGCCCAGATCTGCTCCGGTGCCCGCCCGTGCACGAGCATCCAATTCGACGTGAATCCCATTTCGCTGCTCCCCTTTTCGTCTCGCCGTGGGAGACGGTAGCGAAGCGGTCCGACACCCACGGCCCGCGACCACGCGGCGCGGGATAGGTTGGACGGCGTGTCGATGATGAAAGGCGCCAATGTGGCGGTGCCTGCTGCCTCGGTCCGGGTCGAATTGGGTTGGTCGGCGGGGGCGGGGGTGCCGGACGCGGACGCGTCGGCGTTGCTGCTCGCGGGGGCCAAGGTGCGTTCCGATGACGACTTCGTGTTCTACAACCAGGCGGTGCATCCGTCGGGGGCGGTGCGGCACGAAGGCAAGCAGCAGGGGGCCACGGTCGTCGACACGTTGTCGGTGAATCTGGCGCAGGTGGAGGCGCAGATCGAGACGATCGTGCTGGCCGCCTCCGCCGACGGGGGGACCTTCGGGCAGTTCCGGGGCCTCTACATCCGGGTGCTCGACGCGGGGACCGGCGGCGAGATCGCGCGGTTCGACAGTACCGGGGCGACCAGTGAGACGGCGTTCGTGCTCGGTGAGCTGTACCGCAGGCAGGGGGCGTGGAAGTTCCGGGCCGTCGGGCAGGGATACGACTCCGGATTGGCCGGTCTCGCCACCGATTTCGGGATCTCCGTCGACGACGAGCCCGCCCCCGCCGCCCAGCCGTACGCGCCGCCACCCGCTCCCGCACCGCACCTCGGCCAACCGCCTGCGCACGGCCAGCCGTTCGCGCCTGCTCCCCACCCCGGGCAGCCCCACGCTCCGCACCCGGCCCCGCCGTTTCCCGCAGCGGGCCAACCGCATCCCGGCCAGCCCGCCCCGGCCCCGTTCCCCTCGGCGGGATTCCCGGGCCAGCCGCCCAGTCCCGCACCACTTCCCGGCCAGCCACCCGCTCCCGCACCGCACCCGGGCCAGCCACCTGCCCCGCCGTTCCCGGGGCAGCCACCCGTCGGCGCACCTCATCCAGGTCAACCACCTGCGCCCGGTCACCAGTTCGGACAGCCCCAGCCGCAGGGCGCCCCGGTCAACCTGAGCAAGGTCTCGCTGACCAAGGAAGCCCCGTCCGTCTCGCTGACGAAGCACGGCGCCACCGGCGGCGTCATGCGGGTGAACCTGAACTGGACCTCCATGGCCGCCACCGGCCGCCTGTTCGGCAAACTGCGGGGCAAGAACATCGACCTCGACCTGTGCTGCTTCTACGAACTGGTCAACGGCGCGATCGGTTCGGTGCGCGCGCTGGATCGCCGCTTCGGCGCGCTCTACGAGCCGCCGTTCATCCACCTGGACCAGGACGACCGCACCGGCGCCAGCATCACCGGCGAGAACCTGTCGATCAATCTCGACTACACCCAGTTCTTCCGGCGCGTCCTGGTCTTCGCCTCGATCTACGACGGCGCCAGCGATTTCCGCGGCGTGCACGCCACGGTCACCCTGCACCCGGTCGGGTCGGCGCCGATCGAGATGACCCTCGACGGCTGCGTCGACAACTCCCGGGACGCGGTGCTGGCCGTGCTCGAGAACGTCGACGGCGAACTCGTGGTGCGCCGCGAGGGCGCGTTCATCCGTCCGCCCGCCGGGCAGCCGGGTGGTGGCGTGATGGAGATCGCGCGGCTCTACCACTGGGACTTCGGATTCCAGGCGGGTCGCGGCAAATGATCCGTCATCCCGCGACCCGGGTGCTGAACGCGCTGGTCTATCACCCGGACAAGCACGTCGCGCAAACCCCCGCCGCGCTCGGCCTGGACTACCGCGACCTGACCATGCGCACCGCCGACGGCATCGACGTGCACGGCTGGTTCGTGCGCGCCGAGCGCCCGCGCGGGCACATCCTCTACGCGCACGGCAACGCGGGCACCATCGGCGACCGGGTCGCGATCATCGCACTGCTGGTCACCGCCGGTTTCGACGTGCTGGCCTTCGACTACCGCGGCTTCGGCCACAGCACGGGCGCGCCGGGGGAGCAGGGCACCTATCTCGACGCGCGCGCCGCCCGCACCGCCCTGCTCGAGCAGCCGGGGGTCGACCCCGAGCGCGTCCTCTACCTGGGCAAATCCCTCGGCGGTGGGGTGCTGCTGGAACTGGCCACCGAGTACCCGCCTGCGGGCATGATCCTCATGTCCACCTTCAGCGGGATGCGCGACGCGGCCCGCTCGGTCTATCCGTTCCTGCCCGCCCCGCTCATCCCGGACGCCTATCCGAGCCTGCGCCGCATCGCGACCCTGCGGGTGCCGATCCTGATGATGCACGGCGACCGCGACGAACTGCTCCCGCTGCGGCACGCCGAACGGCTCTACGCGGCCGCCGCCGAACCCAAGCAGTTGATCGTGGTGCCCGGCGCGGGACACAACGACGTCATCGACACCCTCGGCGCGCGCTGGCCGAAGCTCATCGCCGAATGGTCGGAATTCCTCGACAGCTGAGCCGTGCTGCGTAGCCTGGCGGTATGAGCGAAAC
Source organism: Nocardia anocheti (assembly GCF_029675105.1). Lineage (GTDB taxonomy): Bacteria > Actinomycetota > Actinomycetes > Mycobacteriales > Mycobacteriaceae > Nocardia. Next base: position 65,537 of record NZ_JAQQFV010000013.1, on the reverse strand, counting down.
CAGCGAGATCCTCGGCCGCCTGGCGGCGCTGCCCGACGCCGACCTGGTGACGGTCCTGCGTGCCGCGGTCGCGGGCAGGCCGGGGCTGGTCGAGGTCGCCGCCGCGCTGGCCCAGGTGGAAGCCGGTCATGCGGAGACCGGATCGCCTGTGAATCTCGACACGGTCGTCGTCGACGCGGATGTGGTGCCGGTCGCATCGGAGCAGGTCGGGGGCACCTTCCCGGTACCGCCGGTACCGCATGGCGGGGTGGGAACCGCCGCACCCACCCCCACCGGCGGATATTCGGCTTCCGGCGTGCCGACATTCGACGCGGTTCGGGATAAGGTCGAGCAGCGCTTCGGCACCGCGCAGGGGATGGGTGAGCTCGATCGGCAGACCCCGGCGGGTCGCAGCGCCGACGAACAGTGGGAGACGCGGGAGAAAGCCGCGCGTGAGCGTCTGGCACAGATCCGGAATTCGATGCATCGCGACGATTCCGGCGCCGACGACCAGTAGCCGAGAGGTCTCCCGTCCAACGACCGTGATGGGTGGACCCGACGATGACACAGGCGCGCCAGATCGCCGAACAACTGCTCGACGCGCAGGTGGAATTCCTGCTCGGCGAGGTCACCGGCGAACGGTTCGCCGAGGTGATCGCCCGCGACGTGGCCGCGGTGCTGGCCGTCGGCGACACCATCGTCTTCGGTGACGTGGTCTCCCTGGAACAGGGTGAGGAGACCGTCGCGACGGTCTTCGACCGCATCGGCGGTAGCCCCGTCATCGCCGATACCGTCGGCATCTTCTCCGACGCCATCTACGACCACATCGCCGCCAACACCGAGTACACCCTCGGTGACGTCGTCGACCGCGAGCCGGTGGAAGCCTTGCTGGAGAAGATCTTCGGCATGCACCAGGCCCAGGAGCGGATTCTGGACCGGCTCACCGAGAGCCCGCTGGTCGCCACCGTGGCCTCCCGGTTCGTCGACAAGCTGATCGGCGACTTCGTGCAGGCCAATCGGGAACGCGCCGAGAAGATCCCGGGCGTCTCCTCGCTGATGTCGCTGGGTCAGTCGGCGGCCAACAAGGCCAAGAAGGTCGCCGACAGCACCTTCGTCGGCGATCTCGCGGGCAAGGGCGCGCTGTTCGCGCTCAAGCGCACCAACAACGCCATCCGCGACATGCTGCGCGACGCCCCCGTGCACTCGGCGGCCATGGAGTTCTGGGACCTGCACGCCGACGAGCCCGTCGCCGGTCTGCGCGAATACCTCACCCAGAAGGACCTCAACGAGCTGGTCCAGATCTGCTACGAGATCGCCGTGACCACCCGCGAGAAGGAGTACTTCGGCCTGCTGGTGCGCGAATGCGTCGAGGTCTTCTACGCGAAGTACAGCGACCGCACCCTCTCGGCCATGCTCCCCGAACTCGGCCTCACCGCCGAGGACATCAGCACCGAGATCCTGCGCTACGGCCCCGCCGTCATCGAAGCCGCCAAGCGCAACGGCGTCCTGGCTGGCCTCCTCCGCGAACGCCTCGAGCCCTTCTTCCTCTCCGACCAGGTCCTCGCCATCCTCACCCCGGCCTGAGTCTGATTCGCGGTCAGGTACGGATCAGTGTGAGATTCCACGTCTCCACCCGGAACGCGGTGTCGGTCACGACGACCGGGGTGTCGATGAAGCGGTGATCGCGCACCGCGTCGCGGAGGATGTCGCGGGCGGTGTCCGACAGCGAGGGATCATCGAACAGTCCGGGCGCGACCTCGACGGTTCCATCGAAAACCCTTGGCTGCGCGGTGATTCCGGGCTGCTGGGGTGTCTGGCGCAGGCCGTCGACGGTGTGCAACAGCAGCTCGCGCGCGGTGCCGTCCGGGAAGGTGAGCCGGAGCGGAGTGGGCGAGACCGCGAGATCGAAGGACGTGATCTCGGCCCGTAGACCACCGGGTGTGGCGTCGGAACCCGGACCCGTGCGATGGATGGAGAGCCGATCGGTGATCTCCCCGGGGATCTTCGGCTGACGGACCCAGCCGGGGGCGGGCAACTGGATGGCGGCGTAGCGCGCGTCGATCCGCTCGGCGAGCATGTCGGGCGCCTCGGGCAGGCCACGCTGGTCGTCGTAGGAGTAGCGGAAGAAGACCTTGTCGGCGCCGGAGATGTCGAAATCGTAGAGGCGCGTGTAGAAGTCACCGTACTGGTTGACGATCAGCGAGGTCGAGGCGCTGGTGGACAGGGCGATGCCGCGGAAGCGCCCACCCAGCGGCGTGGACATCTCGTAGCTGTGATCGACCGGCAGCCACGGGTCCACGTACTGGATGCGGGTACCGTCGTGAGTCAGCGCGAAGACGTGGGAGACCTTCGCGCCGCCCACCGGATGGTCGTTGCCCGCGGTGTCCCGCCACACGTGGTCCTCCCCGGGCGACAGTACCGACCACGACCAGGTGAGCGCGCCCGGCGGCAGCGTGTTGCCGGGGCCGGTCCACAGCGGTGTGCCGTAGCGCCCGCTCCAGTTCCAGTCCTTCGGTGCGCTGAGCGCGCGGTCCATGGTGAAGAATCGGCCGTCGCGGTCGATCGCCATCAGCTCGTCGTCGTCGGCGGAGACTCCAGCGATCCGGCCGGAGAGGCAGCCGGGGAGATCCAGCTGCCGCCAACCGCCCTGGGCGGCGGCCTCTTTGGCGTAGATCTGCCCGCCACGGGTGGCGAAGCTCCAGCGCCGGTCGAACGATTCGGTGGTACCGCGCAGGTACACCTGATCCGGCAGCTCGATGGTGGCGGGCGCCAGCGCGTCCAGGCCCGCGGTGGACTCGTCGACGGTGATCTCCGGGGTCCCGACCGTCCCCATCAGCACGCATCCCGGATCGGCGACACCCGCCGACGGTACCGTCAGGCCCGCGACAACCAACCCCGCCACCGCGAGCGCCGCGCGGCCCCGCCGCTTCACAGCCACCCTGCCGCGCCGCAGACGACCAACGCGAGCGCGTCGACCCCGAAGATCGCACCCACCACGAGGGCCTTGGTCCGTACCCTCTCCAGGTCGTGCACGAGAAAGCACATCGCGAAGAACGGGACATAACCGATGGCGAAGATCAGGAACGGGAATCCGGGTTGCCACCAGGACCATTCCCAGGTCAGTACGCCCGCCTTGCTGAGCGCGATCTCCACCCCGACCGCCGCCGCGGAGTTGACCGCGACGAGCACCGGCCGATTCGGCATCCCCAGAATGCGGGTGTCCCTCGGCGGCAGCATCTTCGCGGCCGCGATGCCCATGATCGCGAACATGAAGCAGATCTCGATATTGAGCCCGATCAGTATCTGATAGGCCGTCGGCCCGACGGCACCCCACACCGGAGCCCGGCCGGTGCCGTGGAAGACCAGCGCGTTCCAGATCTCGTTGAACCAGTCCATGCCCCACAACGCCAGCCCCGCGAAGAAGACATTCCAGTTCCGTCGCTCGACCTCCACCGCGTAGGCGTAGATGACCAGTAACAACAGCGGAATGACGTACCACTTGAACTGGCTCGCATCGCGAAGAATCTCGAGTGCTGCCCGCGCGCTGTCGGTCAACGGGTCACCTCCTGTCCGGAATCGACGATCCGGAGGAGTCTGAAACAGAGTGACATTCTACGTCAAGATGTATATCCGAAGATTCGATCGCGAACTGGGCAAATGACCATCAATCCCCCTGGCGGCGACGAGGGAGCTGCCAGGGGGATTGCGGAGGCGCTCAGCGGGAGCCGAGGGGCGTGCCGAAGAGGGTGGCGAATTTGGCGGCGAGGGTGTCGCCGAGGAATTCGAGGGCGCCCGGGGTGGCGGCCATGGTGGCCGCGTCGCTGATGGTGCAGCCGGGGGCGGCGGGGATGCCGTCGAGGCGCTCGCGCAGCCACAGCAGGGCGGACGGACCACCGACGACTTCGGCGACGATGTGTTCGCTGGCGTGGTCGCGGGTGTAGCTCAGCGAGGTGTTCGGGTCGCGGCAGTAGGTGTCGACCAGGGTGTCGGTGGCCGAGAGCGGCAGGATCTCGTCCCAGGCCGAATGCCACAGGAACATCGGTATGTCGGGCACCGTCCTGCCCATCTTCGTGTCGGCGAGCATGGCGGCGACGGGCGCGTCGTCGAGCGGGTCGCCGTCGGAGGAGATCATGCCGATCATGTTCAGGAACGGCAGCAGCGCCGACTGGTACTGCACGCACAGGGGCGACTTGATCGCGGACAGGCCCTTGCCGACCGGGTCGAGGCGCTGGTCGAGATAGGCGGCGAAGTCGGGATATTCGCGCGTGAGGCCCAGCACCGCCGCGAAGACCAGACCCGAGGTGGCCTGGTTGTTGGCCATGCGCAGCGCGGCACCGAGATCGGCGCCGACACCCCCTTCCGCGGCGCCGACGATGTTCAGTTCGGGCGCGTAGGAGGCGTGCAGTTCGGCGGCGTGCCCGGTCGCGATCGAGCCGCCGGAGTAGCCGTAGAGGCCCACCCGGGCGTCCGGTCCGGCCTCGAGCGGGGCGAAATGGGTCGCCGCGCGGATGCCGTCGAGGGTGATCCGGCCCGCCAGCGGACCGGCGGCGTAGGCCGAGTTCGGGCCCTGGTGATCCGGAACCACGACCGCCCAGCCCTGCGCGAGAGCGGCCTGCGCGAACAGGAATTCGGCCGGGACGACGATCTGTCCGGCGACCGGCGCCACCGAGAGATGTTGCAGCGCGTAGGACGGCGCGCAGTAGCCCGCGGTCGAGTCCTCGGCCAGCTGTACCGACAGCAGCTTGCGCGGCTCGACCGCCGTGCCGCGCGGCTTGATGAGCGTGGCCACCGCGGGGATGGCCTCGTCGCGGCTGTTGTTCGAGCGGTAGGACACCTGCCAGGCGTCCACGTCGATCGGCAGCAGGCCGAAGTCGGCGACGGTGACCTGGCGGGCGGCGATGATCTGCCCCGGCGCGGTCGCGGCGACCACGTCGGCGGGCGGAAGGTAGAAGCCGGGGTCCAGCTCGGGCGGGAGCGGGATCACCGGCGCGGGGGCGATGCCCGTCGGCTCGGCCGGGGCCGGGCCTGCCACGACGGCCGAACTCACCGCGATCACACCGGTGACCAGGGCCAGCCACCGCGCAACGGTAGGAGATGTCATGCGTGCTCAGTCCTCACGTGATTTGAGACGGCACCGTCTCAATGAGGGCTACTATGGCACGGGTGTGGCGTAGATCGCAATCAGCGAGGTTGGGCGTCCGAGGTCAGGGCGTTGAGCAGGGTGGAGAACACCTCGACGAGCTCGTCGACGGGCGGACGCGGATCGTCCAGGCTCCACTGGTGCACGGCACCGTTGACCGCGCCGATGAAGGCCGACATCGCCACCCGCCAGCCACCGGGCGGTGTGCGCGCGTCCGGCACGCCCGCCGCGATCGCCTGGACCACCTCGCCCCACTGGTCCCTGATGCCCGCCCGATGCGCCTCGACCGCCGGGCTCACGCCCACGATCTCCACGAAAGCGACGGTGGCGCACCGGATATCGGCGGTGATGGCCTGGGTGTAGGCGCGGATGGCCACGTCGACCAACGTGCGCAGATCGGTGGACCCACTCGCGGCCAGCGCCTCGGCCACCGCCGCGCGCGCCCGGCCCTGCACGCTGTCGTAGACCGCTACGAGCAGTTCCTCGCGGTCGGCGAACAGCTCGTAGAACTGCCGCCGCGACAGTCCCGCCGCCGCGCAGACATCGGTCAGCGAACTGTTGGCGTAGGACTTCTCCGCGAACACGCTCAGCCCGGCTTCGATGAACAGCGCCCGGCGCTCGACCTGCCGTTCGGCGACCGAGGTGCCGGTGTAGTTGTGTCGAGTGCGCGCCGGTTTCACGCCTCGACCCTACTGACCACGACCCCGGACGGACTGGCCCAGACACCCGCGGCGACGCCGAGCCGCGCCGCCCGCGCCCTAGACTCGGCCGCATGGGTGAGCACAAGCAGCGGATGCTGGCGGGGGAGCTGTACCGGGACAACGATCCGGAACTGGTGGCCGAACGGCAACAGGCACAACGACTCTGCGACGAGTTCAACCGCACCGGCCCCGACGAGACCGACCGACGCAACGCGCTGCTCACCGATCTGCTCGGCGAGATCGGCGAGGGCTCGTGGATCATGCCGCGCTTGCAGTGCGACTACGGCTACCTGATCGAGATCGGTGCCCACAGCTTCCTCAACTACGACGCCATCCTGCTGGACTGCGCGCCCATCGTCATCGGTGACGACTGCTCGATCGGCCCGCGCTGTCAGCTGCTGACCGCCCTGCATCCGATGGACGACCACGACAAGCGCAGGCAGCGCTGGGAATCGGCCGCGCCCATCCGGATCGGGAACAACGCCTGGTTCGGCGGCGGGGTGATCGTGTGTCCCGGGGTGACCATCGGTGACGACGTGGTGGTCGGCGCGGGCAGCGTGGTGACCCGCGACCTGCCCGACCGCGTCTTCGCCGCCGGGAACCCCGCCAGAGTGATCCGCTCGCTGTAGCGCGTCGCCGGGTCGCGCCGGTGGCCGCGCGGCAATACTGTCTGTCCATGGGCGAAGCGCGGATCGAGACGGAACAGGAAGCGACCCGGCCGCTGCGCGAGGACATCCGGTTTCTCGGCGGCATCCTGGGCGACACCATTCGTGACCACGAGGGCCCTGAGGTGTTCGACCTGATCGAACGGGTGCGCATCGAGGCGTTCCGGGTGCGGCGCGAGGAGGTCGAACGCAGCGCGGTCGCCGACATGCTCGACGGCACACCCACCGAGGTCGCCATCCCGCTGATCCGGGCGTTCAGTTACTTCGTGCTGCTGGCCAATCTCGCCGAGGACCTCCAGCGCGACCGCCGCCGCGCCGTGCACGTCGCGGCCGGGGAACCGCCGCAGGACTCCTCGCTGGCCGCCACCTACGCCAAACTCGACGCCGCCGAACTCGACGGCGAGACGGTGGGCGAGCTGCTGGCCGACGCGCTGGTCTCCCCGGTGATCACCGCCCACCCCACCGAGACCCGCAGGCGCACCGTCTTCGACGTGCAGTCCGAGATCACCGGCCTGATGCGCCTGCGCCGCAGGCTCGACCCCGGCGACCCCGGCTACGGCGAGAGCGAACTGCGCATCCGCCGCGCTGTGCTGACGCTGTGGCGCACGGCGCTGATCCGCTTGGCGCGCTTGCGCATCCAGGACGAGATCGCCGTCGGCCTGCGCTACTACGACCTCACCCTCTACGACGTGATCCCCGAGATCAACGCCCAGGTTCGCGCCGCGCTGCGCTACCGCTGGCCCGAGGCCGACCTGTTGGCCCGACCGATCCTGCGCCCCGGCTCCTGGATCGGCGGCGACCGCGACGGCAATCCGTATGTCACCGCCGAGGTGGTGCACACCGCCGCCGAGCAGGCCGCCGGTTTCGCCTTCGGCCGCTACCTCGACGAGCTGGTCGAGCTGGAGAAGTCGCTGTCGCAGTCGGGTCGGCTGGTGCCGGTCAGCGACGCGGTCGCCGCGCTCGCCCGGGCCGGATACGAGGACCCGGCGTTCTTCGCCGACGAACCGTATCGCCGTGCGCTGCACGCGATCCGGGCCCGCCTCAGCGCCACTGCCCGCCGCGCGCTCGGCGTGCTGCCGGAGAGCGGGCTGGATACCGCGGCCGAACCGTATCCGACCCCGCAGGCCGTCCTCGACGATCTCGACGCCGTCGACGTGTCGATGCGGGCCAGCGGTGACGGCCTGCTCGCCGACGACCGGCTCGCGGCCCTGCGCCATGCGATCGAGACCTTCGGCTTCCACCTGCAGGGTCTGGACATGCGGCAGAACTCCGAGGTCCACGAGCAGGTCGTGGCCGAACTGCTCGCCTGGTCCGGCGCGCACGCGGACTACGCGAGTCTGTCCGAGGCCGAGCGGGTCGCCCTGCTCGCCGACGAACTGCGCACCCGCAGGCCGCTGCTGGGTCCGCGCGCGCAGCTCAGCGAGCTGGCCACCAAGGAACTGGGTGTGCTGCGCGCCGCCAAGGACGTGATCGACACCTTCGGCGCGGCGGCCGTGCCGAACTACATCATCAGCATGTGCACCTCGGTGAGCGACATGCTCGAGGCCGCGCTGCTGCTCAAAGAGGCGGGCATCCTCGATCCGGGCACCGCCGAGGGCGCGCCGAGCTGCCCGGTCGGCATCGTGCCGCTGTTCGAGACGATCGAGGACCTGCGCGCGGGCGCGGCGACGCTGTCGGCGGTGCTGGACGTGCCGGTCTACCGCGAGCTCGTCGCGGCGGCGGGGATGCGCCAGGAGGTGATGCTCGGCTACTCCGATTCCAACAAGGACGGCGGGTACCTGGCCGCCAACTGGGCGCTGTACCGCGCCGAACTGGACCTGGTGGAGGTGGCCCGCGAGACCGGCATCCGGCTGCGGCTGTTCCACGGTCGTGGTGGCACCGTCGGTCGCGGTGGCGGACGCAGCTACGACGCCATCCTCGCCCAGCCCGCGGGCGCGGTGCACGGGTCGCTGCGGCTCACCGAACAGGGCGAGGTGATCGCCGCCAAATACTCCGAACAGGGTGCGGCACACCGCAATCTGGAATCACTGATCGCGGGCACCCTGGAATCGACGCTGCTGGACGTGGAGGGCCTCGGCGACGACGCCGAACCGGCTTACGCCCTGCTCGACGATCTCGCCGCCCGCGCCCGCGCCGCCTACGCGCGCCTGGTGCACGACACCCCGGGTTTCGTCGAATACTTCCGCCAGTCCACCCCGGTGGCCGAGGTCGGCGATCTCAATATCGGCAGCCGTCCCGCCTCGCGCAAACCCACCAACTCGGTCTCGGATCTGCGGGCCATTCCGTGGGTGATGGCCTGGAGTCAGGCCAGGGTGATGCTGCCGGGCTGGTATGGCACCGGCACCGCGCTCGAGGACTGGGTCGACGGCGATTCCGCGAAGCTGGCCCGGCTCACCGAGCTCTATCACCGTTGGCCGTTCTTCCGCACGGTGCTGTCGAACCTCGCGCAGGTGATGGCCAAGAGCGATCTCGACATCGCCGCCCGCTACGCCGAACTGGTCGAGGACCCGGAGCTGCGCGCGGAGATCTTCGGCATGATCCGCGACGAACACGCCCGCACCGTCCGGATGTACGAGGCGGTCACCGGCCACGCCGAACTGCTCAGCGACAACCCGTCGCTGGCCGAGTCGATCCACAATCGTTTCCCCTACCTGGAGCCACTGAACCAGCTCCAGGTGGATCTGTTGCGCAGGCTGCGCGGCGGTGACGACTCCGAACTGGTGAAGCGCGGAATCCTGCTCACCATGAACGGCCTGGCCACCGCCCTGCGCAACTCGGGCTAGCGCGCTACTACAGGCACACGCTGACGGTGATCGGTCCCACCGGGATACCGGCGCAGATGGCGACCGAACCGACGACGGGCTGCGCGGTGGCGGCCGAGGCGGTTCCGGCGCCGAGCGCGGTGGCGGACAGGGCGAGCGCGGCGATGGCGAGCGGGCGAGCGGTCTTGGCAAACATAGGTACGTCCTCGATAGTGCGGTACCCCGGGCAAGGGGATTGCCCATAGAAGCATATCCCCGCCGCTCCGGGGCCCGGATCACGGCGAATTCCGGCCGCTACCGGTCCGTGACCACCGCGAGCGCGTCGATCTCCACCAGCATCTCCGCGCGCGGCAGACCGGTGAACACGGTGGTGCGCGCGGGCAGCACGCCGGTGCTGGTGTGCTCGGTGACGAACGCGCCGTACGCCTCGTTCATCGCCGCGAAGTCCTCGCGTTTGGTGAGATAGACGCGCAGCATCACCACGTCGTCGAAGGTGGCGCCCGCGGCGTCGACGATCGCGGCGACATTGCGCAGCGTGCGGGTGGTCTGCGCGGCCACGTCACCGGGGTGCAGGTACTCGTTGGTGGCCGGGTCGACCGGGCCCTGTCCGGAGACCTGGACGAACGGACCCTTGCGCACGCCCTGGGAGAAGATGTGCGCGGGGGCGGGCGCGTCGGTGGTGCGCACGGCGATCTTGTCGGACATGGGGGTCAGCCTTTCCTCGCGGGGATGTCTCGGCGGGGGGCCCAGCCGAGTTCGGCGGAGATGGCGTCGGCGCTCGCCCGGAGTTGGGGCAACAGCGCGAGCACCTGATCGTGGTCGAGCAGCACGTCGGGCACCGAGACCGAGACCGCGGCGACGACCTCGCCGATGCCGTCGCGCACGGGCACGCCCACACAGTTGACGAAGCTCTCGTGTTCCTCGTGGTCCTCGGCGAAGCCCTGCGCGGCGACGCGTTCCAGCTCGGCCAGGTACTGCTCGGGGGTGCGCAGGGTGCGGGTGGTGAAGGGGTGGTAGTCCAACCGCGCGGCGACGGCGGGCCATTCGGCGCGGGGCAGCGCGGCCACGAGGACCTTGCCGACCGCGGTGCAGTGCAGCGGCGCCGGTCTGCCGATGCGCGAATACATCCGCACGGCCTGTTCGGCGTCGACCTTGTCGATGTAGACGGCGTCGCCGGATTCGTAGGCGGCCAGGTGCACGGTTTGCCCGGTGGCGGCGCCCAGCGCGCTCAGGTGTGGGCGCGCCACCGTGCGCACATCGCGGTTCTCCAGTGCGTGACTGGCCAATTCGAACATCCGGGTGCCCAGCGAGTACCGGTGCGCGGCGTCGCGCACCACGAACCGTTCGGCCTGCATGGTCTGTAACAGGCGCAGCACCGTGGACTTGTGCACGCCGAGCCGCCCGGCCAACTCGTCGAGGGACTGCGAGTTCTCGCCGAGGGCGATGAGAATGGTCAGGGCGCGCGACACGCTTTGGCTCATGACTCGATCGTCCCATCCATTACCCGCGGGTAGCGCAGTGCGGCCCAGGCGGCCTCCGGCAGGGCGGCCAGGCGTCGGAGTTCCTGTGCCGGTGGCAGTTTCGCCGCGTCGCCGGGTGCGGTGAGGGCCGCGGCGGCGCACAGGTGGCCGTAGCGCAGGCGGGTGCGCGGGTCGGCGCCGTGCAGCAGGGCCGCCAGGTAGCCACCGGCGAAAGCGTCACCGGCGCCGATCCGCTCGGTGATGTCGAGGGTGAGCGCGGGGACCTCGATCGCGGTGTCGCCGTCGAATCCGGTGACGCTGTGCCGGTCGTTCTTGACGACGAGCTGGGCGGGTTCGGGGAAGGTGGCGCGCAGCTCGGCCGGGTCGCCGGTGCCGAACAGGTCGGCGGCCTCGTCGGCGCCGAGCAGTACCACGTCGGCGCCGCGGATGTGGGCGGCGAGGTCGTCGGCGGCGCAGTCCAGGCGGGAACCCCACAGCGCCGGACGGTAATTGAGGTCGAAGCTGACGAGCGTGCCGTGCCGCGGCCTGGTCAGCAGGGTGTGGGTGAGTGCGCTCGCCGAGGCGGACAGGGCGGGGGTGATGCCGGTGAAGTGCACCAGGTCGGCGTGGTCGAGCAGTGCGCGGGCCGCCGGGGTGGCCAGGTCGGCGGGGGACAGGGCGCTGGCCGCCGAGCCCGCGCGGTAGTAGTGCATGCGGCTGGCGCGGGCGGGCAGGTCCTCGGCCGCGTCCGAGCCGCCGCCGCGTTCCTTGACGTAGAGGCCGGTGGGTCGCTCCGGGTCCACCGTGACCGCGCCGACGTCGACGCCGCTCGCGGCCAGCTGGGTCACCAGGTAGCGGCCGAACCCGTCGTCACCGACGCGCGACAGCCAGCCCGCCGACACCCCCAGCTGGGCCAGCACCACCGCCACATTGGCCTCCGCGCCGCCCGCCCCGCGTTCGAACAGATCCGACAGCTCCAGTGGGCCCGGCCGGGCGATCAGCACCGCCAGCCCCTCGCCGACGGTGACCGCCCGGAGTGGTGCCGATATGGCCTGCGTCACCTCTGTCGCCCTTTCGTGGTTGCGGTCACAGTGGTCTCGATGCACAATAACGAGCAGAAACATTCAGTGCAACTTGCATTGCAAATTATGCAATGCATGGGCGACATGACCGAAGGGACGCTGTGATCATCGACGACGACGCGGTGGACGGGCTGGCCGATCGGGTGCTGGGTCCGCAGGACAAGAGCGTCCCGCCCGCGGCCTGGGGTCAGCGCGTGCGCGAGTACGTCGGCACCGCGCCGGAACTGCGGCAGTGGCAGACCCCGCTGCTCACCCTCGATCGCGGTCGGCTCGACGCCAACCTCGCGGTGATGGCCGAGTGGACGGCCGTCGCCGGGGTCGCGCTCGCCCCGCACGGCAAGACCACCATGGCCCCGCAGCTGTGGCGCGAGCAGCTCATGGCGGGATCGTGGGCGATCACCCTGGCCACTGGCTGGCAGGCGCAGCTGGCGCGCGCGTTCGGCGTCGGCCGGATCATGCTGGCCAATACGCTGGTCGATCCGGTCGGATTGTCCTGGGCCGCCGCCGAATCCGCGCGTGACCCCGAGTTCGGGTTCTACTGCTGGGCCGACAGCGTGGCCACCGTCGCGGCCATGACGGCGATTCTGCGCACCGCACCGCCCGGTCCGCCGGTGCGGGTGCTGGTCGAACTCGGCGGCCCGCACGGCCGCACCGGCGCCCGCACCAGGGCCGAAGCGCACGCGGTGGCGTCGGCCATCCGGGCGAGCGAGCGGCTGACGCTGGCCGGGGTCGCCGGGTACGAGGGGGCGTTGGCCCACGATCGCGGCCCGGCGGGGTTGGCGGCCGTGCGCGACTATCTGACCGAGTTGGCCACCCTGCACACCGAACTGCTCGCCGCGGGCACCTACTCCGGCCCCGCGATCGTCACCGCCGGGGGCAGCGCCTATCCGGAACTGGTCGTCGACGCGCTGGCCGGTCTGGCCACCGCCGACGGCGCTACCACCGTCGTCCTGCGCAGCGGCGCGTATCTGATCCACGACGACGGCTTCTACGCGAGCATCTCCCCGCTCACCGCGCCCGCGGTGACGCCCGGCCTGCGGGCTGCCATGCATGGCTGGGCGCGGGTGGTCTCCCGGCCCGAACCGGAGCTGGCGCTACTCGACGGCGGCAAGCGCGACTTCCCGTTCGACGAGGGCCTGCCGGTCCCGCAACGCGTCGTCGGCGGCGAGCCGCTGCCGCCCGGCACGACGGTGACCGCGCTCAACGACCAGCACACCTTCCTGCGCCTACCCGGCGCGAGCGCCACCGACCTGCCCGTGGGCAGCGTGGTGCGGCTGGGTCTGTCGCATCCGTGCACCGCCTTCGACAAGTGGCGGCTCATCCCGCTGATCGACGACGCCGACGCCGAGCGGCCCCGCGTGCGCGAGCTGATCCGCACCTTCTTCTGACGGATGACCATGACAGAACTGCTCTTTCGCGACCTCGACATCATCGACGGCACCGGCGCCCCGCGCACGCCCGGTGACGTCCTGATCCGCGACGGCCGCATCGCCGAGATCGGCACACCGCGCTCGCTCGACACCACCGCGACGGTCGTCGCCACCGCGCCCGGTGCGGTACTGACACCCGGGTTCATCGATATGCACGCGCATTCGGACCTGCACCTGCTCACCGAGCCCGACCACACCCCGAAGATCACCCAGGGCGTCACCACCGAGGTGATCGGCCAGGACGGCCTGTCCTACGCCCCGATCGACGACGCCGCCCTCGCGGTGGTGCGCAAGCAGATCGCCGGATGGAACGGCAATCCCGTCGACCTGGACTTCGCCTGGCGCACCGTCGGCGACTACCTGGACCGCCTCGATCAGGGCATCACCCCCAACGCCGCCTACCTGGTGCCGCAGGGCACGCTGCGCCTGCTGGTCGTGGGCGCCGAACAGCGCCCGGCCACCACCGCCGAGATCGACCGCATGTGCGCGCTGCTGGCCCAGGGGCTGGACGAGGGTGCCGTCGGCATGTCCAGCGGACTCACCTACACGCCCGGGATGTACGCCGACACCGGCGAACTCGCCGCCCTGTGCGCGGTGGTCGCCGCCGCCGGTGGCTTCTACGCGCCACACACCCGCTCCTACGGCGCGGGCGCGCTCGCGGCCTATGCCGAGATGATCGGGCTGGCCGAGTCCACCGGCTGCGCCCTGCACCTCACCCACGCCACCCTCAACTTCGGCGTGAATCGCGGTCGCGCACCGGAATTCCTGACCATGCTCGCGCGGGCCAGGGCCGAGGGCTGCGATATCACCCTCGACACCTACCCGTATCTGCCCGGCTCGACCACGCTCTCGGCGCTGCTGCCGAGCTGGGCGATGTCCGGTGGCCCGGATGCCGCGCTGGCCCGGCTCGACGATCCCGACGCCCGCGCCCGGATCGCCGTCGACGTGGATGTCAGCGGGTCCGACGGCTGCCACGGGGTCACCGTCGAATGGGAGACCATCCAGATCAGTGGCGTCGGCGACCAGGCGCTGGCGGAACACGTCGGGCGCACCGTGGCCGAGATCGCCGCCGACCGCGAGGTCGCGCCGGTCGAGATCTTCTTCGAGCTGCTGCGCCGCGACGAGCTGGCCACCACCATCCTCCAGCACGTCGGCCACGAGGAGAACGTGCGCGCGATCATGACCGATCCCGGGCACATGGGCGGCAGCGACGGCCTGCTCGTCGGCGCCCGCCCGCACCCACGCGCCTGGGGCACCTTCCCGCGCTACCTGTCCCGCTACGTCCGTGAGCTGGGCGTGCTCGGCCTCGAGGAGTGCGTGCACCACCTCACCGGCCGACCCGCCGCCCGTCTGCGGCTGGCCGATCGCGGACTCGTACGCGCGGGCCACGCGGCCGACCTGGTGATCTTCGACCCGGCGACGATCCACGACACCGCCACCTTCGACAACCCCCGACAGCAGGCGCGCGGCATCCAGCACGTCCTGGTCAACGGTGAATTCGCGCTGCGTGACGGCGTCCCGACCGGCGTACGCGCCGGTCGGGCGTTGCGCGCGGACGCCCGGCGCAAGGAGACCCGATGAACCCGCTGCTCAGCTCGTCCTCGCCCGCCCTGGCGGTGATCCGGGCCGACCGGGCCCTCACCGTGGTCCGCGCTCCCGAGATCCCCGACCCGGCCGCGATGGCCACCGCCCTGGCCGGAGCCGGGTTGCGCGCGGTCGAACTCACCTTCACCACGCTCGGCGTGCTCGACGCGATCAGCACGGCGTCGGCGGTCACCGACGCGGTGATCGGCGTGGGCACCGTGACCACCCCGGCCCAGGCCGAGGCCGCCATCGAGGTGGGCGCGCGCTTCCTGGTGACCCCCGCGCTGCGCCCGAAGGTCGCCGACGTGGCGGTGGCACACGGCATTCCGGTGATCATGGGCGCCTTCACCCCGACCGAGGTGCTCGAGGCGGTCGAGCTGGGCGCCGCGGCGGTGAAGATCTTCCCGGCCCGCGCGCTCGGCCCGGCCTATCTGAAGGACCTGCTCGGACCCTTCCCCGAGGTCTTCCTCATCCCGTCCGGTGGCGTCAATTCCCACAATGCGCGGGATTTCCTCCAGGCGGGCGCGATCGCCGTCACCGCGGGCACCGAAGTGGTCGCCCCGGCGGACGTCACGAACGCGCACTGGTCCCGGATCGGCTCCAGGGCCGCACGCTTCGTCCATTCGCTTGATTGAGAGGTATCCCATGGGCGCCACTGTCGACTGGTTGCGCACCACCACCCCCGGGTTGCTGGTTCTGTGCGGTCTGGCCATCGCCGTACTGCTGTTCGCCATCATCAAGATCAAACTCGAGCCGTTCGTCGCGCTGCTGCTGACCGGTCTGCTGCTGGCACTCGCGGCCGGGCTCCCGGTCGAGCAGATCGTCGGCACCCCGCTCAAAGCCGGTGAGTCCCTGCTGGAAACGGGCTTCGGCGCCATCCTCGGGCACATCGCGGTGATCATCGGCCTGGGCACCGTGCTCGGTGCCATCCTGGAACGCTCCGGTGGTGCCGACGTGCTCACCGACCGGCTGCTGAAGGTGTTCGGCGAGAAGGGCGCGCCGGTCGCGATGGGCCTGCTCGGCCTCATCTTCGGCATCCCCGTGTTCTTCGACATCGGCATCTTCGTGCTCGCGCCGCTGGTCTACGTCGCGGCCAAACGCGGCGGCCGCTCCCTGGTCCTCTACGCCATGCCGATGCTGGCCGGGCTCTCGATGACGCATGCCTTCCTGCCGCCGCACCCCGGCCCGGTCGCCCTGGGCGGCCTGCTCGGAGTGAGCCTGGGCTGGCTGATCATCATGGGATTCGTCTGCGGCATCCCGGGTTTCGTCGCCGCGGGCATCGTCTGGGGTACCTGGATCGGCAAGCGCGTGCAGGTGGCCGTGCCCGGCGAGTTCGTCCCGCTCGAACCCAAGATCGACCCCGACGGCGCCGAGGGCAGCGGCGGCACCGCCGTGCTCACCAAGTCGCCGCCCTCGGTCGCCCTGATCGGCGCGATCATCGCGATCCCACTGGTGCTGATCCTCGGCGCCACCTTCGGATACCAACTGCTGGACGAGGATTCGGCGCTGCTGCAGGTGCTCACCTTCTTCGGTACGCCCGCGGTCGCGCTGCTCATCACCGTGCTGGTGGCGTTCTACGTGCTGGGCATCCGGCGTGGGTCGACCGTGCAGGAACTGAGCACCATCACCGCCGAATCGCTCAAGCCGGTCGGCATGGTGCTGCTGGTCGTCGGCGCGGGCGCGTTCTTCGGCAAGGTCATCTCGGCCACCGGGATCGGCACCGCGCTGGCCGACACCATGTCGGCGGCCGGGCTACCGGTGATCGTGCTGGCCTATCTGATCAGCTGCGGTCTGCGGATCGCGCAGGGCTCGGCGACGGTCGCCATCGTCACCACCGGCGGCATCGTCGCGCCGCTGGTGACCGGGCAGGGGTACTCGCAGATGTCGATCGCGTTGATCGCCATGGCCATCGCGGCGGGGTCGATCATCCTCAGCCACGTCAACGACGGCGGCTTCTGGATCATCGCGAAGTACTTCAACATGACCGTCAAACAGACCCTGCAGACCTGGACGGTGCTGGAAACCGTTCTGTCGGTGGTGAGTTTCGCGGTCGCGGCGCTGCTGTTCGCGATCGTCTGAGCTCAGGCGGTGAGCGCGCGGACCAGCCGGGTCAGCGCCGGGCGCGGGTCGGTGTCGGCGCCGGTGAGCCGGTGCACGATGACCCCGTCGAGATAGTCGACCAGAATGCCCGCCTCGGCGGCACCCACCCCGGCCAGGGCCGCCAGCTCGACCGCCATGGCCCGCAGGCGCCGATGCCCGCGCTGCACGGATTCGCGCAGCGCGGGCATCGTCTGTGCCTCGCCGAACAGCGCCAGCCGCGCCTGGGTGCGGACCCGGCCCCCGGTGGTGGCGTGCACGGCGAACCGGGCCAGTCCCTCCACGAGATCGTCGAGGGTGGACAGGGCCAGCGCCTGATCCAGCGCCGCCCAGTTGGCGTGATCGCGCTCTTCGAGCCGTTCGGCCACCCCGGACAGCAGCGCCGCCCTGGTGCGGAAGTAGTTGGACGCCGAGCCGGTCGGCAATCCCGCCACCTCGTCCACCGCGCGATGGGTCAGCCCGCGCGAACCCCGGGTGCCCAGCACCTCGATGGCCGCGTCGAGGACCTGCTCCCGTTTCGACACCACGCCGCGATACTACGCCCGTAGTGACGATCACTACAGTCGTAGTGTCTGGCACTACAGGAGTAGTACCGTGACCGCAGGACCGGAAGCGAGGAGAGTCGGATGGCTACAGCGATCGTGGTCGGTGGCGGTATCGGGGGACTGGCCGCGGCG
This sequence comes from Nocardia anocheti, assembly GCF_029675105.1. Classification (GTDB taxonomy): domain Bacteria; phylum Actinomycetota; class Actinomycetes; order Mycobacteriales; family Mycobacteriaceae; genus Nocardia. The sequence goes on along the minus strand of NZ_JAQQFV010000013.1, from coordinate 47,960 downwards.
CTGGCCCTGCACGGCCGGGGCTGGTCGGTGGAGGTGCTCGAACAGGCGCGGGAGATCACGGCGGTGGGTGCGGGAATCTCGCTGTGGAGCAATGCCTTACGTGCTCTCGATGCCCTCGGTGTGGGGGCGGCGGTGCGCGGGCAATCGATCGACGGGACCTCGGCGGGCATCCGTGATGCCCGGGGTCGGTGGCTGTCGCGCACTGATATCGCGGCCCTGCGCGACCGCTTCGGCACGCCGGTGATCCTGCACCGCGCCGACCTCCTGGACATCCTGCGGACCGCACTGCCCGAGGGTGTCCTGCGCACGGGTATCTCGGTGCGCGAGGCACGCACCGACGGCACCGTCGTGCACTCGGCGGGCACCTCGACCGCCGACCTGATCGTCGGCGCGGACGGACTGCGCAGTGTCGTACGCCGCGCGGTCTGCGGCGAGGTCGTACCCCGCTACGCCGGATACACCGCGTGGCGCGCCGTCGTCGACCTCGCCGACCCGCCGACCGATTTCGGCGAAACCTGGGGCCGCGGCGCGCGTTTCGGTATCGCGCCGCTGAAGGACGGGCGTCTGTACTGGTTCGCCGTCGACAACGCCGCCGAACACACGCCCGCCGGTCTGGACCGGGTCCGCGCCCGCTTCGGCGACTGGCTCGACCCGATCCCGGCCCTGCTCGCCGCCGCTGACCCGGACACGGTGCTGCACAACGACATCTACGACCTGCCCGCCCTGCCCACCTTCGTCGCGGGCCGCATCGCCCTGCTCGGCGACGCCGCCCACGCCATGACCCCCAACCTCGGCCAGGGCGGCTGCCAGGCCCTCGAGGACGCCGTCGTCCTGGCCCGCCACGCCGCGGCCCCCGACGGCCTGACCCGCTACGATCAGGAACGCCGCCCCCGCACCCAGATGATCGCCCGCCGCTCGGCCCAACTCGGCGTCCTCGGCCAACTCTCGGCTGCCCCCCTCGTCGCCTTGCGCGACACCGCCTTGCGCCTGACCCCCGCCTCGGCCCAACTGCGCTCGATGGCCCCGATCCTCGACTGGACCTGCTGAGCCGACACCGGGCGGGTGCAGAGGGTTCCCGCATGGTGGCCGGGTGCCGAGGTCGTCAGTGGGTCGCAGGGCCCAACGCGCTGCGACACCCGGCAATCGAGTCGCCGGAAGAGCGGGCCGACCAGTGGTCGGTGGCCGGTCTGCCGGGCGACGGGCTCGGATGCGACGTGCCAAGTCTGAGGCGGTCGCTGGTCAGCCGCGCGGGTGGTACCGGGCGGTCATGGCGGTGGCGATCGTGGCCAGGCGCGTGCGCAGCTCTTCGGGGGCGAGGACCTCGAGGTGATGGCCGAGGGGGAGCAGGGCGTGGGTGAGGACCTCGACGGACTCGCCGGGGATCGTGATCTCGGCCCACCCGTCGGCATCCGGGGGACCCAGCGAGGCGAGGGCCTCGGTGACGGCGGCCGGGTCGTTCATCAGGCGCAGCAGGCCGAGGTGGGCGGTGTCGACGCGGCAGTGCGCGCGGACGCGCAGGATCGAGCGGGCGAACTCGTCGGCCGCCGTGCGCCAGTGCGCGGACAGGTCGAAATCGGCGGGGCGGGTGAAGGTTTCGCCGGTGGTCTCGGCGGTGACGATCCGGCTCGCCCGGTACGACCGGATATCGGTCGACTCGCGCGCCACCAGATACCAGGTCCCGGCCTTCATCACCAGGCCGAGCGGGTCGACGATCCGGTGCACGACGCGGTCGGGACGCCGGTAACCCAGGGCCAGTCGGCGGTCGTGCCACAGCGCGTCGGCGACCGTGGCGAGGGTGGGGGTGTCGTCGGGGCGGTGGAACCAGCCGGGCATGTCGATGTGGACGCGGTCGGCGATGCGGGTCGCCCGGCCACGTAGTTCCGGGGGCAGCGCGGCGAGCATCTTCAACTGGGCGGTGGCCAGCACCGTGCCGAGTCCGAGGTCGGCGGCCGCGCCCGGGAGCCCGGCCAGCAGCACGGCGTCGGCCTCGTCGGAGGTGAGGCCGGTCAGCCGGGTGCGGTAGCCGTCGATCAGGCGCACCCCGCCGCCACGGCCCGGCTCGCAGTACACCGGCACCCCGGCCTCCGACAGCGCCTCCACATCGCGATAGACCGTGCGCGTCGAGACCTCCAACTCGCGGGCCAACTCGCCCGCCGTCGACCCGCCGGACGCCTGGAGCGACAGCAGTAGCCGCACCAATCTGCTCGCGCGCATACCGCCGAGACTAGCCGGGAAACCTGACAGGAGATGTCCGGTTTGCGTCGTACCGTACGAGATATGACCACGTGGAGCCAGTTCACCCAGGAAGCACCGAGCATCGCCGCGCTGTTCCTGCGCAGGCATCAGGCCACCGGCAACCTGTGCCTGCTCGGCACTGTCCGCGCCGACGGATCACCGCGCATCAGCCCGATCGAACCGATGATCTTCGACGGCATGCTCGTGCTGGCGGGCATGCCGAACACTCGCAAATTCGACGACCTCGCCCGCGACCCCCGCTTCTGCCTGCACACCGCCACCGTCGACACCAAGGTCACCGACGGCGACGCCAAACTCTTCGGCAGCGTCACCGACATCACCGACGTGACCGTCCACCAGCGCTTCGCCCAGAAACTCTTCGACGACAGCGGCTTCGACATCCGCGAGGAGACCTTCGACCACTTCTTCGTCGCCGACCTCACCGGCGCCTCCACCGTCGAGGTCGACGACGACCACCTCGACATCACCGTCTGGAAACCGGGCCAGGGCGAAACCGTGATCCAGAAGCACTGAGTCGCCCCCGACACCGGTGCCGCGCGGCACCGGAGACGAGCGCGCGGGCCGTGCCACGATGACGGCATGGAGCTGCTGGCTGCCGGGGGTGTGGACGGTCCGTCGCCGATCGGGTCGCTGTTCTGGGTGGCGCTGGTCGCGGTGGTGGCGCCGTTGCTGTCGCGGGCGCTGCGCGGGTATGTGCCGGATGTGGTGATCCTGCTGGTGGCGGGGACGGTGCTCGGGCCGTTCGCGCTGGGGTGGGCGTCCGCGGACGGTGGTGTGGATCTGATCGAGGAACTCGGCCTGGGGATGCTGTTCCTGCTGGCCGGGTACGAGCTGGATCCGAAGCTGCTGCGGGGGCACTCGGGGCGGGTGGCCTGGCTGGTGTGGCTGGCGGGGCTGGTGTTCGGGTTCGGGCTGGTCACCGTGCTGGCCAGCGGGGAACCCACGACGAACCACATCGCCGTGGCCATCGCCATGACCTCCACCGCGTTGGGCACGCTGCTACCGATCGTCAAGCAGGCCGGTCTGCTCGACACCCCGCTCGGGCGGGCGGTGCTCGCGCACGGCGCGGTGGGCGAACTCGGCCCCATCGTGGCCATGTCGGTGCTGCTGAGCAGCCACAGCGTGGGCGCGGCGCTGGTGGTGCTCGCCCTGTTCGTGGTGGCCACCCTGCTGGCGGGGGTGATCCCGCTGCGCCTGTTCGCCCGCGTCCCCGATCTCGGCGCGGCCCTGGCCCGGATGGACGGCGGCACCTCCCAGCTCCCGGTCCGCGGCGCGATCCTGCTGCTGCTCGTGCTCATGGTGGTGGCCGAGCGCTTCGACCTGGACGTGGTGCTCGGTGCCTTCGCCGCCGGAATGGTGCTGCGTCGCCTCATCGCGGCCGGACACCCCCGGGTCGACGAACAGCTCGAGACCATCGGCTACGGCCTGCTCATCCCGGTGTTCTTCGTGGTCTCGGGCATGGGCATCGATCTGGCCGCGGTGGCCGACGAACCGCTGATGTGGGCCGGATTCGTGGCCGCGATCGCGGTGGCGCGCGGGGTGCCGGTGTGGCTGAGCGAGCGGTTCGTCCCCCACGGCCGCAATCTCGAGTCCCCGCGCGAACGCGTCCAACTCGCGCTGTTCGCCGCGACCGGGCTGCCGATCATCGTCGCCGTCACCCAGGTGGCGGTCTCGACCGACATGATGACCGCCGAGACCGCCTCCGTCCTGATCGCCGCGGGCGCGACGACGGTATTGTTGTTTCCGCTGGTGGCGCGCCTGATCGGCCGTGGCGCACCGGTCTCGGTCGCACCTGCCCATGAATGAGCTTGCACAGTCGTGCATAATCATCACATGGTTGATTCGTCGGGAGGACCCGTGTTGCGGGTGGCGGTTGCCGGTGCGAGTGGATACGCCGGTGGCGAAGTGTTGCGTCTGCTGCTGAACCACCCGGAGTACCGAGCCGGGCGCCTCGAGATCGGGGCGCTGACCGCCGGATCCAACGCGGGCACCCCGCTGGGTGAGCTGCAGCCGCACCTGTTGCCGCTGGCGGGCCGGACCCTGGAAGCGACCACCCCCGAGACCCTGGCGGGCCACGACGTGGTCTTCCTCGGACTGCCGCACGGCCAGTCCGCCGCCATCGCCGCGGCCCTGCCCGAGTCCACCGTCGTCATCGACTGCGGTGCCGACTTCCGGCTCACCGACGCGGCCGCCTGGGAGAAGTACTACGGCGGCCCCCACGCGGGCAGCTGGCCCTACGGCCTGCCCGAACTGCCCGGCGGGCGCGAGCGGCTGACCGGCGCGCGGCGGATCGCGGTGCCCGGCTGCTACCCGACCGTGGCCAGCGTCGCGCTGGCCCCGGCGATCGCCGCGGGCATCATCGAGCCGAACGTGAACGTCGTCGCGGTGACCGGCACCTCGGGCGCGGGCCGCAAACTCGACGTCGGGCTGCTCGGCTCCGAGGTCATGGGCAGCGTGCGCGCCTACAACATCGCCGGGGCGCACCGGCACACCCCCGAGATCGCGCAGAACCTCAAAGCCGCTGGCGGCGTGGACGTCTCGGTGTCGTTCACCCCCATCCTCGCGCCCATGCCGCGCGGCATCCTGGCCACCTGCACCGCCCCGGTGAAGGTCGACGCGGCCCAGACGCGCGCGGTCTACGAGAAGGCCTACGCCGACGAGCCGTTCGTGCACCTGCTGCCCGAAGGTCAGCTCCCGCAGACCGGTTCGGTGCTCGGCTCCAACGCCATCACCCTGCAGGTCGCCGTCGACGCCGACGCGGGCCTGCTCGTGGTGATCGGCGCGATCGACAATCTGGCCAAGGGCACCGCGGGCGCCGCCGTGCAATCGATGAATCTGGCCGTCGGCTTCGACGAGACCGCAGGACTTTCCACCGTAGGAGTGGCACCGTGACCAGCAAACTGATCCACACGCAGGGCGTCACCGCGCCGCTCGGGTTCCGGGCGGCGGGGATCGCGGCCGGGATCAAGGCCAGCGGCAAACCCGACCTCGCGCTGGTGCTCAACGAGGGCCCCGAATACGCGGCGGCCGGGGTGTTCACCAGCAACCAGGTCAAGGCCGCGCCGGTGCTGTGGTCGCAGCAGGTGCTCGAGACCGGACGGCTGCGCGCGGTCATCCTGAACTCCGGCGGCGCCAACGCCTGCACCGGCCCCGGCGGTTTCCAGGACACGCACACGACGGCCGAGGAACTGGCCGCGGCACTGAGCAATTGGGGCACCGAGACCGGCGCGGGCGAGATCGCGGTCTGCTCCACCGGACTCATCGGTGACCGGCTGCCCATGGACAAGCTCGTCCCGGCGATCACCGAGATCGTGCACGAGATGGGCGGGGGCATGTCGGGCGGTTCCGACGCCGCCCAGGCCATCATGACCACCGACACCGTGCCCAAGGAATCGGCCTTCCACCACGAGGACAAGTGGAACGTCGGCGGCATGGCCAAGGGCGCGGGCATGCTCGCCCCGTCACTGGCCACCATGCTCGTGGTGCTCACCACCGACGCCGTGGCCACCCCCGACCAGCTCGACCAGGCGCTGCGCAAGGCCACGAAGTACACCTTCGACCGGCTCGACGTCGACGGCTCCTGCTCCACCAACGACACCGTGCTGCTGCTGGCCAACGGCGCGAGCGGTGTCACCCCGTCGCAGGAGGACCTCGACGCCGCGGTGTTCACCGTCTGCGACGACCTCGCCGCCCAGCTCATGGCCGACGCCGAGGGCGTCACCAAGCGGGTGCGCGTCACCGTCACCGGTGCCGCCAGCGAGGACGAGGCGCTCACCGTGGCCCGGGCGGTGGCCCGCGACAGCCTGGTCAAGACCGCGCTGTTCGGCTCCGACCCCAACTGGGGCCGGGTGCTGGCCGCGGTCGGCATCGCCCCGGTGACCCTGGACCCGAACCGGATCGCGGTGTCGTTCAACGGCAATCCGGTGTGCGTCGACAGCGTCGGCGCGCCGGGCGCGCGCGAGGTCGACCTGTCCGGCGAGGACATCGACGTGCTCATCGAGCTCCATGTCGGTGAGGGCACGGCCATGGTGCGTACCACCGATCTGTCGCACGCCTACGTCGAAGAGAACTCGGCGTACAGCTCATGAGCAGTGTGGTGCACAGCCTTTCGGCGCTGGACAAGGCGCATGTGCTCGCCGACGCGCTGCCGTGGCTGCAGAAGTTCCGCGACAAGATCGTCGTGGTGAAGTACGGCGGCAACGCCATGATCGACGCCGAGCTCAAGGCCGCCTTCGCCGCCGACATGGCGTTCCTGCGCACCGTCGGCGTGCACCCGGTGGTGGTGCACGGCGGTGGCCCGCAGATCAACGCCATGCTGAAACGCCTCGGTATGGAAGGCGAGTTCCGCGGCGGCTTCCGGGTCACCACGCCCGAGGTGATGGACGTGGTGCGGATGGTGCTGTTCGGGCAGGTCGGGCGCGAGCTCGTCGGCCTGATCAACGCGCACGGCCCGTACGCGGTCGGCATCTCCGGTGAGGACGCGCACCTGTTCACCGCGACCCGGCGCACGGTGACCGTGGACGGCGCGGCCACCGATATCGGCCTGGTCGGCGACGTCACCGAGGTCAATCCCGGCGCGGTGCTCGACCTCATCGACGCGGGGCGGATCCCGGTGGTCTCCACCATCGCCCCCGACGCCGACGGCGTGGTGCACAACATCAACGCCGACACCGCCGCGGCGGCCCTGGCCGAGGGCATCGGCGCCGAGAAACTCGTCGTCCTCACCGATGTCGAGGGTCTCTACACCGACTGGCCCGACCGCTCCTCGCTGACCAGCGAGATCGACGCGGCGGCCCTGGCGGAGTTGCTGCCACGCCTGGACGCGGGCATGGTGCCCAAGATGGAAGCCTGCCTGCGGGCGGTACAGGGTGGGGTGCCCAGTGCCCACGTGATCGACGGGCGCGTGCCCCACTCGGTCCTGCTGGAACTGTTCACCGGAGAGGGAATCGGAACGATGGTGACCGCATGAGTGAAGTAGAGAAGATCCAGCAGCGGTGGTCGGCCGCGATGATGAACAACTACGGCACCCCGAAGGTCGCGCTGGTGCGCGGCGCGGGCGCGGTGGTCTACGACGCCGACGGCAAGCGCTATGTCGACTTCCTCGGCGGCATCGCGGTCAACAGCCTCGGCCACGCCCACCCGGCCATCCTCGAGGCGGTCACCCAGCAGCTGGGCACCCTCGGCCACGTGTCGAACATCTACGCCAACGAGCCGGTGATCGAACTGGCCGAGAAGCTGCTGGCGCACTTCGGTGACGGCGAGGGCCGGGCGTTCTTCTGCAACTCCGGCACCGAGGCCAACGAGGCCGCGTTCAAGATCGCCCGGCTCACCGGCCGGACCAAGATCGTCGCCGCCGAGGAGGCCTTCCACGGCCGCACCATGGGCGCCCTCGCGCTCACCGGTCAGCCGTCCAAGCGCGAGCCGTTCGAGCCGATGCCGCCCGGTGTCGTGCACGTGCCCTACGGTGACGCCGCCGCGCTGGAAGCCGCGGTCGACACCGACACCGCCGCGGTGTTCCTGGAGCCGATGATGGGCGAGAGCGGCGTGGTCGTCCCGCCGTTCGACTATCTGGCCAAGGCCCGCGAGATCACCTCGCGGGCGGGCGCGCTGCTCATCCTCGACGAGGTGCAGACCGGAATCGGCCGCACCGGAACGTTCTTCGCGCACCAGGCCGCCGGGATCGTGCCCGACGCGATCACCCTGGCCAAGGGCCTGGGCGGCGGGCTGCCGATCGGCGCGGTGCTGGCCCAGGGCCGCGCCGCCGAGCTGCTCACCCCCGGTCTGCACGGCACCACCTTCGGCGGCAACCCCGTCTGCGCCGCCGCCGCGCTGGCCGTGCTGCGCACCATCGACGCCGAGGATCTGCTCTCGCACGTGGAATGGGTGGGCAAGAAGCTCAGTGACGGCATCGCCCTGCTCGAGCATCCCGAGATCGATCACGTGCGTGGCGCGGGCCTGCTCATCGGTATCGTGTTGCGGGACAACATCTCCGCGCACGTCGACGAGCGGGCGCGGGAGGCGGGCTACCTGATCAACCCCGCCAAGCCGAACGTGATCCGGCTGGCACCGCCACTGGTGCTCACCGAAACCCAGGCCGACAACTTCATCGCCGACCTGCCGGGAATTCTCGACCAGGCCGCCGCCGATGCGAAGGGAGCGCCCCAGTGACCCTGCGCCACTTTCTGCGCGACGACGACGTGACCCAGGCCGAACAGGCCGAAATCCTCGCCATCGCCGCGGAATTGAAGCAGAACCCGTTCGCGCACCGGCCGCTGGACGGCCCGCGCGGCGTCGGGGTGATCTTCGAGAAGAACTCCACCCGCACCCGCTTCTCCTTCGAACTGGGCATCGCCCAGCTCGGCGGGCACGCGGTGGTGGTCGACGGCCGCGACACCCAGCTGGGCCGTGAGGAAACCCTCGGCGACACCGGCAGCGTGCTCTCGCGCTACGTCGACGCCATCGTCTGGCGCACCTTCGAGCAGTCGCGTCTGGACGAGATGGCCGTCACCGCGACCGTTCCCGTGGTGAACGCGCTGTCCAACGAGTTCCACCCGTGTCAGGTGCTGGCCGATCTGCAGACCATCGCCGAGCGCAAGGGCACCCTGGCGGGCCTGAACCTCACCTATTTCGGCGACGGCGCCAACAATATGGCGCACTCGCTGCTGCTGGGTGGGGTCACCGCGGGCATGAACGTCACCGTGGCGGCCCCGGCCGGATTCGAGCCGCTGCCCTGGATCCTGGAGGCCGCCGCCAAGCGCGCCGCCGAGACCGGCGCGACGGTGTCGGTGACCGGTGATCCGGTGGCGGGGGCGCGCGGCGCGGATGTGCTCGTCACCGACACCTGGACCTCGATGGGGCAGGAGAACGACGGTCTCGACCGCGTCGGCCCGTTCCGGCCGTTCCAGCTCAACGCCGAACTGCTCGGCCACGCCGCCCCGGAAGTGATCGTCCTGCACTGTCTTCCGGCCCATCGCGGCGAGGAGATCACCGACGAGGTGCTCGACGGCGCGCACAGCGTGGTCTGGGACGAGGCAGAGAACCGGCTGCACGCGCAGAAGGCGCTGCTGGTCTGGCTGCTGGCGAAGGCCGCCGCGTGAGACCGCGGCGAAGGTGGGCCTGCGCGCAGGTGCGGCGATGAGCGCTCCCGAGAAGGGTTCGCCCGCGATCGCCCGCACCCGCGCAGGCCGTCAGTCCCGGATCGTGGAACTGCTGTCCGCGCATTCGGTCCGCAGCCAGACCGAGCTCGCGGCGCTACTGGCCGCCGAGGGCATCGAGACCACCCAGGCCACCCTGTCGCGCGATCTCGACGAACTCGGCGCGGTGAAGCTGCGCGCGGCCGACGGCGGCGCCGGTGTCTACGTGGTGCCCGAGGACGGCAGCCCGGTGCGCGGGGTCACCGGCGGCACCGGCCGACTGTCGAAACTGCTCGGTGACCTGCTGGTCTCCACCGACGCCAGCGGCAATCTCGCCGTGCTGCGCACCCCGCCCGGCGCGGCCCACTTCCTGGCCAGCGCGCTGGACCGGGCCGCGCTGCCCTTCATCGTCGGCACCATCGCCGGTGACGACACCATCGCCGTCATCGCCCGCGAGCCCCTCACCGGCGCCGAACTGGCCGCCGAGATCGAACGCCTGGCCTGACCACGATCAGGACGCGGGCGGCGGAACGCGCAGGCCCGCGAGCGTGATCTCGGTGAGCAGCGGGGCCGACTCGGCCGCGGCGGCGCAGCCCGCGCCGATGCCGTGGCCCAGCCGCAGGATGTCGCGCGGGCCGACCTCGGGACGGACGATGCCCGCCTCCTGCACCGGCACCAGCACGCTGCTCGCGGCCTCGCCCAGCAGGGTCGAGCAGGCCGAGAAGGTCTCCGAGGTGCGGTCGATCGCGGCCTTGAGGGTGGTCGCCAGGCCGTGCCGCTCGAGGATATAGGTGACGAGTTCGCCGAACCACGCCTCGAACGCCACCAGCGGCGGCTCGGACCGGCGCAGTTGCTCCGCGCGCGCGGCCAGCGCTTCGATATTGGCGCGGTAGACCGCCTCCATGAGCGCGGTGCGATGCGGGAAGTGGCGGTACAGCGTGCCCGCGCCGACTCCGGCGCGCCGGGCGATGTCGTCGAGCGGTGCGTCGGTGCCGTGTTCGGCGAAAGCGTCACGCGCGCAGGCGATGATGCGCTCGTAGTTGCGGCGCGCGTCGGCGCGCATCGGCCGCGACGGTGCGTCCACGAGAATCCTCCACTGGAAACGGATGAAGTCTCCGTTTAGTCTTGCGGAACCGGAGACTTTCTCCCTATGCTAGCTCTGTCTTAAACGGAGAGTCTCTCCGTTTGCTTCCACTGTCGATGGAGCGTTGGTGACCACCACACTCGTACAACACAACCGGGTCGATCGATCCCGCCCGGCCCTCGTCCTGTTCACCCTGCTGACCTGTCAGCTCATGATCATTCTCGATGTCACCGTGATGAATGTGGCGCTGCCGCACATCCGGACCGACCTGGACTTCAGTCCCACCGGACTGTCCTGGGTGATGAACTCCTACACCCTGGTCTTCGGCGGCCTGCTGCTGCTCGGCGGCCGTGCCGGTGACCTGTTCGGCCGCCGCAGGCTGTTCCTCTGGGGCACTACGTTGTTCACCCTCGCCTCACTGGCGGGCGGGCTGGCGCCCTCGGCGGGCTGGCTGCTCGCGGCGCGGGTACTACAGGGCATCGGCGGTGCCATGGCCGCGCCCAATACCCTGGCGCTGCTCACGACCACGTTCGACGAGCCGAAGGCGCGCATCCGCGTGCTCGCGCTGTTCTCCGGCATGTCCAGTGCCGGGTTCGCCATCGGCCTGATCGTCGGCGGGCTGCTCACCGAGTGGTTCGGCTGGCGCTCGGTGCTGTTCATCAACGTGCCGTTCGGGCTGGTCATCGCGGCGCTCGCGCTGCGCTACCTGCCCGAGGCGCCGCGGCGGCCCGCGCGCCTGGATCTGCCGGGCGCGGTGACCGCGACGGCGGCGGTGGCGGCCCTGGTCTACGGCTTCATCAGCGCCGCGTCGGACGGCTGGGGCGCGCCGGGCACCGACCTCTCGCTCGCGGTGGGCCTGGCCCTGCTCGCGGCGTTCATCGCCGTGGAACTGCGTGCGCCGCAACCCTTGTTGCCGCTGGGTCTGTTCGCCGATCGCAATCGCGCCGCCGGGTACCTCAATATGTTCCTCGGGCCGATGGCGGGCATGTCGATGTTCTTCTTCCTGACCCAGTATCTGCAGGACGTGCGCGGAATGAGTTCGCTGGCCACGGGATTCGCGTTCCTGCCGACGGCCGCGCTGATGTTCACGATGATCCGCTTCGTGCCGCGGCTGCTGGCCCGCTTCGGCCCGAAACCGGTGACCCTGACCGGCACCGTCTCGATGGTCGTCGGCCTGGTCCTGCTGACCCGCCTCACCGCCGACACCGGCTATTTCCCGCTGCTGTTCCTGGCCATGGTCGCGATGGGTTGCGGTATCGGCCTGGCGTTCTCGCCGTTGAACGTGGTCATCATGTCCACGGTGTCGCCGCAGGAGGCGGGCGCGGCGGGCGGCGCGCTGCAGACCATGCAGCAGACCGGTGGCGCGCTCGGCCTGGCCATCCTGGTGACGGTCTTCGGTACCGCCGCGCGCGAGGCGGGCGGGTCACCCACCCACGCCCTGGTCGGCGGCATGACGGCCGCCTTCGCGGCGGCCGCCGTCATCGCGGCGCTGACCGTGGTGGTGGCCCTCACCTTCCGGCGCGGCGGCACCGGCGCGGCGTGAGCCACCCGCCGGATGGCCGTCAGCGGGCCATCCGGCGGGCGCGCAGCACCACCCAGGTGCCCAGGATCAGGGCGGTGCCCGCGCAGAGCAGCAGGAGGGCGGCGGTGGTCGCGTAGGCGGCCCAGGTGGGCAGGAGTTGTTCGAGCCCGCGGACCAGGGCTGCGAGGGCGAAGAGGGCGGCGATTCCCGCGGTGACGGCGGCGACGGTGAGGGCGACGGTCGCCAGGAGAGCGAGTCGGAGGTGGGCTGCCAGGGCGGTCGCCAGGCGGGCGGCCTCGCGGCGGGCCTTGCGGACGGCCGGTGTGTGCAGGAGGGCGGATTCGCGGGTCATGGGAGGTCCTGTCAGTGGGTGAGCAGTGGGGAGCCGACCTTGCTGATGAGCCAGCGGTCGGCGTCCTTGCGCAGCGACATCGTCACCGCGAGCTGGCCGGGCGTGGGGGCACCCTGGGTGCCGAGACTGGTGATGGTCTGGTGGATGACGGCGACGGCTTCGGCACTGGACTCGTCGGCCGAGGTGAGCGCGCACTCGACGGTGCCCACGGTGGAGACCACCTGTCCCTGCACGAGGACATCGCGCAGATCCTTGCTGGTGGCGTCGAATTCGGACTTCCACTCGCCGGTCGCGCCCGCCAGCACGGCCGCGAAATACGTGTCGAGATCCTTGGCGTCGTAGCGGGCCAGGGTCGGGGCGTACGCGCACGCGGCCTGCTGCGCGGCGGTGCGGGCGTCCTCGCGGGAACGCAGGTGGTGATTGTCGACGGCGGACCAGACCGCGATGCCCGAGGCCGCCACCGTCGTGACGATCAGCAACCGGATCACGCCACGGCGGATCACTCGGGGAATTGCGTTGTGGGCCTGGGTGGTACGTGTCGGTTCGTCGAGGGCGACGGTGTCTTCGCTGGTCATCGGGAAATCCTCAGGGGTCATTTCGTGGGGAGGGGAACGGAGAGTTCGTCACCGGTGACACCCGGCGGCGGACCCGACCCGTTGTCGGGACCGGGCGGACGCGGCGCGTTGGCGGCCCCGCGGATCTGGAGCGCGGGATCGCTGGTGACGCAGTAGTTGTAGAGACGGCTGCGCCCGTCGGAGACCTTCGCGGGAGAGACCGGCACCGTCTCGTATTCGCAGGTGGGCCGTGGCCACGCCTCGGCCAGGGTGTAGAAGGCGCCGTCGTGCGCGGGCACGCCGATGGCGGCCACACCGTCGCGCAGGGCCGGGAACAGCGCCGCCATGGCGGGTGTGCGCAGCCGTGCCGCGCGGGTGATGGCGACGACATTGGTGACCAGACCGGTCAGCGGATCGGCGGTCTCGGTGAGCACGCTGCCCAGCGTCGCCAGCCGTCCCGGCGTGCGCTCGAGCAGGTCGCGGACCTCCTGATCGGCCGCGTCGAGCTGATCGAACAGTGCGCCCGAGCCGCGCGCCAGGGTGCCCAGATCGGGTTGGGCCTGCGCGGTGGTCGCCGCGATGACCTGCAGATCGCGGATCAGCTGGGTGGTCTGTGGCAGCAGCCCCGCCAGCCCGGTCATCGCCTGGCTCAGGCCGCTGATGACCGCGCGCAGCACGTCGGGCCCGCCGCCGAGGGCGCGGTCCAGTTCGTCGACGATCACCGTGAGCCGCTGCGGATTCATCCCGCCGATCAGCGCCCCGGTGTCGGCCAGGAAGGCGTCGATGGTCACCGGGGTGCTCACCTGCGCGGCGCCGACGACCGCGCCCTCGGTGAGGAACGGGCCGCTGTCGGTATCGGGGCGGAAGTCCAGGTACTGCTCACCCGCCGCCGACAATCGACCCACGGCCACCGGCGAACCCACCGGAATCCGTGCGGCACTGTCGATCTCGATATCGGCGCGGAGCGCGTCCCCGTCGATCCGCACCGCGCGCACCGCACCCACCGGCACCCCGCGCACCGTGACGGCGCTGCGGGGGAGCAGCCCGCCGGAGCGATCCAGCTGCACCTGCACGCTGTAGGTGGTGCGCAGCGGCCGTACCCCGACGACATCGATCGCCAGATACCCCGAGCCCACCACCAGCAGCCCGACCATTCCCAGCATGGCGAAGGCGGTCCGGCGCTGATACGCCCAGCGCGCGAGGATCACCACCCAACCCGCGGCCCGGTCGATCATCGGGGGCCTCCTTGCACACGGTCGAGTACTCGCGCGAGCACCTGGGTGAGACTGCCGACGAAGGCGGTCACATCGGTGCCGTCGGGCAGCCTGCTGCCCGGCGGATCGGTCAGTGCCCCCACATCCAGGAACGACACCGTCGCCGCCACCGCGAGGGTGGTGCCCTGGGTGCTCGCGCGGACCGCGGGTGCCAGCGCGGTGAACTGGTCGAGCGCGCCCGCCAGGTCGTCCTCCATGCGGGTGAAGCCCGACATGAGCGCCTGCACGCTGTCGAAGAGACCGAGGAAGGCCGGGCCGCTGGTGCTGGTGAAGTCACCGAGCGCGGCGGTCACCGTCGAGACCTGGACGGTGAGATCGGTGATGGCGCGATTGTTCTCGGCGATCACCGCGATGAGGTCGGGGAAGGTGTCGGCGGTCTGCCCGAGGTCGTCCTTGCGGGCCCGCAGGGTGCCGGTCAGCCCGTCGAGCCCGTGCAGCACCGCGTCGATCTGTCCCGTGCGCTGATTCAGCGCGCCGAGCACGGCGGTGAGTTCGGTGAGCAGATGGGCCAGTTGCGGGCCGCGTCCGCCGACGATGGCGTTCAGTTCCGAGGTGATCCGGGCGACCTGGTTCATCGCGCCGCCGTCGAGCAGCAGCGACATGGCCGTCATCAGTTCCTCCACCGAGGCACCGGCGGAGGTGTGCTCGCGGTCGATGGTGTCGCCGTCGCCGAGCAGCGGTGTGCCGGGCCGGGGTTCGGGCAGGGTGACGGCGATGTGGATGTCGCCCAGCGGGGTCGCCTGCCGCAGTTCGGCGCGGGTGCCCAGGGGCAGCGCGATATCGCGGCGCACCTCGAGGTCGACCTCGGCGCGGAAGTTCGTCGTGTCGATCCCGGTCACCACCCCGATATCGGTGCCGCCGATCTTCACCCGCGCCCGTTCGGGCAGGTTGAGCGCGTTGTCGAACACCGCGTGCAGGCGATAGGACGGCCCGTCGACCCCCGGGCGCGGCAGCGGCACCGTGTCGACGGTGCACCCGGCGAGCACGGCGGTGGTCAGCAGGGCGACGGCGAGGCGCAGGGCGGGCCGGTTCACGCGGTGAGTCCCAGCAGTGCGGCGGTCAGCCCGAAGTCCGGCCCGAAATCCTGGAGTTTGCCGGTCCGGCAGCCGTCGGCGCGCAGGGCGAGTCGTTCGCACAGTGTCGCGAGGATCTCGTTGTCCAGCAGCGTCTTGTCGGTGAGCAGGTGCAGGCGCAGCGCCCGGTGTTCGGTGCTGACCGAACGGGCCAGGTTCTCGAACAGCATCGGGGTGACGTCGACGATCTCGGTGAGCCCGCGCGCGTGCTCGCGCATCTGGCCGGTGATCCCGACGAGTCGGCGCACCGCGTCGGTCAGCGGCGCCTTGTTCTCGGCGAGCACGCCCGAGGTGTTGGCGACGAAGTCGTCGATCTGGGCCAGCACCGCCGCCAGCCCGGGTGCCTGCTCGGCGAGCAGGGTGACCAGTTCGGTGAGCCGGGCGCTGAAATCGCGCACGGTCCGGTCATTGCCCGCGACGACGGCAGTGAGGTCGTTGAGGGCGATGATGGTGTTCGAGATCTGGTCGCGATCGGCGAGGGTGACCTCGAGGGCGCCCGCGAGGTTGTCCAGGGTCGCGCGGATGCGGTCGCCGTTGCCGTCGAGCATGGGGAACAGCACCCGGCTGGCCATCGGGCCCTCGGTGTCGTCGCCGCGCAGGGCGGCGCCGAGCTGCTGGAAGTTGCGCAGGATGCGGTCGAGTTCCACCGGAGTCCTGGTGCGCGAGAGGGGAATATGCGTGCCGTCGGTCAGTCGGGGGCCCTCGCCGGAATAGGCGGGGGTGAGTTCCACGTGGCGGTTGGTGATCAGCTGCGGGGAGACCAGCGCGGCCATGGCGTCGGCGGGCAGTTCGGTGTCGCCGTCGATGGTCATCCGCACCTCCACGAAGGTGGCGCGCTGCTCGATCGCGTCGACCCGGCCCACCGGGACACCGAGCACCGACACTTCGTTGCCGACGAAAACCCCTGCCGCGCTCTCGAAATCGGCGCTGATCCGCAGCGCGCCGGGCCGCAGCGCCACCGGAATCGAAGAGCACCCGGCCCCGAAGACCGTGACGACGAGCAGCACGAGAACCTGCATCACCGCGCGCATCACCGGCACCCCTCCACGGCCTGGGCCAGACACAGCCAGTTGTCCGGGAACAGCCACGGCATATAGACCTCGCCGTAGGGTCCCTGCCCGAGGCCGTTGGTGAACTGGCGCACCGTCACCGGCATCACCTGATACAGCGCGTCGAGATTGTCGCGATTCTTCTCCAGCCCTTCGGACATGGTGTTCAGGCTCTGGATGAGCGGGCCGAGCCTGCCCCCGTTCTCGACACCCATGTCCCGCAGGATCTTCGAGGCGGCCGCGACATTGCCGAGCAGCTCCCGCACCAGCTCACGGCGGCGCGACACCGCGTCACCGATGGCCTGCCCGCGCGTGAGCAACAGCAGCACACTGTTCTGGTTGTCGGCGATCAGCCCGGAGACCTGGTCCATGCTGGTGAGCAGCTGGTCCACCTCGTCGCGGCGCGTGGCGACCACTTTCGCCAGCGCGCCCACGCTGTCGAGCGCCTGCGCGGTGAGCTGCGGTGAATCGCCCATCTGCCTGCTCACCGCGTCGAGGCTCGCGCGCAACGCCTCCGGATCGAGCCGTTCCAGATGCTCGAAGGAGTTGCGGTAGGTGGGATCGTTCACCACCTTGGCCAGGTTGTAGGGAACGGTGGTGGCGGACAGCGGAATCCGCGCCGAGCCGAGATCGGTGCGCAGACCGGGATCGAGTTCGACGTGCATCTTGCCGAGAATGGTCGACATCTCGATGGCCGCCTTGGCGTCACCCCCGAGCCGCACATCCTTGCGCAGACTCATCGCCACCACCACCCGATCACGTTCCAGTCGCACCGATTTCACCGTGCCGACCTCGATTCCGGCGATGTCCACACTGTTGCCCGCGCGCAGTCCCGCGGCCTGGGCGAACTCGGCGTGCACCGTCGCCTTGCCGAGTTCGGCGCGCGAGAGCACCCCGGACCCGAGGACCAGCGCGACCACCGCCGCCCCGGCCGCGATCCCCAGCCACAGCGGCCGATTGCCGAACGAGCCGCGTAGCGCGGTGAGCGCGCGGGTGTACAGGGACGTGATCATCGACAGACCTCCGAATGCGCGGTGCCACCCACCTGCGGCAGCAGCCCACGTGGGAACAACACACCCCACAGCGAGACGTCCAGACTGCAGATGTGGGCATTGATATAGGTGCCGTTGCCGCTGATCCTGGCCAGTCCGGCCAGGACCAGCGGGAGTTCGATCGCCGAGCGGTCCAGCCGCTCGCCGTTGGCCAGCAGCAACTCCACCCCGGCGCTCGCCTGCTGTTGGGCCAGCGCCATCCCCGGGGCGACCTGCCCGATCAGCTCGGTGAGTTTCGTCGTCGACTCCGCGATCCCGGTGACGGCGCCGCTGAGCGCCGAACCCTGCTCGTAGAGCCCGGTGACCAGCGCCCGCGACTGGGTGATCAGCGTTTCCAGCTCACCGCTGCGACGGGCCAGGCCAGCGATCACATCGCTGAGATTGCCGATCACGGCACCGAGGATCTGATCGCGCTCCCCGAAGGTCGCCGCCAGCGCCGCGGCCTGGGTGATCAGCGCCGAGAGCGAAACCCCGTCGCCCTGCAGGGCTTGTACGAGGGTCTCCGACAGCGAGTTCACCTCCTCCGGCTGCAGCAGGCTGAACAGCGGTTCGAAACCGGACAGCATGGTGGAGACGTCGAAGGAGGATTCGGTGCGCTCCAACGGAATCGAGTCGTCCGGGGCCAGCGGGTGGCCCGGTGACTCGCCCGCGGCGAGGGCCACATAGCGCTGGCCGATCAGATTCTGATAGCGGATCGACGCGGTCGTGGTGGTGGTGAGTTGCTGCCGCGCCCGCACCGCCAGGGTGACCTCGGCATGGCGGCGATCCACGAGCTCGATGGCGTCGACCCGACCGACCCGCACACCCGCGATCCGCACATCGTCCCCCTCGCGCAGCCCGAGGACATCGGCGAAGGTGGCGCGATAGCGGTGGGTGTCGCCGGGCACCGAGCGCTGCAGCGTGGACCAGATGGTGACCGTCGCCAGCACCGAGAGCACGACGAAGACGGCCAGGCCGGGATAGAAAGCGCGCGAACGCATGTCAGCGTCCTCCCGTCGGGGTGGCGGTGAGTGTGGTGCCGGACAGGATCGCGCCGAGCAGCATCACCTGGGTCAGATTCGGTCGGCCGCCGACGAGCGCCGCGACGGCATGGGGGCCGGTCAGCGCGATGGGGCGTCCGGTCGGTGCGGGGAGCCCGTCTGCGGGACTTCCTGGCGGCGCGGTGATCGAATGCTCTGCCAGAGTCGCCGGTGCTGCCGGAGCTGCGGAGGTCGCCGGAGCCGCCGGGTCTGGCGCCGCCGGAGTCGCTGAGACTGCCGGAGTCGTAGCGGCCGCCGGAGCTGTCGGTGCGGGGACGGTGATGCCTGGGATCACCAGTCCCGGAATCGTCGGGAGGGTGAGTCCGGGGATCGCAGGAAGCGACAGCTCGGGGAGCGCGGGGCCCGGTGCGGGCCCGGCCGACTCGAGCCAGCCGGGGATCAGTGAGGCCGGATACTGCTGCGGTGCGGCGACTTCCGGAACCGTCGCGCCGCCGCAGCGTGGACCTGCCTGGCTGCCGTAGTGCGGGCAGTCGGCGGCCGTGTACTGCTGGAACGGGGTGAGCGAGACGGTGATCTCCCAGCGCATCTGGTTGCTCGGACCCCAGTTGAACACGGTGGCCAGCCGGGACAGCGACGTGTCGAGTTCCCGCACGGTGTCGGTGAGCGCGGTCGGGTCGGCCGCCAGCGCGCCGAAGGTCTCGTCCAGGCCGACGACGAGTTCCTTGCCCGCGTCGGGATTGCGGGCGAACAGCGCCTGGGTCGCCTCGGTCGCGGCGCTCGCGCTGGTGAGCAGGTCGATGAGCTGCGCGCGGCGGTCGGTGATGGTGCGCGCGGTCCGCACCGAGCGGCCGAGCGCGTCCACCAGTTCCGGCGCCGACCGGTTCACCGCCGCGGTCGCCGCGCCGAGATCGCCGAGCAGATCACCGATTCCCGGGATCGCGCGCACCTCGGTGATCCACTGGTCGAGCCGTTCGACGGTGGAACCGGGCAGCCGCGCGTCGCCGTCGAGGGCGTCGGCCAGGGTGGCCAGCACGCGGGCGAGCTTGGCGGGTTGGATGCGGTCGAGCACATCGCGCAGCGTGGTCAGCGTGGTCTGCAGGGCGACGGTGGCGCTGCCCGTGTCCTGGGCGATCTCGGCACCCGCGCGCAGGCCCGCGGCCGAGCGGCCGTTGTCGACCAGTTCGATCGCGGTGACACCGAAGATATTGGCGGGCACGACCCGGGCGGTGACCGTCGACGGAATCGCCGCCGCGGCAGCGGGTTCCAGACGCAGGTCCACACGCTGCCGCACGCCCTTCCCGGCGATCTCCACCCCCGACACCGAGCCGACGAGCAGCCCCCGGAAGCGGACATCGGCGCGGGCGGGCAGGCCGTCGCCGGTGCTGGTGAGCAGGGCGGTCACCGCCACGGTGTCCTCGAAGCGGCCCGTCGAGCGCAAACCGAGCAGCGCCACGACCGTCGACAGCGTCGCCGTCATCGCGACACCGGCCAGCCCGAGCCGTCGCCGCGACCAACCGCGGCCACCGGGATCCACAGACATCGGCGCCCCTATCCCGAGATCCGGATGCCGGGGTCCACGCCCCAGATCGCCAGGGTGAGCAGCAGATTCAGGAAGACCACCACGATGATCGTCAGCTTGATCGCCCGCCCCGCCGCCAGCCCGACACCCTCGGGCCCACCGGCGGCCACATAGCCGGAATGGCACTGGATGAACGTCGCGACCAGCACGAACGCCACCGCCTTGACCACCGACCAGCCGATGTCGCCGGGATCGAGGAACTGGTGGAAATAGTGGTCGTAGGTGCCGAGTCCGGTGCCGCCCAGGAAGAACACCGTCACCTTCGTGGTGAGGTAGGCCGTCGCCATGCCGATGGCGTACAGCGGCAGGATGGCGACCGCGGCGGCCAGCATGCGGGTGGTGATCAGGTAGGGGAGTGGGCGGATCGCCATGGCCTCGAGCGCGTCGATCTCCTCGGCGATCCGCATCGACCCGATCTGCGCGGTGAACCGGCATCCGGCCTGCGCGGCGAAGGCGATGGTGGCCAGCAGCGGGGCCAGTTCACGGGTGGTGGCGAAGCCGGAGATGGCGCCGGTCAGCGGGCTCATCGTCAGCAGGTCCAGGGCGGTGTGCGATTCCATGCCGACGGTGACACCGCCGAAACCACACAGGATCAGCACCACACCGACCGTCCCGCCGCCCACCACCAGGGCACCGTTGCCCCAGGTGACGTCGACGATCAGCCGGACCAGTTCCTTGCGGTAGTGCCGCAGCACGAACGGGATCGCCAGCAGCGATTCGACGAACACCACGCCCTGGTGTCCCAGACGGACATTCGCGTCGGCCAGCGGGCGGGTCGCCGCGGACAGCGCCCGCCACGGTCGCAGCGCGGGCGGCAGATAGCTGGCCACCTCAGAGCACCTTCGACGGGAAGACGGTGTTGTAGATCTGGGTCAGCGCGATATTGGCCGCGAACAGCACGATCGCCGAGCTGACCACCGCCGAGTTCACCGCGTTCGCGACCCCGCCCGGACCGCCCTGGGTGTGCAGGCCCGCGTCGCAGGCGATGATCGCGGTGAGCGCGCCGAACACCGCCGCCTTCACGATCGCGACCACCAGATCGGCGGCGACCGCGAACGAGGCGAAGGTGCTGATGTAGGAGCCCGGGGTGCCGTCCTGGACGAAGACATTGAACGCGTAACCGGTGGCGAAGCCGATGAACACCACGAACCCGCACAGCAGCATGCTCACCGCGACCGCGGCCAGCAGGCGCGGCGCGACCAGCCTGCGCACCGGGTCGACCCCCATCACCCGCATGGCGTCGATCTCCTCGCGAATGGTCCGCGAGCCCAGATCGGCGCAGATCGAGGACCCGACCGCCCCCGCGATCATCAGCGAGGTGACCAGCGGCGCGCCCTGCCGGATGATGCCCAGCCCGTTCACCGCCCCGATGAAGGTGGTCGCCCCGACCTGTCCGACCAGCGACCCGATCTGGATCGAGACCACCACCGCCACTGGGATGGCGACCAGCAGCGTCGGCGTGGCTGAGACACCGGCCATGAACGAGCACTGCCGGAGGAATTCGGTGAGCGGAAACCGGCGGTGGACCAGGGCTCGGACCAGCTCGGTGAGCGCCCGACCAGCCATGGTGACCTGTCGGCCCGCGGTCTCGACCGACCGCTGGGGATGTCCGCGCCACCAGCGTTGTGCGAACTCCACGACGAGCTCGCGATCTGCTGGTTCGGTCGGTTTCTCGATGGTCGCGACGATGATGATCACCCCGGGATGCGGTCCGATCGCCGGTGGTCGGCGGGCGGAAGTGGCTGGCGAGCTGTAGTGCGCGTAGCGAAAATCTACACGCGTGTAGCGAACTGTCTGAGACAGTAGCAACCCTAGCTGGAGCTGTCATCGATTCGGTAGATGCTCGTGGAATCCCGCGACCGGCACTCGTCGACGGGAACGTTTTCGACTCGGTCGAGAAGTGTTGTCGCAGTGAATGATTGATCGCACGAGCGAGCAGCCGATTTCGCCGTTCGGCAAGCGGTCGTTCCAGTTCCGGTCGATCAGGAGTGCCGCGCCTGATTCCGGTTCGGGAAGCTCAGTGCGGCGGGAGGCGCCGCCAGGTCCAGTCGACCCGCACGTCGAGGGGCGCGTCGACGGTGACTATCCGTGGCTCGGTGTTGAGCCCGTCGGGTGGGCCGGATTGTGCCTCCACCGAGAGCGATTCCGTCGGCAGCGTCCAGACGACCACGTCGTGGACCGTGCTGGTGATGGTGAATTCCAGGAAACCCGGCCAGGTCAGGCGGGCGTGGACACCGTCGGGCATGGCGAAACAGTCGTCCCAGGGTGGTGGGGTCGGCGGGATGTGCCTGCCGGTGGGGAGGTAGTTCTCGCCGCGTTCGTACTGCCAGGCCGGGTGGAATTCGAGCTCGACCGGGCCGCGCGCGGGAGCGAGCTCGCGCAGGAACCACGGGTGCCAGCCACCCTGGGCGGGGAACGGGTCGCGATCGGTGGTGATGCGCATCGCCAGACTCAGGCCGGTGCCGGTGAGGGTGAAGGTCTGGGTGACGGTGCCCGCGAACGGCCACGGATCGGTCAGCCGGTACCGCAGGGTGGCCGTGCTCGCGGTGGCGTCGACCACCTCCCACGCGCCGTGGCGGGCGGTTCCGTGGATCGCGTGCGGCGGATTGTCGATCGGCATGGTGTAGGTGTGCTCACCCACGCTGAACCGGCCGTAACCCAGCCTGCCCGCCCAGGGGGCCATGACGAAACACCCGGTGCCCGGGTCCTGTCGGAGCAGTTCGGTGCCCGCGATGGCCAGGCTGTGCAGCGCACCGCCGTCACCGGGGGCGACGATCAGTGCCGCGTCGTCGGCGTGGAGGCGCACATCCTGGGCTGCCATGTCCGGAGACTAACGGCGCGCACCCACGGCCCGCCGCCTCCCACGCCGAGATCAGGTGAACGGATACTGCCCGCCGCCCCCGCCGCCGCGCTGATCCGGTGTCGCGACATCGATGATGTCCTGCACGAGCTGAACCACCGCCCGGCCGACATCGAGCACGCCGTTGCCGAGAGTGGAGAATTCCTGCGCGATGTAGTGGAGCATCTCGTTCGTCCTCACGTCCGTGGAGCCGAATAGTGCACTCCCAGGGTGCCATACACCCCCGACACGAGCCGTACATTCGACCGCGTGCGCCCCGACACCCCGTTCGAGCCGGTCCCCGATCCCCGCCCCACCGACGCGGTCTGGCCCGAGATGACCTGGCCCGTCCCCGCCGACGCCCGACTCACCGGCGAGACGGTGACCTTGACACCCTTCGACCCGGACGTCGACCCCGCCGACCTCTACGACGCGCTCGCCGCCGACGCGGTCTGGCGGCACCTGCCCTGGCGCCCCGCCGACGCGGCCGACTTCGGCCGCTACCTGCGCGATCTCGCCTCGCTGCCGGACTGGCACGTGTGGATCGTGCGCTCTCGCGCGGGAATCGGCGACCGCCCGGCTGGTTCGATACTCGGCCTCACCTGCTACCTGGACGCGCGCCCCCGTGACGCGTCGCTGGAGATCGGCTTCACCGCCTACACGCCCTCGGTGTGGGGGAGCGCGGTGAACCCCGACGCGAAACTGCTCGTGCTCGAGTACGCGTTCGAGGTGTTGCGCGTGGGTCGGGTGCAGTTGAAGACCGATGTGCGCAATCAGCGGTCGCAACGGGCCATCGCTCGGCTCGGCGCGGTCTACGAGGGGACGTTGCGCAGGCACTTCCGGCGGGGCGACGGGACCGTGCGGGACAGCGTGCTGTTCTCGATCGTCGCGGAGGACTGGCCGCGCGTGCGGGCGCGGCTGGAAGGACGGCGCGGCGGGCGGTCAGGCGGTGCCGAGGAAGTTGAGGATGGCCAGCAGGAGGGGCGCGGAGATGTCGAAGCCCATCCGGGCCAGGTCGAGGCCGGTGGTGGCCAGTGACTCGTAGTGGTCTGACAGGACGCCCAGGATCTTGTCTTCGTTCATGGTGCTCCCTCTCGGTCTCGCGGGGTCAGTAGAGGAGGTCCCGCAGGATCGGGGCGCCCATCTCGATGACGACCTTGGCGACGGTCAGGCTGAGATTGCCCAGACCGACCACGACGGTGCTGATCAGCTCGTAGTTGTCCTGGGCGAACTGCTGCAGTTCATGCATGGTTACCACTCCCTCGACCCCGACCGATTGGTAGCTGATGTGACCAGCGTCTCACATCCGAGAGGCGTCGCCAAGGTACGCGCCGGGGCGGCTACCCCCGGGTATGAATGAGATTGCATCATCATGCATAATCATTTGTAGCAACGGCGCGAGCCGACCGGCGGCCGGAGCATTCATACTGCTCACGGCAGCTCGTGCAGATGTACGTCCCAGACTTCGAGGAGCACAACAGACATGTCCGATCGCGTCGTACTCGCCTACTCCGGTGGGCTGGACACCTCCGTCGCCATCAGCTGGATCGCGAAGGAGACAGGTTCGGAGGTGGTGGCGGTGGCCATCGACCTCGGCCAGGGCGGCGAGGACATGAACGTGGTGCGCCAGCGCGCCCTGGACTGCGGCGCCGTGGAGGCCATCGTGGTCGACGCGCGCGACGAGTTCGCCGACGAGTACTGCCTGCCCACCATCCAGGCCAACGCCATGTACATGGGTCAGTACCCGCTCGTCTCGGCCATCAGCCGCCCGCTGATCGTCAAGCACCTGGTCGAGGCCGCCAAGTTCCACAACGCCACCACCGTCTCGCACGGCTGCACCGGCAAGGGCAACGACCAGGTCCGCTTCGAGGTCGGCATCGGCGCCCTGGCGCCCGACCTGAACGTGATCGCCCCGGTCCGCGACTACGCCTGGACCCGCGAGAAGGCCATCGCCTTCGCCGAGCAGAACAAGCTGCCGATCAACGTCACCAAGAAGTCGCCGTTCTCCATCGACCAGAACGTGTGGGGCCGCGCCGTCGAGACCGGGTTCCTCGAGGACCTGTGGAACGCGCCGACCAAGGACGTCTACGACTACACCGCCGACCCGACGGTGAACTTCGAGGCGCCCGACGAGGTCATCATCACCTTCGACAAGGGCGTGCCGGTCGCCATCGACGGTCGCCAGGTCACCGTGCTGCAGGCCATCGAGGAGATGAACACCCGCGCCGGTCGCCAGGGCGTCGGCCGTCTCGACATGGTCGAGGACCGCCTCGTCGGCATCAAGAGCCGCGAGATCTACGAGGCGCCCGGCGCCATCGCGCTGATCACCGCGCACCAGGCCCTCGAGAACGTCACCATCGAGCGCGAGCTGGGCCGCTACAAGCGCCAGGTCGAGCAGCGCTGGGGCGAGCTGGCCTACGACGGCCTGTGGTTCTCCCCGCTCAAGCGCGCCCTGGACGCCTTCGTCCAGGACACCCAGCAGCACGTCACCGGTGACATCCGGATGGTGCTGCACGGTGGTTCCGCCGTGGTCAACGGTCGCCGTTCCGAGCAGTCGCTCTACGACTTCAACCTGGCCACCTACGACGAGGGCGACACCTTCGACCAGTCCCTCGCGAAGGGCTTCGTGCAGATCCACGGCCTGTCCTCGAAGGTCGCCGCGCGTCGCGACCTGAACCAGAAGTAGTAGTAACCACGTCGTAGTCTCGACACCGGCCGGTCCCGTCCACGGACCGGCCGGTGCCGTGCCCAGCCATGCCCGCCCCTGCCGACCGGAGGAGAACCCGATGACCCACAGTGGAACCAACGAAGGTGCCCTCTGGGGTGGGCGATTCGCGTCCGGCCCGGCCGAGGCGATGGCCGCGCTGAGCAAGTCGACCCACTTCGACTGGGCCCTCGCGCCCTACGACATCCGCGCCTCCAAGGCGCACGCCCGCGTGCTGCACAAGGCCGGGCTGCTCTCGGAATCGGACCTGTCCGGCATGCTCGCCGGGCTCGACGCCCTCGCCGCCGACGTGGCCTCGGGCGCCTTCGGACCCGCCGAGTCCGACGAGGACGTGCACGGCGCGCTCGAGCGCGGCCTGATCGAACGCGTCGGCACCGAACTCGGCGGTCGGCTGCGGGCGGGGCGTTCGCGCAACGACCAGGTCGCCACGCTGTTCCGGATGTGGCTGCGCGACGGCGTGCGCCGGGTCGCGGCCGGTGTGCTCGATGTCGTCGACGCGCTCGTGGCCCAGGCCGCCGCGCACCCCGACGCCGTGATGCCGGGCAAGACCCACCTGCAGGCCGCCCAGCCGGTACTGCTCGCCCATCACCTGCTGGCCCACGCGCACCCGCTGCTGCGTGACCTGGAACGCCTGCGCGACTTCGACAAGCGCGCCGCCATCTCGCCCTACGGTTCGGGCGCGCTGGCCGGTTCCTCGCTGGGCCTGGACCCCGAGCAGATCGCCACCGAACTCGACTTCACCGCCTCGGCGGCCAACTCCATCGACGCCACCTCCTCGCGCGACTTCGCCGCCGAGGCCGCCTTCGTGCTGGCCATGATCGGGGTCGACCTGAGCCGGATGGCCGAGGAGATCATCCTCTGGAGCACACCGGAATTCGGGTACGTCACCCTCGCCGACGCCTGGTCGACCGGTTCGTCGATCATGCCGCAGAAGAAGAACCCCGACGTCTCCGAACTCACCCGTGGCAAGGCCGGTCGCCTCATCGGCAACCTGACCGGTCTGCTGGCCACGTTGAAGGCCCAGCCGCTGGCCTACAACCGGGACCTGCAGGAGGACAAGGAACCCCTGTTCGACTCGGTCGCCCAGCTGGAACTGCTGCTGCCCGCCATCGCGGGCCTGGTCGGCACCCTCACCTTCCACACCGACCGGATGGCCGAACTCGCCCCCGCCGGATTCACCCTCGCCACCGACATCGCCGAATGGATGGTGCGCCAAGGGGTTCCGTTCCGCGTCGCCCACGAGGCCGCCGGTGCCTGCGTGCGCGCCGCCGAGGCCCGCGGGGTCGGTCTCGACGAACTCACCGACAAGGAATTCGCCGCCGTCGACCCGGCGCTGACCGGGGGCGTGCGCGAGGTCCTCACCGTCGAGGGGTCGATCGCCTCCCGCAATGCCCGGGGCGGCACCGCGGGCGTGCGGGTGGCCGAACAGCTGGCCGAGGTCGCCGCGTCGGCCGCCGACGCCCGCGCGTGGCTGCGCTGACACGTGCCATGACCCTGCTCTTCCTGGCGCTGGCCATCGCCACCGAGGTGACCGCGACCGTCTCGCTGAAACTCTCCGAGGGATTCACCAAACTGGTGCCCTCGATCGTGGTGGTGATCGGCTACGCCACGGCGTTCTTCTTTCTGTCCCAGGCGTTGAAGCGGGGCATGGCGATCGGCGTCGCCTACGGGATCTGGTCGGCGGTCGGGGTGGCCGCGATCGCCGGGATCGGCGTGCTGTTCCTGGGGGAGCGGCTCACGCTGGTGCAGGTCGGCGGCATCGGCCTGGTGATCCTCGGCGTGCTCGCCCTCGAACTCGGCGGCGCGCACTAGCCCGCTACAGCTCCGCCCGCACCCGGAATCCGGCGTCACGCAGGGCGTCCAGGACATCGTCGCGATGGGCGGGACCGCGGGTCTCGGCCGTGAGCGAGACCTCGACCTCGTCGACGGCCAGCCACATGCCGGTGCGGGAGTGGACGATGTCGACCACGCTCGCCCCCGCGCGCCCGACGACCCCGAGCAGCGCCGACAGCGCCCCGGGCCGGTCGGCGATGGTGACCCGCATCGCCAGATAGCGGCCCGCGGCGCTGAGTCCGTGCCCGATCACGCGGGTGAGCAGCAGCGGATCGATATTGCCGCCGGACAGGATCGCCACCACCGGACCGGGCAGGTCGCGCAGGGCAGGGGAGAGCAGCGCGGCGACTCCCGCCGCGCCCGCGGGCTCGACGATGAGCTTGGCGCGTTCCAGACACAGCAGCAGCGCCTTGGACAGCGCGTCCTCGTCGACGGTGACGATCTCGGTGACCAACTCGGCCACATGCGCGAACGGCACCGCGCCCGGCAGGCCGACCGCGATCCCGTCGGCCATCGTCGCCATCCGCGCCGCCCGCACCGGGGTGCCCGCGGCCAGCGAGTCCGGCCACGCCGCCGCCTCGGCCGCCTGCACCCCGACGACCCGCACCCGCGGCGCCAGCGCGCGCAGGGCCACCGCCACCCCGGCCAGCAGACCACCGCCGCCCGTCGGCACGACGACCGTGCCCACCTCCGGGACCTGCTCGAGGATCTCGAGCGCGACGGTGGCCTGCCCGGCGACGATGTCGGGATGGTCGAACGGGTGGATCAGCGTCGCCCCGGCGCGCTCGGCGAATTCCTGGGCGGCGAGCAGGGATTCGTCGATGGTGTCACCGATCTGGTGCACCTCGGCGCCGTACGCGCGCGTCGCCACGAGTTTCGGCAACGAGGCTCCGACCGGCATGAACACCGTCGAGGTGATCCCCAGCTCGGCCGCCGCCCACGCCACCCCCTGCGCGTGATTGCCCGCCGAGGCGGCCACCACCCCGCGCGTGCGTTCCTCGGCGGGCAGGTGCGCGATCCGGTTGTAGGCGCCGCGCGGTTTGAACGATCCCGTGCGCTGCAGGTTCTCGCACTTGAGCAGCACCGGCGCGCCCACCCGATCCGACAGCACGCGCGACGCCACCGTGGGTGTCCGCCGGATGACCGGCGCCAGCAGCGCCGCGGCAGCTTCGATCCGCTCGAGCCCGACGGTCTCCATGGGCCACATCGTGCCAGGACGGGCGCGGTCGAACGGGTCGGCGCGAGCTCGTGTCGGCGCTGGGCGCGGGCCGCTCGCCCAGGCGAACCGGCACGCCGCGCCGTCGAGTGTCAGCGACTCAGCGGGCAGCCTTGGCGATGTTGTGGGCCACGGTGCCCAGGCGGGTGAGCCGCGCGTCGCCGAGCGGGGTCAGCTTGCCGCCGAGCCGGTTGGTGACGAAGGCCAGCGACAGCCCGGTCTCCGGATCGGCGAACGCGCCGGAGCCACCGAGCCCGAAGTGGCCGAAGGCCGAGATGGGATCGGCCTTGGACGGCTTCATCGGGACACCGTGGAAACCCAGCGCCCACGGAATGCGGAAGGCCAGCACGTAATCCGGGGTGAAGACCTGCCGGGTACTGAACCGGCGGATCGAGTCCGGGTCGAGCACGCGGGTGCCGTCGAGTTCGCCGCCGTTGGCCAGCGCGGCGTAGAGGCGGGCCAGCGCCCGCGCGGAGAAGACCCCGTTGACGCCGGGCATCACCGAATCGTGCACGCGCGGGTCGACGATGAGCTCCGCGAAACCCCGCGGGGTGGTCTCCGCGGCGGCGGCGAATCGGGTGCGGGTGAGCAGGTCCGAACCCCGATCCCAGTTCATACCCGCCGCGCGCAGCCGCGGGAAGGTGGTGGCGATGCGGTGCCGCTGCTCGGCGGGCACCCGGAACCAGAGTTCCTCGGCGCCCAGCGGTTCGGCGAGCTCGGTGTGCACCACCTCGGTGAACTCGCGCCCGGTCACCCGGTGCACCAGTTCGGCGGCCAGATGGCCGTAGCTGATGCCGTGGTAGCCGCTGGTCACGCGATGCCGGGGGTCGGGGGTGGCGGCGGCGAGCGCGGCGGTGACGGCAGCGTCGTCGAAGAAGGATTCCACCGGGCCGGGCAGCAGTCCGCGCAGCCGGTGCAGGCCCGCCCGATGGGTGAGCACGTCGCGCACGGTGATGTGGGACTTCCCGGCCGCGGCGAATTCCGGCCAGTACTCGGCCACCGCGGTGTCGTAGTCGATCTGCCCGCGCTCGGCGAGCTGGTGGATCACCGTGGAGGCCACACCTTTTCCGGTGGAGAAACCCAGCGCGACCGAGTCGGCCGTCCACGGCACGCCCGGGCTCGCGTATCCGGCCCAGACATCGACCACGGGCTCACCGTGCAGGTAGACGCACAGGGCGCCGCCGCCGTGCGCGGGTGTGCGGAACAAGCGATCGAAGATGGCCACCAAGCGGACGAAACGTCGATCCACCGACTGCGTTGTCGAAACTCCCATGAGCCGAGCATGCCACCACCGGTGGGGGACCGGTCGGTTCGGTCGGCCCCGCACCGGTGGTCAGGCGCTGATGGATTCGGCGGTCAGCGCGTCCAGGACGGCGTCGAGATCGTCGACGTCGACCACGAGCCGGGTGAAGTCGGGCCCGTCCAGATCGATGCGGACCGCGCTACCACCGAAAGTGGTGTCCCAGAACTCTTTCCGGCCCTTGCCGCGATAGACACCGGCGGCGATCACACCGGGGATGAAGGTGCCGGGGGCGCGCACCCACGGCGGGCGCAGATCCACCTCGGCGGTGGTGATCTCGGTGATCGCGGCGCGGTCGATCACGACCTGCTGGCGCAGGGCGAGGAGGCGGTGCCCGCCGAGTACATGGACCGTCACCGTGTCGTCGTGAACCTCGACCTCGACCATCGCTACCTCACTCACCTCTGCGGAACCTGTCCCTGTCCAGGATGGGTGCCTGGCCTGGTCGGCGACTGTGGCGATCCTGTGATTTGGCCAAGGAACCGGAAGACATCGGAAGATATAGATATGCGCATCTATCAGTGGTGCGCTCAGGGGGTCCGTCGCGTCGGCGGGGAGGGGGAAAGACGCGAGGAAGCGGGCGCTGAGCTGGCGTTGTGATGTGAATCGCCGGAACATGCGGCGTGTCACAGCCGACACATAATGGAGGTCCGGTGTGGTTAGCTCATATGAGCACATCGGGGTGTGTGAGGTGTGTCACTTTCAGCAGGGTAGGCCAGGTGGGAACAGTGGATATCAGTCCAAAGGGTGTGGTCGGTTCGGTGCAGCGGTTGCTGGCTACCGCGCAGAACGGGCTGGAGGTCATCCGCTTCGGCGGGTTGGCGCACGATGTGGAGTCCTCGCCGTTCGAGGTGGTCGAGCGCAGGCGGATGTACCGGCTGCGGCACTACTTCCCGGACGAGACCACGGCGGGTCGTCCGGTGGCACTGCTGGTGCCTCCGTTGATGGTCAACGCCGACATCTGGGATGTGAACGCGGCGGGCGGTGCGGTAGGGATCCTGCACGCGAGCGGAATCGACTGCTGGGTCATCGATTTCGGGTCGCCCGCGACCGAAGAGGGTGGCTGGGAGCGTGACCTGGCCGATCACGTGCTCGCCGTGAACTCGGCGATCGACACCGTGTGCGAGGCGACCGGCGCGCAGGTGCACCTGATGGGGTACTCGCAGGGTGGCATGTTCGCCTACCAGACCACGGCCTACCGCTACGGCAAGGGCGTGGCCTCCATCGTCACCTTCGGCAGCCCGGTCGACATCGTCGCGGGCATGCCCTTCGGGCTGCCCTACGGACTGGTCTCCGAGGTCGCCGATTTCCTGGCCGACCACGTGATGCACCGGCTCCCGATCACCGAATCGATGGTGCGGGTGGGCTTCCAGATGCTCGACCCGGTCAAGACCGCCAAGTCGCGCATCGACTTCCTGTTGCAGCTGCACGACCGGGAGGCGTTGCTGCCCAAGGAACGTCAGCGCCGCTTCCTCAACAGCGACGGCTGGGTGGGGTACTCGGGTCCGGCGGTGGCCGATCTGCTCAAGCAGTTCGTCGCGCACAATCGGATGATGCTGGGCGGGTTCGTGATCCGCGATCACCCGGTGTCGCTGGCCGAGCTGAAGTGCCCCATCCTGGCCTTCGTCGGCGAGGTCGACGACATCGGTCAGCCCGCGGCCGTGCGCGGCATCGTGCGCGCCGCGCCGAACGCCGAGGTCTACGAGGCGAGCCTGGTGGCCGGGCACTTCGGCCTGGTCGCCGGTTCCATGGCGACCAATCACACCTGGCCGCTGGTACGCGACTGGATCGGCTGGATGGACGGCGGCGCCGCGCTGCCCGAAGAGATCGTTCCCATGCGCGAGCACGTGCCCAGCAACGCCCCGCGCACCGCGGCGACCCGGGTGGTGCACACCGCGGCCTCGCTCGCCGAGGCGGGCGCGGGCGTGGGCAAGGCGCTCGAGGGCATCGCCAGCAGCACGCTGCGCGGGTCGTTCGAGATCGCGGGGGAGGCCGCCCGCGCGCTGCCCCGGCTCACCCGCCTCGGCATGATCCAGCCGCACACCCGCATCTCGCTGGGCAAGCTGCTCACCGAGCACGCGCGCCGCGCCCCGCACAAGGACCTGGTGCTCTTCGACGACCGGGTGCACACCAACGCGGCGGTCGAGGAACGCGTCGACAACATCGTGCGCGGCCTGATCTCGGTGGGCATCCGTCCCGCGACCCGCGTCGGCATCATGATGGAGACCCGGCCCAGCGCGCTGGCCTCGGTCGCCGCGCTCTCGCGCCTGGGCGCGGTGGCGGTGCTGCTCGCGCCCGGCGCGGAGCTGGACCGCGCCATCGAGCTCACCGGCGTGCAGACCCTGATCACCGATCCGGAGAACCTGCGCGCGGCCGCGGCGACCGGCGCCAGGGTGCTGGTGCTCGGCGGTGGCGCGGCCCGGCAGCTGCCGGTGCCGACCGGCGAGCGGGTGATCGATCTCGAACAGATCGACCCGGCGAAGGTGCGCGTGCCCGCCTGGTACCGCCCGAATCCGGGCCTGGCCCGCGAGCTCGCCTTCGTCCTGGTGCTCGGCTCGGGTGACCGGCTCGAGGCCAAGTACATCACCAACCACCGCTGGGCCCTGTCGGCCTTCGGCACCGCGAGCGCGGCCGACCTGGACCGCCGCGACACCGTCTACTGCCTGGCCCCGCTGCACCACTCCTCGGGACTGCTGGTGAGCCTCGGCGGCGCGATCGCCGGTGGCAGCCGGATCGCGCTGGCCCGCCCGATGGACATGGACCCGGGCCGCTTCGCCGCCGAGGTGCATCGCTACGGCGTCACCGTGGTCACCTACACCTGGACCATGCTGCGCGATCTGCTCGACGCGCAGGTGTTCCCGGCCGGACACAACCATCCGATCCGGCTGTTCATCGGTTCCGGCATGCCCGCCGGGCTGTGGCGGCGCACCGTCGAACAGTTCGACCCGGCGCGGGTGCTCGAGTTCTACGCCTCCATCGACGGCGATGTGGTGCTGGCCAATGTCGACGGTGCCAAGATCGGTTCCAAGGGCAGGCCGGTGCCGGGCACCGCGCGCGTCGAGCTGGTGGCCTACGACCCGATCAGCGAGCAGATCCTGGTGGGCGACAACGGGTTCGCGCGTCGCTGCGCCGACAACGAGCCGGGCCTGTTGCTGGGCAAGGCCGTCGACGGCGGCGACATCTCCGACGGCGGGCTGCGCGGAGTGTTCAAGGCGGGCGACGCCTGGTGGCCCACGGAGAACCTGTTCCGCCGCGACAGCGACGGCGACTACTGGCTGCTGGACCGCCGCGACACCGTCATCCGCACCGCGCGGGGCCCGGTGTTCACCCAGCCGATCGTCGACGTGCTCAACGACATCACCGCCGTCGACATGGAGGTGGCCTTCGCCCTGCCCACCGCGACGGGCACCCTCGCCGCGGCCGCGCTGAGCGTGCGGACCGGTCACAAGATCGAACCCGGTGACGTCACCGAGGCCATGCGGGCTCTCGAGCCCGACCAGCGCCCAGACCTGGTCTACGTCGTCGACGACATCCCGCGCAGCCCCAGCTTCCGGCCCTCGGCGGCCGCCGTGCAGGCCGCCGGGCTGCCGCAGCCGGGACCGGACACGTGGATCTACGACCGCTCGAGCGATACCTACGGGGTGCTCACCGCGGCCGCGGCGGCGGCACTGTTCGAGAGGAACTGACAGCGTCCCCGCGTGGCCTTCGCGGCCACGCGGGCGCTACACCCGGTAGGCGGTGACCGCGTCGATGACGCGACCGAGTCGCGCGTCGTCGAGCATCGGCCACAGCGGCAGCCGCAGGATGGTCGCCGAGAAGTTCGCCGAGCGGACACACGGCACCGGGGTGCGGCCGTACTTGAGCCCGGCCGGGCTGGAATCCAGCGGGATGTAGTGGAACGGCGCCACGATGCCCTGCTCGGCCAGGTGCCGGATGAGGCCGTCGCGACTGTCCTCGGTCGGCATCCGCAGATAGAACAGGTGCGCGGTGTGGCCGCGATCCTCGGGGACGGTCATCGGACGCACGTCGTTGGCCGCCGCCCAGCCGGGCAGCGCGGCCGCGTAGGTGTCCCACACGCGGTGCCGGTTCGCCTGGATGGTGTCGAATTCGGCCAGCTGCGCGTCGAGCACGGCGGCGTTGAGTTCGCTGGGCAGATAGCTCGAGCCGATGTCCTGCCAGGAGTACTTGTCCACCTGACCGCGCAGGAACCGGGCGCGGTCGGTGCCCTTCTCGCGCATGATCTCGGCGCGGCTCATCAGGATCTCGTCGGAGAGCAGCAGCGCGCCGCCCTCGCCGCAGTGCACGTTCTTGGTGTCGTGGAAACTCTGGGTGCCCAGGGTGCCGATGGTGCCCAGTTGCCTGCCGCGCCAGGTGCCGCCGAGGCCGTGCGCGTTGTCCTCGATGACGGCCAGACCGTGCTGGGCGGCCAGCTCGAGCAGCGGTGCCATGTCGGCGGCGACACCGCCGTAGTGCATCACCAGGATTGCCTTGGTGCGCTCGGTGACGGCGTCGGCGGCCGCGGCCGGGTCGATGTTGCCGGTGCTGTCGTCGATGTCGACGAACACGCAGGTGGCCCCGCGCAGCGCCATCGCGGTCGCCGCGGAGGTGAAGGCGAAACTGGGGACGATCACCTCGTCGTCGGGGCCGAGTTCGAGCAGCAGCGCGCCCAGTTCGAGCGCGTGCGTGCAGGAGGTGGTGAGCAGGGCGTGCTCGGCGCCGGTGATCGCCTTGATCCTGGCCGTGGCCGACTTGGTGAACTGGCCGTCGCCGTGGCTGTGATCGGAATCGAGCACGGTCATCAGGTTGGCGCGTTCGGCGGCGGCACGGAACGGCCTGCTGAAGATGATGCGATCGCTCACTCGCGGTGACCCTTCTCCGTCGCGGCGGCCTCGATGCGATGGTGCACGGCCGACGCGTGCATCGTATCCGGGCGCGGAGTGGGGGTCTGCACGGTCAGATACAGCGGTTTACCGACCAGGATGTGCAGCGCGACACCGAGATACTCGGCGATCAGCCCGAGCGAGAACAGGATCGCCCCCGAGCACAGCAGCAGCACGACGATGATCGAGGCCCAACCCTCGGGGTCGTTGTTGTCGTTGTTGGTCAGCGCCTGCACCACGACCACCGCGGCCATGATCACCCCGGCCAGCGCCAGCGAGATCCCGAGCATGCTCACCAGCCGCAGCCCGCGGGTGCCGCTGCACAGCACCATCTTCCAGAACAGCGAGAACAGCCGCCGGTAGTTGTAGCCGGATTCCTCGCGGCCCTCGGCGCGCAGCACCACCGGCACCGACACCGTGCGCCCGACCACCCAGGTGAGCGCCACGTCCAGGTAGGCGCCGTTGGCGGCGACCTCGGCCAGCTGACGGCCGATGTCGCCGCGGATCAGCCGGAAGCTCTCGAACCGGGTGGAATCGGGGAAGGCGAACACCGTGGCCAGCACGATCTTGGCGCCGCGCGAGGTGAGATTGCGCAGGAAACCGTGCGGGCGGGTGTTGGCGGGCTTGGAGTAGATCAGGTCCGCGCGCGAGGCCAGCGCGGCGTCGAGGAAATCGGCGATGAAGGCGGGGTCGTGCTGACCGTCCTCGTCCATGGTGACGATCCAGTCGCCCCGCGCCGCCGCCATACCCGCGATCGTCGCCGCGTCCTGGCCGAAGTTGCGGCTCAACCAGACCGCGCGCACCTGCGGATAGGTCCGCTCGAGGTCCTGCATCACCACATCGGAGCGGTCGGGGCCGTTGTCGTGGACGAGGATGATCTCCTCGATGGCGAACCGCGCGCCCGCCACGGTGGTGGTGGGACCGGTGAGCCGGTCGAGTTCGGCGACCAGCGCCGCGATCGTGTCCTCACCCCGATAGACCGGGACCACGACCGATACCGAGTGGACCGTGCCGGGTCCGTCGCCGCTGTCGGGAGCGCCCGTGTGCGGCACGGCGCCGAGCCGGGACGAGTGTGCGGTAGGAATCGGCATCGTCGACTTTCGGTGTGACCGGAACAGACCCAACAGTGCTGGGAACTTTAACACCGCACCACGGCGAGTCGGCTGCTGCGCCATGGCCCGTGCGGCGGTGCCTATTCCGCCGGTTACCTGTAGGGTCTGGTCCTCGTGGTGGAAAGTAGAACCCCTCCCCGTCGGGCCGTGTACCTGTGGGGCTTGCTCACCTCTCTCGGCGTGATCGCCGGATACGGCGCGGTTCTGCTCGCCAACGTCCGGCACTTCTACACCGACGACACCGAATCCCAGTACGTCCCGCTGTGGGTGATGCTGGGCAGGCGGCTGCGCGACGGTGATCTGCCGGTGATGGTCCCTGAGCACTGGATGGCGGGCAACTACTCCATCGAGGAAGCGGGACTGCTCAATCCGCCGCAGCTGCTGATCGACCTGATCGCGCCCTCGGTGGACAATCTCGTGCTCTACGCGACCGTGGTGAAGCTGATCTTCGCGATCATCCTGGGCCTTGGCGTCTACCGGATCTGCCTGGCCTACGGCTCGCGCGTGCAGTGGGCGGCGCTGGCCGGTGTGTCCATCCCGTTCACCGGCTGGCTGTTGTTCTTCGACGAGGCCAGCTGGATGACGGCCTTCACCGGCACCGCGTGGATGGTGCACGCGTGGGCCTCGGGCGTGCGGTACGCGCGCGGTCGCGGCGGGCCGATCCCGGTGTTCGTGTACCTGTATCTGGCGATCTCGGTGCAGTACATCTTCCCCGCGGTCGAGGCCGGTCTGATGATCGGCGCCGTGGCGGTCGGCGAGCTGGTCTACCAGCGCGCCTGGCGTCCGTCGCTGAAACTGCTGACGGTCTCGGGCCTGGCGGCGCTGGCGGGCGTGGCCACCTATCTGCCGAGCATGCTGTCGGCGAAGGTGACCTGGCGCGGTACCGCCCAGATCAACAACGACCAGTTCCTCACGGTGCCGTGGTCGGAATCGCTGAACGCCAGCCTGCCCTCGACGCTGCCCGCCTTCACCTCCTGGTGGGGCTACGTCCAGCCGCTGCCGGTCGTCTACATCGCCTGGTTCCTGATTCCCGGCCTGGCCTTCATCGACTGGGGCAGGGCCCGCGCGGCCTGGCGCGAGCTGACCGGCATCGCCGTCTTCGCCGCCGCCGCGCTCATGTGGACCGCCGGACCCGGCACGATCGGCCCGCTGCGCTGGCCCGCCCGCGTGCTGCCGATGGTGGCGCTGGGTCTGCTGCTGCTGGTCTGTGTGCTGCTCGGGCGTTTCGCCACGGTGAAGGACTGGCGTTCGCGGTGTGTCGCGGCGGCGGTGCTGATCGGGCTGCTGTGGGTGCGCTCGTTCTCGGCCGACCCGCATCATGTGCCCGCGCATCTGCTCGCTGCGGCCGCCATCGCCGCGCTCGGCGCTGGCATGGTGTGGCTGGCGCTGCGCAAGGGCACCTCGGCGGCGGTCGCGCTGGCGATCGTCGCGGTGTTCCCGATCGCCTATGTCCAGGTCGAACGCGCCCAGCCCACACCGATGAGCTGGAACCTGCCCAGTGATCGGGCCGCGGCGCGCGCGGCGTTCCCGGAGTTCGCTGGCACCACGCTGCAACTGGGTGACCGCGCGCTGATCCAGCCGGGCGAGCGCAGTCTCGACGGCGCGTACGGATCGCTGGTGTTCGGCAACTACGCCAAGGACATCGAACGCACCTACGTCAGCGGCTACACCCCCAACGGCCATTTCTGGTTCGGTGACATGCTCTGCATGCGCTGGGACACCAGCGTGTGCCCCGACGCCTACCGCCGCGCCTTCGCGGTCGAGCCGTCCACCGGCAAGACCATCGTCGACCTGATGAACGTCGACCGGGTCGTGCTGCAGACCGCGCTCTACCCCGACGCGCGCAGTCAGCCCGCCCCGACCGGCTGGAAGTGGGTCGACTACCCGGGCCACGAGAAGTACATCGCGGTCCTCGAACGCGAGGACGGCCTGATCTCCGCCCGCAACGGCCGGATCTCCGCGGCCGAGGACGTCACGGCGGTCTCGCTGTCGGAGACCGACACCACCAGCCGGGTGCGGGTCAGCTCCGAGACCGGCGGCCGGGTCGTGTTCGCGCGGCTGGGCTGGCCCGGTTACCGGGTGACCCTGGACGGCAAGGACATCCCGTTCCAGGTCGTGGCCAAGAGCTTCGTCGCCGTCGACATCCCCGCGGGCACCCGCGCGGCCACCCTCGACCTGACCTGGCGTCCGCCGGGCTGGAAGATCGGCGGCGCCGCCATCGCCACCGGCCTGCTCGGGCTGGCCATCCTGCAGTGGCTGTACGTGCGCGGACGCAGACCCGAGGACGAGCCGGAGGCGCCGGTGGAGACTCCGGTGCCCGACGACGACCCCGAGCTCGTGGACGCGCTGCGATGACCACCGAGGCCGCGGCGGCGGGCGGCGGTGTCCTCGAGACGCCGGGTCCGCTGCTGCGGATCGTGAAGCGTCAGGAGTTGGCCTTCGCCGTCGTCGGCGGGTTCAACACGCTGCTCGGCATGGCGCTGGTGGTGTTCTGGCTGCGGGTGCTCGGTGACGGGCGGCCCGGTCTGGCCGTCGTCGCCGCCTACGCGGTGAGCACCGTGGTGGCCTTCGTGCTGCACCGCACGCTGGTGTTCCGGGTGCGCGGCCGGGTGCTGCGCGACTTCCTGGCCTTCTGCGGCGTGAACGCGGGCGGCCTGGTGCTCAATGTGATCCTGGTGGAGTTCGCTGTCACCGGCCTGGGTTTCCCGGCCGAGCCCGCCTCGGTGATCGTGATGGGCCTGGTCGCGGTCCTGAGCTTCTTCGGGCACCGCTACATCTCGTTCCGGCGGGCGCGGTAGGTTAGGGGCATGGCGCACGAATCCACCCTCGACGCAACCCTGCTCGGCCTGCTGGCCTGCCCCCAGGACAAGGGCCCCCTGCAGCTGGTGCGCACCGAAGACGGCGCGAGCGTGCTCTACAACCCCCGCCTACGCCGCGCCTACCCGATCGACAACGGCATCCCGGTCCTGCTGATCGACGAGGCCCGCGACGTCACCGACACCGAACACGAATTCTTCGCCTCGGAGTCCTGACCACCCACCCCCGCTCGAGTTAGGCTCACCTTACCGGGTGAGCCGTCCGGGCCACCCGCGCCCGCGCACGAGAGGGTGTCCGATGGCACCCACGCCGTGCGCGCGGTCCGCTTCGACGCCGCCCTGCGGCCGTGGCTGGCCGCGCACCCCGGCGGCACCGTGGTGGAACTCGCCGCCGCGTGCACTGGCTGTGCGTGGACGTGCCCGAGGCGATCGAGATCCGCACCCGGTTCCTGCCGCCCGGACCTCGCAGCCGGTATCTGCCGATCAGCGCCCTGGACCTGTCCTGGCTCGACGAGGTCGACTCCCGGCGCACGGCGTCTTCGTCACCGCCCAGGGGCTGTTCATGTACTTCGACCCCGCCGACGTGCGCGGCCTGGTCACCGCGATCCTGGATCGCTTCCCTGGCGTGGAGCTGATGTTCGACACCATCCCGCCCTGGTTCTCCCGCAAGACCCTGCGCGGCTTCCACAAGACAGCGGACTACACCGCCCCGCCGATGCCGTGGGGTGTGCGGCGTGGCACCGTCCCGGCCTTGCTGCGGGAGTGGAGTTCCCGGATCGCGGAGATCGAGATCGCCTGCTACGGACCGTCACACGGCCCGGTCGCGACTCTCACGCCGATCTTCGACCGGGTGCCGGTGCTGCGCGACATCCCGCCCAGCATCGTGCGGGTGCGGGCCGCCGCCTGAGCGAATCACGCGGGGAGGGAACCGATTTCGCCGGTGAGGTAGCGCTGCACCGTCGGCCCGACCGCGGCGACCACCTCGGGCAGGGGCATGGAGGCCACCGGTTCCAGGCCGATGACCTTGCGGGTGATCAGCAGACCCATCATCTGCCCGGCCACCAGCGCCATGCGCGCGTGCCCGTCGTCCTCGGGGGTGGCGATGCGGGTGCGGACCCGCTCCAGCACCACCTCCAGCAGGAACGAGCGGGCGAGATTCGGCTCCCCGGCGATCATGCTGCGCGCCATGGCCACCACGCCCGGGCCCGCGGGGGAGTCCCACACCGCGACGACCGTTCGCACGATCGTGTCCCCGAGCTCGTCCACCGGCGCCGCGGCCACGGTGGACAGCGTGGCCTCGGGGTCGGCGGGGAACTCCACGACGGCCGCGAACAGCTGCTGTTTGGTCCCGAAATAGTGGTGCACGAGCGCGGGGTCCACCCCTGCCTCGGCGGCGACGGCCCGGATCGAGGTCTTGTCGAATCCGGCCTCGGCGAAACGGGCCCGGGCGGCGTCCAGGATCGCCGTCTTCGTGTCGGCCTTGCCCGGCCTGCGCCCGCTGCGCCTACTGCCCTCGCCGCCCATGCTGTCCTCCTCGTGCCCGCTATCGATTCACGCGGTGCGCCGACGCAGCGTGGCCGCGGCCAACACCAGCGCCACCACCGCGAACCCGGCGACGACGGCGATGTCCCGCCACATCGTCGCCGTCGGCTCGGGGTACACCGAGACCTGCTGCAGGGCGTCCACCGCGTAGCTCAACGGCATCACATCGCTGAGCACCTCCAGCCAGCGGGGCAGCTGATCGCGCGGAACGAGCAACCCGCACAGGAAGATCTGCGGTGCCACGATCACCGGCATGAACTGCACCGCCTGGAATTCGGTCCGCGCGAACGCGCTGGCCAGCAGGCCCAACCCGACCCCGCACACGGCGTCGACCATCGCGATCAGCATCACCCAGCCCGGATTGCCCGCCGCCTCCATTCCGAGCAGCCAGAACGCGACCGCGCACGCGACCGCGGCCTGCGCGGCGGCCGCCAGCGAGAACGCGGTGCCGTACCCGGCGAGCAGATCGAACTTGCTCAGCGGCGTGGTGAGCAGGCGTTCGAGGGTGCCCGAGGTGCGTTCGCGCTGCATGGCGATGGCCGTGATCAGGAACATCACCACGAACGGCAGGATGCCCAGCATGGTGATGCCGACCCGGTCGAACATGGTCAGCGGCGCGTGCGGCGGGCGCGGAGCGTCCTGATAGATGAAGTAGAGCAGGGCCATCAGGACCGCGGGCACCACCAGGATCATCACGACGGTGCGCCGGTCGTTGCGCAGCTGACGCAGGATCCGGCCGGTGGTGGCGGTATAGGGCCGCAGGACGGTGGTCATGCGCGGGCTCCCCTCGTGATCAGGGTCAGGAAGGCGTTCTCGAGGTTCTGCTCGTCGGTGTCGGCGCGCAGCTCGTCCGGGCTGAGCTGGGCCAGCAGTTCGCCCTCGCGCATCAGCAGCAGGGTGTCGCAGTGGTCGGCCTCGTCCATCACGTGACTCGACACCAGCAGGGTGGTTCCGGCCGCGGCCAGCTCGTGGAACTGCTTCCACAGTTCCACCCGCAGGACCGGATCCAGCCCGACGGTCGGTTCGTCGAGCACCAGCAGTTCGGGCTTGCCGACCAGCGCGCAGGCGAGCGAGGCCCGGGTCTGCTGACCGCCCGAGAGCTGGTTGCCCAGCTGATCGGCGTACTCGCGCAACCCGACGGCGGTGAGCGCGTCCTCGGTGTCGGCGCGCTCGCGCCCGTAGAGCGCGGCGTAGTAGGCGACGTTCTCGCGCACGCTGATATCGGCGTAGATGCTCGGCGCCTGGGTGACGTACCCGACCCGACGCCGCAGCCCGGCGCTGCCCGCCGGTTCGCCGAGCACGGTGACGGTGCCCGACTGCACCAGCTGGGTGCCGACGATGCTGCGCAGCAGCGTGGTCTTCCCGCAGCCGGACGGGCCGAGCAGCCCGGTGATCGACCCGCGCGGGATCCGCGTCGAAAGACCGTGCAGGACAGTGCGTTTCCCGCGCCGGACGGTCAGATCGGTGACCTGGACGGCATCGGGGGGTGGGGGAGTGTGCGACATCGGCCGACTCAATTCATCGAGTGTTGAATTCACTACGTGATGAATTTAGCGCGGCCGATGTCCCACGGCAAGGGTCAGTGGGCGTGTCCGTGCGGCGTGCCCGCCCGCTGCCCGGGTTCGACCACCACGAACTGGCCCATCATCCCGAGGTCCTCGTGCCAGAGCAGGTGGCAGTGATACATGTACGGGGTGTCCGGATCGGCCGGTCCGTCGAAGCGCAGCGCCAG
Organism: Nocardia anocheti; assembly: GCF_029675105.1. Taxonomy (GTDB): domain Bacteria; phylum Actinomycetota; class Actinomycetes; order Mycobacteriales; family Mycobacteriaceae; genus Nocardia. Next base: position 6,057 of record NZ_JAQQFV010000013.1, on the reverse strand, counting down.
CCGCGCGGTGGTGTTCGGTGGCAGGAAGATCGTGTCCTTGGGCCCGGTCAGCGCGGGTGGCGGCGCGCCACCGTCGTAGTCGAGCACCCGGAACTGCACGTCGTGGACGTGGAAGTTGTGCGGCATGCCGTCGGTGTTGGTCACCACCCACGTCTCGGTGGTGCCCCGGGTGACGGTCGTATCGATGCGATCCATCGCCATGGCCGCGCCGTTGATGCCCGACAGCGTCAGATCGAACCGGCGCTCGGTCACCGAATCGCTGCCGTCAGGGGTGGACGCGGGGACGAGCGTCGCGGGCAGCGGCGCGGATTCGCGCAGGGTGGGCGCGGCCCGCAGTTCCAGGATGTCGAAGCGGTCGTCCCCACCGGCGAACCGGTTGCCCCAGAAGTCCAGTCCGGCGTCGAGACGTTCGCTGCGCAGCACCGTCCGCTCACCGGGCCGCATCCGCACCACGATCTCGGCGCGTTCACCGGGGGAGAGTTGGACCCGGTCGAGCGTGGCCGGGCCTTCCAGCAGCCCGCCGTCGGAACCGATCAGCGCGAAGGGTCGCGCGTCGTCGAAGGCGAAGGTGTAGATCCGCGCGGTCGAGGCGTTGAGCAGGCGCAGCCGCACCAGTTCGTCGCCCACCTCGTGATACGGGGCCAGGGTGCCGTTGACGAGCGTGCGGTCGCCCAGGAAACCCACATCGCGGAAGATGCTGTGCGCGCCGTCGAGCTCGTCGCCCCGCAGGCGCATGTCCTGCACGATCACCGGAAGATCGTCGACGCCATAGGTGTGTGGCAGGGGCAGGGCCGAGACGGCGGCGTCGTCGATCAGGAACATGCCCGCCAGGCCGCGCCGGACGTGGTCCTCGGTGGCGCCGTGTGGATGCGGGTGGTACCAGAGGGTCGAAGCGGGTTGTGCCACCGTCCATTCCGGCGTCCAGGTGGCGCCCGGCTCGACCATCTGGTGTGGTCCGCCGTCCATCGCGGCGGGCAGATGCATGCCGTGCCAGTGCACCGTCGACGCCTCGGGCAGCTGATTGCTGATCCGCACCCGCACGCGTTCCCCGGCGCTCGCCCGCAGGGTCGGGCCCAGGTAGCTGCCGTTGAAACCCCAGGTCTCGGTGTCGGTTCCGGGCTCGAACGCGGTGGTGCCGCCGCGCATGTCGAGGGTGAACGTCCGGGTGCCGTCGGCGTCGACGGTGGACTCGGCCAGCGGCGGGATCGCCAGCGGACGGGTGAATTCGGTACCGACGGTGGAGATGTCGGCCGTAGCCCAGATCCAGCCGACGCCACCGGCGATCGCGGTGAGCAGGACGACGACGAGCGTGCCCGCGCCGAGCAGGGCACGGCGCACACGGCGCGGGGGAGAAACCATGTCCCGACGGTAGGGACGGCACGCCCGCGCGCACATCGGGGAGCGACCCCCAACCCGACCCCGAACTCCCCCTGATTCTCGGCATTCCAGCAGGTCACGCGGATGTGATCTGAATCACAACCCATGGTTGTCACGTTCCGCCCGGCCGGTTTGTCCCCTGGATGACCGACCGAGAAGGAGCGCCACCATGAGCACCACCCCGCAGCACATCGTCGTCCTGGGCGCCGGATACACCGGTCTGCTGGCCGCCGTCCGGCTCGCCCGCCGCACCCGTCGGCTCGACGTGCGGATCACCCTGGTCAACCCCTCGCGCCGATTCACCGAGCGACTGCGCATGCACCAGATCGCCGTCGGCCAGGAACTCGCGCACCACGACATCCCGGCCCTCCTGGACGGCACCGGCATCCGCTTCGTCCAGGGCCGGGCCACCGCCCTCGACCCCGCGGCCCGACGCGTGCACCTCGAGGGCGCAGGCGACCTCGCCTACGACGAGCTGATCTACGCCCTCGGCAGCACCACCGACACGACCACGGTCCCCGGCGTCGCCGACCACGCGTGGACCCTGAACGATCCGCGCGTCGCCCACGGGTTCGCGGGCGCACTCGCCCGGCTCGCGCGGACGGGCGGCACGGTGACCGTCTGCGGCGCGGGCCTGACCGGCATCGAGGCCGCCGCCGAGATCGCCGAGACCCACCCAGCCCTGCGCGTCGTGCTGGTCGGCGCGACGGAACCCGGCGCGATGATGGGCGAGCGCGCCCGCGCCTACCTCACTACCGCGCTCGACCGGCTCGGCGTCGTCCGCGAGATCGGCCAGCGCGTCACGAAGGTGCTGCCCACCGCCCTCGAACTCACCGACGGCGGACAACTCCCGAGCGATCTCACCCTCTGGACCAGCGGCGTGCGCGTCCCACCCCTGGCCGCCGAGGCCGGAATCCGCACCGACGAACGCGGCCTGATCGTCGTCGACCCCACCTTGAAGTCGGTGTCACACCCCACGATCCACGCCATCGGCGACGCCGCCGCCGTCCACCAGCCGTGGGGCGCCGTGCACGGCACCTGCCAGAGCGGCCTGCCCACCGCCGCCTACACCGCCGACACCATCGCGGCAGGACTGCGCGGAAAATCGGTGCGCCCGTTCCGTTTCGGCTACGTCCACCAGCCGGTGAGCCTGGGTCGCCGCGACGCCGTCATCCAGTTCACCCACGCCGACGACACCCCGCGCCGAATCCATCTCACCGGCCGCGCCGCCCGGATCTACAAGGAGATCGTGAGCAGCAGCCCGATCCCCACCGTCAAGGGCAGCAAGAAGATGACCATGACCGTCCAACTGTCGAAGGGCGGCAGGGCGACCCGCCACCTGGCCTGACGCGCCCGCGCGCCCGAGGAAAGAAGCATGCGTCATGGTGGAGCACATGTCCGACCAGGATCCGTTCCTCGAACACCGTCGCCTGCTGTTCGCGACCGCCTACCGCATGCTCGGCACGGTCACCGACGCCGAGGACATCCTCCAGGACGCCTGGCTGACATGGCACGCCGTCGACCAGGCCACCGTCGACCACCCCAAGGCGTATCTGGTCCGCGCCGTCACCAATCTCGCGCTCAACCGCCTCACCTCGGCGCGCGTCACCCGCGAGCGGTACGTCGGCCCCTGGCTGCCCGAGCCGGTGCTGACCTCGCCCGATATCGCCGAGGACACAGCCATGGCCGACACCGTCTCGACCGCCATGCTGGTGGTGCTGGAAACGCTCACCCCGGTCGAACGCGCGGTCTTCCTGCTGCGTGAGGTCTTCGGCTACTCGCACGCCGAGATCGCCGACACCCTCGACCGGTCCGAAGCGAGTGTGCGTCAGATCGCGCATCGCGCCCGGGATCACGTGCGGTCGCGGCGTCCACGGTTCGACACCGACCGGGCCGCCCGCGCCCGCGTCACCGAGCGGTTCATGGCCGCCTGCGCGGGCGGTGACCTCAACGCGCTGATGGATCTGCTCGCCCCGGACGTCACCTGCTGGTCCGACGGCGGCGGTGTCGTCACCGCGGCCCGCAGGCCGATGCACGGCCCCGACCACGTCGCGCGCTGGATCCTCGGCGTCCTGGCGAAACCGGCGTCGGCCGGTGTGGAGCTCACCGCCGCCGACATCAACGGCGAACGCGGCGCCCTGGCCTGCTTCGCGGGCGATCCGGGCGCCGCCTTCACCTACGACCTGGTCGACGGCCGCATCCAGAACCTGCGCTTCCAGGTGAACCCGGGCAAGCTGAGCGGCCTGTACCGGGGCACCGACCTGCTCGGCTGAGCGCGGGCTCGCGGATGGGCGACAATGGTCGTCGTGTCCGCTCAGGAACTCGCCGTCGATCCACCGACCGCCGCGCGCAGACTGCTCGGCGCCACCCTGTCGTCGGGTCCGGTGGCCCTGCGCATCGTGGAGGTCGAGGCCTACGGCAGCGATGCCGCTGGCCCGTGGCCTGATCCGGCCGCCCACTCCTGGCCCGGACCGACGGCCCGCAACGCAGTCATGTTCGGCCCGGCCGGACGGCTCTACATCTATCGCTCGTACGGAATTCACTTGTGTGTCAACGTCACCACCACCTTCGACGGCGTCGCGGGCGCGGTGCTCGTGCGCGCGGGCGAAGTGGTCGACGGTCTCGAGATCGCCCGGCAGCGGCGTCCCGCGGCCCGCACCGACATCGACCTCGCCCGCGGCCCCGGCAATGTGGGCAGCGCCCTGGCCGTCAGCCTCGACGACTACGGCGCCGAACTGTTCGACCCGTTCTCCACCGTCCACCTGACCCTGCACCCCCCGGTGCCCAGCACCGCGATCGCATCGGGCCCGCGCGTCGGGGTGAGCCTCGCCGCCGAGGTGCCGTGGCGCTTCTGGCTCCCGGCCTCCCCGGCGGTCTCGGCCTACCGCCGCAGCCCTCGCGCCCCGGCCGTCGGCACACCGCCTCGCCCCTGAACCCGGACCGGGCCTGAGCGGCATCACGTACCGGACCTACCCGGGCGCCCGCCACGAGGTGCGCACTGATCTGGCGTGGGTGACCCGCGCCCGCGTCCGAACCCGGATACGGAAAGATGGAACACCGTGACCGGTGACATCTTCGACGAACTGACCTGGCGCGGCCTCATCGCGCAGTCCACCGACCTGGCCGAGCTGCGCGCGGCCGCCGCCGCGGCGCCCCTGACCCTCTATGCCGGGTTCGATCCCACCGCGGCCAGCCTGCACGCGGGCCACCTGGTCCCGCTGCTCGCGCTCAAGCGTTTCCAGCGCGCCGGTCATCGTCCGATCGTGCTCGCGGGCGGCGCCACCGGCCTCATCGGCGACCCGCGTGATGTCGGCGAACGCACCATGAACTCCTCCGACACCGTCGCCGAATGGGCCCAGCGCATCCGCGGCCAGCTCGAGCGGTTCGTCGACCTCGACGACTCGCCCACCGGCGCGGTGATCGCGAACAACATGGACTGGACCGGTCAGCTCACGGCCGTGGACTTCCTGCGCGACATCGGCAAGCACTTCTCGGTGAACGTGATGCTGGCCCGCGACACCGTCAAACGGCGGCTCGAGGGCGAGGGCATCTCCTACACCGAATTCAGCTACATGCTGCTGCAGGCCAACGACTACCTGCAGCTGCGCCGCGAATACGGCTGCACGCTGCAGGTCGGTGGCTCCGACCAGTGGGGCAACATCATCGCCGGTGTCGAGCTGAACCGCCGCGTCGACGGCGCCCACGTGCACGCGCTCACCGTGCCGCTGGTGACCTCGGCCGACGGCAAGAAGTTCGGCAAGTCCACCGGCGGCGGCAGCCTCTGGCTCGACCCCGAACTGACCAGCCCCTACGCCTGGTACCAGTACTTCGTGAACACCGCCGACGCCGACGTCGTGCGCTACCTGCGCTGGTTCACCTTCCTGAGCCGCGAAGAACTCGACGCGCTCGAACAGGCCACCGCCGAACGCCCATTCGCCCGCGAGGCCCAGAAGCGCCTCGCCGCCGAGATGACCACCCTGGTGCACGGCGAAGCCGAGACCCACGCCGTCGAACTTGCCAGCCAGGCCCTGTTCGGTCGCGGTGACCTGCGCGAACTGCCCGAGGCCACCCTCGGCGCGGCGCTGCGCGAGGCCGCGGTCGACGGCAAGGTCGCCGAGGTGACGCCGGGGGAGCCGAGCACGATCGTCGATCTGCTGGTCGCCTCCGGTCTGTGCGAGAGCCGTGGCGCGGCCCGACGCGCGGTCAACGAGGGCGGTGCCTCGGTGAACAACGAACGCGTCGCCGACATCGACTGGACCCCGTCCGACACCGACTACCTGCACGGGCAGTGGCTGGTGCTGCGTCGCGGAAAGAAGAACATGGCCGGTGTCCGTCGGATAGCCTGAACCCGTCGCGGAGGTCTGAATCACATCCGTGTGATTCAGACCGACGCGCCGCCTGGCCGCGCCGCGTCTACCAGCGCAGATACCCTGCTGTCCAGGCGATTTGACGCGGCGTTATCCGGCGCGTAACTTATTGGAAGTCAGAGCGACACGGACACCAACCCGGAGCCGAGACGCTGGTCTTCGAGACCGGCGGGGCGAGGGAAACGCGGTAGGACGGGGAAGCGCCTGACAGCGCCTCAACTGTAGTGATCAGAGTTACGATTGACATCGTCTGGACGCGTAGTTAGGCTGGAACAGTTGCCCTGCGGAAGATCTGAAGAATTTCGGTGATTCT
>NZ_JAQQFV010000012.1 GCF_029675105.1 Nocardia anocheti | reverse complement strand
GCCTGCTGGTCAACGCCGAAATCGCCACGACCGCACTGGAAACCGCCCAGCCCGCCGCGGAGCAGGCCTTCTACGAGGGCAAGATCGCCGTGGCCACGTTCTTCGCCCACGAGATCCTGCCGCGCCTGTCCGCCGACCGCGCCGTGCTCGCCGACCTCGACGCCGAAATCATGCACCTCGACGAAGCCGCCTTCTGACCGACCGTGCCCTGGATGTGTCCCTCGCATCCAGGGCACCCTGAGCAGCGAAACCACCCGTTTACTTACTGTGTCCGACGGGGGACACACTCGCTATCCACAACCGTCGTGCTCAACCGTGGCCGAAGGCCCAAGAACGCCGCAGTCCCCAGCACCGTCGGGCCAGGCTCAGCTGGTGCGCTGTTGTCCATGTCAGGCAACCATGAGCGTGCGCCGCCAGATCATGGCGAGCGTTTCGACCGCGGCGGTGAGTTCGAACTCGGTCGCCGCGGCGTCCAAGTTCAGCAAGACGTGAATATTCATGGTGATCAGAGCCATCGCGGTGCGGCCCGGATCGGGCAGATCCGGCGCTGTGCGTTCGACGATTCCGGTGGCGACCGCGATCACCGGATCGACGAGTCCGGCACGCAACCTCCTCAACTCGGGATCGGTGCTGCTCGAGTACAAGATCGCCCGCAGCACCTCCCCATGCCGATGATAAGTACGCGCAGCGGCGGCCAGGGCGACGAGCCCCGCGCCCACCGGATCTTCGGCGGCGGCCCACTGCTCCAGGGTGGCATCGGCCTCGGCGCGCAGGGGCCGGACCAGAGCTTCCAGCAACTCGACCCGATCGTTGAAGTACACGTAGAACGACTTGCGGGACAGCGTCGTGTGCGCCATCAGGGTGGCGACCGTGAGTTCCGCGATCGGGATCCTGGTGAGCAGATCGCTGGCAGCAGTGAGGATTTCCTGCCGTGCCGCCTCGGGGGTGCGGCGCCGTCGCCGGTGGGTGTCGGATGTTCCGGTAGCGGTTACTGCCATGGCGGCAGTATAGTCACTCCTGTTACTGCCACAGTGGCATCAACGGGCGAGGAGCACGGAATGTACGCGAAATGGTCTGCGGCACGCTGGTTTTGCGCGCTACTCGCGGCTGTACTGGGGGTGCGCGCGGTGTCGACCTTGCTCGACGGGGCGGATTTCGCGATTCCAGGGACCGGATGGCGCTCGGTCTGGCAACTGATCATGGTGGCCATCCTGATCACCGGGGTGCTGCGCCCGCGCTGGGCCGTGGCGGCCGCGCTGACGGTGGCGTCGGTGTACGCCATGGCCACAGTGTCAGAACTCTTCGACGGCAGCACCCTCCTGGCCGCCATACCGGTGGACTCGCGTGACCGGTACCTACATCCACTGTTTGCCGTGATCGGCCTGGCCTCGGCAATGCTGCGGCAGTGTCAGGCGTTTCCACGAGGTCGCGGCGAAGTGGTCCGGCCACCGAGCTGAGGCAATCGCCTCGGCATCGAGGGCTCAGCTGCTTCCCGGCGGGACCGCCGGAGCGAAGACACAGTACATACGCAATTCGGTCTCAGCGATGATCGTGTGATGTTCGTGCTGGTCGAGAAGATACATGGTGCCCGGACCCAGCGGGTGGGTCACCTCATGGTCGTGGTCCACCAAGTGTCCCCTGCCTTCTATGAGCCAGACAGCTTCGATATAGCCGGGGTAGTGCAGCGGGGTTTCGGTGCCCGCGGTGACTGTGGTCTCGTGCAGCGAAAAACCGACATTGTCGTCGGAGAGAATTATTCGTTTCGACGTCCAGGTGTCGCTGTCGACCTGCCGTTCGGTTCCGGTGATTTCAGCGGTCGTTCTGACGATCATGCCTTGCTCCGTTCTCTGGGCTCCGCAGAAATTCCACCAGTTGATCGGTGGCTCGTCGGGCTTCAGGGATGTTCTTCATGATCCAGTTGTGGAACATTCCGGGATATTCGTTCAGCACCACTGCTACACCGGCCTTCTCGCCGAGCTCTTCGACGCGCCGCGCATCGGGCAACAGAAGATCACGGTCACCGATGAACACAGAAATCGGGGCCAAGCCGGTGAGATCGCCGAACGCGGGGCTGATATGCGGGTCGTCGAGCGCTCGCCGACCCGCGTACCACCGACCTGCCTGCTGCAATCCGGGAACCCCGAGCTCGGGATCACGGGAATCGAGCTTTCGCGACAGCGGATCGTCGGTCGCCAGGTCGATCCACGGCGAGAACAGTGCGAGACAGCGTGGCTGCGGTAGGCCTTGCTTCCGGAGTTGCCTGGCCAGCGTCAACGCTGAGGTACCGCCTGCGGAGTCGCCGAAAACGATCCGGTTCTGCGGCGCGACGTGCTGCGTCGCCTGGGTGTAGGCCTTCTCGATCATGGGCACTATGGTCCGATGATCATGTTCCGGTGCCAACGGATACATCGGGAGGGTGTAGGTGCAGCCGAGTCGCGTCACCATACGGCCCGCGAAATTCCAGTGATGCCGTTCGGGCGACTCGACGAAGCCTCCCCCGTGCAGGTGAACGATGCGCCATGGCGAGGTCGCACCCTTTTTCGGAGCGATGGTATAGACGGCGTGGTCATCGATCAACTCGTCGGTGACGCGATAGTCACGCAAAAGCTTCGCGGGGGGACGAGCTCGCCGAGGCGCCTGATGCTGCGGCAATTTCTCGCACATGACTGATGGGTCGGCGTAGAAACGCTTGTTGCGTCGCATTCGCATTCGTGTGATCTCTGTCCACGCTTGCCACGACGTCATAGCCCGCTTCCGTGATCTCGGAGCCGCGCACTCGCGCAGCCCCCGTCTACGCCGTCAGCGCTGGTGCCGCTCTCATCCAGCGCACGAGACGCGGGCTCCGACGCTGCGAAGATCGCGCGCCGATCAGCGCCGTCGGCACGGGCGATTCGTTGGCGCCACTGAGAGATGAGGTCGCGCGAGTTCATGAATCACTCCTCTGGCAGATGCCGTGACCGGACGTGACCGCGTGGCGGTCGTGTTGTGGACGTACCTCGCAGACCACGATCCAAACGCCCTCGGATCGCCGCCGGAGTCGAGACTTTGCCGGGTTGTGACAGAGATCGCTATGAAGCCGGGCGCCGCAGCCACGGCGTGTCCCCAGTGCTGGGACTCCATTGGACCGACCGTCCGATTACGCAGGTCCAGCCCATAATGGGGAAAAAGCACGGGCGCGTCGTCGCCAACCGGCGCCCGCCAAAACCGCGCCTGTAGTCAGACACACTATGTCCGCAGCCGCTGCCAGCAACAGTGACGTGGCGCTGGCGAAGCCTCCTACCGCATCGGCCCTGTACATCAACACCCCAGCCAGCAGAGGCCCAGCCAGTGCGAGCCCCGCCGCTATCAGCAAGACGGCCCCGGTAGCCAGTTCCATCGCCGTCAACGGCCTCCGGACACGGCCACGGTCCGTGCTCCTGGCGAGCGACAGCCATCCGTGTGTACTCACGATCGAGGCCACAGCCCCTCCTTCCCTTCGGCTCCGGATCAACGGCAGTGAAGTCGACCCGGTTGAGAGTCGAGTAGCCGCGTCATGCTCCGCCAAACAGCGCGCCATCAGAAGTAGCGGCGGCTTCTTTGCGCCGGGTGGAGGCGCGGTCCACCCGATGTTTCGGACCGACATATTCGGTCAGTCCCCGAACATGACGGTGAATGTTTTCGTCCCGGCACTGACCGAGCCGCAGCGCGAGGAGATCGGCACGGTCGATCTTCCCGGCGGATTGCGGCTGCACGGGATGCTCGACTACGACACGCTGGTCGGTGCCGAGGAGTTCGATCTCGCGGACCTGCTCGACCGCGCCCGCGCCGAACTGCGGGACTTCGGCGGCTGAGTGGACGCGATCATCGCGCACTGGGACTTCCCCACCAGCGTGCTCGCGCCGATCCTCGCGCAGGAGTACGGACTGCCGTCGCCGAGTCTCGACAGCGTGCTGCGGTGCGAGCACAAGCTGTGGAGCCGGATACTGCAGCGCGAATCAATACCGGAGTGTGTACCTGCTTTCTGCCCGTTCGATCCGTTCGATCCGGATGCGCTCGACACCATCGATATCGAGTTCCCGTTCTGGGTCAAACCGGTGAAGTCGCATTCGTCCCAGTTGGGTTTCGAAGTCAACGACGCCGAAGAGTTCGCCACCGCGACGAAGGCGATCCGCGCGGAGATCGGCCGGATCGCCGACCCGTTCGATCAGGCACTGTCGCGGGTGACTGTTCCCGCGCAGCTGCGCGGCCACGGTGGACGCACCTGTCTGGCCGAGCAGATCATCACCGGAACCCAGGCCGCGCCGGAAGGATCGATGTATCGCGGAGAGTTCCAGGTGCACGGCGTATTCGACATGCGTAAGGACCGGACCGGGCACAGCTTCGCCCACCTCGACTATCCCGCCAGGACCGTGCCACCGGCGGTGCGCCAGCAGATGATCGAGGTGACCGAGCGCTATCTGCGTCACGTCGGGTTCGACAACGGCTGCTTCAACTCCGAGTTCATGTGGGACGAAGAGCACGACAAGCTGTGGCTCATCGAGGTCAACACCCGGATCTCGCAGTCGCACAGCGACCTGTTCGTCAAGGTGGACGGCGTCTCCAATCACGCCGCCGCCATCGATGTGGCGTTGGGTCGACGCCCCGAAATGCCCTACCGCTCCGGACGTTTCGCGGTAGCCGCCCAGTGCATGGTCCCCAACTACCGCGACGGGGTCGTGACCCGAGTGCCGGACGCACACGACATCGCGGCGGTGCAGCAGCGCTTCCCCGACACCGTGGTACGCGTCGAGGTCTCCCCCGGCGACCGCCTCTCCGCGCTGGCCAACCAGGACCCTTACCGCTACCGGCTGGCCACCCTCTACCTCGGCGCCGCAGATCACGACACCCTCGAACAGAGCTATCGAGATTGCCTGCGCGCGTTACCTTTCGAATTCGAGGAGGTCGTCTGAGTGCGGACCGTCGAATCCTTCCCCTATGAGGTCCGGGTAACCGAAAACGTCTTCATTCCGATGCGTGACGGTGTGCGGCTGGCTGCGCGGCTGTGGCGTCCGGTGAGCGACGAGCCCTTGCCAGCGGTTCTCGAATACATTCCCTACCGCAAGCGTGACCTGACCCGCGACCGCGACGCGGTCAATCACACCTATCTGGCCGGGCACGGCTATGTGACGATTCGCGTGGATCTGCGCGGCAGCGGCGACTCCGACGGCGTCCTGCGCGACGAGTACCTGCCCACCGAACACGAGGACGCCTGCGATGTCATCGCCTGGCTCGCGGCCCAACCCTGGTGCGACGGTTCGGTCGGCATGATGGGCATCTCGTGGGGTGGGTTCAACAGCTTGCAGGTCGCCGCGCACCGACCACCCGCGCTGAAAGCCATCGTGACCGCCTCGGCCACCGAGGATCTCTACGTCGACAACATGCACTACATGGGTGGGTGCCTGCTGTCGGACAACCTCTCCGAAGCGACGGTGATGTTCGCGTTCAACAGCCTTCCGCCCGACCCTGCGATCGTCGGGGACCGCTGGCGCGAGATGTGGCACGAACGCCTGGAAGGCAGCGGCCTGTGGATCGAACAGTGGCTCGAGCACCAACACCGCGACGACTACTGGAAACGTGCCTCGGTCAACGAGGACTACGCAGCCGTGCGATGCCCGGTGCTCGCCGTCGGCGGCTGGGCCGACGGATACACCAACGCGATCTTCCGGCTGCTCGAACACCTCGATGTCCCGCGGCGCGGTCTGATCGGCCGGTGGGGACACAAGTATCCGCACCTGGGTGTACCGGGCCCAGCCATCGGGTTCCTGCAGGAGATGGTCCGGTGGTGGGATCACTGGCTCAAGGGGCGAGATTCCGGGATCATGGACGAACCGATGCTGCGGGTATGGATGCAGGACAGCATTTCACCGCACCCGTCGTATGAGCAGCGGCCCGGCCGATGGGTGAGCGAACCGTCGTGGCCCTCCCTCACATCGACGATGTCGAGTTGCGGCTCGGCCGGTACTCGCTGTCGCGCAGCGACCAACCGGCACACACCGTACGGGTGCAGTCGCCGTTGAGCGTGGGCATGTTCGCGGGAAAATGGGCCTCCTACGCGGCGACCCCGGATCTGCCGTCCGACCAGCGTGACGAGGACGGCGGCTCGCTCGTGTTCGAGACCGAAGTACTCGACGAGACCTGCGAAGTACTCGGCCTGCCGACGCTGGATCTGGCTGTGGCGGCCGACCGGCCCGCCGCCATGGTCGCCGCGCGCCTATCCGATGTCGCGCCCAACGGGGAGGCTACCCGGGTCACCTACGGCCTGCTCAACCTGACCCATCGGGACGGCAGTGCCTTGCCGAGCCCACTGGAGCCGGGCACGTTCTATCGTGTCCGGTTGCCGCTCAACGGGATCGCGCACTCCTTTCCGCCCGGTCATCGCCTTCGACTGTCGATATCGTCGTCGTACTGGCCGCTGGCCTGGCCGTCACCACGCCAGGCGACACTGTCGATCCGGACCGGCGACAGCGTCCTGAACCTGCCGCAACGCCCCCTCCGCGACGACGCAGTGCGTCCGTTCGATCCGCCCGAAGCGGCTCCCGGGACACCGATCACCCAGCGGGAACCAGGCACCCACCACTGGAAGGCCGAACGCGATCTGGCCACCGGCGTTTCCACCCTCGAGATCGAAAACGACCAGGGCACCGTCGTACTCGACGACATCGGAACCGCCGTACGACGCGCCACCACCGAATGGTTCAGCTTCCAGGACAACGACGTCACCTCCGTACGAGGCGAGACACGAACGGTCCGTCGGCTCGAACGCGACCAGTGGCGGACCGAAGTCGACACCCGGACCGTCTTGCGCTGCACCGCCGAAGAGTTCGTCCTCGACGCCCAGCTCGACGCGTACGAACTCGAGGACACCGACGACCCGAGGGCACTGCGCCGCCGGGTGTACTCACAGAACTGGCACCGTCGCATCCCCCGTGACCTCGTCTGATCGGCCTGGTGACCGATACCAGGGCAAGCGCCATGTCCCGGGCCCCCGCAGGCACCGCCGCTCGCTGTTCGTTTCGATGAAGCAGGGAATGCGCTGCGGTACCAGCCCGCCCGCCTACAGCAGGTCGCAGTGCCCCCGATGCGTGGAGACTGCGCAGGAGAACAAACCATGCAGATTGTGCGCTCGCAACCTCTGACGCACCGTATCGGAAAAGACAGCGACGGCCGCTTGCCCTACGACTCGGCGGTCTACGACGACCATCTACTTTCGAAGTTGCGCGACACTCCACTGCGCGAATTGTGCACCCGCGCAGCCGGACTCTCCCCGCCCAGTCACTACTACGACTGGAAGCCATGGCCGAGACCCTGCGCCGAACCGAAGGTCTCGAACCAGCCGCATAGACCCGGCCCTGATGAGCAGAAGCACCGCCGTCGTATACACCGCCTGACGAGGACGCCGAGCCGGTGACCACTCCACCCCCGCGCGCACGACTTCGCGCTCTGACACTCGCGTTGTGCTCGGTGCAGTTCGTCGATCTCATGTGTGTGACGGTCGTCGTGACCGCGTTACCCGAGATGGTGGCCGACTTCGACGGTTCGCCATCTGACCGATTCTGATCGCCGCGGCCTACGCCACGTTCTTCGGAGGACTGCTCCTGTTCGATGCGCGGGTGAGCGAGAGCATATCGGCCATCGTCGCAACATCCTGGCCAGCATCGGTGTCTTCGCGGTCGGGGCGGTGGTTGCCGCGATGTCCGCGTCCGCGCTCGTGCTGGCGGCTGCGCGCGCAGTGCAGGGCGGCGCTGCCGCGGAGCGGGTGTCGAGACTCCCGACCATTCGGAAGGCTCCGCGAGTACGAAACGATCCCGCGAGAGCGAGCCCGTCCTCGTGGCTATCTAGCGATGGACTCAGTCGTCGGCGGCGACGAGGAGTGTTATCCGTCCAGCAGAGCGGTCGATCAGCACGAGTTCGTGAAAGTACCCGTGCACACGCCCCCAGTCGTGGATGGCCTCGTCCCCGAGCCCGCTCAGGTAATAGATGCGGTCGGCTGCGATCAAGCGGTTGAACACCTCGCGCTGCAGATCAGCCTCCAGCTCGGTAGGCGCCGTCCCGAGCAGGTCAGTCCAGCTGCGGAGGATCTCTGCGCTCGCCTCTCGGCTGATGACTTCGTAGGCGTCGGGACCGACCAGCCTCAGCCAAAACGGGCCATGCCTGGAGCCGTCTGGTAGCACTCCACCACCGGCATAATCGTCCCGGAACTGCTCGTGCCCGATAAGTGCCGCGAGCAGTTCCCTATCGCCATCGGACCCCGGACCAAGTCGTAGATGCTTGATGCTGACCCACCTGAAACCGTGCGCCCTGGGGTCATGAAACCTGTAGTCGCGAAAATTGATGAACGCGCCGGTCTCGTAGGTGAGCGTATTTCCCATGACATCTATATTCGACAGCGGAAGCACCGTTGACCAGGGAGCCTAGACGTTGGGACTCCCCCGTGTGCTCTCCAATCAGTCGTGGATCGTCGCCCACGCCACCATTTCCTCGAGCGATTCGCCGCTGGTGGCCCACTTGTCGACAAGCGGTCGGCGCGGCCGGAATCAAGAGATCCTCACCGTAAGGAGGCTTGATGTTCTCCCCCGAGACCGCCAACGAATAGGCCGTCCTGGACGAGCTGCTCGGGATCGAGACCGCCGATGACCTCGACGCGCGCACCGAGAACCTCGCCTTCTCCGGCCGTTGCTCTACCGAGGACAACCAAGACCCCGAAACCTCTCGCCGCTGGCGACTCGGCAATGCCGAGCAGTTCGTCAACGTCACCCACTCGATCATGATGAGCATGCTCGGCGGGCTCAGTGAGTCCGAACGCCAGCATGTCCAGCAACGCACCCGGGCCAGCATGGACGCCCAAGTCCTCAACGAAGGACGACACATGGGCGGACGACCGCCCTACGGGTATCTCGTCGTCGACGGTCCCCCACATCCCAACCCGAACCGGGCCGCCGACAACCTGAAACTACGGATCTTGTCCATCGACGCCGCAGCCGCCCCGATCGTGCAGCGGGTCTTCCGCGCCTACCTCGACGGCCGCGGCGACAGAGCTACCGCGACCGAACTCAACCGCGAACACATCTCCTGCCCATCCGCGCATCGCCCGGAACAGAACCGGCATCGTTCCGGCGACGGCTGGCAAGCCTCAACCGTCGCCGCAGGACACGTCATCCGGTTCAAGCGCTCACCCCGCCGACAGGATCATCCAGTCCCGACGACCCGCGCATCCGGCGATTGTCTCCGTGGAGACCTTCACCGAGGCGACGCTCCTGCGTCGCCGACGCGCCGGGACGAGCAACCGAGCGCGCAGCAAGCTCGAACGGACCCGCAGGACCCGCACAGCCACGCCCTACCTGTTCCGCAGCCGCATTCGCCGCGACCTGCGCAACCGCAAGATGCAAGGCGAATCAGTGCGTGGATCGCTCTACTACCGGTGCCGCGCCGCGACGCTCGCACCCGGCAGCCCGGCGCTGCAACACCATCCACGCACGGTGAACCTGCGTGAGGACGACCTCGTCGAACCCATCGACACCTGGCTGGCGACCCTGTTCGACCCCGAACACCTCGACACTCTCGCCGTGCAGATCGACGTGTCGCCGCAGCCATGGCGTCAGCATGATCACGTCTGGCGTCGCGGCGAGCTGGGCGGCGAGTACGCGCTCGGCCTCTATGGGGCCAACGCGATCGAGTAGCTTCGCCCATCGGATCGCGGCGGCGTGATCGGTGAAGGTCTGCGAGGTCGCCGGTTACTCTTCGCCGGGACGCGTGATGCGGTAGCGCACCTGGCTAACCGTGCTGCCGTCCTTGCGGACACGGATGCGGGGAGTTGTCTTGCGGGGTCGTGCCATTGGGCGTGGTCCTTCGACTCGGGCCAACCCCCTCAGATTCCCGATTTGTGGACCGCAATGTGGACGCAGGAGGGGCGCAACCTCACGGTTACGCCCCTGACCTGGTGTTTACTGTGTCCGGAGGGGGACTTGAACCCCCACGCCCTAATACGGGCACTAGCACCTCAAGCTAGCGCGTCTGCCATTCCGCCACCCGGACTTGCTGGTGTGCCAAAAGATTATCCGACGCGGTGCAGGAATCCAAATCGCCTAGGTGACCTGCTGTTTTGCCCACTGTGCCCACTCCTGGTTCATACGGTGGAAACGTTCGCCCCACTCGATGGCGAGGCGGCCGTTGACGGCCAGGGGGGCGTCTGTCCAGTCGGTGGCGGACTTCACGGTCTCGAGGGCTTCGAGGGCGGCGGTGGAGCGGGCTTCGACGGTGGTGAGGTAGGTGGCGGCTTCGGTGGGGGTGAGGGCGTCCAGGAAGAAGACACGCAGGAGGGTTTCGTTGCGGGCGGGGGTCGGTGGGGTGGGGTCGGTGAGCCAGGTGTGGAGGTCGGCGCGGCCCTGGGGGGTGATCGTGTACTCCTTGCGGCCGCGGGGGCCTTCGTCGGAGACGCTGATGCGGTCGGTGGCGGCCAGCTTGGTGAGTTCGGTGTAGATCTGGCTCTGGGTGGCGGGCCAGACGTTGGCGAGGGACTCTTTGAAGAGGCGGAGGAGGTCGTAGCCGCTGGCGGGGTGGTCGGCGAGGAGGCCGAGGAGGGCGTGACGCAAACTCATGCCCGCCACCTTACATTCCAGTATTGACATGTTGTAGACGGAGTATCTACATTCGACATGTCAATATAAGAATGTCACCGTTCGGAGTGAGACCCAATGTCCTACCTGCGTACTTTCGCGCCGTGGATCGTGTTCGCGGCGGTACCCGGCGCCTACTGGCAGTGGGCGGCACTGGCCGCCGCGGTGATGGCGTCGGCTGATGTGGTGGTGCGGCGGCGTCGAGGTGTCGGGTTCGACGCGCTCGTCATCGAGCTCGGGACGGTCGCGTTCTTCGTGGCGCTGACCGTCCTGGCGATCGTGGCGCCGGACACCGCGCTGCACGCGTACGCGCCCGCGCTGTCGAACGCGGCGCTGGCGGTCATCGCCGGTGGGTCGTTGGTCGCGCGGGTGCCGTTCACGCTGGGGATCGCGAAACAGACGACGCCGCAGGAGGTCTGGAAGCAGCCGCTGTTCGTGCGGACGGCGTATGTGCTCACGGGGGTGTGGACGGCGGCCTTCGCGATCGGCGCCGTCGTCCTCGCGGTGTTCGCGCACGCGGACTCGGTGGTGCGGGTGGTGGCGCAGGTGCTCGTCTTCGCGGTGCCGATGGTGTTCACGGTGCGATACGTCGCGTGTGTGCGAGCCAAAGCGTCGGCGCTCAGGGCGGGGTAAGTCGCAACGTGTGAATACCTCCGCCGGACCGACTACGTCACCGTTCGCGCACAACACTCCTGATCGCCGACTGCTGTGGAGAAGCCCTCGCACTCGAGAAGGACGAGTTGACCAGTTGTGCTCGTCGTCGGCCTGCGCTTAATATCGGTGTCGCGATCTCACATCGCCGTAAGCGTTCACGTCAATCAACGCTCCGGTCCGCCGCCCGGCGGAACCGTTGCCTGACAGACGTTTACGGAGTATCGATGTCTTCTTTCAAACTTCCCGCCCGCGCCGCCGGTGTGGTTCTGCCGCTGCTGCTGTCACTGCTGATGACCTGCCTGGTCTCCCTGATCAGCACACTCATGAGCGACGGCACGAACGTCGGGCTCTGGCTGCGCTCCTGGGCGGTGTCCTGGCCGATCGCGTTCCCCATCCTGCTGCTCGTCCTGCCGATCGTCCGCCGACTCACCACGCTTCTGGTCCACTCCGCGCATCCATGACAGCGTCCACAGCGCGTCGATCGCCGCACCACTGGGCTCGCGAGCATCGGGAACATGGGCGCCTCGTGCTGGTCGGACAACGATCGCCGAAGCGCTCCCCACCTACTGCGCGGCATCGACGTGCTATCCGACCGACGGAACGGCTTCGAGTTGCCCAACCGCAACACACATGCCGCCGGTACGGCGCAGCGACGTGCTGTGGGACCGTAGGCCCATGCCGCTGCCCCGGTTCGGTGCCGATGACCTGTTGATGTGGAGGTTCGCCCGCGCCGCCACCGAACGCGACATCGTCGACCGCCCCGGTGGAGGGATCGACCCGCCAGCGGCGTGGGTCGACGCGATCACCGCGGTGGCAACCGACCTCAGAGTGCTGCGCTACGGCCGCGATATCGACCCGGACCGGCTGGTGTGGGAGCTCGCGGTCACCGGCGCCGACACGGTGATGATCGGTTGGCGACCAGCAGCGCACGGTGTCGGCGGATTCCGTGTAGGCGAGGGCACACCGGTCGCAGCCGCGTTCGCGGTGGCTGCGGTCGCGGTCGCCGACATCGCTCAGACCGAGCTGGGCGGCTACGAATTCGTGCAATGGCCCTCCCGCGGTGGGCGCGTGCTGCGGGCCTGCGAAGTCGCTGGGACGCCGCTCTGGCTCGACCCGCGCACCCAACGTGTGATCGCACCGATCGGTGCGCTACGCGCCGATGCCATCTGGTAGTCAAGCCAGGTAGGTGCGAATCGGCTCAACTCCGACCAGGTTCAAGAGGTGTGCCTCCTCGATGGTCCACTCATTCGGAAGCGGGTCGCGGCATCACCGCTCGAGCCACCCCGGGTGCGAGCGGTTCGCCGCGCGGGGAGCAGAGATCACCACGTCAGGTCGCAGTCCGCCGAGGGCTCATCCGCCGCCGTTCGACAAAACCGTCGTCCGCGAGCCTGCGAGTGAGGGCAGACGGAATGGCAACGGACCGATGGGAACTCGATGGCGAGCGCCAACCGGCTCGCCGGTGCGCCGTCACGATCGAGGAACTCCAGAGTCGCATAGCCATCAGGCGCGCGACCGAGGACAAACGGTTGCGTCCGGGGTCGATCAGCGGATATTGTTCTGAACATGTTCAATGAACATGTTCAGTCACGGTCGGAGCAACAAGCGGCGACGCGACAGAAGGTCTTGGCGGCGGCCGATCGGCTCTTTCGCGCGCAAGGCTTCAAAGCCACGACGATTCGGCAGATCGCCGCCGAAGCGCACGTGAGCACCGGGACCGTCATGGCAGCCGGAGACAAGGACGCGCTGCTGGTCTCGCTCTTCGACAACTGGATCACCGCGGTGCACAACAGCAGGCGCACCGAGCCCGAACCCTCGACGACGACCGCGACCACCGAGGATGTGCTGAGGCTCTTCGCGCCCTTCGTCGGATACTTCGCGCTCGACTCCGAGCTCTCCCGCGAATACTTGGCGATCCTCGTCCGCGGAAACCATGAGTCGGTGATCTTTCGAGACCTCGCGCTGACCCTGCAGAGCGAGATCGAAGCCGTGCTCGGCCGCTCAGCGCTGCCCCGCGGCCAGGTCCGTCGCGGTACTCGAACCATCTATCTCGCCTATCTCGGCTTGCTGATGACCGCCTCCAGCGGCGCCATCGCGATGCCCGAGGCGGCCGACCAACTACGACAAACCATCGAATTCGTCATCACGCCTCGGGAGGGGAACCCATGATCCACGCACCGCAACTCTGGTAGCTACCAGCGCTACTCGCACTCTCCCTGTTCTCGGACGCGCTCATGTCCGTGCGTCCGCCGATGTTCATTCAGCGATGCCTCGACGGCGTCGGATTTCCCCGCGACTGGTGGTGGACACTGATCGCCATCAAGCTGACGGCCACCGCCGGTCTCCTCGCCGGATTGAAATATCCCGGCATCGGATTCGCCACAGCGGTCGGTGTGGTCGCCTATTTCGGGTGTGCCGCGTACGCCCACTACCGCGCCCGGTTTCTCGGATCCGAGTTCTGGATCAACTGCCTCGGCATGCTGACCTTGTCGCTGGCCGCGGCGCTCGTCTACGTGGTGTGAGTGACCGATCTACCCGCTATTCGGCTCGCACGCGTCTGGTGTCGTAGGCCCACATCGCGATCTCGACGCGGTTGCGGGCACCGAGCTTGGTCATCAACGAGGCGACGTGGGTTTTGACGGTGCTCAGGCCGACGAAGAGTTCGCGGGCGATCTCGGCGTTGGTCCGGCCGCGTGCCACCAGTGCGAGCACCTCTTCCTCGCGCCCGGTGAGCGGGTCGATGGGCTGGACCGGTACCACCGGCGCCTGGTCGGCGAAGGTCGCCAGCAGTCGGCGGGTGATGTTGGGGGCGATCAACGCGTCTCCGGCGGCCGCCGCGTGGATGGCCTGCACGAGGAGTTCCGGCCCGGCGTCTTTGAGCAGGAAGCCCCGGGCACCGGCGCGGAGGGCGCCGAGGACGTACTCGTCGAGGTCGAAGGTGGTGATCACGACGACCGCCGTCTGGCCCGTGGCGCCTGGCCCGGCGAGGCGCCGCGTCACCTCGATGCCGTCGAGGCCTGGCATGCGGATGTCGACAAGCAGGACATCGGGCCGCAGCCGGGTCGTCAGGTCGAGCGCCGCGTGCCCGTCCGCGGCCTCCCCCACGACCTCGAGGTCGGGTTGCGCGCCGACGATCATCGCCAGCCCGGTCCGGACCAAGTCCTGGTCGTCGGCGACGACCACACGGATGCTCACGTCAGCGCCTCCCCCGGCAGCACGGCCTCGACCACCCAGCCACCCTCGGGTCCGGGCCCCGCGGCGAGCGATCCACCGAGGAGCTGAGCGCGTTCGGCCATGCCCAGCAGGCCGAATCCGGGTTCCGGGACCGGTCCCGGCTCGATCTTTCCATCGTCGCTGACGCGCAGTCTGACGGCGTCACCGTCGCGGCGTACCTCGATGTCGACGCGGGTCGCGCTCCGGGCGTGCCGTACGGCGTTGGTCAGCGACTCCTGCGCGATCCGGTAGAGCGCGGCGTCCACGGGTCGTGGCAGCCGGGTCGACGAATCGTCCAGCGAGACTTCGACGGTGGGTGTCGCGGTGGTGCGCGCCAAAGCGGACAGGTCCGCGACACCCGGCTGCGGTGAGTAGGCGACAGCCCCCTCTTCACGCAGCACTCGCACCATGGATCTCATCTCCGCCAGGGTTCGCGACGCTTCGGATTCGATCGCGGCCAGGACCTCGGCGGCCTTCTCGGGCTGGATACCGGCGACCACCCGTCCGGCTTGCGCCTGCACCGCGATGGCGGAGACGTGGTGGGCCACGGTGTCGTGCAGCTCGCGCGCCAACGCCACCCGCTCCTGATTGCGGATCTCACGCCGTTGACGCTGCCAGAGGTCCGCGCGGTAGCGGAACACCGCCGCGAGGGCGACGACCAACAGCAGCAGGACGCTCCCACCGAAAACGTCGGCCCAGCCCGCGGCGGAGGCGTACATCCCCAGCGCCACGACGCCCGTCACGAACGCCGTCCCCACGACCATCTCCCGTCCCGAGCCCCACCGCACCAGGGAGTAGAGCAGGATCAGGACGACCAGCAGGGAGTAGAGGTCGAGGCCCTCGTCGTGGGTAGTCAGCTGGAGGACCGAGAGCAGCCCGGCGACACCCCACCCGACCAGGGCGGCGATCAGGGGGTGGCCGCGACGGCAGAGCAGGGCGGGTACCAGTGCCAGGACGAGCACGACCATCAATGGTCGCCAGGCCGAGGTGGGCCGAACGATGCCCTCGACCAGGGCGGCGGCCGCGAACAGACCCACCAGCAGCCAGTCGAGACGACCGATGGGTGGGGCGTCAGCGGGCCGCGGCTCGTGCCGGATGGAGCGTCGGACAGTGACCACCGCTCGAGTCTAGGGATCCGCGCGCTTGGGCGTGCCCGCCGAAAGTACGAGAGCGGGGTCGTGCCATCGGCCAGGCGAACTCCGGCCTCCGGGCCGATGATCCGACCGCCGTGCTCAGCGATCGTGGTCTTACCGATCCGCACCACAACGGAGCCCATGATGACAACACCTCGACCCACCACACTCGAAGACCAGCCGATCCCGGTGCGAGTCAGACTCGCCGCGGCGTGGACAAGTGTCATGTTCCTGTACGCCTACGTGGACATTCTCAACTTCTTCACGCCCGGCGTCATCCAGGAAATCCTCGACGGCAAGGTCTTCGAATTCGACCTCTCCCAGACCTTTTCGACCACCGCGCTGACCCTCATGGCCGTCCCGATCTTCATGGTCGTGCTGTCGATGACGCTGCCCGCCAGGGTGACCCGCGTCGCGAACCTCGTCGTGGCTTCGCTCTACGTCCCGGTGACGGTATTCAACGCGATGGGCGAGTCCTGGCTGTACTTCTACGGTCTCGGCATCGTCCTGGAAGTGATCCTCCTCGTCTTCATCCTGCGGTCCGCCTGGACGTGGCCGCGCACGGCGTCGTCCCCGAGCGCGGGCACATCGCCGAAGACCGACGTGCTCAGCTCGTGAGGGCCTCGATCAGCGCGGATTCCAACGCTCCGTGCCGACCGATGAATCCACTCCGCTCGGCCCGTCTGAACGCACAGGATCACCCGATGAGGAGACAACGATGAAGACCGACAAGATGCTCCCGCCACCTACTCACCATCACCGATCGGAGACCACGACATGACCGCACCGGCCAAGGGCCCTGCCAGCTACTTCCCCGCCATCGAGAAGAAATACGGTCGCCCGATCGCGGAGTGGATCGACCTCATCCGGATGTCGCCGCTGATCAAGCACATGGAACTCGTCACCTGGTTGAAGTCCGAGTATGGCTTGGGCCACGGCCACGCCAACGCCCTGGTCGCGCACACGCGGGCAGAAAGCCGGTAACAGTCCTGACCTGCACGGGAGCGTGAAACAATCTCGCCGCCAAGACAACTCGGGTAGTTTCACGCCCGACGCGAGCATGGTCCCCTCCGTTGCAGTCGAAAGGAACATCTCTCATGACATCGGCAGCAGGCGTCACCGTGCACGACCAGGTGGTCGAGCAGTTCAACGACTTCAAGCTCAAGCGGCCACCGTTCGACTTCCGGTACTTCATCTACAAGATCGACAACGACTCGCAGATCGTCATCGAGTCCACGGGCCCCCTCGATGAGCCCTACGACGCGTTCTACAACACCTTGTCCGTGATCAAGGACCAGTGCCGTTACGCACTCGTCGACCTCGAAGTCACGACCAGCGACGGGCGGCCGACCTCGAAGGTCGTCTTCATCAGCTGGTCACCCGACACCGCGACGATCAAGAGCAAGATGATGTACGCCAGCAGCAAGGAGGCCATCCGGCGCGTTCTGGTCGGCGTGGGCATCCACCTCAACGTCACCGATGTCTCCGAGCTCGAATACGACTACGTGCTCGACAGCGTCAAGAAGTACCTCTGACACTCCCTTGGGCCGGTTTTCGCTGGTAGAGCCCTCATCGACGGAATAGTCGATTCCGACCTCGGACACGTCCCTGTCCGAGGTCGGTCCGTCGACGCCCTGTTCGGATCCGGTGGCTGCGGGACAGCTCACTTCCGCCAGAACAAATGATGGACGATGCCACTCGCGCTCGGCACCCGCTCCAGATGGAACCGGTCGGTCAGCTCATCCGGGGTCTGCCAGAGACGCTCGCCCCGCTCGAGCACCACGTCCGGGACCATCGCGCAGTGCAGCGAGTCGATGAGGTCGGCCGCGAGGAACTCCCGCACCGTGGCCACGCCGCCGCCGATTCGCACATCCTTGCCGTCGGCAGCCACGAACGCTTCCTTCAGCGCGTCCTGCGGTGACGCGTCGAGGAAGTGAAAAGTAGTGTCGCCCAAGGTGAACGAGGGTCGCGGGTGATGGGTGAGGACGAACACCGGAGTGTGGAACGGCGGCTCGTCACCCCACCAACCCTGCCAGTCGAAGTTCTCCCACGGTCCACGCTGCGGCCCGAACTTGTTGCGGCCCATGATCTCCGCGCCGATATTGTTGTGGAAGTCGCGCGTGAAGTAGTCGTCGAGCCCTTCACTGCCACCCGGCTCCGAACGATTCGGCCAGTGCGCTGTCGCCCCCGCCCAGGACGCCAGCTTCGACGGATCGGCGTGCCCGAACGGCCGCTCCCGACTCTGCCCTTCGCCCGCCCCGAACCCATCGGCCGACAACATGAAATTCTGCACCCGCACTCGCTGAACCATTCCGAACCCTTCCGATCGCACCGGTCAAGTAGTTGCGAACCTACTCCCGTGGTGTGACATATCAGTGCCGGTATCTACCGTTCCGACGGCCGCACAGTTCGACGGTGGCTGTAGAGCGCCTCGGGTACGGCACGGGCCAGCTTGCGCTGTAGACGACGAAGGATCTTGATCGTCTCCTCATCGGTCAGCCCGGTGGTGATCGACCACTCGACTCCCGACCCGA
Source organism: Nocardia anocheti (assembly GCF_029675105.1). Taxonomy (GTDB): domain Bacteria; phylum Actinomycetota; class Actinomycetes; order Mycobacteriales; family Mycobacteriaceae; genus Nocardia. The sequence goes on along the minus strand of NZ_JAQQFV010000012.1, from coordinate 200,214 downwards.
AGACATCGCTGGCGAAGACGAACTCGGTCGCGACCAACGCACGTCGCCAGTTTCTGCCGCTCAGCGGTTCGCTCGCTTCCAGTGCCGAACGAATCCGCCGCTCCTGCTCAAGCAGATCGGCCACGCTCAGGAAATCCATCGCCACCGCCAGCTCCTCGGTGCACCCAGCCGGGCCGAACCATTCTCCCAATCCTCGCCGCAAGAGCAGTCGCTCGGCCATCGTCAGTTGGATCTCCACCAGGGAATCCGGATCCATTCACCCAGGATGGACCAACTCGCGCTGATGGCCCGAATCGGCATTCGGGCCTGTTTGCCCCCTGGGGGCACCGGGTAGTCGGCCTCCGATCAGAATGAGATGTGGGATGGCCGAGAGTGTTGTCGAGCGCGAGTCACCGCCGCGGAGCTGGTCGGAGGGCCCCTCGGCGCTGCGGGGGCGGTCGTGGTGGGGTGTACTGCGCCGCACCACGACCGAGTTCAGGGACGACAATGTGACCGATTGGGCGGCCGCGCTCACCTACTACAGTGTGATGTCGCTGTTTCCCGGGATCATCGTGCTCACCGCGATCCTCGGGCTGCTCCAGCCCTCGGCGACCGACTCGCTCATTCAGACCATCGAGCAGCTGGGCCCCGATCCGGGGACCGATCTGCTCGTCGACGCCATCAGGGAACTCCAGGGCTCGCGTTCTCTGGCGGGTCCGCTGGCGATCATCGGCGTGGTGACCGCGCTGTGGACAGCGTCGGGTTACATCGGCACTTTCATTCGAGCCGCAAACACCGTCTATGACACCGACGAGGGCCGTCCCCTCTGGAAGACGCTGCCCTTGCGTGTCGGGCTGACCGCGGTGATGGTGCTGCTGATCGCGCTGTGCGTGGTCGGTGTGCTGTTCACCGGCAGGTTCGCCGAAGCCGCAGGTGAACAGCTGGGGGTCGGTTCGGTCGGGGTGTTGATCTGGGACATCGTCAAGTGGCCGGTTCTCGCCGTTCTGGTCAGTCTTGCGATCGCCCTGCTGTACTGGGCCGCGCCCAACGCACAGCAGCCGGGGTTCCGGTGGTTGTCCCCGGCAGCGTGCTCGCGGTGCTGCTGTGGATCATCGCCTCGGCCGGTTTCACCGTCTACGTGGCCAATTTCGGTTCCTACAACAAGGTCTACGGCTCGCTGGCCGGTGCTGTCGCGTTCCTCGTGTGGTTGTGGATCGGCAATGTGGCGGTGCTGCTCGGTGCGGAATTCAACGCCGAACTGGCGCGTGGCAAACGCATCGAACAGGGCCAGCCACCCGAGCAGGAACCTGTCCTACCCCCGCGGGAAGAACCCGAATAGGACGCGGACTGTCTACCTCCGGGGGGCTCCACGCGACCGCAGGTATGAGCCACCAGCACCAGGGGCTATCGCGTCACATCACGTCGTGTACCCGGCGTGGAGGGGCGGTTGCGTCGCCAGATATCGGTGGACAGCACCGTCGCGAACAGGCACCACACCGCATACGGCACGAGCGCACCCCCTGCCCGCCGGTCCACCCGCAGAGTCCGTCGTGTCAGATCCGCCGAACTCGCGGCGAGCACGCCTGCGGTGAGCGCGGCGGCGCCGGTGCGGTGGGCTCGGAAAAAGATCCAGCTCCATGCGGAGTTGACCGCCAGGTTCGCGGCCAGAACACGCAGGTATGCGGTCCGATCTCGCTGCGTGGTGTGGTCGGCCGCGTACGCCGAGGACACTGCGATATCGGCGTAGAGCGCGGTCCACACGAGCGGAAACACCGGCGCGGGCGGCTGATATCCAGGCTTGCGCAGGGCGCGGTACCAGGCCGATCGCGCCCCCTGCCCGGCGAGCGAGCCGACTCCCGCGGCGGACGCGGCGAGGAGCGCCGTGACAGCCAGTGTGCGAGGCCGGGCGAAGTCGCCGCGTGCTGGAAATTCGCTCATATCCGCGGCCTTACCCCGGCGGACCACGGGGAAACAGCGAGTGCGTCGTCGCGTCGCGGAACGCCGCCCAGAACGCGCCGGGCGGACACGCGTGGGGATTCGGCGACGCGTCGTCGTCAGGTACTGGGCCGATACCGCTGGTTATCGACGCGCGTCAGTAGTAGACCGGTCCCGGGACGCCGCCGCCTGCCGCGACGGCGTCGCCGGTGATGGCGACGCTGCGGGGTGAGGCCAGGAATGTCACCACGTCGGCGACCTCGCTCGCGTCGATGATTCGGCGGATCGAGTTCTTGACCAGCTGTGCTTCCAGCTCGCTCACCTCGCCGCCGTCTTGTTCGGCCTGGTGGGTGAGGCGTTCGGTGAGTCGCTCGGTGCGGGTGAGTCCTGGATGGACGACTGTCACGTTGACGCCGTGGGGGCCCAATTCGTCGGCGAGGTTCTTGGTCAGCGCGGATACGCTCACGTTGCGGATGGTCTGGCCGATCGAATTGGCCTGGCGCGCACCGAGTCCGCTGATATTGATGATCCGGCCCCAGCCCTGCTCCACCAGCTGGGGTGCGACGGCGCGGGCCGTTCGCAGGTAGCCGAGCACCTTGATCTCGACTTCCCGACGGACCACGTCGTCGGTCGTGGCTTGCAGATCGCCGCCCGCGCCCGCGCTCCAGGGGGCGGCCGCGGAGTTCACCAGGATGTCCACGCCGCCCAGTTCGGCGACGGCGCGCGCCACCAGGTCCCGGACCTGGTCGTCGTCACCGGTGTCGGTCGGTACCGCGACCACCCGCCGCCCGGACTGCCGGGCGATGTCCTGTGCCGCGGCGATCAGCGGTTGCGCCGACCGTGCCGCCAGGACCAGATCCACTCCCTCGGCCGCGAGCCCCCGCGCGACAGCGAGCCCGATTCCCTTGCTCGCGCCGGTGACGATCGCCCGTTTTCCATCCAGTCCCAGATCCACGCTCCGACGTTAACAACCCGGCCCGCCTCGTCACCTGATCCCGCTCGAGCTGATCGATATCCAACCCATCGCGAACAATGCTCTAGCCTGGCTGCCGAACCGACGAACCAGCTAGCTATTTTCCGTCACCCCCCGTTCGGGATTACGACCCCTCCTGACGAGCACCTCGTCCGGCTCCATGCCCAGCCTCGCGGCGATCTCCACGGCCGACAGTTCGGTGCTCTTCACCGAGAAATACGAGTACTGGTTGACCTTCACGGTGTGGATCCCACCACGGCGACGGCGAATCCACGAGGGGTTTTCGGTGCCCTCCGGTCAGTCGAGGCAGAATTCGTTGCCCTCGATGTCTTGCATGACCAGGCACGACTCTTCGATGCCGTCGGCGAGCAGGAGGCGTACGCGGGTGGCGCCGAGTGCTTGCAGGCGGGTGCATTCGGCTTCGAGGGCGGCTACTCGCTCGTCGCCGACGAGGCCGGTGCCGACGCGGACGTCGATGTGCACGCGGTTCTTCACGACTTTGCCCTCGGGGACGCGCTGGAAGAACAGGCGTGGGCCCACTCCCGCAGGGTCGACGCACGCTGATCCTCGGTGCTCGTACCCCAGGACTTCGGACCAGAAGTGGGCTACGCGTTCGGGTTCGGCGCAGTCGAAGGTGACTTGGATCTGTTTGGTCGACACCATGGGGCGACGATATCGGCGGAGGCTTGCGCGAAGCGAGGGGATTTCGCGTCGTGGCGTGCCACGGCGGGGCCGGGCGAATTTGCTTCGGCTGCGCTGAATTCGCTGCGTGCGGAGACGCTGGGTCCGGCCGCGCCGGGCGCCGCTGACCGGCCGGGTGGTCAGTAGGGTATGCGCAAACTCGACCAGTTCAGGGAGGCGCATCATGGCGGTTCGCACTGCCGTATTCGACGTGAATGCGGCCGACGGTGCCGCCGATGTCTTTCTCGCCCATCCCGACGACGGCGCGCCGCACCCCGCGGTGCTGGTGTTCGCCGACGCGTTCGGGCCGCGGCCCTCGGTCCACCGTGACGCCGAACGCCTCGCCGCCCTCGGCTTCACGGTGCTCGTGCCGAATGTGCTGTACCGCCATGGTTCCGCGCCGGTGGTCGATCTCCCGGACTTCATCGGCGCCGATCAGCGCGGCGAGATCTTCGGCCAGCTGCGTCCGCTCTTGACCGCGTTGACACCCGACCTCGTCGTCGCCGACGCCGGGGCGTATCTGCGGTGGCTGGCGGACTCCCCGCTGACCACCGGCAACCCGGTCGGTCTCGCCGGGTACTGTATGGGCGTCCGCAACGCGCTGCACACCGCCGCCGCCCATCCCGACCGGGTAGCGGCGGTGGCCGGTTTCCACGGTGGTCGGCTGGCCACGGACGAGCCCACCAGCCCGCACACCGTCGTGGACAGGATCGCCGCCGAGGTCTACCTCGCCCACGCCGACGCAGATCCCGGACTACCAGCCGACCAGATCGAGCGTCTCGACGCGGCACTCACCGCAGCGGGTATCACCTTTCGCACCGAGGTCTACCCCGGCGCCTCCCACGGCTTCACCCAATCCGATACCGACATCTACAACGCCGAGGCCGATGCCCGGCATTGGGCCGAGCTGACCACGTTGTTCACGCGCGTGCTGCGCTGAGCCGACGTCACCTCCGCCCGGCTCTGCGGAGCGCCGGGTCGGCCAGCGCGTCGGGGATCTTGCCGGTGTCACGCTCGGCGAACACTGTTCCCGGCGGGACGATCTCGTCGATGCGGTCCAGGATGTCGTGGGTCAGGGTGATGTCGGCCGCGGCGAGGTAGGTGTCGAGGTGGGTGCCGGTGCGGGGGCCGATAATCGTGGCGGTGACGTCGGGGTGGGCCAGGACGAACCCGATCGCGAGCTGGATGAGGGTCAGGCCCGATTCCTCGGCGAGGGCGGCCAGGGCGTCGGCGGCGGCGAGCTTGTCGGCATTGGCGGGCGCCTCGATGTCGAATCTGCCGGGGATCAGGTCGGCCCGGTGTGAGGACGGTTGGCGCGCGCCGAGGCGGTAGCCACCCGACAGCCAACCGGCGGCGAGCGGGCCGTAGGTGAGCACGCCCAGGCCGTAGGCGCGGGCGATCGGCAAGGTCTCGCGTTCGATGCCGCGGATCAGCGGCGAGTACGGAACCTGTTCGGTGGCCGGGCGATTCGCCTTCGTCCGGTCGGCGATCCACTGGGCTTCGATCAGTTCCCCGGGGGAGAACACCGAGGTGCCGTAGTAGCGGATCTTGCCCGCCCGGACCAGGTCGTCGAGGGTGGCGACGGTCTCCTCGAGCGCGGTCACCGATTCGGGGCGATGCACCTGGTAGAGGTCGAGGTGGTCGGTGCCGAGGCGACGTAACGAGTCCTCCACGGCGCGGATGATCCAGCGCCGGGAGTTGCCGCGGTGGGTGGGGTCGTCGTCGACGGCATTGTGGAACTTGCTGGCCAGCACGACCTCGTCGCGGCGCTCGCGCAGCGCCTTGCCGACGATGATCTCCGACTCGCCCCGGGAGTAGGTGTCGGCGGTGTCGACCACGGTGACCCCGGCGTCGAGCGCGCGGTGGATGAGCGCGACGGACTCCTCGTGGGTGGTGCCGCCGCGGCTCCCGAAGTTCATGGTGCCCAGGACGAACGGGCTCACCCGGACGCCGGTGCGGCCGAGTACGCGCAGGTCGGACAGGCTCATCGGGTGGCTCCGATCGTGGGGCGGCGACGGGTGGCCGCGTCGGTGAGCGACGGCGGCAGATAGCCTTCGTCGGCGGGGCTGAGGGTGGTTCCCGGGGCGACGATCTCGTCGATCCGGTCGAGGATGTCCTCGCTCAGGCGCACGTCGACGGCGCCGAGCTGGGACTCCAATTGCGCGAGAGTCCGGGGACCGATGATGACCGTGCTCACCGCCGGGTGCTGCAGCACGAATGCCAGCGAGAGGTGCACGAGCGAGAGCCCGACGTCGTCGGCGAGCTTGCCCAGCTCCTCGGCGGCGGCCCGTTTGCGCTTGTTGGCGGCCAACTCGGGATCGTGCCGGTGGGGTTGGCGTGCCAGCCGACTCGACACCGGAGCCTGTTCGCCCGCCCGGTAGCGGCCCGAGAGCCAACCACCGGCCAGGGGGCTCCAGGTGAGCACGCCGAGGCCGTAGCGTTCGGCGATGGGCAGGGTGGCGCGTTCGGCGCCGCGGGCCAGGATCGAATACGGCGGCTGCTCGGTGCTCGGGCGCCGCAGGTTGCGGTCGCGCGCCACCCATTGGGCCTCGACCAGTTGGTGCGGCTCGAAGGTGGTGGTGCCGTAGTAGCGGATCTTGCCCGCGCGCACCAGATCGTCGAGGGCGCGCAGTGTCTCCTCGATCGGGACATCCGGGTCGGGGCGGTGCACCTGGTAGAGGTCGAGGTGGTCGGTGCCGAGGCGACGCAGCGAGTCCTCCACGGCGCGGATGATCCAGCGCCGGGAGTTGCCGCGATGGGTGGGGTCGGTGCCGATCCGGCCGTGGAACTTGCTCGCGAGCACCACGTCGTCGCGGCGACCGCGCAGGGCCTTGCCGACGATCTCCTCGTTCTCTCCCTGGGAGTAGACGTCGGCGGTGTCGACGACGGTGATGCCCGCGTCGAGCGCGCGATGGATGATCGTCGCCGCGTCGTCGTGGTTGGGGTTTGCCCAGGCGCCGAAGTTCATGGCGCCCAGGGTGAGTGGGCTCACCAGTACGCCGGTGTGGCCGAGGTAGCGAGAGGTCATGGGGTGGTTGTCACTTTCCGGTGGCGGAGACGGTGGCGAAGGAGTTCGCCGGAACGGGGACCTCGAGGTGGCCGCGCAGGGTGCTGTGCTCGTAGCCGTGGCGGAACAGGCCGCGTGCGCGGAGTTCGGGGACGACCTGGTCGACGAAATCGGTCAGGTAGTCGGGCAGGACCGCCGGGATGATGGTGAACCCGTCGACGCCGCCGTGGCGGAACCACCGCTCGATGTGGTCGGCGACCGTGCGCGGGGTGCCGATGACCACCCGGTGCCCGCCGAGGAACTCGGTGAGCAGTTGCCGCACGGTGTGACCGGTTTCGAGCGCGTAGCCGGTGATGGTGGCGAAGAAGCCCTGGGGACCGATCCGGCCTTCGGGCAGGGTGGTGAGTCGGTGTGGGAGCGGGGCGTCGAGGTCGAGGTCCTCGTCCGGATAGCCGAGCCAGCGGGCGAGCTGACGCACCGGCGCGCTGTCGGGATGCAGGCGGGCCTGCAACGCGTCGAAGCGCGCGCGGGCCTCGGCCTCGGTCGCGCCGAGAACCGGGACCAGACCGGGCAGGATCCGGATCGAGGCGCCGTCGCGGCCGGAAGCGGTGGCGGCCGAACGGATCTCGTCGGAGAACGTCCGCGAGGCCGACAGGCTCAGCTGCGTCGTGTAGATCGCCTCGGCGTGGGCCGCCGCGAACGCGCGACCCTGCGGGGACGCTCCGGCCTGGACCAGGACGGGACGGCCCTGCGGTGAGCGCAGCACAGTGAGCGGTCCGGCGACGGAGTAGAACTCGCCGCGATGGTCCACCGCGTGCACCCGATCGGGGTCGGCGAACACACCGGCGTCCTGGTCACCGATCACCGCGTCGGATTCCCAGCTGTCCCAGAGCTTCTGGGTGAGGCCGACGTATTCGCTCGCGCGGCGGTAGCGTTCGTCGCGCTCGGGCAAATCATGGATGCCGAAGTTGCGGGCCGCGTTCGGTTCGAAGGTGGTGACCACGTTCCAGCCAGCCCGGCCGCCGCTCACATGATCGAGCGACAGGATCCGCCGCGCGAGGTTGTACGGCAGGTTGAGCGAGGTGGTGGCGGTGGGGATCAGCCCGATCCGCTCGGTCGACACGGCCAGCGCCGAGGTGAGCAGGATCGGATCGAGGGTGGCCGCGGGCGCGCGGGCGATGCCCGGCTGCTGCACTGGGATGTCGGGGAACAGCAGACCGTCCAGGGCGCCGCGTTCGGCGTCGGCGGCCACCCGCTGGTAGTGCGACAGCTGGATGAACGCGTCGGCGGGCAGGCCGGGTTCTAGCCAGGCGGCCGGGTGATAGCCCGCGCTGCCGACATTGACGAGAAAATGCAGTCCGCGTGCCATCAGGCAGCTCCTTCCGCGATGGTGCCCCGGTAGGCCGGGACGGGCAGGCCGAGGTGACCGCGCAGGGTGGTCGCCTCGTAGTCGGTGCGGAACACGCCGCGTGCGCGCAGGATCGGCACGACACCGTCGACGAAGTCGTCGAAACCGCCGGGCAGCACATCGGGCATCAGGTTGAAGCCGTCGGCGATACCCTTGTCGACCCAGTCGACGATGGCGTCGGCGATCTGTTCCGGTGTGCCGGTGACGATCCGGTGTCCCGCGCCGCCGCCCAGTCTGCGCAGCAACTGGCGCACGGTGAGGTTCTCGCGGTGGGCCAGCCCGAGCGCGATCTTGTAGAAGGTCTGCGACCCGCCCGCCTCGTCGGGATCGGCGAGCAGATGCCACGGCAGCGGACCGTCGAGGACGAGATCGTCGCGCTCCACGCCGAGTTGGGTCGCCAGCCGGTCCAGCGCGTATTCCGGGGGCACCAGTTCGGCCAGCAATTCACGACGGCGGGTGGCCTCGGCCTCAGTGGACCCGATCACGGTCGAGAGCCCGGGCAGCACCAGGACGTCCTGGGCGCGGCGACCATAGCCCACCGCCCGGGCTTTGACGTCGCGGTAGTACTCCCCCGCCTCGTCCTCGGTCTGGGCGGCGGTGAAGATCACCTCGCCGAACCGGGCCGCCAGGGCGCGTCCGTCCTTCGACGCGCCCGCCTGCACCACCACCGGTTCGCCCTGCGGCGAGCGGGGCACGTTCAGCGCTCCGGCCACGTCGAAGTGCTGGCCGCGGTGCTCGGCGGCGTGGATGCGGGCGGGGTCGGCGAAACGGTGGGTGGCCTTGTCCCCGACCAGCGCGTCGGGCTCCCAGCTGTTCCAGAGAGTGCGCACCACCTCGACGAATTCGGCGGCGCGCTCGTAGCGGGCGGCGTGGGCCGGTTCAGCATCGAAACCGAAGTTGCGGGCGGCGTCGGCGCCCGCGGTGGTGACCACGTTCCAGCCGGTCCGGCCGCCGCTGAGCAGGTCGAGCGAGGCGAAGCGGCGGGCGACGTCGTAGGGGTCGTTGTAGCTCGACGAGAGGGTGGCGATCAGGCCGATCCGCTCGGTCGCCGCGGCGACGGCGGCCAGGATCACGGTCGGTTCGAGGCTGTTGAACGGCCGGTAGCGGATGTCGTCGCGGAGGGCGGGACCGTCGGCGAGGAAGATCGCGTCGAAGGCGGCCTCCTCGGCACGCCGGGCGATCCGCACGTAGTGGTCGAGGGTGAAACTCGCGGCCGGATCGGTGCCGGGGAAGCGCCACGATCCGCCGAACACGCCCGCGTTGAGGATGTTGACGTTGAGGTGCACGGAAGTCATGCGGGTGTCACTCTCCTGGTCAGGTCCGGACCCCCCGAAGGCGGTCGAACGCATATCTGTGCGGTCCACCGGAATTCGCCGGACAATGGCGTCCGGGGGTGCGGAACGAATAGTTGCGAGTCAGTATCGGAACGGTCCGTGCCGCCGAACAAGACAGCCGGTCTACAGGATTCGTTCAGTTTTTCTCGAAGGTCTACGACGCCATTTGTTCGGGGACATCGATACCGCGCAACGCGCGGATGGCCGCCCCGATGGCGGGCCGTTCCAGTGACGCCTGCCGATAGGTCACGCCGACCTGACGTGACCCGTCGGCGATGGTGCAGGCGATCAGCGACCGGTACTGCGGCGGCACCGACATCTGCGGCACCACCGCGACTCCCAGCCCGTGCGCGACGATCTCGGCCATCCCGGCGAAGCTGCCGCTGCGGTGCTCGATCCGCGGCGCGAAGCCCGCCTCGCGGCACGCGTACATCACCGACACGATCGAGGGCGCGCCGTCGCGGGCGGTGATCCAGTCCGCGTCGCGCACCGCCGCCAGGCCCGACTGGCGGGCTCGTTCCCGCAGGCCGGGTGGGGCGAGCAGCACCAGCGGGTCACCGAAGAGGAACTCCGAGGACAACCCGAGCGGCAGATCACGCGACCGGAAGGAGTACGAGTAGGTGATCGCGATGTCGACCTCCTGCTGACGCACCGCGGGTACCGAGTCCACCGGCATCATGTCCACCACCCGCACCCGCAACCCGGGGTGCTCGGTCATCAGCTTCGCGGCGGCGGGCAGCGCGAGCCGGGTCTGCGCGGTGCGGAAGGTGGCCAGGGTGAGCACCCCGGTGATCGCTTCCGCGGTCGCGGCCACCGCGCTCTCGGCCTCCTCGAGGGCGGCGATGACGCGCGAGGTGTAGTCGACGAGTACCCGGCCCGCGTGCGTCAGGCGCAGCACCCGACCTTCGCGGCGGGTGAGCACGGCACCCACCTCCTCCTCCAGGATGCGCAATTGCTGCGACACCGCGGAGGTGGTGATTCCGTGCAGTTCCGAGACCGCGGTCATGGTGGTTCGTTCCGCGAGATCACGCAACAGGACAAGGCGGCGGATGTCGTACATTGCGTTCCTCGCTTCGACCGGTTGTCATCCGGATGTCTCATGATCCGCATCGGTGACATTCCAGGAAATCCTTACGATCAGAGCGATTCTGTGCAGTCGCGCTACGCCGTTCGGGCGACCGACGCCGTCCGCGGCACACGTCGGATCGTGAAGGTGGACTACGAAATCGGTGCAGTCATTCTTGCCGATCCGAAATCGCGGAATGCGTGGTCGCCGGGCTTAATCTCCGGAGTGCACGCAGCACCATCCTCTCCGACGAAAGATCGACCACCGCAATGAGGAATATCCGATTTCGCAGACTCCTGGCCTCCGGCACCGCGGCCATCGCACTCGCGTCGGCGCTGGCCGCCTGCGGTGGCGGCTCGTCGGCGCCGGGCGAGGCCGCGGGCGACCCCGTGTTCGGCGGCACGCTCACCTTCTACGACCCGATCGAGTACACGGCCTGGTTGCCGACCAACTCGATCTGGTCCAACAGCCAGGTCGCCAACAATCTGGCCGAGCGCCTCACCTGGCAGGATCCCGCCTCCGGCGAGATCAAGCCCTGGCTGGCTGAGTCCTGGGAGATCAGTCCCGACAAGCTGACGTACACCTTCCGGCTGCGTCCCGGCGTCACCTTCAGCAACGGTGACCCGGTCGACGCCGCGATCGTGAAGGCCAACTACGACCAGCACGCCCTGGGCGACAAGGCCCTCGGCATCCCACCCGACCGGTTCTTCTCCGACTATCGGTCGGCCACGGTGATCGACCCGCTGACCGTCGAGGTCGCCTTCACCAAGCCCAACGCGGGCTTCCTGCAGGTCGCCTCGTTCTACCGCGCCGGTTCGATTCTGGCCAGGCCGTTCCTGGAAAAGGATCTCAACGGCCAAGGGCAGGCGAAGAACTGGATCGGTTCCGGCCCGTTCGTGGTCGCCTCGGTCGAGGGCAATTCCGGCATCACCCTCACCCGGCGCGAGGACTACAACTGGGCGCCCACGGGTTCGGGACACCAGGGCAAGGCCTATCTCGAGCGGGTCGTGTTCAAGACGGTGCCCGAGGCGGGGACCCGTGTCGGCGCGCTGCAGTCCGGTGAGGCGCACATCGCCCGCAACATCACCCCCTACGACGAGGAGACGGTGACCGCCAGCGGCGGCCGCATCCTCGCCTTCCCGGTGCAGGGACAGACGAACAAGCTGTCGGCGCAACTGGATTCGGACTCGCCGATCCGCGAACGCGAGGTCCGCCTGGCACTGCAGGCCGCCACCGACCGCGCCGAGATCAATCAGACGGTCCTGTCCCCCAGCTATCCGATTCCGACCTCCATCCTGGTCGCGGGCACACCCCATCGCGGGGACGCGAGTGGATACCTGAACTACGACCTGGCCAAGGCGAATTCGCTGCTGGAGAACGCGGGCTGGCGGAAGGGCGGCGACGGCATCCGGGCCAAGGACGGCAAGCGCCTGCAGTTCGAGGTGTGGGTGGCCCCGTTCTATCAGGTGTCGCAGCCGGTGCTCGAACTGCTGCAGTCGCAGTGGAAGAAGGCCGGTGTCGAGCTGGTGATCCGCAGCGTGTCGCAGACCGAGTACGAGTCGATCCGCAATTCCCGCCCGGACACCTGGTCGCTGGTGCAGGGCCAGACCTCGCGCGCCGAGGCCGACGTGCTGCGCACCGCGTTCGACAGCACCGCCCAGAACGAGTTCTTCGCACCGGTGCCCGATCAGGTCCTCGACGGACTGGTCCGCGCGCAGGCGTTCGAGTTCGATCCCGCCGCCCGCGCCAAGGCGGTGCAGGCCATCGAGGACCGGGTCTTCGGTGAGGCGTACGCGATCCCGCTCTACGACGAGACCCAGGTGTTCGGCCTCGCGCCGAACGTGCACGGATTCAGTACCGAGTCCACGGCGCGGACGTGGCTCTACGACACCTGGATCGGGTAGGAGGACGGATGCGCACCTACGTCGTGCGACGGCTGGTGCAGGCGGTGCTGGTGCTGTGGGCCGCCTACACCCTGTCGTTCCTGTTGCTCAGCGCGCTGCCGGGCGATGCGGTGTCCAATCGGATCCAGGACCCGGAAGCGCAGATCACCCCCGAGGCCGGGCGGCAGATGCTCGAGTTCTACGGACTCGACCGGCCGATCTGGGAGCAGTACCTGCGCGCGCTGTGGAGTCTGCTGCACGGTGACCTCGGTTTCTCGCTCAGCACCGGCAAGCCCGTGACCCAGGCCGTGGTCGAGGTGCTGCCGTCCACCGCGGCGCTGACCGGACTGGGCCTGGTCTTCGGACTGGGGTTCGCGGTCCTGGTCGCGGTGGCCGCCAACTACGCGCCGTGGGCCTGGCTGCGTGGTGTCTTCGACTCCGCGCCCGCGTTGTTCGCCTCGGTGCCGACCTTCGTGGTGGGCGTGCTGGCGCTGCAGTATCTGTCGTTCCGCTGGCACCTCATCCCGTCGGTCGACAACGGCACGCCGCTGGCCCTGCTCGCACCGGCGGCGACGCTGGGGCTGATCGTGGCGGCGCCGATGGCCCAGGTGTTCGCCACCTCGGTGCGCACGACCCGACGACAGCCGTTCGTGCACGTCGTGGCGGCCAGGGGCGCGGGCGAGGGCTATCTGTTCCGCCAGTCCGTGCTGCGCAATTCCTCGCTGCCGGTGCTCACGCTGCTCGGGCTCGCGTTCGGGGAACTCATCGCCGGTGCGGTGGTCACCGAGTCGGTGTACGCGCGCCAGGGCATCGGCCAGCTGACCGTGGGCGCGGTCGACACCCAGGACCTGCCCGTCGTCCAAGGGGTCGTGCTGTTGTCGACGCTGGCCTATGTCCTGGTGAATCTCGCGGTGGATCTGGCCTATCCGTTCCTGGATCCGCGGGTGCTGGTGGACGGGCGCACCCGTCGGGTCACCAGCGCCCGCGGCACCGAGCGCGGTGAGAACGCCGTGCCGGTCTCGGTCGGCGCGGCGGTGTCACCGCGTCTCCCAGCCGAGGTGGTGATGCCATGACCGCCGTCGAGAACTCCGAATCCGTCGCGGTGCGGCCCGATCCGCGAGGGCGCGCCCGGTCGGTGGCACGCTGGACCGGCGAGCACTGGACGGTCGTGCTGGCCGCGGTGGTCGTCGGCACGGTATTGCTGTGGGCGGTCGTCCCGCAGTTGTTCACGAGTATCGATCCGCTGGCGGTGAATCCGGCCCAGAAGCTGAAACCGCCGTCGGGCGAGCACTGGTTCGGCACCGATCAGCTCGGCCGCGATCTCTACGCCCGCATCGTCTACGGGGCGCGGGCCTCGCTGCTCGGCTCGGCCATCGCCGTGCTGGTCGGCGTGCTCGTGGGATCGTTGCTCGGCGCGGTGGCGGGCTGGTTCGCCGGGTTCCCGGACAGCTTCGTCATGCGCCTGATCGATGTGGTGCTGTCGATCCCCGGCTTCCTGCTGGCGATCACCATCGTCGTGCTGCTCGGATTCGGGGTGTGGCAGGCGGGCATCGCCGTCGGGTTGACCACGTCCGCGACCTTCGCCCGGCTCATCCGGTCCGAGGTGGTCAAGGCACGCACCAGTACCTATGTCGAGGCCGCCACCACCAGCGGCGCGTCGACGGCGGCGATCCTGGGGCGGCACGTGATCCCCAATTCGATCGGGCCGACGATCGCGCTGGTCACCGTGCAGTTCGGGATCGCGATCATCTGGATCGCCTCGCTGAGCTTCCTCGGTCTCGGCGCGCAGCCCCCGGACCCGGAGTGGGGCCGGTTGGTCTCCGACGGCCGCCACTACATCGCCACCCGTGGCTGGCTCACGCTGTGGCCCGGTCTCACCATCGTCGCGGTGGTGCTGGCGGCCAATCACCTGTCCCGTCATCTGACCAGGAGGACCTCCGCATGAGTGTCGAATCCGCTGCGACGCCGGTCCTGACCGTCGCCGATCTCGATGTCGGTTATCGGGTCCGGGACCGGCTCGTTCCGGCCGTGCACGGCGTCTCCTTCGAGGTGCCCGCCGGACAGGTGCTGGCGCTGGTCGGTGAGTCCGGGTCGGGCAAGACCACCACCGCGCACGCGGTGCTCGGCCTGCTGCCGGGCAACGGCGCGGTGACCGGCGGCAGCATCACCTTTCGCGGCCAGGTGCTCACCGAGCTCGGCGCGAAGGGCTGGCGGGCGATCCGGGGCCGGGCGATCAGCCTGATCCCCCAGGACCCGACGGTCTCGCTCGATCCCGTGCGCCGGGTCGGGCACCAGGTGGAAGACGTCCTGCGCCTGCACACCGACCTCGACGCCGCCGCCCGCCGCGCGCGGGTCCACGAGCTGTTCGACCTGGTGGGCTTCACCGACGTCGAGCGGCGCTACCGGCAGTATCCGCACGAGTTGTCGGGCGGGATGCGACAGCGTGTGCTCATCGCCGCCGCCGTCGCCGCGGAGCCCGACCTGATCATCGCCGACGAGCCGACCTCCGCACTGGACGCGACGGTGCAGAAACAGGTGCTCGACCTGCTCGACGCGGTACGCCGACGCACCGGCACCAGTGTGGTGCTGGTGACCCACGACCTGGGCGTGGCCGCCGATCGCGCCGACCTGATCGGGGTGATGAGCCAGGGCAGGTTGGTCGAATTCGGGCCCACCGCACAGTTGGTCGCCGATCCGCGGCACCCCTACACCCGGCGTCTGCTCGACAGCGTGCCGTCGCGGCGGCCGTGGACGCGGGCCCGTCCCGCTCCGGCGGACGACGCCGAGACCGTCGTCGAGGTGCGGGATCTGCGCAAGGACTACGCGGGAGTTCCTGCGGTGGACGGTGTCTCGTTCCGGGTCCGGCGGGGCGAGACGTTCTCGATCGTCGGCGAATCCGGCAGCGGCAAGTCGACCACCGCCCGGGTGCTCACCGGTCTCACCCGGGCCGACTCGGGTGTGGTGTCGCTGTTCGGCACCGATGTCACCGGGTTCGGCCGCCGCGAGTTCCGGCCGCTGCGCCGCGACGTGCAGATCGTCTACCAGAATCCGTTCTCCTCCTTCGATCCGCGGTTCGACGTCTACGACGTGGTCGCCGAACCGCTGCGCTCGTTCGCGCCGCGGCGCGGACCACGCCGGGGCAGACCCCACCGCGACCGGGTCGTCGCCGCGCTCGAAGCCGCCGCTCTGCCCGCCGATTTCGTCGACCGGCATCCCCGGGAGCTGTCGGGCGGGCAGCGGCAGCGGGTGGCCATCGCCCGCGCGCTGGTGCTCGAGCCGAAGGTGATCGTGCTGGACGAACCCATCTCGGCGCTGGACGTGTCGGTCGCCGCGCAGATCCTCGATCTGCTGCGCGGTCTGCAGCGGGACCGTGGGCTCACCTATCTGTTCATCTCCCACGATCTGGCCGTGGTGCGGGCGATCTCCGATCGCGTGGCGGTGATGCGGCAGGGCCGCATCGTCGAGCAGGGCACCGCCGACCAGGTCTTCACCTCCCCCACCGACGACTACACCGTTCGACTACTCGACGCCATCGCTGGCCGCGACCTCATCGGAGGACTGTCATGACCACTACTATCACCGCACCCGCGACGCTGGCCGAAGCACTTCCCCGCATCCGCGCGGTGCTGGCCGAGTTCGTGCCGGGCACCGGCGCGCGCGACCTGGCCTTCGAGCATCCCGACGAACTCATCCGGTCGCTGGCCGACGCGGGCTTCGGCCGCCTGCGGGTGCCGGTGGAGTTCGGCGGTTTCGACGTCGACCTGCCGACGCTGTTCGCGCTGCTCGCCGAGGCCGGGCAGGCCGATTCCAATATTCCGCAGATCTGGCGCGGGCACTTCACCACCACCGAGATCCTGCGCGCCGAAACCGATCCCGTGGTCCGCGAGCACTGGTTGCGCCGGGTCGGCGCGGGCGCGGTGTTCGGCAACGCGCAGTCCGAGCCCTCCGCGCTGGTCGCCGAGGCGGCGCTCGCCGAAGGCGAATCGACCGGCTGGGGTGTCACCACCACGAAGGCGCGCCTCGACGCCGACGGAGTGCGGGTGGTGTCGGGCACCAAGTTCTATTCCACCGGCGCGCGCTTCGCCGACTTCATCCGCGCGGCCGTCGTCGACGACGAGGGCACCCGGGGGTTCGTGGTGATCCCCGCGCGGCATCCCGGGGTCACCCACGCCGACGACTGGGACGGGATCGGTCAGCGTCAGACCGGCAGCGGCACCACCTATTTCGTGGATGTCCCGGTCGAGGAGCACGGTGACATCGGCCGCTACAAGGAGTCGCTGCGCGGCCTGGACTCCTTCGTCCAGATCGTGCACCTGGCCAATCTGACCGGCATCGCGCGCGGCATCGTCGCCGAGACCGCCGACATCGTGCGCGCCCGCACCCGCACGAGTCTGCACGCGCTCACCCAGCACGCCACCGAGGACCCCGACATCCTGTCCGTCGTGGGAACACTCGAGACGCGGCGGCTCACCGCGGAGACCCTGCTGCGCCATGCCGCCGAGCAGCTCGAGGCGGCACACGCGGCGGGCGACGAGGCCGCCTACGCCCGCGCCTACCTCGACACCTCCGCCGCGCAGATCGCCGTCATCGAGGCCGTCCTCGACGCCGCGACGCGGGCGTTCGACGCGGGCGGGTCGTCCACGGTCCGCAACAGCGTCCACCTGGACCGGCACTGGCGCAACGCCAGGACCCTGGCCTCGCACAATCCCGTGATCTACAAGCCGAGGGTGCTCGGGAACTTCGTGGTCAACGGGGTCGCGCCGGTGCCCGGCTACTACCGGCAGCGTCCGTCGGCGGCCGACCCGGTGGAGTCGGTGGACGACGCGGCGGCAGCCGACCTGGACGGTGCGCGGTGACCACCGCACCCGTCGATCCGTCCTCGGTGGTGCCCGAGGCCGCTGTCCCCCAGCCGGTTCCGGGGCTGTCCGTCACCGGGATCCGCGCCGCGGTGGCGCCGGTTCTGCGTCGCTTGGCCGCGACCGCGCGACAGCGTGAGGACGCCCGCGACTACGCCTTCGACGAGGTGCGCGCGCTCGCCGAGGCGGGGATCACGCTGACCGGGATCGCGGTGGCCGACGGTGGGGCGGGCGGGTCGCTGCGTGAGGTCACCGAGCTGGTGATCGAGATCGCCAGGGCCGATTCCAGTGTGGCGCAGGCGCTGCGGAGCAGTTTCCTGATCGCGTATCAGGTGGCGGCCCGGCCGGACCTGCCGCACCGGGCAGTGATCCTGGAGCGCCTGCGGCACCGGGACCTGTTCGCGGGCACCGTCAACGAACGCAGCGGGGGCGCCAGCGGGCGGGTCAACGCCACCGCGCGGCGCGACGGCGCGGACTGGGTGGTCGACGGCGAGAAGTACTACTCGACCGGCGGCCTCTACGCACAGTGGTTCGGCACCCAGGCCCGCACCGAGGACGACGAGATCCTGCGATTCACCGTGCCGGTGGATCGGGCCGGAGTGCGGCGTCTCGACGACTTCGACGCCGTCGGACAACGTCTCACCGCCAGCGGGACCACCCGGTTCACCGGGGTGCGGGTCCTCGCCGAGGAGGTCACCCCGGCGCCGGAGTCCGCACCGGACAACCCCTGGCAGGGTTCCTACGCGCAGCTGTATCTGGCGGCGGTCCAGGCGGGCATCGCGGCGCGCGCCCGCGACGACGCCGTCGCCTACGTGCGCGAACGGGCCCGTCCGATCAAGCACAGCAGCGCGACCGACAGCGTCGACGACCCGTATGTGCGCCAGACCGTCGGCGAGATCGCCGCCCGCGCGCTCGCCGCCAGAGCCGTGGTGCTGCTGGCCGCCGAGACCCTCGAGGGTGTGCGCGCCCACACCGGCGACGCGGCCAGGGCGGCGGGGGCGGCGGCCGCTGTCGAGGTGGCCCAGGCCGGGGTGATCGCGATCGAATCCGCCTTGGCCGCCGCCGAACTCGTCTTCGATGTGGGCGGCGGCTCGATCACCGATCGCGAGCTCGGTTTCGACCGGCACTGGCGCAATGCCCGCACCGCCGCCAATCACAATCCCCGTCAATGGAAGCAAGCCGTCGCTGGCGCGTTTCATCTGACGGGCGAAGATCCACCCACCACCGGACTGTTCTGAACCGACGAGAGAGAGAAACACCTGATGAGCTACGGCCCCTTCGAACAGACCTACGCCGCGGCCGAAGACCGCTACGAGAAAGCCGCCTTCCGTCGCACCGGAACCTCCGGCCTGGACCTGCCCGCCTTCTCCTTCGGCCTGTGGCAGAAGTTCGGCAGCGACTACGCCTTCGCCACCCAGCGCGAGATCATCCTGCACGCCTTCGATCTGGGCATCACCCACTTCGACAACGCCGACCGCTACGGTCCGCCGCACCGCGCGGCCCAGCAGAACTTCGGTCGGGTGCTGGGCAAGGACCTCGCGCCATATCGCGACGAGATCATCCTGTCCACCAAGGCGGGCAACCCGATCGGCCCCAGCCCCTACCTGCGCGGCGGTTCCCGCAAATCCCTGCTGGCCTCGCTCGACCACAGCCTGCGCGACCTCGGCACCGACTACGTCGACATCTTCTATCACCACAGCCCCGACCTGGAGACGCCGCTGGAGGAAACCGTCGGCGCGCTGGTGAGCGCGGTGCAGCAGGGCAAGGCGCTCTACGTCGGCATCTCCAACTACCAGCCCGACCGCACCCACGAGATCGCCGAGCAGTTGCGCGCGGCCGGGGTGCCGCTGCTGATCCACCAGGCCAGGTACTCGATCTACGACCGTCGTCCGGAACGTGACGGCCTGCTCGACACCGCCACGCGGGACGGCTTCGGCGTCATCGTCTACTCCCCCTTGGCGCAGGGTCTGCTCACCGACAAATATCTCGAGTCCATTCCCGAGGGCGCCCGCGCGCAGAACAGCACCTTCCTGTCCCCGGACGTGATCGACGAGACCTACCGGCAGCGCACCGCCGAGCTGAACAAGATCGCCGCGGCTCGCGGTCAGTCGCTGGCCCAGCTGGCGCTGCAGTGGGTGCTGCGCAGGCCGGAGGTGACCTCGGCGCTGATCGGCGCCAGCTCGGTCGCCCAGCTCGACCACAACACCGCGGCCCTGGACTTCCCCGACTTCACCGCCGAGGAACTGGCGCTGATCGAGGAGCACGGTGTGCACGGCACCGGGCTGAAGCTGTAGCGATGACCGGATTCCATCTCACGCTGTCGCTGATGACACCGGGCCATTTCCGACATGCCTGGCGGCTCGAGCACGCCGATCCGCTCGCCTATCTCGACATCGACCATTTCCAGCGGTTGGCGCGGATCGCCGAGGACGCCAAGATCGACGCGGTGTTCCTCGGGGACGGTCCCGCGCTGCGCGGGGAGATCGAGGAGGCGCCCGGCACCGGCATCGACCCGCTGGTGCTGCTCGGGAATCTGGCCGCGGTGACCGAGCACCTCGGCGTGGTGATCACCTCCTCGACGACCTACAACTCCCCCTACAACCTGGCCCGCCGGTTCCAGGCGCTCGACCACGTGACGAAGGGGCGGGCGGCGGTCAATATCGTCACCACCGGAACACCGGCCGCCGCGGCCAATTTCGGGCTCACCGACCATCCGGACAAGCAGACCCGCTACCAGCGGGCCTGGGAGTTCCTCGATGTCGTCACCCGCCTGTGGGACAGCTGGGAGGACGGCTGGCTCGTCGCGGACAAGACGACGGGCCGCTACGCCGACACCGACAAGATCCACCGGGTCGACCACGACGGCGAGTTCTTCTCCGTCGCCGGGCCGCTGCCGGTGGCGCCCGGACCGCAGGGCAGGCCGGTGGTGGTCCAGGCGGGCGGCTCGGAGGGCGGGTTGACGCTCGCCGGTGACTTCGCCGATGTGGTCTTCACCGTCGCGCAGACCCAGGCCAAGGCGATCGCGTTCCGCGACGACATCCGGCGGCGGGCCGCGGCGGCGGGCCGTCATCCCGACGACGTGAAGATCTCGCTCGGGGTGGTGGTGCTGGTCGCGGCCACCGAGGAGCAGGCGCGGCGACGCGAGCGCGAGCTCTACGCGCAGCTCCCGATCCAGCGGCTCACCACCGCGCTGCTGGGCAATCTCGGCCTGCCCGCCGACGCGTTCGGTCCCGACGATCCGATCGGCGTCGACGACCTGCCGGAGACCGTCCCGGCCGGTGCGTTCTCGACCGGCTTCAGTGTCTCCACGCGCGCGCTCATCGCGGAGGGGCCGCGGACCCCGCGCGAGCTGATCCAGCGGGGCGCGGGCGGTTCCGGTCATCGGCTGGTGGTCGGCTCGGCCGAACAGGTCGCCGACGACCTGGCCGACTGGTACGCGGCGGGCACCGCCGACGGTTTCACCGTCATGCCCGCCGAGACCGCCGTGGATCTGGAGAACTTCGCCACCCTGGTCGTGCCGATCCTGCAGGAGCGCGGGCTCTTCCAGCGCGACTACACGGCACCGACCTTGCGCGAACGCTTCGGATTGCCCTTCCCGAGTCGGCACCGGGCGGCCACGCGCCTGCCCGCGTAACTGGAGGAACACCACGGGCCGCCCTCTCTTCCGAGACGGCGGCCCGTGCCGTTCCGGCTAGACACAGTCCTGGACGACGACCGGATGTTCCTCGGATCCATTGCGTGACAAGGGGATCAGGGCCACGGCCGCGAGCAGCGCGGCCACCCCGACCGCGACCAGGAAGCGCCAGTCACCCAGCCAGGTGGCGGCCAGCGGCGCGCCCGCCCGGGACAGCGCGATCGGCACCGTCATCACGGCGAGGATGCCCGCGAACTGTGGCACGCCGAAGTTGTCGGCGACGATCGACGGCCGCGCGATCACGCTCGTGCCGTAGCCGGTGCTGAAGGCCACGATGCAGGCCAGGGTCAGCGGCAGCGAGGTCCCGGCCAGCGGCAGCGCCAGCAGCCCGAGGCCCTGCACGGCGAACGAGGCACCGGTCACAGCCGTCATCCCGAACCGGCGAGCCAGCGGTCCCAGCGCCAGCCGGGCACCGATCTGGGTCACGCCGACCGCGATCGGCAGGGCCGCCGCGGTGACCGGCGAATGTCCGATGTCGCGGAAGTAGGTGACCATCATCAGCAGGAAGGCCGAGGTCGCGCCGCTCTGTGCCACGAACGACAGCACCAGCAGCCAGAACTTGCGGTCGCGCAACGCGTCCCCGAGCGGCATACCCGCGCGCTGCTCGACCCGGCTGACGTGCGCGGCCCGCCCCGGCACGGCCCACAGATGCGCCGGGACCACGATCACCGCCGACCCCGCCGCGAGCACCAGCAGCGTTGCCCGCCAGCCGATCTCCGTCTCGAGCCATCCGGCGAAGAAGTAGTACAGGCTGGTCGCCAGTCCGACGATCGTGGTCACCGCGATGATGGCGGCATCGCGCTGTCGCGGTTCGGTGGCCACCACCAGCACCGCGAAGGCCGCCTCGTAGGTGGAGGTGGCCAGTGCCAGCCCGATCAGGATGAACGCCAGATACAGCTGCGCCAGGCTCTGCACCTGCGACCACAGCACGATCGCGCCGACCCCGACGGCGGAGCCGGTCGTCATCATGGCCCGCCCGCCGTACCGGTCGAGCAGATTGCCCACCGGAACGGCCGCGGCCGCCCCGACCAGCGTGGAAATCGTGGCCGCGGCGGCGATCTCGGTGCGCGAGACCGCCAGCGCCTGCGACATCGGCAGCAGCAGGACGGTGAACGCCTGGATCATCGCGCCGTAGCCGACCGTCTGCGTCACCGCGAACACCACGATCAGCCGCAGTCTGTGACCTGTGTCCGGCGCGGTGATCAGAACCGGGACAGCGCTGTCGGTGCTCACTCTCCGAGCAGGGGCAGCGGTCGGCCGCCCTGGCGTGCGGTAGGGGACAGGGCATCGAGGCCGGAGGCGGCCTGATTCGGGAGGTACCCAGGGGGTTCGAGACTCATGCGGGTGGTTCCGTTCGGTGATCAGCGGGCGAGATGGGTGAGTTGCGCGCGCCGCACATCGGCGGTCTGGCCCTGGATCAGGACGAACAGGGCCGAGCGCGCGTGCAGTTGCGCGGTGTCGTCACCGCTGAATCCGCGCCCCGACCTCGCGACCAGCAGCGCGCGGGTGATGGTCGAGAGCGCGTCACCGCTCGCGACTTTCGTGGCCAGCCGCTCGTCGAGCCGATGCGGTCCACCGCCCGCGGCCGTGGCCTCGTCCGCGAGGGCGTACGCGGTCGCGCGGATCTCGGCGACGCGGGGCCGCCAGCGCGCCGCGACCTCGACGGCGAGCGGGTCCGCGGTCTGCTCGAGCTCGGTGAGCACCGCCTCCGCCAGACCGAAGTGGTGTGCCCTGGCATCACTGGCGGTACCGATGTCGGCGTGACGCGCCGCCTCGAGACTCTGTGTGGCGAGGACGTTCTCGTCGGGCACGAAGACCGCGTCGAGCCGAACCCGCGCGGTCCGACTCCCCGCCACGGCGCCGAGCGCGAGCGGACCGGCGCTGTGCGTGCGATCGCTCACCGGCACCAGCGCGGTCACCACGGTCTCGCTCCCCGGTTCCACCGCCGCGACCGTGAGCGCCGCGTTCAGGCCCCACCCGCTGACCCACGACACCGTGCCGTCGAACACCCACCCGCCCGCGACCACACGCGCCTCGACATAGTGCTCGGGATACCGCCGCACATCGCTGACCCCCGCCCCGAGCAGCAACTCCCCGCGCAGAATCCGTTCGGCGAACGCCGATACCGGCGCCCCGGCCGCTCGGGCGGCGGCGATCCGCCCCGCCAGCGGCGCGTGCTGCGCCCACACGAGCCAGGTGTTGAAGCAGGCCCCCGCGATGATCTCGTGCACCCGCCGATCGGTGTCCCGGTCGATCGCCAGCCCCCCGTATTCCGGCGGTGCCAGGTGATTCAGCAACCCCAACTCTCGAAGCTCATCGATCCGCTCCGCCGCCACGCCGTCCCGATCCGCGACCAGCGCCGCGGGCCGCAACACCCGCTCGGCGTACTCCCCCACCCGGCCGAGGAACACGTCGACATCCGAGCTGTCAGGCGCCGCCATCACATCCCTTCCACCAGTCCACACCGAGACCGGAACCGCCGACCCCGCCGACCGATTCCAACCCGAGAATTGTCGACCCTGGTTGCGCGGGGAGACCGCCGCGCGCCTCGGTCACGCCCGCCCTTTCCTGGCGTTGACCTGCTGTTACGCGACATAAAATCCTCTCGATGAGGAATGCCGGAGCCCGACAGTTGCGTCGTCCAGATACGTGAGACAATATGTCCAAGGAACTACGCGCCTGGAGCGCTGACGAAGGGGAACAGGGTGGCCAGCTGGGACGCGGCGGTGCGCAATATCGGGGCATTGCTCGGTGAGGGAATCGAGCCGTACGAACCGACACCCTCCGAGGTCGTCTACGCGGGCCCGCACCGCACACTGCGCCGGTATCGACGCTCGAGCCCCGGCACCGGGAACCCGATCCTGCTGGTGCCGCCGCTGGCGGTGACGATCTCCTGCTATGACCTGCGACCGGGCCAGAGCCTCGTCGAATTCCTGCTCGATGCGGGCCGGGACGTCTATGTCATCGACTACGGCGAGATCACCTACGCCGACCGGCACCTGGGTTTCGAGGAATGGGTCGACGACATCGTGCCCACGGCGATCCTCGCGGTCGGTGCCGCCCACGACGACGCGGCCGTCGACGTGATCGGTTGGTCCTTCGGTGGCACGATCAGCCTGCTGACCGCGGCGGCCGACGCGGCGCTGCCGATCGCCTCGGTGACCGCGGTGGGCACACCGTTCGATCAGCGGCGCAATGGTCCGCTGGCGTGGGCCCACGCGGTCGCGCGTCGGACACCGAGCAGGTTGGTCACGGCGCCGATCCATCTCGTCGGCGGTGTGCCGAAACACGCGGTCCGGCTGGGCTTTCGCGCGCAGGCGCTGACTCGGGAACTGGGCAAACCGTGGTATATCGCCCGGCACGCCACCGACACCGAGGCGCTGTCGCGGATGCAGGCGGTCGACCGGTTCATGGACGAGATGCCCGGCTATCCGGGCCGGTTCTATCGCCAGGTCTATCTACAGCTGATCACGCGCAACGAGATGTGGACCGGGACCGTGCATCTGGGTCCGAACCGGGCGATCGAACTCGCGAAGGTCACCGTGCCGGTGCTGCTGATCGGCGGCCGCCACGACAGTTTCGCCTCGGCACCGTCCGTCGCGGCCGGAACCGAGGTCCTCACAGGGACTTCCGCGCGCTTCGTCGGTGTCGACGGCAGCCACCTCGGCATCATCGCCGGGCCGGGTGCCCGGACCGCCGGGTGGGCGGCCATCCAGGACTTCCTCGCCGAACAGCCCGCGACCTGCCCGTCCTCCTAGCTGTCGGTAGCTCCGGAGTCCGGTAGCCCCGTGTAGTCGGGCAGGTCGACCCCGTTGATCGCGCGCTCGACCAGCTCGCCGAACCACTCGCCGGTGAAATCGGGCAGCGGCTCGGCCTCGGGCCCGGGGACGTCGCGGGTGCGGGCGTTCAGTTGAGCGATCTCCTGATTCGCCTCGACGAACGAGCGCATGCGCGCCTCGTAGCGGGCGAAACCGATTTCCGGATTCCACTCGGCGGCGGCCAGCTCACCGGCCAGCACGTACGCGCCGACCAGAGCCAGCCCGGTGCCCTGGCCCGACATCGGGGACGAGCTGAACGCCGCGTCGCCGAGCAGCCCCACCCGTCCTCGCGACCAGCGATCCATGACGACCTGGGCGACCTGATCGAGATAGAAGTCCGGGGTGTCGTCCAGGTGCGCGAGGATGCGCGGGGTCAGCCAGCCCAGGCCGTCGATCCGTGCGCGCAGCAGTCGCTTCTGGGCGTCGACATCGCGGTAGTCGACATCGACACCGTCCGCCGGGAAGGAGAACATGGCCATCGCCCGGGTGGCGTCCCGGATCGGCCGCAGCCCGGCCGAGCGCCCGGACTCCTGGTACTCGATCAGCCATTCGTCGAGCCCGAACTCGTTGGGCACACTGAAGAAGGCCAGCACGTGCCCGAGGTGGCGGACGAACTGCTCGTGCGGCCCGAAAACCATCGAGCGCAACCCCGAATGCAGGCCGTCGGCTCCGATCACCAGCTCGAACCGGCGCCGTTCGCCGCTGTCGAAGACCACGTCGACCCCGTCCGCGTCCTGGGACAGCTCGGCGATCCGGTCGCCGAAGAGATACGCGGCATCGCCGCGGGTGTCGTCGTAGAGCACCTGGGACAGGTCACCGCGCAGGATCTCGATCTCCGCGATGAACCCGTCCCCGCCGTCGTCGTCCACGCGGAAGGTCTCGAGCACGTTCCCGTCGGCGTCCACGGTGTGCGCGCCGATGGTCTGCGTGCAGGCCGCGCGCACCGCCGTATCCAGCCCCATGCGCCGGATGACCTCCTTGGTGATCCCCCGCGCGTCCACGGCCTGACCACCGGGACGCAGTGCGGCAGCCCGCTCCACCACGGTCACCACGGCTCCCCGCCGACGCAACCAGTGGGCCAGCGCGGGCCCCGCGATGCTCGCTCCCGCCACCAGTACCCGTACTCCGCTCACTGCGCCTCCACTCACTCCCACCGGACCGCTGCCCAGCACCACTGTCGATGCATCCAGAGGTATCGACGGCGGCCACGCCGGGAATTCATCGGTGTGGCGACATCAGGCCGCCGCCTCGGTCAGACCCGCGGGATCTGCTGTTCGGAGTCGGTGAGCATGAGGCGGATGCGGTCGAGGACCGGGCCGGAGGGTTCACCGTGGGTGTAGGCCAGGTGGGGGGCGGACAGGATGTCGAGGGCGGTGCGGACTTCGTGCAGGCTCGGGGCCGAGGCCATCTCGGCCACCAGTCGCTGATACAGACCTTCCGGGGTGACCGCCGTCTCGGGGTCGATGTGGTCGATCACCGCGATCATGATCGCGGCCAGCTCGGGCCGGATCGGATCGGCCTCACCGTCGTCCATCAGCGCTCCTCCCACCACCCGTTGCTCGGGCGATGCTAATCGCCCACAGAATGATCCACATCGAACCGCGCTAAACATGCACGGCCACAGCCCGTTACGGCCGGGTTCCAGGGCGGCTCATCCACTTCGACGGCGAGTCGCCTCGGCCGGTGTCATCCCCTGGCAGCGTGAGCGAACGCCCGGCCGTAGATGTCGTCGATGATCTCGTTCTTGGCCAAGTTGTAATCGGCTGGCGTGTCGGCGGTTTTCGCGACGAGTTCGCGTTTTGCCGATGCGTAGAGGTCGCGGTCGTCGGGGTGGCGGCGCAGCCAGTCCCGAAAGACCAGATGCCGGATGTGTTCAGGCGCGTTCGGGCTGAACACGTGCAGGTTCACCGCCGGGTCGGCGTGAGTGAGCATGCGGTGCTGGTGCCAAGCGGGCTCCCGCAGAACGAGACGGAAACCCGCTCGTTCCAGGTGGGGAACGTAAGTGGCCTCGTCGGCGGAGTCAGCCACGATGAGGTCGATATCGATGATCGGTTTCGCGGCCAGGCCGGGGATCGCGGTGCTACCGACGTGCTCGACCGCGAGCGCTCGATCGGCCAGGGCACGTCGGATCCGCTCGGCTTGCTCATCGAAAACTCGTGGCCAGGACGGATCGTATGCGGCGAGAACGATGGATTCGATCTTCGGCGGACCTCCGTCGACCCACGCGGCGGCCATCTGTTCGGGGGTACTGCGCAATCGCTGGGTGATTTCGGGTGGAAACGGCATCGTGGATGGTCCTCCTGGCGCCGGAAAGCGAGTTCACGAACGTACCTCAGCTACTGCCACAGTGCGATTCGCCGCGTGAGCCGGGCCGATCAGCGCGGCGATCGGGTGCGGAGTCCGTCGCTGACGGTCGCGACGAAGGTCGCGACCAAGGTGTCCATGTCCGTGTCGTCGACGCGGAGGCTGTCGGTGCGCCAGGTCAGGGCGAGCAGGCCGTTGAGGCTCGCCCACAGGGCGGTCGCGACGCGGTCGGGGTCCAGGTCGGGGCGGCCGGTGCCGACAGCTATGCCGTCGCGCAGGATGTTCGCGAGTTTGCCGTTCTGTTCGCGGGTGAGGGCGACGATGCGTTCGAGGGCCTGTGGTTCGTCGGGTGGGTTGGCCAGGATGCGGAATTCGTGCGGCCGCTCCCGGGCGAACCGGACGTATTCGGCCGCGGCGCGCAGCAGACGTTCTTCGACGCTGCCCTCGGCCGAGTAGGCGGCGTCCATGTAGACGCGGTTCTCCTCCATCGCCCGTTCCGCCACCGCCGTGAGCAGGGCCGAGCGGCCGCCGACCCGGTTGTAGATGGTTTGGACCGCGACGTCCGCCCGTTCGGCGACAGCTTCCAGGGTCAGCGCCTCCAGCCCGTCGGCGGCGATGATCTCGCGCGCGGCGTCGATCACGATCCTGCGATTGGCCGCGGCGCGACGCTGGGTCCTGGTCTCGACGAAGGCGCCCGCGGGACTCGTGGAACCGGAAGTCGTCATGCCAGGAGTGTAACAAGAAACAATATTGGAAGCCCTTCTACTTTTAGAACTGATTACATATAGTGGCGATATGACTCGCACCGATGTGACCTTCCCGTCCGACGACGGCACCTGCGCCGCATGGCTGTATCGCCCGGCCGGTTCGGCCGAGGGGCCCGCGCGGCCGATCATCGTGCTGGCCCACGGCCTGGGTGGCGTGAAGGAGATGCGCCTGGACGCCTTCGCCGAGCGATTCGCCGCGGCGGGTTATCTCTGCCTGGTGTTCGACTACCGCCACTTCGGGGCCAGTAGCGGCGAACCGCGTCAGCTGCTCGACATCGATCGTCAGCTCGCGGATTGGCGGGCCGCCGTCGCCTACGCGCGCACCGTGGAGGGCGCGGATCCGGACCGTGTCGTCGTCTGGGGTACTTCGTTCGGCGGCGGGCACGTCATCATCACCGCGGCCCGGGATCAGCGGATCGCGGCCGCCATCGCGCAGTGCCCGTTCACCGACGGCCTCGCCTCGTCGACGACGATGCCGCCGACCACCTCGGCCAAGGTGACGGCACTCGCGCTCCGGGATCGAGTCGGCGCGCTGCTCGGACGAGCGCCGGTCATGGTTCCCACCTACGGTCCACCGGGATCGGCCGCGCTGATGACCTCGCCGGATTCCGAATCCGGCGTACTGGCACTGATCCCCGAGGGGACGGACGTGCGCGCCGATGTCGCCGCCCGCTTCGCCTTGCGGATCATCCGGCATTTCCCGGGCAGGTCGGCGCGAGAAGTGTCCTGCCCCATCCATTTCGCGATCTGCGAGACCGACGCCGTCGCTCCGGCCGGAGCGACCCAGAAGTACGCGGCCCAGGCGCCCCGTGGCGAGGTCGCGCTCTACGACGCGGGCCATTTCGACATCTACGTCGGGGCGGACTTCGAACGCAATGTCACCGACCAGCTCGCCTTCCTCACCCGGCATGTCCCGGCTGTCTGAGCGTCCCCGAGGAGAAACCATGACTCGATATCGACTTGCTGGCCGCACCGTCGTCCTGACGGGATCCACCGGCGGTCTCGGCTCCGCGGTCGCCCACGCGCTGCGCGACCGGGGCGCCAACCTCGCACTGCTCGACCTCGACGCGGATCGCGTCACCGCGCAAGCCGCGTCGCTCGGCGCCGAGACCGTCGCCAAAGGATGGGTGGCCGACGTGCGGGATCTGGACAGCCTGCGCACCGCCGTCGATGCCGCGGCCGAGCATTTCGGTCGGGTCGACATCGTCGTCGCCAATGCGGGAATCGCGGTGATGGCACCGCTGGCCACGCTCGATCCCGCGGAGTACGAACGCATCATCGACATCAACCTCAACGGTGTCTGGCGCACCTTCCGGGCCGCGCTGCCGCACGTCGAGAAGCAGCAGGGCTATCTGCTCGCCATCTCCTCGATGGCGGCGTTCGTACACTCCCCGCTGCAGGGGCCCTATACCGCCAGCAAGGCCGGGGTCTGGGCGCTGGCCGATTCGACCCGACTCGAGTTGCGGCACCTCGGGGTCGGCGTCGGCAGCGCCCATCCGACGTTCTTCGACACCCCGATGATGGAGCAGGCGACCGAAGACCCCGCGGGCAACACCCTCTGGGGCGGGAACACCAGCGGGCTGTGGAAGATGGTCCCACTCGACACGGTGGTCGCCGAGATCGTCGCGGGTATCGAACGCCGTGCCGACCTGATCGTCATACCGAAGACCAACTCGCTGTTCGCCCGGGTTCCCGGCCTCATCAGACCGATCGTCGACCGAATCGGATTCCGCGGCACCACGATTCCCGACGCCATCGCGACGGCGTCGCCGTCGGGCTGGAACTCATCCGCTCGCTGACGCGGCAACACACACGGAGCGGCCGTCCGTTCATCGCGGCGTGAACGGATCCCGGGTGGTCAGGTGGACGAGTTTGTGGGGGTTGCGGACGTAGTACAGGTCGGTGATCCGGCCGTTCTCGACCTCGAGCGCCAGCACGCCGTCGAGTTCGCCGTCGATCCGCAGGGTCAGCGCGGGGCCGCCGTTCACGATGGTGTGCTCGACCGCGACGGTGGCCGCGTGCCGGGCGAGTCCACCGAGCATGAAGCGCGCGACCTTCTCCGCGCCGACGATCGGACGTGGCGAGGCCTGCTTGATCCCGCCGCCATCGCTGATGGCGACCACATCGGGGGCCAGTACGTCGAGCAGCCCGCGCAGATCGGCGGACTCGAGCGCGCGGCGGAAGGCCGTGACGGCGGCCTCGGCCTCCCCGGCGGTGACCGTGCGACGCGGCCGCCGAGCCGCCACGTGACCGCGCGCGCGATGGGCGATCTGATGCACGGCCGCCGGGGTCCGGTCCACGGCGGCCGCGATCTCCCCGTACCCGAATCCGAAGGCCTCGTGCAGCACGAACACCGCCCGCTCGACCGGCGTGAGCGTCTCCAGCACGAGCAGCAGCGCCATCGACACGCTCTCGGCCAGTTCCGCGTCCGCGGCCACATCCGGGGTGGTGACCAGCGGTTCGGGCAGCCATGAACCCACATACGACTCGCGACGACGCCGGACCGACCGCAACCGGTTGAGCACCTGGCGGGTGGTGATCCGCACCAGGTAGGCGCGGGGTTCGGTGACCGCGGCGGTGTCGACCGCGCTCCAGCGCAACCAGGTCTCCTGCAGCACGTCGTCGGCGTCGGCCACCGAGCCGAGCATCTCGTAGGCCACGGCGAACAGCAGCTTGCGATGTGCCAGAAAGGTTTCCGTCGCCTCGACCGTCGCGGCGCCGTCTGTCGTGTCCATGCGTGCGACCTCCGTTCGCGTGATCCGGGTTCAGCCGACCGGCAGGTCCGATTCTTCCCTGCGAGCCGCCAACAGCGCGGGGCGGTGGGTTCCGTCGCCGAGCCAATGGTGCGTGCCGGGCTGGCGTGCCTCCTTCACCAGGTGCGCGACACTGGCCTCGCACGCGAATTCCTTGAGTTTGCGGCCCGCGAGGCCGGGGAAGTACAGCGGCAGCGCGGTGTCGTTCTTGCGGCCCAGTTGGAAGATCCCGTACCGGCGGCCGAAGCTGAGGCACATGGCCGGGAAGGCGAGATCGATCGGCGTCACCGCCTCACCGGCCACGCGGTGCAGCACGGTGTCGGCGGCGTGGGCGCCCAGGCAGGCGGCGGCGTAGGCGCTCATCCGGAACGGCAGGTCCGAGGGTGCCGAGGCGTCACCGGCGGCGACGACGCGGTCGTCGTCGAGCGAGGTGAGGGTCTCGTCGGTGAGCAGGCGTCCGGCGGCGTCGGTGCGCAGCCCGCTGCGGGCGGCCAGATCCGGCACGCCGAAGCCGATCGTCCACACGGTCACTGCGCTCGGCATGGTGCGTCCGTCGGCGAGCCGCACGTCCGCGCGGCTGACGGCGGTGACCCGGCTGGCGGGGCCGTCGAGCACGGTGACGCCCAGGCGTGTCAGGTAGCGGTGGGCGGTGCGTCGCGCCCGTCGGTGCAGATACGGTCCGAGCACGCCGCCGGTGACCAGGGTGACCGCGCGTCCGCCCTCGGCGAGTTCCGCGGCGGTCTCGATACCGGTGGGTCCGCCGCCGACCACGGTCACCGCCGCCGGGAGCGGGGTGTCGTCGAGCACCTCCCGCAACCGGCACGCGGCTTCGAAAGTGGCGACCGGGTAGGCGAATTCGGCGGCGCCGGGCACCGCCGCGCCCGCACTGCCACTGCCGACCGCGTAGACGAGGTAGTCGTAGCCGAGGGCGTCTCCCCCGGCCAGGACCACAGACTGCTCGGCCGTGTCGATCCGGACGACGCTGTCGGTGACCAGCCGCACCCCTTCGGCGAGGACCTCACCGAACGGCACGACGGCCTCGTGCGTGCCCCCGACCAACTGGTGCAGGCGCAGTCGCGGCACGAAGACAGTGCGCGGATTGACCACCGTCACCGCGATCCCCGCCCGCGCGGACAGCCGATTCGCGGCCATGACCCCGGCGTACCCGCCGCCGACGACGACCACCTCGATGGTGTTGTTCATGGTGTCTCCTCACTTCGGATGGTTCGAGGACAAGACACCGCGGGTCCCCGCGGACCTGACATGATGTGATGCAGATCACAAATGGCGGGTCGGAGGCGGTGACCGCCGATCGAGGACACGCGATCGTCATACGGTCACGGTTTGATCACCACGCCATCGGTCAACCCCCGGACCATGACCAACTCACGTAATCGCACAACGAGTACGCCGAGCATGGATCCGACCAGCACCACCCTCATGTTGGCCACCTGTGTGTTCTTCCTCTTCGGCTTGACCGCCCTGGCATCGTCACTGCCCCTGGCCATTTCGGCGACCGTCGGCCTGGCCCTGGCCATGCTGATCACGACGCGAGCGCTGCGACCCGCCTAGATCGGCGACCGATCTGCGCGACGGACCAGGACGGTCATGTCGCATTCCCGCCGGTATCCGGATTCGCGCATCCATACCGTCGGTCGAATGCACACTCACACCAGCGCCGAGGCTCCCGTCGCGGCTCCGCTGCGCGCGCCGATCATCCTGTTCATGGCGGTCGCGGCGGCCGTCGGGACGTCGACCATCTACCCGATGCAACCCGCGATCGCGGATGTCGCGGAATCCTTGGGCACGCAGATCACCGCCGTCGGAATCGCTCTCGCGTGTGGGCCCGTCGGTTACCTGATCGGACTCGGTCTGCTGGTACCGCTGGTCGACCGTTTCGCTCCCCAGCACGTGCTCGCCGCTCAGTTCGGGGTTCTCGCGGGTGCGCTGATGATCAGCGCCGCCGTCGGCTCCGTCGGCGTGCTGGGTCCGGTGATCGGTGTGGTCGGTGCGTGCTCGGCGGTCGGGGCCGGACTGAGTTCGGTGGCGGGCCGGTTGGCGCGACCGGAGCGGCGGGCCACGGTGTTGGGGACGGTGACGGCGGGGATTTCGGTCGGCATCCTGGCCGGTCGGATGGTGGGTGGATGGCTCGCGGATGCCCTCGGCTGGCGCGGGATGCTGCTCGTGTTCGCCGCTGTCTGCGGTGTTCTCGCGGTGTGCTCGCTGCTGCTGCTCCCCTCGACACCCGGCACCGTCGAACGCGGCTATGCCGCCACCTTGCGTTCGCTGCCCGGCCTGTTCGCCCGCCACGCGACCCTGCGCCTCGCCGCGCTCCGTGGGTTCCTGTGGTTCTTCGCGTTCTGCGCGGTCTGGGCCGGTATCGCCGTGGCGCTGTCCGAACCGCCGTTCTCCTATTCGGCCGACCGGATCGGCCTGTTCGCCCTGGCGGGTCTCTCGGGTGTGCTGGCGATGCGGATCGCCGGTGCCCGCACCGACCGCGACGGTGCGCACCGTGTCGTCCTCGTCGGCCTCGCACTGGCCGGGACCGCCGCGGTCGCTCTCGGTGTCGGTCTCGCGAACACCGTCGTGACGCTGGTGTGCCTGGCGGTCTTCGACGCGGGGCTGTTCGCCGCCCAGGTCGCCAACCAGAGCACCGTCCTGGCGATCGATCCCTCCGCACCGGCGCGCTTCAACAGCGCGTACATGCTGGTCTATTTCGTGGGCGGCAGCCTCGGAACCGCTTTCGGTGCCGCGTCGGTCGAGTGGTTCGGGTGGACGGCCACAGCGCTGATCACCGCGGTCGCCATCGTCGGCGCCGCGCTGATCACGACGTTCGCGCGCAGCACGCCCGGGGGCTCGGCACCGGCCTGATTCACGCCGTCGGGTGAGCGTGGTCGTCGAGGAACAGCGGTGGCATGAAGTGCAACATGAGGGTGGACCAGGTCAGATGGGCGATGAGGGAGGCCCGGATACCGCCGGTGGCGCGGCGTTGGAGGCCGAACAGTGTGCCCATGACCGCCGCGGCGAGCACCAACGCCGGATTGCGGGTCGCGGCGGTGGTGAGAATGTAGGCGCCCGTGGAGACGGCGACGGGCTTACACGGCGCGGCGCGATAGACGGCGCCCCGGAAGAAGACCTCCTCGGCTGCCCCGTTGGCCAACGCCGTCAGCAGAACCGCCGGTGTGCGGCCCTGGTCCGCGTAGCGCATGAGGTTGGTGATCGCCTTGCGCAACACCGGAATTCGTCGGGCGATCAACGCACAACCGTAGAACACCCCGAAGGCCGCGACACCGGTAGCCGCCGGGACGACCATCCGCTCATCGCGGGGCTCCACGGACGGCGGAGTGGTGGCCAGACCGCCGAGGGTCAGGGTGGCGGCCGTGGCGAAGGTGAGGCCGTAGAAGCGTCTGCCGCCCGGCGGCGCGGCCAGCGACGCGCCCAGCAACGCCGTACCGGTCAGGCCGACGGCGACCACCTGCCGACGACGCGCACCGTCCCGCCTCGGTGACGAGCGGGTTCTCATGCGTCGTACCGCAATCCGACGCGTTCGCCCAGCGCGCGCAGGACCGCCTCGTCGTAACCGATCGTCTCGAACGGCAGGATCTCGCGAATGCTGGTGTCGTGCACGACGACCTCGTTGACCATCGAATCGACCAGTGACCGGCCGGTCCGGACATCGACATCGGTGACCAGCGCGAGCCACCGGGAGGACAGCCGAGGCGACAGCAGAGGGACGGGCACGATCGGCGTCGGCCGCCCCTGGATACGCGCCACCCGCCGCATCATGTCGATGTAGGCCAGCACGTCCGGCCCGCCGATCTCGTAGGTGTGGCCCACCGTTCGGGCATCGTCGAGTACGCCCGCCAGGTAGCGGATCACGTCGTCGACCGCGATCGGTTGCGTGCGGGTGCGTACCCACCTCGGGGTGATCATCGCGGGCAGATGCTCGACCAGCTGACGGGTGATCTCCCAGGAGATCCCGCCATGCCCGACGATGATCCCGGCCCGCAGGGTGGTGACGGGGACGCCCGCCTCGCCCAGCAGCGTCTCGACCTGCCTGCGGCTGCGCAGATGCGCCGACAGGCGGTCGCCGTCGTCGCCGAGTCCGCCGAGATAGATGATGCGTTCCACTCCGACTCGCGCGGCGGCCCGACCGAAGTTGCGTGCGGCCTCGGCGTCGCGGCGCTCGAAGTCCTCCTCGGCCAGCGAGTGCACGAGGTAGTAGGCGCCGTCGGTTCCGCGCAGCGCCGCGTCCAGCGAATCGGGGTCGGCGACATCGGCGCCGACCGGCGTACCCGCTCCGCGATAGTCGTCCGGGTGCCTGGTCATCGCCCGCACGCTGTGCCCGGACTCCTCGAGGTAGGGGCACAGCCGCCGCCCGATGAACCCTGTCGACCCGGCTACGAGTACATCCACAACGCATCCTCTCCACGCAGGTGGAAACGGCCCGAGTCTGTCGGGGATGGAGCCAAGGCCAGGCTACCGCGCCGACCTGCGCCGGGACCGCTACCGCGCGAGCATCGCTCGGGCGACCAGGTCGGCGGAGGATTCGCGCAGGGCGGTACCCATGTCGTCGAGGACGAGCAGGCGCGCGCCGGGGATCTCGGCGGCGAGAGCCTCGCCGTTGCCCACCGGGAAGAACGGGTCCGCGCGACCGTGCACCACGAGAGTGGGCACCTCGAGTGCGTCGAGTCGCTCCCGCCAGCGGGGCGCGCAGTCGAGCCGGGAGAACACCATTCCGAGTTGGTTCGCCTGGTGGATCGCGGGATCGCTGGTGGGTGTCCGGTCCCAGATCCGCGCCGCCGTCATCCGCGTCTCCGCCGGGTCGTCGCCCAGCGACTCGGCGGCCTCGGCGGCGAACGACGCGACGGCGTCCCGGTCGGCCCAGTCCGGCTGCGGGCGGGCGAACAGGTCACCCAGGACCGTGAGCTCGTGGTCGGGCAGGTCGTCGTCGATCGGGCCCGGCGCCACCGGCCTGGTGCCGACCAAGGTCAGTGCCGTGAACAGGTCGGGGTGGTCCAGCGCGGCGACCTGGGCGACCATCCCGCCGACGCCGATGCCACCGAGATGCGCTGTCGCGGCTCCGAGCGCCGCGACCAGCGCGGCCGCGTCGGCGACGAGATCCCGCAGATCATAGGCGGGATTCTCCGGGTCGAGGGTTGTCGATGCGCCGGAGTCACGCAGGTCGTAGCGGACCACGCGGCGTCCACCGGACGCGAGCCGCGCGCAGAGCGCGTCCGGCCAGGACAGCATCGTCGTGCCACCGGCCAGCAGCACCAACGGGTCGTCCGGGCGGCCGAAGCTCTCGATGCCGAGAGCCACGCCGTTCGCCCGGATCGAGGTCACCTCGCGTCGCGGCGGTTTCGTCATGGCGGGACTCTCCTGTCTGTCGGTGCCTGGAGATACAGACGACGGAATCGCCGGAAAGTCATCGGTGCGGCCGAACGGTGAGGCAACCCATAAGGCTCACTGATGAGGTCGTAGGCAGCTGACCACTACTGCGCTGGCCCGGCACGGCGCAGGATCGGGGGTGAGCCCGGTTCGTGGGGTCGTTCGGCGGAGGAGGACAGTGTGACGTTCGTGATCGGTGCCGCGTGTGTGGATGTGCTGGATCGTGCCTGTGTCGACGAGTGCCCGGTCGATTGCATCTTCGAGGGCAATCGGATGGCCTACATCCAGCCCGACGAGTGCACCCAGTGTGGTGCGTGCGAACCGGCGTGCCCGGTGGAGGCGATCTACTACATCGACGACATGCCCGCTGGCCAGGAGGAGTTCATCGCCGAGAACGCGCGGTTCTTCGCCGAAACGCTGCCGGGTCGGGACGCGCCGCTCGGTCATCCGGGCGGCGCGTCGGCGGTGGGCCCGATCGGGGTCGACACCGTGTTCGTTCAGCAATTCCAGCCATGACGTAGGTGGCCGGGCTAGAGGCGTGTCGCCGTACGGACGAGGTCGGCGACGGCGTGGGATCTGCTGTGTGGTGGCCAGGCGATGACGGTCGTGACGGGCCGGGCGTCCGGCACCGGCACGAGGGCGTGATCGTCGCGGAGCTGGGCGCGCAGCGACTCGGGCATGAGTGCGCAGGCCCGTCCGAGCGTGATCAGCTGGGTCAGCTGGGTGAGATCGCGGACTTTCGGCCCGGGGCCGTCGGGATAGCTGCCGTCCCGGCGCGGCCACCGTGGCAGGGGAAGATCCGTCAGGGCGTCGATCTCGGTCATCGACACGTGAGTTCGGTCAGCGAGGTGGTGCCCGGCGGGCAGCACCACGATCTGCTGTTCGGTGTGCAGATCCTCGGTGTCGAATCCGGCCGTCCGGTCGTAGGGCCGCTGGAGCAGGGCGACGTCAGCACGCCCGGCGCGTAGCAGTCCTTCCGGTTCGCCGGGCCCGCAGAGCAGCACCTCGACGGCGACCGCGCCGGGTTCGGCGGCATAGGCGTCCAACAGCTTCGACAGCAGTTCTCTGGACGCTCCCGCCTTGACCGCCAGCACCACACCCGGCCGTTCGGGGGCGGCGCGACGGGTGCGGTGTTCGGCCGCCTCGACCGCTTCGAGGGCGAGCCGGGCCTCCCGCAACAGCACCGACCCGGCCTCGGTCAACGTGATCGCGCGCGAGGCGCGGTGCAGCAGCACGACTCCGAGGCGCCGTTCGAGCTGCTGGATGGCCCGCGAGAGCGGCGGTTGCGCGATCGAGAGCCGTTGTGCCGCGCGCCCGAAGTGCAGTTCCTCGGCCACGGCGACGAAATACCGCATCTCCCGCGTCTCCACCGGGTCATGGTATCCGGCGGTGACCACGACCGATACCCGTGCGGTATCGCCGCCCACCCGATGGGTCTTGGACGCCGCGTCCGCGCTTCCCGCAGGATCGGCACCGTGAGTGAACAGACGATCGCGCTGGTGACGGGCGCCAACAAGGGAATCGGATACGAGATCGCCGCTGGTTTGGGCGCGCTCGGATGGCGCATCGGGGTGGGTGCGCGTGATCGGCGACGTGGCGACACCGCGGTGGAGAAGTTGCGCGCGGCCGGGACCGACGCGTTCGGTGTGCCGCTCGACGTGACCGACGACGCGAGTGTGGCCGCGGCGGCCGACCTCCTCGCCGACCGCGCCGGAGGGCTCGACGTGCTGGTCAACAATGCCGCGATCACCGGCGAGCTGCCGCAGACACCGACCACGGTCGATCCGGCGACGGTGCGAATCATCGTGGAAACCAACGTGATCGGGGTCGTCCGGGTGACCAACGCGATGCTGCCGCTGCTGCGCGCCTCGGCCGCACCGCGCATCGTCAACATGTCCAGTACCGTCGGCTCGCTCGCCGTACACACGACGCCCGGCATCGAGATGGGGCCGGTTCCCGCCGCCTACGCGGCCTCGAAGACCTTCCTCAACGCCCTCACCGTCCAGTACGGCAAGGAACTGGGTGACACCAACATCCTGATCAACGCCGGTTGTCCCGGTTTCACCGCCACCGATCTCAACGGTTTTCGCGGCGTCCGCACACCGCGGCAGGGCGCGGCCATCGCGATTCGCCTCGCGACCCTGCCCGACGACGGTCCGACCGGCGGGTTCTTCGATGACGCAGGAACGGTTCCCTGGTGACGGGCACCCGCCTGCGACACGTTCTAGGATGGCGCGTGGGCGGGGAGCAGTCGGCGCCTGCCAGATCGATGAGGAGCCGGTCGTGTCGGACACGTTTGTCGTCGCCGCTCGAATTCCCATGGAGCGCTCGGCTTTCGAGCGATGGTTGACGACCCCGGTGCCGGGACCGGAGGCCATCGAGAACCGCGATGCCATGTATGAGCACTGGTATTGGCATGGGAAGGCACCGGATTGGCGGCTGGCCGAGCAGGGGGTGACACCGCGGGAGTACTTCGCCGACTGCTTCGGGCAGGACACCGGTGGACTCACCTATGTCCTGCGATATCGGGAAAGCGCGCTCGAGGCGTATCTGATGCACTTCGGGTTCTGCGAGTCGAACGTCTACACCGCACTCGCCCTGCTCGCGGCGGCCGGGCGCCGGAGTTCCGAGGCGGCGCCGAGCACGGTGTTGTTCTGGGCCGAGACCAGCGGGTCGATGTTCGCCGCCGATTCGGACAGCTGGTTGGCGACCCTGCGGGTAGGTGTCGACGGGGCGCGGTTCACCGGCGGCACCGACCTCACGACGACGATCGCGGGGTTGCGGGCGGCGGAATCGAGCTACTTCGATCTGCTCGTCCGACTGGCCCGGGTGGAGGAATCCGTCGATGCCGACGACGCGTCGGGTTTCGCGGCGATCGCCCGCGATCCCCGGTACGTCGACCCCGCCGTCCTGGCCGCGAGCTGAGGCGGTGACATGGTGATCGATGACGAGGACGCGTGCCGGTTCTGTGGGCGATTCGTGCTGGAGGTCGACGGGTGGGCGGAGTCGTTGCCGCCCTACCACCAGATGCGCGCCTCGTGGCAGGAGAACGCGAACTACTTCTGGGGCTCCTACCATCTCGGGTGCGTCCGGAAATTCCCGGAACGTGACACATTCCGCCGTGAGGCCGCCATCTGGATCTCGACGATCGAGGACGTGGTCCCGATCCGAGGCGGCGACGGCCAGGTGCGTGACCTACCTCGGCGCGGACTCGGCTACACGAACAGGGTGGCGAGCTTGCCCAGCGGGGAGGTCTACGAGAGTCCGCGGTTCGACGAATGGGCGTATGTCGAAGCCGCCGGGCCCTTCCATTTCCTCGACAGGGAGCGCGCCCGCGCACTCGCGCGCGGCGAACGGGTGCGTGGAAGCGACGGGGGACGATCGGTGGTCTCCAGCGGCGACCCCGGGGTCGACATCGCGCGCTGGGATCTGGTGGAACTGTTGGACTTCCTCGACGTGCGGGACCTCTACCAGGAGATGCTCGACACCCTCGAGCCGAGATACCACTATGTGGGCTCCGGTCGAAACCGCTTCGGCCTGGTGCTCGACTACGCGCTGTCGTGCGTTCAGGCGTATCCGAGCGACCTCGTCGACTTCTTCGGCCGATATCTCGTCGACTACGTACCCAAACGCCTCGAAGACGCCTGAGCCGCGGTCCGTCTCATCGCTCGAATGAACCGCTCGCGGAACCGGTTCCCAGGACGCACAGCGGATTCGCCACCATGGCCGCCTGTGCCGAACCCGACGACGAACCGGTGATGCCGGAGTCGACCGGCGGGGTGTTCGGCGCGGGTGCCGCCGGGTCGCCCGAGCCGCCCGTCAGCATCGACGCACCGTCGAGGTTCGCGGGCGCGGGGACATCGAGCAGGTCCAGCACGGTCGGTGTGATGTCGGCGAGGGTGTAGCCGTTGTGCTGCGTGCCCGCCGCGAAGCCGGGGCCGCGCGCGATCACGAAACTCGCTGTCTCGTAGGCGCTCTGGCCACCGTGACCGCCGTCCGGCTTGTGGCCGTGGTCGGTGGTGACCAGGATCGTCCACCGCTCGTTCGGGTGCGCGGCCGCCCGCGCGTCCACCGCGTCGGCGATCTCGCCGACCAGACCGTCCGCGCGTCCGATGGCGTCGCGATACGCCTGCGGCCAGATTCGGCGCAGCGTGTGGCCGACGATGTCCACCTGGTCGAGGTGCGTGAACAGCAGATCGGTGCCCTGCTCGGTGATGGCCGAGACGGCCGCCGCGGTGGCGTTCGCGTCGGCGGTGGTCTCGCAGACGCCCGCGCCG
Organism: Nocardia anocheti; assembly: GCF_029675105.1. Classification (GTDB taxonomy): domain Bacteria; phylum Actinomycetota; class Actinomycetes; order Mycobacteriales; family Mycobacteriaceae; genus Nocardia. Next base: position 160,088 of record NZ_JAQQFV010000012.1, on the reverse strand, counting down.
GTGGGGTCGATCTGCGTGACGGTCACCCGGTCGGCCCGCGGATCACCCGTGCGCGCGATCATGCCGATCTTGTCCCAGGTGCCGATGGAGGCCGTCGACAACGCCGGGCGCTCGCGCTCCACCTGCGTGAAGACGGTCGGATATTGCACGAAAGGCGCTGCGGCGCAGGTGGCTCCGTTGTCCTGGATCCCATGTTTGGTGTCCCACACCCCGGTCAGCGCCGTCGCCCACGAGACGCACGACATCGTGGTGTGCGGGGCGATGGAGGTGCGCGCCAGGGTGCCCTGCGCGGCGAGCCGGTCGAGATGGGGCGCGTCGGCCGCCGACACCTCACTCCACAGGGTGCCGTCGATACCGATGACCACGACCTTGTTCACGACCGGAGCCGCCGGGGCGGGCGCGGCGGCGGTGAGCGGGACAGCGGCCAGCGCGGCGGCCGCGAGGATGCGGTGAGTACGAGACATGCGCGGCACCGTAGCCGCCGCGCGGCCCGGCCACACAGCGAATTAGACAATTGACCGATTTGGTCCCGATCACCGGGAGCCGAGACCGTCTCCGGTGCCATGTCACGCCTTGTGTCGCAGATCACTCACTGCTATCTTTTTTGAGACGTGAGCGTCTCAACACGTTCACCGCTCGCGCAGAAGGGGATTCCGCCATGCTCACCCACCGTCACGCCGCACTCGCGACCGCCATGTTCGCCGCGCTCTCGATCGCGAGCCCGGTGGGCGTCGTCGGGCAGGCCGCCGCCGATCCGGCACCGGCCTCGGTGTGCGCGGAGCCGGAGGCCCGGGCGGCGTTCGAGCGGCGGGACGCGGGCGCGGTGGGGATGGACGCGGGCGCGGTGCGGGACGCGGTCGAGTTCGGGCGGGTGGCGGGTGGGGTGGCGGTGCAGGTGTATCGACACGGGTGCCTGGTCGGGGATCACACGCCGACCGGCAATTCGCCGATGCCGCTGGCCAGTGCCAGCAAGGGTGTCGCGTCGGTCGCGGTCGGGCGGGCGATCACGTTGGGGCTGTTCGGGCTCGACGATCCGTTGGGTACCTTCTTCCCGCAGGCCGACGCGCAGCACGCCCGGCTGACGGTGCGTCAGGTGCTGACCCAGACCACCGGCCTGCACTTCAGCTGGCCCGCCGACATCGCCGCGCTCACCACCGACGAGGTGCTCGCCACGCTGTCGACGCCGCTGGACCACGAGCCCGGCTCGACCTTCCAGTACGCGCAGGCCGTGCTGGCGCTGCTGCCGAGGATCATCGAGATCACCTCCGGGCTGGACTTCCAGGAATTCGCGCAGCGAGAACTGTTCGGCCCCTTGGGGATCGCCCGCGAGAACTGGGTCTGGCTGCGTGATCGCAGCGGTCACACCGCCGTCAACGGCGGGCTCGCCATGCGGCCGACGGATCTGGCCCGCATCGGCACACTGCTGCTGCGCGACGGATCGTGGCGCGGGACCCAGCTCGTCTCACCCGCCTATCTGCGCGAGGCCACCTCGCCCACCGAGGCCAACGGCGGCTACGGATTCCTCGTGTGGCTCAACGCCGGTGACACCTACCGCGGCGTGGATGTGCCGACGCCGACCCTCTACCAGCATCCGGTCTTCACCGGTTCGCCTCGCGACACCTACGCCTTCTCCGGCTCGCTGGGACAGTTCGTCGTGGTGGTCCCGAGTAGGGATCTCGTGATCGTGCGTCTGGGTGTTCCGGCGCGGATCGAGCCGAACAATCTCCAAGCGCTGCTGACCGGGACCAGCAATCCCGACAACAAGGAACTGTTCCGCCGGATCTCCGCCGCGGTGACCGACGTTCCCGCCGAACCCTTCGACGATCCGTACGCCTACCCGAACCCGTCCAAACCGCTGGCCAGGGACTCCGCCGAACTGGCGCGGGTGCTCGATCCGGCGACGGTCGCCCAGATCCTGCTCGGTGTCGGACCGTACGCCTCGACCGCGTGCAATGTGCTGTGGTGCGACGGAAGACCCGTGTCGGCCGATGTCTTCGCGCTGCTCCTCGACACCGGTGGCCAGATTCTCGCCGCGGCGAACGCGATCGACAACCCACCGCGCTGACCTCGCGCCATCACCGACCGACACAACGCAAGGAGACCTCGATGTCGAGGCACACGTTCCGCACCACCGTGGCGGCGGTCGCGGTGACCGTGATGGCCGTGCTGGCGGCTCCCGCCCGGGCCGAGGAACCTACCGAGCACGAACTGCCGAGTGATGTCACAGCGCAGAGCCTGTACGCCTCCCCCGGACCACACGAGGTGCGAACGGCGGTGCGCACCGGCTCGTGCCAGGGCTCGCTCTACGGCATGATCGCCCACATCACGGTGACGATCTTCGGCAACGCCGACGAATTGCGGTGCACCGCGGCGTTTCCCGGTGGATTGGACTCCCCGATCGGCGCCAACACCTACTTCCCCGCCGATATCGCCGAACTGCCCACCGCGCCCTTGGTCGTGTTCACCGGCGGCATCCTCTCACTGCCGGGCAATTACGACGGCTACGCGCGGCTGCTCGCCAGTCAAGGATTCGTGGTCGTCGTTCCGTTCGACTTCGTCAACTCCACCGTGGATGTGCCGAGTCTCGGTGCGGCCGTGGCGATCCTGAGCGATCGTGATCCGGCCTCGCCGTTGTTCGGCAAGGTCGACCTGGGTCGCACCTTCTTCGCCGGTCACTCCGCCGGTGGCGCGGCCTCACTACAGGCCGCGACCGTGTGGCCCGCGCTGGCCGCGCTGATCGATCCGTCCCTGCGCATCGCCGGTGTCCTCGCGATCGCGCCGGGACCGCTCGCGGCCGGAGCCCTGATCACGGTGCCCTCGCTCTACCTCACCGGATACAACGACTTCGTCGTCCCCGACTTCGCCTGGGTCCGCTGGTGGCAGTACAACGCCACCACCCAGGCCCCCTCCTGGATCGCCAACGCCCGCGGCGTCACCCACTTCTCGCCCGTCGACAGCCCCGCGAACTACCGCTCCGCGGGCACCGGCGTCGCCTGGCTCCGATACCTGGCCTTCGGCGACCCCACGGCGAAACAATTCTTCGTCGGCCCGAACTGGCGGACCCCCTTGGACACCACGTATTTCAGCGCCGAACGCAACGCCCAGGCCGCCGCTCTACGCTGACCCCGATCGATGGTCCAGAGGTCTGTGGACGGTGGTCAGGAAGCGCGGTGGACTTCGAAGGTCCACGTCTTCTGATCGATGGCGTCCGCGCAGGTGGCCACTCGTCCGGTTGTCGTGGTGGTGCCCGCTGTCGGGGTCGAGCAGATCCATTCCGCGGTGGCGATCGCGTTGGTGTTGCCCGCGGTGGCCGGAGGGTGGTCGCGGTAGGCGGTGTAGATCTGTTGTGCTCGGGCGCAGGTGATCTCGCCCGTCATCGCGCGGATTTCGGTCGGGTCACCCTCGGGCAGGGCTCGGCTCGGGCAGGCTTCGGACGCGGACGGTGTCCCCGAGGGCGCTTCGTCCCAGGACGGAATCGTCTTGTCCGACGCGCCGCGGGGGACGCGGCGTTCGCTGTGTGGGCAGTCGAAGGGGACGACGGTGCCGTAGGCGGAGTCGATGATGAGTTCGGGGACCCTGTCACCGGTGACGTCGGTCGCCGCGACCAGCCCTTCGTCCTGCTTCTCGGTGAAGCTGCCTTCCGGGCCGAGCCCGTCGCCGACGTGCCGAGAACGACCACGAGGTGGCCAGAGGGTTCCGTGGTCGGCGGGGTTGCTCGGGTGCGGCGGTAGGGTGGGTTGGTCAGCTCGTCCGGCGAGGGTTCGGAGACCTGTATGGCATCCATGCGACGGCGCGTGTTCGGGGTAGCGATGTTGATCACGGGTGCCGCGACCGTAGTCGTGGTGGGGGCGGGATCGGCTTCGGCGGAGCCCGAGGGGTGTGTGTTGGATCGGTGGTGGAGTGGGGCGTCCGCGCATTGCGGAGGTGAGGGCACCTACATTCTGGAGGTGGACTGCTTCGGGGTGAGTGTGTCCGGTGGGCAGCCGTTCGGGCCGTACTACAAGTCGGTGACCGGGTACACCGACCCGGGGTTGGACCCGATTTTCACCTCGCCGCGGCGGGACTGCGTGAATCCGTTGACGCTCGGGCAGGTCGGGATCGCGACCGGGGCGCGGATCACCCAGGTGCCCACGCGACCCGCGCCGTCCAACGCCTACGAGTAGCGACTGTCGTCTACTTGGGGACCAGGATGCCGCTCAGGTCGGCTTCGCGGATCGGGGTGTCGGGGTTCGCTTGGGCGCCGCACATGAGGTCGATCGCGGCGACCGCCAGGTCGACGGAGTTCTGATCGGGGGTCGCGTCGTCGTTGCGCTTCTCCTCGAGGAACTTGGTCACCGTGGTGTTCTTCTTGTCGGCGTCCTGGGCGGTGAATTCACTGCATTTGGTGTCGCCGCCCTTGTTGACGGCTTTCTCCACTTCGCTACAGCCGGTGGAGGCACCGAGCAGGGCCAGGATCGCGCCTGCTGTCACGACTGTCTTTCGCACATACATGGTGGTTCTCGTCCCTGTGTCTCGAATGTGTGCCGCAAGGGCCCGACATACGGGACATAACCGCTCTCGGCGATCGTAATCAGACCGACACGGCGGTGAGTGTCCGGATCGATACCGCGCACGGACTCCGGTGACCGACCACACACCGGCGGCCCTGCCGATTCGCCTCGCGCATACTCACCCCATCTGACTATAGTTTTCTAAAGTCAGATAGCGATCAGGAAGGTGGAACATGACCACGATCGAAGGCGCCCGCGCGCTGGTGACCGGCGGGCAACGCGGCCTCGGCAGGGCGTTCACCGAGGAATTCCTCCGTCGAGGGGCAGCCAAGGTCTACGTGACCTCCCGCCAGCCGCGGGCAAGTGACGACAGTCGGATCGTTGCGCTCCCCCTGGAGGTGACCGACCCGAAATCCATTGCGGCACTGCCGGACCAGGCACACGATGTGAACATCGTGGTGAACAACGCGGGCATCCTGCGCCCGGCGCCGCTGCTGCGCACCGAGATGGCCGATGTCGTGGAGACGTTCGAGGCCAATGTCTTCGGGCCGCTGCGGATCGCGCGAGCGTTCGCTCCTGTGCTCGCCGCGCAGGGCGGTGGTGCGCTCGTCGACATCCACTCGGTGCTGTCCTGGAGCGCCGGAGCCGCCGCCTACGGCGCGTCCAAGGCGGCGCTCTGGTCGATCACCAATTCGCTGCGGATCGAGCTGGCGGCGCAGGGCACGCAGGTCGTCGGCGTGCATCTCGGTTTCGCCGACACCGACATGGTCGCCGCCATCGAGGCACCGAAGCTCAGCCCGGCCGCGGTCGCGGTCGCGCTCGCGGACGGCCTGGAACGGGGCGACACCGAGGTGCTCGTCGACGAGTTCACCCGGAATGTCAAAGCCGCGCTGTCCGGCCCGGTCGAGAACCTCACCCTCGCATAAGGAGAACCCATGCCCCTCTGGCACATCTACCATCGTCCGGACACCTACACCGCGGCGGACAAGCGGAATTTCGCCACCGATATCACCGCGCTGTACACCCGATTCGGGCTGCCGCCCTTCTATGCCGTGGCCCTGTTCCACGAGATACCGGCCGACTCGTTCTATGTCGGCGGTGAGACCGTTCCGGCGGTGCGGATCACGGTCGACCATCTCGCCCGGCAGCTCGACGACCCCGATCGGCGCAGGATCATGACCGAGAAGCTGCACGAACTCATCGCCCCGTACACCCACGACCGTGGGCTCCACCTCGAATTCAATGTCACCGAGGTGCCCCGCGACACCTGGATGATCGGGGGCTCGTTCCCACCACCCGCGGGAAGTGAGGTCGAGCGGAAGTGGGCCGAGGCGAACCGGCCCCTTCCGTACTGACGGGACTCAGAGGACTCGAGGAAGTGCTCCGGTCAGGGCGATCGGAGTCACCTCGAGCCGGTCGAAACGCCAGCCGTGCGGGGTGCGGCGGGCGCGGTATCGGTGGATCGCGGCCGCGATGGACTCCGTCTCGTCGTCGAGGACATAGACGGCGAGGTCGTGCGCGCGGACCGTGGCGGTATCGCCCGCGAGCTCGATGACGAGGTTGCTCTTGCTGTGCAGGGTGCGGGCATAGGCCGCGTGTCCCTTGCGGGCGAGCGCTTCGAGCGCCGCGATGCCGTGCGCCTGCCCGCGCACGGACGTCACCACGATGTCCTCGGTGAACAGGCGGTCGGTGTCGGCGCAGCCCTCGTCGACCCACAGACTGTGGCGGGCGACCAGGTCGGTCAGTTCGGCGCGGTCGGCGAGGGCGTCGAGCAGGGCATCCGTGGTGGTCATGAGCTTCTCCCACATTCGATTAGTACTACTAACGTTAGGAACATAAATCAATGTAAGTCGTTAGTTCTACTAACGCAAGTGGGTTATTCTCGAGCCATGGAGACCGGTGCGGAACTGCGCTTCGACCACGGTGCGAACACTCCGGCGCGGCTGAAGAAGCAGCTCGCACGCCTCACCTCGATGACGGCCGCGCAGATGACGCGGGTGTCGCGGACGGCGCTGCGGGCGGCGGGTGCGCGCAAGGACCACTTCGTGGTGCTGGCCGCGCTCGCGGAGTTCGGTCCGGCGAGTCAGGCGGGGCTGTCGGACCGAACCGATGTCTACCGAAGCGATCTCGTGGCCGTGCTCAACGATCTCGAGGACGGCGGGTGGGTTCGCCGCGCTCCCGATCCCGCCGACAAGCGCCGCAATGTCATCACCATCACCGAGCTCGGTGAAGGTCGTCTGGCCGAACTCGATCGCATTCTCGACGGTGTCAACGAACAGGTCATGGCACCGCTCGATGACGACGAACGCGCGCAGTTGTTCGGACTGCTCGCCCGTGTGAACACCCACCTGGCCACGGAGGAGCCCGTCCGCCGAGGGGACTCGTAGCGCCCGTCGCCTCGCGCGGTCCCCTGTTCCCGAAGTCGTACACCCGACACCCGGGAGTCAGCCTTCGGGCAGACGCCGCCGTGTGTCCGGCGATCTAGGGTGAGTTCATGCTGGACGAGCGCCTGGCGCGGTGGTGGGCGGGGCATCCCGTGCGGGCCGACGCGGTGTCGGTCGGTGTGCTGGTGGCGCTGTGTGTGGGCGCGGGTGTGCTGGTCGGCGCGGGGGCCGACTACTTCGTGTTCTCGGTGGCGCTGCTGGGCCCGCTCGCGGTGCGGCGGCGGTGGCCCGAGGCGTCAGCGGTGGTCGTCGGGGTGGCGGCCTTCGCCCAGTGGGTGTTCGTGCGCGACACGACCGGGGCGGTGCCCGCCGATGTCGCGGTGCCGCTGGCGATCTACACGCTCGCCGCGCGGGGGACGCCGCGGGCCGGGCGCGTCGGCGTGGCGGCCGGGTTGGGTGGTGCGGTGCTCGGGGGGTGGAGTTGGCCGCAGCTGCCGATGCCCGCGCTCGCGCATGTGCTGGTGGGGGTGGCGCTGGCCGGGATCGTGGTCGCGGCGTGGCTCGCCGGATCCTGGCAGCGGGCCCGACGGCACGAGATGGCGGCGCTGACCCGCAACGCGGCACTGGTCGAGGACGAGCAGCGGCAGCGGACCCGGCTGGCGGTTCTCGAGGAACGCACCCGGATCGCCCGCGACCTGCACGACATCCTCGCGCATTCGCTGTCCGTGGTGATCGCGCAGGCCGACGGCGGCCGGTACGCGGCGCGCGCGGAACCCGGGCTGGCGCTCGACGCGCTCGCCGCCATCGGCGATCAGGGACGCGCGGCACTGGCGGATACGCGGCGGGCGATCGGTGTGCTGCGGGAGGATCCGCGTGCCGACCGCGACCCGGTGCCGGGCATCGCGGACCTGTCCACCCTCACCGGTGATCTGCGGGCGGCGGGTCTGCCGGTGACGCTGAGCGTCGAACTGTCCGGTCCACCGCTCGACTCGGGTGTCGGCTTGCTCGTCTATCGCATCGTGCAGGAAGGGCTGACCAATGTGGTCAAACACGCGGGAACCGGTGCGCGCGCGGAGGTCTCGGTGCGCACCGAGGGGACGCGGCTGCGCATCGAGGTCGTCGATGACGGTCAGGCGGGCGAGGGCGATTCCCCTCCCGGTTTCGGGTTGATCGGGATGCGGGAACGGGTCGCCGCCTACGGCGGAAGTGTGGAGTCGCGCGAGCGCGCGGGTGGCGGGCACCGGCTGGCCGCGGTCATCCCGCTGGCGGAGCCCCGATGATCACCGTACTGCTGGTCGAGGACCAGGTTCTGGTGCGGGCCGGGTTCCGCATGGTCGTGGACTCCCAGCCCGACCTGCGGGTGATCGGCGAGGCGGGCGATGGCGCGAGCGCGGTGGACGCGGCCGCGCGACTCGCCCCGGACGTGGTCGTGATGGATATCCGGATGCCCGGCGTCGACGGGATCGAGGCGACCCGCCGGATCCTGACGACACCGGATCCGCCGCGCGTCCTCGTGCTCACCACCTACGATCTCGACGACTACGCGCTGGCCGCCGTGCGGGCCGGGGCGAGCGGGTTCCTGCTCAAAGACGCCCCGGCCGAACACTTCCTGGCCGCCGTGCGGGCGGTGCACGCGGGCGACGCGGTCCTGGCGCCCTCGACGACCCGCCGGTTGCTGCACCTGCTCGCCCCGGCGCTCGACCCCGCGGCCCGGCGGCTGGTGTCGACGCTGACCGAGCGTGAGACGCAGGTCTTGCGGGTCATGGCCACGGGTGCGTCCAATGCCGAGATCGCGACGGCGCTCGGCGTGGGTGCGGGAACGGTGAAAACCCATGTGCGCCATATCCTCACGAAGTTGTCCGCGCGTGATCGGGTGCGGGCGGTCATCGTGGCGCACGAGGCCGGGCTCGCGGGCCCGCGCTAACCGTCGTCGCGCGCGCAGGTGCTGTCGGTCGCGGGCAGTGTGCCGTCGAGGAGGTAGGCGGTCACCGCCGCGTCCACGCAGGTCGAGCTGTCGAACAGGAAGACGCCGTGGCGGAATGCCGAGCGCAGCGTGATCGATCGGGCGGCGGGCATGGCCGCGGCGAGGGCGCGCTGTCCCGCCGCCGGGGCGACCGGATCGCCGTCGGCACCGACGAGCAGGGCTGGTGTGTCGTTGGCGATCAGGGTCGCGGGTTCGGCGGGGTCGACGGGCCAGACCACGCACGGGCCGGGGTGCCGGGCGAGCGCGCCGAACAGTGGTTCGGTGGCGCGGTGGTTCGCGATGTCGGTGGTGTGGTCGGCGATCGAACGGGCGGGTCGGTCCGCGCATTGGTTGGCGACCGTCGCGCTGAAGCCGAATTCGGGGGTCACGTCCGGGTCGCTGTAGAGGGCGAGTTTGGCGGCCAGGGTGGGTGGCGGGTCGACCGGTCGGCCGTGGGCGGCGGCTACGAGTGCTCGGACCTGGTCGGCGAAGGCGGTGTAGGACTCGGTGGAGTCGTCGACGGTGAGCAGCAGGCCAGGGAGGAGATCGGCGGTGAGGGTGACGTCGGCGAGGGTGATCGGCGTGGCCGTCACCCGCGCGATCAGGTCGTCGATGGTGGCCAGCACGTCCTCGGTGGTGGCGCCGAGGTCCAGGTCCGCGTGGTGGTCGGCGGCCCAGCGGGCCCAGTCCGCCAGGGCGGCGGCGTCGGCGGGCGCGGTGTCGCGGGTGAGGTCGGGTCCGGGGGCACGCGGGTCGAGGGGGCTGTCGAGGACCATCCGGTCGACGTGGTCACCGAACAGTTGGGCGTAGACGGCGCCGAGGTAGGTACCCCACGACCAGCCGAGATACGACAGGGAGGATTCGCCGAGCAGGGTGCGCAGCACATCGAGGTCGCGGGCGACGGCGCGGGTGGAGGCGTGCGGGAGGAGGTGCTGCCACGGGGCGCACCGGTCGGCGAGGGCGCGGGCGGTGGCGACGACGCGTTCGACGGCGGCGCTGTCGGCCGGTGCCGACTGTGCGAGATGGAGGTATTCGCCGGTGGGCCACCCGCATTCGAGGGGTGAGCTCGCGCCGAAGAAGCGTGGGTCCATACCGACCAGGTCGTAGCGTTCGGCCAGTTCCGGGGCGGGATGTCCGCCTTCGGGCCCGTCGAGCAGGAGCGAGACGCCGTCGCGCGACGGACCGGGGCCGCCGGTTTCCACGACGAGTGTGCCGAGGCGACGGCTGGGGTCGGTGGCCGGTCGGCGGGCCACCGCCACGGTGAGGGTCGCGCCCGTCGGGTCCGAATGGTCGACGGGCACCATGAACTCACCGCATCGGGCACCGACGGCGGCCAAGCGGGCACCCACCGGGTCGTCGTGCCCCGCGTCGCAGTCGTGCCAGGTGATGTGCTGATCACGGATGCTCACGGGGAGTCCGGCCGCATCCTGTTCCACCGGCGCGCACCCGAGGATCGCCGCTGCGCACAGCGCCCCCGCCAATGCCGCCGACCCGAATTCCTGTCTGGAGAAGATCACAGGTCGACGGTATTTTCGGGCGAGCGGCAGATCGTCTACCCCGGGAACGATATCGGCGTGGGCCGCCATCGTCCGCGAGAGAGAGGGCGGCACCCGATTGCCCGGTCAGGCATCGAAATCCCCAGTACGACAACGGTTGCCGGTACGGGGCACGATGCCCGCCGAGGACATCGACTGCCCCGCCGCCGGGTGAGGACTACGGAGCCGCGCCGGACTCCGGGAAGGTGCTGGGCGGCTATCGGGGTGGAAGGTCCGCGCTGAGGACCCAGAGGTGGCCGAACGGGTCGCGGACCCGGCCCTGGCGTTTGCCGTAGGGGCGGTCCTCGACGGGGATGACGAGTTCGGCGCCGTGACGCACCATGCGCGCGGCGGTGGCGTCGGGGTCGGGCACGGTGAGTGTGAGCAGGACCGGTGAGCCGCCGATCGAGCGCGGGTCGTGCCATCCCCAGTCCGGCACGGCCTGGGCCAGGGCGAAGGTGGCGGCATCGAGGTCTAGTTCGGCGTGGTGCACGACGCCGTCGTCGTCGGCGACCCTGAGCCGGACCCGGGCGCCGAGGGCGTCGAGGTAGTAGGCGATGGCCGCGTCGGGGTCGGCGACCAGGAGTTTGGGAGACAGGTGCTCGGTCATGTCCCCATCGTCACGGGGCGGGGTGCGGTTCGCCTTGGAGATTTCGGCCCTCTTCGGTGAGCCAGGTGGTGGGGCTCGTGCCCATCAGGTCGCGGAACTCGCGGATCAGGTGGCTCTGGTCGTGGTAGCCGTGTTCGGCGGCGAGCGCGGTCCACGACTGGGCACCGGCCGCGGTGAGCGTCGTGCCCAGCCGGACGATCCGGGAGGCGAACTTCGGGCCGATCCCCAGCGAGCGCCGCATCACGACACGCAACCGTCGCGGGCTCAGGTGCGCCGCGCGCGCCAGGTCTTCCACCGTGGCCGTGCCGTGGGTGGCACCGATCAGGTCCAGCACGCGCATCGCGTCGTCCGGGTCGTCGTCGTGGTCCGCGTGCCACAGTCGGTCGAGCAGGCGGGCACGCAGCACCGCTTCCCGGTGCTCGGCCGGGTGGTCGGCGAGTTCCTCGGCCAGGGAGTCGACCCACGGGAGAATCGCCTCGGCGCTGGCTCCCCCGGCATCGAGCTCACTCAACGGCACTCGGGTCAGGCGGTGCCACGTCCAGGGTGACAGCTCGACGTAGGCGATCGGCTGAGAGGGCCGCAACGTCGTGGCCGCGGCCGCGATGCCGGGGCGCGGGAATCCCACGACCAGCGCCGTCTCGCGGCGGAGAACCGTGTCGTAGTGGATGTCCATCGGGCCGTCCAGACTGACCACCAGGCGCGGCGAGAGCACCGGCAGCGCCCGGTGCGGACGTGGCGCCCCGACGTGTTCGCTGACCGCCAACACGCCGATACCCAGCTCGGCGCAGACACGCCGCAGAGCTGGCGCGTCACGGGCGGGCTCTCGGTCGGGCCGCGGGGTCATGGTTTCGAGGTGTGGCGGGGAGGTTTGGTCGGCAGGCGGGCGCGGGTGAAGAACACGGTGACCGGGTAGCCGCCGGATTCGGGGTCGAACGCGTCGCAGGCGATCTCGATGTGGTCGGTGCTGGCCACCAGGACCTGCCAGCCGATGTCGGACTGATCGATGGGATCGGGCACAAGGCACCGGCCCTCGACACGCACCCGCATTCCGGCGGTGTCGGCGGTGAACTCGCAGCGGATCTCGGTTTCGGGCACGGCGTGCACCATCAGGTTGGTGGCGATCTCGTCCAGGGCCACCCGCAGGTCGGTGACCTCGTCCATCACGAATCCGGCGACCATGGCGGCCGCCTCGGCGACCGTGCGCAACATCAGCAACTGGCTGATCTCGGCCCGCACCGTCAGCCCGAGCGCGGTGTTGCGGATCTGCCGTGCCGCCATGGATCTGTCGGACGGATTCGCCATCGTGGTTACCCCTCGTGTTCTCGACGCCAACGCTGCCCGAATACCCGACCGAAGGGTCTCCGAACCGTCCAGCCACGGTACCGGCTCCCCGAGACGCGCTGATTGCTCACCCGCGCCCCGGGAATACGTCCAGCAGACCCGTCGTCAGTGTCGATCGGAGGAATTCCATGACACGCCACCGCCGTTCCGTCTCCACCACCACCCGTCTCGCGGCACTCGCCGCCCTCGCGGCCGTCGCCACGCTGTCCTGCGCCACCAGCACCGAACCGCTGGGCCCCGGCCAGGACCCCGGCCCCACCGAGGAACCGATGATCGGCGCCGAGGCGGCGACCCAGCTGTGCGACATGCTGCGCGCCGACGTGGGCAACTGGGACCGGCAGAACACCACAGTGGCCAAGGCGACATTCAATGGGGTGGTGCATAACTGGGCGCTGCGCAACGGCGCGGTCAACATCTCCGTGGCCCGGCACCGCCAGGTCGTCGACGCGGCCGCCTCCGAACACTGCCCCGACGTGCGTGACCAGGTCACTCAGGCGCTGGGCATCCCCGATCTGGCCTCGGGACTGGCCGGGATCTGAGACCGCCGAACCGGCGTGCCCGTCGCCGGTGACATCCGATGAGCTCGAACACATTTCGTGCCCGATGTCGCCGCGGCGGGCACTCTTCTTCGACGCCCCGCGTTTGATCGGCGCGCAGGGGGGCAACTCTGCAGTCACCTGAGGAGACCGTCGAAGGCCAGGAGCTGATCAGATGAACCCCACCGTGACCTACGACCGCCCGGAACCGCTGTTCGAACAGTGGTCGCTCACCGACCCCGGCTCGGCCGAGCACGCCGCGCTGCGGGACCGGATCATCGAGACCTGCCTGCCGCTGGCCGAGAACATCGCCCGCCGCTTCACCGGCCGTGGCGAGAGCTTCGAGGATCTGCTGCAGACCGCGCGCGTGGGTCTGGTGGTGGCGATCGATCGCTACGACGTCACGCAGGGCTCGCCGTTCCTGGGCTACGCGGTGCCGACGGTGATGGGTGAGGTGCGCAGGCACTTCCGCGACCGCACGTGGGCGCTGCACGTCCCGCGTCGCGACAAGGAGCTGCACGCGCAGATCCGGCCCACCACCGAGAAGCTCACCCGCGAACTCGACCGCTCCCCCACCGCCTACGAGCTGGCCGACGAACTGGGCGTGGACGTCACCGACATCACGCGGGCGATGGCCGCCGCCGAGGCCCACCACACCCGCAGCCTCGACGTGCGCGTGCAGGACTCCGAGAGCGGTCAGGGCATGAGCATCGCCGACACCTTCGGCGCCGAGGACCCGTCCTACGAGCTGGCCGAACGCTCGATCAGCGTCGCCCCGCTGCTGAAATCGCTGTCCGAGGACGACCGCCAGCTGCTGGTGTGGCGCTACTACGACTCGCTGACCCAGTCCGACATCGCCGAGCGCCTCGGGGTCTCGCAGATGAGCGTCTCGCGCAAGCTCACCCGGCTGCTGCGCGGGCTGCAGGCCGGGGCCGTCGATCAGCGGGTGGCCTGAGTCCCCTCACGGGGGATCAGCATGTCCACGACGGTGCCGGTGGCCGAGGGCTGCACCGCGAACTCGCTGCTCAAGGCACGCATCATGGCCAACCCCCGGCCGCGCGAGGTATCGGCGGCCGGGTCGGGTGCCACCCAGCTGCCCCGGTCGGTCACCACGACACGGATGTGCGCGCCGGTCAGCACGGCCGACAGGCTCACGGTGTCGCCGTCGCCGTGGTGTCCGTGCTCGATCGCGTTGGTACAGGCCTCCCCCGCCGCGAGCACGACGTCGTAGGCCTGGACGGGGCTGATCGGCACCTCGGCCAGCCACTGCTGCAGGGCGTGCCGAACCTGCGCCAGTCGCGCGGCGTCGGCGGGGAAATCCACCTGGAACGATTCCGGGGTGCTCTCCGGTCGAGACGTGGCCGTCGGCATCGCAGCCTCCCTTCCATCGACCTGGCCCGGGCCGCAGCCCGAACCACTCTCACGTTCCGGCGATACCCGCGTCGCCGTCGTCCACGCAGGAGGCCGGTGCTCGGTAGGCCGCTGATCCCCCTCCGGAGGCCGAGGGTACCGTGGCCGCGCGCGACCGGGATTGCGGGCCAACCGGATAAGGTAGGTTTCCTAGGCGAGAATCGCTCGCAGAGTCCGCCGAACCGGCAAAGCTGATCAGGGAGACCTTCGGTGACCGTTGAAGACAGGTTCAGTGACCTCGACGTCCAGGTACGCGCACAGGACGGGTTCGAGATCCTCACCGTGCGCGGTGAAGTGGACATGGCCTCGGCGCCCCAGCTGCAGGCCGCCCTGGAGAAGGCCCGTGAGGGCGGCAAGACGCTCGTGGTCGACATGACCCAGGTCGGTTTCCTCGGCTCGGCCGGGCTCAGCGCCCTGCTGATCGTGTCCAAGGGCGCGCCCCAGCAGCTGCGCGTGGTGGCCTCACGCGAGGTGGCCCGGCCGATCGAACTGACCGGGTTGGACAAGCTGCTGGCTGTCTACGACACCCTCGACGACGCCATCGCCGCCGAGGCGCGCAGTTCCGCGAGCTAGTTCTGGGGTCGTGGCGCCCGCATTCGGGGCAGGCGCACGACCTGGACGAAGAACTCATCGATCTGGCGGATCGCGGCGATGAACTGGTCGAGATCCACCGGCTTGGTGACGTAGGCGTTCGCGTGCAGCTTGTAGCTGCGCAAGATGTCTTCCTCGGCCGCCGAGGTGGTGAGTACCACCACCGGAATGTGGCTGAGTTCCGGGTCGGCCTTGATCTTCTCGAGCACCTGCCTGCCGTCGTATTTCGGCAGGTTCAGGTCGAGCAGGATCAGGTCCGGCCGCGGCGCGGCGGCGTGGGCGCCGGTCCGATAGAGGAATTCCAGCGCCTCCTCCCCGTCGCGCACCACGTGCAGGGTGTTGCCGATCTTGTTGTCCTCGAAGGCTTCCCTGGTCATCAATTCGTCGCCGGGATCGTCTTCGACGAGCAGGATGTCGATCGGCTGGCCGGGATCGGTCATGCGATGGCCTCTTTCTGGGCGATACGGACGGGCAGGGCGGACGCGTCGGCCCGGAGGGTGAAACACAGGCGGGTGCCGTCGTGGTGGTCGGTGTCGATCCAGATGCGACCACCGTGGAATTCGACGATCTTCTTGCAGACGGCCAGGCCGATTCCGGTGCCGCCGTAGGCGTCCCGGGAATGCAGGCGCTGGAAGATCACGAAGACCTTCTCCGCGAACTCGGGGGCGACGCCGATGCCGTTGTCCGACACCGAGAACTCCCACTCGTCCTCGGCACCGGGGGTGCAGGTGACGCTGATCACGGGCGTCAGCTCGGGGGTGCGGAACTTGATCGCGTTGCCGATGAGGTTCTGCCACAGCATGGTCAGCAGAGTCGGTTCACCGATCAACCGGGGCAGCGACTCGGGCCGGTCGATCTTGGCCCCGGATTCCTCGATGCTCGCCGACAGGGCGGTGAGGGCGTCGTCGAGGGTCTGGTCCAGTTCGACCGGTTCGGTGCCGTCGGACATGCGGCCCACCCGGGAGAAGGTGAGCAGGTCGTTGATGAGGATCTGCATGCGCTTGGCGCCGTCGACCGCGAAATCGATGTACTGCTTGCCGCGCTCGTCGAGCTGGTCACCGTAGCGTTTGTCGAGCAGCTGACAGAACGAGGCCACCTTGCGCAGCGGTTCCTGCAGGTCGTGGGAGGCGACGTAGGCGAACTGTTCCAGTTCGGCGTTGGAGCGGCGCAGCTCCTCGGCTTGCTGCTGCAACGCGCTCTCCTGGACCCGGGTGGATTCGAGCTCGCCGACGATCTGATGGCGCATGTTCTCCACCGCCGCGCACACCTGCGCGATATCGGAGGGACCGACCGAGTCGATATGGGCGTCGAATCGGCCGCTGGCCACCCGCTGGGAGGAGTCGGTGAGGTACCGCAGCGGTCGGACCACCAGCCGCCGCACCAGCACGGTGAGCAGCACACCGGCCAGCAGGAAGGCGCCGACGGTGCCCGCCAGCACGATGTTGCGGGTGGTGCGCGCCGAATCCAACTGGGCGTCGGCCCGGTCGACCGCGGCGACGAGATCGGTGTTCTGCGCCGCGAGCCGGTCGCGCAGGGTGTCGAAGAGCGTCTTGCCGCGCACCGCGACGGCGGCGTCGGTGCGGATGGCGGCATCGGCGGGGGTCGAGGTGGCGACCGGTTCGGCGTATTCGCGCCGCCACTGCTGGGCGGCGAGTTCGACGGCGGTGAGGTCGGCGAGCAGCTCGGGATTGTCGGCGAGCAACTCGCGCAGGCGAGCGGCGGCCAGGGCCTGCTCCTGCCTGCCCGTGGTGTAGGGCTCGAGGAACTGTGGGTCGCCGGTGCTGGCGTAGCCGCGGATGCCGGTCTCCTGGTTCACCAGCGCGTTCTCGAGGCGGGCCGATTCGGTGGCGGCGGGCATGGTCTGGGTGAGCAGCAGATCGGTGACCCGGCTGGTGTGCGCGATGACCTGCGCGCCCGCCGCGGCGCCCACGATCACGGCGAAGATCATCAGCGCGAACACCAGCTGGAACCAGCCCTGCGCCGTCATCCGGCCGACCAGCCGGGTCGAACGGGTGTCTCGGGTGCGCGTCACTGCTTGTCCTCCTGGCGCCATCGCATGTAGAGCACGGCCACGTCGTCGTCCAGACCGCCCGCGGCCGCGGACAATTCCGCCACCCGACCGATCACCGCGTCGACGAAGCCCTCCGGGTGTTCGGCCCGCAGCGTCCGCGCCGCGTCGAGCAGGCCCGCTTCGCCGAGCCGTTCGCTGCCGTCGCCGACGCGGCCCTCGAACAGGCCGTCGGTGAACAGCATCAGTCCGGCGTCGGCGTCCAGGCGCAGCTGGTGTGCGGGCCAGCGCGCGTGGCCGGGGACGAAGCCGAGCGCGGGTCCGCCCTCGACCTCGATCCAGCCCACCTCGCGCGCGCTGTGGCGCAGCATGCCGGGGTGGCCCGCGCGACGGACCAGCACCTGTGCGGTGGCCGGATCGAGCACCAGGCTGGTGGCGGTGGCGAAGGTCTGCTCGTCGGCGCGTTCGGCGACGAGGAGCTCCTCCAGCAGATCCAGCTGTCTGGCGCCGGTGACACCGCTGAGTACCAGGGTGCGCCACGCCAGGCGCAGCGCCACCCCGGTGGCCGCGGCATCGGGGCCGTGGCCGGAGACGTCGCCGATGATCGCGTGGACCAGCCCGCTCGGGTCCTGCACCACGTCGTAGAAGTCGCCGCCGAGCAGCGAGTGGTCGCGGCCGGGCCGATACCGCGAGACGACCTCGACCGCGCGGTCCGCGCCGAGCAGCGGCGTGGGCAGCAGGCCGCGTTCGAGGCGGGCGTTCTCCTGGGCCCGCATCTGGCTGGCCTGCAGGGCGGCGCTGGTGCGTTCGGCCTGCTTGCGCTGGATCGCGTAGCGGACCGCGCGACCGAACAGCTCGGCTTCCACCCGGCCCTTGACCAGGTAGTCCTGCGCGCCGGAGGCCAGCGCGGCCAGGCCGGTGTGCTCCTCGTCGAGACCGGTCATCACCACGACGGCGACCTGGTCGTTGTCCGCGCGGATCCGGGCCAGGGCCTCTAGCCCGCTGGCATCGGGCAGATGCAGGTCCAGCAGCACGCAGTCGGGGACCTCGTCGCGCAGCCACGCACCGGCCTCGGCCAGGGTGCGTACCCAGTCCAGCCGCAGGCGCGGGGTGAGGTCGGCGACCATCTCCTCGACCAGGACGGCGTCGCCGGGGTCGTCTTCGACCAGCAGGAGGTGCGGGCGGCGACGCGTACCGGGGGCGGTCTCGTCGGGGAAGAGATCGGCTTTCACGGCGTCACCGCGCACCACGGACACCACCGGCACGGTTCGGCGACGACGGTGCGCCGCCGCGCCGAAAAAGCTTCCTCCCACCTGATTCGGACAGCACGAATCCCACGGGGTGCACGAAGGTCTCCGATCATTAGCGCCACAGCGCGACACTGACTCTGCCGGCCGGTTGCTGGACCGAGAGGGTGTGAGCATGTTATCCGATCACACGAGGCGTCACCGCCTCCGTCCCGTCGGCCCGGTGGGCAGGCGGCAGGCGTCGGATTCCGGCCGAATCACACTCCGGGAACACGCTATTGGCCGCGTCGGTGACGGCAGGACACACCGAAGTAGCGCTCAGCCAGCGCGGACGGGTTCCTCCAACGGTGTGGGTGTGTCGGTGGTACCGGCCGGGCGGCGGCGGCCCGTCACGAGGAACAGGACGACCAGGGCGACGGCGAGCCAGACGTAGGTGTCACCGACGAGGTGCTGCCACCAGTCCCAGGCGGTCTCGCGGTGTTCGCCGTCGGGCAGCAGGCTGTGCGGGCCGACGATGAAGACGACGGCGACCACGGCCGAGGTGGCGTACCAGCCGCGCGCGCTGGCGGCGGGCAGGGTGCGGGCCTGGCAGACCATGGCCAGCAGCGCGGGGGCGATCCAGACCCAGTGGTGCGACCAGGAGATCGGCGAGAGCAGCAGGGTGAAGACCGCATTGAGCGAGAGCGCGATCGCGGGGGCGTCGGCGGCCTTGCGCATGGCCAGCACGACCAGGGCCAGCAGCAGCGCGCCGAAGAACAGCCACAGCGCGTCGAAGGGCAGACCGGTGATCTGCAGGCGGGCCAGCACGGCCTGGATGGACTGGTTGGTGTGGAAGGCCGAGCCGCTGAGGCCGGAGACATTGCCGAGGCCGCCGAACCAGTAGCGGGTGGACTCGGTGGGCAGCAGCGCGAAGGAGGCGATGGTGGCCACGGCACCGGTGGCCGCGGCGGTGGCGGCGGCCTTGTAGTCCTTGCGGACGAGGAAGTAGAGGACGAACGCGGCCGGGGTCAGCTTGATGGCGGCGGCGAGCCCGACCAGCATGCCGCGCGGGTAGCGGGTCTTGGGCAGCAGGCAGTCGGTGGCGACCAGGACCATCAGCAGCAGGTTCACCTGGCCGAAGTCGATGGTCGAGCGCACCGGTTCCAGCACCATCGCGACCGGCAGGGCGCAGGCGGTGACGAACAGCGCGGCCTGCTTGCTGTCGGGCTGATAGCGGCGCGCGACCAGGTAGAGCGTCCAGGCGACGGCGGCGATCGAGGCCAGCACGTAGAGGATCTTGGCCGTGCCCCACGGCAGCAGCGCGAACGGGGCCAGGGCGATGGCCGCGAACGGCGGATAGATGAACGGGAGGCCGATGCCCGCGGTGGTCTTGGGCAGCTGGCCGTACATGTCGGCGCCGTCGCGCATCGCCTCGATGCCGAGCCGGTAGACCTGTAGGTCGATGAACCCGCCGGAGTAGCCCTTGAACGGCCAGCCGGGGAGCTCGCTGTAGATCACCGCCGCGATCGTGAGCAGCACCGGCACCAGCCACCATGCTCGGTTGATCGGGCGTGGGGTTCGCTGCTGCGCGGGGTGGGTGGTGTCACTACTCATCCGCGGCGACTATACCGACTCTTGTGCCTGGTCGCGGAACCGACCGGGCCCGACGGTGACGCGCGCGATAGCCACGGGGATGCCGAATCCCCTCGTACCACCGCATCGGCGCGCTGCCGATCAGTCGCCGTGGTTGTAGCGGACCAGATAGGACGCGAGCGCGGCGACATCGGTGTCGGTCCAGTCGGCGAAGCGGGCGGTGAAGGCCTCGCGACGACGACGTTCGGCGGCGCGGGCGACCGTGCGTCCCGCCTCGGTCGCGCGCAGGAGGTGGTTGCGCCGGTTGCCGGGGTCGACCTCGCGTTCGAGGTAGCCCTGCTGCTCCAGGGTGCTCACCTGTCTGCTGACGGTCGACTTGTCGAGCAGGAACTGTTCGGCCAGGTCGGTGGCCTGACAGCCGCCGCGCTCGAGCACGAGGTCGAGGATGCTGTAGGCGACCAGACTCAGCTCGGGGTGCAGTTCGGCGGCGCGGCCACGGGCCCGGCGGGCGAAGGCGGTGAGCTCGCGCTGGATGGTGTCCACATCGGCGGCCCTTGTGTCTCGCGCATTCATAGTTGTATCCTACAACAATACTTAGTTGCATTTACCAACTGTTTGGAGAATCTCGTCGATGACGCGCACCCAGTTCCGGCATCTGGCCGGGCACCTGCTGACACCCCTGCTGATGTGCCTCGGGATGGCCTTCGCCTATCTCGGCGCCTTCCATCAGCCGACGCCCAACCATCTGGAACTGGCCGTCGTCGGTGACTCGCCGCAGGCGATGGTGCTGGCGCAGACGATGAAGGACAAGGGCGGGGCCGGACTCGACGTCGTCACGGTGCCCGACCGGGCCGCGGCGATCGACAAGCTCCACGACCGCGAGCTCATCGGCGCCTACCTTCCCGACCCGACCCGGCCCGAGCTGCTGGTCGCCACGGCGGGCTCGGACACCACCGCGATGGCCGCCGAGTTGGCCTTCCGACAGGTCTCCGATCATCAGGGCGTGCCGCTGGTGGTCACCGACGTGACGGCGAAGGCCGACGGGGACCCGTCGGGGCAGGGGCTGTTCTTCCTCCTGGTCGCGTTGAGCGTGGGCGCCTACGGCAGTGTCGCGGTGATCGGCGCGGCGGGCGCGACGCTGCGGATGCGGGTGCGGGCCGCGGTGGGTGTGGTGACGGCGTTGGTGGTCAGCATCATCGGGGTCGTGGTGGCGGCCGGGGTCTTCGATGTGATCGACCACGGGTACGCGGCGGTGTTCGGCTTCGCCTGGCTCTACACCAGCGGGATCATCCTGATCGGCATCGGACTGCACACCTTCCTCAAGCGCTGGACCACGCTCGCGCTCATCACCCTGTTCGTGATGCTGAACTTCACCACCTCGGGCGGGGTGTACGGGCCGCAGTTGCAGAACGGCTTCTTCGGCGCGCTGCACTCCTTCTGGAACGGCGCCGGTTTCGTCGAGGGGCTGCGCAACCTGCTCTACTTCGACGGTGGCGCGGGCTACGGCGCGCGACTGCTCGGGCTGTTCGGCTGGCTGGCCGTCGGGGTGGTGCTGGTGCTGATCGCCGGACGGCACGAGGCGCGGGTGGCGCCGAAGCCGGTCGCGCCCGCCGCGGTCGAGGAGGAGATCGGCGAAGCGGTCGCCGTCTGACCCCGGTCCCATCGGTCCGGCTATATCCTGGCGAATCCCGCTGCCTCGCTCCGTCTCCGAGATCAGGAGCAGGTCAGCGGGTCGCCGGGTCTTGACGCGAATCCGCTCCGGGGCCGCGCCGAGCCGGGTACGGTGTAGCGCGCAACCGCGGACCGGGCCGGTGCCGCGAGGGGGTCGTCGCGCGGAAAGGGTGGGCTGCACCGATGAATGATCCCGGCGCGCGACCTCCGCTCGATCCGCTGCCGCTCGAGCGGCGGTACACCGGCGCCGAACCGATCGACTGGTGCGGCGCCGCGGTCTATCCGATGTACGCCGAGGCACTGCCCGTCGGGACGACGGCGGTGCGGTTGCGGGCGCTGTCGGTGATGCCGCCCGCCGAGGTGTCCGGGCTCGGACTGGGGCTGAGCGTGCAGGACGGGCACGTGCGCCACAACGGGAAAGTCCTCGCGGGTGTGGACATCTGGGCCGACGCGCTGACGACCGGGGTGGACATCGAGGTGACCGCCGACGCCCCCGACGCGCTGTTCACCCTGACCCCGGTGTGGGTGGCGGGCGGGGGCGGACAGCAGTCCTGGACCGGCAACTACGGCATGGTCGTCGACCTGCTGCCCGACGGCGGGTCCACGCTCTGGTGCAGTACCGGGCCCGGGACACCGGATTTCAACGAACTCGTCGTGGAGCTCACCACGATCTCTTCGGTCGATCCACCCACGCTCGAGCAGCCGCCGCCGATCTCCACCGCTCCCCCACCCCCGCCGGATCATCCGGGTTTCGGGCAGGCGCTGCACGATCTGGGCACCGCGATGCACGAACGCGGCGAACACGATTCGGCCCGGCTGCTCTGGACACAGGCAGCCAGAGCGGGCCACAGCGGCGCCGCCTACGATCTCGGCGTTCTGGCGCTGCGTGCGGGCGACCGCGCCAGCGCACAACGATGGTGGCAGGCCGCGGCCCCCGACGATCCGAGGGCCGCGGCCTGTCTGTCCGAGTTGTCCGAGCTACCTCGGATCCTCTAGCGCACCTGATCCGCCAGGCCCGACGCGTACTCCCGGACCGGCGTGAAATCCCTGGCCGCGATGTGCCGAGGACGCGGCCGCTGCGCCGCGAACGGCTCCTCGAGCGTGTTCTCGACACTGTTGAACACCAGGAAGATGTTCGAGCGCGGATAGGGCGTGATGTTGTTCGACGACCCGTGCATCACATTCGAGTCGAACAGCAGCGCCGACCCGGCCTTGCCGGTGAACTGCGTGATGCCGTAGCGGGCGGCCAGGAAGGTGATGTCGTCGGTGGTCGGCACGCCGATCCGCTGCTGCTTCAACGACTCCCGGTAGTGCCCGTCGGGCGTCTCACCCAGGCACGGCACGAAGGTGCGGTGCGAACCGGGCATCACCATCAGGCTGCCGTTGAACGGGTAGTTGTCGGTCAGCGCGATCGACAGACTCACCGCCCGCGGCGCGGGCATCCCGTCCTCGGCGTGCCAGGTCTCGAAATCGGAATGCCACCCGAAACCGTTGCCCCCGAAGCCGGGCATGTAGTTCACCCGGCTCTGGTGCAGGTACACCGCCGAACCCAGGATCTCCTCGGCCAAGCCGACGACCCGGGACTCGGCCAGCAGCCCGGCGATGGGCTTGCTGAGCTGATGCACCTGGAACACCGAACGCACCTGCCCGCTGCCGGGCTCGGTGATCACCCGCTCGTCGCCGTAGAGCAGCGGATCGGCCGCGAGGTGGCCGATCTCGGCGCCGAAGGCGGCGACCTCCTCGGGGCTGAGCAGCGCGGGGATCGTCGCGAAACCGTTCGCGTCGAATCCGGCCAGCTCCGGCGAGGTGACCCGCCCCCACACCGTCGGATCGGTGCGCTCGACATGGGGGACGGGTTCGGCCAACCGGGTGGGGTAACGGTCGAGCCGGTCAGACACGGGCATCCTCCTCGACGATCAGCGGATACACCCCGTTCTCATCGTGTACCTCGCGGCCGGTGACCGGCGGATTGAACACACACAGCATCCGCAGGCGGGTGCGGGCGGTGACCTGATGACGTTCGTTGCCGTCGAGCAGATACATCGAGCCGGGCCCCAGCTGGTAGACCTGCTGATTGTCGAGATCGAGCAGACTGCCCTCGCCCTCGACCAGCCAGACGGCCTCCACGTGGTTCTGGTAGTGGAACTCGTGAACGGTGCCTTCCTCGATGGTGGTCTCGTGGAAGGAGAAACCGACCCGGTCACCGGCCAGCACGATGCGCTTGCTGCGCCAGCCGGGACCTGCCACGTCGCGTTCGGTGCCGGTGATCTCGGCAGTGGTGCGCACGATCATGCGGCACCCCCACACACGGTGTCGATCGAGGAGGTCAGCACGGTGAGCCCCTTGTCGAGTTCGTCGCTGCTCAGCGTCAGCGGGGGCAGCAGTTTCACCACCTCGTCCATCGAGCCCGAGGTCTCCACCAGCAGGCCCTGCTCGAAGGCGGTGCGGCACACCTTGGCCGCCTGCGACGGATCGTCGAAGACGATGCCGTGCACCATGCCGCGACCACGGGTGGACACACCCTCGTGCCGGTCGGCGACCGCGGCCAGGGTGCGGGCCACGTAGTCGCCGTTGGCGGCGGTCTTCTGGGCCAGCTTGTCGTCGGACCAGTACTCACGCAGCGCGGCGGTGGCGGTGACGAAGGCCGGGTTGTTGCCGCGGAAGGTGCCGTTGTGCTCACCCGGGGCCCACTGGTCGTGCTCGGGCTTGAGCAGCACCAGCGCCATCGGCAGGCCGTAGCCACCGATCGACTTGGACAGCGTCACGATGTCGGGAGTGATGCCCGCGATCTCGAAGGAGAAGAACGGACCGGTGCGGCCGCAGCCCATCTGCACGTCGTCGACGATGAGCAGGATGTCGCGCGCGGCGCACAGCCCGGCCAGGTGACGCAGCCATTCGGCGCGGGCCAGGTTGACGCCACCCTCGCCCTGCACGGTCTCCACGATCACCGCGGCGGGGCGGTCGAAGCCCGAGGAGCTGTCGTCGAGCACGCGCTGCATCCAGCCGAAGTCCTCGATGGTGTTGTCGAAGTAGCCGTCGTAGGGCATGGGGGTGGCGTGCTCGAGCGGCACCCCGGCACCGGCGCGCTTGGCGGCGTTACCGGTGACCGACAGCGCGCCCAGGGTCATGCCGTGGAAGGCGTTGGTGAAGCTGAGCACGGTCTTGCGGCCGGTGACCTTGCGAGCCAGTTTGAGCGCGGCCTCGACCGCGTTGGCGCCGGTCGGGCCGGGGAACTGGACTTTGTAGTCCAGTCCGCGCGGGGAGAGCAGGGTGTCGCGGATGGTCTCGAGCAGCTCCCGTTTGGCCACGGTGGACATGTCCAGGCCGTGGGTGATGCCGTCGCTGGCGATGTAGTCGATCAACGCGCGCTTGAGAATCGGGTTGTTGTGCCCGTAGTTCAGCGCGCCCGCACCGGCGAAGAAATCGAGGTATTCACGCCCCTGCTCGTCGCGCAGCCAGGCGCCCTGGGCGGAGGTGAAGACGGACGGCCAGTCACGGCAGTATCCGCGCACATTCGATTCCATGGCCTCGAAGATGCTGGTGTCGGTGGTCGTGATCATCGTCGTTCCTCCTGGCGCTGAACAGGTGAGATGACATACAGCTGTTCGGCCTCGTGTGAATCGGGAAAATCGTTCTCTTCGAACAGGGAGTCGACGCGTAATTGCGCGCCGCGCTCCCGGGCCACCGCGGTGAACAATGCCTGTGAGGCGGTGTTACCGGGTGAGATCGTGGTTTCCAAGGTGGTGATTCCGGCGTCGGCCACCGAATCGAGCAGGGTGTGCAGGATCTTCGCGGCGAGACCGCGACCACGGAATTCGGCGTCGACCGCGATCTGCCAGACGAACAGGGTGTCCGGGGATTCGGGCCGCACGTAGCCGATGACGAATCCGGCTGCGTGACCGTCGATTTCGGCGATCCGGGAGCTGGCCGCGAAATCGCGACACCACAGGAGATAGGCGTAGCTGGAATTGACGTCGAGCACCTGTGAATCGCGAGCGATCCGCCACAACTGTGCTCCGTCGCCCAAACGCGGCGGGCGCAATCTCGTTTCCGAACCGGGCTCCGCCGGGGTGGCCGCGGGCTCGATGGACATGGTGGACGTTGGCATATATCTAACATGTCCAACTGACTTTGCGGTCTTTGTGTCGAGCTCTTTGCGGTTGTATGACGAATCGTTTACTGCGACTGCACGTCGAGGCGATAACCCAGGCCGCGCACGGTGACGACGATGCGCGGATCGGAGGGATCGCGTTCGATTTTGGTGCGCAGACGCCGCACGTGGACGTCGACGATGCGTTCGTCGCCGAAAAAGCCTTGATCCCAGACTCTTTCGAGCAGTACGGATCGGCTGAGCACACGCCCCGGGGTCTCGGCCAATTCGCACAGCAACCGGAATTCGGTGACCGTGAGGTGGATCTCCTCCTCGCCGCGCCGCACCGCGCCCGCGTCGGTGGCGAGCACCAGCGGGGACACCGGATCGGCGTCGAGGACGACCTCGGGCGTGGCGTCGCGATCGGCGGTGATCCTGGCCCGTCGGCGCAACGCGCGCATCCGGGCGGTGATCTCCTTGATCTCGAACGGCTTGCTGACGAAGTCGTCGGCACCGGCCTCGAGGGCCGCCACCACGTCGTGGGTGTCGTAGCGGGTGCTGATCACGATGATCGGCACGTCGTGATCGCGCCGGATCTCCCGGATGCAGTCGAAGCCGTCGGTCTCGCCGCGCATCAGGTCGACGATCATCAGATCCGGCGGCCCGTCGTTGCGGAGCCGGTCGAGGGCGTCGGCCGGGATGCCCGCCTCCGCGACGGCGTATCCCTCGTCCTCCATCGCGCGGCGTAGGCTCCCGCGCATCTGGACGTCGTCGTCCACGATCATCAGGTTCGCGCTCATGCCCGTACCTCGCTGCCGCTCGGCACGACCACGGGTCGCTCAGTTCGCTCGCTCATGTGCACATCCTTTGCTGACACGCCGGGGTGTGCGCCGGATCGGTAGGGAATTCGCGTCCCCGTTCCGACACGACATCCCGCCTTCGAGCTTGTTACCAATCTGTGATTTACCCAGACCTGGCCCGGCGTAAACCCCTCGTAACAATCACCCCGCTCATCAGGCGGTTCGACACGCCGCGACACGCGGGAGGGCGGTGGCATAGTCGAGGCGTGACACCCACCTATGACGACATCACCGCGGCGGCGGCCCGGATCGACGGACTGGTTCGTCCGATCACCGTCGCACCGGCCGGTCCCGGCCCGGATCCGCTGTGGTTCGCGCTGGAGTTCCTGCAGTTCACCGGCTCGTTCAAGGCGCGCGGAGCGCAGAATTTCGTGCGCGCGCACGCGGCGGCGGGCACCCTGCCCGAGGCCGGTGTGACGATCGCCTCCGGTGGCAACGCGGGGCTGGCGTGCGCCTGGGCGGCCCGCGCGGCGGGCGTGCCCGCGACGGTGTTCCTGCCCGAGTCCGCGCCGCCGGTGAAAATCGGTCGACTGCGTGACTACGGCGCCGAGGTACGACTGATCGGTCCGGAGTACAAGCAGGCGCTGGCGGCATGCCAGGAGTTCGCCGCGAGCACCGGCGCGCTGGCCGCGCACGCCTACGACCATCCGCTCATCGCCGCCGGGGCGGGCACCCTGCTCCGGGAGATCACCGCGACGATCCCCGATCTGGACACCGTGCTGGTCGCGGTCGGCGGCGGCGGCTTGTTCACCGGAACGGCGGTGGCGGCCCGGCACGCCGGGGTGCGCACGATCGCGGTGGAACCGGCCGGATGCTCATCGCTGCACGCCGCGCTCGCCGCGGGACGGCCGGTACAGGTCAGCGTGGACTCGATCGCCGCCGACTCGCTGGGCGCGCCGAACGTCTCGGCCATGGCCCTGGCCGCCGCCCAGCAGGGCGACGTGCGCTCGGTGCTCGTCGACGACGAGACGATCCGCGCCGCGCGCAGGCGGCTGTGGGCCGAGCACCGGATCGCGGTGGAGAACGGCGCGGCCACCGCGCTGGCGGCGCTGCTGGACACCGGCGCGGGCCCGGCCTATCGACCGGAACCGGGCGAACGGGTGTGCGTGGTGCTGTGCGGCGCCAATACCGACCCGGCCGAGCTGGCCGGGTGAGCGCGGGTCAGCGCACCAGGGCGTTCTTGGTGGCGTAGTTGGTCATGACGTTGTTGAGCCCGCGCATCGCCAGGGTGTAGCCGTAGGGGAAGTAGCGCTGGCCCCAGTGGGCCAGCTGGATGTCGCGCGAGGTGTAGACGAAGTAGCGGTTGCGTTCGACGCCCTTGACCACCGCGGTGGCGGCCTGGTCGGGGGTGACGGCGTGGCGCAGGAACAGTTTCATGGCCTTGTGCAGGGCCTCGGAGTCACGGTCGACCCCGGCGATGTCGAGGCTGTCGACCATGGGCGTGGCCATCGCGCCGGGGCACACCAGGCTCACGCCGATCTTGTGGCGGCGCAGATCGAAGCGCAGCACCTCCGAGACACCGCGTAGCCCGAACTTGGTCGCGCTGTAGGGCGCGTGCCAGGGCAGGCCGAACAGCCCGGCCGCCGAGGACACGTTCACGATGTGCCCGCCGCGCCCGGCCTCGATCATCGGCGGGACGAACTCCTCGATGACGTGGATGGGCCCCATCAGGTTGATGTCGACGGTACGGCGCCACTGCTGATGGCTGAGTTTGTCGACGGTGCCCCAGGTGGCGATGCCCGCCACGTTCATCACGATGTCGACCCGGCCGACGGCCTCGAAGGTGTGCGCGGCCAAGCCGACGACGGCGGAGTGGTCGCTGACATCGGCGGCGTGTGCCAGGTGCACGGTGGCGCCCTGGGCGCGCAGCTCGTCGGCGGTCGCGGCGAGGGTGTCCTCGGTGATGTCGGTGAGCACGAGGTCAGCGCCCTTGGCGGCGGCCGCGAACGCGGTGGCGCGGCCGAGGCCGCTGGCCGCGCCGGTGATCAGGCAGGTCTTCCCGTCGAACTTCGTCATGATCTCCAGACCCTACGGTTCGGTGAACAGATACGTCTATGGTTCGGCGGTGATCGCGATGGTCGTCCAGCCGCCGACGTGGATCCGGCTGCCGTCCCCGACCGCGATCGCCACCTGCGCGACGATGGGTGTCTCGGCGCCGTCGAGGCTGGTGCCGTTGGTCGAGCCCAGGTCGGTGACGGTGAGCGCGCCGGTCTCGTCCACCCGGATCATCGCATGCGCGCGCGAGACCCCGAGGTCGGCCGGGGCGATCCCGAGGTCGATCTCCGGGACGATGCCCTGCGAGGTCGAGCGCTTGCCGATCAGGATCTGCCCGCCGCGCAACTCGATCCGGCGTTCCGGATACGACTCGGGGAAGGCGACGCGTTCGGCGTCGGGGCCCTTACGGGCCTGCACGCGCGTGTAGAACTCGCGGTCGGCGAAGACGCGGGCGAACCAGCGGCGCCCGGCGGGCGGGCGGTCGACGGGCCCGGTGGCGTCACCGAGTCGGCCCGCGGCGGGGTCGGCGGGCAGGGCCGAGTCGTGCCCGCACACCTCGCAGAACCGGCCGCTGGTGGGCGTGGCGCACGAGGGGCACAGCCGCAGCGCGGCGGCGGGATCGGGGGTCGGGCCACCGGTGAGCGCCGAGCCGCAGACATCGCAGTAGTCGATGGCCCGCGACTGGTGCCCGTCCGCGCACACCGGCATGTCAGCCTCCCTCCGGGCGGACCCGTGCCGTCTTCGTCGAGCGGATGTCGAGCGCGAGTTCGTCGGCGGCGGCGACCTGTCCGCGTAGTTTCACCGTGCCGTCGCGGTCGTCGACCTCCACGACCCCGCGCAGCAGTTTGGCGGTGGCCTCGTGCCCGGAGGCCGCGGCCAGCTCGACGGCCCTGCGCAGTTTGGCGGTGGCGGTGGACAGGTCACCGCTGCGACGCGCGGCCAAGCCCTCCTGGACCGCTTGGGCCAGCTCGACCTGACCGGTGTAGTGCGCGACCCTGGTGCTGATCCGGGTCGAGAGCGTGGTGTCGGTGGTCCACACCGCGCGCACCAGGCCCTGACCGAGCACCTCGTCACCGGCCAGCACGCTCAGCCGCGCGGCCAGCTTCTCCCGGCCCGGCGCGGCCGGTTCCAGTTCGATCCGCACGTGGTATTCGCGTTCCTCGGCCGCCCACGACGACAGCGGGTACTCCCCCACCTGCGCGCCGATGTCGGCGCGCCGGGCGGTGAGGTCCTCGAGCACCGGGGCGACCTGCTTGATCATCCGCACCCGCGCGCCCGCCGGAGTCCACACCCGCAGGGTGAGTTCGGGGATCACGCGGGCCGTCGAGGAGCGCATCATGGCGGCGAAATCGCTGGCCAGATCCTTCGGGTCGGCGACCATGTCGGCGTCGCCGGACAGTTTCGAGGAGATGGTGTGCAGATCGGCCGCGGCCCAGTCGGCGCCGACACCGCGGCAGTCGCAGACGAAAAGCCCTTCGGCGCGGTCGAGTTCGGTGGCCAGCTGCTGGGGCGTCTCGTGCTCGTTCTTGCCGTCGGTGAGCAGGATCGCGTGCGCCTGGGCGCCGGGATGGGCGGCCGCGACCTCGCGGGCCAGCGCCAGCCAGGAGCCCATGGCGGTGCCGCCGTCGGGGCGCAGGGTGGCCAGCGCCGTGCGGGCCGCGCCGCGATGGGCGCGGTCGGCGGGCGCGGACAGACGGCCGTCGGCCGGATAGATCAGCCGGGCGACCTCGGTGCCCTCGATGATCGCGAACGCCGTCCCGTCCGGGATCTCGTCGATCGCGGTGCGGGTGGCCGCGCGGGCGTGCTCGAACTTCTGCTTGTTGCCCATCGACCCCGAGCAGTCGATGATCAGGATCTCCAGCCGCGGTGGCGGGGTGGCGACGGCGGCCAGTTCGGGACCGGTGGTCACGGTCAGCACCGCGTCGACCACGCTCGCGCCCTCGGCGAGGAACTCGTTCTGATCGACGGCGATCGAGATACCCGCGGACTCTGCCGAACTCATGACACTCCTGGATCCGGGGACGCGACGACCGCCACCGGCACCGGGGCCAGCGCGACGGTGATGTTGTCACTGCCGCCGCTGTTGATGGCGAAGTCGGCCAGCGCGCGGGCCGCGGCCTGCGGCGAGGTCTCGACGGTGAACCCGGCCAGCGCGACCGCGTCGGGCAGGTAGTTCCACAGGCCGTCGCTACACAGCAGCAGGGTGCCCGGTTCGGTGACGGTCATGTGTTGCAGGCAGTTGCCCGACCAGGGCGTCTCGCTGCCGTCGGCGCCGAGCCAGCGCAGCAGGGTGTGCGCGCGCGGATCGTGCATGGCCGCCTCCTCGTCCATGGCGCCCGCGTCGACGAGGGCCTGGGCCCACGAGTCGTCGACGCTGAGTCGGCGCGAGGCGGTCGGGTCGCCCGCGGCCAGCCAGAAGGCCCGGCTGTCACCGACATTGGCGACGGTGATCTCGGTGCCCGTCGCGGTGTCGCGCACGATCGCCGAGACGTAGGTGCACGAAGGCGCGTACTCGGCGGTGCGCGACATCCCGCGCACCGCCGCGGTCGCCGTGGCCAGCCCGGCCATCACGCTGTCGGCGTCGGAGCGGCCGTCGGCCAGCGCCGCGAGGGCGGCGTCGACCCCGGTGCGGGCCGCGGTGCCGGAGGCGGCCTGCGGGTCCTGCGAGGTGGAGACACCGTCGCTGACCACGATCACCCGGATGCCGTCGCCCTCGCGCACGGCGGCCGCGACGGCGTCCTCGTTGCGGGAGTGGCTGATCCCGCGATCGGTGAGGAGGTAGACCGCGCCCAGGTCGTCCTCGAATCGGTCGGGCATCGGTGTGGGGCTGCCGCACTGCACGCACAGCCCGCTCTCGTAGCGCCGTTCCCCGCAGGTCGAGCACTGCGGTACCGCGACCGGATCGTGCACGGGGATGGCGACTTTGCGCACCCCGAGTTCCCGGCCGCAGCCCTCACAGAAGCGGTGTCCCGCCCTGGCCGACCCCCCACAGTCCGGACATCCCGGCGCGTTCACAGCGTGGTCCTCGGGCGCACCGCGTTCGCCCGGTCCACCAGGACGAACCGGGTCCACATGTCCTCGGCGTCGCGCGCCAGTGTCCGCAAGCATCGTTCCAACCCCGTCCGCACTCCCTGCTCGGTGAATTCCACGTCCAACAGCTTGCCTGGTGCCTGTGGCCGCTGCCCCGACCGGAGCCAGGTCAGCGCCGCTTCCAGCACATACATCCGCACCCGCGCGGCGCGTTTGCGCGAGTCCAGCCGCAGGTCGGTGACCCGCTGCCCGGCCTCGCGCAGCAGCGCCTCGTCCAACTCCCCCGGATCGCGGTCGGCCAGCAGCGTTTCCACGGCCGCCACCCGCGCCTCGGTGAACATCGCGGAGGATCGCTCCACCTGGTCGAGCACCGTCACCGCGCCGGGGCGGTCGCCCAGTGCGCGGCGCAGTCGGGCCGCGCCGAACGCCGCCGCGAGGTAGGTGTGGTCGGTGCGCCAGACCAGATCGTAGAGCGACAGCGCGCGGCGCAGGCCCGCTTCGTCGATCGTGTCGGGCTCGCCCGCGCGCGCGTCGAGTTCGAGGGCGGCGGCCAGCGCCAGTTTGGGGGCCGCCTCGCCGGGCAGGGCCGCGTACACGGACTCGAAATCCGCCACGGCGGCGGCGTGATCGCCGGTCAGCAGGGCGGCCTCGGCCCGGTACCAGACCGGGCGCCAGTCGAATTCCAGGTCGGGGCCCAGCGCGTCGAGGCGGGCCAGGGCGGCGGTCGCGTCGCCTGCCTCGAGTTCGGCGCGGACCAGGCGCAGCGGGATCTCGGTCGACTCGTCCGCGCCGGTGACCGCCGCGCGCGGACCGGCTGTGAGCGCCTGTTCGAGTTCGGCGGGGGTGGCGGCGTCGGTGGTGGCCAGCAGCGCGGCGCCGCTGTCGGCCGGGTCGACCAGCGGCGCGGGCAGTCCGGTGACCAGGGCGGCGGGATCGGGGGTGGCGCTGTCGATGCCGAAGACCGCGCGGGCCGGGCCGAACGAGCCGGACACCCCCGGGCGCGGGACACCGTCGCCGGTGGCGAGGACCTCGCGCAGCACACCGGTGAGCTGGTCGGCCATCTCGCTCATGGAGGCGAAACGGTGCAGCGGGTCGGGGTCGGTGGCGCGCAGCAGGAACCGGTACAGCGAATCGTGGTCGGCCAGCAGCGGTTCGGCCTCGGGGGTCGGTAGCGGGCCGAGGCGGCCGTCGACGGAGGGCACCCGCAGCATGAGCACGGCCAGCGTGCGGCCCGCGGTGTAGACCTCGGTCGCCACGGTGGGACCGGTCTCGGCGATCTCGGGGGCCTGGTAGCCGAGAGTGCCGTAGATGGGGCTGGTGGTGTCGTCCATGGCGATGACGGCACCGAGGTCGATGAGCTCGAGACGTTCCTCGGTCTGCATGACGTTGTCGGGCTTGAAATCGCAGTAGGCCCAGCCGCGCGCGTGCAGATAGCCCAGCGCGGGCAGCATCTCGAGCACGTAGGCGATGGCCTGGGCGGGCGGGAGATACCGCTGGGTGGCCGCGCGGTGGGCACGCAGGATCTGCTTGAGCGAGGTGCCGCCGACGTAGGCCATGACGATGTAGCCCACCGGGTCGCCCGCGGTGTCGATGTGCTCGGTGAAGTTGTGGATCTTGACGATATTGGGGTGGTCGACCTCGGCGAGGAACCGTCGTTCGGCCAGCGCCGCGGCCAGCGCATCCGGATCACCGGTGTCGATGAGGCCCTTGAGCACCACCCAGCGCCGGTTGACCCGGTGATCGGTGGCCAGGTAGATCCAGCCGAGCCCGCCGTGGGCGAGGGCACCGGCCACCTCGTACTGGCCGCCGACCAGATCGCCCGCCCGCAGCCGGGGCACGAACGAGTAGCGGGTGCCGCAGTGCGGGCAGAACCCGGCGGTGCGCCCGGCGACGCCGTCGTGGCCGCGCCCGACCGGCTTGTCGCACTTGCCGCAGTAGCGATCCGATTCGGGCACTTGGGGATCGGTGAGCACGGCCGAGGCGGGGTCGACGCGCGGCACCGGCGGGACCTCGACGAGTCCGGCGCCGAGCCTGCCGCGGGCGGCCGAGCGGGCCGAGCCGCTGCGGGTGCGGACCGAGCGGCTGGAGGTGCGGCCGCGTTCGCTGATGGTGGGTGCGGAGGGACTGTAGACAGCACCGGTCGGGGCGGTGCCGGTCGCGGTCGGGGCGGTGCCGCAGACCTCGCAGTAGCCGTCGGCGATCGTTCCGCCGCAGTCGGGTTCGGCGCAGGTGCCGGGCGCGCGAGGCGGCGGCGCGGGGGCACCGGCACGGGGCTGGGCGGTGGTGCGCGAGCGGACGGGAGTCGCGGCGGCCGGTGCCGCGCTCACGACGGGCGCGGTGCCGCAGACGGCGCAGTACCCGTCCTCGACGGTGCCGTCACACCCGGGTTCAGTACATGTCATGCTCTCCGCCCCGCTTTCTCCCCGATGATCGAACGATAGTCGGCGACCGCGCGGGTGACCGCGGCGAGATCGCACGGACGCCGTCCGAGCAGCCCGGCCGCGATCCGGTCGGCGGCGAGCACATCGCGATCCTCGCTCAGACCCAGCCGGTCCGCCTTGGCGCGATAGGCGGTGAGCCTACCGCGCAGTTCGGCGCGTCGGTCGAGCAGTCCGTCAGCCAATTCGGCTCGCCGCGTGGCGGTTTCGCGCGCGTCGTGGACGCGGGCGCGCAGCGCGAGCAGGTGTTCGACGGTCGGGCGGGTGGGCGCGGTGCCGAGGGTGTCGAGTTCGGCGGACAGGCGGGTCACCGGTTCGCCGCCAGCCGGGAGTTCGGCGGTGGCGATCTTGTGCTCGGCCTGCCGCGCGGCCTCGGAGGCGCGGTGCTGCAGCGCGTCGAGGGCGGACAGTTCGGCGCGCAGGGCGGCGACCGCGGCGGGGAGGTCGGCCGCGACGGCGAGATGGTCGGCGTGGCGGGCGGTTTCGGTGTCGACGAGGGCGGTGAGCGCGGCCAAGGCGGCATCGATCTCGCCCGGCGCGAAGCCGAGCGGGTCGGTGCCCGCGCGGCGCAGCAGTGCCGCGAGCGGTTCGGCGGCGGCATCGAGGGCACTGTGGGCCTGCTCGACCCGCTGTTGCAGTGGGGCCACCGCGCCGAGCACCCGCCGGTCGACCGATTCGACCTCCTCGGCGAACGGGACGACGAAGGCGAAGGCGGCGCGCATGCGGTCCAGACAGTCCGCGATCCCGACGGTGACCACGGTTTCGCTCGGGCCGGTGAGACCGCGCTGGCCCAGCGGGATCGGGACACGGTCGATCTCGTGGGGGCGCCCGCGCAGCAGCATCGTCAGCCGGGCCCTGGCACGGTCGTCGAGGCGGGCCCGGCCCGCGCGGACGGTCTCGGCTTCGGTGAGGATGGCCCGCACCCGGCCCAGGTCCTCCCACAGCGCGCCCAGCGCCTGTTCCACCGGCGCCCAGCGGCGCGCGGTCTCCCCGACGGGCGGGTAGCGGCGCACCAGCACCAGCCCGGGATGACGGTCCAGTTCCAGCAGGGTGCTGGTCACCGTCGCCAGTTCGGCGGCGCGGGCGGACAGTTCACGATCGATCTCGGCGGTGCCGAGAATCGGCGAGGTCATCCGACGTACCGCGGCGCCGGTGGCCCGGGCGACGGGCCGAGGGAGGCCAGATGCTGCTGGTAGATGCGCTGCCAGGTGCCGTCGGCGCGGGCGCGGTCGAGCACCCCGTTGACGAAGCGCACCAGATCGTCGTCGCCCTTGGGCACGCCGACCGCGTAGGCGCCGGTACCGATCGACTCCCCCACGATGGCCAGATTGTGGTCCTGGGCCACCAGTCCGGCCACGATCGGCTCGTCGCCGCTGATCGCGTCGACGGTGCCCTGCTGCAACGCGACCAGGCAGTCGGTCCAGTTGGTCACCCCGAGCACCGACGGCGGCTTCGCCAGCGCGAACAGCGGGGCGGCCGCGGTGGTGCCCTTGGCCACGCACACCCGCTTGTTCGCCAGCGCCGCCGCCGAGCCGATGCCGGAGCCGCGCGGGGCCACGATCCGCTGCGCGGCCACGTAATAGGCGCTGGAGAAGCCGACCTCGCGGCGACGCTCGCAGGTGGCCGAGAAGGTGCGCACGATCATGTCGAGCTTCTGCTCCTGCAGCAGCGGGATGCGCTCGGCGGCGGTCACGGAACGGAATTCGATCTTGTCGGGGTCGCCGAACAGGTCGCGCGCGATCTCCCTGGCCAGGTCGATGTCGAAGCCCTCGAGCCGCCCGGTGGACGGATTGCGGAAGCCGAACATGTAGGTGTTCTGGTCGACGCCGACCCGCAACCGCCCGTTGGCCACGATGGCGGCCATGGTCGAGCCCGCGGGCATCGCGCCGGGGCGGGGTTGCGCGCCCGGCGCGAGAGTGCCTTCGGCGTCGCAGATTCCGCCGCCCTGTTCCACCGGCGCGCTGGTGATCTCCTCGGCGCCGGGCAGCGGGGGCGCGACCGCGGTGGCGGCGATGGTGGACGGGGCGGGCGCGTCACCGCAGCCCGTGGCGAACACGGCGACGACGGCGAGACCCGCCGCCAGCAGGGGACGTCGGATCCTCACAGGAACTCCTTGATCCGGGGCCACAGGCCGGTGATCACCGCGCCCGCCGCCGCCAGCAGCAGGGCCAGGGTGCCGAAGGGGCTCAGCGTCAACAGGGTTCCCGCGTCGTCGACACCATCACGCAGATCGGCGCGGGCCCGGGCGAGCGCGCCGCGCAGTTCCTCGTCGAGGTGGGCGAAGCTGGTGGCCGAGCTGTCGGGGGCGGTGCCGATCGCCTGGGCGACCGCGCCCGCGTAGTCGGCCTTCTCGTAGGCGGTGCGCTGGGCGTTGTGGCCCGCGGTCCAATTCGTCAGGGCGCGCACCGCGGCCGAGTCGCCCGCGCCCGCGTCGGTGAGGCGCTGGGACAGCTCGGCGGTGTGGGTCTGGAACGACTTCTCCGGTGCGGTGATGTCGCCGCGGGTGATGAGGGCGAGGGTCTCGTCGGTGCGGGCCTGCTGGGCGAGGATGCGCGCACCGGCCAGGTGTTCCAGCCGCGCGCCCGCGCCGTCGTCACCGGTGTCGAGCACCTGCGCGGCCGCGACGGTCGCGCCCGCGGTCCACAGCAGGGCCAGCAGGGTGGCCGCCGCGGCCAGCGCGATTCCGGCGTTGACGAGGCGATTGGTGCGGCGCAGCAACAGCATCGAGCCCACCGCGCAGGCCACCAGGACCAGCAGCAACAGCAGCACGCCGGTCAAGGGCAGCGCGCCGACGCGGTCCTGGTCGGCGCGGACCGCGGCGAAGCGGGCCTCGTTGAGCTGTTCGGCCTGCGGCAACAGGGAGGTCTGCATGAGATCGGAGGCCTGACGCAGATAGGCCGAGCCGACCGGGAAGCCCTGGCGGTTGTTGGCGCGGGCGGTCTCCACCAGACCGGTGTAGGTGGGCAGGTCGGCGGCGATGCGGGCGACGATGGCCCGGCTGCGGGCGTCGGTGGCCCCGGCGGTCGCCTCGGCCAGCGCGGCGGCGGCGTCGGCCAGTGCCTGCTCGTAGGTGTCGCGGACCTGCGGGGATTCGATGCCGCCGGACAGGAACGCGGTGGCCGCGCCCGCGTCGGCGGCCGAGAGGGAGACATAGAGGCTCTGCGCGGCGAAGGCCAGCGGTTCGGTGCGGTCCAGCACCTGCTCGGTGCGCTCGATCTTGGCGTCGAGCTGGCCGCCGACGGTCGATCCGGCGAGCAGACAGGTGATCGTGGTGACCACGAGCACCCCGCCGATGACACCCGGTGTCGTCGCGGCGAAGCGCCGTATCCACTCCCAGACTCCCACACCGTCCTCCTTCATCTCCCCGGGCGGTGTCCCTCGCCCGCGATACTACGGGAGACGCTGAAAGTTCGCCCACGGGAACGCAACCCACCCCGACACCGACGACGGGGCCCGGCACACGGTGGTGTGCCGGGCCCCGTCGGGGGTGGTCCGGGTCAGGCGCGAGCGACCTTCTCGCCGGGTTCGACGGCGGTGCCGACCTTGCTGAACCGCAGGACACCGTCGTCGACGGGGGCCTTGTGCATCAGCGTGCGGTCCCGGTAGTAGTTGTTGACCAGCTTCCACGCGCCCCGCGCGCCCTGGCGCGGCATCGCGGCGTTGCCGCGCTGGATGTAGCCGGAGGTCAGCGCGCCACCCATGAGCGACTCGTCGGCGATGTCCTCGGGGTTGGCGTGCACCTCGAAGGTGGTGTAGCCGCGGTCGCGCATGATGTTGAGCACCCGGCACAGGTACGCGGCGGCGAGGTCGGCCTTGAGCGTCCAGGAGGCGTTGGTGTAGCCGATGATCATCAGGAAGTTCGGGATGTCGGAGTACAGCACGCTCTTGTAGGCGACCGTCTCGTTGAACTTCACCGGCTGCTCGTCGATGCTCATGGTGATGCCGCCGAGCATCTGCACGTTCAGGCCGGTCGCGGTGACGATGATGTCGGCCTCGAGCTCCTGACCGGACTTGGTCCGGATGCCCTTCTCGGTGAAGGTCTCGATGTGGTCGGTGACGATGTCGGCCTTGCCGCTCTTGAGCACCTTGAACAGGTCACCGTTGGGCACCACGCACAGGCGCTGGTCCCACGGGTTGTAGCTGGGGGTGAAGTGGCGCAGGTCCACGTTCTTGCCGACCTGCAGGCGCACCTGGGCCAGCATGAGCTTCTTGGCCAGCTCGGGGTTGGTGCGCGAGAGCTGGAAGCTGGCGCGCTGCAGCGCGATGTTGCGGGCGCGACCGATCTTGTAGGCGATGTGGTCGGGCACGCGCGACTTCTTCAGACCGATGGCGACCGGGTCGTCCGAGGGCAGCGCCTGGATCCAGGTGGGCGAGCGCTGCAGCATGGTGACGTGGGCGGCCTTGTCGGCCATCGACGGGATCAGCGTGATGGCGGTGGCGCCGGAGCCGATGACCACGACCTTCTTGCCGGTGTAGTCCAGGTCCTCGGGCCAGTGCTGCGGGTGCACGATCTGGCCCTGGAAGTCGTCCTGACCGGGGAAGGTGGGCTGGTAGCCCTCGTCGTAGTTGTAGTAGCCGCTGGCGCCGACGAGCACATTGGCGGTCCAGGTCTCGGTCTCGCCGGTCTCCTCGATGACGGCGGTGACGGTCCACTGGGCCGCGGCGCGGTCGAAGTCGGCGGTGACGACCTTGCGACCGAAGCTGATGTGGTCGGTGACGCCGTATTCCTCGGCAGTGTCCTCCACGTACTGGCGGATGCTGGCGCCGTCGGCGAGCACCTTGGTGCCGATCCACGGACGGAAACCGAAGCCGAAGGTCAGCATGTCCGAGTCGGAGCGGATGCCGGGGTACTTGAACAGGTCCCAGGTACCACCGATGTTCGCGCGGCGCTCCAGGATCGCGTAGCTGCGTCCGGTCTGCTCGCGGGTGAGGTGACAAGCCGTGCCGATTCCGGACAGGCCAGCGCCGATGATCAGTACGTCGACATGCCGCGTCATTGAGGAAACTCGTTTCATAGGGTCGTCGCCGCCCGGGCACCGTCGCCCGAGCCTGCTTCGAGGTTACGTGTTTCGCATAGTTACGTCTAGTTCCGTGGCCTGTTCGGGCGCTGACCGGTATTTCCGCGCAGGGTGAGCACAATCGGTGACGGGACCGATTCGGGCGGTCAGCATCGACGGCATGACCCAACAGCGACTGTCGTTCCACTGGTTCCTGCCCACCTACGGCGACTCGCGCGGGCTGATGGCGGGCGGACACGGCAGTTTCATGTCCGGTGACCGGCCCGCGACGCTGCGCTATCTCAATCAGCTCACCGGTGCCGCCGAGGACAACGGCTTCGAGGGCGTGCTCACCCCCACCGGCGCCTGGTGTGAGGACGCCTGGCTGACCACCGCGATGCTGGTCCAGACCAGCGAGACGCTGAAGTTCCTGGTCGCCTTACGCCCCGGCCTGACCAGCCCCACCCTGGCCGCCCAGATGGCCGCGACCTTCCAGCGCCACTCCGCCGGGCGACTGCTGCTCAATGTGGTCACCGGCGGTGAACAGCGCGAACAGGAGGCCTACGGCGACTTCCTGGACAAGACCCAGCGGTACGCGCGGACCGGCGAGTTCCTGCACATCGTGCGCTCGCTGTGGGAGTCCACCGAGCCGTTCAGCTTCAGCGGCGAGTACCTGCAGGTGAAGGACGCCGTGCTGGGCGCGCGTCCGGACCCGATTCCGCCGGTGTTCTTCGGTGGGTCGTCGGGCCCGGCGGGGCCGATCGCCGCGAAGTACGCCGATACGTATCTGACCTGGGGTGAGCCGGTCGACGCGGTGGCGAAGAAGCTGGACTGGATCCGCGGGCTGGCGGCGCTGGAGAGCCGCACCATCGATTTCGGGCTGCGCATCCACGTGATCAGCCGCGATACCGCCGCCGAGGCGTGGGCCGAGGCCGACAAGTTGCTGTCCGGGATCGCGCCCGGCGAGATCGAGCGGGTGCAGGCCAACCTCGCCAAGAGCGATTCGGAGGGCCAGCGCCGGATGGCGCGCCTGCACAACGGCCGCACCGACAGCCTCGAGATCTCCCCGAACCTGTGGGCCGGGGTCGGCCTGGTGCGCGGCGGCGCGGGCACGGCGCTGGTCGGCTCGCACGCCGAGGTGGCCGAGCGGCTGCTCGAGTACGCCGCCATCGGCATCGACCAGTTCGTGCTGTCGGGCTATCCGCACCTGGAGGAGGCGTACTGGTTCGGCGAGGGCGTGCTGCCGATCCTGGAGCGCAAGGGGGTGTGGCGGCATCCGTCGCGGCCGGTCGCGGTGCCGTCGGTGGCACCGTTCACGGCGGCCGCCAGTAGCTGATCGTGACCGGAACAGGGCGTCGATCTCGCGGAGATGGCGTCCTGTTCCGGTGTGCGCCGGGTGAATCGGCAGACGGTGCGGAGGTGCACTGCGCGCAAACAAGCGGACCATTCTTGCGCGCAACGGTTTTCGGCACCCACGGAAATCGCCCTGACCTGGCACGATGCGAAGTCGGCAGGCGATGCCACGCGCTTCGCCTCTCCCCCATCGGTTTTCGGCAGCGGGTGCAGCGGGGGTTCCACGTGAATCAGTGACGCGCGGGAATCGTACTCCCGCCCTGACATCATGCGGGTGTCCCGCACCGGATTCCGGCGCGTGGTCGGTCCGGCCGGAGGCGCGTGCGCCGGGGTCCGGCGCCAGGCGCGTCCCACGCGTCCGCTCCACCGTGCGCCGCGTCGGCCGCCGTCGCTAGGCTCACCGGGTGACTCTCACCGTCGGCTTCGATCTGGACATGACGCTCATCGACTCGCGTCCCGGGGTGGCCGTGGCGATCGACACCCTGGCCCGCGAGTTCGACCTGCCGATGGTCGGCGCGCACTTCGCCGAGCACCTCGGTCCGCCGCTGGCGACCCTGCTCGGCGACGCCGGAGCCCCCGACGACCTGATCCCGCACCTGGTCACCCGCTACCGTGAGCTCTACCCCGCCGTGATCGACCGCATCCCCGCCCTGCCCGGCGCGGCCGAGGCGCTCGACGCCGTGCGCGCGGGTGGCGGCCGAACGCTGGTGGTCACCGGCAAGTTCGAGCCGCACGCGCGCCTGCACGTCGAGCATCTGGGCTGGGCGGTCGACCATCTCGCCGGTGACCTGTGGTCCACCGGTAAGGCCGACGTACTCACCGCGCAGTCCGCCCACGTCTTCGTCGGTGACCACGCGGGCGACATGCGGGGCGCCAAGGCCGCCGGGGTGCTGGCCGTGGGCGTGACGACCGGCCCCTACGACGCCGACGGATTGCGCACTGCGGGCGCCGATGTCGTCCTCGACGACCTCACCGGCTTCCCCGAGTGGCTGTCCGGGCACGCGGCGAGCATCGGCTGAACCGGCCGCACACAACAGCTTTCCGAGCCGGACCGGAACCCCGTGGGCGCGTTGCCCGTTGACCGGTCATGCCGACGGACCCCTACTGGAACCACAACACCCACTACCATCCCTGGATCCTCGATCAGGTACCCGGCCACGCCCGCACGGCACTCGACATCGGCTGCGGTGACGGCCTGCTCGCGCGCAAGCTCGCCACCCGCTGCGACGCGGTCCTCGGCGTCGACCTCGACGGTCAGGCGCTCGCCGCCGCTCCGTCCGCGCCGAACGTGCACTATGAGAAGGCCGACTTCCGCGATGTGGACGACACCTTCGACGTGGTCACCGCGGTGGCGACCCTGCACCACGTCCCCCTGTCCGAGGGCATGGCCGCCCTGCGCGCGCTGGTGGCGCCCGGCGGCGTGCTCGCCGTCGTCGGACTGTGGAAGATGCGTCCCCTCACCGATATCGGCTATCTCCCCCTGCTGCCCGCGATCTGGGCCACCGATCGCCGCCACCGCGCCGAGGCGGGCGGCCCCGAGGTGACCATCCGCGACGGCGAGGACACCCTCGCCGATATCCGCGAGGCCGCCGCCACCCACCTCCCCGACGCCCAACTGCGCCGCCGCCTGCTGTGGCGCTACACCCTGCTCTGGCGAAACCCGGCGCAGTGACCCGCCGGGTGGTCGACTACGGGGTCACTGCGCGTAGGCGCTCACCAGACCGCCATCGATGACGATGTCCTGGCCAGTGATGTAGGAAGCTTCCGCGGAACCGAGAAAGGCGACGAGGTCGGCGATCTCGTCGGGACGGCCGAAACGCCCCGCGACGACCCGGCCCGCCGCCGCGGTGGCGAAGTCCGGAGTCATGGCGGCGGTGGACATGGGGGTGTCGATGTAGCCGGGGCTGATGGAGTTCACCCGGATGCCGCGCGGGCCGA
The DNA here is from genome assembly GCF_029675105.1 of Nocardia anocheti. Classification (GTDB taxonomy): domain Bacteria; phylum Actinomycetota; class Actinomycetes; order Mycobacteriales; family Mycobacteriaceae; genus Nocardia. The sequence goes on along the minus strand of NZ_JAQQFV010000012.1, from coordinate 118,029 downwards.
GTTCGGCGGCGAGGGTGCGGGCGAGGTTGTGGACGGCGGCCTTGGTAGCGGCGTAGAGGGTGAGGGCGCCGTCGGCGCGGTGCAGGGTCCAGGAGGCGTTGAGGACGATCGCGGCACCGTCGGTGAGCAGCGGGAGGGTCGACTGGACGGTGAAGAAGACGCCCTTGAAATTGACCGCGACGGTCCGGTCGAAATCGGCCTCGGTGATCTCCGGGAACGGCGCGAAGGTCCCGATCCCGGCATTGGCGAAGACCAAGTCGAGCCTGCCGAAACGATCGGCGATCGTGGCGGTCATGGAGTCGAGGGCGGTGCGGTCGGCGGTGTCGGCGACCAGTCCGAGGGCGCGGGGGCCGAGGTCGGTGGCGGCGGCGGTGACACGGTCCTGATCGCGTCCGGTGACGACGACCGTCGCGCCCTCGGACAGCAGACGGCGGGCGGTGGCGAGTCCCATGCCGCTGGTGCCGCCGGTGACGAGGGCGATCTTGTCGGTGTAGCGGGTCATGCGTGTTCTCCGGTGAGGTGGTCGGCCAGGGCGGGGAGCCAGGCGGGGTGGTTGTTGCCGATGAGGTGGTCGCCGCCGGGTACGCGCAGGTAGCGGCCCTGGGCGGCGTGCCGGGCGAGGGGTTCGCCGTCGGTGACGCCGGGAATCCGGTCCTCGTCCCCGTCGACCACGAGCAGCGGACACGGCACCCGGGCCGTGCCGAGGTCGACGGTGCCCGCGAAAGTCCGCGCGGCCGTGGGTGATCCGGCGCGGCGGGCCAGCAGGGCACGCACCGGGTCGGGCAGGGCCGCCCAGTCCAGGTGGGTCGGACCGCTGACGGTGGCGGCCACGGTGATCCGGGGATCGCGCAGGGCGGCGGCCGCGACGTAGTAGCCGCCCAGGCTCAGCCCGACGATGCCCACCCGGTCGACGCCGAGTGCGTCGATGGCCGCGCCGATGACCGACGGATAGTCCATCGACAGCGTCGAATTCGCGATCCGCGCGCCCTGTCCTGGCCCGTCCAGGGCGAAGACCGCGGCGCCGCGGCGGACGAGCGCGTCGGCGAGCGGGTGGAACTCGTCCTTGCTCGAATCCAGCCCGGGCACCACGAGCACGGTCGTGGTGCCGCCGGGATTGCGCAGCAGGCCGGTGAACTCACGCCCGGTGATCCGCCGGGAATCCGGTTCCAGTAGCGCGAAGCCTTTCTCGGCCGCGGCATCGGCGGCCGCGGCGTGGGCATGCTGGTGGTCGTCGGGGAGCAGGGCGGCCAGGTGCGACCAGCGCGCGGCCGTCAGCAGGTTTTCACCGCGTGTCACCGTCGAGCCCGCGGGCGCCTCGCGGTACCGCGTGGCGACCGCCCCGCACAGCGGTGCCCAGTCCGCCTCCGTCCGCAGGTCGGCGAAGGCCCGTCGGTACTCGTGCGGGTCGATCCCGGCACCGAGGGCCCGGCTCGCCATGGCCTCGATCAGCGCGGCGCTCATCGGACCGCGCCCGTCGTCAGCACGGCCTTGCCGCGGACCCGCCGCTCGCGCAGGTCGACGAGCACCTGCGCCGTCTCCGTCCAGTCGGCGACCCGGCCGATCTCCGGGTGCAGCCTGCCGTCGGTGACGAGCCGGACCAGCGTGGCCAGGTCACGGTCGTAGGGTGCGCCCGCGTAGTGGAAGTGGCGGATCGTCGCGTTCTCCGGGCCGTCGAAGAAGCCGAAGAAGTCCAGCGTCGACGGTGTGCGACCGGCCTGCCCGAACCAGACGAGGGTGCCGCCGGGGCGCAGGTGCGCCAGGCAGGCCGCCAGGGCGGGACCGCCGGTGGACTCGAGCACCGTGTCGAACGGGCCGGTGGCCTGGGCGAGGTCGTGGATCACCGTCGCGCCCAGGGCCGCGAGCCGCTCCCCGCGCTCGGGCGTCGCGGTGACGACGGTGAGGTCGACACCCGCGGCCACGGCCAGTTCGGTCAGGTAGTGCCCGACCCCACCGGACGCCCCGGTCAGCAGCAGCCGCTCCCCCGGCGCGGGCCGCGCCGTCCGCAGCAGCCGCAGCGCGGTGATCCCGGCCAGTGGCAGCGCGGCCGCGCGCACCGCGTCGAGCTCGTCGGGCAGGGTCGCCAGCGAATGTGTCGGCACCGCCGCGTATTCCGCCCAGCCGCCCAGCGGCGGATGTCCCACCACGCGGGTGCCGATCGGCGGGCCCGACCCGTCGGCGGCCGCCTGGACGACCAGCCCGGCGATGTCCTTGCCCGGCAACAGGTCGGGGCGGGGGTGTTCCAGCAGGAAGGTCTCCCCGCGATTCGGGGCGAAGGCCTGCACCCGGATCAGCGCCTCGTCCGGGCGGGGATCGGGTTGGGCGGTCTCGGCGAAGGTGACCGGGCGGGCCGGATCGCCGGTCGGGATCAATCGGTGCATGCTCCGAGCACACCGCGCGGGTGCCGTGCCCGGCCAACAACCACCCGGCCGCAATGACAACCGTCGGTTGTCATCGGTGCTCAGCTAGGGTGATCGGGTGGATCTCGACCTGCCCACCGTCCGGGCCTTCGTGCTCGCGGCCGAGCAACGGCACTTCGGGCGGGCGGCCGAGGCGCTGGGCATCACCCAGCAGGCCGTGTCGAAACGGGTGGCGCGCCTCGAGGCCGACCTCGGTGTCCGGCTACTCGCCCGGGATCACCACGGCGCGCGGCTCACCGAGGACGGCGCCCGCTTCCTGCCCGCGGCGCGCGAGGCCCTCGCCGCCGCCGACCGGGCCGTGTCGATCCTGCGCGCCGAACGGCGGCCGCTGCGCCTGGACGTGTGGGGTCACCTGTACGCGCCGCTGCGCACCCTCGCCCCGCTCGCGGACGACCCGGACGCGCCCGCCCTGCGTCCCGGGCACGGCCGCGACCTGCCCGAGGTCGCCGCCGCGCTGGCCCGTGGCGACATCGACGCCGGGTTCGGCCGCGTCCACCCGCCGCTCCCCGCCGGACTGACCCACCGGCTGATCCGCCTGGAACCCGTCGACGTCCTGCTGGGCCCCGACCACCCGCTCGCCACCGCGACCGCGCTGCGGCCCGACCAGCTGCGCGACAGCGTCCTGCACACCCCCGCCACCCTCGACCGCCTGGACTTCCTGGCCCGTTTCGCCGAGCGGTTCGGCATCACCGAACACCGCACCGCGCCCAATCTCGGTGCGGCGCCGCTGCTGTCGGGTCTGGTATCCGACCCGCGCGGGGTCCTCGTGCACCCCGCCGACGCCGGATTCCCCGAGGTGCCCGGTGTGCGCGCGGTGCCGCTGATCGAGCCGACGCCGCTCTACGCGTGGTCGCTGCTGTGGCGGTCCGGGTCCGAACCACCCGCGCTGGCCGGGTTGCTCGCCGCCTTGGTCCGGCTCGCGGGCGCCCGCCGCTGGCTCGAATACGACCCCGCCCGCGACTGGCTGCCGTCCGAACACCTGCCCTGACATCCGGTATGTCCGGTTCCCCGGGACCGGGTGATAGAGTCCCGGCGGGATTTCGACGGGGAGGGTTTCTCATCAGTACAACGCCGACTGCCGTGCGGCACAGCGGGATCGGGGTGGCGCGGTGAACCGGACGCGCTGGATCGTGGCGGGGATTCTGGCGACGGTCGCGGTGATCGTCACGGCCTCGGTGGTGGTGCTGGTCACCGGGTCCGAGGACCCGCGCGAGTTCGTGGCCGAGAAGTACCAGCGGGCGCGCACACTCGACCAGGCCAACGACGGCATCGCCTTCACCACCACCGGGACACCGGCGGCCGTGGCCGCCGCCATCGCGAAGGCCACCGACCCGCGCGACCGGCGCAACACCGGTGACCACCACTATCTGCGCTTCGCGCACGACCTGATCGCGGTGACCCCGCACGCCGGTGGCTCGCTGATTCTGGTCGACAGCCTCGCCAACGGCATCCGCAGGCACCACACCCACGTCAACAGCTACAGCTGGACCAGCGGTTCGGCCGCGGGCGACTACCGCGGTGGCGGTAGCGATTCCGGCGGCAAGTAGAAGGAGAACACTCATGCTCGCCGACCTGGCGGCGGACGCGGGCGCCGCGCTCGCCTATTCCGCGGTGGGAATCGTGTTGATGGCCGTGGGTTTCGGTCTGGTCGACCTGCTCACCCCCGGTGACCTGCGCGCCCAGATCTGGCTCGAACGCAATCGCAACGCCGCGATCCTGCTGGCCTCCAACCTGTTCGGCGTCGGCATCATCGTCGCCGCCGCCATCTGGACCTCCGAGGGCCGGATCGCGCAGGCGCTGCTGGCCAGCGCCCTCTACGGCGTGATCGGCCTGGCCGCGATGGCGGTGGCGTTCGTCCTGCTCGACGCGCTCACCCCGGGTGACTTCCGGGCCGTGGTCGCCGATCCGGAACCGCATCCGGCGGTGTGGGTGACGGCCTCGGCGCACGTCGCGGTCGCGCTGGTGGTGGCCGCGGGCCTGACCTGATGCCCCGGCATCGCCTGGCCAGGGCGGCACTGCTGGCGACGGTGTTCGTCTGCGCCGCCTGCGGTCTGGTGTACGAGCTGTCGCTGGTGACGCTGGGCAGCTACCTGATCGGCGACACCGCCGCGCAGGCCTCGATCACGCTGAGCGTGATGGTGTGCGCGATGGGTGTCGGCGCGCTGGCGGCGAAACCGTTGCGCCGCTGCGCCGCCGCCGCGTTCGTCGCGGTGGAGTTGGCGTTGGCGGTGATCGGCGGGCTCTCGGTCGCCGCGCTCTACGCCAGTTTCGCCTGGCTCAATGTCTACACCGCCACCCTGATCCTGGCGGCGGCGGTGATCGGCATGCTGGTCGGCGCCGAGATCCCGCTGCTCATGGAGCTGTTGCAGCAGATCCGCAAGCAGGAGGCCAGCAGTGCCGTGGCGGATCTGTTCGCCGCGGACTACGTCGGCGCGCTGCTGGGCGGGCTGGCCTTCCCGTTCCTGCTGCTGCCGGTGTTCGGCCAGATCCGCGGCAGCCTGGTGGTCGGTGTGGTGAACGCGATCGCGGGCCTGGCGTTGGCGTTCGTGTTCTTCCGCGACCGGATGAGCCGCCCCGCGCGGCACGGTCTGGTCGCCGCCACCCTGGTGGTCGCGAGCGGCCTCACCGGCGCCTACCTCTACGCCGACCGGTTCGAGGCGACCGCGCAGCAGGCGCTGTTCGCGCATCCGATCGTCTGGCAGGCCCGCACGCCGTATCAGCAGATCGTGCTCACCGAGTCGTTCTCTCCCTTCGGCACCACCGACACCCGGCTGTTCCTCAACGGCGGCCTGCAGTTCTCCTCGGTGGACGAGTACCGCTATCACGAGGCCCTGGTGCATCCTGTGCTCGCGGGGAACCGCCGTTCGGTGCTGGTGCTCGGTGGCGGGGACGGGCTCGCCCTGCGCGAGATCCTGCGCTACCCCGAGATCGAAGCGGTGACGCTGGTCGAGCTCGACCCGGCGATGATCGACCTCGCCCGCACCGACACCCGGCTGACCTCGCTCAACGAGCGCTCCTTCGACGATCCCCGGGTACGGGTGGTCACCGCCGACGCGTTCTCCTGGTTGCGCGGCACGCCAGGGCTTTTCGACGCCGTGATCGTCGACCTGCCCGACCCGGACCAGACCTCCGTCGCCAAGCTGTACTCCCAGGAGTTCTACGCGATGGCCGCGCACGTGCTCGCGCCCGGCGGGCGGATGGTGGTGCAGTCCGGCTCACCCTTCTTCGCGCCACGCTCGTTCTGGACCATCGACGCCACCGTGCGCGCGGCGGGATTGCGCACCACCCCCTATCACATCGACGTGCCCAGCTTCGGCGACTGGGGATTCGTGCTCGCCGCCACCGACACCCCGGTACCCGACCTGCGCACCCCCGGCCCGCTGCGTTCCCTCGACGACAGCACCCTGGCCGCGGCCACCGTTTTCGCCCCCGACCGGCGCGCCGTCGACCCCGAGGTCTCGACCCTCGTGCGCCCGGTGATCCTGGATCTGCAACGCCAGGAATGGCGCTGACGCCGGTCAGCGGGCCGCCGCGGCCGTCTTTCCGGCGGCGCGTGCACCGGGAGCCGTGACGATCCCGAACGCGATCAGGCTGTCGGCGGTGTCGCGGACGGTCTGCTCGATCGGGCGCATCGTCCAGCCCAGTTCGCGGCGGGCCTTGTCGGCGCTGACGCATTCGGTGCGGCCCAGGGTGGGCAGCGTCAGCCGGACGCTCTTGTCGAACAGCGCGACCACGCGGATCAGCACATCGGGCAGCACCCTGGTCGGCACCCGGAAACCCTGCTCGGCGTAGTCGCGGGCCAGCAACTTCGCGAGGTCTCCCATCCACAGCGGCTCACCCGCGCAGATGTAGCGATTGCCCTCGGCGGCGGGCACTTCCATCGCCAGGCGCTGCGCCACCGCCAGATCGCGGACGTCGACGGGGCTCCAGCCGGTACGTACCGATCCCGGCACCGCCCGCGCCAACAACCGCTGCACCGGCACGTGCGAGGTGCTGGTCCTGGCCTCGAGCAACGGGCCCAGGATCATGCCCGGGTTGAGCACCACCAGTTGCGGTGCCCCACGGTGTGATTCGACGAAGTCCCAGGCCGCGCGTTCGGCCAGGGTCTTGCTCTTCTGATACGCGGCCGCCCGGTCCAGGACCGTCCAGTCCCGCTCGGTGCGGACGGCGTCGACCTCGTGACCGTAGGCGACGGCGGCCACCGACGAGGTGAGCACCACCCGGCGCACCCCCGCCTGGGCCGCGGCGCGCAGCACCCGCACGGTGCCCTCGACCGCCGGTTCGATCAGGTCGCGTTCGTGGGCGGGCGGTGCGGACGGGAACGGCGAGGCGACGTGGAAGACGGTGTCGCAGCCGATCACCGCCTCGACCCAGCCCGCGTCGTCGTCGAGCGAGGCGGCGGCGAAATCCAGCTCGCCGCCGGTACGCCGGGCGAGCTCGGTGAGGTGGGCGCGGCTGGCGTGCGCGGCGAGATCGCGCACGGTCCCCCGCACGGCGTAGCCGTGCTCGAGCAGTTCGGCGATGACGTGCCCGGCGACGAAACCCGTCGCGCCGGTGACGAGTACCCGTGTGGTCATGGTGTTCACCCTTCGTGGAAACCGTCGATCTGAGCGGTGCTCAAATAATCTAAGCACCGCATAGATTTCCTGTCCAGTGCCGGTTCCGTCCGGGCTCTCGCCTACGCTCGCAGCGTGAAGCGCACCAAGTACCACCACGGCGACCTGCGGGCCACGCTGATGGACGCCTGCCTGCGCCTGATCGAGACCGAGGGGCTGGCGGCGGTGAGTCTGCGCCGGGTGGCCAGGGAGGCCGGGGTCAGCAGCGGCGCGCCCTATCACCACTTCGCCGACCGTGCCGCGCTGCTCTCGGCGCTGTCGGTCGACGGTTTCCAGCAGCTGGCCGCCGACCTCGCCGCGGCCAAGGCGCGGTCCACCTCACCGCTCGACGCGCTGACGGCACTGGCCGACGGGTACGTCCGTTTCTCCCGCGAACACCCCGCCCAGTTCCGGCTGATGTTCCGGCCCGAACTCTCCCAGCCGGAGAAACACCCCGACGCGCACGCCGCCGGGGACGCGGCCTTCGAGATCCTGGCCGACACCGTCACCGAGGGCGTGGCCGCGGGCGTGCTGCCCGCCGACCGCGCCGAAACCCTCGCCATCACCTGGTGGGGGCTCGCGCACGGCTTGGCCTCGCTGTGGCTCGACGGCCACCTGGACAACCGCAGCGCCCAGCTCGGCGCCCGCACCCCCGACCTGGTCGAGGCGATCATGCGGGGGTTCACCGCCCTGGTCGCGGCACCGCCCACCCAGTCCTGACGCGCCGCCGTCATTCCCGTCATCCGGCCTGGTCGCTCCCCTAGAGTGGGTAGCACTGCTCCGCCGATGCGTTTTCGACTCGACCAGGAGGCCGGAATGACTGGCACCGCGAAACTCGACCCGGTGGTCGAGGCGTTCGTCGACGCGCTCAACACGCAGGACACCGACCGGTTCTACGGTGTGCTGACCGAGGACGCGACCATGTCCGACGACGGGGTCGAACGCAATCTGGCACAGTGGACCGAAGCCGAGATCTTCAGCGCCAACGGGCATCTCGTCGTCGAATCGGTCGACGACGACGGCCTGGCGCTGACCGCCGACTACACCAACAGCCGGTGGGGATCGATGCGTACCACCTGGCGGTTCGTCCTACGGGACGGGCTGATCAGCCGATTCGAAACCGGGCAGGCGTGACCGACGAACACCTTCTGATTCCGCGTTACGGCGAGGGCTCCCTCGCCGATCTCCTCCCCTCGGTGCTGGCCTGCCTCGGCGCGCCCGGCGAGACCGACCGGGTCGGGCTCGACCTCGATGTCGACCGGGTGTGCGTACTGCTCGTCGACGGCCTGGGCGCGAGGGCACTGGCCGCCGAAGCCGCCGCCGCGCCGTTCCTGTCGAGCCTGCCCGAAGCCACCCTGACCACCGGCTTCCCGAGCACCACCGCCACCAGCCTGACCACACTCGGCGCCGGTGTCCCACCCGGCGAGCACGGCGTGGTCGGCTACCAGGTGCGGCTGCCCGGCGAGGAACGACTGTTCAACATGCTGCGCTGGCAGCTCGTGGGCGATGGGCCGAAGGTCGACGCGATGACCGCGTTCCCGCCGGAACGAATCCAGCCGTGTCCCACCGTCTTCGAGCGCGCGAGCGCGGCGGGCATCGCCGCGGTCCAGGTGGCGCCCGGGTACCAGGAAGGCTCGGGGCTGACCAAGGCGGGCTGGCGCGGTGGCGGTTTCCGGGCCGCGTTCTCGGTGGGCGATCTGGTCGACGGGGTCGCCCAGGCCCTCACCTCCGCGCCCAAGACGCTGGTCTACACCTATCACGCGGATCTGGACAGCACCGGCCACGCCCGCGGTCCGGCCTCGCGGGCCTGGCGCTTCGAGCTGGCCAATGTCGACCGCATCGCCGCCGAGCTCGCGGCCGTGCTCCCGCCGCGCTCGGCGCTGATCGTCACCGCCGACCACGGGATGGTCGAACTCGTCGACCGCATCGACTTCGCCACCCACCCGCACCTGTCCGACGACGTCGTCGCCCTGGGCGGTGAACCCCGCGCCCGGCACGTCTACACCGAACCGGGCGCGCTGGACCGGGTGCTCGACACCTGGCGCGGCGTGCTCGGCGACCGGTTCGTCGTGCGCACCCGCGCCGAGGCGATCGACGCGGGCTGGTTCGGGCCGATCGTCAGCGCGGACGCGGCCGCCCGGATCGGCGACCTGGTCGTCCTGTCCACCGGCGACGCGGGCGTCATCCGTTCGGCCACCGAGCCGATCCAGACGCTCATGATCGGTCACCACGGCTCGCTGACCCCCGAGGAAGTACTGGTTCCGCTGCGAATCCACCGCACCTGAGACCCGCCACTTAGGCTGTAGCCGACTCGGTGCGCACGAGCGCACGGCGGACCCCTCAGGAGGAACCATGCACGCCAACACCCGAACCGGGGCCGTCGCGGTGGGCGTGGCGGTGCTGGCCGCCCTGACCGGCGGGTGCGCCGAGGTGGAGCGCGTGCTCAACCAGGGCGGCGAGACCAGTTGCCGCGACTACGTCAACCAGGACGCCGACACCAAGCGGATCACCATCACCAAGGCCATCAAGGAACGCAACGGCACCGACAACGAACCGGCGGGCACGATCGTCGACTCGATGATCGTGCAGGTCGACCTGCTGTGCGCGGGTCAGCGCAATGTCGACACCCCGATCAAGAACGCCGACATCGCCGGGCTGTTCCTCAACAAGTAGGCCGCTGTCGAGGCGCCGCGACACCGCCGCCAGCGGGTACCGGACGACCTCCCGCAAACGGCGTGCGTGGCAGTGACGCACCTGATAAACAGGAAGCGCCACACCGGTTCTCGCCGCGGGACCGGTGCGTCACCGACGAGCAGGGAGTGAACGTGGGCGCACACGACGACCCGATCGCGGGACCGTCCCGGCCCGACCGGCTCTCGGATTACCGTGGCGCCCTGGAGAAGCAGTGGAACCGGCTCGCGGCGCCCTCGCGGCCGATGCGGCTGCCCCGCGACACCGGCCCGGTGCGCACCGAGGTCGCCCAGTCCTGGCAGCGCTCCCTGCACACCGTCGACCCCGGCCAGACCGTCGCTCCCGGCTTCAACGACATCAGCGACCGCTGGTCGGAGTCGCCGCTGCGCAGGCCGGTCACCGAGCTGGCGGGCCAATTGCGCGGCATGGCCGAGGAATCCGGCTATCTCGCGGTGGTCAGCGACGAATCGGGCACCATCCTGTGGACCGCGGGTGACCGCATGCTGCGCCGCCAGGGCGAGAAGGTGAACTTCGCGCCGGGCGGGGTGTGGGACGAGAGCCACATGGGCACCAACGGCCTGTCGCTGGCGCTGCACGACGACAAGGCCGTCACCGTGTTCTCCGCCGAACACCTCGTCGCCGCCCTGCACGGCTGGGTCTGCTATTCCGCGCCCATCCACGGACCCGACGGTCGGCAGGTGGGCGTGCTGGATCTGTCGTCTACCTGGGAGCGCTCGCATCCGATGGTGATGACCTCGGTGCGCGCCCTGGTCACCGCCGTGGAGACCATGCTGCGCGCCGAGGCGCCCGCGCCCGCGCCGGGCGTGCGACTCGAATGTCTCGGTGCCGCACGGCTGTTGCGCGACGGGCGTCCGGTTCCGTTGCCGCCACGTCAGCTCGAGATCCTGGCGCTGCTGGCCCTCGAGCCCGAGGGTTACACGCCCGAACAGCTACACGCGGCGGTGTACGGCGACCGCGGGGTGTCGCTCAACACCCTCAAAGCCGATGTCTCGCATCTGCGCCGGGCCACGCGCGGCGAGATCGCCAACCGGCGCTACATGCTCACCGGCGCGATCTCTTGCGACGCGGTCGATCTGCTCGCCGCCATCGAGGGCGGCGACCTCACCTCGGCGCTGTGGCTCTATCGCGGGCCGCTGCTGCCCGGCTCGGACCTGCCCGGCGTGGAGCAGTGGCGCGCACATCTCGACGTCGGCATCCGCAACGCGGTACTCACCAGCGATCGGCCCGAGCACGCGGTGGCCTTCGGTCAGCGCTGCCCCGGCGACATCGCCATCCACGAACACGCCCTGCGCCTGCTGCCGCGCGACGACGTGCGCCGGGCCGTCGTCACCGCCCGGCTCTACACCGCGCGCCAGTCCTGACCTGCGCGGATACCGTCACCAACCTCGTACCAACCTTCGCCGACCATAGTGTGAGCCACCACGCACAGGTCGCGAGGAGCGAGGCGCATGATCTACGGCAAGCCCGGATCGGACACCGGCATAGTCAGCTATGCCGCCCGATACGACAACTTCATCGGGGGCGAGTGGCTGTCCCCCGTCGAAGGCCGGTACTTCGACAACACCTCCCCGGTGGACGGGGAGATCTTCTGCGCCGTCGCCCGCTCCTCCGCCGCCGACATCGACCGTGCGGTCCAGGCCGCGCACCGGGCCAGCACGCAGTGGGCCGCCACCTCGGTCGCCGAACGGTCCGACATCCTGCTCACGATCGCCGACCGGCTCGAGAACAGCATCGAACCGCTGGCCGTGGCCGAGACCTGGGACAACGGCAAACCCGTCCGCGAGACACTCACCGTGGACCTGCCGTTGGCCGTCGACCAGTTCCGCGCCTACGCCGGGCTGCTGCGCGCCCAGGAGGGCGGGATCTCGCCGATCGACGCCGACACCGTCGCCTATCACTTCCCCGAACCGCTCGGCGTCGTCGGGCTGATTCTGCCGTGGACCTCGCCGCTGCTGCTGGCCGCCGGGAAACTGGCGCCCGCGCTGGCGGCGGGCAACTGCGTGGTCGTCAAACCGGCCGAGCAGACCCCCGCCTCGCTGCTGCTGATCGTGGAACTCGTCGCCGATCTGCTGCCGCCGGGCGTACTCAACGTGGTCAACGGCTTCGGCGCCGAGGCGGGCACCCCGCTGGCGCGTCATCCCGGGGTGGCCAAGATCGCCTTCACCGGTGACACGGCCACCGCGCGGTCGATCCTGCGTGAGGCCGGGGCGAACCTGGTCCCGGTGTCGCTCGAGCTCGAGGGCAAGAGCCCCAACATCTTCCTGCCCGACGTCATGGCCGCCGACGACGACTATCTCGACAAGGCCGTCGAAGGTTTCGTGATGTTCGCCCTGAACCAGGGCGAGGTGTGCACGTGCCCGTCACGCGCGCTGATCCACTCCTCGATCTACGACGAGTTCCTCGCCCGCTGCATCGCCCGCACCGAGGCCGTCGTGTCCGGTCATCCGCTCGACACCGAGACGATGATCGGCGCGCAGGCAGGCAATGATCAGTACGAGAAGATCCTGTCCTATCTGGACATCGGCAGAGCCGAAGGCGCCCGCGTGCTGACTGGAGGGGAAGCACGCAAGGTCGACGGACTGCCCGGTGGGTACTACATCGAACCCACCGTCTTCGAGGGTGAGAACACGATGCGGATCTTCCAGGAGGAGATCCTCGGACCGGTCGTCGCGGTGACCCGCTTCGACACGGCCGAGCAGGCGGTCCGCCTCGCCAACGACACCCACCACGGCCTCGGTGCGGGGGTATGGACCCGCGACATCACCACCGCCCACCGACTCGCCCAGGGCCTGGACGCGACCCAGATCTGGACGAACTGTTCGCACGCCCACCCGGCGCACGCCGCCGGACAGCACCACGCTCGCACCCTCGGCCACTACCAGCAGACCAAGAACCTGCTGGTGAGTTATTCGACGACGAAACTCGGGATGTTCTGATGCAGAACCGGATACACCGTGTGGAGATCACCGAACGCGCCCAGACCCTGCTCCGACGGCTCATCGAGGACAACGGTCCCGTGCTGTTCCGTCAGGCGGGTGAATGCCGCGACGACAATCTCACCCCGGTGTGCCTATCGGCCAAACAGTTCCGGATCGAGAAGGACGACGTGCTGCTCGGCCGCCTGAGCTGGCACACCGAATTCTGGATCAGCCCCGAGCAATACGAATGCTGGAAGGGCACCCACCTCACCGTGGACGCGGTGCGTGGCCAGGCGGGCGCCGAATCCCTCGAAGCCGGAGCGGGTATGCGATTCGTGCTGCGCGCCCGCAGACTCACCGACGCGGAGAACGCGGCGCTGGCCGCCGGACCGCCCCCACGCACGGGCGCCGACCGCACGCTGTAGCGGCGCCCCATCGACCTGACCTGGCGGGATCTTCCCGGTACCGCCAGGCCACGGCGAGCCCCCGCCGACTGGGCCATCGAGGCTCAGCCGGCGGGGCGCGCTCGCCGCTTCCCCGCATAGCAAAATCGTTCCGCCGCAATCCAAATCACATCCCGCTCAGCGAGACACGCACGACAAATCTGCAACGATTCCGTTACGTTATGGCGATGTTCTTAGCGAAACTCGGTGTTCGCACCCGGATTCTGGCGATCGCTCTTGTACCCAGTCTCACCCTGGTGGTGGTCGGCGTCGGTACGGCGGGCTATCTCGTCGAAGAGAGCAACAAGGCCAAGACCTGGGCCTCGGAGATGGAAGCCGCGGGACCCTTCACCCGCGAGCTGATCGAATCGGTGCAGTCCGAACGCCAGCTCACCCTGGCACATCTCGCCGGTGACGAGACCGCGGCCACCGCGCTCCCGCCCGCCCGTGCCCGTCTCGACGCCGCCTTCAAGGCGCTCATCGACATCTCCGAGGGCATCCGCGAGGTCGACGATTCCGAGATCGGTGACGACAAGGGCGGTTTCGCCACCCTCGGCACGCATCTGAGCGGGGTCCGCGGCGGCGCCGACGCCCGCATGCTGCCCCCGGCTGACGCCTACACCTTCTACAACCGACTGCTCGACGTGTTCACCCAGGGCACCAAGGTCGCCGAGCGCGCGGCGCCCGACGCCGTGGTCGCCTCCGGTGTGGCCGAGGGTCTGCGCGTGCTCAACGCCACGGAGTCGATGTCGCGCAGCAACGCGCTGGCCCTGTCGCTGGTGTCCACCGAGGGCGCGGCGGGCATCCCGCTCGAGGAGTTCACCCGACAGAGCGGCTTCTACCACAACGAAGTCGCCAACATCACCGCCGAACTCACCGAGGCCCAGCGCACCGCGCTGGCCGCGCTGACCTCCTCGTCGGCCTGGCAGCAGCTCGGCGAGATGGAGAACGCGGTCGCCCAGCGCTACGCCGCGCTCGCCGCCGCCACCGCCGCCGGTGCCAAGCAGCCCACCCTCGCCCCGCTGCCCTTCACCACCGCCGAATGGCAGACCGCGGCGGCCGAAGTCAACCGCGGGCTGCTCGACGCCTACTCCGGCCACAACCGCGAAGTGCAGCGGCTGGCCCAGGACACCGCGCGCCGCGCCGAGGTCAACGCCGCGCTCGCCGGTGGCGGCGTGCTCGCGCTGACCGTGCTGGTGTTCCTGATCGCGGTGATCCTGGCCAACCGGATCATCCGTCGCCTGCGCAGGCTGCGCACCGAAACCCTGGCGCTGGCCGACGAACAGCTGCCCGCCACCATGCGCACCCTGCGCGAGGGCGGCGACATCGACGCCGCCGAGACCACCCCCACGCTGGACTTCGGCCACGACGAGATCGGTCAGGTGGCCAAAGCCTTCGAGCACGCCGCCTCGGCCGCGCTCGGTGCCGCCGTCGACGAGGCCCGCACCCGTGAGGGCGTGCGCGCGGTGTTCCTCAACATCGCCCACCGCAGCCAGATCGTGGTGCACCGCCAGCTCGAGATCCTCGACGAGGCCGAACGGCGCCAGGAGGACCCGGCGCTGCTCGAGACCCTGTTCCGGCTCGACCACCTGGCCACCCGCGAACGCCGCAACGCCGAGAACCTGATCATCCTGGGCGGTGGCCGTCCGGGTCGCCAGTGGCGCAACCCGATTCCGGTGATGGACGTGGTGCGCTCGGCCATCGGCGAGACCCTCGACTACGCGCGCGTGCGGGTCACCAAGCTGCCGGAGGTGAACGTCGTCGGCACCGTCGTCGCCGACCTGGTGCACCTGCTGGCCGAGCTGGTCGACAACGCCACCGCGTTCTCCCCGCCGCAGTCGCGGGTGGAGGCAGGCGGCAATATCGTCGGCAAGGGCGTGGTCATCGAGATCACCGACCAGGGCATGGGCATGAGCGCCGAGGACCTGGCCCGCTACAACGACATGCTGGCCGATCCGCCGGACTTCGGCGTCGGCACACTGTCCTCGGACTCGCGTCTGGGCCTGTTCGTGGTCGCGCGGCTGTCCACCGCGCACGGGGTCTCGGTGCGGCTCAGCGAATCCGACTACGGCGGCATCCGCGCCATCGTGCTCATCCCGCAGCAGCTGCTGGCCGGGGAGGCCGACCCGTCGACCCTGCCGCCCGCGATGACCGGCCCGCTGCGCCGTGGTCTGCCGCCCGCCCCGGAGCAGGCACCCGCGCCGGTGGTGGCGGCCATCGAGCAGGCGCCCGCCCCGGTGGCGACGCTGGTCGCCGATCCGCCCGCGCCGCCGCGCCCGGTGGCGCCCGCCCCGGAAGTGCCCGCCGCGCAGCAGCATCCCGGTGACGAGCGGCCCGCGCTGCCGCGTCGGCACCGGCAGGCCAATATCGCCCCCGAACTCACCGAGCCCGCCGCCGAGGCGCCCCGGGCGCCGGAGCGGCCGCGATCGGCCGAACAGGCGCGCGACATCATGTCGGCGATCGAGAACGGCACCCGTCAGGGCCGTAAACCCCTGACGGAATCGAATCAGGACGAACAGGAAGGCTGAGGTGAACTCTTCCCACCCAGGTGATCTCAACTGGTTGCTCGACGATCTCGTCGACCGGCTGGCGGGGGTCCGCTACGCGGTCGTGCTGTCCACCGACGGGCTGCTGCTCGGTCGTTCCTCGCAGATGAAGCGCGAGGACGCCGAACACTTCGCCGCCATGTCGTCGACCCTCTACGGGTTGGCGCGCAGCGCGGGCAGCCGGTTCGACGGTGGCGGTGTGCGGCAAGCGGTGATCGAACTCGATCGCGCCGTCCTGTTCGTCACCTCCGCCGGTGACAACGCCTGCCTGGCCCTGCAGGCCACCGAGTCGGCGAATCTCGGCATGGTCGCCTACGAAATGAACCTCACCGTGCAGCGGGTCGGCAACTACCTGTCGACCGAACCGCGGCACGGTCTGGCCGAGCTCTAGGACGCGGCACCATGACTCGACTCGGCGATCCGTGGTTCGACGACGCGGCCGGACCTCTCGTCCGGCCGTACGCGGTGACCCGCGGCCGGACCATGGGCGCGGCGCACGACCTGGACATGCTCACGGTGGTGGTGGCGGTGCATCCCGCCCCCACCCTGCGACGCCCGGAACCCGAGTACGCGACGATCGCACAGCTGTGCAAGCGTCCGCAGTCGGTGGCCGAGGTCTCGGCCGTGCTGAAACTCCCTCTGGCGGTGACCAAGATCCTCGTCGGTGATCTCATCGGCGAGGGCCACCTCATCTTCCGGGCTCCGGTACAGGCCGAGGCCGGTGCCGGTGACCTCAACGTATTGCGAGCGGTTCTGGATGGCATCCGAAAACTTTGACCCCACACCATCGGGCGGGCAGCACCTGGCCGCCTCGGTGAAGATCCTCATCGCCGGTGGCTTCGGCGTCGGCAAGACCACCATGGTCTCCTCGATCAGCGAGATCGCGCCGCTGCGCACCGAGGAGCTGATCACCGAGGTCAGCTCCGGTGTCGACGACCTGTCGGGGGTGGAGCAGAAGCACACGACCACCGTCGCGCTGGACTTCGGCCGCATCACCATCGACCGGGATCTGGTGCTGTACCTGTTCGGCACCCCAGGCCAGGACCGCTTCTGGTTCCTGTGGGACGAGCTGTGCCGCGGCGCGCTCGGCGCGATCGTGCTGGCCGACACCCGTCGCCTGAGCAATTCCTTCGCGGCGGTGGACTTCTTCGAACGGCGGGGGCTGCCGTTCCTGATCGCGGTGAACTGCTTCGACGGCGCGCCGCGCTACACCGTCGACGAAGTGCGCGACGCGCTCGACCTGGATCCCAACACCCCGGTGATCCTGTGCGACGCGCGCGACCGGCCTTCGGCCAAGGCGGTACTCACCCACCTCGTGGAGTACCTCATCGACCGCGCCACCCGGACTCCGGTCACCACCTAGTACCCGGCGGGTCGTACCCGAAAACCCTCCTGCTCCGCGACGATGCGGGACAGGAGGGTAGACGTGTTCGCGGGGTCAGGCCGGATCGGGCGCGGCCACGGCGCGTTCGGCGGCGCGGCTGGTCTGCTCCCAGGCCGACCAGTCGGCCATCTTGGCGCGGGCGAGGTCGAAGGCCAGGTCGTAGACCATGTCGCCGAGCAGCAGACGCAGCGGCGGGGTGTCGCTGTCGACCAGTCGCAGCAGGGCTTCGGCGGCCAGACTCGGGTCGCTGTCGATCGAGCCCTCCGCCCACTGGGCCTCGAGCTGGGCGCGCAGCGGTGCGTAGTCCGCGATCGGGGTGGTGTTGCGCATGGCCGAGTACAGCTCGGTCCAGTAGCCGCCGGGCTGCAGGATGCTCACGCGCACACCGAAATCGGCGGCTTCGCGGGCCAGCGCCTCGCTCATGCCCTCTAGCGCGAACTTGCTGGCCGCGTACAGGCCCGAGAGCGGAAATCCGGCCAGGCCGCCGATGCTCGAGACCTGCACGATGTGCCCGGAGCCCTGCCGCCGCAGGTGCGGGAGCACGGCCTGGCTGACCCACAGCACGCCGAAGAAGTTCACCTCCATCTGTTCGCGGGCCTCGGCTTCGGTGAACTCCTCGATCATGCCCATCGACAGGGTGCCCGCGTTGTTGACGACGATGTCGAGGGTGCCGAAGTGGGTGACCGCGGCATCGACGGCGGTGACCACCGCGGCGCGGTCGGTGACGTCGAGGACCAGCGGCAGCACCCGGCCGGGGTGCGCGGCGGCGAGCTCGTCGAGGGCCGAGCCGGTGCGCGCCGCGGCGGCGACCCGGTCGCCCGCGGCCAGTGCGGCTTCGGCGAAGGCGCGACCGAGGCCGCGGCTGGCGCCGGTGATGAACCAGGTACGGGGGGCGGTGGCGGCGGTGCGCATGGCGACTCCTTGTCTAGACGAGACGTTCCGTCTCGTTCATGACTCATAGCTTGCCCCGGTTCGCGCGACTTGTCAAGACGCAACGTCTCGTTTTATTTTGGACCGGTCAGCGGCCCGCGCCGCAAGCGCTCAGCCTGCGCCGATCAGCGCAGCAGACCCGCCGCGACGAGATCGTCGAACAGCAATTGATCCACCGGCGGCACCAGATCACGCTCGGCCGCCCCGAACCACGCCAGCGCCTCGATCTCACTGCTCGCCGTCAGCACACCCCGATACTCCGCCGTATAGCAGGCCATCCGCACCACGGTCCCCGCGTGCCCCGGCACGGCCGCCTCATAGGTCCCCACGTGCACCGCGCTCTCCGGCGCCAACTCCACCGCCAACTCCTCGGACACCTCCCGCACCAATGTCTGCAGGTCGGTCTCCGCCCCCTCCCGCTTCCCACCCGGAATGAAGAACACGTCCTTCCCCCGGGGCCGCCCACACAGAATCCGCCCGTCCTCGACCAGCACCCAGGCCACCGTATCGATCAACACCGCGGGAGAAGAAGCCACGCCCGCAGCCTAGCCCGCCCGCAACCCGTTCCCACCGGTGTCCCCCGCACCTCCGGCGCGACAAAGGCCCTCCGGCCTCACGGCAGAGCTGGTTCCCGATCGCCGGTCGCGTTCGATGGGGATCGAAGGAGATTCAGTGGCCCGGGAGGACGCAGGCGGTGTCGAGGCCGAGGACTCGGTTGAGGCGGCCGAAGGCGAGCCAGGAGCCGATGCTCATGCTGAGTTCCACTACTTCGGGTTGGGTGTAGTGGGTGAGCATTCTGGTCCAGAAGTCGTCGTCGAGGCCGTGGTGGTCGGTGGCGTAGCGTTCGGCGTATTCGGCGGCCAGGCGGGTGCGGTCGTCGAAGCGGTCGGTGTCGCGCCAGTGGGTGACGGCGTCGGCGAATTCCTCTTCGACCTTGGCGCCGTCGCGTTCGGTGCGCCAGTCCTGACAGAACAGGCAGCCGTTGATCTGCGCGATCCGCAGCCGGGCGGCCTCGAATTCGCGCAGGCCGAGGGTGGAGTGTTCGTAGACCGACAGCGAGAACGCGGCGGCGGCGACCCCGATGCCGGGCACCATCTCGCCCCAGACGTAACCGATCGGGTCCTTGCCCTGGGGGACGTCGATGATCATGGTGTCTTCCTTCCGAGTTTGCCGGACGCGGCGCGCAGCGGCACATCGAGTGCGTCGTAGAGGCCGGGCTCGGCCTCGACCAGCCAGTCGATCGCGTTCACCAATCGGCCCACCGCCGTGGCGTTTCCGCCCGCCGCCCGGTTGCCGTTCTCGTCGGACGCCTCGATGCTGACCTCGATGCGCGGGCGGCCCTCGATGATCACGCGATGCGCGCCGTCGCCGTCGGGCGGCATCGGCCAGTCGGGCGCGCAACTGGCGTGGATGCGGGTGACATGCTCGATCACGATGCGCGGCTCACCCGCGACGATGCCCTGCACCTCGAACCGCACCGCGCCCTGCGTGCCCGCCTCGAACTCCCCCATCTGCACCGTCTGCACAGTGGCGTCGAGTGCACGCCGGTCGAGCGTCTCGCGGATCTCGTCGAGTTCGACGCCCAGCGCCCTGGCCATCAGCCGGATCTGCCCGCCCCACACCATGGTCGGCACCGAGGGCAGCAGCATCGGCGGCTGATAGTCCATCGGCTGCCCCATGCCGACCAGATAGCGCACCGAGTCGGGCTGGTCGTAGGTGCAGTAGTCGAAGATCTCCTGGCAGCGCACCACGTCGACGCTGCCCGCGACGCCGCTGATCAACAGCGGCAGCACGTCGTTGCCCCACCCGGGATCGACGCCGGAGACGAACAGCGAACCTCCACCCTCGCCGATCGCGGCCAGCACCGGATCGCGGATCTCGGCCGGAGCGTCGCGCGGGTCGTAGAGGGCGTAGAGCGCGGGGGTGACGACGACGGCGCCCGCGCGAATCGCCCGGACGATGTCGGCGAGCGCGTCGTCGGGCCGGATGTCGCCGGAGGCCGCGTAGACGACCGCGCCCGGCGCGGTGGCCAGCAGCGTGTCGATATCGGCGGTGGCCGCCACCCCCAACTCCTCGTCGAGCCCGGCCAGCGTGCCCGCGTCGCGGCCGACCTTGTCCGGGTTGTGCACCAGCACGCCGGTCAGTTCCAGGGCCGGATGGGCAGCCACGGCTCTGATGGCCGCACGGCCCACATTGCCGGTGCCCCAGACGATCGTGGGGATCATCGCGCGAGCGTAGCAAGCGCTTGGTCAGGTGTCCGGAATATCCGGAATTCGATCCTCCGGATCAGGAATGCGTAACTGTGCGTCACGCACAAACCGGCCGGATTCAGAATGTCCGGGTCAGGACACGAGGGTGCCAGCGGCACACACCGAGGGCGAAGCGGATGTCGAAGGTGTCGGTGTCGAGGGCGATGCCGTAGCGGCCGGTGACCTGCTGGATGCGGTACTGGACGGTATTGCGGTGGACGCCGAGCACCCGCGCGGTGCGTGAATAGCTGCTGGATTCGGCCAGGAACACGTCCAGGGTGTGGCGCAGCAGGGCCATCTTCGTGGTGTCACGGGCGAGCGCGCCCAGGACGCGGTCGACGACGCCGGTGAGCTCTCCGGTGTCGTCGGTGAGCAGGGCGAAGGGTGCGACGGCGTCGAAGTCGACGACCGGCGGCGCACCCGATCCGGCCGACACCGCCAGCGCCTTGGCCCTGGCCGCGCCCCGCGCCGACTGCCGGAAGCCGGGCACGCCGTCCCCGGGCGCACCCAGGGCCACCCGCACCGGCAGCTCGCTGTCGACGAGCGCGGCGGCGAGCCGCTCGACATCGACCGACCCGGCCACCGGCAGCCACAGCCGCAAATCACGCGCCCCGGTGGCCGAGGCCAGTTCCGCACCACCCGCGCCCAGCCGCGTGGAGAGCAGCTCGCGCGCCTGCTCGAGCGCGCGCACGGCGTCGGGTCCCGAGGTGGTCGGTGCCGCCCACACCTCGGCGGCCACGTGCCGCTGGTCGAGGCGGTAGCCCAGGGCCGTCTCGGCGGTGGCGAGGTCGACGTCACCGTCGCTGTCGAGCAGCCGGGCGATCCACTGCTGCCGGGCGGCCTGGCGGCTGCTGAGCCAGCGGTCACGTTCGATCTCGTAGATCCGGCCCATCGAGGAGTTGAGCCGGTCCAGGTAGGTCCCGGCGAAGGCGAGCAACTCGGCGACCCTGGCCGCCTGATCGCGGCCGGGAGCGGCCAGGATCACCCCGATGGCGGCGTCCAACAGCCGGTATTGACCGAGCCCGTAGCCGCGCAGCAGGGCGGTCAGTGGCACTCCGCGCCGGGCCAGCCGCTGGGCGTAGGCGGCTGCGGCGGCGGGTGGAGCAACGGTGGCCGGGTCGATGTTGTTGGCGAGCACGTACTGCACGAGGCTCACGTTCTCGGCGATGCTCGCGGCGCGCAGCTCGGCGAGGTCGAAGGCCAGGTCGCGGACCGAGATCAGCTCCTCGGTGCGACGGACGAGGTCCTCGGTGAGACCTGCGGTCAGCGGTCCGAGGGCCTGGCCGACCCCCACCAGCGATCCGTACGGCGTCATCGCGCGCACTCCCGTCCGTTGAACAAAAACCGTCCCCGTTATCGTGCCATCCGCACAAATTTCGGGCCCAGTTGGCACTCGGTGCCGCAGAACAGACCGGTCGTGTGGTCGTGACACCCGGACCTGTGGTGTCATGGTCGCCGAATCCGGCCCGGGTTCGCCGTGTGCGGCGCTGCCGCGGGCCCGCTGTGCAGAAGGATGTAGTACCCCGGATGAGTGAAGTTCGCCGTGCGCCGCGAGGTCGTGGAAACCGCAAGACGAGCGCACCGCTCTTCGCACAGCTGCTGACCGCGGCGGTCGACACCGCGGGCGAGGCCGTCGCCCTGTGCTACTCCCCCGCCCACGGCGAGCGGCGCACACTCACCTACACCGAACTCGACGAGTACTCCTCGCGGCTGGCCAGGGAGCTGATCGCGCACGGGATCGGCCCCGGTGACGTCGTCGCGCTGGGCTTCACCCGCTCGATCGAATCGGTGGCCGCGGTCTGGGCCGTCGCCAAGACCGGCGCGGCCTATGTCCCCGTGGATCCCGGCCTGCCGACCGAACGGATCGCCTACCTGCTGGCCGACTCCGGCGCGCGGTTCGGACTCACCCGCGCGGCGCACCGGACCATGCTGGGCGAGTCCGTGACCTGGCTGACGATCGACACCGCGCCGGATCGCGACCGCGTCGCCGCCCACCCCGCGCATCCGGTGTCGTATCTGGATCGGGTGCGGACGCTGACCGATCAGCATCCGGCCTATGTCATCTACACCTCCGGTTCGACCGGCAGGCCCAAGGGCGTGGTCGTGACCCACACCGGCCTCGGCGCGCTGGTCACCGCCGCGCGGGAGCGCTACGGCGTGGATTCCGGCGACCGGGTGCTGCACGTGTGCTCGCCGAACTTCGATGTCTCGGTGCTCGAACTGCTGGTGACCTTCCAGGCGGGCGCGACGCTGGTGGTGTCGCCGCCGTCGGTGTTCGGCGGACCCGAACTCGCCGCGCTGGTGCGTCGCGAGCGGGTGACGCACATGCTCATCACGCCCGCGGCGCTGGAATCGGTGGAGCCACGGGACCTGGATTCGCTGCGGACCGTGGTGGTCGCCGGTGACGCCTTCGGGCCGACGCTGGTCGAGCGCTGGGCGGTCGGCGAGCGCTCCTTCTTCAACGGGTACGGCCCGACCGAGGCGACCGTGCTGGCCACCGGGAGCGCGGCGCTGCGGCCGGGCGACCCCATCACCATCGGCGCCGCCTTCCCCGGGATGGGCGCGGTGGTGCTGGATGCCCGGTTGCGGCCGGTGCCGCCCGGGGTCACCGGTGAGCTGTATCTGTCGGGTCCCGCGCTGGCGCAGAGCTATCTGGGCAGGCCGGGGCTGACAGCCGAGCGTTTCGTCGCCGCGCCACTGGCCGGGGTGGCCGGGGCGCGCATGTACCGGACCGGTGACCTGGTGCGTCGCACCCCGGACGGCGAGCTCGAGTATCTGGGCCGCTCCGATTTCCAGGTGAAGATCCGTGGCTTCCGGGTCGAGCTCGGCGAGATCGATGCCGCGCTCACCACCCATCCGGACCTCGACTACGCCGTCACGCTCGGGGTGACCGCCGATTCCGGTGCGACGGTGCTGGTGTCGTATGTGCTGTCCCGCGACGGTGTCCCGGTCGATACCGCCGAGGTGATCCGCTTCGCCGCCGCGGCCCTCCCCGGGCACATGGTGCCCACGCTGGTCATCGCGCTCGACGAACTCCCGTTGACGCCGAACGGCAAACTCGATCGCGGCGCGCTCCCCGCGCCGGTCTTCGGCACGGCCGGATCGCGCGCCCCGCACGGACCGGTGGAGACACGGATCGCCGAGCTGTTCACGCAGGTGCTGGGCGTGCGCGAGATCGGTGCCGAGGACTCCTTCTTCACCGCGGGTGGCGACAGCATCCTGTCCATCCAACTGGTGACCCGCGCGCGGGCGGCCGGGATCTCCTTCACCCCACAGCAGGTCTTCGAGCATCGCACCGTCGCCGGACTCGCGCGGGTGGCCGAACTCGGCACCGATGCGACGCCGACGCTGGCCGAACTCCCCGGCGGTGGCGTCGGCGAGATCCCGCTGACGCCGGTGCTGGCCGGTGCGGTCGCCCACGATCGGCTGCCCGGACGGTTCAGTCAGCAGCTGGTGCTCGCCCTGCCGGACGGCATCGACCGCGCCGGGCTGGTGACCGTGCTCTCCGCGCTCCTCGATCACCACGACCTGCTGCGCGCGAGTCTGCGCCGGGTCGACGGGCAGTGGCGACTCGAGGTCCCGCCCCCTGGCGCGGTGGAGATCGACGAGCTGCTCGTCGAGCACGATGTCCCGCCCGGCACGGATGACCTGGAAACATTCGCCGCCACGGCCATGGATCAGGCGCTCGCGCGACTGGATCCGCGGTCGTCGCGGATGATCGCCTTCGGGTGGCTCTCGCGGACCGACGGGCCGGGCGCGCTGGTGGTCGCCGCTCATCACGCGGTCATCGACGGGGTGTCCTGGCGCATCCTGCTGCCGGACCTGGTGGCCGCCTGGGCGCGGTACAGCGCCGGGCAGCCGATCGCGCTGCCGCCGGTGGGTACCTCGTTCCGCCGGTGGGCGCACGGACTGACCGACGCGGCCGCCGATCGCCGTCCCGAACTCGACCACTGGCGCCACACCCTGGCGGTCCCCGACCCGCTGCTCGGTGACCGCCCGCTGGACCCCGCCGTCGACACCGCCGCGACCGTGCGCACCTTCCACGTCGAGCTGCCCGCCGAGCTCACCCACGCACTGCTCACCGACTTGCCCGCCCGCTACCGGGCAGGCGTCGAAGACGGCCTACTGGCCGCCCTCGCCTTGGCCACTCGCACGTGGCGGGCCCGACGCGGCATCGACGCCCCCGCCACCCGGGTGCGGCTGGAGGGTCACGGGCGCGAGGAATCCGCCGTCGCCGGTGCCGATCTCACCCG
Source organism: Nocardia anocheti (assembly GCF_029675105.1). GTDB lineage: Bacteria > Actinomycetota > Actinomycetes > Mycobacteriales > Mycobacteriaceae > Nocardia. The sequence goes on along the minus strand of NZ_JAQQFV010000012.1, from coordinate 93,582 downwards.
CACGATCGGCTGGTTCACCAGCATGTATCCGGTGGCGCTCGACCTGTCCGGGATCGACACCGACACCGCCTGGCACGGCGGTGCGGGTACGGCGGCCGTGCTCAAGGCGGTCAAGGAACAGCTGCTCACGGTGCCGCACAAGGGCATCGGCTTCGGCGTTCTGCGGCACCTCGACGCCGGGTGCGCCGGAGAACTCGACGGCCCGCTCGGCCAGATCGGCTTCAACTATCTCGGCCGTGTCTCGACCGGTGACGTGCCCGAGGCGCTCACCGACCACAGCTGGCTGCCCACGACCGCCTGGGGTGAGCCCGCCGCCGACCAAGACCCCACCCTGCCCGCCGCGGCAGTGATCGACATCAACGCGCTGGCCACCGGCACCGCGACCGATCTGCGGCTGCGCGCGTCCTTCTCCTATGCCGCCGGGATTCTCGACGAGGCGTCGGTGCGGGAGCTGGCCGAGTGCTGGACGGCGGCGCTGACGATGTTCGCCGAGCATCTCGGTGATCCCGCGGCGGGTGGGCTGACGCCCGCCGACGTGCCGCTGGTGCGCGTCGGCCAGGCCGAACTCGACGCCTGGCACGCGTCCCGGCCGGGCCTGGTCGATGTGCTGCCGCTCGCGCCGTTGCAGCTGGGCCTGCTGTTCCTGGCCCAGATGTCCACGGCGGACCCGTATCTCGTGCAGCTGGCGGTGGAACTGACCGGCACGGTGGACACCGAACGCCTGCGCCGCGCCGCGCAGACGGTCCTGGACCGGCACGCCATCCTGCGCACCGCCTTCGGCACCGACGCGACGGGCACCCCGGTCGGTTTCGTGGTCGAGGGGGTGCGGGTGCCGTGGCGGGTCACCGAGACCACGGCGTCCGAGGCCGTCGATCTGCTGGCCGCCGAGGCGCGGATCGGGTTCGATCTGTCGACCCCGCCGCTGCTGCGCTTCACCGTCCACCGCGCTCCCGGTGGTGCCACGCATCTGCTGGTGACCGCGCACCACCTGCTCGTCGACGGCTGGTCGATGCCGTTGCTGATGCGCGAACTGCTCGTCTGCTACGCCGCCGACGGCACGGCCGCGATGCTGCCGCCGGTCCGGCCGTACCGCGACTACCTCGGGTGGCTGGCCCGCCAGGACCGTGCCGCCGCGCTGCGGGCCTGGTCGGACGCGCTGGCCGGGCACACGCCGACCCTGCTAGCCCCCGTGCTCGCCGCGCCCGCGCGTCCGTCCACCGGGTACGGCACCAGCGCCATCGATTTCTCGCGGGCCGAGGCCGGGGTGCTCGCGGAGTGCGCCGCCGCCCACGAGGTCACGGTCAACACCCTGTTCCAGGCGGCCTGGGGGCTGGTGCTGGCGAGTGCGGTCGGCCGCGCGGACGTGGTGTTCGGCGCGGTGGTCTCGGGCCGTCCACCGCAGCTCGACGGCGTCGACGCCATGGTGGGTCTGTTCGCCAATACCGTTCCGGTGCGGGTCACCGTGGCCGAGAGCCTGCGCGCGCTGCTGACCCGGGTGCAGGCCGCGCAGGTCGCGGTGCTCGACGGACATCACCTGGGGCTCACCGAGATCCAACGCGCGGCGGGCGCGGGTGACCTGTTCGACACGCTGCTGGCCTACGAGTCCTATCCCGTCGACACCGAGGGGCTGCGCGAGGCGCACGGCGCGCTCGACGGTCTCGAGATCGCCGGTGTGACCGCGGCCAATGCCACCCACTACCCGGTGGCCGTCGGGGTGGAAGTGGGTGCTGGCATCCACGTCGGGCTCCAGTACCGCCTCGACACCATCGACCCCGAGCTCGCCGACGCCCTGACCCAGCGCCTGCGCGTCGTCCTCGACGCCTTCGTCGACACCCCCGACCGCGCCGCCGCCACCCTGCTCGACACGCTGTCCGACGGCGACGATCCGCTCGCCCGGATCACCCACTGGCGCAAGGTCCTCGCAGAGCTTCCCACGGACCTCGCGCTGCCCGCCGACCGCCCCCGCCCGCGGACTCCGGTCCGCACCGACGAGCATGTCCCCGTCGAGATCCCCGCCGAGCTCCAGGGCCGTATCCGGCATCTCGCCGAGTCCACCGGGACCACCGTGTCCACGGTCACCCATGTCGCTTTCGCCGCGCTGCTGGCCCGGCTCTCGGGCGCCGAGGACATCGCGATCGCCGCGCTCGCTCCAGAGACCGCACAGCCCCTGATCCTGCGATTGCGTGTCCCCGGTGCCCGCCGCGTCGCGGATCTGCTCGCCGAGGCCGCGCGCGTCGCTGATCGGGCCCGCACCCACCAGCACCTCTCGCCCACGGAATCGGCGGCCCTGCGTGTGCCCGGTTCGCCGACACCTGTCGTCCGTGCTCTGCTGCGGACCGACACCGACCCGCGACAGCCCAGCGTCGCCGGGACTCCCGAAAACGGCTCTACCACCGAATTCGGCACCGCCCCTACCGATTCCGCCCTCGCCGCGAATTCGACTCCGCTCGTGGACTCGACGCACTGCGACCTGGCCCTGACCCTCCGGACGACCGCGACCGGCGACATGGCCGCCGAGCTGTCCTATGCCGGTGCCCTGTTCGACCAGCCCACCGCCACGACCTTCGCCCGGCGTCTCGTACGCCTGCTCACGGCCATGTCCGAACACCCGCACACGGCCGTCGGCGATCTCTCGATCCTCGACCGAGCCGAAGCGGCGGCACTCACCGCCCGCACCCCCGACTCCGGCAGCACCCTGGCACTGCTACCCGAGCTGCTGACCCGGGGCGCGGCCCTCGGCGCGGACCGGATCGCCCTCCGCTACCGGAACACCTCGATCACCTACGGCGAACTCGACACGCGCAGTGCGCGACTGGCCCGCGCGCTGATCGCCCACGGCGTCGGCCCGGAGGTACCGGTCGCCGTCGCCCTACCCCGCTCCGCCGACCTGGTGATCGCCGCGTTGGCGATCGCCAAGGCCGGTGGCGTCTACGTGCCGGTCGACCCGAACTATCCACCGCGGCGGCTCCAGCACCTGATCACCGATTCCGGTGCGGCCCTGGGCATCACCACCACCGCACACCGTCCCGCGGGCGATATCGCCTGGCTGGTGCTCGACGACCCCGCCGTCGTCCGGGCGTACGCCACCCACCCGGACACCCCCGTCACCGATGCCGACCGGCACGCGCCGCTGAACGCGCGGCACCCGGCCTATGTCATCTACACGTCGGGTTCCACCGGCCTGCCCAAGGGCGTCACCGTCACCCACGCGGGGCTGAGCGGCCTGCTCACCGAGGCGATCCGACGCTATGACCTCACCGCCGAGCACCGTTTCCTGCACATCTGCTCGCCTAGCTTCGACCCGTCGGTCCTCGAATGGCTGTGCGCGCTCGGTACCGGCGCGACGCTGGTCGTCGTGCCCGCCGAGATCGCCGGTGGCCTCGAGCTGACCGAGCTGATGGCCGCCGAAGCGGTCACCCACGCCATCATCACGCCCGCCGTCCTCGGCACCCTCGACCCGGCGGGCCTGGACGCTCTGGCCGTGCTCTCGGTCGGTGGTGACGTGACCACGCCCGACCTGCTCGCGGCCTGGCAACCCGGCCGCCGCTATCTCAACGGCTACGGCCCCACCGAGACGACGATCATCTCCACCTACGCGGAACTCACCGCCGGACAACCCGTTTCGATCGGCACACCGGTGCGTGACACCCACGCGCTGATCCTCGACGGGCGTCTGCACCCGGTGCCGCCGGGCGTCACGGGCGAGCTGTACCTGGCCGGTCCCGCCCTGGCGCGCGGCTACCACGGTCAGCCGGGCACGACCTCGGCGCGTTTCGTCGCCGATCCCTTCGGTCCGCCCGGCACCCGCCTGTACCGCACCGGCGATCTCGTGCGCCTGCGCCCGGACGGCCAGCTCGACTACCTCGGCCGGGCCGACACCCAGCTCAAGGTCCGCGGGTTCCGGATCGAACCGGGCGAGGTCGACGCCGTCCTCAGCGCGCACCCCGAGGTCGCGACGGCGGTCACCGTCGGCCGTTCGACCGCCACCGGCGCGACCACGCTGGTGACGTATGTCGTTGCCACACCCGGTGATTCACCCGATCCGGCCGTGCTCACCGACTACGCGGCCCAGCATCTGCCCACACATCTGGTGCCCTCGGCGGTCGTTCTGCTCGACGCGCTCCCGCTGACCACGAACGGCAAGCTCGACCGGGCCGCCCTCCCGGAGCCGAGCGTCGCGACCGCACCCACCCGCGCCCCGCGTAACGAGCGGGAGACGCTCCTGGCGGCTCTTGTCGCCCAGGTGCTCGGTATCGACTCGGTCGGCGTGGACGATTCGTTCTTCGCGCTCGGCGGCGACAGCATCCTGTCGATCCAGCTCGTCTCGCTGGCCCGCGCGGCGGGCCTGGTGTTCACCACCCGCGCGGTGTTCGAGCATCGCACAGTGGCGAAGCTGGCCGAGATCGCCACCGTCGACGGCCCGTCGGTCACCGCCCTGGCCGAACTGCCCGGCGGCGGCGTCGGCGACATCACCCCGACCCCGATCCTGGCCGAATTCCTCGCCGACGGCACCAGCGACCGGTTCGCGCAAACGATGACCCTGGCCCTGCCCGACGGCATCGACCGGCCCGGCCTGCTCACCACCCTCGACGCGGTCCTGCGCCAGCACGACATGCTGCGCTCCCGGCTCGACCACGACGGCCGCGACTGGCGACTCACCACCCTCGGACCCGATGCCGTCACGGCGGACAGCCTGGTCACCGAACTCGACGCGGGCACGGCCACCGATGCCGAGCTGACCCGGATCGGCAGTGCCGCACTGGATTCCGCCCTGGCCGCCCTCGATCCGGCCGCAGGCCGCATGTTCGCCTGCACGTGGATTCGCCGCGACTCCGCCCGAGACGCGCTCGCCGTCGCCGCGCACCACTACGCGATCGACGGCGTGTCCTGGCGGATCCTGCTGCCCGATCTCGTGCTCGCCTGGGCGCAGCACAGCGCCGGGCAGCCGATCGCCATCCCTCCGGTGGGCACGTCGTTCCGGCGCTGGGCCCACGGCCTGGCCGCCGCCGACCGCCGCGCCGAACTCGACTACTGGCGCGAGGTCCTCGCCGCCCCCGACCCGCTGCTCGGCGCTCGGGCCCTGGACCGGACGCTCGACACCGAAGCGACCATGGGCTCGGTGACGGTGCGCGTCCCGGTCGAGGTCACCGAGGCGGTACTCACCACCCTGCCCGCGCGCTATCGCGCCGGGGCCGACCACGCCCTGCTCGCCGCCCTCGCCATGGCGGTGCGCGAGTGGCGATCCCGGCGCGGCGTCGACGCCGACACCGTGCGCCTGCGGGTCGAGAGCCACGGCCGCGAGGAAGACCTCGTCCCCGGCGCCGACCTGACCCGCACTGTCGGCTGGTTCACCAGCGTCCATCCCCTGCTGCTCGACCTGACCGCGCTGACCACCGGCACCGCCGAGGAACTGGCGAGCACCCTGCGCGTGGTCAAGGAACAATTGCGGGCGGTCCCGGCCAACGGCATCGGCTTCGGCCTGCTGCGCCACCGCACCCCGGACGCCGCCGACCTGCGCACGGGCGACCTCGGCCAGATCGGCTTCAACTATCTCGGCCGCGCCACCACCGTGAGCCCCACCGGTGACGAATCCTGGCTGCCGACCGCCGATCTCGGCGACCTCACCGTCGACTACGACCCGACCCTGCCCGCCCACGCGGTCGTCGACATCACCGCGATCACCGTCACCACCGACAGCGGACCGCGCCTCCAGGCCGAGTTCCGCTACGCTACCGGCATTCTCGACGAGTCAGCCGTGCGCGACCTGGCCGACGCGTGGACCGCCGCGCTCGCCACCCTCGCCGACCACACCCACCACCCCGCCGCCGGTGGTCTCACCCCGTCGGATGTCGCGCTGGTGCGGGTGACCCAGCACGACCTCGACACCTGGCGGGCCCGCACCCCGGATCTCGCCGACGTACTGCCGCTCTCACCGCTCCAGCGGTCGCTGCTGGCCCTGGGCGACCTGCTCGACGAATCGGTGCACGCCTACGTCATCCAGCTGGTCGCCGATCTGACCGGCCCGCTCGACCCGGCCCGGCTGCGCCGTGCGGCCGACACCGTCCTGGCGCGGCACGCGAATCTGCGCTCGGCCTTCGTCACCGCCGCCGACGGGACGCCCGTCCAACTGGTGGACGCGCACGTCGCCGCGCCGCTGCGCGTGCTCGACGGGATCGCCGAGTCCGACCTGCCCGCCCTGCTCGCCGCCGACCAGCGCACCGGATTCGATCCGGAACAGGCGCCGCTGCTGCGGTTCACGGTGCACAGCACCGGTTCCGGCCGCCACCACCTGGTGCTGACCGGCCATCACATCCTGCTCGACGGCTGGTCCATGCCGCTGCTCATGAAAGAACTGCTGGTCCTCTACGCGACCGACGGCGACCCGGCGGCACTGCCCGCCGTGCGGCCCTATCGCGACTATCTGGCCTGGCTCACCCGGCAGGACCGAGCGCTGGCCGAGCGGGCCTGGGCCGAGGCGCTGACCGGGGTACGCCCGACCGTGCTCGCGCCCGAACTCACCTGGCCTCCGGCGAGCGGCACCGGTTTCGGCCTGTGCGAGTTCGTCCTCGACGCCGAGCGCACCGCCGCGCTCACCGCCCTCGCCACCGCGGCCGAGGTCACCGCGAACACCGTCTTCCAGACCGCCTGGGGCCTGGTGGTGGCGGCGACCACCGGCGACAGCGAGATCGTCTTCGGCGCGACGGTGTCCGGTCGTCCGCCGCAGCTCGACGGGGTCGGCGAGATGATCGGCCTGTTCGTGGACGCCGTCCCGGTGCGGGTGCGCGTCGACGGCACCGCCCACGCGCTGCTGCGCGAGGTCCAGGCCGAGCAGGCCGCGCTGCTGGACCATCACCATCTCGGCCTCGGCGCGATCCAACGGATGGCCGGGCTGGGCGAACTCTTCGACACCATGCTGGCGTTCGAGTCCTTCCCCGTGGATGTCGAGGGACTCCAGCGGGCCGGGGGCGCGCTCGGTGACCTGCGCATCGACGACCTGCGCGGCGCCGACCACACCCACTATCCGATCACCGTGCTGGTGTTCCTCGGCGCCCGCACCCAGGTGCAGATCAAATACCGCCGCGATCTGCTCACCGAGGCCGCCGCCCAGGCCGTGACCGACCGCCTCCACACCGCCCTCGAAGCGCTGGTCACCGGCCCGGACCGGCCCGCGTCCGCGATCACCGATCACCTCGCGTCGAACCCGGCGGACCCCCTGACCCGCGCCCGGTTCTGGCGACAGACCCTCGCCGACCCGCCCGCCCGTCTCGCCCTGCCCGTCGCCGCTCCCGGCGGAACCGCGCGCGGGCGGACCCGGGTCACGCTTCCTCCGGCCGTGCGCCGTGATCTGCGCCAGCTGACCGAGTCCACCGACACCACCTGGTCGGCGCTGACCCGCTCGGCGCTGGCCGTGGTGCTGGCCCGCCTGACCGGCACCGACGACGTGCTCGTCACCACCTCGACACCCGCGCCGATGGTGGTACGCACCGCAATCGACCTCGCCGAGCCCTTCACCGACCTGCTGACCCGCGCCCACCGCGCGGAATCCGCGGCCCTCGCGCACGCCGGAATCCCGCTCACCGAGCTGGCCACGCTGGCCGGTCCGGGCGCCGTCCTGAACCAGGTGAGCCTGGACATCGAGGAGCCCGCTGTCCCGGCCGAGCTCGCCCTCGTGGCCCCCGACGCCAGCCCCTTCCTCGAACTGTCCTGCGCGCCGGAGCTTTTCGACGACACCGCCACCGCCGAGTTCGGCAGGCGCCTGCTCACCCTGCTGACCGGGATCGCCCGCGATCCGCACACTCCCGTCGGCGACCTGCCGCTGACCTCCCGCGCCGAACACGCGACGCTGCTCGCCCTCGGCGATGTCCCCGCGCCCCGGATGACCGGCACCCTGCCCGAACTCCTCGTCCGTGGCACCGGCTACGGCCAGGGCCGGATCGCGGTGCGCGACAACGGCCGGACCCACACCTACGGTGCTCTCGACGCGGACTCCGCCCGACTCGCGCGGGTCCTCGTCGCCGAGGGTGTCGGCCCGGAAACCGTGGTCGCCGTGGCCGTCCCGCGCTCCTACGCGTCGCTGCTGGCGTTCTGGGCAGTGGCGAAGGCCGGTGGCGTCTACGTGCCGGTGGATCCGAACTATCCCGCCGACCGGGTCCGGCACATGCTCGACGACTCCGGCGCCACGCTGGTGCTCACCGTCGCCGCGCGGGCCGGGGCCCTGCCCGGTGGCGCGCGCACCCTCGTCCTCGACGATCCCGCCGTCCGCGCGCGGATCGCGGCCGAATCGGCGACGCGGGTGCGCGATCGGGACCGGCGGGCACCGCTGCGGCCCGACCACGCCGCCTATGTCATCTACACCTCCGGCTCCACCGGGAAGCCCAAGGGCGTCACCGTCACCCACGCCGGGATCAGCGCGCTGATCACCCACTCGGCCGCGCTGATGGATCTGCGGCACGAGCATCGGATGCTGCACGTCTGCTCGCCGAGCTTCGACCAGTCGATCGAGGAGATCACCACCGCGTTCCATCGCGGCGCCACGCTGGTCGTCGCACCGGCCGACACCGTCGGCGGCGCGGAGCTCGAGGAACTGCTGCGCGCCGAACTGGTGACGCACACGATCATCACGCCCGCCCTGCTGAGCACCTTGAATCCCGCGCATCTGCCGGAGCTGAGCTGTGTGTCGGCGGGTGGTGAGGCGATCACCGGCGAGCTGCTGGCCGCCTGGCAACCGGGTCGCCGCTTCCTCAACGGCTACGGACCGACCGAGGCGACGATCGGCGCCAGCTACGCACGCCTGGCCGCCGACGCGCGCGTCACGATCGGCGGGCCGGTGCCCGGTGTGCGCGCGGTCGTGCTGGACGGGCGACTGCGCCCGGTGCCGGTGGGCGTCACCGGCGAGCTGTATCTGGCGGGGCGCGCCCTGGCCCGCGGCTATCGGGGGCGGCGCGCCGCGACCGCCGAACGCTTCGTCGCCGATCCCTGGGGGTCCGGGGAGCGGATGTATCGCACCGGCGACCTGGTCCGCTGGGTGCCCACCGGCGACGGACACGAGCTGGAATACCTGGGGCGCACCGATTTCCAGATCAAGATCCGGGGTTTCCGGATCGAACCGGGCGAGGTCGACGCGGTGCTGCTGCGGCACCCGCGCATCGGTTTCGCGCTCACCGTCGGCGCCGCGAATCCGGCCGGACAGACGGTGCTCGTCTCGTATGTGACCGGTCGCGAGCTCGATCCCGCGGCGGTGGTCCGGTGGTCGGCGGCGCTGTTGCCCGCGCATCTGGTTCCGGCGGCGGTGGTCGTGCTGGATCGGGTGCCGCTGTCGGCGGCGGGCAAGGTCGACCGGACCGCGCTGCCCGCACCGGAATTCACCGCCCGTGCCTACCGTGAACCCGCCCCTGGCACCGAACGGCTGGTGGCCGAGGTCTTCGCCGAACTGCTCGGCGTGGACCGGGTCGGCGCCGATGACGACTTCTTCGAACGCGGCGGCAACTCCCTGCTCGCCACCCGCGTGACCGCCCGGCTCGGCACCGCCGTGGACCTGCGGATCCCGGTGCGGGTGCTCTTCGCCGCGCCCACGGTCGCCGCCTGCGCCCGCGAGATCGCCCGGCTCACCCGGGAAGATCGACGCCCCGCCCTGCGCGCCCAGCAGCGCCCGGATCGGCTACCGCTCTCCCCCGCGCAGCAGCGCATGTGGTTCCTCAACCGGTTCGACACCGGCACCGCCGCCTACAACATCCCGGTGGTCCTGCGCCTGTCCGGTGCGCTCGACGTGGCGGCCATGCAACTGGCGTTCGCCGATGTGGTGGCTCGGCACGAGATCCTGCGCACGGTGTATCCGACCGTCGAACACACCCCGACCCAGGTCGTGCTGCCCGTCGGCCATCCCGACGTGCCCGGCCTCACCGTCGACGACACCACCGTCGACGTGGATCACGCTGTCGCCCACCTCCTCTCGACCACTTTCGACGTCACCGCCGAGGTACCGCTGCGCGCCACCCTCTTCGCCGCGAGACCCACCGAGTTCGTGCTCGCCCTGACCGTGCACCACATCGCCGCCGACGGTTTCTCCGGCGGACCGCTCACCCGCGACCTGGTGGCCGCCTACTCCGCCCGCGTCCAGGGCATCACGCCCACCTGGACACCGCTGGCCCTGCAGTACGCCGACTACGCCGTCTGGCAGCAGGCGCTGCTCGGCGCCGACACCGACCCGGACTCGCTGGCCGCGACCCAGATCGCGTACTGGCGCGACGCGCTGGCCGGGCTGCCCGACCAGCTCGAACTCCCCCGCGACCGCCCGCGCCCGGCGGTCCAGTCCTACGCGGGCGGTCGGGAACCGCTGAGCTTCGACACCGCCACCCACGCCGCGCTGGTCGAGCTGTCGCGCGCGCACGGCGCGACGCTGTTCATGACGGTGCACACCGCGCTCGCGGTGGTGCTGGCCGGACTGTCCGGCACCGGCGATATCGCCATCGGCACGCCCGTCGCGGGCCGTGGTGACGCGGTCCTCGACGATCTCATCGGCATGTTCGTCAACACCGTGGTCTTCCGCACCCGCGTCGACGGCACCGCGAGCTTCGCCCAGCAGCTCGTCCGCCAGCGTGATGAGGACCTGCGGGCCTTCGCCCACGCCGATGTGCCCTTCGAACGGCTGGTGGAGGTGCTCGACCCGGCGCGCTCCACGGCCCGGCATCCGCTGTTCCAGGTGGGGTTGTCGTTCCAGAATCTCGCCGAGGTGAGGATGGAACTGCCCGGTGTCACCGTCGCATCGGTGGAACCGGACCGGGCGCTGTCGCAGTTCGATCTGCACCTGATCCTCGCCGACCGGTACACCGCCGACGGCGCACCGGCCGGGATCACCGGCTACTGCACCTACGCGACCGACCTGTTCGACGCGGCGACGGTGCGCGGGTTCCTGGACCGCCTGCGCCGATTCGTCACCGCCATCGTCACCGATCCCGGCGCACCCCTGCACACCATCGACCTGCTCGCCGCGGCCGAACGAGCGGAGATCCTGGACAGCTGGAATCGCACCGCGCGCCAGCGGGATTCGGCCGCCACCCTGCCGTCGCTGCTGGCGACGACCGTGGCGGCGAACCCCGACGCGACGGCGCTGGTCACCGACGATCTGAGTTGGAGCTACGCCGAGCTTGGCGCGCGGGTCAACCGGCTGGCGCGGTATCTGGTGGCGGCGGGTGTGGGTCCGCGGTCGCGGGTGGCGCTGGCGATGCGGCGTTCGCCCGCACTGGTGGTGGCCATGTACGCGGTCGCGGCCGCCGGTGCGGCGTATGTGCCGATCGACCCCGATCAGCCGGTCGCGCGTACGCGCTACATCCTGGACACCGCCGCCCCCGTGCTCGTCCTCACCGACGCGGCCACCGATTTCGTGGCGCCGACAGTGGAGATCAGGGTCGTCGACCGCATCGATCTCTCGGCCTACAGCACCGCCCCGCTCACCGATCACGACCGGCGCGCGCCGCTGCGTCCGGGCGACACCGCCTACGTCATCTTCACCTCCGGGTCGACCGGCCGCCCCAAGGGGGTGGTCGTGTCGCATGCGGCGATCGTCAACCAATTGCGGTGGAAGACCGCCGAATTCGGGCTCACCGGCGGCGACGCGGTCCTGCTGAAGACGGCGGCGACCTTCGACCTGTCGGTCTGGGAGTTCTGGTCGGCGGCCGTCTGTGGCGGACGCCTGGTCCTGGCCGCGCCCGGCGGGCACCGCGACCCCGCCTATCTCGCCGACCTCGCCGAACGCACCGGCGTCACAACCCTGCACGCGGTGCCCTCCATGCTCGACGCCCTGCTCACCGCGCGGATGCCGAGCACCCTGCGGCGGATTCTCGCCATCGGCGAGGCCCTCTCGCCCGCCCTCGCGCGGCGCCTGATCACCGCCGCGCCGCAGGTCGCGCTGTTCAACGTCTACGGGCCGACCGAAGCCGCGGTGTCGATCACCAGCCATCGCGTCACCGCGGCCGACACCATGAGTGTGCCGATCGGTAGGCCGGTCTGGAACAGCCGCGTCTACGTCCTGGACGCCTGGCTGCGACCGGTCCCGGCAGGCGTTCCCGGCGAGCTGTATCTGACCGGAACCCAGCTCGCCACCGGTTATCTGGGTCGTCCCGAGCTCACCGCCGAGCGGTTCGTCGCCAACCCCTTCGATCCGGGCACCCGCCTGTACCGCACCGGTGACCTCGCGGCCTGGACCGCCACGGGCGAACTGGAATATCGCGGCCGCACCGACTTCCAGCTCAAGATCCGGGGCTTCCGCATCGAGACCGGCGAGATCGACACGGTGCTGACCGAACGGCCCGAGATCGCCGCCGCCGTGACCGTCGGACGGGACAACCACGCGGGCGAGACCGTTCTGGTGTCGTATGTCGTTGCCGCCCAGGGCCACTCGGCGGTGGCCGAGGACATCCTCGCCGCGGCGGGACGGGCCCTGCCCGGTCACATGGTGCCCAGCACCGTCGTGGTTCTCGACCGCCTGCCGCTGACTCCGCACGGCAAGCTCGACCGCGCCGCCCTCCCTGCCCCCGACCTCGCGGTCCGGACCTACCGGGCACCCGAATCGGCCGTCGAACGGACCGTGTGCGAGGTCTTCGCCGAGGTGCTGCGGGTCGAGCGGGTCGGGATGGACGATCACTTCTTCGAGCTGGGTGGCACCTCGCTGAGCGCGACCCGATTGGCCGTCCAGCTCGGGACGGAGATGGCGGCCACCATCCCGGTCACCTGGATTTTCACCAGCCCGACCCCCGCCGGTCTGCTCGCCGCCCTGCGCGCGGCGGGCGCCGACAGCGCGGGCACGGACGCGGCCTTCGAGGTGCTGCTGCCGCTGCGCACGACCGGCGGCCGGGAGCCGCTGTTCTGTGTGCATCCGATCAGCGGTGTCGCCTGGTCCTTCAGCGGCCTGGCCGCCCACCTCGAGCCCGACCGTCCGCTCTACGGACTACAGTCCCCGGCGCTGAGTTCAGCCGAGCCGCTGCCGGATTCGATCGAGGAGTGGGCGCGGCTCTACGTCAAGCACCTGCGCGCGGTGCAGGCCGAGGGCCCGTACCACCTGCTCGGATGGTCCCTGGGTGGGGTGCTCGCGCACGCCATGGCGGTGCAGTTGCAGGCCGAGGGCGAGCAGGTGGCGCTGCTGGCCATGCTCGACAGCACGCTGACCTGCGCGGCCCCCGCGCGCACCGGTGCGGTCAGCACGGCCGATCTGCTCGGCGGTTTCACCGGTGCGGTCGGCGAACTCGACACCGCCGTCGACCTTCCCGAGCTGGCGCGTGTCCTGTCCGACAGCGCCACCCCGCTCGCGACACTGGGCGCCGACCGCGTCGAACGCATCCTCACCGCCGCGCTCGACGCGATCCCCCTCGACGCCGCCTACCGCCCCCGCCCCTTCGACGGCGACCTCACCTTCTTCACCGCCACCGAGGACGATCCCACCGGCACCACCGCCGCCGGGTCCTGGCGTGCCGCCGTCACCGGCACCGTCCACAACCACGCCGTCCCCACCACACACTGGCGGATGACCGAGGCCGCCGCCCTGGCGCGGATCGCCGCCGTCCTGCGGGAGCGCTGATCAGCCCCAGTGGGCCTGGTCGGGGACGCTGGAATCGAAGACGACGTAGAAGAAGTGTCCCGGCGTGAGCTCGTTCATGTCGTGCCAGCGGCCCCACGGGTCGCGCTGGTAGTAGTTCTCCATGCCGGTGCCGTCGTCGTAGCAGACGATGCCGCCGGTGCCGAACGGACTCCAGTAGACGTCGGTGCCGGGGCGCGGGGCCTCCAGCGGAGTCCGGAACAGGTGACCGCACGGGGTGATGACGGGGTCGTAATAGCTCGGTTGCGCGGAGGCGACGGCGGCCGAGCCGGTGAGGGCGAGGGCGGCGATCGCGGCGACGGTGAGTCCACCGCGGACGAGGGAACGCGACATTTCTGCTCCTGACTTGGGCGGAAAAGGGTTCGCTGGTGTGTCGGGACCGGGCCGGAGATCGTTACCCGCGCTCACCGTACCGCCGGGGCGCCGGGAAAGATCCGACCGTGGGCGGATCTGCGGCGTGCCGCACCGGACTAGCGTGAGACGAGCGGTTCCGGCGACGAGGGGGAAATACGGTGGACAGCACGACGATCGCGCGGCAGTGCAGCCTGTGCGAGGCGCACTGCGGGATTCTGGTCACGGTCGAGGACACGCGGGTCACCCGCATCGAGGGCAATCCGGACGACGTACTGTCGCGCGGCTACCTGTGCCCCAAGGCCACCGCCCTCGGCGCCCTGCACCACGACCCCGACCGGCTGCGCACCCCGATGCGGCGGGTCGGCGAGCGCTTCGAGCCGATCGGCTGGGACGAGGCGTTCCGCGAGATCGGACAGCGGTTGCGGGCCGTGCGGGCCGCGCACGGACCCAGCGCCATCGGCATGTACATGGGCAATCCGGCCGCGCACAGTTCTTCGGTGCTCTACGGGGCGGCGCTGCGGGTCGCGCTGCTGACCAGGAACTTCTTCTCGGCGTCCTCGATCGACCAGTTCCCGCAGGAGTTCGTGGCGTGGCGGATGTTCGGCGCCAATGTGCTCATGCCGGTGACCGACATCGACCGCACCCACCGTCTGGTGGTGCTCGGCGCCAATCCGGCGGTGTCCAACGGCTCGATCACCACCATGCCGGGCGCCAAACAGCGCATCAAGGACGTCCGTCGCCGCGGCGGCACGGTGGTCGTGATCGACCCGCGCCGCACCGAGACCGCCCGCCTGGCCGACGAGCACGTGGCCGTGCGCCCCGGCGGCGACCTGTATCTGCTGCTGGGGATGCTGCACGTGCTCGTCACCGAGGAACTCTGCGACGAGCGGGCCGTCCGGGCGCAGTGCGCGGGCTGGGACGACATCACCGCTCTGGTCGCCGACACCACCCCGGAGCGGATGGCGCCGCACGCGGGCGTCGACGCCGAGACCATCCGTCGCCTGGCCCGCGACCACGCCGCGGCCCCCTCGGCGGTGCTCTACGCCCGGCTCGGGGTGTGTCTGCAGGTCACCGGGACGCTCACGCACTGGCTGGTGAACACGATCAACGCCGTCACCGGCAATCTCGACCGCCCCGGCGGCCAGATGTTCGCCACCCCACTCGTCGACGCCCTCCGCTTCGGTAAATACCTGCCCATGGGCTACGGCGCCTGGACCGACCGGTCCGGCACGCACAAGTCCTTCCGCACCGAACTGCCCGCGACGGTCCTGGCCGACGAGATCCGCACCGAGGGCCCCGGCCAGATCAAGGCGATGATCACCTATGCGGGCAACCCGGTGCTCTCGACCCCGCAGGGCGGACGGCTCGACGCGGCGCTGGCTTCACTGGATTTCTATGTCGCCGTCGACATGTACGTCACCGAGACCACCCGGCACGCCGACATCATCCTGCCGCCGGTCTCGCCGCTCGAACGCGAGGAACTCGATGTGGTGTTCCCGGTGTTCAGCGTCCGCAACAACGCCCGCTTCGACGCCAGGGTCTTCGAACCACCGGCCGACGGGCTCGAGGACTGGCAGATCCTGGCCCGCCTGATCACCGAACTGGTGCCCCTGCCCGCGCGCCGGTTCACCGGCCGCGCGCTCACCGGCCTGTTCGACCAGCTCAGCCCGCTGCGGCTCACCGCGGCGGCGGTGGCGGCCGGTCCGTACGGCATCCTGCGGCGCGGCCGCCAGGGCCTGACCATCGACCGGATCCGCCGCGCCTCCGGCGGCATCGATCTCGGCCCGCTGCGCCCCCGGCTGCGCGCACTGATCGGCACCCGCGACCGCAAGGTCCAGTTGGCACCGGCGGATTTCCTCACCGCCACCCGCCAGGCCCTGGCCACCGTGGACGCCCCCGCCGACGGCTACGACCTCCAGCTCATCGGCCGACGTCACCTGCGCAGCAACAACTCCTGGTTGCACAACATCGAGTCCATGGTCAAGGGCCGCGACCGCTGCACGGTGCTCGTGCACCCCGACGACGCCGCCGCGCGCGGACTCACCGACGGCGCGGCCGCCACCGTGGAATCCGACGCGGGCGCGATCGTGGTGCCGGTGGAGATCAGCGCCGACATCCGGCCCGGCGTGGTGGCGATCCCGCACGGCTGGGGGCATCGCGAACCGGGCGTCGGGTGGACCGTCGCGGCCGCGCACGGCGGCGCGAACGTCAACCTGCTGCACGACCCGGCCCGCACCGATGTGCTCAGCGGCGCGGCCGCGGTCAACAGCACCCGGGTGCGGGTCTCTCCGGCGACGCCCGAATCCGGCGTGGCGGCAACGGTTTCCGCCGTCGCCGCGCCGTGAATCCGGGCGTCGGGCCGCTCAGCGGAAACGGATGTCGGCGGTGGCCAGACCGAAGATCTTGCGCCCGCCGGACTTGGCCACGATCAGGATGACCGCGCTGCGGTTCTCGGGATCGAGGGACTTCACCTTGCCGGTGAACTCGACCTCGCCGCCCTGCTCGCGATCGACGACGGTGTAGTTCGACAGCCGCACGCCGTAGCGGGTGACCGCGCCGGGATCGCCCGACCAGGACGAGAGGAACCCGGCGCCCAGGCCCATGGTGAGCATGCCGTGGGCGATGATGTCGGGCAGCCCGGCCAGCCCGGCGACGCGCTCGTCCCAGTGGATGGGGTTGTTGTCGCCGGAGACACCGGCGTAGTTGACCAGGTCGCCGCGGGTGAGCTTGGCATCGCGCAGCGTCACCTCGGCGCCGACGGTGAGGTCGTCGAACGACAGCGTGGTGCCGGGGGTGCGGGTCGACCCGGCGGTGGACAGCCGCAGCTCGCCCTCGGGACGCAGCGGCACCTGTCCGCCGTCGTCGACGGGCTCGGCGGCGCGGCCGAACATGCTCACCCCGTGCACCATGATGTTCTCCACCGCGGTGGTGATGGCCGGGTCCACTTCCTCCCCGGTGACGCCGACGACCGTGGTGTGCATGACGTGCACGGTCTCGCCGAGTTCGTCGGTGAAGGTGTTGGTGACCGTGATCAGGTCCTTGCCCGCGATCCGGCGCACCGAGGACAGCTCCACATCGGTGATCAGCCGGTCCCCGGCGACGATCGGCTTGTGCTGCTCGAAGACCTGCTCGGTCTGCACGAAGGTGTCGTAGCCGACCACGACGGTCTCGAACAGCTTCCGGTTGGCCGCCATCGCGGGGATGGAGACGAAGGTCAGCGGGGCGACCAGGCCCCGGTAGCCGAGCGCGAGGGCGGCGTCCTCGTCCCAGTGCGCCGGATGGTAGTCCTGGACCGCCCTGGCGTACTCGCGGACCTTCTCCCGGCCCACTTCGTACGTGCCGTCCATCCGGTAGTAGTGCCCTACCTTCGACGTGATATCGGGTGCATCGACCACCGCATTCACCGTGAAACCAACCTTTGTTCGAGGAACGGACTCCGGCAGGATAGCGGCCCCGCGCGGCCGGGGCGCGGAGAGCGGACACAACTCGTCGGCCGAAAACCTTCCCAACTTCTCTGGAATCAGTCATAATCTGGAATGTGTCCAGTAAGTCGGAATTCGAGCAGATGCTCCGCGCGGCCTCGCTGCGCGTCACCGCGCCGCGCCTGGCGGTCCTCACCGCGGTGCATCACCAGCCCCATGCCGAAACCGACGCCATCATCAGCCGGGTCAGGGATTCCCTCGGCACGGTGAGCCAGCAGGCCGTCTACGACGTGCTGCGGGTTCTCACCGACGCGGGCCTGCTCCGGCGGATCCAGCCCATGGGCACTGTCGCCCGATACGAGACCCGTGTCGGTGACAACCATCATCACCTGGTGTGCCGATCCTGTGGCGTGATCGTCGATATCGACTGTGCCGTCGGCGACGCGCCCTGTCTGACCGCGCCCGATGACCGAGGTTTCGTCATCGACGAGGCCGAGGTCATCTATTGGGGCCTGTGCCCCGACTGCTCGTCATCACGATCACTGCCCTGAAAGGAATCACCGTGCCCGAGGAACACCCACCCATCGCGGAAGCCAACACGGAACCGGGTGAAAGTGGTTGCCCCGTAGCGTCGCATCGCCCCTTCGCCGCCGCCGACGCGCGCGGCAGCAATGCCGACTGGTGGCCCCATCAGCTCAATCTCTCGATCCTGCAGAAGAACCCGCCGGTGGCCAACCCGTTCGGCGCCGACTTCGACTACGCCGCCGAATTCGCCACCCTCGACCTGGCCGAGGTCAAGGCCGACATCGAACAGATCATGACCACCTCGCAGCCCTGGTGGCCCGCCGACTTCGGCCACTACGGCCCGCTGTTCATCCGGATGGCCTGGCACTCGGCGGGCACCTACCGCGTGGGCGACGGCCGCGGCGGCGCGGGCGCCGGTCTGCAGCGCTTCGCCCCGCTCAACAGCTGGCCCGACAACGCCAGCCTGGACAAGGCGCGCAGGCTGCTGTGGCCGGTGAAGAAGAAGTACGGACGCAAACTGTCCTGGGCCGACCTCATCGTCTACACGGGCAATGTGGCGCTGGAGTCGATGGGTTTCCAGACCTTCGGCTTCGGCGGCGGTCGCGTGGACGCCTGGGAGCCGGAGGAGGACGTCTACTGGGGCCCGGAGCGCACCTGGCTCGGCGACGAGCGCTACACCGGTGAGCGCAGTCTGGAACGTCCGCTCGCGGCCGTGCAGATGGGTCTGATCTACGTCAATCCCGAAGGGCCCAACGGCAATCCGGACCCGATCGCCGCCGCGATCGACATCCGCGAGACCTTCGCCCGGATGGCGATGAACGACGAGGAGACCGCCGCGCTCATCGCCGGTGGCCACACCTTCGGCAAGACCCACGGCGCCGGTCCGGCCGATCACGTCGGCCCCGAACCCGAGGGCGCCCCGCTCGAGGAGCAGGGCCTGGGCTGGAAGAGCGGCTTCGGTAGCGGTGTCGGCGCGGACGCGATCACCTCGGGCCTGGAGGGCATCTGGACGCCCACCCCGACCGCCTGGGACAACAGCTTCCTCGAGACCCTCTACGGCTACGAGTGGGAACTGAGCAAGAGCCCGGCGGGCGCGCACCAGTGGATCCCCAAGGGCGGCGCCGGGGCGGGCACCGTGCCCGACCCCTTCGATCCGGACAAGAAGCAGACCCCGGTCATGCTCACCACCGACCTGTCGCTGCGGGTCGACCCGATCTACGGACCGATCACCCGGCGCTGGCTGGAGAACCCGGCCGAATTCGCCGACGCCTTCGCCCGCGCCTGGTACAAGCTCACCCACCGTGACATGGGCCCGGTCGCCCGCTACCTCGGTCCGCTGGTGCCCGCCGAGGAACTGCTCTGGCAGGACCCGATCCCGGCGCGCACCGGTGAGCTCATCGGCGACAGCGACATCGCCGGGCTCAAGAGCCTGATCCAGGCTTCGGGGCTCAGTGTCGCCCAGCTGGTCACCACCGCCTGGGCCGCGGCCGCCTCGTTCCGGGGCAGCGACAAGCGCGGTGGCGCCAACGGTGGCCGCCTGCGCCTGCAGCCGCAGGCGGGCTGGGAGGTCAACCAGCCCGACGAGCTCGCGCAGGTGATCCGGGTGCTCGAGGGCATCCAGGACACATTCAACGGGGCCGGGGGCGCGCAGGTGTCCTTCGCCGACCTGGTCGTGCTGGGCGGCGTCGTCGGTGTCGAACAGGCCGCGCAGGCCGCCGGGTTCCCGGTGACCGTGCCGTTCACGCCGGGCCGTACCGACGCCACCCAGGAGCAGACCGACGTCGAGTCGTTCGCGGCGCTGGAGACCCCGGCCGACGGTTTCCGCAACTACCTCGCCAAGGACGCCCAGATCCCGGCGGAGTACCTGCTCGTCGACAAGGCGAACCTGCTCACCCTGAGCGCGCCGGAGATGACCGTGCTCGTCGGCGGTCTGCGGGTGCTCGGCGCGAACCACCAGCAGTCGTCGCTGGGCGTGTTCACCGACCGGCCGGGCACCCTGACCAACGACTTCTTCGTCAACCTCCTGGACATGGGCACCGAATGGGTGCCCTCGGCCGGAGACGAGAACGTCTACGAGGGTCGCGACCGCACCACCGGTGCGGTCACCTGGACCGGCAGCCGGGTCGACCTGGTGTTCGGCTCGAACTCGCAGCTGCGGGCCGTGGCCGAGGCGTACGCCACCGACGACGCGAAGGAGAAGTTCGTCCACGACTTCGTCGCCGCGTGGACCAAGGTGAGCGAACTGGACCGGTTCGATCTGGTCCGCTAGCCCGCTGACGACGAAACACCCGGTGACTCCTGAGGGGCCACCGGGTGTTTCGCGTCGAGGAACCGTCAGGCGGTGCCGGACTCGGCCAGCTCGGCCAGACGGTCCACCGACGCCCGCAGCTTGTCGGCGGTGGTGGCCTTGGCCCGCACCTGGCGCAGCTCGTCGTGCAGCTCGGTCCAGTCGTAGGTGTGGGTCACCCGGGTGTGGGTGTCGTCGATCGGCTCGAGCTCCCAGCGCCACAGGTGTCCGGGCGGGGTCTTGTCGCGCTCGGACGGGTTCCACGCGATGCGACGGCCCTCGACGAACTCGACGATGTGGTTGTCGCGGTCGGCGCCGTTGGTGAGGGTGGTGGTGAACACGTCACCGGCGGCGCGCACACGCTGGCCCGCGACCGCCTCGGCGAGGTTGTCGTTGCCGTCCCAGCGCGGCTGCTGGGCGGGGTCGGCGATCAGTTCGAAGATCGTGGCGGCACTGGCCGCGACCTCGCGGGACGCGTGGACGATGCGGGGGACGTCGATGGTTTCGGTCACCCGGGCGATGCAACCAGCGCCCCGGCCACCCCGCAACCTTTCGGCTCGAGCGCGCGCCTAACTCGTGCGATACACCGCGAAGACCGGAATCACCCGGTCGGTCTTCTCGCGGTACTCGGCGAAACCGGGCAGCAGCTCGACCATCCGGTCGAACAGTGCCGTGCGCTCGGGATCGTCGACGAGTTCGGCCTTGCCGGTGTAGGTCTCGCCGGGCACCTCCACGGTGAGCACCGGATCGGCGAGCAGGTTGTGGTACCAGGCCGGATGCTTGTCGGCGCCGCCGTTGGAGGCGATCAACACGATCCGGTCGCCGTCGGGCAGGAAGACCAGCGGGTTGGTGATCGCGCGACCCGACTTCGCGCCGGTGGTGGTGATGACCACCATGTTGTCGCGGCCCTCGAACGGGCCGCCCACCCGGCCTCCGGTAGCCCGGAACTCGGCGATCACCTGGTCGTTGAATGTGCTCATACCGGTCGCCAACGCGGCGCCCGCGTCGCGCATTCCCCGCCGTCCTCGGCATATGCGCCGAGGTAGTGAGGTCCTCTAACGTTCAGGGGTGCTTGGACATTCACACGCGACGAGTGGCGCGCTGGCCTGGGCGGGGACCGCCGCGGCCCTGCCTCTCACCGTCGCCGCTTTCCCCCTGTTCGACAGCGAGACCACACGATTCGGGATCGCCGAGCTGATCATGGGCACCCTGCTCACCGCGGGCGCGGCCCTGCTGCCCGACGCCGATCATCCGAGCGGGACGATCTCGCACGTGCTGGGCCCGGTGACACATCACCTGTGCCGCTTCATCTCCTGGATCTCCGGCGGCCACCGACACGGCACCCATTCCCTGCTGTTCGTGGTCGCCGCCGTCGGAGCCACCTGGGCGGGCGAGCACTGGCTCGGTCGGCCTTTCACCCTGAGCCTGGTGTTCTTCCTACTGGCGCTGGCCGTGCGTTCGCTGCACCTGTGTCCGCCCGGCAAGAGCCTGCGCACCTACGGCACCGTCATCGTGCTGGCCTCGGCGGGCACCTTCGCCGTGGACCACTGGATCGTCGACCGGCCCGCCTGGCTGCCGATCTGCGTCGGCCTCGGCTGTCTGGCCCATCTGCTCGGCGACTGTCTCACCGATCGCGGCTGCCGCCTGCTGTGGCCCTTCCCCTTCCGCACCCGCATCCCGCTCATCGAACGCACCGGCAATCGCGTCGAGACCTGGGTCATCTCCCCGCTGTTCGTGGCCGGGGCGTGCGGCGCGCTCTGGTACGCGATCGTCCACCACGTGTGATCCCTTGCGCGGCAAGGACGGCGGGCTCCCCCGTCCTTGCCGTTCTTTTTCCTGGGGGCTCGAGATGCGCATACATGTTCTAATGCGCATATCCGAGTATCAGCATGTTGTTTGTGATCGGTCCCGCCGGATCTCGCGCCGGTCGCTCATCGCTCCCAAATCCCCACCGAACTCCCCGCTTTTCAGTGCACAGTTGTACTCTCAAACTCGTGACGGAGCAGCTCCCCCAATCCCAGGCCGAGGTACAGGCACTCACGCGGCTGGCCGGTGACGAGTTCGTCGGCGCGGTCGATGGGATCGCGGCCATCCACCGGGCCATCTCCGACCGCGTCTTCGCGGCGGTGCGGACCGGGGTGGGCGTGGCCGCCGATCCGGTGAAGGTCGTGCACGACGCGATCACCGACAGCGTGTACGCGGTGGTCGGCGGGACCGGATTCGTGGTGGGCGAGGTGGCCAGCGCGGTGCAGGTCCCGGGTGTGCCCGCGCCGTCGCGCACGGTGTGGGGCGCGGGCGTCCTCGCCGCGTTGCAGGGCCTCATCGGCGACGCGCTCGAGGAGCAGGCCCCGATCCTGGCCTCCCCCATGACCATTCGCGTCGACGGCGCGCCCGTGCCGCCCGAACAACTGCCCACGCACCTCACCGTGCCGACCTCCCGGCTGGTCGTGTTGGTCCACGGGCTGGTGGAGACCGAACACGCCTGGGGACTCGGCGGCAGGCCCGCCTACGGGGAACTGCTCGAGGAGGACCTCGGCTACACGCCCGTCTACGTGCGGTACAACACCGGCCTGCACATCTCCGAGAACGCCGCCCAACTCGCCGACCTGCTCGACCGGCTGGTCGCGCACTGGCCGCTGCCGGTGCACGAGATCTGCCTGATCGGGCATTCGATGGGCGGGCTGGTCGCCCGGGGCGCGTGCCATCTGGCCGAGCGACAGCAGGCGCAGTGGGTGCGCGCGGTCCGGCAGGTGGTCTGCCTGGGTTCGCCGCATCTGGGTGCCCCGCTGGAGCAGATCGCGCACTACGCCGCCGCCGCGTTCGACCTGCTCCCCGAGACCCGGCCGCTGGGTTCCCTGCTGCGCAGGCGCAGCGCGGGGATCCGTGACCTGCGCCAGGGCTCGCTGGTCGACGAGGACTGGCGTGATCTCGACGCCGACGCCCTGCGCGCCCGCGCCGTGCAGGAGGTGCCGCTGCTCGCGCACGCCGACCACTACTTCGTCACCGCGACGATCACCCGCAGCCCCCGCCATCCCGTCGGCCGCGTCATCGGTGACGGCCTGGTCCTCGGTGGCAGCGGCTCCGGCCGGGGCCGCACCCGCCGGATCGCCCTGGACGGGGTGAACGGTCTGCACGTCCCCTCGGCCCATCATTTCAGCCTGCTCAACCACGAGGCGGTCTATCGCGCGCTGCGCGAGTGGCTGTCGAGCGCCCCCCGCAGAGCGGCCCGGGTGGATACGCTGTGGCCATGACTCTCGACCACGGCGACCCCGGCGACGCACCCGCCATCCCGCTGCCGACCACTCCCCTGGCCAACGAGGCGCAGCCCTCGGCCGCCGAGGAGGCCAGAACCATCGCGGCGGCGACCAATATCGGCACGCTGGCCAGCCTCACCGCCGACGGGGCGCCGTGGGCCTCGTTCATCACCTACGGCCTGCTCGACGGCGCTCCGGTGCTGAGCGTCTCGCGGCTGGCCGAGCACGGCCGCAATCTGGCCGCCGATCCGCGCGCCAGCATCGCCGTCGTCACCCCGGACATTCCGGCGGACCCGCTGGCGGGCACCAGGATCACCCTGGCCGGAGTGGTGGAACGGCCCATGGGCGCCGAGGCCGAGGCGGCGCGCGCCGCGCATCTGGCGGCGATCCCCGCGGCCCGCTACTACATCGACTACAGCGACTTCACCCTGTGGGTGCTGCGGGTCCAGCGGGTGCGCTGGGTCGGTGGCTACGGTCGGATGGATTCGGCCTCGGCGGCGGAATACCTGGCGGCGGAGGCCGATCCGATCGTCCCGAAGGCGGCGCCGGGCATCGCCCACCTCAACGCCGATCACGCCGACGCGCTGCTGGCGATGGCCCGGCACCTGGGCGGTTTCCCCGACGCCACCGCCGCGAGTTGCGAGCGCGCCGACCGCTACGGACTCCAGCTACGCGTCGAGACACCGCGCGGCGTGGCGCGGACCCGGGTCGGCTACGCCCAGCCGCTCACCGAGATCGGTGAACTCCGTGCGGCGACGGTCGAATTGGCCAAGCTGGCCCGCGCCGCGAGCTGACGCGACGCCGGGCGCTCAGACCCAGAGCGCGGCGACGAGCACATTGAGGATGGCCAGCCCGCCCGCGGCGTCGGTCATCCAGTCGGCTCGCTCGCCGCGCTTGGCGTCGGCCCGCGCGATCTCGGCGAACGCGCAGACCACCACGGCGATCGCGAGCTTCACCGCCAACTTGGTGGTGTTCGGATCCTTGCCCAGCGAATCCACCCCGGAGGCCAGCCCCGCCAGCACGATGCCGGTGATCAGCTGAGCGCGCGCACCCCAGACCATCAACTCCGAGACGGCGGGACGCCCGGCGACATAGCCACCCACCACGGCGGCCATCCCGAGCAGATGCGTGACAACCACCAGGTTGTAAACGAAATCCATGAACGCCGAGCGTAGTAGAGACGAAAGCGGCCGGTACCCGAAGGCACCGGCCGCTTTCCGACGAACTTCCGTGGGGGTGAACTACACCTGCGCGTCCAGCAGATGCGAGTCCTTGCGGACGCCGAAGGCGGTGATGATCTCCATGATGCCGATGATGATCAGGAAGATGCCGACCACCAGCACCAGGGTCGCGACGGAGCTGATCGGCCACACGATCAGCACCACACCGGCGATGGCACTGAGCAGACCGTAGAAGATCTGCCAGCCGCGCCCGGGCACGCCCTTCTCGGCGATGGCGGCGAACAGCATCGCCACGCCACGGAACAGCCAGCTGATGCCGATGAACAACCCCAGCAGCACGATCGAGGTGAGGTCGTCGCGGAAGCAGAACACACCGATGATCAGCGACAGCACACCACTGATGAAGGAGAGCACCCGGAAGCTGGTGCTGGGCAGGTGGGTGAAGGCGGCGATCAACTGGAAGATGCCACTGACCACCATGTAGATGCCGAACAGCACGCCCGCCACGAGCAGCGACGGACCGGGCCAGACCAGGACGATGATGCCGAGCACCACCGCGAGGAGGCCGGTGACCAGAATCGTTTGCCAGGTCTTCTTGGCAAGAGCCGCGATTGGACTCTCCAACACGGTATTTGTCGTCATGACGAGATGTTATGCCCGGTCGCTCTGGTTTTCCCGATATTAGCTGCAGCCGTGATCGTGTCGCGACCGCCGCGACGGCGACGACGGCCACACCTGCACGAACGTTTGGTGCGCACAGCCGCCGGGTAGCACCAAGAAGTGTCGGTTGTACTCGTGCTGCAAGCTCGGGGCCTCGGCGATCTCCTCGCCGCGGTCCCGGCTCTGCGTGCCCTGCGCCGGGCCGAACCACGCAGCCGGATCATCCTGGCTGCCCCGCATCGGCTCGAGCGCATCGTCGACCTGATCTCCTCGGTCGACGAACTGGTCCCCACCGCCGATCCGGCCGCCCTCATCTGGGACGGCCCCGCCCCCGAACTGGCGGTGAACCTGCACGGCCCCGACGGCGGGAGCGCGCGGGCCCTGGCCGACACGGGCGCCGCGCGCATCATCGGCCACCGCACCCCCGAGTTGCCGAAGCTGGCGGGCCCCCGCTGGGATCCGGACGTGCACGTGGTGGACCGCTGGTGCAAGCTGCTCGAATTCGAGGGCATCGCCGCCGATCGCCGCAACCTCGGTCTGGTTCCCCCGGTGGCCTCGATCAGCCGCCGCGACTGCGTGGTCGTGCACATCGGCGCGGGCGCGCCCGCCCGGCGCTGGCCACCGGAACGCTTCGCCGCGGTGGTCCGGCACCTCCTGGTACT
This sequence comes from Nocardia anocheti, assembly GCF_029675105.1. GTDB lineage: Bacteria > Actinomycetota > Actinomycetes > Mycobacteriales > Mycobacteriaceae > Nocardia. Next base: position 67,649 of record NZ_JAQQFV010000012.1, on the reverse strand, counting down.
CGGCCGCGGTGTCGTGCTCACCGGCGACCCGTTCGAACGCGAGATCGCCAGGGAAGTGGCCGCCCAGGCGGGCCTGCCCGACGATCGCGTGCTGGCGGGCAGGCAGAACCTCACCGATCTGGCCGCGACCGTCGCCGAGGCCGCGCTGGTGATCAGCGGCGACACCGGCGTCGCGCACCTGGCCACGGCGTTCGGCACCAGGACCGTGCTGCTGTTCGGCCCCACCCCGCCGCGCCGCGGCGGACCACCCGCGCATCTGCTGGGCAGGCACGCGGTGCTGTGGGCCGGGCAGGTCGGCGACCCCGACGCCCGCACCCCCGACAGCGGCCTGCTGCGCATCGGCGTGCCCGAGGTGCTCGCGGCGGTCGACGCGCAGCTCGACAAACAGGACTGGGCCGAATCGACCAAGTCCTCCCGTTATCGCCGGGTGGGCTGAGCGGGGAAACCGCCGGTGGCGTCGCGCAACGCGGCGGCGTGGGCGGCCAGGGCACTGGGCCAGAACTGCTCTAGATAGTCGCGGGCGTCGCTGAGCCCACGGGGGTCCAGGGAGTAGAGGTGGCGGTTGCCGTCGCGACGCATGGCCACCAGATGCGCCGCACGCAGCACTTTCAGGTGCTGGGAGGCGGCCGAACTGGTGATCCCGGTGGCGGCGGCGAGCTCGGCCACCGACCGCGCGCCCGAGGGCAGTGCCTCGAAGATCGCGCGTCGAGTGGGGTCCGACAGCGCGGTGATGGCCCGAACTCCGTTAGCGTCCACTGAATCAGTGTGCGCCGTTTCCGCAGGTCCGGCAATGATCTTGGACTTCGCGCATTTCCCCCGGTCGTCATCGGAATGACGACAGTTCGTTATATGCTCGTTATAGATCAACTGGGGTTATAGCGGTTCGTGATCGCAGCCACAGGATTCGCCGCCGAGGTCACGGCTTCGATACGTTCGAGACATGTTCGTGACCAACCCGTTATCTGCTCGCGTCTCCGACGCCTTCGCCGGTCGCTGGGGAGGCGTTGTCGCGGGTGCGGTGGCCCTGTCCGCGCTCGTCGGCACCTCCGTCGCCACCTTCGGCGACCACGAGACCCCGGCTCCCACCACCATCGCGGCCAGCAGCACCGAGGCCGTCGCCCAGGGCCAGTCGCCCTACCGTTTCACTTCGTACACGCCCGCCGAGGCCCAGGGCCCGCAGGGCCAGGCCCCCGCGTCGGCTCCGATCGCCTGGGAAGAGCACCGCGAAGCGGTCGCGCTGCCCCTGCCGGAGATTCCGTTCATCGCGCCGCGGCCGCACACCGTGCGCCCCGTGAACGGTCGACTGACCTCGTACTTCGGTGCCCGCTGGGGTGCCGCGCACAACGGCATCGACTTCGGCGATCCGATCGGCGCGCCGATCTTCGCCGTCACCGACGGTACCGTCATCGAGACCGGTCCCGCCACCGGCTTCGGCCTGTGGGTCCGCGTCCAGCAGGACGACGGCACCATCGGCGTGTTCGGTCACGTCAACGAGATCCTCGTCCAGACCGGCCAGCAGGTGAAGGCGGGCGACGTCATCGCCACCGTCGGCAACCGTGGCAACTCCACCGGCCCCCACCTGCACTACGAGGTGCACGTGCCGGACGGCTCGCTCTACGGCGCCCCGATCGACCCCCACCCGTGGCTCGCCGCCCGTGGCGTCGACGCCGGTGTGGCCCAGGACTGACGCTCGATCAGGAACTCCCGTAACCGCGCGACCGCGAGTGTCGGCCGATGGTCTCCCGAGACCAGGCCGATCTCGCGGTCGCGTTCGCCATCGATGGGCACGACCGCCAGGTCCGGTTGCGGCACCTCCGCCACGGGCAACAGCGCCACCCCCAGGCCGAGGGCGACCAGCGCCCGCACGGTCTCGAACTCGGTGATCTCGAACTGCACCCGCGGGGTGAAGCCCGCCTCGGCGCACCAGCTGTCGAGCAGCGCGCGCAGGTGGTAGCTCGGCGGGTTGGCGATGAACGCCGCGTCGGCGAGTTCGGCCAGCGCGATCCGGGTGCGCGTGGCCAGCGGATGCGTGCGCGCCACGTGCAGTGCGATGCGCTGACGGCCCAGGTCGACGGAGGGCAGGTCGGTCGGCGGCGGGATCATCACCGCCAGGTCGAGTCGGCCGTCGCGGACCTGCTCGGCCAGTTCCTCGCCGTGGGCTTGCACCAGGTGCAGGCGGACACGGGGTGCGCGGGTGTGGAACTGAGCCAGCAGCGACGGGATGCTCACCGGGCCCAGGGTGAGCGGGAAACCGAAGCGGACCAGCCCGCTGTCGGGGTCGGCGTCGGCGCGCACCCGGCGCACCGCGTCGTCGAGGGCACGGACCACGCCGCGCGTGTGTTCGTGCAGGTCGCGGCCCTGTGGTGTCAGCGTGACGCCGCGTCCGACCGGCTGGAACAGCGCCACCCCGAGTGCCTGCTCGAGCGCGCGGATCCGGCGGCTCAGTGACGACTGCGGCATCCCGAGCCGCTGCGCCGCCCGGGTGAAGTGGCCGTCGGTGGCCGCGGCGTCGAAGGCGGCCAGCAGCGGTGCCAGCGCCTGCGCGCCCGGGTCCCCCGAATCATCCATATCCGGATCATATCCCCGTGGATTACGTGTTGGACGGATCGCTCCGGTCGGCGTGACGATGGTCGGACATCGCACACGGGAGGTTTTCGATCATGACCGCTACGACACCCACCGCGCGTGAGTCCGCCGAGGTTCTCGACGCCGTCCTCATCGGCGGCGGCATCATGTCGGCCACGCTCGGCGCGCTGTTGAGCACGCTGGCGCCGGACTGGTCGATCGCGCTGTTCGAGCGGCTCGGCGAGCCGGGCGCGGAGAGCAGTCATCCGTGGCACAACGCGGGCACCGGGCATTCCGGGCTGTGCGAGCTGAACTACATGCCCGACCCGACCGACGGCACCCGCGCGGCGGCGATCGCGGCGCAGTTCGCGCTCTCGCGCCGGTTCTGGTCGGCGCTGGCGCATCGCGACGTCCTCGATCCCGAGCACTTCCTCACCGCGACACCGCACGTCACCGTGGTGTTCGGCGAGCGCGATATCGCCTACCTGCGGCAGCGTCACGCCACACTGCGCGTGCTGCCGGAGTTCGCCGGGCTCGACTACACCGAGGACCGCGCGGTGATCGCCGAGTGGGCGCCGCTGCTGGTGCGCGGCCGCGCGGAGGACGAACCGATGGCGGCCACCCGGCACACCGCGGGCACCGATGTCGACTTCGGCGCGCTGACCCGCGCCTTGCTGTCGAGCGTGACCGACGCGGGCAATGCCGTGCGCCTGCGTCGCGAGATCACCGGGCTGCGGCGCGAGGCGGACGGCCTGTGGACGGTGCGCGGGCGCGATCTCGACAGCGGGCGCCGGTTCACCGTGCGCACCCGCTTCGTGTTCGTCGGCGCGGGTGGGTACGCGCTGCGGTTGCTGCAACGAGCGAAACTGCCGGAGGTGCGTGGGTACGGGGTGTTCCCGCTGGGCGCGCAGTTCCTGCGGACCGACAATCCGGCGGTGGTGGCCGAGCACCGGGCCAAGGTCTACAGCCAGGCCGACCTCGGGGCACCGCCGATGTCGGTGCCGCATCTGGACCGGCGCGAGGTCGACGGCTCGGGTGCGCTGCTGTTCGGTCCGTACGCCACCTTCAGCACCCGATTGCTGCGCTACGGCAAGCTCACCGATCTGTTCACCACCCTGCGGCCGCACAACATCGTGCCACTCGCCGCCGCCGGACTGCGGAATCTGAGCCTGGTGCGCTACCTGGTCGGTCAGCTCCTCGCCTCGCCACGACGCAAGTTCGCGCAGCTCCAGCGCTTCTACCCGACCGCCGACCCCGCCGACTGGGAACTGGTCCAGGCGGGGCAGCGCGCCCAACTGGTCAAGCCCGACCCGCGCCACGGTGGCGTGCTCGAGTTCGGCACCGAACTGGTCACCGGTGCCGACGGCACCATCGCGGGATTGCTCGGGGCCTCGCCCGGCGCCTCGATCGCGCCCGCGATCATGCGCGAGCTGCTCGACCGATGCTTCCCGCGGCGGCGCCACGAGTGGGCACCGCTGCTCGCGCACCTGCTCCCCGAGGACACCGTCGGCCGGTGACCGACGGTCAGCGGGCCGCCCGCAGCGCGCCGAGCAGGCGATGGCTGCGGGCGGCCATCTCGGCGGCGGTCTGTTCGGGATGACGCAGCCACCACAGCACCAGGGAGGTCACCGCGCCCATCCACACATCGGTCAGCGCGGACAGATCGGTCGGGTCGGTGATGTCCACAGCGGCGATGGCGTCGGCGACCCCGCGCGCGGCCTGCGCGGCGATGCGTCTGCGCGCGGCGCGGGAAGCGTCGGCGACCGGGCCGTCGTCGGGGTGGGAGCGATCGAACAGAACCGTCCAGTCGTGCGGGCGCGGCTGCAACGCCGCGAAGATCGCGTCGAGGGTCCGCTCGGCCTTGGACAGGCCGCCGGGGCCGGTGATCGCGACCTCGATCGCGTCGTAGAGCACCGTGGCCGCGCGCTCGACGCAGGCGATGTAGAGCCCGTCCTTGGACTGGAAATAGGTGTAGACCAGCGGTTTGGACACCCCGGCCCGCGCCGCGACCTCGGCCAGCGACAGACCCGCGTAGCCCACGCGACCGATCTCGGCCACGGCCACATCGAGGATCTGCTGTTCGCGTTCGGGACGCGGGACACCCTTGGTTCCGGCTGTGCTCACCGGTCCATCCAACCATCGGTGGCCCCCGCCGTTGACTCGCACCTGACGCCTTTGTAATTTACTTATTAGTCAATTAACCGCGTCGCCATCCGACAGGAGTCCCCCGTGTTCGCCGAACTCGCCCAATCGGTGTTGCTCAACCCGCCCGCGCTCCCCCGCGCGCTGGCCCGGCTCGTGCTCGGCGAGCGGCACGAGATCGCGGGCAAGACCGTGGTGCTCACCGGCGCGTCCTCCGGTGTCGGCAAAGCCGCCGCGCACGCGCTCGCGCGTGAAGGCGCCCGGGTGATCCTGGTGGCCCGCACCCCCGAGCCGCTGACCGCGGTCCGCGACGCCGTCCGCGCCGAGGGCGGCGAGGTCGAGCTGATCACCTGCGATCTCGCCGACGCCGAACAGACCGACGAACTGGTCAAGACCCTGCTCGAGCGGTACGACCGGATCGACGTGCTGGTCAACAACGCGGGCCGGTCCATCCGGCGCGGCGCGGCGCAGGCCACCGACCGCTTCCACGACTACGAGCGCACCATGGCGCTGAACTACTTCGGCGCCGCGCGGCTCACCATGGGTCTGCTGCCGTCCATGCTCGAGGCGGGTGACGGGCACGTCGTCAATGTGGCGACCTGGGGAGTGGCGGCCGGGTCGATGCCGCTGTTCACCGCCTACCACGCGTCCAAGGCAGCCCTCGGCGCGTTCGGGCGCAGCCTCGGGGCAGAGACCAGGGCGCGCGGCGTGCACGTCACCACGCTGGGGTTCCCGCTGGTGCGCACCGAGATGATCGCGCCCACCGGCAAATACGCCGACGCGGCGGCGCTGTCGGCCGAGGACGCCGCCGCCTGGATCCTCACCGCCCTGCGCACCCGCCCGATCGAGCTCTATCCGCGCTACACCCGGGTGTTGCAGACGCTGGCCACGATCTCGCCGCGCGCGGTCGACGCCGCCATCTGGCGCATGGGGATCTGACCCCTAGAACCCGGGTAAGGCCGACCCCCTACCCGGGTACGGGCGGGTATCCCGCACCGCAGCGGGAGGTGTTGGGGCACACCGGATTCCTACCGTCTAACCATGGCGACGATGGACTTCCCCCGCTCTGTTCCCCGCTTCCGATTCGCGACCGCGCGCTCGCGCGACGGGATCCCCTGGCACCTGCCGCTGCTGGCGAACGTCGCGGTGATGACCGCGCTCGTGCTGGTGTCGACGATCGGCATGCTCGTCGACGATCGGGAACTGCTCGGCGAGTCCGTGTGGCTCAAACCGGCCAAGTTCGGTCTCGCGTTCGCCGTCTACGGGCTGACCCTGGCCTGGATCCTGCGGTTGCCGCATCGCGGCCGCCGTGTCACCTCGTGGCTGGGCACGATCATCGCGGTCACCGGGATCGCCGATGTGGGGTTCATCGCGCTCCAGGCCGCGCGCGGCACGTTCAGTCATTTCAACACCGCCACCGATCCGGTGAATCGGATCGGTCAGCAGGTGTTCGCCTCCGGGGTGCCCGGCCTGTTCTTCGCGACTCTCGTGCTGGCGCTGATCATCTCGTGGCAGAAGCTCGCCGACCGGCCGACCCGGATCGCGCTCAAGGCCGGGCTCTGGCTGGCGGTGACCGGCATGGTGCTGGGCTATCTGATGGGTTTCACCGGGCCGCAGCTGGTCCGGCAGGCCGACGGCACCGTGGTCGGTCTGATGGCGGGCCACACCGTTCGCCCCGACGCCGCGCCCGATGCCGCGCGCGACGGGATCGGCGCGATGCCGATCACCCACTGGAGTACCACCGGTGGTGATCTGCGCATTCCGCATTTCGTCGGCCTGCACGGTATCCAGGTGCTGCTCGTGCTCGCGGTCGTCCTGGCGGCGCTGGCTCCGCGTCATCGCTGGTTGCGCGCCGAGACGACCCGCGCCGCGCTGCTCGGCGTCGCGGTGATCGGCTACTTCGGGCTGCTCACCCTGACACTCTGGCAGGCCCTGCGCGGGCAGCCGCTCACCGCGCCGGACCCGGCGACGCTGGGCGCGGTGGCGGCGATCGTGCTGTTCCTCGGCGGTGGGGCCACGGCGGTGTACCTGCGCGCACGGTCCGACGACGATCGGGTCGCGGCCTGACCCGCGCCGGGGCGCCGACTCGGCATGACGGTCAGCGCAGCCGCTCGGCCTCGCGCGCGAGCTGGACCAGGGTGGCGCTGAGCTGGGCGAGTTCGCCCGCGTCGGCGCCCTCCCCGACCGCGGTCGCCACGTCCTCGGCGGCGCACCGCGCGGCGAACCACCGATCCGCCAGATCCGCGACCTCCTGTGCCGAGAGCACCACCGCGTCCTCGGGAATCCCCGTTCCCTTCAGACTGCTCCGGTGCTCATAGGCCCGCTGCCTGCACGACTGGCGGCAATACCGGCGACGACGACCCGATTCCGAATCCACGATCTCCCGCCCACACCACTGGCAGGACAGCAGGCGACTGCGCGACATGCTGCGAAACCCTAGCCGCCCGCCCCCCGATCCGCCGCGCAGGTCTCGCTCAGCGGGCAACGACTACAATGGAACAGTTCGGACTTCGCACACGTTGGACGTAGTACACAGCCACGTTCTCGGCCCGCCTCGATTCTGGACTGACCGAAGGGTGCGACGAAGGAGTGCCCGTAGGGAGGGAAGAATCGAGGCCCCCGGGGGCCGAGAACACGCGGCGCCAGCCGCCAAACAATACAGGAGCACACATGGCAGATCGCGTACTCCGAGGCAGTCGGCTCGGAGCGGTGAGCTACGAGACCGATCGCGACCATGACCTGGCCCCGCGCCGGATCGCCCGTTACCGCACCGACAACGGTGAGGAGTTCGACGTCCCGTTCGCCGACGACGCGGAGATCCCCCCGACCTGGCTGTGCCGTAACGGCCAGGAGGGTCAGCTCATGGAGGGCACCTCGGTGGAGACCAAGAAGGTCAAGCCGCCGCGGACGCACTGGGACATGCTGCTGGAGCGTCGCAGCAAGGAAGAGCTCGAGGAGCTGCTCAAGGAGCGCCTCGACCTGCTCAAGACCCGCCGTCGCGGGTAGCGGAGAGAATAGATACGCCGAAGGCCGCCTCCCGATCGGGAGGCGGCCTTCGGCGTTGTCGGGCTAGTGGCTGGCGACCTTGCGGTATTGCAGGAGCGCGGCGGGCATGGCGACGGCGAGGATGACCAGCGAGCAGATCACCGCGTAGAGCACGCAGTGGTCGGCGGGCCAGCCGGTGGGGGTGCCGAAGCTGGGTGGTGAGTCGTTCTCGAACAGCTTGCGGCCCGCCGCCGAGACGGCGGTGATCGGATTCCATTCGGCGATGGTGCGCAGCGGGCCGGGCAGGGTCTGGGCGGAGATGAACGCCGAGGAGATGAACGACAGCGGGAACATCCAGATCAGGCCCGCGCTCTGGGCCACCTCGACCGTCGGTGAGATGAGGCCGGTGAGCGCGCCGACCCAGGACATGGCGAAGGCGAACAGCAGGATGATGCCGAAGGCCAGTGCCGCGTCGGCGACGCTGCCATTGATCCGCCAGCCCACGATGTAGCCGCAGATCACCATCACCCCGAGGCTGAGGATGTTGACCACCAGGTCCGAGAGGGTGCGGCCCATCAGCACCGCCAGCCGCGACATCGGCAGCGTGCGCATCCGGTCGATGATGCCCTTCTGCAGGTCACCGGCCAGGCCGACGGTGGTGAAGGCGGCGTTGAAGGCGACGGTCTGGGTGAAGATGCCCGCCAGCAGGAATTCGCGGTACTGGTCGCCGCCGAGGGAGGCGCCGAAGATGTAGGCGAACAGGAACACGAACATCAGCGGCTGCACGGTGGCCGTCACCAGCAGGGTCGGCACGCGCAGGATGGTCAGCAGGTTGCGGTAGGCCACGATCCCGCTGTCGCGCAGGAAGCGGGCACGCGGCTGCGCGTCGACGGGCACCGAGGGGCGCGGGGTCGACGGCTGGATCGGCAGGTCGCGTGTTTCGTAGTCGTCGACCGCGAGGTCCGGGGCACTCACGAGAGGATCTCCTCTTGCACATCGTCGGTTTCGGGTTCCGGGAGCGGCGCGGCCGGGGTTCCGGTGAGGGACAGGAACACGTCATCGAGGGTGGGCCGCACGACATTGGCGTCGAGGACGCACACGCCCGCGTCGTCGAGGCGGCGCAGCGCCTCGACCATGGTGCGCGAGCCGTTGCCGACGACCACCGAGACCTCGTCGGTGCCCGGTTCGTGGATCGGCTCACCCACGCCGACCTGCTGCAGCACCGACACCGCGGGCCAGGGGCTCTGTCCGGCGGCGAGGGTGACGGTGAGCCGGTCGCCGCCGATGGAGGTCTTGAGTTCGTCGGCCGAGCCGCGCGCGATCACCCCGCCCTTGTCGATCACGGTGATCCGGTCGGCGAGCAGGTCGGCTTCCTCGAGGTACTGGGTGGTGAGCAGCACGGTGGTGCCGTCGTCGACGAGGTCGCCGATCACCTTCCACATGTCGAGCCGACCGCGCGGGTCCAGGCCGGTGGTCGGCTCGTCGAGCACCACCACCGGCGGCCGGGCCACCAGCGCGCCCGCCAGGTCCAGGCGCCGGGCCATGCCGCCGGAGTAGGTGCCCGCGCGTCGGCCCGCCGCGTAGTCCAGGCCGAACGCGGTGAGCAGTTCCTCGACCCTGGCCACGGCCTGCTTCTGCGACATGCCGTACAGGCGTGCCACCATGCGCAGGTTCTCGTAGCCGGTGAGGTTCGCGTCGACCGCCGCGTACTGGCCCGAGAGCCCGATGCGGGTGCGCGCGGTGGCCGGGTCGGCCAGCACGTCGACCCCGGCGACGCGGATCGTCCCGGCGTCGGGCCGTAGCAGGGTGGTGACGATCCGCACGGTCGTCGTCTTGCCCGCGCCATTGGGTCCGAGCAGGCCGAGGACGGTCCCCGCCGGGATCTCCAGGTCGATCTCCTTCAGTACGCGCACCTTGCCGTAACTCTTGGCCAGGCCACGCACTTCTACCGCCAAACTCACGGACGCATCTCCTTCTGGCCGCCGCCGCACACGGTGATCTCCGGGACCGCGTCGAGGTGGCGATGCAGCACGGGGCCGATCGCCGCCAGCGATTCCGGAGTGGTCATCGCCGCGTGCCTGCAGGGCAGGTCGTGGTTGTGGATGTTGCCGGTGACGAACGGCTGCCACGCCTCGGCGCGGCGGCCGGGGTCGGCGGCGTTGATCTCGTCCGCCGCCGCGGTGAAGAACAGCAGGTCACCGTCGTAGAGGCGGGGACGGAACTTGTTGGCCATCACCGTGCCGTCGGCGTAGCCGGTGTAGAGCCGCTGCAGGTTCTCCACCGACAGCGCGGCGAACGGGCCCGGCTGGGACCGCAGCAGATCCGCCGCTTCGCGCAGGTCCAGATCGGCGGGCAGGGGTGCCCCGTCGAGCAGGTCGGCACCGAACTCGCCGAGGATGTCGGCCACGCTGGGCAGCGCGGTGTCGAGCCAGCGGTCGCCGAGCTGGTAGCTGTCGAGCATGGCCAGCAGCGCGACGTCCTCGCCCATCTCCTGCAGTTGGACCGCCACCTCCTGCGCGATCAGGCCGCCGAGCGACCAGCCGAGCAGATGGTAGGGACCGTGCGGCTGGATCGACTTGATGTGGGCGACATAGTGTCCCGCGGCCTCGGGGATCGAGGTGAAGCTGTCGTCTCCGGAGACGTGCGGGGCCTGCAGGCCGTAGAGCGGGCGCTGCGGGGCCAGGTGCGCGAGCAGGCCCGCGTAGCACCAGGACAGGCCGATCGCCGGGTGCACGCAGAACAGCGGGGTGTCGTGCGGGCCGGTCGACGGGCGCAGCGGCAGCACCGGTCCGGTGGCCGCGGCCATCACCGCGGCCGCGTCGCCGGAGTCGAGCCGCGCGGCGATGCCCGCCGGGCTGGCGTCGCCGAACATCAACTGCACCGGCATGTCGTAGCCGCGATCACGCAGGGCGGCGACGACCTTCGTGGCCAGCAGCGAGTTGCCGCCGAGTTCGAAGAAGCCGTCGTCGGCGCCGACCCGCTCGAGCCCGAGCACCTCGGCGAACACCGCGCACAGCGCCACCTCGGCCGGGGTGACCGGCGCACGGTACCCCTCGGCGGCGCTGAACACCGGCTCGGGCAGCCGGGCCCGGTCGAGCTTGCCGACCGGGTTGAGCGGCACCTCGTCGATCGGCATGATCACCTGCGGGACCATGTAGTTGGGCACGTGCGCGCCCACGTGCTCGGTCAGCTCGGCCACCGTCGGCGCCGCCCCCGCCCGCGCCTTGACATAGGACACCAGCGCGGTGACCCCGGCCGAGGTGGTGTGCCCGATGGTGAGGGCGAATTCGACCTCGGGGTGCCTGCCGAACGCGACGTCGATCTCGCCGAGTTCGATCCGGAACCCGCGCACCTTCACCTGGTGGTCGGTGCGTCCGACGTACTCCACGTCCAGCGCCGAGCTCGCGCCCGCCCGCCACCGCACCAGGTCACCGGTGCGGTACATGCGCTCGCCCGGAGCACCGTACGGGTCGGCGACGAACCGCTGCGCGGTCAGCCCCGGCCGGTTGTGGTAGCCACGGGCCAGCGCCGAACCGGCCAGTTGCAGTTCGCCCGTCACCCCGATCGGGGTGGGGTGCAGGCGCCGGTCGAGGACGGTGGCGGCGACGCCACGGATCGGGCCGCCGATGGTGATCGGACCCTGCGGGCTCATCGGCTGCGGCATCAACGTGACGATGGTCGTCTCGGTGGGGCCGTAGACGTTGTAGAAGTTGCGGCCCGGCGCCCAGCGGGCGAGCAGGTCCGGCGGTAGCGCCTCGCCGCCGACGAGGACGTGCGCGAGCGAGTGCACGCCCGCCGGGTCGACGGTGCCCAGCGCGGCGGTGGTGATGAACGCGTGGGTGATCCGCTCCCGGATGAACAGCTGGCGCAGGTCCTCGCCGCCGACCACCCCGGCCGGGGCGATCACCAGAGTCGCGGCGCCACCGAGGGCGAAGAGGATGTCGAGCTGGGCGCCGTCGAAGCTCGGAGTGGCGAAGTGCAGGATCCGGCTGCCCGGGCGCACGTCGTAGCGGTCGGCGGTCTCGGCGGCGAAGTTCGACAGGCCGCCGTGGGTGACGACCACGCCCTTGGGTGTGCCGGTCGAGCCGGAGGTGTAGACGACGTAGGCCGGGTTGGCCAGGCGCAGCGGCCGGATCCGGTCGGCGTCGGTGACCGGCGAATCGTCGGTGCCCAGCACGGTGGCCCTGGTGTGTGGGTCGTCGAGGACCAGCCAGCGGGTGTCGCCGGGCAGCCGGTCGCGGTGCGCGAGCAGGGTGAGCCCGAGCGCCGCGCCGGAGTCGGTGAGCATGTGGCTGATCCGCTGCGGCGGGTAGTTCGGGTCGACCGGCACGAACGCCGCACCGGCCTTGGCGACCGCGAGCATGGTCGCCACCGATTCCACCGAGCGCGGAATGCCCAGGGCCACCAGGCTTTCCGGGCCGATGCCGTGACCGATGAGGACGCGGGCCAACCGGTTGGTCCAGCGGTCGAGGGCGTCGTAGGTGACCACGGTGTCGCCCGCGCTCAGCGCCACCCCGTCGCGCGACCGGGCCACGGCGGCACCGAACACCACGGGCAGGGTGACCGGACGATCACCCCGGGCGCCGTGCACCGGTGCCAGCGCGGTCCATTCGACGGCGTCGAGCAGGGCCAGGTCGCCGACGGCGGTGTTCGGGTCGGCGGCCACCGCGGTGAGCAGTCGGACCAGCCGGTCGCCGAGCCTGCGCGCGGTGACCTCGTCGAACAGGTCGGCCGCGTAGTTCACCGACAGGGCGATGCCGTCACCGACGCGGTCGGCGGTCTGGATCTCCTGGAAGGTGAACTGCAGGTCGAACTTGGCGATACCGGCGTCGGTGTCGACCGCCTCGATCCGCAGACCCGGCAGCTCCAGCATCCGGACCGGGGTGTTGCGGACCGAGAGCATCACCTGGAACAGCGGGTGATGCGCCTGCGACCGGGCCGGGTTGATCACCTCGACGAGCCGTTCGAAGGGCAGATCGGCGTGGGCGAAGGCATCGAGATCGCCGTCGCGGACGGTGCGCAGCAGGTCGACGAAGGCCTGGTCGTCGGCGACCGCGGTGCGCAGCACCAACGTGTTGACGAACATGCCGATCATCGCGTCGAGCGCGGGATGGCCGCGGCCCGCGCTCGCGGTGCCGACCGCGATGTCGTCGGTGCCGGTGACGCGGTGCAGCAGGACCGCCAGCGCGGCGTGCAGCACCATGAACATGCTGACGTTGTTGGTGGTGGCGATGCTGCGCAGCGCCCGGTGGGTGGCGGCGTCGACCGCGCAGTCCACGGTGCCGCCCCGGTAGGAGGGCACCGGCGGGCGTGAGCGGTCGGCGGGTACCGACAGCAGTTCGGGCAGACCGTCGAGCACTTCGCGCCAGTGCGTGAGCTGCTTGCTGATCAGCGCGTCGGGGTCGTCCTCGGTGCCGAGCAGCTCGCGCTGCCACAGCGTGTAGTCGGCGTACTGGATCTCCGGGATCTCGGCGCCGAACGGCTCGCCCGCCCGGATGCCCCGGTACGCGGCGGCCACCTCGGCGGCCAGCGGTTCGAGCGACCAGCCGTCCATCGCGATGTGGTGCACGACCAGCACCAGCACATGCTCCTTGGACCCGGCCACGGCCAGTTTGGCCTGGGCGGGCACCGGCAGCCCGGTGTGATCGACGGTGATCAGCGCGGCCCGCATCGGGACCGTGGCCGCCAGGTCGAAACCGGGGGTGGCGAACCGGGTGACGGCGCTGTCCACCTCGTGCGGCGCGGCGGTGGCGTGGAACAGGGTCACGGCCGCGACCTCCGGCTCGAGCACCAGCTGCTCGGGCTCCCCCGCGTTCTCCGGGAAGACCGTGCGCAGCGTCTCGTGCCGTCGTTGCACCGTGTGCAAAGCGGCGATGAGCGCATCGAGGTCGACGGTGCCATGCAGGCGCAGCACGACCGGGATGTTGTAGGCGCCCGCCGACTGACCCTCGCCCGCGGCCCCGGCGTTGAACCGGTTGAGGAACCACAGCCGGTGCTGGGCCGCCGACAGCGGAATCCGCTCCGGCCGCGGCCGCCGCACCAGCTCGGGACGGCCGTCGTCCCCGGACGGACCGGATTCGATCAGCGCGGCCAGTTCCGCGACGGTCGGCGCGGCGAACACCGTGCGCACCTCGAGGCGCACATTGCTGGCCGCGGCCAGCCGAGCCACCAGCTGGGTGGCCAGCAGCGAGTTGCCGCCGACGTCGAAGAAGCTGTCGGTGGCCGAGACCTCGGTGACGCCGACCAGTTCCCCGATCACCCGGGCCACCAGCCGCTCGGATTCGGTTCGCGGCGCGCGGCCGGCGGCGGTGGTGAACTCCGGCTCGGGCAACGCGGTCCGGTCCAGCTTGCCGACCGGTGTCAGCGGCACCCGATCCAGCAGGGTGAGCGCGGCGGGCACCATGTGCCCGGCCAGCCGCGCCGCCGCGTGATTGCGCACGTCGGCCAGTTCGGTCGGGTCGGTGCCGTCGGCGAGCTGGACCCAGGCCACGATCCGGTCGTCGCCCGCGATGCGGCGCACCTCGGTGTGGGCGAAGCGGACCTCCGGGTGGCTGCCGAGCACGGCGCTGATCTCGCCGAGCTCGATCCGGAAGCCGCGCACCTTCACCTGGTGGTCGCTGCGGCCGAGGTAGTCCAGCTCGCCCTCGGGCGTCCAGCGCACGACGTCACCGGTGCGGTACATGCGGCTGCCCGCCGGACCGAACGGATCGGCGACGAAACGTCCGGCGGTGAGGCCGAGGCGCTGGTGGTAGCCCTGGGCGATGCCCGCGCCACCGATGTAGAGCTCACCGGGCACCCCGACGACGACCGGACGCAGCCGCTCGTCGAGGACGAGGGCGCGCGAGCCGCGCACCGGCGTACCGATGGTCACCGGAACACCCACGCGCAGTTCGGACATGGCCGCGATGACGGTGAACTCGGTGGGCCCGTACGCGTTGACGAACCGCCGCCCCGGCGCCCAGTTCTCCACCAGGTCCGGCGGCACCGCCTCGCCACCGGCCATCAGTCCGCGCAGGTGCGGCAGCGGCCACCGCCTGGCATCGATGGAGGCCAGCACGGCCGGGGTGAGGAAGGTGTGGGTCACGTTCTCGCGATCGAGCAGCGCGCCGAGTTCGTCGCCGCCGTAGATGTCGATCGGGCCGATCACCATCTCGGCGCCGGAGTAGACCGCGAGCAGCATGTCCAGCACCGAGACGTCGAAACTCGGGGTGGAGAAGAAGAACGTCTTCGAGAAACGGTCCAGCCCCATGCGCTCGCGCAGGTCCAGCGCCAGGCTCACCAGACCGCTGTGGGTGACGGTGACGCCCTTGGGCAGGCCGGTCGAACCGGAGGTGTAGATCTGGTACGCCAGATCGGCCGGACGCACCGGGCGTACCCGCTCGGCGTCGGTGATCGGCGCCCCGGGGTATCCGGCCAGTTCGGCGTGCAGGGCGTCGTCGTCCATGAGCAGCCACTGCGTGTCGAGCGGACCGGCGGCCTCGCGCAGCGCGTCGGCGTCGGCGCTGCTGGTGAGAACCGCGCGGGCACCGGAGTCGGTGAGCATGTGCCGCACCCGGTCGGCCGGGTAGCGCGGGTCGACGGGCACGAACGCCGCACCGCTGGAGGCCACACCGAAGATCGCCAGCGCGCAGTCCAGCGAGCGGGTGAGCCCGACCGCGACGCGGTCGCCGGTGCCGATGCCGCGCGCGATGAGCGCCCGGCCCAGCCGGTGCGCCCGGTGGGCGACGTCGGCGTAGTCGAGTTCGCCGATCTCCCCCGCGACACTGCCGCCCGCGAACCAGCGCAGCGCGGGCCGGTCCGGGAACAGCGTGGCGGCGCGTTCGACGATGTCGGACAACACCATCGGGGTCACCATGGCCGGACCCTGCGCGGGCACCAGGGTGCGGTGTTCGGTGACCGTCAGCGGATCGAGATCGCGCACCAACTGCCGCGGATCGGCGGTCACCTGGGTGAGGATGCCCACGAACCGCTCGGCCAGCGTCGCGATCGTGGCCTCGTCGAAAAGCTCGGCGGCGTAGACGAATTCGTAGCGCCGCCCGTCCTCGTCGCCGGGCGCGACCCGCAGCTCCAGGTCGAACTTGGCGCGCGCGATGTCGAGTTCCTCGGCGCTCAGCCGCAGGCCGGGCAGTTCCAGCTCCGGGGTCCGGTCGTCCTGCATGCTCAACGCGACCTGGAACAGCGGATGCCGGTTGCTGGCCCTGCTGTCGCGGCCGAGCGCGTCGACGACCCGCTCGAACGGCAGGTCGGCGTGGGCCAGCGCGGCCAGCTCGGTGTCGCGATCGGCGTGCAGCAGATCGACGAAGCCGCGGTCGGGATCGACGTCGGAGCGCAGCACCAGGGTGTTGACGAACATGCCGACCAGCTCGTCGAGCTGCACGTCGGTACGCCCGGCCACCGGGGTGCCGATGGGGATGTCGCGGCCGCCGGTGACCCCGCGCAGCAGCACCGCCAGCGCCGAACGCACCACCATGAACAGGCTGACGCCGGTGCGGGAGGCGAGTTCCTCCATGGCCTCCTGCAGCGGTGCGGTGACCGCGCAGCGCACCGTGCCCGCCTCGCCGACCGGCTCGGCGGGGCGGGGCCGGTCGAACGGCAACGGCAGCTCGTCGGGCAGCTCGGCCAGGGCCTCGCGCCAGTACGCGGCCTGGGTGGCGGCGATGCTCTCCGGGTCGTCCTCGGCGCCGAGCACGGCTCGCTGCCACAGGCTGAAGTCGGCGTACTGCACCGGCAGTGGCTCACGCAGCGGGGCCGACCCGGCGGCCCTGGCGACATAGGCCACCGCGAGGTCACGGGTGAGCGGGCCGAGCGACCAGCCGTCGGCGGCGATGTGGTGCACGACGACACCGAGCAGGTGTTCGTCGGCGGCGGTGCGCTGCAACGAGATCCGCAGCGGGGTCTGGCGGGTGAGGTCGAACCCGGTGCGCGCCAAGGTGGTCAGCGCGTCGCGGGCGCCCTCGGCGTCGGTGTCGACGGCCTCGACGACGGGCATCGCCTGTGCCAGCGGCAGTACCACCTGTTGGGCGCCGGACAGGTCCTCCGGGAAGACCGTGCGCAGCACTTCGTGCCGGGCCACCAGGTCGGTGAGCGCGGCGCGCAGGGCGCTGACGTCCAGATCTCCGCCGATTCGCAAGACGAACGCGATGTTGTAGGCACTGGATTCGGGGGACAATCGGTTGAGGAACCACAGCCGCTGCTGCGGCAGCGACAGTGGTATGCGTCCCGGGCGCGGGGTGTGTACCGCCAGCGCCACCCGCTGCGTCCGGGGCGCTTCCGCGATCAGGGCGGCGATGCCCGCCACGGTGGGCGCGTCGAAGATCTGCCGCACCGGCAGGTCCACCTCGAAGTCCGCGTGCAGGGCCGCGGCCAACCGGGTGGCCAGCAGCGAGTTGCCGCCGATGTCGAAGAAGCTGTCCTCGGCGCCGGGGACAGGACGGCCGAGGACCTCGGTGAAGACGGCCGCGACCCGCATCTCCAGGTGCGTGCGCGGGGCGCGCGAGCCACCGGTGGCGGCGAATTCCGGTGCGGGCAGGGCCTTGCGGTCCAGTTTGCCCGCGGGCGTCACCGGCATCCGGTCGAGCACCGTCAGGGCTGCGGGCACCATGTAGCCGGGTAGCCTGCCGCGCGCGGTGTCGAGCACGGCGGCCGGGTCGACCGGGCCGTCGACGGTGACGTACGAGGCCAGCCGCTGCTGACCCTGCTCGTCGACGTGCACCAGCGTCAGCGCCGAGCGCACGCCCGGGTGCTCCCGCAGGACGTGGTCGATCTCGCGCAGTTCCACACGGAAGCCGCGGATCTTGATCTGGTCGTCGGCGCGGCCGAGGAAGCGCAAGCGGCCGGTGCCGTCGGCGACCACCAGGTCACCGGTGCGGTACATCCGCTCGCCCACCCGGCCGTGCGGGTTGGCGACGAACCGCTGCGCGGTGAGCGCGAGCTTGCCCAGGTAGCCGCGGGCCAGACCGGGCCCCGAGACGTACAGTTCGCCCGGCGTGCCCGGCGGCACCGGATGCAATCGCGCGTCGAGCACGAACAGCCGTATGCCGCGCACCGGCCCGCCCAGCGGCACCGGCTCCCCCGGCACCATGGCCGCGCTGGCGGTGACCGCGACGGTCGCCTCCGACGGGCCGTACATGTTGTGCATCCGGTACCGGCCCGCCCAGGTGGTGACCAGTTCGTCCGAGCAGGCATCGCCACCGACGATCACCGTGCCCAGCTCCGGGAAGTCCCCCGCGGGCACGGTGGCCAGCGCGGCCGGGGTGATGAAGGCGTGGGTGATGCGTTCCGAGCGCAGGAACGCGGCCAGTTCCGCGCCGCCGTAGAGGTCGGCCGGGGCCACCACGATGGTGGCGCCCGCCGCGAAGCCGAGCAGCAGTTCCAGCACCGAGGCGTCGAAGCTCGGCGAGGAGAAGTGCATGGTGCGCGAGGCGTCGCTCACCTTGAACAGCTGGGTCTGCTCGCTGGCCAGCGAGGCGATACCGGCGTGGGTCACCACGACGGCCTTGGGCGTGCCGGTCGAGCCCGAGGTGTAGATGAGGTAGGCGGGCTGCCCCGGCCGCATCGGATGCCTGCGGTCGGCGTCGGTCACCGGGCCCGCCGAGCGGCTGGCGCAGTCGGATTCGAAGTCGGCGGTACCGAAGACCAGCCATTCCGGCGCGCGACGGTGCTTGCCGGTGGTGGTGGGCAGGGCGGCGAGGTGCTCGGGCAGGGTGAGCCCGAGCACCGCACCGGAATCGCCGATCATGTGCGCGATGCGCTCGGCCGGGTAGGCCGGGTCGACGGGCACGTAGGCGGCGCCGGTCTTGGCGACCGCCCAGATGGCGACGATCGATTCGAGGCCGCGCGGCAGGGCCACCGCGATCACGGCCTCGGGGCCCGCACCGTGCGCGATCAGGCTGCGCGCCAAGCGGTTCGAGCGTTCGTCGAGTTCTCGGTAGGTGGTGTCGAAGCCGAGGTAGCGCACGGCGACGGCGTCGGCCAGGCGCTGGGCGGTGTCGCCGAACAGCCGCGCCAGGGTGCCCGCCGGTTCCGCGGGCGCACCCGCGATGGGCACCAGCCGGGCGATCTCCCTGCGGTCGAGCAGGTCCAGATCACCGACCGGGGTGGCCGGGTCGGCGATCACCGCGGTCAGCAGGGCGGTGAAACGGCGTGCGATCGACTCGACCGTGGCGCGATCGAAAACGTCGGTGGCGAAACCGAATTCGGCCTCCAGTGGCCCGTCGTCGTGGTTGTCGCGCACCTCGAGCTGCAGGTCGAACTTGGCGACCCCGGTGTCGAGCGGCACGAGTTCGGCGGCCACACCGGGCAGTTCGATGCGCAGTTCCGGGGTGCGGTCGTAGGACAGCATCACCTGGAACAGCGGGTGCCGCGCGGTGGAGCGCTCCGGGTTGACCAGTTCGACCAGTCGCTCGAACGGCACGTCGGGGTTGGCGAAGGCGTCCAGATCGGTGTCGCGGACCTGGGCCAGCATGCGGTCGAAGCCCGCCGCCGGGTCGACCTCGGTGCGCAGCACCAGGGTGTTGACGAACATACCGACCAGCTCGTCGAGCGCCGGATCGGAGCGCCCGGCGATCGGCGTGCCCACGGTGACATCGGTGCTCGCGCACAGCCGCGACAGCAGCGTGGCCAGCGCGGCGTGCAGCACCATGAACATGCTGACCCCGTGCGCGGTGGCGAGATCGCCCGCCGCGCGCCGGATCTCGGCGTCGATGGTGAAGGCGACGGTGTCACCGCCGGTGGTGCGCTGGAGCGGACGCGGGCGGTCCAGCGGCAGGTCGAGCTGGTCGGGCAGTCCGGCCAGCGCCTGACGCCAGTGGCCGAGCTGTTTGCCCAGCGGCGCCTCGGGATCGGTTTCGGCACCGAGCAGTTCGCGCTGCCACAGCGCGAAGTCGGCGTACTGCACGGGCAGCGGGGTCCACTGCGGCGCGGCGCCCCCGGCGCGGGCGCTCACCGCCACCATCAGGTCGCGGGCGAGCGGGGCGACCGACCAGCCATCACCACTGATGTGGTGCAGCACCACCAGCAGCAGGTGATCGTCTACGCCGAGCCGATACAGCGCCACCCGCAGCGGGGTCTCGGTGCGCAGGTCGAAACCGCGACCGGCGACCTCGGCGGCGAGCGCGGGGACATCGGCGGCGATGGCGTCGATCGGCGCGAGGTCGATGCTCACGGCGGGCTGGATCTGCTGGTAGGGGCCCTCGGGCCCCTCGGGGAAGCTGGTGCGCAGGCTCTCGTGCCGGTCGAGCACGTCACGGAGTCCGGCGCGCAGCGCACCGAGATCCAGCGGCCCGGTCAGGCGCAGGGCCAGCGGCATATTGTAGGCGGCGGCGTGTTCGGCGAACCGGTTCAGGATCCACAGTCGCTGCTGAGCCAGCGAGAGCGGGACGCGTTCGGGCCGGTGTACCGGCACCAGTTTCGGCGTCGAGGTTTCGGGCCGGTGGGTGCTGATGTAGGCGGCCAGTGTGGCGATGGTGGACGCCTCGAACAGGTTGCGGATGGTGACGTCGGCGTCGAGGGTGGTGTTGATCCGAGCCACCGCGCGCGCGGCGATCAGCGAGTTGCCGCCGAGGTCGAAGAAACTGTCCTCCACCCCGATCTCGGTGCCGTCCAGGGCGAGGACCTCGGTGAAGATCTCGGCCAGCGCGCATTCCAGCTCGGTCTGCGGTGCGGCGGCGCCGGTGGTGAGCCGCACCCCGGCGGCCGGAGCGGGCAGGGCCTTGCGGTCGACCTTGCCGTTGGCGCTCAGCGGCAGTTCGTCGAGCACGACCAGCGCCGAGGGCACCATGTAGGACGGCAGTCCCCGCCGCAGCCCGGACAGCAGCGCGGCGACATCGGGCGCCGGGGCGTCCGCGGCCGCGACGACATAGGCCACCAGTTCGTCCTCGCCGGTGCGGCTCGTCCTGGCGACGCAGACCGCGCGGGCGATGCCGTCCTGGGCGAGCAGCGCGGATTCGATCTCGCCGAGTTCGATGCGCAGGCCGCGGATCTTGACCTGGAAGTCGGTGCGCCCCAGGTATTCCAGCACGCCGGTCTCGACCTGCCATCGAGCCAGGTCACCGGTGCGGTACATCCGGGTGCCGGGGGTGAACGGGTTGGCCACGAACCGGTCGGCGGTGAGATCGGGGCGATCGAGATAACCGCGCGCCAGCTGCACGCCCGCCAGGTACAGCTCACCGACGACGCCGGGCGGCACCGGGCGCAGCTGCGCGTCCAGAACATAGGTCTGGGTGTTCCAGACCGGCGAACCGATCGGCACCGTGGTCGCCTCGGCCGGGCACGGCCAGTAGGTGACGTCGACGGCGGCCTCGGTGGGCCCGTAGAGGTTGTGCAGTTCCGGTCCCCCGGCGGGCCCGTGCAGGGCGGCGTGGAAATCGGCGACGGTGGCGCCGGGCAGCGCCTCACCACTGCAGAACACCCGCCGCAGTCCCGCCCCGCCACGCACCCGCGGATCGGTGACGAACAGCGACAGCATTGACGGCACGAAATGCGCGGTGGTGACGGACTTCTCGGTGATGATGCGGGCCAGGTAGGCCGGGTCGCGGTGCCCGTCGGGCGCGGCGACGACGAGCCGGGCGCCCACCTGCAACGGCCAGAAGAACTCCCACACCGACACGTCGAAGGTGGCCGGGGTCTTCTGCAGCACCGCGTCGGTGTGGTCGAGGGTGTATTCGGCCTGCATCCAGCGCAGCCGGTTGGCGATCGCGGCGTGGGTGACGCCGACGCCCTTGGGCCTGCCGGTGGACCCGGAGGTGAAGATGACGTAGGCGAGCTGGTCGGCCCGCAGCGGGGCGAGCCGGTCGGTGTCGGTGATCGCGGCGATGCTGTGGCCGGTGACGTCGAGGGTGTCCAGATCCAGGCGCGTGGCGCCCGCGGGCAGCCGCACCCCGTCGCGGGCGGCGGTCAGCACGAACACCGGTCGGGCCTGGGTGAGTACGGCCTCGACGCGGTCGACCGGGTGCTCGGGGTCCAGCGGCAGGTAGGCGGCGCCGGTCGCCAGCACCGCGTACATGCCGATGACCATCTCGATGCTGCGGTGCAGGCACAGGCCGACGGTGGTCTCCGGACCGGCGCCGCGCGCGATGAGTTCGCGCGCGAGCTGGTTCACCCGGTCGCCGAATTCGGTGTAACCGATGGCGCGGTCACCGAATTCGAGCGCGACGGCGTGCGGACTGCGCCGCACCTGGTCCTCGAACAGCGAGACCAGGGTGGCCGGGGGCACCGGCATCTCGGTGGCGTTCCAGGTGCGCAGCACCCTGGTCCGCTCGGCGGCGGTGATCGCGGACAGCTCCCGGGCGGGGGTGTCCGGATCGGCGGCCAGGAAACGGGCCAGGAAGTCCAGGTAGCGGTCGTGGTGGGCGGCGACCTCGGACTCGCCGTAGAGCTTGGGGTTGGCCTCGAAGTCGAGTTGGATGCGCCCGCCGTCGCCGTTGTAGATGTTGATCGAGAGGTCCTCGACCGGGCCGGTGGCCAGCACGTGCAGCTGCCCGGCCATGTCGTCGAACTTCAGCTCGTCGTGGAAGAGCATGATGTTGACCATCGGGCCGAAGAAGCCACGCGCGTCGCGCGAGTAGCCGCAGTCGCGGCGGATGTCGTCGGAGCGGTAGCGCTGGTGGCGCAGGGCGCCGGTGATCTGCAGTTCGGTCTGGCGCACCACGTCGGCGACGGTGGTGTGCGCGTCGAAACGCACCCGCAGCGGCACCACGTTGGACACCACACCGGCGGAGCGCCGCAGCGCGACGGTAGTGCGCGCCGAGACCGGAAGGCTCAGCACCACATCGGGATCGCCGGTGACCGAGCGGACGTAGGCGGCCAGCGCGGCGACGATGAGCGCGGAGTTGGCCGAGCTGTGCGTGGCGATCGCGTCGGTGAGCAGGGTGTCGACCTCGGGCGCCAGCACCGCGGTCGCGCGGTGCCTGCCCGGATCGTGGGTGTCGCCCGCGGCCGTCACCGAGGACAGCGTCATCGGCTCGCCGACTCCGGCGAGCTGCTGCATCCAGTATTCCCGATCGGCGCGGAAGCGGCTCGACTCGCGGTAGCGGGACTCGTCGGCGTAGAGGTCGACCAGCGCGGCGGCGCGGGAGACCGACGGTTCGCACTGCTCGCCGACGGCGGTGTAGATCTCGGCGGTGCGGGTGAGCGCGTTCATCGCGCCGTAACCGTCGATCACGATGTGGTGACCGCGTTCGTACCAGAACCAGTCCGTGTCACCGATCCGCAACACGACGTTGATGGTGAGCGGTTCGCGTTCCATATCGATCGGGGTGCTGGCGTGTTCGTTCATCCAGCGCAGTGCGGCGGCCCGGGGGTCGGGTTCGCCGCGAAGGTCGATCCGAGCCCAGCCGGGCCGCCAGGTGGGGTCCACCCGCTGGTGGGGTACCCCGTCGACCTCGAGTAGGCGGACGTGTCCCACCTGGGATTCGGCGCCGTAGCGCTCCACGGCGTAGAGCAGCCTGCCGACGTCGAGATCGCCGTGCAGCTCGACGTAGTGGGCGATGGTGAGCGGGATGTCGGGCCTGATCCGTTGCGCGTACCAGAGCGCTGTCTGGCCGGGTGAGAGGGCGAACGGTTGGCCGACATCCCCGTCGGTGACGCATGAGCTGACGCGGTCGGTGGCCACTGAACTCATCAAGCACTCCGTTCTGCCTTGTGTCACGACTCCCCGAGCAGCGCCCGGGCACGAGAAGGCCCAGGGCGTGGCTTTTCCACGCCCATGATTCGGAGTACTCCGGCAGCCGGATGGCTACCGAGGTGGATTTATTTCGAGCTCAATGGATTACACCCCTGCAGCGGCGACTTTCGCCCGCTTCCCCCGGGTTGAAACAAACCGCTTATTCAGAATTGTCCGAACTCCGAGCATCCCGCGTCGGATTCGCTCGGCGGCGACGGAAAAACACCAGCCCGACGCCGATCGCGCACAGGATAGCGGAAGCCAGTTCCGGAGCTGGGCCGATTCGCGAAGCGATTGTCGACGTGTCGCGCAACGGTAGGCTCGCCACCAGAGCGGCCGGGACCACCTGGGCGCTCTGCTGGGCGAGCGCGCCGTCGGCGGTGATGATCCCGCTGACGCCGGTGGTCGCCGCGACCACCAGGGCCCGGCCGTGCTCGACCGCGCGCACCCGCGACATGGCCAATTGCTGGTAGGTCATTTCGCTCTCGCCGAAGGTGGCGTTGTTGGTCGGCACGGTCAGCAGTTGCGCACCCGATGCCAGAGATTCCCGAAATGCCCGATCGAAGGCGACTTCGTAGCAGGTCGCCACGCCGATCGGAATCCCGGCCGCCGTGACCGTTCCGTCACCTGTTCCCGGAATGAAATATCCGGCGCGATCGGCATAGGAAGAGAACAAACGGAAGAAACCTCGCATCGGCAGGTATTCGCCGAAGGGCTGGATGATCTTCTTGTCGTGCCGCTCCCCCGGGCCCTCGGCCCCGTTCCAGACGATCACCGAGTTGGTGGTGGTGCGGTCGCCGTTCACCAGGACCGCGCCGACCAGGATGGGCGCGCCGATGCGGGTCGAGGCCCGGGTGATCAGGGCGGCGGCGTCGGCGTTGCGCAGCGGGTCGATGTCGGAGGAGTTCTCCGGCCAGATGACGACGTCGGGGCGCGGGGCGCGGCCACGGGCGACGTCGTCGGCGAGTTCCTCGGTGCGGCGGACGTGATTGTCGAGCACGGCGCGGCGCTGGGCGTTGAAGTCCAGGCCCAAGCGAGGCACGCTGCCCTGGATGGCCGCCACCGTGATCGAGCGGTGGCCCGCGTCCGGGGCGGGCAGCGTCGGCCGCAGGAGCACTCCGGCCAGCGGCATGACGGCCACGGCGATCAGCGCTGTGGCGAATCCGCGCGAGACCGCTCGGTCGGCGGTGCGGGGCGACGGGGTGCGCAGCCAGGCCCGCACACGCAGTGCCAGCGCGGCCAGTCCGGTGCCGGTCAAGGCGACGGCGAAGCCGATCAGCGGCGCGCCACCGTAGGCGGCCAGCGGCAGGTACCAGCCGTCGGCCTGGCCGAAAGCGATACGCCCCCAGGGGAATCCACCGAACGGGAAGGTGGACCTGGCCCACTCGGCGGCGGTCCAGGCCACCGCGAGCCAGACCGGCCATCCGGGCAGGGCGCTCAGCCACCGCGCCAGCACGCCCCACAGCCCGAAGAACACCGCGCACGCCGTCGACAGCGCCAGCCACGGCACCGGCCCCACGTAGATGCCGGTCCACGGCAGCAGCGGGAGGAAGAACGCCAGGCCGCCGAGGAATCCGAACCCGAATCCACCGCGGGGCCTGCCCGGCCCGCGCACCGCGAGGGTCAGCAGGGCGATGGCCACGGGCGCGAGGAACCACCAGGGACGCGGCGGGAAGCTGCCGTAGAGCAGCAGTCCGCCCACGACCGCGGCGAGAATCCGCGGCAGCAGCGCCCGATTCCACCGACCACCCGGGCCCGATCGCTGGTTCCCGGCCGCCGAATCGTCGGGGTACTCGGTGCGCCCCGCTTCCGAGCGCGTCGGCTCCGTCGCCGCGCTCACCGAGGAGTCACTCCCCCGAGGCTCCGTCGGGATCGGGCCGATGGACTCTGCGCCGGTGGCGGGGTCGATCATGGTGTGCGGCTCCGTGATTCGCGAGGTCGGCCGGTCAGGCGGAGTAGATCGTGGTGCCGTCGCGCACCGTGCGCAGGCAGGTGGGCAGGGGTGCGCCGGGCTCGAGCGAGGGCAGGCCGGGGACGCGGGAGCGCGGGTCGGTGGACCAGCGCTGCACGGTATCGGCGGCCGCGGCGACGACGAGGTCACCGGCGTCCCACACCGCGTAGGAGGCGGGCGCACCGGGCGTGAGCGTGCCCGCCACGCCGTCGCGGACCCCTCCTGCCCGCCAGGCGCCCCGGGTGGCGGCGGCGAACGCGGCGCGCGGCGAGAGCCCGTGACCGGGGGTGCGGTGGTGGGCGGCGGCACGGATCTGCTCCCAGGGATTCATCACTGTGACGGGAGCGTCCGACCCGATGGCCAGGGAGATGCCCGCGGCGGCCATGGCCGCGAACGGGTTGAGGCCCGCGGCGCGCTCGGCACCGAGGCGGGTGGCGTACATGCCGTCGAGTCCACCCCAGGTGGCGTCGAAGACCGGTTGCACCGAGCCGATCGCGCCGACGGCGGCGAGCTGGGCGATGGCGGCGGCGTCGATCATCTCGGCGTGCTCGACGCGGTGCCCGCGCGCGGCGACGGCCGGTCCGCCGAGTTCGGCGGCGACCCGGGCGAATCCGGCGGCGACGGTGTCCACGGCGGCATCGCCGATCGCGTGGAAGCCCGCCTGGATACCCGCCTCGGTGCAGGCGCGCAGGTGCGCGGTGACGGCGTCGACATCGAGGAAGCTCTTGCCGCAGCCCGCCGCGTCGGCGTAGTTCTCGCGCAGCAGCGCGGTGTGTGAGCCGAGCGAGCCGTCGACGAACAGGTCACCGCCCAGGGCGTGCACGCCGAGTTCGGCGACGAGCGCGCGGGCTTGCTCGGCGGTGCGCACGGCCTCGCCCCAGTAGGCGCGCACCCGCACGCCGTGCTCGAAGGCGAGCAGTTCGCGCACGTCGTCGCGGCCGGAGATGTCGGGTCCGGCGCACTCGTGCACGGCGACGATGCCCGCCGCCGCGGCGGCGTCGAGCGCGGCGGCGCGGGCCGAATCACGCTGGGCGCGACCGAGTTCGGCGAGGGCGACGGTACGCACGCGGTGGTGGGCGTCGGCGCGGACCGGTTCCCCACGGGTGAAGCCCTCGCCGAGCGGTCCGGCGGCGTCCAGCAGCGCCGAGGAGGCGACCGCCGAGTGCGCGTCGACCCGCGCGAGGTAGACCAGCCTGCCGGGGCCCGCCGCGTCGTCGAGCTCGGCGACGGTGGGCGGCCTGCCCTCGGGCCAGGTGGTGTCGTCCCAGCCCTCGCCGATGATCACCCCGTCGGGCTGGCGTTCGGCGTGCGCGCGGACGGCGGCGAGCAGGTCGGCCAGCGAGGCCGTCCCGCTGACATCGAGGCCGGTCAGTTGCAGGCCGAGCGCGGTCAGGTGCACGTGCGGGTCGACGAACGCGGGCGCCACGAAGGCACCGTCGAGGTCGACGATCTCCGCGTCGGGGTGCAGGGCGCGGCCGGGCGCCTCGGCGCCGAGCCACACCACGGTGCCGTCGGTGACCGCCATGGCGGTCGCGTCCGGGGAGCTGGAACTGTAGAAGCGACCGCCGATCAGCAACTGGGTACTCACGGTGACCCAGTCTGCCGTATCGGCGAATCGTCAGGTCGGCAGGGACAGCAGGGCGTGGACGTCACCGTCGCGCAGACCGGCGGGGGTGTGCCCGCCCGCCGCGGCGGCGATCAGTTCGAGTCGCCAGGCGGCGACGGTGAAATCCGACAGGGACTGTCCGGCGGCGGTGCTGGCTCGGCGCACCGCGTCGGCCAGTTGCTCGCTCACCGTGATGGTGATCTGCTCGGTGGCCATCCGGACACTGTAGACCCTCGTGCCGCGCGCGGCGGCATCGCCGGGATTCAGGCGGAGCCGAGTGCCCTTGGGCCGCTGGTGTGTCCGTCGTCGTACCACTGCCCGACGACCACGCCGTCGACGACGTCACCGCTGTCGGCGTCGACGACCATCCCCCGATACCGCGAGGGCGCGAACGAGGGCAGCGGACCGAAGCGGCGGGTGCCGAGCTTCTCGAGCACCGGGCGCAGCAGCGCGCGGGTGGGCGGGAACAGTGCGAGCAGACCGACGAGTCCGGTGACCAGGCCGGGCACGAACAGCAGCACCGATCCGGTGGCGACGAGCAGTCCGTCGGCGACCGCGCTCTCCGCGCTGACCTCCCCGCGCGCGGCCCGGCGGAACCGGTCGAACACCCGCCTGCCCTGCGCGCCCAGCAGCAGCAATCCCACGCCGGACACCGCGACCAGGACCAGCAGTGCCCAGCCGACACCGATCAACTGGGCGAGACCGATCAGGGCGGCGATCTCGACGACGAGGTAGAGCACGAACAGCACGGCGGTCATGGCGATCCTTTCCGACGATCTCCCCCTCCAACGCACGGGAGGCCGATTTTTCTCCCGGACCGCTCAGCCGCCCGGTCGGACCAGGCCCGTCTCGTAGGCCAGCACCACCGCCTGCACCCGGTCACGCAGCCCGAGTTTGGTCAGCACCCGGCCCACATGGGTCTTGACCGTGGCCTCGGACAGGAACAGCGCGGCGGCGATCTCGGCGTTGGACTGCCCGGCCGCGATCTGCTCGAGCACCTCGCGTTCGCGGGCGGTGAGCACGTCGAGTACGCCCGGGTCGCGCAGCCCGGCGGGATCGTCGGCAACCAGGCGGTCGAGCAGGCGTTTGGTGACCTTGGGTGAGACGACCGCGTCCCCGGCGGCGACGCTGCGGATCGCCGAGATGAGGTCTTCGGGCGGGGTGTCCTTGAGCAGGAAGCCGCTGGCGCCCGCGCGCAGCGCGCCCAGGGCGTGTTCGTCGAGGTCGAAGGTGGTCATGACGAGCACGCGGACGCCGTCACCGGAGGCGACGATGCGGCCGGTGGCGGTGACGCCGTCGACGACCGGCATGCGCACGTCCATGAGCACCACGTCGGGCCGCAACTCCCCCGCCCGGCGCACCGCTTCGTCGCCGTTGCCCGCCTCGCCGACCACCTCGATGTCGGGGTGGGCCCCCAGCACCATCTTCAGGCCCATCCGCATGAGTTCCTGATCGTCCACCACGAGCACGCTGATCGGCATTTCCCTACCCTAACGGCCGGTTCAGTCCTGGTCGGTCCGTAGTGGCAGTCCGGCGTGGACCCGCCAGCGCCCGTCGTCGAGCCTGCCCGCCGACAGGGTGCCGCCCAGCACCGCGACCCGCTCGCGCATCCCGACCAGGCCCATGCCACCGCCGGGCGCCGCGCTGGGCTGCACCGGCACACCCCCGCTGTCGGTGACCTCGACCACCACCTCGTCGTCGTGGCGGTGCACCCGCACCACGGCCTTGGGGCTGGCCCCGGCGTGGCGCAGGGTGTTGGTCAGTGATTCCTGCACGATCCGGTGCACGCCCAGGCTCACCTCGGGGGCGATGTCGTCGAGTTCGCCCGCCAGTTCCAGATCGACGGCCAGCCCCGTCTCGCGCATCATCTCGACCAGCTTGGCGATGCCCGCGCTGCCGTGCTGCGGGAGCAGTTCCGGGGCGTGTTCGGTGCGCAGCAGGGCGACGGTGCGGCGCAGCTCGCGCAGGGCGTCGCGGCCGGTGCCCGCGATGGTGGCCAGCGCGCGTTCGGCGCTGTCGGGGTCCTGGCGCAGGGCGTACTTCGCGCCGTCGGCCTGCACGATGATCACGCTCACCGCGTGGGCGACCACGTCGTGCAGTTCGCGGGCGATGCGGGTGCGCTCGGCGGCCACGGCGTCGTGGGCGCGGCGTTCCTTGTCGTAGTCGGCCACCGCCAGCCGGGCCGCGACCTCGGCGTCGTAGGCGTGGCGGGCACCGTTGAACTCCGCGAGCGTCCAGCACAGCGCGTAGATCGCGCCGACCAGCACGATGTCACCGCCCTCGGGTTCGCGCAGCAACAGCAGCGAGAGCCCGAGATCGACCCCGAGGCAGCCCAGGAAGACCAACCCCTCGCGACGGCCGACGTAGGCGACCAGCGTGTAGAGCATCACCCCGAGCCCGAGCAGCCCGATGTGGCCGTTCGTGGTGGTGCCGCCCAGCACGGCGGTGACCAGCGTGCACAGCAACGACAGCACGAACATCGCGGCCGCCATGGCCCGCGGGTAGACCCGTCGCAGGATCAGCGGCAGTGGCAGCACCACCGAGAACGCCAGGTAGACGACCGGATGTGCCTCGCCGCCCACCCCGAAGGCGTCGAGCACCATGAGAACGATCGCGAAGTGCAGATCGGCGACGACGGGTCGGTCGCGGAGCCACAGGCTGAAGCGGCGCACCGGCCCAGCCTAGGCGCCGGACTGGCTTTCCCCGCGTGATCTTGATTGCCTGGTGGGGTGCAACTCGGAGACTGGACGGTCCTGCTGGTGGCGGCGGCCGCGGCGGGTTGGGTGGACGCGGTGGTCGGTGGCGGCGGGCTGATCATCCTGCCGACGCTGTTCCTGGTCGTGCCCGGGATCGCCCCGCAGACCGCGCTGGGCACCAACAAGCTGGCCGCGCTCTCCGGCACGGCGACCGCGGTGGTGACCTTCGCCCGCCGGGTCCCGATGGAGTGGAAGATCCTGGTGCCGGGCGCGGTGATCGCGGCCGTCACCGCGGGCTGTGGTGCCGCGGCGGTCTCGCTGATCGACCGCGACCTGTTCATTCCGCTGGTGATGGTGGTGCTGATCGGGGTGGCGGTGTTCGTCACGCTGCGCCCCTCGGTCGGCATGACGATGGCCACCCATCCGCCGACGCGACGCAAGGTGATCCTGGTGGTCGCGCTGGCGGCGGGCCTGATCGGCCTCTACGACGGCCTGCTCGGACCGGGCACCGGCACCTTCCTGATCATCACCTTCGCGACGCTGCTGGGCACCGAGTTCGTGCGGGCGGCGGCGATGGCCAAGGTGATCAACTGCGGTTCGAATGTGGGCGCGCTGCTGTTCCTCGGCGCGACCGGGCACATCCTGTGGGGCCTCGGGGCGGGCATGGCGGTGGCGAATGTGGCCGGTGCGCTGGTGGGTTCGCGGATGGCGCTGGCCAAGGGCGCGGGTTTCGTGCGGATCGTGCTGCTGGTCGTGGTGGTGGTGATGGTGATCCGGCTGGGTTGGCAGCAGTTCGGTTAGCGGACCGGTTCGACCGGCGCCGCGGCGGTGAGCCACGGTTGCAGCACCCGCGAGGTGGTCTCGTGGATCTTGCGGTGTAGGTGCTCGCCGTCCTCGATGCTGTGCTGGGGCTGCTGGAACAGCACCGTCAGCGCGCCCGACACCGCGCCCACCACCGCGCCGACCAGAGCCGCGGCCCCGATCTCGTCGAGTTCGTGCGGGAAGGCGGCGTGCAGCTGACGGGCGATCTCGCGCTGCGCGATCAGCTGGGCGTGCGCGGCGCGCCCGCTCACCGCGGGCACCGTGCGCGAGACCCGCGCGCGCAGGGCCGCGATACGGGACGTCAGGTCGCCCGCGCGGTGTTCGCCGGGGTTGTCGCCCGCCGCGCGCAGGGCCCGCAGCAGCACCTCGACCGGTCGTTCACCGGGACGCCGGGTCGCGATGGCGGCCACGGCCGCGCGGACCCGGTCGTCGGGTTCGGGGAAGAGCAGTTCTTCCTTGCTGGCGAAGTAGTTGAAGAAGGTGCGGGTGCCGACCTCGGCCTCGGCCGCGATGTCGGCCACCGTCGTCTCCTCATAGCCTCCGGCCTCGAACAAGTCGACCGCGGCCAGCAGAATCGCACGGCGGGTTCGTTCCCTTTTTCGATCACGCAGGGCGGAAGGCGGCACGGCGGGCACCCTACGGCATCCGGGCTGTCCCCGGCGGGAGGACGGCGGTCCCGCGCGTCCGCGTCGGCGCTTGCCCGGACCGGTTTTTCGCGCACGCCGGTGCGAAATCCGCACTGGCACCGGACACGTTCGCGCGCACGTCTCCCGTGTGTCGGTGGTACCGGCTAGCGTGGGTCCGGTGAGCGATACCACGACTTCCAGGGAAGTGGACGAAGAGTTCCGCGCGCTGGGCCTGGGCGCCCTCGCCGAGGCGGCGCTCTCGGCCGCCCGCGCGGCCGGTGCCGAGCACGCCGATCTGCGGGTGCAACGCCTGGTGACGCAATCGATCCGGTTACGCGACGGCCGGGTCGAGGCGGTCACCGACGCGACCGAGGTGGGCCTGGCGGTGCGCGTGATCGTCGACGGCACCTGGGGTTTCGCCTCCCACGCCGCGCTCACCCCCGAGACCGCCGCCGAGGTGGCGCGTCGCGCGGTCACCGTCGCGCGCACGCTGCGCGCGCTCAATCGGGAACGCGTCGAGCTCGCGGACGAGCCGCGCTACGCGGAGGTCTCCTGGGTCTCGGCCTACGACCTGGACCCGTTCGCGGTGCCGACCACCGAGAAAGTGGCGTTGCTGCAGGACTATTCGGAGCGCCTGTCGAGCGCCGACGGGGTCGACCACGTGACGGCCTCGGTGTTGCAGGTCAAGGAGCAGAGCTTCTACGCCGACACCGCGGGGTCCTCGATCACCCAGCAGCGGGTGCGTCTGCATCCCCAACTCGAGGCGGTCACCGTCGATTCCGCGGCCGGGGTCTTCGAGACCATGCGCACGCTGGCCGCGCCCGCCGGTCGCGGCTGGGAGTACGTCACCGGCGCCGACGGAACCTGGGACTGGACCGACGAACTCGCGCGGATCCCGGCATGGCTGGCCGAGAAGGTGAAGGCGCCCAGCGTCGTCGCCGGGCCCACCGACCTGGTGATCGATCCGACCAATCTGTGGCTCACCATCCACGAATCCATCGGCCACGCCACCGAATACGATCGCGCCATCGGCTACGAATCCGCCTACGCGGGCACCTCGTTCGCCACCCCCGACCAGTTGGGCACGCTGCGCTACGGCACGCCGATCATGCACGTCACCGGCGACCGCACGCAGGTCAACGGGCTGGCCACGGTCGGTTACGACGACGAAGGCGTGGCGGGACAGCGCTGGGATCTGGTGCGTGACGGCGTCTTGGTCGGCTATCAGCTCGACCGGGTCTTCGCGCCGCGTCTGGGTCTGGAGCGGTCCAACGGCTGCTCCTACGCCGACTCCCCGCACCACGTGCCGATCCAGCGGATGGCCAATGTGTCGCTGCAACCGGATCCGGTGCGCGACACCAGCACCGCCGACCTGATCTCCCGGGTCGAGGACGGGATCTACATCGTCGGCGACAAGTCGTGGTCGATCGATATGCAGCGCTACAACTTCCAGTTCACCGGACAGCGGTTCTTCCGAATCCGTAATGGGGAGCTGGCCGGTCAGCTGCGCGATGTCGCCTATCAGGCCACCACCACGGATTTCTGGGGGTCGATGGAGGCGGTCGGCGGGCCCAGCACCTGGCAGCTCGGTGGCGCGTTCAACTGCGGTAAGGCCCAGCCGGGTCAGGTGGCGGCGGTCAGTCACGGCTGCCCGTCGGTGCTGGTGCGCGGGGTCAACATTCTCAACACCCGGACGGAGGGCGGACAGTGACCGGAGCGGGTGTGTTCCCGGCGGGCGCGGTGGTGGAGCGCGCACTGGCGGCGTCGAAGGCCGACGAGGCGATCGTCATCGTCACCGACGCGCACGAGGCGTCGCTGCGCTGGGCGGGCAATTCGATGACCACCAACGGGTCCTCGGTCTCGCGGGACTGGGCGGTGATCTCGATCCTGCGCGACGGCCCGAACTCGGCGCGGGTCGGCAGCATCAGTTCCACGAGTGTCGATCCGGAGGAGATCGAGGCGGTGGTGCGCGCGAGCGAGGAGGCGGCCCGCGCGGCGACCCCGGCCCGGGACGCCGTGCCGCTGCTGGAACCGACCGACAACGACACCGCCACCTGGGACGACGCGCCGGGCACCACCGAGATCGACGTGTTCACCGGCCTGGCCCGCGACCTGTCGACCGGATTCGACGGCAGCGACCGTCTCTACGGTTTCGCCCACCACCAGGTGCACACCACCTGGTTGGGCACCTCGACCGGTGTCCGCCGCCGGTTCCGTCAGCCGACCGGCTCGGTCGAGATCAACGGGAAGCGGGGTGAGGGCGCCGATCTGGCGAGTGCGTGGGTCGGGGTCGGCACCGCCGATTTCACCGATGTCGACACCCCCGGTCTGCTCGCCGAGCTCTCGCGACGACTGGATTGGGCGCGGCGCCGGGTGGAGTTGCCCGCGGGCCGCTACGAGACCCTGCTGCCACCCTCGGCGGTGGCCGATCTGATGATCTATCTGTCCTGGTCGATGGAGGGCCGGGGCGCGCACGAAGGCCACACCGCCTTCGCCCGTGCCGGGGGCACCCGGATCGGTGAACGGCTGACCGAGCTGCCGCTCACCCTGTACTCCGATCCGAGCGCGAGCGGGCTGGAGTACCGGCCGTTCGTGGCGACCCCGTCCTCGTCGGAGGCGCTGTCGGTGTTCGACAACGGACTGTCCGCGCGGCGGGTGGACTGGATCGGCTCCGGGGTGATCGAGTCATTGGTCTATCCCCGTGCCACCGCCGCCGAATTCGACGCTCCCGCCACGGTTCCCGGCGAGAACCTGCTGCTCACCGGCGGCGGTGACGCGTCGCTGGACGACATGATCGCCCGCACCGAGCGCGGTCTGCTGCTCACCTGCCTGTGGTACATCCGCGAGGTCGATCCGGCCACCCTGCTGCTCACCGGGTTGACCCGCGACGGCGTGTACCTGGTCGAGAACGGGGAGGTGACCGGGGCGGTGAACAACTTCCGCTTCAACGAGAGCCCCCTGGATCTGCTGCGCCGGGTGTCGGAGGCGGGTGCCACCCAGCTCACCCTGCCGCGCGAGTGGAAGGACTGGTTCAGTCGCGCCGCCATGCCGCCGCTGCGGGTCCCCGACTTCCACATGTCCTCGGTGAGCCAGGCCACCTGAGTCGGCGGCTCGAGCGCGGCTCCAGCGGGGCGTGACAGCATGGTCGGGTGACTCGCATCCGGCTGTTCGCCACCGACCTCGACGGGACCCTGCTGCGCTCGGACCGCAGCATCTCGCCGCGCACGGCCGCCGCCATGGCCGCCGCGCAGCGGGCCGGGATCGAGGTCGTGTGGGCGACCGCGCGGGCCCGGCACTCGGTGCACGAGTTCGCGCGGACGTGTGGTTTCCGGGGGAAGGTCGTGTGCGCCAACGGCGCCGTGCTGCTGGACCTGGCCACCGGGGAGCCCGAGATCGTCGACACGGTCTCGATCGACGCCGACTCGGCGGTGGCCGCGATGACACGCATCCGCACGTTGATTCCCGGTGTCGTGTTCGCGACGGTGGGCGCGACCCAGTTCGTCGCCGAGCCCGCCTACGCCGCGCTGTGTACCTTCGCCGACCATCATCGCGACCCCCAGCAGATGACGATGTCAGAGGTCCTGCCCGCGCGTAGCGAACCGATGGTGAAGATCGTGGCCCGCCATCCGGAGGTGACCGGTGCGGAGTTGTACCGCGCCACCGCCGCCGCGGGTGTCGCCGGGGTGGAGGTCACCCATTCCGGCGCGCCGTATATGGAGATGGCGGCGGCGGGCGTGTCGAAAGCCACCGCGCTGGCCCGGTTGTGCGCCATCGACGGTATCGACCTGGCCGAGGTGGCGGCCGCCGGGGACGCCGCCAACGACATCGCCATGTTGACCTGGGCGGGCACCGCGCTGGCTCCCGCCAATGCCCGTCCCGACGTGCTCGCCCTGGCCGACCGGGTGCTGGCGAGCAACGACGAGGACGGGGTGGCGCAGTACCTCGAGGAACTGGCGGTGTCCTGAACGTCGCCGGTTCACCACGCACTGCGCCGATCATCCCGAAAAGTGGTCCCCGACGCCGAATCACGCGGCGGCGGTACGGCGACGGCGCGCCCCGAGGCTCCAGCCAGGGTTACCCGAGTACTGAACGGCGCGCGCGGTCTATGTATCGCTCGTAGCCGTCGTCGGGCGTCGGCCGACCCGCGCGCAGGTGCAGGATGGCGTCGGCTCCGGCGATAGTGTCCGAGTCGAGTGGGAAGTAGCCCTGGTCGGGAGTGGTGTCGGTGCGGGTGTCGGCCCGGCCGAGGGTCGAGGCCGCGGTGAATCCCCAGGTCTCGATGCCGTCCTGGAGCGCTGCCTCGTAGGTGCCCGGCGCGGGTTCGGCGAGGCCGAGGGCATCACTGCGGCCGAGGCTGCCGAGCACTACCGTGTATCGCTCACCCAGCAGCGCGCCGAGGATCTCGCCCGCACCGGCCCAGGTGACGTCCATCGGTCCCATACGCATGGTGCTCGCGGTGCGCCGCAGATGCAGGTTGTGCGCGTAGACGAGGGTGGGTCCGCGATGGGCTTCGTCGGTCCGGATGTCGAGGAGGTTCTGGGCCATCAGGGCGTCGCGGGTGGCCGACAGGTGGGACCAGCGCGCCGCCTGGTCCAGTGGCCGCGCGGCCGCGCGGTGGTAGCGCAGCAGTCCCAGCGCGGCGGTGAGATGTGTTGCCGCCCTGCGCCATTCGGTGTGCGACGTGGTCGCGATTCGTTCGGGAGCCCGGGTGTACAGCGTGACCAGCAGATCGTCGGCCAGCACACGCAGCCGGTCGGCCTCGACGGTGGCGCCGGGCGAGCGGGCCGGGTCCAGGACCGCCTCGGCGCTGCTCCATCGTTCGTCCACGCCGACGAGTTCGGTGATGTCGAGAGCGAGTTCCAGGTAGTCGCGGGCGAATTCGAGGTAGCGCCGTGGGCTGGGGGCGCTCAGGGTTTCCATGGGCGCGTCGATACCGTGCAGGGTGACGTGTTCGGCGGCGGGCCGGTCCGCGTTGTGCGCGCGCAGCCACGCGACCAGGTCGCGGTTGGCCGCCATCTCGCCGAAGCCGTGCGACAGACCCGAGCCCAGTACCTCGTCGAGGGTGCCGGGCCCGCCGCGCACGTAGTCGTTCACGGCGAGGGCGGCGACCCGATCGGATTCGAGAGCGATCGACCGGAAGCCGTGCTCGACCAGCTGGGGCAGGAGTTCGTTGCGGAGCAGCGCGAATCCGGGTTCACGGTGGGCGGGTTCACCCAGGGCGAGCACGGCACACGAGGACGGGACGAGACTGGTGATTTCCTGGCTCATGTGTCTCGATCGTATCGTTGAAAGAACGGTGGAGACTTTCCCCGAATGAGTCCAGATATATCCAGGTAAAGTCTCCAAACAGTGAGAAACCTACGACCCGCCGACCTCGCGCGCGAACACGGCCTCTCGACCCAGGCGGTCCGCAACTACGAGGAGGCGGGCTTCCTGCCCGCGGCCGACCGCACCCCCACCGGCTACCGGATCTACACCGCGACGCACGCGGCCGCCCTGCGCGCCTACCTCGCGCTCATCGCGGCCTTCGGGCACGCGACGGCCGGGGCGATCATGCGCGCCCTGCACGACGACGACCTCGACAAGGCCCTCACGATGATCGATCGCGGCCACGCCCAACTGCTCCGTGACCGCGAGACACTCGCCGCCGTCCGCCGGGCCACCGACCACCTCACCACCGCATCCGTGGGCGACTCCCCGCTCACCTCCGGCACCCTTCAGCCGCTCGGTCACCCACGGCCGACCAGGCAGGCGTCCGACGCCCACTCCCCGCTCCCGTCCGACACCCTTCAGCCGCCAGGTCACCCACGGCCGACCAGGCGGGCGTCCGGCGCCGAATTCCCGCTCCCGCCCGGCACCCGCACCATCGGCGAACTCGCCCACCGCCTCCAGGTGACCCCAGCGACCCTGCGCGCCTGGGAGGACGCCGGAATCCTCACCCCCGACCGCGATCCCACCACCGGCTATCGCCGCTACGACCCCACCGACCTGCGCGACGCCGAACTCACCCACCTGCTGCGCCGGGGCGGCTACCTGCTCGGCCAGATCGCCGAGGTCGTCCGGCAGATCCGCACGGCGGGCAGCACCGAAGCACTCGCCGCCGCCCTGGACCGCTGGCAACACAAACTCACGAATCAGGGCGTCGACATGCTGGACGCGGCCGCCGAACTCAGCCGCTACCGCGCCCTCATCGCCCGATAGCGCGGTGGCGAGTCCCACCGGCGACCCGCCACCGCGCCCGAGGGGCTCCGCGCTCAGACCCGCTCGAGCACCGCCGACGCGCCGATCCCCCCGGCCGCGCAGATCCCCAGCAGCGCCGTCTCCTTCCCGCTCCGCGCCAGTTCGTTGGCCATGGTCGTGACCATGCGCGCACCGGTGGCGCCGAAGGGGTGACCCAGCGAGATGGAGCCGCCGTGCACATTGAGCTTGTCGATGTCGACCGAGCCGACCGGCTCGTCACGATCGAGGCGTTCCTTGGCCCAGCGCGCGCTCTCGAGCATGCTCAGCACCGACAGGGTCTGGGCGGCGAAGGCCTCGTGGATGTCGACCAGATCGATGTCGGCCAGCGACAACCCGGCCTTGTCCAGGGCGCGCGGCATCGAGATGGCCGGGCCGAGCAGCACCTGGTCGGCGGGGTCGACGCTGACGAAGCTCCAGGACCGGAACGCGGCCAGCGGCGTGAAGCCCAGGGCGCGCGCCTTCTCCTCGCTCATCAGCAGCACCGCCGAGGCGCCGTCGGTGAGCGGGCTGGCATTGCCCGCGGTGACGGTGCCGTCGGTGGCGAACACCGGGCGCAGGGTGGCCAGCTTCTCGATGCTGGTGGCGGCGCGGACCAGGCCGTCGGTGGCCACGCGGGTGCCCGTGGGGGTGGTCAGCGGCACCACTTCGTCGTCGAAGCGGCCCGAGGCGATCGCGGCGGCGGCGCGGTGGTGCGAGCGCGCGGCGAAGGCGTCCTGGTCGGCGCGGCTGATGCCGTTGATCCTGGCCATCTTCTCCGCGGATTCGCCCATCACCTCACCGGTGGTGCGCTCGGCGATCTTCGGCTGACGCGGCAGCACATCGGTGAACGGCGCGAGCTGACGGACCACGTCGAGATAGTCCTTGGCCTTGGGCTTGCCGAGCGCGACGGGCGCGACCGCGTGCACCACCTTCTGCGGCAGCTTGATCTCGGCATTACTGGTGGAATCGCTGCCACCGGCGATCATGATGTCGTACTCGCCGCGCTCGATGGCGGCCGCGGCCGAGGTGACGGCCTGCAGGCCCGACGCGCACGCGCGGGTCACCGTGTAGCCCTCGCAGCCGAAGTCCAGATTCAGGTCGAGGGCCACCTCGCGCGCGATATTGGGCGCGTGGCTGGGCAGCACCACGCCACCCCAGACGATCGACTGGATCTCGCCCGGGGCGATGCCGCTGCGGTCGAGCAGACCCCGCACGGCCGCTCCAGCGAGGGCGATGCTGTCCAGACGGGTGAAGTCGGTGAACGCGCGCACGAACGGGGTGCGCGCGCCAGCGACGATGACAGCGCGGTTGCGTTTCTCGGCCATGCGGCCACAGTATCCGATACTCCCGGTACCGGATACAGGTTCGGGCAAATCAGGCGGGCGTGATCTCGATGCCGATGGTGCCGTCCTTGCCCCGGCGCAGGTTGCTGGCCAGGAGCACCAGCGGCCCGGTCAGCCAGTACTTGCGGCGCAGCCACGAGCGCACCTGGTCGGTCTCGCCGCCGTCGAGCAGCCGGGCGGTGCCGCTGACGACCGCGCCGTGCGGGGCGCCACCGCGCGCATTGCACGCCTGCACGGTGACCTCGCCGTTGCGGCGGATGCGCTTGACCTTCCAGCTGTCGGTGACGGTCCAGACGTAGAGCTTGTCCGCGTGCTCCACCGCCCACACCGGTGTGGCCACGGGCGTGCCGTCCTTGCGGAAGGTCGTGAGCAGTACATAATTCGCGGTCGCGGCCTCACCCAGGCGATTCGTCATGGTCTCAGCGTAGCGGCGCGGTGTCGGGTGAGCCCGTCGAAATCGGTACGGGCGCCGCGGCGGAACTGTTCGTAGGGTCGACTCGGTGACCACTGATACCGCGGTGCCCATGCTCTGGAGCGACGATCTGTCCGGCACCCTCGTCTTCTATCGCGCCCTCGGCTACACCGTCACCTACGAGCAGTCCCGCCCCTACGTCTACGGTGCCGTCGAAAAGTACGACTGCGCACTGCATTTCAGCTCCCCGCCGCCGGGGGTGACACTGCCCGTCGAGCAGGTCGGCGCCCTGCTGATGGTCGACGACGTGGCCGCCCGGCACGCCGAGTTCGCGGCGGCCCTGCGCGCGCACTACGGCAGGGTGCCCGCCAAGGGGTACCCGCGGATCACCCGGTTCCGGCCCGGGCAGTCGCGGTTCAGCCTGGTCGACCCGGTCGGCAACACGATCATCGTCATCCAGCGCGACGAGCCGAGGGAACTGGAATACGGCGGCTCGAAGGCACTCACCGGGCTGACCAAGGTGCTCGACAACGCCCGGATCCTGCGGGATTTCAAGAACGACGACCGCGCCGCCACCCGCGCGCTGGAGACCGGGCTGCGCCGCTTCACCGCCACCGCCTCCGCCGCCGACCGGGCCAGGGCCTACGCGGCGCTGGCCGAACTCGCGGTCGCCGCCGAGGACAGCGACCGGCGCGAGCACTGGCACGGCGAGTTCGCCGCGCTCGATCTCGCACCCGGCGAGCGGGCCGCCCTGGCCGAGGACGCGTCCGAACTGCTCGCCGCCTGGCTCGGCGGCGACCCGGCGACCCCGGACGGCAGCCAGTAGGCTGCGGGGATGCGTGGATCTCGGGGAATCCCCTGTGCGGCATCGGCACTCGTCCTGACCGCACTGCTCGGGCTCGGTCCCGCCGCCCCGGCGCAGGCGGGTCCGCCCACCTGCGCCACGGGCTGGCAGGTCGACACTCTCGCCGCCGACCTGGGTGGCCTGGAGAACCTCGAGTCCGACGGCCGGGGCGGGTTCTATCTCAGCGGGATCGTGCGCGGCGAACTGCTGCACGTCGACGCGCACGGCAGCGTCACCACGCTGCTCACCGGCCTGGACCATCCCGCCGGACTGCGCCTGGTCGGCGACACCCTGTACTTCCTCACCGGAGACGGCAGCACGCCCTCCGGCGGCGGCACGCTGAGCGCGCTGGATCTGGTGACGGGCACGGTCACAGTCCTGCTCCCCGATCTGGTCCAACCCAACGGCCTGCTCCTGCTGCCCGACGGCGATCTGCTGATCTCCCAGCTCTCGGTCCCGTGGCCGCCGGTCGGCATCAGCCGCTACCGGCCCGCCACCGGCGAGTTCACCCTCGGCTGGTCGCCGGTGCCCCGTCCCAACGGTCTCGCCCTCACCCCCGATCACCAGGCGGTGCTCACCGAGGACGTCGCCACCTCCCAGATCGTGCGCGTCCCCCTCGACGCGCCCGACAAATTCACCGCGATCGCCACCCTCGCCGACGGCTTGCTGCCCGGCCTCGACGATCTCGACCTCACCGCCACCGGCCTGGCCTTCGTCACCGGCGACTACTCGGGCAGCGTCTACCAGCTCGACACCGCCACCGGCAGCTGGTGCACCCTGGCCACGGGCTGGACCACCCCGCGCGATCTCATCCCCGACCCGCCACCCATCGGCCCGACCTCGGCACGCCTGGCCCGCGACGGTGACGGTTGGTCGCTCTACGTCACCAGCATCGACGGCACCCTGCGCCGCCTGCGTCCCCCGGCGACCCTGGACCTCACCCCCTCGTACGTGCGCTGACCACGCTGGCAGGACGGCGAGCGGCTCGACACGGTCGACCTGCGGCAGCCCTCGGGGTGTGCTTCTCCCGCCCGCCGAGCACCACGGGTCACGGCGCGACCAGGGAGCACCGCTACGCCGTCGCGCCGGACTCCCCGATCCGTTCGGCTCGAGGGCAATGCTCGCGCGCGCCGGAACTCCGTGATGGACTGGGGGTTTCGTCCGGAGAACGGGAGGGTTTCGTGTCACCACAGTGGGCGCGGCAGCAGGGGTTCGGTGTGCGGGTCGAGTGGGGGCGCGCGGGGGCCGCGGCGATCGGTGACGGCGCGGCGTGTGTGGTGGTGATCGACGTGCTGTCGTTCACCACCTCGGTCTCGCTCGCGACGGCGGCCGGGACCGCCGTGTACCCGTACCGGTGGCGCGACGAGTCCGCCCGCGCGTTCGCCGACGAGCACCGCGCGGCGCTGGCGGTCGGCCGTCGCGAGGCGGGGCCGCGGGCGCCGTGGTCGTTGTCGCCCGCCGCGATCCGCCGGGCACCGTTCACCGAGCGGCTGGTTCTGCCCTCCCCCAACGGTTCCGCGATCGCCACGACCGTGCGCGAGGCCCGGGTGGTGGCCGCGAGCCTGCGCAATGTCGGCGCGGTGGCGGCCTGGCTGGCGGATCAGGACGACTGGGGACATCCGGATCGGCCGATCGCGGTCGTGGCGGCGGGCGAACAGTGGCCGGGCACCGACATCGTGCGGCCCGCCATAGAGGACTGGCTCGGTGCGGGCGCGCTGGTGGCGGCCCTGCGCGATGCCGGACTCACCACGCTGTCGCCCGAGGCCGAGGCCGCCGCGAGCACCTTCCGTGGCACCCCGGCGGTCGGCGCGCTGATCACCGACAGCGCGTCCGGACGCGAACTCACCGCGATCGGTTTCGCCGACGATGTCGCCCTGGCCGTCGAGCTCGACGCCGACCGCACCGTCCCGCTGCTCACCGACGGCGCCTTCGTCGATGCGGCTCGGCTCCCGCGGAACCCGCCGCGGGTTTCCCACGCACCGACCCCGCCATGACCTGCCGGAAGTTGCGGTATTTAAATACCACCCCTACCCTCGGACCCATGGTGCGTCTCCCCCTCAGCCCCGCCCAGGTCGAAGCGGGCCGTCGTCTCGGCCGTTGCCTGCGGTCCGCGCGCGGCGACCGCGACCTCGCCGAGGTGGCGCGGGCGGCGGGCATCTCCCCCGAGACGCTGCGCAAGATCGAGTCCGGGCGCCTGCCCTCCCCCGCCTTCGGCACCGTCGTCGGACTGGCCGAGGCGCTGGACATCCCACTCACCGAGCTGGCCGGGATCTACCGCGCCGAGCCGGTCGCCGAATCCGCCTGACCGCACTCAGTCCACCGAGGTGAGAATCCTCGGGCCGTCGTCGGTGATCGCGATCGTGTGTTCATTGTGCGCGCAGCGCGAGCCGTCGGCGGAACGGATGGTCCAGCCGTCGGGATCGGTGACCACCCGCGCGGTGCCCGCGGCGAACCACGGTTCGATGGCGATCGTGAGCCCGGGGCGCAGCGGGAATCCGCGTCCCGCCCGGCCGCTGTTGGCGACGTGTGGGTCCTCGTGCATGGTCCGGCCCAGGCCGTGGCCGCCGAATTCGGTGTTCACCGGGAAGCCGTAGTCGCGGGCGACGGCGGCGATGGCCGCGGAGATGTCGCCGAGGCGTCCGCCGGGCCGGGCGGCGGCGATTCCGGCCGCGAGGGCGTCCTCGGTGGCGCGGACGAGGCGCTGGTCGGCGGGCGCGGCGGTGCCGACGATGGTGGTCACCGCGGCGTCGGCGACCCAGCCGTCGATGGAGACCGCGAGGTCGGCGGTGAGGACATCGCCGTCGCGCAGGACGTAGTCGTGCGGAAGGCCGTGCAGCACCGCGTCGTTCACCGACAGGCACACGGTATTACGAAACGGACCGCGCCCGAACGAGGGTGCGTAGTCCCAGTAGCACGACACCGCGCCGCGTTCGCGAATCCGTTCCCGCACATACGCTTCCAGGTCCAGCAGGTTCACCCCGACCGTCGCCGCGCCCTTCACTCCGGCCAGCACGTCGGCGACGAACCGGCCGGTCACCCGCATCCGTTCGATCTCCGCGGGCGACTTCAACTCCACCATCACGCCTCCAGTTGGTATTTTTATACCACCCTAGAGCGAGCGGTATAAAAATACCAATCCGGTGCGGCTAACGGTTCAGGTTGCCCATGTCGACGGGGATCTGCGCGCCGGTGACCTGGGCGGCCTCGTCCGAGCACAGCCACGCCACGGCCGCGGCGATATCGGAGGGGTCGGTGATGTAGGTGGGCAGGGCGTTCATGAAGATGGGCGCCAGCGTGTGCGCGTACTTCTCCAGCAGCGGACCCATATCGAGGAGTTGCATGCCCGTCGCCACTCCGGCCGGGTGCACGGTGTTGACCCGGATGCGGTGCTCGCCGAGCTCGTTGGCCATGGTCTTGGCCAGGCCGGTGATGGCGTGCTTGGTGGCGACGTAATGGCCCGTGAACGGCGTGCCCTTGAGGCCCGAGACCGAGCTGATGAACACCATCGCACCACCCTCGCCCTGGGCGATCAGGTGCGGCACCGCGGCTTTGGCGGTATGGAAGACGCCGGTCAGGTTGACATCGACCGTCTCCTGCCACTGCTCGGCGGTGATCTCCCAGGACAGCGCGGCCGAACAGATCCCGGCATTGGCGACCACCACGTCGAGACGGCCCAACTGCTCGATGCCCTCGGCCAGCGCCGCCGAAAGCGCGTCGAAGTCACGGACATCGGCCTTCGTCGCGACGATCTTGCCCCCGGCGGCCTCGACCAGACGCGCGGTCTCGGCCAGGTCGTCCTCGGTGGCGCCCGGATAGGGAGTGCTCGCGAACTCCGCGCACGCGTCGATCGCGATGATGTTCGCGCCCTCCTGCGCGAAGCGGACCGCCTCGGCGCGGCCCTGGCCGCGGGCCGCGCCGGTGATGAAGGCGACTTTGCCTTCGTAGCGTCGCGTCATGTCGAACTACCTCCGAACCTCGATGTGCATTATGAACACTCCACCATTCCGGACGCCTGTCCGGAGGGGATTCAGCCGTTTTTCACGCGATCCTCCGGACCGAGCGGTCGGGTGATCGACCACAGTTGGGTGAAGGTGCTGCGTGCGATCTTCCACTCGCCGTCGACCCGCCGGTACTCGTCGGCGTATTCGCCGGTGGCCACCGATTCGGTCCCGGTGAGCAGGTTGACCTGCCGGAACTTCAGCGTCCAGCGGCCGCTGGCGGTGGTGTCGTCGTGGACGGTGATGTCGGGGTGGACGCCGTGGTGCATGTCGAGCACCGCGGGTCCGCCGTCGACCTGACGCAGCGCGATCGAGGCGAACAGCGCGGCCATGCCCTCGGCGTCGTGCTGGCCGAGCGGGCCGTAGTCCAGGGGCGCGCCCGCCACGAAGCAGGCGAGGAAGCCGGTCGGGTCCTTGGCGTCACAGGCACGGAAGTAGCGGTGCTTGACCGTGGTGATCGCGGCGACGGCCTCCAGCCGGGCGATCCGGGTGGCGAGGTCGGTGTCGGGCATGGTTCTCCTGCTCAGGGTCGGTCGTGGGCGAAGCTCGCCCACGCGCGGACGACGACGATGCCCGCCGCGTCGGCCCCGGACAGGGTGACGTCGACGCGAGGTTCGCCGTCCTGCCGGTAACTCTGCGTGATGTGCCCGGTGCAGGTCAGCACTTCGCCCGAGGCCAGTGCCCTGCTCGCCCTGGTGCGGAAGCGGCGGATGTTCTC
The DNA here is from genome assembly GCF_029675105.1 of Nocardia anocheti. Classification (GTDB taxonomy): domain Bacteria; phylum Actinomycetota; class Actinomycetes; order Mycobacteriales; family Mycobacteriaceae; genus Nocardia. The sequence continues at coordinate 23,061 of NZ_JAQQFV010000012.1, read as the reverse complement.
GGCGCCGAGCCAGTCGGTGGCGTAGGTGGCCAGCTGGGCTCCGGCCCGGGCGGTCGCGGGGTCGCCCGCGAGGGCTTCGGCGGCCGCCCAGGATTCGGCGACGAGTCCGCCGGTGCGGTCGAAGTAGCGGGTCAGCGATTCGGTGGCCGCGTCCGCCCGGATGGCGGTGAGCCGATCGCCCGCGCGCGGGGGCGGGCCGAAGAACCGGTGGTCGGTCTCGGCGCGGTCGACGGTCGCGGCGTCGGCGGGCAGGAAGGTCGGCGGGACCACCGGCCGGTCGGCGAGCCGGTAGGCCGGATTGTCCGAGCGCGCCGCCGCGGCGAACACCCGGATCGCCTCGGTCTCGAGCACCATCGCGACGTCACCCATGAGCAGTCCTCTCCTAGACAGGTGCCGTCACGCTAGGACCGCGCGCGAGCTGTGACCGGTTCCTCTCCCGCTCATCGGGACGCCACGCGGTCGCGTCGAAAACATGTCCGCTGACCGGGAACCCGGCCGCCCGGACACCCCGCGACGGCGCGACCATCGGCGCAGCTCATCCCGCTCCGTCAGACCATGGAGGTTTCGATGCCGGAGAACCCGCCGAACGGCCGATCCCTGGACGCCACCGCCGACTATCGCCAGATCGAGGCCGCCGCGGCGCCCACCCGCTTCGCCCGCGGCTGGCACTGCCTGGGCCTGCTCTCCTCGTTCCGCGACGGAAAGCCGCATGAGGTCAAGGCTTTCGGCACCACGCTGGTGGTGTTCCGGTCCGAGACCGACGGCGCGCTGCACGTGCTCGACGGTTTCTGCCGTCACATGGGCGGCAATCTGGCCCACGGCACCGTCAAGGGCGACTCGATCGCCTGCCCGTTCCACGACTGGCGCTGGGGCGGCAACGGCAAGTGCACCGCGATCCCCTACGCGCGCCGGGTGCCCCCGCTGGCCAAGACCCGTTCGTGGCCGACCCTCGAGCGCAACGGTCAGCTCTACATCTGGCACGACCCGCAGGGCAGCAAGCCCACCGACGCGGTGACCATCCCCGAGATCGAGGGCTACGGCACCCCGGAATGGACCGACTGGACCTGGAACTCGATGCTCATCGAGGGCTCGCACTGTCGCGAGATCGTCGACAACGTCGTGGACATGGCGCACTTCTTCTACGTGCACTACGCCTTCCCGCGCTACTTCAAGAACGTCTTCGAGGGCCCGGTCGCCACCCAGTACATGCGCTCGACCCCGCGCCACGACATCGAGGTGGGCACCAGCTACGACGATCCGAACTCGACCTTGCGGTCGGACGCGTCGTATTTCGGCCCGTCCTACATGATCGACTGGCTCTGGAGCGAGGCCAACGGCATGACCATCGAGACGGTGCTGATCAACTGCCACTACCCGGTCAGCGAGAACTCCTTCGTGCTCCAGTACGGCGCGATGGTCAAGAAGCCACAGGGCATGTCCGACGCGGACGCGAACGCCATGGCCGCCCAGTTCGCCCAGGGCGTCGAGTACGGCTTCGAGCAGGACGTGGCGATCTGGAAGAACAAGGCGCCCATCGACAATCCGCTGCTGTCGGAGGAGGACGGGCCGGTCTACCAGCTGCGCCGCTGGTACAAGCAGTTCTACGTCGACGTCGAGGACGTCACCGACGACATGACCAAGCGCTTCGAGTTCGAGATCGACACCGAGCGCGCGGTGACCAGCTGGGAGGCCGAGGTCGCCGACAACATCGCCCGCGGCGCCGTCATCAACACCCTGTCCTGACCCGCCATCCCACCGACAGAAAGCACCACCTCCGATGACCAAGGTTCTCGACAATATCGCCGCGATCGCCGATCAGCTGCGCGCCCAGGCTCCCGAGGCCGAGCGGCTCAAGCAGCTACCCGACGCCACCGCCCAGCTGCTCAAGCAGGCGGGCCCGATCCGGCTGCTGCAGCCGAAGAAGTACAGCGGATTCGAGGCGCACCCGCGCGAGTTCGCCGAGACGGTGATGGCCACCGCCGCACTGGACCCGGCCAGCGGCTGGATCACCGGCATCGTCGGCGTGCATCCGTGGCAGCTGGCCTTCGCCGACCCGAAGGTGCAGGACGAGGTGTGGTCCGACGACCACGACACCTGGATGGCCTCGCCCTACGCGCCCACCGGCATCGCCCGCCCGGTCGACGGCGGCTACATCTTCAACGGCCGCTGGCAGTTCAGCTCCGGCACCGACCACTGCGACTGGATCTTCCTGGGCGCCATGCTCGGCAACCCCGACGGGTCGATGGCGCTGCCGCCGACCATGCTGCACATGATCCTGCCGCGCGAGGACTACACCATCGTGGAGGACTCCTGGAATGTGGTGGGGCTCAGCGGCACCGGGTCCAAGGACATCATCGTCGAGGACGCGTTCGTGCCCGACTACCGGGTGATGAACGGCGATCACGTCATCGACGGCACCGCGCAGAAGGAGTACGGCGTCACCGAGACGCTCTACAAGATGCCGTGGTCGACGATGTTCCCGCTGGGCATCAGCTCGGCGGTGGTCGGTATCGCCGAGGGCGCGCTGGCCGCGCACCTGGACTACCAGCGCGACCGGGTCGGCGCCCAGGGCACCGCCGTCAAGGACGACCCGTACGTGCTGTTCGCCATCGGTGAGGCGGCGGCCGACATCAACGCCGCCCGCCAGGAACTGCTGGCCAACGCCGACCGGATCTACGACCTGGTCGACGCGGGCCAGGAGATCGGCTTCGCCGAACGCGCGGCGGTGCGGCGCACCCAGGTGCGCGCGGCCTGGCGCGCGGTGACGGCCGTGGACCAGATCTTCGCCCGTTCCGGCGGCAATGCCATGCGCACCGACAAGCCCCTGCAGCGCTATTGGCGTGACGCCCATGTCGGCCTGGCGCACGCCATCCACGTGCCCAGCACCGTCTACCACGCCTCGGCGCTGAGCTCCCTGGGCATCGAGCCCGCCGAGCACCTGCGCTCGATGATCTGACCGAACCACCCACGAAGGACACACCGACATGACAGACATCAAGGGCCTGGGCTACGTCAAGATCCAGACCGCCGACATGGACCGCTGGCGTGCCTTCGCCTTCGACGTCCTGGGTTTCGCCGAGGGCAGCGGGCCGGACGAGAACGCGCTCTACCTGCGGATGGACGAACGTTCGGCGCGCCTGACCGTGGTGCCGGGCGACACCGACGCCGTGGTGACCATCGGCTGGGAGGTGCGCGACCACGCGGCGCTGGTGCGGGTGCAGGACGCGGTCACGGCGGCCGGGATCGCGGTGAAGCCGCTCTCGGTCGAGGAGGCCGACGCGCGCCGCGTCGAGGAGGTCATCACCTTCGAGGACCCGACCGGCGCCACCCTCGAGGTGTTCCACGGCGCGGTGCTCGACCACAGCCCGGTGGTGACGCCGTTCGGCGCGAAGTTCGTCACCGGGGCGCAGGGACTGGGGCACGTGGTGCTGCCGACCGTGGACCCCAACGGCGCCTTCGACTTCTACACCGAAGTGCTCGGCTTCCTGCCGCGCGGCGCGTTCCGGATCCCGGCGCCGCCGGAGTTCGGGCCGATGCGGGTGCGGTTCCTCGGCGTCAACGAGCGGCACCACAGCCTGGCACTGTGCCCGGCGCCGCACGGTGGGGCGCCCGGGCTGGTGCACATCATGGTCGAGGTCGACAGCCTCGACGCCGTCGGGCAGGCCCTGGACCGGGTGACCAAGGACGGCTTCTCGGTGTCCTCGACGCTGGGCCGTCACACCAACGACAAGATGGTGTCGTTCTACGTGCGCGCGCCCGGCGGCTGGGACATCGAGTTCGGCACCGAGGGCATGCGCGTCGACGAGCGGTATTACACCGCCGAGGAGATCACCGCCGACAGCTACTGGGGCCACGACTGGTCCGGCAGCGAACCGCTGGCGGCCATGTAGACCCCAGCAGGCCCCGAAGGCCCCCGATCCGAGCTTTACGCCCGGATCGGGGGCCTTCGTCGTCGATACACCTTGCCGATTCGTGTGACAACGGGCACAACGGATGGTATCAATAGGTATATGCCTAATCGAAATATACGACTCGGCATCCGCTCGTAGATCCGAATGGAGCGCTCCATGGTCATCCAGGCCGAGGCCACCACCCCCAGTGCGATCCTCGATCGCGCGTCCCTGCTGCTCGACGCCTTCGACGGGCCCGGCAGGCTCACCCTCGCCCAGATCGTGCGCCGGACCGGCCTGCCCCGGTCCTCGGCGCATCGCATGCTGGAACGGCTCGTGCAACTGCGCTGGCTGCGCCGCGAGGGCCGCGACTACGAACTCGGCCTGCGCCTGATGGAGCTGGGCTCGCTGGCCGTGCACCAGGACCGGCTGCACCGCGCGGCGATGCCGTTCCTGCACGAACTGCACCGGGTCACCGGATTCGTGGTGCATCTGGCCGTCCTCGACGGGCCCGATGTGGTGTACCTGGACAAGATCGGCGGCGACCTGGCCGCGGCCGTCCCCACCCGCGTGGGTGGTCGGCGGCCCGCCGCCGGGACCGCGGTCGGCCGGGCGATCCTGGCCCACTCCGACGAGCGGCGGGTGGCCGAAGCGCTGGCCGGGCAGTCCGGCGCCCGGACGCGCGGGCCACTGACCACCAAGGCCCACCTCGACGCCGAGCTGACCAAGGTGCGCGCCCACGGCGTCGCGATCGAGCGCGAGGAATCCCTGCCCGGCTTCGGCTGTCTGGCGGCCCCCATCGGCGAACTCGGCGAACCCGCCGTCGCGGCCGTCTCGGTGTGCGGCCCCGTCGACCGCCTCCTGTTCGACCACCGCCTCACCGCCCCGGTACGCACCACCGCCCTCAACATCTGGCGCCACGTCGACGACGGTCGCGTACGCGTACGCCCGACCCTGCAGCAGCATCCACGCCCGCTCACCGGCGGCCCCGTGGCCCGGCCACACGCCTACCCGCAGGTGACGCGCACGGCGTGAACACGCGCACAGCGTGGATCATCGGGACCGCCGACGGCCTGCCACACATCGCCACCGGGCCGCCACAAAGGCACCGTCGCACCGGACCACGGCGGATCCGGCGCTCGCGAGCTGAGCCGATGCGGGCTGGGTACAGCCAAGCCGGGACTCAGCTGGGCCGGGCTGGGCCGGGCTGAGGCGGGCCGGACGAGCTCAGGGCGGGCTGACGCAAGGCCCCACGATGCTCGACGGTGGGTGCCGGGCGGTCCGATGCCGGGTCCTTCGGAGCCGGGGCGGCTGGTTCAGGGGTGTGGGAGTGAGGCGTTCGGGCAGAAGCTGTGGCAGATGCGGTCGCGGACGATCGATTCCGGGTGTTCCGGGTCGAACCAGCGGTCGACGTGGGCCCAGTGGATGGGGTGCAGGAGGTAGGGGCCGGTCAGGCCGTCGAGGTCGGTGAACTCCTGTTCCCAGACGTGGGTCCACGGTGCCGATCCGAGGGCGTGGTGGACGGTGCTGAGCTGCCAGGACCGGATGGTCGGGATGTGGGCGGGCATGCGGAGCAGGTCGGCCTCGAATGCGCGGACGGTCGCGGGTGGGGTGTCGGGGGCGACGCGGAGCAGCAGGACGCGGTGGACCGTGGCGGGTGTGCGCGGGTTCGCGAACCCCGCAGTGCCGCCGGTGTATTCGGCGCCGTCGACGTGGGTCACCGCGCTGTCGCCCAGGACGGTGGCGAGTCGCGCGGCGGTGGCCGACCAGTGCGCGCGGTCGGCGAAGCGCAGGTGGACCAGGATGTCACCGCCGTTGCGCACGCCCGGCAGGGTCGGCTGGATCAGCGCCCACCGGGCGGTGCCGACGCTCGCGCGTAGATCGGCGATCAGCGCGTTTTCGTCCGCTCCGGGTGCCAGGTGCACGAGCCGGATCACCTCATACATCGTTGAGCCCGTCCACCTCGTCGTAGGACGCCGCAGTGGCCCGGGAGCGTTCGGTGATCCACTCCTGTGCCCGCGTCCACCATCGGCGCACGGATTCGTCGGGGCGGCCGCGCCAGGTCATCTCCCACCAGCCCGCCGCGCCGTCGAGGGCCCAGGTCGCGACGACGGTGTTCGACGCGTCGGTGAACCACACCGGCGGACTCACCACGATCCGTTCCAGACGCATCCCGCGATCGCGGGCGCCGGGGACGTAGTCGCGCAGATAGGCGTCGACGAATTCCCTGGCCCGGCCCGGTTTCGTCACCACGGTGTCGATCACATAGACGGTGCTCATCGGCCGACCGTAGGCAGGACGCCGCACCACCGCGGCGAGGGTTTCCGCCCAGTGGGAGAACACGGTTCGCGCCGGTCGTCACCGACCCTACGGTGGCCGGGACGCCGGTGGACCAGCGCCGATTCCGCCGCCGAAACCCCAGGAGGACCCCCGTGACCGTGCGTGATTTCCCGACCACTGGACCGGGCGCGGTCCCCGACCCCGAGGTGGCCGCGATGCTGGCCGCGCTCGACGCCGGATTCCCCGATGTCGCCGCCATGGAGGCCGCCGAGGTCCGGGCCGCGATCCGCGCCAGACGCGGCCCACTGCAACGCATCCCGGCGATGCGCACCGTCCACGACATCACCATCGACGGCGCCGGTGGCCCCCTCCCGCTCCGGGTCTACCGACCACACCCCACCCCGGATTCACTGCCCACCGACAGCGCTGCGCCGCCGACCTCCCCTCGCCCTACGGCGATGGCCGGTGCGCCGTTGTCGACCGAAGGCGCCGCACCCGGCGCGGCTGCGGCACAACCGACGGACGGTTCGGCGCTGCTTGTCGGTGACGCACCGCACGTCGACGACCACGCTCTGATCAGCGCGGCACTGCCGGTGATCGTCTTCGCGCACGGCGGCGGATTCGTGTTCTGCGATCTCGACAGTCACGACGAGTTCTGCCGCGCGATGGCCGTCGGTGTCGGTGCCGTGGTGGTCTCGGTCGACTATCGCCTGGCCCCCGAACATCCCGCCCCGGCCGCCCACGACGACTTCCTCGCGGCCCTGCGGTGGACGGCCGCGCACGCGAGCGAATACGGTGGCGACCCGGCGCGGATCGCGGTGGCCGGGGACAGCGCGGGCGGCAATCTCGCCGCCACGGTCGCCCTCGCCGTGCGCGATCACGACGGTCCCCCGCTGGCCGCGCAGATCCTGCTCTATCCCGTCATCGACGACGATGTCGACACCGAGTCCTATCGCCGTTTCGGCACCGGCCACTACAACACCACCCGCGCCATGCGCTGGTACTGGCGGCAATACGCGCCCCACGGCACCGACGACGTCCGTCTGGTCCCGACGCGGGCGACCACCCTCGCGGGACTCCCGCCCGCGGTCGTGGTCACCGCCGAACTCGACCCGCCCTGCTCGGCGGGCGACGCCTACGCCCAGCGTCTGGCCCGCGACGGCGTCCCGGTCCGCCACCGCCGCTACGACGGCCTGTTCCACGGCTTCCTGACCATCCCGTCGCTGTCGGCCACCGTCGCCGCCCGCGCCGAGGTCTGGGCGATGGTGCGCGATGTCCTCGGCTAGTCGGTGTCCTCGTGTTCCTCGCGGACGCGCTGATGGTGCGCGAGGTCCTCGGCTAGTCGGCGTCCTCGTGCTCCTCGCGGACGCGCTGTTCGATCTCGCGCCAGCGGCCGGGGGTGGGGTGGGGGTAGTCGGTGCGGTCGTCGTGTTCGGCGCCCGCCAGGACGGTGGCGGCGGCGTCGATGTCGGCGATGAGTTGTTCGGCGAGTTCGCGTTCGGCGGCGTAGTGGCGTTGGGCCCATTGCAGCACGATCTGCGAATAGGCCCAGCCGGGTTCGGATTTGGCGGCCTCGGCGTCGATGGCGGCGCGCTGTTCGAGCTGGTCGACATCGGCGATGTGGTCGCGCAGGATCTGTTTGAGGCGCTCGGGGGAACCGAGGTGGCCGAACATGACCCGCAGCAGCACATGGTGTTTGAGGACCGAGGGGTCGACGGGGGCCTTGTTCCACCAGGTGGTGACGGCGTCGCGGCCGGAGTCGGTGATGCGGTAGAGGCGACGGCCGCGCATGGCGTTGTCGTGGTCGAGGCGGGAGCTGGCGAAGCCGTGCTGTTCGAGCTTCTTCAGTTCGGCGTAGATCTGACTGTAGGAGGGGGTCCAGTAGACGTAGCGCAGGCTCCAGTCGGCCCATTTCTTGAGGTCGTAGCCGGAGATCTCCTCCTCGTAGGAGAGCATGGCGAGCACCGCCCAGCTGGTCGGCGGCAGAGTGGGAACGCCGGGATCGGGGTCGGGAGTCGCCATCGGTGCATGGTAGCAACCACGCTTGACACGGACGGTCCGTCGACAACCGCTGACCGGGAGAACGTCTTGAGCCGCGCACCCCGTGGCATCGAGGGTGGGGGTATGAATGCAGACAACGTCATCGTCGAGGCCGGGATCCCGGCCGCCGAGCTGCGCCGGGTGCTCGGTCACTTCGCCACCGGCGTCGCGGTGATCGCGGCCCACGACGGGACGCGACCGCTCGGCTTCACCTGTCAGTCGGTGGTCTCGGTGTCGCTGGACCCGCCGTATGTGTCGTTCTGCCCGGCCAAGACCTCCACCAGCTGGCCGCTGCTGCGGGCGACCGGCGCGCTGTGTGTGAACATCCTGGCCGAGGAGCAGAGCGCGCTGTGCCGCCAGTTCGCGGTGAGCGGCGCGGACAAGTTCGCCGGGATCGCGTGGGAACGCGCGGGCAACGGCGCGCCCGCGTTGGCCGGGGCGCTGGCCCACATCGAGGTGACGGTGGAACTCGAACACGACGCGGGCGATCACACGGTCGTGTTGGCCCGGATCGGTGCCCTGCGGGCCGCCGAGGACGGCAAGCCGCTGCTGTTCTATCGCGGCGGTTTCGGCGGCTTCGCGGTCTGAGCGCACGACGACGGGGTGCCCGAAAAGCACCCCGTCGTCGTGTCTCACCCCTCGAGCACGTCGAATCCCTGGTATCCGGCGGCGGCGACCTCGGCGATGATCTCGCCGTAGACCCCGAACCCGCCGACGAACGGCATGAACACCCGGGGCCGCCCAGGGATGTTGGCGCCGAGATACCACGAATTCGCCTGGGTCATCAGCGTTCCCGCCGCCCGCTGCGCGCACTCGCGCACCCAGTCGGCCACCGCGTCGGGCCTGGCCTCGAGCGCGACCGCTCCCCTGCTGTCGAGATGGGCGATGGCCTCGGCCACCCAGTCGACGTGCAGTTCCGAGTGCAGCACCATATTGGCCAGCACCGAGGGACTGCCGGGCCCGGTGAGGACGAACAGATTGGGAAAACCCGTCATGCCCAGTCCCAGATAGGTTTTCGGTCCCTCGCGCCACGCCTCGTTGAGCGTTTCCCCGCCACGGCCGACGATGTTCATCCGGGCGACCGAGCCGGTCATGGCGTCGAATCCGGTAGCGAGCACCAGCGTGTCGAGGGGGTGGTGCGCGTCGGTGGTGTGCACGCCGGTGGCGTCGATCCGGGTGATCGGGGTGGTCTTCAGGTCGACGAGGGTGACATTGTCGCGGTTGTAGGTCTGGTAGTAGTTCGTGTCGGTGCAGATGCGTTTGGTGCCGATCGGGTGATCGCGCGGGATGAGCAGTTCGGCCACGCGCGGGTCGTCGATGACGGCGCGGACCTTGTCCTCCCAGAACCGGCGCGCGGTGTCGTTGGCGGCGAGGTTCACCAGTTGGTCGGGGAAGGTCTTGCTGAACAGCACACCGCCGAGTGCCCAGCGCTTCTCGTAGGCGTCGCGCAGTTCCTCCGCGCTCACCGCCAGCGCGGATTCCGGGTGTGCCTGATGCGGTGACCCGCCGCCGCTGGCCATCGACCGGCGTCGACGTTCGGCGTAGTCCGCCTTCTGGGCCGCGCGGTCGGCGGCGCTCAACGGCGTATTGCCCGCGGGCACACTGTAGTTCGCGGTCCGCTGGAAGACGTGCAGCTGCCGTGCTTGCTCGGCCAGGCACGGAATGGTCTGGATGCCGGAGGATCCGGTGCCGATGACGCCGACGCGCTGCCCGGTCAGATCCACCCCCTCGTGCGGCCAGTGCGAGGTGTGCAGAACCCGGCCAGCGAAGGTATCGAGGCCGTCGATGGCGGGGGTGTTGGCATTGGACAGCGGGCCGGTCGCCAGCACCACGAAGCGGGCCACGACCGCGAGCCCGGTGTCGGTGGTGACGTGCCAGCGCAGGGTGCGCTCGTCGAGCGCGATATCGGTGACGCGGGTGCCGAAGGTGATGTCGCGGCGCAGGTCGTAGCGGTCGGCGACGTGCTCGAGGTAGGCCAGGATCTCGGGCTGGGTGGCGTATTTCTCGCTCCACTCCCAGTCCTGTTGCAGCGCGTCGTCGAAGGAGTACGAGTAGTCGACGCTCTCCACGTCGCAGCGCGCGCCCGGGTAGCGATTCCAGTACCAGACGCCGCCCACGCCCTCGCCCGCCTCGAACACCCGCACCGACAGCCCGCTGCCGCGGAATCGGTGCAGGGCGTACAGACCGGCGATGCCCGCGCCGACGACGACCACGTCGACGTCGGCCGGGCCGGGAGCGGAGGCCGATGGGGTCTCGGGGTTCACAGTGCCTACCTTTCGATGGAGACCGGTTCTCCGCGGCGACGCTAGGTCCGCGCGGGCGCCCCGAGCAGGTGTGCTTCCCGCTGACCGGCACACCTCGCCACATCGATCACCTCCCGGTCATCGGGACGATCCGCTCCGCCCACCCCGGCACCGGCCCTACCGTCGTCGGCAATTCGAGGTGGTATCAGGAGGAAACAGTGGTGGACTGGAACGACGAGGTGGATGTGCTGGTCGCGGGCTCGGGCGGTGGCCTGGCCGGTGCCTACACCGCCGCCCGCGAGGGACTCAGCGTCGCGGTGGTCGAGGCGACCGACAAGTTCGGTGGCACGACGGCCTATTCGGGTGGCGGCGGGGTGTGGTTCCCGTGCAATCCGGTGCTCGAGCGGGCGGGCACCGACGACACCCTCGACGACGCGCTCACCTATTACCGCGCCGTCGTCGGCGACCGCACCCCCGACGACCTCCAGCGCACCTATGTCCACCGGGGCCGCGACCTCATCGAATACCTCGAAGCCGACGACCATTTCGCCTTCCAGATGCTCCCGTGGCCCGATTACTTCGGTAAGGCGCCCAAGGCCCGTCTGGACGGGCAGCGCCACATCATGCCCACGCCCCTGCCCGCCGCCGAGCTGGGCCCGCTGCGGGAATCGCTGCGCGGCCCGCTCGACACCGACCGGCTCGGCGCCCCGCTGCCGGAGCTGCTGATCGGCGGGCAGGCGCTGATCGGGCGGTTCCTGCGCGCGCTGTCGACCTACCCGCACGCCCAGCTGCACCTGGAGTCGCCGCTGGTGGAACTCGTCGTCGAGGACGGCGAGGTCACCGGGGCGATCGTCGAACGCGCGGGCGCCCGCCACGCCATCCGTGCTCGGCGCGGGGTGGTGCTCGCCGCGGGCGGCTTCGAGCAGAACGCGGAGCTGCGCGCCCACTACGGGGTACCGGGCGAGGCGCGGGACACCATGGGGCCCTGGGGAAATCAGGGCCTGGCGCACCGGGCGGGCATCGCGGCGGGCGCCGACACCGATCTGATGGATCAGGCGTGGTGGTCGCCGGGGCTGACCCATCCGGATGGGCGTTCGGCCTTCGCGCTGTGGTTCACCGGCGGCATCTTCGTCGACCAGGACGGGCACCGGTTCGTCAACGAGTCCGCGCCCTACGACCGGCTCGGGCGGGAGGTGATCCGTCAGATGGCCGAGCGCGGCCTGCGCCTGCCGTTCTGGATGATCTACGACGACAAGGAGGGTGAGGTCCCGCCGATCAAGGCCACCAATGTGTCCATGGTCGAGACCGAGAAGTACGTCGAGGCCGGGCTGTGGCACACCGCCGACACGCTCGCCGAGCTCGCCGCGAAGATCGGCGTCCCGGCGGCGAATCTCGAGGCCACCGTCGCGAGGTTCAACGACATGGTCGCGACCGGTGTCGATCCCGATTTCGGGCGCGGCGACGAAGCCTACGACCGGGCCTTCTCCAACGGCGAACCCCCGCTGGTGACCATCGACAAGGGCCCGTATCACGCGGCCGCGTTCGGCATCTCGGATCTGGGCACCAAGGGCGGTCTGCGCACCGACAGCGCGGCCCGGGTGCTCGACCGCACCGGCACGCCGATTCCGGGGCTCTACGCCGCGGGCAACACCATGGCCGCGGTCAGCGGGGAGGTCTATCCCGGCGGCGGTAATCCGATCGGCGCGTCCATGCTGTTCAGCCACCTCGCCGTGCGCCACATCCTCGGCGACTGACCCGGCAGGTGGTCCTTCCCGCTGGCCGGGACGGACCACCGCCGACGGGCCACCGCGTGTGGTTCCGTGCACACACCAACCTCTGTTTCTCTAGTTCCAGGAGCGAGAAAATGGCTTCAGCCGACGACATCCGCGCGACCGTGCGCGCCTACGTGGAGGCCGTCGGCAGCGGTTCCGCTGCCGAGATCGTCGCCCTCTACCGCGCGGACGCGACGGTGGAGGACCCGGTCGGCAGCGCACCGCATGTCGGTCACGCGGCGATCCTCGCCTTCTACGAATCCTTCGAGCAGCTGGAACGCTCCAGCGAACTGTTCTCCGTGCGGGTCGCCGGGAACAGCGCGGCGTTCAGTTTCCGGGTGGTCACCCGCTTCGGTGACCAGAGCTTCACCCTGGAACCGATCGATGTGATGACCTTCGACGAGGACGCGCGGATCGCGAGCATGCGGGCGTTCTGGTCGCAGGACGACATGATCGCGGGCTGAGGCGACCATGACCGAACAGCAGTGGGATCACGAAGTCGGTTTCCTCGTCGTCGGCAGCGGGGCGGGCGGGCTCACCGGCGCGCTCGCCGCCGCCGATCGCGGCCTGGACACCCTCGTCATCGAGAAGGCCGGGGTGTACGGCGGCAGCACCGCGCTCTCGGGGGGCGGCATCTGGGTGCCCGACAATCCGGTGCTGCGGCGCGAGGGCCTCGGTGACACCCGCGCCGACGTGCGCGCCTACCTCGACGCCGTCGTCGGCGACCGGGTGCCCTCGGCCAATCTCGACGCCTTCATCGACGAGGGCCCGCGCATGCTGGAGTTCCTGGAAACCAGCCCGCACCTGCGGTTCCAGTGGTGCACGGGCTATTCCGACTACCACCCCGAGGCGCCCGGCGGACGTCCGGCGGGCCGCTCGATCGAGCCCCTGCCGGTCGACCTCAAACAGCTCGGCGCCGACGAGGACCTGTTGCGCCCGGCCGCCCTGGCCACCCCGCCGGGCCTGTTCATCACGTCCAAGGACTTCGTCCAGCTGAACATGGTGACCCGCACCTGGAAGGCCCGCTGGACCGCGCTGCTCACCGGGCTGCGCGCGATCAAGGCGATCGTGCTGCGCCGACACATGGACACCCTCGGCCGCGCCCTGATCGCCCGGCTGCGGCTGGCCCTGCGCGACGCCGGGGTGCCGCTGTGGCTGAACACCCCGCTGCGTTCGCTGATCACCGACGAGTCCGGCGCGGTCGTGGGCGTGCTCGCCGAACGCGACGGGCGCGAGATCCGGATCCGGGCGCGCGACGGCGTGCTGCTGGCCACCGGCGGTTTCGAGCACGATCAGGCGCTGCGCAAGCGCTGGCTGCCCGAAGGCGGACGCGACAATTTCAGCGCGGCCTCCACCGACAACACCGGCGACGGCATCGTGGCCGGAGAACAGGTCGGCGCGGCGGTGGACCTGATGGACGACGCCTGGTGGATGCCCTCGTTCCAGCGACCGGAGGGCATCAATCAGGTGCTGGTGTCGGAGCGGTCGATCCCGCGCTCGATGATCGTCGACAGCACCGGCGCGCGCTTCACCAACGAGGCCGCCCCGTATGTCACCTTCGTGCACGCGCAGCTGGCCGGTCGCCACGATCCGGCCTGGCTGATCTTCGACGCGAAGGCCAAGAGCCGCTACCCGATCGGCGGGATCGTGCCCGGCCAGAAGTTCCCCGCCGCCTGGACCTCGTCCGGGCTGATCCACAGCGCGCCCGACCTGGCCGGGCTCGCCGCGGCCATCGGTGTCCCGGCGGACGCGCTGGGCGACACGGTCCGGCGCTTCAACGGCTTCGCCCGCGACGGGCACGACGCCGACTTCGGTCGCGGCGTGAGCGCCTACGACAACTACTACGGCGACCCCACCCTGCCGGTTCCGGCCCTCGACGTCCTGGACAAGGGCCCGTACTACGCGCTGCGGGTGCGCATCGGTGACCTGGGCACCAAGGGCGGCCTGGTCTACGACGCCGACGCCAGGGTGCTGCGCGCCGACGGCACACCCATCCCGGGTCTCTACGCCACGGGCAACACCTCGGCCGCGGTGATGGGCAACGACTACGCCGGTGCGGGCGCCACCATCGGCCCGGCGATGGTGTTCGGCTACATCGCCGCGCGTCGCGCCGCCGGACACCGCTGAGGGGGCGATCATGCAACCCGTGCAGTGCGCCACCTGCGGCAACAAGGTGCTGGCCGAGAAGTTCAGTCCCAGCCACACCAGCGTCCAATGGCTCGACGACGCCGAGTCCGCGTGCCCGGAGTTCGCCCGCCGGGCCGCCCTCGGTGAACCGAGCGGCTCCATCCCCACCTGCCCCGCCCTGCGCGACTCGATCGAGAACGCCGTGCGCGCGGGCACTCTGGCCACCGACGGGCTCCGGCACGAACCGGTGCCCGGTCGGCTCGGCTGACCCCACGACCCGAAAGGACCTCGCATGAACAGACTCGACGACCACCGCACCCTCGTCACCGGTGCCGCCTCCGGCATCGGTCAGGCCACCGTGCTCCGACTGCTCGACGAAGGCGCCCGCGTGGTCGGCGCCGACGTCTCCGCCGAGGGCCTGGCCGCCACGCGGGCCCAGGCCACCGAACGCGGCACCGCCGACCGGCTCACCACCCTGACCATCGATATCGGCGACGAACAGTCGGTGATCGACGGGGTGCGCGGCGCGGTCGACACCCTCGGTGGCCTGGACTCCCTGGTCAACGCGGCGGGCATCCTGCGCGCCTCGCACACCGAACAGACCTCTCTCGAGCTGTGGGACCTGATCCTGCGGGTCAATCTCACCGGCACCTTCCTGGTGGTCCGCGAGGCACTGCCCGCCCTGCTGGCGAATCCCCGTGCCACCGTGGTGAATTTCAGCTCCACCTCGGCCGCGTTCGCGCATCCGTACATGGCGGCCTACGCGGCGAGCAAGGGCGGCATCCAGTCCTTCACCCACGCCCTGGCCCTGGAGTTCGGCGGCAAGGGTCTGCGCGCGGTGTGTGTCGCGCCGGGCAGCATCAAGTCCGGCATCACCGACGCCACCCCGGGATACGTTCCCGCCGACGCGGACTGGGCGCTGTTCGCCAAGCTGTCGCCGGTCCTGCCGACCGACCGGGAATCCGGTGGCGCGGGCATGGGCGACCCGAGCGCGGTGGCCGGGGTGATCGCCATGCTGGTCTCCGAAGACGGCGCGTTCATCACCGGCACCGAGATCCGCATCGACGGCGGCACCCACGCGTGAGCCCGCACCCGACCCACCTTCCGGAGGACCCGCGATGACGGAACCCAGCTACACCGACACCCTGAAGGAGATCCGTACCGACGCGGGTGTCCTGCGCTATCACGAGATCGGGGACGGTCCCCCGCTGCTGCTCCTGCACGGTTCCGGGCCGGGAGTCACCGGCTGGCGCAATTTCCGGGGCAATCTCGCCGCCTTCGCCGACCGGTTCCGCTGCCTGATCCTGGAATTCCCCGGCTTCGGCGTGAGCGACGACTTCGGCGGGCACCCGATGGTCACCGCGCTGGACGCGGTGGTCCGCTTCGTCGACGCGCTGGGTCTGGACCGTGTCGACATCATCGGCAATTCGATGGGCGGCGGTGTGGCACTGAACTACGCCATCGCCCACCCGGACAGGGTCGGCAAGCTGGTGACCATCGGCGGGATCGGCCGCAACCTGTTCAGCCCGGGGCCCGGTGAGGGCATCAAGCTGCTGCAGGAGTTCACCGAGGAACCCACCCGGGAGCGGCTGATCCAATGGCTGCACTCGATGGTCCACGACCCGGCCATGGTCACCGACGAGCTCATCGAGGAACGCTGGACCCAGGCCACCGACCCGGCCACCCTCGACAGTGCCCGCCGCATGTACAGCAAGGCCGCCTTCGCCATGATGGTGCGCGCCATGGAATCCTCCGACGCCCCGCCGCCGTGGGCGATGCTGCACAAGGTCCAGGCCCCGACGCTGATCACCTGGGGCCGCGACGACCGGGTGAGCCCCCTGGACATGGCGCTCATCCCGATGCGGACCATCCCGCGCGCCGAACTGCACGTGTTCCCGAACTGCGGGCACTGGGCCATGATCGAGCGCAAGAACGAATTCGAGTCGGCGGTGCTGGCCTTCCTCACCCGGAAGGAGACCGACCGCGCCGCGTGAGCGCGCACGCGAGAGCGGGGGCCTGGTGACCAGGCCCCCGCTCTCGCGTTCCGTCCTCAGCGCTGGGTGCTGCCCGCGTCGACCGGCAGGGTCACCGCGGTGATGTAGCGGGCCTCCTCGGAGGCCAGGAACAGGGTGGCGTTGGCGATGTCGACCGGGTCGACCCACGGGATCGGCAGCATGTTCATGGTCACCGCCGCCGCGGCGAACTCCTCGCGCGTGGGCGCGGTGAGATCGGGCCGGAACGCGCGGCGCACCGAGTCGTTCTGGATCATGAGCGTGTCGACATTGGTCGGATGCACCGAATTCACCCGGACATGGTGCGGGGCCAGCTCTTTGGCCAGCGACCGCATCAGCCCGACCACCCCGTGTTTGGCCGCGGTGTAGTGGGCGACCCCGACCAGACCGCGCAGTCCGGCGATCGAACTGGTCAGGATCATCGCGCCCCCGTCGCGGGCGATCAGGTGCGGGGTGGCGGCCTTGCAGGTCTGCCACACCCCGGTCAGGTTGACGTCGATCATGGTCTGCCACTGCTGTTCGGTCAGCTCGAGCGCGCCGCCGCTGGAACTGATTCCGGCGGTGGCGCAGACGATGTCGAGGCCGCCCAATTCCGTCACGGCCGCGTCCACCGCGGCGCGCAGGGCGGTGCCGTCGCGCACGTCGACGGTGGCGGTGACGATCCGCGCGCCCGTCGCGGTCACGGCCGCGGCGGTCTCGGCGAGGTCGGCGGCGCTCGCCGGTGGGGTCAGTACGCCATCGACCGGGCCGCAGAGGTCCACGGCGACGATGTCGGCGCCCTCCTCGGCCAGGCGGCGGGCCTGGGCGCGGCCGATGCCGCGCGCGGCGCCGGTGACCAGCGCGATCTTGCCCTGAACTCGTCCCATGTCACACCTTCTGAGTCAGTCCGGCGTCCACCACGAGTTGGGTTCCCGTCACGTAACGGGACTCGGCGGAGGCGAGGAAGAGCACGGCATTGCTGACGTCGACCGGGTCGACCCAGGGCACCGGCAGCAGCGTGCGGCGCGCCAGCACCGCGGCCGCGTCGTCGCGGGTGGGATGCGGCAGGTCGGGGCAGAGCTTGGCGTAGACCGTGTCGTTGAGGATCATCGGCGTGGCCACCGAGCCGGGATGCACGGTGTTGACCCGGATATTTCGCGGGCCGAGCTCGTTGGCCAAGGTGCGGGCCAGGCCGACCACGGCGTGCTTGCTGGCCGCGTAGTGCGCGGCCCCGGCCGCCCCGACCAGGCCGTTGGTCGAGCTGACCACGACGATCGAGCCACCGTCGGTGAGCGCGGGCATCGCGGCCCGCACGGTGTGCCAGACGCCGGTGAGATTGATGTCGATCGTGCGCTGCCACGCCTGGTCGGTCAGGTCCCAGGACGGGGCCAGATCGGCGTAGATCCCGGCATTGGCCACGATCACGTCGAGCCTGCCCAGCGCGGCCACGCCGTCGGCGACGGCCACATCCAGGGCGGCCTGGTCGCGCACGTCGGCGGTCGCGGTCACGCAGACGCGGCCGAGCGCGGCCACGTCGGTGGCCGTGCGCGCCAATTCCGCCGCGGCGGCAGCGATGTCGACGGCGATGATGTCGGCGCCCTCTTCGGCGAGCCGACGGCAATGGGCCCGGCCCATTCCCCCCGCCGCGCCGGTCACCAGCGCGACGGTGTGCTCCATGCGGTTCATCGGGCGCCCCCGGAAGATCGAGTGTCCACGGCGCCGACGCTAGGGTCGCCGACCGCGGTGTCCGCCCTGGTCTTCCCGGTCAGCGGGCACTCACGCGGCGATCTCCCGGCCACCGGGAACCGCCCGTGCGCGGACGGGCCGCCCGCTGCGACGGTAGGTCCGCACACCGGTTCTGTGATCGAGGAGGACACCAGTGACGACGGTTCCACGGGTGGTGACGCTGCGGGTGGCCGCGGTGATCGAGGAGACCGCCGACGCGCGCTCGCTCGTCTTCGACGTGCCCGCCGAGGCCGCCGACCGTTTCGCCTACCGCCCCGGCCAGTTCCTCACCCTGCGCATCCCCAGCGAGCGGCCCGAACCGGTGGCGCGCTGCTATTCGCTGGCCAGTTCCCCGTTCACCGGTGACCCGCCCCGGGTGACGGTCAAGCGCACCGCCGACGGCTACGGCTCGAACTGGTTGTGCGACAACGTCACCGTGGGCGACACCCTCGACGTCCTCCCACCCCAGGGCAGCTTCACTCCGGCCTCGCTCGACACCGATCTGCTGCTGTGGGCGGCGGGCAGCGGGATCACCCCGGTGCTGTCGATCCTGCGCTCGGCGCTGGTCCGGGGCACCGGCCGGGTGGTGCTGTTCTACGCCAATCGCGGACCCGAGTCGGTGATCTTCGCCGAGACCCTGCGGGAGCTGGCGGA
This sequence comes from Nocardia anocheti, assembly GCF_029675105.1. Taxonomy (GTDB): domain Bacteria; phylum Actinomycetota; class Actinomycetes; order Mycobacteriales; family Mycobacteriaceae; genus Nocardia. The sequence goes on along the minus strand of NZ_JAQQFV010000012.1, from coordinate 4,339 downwards.
CCGCTATCCGGACCGCCTCGCGGTGACGCACTGGCTGGAATCGCTGCAAGGTCTGCCGAGCACCGCCCAGCTGGCGCGTTTCGCGCAACCGTATCCGGCCCACGAGGCGTTCGTGTGCGGGCCGGGCCCGTTCATGGCGGCGGTCACCGAGGCGCTGTCCGGGGCGGGGTGGCCGCGTGAGCGGATCACCACCGAGGTGTTCGTCTCCCTCTCGGGTGATCCGTTCGCCGAGCCCGAACCGCTCGATCCCGCCGAGGACGCCGACGCCGCGCACGTCGAGGTGGAACTCGACGGCGCCGTGCACGCGCTGCGTTGGCCGCGCTCACGCACCCTGGTCGACGTCATGCTCGCCGACGGGCTGGACGTGCCCTATTCCTGCCGCGAAGGCGAATGCGGGTCCTGCGCGTGCACGGTCGTCGACGGCGCGGTGCGTATGCCGCCGTCACCGATCCTGGACCAGGCCGACATCGACGCCGGGTACACCCTCGCGTGTCAGGCCCGACCCACCACCGATCAGGTCCGCATCCGCTTCTGAGCCGAGAGGTGCCCGTTGGCAACCGATACCGTGCGCGCCGAGGTCGGTTTCGGCTCGGACCGTGGCCCCGTGCTCGGCGCGCTCATGCTCGCGACCGGCCTGGTCGCGCTGGACTCGACCATCCTGGCGGCCGCGGTGCTGGCCATCACCGACGATCTCGGCGATTTCGCGCTGTTCCCGTGGCTGTTCACCAGTTACCTGCTCGCGCAGGCGATCACCGTGCCGATCTACGGCGCGCTGGCCGACGCGTTCGGTCGCAAACCGGTGATGCTGTGCGGTGTCGTGGTCTTCGCGCTGGGCTCGCTGCTGTGCGGGCTGGCGGGCAGCATGGTCGCGCTCATCGTGTTCCGCGCGGTGCAGGGCATCGGCGCGGGCGCGATCCAGCCGACCACCATGGTCATCGCCAGCGATCTCTACACCCTCGCCGAACGCGCCACGGTGCAGGGCTATCTGGCCGGGGTGTGGGCGGTGGCCTCGGTGACCGGCCCGCTGCTCGGCGGGATCTGCGCGGACTACCTGGGCTGGCGCTGGATCTTCCTGGTGAACCTGCCCCTGGCCGGGCTCGCCGGGTGGATGCTGGCGCGACACTTCCGCGAATCGGTGCCCCGCCGAGCGCGCCGCATCGACTACCTCGGGGCCGTCCTGCTGACCCTGGGCGCGGGTGGGCTGGTGCTCGGCCTGCTCGAGGGCGGCCATGCCTGGCCCTGGCGGACCTCGCTGCTGGTCTTCGGGGGCGCCGCGCTGGCCCTGGCACTGTTCCTCGTCGTGGAATCACGGGCGGCGCAACCGATTCTGCCGCTGTGGGTGTTCACCCGGCGGGTGGTGGTCGCGGGTGGGGTGGCGGCGGTGCTGGGCAGTGCGCTGCTGTTCGGGTTCACCACGTATGTGCCGCTGTTCAATCAGGGCGTGCTCGGGTCGAGTGCGCTGGTGGCGGGTCTGGTCACCGGTGCGCTCACCCTGGGCTGGCCGCTGTCGGCCGCGCAGGCGGGAAAGGTGTATCTGCGCTTCGGTTTCCGGGCCTGCGCGGTGCTGGGCAGTGCCGTCGCGGCGCTCGGCGCGGCGACGACGCTGCTGCTCGACGAGCGTTCGCCGCTGTGGCAGGTGGCCGCCTCGTGTTTCGTGGTCGGCGCGGGCATGGGGTTGGTCGCCACGCCCACGCTCATCGCGGCGCAGACGAGCGCGCGCTGGTCCGAGCGCGGGGTGGTCACCTCGGCCACCATGTTCGCGCGGTCGCTGGGCAGCGCGGTGGGGGTGGCGGTGTTCGGCGCGATCGTCAACGCGCGGCTCGGTGACGCGGGAGCGGCCACGCCGCAGGCTCTTTCGGCGGCGATCCACCTGGTGTTCGTCACCATCGCGGCCATGACCGTCGTGCTGGTGGCGGCGTGCGCGCTGGTGCCGGGTGCGATCACCGCCCATCCAGCGGGAACGTCCGACCCGGACGGGCCCGCCCGCCCCGAGGATGGGAGCGCATCACCGGAACAGAAGAGGGAGCCAGGATGCTGACAACGCGCGTGCGCACCGAGCTCGCGGCCGAACTGGCGCGAGCCGAACGGGACCGGGTGGCGGTGGCGCCACTGGCCGCCCGCTACCCGGACATCGACGTGGTCGACGCCTACGAGATCCAGCTGCTCAATATCCGCCGCAAGCTCGATGGCGGCGGCCGGATCGTCGGCCACAAGGTGGGGCTGTCGTCGGCGGCCATGCAGCAGATGATGGGCGTCGACGAACCCGACTACGGGCACCTGCTCGCCGACATGGAGCTGTTCGAGGACGTCCCCGTCGACACCGCGAAGTTCCTGCTGCCGCGGGTCGAGGTCGAGGTGGGCTTCGTGCTCGGCGCCGATCTGCCCGGGGCCGACTGCACCGAGGACGATGTCCGCGCGGCCACCGTCGCCTACGCACCCGCCATCGAACTGATCGATTCGCGCATCACCGACTGGCGGATCGGCCTGTGCGACACCATCTCCGACAACGCCTCCTCGGCCGGGTTCGTCCTCGGCCGGGAACGCGTGGCGCCCGGTGACATCGACGTCACCGCCGTCGACGCCGTCCTCACCCGCAACGGTGCGGTGGTGGCCGAGGGCTGTTCCGACGCCGTGCTCGGCGATCCGCTCCTCGCGGTGGCGTGGCTGGCCCGCAAGGTCGCGACCTTCGGGGTGCGGTTGCGGGCGGGCGATGTCGTGCTGCCCGGTTCCTGCACCCGCGCCATCGATGTCCGGCCCGGCGACACCGTCCGGGCGCAGTTCACCGGGCTCGGCGCCGTCGGCCTGCGTTTCGTCTGAACCGTCCCGAGCGCCGCCGCGCGCTCCCCTACCCCTCAGGAGGCGACCGTGTCCCACGGGACCGTCGACGCCGCGATCGTGGGATCCGGCAACATCAGCACCGACCTGCTCTACAAACTGCTCCGGTCGGAGTCCATCACGCCGCGCTGGATGATCGGGATCGATCCCGACAGCGAAGGGCTCAAACGCGCCCGCGGGCTGGGGCTGGAGACCTCGGCCGAGGGCGTGGACTGGCTGCTCGCCCAGGACCACAAGCCGGACATGGTGTTCGACGCCACCTCGGCCTACGTCCACCGTGCGGCCGCGCCGCGCTACGCCGACCTCGGTATCCGCGCGGTCGATCTTACCCCGGCCGCTGTCGGGCCCGCGGTGGTGCCGCCGGTGAATCTGGCGTCGCTGCTGGACGCGCCGAATGTCAATATGATCACCTGCGGTGGCCAGGCCACCATTCCGATCGTGGCCGCGGTGTCGCGGGTCGTGCCGGTGGCGTACGCCGAGATCGTCGCGTCGGTGTCGTCGGTGTCGGCCGGTCCGGGCACGCGCGCGAACATCGACGAGTTCACCAAGACGACGTCCAAGGGTGTGGAGACCATCGGTGGCGCCCAGCGGGGCAAGGCCATCATCATCCTGAACCCGGCCGAGCCGCCGATGATCATGCGCGACACCATCTTCTGCGCGGTGCCCGAGGATGCCGACCGGGACGCGATCAGCGCCTCGATCCATCGCATGGTGGCCGATATCCAGACCTATGTGCCCGGCTACCGCCTGCTCAACGAACCCCAGTTCGACGAACCCTCCGTGGTCTCCGGTGGCCTGGCGAAGGTCTCGGTGTTCGTGGAGGTCGAGGGCGCGGGTGACTTCCTGCCGCCCTACGCGGGCAATCTCGACATCATGACCGCCGCCGCGACCCGCGTCGGCGAAGTCGTCGCCGGTCAGATCCTCTCGGCCCGGGTGTAAGGAGCCAATCATGGTCTATTCCGCCGATCTCGACATCCGCGTCACCGACACCTCGCTGCGCGACGGCTCCCACCACAAGCGTCACCAGTTCACCGTGGACGAAGTCCGCGATATCGTCACCGCCCTCGACGGGGCCGGTGTCCCGGTCATCGAGGTGACCCACGGCGACGGCCTGGGCGGGTCCTCGTTCAACTACGGGTTCTCGAAAACCCCGGAGCAGGAACTCATCCGGACCGCCGCCGAGGCGGCGAGGAACGCGCGCATCGCCTTCCTCATGCTGCCCGGCGTCGGCGTCAAGGAGGACATCGCGATCGCCAGGGACAACGGGGCCACGATCTGTCGTGTCGCCACCCACTGCACCGAAGCCGATGTCTCCGTTCAGCACTTCGGGTACGCCCGTGACCTCGGCCTGGAAACCGTGGGCTTCCTGATGATGTCGCATTCCCAGCCCCCGGAGAAGCTGGCCAAGCAGGCCCGCATCATGGCCGACGCGGGCTGCCAATGCGTCTACGTGGTCGACTCCGCCGGAGCCCTCGTCCTCGAACAGGTCTCCGACCGCGTCTCA
>NZ_JAQQFV010000011.1 GCF_029675105.1 Nocardia anocheti | reverse complement strand
CTCAACAACCCGATCTAGCGGGGGTTTCAGCAGGGCAAGGGTTCATACTTTAGCTCAGACCCACCCCCGGAAGCAAGCTCCCAGCACGATGACCCCGAACACATGATCAGTCAGGCGCTCATCGTCCTACCTCGTTTCCCTACCACGTGGTGGCCGGGTCGGTGTCCGTGTCGCTCTGACTCGAATTAAGTTACGCACCGCCGAACACGAAGTCAAATCGCCTGGTCAGCGGCTATTTCGTACGCCGTCCATGATCATCATGGTCGCCAGTCGGCGGGGAACCAGCCGGGGGCGGCCGTGGTGAAGCGGGCGCGGTCCCAGCGGCCCGCGCCCTCGGGGATAGCGCCGAGCAGCGGCGTCTCGGTGATCCGGGGGAGGTCGTCGCGATTGCATCGCGAGGCGAGGTCGGGGTTGGTGGGCCAGGAGCCGATGACGAGTCCGGCGCACGGCACTCCGGCGGCGGCCAGGGTGCGGGTGGTCAGTTCGCTGTGGTTGAGGGTGCCCAGGCCCGCGGCGGCGACGACGAGGACGGGGGCACCGAGCTTCTGGGCCAGGTCCAGGAGGGTGAACTCCCCCATGCGGACGAGCAGGCCGCCCGCGCCTTCGACCAGGACCAGGTCGGCGTCGGTGAGCGCGTCGACGGCGGCGACGGTCTCGTCCAGCGTCAGCAGCGGCTGGTTCGCGCGGCGGGCCGCGGTGTCGGGGGCCAGTGGTTCCGGGTAGCGGGCGAGTTCGACGGTGCGGGTCACGCCGGACAGGCGGGTGACCTCGGCGAGGTCGCCGGGTTCGCCGGGGGCGATGCCGGTCTGGGCGGGCTTGCACACCGCGACGGTGCGGCCCGCGGCCGTCGCGGCGGCGGCGAGCGCGGCGGTGACGACGGTCTTGCCGACATCGGTCGAGGTGCCGCTGATCAGCAGGATGCTCATGCCGGGACCGCTTCCCTGCCGCGCGCGTCGGCGAGGACCTCGCCGAGGACCTCGGCGATGGTGTCGAGTTCGGCGTCGGTGAGGTTGGCGCGGGCGGTCAGGCGCAGGCGGGAGGTGCCCTCGGGGACCGACGGGGGGCGGAAGCAACCGACGTCGAGGCCGCGGGCACGGCAGGCCTGGGCAGCGTCGAAGGCGAGTTGGGCATCGCCGAGGACCACCGAGACGACGGCCGAGTCGGGGTCGGGGACCCCGGCGATCCGGGCGATGTCGGCGGCGCGGTCCAGGACGCGGGTGGCCATGGTGGGGTCGCGGCGCAGCAGGGCCAGGGCGGCGCTGGCGGCACCGACGGCGGCCGGGGCCAGGCCCGTGTCGAAGATGAAGGTGCGGGCGGCGTCGATGAGGTGGGCGCGGATGCGGGCGTCGGCCAGGACGACACCGCCCTGGGCGGCGAAGGCCTTGGACAGAGTCGCGGTGATGACGAGGTCGGGTTCGCCCGCCAGGCCGAGTTCGTGGACGAGGCCGCGGCCGCCGCGACCGCGCACGCCGAGACCGTGCGCCTCGTCGACGAGCAGGATCGCGCCCGCGGCGCGGGTGACCCGGTGCAGGTCGGCCAGCGGGGCCAGGTCGCCGTCGGCGCTGAACACCGAGTCGGTGAGGACCAGGGCGCGCTCCTCCGTGCGCTCGCCGAGCAGGCGCTCGACCGTGTCGACATCGCGATGCGGGGCGATCTCGACGCGGGCGCGCGAGAGGCGGCAGGCGTCGACGAGGGAGGCGTGGCTGCCCGCGTCGGAGACGATCAGGGTGCCGCGACCGGCGAGAGCGGTGACCGCGCCGAGGTTGGCGGCGTAGCCGGAGGCGAACACCAAACCGGTGTCGGCGCCGACGAATTCGGCCAGCTCGGCCTCGAGCCGCTCGTGGGCGGCGGTGGTGCCGGTGACCAGTCGGGAGCCGGTGGATCCGGCGCCCCAGCGGCGCACGGCGGCGATGGCGCCCTCGACGACCTCGGGGTGGCGCACCAGGCCGAGGTAGTCGTTGGAGGCCAGGTCGATGGCGGGCGACTCGGCGGCGCGCACGCGCAACTGCCTGCGCAGCCCGGCGTCGACCCGCTCGGCCGCGCGCTCGTCCAACCAGCTCAACGGATCCGTAGTCACAGCTGAGCAGCTTACTTGAACGCTGTTCAGGGCCGTCGGGGCGCTCATCGCGACGACGCCTCGACCGCGGCGCGGACCGCGCCGGTGATGATGGCGATGTCCTCGGTCGTGCTGATGAACGGGGGCATCGTGTAGACGAGATCGCGGAAGGGGCGCAGCCAGGCGCCCGCGCCGACGGCGGCGTCGGTGGCGGCGCGCATGTCGACCGGGGCGGCCAGTTCGACCACGCCGATCGCCCCGAGGACCCGGACGTCGGTGACACCGTCGCGGCCGACGAGGGGGGCAAGCCCCTCGGTCAGTTCGGCTTCGATCCGGGCGACCTCGCCGCGCCAGTCCCGCGAGCGCAACAGTTCCAGCGAGGCGACGGCGACCGCGCAGGCCAGCGGATTGCCCATGAAGGTGGGTCCGTGCATGAGGCCGCCGTGGGCGGCGCTGAGGGTCTCGGCGATGCGCGTGGTGCACAGCGCGGCGGCGAGGGTGAGATAGCCGCCGGTCAGGGCCTTGCCGACGCACATCACGTCGGGGGCGACGCCCGCGTGGTCGGCGGCGAACAGTTCGCCGGTGCGGCCGAAGCCGGTGGCGATCTCGTCGAAGACCAGCAGGACCTCGTTCTCGTCGCAGATCCGGCGCAGTTCGGTGAGGTAGCGCGGGTCGTGCCAGCGCATGCCGCCCGCGCCCTGGACGACGGGTTCCACGATGACCGCGGCCAGCTCGTCGCGGTGTGCGCGCACGGCGCGGGCGAGTTCGGCGGCGTAGGCGGGGTCGAACTCGCGCGGCGGGGCGGGGACGAAGACCTGCTCGGTGAGGACGTCGGTCCACAGCGCGTGCATGCCGCCCTCGGGATCGCAGACGCTCATCGGGGTGAAGGTGTCGCCGTGGTAGCCGCCGCGCCAGGTGAGCAGGCGGTGTTTGCCGGGGCGGCCGACGCCGCGCCAGTACTGCAGGCACATCTTGGTGGCGACCTCGACCGAGACCGAGCCGGAGTCGCAGAGGAAGACTTTGTCCAGGCCCTCGGGAGTGAGTTCGACGAGTAGTTGGGCGAGCCGGGTCGCGGGTTCGTGGGTGAGACCGCCGAACATCACGTGACTCATCCGTCGCGACTGGGCCAGCAGGGCCGCGTCGAGTACCGGGTGCTGGTAGCCGTGGACCGCGGCCCACCACGAGCTCATGCCGTCGACCAGTTCGCGCCCGTCGGCCAGGGTGAGCCGGGTGCCCGCCGCGCTCGCGACCACCAGGGGCTCGGTGGTCGCGGGGAAGCCGCCGTAGGGATGCCAGACGTGCTCGGCATCGAGGGCGCTGATCTGCTCGGGAGTCAGGTCCACAGGTTTCCTCGTCGTCGTCCGGTGCCGCCGCAGCGACGGCCTTGAACACCGTTCAAGTTAGCACCCGGCGGATCGCGCGGACGGAGAGTCGGCCGCCACATCCGCGCGCGGGCCGGTCATGGATTCCTCTACTGTCGTGGCATGTCGAGCCCGCACGACCGATCCGGTGAGCTGACCGCACTGGGGGTGTGGCCGGGGACGGCGTATCCGCTGGGCGCGACCTACGACGGGGCGGGCACCAACTTCTCGGTGTTCTCCGAGGTGGCCACCGGGGTGGACCTGTGTCTGATCGGCAAGGACGGTGGCGAGACGCGGATCGGCCTGGACGAGGTCGACGGGCACGTCTGGCACGCCTATCTGCCCACGGTCACACCGGGGCAGCGCTACGGCTTCCGGATCCACGGGCCCTTCGAGCCGGAACTCGGCTTGCGCTGCGATCCGAGCAAGCTGCTGCTCGACCCGTACGGGAAGGCGTTCGACGGCGAGTTCGTCAACGATCCCTCGCTCTACACCCACGGCCTGGACTCGCTCGGCAAGACGATGACCGGGGTGGTGATCAACCCGTTCTTCGACTGGGGTGCCGATCGGCCGCCGAACCGGCCCTACCACGAGACGGTGATCTACGAGGCGCACGTCAAGGGCATGACGATGACGCATCCGGACGTGCCACCGGAGCTGCGCGGCACCTACGCCGGGCTGGCGCATCCGGCGATCATCGAGCATCTGAAGAGCCTGGGCGTCACCGCGATCGAGCTGATGCCGGTGCACCAGTTCTTCCACGATCACGTGCTGACCGACCAGGGTCTGCGTAATTACTGGGGCTACAACAGCATCGGGTATCTCGCCCCGCACAACCAGTATTCGGCGCGGCCGCGCGGGGACGCGGCGGTGACCGAGTTCAAGGCGATGGTGCGGGCCATGCACGCCGAGGGCATCGAGGTGATCCTCGACGTGGTCTACAACCACACCGGCGAGGGCAATCACTTCGGGCCGACGCTGAGTCTGCGCGGGATCGACAATGCCGCCTACTACCGGCTCGACGAAGCGAATCCCGAGCACTACCGCGACTACACCGGCACCGGCAACAGTCTCAATGTGCGGCATCCGCACACCTTGCAGCTGATCATGGACTCGCTGCGCTACTGGATCCTGGACATGCACGTCGACGGCTTCCGCTTCGACCTCGCCGCTACATTGGCGCGCGAATTGCACGATGTGGACCGGCTTTCCGCGTTCTTCGATCTGGTGCACCAGGACCCGGTGGTGAGCCAGGTGAAGCTCATCGCCGAGCCGTGGGACGTGGGCGAGGGCGGCTATCAGGTCGGTAACTTCCCCACCCTGTGGACCGAGTGGAACGGCAAGTACCGCGACACTGTGCGCGATTACTGGCGGGGGGAGCCAGCGACCTTGGGCGAATTCGCCTATCGGCTCACCGGGTCCTCGGATCTGTACGAGTCGACCGGACGGCGGCCGGGCGCGAGCATCAACTTCGTCACCGCGCACGATGGCTTCACGCTGCGGGATCTGGTGTCCTACAACGAGAAACACAACGACGCCAACGGGGAGGGCAATCGTGACGGGGAGAGTTACAACCGGTCCTGGAACTGCGGGGTGGAGGGACCGACCGACGACGCGGCGGTCCTGGCGCTGCGGGGGCGTCAGCAGCGGAATCTGCTGGCCACGCTGATCCTGAGTCAGGGCACGCCGATGCTCTCGCACGGCGACGAGATCGGCCGCACGCAATCGGGCAACAACAATGTGTACTGCCAGGATTCGGCGCTGTCGTGGATGGACTGGGCCAGCGCCGACGCCGAGCTGCTGGCCTTCACCCGGTCGGTGATCGCGCTGCGGACCGCGCATCCGATCTTCCGGCGGCGCCGGTTCCTGGCGGCCGGGCCGGGTGACGGCGCGCGGGGACGCGAGATCGGCTGGTTCACCCCGGCGGGCACCGAGATGACCACCGCGGACTGGGACAGCGGGTTCGCCAAGTCGCTGGCCATGCTGCTCGACGGGGACGGGATTCCCGAGCCGGGTCCGCGCGGGGAACGCATCACCGACGACTCGTTCCTGCTGTGCTTCAATGCGCACGACGAAGCGATCGATTTCGTAGTGCCGGGGCCCGAGTTCGGTGTCGAATGGACTCTCGCCCTGGATTGTTCGACCCCCACCGGTGCCGCCGACGCCGTCTTCGCCGCGTCGGCGATACTCCCTGTCCCCAGCCGCTGCCTGCTGGTACTGCGCCGAACCGCCTAGCCGAGACGATGACCGAGACCTACGTGACCGACCCGCTCACCCTGCTGCACCGCGCGCCCATCCGGCCGAGCACGGTCCGCAGCACCTACCGGCTGCAACTGCGGCCGGACGCGCTGACCTTCGCCGACGCGCGGGCCATCGCCGAATACCTGCAGCAGCTGGGTATCTCGCACCTGTACCTGTCGCCGATCCTCACCGCGACGCACGGGTCGACGCACGGCTACGACGTCACCGATCCGACCACGGTCTCGGCGGCGCTGGGCGGACCGACCGGGCTCAAGGCGCTCTCGGACGAGGTGCGCAGTCGCGGCATGGGGTTGATCGTGGATCTGGTGCCCAATCATGTGGGCGTCGGCGATCCGCGACAGAACCCGTGGTGGTGGGATGTGCTGCGGACCGGCCAGAACTCCAAGTACGCGCGGTTCTTCGACATCGACTGGAGTCAGGGCAACGGAGCGGGTGGGCGGCTGGCGCTGCCGGTGCTGCAGAGCGAGAACGATCCGGCCGCGCTGACCGTCGACCGGTCCGGCCCGGAACCGATGCTCGCGCTGCACGATCTGCGTTTCCCGATCGCGCCGGGCACCGACGGCGACAACGCGCTGCGCATCCACGACCGCCAGCACTACCGGCTGGTGAGCTGGAAGGCGGGCGTGTGCACCTATCGGCGGTTCTTCGCGGTGAGCAGTCTGGCCGCCATCCGGCAGGAGGACCCGGAGGTCTTCGAGGCCACGCATCGGGAGCTGGCGGCCTGGTGCGAGCACGATCTGATCGACGGGGTGCGGGTGGACCATCCCGACGGGCTGGCGCATCCGAGCGCCTATCTCACCCGACTACGCAGGCTGATCGGGCCGCAGCGGCTGCTGCTGGTGGAGAAGATCCTGGCCAATCGGGAGCCGCTCGACGCGACGCTGCCGGTCGACGGGACCACCGGCTACGACGCGCTCGCCGATGTCGGCGGGGTGCTGCTCGATCCGGCCGGGGAGGCGCCGCTGACCGAGTTGTCGCAGCAGGTGGCCGGGCACGGCAGTGATCGGGCCTGGTTCGGCGAGACCGAGCATCGGATCAAGCGCGCGGTGGCCGAGACGATTCTGGCGCCGGAGATCCGGCGGCTGGTCGCGGCGATCAAACGCGACGGCAACGCGGGCAGTTTCGACACGCTGTCGGTGAGCAACGCGACCATCGAGGTGTTGGCGTTCATGCCGGTCTACCGGGTGGACTACGCGCCGCTGGCCGGGATCACCGCCGCGGTGGTGGCGGAGGTGGAGAAGCGCAATGCCGAGCTCACCGCGCCGCTGTCGGTGCTGGTCACCGCGCTGGCGGTGGGTGGGGAGGCGGCGACGCGGTTCTCCCAGGTGTGCGGGGCGATCACGGCGAAATCGGTCGAGGACACCATGTTCTATCAGGGCGCGCGGCTGGTGTCGCTGCAGGAGGTCGGCGGGAATCCGGCGCGGTTCGGGCATTCGATCAACGACTTCCACCTGTCCAACAGCGAGCGCGCGCAGCGCTGGCCCGCCACCATGACGACGCTGTCGACCCACGACACCAAGCGCGGCGAGGACGTGCGCGCCCGGATCGGGGTGCTCTCGCAGGTGGCCGATGTGTGGGCGCTGCGGGTGCGCGGCTGGCTGGAGACCACGCCAGCGCCGGACGGGGCGACGGCACTGTTCCTGTTGCAGAACATGTTCGGGGTGTGGCCCGCCGACGGGCGGCCCGCGTCGTCGGTGCCGGGACTGCGTGACCGGCTGCACCAGTTCGCGGAGAAGTCGATGCGCGAGGCGGGGGTCAAGACCTCGTGGGAGGAGCCGGACGCGGCGTTCGAGTCGCGGGTGCACGGCTGGCTGGACGCGGTGATCGACGGGCCGGTGGGGACGGGAATCGGCGATCTGGCGCACGAGCTCGCGCCGCACGCGTGGTCGGACGCGGTGGCGCAGAAGCTGTTGCAGCTGTGCGGGCCCGGGATTCCGGACATCTATCAGGGCACCGAGCTGTGGGAGGACTCGCTGGTCGACCCGGACAACCGGCGGCCGGTGAACTTCGCGGTGCGCGCGGGCATGCTCCAATCCCTCACCGACACACCGACGCTGGACACCACGGGGGCGGCGAAGATGTGGGTGGTGGCCTACGCGCTGTGGTTGCGGCGGGAGCGGCCGGAGTGCTTCGTCGGCGGGATGTACCGGCCGCTGTACGCCGTGGGTGAGCACGCGCACCGGTTCGTCGCCTACGGGCGCGGGCCCGCCGGGGAGGAACCCGAGGTGATCGTGGCGGCGGCGCGGCACTCGGTGGGGCTGGCGCCGACCGGCTGGCTGGACACCACCCTGCCGCTGCCGGAAGGCAATTGGACCGATCGGCTGACCGGCAACACCTACGCCGGAATCGCCAGGGCCGACGCGCTGTTCGCCCGGTTGCCGGTCGCGCTGCTGGTGCGCTGAACACGACGACGCGGGGCCACCGGAGGGTGACCCCGCGTCGTCGGGCGTCAGCGGGTGCGGCGCAGAGCGAGGTACTGCAGGGCCGCGAAGGCGCCGACGGTGATGGACTGGAGTACCGCCCACACCGCGCCGACCGTGGTCAGGCTCAGCGCGCCGCTGATCAAGGCCGCCAGGCTCGCCACGACCCAGCCCGAGTTTCCGATGGCCACCGCGGCCGTCGCGGTCCGGTTGATCGGGTCACGGGTGCCGATCACGGCGACCGCGAGGCCGTACACCGTGAGGAACACCCCGATCGCGCGGCCGAGACCGGCGTCCAGGCCGAGCAGGTTTTCCAGCGGTCCGGCCAGCGCGAGGTAGGCCAGGCCGTTGGCGGTGGTGACGACGGCGTCCAGGCGCAGCGAGAACGGCAGCAGGGCGGGCCCGGCGGTGAGGGCGGACAGGCGGGACGAGGCGGCGGTGGTCATGGCGGAACTCCTTGGCTGAGAGGGAAGGTCAGGCGGTGGCGGGAACCTGGTCGAGGAAGCCGTAGACGCTGTCGATGCGTCCGTCGGCGAGGACGGCGACGTCGAAGCCGATCACCACGGGCTCGCCGTCGGCGGGGCCGAGGCCCCAGGTGAAGCGCACCTGGTCGTGGTGGGCGTCGACCGGACCGGCCAGCCGGAAGGTCCAGTCGGGGAACTGGGTCTGCACACCGGCGATGGCGGCTTCGAGTTCGGCGTGGCCGGTGACGGCCACCAGCGGGTCGACGTAGCGGGCGCCGTCGGTGAACAGGCGGGTGACCGCGGCGCGGCGGGCGCCGGGCTCGCGGGTGTTCCATGCCTCCAGGTACTGCGCGACGACGGTGTTCATCTCTACCTCCGAAATAGGCTTTGAGCTCGTGTTTCTCGGGTTGTTTCCCGTGATGACACCTACGTTATGGCGCCGGTGGGGGTCGTCGAATCAGTCGCCTATAGGTACTTTCCCGACCGGGCTACTGTCGGGTGCCGGTCGCGGCGTTAGCGTGGTGCGTATGTTGCACGGGCGCGACGCCGAACAGGCCAGGATCGACGACCTGCTCACCGCGGCGCGGGCGGGGCGCAGTGGGGCACTGGTGTTGCGCGGTGAGGCGGGGATCGGCAAATCCGCGCTGCTGGATTACGCGGCGGCCCAAGGGCTTCCGACGGCGCGCAGCGCGGGGATCGAGTCCGAGGCCGAATTGCCGTTCGCGGCCCTGCATCTGCTGATCCGGCCGGGAATGGCGCTGGTGCCGGGCTTGCCGCCCCGGCAGCGCGAGGCGCTCGAGGCCGCCTTCGGGCTCGGGGACGGGACCCCGGCGGACCGGATGCTGATCGGGCTCGCGGTACTGACACTGCTGGCCGAGGAAGCCGCCGACGGTCCACTCCTGTGCCTGATCGACGACGCGCACTGGCTGGACCGGGCCAGTGCCGAGGCACTGTTGTTCGCGGCGCGCAGGCTCGACGCCGAGGGGGTGGTCATGGTGTTCGCCACCCGGTCCGGCCCCGAGGATTTCCCCGCGCCCGGTCTGCCGGAACTCGTGGTGCCGGGGCTGCGACCGGAGGCGGCGGCCGCGCTGCTGGACGCGGGCCCGGTCCGGCTCTCCCCCACCGACCGGTATCGGCTGCTCAGCGAGTCGGGCGGCAATCCGCTCGCGCTGCTGGAACTTCCGTCGACCCTCGGCGCCACGACGCCGACCCGGGCGCATCCGCTGGCGCTCACCCAGCGGCTGCAGCTGGCCTTCCACGGGCGGGTCACCCGGTTGCCCGCCGCCACCCGCACGGTGCTGCTGGTGGCCGCGACGGCCGGGTCGCCGGAGCTGGCGCCGGTGCTGCGCGCCGCGGACACCCTCGGCGTCGTTCTCGACGATCTACAGCCCGCCCAGGACGCGGAGCTGGTGCGTACCGACGGCGCGGTGCTCACCTGGCGGCATCCGCTGCTGCGCGCGGCGGTCTACCAGGGTTCGGCGCTGACCCAGCGCCTGGCCGCGCACCGCGCCCTGGCTGCCGCGTTCGACACCGAGGACACCGCCGACCTGCACGCCTGGCATCGGGCCTGCGCCGCCACCGGCCCGGACGAGACGACCGCGACCCTGCTCGAGCGCACCGCCGAGCGGGCCCGGCGCCGCCACGGTTTCCACGGCGCGGTCGCCGCCTACGAGCGCGCCGCCGCGCTCGGCGTCACCGCGCGCGGCCGGTCACGCAGGCTGGCCCTGGCCGCCGAGATGGCGACCGAGGCGGGACTCACCGACCAGGCGGTGGCGCTGGCCGAACGGGCCGCGGCCCCGGGTACCGACAGCGCGGTCGAGCTGCGCCTGGCCCTGGTCCGCGCGCAGGCCGATTTCGCCGCGGGGGTTCCGGCCTCGGCGCATCGGCGCTTGCTGGCGGCCGCGATAGCGGCGCGAACAGGTGATCCGGGCGGGGCGACGCGGACGGGTGATCCGGGCGGGGAGGCGCCGCCCACCGGCGATCCGGCCGGGGCGACGCGCACTGGCGATCCGAACAGGGCGACGCCCACCGGCGATCCGGACGAGGCGGCGTGCGCTGGCGATCCGGGCGGGGCGACGCGGATGGGTGATCCGGGGATGGCGGCGCGGATTCTCACCCGGGCGGTGCATGCCGCGTGGTATCTGGGGCCCGCGGAGATCGCTGAGGTGGCTGAGGTGCTGGCGACGTTGCCGCTGACCGAGAGCGATCCGGTGACGCCGATCGCGCGGTATCTGATCACGGCGGTCGCCGGGCATCGCACGGTCGACCTGCGCACGGCCGCCGCGCTGGCCAGGGCCAACGGCGCGGACAGTCCGGCCGATCTGGTGCAGCTGTGCGGCAGCGGACTGGTCGTCGGGCAGGACGAGCAGGTGGGTGAGCTGGCCGAGGAGCTGATCGGCGAATGCCGCGAGCAGGGCCGGATCGGGGTGCTGGCGCCGCTGCTGTTCTTCCGGTCGGAGGCGCAACTGTTCGCGGGCAGGCCGGGGGCTGCTCGGGTCGGTGCCGAGGAAGGGCTGCGCATCGCCGAGGATCTCGGGCAGGCGCACTGGGTGGGGCAGCTCAGCGCGTTCCTGGCGTATCTGGCGGCCCAGCGCGGCGACGAGGACGCGACGCGCGCGCGGGCCGAGCGGGCGACGGCCGAGGAGTTCGGCGGGGCGCGCGCGGTCGGCGCGTCCTGGGCGCACGCGGCGCTGGGACTGCTCGCGCTCGGGCAGGGCAGGCTCGAGGCGGCGCGCGCGGAGCTGGCGCACATGTCGGTCGAACCGGCCCGTCACCATGTCAGCGGGTTGCGCGCGCTCCCCGACCGGATCGAGGTGGCCGTGCGGCTCGGCGCGACCGAGGACGCGACCGCCGCCCTGGACGACCTCACCGCCTGGGCCGAGCGAGCCGATCAGGAGTGGATCACCGCGCTGGTGGCGTGCGGGCGGGCACTGCTGGCCGACGGACCCGAGGCCGAAACGCACTTCGTGGCCGCGCTCGCCGCGAATCGCCCGTTCGACGAGGCCCGCACCCGGCTGCTCTACGGCGAATGGCTGCGCCGCGAGAAGCGCAAAGTCGACGCCCGCACCCAGCTGGAACAGGCCCTGGCAGTGTTCGACCGGCTCGAGGCGGGGCCGTGGCGTGAGCGTGCCCGCACCGAACTGAGCGCGCTGGGGGTCGGGACGGTGGCGGCGGCGAGCGCGGGACCGCTGAGCCTGCTCACGCCGCAGGAGTCACAGATCGTGCGGCTGGCGGCGCGGGGATTGTCGAATCGGGAGATCGCGGCGAGATTGTTCCTGAGTCACCGCACGGTCGGACATCACCTGTACAAGGCGTATCCGAAACTGGGAGTGCTCTCGCGGGGCGAGCTGAAGGAACTCGAGCTCGGCGAGTGAGTCAGGCGCGCACGGCGCCGACGGTCCAGCGCAGCGCGGCGACGGCGGCCGCGACCAGCACGGCGGCCTGCGGCGAGCCCAGGACCAGCAGCAGCACGGCGCCCACGACGAACCCGGCGACCAGCGCTTCGAGTTTGTAGATCGGCCACGCGCTGCCCGCGATGTCGACCGTCGCGCGTGCTGCCGAAGGGGTGACCACTGCCATGCACACAGGATAGACGCACAGAAGATTTCGGTCCACCAAACTTTATCGAGCGGGCGGTGTCGGGAACATCACACCGCGCCCGATCGTTGTGCAGGTCATGCCACTGACAGGAGAGTACGCACCGAGCACTTCGGATTGGGCCCGCGAACAGGCCGAGACCTACGAGAACTCCGGCGGAACCGACGGCACCTCGATGCAGGGCAAGCCCGTCATCCTGCTCACCACCAAGGGCGCCAAGACCGGCAAGCTGCGCAAGACGCCGCTCATGCGGGTCGAGCACGACGGCGAATACGCCGTGGTGGCCTCACTGGGCGGCGCGCCCAAGAACCCCGTCTGGTACTACAACATCAAGGCCCATCCGCAGGTGGAGCTGCGCGATGGCACGGTCAACAAGGACTACACCGCCCGCGAGGTCACCGGCGCGGAGAAGGCGAAGTGGTGGGAGCGCGCCGTCGCGGTCTGGCCCGACTACGCCGAGTACCAGAAGAAGACCGACCGCGAGATCCCGGTCTTCGTGCTCACCCCCAGCTAGGGGCCCTCGCGCGCGGCCACCCGTCCCCGGCGGCGGGTGGTCGGGCGCCGCGCGGGGATCGGTAACATTGCCGGGTGTCCTCCATCGCTGACGTCGCCGAAGTATCCGTATCCCGTCCGCCGCTGACCGCGGACGAGATCGACGCCGCCGCGAAGCGAATTTCCGACATCATCGAGCCGACACCGCTGCAGTACAGCCCGCGGTTGTCGGCCCAGACCGGCGCCCAGGTCTACCTCAAGCGCGAAGATCTCACCGCCGTGCGCTCCTACAAGCTGCGCGGCGCCTACAACCTGATGGTCCAGCTCACCGCGGCCGAACGCGCGGCCGGGGTGGTCGCGGCCAGCGCGGGCAATCACGCGCAGGGCGTGGCGTTCGCATGCAAGGCCATGGGTGTGCGCGGGCGCATCTACGTGCCGACCACGACTCCCAAGCAGAAGCGCGACCGCATCCGCGTGCACGGCGGCGAGTTCGTCGAGCTCATCGCCGTCGGCGAGACCTACGACGCGGCCGCCGCGGCCGCCGCCGACGACGTCGCCCGTACCGGCGCGACCAGAGTGCCCCCGTTCGACGACCCGCGCACCGCGGCCGGACAGGGCACCATCGCCGCCGAGTTCCTCGAGCAGCTCGGCACCGCGCCGGACCTGGTGATCGTGCCGGTCGGCGGGGGTGGCTGTCTGGCCGGGATCGGCACCTACCTGCGTGAACGCGCGCCCCAGGCCGGTCTGCTCGGGGTGGAGCCCGCAGGCGCGGCCTCGATGACCGCCGCGCTGGTGGCCGGTGCGCCGGTGACGTTGCCCGAGATCGACCCGTTCGTCGACGGTGCCGCCGTGCGCCGCATCGGCGACCTGCCCTACCGCGCCGCCGCCTCCTTCGGCGGGGCCGTGGTCTCGCACGCCTCGCTGCCGCTGCTCACCACCACCGCCACGCCCACCGGCACCGCCTCGTTCCGGATGATGCAGGTCGACGAGGGCGCGATCTGCACCGCGATGCTCGATCTGTACCAGAACGAGGGCATCATCGCCGAGCCCGCGGGCGCGCTGGCCACCGCGGCGCTGGCCGAGGTCGCGATCGATCCGGGGTCGACCGTGGTGGTGCTGGTCTCGGGCGGCAACAACGATGTGTCGCGTTACGGCGAGATCATCGAGCGTTCGCTGGTGCATCGCGGGCTCAAGCACTATTTCCTGGTGGACTTCCCGCAGGAGCCGGGGGCGCTGCGCCGCTTCCTCGACGACGTCCTCGGGCCCGACGACGACATCACCATGTTCGAGTACGTCAAGCGCAACAACCGGGAGACCGGGGCGGCGCTGGTCGGCATCGAACTGGGCGCCACCGACGACCTGGCCTCGCTGCTGCACCGCATCGAGGATTCCCCGATCCAGGCCGAGCGCCTGGAACCGGGCTCCCCGGCCTACCGCTACCTGACCTGACGGTTACGCGGCCACGCGGTCGATTCCGGCCGCGCGGTCGCGGGTGGCGCGCACCCCCGACAGGACCAGGGGCAGCACCCAGGCCATGGCGGGCTGGTCGTAGGCCAGCGTGGTCTGGTCGAGACGGTTGTGCACGTAGGCCACCGACAGGCCCGAGGCCGGGTCGACCCAGCCGAAGGACCCGCCGAGTCCGATGTGCCCGAAGCCGTGGCGCGCGCCGACCAGCGGGAACGAGTGGTAGCCCAGGTGCCACATCATCGGCAGGTAGAACAGCGCGTGATCGAGCCGGTAGGTCTGCACGCGGCGGATCGCGCGGTGGGTGTGCGCGCTCAGGTAGGGCCTGCCGTCGACGGTGACGCCGTCGGCCAGTGCCGCGTACATGCGCGCGAGACCGGTCGCCGTGCACACCCCGTTGCCCGCGGGCATCTCGGTGTCCAGGATCGGCGGGTCGTCACCGTCGAGGATGCCGTGCAGGCCGGGCACGAACAGGCAGCGGGCGGCCGCGCCCAGCGCGCCGGGGACGTGTCTGCCCACCCGGCCGAGGACTTCGGCCGCCACCGGATGTCCGACCGCGCTCAGGTGCGCGCCCGCGAGCGGGGCGTAGTCGGTCGACGAGCCCGCCACCGGGCGGCCCAGATGGATGCCGTCGATGCCGAGCGGTTCGGTGACCTCGGTGCGGATGAGTTCGCCCATCGCGCGGCCGGTGACGGCCCTGGCCAGGCCAGCGAGCAGCCAGCCGTAGGTGAGCGCGTGGTAGGCGGGGACGCCGCGCAGCCGGTCGGGCGCGGCCAAGGCCAGGCGGTCCTCCATCAGCTCGTGATCGAGCGATTCGAACGCGGTGTCGGCGACGGCGGGCAGCGAGGACAGTCCGGCCCGATGGGTGAGCACGTCGGCGACGGTGATGGCGCCCTTGCCGTTGGCGGCGAAGCGTGGCCAGTACTCGGCGATCGGGGCGCGGTAGTCGATCAGGCCGCGGTCGGCGAGCCGGTGGATGACGGTGGCGGTGACGCCCTTGGTCGCGGAGAAGACGATGGCGCCGGTCTCGGCGGTCCAGGGTCGGTCCCCCGCGCTGCCCGCCCACAGGTGGGCCAGGGGTTGTCCGTGTCGGTGGATCGCGAGGGAACCGCCCGCGCCGCGGCGGCGGCCGACCAGGGTGGCGAAGGCGCGCACCAGCGGGGCGAATCCGGCCGGGGCGTAGCCGCCCACACCGGCCGGGAGGGCAGCACTGTCCTGCCCGTAAGCGTCGTTGCTCATCGCTCAACCGTACGGTCGGACTCTCGACTGGGCAATGGTCGGAGACCGACCGTGGCCGAGCCGTGCCCGGCCGTCATCAGTCGGTGACCACGGTGCCCGCGCCGTCCCCTTCCTCCAGGACGGCGAAGCTGTGGCCGGAAACCAGTGTGCCCGCGCCGCTTTCGGTGGCCGGGGACCACGCGAGCAGGACGCGCCCGTGCACGGGGATCACCGCGTCGTCCTCGGCGAGATTGCACACCACCGAGATTCGGCCACGCCGCAGCACGAACCAGCGCGCGGCCTCGTCGTAGTCGGCCCAGACCCGCTCCAGCCAGGGGTCACCGAACTCGGGGCGGGCCTTGCGCAGGGCCAGCAGCGCGCGGTAGCAGGCGAGCAGCCGGGCGTGCGGTTCGCGGTGCGGTTCGGTCCAGTCCAGTTGGGAGCGGGTGAAGGTGGCCGGGTCCTGCGGGTCGGGGACGTCGTCGGTGGCCCAGCCGTGTGCGGCGAATTCGGCGCGGCGGCCCGCGGCGGTGGCGGCGCCGACGACCGGGTCGGTGTGCGAGGTGAAGAACTGGAACGGGGTGCGCGCGCCCCATTCCTCGCCCATGAACAGCATCGGGGTGCTCGCCGAGAGCAGCACCAGCGCGGCCTTCACCGCCAGCTGACCCGGGGTGAGGTAGGCGCTCGGGCGGTCGCCGAGGGCGCGGTTGCCGATCTGGTCGTGATTGCAGGTGTAGCCGAGCAGCGCGCTGGCCGGGATCAGTTCGCGCGGGATCGGCACGCCGTGGGTGCGGCCGCGGAAGCTGGAATAGGTGGCGGCGTGGAAGAACCCGTGCGTGAGGGTCTGGGCCAGGCAGGCCAGGGAGCCGAAATCGGCGTAGTAGCCCTGACGTTCACCGGAGACCGCGGTGTGCACGGCGTGGTGCAGGTCGTCGTTCCACTGCCCGGTCAGGCCGTAGCCGCCCGCCGCGCGGGGCGTGATCAGGCGGGGGTCGTTGAGGTCGCTCTCGGCGATGAGGGTGAGCGGGCGGCCGACTTGCGCTGAGAGCGCGGTGGTTTCGACGGTGAGTTCTTCGAGCAGGTGGGTGGCGGTGCGGTCGACGAGGGCGTGCACGGCGTCCAGGCGCAGGGCGTCGAGGTGGAAGTCGCGCAGCCAGCGCAGGGCGTTGTCGATGATGTGACGGCGCACCGCGTCGGAGCCGGGGCCGTCGAGGTTCAGGCTCTGGCCCCAAGTGTTGCGGCCGTCGGCGAGGTAGGGGCCGAAGCGCGGCAGATAGTTGCCGGAGGGGCCGAGGTGGTTGTAGACCACGTCCAGGCAGACCGCCAGGCCGCGGGCGTGGCAGGCGTCGACGAAGCGTTGCAGGCCGTCGGGGCCGCCGTAACTCTCCTGCACCGCGTACCAGAGCACGCCGTCGTAGCCCCAGTTGTGGGTGCCGTCGAAGGCGTTGACCGGCATCAGTTCGACCGTGGTGACGCCGAGTTCGACCAGATGGTCGAGCTTGCCGATCGCGGCGTCGAAGGTGCCCTCGGGAGTGAAGGTGCCCAGGTGCAGTTCGTAGAACACCGCGCCCGCCAGCTGTCGGCCGGTCCAGCCGTGGTCGGTCCAGGCCGCCGGGTCCAGGTCGTGCACGGCCGAGCGCGCGTGCACGCCGTCGGGTTGACGGGCCGAGCGCGGATCGGGCAGCACGGTGGGGTCGTCGTCGATGAGGAAGCCGTAGCGGGCGCCCTGGGCCGCCTGCGCTCTGATCGACCACCAGCCGCCGCCGTTGCGCCGCATCGGGTGCGCGTCCCCGTCCAGGTGCAGCCGCACCGACCCCGCCTCCGGCGCCCACACCCGAAACAGCCTCATCGGCCCAGCATCGCACGCGCCGCCGCGGCACGCGCGGGCAACGATCGCGGGTGCTCAGGACGCGTGCGAGATCACCCCGACCGGGCCCGCGCCCACACACAGCGACTGGTCGGCGTCGAAGGCGCGGATGCGCAGCGCCGATCCCCCACCGAGCAGCCGCACGTAGACGGTGTTGAGGCCACGGCGCACCTCGGCGACGGTCTCGGTGTCACCGTCGAAGGACACGGCGACGCGGCCGTCGCGTTCGGCGAGGTAGTTGAGCTGGACGGTCCAGTCGCGGATCTGCATGGGTCCGTCCAGGGGCAGCACGGTCGAGGTGGTGCCGCGTACGCGGTGGCCGCAGCCGGGTTCGGCCACGATGGCGCGGTTCCACCAGACGTTCGCGTCGACGATCGCGCCGGTGTCGGTGATCATCCGCAGCTTCGGTGTCCACGGGGCGAAGGTGGTGGGAGTGGCGAGCGGGGCGAAGACGTGGTCGGTCATGTTCTCGGGAAAGGCCAAGGGGTTCAGGACGTTCCAGGGGACTTCCTGGGGGAGCAGGGGTGCGTCGGTGACGGTCGGGAGGGAGGCGCGCACGCCGGTGACGTAGGTGCGGGCGGGGCTGGGTTGCCAGGTATGGGTGAAAGTGACAGTGGAGTAGACGCTGCTCGCGAGGAAGAGGATCGTGGCGGTGATGACCATGCGTCGCCCTCGGATCGCTGTTCGCCGGTCCGGCGTGTCCGTCTGCGGCCTCGGGTGATCGCACGACACGATCGGACCGCGTCGCGGCGCGGTCGGCACCCAGCCCGGTGCCTCGTTGTCCTGCGGTGTCGCGCCGCCGCCCGCGGACGCGGCTACCGGTCGCGCGTCAGCGGAGTCGGTGCGCGGGTGCGCTCGCTGCTCGGAGGCGGCGGTTCGCCGCGCGCGTCGGTCCGGCACGGCGGCCGAACGCGGAGGCGACATCGTGAGCAGGGTCAGGGCGATGGTGGCGACGACGGCGAAATCGGCGAAGTAGCGCAGGGATTGGAGCAGCAGGCCCGCGGTGCCTGGGCCGTCACGGAGGAGAACCACGGGGGCGATGGTGCCGACGGCGTACGCGATGGTGCCGAGCCAGACGGGAAGGACGCGGCGCCGGGTGCGGATCGTCCACGCGGCGAACAGGATCAGTGCGACCCAGGAGAGGATGACCGCGACGGCGGGTGGGTCGGCCCACGGGGTCGCGGGCTGCCAGCGTTCCCAGCGCCACGGCCCGCCGAACAGGCCGGGGACCAGCCCGTCGGAGAGAGCGCGGCGCACCAGGATGCCCGGGTGTTCGGGCGCGGACAGCCCGCGCGGTCGTTGGATCACCAGCAGGAAACACGCTGCCCAGGCCAGCAGCACCGCCCCGGCGGCGGTCCACAGCGCGGCACCGCGCCGGGCGGCCTCGCGCACCGACTCCCCCGTCACAGACGCCGCCAGCACCACCACCGCGAACGCGACCGGCAGCACCACCACCGCCTTCTCGAACGACAGCAGCGCCACCGCGAACACCACCGCACCCGATAGCGCGTACCGGCGCCGCCCGGTGCGCACCAGCAGCACCGCGTCGGCGCTGACCCAGGCCAGCGCGATCTGCAGGGGCAGGGCGTTCACGGCGGCGGCCCACCAGGCGAAGGCGGGCAGGGTGAGCGGGACGAACAGGAAGAACACCAGCGGACCGAGCAGCCGCGCGCGCCTCCCCAGCAGGACCACCAGCAGCCGCAGGACGGCCAGTGACGCGAGGGCTTGGAGGACCAACAGCACCACGACCGCGGCCGTCCACTCCAGTGGCGCGACGGTGGTGACCAGCCAGGTCAGCGCGAGCGCGAGGGGCATGACGTGACCGTCGTGGCTGGTGAGGAGCAGTTCGGTCGACCACAGGGGGTGCTCGCTGACCCGGCCGATGAGCAGGTAGTCGTCCCAGTAGAAGAAGCCGGAGGCCGCCACCCGACCGCGCAGTACCAGCTGCGCGAGGATCGCCGTCACCGCGACGATCAGAACCGTTCGGGCCGAGATCGCGGGGCGCGCGGAGCGAGCGGGGTCCGGCGAACGAGGTGGCGAGTCGAGCAGGGGCGCGGACGTCACGCCTCTCGAGGCTAGACCGATGTGCGCGGGGCGGCCATCACCACTGGTCCCAGCGAGCCGGATCGGGCGCGGTGTCCGGGGACAGCGCGCGGATTCTCAGCCGCTCGCCGGGCGCGGCGTGGCGCGCAGATCGGCGTGGGCGCCGACGGTGGCATCCAGGGCGGCCAGGCACAGGGCGAGGTTGTCGGCGGGGGTGATGGTCCGGTCCACCAGGCCCGCCAGGGTCGTCTCGCGGACGAAGGCGATCCAGCCAGCGAAGGCGGCCTCGGCCAGTGTCCGACTGTGCCCGGTGGTGCCGGTGGCGTCGAGGACGGTCGCGCACAGGGTGCGGAAGGTGGCGTCGATGGGTTCGCGGACGACCGGGGAGCCCGCGATCGAGCTGCGGTTGGCGATGAGGACCAGGGGCAGGTTGCGGGCGTAGAAGTCGAGGTAGGCGGTCAGGGTGGCGACCAGTCCCGCGCGCACGGTCTCGGCGGTACGCAGGGGCGCCGAGGCGCGCAGGGTGTCGTGGGCGCGCTGCCAGATGGCGGCGAAGAAGTCGGCCTTGGTCGGGAAGTAGTGGTACAGCAGCGCCCTGGTCACCTGGGCGCGGGCGGCGATCTGTTCCATGGACACGTCGTCGAACGGCTCCGCGCCGAACAGCTCTTCGCCCACGTCGAGCAGCTGCGCGCGGCGAGCGTCCGGGGTCATACGGCGGGGCGGCATCGGGCCAGCTCACCGCAGGAACGCGGACACCTCCGCCAGCCAACGGCGCGGTTGGTCGATATGAGCCATGTGCGCCGCGCGTTCGAGAACGACCGCGCGAGCACCCGGAATCCGCGCGGCCGCCTCGACGGCGAGCCCGGCCGGGAAGGTCAGATCATGGCGGCCGTGCAGGAGCAGGATCGGGAGCCCAGTCGCGGACAGTCGCTCGACCGGATGCGCGAGACGCGGCGAGCGCAGCGCACCGGCGTCGCGAGCGTTCGCCCAGTCCGCGGAGAAACGGATGCGGGACAGACGCCGGTGGTAGCCCCGCGCCGCCGACGCACGGGCGAGATTCGACCGTGCCCCAGCCCGGGCGGCGGCCTCGGTGCGGGCAGGTCCGGTGCGTGAAAGATCCGACCACACAGCGTTTTCCGCTGCCCGGATCGACCGTTGGTGCGGGGTGTCGGGATAGGCATCCGGGGGCACCGGGAGCACGCTGCTCGACGCGATGATCACCTTGCCGATCCGGTCCGGGACGGTCACCGCGAGGCGCTGGGCCAGCAGTCCGCCGAAGGAGAAGCCCAGCACGTCGGCGCGTCGGGTGTCGAAGGCGTCCAGGAGTGCGATCAGATCGACGACGACGGTGTCGGGGGCGAAGGCCGTCGGCGGTAGTCCGCAGGTGGAGCGCCCGCAGCCGCGTAGGTCCGGGAGCAGCAGGCGGTGGTGGCCCGCCAATCGGTCCAGTGGATGTCGCAGGTAGGTGTGGTCCCAGTCGGGGCCGCCGTGGATTACCAGCAGGGTGCGGTCGGGCGGGCCCGTCGTCCAGGCGACGAACTGGTCGACCGCACCGGGGAGGGTGCGGTCGAGCCAGGGGGTCAACCGAGGCAGCCGGGGCCCAGGAGGGCTTTGAGATCGCCCATGAGGGCCGAGGACGGGGAGACGCGCCAGGCGTCGTCGAGTTTCAGCAGGGTCGTCTTCTCGCGGGCGCCGATGTGGCGGACGTGGACATCCGAGGTGCCGGGGTGGCGGGAGAGGACTTTCTTGAGTTCGCCGATCTTGTCGGGGGTGCACATGCGGGTGGTCATGACGACCGCGACCGGTTTGGCGACGCCGATCGCTGAAAGATCGGGGACGACCAGGTCGTTGGCGATCAGGGAGATGCGGTCGTCGCGGACCGAGACGCGGGCCTTGACGAGCACCACGGCGTCCTCGACGACATCCATGCCGTAGACGGAGTACGACTGCGGGAAGAACAGCACCTCCACACCACCGGTGAGGTCCTCGAGCTGGGCGGAGGCCCAGGCCAGGCCGTTCTTGTTGATCCGGCGGTTGACCGAGGCCAGGATGCCGCCGATGGTGACCTGCGCGCCGTCCTTGACATCGCCTTCCAGGATCGCCGGGATCGGCGTGTCCACCTGCGCGGCCAGCACGTGCTCCACACCGTTGAGCGGATGCCCGGAGACGTAGAGCCCCAGCATCTCCCGCTCGAGGGCGAGCTTGTGCTTGGTCTCCCATTCCTCGTCGGGAACCCGCACATTGAAGACCGAGGCCACCGAGTCGTCACCGTCGTCGAGGCCGCCGAACAGGTCGAACTGGCCGATCGCCTCGGCCTTCTTGGTCGACATCACCGCGTCGATCGCGTCGGAATGGATCAGCAGCAGACCCTTGCGCGGATGCCCGAGCGAGTCGAAACCGCCTGCCTTGATGAGCGATTCGGTGACCTTCTTGGAGCAGGCGATCGCGTCGATCTTGTTCAGGTAGTCGGAGAAGTCGGTGAACTTCGACTTCTCCTTGCGCGCGGCGATGATCGAGGACACCACGTTCGCGCCGACATTGCGCACCGCGCCGAGACCGAAGCGGATATCCGTGCCGACCGAGGCGAAGTTCTGTTCGGACTCGTTGACGTCCGGCGGCAGCACCGTGATGCCCATCTTGCGGCAGTCCGACAGGTAGATGGCGGCCTTGTCCTTGTCGTCACCGACGGAGGTGAGCAGACCGGCCATGTACTCGGCGGGATAGTTGGCCTTGAGGTAGGCGGTCCAGAACGAGACGAGGCCGTAGCCCGCGGCGTGCGATTTGTTGAACGCGTATCCGGCGAACGGGAGGATGGTGTCCCACAGCGCCTTGATGGCGGGCTCGGAGAAATCGTTCTTGAGCATGCCCTCGCGGAAGCCCGCGTAGGCCTCCTCCAGCACCGAGAGCTTCTTCTTACCCATGGCGCGGCGCAGGATGTCGGCCTGGCCGAGCGAGTACCCGGCCACCTTCTGCGCGATCTGCATGATCTGTTCCTGATAGACGATCAGGCCGAAGGTGTCGGCCAGGATCTCCTTCAGTGGCTCTTCGAGCTCGGGGTGGATCGGTTTGACCTCTTGGCGGCCGTTCTTGCGGTCGGCGTAGTCGTTGTGGGCGTTCATGCCCATCGGACCGGGACGGTAGAGCGCGAGCACGGCGACGATGTCCTCGAAGCCGGTGGGCTGCATGCGGCGCAGCAGGTCGCGCATGGCGCTGCCGTCGAGCTGGAACACGCCGAGAGTGTCGCCGCGGGCGAGCAGTTCGTAGGTGGCCGGATCGTTGAGCGGCAGGTGATCCATGTCCAGATCGATGCCGCGGTTGGCCTTGATGTTCTCCAGGGCGTCACCGATGACGGTGAGGTTGCGCAGACCCAGGAAGTCCATCTTCAACAGGCCGATGGCCTCACACGACGGATAGTCCCAGCCGGTGATGATCGCGCCGTCCTGCGCGCGCTTCCACACCGGGATCGCGTCGGTGAGCGGCTCGGAGGACATGATGACCGCGCAGGCGTGCACGCCCGCGTTGCGGATCAGACCCTCGAGACCCTTGGCGGTCTCGTAGATCTTGGCGATGTCGGGGTTGGAGCCGATGAGTTCGCGGACCTCGGCGGCCTCCTTGTACCGCTCGTGCTCGGGATCGGTGATGCCCGAGACCGAGATGTCCTTGGCCATGATCGGCGGCGGCAGCGCCTTGGAGATCTGGTCGGCGATGGCGAAACCGGGCTGGCCGAACAGGACTCGTGCGGAGTCCTTGATCGCGGCCTTGGTCTTGATGGTGCCGAAGGTGATCACCTGGGCGACCCGGTCACTGCCCCACTTCTCGGTGGCGTAGCGGACCATCTCACCGCGGCGGCGATCATCGAAGTCGATATCGATATCGGGCATCGACACGCGCTCGGGGTTGAGGAACCGCTCGAAGAGCAGACCGTGCGGGATCGGGTCGATATTGGTGATGCCCATGGCGTAGGCGACCAGCGAACCGGCTGCCGAACCACGACCGGGACCCACCCGGATGCCGACGTCGAGGGCGTGGCGGATCAGGTCACCGACGACGAGGAAGTAGGCCGGGAACCCCATTTCGCAGATGACGCCGAGTTCGTAGTCGGCGCGGGCGAGGTAGTCCTGGGGCGGGCCGTCGGGGAAGCGGCGGTCCAGGCCGTCGAGGACCTCCTTGCGCAGCCAGGTGGCCTGGGTGTGGCCCTCGGGCACCGGGAAGATCGGCATCCGGTCGCGGTGTTCCCACACGTCGTCGTAGGACTGCACGCGTTCGCCGATGAGCTCGGTGTTGTCGCAGGCGCCGGGGATCTCCGCGTCCCAGATCGCGCGCATCTCCTGGGCGGATTTGAGGTAGTAGCCGTCGCCGTCGAACTTGAAGCGAGTCGGGTCCGAGAGCGTCTTGCCGGTCTGGATGCACAGCAGCGCTTCGTGATTGGTCGACTGGTCCTTGGTGACGTAGTGGCAGTCGTTGGTGGCCAGCGGCGGGATCTCGAGCTGCTTGCTGATCGAGATCAGGCCCTCGCGGACCCGGCGCTCGATGGACAGACCGTGGTCCATCACCTCGAGGAAGAAGTTCTCCTTGCCGAAGATCTCCTGCCACTTCGCCGCGGCTTCCAGCGCTTCGCGTTCGTGGCCCAGGCGCAGGCGGGTCTGCACCTCGCCCGAGGGGCAGCCGGTGGTGGCGATGATGCCCTCGGCGTACTGGGCGATGATCTCCTCGTCCATGCGCGCCCACTTGCCCAGCTGCCCCTCGATGGAGGCCAGGCTCGACAGCTTGAACAGGTTGCGCAGACCGGTCGCGTTCTCGGCGACCATGGTCATGTGGGTGTAGGCACCCGAACCCGAGACGTCGTCGCTCTTCTGGCCGGGATCGCCCCACTGCACACGCTTGGTGTTGAACCGCGATTCCGGCGCGATGTAGGCCTCGATGCCGATGATCGGCTTGATCCCGGCCTTCTTCGCGGAGTTGTAGAACTCGCTGGCGCCGTACATGTTGCCGTGGTCGGTCATGCCGACAGCGGTCATGCCCAACCGCTCGGCCTCCGCGAACAACGGCGTGATCTTCGCCGCCCCATCGAGCATGGAGTACTCGGTGTGGTTGTGCAGGTGAACGAACGATCCGGACGGAGCCAAGACGGTCCTTCCTCCCAGGGTGTCGACGGGGGTTGGCCTTGGCATTCTAGGCACGTGGGTCCGACAGGTTCCGCCAGCCACGCGTCGGTCTCGCCCGCCGCCTCGGCGTGGTCCGGCGTGTCGTGGCCAACATCACCGGCGAGTCCTCGGGGTCGTCCGATTTCCGCTATCGGTCGGGCGTCCATCCGGCCGGACCCGGCAGCGATAATCGGCGCATGGCGATGACGGCCGTGGTCTGCCACGGGTGGACGACGACCGGCGGGCGCGCGCGATGACGACGACGCTGGTGGTGCTGGCGTGCGTGGTGCTCGGCGCGGTAGCGGCGTGGACGATCTGGCGGCGGACGCAGCGGGTGGTGACGACGCCCGCGCAGCGGGCGGTGCATCAGGCGTTGCATACGGCGTCGTTGGCGGCGGTGCCGTTGCGGCGGGGGTTGAGCGAGGAGGCGGCGGAGGCGGCGGCACCGCATCTGCGGGCGCTGGCCGGGGCCGAGGCGTTGGGGGTGGCG
Source organism: Nocardia anocheti (assembly GCF_029675105.1). Lineage (GTDB taxonomy): Bacteria > Actinomycetota > Actinomycetes > Mycobacteriales > Mycobacteriaceae > Nocardia. The sequence continues at coordinate 204,702 of NZ_JAQQFV010000011.1, read as the reverse complement.
GATGCGGAGGGCCGGTTACTGGCGTGGGACGGGCCCGCGACGGCCGTGCTGGAGGGGTTCGAGGAGGCGGCGCGGCGGGCGATCGCGGCGGAGCGGGCGGTGCTCATCACGGGAGGCGAGCACTGTTTGATCGCGCAGCCGCTGCTGATCGACGCCGGGACGGTGGTGGGGGCGCTCGGGATGGTGACGGCGGGACAGCCGGGGCCCGGGATGTTGGGGGCGGCCGGGGAGGTGGCGCGGTACGCGTGTGGGCAGCTCGAGCTCGCGGAGTTGGACGCGTCCCGGGCGCGGGTGGACCGGGCCGAGTTACGGGCGCTGCGGGCGCAGATCAGTCCGCATTTCATCTACAACGCGCTCAATACGATCGCCTCGTTCGTGCGGACCGATCCCGATCGGGCCAGGGAGCTGATTCTCGAATTCGCCGACTTCACCCGGTATTCGTTCCGCGCGGCGGGCGAATTCACGGTGCTGGCCGACGAATTGCGCAATATCGAGCGGTATCTCGCGCTCGAGCAGGCCCGCTTCGGTGACGCGCTGGATGTACGGCTGCGGATCGCGCCCGAGGTACTGGGCGTCGTGCTGCCGTTCCTGGCGCTGCAACCCCTGGTCGAGAACGCGGTCCGGCACGGTCTCGCCGGTGGCGGGCGAGGCGGACAGCTCAGCATCGTGGCCAGTGACGCGGGCACCGACTGTCTGATCAGCGTGGAGGACGACGGCATCGGCATGGATCCCGATCTGTTGCGCTCGGGCGCCCTGGACGCCGTCGACACCGGCACCGGTCCCGCCCGCACCGGCGAGGCGGCCCACGTCGGCCTCGCCAATGTCGACGATCGCCTGCGCGCGGCCTTCGGCAACGACTACGGGCTGGTCGTGGAGACCGCGCCGGGCGCGGGCACGAAGGTCAGCATGCGGGTCCCGAAGTTCCGCGCCGGGATTCGCGCGTGACGCGGCGCGGCGATTCGCCTGATCATCGCCCTCGGCGCACCGCCCGCTGTGGCTACCGGCGGTGACCGGTGCTCGCCGCAGTGCGCACGAGGCGTCGCGGTGACGGTTACCATGGACAGGTTGTGACCTGGAACACCGCCGAACCCTCGACCGCGCTGCGGGTGCTCGCCGTCGACGACGAGAAGCCCGCGCTCGACGAACTGGTGTATCTGCTGAGCACGCAGGCCGGGGTCGGGGAGATCCATCGGGCGGGTGAGGCGACCGGCGCGCTGCGGTTGTTGCGGGCGCATCCGATCGACGCGGTGTTCCTCGATATCGATATGCCGGGGCTGACGGGGATGGAGCTGGCGGGGATCCTGTCGGAGTTCGCCGAGCCTCCCGCGGTCGTGTTCGTGACGGCGCACGACGATCACGCGGTGGCGGCGTTCGATCTGGGGGCGGTGGACTATCTGCTCAAGCCGCTGCGGGGTGCGCGGCTGGGTGAGGCGGTGCGGCGGATCCTGGCCGCGCGGGTCGCCCAGCCCGCTGTCGCGCCGCCGCCCGCCGCGCATCCGAGCGAGGTCATTCCGGTGGAACTGGGCGGGGTGACGACCCTGGTGCATCGGGCCGATGTGGCGTGGGTGGAAGCCGATGGCGACTACGCGCGGCTGCACACCGCGACCGGTTCGCATCTGGTGCGGATTCCGCTCTCGGCGCTCGAAGCCCGGTGGGAGGACGCCGGATTCCTGCGGGTGCACCGGTCGTATCTGGTGGCATTGCGGCTGGTCACGGGGTTGCGCAGTGCCGGGACGGGAACCGTGGTCTGTCTGCGCGCGGAGGGCGCGGCCGGTGCGGTGGAGTTGCCGGTGAGTCGACGCCAGGTGCGCGAACTCAAGCAGCGGCTGGTGCACGGACCACGGCAGAACTGGGCCCAACGGTGAGCGACACGGACCCCGCCGCCCGGTGGTACCGCCGGGCGAGCACCGGCCGGGGCGGCCCCGCGACAGCATCGACCGCGACGATGACCGACCCCCAACTAACGCCCCGGAAACGGATCGTGCCAGCAGGGTGCACGATGCCCCACCCGCAGCGACCACCAAGCGAACGCGCCATGCCAGCCCAGCGACAGGGCGCGCGATGACCGGCCCGCAGCGACCGCCGAGGGAACGGGTCGTGCTGGCCCAGCGGCGGGGTGCGCGGCAGGTCAGGACCCGGACCGAGGTGGTGGAGCAGACCGATCTCGGGGCGGCGCTGATCGGCGGGCTGATCCGGGCGCAGCTGGGGTTGGCGCTGCGGCTGGGGCTGGTGGTGGTCGCGGTGTGCTGCTCGCTGCCCGTACTGTTCGGGATCGACGCCGTTGCCGCGGTGACCGTCGCCGGGATCCGGCTGCCCTGGATCGTGCTCGGCGCGCTCGCCTTCCCGGCGCTGTACGGGGTGGGGCGGCTGTATGTGCGGCTCGCGCAACGCAACGAGGACGACTTCCTCGAGCTGGCCGGGGACTGACGGATGCGTCCCGCGCACACCGATCCGCCGGTGCCCGGCCCCGCCGTGTCACCACCGTGCCCGGGGCGCGTGATCCGGGAGGGCGGCCGATGACCCCGGACAGTCCAGCGCTCACCCTCGCCGCCGTGCTGCTGGCCGCGGCCGCCACCATCGGCATCGGCGTGTACGGCGTCCGACTCTCCCGCACCACCTCGGACTTCCTGGTCGCCTCGCGCACGGTGGGTTCGCGCTGGAACGCCGCCGCCATCTCCGGCGAATACCTCTCGGCGGCGTCGTTTCTCGGCGTCGCGGGTCTCATCGCCAAGTACGGTGCCGACGCGCTCTGGTATCCGGTGGGCTTCACGGCCGGTTATCTCGGCCTGCTGATGTTCGTCGCCGCTCCCCTGCGCCGCTCCGGTGCCTACACCGTGCCGGATTTCGCGGAGTTCCGGCTCGGCTCGATCCGGTTGCGGCGCATGGCCGCCGGGCTGGTGGTCGTGGTCTGCGCGGTGTACCTCATCCCGCAGTTCCAGGGCGCGGGGCTGACGCTGCACATCCTGCTCGGGGTGCCCGCCTGGGTGGGGGCGGTCGCGGTCGGGGTGATCGTGCTGGTGAACGTGATCGGCGGCGGGATGCGGTCGGTGACGCTGGTGCAGGCGTTCCAGTACTGGCTGAAACTGACGGCGGTGGCGGTCCCCGCACTGGTGCTCGGGCTGCATTTCCTGGCCGACGAACGACCGGTCGGCACCCCGGCCCCGCCCGTGGTGGACGAGCGCACCACCGTCGACATCTCCACCGATGTGGTGGTGCACCTGGACATCACCCAGCGGGTCACCGTCACCGGCACGGTGGACGGCGTCGTCGCCGACGGCCCGGTGACGCTCACCCCCGGCGACCACACCCTCACCGAGGGCACCGAGCTGATCCTGGACGCGGGCGCGGCGGTGCCGGTGGTGGCCGGGGCGCCCGCCGACGGGGCGAGTTGGGTGGCGCCGGGGGGCGGTTTCGGTGGCGAACACCCGCAGTACCAGGTGTTCTCGCTGATCGTGGCGACCTTCCTGGGCACCATGGGCCTGCCGCACGTGCTGGTGCGCTTCTACACCAATCGCGACGGGCCCTCGGCGCGGCGGACCGCGCTGGCGGTGATCGGACTGGTCGGGGTCTTCTACCTGTTCCCGGTCCTGCTGGGGGTGTTCGCCCGGCTGTATGTGCCACAGCTGTTGATCACCGGCGCCTCCGACGCCGCGGTGGTGTTGCTGCCGGGTGCGGTGCTGGGCGGGCTCGGTGGACAGCTGGTGGCCGCGCTGGCCGCCGCCGGGGCGATCGCGGCCTTCCTGTCGACGTCGTCGGGGCTGCTGGTGAGCCTGGCCGGGGTGCTCAGCACCGATGTGCTGCGTGGTCGGATCCGGGATTTCCGGGCGGCCGCGCTGGTGGCCGGACTGGTCCCGTTGACGGTGGCGCTCACCGTCGCCTCCCTCGACCTGTCCCGCACGGTCGCGCTGGCCTTCTCGGTGGCCGCCTCGACACTGTGTCCGCTGCTGGTGCTGGGGATCTGGTGGCGCGGGCTGACCGCGACGGGCGCGGCGTGCGGGATGCTCGTCGGCGGTGTCACCGCGGGCGGCGCGACCGTCCTCGCGGTGCTGGGCGGGGTCTCGCCCACGCTGGCCGACGGCTGGGCCGCCGCGATCGTCGACTACCCCGGCGCGGTGAGCGTACCGTTGGCGTTCGCGGTCACCGTGCTGGTCAGCCTGGCGACCACCCGCCAGGATCCGCGTACCGTCGCGGGGGTTTTCGTGCGCATGCACGCGCCGGAACGGCTCGGCGTGAGCGCCGACCGGGAGCCGCGCACCGGCCCGCGCCGCTGACCGTTCGTCGCGCCACAGCGACCGTTCACCGCACGAGCGCCCACCTTCACCGAGTGACCCACGCCACATCGAGACGCGCTCGCCTCCGTCGTCCTACCTTCGTGACACGCACGACCCCCCTCACGCTAGGACCCCGGCATGACCGACACCGACACCGAAGAAGCGCCCGACCGGCGCACGCCGAGTGCCGACGAATGGCTCGAAGTCCAGGCCAGCCCCCAGTTCCAGGATCTGCGGAACCGGCTGCGTCGCTTCGTCTTCCCGATGACCGCCCTGTTCCTGCTGTGGTACCTGAGCTATGTCCTGCTCGGCGCCTACGCGCACGACTTCATGGCCACCTCGGTCTTCGGCAACATCAATGTGGGCCTGCTGCTCGGCCTCGGGCAGTTCATCTCCACCTTCCTGATCACCGGGCTCTACGTCCGTTTCGCCAATCGTGAGCTGGATCCGCGTGCCGCGGCCATCCGCGAGCACCTCGAGGAGGGACGCGCGTGAGCATCCTCGCCGCGGAGACGACGGTGGGCAGCCCCGTCGCCAATATCGCCATCTTCGGCCTGTTCGTCGCGATCACCATGGTCGTGGTGATCCGGGCCAGCCGCAACAACGCCAGCGCCGCCGACTATTTCACCGGTGGACGCGGCTTCTCCGGCCCGCAGAACGGCATCGCCATCGCCGGTGACTACCTCTCGGCGGCCAGCTTCCTGGGCATCGCGGGCGCCATCGCCGTCTACGGCTACGACGGGTTCCTGTATTCGATCGGTTTCCTGGTCGCCTGGTTGGTGGCGCTGCTGCTGGTGGCCGAGATGCTGCGCAACACCGGCAAATTCACCATGGCCGACGTGCTCAGCTTCCGGTTGAAGGAGGGCCCGGTGCGCACCGCGGCCGCGCTGACCACGCTCACCGTGTCGCTGTTCTATCTGCTGGCGCAGATGGCGGGCGCGGGCGGGCTGGTGGCGCTGCTGCTGGATGTGTCCTCGCGGGCGGGACAGTCGGTGGTGATCGCCATCGTCGGTGTGCTGATGATCGTCTATGTGCTCGTGGGCGGGATGAAGGGCACCACCTGGGTGCAGATCATCAAGGCGGTGCTGCTCATCGCGGGTGCCGCGTTGATGACGGTGTTGGTGCTGGCCAAGTTCGGGTTCAATTTCTCCGACATCCTCGGTGCCGCCCAGGAATCGGTGAGCGAGTCGGCCACCAAGGCGGTCGCCGCCCGGGACGTGCTCGCCCCGGGCGCCCAGTACGGCGGCAGCGACACCTCCAAGCTGAACTTCCTGTCGCTGGGTCTGGCGCTGGTGCTGGGCACCGCGGGTCTGCCGCACGTGCTGATGCGCTTCTACACCGTCCCCACGGCGAAGGAGGCGCGGCGCTCGGTGGTCTGGGCGATCAGCCTGATCGGCGCGTTCTACCTGTTCACCCTGGTGCTCGGGTACGGCGCGGCGGCCATCGTCGGCCCGGACAAGATCCTCGCCGCGGCGGGTGGGCAGAACTCGGCGGCGCCGCTGCTGGCCTTCGAACTCGGGGGCGTCATCCTGCTCGGGGTGATCTCCGCGGTCGCCTTCGCCACCATCCTCGCGGTGGTGGCCGGGTTGACCATCACCGCCTCGGCGTCCTTCGCGCACGACATCTACGCCAGCGTGATCAAGAAGGGGAATGTCGACGAGCGCAAGCAGGTGCGGGTCTCGCGGATCACCGCCGTGGTGATCGGCGTGCTCGCGATCGGCCTCGGCATCCTGGCCAACGGCCAGAACATCGCGTTCCTGGTGGCGCTGGCCTTCGCGGTGGCGGCCGCGGCGAACCTGCCGACCATCCTGTACTCGCTGTTCTGGAAGCGGTTCAACACCACCGGCGCGCTGTGGTCGATGTACGGCGGCCTGATCTCGACCATCGTGCTCATCGTGTTCTCGCCCGCGGTGTCGGGCAGCAAGACCGCGATGATCTCCGGGGCCGATTTCGACTGGTTCCCGCTGTCGAACCCGGGCATCGTGTCCATTCCGCTGGCGTTCGCGCTCGGTGTGGTCGGCACCTTCGTGGGTGGTCGCGGCGCGCCGGAGGATCCGGTCAAGGCCGCGGAGATGGAGGTCCGCGCGCTCACCGGAGTCGGTGCGGAGAAGGCGATCTCGCACTAGCTCCCCCGCCCGTGCCGGTGGTTCGCCACCGGCACGGGCCCTGTTCTCGTCCTGTTCATCGAAGGAGATCCTTGTGTCCGGCGCAGTAACCGACCCGACCCGGCCCGACCACGCCACCAGCTACGCGCCCACCGCGGAGTTCACCGCCCAGGCCAATGCCGAGGCCGCGCTGTACGAGCGGGCCGAGTCCGATCGCGACGGCTTCTGGGCCGACCAGGCGCGACGGCTGCACTGGCACAAGCCCTTCGGCCAGGTGCTCGACTGGAGTGATGCCCCGGTGGCGCGCTGGTTCGCCGACGGTGAGCTCAATGTGGCCTACAACTGCGTGGACCGCCACGTCCTCGACGGGCACGGCGACCAGGTCGCCATCCACTGGGAGGGCGAACCGGGCGATTCCCGGGCCATCACCTATCGCGAACTGCTCGACGACGTGTGTCGCGCGGCCAACACTCTCACCGCGCTCGGACTGGTCGCGGGCGACCGGGTGGCCATCTATATGCCGATGGTCCCCGAAGCCATCGTGTCGATGCTGGCCTGCGCGCGACTGGGTCTCACGCATTCGGTGGTCTTCGCCGGGTTCTCCCCCAGCGCCCTGCGTCAGCGCGTCGACGACGCCCAGGCGCGCTTGATCGTCACCACCGACGGGCAGTGGCGGCGCGGCAAGCCCGCCCCGCTCAAGGACGCCGTGGACGAGGCGCTCGGCACCGATCCGACGAGCGTCGAGCACGTCCTGGTGGTGCGCCGCACCGGCCTCGATGTGCCGTGGACCGAGGTCCGTGACCTGTGGTGGGACGAAACCGTCGCTGTCGCTTCACCTTCCCACGAAGCGCAGCCCTTCCCCGCCGAGCATCCCCTGTTCATCCTCTACACCTCCGGCACCACCGGAAAACCCAAGGGCATCCTGCACACCACCGGCGGCTACCTCACCCAAACCGCCTACACCCACCACAACGTCTTCGACCACAAAGCGGGACACGACGTCTACTGGTGCACCGCCGACATCGGCTGGGTCACCGGACACAGCTACATCGTCTACGGACCCCTGGCCAACCGCACCACGCAGGTCGTCTACGAGGGCACACCGAATTCGCCGAACGAGCACCGGCACTTCGAGATCATCGAGAAGTACGGCGTCACCATCTACTACACCGCCCCCACACTGATCCGCACGTTCATGAAATGGGGACGCGAGATCCCCGACGCCCACGACCTGAGCTCATTGCGTCTGCTCGGCTCCGTGGGCGAACCGATCAACCCCGAAGCCTGGCGCTGGTATCGCGAGGTGATCGGCGCGAACCGCACCCCGATCGTGGACACCTGGTGGCAGACCGAGACCGGCGCCATCATGATCTCCCCGCTACCCGGCGTCACCGCCACCAAGCCGGGCGCGGCCATGCGGCCACTGCCCGGCATCTCGGCGACGGTCGTCGACGACGACGGCACACCGCTGGACAACGACCGATCCGGGCTGCTCGTCCTGGACCGGCCGTGGCCGTCGATGCTGCGCGGCATCTGGAACGACATGGACCGCTACCGCGAAACCTATTGGCAGCGTTTCGCGGCCGACGGCTGGTACTTCGCGGGAGACGGCGCCAAACTCGACGCCGACGGCGATCTGTGGGTGCTGGGCCGCGTGGACGACGTCATGAACGTCTCCGGGCACCGCATCTCGACCGCCGAGGTCGAATCAGCCCTGGTCGGGCATCCGGCGGTGGCCGAGGCCGCAGTGGTCGGCGCCGCCGACGACACCACCGGGCAGGGCATCGTCGCCTTCGTCATCCTCACCGGCACGGGCACTCCGGGCGAGGACCTGGTGGCCGAACTGAAGGCCGCCGTCTCGCTCGAGATCAGCCCGATCGCGCGGCCCCGCGAGATCCATCTCGTGCCGGAACTGCCCAAGACGCGCAGCGGCAAGATCATGCGCCGACTGCTGCGCGATGTGGCCGAGGGACGCGAACTCGGCGACACCTCGACCCTGGTCGACCCCACCGTTTTCGAGGCGATCGCCAAGGCATGACCGACGCCAGCGCCGACACCGGGCATGCTGTGACGGTGGAAATGCCTATGTTCCCGCTCGGTGCGGTCCTGCTGCCCGGCGAGCCGTTGTCGTTGCAGATCTTCGAGCCGCGCTATGTGGCGCTGGTCGAGGACTGCCTCGACGGGCGCCGGGAACCGGAATTCGGGGTGGTGCTCATCGCCCGAGGACACGAGGTCGGCGGCGGTGACGTGCGCACCGATGTCGGCGCGCTCGCCCGCATCACCGACGTGGTGCAACTCCCCGGGTCACGGTTCCGGCTGCGCTGCCTGGGTGCCGACCGGATCCGGGTCACCGACTGGCTCGCCGACGCGCCCTACCCCACCGCGCGGGTCGAACGGTGGCCGGACGGACCGGCCACCGACGACGCCGATCTGCTCGCGGGCCTGCGCGCACGCGCCGACCGGCTGCACGAGCTCACCGCCCGCCTGGCCCGCAAGTCCGGCATCCGCAGGCCGCCACCCTCGGCCTCGCTGGAGGGACTCTCCGACGACCCGAGCGTGCGTTCCTACGAACTGGCCGCGCGCCTGCCGATCGGCCAGACCGATCGGCAGGCGGCCCTGGCCGCACCGGACCCGCGCGCCCGGCTGGACACACTCGTCACCGCCATGGACGACGCCGTCGCGATGATGGAGTTCCGTCTGCTCTGAGCGCTCAGCCCGCGTTCATCATCTCCGCGATGCGCCGATCCATCTCCTCCGGCGAGACGTCCTCGATGTGGGTGGCCACCGTCCAGCGGTGACCCCACGGGTCCTCGAAGGCGCCGCTGCGGTCGCCGTAGAACTGGTCGGTCATCGGGTTGATCTGGGTGGCGCCCGCGTCCAGGGCGGCCGCGAAGGCGGCGTCGGCGTCGGGGAGGTAGACCATCAGGTTCACCGGCGAGCCGCCGACCTGTTTCGGATCGGGGAAGCCGATCTCGGGCGCGGGGTCACCGACCATGAGCACCGAGTCGCCCACCAGCAGTTCACAGTGGGCGACGGTGCCGTCGGGACCGGGCATGCGCATGCGCTCGGTGGCGCCGAAAATCGCGGTGTAGAAGGCGATCGCGTCCGCGGCGCCCGCGCACGACAGGCCGGGACAGATGCGCGGATAACCAGCGGGAATGGGGTCAACATCGGACATCGGGGACCTCCGGGTCGAGGATGACGCTCGGACCGTTCGAGCCTATTCCCCCGACATCGCCGGGGAAAGGCCCCGCGCGCCGAGGTCTTCCGGCGGGCCGCGAAGACTGGTAGAACTTGTTTCAGTTTTATTGTCTGACCGGAGGGCGGGACATGCGTTACGGGCTCGTGTTGTTCACCAGTGACCGGGGCATCACGCCCGCCGACGCCGCGCTGGCCGCGGAGAACGCCGGTTTCGATTCGTTCTATGTGCCCGAGCACACCCACATCCCGGTGGTGCGCGCGGCGGCGCATCCGCAGACCGGCGATTCCTCGCTGCCCGACGACCGCTACCTGCGCACCCTCGACCCCTGGGTGGCGCTGGCGACCGCCGCCGCGGTGACCGAGCGGATCACGCTGTCCACCGCGGTCGCGCTGCCCGCCGAACACCACCCGATCACCCTGGCCAAGACCATCGCCTCGCTCGACCACCTCTCCGGTGGCCGGGTGGAACTGGGTGTCGGATTCGGCTGGAACACCGACGAACTCACCCACCACGGTGTGCCGCCGAAGAAGCGGCGCACGGTGCTCGCCCAGAACCTCGACGCCATGCGGGCGCTGTGGTCGCAGGAGGAGGCCGAGTTCGACGGGGAGTTCGTGCGATTCGGGCCGAGCTGGTCGTGGCCCAAGCCGGTGCGCGCCGGGGTGCCGGTGCTGCTGGGCGCGGGCGGCACCGAGAAGAGCTTCGGGTGGCTGGCCCGGCACGCCGACGGCTGGATCACCACGCCGACCGAAGGCGAGCTCGGGGACAAGATCGCGCTGCTGCACCGGATCTGGGCCGAGGCCGGACGCGAGGGCACCCCCCGGGTGATCGCGCTGGCCGGGCGGCACAATGCCGAACAGCTCGAGCGGTGGGCCGAGGCGGGGGTCACCGAGACGGTGTTCGGCCTGCCCGACAAGTCGGCCGACGACGTGCGCGGCTACATCGCCCATCTCGGGGGCAAACTGGCCGCGCCCGTGGCGTCCTGAGCGGCGACCGGCGGCGGGCGATCGGAGATTCCGGTCGCCCGTTTTCGTGGGCTCAGCCGCGGAGTTTGCGGACCTGCGCGGCGGTGAGGTCGCCGAGCACGCCGGGGTCGACCGCTTCCGGCGCGGTCACCACGATCTGCACCAGCGTGTTGCCCACCTGGACCAGCGAGGTCGCCGAGGTGAGGGTGAGGCCGTCGCTGGTGGCGGTCAGGGTGAACGCCGACCCGGCGTCGCCCTCGAGCCGCTGGTCCAGCGGGGTGGTGTGGTAGTCGATCCGCACGCCCGCGTCGTCGCCGGTGTAGCTGGCGCAGCGGCGCGGTTGTGCCTGCAGCGCGTCGAAGGCCGGGGTGAGGGCGGTGTCGGGGTAGCTGGCCGCGTCGATGTCGATGGTCGCGAAGCTCGGGCCCGCGAACTGCACCGAGGCCGAGGCCGAAGAACCGGGCCACTGGGTGGCGATCGGGGACAGCAGCCGGGCGCAGTCGGGCGGGTCGGTGAGCGCGGCCGGGGGCACGGCGGCCTCGTCGCGGTCGTTCCGGGGCGGGACCGCGCTGAAGGAACCGGGCAGGTCGGTCGCCGCGAGCAGCGCGGCCGACAGCTGGGCCGGGTCCGAGATCGGGGTGCCCGAGCCCGGCGCGGCCGAGGCGGCGGCGGGGAACGGGGCGGACGCGTCGTCGGTGCCGCAGGCGACCACGCCGGTCAGCGCGGCGCACGCCGAGGCGGCCGCGCTCGCGCGCAGCAGGGTCGAGCGCATCATTCGGTCCAGGAGACGCGCGTGGACTGCGTCTGCACCAGCGTGCTGATGCTGCGCTCGTCGCGGTAGGTCTGCTGGCCGCCGACCTCGATCGCGCCCGACACCGGCAGCGGCAGACCGAGATCCACGGTGATGGTGCCGGTGCCCTCCATCACGTAGCCGTCGATGTCGAGGGCGCCCGCGTCGTTGGGCAGCATCCAGACCGTGTCGGTGGGGGTCTGGCTCACCTGCAGGTCGATGGTGAGCCGGTCGCCCTCGCGCGCGACGAGTGTCGCGGTGGTGATCTGGTCGAGCGTCACACCGCCGGTGATCTCCTGGTGCACCGTCCACACCGCGCCCACGCCGACCGGCTCGTCCGGGAACGCGATCGAGCGGTAGACCGCCTGGTAGAAAGCCTGTTCCAGGGCGGCGCGCGCCGAGTTGGGCGTCTCCGGTGACGGTGCCATGCGCAGTTCGGTGATCGCGCCCAGGTCGCTCATCGCCAGTCCGGCGTGCGAACCGTCGGCCGCGGTGAACGCCTTGTTCAGGGCCGGGTCGGGGGTGGTGACGGCGCCCACGGTGAGGTCGACACCGTCGGCGCCCGCCACCGCGGTCATCGGAATGGTGAGCGCGGCGGGCGAGAAGTCGCGCGTCGGCTGGTCGTTGACCTGCTGCTGGATCCGGTAGTCGGTGCACAGCGTCACCTGCTGGGTGGTGCCGCGCGGGTAGCTCGGCCGCAGCTGGGCGCGGGGCTCCTCGCCGGGCGAGACCAGCGAGGTGACCGGCGCCGAGATGGGCACCGTGACTTCCTTGCCGATCATTCCCAGCGGCTCGGTGCCCTCGGCCTCGGCGGGCGCGGACGACCGGTCGGCGCACCCGGCACCGAAGGTCGCGAACCCGAGCACGAGCGCCACGAGCAACACCGCGGGCCGCGCGATGCGGGGTGAGCGAGGACCAGACAACACCGTCACAGCCATCAGGGTACGACCGGTTCCTGAGTAACACCTGGGACCGGTCACCCACCGAGACGCGGGCCCGATTCCCGGCTAGGGAATGATGGACGCGTGAGTGAAGACCGGCCCACCGACAACGCCGCCGACCCCGAGACGGGTGCCGACGCGGCGGCTCCGGCTGACGACGCCGCCCCCGACGCCGCATCGACCACCAAACCCGCAGGTCGCCGCCGGTTGACGACGCTGCTGGCCATCGCGGTCGTGCTGTTCGGGCTCGACCTGCTGACCAAGTGTCTGGCCGTGGCCTTCATCGACCCCGGCGAATCGGTGCCGATCATCGGCGATTTCGCCCGCCTGACGCTGGTGCGCAATCCGGGCGCGGCGTTCTCGATGGCGACCGGCATGACCTGGCTGCTCACCCTGATCGCCGCCGCGGTGGTGATCGGCGTGATCCGCATCGGGTCCACGCTGCGCTCACTGTGGTGGGCGATCGGTCTGGGCATGGTGCTCGGCGGCGCGCTGGGCAACCTGGTCGACCGGCTCTTCCGCTACCCCGGCCCGCTGCAGGGCCACGTGGTCGACTTCGTCGCCGTGGGCTGGTGGCCGGTGTTCAATGTGGCCGACTCGGCCATCGTGTGCGGCGCGATCCTGCTGGTCGCGCTCACCGTGTTCGGGTTCGAACCGGACGGCACCCGCAGTGGCCGCAAGCACACCGATGGCGAGGAGACCGCGTGAGAGAGACCAGGACCATGCCCGTCCCCGACGGGCTGGACGGAATGCGGGTCGACGCGGGACTGTCGCGGTTGCTCGGCCTCTCGCGCACCGCCGTCGCGGCGCTGGCCGAGGAGGGCTCGGTGCAGCTCGACGGTGTCGCCGCGGGCAAGTCCGACCGCCTCACCGCGGGCGCCTGGCTGGAGGTGATCTTCCCCGAACCCAAGCGGGAGGTGACCGTGGAGGCCACCCCGGTGGACGGGCTGAACATCCTCTACGCCGACGACGACATCGTCGCGGTGGACAAGCCGATCGGCGTGGCCGCGCACCCCGGTGTCGGCTGGACCGGGCCGACCGTGGTCGGCGGGCTCGCGGCGATGGGCTACCGCATCTCCACCTCCGGCGCGCACGAGCGCCAGGGCATCGTGCACCGCCTGGACGTGGGCACCTCCGGGGTGATGGTGGTCGCCCAATCCGAACACGCCTACACGATGCTCAAGCGCGCCTTCAAGGAACGCACGGTCGACAAGCAATACCATGCACTCGTGCAGGGACATCCGGATCCGAGCAGCGGCACCATCGACGCGCCGATCGGGCGCGCGCGCGGCAACGACTGGAAGTTCACGGTGACCGGCGACGGCAGGCCCAGCGTCACCCACTACGACACCATCGAGGCCTTCCAGGCCGCCAGCCTGCTCGACGTGCACCTCGAGACCGGCCGCACCCACCAGATCCGGGTGCACTTCTCCGCGGTGCGCCACCCCTGCGCCGGTGACCTCACCTACGGCGCCGACCCGACGCTGGCCAAGCGCCTCGGCCTGGAACGGCAGTGGCTGCACGCGCGCCAGCTCGGTTTCCATCATCCGGCCGACGGCCGCTGGCTCGAGATCACCAGCGAGTACCCGGCCGATCTGGCGGGCGCCCTGGACGTGCTACGCCATGCCTGACGACCCGCGGTCGTCCGAACCGACGCCGGATACGGCGCCGGACGACCGCGGGGACTCCACCGGTCAGCGCGACGACGCGAGCTACGGTCGGCACCGGATCGCCAAGATCGCGATCCTCGGCGCCGCCGGACTGGCGGCCGCGGTGCTGCTGGTGTTCGCCTTCACCGCGCCGCGCGTCACCTCCGGGGTGGCCACCGACCGACTCGGTCCGGCACCGGGCGAACAGGTCGACGACTACCTGAACCAGGCCCGCGCCTCTCTCGACGGCACCGACACCGATCTGCGGTGGGCGCTGCTCACGCCCACCGATTACCTGACACCGCAGCAGATTCCGGACGCCGCCCACGGGCTGCGGGTGGCCGGGGTGATCCAGTACGTGCCGATCGACCGGGTGCAGACCCCGGTGATCACCGTCGCCGTCCCGGCCGGTGCCGAGCCCGCCGTGCAGTCCGCCGAGGCGGCGGCGGGACTGCTCGCGGCCCAACAGTTCCACGATCAGCGCAGCGCCGACATCGCCCGCGTCACCGAGGTCCGGCTGCGCGCGGGCTGCGCGTGCACGGCGGGTCTGGTGGTGCGCGGCACACTGCCCGAGTTACGCGAGCTGGCGGCACAACCGGGGGTCCGATCGGTGCAGGCTCTGCCCGCCGACGCGCTAGCCGGGCGGTTCGCGGTGAGCCCGCTGCTACCGGGCACCACCGGCGCCGTCACACCCACACCCGACGATGGCCCGGTGCCGACGGAATAGGGTGTCGGCGGTCGGGCCCGACCGCGCGGTACCGGGCCGACACATCTCCGGCACCGGAATCGGGTGAGCCGTCGGGTGCCGATTCCGGAGGCGTCGTGGTGCGGGGTCCTACGCGGACCCGTCCACCGTTCGATCCGGCAGTGTCACGACCCCGTCGAGATAACGGCGGCAGCGGCCGAGCAGGAGCACCCGGTCCTCGGCGAGTTCGGCGCGCAGGGTGCCGCCGCGGCGGGAGAGCTGACGGGCGGTGAGGGTGGCGCGGCCCAGTTCGCGGCTCCACAGCGGCACCAACTGGGCGTGCGCGGAACCGGTGACGGGGTCTTCGGGGACGCCGACACCCGGCGCGAAGAAGCGGGACACCACGTCCACCGCGTCACCGGCGGCGGTGAGGACGGCGCCCCGGGCCAGTGCCGGGAAGGCGCCGAGATCCGGTGTCGCGGAACGGACTTCGTCCTCGGAGGCGACGACGATCACCTCGTCCTGGCCGGTGTAGGCACGGATCGGGGTGACGCCGAGCGCCGCGACGAGAGCGGGGTCGGGGTCGACCTGGATCGAGGCCAGGGCGGGCAGATTCAAGACGTATTCGTCGTCGTCGGTGCGGTCGACGTGCAGCCAGCCCGAGCGGGTGTAGAAGCTGACCCGGTCGTGTTCGGGATGCAGGTCCTCGATGATCTGGGTGGCCGAGGCGAGGGTGGCGTGGCCGCACATGTCGACCTCGACGGCGGGGGTGAACCAGCGCAGATGGAAGGCGGGCCATTCGCCGGGCGGGCCACCGGCGGCGGGGGGTAACTCGGAGGTGTAGAACGCGGTCTCGGCGAGGTTGTTCTCCTCGGCCAGTTGTTGCAGCAGCGTGTCCGGCAGCCAGGTGGGCAGCGGCATGACCGCGGCCGGGTTGCCCGAGAACGGTGCGTCGGCGAACGCGTCGATCTGGTGCAGCAGAACCTCCATAGTGCGCAAAGGTACTCCAACACCGAATGACGGTCGGGCGCAAGGGTTCTCGAGGCGAACCCGGCCAGGTCAGCCGGGCCTCAGGCGCCCTGGGCGCCGACCGGGGGCACGAACTTTCCGGGGTTGCCGGACAGCCGCGCCTGCACCCACCACGCCAGTTCCACGAGCACGATGCCGACCGCGCCACAGACGAACGCGGCCAGCGTGAGCCGCGGATTCGACGGGTCGAGCTTGAAGAACTCGCGGGTGAACGGGATGGAGAACAGCGCGACGTAGGCCAGCACCGAGGCCGCGATCAGCACCACCTTCCACCACACGTACGGCCGGGCCACCAGGGCCAGCACCCACACCGCGATCATGATCAGCGTGATCAGCGCGGTGGTGCCCGCCTGCACCTTCTGGGTCTCCGAGGCCTCGGGTCCGGCGTAGGCGATGAGATAGGCCACGAAGGTCGCCACGCCGATGACGATGCCCGAGGGCACCGCCAGGCGCATCACCCGGCCGACGAACCCGGTGCGGGCCCGCTCGTTGTTGGGCGCCAGCGACAGGATGAAGGCGGGGATGCCGATGGTGAAC
This sequence comes from Nocardia anocheti, assembly GCF_029675105.1. Lineage (GTDB taxonomy): Bacteria > Actinomycetota > Actinomycetes > Mycobacteriales > Mycobacteriaceae > Nocardia. The sequence goes on along the minus strand of NZ_JAQQFV010000011.1, from coordinate 188,531 downwards.
CAGGCCGCGATGGTGACGTGGCGCGGCAGGAACGGATACCCGATCGGGTCGTAGCCGAAGATCTGCGAGCCCACGCCCGCGATGCCGACCAGGAAGGCCAGCAGCACCGAGTACACCGTCTTGGTGAGGAACAGATTCGAGACGCGCTCGATATTGCCGATCACCCGGCGGCCCTCCCCCACCACGTAGGGCAGGGTGGCGAACTTGTTGTCCAGCAGCACGATCTGGGCCACCGCGCGGGTGGCCGGGCTGCCCGCGCCCATGGCGACGCCGATGTCGGCGTCCTTGAGGGCCAGCACGTCGTTGACGCCGTCGCCGGTCATGGCCACGGTGTGCCCGCGTGACTGCAGGGCGCCGACCATGGCGCGCTTCTGATCCGGGCGGACCCGGCCGAAGGTGGTCTCGTGGTCGAGCACGTCGGCCAGAGCGGCCTGGTCCTCGGGGAGTTTGCGCGCGTCGACGGCGTGGTCGCCGCCGGGCAGGTCCAGCGAGGAGGCCACCGCGCCCACCGAGACGGCGTTGTCACCGGAGATGACCTTGATCGAGACGTGCTGGCTGGCGAAGTACTCGAGGGTGCCCTTGGCGTCGGGCCGCACCTTCTGCTCGAGCACCACCAGCGCGGCGGGCGAGACGGTGCCGGGGGCGTCGGCGGCGTCGACGGGACGGTCACCGCGGGCCAGCAGCAGCACGCGCAGACCCGAGGAGCCGAGTTCCTCGGCGTGCGCGGCGTCGGCGGAGGACGGATCGAGCAGCACGTCGGGGGCGCCGAGCAGCCAGTCGCCGTGCTCGCCGTAGGAGATGCCGCTCCACTTCTTGGCCGAGGAGAACGGCGCGACGGCGGTCTGCTGCCAGTCCGGGGTGTCGGGCAGGGCTTCGGCGATGGCCTGCACGCTGGCATTGGGGCGCGGGTCGTCGCCCGCCAGCGCGGCCAGGGCCCGCTTCACCTCGTCGGCGTCGAAGTCGCCGAGCGGTTCCACCTGCGACAGACGCATACCGTTCTCGGTGAGGGTGCCGGTCTTGTCCGCGCACACCACGTCGACGCGGGCCAGGCCCTCGATGGCGGGCAGTTCCTGCACCAGGCAGTTGCGTTTGCCCAGGCGCACCACGCCGACGGCGAAGGCGATGGAGGTCATCAGCACCAGGCCCTCGGGCACCATCGGCACCAGGGCCGCGACCATGCCGGTGACGGCCGGTCGCCACGATTCCCCGCTGGAGACCAGCTGGTTGTAGATGCTCAGCGCACCGGCCGGAATGAGCAGGTAGGTGATGAATTTCAGGATCTTGTCGATGCCCGAGCGCAGTTCCGAGTGCACCAGGGTGAACTTGCTGGCCTCCTCGGCCAGCTTGGCCGCGTAGGCGTCCTTGCCGACCTTGGTCGCGCGGTAGGCGCCCGAGCCCGACACCACGAAGCTGCCCGACATGACCGGCGCGCCGACACCCTTGTCGATCGGGTCGGCCTCACCGGTGAGCAGCGACTCGTCGATTTCCAGCGCGGCGGCCTCCTCGATCTCGCCGTCGACGACGATCTGGTCGCCGGGGCCGAGCTCGATCAGGTCGTCGAGCACCACCTCGCCCGGGCTCACCTGCTGGGCGACGCCGTCGCGGCGCACCGTCGGCTTGGCCTGGCTGACGATGGCGAGCTGGTCGAGGGTGCGCTTGGCCCGCACCTCCTGGATGATGCCGACCGCGCTGTTGGCCACGATGAGCAGGCCGAACATGCCGTCGATGATCGAGCCGGTGGACAGCACCAGCACGAACAGCACCCCGAGGATGGCGTTGATGCGGGTGAACACGTTCGCGCGGACGATCTCGCGCACCGACCGGCTCGCTCTGGCCGGGACATCGTTGGTGCGACCGTCGCGGCGACGCTGTTCGACCTGTGCTGCCGTGAGCCCGGTGGCGGCGGGCTCCTGCACGGAAATGGACATGCTCGTCAGGCTACGGCAGACGTAACGTGGGACGAATGCAGCGCAGCGCCTCGCCACCCGGTGTCGTCTTCGGTTCCGGCGCCTACCTGATCTGGGGCCTGTTCCCGGCGTTCTTCGGACTGCTCGCGTTCGCCTCGGCGGCCGAGGTCGTGGCCCAGCGCATCCTCTGGACGCTGGTGGTGGTGCTGCTGGTCCTCGCGCTCACCGGACGACTGCGGGAGCTGGCCGGGATCGACGCGCGGACCTGGCGGCTGGCCGCGGCCGCGTCGGCGGCGATCTCGATCAACTGGGGCACCTACGTGTACGGCGTGATCAGCGGGCACGTGGTGGAGTGCGCGCTCGGGTATTTCATCAATCCGCTGGTCACCGTGGCGTTCGGCGTGGTGTTGTTCCGGGAGCGGCTCACGCGCGCGCAGTGGGTGGCGCTCGGGCTGGGCGCGCTGGCGGTGGTGGTGCTGACCGTCGACTACGGCAGGCCGCCGTGGATCGCGCTGGTCCTGGCCTGCTCGTTCGCCACCTACGGGCTGGTGAAGAAGGTGATCCGGCTCGACGCGGTGCGCGGGATCGCCGCCGAGGGCATCGTCGCGGCGCCCTTCGCGCTGGCCTTCGTCCTCGTGCTGGTGGTGACCGGACGCAGCGAATTCGCCTCCGGCGCCGGTCATGCGGCGCTGATGATGGCGACCGGGCCGGTCACCCTCGTGCCGCTGCTGCTGTTCGCCGTCGCCGCCCAGCGGGTGCCGCTGTCGACCATGGGCATCCTCCAGTACCTCACCCCCGCCTTGCAGATGGCGTGGGGCGTGGCGGTCATGCACGAGCCCATGCCGACTTCCCGCTGGATCGGGTTCGCGCTGATCTGGGCCGGGTTGGCGGTGTTCACCACCGATGCCGTGGCGCGCTCGCGGCGGGGGCGTCGGCGGACGACCGTCGAGCAGGCCGCGCCGCAGGAGTGAGGCGCGCCGTCGAGCCGCGACTTCCGGCGGGGCGGCGCTGAGGTGCGTGGCCGAATCGGCATTCAACCGAGCGGCGAGTATTCCCAGGTCAGGCCGTGTTCGGTGAGGGCGGGTAGGAAGTCGCGGTCGAACGGGGTGGTGCGTTCGATGCTGTGGGCCAGGTCGGCGAGCAGGGCGCCGAGCGAGTGCCAGCCGGGCGGGGACATGTCGGCGGTGTCCTTGCCGAATTCGGTGACACAGCCGCGCAGCGGTCCGGGACGCGTGTCGCAGACCAGCATGGTGCCGTCGCGTTCGGCGATCGGCACGAACTCCGGGACGAACCGGCCCGCTTCCGCGCTCGCCGGGGTGTTCTCGCCCGCGACGGCGAGATCGGGTTCCTCGGCGGCGAGTTCGCACCAGATCGCGCACTGCAGGTCGTGCAGCTCGAGCATCCGGTCCAGGCTCAGCAGGGTCATGCCGGGGAGCAGGTCGGCCGGACCGCCGCCGTCGTGCAGGGTGAACCATTCGCGCAGTTCGGCGGGCCAGGGCACGCCGGTGCCCGCTTCGGCGCGGTCGACGGCGATCGTGCCCGCGCCGGGCCTGGCCAGGTTCGGCCACACCTCGCGGTCGCAGCGGTTCACGACGATCCGCCACAGACGTTCCCACTGACCGGTGACCGGGACGGCGGGCGTGTCCGAGGTCGGTGGGCGCAGGAGTGCGGGGTCGTCGGGTCGGCCGAGGACGGTCTGTCCACCGGGGTGGACGCGCGGGTCGAAGGTGTCGTCGTGCTTCAGCGTGCGGACCGGCGCGGCGTGCTCGAGTGGCCACAACTGGATCAGGACCGCCGCGTCGGCGCGACCACCGTCGCGGCCGCGCGCACTCACCGTGATCCCGTGCAAGCCGGTGGGCAGGCTGGCGAGCTGGTCCAGTCGCGGTGGGCGCGGGGGCGCGAGCGTCACGCCGCTGAGCACGGCCCGCGCGGGGAGCGTCATGGTGCCGGTGTCGACGGTCTCCCACTCGGCGAGATCGCCGAGAATCGGTGCCGTGTCACCGATCTCGAGACCGAGTGCGATCGTGCCCGGAGTCCGGCCGACCCAGATGTGGGCGCTCTCGACGCCACGAAAGTCCGGATGGACGCTCAGGATCGCGCCGGGGCCGGGGCGGCCGACCGCCGGTGGATCGGGGTGCTCGGCCGATCCGATGTACAGCTCCGGTCGCCCGAGTTCGATGGTGTACCAGCGACGCTGTGCCATGGCCCCACTGTGCCGGGTGCGCGCACCGCCCGTCCGGCGACGCGCCGCGGGACCGCCGGTCGTGGCGCGGCCGGGAAATCGCGGTGCGGCACATGCCGACCGGTAGGGTTGTCGATCGGGCAATCGAAGCGTTGTCGCCGGGAGGAGTGGGTCGATGCACGGTTCGGGGTTCTCCGATCGGGTGGCCGGGGTGCTGGTGGGCGGGGCCGCCGGAGACGCGTTGGGGGCGGGGTACGAGTTCACGCGGCCCGGGCCGGATGTGGTGATCGGGATGATCGGGGGCGGACCGTTCGACTGGGCGCCCGGGGAGTGGACCGACGACACGTCGATGGCGCTGGCGATCGCGCTCGCGTCGGTGAACGGGCCGGGGATCGACCTGGACGCGGTGGCGGCGGGGTTCGTGGCGTGGTTCGATTCGCGGCCGCCGGATATCGGGAACCAGACGCGGCAGGTGCTCTCGGCGCGGTCGTCCTCGGCGCTGGCCATGCAGGCGGTGGCGATGTCGCTGACCGGGCGCACCGGCGGCAACGGCTCGCTCATGCGGACCGCGCCGGTCGCGCTGGCCTACCTCGACGACGCCGACGGCTGTATCGCGGCGGCCGGACGGATCGGCATGCTCACCCATCACGACGAGCACGCCGTGGAGGCGTGCAAGATGTGGACCTACGCGATCCGGCACGCGGTGCTGTCGGCCGATTTCGACGGCGTGCGCGACTACGTCGCCCGCTCACCGCACTCCGCGTTCTGGACCGAACGCCTCGACGAAGCCGAAAAAGGCACCCCCGACGACTTCCCGAACAACGGCTGGGTGGTCCACGCCCTACAGACTGCCTGGTGGGCGATCAGCACCACCGACCAGAGCACCCCCGAGCACTTGCCGCGGGCCCTCGAGGCGTGCGTGCGCGCGGGCAACGACACCGACACCACCGCCGCCATCGCGGGCGGCCTGCTCGGCGCCCGCTGGGGCGCCTCCGCGGTCCCCGCCGACTGGCGTGCGATCCTGCACGGCTACCCCGGCCTCACCGGCGCCGACCTCCCCGACCTCGCCCTGCGCATCGCCAACACAAGCCGCTGACCGGGCCTGGTCGGCCGAGCACCACGCCCTGGTGGCGGCATCGCCGGGGAGCCGCCACCGGAGCTACCAGACGGTGATGGTGGGGCCGGGTGTCCAGGTGCCCCAGCGGTTGTCGGAGTGGACGTCGGTGTGCGCGGGGCCCGCGGTGGGGTCGAGAGGGAGGTAGCGCTCGAGGGAGCCCCAGTCGCGGTCCCAGTCGTTGTTCAGGTACGTCGGCAGGGTGCGGGCGGTGAACAGGAGTTGGGTCCAGCCGAGCGGGCCGCCGCCGTCGTGGCCCTGCCACAGGTTGGTGATGGTGGCGCCGTTGCGGTCGGGCAGGATGCGGTATTCGGGCAGGTCGGCGATGCCGTTGTAGGTCGGCAGGTGGTTCTGGCACGGGAAGTGCAGGCCCACCGCCCAGTCGAGCAGGACCGGGCTCTCGCGGCCGACCAGGGCGTTCAGGGTGGTCGTGCGCGGCATGCGCGGCGGGGTCACCGCGAGCCACTGATCGCCGCCGAGATCCTTGTCGGCGGCGACCAGGCGCACGACGTTCGCGTCGCCGGGGATCTGGTCGAGCGGGACGCGCAGGTTGCGCCAGGTGGGCGCGGGGCCGATGTCGATCGGGTCGACCCGGCCTCCTACCGTGACGTCCTCGCCGGAACCGACGGTGCCGTATTCGACGGCCAGGTCCTGGCCGGGGTGGACGATGCCGTCGGCGTCGACCGAGCGGATCCGGCCCGCCACGGCGATCGCCAGCAGCGGCCCGCGCGGACCGTCGGGCAGGCGGAACCAGCCGGTGGTCAGCGACGCCGGTTCCTGCGCGCCGGAGCGGTAGCTGCCCAGGACCGGGGTGCTCGCGGGGTCGAGACCGAACGGGAGCTGCAGCGAGCCCTGACGCGATTCCGAGCCCGCCGAGGTGGAGGCGTCGCGCAGGGTGTCGGGATCGTCGGAGACCGAATTGGCCTGGCCGGTGGTCGATTCCACCTCGTCGGAGGTGAGCACCGGGGCCACGCCGTCGGGCCGGAAACCGGTCGACTCACCGGCGAGCGCGGTGGTGACATCGCCGCTGAGCGGGGACAGCATCGAGGCGTTCGGGTCGGTTTCGACCAGGACCTCGTCGGCCATCCCGCAGCCTCCGGCGAAGGCGGCCTGGAAGTTGGAGCTGGCCAGCGAGTACGCCGGGTACTGCGCGACCGTCGCTTTCGCGAAGGAGGCCAGCTCGAAGAGCACCATCATGGCGGCGGCGATCGCCAGCACCGGCAACCCGGCCAGCCTGGTCGCGCGCGGCTTGGGGCTCGGATGGATGTGGTACCAGGCGGCGACGGCCAGGGCGAGCACGGTCAACGCGACGAACGCGGTCGACAGGCCGTATCCGGCGACCGTCGGCGGCTTGTCCCACCACGGGATGCCCCACGAGGACACGTACCAGTAGCCGTTGGCGCCGACGAAGGTCATGGCCAGGGCGAAGAACACCGCCGCGGCGAACAGCGCCCGATTGCGCAGCGGCCGCAGCACCTCCGAGCTCACCGCGACCGCGGTCACCGCGGCGACACAGGTGGCCAGGCCCGCGAACACACCGAACTGGTGGGTCCACTTGGTGGGCGAGAACATCATCAGCGCCATGGCGGCGACGGTGATGCCGAGCATGCGCCGGGTCGGGCCGACCGCGATGCCCGGGATGCGCCCGCCGCGCCGCAGCAGGGTGACGGTGCAGACCAGCAGGCCCAGCAGCATGACGAACACCCCGAAGCGCCGCGTCAGCCAGCCGTCGGCATTGAGCTGCAACAGGTACTGGTAGCGCAGGAACTCGAAGAACCAGGACTCCCCCGGCCCGATTCCGCTGTGCACGGCGAACATCTCGCGCACCCCGGCCAGGGTCCGGTCGGCGAACACGACGGTGAGCACCACCGTGCCCGCGGCCAGGACCGGCAGCAGCTGGGCGAGATAGCCCACCGTCCGCGCGCGGCGCACGATCACGGCCGTCACCACGCGGGCACCGGCGACCAGCGCGCCCAGGCAGATCAGGCCAGAGGGGGCGCCGGTGAGGGTGAACGCGGCCACGATCACCGCGACCGCGAACGGCAGCACCCGCCGGGTCGCGATCGCCCGTTCGACCGACACCCAGGTGACCAGCACACCCAGCGCGACCACGAATTCCGCGCGCAGACCGTTGTTGTAGGGCAGCCAGAAGGCCAGGAACACCAGCGCCGCGGTCCAGGTGACCACCTTGCGGTGCCGCATCGCGACACCGAGGCGGGGCAGCACCTCGCGGCTGATCAGCCACCAGGTGAGGATGCCCGCGCCGAGTGCGGGCAGACGCACCAGCGGGCTGACCGCGGAGATATGGGTGATCCACCCGATGATGTCGGTGTAGGGGGTGTAGAACGGGCCCTCGTCGACGCTGAACCAGCGGTAGTAGTTCGACATGTTGCCCGAACTGCGCGCGCCCCTGGCCATGCCGAGGATGTAGCCGTCGTCGGAGGTGTTGGCGCCGATGAAGTGCCAGACGACCAGGGTCGCGAAGACCAGCCAGTCGACCGGACGCAGCCGCCACCAGCGCTGCGGCAGGAACCGGCGGGCCGAACGCCCGTCGAGGGCGTCGAGGCGGTGCAGGGCGTAGAGCGACAGGGCCGTCGCCAGCAGGCACAGGACGATCACGGCCAGCTTGGGCCAGGTGGGCGAGGTGGTGTAGCGGGCGTCGACGTCGACGCGCACGGCCAGGTCGGCCGGAGCGGTCGTCAGCTCGCTGAACACCCCGACGACCTGCGGCCGCCGATCCCCCGGCACGGTCGCGCCCGACGCGCCGAAACCGGTGGTGGTGACGACGGATTCGTCCGGGGTGAGCGAGACGGTGAGCGCGCAGGACCGGTCGATGGTCTCGGCCAGCGGCGCGGTCCACAGCAGCGTCGAGCGCGAGACCACATCCACCCGCCCCGGCCGCTCGTCGGTATCGGCGACGACCTTCACGACGAAGCCGTAGCGTTCCATGTCCGCCGACTGCCGAGGCACGGTCGACACCGCGACCCCACCCTCGGCCGCCAGCGAACTCAACGCACTACACGGCACCGTGGCCGACAGCGCGGCGGGCGCGTAGGCCACCAGCGGCGCCTCAACCCCCGCGACCGACCCCCGCTGCGGCCACGACACCGAGGCCGCGTCGACCCGCACCGGCAGAAACGGAATGGCCACCGCGGCCAGCACCGCGAACAGCCCCGCGACGATCGCGACGATCCGCGCCCATCCCCCGCGCGCTCCCCCGTCACCCGCCGCCGAAGCATCCTTGGGCGGATGCCCCCGCCGCACGATCGTCTCTACCACGGGGCCCGATAGTAGCCGCGCCCCGAACATCATCCCCCTCCGGCCGAGGCCCGCCCCGCGGGGCAAACCGCCATAACCGCCCTACCGGCCCCGCACACCCCGACCCTGAGGAGGGGCCGCCGCGCAGCGGCGGTTCGCGGCGGGTCGCCGGTCAGGCGCCGCTGCGTACGCGACGAAGGAGCAAGCAGCGGTGCCTGACCGGCGGCCCTTCAGGGCCGCGAACCCGAGCGCGCCAGCGCTCCAACAAACACAGCTCAGGCGCAAGCCACCGACTGCTGGCCGAAGTTGGTCAGCATCTGGCAGGCCCACGCCTTCTGGACCTTCCACTTGCCGTCCTCGGCGACGAACGGCACGTCGACCACATTGGTCTGCCCGTTCACCGTGAAGTCGGCCTTGGCGTTGACGCTGTCGCCGAAGGAGGTCACCTCGGTGACCTGCACCTGCACCCCGGCGTCCTGTGCGGCCTGCGCCAGCCGGTTGGGCAGTTCGGGGTCGGCCGACCCACCCTGGACGAAGTCCAGCTTCTGGTCGTTGGGCACCGACGGGTCCAGGGCCGTGTTGAGCTGCTCGTTGAGCTGCTCGACCGTCGGCACCGGCGGGAGGTCGGCCGCGGCGGAGGCGGTGGTGGTCATGGCGCTGGTGGTGGACTTGGCGGCGGGCTTGTCACCCTTGTCGTCGCTGCACGCGCTCAGCCCGAGGGCGGCGACCACCGCCAGTCCGGCGATCGCGACACGTCCGGTCGTACGAAGCTTCAACTTCTCGTCCTTTGCGTTCGAGGTGGCAGAGATTCCATCGCGGTTGCCGAGGCTACTCCTCAGGCGAGGCTGTCGAGCGGATCCGCCCGGCACAGCCCGGTGTCGTCGGCTGGAAAGGTACGCGCCGGACCCGGGCCTGTCGAGCTCGTCTCGAACCGTACCGTGACCACCCCGTAGCCCGCGCCCTGCACCCACCCGTGCCCGTGGTCCGGATGCCGCACGTCCATGCCCGGAAACCACTGCCCGGCGGGCGGATCGCGGGGTTGCTCCGGTTCCGGGGCGGGTTCGTCGACGGTGGCCAGGTCTTCGGGGACGGCTTGGTCGAGTTCGGGGAACAGCGATTCCTGCCGGACCAGCGACAGGCCGCCGTAGCCGACCCCGACCAGCCGGATCGGTCCGAGTTCGGCCGGGTCGATGGCCGAGCGTTGCGCGGCGGCGGTGAGGGTGGCCGGGTCGGTGGTGGCGTAGGGCAGGGTGAACGACCTGGTCACGATGCCCATATCGGATTTCTTGAGTTTGAGTACGACGGTGCGCGCGGCCCGCCCGTCGCGTTCGAGGCGGCGGTGCGCGGCGGCGGCCATGGCGGTGACGGCGGCGCGCAGGTCGGGCAGGGTGACGATGTCGCGCTCGTAGGTGTTCTCGGCGCTGATCTGTTTGGCCTCGGCGCGTTCGGTGACCGGACGGTCGTCGACGCCGCGGGCCAGCCGGTGCAGCGCGGCCCCCACGCTGCCGCCCAGGATGGAGGCCGCCTCCGATTCCGGCAGCGCCGCGAACGCGCCCACGGTCTCGATGCCGAGACTGCGCAGCCTGCCCTCGGCGACCGGCCCGATCCCCCACAGCTTGCGCACCGGCAACGCGGCCAGTAGCGCGCCCTGTTCGGCGGGCGAGATGACGCGCAGCCCGTCGGGTTTGGCCAGCCCGGACCCGATCTTCGCCAGCTGCTTGCCGGTCCCGGCGCCGATCGAGGCGGTCAGCCCGGTGTGCGCGCGCACCAGCTCGCGCAGCCCCTGGCAGTACCGTTCGACCTCGGCCACGCTGGCTCCGGCCAGTTCGGCGGGCTCGCCGAACGCCTCGTCGAACGACAGCGTCTCCAGCACCGGGATGCGACCGCGCAGGACGTCGAACACCCGCGCGCTCAGCACCGAGTACACCGCCCCGCGTGGCGGGACCACCACCGCCGAGACACCGATCAGGCGCCGCGCCTGGTGCATGGGCATGGCCGAGCGGGCGCCGTAGACGCGGGCCTCGTAGCTGGCTCCGGCCACCACGCCCCGCTGCCCCACCCCGCCGACCAGTACCGGCCTGCCGCGCAGGGTCGGCCGGGTGAGCTGTTCGGCCGAGGCGAAGAAGGCGTCCATATCGATGTGCAGCACCCAGCGGCGGCCGGTGACCGCGGCGTCGGCCCTGGTGTCGGTGCTCACCAGCCGCAATCTACGCGGCGGTACCGACACCGACGCCAGGCCGGTTGACAGCCATGCCACAGCCAGGACACAGGTGGGTGTGTGATGATCGGAGGATGAAGATCCGCAAGGCTGTCATTCCGGCGGCGGGCATCGGCTCCCGGCTGCTCCCGCTGACCAAGGCGACGCCGAAGGAGATGCTGCCGGTCGGCGACAAGCCGGTCATCGAGCACACCGTCCGCGAGCTGGTCTCCTCGGGCATCACCGACATCACCATCGTGGTCAGCGGCGGCAAGTCGCTGATCCAGGACCACTTCCGGCCGAACCCGGCATTGGTCGCGCAGCTACGCGCCGACGGCAAGGCCGCTTTCGCCGACGCGGTGGAGGAGGTCGGCGAGCTCTCGCAGGCCGGGCACATCACCTACCTGGACCAGCACGGCCCCTACGGCAACGGCACCCCGGTGCTCAACGCCGCCCGGCATCTCGGCGACGAGCCGATGCTGGTGCTGTGGCCCGACGACGTGTTCGTCGCCGAGGTCCCGCGCGCCCAGCAGCTCATCACCGCCTACGAGTCGACCGGCTGCCCGGTGCTGGCCCTGCTGCCGATGGAACCGGGCGAATCGCAGCGCTACGGCGTGCCGGTGGTCCGCGAGGACCTCGACGACGGCCTGCTGCGCATCTCCGGCCTGATGGAGAAGCCCAAGCCCGAGGACGCCCCCTCGGCGTTCGCGGCGATCGGCGGGTACGTGGTGACCCCGGGCATCATCGAGGAGCTGCAGCAGCAGACCGACAACTGGTACACGCACCAGACCGGCGAGGTGTACCTGACCGACGCGATCAACAACTACGCCGCCAACCACGCGGTGTACGGCCAGGTCATCCAGGGCCGCTGGTACGACACCGGCAACCCGGCCGACTACCTGGTCGCCCAGTTCGCCTCGGCGCTGGCCCATCCCGAGTACGGGCCGCTGCTGCGTCAACTGGTCGACTAGAACCTTCTGATCGCGAAGATGTCGAATTCGCGCAGGGGATGCAGGCCGACCGGGACGCCCCAGTCGTGGGCGTCGAGGATCTGGCCCATCCCCGCGTAGATGCCGACGTGTGAGCCGTCGCCGTTGAGGATGACGACATCACCGGGCGCCAGGCCGCCGTAGGTCACCGGCAGGCCGACCTCGGCCTGCTCCCAGGTGGTGCGCGGCAGGATGACACCCACCTGGCGGAAGGCCCACTGCACCAGCGCCGAGCAGTCCCACGCGTGCGGGCCCATCGCGCCCCACTCGTAGGGTTTGCCGATCTGGGTGGCCGCGGCGGTGAGCGCGCCGATGCCGGTGGCGCTGGGGAACGGGATCATGCCCGAACCGCTGGAGCTGCCGGTGGAGGAGCCCGACGGGCCCGAGCCCGAGGAACTGCCGGTCTGCGACCAGGCAGGCCCGGCGAGCACCAGGGTGGTGACGAGCGTGGCAGCGAAGCCGAAGGCCAACCGTCGCAGTACTTTTCGTCGCACAGGAGCGCCCTTCCGGTTACCCACGTGGACCGGTGTCGCGCCGAGCGTGTCGCTACCCTCGGCGCGGCACCGTTTCCACAGGACAATCGTCACGAACAGTCACTGCCGCCTCAGCGGGTTCCATGCGCATCAGCAGTAACGCTGATTGATTCTGCGCGATGATGCGACCGCTGTCAGCTACATCAGCAAACTCCCAGCACCTTCCGCGCGCCGCACCGGAAACGACAGCGCCCCCACGCCGTGAACGACGTGGGGGCGCTGCGTGCGAGCGGTCAGGCTTTGGCGACGTCGGCTCGGACGCCGCCGGTGAGTTCGGCCGCCGCGCCGGTGGCCGCGCCGAATTCCAGGCTGGTGGCCAGGATCTCGCCCGCGATCAGATCGCGGTGGGTCCGCGCCCAGTCCAGCCGTTCGGCCGGGACCTCGAGCAGTACCGAGATCCGGTCGGAGACCTCGAGCCCACGGGCCTTGCGGGTCTCCTGCAGATCGCGGATGAGGTCGCGGGCCCAGCCCTCGGCCTCCAGTTCCTCGGTGACCACCGAGTTCAGCACCACCAGACCGGCATTACCGGGCAGGGCGGCGGTGGACTCGGGCTCGGCCGCGACCAGGCGCTGGGTGTACTCCTCGGGCAGCAGGGTGATCCCGGCCGCGCTGACCACACCGTCGGCGGACTCGGTCCACTCCCCCGCCTTGACGGCCTTGATCACCGTCTGCACCTGCTTGCCCAGGCGCGGACCGGCCGCCCGCGCGTTGACGGCCAGCTCGAAGCGGCCGTGGCTGGCCACATCGGTGGTCAGGTCGACCTTCTTGACGTTGACCTCGTCGGCGATCAGCTCGACGAACGGCGCGAGCCGCTCGGCGTCGGCCGCGGCGATGGTGGTCTCGGCCAGCGGCAGACGCACCCGCAGGTTCTTGGCCTTGCGCAGGCTCAGCACCGTCGAGCAGACCGTGCGCACCTCGTCCATCGAGGCCACCAGCTCACGATCGTGGGGCAGCTCGTCGGCGGCGGGCCAGTCGGCCAGGTGCACCGAACGCCCACCGGTGAGCCCACGCCAGATCACCTCGCTGACCAGCGGCAGCAGCGGCGCGGACAGGCGGGTGACCACCTCGAGCACCGTGTGTAGCGTGTCGACGGCGTCGCGGTCCTCGGACCAGAACCGCGACCGCGACCGGCGCACGTACCAGTTGGTGAGCGCGTCGGCGAAGGACCGCAGTTCCTCGGCGGCACCGGCGATGTCGTAGGTCTCGAGCGCCTCGGTGATCACATCGCGGGTCACCGCGAGCTTGGCCAGGATGTAGCGGTCGAGCACATTCGGCGAATCCGTGCGCCACGTCCCCGGCTTGGAGGCGTAGAGCTGCAGGAAGGTCCACGCGTTCCACAGCGGGCGCAGCGCGTGGCTGACGCCTTCGCGGATGCCGCGCTCGGTGACGATGAGGTTGCCGCCGCGCAGGATCGGCGAGCTCATCAGGAACCAGCGCATGGCGTCGGAGCCGTCGCGGTCGAAGACCTCGTTGACGTCGGGGTAGTTGCCCTTGGACTTCGACATCTTCAGGCCGTCGTCACCGAGCACGATGCCGTGCGCGGAGACCGTCTTGAACGCGGGCGAGTCGAACAGCGCCGTGGCCAGCACGTGCAGGGTGTAGAACCAGCCGCGGGTCTGCCCGTTGTACTCGACGATGAAATCGCCGGGGAAGTGACTGTCGAACCACTCCTTGTTCTCGAACGGGTAGTGCACCTGGGCATACGGCATCGAGCCCGACTCGAACCAGCAGTCGAGCACCTCGGGCACCCGGCGCATGGTCGAGTTCCCGGTCGGGTCATCGGGATTGGGCCGGGTGAGGTCGTCGATGTAGGGGCGGTGCAGGTCGGCCGGGCGCACGCCGAAGTCGCGCTCGAGCTCGTCGAGCGAGCCGTAGACGTCCACGCGCGGGTAGGCCGGGTCGTCGGAGACCCACACCGGGATCGGGCTGCCCCAGTAGCGGTTGCGGCTGATGTTCCAGTCGCGCGCGCCCTCGAGCCACTTGCCGAACTGGCCGTCGCGGATGTGCTCGGGCACCCAGCTGATGCGCTGGTTGAGCTCGACCATCCGGTCGCGGAACTTGGTCACCGCGACGAACCAGGACGGCACCGCCATGTAGATCAGCGGCTGCCCCGAACGCCAGCTGTGCGGGTAGGAGTGCTCGATCGTCTCGTGCCGCAACAGCTTTCCGGCGGCCTTGAGATCCTTGATGATCACCGGGTTGGCGTCGAAGACCATCAGGCCCTCGTACGGCGGCACCATCGAGGTGAACTTGCCGCCCGGATCGAGCGGTTGCACGATCTCGATGCCGTTGGCCGTGGCCACATCCATGTCCTCCTCACCGAAAGCCGGTGCGAGGTGGACGATTCCGGTGCCGGAATCGGTGGTGACGTAGTCGGCGGTGAGCACGCGGTGCGCGTTCGGGTGACCGAGGAAGAAGTCGAACGGCGGGGCGTAGGACAGCCCGGCCAGCGCCGCGCCGTCGTACTCGCCGAGCATCTCGGGCTCCTCGCCGAACTCCCGGACGTAGTGCGAGACCCGTTCGGCGGCAAGCAGATAGCGCTTGCCGTCGGCGGCGCGCAGATGCACGTAGCGCACGTCGGGGTGCACCGCGACGGCCAGGTTGGACGGCAGCGTCCACGGCGTGGTGGTCCAGATCAGCGCGTTCGCGCCGTCGAGGGCGGCCAGGGGATGCTCGGCGGGCACGCTGAGCACCATGTCGACGGTGACCGCCGGGTCCTGGCGCATCTTGTAGGCGTCGTCGAGGCGGGTCTCCTGGTTCGACAGCGGCGTCTGCTCGTACCAGCTGTAGGGCAGCACCCGGAAGCCCTGGTAGATCAGGCCCTTGTCGTAGAGGGTCTTGAAGGCCCACATCACCGACTCCATGAAGTCGAGATCGAGGGTCTTGTAGTCGTTGTCGAAGTCGACCCAGCGCGCCTGGCGGGTGACGTAGTCGCGCCACTCGCCGGTGTAGCGCAGCACCGAGGACTTACAGGCGGCGTTGAACTCGGCCAGCCCCATCTCGTCGATCTGCGCCTTGTCGGTGATGCCGAGCTGCTTCTCGGCCTCGATCTCGGCGGGCAGGCCGTGGGTGTCCCAGCCGAAGCGGCGGTCGACCAGCTTGCCGCGCATGGTCTGGAAGCGCGGGATCAGGTCCTTGACGTAGCCGGTGAGCAGGTGGCCGTAGTGCGGCAGACCGTTGGCGAAGGGCGGGCCGTCGTAGAAGACGAATTCCTCGGCGCCCGCGCGATTGGCCAGGCTGGCCTGGAAAGTATCGTCGGCGGCCCAGTAGGACAGCACCTGCTGTTCGAGTTCCGGGAATGTGGCACCGGACTTCGCGCCGAAATCGACCCGCGGGTACGCGCCACCGGTGGTTGTCTCGTCCGCCATCGCGGAAGTGCTCCTCGTGCCGTCGCGCCGTCGGCGCGTTCCTGGGCACGGGGACGATGCCGACGCCGGTGCGCCGAGACCGCGGTACCACCCCGCTTGCGCGTCCCGACGGGGAACGCGCCTCTCGTGGTGAGCTGTGACGGGCTCGCCCGTTCGGTTCTACTGAGCGCTCGCGCGCCGTTCTTCCGAAGACTCCCCGGTGATGGCCGGATCACTGCCGTATGTCGTTCGATTCTAACCGGGCCTGTCGAGCGAATATTTCGGCCCCGGGTCAGTCACGCCGGGCGTGGCGTCCGGGTGGGACGGCGTCGCTCTCGGGTTTTCGGGTGGCCAGCGCGCTCACCAACAGGGTGCCCGCGCCGAGCAGACAGATCAGGATGCACCCCCACGCCCACAGCACCGAACCGGTGGCGAGCGCCGCGACGAGCAGTCCGAAACCGAGCGCCGCGAGGACAAGCGTCAAGACGAGCATGCTGACTCCCAAGCAACCGAGCAGCCCGACGATAACTGGGCGTTCCCGGATCACGCGGCGTGTGCTGCCGCGCGACCCGGGTCCAGTTTACTTGGCGCCCTTGGCGAAGGAGGCCGGAGCGAGGGTGTTGGCCGAACCGTTGGTTTCCCCGGCGAATTCGCCACCGTCGACCGGAACGGCCGAACCACGGTTCTCCAGTTCCTCGAGCTGCGACTCCAGGTAGGACTTCAGGCGCACGCGGTACTCGCGCTCGAAGGTCTTGAGCTGCTCGATGCGGCTCTCCAGCACCGTGCGCTGCTGGGTGATGGTCGCCATGATCTCGGCGTGCTGACGCTCGGCGTCGGCGGTGAGCGCCTCGGCCTTGTCCTTGGCCTGCCGGATCTGGGTGTCGGAGCGGTTCTGCGCGTCGGTCAGCATCGCGTCGGACTTCTGCCGCGCGTCGGAGATCATCGCCTCGGAGCGGGTACGGGCGTCGCCGACCAGTCGCTCGGAGTTTGCCCGCGCGTTCGAGAGCAGTCCCTCGGCCTCGGTCTTGGCGTCGGTGGTGAGCCGGTCGGCCATCTCCTGCGCCAGGGTGAGCACCTTCGCGGCCTGCATGTTCGCGTCGGGGCCCGCGGCGGCGGGCGCGGCGACCGGCATGGGCGCGGGCGGCGGCGCGGGCGCCGGTGCCGGAATCGGTTCCGGTGCTGGCGGCGGGGCCTGTTGGACCGGGGCCTTCACGGCGGCGACCGGGGCAGAGCCACGGTTCTTCTTGGCGTCGGCCAGCTCGGTGTCGAGTTCGGCGACCCGCTGACGCAGGTCGGCGTTCTCCTCGATCAGGCGCGACAGCTCCTGCTCGACGAGATCCAGGAAGGCATCGACCTCGTCCTCGTTGTAGCCGCGCTTACCGATCGGCGGTTTGCTGAACGCGACGTTATGCACATCGGCGGGAGTCAGCGGCATCGAAGGATCCCTTCACGCGTCTTTTGGAGAACTAGCAAGCGGTCTTCTCGATTCAGTATGTCACACGGAGGTCACGGGCTGCCCGAGCCTACCCACGATGGACATCAGGATGAACACCACGAAGAGCAGGACCATTATCGACAGATCGAGCCGGATACCCCCGAGATTCACAGGAGGTATCAACCGCCTCAGGAGTTTCACCGGTGGGTCGGTGATGGTGAAGATGACCTCCAGGATGATCACCACCACACCGGTCGGGCGCCAGTCGCGCGCGAAACTGCGAATGAACTCGACGATCACCCGGCCGATCAACAACAGCCAGAAGACGAAAAGCACGAGGTACAGAACCGCGAACAGGGCCACGTCTTCACTCTGCCGCAAAATCGGCAGTGTGCAAAATGGCCGCGCCGCGCGGGGCGCGGGCGGCCATCAGCCGGTGGCGGAGACCGCCACTATTTCTGGTTGTAGAAGCCGTTTTCGGCGATCCGGCGGCGTTCTTCCGCCGATACGTCGACATCGGCCGGTGAGAGCAGGAACACCTTCGTCGCGACCTTGTCGAAGGACCCGCGCAACGCGAAGGCCAGGCCCGCGGCGAAATCGACCAGGCGTTTCGCGTCGGCATTGCTCAGATCGACCAGGTCCATGATGACCGGGTTGCCCTCGCGGAAACGCTCACCGATGATCCTGGCCTCGCTGTAATCGCGCGGGCGCAGCGTGGTGATCTTGGACAAGGGACCTCCGTCCTCGAAGATCCCGGGCCGCCGCGCGGGCGCGGGCTCGGGGCGCAAGCGCTCCTCCAGCCTGCGCTCCTCGGCGTCGGGATCGACCGCGAGCGCACCACGAGTGGAGCCGCGCATACCGGGTGCGACACCGCCCGCCCGGAACGACCGGCCCGACGACGGGGCCGCATCGATCCTGGTCGGGCGCCGTGGCGTGTCGTAGCGATCCTCGGCGTAGGTGTCGGCGACGTAGTCGTCGCGACGCGCCTGGTAGGCCGACTTGTAGGCCGGCTGCGGGTAGTCGTCTGCCTCGTCCTCGAAACGGTCGGGGCCGTAGCGGTCTTCGGCGTATCGGTCGTAACCGCGCGGCCGGACGCGACCGGCGCGCTCCTCGGCGCCGCGGGGGGCGTGATCGTCGACGTAATCGTCTTCGTACTCGTCGAGCGGAACCATGCCGAAGTACGCCTTGAACTTGTGCAGCGTGCTCATCTGGTCGACCTTCCTTCGGCCCCGGTGGCGGCCGGGTGTTGAAGTTCTTGCTCAGCGCCTCTTCGGCCCAATCGTATGTGTCGAATGTGACTGATGAGGTTTCTTTGCTACGCCGAGGTTATCGGTCGAGTGCCCATCAAGGCGGTTCCGACACGCACACACGTCGAACCGTGTTCGACCGCATTCTCCAAATCACCCGACATACCTGCAGAAAGCTCGGTGGCGTCGGCGTGTCGGCGCAGCAGCGAAGTGTGCAAAGTCGCAAGCTTCGCAAAGGACGCATGAGTCGGGGCGTCAAGGGGCGGAATCGCCATCAGACCGGCCAGATGTAGACCCGGCGACTTCGCGACGAGGTCGGCCAGGGCGGGCAGATCGGCGGGTTCGACACCCCCGCGTCCGGGGTCGGCGTCCAGGCTCACCTGCAGCAGCACACGCAGGGGTTCTGCGCGCTCGCCCGCGTCGAGCGCGTCCTGCGCGGCGCGGTCTAGAGCGATAGCCAGACGTTCGCTGTCGACCGAGTGCACGGTGTGCGCCCAGCGGGCCACCGCGCGCGCCTTGTTGCGTTGCAGACGGCCGATCATGTGCCATTCGGCGTCCGGATAGGCCAGCTCGGCGACCTTGGCCGAGGCCTCCTGCTCGCGCGATTCACCGAATTCCCGGCGGCCGAGGTGGTAGAGGATGTCGACGTCGGCGGCGGGGAAGAACTTCGTCACCGGGAGCAGGCGGACCGAACCGGGCGGTCGGCCCGCGGCGGCGACGGCGGTGTCGATGCGGGCGAGCAGGCCGTCGAGGGCGGTCGAGAGTTCGGTGACCCGGGCCGGGTCGTGCTCACCGCTCGTACCGGGTCCGCCGTGGTCGCGCTCCGCCTCCGGTCGCTGACCATTCATGCGGTGGGATCCATCCAGATCACGCCCGCGATGCGGCCGGTCGGGGCGCCGCGGCGGTGGCTGAACAGGGTCTTGTCCTCGATGGTGCAGCGCGGGTCGACGGCCACACCCGCCACGCCCGCCTCGGTGAGCTGGCGGCGGATACCCGCGCGCAGGTCGAGGCCAGGAGTCTTGCGCACGGTGGTGGTGGCGCTGCCGGGCAGGTGGGCTTCGACATCGGCGCGCATGGCGGCGGGCACCTCGTACTGGCGGCCGGAGGCGGCGGGGCCGAGGAACGCGCCGATCCGGTCGACCCTGGCGCCGACCGAGACCATCGCCTCGAGCACCCGGGGCACGATGCCGATGCGGGCACCGACGCGGCCCGCGTGCACCGCGGCGATCACCCCGGCCTCGTCGTCGGAGAGCAGGATCGGCACGCAGTCGGCGCTGAGCACCACCAGCGCGAGATTCGGGACGGTGGTGACCAGGGCGTCGGTGACCGGCACCGGCTCGGCGCGCGGCCCGTCGACGATCTCCACGGCGCGCCCGTGCACCTGTTCCATCCACACCAGCCGGTCCGGGGTGAGCCCGATCCCCTCGGCCAGGCGAACCCGATTGCGGCGCACGGCTTCCGGATCGTCGTTGACGTGATCGCCCAGGTTGAACGAGTCGTACGGGGCGACGGAGAAGCCACCGGCGCGGGTGGTGGTCACCCGACGCACGGTCACGGTGGGAGGCGCGGAAGTCATGGGGTCGAGGGTAGTGCGAGTCGGCGTGGGGGTGCCCGGTGAGGTCGGTCGCTCCGGACGTTGTCGCAGGTCGCGCGGGCTGGGCGTCGGCGCTGGGTCGGGGCAGTCGGGACCGCGGGGTCAGGTGGGAGTCGGTGCCGGGTCGCGGCGGCCGGAGTCGCGGAGTCAGATGGGCGGAGTCAGATGGGCAGAGTCTGCGCCGCGTCGCAGCGGCCAGGGCTGCGGTTCAGGTGGTGAGAGTCGGCGCCGCGTAGCTGCGGCCGGAGCCGCGGGTCAGGTGCTGGGCGGCGGCGCGGCGAGTTCGTCGAGTTTGCGGGCGATGCCCGCCCGGCCGGTGAGGCCGAGTTTGCGCAGGACGCGGCCCAGGTGGTCCTCGATGGTGCGGGGGCTCAGGTAGAGGTGGGCGGCGATGTCCTTGTTGGAGTGGCCGTGGGCGGCGAGTTCGGCGACCTCGCGCTCGCGTCGGGTGAGCGTGGCGGCGGGGCCGGGGCTTCGGCTCCCGGCGAGGCGGCGCTGGGCGGCGATCGTGTCGGCGAGCAGACGCTGGGCACCCGCCTCGGCGAAGACGCCACGGGCGGTGGCGAATCGGCTGGTGGCGGTGCCGAAATCACCCCGGCGACCGGCGATGATCCCGGCCAGGAGGTCGGCCTGCGCGGCGTTCACGACCATGCCCGCGCGGCGGAAGGCCGTGGCGGCGGCGGTCGCTGCCACGTCGGCCGATTCCCACGCGCCGACGGCAGTTTCGTAGTCGGCGCGGGCGAGCAGTGCCGCTCCGATCTGACTGTCCGGCACGGCGGCCCGGTCGGCATCGGCAGCGGGGCGGTCGGGCTCGGTGGGGCGGTGGGTGTGGGGTGGCGGGGTGAGGGCTGCGGCTTGTTCGGCGCGGGTGACGAGGGATTCGGCGGTGGGGAGGTCGCCGGTGGACAGGGCCAGGTGGGCGGCGCGGGCGAGGAGGGTGGGGCGGAGGGGGCCGGGGTGGTCTTCGGGGGTTGGGGGTGGCGTGGGGATGGCGAGGGTGCGGGCGGTTTCGGCGAGGATGTTGTCGACGACGCGGCGCCACCAGCGGACGGCGGGGCGGGGTAGGGCGGCGACGGTGTGCCACTGGGCGGTGGCGAGGTCGGTGGGGGCCGTGAACTGGAGGGTGCGGAGTTTGACGGCGCCCGCGAAGGCGAGCAGGTCGGGGTAGTGGAAGGTGGTCGCGGAGTCGGTGGCGTCGTCGGCGGCCGCGAGCGATTCGGTGAGGCGGCCGAGTTTGGTGAGCGAGTAGGCGCGCACGGTGTGCAGCTCGGCGAGGGCGTAGCTGCGGCCGAAGCGGCGGCTCACGGCGATGGCGCGGTCGAGCAGTCGCAGGCCGTCCGGGTCGTGGTCGAGGAAGTACGCGCACCAGCCGAAGGCGGGCACAGCGTGGACGATCTCGCGCAGCCCCACGTCGTCGAGAGTCGCGAAGGCCGCCGCACAGTCGCCGTAGAGGATGTCGGCCTCGGCGAAGCGGGCATCGGCGAGCAGGCTCAGACAGCGCAGTGCGGTCGCCGCAGCAACGACGGCCCGATCCGCACTCGGGAACGCGGCGCCGTCGGCCGAATCCGCGCCCACGGCCGAGGCGACAACGGCCGAATCTCCGCGCACGACCGAGGTCACAGCTGCTGAACCCGCGCTCACGGCCGAAGGCGCAGCGGCTGAACTCTCGCTCGAGGTCGCGGGGCCGTCGACCGAGTCAGAGCTCACGGTCGAGGCGACAACGGTCGAATCCCCGCTCGCCACCGACGCGACAACGGCTGGATTTCCGGTTGCTGGCGGGGTGACAGCGTCCGGCTTCGCGATGGTGGGAGCGGCGAACAGGGTGGCGAGTCGGGTTCTGGCCTCGGTGTGCTGGTGGTCCTGCATTTCGAGGATGGCTAGTTCGAGTTGGACAGGTCCGTCGCCGGGGCGGCGGGGTAGGCAGGCGGCGGTTTCGAGCAGCGTACGGGCCTGTTCGACGCGGCCCAGCATGCGTGCGCACCGCGCGGACAGCAGTAGGGCCTCGAGTTGGTGTGGGCCCGGCGTGTGTGCGACCGGCGCGAGCTCCTCCCCCGCCCGCGCGGCGGCGCCGGACAGCAGCAGCGCGCGGCCCAGGGCCAGCGCGTCGGCTGGTGGATCGGTGACGGCGGGTGCGAGGCGTCGGGCCGTGGCGAGCCAGCGGGCGCTGGCTTCGGGGGCGTCGGCCAGCACCTGGTCGGCGGCCTGGCGTAGTTCGGTGCCCGCGTGCTCGTCGGCACCGAGCAGGGCGTGTTCGAGATGGCGGGCCCGCACGGGCATCGGGGCGTTTCGGGTGCGCAGGGTGAGGGCGGCGCGGCGATGGGCCATGGCCCGCCAGCCGGGTGGGGCCAGCCGGTAGGCGGCCGCGCGGATCAGCGGGTGGGCGAAGACCACGGCGCCCTCGCGCACCCCGGCCACGCCCCGGGTGACCAGCCCGTCGAGACCCGCGACCACCACCTCGGTCCCCAGATCGGCGGTCGCGCACACCAGTTCGAGATCGGGCGGGACACCGCAGACCGCGACCGCCTGGGCGACCAGCTGTTCGACGGCGGGCAGTTCGGCCAGCTCGGCGCGGATCGTCCGGTCCAGCGCCGCGTAGTCGTCCGAGGACGGGTCCGGGTCCTGGCCGCTCAGCGCCCGTTCCAGCTCCCGCTCGGGCAACCCGGCCAGCAGCGACAGGTACAGCGGATTCCCCCGCGAGGCCGTCAGCAGCCGCTCCCGCCCGCGCGCGTCCCGCTCCGGCAGCAGGCTCGCGACATCGGCTTCCGTGAACGGCGGCACCAGAACACGCAGTGCCCGCACGCGCGGCGCCCGCCACAATCGGGAGATCACCGCCGGGCAGCTCCCGGTCCGACACGCGAGCAGCACGCGCAACCCCGCGGGCCGGTTCCGGATCAGCGCACCCAGCACCCGCAGGGACTCGGCATCCGCCCACTGCACGTCATCGACGACGAGCAACGTCTCGACCTCGCCCAGCCCCCGCCGCAACCACCGTGCGGTCTCGGCATCCGTCCACCCACCAGCGAAGGCGGCCTCCTCGCCACCGGCACCAACTCGCGCGTCGATGCCTCCACCTGCCTCGGCACCGGAGCCGCCATCACCATCGCCACCGGCATCCGCGTCGGCACCGCCCTCGCCGCCGCCGCCACTGCCACCGCCACTCGCACAGTCACCGGCACCGCCAGCGGCACCAGCACCGACATCGCCACCGGCACCGGCACCGGCACCGGCACCGGCACCGGCACCGACCACCGTCGACCGCGCAGTGTCCGCCACTGGGACCGGTACAGGTTCGGCCGGGGTGGCGATCCGGGTGGGGGTGGTGAGTTGGTCGGTGATGTCTTCGAGCAGGGAGCGGGGGTGGGTTCGGGCGGCTTCGGTGCCGGTTACCAGGATGACGCGGCCGGGGGTGGTGTGGGTGAAGTGGGTGAGCAGGCGGGACTTGCCGATTCCGGCGGGGCCCTCGACCAGCAGTAACCAGGGGGCGTCGGTGCCGGTGAAGGTGGTCGCGAGGGCGGCGAGTTCGGGGGTGCGGCCCACGAAATCGCGCTCGAGCATGGTCCCTCCGATTTCCGCGCCGCTGTCCCGGCGGATCAGAGCGTAACCCGGACCGTAGGTCTGGCAATCCCGTGGTTTCCCGGATGCTCGCTCGCGGAGGGTGCGGTTGGGTGATCGGGGCCGATCGCCGCCGAGGTGGGGGTGAGGGTTTCCAGAAAGAAGGTTCGCATGACGTTCACCGGCAAGGGAATGGTTTCGCGGTTCTCGCTCGCACTGCTCGCGGTCGCGGCACTCGGTGTCGCTGGCTGCTCGGCGGTGGACAAGGTCACCGAGGTGGCCAAGGACGCGAGCAAGTCCGACACCGCCCGCTCGAAGGTCGGTGACTGCATCAACGTCATCTCGGCGTCGGTGGTCGACTCCGAGACCGAGCCGGTGGCCTGCTCGGCCGAGAACGCGGTCTACCAGGTGGTCCAGGTGCACGACCAGAAGGTCGAATGCCACGAGGACTACACCTCCTACGAGGAGACCTACGGCAGCGGCGGCACCCTCGCCTTCCTGTGCCTGGCCCCCAACTTCAAGGAGGGCAGCTGTTACAACGAGGGCATGATGACCGGCTACAAGTACGTGGCGTGCACCGCCGCCGACGCCGACTTCAAGGTGATCACCCGCGTCGACGGCCAGGTCGATGAGAACCTGTGCACCGAGGAGGCCGATCAGTTCCTCGTGGTCAACGAGCCGAAGATCACCTACTGCCTGGGCCCGGTCGCCTGAGCCGGTCCCACACGCGGAAGGGCCCGAACTCCACGGAGTTCGGGCCCTTCCGGTGTTCCGGGGACGACTACCGGCGCATGAAGATCGGCACCTCGATGTCGTCGTCATCGTCGCCGTCGTCGCGCTGATCGGGGTTGTTGACCCGGTTCATCGCGGCCTCGGTGACCCGCTGACGCTCGGACTCGCGGTAACGCTCGGTGTCGCGGTAGTTCGGCGCGGCCGCCCGGCCACCGGAGACCCCGGCGGTCGCGGGCTCGGTGGGCCGCACCGGCGCCTCGGTGGGACGGCTCTGCCCGATCTCGCCCGCGCGGCCGGAGCCGATCGGGTTGGCGCCGGTGCGCGAGGTCGTCGTGGTGTTCTCGAAGCTGCGCCGGGCCGGTCCGCCGCCGTCGAAGCCCGCGGCGATGACGGTGACGCGCACCTCGTCGCCGAGCGAATCGTCGATGACGGTTCCGAAGATGATGTTGGCCTCGATGTGCGCGGCCTCCTGCACCAGCGAGGCGGCCTCGTTGATCTCGAACAGGCCCAGATCCGAACCGCCCGCGATGGACAGCAGCACGCCGTGCGCGCCGTCCATCGACGCCTCGAGCAGCGGCGAGTTGATCGCCGTCTCGGCGGCCTTGACCGAGCGGCCCTCACCGCGCGCCGAGCCGATGCCCATGAGCGCCGAACCGGCGCCCGACATCACGGATTTCACGTCGGCGAAGTCGACGTTGATCAGGCCCGGGGTGGTGATCAGGTCGGTGATGCCCTGAACACCGTTGAGCAGCACCTCATCCGCCGAACGGAACGCGTCCATCAGGCTCACCGCCGCGTCGCCGAGCTGCAGCAGCCGGTCGTTGGGGATGACGATGAGAGTGTCGCAGGACTCGCGCAGCAGGTTGATGCCGACCTCGGCCTGGTTGCCTCGGCGCTTGCCCTCGAAGGAGAACGGCCGGGTGACCACACCGATGGTCAGCGCGCCCAGCTTCCGGGCGATGCTGGCGACGACGGGAGCGCCACCGGTACCGGTGCCACCGCCCTCGCCCGCGGTCACGAAGACCATGTCGGCGCCCTTGAGCACCTCTTCGATCTCGTCCTTGTGGTCTTCGGCGGCCTTGCGGCCCACCTCGGGATCGGCGCCTGCGCCGAGACCGCGGGTGAGCTCGCGGCCGACATCGAGTTTGACGTCGGCATCACTCATGAGCAGGGCTTGGGCGTCGGTGTTGACCGCGATGAACTCGACTCCCTTGAGTCCCTGTTCGATCATTCGGTTGACGGCGTTCACGCCGCCGCCGCCGATACCGACGACCTTGATCACGGCAAGGTAGTTGTGCGGGGGCGTCATGGGCTCTCGCCTTCCTTCGATCTTAAAACCCTCAACCTCAACCATAGGGTTGGCGTTATGTCAAGTATCCGACTGCTGCGGAACGCTATTCGCAGCAACTGCGATCCCGGCGCAGGCGCGCCGACGTTTCGCTCACTTTACCGTGACCAGATTCGGACTCGACACGTCGAACACGGTCCCCTCACGGGTCAGCAGCGGCATCACGACGGCAGCTTTGCGCTCGCCGTCGCCCGTGCCGCCCCACACTACCTTCCTCCCGTCGCGCAGGTTCAGCGAGACATCCGAAATCGACCGTGCGACAACCTCACCCACCTGCACCGACAGCGCGGGCGGCAGCGTGACCAGCACATCCACCGCCGCCCTGGTCGCCGCGGGACCGGTGAAGGAGCCCTCGGTGAGCAGCTTGGGCACCCCGATCGGGGTCACCGGTTCGATCGCGAATTCGACGCTCTCGGCGTCGA
Organism: Nocardia anocheti; assembly: GCF_029675105.1. Classification (GTDB taxonomy): domain Bacteria; phylum Actinomycetota; class Actinomycetes; order Mycobacteriales; family Mycobacteriaceae; genus Nocardia. The sequence continues at coordinate 162,674 of NZ_JAQQFV010000011.1, read as the reverse complement.
TCAGGTGCGCGCCGTCGGGAGATTCCACATAAACCACCGGGGTGCGCTCGACCACCGTGACCAGCACGGTGGACGGGAACTTGCGCTGCACCCGCACCGAGCGCACCTTCGGGATGGCGGCCACCCGCTGGGCGATCGAGTTGGTATCGATGCGCAACATCGAACGCCCGTCGGGTATTTCGAGACGGGAACGGACCTCGTCCTGGGTTACCACGGACAAACCGTCGATTCGCACGGTTCGTACCGACAGTGCCGGAGTGAACCACGCGAGCAGCGCCAGCACCGTGACCGCGACCAGCCCGACCGCCGTCCAGAGCCGGTAGCCGCGCCACCCGCGCGCGGCGGGCATCGGCAATCTCACCGGCCGCCCTGCTGCGGCCGGGCCCGCAGGGCGTCGAGGATCTGCACGCCGAGCATAGTGACATCGCCCGCGCCCATGGTGATCACGACGTCACCGGGCTGGGCCAATCCGGCCACCTGCTTGCCCACCTTGGACATATCCGGCTGGTAGTGCACGGGTGCGGTCACCGACTGGGCCACCAGCGCCCCGTTGACGCCGGGCAGCGGTTCCTCCCTGGCGCCGTAGACGTCGAGCACGACCACCTCGTCGGCCAGGCTCAGCGCGGTGCCGAACTCGGCGGCGAAAGTGGCGGTGCGGCTGTAGAGATGCGGCTGGAACACCACGATCACCCGACCGCGCCGGGTGCGGGCGCCGTCGCGGGCCTCCTGGGCGACCAACTGGGCGGCCGCCTCGAGCACGGCCCGGACCTCGGTGGGGTGGTGGGCGTAGTCGTCGAAGACGCGCACGCCGTTCTCGCGGCCGGTGAACTGGAACCGGCGGTGCACGCCGCCGAATCCCTCCAGGCCCTGCACGATCTCGTCGATGTCGGCGCCGGTGGCCTTGGCGGCCAGCAGCGCGGCCAGCGCGTTGAGGGCCATGTGCCTGCCCGGCACCGCCAGGCGCACGGTGCGCGGGGTGTGCTCGCCCGCCAGCTCGAATTCCACGATGCCGCCGACATCGCGCGGCTGCCAGTCCAGCAGGCGCGCGCCGACGGGCACGGGTGCGTCACCGAGATCGCCCGAGCCGTAGCCGAGTACCTCCACGCCGCGTTCGCGCAGGCGGGGGGCGACCCGGTGGGCCAGGGCCAGTGAACCGGGATCGTCGAGGCAGACGACCAGCAGGCCGCCGGGGGCGAGCCGGTCGGCGAAGTCGTCGAAGACCTGGATGTAGGCCTCGTCGGTGCCGAAGAAGTCCAGGTGGTCGGATTCGATATTGGTGACCACGGCGACGTCCGGGTCATATTGCAGCAGTGAGCCGTCGGACTCGTCGGCCTCGGCCACGAAGACGTCACCGCTGCCGTGGTGGGCGTTGGTGCCCGCCTCGTTGAGCTCGCCACCGACCGCGAAGGACGGGTCGGCGCCGCAGTGCTGCAGCGAGACGATGAGCATCGAGGTGGTGGAGGTCTTGCCGTGGGTGCCCGAGACCAGCAGGGTCTTGTGTCCGCGCATCAGCGCGGCGAGCACGGTCGGGCGCAGCAGCACCGGGATCTTGCGCCGGTTGGCCTCGACCAGTTCGGGATTGGTCTTGGGGATGGCGGCGTAGGTGGTGACCACGACGGTCGGGCCGCCGGGCAGCAGGTCCAGGGCGTCGGCGTCGTGGCCGATGCGCACCTGGGCGCCGCGGGCCCGCAGCGACAGCACGCCCCGGCTCTCCTTGGCGTCGCTGCCGGAGACCGCGCCGCCGCGCGCGAGCAGGATGCGCGCGATGCCCGACATCCCGGCACCGCCGATGCCGACCATGTGCACGCGTTCGAGCTCGGCGGGCAGTGCCGTGCCGGTGGATTCGCCGATCTCGGCCGGGCCGCTCATCGGGCGACCTCGGTGACGATCCTGGCCACCGTGTCGGCGGCGTCGCGATGGCCCGCGCCTGCGGCGGCGCGGCTCATCGCGTCGAGTCGGGCGGGGTCGAGCAGCAGCGGAATCACCTCATCGATCACGTATTTCGGGGTCAGCTCGGCGTCGGGAACGATTCTGCCACCACCCTGGGCCACCACCGGTCTGGCGTTGAACTCCTGTTCGCCGTTGCCGTGCGGCAGCGGCACGTAGAAGGCGGGCAGGCCGACCGCCGACACCTCGGCCACCGTCATCGCGCCCGAGCGGCACACCACCGCGTCGGCGGCGGCGTAGGCCAGGTCCATCCGGGACAGGTACGGCACCGCGACATAGGGCGCGGCGGAGTCTCCGGTGTTCAGTTCGAGGCTGTTCTTGGGCCCGTGCGCGTGCAGCACCGAGATCCCGGCGGCGGCCAGCTGCGGCGCGGCGCCGGAGACGGCGTCGTTGAGGCTGCGCGCGCCCTGGGAGCCACCGAACACCAGCAGCACCGGGCCTTCGGCGGGCAGACCGAAGCTCTCGCGGGCCCGCGCGCGCAGGGCGGCGCGGTCGAGGTCGGTGATGGCGGCGCGCACCGGGATGCCGACCACTTCGGCCTTCGCCAGTCCCGAATCGGGGACGGCGGCCAGGACCTTGGTGGCGAACCGGGCACCGACCTTGTTGGCCAGGCCCGCCTTGGCGTTGGCCTCGTGCACGATGACGGGCACCTTGCGCTTGCGCCCGAACAGCCCACCGCACGCGGCCAGGTAGGCGGGCAGCGAGACGTAGCCGCCGAAACCGATGATCACATCGGCCTGCACGTCGTCGATGACGGCCCTGGTCGCGCGCACCGAGGCCAGGACGCGGCCGGGCAGGCGCAGCAGGTCGACGGAGGGTTTGCGCGGCAACGGCACCGGCGGGATCAGTTCCAGGGGGTAGCCCCGGTCGGGGACGAGCTTGGTCTCGAGGCCACGCTCGGTGCCCAGCGCGGTCACCCGGATCCCCTCGTCGAGCCTGCGCAGCGCGTCGGCCACGGCCAGCGCGGGTTCGATGTGGCCTGCGGTGCCTCCGCCTGCGACGATCACCGACAACCCGGATCGCGGGTCACTCACCTGGATCTCCCTCGTTCTTCCTGTATCGACTCGCCCGGCAGGCGAGACCGCGTGATCACCCTCCGCCGCCGCCGGTCCGCCGCTTCACCGGGCGGTGCGGCATCGGATAGGTCGGTTCCCACGCTCTGGTCGACCGTAGCGAACTCGTGCCGCGACTCTCGGGCGCACGTCGCCGTCGTTCGGTGGGCGCCGGGCGGCGCGGGGTCTGACGTGGGCGTTCGGCCCTGGGCTTGGCGGCCTTGCGTGGCGCGTCGGCCCTGGCCGGGGCGTACACCTCCGGAATCGGCAGCCGCAGCAGCCTGCTCACACGCCCGTCCTGGCCGTTCTGCAGCGCCGAGACCGCCTCCGGTTCGTGCCGGGCGGCGCTGGCGATGATGCCGAACATGAACAGCGTGATCGCCAGCGAGGAACCACCGGCCGAGACCAGCGGCAGCTGCAGCCCGGTCACCGGCAGCAGCCCGACGACGTAGCCGATGTTGATCAGCGCCTGCACGGTGATCCAGGTGGTCGCGGTGGCGGTGAGCAGCCGCAGGAAAGGGTCCACCGAGCGCAGCGCGATGCGGATGCCCGCGTAGACGAACAGCGCGAACAGCGCCAGCACCAGCATGCAGCCCAGGAAACCGAGTTCCTCGCCGATGATGGCGAAGATGAAGTCGTTGTGCGAGTTGGGCAGATAGCTCCACTTGGCCCGGCTCTGCCCGAGACCGCGGCCCCAGATGCCGCCGTCGGCGAGGGAGTACTTGGCCTGGCGGGCCTGGTAGTTCACGCCCTGCGGGTCGTCACCGGGGTTGAAGAAGGCGCGCACGCGGTCGGAGCGGTAGCCCGCCGACAGCGCCAGGATCGAGGCCGCGACCAGGCCGGTGACCATGATCCCGACGAACAGCCGCACCGGCAGCCCACCGAACCACAGCAGCGCCATCAGCACGATGCCCAGCGCGATGGTGGTCGACAGGTTGGGTTCCAGCACCACCAGCAGGCAGACCAGCAGACCGGCGGGCACCAGCGGCACCAGGATGTCCTTGAGCTGGCCGCCGCGCCGCGAGGCGAGCAGATGCGCGCCCCACACCACCAGCGTCACCTTGACGACCTCCGACGGCTGGATCGACAGCGGTCCGATGTCGAACCAGCGTCGCGCGCCGCCGTGGATCGAGCCGATGCCGGGAATGAGCACCAGCACCAGCGCCAGCACCGAGACGCTGAAGATCGGGAACGACCACTGCCGCACCAGCCGCAGCGGCAACCGCAGGGCGATGTAGAAGGCCACGGCCCCGAGTCCGGCGAACATGGCCTGCTGGATGAACAGCGAATAGGCCGAGCCGCCCCCGGCGTAGGCTTCCACGCTCGACGCCGACAGCACCATCACCAGACCCAGCACGGTCAGCAGGGTGGCGATGGTGACCACCAGGTGGAAGGAGGCGAGCGGGCGGGCCAGCCACGCGCCGAAGCGTTCTCCCGCCCATCCCGGCCGCGCTGCGGCCGAGCCGCCCCGGCGTCCTACCTGGTTGCGCACGCTGCCTCCTCGTGGCGCTGACGGTCGAGCCGGGGCGTCGGTGTCACAGCGCCCGCCCGATGTCACCGTCTTCCAAAGCCGTCACCGCGTCCACGAAGCAGCGTCCGCGGTGGGTGTAGTCGTCGTACATGTCCAAGGAGGCCGCCGCCGGTGCGAGCAGGACGGTGTCGCCCGCGCTGGCCAGTCCCGCCGCGGCGCGGACCGCGCGGCCCATGACCGCCTCGGCGCGCTGCGATCTCGACGACTCCATGTCTGCATCGTCTCCCGCGTCCAGGGCGATGACCGGGACTTCGGGCGCGTGTCGCGCCAACGCGGCGGCGATCAGCGGCGCGTCGGCCCCGAACAGGACCGCGCCGACGAGCCGCTCACCGACCTCTTCGATGAGGTCGTCGACGGTCGCGCCCTTGAGCAGACCACCGGCCACCCACACCACCTGCGGGTGCGCCAGGATCGAGGCGCGCGCGGCGTGCGGGTTGGTGGCCTTGGAGTCGTCGATGAACTCCACGCCGCCGAGTTCGCGCACGAACGCGGTGCGGTGCGGGCCCACCTTGTGCTCGGCCAGCCCCTCCTTGACGAACTGCGGGGCCACGTCGATGGCCCTGGTCAGCGCGGAGGCGGCCAGCGCGTCGGCGATCCCGGCGGGGCCCTGCGGGCTGATGTCGGAGGTCTCGGCCAGGATGGCGGCCTTGGTGAAGGCGCGGTCGAGCAGTTTGCCGTCGACCACGCCCAGTTCGCCGTCGGCGGGTACGCCGATGCGGAAGCCGACCGTGCGCCGGGCCTTGGCCTTGCGGGCCAGCGAGCCCGCGACCGGGTCGTCGAGGCCGACCACGCCGACGCGGCCGGTCAGCGCGCGCGCTTTGGCGGCGGCGTAGGCGTCCAGGCCGCCGTGCCAGTCCAGGTGGTCCTCGGCGACATTGAGCACCACGCCCGCTTCCGGGCGCACCGAGGGCGCCCAGTGCAGCTGGAACGAGGACAGCTCGACCGCCAGCACCTGCGGGCCGGGGTTGCGGCGCAGCGCGTCCAGGATCGGCAGGCCGATATTGCCGCAGGCCACACTCGCGATGCCCGCGGCGCGCAGGATCGAGTGGGTCATGTTGGTGGTGGTGGTCTTGCCGTTGGTGCCGGTGATCACCAGCCACTTGCGGACCGGACCGTAGATCCGGGCCTGGTCGACCCACCAGGCGAATTCGACGTCACCCCAGACCGGGATGCCCTCGGTGACCGCCGAGACCAGCACCGGCGAGTCCGGCCGCCAGCCGGGGCTGGTGATGACCAGCGCGAACCGGCTCAGATCCGCGTTCTCCAGTTCGACGCCGGTGGCGACCTCGAGCCCGAGTTCGGCGGCTTCGGCCAGGGCCTTGGCGCCGTTGTCGGTGACCACGGGGTGCGCGCCGATATCGCGCAGCGGTTCGATCAGCGAGCGCCCGGAGACGCCCCAGCCCGCGACGAGGACGTCACGGCCACGCAGGAATTCCAGCATCGGGCCCGGCGACCGCAGCGCACGGGGAGTGTGTTCGACCATGTCCGCGCTCACCCGACCTGTGACAGATATTCGCTGTAGAACAGCCCCAGACCCACGGCGGCGGAGATGCCAGCCAGGATCCAGAACCGGATGATCACCGTCGTCTCGGCCCACTTGCTCAATTCGAAGTGGTGGTGGAACGGCGCCATCTTGAACAACCGGTTGCGGGTGGTGCGGAACACCGCGACCTGCAGCATCACCGAGGCGGCCTCGGCGACGAACAGCGCGCCGATCACGGCCATCAGCAGTTCGGTGCGGGTGGTGATCGACAGACCGGCGATCAGGCCGCCCAGGGCCAGCGAACCGGTGTCACCCATGAAGATCTTGGCCGGGGCCGCGTTCCACCACAGGAAGCCGATGCAGGCGGCGGCCGCGGCGGCGCACACCAGCGCCAGGTCCAGCGGGTCGCGCACGTCGTAGCAGCCGGGACCGGGGTTGGTGGAGCAGGCGTTGCGGTACTGCCAGAACGTGATGATCACGTAGGCGCCCAGCAGCAGGCTCATCGAACCGGCGGCCAGGCCGTCGAGTCCGTCGGTGAGGTTGACCGCGTTGGACCAGGCGATCACCAGGAACAGCACCCAGACCACGAAGATCAGCGCGCCCATCGACACCGTGCTCCAGTCGCGCACGTAGGACAGGTGCTTGCTGGCCGGGGCCAGGCCGTCGTCGTTGCGGAACTGCAGGGCCAGCACCGCGAAGATGACCGCGGCGGCCGTCTGGCCGATGTACTTGCCCGCGGCGGTGAGGCCGAGGTTGCGCTGTTTGCGCAGCTTGATGAAGTCGTCGAGGAAGCCGACCACGCCCAGCGCGGTGGTCAGACCGAGCACGAGCAGACCCGAGGCAGTCGGGCCCTCGGCGTCGTAACCGATGCCGATGAGGTGCGAACCGAGGTAACCGGCCCACATGCCGATCAGGATGGCGACACCACCCATGGTCGGGGTACCGCGCTTGGCCTGGTGGCTGGCCGGGCCGTCGACCCGGATCTCCTGACCGAAGCCCTGCCTGGCGAACACCCGGATCAGCAACGGCGTCAACAGGATCGACACCGCCAGGGCGATCCCCGCCGCGAAGAGAATCTGCCTCACGCCCGCGCCTCACTGACGCCGGGCGTCGGCGTGCTGCCGATGGCCGCTGTTTTCATGCCTGCGTACTACCTTCCCCTGCCCTGGTCAGGTGCTCGGCGACGGCCCAGAGACCGACTGCCTTGGATGCCTTGACCAGTACCACATCGCCAGCGGCGATCTCGTCGTCGAGCAGCGCGATCGCCGCGTCGATATCGGGAACGAGGACCGACTCCTCGCCCCATGAGCCTTCCATCACCGCACCCTGGTGCATGCCCCGGGAGGGTCGTCCGGTGCCGACCACGATCAACCGGTCGACGTCCAGGCGCACGGCCAGTCGTCCGATCGCGTCGTGTTCGATCACCGAGTCGTCGCCGAGTTCGCCCATCTCACCGAGCACCGCCCAGCTGCGCCGCGGCTCGTCCCCCGCCTTGGCCAGGGTGACCAGCGCCTTGAGCGCGGCCCGGACCGAGTCGGGATTGGCGTTGTAGGAGTCGTTGACGACCGTGACGCCCTCGGGGGTGGTGCGCACGTCCATCCGACGCGCCGAGGCCGCGGTGGCCCCGCTCAGCGCCTGGGCGACGGTCGCGAGGTCGGCGCCGCATTCCAGCGCGACGGCGGCCGCGGCCAGCGCGTTGCCGACCTGGTGTTCGCCGTGCACGGCCAGGGTCACCGGCACCGAATCGCCCCCGGCGTGCAGCACGAAGCTGGCCCTGGCCTGGTCGTCGGTGCGCACGTCGGTGGCGCGGACGTCGGCGTCACCGGACAGGCCGACCTTGACCACGCGCGCCTTGGTGCGGGAGTCCATAGCCGAGACGTGCGGGTCGTCGGCGTTGAGCACGGCCAAGCCTTCGGCGGGCAGCGCCTCGACCAGCTCCCCCTTGGCGACGGCGATGGCCTCGCGGCTGCCGAATTCGCCGAGGTGGGCGGTGCCGACATTGAGCACCACGCCGATGCGCGGGGGCGCGATGCGCGCCAGCTCCGCGATGTGGCCGCGCCCGCGCGCGGACAGCTCGAGTGCCAGGAACTTGGTGTCGAGCCCGGCGCGCAGGGTGGTCCAGGGGTGGCCGAGTTCGTTGTTGAACGAGCCGGGCGGCGCCACGACCGGGCCCAGCGGGGCCAGCACGGCGGCCAGCAGGTCCTTGGTGGAGGTCTTGCCGGAGGACCCGGTGACGCCGACGACGGTGAGCCCGGTGCGCTCGGCCAGTCGTTCGGTGCTCACCCGGGCCAACTCGGCCAGCGCGGCGAGCACCGCTGCGCCGGAACCGTCACCGTCGTGGCTCAGCGCGACCGAGGTCGCGGGCACCGAGCCGCGTTCGGGCGCGACGACGATCGCGGGCACCCCGACCGGGCGCGCCGCCAGCACGGCGACCGCGCCCGCGGCGACCGCACCGGCCGCGTAGTCGTGTCCGTCGGAGTTGGCGCCCGGCAGCGCGAGGAACAGATCGCCGGGACCGATACGGCGCGAATCGAATTCCACCGAACCGGTCACCGTGGCCTCGGGGTCGGGGACGTCGTGCAGTTCGCCGCCGACCACGTCCGCGATCTCGCGCAGTGTCATCTCGATCATGAAACCCTCGAGTCCTCCGAGTCGGTGTGCGAACCGTGCCGGGCGTCCAGTGCCTCGGCGACCACGACCCGGTCGTCGAAGACGTGCTTGACGCCCTGGATCTCCTGCCCCGACTCGTGGCCCTTGCCCGCGATGAGGACCACGTCACCGGGACGGGCCCAGGTGACGGCGGCGGTGATGGCCGCGGCCCGGTCACCGATCTCGCGGATCTCGCCGCGCGCGGCGGCCGGAACATCGTCGGCGCCCGCGATCACGGCGGCGCGGATGAGCGCAGGGTCCTCCGAGCGCGGGTTGTCGTCGGTGACGATCACCAGATCGGCCCGCGCGGCGGCGGCGCCCATCAGCGGGCGCTTGGCCACATCGCGGTCGCCACCGGCGCCGACGATCACGGCCAGCCTGCCGTGCCCGGCCTCGGCCAGATGCCCGCGCAGGGTGGTGACCACGGATTCGACGGCGGCGGGCTTGTGCGCGTAGTCGACGACGACCAGGAAGTCCTGGCCGCGATCGACCCGCTGCATCCGGCCCGGCACGTCCACCTCGGCCAGCGCGGGCGCGGCCACGGCCGGGTCGACCCCGGCGGCCGCGCAGGTCGCGATGGCCAGCAGGGCGTTGGCGACGTTGTAGCGGCCGGGCAGGCGCAGCCGCACGGCCAGCTCACCCGTCGGTCCGGTGGCGGTGAACTCCTGGGCCCCGGCGCTGGTCGCGATGTCACCGGTCAGCTGCCAGTCGGCCGCCCCGCGCGTGGAGACCGTGATCGGCGCGGCCAGCTCGTCGGCCAGCCTGCGACCCCACTGGTCGTCCACGCAGATCACCGAGGTGCGCGCGGCGACCGGGGAGTCGGCGGCGAAGAGTTTGCGCTTGGCGCCGAAGTAGTCCTCGAAGTCGGCGTGGAAGTCGAGGTGGTCCTGGGACAGGTTGGTGAAGGCGCCGACGGCGAAACGCACGCCGTCGACCCGGCCCAGCGCCAGCGCGTGACTGGACACCTCCATCACGACCGCCTGCACGCCCTGCTCGACCATCGCGGCGAACATCGCGTGCAGCTGGGGTGCCTCGGGGGTGGTGAGCGCGCTGGGCACGTGCTGCCCGCCGATGCGGGTCTCGATGGTGCCGATCAGCCCGGTCCTCAGCCCGGCCGCGACCAGACCCGCCTCGACCAGGTACGAGGTGGTGGTCTTGCCGGAGGTGCCGGTGATGCCGATGATGCGCAGGCGATCGCTGGGATGGCCGTAGATCTCGGCCGAGAGTTCGCCGAGCACGGCGCGCGGCTGTTCGCGCACCAGGATCGGGACGGCGAGCTCGCCGAGTTGTTCGGCGCCAGCGGCATCGGTGAACACCGCGACCGCGCCGCGCGCGACGGCGTCGGCGGCGAAGCGGGCACCGTGCGCGTTGGCACCGGGTAGCGCGGCGAACAGGTCGCCGGGACGGACCGCGTTGGACCGCTGCTCGATACCGGTGACGGTCACCGCGGCCACCGGGGTGGTGACCGTGGCGCCGGTGAGGTCCAGCAAGGCCTGCAGCGACGTCGACGGCGGCGTGGTGGGCCGGAGCGCGTGCGGGCTGGACTGCGCGGGCACAAGGCTCCTCTCTGAGAGTGATCGAGCGCGTGGGCGAGACGAGCAGTCAGGTTACCGACGCGCGGAGTCGGACGGACAACGCGGGTTGCGCATGAGCCGAGCGGTCAGAGCCCGGCCTCCAGGACGAGGCGTTTCGGCTCCGGCGACGGTGGCACCCGGTCGCGCTGCAGCGCCCAGGAGGCGATGCTGTGGAACAGCGGCGCGGCCGATCCGCCGCCGCTGCCGTCGGAGCTGCGCACCGGCGCGTCGAGCATCATGCCGATCACGTAGCGCGGGTTGTCGGCGGGCGCCATCCCGGCGAAGGTGATGTAGTACGACGAGGTCGAATAGCAGCGGCAGGCCGGGTCCACCTTCTGCGCGGTGCCGGTCTTGCCCGCCACCTGGTAGCCCTCGATCGCGGCCTGGCCACCGGTGCCCATCTGCACGCCCATCGGGTCCTTCTGCACGGTCGCCTGGAACATCTCGCGCAGGGTCTGCGCGGTCTGCGGGCTCACCACCCGCACGCCTTCGGGCTGCAGTTCTTCGGTGCGGGTTTCGTCGGGCGCGATTCTGGCCTTGACGATGCGCGGCGGGATGCGCAGACCGTCGTTGGCGATGGCCTGGTACATGCCGGTCATCTGCAGGGTGGTCATCGACAGACCCTGTCCGATGGGCAGATTGGCGAAGGTGCCGCCGGACCACTGGTCGCGGGCGGGCAGCAGGCCGGGGCTCTCGCCGGGCAGGCCGATGCCGGTGCGCTGGCCGAGGCCGAAGCGCCCGAGCATGTCGGCGAAGCGGTCCTCGCCCACGCGCTGGGCGAGCATGAGAGTGCCCACATTGGAGGACTTCCCGAACACGCCGGTGGTGGTGTAGGGCGCCACGTCGTGCTGCCAGGCGTCGTTGACGGTGACCCCGGACATCCGGATCGAGCCGGGCACCTGCAGCACCTCGGCGGGGTCGGTGACCCCGTACTCGATGGCCGCGGCGGCGGTGACGATCTTGTTCACCGACCCGGGCTCGAACGGTTCGGCGACCGAGGGGTTGCTCATGTTCGCCGAGGCCCAGTGCTGTGGTCCCAGTGCGGGATTGAAGGTGTTGTCGTTGGCCATGGCCAGCACCTGGCCGGTCTTGGCGTCGAGCACCACCGCCGAGGCCGAGGCCGCGCCGGAGAGCTGTTTGGCCTGCTGCACCTGCTGCTGCACGTAGTACTGCAGGTCCTCGTCGAGGGTGAGTTCCACGCCGTAGCCGTTGACCGCGGGCTGCTGATCGCGATAGCTGCCCGGGATCACCGCGCCGTCGGAACCCTTGTCGTAGGTGCGCGATCCGTCGGTGCCCGCGAGCACCGAGTCCAGCGCCGACTCCAGGCCGATCTGCCCGTGCCCATCCCAGCCGGTCGCGCCGACGACATTGGCGGCCAGTGCGCCACCGGGGTATTCGCGCAGGTCCTGGCGTTCGGTGCCGACCTCGGGGTACTTGGTCTTGATCTCGGTGGCGACACGCGGGTCGACATTGCGGGCCAGGTAGTGGAAGGGCTTGTCGCTGCGCAGTTTGTCGAGCAGCTCGGCTTCCTTGGGTCCGCCGTCACCGAGCTTGTCGTGGATGAACTTCGCGATGTCCTTCAGGCGCTGGTCCGGGTCGGGCGCGCTCGGCTTGGTCTTCTTGGCGTCGGCGAGCTGCTCGCGCACCCGAACCGGCTGGAAGGTCAGGGCATTGGCGGTGATGGTGAAGGCGAGCCGGTTGCCGTGCCGGTCGGTGATCGGGCCGCGCACGGCGGCCTCGGTCTCCTTGTGTGTGCGCTGCGAGGCGGCCTGCGCCGAGAGCGCGGGCGCGGCCAGGCTCTGGATGTAGAGCAGTTGCAGGGCGACCACGGCGAGGGTGGCCAGCAGGGTGACCCGCCCGATGCCCAGCCGCAACCGGACGGGCCGGTCGGGCGAGAGCGGGCCGGAGCGACGGGCACGCGACGAGACCGGCCCGCGTCGCGGCTGCGACGCGGATCCGCTGCGCCTCATCGGGGGCCGCCCTCCGTTTCGATCTGCCGGGGTGCCTCACTCGGTGCGACGGGCGCCTCGGCCACAACACCCGGTGCGGGCGGCGCGGTGTCGGCGGGAGCGAAGGGCGCGCCCTGCTCGCCGGGCACGACGGCGACCTCGACCCGGTCGGGCACCAGCGTGGGCTCGAGCGGGGTGTCACCCGCGGCGGGCGCCGGGGCGGGCACCTCGGCGGGCGCGGGCACTTGGGCCGGAACCCCGGCGGGGGCGGGCACTTCGGCGACCGGGGCGGGCGGCTGGGGGGTGGTCACCGGCGCCGCGGGCGTGGCGGTGGGTGCCACGAGGACCGGCGCCGGAACGCTACCGGGCGCGGCGGGAGTCGCGGTGAGCGAGCCGGGCTGCACCGGCACCACCCGCTCCCCCTGCGGCTGCGCCGGATTCGGCGCGGCCGGGTTCGGGGTGGTGGTCGGCGGACCGTTGAGCGGCGGGGCGGGCGCGCCCTGCGCGGGCGAGGGCGTGCCGATGACGGTGATCTCCCCGTCCGGGCCCAGCACCAGCCGCGCCGGGTCCTTGGCGGGGATCATGCCCTGTTCGCGGGCGCGCGCGGCCAGGACGGGCGCCGAGTCGGCGGCGGCCACCTCGCGCTCCAGGGCGGCCCGCTCGTCGGCGAGTTTGCGGTTGACCGCACGCGCGTCACCGAGCTGGTAGCTGTCCTCGGCGGCGCGGGTGGTCAACAACAGGGTCAGGGCCAGGCCGCAGCCGAGCAGTCCGATGATGGCCGCGACGAACGGAATCCGCCCGGCCATGGTGGACGCCCGCTCGGGCAGCTCGATCCCGTCGAGCAGTTGGGCCCTGGTGCGCTTGCGGGCGTAGGCCCGCTGGGCGGCACCGGACTTGACTCGGTCGGCCGCCTCGACGCGACGGGCCGTACGCCCCGGCACGGCGACGGTGCTCGTCCGCACACTCATCGTGTCCCCTCCTGTGTCCTCCCTGATCTCTCCACGATCCGTTCCGCCGCGCGCATCCGCACCGGCGCCGATCGCGGGTTGACCTCGATCTCGGACTCCGTCGCCTTCTCCGCGCCCCGGGTGAGCATCCGGAATTCCGGTCCCATGCCGGGCAATTCGACCGGCAGATCCATCGGGGACCTGGATACGATCCGGGGTGCGAACTCCTGCTTGACCAGCCGATCCTCGAGCGACTGGTACGACATGACGCAGATCCGACCGCCGACGCGCAACGCGTCGAGAGCGGCGGGCAGCGCCGCGCGCAGCGAGTCGAGCTCGCCGTTGACCTCCACCCGCAGCGCCTGGAACGTGCGCTTGGCGGGATGCCCGCCGGTGCGCCGCGCCGCGGCCGGGATGGTGTCGTAGAGCAGCTCGACCAGCTCCGCGCTGGTGGTGAACGGGCGAACGGCCCGGCGGCGCAACACCTCCGAGGCGATCTTGCCCGCGAACCGTTCGTCGCCGTAGGTCTTGAGCACCCGGGCGAGATCACCGTGGCTGTAGGTGTTGAGCACGTCGGCCGCGGTGGGTCCGGTGGTGGGGTCCATCCGCATGTCCAGGGGGGCGTCCACCGAGTAGGCGAAGCCGCGGTCGGCCTCGTCCAGCTGCATCGACGACACCCCGAGATCCATGAGAATCGCGGAGACGGAACCGATTTCGGGTAACTCCGCCTCGGCCAGCGCCGCGGCGATCCCGTCGTAGCGGGTGTGCACCAGGGTGATCCGGTCGGCGTAGGGCGCCAGGCGCTCCCCGGCCAGTTTCAGGGCGGTGGTGTCGCGGTCGAGACCGACCAGCCGCGCCGACGGATAGGCGCGCAGGAAATGTTCGGCGTGCCCACCGAGGCCGAGGGTCGCGTCGAGGTAGACCGCGCCCGGCTCGCTCAGCGCGGGGCCGAGCAGCTCGTCGGCGCGGTCGAGCAGAACGGGCACATGACGGGGGTTCTCGGTGTCATGGTTCACCTCGACCTCCCGGGATAGGACCTCGCGTCGCAGACGAGTCGCCATGCCACACAGTGCTTTTCGAATGAGAATGGTGTTCGCGAATGCGTCGAGGTCTCTGACCGAGGCGCGGCACCTGGCGTCGGGGAAGTACGTCAGGGTCCACGCCCGGGCAGAGGCCTCGCAGCACTCGCGTGCTCCGGGCTAGAAGATTCCGCCCAGCGACTCGTCTCTGGCTTGCGCGTAGTCCTCCTCGTGCTCGTCGAGGTAGGACTCCCACGCCTGCTTGTCCCATATCTCGAGGAAGTCGACCGAACCGATCACCACGCACTCCCGTGTGAGATTCGCGTAGCGCCGATGGTCCGGCGACAGCGTGATCCGGCCCTGTGCGTCCGGACGTTGTTCGTCGGTACCCGCGGCCAGCGCTCGAACGAAAGCCCTTGCCTGCGGGTTGCTTCGAGACGCCGCCGCGGCTCGCCGCGCGAGCGCGGTGAACTCGTCTTTCGGATACACGGCCAGGCTGTGGTCTTGACCCTTCGTGACCATCAACCCTCCCGCCAGTTCGTCTCGAAACTTCGCGGGCAACGTGAGTCGCCCTTTGTCGTCCAGGCGGGGGGTGTAGGTACCGAGAAACATCCCGGCCACCTCCCTACTGGATCACCTCGCCATACGGCATGTCCTGTAGTGCGCGACCCACATTACCCCACTTTCCCCCACTTTCAATCGAAACCCTGGGTGATCTCGCTCCCCGCCAACACAATTCCGCAGGTCACCCCAGCTATCACCGAGATTCGGGGTTATCGCGTGTTCGGAGAACCCGCGCGGGTCGGCTACCCCCGGTTCCGACAACGTCCAGCAAACTTCGCAGGTACCGGCGGGTAATACGGCGGGGTGGGGGAATTCGGCGGGGCGCGGTGGGGAGGGGTGGGGAAGGTGGGGGCGCGGCCCTGGTCGCGAGGTTCCGGGCACGAACAGGCGAAGGCGGCGCCGCACCCGATCGGGTGCGGCGCCGCCTTCGATGCTGTTGTGCTCCGGCGAGGGGGCGAGCTACTCCTGCTCGAACCTTCGACGGAAGCGGTCTTCCATCCGCTCGGAGAAACCGCCGGACTTGCGCTGGCGGCCGCCGCGACCGGACGACCCACCGCTGGCGCCCGCGCTCTTGGCGGGCCCCTCGGACTGGTCGGGATGCGCGGACCGGTGCGAGTTGCCGAGCATCAGCAGCACACCGGCGCCGAACATGGCGATGAATCCGACGAGACTGATGATCGGGAATCCGCCCGGCTTGAACGGAAGGGCGAGGCCGGCGACGAGAAGTACCAGGCCGATGGCGAACAACGCCGCGGCCTGGAGCCTCCGTCGGCTCGACGTGGAACGAAGTCGTCCGCCGCGGACGGACGAGGCGAACTTCGGATCCTCAGCATAGAGAGCGCTCTCGATCTGTTCGAGCATACGCTGCTCGTGCTCGGAGAGTGGCACGGTACCTCCCCCGGCACTAGGCGTGGCTGGTCGCCTCCGGGTAGGCGACGGGTAGCCGACCTTGGCGGCTATCTGCTCCCCATGATACGAGTTCGATCGAAGCCGTACCACCTACTCGGTGATAACTAAGCAGTCATGTCCCGGTCGCGACTCGGCTGCGACCGGGTCTTGACCGCGGCGACCAGCGCATCGTCGACGTCGTAGAGGAATGCGCCCACCCGTGAGCAGAACTCGTCGGCCTGGGTGTCGGTGATCGCGCGGTCCAGTCCGGCCTCCAGCGCGGCCCGCAGTTGCGAGTGCGCCTCGAAGTAGTCGGCCCACATCGCGAACTCCGGTGAGGCGCGTCTCAGCAACACCCACGCGCTGCGCGAGCGCGCCCGTGGGGCCCGGTCGGCGCCGGTGAGCGCGATCATGGCGCCCGCGCCGCGCAGCGCGGCCAGGTAGGCGGTGCGTAGCCGCTCCCCCGGGTCGTGTTCCCAGGCCGAATCGGTGAGCAGGGCGTCGGCCTGGCGTAGCAGTCCACCCGCGCGACCGTCGTGCGCCGCGTGCTCCCGACCATCCTTGCGACCAGCCATCTGCTGCCCCTTTCACCCCTCGCACAGATCGAACAAGCATTCGAACGTTTGAATTGAGATTGAATATAGGGACACCCACCGACAACTTCCGCGTCCGCGCGCCACCGACGAGAGCCATGACAGCCGTCAAGCCCAATCACACCCCCGCACCCGTCGTCGTCGACCTCAGTGTCGCCGCGCTCCGCGCGCGCCTGCACGACGCCCTGTCGGTGTACGTCGCCGCCATGGACTATCCGCGTGGTACCGAGCACCACCGCGCCCCGATGTGGACCGAGCACACCACCCGCGCCGGGTGGCGCGCGGTGGCCGCGCTGCTGCCCGACGACGCGGGCGCGGTCGACCTGCGCACCTCACCGATCCTGGCCATCGCCTACGGCTACAGCGGCGCCCCGCGCCAGTGGTGGCATCAGCAGGTGCACACCGGGATGCGCCGCTGCGGCTGGCCCGAGGCCGCCGCGCGCGATCTGCTCGCCGACTACTTCGAGCTCACCGAACTGCACGTGCACCCCTCCGCGCAGGGTCGCGGGATCGGGTCCACGCTGCTGGAACGGCTGCTGGCCGACCGGCCCGAGGCGGCGGTGCTGCTCTCCACGCCGGAGGTGCCCGAGGAGGCCAACCGGGCCTGGCGGCTGTACCGGCGGGCCGGATTCACCGATGTGATCCGCAATTTCGTCTTCGCGGGCGACACCAGGCCGTTCGCGATTCTCGGCAGGCGGCTGCCGCTGCCCGCCGCCGGTAGCCGGGAATGAGCGCGCCGGAGACCACCGTCGTCGTCGGTTCGGGGCACAACGCGCTGGTCGCGGCCTGTTATCTGGCGCGGGCGGGACAGCGCGTGGTGGTGCTCGAACGCGACGAGGTACCCGGTGGTGCCGTGTCGACGGTCGAGCGGTTCCCGGGTCATCGGGTGGACCGGGGTTCCTCGGCGCACATCATGATCCGGCACACCGGGATCATCGAGGAGCTCGAGCTCGACCGGTTCGGGCTGCGCTATCTCGACTGCGATCCGTGGGGGTTCACGCCCTCGGACGGGGTGCGCGCGCCGATCGTGTTCCATCGCGATCTCGACCAGACCCGCGCCTCGATCGCGGCGGCGTGCGGTGCGCGCGACGCCGACGCCTACCGACGTTTCGTCGGCGTGTGGGGTGAGCGCAGTGCCAGGGTGATGCGCGCGTTCGGCGCGCCGCCCACGCCTGGGCGGCTGATGCGCTCGTTCTGGGGGCTGGACGCGCGCGACGGCGGTAGCGCGCTGTCGCGGGAATTCCTGCAGTCCGGTGACGCGCTGCTGGACTACTGGTTCGACGATGAACGCCTCAAGGCCTCACTGGCCTGGTTCGGCGCGCAGTCCGGGCCGCCGATGTCGGAACCGGGCACCGCGCCGATGGTCGGTTTCGCCGCGCTCATGCACACCCTGCCGCCGGGACGGGCCGTGGGGGGAAGTGGGGCGTTGAGCGCGGCGCTGATCGAGCGGCTGCGTTCCGACGGTGGCGAGTTGCACACCGGCGAGGCCGTCACGGCCCTGCGCCGGGCCGGGGATCGGTGGCAGGTGAGCACCGCCGAGCGCACCCTGACGGCGGACACCGTGGTCGCGGGCTCGCACATCCTGTCCACCCTCGAGCTGTTGCGCGCGGGCGGGTTCGACGGCGCGACCCTCGACGACTGGCAGCGCCGCATCCGCGTCGGCCCCGGTATCGGCATGGTGGTGCGCCTGGCCACCGACCGGCTCCCCCACTATCCGGGCGCCTTCCCATCGGATTCCGCGCGCGGGCTGCAGTTCCTGGTCTCGGATCGCCATCAGCTGCGTCGGGCCCACGGTGCCGCGCTCGGCGGGGCGCTGCCGCCGCGGCCGGTGGTGTTGGCCATGAGTTTCAGCGCCGTCGACCCGACCATCGCGCCGCCGGGCCAGCATCAGCTCTCGCTGTGGGCGCAGTGGCATCCCTACGCTCTCGCCGACGGCAGCAGCTGGGCGCGGCACGCCGACCGTGAGGCGGACCGCATCGTCGCCGAGGTCGACCGGTACGCACCGGGTTTCGGCAACTCGGTGCGGCAGCGGTTCGTGCAGACCCCGGTCGACCTGGAACGCGAGATGGGCTTGCGCGGCGGCAATGTGATGCACGTGGAGATGTCGCTGGACCAGATGATGCTGTGGCGGCCGCTGCCGGAACTGTCGAACCAGCGGGTACCCGACGCCCCCGGCCTCTACCTCACCGGCGCCTCCACCCACCCCGGCGGCGGCGTCTCCGGCGCGAGCGGACGCAGCGCGGCTCGCCTCGTCCTGGCCGACCGCCGCCGATTCCCGATGCCCCGCCGACGATGAACGCCCGGCCGAGGTGGGTGCGATAGTGGGCCGACTGCGTGACCGGGTCGCCGACTCGGGTGGGTGGGTCGTCGACGGGGTGCGCGAGTGGGTGCGGGCCGATCCGCGACGTGCGATTCCCGCGGTTTCGGCGGTGCTGCTGGTGCTGACGCAGATCACCTATCCGCTCAGCGCGGGGATGACGCGGGATCGGATCACCGTGGCGGTCGTGGTGCTCTCGGCCGGGACGGCGTTGCTGCACGCGGTGACCACACGCGGTGTGCGCTGGGCGCTGGGGTTCTTCGTCATCGTGTCGGGGCTGGGTTTGGCCGCCGAGATCGTCGGGACCGCGACCGGGTTCCCGTTCGGGGCCTATTCGTATGCCGTCGACCGGCTCGGGCCCGCCATCGCCGAGGTGCCGCTGGTGGTGCCGCTGGCCTGGACCGGCGGGTTGTATCCGGTCTGGATCGTCGCGGGGCTGGTCACCGGGTCGACGGTGGGGCGCGCGGTGCTGTTGGTGGTCGGGGCGGTGGGGTGGGATCTGTTCCTGGACCCGCAGATGGTGGCCGACGGGCAGTGGACCTGGGCGGTCACCGACGCCGGACTGCCCGGACTGCCGGAAATCCCCTACACCAACTATCTGGGGTGGGCGCTGGTCGCGACGCTCATGGCGGTGCTGCTCAGCGTGCTGGACCGGCGACGCGGGCCGGTCTCGGTGGCGGTGCCGGTGGCGGTGTTCTGTTGGACCTGGCTCGGTTCGGCCCTCGCGCACGCGGTGTTCCTGGGGCTCCCGGCGTCGGCGGTGTGGGGCTTGGTGGGGTTGGCGCCGCTGGGCGTCCCGCTGCTGCTGCTCGGCCTGCGCCGGATGCGCGAACACCGGCCCTGACCCGGCGATCGGCCGCCGATCCGGGGACGAAAGCGCTGTTCGGCACGGGTCGGTGGAACGCACCGGCCCCGTCGGGTGGGTTCTCGGGCCCGGGCCTGGCACGATGTCAACCGTGCAGCCGAGTCCCGTCGCCGACCTGACCCCCACTTCGCCGCCTTCCCGCGTGCCCGCCCGGCGCGTCGCGGCCGTCGCCGTCCTGCTGGCCCTGCTGGTGCCCGCGTTGGCCGGGTGCCTGCGCGTGCAGGTGTCGATGGGCGTGTCGTCCAACGACCGGGTCTCGGGGCGGATCGTGGCCGCGGTCGTGCCGACCGGGCCCGACGACAAGGGGCCGCAGCTGAAGGCGCCGGATCAGGTCGCGGCGAAGGTGCGGGTGGAGAACTACAACCAGGACGGTTACGTCGGCACCCAGGTGTTCTTCGACGACCTGACCTTCGGCGAGGTCGGCCAGCTGGGTGGGCTCTCCGACCAGACCCAGGGCATGTTCACCCTGGAGTTCCAGCGCTCGGGCGACCTGGTGAGCCTCAACGGGCGCGTCGACCTGGAATCGGTGCCACCGCACGGTTCCGACGTGCAGTTCTCCATCGCCTTCCCCTCCCGCGTGGCCAAGACCAACGGCACCCGCGAGGGCGACAACACCGTGTCCTGGAAACTGCCCGCCGGTGAGGTCTCCACGCTGCGCGCCGAGGTGAAGTACGCCGATCCGAACACCCGCTCGTTCGCGGGCTGGGCGGGCATCGTCGGCGGCATCACCCTGGCCGTGGCGGCGCTGATCGCGGGCATGGCCTTCCGCGACCGCAACCCCGGCCCGCCCAACGCCCCGCGCGGCGGGTTCTCGCCGAGCGAGATGTGGCGTGACATCGCCGCCCGCAGGCTGGGCCGCTGACATGGGCGCGGCGGGCCGCTCGCTGACCTGGCTGGGCACCGGCCTGGCCGTGCTGGGCGCGAGCACCGCCGCCTACAACCTGGCCACCCTGCGCACCCTGCCGCGGCGGGTGTCGGGCGTGATCGAGCCGGTCACCGTGTGTGTCCCCGCGCGCGACGAGGCCGACCGCCTGCCCGAGCTGATCGCGGATCTGCGCGCGCAGACCGGTGTCCCGCGCCTGCGGGTGCTCATCCTCGACGACGCCTCCACCGACGGCACCCACGAGGCCGCGCTCACCGCGATCGGCGGCGACGAACGGTTCACCGTGCTGCGCTCGGCCGCCCACCCCGCCCCCGGCTGGACCGGCAAGGCCGCCGCCTGCGCGCGACTGGCGGCCCGCGCCGACGCGGCCGCGCTGGTCTTCGTCGACGCCGATGTGCGGCTGGCTCCGCAGGCGATCGCGGCGGCGGTCACCGAATTGCGCGGGCGCGGGGCCGGTCTGGTGTCGGCGTGGCCGGTGCAGGAATCGGGCTCGCGCACCGAGCATCTGCTCCAGCCGCTGCTGGCCTGGTCGTGGGCCTCGACCCTGCCGGTGGGTCCGGCCAATCACAGTCTGCGTCCGTCCACCGCGGTGGCGTGCGGGCAGTTCCTCGCGGTCGACGCCGAGGCGTATCGCGCCGGGGGCGGGCACGCCGCCGTGGCCGCCAGCGCCACCGAGGATCTCGACCTGGCCAGGGCCCTGCGCCGGGCCGGACACGGCACCGCGCTGGTCACCGCGAGCCATGCCGCGCGCACGCGCATGTACTCCGGCACCGAGGATCTCACCAACGGCTACACCCGCTGGCTGTGGTCGGCCTACGGCGGACGCGTCGACACCGGTGCCGCCGTGGGACTGCTGCTCGCCCTGGCCTACTGGGTGCCGCCGCTGGCCGCCCTCCTCGGCCGAGGCCGCACGCGCCGCCTCGGTCTACTGGGCTACCTGGCGGCCGTCGCGGGCCGAATCCTCGCGCGCGGCACCGAAACCCGCCGCAGACCCGCCCGCGCCGACATCCTCTCCGCCGCGGCCCATCCCTTCGCCGTCGGCCGCTACCTGACGCTGTGGGTCCGTTCGCACCGACGCCACCGCACCGGCGACCTGCGCTGGAAACAACGCCCACTGGTCACCCCGGACACGTCGATCTCCCTGCGCGCCTAGCGGTTCCGTCCAGCGGTCGCGCTGCCCTGGCGGCACCGCGCGATCGCTACCCGGCGCTGGCGCGCCGCGTGGTCGCCCGGCGGTGCCGAAGGGGAGCTCAGGGGACTTCGGTGATGCCGATGGTCGGGAAGAAGAAGCAGGACTTGCCCGCGTTGTCGGTGGTGCCGAAGACGGCGGCGAGGACGGTGCCGTGGCCGGTGTCGACGGGGACCGCGCGGACGCCGCCGAGGGGGATGGCGGCGAAGAAGAAGTCGCGGATGGCGTTCTCGGCGAGCGGGCGCAGTTCGACGGGGACCTCCGGGGGCACCATGGCGCGCACGATCTCGGCGATGGAGCCCATCGAGGCCAGGCCGCCGCGACCGGTGCTGATATTGAGCCAGGCCACCTGCATTCCGGCGGTCTCGGTGGCGGGGGTGTCGGGGGCCATACCGTAGGGCAGGAAGGTGAACAGGGTCTGGCCGGACTTCACGGCGGACAGGTCCAGGCCGGGCACGGGGACGGCGTTGGTGGGCCACGGGCCGGGGACCGCGCCCGCGACGGCGGGGACCAGGCCGAGCCCGTCGCCCGCGCAGTTCGCCGCGACCGTGGGATACAGGAACGGTTGCACGCCGAGGGCTTTCAGTGTCTCGACGACGGTCTGGTAGGCGCCGAGCAGGTCGGCCGGGCCCGCGGTGGTGGTGGCGGGGGCGTCGCGGGTGACGGCCGGGGTGGCCGGTCGCGCGGTGGCGGTCGGGGCGGCCAGCAGCAGGGCGGCGCAGGCCGTCAGCGAGGTCAGTGCGGTGGTACGACGTGGCACGGTCACGGCGCAACTCCTCATCGTCGGCACTCGGAGATCCGACGCTACTCCGGGAACGCGCTGATCCGGCCCAGGGACACGACCCTCCCCTCCCCCTGATGCCGCGTCAGTATGCCTGCCCCGGACCGCGCGCCCAATCGCTGGGCTCACGGTGATTTCTACCGTTGTGAACCATCCGGTCTGTGCCACATGCTGGTTCAGCTCCGCGCCGTCGGAGCGCAACCATCCAGAGCGACCGAGAGACCTGGCTCGACGACGTCGCAGCAACCAACCCGTTCGACGGGTGGGTGCTTCTGCCCGGTCCGATGGAGGTCTAGCTCATGCCACGCATTCCCTGGAGTCACCTGTGATCCGTCCTCGCCATCGCATCGCCGCTCTCGCCGGAGCGCTCGCCGCCGTCACCACCCTGGTGGCGTGCGGCGAGAACACCGCGGGGTCCGGCGGTGACGCGGGCCCGCCGCGCCCCGGCGGCACGCTGCGCTACGGCCTGTCCGGCGCGCCGACCTGCTCGGATCCCGCCCAGTCGGGCACCAACCAGACCATCTACGTGGCCCGTCAGGTGGTCGACTCGCTGACCGACCAGAACCCCGCCACCGGGGAGATCACCCCGTGGCTGGCGCAGCGCTGGGAAGTCAGCCCCGATGCCAAGGTGTTCACCTTCCACCTGGTCGACGGTGTCACCTTCAGCGACGGCACTGCGCTGACCGCCGACTCGGTGCGCGACACCTTCGACGCGATCATCCGGCTCGGCGGCGTCGAGGCGCCGCTGGGCGTGAGCTACCTGGCCAACTACGTGGGCACCACCGCCGTGGACAAGCTCACCGCCCGGGTCGAGTTCAGCCAGCCCAACGCGCAGTTCCTGCAGGCGTCCTCCACGCCGCAGCTGGGCATCCTTGCCGCCTCCACCAATGCCAAGTCCGCCGACGCGCGGTGCGCGGGCGACAACATCGGCAGCGGTCCGTTCACCTACGCCGAATACAAGCAGGACATCTCGGCGACGCTGGCCAAGCGCGTCGGATACAACTGGGGCTCGGCGGTGTTCGGGCACAAGGGCGAGGCCTACCTGGACCGCATCGAGTTCACCGTGGTGCCGGAGTCGGGCGTGCGCACCGGCAGCCTGTCCTCCGGCCAGCTCGACGCCATCAGCGACGCGCTGCCCCAGGACGCCCCGCAGATCGAGGCGACCGGCGGCCGGATTCTGTCCACCTCCAACCCGGGCACCCCGTTCGGGCTGCAGTTCAACGTGACCCGCGGTCCGCTGCGCGACCCGGCGGTGCGCCAGGCGCTACTGCCCGCGCTCGACCGCCAGCAGCTCGTCGACACCGTTCTGGGCCCACAGTTCAAGCCCGCCACCTCGTCGCTGGCCTCGGCGACCCCGGCCTACCTCGACCAGTCCG
Source organism: Nocardia anocheti (assembly GCF_029675105.1). GTDB lineage: Bacteria > Actinomycetota > Actinomycetes > Mycobacteriales > Mycobacteriaceae > Nocardia. The sequence goes on along the minus strand of NZ_JAQQFV010000011.1, from coordinate 139,067 downwards.
CGCGGCTGGCCTACGACCCCGCGAAGGCGAAATCGCTGCTCGACCAGGCGGGTTGGGTGCCCGGCGCCGACGGTATCCGCGCCAAGAACGGTGAGCGGCTGAGCTTCGCGATCACCTTCAGCCAGGTGTTCGCGGGCAACCAGGCCGTGCTCGAGCTGGTGCAGCAGCAGCTGCGCCAGGTGGGCGTGGATCTGAAGCTGGATCTGGTGTCGACGCCGGAGGCGATCGCGCGGCAGAACGGCAAGGACTACGACTCGGTCTACGGCAACTCCACCCGCGCCGACGGTGACATCCTGCGCACCTCCTACGCCCTGGTCGGCCGCAATCTGAACGCGCGCGGCCCGATTCCGGCCCTGGACCAGGTGCTCGACCAGCAGCTGGCCACCACCGACACCGCCGCGCGCGCCGCGCTGATCCAGCAGGCCCAGCGCGAGGTGCTCGACAACGGGCTCATCCTGCCCACCGTCGAACTGTCCCAGGCGATCGGCGCGGCCGGGCACACCCAGGACCTCACCTTCGAGGCCTCGGCGCGGCTGCAGTTCTTCGACACCTGGCTGAGCGGGCACTGAGATGAGCGGGGTGGTCGCGGCGCTGCGGCACTCGGGTCTGCCGAGATACGTCGGTTCGCGGGTGTTGCAGGCGCTCTGGGTGCTGTGGGCGGCGTTCACGGTCTCGTTCGTGGTGCTGTACCTGCTGCCCTCGGACCCGGTGTCGATGGCGGCCGACATCAGCAGCGGCACGCCGGTCGACCAGGCCGCGGTCGCGGAGATGCAGGCCCGCTACGGCCTGGACCAGCCGCTGTGGGACCAGTACCGCACGGCGCTGGGGCATGCCGTCACCGGTGATCTGGGGCGCTCCATCGCCTCCGGGCAGCCGGTGACCGAGGCGCTGGCCGACGCGCTGCCCTCGACGTTGGCGCTGTCGACGCTGGCGCTGCTGTTCGCCGTCGTCGGTGGCACGGCGCTGGCCTTCGCGGCCACCTACACGCGCCGCCCGTGGCTGCGCAACACCCTGGCCGCGCTGCCGCCACTGGGTGTGGCGGTGCCGACCTTCTGGACCGGGCTGATCCTGTTGCAGCTGTTCTCCTTCCGGCTGCACTGGTTCCCCGCCTTCGGCGGCACAGGAGTGCGCGGCACGCTGCTGCCCGCGCTCACCCTGGCACTGCCGGTCGGGGCGGTGATCGCGCAGGTGCTCGCGGCCGGGTTGGCGCAGACCTGGCGTCAGCCGTTCACCGAGGTGGCCTTGGCCAAGGGCGCCTCGCGGTGGTGGGTGCAGTGGCGGCACGTCGCCCGGCTGGCGAGTGTGCCCGCGTTCACCATCGCGGGGGTGCTGGTGGGCACCATGCTGGCCGGTTCGGTGGTGGTGGAGTCGGTGTTCGCCCGGCCCGGCATCGGTCGACTGACCCAGACCTCGGTGCTCAACCAGGACATCCCGGTGGTGCAGGGCGTGGTGCTGTTCTCCGCGCTGATCTTCGTGGCGGTGAACCTGCTGGTCGACCTGCTCTACCCGCTGCTCGATCCCCGCATCACCGGCACCACCGGCACCCGCGCGGCGAAAGCCACCACCGAGGACGACGCCGAGACCCCGCGGGTGGTGCACGGTGTCTGACTCCCCGTCCCCCGCCGATTCCGAAGGGAGCCACCATGGTTGACCTCCTGATCCGCCGGTCCCCGGTGGCCGACCGCACCACCACCGCGACCACCGTCGACACCCACCGCGTGGCCGAGGCCGCCCGCTGGGTCCGCGCGCGACTGGGACTGCTCGCCTCGCTCGCGGTGCTCGCCGTCGCGGTCGGCTGGGCGCTGGCACCCTCGGTGTTCGCCTCCGGCGATCCGCTGACCGGCGTGCCCGCCGAGAAGTTCCAGGCGCCCAGCGCGGCGCACTGGTTCGGCACCGACAACCTCGGTCGCGACCTCTACACCCGGATGGTGCACGGCGCCGGGCTCTCCCTCACCGCCACCCTCTCGGCCGTGGCGATCGCGCTGGTGGCGGGCTCGCTGCTGGGGCTGCTGGCGGGCGCGGCGGGCGGGATCGTCGACACCGTGATCATGCGGGTGGTCGACGTGCTGCTGTCGATTCCCGCGCTGCTGCTGTCGCTGGCCCTGGTGACCGCGCTCGGCTTCGGCACCCGCAATGTGGCCATCGCCGTCGGTGTCGCGCTGATCGCCAACTTCGCCCGGGTCCTGCGTTCGGAGGTGCTGCGGGTGCGGCACGCGCCCTATGTGGAGGCCGCGCACGCCTCGGGGGTGCGCTGGTACGCCGTGCTGACGCGGCACGTACTGCCCAACTCGGTCCAGCCGGTGCTCGCGCTGGCCGCGGTCGAGTTCGGCATGGCGGTGCTGGCGGTCTCCTCGCTCAGCTTCCTGGGTTACGGCACCAAACCGCCCACGCCCGAATGGGGTTCGCTGATCTCGGAGGGCCGCAACTTCCTGGCCTCGGCGTGGTGGCTCACCACGCTGCCCGGTCTGGTGATCATCGCCGTCGTGCTCTCGGCCCAGCGCTTGGGCCGCGCCGCGGGAAGGAACGGGAACCGATGAGCGACACGGCAGTGGCCGCGGCGGCCTCGCCGCGGGCCCCGGCGCCGGATCGGCCCGTGCTGCGGGTGACGGATCTGCGCGTGGACTACCGCTCGGGTGCCCGGGTGGTGCCCGCGTTGCGCGGGGCCTCGATCGAGGTGGCGCGCGGAGAGGTCGTCGCGCTGGTCGGTGAGTCCGGTTCGGGCAAGTCGACGTTGGCGCAGGCGGTGATCGGTCTGCTCGGCGAGGCGGCGCGGATCGCCGACGGGCGGATCGAACTCGGGGGCGAGCAGGTCGACCCGGCCGACGAGAAGTCGCTGCGCCGGTTGCGCGGCGCCCGGGTGGGTTTCGTCCCGCAGGACCCGGGCCTGTCGCTCAATCCGGTCCGGCGGATCGGCGATCAGGTGGCCGAGGCGCTGCGGGTGCACCGGCTGGCCGACCGTCGCGGCGCGGCCGTGCGCGCGCTCGCGCTGCTCGAGGAAGTGGGGCTGGACCGGCCCTCGGTGCGGGCGAAACAGTATCCGCACGAGCTGTCCGGCGGGCAGCGACAGCGCGTGCTCATCGCCATCGCCTTGGCCTGCGGGCCGGAGCTGATCGTCGCCGACGAACCCACCAGCGCGCTCGACGCGACGGTGGCCCGGCAGGTGCTCGACCGGCTGGCCGAGCGGATCGCCGCGCGCGGGACCGCCGTGCTGCTGATCACCCACGATCTGGCCGTCGCCGCCGAACGCGCGGACCGGATCGTGGTGCTCGAACAGGGCGAGGTGGTGGAGTCCGGCCCCACCGCGCAGGTGCTCGCGCGGCCCGCGCACCCCTACACCCAGCGGCTGCTGGCCGCCTCGCCCGCGCTGGCCCCCACCGGTTTCCGGCCGCCGCGTCCGCGCGCGCAGACGCCGTTGCTGTCGGTCCGGGACCTGCGCAAGCGCTTCCACGCCGGGGGGATCACCGCCGTCGACGATGTCGCGTTCTCCCTCGACCGGGGCGAGACCCTGGCCCTGGTGGGCGAATCCGGGTCGGGCAAGTCGACCACGGCGCGGATCGCGGTGCGGCTCACCGAACCCGATCGCGGCACGGTGACCTTCGACGGCCACGACCTCACCGGTGCGCGCCGGGGCAGGCTGCGGGCGCTGCGCCGACGATTCCAGGTGGTGTACCAGAACCCGTACTCCTCGCTGGACCCGCGCTGGCGGGTCGGGGAGATCGTCGCCGAACCGCTGCGCGCCTACGGCGTCGCCGACCGGCCCGCGCGGGTGCGCGAACTGCTCGAACAGGTCGCGCTGCCCGCCGATTTCGCCGAGCGCAGGCCCGCGGAACTGTCCGGCGGGCAGCGTCAGCGGGTCGCCATCGCCCGCGCGCTGGCGCTGCGACCCGATCTGCTGGTGCTCGACGAGCCGGTCTCGGCGCTCGACGCCTCGGTGCAGGCCCAGATCCTGGACCTGCTCGACGCGCTGCAGACCGAACTGTCGCTGGGCTACCTGTTCATCTCGCACGACCTGGCGGTGGTGCGCCAGATCAGCGACCGGGTGGCGGTCATGCGGCACGGCCGGATCGTCGAGACCGGACCCACCGCCGACCTGTTCACCGATCCACAGCATCCCTACACCCGCGAGCTGCTCGCGGCGATCCCCGATCCGGGCATCCGGATCGGCGTCGACGGAAAGGACGACCTCCGATGAGCGGGCCCACCTGGTTCCTCGGTCTCGAACTCGCGGGCACCGGCACGCATCCCGCGTCCTGGCGACGCGCCGACTCCCGGGCCGAGGACCTGTTCACCGCGAACTACTGGACCACGCTGGTGACCGAGGCCGAACGGCTCGGCGTCGACGCGGTCTTCCTGCCGGACTCCTTCGCCGTGCAGGAGGGCGGCGCCGGGGTGACCCGAGGGCGGCTCGACGCCGTCGCCATCGCCGCGCGCACCGCCCCGCTCACCCGGCGCATCGGTCTGATCCCGCAGGTCCCGGTGACCCACACCGAACCGTTCCACGTGTCCAAGGCGATCGCGGCCCTGGACTTCGCGAGCGCGGGCCGCGCGGGCTGGGAGGTGACCGTCTCCCCCGATCCCATCGAGGCGAAGGCGTTCGGCCGCAAGGACGTCCAGGACACGGCGTCGCTGTGGCACGAGGCCGACGAGGCGGTCGAGGTGGTGGCGCGGCTGTGGGACAGCTGGGAGGACGACGCCGAGATCCGCGACGTGTCCACCGGCCGCTTCATCGACCGCGACCGCCTGCACTACATCGATTTCACCGGCGACAACTTCGCCGTGAAGGGCCCGGCCATCACCCCGCGCTCCCCGCAGGGCCAGTCGATCGTCACGGTCCGCGCCGAGGACGCGCCCTCGACCGAACTGGCCGTCCACCGCGCCGACCTGATCCGGATCAGCGCCCCCGACACCTCCACCGCCGCCGCCCACCGCCTCGCCCTACGCACCGCCCTCACCGAGGCGGGCCGTGACCCGGACGCGGTGCGCGTACTGCTCGATCTGCCGGTCCACCTGGCCGATTCGACCGAGACCGCCGCCGCCGAGGTCGCCGAACTCGACACCTGGCTCGACCTCCACCTCCCCACCGCGACCGACGCGTCGACCGAACTCGACAACCGGCCGAGCGACCACGACGACCAGCACCTGGCCGACGCTCCGACAGGCGGTATCGAGACCACATCCGCTGCCGAGGCGCCGAGCACGACCGTGGCTGCCCGCACCGGCGGGTCCGGGTCGGGTGACGGCGCGCTGCGACTGGTCGGCACGGTCGCTGACCTCTTCGCGCTGCTCGCCGAGTTGGCCGACGTGGTGGACGGTGTCGTCCTGCGTCCACTGGCCGTGCCAGCCACCCTCACCGCACTGTCCGCCCCGGCCGTCGCGGACCGTGCACCGGCCGACGAGCCCACACCCGCGACGCCGTCCACCAGCGCCCCGCTGCCCGCATCGGAGGGCGCGGGATCTCCCGCGACACCGGTGGACGCGGGCACCGCACCGCCCACGTTCCGCGAGCGCCTCGGTCTCCCCCGACCCGCCAACCGCTACGCCACCCCGACGGGAGCAGCCCTGTGACCGCCCGACCCCGCAAGCAAGTTCACCTGGCCGCGCATTTCCCCGGCGTCAACAACACCACCGTCTGGGCCGACCCGGCGTCGCAGTCGCAGGTCGACTTCGCCTCCTTCGAGCATCTGGCGCGCACCGCCGAGCGCGGGCTGTTCGACTTCTTCTTCCTCGCCGAGGGCCTGCGGCTGCGCGAGCACCGCGGTCGTATCCACGATCTGGACGTGGTCGGCAGGCCGGACACGCTGACCGTGCTCAACGCGGTCGCCGCGGTGACCGAACGGCTCGGGCTGGCGGGCACCATCAACAGCACCTACAACGAGCCGTTCGAGCTGGCCAAGCAGTTCGCCGCGCTCGACCACCTCTCCGGCGGCCGCGCGGCCTGGAACGTGGTCACCTCCTCCGACGCGTTCACCGGCGAGAACTTCCGGCGCGGCGGCTATCTCGAGCACGGTGAGCGCTACCGGCGCGCGGGCGAGGTGGTCGCGGCGACGCGGGCGCTGTGGGACAGCTGGCCCGCCGATTCGCTGGTGGTCGACCGGGAGCGGGGCGTGTTCGCGCGCGAGATCCCCACCACCGCCGTGCACACCACGCATTTCGACATCGAGGCGCCGTTCGTGGTGCCGCCGAGCCCGCAGGGACACCCGGTGCTGTTGCAGGCGGGCGATTCCGATGAGGGCCGCGAGTTCGGCGCCCGCACCGCCGACGCCATCTTCACCGTGCACGGCACCCTCGAGGCGGGCCAGAAGTTCTACGCCGACATCAAGGGCAGGCTCGCGAAATACGGTCGCGCGCACGACGAACTGCTGGTCTTCCCCGCCGCCACCTTCGTGCTCGGTGACTCCGAGGCCGACGCACACGAACGCGCCCGCGCCATCCGCTACCAGCAGGTGAGCCCGCAGACCGCGATCGCCTTCCTCGAACAGGTCTGGGGCCGTGACCTGTCCGGCTACGACCCCGACGGCCCGCTGCCCGAGATCGAGCCCGACACCGCGACCGAGATCACCCGGGGCCGGGTCCGGCACGCCAAAGATCCGCTCGCCGTGGCGAAGGCGTGGCGGGAGCAGGCCGAGGCCGACAAGCTCAGCATCCGCGAGCTCATCATCGAGGTCACCGCGCGTCAGCAGTTCATCGGCACCGCCGCCCAGGTCGCGGCGCAGATCGACCGCTACGTGCAGTCCGACGCCGCCGACGGGTTCATCCTCGTCCCCCACCTGACCCCCACCGGCCTCGACGAATTCGTCGACACGGTGGTGCCCGAACTGCAGGACCGTGGCAGTTTCCGCACCGCCTACTCCGGAACCACCCTGCGCGACCACCTGGGTCTGCGTCATCCCCACCATCCCGTCGCCGAAGGAGCACGCGCGTCATGACCATCACCGTCGACAACACCGCCACCACCACCTTCACCGACGACTGGCACCGCTGGCACGACGCCCGCGAGGACGCCCTGCGCGACCCCCTGGGCTGGCTCAGTTTCACCGCCCTGCACTGGCTCACCGACCGGCCCGAACGTCTCGACGGCCTGCCGGGCACCTGGTGGGTCACCGACGACAAGGTGTTCATCACCGCCCAGCCCGCCGACCGGCTCGACGTGGACGGCGAGCGGATCGCCGGGGTGCGGATCGTGGTCCCGACCGAGGGCGCGCCGGGCGTCAGCGTGCTCAACGAGGAGAAGGTCTACGAGGTGATCCGCCGCTCGGGGCAGTACGCGGTGCGCGTGCACGATCCCGCTTCGCGGTCGCTGGCCGCGTTCACCGGTGTGGCCGCCTATCCGGTGGACCCGCGCTGGGTGGTCACCGGACGGTTCACCGCCTTCGACGACGAGCGTGTCGTCACCACCGGGGCCGTCGTGGACGGGCTCGAGCACCACCACGCCGCCGCGGGCACCGTCGAGTTCCGGATCGGCACGGTCACCGAGACGCTGGTCGCCTTCGGCACGCCCACCGATCTGCGGGTGCTGTTCACCGACGCCACCAGCGGCGTCACCACCTACCCGGCCGCGCGCTCGCTGGCCCTGGGCGCGGTCGAGGGCGACGGCACGGTCACCCTCGACTTCAACCGGGCGGTGAATCTGCCCTGCGCCTTCACCGATTTCGCGACCTGCCCGGTGGCGCCGCCGGAGAACCGGCTGCGGGTGGCGATCGAAGCGGGCGAGAAGGATCCGAAGCAGTGAGCGTTCCTCTCTCCGTCCTGGACCTGTCCCCGATCAGCGCGGGATCGAATGCCGCGCAGGCCGTGCGCAATTCGGTCGACCTGGCCCGCCACGCCGAGGAGTGGGGCTACCGGCGGTACTGGCTGGCCGAGCACCACTTCGTCTCGGTGGCCAGTTCCGCCTCGCTGACCCTGCTCGCGCTGGTCGCCGCGGCCACCTCACGAATCCGGGTGGGCACCGGCGCGGTGCAGGTGGGTCAGCACACCTCGGCCTCGATCGTGGAGTCCTTCGGCATCGTCGACGCGGTCCAGCCCGGCCGGGTCGACATCGGGCTCGGCCGCTCGGGGCACCGGCGCGCCCAGTTCGGTGCCGAGGCGAGCACCGCCAAGGGCGGCCATCCCGTGCTGGACACGGTGACCGGGCGCACCGAGATCCGCGACGGCGTGGTGGTCCCGCCGCCGTTCGATCCGCGCCGGATCACCGACCGTTCGCGGTTCGTCGCCGCGGGCGAGGCACTACAGCAGCCCGGGGCCGAGTCGCTGGAGTTCGCCGACCAGGTGGCCGAGATCCGGGCCCTGCTGGACGGGACCTATGTCGCCTCCAACGGTGTCGAACTGCACGCGGTGCCGGGCGAGGGCATCGACGCCGAGGTGTGGCTGTTCGGCAGTTCGGCCGGGGAGAGCGCGAAGCTGGCGGGCGAGCTGGGTCTGCCGTTCGCGGCGGCCTATCACGTCTCGCCGGGGACGGCGCTGGACGCGGTCGAGGCGTACCGGGCGGCCTTCCGGCCCTCCGCACGGCTGGCCCAGCCGCACGTGATCGTCTCCGCCGACGTGGTCGTCGCCCCCGACGACGACACCGCCCGCCACCGCGCGAGCACCTACGGCCACTGGGTGCACAGCGTGCGCAGCGGCACCGGTGCGGCCGAATACCTCGATCCCGCCACCGCCGCGCCCCTGACCGCCGACCAGGTCCGCCTGGTGGAGGACCGGCTGGCCGCCCAGATCGTCGGCTCCCCCGCCACCGCCGTGGAGCGTCTCGCGGCCCTGCAACGGGTCACCGGGGCCGACGAACTGCTGGTCACCACCATCACCCACGACCACGCCGACCGCCTGGAATCGCACCGGCTGCTGGCCGAGGCATGGGCGCACAGCACCGTGCGCGCCGCCTGAGGCCTGTCAATCGGTCGTTTCTCACTCCGCCGAGATCTATACGGTGACGTACAACCACGCGTAGCCTGGTCTTATACGTCACCGTATAGATGGAGGTTCCCGTGCGACTCCCCACCTCGGCCCACACCGAACGCCCCTGGCGCATCCACGAGATCGCCCCCGACTTCCCCGTCGAGGACCTCTGGCGCTTCGACACCCCCGGCGCCCGCGCCGAGGACTTCCCCGCGCTGGTGGACGCCCTGAGCCTGGCCCGGACCACCGACGGCCGCGGCCTCACCGCCGTGCTGTTCCGCATCCGCTGGAAGCTGGGCGCGCTGCTGGGCTGGGACCGCGAGGACGCGGGCACCGGCGGCCGCGTCACCTCCCTGCGCACACGCCTGCCCGCCGATCTGCGCGACACCCCGGTGACCGCCGAGGACGGGCCACTGACCCCGCTCTATCGCCTCGACGACGAATACGCCGCCGAGATCGCCAACAGCACCATGCACGGCGTCGCGCACTTGGGCTGGGTCCCCGACGAGACCGGCTACCACCTGCGGATGGCCGTGCTGGTGAAACCCAACGGCGGGCTCGGCCGGGCCTATATGGCCCTGATCAAGCCGTTCCGCTACCTGATCGTCTACCCGGCCATGACCCGGCAGTGGGAGCGGACCTGGCGCGAACTCGCGCTCAGGCGCTGATCGGGGCGGCCGTGACGCCGTAGCCGAGAGCGGTGAGGACCTCGCTGGTGGCCTTGGCGAAGTTCAGGGTGATGAAGTGCAGGCAGGGGGCGCCCTCGTCGATCAGGCGCTGGGCCATCTCGGTGGCGACGCGGATGCCCTCGGCGCGCACGGCGGCGCGGTCCTCCTCCGGACCGGTGCCCGCCGCGCGGGTCAGCCGGGCGACGACGTCGGCGGGCACCGGGCGACCGCTGAGCTCCTCGGCGCGCTGGAGGGTGCGCAGCGAGGTGATCGGCATGAGCTCGGGGATGATCGGCTTGGCGCCCTCGATCGGGTCCATGGCCACCACCCGATCCCGCAACCGCAGGTAGTGCTCCACGTCGAAGAACATCTGGGTGATCGAATACTCCGCGCCCGCACGCAGTTTCGCGGCCAGGTGACGGGTGTCGTGGTCGAGATCCGGTGAGCGGTGGTGGCCCTGCGGGAACGAGGCCACGCCGACGTGGAAGTCACCGAGGTCGCGCACGATGCGCACCAGTTCCTCGGCGTACTCGACGCCCTCGGGATGCTTGCTCCACTCGCCCAGCGGATCACCGGGCGGGTCGCCGCGCAGGACCAGGACATTGCGGATGCCGGAGTCGGCGTAGGAGCCGACCAGCGAGCGCAGCTCGGCGATGCTGTGGCCCACGGCGGTCAGGTGCGCGACCGGCAGCAGCGTGGTCTCCTCGGCGAGGGCGCCGGTGATGCGCACGGTGCGGTCGCGGGTGGAGCCGCCCGCGCCGTAGGTCATCGAGACGAAGGCGGGATGCATGCGCTCGAACTCGCGCACCGCCCGCCACAGCCGCGCCTCACCGGCCGCGTCGCGGGGCGGATTGAACTCGACGGAGAACGGCACACCGCGACCCGCGTGGGTCCGCAGGCTCTGCGCCACCGAGGGGGTGTTCGAGGCGACCGACGGCTGCTGGGCGGGTCGATCCGGGGTCGAACGTCCCCGTCCGTCGTCGAAAGTCACCGGTCCAGTGTAGTGGCGGGGGCGGGTGTGGAACCGGTCGCACCCCGCCGTGTGCGCCGTGGGCGCGACCGTCCGGCCCGCGTATCGTTCGACGCAACGACCGACACGCGCGATCGCCGGTCCGTCCCCCGCTCTGCTCGCCCCTGGAGGTCATCCTGTCCGCCGGAATCGGTACCCCGCTCTCCCGGCTCGTCACCGACGCGCCCACCCCGGCCGACCTCGCCGCGCTCACACCGGGCACGCCCGCGTTCGTCGCCGCCGTCGAGCGGGTGCTGAGCGGGTTCTTCGCCACCCGCCGCGACATCGTCGCCCCGCTGGGGCCGGTGTTCACCGACGCCGCCGACGCGCTCGAGCAGTTCGTCCTGCGCGGCGGCAAGCGCTCGCGGCCCGGGTTCGCGTGGACCGGGTGGCTGGGCGCGGGCGGCGACCCCGCCGGACCCGAGGCGGCCGCGGTACTCACCGCCTGCTCGGCGCTGGAACTGGTGCAGGCGTGCGCGCTGGTGCACGACGACATCATCGACTCCTCCCGGACCCGTCGCGGCTTCCCGACGGTGCACGTCGCCTTCGAGGACCGTCATCACGCGGCGGGCTGGCCCGGCGACGGCGCCGAGTACGGCCGCGCGGTCGCCATCCTGATCGGCGATCTGGCCCTGGCCTGGGCCGACGACCTGGTGCACCAGGCCGGACTCGCGCCCGCCGCGCTGGCCCGGTTCGCCCCGGTGTGGGCGAGCATGCGCACCGAGGTGCTCGGTGGCCAGCTGCTCGACATCAACGGGGAGGCGGGCTGCGACGAATCGGTGGACGCCGCGCTGCGGATCAACCGGTACAAGACCGCCGCCTACACCATCGAACGCCCGCTGCACCTGGGCGCGGCCCTGGCCGGAGCCGACGACGCGCTCATCGCGGCCCTGCGCACCTACGGCACCGACGTGGGCATCGCCTTCCAGCTGCGCGACGACCTGCTCGGCGTGTTCGGCGACCCCGCGGTGACCGGCAAGCCCTCGGGCGACGACCTGCGCGAGGGCAAGCGCACCGTGCTCATCGCCGAGGCCCTGCGCCGCGCCGACGACGACGCCGCCGACCTGATCCGCACCGGCCTCGGCACCGATCTCGACGACACCGCCGTCGACCGGCTGCGCACGCTGCTCACCGAGTTGGGCGCCGTCGACGACGTGGAACGCCGCATCACCGAGCTCACCGACACCGGCCTGGCCGCCGTCGCCGCCAGCACCGCCACGGGGCCCGCCAAGCGGCTGCTGCACGACATGGCACTGGCCGCCACCCGCCGCGCCGCCTGAGCCGGAGAGGAAAGCGCTGTGGGACACGCGAATCATGTGGTCGTGGTCGGCGCCGGACTGGCCGGGCTGGCCGCCGCGCTGCATCTGCGCGGTGCCGGTCACGAGGTGACCGTGCTGGAACGGGCCGATCACCCCGGCGGACGGGTGGGGCGCTACCGCTTCGCCGACTACGAGATCGACTCCGGAGCCACGGTGCTCACGGTGCCCGAACTCATCGACGAGGCACTGGCCGCGGTCGGGCAGACCCGCGACAGCGTCGGGCTGCGCATCCACCGGCTGACCCCGGCCTATCACGCGCGCTTCGCCGACGGCACCGACATCCGCGTCTACGACGACGCCGAGACCATGGCCGCCGAGGTCACCCGGGCCTGCGGACCGGCCGAGGCGCGCGGCTACCGGCGCCTGCGCGAGTGGCTGGGCCGCGTCTACGCCGCCGAGTACGACGACTTCATGGACGCGAACTTCGATTCCCCGCTGGATCTGGTGCGCGGTCGCCGTTCGCGCGCGTCGCTGGCCACCCTGGTCCGCCTCGGCGGGCTGGGCAAGCTCGGGCCGAAGGTCCGGTCGTACCTGCGTGACGAGCGGCTGACCAGGCTGTTCACCTTCCAGGCGCTCTACGCGGGCACGGTCCCGGACAAGGCGCTGGCCCTCTACGGCGCCATCCCGCACATGGACACCTGCCTGGGCGTGTACTTCCCCGAGGGCGGCATGCGCGCCATCACCGCCGCGCTGGCCGAGGCGCTCACCGCGGCGGGTGGACGGCTCGAACTCGGCACCGAGGTCGCCGGGATCGACTACGCGACCGGCGACCGCCGCGACGGCACGCCCGGTCACCGCCACGCCGAGGCGGTGCGCGCCACCGACGGGCGCCGCTTCGCCTGCGACGCCGTGGTGGTCACCGCCGACCTGGGCTCGCTGCGCCGCTTCGGCCTGCGGCACCGGCGCGGGCTGCGCGCCTCGCCCTCGGCCGTGGTCGCGCACGGCACCGTGCCCGCCGAGGTGGCCGCGCGCTGGCCCGTGCAGGCGCATCACACCATCGATTTCGGGGCCGCCTGGGCCCGGACCTTCGCCGAGATCTCGGCCCGGCGGGGCCGCGGGCAACTCATGAGCGACCCCTCGCTGCTGCTCACCCGGCCCGCGCTCACCGACGCGACCCAGTTCGTCGAGCGCGCCGACGGCAGGCACGAACCGCTCTCGGTGCTCGCGCCCTGCCCCAACCTGACGGCCGCCCGGCTGGACTGGGACCGGGTCGGCCCGGCCTACCTGCGCGAGCTGCTCGACACCCTGGAACAGCGCGGGTACACCGGAATCAGCGAGTACTTCACCGTCGATCATCTCGACACACCGGCGACGTGGGCCGCCGCGGGCATGATCGCGGGCACGCCGTTCTCCGTGGCGCACCTGTTCCGGCAGACCGGCCCGTTCCGTCCACGCAACCTGCCAAGGGGCGTGGACAACGTCGTTCTCGCAGGTTGCGGCACCACTCCGGGGGTCGGCGTGCCCACGACGCTGCTGTCGGGCAAATTGGCCGCGGCGCGAATCACCGGTAGCCGGACGCGCACCGGTACCGACCACCGGGTTAGTGTTCGGAGTTGAAGCCGTAAACTGACGGCCGACTTATCAGCTCGCGGTTGCGACCGCCGACCATCCGGGGGGACCGACCGAATATGCCGCCCTCCGAGACGACCGTAGGCCCCATGGACACCATGCGCACTCTCGAGCCGCAGCGCCACCTTCCTCCCGGGACCGACCCCGGTCTCCGGACATGGCTGCGCACCGCAGGCGACTTCGCTCGCAGCCCCGAGGGCCACGCGGCCCTGCTCGGCTTCTTCGGCGCGGTGATGATCACCTTCGGCGGCTTCGGGGCGGGCGCGGTCCGCAAGCGCGATCCGCTGCTCGAGGCCCTGCACCTGTCCTGGCTGCGCTTCGGCCACGGCTTCGCGCTGTCGACGATCCTGGTCTGGGCCGGTGTGCTGATGATGATCGCCGCCTGGGTCCGGCTCGGCCGCAACACCCTCCGCGGCGACGCCACCACGGTCACGCTGAACGAACTGCGCGCCATCGTCGGGATCTGGACCACCCCGCTGCTGTTCGCGGCGCCGATGTTCAGCCGCGATGTCTACTCCTACCTGGCCCAGGGCGCGCTGCTGCGCGACGGGTTCGACCCCTACCAGGTGGGCCCGGTCGCCAACCCCGGCATCCTGCTCGACAACGTGAGCCTGGTCTGGACCACCACCACCGCCCCCTACGGGCCGGTGTTCCTCCTCATCGGCCGCGCGATCACCATGATCACCGGCGACAACATCATCGCGGGCACCATCGCCCTGCGCCTGGTGATGCTGCCCGGCCTGGCCCTGATGATGTGGGCGGTGCCGCACCTGACCAAGCACCTGGGTGGCAAGCCCACCGTGGCGCTGTGGCTGGCGGTGCTCAACCCGCTGGTGCTGATCCATCTCATCGGCGGCGTGCACAACGAACTGCTCATGGTCGGCCTGATGTGCGCGGGCATCGCGCTGGTGCTGGAACGTCATCACGTGGCGGGCATCGTCGTGGTCGCCATCGGCGTCGCGATCAAGGCCACCGCGGCCGTCGCGCTGCCGTTCCTGGTGTGGATCTGGATTCTGCACGAGAAGGAACGCCGGGCCGCCCAGCGGCGCGCGGTCATGGACGCCGACACCGGACCGTCCGAGGACCAGAAACACCCGGACGCGGCCCGGCCCTCGGCCGACATGCCCCATCCGCTGCTGGTGTTCGCCAAGATCGCCGGAATCGGCTTCGCCGTCTTCGCGGCGGTGTTCGCCGCCGCCTCGGCCATCGCCGGAGTCGGCTTCGGCTGGGTCACCGCGCTGCAGGGCTCGAACAAGATCATCCAGTGGCTCTCGCTGCCGACGCTGCTCGCCGAGATCATCACCTGGATCACCCCGCTGGACTTCGATTCCACGCTCTGGTGGACCCGCAAGCTGTGCCAGGTCGCCCTGGTGCTGATCCTCATCGCCACCTGGTGGCGGTTCCGGCACAGCGAGCGTGAGGCCGTGATGGGCATCATCATCGTCTTCGTCGGGATCGTGCTGCTCTCCCCCGCCGCGCTGCCCTGGTACTACTCGTGGCCGCTGGCGCTGGCCGCCGCGTTCGCCCTGTCCACGCGCACGCTCATGTGGCTGGTCGGGATCTGCACCTGGCTGATGCTGGTGTTCCAGCCCGACGGCGCGAACGGGCTCTACAACTTCTGGCACGTGGCCCTGGCCACCGCCGCCTCCATCGTCGCCGCGGTGTCGCTGCGCACCGTCGATCCGCTGCATCTGCGGTCCGCCAGCGCGCGGGCCGCGGGCCGCAAGCCCGCGACCTCCGTCCCCGGATGAGTCCCCGGCGACCGGACGGACCGGATCGCGCGCCGTCCACCGGGCACCTCGACGCCGCCTACGCCAGCTGCCGCCGCATCGCCGCCGCCCACGGCCGCACCTACTATCTGGCGACCGCCCTGCTCACGCCCCCGCAGCGCCGGGCGGTACACGCGCTCTACGCCTTCGCCCGGATGGTGGACGACATCGTCGACCACGCCGAGAACCCCGCCCATGTGCTCGATCCACGCGCCCGCGCCCAGCGTCCGCCGGTCGCCACGGCCGAGGACCTCGACGTGGTCGAGAAGCAACTGCGCCTGGCCATCGACGGCACCGCGATCGACACCACCGACCCCCTGCGGCGCCAGATCCTGACCGCCACCGGCGACACGATCCGCCGCTACGCCATCGCGCCCACCCACCTCTGGACCTTCCTCGACGCCATGCGCATGGACGTCCCCGGCAGCCCCACCCACCGCACCCGCTACGCCACCATGAGCGAACTGCGCGAATACATGCGCGGGTCCGCCGCCGCCATCGGCCTGCAACTGCTGCCGGTCCTGGGCACGGTGGTCCCGCTCGACCGGGCCGAACCGGCGGCGGCGACCCTGGGCGAGGCGTTCCAGCTCACCAATTTCCTGCGCGACCTCGGTGAAGACCTGGACCGCGACCGCGTCTACCTGCCCGCCGACGAACTGGCCGCCTTCGGCGTCGACGAAGCCCACCTGCGCGCCTGCCGGGCCACCGGACACACCGACCCGCCGCTGCGCCGCGCCCTGGCCCACCTGATCGCGATCAACCGCGACCTCTACCGCCGCGCGACCCCGGGCATCGCCCTGCTCGACCCGCGCGTGCGCCCGGCCATCGAGACCGCGGCCATCCTCTACGGCGAGATCCTCGACCGCATCGAAGCCGCCGACCACCAGGTCTTCGCCGCCCGCGCCACGGTTCCCACGCGCCGCCGAATCCTGGTCGCGGCCAAGGGGTTCACCGCCGCGGTCGGCCGCCGGTAGCTCGGGCGAGGCCCGCGCGGCAGTGCCCCGCGGCGATCAGAAGGGTTCGGCGGCGGCGCGGCGGACGACCTCGCGGGCCAGCGGGCCGTGCAGGGCGTCGACGGGGCGGCCGGGCAGCGAGTCGTCCTCGGTGTAGATCCAGCGCAGGATGTCCTCGTCGGAGTACTTGCCGTCGCGCATCACCGTGATCAGGCCGGGGAGCATGCGGACGATCTCGTCGTTGTCGTCGAAGAAGCGGGACGGAATGCCTGCCACACCGTCGCGGCGGACCGCGAGGACCTGGTGGTCGCGCAGCAGCTGGTGCACGGCGGTCACCGGGATGCCGAGTATCTCGGCGGCCTCGGGGAGCGAGACGAGGGTTTCGGTGTCGGGCAGCACATCGTCGCTGCAGGGGAAGGCACTCACCCGCACAACAGTAGTCAACGAGGGCTGGCGTGCATCCGCTGGCATGCCACCCCCGCCCGGCTACGATCGTGGTGGCCGCACCGGGCGGCCGGGAAAGCCGGAGGACATCACTTGATCGGCCAGATGCTGGAAGGGCGCTACCGCATCGATGCGCCGATCGCGCGCGGCGGAATGTCGATGGTGTTCCGGGGAACCGACACCCGGCTCGATCGCCCGGTGGCGATCAAGGTGATGGACCCGAAGTTCGCCGGTGACCCGCAGTTCCTCACCCGCTTCGAGTTCGAGGCGCGCGCGGTGGCCAAGCTCAAGCACGCCTCGCTGGTGGCCGTCTACGACCAGGGCATCGACGGCGAATACCCCTTCCTGATCATGGAACTGGTCGAGGGCGGCACCTTACGCGAGCTGCTGCGCGAACGCGGCCCGATGCCCCCGCACGCGGTGCGCGCCGTGGCCGAGCCGGTGCTGCGCGCGATCGGCACCGCGCACGACGCGGGCCTGGTGCACCGCGACATCAAGCCGGAGAACGTGCTGATCTCCGACGCGGGCGAGGTGAAGATCGCCGACTTCGGCCTGGTCCGCGCCGTCGCCGCCGCCAACACCACCTCCGCCAGCGTGATCCTGGGCACCGCCGCCTACCTGTCCCCCGAGCAGGTCACCACTGGCACCGCCGACGCGCGCAGCGACGTGTACTCCTTCGGCATCCTGATCTTCGAACTGCTCACCGGCCGGGTGCCCTTCACCGGCGACAACTCGCTGTCGGTGGCCTATCAGCGGGTGGAGAACGACGTGCCCGCGCCGAGCCAGTTCATCGGCGGGGTGCCGCCGGAGTTCGACGCGCTCGTCGCCAAGGCCACCTCGCGCGATCCCGACCAGCGCTTCGCCGACGCCCACGAGATGGCCGCGCAACTGCAGTCGATCGCCATGCTGCTGAGCCTGCCACCGTATCGGGTGCCCGCCCCTCGGGATTCGGCCGAGCACCTGTCCGAGAACTACCGCACCGGCGCCGCGCACCATCCCGGTGACGCGCCGCTCACCCCCGCTCCCGTTGCCGCGCACCCGGTTCCGGCGCCCGCCGCGCAGCCGCAGCACACCCGGGTGGTCACCGCGCAGCGGCCGCGCCCCGACGAGTACGCCCAGCCCGCCCAGCACCATCCGCTGGTGCCGAACGAGACCCACGCGCGGCGCACCGGGCTGATGTGGGTCGGCATCGTCACCGCGCTCACCCTGCTCGTCGGCATCGGCGGCTGGTGGGTCGGCGTGGGCCGCTACACCGCGGTGCCGCCGATCGCGGGCATGGATTCCGACCGCGCCGTCGCGGTGCTGCAGGAAGCCGGTTTCGAGACTGTGCTGCGACAGAAGGCCTCCGACACCGTGCCGGTCGGCGGGGTCGTCGGCACCGATCCGTCGGCGGGCTCACGGGTCACCAAGAGCTCCACCGTCGCGGTGCTCATCTCCAACGGCAAGCCCCGGGTGCCCGACATCAACCCCGGCGACCAGATCAGCACCATCAACCAGGCCATCCGCGACGCCGGGTTGCAGCCGATCGACGCGGGCGAGGCCGCCAGCACCGCCCCCAAGGGCACCCTGGCCAAGGTCGATCCCGCCCCCGGCACCATCCTGCCGATGGGCGCGCAGGTGAAGGTCTACCGCAGCAAGGGCTCGCAGCCGGTCAATGTGCCCGATGTGCGCGGCAAGTCCACCGAGGACGCCGCCAAGGCCCTGGCGGCCGCGGGCCTGACCGTGCGCGAGACCAGGGTGCAGTACGACAAGAGCGTGGAGGGCGACAAGGCGATCGGCACCGACCCCGCCGTCGGCACCACCCTGCAGTCCGGCGACAGCGTCACCCTCATCGTCTCCAGCGCGGTGAAGGTGCCCAATGTGATGGGTCAGTCGGTCGGCAGCGCCCGCTCCAAGCTGCAGCAACTCGGCTTGCAGGTGGAGGTCAAGTCCCTCACCGATTCCGACAGTTCCCTGGTGATCGGCCAGGTCCCCGGCTTCAACTCGAATGTCGAGGCGGGCAGCACGGTGACGCTGACCGCCCTGCCCTGACGTGAAGCCTTGACAACCTACAACCAATCGGTTGTACATTGGAGGGGTGAACGACACCGACGAGGACGCGGCAGACGCCATGTTCCACGCGCTCGCCGACCGCACCCGGCGCGATATCGTGCGCCGTGTGCTGGCCGGTGAGCATTCGGTGTCGGCACTGGCGGAGAACTACGACATGAGTTTCGCCGCCGTCCAGAAGCACGTGGCCGTGTTGGAACGTGCCGGACTGCTGACCAAGCGACGTCAGGGCCGGGAACAACTGGCCAGTGGTGACGTCGCCGCGGTCCGCGCGGTCGCCGACATGCTCACCGACCTGGAACAGATCTGGCGCGGCCGTATCGGCCGGATCGACGACCTCATCGCCCTCGATCCTCAACAGGAGGAATGAATCATGCCCGTCACCGACGTCAGCCACGATCTCGACACCCGCACCCTCACCATCACCGCCGAATTCGCGGCTCCGCGCGACCGGATCTGGCAGATCTACGCCGACCCGCGTCAGCTGGAGAAGATCTGGGGCCCGCCCACCTACCCGGCGACCGTGGTCGAGCACTCGCTCACCCCCGGCGGCCGGGTGACCTACTACATGACCTCCCCCGAAGGCGAGAAGTTCGGCGGGTACTGGAAGGTCATCTCGGTCGACGAGCCCCACGGCTTCAGCTTCGAGGACGGCTTCGCCGACGCGAACCTCGAGCCCGTCACCACGATGCCCGTCTCGACGAGCACCTACACCTTCGCCGAGGACGGCGGCCGCACCACCGCCATCTACGTCAGCGTCTACGACACCGCCGAGGGCCTGCAACAGGTCCTCGACATGGGCGTGGTCGAAGGCGCCACCGGCGCCATCAACCAGATCGACGACCTCCTCGCCCACTGACCTACCGGGCCCCCGTCACCTCAACATCTCGGCGACCAGGAACGACAGTTCCAGGGACTGCTGGGTGTTGAGGCGGGGGTCGCAGGCCGTTTCGTAGCGGTCCTCGAGGTCGAGGTCGGAGATGTCCTGGGCGCCGCCGAGGCATTCGGTGACGTTCTCGCCGGTCAGCTCGATGTGCAGGCCGCCGGGGTGGGTGCCCAGGGCGCGGTGCACCTCGAAGAAGCCCTGCACCTCGTCGACGATGCGGTCGAAGTGGCGGGTCTTGAAGCCGGTGGACGACTCGTGGGTGTTGCCGTGCATGGGGTCGCACTGCCAGATCACCTGGTGGCCGGTGGCCTGCACCTTCTCGATGATCGGGGGCAGCACGTCGCGTACCTTGCCGTTGCCCATCCGGGCGACCAGCGTGAGCCGACCGGGCTCGTTGTTGGGGTCGAGCCGCTCGACGTACTCCACCGCCTGGTCGGGGGTGGTGGTCGGGCCGATCTTGAGGCCGATCGGGTTGGCGAGCAGCTCGGCCAGCGCGATGTGGGCGCCGTCGAGCTGACGGGTGCGCTCGCCGATCCACAGGAAGTGCGCCGAGAGGTCGTAGAGCAGCGGCTCGCCGGTCTCGGACTCGCTCAGGCGCAGCATGGCCCGCTCGTAGTCGAGCACCAGCGCCTCGTGCGAGGCGTAGATGCGGGCCGACTTCAGGCTCGGATCGTTGACCTGACAGGCGGTCATGAACCGCAGACCGCGGTCGATCTCCTCGGCCAGCGCCTCGTAGCGCGCGCCCGCGGGCGACTGGGCGACGAAATCGCGGTTCCAGTCGTGCACCTTGTGCAGGTCTGCCATGCCCGCACTGGTCAGCGCGCGGACCAGGTTCATCGCGGCGCTGGCGTTGGCGTAGGCGCGCACCAGCCGCGACGGGTCGTGGCGGCGCAGCGCCTGATCGGCGACCAGGGAGTTGACCATGTCGCCGCGGTAGGAGGTGAGACCTAGCGCGTCGGTGTCGGAGGAGCGCGGCTTGGCGTACTGCCCCGCGATGCGGGCCACCTTCACCACCGGCAGACTGGCGCCGTAGGTGAGTACCACGGCCATCTGCAGCAGGGTGCGGATATTGCCGCGGATGTGCGGTTCGGTGTTGTCGGCGAAGGTCTCCGCGCAGTCACCGCCCTGCATGAGGAACGCCTCGCCCCGGGCCACGGCGGCGAGCTGGGTCTTGAGCTCCTCGACCTCGGCGGGCAGGCAGATCGGCGGCACGCTCTCCAGCACCGTACGCATGGTGGCGGCCTCGTCGGCGTCCCAGGACGGCTGCTGCAGCGCGGGCCGAGCCAGGGCGGCGTCGAGCCGTGCGCGCAACTCCGCGGGCAGCGGCGGCAGTTCCGGCAGGCGGTCAATGGGTACGTCGACGGTCCAGGTCACCAGATCAGAATACGTTCATCGATGTCGCCTGCGCGCTCTACCCGTGTACAACGCGGACAACGCGGCGACATAGGGTTTTCCCGACCCACCCCGGGTCGGGCTCCGCACCGTCGCGAGCCTCCCACCGGCATGAAGAGGCGATCTCCCTGCGATATTTCTACGATTCGGAATTCATCGAGGACGGTTCGACGATCGATCTGATCTCGATCGGCGTCGTCTGTGAGGACGGACGCGAGTACTACGCGGTGTCCACCGAATTCGACGCGAGCCGGGCCGGACCGTGGGTGCGCAAGCATGTGCTGCCGAAGTTGCCGCCCGCGGGATCGCCGCTGTATCGGACCAGGGAGCAGATCCGCGACGACCTGCACAAGTTCTTCCTGCCGCGCGCGAGCGTGCAGCCGGAGCTGTGGGCCTGGGTGGCCGCCTACGACCATGTGGCGCTGTGCCAGCTCTGGGGCGACATGACCGCCTTGCCCAAGGAGATGCCCCGCTACACCAACGAACTGCGCCAGCACTGGGTCGCGCACGGCAGCCCGGACCTGCCGCCCATCCCCGGTGACGCCCACGACGCGCTGGCCGACGCCCGCCACAACCTGGCCAAGTTCGACGCCATCGAGTCCTACCGCCGCACCCCGCGTCTCTGAGCCGCGAACGACGAAGGCCCCGGATCGCCGTAGCGATCCGGGGCCTCTCGTCAGCGCGGAACCGACCGGTCAGTGACCGTTCGAGTCGCCGCCGTGCTCGCGCGCCTGCTCCTCGGCGAGCGCGGTGAGCATCCGATGCTCGTCGGCGTGCTCGTTCGCGAAGTAGGCGTCGGACTCGGCCTTGGGGTCGGGGCGCAGGAAGCTGCCCAGACCCGGCTTGCCCGCCGAACCCAGCTTGTTCATCTTCTTGGGCACCGAGGCGCCCTGGTACTCCAGCGGGATCGCGTGGCCGTGGTCGTCGACCGGGCCCAGCGGCTGGTGCACCTCGATGTACTCACCGTGCGGCAGTCGCTTGATCACACCGGTCTCGATGCCGTGCTCGAGCACCGCCCGGTCACTGCGCTGCAGACCGATGCAGAACCGGTAGGTCACGAAGTACGCGATCGGCGGCAGCAGCAGCACGCCGATACGACCGATCCAGGTGGTCGCGTTCAGCGAGATGTCGAACTTCAGCGCGATGATGTCGTTGACACACGAGAGCGTGAGCACCACGTAGAACGCGATGGCCATGGCACCGATGGCGGTACGCACCGGCACGTCGCGCGGACGCTGCAGCAGGTTGTGGTGCGCGGAGGTGTCGCCGGTGAGCCGCTTCTCGATCCACGGGTAGGCGATCAGCAGCGTGAACACCAGACCCATGACCAGCGCGACCCAGAACACCGCCGGAACCGTGTATCGACCCAGGTAGAGCTCCCATGGCGGCATCAGACGCGCCATGCCGTCGGTCCACATCATGTAGAAGTCGGGCTGGGAACCCGCCGAGACCTGCGACGGGTTGTACGGACCCAGGTTCCAGATCGGGTTGATCTGCAGGACACCACCCATGATGCCGACGATGCCGAGGGTGAAGGCGAAGAACGCGCCCTGGTCCGCGGCGAACACCGGCACGATGCGCGCGCCGACGACGTTGGTCTCGGTCCGGCCGGGGCCGGGGAACTGGGTGTGCTTCTGGTACCAGACCAGCGCGACGTGCGCGCCGATCAGCGCCAGGATGATACCCGGCAGCAGCAGCACGTGCGCGATGTAGAGGCGCGGGATGATGATCTCGCCCGGGAAGTCGCCACCGAACATCAGCCAGTGGATCCAGGTACCGGCCACCGGGACACCGATCACGATGCCGGAGAACGCGGCGCGCAGACCGGTACCGGAGAGCAGGTCGTCGGGCAGCGAGTACCCGAAGAAGCCCTCGAACATCGCCAGGATGAGCAGCAGCGAGCCGATCACCCAGTTCGCCTCACGCGGCTTGCGGAACGCGCCGGTGAAGAAGATGCGGAACAGGTGGATGATGATCGACGCCGCGAACAGCAGCGCCGCCCAGTGGTGGATCTGGCGGACGAACAGACCGCCGCGCACCTCGAAGGAGATGTTCAGCGCGGTCTCGTACGCCCGCGACATGCCGACACCGCGCAGCGGCTGGTAGGCACCGTCGTAGGTGACGTGCGCCATCGACGGGTCGAAGTACAGCGTCAGGTAGATACCCGACAGCAGCAGGATGATGAACGCGTACAGCGCGATCTCGCCCAGCAGGAACGACCAGTGGGTCGGGAAGACCTTGTTGATCGACCGCTTGACGAACGCGGCGGCACGATACCGCTCGTCCATCTCGTTGGCTTGGTTCGCCACCAGAGTGCTCATGAACGACGCTCCCAGAAGGCCGGGCCGAGCGGCTCGATGAAGTCGCCGTTCGCGACCAGGAAGCCCTCGGCGTTGACGGTGATCGGCAGCTGAGGCAGCGCGCGAGCGGCGGGACCGAAGACCGGCTTACCCCACTCGGTCGCCGAGAACTGCGACTGGTGGCACGGGCACAGGATCCGGTTGGTCTGCTGCTCGAACAGCGAGGTGGGGCAACCGAGGTGGGTGCAGATCTTCGAGTAGGCGAAGTAGTCGCCGAAGTTGAAGCTCTCCTGGCCCTTGCGCTTGATCGCCTTCTCCGCGTCCGCGGTGCGCAGACGGATCAGCATGACCGCGTTGCGGATGCCACGCAGCGACTGCAGCGTCTCGTGCTCGTCGCCGCGCCACTTCTCCTTCCACGGGAACACCGTTTCCATGGCGCCCGCGTCCAGGTCCTCCGGACGCACCAGCACGACGTCCTGCGGACGGCCGGTGTCGCGGCGGATGTAGATGGTCTCGCCCGGGTAGTCCGGGGTCCAGCCCGAGACCCACAGCGGCGACTTGTCGCGCTTGGCCCACGGGTTCTTCACCATGCCACCGACGAACACCAGCAGCGCGCCGATACCGAGCACGCCGACACCGGCGCCCGCGGTACCGAGCATCATCTTGCGGCGGCCCAGGGTGGAGGAGTCCAGCGCGTCCTGCAGCTCGGCGGCCAGGGTGCGGCGCTCGACCTCGTCGGACGGGCCGTCGTGACGCTGCTGGATGGAGATCTCGGCGGGGATGAACCGCTTGCGGATCAGCACCACCGCGATACCGATGACCAGCACCGAGATACCGAAGGTCAGACCGACCAGCGGGGTGAACAGCGCGTAGGCCTGGTGGCCGTCCTGCCGGTTGCCCTTCCACTCCCAGGGCCAGAACAGGAAGACACCGATCAGCGCGGCCGCGGCGAGGCCGGAGATGGCGAACCAGAACGTGACCGCGCGCTCGGCGCGCTTCTCGGCCCTGGTGCCCGCCACGGGCCACCGCTCGTTGCGGTACACGACCTCGACGTCGTCACGCCCGGTACCGAGCTCGACGAGCTCGTCACGCGACATCGCGTCCAGTTCGTCCTCGGTCGGTTCCCGACCCATGTCGTTGTGCTCCTGTCCACTCATGAGCTGCATCCAATCGGCCATGCCCCGGCGCCCTGCGTGGTTACGCGAGCTACCGCCTCCGGGCGCTGACGGGTCATGACCTGGATCCGATCCACATCGCGGCGCCGACCACGGCGGTGATGCCGATGACCCAGATGGCGAGGCCCTCGGTCGCCGGACCGAAACCGCCGAGGTCCCAGCCGCCGGGGGACTTCTCCTCGGCCGCGTTCTTGACGTAGGCGACGATGTCGCGCTTCTCCTCCGACGACAGCTGACGGTCGGAGAACTTCGGCATGTTCTGCGGGCCGGTGAGCATCGCGGTGTAGAGCTGCGCCTCGTTGGCGGGCTCGAGCGGCGGGGCGAACTTGCCGCTGGAGAGCGCGCCACCACGGGCGGTGAAGTTGTGGCAGGAGGCGCAGTTCATGCGGAACAGCTCCGAACCACGGGCGATGTCGGCGCCGCGCAGCGACTCCTGGGCGATCTCGCCGTTGGCGTCGCGGACCACCGAGGGACCACCGCCGTTGGCGGCGACGTACGCGCCGAGCGCGTCGGTCTGATGCGCGTCGAACTTCGGCGGCTTGCGCACGGCCTGGGCGCCGTTGGCGGCCATCGGCATGCGGCCGGTGGAGACCTGGAAGTACACCGCGGCCTCGCCGACACCGATCAGGCTGGGACCACGGTCGGCGACACCCTGCAGGTTCGCGCCGTGGCAGGTGATGCAGGAGGTGTCGTAGAGCTGCTTGCCCTCGCGGATCAGCGCGGAGGTGTCCTCGTGCGCGGTGGCGACCTGGGGCTCGGGGGTGAGCGCGGTGGCCAGGAAGCCGGCTCCGACGAGGCCGACCATCAGCGCGAGAGCACCCGCGATACGACGGCGGGCGCGACGCTGCTTACGCGTCTTGGCAGCCTGACCGGTGCCGGGGCCAGCGGGCTCTGGGGCCGACGGGGGAGATGAACTCATCTGTGTCCCTTTGGAGTAGACGGAACCGACTTGTGCAAATGCTGTGCGCCCGCGCGCTAGCGGACGAAGTAGATCGTGGCGAACAGCCCGATCCACACGATGTCGACGAAGTGCCAGTAGTAGGACACCACGATGGCGGCGGTGGCCTGGGCGGGCGTGAACTTGCTCAGCGAGGTGCGGATGAGCAGGAACACGAACGCGATCAGACCGCCGATCACGTGCAGACCGTGGAAGCCGGTGGTGATGTAGAAAACCGAGCCGTAAGAGCTGCCGGCGATCGAGGTTCCCTCGTGCACCAGGTGGTAGTACTCGTAGCCCTGGCCGAAGACGAAGAACGCGCCCATCAGCAGAGTGATCACGTACCAGCGGCGCAGGCCGAACACGTCGCCCTTCTCCGCGGCGAACACACCCATCTGGCACGTGAACGACGAAGCGACCAGCACGGCCGTCACCGGGACGGCGAGCTTCATGTTCAGCTCGGTCGGCTCCGGGGGCCAGTTGCCGTGCGCCTGCGCGCGCGCAACGAAGTACATGGCGAAGAGGCCGGCGAAGAACATCAGCTCGCTCGACAGCCAGATGATGGTTCCGACGCTGACCATGTTGGGCCGGTTCAGCGAATGCACACGCTGAGTAATGGCCGATCCTGGGGTGCCTACTGCGGTCGTCACGGGGTAAGTATGACTCTTCGTAGTACGACAGCTGTACCCGGGTACGAAAGTTTGTCGCGGGAATCGGAAAACCCACGTACAGAGGGGGTCCGGAACCACCGTCGGCGTGTTGGCGGCTACCACGTGACGACCCATTGTGACAGCGTTGGATGTGGATAACCTGAGACGAGGAGGCGGCATGGTCGTGGTGCGGATGTGGCGGCGATTGTTCGGTGGACAGACCGAGTCGCTGGACCCGGCGCGAGACGATCTGGTGGTGGTCGCGTCGAGCTTCGACGACGCCGAGTCGGCCTCCAGCGCCCTGGACCGGGCCACCGACCTCGATCGGGAGGCCGAGGCGGTGCTGCGTCATCACCTGCGCCTGCCCGCCGAACAGGTCGAGGCGGCCGCCGAGATCGCCGGATACGACGGTTACCAGCGGGTCGAGAGCGACCGCCCGGCCACCGACGACCTCGTCCCGGTCGTGTTGCGGCGGGTACAGCTGCTCGATCCGCTGAGCTGTTCGCAGGAACGCTCGCGGATGGCGGGGCTGGCCCAGCGTCACGACGGGGTCGCCGACGGCTGGGACGCGCTGCAGCCACCGCGTCCCGCACCGTAAACTCGCCCACGGCGCAAATGCCCTTGCGCCAGCCCGGTGCGCCCGATCAGAGTTGCGTGCTGTGTCGTCGAACGGAGATGCGGAGCTGATGAGCGTGCGCAGCTGGCCCCAGGTACTCGGAACCCTCGCCGACGGCGGCGACCTGGCCGCGGACGACACCACCTGGGTGATCGACGAGATCTTCACCGACAACGCCACCGCCGCCCAGATCGCGGCCTTCGGCGTCGCCATGAAGATCAAGGGCCCCACCCCCGCCGAACTGGGCGGCCTGGTGGCGGGCATGCTCGGGCACGCGCGCCTGGTGCCCGTGGACGGCGACGCGGTCGACATCGTCGGCACCGGCGGCGATCGGTCCGGGTCGGTCAACATCTCCACCATGTCCTCGGTGGTGGTGGCCGCCAGTGGCGTGCCGGTGGTCAAGCACGGCAACCGCGCGGCCTCGTCCAAGGCGGGTGGCGCCGATGTGCTCGAGGCGCTGGGCGTGAAGCTGTCGCTGGGTCCCGACTCGGTGGCGCGCTCGGTGCGTGAGGCCGGGATCGGTTTCTGCTTCGCGCCGCTGTTCCACTCCGGGCTGCGGTTCGCCGGTCCGGCGCGCAAGGAGATCGGCATCCCGACCGTGTTCAACGTGCTGGGCCCGCTCACCAACCCGGCCCAGCCGCGCGCGGGGCTGATCGGCTGCGCGTTCGCCGACCTGGCGCCGGTCATCGCGGGCGTCTTCGCCGAGCGTGGCGCGAGCGCGCTGGTGGTGCGGGGGCGCGACGGGCTCGACGAGATCACCACCTCCGACCGCACCGATGTGTGGATCGTCAGCGGTGGACGCATCCGCCAGACCGTGCTGGACCCGACCACCCTGGGTATCCCCCGCGTGGAACTGGACGCGCTGCGCGGGGGCGACGCCCAGGACAACGCGAAGATCGCGCGCGAGGTGTTCGCCGGGGCGCCCGGTGCCGTGCGTGACGCGGTGCTGCTGAACTCGGCCGCGGCGATCGTGGCCTATGACCTCTCGCGCGGAGTGGGCGATGTCGACGCGGATCTGGACGCCGCGCTGGCCGGGGGCATCGAGCGCGCCGCCGCCGCGGTGGACAGCGGCGCGGCGGCGAAGCTGCTGCAGACCTGGGCCGAGCTGACCCAGTCCCTCGACGAGTCCTGAGCGCCCGAAAGCCCTACTCCCCCAGCGAGAATCCGGCTTCCACGTCGGCGCTGGAGTAGGACTTGAAGGCGATGTGGGTGGTGGTGCGGACCACGCCGGGCACCTTGTCGATGCCGCCGGTGACCACTTCGGCGATGCGTTCGTGGTCGCGCACCCGCACGATCGCGATCAGGTCGACGTCGCCCGCGCAGGAGTACACCTCGGCGACTCCGGCGGTGTCGGCGAGCGCCTGCGCGGTTTCGGGGATGCGAGAGTTCTCGGCCTGGATCAGCACGATCGCGGTAATCATGGGATCAGCCTAGAACTTCGGGCCGCTCGGTGGCCGCTTTGAACCGGCGCATCAGCTCGTAGCTCTTCACGCCCGGCGCCGTTTCCACCGAGCTGGACACATCCACGCCGTAGGGCCGGTGCCGGGCGATGGTGTCGGCGACATTGTCCGCGTCGAGCCCTCCGGCCAGCACGACCTTGCCCGGCAGCGCGCGCACCCAGTCGGGGAATTCCTCGAAGACGCCCGAGCCCGCGCTGGCGTCGTAGAAGAAGTATTCGCTGGTCTGACCCGGTTCCGGCGGTGTCGACGAGCAGAAGGCCAGGTTCGGCAGGTCGGCCCACCGGTACAGCTGCACCACGTCGAAGGCGTCGGCCACCTCGGTGACCTCCTCGGGCTCGAGCGCGACGGCGAAGGTGGTGA
Source organism: Nocardia anocheti (assembly GCF_029675105.1). Taxonomy (GTDB): domain Bacteria; phylum Actinomycetota; class Actinomycetes; order Mycobacteriales; family Mycobacteriaceae; genus Nocardia. The sequence goes on along the minus strand of NZ_JAQQFV010000011.1, from coordinate 110,622 downwards.
TCCGCCCGCGCGCGTACCCGGCCAGCGCCCTGGCCTCCTCCGGCGTGCGATACCGCTTGCTCTTGGTCGTGACCATGACACCGATCGCGGAGTACCCGAGCTCCACGGCCCAGTCGATCTGCTCCTCGGTGGTCAGCCCACACACCTTCACGAACATCCGCCGTCGATCCTTCCGCCGTGGCGCCACGGGCTCGCGGCGTCTCGTCCATGATCCCGGATTCGCGCCAGGACGCCTCCGGCAGGCTCCGGGCGCACTGGAGAAGGCTCAGCGTTCCGCCAAATACTCCTCGGCCTCGGTACGCGCGGTGGCCGCCGTTCTGGCCCGCGCCGCCCAGGCGGCCCAGCGCGCGGCACCGTGCAGGGGTTCGTGGTAGCCCTCGCTGACGCGCACGATGCGGGCACCGGGGGTGGCGAGCGTGCGCGCGATGACGCCCACTTCCTCGGGCGAGGCACCCCGCAGCGGCGGCATGTCGTCCTCGACAGGGTGTGTGTCGGGCCTACCGGCGGTGTGGTCGGGTGCCGCGTCACCCAGATCGGGGACGACGGTTTCGGCGGCGGCGAGGATCTGGTCGACAACGGCCATCGGCGGGGTGCCTCGGCGTGCGGTGCCCGCGGCGGCCAGGCGGCCGTGGCGGATGACGGAGAATTCCCAGCCGCCCGCGCCGTCGGGGAGGGCGACGATCAGTTCGGCGAGGCGGGCCAGGGCCGCGAGGCGTTGGGTGCGGTGCAGCTTGGTGACGACGAGGGCGGTGCGGTCGCGCAGGCGGGCGGCGGCTTCGAAATGCTCTGCGGTGGAACAGGTGTCGATGCGGGCGAGCATGGCGCGCAGCAGCGCGTCGGAGCGGCCGGTGAACAGGTCGCGGACCGAGTCGACGGCGGGGCGATAGCCGGGGGCGTCCAGGTCGCCGTCGGCGCGCGCTGCCGGACAGCCACCCACGGCGGCGGGAGGGCAGGTGTGGCGCGCGCCGCGAGCGAGTCGGGTGAGGCAGGTGCGCAGTCCGGCGAACTCGGCGATGGTGGCGCCCACGTCGAGCGCGTCGGCGCGGGAGGTGAAGGGGCCCAAGGCGGTTCGGGTCGGTGTGCGCACGGTGGTGAAGCGCGGGAACGGTTCGTCGGTCAGGGTGAGCCACCAGCCTCGGCGCGGAAACTTCGAGCGACGATTGTAGGGCGGGGCGTGCGCGGCGAGCAGGCGTAGTTCGCGGACGCCCGCCTCCAGGCCGTGCGCGCACACCACGTGGTCGACCCGATTCGCCAGCGCCACCATCTCTTTCATGCGGCCGCGCGTCTCCGAACCGGTGAAGTAGGTGCGCACGCGGCGGCGCAGATTCACCGCCGTCCCTATATAGAGGACTTCGTCGGACGGTCCACGGAACAGATAGACCCCGGGGGCGGCGGGCAGGTCGGCGGCGAAGGTGCGCTTGGCGCGCTGGGTGCCGGTGACGCCGGGCAGGTAGTCGAGCAGTTCGGTGAGGCTGTGCACGCCCTGGTTGCCGACGCGGGCGATGAGCGCGTGCAGCACGTCGACGGTGGCGCGGGCGTCGTCGAGCGCGCGGTGGGTGGGCGTGGTCGCGGCACCGAGCACCTGTGCCAGCACACCGAGCCGGGCCGAGGGCGCCTCGTCCTTGGTGAGCACGCGGCGGGCCAGCTTCACCGTGCACAGCACCTGCGGGTTCGGCCACTCGATGTCCTGGCGCGCCGCGGCGGCCTTCAGGAAGGCGGTGTCGAAGCGGGCGTTGTGGGCCACCAGCACCGCGCCCGCGGCGAATTCGAGAAATCCCGGCAGCACCGCCTCGATCCGCGGCGCCTCGTACACCATGGCCGTGGTGATCCCGGTGATCTGCACGATCGCGGGCGGAATCGCGAATCCCGGATTCACCAGGGTCGCGAACTCCCCCAGCACCTCTCCCCCGTGCACCTTCACCGCCCCGATCTCGGTGATCGAATCCCCCTCCGGGCTGGTCCCGGTGGTCTCCAGGTCGACCACGACGAAAGTCGTGTCGTAGAGCGGGGTCTCCAGTTCGTCGAAGGCCAGCTGACGGGTGGCAGCCGGAAGTACGGGCTCGGGCACGCTCGGCAGCGTAGGACGACGGTCCGACAACTTCGGCCCGCCCGAGGCCCGGGTCGGCTCAGCGCGCGGTCGGTGGTGGTCGCCGCAATGTCGGGAAACCGCTGGGCAATCCGGGCGGCGGCCTGTCCCGGTGCCAGGTCAGCGGTGGCGCGAAGGTGGGCAGGACACCGGGGTAGCGCAGGTCGATGTGGTCCGACGTGCGCGTGTAGCGGCGGTCCGAGGGCGCGTCGGTGGCCTGCGGCTTCGACAGCGCGCCCGCCGCGATCAGGATCAGCACCGCCACGAACGCGGCCACGCCCCAGACACCCCGGTGCGACCGCGGCGGGTCGAGATATTCCGCGCGCCAGTCGGGCCGATCGGCGGTCGCCGCGTCGGAGGAGGACGCGATCCGCGCCAGCATCTCGCGCACCGCCGGGCCGAAGGCGGGTTCGAGTTCGGCGCAGCGGCGCAGCCGTGCGCGCGCCGGTTCCCAGTGTGCCCGCGCCGCCTCGTGACAGCCGAGGTAGTACAGCGCCTCGGCGTGCATCGGGTCCAGCCGCAGGGCCTCGGTGAAGGCCGCGCGGGCCGCGTCGCCGCGCGGGGAGAGCGCGTCGGTGTCCGCGCACAGCGCCCGGCCCCGCACCACGTGCAGATCCGGATCGGTGGGATCGAGTTCGAGGGCGGTGTCGATCGCGCCCAGCGCGGCGGCGCGGTCGTAGTGCGTCAGCGCCTGGGCGCGCAGCCGATGACACTCCGGCGACCAGGGATCCAGCTCGACGCAGCGGTCGGCGGCAGCGAGCGCGGCCTCGTGGTGCTCGAGCCGGATGTCGGCGAAACCGGGATCGCACGCGCGCCACAGCGCCTGCTCGGAGAGCACGATCAGCTTCCAGGCGAACAGATTGTCCGGCTGCAGACGCAGGGCGGTGCGCGCCGACGCGCCCGCCTCGTCGGCCCGGTCCGCACGCAGCAGGGCATAGGACACATACGCGTGGGCGGTGCTGTCGTCCGGCTCGGCGCCCAACCGCGCGGCGAGTTCGGCCAGCGCGGCCTCGTAGCGACCGAGTCGGATCAGGACTTCGGCGCGGGCGATCCGGTCCGGCCCGGCCGCCGCCTCCGTGGGGCTCAGCGCCGCTTCCTGCTCTGCAGGTAGCGGGCGAGGTCGTCATAGCTGCCGTCGCCGTTGGCGAACTCCACCACATTGCGGGCGGATTCGAACCAGGCGCCGGTGCTGGGACGTACCTGGGCCAGGGTCGCGTCGAGGTCGGCCATGCCGATCGGGCGGACCTGGCCGGTGCGGACCGAGTCGGCCATGGCCGCCTGGGTGGCCGCGGTGCACACGTGGGCGAGGTCGGCGCCCGACAGGCCCTCGGTGCGCGCGGCCAGCGCCGCGAGGTCGATGCCCGCCACCGGGCGCTCGCGCAGGTGGTAGCGCAGGATCGCCTGGCGCGCGGCGGCGTCGGGCAGGCCGACGAAGATCATCCGGTCGAAGCGGCCCGGCCTGCGCAGGGCGACGTCGACGTCCCACGGGTGGTTGGTGGCGCCGAGGACGAAGACGCCCTCGTTGCCCCGGGTGGCCGAATCCAGTTCGGTGAGCAGCTGGTTGACCACGGTGCGCATGGTCGAGGACGCCTGCATCTGGCTGCGCTTGTGGCCCAGGGCGTCGATCTCGTCGAGGAACAGCACGCACGGGGCGTTGCGACGGGCCATCTCGAAGATGCTGTGCACATTGCGCTCGCTGGCGCCGGTGTAGATGTCGAGGATGTCGGTGATCTCGATCGGATAGAAGTTGGCGCCGAGTTCACCGGCCACCGCCGAGGCGAGGAAGGTCTTGCCGCAGCCGGGCGGGCCGTAGAGCAGCAGGCCGCCGCGCGCGGAGGTGCCGAAGGCGGCGGCGAGTTCCGGGTTGCGCAGCGGGCCGAACAGGGTGAGGTCGAGTTGCCGCTTCACCTCGGTCATGCCGCCGACGTCGGCCAGGCGTAGCGCGGGGCGTTCGACGGTGGCGGCGTCCTCGTCGGTGACGAACTCGGCGGGCGCGTCGTCGACGAAGGCGGGGGCGATGATGTCGCCGACCTGATCCTCGGCGGCGGCCCAGTCGAAACCGGTCGCCGGAGCCGACGGCACGGAGACCACCGGTGTGGTCGGCGTGCCCGACAGCGCCGTGGTGCAGCGGGTCATCAGGGCCAGGACCTGCGCGTTCCCCGGCTCGGCGGCCAGCGCGATACCGCAGTGCGCCAAGCCGTCCGCGTAGCGTCCCCGCTCGAGGAGCAGCTCGATGACGCACACGCGCACCGCGAGCACCCCCGGACTGCGGTCGAGCATGGTGAGCATGTCGGTGAGTACCTGGTCGTCAGCCACCGTTTCCCCCTTCGAACTGCGATCTTCCGGTCGTACCCTAACCGCCGCAACGTTTTTCCCGCCAGCGCGAACGCGTCCACCCGATCTCGCGCGACCAGGCACGATGCCGGAACCGGCGGACCGCGATCCGGCATTTCGCGGTGAGGGTTTCGTTCCGATGCGAACAAAATGACCGCGCACATCGACGAATGCGACCGGGCTCACAGTTTGCCGATAATCACATCACCGAGGCCGGAACAATCGGATAAGCGGGGTTACCACTCCCGGCACGCTGACCGGCCCGGCACGCCCGAGGTGTTGACGCACCGCCAATCAGGTGTCATGTCCGTCATCGATCACCGGCGACCTGGCACTTCCGCCTCCGAGGGCCCTCGATCGGCCGCCAACGAGGGGCTTCGACGCGCCGGGTAGCAGTCGGGAAACTCGCGCGAAACGACCCGGCGTTATCTTTTCGTGATCGGTGTGACGCAGCTCGCAGGCATTCCGCGCCCATTCGGCCGGAAACCCGATGCGGACGGTTGTCCGACTTTACAAACCACCGTGATGTCTTCGTAACCTTTTCGAGACCTCACGGAGTCCGCCGCATCGGAAACGACCGCAGCGCGATGAAGCCCGCCGAGTCATACGGACCCGGCGTCGTGGGGCAGATTGGAAGTACCCGCATCATGGCGACCAACACCGTCAAGCGTCAGGCGCAGCGTGCCGTTGCCGCCGGAGCCGTCGGCGCTGCCACCATCGGCGCGTTCCTCCTGCCGGCCGCTCCCGCGTCGGCGACGCCCGTCACCGTGCCCGGCATCGGCACCTTCGAGGTGCCCAACGAGATCCCGCTGCCGCAGGGTATCCCCGGCATCGAGACCCCGGGCGCGCCGCAGACCTTCACCGCGCCGCGCGCCACCGCCGCCGACATCGCCCTCGACGCGGCGATGAGCAAGATCGGCTCCCCCTACGTCTACGGCGCCGCGGGCCCGAACGCCTTCGACTGCTCGGGTCTGGTCCAGTGGTCCTACGCGCAGGCCGGTGTCGACGTGCCGCGCACCAGCGACGCCCAGCTCGGCGCGGGCATCCCGGTCTCCTTCGACGACCTGCAGCCCGGCGACCTGGTGTCGTTCTACGGCGGCGGCCACTCGGGCCTGTACGCGGGTGACGGCAATGTCGTGCACGCCTCCACCTCGGGCACCCCGGTGCAGCTGGCGCCGATCTCCTCGATGCCGTTCGCGGGCGCGCGCCGCTTCTGATCGGTGGAACACGGTGCGCTGTTCGCGGGGAAGGGCGCACCGTGACTCCTCCGTGCCCTACTGGACACGGGCACACGCCGTTCCGTAACCTGATCGAGACCTTCGTGGCAGACGCGGCGATCGAGCTCGGGTAAAGCGCGGCAGCGAGACATATCGACAGAACGGGGCACGGGGCACAGTGACGGCACACCACCGCGATTCACGCCTGGCGCGTGGTTTCGCCGCAGTCCTGTCCGGCGCGATCGTGGTGTGCGCCGCCTACACCGCGGGCCCCTCGGTCGCCGATCCGGTGGCCATGCCCGCCACCGCCACCGACGCGATCGCCCGGATGATCGAGCTGTCGCGGCAGGCGGAGCAACTCAATCAGGCCGCGCTCAACGCCCAGACCGATCTGGACGCCAAGCTCGCGGTCCAGCAGGGGGCCGACGCCCAACTGGGCGCCGCCACCGCCGTCGCCGACGCGGCCCGCGCGGAAGTGCGCAAGTTCCAGCCGATGATCGATCGCACCGCGATCGCCACCTACACCGGCGCGCGCACCGACCGCATGTTCGCGGTGCTGTCGAGCAATTCGCCCCAGCAGCTGCTGGACAAGATGTCGACGCTGGACGTGATCGCCCAGCAGACCGCCGACCAGGTCCGCGAATTCAAGAAGGCCGCCGATTCGGCGACCGCCGCCGAGACCGTCGCCCGCACCGCCGCCGACGCCGCGCACACCGCCACCCAGGCCGCCGAGGCCGTGCGCGCCGATGTCGACCGCAAACTCCGCGAGCTGAGCACCGCCACCACCGAGGTCGTGCAGGCCTGGGGCGCGCTGTCGGCCCACGACAAGTCCACCCTGGCCGGTTCGCCGTTCCCGCCCGGTTTCGACCGCGACTCGCTGCTGGCGGGTCTGGTCCCGGGCAGCGGCACCAGCGCGCTGGCCGCCGCGCTCACCCGGATCGGCGATCCCTATGTCTGGGGCGCCACCGGCCCCGACCAGTTCGACTGCTCCGGGCTCGTGCAGTGGGCGTTCAAGCAGGTCGGCAAGGATGTGCCGCGCACAAGTTCCCAGCAGGCGAACTTCGGCACCCCGGTCTCGCGCGACGATCTGCAGCCCGGCGACGTGGTGCTGTTCTATCCCGACATCTCCCACGTCGGGATCTACGCGGGCAACGGAATGATGGTGCACGCCTCCACCTTCGGTGTGCCCGTCGCCGTGGCCCCGATCGACACCACCCCGTACCACTCGGCCCGGCGATACTGAGCCGCCGGTGACCGAACCGTCCCGCCGCCCCGGCCTGCGCTCCTGGCTCTCGGCCAACGGCCGCCTCGAATTCTGCCTGGCCCTGGCCTCGATCACCCTGTTGACCGGCGCCTGCGTCGCCCTGGTGCTGGTGCCGCGTAACGCGGGTCCGCTCCAGCTGGCCACCGACGAGGCCGAGGTGCTCGACACCACCGAGGGCATCGACGATCCACGCCTGACCCCGGTCCGCCGGGAGCTCCAGCCCTTCGGCCCGATCCTGGTGCGCCGCGTCGCCGTCGAGGGCTCCCCCGACGCGCTGCTGGTCGCCCACGACGGGCACCGCGCCGACCTCGCCGCCCTCGAACGCGACCTCGCGCCCGCGATCGACGCCGTGAGCGATGTGTGGGGTACCGACTGGAACCGGGCCCCGGTGATCGTGGTCGCCGGTTCGCCCGCCGAGTTCACCGCGCTCACCCGTAGGGCGGGTGCCCCGGCCGCCGCCGACGTGGCCGCGGTCTCGCTGACCGGCTCCTATCCGCCGGGCACCCGGCCCACCGATCAGCGCATCGTGTTCAACCCCGACGCGCGCCGCCGCGTCGGCGACGAGGGCTTGGCCACACTGCTGCGCCACGAGCTCACCCATGTCGCGACCAGGGCCGTCACCGCCGACGGCGCCCCGCAGTGGCTGCTGGAGGGCTACGCCGAATTCGTCGCCCAGCGCGACCAGGGCAACACCTTCTCCCAGATCGCGCCCACCCTCACCACCCGACTCCGCGCGAACACTCTGCCCACCGACCTGCTCGCCGACGCCGCGTTCACCGGCACCGACGCGCCCTACGCCTACGAGGCCGCCTGGAGCACCTGCGCGTTCCTGGCCGACCGCTTCGGCACCGACCGCCTCACCACCCTGTACCAACGACTCGCGGGCGGTCCGCAGTCCGCCCAGGCGCAGGACGCCGCGTTCACCGCCGTGCTCGGCGTCTCCCGCTCGGAACTGCTCGACGGCTGGCGCGCCTGGCTGCGGGCCCGTGCCGTCTGACCCCTGCGCGAGTCACACCGTGACACTCACCGACTAGGTTGTTCACTTATGGCCCGAACTCTGCTGGTTACCAACGATTTCCCGCCTAGGCCGGGTGGAATCCAGTCCTATCTCCAGGCGCTGGCCAATCAGCTACCCCCCGAGGACCTGGTGGTCTACGCCCCGCGCTGGCGCGGCGACAGCCACGAGAAGTTCGACGCCGCCCAGAAGTTCCGGGTGGTCCGCCACCCGACGACGCTCATGCTGCCCACCCCGGCGGTCATCCGGCGGGCGAGCGCGCTGCTGCGCGAGCACGAGTGCGACACCGTCTGGTTCGGCGCCGCGGCCCCGCTGGCGGTGATGTCACCGATGCTGCGCCGCGCGGGCGCCGACCGCATCCTGGCCAGTACCCACGGCCACGAGGTGGGCTGGTCGATGCTGCCGGGCGCGCGCCAGGTGCTGCGCTCGATCGGCGAGCACACCGATGTGGTGACCTACGTCAGCAAATACACCCGCGGCCGCTTCGCCTCGGCGTTCGGCCCGCGCGCCGCGCTCGAGTACCTGCCGCCCGGCGTCGACCCGGCCGAGTTCCGGCCCGACCCGGCCGCGCGCGCCGAGCTGCGGGCCCGCTACGGCCTCGGTGACCGCCCGACCGTGCTGTGCCTGTCGCGGCTGGTGCCACGCAAGGGCCAGGACATGCTGATCGTGGCCATGACCGAGATCCGCCAGCGGGTCGACGGCGCGGTGCTGGTCATCGCGGGCGGCGGCCCCTACGAGCCGCGGCTGCGCGGGCTGGCCGAGGCGCTCGGGGTGAGCGACAGCGTCGTGTTCACCGGTCGGGTGCCCTCGGGCGAGCTGGCCGCCCACCACACCCTCGCCGACGTGTTCGCCATGCCGTGCCGCACCCGCGGCGCCGGGCTGGACGTGGAGGGCCTGGGCATCGTCTTCCTGGAGGCCTCCGCGACCGGAGTCCCGGTGGTGGCGGGCGATTCCGGGGGCGCCCCGGAGACCGTGCGCGAGGGCGAGACCGGCATGGTGGTGCCCGGCCGCTCGGTGCAGCGACTCACCGAGGCGCTGGTCGAGCTGCTCACCGACCGCGACCGGGCCGCCGCCATGGGCGCCGAGGGTCGCGCGTGGGTGGAGCGGAACTGGCACTGGGACCGTCAGGGCGCCCGTCTACGGGAGCTGCTGCGGTGACACCCCGGCCCGCACCGGTGTGGCGTCCACTACGCTCAGCGAGGTGAGCAGTATCCAGGTCGCCGATCAGACCTTCCTCGCCGCACCGCCCGCCGACATCGCCGAGGTGCTCGCCGCCGCGAACAACTGGCGTCGCTGGTGGCCCGACCTGCGTCTCGACGTGCGCGAGGACCGGGGCGACAAGGGCATCCGCTGGACCGTGGCGGGCGCGCTGACCGGCACCATGGAGGTGTGGCTGGAAGCCGTGCCCGAGGGCGCGATCCTGCACTACTTCCTGCACGCCGAGCCCACCGAGTCGCTGGCCCCGCGGGCGCTGGCCGCCGCGAACCGGGCCCGCCGCGTCGCGGGCAAGGACATGTCGTTCGAACTGAAGGCCCGGCTCGAGGCCGGTCGCCCCGCCGGTGTCGCGCCCGCGCACGCGACCGCGTCCTGATCAGCACGAAAGGAACTGTGTTCTGTCATGGCCGACCGGACCCAGCGATCGATCGTCATCGAAGCGCCGCCGGAGCAGGTGATGGACGTCATCGCCGATCTGGAGTCCTACCCGGAGTGGGTGGCCGCCGCGCAGTCGGTGGAGGTGCTCGACCGTGACGCCGAGGGCCGGGCGGCCACCGCCCGGTTCGTCCTGGACGCGGGCGTCGTCAAGGACACCTACGTGCTCACCTACACCTGGCGCCCGGACGGCCGCGCGGTCAGCTGGCGGCTGCTCGACGGCGACCTGCAGAAGGCCCAGGACGGCAGCTACGAACTGCGCGAACTCCCCGACGGCGGCACCGAGGTCGTCTACGAACTCACCGTCGACCTGAACATCCCGATGATCGGCATGTTCAAACGCAAAGCCGAGAAGGTCATCACCGACACGGCCCTGAAGGAACTGAAGAAGCGAGTCGAGGGCTGAGCGCCCCGGGCGGTACCCGCGTCGAGTTGTTCGTCGGCAAGGGCGGCGTCGGGAAGACGACCCTGGCCTGCGCGAGCGGGATGAGCTACGCGCGGGCCGGTCAGCGGGTGCTGATCGCCTCGCTGGACCAGGCCCATTCCCTCGGTGACGCGCTCGGCTTCCGTTTCCCGCACGATCCCGGCACGGTCGCGGGGGTCACCCGGGTACTGCCCGGACTCGAGGTCATCGAGATCGACTCCCTCGCACTGCTCGAGGACCGTTTCCGCGATGTGGTGCGGATGCTCGAGCAGGGCGGTCGACACGACCACGGCGTCGACCTGGCCGCGCTGGACCCCGCCGAACTCACCGGTCTGCCGGGCGTGCAGGAGCTGCTCATGCTCGTCGAGATCGCCCAGTTCACCGAGGAGGACGACTGGGACGTCGTCGTGGTGGACTGCCCGCCCTCGGCCGACATGCTGCGCATCGTCACCGCGCCCGACACCCTGCTCAACTATCTGGAGCGGATCTGGCCCAAGCACGCGCGCACCATGAGCGCCATCGGCCCCGACCTGCGCAAGGCGGTGCTGGCGGCCACCGTGGAACGGATCGTCAAGGCGGTCACCCAGGTCCGCGACCTGCTCGCCGACCGGTCGCGCACCAGCGCCCGGCTGGTCACCGGGCCCGAACAGGTGGCCGTCGCCGAGTCGCGGCGGGTGCGCTCGGCCGCGGCGCTGTTGGGCCTGCGGTTGGACGCGGTGGTGGTCAACAAGGTGCTGCCCGCGGTACCGCCACCGGGCGAACACGCCCATCCGGCCGTGCACTGGTATCTCAATCGTCGCGCCGAACAGCTCGAGGTGGTGGCGCGGCTGCACGAGCAGCTCACCGACGTGCCGATCCTGATCGCCCCGCACGCGGGCACCGAACCCGTGGGCACCCACGCGCTCTCGGCGTTCTCCTACGAGGTCGACACGCTGCCCGGCCCGCACGCTCGAAGCGCGGATTCGGGCGAACCGATGGTTCGATGGGAGTCGGGCTCCGGAGTCGACTCCGTGTACGCGATGCGGATGCGGCTGCCGGTGGTCGATCCCGGCACCTTGCGGCTGGGCCGAGTGGAGGACGATCTGATCGTGGGAGCCGACGGGGTGCGCACCCGGGTACGCCTGGCACCGGTGCTGCGCCGCTGCACGGTGGCGGGCGCCGAGCTCGACGACGGTCACCTGGTGGTCCGCTTCCGGCCCGATCCGCGGGTGTGGCCCGCCGATCCGAACTACACGAAGGCGACCGCAGATGACCAGTGACAGGCAATCCGATCGCCGCGGCCACCACCAGGACGGTTTCGCGGAGTTCACCGAGGAGCTGCGGCTGCTCGCCGAGGTACTGCTGGCCCGGGTCGAGCCCGTGCTGCGCCGCACCGCCGCCGACGGCCAGGCCGATCTGGGCGGCTGCGCCTGGTGCCCGGTCTGCGCGGCCGCGGCCCTGGTCCGCGGCGACCACCACGATGTCGTCGCCGCCCTCGCCGACCACGGCACCGCCATGGTCACCGTCCTGCGCGAGGCCCTCGCTGGCGTCCCGGTCGACCCCCTGCTGCCGCCGGAGTGGATGGATCACGCGGCGGGCCACCCGCATTCGGCCGAGTCCCCCGCTGCCCCCGGCCACGACTCCACCCCACCGAACCCACACACCACCGCACGCCCCGAACCGGGCCAGCGACCCACCGCGGGCCCCCGCACCGCCGCAGGCCCGCGCACCGCCGCGAGCCAGCGCACCGCCGCGAGCCAGCGCTCCGAGTCGAGCCCGCGCCCCGAGTCGGACTCGCGCGCCGATGCGTCCGCCGAGCACAACGGCCACCACCCCGCGGACCCGGCATCCTCCGAACCGACCGCCCGGTCGCGAGCACGCTGGGGCAGCGCCCGCAAGGAATCCCAGACCCCCCGCCCCCGCCGTGTCGACGAGTACCCCGCCACCCGCGGCCAAGGCGCGCCCACCCGCACCCCGCCGCCGATCTCCCCCGACTCCGGCCCGATCCCGACCGCCCGTCCCGCCGAGGCCGGGAGCCAACACGGCACCGGCGAGCGCCGCGAGCCCGCCCGCGACGCCCGCGCCCAGTACGTCGACATCCCGGTGACGATCCGGGGATGACCGGGCGGATCGACCCCCAACACCTGCTCACGGTCGGGATCGACGTGGGCGGCACCAATATCCGCGCCTCGGTGGTCGACGCCGAGGGCGAGGTGCTCGACACCGTGCAGGCGCCCACCCCGCACGCCGCCCGCGCCCTCGAGGATGCCATCGACCGCGCGGTGCGCGAACTGGGCCGCAGGCATCCCATCGCGGCGGTGGGACTGGCGGTGGCCGGGTTCATCTCCGAGGATCGCTCCACGGTCCGCTTCGCCCCACACCTGCCCTGGCAGGACGCCCCGGTGGCCCAGCGACTCACCGCCCGCCTCGGCCTGCCGGTCCTGCTCGAGCACGACGCGAACGCCGCGGGCTGGGCCGAGTACCGCTTCGGCGCCGCGGCGGGCGGGCACACGGTGGTGCTGGTCGCGATCGGCACCGGCATCGGCGCGGCCCTGCTCATCGACGGACAGCTCTATCGCGGCAGCCACGGCATCGCCCCCGAACTGGGCCACCTCCAGGTGGTTCCGGCGGGCCGGGCCTGTCCGTGCGGCAAACGCGGCTGCTGGGAGCGCTACTGCAGCGGAACCGCCCTGGCCGACACCGCCATCGAACTGCTGGCCACCGACCCGGTCCGCTCGGTGCTGGCCCGGGACGTACTGCGCGACCCCGGCTCGCTCACCGGCCGCCGGGTGGCCGGTGCCGCCCAGGACGGCGACCCCCTCGCCACCCGGGTGATGGCCGATTTCGCCCGCTGGCTCGGGCTCGGCCTGGCCTTCGTCAGCGACATCTTCGACCCCGACCTGGTGGTCATCGCCGGAGGGGTGAGCAGTTCGGCGCCGCTGTTCCTCGACGAGGCCCGCGAGCACTACGCCAGCGCGGTCACCGGCGCCGGGCACCGGCCGCTGGCCCGGCTGCGCACCACCCAGCTCGGCGAGGCCGCGGGCATGATCGGCGCCGCCGAATTGGCCAGGGCCGCCCTCGGCGCGCCGGTCGCCGGAACCGGCGGGAGATAAGGGTCACACCCATGTCCGACCGCTACCGTCCTGGGTTGGTTGTGACCTTCGACCAGCGGTAAAGTCGATTCCCGACGAGGCTGCACACCCATATCCGGTCCCCGAGGAAAGGACGCCATGTTCTACTGGCTGCTCAAATTCATCTTCCCGGGACCGTTCATGCACCTCTACAACCGGCCCGTGGTGGAGGGCGTCGAGCACATCCCCACCGACGGTCCGGCGATCATGGCGGGTAACCATCTGTCCTTCGCCGACTGGCTGTTCGCGCCGCTGCTGAGCCCGCGCCGGATCAACTACCTCGCCAAGGCGGAGTACTTCAACACCCCCGGCGTGAAGGGTCGCCTGCAGAAGTTCTTCTTCAGCGGCACCGGCCAGTTCCCGATCGACCGCAGCGGCGCCTCGGCCGCCGAGGACGCGCTCAACGCGGCCCGCAAGCTGCTCGACGAGGGCCGCCTGGTCGGCCTGTACCCGGAGGGCACCCGCTCCCCCGACGGTCGCCTCTACAAGGGCAAGACCGGCATGGCGCGCCTGGCGCTCGAGACCGGCGTCCCGGTCATCCCGGTGGCGGTGATCGGCACCGACAAGGTGAGCCCGCCCGGACCGTTCAAGTGGCGCCGTCAGCGCGTCACCCTCAAGTTCGGTGCGCCGCTGGACTTCTCGCGCTACGAGGGCATGAGCGGCAACCGCTTCGTCGAGCGCGCCGTCACCGACGAGGTGATGTACGAGCTGATGCGCCTGACCGGCCAGGAATACGTCGACGTGTACGCGCACAGCCTCAAGAAGGGCGTCAAGCCCACCGATCACCAGCTCGACGCCACCCGCATCCCCGATACCGCCGCGGGCTGACAAGCGATCCTTAAGCGGTATCGGCCAGACTGCTCGGCATGTTCAAGCAATTGCTGGCCGCGGCCGGTGTCGGCGGCGCCGAGGTAGACACCGAATTGTTTACTCCCGGTGTGCAACCCGGTGGCCGTATCGAGGGCGTGATCCGGTTGCGCGGCGGCCGGATCGACCAGTCGATCGAGCAGGTGTCGGTCGAATTCAGCACCAGGGTCGAGCGCGAGTACGGCGACGGGGAGGAACACGTCGTCGACCACGGTTTCGGCCGCACCCCCGTCGCGGGCGCGTTCACCCTGCGGGCCGGGCACGTCAGCGAATTCCGTTTCGCCGCACCGGTTCCGCTGGAAACCCCGATCACCTTCTTCGACGGCAGGCACCTGCCCGGCGCCGCGGTGGCGGTGCGCACGGCCGTCGACATCCACGGCGCCGTGGACAGCTGCGACACCGACCCGATCGGGATCGGCGCGCTGCCCGCCCAGCACGTGGTCCTGGATGCCGTGCGGCGCATGGGTTTTCCGCTGCTGCGCACCGATGTGGAGGCGGGCGGTATCCGTGGCCTGCCGCAGCGGCTGCCGTTCTATCAGGAGATCGAGTTCGGTCGCTCGCCGCACTTTCCCCGGGTCAACCAGCTCGAGGTCACCTTCGTGGCCGTCGAGCACGGCGTGCACGTGGTGCTCGAGGCCGATATCGAGGGCGGCTGGTTCCGCGAGGACCGCGACGGCATCGGCATGTTCCTGGTCGAGCACGCGCGGGCGGGCCAGCAGGACTGGACCGGTGAGATCCACCGCACCCTGGCGGGAATCGGCGCCCTGGGCTGAGTTCGCGCCGCCGACCCACGACACGCCGCCCACCCGATTGGTAGCCTGCACACGGCACGACGCCGACGGGTGGGCGGTCACACGGGTGACCGGCGTCGGCACGACAGTGAGGTGGACATGGTCGGTCGCGATCCCGAGGGCCGGGTGATGCCGTTCGTGCGATCGGCGGCGCAGCGGCGCACCGGCAATCCGCCCACCGGTCAGGTCGCGCGCAGTGCCCGGCTGGCCGCTGTCCCGGTCGCCTACGCGGGTCGCCGGATCGCCGGGTTCGGCAAGAAGGTGGCGGGCCGCCCGCCCGCCGACGTCGACCGCGACATCCGCGCCCGCACCGCCGAACATCTGTTCCAGGTCCTGGGCGAACTCAAGGGCTGCGTGGCCAAACTCGGCCAGCTGCTCGGTCTGCTGGAACTGGGTCTGGGCCCCGATCTGGCCGAACCGTATCGGCAAGCCCTGGCCCGCCTGCACGATTCGGCCCCGGCCATGCTGCCCGGCGCCGTGCACACCGAACTGGCCACCCACCTCGGTCCCGACTGGCGTTCGCTGTTCCTGGAATTCGAGGACCGCGCGTCGGCGGCGGCCTCGGTCGGCCAGGTGCACCGGGCGCGCTGGCACGACGGCACCCCGGTCGCGGTGAAGGTGATGTACCCCGGTGCGCGACGCGCGGTCCTGGCCGACCTGCAGGCCCTGCGCCGGGCCACTCCGCTGTTCACCGCGCTGCTGCCCGGCGCCGACACCCGCCCGGTGATCGAGGCACTGTGCGAGGAGATCCACGCCGAACTCGACTACGCCCGCGAGGCCGCCAACCAGCGCGCCTTCGCCGCCGCCTTCGCCGACGACCCCGACGTGGTGCTGAGCCGGGTGATCGCCCAGCGCGGTGACGTACTGGTCACCGAATGGCTCGACGGTGTGCCGCTGTCGCGGCTGATCCTGCGCGGCGAGGCCGCCGAACTCGACCGCCTCGGCGTGCTCATCCTGCGCTTCCTGTTCTCCGCCCCCGCCCGCGCCGCCCACGTCTACGGCGACCCGCACCCCGGCAACTTCCTGCGGATGCCCGACGGCAGGCTCGGCGTGGTCGACTTCGGCGCCTGCATGCCGTGGCCCGCCGCCTTCCTCGACGTCGCTGGTGACGTGGGCGCCGCCGTCATCGCCGACTCCCCCGCCGACCTCGAGGCCGCCATCCGCCGCCACGGTTTCGTCGCGCCGGGCCGCGAACTCGACATCGAGACCGTCGCCGCCCGCCTGCAACCGGTGCGCGAGGCCCTGCTCGCCCCCACCTACCCGCTCTCGGCCGACTGGCTGCGCAAACAAGTCCGCCTGGCCACCGACCTGCGCCTGTCGAATGTGCTGCGCCAGCTGACCATGCCGCCGGATCACACGCCCATCCTGCGCTCGTTCCTCGGCGGTGTCGCGGTGCTGTGTCAGCTGCAGACCGCGGTGCCGCTGCGCGCCGAGTGCACCCGCTGGTATCCCGAGACGGCGGCCGCCGCGGGACTCTGAGCTGTCCCACACCGTTCACCCGGTGTTGCCACGGCGACGACCCGGCGTTGTCTCCCACGCTGCACGGTGACAGGCATGTCAGGTTCGGCCTTCCCCGTGTCCCGGCGCACCCTGTTGCGCGCCGCCGCCCTCGGTCTGGTGACCGCGCCCGCGCTCGCGGCCTGCGGTCGCGGCGACGGTCCCGCCCTCGTGCGCGACCGTCCCACCCTCACCCATGGCGTCGCCACCGGCGACCCGCGCGGCGACGGCGCCCTGATCTGGGCACGATCCGACCGCCCCGCCACCATGATCGTGGAGACCTCGGCCACCGAGTCCTTCGCGAACGCGCGCCGGTTCACCGGCCCGCTGCTCACCCCCGGTTCCGACGGCACCGGCCGATTCCGGATCGACGGCCTGCCCTCGGGTCAGCTGGTGCACTACCGCGTCCGCCTCGACGGCGAGAACGGCGCCGCCTCCGAGACCCTCACCGGCGTCTTCCGCACCGCGCCCACCACCGCCTCCGACATCTCCCTGCTGTGGTCCGGTGACGTCGCGGGCCAGGGCTTCGGCATCAATCCCGATCTCGGTGGCATGCGGGTCTTCTCCGCCATGGCCGACCGCGACCCGCACCTGTTCCTGCACTCCGGCGACTGTATCTACGCCGACAACGCCCTGACCGAATCGGTGACGCTGCCCGACGGCCGGATCTGGCGCAATATCACCGCCGAGGCCAAGAACGCCCCCGCCGAGACCCTCGACCAGTTCCGCGGCAACTACGCCTACAACCTCACCGACGACAACTACCGCCGCTTCAACGCCGCCGTCGCCCAGGTGGTGCAGTGGGACGACCACGAGACCACCAACAACTGGTCACCGGGCGGCACCGTCGCCGCGAGCAAGAACTACACCGAGCGGAACATGGACACCCTGGCCACCCGCTCCTGGCAGGCGTTCCACGAGTGGATGCCGCTCGAGCCCGCTGAGGCCGTCGACGGACGCCTCTACCGCAAGATCTCCTACGGCCCGCTGCTGGACGTGTTCGTCCTGGACATGCGCGCCTACAAGGACCTCAACGGGCCCAACACCGCCCCCGGCGGCCGCGTCTTCGGCCCCGCCCAGACCCGCTGGCTCATCGACGGACTGCGCGACTCGAAGGCCACCTGGAAGATCGTCGCCGCCGATCTGCCGCTGGGCCTGGTCGTCCCCGACGGCGAGACCGCCTTCGAGGGTCCGGCCAATGCCGCCCCCGGCGCGCCCTCGGGCCGGGAAACCGAAGTGGCGCAGGTGCTCTCGGCGATCAAGGCGAACAAGGTCACCGATGTCGTCTGGCTCACCGCCGACGTGCACTACACCGCCGCGCACCACTACTCCCCCGCACGGGCCGACTTCACCGATTTCGACGAGTTCTGGGAGTTCGTCTCCGGTCCGCTCAACGCGGGCGCCTTCGGCCCCAACGAACTCGATCCCACCTTCGGACCCGAGGCCGTGTTCGTGCACGCGCCGCCCGCGCCCAACGCCTCCCCGTTCGACGCGCAGTACCAGCATTTCGGTGAGGTCCGCATCGACGGCCGCTCCTCGGCGTTGACGGTGAATCTGTGCGACGCGACCGGAAAAGTGCTGTTCAGCAAGCAGCTCACGCCCGCGGCGAAATAGGTGCGGAGTACCCCGGGCGAGAATCGTCGAGCTGTGGTTAGCTATGCGGTCATGGGCACGCCGCACACCGTCATCTCCGAAGAGTATCTCCCCACCGACACCGCGGATGTCGTTCGCACTGTACGCGATTCGCGTGATCGTTCGGAACGGTTGACGGTGCGTGGCGGCGAACAGACCGAAGAGTCCTTCGGGTTGGCCGATCAGCGCGGGGTGCTGTCGCTGCGCAAGATGAACTCGGTGCTCGACATCAACCTCGGTCGACGCACCGTGCGGGTGCAGGCGGGCGCCAAGCTCTCCGAGATCGATCGCAGGCTCGGCGCGCACGGTCTCGGCCTGCCGGTGGTGGGCGATCACCGCGACATCACCGCGGGCGGTTTCGCCTCGGTCGGCGGTGTCAGTACCGCCTCGCACCGCTACGGCATGTTCATCGATCAGATCGTCGACCTCGAGTACGTCGACCCCGACGGCCGCATCGGCACCTGCGGGCGCGGCCACCACACCGAGCGCTTCCAGCGCATCCTCGGCGCGGGCGGGCGCGCGGGCATCATCACCGCGCTCACCCTCGACGTGGTCGAGGTCGACAAGGACCACACCTGGCTGACCACCGACGCCGACCGCTTCCTGGACTTCGATTCCTTCGTCGAGCACGCCACCACCGAGATCACCAATCCCGGCAGCGCGGCCCTGCAGGTGGGCCGCTGGGTCGACACCGCGGCCATCAAGGTGGCCCGGCCGGTCGGCGCGGGCCAGGTGAACCTCGGCGCGGTCCGCTTCGGCCAGTGGTCGAGCCTGTACCCCACCGCCCCCACCCGCGGCCTGCGGGCGCGGCGCGAGGTCGGCACCCGCACCCGCAAGTCGCTGGGCGCCATCGCCTCGGCCGCCGGTGGCCGCGCCGGGATGCCGGTGCGCAACGCGGCGGCGGGCGCGCTGATGTTCGCGCCGAAGGTGCTCACCATGCGCGACGCCGAATACCTCGCCGACACCGTCATCAACTCCTCCGAGCGCGGCCCCGCCTACCGCGTCGGCGTGTTCGCCCCCCTGGCCAACTACGGCTCGGTCTTCTACGGCCTGCACGACCTGTTCGCGGGCCACCGCGAGCGCACCGGCTGCTTCACCGTCATCTCCGCGATGACCTACGGCGTCCGCTCGGCCTACCTGCGCGCCGAAGCCGCCGCCCGCGGCCTGTCCCCCGCCGACTACGGCCTGATCACCTTCACCTGCCGCCTGCGCCCCTCGGCCCTGCCCTCGGAGCAGCTGCGCGAGATCGTCGCCCGCATCGACGACATCTGCCGCTCCGAACAGGCCCTGCGCTATAGCGTGTAGCTGTGTTGTTGGAGCGCTGGCGCGCTCGAGTCGCGGCCCCTTGGGCCTCGCTCCCGAGGGGCGATACTTCGCCTTCGGCGTTACGTCTCGCCCCTCGGGAGCGAGGCGGCCGCGACGCTCGCTGCGCTCGCGAGGCCTCCTCGAGGTCGGCTTCCACGGGGTTCGTTCAGGAGTGAACGCGAAAGGCTCCACCGGGTTTCGGTGGAGCCTTTCTGCGTTGTCTCGCGACTCGAGCGCGCCAGCGCTCCAATAACTCAGTGCTTTTCGGCGCCGAGGTAGTACTCGAAGACCAGGCCAGCCGCGGCGGCGAGCACGAGCACCACGCCGAGGCCGATCAGCCAGAACTGGAAGAACGCCAGGCCCAGCGCGGTGACCGAACCGGCCGCCGCGAGGGTGATGGGCCAGAAGCTACCGGGCGAGAAGAAGCCCAGGTCACCGGCGCCGTCGACGATCTCGGCCTCCTCGTAGTCCTCGGGCCGCAGGTCGATGCGGCGCGCGACGAACCGGAAGTAGGTGCCGATGATCAGCGACAGACCGGCGGTCAGCACGATCGCGGTGGTACCGGCCCATTCGATGCCGGTGCGCGACTGCGCGGTGAAGAAGCCGTAGACGATGCCCACCAGGATGAAGAACGCCGTGAGCAGTTCGAAGATCCGCGCTTCGATCCTCATATCAGAATCCTCACTTGCTCTCGTTCACCGAAGCGCTCTTGACATCGCGCTTGGTGTTGAAGGGGTACGTGGAGGTGGCCACCGGCGACTCGCCGATCGACTCGAGCGCCTCACCGTTGGTCTTGCCGTCCTGGCGCGCCTTCAGGTACTGCGCGAACTTCTCCGGCGAGACCGCCCGGACCTCGAAGTTCATCATCGAGTGGTAGGTACCGCACATCTCGGCGCAGCGGCCGACGAAGGCACCTTCCTTCTCGATCTCCGAGATCTGGAAGACGTTGTCGGAGTGGTTCTCCTTCGGGTTCGGCATCACGTCGCGCTTGAACATGAACTCCGGCACCCAGAAGGCGTGGATCACGTCGGCGGCGGCGAGCTGGAACTCGATGCGCTTACCGGTGGGCAGCACCAGGACCGGGATCTCGGTGCTGGAACCGTAGGTCTCGACCTTGTCGTAGTGCAGGTACGAGAGGATGTCGTTCTCCGGCTTGCCGTGCACCGGGCCCGGCTGCGGGTGACCCTCTTCGTTCTTGCGCTCCTTGTACTGCTCGAGCTGCTCGGAGTTGAGGAGTTCACGCTCGGTGTCGATGCCGTTCCAGGTCATCCCGGCGACGTTGTTCACGTTGCGGTAGCCGAACTTCCAGTTCCACTGGAACGCGGTGACGTCGACGGTGACATCCGGGTTGTCCGTCTTCTCGTGCACGTAGTTCTGCACGACGACGGTGAAGTAGAACAGCACCGCGATGATCACGAACGGGATCGCGGTGTAGGTCAGCTCCAGCGACACGTTGTAGCCCGTCTGACGCGGGAACTCCGGGGAGTCCCTGCGCTTGCGGTGCATGATGATGGTCCAGAAGGTCAGACCCCAGACCAGCACGCCCATGGCGAGCGCGGCCAGGACCGACCAGGTCCACAGCTCCCGCATCCGGGTGGCCTGCGGCGTGATGCCCGAGGGCCAGCCGAACCGCAGCCAAACATTGTCGATCGAGCAGCCCGAGACGAGGACGGCAGTGATCCCCAAGGACACCGCCAGCCCGGCCCGTCGAAGGAGACGGCCCTGCCGACCCCGAACGGGTCGAGCCCCGATCTCTTCGCTCGCCTTGTGCGCCACGCTCACGCCTTCCTGGTCGCCACACATTCCGACACATCGCGTCGTCGCAGGCCGCGATTCGCCCGCGCCGACGCGTATTCAAAGCAGTTTCAGGCCGCCCTCGAGTATTGCCGCTGTGACGCCTGCACACCTGAGAAGGACCTGAGTACTACGCAGCGTAGACCAAAGCGGGCACTGTCTTGCCGCGGGGTCGCTTTCGACACTCCGTCGATACCCAACGGCGAGTGCCGACCTGCGCTTACACGCCTACGAATGCCGTCGTCGCCCGGACGGTCGTAATCTTCGGTGGACGAGTGATGCCCTCAGCCGCACCCGCCAGTACTGTTGACGCAACGGTATTGCGTACACGCAATGCAACGCGCCGGGCGGTCCCGGCTCCGACACTGCCAGAACGTTCGGGCGCCGCTGCGCTCGCATCCAGAGAAAGGCTTGCCGACACCGTGTGCGGACTGCTCGGATTCCTGACAGCTGAGACGGCGACGACCGAGGTGGTCGATCAGGTGTACGACGCCCTGCACTGCCAGCGGCACCGTGGGCCCGACGAGAAGGGCACCTGGCACGACGAGCACATGATCTTCGGCTTCAACCGCCTGTCGATCATCGATATCGAGCACTCGCACCAGCCGCTGCGCTGGGGCCCCGCGGACAATCCGCAGCGCTACGCCATGACCTTCAACGGCGAGATCTACAACTACCTGGAACTGCGCGAGCAGCTGGCCGCCGAGCACGGCGCCGAGTTCCCCGAGGGCAAGATCTTCGCCACCGACGGCGACGGCGAGTCCATCGTGGCCGCCTTCCATTTCTGGGGCCCCGAGGCCGTGCGCAAGCTGCGCGGCATGTTCGCCTTCGCGATCTGGGACACCGAGAAGCGGGAACTGTTCCTGGCCCGCGACCCGTTCGGCATCAAGCCGCTGTTCTACGCCACCGGCCCCGGCGGCACCGCCTTCGCCAGCGAGAAGAAGAGCGTGCTGGAACTGCTGAGCCCGCTCGGCGTCTCCGACGACCTCGACCCGCGCGCCCTCGAGCACTACACGGTGCTGCAGTACGTGCCCGAGCCGGAGTCGCTGCACCGCAACATCCGCCGCCTCGAATCCGGTACCTACGCCACAGTGAAGGTGGGCGAGGCCCCGCGGGCAACCCGCTACTTCCGCCCGGACTTCCGGGTCCGCCCGTTCGCCGAGGGTGCCGCCCAGGCCCGCTACGCCGAGATCGCGGCCGCGCTCGAGGACTCCGTCGCCAAGCACATGCGCGCCGATGTCACCGTCGGCTCGTTCCTGTCCGGCGGTATCGACTCCACCGCCATCGCGGCGCTGGCCATGCGGCACAACCCGAAGCTCATCACCTTCACCACCGGTTTCGAGCGCGAGGGCTACTCCGAGGTCGACGTGGCCGCCGAGTCCGCCGAACTCATCGGCGCCCGCCACATCGTCAAGGTGGTCTCCCCCGCCGAGTTCGCCGCCGCCATCCCCGAGATCGTCTGGTACCTCGACGACCCGGTCGCCGACCCGGCGCTGGTTCCGCTGTACTTCGTGGCCAAACAGGCCCGCGAGCACGTCAAGGTGGTGCTCTCCGGCGAAGGTGCCGACGAGCTGTTCGGTGGCTACACCATCTACCGGGAACCGTTGTCGCTCAAGCCCTTCGAGTACCTGCCCGCCGGACTGCGCAAGCTCGTCGGCAAGCTCGGCGACAAGATCCCCGACGGCAAGCGCGGCAAGTCTCTGCTCCAGCGCGGCTCGCTCACCCTCGAGGACCGCTACTACGGCAACGCCCGCAGCTTCAACGACGCCCAGCTGCGCGCGGTGCTGCGCGAGTTCCGCCCCGAGTGGACCCACCAGGACGTCACCGCCCCCCTCTACGCCCAGTCCGCGGGCTGGGACCCGGTCGCGCGCATGCAGCACCTGGACCTGTTCACCTGGCTGCGCGGCGACATCCTGGTCAAGGCCGACAAGATGACCATGGCCAACTCCCTGGAACTGCGCGTGCCGTTCCTGGACAACGAGGTCATGCGGGTGGCCCAGGGCCTGCCCTACGACCAGAAGATCACCAAGGAGACCTCCAAGTACGCGCTGCGCCAGGCGCTGGACGGCATCGTGCCCGACCACGTCCTCCACCGCGCCAAGCTCGGCTTCCCGGTCCCCCTGCGCCACTGGCTGCGCGGCACCGAACTCTACGACTGGGCGCAGGCCCAGATCGCCGACTCCCAGACCGACCACCTCATCGACAAGGCCGTCGTGGCCCAGATGCTGCGCGACCACAAGGCGGGCCTGTCCGACCACAGCCGCCGCCTCTGGACCCTGCTGGTCTTCATGATCTGGCACGGCATCTTCGTCGAGAACCGCATCAAGCCCGAGATCCAGGAACCCACCTACCCGGTCTCCCTGTAGGGCCCCGCACGACGAACGCCCCCTGGATCGAAAGATCCAGGGGGCGTTCGCTTTCCGACCGCTACAGCAGGGCGGAGAGTTCGTCGGCGGCGTCGGCGCCGTATGCCTTGGTGAGGCGTTCGACGGCCTCGTCCTTGTTGAGGGTCCACTCCTGGGTGCCGGTGGTCTCCAGGACCAGCACGGCGATCAGGGAGCCGAGCTGGGCGGCGCGTTCCAGGCTCAGGCCCGCGCGGTGGGCGGTGAGGAAACCGGCGCGGAAGCCGTCGCCGACGCCGGTCGGGTCGACCTTGGCCACCTCGGGCACCACGCCCACCCGCACCTCGGTGCCGTCGGCGTCGACCACCAGCACACCCTCGGCGCCCAGGGTGGTGACCCGGATGCCGACCTTGGCGGCGATCTCGGCCTCGCTCAGGCCGGTCTTCTGCAGCAGCAGGCCCCACTCGTACTTGTTGGTGAACAGGTAGGCGGCGCCGTCGACCAGCTCGGCGGCCTGCTCGCCGTCGAGGCGAGCCAGCTGCTGGGAGGGGTCGGCCGCGTAGGCGATGCCCTGCGCCTTGGCCTGGCGGGTGTGGGCCACCATCGCGTCGGGATCGTTGGCGCCGACGAGCACCAGATCGACCGCGTGCGCGGCCGCGATCGCGGCGACGTCGATATCGCGCGCCTCACTCATCGCGCCGGGGTAGAACGACGCGATCTGCGCCATCGCCTCGTCGGTGGTGCAGACGAAGCGCGCCGTGTGCGCGGTCTCGGAGACATGCACCGCCGAGCAGTCGACGCCGTTGTCCTCCAACCACTTCCGGTATTCGGCGAAGTCGGCACCCACCGCGCCGACGAGCAGCGGCCGCTGCCCCAACAGGCCCATCGCGTAGGCGATATTGCCCGCCACCCCGCCACGACGGATCTGCAGATCGTCGACGAGGAAGCTCAGGGACACATGATCGAGCTGATCGGCAAGCAGCACATCGGCGAACTTGCCGGGGAATCGCATGAGGTGGTCGGTGGCGATGGACGCGGACACAGCAACAGACACGAGGCAGGGCCCCTTCGACGCTAGGCGGGGAAACAGAAAAAGCCCGGGATCACCCGATCCCGGACTTCAACGGTAGCAAGCGCCACAACCCCGAGGGTTCACCTCGACGTAACCCCGCACGTTTCGAATACGGGGTTACGTGCCAGCACCGATCGTCAGTTGAAGCTATCGCCGCAGGCGCAGGAACCCGTGGCGTTGGGGTTGTCGATGGTGAAGCCCTGCTTCTCGATGGTGTCGACGAAGTCGATCGAGGCGCCCTGGATGTAGGGGGCGCTCATGCGGTCGACCGCGAGCTTCACACCGGAGAACTCGACGACGATGTCCCCGTCGAGGACGCGGTCGTCGAAGAAGAGCTGGTAGCGCAGACCGGCACAGCCACCCGGCTGGACGGCGATGCGCAGGGCGAGGTCGTCGCGACCTTCCTGGTCGAGCAGCGCCTTCGCCTTGGCGGCGGCAGCATCGGTCAGCGTCGCACCGTGGGTCTCGGTGGCGGTCTCGTTCTGCACAGTCATGGACACTCCTAGTTGGACTCAGCCCGTCAACGGACCTCAGGTGCACAGCGCACGACACGCATCAACGTCGCAGCGCTCGCTGTTATTCCTATTTTGCCACCCGCACGTCGATCGGTGGACACGCCCTGGGTGCTTCGCCCCACACTACGCCTGCCCACCGGGTGATCCGGGTCACGCAGCCGGTCCGATGAGACCGGGCGCACCGCGCGCCGGACCGCATTACCCCCGCGCGGACCCGATCGAATAGCCTGGTGAACGTGAAATTGTTCCGTCGTGACGAGTCCAGCACCATCGACGAGTCCGTCGACCCCTCGGTGCCGGACGCAGATCAGCCCGCCGCCGCCTCCTCGTCGACCACTCCCGGTAAGGGTCGTCCGACGCCGAAACGGCGTGACGCGGAGGGTAAAAGGCGTGGCCCGGTGGCGCCCGCCCCGATGACCGCCAAGGAAGCGCGCGCCCGCCGCAAGGCCGTCAAGGGCAACAAGGAAGACCGCAAGGCCGCCGCCGCGGATCGTCGCGCCGCCGTGCAGGAGCGCCGCGCCCGCATGCTGGCCGGTGAGGACAAGTACCTGCTGCCGCGCGATCAGGGCCCGGTGCGCGCCTACGTGCGCAATATCGTCGACGCCCGGCGCAATCTGGTCGGTCTGTTCATGCCGATGGCGCTGGTGCTGATCATGTCGATGTTCATCGCGCCCGGTCTGCAGACCATCGTCACGCTGGCGATGCTGGTGATGATGGTGTTCATGATCATCGAGGGCTTCGTGCTCGGCAAGATCGTGAACAACCGGGTGATCGAGCGGTTCCCCGACACCACCGACACCGGTTTCAAGCTGGGCTGGTACGCCTTCGTGCGCGCCTCGCAGATCCGCAAGATGCGCGCCCCCAAGCCGCAGGTGGGCCCCGGCGACGCCGTCTGACCCCACGCGACCCGCGCGAATGCCGTTCCACCGAGCCGGTGGGGCGGCATTCGCCGTTTCTAGCTGTGTCCGCGCGGAATGTTGCTCGCGTATCCGGCGATGGCGGCGAGTTCGGCGGTGACCCGCTGGGCGTCGCGGTCGACGATTCCGGTGGACCCGGCGGTGCCGCGCCCGATCAGTACGGCGAGTCCGATGATGACGGCGAGGACGATCAGAAAAGTAACCATGGCAGAAAGTTTGCGCTCGTCGGTTTTCCGCCGAAAGTGGCTGTTCCGTCATTGTGCGCAAAGATCCGGCCAGATAGCATGGGTACATGCTGTCGAAGGTCGCCGTGGTGCTCAACGAGCGGCTCGCCATGTTCGAATTCGGTGTGGTCTGTGAGGTTTTCGGGCTCGACCGCACCGCCGACGGCCTACCGGGCTTCGATTTCCGGGTGTGCGGCATCGAACCGGGCAAGGCGCTGCGCTCCACCACGCCCGGCGTCACGGTGACTCCCGACCACGGTCTGGACCAACTCGCGCACGCCGATCTCGTCGCGATTCCCGCCTTCCCGATCCACGTGGAGCACGCCTACGACCCGCGCGTGATCGAGGCCGTCCGCGGCGCCTCCGCGGCGGGCGCCACCGTGCTCACCGTCTGTTCGGGAGCCTTCCTGGCCGGTGCGGCGGGCCTGCTCGACGGCCGCAAGTGCACCACCCACTGGCGCTACGTCGACCGCCTGGCGGCCCAGTTCCCGGACGCGACGGTGGACCCCGACGTGCTGTTCGTCGACGAGGGCAACCTCATCACCAGCGCGGGCACCGCGGCGGGCATCGACGCCTGCCTGCATCTGGTGCGCCGCGAGATCGGTTCCGCCGCCGCCAACGGCATCGCGCGCCGCATGGTGGTCCCGCCCCAGCGTGACGGTGGCCAGCGCCAGTTCATCGAGCAACCGGTGCCCACCTGCACCACCGCGGGTCTGGCGGGCACGCTGAGCTGGCTCACCGAGAACCTGGCCCAACAGCACACCGTCGACGATCTGGCCGCCCGCGCGGGCATGTCGACGCGCACCTTCGCCCGCCGCTTCGCCGCCGAGACCGGCACCACCCCGGTCAAATGGCTCACCACCCAGCGTGTGCTGCTCGCCAAGGGCCTGCTCGAGGCCACCGATCTGCCGCTGGATCGGGTGGCCGAGCGCTGCGGCTTCGGTTCCGGCGCGCTGCTGCGTCACCATTTCCAGCGACAGGTCGGCATCGCCCCCACCGAATACCGGCGGCGGTTCGGCGCGCGCCGCTGAGCGTCACGAGATCGTCACAGTCCCGCGAAACCCCTGTGAGTCAACACAATCGGGCGCCTATCACGGTTGTATCACGATCGCGTTCGCTTGACGGGATCGGTGAACGCTGATCAGCTGATCAGGTGTTCTGCGCGGGTCCGGGTAATTCTCGTTGGTCGATCAAAGTCCTGAGTGTGGCCGCGGCCGCGATCGTCACCTCGGTGCTCGGCGTCGCCGTCGCGGTGGCCGCGCCGGTAACACGCACGCCCGCAGGGGGTGTGGAAGAGCTCACCGTTCCGTCGTCGATGGGCCCGATCAAGGTCCAGGTGCGGTGGGCGGCCAGGGGCGGCAGTTCGGCGCTGTACCTGCTCGACGGCCTGCGCGCGCCCGCCGACCACAACCAGTGGACCACCGATACCGACGCGCTGCGCCAATTCGCCGGTGACGACGTGACATTGGTGTTCCCCGTCGGCGGCCATTCCAGTTTCTACACCGATTGGTATCGCCCGAGCGGCACCAATCACCAGAGCACCACCTACAAATGGGAAACGTTCCTCACCCGCGAACTCCCCGATTTCCTCGCCGGATACGGCGTTTCCCGCACCGACAACGCGATCGTCGGCGCCTCGATGGGCGGCAACGCGGCGCTGGTACTGGCGGCCCATCACCGCGACCAGTTCCGTTTCGCCGGTTCGTTCTCCGGATTCGTCAATCCGACTTATCCGATGTGGAATCAGGCGATGCGCGCGGCCATGATCGACGAGGGCAATTTCGATGTCGACGACATGTGGGGCCCGCCCGGCGATCCCGCGTGGGCCCGCAACGACGCCACCGTGCAGGCCGAACTGCTGCGCGGCCTGCCGATGTACGTCACCACCGGCAACGGCATGCCCGGCTCCCCGGACCTGGCCAACGGCTTCGGCAACACGGTCAACGCGATGGGCCTCGAGGCCATGGCGGCGGTCGCCGCGGGCATCTTCCGCGACCGCGTCACCGAATTGGGCATCTCGGCGCGCGTCGACATCCTCAACGGCACCCACACCTGGCCGTACTGGCAGCAGGCCCTCACCACCGCCCGCCCGATGATCCTGGACGCCCTGTCCGGCGCGTGACCCCCTCTCACCGGCCGGGGAGCCGGTCCAGGAATTCGGCGATGAGCGCGGCGATGTCGGCCAGGTGGGTTTCGAGGGCGAAATGACCGGTGTCGAACAGGTGCAGTTCGGCATCGGGAAGATCGGCGAGGTAGGCGTGCGCGCCGGGTGCGGGGAAGAAGGGATCGTGGGCGCCCCAGGTGATCAGGGTCGGCGGCGCGTAGGTGCGCAGCCAGGCCTGCCAGTCGGGGTAGCGGGCGATATTGGACTTGTAGTCGAAAGCCAGAGCGACCTGGGCCCGCTCGCGGCCGGGTAGGTCCAGGAAGTACTGGTCCAGCAGCCAGGATTCCGGGGACAGCACGGTGGGATCGGCGACGCCGCTCTCGTACTGGCCGCGGGTGGCGTCGAGGGTCAGCAGCCCCCGGATCGTCTCCTCGGCGCCGTCCTGGTCCGGGCGCAAGGCGGTGAACTCCCGCGCGCCCTCGGAAAGCCCGTCCTCGTAGGCGTTTCCGTTCTGCACGATCAGTCCGGCGATCCACTCCGGGTGCCGCTCGGCCAGCCGGAACCCGACCGGCGCACCGAAGTCGAAGACGTACAGCGCGAATCGGGTCAGGCCGAGCTGCCGCACGAAACCTTCGACGACATCGGCCAGACGATCGAAGGTGTACTCGAAATCCGCTGGCGCGGTGGTGTTGCCGAAGCCCGGATAGTCCGGCGCGATCAGGCGGTAGCGGTCACCGAGCACGTCGATGAGCCGCCGGAACTGATGGCTGGCAGTGGGAAAACCGTGCAGCAGCAACAGTGTCGGAGCGTCGGCGCGGGTGGGCACCGATTCCCGAGAGAAGACCTCGACGCCCTCGACCTCGAGGGAGCGGTACCGGATCAGCGGAAGACTCATCGCATCCACATGCTTTCTGTCGACAATGATGCATTAGGTGTAATCGCGCCGAGACTAATGTGTCAAGGCCATGCGATAGCATTAGCCGCATGAGTGAGACGGTCTTCCCGCTCGGTGAGCCGCTGGCCCTGGACCTGGTCAACACCCACCCGGCCGACACCGATCTGCTGAGTACCACCGAACGATTGGGCGAGTGGCTGCGCGCGCAGGCCGATCGGTTGCCCGAACCCCCACCCGCGCGACCGGGTGTCGAGGACCTGGAAGCCGTCCGTGGGATACGCGAGCACGTCGCGGCGGTGCTCGACGCGCTGTTGTCCGGCCGACGTCCGCCGGAGGCGGATCTGCGGGCGCTGGCGGCCGCGCAAGCCGCCGCGCCCGCGATCCGGCATCTCGACTGGGACGGCGCCGCGCTCACCGCCACCGTGCGCCGTACCGGTCCGGCTCACGCGCGACTGGCGGCCGCCCTGGCCGAATCCGCGGTCGAACTGCTCTCCGATCCGGCCATCGCGCGCCTGAAGCAGTGCGAAGCCGAGGACTGCGTGCTGCTGTTCCTGCCCGCCCATCCGCGTCGTCGCTGGTGCTCGCCACAGCGCTGCGGAAATCGGGTCCGCGTCGCCCGCTACTACGATCGACACCTCGCCAAACGCACTGCTACGTTCTGAGGAGCTGTCCACCGAGGGTGAGTCGAGTCGATTCGGAGGCGTGATGAGCCTTCCCCGACAGCGGCGATCAGAGCTTCGTCATCGTCGGCCCCGACCAGGCCACGGCGGAGGAACCGCTGCGCCAGGTCAACACCATGGCGGCGGAGGAGTTCTTCGCCCGACCGGTCGACGGCTGGATCAGCGTGCTCGGCTCGATCGGCGTCTACGGCAACGACTACTTCACGCGAGCGACGATCACCCTGGCGGGGCTGGGCGCCAACCCGCCGGAGGACGCCGTCTACCCGCTGCTCGTCACCGACGCCGACGGTTCCCTCGACATCCACATCTCGCACACCGATCCCGGCCCCGACCGCCGAGCCAACTGGCTGCCCGCCCCCGCCACCGGGCCACTGGGAATCACCATGCGTCTCTACGCACCCCACCCCGAGGTGCTCAACGGCGCCTGGACTCCCCCGCCGGTACGGAAGGTCTCCTGACGTCCGGCGCGTGTGCTCGCCACGTCGGGTGATTGCTACGGTGCTCGAATGTCTGCCAGCACGCCGCTCCGCACGCTCGTCCTCGGCGGCGCCCGGTCCGGGAAGTCGGCTTTCGCGGAGAATCTGCTGACCGAGCGACCCGAGGTCCGGTATCTCGCGACGGCCGTGCTCGATCCGGCCGATCACGACTTCGGCCACCGCGTCGCCGGTCATCGCGAACGGCGTCCGGCGCACTGGTCGACCATCGAGAACATCGAGCCCGCAACGGTTCTCGCCACACCGTCCCCGGCGACCCTGCTCGACGACATCGGCACCTGGCTCACCGCCCGCCTCGACGCGCGGGCGGCCTGGGAGGCGCCGCGCGGCACCGTCGGCCCGGACTGCGATGCCCTGGTCGCGGCGGTGGCGGACTACCGGGAGCGGCTGGTGATCGTCTCGCCCGAGGTGGGAATGGGCGTCATCCCGGCGACGCGCTCGGGGCGGCTGTTCCGCGACGAGATCGGCACGCTGAACCAACGGCTCGCGGCGGTGTGCGACGAGGCGTTCCTGCTCGTCGCCGGGCTGCCCGTGCGGCTGAAATGAGCCGGGTCGGTCGGCGCGGCACGCCGCGATCGGGGCAAGATGAGTCCGACACCCGGCTCCACTGTCGAAAGGCTTGCTAGTGACTCACGGATTCGACCCGGTCGCGGCCCCGGACGCGCGGGTGCGCGCGGCGGCCGAGCAGCGTCAGACGCAGCTCACCAAACCGGCCGGATCGCTGGGACGGCTCGAGGAGATCGGCAACTGGGTCGCCGCCTGCCAGGGCGTGTGCCCGCCGCGGCAGTTCGAGCGGGCCCGCGTGGTGGTCTTCGCCGGTGACCACGGCGTCGCGAAGCACGGTGTGTCGGCCTATCCGAGCGAGGTCACCGCGCAGATGGTGGCCAACTTCCTCGCGGGCGGCGCGGCGGTGAACGCGCTGGCCGCGGTCGCGGGCGCCACCGTGCGGGTGGTCGACATCGCCGTGGACGGCGACACCGATCCCACCGTGTCCGCGCACAAGGTCCGCCGCGGCAGTGGCGCCATCGACCGCGAGGACGCGCTGACCGAGGAC
Source organism: Nocardia anocheti (assembly GCF_029675105.1). Classification (GTDB taxonomy): domain Bacteria; phylum Actinomycetota; class Actinomycetes; order Mycobacteriales; family Mycobacteriaceae; genus Nocardia. Next base: position 79,339 of record NZ_JAQQFV010000011.1, on the reverse strand, counting down.
GAGGTCGCCGCCGCGCTGGCCGCCGGTCGCGCCATCGCCGACGAGGAGATCGACGCGGGCGCGGATCTGCTCGTCGCCGGGGACATGGGCATCGGCAACACCACCCCCGCCACCGTGCTCGTCGCCCTTCTCACCGGCACCGAGCCGGTCGTCGCCGTGGGCCGGGGCACCGGCGTCGACGACGCGGGCTGGATCCGCAAGGTCGCCGCCATCCGCGACGGCATGCGCCGGGCCCGCCCGATCGCCAAGGACCCGGTCGACCTGCTGCGCGTCGCCGCGGGCGCCGATTTCGCCGCCATGGCCGGATTCCTGGCCCAGGCCGCGCTGCGCCGCACCCCCGTGCTGCTCGACGGCGTGGTGGTGACCGCTGCCGCCCTGGTCGCCGAGGACCTCGCCGCGGGCGCCAAGGACTGGTGGCTGGCCTCGCACCGCTCCACCGAACCGTCGCACGACCTGGCCCTGAAGCACCTGCGCCTGGACCCCCTCATCGACCTCTCGATGCGCCTGGGCGAGGGCTCCGGCGCCCTCACCGCCCTGCCGATCGTGCGCGCCGCGGTCGCCGCCCTCGCGGAGATGTCGACCTTCGCCGACGCGGGCGTGAGCACCGCCGCCGACGACGAGCCCGCCGCCCTCGACCTGTCCAAGTGATCACACCCCGCACCTCGCTGTCGGTCTCGCGCGGCGGCGCCGCCGACGAGCGGTTCCCGGGGGCGAGGTGAACGCCGTGCGGCTGGCCGTCTCCTGGCTCACCGTCGCGCCGATCGCCGGACCGTCCACCGTGGATCGCCGCGGCGCGGGCCGGGCGATCGCCGTGGCCCCGCTGGTCGGGCTGGTACTCGGGGTGATCGCGGCCGCCGCGATGTGGGGGTTGGGCCGTGGCGGGCTCGACATCCTCCTGGCCGGTCTGCTCACCGTCGGCCTGCTGGCCCTGCTCACCCGGGGGATGCACCTGGACGGCCTGGCCGACACCGTCGACGGGCTCGGCAGTTACGGTCCGCCGGAGCGGGCCAGGCAGATCATGAAGTCCGGGGGCGCCGGGCCGTTCGGGGTGGCGGCGTTGATCTTCGCGATCGGCATCCAGGCGGCGGCCTTCGCGGCGCTGGCCGGGCACGGGCGCTGGTGGGCGATCGCGCTCGCCGTCGCGGTGGGCCGGGTGGCCGTCGTCGCGGCCTGTCACACCGGTGTCCCCGCCGCCCCGGAGGCTGGTTTCGGGGCGCTGGTGGCGGGGACCCAGCGGCCCGTCGTGGTGGCGGGCTGGGCCGTCGTCGCGCTGGCGGGGGCCTGCTTCGCGGTCCCGGCGACTCTCTGGCTCGGCCCGCTGGTCGTCGCGATCGCCCTCGCGGCGACGATGTTCATCGTGCGGCACTGCGTGCGACGCTTCGACGGCCTGTCCGGCGACATTCTCGGCGCGGTCGTGGAAATCACGGTTTCGCTTGCCGCCGTGGGGTTTTCGCTGATGGTGTAGCCGGGTCACCGCGTCTCGGCAAACTCCGAGTGGTCACAAGTCCGGAATCGGGCGCTTGTGCCGTCGCACAGACCGTCCGCTCATCGGTACTCGGTTGCCTCCCCAGCACACCGGTGGCAATACAGTGGACGCCATGTCTTCCGAGCGTCTCTACTTCCGCCAGCTGTTGTCCGGCCGGGATTACGCCGTCGGCGATCCGATCGCCACTCAGATGCGCAATTTCGCGTATCTGATCGGCGATCGGGAGACCGGGGAGACCCTACTGGTCGATCCGGCCTACCGGGCCTCGGACCTGGTCGAGGCCGCCGAGGCCGACGGCATGCGGGTCAGCGGCGTCCTCGCCACCCACCACCACCCCGACCACGTCGGCGGCACCATGCTCGGTTTCACCCTCGGCGGTGTGGCCGAACTGCTCGAGAAGACCAGCGTCCCCGTGCACGTCAACAAGCAGGAACTGGACTGGGTCGCCCAGACCACCGGCATCGCCCCCAGCGAGCTGACCGGCCACGACAACGGGGACAAGGTCGCCGTCGGCGCCTTCGAGATCGAGTTACTGCACACCCCCGGCCACACCCCCGGCAGCCAGTGCTTCCTGTTCGACAACCGCCTGATCTCCGGCGACACCCTGTTCGTCGACGGCTGCGGCCGCACCGATTTCCCCGGCGGCGACTCCGACGAGATGTTCCGCAGCCTGCGCCGCCTGGCCGCCCTCGACGGCAACCCCACGGTCTACCCCGGCCACTGGTACTCCGAAGCCCCCAGCGCCGCACTGGGTTCCATCAAGGACACCAACTACGTCCTGCGCCCCCAAACCCTCCAACAATGGCAGGCGTTGATGCCCGGCTGATACGCCGCGAGCGGGCTCCCCGGGATGGGGAACCCGCTCACAGGGTGTTCTTACACCGTGCGCATCCAGCCGTGGTTGTCGGCGAAGGTGCCGCGCTGGATACCGGTGAGGGTGTCGCGCAGGGCCATCGTCACCTCGCCCGGCTCACCACCGCCGATGCTGAACTCCCCCTCGTGCGAGCGCACCCAGCCGACCGGCGTGATCACCGCAGCGGTCCCGCACGCGAAGACCTCACTGATCTCGCCCGATTCCGCGCCCTTGCGCCATTCCTCCACCGAGACCTTGCGCTCCTCGACCGGGTAGCCGGAGTCGGCGGCCAGGGTGAGCAGCGAGTCGCGGGTGATGCCGGGCAGCAGCGAGCCGGACAGTTCCGGGGTCACCAGGCGGGCCTCGGAGCCGGTGCCATAGACGAAGAACAGGTTGTTGGTGCCCATCTCCTCGACGTAGTTGCGCTCACACGCGTCGAGCCAGACCACCTGGTCACAGCCCTTCTCGGTGGCCTGGGCCTGGGCGAGCAGCGAGGCCGCGTAGTTGCCCGCCACCTTCGCCTCGCCGGTGCCGCCGGGTGCCGCGCGCACGTATTCGGTGGACAGCCACACCCGCACCGGCTTCACGCCACGCGGGAAGTACGCGCCCGCGGGCGAGGCCAGCAGCAGGTACTTGTAGGCGGAGGCGGGCTTCACACCCAGGCCCGCCTCGGTCGAGAACATGAACGGACGCAGGTACAGCGATTCCTCGCCCCCGGCCGCGGGCACCCAGTCGGCGTCCACGTCGAGCAGCTGACGCACCGATTCGATGAACAGTTCCTCGGGCAGCTCGGCCATCGCCATGCGCGCCGCCGAGCGACGGAAGCGCGCCGCGTTGGCGTCGATGCGGAAGGTGGCGATGCTGCCATCGGCCTGCCGGTAGGCCTTGAGGCCCTCGAAGATGGCCTGACCGTAGTGGAAGACCATGGTGGCCGGGTCCATCGACAGCGGGCCGTACGGTTCGACGCGGGCGTTGCCCCACACGCCGTCCGCGTAGTCGATGGACACCATGTGGTCGGTGAAGAAGCGCCCGAATCCGGGGGCCGCCAGTACCTCTTCCCGCTGCTGCGCCGCCAGGGGCGCGGGGTGCGGAATACGAGTGAACTGTGCAGCGACTGTCATGATGCGATCCTATATCCGGCGGGTGCGGTCACTTGGTGTTGGTGTCGACGAACGGCGGCTTGACCACCTTCGCGCGCAGCTTGCGTCCGCGCACGTCGACCTCCACCTCGTCGCCCGGTGCCAGCTCCGCCTCGGTGTCGAGCAGGGCGAGCGCGATGCCGATCTTGCGGGTGGGCGAGAAGGTGCCCGAGGTGGTCTCGCCGACCGGCGCGCCGTCGCGCAGCACGGTCTGGCCCTGCCGCAGCACGCCGCGGTCGATCGCCTCGAGGCCCATCAGCAGGCGGCGCGGTCCGTCGGCCTTCTCCCGCTCGAGGGCGTCCTTGCCCCAGAACCGCGGCTTCTTCCAGCCGACCGCCCAACCGGTGCGGGCCTGGTTGGGCGTGATGTCGAGCGAGAGCTCGTGGCCGTGCAGCGGGTAGCCCATCTCGGTGCGCAGGGTGTCGCGCGCGCCCAGTCCGGCGGGCTGGCCACCGGCCGCCTCGACCTGGGTGACCAGCGCGCGGAACACCGCCGCGGCGTCGTCCCACCTCGGCAGCAGCTCGTAGCCGTGCTCGCCGGTGTAGCCGGTGCGGCACACCCGCACCGGGCGGCCTTCCCACTCGGCGTCGGCGTAGGCCATGTACTCCATGTCGGTCGGCAGGCCGAGGGCGGTGAGCACCTCGGTCGACTTCGGTCCCTGCACCGCGAAGACCGCGTAGTCACGGTGCTCGTCGGTGACGGTGATCCCCTCGGGCGCCACCTTCGCCAGTTCCGCGACGACGGCGGCGGTGTTGGCCGCGTTCGGCACGAGGAAGATCTCGTCGTCGGCGACGTAGTAGGCGATCAGGTCGTCGATGACGCCGCCCTCGGGCGTGCAGCACAGGGTGTACTGGGCCTTGCCCGGCCGGATGCGCCCCAGGTCGTTGGTGAGCGCCGCGTTCACGAACTCCGCCGCGCCCGCCCCACGCACGGTCGCCTTGCCCAGGTGGCTCACGTCGAACAGCCCGACGGTGGTCCTGGTGGCGGTGTGCTCGCCCACGGTCCCCGCGTAGGAGACCGGCATCGCCCACCCCCCGAACGGCGCGAAGGTGGCGCCCAGTTCGACGTGGACATCGTGGATCGGGCCCTGCAACAGGTGGGAGTCGGTCATCGCCCGAGCTTATCGCCGACCGGGCGGCGGTCGGGAACGCCCGCGACGATTCCCGCAGATCCCGGCTGTCCCAGTGCGATTCGGCGCGCGTCCCGGGATCGCCGAGCGCGGTACCCGCGGCGGGTGAGGCGGTAGGGTCGACGTCGTGAGTGAGTTGCGCGGCCGCAGGTTCCAGAACGTCGCCCGGATGGACGCCGCGACCAGCCAGGTGGTGTCGCGGATTCCCTTGTCGCGGGTCGACACCGGGATGCTGCGCCTGACCAGGTCGGCCAATACCGGCGGGCTGTGGCTGGCCACGGCCGCGGTGCTCGCGCTGGAACCGGGTCCGCCGCGCCGGGCCGCGCTGCGCGGGGTGATCGCGCTCACCGGGTCGAGTTTCCTGGTGAACCTCGTCCTCAAGACGCTGATCCCGCGTCGGCGACCGCCCGCCGAACTGATGCCGCTGGGCCGCAGGCTGATCGAGGCGCCCGCGTCGTCATCGTTCCCGTCCGGCCACAGCGCCAATGCCGCCGCCTTCGCCACGGCCGTCGCACTGGAGAGCCCGCGCGCCGCCCTGGCCGTGGCGCCGGTGGCCGCGGCCGTGGCCTACTCCCGCATCCACACCGGCGCGCACTGGCCCTCCGACGTGCTGGTGGGCGCCGCGGTCGGCACCGGTGTCGCGCTCACCACCCGCCGCTGGTGGCCGATCCGCGAATCCGACGAGGCCGACGCGCACGTGGTCCACGACGCGCCGGTCCTGGCCGACGGCGCCGGACTGCTCCTGCTGATCAACCCCCGCTCCGGCGACTCCGCCTACGACCCCACCGCCGACATCGCCGCCGCCCTGCCCCGCGCCACCCTCGTGCACACCGAGCCGGGCCGCGACGCCGCCGAGCTGCTCCAGGAGGCCCTCGACCCGTCGGCCGTGGCCGTCGGCGCGGCCGGTGGCGACGGCACCATCGCCGCCGCGGCGGCCGTCGCGGTACGCAACAAACTGCCGCTGGTGGTGGTCCCCGCGGGCACCCTCAACCACTTCGCCCGCGACCTGGGCGTCTACGACCTGCGCGAGGTGGTCGACGCCACCGGCACCGGCGAGGCGGTCGAAGTCGACATCGCCGCCGTCGAATTCGAGACCCCCGAGGGCACCCGCACCCACCACCTGATCAACACCGCCAGCATCGGCGCCTACCCCGAACTCGTACGCCTGCGCGAGAAGTGGGAGGACCGCTGGGGCAAGTGGCCCGCCTTCGCCGCGGCCCTGATCGTCACCCTGCACCGCTCCCAGCCGATCCGCATCCGGATCGACGACCGCTGGCACGACCTGTGGTTCCTGTTCGTCGGCAACGGCCCCTACCACCCGCACGGCGCCGTCCCCGCCTTCCGCTCCCGCCTGGACGAGGGTCTGCTCGATGTGCGCTGGCTGCGCGCCGACGTGCGCTTCTCGCGCACCCGCGCGGTCATCGCGCTGATGCTGGCCGCCATCGGCCACAGCCGCGTCTACGGCGAACGTCAGATGCACGAGCTCACCGTGGCCACGCACAGCCCGCAGGCCGTGGCCGCCGACGGCGAAGTCGTCGGTACCTCCACCACCCTGCGCTTCACCATCGCGGGCCGCATCCCCGTCTACCGCCGCAACGAGGACAACCCCCGCTGGGAGAACCGCGCCCGCCCCCACCACCGCCGCCCCCTGGCCTGGCTCACCACCCGCCGTCGCCGCCCGGCCGGGCAGTAGCATCACCGGGCGTGTCATCCCCCGCCAGACCCGGATTCGCCGCCGAGCGCAATGACCGATGGGCGACGTTCCCACACGAACGGGCGGTCCTCGCGGTGGTGCACAACGCGACCGCGTCGACCCGCCTGTTCGACACACTCCCGATCCTCGCCGCCGACCCGCGCATCCGCATCGTCTTCACCCGCACCGGGTCGTCGGCCTTCGATCGGGGTACGTCCGAATTCCTGGCCGAGCGCGGCGTCACCGAAATCAGCTGGGACGAGGCCACCCGCTTTTCCTTCGATCTCGCTTTGTCCGCGAGTTATGGCGGCGATCTCCAAGAATTGGAAGCTCCCCTTTTCGTGATACCTCACGGAATGGGATACAATAAGTTTTTGAACAAACAAACAAACAAACAAACAAACAAACAAACAAACAAACAAACAGTGCGGTGTTCGGTTTGTCGGCCGAGTGGCTGACGCATGACGGAATCCTGATCCCCACCGCGATCGTCCTGTCCCACACCGAACAGCGCGACCGCCTGGCAGCCACCGTTCCCGCCGCTCTCTCCCGCGTTCTCATCGCGGGTGACCTGTGCTTCGACCAACTCTCCGCCAGCCTCCCCCTGCGCGCGAGCTACCGTCGAGCCTACGGCCTCCCCGCCACCCGAAAACTGATCGTGGTCTCGTCGACATGGGCGATTCCCAGCCTCCTCGGGCAGCATCCCGATCTCCCGCTCCGCCTCGCGGAAGCACTCCCCGCGGACGAATTCAGCATTGTCGTCGCACCCCATCCGAATATCGTCGCCGAGCATTCCCGGTGGCAATTCCGCGAATATCTCGCGGCCGCCACCAGAGCGGGTGTACAGGTCATCGACGATATCGACGGATGGAAATCGGCGATCGTCGCCGCCGATCTCGTCGTCGGCGACCACGGTTCCGTCGCCTTCTATGCCGCCGCTCTCGGCATCGCCCCACTGCTGGCGGTCGAGGCCGGGCACACGGTGGACCCGGCGTCACCGATCAGCGGATTCCTCACCGCCGCACCGCGTCTGGACCCGGACGACGATCTGGCGACCCAGGTCCGAGCCGCCATCACCGACCACCACGCCGCGCGCTACACCGCCGCCACCGACCTGACCACGTCGTATCCGATGGCGGGCGCGGCGATCCTGCGCACCGCGATGTACGCGGCGATGGCCCTCACCGAACCGCCCCACGCACCGGAGATCCCCACCGCCGCGCTGCCCCGCACCCCGATCCCCGGCGTCGATTCCCATCTGGTCCTGGTGAACTCACCGCGCCCCGGCACCGCGACGGTGACCCGCTATCCGGCCGAGCGGCTCCGTTCCGGTCGCGATCTCCCCCGCGGCGCGCACCTCGCCGTCGACGTCCGCGAACCCCCGCACCGCTGGTTGCGATCGGCCGACATCATGATCGGCCAGCCGGGCCCCGACACCCAGACCTGGATCACCGACACCCTGCGCGCGCTCCCCGGCTGCCGGATCGCCACCGCCCCACATCGCGCCGACGAATGGCTGCTCGGCACCGATTCAGCGGTGCTGTCGGTGCTCGGACCGCAGGACGCGTGCCGCTTGTTCGCGTCGGTGGCTCAGCACCACCTGGTGCGTGGCGCCGCCCTGCCCGACCTCGTCGGCGAATGGACGATCGACTGCGGCGGACTCACCCACCGCGTGTCGGTCCGCAAGTGATCACAGACCCCACTGCTCGATCTTCGCCCGAGCGTTCGCCGCGTCGGCGGTGAGTCCGGTCTGCTCGAAATGGCCGACCGCGCGCAGCAGGAAGTCGCGCGCACCGGCCGGATCACCGAGCGCGTGGGCGACTTCCCCCGACGCCTCGGCGATCTTCCCGAGATCGAACGAGCGACGCCGCGCTTCCATGGCCGTGTACGCCCGCGAGAGTTCGATCGCGGCGCGCTGGTGATCGCCGAGGAGCGCGAGCTTGCGACCCCGCCAGTACATGCTCTTGGCGAGATTGTCCGCCTCGTCCGAGGCCAGCGTGCGAAGCCCGGCCTCCACGGTGTCGAGCAACGCCAGCGCCGTCTGTGGTGACTCGACCTTGGCGAGATGGAAGTCGGCGATCAGGATCCGGCGCGGGTCGTCGATCTCGCGGGCGAGCCGCGCGTTCTCCCGCAGGAGTTCCAGCGCCTCAGAGGTTCTGCCCTGATCGAGCCGCACGAGCCCGAGTCCCTCGAGCGCACTGGCTTTGACGTCGGCCCGAATCGCCGCCGCGCTGGCGGCCTCGAATTCGGTTGCTGCCGCTTCGAGGTCGCCCGCCCACAGCTTTCCGAAGCCGTACTGCAGATGCAGCAGCGCTGTCACGTCGGGCTGTCCGGCTCGTCCGGCGGCCGCCAGGCCCCACCCGGACAGGAGCTCGAGGTCGCCGAGAATCTTCTCCTGTTCGTGGAAGGCCCACAGCAGCACCGCCCACCGCTGCGGGTAGCGGTCGTCACCGACGCTGTCGAGGAATTCCGCGGCGGCGAGCAGCGCAGTGCGTTCCTCCCACAACCAGGCCCGCGCCTGCTCGACACCGTCGAACAGCGTGGTGTCGGGCGTGAGGTCACCGAACAGCAGCCGCCGCCACGGACGTCCCGGTGCGATCAGCGCGTCGGCGGCGGCCAGGCGCGCATCGTAGAATTCGACAAGCCGCCATTCGTCGGCATCACGCTCGGCCATGGTGCGCTCGTCCACCTCCTCCGCATGTCGACGAATCAGTTCCCGTACGCGATAGCGTGGCGCCTCGACGCTCGACAGCAGCCACATGTCGGCCAGATCGATCAGCGATTCGGCGGCCACCCCCACCGAGACACCGAGCACCGCCGCCATGGCCTCCGCGCTGACCCGGCCGCCATGGGCCCGGAGTCCGAGGGCGCGATAGCACTGCTGGGACCGGACGGAGAGCAAGCCGTACGCGGCGCCGTAGACGCGTTCCAGCGGCAGCGCGGTGCGCCGACGCTGCGGGTCACGGAGACGGTCGACGGTCTCGGCCACCGGACGCGCGACTCGTCGATTCGCGCTCCGGCACACCATAGTCGCCACGATGCGCAGGGCGTGCGGAACATTCGCACAGTGACCGACGAGCTCATCGAACTCGGTCGGCTCCGCCTGGCACGTGTCGATCCCGATCAATTCCTCGAGCAGATGCCGCGCCGCGACCTCGTCCAACTCGTCGACCACGAACGCTCGCATTCCCACCGCATCCAGCGGCGTGGCGGGCCGGGCTTCGGTGACGATGACCAACGACGACCCACTCGCGGGCATCAAGGCCCTGGCCTGCGCCTCCGTCACCACACCATCGAGGAAGATCACCCGCGAACCGCGTTCGGTGAGAGTGCGATACAGGTCGCGCCGATCGCGTCCGACCGGAATGTCGCCCAGCGGATGCCCCAATCTCCGCAGCGCCAGCCCGAGCACGTCCTCGGGATGATCGACCTGATCGACCCCGCCGAATTCGAGGAACAGCACACCGTCGGGGTAATAGGCCCGCAGCTCGTGGACGAGTTCGATACCGACCGAGGTCTTCCCGATCCCGGGCTCCCCGGTCAGGACGATGACACGGTTTCCCGGAGCGCTCGTCAGGATGTACTTCGTCACCTCGTCCAACAGCGCGACATGGTTGACGAACGGCCGAACACGTTCCGGTAGCGCGGAATTCGATTGCATCACCCAACCCCCATCGACGACTCCGCATAGTACAGTGCGGGCAACGACCCGGCACCGCGTCGAGGAGTCTGGACAGTTCGATGAGAGTACGCCCGACCCTCACCGCCCTCGGCATCGCCGCGGCGGTGATCCTGCTGATCCTGGCGATCTATCGGCTCCCGCTGATGCTCGCACCGGAGGGCCTGCACGAACTCACACCCAAGGAACGGCTCGACGCGGCGGTGGCCCAGCGCGGCCAGTTCGCCGCGCTGCTCGGCACTCTCATCGCCCTGGCCGGTCTGTTCTACACGGTCCGCAAGTTCCTGCTGGACCGGGCCAAACAGGATGTCGACCGGTTCAGCGCGGTGGTGGGGCATCTCGCCGCCGAGGACCCGGTCACCCGCTCCGGTGGGGTCTTCGCGTTGCAACGGCTCATGGAGGACGCGCCGCGCGAGCGGGAACGCGGCCTGCGCCTGCTGGCGCGCCTGCTCCAGCGCCGCACCGCGGGGGGCGAATTCGCCACCGCGCCGGGCGATCTCGTCGACGCGGTGGCGGTGCTGCGCGACCGGCTGGCCCGCAAGCACGCCGTGACCGGACTCGATCTCAGCGGTGCCCGGTTGCCCGGGGCCGATCTGCGCGCGGTCCGGCTGCCGGGTGCCCGGCTGGCACGGATGGATCTCGCGGCCGCCGATCTCCGTGGCGCCGATCTGCGCGAGGCGGATCTGTCCGAGGCCACCCTCACCGGCGCCGACCTGCGCGGGGCGGACCTGCGCGGAGCCACCCTGCGCCGCACCCGCCTGGACACCGCGCGACTGTCCGACGCCGATCTCACCGGCGCCGACCTCACGGGCACCGTCCTCAGCGGCACCGATCTCACCGCCGCCCAACTGCACGGTCTCGACACCACCACCGCCCTGGGCCTGCCCACCGACGCCGCGCTCCCGGCACCCAACCCCTGACCTCCGCGAGCACGGCCGACGACCGGGCGCGGTTGTGTCACGACGGTCCGGTGCACCTCACGAACCCGTCTCACCTGCGTCACCATTGTTCACAACCACCACGACCCACCCGGGGTGCGCGCTCATGATGGACGGCATGAGGGCTCCCGACGGTGGACGTTCGATCAGCGCGGCCGAGGCCGATCGGCGCTGGGATCCGTGGACACCGAGCGTGGTGGCCGCCCGGCTGAGCGGGTGTACGACGCCGTGGGCGGTCGCGGGCGGATGGGCACTGGACCTGTTCGCCGGATCGATCTCGCGCGCGCACGCCGATATCGAGATCACGGTGCCCCGGGCCGATTTCCCGCAGATCGCCGCCGCCTTCCCCGAATACGAGTGGGATGTCGTCGGCGACGGCACCGTCTGGCCCTACGCCAGCGCCGCCGACCACCCCGACCTGCACCAGACCTGGCTGCGCGACCCCTACACCGGCACCTACCATCTCGACGTCTTCCGCGAACCGCACGACGGCGGCACCTGGATCTGCCGTCGCCACCCCGCCATCACCCTCCCCTACCCGGACCTGATCCACACGACCGCCGCCGGAATCCCCTACCTGATCCCCGAAGCCGTCCTGCTGTTCAAGGCCAAGGCCGCCCGCCCCAAGGACGACGCGGATTTCGACCGCGTCCTGCCCCTGCTCCCCGACGCGCACCGCGCCCGCCTGACCACCTGGCTCACCACGGTCCACCCGGCCCATCCCTGGCTGACCCGCACCGCCGCCTGAACACCGCGCATCGAGCACTCGCCAACCCCGCGCGCGGTCGTCAGCTCGGCAACCGGCACCAGCCCTGCCGATAGTCCGCCCAATCCTGTTCCGTAGCGGCGAAATCCACGTACAGCGCGACACCGAACGCCCCGCGCCCCACCTCCGATCGGGTCAACCCCAATCGGATGCCGCGCACCGCCGCCGCGACCGTCTCCGCCGCGCCGTGATGACCGGGATCGTCGGCCCAGAAGGCGGGCGCGCCCATCAGCAGATCCACCTCGGTGGGCGTCACCTCGGCGGCCAGCGCGGTCTGCTGGGCGACGTACCCGCTGTAGAGCGCCTTCGTCGGCATGGCCGTGTCGTAGGACATGACCGCCACCTGGTCCACGCGCCGGGCCACCTCGGCGAAATACGCCTGGCTCCACCATTTTCCGTGGTCGGCCACCGCGAGGCCGACCGAGTGCAGACCCGGCAGCGGGTCGATCACCGGCGCCGAGACCGACAGCGGCACCCCGGCGCGCGCGGTCACCGCGCGGGTCGCGTCGAGCAGCGCGAGGAAGCCCGGTGAGCCGGAGCGCACCGGTTCGAGGTCGTAGTGCACGCCGTCGAAGCCGTACTCCAGCACGCGCCGAGCCGAGGCGACCACCCGATCCCGGGAGGCGGCCGATTCCACGTCGAGCCCGTCGAATTCGGGCCGCACGACGTCGCCGAGCCAGGACTGCACCCGGATTCCGGGCAGCTTCGCGTGCACGGCCTCGACGAACCATCGCGCGCGTGGCGCCAGGTCGTCTCGCAGGCTCCCGTCGTGTTCCAGCGGACCGGTGTGGACGTAGAGATCCCGGATGCCGGTGCCCGTCAGCAACTTCGCCAGTCCGTCGACATCGGCGTCGGTCCGGCGGCCGTCCACCCACGCGTGCCCGAGCCAGACCGCGTCGCGCCCCCGGGTACGCGCCTGCTCGGACTGCTCGCCGACATTGTGTGCCAGTAGCGCACATAAAACGCCCACGACCGGCGCGAACACGACGGCCAGCACGAGTCCGAGCACGACCGCGACGCGCGTGCGCCACGACCACCGACGCCATCTGTCCCGCACGATTCCTCCCCCGTGACAACGAACCGCCGAGTTTACCGGCAGGTACCGATCCGCAGATTTCCGGCAAATCGGCCACGCGTGAAACACTCTGCTCCGCTGTACAACTGAACGGAGCACCATGAAACTCGCTGTCACCCTCGCGTCCGCCGCCGTCGCGGCCTTCGCCTTCGCGATCGCGGCCCCGGCCGTGGCCACCGCGCAGCCCGCCAACTGCCACAGCTCGTACACCCCCTGCCTGCCGATCGTCAGCGATGTCGACTGCGAGGGCGGCAGCGGCAACGGCCCCGTCTACACCGGCCCGGTCCGGGTCATCGGTCCCGACGAGTACGGCCTGGACCGCGACGGCGACGGGTACGGCTGCGAGTAGAGCATGGAGAAGGGGCGCGCGAGGACTCGCGCGCCCCTTCTCCATTGTCCGTCAGCGGTTTTCGGGACCGCCCAGGCCTGGCTCGCCCGGCTTGCCCAGATCCGGACCGGACCCCGGCCCGCCATACCCCGGGCCGCCCTCGGCCGGACCGCCGTACCCCGGCGCACCGTATCCCGGCTGACCACCCGCGGGGCCGCCGTACCCGGGCTGGCCACCGGCCGGACCGCCGTACCCGGGCTGACCGCCCGCGGGGCCGCCGTACCCCGGCTGACCACCGGCCGGACCGCCATAGCCCGGCTGACCACCGAACCCACCCTCGGGCCCGCCGTACTGCTGCGGGTAGCCCGGCTCCGGTGTCGCCGCCGCACCCGCCACCGGACCACCGGTGACCACGCGGTAGGCGTAGGTCGAGGCGATGATCGTGAGCGGAATCGTCACCAGCAGACCGAGGCCGCACGGAATCGCGCCAAGCACATTGATGCCGAACAAGGCCAGCGCCAGCAACAGCAGCGGACCCGCATTGCCCGAGATCGCCGAGAAACTGGATTTGATCGCGGTGACCGCGTCCTGATCCCGGTCGATCACGAATTGCATCGTCCACCAGGTGAAGAACGCGATGACGATACCCGGCAGAATGCACAGCAGCAGGCCGATACCGGTCGCCAGACCCACCAGCAGGCCCGCCAGAATGATCACGCCGACTCTGCTGAACTGGAAGAAATCACCGAATGTCGGTTTGCGCCCGTCGGTTTCGTGCAGCGCGCCGCGCACCAGGGCCGCCGAGATCAGGTAGCCCACGATCGTGGTCACGACCGTGCCGATCAGCTGCCAGATCCCGAATCCGATGACGACGGCGCCGTCACTGTCGGTATCGGTGTTGCCGAGGTTGAACACGAAATTCAGGACCACCTGGATCAGGACTGCGACCAGCACGATGGCCACCCACACCACCGCGTTGTCCTTGAATTTGTTCCACCCGTACCCGATCGCGTCGCCGACGCCGAGTTTCGGCCCGGCCGGTGGATAGCCGGGTTGCTGCTGGCCATACGTCATTCGAATCGCACCCCTCATCGACTGGACGGCCGCGGCCGCCTATTTATGAGCAGACACCGCCGATCATGGCATATGGATATGAGTGGGCGCGGCGAGTCAGTTCCCGGCGTTTTCCCGCTTGGGCAGTTTCCAGCCCGGGCGCGGGAAGTGGCAGGTGTAGCCGTCGGGGTAGCGCCGCAGGTAGTCCTGGTGTTCGGGCTCGGCGTCCCAGAAGGTGCTGGCCGGGGTCACCTCGGTGACGACCTTGCCCGGCCACAGACCCGAGGCGTCCACATCGGCGATGGTGTCCAGGGCGATGCGGCGCTGGTCCTCGTCGAGATAGAAAATGGCCGATCGATAGCTCGAACCGATGTCGTTGCCCTGCCGGTCGCGGGTGGTGGGGTCATGGATCTGGAACAGGAACTCGAGCAGCGCCCGGTAATCGGTCACGGCGGGGTCGTAGACGATCTCCACGGCCTCCGCGTGTCCGGGATGATTGCGGTAGGTGGGGTGATCATTGCGTCCACCGGTATAGCCGACCCGGGTCGTGAGCACACCCGGTTGACGGCGGATCAACTCCTGCATTCCCCAGAAGCAACCACCGGCCAGAATCGCCATACGGGTTTCGGTCACGTCTCCTCCTCGATGAGAGCGGCGCGGTTGGCGGACTTCGGCCACAACCGTCTCCTGGAGAACTCCGGATGACCCCCCGAAAATTCCCGACAGTAAGGTTGCCGCCCGAGCGTTACCTCGCGCGTGTCCACGCGTACCCGGTGTCACCGAGGAAAAGGAGGAAAACGGCGCTATGCCACGGTTCGGCGTTACCCGGAGTTCGGCGATCGGCCTACTGGCGGCGGTTCTGATCGGGAGCGTGGCGGGGAGTGCGCACGCGCATCCCGGTCGCGACGACTCGGTCGCGCAGAAATCGACCTGCGCGCTACCCGGCCAGCCCCGCCAGGACGACCTCCAGGCACGCGCACCCAGCCCCACGGCCATCGGCCAGATCGACGCCGTGCTGATCACCTCGGACTCCCGTCGTCCGATCCCCGGCGGCAAGGTGGTGCTCACCGGCTTCGACTCCTGCGGCGACACCGTCCACCGGCGGTTGACCACCGGGTCCGACGGGCAGGTCAGTTTCCGGGCCCTGCAGCCCGGCCGGTATCAGATCACCGCCTACGCCAGCGACGCGGCGGTCCGGTCGATCTCCTCGGCCGATATCGATCTCACCGTGTCGACCCGCAAGACCCTGCAGTTCACCGCGGGCACCGAGGACTTCATCCCGGCGACCGCGGACTGATCGTCACGGTTTCGGGGCCGGGCACGCACCCGGCCCCGAAACCCGTTGACAGCCAGCACGACCCGATCCACCGTGATACAAATCACCCAGAAGTGGAAGGGTGGTTTCCGGATGGAGCCGACAGCCGAACAACGCGCCGCGCTGGGCACGATCTGCGACACGTTCCTCCCCGGTGACGGCCTCGGGCTCCCCGCCGCGACCGAGCTGGGCGTGGTCGACACCATCCTCGGAATCCTCGCGCGCAACCCGCGCGAAGCCGATCGCGAACAGCTCGCCCTACTGCTGGGGCTGTGGGACTCCCCGCTGCTGGGCCTGCTCACCGGCAACGGTCCGCGTCGGTTCTCCTCTCTGTCGCAGCAGCGGCGCGAAGCCGCGCTGCTGCGCCTGGGCGATTCCCGCCTCGCCCCGGCACGGGCGATCTTCCAAGCCCTCAAACAGGCCGCATTGCTCGCCTACAACGTCACCCCGGGCCCGACCGGCGAGAATCCACTGTGGAAGCAGATCGGCTATCCACCGCCGCCGGGCAGACGGGCGGACGCCCCCGAGCCCGCGCTCAGCCCGCAGCGCTTCACCACGCCCACCACCCTGGACTGCGATGTCGTGGTCGTCGGGTCCGGTGGGGGTGCGGCCGCGGCGGTGCTGGCCGAGGCGGGCCTGGACGTGGTCGTGCTCGAACGCGGCGGCTACTACGACGACCGGGACTTCGGCGACGGCGAGCTGGCCGCCCTGACCAGTCTCTACGCGCCCGGTCCCCCGACCACGGCGGAGGGCCAGCTCACCTTGGTGGCGGGCAGTTGTCTGGGCGGGGGCACCGTCGTCAACTGGACCACCTCGCTGCCCACCCCGGACCGTGTGCGCGCCGAGTGGGCCGACACCGGCGTCCCGCAGTTCGCCACCGACGAGTTCGGGGACGCGCTCGCGGCGGTGCGGCGACGGCTCGGGGTGACCGAGCGCAAGTCACCGCTGTCGGCGCGCGACGGTGTGCTCGAACGCGGGGCGCGGGCGCTGGGCTGGGAGGTCGGCACGCTGCCGCGCAATGTGAGCGAGGCGTGCGACGCCGGAATCGAGTGCGGGCGCTGCGGTTACGGCTGCCGGGTGGGTGCCAAGCAGTCGACGACCAAGACCTGGCTGGCCGACGCCGCGGCGCACGGCGCCCGGTTGGTGGTCGACGCCGAGGTCCGCGCGATCACCGTCAGCGCGGGGCGGGCCGAATCGGTGAGCGCGCGCACCGGCGACGGCGTGGAGATCACGGTGCGAGCCCGCGCGGTGGTCGTGGCGGCGGGCGCGATCCAGACCCCGGCGCTGCTGCGCCGCTCCGGACTGCGCAACGAGAACATCGGGCGACACCTGCGGCTGCATCCGGCGGCGGCGGTCTTCGGCGTGTTCGAGGAGGAGATCCGGCCCTGGGAAGGCGCGTTGCAGGGGCGCATCAGCAGGCAGCACGCCGATCTCGACGGCCACGGTTACGGCGTCATCTACGAGACCGGGCCGGTGCATCCCGGCCTGGCCACCGGTTTCCTGAACTGGCGTGGCGCCGAGGCGCATCGGGCGAACCTGCGGGACTTCGCGCGGACGAACTCCATCGGCGTGATCACCCGAGATCGCGATCCGGGCAGCGTCG
Organism: Nocardia anocheti; assembly: GCF_029675105.1. Lineage (GTDB taxonomy): Bacteria > Actinomycetota > Actinomycetes > Mycobacteriales > Mycobacteriaceae > Nocardia. Next base: position 62,282 of record NZ_JAQQFV010000011.1, on the reverse strand, counting down.
GCATCGATCGCGGTGGCGAACCGGTGGTGAAATACCGTCTCTCCGACTACGACGCCGCCCATCTGCACACCGGGATCGTCGGGGCTGCCTCGATCCTCGAAGCCGCGGGCGCGCAACGGATCTACTCCGGTCATCAGGCGGGTGTCTCCTTCGAGCCCGGCGTGCGCGGTTCGCTCGCCGAGTTCGACACCGCGTGCGCGAAGGCCGGATACGGGCCGGGCCGGTGCGCGATGGGCGCCCTGCACATCATGGGATCGGCGCGCATGGGCGGCAGTGCCGCGCGCTCGGCCACCGACCCCGACGGCGCGACCTGGGAGGTGCCCAACATCGTGGTGGCCGACGGTTCCAGCTTCCCCACCGCGCCGGGCGTGAACCCGATGGTCACCATCGAGGCGATCGGATACATGAACGCGCGCAGGCTGGCGGCCCGGCTGACCTGACCCCGTGACCGGCTAGGCTGCCGGAGTCACGGTACGGAAACAGGGAGGGGAGCCCGGTGACCGCAGTGGAGGACACCTTCGCGGGCTATCGCATCGAGGGCACCCTCGGGCAGGGCGGGATGGGCACGGTCTACCGGGCCCGGCATCCGCGCCTGCCGCGCACGGTCGCGCTCAAGCTGCTCAACCGGTCGGTGTCCGACGATCCCGAACTGCGTCGCCGCTTCGAGCAGGAGGCCGACATCGTCGCTGGCCTGGACCATCCCGGCATCGTCGGCGTCTACGACCGCGGCACCCACGACGGACACCTGTGGATCTCCATGCGTTTCGTCGAGGGCACCGACGCCACCCGCCTCGACCCACGGACCCCGCCCGAACAGCTGCTGCGCTACGTGGCCGAGACCGCCGAGGCCCTGGACTACGCGCACCGCCACGGCGTACTGCACCGCGACGTGAAACCCGCCAACATCCTGGTCTCGGCACCCGACGGGACCGAATCCCGGGCCCTGCTCACCGATTTCGGCATAGCCCGCTTGGTCGAGGCCGATACCAAACTCACCGCCACCGGCACCTTCACCGCGACCCTGGCCTACGCCTCCCCCGAACAGCTCTCCGGCGAGGTGGTCGACGCGCGTAGCGACCAGTACTCGCTGGCGTGCACGCTGTACATGCTGCTGGCCGGGCAACCACCGTTCCCGGCCACCAATCCGGCGCAGGTGATCGCCGGACACCTCTCCCAGCCGGTCCCGCCGCTGACCGGGGTGCGGCCGGGACTACCCGCCGCACTGGACGCGGTGCTGGCGCGGGCGATGGCCAAACGTCGCGACGACCGCTTCGCCAGCTGCCGCGAGTTCGTCACCGTCGCGCGGGAAGCACTGCTGCACAACACCTTTCCGACGCCACCCAACAGCCACACCCCGGCGGGCGGCCATGCGACACCAGCCGCACATACCCCCTCCAGCGGACATCCGCTGTCGCCGGGATACGCACAGCGCCCCGGCCACCTGTCCGCCGACGGCCACGCACTACCGCAGGGATACGCCCAGCAACCCGGCCACACGTCTTCTGCCGGACACCCGCTGACACCGGGGATTCCGCAGCACACTCCGGCCGGTGGCCCTGGGTTGCGACCCGGGTACGCACCCCGGTACCCCTCCGGGCCCGGCTACGGTCCCGCGCCGAAGGTGCCCGGTGGCGACGCCAAGACGGCCGCCGTGCTCGCCGTCCTGATCGGCCTGGGCAGCGGTTTCATCGGGCTGTCCATGCTGGGGCATCTGGTCTCCATGCACCCGGACGACACCGGCTACCGCACCGGTTCGCTGACCTACACCCAGGATCTGTGGATGACCATGGGCGCGGTCGGCCTGCTGCTACCGCCTTCGGTCCTCTCGCTCATCGGCGCGGTCGCGCTGTTCCTGCGCCGCCGGGCGGGCCGGATCTTCACGCTGCTCGGCGCGACCATGTTGCTGCTGTTCGCCTTCGTCATGGCGGGCATGAGCCTCACCGACGGTGACTCCAGCTGGATCATCGCCGGACTCTGCGTCGCGATCCTGCCCGCCCTCACCATCCTCGCGGCCCGTTCCAAAGGCACCGCACGCTGGCTCGACCAGCCGCGATACTGACCCTCGCTCAGTGCGCCGCCGCGCGCACCCGATGCTCGGCCAGATGACTCAGCACCGCCTGGTTCGCCTCCCACCCGTCCGGGAACTTCACCGGCACACCGAGATGCACCGGTTCGGCCGACGGGTGCGCGTCGAGCAATTCGGGAATCCCCGCGCGCCCCACCACGATGCACGCGTGCCGATGGCGGGACGCGAGCACGCACAACCGCCCCGCCTCCAGGTGGAAGGCGCTCGCGTCGCGCCGCCCGGAGAGCGGATGCAGCACGAGGGTGACGTCGTATTCGCGGCCCTGTAGGCGGTTGGCGGTGTCGACGGTGACCGGCTCGGCCGCTGTGCCCCGCAGTGCCACGCGGACCGCGTCGGCCTGGTCGCGATGCGCGGTGCCGATGGCCACCCGGTCGACGGTCACCGGCCTGCTGCCCGCCTCCGAATGCGCGGTCGCGCCGCGCTCGATCAGCCGGGCGGCGAGGGCGGCGAGCGCGCTGACCGCCTCCCGGTCGGTGCGCAGGGTGTGCCGGGCCGGGAGTTCGTACCAGCCCCAGCCGGTTGCGGCCGCCTCCTCGAGCACCGCGTCGACCGGACCGCCCAGGCCCCGCGTACCGAATTCCATGCGGCGATCACCGAATCCGGTCCCCGACTGGAAGGGGGTGAACGGATAGAACGCCGTCGACACCACCGGTGCTGCGGTGGCGGGCAGCCGCCACGACACCGGCAGCCGATGGGTGGGGATGTTGTCGTTGTTGGCCAGCATCACGCTCACCGCGCTCATGGTCGGGTCCCAGGTCAGGCCCGCCCAGCGCGCGGTCTCCACGGTGGCGAACGGGTCGAGCTGGCCGGGGTCGCCCACGAACAGGCCGCGATCGAAGCGATTCGCGATGCGCAGCAACATGTCCGAGCGCATCTGGTACGCCTCGTCGATGATGGCGTGCGACCAACTGCCCTCGGTGACGGTGGCCCACTTGGCCGCCGTGCCGATGACGATGACGCGGTCGGCGAGATCGGCGGGCTTGGTGGCCACCCGGACATTGCCGTGCTGCTCGACGCGGTCGCTCACCACGTAGGCCGCGCTGGACAACCGGCCGATGCGCAGGGCCGGGTCGGCCCCGGCGAGCCGGTCGATGAGGTCGTCGACCTGTTCGTTGGTCTGGGCCACGATCATCCGCTGCTCGTCGTCCTCGGCGAGCTGCCGGGCCGCGCGCACCACCAGCGTGGATTTGCCCGCGCCGGGCGGAGAGTCGACCACCAGCGCGCGATGACTCGCGTCGCGCAGATCGGTGAGGATGTCGGCGACGGCCTGATCCGGGCTGGTCACAGTGGGTCCTCTCCGTCGTCGGTGGCGTCGTGCGCGTATTCCGGCGGCGGGCCGCCGTGGGTCCACGGGGTGTCCTCGCGGGCGGGCAGATTCAGCTGGCCGGTGAACGGCGACGGGGTGAAGCGCGCGAAGCCGAGTTCGTCCTCGGTGGCGGGGACGCTGCCCGGCTCGGGCACGAGCTTGCGGCCCATCCCGCCGGACAGTTCGAGCACCAGGGTGTCGCCGTCGATCTCGACCACCACCCCGGACTGCTTGGGGCGTTCCACGCAGGTCAGTTCCTCACCGAGGACAGCGGTGAACGGGTCGGAGGTGCGGAGGTGGATGTGCGGGCGCAGTTTCGGGCGGGCGCCGGAGCGGTCGAGCCGTTCGGGTTCGCTGTGCACCACGGTGCCGCGGAAGGCCGCGCCGGAGACGCGGTGTTCGAGCATGAGCAGCGGATCGTCGAAGGCGCACTGGGCCTGGAGCGCTTCGAGCGCGCGCTCGCGTTGCAGCAGTTTGCGCACCGCGCGCACGGCCGGGTCGCGGCGCGACTGCGGGGTGCCCTCGGCCAGTTCGGTCGCGAAATAGGAGAAGGCGCCGCGATCGTCGGTCCAGCGGGTCTCCACGCTGGCACCCTCGGGCAGCGCGCGCAGCAACTCGATTCCGCGCCACATGAGCCGCCAGGTGGGTTCGAGCTGACCCCGCAGCGAGCGTTCCAACCGTTCGGCCGCCACCGAGCGGGCCGTGTCGTCGGCGGCGGCGTTGTAGGCGGCGATCAGCGGGGCGAGTTCCTCGTTGTCGAAGCCGGGGTCGGTGGCCGGTCCGGCGGGCGGCGAGCGCAGCGGGTCCTCGGCCAGGGCGGCGGCCTCGGCGCCGGTGAGTCCGCGTGGCGGGTCGATCCAGCCCAGCAGGGCGGCGAGATTGCCGTCCTCGAGCGAGGATTGGCCCGAGGCCCAGTGCGCGGCGAGCACCGAGGTCAGCGCGGGCAGCACCGCCGAACCGGGGTGTTCGGCGCGGTCACCGAACCAGGTGAGCCAGCGGCCCAGCAGCGGAACGGCGGCCGGGACCGGGTTGTCGCCGTCGGTGCGGTGGAAGCGCACCGAGCGGCCCAGCAGCGCGAGGAAGTGCTGGCCGCCGGGGTTGGGGGTCCACAGTTGTGGGGCGTCCAGGGCGCGGGTGTAGGTCTCGCCCGCCTTGCTGGTCAGCTCCTCGACCTCGGTCAGGAACGAGGCCAGGTACGGCAGGACCACGTCGGCGAGCTGTTCGATGAAGCGCAGGCGCAGCACCCGGTCGCGGGGCTGGGGCACGGTGAGCACGTTCTGGTCGCCGGGCGCGGTGCCGATCATGATCGCCAGCGGCGCGGCGGCCTCCCCCGCCAGCCGCAACGGCACCGCCACCAGCGGCCGCTCGGCCAGGTGGACGTGGCGCACGGCGGCGGTCGGCTGCGCCCGCCCCGAACGCACGGCCTCGGCCTTGGCCAGCGCCGACAGCACGCTCATCCCGCGATCTCCAGCCGCAACCGGTGCGCGGTGCGCAGCACGGCGGTGATGTCGGCGTGCTCGGGCCCCGGCTCCAGGGTGCCGTCGGCCAGGCCGAGCACGGTGTGCAGATTGTCGATGCCGCCCACCTCGTCGCACACCCCGCGCCCCAGCGCGTCCAGCGAACCGCAGGTGCGGGCCTCGTCGCGGCAGGCGAAGGCCAACTCGCAGCTCGACATGCACTCGGGCGCGTAGCGCGCGGGGATGGCCGCGACGGTCTTCTCCAGGCCCTCACCGGGCGCGAAGGTGGCCTCCGGCGGCAACAGCTCGAGCAGTTCGGGAATGGCGGTGAGCCGGGTGAGCTGCCTGCCCACCACCGCCAGCTGCTTGCGCAGGTCGACCAGTTCGGCCGTCGGCCGGTTGCTGAAGTCCTTGGCGCACACCAGGATCACCTGGTGCGACACCAGCTCCGGTGACTGCCCGATCGCGCTCATCAATTCGCGCAACGCGATGACGTACACCGCCGACTGCCGCGCGGCCGCCGCGACCTGCGCCGGATCGGCCTGCCCGTCGATCACCGGGAACGCCTTGATCTCGACGACGTGGAACTTGCCGTCGAGCTGCACCGCCACCACATCGGGTTCCAGATACGCGGTGGCTCCGGCGATGTCCAGGCGCAGCATCGGGTGATCGAACAGGGTGCCGTCCCCGGCCTCGATGGTGCTCTTCAGCAACTGCTTGGTGCGCTGGTAGCGCACCGCGTTGCCGGTGTTCTCGGCGACCGAGTTCAGGTCGTGGTAGGCGACTTCGGGCACGGTGAGCCCGAGCTTGTCACGCAGCAGCGCCAGCAGTTCGGCGCAGCCGTTGGCCTTGACCATCGACTCGAAGGCATTGCCACGGGTGATGGCGAACTGCGACTGGCCGAATTGCGGTGGGAAACCCAGAGACTGGGCGATGGCGGTCTTGTCCACCGCGGCCGCGTCGAGCAGGGCGCGGCGGGCGCAGCCCGGGTTGGCCGTCAAGGCGGCGATGGTGCGGGCATTGTGCCTGGTCGCGGGCGCCGCGCCGCGCAACTGATCCAACTGTGCCGCGAGAGTGCTCATTTCACCTCGATCCGTCGCCGGTCGGCCACGCCGAGCCGGACACCGAATAGTTGCGCGGCCGGTTCCGCGAGCTGGTCGGCCGCCCGGTGCGCGGCGTCGCGCCGCTGCCGCGCGTCCTCGTCCTCGTGCACCGCCAGTTCCCTTCGCGCCGCGTCGATCACCGTCGCCGGGTCGAGCGCGTCCGGCGCGCCGCGCACGCCGGGGATCGAGACGGCGAGCCGCCACAGTACGCGCCTGCCCGCCGATTCCGTGGCAGGCTGCGCCGCGAGGTGTTCGGCGAGCCGGATCGCCGAGACCAGCAGGTCCACCCGGGGACTGAGCGGTCCGACCATCCGCCGTTCCAGCGGCCAGGAACTCACCGCCATCAGCCCGCGCGCGGGCGCCAGCAGATCGGTGGTGAGCGCGGCGCACAGGTAGTACGGCCGCGAATAGGGCGCCGAGCGGAAGGAACGTTCCTCGTCGCGGCGCAGGCTGGTGAGCCGCGCGGGCAGCAACTCCCCGGAGAAGAACGCGTCGTGGGTGGCCAGCACCAGTTTCGGCGAGGACGGCACCGACAGCAGCGTCAGCGCGCGGTGCACATGCTCGCGCACCGGCACCCCGGGCGCCTCGACCTGCTCGGGTTCCTCCGGCATCGACCCGAGTACCACGGTGTCCCAGTCGGTTTCGGCCTGTCGCAGGCGCGCCCGCAACTGGCGGGCCGCGGCCCGGTCGCCGGACGCGGCGGCCCGGCGCACCTCGGCCCGCAATCCGCTGATGCGCGCCTCCAGCTCCTCGGCCGAGTCCGTCACGCGTCGGAGCGTATCCACAGCTACCAGTATTGTCCAGTGAATGCCAGTATTTTTCGTCGCGCGGAGGCGAAGTGTGCGGCCGGGTCGGGTCACCGAATAACCTGGGGCGATGACCGCAGCTGCAGATCGTTCACTCGGACCGGAACTGGCACGCATCGAGACCCTCTCTCCGGATACCGATGTGCTGGTGATCGGATTGACCTCCTCGGAGAACGGGCCCGCCATCGTTCCGGCCGACCTGTTCAGCGATGTGCTCACCCCCGAGGTCCGCGCGGAACTGCTCGACGCGCTGGGCGCGGTGGGCGCCAAGGGCAAGCCCGAAGAGCTCACCCGGGTGCCCGCGCCCGCGCTGCTGGCCGATGTCACCAGCGTGCTCGCCGTCGGGCTCGGCGCGGCCGAGAAGATCGACGCCGAACAGGTCCGCCGCAGCGCGGGCGTGGCGGGCCGAGCGCTCGCCGGGACCGAACTCGTCGCCAGCACCCTGTCGGGGATCGACCTGGGCGCCGCGGCCGAGGGTTTCTACCTGGGCGCCTACACCTTCAGCGCGTTCAAGTCGGCCAAGAGCGCACCCAAGCCCGACGAGCAGCCGGTGCTGCGCGTCGAACTGCTGGTGCCCGAACCGGAATTCGGCGTGCTGGAGCTGCTGCGCGCCCAGCTGGTGGCCGAGGCCGTCGCCACCGCGCGCGATTTCGTCAACACCCCGCCCAGCGCGCTGTACCCGGCCGAGTTCGCCGAGCGCGCCCGCGTGCTGGCCGAGGCCGCCGGGCTCGAGGTCGAGGTGCTCGACGAGAACGCGCTGGCCGCAGCCGGTTACGGCGGCATCATCGGCGTCGGCCAGGGCTCCTCGCGCCCGCCGCGGCTGGTGCGCATCCACTACGCGGGCGGCCCGAAGAAGATCGCGCTGGTCGGCAAGGGCATCACCTTCGACACCGGCGGCATCTCCATCAAGCCCGCCGCCAATATGGAGAACATGACCTCCGACATGGCCGGGGCGGCGGCGGTCATCGCGACAGTGCTGCTGGCCGCGCGGCTCGGGCTGCCGGTCACCGTCACCGCGACGGTGCCGATGGCCGAGAACATGCCCTCGGCCACCGCGCAGCGCCCCGGCGACGTGCTCACCCAGTACGGCGGCACCACCGTCGAGGTCATCAACACCGACGCCGAGGGCAGGCTCATCCTGGCCGACGCGATCGTGCGCGCCGCCGAGGACGAGCCCGACTACCTGATCGACGTCGCCACTCTCACCGGCGCCCAGATGGTCGCCCTGGGCACCCGCACCCCGGGCGTGCTGGGCACCGAGGAGTTCCGCGACCGCGTCGCGGCCACCTCGCGCGCGGTCGGCGAGCACGGCTGGGCCATGCCCATGCCCGCCGAACTGCGCGCCGACATCAATTCCAAGGTCGCCGACCTGGCCAATGTCGCGCCGCACCGCTGGGGCGGCATGCTCTCGGCGGCGCTGTTCCTCAAGGAGTTCGTGCCCGAGGGCGTGCAGTGGGCGCACCTGGACGTGGCCGGTCCGGCCTACAACACCGGCGGGCCGTTCGGCTACATCGGCAAGGGCGGCACCGGGGTGCCGGTGCGCACACTCATCACCGTGATCGAGCAGATCGGCGCCGAGTAGTCACTCGTCGCGTGCTTCGCGTTCCCGCCGCCGCTCGACGCGGCGGCGGGCGTCGTAGTCGCGCATCCGCTGCGGGTACCCGGTCCGGTTCACGTCGTACACCGGAATCCGCAGTACTCCGGCCAGCCGTCGCGCCCCGCGCTCGCCGACGACGCGGCGGGTCCATTCCCCATCCGCGGCCACCAGCACCGCTGTGACATCGGTCACAGTCGTTTTCGGTTCGACGAACGCCTCCACGCCGCGCCGGGCGCGCGCCCACTCCGCGAGCGCGTCGAGTTCCGCGGCGTACCCACGGGCGACGTTCCTGCTCGTGCGGCGCCCGCCGCGGAAACGATCCAGCAAACCCATCGGTAGCGACCTCCGCCGTCGCGGCGGAATTCTGCTCACCGCCGTACATTCCATGGTGCCAGCTCCGCCCGTATCGCCGCCCAGCGCTCCGCCGTCGGCGCGCGAGTGCAAGGATGGTTGCCGGAACAAGAAACCGACGATTCCCGAACGCCTCACCGTGACGGCGGGGTGGACGAACGCCGCGACCCGCGACGGGTGTCTGCCGGGGTCGAAGCACTGTTGTATTACCCGTCTAACAGTCAGAGGAGACAGAGGACATGGCCTTCTCCGTCCAGATGCCAGCTCTTGGTGAGAGCGTCACCGAGGGAACGGTGACCAGGTGGCTGAAGCAGGAAGGAGACACGGTCGAAGTCGACGAACCGCTGCTCGAAGTCTCCACCGACAAAGTCGATACCGAGATCCCGTCGCCGACCGCCGGTGTGCTGTCGAAGATCGTGGCCCAGGAAGACGACATCGTCGAGGTCGGCGGTGAGCTCGGTGTGATCAGCGAGCCCGGCGAAGCCGCCGCGTCCGCGCCCGCCGCGCCCGCCGCCCCCGCCGAACCCGCCGCGGCTCCCGAGCCCACCCCCGAACCCGAGCCCACCCCGGCCCCCCAGGCCGAGCAGGCCCCCGCGGCCGAGCAGGCCCCGGCCGCCGCGCCCGCCGCCGCCTCCGGCACCCCGGTGAAGATGCCCGAACTGGGCGAGTCGGTCACCGAGGGCACCGTGACCCGGTGGCTCAAGGCCGTCGGTGACGACGTCGCCGTCGACGAGCCGCTGCTCGAGGTGTCCACCGACAAGGTCGACACCGAGATCCCCTCGCCCGTCGCGGGCACGCTGCTCGAGATCTCGGCGCAGGAGGACGACATCGTCGCCGTCGGTGGCCAGCTGGGCGTGATCGGCAGCGGTTCGCCCGCCGCCGCACCCGCCCCGGCCCCCGAGCCCGAGCCGCAACCCGCCCCGAAGCCCGAGCCCGCTCCGGCGCCGAAGCCCGAGCCCGCCGCCGCGGCGCCCGCCCCGAAGCCCGAGCCCGAGCCCGCCCCGAAGCCCGCTCCGGCTCCGGCCGCGAAGCCCGCCGCGGCCCCGTCGGCCTCGGCCAACGGCAGCACCCCGTACGTCACCCCGCTGGTGCGCAAGCTGGCCGACGAGAACAACGTCGATCTGTCGAGCATCAAGGGTTCCGGCGTCGGCGGCCGCATCCGCAAGCAGGACGTGCTCGCCGCCGCCGAGGCCGCCAAGGCGCCCGCGCCCTCGGCCGCTCCGGCCGCCGCACCGGCCGCGCCCGCGGCCAAGGAATCGGCCGCGCCGAAGCTGGCCGGTCTGGTCGGCACCACGCAGAAGGCCAGCCGCATCCGGCAGATCACCGCGACCAAGACGCGCGAATCGCTGCAGAGCACCGCGCAGCTGACCCAGGTCCACGAGGCCGACGTCACCAAGATCGCGCATCTGCGCCAGCTGGCCAAGGCCTCGTTCAAGTCGCGCGAGGGCGTCAACCTGACGTACCTGCCGTTCTTCGCCAAGGCCGTGGTCGAGGCCCTCGGGGTGCACCCGAACGTGAACGCCTCCTACAACGAGGACACCAAGGAGATCACCTACCACGCGTCGGTGCACCTGGGTATCGCGGTCGACACCGAGCAGGGTCTGCTCTCGCCGGTCATCCACAACGCCAGCGACCTGTCGCTGGCCGGGCTGGCCCGCGCGATCGCCGACATCGCCCACCGCGCCCGCACCGGTGGTCTGAAGCCGGACGAGCTGTCCGGCGGCACCTTCACCATCACCAACATCGGCTCCGAGGGCGCGCTGTTCGACACTCCGATCCTGGTTCCGCCGCAGGCGGCCATGCTCGGCACGGGCGCGATCGTCAAGCGCCCGGTGGTGGTGACCGACGAGAACGGCAGCGAGTCCATCGGTGTCCGCTCGATGGTGTACCTGCCGCTGACCTACGATCACCGCCTCATCGACGGTGCCGACGCGGGTCGTTTCCTCACCACCATCAAGAACCGGCTCGAAGACTCGGCGTTCGAGGCCGATCTCGGCCTGTAGTCGGGGAATCCGATTCGATGAAGGTGGTGATCGCCGGTTCGTCCGGACTGATCGGGACGGCGCTCGTCGCGGCTCTGCGCCGCGACGGGCACCAGGTCTCCCGGCTGGTGCGCCGCGCGGCCGCGGCACCGGACGAATTCACCTGGGATCCCGCGCGCGCCCAGCTCGACGAGCGGGCGTTGCGCGGGGCCGACGCCGTGGTGAACCTGTGCGGCGCGAGCCTGGGCGCGCGCCGCTGGAACGGCGGCTACAAGCAGTTGCTGCGCGACAGCCGGATCACCCCCACCGATGTCCTCGCGGTCGCCGTGGCCGCCGCCGGGGTGCCGACGCTGGTCAACGCCAGCGGCTCGCACTACTACGGCGGCGGCACCGGCGACGCGATCGTCGACGAGACCGCCCCCGCCGGAACGGGTTTCCTGGCCACGCTGTGCCGGGACTGGGAAGCCGCTACCGCACCGGCCACCGCCGCGGGTACCCGCACCGTGCTCATCCGCAGCGCCGTGGTGCTGGCCCGCAACGGCGGCATGCTGAGCATGCTGCATCCGCTGTACTGGCTGGGCCTGGGCGGACGCCTGGGCAGCGGCCGCCAGTACACCCCTTGGATCTCTCTCGACGACGAGATCGGCGCGATCGTCTTCGCGTTGACCGATCCGGAGGTCTCCGGCCCGGTCAACGCCGTCGGCCCCGCGCCCGTCACCAACGCCGAGTTCAACCGTGCCCTGGGCCGCGCCCTGCACCGGCCGACCCCGATCGTGGTCCCCGGTTTCGCGCTGCGCGCGCTGGTGGGCGAGCTCGCCGACGAGGCGCTGTTGCGCGGTCCGCGCGCGATTCCCGGCGTCCTCGAACAGGCGGGCTACACCTTCCAGCACCCGACCATCGGTGCCGCGTTGGCCGCCGCCGTCGGCCGATCGTGAGGTCCGAGATGCTGATCCGCGACGCCGACAAGGACGACCTGCCCGCCGTGCTGGTCATCCACAACACCAATATCGCCGAGTCGACCGCCATCTGGGACACCGATGAGGTCGACCTCGACGACCGCCTCACCTGGTTCGCCGACCGCACTGCCGCGCGCATGCCGATCCTGATCGCCGAGATCGACGGCGAGGTCGCCGGTTACGCCTCCTACGGTCAGTGGCGTCCCAAGTCCGGCTACCGCTTCACCGTCGAGAACTCCGTCTACGTCGACAGCCGCTTCCAGCGCCGCGGCATCGCCACCGCCCTGCTCACGGCCCTGATCGACCGCGCCACGGACTCCGGCCGCGTCCACGTCATGGTCGCGGCCATCGAATCCGGCAACACCGGCTCGATCACGCTGCACGAACGCTTCGGCTTCCACACCGTCGGCGAACTCCCCGAAGTGGGCCACAAGTTCGGCCGCTGGATGGACCTCACCCTCATGCAGCGCGCCTTCCCCCTCGAACCCTGACCGCGCGCTGTCCCCACCGACACGTTCGCGCCGACCGTCCGCACTGACGCCGCCGTCCGGGGCGTAACGTCAGCACCGTGAACACCACGCGCCGCACCGCGTCCGCACGGTTCGATTCGACCCCGATCGTGGTCGAGAACCTCGGACTCATCGATTATCACGCCGCCTGGGAGCTGCAACGGCAGATCGCCGACGAGCGGGCCGAAGGCACCGGCAGCGATCGTCTGCTGCTGCTCGAGCATCCCTCGGTCTACACCGCGGGCCGCCGCACCGAGGAGGCGGACCTGCCGATCGACGGCACGCCGGTGGTGCAGGTCGACCGGGGCGGCAAGATCACCTGGCACGGGCCGGGGCAGCTGGTGGGCTATCCGATCATCCGGTTGGCCGAGCCCGTCGACGTGGTGCAGTACGTACGCAGGCTGGAAGAGGCGCTGATCCAGGTGATCACCGGCCTCGGTGTCTCCTGCGGTCGGGTCGACGGCCGCTCCGGTGTGTGGCTGCCCGCCACCGGGTTCCTCCCCGAACGCAAGGTCGCCGCGGTCGGGGTGCGCGTCCAGCGCGGGGTGGCCCTGCACGGCATCTCACTGAACTGCAATTCCGCCCTCGACGGCTTCGACGCGATCGTGCCCTGCGGCATCCGCGACGCCGGTGTCACCACGCTGACCCGCGAACTCGGCCGCGAGGTCACCGTCGCCGAGGTGGAACCGCTCGTCGCGGCCGCCATCATCGCCGCCCTGGACGGGGAAATTCCCGTCGCGGCACATGACATTGATCGCACCACCGGCCCGGCGAACGCGCAGGCCCCGAGCGTAGAGTCGGTCCAGTGAGCCCCGTAGACGCCTCTGCCCCCGCCGGACGCAAGCTGCTGCGCATCGAGGCGCGCAACGCGGAGACCCCGATCGAGCGCAAACCCAAGTGGATTCGCACCCGCGCCACCATGGGCCCGGAATACACCGAGCTCAAGGGCCTGGTGAAACGCGAAGGCCTGCACACGGTCTGCGAGGAAGCGGGCTGCCCCAACATCTTCGAATGCTGGGAGGACCGCGAGGCCACCTTCCTCATCGGCGGTGAACAGTGCACCCGCCGCTGCGACTTCTGCCAGATCGACACCGGCAAGCCCGCCGCCCTCGACCGCGACGAGCCCCGCCGCGTCGCCGAGAGCGTCCAGGCCATGGGCCTGCGCTACTCCACCATCACCGGCGTGGCCCGCGACGACCTCGACGACGGCGGCGCCTGGCTCTACGCCGAGACCGTCAACGCCATCAAGCGGCTCAACCCCAACACCGGCGTCGAACTGCTCATCCCCGACTTCAACGCCGACCCCGACCAGCTCGCCGAGGTCTTCGCCTCGCGTCCCGAGGTCCTGGCCCACAACCTGGAGACGGTGCCGCGCATCTTCAAGCGCATCCGCCCGGCCTTCCGCTACGAGCGCTCCCTGGCCGTCATCACCGCCGCCCGCGAGGCCGGTCTGGTCACCAAGTCCAACCTCATCCTCGGTATGGGCGAGACCCCCGAGGAAGTCACCGAGGCCATGCGCGACCTGCACGAAGCGGGCTGCGACATCCTCACCATCACCCAGTACCTGCGCCCGAGCCCTCGCCACCACCCCGTCGACCGCTGGGTCAAGCCGGAGGAATTCGTCGAACACTCCAAGTTCGCCGAAACCCTCGGCTTCGCGGGCGTCATGGCGGGCCCGCTGGTCCGCTCCTCCTACCGCGCGGGCCGCCTCTACGCCCAGGCCATGGCCCACCACGGCCGCGAAATCCCCGAGGCCATGACCCACCTGGCCCAGGAAGGCACCGCCTCCCAGGAAGCCAGCTCCGTGCTGGCCCGCTTCGGCGGCTGACAGCGTCGGGCCAGGGCTCGGTGAGCTCTGGCTCGCCCGTAGACTCAGGGTCCCCTCATCCCCCCGGAAGGACCCATGTCGAAGTTCGAGAATGTCTCCGTCACCAAGCAGGCCAATGTCTACTTCGACGGGAAGTGCGTCAGTTACAGCCTGGAGCTGGCCGACGGGACCAAGAAGTCGGTCGGCGTCATCCAGCCGTCGAGCCTGACCTTCGGCACCGCCGCCCCCGAGGTCATGGAACTGGTCGCGGGCGAGGCCAAGGTGACGCTGGCCGGATCCACCGACACCGTCACCTACCGCGCGGGCGAGTCGTTCTCGATCCCCGGTGACAGCTCGTTCGACATCGAGGTCGTCGACACCATGCACTACATCTGCCACTACGGCTGATCGTCGCGGACCGGGGCCCATCCCGCCCCGGTCCGATGTCACTCGTTCGCCCCGCGAAGGACCGTTCGCATGCTATGAATTGTCTTGTCAGGCAATTCATAACGGACGCGAGTCCGACCGGGGGGAACCATGTCCGACATCACCGGGCAGCGCCGTACCCACTGGGCCGAGAAGCACCTCGCCGCACACCCGCACCTCACCGCCGCACAGCGTGTTCGCCCTCGTGTTCACCGACGCGGCGCCGCCCCGGACACCACCCCCACCGACAGCCTGTTCGACCGCACCGACCTCGACGAGGAGACCAGGGCGAGCTTCCTGGCACGCCCGTTCCGCGACTGGACCACCTTCCTCGATCCCGAACAGCTCGCCCTCGTGCACACCAACTTCACCGGTCCGGCCCGGTTCAGCGGCCCGGCGGGAACCGGGAAATCCGTGGTCGCGCTGCACCGCATGGCACATTTCGCCAAGCGCAATCCCGGCCGTCTGCTGTTCACCAGCTTCGTCCGCACCCTGCCCACCTATCACCGCTCCGGCTTCGCGCGTATCGCTCCGGCGGCGGCCGATCGCGCCGAGTTCGTCGGCCTGCACGCGTGGACGACCCGGTTCCTCGAACGCCGCCGTGTCACCTTCGATCTCGACGTGGACGGCAGCGACGACGCGATGGCGCGCACGTGGATGGGGGTGCGCGATCGGCTCGACGGTTACGAGGGCACCGACTACCAGTACTGGGAAGACGAGATCCGGCGGGTGATCAAAGGCCGCGGCCTGGGCACCCTGGACGAGTACAGAGCCATCGTGCGATCCGGACGCAACGGCCTGCAGCTCAACGGCAGCTGCTCCTCGTCGGCGACGGCCAGCAGCAGGTGTACACCGGCGGCTGGCGCCTGTCCGACGCCGGAATTCCGCTGCCGGGTGGCCGTGGTCGTGTCCTGCGCACGAACTACCGCAACCGCGCCGCCGTCCTGGAACTCGCCAAGAACCTCGAGGCGGGCAACACCGTCGACGACCTCGACGGCGGCCGCGGCTTCGTCCTGCGCGACAGCACCGGCACGCTGCCCGACGGCCAGGCCGTGGAACTGCACCTGACCCGCGCCGAACTCGACGCCGTCAAAGTCGGGACCGTGCACCGGGCGAAGGGCATGGACTTCGCCGCCGTCTTCCACATCACCACCGAACCCGCGACGCCCGCCACCGTGCGCGGCGCGACCCGCGATCGGCGGGAACTCGCGGCACGGCAGAAGCTGGTCGCGGTGACCCGCGCCCGCGACTACGCCTGGCTCGCCTACGTCACCGACAGCTGACCGGCGATGATCTAGAGGAAAGCCGACGGGTACGCGCCGATCAAGGCCCAGGATGCGTGGCACCTTAGGGCGGGGACCCGGCCAGCAGCGAGTACAGGGTGCAGGCGAGGGAGCGTCGCCGACACCGTGCCCGCCGGAGTGAGCCGCGAGGAATCGACGACCCGGGCGATACCGAAGTCGGTCTACCCAGCCACAGCGCCTACTGCCACCCGGATCACCGGTGCGGGCCCGCGACCTGGGCCGATCGACGAAATGTCCCCTATGGTGGGATGTTTCGCGCTCCGCGTGCCTCGTTCTGCCGGACTGGCGCGCAAAACGATGCGCAAACGTTTCATGCTCGGGCAATGCGAGCTACAGTCGAGAAATGGGCATCGACTGTTCGATCGTTGTCTCCGCACCCCGCGACGAGGTGTTCGCCTGGTTCGCGCGTCCTGGGGCCTTCACCCGGCTCGCGCCACCGTGGCAGCCGGTCCGGCTGCTGAGCGAGTCCGACGACCTGGCCCGGGGCAGCGCCGTGCTCGGGCTGCCGGGTGGGCTGCGCTGGGTTGCACGGCACGACCCGGGCGCCTATGACCCGCCGCACCGATTCGCCGACGCCATCGCCATCGATGGGCTCGCCTCGATACCGGTCGGTCGACTGCTGCCCTGGCGCCACACCCACGAGTTCACCGCCGTCGACGACGAGCACACCCGCGTCATCGACCGCGTCGACACCCCGCTGCCCGTCCGCGTGCTGCGCCCGATGTTCGACTATCGCCACCGCCAGCTCACCGACGACCTGGCCGCGCACCGACGGGCCGCCGAGCACGGGTTCACCGCGCGCACCATCGCGGTGAGCGGCGCGTCCGGGATGGTGGGCACGGCCCTGTGCGCGTTCCTGTCCACCGGCGGCCATCGCGTCGTCCGCCTCGTCCGCCACGCGCCGACCAGCCCGGACGAACGCCGGTGGGACACCGAGAATCCCGCCCCCGACCTGCTGAACGGCATCGACGCGGTCGTCCATCTGGCGGGTGCGTCGATCGCGGGCCGGTTCACCGAGGACCACCGTCGCGCCATCGCCGACAGTCGGATCGGCCCCACCCGCGCCCTGGCCGAGATCGCGGGTCGCTGCGGGGTCGGCGCGTTCGTCTGCGCCTCGGCCATCGGCTACTACGGCTACGACCGCGGCGACGAGATCCTCCCCGAAACCGCCGACCCCGGTGACGGTTTCCTGGCCGAGGTGGTCACCGGGTGGGAAGCGGCCGCTGAGGCCGCCGACACCCGGGTCGTGCAGGTACGCACCGGCATCGTCCAATCCCCGGCGGGCGGCACCCTGCGATTGCTGCGTCCCCTGTTCGCGGCCGGTCTCGGCGGCCGGATCGGCGACGGCGCCCAATGGCAGTCCTGGATCGGCCTCGACGACCTCGTCGACGTGTATCACCGTGCGCTCTGGGACGATTCGCTCACCGGCCCGGTCAACGCGGTCGCGCCGAATCCGGTGCGCAACACCGAGTACACCGCGACACTCGCCCACGTACTGCACCGGCCCGCACTCCTGCCGGTCCCCACCTTCGGCCCCGCCCTGCTGCTGGGACGTCAGGGGGCGCGCGAGCTGGCCGAGGCGAGTCAGCGGGTGTCCCCGCACCGGCTGTCCACGGTCGATCACGTCTTCCGGACCCCGCACCTCGAACAGACCCTGCGCCACCTCCTGGGCCGCTGACAGCAAACGATTCATAAACGATGCAAATCGCGGCGAAAGCTGTCACAATCGATACGTGAACGCAGAGCACGCGACAGCGCGGCAGCCCGCCACCTCCCTCCTGGGTGACGAGCGGTCCGCCGGATTCCCCCGATGGCTCGCGCGCACGCAGCTCGCGGTGCGTGATCATGTCGGCGAGTTCGTCCGCGACCGCTGCCGGGCGGAACTCGATCCCCGGGGTTTCTCCCTCCCGGGGCAACTGATGCTCGACTTCGCGACCGGCGGCAAGGGCGTGCGGTCGGTGTTCGTCTACCTCGGCTGGTTGTGCGGGGGCAGCGGCGAATCCGACGCCGCCCTGCGCGCGGCGGCCAGTACCGAACTCCTGCACGCCTTCGCCCTGGTGCAGGACGACGTGATGGACGAGTCGCCGCTGCGGCGGGGACGGCCGTCGACGCACCGACGGCTCGCCGCCTGGCACCGGGACCGGGGCCTGTCGGGATCGGCGGAGCGCTTCGGCGAGTCCGCGGCGATCCTGCTCGCCGACCTGTATCTGGTGTGGGCCGAGCGCATGCTGCGCGAGAGCGGTGTCGGCGCGGCGGCGCTGGAACGGGCGTGGCCCCGCTACGACGCGATGCGCGGCGAACTGGCGGTCGGTCAGCTCGCGGATCTGACCAACGACGCGACCCTCGTCCCCGCCGTGGACACGGTGATGGACATCGCGCGCCGCAAATCGGGCAACTACACGGTGCGACGCCCGCTCGAACTGGGTGCCGCTCTGGCGGGCTGCGACGACACCGTGCTGACGGTGCTCGGCGCCTACGGCACGGCGATCGGCGAAGCGTTCCAGCTGCGTGACGACCTGCTCGGCGTCTTCGGCGACCCGGCGACCACCGGCAAACCCCGCGGCGACGACATCCGAGAACGCAAGGCCACCACCGTGATCGCGCTGGCCGATCAGCTCGCCGAGCCGTCGGATCGTGCCCGCCTGCGCGCGCTGTGGACCGCCGAGTCCATCGACGAGCGGGGCGTCGCGCTGGCACAGACGGTCATCACCGACAGCGGCGCGCGGCAGGGCGCCGAGCGGATGATCCAGGCCCGCCTCGACCACGCGCATCGATTGCTCGACAGTGCCGAGCTCGAGCCGTCGGTCGCCGACGCGCTGCTCCGGATGGCCGAGTTGTGCACCCACCGACGGCACTGATCCGCCGTCCCCATCCGACGATCCGAGCGTGAGGAACAGATGCGAGCGATAGCGGGAAAGACCGATGACGTGGTGGTGGTCGGAGCGGGCCTGGCCGGTCTGGCGGCCGCGCTGCACCTGGCCGGACGCGGGCGCACGGTCACGGTCGTCGAACGCGAGACCGTCCCCGGTGGCCGCGCCGGTCGACGCGATGTCGCGGGCTACCGGCTCGACACCGGACCCTCCGTCCTGACCATGCCCGACATCGTCGCCGATGCCCTCGACGCGGTCGGCGACAGCCTCGAGGCACGACTGGAACTGCTGCCCGTCGTCCCCGCCTATCGGGCGCACTTCGCCGACGGCAGCGGATTGGACATCCACAGCGACGCGGCGGCGATGGAGGAATCGATCGCGGCCTTCGCCGGTCCCGGGCAGGTCGAGGGGTATCGGCGCCTGCGCGCGTGGCTGAGCGAGCTCTACCGCGTCGAATTCGACCGATTCGTCGCCGCCAACTTCGATTCCCCGCTCTCGCTGCTGACCCCGGCGCTGGCCCGCCTGGTCGCGCTGGGCGGATTCCGACGCCTGGACCGCGCGGTCGCGTCGTTCCTGAGCGACGAACGCCTGCGCCGGGTGTTCACCTTCCAATCCCTCTACGCGGGAGTGGCGCCGCAGCGCGCGCTCGCGCTCTACGCGGTGATCTCCTACATGGACACCGTGGGCGGGGTCTACTTCCCGCGCGGCGGCGTGCGCGCGCTCCCCGACGCGCTGGCCGCCGCGGCCGCGGATGCCGGAGTGCGCTTCCGCTACGGCGAGACGGTCGACGCGCTGGAACGACGCGGCGCCACGATCACCGCGGTGCGCACCGAGACCGGACAGCGCATCCCCTGCGACGCGGTCGTCCTGGCGACCGAACTGCCGACCGCCTACGCCTTGCTCGATCGCGTTCCGCGCCGCCCGACGACATGGCGTCCCGCGCCGTCGGCCGTCGTCATGCATGTCGGCCTGCCCACCACCGTGCCGACCGCACACCACAATCTGGTCTTCGGCGCCGCGTGGGAACAGACCTTCGACGAACTGATCCGGACGGGACAGCGGATGTCGGACCCGTCGCTGTTGGTCACCCGCCCGACCGCCACCGACCCCGCGCTGGCGCCACCCGGTCACGACCTGTTCACCGTGCTCGCGCCCGTTCCCAACCTGCACCGCGACGACCCGGACTGGGACCGTCACGCCGCCGCCTACGGCGCCGAACTCACCGCGACCGTCGAGGACCGCCTGGTGCCGAACTTCGTCACCGACGCGCACATCGTGCACCTGGACACCCCCGCCGACTGGGCACGCCAGGGCCTGCTCGCCGGAACCCCGTTCTCGCTGGCGCACACCTTCGCCCAGACCGGCCCCTTCCGGCCGTCGAACCTGCCCCGCGGCACGACCAACGCGGTGCTGGCCGGTTGCGGCACCGTCCCCGGGGTCGGTGTGCCGACGGCACTGCTCTCGGGTCGCCTCGCCGCCGACCGCATCACCGGCGTCCCGGCCGGAGCACGACGGTCGATCGTGGCCGAGGAGGTGCGGCGATGATCCGCGGAGAACTCGACGCCGCCGGTATCCACGACGAGCGGTTGCGGGCGGCGTATCAGCGCTGCCGCGATCTCAACGCGCGACACGGACGCACGTTCTTCCTCGCCACGCGCCTGCTCGCCCCCGCCCAGCGACCGGCGATCCACGCCCTCTACGGCTTCGCGCGCTGGGCCGACGACATCGTCGACGAACCCCCGGCCGCCGGGGTCGTCGACGCCCCCGCGACACGTCTGGCGGCGGTGGCCCGCGACCTGCGCGCCAGCCTGTCCGACCCGCCGGGAACCGACCCGATCCTGGCCGCGCTGGCCGACACCGTCACCCGATACCGCATCGACACCGTCCTGTTCGACGACTTCCTCGACTCGATGCGCATGGACCTGACGGT
Organism: Nocardia anocheti; assembly: GCF_029675105.1. Classification (GTDB taxonomy): domain Bacteria; phylum Actinomycetota; class Actinomycetes; order Mycobacteriales; family Mycobacteriaceae; genus Nocardia. The sequence continues at coordinate 41,792 of NZ_JAQQFV010000011.1, read as the reverse complement.
GACCGACTACCCCGACCGCGCCGCGCTGGATCGCTACGTGCACGGATCGGCGGCGGTCATCGGTCTGCAGGTGCTGCCCGTCCTCGGCACGGTCGTCCCCCGCGCCGAGGCCGCCCCCTACGCCGCGGCCCTGGGAAAGGCGTTCCAGCTCACCAACTTCCTGCGCGACATCGCCGAAGACCTCGACCGCGGCCGGGTGTATCTGCCCGCCGACGAACTCGCCGCCTTCGGCGTGGACCGAGACCGGCTGCGGTGGTGCCGCGAGCGTCGGTGTGTCGATTCCGAGGTCCGCGCGGCCCTGGCGGCGCAGCACGCCGTCGCCCGCGACTGGTATCGCTTCGCCGACACCGGGATCGCGCTGCTCGATCCGGTGTCGCGACCGTGCGTCGCCACGGCCGCCGTGCTCTACGCCGAGATTCTCGACCGCATCGAGGACAGCGAGTTCGCGGTGTTCGAGACCCGCGCCACCGTGGGCAATGCCCGCCGCGCGCGCGTCGCCGGTTCGGCGTTGGCGCGGGCGTGGTGGGCCCGCCGTGCCGGTCACGCGAACAGGCTCGCCCCGGCCAGCGAGCCCGGATGACGCCGACGTCCCGCGACACTGCATCAGTTGTGCATCGTTTCTCGCCACCATCGTTCCACCCTCCTAAAATCGAACACGACTTCCCGATCCCGCCGACCGTGAGATGAGACCGGCAGAACCGACACGACGACCCGCACGAAGGAGCGAATGATGAACAGTCACTACAGGCGAGCGGCCGGTGTCGGATTCGGCGCGGCCATCGCGATCGCGGGAGTCATCGCGATCGCTCCGACAGCCGCCGCGGCGCCGGTGGAGTGCCGCGCACCGGGCGCCGCCGCGGCCGAGAACTCCTCGGATACCGCGCAGTGTTCCGCGACGAGCGTCGGCGGGAGCGCCGCCGCCGCGTACGGCATCGAGGGATCGGCCACCTCCACCGCCGGGCAGCAGGCTCTCGCGCTGGCGATCGCCGTCGGCGGGGGAACGGCCACGTCACAGGCCCAGGGCCTGTCGGGACCGGCCGCGCTCGCGCTGGGCCCGGGCGCGGTGGTCGACGCCACCGGTGTGCGCCCCGGCCTGTCCATCGGTGTCGCCGGACCCGGCGCCACCGTCACCATCGACGGGGTGAGCACGCCGACCTGCGCCGGAGGCCCCGCCCTGGCCGGTGATTTCCAGACGCTGCAAGGCTGCGTCGCTCTGGGATGAGGCGACGACGGCCCGTTCCGTCGACGATCTCAGCGCAACGCGTCGACCGCGTCGGCGAGCGAACCGATCCGCGTCACCTCGGCGGGCAAGCTCACCCAGTCCCAGCCGGGTCCGCCCACGAAAACCCGTGCGCCCGCGTCGACTCCGGCCAGCACCGCCGAGGTCAACGCGCTCGATTCGCGCTGCGACCACAGCAGCAGCGAGACCGGCCCGGCCGCACGCGCCATGGCACCGGCCAGCGCCACGGTCGGCACATCGGCACCGAGCATCCGCGCGCCCGTGCCCTGCTCGGCGAGCGCCGCGCGGAGCACTTCCAAAGGGAGCGCGTGGGTTTCACCCCCGGTGCAGGCCAGGACGATGGTGTGGCCGCCACCCGAGGGCGCGGTGCGCACCCGCTGCATCACCGCGGCGATCGACCACGACAGCAGGTGCTCGACATCGATGCAGTTCTCGCCCACACCCTGGCGCGCCACGATGTCGGCGAAGGCCGGTCGGCACAGCTCCTCCCAGGTGCGGACCACGCCGTACGCGCGCACATGCGCCTCGATCCGCTCGACGGTGGCCGAGGAGTCCAGGGCGAAGGCGGCATCGAGCAGGGCCGCGCGGTCACCGGCGGGCACGGCCGACCCGCGCACCGCCGCCGCGGCGCCCGCCGGACTCGCGCCGTCGCGGATCAATGTGAGCATGCGTTCCAGCAGGGCGATGTCGGCCTCGGTGTAGAGGCGGTGCTTGCCGGGGCGCGCCTGCGTCGGACCGATGGCGTAGCGACGATTCCAACTGCGCAGGGTGGCGGTCGGGATGCCGAGACGATCCGCCACCGCGCGCACCGTGTATCCGGCCGCATCGGAGGCAGGGGCGGCACCGGCGAGCATCGTTCCATTCTGACCGATCGCGCCGCGCCCGCGTGTCATAGCCATGCCCTCACGGAACTCCTCTCGCCAGCTGCATCGATTATGCATCGTTCACTGTTAATATGTCAGTATCACCGACCGAGGAGGACCAGTGCGTTTCCCCCGTTCCACTGCTTCGTCGTTCCGCGTGGCGCTGGCCGCCTGCGCCACCGTCGGTGCCGCCGTGGTGGCCGCCGCGACCGCCCACGCCGCGCCTCCGGCTCCGGTGCCGTCGCTGGAACTCGATCGGTACCTGGGCGTCTGGCACCAACTCGCCGCCGTCCCCGCCCCGTTCAGCCTGAACTGCGCGGGCGACACCACCGCCACCTACACCCTCGAGGAATCCGGGGACGTCGGCGTCTACAACCGCTGCCGCACCTGGACCGGCGGTGTCGACGAGATCCGCGGCAGCGCGACGGTCACCGATCCCGTCACCAACGCGCAACTGCACGTGTCCTTCCCGAGCGTGCCCGGCCAGGACCAGCGCACCGGCGCGCCCAACTACATCGTCACCGCGCTGGGCCCGGACTACGCGTGGGCCGTCGTCACCGATCCGAGCCGCCTGTCCGGCTTCGTCCTGTCCCGCACGCCCGCCGTCGACGCCGCCACCTGGGACGACATCGACGCCGCCATCACCGCGGCGGGCCAGAACACCTGCGTGTACCTGACCACCCCCACCACCGGCGGCCGCACCGACATCGCCCCGCTGTGCGCCCGATGAGTGTCGCGATCGCCCTGTTCACCCGCGATCTGCGCCTGGCCGACAACCCGGTTCTCACCGCCGCGCACCGCGACAGCGACGCCGTCGTCGCGCTGTTCGTCATCGACGACCACCTCGTCCCCGACCGCTGCCCGCCCAATCGCGCCGCCTTCCTGTCCCGCGCGCTGGCCGAGCTGGACGAGCGCCTGCGCGGCATCGGCGGCCGACTGGTCGTGCGGCGCGGCACCCCCGCCGACGAGGTCGCCCGCGTGGTCGCCGAAACCGGTGCCAGCGCAGTCCATCTCGCCGAGGACGTCAGCGCCTACGCCACCCGCCGCCTCGATACCCTGCGCGACCGTCTCGCCGACACCGACTGCGCGGTGCGCACCCACAGCGCGGTCGTCACCGCCGCCGACCCCGCCGTGCTCACCCCCGCGACGGGCCGCGACCACTACGCGGTGTTCACCCCCTACTTCCGTCGCTGGCTCGACGCCCACCAGCGCACCCCCTTCCGCGCACCGCGCGCCCTCGACGTCCCCGACATCGCCAGCGACCCCCTCCCCGCCCCGGCCGACCTGTGCTCCGACGAGCCGTCCCCGAACTGCCCGACCGGCGGTGAGATCAGCGCCCGCGCCCTCCTGCGCACATGGCTCGCCGGACCGATCGAGGACTACGCCGAACGCAACGACGACCTCACCGCCGACGCCACCTCACACCTGTCCCCCCACCTGCATTTCGGCTGTTTGTCCCCCGTCGAGATCGTCCACCGCACCGACCTGTCCACCGACGGCGGTCACGCCTTCGCCCGTCAGCTGGCCTGGCGCGACTTCCACCACCAGCTCCTGGCCGCCCGCCCCGACACCGCCTGGTCCAGCTACCGCCCCGGCCCGTTCGCCGTCCGCGACGACCCCGACGCGGTGACCGCCTGGAAGCAGGGCCGCACCGGCTACCCGCTCATCGACGCCGCCCAACGCCAACTCGTCACCGACGGGTGGCTCCCCGGCCGCGCCCGCCTGATCTCCGCCTCCTTCTTCGCCAAATCCCTGCGCCTGGACTGGCGGATCGGCGCCGCCCACTTCCTGCACTGGCTCGTCGACGCCGACCTGGCCAACAACCAGCTCAACTGGCAGTGGGCCGCGGGCACCGGCACCGACACCCGCCCCAACCGCACCCTCAACCCCCTACGCCAAGCCGACCGCTACGACCCCGACGGCTCCTACACCCGCCACTGGCTCCCCGAACTCGCCCACCTCGAAGGCCCCGCCATCCACCGCCCCTGGCGCGCCGAAGTCCCCCACTCCACCTATCCCCCACCCCTCCTCGACGTCCCGGGCATGTGATCGCGCGCGGATGTCGGTGGCCCTTGCTAGTTTTCGCTCGTTCGAAGAATAACGAGCTCAGCGAGGGACCATGACGACCGCCGAAACCACCTACCTGGAACTGTCCGACGACAGCGGTTCCTCTCACAAGTTCTACGAGGTGATCGTCACCGACACCCAGGTGAGCATCCGCTACGGTCGGATCGGCGAGCAGGGTCAGTCCAAGGCGAGCGCGTTCGCCACCGCCGACAAGGCGAAGGCGGCCGCGCGCAAGAAGATCGAGGAGAAGGTCCGCAAGGGGTACGCGCCCGCGGTGATGGGCGCGCGGCAGCGCCGTTCGGTGACCCGCCGCGTCATCACCAGCCAGCGCTCCACCGCAAAGAGCGCCCCGGTGCTGTGGCGTTTCGATTCCGGCGCGGCCGCGTTCGGCATCTTCGTCGACGAGCAGCGCTGCTGGGTCGGCAACGAGAGCGGTGAGGTCTTCACCCTCACGCCCACCGGTGAGGTGACCAACCGCTACCAGCTGCCCGACGGCGTGAAATGCCTGGTGGCCGACGACTTCTGGATCTACGCGGGCTGTGACGACGGCCGCGTCTACGACCTGTCCGGCAAGGTCCCGCGCGCCGCCTACGACGTCTCGGCCAGCGATGTCTACTGGCTCGACATCCACGACGGCATCCTCGCCGCCTCCGACGCCGCGGGCGGCCTGACCGTCATCGACCACGAGGAGGAGTCCCTGTGGTCGGCGCGCAGCACCGGCAACTCCGGCTGGATGGTCCGCCTCGACGCCACCGGCGTCTACCACGGACACAGCGCGGGCGTCACCAAATACACCCTGGAAACCGGTGTCACCCAGTGGCATTCGCCGACCCGGGGCTCGGTCCTGTTCGGCTGGCAGGAGACCTCCGACGTCTACGCGGGCACCGCGGCCAACCGCGTCGAGGAGATCACCAAGCAGGGCACCACCACCCGCGCCTACCAGTGCGACGCCGCCGTCTTCTCCTGCGCCGCCTCCCCCGACGGTCGCTATGTCTTCGCCGGTGACTCCCACTCCTCGGTCTACTGCTTCGACGCCACCGGCGCCCGCCTGTGGAAGCTGGCCACCGGCTGCGGCTCGGCCTACTCCATGCAGTACCACGACGAAAAGCTCTACCTCGTCACGACTTCCGGTGCCCTGGCCTGCCTCGACGTGAGCGAATCCGCCATCCGCGACGCCGACCAGGGCGTGCTGCCCAGCACCATCTCGGTCAAGGCACCGGAGATCTCGGCCGTCGCCGTCTCCGACACCGTCGAGGTCACCACCGACGCGGGTAACGGCATCGTCGTCGAATGCGTCGAGCACGGCGGCTCCCTGCGCGTGCACGTCGTCTCCCCCGGCTACGACCGGAACTGGAACGTCCAGTTCCCCCGCGACATCCGCCGCCCCGGCACCCGCTACGTCGTCGACGCCGTCACCGAGTCCGCCCGTGGCGGCTTCTACCGGGTCCGCGGCGACATCCGCCGCCTGAGCTGACCCGTCAGAAACTCTTGTGCGGCACCCCGACCGTGAGCCCGCCGTCGACCACGAACTCCGCCCCGGTCGAATACGAGGACTCGTCCGAGGCCAGGTACGCCACCAGCGCCGACACCTCGTCGGGCTCGGCGGCCCGCTGGACCGGGATCTGCAGGAAGTCGGCCGGAATCCCCTCGGTCATCGGCGTGCTGATCAGTCCGGGGTGCACCGAGTTCACCCGGATACCCTGCGCGGCGAGTTCGAGCGCCGCCGATTTGGTCAGTCCGCGCACCGCGAATTTCGTGGCGGTGTAGCCGTGCAGTCCGGGGCTGCCGCGCATCCCCTCGACCGAGGAGATGTTGACGATCGACCCGCCGCCGGTCATGGCGGGCACCGCGGCCCGCATGCCGAGAAACGTGCCGGTCAGGTTGATGTCGAGGATCCGCTGCCATTCGTCGAGCGCGAAGTCGACCAGGCGGTTCCCGTTGACGATCCCCGCGTTGTTCACCAGTACGTGCAGCCCACCGAACGTCTCGACCGCCGCCGCCACGGCCGCGTCCCACTGTTCGGGTTCGCGCACGTCCAGATGCCGGTAGATCGCCGACTCGCCCAGTTCCTTCGCGACGAGGGCGCCGTCGTCGTCGAGCACGTCACCGAGCACCACCGAGGCACCCTCGGCGACGAACCGGCGCGCGTGCGCGGCGCCCATTCCGCGCGCACCACCACTGATCAGCGCGACCTTGCCGGTCAACCGTGCCATGTCCACATACCTCCTCGCGAGACTCCGATCACCTCACCGTAGGAGGGCGTCCGGTTCTCCGGGCCGATATGCCGGAAAGGAATATCTCAGCAGAGTAGGTCGGTCGCCGCGGAGGCCGCGAACGAGACGTGCACGTGGTCGTAGTGATTGGCGGTCGTGCTGCCGCGGTCCTCCATGAACGACCAGCCGCTGCCGTCGTTGTAGCGCTGCTGCCAGATCACATACGTCACGCCGAAGCGCGCCTTGTTGGCCAGCACGAACGCGGCGATCGCATCGCCCTGGCCCTGGTTGGAGGTCATGATGTCGAGGGCGAGTCCGGCGCCGTGGTCACCGTCGTAGCGGCCGTGCGCGCCGCCGATGTCGGACAGCCCGAACATCTTCTGCACCATATGCGAGACCTGCGCGACGTGCGGACGCGTGCCCTTCCACTCCGTCGAGCACGACAGCTTCAGCTTCTCCGCCGAGAGCATCGCCGTCTCGTCGTCGGCGGAGACCGGCGCGAGGGTCGGTTCGGCCGGAGCGTCGTGGGTGAGCGCGGGCAGCGGGTCCAATTCGATCGCCGAGGGTGTCTGCGGCGTCACCGACGCGACTTGTTGCACCTCGGGCGCGCCCGGACGTAGTGCCATCCACAACATTCCCGGAACCGTGGCCGCGAGGCTGCACACAGCGAGCGACATGCGACCGGACGGGGGCGCGGGAGTGCGATGTTGACCAGGCACGTTTCAATCACCAGCTACTGTCGAGAACAAGTCACTATTAGATTACGAAATGGTCGCGACAATGTCACGCCCGCGCGACGGCTCGCGCGCGTCGGACCAGTATCCCCCACGCACGGCGATCACGCTGCCCCTTCGCCGCCTGGGAGTACGCTCGTTGCCAAACCACGCACGTCGGTGAAACGACCCGGAGGTCGGCGATGGCCGTTCTGCTCGGTATCGGCACCTTCCTGCCCGGCGAGCTCCCGGACTGGGGCCAGTGCGTGCACAAGGTCGCCCGCGACGCCGAGGACCCCGGCACGCTCTACCTGCAGAACCACGGCGGTGTCTTCCGCAGTACCGACGACGGCGCCACCTGGCAGTCCATCGACGCCGACCTCCCGCCCGACAACTTCGGCTTCCCCATCGTCGCCCATCCGCGCCGCCCCGGTGTCGTCTACACCTTCCCCCTCGACGCCGACATGGACCGTTTCCGCTTCCCCCCGAACGCCACCTGCGCGATATACCGCAGCGAAGACGCCGGTCGCACCTGGTCGGCCAGCACCGACGGCCTACCCGAGGTCCCCTTCTGGGCCTCGGTCCTGCGCGACGCCATGACCGCCGACGACGCCGACCCCACCGGCATCTACTTCGGCACCCGCAACGGCGAGGTCTACTGCAGCCCCGACGAAGGCGACCACTGGCAACTCGTCGCCGACCGGCTGCCCGACGTCCTGTGCGTGCGCGCCGCCGTCGTCGGCTGACCGATGGCCCGGGTCCTGCTCCCCTCCGCGCTGCGCCCCTACGCGGGTGGCGCCCGCGAATTCGACATCGACGCCCCGACACTCGGCCGGGCCCTCGACGCCCTCCGCGACCGCTCCCCGGCACTGGAACGCCGCCTGCGTGACGAACGCGGCACCCTGCGCCGCTACGTCAACTTCTACATCGACGGCGACGAATGCCGCACCCTCGACGGCACGGACACCCCACTCACCGCGAGCACGGAAGTCATGATCATCCCGGCGGTCGCCGGAGGCTGAGCGCCCGTCACCTCTCGGACGTCGGCATCACCGAAGCACGGCTATCGTGTAATCGACACTGCCGCAAGATGTTCGAAGGAGCCCGCACGTGCCGGATCGTCTGGACCAGCTGACCGCCACCCTCGGCGGCCCGCCACCGGCGGAGTTCGCGACGCTCGACCGCGACGAGCTCGCCCGTCTCGACGGCTTCGTCGGCACCGCGCTGGCCGCCCGCAAGGCCGCCATGGACGACGCGCTCGGCGCCGGGATGCACCTCATCCCGCGCCTGGCCCGCCCCGCCGTGCGCAAGGTCCTGGGCCTGTGAGCGGCACGCGGCACACCGTGGCCGAGATCGCGAAGCTGGGCCGGGTACTCGGCGTCGACCCCGCCGAGCTGGATTTCCTGACAGCGCAACCACCTTCGGCGATCAAGGCCTTCCGCGACCAGGTCAGCGACGAGATGTCGGGCCGTGACGTGCTGCGCATGCAACGCGTCGCCGCCGCGGTGAAACTGGTCCCCAAGCCGGTCGCCGCACTCGTCGCCGAGAAGGCGCTGGGCCCGGCCCTGGCCGCCGCCGTCGCCGGTGCCGTCGAACCCGCCCGCGCGGTCGCGATCGCCGAATCCCTGTCGCCGAAGTTCCTCGCCGACGCCACCGTGCTGCTCGACCCCACACGCGCCGCCGAGGTCATCGCCCGCGTCCCCGACACGATGGCCGCCGAGGTCGCCAAGGAACTCATCGACCGCGGCGACTACCTCACCATGGGCCGCCTGGCCGGTGCCATGCCCGACTCCGTCCTCTGGGCCGCCCTGCCCGAGGCCGCCGACCGCGACATCCTCCAGGTCGGCCTGCACCTCGAGGACAGCTCCCAGGCCGAACGCCTGCTCAGCATGGTCACCGACCGCGTCCCCGGCATGGTCGACGCCATGTACGCCGAGCAGCAGTGGGCCGACGCGATCTCCCTGCTCGACATCATCGGCCCCGAGGAACGCGCCCGCATGGCCGACATCGTCGCCGAACAGGACGACGAGGTCCTCGACGGACTCCTCACCGCCGTCGCCGAACTCGATGCCTGGGACGCCCTGCTCCCCGTCGCCGCGGGCATGGCCATCACCGGTCTGCGGCGCCTGGCCCAGCGCCCCGTCATGCACGACCCCGCCACCCTCACCCGCGTCTCCGACATCTCCCTCGCCGAGGGTCTCTGGCTCGACCTGCTCCCCCTGGTCCGCCACCTCGACCCGACCCAGCAGCGCCACATCGCCGAGCGCGTCCTCGCCGAAGACGACGACGCCCTGCGCGAACTCATCGTCGCGGCCAGCCCCGAAGCCCCCACCATGCTCCCCCTGGCCCTGTCCGTCGACGGCGCCCCCCGCACCCGCGTCCTGGCCCTGCTCGAGGGCATGCCCGAACTCGACACCCTCGTCGACCTCCTCGACACCACCGACCACCCCGCCTGGCAAACCCTCGTCACCCTCACCCCCGAACTCCCCGACCGCGTCCGCAAACTCCTGGTCGCCCGCGCCCGCGCCTGCGGCCTGGACGAGGTCGCGACGGCACTGTCCACCGACGAACAACCGTTGCCGCCCAAGGCAACCGGGCTACACTAGGGAATGAGGAACACGCTCGTCACCGCCACCATCTCCCTCCTCGCCGGTGCCCTCGCACTGACCGGATGCGCCAGTGACGCCGACGTGGTGTCGAAGAACCTTTCCAAGGAATCGGATCAGTTCAAGATCAACCGCCGGGTGGTCTTCTTCAACGGCATCACCGACAAATACCTGCTCTCCATCGAGGGCAAGTGCTCGATCAAGGACGAGAACAACCAGCTCGAGGTCACCTGCAAGACCGGCGACGACGAGTACAAGAAACACTTCCTCGGCCTGTCCGACAACGTCAGCTACTTCGTCGAACAACTCGACGCCGCCAACGTCAGCCCCTACCACTACAAGGTGATCTTCAAACCCGAAACCATCCTCGCCGACATCGACCGCAACTGACCGACCTCACCACGGCCAATACCCTTGACACATGCACGCCATCGGCAGCAGGAAGCGAAACCAGCCCGCCCCGCCCCACGCCGTCTTCGCCGCCCTCACCGACCCGGATCGCGACCCGACCCGCCCGTGGCTGATCCTGCTGTCCGATGAGCAACGCCCCACTGTCCTGGAACGATCGAATCCCCACCTGGTCGTCTGGAGCTCGCTGTGGCCAAAACACCCCACCGCGCGGATCCGCTTCGACCTGCCCTCCGACGGCGGAAGCGGCACCGATCTGCGCTGGACGCTCTATGTCGACACACCGAACCTGGACGATTCGGCGATCGGCCATCTCCGTTACCGCCTCAACACCGTGATCAACGCGAAACTCCGGCGCTCCTTCGGGCAATGACCGAAACACTCTGCGCCCGCGGTTAGTCTGAGCCCGGCAGACGATCAGTCGGGGGGCGACGAATGACGCAGCTGGACCGCAGACAGACCTCGGTCATGACCCTGATCGCCGCGACGACACTGTGGGGGTTCTTCTCGGCGGGTCTGGCACTGTTCGGATCGAGCAGAGTGGGCCCGACCGTCGCGATCGGCGCCGCGGCCCCCTTGCTGCTCCTCGCCGTCGCGGGCGGCCGCAACCCGCTGCGGGACCTGCGCGCGCACCCGAAAACCTCTCTCGTGCTGGGCTTTCTGGAAGCCGTCAACATCACGCTCTACGCCGCGGCCTTGGCCATCGGCCCCGTCCCGGTCGTCGTGGCCCTGCACCTGACCGCACCGATCATCCTGCTCGTCGGCGCCCTGCTGACCCGTCGACGCGAGCTGGACGTCCGGGCGATCACCGAGATCGCGCTCGTGGTCACGGCGGTCGTCCTGGTCTCGATGCGCCCCGGCACCGCAGTATCGACCGCCCAGGCGATCGTCGGTTGCGCACTCGCCGTCGGCAGCGCACTCGCCGTCGCGGCGCTGATCACCCTCGTCGCGCGGGAGTCCACCCGCCGCGGCGACCCCACCGCGTCCGCCGGACTCCAGCTCGGTGTGGCGGGCCTGCTGACGATGCCCTACCTGCTCGTCGACACCGCCGCCCCCGGCCAGCTGGTGATCGAGTTCGCCCTCGGCGCGCTGCTGCTCGGGCCGGGCTTCGCGCTCTATTGGCGCGCGATGCGCCACACGGACGCCGCGACGGCCGGTGTCGTCGGCTTGAACGAGGCCATCGTCGCGTGGACCGTGATCGCCGTGCTGGACCACACAAATATGTCGATCTGGCTGCTGGCGGCGGGCGGTTTCATCGTCATTGCCATCGTTCTCGAGCAGGGCGCCCAGCTATAGTTGCGGCACAACGTTTTTGGCTCCGGGGCAGCATGTCGGATTTCGAGCACCGCATCATCCGGGCATGCGATTGGCTGCGCCGCACCCTCGTCCGTCCCGGCGACGGGGTCGCGGGCTGGGGCTGGTCCGCCGATGTCGCCCCCAACCCGCAGGACACCGCGGAGGTGGTCTGCGCGCTCGCCGCGGCCCGTCGCCCGGTCCCCGACGCCCCGGCGGTGCTGGCCATGATGCGGCGCACTTCGGTTTCCCATCACACCCAAGGCGAATGGGTCTTCCAGGCACCGATCGATGCCGCCTGGCGGCTGCGCGCCCTGCGCCGCCTGGGCGAACCCCTCACCGCCACCGAGGTTCTCGCTTCCCGGCACACCCTGCTCACCACCCAGGACCCCGAGACCGGCGGGTGGGCGCTTTCCGATGGCATCGCGCCGATCTCGGTGACCGCGACCACCGCCGCCGTGCGCGCCCTCCTCGAATTCCCGGGCGCCGACGACGCGGCCGCCGAGGCCACCGCCCGCGGTGTCTCGTTCCTGGTCACCGCCGTACTCGACGACGATTCCCGCGCGGCGTCGAACCACGCCGCCGCCCACATCGCCCACCTGCTCGGCAACCCTGCGATCGCTGCCCTCGGCGGCCCCCGCCTCGCCCGCGCCCACACCCGCACCGTCGACCGGATCCTCGCCCACCTCGACACCGCCCCGGGCACCCTCGAGGAGGAACAGATCCACCGCGGCGCGGTCGCCCAGACCTGGTATCACTCCACGCTGCAGCAATCCGTCGCCGCCCTCGCCACCGCGGGCGACCGCCTGATCTTCCACCCGACCTTCCGCACCGCGCTCGTCCAGCTGCTCGACTTCCAGCAGTCCGAGCGAACCCATCGCGACCACGGCGGATTCCGCACCTCCCGCGAAGGCGTCATCACCACCTACGCGACCGCGCAGGCCGTGGAAGCCCTGACCGAGGTGCACTCCGGCGTCCGCCAGTGGGTCAATCCCGCCACGGTCTTCGACATGATCTGCCGCGAATCCGGCGCGCACCACACCGATCCCCAGCCGATCGCACCGACACCGCGCGCTCCGATCGCCATGAACAGTTCCGCAGGTGCCGCCGTCTTCGGCGCGGCCGCGGCGGCCGGAATCACGATCATCACCCTGGCCTTGGCGTTCGACAAGGGGACCGTCGAGCCACTCGGTGAGGTGTCGAGCCGGGCGCTCGTCGTCTGGGGATCCCTGTTCATCTCGTTCGGCAGCTATTGCTGGGCGGCAACGCTGTTCGCCAGGCATCGCTCCGGACGCGTCGGTACCCTCGTCTTCGCCGCGGCCACCACCATCGTCTTCCCCACGGTGGCGTTCCTACTCGGCTGACCCGTGGAAGTAGTCGGCTACGCAGGCGCCTACTGACACCCGCGCGGTCACCTCGCGATCAACCGGCCGATCAGCGCCATCGCGTCTACTGTCGACGGCAAATCGCTGACCTGCCCGTCACCGACTTCGACCACCCGCCAGTCACCATCCGCCCGACGCGCGACATCGGTGGTCACGAACCGGCAGCCCAGCGCCGACACCGCCCCGGCCACCCAGGACAAGTCGGGTTCCGGACACACCGCCGGATCATCGGGATGTGGCCCGATCACGACAGGTTCACCGTCGAGCCACCAAACCCTGGCCTCCGCCGCCCGAGCGCCCGTCACATCGGTGAAGTCCTCGAATTCGCGCAGCACCACCCCACCGGCCAAGTACTCCCCTTGCAGCTCGACAAACCGCTCGACCACACCGTGCAGCGCGCGGATATCCCGTAGATCCGGCACGTAACACGCGGTGTCCCATTCGTGCTTGCGCGACTTCACATAATCCTTGACTATCCCCGCACCCGCACCGAGCGACCCGGCCAGCTCGGCCAGCACCGACTGTCCGGGCACCTCCCCCGGTTTCCCGGTCAACCACCGCGACCGCGGCGTCAACCCGGCGAACGACTCATACCATCCCGGCAGTTCATGGGCCTTCGCATAGCATGCGGGCGACACCTCCAGCGCGCACCCACGCGACGAAAGCGCCTGTGCCAGATCGCGATAGCGATCCACCGGAATCATCCACCCGCGATACCACATCCGCCCACCACCGCGTGGCACCCGCCGAACCGCCGCGACCGGGTCTCCCACCGTCAACGCCTCGTGGTCCAACACCACGACGGTCCCACCCGCGGTCCGCACAGCATCGGCCTGCGCGCCGAAATGGTCGTCGACCCGCCGAGGATTCAGGGGATCGGAGCAGAACAACACCGTCGCGGTCACCGCCGAATCCTACTGTCCCGAGCGGAAACCCCAGCTCACGCCGATGGCGTACCCGTCAACTCGCGTTCCGCCGCGACGCGCGCACTGAACGGACACTGCCAATCCGCAGGCTTGGGCCGCCCCGAATACCGCCGCGCCTCCGACAGCATCTCGTACTCCATCAGATTCGGATTGATATCCCCCTGCAACGAGATGTCCTGCTTCCGGATCTTGTCCGCCAGCCGATCCCACATCCCGTCGGCCTTGATCCGCGCGAACTGCTCGTGCGAATTGAACGCCAACATCGGAAACGGTGGCCGCCGCCCGAACCGCCGATGCGTCTCGTGCAACCCGATCACGAAGAACGGATGCCCCGCCACGCTGTACCGGAACTCCCCCGACTGCGGATCCGAAGAACACCCAGCCGCCCACGCGAACCGCTCCGCATCCGCCTCATGAAGAAACTGTAAATGCTCCCACAACAACTCCTCGAACCGCAGCTCATCCACTCCCCGAGGCTGCTCGAAGGTCGCCACGAAACTCGTGAACTTCCGCGACCCCCAGTCCGCGGCCCCCACGAACTCCGCCAGATCCCCCGCCATCAACCGAGCCGACTCCACCCCACCCAGCACGTCGTAATGCCGATGCGTGATCCCACCCTGCCGCCACGCCGACCGCCCCGCCAGACAGGCGAACCGGTCCCCGAGCAGGAACTTCTCCACCTCAGCCCGCGCGTCCGTCGTCAACCCCGGCGTTCCTTTCCAACCACATCCGAACTCGAGCGGGCGCCACCGATCGACTCGGCGCACAGCCACCTCGCCCACACTGCGAGGGTGATCCTGACAGCCCCCGCCCGGGGACGCGAATCGATCGAACCGGCGCCCGCGATCATCCGGGCCGCTCGAGAGCCGAATCGGGCACCCGAACGTGTCGCGGATCACGTCCCGTTCATCCCTCGAACCGCGAACGTGCGGATCGGATCGCCACCCTGGTGCGAAGCACCTCGCCTTCGGTCAGCTCCACCGGCCGATGCGTGAACGAGTTGTCCTCCACCCGCACCGCGTTCCCGCCGCCAGACCGCAAGGCCTGTTCGATCCACCCGGTCGCGTTCAGCAGCACCGCCGCGAGTTCGGTCCCGGAATCCAGAACCTGATGTTTGTCGAACGCCGCCGACAGTTCGGTGAAAGCCCCCGCCATCCGTGACGACGTCAGCCGCTCGATTCCGGCTTCGGCCTCCAGCCGCGGCCGCCAGTCCTCCCAGTTCCACTCGCCCCACCCTGCCCGCGCCACGTCGATATCGTCGGCGCTCCCATCGAATGCCCAGTGCGCACCGACCCGGTCGGCCGGGACGAGGATCAGACCGTGCGCTGGTATCGACTCCGGCTTGTCCGGGGATTCCCAGACCGCGATCTGCTCGACCACGCCGGGCCCGGCTTCGATCAAGGCCCGGACTGGCAACGGCGAGGCGTAGACGCGCGGCCGATCGTTCTCCACGATGAAGACCGAACACATCGGCCGACGGCCCTCGCAGTAGCGAATCAATTCGCCGTCCGCGCCCCGAGCCCAGTGCACGGTCCAGCCGGTCCAGGTCTCCCGCATGGTTTCCAACACCGCATGCAGCGCCGCGGTCTCACCGAGAGACCTCGAGTACCACAGCAGCACGCTTCGACCCACGTCGATGACCGCCGCCGCGACCAGATCGGCCACCCATCGTTGTTCCCGCCGCTGCGCTGTCGCGAAACGAACGGCAGCATCGGGCCCCGCCACGAGGTCGAGGTGCAACGCGTCCCCGCCCCAGTGGGAATAGTAGATTTCCTCCGCACCAGCATCTTTGACGACAATCACGCACCGTGATCCCATGCCGGGCAGCGTACGCGCGCCGACCGACAGCTCCGACCTCGTCTGATAGCAGCCCCCTCTGAAAGCCCACGAGCCTATGCCGTGCCGCCACCGCTTACGAGAAGGCGAGGGTAACGAAATAGTTTCCGGAAGCGACAGCATTGGGGGTTGCCGCCAGCGGCCCAGCGGTCCGGACGCAGCAATCAATGAAATGGAGCCGAGGTGCGGCAGGTGAACATCCGGCCGATCGCGGTGTCCGCCTCCAGCCTGCTGAGCGGCGCCATTCTGGGATACAGCGTCCACCGCACCGTCGGAGCCGGATGGACGACCACGGCGAGCGAACAACTCTTCGGTACACCCGCAGTCACCACGGCGGTCATCGCCGCCCTTGTCGGCATGGTCGCGGTCTGGTTGCTGACCTGGGGCCGGCTCGGCTGCGTCGCCGCCTTCGGCACCGGCCTCGCCGGCTTGGTCGTTGTCGGCTCCCTCCACGCACTTCCGGCGCCCCAGGAATGGAATGAGCTACCACTCGCACTGGGCATTGGTCTCGGCCTGCTCATCGTCCCCGCCGTAATCTGCCCAGCCGCCCAGCGGTGGTTCTTCGGCGGTGCGATCGCCGCCGGCGTTCTCGGATTCCAGCTCGATACCCGCTTCGACGCGGGCCGATATCCCTACGGCGACTTCCCGTCGTCGACCGTCGTTGCCCAACAGCCGTGGCAATTCATCGTGGCCGGCCTGACCCTCGTCACACTGCTCGCTGCCATGTGGTCGTCGCGCACCGACCGAATCAACGACGAACTGCCCAGCACCTCAGTCGCTTTCGGTGCCACATTAGCAATCGCGGCAGGGCTCGTCGTGCGATTCTGGCCCGACTCCGAATGGCTGTCGGCGGCCGTTACCGGCCTGATCCTGGGCACGTTCGCCGCCGCCCGGCGATTTCTTCCTCCCGACCGGGCCAACTCGCTGGCCGCGGCAGTGGCGGCGACGGGCATCCTCATCCTGCTACCCGGATTCGACCGCACCCCTTCGATCCTCACCCTGGCCGTCGGCGGCGCGGCATTGATCGGCGGCGCCCTCTGCGGTGTGCGGATCCATCGCCCGGCGCTCGCCGTCGGACTGTGCGCGGGGGCCGGACTGATCGCAACCCTGTCGTTCATCTCCGAGACGAATTGGGTGCGGCTGACAGCCGGCGCACTGCTGCTCTTCGCGGTAGCCGCCAGCACCTCGTGCCTCCCCATGGAACCCGCGCTGCTGGCAGGCTGGTCGGTCCTACCCACCGTAACGACACTCGCCGCCACAGCCCTCCCCGCCGCCACCGACCCCGCGTCGATCCCACGCCACACCGACTGGCTGGAAAGCGAGTACATCCCCTGGTCCGGCGTAGCCCGCGGGCAGGCTGAACTGATGCTCACCGATCCGCCGCAACAGCTCGTGCTCACCCGCCCGGAGATGATCCTGCCCGGCCTGATCGCTACCGGACTGTGCGCCTGGTGCGCGGTCGGGCTGACCCGGCGCACCAACACACCGATCAACAAGCCGGAAGCAGACCCCACCTGACATCGAAGGCCAGCACCCACATCGGCCGAACACCGCGAACCTGTCGCTACCTTCAACTATATTGTCCAACAACGGATTAGCGCGTTGCCGGAAGCTACGGGTGGCGACCAGCGACCAGGTTCGAGGGGGAAACCATGGCTGATATCCGACGTGAGCGACGCCTGCGCACAGCCGAGCAGACGCTCGCCGAACAGGCCCACCTGAGCTCGCCGGAACGCCGAGTACTCACCGGAGTTCTCGCCCGCGAAGGCTGGCAACTGCTGGTTCGCACCACCGCATTCCGTCCGGGCAGACCCAGCGCTTTCGCGATCGGCCCGACAGGGGTGTTCGCGATCGTGTTCGCCGCCACCGCGCCCGACACCTCCGAATTCGGCGAGCTGCGCAAGCACGCCGAAGAACCTCTCGCCCGTCTCGCCGTCGGCGACTTCCGGTTCGTCCCCCACATGGCCGAGATCGTCGTCGTACTACCCGGCCGGTTCCGCGCCGAATCCGATGGCCGTGTCCACATCGTCGACGAACCCGCCTTCCTCGACACCCTCACCCGAGGCGACCGGCAGTACAAGCCCGCCCGTGCTGCCCAGCTCGCGGCCTCCGGCATCGACCGCTATACCCACCTGCGTCTCGACCGCCCCGTCGAAACCGACACCGCTGCCGAACTTTTCACCGCGACCGATCTCAACGAGTCCGAACGTGCCGCCGCGCTGGCCCGCCCGTTCAGCGACTGGATGACCTTCCTCGACCCAACCCAGCTGGCCCTGGTGCAGACGAACTTCACCGGTCCCGCCCGCATCAGCGGCCCGGCGGGCACCGGCAAATCCGTGGTCGCCTTGCACCGCATGGCACACTGGGCCAAACGCAATCCCGGCCGCCTGATGTTCACCACTTTCGTCAAGACACTTCCCACGTTTCACGAACGCGGCTTCGCCCGTCTGGCGCCTCGGGCTGTCGACCGCGCGGTCTTCACCGGACTGCACGCCTGGACGCTCCGGTTCCTCAAGGACAGGGATGTCCCGTTCAACCTCGACGAGGCAGCCGTCAACGCCGCACTCGCTGATGCGTGGCGCCGAATCCGCGATACCCTCACCGCCGTCGACGGCACCGATTTCGGCTACTGGCACGATGAAATCGACCGCATCATCAAAGGCCGCGAAATCTCGAGCCAGGATGAATACCGCAGTGTGCAGCGCAGCGGCCGCGAGCGCATCAGTGTCAGGGGCGATATCCGAAACATCATCTGGGACGAATGGTTTCAGCCCTACCAGCAGGGCCTCGCAGCTCGCGGCGCGCACGACTTCAACGACGTGATCACCCTCGCCGTCGAGGAACTGCGCACCCGCCCCCTCAGCGGCAAAGACGGTTTCGGGCTGGTAGTGGTCGACGAAGTCCAGGACTTCACACTCCGGCAGCTCCAGCTCGTTTACGAAATCGCCGGCGCCCGTGAGGATTCCCAGCTGCTCCTGGTGGGCGACAGCCAACAGCGCGTCTACGTCGGCGGCTGCACTCTGGCCGAGGCGGGCATTCCGGTACCCGGCGGCCGCGGCCGCATCCTGCGCACCAACTATCGCAACCGCGCCGCGGTCCTGTCCTACGTCCAGCGCATCGAAACGCCCGGCTCCGTCGACGACCTCGACGGCGGCACCGGCGTCGTCATCCGCGACAGCACCCCGACCCTCCCCGACGGTAACGTCGTCGAAGCCCGCCTCACCCGACGCGAATCACTCACCGCCCTCCCCCGAGCCATCCGCGACGCGAACCTGCCACCCGACGCCGACATCGCCGTCATCGTCTCCACCAGAAGCGACATCGATCGCTACCTCACCGCCCTGCGCAGAGCCGGGCTACGCGCCATGCCCCTGGAACACTACGACGGCACCCAACCCACCGACATCAAGGTCGGCACCGTCCACCGCGCCAAGGGCATGGACTTCACCGCCGTCTTCCTCCTCCTCACCACCCCACCCCCAACCCGCTCCGCCCGCGACGCCGAAGCCCTCCGCACCCGCCAACACCTCGTAGCCGCCAGCCGAGCCCGCGACTATCTGTGGGTATGCACCCTCACCGACTGATCCACCCAGACATAGCCCAGCTTCAGGCGCCCACCGTAGTCTGCGGGAAATCCTCGAGTCGTCCCCGAGCGTTTGTCCGGGTCACCACCGAATTGACGATCCACAGCAGCCGTCGGCACGAGATGATCGCCGACGAGGTGCCGCCAGCTGTGGCTTGTTCAATGTCAGCACCGACCTCGATCGCCTCATGCCCCGATGAGTTCCTGCCCATCCCAGGTGAACCGGGCCGATGTCACCGCATCGCTACCGTCTCCATGGACCAGCTGATGGATCGCGATGCCGCTCAGTTCCCGATACATGCACCACTCGTGGTCGGAGGTGAGCAGCAGGTCCAGATCCAGCGCACCGAGCAGCGCGAAGATCTGTCCGCGGTTGACCGTATCCACTCCTACGAAAACCTCGTCGAGCATGATCATCCGCGGAGCCTCGGGAGTTGCCTCGTAGTGCGCGGCGACAGCCGCGAACAATGGCAGGTGCAGCGCGATCGCCTTCTCACCGCCAGACAGCGCTCCGTGCAACTTCTTGGTGAGTTCCTGGTAGCCCTCACCCTTGCCACGATCGACGCGGACGACGAACTGATGCCAGCGGGTGTAGTCGAAAACCTGCGTCAGTTGCTGTCCCCAGCTGGTCGCGGTGGCGTCGGCCTTGGCTTCGTCGATACGTTCCCGCAGGAAGCGGTGCAGAGATTCCCGGTCGGCGTCGCCGAGCTGGGCGGGAGCCTTGAGCAGTAGGTCGCGGGCTGCTTTCGTCCCAGCGGGCAGGTCCTTGCCGACCTGCCATACTAGCTGCACCGCCACATCCGACGCGGTGCGGACCCGCCCGAGTCGCTCGTTCATCGCCTTGACCAGGGTGTCGGCCTGCCGGATGCGGGAGGTGAGATGACGGCGGGTATCGCCGGTGAGGGTGCGGTCGAACAGGGTGCGTTCGTGCTCGGTGATCTCGGTGCGGCTGTGTTCGGCTTCGCGCTCCAGAATCCGTTTCAGCTCCGCGGCTCCCACCCGTATCCCATCGATTGATGCGGTGAAGATCTGGACCTCACCCCGGGTTTCCAGGTCGAGGTCGGCGCGACCGCCGAGTTCGGCCCGGCATTCGTGCACCGAGGTCCCCAGCCGACCGAGAGCCTCGGTGACATTGGTGGGTGCGTGCGGTGTGCTGTCCCAGGCCGCGGTGATCAGCCGGGCCGCGTCGAGCGTGGCGCGCACGCCGTCGGATTCGGCCAATACGGTGTGGAAGTGCGCCAAGTCCGGAATCTCGGCGTCGGCGGGCAAGGTGCCGGTGGCCAGTTCCCGCAATCGCGTGGCGGCGGTGTCTCGATCAGCGACTGCCTCGATCCTGGCCTGCTCGTCGGTGTCGGTCTGTCGCTCGAGGCCACCGACAGCGGCGGTCAGCCGCGAGATCCGGCTCGAGCCATCCTGTTCGCTCGCTTCGGCAGTGGCCAATGCGGTCCGCACCGTGTCGAGTTCGACGAGGACATCCTGATAGTCGCGGCCGACAGTCTCCTCGATCGCCGTCAATTCCGTTGTCGCGCTGCTCAGTTCCGCGGCAGCCCCCACTGCGTCGGCGGCGGCCGAGTCCGCATCTGTTCGTGCCAGTGCCGCCTGCGCCACGGCCCGATCGTGGTTGTCGCGCGCACGCCCGAGATCGCTCCGCGCATCGATCCAGCTTTCCGCGATATCCGAGAACCTGTGCAGGGCCTGCGCGAAGGCAACGAGCGCGGGACGGTCGGTGGGTAGTCGGTGGGTGGCACCGAGCACCGCGAGCTGCTGCATCGAGGTACTGACCCACGCCTCGGTGTCACGCAGCTTGTCGGTGGCCGTACGCAATTCACCGTCGGCGGCATGGTGGGTCGCCGATGACTGGGCGAACGCGATATCGGCGTCCGCGAGTTCAGCGCGGCCGGGGCGGCGCCGATACTCGTCGTCGATGAGCAGCACCCGCTGTTCGAGTTCCCGCAGGGTGTGCGCGAACTCGTCGAGCCGGTGATCGAGTCGCAGCACCGACTGATCTATCTCACAGATCCGCTGCTGACGGGCACGGCGTCGGGCCTGCACACCGATGAATTCCGGGCTCGGTTTATTCCGGCCGCCGCGCAGATTCGCCATCCGCCACGATCCGTCGGCGCCGATCGCGACCACCTCCTGATCCGGCGCCGACTCCCCGAAGGCGATCGAGGCCAGCAAACGTTCGACCAGCGCCGCAGGCACGGCCGAACTGTCGGCTGGTTCGAGGACGGTGGTCAGCGACACACCGCCCACAGCCGCCACCGCCTCGGGTACCGCGAACACTTCGGCGCCGTCGACACTGCCGTCGGGCCCGATCCACGCATCGAGCAAGCCGGCTGATTCCAGCGCGGCCTCCACGGCGCCCGCAACGACGATCGACACCGAATCGGCGAAATCGACCACCTGCCACAGCGGCGCCCCCGGCCGCTCGGTCCGATCGGCGGTGCGCCACACCGGCACTGGTGGTGGGATGTCTCGTTCGTTGCGCAGCTGATCGCGTTCCTCGACCAACTCGGCGCGTTCGGCGCGCGCCTCGTCACGCGCCCCTTCGGTCTCGCGCGCCTTGCTGTGCGTGGCGACCGACGCCGCGGTCACAGCGGCGGTGATGATGTCGCCGCAATCGGCCTCCGACTCCGCGGCCCTAACCAGCCGATCGCAGTCCGGCGACAGCATCCGGCAGCCATCGGCCCAATCTCGCAGTTTCGAACGCAACTCTTCCACGGTCGCGTCCCGATGCTCGCCGGCGGCGCGCATCGCGGCCTCGGTGTGACCAAATCGTGTTCGCGCGGCGTCGACGGTGAGCTCGGCGGCATCACGTTCCCAGATCACGCGATCATGCTCATCGAGAGCGGCACGCACAACGCCGATCTGTTCCTCGCGGGTGGTCACGGTGGCGCGCAACATGATGCGGGCCCTGGCCGGCTCGGCCGCGGCGATCTCCTCGGTGACCGCCGTCATCGCGCAACGCTGCCCCGCTTGTCTGGACTCGGCCACGCTCCTGGCCACGATCTGTTCCCAATCCTGCATCTCCGTGGCAGTGGTCTCGGCGAGGCCGGCCGCGGTCAGCGCGGCACGTTCACGTTCCGCCTCGCGCTCGGCGGCCTGTGTGGCGCGTCGTTCGGCGCCTCGCCGGGCCCTGCGCAAATCATCGAGTTGCGCACCGTGCTGGTAGGCCGGGCTCTTGAGCAAACCTTCCTGGCGACTGCGCAGCTTGCCCACGGCGGCGCGATGGCGGCCGGTCTCCACCTGGGCAGCGCTCAAGTCCGTCCGCGCAGTGGCCAGTTCCGCGGCCGATCGTTTGGCATCGTCGGAGCGTTTGCCCAGCTCGGTGGTCGCCGACACCAGCGCGGCGGCCCGCGCCCGCAACACCCGTTGCGCGTAGGTACGCTGGCGCACAGCGAGTTTGGCGACAGCTTGGGCCTCGCCACGCAAGCGCTCGAGTCGCTCCCGCTGCGCGTCGAGCCGCTCGAACCCTTCGGCCAGATCGGCGATCTCGTTGTCGCCCAGCGGGGGCAGCGCTTTGGACAGCAGGTTCGACAGCAATCCCGGGTCGAGGCGCTGGGACAGCTTCGGCATCCGCAGTTGCAGTAGCGCGGTGATCAGCGCGTCGAAACGCTGATCGGACAGACCTGGAAACAACTTGGTGCGCACTGTGTTCCGATACATCGGCGCATCATCGTGCACTGTGCCGCGCTCGCCGATCCGGGTAACCAACTCGGCACGGGTGACCGGGCGGCCGGACTCGGTGAGCACCAGCACGTCCTCCTCGCCCGCCTGCCCCACCCGCAACTCGGTCGTGAAGAAGTCCGGGCGTACCGTGGTGGTGCGGGTGGTGGCCTGCAACCGCGCCCCACAGGTGAACCATTGCGCCGGGCCCCGGCGAAATTCCAGCCAGACATACCCGACCCGCGTGACCCCGGTGGCGCCCTCGCCCATCATGTTCCAGTGCATGGTCCGCTCACCGGTGCCGAAGGTCGACAGCCGGTTCGGCCGCAAACTGGCGTCGAACAGGAACGGCAGCAACAGTTCCAGGGCCTTGGACTTGCCACTGCCGTTGGCACCGCGCAGCAGCAGCCGGCCGTCATGGAACTCGAGCACTTCGTCGTAATAGCGCCAGACATTGAGAATGCCCGCGCGCGTGGGCACCCAGCGCAGCCGGGTGTCGTCGAGCTCGGTCATCGGCGGATCTCCGGTTCGGTCGTGGGGTGAACCTGCCGGACGCGGTAGCGGGCCACGGCGGGCAGAGGGATAACCAACCCGGCGGTGGTTCGCCGGACCAGCTGGAACGCGGCCAGCACCGCGACGGCGTCGTCGGCGAGCCGCCCGGGGCCTTCCTCCGCCTGATAGGTCCGGGCCCACTGCGGAAAACGTCGCAGCAGTTCGGTGGTGCGTGCGCACAGTTGCTCGATCGTGGCCGGGCCGTCGAGGTGCTCTAGCAACAGCAGCCCCGCCACTTTGGCGGTCGAACTGTCGTCGGGAAACTTCGAGTCGGTGGCCAGCGCGTCAGGGTCGACGAACAGGATCCCGTCACCGCGTTCCTCGAGCACGAAGCCACCGGTCTCGGCGGCGTTGCGCAACTGTCTGCGACCGGTGGGTGAGGCCAGGTAGCCCCGAGCGGCCTCGTCGAGGTCGGCGAAATACACCACCGGGTCATCAGCCAGGCGCCGGAAGATGCTGTGCCGCAACCACAGGTTGCGCTGATTGTCCGAGACGGTGACCTCTGAATGCCGACCGGCCGGGACCGAGGCCGCGCCGTAGCGGTGCTCCCGGGTGAGTTCGGCGAGTACCTCCGGCAACCGCAGCGAGACTTCCTGGGTCGGTATCCCCAGCTGGGACGGACCGGTACCGGTGGCGAGCATCCGTAGCAGCAACGTGGTGTCGACCCGATAGAGCACCTTCGCCTGCTGCGAATCGATGTAGCTGTCGACCGCACCGTCGACAGTGTGCAGGACCGCCGCGGCTTCCAGCCAGTGCAGCACGTCGACGAACGCCCGCCGCTCGCCCCTGCTCGACGTGTCGAACCCCTGGACCAGATCGTCGTGCGCGGTCGCCGAGCGCACCTGTTCGGCCAGAGTGCCGATGGTGGTGACCTGAGTCCCGCACAGTTCTGCCAGCACCACGCACAGCAACACGTACCGGCGACGGTCGAACGGGGCGCGCTGGGACCGTTGCCGTTTCGCTGGTCGCGTCGCGTCGGTGGCGACCCGGACTTTGGTCAACCGCGCGTAGCCGACCCGCGGTTCCACAGTCAGGCTCCAACCGCAGAAATAGTCGAACCACTGTGCTACCGGCTCCCGTCGTCTGCGCACCACATCGAACCGATCCGGCGCGGCGGCCGCGGTCAGCAACGGCTCGGCGAGCAGATACCGGATGGCCCGACCGACCTCCTCCCGTTCGGCGATGGCCAACTGATTGGTGAGCTGGCTCATCGGCCGGCCCGCCGTCCGGCCTGCCGGACGTCGAGCGCATAGTCAGGACCACGCAGCAGGCCGTGCACCGTGTGCACCTCGGCGACCGCGCCGGGTTCGGCCGGGCCGAGCGCGATCTCGATCCGGCCGTCGGGCGTAGTGGAGCGCCGGATCCCGACAGCGTCAGGGGCGCTGCCCAGCGCCCGCCCGATCAGGTCCAGCAGCCGCTCGGCCATGGCGGGCTCGAGTTCAGCGAATTCCGAGAGCTTGCGCACCCCGTGCGTATGGAGCCGGGCCCAGGCCTGCTGCAACGCCACCCGTTCGGCCACTGCCCGTGCCGCACGTTCCTTGCGTAGCGCGGACACGTCCGGCACCGTGCCCGTCCGGCCCAACCGTTCGTTCTTGCCCGCGGTGCGCAGCAACGCCGACACCTCCACCGGTGGTGATTCGGCCCAGGTGGCGTGGTGACTGATCAATTCCGGGTCCGGATGGGCCAGATGCGCGTGGCGAGCCGGCGCCAGGCCGAACGCCGTCGACCACAGCCGATGCAGGTCGGCTTCCTCGGGCAGCACACTGAACCACCTGGCCAGCTCCCGGAAATCCGTCACCGCGTTGCTGGATCGCCTGCGTGACTCGGTGATCCGGTCCAGCACCTGCAGCAGGGTGACGATCGCGCGCCGCCCGACCTGCCGAAGCTGATCGATGCGTGGCGCAGACCCGTCTACGGGTGAGAACCACGCCTGTAACCCAGCCCAGCGTGCGTGCCGCTGCTCGAGCCAGCCGGGCGCCGGGTCCGACCCAGGCAACGCGGGCAACTCGGCCCCCGCCAATGCCCGCCGATACATTCGTGAAACCCCGAACTCCTCGATCACCCGGACCCGCCCCGCGATGAGCTGGCCTCGCCGGTCGAGGTTGTCGAGGAATTCCTGCAGGTAGGCGACTGTCGCCGCCTTCACTTCGTGGAACACCGCCAGGTCGACGCCCTCGGCCCGCAGCAATCGCTGTAGCTCGCCGTTGAACTGTTTGGTGTTGACCCGCAGCGCTTCCAGGTGTGCTTCCAGTTCCATGAGCACGGTGAATACCCGCCGGTCGGTGCCGCCGTCGAGTTCACGGACCAGATCCGCGAGCCGATCTCCGATCGCGTCCAGCACCGCGGTCTGCAGTGCACCGGAGGACGCCAGGACCGTCATCGCGTGGACGACACCGGCGAAAGCCGCCTCGCCCTGCTTGGTCAGCGAATACAGCAGGTTGCGACGTTCGTAGTCCACCGCCGTGCGGTAGTTCTCGGAATGGTTCTGCACCACATCGACCAGGTCCCAGCGACGCAGCTGGTCCAACGCCGCGGCCAGATCGTCGGTATCGACAAGATCCGGTAGGCCGGCCCCCGGCAATCGCGCTCGCAGGTCATCGAGCCCGAGCGCTGTCTCGAGCCGCTCGTTCGCCTCCCCGAAGGCGTGCAGGATCGCGGTGTAGAGCCCGGAGAGGTCGCCGCTGGTGAAACGGAACATCTCCGGCGGCACGCGAATCGGATCCATCATCCCCCTTCGATCGGTCGTTGCCTCGACGGTAGCCCCACCCACCGACACCTACGCCAGATCGGCCATCAACTGTTCGATGACCCGCTCCTGCGACACAACCTTCCCCACCCGCCGCAGCTCAGTGGCCAATCCAGGGTCCCACGGCGCCTCGGTCACCCGCCCCACCGCAGGCCCTGACCCCGCGACCGACAGGTAGTCCTCCCGGCTCATCCGCCATGGCCGCACAGCCACACGCGCCATCAGATGCGCGGCGATCCGCAGCCCCTCACCGTCGAAATCGCCGTGATAGCGCAGTTCTGCGCCACCCGCGCCGAGCAACTCGAGCAATCCCACCCCCGCGCTGTTCGGCCATCCCGCCGTGCAGACCATCGGTGGACAGCGAACCCCGAATCGGCGCACCGCCACCGCCAGCACGCTCGGATTCTCCACCACATAGACCATCTCCGGCACACCGTCGAGCACCCGCACCGCCCGCACCTGTTGCAACGTCACCGCAGCGGCCATCGCGGCCTCGGCCGTCACCCGCAACACCTCGCCGAGTACGGTCCCCGCCCCCACCCCACCGAGCCCGGCCACCAGCACCGTCGGCGACAACTCGTCGTCGGCAACGCCCGCCAGTTCCCATAGTCGTCGTACCCCGACCGCGTCCGAGGGCATCGGGCACTGGTGGATCTCGGCGAGCGCCCGCATCACCAGCGAATGCAATCTGGTCCCCTCGTCGAGTGCGTGGGTGTCCCCGACGGTGGATTCGGCCAGGACCGGCACCGGCACCCCCGCGGCAGGAAGCGCGGCCAGCACGGCTACCGCCTGCTCCAGCAGTCCCCGAGTCCGCGGCACCGATTGCCCGACCAGTCCTGACCGCTCCGCGCCGGTCACCCATTCGGTCAGTGCGGGCTGAGCCAGCACCACCGGATGTGAACGCAGCCAGTCCCAGAGCTGCGCTCGAGCACGAACCCGGGCAGCCCGATCCGCCCGCCGGTCTCCGATCGGCCCGACCAGTTGCTCGACCACCTCCCGAGCTCCGGCCCCCACCGTGCCCGCCAGCACCGAGTCGAGCTCGCCGAGCTTGACGGTGTGGTGTTCGCGCGGCAGGCTCGGCGACCCGAACAGGTCCGCGATCGCCTCGCGTTCGAGGTCGCTGAGTGGACCGATCCGTATCGAGGCCACCGGTCGGCCCGTCGAGAACCGCTCGTGCAGCGCACGCCACAGCGGCATCAACTGGGTGGACAGGTCCGCCACGCTGGATGTCGGCACGTCGCTCCTCCTCACAGCAACTTTCGCCTAGGACACAGCCCGGCCTCCACGGCGACCGCCGACAATCGCACCGACGACCCCCGGAACTGTTGTCCGCCGCCCTCCGGCGGGGAAGAGCCGAGCGGAGATCGCCCCGGACGATGGCAGATCGTTGACCGGATACTGCGCGGAAGGAACCTTGCGGATCTCGTTGATAGTCAAGAAAGTGCCCTCTTCGAGGCCGGCGAAAGCATTGACGATGTGCTGCCCGATATCGCGGCGGGCGGCGAGTGCATACCCGGTGCGTCGTCCCCCGGAAGGAGCCGTCACGGCATGGTCCCGGTCGGGCGTCAGGTCTCGATCGGCATCCGGGACGCGCGCGACGAGCGCTCCGTCTGAGCCGCTGGGGCGCGGCCATATCTCCACTGCGGCTCGGGCGAATGTCGCCGACCGGATGGCGATCTCGTCGACGGTCCACGTCTCGGAAAGCACCCGGTTCAGCGTCAGTGCCGAATACCGGAGAATATGTGCACGTTTGGCGCTCCACGCTCCATTGGACAGGCTGGAATTGAGCTTTCCGGTGACGAGGGTGAGGTTTCCGATCGTGTGCAGCAGACTGTCTCTGCGCTCTTCCTCCTCATCGGCGTCCGCGCCGTTCGGCAATGGCCAATTCTCATGCCAGCTCTGGGGCAACAGATGTTCGATCGACAGTTTCGAGCTCGGTGACACAGGCTCTGTGTGACCGGTCGTCAGATGGTTCTCGAAGGCCAGGAGCAGACGCTGTAGACGATCCCTTTTGAACAGCCGGTACAGCGGCAGCCGCCGCAGTGACTCGGCCAGATCCTCGTCCCCTGGCCACAGCCCGGATTCCGAATCTTGTTGAACCAGAAACTTTTCGACTACATCCGCTGCAGGCTGCTCCACGGCGAGCCGCCGCAACAATTCGAGGAACAGTCTATTGTAGTTCTTCGACGTGAGACGGCAGATCGCACGACGCACCACATACGCCTCGAGGGACGCGATCGCCCGCAGCCGGTCGGCACCGTCGGTATGGGCGAACAACCACAGCAGGACGGGGGTGATCGTCTGCGTATCGACGATTTCGAGTCGGGTCAGCAGGTAGCGCTCGGCCGGGGTTCCGATCGTCGCATTGTCGAGCTCATCGTAGATTCGCGCATATCGGGCGAGTTCGGTGAGGAACTTCTCCGCACGATCGGCATCCCCGGCGAAATAAGCACGCGACACTGCGAGCAGTTGATGCGACTGAACCTCTTTGTGTAGCACCACCGTGAGGAAGTGGCCCACGAAGACATCCAACCGCGGCCGAATCAGCCGGCCTTGGCGCACATCCTTCTGCCACTGCGGCAGTTCGAGCGGTTCCCAGGACTCCTCGTACAGCCTGTCGACCGGTCGGCCACCGTCCTGCAAGGTGCGAAACAGTGCGTTCTTGATCAGGTCGGACGCACGTAGCGCGGTGCCCCGCGCGTTCAGCGTTTCGAAGATGACTTGACCGTTGTCATCGAGCCCGAGGTCGATCACCACCATTTCCAGGTGTTCGAGCATCACCTCGGCGAGACCGTCGAGAACCGCTTCGACCTCGTCTTGATCGCATCCGGCAACGAACGCATCGATCTGCTCGCGAAAATACACATACGCCGACGCGATTCGCGGCAGGGCCGGATCGCGGGTGCTGTCGGCGTACTCGCCTCGCATCACCGCGGTATAGCTGCCACGGTCCCGGTTGGTCGGCCAGAGCTTGAACTCCTCATCGGGGCCGTCGACGAAGTCCGGGTCGTTCACCAAGGACTTGCTGAGCCTGCTCCGGCGCGAAGTCCGAATGCCCGCGGCGTCATAGCTGTCGCGCAACGCCGCGATGAGAACCTGTAATGTCGTCAGACGCTGCTGACCATCGATGACTTCACGCACCTCGAGACTGCCCATGGCACCCCGCTTCTGTTCGAGCACGATAGCGCCGAGAAAGTGCGGATGAACCTCCTCGTCTTCGCGCCGGTCGAACGTGGCCGTGACGTCCTCCCACAGCGGAGCCCACTGCTCGTCCTCGTCCCACACATACGGTCGCTGGAACAACGGCACGACAAGGCGCACATCACTGCGAAACACCGTCTTCAGCCTGCGCGGATGCGCCTCCATCAGTTCTCCGCTCCATCCATCCATCTGCGCGCTTGTGCCATCCCGGCCAGGACCTATCCGGAGAATCCGAATTGTCGAAGCCGGAACTGTGCCGTCTCCAGCTCCTGATCGGTGAACAGTCCGGCGAACCGTGCATCGACCACTGCGGCTTCCACCGTCAGATCCAGACGTCCGAATTCCCACAATGTCGAGAAGCCTTCGGACAGTTGCTTGGTAGCCAGCAACTTCCTAGCAGTCGCCACTGCTCCGAGCTCTGCGACCATCCGGCGGAACTGCCCCGGCCGATAACCGGTCTCGCCGACGGCTCGGGCGATCGATTCGTTGACGACCCTCGCGAACTCCACAGCGGCATCGACCGACTCGATCTCCGATGAAAGCGGCTCCTGCGTCGCAGATTCGGCCTCGTCACCGCCGGCCTCCGGCTCGGTTCCGCGGTTGGCGTATGCAAGTAGCTCGTCCAGAGAGGTAAAAACCTGGTATCCCAGCGCAGTCAACCGCGACAGGTCCACATCGTCGCGGTCGTGCAACAACAGCACCGGCTCCCCGATACCCGGTTGCAGGCCCGCCGGCCACAGCGCGTCGGCGACGGCGAGTTCGCGCCGAGTTCGTGGATCGGCGACCTCGACCTCGAACTGCGGCCGGGCGAACCCGCGCTCGGCCAGTTCCTCGACGGCCGCACGCAGCCGCGCCAGCGCCGGGTTCGCGTTCTCGTCGCGGATCCGAACCGGCCTCAGGTTCGCTGTCGTGGCCTCACCGGCTCGAAGGCTCTCCAGGAACCGCTGCGCGGCCGCGGTAAGGAGCTCGCGGCGAGCCTGCAGGAACTCCGGGTACTTCTCCACTTGCCACAGCGTGGGATTGGTCGGTATCCATTGGGATTCGAGCACACCGGGCTGATCCCGTTCTACCTCGCCGAGATACTCGGCCGGCGAACGCTTCTTCAGCAGATCGACCGTGCTGGCGGGGAGAACGCAGAAGTTCGCCAGGCTCTGGATCTGGCCCCGCTCGAAGCCCGCCTTGCTCAGCAACTCGTTCGGGAACACCCGGTGAATGTCCAGGGCGGCCTGCTGGCCCAGGTGCTCGGCCCGCAGTTCCAAGCCACTGCCGATGTCACGTGCGCCGCAAGCACGACTCAAGGTATAGAGCAGCGGATAGAACCTAGCACCACGGTTGGCTCCGTTGAAGTCGTCCGGCTGTATGGCGAGTGTGCCACCGCGCGTTCGTTCGAGATTCTTGATCAACGCGTCGATGCCCCCACGCGCGGCGGCATCGTAGTCCTGTTGGAGTGCGGTCTCCGCGGAACCGGTGTACCTGCCCCACAGTGCGGCGTGGACATACCAGTACAGGACCCGGTCGCGATGGGCGTCGTCATCGAAGCGGCCTCCGTTGAGTTCCAGCAGACGTGACGCGACGTGGATCGCGGCCGGAGCCATCAGGACCTGAGTGTGGTCGAGGCCGAGCCGCGTCGAGACCGCATCGAGGAAGGTATCGATATGGCTGACCGCTGACCGCAGCGCTGTCTCGAACTCCGCCGGCGTCACCTTGCCGAGCGCGTCGAATACCGAGCGGCCGGTGGCGACCGCGGTGACATTACGCAGCAGCCAATCCAGACTCAGCGCGTAGCCCATCTCGTTCCAGCGGTCGAGGTTGCCACGAAGTTCCTGGCGCGCTTCGGACCGCCGGGCACACAGGCTCGCCAGCGCCAGATCGCCTTTCGACAGTTTCGTGCCGCCGGAATTGACCCGGTTGAAGATTTCGACGACATCGTCCACGGTCCGATGCGAGTCGGTGATCTTCTCCTCGTTGAACGACATCTTGGTGATCTGCTGAACGCGGTTGAGCCGGTCGAGGAAGACGTCGATCAGCGCGTCGTCGACGTGCGGGTAGGTCGTGGGATCGAACCTGCGCAAGTAGCCCATCGGCCCGCGCTGGAACAGTTCGGTGACGTCCACCCAGAACGGATTGCCCTTCATCTTCGCCGGCGAGTAGAACTCGAATACTTCGTTCTCGACATCGAAGTGCAGCCCGGTGAAGGCATTGTCGTCGCCTTCGAAGAACGGCGGCGGGGTCCCCCGCACGACGCCGTAGATGGTGGTCATCCGTTGCTGGCCGTCGAGCAGGAGCCGGCGAGGTCCGGAGACGGCCCGGGAATCGCCCCGGTAGGCGATGTCGTCGGAGTCGGTCTCCCAGAACAGCAGTCCACCCACCGGGTGCTCCAGATACAGCGATCGCAGCAACCCGCGGACCTGGTCCCGGTTCCACACGTAGCCGCGCTGGAACTCCGGCAGCAAGACGATGCCCGCATCGATCTGATCGAGGAGGGTGGACAGGCGAGTCACGGCAACCTTTCGACGTCTGCGGCTTCTGGGAGTAGGTCGCTCGGGGCGCCATGCCACGTTACGACGAGTTCTTCCCGCGCCCGGGTACAGGCGACGAACAACAGGCAGCGCTCTCGCTGGAGGTCGCGCTGATGCGCGTGCGGGTCGTCCTCGGCCGCAGTTACCGCGGCCAGGGGCGGCACCTGCCCGGCGTTGACCCCGAGGACCGCCAAGTAGCGATACTCGAGACCCTTCATCCGATGCATCGTGCCGATGCCGACACCGCCCTCGGTCGTGGCCGCCAGGTCGACTGCCGCGATGCCGGCGCGGCCGAGAGCGGCCCTGGCCCGGGAACCGAGATCGTTGGCGCGAGTGGCGATTCCGATCTCGTCCGGCACCGCGCCGCGCTCGATCCAGCGACCGACCAGTTCGACCAGATGGGAAAGTTCGTCGTCGGCGGAGTCGAATCCCCGCACGATCGGAGCTTCTCCGCGGAGATCGGAACGGCATCCGGCGATCGTGTCCAGCCCCTCGTCCATATCATCGATGCGCTCGCCACGCAGCAACTCGAGGCTCCAGCGCAGAATCTCGGCAGTGGTGCGGTAGTTGACGGTCAACCGGTTCGATCGCCCGGCGACCTGAATTCCTACCTCCTTGAGCGTCACCCGGTTCTGATAGATGCGCTGGTGGGTATCGCCTGCCAAG
Source organism: Nocardia anocheti (assembly GCF_029675105.1). Classification (GTDB taxonomy): domain Bacteria; phylum Actinomycetota; class Actinomycetes; order Mycobacteriales; family Mycobacteriaceae; genus Nocardia. The sequence continues at coordinate 9,306 of NZ_JAQQFV010000011.1, read as the reverse complement.
AACATGTCGTCGCTGCCGCCGGGTACACAGGCGCGCAGCAGCCGCCACTGATCCGGGCTGAGGTCCTGGGCTTCGTCGACGAGGATGTGCCGGTACATCGGGTCCTCGACTGTCTCCATAATGCGGACCGCTTCGCGGCAGACGGTCTCGTGGGTCCATCGCCCGGTGTCGGTGAGTCGCCGCTCGAACTCCGAGATCGCCATCCAGACGCCCGCTTTCGCCTGTGCGTTCATGGCGCGGCCACGGCCACGACGCTTCGCGGCGAGATACTCGTCCGCGGACCGGATTCGCTGCGCCAGCACTACCTCGCGCCACTCCTCAGCGAGGAATCCGGGAGTGAGGGCGAGCTCCAGATCGCCGATGACAGCTGTCCACACCTGCCGTTCTTGCGTGGCCGACAGGATGTTCGCGGGCTTGCGGTGGGATCGGAATATCTTGTTCGCGAGTCGATCGACATTGACGACCTCGATCCGCCGCCGCACGCGTTCGTCGTCGATGAGCAGATTCACCCCCGCTTGGAGGATGTCGGCCAGCGTCGAGGTGAACGTGGTCAACAGCACCGTGCCCTCGCCGCGCTTGGCGAGGGTGTGGGCACGGTGTAGGGCGACCACGGTCTTCCCGGTTCCCGGGCCACCGGTTACGCGGGCCGGGCCGCGATAGGAAGCGTCGGCGATAGCTCGCTGGGTAGGGTGCAGATAGACCCGCCAGAAGTCGAGCGGCCGTTCCAGCACCGCGAGCAGTTCCTCCGGCCCGTCGACCGAGACCAGGCGGTGGCCGCTGCGCGCGATGGCCGAGTCGAGGTCATCGGGATCGATCGGCTCGGCGGTCAGCTCGGTGGCCAGCAGTTCCCAGACCTCGTCTGGAGTAAATCCCTCGGCGAGTCCCGACAGCACCTGCCACTGCGTACCGGGCAAGAACTCTTTCACCGCCTCCAACTGCGCGGAGTCAGTGAGCGATCGGCTCAGTTTCAGCACACGGTCATCGATCCCCAATGTGCGCAGTACGCCGTCACCGAAGCTCGCGAACAACGGCGTCGGTTCGGACCTGGTCGACTCCGGTAGGGCGGCGAGTGTTTCACTGGCACCGTCACCGTCCCAGATCTCGACGACACCGAAGGCGGGGTTGACCGAGACATCACGACGGGCCGCCCACGCATACGCGTCGTCGTGGGGAAGGACCTTGAGCAGAATGTAGGTATCGCCTGAACTCGGCGCCAAGACGATGCCCCGCATGAACTGGTTGATCCGGATCGATCGATACCGATCGTTGCGGGCGACGTGCAGCTTCTCCAGGTGCAGTCCGGCGTGGGTGCTCGCGGCGAACTTGGCGAAAACATCGCGCACATTGCGCTGCACCGACGTTTCCAGCGCGCCGAGGTCGAGCAGGAAGTCCTTGTCGATCACCAGTTTCGCCACCTGGCCCCCTCCGGCAAATCTGACAGTCTCGACGCTAGAGCGCCTGCCCAACGAACCGGCCAAGGCTAGCATCGCAGAATCCTGACTCTGCCGCGAAGCCGGGCAATCGATGATTCAGCTCATGCCGCGCATCGTGATCAAGGTGTCACGTGCCTGTTCCGGTCCGAGCACCCCATCGAGCACGGCCGCCGACATCAGGTCGCGGGTGCTCCGGGCGGCGATGCCACGGCCCTGGGCATACCGCAATACCTCCGGGTTGTCGGTGATCCATCCGGCTTCAGCGAACTCCCGGCGTTCGGTCAACAGGAAGCAGGTCTCGGCCTCGCCGAGGTTGTGCAGCGACCGCTCGTGCGCGCCGCCGAACACGACCCGGCGCAGCCGTTGGACCACGCGGATCTCAACCGGATCCTCGATGTCGATCGGCTCACCCAGGCAGCGGCTCAGCGCCGCGTTGGCGTCAGCGGGCAGCGAGCGGGCAAACTCGTACTCCACCGCGCAGGTCCATACGCCGCGGGTGCCGAGGATCGAGGTCAACAGCTCGAGACGGTCCATTCGCACGAAAGTGCCCAGGACCGCGCTGTCGAGAAACAGGAGCTCACGCACGGCTATTCGTGGGCCTCCCGGTCAGCTTCCAGCGATGCTCTCAGCTGCTCGATGTCGACATCGAGCAGATCGGCGTAGGGGCGCAGCGTCGCCGCGCCGGAATCGTAGGCCGCGTAGGTGTCTCTGACCAGCAGGCCCGGCGCTCTGGGGGTGCTTGCCGTGACCACCCGCTCGCCGAACTCGACGCCGCGCCCGGCGATATTCGCGGCCTTGGCCGTGGTGAGGCGCTTGAACCGGTCACCCAGACCGGCGTCGATCAGGCGCAAGTCGAGTAGCCGAAACGCCAGCGCCGAGGGGGTGACGATCAGATCGCAGGCCAGGTCCGCGAAGGCTTCCTCGCTGAATTTCGCCGCCGTCATTCGTTCCCGCACCAAGTCTTCGGGCATGAGAAAGGCGGCCGCGAAGGAATTCGCGCGGATCTCGCTACCGTCGCGGCGCTGCGCGGCTTGAAAGACATCCTCGTCCAGGTGCACGCCTTGATCGTCGCCCGCCAGCAGATGGCCCAGCTCGTGCGCGAGGGTGAATCGTTGCCGCGCCGGGGTCGTGCTGGCGGCCAGAATGATCAGCTTGACATCGGGGTAGGAAACCGCCAGCCCGTCGAAATCCTGATCGAGCGCCACCACCGCGACATCCACCCCGAAGGCGGATTCGATCGCGGCCGCGAGGTCGGGCTCGAGCACGGAACTCCCCTTCACGGCCAGCCGTTTGGCGGCCGCGTCGGCCAACCGCCTGCCCTGTGCCTGGAACGACCCGGCCGCCGACAGATTCGACGACCCGCTCCACGGTTGGGTATAGCCGAGACTCGCCATATCGCTGCGCAAGGTGCCGTACCGTTTGGCGATTTCCAGCGCGGTGCCCGCGGCGCCGCCGGTCGTCCGGGCCGCCACCGCGATCTGGGTGTCCTCGCCGGTGACCAGCCAGTCGACGGAGACATCGCACAGCTCGGCGATCCGGGCGAGGTCCACCGAGGAGAACCGCCGGGTCCCCCGTAGGGATTTCGACAGCTTGGAGTCGTCCAGCCCGATCCGCAGGCCGAACTCCCGCTGACTCAGACCCGACTCCTGGATCATCTCCCGGACGCGATCTGGAATGCTCGACACACCGAGGATGGTAACCCAGTCGACTTGCGATAATCGCAAACACGAACCACTATGGTGAGGGCGTGACCGACTGGCGCTGCGACCTGCACCGTCGCAGTCCGGCTCGCCACCGCCGGCGCGCAGCACCGAGGGATAGCACGGAAGGTTGGACCGAGGATGACGATCGCAAGCCCGCAGCACGCCGCCGCCGACCAGCGCGCGTTGCCGCCAGTGCCGGAACCGGGCCAGATCGTCACGGTCCGCGGTTCGACCTGGGCGGTGACCGATGTCCGGCAACAGGGCCTGCCGCGCAGTCCCGCCGACGAGGGTGACCCCCGGCTGACCCATGTCGTGGGACTGCAATCGCTGGCCGAGGACCGCCTCGGTGACGAGTTGGATGTCGTGTGGGAGCTCGAGGTCGGCCAGACCGTCGCCCCGGACCAGGGCCTCCCCGAGCGGATCGCGCCGGAGAACTTCGACGACCCGAACCGTCTGGCAGCCTTCGTTGATGCGGTCCGGTGGGGAGCTGTCACCTCGGCCGATGCCGACGCGTTCCAGTCGCCCTATCGCAGTGGCGCCAATGTGGAGGCCTACCAGCTGGAACCGTTGCGCCGTGCCCTGCAATCCGCCCGCACGAACCTGCTGCTCGCCGACGACGTCGGCCTCGGCAAGACGATCGAGGCCGGGCTGGTCGTGCAGGAACTGCTGCTACGGCACCGGGCCCGCTCGGTGATCGTCGTGTGCCCGCCGAGCCTGGCGTTGAAGTGGCAGGACGAAATGCGGGAGAAGTTCGGTTTGGACTTCACCATTGTCAACAGTGATCTGATTCGCCGGGTCCGTCGCAGTCACGGTCTCAACGCCAACCCGTTCGGCCTGTTCCCGCGGGTCATCGTCAGCATGGCGTGGCTGCCGTCGCTGCGCGCCCAGCAGATGCTACGCGAGGTCTATGCCTCGGCGGGCAAGGCCTCGACCGCCCGCCGCTACGCGTTCGATGTGCTGGTGGTCGACGAGGCGCACCATGTCGCCCCGGCGGGCCCTACCGCGGTCGGCGGTCGACGCGGATACGCCATCGACAGCAACCGCACGATCGCCACACGGGATCTTGCCCAGCGTTGTGAGCACCGACTCTTTCTGTCGGCTACACCGCACAACGGATACTCGGAGTCGTTCACCGCGCTGCTGGAGATGATCGATGGTCGCCGGTTCACCCGGAGCGGAATCCTGGACGAGACGGCGCTGAAGGATGTCGCCGTTCGCCGGCTGAAGACCGACATCCCGGAGAAGAACTTCAAAACCCGGCAGCTGAAGACTATCGGCTTCACCCCCGACGACGAGGAACAGGACAAGTTCAGCCTGCTCGACCGCATCCTCACCGAGAGTGCACGCCGCAACGGTCGTGGTCGCTCCGGCGACATCGTCTCGATGCTGTTGAAGAAGCGTTTCCTCTCCAGCCCGTGGTCGTTCGCGCTCACCCTGCAGCGCTACGACGAGGCGGCATCATCGGGGCGCCTGCCGGCCATGGACGACGATGACGACGAGTACTACCAGGAGGTGCTCGGCAGCGGCCAGTCCGACGAGGAAGAGGGTGAGACCGAACAGCCGGAGTTCTCGACGTTGCGCCGCAGCAAGGGGTCGGACCCGCTGAGCGCCGCGTCGCCGGAGGAGATCGCTCGGCTGGTCAGCTGGGGCGATGGGTTCGCACATCGTCCCGATTCGAAGCTGAAGGCACTGGTCGATTTCCTCGACGCGGTCTGTCGGCCTGACGGCAAGAGCTGGACCAATGAGCGCGTCGTCGTGTTCACCGAGTACGCAGCCACCCTGGAGTGGATCAAGGGGGTGCTCGAGCAGCGCGGCTACAAAGACCGGTTGGCGGTGATCCAGGGTTCCACCGACGCCGAAGAACGCGAGAGGATCCGAGCCAGGTTCAGTGCCGATCCGAGCAAGGAACCGGTGCGGGTGCTGCTGGCCACCGACTCCGCGGGCGAGGGAATCGATCTCCAGGCGCGCTGCCACCGGCTGGTGAACTACGACATCCCGTTCAATCCCTCCCGGCTCGAGCAGCGCATCGGCCGAATCGATCGCTACGGCCAGCAGCAGACCCCGTTGATCTTCCAGTTCGCTCCGGACCGCACCTCCAGCACGTTCGGCGCCGACCAGGACTTCCTGCGCCGCATCGCCGAGAAGGTCGGCACCGTGCACAGCGACCTGGGGGCGGTCAATCAGGTGATCGACGATGAGGTGCAGCAGCACTTCAGCCCCACTGTCGCCAAGCGGCGAGGTGGGCGCAAGAAGGAAGCCCCCGACGACGGAACCGCCGCCATTTCCACTGTGATGGCCGGAAGCCGGGAACTCAACCGGCGCCTGACCGAGCTCGCGAACAGCTACACCGAAACCAAAGCACGCATGCACATCACCCCCGCGAACCTGCGTCGCGTGGTGGACACCGCGCTGGGACTGACCGCTCAGCCGATTCTGATCGAGACGGTCGACCCCGATATCGAACAGGTCTTCGAACTCGAGGAACCGGATTCGCTGAATCCGGTGGACGAGCCCGGTGCCGGGCAGGTCTTCGACCTCCCCGGTCTGAGTGGAGCATGGCAATCGGTGCTTCGTGGGCTGGACACCCATCTCGAGCCGGGCGTGTGGCGCCCGGTGACCTTCGACGACCGCATTGCGAAGAACCGCGACGACATCGTCCACGTGCACCTCGGTCACGGTCTTGTGCAGCGGTCGGCGCGCATCCTGCGGAGCAAGCTGCTCGGCGTTGGTTCCGACGTGAACCGGGTCACCGCGGTCGTGGTCGACGATCTGCCGCAGTCCTGTGTGGCGGTAGTGTCGCGGCTCGTTCTGGTCGGTCGCGGCGGCCTGCGTCTGCACGAGGAGGTGTTCCTCACCGGTATTCGCATCCGCGGTAACGACATGGCCGAGAAGAAGGTCGAAGATCTGCTGGAGGCGACCCTCGACACGACGGACTTGAAACTCGCGTCGCCGCAAGTGCGTTCGACGCTGGCGAATCTCTGGAACGTCGAGGGTTCGCGCCTGCAGAGCCGGTTGCTCAATGCGATGAACCGTCGCGCGGAGAGCAAGCAGGACGAGGTGGCCAAGGCGCTGCAAGCACGCCATACCGCGGACACCAGCCGCACCCGCGAGATCTACGCCGCGTTCCGGCACAACCTCGACGACTCGTTGAGGCGGCTGCGCGAGCAGCAAGCCGAACTGGAGCTGCAATTCTTCACCGACGACCAGCGCAAGCAATTGCGCCGCGACATCGACGTGATGCAGCAGCGCCGCGACAACCTCAACGAGGAAGAACAGCGCGAAATCACCGCAGTCGGTGAGCGTTACGCCGATATCAAGCCCTACGTGTCGGTGGCGGCCGTCGTGTTCGCCCTGACTCCCGCCGACGCCGAGCCCGGAGCACTGCAGCGATGACCACCGCACCGAAGAAAACCCGTCGCCGCGGCACCTCCACCGCGGCCGAACTGCACCGCGAGTGGCTGGAGCTTGTCGACACCGATGGCCCGTTCCTCTCGATTCCCGCCCTGAAGCGGGTCTGGGAAACGGGCATGCCCGCGATGAACACCGAGGCGCTCGCCGTTCTGCGCGAGGCCAAGCCCGCCTTCGAGAAGTCCTGGCGGGAATGGGATTCCGATCGGGACAACGAAGCGGTTCTCGAGCGGTACCGGGCAGCCCGGGACACCTGGGTCGAGACGGTACTGGGCGAGGTCCTCGGGTGGGCGCAGCTGTACACCGCGGGAAGCGCCATCTCGGTGAAGTCGCCGAACCACCAGGTCACCGTCACCGCTACCGGGGCGCTGGTTCGAGGCGACCTGACCGGGGCCCTGGTTCTGGTGACGGACCCGGTGGCGTCGCTGCGGGATCCGCTGGACGACGGGTGGGCAGCGAGCCCCATCGACCGCATGGCGGAGCTGCTGCGTGCCGCCGACGCGCGCATCGGCGTGGTCACCGACGGGCGGTGGTGGGCCGTCGTGTCCGTCCGGCCCGACACCATGGTCGCTTCCGGCATCGTCAATGCCCAGACCTGGATCGAAGAGCCGCAGACGCGCAATGCGTTCGTCGAACTCCTGCAGCGCCGCTGCCTGATCGGTGGCAAGCCGGAGGACCGGCTGGCCGAACTGTTCGGCGAATCGGTCGCTGCTGCCGAAGAGATCACCGAGGCACTCGGTGTCCAGGTACGGCAGGCCGTCGAGCTGCTCGTGCAGGCCATGTCCGAATCGGCACTGCACGACATGTTCCACAACGACATGCCTGACCCGCTGCCGAAACAGAAGTCGCAGGTGTACGAGGCGGCAGTGACCGTGATGATGCGGGTCGTGTTCCTGCTGTTCGCCGAGGAACGCGGGCTGCTCCCGCAAGGCGAGCTGTTCACGCTCGGATACGGGCTGAGCGACCAGCTGGATGAGCTCGACCGGCGGAAGGAGTTGGAGGGCAACGAGGCTCTCGACGGAACCTTCCACACCTGGCATCGGCTCCTCGCCACCTCGAATGCCATGTACCGCGGAGCCTCGTTCGAGGACATCCGCATCCCGTCCTACGGTGGTTCACTGTTCGATCCGGACCGGTTCTCGTTCCTCACTGCACTGAACCCGGCCGGCGAGTTGTCCATCAGCATCTCCGATCGAGTCATGCTCGAAGTGCTGCGTTCGGTCCAGGTGGCGACACCAAAAGGGCAGGACGCGCGGCGAATCTCCTTCCGAGACATCGACGTCGAGCAGATCGGTTACATCTACGAGGGTCTGCTCGGCTACTCGACCCAGACCGTCGACGAGATCACCGTAGGTTTGATCGGCGCCAAGGGCGCGGAGCCGGAGATTCCGCTGGCCACGCTGGAAGAACTGGCTGCCGAGCACCCTGACCCGGCCAAACTGGCCGACGCCCTCATCGCCTGGGCGAAAGCGGATCAACCGGCCGCGAAGTCGGTATCGAAGTCCGCGCTCACCAAAGCAATTCGCGGGTCAGCCGAGGTCGCCGACGCCGAGCACGCGCTGCTGTCGGTAGCCCGCCATCAGGAGTTGCGCGACCGGCTGCGCCCGTTCATCGGCATCATCCGCCGGGACTTGCGTAATCGACCGTATGTTGTGCTCCCCGCCGGTGTGGTTGTCATCGAGACTGCCTCCAGGGCGTCCGCCGGTGCCCACTACACCCCGCGGTCCCTCGCGGAGGAGGTCGTGCAGCACGCGCTAGAGCCCCTGGTCTATTCGCCGGGGCCGCACCAGACCGCAAACAGGTCGGAGTGGAAGCTGATCTCCTCCGACGCGATCTTGAACCTCAAGGTCGCCGACATCGCCTGCGGTTCCGGCGCTTTCATCGTGGCTGCGGCGCGCTTCCTGGCCGACCGGCTTGTCGAGGCATGGCAGCGAGACAGGGTCGCGGCTGGGGCACCACACCAGGTCCAGCTACACGCCATCCGTAAGGTGGTGGCCTGCTGCCTATACGGCGCGGACATCAACGCGATGGCGGTAGAGATGTGCAAGCTGTCCTTGTGGCTGGTGTCGCTGGATCCGAAGCTGCCGTTCTCCTTTGTGGACGACAAGGTCTTCCATGGGAACTCCCTGCTGGGATTGACGGACGCCCAGCAACTGAGAACACGACATATCTATGCCGACAAAGCCGAGGGCCGACCCCAGGATTCGTTGTTCGACATCGATGTGAACAGCACGCTCGCCAAAGCCGCACAGCTGCGTGAGGCGCTGGCATCTCCGGTGGACGATCGGGATCCTCAGCGTGCGACCACGACCAAGCGACGGCAATGGTCTGACTTCCAGACTCTCACGCGACAACTTCGAACGATCGCCGACGGCGTTGTCGCAGCAGGCCTTTCACAGGGCGGCAAACCCGGCAAATTGTTGAACTCAGCGTACGAGAACCTGGATATCGCGATCAGCCAGGCCTTCCCATCGAACAGCGAACCGGCCGATTCAGCCATGCTGGTGCGGATCGTCGACCAGGGGCTCACACCGACCGTCACAACCGATTACGACCGATGGATTCCGCTGCACTGGATTCTGGCGGTACCGGACGTGATGGGGCGAGGCGGGTTCGATGCCGTCATCGGCAATCCCCCCTTCCTCGGCGGCCAGAAGCTGACCGGTGCGATGGGAACCAATCTCCGCGATTGGTTCGTGAACGTACTGGCATCCGGCCAACGAGGCAGTGCCGACCTCGTCGCCTACTTCTTCCTCCGTGCC
>NZ_JAQQFV010000010.1 GCF_029675105.1 Nocardia anocheti | reverse complement strand
ACATTGACGGACTGGGCACTGGTGGAGGCGACCACAGCGGAACTCCCTTGGCTTGCGGGCGAGAGCAGCCGCCACCCTTTTCGCGCGCATACCGAAGCGGCGCGTCGATCCACGAGGCGACGACCACCGGACACGGCGTGTCCGGTACAGCGGCAGGTCTTCGGACTCGCAAGCACCGGAGCCCCTGGGCGCCGACCTACCGGCCGTCGCTTCCCGGACATGAGTCCAGTGCGAATGACGGCTTTCGTTCCTGCTCACCGCTGCGGGACAGTCCCGGAATTCCACCGGGTTCCCTCTTCACCGCGCAACGTGCGTTGCGCCAGGTGTCGACACCGGCGGCGGCGCGGGGGCTCCCGTCGTCCTCGCCACCGGCGAACCAGCTGCCGGGACAGCATACGGTGCCCGGCCCGGCGACCGGCCGCCCGGGCCGGGATACCCCACGGGTCCGGTCCGCGCGGGACTATCATGAGCGCGCAGCTGGTTCACGGTCACCAGCGCGGGCCGGTCCCCCGACCCGCGGTGATCGTGTCGAAACCGGCGTGCCGGACCTCCGGCCGTCGGCGAGAGGGAACCCGGTGGGAATCCGGGACTGTCCCGCAGCGGTGAGCGGGAACGACCGCCGTCAACACGCACTGGGTAGCCGCCCGGGAAGCGACGGCCAGTAGGTCGGCCGAGTCAGGCCGGTGCCCGCGAGTCCGAAGACCTGCCCGCTGTGCCGGACACGCCGTGTCCGGCGGCCACCGCCTCGTGGACCGGGCGCGCGACCGCTTCTCCGACCCGCCCCGACGACGTCTCGTCGAGCTCCCGGTGGTCGGTGGACGACGCTGCCCGGACAGGTCGGCGGCCGTCCGCCCCGCACTGGAGACGATGATCGTGGCAGTCCCGCCCACTCCGTTCACCGCGACCGTTCTCGGCCTGCCCCGGATCGGGCCGAACCGGGAACTGCGCCACGCCGTCGAGGACTATCTGACCGGCGCCATCGACGCCGACCGCCTGCACAGTGCGGCCCGCGAGCTGCGGCTGGCGCATCTGAGCGTGCTGGCCGCGGCGGGCCTGGACTCGATCCCGGTCGGCACCTTCTCCTACCACGATCAGATGCTCGACACCGCCGCCCTCTTCGGCGCCCTGCCGTCCCGGGTCCACGACATCGCCGACCCGCTGGACCGCTATTTCGCCGCCGCCCGCGGCACCGCCACCCTCGCGCCGCTCGAGCAGGCAGCGTGGTTCGGGACCGACTACCACCACCTCGTCCCCGAGATCGACGCCGACACCCGGTTCACCCTGCACGCCGAGGCGCTGCTCGCCGAGGTGGCCGAGGCCATCGACCTCGGTGTCCCCGCCCGGCCCGTCGTGATCGGCCCGCTGACCTTCCTGAAGCTCGCGCGCCACCGCGAGGGCGAGGCGCTCGACCGGCTCGCCGAGCTGATCCCCCGCTATCGGGAACTGCTCGTCGCACTGGCCGACGCGGGCGCGAGCTGGGTCCAGCTCGACGAACCGATCCTGGGCACCGAGCTCACCGTGCGCGAGATCGCGCACCTGCGCACCACCTACGCCGCCCTGGCCAGCGCACCCCATCGGCCCGCGCTGCTCGTCGCCGTGCCCTTCGGGCGACCCGGCGCCGCGCTGGCCGCGCTGGCCGACATGGGCATCGACGGTGTCGCGCTCGACTTCACCGCGGGCACGACCCTCGAGGCGGTGGCCTCGGTGCCCGCGCTCACCCGCAAACTGCTGGTGGCCGGGGTGGTCGACGGCCGTGACGTCTGGCGCACCGATCTCGACGCCGCGCTGAGCACCCTGGGTTCGCTGCTGGGCAGTGCGGGCTCGGTGGCGGTGTCGAGCTCCTGTTCGCTGCTGCACGTCCCGTACTCGCTGGCCCCGGAAGCCACCCTCGACGCGCGGCTGCGCTCGTGGCTGGCCTTCGGCGCGGAGAAGGTCACCGAAGTCGGCATCCTGGCCGGTGCCCTGGCTAAGGGGACGGAATCGGTGGCCCCCGAACTCCGCGCCGCCCGCGCGGCCCTGCGGGCGCGCCTGGCCCACCCGCACGACGACGCCCCACCCACCGGCCACACCGAACACGGCTGGGTCCAGTCCTCCGGCGCGCACTGTGTGCGTCCGCCGATCCCGTTCCGCGCGGCCACCCGGCCCGCGGTCACCGCTCCCGGGCACAGCACGCCGGGCATCCGAAACGAGGTCAGCCGAGCATGATCGTCCGCGTGAATCCGACGGCGCGTACGCGCCGCGTGCTGGCCGCGCTGAGCACGGTCGGCGCGCTGGTGGCCGGACTGACCGCCTGCGGCGGCACCGACTCCCCCGACGCCGGGACCGAGACGACCGCGAGCGCGCCGGGCCGGACCAGCTATCCGTTCACCCTCGACAACTGCGGGGTGCGGGTCACCTTCGACAAGGCGCCGACCAGGGCGGTGTCGCTGTATCAGGCGTCCGCGGAGATCCTGCTCTCGCTCGGGCTGGCCGACCGGATGGTCGGGACCTCCACCTGGTTCGACCCGGTCCTGCCCGCCCTGGCCGCCGACAACGCGAAGGTCCCCCGTCTCGCCGACAACGACCCCTCGCTCGAGACCGTGCTCGCCACCGAACCCGACCTGGTGACCTCGGCCAGCGCGCACACCTTCACCCCCGCGATCGTGGCCGAACGCTCGCGCTTCGCCCAGCTCGGCGTGCCCACCTACCAGTCGCCGTCGGTGTGCACGGGCGCGACGGTCGAGGGCGAGACCGTCACCCGCACGGCGCCGCTGACCATCGACACCCTCTTCCAGGAGATCACCGAGCTGGCCCGCATCTTCGACGTGCAGGACCGCGGCGCCCAGCTGGTCGACGAGTTGAAGGCACGACTCGCGGCGGCCACCGCGACGCCGCCCGCCGCACCCGCGCCGACCGTGGCGTTCTGGTTCTCCGGCATCAAGACCCCGTACATGGCGGGCTGCTGCTCGGCCCCCGGCCTGTACGCCACCGAGGTGGGTGCCCGCAATGTCTTCGCCGACCAGCGCGAGGACTGGCCCGAGATCAACTGGGAGGCGGTCGTCGCCGCCGATCCCGAGGTCCTGGTGCTGGCCGATCTGAGCCGTCAGCGGGTCGACGGTGACGCGCTCGCCACCAAAATGGCCTTCCTGGAATCGAATCCGGCGACCAGCCGCATGCGGGCGGTCCGCGACAAGCGCTATGTCGTGATGACCGGCTCCGAACTCGACCCCGGCATCCGCGAGATCGACGCGATCGAGAAACTCGCCGCCGGTCTCGCGGCGACCCGCTGACCCGGCGCCCGGGTACCATCCGCACGGCGAATGTCGAGGGAACTCCGGTGCGAATCCGGGGCTGACGCGCAACGGTAACGGCCCGCGCGGGCCGAAGCCCGATCACTCGACGTTCGCCGCAGCACGTGTTTCGAGGCTCCGCGGTCGAGCCCTGACGAAGGAGTTCACGCGCGATGCGCCTGGCTTTCCGGCACCTGCGTGCCATCTCCGTTCTCACCCTGGCGGTAGCGGGCTGCGGGTCGGCCGACCCCGGCGGCGACACCACCGCCAGCACCGACGGATTCCCGCTGACCCTGCAGAACTGCGGGCGCTCGGTGACGATCGACGCGCCCCCGCAACGGGCGGTCTCGCTGAATCAGGGTTCCACCGAGATCCTGCTCTCGCTCGGCCTGGCCGATCGCCTCGTCGGCACCGCCACCTGGACCGACCCGGTGCGCGCCGACCTGGCCGAGGCCAATGCCACCGTGCCGCGACTTGCCGACAACAAGCCCTCCCTCGAGGTGGTACTCGACGCCGAACCGGACTTCGTCTCCGCGTCCTTCGGCGGCACCCTGGGCCCCGGCGGGGTCGCCGACCGCGACCGGTTCGAGCAGCTCGGCGTGCCCACCTATCTCTCGCCCACCGATTGCGACGGCAAGTCGGCGGTGAGCGTCAACTCCGACGGCGCCCGCACCGAACCGCTGCGCATCGACTCGGTCTACACCGAGATCCGGCAGCTGGCCGCGATCTTCGACGTCGCCGACCGTGGGGAGGCGCTGGTCGCCTCGCTGCAGCAGCGACTCGCCGCGGCCGCTGCCACCGCGGGCGCGCACCCCGACACCTCCATCGCCTACTGGTTCTCCGACCTGAACACCCCGTACATGGCCGGATGCTGCGGTTCCTCGGGCATCATCACCGCCGCGGTCGGCGCCCGGAACATCTTCGCCGACACCACCGACGAGTGGCCGCAGGTGAGCTGGGAAGCCGTCGCCGACCGCGATCCCTCGGTGCTGGTACTGGCCGATCTGAGCAGGCGCACCATCGAGGGCGACGCCCTCGACAGCAAGATCGCCTTCCTGAAATCCCACCCGGTGACCTCGCAGCTGACCGCTGTGCGGGAGGGGCGCTTCGTCGTGGTCAACGGCGCCGACCTCAACCCGTCGTTGCGCACCGTGGACGGCGTGGAGAAGCTCGCCGCGGCGCTGGCGCAGTGGGGACCGGTCCGCTGACCGGCCTCGCACCCCGGCGCGGCACCGCCGTCATGGCGCTCGCGCTGGTGGCGGGCTGTGTGCTGCTGGTGTTCTCGATCGCGATCGCGTTGACCATCGGCCCGGCGAATCTGTCGGTCGGTGAGGTCTACGCGGTGGTCGGCGAGCATCTGGGCTTCGGTGAGTCCGGGGTGAGCCGGATCAAGGACGGCATCGTGTGGGAGCTGCGGCTGCCCCGGACCCTGCTGGCCGCCGTGTGCGGTGCGGGGCTGGCGCTGTGCGGGACCATCCTGCAATCGGTGCTGCGCAATCCGCTCGCCGACCCGTTCGTGCTCGGCATCTCCTCGGGCGCCTCGACCGGGGCCGTGCTGGTCGCGGTGCTCGGGCTCGGCGCTGGCTCGATCTCGCTGGCCGCCGGGGCGTTCGGCGGCGCGGTGGCCGCGTTCGCGCTGGTCCTGGTGCTGGCCGCGGCGGCGGGCGGCGGCACCGCGCGCATCGTGCTGGCGGGCGTGGCCGGGACACAGCTGTTCTCGGCGCTCACCTCGTTCATCGTGGTCTCCAGCGCCGACGCCGAACAGACCCGTGGCGTGCTGTTCTGGCTGCTGGGTTCGCTCGCGGGCGCGGACTGGGCCGATGTGGCCGTGTGCGCCTCGGTGACCGCGGTCGGTCTGGTGCTCTGTCTCGGTCGCGCGGCCGCGCTGGACGCGTTCACCTTCGGTGCCGCCTCGGCGGCCGCGCTGGGCATCCCGGTGCGGGCCACCCGCGCGCTGCTGCTCGCCGTCACCGCGCTGACGACCGCGGCCCTGGTCAGCGCGGCCGGGGCGATCGGTTTCGTCGGACTGGTCCTGCCGCACGCGGCACGCTTCGTGGTGGGCCCTCGACACAGCAGGCTGCTGCCCGCGGCCGTGGTCGCGGGCGCGGTGTTCACCGTGTGGGTCGATGTGGTGGCGCGCACGGTGTTCGCGCCCACCGAGATTCCCGTCGGCGTGGCGACCGCGCTCATCGGGGTGCCCGCCTTCATCGCGCTGCTGCTGCGGAATCGGGCGATGGCATGACCCTGCGCTCGGAGAAACTGCGCTGGACGCGCGGCGGTCAGCTGATCCTCGACGGCATCACCGTCGAGCCGGTCGCGGGCGAGACGATCGGCCTGCTCGGGCCCAACGGTTCCGGCAAATCGTCACTGTTACGGCTGCTCAGCGGTATCGGCCGTCCCGACAGCGGCCGGGTGCTGCTCGACGACGTCGACCTGACCACCCTGCGCCGCAACCGGATCGCCCGCCGGATCGCGGTCGTCGACCAGCACGCCGACACCGAAGTCGACATCACCGTCGAGGACGTGGTCTCCCTGGGCCGCATCCCGCATCGTGGCGTCTTCGGCGGTGACGCGGGCGCCGATGCCGAGGCGGTCCGCGAGGCCCTCGCCCACACCGGGATGACCCACAAGGCGGGCGATCGCTGGCACACCCTCTCGGGCGGTGAGCGTCAGCGCACCCAGATCGCCCGCGCGCTGGCCCAACGCCCCCGCGAACTGCTGCTCGACGAACCGACCAACCATCTCGACATCCGCCACCAGCTCGACATCCTCGCCCTGGTCGCGGCCCTGCCGGTCACCAGCTACATCGCCCTGCACGATCTCAACCTGGCCGCCATGTTCTGCGACCGGCTGCTGATCCTCGACGGCGGCCGCGTCGTCGCGCTGGGCACGCCCGCCGAGGTGATCACCGCCGAGCTGGTCGAGCGGGTCTACCGGGTCCGCGCCCAGATCACCGCCGATCCGGAGCACGGCTACCCGGTCGTCTCCTTCCGGCCCGATCGGCCCGGCGGACCCGACCGATCGGACTTCACCGCCGACACCGAACCCGAGGCCGGTCAGCGGTAGATCCGTCACAGCGCGGCGAGCACACCGATCGCGGCCGCGATCAACACCGCCATGAGCAGCACCACCACGGCGATGGCGCCGATGCCGGTGGGCGGGAACCGGTGACTCGTCCGGGGTTCGGGCGCGGACAGTCCGGAGGTCTGCGCCGTCTCCGGTGGCGTGGCCCCGGGCGCCACCCCACCTCCGGGCTCGAGATCGGGAATCCGGGTGGGATCGGGATCCATCGACGACATGAGTCCACCTTCCTTCCATCGCTGAGAAGCGGTCTCCCTCTCGCCCTACCCGGGCCCCCGATCCTCAATCACCCGCGCGACCCCGCGCTGTTTCGGCGGCCGGGAGCGGGTATGCGCCTCGCAGACCCCGACCGAGGAGGAATGCCATGCCCCAGCACCCGCTGTCCGGAAAGACCGTCGCCATCCTGGCCACCGACGGTGTGGAACAGGTCGAGCTCGTCCAGCCGCGCAGCGCGGTCGAGCAGGCCGGTGCGACCACCGAGCTGCTGTCGCTGCGATCCGGTTCGATCCAGGCCATGAACCACGACGTCGAACCCGGCGACACCTTCCCGGTCGACCAGGTCGTCGGCCAGGCCAGCCCCGACGACTACGACGCCCTGCTGCTCCCCGGCGGCACCACCAACCCCGACAAACTGCGCCAGGACCCGGCCGCCGTCGGTTTCGTCAAGGAATTCGTCGCCACCGGCAAGCCCATCGGCGTGATCTGCCACGGCCCGTGGACCCTGGTCGAAGCCGACGCCGTACGCGGCCGCACCCTCACCTCCTACCCCAGCGTCCGCACCGACATCCGCAACGCGGGCGGCACGGTCGTCGACCAGGAGGTCGTCACCGACAACGGCCTGGTCTCCAGCCGCAACCCCGACGACCTCCCCGCCTTCTGCGCGAAGATCGTCGAGGAATTCGCCGAGGGCCGCCACTGACCGACCGCGGATTCCGGCCTCAGCTCAGGGTTTTCAGGGCGGCGGCGTCGTAGGGGCGGACTTCGTCGAGGCGGCCGGTGAGGAGTTTGGCCGCCCAGTCGGGGTCCTGGAGGAGGGCGCGGCCGATGGCGACGAGGTCGAATTCGTCGCGTTCCATGCGGTCGAGGAGGTTGTCGATGCTGCCGAGTTCGGCACCGTGGCCCGCGAAGGCGCGCAGGAAATCGCCGTCGAGGCCGACCGAGCCGACGGTGATGGTGGGCTTGCCGGTGAGCTTCTTGGTCCATCCGGCCAGATTCAGGTCCGAACCCTCGAATTCGGGCAGCCAGTAGCGGCGGGTGGAGGCGTGGAAGGCGTCGACGCCCGCGGCGGCGAGCGGGGCCAGGATGGCCTCGAGGTCCTGCGGCGTCTCGGCCAGGCGCGCGTCGTAGGCCTCCTGCTTCCACTGCGAGTAGCGGAAGATCACCGGGAAGGTGGGCGAGACGACGGCGCGGACCGCGGCGACGATCTCGGCCGCGAATCGGGTGCGGGCCACGGGGTCGCCGCCGTAGGAGTCCTCGCGGCGGTTGGTGCGCGACCACAGGAACTGGTCGAGCAGGTAGCCGTGGGCGCCGTGCAGTTCGACACCGTCGAAGCCGATGCGCTCGGCGGCCGCGGCGGCATCGGCGAAGGCGCCGATGACATCGTCGAGATCGGCGCTGGTCATCGCCTTGCCGGTGCCCTCGGTCCCGTCGACGCGGATGCCGGACGGACCGACCGCGGGTGCGTCGGCGACGGGCGGTTCGCCCTGCTTGCGGACCATGCCGATGTGCCACAGTTGCGGCACGATGGTGCCGCCCGCCGCGTGCACGTCGGCGGCAACCTTCGCCCAGCCTGCCAGCTGGTCCTCGCCGTGGAAGCGCGGCACCCGGTCGCTCTGACCGGCCGAGTCGTGGCCGACATAGGTGCCCTCGGTGACGATCAGGCCCACGCCCGCCGCCGCGCGACGCGCGTAGTACGAGCGCACATCGTCGCCGGGGATGCCGTCGGGCGAGAACATCCGCGTCATCGGCGCCATCACGATGCGGTTCGGGACGGTCAGTCCGTTGATGTCGACGGGCCGCGACAGGACCTCGGCCGTGCGCGAGGTGTCGGTGACGATCACTGGCTGCTCCTGATAGCTACTTGAGAATGTCGAAGGTTGAGAACTTCAAGCAACGCTAGGCGTAGATATTTGAGATAGTCAAGTTTCTGCGGATAGAGTGGTCATATGACCGCCGTGACCCCGACCGGGAAAGACCAGCTCATGGAGTTGCTGTCGGTGTCGCTGGGTGTCTACTACGGCGATTTCACCGTGGCCGCGGCGAGCGAGAACCTGACCGCCAGCCAGGGCAAGACCCTCACGGTGCTGCGCCGTGGTCCCGTCGCCATGCGCGCGCTGGCCGAGCGGATGGCCTGCGACGCGTCCAATGTCACCGGCATCATCAATCGCCTGGAGAAGCGCGGCCTGGTCCGCCGCGAGACCAGCGCCACCGACCGCCGGGTGACCACCCTCGTCATCACGCCCGAGGGCGAGCGCGTCGCCGACGCCATCCGCGCGAAGATGCACGTCACCAGCACCGGTCTGGACCGCCTGGACGAGCAGGAGCGCGAGCAGCTGCGCGCGCTGCTGAAGCGCGTCTTCCTCAGTTGACCCAGAGGTTCCACTCCAATTGCCGCTCGCCGAGCGGATCAGCCCGCTCGGAACAGCGTTCGCAGGTCGTCGACGAAGGCGGAGTATGCCTCGGTCCGGTCCGGCGCGCGCAGGACGGCGGACGGGTGGACGGTGACGCCGACACGGAAGGGATCGTCGTCGACGACGTGGCCACGCAGCTCGGTGACCTTGGCTTTCGGGCCGAGGACGGCGTGGGTGGCGATGGCACCGAGGCAGATCACCAATTCGGGGGCGACCAGGTCGAGTTCGGTGTTCAGCCAGGGCGCGCAGGCGACGATCTCGGTGCGGCGCGGCTGCTGGTGGATGCGGCGTTTGCCGCGCTGTTCGAAGCGGAAGTGCTTGACCGCGTTGGTGAGATACAGCGTGTCGCGGTCGACGCCGAGGTCGTCGAGGGCGCGGTCGAGCAGGCGACCCGCCGGGCCGACGAAGGGGTGGCCGTCGAGATCCTCGTCGTTGCCGGGTTGTTCGCCGATGAGGACGGTGTGCGCGTGGGCGGCGCCGTCACCGAAGACGGTCTGGGTGGCGTCGCGGTAGAGGTCGCAGCCGTGGCAGCGGTCCGCGGCCGTGCGGACGGTGTCCAGGTCGTCGGTGTCCGGAATGTATTCGGCCGCACCGGGATAGGTCGTCACGATGCCACCGCCTCGGACAGCTCGGGCACCCGGGTCACCGCGGCACCGGCGTGGTCGGCCAGGTGGGCGAAGGTGATCGCGTCGCGCACGGCCGCGACGCCGTGGTCGTTGTTGAAGTAGACGTAGCTGTCGGCCCGCGCGGGAAAGGCGTCGTGCAGTCGGCCCACCCAGGTCTTCAACGCCTGCCGCCCGTAGTGCGGTGCGGGTGCGGCGCGCCCGGCGTGCAGGCGCAGGTAGGCCCAGTCGGTGGTGCGCCACAGCGGCGTGACCGGCCGGGAATCGCGGTCGGCCCAGGCCAGGGCGGCCCCGCCCGTTTCCAGGACCGCGCGGATCTCGTCGGTCCACCACGACTCGTGCCGGGGTTCGACCGCCACCCGCGTCGAGGCGGGGAAACAGCGCAGGCAGGCGTCGAGCAGGTCCGCGTCGGCCCGCAGGGTGGGCGGGAGCTGGAGGAGGATCGGCCCGAGCCGGTCACCGAGACCCTCGGCCCGGTCGAGCAGGCGCGCGACCGGCTCGTCGGGGTCGCGCAGGCGCTTGATGTGGGTGAGATACCGGCTGGCCTTCACCGCGACCACGAAGTCGTCGCCGGTGCGCTCCCGCCACGCCGCGAACGTCTCGCGGCTCGGCAGCCGGTAGAAGGCATTGTTCGATTCGACGGTCGCGAAGGCCCGCGCGTAGTGCTCGAGCCAGCGCCGCACCGGCACGTCCGGCGGATACAGCACCCCGCGCCAATCCCGGTACTGCCAGCCGGACGTGCCGACGCGCATCACCATCGCGACCGCCTCCTCAGACCTGCGCGCGCAGCAACTCGTTCAGCTCGCTGTCGTAGAAATCGAGGAACGCGTCCATGTCGGGGCCCGCGTTCATCAGCACCACGCGGTCGTATCCGGCCTCGACCGCCTCGCGCACGGCGTCGACATAGCGCTTGGGGTAGTTGCCGCAGATCATCGCCTCGAGCATGTCCTCCGCGCGTACGGTGGTGGTCGCGGCGGCGAAGTTGGCCGGATTGGGCAATTCGCTCATCACCTTCCAGCCGCCGACCGACCACCGGTTCGTCGACAGCGCGGCCTCGGCGCCGGTGCGCTCGTCCTCGGCGAAGGCGACACCCACCTCGAGGTAGCGCGGTCCCTCGCCGCCCGCCTGCTGGAAGGCTTCGACGAGTTCGGGTTTCGGTTCGGTCGCGAACAAGCCGTCACCGAGTTCGGCGGCGAGTTCGGCCGCGCGCGGACCGCCCGCCGCGACCGCGATCGGCGGCGGTGTCTCGGGCAGGTCGAACACCCGCGCGTCCGACAGCGACAGATATCGCCCGTCGTAGCTGCGATAGCCGCCGCGCCAGAGCAACCGGATGATCTCGAGCGCCTCGCGCAGCATCCGCTGTCGCACCCGCACCGGCGGGAAGTCGCCGCCGACGATGTGCTCGTTGAGCCGCTCCCCCGACCCGATGCCGAGGGTGAAGCGCCCGTCGGACAGCAGTGCGGTGGTGGCGGCGGCCTGGGCGATGATCGCGGGGTGGTAGCGGATCATCGGACAGGTCACGCCGGTGGCCAGCCCGATCCGCTCGGTGCGCGCCGCGATCGCGCCGAGCACGGTCCACGCGAACGGCGAGTGGTTCTGGTTGTCGAGCCACGGGTGGAAGTGGTCGCTCATCTCGACGAAATCGAAGCCGACCGCTTCGGCCCGCACGGCCTGGCGCACCAGTTCGTGGGGACCGAAGGCCTCGGCCGCCAATTTGAAACCGATCTGCATGGCGAACCCTTTCGCAGTGGGTCAGGCGCGACCGAGGGCGTGGGCCAGTTCCTGCTTGTTCATCTTCGAGCGGCCGTCGATATTGCGCTTGCGCGCCTCCGCGTAGAGCTCGTCGCGGGTCTTGCCACTGCCCTGGGCCCGCTGACCGCCGCGCTTGCTCTTGGTCTCCCCGTGCTGGGACCGAGTCTTGTTCACCGTGGCCGCGGCGATCTCCTCGGCCCGCTTCTCGCTGCGGCCACGTGCGCGCTCGGACTTCTTGATGTCCTGGTACTGCCGTTCACGCTTGGCACTCCACGTCTGCTGGGGCATGACCTGCACCTCCTGGTCCGGCGGACATTCTGTTGGCGCCATACCCGCGTGGTCGTCGGGGAAACAGCGCCTGGTCAGTCCCGCAGACCGGCGCGTAACCGATCACGTTCGGCGGTCAGCCGCGCCACGGTGTCCTCGAGTTCGAGGATGCGGGCGACGGTGTTCAGGGTGACGCCCTCACTGGTCAAGCTGGTGATGCGATGCAGCCGGGCCAGGTCGTCACCGCTGTAGCGGCGGGTGCCGCCGGTGCTGCGCGCCGGGGTGATGAGCCCGTGCTGCTCGTAGAGGCGCAGCGTCTGCACGCCCACTCCGGCCAACTCGGCGGCCACCGAGATCGCGTACACCGCCTGCCCGGCCGTGGGCAGACCTTCCCACTCCAGCGCCATGGAAGTCCTCACCTCGTCATCACCGCGTACATCTCCAGATTAACTGCTGCCAGACCTTGCACTCACCTACCGAGAGTGCTAAATAATATCTATGTCAGGTGCCAGAGATAACCTGATGACAACGCTATCGAGATTGGAGTGAGTGGAGGTGGCGACCATGTTGATGCGCACCGATCCTTTCCGTGAGCTGGACCGGTTCACCCAGCAGGTCTTCGGCACCGCGGCCCGGCCCGCGGCGATGCCGATGGATGCCTGGCGTGACGGTGACGACTTCGTCGTCGAATTCGATCTGCCGGGTATCGACCCCGACTCCCTGGACCTGGATGTCGAACGCAACGTGGTGACCGTACGCGCGGCGCGACCCGCCCTCGACGCCGAGCGGTCGATGATCGCGGCCGAACGTCCTCGCGGCGTGTTCAGCCGCCAACTGTTCCTCGGCGACAACCTCGACACCGACCGCATCCGCGCCGACTACTACGACGGCGTCCTGCGACTGTCGATTCCGGTCGCGGAGAAGGCCAAGCCCCGCAAGATCGAGATCTCGCGGCCGCGCGAACAGCAGGCCATCAGCGTGTGATCGCAGGTCCTGTCGACACGCGGCTGCGTCTTCAGGACAGGTGACGAGTGGGCGGGCGGGTGTATGCCCGCCCGCTCATCGCCCGAGCAAATCGTCGACGCGGATCGGTAGGTCGCGCACGCGCACCCCGGTGGCGTGGTGGATCGCGTTGCCGACCGCGGCGGCGGAGCCGACGATGCCGATCTCGCCGATGCCCTTGCTGCCCATCGGGTTGACGTGTGGATCGTGTTCGTCGATCCAGCTCACGTCGATCTCGCCGATATCGGCGTTGACCGGGATGTGGTAGCCCGCGAGATCGTGGTTGACCACCTGCCCGAACCGCGTGTCGAACTGGCTCTCCTCGAACAGTGCCATCGACACGCCCATGGTGATCCCGCCGAGGAACTGGGAGCGCGCGGTGAGCGGATTGATGATGCGGCCCGCGGCGAAGACCCCGACCATCCGTGGCACGCGGATCTCGGCGGTGTCGACATCGACCCTGACCTCGGCGAAGTGCGCACCGAAGGCGTGGGTCGAATACTGTTCGCGCGCTGGGCCTTCGGAGGCTTCCACGGTGACCTCCGCGCCCTCGGCGGGCGTGGTCCCGTGTTGGTCTCGGAAGGCTCGCGCGGCCGCGACCACGGCCGATCCCCAGGAGGCCATGCCCGTGGAACCACCGGCGACGGTCCCGGTGGGCAGGCGGGAATCACCGATGCGCAACGCGATCCGGTCCTGGTCGACGTCGAGTGCGTCGGCGGCGATCTGGCCGAGCGTGGTCCAGGTGCCGGTGCCGATGTCCATGGCGTCGATGGCGACTTCGTAGCGGTCGCCGGTCCAGCGGACCCTGGCGCTGTTGCCCGCGGACACGTCGGCCGGATAGGTCGCGGCCGCGACTCCGGTGCCGACCAGCCAGCGTCCTTCCCGTCGGGAGCGCGGCGTCGGGTCGCGGTCGGCCCAGCCGAAACGCTCGGCGCCGGTGCGCAGACATTCGACCAGACCACGGCTGGAGAACGGGCGCCCCGATTCCGGGTCGACCTCGGGTTCGTTGTGGATGCGCAGCGCGATGGGGTCCATGCCGAGGGCGACGGCGAGTTCGTCCAGGGCGGTCTCGGCCGCGTACATGCCCGGGCAGTGGCCCGGCGCCCGCATCCACGACGACACCGGCACGTGCAGGGGCGCGAGGCGATGGGAGGTGGCCCGGTTCGCCGCGGAGTACATGATCCGGGTGCCGATCGCGGTCTGCTCGGCGAATTCCTTGACCGTGGAGGTCTGTTCGAGCACCTCGTGCGCGATCGCGGTGAGTGTGCCGTCGCGGTGCGCGCCGAGCCGCACCCGCTGGATGGTGGGTGTGCGGTACCCGGCCAGCGAGTACAGCTGCTGGCGGGTCAGCGGCAGTTTCACCGGCCTGCCGTCGACGAGTTTCGCGGCCATCGCGGCGAGCACGATATTGGCGTGCGGTTCGCCCTTCGACCCGAAACCGCCACCGACATAGGGCGCGACGACCCGCACCTGTTCGGGTTCGAGCCCGAACAGCGACGCGATCGTGGCGCGGACCACGTGCGGGCCCTGAGTGGAGTCGAACAGGGTGAGAGTGTCGCCGGTCCACTGCGCGATGGTGGCGTGCGGTTCCATCGGATTGTTGTGGACCATCGGGGTCGTATAGGTGTGGTCGACGGTGACCGGCGCCTGGGCCAGCGCGGTGTCCACGTCGCCGATGGAGGTGTCGGAGGCGAAACCGCCGCTCACGTCGTCGGGCCGGTAGAGGTCGTCGCGGTCGGTGCCGAAGGCGAGGTCGGCGGGTTGCTCGTCGTAGGTCACCCGCACCCGCGAGGCGGCCTCACGGGCGATCTCGGGACTGGTCGCCACGACCGCGCCGATGAGCTGGTTGCGGAAGGCGATG
The DNA here is from genome assembly GCF_029675105.1 of Nocardia anocheti. Taxonomy (GTDB): domain Bacteria; phylum Actinomycetota; class Actinomycetes; order Mycobacteriales; family Mycobacteriaceae; genus Nocardia. The sequence continues at coordinate 233,781 of NZ_JAQQFV010000010.1, read as the reverse complement.
TCGCCGTTCTGCAGGATGAACAGTTCCTGGTCGTCGTCGGAGACCAGCCGGGCGGCATTGTGCTGGGTGAGCACGGCGACGACGCCGTCCATGCGCTCGGCCTCGCTCGGATCGATCTCGCGCACGCGACCATGGACGATCGTGGCCTGGATCGGGAAGGCGTGCAGGGGATCTCGTTGCGGGTGTTCCATGGCGTAGGGCGCGCGGCCGCGGAGTTTGGCCGGTCCGTCGAGGCGGGTGGGCGAGGTGCCCATGGCTCGGGGCTGGACGGTCATCGTGCCTCCCGCCCGGCCAGGTCACGCAGGGTCGCCACCAGGACCGCTCTGGCGAGGGGGATCTTGAAGGCGTTCTGGCGCTGTGGTCGCGCGGCGGCCAGTTCGGCGTCGGCGGCGGCGAGGAAGCTCTGTTCGGTGGCGGGTGCGCCGCGCAGCGCGTCTTCGGCGGCGAAGGCACGCCACGGTTTGTGCGCGACGCCGCCGAAGGCGATCCGCGCGGCGCGTACGACACCGTCGTCGAGGTCGAGGGCTGCGGCGACCGAGACCAACGCGAACGCGTAGGACGCGCGATCGCGCACCTTGCGATAGGTCGAGCGGGTCGCCCAGGCGAGGACGGGCAGGTCGACGGCGGTGATCAGATCGCCGTGGTCGAGCACGGTGTCGCGCTCGGGTTCGGTGCCGGGTAGGCGATGCAGGTCCACCACCGGGATCGCGCGTTCGCCGTCGGCGCCGAGGACGCGGACCGTGGCGCCGAGCGCGGCCATCGCTACCGCCATGTCCGAGGGATGGGTGGCGATACAGTCCGGCGACGCGCCGAAGATGGCGTGTTCCCGGTCGAAACCGCCGATCGCCGCGCATCCGCTGCCCGGCTCGCGCTTGTTGCACGGCACGGTCGGGTCCTGGAAGTAGGCGCAGCGCGTGCGTTGCAGCAGGTTGCCGCCGGTGGTGGCGAGATTGCGGAGCTGGGGTGAGGCGCCCGCGAGCAGGGCGGCCGAGAGCATCGGGTAGCGGGCGCGGATGAGCGGGTGGGCGGCCAGGTCGGCATTGCGCACGGCCGAGCCGACGCGCACGGTGCCGTCGGGGCGCTCGCTCACCTCGTCGAAGGGAAGCCTGCTGACGTCCACCAGTCGTCCGGGCGCGGTGATCCCGAGTTTGAGGTGGTCGACGAGATTGGTTCCGGCACCGAGGAATACGGCGTCCGGGTCGGCGCGCACGGTGCCCACCGCGGCGGCCGCGTCGGTGGCGCGCTCGTAGGCGAACTCCCTCATCGGCCCGCCTCCTGGATCGCGGCGACGATGTTCGGGTAGGCGCCGCAGCGGCACAGATTACCGCTCATCCGCTCCCGGATCTCCTCGGCGTCGAGGGTGATCCCGCCCGCCGCGTCGTCGGTGACCAGGCTCGGCGCGCCCGCCTTCACCTCCTCGAGCATGCCGACGGCCGAGCAGATCTGGCCCGGCGTGCAGTAGCCGCACTGGAAGCCGTCGTGGGCGAGGAACGCCTGTTGGACGGGGTGCAGGTCGTCGCCGTCGGCGAGTCCGTCGGCGGTGAGGATGGTGGCGCCGTCGTGAGCGACGGCCAGTGCCAGGCACAGGGTGGCCCGGCGGCCGTCCAGCAGTACCGTGCACGACCCGCACTGCCCGTGATCGCAGCCCTTCTTCGGGGTGGTGATCGCGAGCTGCTCGCGCAGTACGTCGAGCAGGGTGGTCCGGGTGTCGACCTCGACCGCCCTGGGTTGCCCGTCGACGGTCAAGCTGATCTGTGCGCGCATCGAACGGCCTCTCGTCCGGGGACATCGATTCCATCGACCAACGCGGCCCGCCGTCTCCGGCCTGCCACCAGCGTTCCCGTGCGCGGTGTGCGCCGCACACCTCCGCCACGCTACCAACGCAGCGTGGCGAGGTGGCGGAACCGCCGGACTACCGGCCGGACACGACGCGCTTCTGACCCTCGTGCAGCAGTGCGAGCGCGCAGTCCACCGACTGGGCCAGCACCGCCTCGGGATCGCCGTCGAAATCGCGGTGCACCGCCCACGCGGCGTCGCGGGTGGCGACGGCGCACCAGACCGATCCGGCCGGTTCGCCGTCCTCGGGGCCGGGCCCGCCGACGCCGGTGGTCGCGACGGCGACATCGGCGTCGGTCAGCTCCCGCACACCCGTGGCCATCGCGAGCGCGGCGGTCTCGGACACCACCGGCACCTCCGGCACGCCCAGGACCTGCTGTTTGACCAGCACGGAGTAGGCGACCACCCCGCCGCGGAACCACTGGGCCGAGTCGGGTGCGGCGCTGAGGGCGGCGGCGAGAGTGCCGCCGGTCAGCGATTCGGCGACCGCCAGGGTCAGGCCGTGACGCTCGGCGAAGTCGCCGACTTCGGACGCGGTGGTCATCCCGTCTCCCTTCGGTCTCCTCGCAGCACCGTATCCGTTGCCGGGCGCCGCGCGGTCACCGCGCGCCGACCTCCTCGCGCTCGGGGGCCACCGCGCTGTCGCGGTCGCCGCCGATGATCGAGGTGGGGATCTTCGGCAGGGCGTTGGGGTGGTTGCGGGCGAGCCAGTCCAGCAGTTCCTCGCGGACCGCGCAGCGCAGGGTCCACGCGTCGTCGGCGTTGGAGGTCGACATGGCCGCGCGCACGACGATGTTCACCGGGGTGCTGTCGGTGACCAGCAGACTCCAGGTGCGGCGGTCCCATTCGGACCTGCCGCGCAGGTACTCGTGCAGATGTTCGCGCAGCACGGGAACCGGCGTGCTGTGGTCCAGATGCAGCAGGACGGTCCCGGTGACCTGCGGTCCACCGCGCGACCAGTTCTCGTAGGGCTTGCTGTTGAAGTAGGAGACCGGCATGGTGAGCCGTCGGTCGTCCCAGATCCGCACGGTGAGGAAGGCCAGGGTGATCTCCTCGACGGTCCCCCATTCGCCTTCCACCACCACGGTGTCGCCGATCTTCACCGAGTCGCCGAAGGCGATCTGCAGTCCCGCCATGAGATTGCTCAGCGTGGACTGGGCGGCGACACCGGCGATGATGCCGATGACACCGGCCGAGGCCAGCATCGAGGTGCCCAGGGTGCGCAGGCTCGGGAACAGCAGCAGGATCGCCACCGCCGCGGTGGTCACGACCAGCACCGAGGTGATGACGCGGCGCACGAGTCCCAGCTGGGTGCGCAGCTGACGCACCCGGGAGGTGTCGCTGGTGCGCTCGGCGTAGCGGCGCAGCAGGTTCTCCGCGACCGCGTCGGCGAGCCGGACCACCAGCCAGGCCGCCGCCAGCAGTGCGGCGGTGGCCAGCACATTGCGGATCACCACGTCCTGACGCAGGTCCAGCTCCGCCAGCGGATAGGCCAGATGCAGGGCCAGCGTGGCGAGCAGCACCTGCAACGGCAGCTGGGTGCGGCGTAGCAGCATCGGCATGTGGGTGTCGGGCCTGCGACGCGCGGCGAAACGCAGGCCCCGGTCGACCAGCAGTCCCGCCAGCATCGTGATCGCCATCGTGACGAGCACGACGATCAACGGCCGAACGATGTTCTCCACGAGATCGAACTCCTCTCGCTTGTCTCCCCCGGACCCGCTGTGCCGCCGTCTGTTCCGACGCCCACGGTCCGAGGCACTCCCGCGCGCGGTGGCGCTTCTCGATGGATGAGCTGTCGTCGGTCGCATACCCACTCGACGCGCGGTCCCGACATGACGATCCCATTGCCCCGCACCGGGCGCATCATGGAGAGATGGACGACGCAGATCTCGCCCGGCGCGCGGCCGCGCGGGAGGCCATCGGCAAGCACGGTCGGCTGATCCGTTCCGCGCGGCACGGCAAACTGCTCAGCGACGCCATGCGGCCGCTGTTCCGGCTGCGGGTGCCGCGCGGCTACGGCGTGCTCACCACCACCGGCCGCAAGACCGGCGAGCCGCGACCGAAATGCGTGCGCGTGCTGCGTGCGGGTGACCGCGCCTATCTGGTGCAGCTGATGCCGCCGAACATCACCATCGAGCGACCCGGTGCCGTCAATGCCTGGCTGCTCAATATCCGCGCCGACCCGGCGGTGGCCCTACGGTTGCCCGACGGCGTCCATCAGGGCACCGCCAGGGAGATCACCGATCCCGACGAAGCGGCCACGGCGCGAACCCTGCTGTGCGACACCGTGGTTCCGCTCGGTATCGGCGAATGCCTCGTGCATCTGCGCGGGCTGCCGTCGCGCGCGAAGATCCGGGAGTTGCACGACTACTGGTTCCGGACCGGCCGCGCGGTCGCCATCGATCTGGACTGATTTCGCGCGGGCTCACGCATTACAGTGAGCGCATGCGCGCACGATCCCGAATCCTGCTGTCCGCCGTCGTCTCCGCCGCGGCACTGGCACTGCCCGCCCTCCCGAGCGCGGCCGCCGAGCCCGCCGCGAGTTCCGGGGAGTGCGCGCAGCTCCGGGTCGTCACCGTGCGCGGCACGCTCGAACCGCAGTCGGGCAGCCTGCTGCTCACTCCCCTGGGCCAGCGGATAGCCCGGGAGTCGGGCCGCACCGCCACCGTCGGTGAGCTCGAATACCCCGCCTCGATGAGTCCCGACAGCTCCGTGCGCGGCGTCGAGAACCTCACGGCGCTGCTCAATGCCACCGCCGCCGCCTGCCCCGACCAGCAGCTCGTCCTGCTCGGCTACTCGCAGGGCGCCCGCGTCATCAGCAACACCCTCGCCGCGCGCACCGCCCTCACCGACCAGGCCGCCGCCCGCATCGACGCGATCGCCCTGTTCGGCAACCCGGTCCGCAACGGCGCCGAACCCTACAACCGCGGCACCGCCGACCCCGCCCTCTCCGGCACCGGCCCCCTCCCCACCGGCGCCCTGGCCGAATTCGCCGACCGCCTCCACGACTATTGCAGCTCCGGCGACCGCGTCTGCGCGGGCGGCGACCCCGCCGCGGGCTTCGGCAACGCCCTCAGCTACGGCCACTTCCTCTACTTCGTCAACGGAAGCCGCGACGAGGCCGCCCACTTCGTCGCCGAAGAACTCGGCTGACAGCAGCCGTCCGTGTGACCCCGCTCAAATCAGGGCACACCGGCATCTGACGATCCCGGGTTCGGCAGGGTGAGTCGCGCCATGACGAGTCCATGAGGAGCCCGGCCCGAGAGCCCCTGCTACGACCCGGGGTCACAAGGCGAGGGTGACCGCCGCCAGGGCTGTGGGGTCGGTGGTGGAGCCGAGGTGGAGGGCTGTGGTGAAGTCCTTGTCGCCGAGGAGGGTTCGAGCTTGCTGTTCGATTCTGGTCGCGTCGGGGTTGGCGTGGTCGGGGCAGCCTCGGGTGGTGGTGCTGGCGGCGAGGAGGTGGGTGGCCTTGTCGGGGTGGTGGTGACGGAGGGCCAGGTCGGCCAGGCCGACGAGGACCGTGGCCAGAAGGGGTGCGTGGCCTGCGGTGGAGGCGGCGGTGAAGGCGGTGGCGTGGTGGGTGTGGGCGGTGGGGAGGTCGGTGGCGAGGTAGCCGAGTTGGGTGTGGGTCATGGCTCGCAGGACCGGTTGGTCGGCATCGGGGCCGAGCAGGGTGCGGGCGAGGGTGATCTGCTGGTGGGCCAGCGCGGTGTCGTGGTTCCAGCGGGCGAGTTCGGCCCGGGTGAGGGCGACTTCGGCCCTGGCGGTGGGCCAGCCGTTCTGGTCGGCGACGCGGTGGGCGTCGGCGAGGGCGGCCGCGCTGGCGGCGGGGTCGTCGAGCAGGTGATACAGCTGCGCTTGGCGGGCGCGCATGCCGACCACGTCCTCGTCGGCGCCCACCTCGGTGACCACGGCGATGGCTTCGTCGAAAAGTGCGATGGCGTGGGCGAATTCGCCGCGTAGAGCCGTGCGGTTGGCGAGTTCGGTGAGGGCGAACGACATGCCCCAGCGTTCGCCGAGCGCCCGGAACTCGGACAGGGCCGCGGCCAGGTATTCGTCCGGTTCGGGGCCGGGCCGCCCGAGGATGGTGCGCAGTTTGCCCAGTTGCAGGCGGGCCAGCGCGCGCACCCAGGGGTCGTCGTCGGCCAGCAGCGTCTCGAAGGCGGGCAGGAATTCCGTGGGGCCGTGCAGCATCCGTTCCAGGGCGACGGTGAAGCGCAGGGCCGGGTGGCCGCCGGTGGCGTCGCGACCGAATCGGCGGGCGGCGCGGATCCATGCGGCGACCTGCTGTTCGTCACTGCGGCCCGAGGTGACGAAATGCACGATCAGCCCGTAGACCAGCGCCCTGGTCTCGTCGTCGACCTCACCGGGCAGTGCAGCGGCCGCGATGACCAGTTCGGTGCCCTCGCCCTTGTGGCCCGCCAGCCACCAGTACCAGCCCGCGGCCGCGGCCAGCCGCATCGCGCCCGCCGCGTCCTCGGCGGCCAGCGCGCCTCGCATCGCGGCGGTGAGGTTGTCGTGTTCGGTGGCGAGCACGGCGAGCCATTCCAGTTGGTCGGCGCGGCGCAGGTGGGGTTCGGCGGTGGCGGCCAGGTCGGTGACGTAGGCCAGGTGCGCGCGACGAACGGCCTCGTCTTCCCCGGATTCGGCGAGCCGGTCGGTGGCGTAGCGCTTGATGGTCTCGAGCAGACGGAACCGCGGGCTGCCGTCGGTAGTGGCTTGCAGCAATGACTTGTCGGTGAGGGCCGTGAGGAGTTCGAGCACGTCCCACGGGTCGATGTCCTCCCCCGCGCAGACCCGTTCCGCCGCTTCCAGACTCGCGCCACCGGAGAACACCGCGAGCCTGCGCAGCACCCGCCGTTCCGGTTCGCCGAGCAGCTCCCAACTCCAGTCGACCACCGCGCGCAGGGTGCGGTGGTGGGCGATGGCGGTCCGGCTGCCGCCGGTGAGCAGCCGGAAGCGGTCGTCGAGGCGGTGTGCGAGCTGGTCGAGGGACAGGGTGCGCAGCCGGGCCGCGGCCAGTTCGATCGCCAGCGGAATGCCGTCGAGCGCCCGGCAGATGCGGGCCATGGTGGCCAGGCTGTCCGGATCGCCGGGGAGATCGGGGCGGACCGCGCGGGCACGGTCACCCAGCAGCGCGACGGCCGGTGCGGACTCGATCTGCGCGGGCGTGGCGCCATCGGCGGGCAGGGTCAGCGGCTCGACCTGCCACAGCGCCTCCCCGGTGATCCCGAGCGGTTCGCGACTCGTGGCGAGGATGCGCACCCGGAGGCATTCGCCGAGCACGCGATGGGCGAAGGCCGCCGCCGATTCGATGACGTGTTCGCAGTTGTCGAGGACGAGCAGGGTTTCGCGGTCGCGCAGGGCCGCGATCAGCCGGTCCATCGGGTCGGTGCGCGCGGGGCTGCCCAGCAGGGCGTCGCGCAGACCCAGCGCGGTCAGCGCCAGGTGTGCGGGGTCGGTGCCGCTGTCGGTTCCGGCCAGTTCGATCAGCCAGGCACCGTCGGGCAGGTCGTCGAGCATGGTGCGCGCGGATTCGACCGCCAGCCGGGTCTTGCCCGAGCCGCCCGGTCCGGTCAGCGTCGTGAGCCGGTGCGCGGCGAGCAGTTCGCGGACCACGGCGATCTCGGTGTGCTTGCCGACGAAACTGCTCAGTTCGGCCCGCAGGTTGGTGGTGGGCTGTTGGTCGCGGGCCCCGACCTCGCCCCGCAGCAGCGCGACGTGCAGGGCGGACAGTTCCGGGGCGGGGTCGGCGCCGAGTTCGTCGGCGAGTTCCTCACGAATGCGCTGGTAGACGGTCAACGCCTCGGCACCCCGGCCCGCTGCCGCCAGGGCGCGCATGAGCGACGCGGCGAGCCGTTCACGCAGGGGGTGCCGGGCGACCAGATCGGTGAGTTCGGTGACCAGTTCCGGGCCGCGATCCAGCCGGATCTCGGCCTCGTACAGGTCCTCCAGCGCGGCCAGGCGCATTCCCTCGAAACGGGCGATCACCGGGACGGCGGTGTCGCCGAGGTCCTGCAGTGGCGTGCCCCGCCACAGCCGGAGGGCCTCGCGCAGCAGTCGGGTCCGCTGGGTGTCGTCGCCGCCGCGGGCGCGGTCCAGGAGTCGTTCGAATCGCACGGCGTCGACCGCGTCGGGGTCCACCAGCAGGCGGTAGCCGCCCGCGTGCGCGTCGAGGGAGTCGGCGGGCAGCACGCGACGGGCTCGGGAAACCAACGCCTGCAAGGCATTCGCGGCGTCGGCGGGTGGTTGTTCGCCCCAGATCCAGTCGATCAGGGTGGTCTTGGGCACCGCGCGGCCCGGTTCGAGGGCGAGCGCGATCAGCAGTGCCTGGACGCGGGCGCCCGGTATCTGCGTCGATCCGCCGTCGTCCGTACGGACTTCCAACGGTCCGAGCATCCCGATCTGCACGGGCCCATTGTGCCCGGTCGGCCCGGCGACGGTGGATGTCGGCCGGGCGTCAGCGCGGTGTCAGGGACATGTCAGCCGGGGGCGCGACAGTGGTTCCAGCAACGAACACCGACCAGCGAGGAGCCCACCGTGTCCACCTTCCAGACCCCGCGACCCATCGATGTCACCGTCGAGCTGATGTCCGGCGATCTCATCGTCGTCGCGACCGACCGCACCGACAGCGTGGTGGTCGTCCAGCCCGCCGACCCGTCCTCCAAGGCCGACGTCCGGGCCGCCGAGAACACCACGGTCGACTGCACCGACGGCGCCCTGCGCGTGACGACCCCCAAGTCGTGGCGCACCAACACTCCGTTCGGCGGCAACCCGACCATCGTCGTGCGCGTCGAAGTACCCGCGGGCTCCACGCTGACCAGCACCACCGGTGTCGGGCGGGTGCTGGTCGCCGGGGAGATCGGGCGCTGCGATCTCACGGTGTCGCTGGGTGACATCACGATCGAACACCCGCGCGAGTCGGTGACCGCGAAGACCGCCAAGGGCGATATCCGCGTCGGCGAGGCGACCCGGGGCGAATTCCGGTTGGAGACCTCGCTCGGCGAACTGGAGGTGGGCGTCCATCCCGGCAGCGCGGTCCGGCTCGAGACCACGGCGCTGCTGGGCGCCGTGCGCAACCGGATGGTGCCCGTCGACGCCACCGAGACCGCCGACACCGTCGCGGTGTACGCGCGGAATTCCCTGGGCGACATCGTCATCCGGCACACGACCGCCGCCTGACCGCCCCGATCGGCTCAGGAGACGGTGACCACGCGGTTGTGGCGGCCGGTGGCGCCGTCGGGGAACGGGGTGGCGCGGGCCTCGGTCTGCACGGTGCCGGTGCCGTCGACCGCGCGCACCCGCAGGGTGTGGGTGCCGGGCGGGGCGTCCCAGACCCACGTCCACTGGCGCCAGGTGTCCAGGGAATAGGCGGCGGCGAGAGTGGCGGGCTGCCAGTTGCCGTCGTCGACCTGCACCTCGACACCGGTGATCCCCCGGCCCTGCGCCCAGGCGACCCCGGCGACGGTCACCTGTCCGGCGGACAGTTTCGCGAAGGCGGCGGGGACGTCGATCCGGGACGCGGTCTTGATGGGACCGCGTGCGGCCCAGCCCCGCTCGGTCCAGTACGCGCGGGCCCGATCGAACCGGGTGACCTCGAGATCGACCACCCATTTGGTGGCCGAGACGTAGCCGTAGAGGCCGGGCACGACCAGCCGGGCCGGATAGCCGTGCGCGACCGGCAGTGCCGCGCCGTTCATGGCGACGGCGAGCAGGGCGTCGGGATTGTCGACCACCGCGTCCAGCGGGGTGCCCGCGGTGAAGCCGTCCACGCTGCGCGAGAGGATCATGTCGGCGTCGGGCGCCGGTCCCGCTTCGGCGAGCAGCTCGGTGAGCCGGTAGCCGGTCCAGGTGGCCGTGCCCACCAGATCGCCGCCGACCTCGTTGGAGACGCAGGTCAGGGTGATCATCGATTCGACGGCACGGCGCGCACCCAGATCGTCGAAGTCGAGCTCGAGCTCGCGGTCCACCATGCCGTGGATGCGCAGCCGCCAGTCCGACCTGGTGAGCGCGGGCAGTCGCAGGGCGGTGTCGATGCGGTAGAACTCGTCGGCCGGGGTGACGAAGCGGGTCAGCCCGGGCACCGGGAGATCCGTCTCGGGCAGGACCGGTGGGGCCGGATCGGCGACCGCTGGCGGCACGAAAGCCGCACGGTCGGCGGCGATATCGCGCAGACGGCTGCCGAGGTACCGGCCCGCGGCGCCCGCGGCCGCGGCACCGGCCGCCACCCCCGCCACGGCGAGCAGGAACGTCCGCCGGGTCGGACCGTCGCCCGCCTCGCTGTCGACCGGGGCGCGGAACAGCAGCAGGAGCGCGGCGACGCCCGCCGCCGCCCCGACCAGCGCGGGTACCACGAACGCCGGAGTCGCGGTCGGCCGCTGCAGTGCCAGGACCGCCACCACGACTCCGAGCCCGCCCAGCAGGCCCGCCCCGAGCGCCGGACTGCGACGCGCGAGCTGGCCGATCAGCGCGGCCGCCACTACCATGACCACGGCCATGGTGATGGCCAGTGCCAGTTTGTCATTGGTGCCGAACCACCGGATCGCGCTGTCCTTCAACCATTTCGGGGTGTGGTCGACGACCGTGGCGCCCAGGACGTAGAACGGGGAGGCGTCCGGGTCGACGAGCGCGGCGACGAGATGGCCGACGCCGAGCACCACCGCCGCGGCGGCCGTCGCGGCGAGGGCGGCGCCGACGCGGCCCGGTGTGCGGAACATGCTGTCACTCCTGCTGTTTCGGGCCGATCGTCAGCCGACCACCATGCTGACGATCGGTTGCGTGGTCGGCCCCGGCGAGCCACCGGCCGGTTCGACCGTCACCGCGAGGGTGTCGGTGCTGGCGACGGGGGTGACGACTGAGCCCGTGGCGCTCGCGTCCATGACCGCCACCGACTGCGGTGAACCGCCGTCGGGGATCAGCCACAACTGGTAGGCGCGGTCGGTGGGCAGCGCGGGCATGTCCCCCAGCGACACCGCCGCGGCGCCCAGCGAGGTGGACTGGTGCACCGTCATGGCGCCACCGCCGGTGATCGGCACCGACGACGACCGGCTGTCGGGGTCTTCGAGCACCTGCTGGGCGGTGAGGGTCCCCGACGGGTCGTCGACCTGGTTCATCACCACCGCGATCCCCGCTCCGGCACCCACCGCGATGATCGCGGCGGCGGCCACGGTCAGCCAGCGCAGACGCCATCGACTGTCCCGGCGGATCAGCGGACGGACCTGCGGGTCGAGCCGGTCCAGCGCCCGCATCAGGGCCGCTTCGAGCCGGGCCGGGGGCGGCACCGAGTCGACCGCGGTCAGGGAGGCCAGGGTTTCCTGGATGCGGTGCACGGCGGTGTGGAACTGTTCGGTCTCCTCCGGGCCCGCCGCGTCGAGCCGGTGGTCGATGGCGCGGCGCTGCTCGGTGGTCAGTGCGTCCAGGGCGTACGGGTAGGCGTCGTCGAGCCAGGACCAGGGGGTCTGCCGATCTGTCTCGCTCATCGGGATGTTCCTCCGGTCAAGCAGTTCTCGAGTCGTTTCAAGCCGTCTCTGATCCGGCTCTTCACCGTCGGCAACGGCACATCCAGGGTCTCGGAGACCTCGGAATAGGTGCGGCCGCTGTAGTAGGCCAGCGCGACCGCTTCGCGTTGCAGGTCGGTCATCGTGCCCAGACAGTCCAGTACCGATTGCTCGTCGAGCCGCTGGGTGACCTCCTCGGCCACGATGTCGTGGTCACGGCCCAGATGGGCGTGGCCGAACACCAGGTCACGGGTGGTGGCCGACTGCTCGGCGCGCACCCGGTCGACCGCGCGGCGATGGGTGAGCATCATCAGCCAGCCGATCGGGCTGGCCTTGCCGGGGTCGTAGTCGGCGGCCAGGGACCAGACCTGCAGGAACACTTCCTGGGTGACGTCCTCGGCCGCGCCGTGATTGCGCACCACCCGTAACGCCAGCCCGAAGACCCGGGGGCTGGTCGCGCGGTAGAACTCGGCGAACGCGGCCCGGTCCCGGTCGGCGACCTCGCCCAGCAACCGCACCAGCTCGGCTTGCACGGCATGGTCGCGGGGCACCGCTGGACAGGCGGGTGCCGGATCGACCGCACGCAAACGGATCGGTGCGGTACCCGGCCGGTCGGTCATCGTGTCGTCCCTGACGTCGGCATGAGAGGGATTTCGGCCTGCTCCCAGGCCCGGATGGGTGACACCGGGGAATTTCTTCCCCGGTGTCCCGGCCCTCGGCGCCGCGATGGTCGTCGTCACGACGCGGGCGGCATGAGCACGCTGTCGATCATGTAGACGGTGGCGTTGGCGGTGCGGACACCACCGCAGATCACGTTCGCATCGCCGACCTTCAGTGTGTCACCCGATCCGGTGACCGTCACCTCGGCGCCCTCGACGGTCTTGTGGGTGCCGGGGATGTCGGCGGGCGCGATCTGGTTCGGCACCACGTGGTAGGTGAGGATCTTGGTGAGGGTGGCCGAGTCGGTCTTCAGCGATTCGATGGTGGCCGGGTCGATCTTCGCGAACGCCGAGTCGACGGGCGCGAACACGGTGAACTCGCCGCCGTTGAGGGTGTCGACCAGGTCGACTTCCGGGTTGAGTTTGCCCGAGACCGCCGAGACCAGCGTGGTGAGCATGGGGTTGTTGGAGGCGGCGACCGTCACCGGGTCCTGGGCCATGCCGCTCACCGAGCCGGGTCCGCTGGGCACCTGGGCGGCGTATTCCGCGCACCCGGGCCCGACGAGTCCGGCGGCGGCGTCACCGGTGGTGGCGGGCGCCGAGGTCATCGGCATGGAGGTCATCGAGGCGGAGGGGGTCGTGGTGGTGGTCGAGTCGTCGTCGGAACAGGCGGTGGCGCCGAGCACCGAGCCGACCATCGCGGCCACCAGGAGAGTACTGCGCAGGGTTCGCATGGTTTGTCCGTCACTTCCGTAGAGGCGGCGAGGTGCCGCGCCGAGGGGATGTCACGGAGTTCGGCCAGCCCGGTGCCGCGGATGGCTCGGATCGGACGGATTTCTCGACGGTCAGTCGGTGGGTGGGCCGAACCAGCGGGCGAGGTGCTCGTTCAGCGAGGTCTGGTCGTCGCCGATCCAGGCGACATGGCCGTCGGGGCGCAGCAGCAGGGCCGGAACGTCCAGTGCCGCAGTGGGCTCGGTGAGCAGATCGACGCGGTCGGACCAGCCGTCGACGGTCAGGCCCGCCGTGCGGTCGAGGACCGCGCCGCGTCCCTGACGCAGCCGGTCGAAGAGACTGCCCTCGGACAGGTCGAGGTCGGGCAGTCCGCGGCCGAGCAGGTCGGGGCCGGGGCCGAGGTCGTAGCGGATGTCGATCGCGGTGATCTTCTCGATCAGGCGGCGGTGCACCGCGTCGATGTCCATCAGTTCGGTGAGCAGGCGGCGCATGGCCTGGGCGCCCGGTTCGGGAGAAAGCAGGGCGGTCTGGGCGCGGGTGTTGTCCAGGACGGCGGCGGCGACCGGATGACGTTCGGTCTCGTAGGTGTCGAGCAGATCTTCGGGGGCGCCTCCGCGTACCTGGGCGGCCAGTTTCCAGCCGAGGTTCATCGCGTCCTGCACGCCCAGATTCAGGCCCTGCCCGCCGATGGGCGGGTGGATGTGGGCGGCGTCGCCCGCCAGCAGGACCCGGCCGACCCGGTATCGCTCGGCGAGGCGGGTGGCGTCACCGAACCGCGACAGCCAGCGCGGGGAATGCACCCCGAAATCGGTGCCCGCGATCGCGCGCAACTGCTGCCGGAAGTCCTCGAGGGTGGGCGGTCGGGTGCGATCCTCGTCCACCTCGGCGGCGGGCACGATCACGCTGTAGATCCCCTCGCCGAAGGGCCGGAGGGTGAGGCGGCGCGTGGTGCGGCTCAGCTCGGCCATGGCGGCGGAGATCTCCTCGGGCGCCACACCCACCGCCATCTCGCCCATCAGGGTGTCGTTGCGCGCGGGCTCACCCGGGAACCCGACGCCGAGCAGTTTGCGGACCGTGCTGCGCGCGCCGTCGCACCCGACGAGATACCGCGCCCGCACCCGCTCCCCGTCGGACAGTTCGACGCTCACCCCGTCGTCGTCCTGCTCGAACCCGACCACCGCACACCCCCGCCGGACCTCGGCCCCCAGCCCGACCGCGTGCTCCCTGAGCACCTCCTCGATCACCGGCTGCGGAATCCCCAGCAGATACGCCGATTCCAGCCCCTCGGGCACCGGCGCGGCGATCCCGGCGAAGATCCCCCCGACCGGCCGCCGCCGCCCTCGCGCGACCAACCGCTCCAACAGCCCCCGCATCGCCATCAACTCGAGACTGCGCACATGCAGACTCACGATCCGCGTCGACGGCCCCGACCCGGTCTCCTTCTCCACCACGAGCACCCGCACCCCGCGCAACCCCAACTCAGCCGCCAACATGGCCCCCGTCGGCCCACCCCCGGCAATGACCACCTCGACCATGAACCACCCATCCACTCGCTCATCGCCCGGATTTCCGCAGGTCCCGGCCTCGGCCGCCCAGTGTGCGGCACGCCGCGACGCCGCCGCAAGCGAAATATCCGCAGGGTGCGGGTGGGTCAGTTGTCCGGGGAGACGATGACGGCGTCGGGGCCGGGGAACATGAGGCCTTCGTGGCCGTCTTCGAAGCGGACGACGTAGGGGGGTGCGCCGTCGGCGCCGCGGATCTCGATGATCTCGCCGGACTGGTCTGTGCGGCCCACCGTGCGGCCGTGTACCACGAGTCGATCGCCGACATTGGCTCGCATCGAGCTACCTTTCTCGAGCAGTCACTGTGCGCACCCAGTATGGACCGGGTGGTGGGTGGTAGATTCGAAATCGGCTCGCCGGTCCCGCATTCTTCGCCGGGACGCACGATTCCGGGCAGCCGACCTCAAGATTCAGGATCGCGGATTCCGCGATCCCCGGTACCCGTGTCCGCGCTGTGAAAGGAATACCGCCATGCCTCGGTCCGCCGAACGAGAAGTTCTGGAAACCCTGCTCGACCGGTCCCGCGTCGACGTGATCGACACCGTGCGTGGACTGTCCGACAGCGCGGCGCGGCGACGGCTGGTCCCCTCGCTGACCACGCCGATCACCCTGGTCAAACACGCCGCGTTCGCCGAACGGATGTGGTTCCAACGCACCCTCGGACAGCTGCCCGACCACGCCTGCGACGGCCCGCTGTGGGAGCACGGCGGATTCCACGTCGAGGACACCGAAACCGTCGAGGACGTCATCGCGGAATTCGAGCGCGCGAGCGCCAGGTCGCGGGCGGTCGCCGCGGGCATCGCCCTCGACGCCACCCGCGCGCATCCCCGGATGGGGATCGTCAGTCTGCGCTGGATCTATGTGTTCATGACCGCCGAATTCGCCCGGCACGCGGGCCACGGCGACATCCTGCGCGAGCAGATCCTGGCGGGCGACTGACGTCGGTTCTCACACCGGACGGTGCCGCACATCGGGCTTGCGCAGGGGCCGCCCGGGCGTGGCCGTGTCGTCGGGGACGACCACCTGTTCCTCGACCACCCGTTCGCCACCGGCACTCGTGATCGCCTCGCGACGGGCGAACGCGATATCGCGCGCGCTGCGCACCGACAGACGTCCCAGCGAGCTCGCGGCGAAGAACACGATCAGCGCGCCGAGACCGTAGAAGAACGTCAGATTCAGCAGTGCACGTTTGAAATCACCGGTGGCCACGGGGACGCCCACGTCACCGAGACGCAACAGGTCGGCCAGGAACGGCCCGATCACGAACCACGCACCAGCGGCCACCGCGAGCCAGCCACCGAAACCGGCCACCACCCGGTTCCTGCTCATCAGCATGAGCAGACCACCCACGATCGCGACCACCCCGGGCAGTACCTCGAGCCAGCCGCGCGCCGAGGTCCACACCCAGGGGTCGTCCGGGGTGAAGGCGAAATCGAAATACGGACCGAGGAAGGGGATCAGCGCGCCCCACAGGCCCAGCAGCACAACGACCAGGCCACCCAGCGCGCCTCGGCTCCGGGGGATGCGCAAACGCCCGCCCCGGTCATCCGGGACCTTCTCGTCGATGTAGCTCATGATGCCTCCGATCATCGACAACAGCGATGTCTGGCCAATACCCCCTGGCAGCGCGGCTACGCAGCGCCCGGACAAGCAGAAGCCCGGGCCGCCGCGAAAGGCGGGCCCGGGCTCCGGTGCGGGTCAGCGCAGGTCGAAGCGATCGTTGTCGGCGACCTTCACCCAGGCCGTCACGAAATCACGGACGAACCGTTCGCGCGCGTCGGTCTGGGCGTAGACCTCGGACACGGCACGCAACTGCGAATGCGAGCCGAAGACGAGGTCGTTGGTGGTGCCGGTCCAGCGCTTCGCACCGGTGCGGCGGTCCACGCCGTCGAAGAGATTGTCGGTCGACTCCGACGGCTTCCATTCGATCGTCCGATCGAGCAGATTGACGAAGAAGTCGTTGGTCAGCACGCCGGGCCGATCCGTGAGCACGCCGTGCGCGGTGCCGCCCTGGGTGACGCCGAGGGCACGCAGGCCGCCCAGCAGCACCGTCATCTGCGGCGCGGTGAGGTCGAGCATGTAGGCACGGTCCAGCAGCAACCGCTCGAGCGGGGCCTTCTCGCCGGTGCGCGCATAGTTGCGGAACCCGTCGGCGCGCGGTTCGAGGACGGCGAAGCTCTCGACGTCGGTGTCGTCCTGGGTCGCGTCGGTGCGCCCGGGATGGAACGGCACGGTGACCTCCACGCCCGCGTCCGCGGCCGCCTTCTCCACCGCCGCCGCGCCCGCGAGCACGATCAGGTCGGCCAGCGACACCTTCTTGTCCCCGCCGTTCTTGTCCCCGCCGTTGAAATCCTGCTGGATCCGCTCTAGCGCGGACAGCACCCGCGTCAGCTCGTCGGGCTCGTTGACCTCCCAGTTCCGCTGCGGTTCGAGGCGCACCCGGGCGCCGTTGGCTCCGCCGCGCTTGTCGGTACTGCGGAAACTCGCCGCCGAGGCCCACGCGGTCCGTACCAACTCGGTGACAGACAGACCGGATTCGAGCACGGACTTCTTCAGCGCGGCGATGTCCCGCTCGTCGATCAGCGGGTGCTCGACGGCGGGCACCGGGTCCTGCCACAGCTGCGGCTCGGGAATCCACGGCCCGAGATAGCGGCTGACCGGTCCCATATCGCGGTGCAGCAGCTTGTACCAGGCCTTGGCGAACGCCTCGGCCAGCTCTTCGGGATGGTCGAGCCAGCGGCGGGTGATCGGCCCGTAGATCGGGTCCTCACGCAGGGACAGGTCGGTGGTCAACATGGTGGGCGTGCGGGCCGGACCGTCGAACGGGTCCGGGATCAGTCCTTCGCCCGCACCGTCTTTCGGCTTCCACTGCCAGGCTCCGGCCGGGCTCTGGGTGAGTTCCCAGTCGAATCCGTACAGGTTCTTCAGGAACCCGTTGCTCCACCTGGTCGGGGTCGCCGTCCAGACGACCTCGAGCCCACTGGTGATGGCGTCCTTGCCCTTTCCCGTCCCGTAGGCGCTCTTCCAGCCCAGACCCTGCTGCTCGATCGGGGCGGCCTCGGGTTCAGGGCCGACCAGTCCGGCGTCGCCCGCGCCGTGCGTCTTGCCGAAACTGTGGCCGCCGACGATGAGCGCGGCGGTCTCCTCGTCGTTCATCGCCATCCGCCCGAACGTCTCGCGGATGTCGCGGGCCGCGGCCACCGGATCCGGGCGGCCGTTGGGCCCTTCGGGATTCACATAGATCAGGCCCATCTGGACCGCGCCCAGCGGACCCGCGAGTTCGCGCTCGCCGCTGTAGCGTTCGTCGCCGAGCCAGGTGTCCTCCGGGCCCCAGAAGACCTCCTCCGGCTCCCAGATGTCGGGGCGGCCGAAGCCGAATCCGAAGGTCTGGAAACCCATTTCCTCCAGCGCGACGTTTCCGGCGAAGACCAGCAGGTCGGCCCAGGAGATCTTGTTGCCGTGCTTCTGTTTGACCGGCCAGAGCAGGCGGCGGGCCTTGTCCAGATTGGCGTTGTCGGGCCAGCTGTTGAGCGGGGCGAAGCGCTGGGCGCCCTGGCCGCCACCACCGCGACCGTCCGCGATCCGGTAGGTCCCGGCCGCGTGCCAGCTCATCCGGATGAACAGGCCGCCGTAGTTGCCGTAGTCGGCGGGCCACCAGTCCTGCGAGTCGGTGAGCACGGCGGCGACGTCGGCCTTCAGCTCGTCGACGTCGAGCTGGGCGAATTCCGCGGCGTAGTCGAAGTCCTCGCCGAGCGGATTGGATTTCGACGAGTGCGCGTGCAGTACCGAGACATCGATCTGTTCGGGCCACCAGTCCTCGATGGTGCGCGGTCGGCGGTCGGGCTGCGGGGTCGGCGACGGGATCGCCGGGTTCTCGCTCTCGCTGGTGCTCTGGGTGTGGGTGTCGGGCTCGGGTGGTCGGCTGTCGGAGGTCATGGTGGTCATTCCTTCCTGGACGGATCGAGCGGGCTGTGGGCTGGATCGTTGTCGGTGGTGGCGGCGCATTCGGCGCACAGCCCCCAGTAGAGGATTTCGGCCTCGTCGATCACGAAGCCGCGGTCGTCGGCGGCGGTCAGGCAGGGTGCCGCGCCGACCTGACAGTCGACGTCGGCGATCGCCCCGCAGGCGCGACACACGAGGTGATGGTGGTTGTCGGCGACCCGCGTCTCGTAGCGGGCCACCAGGCCGCGGGGCTGGATGCGGCGCAGCAGTCCGGCGTCGGTGAGGGTGTGCAGCGAGTCGTAGACGGCCTGGCGCGAGACCGCGGCGAGCTGGGATCGCACCGCGCGCACGATCGTGTCGGTGTCGGTGTGCGGATGCTCGTGCACCACGCTCAACACCGCCACCCGCGGGGCCGTCACACGTAACGACGCGTCCCGTAGCAGCTGCTGGAATCCCACGTCCGGGGGCACGCTCGCAGTGTTCCCCGCATTCTGGAACGAGTCAAGGATGCCGCGGGTGTGCCGCGATTGACGACCACGCACCGGGGTATGCGCACATCCAGCGGCGCACATCGGGTGCGGGCCGCCCGCACGAAGGGGAGAACACCATGCTCGGACTCGGAATTCTCGGCTGGATCATCATCGGTGGCCTCGCCGGGTGGATCGCCAGCAAGTTCATGAAGACCGACGCACAGCAGGGCATCCTGCTCAATATCGTGGTCGGCATCGTCGGCGGACTCCTCGGCGGATTCCTCCTCAAACTGTTCAACGTCGACGTCGAAGGCGGCGGCCTGTGGTTCAGCTTCTTCACCTGCCTCGGCGGCGCGGTGATCCTACTGTTCCTGGTCGGCCTGGTCACCGGCCGCCGAGGCGCATGACCGCCTGAACCGTGTCCGCCCCGACCACCGTCGCGCTGAAACGCGCGGTGACCACCCCGCTGCTGTATTTCTTCATCCTCGGCGATGTGCTCGGGGCGGGCGCCTACGTCCTGGTCGGCGATATCGCGGCCGCGTCCGGCGGAGCGGTGTGGCTGCCGCTGCTGGTCGCCCTCGGGCTGGCGGCCCTCACCGCCGGGTCGTACGCGGAGATGGCCACCAAATATCCACGTGCCGGTGGTTCGGCGCACTACGTGACCACCGCCTTCGGCCCCGCGGCCGGTTCCTTCCTCGGCTTCTGCATGCTCGCCGCCGGAATCGTGTCCGTCGGGGCCTTGGCGCGCGCGTTCGCCGGGGACTACCTGCGGTGTGGACGCGGGGGCTCCTGCTCGTCGCTTCGGGGCTCGTTCTGGCCGGAGTGAACGCGCTGCGCGTTCGCCGCCACCGTTCCCAGCCGCGGATCACCACTCACGAAGAAGGAGAGTCTCATGCCACGCACCGATGACACCCATCCCGACAAGGACGACAAACAACCTCGGGGTGGCCGCCCCGGCCGCCGACGAGGGCCGCGACGGCGGGATGGCCACGCGCGAAGTCGCTCCCGAGATCGCCGAGACCGAGCACGCGCAGGAACCACCCGACTGAGCGCTAGCTCGATTCGGCCTCGCCGCGGCCGCGGCGGCTGCCGGTGTAGGCGCGTTCGCGCAGGCGGCTCACCAGTTCCGGTAGCAGGGTGACGTCCTCGGGTCGGTTGAGCATCGGATCGAAGAAGTCGGTGCGGTGCTCGCCCGGCTCGGCCAGGCGCAGGTCGAGTTCGCCCATGGCGAGGGTGCGGCCCCAGGCGTCCGCGACCAGTTCGACGCGGATCAGGCCGTCCTCGCCGAGGGTGTGGTTCATCTCGTCGAGCGAGGTCGTGGTGGGGAGATCGGCGGCTTCCAGCGGATCGGCGAAGACCCAGACCGGCTCCGAGTCACCGAACCGGTAGGGCATCAGCGAGCCGAAGCGCGCCCTGGCCCAGCCGCGCGCGGGCGTCACCACGAAGCGGCCGAGGCCGCCGCGCCCGGTGGTGGCCAGGGCGAAATCCCAGGGGCGGTCGTCGCGGTCGAGGACGCGGATCGCCAGGCCGAGCACATCGGGCAGACCCGCCGGGGCGCCGAAGCCCTTCGACAGCCGGGCGATCACCGCCCGGTCCCCCGTCCCGAACCACGGCGAGAACTCCTCGGTCGCGTGGAACCGCCCGGCCAGGCGGATCCCGCGCGGATGGAAGACGCGCGCGTGCCGAACGCGCGCTCCGGTCTCGAAGACGCGCCGCACCACGGCGCCGGAAAGATCGGTCATGGTTGCCCTTTCGACGAACTGCACGCAGCCGCGTGGAGTGCGTGCCGCTTACCCGGTCGGGCCCGGTGGAAACGGAAAAGCCGTTGTTCCGACTCGAGTCGAGCGGCGGCGGCGGGCATGCCAGACTGGCAGCGTGACCGGGCCGGGGAAAGCGACCAGTGAGACGAAGCCGAACGGGAAACCGCGGCGCGACCGCGGGGAAGTGATCGGAGGGGGGTTGCTGTGGCTGGCCAAGTGGTCGCTGTGCATCGTCGCGATCGCGGCGGGCGCGTGGGTGCTCGGCTCGATCGCCGCCCGGTTCTGGGTGGTGCTGCTGCCCGTGGCGTTGGCCATCGTGGTGACCACCGTGCTGTGGCCGCCGACCCGCTGGCTCACCCGCCACAAATTCCCCCCGGCCCTGGCCGCGGCCGTCACCCTGCTCGGCTTCCTCGCGATCCTGGGCGGCATCGTCGCGCTCATCATCCCCTCGGTCGCTGATCAGGCCCCCGAACTCGCCGACAAGTCCACCGCCGGTATCAACCAGGTCCGCGACTGGGCCCAGGGGCCACCCTTGAAGATTCGCGACGAGCAACTCGATTCGGCCGTCGACGCCATCGTGGACCGGCTGCAATCCAGCGGCGCGCAGATCGCCAACGGTGTGTTCACCGGCGTGTCCACCGCGACCTCGGTGCTGATCACCCTGTTCCTCGTGCTGGTGCTGGTGTTCTTCTTCCTCAAGGACGGCCCGCGCTTGCTGCCCTGGATGCACTCGGTGCTGGGCCGGGGCAGTGGCCGCCACCTCGAGGCGGTGCTGGAACGGGTCTGGGCCACCCTCGGCGGATTCATCCGCACCCAGGCCGTGGTCAGCTTCGTCGACGCCGTCTGTATCGGCGCGGGCCTGTTCATCCTCCACGTGCCCCTGGCCATGGTGCTGTCGGTGATCACGTTCATCGGTGGTTTCGTGCCCATGGTCGGCGCGTTCGTGGCCGGTGCGCTCGCGGTGCTCGTGGCGCTGGTGGGCAACGGGTTCACCACGGCGATGATCGTATTGGGCATCGTGATCGCGGTGCAGCAACTCGAAGGCAATGTGCTGCAACCGGTCCTGCAGAGCCGGAGCATGGAACTGCACGCCGTGATCGTCCTGCTCTCGGTGACCGCGGGCGGCTCGCTCTACGGCATCACCGGCGCCTTCCTCGCCGTGCCGGTGGTGGCCATGATCGCGGTGGTCCTGCGCTATATCGGCGAGCAGATCGACGCCGTCACCGCCCCACCGCTCGACCCGGTGGACGACGACCCGGACCCGGAGGTGCGGGCCCCCGCCTAGTTTGGACGGTGTCCAATCCGCGCGGACCCGTACTCTGTTGGGGGCCTGCATGATTGGTGGCCGTAGCCCGTAGGATGGAGCCTGATGGACCACACGGACCCGTACCCCCGCCCTGTTCCGTTCACGGTGCCGAAGCTATTGGTGGGCTTAGGGTCGGCGCTGGTCGTCGCGGCGGCGATCGCCTCCTTCACCTTCACCGCCACCCTCGCCCGCGCGGCCGGTATCCCCGTCCACCTCACCTGGCTGTGGCCGGTGGTGGTCGGTCTCACCGTCGCGCTGCTGGCCGGTACCTTCCTCACGCTGGTCGGCATCCGCGACGATCGGGCGACCTCCCTGGTGCGGGTCTACGAGCTCCTGCTCGTCGCCGCGGTGCTGGCCAGTATCTGCGGCAATGTCCTGGCCGTCTCGCGTGATCCGATCGTGCTGAGCACCCTCGAGATCGCGACCGTGGTCTCGGTTCCCCCGCTGTGCCTGATGGTGTGTGTCGCCAACTACCTGTTGCTGACGGCGGTCGTCCCGGTGCGGATCGTGGCCTCGGTCCGCGAGGACGACTGGCGGCTGCGCGCCCTACGGGTCCCCGCCACCCCGCCACCCAAGAGCACCGACACCGCGCCGCAGGACAGCGCGGCGTGGTGGGACCAGTACCGCAGCGAGGCACGCACACCATCGACGACGCCGACGCCTCGGGCCTAGGAATCGGCGGCGTCCTGTTTGCCTCCACCGACGCCGGGTACCGCGCTCTGTGTACGACACCACCGAATCCGGTCCCGCGGCGACGCCGCGACCAGGCCGGGGAAGGAGTACCCGTGAGCACGGTAGCCGCAACTGTCGATGTGGACGTCCCGATCCGTACCGCCTACAACCAGTGGACCCAGTTCGAAACGTTTCCGCGGTTCATGGAGGGGGTGGAGCAGGTCGACCAGCTCGACGACCGGCACACCCACTGGCGCATCCACGTCGGTCCGTCGACACGGGAGTTCGACGCCACCATCACCGAACAGCATCCCGAGGAACGGGTGGCGTGGAAGTCCGACAGTGGTCCCGAGCACGCCGGGGTCATCACCTTCCACCGCCTCGACGACACCCACACCCGGATCACCGCCCAGATGGAGGTCGACTCGGAGGGCTTCGTGGAGACCGCCGCCGACAAACTCGGCGTGCTGAAGCATCGCGTGCACGGTGACATGAACCGCTTCAAGCAGTTCATCGAGAGCGAGGGCCACGAGACCGGAGCCTGGCGCGGTGACATCCCGCGTCCCGACGTCGGGATCTGACCCGCGACCGAAGGCGGCGACCGGTGCTCCGGTCGCCGCCTTCGGCTGTGTCCGTGACTATTTCGGTGACTCGAAGCCGCCGAGGTGCTGTTCGAGGAGTTCGGCCAGCCGCAACGGGGTGCGGTCCTCGAACATCGGACCGATCAGTTGCACGCCGACGGGCAGTCCCTCGGGCGATCGGCCTGTGGGGACGGCGGTCGCCGGGAGGCCGGGCATGGTGGCCAGTCCGGCCCAGATGATCTGGTCGAAGAACGGGTAGTCGACGCCGTCGATATCGAGGCGACGGCCGAGCAGGTCCGGGTCGTGGTCGTGCGGAAACGCGGGCGTCGGCGTGATCGGGCACACCACCGCGCCGAACTCACCGAACAGCTGTCGCCAGCTGTGGCGGTGGATCTCGCGGCGGTTGTAGACCTCCAGCCAGTCGCGGTGACTCAGGACCATGGCGCGCAGTCGCGTCGCGTCCAGGCCCCGGTCGTCGGGGTCCAGGTCGGCGGCGCGGGCGCGCAGTTGCTCGTAGGCGTCGACGGGGAACCGTGCCACGGAACCGGAGAACAGCAGTTGGGTGTAGAGCGTCGCGGCCTCGGCCAGGTCGGGTAGGAGCGGGCTGTGCCACTCGACGCGCGCGCCGCCCGCGACGAGTACGTCCGCCACACGATGGATGCCCGCGCGGACCGCGGTGCCGGTCGGCAGGAGCGGATGGTCGTCGAGGACCAGCACCCGGAAGTCGTCGAGTCCCTCGTGACGCGGGGGCGGGAGTGTCACCCGGTGTGCCACACCGGAGGTCAGCGGGTCGGGGCCGATCCGCCGGAGGATCCGCCCGAGGCGCGGCCGGAATCCCACGGGTTGGTGGTGGTTCCGTACATCTCGTTGAAGCTCTGCAGATCCTGCAGTCCCGGTGGCACATTGGTCTTGCCGAGGATCACCGCGCCCGCCGCCTTCACCCGCGCCACCTGCACCGCGTCCTCGGCCGGATGGAAGTCCCGGTATTGCGGCATACCCCAGGTCGTGGGCAGCCCGGCCACGTCATAGGACTCCTTGACGGTGATCGGAACACCCAGCAGCGGCCGATCCTCTCCCCGCGACACGTCGGCTTGCCGCGCCGCCGCCCGCGCCCGCGCGAAATCGGGCACCCAGATCGCGTTGATCACGCTGTCGTCCCGTTCGATCGCCGCGATCGCCGCCTCGGTCGATTCCAGCGAGGACACCTCACCGGCTCGCAATGCCAGCATGAGTTCTCGGGCCGACCGCAGATTCCATTCCATGTTTCCGACGCCAACGACACTCGGGAAAAGCCATGAAATCCCTTTTCCCGCAATGGTTCAGGCGCGGATCTCCGCGTGCGCGACGAGACGTGGGCCCGCACGATAGATCCTGCCCTCGGAGCATCCGCGCACCGGCCGCCATCCGCGCACGGCCTCGTCCGGGTGCAGGTAGTCGTGCACGATGAGTGCCGCGTGCAGCTGCCACATCGTCGCGCTGTCGAGGATGTCGAGCGCGGTCAGTTCCGCGATCCGCTTGAGCCGGTGGTCCACGGTGTTGGGGTGGATGTAGAGCGTGCGCGCGGTGACGCCGCGGTGCAGGCCGGACCGCAGGTGGGTACGCAGAGTGATGAGCAGGTCCGGCTGCGCGGCGACGGGGGCGATCACGGTCGCCAGCCGGTCGCGTCCGGGCCCCGGGCGGGTGAGTTGGTGTTCCAGGGCGAAATCCGTGAAGGGATACAGGCCGGGCGTCCCGTAGACGGTGTTCACCACCTCGAGCAGTTCGTGGGCCTGCCGTCGGGCGGTCGCGATGTCACGCCGCGACGCCGCCAGGGACACCACACTGAGCGCGGATTCCGCGACGACACCGTCGATCTCGCCCAACACCTCGGTGTCCGGGACCAGGATCGTCCCGCCCCGGCCACCCAATACCGCGGGCACCGGTCGGCGACACGACGCGGTGATCCACCGATGCAGGTCACTCGGCGACACCGGCCCGAGCTCATCCGACACAGCGGACACAGCCAGGACGACCGACCGCTCCGGCACCGTCAGCCCGTGCCGGTGGCTGACCTCGGCGACCCCGCGATCGGCGAACATCGCCCGCGCCAGTTCGGCGGGGCCGGATCGATCACGGTGATACCCGACGGTCTCGACGCCCAGGGGGCCCACATACTCGATGGCAGTCATTCGCGGTGCTTTCCGTAGAGCCACCGCCGATCGAACGACCTCCGTCGCTTCCGCCGGAGCACTCTGGTGCACGTACCAGGCGAAACGGTGACCTGCACCAGTGTGCGTGACACTGTGTAACACTGTCACTGCACGCAGCCACAGCCTTCCGCCACACTGTGTTGTCGCCCGCGCCAAGAACCTTCGGCGGCGGGGAGGTCAGCTCGACTGGCCGCTGTAGACGGCGAGGTTGATCAGCATGGCGGTCATCAGCGCGAGCAGACCCAGGAGGCCGCCCACCACCGCGTCGGCGCGGTTGGTCGCGATACCGCGGTCGACGCGGTCGACGCGGTCGTAGCCGATGTAGGCGGTGATCAGCGCGGCGACGGCGCAGGGGATCGCGACGAACTCACCGGTGAACGGGATGAACGACAGGGCGAGGCCCAGGATGCCCAGGACCAGTGCGGCCAGCCCGACACTGTTGCGCGGCGGGGGCGGGTATATCCCGGAGTCGGGTGGCACGATCGCGAGCATAGCGCCGGGAGCGGGTATCAGATCTCCGGCCAGTCGTGCTCGAGCGCGGAGATGATGAAGCGCACCTTGACGTCGGTCGCGCCGCGGTCGATCCACGATTCCCGCGGCTGCATGACAGAGGTGTTGTCGCCCAACGCTTCCCGGACGCGTTGCAGACCGCTGACACCGGCGGGGTCGACGGTGCGCATGGACTGCACCCCGAGGTGGCAGGCGAACACGGTGTCGCCGAGGAAGTCCAGCGCGAACATGGCCTGGGCCGGGGTGATGCCCTGGGCGGTCAGGTTCGCCGCGTACGCCTCGAGGATGTGGGCGATGCGGGTGAAGGCGGGGGCGAAGGAGTAGACCACGCGGGTGAGGCCGGGGTTCTCCTCGCACACCCGCCAGCATTCGTCGGACCACAGCCGCAGGGTGTCGCGCCAGTCTGCGCCGGGTTCGGGGTAGCGGATGGTGGCGGCGATGACGTCCAGGCAGCCGACGACGATGTCGTCGCGGGAGCCGAACAGCCGGTAGATCGCGGTGGTGACGACGCCGATCCGGTCGGCGACGGCGGCGAGGGTGAACTTGTCGATGCCCTCGTCCATCGCCGCCCGGATCACGTCCTGCTCGGTGAAGGCGGGCTTGCGACCCACCTTCTTGCCCGTCGCCCGTCCCGCACCGCTCATGCGGACAGGCTAATGGTTCGTCAGGCGCCACCCTCGCGTGCTGTGCAGGTGCCGCCAGAACCGCGCGTAGGTGCCGTCGGCGGCGAGCAGTTCCTCGTGGGTGCCGTGGGCCGCCACGGTGCCGTCGGTGTCGAACTGGATGATGTGGTCGGCCCGGGCGATGGTGTCGAGCCGGTGCGCGATCACGATGACCGTGGCCTGTTCCCGCAATTTCTCGACCGCCGCGACGACGTGCGCCTCGTTCTCCACGTCGAGGGCCGAGGTCGCCTCGTCGAGCAGGACGATGGGCGCGCGTTTGAGCAGCGCTCTGGCGATGGCCACCCGCTGACGTTCACCGCCCGACAGTGCCCGACCACCCTCCCCGACCCTGGTCTCCCAGCCGTCGGGCAGGCGTTCGGCGATCTCGGTGACCCCGGCGAGATCGGCCGCCTCGCGCACCTCCCGCGCGCTCGCGTCCGCGCGCCCGACCGCCACATTGGCAACCAGGGTGTCGTCGAAGAGGTAGACGTCCTGGAAGACCATCGACAGCTGACCCATCAGCTGCTCGGTGGTCTGCGCGGTGACCGGGGTGCCGCCCACCGAGACCGTGCCCGCCTCGATGTCGTAGAACCGGCTGATCACCCGCGCGACAGTGGTCTTCCCACTGCCGGACGGGCCGACCAGCGCGGTCATCGATCCGGCGGGCACTGACAGCGACACCTCGCGCAGGGCGGGTGCGGCGTCGGGGGCGTAGCGGAAGGTGACCCCCTCGAGCGTCACGCTGCCGGGCGCGGGGAGCACGGCGGGCGCGGCCGGTTCGGGCAGTGGTTCGGCGGTGAGCACCTCGTCGAGGGCGTCGAGCAGTTGGCGCCGGGATTCCAATGCCACCGCGTTCTCGGTGATCGAGGACAACGTGGAGGAGAACCGCAGGGTCAGGCCGATGAAGGCCAGCGCCGGGATCGCCTGCAGCGTGCCCGCGACGGCCAGCGACCCGGCCGCGCTGATCAGGGCGACGACCACGCCCTGGGTGACCATCCCGCCGAGCAGCAGACCCGCCGACTCGAACCACAGCCCACGCGTCTTGGTGCGGTAGGCGCGATCCAGGTCCGCCGACAGCGGCGCGAAATCCGCACTACGACCGCAGGACCGCAGCGCGCCCTGGCACTGCGCGTATTCGACGATCCGGTCGGCCAGGGCGATCTCGGCCGGTTCGTGGATCGTTCGGCCGCGACGCATGAGCCCCGTCGACACCAGCGTGATCACCACGAACACCGGCACCGCCACGGTGAGGATCACCCCGAGCAGCGGGTTCCAGAGCCAGGCCGCGACGATGATCACCGTCGCCGAGGTGACGCGGGCGACCAGCGGCCCGAACATGTGCGCGAAGATCTCGCCCGCCGACATCAGTTCCGTCGACACCATGCGCGAGAGCCGTCCCGCCACCGGCCGGGAGAACCAGCCCAGGGGCTGCTTGGCGACCTGGTCGCCCACCAGCCGATGGATGCTGACCAGGAAGTCGAGGGCGACGGCGTAGTTCTTGCCGCTCTGCAGGTAGTTCACCGCGAAGCTGGCCACGGCCAACCCGGCGAGCACCCACAGCCAGCCGCCCAGGTCGAGACCCCAGACCGGGCCGTCCTCGGCCAAGGCGCTGATGGTGGGCAGCAGCGCGGCCAGCGCCAGACCTTCGACGAGTCCGGCCAGCACGCTGACGGCCAGGGTGACGCGGATCTTCTCCGGACGCGACACCATGCGGCCCATCCGGGGCCCGATGTCGAGCAGGGGCAGGGTCATCGCCGGTCTCCTTCTGGCGTGGTGGTGGCGCGTGCGGCGCCGCTGGAGCGCCACAGCTGGGCGTAGCCGGGTTCGGCGAGCAGTTCGTCGTGGGTGCCGGTCGCGACGACGCGGCCGGAGTCGATGAGGATGATCTGGTCGACGCCGGTGATCACCTCGGGACGGTGCGCGATGAGCAGCACGGTCCGGCCGCGCGCCAGCGCCGAGAGGGCCTGCTGGATCTCGTGCTGGGATTCCGGATCGGTCAGCGCGGTGGCCTCGTCGAGGATCAGGACCGGCGCGTCGACGAGCAGGGCCCGCGCGATGGACACGCGCTGGGCCTGTCCGCCCGACAGCGCGGTGTCCTTGCCGTAGACGGTGTCGAATCCGCGGGGCAGCGCGTCGATCTCGTCGAGGATCTGGGCCGCGGCGGCGGCCGCGCGGATCTCGTCCTCGGTGGCGTCCGGGCGACCGAGGGCGATGTTGTCGCGCAGGCTGATCCGCAGCAATTGCGGGTCCTGCAGCACGAATCCCACCCGCGAGTACAGGTCCGCGATCCGCGAGACCGGGACTCCGCCGATCCGCACGGTGCCCGAGCGCGGGTCGTCGAAGCGGGCCAGCAGGGTGGCGATGGTGGACTTGCCCGAACCCGAGGGACCGACCAGCGCGGTGACGGTCCCCTCCCGCAGCGTGAAGCTCACGTCCTCGATCGCGAGACCGGAATCCGCCGCGGCCCCATAGGAATAGCTCACGTGATCGAAGACCACTTCGTGGCCCTGCGGCTGTTCGCGCTCATCCTCGTCGGCCAGCACCGGCGTGTCGAGCAACTCGACCAGCCGCAGGGCCGCGCCGCCCGCGAGTTGCTGGGCCCACATCGAGTTCATCAGCACTTCCAGCGCGTACGGGATCAGCAGCGCGATCAGGGCCGTGGCCAGCACGTCGGCGGCTGTGACCGCCCCGTTGTGGACCAGCACGGACCCGACGCCGATATTGATCAGCAGCACCAATGGCACCGCCAGGAACGAGGTGCCCAGCGCGGAGACGCGGATGAGCGGTCGCACCCAGTCCAGGTAGAAGGCGTAGAACTCGTCGGCGGCGTCCTGGTAGCTGCGGTGCGCGCGGCCGACGCGGCCGAATGCCTTCACCACCGCGATCCCCGTGACGAATTCGACCATCCTGGCCGACACGCTCGACAGCCGCTGATCCATCTCCACCGTCTTGGCGCCCATGCCGATCATCGGCAGCATCATCGCGCCGACATAGAACGGCAGTGTCGCGATCGTCAACAGGCCCAGCCGCCAGTCGATGACGAAGGCGTAGACCATCAACGCGAGCGGCATCACCACCGCGTTGGTGCCGTCGACGGGTTTGTGCGCGATGAGCTGGTGGACGGTGCCGATCTCGTCCTGCAGCGCTTTGCGCACCCGCCCGGAGTTGGTGGAGGTGAACCAGCCCAGGGGAATTCGCGCGAAGCGCTCGACCATGCGCAGCTGGACCAGGTGGCCGAAGCGCGCGTCGGCCAGGTGCGTGAGGAACAGGGCGACGAAGTAGATCACCAGGCGGAGCAGGAACGCGCCGAGCAGGATGCGCAGCCAGCGGTCCACCGCACCGCCGTCGACCGGCACGCCCGCGGCGTGCGCGTTCAGCAGCACCTCCCCGATCCGCACCAGGGCGATATAGGGCACCACCGCGACGACGCCCGAGACCACGGCGAGGAGCCTGCCGACGGTCAGCGTGGTCGACACCGGTTTCAACAGGGCGCGCAGCGCGCGGGCGCCCGCCTTCTGCTGTTGCTTCATGTCGCGGGTCGTCCGCGGTGCGCCGGTGTCCTCGGCGTCTTCCGGGGGTGCCGGACTGTCCGCCGACGAAATCACTGTGGTCATGGCCGCTCCTGGATCGGACGCAAGTTAGGTTTGCCATACTTAATAATGAATGGAGTTCACATTAAGGGAGCACAGCAGCGTCCGCAAGAGCTCGCGACTCGAAAACCCGTGCCGCAGGGCCTTTCGGGTGGGTCAACTTCCGTAGGCGGTGCCCTCGGGCAGCAGGTGACGGCGCACCAGGTGGCGCCAGCGCCGTTGGCGATACCGGAAGATGCCGGTCGCGACGACCGCGACGAGTGCGGTGGCGGGGCCCGCGTCGATCTCGATGGTGTCGGTGTAGTGGCAGGTGTGGTCGGTGCGGGCTTCCACGTGCAGCGTGTGGTTCCAGGACCGCAGCGCGCCGCCGTGTTCGTGGGTGCGGATGGTGCCACTGGCTTCGTCGACGTCGAGCACCTCGATGGTGTGCCGGTAGAGCGGCAGGACGTGGAAGGCCCACAGCCAGGCCGTCCCGTGTTCCCCGGCACGCAGCGGTTCGACCCGGCCCGCGAGCATCGGGATGCCGAATAGGCCCCGGCACACATGGAGGAAGGTCGCCGGGGCGAGCATGGCGCGCCAGACCCGGTCGGCGCTTGTCGGTAGTTCGGTTCCTATGCAGACTGTGCGCATCTACCCTCGTCTCCCGCGGTGTGGACCTCCCCTGAATCCTGGGCGCGGCGAGGGCCGATGACTACTCGCATTCGACAGCGGAGACGACCATGGCACCCACGGACCGGTTCAAGCCACGTAAACAGCCCAAACAGCGGCGCGCGGCCGAGACCCGGGAGTGGATCCTGACCGCGGCTGCTCAGGTTTTCGCCGAACACGGCTACGGGGCGGGCACGACCAATCGCATCGCCGAGCGCGCCGGAGTCTCCATCGGTTCGCTGTACCAGTACTTCCCGAACAAGGACGCCATCCTGCGCGCCCTCATGGACGGACACATCGACGCGGGCACCCGCCTCCTGGGCGAACGCCTCGCCGATGGACTCCCGGACTCACTCGACGACATCCTGCGCCTGTTCGTCCGCGCCACCATCGACAACCACCGCGACAACCCCCGCCTGCACCGCGTCCTGTTCGAGGAGGCCCCCCGCTCCCCCGCCCTGCTCGAGCGCCTGCACGACACCGAGCAGTTCGCCGTCGCCCTGGTCACCCACCTGCTGACCGACCACCCCGAGGTCACCGTCCCCGACCCCCACCTCTCGGCCCGCATCGTGGTAGCCACCGTGGAATCCCTCGTCCACCGCCTCATCGCCACCACCACCCCGGCCCGACCCGACCAGCTCGAAGACGAGATGGTCGTCCTGCTCGGCACTTACCTCCGGTGCCCCACCCGCGACCCCGGTCAGTGCCCGTGACGATGGCGGTGCCGGTACCGGTGCTGGTTCCGCTCGTGCTCACTGTCGGTGCATTCAGCGTCCTCGGTCTCGGCGCCACTCGGGCACAGCCGCTGCGGCTCGTCGTCCTCGGCCTGCGCGACCGCGGCACCCGGCGGCATCGCGGGGGCGGGTGACACTTCGGCAACCATCGAGAAAACCGCGGCGGACAACGCCACCACACCGACGAGCGCGGCCAGACGAACACGTGATCCGGGAGTTCGGGACATGCGGATCTCCTCCGTGTAGAAGTGATCGAACGGCATACCGCCTTCACATCCTGCCGTCGGCTACAGTACCGCAACCAAGATCGACAACTGTGCTCCGAGACACCTTCGAGGTGAAACGATGATGCCCCGCACGAGCAGCAGGCCGATGCCGCCCCTGTGCGAGTCGACGGCAGATCTGGACCCGCCCGCGACGCTCCCGCCCGGCCCACCGACAGGCCGAGGCACCGAAACGCCCGCCCGCCCCGTCGCGGATCCGCCGACATCCTGGAATCCGTTCACCCGCCTCGCATTCCGGTTCTGTTTCTTGTACTTCGGACTGTATTGCCTGCTGTACCCACAGTTGGTCACCGATCTCGCGGGGTGGCTCGCTCCCGACTGGCCTTCGACGTGGCAGCTGCACCTGCTGCAGCCGTTCCTCGAGGGGGTGGGACAGCGGGTGTTCGGCAGCGCCGAGGTTCCGGTGGTGACGACCGGCGGCCGGGATCACCTCATCGTGTGGCTGCTGCTGTTCTGCGTGCTGGTGGTCGCCGTCGTGGGGACCGTGGTGTGGACGCTGCTGGACCGGCGGCGGGAATACCGACGGTTGGCGGGCTGGTTCTTCGTGTTCATTCGGCTGTGCGTCGCGGGATCGCTGATGAACTACGGGCTGGCCAAACTGATTCCGACCCAGATGCCCGCGCCGCCGTTGAGCGCGTTGCTCACGCCGTACGGGGACCTCACCCCGTTGGACGTGCTCTGGTATCAGGTCGGCGTCTCACCGCCCTATCAGATGCTGCTCGGCGCCGCCGAGGTGCTGGCCGCGATCCTGTTGTTCGTTCCCAGGACCAGGACGGCCGGTGCGCTCCTGGCGGCGGTCGACATGTCCCTGGTTCTCGTGCTCGACCTGTGTTTCGGCGTGCACGTGCGGACTCTGTCCGGGCATCTGCTACTGATGTCGCTGCTCCTGCTGGCACCGGAGGCCCGGCGGCTGGTGGCCGTGCTGTTCCTCGACCGGCCGGTCGGCGCGTCGACCGCTCCGTACCCGTTCCACACCCGGCGATCCCGACGCATCGCCGCCGCTGCGCAGATCCTGCTGGGGATCTGGATGGCGACGGCGTTCCTGCCGTTGAGCGTCGACTACTGGCGTGAGCAGCATCCGCCGCGATCGCCGGTCTACGGCATCTGGACCGTCACGACATTCGTTCGTGACGGTGTCGATGTCGTGCCGTCGACCACCGACCGGACCCGCTGGCGCAGGCTGGTTTTCGATGAGCCCGACTGGGCCACCTACCAGCGCATGGACGACCGACTCGTCGACGTGCGGGCCACGATCGATGCCGCCACGCACCGCATCGACCTGTACCCGTCGCGTGGGACCCGGCGGGATCCGCTGGCGAGCTTCACCTTCCGGAGCCCGGGTGCCGACCGGCTGACGCTAGACGGCACCATCGATGGTCACGCGGTGACGATGACTCTCGATCGCGTCGACGTGGATCGCCTGCCCTTGCGCGACAACACTTTCCGATGGGTCGATCCAGCCGGGTCGTGAACCAGGCGCGGTCGGTCAGGCCGTCAGTTCCAACACTGCTCTGGGTGAGGACAGGGAGAGTTGGGTGGGGAAGCTCATGCGGATCAGGCGGTGGGGTGGGGTGGTTTCGAAGTGGGCGACGAAGGGTGGGAGGAGGCCGCCGATGATCTTGTCCAGCAGGGAGTTCACCTGGGCGAAGCCCGGGCGCATGCGGACCTGCCAGCAGGGCACGGTGCCCGCGGGGACCTCGATGGTGGTCTCCTTCTCGACCCGCACGAGCAGCGGCCAGTGCACCGAGAAGGCCAGCCAGACGTCCAGGGTCTCCACCGCGCCCGCGGTGAAGTCGAGGCCGCGCAGCAGGGTCAGGCCACCGGCGATGGGCATGAGGTTGAGGGGGAACGGTGCCGGGCCCGCGCCGAGTTGCAGGTGCACGGTGTCGGTGAAGTTGGCTTCCTCGCGCGAGACCATCGCCGAACCCGAGCGGGTCTCGGCCCGGTAGTGCTCGGCGAGCAGGCGTCCGCCCGCGCGGCTGAACCGCTGCTCGATGCTCATCGTGAGGTCGGGGACGGTGGGGCGGCCGCTGTCCAGGCGCGCGTCGAGGGTGGTGCGGTAGCCGCCGCGTTCACGCGCGACGACATGGACCAGTTCGACATCCTGGGCTTTCCCCTCCACTCCCACGGTGTAGGTGGATTTCTCGCCGTCGGGGATGAACGGGTCGCGAAACACGGGGATCACTGCGGTTCCTGCTCTCGGCTCGGGTCACCGGACGCGGCGATGGTGTGGAACATCGAGCGCAGCGCCGCGAGATAGCGGCCCACCGAGTCGTGGGCGATCTCGGTGTCGGGATAGATGACACTCAGCGTGGTCGCGGTGGGCAGCCGGTTGATCCACATCAGCACCTCCTCGGAGGAGGCCCGGTTGGCATACACGCCCGCGGTGATGTCGTCGAAGAACTCGTGACCGACGAAATCCCTGGCGTCGATGAACGAGATCATCGGCGTCACCCAGCCGGGCTCGACCTGGATCTCGGAGTCGGCGGGCAGCAGTTCCAGCACCCGATGGAAGGAGGTGGGTGCCAACAGCAGCCCGGTCTCATAGGCGCGCTGCGCCATCGCCACCGCGCGCGCCACGGTGGTGCGGTGTCCGAGCGGGAACGCCACCGGCACCAGGGTGACATACCAGCCCACCGACGCGTTCTGGGCGGCGCTGGCCCGTGTGCTGATCGGGGTCATCCCGAAGTAGTAGTCGCCGCCGGTGAGTTCCCGTTCGGCCATGGCCGCCGCCGCGAACACGCCGCCGGTGAATTCCGCGCCCGCCGCGCGGCAGGCTCGTTCGAACCGCTGCCCGTTCGCGGTGTCGAGCAGTTCGATGGTGCGGTGCGCGCTGCGCGTGTAGCCGTCGGCGTGTTTGCCCAGGTCGAGAGGGAAGG
This sequence comes from Nocardia anocheti, assembly GCF_029675105.1. Classification (GTDB taxonomy): domain Bacteria; phylum Actinomycetota; class Actinomycetes; order Mycobacteriales; family Mycobacteriaceae; genus Nocardia. The sequence continues at coordinate 199,268 of NZ_JAQQFV010000010.1, read as the reverse complement.
CGGGCAGGCGGTTGTCGTTGCCGCCGAGCAGGGCCAGCCAGCGTTTGACGCCCGGCGAGGCGAGGGTGAGTTGGTCGCTGTGGGCCCGCTCGGCGACGCAGTAGTCCAGGTAGCTCGCCGCGGGGGGCAGCGGCGGGGCGCCCCAGGCCCGTGCGGCGTACATCTGGACGAAGTCCGAGGCCGACAGATACTGCCCCAGACCGTCGCTGTGCAGGTGGTCGACCGCGAGGTAGACCGTGGTCGCGTCACCGTGTTCGATGGCACCGAAGGTGAAGCAGTCCCACTGGAACGGGCCGGGGGTCGTCTTCTCCACGTGGCGGCGGATCGCGTCGGGTTCGTCGATCCAGCCGTATTCGCCGGGAACGAACTCCACCGCCTCCTCGGGCACCAGGTGTCTGCGCAACTCGCCGTCCTGGAGGTCGAACCAGGTGCGAAAGGTGTCGTGGCGCAGCAGGAACTCGTTGATGACGGCGGTCATGACCTCGCGGTCGAGGTCGCCGGTGGGAATCCGGGCGGTCACCAGCAGCAGCCCCGAGAAGCGGAAGTCCGCGCCGGAGTGCCGCGCGGCCTGGCGCAGATACTGTTGCTGCTGCAGTGACGGCGGCGCGGGATGCACCGGCGCCCGCGCGGCGGCCCGCACCGAGTCCGCTGACGCGGTCCAGGTGACCAGCCTGCCCGGCGGCGGTGCCCATTCGTCGATCAATCCGAAATCGACCACGTCGACTACCTCGTTTCCTGGGACATCACCGCGACCCGACCAGGGTCCGGTCGTCGGGGGCGGTCTCCGGCAGCGCCGCGCCCGGCTCCGGAAGGGGTGGCGCGACAGTGGGTTCGGCGGCCAGCACCAGTTCGGCGACCTTCGGACCCGCCTGTTCCAGGCTGAACGAGCGCCCCATCTGCAGCGACATCAGGTCGATGCCGAGGGTCTTGGTGACGCGGGCGCCCAGTTCCACCGCCATCAGCGAATCGAGGCCCAGTTCGGGGACGGGGACCGTCATGTCGATCGTCTCGACCGCCACCCCCATCACCACGGCCAGTTCCTCGGCCATCTTGCGGGCGATGAACGGCCCGCGCTTGTTCTCCTCCATGGCGGCCAGTTCCTCACGCAGCTGGGCCAGCTCCGAGGTGTCCTTGGCCGAGGCCTGGGCCAGCGCGATGGTGCGGCCGGTGCGAGCCAACTGGGGGAAGGTGCCGGTGAGCTTGGCCCAGTCGGTCGGGATGATCGCGGCGCGGGTGGCGCCCAGGCGCAGGGTCTGCTCCAGGTAGGCGGTCGCGTCGGCCATGTCGATCGGCCCGAAACCGACGAGATCGAGGTACTTCTCGGCGGTCTCGTCGGCGGCCATGCCGCCGGTGGCGCCGGACAGATGTCCCCAGCCGACGCACAGCGCCCGCTCCCCGGCGCGCGCCCACCGCTCGGCCAGCGCCTCCACGGCGACATTGGCCGCGCAGTAGTTGTACTGACCGTAGATGCCGTACATCGACCCGCCGGAGGAGCACAGCACGAACATGTCCAGGTCGATGCCCGCCGCGGCGACCGCGTCGTGCACGACCAGCGCGCCGTGCACCTTGGGGCGGTACACCCGGTCGAGTTCGTCGAATGCCATTCTGTCGAGCCGATTGTCGGCCACGGCGCCCGCGGTGTGGAACACCCCGCGCAGCGGGTACCCGGCGGTGTGCGCGCGGGCCACCACGGCCGCGACGGCCTCGGCATCGGTGACGTCGGCGAGTTCCTCGACGATCTCCACGCCCATGGTGCGCCACGCCTCGATCTGTCGTCGGGCCTGCGCGGTGGTGGCCCCGCGCCGTCCGAGCAGCACCAGTCGACGCGCGCCGCGCAGCGTGAGCCAGCGGCCGATCGCGAGACCGAAGCCGCCGAAGCCACCGGTGATCAGATAGGTGGCGCTGTCGTCGATGTCGAGGGTGGGCAGGTGGGGGCGGACCGAGGGCACGGGTGCGTCGATGCGCAGGGCGATGCGGGCGGGCCGGGTCGAGCGCAAGGTTTCCTCGAAGGCCCTGCTCACGTCGTCGGTGTCGAACATCTGATACGGCAGCGGCTGATAGGTCCCGTCGGAGACCTTCTCGAACACCCGCTCGAGCAACCTGGCCAGTCGACGCGGATCCACCGCGACCAGCCGGTCGAGATCCATCGAGAAGTAGGACAGATTCTTGTCGAATCCGGCGAGTTCGAGCAGTCCGCCGGTGTAGATGTCGGCCTTGCCGACCTCGACGATGCGCCCGAATTCGGCCGCGGCGTTGAAGTTCTGGCGCAGGATCTCCCCCGGCGCGCTGCTGACGATCACATCCGCGCCGCGACCGTCGGTGAGGGCGAGCACGTCGTCGACGAAGTCGAGCGAACGCGAGTTCACCGCGTGATCGGCGCCCGAGGTCAGCACGTGCGCGCGCCGTTCCGGCGTGCTCGCGGCCCCGATGATGCGGGCGCCGATCGCCTTCGCGACCTGGATCGCCGCCGTGCCGACACCGCCCGCGGCGCCGTGGATCAACACCGTCTCCCCGGGTTCGAGGCGGGCCAGATCGCGCAGCGCGTACTCGGCCGTGCCGAAAGCGATGGTGCTGGTGCAGTATCCGGGATCGGTGCCCGCGGGCAGCACCACCACCAGCTGCCGGTCGACCACCGCGAACCGGCGCATCATCCCCTTCGACGCCACCGCGACCAGATCACCGACCGCGACGTCGTCGACCCCGTCGCCGACCCGCACCACGGTGCCGACCCCCTCCATGCCCGGCACCGTGCCGAAATAGGTGGGGGCGAGCTCGCGTTCGCCGAGCAGGCCGATGATCTTGAGCGGGTCCTTGTAGTTCAGTCCGATCACGTGCATCCGCAGCTCGACCTCGCCGGGCCCGGGTTCCTGGCGCGGGCACTGCCGCCAGGCCAGCTGCGAGAGCAGTCGGGTGCGCGGGATGTCGAGGCCGAAGTCGGCTTCCGGGTCGGTGAGCGGCGCGGCGGTGTCGAGCGCGTCGAGGCGATCGGGCAGCGGCTTGGTCACCACCGGCGCCCAGCGGGTGCCGCCGCGCAGCACGATCTCGTCGCAGTTGTCGTGCGAGAACGCGCCGGGTACCGCGAGTTCGGCGAGCAGGTCCGTGGCCGGGGTGGTGGGTTCGATGTCGACCAGGCGCCAGCGCAGCGAGGTCTGCTCGTTGAGCAGCACGCGACGCGCACCGGCCAGGGCGGCGTGACGCGGGTCGGGGGCGACGGTGGAATCGGGCAGGGTGAAGGCGCGTTCGGTGACCAGGGTGCAGTGCGTCGTGCCGTCACCGAAGACCGACCGCGGGCCCCGATCGTCCTCGTGCGGGTCGGCGTGTTCGGCCACCGCGACCGCGATCCGTTTGAGCGCCCACAGGAACGCCAGATCGTCGGTCACGTCCCCGATCACGACACACACGTGCAACCGCTCGGTGGGTTCGGTCGACGCCGCACGCAACCGGATCCCCAGTCCCTGTTCGAGATTCGGGTCCTCGGGATGGGCGACATAGACCTGCGCGGACGGGATCGCGGCGGCGAGTTCGGTGCTGCGACGGGTGTCCCCCAGTTCGACGATCAGCATCGAGGCGGGCGCGGAGGGCAGTGTCGCCGGGTCGATCGGCGCCCGTTCCTCCATCGTGTCCGCGTAGTAGAAGTCGGCCATCCGGTGCAGCGGGTCGTCGCCGGGCTTGAGCGCGCCGATCTGCAGCCCGCTCAGGCGCACGATCAGATTGCGGTCGGCGTCGAGCAGGTCGACATCGGCGCGCAGCCGGGCGCGCGGGTCCCGCCGCGCCACCACGGTCACCTCCTCGGGGATCTCGGCGAGCAGCCGCACCGCCGACACCCCGACCGGCACCATGACGCCTTCGTTGATGCGCTCGTCGGCGAAGAGCATGGCCGCGCACTGCATGGCCGCGTCGACCACCGCCGGGTGCGCCGGATGGCCGGACGCGGCGGCGATACTCCCGTCGACCGTGGCCACGACGACGTCCTTGCCGACCCGCACCGAGGTCACCCGCCGGAAGCTCGGACCGTACTGCAGACCGGCCGAGGCCAGGCCCGCGTAGAACATCTCGGGGTCGACGTCGACACCCACCTCCACCTCGGGGACCACCCCGCGCCGCTGTTCGTGACTGCCGGTCAGCGTGCGGCCCGAGGCGTGCACCGTCCACGCCGTGCCGGTGGCGCTGCGCGAGCGGATCAGGAACCGACCGCTGGCCTCCTCAACGCTCACCGACACCAGCGGCACGTCGGGCGCGCCCATGATGAGCGGGGCGACGAAGCGGACCTGTTCCAGCGCGACCTGTTTCGATCCGGTCCGCACCGCGGTGGCGCTGAGCGCGGCGTCGAGATAGGCCGCGCCGGGCATGATCTTCACCCCGTTGACGACGTGGTCGGCCAACCACGGCAGCAGCGCCGCCCCGACCTGGAGCAGCCACTGCGACCGACCCTCGAGATCGGGGTCACCGAGCATCGGGTAGCCGTCGGGGGTGCCCAGGCGCGCCTGCTCGAACAGCGGCAGCGGCGCGTGCAGGCGGGTCCGCTGCCAGGGATACCGAGGCAGCGGAACGTGCGCGACGGGGGCACCACCCGCCGGGAACAGGACGGTGCGGTCCAGCACGCCCGCGGCGTGCAGGCCGAGCAGGGTGCGGCGCAGACTCACGTCGTCGGCCCGTTCGCGGTCCAGGGTGGCGACGGTCGTGCCGTTGACATCCGCGTCGAGCAGCGCCTCGCGGATATTGGCCGACAGCACCGGATGCGGACCGACCTCGAGGAACACCCGACTGCCCGCCGCGATGGCGCGCGCGACGGCGTCGAAGAAACGCACGGGCTCACGGACATTCGACCACCAGTACCGCGCGTCCCAGTCGCCCGTGGTGACCTGCTCACCGGTCACCGTCGAGTACACCGGCACGGTGGGTGGTTGCGGATCCAGATCGTCCAGGCACCGGCGCAGTTCGGCTTCGATCGGTGCCATCAACCGGCTGTGATAGGGCACCTCCACGCGCAGTCTGCGCGCGAAAACGCCTTCCTCGGTGACCTGTTCGGCCAGTTCGTCGAGGCGGTCCTCGTCACCGGAGAGGGTGACGGCGCTGGGACTGTTGATCGCGGCGATGTCGACACTGTCGTCGTCACCGAGCAGTTCCAGCGCCTTGTCCCTGGTCAGGCCGACGGCGAGCATGCCGCCGGTGCCCGCGGTGGTGGCCTGCAGGCGGGAGCGGTGATAGGCGACGCGGACCGCCTCGGGCAGCGAGAGCATGCCGCTCACATAGGCCGCCGACACCTCACCGACACTGTGCCCGATGATGGCCGCGGCGGTGATGCCGCGCGCGGCCAGCTCGCGGGCCAGACCCACCTGGACCAGGAAGTTCGCCGGTTGCGCGACTTCGGTACTGGTGACGCGGGATTCGTGCTCGGGGCGGCGCAGTTCCTCGATGATCGACCAGCCCGACAGCGCCCGGAACTCGGCGTCGACGAGTTCGGCGGTGTCGGCGAAGATGCCCCCGGCGTCGAGCAGCTCGCGGCCCATCCGCCAGTGCTGCGGTCCCATGCCCGAGAAGACGAAGACCGGTTCGGCGACGGCCGAGACCACGGTGCGGGCGGCGTCGCGGCCCTCGCCCGCCGCGAAATCGCGCAGTTCGCGCACCACCTCGTCGGTGGAGTCGCCGATCAGGACACCGGTGCGGAACGGGTGATGGGCCCGTCGCGTCCAGGCCGCGGCGGCGAGCCGGTCGAGATCGGCACCGGCGTTGAGCGCGTCGGCGTAGCGACCGGCCAGTTCGCGGGCGGCGCCGGTGCCGCGCGCGGAGACGGGCAGGATGCCGAGGTGGTGGGGTGGCGCCGGATCGGCCGGTGCGGTGGGCCGGTGTTCCCGCAGGATCGCGTGCGCGTTGGTGCCGCCGTAGCCGAATCCGTTGACCGCCACCGCCATCGGGGCGGCGCCGACCGGCAGGACCTGTGCCTCGGTCTGCACGTGGACGCCCAGTTCGTCGAACGGGATGTCGGGGTTGGGGGTGTCGAGCCAGCCCTGTGGGGGCAGCGTCCGGTGCTGGATCGCCAACGCCGCCTTGATGACACTGGCGATCCCGGCGGCGGCTTCGGTGTGCCCGATGGTGGCCTTCACCGAGCCGACCCCGATCGTGCCGCTGCGCCCGGAGCGTGCGCCGAACACCCGGCCGAGGGCCCGCAGTTCGACCGGATCGCCGACGAGGGTGCCGGTGCCGTGCGCCTCGAGGTAGGTGATCTCCTGTGGCGACAGTCCCGACCGGGCGCAGACCGACCGGGCCAGCGCCTCCTGCGAGTCCACATTCGGCACGGTGATCGCGGTGGTCCGGCCGTCCTGGTTGGCGCCGGTCGCCTTGACCACGGCGTAGATCCGGTCGCCGTCGCGAACCGCGTCGTCGAGTCTCTTCAGCGCCACCATGCCCGCGCCCTCCCCGCGACCGTAGCCGTCGGCGGCGGCGTCGAACGACTTGCAGCGGCCGTCGGTGGCCAGGAACCCGCCCTTGCACATCAGGACGAAGGTCTCCGGCTGCAGCATCACGTTCACGCCGCCCGCCAGCGCGACCCGGCAGTCACCGTTGTCGAGCGCCTGGCAGGCCAGGTGGAAGGCCACCAGCGAGGACGAGCACGCGGTGTCGACCGTGATCGCCGGGCCGACGAGGTCGAGCGCGTAGGCGATCCGGTTCGACAGCATCGTGTAGGACGCGCTGGCCGGGGTGTGCATGTCGGTGTGGAACAGCGCCGGTCCCACCACGCCGACGACGGACTGGTCGACCACGAACCCGCCGACGTAGACGCCCACCGGATCGCCCGCCACGCCACCGGCGATCCCCGCGTCGTCGAGGGCCTCCCAGGTGACCTCGAGCAGCAGCCGCTGCTGCGGATCGAGCACGGTGGCCTCCCGCGGGGAGATACCGAAGAAATCCGGATCGAAGGCCCACGGATCGATCGTCATGAACGCGCCGCGTTTGGTGTAACTGCGGCCGGGGGTGCGGGGTTCCGGGTCGTAATAGCGACGGAAATCCCACCGGTCCGCGGGAATGTCGACGACGCCGTCACGTTTGTCGACGACGAAGTCCCAGAACGACTCCGGCGAATCGATTCCGCCCGCAAACCGACATCCGATACCGACGATGGCAATATCCGACACGCACTTCCTCCGGGTTCGAGCTTCGGTGTCCGGCAATTCCTACCGATCTCGGTCAACGTAAGAGCAAGAGTTCCGTCGGTGACCGGATCGGGCCGAGACTGGCAACTCCGATGGGAATTCCGGGAAAGTGTTGTGAGCGCCCCCAGTTCGCTCGACAACGGATTTCGGCGCCCGAAATGGCCGACCACAAACAATGTCTTCCGACATTGTGATCGGCCGCAGTCCTGCCGTTTCCCGGCCGTTCCCGTGGTGGCCGCTCGTATCGTGCGTCGGACTCGTCCTCGGCCCGCGCGGACCGGACACCGGACGGCACGGGCCCGCGCACAGACTGGAGAGAGCCGTGTTCGCCGAGCTGACCCGATGGGCCGATGTGGTGGTCCGACGCCGCTGGACAGTGATCGTCGGGGTGAGCGCCGTGCTGCTCGCACTGAGCGGGTACGGAGTCGGTCTAGGCCCGGAGCTGAGCGCCGAGGGCTGGGACGATCCCGGCTCGGAATCGGTGCGCGCGGCCCAGGTCCGCGACCGCGCCTTCGGCCGCGACCACAGCAGCGACGTGCTGCTGCTGGTCCACGCCCCACCGGGCACCACCATCGACGACCCGGAGTTCGCCGCCACCGTCGTGCGCGGACTCGACGCGCTACCCCAGCGCTTCCCGGACCACATCGCCCGGATCAACGGCGCCTACTGGCCCACCGCTACCGGCGTGACCCTCCCGGAGGTCTTCGGCACCCCCGACCGCGCGCACGCGTTCGCCTCGATCGCCGTCCGCGGCGAGGACACCACCACCCAGTTGCGCAACTATCGCGCGGTCGCGGCCGAACTCACCATTCCCGGCGTCGAGGTCGAGGTCGCCGGGGCGCAACCGGTCGGGGCCGCGCTCACCGACACCATGACCAACGATCAGCGCCGCATGGAACTCATCGCCATTCCGCTGGTGGCGATCCTGCTGTACCTGTTCTTCGGCGGGGTGGTGGCCGCCGCGCTGCCGCTGATCGTCGGCGGGCTGACCGTCGGGGCCGCCTGGGGTCTGTTGCGGCTGCTGACCACCGTCACCGAGGTGAATTCGTTCACCGCGCCGGTGGTCTCGATGATCGGACTCGGTCTCGCCGTCGACTACGGGCTGTTCGTGCTGAGCCGTTTCCGTGACGAACTCGCCGACGGGCACGATGTCGACGAGGCGGTGCGCCGCGCGGTGACCACGGCGGGACGCACCGTGCTGTTCTCGGCGGTCATCGTGGCCGTGGCGGCGGCGGGCATTCTCGTGTTCCCGCAGGGTTTCCTACGTTCGTTCGCCTTCGGTGCCGTCATCACCGTCATCGTGGCCGCGCTGACCTCGATCACCGTGCTGCCCGCGCTGCTCGCCGTGCTCGGTCGCCGGGTGGACCGCCTCGGTGTCCGCTGGTTTCGTGGCAGCGCCGAGCGCGAGCACGCCGGAACGAACCTGTGGGGCCGGGTGGCCGGTGCGGTGATGCGCAGGCCGCTGGCCGTGGCGGGCACGGTCTGTCTGGGTCTGCTGCTGCTCACCACGCCGATCCTGCACCTGGCCTTCGGGTCCATCAACGAGCGGTTCCTGCCCCCGGACGACCCGACCCGCCTGGCCCAGCAGCATTTCGACGAACTGTTCCCGCTGCGCAAGATCAACCCGATCGACCTGGTCGTGATCAGCGTCGACACCCGCGCCGCCGGGACCGTGCTGGCCACCGCCAACCGAGCGCCCGGGATCGCGGCGCCGTTCCCGGAGTTGATGCGCTGGCCGGACCAGCCCACGGTCCTCACCAGTCAGACCGTGCTGTCGGCCTCGGCCGATGTCGACCGCACCGTCGACTACCTGCGGTCGATGCCGTTGCCACCGGGCACGATCGCGCTGGTCGGCGGGCAACCCGCCATCGAGAAGGACAGCATCGACGCGTTGATCACCCGCCTGCCGCTGATGATCGCGTTCGTCTTCCTCACCACCACCGTGCTGTTGACGCTCACCTTCCGATCGGTGGTCCTGGCGTTGAAGGCGGCCGCGCTGAACCTGCTCGGTCTCGGTGCGACCCTCGGCATCCTCACCTGGATCTTCGTCGAGGGACACGGCGCCGCCACCCTGGGCTTCACGCCGCAGCCGATCATGGCCCTGGTGCTGGTGGTGATCGTGTCGGTGATCTACGGGCTGTCCACCGATTACGAGGTGTTCCTGCTCTCGCGGATCGTCGAAGCTCGGGCGGCGGGAGCGTCCACCACGGTGGCGATCCGCGGCGGGGTGGCGCGGACCGGTCGCATCATCACCGCGGCCGCGCTGATCCTGCTGCTGGTCACCGGCTCGTTCGCGCTCTCGGATCTGCTGATGATGAAGTACATCGCCTTCGGCCTGGTCGCGGCCCTGCTCATCGACGCGACAGTGCTGCGCGTGCTGCTGGTTCCGGCGACGATGCGGTTGCTCGGCGAGTGGTGCTGGTGGACCCCGCGTCGCCCGGAACGAAAACTGAGCACTATTCCCAAAAGGCACGTTCCAATTCTCTCGACTGAGCCCCAGAGGAACCATCTGCGCAGCTCAGAGCCTCGACACGCGGTCGACGACACATGATCGAAACAAGAGTAGAAGGTGAGCGGCCGCTCACCCTACAGTCGTGATCACCAACACACCGGAGGCGTCCCCCGCTTCGGCGACGGAGCAGTGCGCGTTGCCTCCGGAGCAGTAACCGCCGATCGAGCCCGTCCGGCCCGCGGCGTGCAAGTAAGGAGTCAACGATGACGATCCAGCTGAACGGCGCGCCGATGTGGCGGCCCCTGCGCGACGTGCACACCCTGACCGGCCAGCTCGTCGATCACTTCCTCGACAATGTCGCCGTGTGCCGCACCCTGCCCGGGGACGCGATCACCGGCGACGTCACCTCCGTCACCCGGATGTGCCTCGAGATCGCGGGCGGCCTGCTCGACGGAGTGGACGTCTCCGGCAAGCTCGACCGGCTCTCGGTCATCGCGCAGGGCTGGGCCCGCGAGGGCGTCCCGGTCGACGCCATCCTGCACGCCTTCCACGAGGGTCTGCGCCTGAGCCTGGAACTCGTGCACGACGCGTCCACCGGGACCGACCCCGACACCCTCGTCGACGGCTTCCGCACCGCCATGCGGATCTCGGACCTGCTGTGTACCACCGTGACCCGCGCCTACGTCCGCGAGCACCGCGATGTCGCCGCCGAACACCACACCGCCGTGCACACTCTGGTCTCGACCCTGCTGGCCGGACGTCCGACCGCAACCGCGGCGCGCGAGTGCGGAATCCATGTCGCCCCGGCGTATTCCGTGCTCGCCGTGTCGCTGCCGCATCATCCCGACGAGCACGACCCGCGCTTCGACGGCGCCGTCGTCGCGCGCCGCAAGCTGCGTCGGGTGCAGACCGCGCTGGCTCAGCACTGCGGTGAACGGGCCCTGTCGATGCTGTCGGTCGACGGCGGAACCCTGCTGATCCCCGCCGATCTCCTGGCCGAGGACGCCCTCGACACCCTGATCGAGAACCTGTCCAGGGCCGCCCGCGTCGACATCTCCGCGGCCGTGGTGCCCGCCGTCACCGCCGAGATCCCCGACGCGGCCCAACGCGCCCACGAGGTGCTCGACATGGTCGAGCGACTCGCCTGCCCACCCGGCCTGTTCCGCTTCGGCGACCTCGCCCTGGAATACCAGCTGACCCGCCCCGGCCCCGGCCGCGCCCGCCTGGGCGAGCTGCTCGTCCCCCTGGAAGCCCACCCCGACCTCTACGAGACGCTGCGAGTGCACCTGGGCAACAACCTCAACCGCCAGCGCACCGCGCGTCTGCTGCACATCCACACCAACACCGTCGACTACCGCCTGCGCCGCGTCGCCCAGCTCACGGGCCTGGACCCGAGCCAGTCGACCGGCCTGTGGCAGCTGCGCTCGGCCATGATCGCCCACAGCTTCCAATCCGGCCAGACCCCACCCCGCACCACCCACCGCCCCCCACCCCACCCGGCGTTGCCCACCATCCCCCGCTCGGCCTGACCCCCGACCGAGGACTTTCCCCTCCCCGGCAATGACTTTCGCCCCTGCCCACCGACCGTGGATACGACGATGCTCGGTAGCGAGCCGTGTTCCGGTGGGAAGAGGTGGCTGCGATGACATCGTCGACGTTTCGGACCGACGCGGTGGTCGTGTGTGTGCGGCGGTGGTGGCGATGCCTGCCGTGCAGCGGCAACCCGCTGATGCGCTGGCCGGACCGTTTGGCGGCCACGGTCCGGCTGCTCGGCGCGCTACTGGTGCTCGCCGCCGTGCCGATCGCCGGGGCACTGGGCACCGCCGCCTACAGTGACGACGCCGCCGCCATCCGCGCCGAACGCGCACAGGCGATCTCGGTCGAGGCGGTGATCCTGGATCGACCCGTGTACACCGTGGGTCATCTCCGGGAGGCGCCGGTGCGGTGGGACGGCACCAACGGCGTGGTCGAGCGGACCGTCCCGGTCTCACGCACCGCCGCGCAGGGCGATCGGATCACGGTCTGGCTCGACAGTTCCGGCGCCGTGACCGACGCGCCCCGCACCCCGGCTGCCGCGGTCCTGAACGGCATCGGTGTGGCGGCGACGGTATCGACGGGTGTCGCACTGTCGATGTGGGGCCTGGTCCTGCTCACCGACCGGGCCGTCCGACATCGCCGCGATGCCGAGTGGGATCGGGAATGGCAGGCGATGGACCGAACGGCCAAGGGCGAGCGGTGAACTCGGTGGATCGCCCGTCGGTGGCGAGGGTGTGGAGTTCGTTCATCGGTCGACCTCGAGAATGCGGTCGATCGGCAGGCGGGGGGTGCGTGGGGGTGGTGGGGTGCGGGCGGTGCCGATGCGGACCAGGACTTGGGGGTGGGGGTGCCCGACCAGGTCGGCCAGTCGCGCTCGCGCGGCGGGGAGTTCCACGACGTGGGAGACGGTGCATGTCGACAGGCCCTGCGCGGTGCACTCGATGAGCACCGCCGACAGCGCGTATCCGCAGTCGAGCAGCTCCGCGGCCGTATCGCCCTCGGTGCACAGCACCACGACCTTCGCGGCGTCCTCGCCGTCGGCCTCGGCGGGTGCGGCGGTTCCGGCGGGGAACTCCCGGCCGACGGGAACCCGGCCGCGCTCGCCCGCCGAGGGTCGGGCGTCGGCGGGCACCCCGGCGTCGCCGTGTTCGGGCCCCGCGCTCCACCACGCCAGCTCGGTGCCGTAGCGCGGATCGTAGCGGCGCAGACGTGCCGTGAGCTGCGAGATCCGGCCCAGCTCGGCGACCGCGTCCTCGTCGAGGGACATCACCTTCGTGCGGGATCGGTCGCCGAGGAAGTCCAGGACCTGCGCCGTGGTGGTCCACTCCGGGGGCGCGTCCATGGGCATCCGGTCGCTGTAGCGGGCGTCGACGGCCCGGCCGAGGACCTGTTCGGCCTCGCCGGGCGGGTGCGGGCGCCGAGGTTCGAGCGTGGCGAGGTGGGCGCGCACGGACGGGTCGGGAAAGCGGGTCAGGTGGGGTTCCCAGCCCGCCGCCGCCCAGGCGAGGTCGGCGTGATGCAGCATCACCCCGCACGCGAGGACACCTTCCCGGTTGAACATGTCGGTCGCGGGCAGCAGCCGGTCGGCGGCCACCAGCAGCGCGGCGGTGGAGCCGTCCCAGCGCCATCGCCACGGCTGACTGTTGTGCAGCGACGGCGCGCGCGCCGCCCGCTCGAACACCGCGCGCACGGTGGAGAGGTCGGGATGTGGCTCGATCGTCATCACTCACACCTCGTCGTCGCAGGGGCAACAGCCGACAGGGGGCTCGCGATCGTCTCGTCAACGACGGTCGCGCACGACGATAGTCGGGATCTCCGCCGAATGCAGCAGCGCGTTGCTGGTCGACCCGAGCAGCATGCTCGAGAACCCGCCGCGACCGCGACTGCCGACCACCAGCAGCTGCGCCGACATCGATTCGTCCAGCAGCGACCGCACCGGATGGTTGGCGACGACGATGCGCCGCACCGGCACGTCCGGGTACTTCTCGCCGTACCCGGCCAGGGTCTCGGCCAGATCCGCCTCGGCCGTCTGCCGACCCACCTCCCAACCGAACGCGGGCAGGTCCAACGCGGAGGAATCGCTGAACGCGTGCAGCGCGACCAGTTCCACCTTGCGCCGCGACGCCTCGTCGAAGGCCAGTTCCACCGCGGGCACGCTGTGGGCGCTGCCGTCGACACCGACGAGCACCGGCAGCTTCGCCGAGACCGGATCGATGGCCGCCATGCCGTGGATCACCGCGACCGGGCAGTGGGCGTGCTGGGCCACCGCGCGACTGACCGAGCCGAGCAGCCCCCGCTGGAACGCGCCCAGCCCGCGACTGCCGACCACCAGCAGCCGCACGTCACGGGATCGTTCGATCAGCAGCGGCGCGGCCAGCTCGAAGCTCACCTCGGTGGTGATGGTGAGGTCCTCGTCGGCGACGGCGGCGCGCGCGACCCGTTCGGCTTCCCCGACGACGCGTTCGGCGTCGTCGCGCAGCCATTCCAGATCCGCCTCGCCCAGGGACATCCCCGGCCCGATCCCGGTCTGGATCGCGCCGGAGGTGAGCAGGTGCAGGGGCAGGTGATGCAGGGCGGCTTCGGCCGCCGCCCACGCCGCGGCCTGATACGAGCTCGATGACCCGTCGACCGCGGCCAGCACGATCGGGGAACGGTGTTCGTGGGCACCGTGTTCGTTGTCGCCCATCATCGCTCCTGTCCTCGTCACGATCGCCTCGTCGTCTTCGAGCATCGTCGTGTCCGGGCCGCCCGGTCAGGGGCCAAGGTCCTCGGCCGGGTGGACCTTCGCCCCTGCCACCGTCCGGCCCCGCGCGCGAGGGTGATGAGCAGGATCTCGACCCATCCGCGGGAGCTTCCGCCACCGAATCGAGGAAGATGATGCGCGTTCTGATCGTCTACGAATCCATGTTCGGCAATACCGCCGTGGTCACCGAGGCCGTCGCCGCGGGCCTGCGACCGTATGCCGAGGTGACGATGTGCCCGGTCGCCGAGGCCGCCACCCGGCCCGCGCCGCTGGTCGACCTGCTCGTCGTCGGCGCGCCCACCCACGCGTTCGGACTCAGCCGCGCCGCGACCCGCCGCGACGCCGCGAGCCGCACCGAGTCCCCGGTCGAGGTCGAGGTCGGCGTGCGCGAATGGCTCGACGCCGCGCTGCCGCTGCCCACCCCGCGCCTGGCCGCCGCGTTCGGCACCAAGATCGCGCGTCCGCCGTGGCTCCCCGGCTCGGCCGCCAAGGGCATCGGCAACCGCCTGCGCCGACTGGGCTATCACCTCGTGACGCCCCCGACCGACTTCTACGTCGAGGACATGACCGGCCCGCTGCGCACCGGCGAACTCGGCCGTGCCACCTCGTGGGCGGCGCGGCTGGCCACGACCCGATCCGCGCTCCCGACCTAAGCCCCCGAGAAAGGCACCCACCATGTCCTCCACCCCGAACCCGCGGACCGTCGTGGTCGGCGTCGACGAGTCCGAGCAGTCGCGGATCGCGCTGCGCTGGGCCGCCGAACACGCCCACCGGCACCGCGCGCCCCTGCGGATCGTCTACGCCATCGATGTCCCGGTCGAGTTCGGTCCCGGCGTGGTCGCCCCGCTCTTCGACACCGAACGCCTGCGCGCCCACGGCGAGTCCGTGGTGGCGGCCGCGGCGACGCAGGCCGCCGAACACGCCGAGGTGACGATCTCGACCCTCGCGCAGGAGGGTCCGCCCGTCGCCGTGCTGCGCGAACAGAGCAGGTCCGCGCTGCTCGTCGTCGTGGGCAGCCGGGGCCTGGGCGCGCTGCGGCGCACGCTGCTCGGTTCGGTCAGCACCTCGCTGGCCCGCCACGCCGAATGCCCGGTCGCGGTGATCCCGGAGACCGAACCCGGCGCCCGCGGCGCGGTGGTCGTCGGCGTCGACGGCTCGGCGTGTAGTGCCGAGGCGGTCGCCCTCGCCTTCGACGAGGCCGCCCGCCGCGACGCCCGCCTGGTCGCGGTGCACGCCTGGTCGGAGTTCTTCCGATACGACGCGCGTCCCACCATGCAGACCCAGGGCGAATCGGTCCTGGCCGAGAGCCTCGCCGGATACGCCGAGAAGTATCCCGATGTCGCCGTCGAACGCGTCGTGGTGGAAGACCGCCCCGCCGCGGCCGTCCTCGCCGCTGCCGCCGACGCCCAACTGATCGTGGTCGGCAGCCACGGCCGAGGCGGTTTCGCCGGGATGACGCTCGGTTCGGTCGCCCAAGCCGTCCTGCACGGCGCCGACTGCCCTCTCATCATCACCAGGGGCGAATCCCGTCCCTGACCGAACTCCGGATCTTCCCTGTCGCGCCGAACCGCTCGCGCCCGCCATCGCTTCTCTGGTGCAGACGGCTCGCACCGGAGCAGGCGCGCGCCACAGCCACGGCACACCATGGGGAGCGCACATGCCCGCACAGAAGAGCGAGGCGATCCGATCGGTGGCGATCGCCGCGGCCGCCGTGCACAGCACCGGCGCCCAGGCCCGCGACCTGCTGCACGCGGCGGCGGCGAACACGCACGAGCAGGCCTGTCGGCTCCGGCGCGCGGCCGACGCCGAGCACCTCCGGGCGACGACCGCCGCCGCAACCGCCGCCACCCTGCGCATCCGGACACACGCCACCACGGCCGCGAACGCCGCGACCGAACTGCTCGATCGCGGCTACCTCGCCCTGGAAGTCCTGCATTTCGAGTCCGGCCCCACCGTCCCCGTGGTGATGCCCGGCCACGCCGATCCCGCCGGAGGCGTGATCGCCCTGCTGCTCAACCGCGTTCACGACGAGGCCATGGGCCGACACCTCGCCTTCCGCTGCTTCGACCCGACGCGCACCGCCAACTACCCGCCACCCACGGACGCACCGATCCTCGACGCGCGCCCCCACGACTACGACTCCTATCTCCTGGCGCTGAAGGGCATCGCCGCCGAACTCCGCCGACTCGACGAACTGATCGTCGACGCCGACCGGCGATGGCAAACCACGGACGCGGCCATCGCCCGCTACGTCCTCGAATCGGAAACCCGCCACCGCGTCCACACAGCCCTGCTCGTCCACCAGGAAGCGGTCGCCGCGAGCCTCCTCGCCCGCGTCGACCCCACCCACCGCCACGACTCCCCCACCCCGGCAACCCCGTCACCGATGCTGACGATGGAAGGCCTGATCGCCACCCACGAACTCGCCGTCCACCAACTCCGCCGCAGCGTCCGCGCGTACCTCGACGCGCACCGCGAGTGATCCGACGAACCACCCGCGCTGGCGAGTTCGACCACCCCAGCGTCACGGCATTTCATGCCCCACCACGGGTTTCGGCGGGCATCAGCAGCTCTTCAACCGGCCCGCGTGGTGTCGCGGCCACCGGCCCACCGCTGGTCGGCGCCCAACCGATACGGATGAAGACCTGCGCGCAGCCGTCGAGCGTGTGCACCTACCTCTCCGCGGAGCGGGCCGAACAGTACGCCGCCGAGTTCGAGACGCTCTTGGTGGAGGCGACATCCCCAATCAACACCACCGATAGAGCCTGTCCCCCAGCGTAATCCAGACTTCCGGCCACCTTCGAGCTACTGTCTTCGCTCATGGACGCGGTGCAAGTGCAGAAGAAGCTCGAACTCTCTCCCGACGAGGACTTCGTTCTCACCGCGTGGCAGTACCGGATGATGCAGCGCGACATCGCCGCGTCCAAGGGCAAGCATCTTCCGGCCAAGCGCGAGGTCCGCAACACCTTTCGCGTCAACGCGGTGGGCGCCATCACCCAGCGCGAGCAGGACGACTGGTCGCCCGTGGTCGCGGAGGTCGTCGGCCGGATCGGTGCCGACGGTGAGTCCCCGAACCTCGAGGCGCTCGAAGCCGCCGGGCCGGAGATCTCCTCGGTCGTGACGCGGCGCTCACGGGCCCTGCTGCTGCTCATCGACCTCTACGGGTTCGAGCCGTGGCTCGAGGGCAAGTGGGACAAGGCCGTTCGCGCCGAGGCGCTCAGTGCCGCGCACGCGTCGATGGATCAGCTGCATCCCGAAGACCTCCAGGCGGTGGAGACCGCGTACAAGGACGCGATCAAGAAGCTGTCGAAGGCCAGCAACTGGACCAAGTACGCGCTGCTCGCGGGCGCGGGCCTCGGACTCGGCATCCTCACCGGCGGCCTCGCGGCACCGGCCATCGCGGGCGCCTACGGTGCGCTCGTCCTCGGCTATTCGGGCGCGGTGGCCACCTCGGCGGGTTTGGCCGCCCTCGGTGGCGGTTCCCTCGCCGCCGGTGGTCTCGGCATGGCCGGAGGCGCCGCCCTCATCACCGGTTTCAGCGGCGCCCTCGGGGCCGGTGCGGTGACGTTCGCGGGGAAGGCCGCCGGGTTCACGGCCGCGCGGATCGCCGCCGATGCCATCCGTCTGCACGTCGTGACCCAGCTGGTGCTGCGCGATGTCGACGGCAACGAAGAGGCGGCCAAGGCCGTCATCGTCAGCCTCCGCGAGCGGGTCACCACTCTCGGCAAGACCGTCGTGACTCTCGCCGAGCGCATCGACACCCTGCGCGCGGAGCTCGAAGCCAAACAGGCGGAGGTGAACGCCGAGCGGGAGCGGCGGGTGGAGGCAGAGGATCGCGTGGCGCGGTTCCGCGTCGTCGCCGACCGGCTCAAGGAACGCGTGACGGGCCCCGGTGACGAGGAACTCCAGGCCCTGCTCACCGAACTCGAGGGCCTCGAGGACGAGAAGAAGACCGTGGAAACCCTGGCCCAGGGCGTGTCCGTGCTCGCCGACGACCTCGAGGAAGCGGCGTGAGCACGACCGGCGACCGGCCGTCACCGGTCGATGACGATGTCCTCGGCAATCTCGACGCCCTCACCCGCGATCTCGACGACATCGAGAAGCTCGCCGCCGCGGCACTGGCGGACACTTCCCTCGACCACGCGGCCGCCGAGCGCGTCACCAGCACTCCGGCGGAGCTCACCTATGCCGAACTCACCGCACACCACCGGCAGCGTCGCGAGGTCGAGGGCTGGGGCGAACCCGAGCTCGCCGACATTCTCGACCCGATCGCGCTCGCCCAGCTCGACGGTTGGCGAGCGGCGCAGCGATTGTCGTGGGAGCGCGGCGATCTGGTGGTCGTCGGGCTGTCGGCGCTCATCGGCGCCCTCGGCAATCTCTACGACGAGCACGTGGACGCCACGGTGCTCAGCGGCCTGTCCCACTTGAAGAACAGCCACTTGCTGCGCCGGTGGGAGAAGCAGACCGCCCGCCTCCCGATCGACTACACCGGCCCGAAGTTCGGCGGACCCGCGCACCGTGTCCGGTCCGCGGGCCACGACATCGGCCGGTTCTTCGCCGCGCTCCAGCAGATCCGCTCCGGAACCTTCGAGGGCACCTGGTGGGAGGACGGCCAGCGAATGATCGTCCCGATCACCGAGACTCGCTCCGGCCTACCGTTCGCGCAGGAATCCGCGCCCCATCTCGCCGTCGCCCTGCTGCTCAAGCACTGGGCGGCCGACTTCGTCACCCCGATGAGCCTCCCACTGCCCGGCTGGTCCCTCCTGTGCGAGATGCCCAGCCACGACCTGCGGACCTTCGCCAACAACGCCTACGCGGGCACGAACTCCGGCGACGGCCTGAATCTGCGCTCCGGCCTGCTCACCCCGGGTCTGGGAATGCTCGCCACCGAAGTCGTCCTGCGAACCCACACCCACCTCGGTGCCTACCGCGCCACCGGCACCGCCCGCCTCACCACCGCGGCCGCGGCCAAGCACACCGAAATGCTCCTCGCCGCCCACTCCGCGGCCGGAGCGATCAGCCTGTCCAAGACCGCCGCCGCGGCCCTCGCCGGTGAAACCGTCACCGCCGCCCGCCATCTCAACATCCCGGTCCTGCTGCGCATGGGCATGCTCGCTCTGAAAGTCCGCTCCGACGCCCAGGCCCGAGCACAAGCCGGTGCACCCTCGTGGGAGCGACTCCTCGCCGACGAAGCGGCCACCTGGACCTTGCCCGAGGCGATCACCCTCGCCGACCTGCTCACCGACTCACCCGACGGCGAGGTGCGCTCGCCTTCGGCGACGTAGGTGCCGATCTGGCCTCGATGATCGTCTTGCGCCGTCGAACTGCGGCACGGAGTCTATGCGGGTCGACGCGGCACCACGATGCGGGCTCGATCGCTGTGGCAGTACATCATCACGTCATCGCGAGTGTTCACGTTCGAGTCGTATTCGCACCTCCACGGCGCGATCGCCGACCGGCCCTCGGTGGTGAACGTCCGAACGATCCGGAGCGCCTCTCCACAGTCCACCTGCCCGGAATGGGTTCGCACCGTCAGTGGGGCATGTCCGAGCGGGGACGGCACCTCACCGCAGACCTCGCCGAATCCGAGTGTGCTCGTCGACGGGCAGAGATGTTCGACCGCGAGCCAGTTGAAGTCGCGAAACATCATCAGACCGTCGGCGAATCGCTGGGGGTCCTGCGCACGCAACATCCGTGCGGAATTCTCGAAATCCGTGCGGATCTGGCGTGCGATCTCGGATTCATCGGGACCCGCGCGCATCCCGGCGAGCGCTTTCTCGATCTTCTGGATTTCGCCGAGGATGAAACCCGCTGGGTCCGCCTGCGCCGCGATGGCTTGCCGGTCGACCTCCTCGAGATAGTCCTCGGCGGTGTCTTCACCGATCGACCCGCACACCATGCGCCCACTGGCACGCAGCAGGTGCGGTGTGACCGCGATCAGGCGCTCGTCCTCCCACATCATCCCGATCTTTCGGAAGACCGCGGCGTCGTAGCCACAGACCGCTTCGGCGAAGCGCGCGTCACCACCGGCCGGAACCGCGGTGTAGAGCTGCTCGATGAGCGCGGCGCGGATTCCTTCGGGCGAGGTGTCGATCGTCAGTGGAAGGCCGGACAGGGTTTCGAAGGTGTCGACGGTGGCGCGCGCCTGTTCCGCCACGCTCGTGCGGCTCCCGTTCCGCGGATCGGTGAACGGCGCGTTCATCATCGCCTCGACCATCTGGTCGACCGTCGAATTCGCCCCTTGCGCGTCGACACAACCCCGGTCGGCGCTCGAACTCTCACCGGCGATGCCGACCCCGGCGCACGAGACGAGCACCAGCAGCAGCATCGGTGCGAGGCATACGAAGGCGGTTCGACGCGACATGCTCGAAGTCTCCCGCGCGGGAACGACTTCGTCTGTAGAGCGTTCGGCCGACAGGCGATGCCGTGGCCCGATCCGCTCAGAGATCGTTCGGGTCGACCAGTCCGTCCTGGATGGCTCGGGCGACGAGGGCCGCTTTGGTCGACGCGGGTCTACCGATCTGTGCGTACTTGGTGCGAATCCGTTCCAGATGCGTGTTGACCGTGCCCGGGGCGATGAAGAGCCGCTGTCCGACAAGCGCTTTGGATTCGGTCTGGAACCACGCGAGCAGCACTTCGCGTTCGCGCGGTGACAACACCGGCCTGCTGGGACGGATGTCCTGTGTCATCGCCTGCGCCATGGTCGGGCTGAGATACGGACGGTCGGCGGAGGCGGCGTGGAGCGCGGCGACCAGATGGTCTCGACCTTCGAGTTTCGACAGGTAGGTGACCGCACCGAGGTCGAGACAGTCCAGCACGATGTCGCCGCGGGTGTGTTGGGAGAAGATGACCACCCGAAAGCCCCGCTGGACCAGGGTCGCGAGCGCGGAGAGGTCCGCGGTCTGTTCGCCGAACTGGAGATCCAGGACAACCGCCGAGACGGTGCTCGGGTCGACGGCGGAATCGGTGAGGAATTCCGTCGGGGTCGTGTAGTTACCGAGCAGTCGGATCGGACTGTCCGCGGTGGCACACCACCCGGCGATACCGGCGTGCACGACGGCATGATCGTCGATGACCGCCACGGTCACCGGCTCGTCGCCGCTGGGGATCACACCATCACCTCGATCACGCGCAATCCTTCGCTCGGTGGGCGCCGACCGCCGCGTCAGGTCAACGCGATGGTCGCCCACACCCACTCGCCGGAGTGAACCACGGTTCCGTCCGGTGCCACGCTCTGGGCCGCGCGCCGCACGGCCGGATCACAGTCACAGGTGATGCTGAGCGTCGGCTGTGCGGGTGCGGCGGTGACCACGATCTTGGCGTGGGTGTGCGCTCCCGCGAGCAAGATTATCGCTACGGTCAGCACCCTGGTGCGTTCTGCGGGATCGAGGTCGGGAATCACCCCGACGACAAGTGTTCGCACTGCCACACCACGCGATTCGGCGGTGGTGACGGCCGGAGCCAGTTCGTCGAGGAGGCGATTCCCGCCGGGGTCGTCGGTACCGAACAGGCGGCGCAGCCGCACCGATTCCAGCAGACAATGCGCGCGCGTCGTCGGGTCTCCGACACTGTCGGGGCGCTCGGCGAGTCGGTGCAGCAGCGGCAGCAGGCTGCTCGAGAAGCGGTGGTAGCGGTCGCGTCGATCCTGGCGCACCGCGTCCTCGGTCTCCGTGCGGATCCGGAGGTCGGTGATCTCGGTACTGATCTGCTCGGTACGGGCGACGGCGTAGCGCACGAAGTCGCAGAACCCGATGGCGACGGCCTGGATGACGGTCACGCTGATCACCGTGTACAGCACCGACGACGACCCGATTCCCGTGCCCGCTGTCACCGCGGTCGTCGCGATGCCAGTGACCCACAGCGTCGCGAGCAGGACGAAACCCCGTCGGCTGCCACGGGTTACCGACAGCGCCGCCAGCTGCCAGCCCAGCGCGGCCACCGCCCAGTTCCGGCTGGTCGTCAGGTCTTCGGTGTCCAACAGCAGAACTTGCAGGGACCCGAGGGCCACCACGGCGACGGCGGTAGCCCACCACACCGGCTCGGGTAGTCCGAACCGGATATCGGCGAACGCCAGCAACGTCGCCGTCATGGCCGCGGCGATGATCGCGGCTTGACCGACGGGATGCGCGGCCGCGAGTGCCGTGTGCCCCTGCAATCCGGTGACCAGGAACGCGATGAGGACGAGCCCGTATCCGTAGCCGTTCAACAGACGACGAGCGACATCGGCTCGCGCTCGGATCGGCACCGGAGTCGCACGGCCCCAGCGGATGTCGATGATCGTGCCGAACCCCGGCCGGGAGCTGAGCTCGACCTGGACGCCGACTCCGGCGAGCCTGCGCAGGATCGAATGGCGCACACCGTAGTGCCCGGTCAGGAGGGCGGGATCGTCGATGTCGAAGCCGATGCCGTCATCGCGCACCCGCACGAAATCGTCCCCGAGCTCGATGACGACACTGTCGGCCCCGGCGTGCCTGTCGACGTTGGTCAGCGCCTCCCCCACCGCGGCGACGACGGCCATCTGCGCGTCGGGGGCGAGCGGCGTCGTCATCGAGCCGATGAAACGCACTGGTGTCGTGGACCATTCGGCTCGTTCGCGGAGTCGAGCTTCGAGATCTCCGCCGTCGATCAGGTCGACACCGTGTTCGACGGCGCGCAGGTCACGCCGCAGTTGTTCGGTGAGCCGGTCGGGGGCGAGGATCGCACCCTGGCCGAGCATCATCAGTGTCGATGCCGCCGTGTCGTGCAGGGTCGCCCACTGTTCGGCTTCGGCGGCGGTGCGGGCCTCGGCCACTTCCGTACCGATTCTGACGGCGGCCAGTTCGGTCAGCGCGTTGTCGGTCAGCGATGCCGCGCGCAGCACCAAGATCCGCAATGCGCCGGTCGCCGCCCACTCCACGATCAGGAAATCGAGACTGAAGATCGTCCACGGACGGTCGACCTCGGGCACGAAGGCAGCGCCCACCGCCCACGAGCCCATGACGAGCAGCGTCGCGGGCAACGACCACCGGTACGGCCGTGCCATCGAGAACGACACCACGGCCGTCCCGGCCACCGCGAGCATCGGGCTTGCCGCACGGGTGAATTCGGCTCCCGTCACCAGCCATGGCGTGCACAGCAGGTAGACGGCGACGACTCCCAATTCCCACGCGGGTCGCCACCGGCCGAGTCGCCAGTTGATCAGCGCCCACAGCAGCAGGGACAGGTGCACGACCGCGGCGACGGTCCAACCGGGGCGCTGCATCAGGGACACGACCGCGACCAGCGCCTCGATACCCCACAACACCGTCGCCGCGATGCGGTCGATCCTGGCCCGGACCGTGGCGACGGTCAGCGGCTCGGCGAGGGTCATGTTCGATATTGTCCGCACGGCCGCCCCGTCTGTCCGCCGGACGGACCCAGGCTCAGGACGATCCGGCCGAACCGGTTCCCACCCCGGTGCCCGGCGTCGACGGCGCGGAGCCCTGGCGCGGCACCGACCCCGCCAGCGGGGAACCACTGACGGTCACCGTCCGCTTGCCCTGCTCGAATCCCCGGCACGACCAGTTGATCACGTAGCTGCCCGCTGGCACGTCCACGAAACCCACCGATGCCGAGCCGCGGGCGGGCACCCGGGTGGCCGGTGTCCGGAACGAGACGGGCCCGGCCGCGTACGCCTCACAGGTGGTGATGTCGTTGTCGTTGTTGACGAAGGTGAAGGTCAGGCTGTTGGCACCCGTCGCGGTCTGCAACGGGACGGCGGCCTGCGCGGCGGGTGCCAGCAGGATCGGAATACCCAGGGCGCCAGCGGTGATCATCGAAGTCCATGTCGTCTTTCGCATGAACCCATCGTCGGCGGATCGTGCGATCCGCTGTATCCGCCGGTCGACCGACAACCCGCGGCGACCCACCTGCGCCGCCGTTCCGTTGTTCGACGGATACCGCGTCACACGACAACGCCCCACCATGAGGACATGAATAGGTGGCAGGCACGCCGCGCGACGACAGCGGCAGCCGCGTTCGTCGCAACCGCGGCGGCGATTTCCGCTGGGTGCGCTGCGGAGAGAACAGAGAGCCCGACCGATGGTCTCGGGGCGACATCGGCTCCCGCTGGTGTGCCGCAGGTGAATCGAGAAGTGGCCGATCGGATCAATGCTGATCTCGCGGCGGGTTCCACGACCTCGATCCTGCTGCCCGAGGGAGTCGTCGCGCCACCGGAGACCGTCGCCGCCCTGACCGCCTCGGCTCCGTGGGAGTTCGACCTGTCCGGGGTCCGATATCTCGGCGACGACTCCGCCGCCGTCGCGGTGCACACGTCCGGGCCCGAGGCCGCGTCCTGGCTGGTCGTCCTGGTTCTCCAGGAGGGTGCCTGGCGGATCGCGACCAGTCACCCGGTGCGGCGGTGACGCCGAAAGCGGTGGCGGCCGCCTTTCTCGCGCTGATGATGCTGCTCGGCTCGGCGATCGTCATGTCTCCGGTGGCCCCGGCCGCACCGACGTGCGACGACGCCGGACACGACGACCAGATCTCCCGGCTGCGGCCGGATCGACATCCGCTGGTCTTCGTCCACGGCTGGCTCGGCGACGGCAACGGCTGGTCGGTCACCGCGGAGATGATCGAGGATCGGTTGCCGGACACCTTCCTCACGATGTCGTTCGATTATTCGGCGGCCAACTCCGAGTGGGCGGCGTCGCCGCGGATCGCGGGCTGTCTGGCGCAGTATCTGCGGCGGATATCCCGTGCGCAGCAGGACATGGGTGGCGCGGGCAAGATCTTCGTCGTCGGCCATTCCCTCGGTGGTCTGGCGGCCCGGTTCGCGTCGAGCGCAGACTACGGCGGCTCGCCCTCCGTCGGCGCGGTGCTGGCCGGGATCACCACGATCGCCACGCCGCACCTCGGCTCCGCGTGGGGCGACACCCGCATGGCCGCGGCATGGCAGTCGTGGCACGAGATTCCGGCCGGAAAGGTTCCGGGATTTCTCCGGAGCCCGGACTCCCACGCGGCGCGATGTCTGGCCCGCCACGACGAGCAACGCCGCCTCCCTGACGGCTGTGCGTACCCGCCCTACGCGCCCCAGCGTGTTCCGGTGAGCCAGATCGCGGGAAACACGGTGCTGCACCGAACTCTGCTCGGCGAGCCGTTGCACGATCTCGATGTCCACGGTGACGGGATGGTCACGGTCCGCTCGGCGACCGGGTATCTGCCCGACTCCGGCGCGCCGGGTGTCCCCTCGCCGACGCCGAACGGACTCGTGCGCACCGTCACCTGCCGCCAAGACACCGAGGTGGCGCCGGACACCCTGCGAGGCGGCGGTATCGCCAAGGATGTCGCCTTGCGCGCAGTCGCCCAAGCCGTCGCGGCGAACGACGCGTTGGTCGATCTCGGGAGCGGATCCGATGAGCTCTGGCCGTCGCGAGCCGGAATGCTGCTGGCCGTCGCGACACAGCTGGAGTGCGGCCACAACCAACTCGTGTACCACCCCGGCGCGATGGACGGGTTGGCCGACGCGTTGCGCGCGCAACTGGCCGAGCTCGGGAAAGCGCCGAAGATCATCACCCTGCGCCCGTTCGCCGCCGACGGACAACTCGCCCCGGAGTGGACCGTCGACAGTCGCGATCCGGGCCCGATCGATTGCGGGACCGGTCGCGCCGCGACGGTGTCGGTCGAGGACGGCATCTACCAGTGCGCACCGGACGCTTCCGGCGTGAATGCCTGCGTGGTCGCCGGTTACGAGGCGACCTGTCTGGGCGATCCCTTCACCAAGACGGTGCTGCGGGGCCCTTCGACCCGACGACCGCCCGGAGGTGTTGTCGCCCCGGCCGATCCGGTTCCGACCGCGGTCGTTCTGGACGACGGGACGCGGTGCCGCCTGCGGGTCGGCGGTTCGTGGCCGGTCCGCACCGCGACTCCGGCCCTCTCCGGCCGCTACTTCTGCCCGGGCGGCACCGGATTCCGCGCCCTGTGGAGCCGCGGCCCCGGCCCCGGGTACACCGAGACCGCCGACGGCTGGATGGTCGAAATGGGCGGCACCACAGGCATTCTGGAACCTCGCCGCATCGTAGAGGCCTATTACGTCGGCCTGCGCTGACCCGATCGCGGACCACCGCCGTACCGCCCACGAAAGATGCCGTCACGGGTTCTCCGGGCTCGTGTCGGTTCAGTAGGCCACGGTGAAATGGGTTTCCGGGTGGGGGTTTTCGAGTTCGTCGAGGACTGCTACCGCCAGGTCCTCGGCGGAGATGTGGGAGGTGCCGGTCGGGGTGGTGAGCAGGGTGGTGGTGCCGCGGCGGTAGGTGGCGGTGCGGGGGCCGGGTTCCAGCAGGGCGGGTGGGCTGAGGTAGGTCCAGGGGGCGGGGTGGGGGCGGCAGGCGTTCAGTTGGGCGAGGCTGGCGGCGGCGATGGGGCGGAGGGGTGGGGGGACGTGGTCGGGGCTGTCGAGGACGAGTAGGTCGGCGGTGCCGGGGACTCGTAGGGGTGCGGCGCCGCCGATGACGAGGATGCGGGTGTCGGTCGCGGCGGCGGCGTCGAGTAGGGCGGTCGTGGTGGCGGTGACGTAGTGTTCGTGGCCGGGGGCGGGGCGGGTCGCGGCCACGATGGCGTCGGCGCCGTCGAAGAGTTCGCGCATCCGGTCGGTGTCGGTGGCGTCGCCCACGACGGCGACGGCGCGCGGTGGGAGCGTGACCGGTCGTTCGGTGCGGAACACCGCGATCAGGTCATGACCTCGGTGGGCGGCCTCGGTGATCACGCGCGAACCGACCATGCCCGCGGCGCCGACAACGGCGATCTTCATCGAATCATTCCTTTCGGTAGGGACTTCGGGACAGTGCGGACGGGGGCGGGGAGCTGACCCGCGACGATCGCGGCGAGCGCGAGCACGAACCCCGTGAGCTGGAGGGGGCCGAGGGTTTGGCCCAGTAGGACGGCGCCGAGGATCGCGGCCACCAGCGGAGACAGCAGGACGAGCACCGCGACGGCGGTCACCGGGAGTGCGCCGACCCCGCGGAACCACACGATGTAGGCGAACAGCCCGCCCACCAGGCCCATCCAGAGGTAGCCGAGGGCCGCGTCGGCGTCGATCGCGGGCGGGGCGCCCTCCAGCACGAGGGTGAGGGGCAGCAGGAACAGGCCACCGGCGGTGAGTTGCCAGCCCGCGAAGGCGGTGGGTCCGATGCCGGGTGGACGTCCCCAGCGTTGGGTGAGCGTGAGGGCCAGCGCCATCGCTCCCGCACAGCCGAGACCGGCCACGACGCCGACGAAGTCCAGGTCGGCGTCCGGCCCGATCACCACGAGTCCGACCCCGGCCACGCCGATCAACCCCCATGCCAGCCGCCAGGCCGACAGGCTCTCGCGCAGCACCGGCACGGCCAGCAGCGCCACCGCGAGCGGCTGCGCGGCCGCCAGGGTCGCGGCGACTCCGCCGGGGAGGTGTTCGGCGGCGAGGAACAGTAGCGGGAACGGCAGGCCGATGTAGAGGACCCCGAGTGCCACGGCCCGCCACCACCAGGTCCCGCGCGGCAGGATCCGGGTGCACGCGAGGGCGATCAGGCCCGCGGGCAGTGCGCGCAGCAGGCCCGCGAACACGGGATGGCCGGGCGGGAGGAGTTCGGTGGTGACGATGTAGGTCGTGCCCCAGGTGATGGGGGTGAGCGCGGTCAGCGCCGTCAGCGGCAGGTTCCCGGAACCGGTCCGGAGGGAAACCGCCTCCGCTGCTGAACTTTTCATACCTCCATCTCACCGGGATCCGATCCATGAATCCAACACATGTTCGTCACCGCAACGATCGTGATCCAAGATGGATGGATGGAGCTTCAGCAGCTGCGCTATGTCATCGCCGTCGCCGAGACCAGCAGCTTCACCCGGGCCGCCGAGCGATGTCTGGTGGTCCAGTCCGCGCTCAGTCACCAGATCGCGCGTCTGGAACGGGAACTCGGCGCGCGGCTGTTCGAGCGGACCAGTCGTCGGGTGCGGTTGACGCCCGCCGGGGAGGCGTTCCTCCCGGCGGCCCGGCAGTGTCTGGAGGCGGCCGAGCGGGCGGCCGCGGAGGTCGCGGCGGCGGTGGGTGAGGTTCGGGGGCGGCTCGCGGTGGGGCTGATTCCGTCGGTCACCGCGGTGGACGTGCCCGCCGCCCTGCGCGCATTCCGGGTGCGGCATCCGCAGGTGCGGATCAGTCTGCGGGCGGGGGCCAGCGAGCGACTGACCGAGCTCGTCGCGCAGGGCGGCCTCGATGTGGCGTTCCTGGGGCTGCCGCCGACCGCCCCGCCGCGCGGGGTCAGTGCTCACGAACTGGTCCGCGACCTGCTCGTCGCGGTGGTCGCGCCGACCCATCCGCTCGCCGACGCCACCGCTGTCGACCTGCGCGCCCTCTCGTCGGAGGTCTTCGTCGATCTGCCGCCGGGGACCGCCGGACGCGCCCAGTCCGACCTGGCCTTCGCCGCCGCCGGGCTCGACCGTGACGTGGCCTTCGAAGTGACCTCCGCCGACTACATCGCCGGTCTGGTCCGGCAGGACCTGGGGATCGCCCTGCTCCCCTCACGCTGGGTGCCGCAGCTGAGCGGGGTGGTGACGGTGGAGGTCACCGACGGGCCTACCCGGGTCGAGTACGTCGTATGGGGACGATCCACTCACACGCCCGCAGCGGCGGCCTTTCTCGATGTCCTGGATGTCCCGGTCGGCGGCTAGTCGGCCGGACCGGACATGATGGGGCCATGCGTTCTGGTTTCGTCGCCGCCGCGGCGGCCGTGTCGTCGGAAAGGTCGCGCCCGTGCTGCGTCTCGTGATCGCCGCGGCGGTCCTCGGTCTGATCCACCTGCTGCTGCATCGTCGGCTCGTCCGGGCCACCGGTCTGCGCGGACGTTGGGCGGTGGCGGCCGATGGTGTGCTGGTCGCCGGTTGGGTGCTGGCGATCGCCGGAATCCTTGTCGGCGCGGAGATCTCACCGCATCCGTGGCGGCCGCTGGGATTCCTCGGTCTGACCTGGCTGGCGGTGGTGTTCTACCTGGTGCTCGGCCTGGCCGTGCTCGGCGTCGTGCTCCTGATCCTGCGACTGGTGGCCCGATTCCGGGGTGAACCCGGTGCGGACGGGCGGCGGCGGTTCCTGCGGGTCGCCACCGCGGTGATGGTCGTGGCGGCGGTGGGCACCACCGCGTATGGCGTGGTCGAGGCCGCCGCGCCGCGGGTGGTGCGTCAGACGGTGGCGCTGCCCCGGCTGCCGGAGGAATTCCGTGGTGTGCGGGTGGCGGTGGTCAGCGACATCCATGTCGGGCCCGCGCGGGGCGCCGAGTTCACCCGGCGGGTCGTGGAGATGGTCGAGCGGGAGCGGCCCGATCTGATCGCGGTGGTCGGCGATCTCGCGGACGGCACCGTCGGCCGGGTCGGCGACGACCTGCTGCCGCTGTCGGAGCTGCGCGCGCCGCTGGGTGTCTTCGCCGTTTCCGGGAACCACG
The DNA here is from genome assembly GCF_029675105.1 of Nocardia anocheti. Taxonomy (GTDB): domain Bacteria; phylum Actinomycetota; class Actinomycetes; order Mycobacteriales; family Mycobacteriaceae; genus Nocardia. Next base: position 169,967 of record NZ_JAQQFV010000010.1, on the reverse strand, counting down.
AACAGATCTCCGACGATGTCGGCGACTGGATGCAGTATTGGAAGTCGCTCGGGCTCACCGTCGTGAACAACTCGCGTGTGGAGGTCCGGCGCGGTGCCGCCGTCATCGACGTGGCCGGGGTCTACGACTACAGCAACCGGGCACCCTACGAGCCCGATCTCGACGCCGCCCTGGCCGGTCACGCGCCGGACCGCTTCGTCCTGCTCCTGGCACACCAGCCCAACCACATCGCCACCGCCGCCGCGGCGGGCGTCGACCTGCAGGTGTCGGGGCACACGCACGGCGGACAGATGTGGCCGCTGCGGAGCATCGTCGAGTGGGTGCACGACACCGAGGTCACCGGTCTGGACACCGTCGAGGACACCACGCTGTTCACCACCTACGGCGCGGGAGCCTGGGGCCCGCCGGTGCGGGTCGGCGCGCCACCGGAGGTCGCCATCCTGGAACTGGTGCCCGCGCCGAAGTCCTCCTGAGGCCACGGTCGGTTCCCAGCAAACGGGCGAGCCACACTGCTGGTCGTTTGCTCGCGGGGATGCGGGGAATGCGCCGTGTTGACCCGCCGGTGGCGACCACAGCCCCTCGCTCCGACGGTTCGGGCGTGTTTCCGACCGACCCGAGAACGGACCCTCTCGTTCTCGCCCCGCGCGAAGGGACGACCGACCATGACCGACGTACCCGCCGAATTCACCCGCCCGCTGCCGCCACCGGACGAGGACCCGGACAACCCGTGCGGTGAGCCGGGTCCCGCCCCCGACCAGGAGGGGCCCGCCCTGCGTGGGCCCACCGGTGAGCCGATTCCCGGCGACGCTTCCGTCCGCGCTCAGCAGGGCGGCGCGCTGACCACCGCGCAGGGCCTGCGCATGGCCGACACCGACCACGCGCTCAAGGCGGGCCCGCGTGGCCCGGTGCTACTGCAGGACTTCCACCTGCGCGAGAAGATCACCCATTTCGACCACGTGCGCATCCCGGAGCGGGTCGTGCACGCGCGCGGCGCCGGTGCCCACGGCGTCTTCGTCGCCAATGGCGCGGCCGCGTCGCTCACCCGCGCCCGGTTCCTCGCCGCCGACGCGCGCACGCCGGTGTTCGTCCGATTCTCCACCGTGCTCGGTTCCCGGGGTTCGGCCGACACCGTGCGCGACACCCGCGGCTTCGCGGTGAAGTTCTACACCGAAGAGGGCGTCTACGACCTGGTGGGCAACAACATCCCGGTGTTCTTCATCCAGGAGGCCATCAAGTACCCCGACGTCATCCACGCGGGCAAGCCGCACCCCGATCGCGAGATCCCGCAGGCGCAGTCCGCGCACGACACGTTCTGGGACTTCGTCACGCTGCACACCGAGGCGACCGCGCACACGTTCTGGAACATGTCGGACCGGGGGCTGCCGCGCTCCTACCGGATGATGGAGGGCTTCGGCGTCCACACCTTCCGGCTGGTCGCCGCCGACGGCACGACCAGTCTGGTGAAATTCCACTGGAAGCCGCGCCTGGGCGTGCACTCGCTGCTGTGGGAGGAAACCCAGCTCACGGCCGGATTCGATCCCGATTTCCATCGGCGCGACCTGGCCGACGCGATCGCGGGCGGATTCGCGCCCGAATGGGACCTGGGCGTGCAGGTCTTCCCGGACACACCCGAGCACGTCTTCGAGGGGATCGATCTGCTCGACCCGACCAAGATCGTGCCCGAGGAGATCGCGCCCGTGCAGGTGATCGGCACGCTGCGCCTCACCGCCAATCCGGTGAACTACTTCGCCGAAACCGAACAGGTCGCGTTCTGCGCGAGCCATCTGGTGCCGGGGATCGAGGTCACCGACGACCCGCTGCTCCAGGGCAGGCTGTTCTCCTATCTGGACACCCAGCTCAGCAGACTGGGCGGTCCGAACTTCGCCCAGCTGCCGATCAACACCCCACACACCGGCATCGACGACATGTTCCGCGACGGCATGCACCAGACCGCCGTGCACCCGGGCGTGGCCCCCTACAAGCCGAATTCCCTGGGCGGCGGCTGCCCCTATGCCGCGAGTCTGGCCGGTGAGGCCTACGTGGAATCACCGACACCCATCCCACCGCCGACCGCCAAACTGCGGACCTCCGCCAACACCCCCGACACGGTCTCCTTCGCCGACCACTACTCCCAGCCGCGCCTGTTCTACCGCAGCCTCACCCCGGGCGAACAGCGACGTCTGGCCGATGCTTTCGCCTTCGAGCTGGGCAAATGCTCCGCCCCCACGATCCGTCAGCGCGGTCTCCAGATGCTCGTCAATGTCGATGAGGAACTCGCCGCCTACGTCGCGGGCCAGCTCGGCCTGGACACCCCTGCTCCCGATGCCGAACGCGTCGAGCTGGCGCCGAGCCCAGCACTGTCGCAGCGAGACGCGGCGCGTTCCCGCTCGACGGCCGCACAGTCGCGATCGTCGTGGACGACGCGACCACTTCCGCGACACTCGAGCAGGTCCGTACCGCGCTGCAACAGGCACACGTCCGACCGCTGTTGGTCGCCGCGCACGGTGGGGAGATCGCCGGTGCCCCGGTGGATCGGACCTTCGCGACCATGCGTTCGGTGGAATTCGACGGGGCGCTGTTCCTGTCGGGTCCGACCGATCCTCGAGTCGATCTGCTCGTCGCCGAACTGTGGCGCCACGGCAAGGCGATCGCCGCCGTCGAGACGGCGGTACCGGTCCTGCGCGGCGTCGGCGCCGATCCGGAGGCACCGGGCGTCACCGTCGGTGAGCCCGGCCCCGCCACCGATCAGCTGCTGACCGACGTCGGCGAGCACCGCGCCTGGGCTCGAATCGAGGAGTCCTCGTGACCTGATCGAACGCACCGTCGCCGGGTAGGGCGAAGGTGTGGCCGTCCAAGCGAAAGGTGGCGCGGCGATGAGCGCCGATATGGACCAACTCCTGCACACCGCGACCCTCGTGATCAACACCCTGCACGACAACGGCATTCGCTTCGCCGTTGGCGGGGGTTGCGCCGTGTACGCGCGGGGCGGGCCAGCCTCCGACCACGATGTCGACATCTTCGTCCGCCCCGAGGACAGTGCAGTCGCCCGATCGGCGTTGGTGGCGGCCGGTCTGCGCGCGGAGGACCCGGCCGAGGACTGGCTGACCAAGGCGTACCACGGTGACGTCCTGGTCAACCTCATCTTTCGGACCAACCACCACACCGTCGACGACGCCCTGCTCGACCGCGCCGAGACCATGCGCGTCGGGCCCGCGACCGCGCCGGTCCTGACCGGAACCGATCTGTTCATCGACAAACTGATGGCCCTCGACGCCCACCGCCTCGACTTCACCCGACTGCCGCAGTCGGCCCGCGCGCTGCGCGAACAGGTCGACTGGACGCAGGTGCGCCGAGAATGCGCCGAGTCCCCCTATGCCAGGGCATTTCTCGCGCTGATCACCGATCTCGGCATCCAGGTGCCCGACACGACCCGCGACGAGCCGCCACAGTACGTGGTCGCGAATCTGCGCAGGCTCTTCGCCGAGGATCCGCGGACCGCGACGATGACCGTCCATGTGACCGTGCGCGGCGACGTGGTGGTCCTCACCGGTGAGGTCGCCGATGAGCAGAGCAGGTCGGCGCTGGAGACGGTGCTGCGCGAACGGGTCGGCGGGCTGCGGATCCACAACGATGTCCGGGTCGGTCGGCCGGACACCCCCACCGACCCTGAACTGCTCAGATGAAGGAAATATGAGGATAGCCGCCGTAGGAGACGTCCATCTCGGTGCCGAGTGTCGGGGCCGGGTCCGGCCCGCGCTCGCCGATCTCCCTTCCCGTGCCGACGCGTTGCTGCTGGCGGGAGATCTCACCCGGCTCGGCACGACAGAAGAAGCCCGCTCCGTCGCCACCGAATTCGGCGATCTGGGCGTTCCTGTCGTCGCCGTGCTCGGCAATCACGACTACCACAGCGACCAGGTCGAGGCGATCACCGCCTTGCTGGTCGAGCACGGCATCATCGTCCTGGAGGGCACCGGCGTCACGCTGACCATCGGCGACCGGACCCTCGGCATCGCAGGCACCAAGGGTTTCGGCGGCGGCTTCGCCGGGAAATGCGCGAGCGCGTTCGGCGAACCACTGATGCGCGAATTCGCCGGTCACACAGTGGAACTGGCCGAACGTCTCCATACCGCGCTGCGCGCCTTGCGGACCGACGTGACGATCGCGCTCACCCACTACTCCCCCGTCTCGGACACCCTGCACGGCGAACCACCCGAGATCTACCCCTTCCTCGGTTCCTACCTGCTCGGCAAGGCGATCGACGCCTGCCCGGTCGACCTCGCCCTCCACGGGCACGCGCACGCGGGCACCGAGCGCGGCACGACCCCCGGCGGGATCCGGGTCCGCAATGTCGCCCAGCCGGTCATCGGCACCGAATACGCGATCTACGACCTCGAACCGCGACCGTCCTAGTCCTTCGGTCGACGCTCACGTCTATCGTTCGAGACCCACAGCGTCAGTCCAGGTCGCGCCGGGCGAATCCGATGATGCCGAGCAGGGCGAGGGCGACACCGGCGGCGCCCACGGTCAACGTCGGCAACACGTCGACCGCGACACCCGGGAGGTGCGGAATGTGGTCGAACACGGACAGATTCATCGTCGCGGCCGACAGCTTCATCGAAGGACCGAGAACCGACACGACAGCCGAACCGGCCAACACCACCCAGGGCACCCACGCGAGCCGTGGCGCGACACCGATGACCGCCATGGTCACCCCGATCAAGAACAGCAGGGCGGGCAGGTAGGCCAGCGAAGCACCCAGCACCCGGAGCACCTGGCCCGGATCACCGCTGCGAAGTCCGTGCGCGACACCGATTCCGAGCCCGGCCGCCGTCAACAGCACACAGCCCATCGCCACCGAGATCGCGAGGTGGGTGGCGGCCAGTCGCCGGGCACGCAACGCCCCGGACAGCAGCAGGTCGGCCCGACCGGCGAGTTCCTCGGCACGCAGCGTCAGGACATGGGCGATGACGGCACCACCGGCCACCAGGGCCGTCAACAGCACCGACATGGCGAGGAATCCGTCGATGACGTTCACATTGAATCCGGCCAGCAGGTTCAACATGCCCTGGGTGCCCGCGGCCACGTCGCCCGCGTCGCGGGCGGCGGCCCCGAAGCCGAGACCGAGTCCGGCCGCGCTCGCCGCCCACATCGCGGTCGCGGTGCGGGCGTTGCGGGTGATCAATCCGGGGACCGTCCGCGTGAATCGCCCGGCGGTGGCCGCGCCCGGCGACGGCCGCAGCACCCCCGCGTCGTAGTCACGCACGCGCTCGAGCAGCAGCGCGACCGCCAGGGCCGCCACGGCCACGCCGGAGCAGAGCAGCAGCGGCCACCATCGCGTCTGGCCGAAGGGATGGATCGCCTGCGCCGCGCCAAGCGGCGATATCAGCCGGGCGATCTCGGAGTCGGAGGCGTCCCCCGAAGCCCGCACCACATACGCCGCACCCAGTGCGCCGCAGGCGATTCCATAGGCCCCCTTCGCGTGCTCGGTCACCTGCGCCGCGACCAGGGCGAGCGCGGCGAACACGGCACCGATGGCGGCGGTGGCGATGCCGAAGGCGACCGCGCCGGAACCATCCGCACCGGCGGCCACCAGCGCCCCGGCCACACCGAGACCGAGGAGAACGTCGACGCCGACCGCCAGCAGCAGCACCGATACCGAGTTCGCGTGCACGCCGAAGCGCCCGGCGCGCAGCAGCTCGAGTCGTCCCGCGGCTTCCTGCGCCCGGGTATTGCGGATCACGACGACGATATTGATCAGCGCCACCGCGATGGTCAGATACCAGCCGACCTCGAAGACCGCGATGCCCCCGACCGTGGTGAGGCCGACCCCGGGCCCCTGCAACGCCTTCTGCGAGATGAGATCGGCCGCGATGGAGGCATACGCGGTGCGGTCCAGCGCGGTCGGATAGAGCGCGCCGATCCCGCGGGCACCGGCGTACATGCAGCCGATCACGGCGAGGACGGCCGCGGCCAGGCCGCGATAGTTGAGGCGGATGCCCACCGTCAACGCGGTGGCGAGCCCGGTCATCGGCCCGCCTCCCCGGTCTCGGCGGTGATGTAGTGGCGTAGGAAGAGCTCTTCGAGTTCGACCGCACCGCCACCCAGCGATCGCAGGTCGTCGAGACTCACCGATTCGACGGTGGCTCCGGCCCGCACGATCGTGACCCGATCGCAGAGCTTGTCGACCTCGGACAGGATGTGGCTCGACAGCAACACCGTCCGGCCCCGGTCGGTGGCCTCGCGCACGCACTCGGTGAATCGGCGTTCCATCAGCGGGTCGAGTCCGCTGGTCGGTTCGTCGAGCACGAGCAGTTCCACCTCGGCGGCGAACGCGGCCACGAGTGCGACCTTCTGCCGATTCCCCTTGGAGTAGGTGGCGCAGCGACGCGTCGGGTCGAGTTCGAACCGTTCGATCAGTTCCCCACGCCGCACCTGGTCTACGCCGCCCCGGAGTCCCGTCAGGATGTCGATCACCTCACCGCCGGTGAGGGCGGGCCACAGATTCACGTCACCGGGGACGTAGGCGAGGCGGGCGTGGATGTCCATGGCGTCGCGTCGGGGGTCGGCCCCGAACACCCGCACCACGCCGCTGTCGTAGCGGAGCAATCCGAGCAGCGTGCGGATCGTCGTGGTCTTGCCCGCGCCGTTCGGGCCGAGGAATCCGTGCACCTCCCCGCGCCCGACCCGCAGGTTCAGACCGCGCAGCGCCACGACCTTCCCGTAGCGTTTCACCAGTGACTCGACGTCGATGATCAGCGACATCACACCCCTCCTCGGTAGGTTCCGAGGTCAGTGTGTGGCGCGAAACAGGCTGGGCGCTTGTATGAATCGGGCATCGACGGAAGTCGTCGAGCACCTCGACCACCTTGCGATAATTAGGGTAGCCTAAATCGCATGACCGGCGAATGGATCGGCGACTGGCGCCTCGGCCCCGGCCGACTGGCGATGATCGGGCGCTTCGGCTCCACCCACCCGCATCGCCACCCCGCGGTGCAGGTGACCGTCGCGCTGACCGGCGAGTTCGTCGCCTCCGACGACAGCGAAAGCCGCACGTGCCGAGCGGTTCTGATCCCGAGCGGGGTGCGCCACGCGCTGGCCCCGGCGGACGACGCCACCCGCGTGCTCTCGATCTACCTGCACCCGGCCTCGGTGGATGCCAGGCGCTCGGCCGCGCTCGTCGGCGAACGCACCGGTCCCGCGGCCTGGTCGACGGCCGCCGACGCCGCCCTGGGCGCCGAACTCGACGAAGACCTGTCACTCGACGCGATGACCGACGCGGTGCTGGCCGCACTCCGCGGTCGGACACCCGCCCCCGACACGGTCCCACCCAAGCTGCGCAACGCCTTCGAACTCCTAGGCGCCGCGTTGCCGCGCACACTGTCCCTGCGCGATCTCGCCACCGCGGTCGCACTCTCCCAGAGCAGCCTGAGCAGGCTGTTCGCCGCCGAGACCGGCGCCAGCTTTCCCGCCACCGTCCGGTGGGCCCGGTTGCTGCACGCCATGGGCGAAGTCGGCGCCGGGCGCAACATCACCGAGGCCGCCCACGCCGCGGGCTTCACCGACAGCGCCCACGCCACCCGCGTCTGCCGGGAGATGACCGGCGTCGCTCCCGGCGTGCTGGTCCGCGCGACCAGACGCCCGGTCGACGCCGCAACGCGATCTTCGAAAGCGCGCTGACCTGGGCGAACACACCTGTGACCCCGACCTCACAACCCGGACGGCTAGCGTGTGAGGTGCGGCCGGTACCGGATGACCGAAGGCGGTCGGGCCGCGAGCAACGACGACGACAAAGGAGTCCGCGGGTGCCTGTCCTGGACGCGAAGCTGAGCGACATCTACGACGAGGTGTTGCGCCGCAACCCCGGCGAAACCGAGTTCCACCAGGCGGTGCGTGAGGTGCTCGACAGCCTCGCGCCGGTGGTCGCCAAGCACCCGCACTACGCCGACGCGGCAGTGATCCGTCGCCTGTGCGAGCCGGAACGTCAGATCATCTTCCGGGTGCCGTGGGTCGACGATTCCGGTGCCGTGCAGCTCAATCGCGGCTTCCGGGTGGAGTTCAACTCCGCGCTCGGCCCCTACAAGGGCGGGCTGCGCTTCCATCCCTCGGTGTATCTGGGCATCGTGAAATTCCTGGGCTTCGAGCAGATCTTCAAGAACTCGCTGACCGGGCTCCCCATCGGCGGCGGCAAGGGCGGCTCGGATTTCGACCCGAAGGGCCGCTCCGAGGGCGAGGTGATGCGGTTCTGTCAGGCGTTCATGACCGAGCTGTACCGGCATCTCGGCGAGCACACCGATGTCCCGGCCGGTGACACCGGCGTCGGTGGCCGCGAGATCGGCTACCTGTTCGGCCAGTACAAGCGCATCACCAACCGCTACGAGTCCGGTGTCCTCACCGGCAAGGGCTTGACCTGGGGCGGTTCGCAGGTGCGCAGGGAGGCCACCGGCTACGGCGTGGTCTTCTTCGTCAACGAGATCCTGGGCGCGGCGGGCCGGACGCTGGAGGGTCAGCGGGTGGTGGTGTCGGGCTCGGGCAATGTCGCCATCTACGCGATCGAGAAGGTCCACGAGCTCGGCGGCACGGTGGTGGCCTGCTCGGATTCGAGCGGCTACGTCGTCGACGAGCAGGGTATCGATCTGGCTCTGCTCAAGGAGATCAAGGAAGTCCAGCGCGGCCGGATCGCCGACTACGCCGAGGCCCGGCCGGGTTCGGCGCGCTTCATCGCGGGCGGTTCGCTGTGGGAGGTGCCCTGCGATATCGCGCTGCCCTGCGCGACCCAGAACGAACTCGACGGCGCCGCCGCGGGCAAGCTCGTCGCCAATGGCTGCCACATCGTCGCCGAGGGTGCCAATATGCCGTGCACGCCGGAGGCGGTCCGGGTCTTCGGCGAGGCGGGCGTGACCTTCGCACCCGGTAAGGCGGCCAACGCCGGTGGCGTGGCGACCAGTGCGCTCGAGATGCAGCAGAACGCCTCGCGCGACTCGTGGAGCTTCGAACACACCGAGGAGCGGCTGGCCGAGATCATGCGCGGCATCCACGACCGCTGCCTGGCCACCGCCGACGAATACGGCGTGCCGGGCAATTATGTGGCCGGTGCCAATATCGGCGGGTTCATCCAGGTCGCGGACGCGATGCTGGCGCTCGGCGTCATCTGAATCCGGCGCCCGCGGGTATCGGGGCCTTACTCTCCCGCTACCCGCAGGGGCTTGCCCAGCGTCACCCGCTTCGCCGCGGCGGATCGATCGGCCGGGCTGACCGGCCAGACCGTTTCCGGGATATTCGTCCCGGCTTCGGTCCGGTAGGACTCGACCACGAGGACATCCTCGCCCCGCGCGTCGGCCTGCACCGTCGCGCGGGCCGTGCGTCCGTCGATGAACTCGACATCGAAACTGTCGGCGGGCAACTCGATCGTCAGCCCCGGGAACAAGTGGGTGTAGGCGACGGTGGCGGCGGGCACTTCGGGCTCCGGCATCGATCCGTCCTCTCTGTCTACGAAGCCTCCCCGGCCGGGTCGGATTCGAGCGGCAGGTGTGCGGTGAGCAGTACGTGATCGAACCGCGTCCGCAGTTTCGCCTCGTCGCCGGAGATCCGCGGCAACTCCGCGACCACGCGCTCGGCGATCTCCCGCAGCTTGACATTGGTCTCCTGCGAACGCCATCGCAACACGCGGAAAGCCTGGTCGGCGTTCACGCCATAGGCCAGCATCATCGCGCCCTTGGCCTGCTCGATGACGACCCTGGCCTCCACCAGGCGGGGCAGCATGTCGTCGATCACCTCGCGGCGGTACTCGTCGACGGTCTCGGTGACGTCGACGTAGTACCCCTCCGTCCCGATCACGCTGCCTTCCTCGTCGATCATCAGATCCGACACGACGAGCACCTCGTGCACCTGACCGGCGGTGTCGATGATCCGATGGCGGCTGGAGAAGGCTTCGCCGTCCTCGACCGAGGTGATGGTCGCCTCGACCCGATCGCGGTCGTCGGGATGCTTGTGCGACAGCAGCAGCTCGGTGGTGGGCACGGTCCCCGGCGGGTAGCCGTGCATCTGCGCGACCTCCTCGGACCACTCCCACTCCCGCGAACCGAACCGGTACTTGAACCGGCCGACGGCGCGCGGGTCACCCACGCCGACGACTTTCTCGACCTGCGCGCGCTCGGTGTCGGAGGTTTCCGATCGGTCGGTCATAGCTGACATTATCCCCGCGACGGACCTGTCGCTCGCTCAGTCGGCCCGGGACCGGTCGGGCGCGGGGTCAGATCTCGCGGTCGACGCTGTCGTGGCGTGGTCGCGACGACCGCGATTGTCCCCCGTCGCGGCGGTTCCTGGGCGGGATGACGTGATCGTGCACGACCTGGTCCCACCACGACTGCAGGGGGCTCGGGTCCGGCCACGACACGATCGGGTCGTCGTCGGACGAGGCCGGTGGATGTTCGGACTGTTGCGGCATACGGTTTTCTCGATTGCTCCGGAAGTTCCCGCCGAGGCGGCCGACTTCAGCGACGGATGATCGGGACGGATCGCAGCCGTTGTCGTCGACGTGGCCGCAGCCGTGCCAGCCCGTGCTGCACGATGATCTCGCGAGGTCGCGGAACTCCGTTGCCGGTCGCCGCGAGGGCCTCGTCGAGGTCGGGGTAGATCGACAGGTACTCCGTCAATCCGGCGATCTCGACGACCCGGCCCGCGGTCGCGTAGGGCTCGGCGTCGATCACGGCGATCGCCACGCGCCGCCGATTCCCCTGCCTGGCGAGTTCGGCCAGTGCCAGGACAGCGCGCAACGACAGGAACTCGACATCGGTGAGGTCGATGATCAGCTGGCGGCCGTTCTCGTGCGCGGTCGCGCCGATGGCCGAGTCGAGCAGGCGCCGGAATCGGGGCAGGGAGTAGGCGTCGACGGGGCCGTGGAACTGCAGGATCGCGACACCGGCGCAGTATCGGGTGTCGGCGTGCACGCGCAGCGGCTGCTCCGAGATCTCGGGGGCGACGAAGCTCGACCAGCGACGTGGATGGCGGGTGGTGGTGTACATCGAGTACTCATTTCCTCGGCACCGGCAGACCAGCTACCGCCCGACCACTGCTGTAAGCCTCAACAACCGCCGGTCACCCATTCCATCACACTCCCGACGATCGCGCCGCCGGTGTAATCAATCCGCCACCATTCACGCTGGTCAGAGCCATGTTTTCGCAAGATTGCGGACGGGCGGGAGGGGCCTGTCCAGCGCATTCGGAACACGTCTCCGGACCAGCCGCGAGCCGGTGCGCGACCGGCTCGACAGCCCCCTCGACACCAGCCCAGCTCGGAACCGTTTGCGCCCCAGGCAGATCGGATACCCTGACAATGATCCAGGAGGTTCCCATGCCCATCCGCTTCCGTCAGCGCAAGTCCTTCGGCCCACTGAAGTTCAATTTCACCCAATCGGGCCTGTCCTCCTGGGGCATCAAGATCGGCCCCTGGAGCTGGAACTCCCGCACCAGAAGAAACGCCGTCGACCTCCCCGGCCCCCTCAGCTGGCGCCAACGCTGACCGCCCACCGGGCGGTCATGGTGCCCACCCCCGAGCAGGTTCGCCTGCTGTCCGCGGCTTGTGAACGGTTCAGAGGCGTCGAGGCACCGATGGGCTATCCCAACGGCCTTGCCCTGTGCGTCATCGACTCGATCCAATCGACCGGCGTCACCTACTCCAGCGTCGAGAACGTCATCGGCAGGTACTGCGATTTCCGTCGAGAACTGGGTCGCGATCCCTATACCGACGGCGCGCACGATCTCATCGCCACCTTCGAGGACGTCGGCGGTTCCGCCGCCTGGGCAGGCCGAATCGGCAATCGGAACAAGACATCTACCCATGCGGGCGCACCATTGAAGGCGGTCGCTGTTCGCCTCGCGGCGCAGGCGATGATCGACGGATCGGTGGTGACCGCACAGGATCTCCGCGACGCCGCGGTGGATACCGCGCGCCTGCAGCAGATCCGGAACTCGTGGCAGAAGGTTCCCGGCCAGCGGTCCGGTGTCACCTGGCATTGCGTTCAGATGCTGGCCGGGATCCCCGGAGTGAAACCGGACAGGATGATCATTCGCTTCGTGGCCGACAGCCTCGGGATGCCACACAAAGACGTGACAGCCCAGTTCGCATGGGAGGCCGTTCATTCCGCGGCGGAAGCGTTGGACATGTCCCCCAGGGATCTGGACCACGGGATCTGGCAATGGCAGCGCCGCCACTGACGCGAGACGGGCACCGAGGCGAACGTGGATCGCAGGGCCTGAGCCAGGCGATCGGGTTCGGTGTCGGTGGGACGCGCTACGCTTCACGAAATTGCAGTTCATCTACTATTTTTCAGGGGGACGAGATGACCGACCCGTTTTCGACAGCAGCTGGTGCCGTGCCAGAGTCGGCCGGGCTACCGGTGTTCAGCTCACCCGGTGACAACGAAGGAACGCCGCTGCCCGTGGGGTCGGCCACCGACAACGCGTTACCGGTTTTCTTGGCCGCCCACCATGATGGCGCGGCCTGAGCGGGGTGCCGCCAATCGCGTGGACGCGCTCACGCGCCGGGTGCCAGTGGGAGATGTGTGGTCAGGGCTTCGGGCAAAGAGGTGTGGATCGGTAGCCAGGTGCTCAGGCCCGCTACGTCGATGATGCGGTTCACGACGCCGGGGACCGGGTTGTAGATCGCGACCCGGATGCCGCGGGTGAGGGCTTGTTGTGCGCGGTCGGCGAGGTCCAGGATCGGGCGGCAGCCGAGGAACTCGGTGTCGCTGAGGTCGACGACGAGGTAGCCGGTGGTGGCCTCGGCGAGTGCGGCGTCGAGGATACGGCGCCATCGCGACAGGGTGTAGGCGTCGGCTTCGCCGTGGACGTGCAGCAGCACGGCCTGCGGGCGCAGTTCGAGCTCGGCTTGCAGTCGCAGACAGAGGTCGGCGGATTCGCCGACGGCTGGTGGGAACGGGGTCACCCGGTGAAGGCGGGGCCTCATCGACGACACTCGGCATCCTCGAAGCAGGGGCACGCTTCGACATTGCGTGGCCGGTCCTGTGGTACTCAAGACCGGCCGACACCCTATTTCAGCACGTCATCGGATCATCGGCCACCCTTGTGATCGTGTCGATGCTGGCCCGTGGGCCGACAGCGACACCGGTCAGAACTCCGCGCTCGCGCAGGCGCGCACGAGGCGCCGGATCGTCCGGGTGCGTTTGGATCGCCGTCTACGTGGCATGGCCTGAGAAAGGACCGATTGCCGACAAGGAGATGACGACATGGCGGATACGCGGACGGGACCGCCCACCACGCACGACCGATCGGTGTCCGAACTGGTCGGGGACGCGTCCCAGCAGATCACCCGGCTGGTGCGCGACGAGATCCAGCTCGCCCGGATCGAGATGCAGGACCGGACCAAGGGCCTCGCGCTCGGTGCCGGTATCGCGGGCGCGGGCGGCCTGCTCGCCTTCTACGGCGGCATCGCCCTGACCGCGGCCGCGGTCTTCGCCCTGGCGCTGGCCGTGCCGGACTGGGCCGCCGCCCTCATCGTCGGTGCCGCCCTGCTGATCGTCGGCGGGGGCCTCGCGCTGTTCGGCAAGAAGAAGGCCACCGACGCCGCGCCGCCGGTTCCCCGCGACGCCGTTCATGGCGTGAAAACCGACCTCGACACGATCAAGGAAGGAGTCGCGCGATGAGCGAACCCGTCGACCCCGAGGACCTGCGCCTCGACCGCGACCTGACGCGCCAGGAACTCGGTGAGACCGTCGCCGCACTCACCGACAAGCTCGACGTCCCGGCCCGGGCCAAGGACAAGGTCCACGCGACCACCGAAGCCGCGAAACAGCAGGTCACCGACGCCAAATACCAGGCGCTCGCCACCGCCGACCAGGCCCGCGATATGGCCGGTCAGGCGGCACGCACGCCCGCGATCCCGCTGGCGGCCGCCGCGCTCGCCGCCGGTGTCGCGGTCTGGCTCATCGCCCGGCGCCGACGCTGAGCGCGCGGGGCACTCGGCGACGCCCGCGCTTTTCGCAGCGACGCCGCCTACAACCATCACCGGGGCCACACCGCACTCGGTGGACACCCACCAGCCACCCGCGTGCCTAACCTCTCGGGTCAGTACAGGTAGGCGGTGGATTTCTCCGGCTCCGACCACATGCCCTGCTTCTCGCGCATGGCGATGAGCTCGTCGGCACCGGACATGATGTGGTCGCGCATCGGCTGCTCGCCGTCTTCGCACGCCGCTTCTGTAGTGCTTCGTGGATGCGCGGCCCACTCCCCCGAATCCCTAGCGACCCGCACCGACCTCTGACCGCGCCGATCCGGTCGATCGGTATCGTGGCGGCAGTTATCCCCACGGTCAGGAGCGCCGACGCGCATGCGCAGTGACATCTTCCACGCGAACAACACCGCCCAGCAGGCCACCCAGCTCGGTATCACGCTGCAACACTCGAGGTGCGTGAAGGCGTGCGTGAACGGCGAGGTCTTCGCCCGCCAGGGCGCCATGATCGGCTACCGAGGACAGTTCGCGTTCGAGGTCAAGAGTCAGGGATTGGGCAACCTCGTCAAACGGTTCGCCACCGGCGAGGGTGTGCCGCTGATGACCTGCCGGGGACAGGGCGAGGTGTGGTTCGCGCACCATTCCTCGGACTGCTTCCTGATCGATCTCGATCCCGGCGACGCGCTCTCGATCAACGGCAAGCACATTCTCGTCTACGAGCCCTCACTCCACTACGACATCCAGATGGTGGCCGGGGCGGGGGCTTTCGTCGGCGGCGGCCTGTTCAACTGCGTCTTCCAGGGGCAGGGCCGCCTGGCGATCACCAGCCACGGCCAGCCGATCGTCATCCCCGTCAGCCCCCAACAACCGGTATTCGCTGATTCCGACGCCCTCATCGGCTGGTCCGCGGGCCTGCAAACCTCCCTCGTGCGCACCCAGAGTTTCGGGTCCATGCTGCGCGGCGGCTCCGGCGAGGTCGCCCAGGTCCGCTTCGACGGCGCGGGATTCATCATCCTGCAGCCCTCGGAGTTCAACTTCGGCCTCGCCGCCGCCCGCTAGCCGTTGCGCGATCGTCAGCGGCCGCTCAACCCTGTTCGCCGAGCATGGCATCTGCCCAGTCCGCTTCGACCAGAGATCCGTCGCGAAGCATCTCGATGCCACGTTCACGAGCGGAGTCGATGCAGTGGTCGATCTGCTCACCGAGACCGATAGTGCGCCCAGAGGACGCATGGTCTCGGACCAGGTCAGCGATCTCATGCAGTATTCCGACCTTGACCCCGAACCCGCCGAAGTGCGCCTCCTCGACCAGGGTATTCGACACGCGAGCAGGTCGATCCCCCGCCTCGATCGCCTCGAGGAATGGCAGATAGTAGGCGTACAAGTACTTGTCCCTCGTCAGCTGGTCCAGAACCACCGCGTCCTCAGCCGGCTCCTCGGGATCGAAAGCGTCGACAACCATGTCTCGGCCGTTGGGAAACGAGGCGACGCACCCCAGCGCAAGCCACGGTGGGGTCGATTCGATCGAGCGCACTGTTCGCTTCTGTTCTACGAGTTTCGTACGCAGCGCCCGCTCCATCGCGCGTGAACGACCTCTGGCTTCGGCCACCACCCAGCCCGACGGAGAACGCCCTATCAAGTCCGCTCGCTTGCGTCCGGGACTGAAATCGACCCCGTAGGTCGATGCGTAGCGATCGATGTGCAGCAGATGACTGACGCCCAGCACTTGGTCGCAGAAAATCGCCGTCATGGCCGTCCCGAGGGCGTAGGACAGCCCCACAAGCTCTGATCGGTCGAGTTCGGCTGCCAGCCGGGAACGCGTGAGACCGCCATCGTGGCCGCGGCGAAGGTACGCCGGGATCAGCGATGCACGGTGCAACCACTCCCACGTCGATGCTCTGCCGTACCGGAAGCGGTCCGCGGGAGCACGACCGGTGGTGAACAGCGCATGCGCCAGGTCATCGGTGCGGAACGTCAGTTCGCCGCTCGAAACGATCGAAGATGGGAAGTCGAATGCGTTGTACTCCACCCAGAATTCTGGCGATACCGGAATGGTGGTCATGCTCTGACTACCCCTGTCCCCAACGCACGCGAATCGCCGACGATATCGCGAGCGTGCCCTCGTCTACGCGCAGAATACCTACTCTTCCAATAGGATTGGGCACTGGCGGGACCTTCTCACACAAATCCGCGCGTGCTTGTGGCACATGTCTGACAGGGAGACGCGGTAAGGCGATGGCGCTCTGATCGCAGGCCGTAGAAGCCGGTTATGAGCGAGGCCGAGCCGTCGACCATGGCGGCGTCGACGGTTTGGCCTGGCGGCCGGACGTGCGGGCTTCGCGGCGGGCGGCGACGACGCCGAGGGCGAGATACAGGGAGCCGCCACCGAAGTCGCCCGCCAGGTTGAGCGGGATGGTGGGTGGTTCGCCCGCCCGGCCGACGAGTTTCCGTACGGCGGCGGACTTCTTCAGGTCGACCATCACGCGGCGTCGGCGCCGGTCACCACCGGCTGCACCGCGGTGCTCGAGCCCGCAGAGGAGACCTCGCTCTCGGTGCTGTGCATCGCGGAAGTGATGGCCGAGGCTGGCGTGCCCGACGGCGTGATCAATGTCGTCACCGGCTACGGCGCCGAAGCCGGTCAGGCGCTGGCCGAGCATCGCGATGTGGACCGGTTCGCGTTAACCGGCTCGGTCGGCACCGCGCGCTCGATCGTGCGAGCCTCGGCGACCAGCTTCAAACGCCTGCAGTTGGAGCTGGGCGGTAAGTCGCCCGATGTCGTCTTCGCCGACGCCGACCTGGACAAGGCGGCGCTCGGCGCCACGATGCGCGTTCACACCAACAGCGGCCAGGTCTGCGTCGCCGGTTCCCGCATTCTCGTGCAGCCTCCGATCTACGACGAATTCGTCGCCCGCATCGGCGAATTCACCAAGACCGTGCGTGTCGGCGACGACCTCGACCCGACCTCCCAGCTGGGTCCGCTGATCAATCAATATCAGCTCGATCGGGTACGGCACTACATCCGGGTCGGCCGCACCGAAGTCGCGGAAGATGACGTCGACGACGCCCTGCGCATCGCCAACGACACCGAATACGGCCGCGCGCGGGGTATGGCCGACGCACCACGGTGTCAGCAGTTCCGGTCCGCGGCCAGCGCCGCGAGCAGGTCCAGATCGGCGCGGGCTTCGGCGTCGGTGCCGACCTCGCTGATGGCCGACATGGCGTCCTCGTACAGACGCCTGGCCTGCAGTCGACTCCATTCCCGGCCGCCCGCGGCTTCGACCAGTTCGGCGGCACGGGTCAATTCGTCGTCGTCGAGTGGCTCGTCTCGGAAATAGAGGTCGGCGAGCGCGCCCGCTTCGGGGGTGTCCGAGCGCAGGGCGAAGACCACCGGCAGCGACTTCTTGCGGCTGCGCAGGTCGGAGAACACCGATTTCCCGGTGACGTTCGGGTCGCCCCAGATGCCGAGCAGGTCGTCGGTGTGTTGGAAGGCCCGGCCGAGGCGCCTTCCGAATTCCTGCAGCCGCACGAGCTCGCCGGGGTCCGCGTGCCCGAACAAGCCGCCGAGCGCGGCCGAGCACCCGAACAGCGCACCGGTCTTCTGGTCGACCATGGTGAGGCATTCCTCGACCTGGACATCGGTGCGCCGCTCGAATCCCAGGTCCGCGCACTGCCCCTCGACCAGGTGCAGGATCGACCGGCTCATCAGATTCGAGGCTTCGACGATCGGGGTGTGCGCCTGCGCGGCGAGCAGCGAATACGCCTGGGCGACCAGCGCGTCACCGGCGAGGATCGCGGGCCCGATCCCGAACGCGGTCCACGCCGTCGGCCGGTGCCGTCGGGTGGTGTCGCGGTCCATCACGTCGTCGTGGAGCAACGAGAAATTGTGCACCAGTTCGACCGCGACGGCGGCGCGCACGGCCTCGGCCGCCTCGCCGCCGGTCAACCGGGCGGCTGACAGGACGAGGGCCGGGCGAATGGCCTTGCCGCCGTCGTGCTTCTCCGGCCGTCCCGTCGGGTCCCACCAGCCGAAGTGGTATCCGACGATCGTGCGGATCGTGGCGGGCATCATCTGGACGGTCGCGTGCAGGGTGGCGGCGCACGCCTCACGGCACTGATCGAGGACGTCGGCGGCGGTGCGCGGGCGCGGCGGAACCGCCGGTGCCCGCACCGGAATAGATGTGGTCGCGACACGCGGAGTGCTCATCGGTACACCCGCACTTCGGTCAGCGCGCCGAGCGCGTCCGGAACCAGCACTGCGGCAGCGTGATTGGCGCTGACGAGATAGGAGGCGATCGCGCGGTCGTCGATGCCGGTGAAGCGCACGTTGACGCCCGGCTCGACTTCGTCGGGCAGTCCGGTCTGACGCAGGCCGATCACGCCGTCGTCGGACTCACCGACCCGCATCGCCAGGATCGTGCTGGTCCCGTTCGGCGAGATGGGGATCTTGTCGGAGGGCAGCAGCGGTACATTGCGCCACGCGTGCACCCGTTTCCCCTCGAACTCGGTGTGCTCCGGATAGACGCCCCTGGCGGTGCATTCGTGGCCGAACTGGGCGATGACGCGGGGATGGCCGAGGAAGAACGCGGTCTTGCGACGACGCGCCAGCAGGCGATCGAGGTCTTCGGGAGTGGGTCGGCCGGTCGCCGAGCACAGCCGCTGACTCGGGTCGACATTGTGGAGCAGTCCGTAGTCGTGATGGGTCAGCAGGTCTCGTTCCTGACGTTCCCGCAGTGCCGCGATCGACAGGCGCAGCTGCTGGTCGAGCTGATTCATCGGCTTGTTGTAGAGGTCGGTGACCCGGGTGTGCACGCGCAGCAGCAGTTGCGCGACGCTGAGTTCGAGCTCACGCGGTCGCTGGTCGTAGTCGACGTAGGTGCCGGGCAGGGTCGGCTCACCCTGCTGACCCGACAGCAGTCCGATCGCGGCCTGACCGAATTTGTCGGCACCGGCGCGCTCGGCGGCGACCGTCGGTCCGAGGTCGGCGATGTGGGCGGCCAGACGCGGTGCCCGGGCGCACAGCGCGTCGAACACGGCGCGCGGCAACGCGAGGACCGTGCAGGCGGTGTTCGCGGTGGCCGTGTACTCCCAGATGGCCTGCCCACCGAGGAGAGTGGCGGCACCGAGGTGACTGCCGTCGTCGAGCACATCGAGCTGTACCTGCTGGCCGTAGTCCCCCGGTCCGGTCAGCACGACCCGGCCGTGGGCGAGCACATACGCGGCGTCGATCTCGTTGCCGAATTCGCAGATCGTCTCCCCCGCCGCGAACTCCTGCTGGGTGAACAGGCGGGCGAGTTCGGCGAGCGTGTCGTCGTCGTCGAAATCGCGCAGCGCGCGCAGTTCGCGGAGTTCGGCCGGAACGATCTGGTACTGCCCACCGGCCAGCGTGCAGGTGACGTAGCCGTCGCCGACGGTGTAGGTCAGGCGCCGGTTGACCCGGTAGGTGCCGCCGTCGACCTCCACCCAGGGCAGTGCGCGCAGCAGCCAGCGGGGGGTGATGCCCTGCATCTGCGGAACGGATTTGGTGGTGGTGGCCAGGGTGCGGGCGGCGGCGACACCGAACGCGGTCGGCGGGTTCTGGGCGGTGCTGGTCACGAGGGAATCCTTCCCGGCGAGGTGGCATGGGTGGCGACGGCTCCGACGCGCGGACGAATACGGGCGGCGGCCGTGCCGATACCCGACGGTCCCCACGGGCGGACCGCGTGGGCAGCGGGATGCGGCGGCACGCCACCCGGGGACCGCAGGTGCTCCGGGCGGTAGCGACTGGTGCCGCGGTGCCAGTGCAGAATGCCCGCGATCCAGTCCCGCAGTTCGTCGATATAGCTGGTCAGGGCCGCGCGAGCGGTGTCGTCGAGCCGGTGGTGCTCGAACAGGACGGGCAGTTCGTCGTCGACGAGTCGCTGGAACTGCCGCATTCTGGCCCGCATCAGGTCGTCGACGACGGAGGCGGCGACATCGCGGTCGCAGTCGAAGAACGACTCGACCACCAGGATCGCGTTGTGCAGCTCGTCTTCGTACTCGATTTCCTTCTGATAGGAGTAGAAGTCGTTGATCAAGCAGCCGTAGTCCTGCGCGGCGTGTTCGATGCCGCGCAGGGTGGTGGACTCGAACACCGCGTCGGGGATCAGGCCGCCGCGGGCGATCTTCGACAGCGCGATCGTCAGGTCCGAACCGAAGGTGCGGCGACGCATCTCGAGATAGTCGACCGGGTCGGGGACCCGGTGCTGGATGTGGTTGGCCAACTCCCACAACCAGCTCTCGGTCATGGATTCCACCGCGCTCCGGAAGGTCTGCCGGGCCGCGTGCGTCATCGACCGCGCGGTGCGCGACCACAGATCCGCCAGCGACCGCTCCAGGGGATTGACCGGAGTGTCCACCACTTTCAGGTCGAGCGGCATGAAGGCCGACAACCTCGCGTTGCACGCTTTCGCCCCCGCCATCGCCGCGGCGCCCTGAGCCGGAGCGAAGACCGTAGGAAAGTAGTCGTCGCCCCAGGTCCCCCAGGTGAGCCACTCGGCCGACAGCGTCAGCGCCTCGACATCGGCGTCGGGGTCCAAACCCGCGGAGCACAGGGCGAAATCGAACCCGACCGTGTCCTGTCTGGTCCACAGCCGCCGTCCACCGAGCTCGGGCAACGGGTCGTGGAAACCGACCTGTTGCGCCCAGTCGACACTGGCCGTGCGTGCCACCGGTAGGTGCGGTGACAGGCTGAGCTCGAACGGCACATCGAACTCCGGCAGCGGCAACTGTCCGCTGCGGCGCACCGGGGTTCGGCGGTGGCTGCGCATGCCGCCCGGTCCGGCGAGTCCCTTCCAGAATCCGGGTCTGGCCAGTTCGGTGCCGATCCCCGCGGGACCGAAGGCCGGACCCGTGGACGCGGAGCCGTTCATGTACCGATTGGACCGCAGGTGCCATTCGTGACCGCCCGACTGCCAGTCCTGTAGACCGTGCGCGTACGAGAGAGCGGCCGCGCGCTGTACCGGATCGAGCCCGTGTTCGTCGAACAGCACGGGCAGTTCGGTCAGCACGGTGTTCTCGAACTGATGGATCCGCGAGGTGAGCTGGTCGTTGACGATGTCGGCGGCCTGCTGGGGCGAGCAGTCGAAGAACCGCTCCACCACCAGGACCCCGTTGTTCACCTCGCCTTCGTCCTCAGTCTCGCGCTGATAGGAGAAGATGTCGTTGCGCAGGTGCACCGCGTCGGAGAACGTGTCCTTGAGTACCCGCATCGGGCGGGTGCCGACGACGGCTTCGGGAATCTCGATGCCGCGCGCGTACTCCACCAGATCGGCCGACCACGGCGCGCCACCGACGCGGCGCCGCATCTCGATGTAGTCGATGGGATTGGGAATCCGGGCGGTGTTGATGTTGCCGATCTCCCAGACACAGTCGAGCAGCAGGTTCCTCGTGCTCTCACGGAACCGTTCACGCCAGCACTGCGACATCGACGGCACCGTCCGCTGCCAGAGGTCACCGAGACCGCGCTCGTCGGGATTGGTCGGTATCGGCATCGCGGCGCCCTCGGGTGGCATGAACGTGGCCAGGCGGTCGAGATATCGCCGGGCGCCGTCCATGTCGCCGGTGCGTTTGAACGCGTCGAGAAAATGGTCGTCGAAGTAGAACACCCAGGTGTACCAGTCGGTGACGGTGTCGAGGACCGGCGCGCTCGCTTCCGGATGGGTGTAGGCACACAGCCCTGCGTAGTCCATGCCGTCGAAACTCGGCTCGTCCCACACCACGTCGCCGCCGACGGTATCGCCGAGCATCCCCATCTCGTAGGCCCACTGTTTGGTATGTGCCCGTGCCTGTTCCACGTGCGCGTTGAGCCGCGCGGGATGAGCGACGTAGAACTCGGGCAGCTCGAAGGGCTGCACGGTCTCAGCCCTCGGCGCCGAGTTGCACGTTCTCGAGGATCGCGAGGGCGTCGGGCACCAGCACGGCGGCCGAGTAGTAGGTGCTGACCAGGTAGGAGATGATCGCCTTGTCGTCGATTCCCATGAAGCGCACGTTCAGGCCGGGCTCGTACTCGTCGGGAATCCCGGTCTGACGCAGGCCGATCACGCCCTGCGCCGCTTCGCCGGTGCGCATCAGCATGATCGAGGTGGTCCGGCTGGCCGAGGTACCGATCTTGTTGCACGGCAGGATCGGCACCCCGCGCCACGACGGCACCCGGTGCCCGTTCAGCTCGGCGCTCGTCGGGTAGATGCCGCGGCGGCTGCACTCGGCGCCGAAGGCGGCGATGGCCTTCGGATGGGCGAGGAAGAACGCGGGTTCCTTCCAGACCAGGGCGAGCAGTTCGTCCATGTCGTCGGGTGTCGGCGCGCCGGTGCGGGTACTGATCCGCTGCTGGGGTGCCGCGTTGTGCAGCAGCCCGAAGTCGCGGTTGTTCACCATCTCGTCTTCTTGGCGCTCGCGCAGGGCCTCGATGGTCAGCCGCAACTGTTGTTCGATCTGGTCCATGGGCTTGTTGTAGAGATCGGCGACCCGACTGTGGACCCGCAGGACGGTCTGCGCGATGCTCAGCTCGTATTCGCGCGGGGACAGGTCGTAGTCGACGAAGGTGCCCTGCAGCTGCGGCTCACCCTCGTGGCCGGAGGCCAGCTCGATCGAACTCTCACCGTAGGGATTGGCTCGCTCATCGGCGACGGCATCGTCGAGCTGGGCCACCCGAACGTGCTCGCGCAGCTCTTCGATCCGGGCGCTGACCTCGGCCAGCGCCTGGTCGGTGAGCACCAGACAGGTGCACGCGGTGACGGCTTTGACGGTGTAGTCCCACGGCTGCGCGTCGGCACCCAGGATCCGTTCGCCGATGAAGCGTCCGTCGGTCATGATCTCGAGGACGGTCGACTCGCCGTAGGCGCCGGTGCCGAGCTTGTCGGCCTTGCCGTGGGCGAGCACCACCAGTTCGTCGGCCGGTCGGCCCGCTTCGGCGATGATGTCGCCGGGCGCGTACTGACGTTCGACGAAGGAGTCCGCGACCGCCTGCAGGGCCGCGTCGTCGGAGAAGCCGCGCAGGTAGCGCAGTTCACGCAGGTCCGGCGCGAGGACCCGGGCCTGGCCCGCGGTGTCGTAGCAGGTGATCAAGCCGTCGCCGACGGTGTAGGTGAGGCGGCGGTTGACGCGGTAGACGCCACCGTCGGCCTGCACCCAGGGCAGCAGCTTCAGCAGCCACCGCGAGGTGATGCCCTGCATCTGCGGCACGGATTTGGTGGTGGTGGCCAGATTGCGCGCGGCGACGGTGCTGAGGCTCAGCTGCGCGGCGGCGATGGTTCCAGAGAAGGGTTCAGCCAGATCAGTCATGGGTTCTTCCTGCTTCGTGAGACATGGGAGAAACGAGATGACACGCGACGGGGAGCGAAAGAATCGGTTATCCACCGGTTATCTGTTGCGGCACAACGACTGTAGCGGATTCGACGTGGTCCACGGAGGAGAACGAGCTGAATTCTGTTGTGCGATAACCGAATACACAGATGAATGCGCGACCGCAGGCCTTCGATCCCCCCGGTTCGACCTACCACGCAGCACTGCCGCGAGGATTGCCTCCTGCTTGCTGTAGTCACTCATGAGCGCCTCGATACCGCTCTGATCGCGCCCGCGCTGCCGATGATCACCAGCAGGGCGGTCAGCGCCCAGCGCCGCTGTTCGACGGTCACGGGCTGGGCGGCCACCGCCTCCGGCTTCGGCTCGGCGGGCAGCGGAAGTCTCAGCGACGTGGTGGTGACCGGGGCGGGTGGACTCGGTGACGGCTCGACGGGCGGTGGGAGTGGAGCCTGAGCAGGGCTTTCCGGCACGCTCGGTGATGGCGGTGGGGGTGCTTGAACCGGTGTTGGTTCCGGGGCGGGCGTCGCCGTCGAGGATGGTGGAGGCGTCGTCGCTGGCACCGGCAGTGCGGGAGTTGGCGATGGAGGCGCGGGAGCTGGCAACGGCGGTGCGGGCGCTGGGGCGGGCAACGGGAGCGCGGGCGCCGGAGCGGGCAGGGGTCGCGGGCGTGGGGGCTCCGGAGCTGGCTCGTCCGGAATATCGAACGGGCGCGCCGGGACGGGCAACTCCAGACCTCCCATCGGCGGTAGCGGTGCCGGAACGACCGGTCTTTCGTGTGAGTGATCGGGAACGGGTATCTCGAGCTCGAATGTCGTTCTCGGCGTGGACTTCTCCGGGCGCTCTGCCTGACCGGGCAGCCGCGGCTCCACGAACGGGCGCGGCTCACCGGGGACCTCCGATCCGTCCGGCCCGGTCGCGGTGCCGGGCGAGACGCGAGGTGTCTGCGTGGGCTGCGTGGGCTGCGTGGGCTGCGTGGGCTGCGTGGGCTGCGTAGGAACGATCGGCGGCGTGGCGAGCCGCGGTGTGTTCAGCGGAACGGTGGCGGTCGGCTCGACCGACGACCCATCGGGTACAGCGCCGACGGCCCCCGGCGCGAACAAGCCCAGGCCCGCCACGGCGGCCATCCAGATCCCGTTCCGCACGGTCGCTTTCATCTCAGTTGCGCCAGTACGGCATCGAAGGCCGTCGGCGCGACCGCCGCCGCCCGACCGTACGGGTTCTGTAGCTCGAAGATGGTGAAGATCATGAACGTCACCACCGCCGCGAAACTGGCCACCACCGCGACGTGCACGCGCGCGCTGGTGCCCGCGAACAGCAGCGACAGTCCCACTGAGAGCACCGCGCCCAGTGCCAGCGCCAGCCACATCATCGGCGACAACGCGCTGCCCGCGGCCTCGATCCTGGCCTGCCTGGCCTCGTAGACCTCCCACAGCCGATCGGCCGCCGCGATCTGACGCGACCGTTGCCATTCGTCGGTGGCGGGCGTGGCCGAGATGCTGGTGCGCACCGCCGACAACTGATTCCACGCCTTGTCATCGACCTCAGCACCCGAGGTCATGGCGGGCCACTCGACCTCGATCACCTGGCCGGTGTAGGCGTGCACGGCCCTGGTGACGGTGCCTCGTGCCGGTTCGGACAGCGCGTCGCCCGCCCACTGCAGGGCGAGCAGTCGGTCCGCCTCGTCCGAGGCGGCCTTGGCCGCGCCCGCGTTGGTGTCGAGCACGCCGATGAGCAGGAACGACGCCAGCACCACCTGCAAGCCCCCGACGAGGGTGAACACCTGTCCCACCGACTCGTTGGTGAACTCGCCCTCGCGGCCTTTGCCGCGTGCGCGCAGCAGGTAGGCGGCGGTCCCGGCCAGTCCTGCGGCGACCATCACCCACAGCAGTGCTTCCCACAGCATGTCAGCAGTCCTTTGTCGTCGTCGAGGTGAGGCGATGATGCGCGCCGGAATTCACAGAAAGAAGCGGAATGGCAAGGGAGCCAACGGTGTCGAGGCTAGGCCGCCGACCCCGGGGTCGCAATGATCAAGCAAACCGGCGACGAGCTGCGAAGTAGGCCACCCGATGACCGAAATCGGCAGGCGGGGCCCGCCTTCTCGCCGGTCCACCGACCGGACCGCGCACACGGCTCTGGCACGACACCCCGGTGAACCTGGCACGGAATACGGGTGTCGTCCGCGCGGCGATTTCGCGATCCGACGGAGCGTCCCATGTTCCCGAATTCCACTGTTATCCTTGGCCTTTCGAGAGCGATTCCCAATGTCGACAGGTGCAGGCAACCGGCCACGGATCCGCGTCCTACCCGTTTCCGGCGACCGCGCACCCCTGCGCGGAGGTGGAATATGCACAGCGAGGCAGACGCGCACAAGATCGAAACCGGACCGCAGGCCGAGCGTGGCGGACCGTATCCGGACCGAATAGAAGACGATCCGAGGGCCTCGACGCGGGGAAGGTCCGATTTGTTCGGATCAGGGCAAGCGACGAGCGAATTGATTCGGCCGAGAACGCTCTGCCCACTGGAGCGGCCGGTCAAATCCGACGATCAGGGCGTACCCCTGCGCGGATCGGGCGATCTCCAGCGAGTGGGATTCGGCTGTCGGATGCGCGCCAGGGAGGATTTCGCCGCCACCCTGTGGACTTCGAGCACAGGATCGGTGCTGGCCGCTCGCCTACGGTCCTCGGATATCACCGCCGAGCGCGACACCGATGCCGACGACGACCACTACAGCCAGTATCTGCAGCTGGGGCTGGTATTGGCCGGGCGCGCCACGCTCGAACAGCGCGGCCACCGCGCGACCGCCGCGCCCGGTGACGCGTTCGCGGTGTGCCTCGACAGTCCGTTCCGGTCCACGTTCGCGCGCTGCGGGGCTCCGGCCACCGATGTGCTGTACCTCTACCTCCCGGTGAATTCACTGACCGCGTGGGGCCTGGAGGCCGCCGCGGCGGGAGGCCGGTCGTGGACGCTGTCGCAAGCGGCGAGATCGGCGCTGATGTTCGCCCGCGATATCGCCTGCGGCGCCTCCGGACCCCGTCATCTGAGGATCGTCGCGCGCATCGACGAGATCCTCTTCCGGGCGGCGGTCGTCGCGCTGCTCGAACGGGATCTCGCGGACGCGACGCGGGAGCTGACGGCCGAGGACGCGCTGCGCCGCCGCGCCGCCGACTTCATCGACCGCAACTTCGCGGACCCGGCGGTCAACCCGGACGCGGTCGCGGCCCGATTGCACGTGAGCAGGCGGACCCTGTTCCGGGCGTTCGAACTCCAGGGCCTGTCGGTCGGGCGGCTCATCCGCACCCGCAGGTTGGCCGCCGCGGCGAGCGCGCTCGGCGACGGCACGCGCGGACTGCGCGACATCGCCGACAGCTGCGGTTTCCGCACGGTCGACCAGCTCTCTCGCGCATTCCGCGCCAAGTACGGCGTGACACCCGCCGCCTATCGCACAGCCCGACGTCGGGACGCCATGGCAGTGGCGACTGTCGCGCCGCGCCGCGACAGCTGAGCAGGACCTCGCGCCGATCCTCTCGGACTCTTGCGCAGCGCTGCCGTGGATGCCATCCACTATCAAGCATATTTTGGATCGCGATGAGGCGCCCGGCGTCCTGTCGTCCACGCCACGCATGGACGGCAGCGAGAGACCATGTTGCGTTTTGACGGGAAGGTCACCATCATCACCGGCGGCGGTTGGTGTCTCCCCCGATCACACACGCGCTGCCGCTGGCCGCGCGGGGAGCATAGGTCGTGGTCAACGACTTCGGGTCCTCTACCGCGGGGCAGAGTTTCGACACCTCCCCCGCCGACGACGTGGTCTCGGAGATCATCGCGGCGGGGGGCACGGCCGTGGCGAACTACGAGAGCGTGACCACCGGAGCGGAGGCGATCGTGCGGACGTCCATCGACGCGTTCAGTCGGCTCGACAGCGTCGTGAACAACGCCGGAATCAATCACATGACGCCGTTCGGCCAGGACGCGGTCGAGGGATTCCGCCAGCAGCAAGCTGGTCGGCATCATCGGCTCGGAAAACGAGGGCTCACTCCTCGACCTCTTCAACTGACGCGCCCCCGACCTTCCCTGAGCCCGCCACGCCCGGGGAAGACGGTGGGGGTGGTGGTGCGACGACGTCGGTCCATCCATGTCCGTTGTGCCATCGCATCCGGCCACCTGGGTCGACATACCAGCCCGGGGGCGGTCCGATCGCTGGTGACGTCACCGCGCTCGCGGTGTACGGCTCGGGTCTGTCCCCGAGACGCTGCAACGCGCGAAACAGCAAATAGACGAAATAGCATGCGCCACCCATGATCACTACTGTCACGGTCTCGGGTGTTCCCCCACCGCGTTGATGGATGATGAACGCGATCAAACCGATCAAGAACAATCCGGCGAGCCCCTCGTGCCGCGGGTTGCGGTTTCGCACCGCCCTGCCGGATTGTCCGGATGTCCGGCCTGAAGGTGGTGTTCGAGGGAATTGGTTCAAGGGGGCGATCCTCAGCGCTGAAAGAGTTTCCCACACCATCGCGTGGAATCACCCGGCGTTACCCGTGAGCTGGTGTCCTTCCGGATCGAATGCGGGGCGCTGGGCGTCTTGCTGTCCCTCTTGTCGGATATGTTCGGGTCATGAGTCGCATCATGTCTGTGTCCGACAGTGTCCGTGTCGGGGTCGATCCGTTGACGGTCTATGGGCAGATCAGTGATCCGACGTTGATGGGGCGGTGGAGTCCGGAGAATCGGGGGGCGAAGGTCGCGCGGCCGAGGGAGGGGGCCTATGTGGGGATGGAATTCGAGGGGTTCAACAAGCGGGGGTTCGCTCGGTGGGTGACTCGGTGTGTGGTGACGGCGGCGGAGCCGGGTGTGCGGTTCGCGTTTCGGGTCGAGGCGATCGGGGCTCGGCGGCCGTGGTTGCGCGGGGGGATCGCGAGCTGGGAGTACCGATTCGAGGCGGAGGGCGGGGGCACGCGGGTCACCGAGACGTGGCGCGATGATCGGGTGCGGTGGCCGGACGCGGCGGTGCAGGTGTTCGACCGGATCGTCACCGGTGGTGACACCTTCGTGGAATTCCAGCGCGAGAACATTCGCCGCACGCTGCGCAATCTCCAGCAGCGGATCGAATCGGTCTGAGGCTCAGCGCCCGAAGCGGGCGTCGATCCAGCCGAGGGCGTCGTCGAATCCGGCCTCCAGGACGCCGCGGTGATCGCTGCCCTGGTAGGTCCGGGAGTCGACGGCCTGGCCTTTGACGCGCTGTTCGGCGAGCATGGCCTCGGTGGCGAGGGGGAACACGACCGTGTCAGCGCTGCCCTGCTGAACCAGCAGCGGCACAGTCGGTTTCAGTGAGCTCGGGTCGTTGTCGTCGAGGACCTTCTGAAGTGGACGTAGGTCGGCATTCTCGACGAACACGTCAGCGGGAGCGGCACCGCCCCAGGAGTCGGTGGCGCGTAGCTGGGCGACGCAGGCGTTGTCGGCCTGGGCGAGCAGGTCGAGACCGCGTGGGGTGAGGAAGGTGGCCGGGTCGACTTCGCCGGTGGTTTCGGCGCCACGGATGATCAGCGGCAGGAACGCCAGCAGCCCGGGAGGCAGGGCGCGACCGGTGCTGATACCGACGTTCCTGACCGCTCCGAGTCCCTGAACCAGAGCGCCCAGATGCGAGGCGGGCGCCATGGCGACCGCGCCGCGCAACTCGAGCTGGGGCGCCCACGCCTGCGAACGCGCGGCGGCGAAGATGGCCGCCTGACCACCCTGTGAGTGGCCCATCGCGACCCATTCGGTTCCGATCCCGGGAACCAGTTCACGGGCGGCCAGCGCCATGTCGGCGACGGCCCGCTGCTCGGCCTCGCCGATCAGATAGCCGTGTGCGCCGTCGACGCCGAGACCCTGGTAGTCGGTCATGGCGACGGCATAGCCCGCGGACACGTACCGGGCGAGCATCTCTCGGACGCGGGCGGTGTAGTCGTGCGCCGGGAATCCGTCGGCGGTGTCGCGGCTCGGCGCGCACACATCGGCGGTGCCGGTGGTGCCGTGCGCCCACGAGATCATCGGCCAGCCACCGGCGGGGGCCGGTCCGTCGGGCACGACGACCATCCCCGATACGGCGACGGGGTTGCCCGCGACGTCGACCGACCGGTAGAGCACCAGTTCATTGCGCGCGCCGGGAATGGCGGGGTCACCGGTGATCGGCCGCGACCAGATCACCGAGCCGTGCTCGCCCGCGATCGCCGAAGCGCTCGGAGAGTAGAAATCGACCCAGTTGGGCGTGGCGCCCGCGACGGTCACTCCCGTCGCGGTGACCGCGACGGACACGAGAGCCGAGAACAGTAGCCGCCCACCGTTTCGGCTGGCAGGGATCGTCGTGTTTCGAGGCCACATCGCCACGCGCTCGAGTATCAGTTCGACGAACGCCTGCCGCAGCAGTCGGCGACTCCGCCGACTCCGCCGATCCTCGGCCACCTGGAGATCCTCCGCCCGTCCACTCGTCAACGCGTCAGCATAGTCCGTACCCGCACGGCGGGTCTGTCACAGCGGTTCGCGGCCAGGCTGGTTGTGCACGACGACGAGCACCCGGGCCTTGCGACGACCGCGTGGGCGGATGCGGTGCGCGCGGGTCAGCCGCGCTGGTGGCGGCTCTCGTAGGCGATGCGGTCGGCGTCGGCGCGGCGGAGTTGGGAAGCCCGAGCGAGTTCGGGGTCGAAACCATGGCTGACCAGGCGGTGCCTGCGGTACACGTAGACCAGGGCCACGGTGAAATACACCAGCGGCAGGTACAGCAGCGCCATCATCGACAGCCCGATCCACAGCGGGCCGGGAGTCAGCAGGAACAGACACAGCACCGGCAGCACCGGCAACAGGAACCGCATCAGGTAGCGCCGCGTCGCGCCGGGGCCGGTGAGGTCCTGAAGTACCCAGTCCGACATCGACGGGGGCAGGGTGCCACCGAAGACGTAGCGCAGTCGCTGCCAGGCGCCGGGCGTCGTGCCGGTCATATCGTCTCCCTCGTCTCGCACGCGCGTCGGGCGGCCGCGTTCACCCGGCCGAGCACGTCACGCAGTTCTTCCAGATCCGCCAGGCTCACCCCGAGCCGCTCGACCACCGCGGGCGGAATCTTCTCCGCTTCGGCGCGCAGCGCGCGACCTTCGACGGTGAGGTCGATGAGCAGGCTGCGCTCGTCGCCGGGGTCGCGACGCCGGGTGATGAGCCCGGCCGCCTCGAGGCGTTTGAGCAGCGGCGAGAGGGTGGCCGAGTCCAGCTGGATCGACTCGGCGACGGCCTTCACCGACATCGGCGCCTCACCCCACAGCGCGAGCATCACCAGATATTGCGGATGGGTGAGTCCCAGCGGATCGAGCAACGGCCGGTACACCGCGAGCACCGAGCGGTTGGCCACCGCCAACGCGAAGCACACCTGCCGGTCCAGCCGCAGCGGGTCGTCGATCTCTCGCATGTCCACCTCCCTCGTCCAGATGATTATTACACTAACAGTTAGTGCACTAACTACTGGGCCTCGAGCGCCCGATCGCGGCGGCCACGGGGAATCACGAGCGGGGTTCCGGTGACGGGGTCGTCGAGGACCGTGCTCTCGATTCCGAAGACGCGGCGGACGAGTTCGCTGGTGATGATCGTGCGCGGATCGCCCTCGGCGACGACCTGTCCGTCGGCCATGGCGATGAGGTGCGAGGCGTACTGGGCGGCGTGATTGGGCTCGTGCAGCACGGCCACGATGGTCCGGCCCCGCTCGCGTAGTTCGTGGAGCAGGTCGAGGACCTCGAGCTGGAAGGCGATGTCGAGGAAGGTCGTCGGCTCGTCCAGGAGCAGGATCGGGGTCTGCTGCGCGAGCGCCATCGCGATCCAGACCCGTTGGCGCTGACCACCGGACAGCTCGTCCACCGGTCGATCGGCGAGTTCGTCGGTGCGGGTGGCCGCCATGGCCGCCCAGAGCGCGTCTTCGTCACGAGGCGTCCAGCGGTGCAGCGGGCCCTGGTGTGGAAAGCGGCCGCGGGCCACCAGATCGGCGACGGTGATGTTGTCGGGGGAGGTGACGGATTGCGGCAGGAAGCCGACGGTGCGGGCGAACTCCTTGGCCGGGTAGGACTGGACGGTGCGGCCGTCGAGCAGGACCGCGCCGTCGGAGGGGGACAACAGTCGCGCGAGCGCGCGCAGCAGCGTCGACTTCCCGCACCCGTTCGGGCCGATGATGACCGTGAACGAGCCGTCGGGAACGGACAGGGAGAGTTCACGCGTGATGACGCGGCGGTCGTAGGCCAGGGTCGCCGCGTCGACGTGCAGGCGTCGGTCGGTGGTCATGATCGGGTTCTCCAGATCTCGTGCAGGAGCAGCCATACCAGGTATCCGCCACCGAGGACGACCGTGGCGACGCCGACCGGCAGCGGGGTCCGCCACAGGTGCTGGGCGGCGAGGTCGGCGACGGTGAGCAGCAGCGAGCCGG
This sequence comes from Nocardia anocheti, assembly GCF_029675105.1. Taxonomy (GTDB): domain Bacteria; phylum Actinomycetota; class Actinomycetes; order Mycobacteriales; family Mycobacteriaceae; genus Nocardia. The sequence continues at coordinate 138,255 of NZ_JAQQFV010000010.1, read as the reverse complement.
TGAGCGCGGTGGCGGTCAGCAGCAGGGCGTGGCCGCGTACCAGCAGCCGGGCGATGTGGGGTGCCGCGAGCGCGACGAAGGCGATCGGTCCGGCCACGGCCGTGACGATCGCGATGAGAGCGACCCCGACGACCACCAGTGCCAGTTTGGCCGGTTCGACGCGCAGCCCCAGCGCGCGGGCCGCGTCGTCGCCGAGTTCGAGGTGGCGCAGCAGCGGCGCGAGCAGCCGGAGCACCACGAGCAGGACCGCGATCACGATCATCGCGGGCACGATCCGCTCCCGGGTGACCGTACTCAGCGAACCCGCCTCCCAGGCCGCGGCCGTCACGGCGACCTCGATATCGGCGCGCAACACCATCCAGGTATTGAGCGCGCCCAGGCTCGCCGCCAGCGCGATGCCGACCACGATCAGCCGGAAGCCCCGCAGTCCGGATCGGACGCTGAGCGTGTAGACGAGCGCGGCGGCGAGCAGGCCGCCGAGCAACGCGCCCGCCGCGACCTCGGTGTGACCACCGGAGAAGACGATGATGACGATGAGCGCGCCGGTGTAGGAACCCGCGGAGAACCCGAGGATATCGGGGCTGGCCAGCGGGTTACGGGTCAGCGATTGGAAGATCGCGCCGCTCAGTGCCAGCGCGGCGCCGAAGGTGAGCGCGGCCAGCACCCGTGGGAGTCGCCAGTCGAGCACCACGATCCGATCGGTGCGCCCACCACCGCCGAGCAGTGCCGCCAGCACCTCGGTGGGCGACAGCGTGATGTCGCCGGTGCCGAGCGTCACCACGCAGACTCCGGCCACGACGACGGCGAGCGACAGGCACACCGCGACCGGCCGAGGCCGAATCGCCCGGCGGCGCGGGCCGATGCGCGGGGGCGCCGCCGATTTCACCGGCCCACCGCCGTGCGTCGACGCGCCAGCATCATCAGCATCGGGCCGCCCAGCACCGCGGTGACGATGCCGACGGGCACCTCGGCGGGCCGCATCACCAGCCGCCCGACGACGTCGGCCAGCAGCAGCAACGAGGGCGCGAGCAGTCCGCTGAGCAGCAGGATCCAGCGCTGATCGGTACCGACCAGCCAGCGTGCCGCGTGCGGAATCATGAGCCCGACGAACACGATCGGTCCGGCGATCGCGGTCGCGGCACCGGCCAGCAACGTGATGGCGGCGATCGACAGGGCCCGGGTGCGCCGCACCGACGCGCCGAGACCGGCGGCGGCGTCGTCACCGAGTGCCAGCGCGCTCAGCGCGGGACCGAGCAGCAGTGCGACCAGGATGCCGAGGCCGAGAAACGGCGCCGTGGCGCGCAGCACGCCGAGATCGCGACCCACCAGCGTGCCCGCGTTCCAGGCCCGCATCTGCGCGAACGCGTCCGGGTTCAGCAGGGTGATCGCGGTGACGATGCCGCCGAGGACCGCGGCCAGCGCGACGCCTGCCAGGACGAGCCGCACCGGATCCACGCCGCGTCCCGCGGATCCGAGGACGTACACCAGCGCGGCGATCAGCCCGGCCCCGCCGAGGGCGAACCACACGTACGCCGTCGGCGCGGTCGATCCGAAGACGCCGACGGCGAGCGTGACCGCCACCGCCGCACCGGCGTTCACGCCAAGCAGTCCCGGATCGGCGAGCGGATTGCGGGTCAGCGCCTGGATGATCGCGCCCGCGACGCCGAGACCGAGACCGGCCGCCACACCGGCGACCGTGCGTGGAACCCGCAGATCCCGCACGATCCGGAAGTCCTCCCCCGACCCGACACCGCGCAGCGCGTCCAGGACCGTGTCCGGCGCGATGCCGCGGGCGCCGACACACAGGCTCACGCTGACCAGCAGACACAGGATCGCCACCGCACCCAGCGCGGCACCTCGCCGACGACGGGCAGACCGTCGCTGTCGCCGGGGTGCGACGACAGCGACGGTCTGCGAAGTGGTGCGGCCGTAGCGATCAGCCAAGACGGGCGAAGGTGGCGTCGAGATCCCCGGGCGCCCAGGTCTTGCCGAGGATGCCCGCGTTGTTGATCGCCTCGCCCTGCGCGTCGCTGAGCCACACCACCCGCTTGGACAGGTTGCCCGCCCAGGCCGGTGCGGCTTCCAACCGCGGGATCGCGGTACGCGGCGACGGGAGCAGCAGCACGAGCTCGCCGTCGACGTCTCCGGCGGTCTCGCCCGAGTAGACGGTGCGCGCGTCGGCGTCCTCCACCGCGGCCTGGTCGGTGGCGGGCCGCATGCCGAACAGGCGCAGGATGTTTCCGCCGGAGGCGAGCATGATGTCGGAGTTGTAGTAGAGCCCGAACGAATACGGCTTCGCCGCGAGACCGGGATGCCGAGCGCCCACCGTGGAGAACGCGTCGACGGCGGCGGTGATCAGTTTCTCCCCCTCGTCGACCTTGTCGAAGGCCTGGGCGACCTGCCGGACCCCGACCCGCCAGTCCTTGGCGGCGTCCTGCATGTCGAACACCAGGGTGGGCGCGATCTGCTCGAGTTTGGCGACCACGGCCTTGTCCTTGAACTGCGGCCAGGCGGGCGCGACGATCAGATCGGGGGTCAGCGCGAGGATGCCCTCGTAGTTGATCTCGTTGGCGTACACGTCGGCCAGTTCGCCGTTGATCGCCTCGTGTCCGGCGTACTCGGCGAGGTAGGGCAGTTTCTCGATGTTGTTCACGCTGGCACCGACCGGGTCGACACCGAGCGCGAGCACGTTCTCGAAGGCCGGATTGCCCAGCGTGACAACGCGTTCCGGCTTCTTCTCGATGGTCGTGTCACCGGTGGCGGTGGCGACGGTGAGCGGATACGCCCCGGCGGTGGCGCCGCCGGGGCTCTGATCGGAATCGGACGAGCAACCCGTGACGACCAGCAGGCCGAGGGCGGCGGCCAGGATCAGGCCGAGGGATCTGGGGCGGGAGAGGAGCGACACGATTGCCACCCTAGCAATAATAGGTAAGGGTGTCCTATGTTCTAGGGGTGAGAATCGTCGTCCGCATGGGTCCAGGCCGCGTCCGGCGTCGGGACGGCCTCGGGGAGGCGCCCGGCCGTGATGAGCTGATCCGCGCCGATCAGGAACGCCTCGATGGTCCAGGCGACCTGTTCGGCGTGCAGTTCGGCGCGGGGATACTTCCCGTTCGGATAGCGGTTGCGTTGCGGCGGCCGCAGGGCGGCGGTGAGGGTGAGCAGGCGCGAGCCGAGGATGTGGGCCGCCTTGCGATCCAGGCGTGGGTCCCGCCGCATGAGTTCCTCGATGATCCGCTCGAACGCGCCGAGGGTCGTGCGCTCGTACGGTCCGCGCAGCACGTAGTCCTCCAGGCCCGGATACCGTTTCAGCAGCTCCGCGAACCGATCGGCCAACACCCGCAGGTATCCCTGCCAGGACGGTTCCTCGGGCACATCGAGGCGAAGGCCGTCGAACACCCGGGCACACGCCAACGCGTAGAGGCGGTCGATGGACTGCACGTGGTGGCGGATGGTCGCGTCGGAGACACCGAGATCGCGGGCCACCGCAGCGCGGGTGAGTCGGTCGAGGCCAACCCGTTCGGCGGCGTCGAGGATGTCGCCCACCGATGTGGTCGGTCGCCGCCCCAATCGTGGCGAGAACTGTCGCTCGCTCCCGGAAACCATCGCACCACCGTATCGCCACGGCGCACCCGGTCCGCACAGACAAGGTCCTCGAACTGCCATGCACAACACTGTCCTCGGATCGGCGCGCGCGGCGGCGGCACGGTTGCGACGGATCGACGCGGTCCCGTCGGTCGACAAGACCGCGCTGCGCCGCTACACCGCGCCCGCGACGATGCTGCTGCGGGCCGCGACGATCATCCAGATCGCCGCGTCGGCGCTGACCGTCGCCACGCTCGGCGGTGTCTGGCTCATCGCTCGTGCCGCCTACGACGCCTATCGGGACCCCGACCATGATCCGCGCACGGCGATCGTCACCGGGATCGCGATCGTCTGCGTGGCCGTCGTCGCCGGGTTCCTGGCGACCTCGCTGGCCTACTACCTGACCCATGTCGCCGATCTGCGGGTCCGCCGACACATCCGCGCGCTGGCCGCCGAGCACATCTCCCGACTCCCGGTGGGCTGGTTCACCTCCGACGCGTCGAAGAAGGCGCTCACGGTGCTCGGCGACGAGGTGGAGACGCTGCACAGCGCGGTCGCCCACGGGCGGATGGAGTTGCTGCAGGCGTCGGTGGCACCGGCCGCGGTGTGGATGTGGCTGCTGCTGATCGACTGGCGTCTCGCGCTCGCCGTCGCGGTGCCCACCGCCACCTATTACGTGCTGCAGCAGGGCATCTACCAGCGGGCCATGGCCTACCACGCCGAGCAGGGACCGGCCATCGCGGAACTGCGGGCCGCGGCGCACGAGGAACTGCGTGACGCGGTCACCTTGCGACTCGGGGCGGCGCTGGGCGCCACCCCCTCCCGATTGCTGAGGGCGCACGCGCGACTGCACCGGGTGATCGTCGAATCCCATCGCGAGCAGGAGACCCGTGGCACCAGGGTCGGCGCGCTCGTCGACCCGGTGTTGACACTGCTGGTGGTCCTGGGCATCGGCTACCCGCTGCTGCGCGCGGGCACCCTCGCTCCCGCCGATCTGGTGCCGTTCGTCATCGGCGCGCCGCTGCTGGCCGCCGCGCCCGCCGCGATCACCCTGTCGCGCTGGGGTGTCGTCGGGGCCGCCAACGCCGCCACCAGCATCGCCGGATTCCTCGCCGAGCCGCCGCTGCCGGTGCCCGAACGGCCACGCATGCCCGCTGACAACACGATCTCCTTGGTGGACGTGCGCTTCGCCTACGCCGACGACACCGTGCTCGAACACGTCACGCTCGACATCCCGGAGGGCTCCTTCACCGCGGTGGTCGGCCCGTCCGGGTCGGGCAAGTCCACGCTCGCGGCGGTGATCGCGCGTCATCACGACGTCAGCTCCGGCTCGGTGCGCCTGGGCGGTGTCGACGTTCGCGAGATCGACCCGGCCGAGCTGAATCGCCGGATCACCGTGCTGCCCCAGCGCGCGATCCTGCTGCGCACCACCGTGGCCGACAACATCCGACTCGCGCGCCCGGATGCCTCGCTCGACGACGTGGTCGCCGCGGCCCGCATCGCCCGGATCGACGAGCGGATCCGCGCGCTGCCCGACGGCTACGACACCGTCGTGGGCGGCGACATCGGCTTGTCCTCGGGGGAACGCCAACGCCTCGCGTTGGCCCGCGCCGTCGTCACCGACCCGGCCGTGCTCGTTCTCGACGAACCCACCGCCAATGTCGATCCCGAGTCGGCCGCCGCCATCCACGAGGCGCTGGCCGTGGTGGCGCGGGACCGCACGGTGGTCTCCATCGCCCACCATCTGCGTTCGATCGCCGCCGCCGATCAGATCGTGATGGTCGAATCCGGCCGGATCACCCAGGTCGGCGGGCACACCGAACTCGTGGCGGCGACGGGCACCTATCAGAGCATGTGGAGGGCAACCATGAACAACGCGCGCGCCACGGCGGGTCGGGGAGGTCGGCCGTGATCAAGGATCTGCTGTCGGTCCTCGACGCGAAGACCGTCGCCGAGTATCGCGATCAGATCGTCCGGGCGGTGGGTTATGCCGTGCTCGAGGGCGTGACCGTCGGGCTGACCCTACCCACGCTGGCCGCGATTCTGCGCGGGTCGTCCGCCGCCGTCTGGTGGCTGCTCGGGCTGGCGATCGCCACCGCGATCACACTGATCGCCAATGCCTGGACCACGCGAAAGGCGACCAGGGCCACCTTCGACGCGATGGCGGGTATCCAGGAGCTCGAGATCGCGCACCTGCGCCGGGTGCCGCTGGACTGGTTCTCGCCCCGGCACAACGCCGAGCTGATCACCCTGCTGTGGCCGGGCGCGATCAGCAGCACCCGCAATGTGCTGCTCAACCTCGCCGCGCTCGCACGAGGTGTGCTCACCCCGGCGATCGTGCTGGTGTTCGCCGCCTTCGCGAGCCTGCCTGCGGCGTTGGTCATGCTCGCCGCTCTGCCTGTTCTCTATGGAGTCCACCGGGTCACCACGCGCACGCTCGAGCGGGTGGAGCGGGCCGATCACGCCGCCGACGTCGAGGCCACCGCGCGCATCATCGAATTCGCCGAGTCCCAGTCGACGCTGCGGACCGCGCACCGCGACACCCTCGGCAAGACGCTGCTGACCGACGCGCTCGACGACCTGGACCGCACCTCCCGGGTAAGCGTCGGCACCGAGATCGCCGCCCGCGCCGCCTTCGGCACCGCGGTCAATCTGACCGTCGCCGCGCTCATCGCCGTCACCGGCTCGCGACTGCTCGACTCGCCCACCGACGCGGTGGTACTCCTCATCGCGGTGCTGACCATGGCACTGCGATTCACCGAACCGATCGACACCGTCGCCGCGACCGCCCGGATGCTGCGCACCTCCCGGTCCACCATCGACCGGACCACCGAATTCCTCGGCACCCCACCGCTGCCCGAGCCCGCCGAGCCCACCCGGCTGCCCGCCGACGACGCCCTCGGCGTGCGACTCGAGAAAGTGAGCTTTCGTTACACCGGGGCCACGGAACCCGCGCTGCACGACATCTCCCTCGACATACCGCCGCGATCGACTGTGGCCTTGGTCGGCGAGTCCGGGGCAGGCAAGAGCACGCTGCTCCGGCTGATCCTGCGCTTCGCCGACCCGAGCGCGGGGTCGGTGCGGGTGGGCGGCGTGGACGTGCGCGAGGTGGGGTTCGCGCGGCTGTGCGCGCGGGTCGGCGGCGTGCTGGCCGAGACGGTCCTGCTCGACGCGTCGATCGCCGATAATGTGCGGCTGGCCGAGCCGGACGCCTCCGACGCCGAACTCGACGCGGCCGCGCGCCTTTCCGGCCTCGACGAGGTCATCGAGCGGCTGCCCGACGGCTGGAACACCGTGGTGGGCGCGCACGGCGCGCGACTGTCCGGCGGCGAGCAGCAGCGCGTGCACCTGACCCGGATCGCGGTGCAGGACCCGGCGGTCATCGTCCTCGACGAAGCCACCGCGGCGCTCGACCCGATCTCGGAATCGGTCGTCCAGCAGTGGTTGTCCGGGATGGCCGGACAGCGGACTCTCGTCATCGCCGCCCATCGCCTGCACACGATCATGTCCGCGGACCACGTCGTCGTGCTCCGCGACGGCCGGGTGGTGGAATCCGGCGCACCCCACCTGCTGGCGAGCCGCGACGGCGCGTTCACCCGCATGCTCGGCGCGGGCTGACTTCTACCCTCCTGCGGACCTACCTCACCGTGCCGGTGTCGATGACGGTCAGGGCGGTGGGTGCGCCGATGCGGTCACCGGATGCCGTGACGCCCTGGCCAATTCAGGCAAAGTTAGGTTAGGTTTACTTCATGGTGGACTATGCCGTGGAGGCAGAAGGTCTCGTCAAACGGTTCGGCGGGGTGACCGCGCTCGATGGGCTCGGTTTCGCGGTGGAGCGGGGCACCATCGCGGGGGTGCTCGGACCGAACGGGGCGGGAAAGACGACGACGATCGATGTACTGACCACATTGCTGGTCCCCGACGAGGGGCGGGCGCGGGTGGCCGGTCACGATGTGGTGGCCGAGGCCGGGGCGGTGCGGTCGGTGATCGGGCTGACCGGTCAGTTCGTCGCCCTGGACGAGAATCTCACCGCCCGCGAGAACCTCACCCTGTTCGGGCGGCTGCTGAAACTGGGACGCGGGCAGGCGGTTCGGCGCGCCGAGGAACTCCTGGAGCGCTTCGACCTCACCGAGGCCGCCGACCGGCGCAGCGGCACCTTCTCCGGCGGGATGCGGCGACGACTCGACCTGGCCGCCTCCCTGATCGGCAAGCCCGAAGTGCTGTTCCTCGACGAACCGACCACCGGCCTCGACCCGCGCAGCCGCGCGGTGCTGTGGGACGTGGTCCGGGATCTGCGCGACGACGGCATGACCATCCTGCTCACCACCCAATACCTCGATGAGGCCGACGAATTGGCCGACCGGATCGTGGTGGTCGACCACGGCCGGGTCATCGCCGACGGCACCGCCGACGAACTCAAGGACCAGGCCGGTGGTTCGGTCTGCCACATCACCGCGGCCGAGGACGAGCGTCCCCGGATCGCCGCCGTGCTGGCGGACATGACCGGGTTCGCCGAACAGTCCGACGGGATCGCCGTCGCCGCCTCGGGTGCCGCGACGCTGGTCGAGGTCGTGCGCAAGCTCGACGCCGCCGAGATCGCCGTCGACGACATCGCCCTGCGCCGCCCGACCCTCGACGACGTGTTCTTCCGCCTGACCGGGCACCCGAGCGTCTCCGGCGAACCCGAGGACACCCCGTGACGAGCGCCGCGCCGGACACCGTCGGCGCGACGCCACGCCCGCATCCCTCGGCGTTGGCCGACACCGCGATCCTGGCCGGGCGCCACCTGCGGTTGATGAGCCGACGGCCCGCGTCGATCATCGGTGCCGTCGTGCTGCCGCTGGTGTTCGCGACGATGTTCTATGTCGTGTTCGGCACGGTGGTCGAGCGCCGCATCGGCAGTGACTACGGGCAGTATCTGCTGCCCGCGGTGATCCTGCAGGCCATGTTGTTCACGGCCATGTCGGCGGCGATCCTGTCGGTCGAGGACGTCACCGGCGGCATGATCCGCAGGCTCCGCTCCATGGCGGTCTCTCCGCTCGCGCCCGTCCTCGGTCTGGTCGGCGCGGAACTGAGCCGTGCGCTGCTGACGATCGCGGTGCTGCTGCCCGCCGGGGCCGTCATGGGTTTCCGGCTCGGTGGCGGGGTGCTCGCGTCGATCGGGTTCGTGCTCGTCGCGCTGTTCTTCGCGGCGGTGGTGTGCACCGGGTTCATCGCGATCGGTTTCGCGGCGGGCAAGGTGGATTCGGTGCAGGTGATCACCAATGTCATCTTCTTCCCGTTCCTGCTGGTGTCGAACGCCTTCACCCCGACCGAAGCGTTCCCCGGCTGGCTGCAACCGTTCGTCGCCAACCAACCGCTCAGCCGCACCGCCGACGCGTTGCGCGCGCTGGCCGACTCCGACGCGGCCGTCGCCAAGCCGGTCACGATCGCCCTGCTGTGGCTGGGCGGCGGATTCCTCGTGTGTGTCGCGCTCGCGGCCCGGACCTATCGGAGGTCGCTGTGAACGAACCCCACACCGCGACGGGACCGCGCCCGCAGGTCCTGCTCGACGGATGGTCGCTCACCGTCCGTGCCATCCGGGTGACGTTGCGCAATCCCGTCCTGCTGATGATGGCGACGTTCTTCCCGCTCATCCTGCTGGTGCTGATCACGGTGTCGTTCGGCTCGCTGGTCGCGCCCGGCGGGAGTCGGGCCGACTACGTGAACTTCAGCCTGCCGCTGTTCGCCGTGATGGGCATCATGTTCGCCGGGCTCGGCACCGCCATGACGACCTACGACGACCTGCAATCCGGTTTCGACCGACGGCTGCGGGCGATGCCGATCGCCCGGTCGGCGCCGCTGATCGGGCGCATCGCCGGTGACGCGGTCCGCAATCTCATCACCCTGCTCGCGGTGGTCGGCGTGGGGTACCTGCTCGGCTTCCGGTTCACCGGCGGGGTTCTCGGCGCGCTCGGATTTCTCGCGCTGCCCTTGGTCTTCGGTACCGGCGTCGCCTGGATGATGGTGGCGATCGCGGTCCACGCCAAGTCCGGCGAGGCGGTCGGTTCGGCCCTCAACGCGATCCTGCTGGTGGCCTCGTTCCTGTCGACGGGCTTCGTCCCCCGCCAGGATCTACCCTCGTGGATCCAACCCGTCGCCGCCGCCAACCCGGTGTCGTCGGTAGTGGAGGCGATGCGCGGGCTGGCATCGTCCGGCCCGATCGCGGCGCCCGCCGCACGCGCGTTGGCGTGGACGGTCGGGTTGACCGTGGTGTTCGCGACGCTCGCCATTCGCGGATACCGTCGACACGGACGCTGAGCTACGCCTCCTCGGAAACCGCTGTCGCCCGGACGAATACGTCGCGGACAACCACGCGCCGACGCAGTCCCCGTTCGGCGAGGGCGGCGTCGATCGGGCCTGTCAGCTGGAGCACGTGGACCACTCCCCCGCTGGACAACGACTGACCCAGCCGAGATACGCGGCTCAGCCTCGCAGGTAGGTCTCGATGCCATCGAGGATCCGCGCCAGACCGAATTCGAAGCCGTCCTCGCGGCGCTACCACCCGGACTGACGGCGGTCTGGGGCGTCGCCGAGGCGGGCGAGGCAACGGGCGACACGAAGGTCACCGGGAGGTAGCTGGGCTGCGCGTAATCGTCGGTGGTGACGCCGTGTAGGGTGCGTTCGGTTTCGAAAGTGCTTGTCCTGCCGATGCTCTGCTCACCGGAAGGAGATCCTTGGATGCCGAGTGACCGATTGCGTCGCTTCGCCCGGCTGGAATCCGAAACACCCTACGCGGCTCTCGATATCGACGCGGTGGAGCACGCGCACGACCGATACCGCACCGCACTCGCCGGACGTGGACGAGTGCAGTTCGCGGTGAAGGCCCGACCGGAACCACAGGTACTCACGGCGCTGCTGCGAGGCGGCGCGAGCCTGGATGTGGCGTCCACCGCGGAGATCCACCTGGCGCTGGCGGCGGGTTGTCCGCCGGAACGGATCTCGCACAGCAATGTGGTGCGCGACGAGCGCGAGATCGCCGAAGCGTTCGCACTCGGCGTCCGGATGTTCTGCGCCGACTCGGCGGCCGAACTCACGCGACTGGGTCGGCACGCGCCCGGCGCCTCGGTGCTGCTGCGCCTGGTCTGCGCGCCGAGGGGCGCCGCGCTGTCGATGACCGCCCGATTCGGTTGCGGCGCGGACGAAGCGGTGGAACTGGCGCGGCTGGCCGAGGGGATGGGCCTGGATATGGCCGGGCTGACATGGCATGTCGGCAGTCAGCAGACCGATCCGAGCCAGTGGCGAATCGCCGTCGAGCGCGCGGCGGGCGTGTGGACGGCGATCCGCGCGGCGGGCGTGAGCAGCCTGCGCGTGCTCGATGTCGGTGGCGGGATCCCCGCGACGTATCGGCGGGCGGTGCCCTCGGTGGCGGACTGCGTGGCCACGATCTTCGCGGCGATCGACGACCACTTCGACGCGACCGACCTCGATGTGGTGTTCGAGCCGGGACGCAGCCTGGTCGCCGAGGCGGGAATCACGGTGGCGCGGGTGAAGTCGGTGGTCGAGCGCGACGGACTGGTGCGGGTGGTGCTCGATGCCGGGATCTGGAACGCGGGGCTGATCGAGTGCCTGCTCGGCGACGTGGAGTACCCCGTCGAGGCCCTCGACCATGCCGCGGACGCGCCGGATCGTCCGGTGGTGCTGCACGGCCCGTCCTGCGATCCGCTCGACGAACTGCGGGTCACCACCCCGTATCGGCTGCCGGTGGCGCTGGCACCGGGCGACCGGGTGCTCATCGGGTCGACCGGCGCCTACTGCGCCACCATGGTCACCCCCGACTTCTGTGGCTATCCGGCGCCGCCGCTCCATGTCCTGCCCGCCCGAGCGATGGAGGTCAGCCGATGACACGTGCCCTACCCACGGAATTCGAGTACCTCGAGGGCATTCCGGAGGACCGCTACCCCGAGTGGCTGAACTGCTGGCTCACCGCGCTCGCCGAACCGCTGGGCACCGACCCCGCCGTGCTCGACTTCTACCGGCGGACCTTTCCGCCCGAACGCGGACTCGCCATCGCCGACGCCGACGGCATCGTCGCCACGAACACCTCCCTGCACACCGAACTCGTGCTGCCCGGCGGCGCCCGCGTGCCCGCGGCCATCGGCACGGGCGGGTTCTGTCACGCGACGCAGACGCGGCGCGGTCTGATGACCCACCTGCTCGACCGGATCTACGCCCGCGCCGTCGACGAGGGCAAGGTGACCTGCGCCGACTGGCCCTCGGAATGGCCCATCTACCGGCGCTTCGGACACGGGCCCGCCGCGTGGTACGAGGGGATGCGCATCGACGTGCGCCGCGCCGGGCTGCGCGAGGACACGCCGGGCGCGGGCATCCGGCCGCGTCGCGTCACGGGCGAGCGGGCCCGCGACGCCGCCAGGGACGTCTTCACCCGCCGCGCGCGCCAGGCGCCCGGGGAACTGATTCCGCCGCAGGGGTTCTGGGACAGGTTGCGCACCGACCCGTCCTCCCCCACGCTCGACGCGCTGTGCACACTCGGCGATCCCGGGACCGGGGTCCGGCAGTGCGCGGTGATCGACGGGCGCGGGTTCGTCTCCTACCGCGTCGTCGCCGACTGGTCCGTCGACAAGGCACCCGACGGGGTCGTGCACGTGATCGACTTCCTGGCCGTGGATCCGGAGGCGGCGGGCGCGCTGTGGCGGTTCCTGTTCTCGATCGACATGGCCAGCGAGATCCGAGTGCCGCGACTGCCCGTGGACGATCCGCTGCGCTGGTGGGTCACCGATGCCCGCTGGCTGCGCGGCCGTCGACGGGACGCTCTGTGGCTGCGCCTGCTCGACGTCCCGGCGATCCTGTCCGCCCGTTCCTGGGCGGCCGACGGCGCGCTGACCCTGCGCGTGCACGACGCGCGCGGCTGGGCCGACGGCACCTATCACCTCGACGTCGACAAGGGAGTCGGCGTATGCCACCGCACCACCACCGCGCCCGATCTGGAACTCGATGTGTCGGCCATGGGCGCGATCGTGCTGGGCGGTACCCCGGCGGCCGGGCTGTATCAGGCCGGGCAGATCCGTGGCGAGCACCGGCAGGTGCGGCTGTGGGACGCCATGGCCACCCCGGAACGCGCGCCGTTCCTTTCCTACGTTCTGTGATCGGTGTGCCGAGACCACCCCGACAGGAGGTTGTTCGTGCTGGTGACGGACTCGGGCCGCTACGACGACGCGGTCCTCGAACAGCTGGTGGACACCGCCACCCGTGAGCTGACAGCCGTGGGCGTCGGGCCCGGCACCACGGTGGTGCTGTGTCTGCCCGACGACATGGGCTGGGTGGCGGTCTATCGCGCGCTCGCCGCGCTCGGGGCGGTGAGCGTGCCGATGAACGCGGGATCGGCGATCAACGAAATCGCCCATGTGCTCGAGGATTCCGGCGCCCGGCTGGCCCTCGTTCCCGCGCGCATGGTCGGGGCTCTGGCCGCCCGGTTCCCCGATCGGGTGTTCTGGCCGGACGGCCGGGCGACCCGTGCCACGATCACGCCGGGACCGGAATGCGCGCCCGACACCGCGACCATCGCCTACACCTCGGGCACCACCGGGCGCCCGAAGGGCGTTCTCCAGTCTCGGCGAGCCATCGCGCTCGGCGGCGACAACCTGGCGGAACGGCTGGGCTGGCACGCCGACGATGTCGTCGTCACCGCGCTCCCACTCGCGCATTCCTACGGGACGAATGTGCTCAATGCCGCGCTCGCGTCGGGGGCGACGCTGGTGCAGCTGGCCCGGTTCGACGAGGCCCGCCTGCTCGAAGCGGCGGATCGCTGGGGTGCGACGGTGCTGGCCGGGGTGCCGACCATGTACCGGCGGCTGCTCGACGTGGTTGCGAGGTCGACCCGAGGCGCCGACACCGCGCCGAGGTTGTCGCGCCTGCGGTGTGTGGTGTCGGCGGGGCAGGGCGCCGGTGCCGATCTGGCCCGGGAATGGGAGGCGAGGATGGGCGGCGCGTTCGTCGAGGGGTGGGGGATGACCGAACTCGCCGGGTTCGCGACACTGGCCGCGCCGGACCTGCCCGACCGGCACGGCACCACGGGCACCGCGATGCCCGACGTGCGCCTACGGACAACCGCTGTCCCCCAGGATGATTCGGGCATCGGTGAATTGTGGATCGCCGGTCCGATGGTGACGGCGGGGCACCTCGGCGCGGGCCCGGTCACGGTGGACGGGTGGCTGCCCACCGGCGATCTGGGCAGCGTCGATGCCTACGGACGGGTTCGCGTGGTGGGCCGCACCAAGGAAGTCGTGCTCAGCGGCGGGTTCAGCGTCTATCCCGCCGAGGTGGAGCGGGTGGTGGCGCGACATCCGGATGTCGCCGAGGTCGCCGTCGCCGGACTGGCGGACCCGGTGCGGGGCGAGATCACCTGCGCCTGGATCGTGCCGAGGGCAGGCACCCGGCCGTCCCTGACGCAGATCACGGAATTCTGCCGCCCGCATCTGGCCGCCTACAAACTGCCGCGTCGGCTCGTGCTGCTACCCGAACTGCCGCTCAACGGCACCGGGAAGGTGCTGCGGCGGGAGCTGCCCGCGCCGATCGCCGTGGGAGCGTCCGCGTGAGACACAGCGATGTACTCGTCGCGGGCGGCGGCCCGGTCGGACTGGCGACGGCGTTGTTCTGCGCCGCGCGGGGTTTGGTGGTGACGGTGCTGGAAGCCGAGTCCGAGACCGCGGTGCGGGCGGGAAGCCGGGCGATCTTCGTGCACGGTGACTCGCTGCGCGCCTTCGGGCAAGCCGATCCCGTCCTGGCCGAGCGCCTCGCCGAGCGGGGGATGGTCTGGAGCGGCAAGCACACGCTGTGGGCGGGGCGCACCGTGTTCCGCAAGTCGTATCCGCCGTGCCGGAGCGACGCTCCCCCGTTCACCTGTCTGTCGCAGCGCGACCTCGAGACCGAACTGCGCGGCGCCTGCCGCAACGCGGGCGTGCGGCTGGTCTGGCAGACCCCGGTCGAGACGGTGACGGTGGCGCACGGGCATGTCGAAGTCGGCAGTGGGCATCGGGCGAGTTTCCTGATCGGCGCCGACGGCGCGCGCTCGGCGGTACGCACCGCGATCGGCACCCGCCTCGCCGGGACACGCGGTGACGCTTCGTTCGTCGTCGTCGATGTCGCCGACGACCCCGACCGCGCGCCGCGCGAGCGGGTGTTCCACTACCGGCACCCGGCGGCCGGACACCGCCACGTGCTGCTCGCGCCGTTCCGCGGCGGCGTGCGTGTGGACCTACAGTGCCACCCCACCGACGACATCGCCGCGCTGACCGCCGACGCCGCCACCTGGGTCGCGCCGCTCCTGCCGGAGGGCACCCGACCCGAGCTCACCTGGATCTCGCACTACCGCTTCGAGCAATCGGTCGCCGAGACCTTCGTCGACGGCGGGCGCCGAGTACTGCTCGTCGGCGAGGCCGCGCACCTGTTCGCCCCGTTCGGCGCGCGGGGGCTCAATTCCGGCGTCGCCGACGCGGCCGCGGCCGCCGACGCCGTGGTCGACAGCATCACCGCGGGTGGGAGCCGCACCGAGGCGGTCCTGCGGTACGACGCCCTGCGGCGCGGCGCGGCCGTGCGCAACCGGGCGGCCAGCGATCAGGCGTTGCGCCAGTTGCTCGCGGCGGATACCGCCACGCGGGCCCGTCAGCGCGGCGCGGCGGCCGTGGCGCGATACCGGGGTTCGGCGGGCGCCTGGCTCGACCGTCTCCCCTACGGTCCCGCCGATGCCGGGATCCCCGACAGCCGCTACTGACCAGGAGTCCCATGACGACCACGCTCGAACCCGTGTCGATCCCGGTCACCGACTTCGCCGACCGCACCACCCGAGCCCTGCTGGCCTGCGACGGCTCGACCACCGTGCTGCTCGAAGCGGTACTGCGCGTGCCGGTGACCATCGACGTGCGCGAGCAGTTCCGGCAGCGCGCCGACGAACTGCCCCGCGAATTATGCGGTGCCCTCGGCGTTTCCGGCGATGATCCGGTGCTGTCGCGGTATTCGACCCTGCTGACGCCGGACGGTGGCCTGGTGTCCTGGAATCACGCGGTGGTCGTCGAGGCGGCCGACAATCCGCTGTATCGGCTCAGCCTCGATCGGGTGCGGCCGCTCGGCTCGGCCATGGCCGCCGCCGGTGTCACCCATCGCAGGCGCCTGCTGCGCACCGGACATCACGTCCGTCCCGACACCGGATCGGGTCGCGCCGCGGGCAAGAGCTATCTGATCTACACCGACGACCGGCCCCGTCTGCATCTGACCGAGATCTACCATCCCGCACTGTTTTCCGCCGACCTCGCCTGACGCGCGGCGGCTCGGTTCCCCCTCACACCGGCCATCGTGGCCATGAAGAAAGGAACGATCCGTGGTCATCTCTTCCTTCGTCACCGGACATCACCTCGGCCACCGGGCGGTTCGACTCGGTGTCTGCTCGGCCGTCGCCGTCGCCGTCGGCGGCGCCGTCGTCGTCGGCGGCGCGCTCGTCCCGACCGCGGCCTGGACGCAACCGGCGCCCGACGCGCCGGTCGAGGCGATCTGTGTCGCCCAGACGACGCTCGTCCCCGCGCTGTTCGGCGGTGGCATGACCGGACAGGACACCATCACCTGCACCGACGCCGCGGGCGCGCCGCTGCTCGCCGGTCGTTCCGAACTCAGCGGCACCGGCGCCGCGTGCGGTGACAGTACGACCACGATCAAGACCCGGTGGGACGACGGCACCGAGACGGTCACCGAGACGACCGGCCGCGTCTCCGTGGACGCCCACACCTACACGGCCACCGGCCGGGTGACCGCCGACAGCACCCGCTTCGCCGACGCGACGGTCTCCATCACCGGCACCGGGATCGAACCGAGCTGCGAGAACCCGCACCTCCCGTCCGCCGCGGCCTACCTCGTCACCTTCCACGGCTGAGCGGAATACCGGTGGGGGTGGCCTCGGCCGCCCCACCCGGTACGAGTCCCCGCCGACCAACCGGTCGCCGACACCGGGTTCGCGATCCCCTTCGCCGGTGACCCCGCCTTCGCACACGTGGCACCAATACGGTCGGTCGCCCCGTCTATCCGATGTCGACGTGCAGAACACGCCCTCGGTCCTCGCCAGCTACGGCCTCTACGTGAACCCGGCCGGATTGCTGGAGAGCCCGGCCAACGCCGACGCGCCCACCCGGCAGGTGAACACCTGAACACCTTGATCGCGCCCGGCGGTTTCGTCGGGAACTGGTTGCGGGACAACGGCGCGGGCCCTGATGTGCGCATCGGGCAGGCGGCGATCATCGTCGAGCACCCGCCGGGCGCATCGGTGAGGCGGCCGAGATCGCCTCGGCCGCCGTGGTCCGTGTGTGGATCGGGCGCGGTGTCATCGCACCGATCAGGTGACGATCTCCGCGATGATCCCGCCGACGAGTGTGCCCGCCGCGCCGCCGATGAACAGCCCCGCGGGGATCGTCACCACGCCCGCGAGCTCGAGGGTGGGCAGTGCGATGATCCCGCCGATCACGGCGCCGATGAAGGCCCCGGTCGAGAAGCCGATGCCCATGATGCTTCTCGTCAGATCCGATTCGCTCCGCGGACTCCGCAGGGCGATTCCCGGCGCCGCCGCCGCACCCGCGGGCGCCGCGGGACGCACCACCGGCTCGCCGTCCATCGAGGCGAGGGTGAGCTTGAGCCGGTTCCCCTCTTCCAGGATCTTCGGCGTCAACACGAAGTCGTGCCCGCTCACCTGCAGCTGGAGCGGCCATTTCTCGATGACATCACCCTCGTCGTCGCTGACGAGCACATTCGTCCCCTTGCGGTTCACACTGAACGTGCCACCGGCCAACCGGGTGACGACGCTGAGCCGATCGGCGGTGTGCCCGGTGGCGTGCGAGACGCCCTGCGCGTGCCCCGTCATCAACCGCTGCAAGGTCAGGTCGCTCGTGCGGACCTTGGGGTAGGCGTCCCAGAGATCGGGGACGACCAACTTGCCTGTAGTCATCAGGTGCCCTTTCGCCGTTCCGGTCCCGCGCCGATGCCCTCACGAGCCACGGGATCACCTGTCGAGATTCGCATTCCCCCCGCGATCCCGGGCGACTTTCGGTGGAATCGAGCCCACCGGTGTAGATCCGATTCCGTTGCACCACACTCTATTTCAGATTCTCCGGCCGGAAGTCGCGATCATTGCGCCGCATCGGTCGACTGCCGCGCCGCGGCGGTTTCCCGGTAGTGCCGCTGCCGACACGCGCGCGAACAATACCGGCGCCGTCGACCCGTGCCCGGCTGAGCGAAGACGCTCGCGCAGATGACGCAATGACCGAGAGTCGGGCTTGTTTCGACACACGGAGCCGCTGTTTCGTCACATCGCTCCGCATGATCACGGCGAGGCGACACCGCCTGCGCCGCCGCCACGAAACCCGCCACCGGAACACGACCCCTCGGGGTGCGGCTCATCAATTCCCCATCGAGCCAGGGGCACTCGTCCACGATGTCGTCGTCGGCGCACTCCAGCAGGTGCGTCAGATAGTCGCGCGCGCTCTGCAACTCCTCGATCTTGCGCGCGAGCGCGGCCGCATGGCTTCGCACCGTCCGCTGCCACAGCTCATTTCGACGACCCACCGTCACGACGGCCGCCTGCTCCAGCGACATCGCGCTGGTGACACAGCACAGATAGGCCAGTCCGATTCTGCGGAGATCGCTCTCGTCGTAGACGCGGCGCCCGTTGACCCGAGCCGGTTCGGGCAGCACCCGCTGCGATTCCCACCATCGCAACGTCGACGGGGCCACGTCGTAGAGGGCTGCCGCCTTGCCTATCGAAACACCGACCGGATCGCTCATTCTGTCCATTTGACATCAAGTCGACTTCACGATTCAAGATGGACGGTGTAGTTAGGCATACCTTACCAACCCACGGGAGACGCACGGCCTTGAGCACCACGACAGCAGACCCACGCGCGGACACCCCGTCCGAGCCGATGCCGGATCCCGAGGCCCCCGGTCTCGCCGCACCGGGCGCCTTGGCGAGGCTCTTCGCACCGATCAGGTCGTCGCTGATCCTGTGCGGAGTGCTCGGATCCCTGTCCGCCGCAGCGGGAATCGTGCCCTATATCGCGGCGGCCGAGATCGCGCGCGTCATGCTCGACGACCCGCACGATCCGGCGGCGACGGTCGGGACGTGGGTGGGGATCGGCGCCGTCGGTGCCGCGCTGTGGCTCGTGCTGCTGGTGCAGTCCTCCCGCCTGGGGCACTACGCGGACGCGGTCATCGTGCACGACCTGCGGGTGCGGATCGTGCGCCACCTCGGCGCGCTCCCGCTGGGTTGGTTCCGCGCCGCGGGATCCGGACGGGTCACACGGGCCATGACCGGTGACATCGAGGAGATGCACGAGGTCATCGCCCACGCGCTGGGTCAGCTGGTGGGCGCGGTCACGGTGATCGTCGTGTCGAGCGTCTACCTGTTCACCGTCGATGTCGCGCTGACGCTGGTGGTGCTGGGTGTGATGGGCCTGATGAGCATCAGCTACCGCGTCTCGATGCGGTCGATGACGACGCATGTGAACCGGCTGATCGCGGCGGAAGGCCGGATCAGTGCCGCGAGCATCGAATACGCGGACGGCATCCAGGTCGTCAAGGCCTTCGGCGCGGGCGGCCGCGTGCTGCGCCGTTTCGACGATGCCGTGAACGAGTACGCCCGCGCGTTCGCCGCCTGGGTCGACGAGGTGCGCTACAGCTCGGCGGTGACCAGGCTGCTCGGCTCGGAGATGGCCGTCCTGACGGCGGTGACGGGCGCGGGGCTGGTCTTCATCGACCGGGGGTCGCTCACCGGTGCGGAACTCGTGGCCTTCCTGGTCGTCGGGGTCGGACTGCCGACCTCGATCATCCCCGCGGTCTCGGGCGCCCAAGCGGTGCGCAAGGGCCGGATGGGCGCCGCCAACATCGAACAACTGCTGTCGCGCCCGCCGCTGCCCGAACCCCGGCGCCCGCGCGTTCCGGCGGACCACGGCGTCGAGTTCGACCACGTGTCGTTCTCCTACGACGGCACCACCCGCGCGATCGACGACGTGAGCGCCGTCTGCCCACCGGGCGCGATCACCGCGGTCGTGGGACCGTCCGGCGCGGGCAAATCGACGCTGGCCAGCTTGCTGCCACGCTTCTACGACGTGACAGCGGGGGCCATCCGGGTCGGCGGCGTCGACCTCCGCGAGATCGGCTCGACCGAGCTGTTGGCGTCGATGTCGCTGGTGTTCCAGGACGTCGCCCTCCTGCGCGACAGCGTGGCCGAGAACATCCGCATCGGCCGACCGGGCGCCAGCGACGAGGAGGTCCGCCAGGCCGCGATCGCCGCGCATATCCACGACGTGATCGACACGCTGCCGCGCGGCTACGACACACCGCTGGACGCGGGCGGCGGTGGCGGCTTGTCCGGCGGCGAACGTCAACGCCTGACCATCGCGCGAGCGATGCTGTCCGGAGCGCCGATCGTCGTCCTCGACGAAGCGACCGCCGCACTCGATCCCGACAGTGAGACCGCCGTCCAGAACGCCTTGGCCCGGCTGGCCGTCGGCAAGACGGTGATCGTCATCGCGCACCGCCTGCACACCATCGCGGGCGCCGATCAGATCCTCGTGCTCGACGAGGGACGGCTGGTCGAGCAGGGCCGCCACGAGCAATTACTCGCCCGCGACGGCCTGTACGCGCGGATGTGGGCCGCCCAGGAAGGAGTCACGCGATGATCCGCCGCCTCTACCAGCTGTGGCCGGACCCGCGGCTGCTCGCCCGACTGTGGTCGCTGACCGCGATCCAAGCCGTGCTGCAAGGGCTGCTGCTCGGAGCGCTGGTGCCGATCCTGCACGCCGTGGCGCGACCGGAACCCGACCTCGCCGCCGCCACCCCCTGGCTCGTGCTCGGCGGCGTCGGCGCGGTGCTCTACGCGGTACTCAGCGTCGTCGCCGACCCGGTCGGCTACGCGGCGGCCGGTGCCCTCGCGGCGCAGTTGCGTCAGCAGTTGATGCGCCACGTCAGCGCGCTGCCGCTGGGGTGGTTCACCGCCGCGAACAAGGCGCGGCTCGCCCGTTGTCTCACCGCCGATGTCGGTGACGCCGCGCATCTGGCGGTGGTGATCGGCAAACCGGTGATCATCTCGACACTGCTGCCCGCCACCGTCGTCGCGATCGTGTTCGTCGTCGAGTGGCGGGTGGCCGCGGTGCTGTGCGTGATCGCGCTGATCGCTTTCCGGGCGCTGGATCGCGCGGCCCGGGTCGCGACCGAGGCGGAGATCGCGCTCGAGCGCGCGTCGGCGAATGTCGCGAGCCGGGCCATCGAACTCGGCCAGGCCCAGCCCGTCCTGCGGGCCGCGGGCCTGGCCGACGGCACCCCGCGCATGCACGCCGCGCTGAGCGAGCACCGCGATACCTATCGGGCGGGCATGGACCGGGCTCGTCGGCCGTTCTTCCGCTACACCGGCGTGGTCGCCGCCGGGTTCGTCATCGTGCTCGCCCTGGTGGCCTGGCTGATGGTCAGCGGGCGCGTCGAGGTGTCGACCGGTGTCGCGCTGCTCGTCCTCACCGCGCGTTTTCTCCAGCCGCTGGGCAATCTCATCGACCTCGTCGGCGCCCTGCGCGCGATGACGAACAAGATCACCCGGATCGAGGAGTTGCGCACCACGCCGGTCCTGCCGGTCCACGCCGACTCGACCCGCCGCACCGACGCGCCTCGCGTGGAACTGTCCGGGGTGAGCTTCACCTATCCCGGTGCCGACGCGCCCGCAGTGCGCGAGGTGTCGATGCGCTGCCCGGCGGGCACCACCACCGCGCTGGTCGGCCCGTCGGGTTCAGGGAAGACGACGATCACCCGCCTCATCGCCCGCTTCTTCGACGTCGATTCCGGCGTCATCCGCATCGACGGCGTCGATACCCGCGCCCTGGCTCCGGAGGCCGTGCTCGACGACATCGCGATCGTCTTCCAGGACGTCTATCTCTTCGACGACACCATCGAGAACAACCTGCGCCTCGCCCTGCCCGAGGCGTCGTGGGACGACCTGCGCGACGCCGCCCGCCAGGCGCGGCTCGACGAGGTCATCGAACGGCTGCCCGGCGGCTGGCAGACCCGCGTCGGCGAGGCCGGGGCCCAATTGTCCGGCGGCGAACGCCAACGCGTGGCGATCGCCCGAGCGATGCTCAAACGCGCGCGCATCGTCCTCGTCGACGAGGCGAGCTCCGCGCTCGACCCCGAGAACGAGGCCGCGGTCACCCGCGCGATCGCCAACCTCGGCGCCGACCCCGACCGCACGGTCATCGTGATCGCGCACCGACCCGCCACCCTGGCCGCCGCGGACCAGGTCGTCTCCCTCGAGGCGGGACGAGTCGCCGAATCCGGCACGCCGAGCGAACTCCTGCGCACCGACGGCACCTTCGCCCGCATCCACCGGCAATACGAGCAGGCTCGACACTGGCGCATCGAACCCGTGCAGCCGGGCGCCGGTGAACTGTCGGTGGGCCACGATCAGCGCCAAAGCCGCCAAGGCGAGCCACCGCGCGGCGAGAAGGACGAGGTAGAGCTGTGACGAGACGGTGTGCCCACCGAGGTCGAGATAGCCGTTGATCAGCCACATCACGCCCACGAAATGCGCGTACTCGATCGACATCCAGGCGATCAGCTCGGCCCGTGGCGGCCCGGCGAGCACAGCGAACGGGATCAGCCACAACAGATACTGCGGTGACCAGACCTTGCCGAAGAGTACGAACACCGCCAACAGCAGGAACATCACCGTGGCCGGGTCGAGTGTCCGCGGCGCGAGCCACACGAGCAGCGCCACCGCGAGAAATCCGGCGGCCGTGGCCACGGCGACACCGAGATTGAGCGTCCGCACAGACTCCACGGCGAGCGACAGCGGCGCACCGGCCTCGTCGCCACTGAGCAAGTACCACAGCGTCCCTCGATCGGGCGCGCGTTCGGAACTGTAGGCGTAGAAGACCTTCCACCCCGAACGGAAGTCCGCGTCGACGACGGCCACCAGATTCACCACGACCCACGAACCCACCGCCGCCGCCGCGACCGCGACCACCGCACGCCATCGCCGGGTACGCACAGCGAGCAACACCAACGCGAAGAGGAAAAGGACTGGATAGAGCTTCGTCGCAGTCGCCACACCGAGCCACACGCCGCACCACACCGGTCTGTCGCGTGTCCAGGCGAGCAGTGCGGCCGCGGTCAGCGCGGTGGCCGCCAGGTCCCAGTTCACGAACGCCAAGGGCCCCAATCCCACACAGACCAGGACCAATTCCGTCATAGAGACGCCCGGCATCCGACTGGTGGCCCACACCGTGTACACGCCACACGCCGCCAGCACGACCACACTCACCACGAGAAACCACAGCACCGTCGACGAGTGGTCCGCGAAGTCCATCGGCGTCCACGATTCCAGGCCAGCGGTGACCGCCGCCGTGGCGAGAAACAACATCGCGATACACACCGGGTACTCGAGCAAGTAGTCCCGGTACGGCAGAGCCGGGAAATCGGCGTCCATGGAGCCGAACAGGGCCGAGATATCGGAATAACACAACCGCGACAGCGCTTTGTCGCCCCTCCATCCGCCGTCACCGACGCAGGGAACCAATCGCGCCAGACCACTCATCATGGACAGGCACGCCATGAACAGAACGATCCCCGCGACCGGCCTTCGCATCGGCACTGTATTCGACGGCACGCCGAATGCTAACGACGATCGGCGCGAATGCCGTGGATCCCACGACGCATCGGCGACACGCACAACGACACGTCATCGAGAAACTTCCCGGGTGCGGCGGATAGCGTTCGAAGTTCGGATGCCGAGCGAAGGGATTGCTCGTATGTGGACGAAAATCATCGCCAGTACCGTGGCTGTTGTCGGTATCGCGGGTGGAGCGCTCATCGCGCACACCGCCGTGGGCGGCCCGGAGTGCGCCGTGGAAGTCGGCGCCGCGAGCTGCGACGAAGGGTCGACGGCGGTGCGGATAGCGCAGCCCGCGACCAACCAGACCAAAACCCGCACGCCCGCCCCACCGCCGAAGACCGTCACCAAAACGAAAGCCGTTCCCCCACAGACGAAGACCGGCACCAAGACCATCACCAAAACCAAGCCCGTACCACCGCGATCGAAGACCGATGTCCCCACGGTGACCCGGAAAGTCTCGTAGCTTTCGATGACTTCCTAGGCGCTGCGAACCCGCCTGTTCACGCGCCGCCTTCGTCTACGAGGCTCATCACGTCATCGAAGGACGAGCGCTGGTCGTCGACGGCCCGGTCCAGGCGGGGTCCCGGCCGAGCAGGGCGACGATGTTGTCCAGCGTCGGACGATTCACGTCCTCTGTCAGGCGCGGGGCGTAAGCACCGCCCGGGCCGGTGAGTGGACCGCCGGGAACGGTGATCGCGCGGGCGATCGGCAGCGCCGCCGTGGTGAGGTGCTCCGGAACAGGACACGGCCGGTCGAGGGCGCGGGCGAGGTCCCAGCGGTGCGTGAGCATGTCCACGAAGTGGATCGACAACACCTGGCCGGTGGCCACGGTGCCCGACGAGGGCAGCCGGATCTCCGGCCCCGCCTGTTCCATGGCGACCACCCACCGGGCGGCACTGTGCGCGAAGGCGGCCCGGGCGTCCGCTGCCGAGACGGTCGGTGGGGGCAGGACGCTGGCGATGACGGCTTCGTGGCGCTCGTTCATGTGCGTGAGCAGGTCCGCGACCGTCCAGCCCGCACACGGAGTGGGCCGGGTGAGGTCGGCGTCGGTGAGCACGGCCACGTCGTGGCCGATCAGGGCGAGGGCGATGGCGTCCAGGTGCAGCGGGTCGAGCATGATCACTCCCAAAAATAGCGTCCGATCGTTCGTTATCGAGAACTATAGCGAACGATCGAACGCTATAGTGAGACCATGTCCCCGCGAAGCTCCGCCGCCGACGCCGCCCGCACCAAGGACCGGATCGTCCACATCGCGGTCGAGGAAGCCTCACTGCTCGGCATAGAAGGACTCACCATCGGCGCCCTGGCCGACCGCCTCGACATGAGCAAGGCCGGAATCGTCGGACCGTTCGGCTCCCGCGCCGAACTCCAAGCCGCCGCCCTGGAACAAGCGGGCGCCATCTTCCGCACCGCCGTCCTCGACACCGTGCGCGAACTTCCCCCCGGCGCGACCCGCCTGGCCACCCTCCTCGACGCCTGGATCGCCTACCTGGCCGAATGTCCTTTCCCCGGCGGATGTTTCGTCACCGCCGCCTCGACCGAACTCGATGGCAGACCCGGACCACTCCGCGACCGCCTGCGCACGATCATCCGCGACTGGCGGACATACCTGGCTAACGAGATCGCGTCGGCCCACACCGCCACCCGCCCCGCCGACGAACTGGCGACCGTACTCATCGGCATCTCGATGGCGGTCAACCAGGAGATCCAACTCCTCGATGACCCCACCGCCGCCCGCCGCGGCCGAGCGGCCATGCGAGCCGCCGTCGGCCTTCCCACAGACTGACCACGCCACAGTGCCCAGGTCGGTGCCACCCACATGACGGCTGGCCGGGAAATCCTCCGGTCTGGTTCGCCCGTGCTGGACGACCTGGTCACGCTCACCCGGACGGCCTCCGGCCTGCCGATCAGCGACCCGCCCGCGTGTCCACCCCCGGCCAGTTGCCCGGAATCCCCAAGATCGCGCCGACGCCACGGATCGCCGACATCACCGCGTGGAAGTCATCGAACCCCTGTCCGAACGCCTCGGTGCGGTCATCGATGCGGAAGGGACACAAACACGTGTGCGAACGATTCGGGTCCCGACGCGGCCGTCCGAGGGTGATCACCACCGGGCCCGACGCGGTATGGACCGCGCGCGCACCCAGTGGCGGCCCGAACTCGCGGGCGTGCGCGGCGGAGACCAGCGCAGATGGTCGTCCTTCCATCGCGCTGTCCGGTGGTCCGGCTCGATTCGCCGCGTCCTCGATCGCGAGTAGCGCCGCGTAGACCGCGGCCAACCTGTCCGGGCCACGGACCTTCCGTTCCCGACCCGCACCGACCCGGTAGGTGCAGTGCCAGTCGTGCGTCGTCCGGTCCTGTCGCGGATCGACGATTTCCACGCGCACCCCGCGGTCGCCGTACTGGACGGTGCTCGCGACGACGATGTCACCCGATCCGCTGTCCGGGCTCACGCTGTCCGGCTCCCGATCGAGCGAGCCAGGAACGGCCAGGAACGGCTCAGATCGTCTTCCCAGTATCCCCACGAATGCGTACCCACCGGCCGCTCGTCGAGCGTCACCGGAATGCTCAGCTCGCGCAACCGGTTCGCGAGATTCACCGTGCAGAAGTGCACCGCCGCCTCGATCGGTCCGCCGAAAGCGATCTGGATCGGCAGCGGAATCCGACCGTCCCGTACGCGCGGATCGGCCGGGGTGTCGTGCGGCGCGGCGGGGATTCCGCTGCCGGTGCTGAGATAGATCTCGGTCCCGCGCAGCCCTTCGGCATTGACGAGCGGGTCGTTGGCCCGCCACAGCGGTCCGGTGCGCGGCCCCCACATGTTCTCGACGCTCTGCCCACCGCCCCAGGTCTCCACGGTGATGCGGACGAATTCCTGCCCGATCGGGTCCGAGGTCTGCGCGCAGCCGCTGTAGGAGGCCACACTGCGCCAGAAGCCCGGTTTGGCGATAGCCAGATTCAGCACCGAGGTTCCGCTCATCGATACCCCGACCAGGGTTCGGTTGCCGTCGGCCGAGAGGAAATCCTCGATCACCGGCGGAAGTTCCTCGTTGAGGAAGGTCTGCCACTTGTTGCGGCCCAGGACGGCGTCGTCACGTACCCAGTCGGTGTAGTACGAGCTGGCGCCGCCGACCGGGGTGACGACGTTGAC
Source organism: Nocardia anocheti (assembly GCF_029675105.1). Classification (GTDB taxonomy): domain Bacteria; phylum Actinomycetota; class Actinomycetes; order Mycobacteriales; family Mycobacteriaceae; genus Nocardia. Next base: position 111,835 of record NZ_JAQQFV010000010.1, on the reverse strand, counting down.
GTCCTTGTCGCGCAGGAAGTCGACGGCATCGGTCTGCGCATCCCACCCGCTGCCGCCCGGTCCGCCTTGCGAACCGTTCAGCAGATACATCGTCGGCCGCGGACTCGCGGTGTCGGCGGCCCGAATGATCTGGAGGGGGATCGGCTTGTCCATGGCGGGCGAATACACCGTCACGTTCTGCCGCCGGTCGTCGATGTCGTCCACGGACACGATGCGCGCGGGCGCCGCTGTCGCCAGACCCACCGGCCCGGCGAGTCCGCTCGCCACCAGGAGTCCGATCAAGGTCGATCGCAGGGTCGCTGCGCGGATAGATCGCGGTATTCGCACTGTGGGAACCTCTCGTCGTGCCCTCCGGATGAGGACAGGCAATGCAGGAGGTTCGCGCTGCCACCGCAGGCGGTTTGGTCGATCCGGAGAATCGTTTTCTCCGAAGTGCGGTTCAGCCGAGTCGGAATTCGGCGGGTCGACCTCAGGTCACCGGATCGGTGGGACGAAGCCAGCGTCGCAGCGCGTCGCGGAGCGCCTGTCGGTCCGCGGTGTCCGGGTGGGGTGACGAGGTCGCCCAGGCGACGTAGCAGTCCGGGCGCAGCAGCAGCGCGGTGGGCGCACCCGGTTGTGGGCGCGCGGCGACGATGTCGAGTTGGTCATGCCATTCGGAAACCGTCTCCGCCAACTGTGTGCCGCCGGTGAGATCGAGCAGCAGTGGCCGAGCGGTTCTGGTCAGCTCGGCCAGCCGGGCCGTCCCGTTCGGGGTGACCAGTTCGATGTCCGGCGCGAATCGGCCGATGAGCGGGTGGGTGTCGGGGATGCCCATGTCGTAGCGGATGTCGGCGCCCGCGGTGAGGGCGGCGAGCCGCCGCACGGTGTCCTCGTCGCGCAGCAGTTCGGCGAACAGCGCGCGCAATTCGGTGACATCGCCGCCCGGGGCGATCAGCGCCGATTGCGCCCGAGCGTAGGTGACCATGCGGGAGGCGCACGGCCGTCGTTCGGTTTCATAGCTGTCCAGCAGCCCGTCCGGGGCGTTGCCGAGGATGTCGGCAGCCAGCTTCCAGCCGAGACCGGCCGCGTCCTGCAGACCGAGATTCAGCCCGGGCCCACCTCCCGCGGTGTAGATATGGGCGGCGTCGCCGACGAGGAACACACGGCGGTCGCGGAATCGGTCGGCGATTCGCGTGTTGCCACCGCTGAGTCGACGCAATACGTGGGGCCCCTCCCCCGCGGGTGGTCCCAGGGGCAGTTCGGCGGCCAGTACTCGTGCGATGCTCGCCCGCAACTCGCCGAGGCTCATGGGATCGTCGGTTTCCCCCTGATCCCACTCCGTGGTGCTGATCAGTGGCGGCTGCCCGGGAAAAGGCGCGTAGGAGAAGCCTCCGCGATCGGTGCGTACCGGCAGGAAGGGCAGAACCGTCCCGTAACCGGGCACGGTCAACGCGCCGGTGACCGGGTCCACCCACTCCGACGGAACGGTGGCGTGCGCCGCTCGACTGGTCGTGCGGTCGTCATGGACACCGGGGAATCCGATGTCGGACAGCTTGCGGATCAGGCTGTGCGCGCCGTCGGCGCCGACGAGATAACCCGCCCGCACCTGGTAGTTCCCCTCCGGACCCGCGATGTCCACAGTGACGGCGTCGTCGTCCTGCGTCAGACCGACGACCTCGTGCCCACGTCGGATCCGCGCGCCGAGTTCGACTGCCCGCTCTTCCAGAACCCGCGTGATGTGATGCTGCGGGGCGGCCAGGCCGTAGATCGGGCTGTCGTCGAGCAGACTCAGGTCCAGCGGCATCCCCGCGAACATGAAGTAGGTCGAGTTCGGCTGCGGCGGTGTGGCACTGCCGCTGAGCTGCTCGTACAGTCCCCGACGATCGACTAGTTGCACCACCTGTCCGAGCAGCCCATTGGCTTTCGGTTCCGTACTCGGCGCGGCCGACCGCTCCAACACGAGCGGACGAACCCCGGCCAGGCTCAGCTCACAGGCCAACATCAGCCCGTTGGGCCCGGCTCCGCTGATCACGACGTCGACGGTCGTCAAAGCCCCTCCCCTTCTGTTCGCGCCGCGACGTGAACTCGTGCGGCGATTGCGGGTGTGGCCGCCAGACTAGAACGAATATTTGCGTGCACGCAACTTTGCGCGCACGCACACAATGATGGAATGCTCGGACCATGACACAGCGGAGTGGGTTGCGCGAACAGAAGAAGCAGGCCACCCGGCAGGCTCTACGCGAGGCCGCGCTGCGCCTCGCGCTCGAACACGGGCCGGACAACGTCCGCGTCGACGACATCGCCGAAGCCGCAGGCGTTTCCCCGCGGACCTACAACAACTACTTCCCCAGTCGCGAAGCGGCGATCGTCGCCGCGGTCACCACCGAGCGCGAAACCCAGGTCGCGGAGGCTCTGGCTACCCTGCCCACGACCGTGGGCCTCGCCGACGCCGTCATCGACGCGATCGTGGACCAGTACACAACCCAGAGCGAATCCGGGCGCGAGGCCCTGCTGTTGATCACCACCCACCCCAGCCTGCGCGGCGCGTTCGTCCACGCCACCACCGCGATAGAACATCCACTCACCGACGCGATCACCGAACGCCTCGGAGAGAGCGACCGGATCACCGCACACGTACTCGCAGCCGCCGTGACCGCCGCGATTCGCGTCGCCCTCGAACAATGGCTACAGCCCACCCCCATTTCCCCAGCCGCCAGCGGCCTGGTCGTGCCGTCCGGCCCGCTACCAGACCTTCTGCGCGCCACACTCACCCCCCTGGCACCCGCCCTCGACGCCGCCGAACGACTGAACGCGAGCCATCCTCGTACACATACAGGCGAGCCGAGTTGATCCGTGCCTGAGTACGGGCACGGTCACTGTACGGTCATCGCCGCGCCTCGGTGGTTCTGGTCGCCGAATCGACTGCGGCCACCAAGGCGCGCCGCCGATCTCGACCAGTGCCGAACGAATCCGCCGCTCCCGCGCACGCAGGTCGGCCACGCTCAGGAAGCGTCCACTCATCAAGGAGGGACCAGCGGTTTCCGGAGTCCGAGTCGCCTCGGACGGCGGCGGTGAACGACGGGCGCTCTGTTTGGCACCTGGGGTACCGGGTAGTCGGCCTGCGATCAGGAGGAGATGTTCGGATGGCCGAGAGTATTGCCGAGCCCCAGTCGAGGCCGCAGAGCTGGTCGGAGGGTCCCTCGGAGCTGCGGGGGCGCTCGTGGTGGGGCGTACTGCGCCGCACCGCGAGCGAATTCATGGAAGACAACGTGACCGATTGGGCCGCTGCGCTCACCTACTACAGCGTGCTGTCGTTGTTTCCCGGGATCATCGTGCTCACCGCGATCCTCGGACTGCTCCAGCCCTCCGCGACCGACTCGCTCATCCAGACCATCGAACAGTTGGGCGCCACCCCGGGGACCGATCTGCTCGTCGACGCGATCAGGGAACTGCAGGGCTCGCGGTCGGCCGCCGGTCCGCTGGCGATCATCGGCGTGGTGACCGCCCTGTGGACGGCTTCGGGCTATATCGGAGCCTTCATCCGGGCCGCCAACTCCATCTATGACACCGAAGAGGGTCGCCCGATGTGGAAGACGCTGCCGTTGCGCGTCGGGCTCACCGCGGTGATGGTGCTGCTGATCGCGCTGTGCGTGGTGGGTGTGCTGTTCACCGGCAGGTTCGCCGGAGCGGCGGGTGAGTGGCTGGGTGTCGGCTCGGTCGGGGTGTTGGTCTGGGACATCGCCAAGTGGCCGGTCCTGGCCGTCCTGGTCAGTCTCGCGATCGCCCTGCTGTACTGGGCGGCGCCCAACGCGCAGCAGCCCGGATTCCGGTGGCTGTCGCCGGGCAGCGTGCTCGCGGTGTTGATATGGATCGTCGTCTCGGCCGGTTTCACCGTCTATGTGGCCAATTTCGGCTCCTACAACAAGGTCTACGGCTCGCTGGGCGGTGCCGTCGCCTTCCTGGTGTGGCTGTGGTTGAGCAATGTGGCGGTGCTGCTCGGTGCGGAATTCAACGCCGAACTGGCACGTGGCAAACGCATCGAACAGGGCCAGCCGCCCGAGCGAGAACCCGTCCTTCCCCCGAGGGAGCAACCCGAATGAGGCGCGGGACCAAGCCCCGGCCAGAAGCACCTCACCGAGACCACGTCAGCGGTTCCCACAGGAGCGGGGTGTCGAGGAAGACATCGTCAAGGAAGGAAGTAAGCGATGAGCGAGCCCAACAACCCGGACAAGTTGCGTGAGGACATCGAGAAGGCACGCCGCGAACTCGGCGACACCGTCGCCGATGCGGCCGACGGAGTCGACGTGCCCGACCGTACGAAGGCCGAGATCAATGGAACCGCGCAGGCCGCCAAGGATGCGGTGACCGCCGCGAAATACCAGACGTTGGCCACCGGCGACAAGGTCAGAGAGAAGGCGCAGAACGCGCGGGACATCGCCGAGGACAAAGCCGATCAGGCCCAGTTCGTGGCCAAGGAGAAGACCCGGCAGGTCGCCGAACAGGTCGAGTCCTCGGTGCCCGACCCGGTGATCGACCGTGGCAGGCAGGCCGCCGAGGTGGCTCGGCGCAACCCGCTGCCGCTGGCCGCGGTCGCGATCTCCGGTGTCGCCGTGATCTGGTGGCTGGCGCGGAGGCGGCGGTCATGAAGACGCTGTATCGCCCGCTCGGCATGATCGTCGGGGTGATCGGTGGTGTCGCCGCGGGCGCGGTGTTCAACCGGGTCTGGGGTGCGGTGGCCGGTGGCGAGCAGGCGCCGTCGGCGACCGACCGCGACCACACCTGGCGCGAGGTCCTGCTCGCGGCGGCGCTGCAAGGAGCCATCTTCGGACTGGTCAAAGCCGCCGTGGACCGCGCGGGCGCCTCCGGCTACCAGTCACTGACCGGCACCTGGCCCACCGACTGATTCGCCGTACCCGGACCGCGAGGGCAGCCGACCATTCGGCGTCCTCGCGGTCACAGTCGTTCTCACGGCGGCGAGTACCTCCGGACCACCGAATTCCCTGAGCACCGCTGCACTCAGCTGCCTTCACCTCGCTCGGATCGTCGACATCGACGGACGCTGAGGCGAGCGGGAGTATCAGCCACCGGCACCGGTGATGTCGGATTCCTTCGGAACTGTGCGAATGAGCTTGTGGTTGGCGAACTCGCCGATGCCGAAATGGGCGAGTTCACGTCCGTAACCGGAGCGTTCGACACCGCCGAACGGGAGTTCGGGCGCGGTGCCGGTGGGGTGGTTGATCCACACCATGCCGCTGTCGAGCCGGTCGGCCACCGACTGGGCGGCCTCGACGTCGGCGGAGAAGATGGTGGCGCCCAAGCCGAAGCTGGAGTTGTTGGCCTGCCGCACCGCGTCGTCGGCATCGGTGACTCGATGCACGACCGCGACCGGTCCGAACAGTTCCTCGCTGAACGCGCGCATGTCCTCGGTGACGCCGGTCAGTACGGTCGCTTCGAAGTAGGCGCCGGGGCGATCGACACGATGACCACCGACGCGCGCGGTCGCTCCCCGGTCGAGCGCGTCCTGCACGATTTCCTCGAGGTCGGTCACCGCGCGTTCCGACGACAGCGGTCCCAGTGTGGTCGACGGGTCCTGCGGATCGCCGGGCTTCAGCTCACCCAATGCCTGAGCGAGGCCGTCGACGAAACGGTCGTAGAGGTCGCCCACGACGAAGAACCGTTTGGACGCCACACAGCTCTGGCCGGTATTGGCCATGCGCCCGGTGGCCGCGCCTTCGATCAGCCGGGCGAAATCGCCGCCGTCGTCGAGCACGATGAACGGATCGCTGCCGCCGAGCTCGAGCACCGATTTCTTGAGATTCTTGCCCGCGTGTTCACCCACGCTCGCCCCGGCGGCCTCACTGCCGGTCAGAGAGACGCCTTTGATCTCGGGTTTGCCGATGACATCCGCGATCTTCGATCCGGAGACGAAAAGGTTGGTGTAGACGCCAGCCGGGGCACCCGCATCGGCGAACAGTTGCTCGAGCGCCAGCGCCGATTGCGGGCAATTGCTGGCGTGTTTGATCAGCACGGTATTGCCGAGCAGGAGATTCGGGGCCGCGAAGCGCACGACCTGGTACAGCGGGAAATTCCACGGCATCACGCCGAGGAGCGCACCCAGCGGCGCTGTGCGGACGATGGCCGAGCCGTCGGCGACCTCGATGCTCTCATCGGCGGTCATCGCCTCGCCGTTGTCCGCGTAGTACTGCAATATCGCCGCGGCCAGGGCTACTTCGCCGCGACTCTCGCCTATCAGCTTTCCCATTTCCGTGGTCAGTAGTGGCGCGAGCTCGTCGGCCCGATCGGTCATGAGCTGGGCGGCGCGGGCGAGAATCGCCGCGCGCTCGGATTTCCTCGTGTCCCGCCACGCCGGGTACGCGGCGTCGGCGGCCGCGACGGCGGCGTCGATCTGCTGGTCGGTGAATTCGTCGAACTCCTCGACCGTGATGTTGTCGGCGGGATTGACGGTCGCGATCGCCATCGATGATTCCTTTCGTGGTCGTTGCAGTCGCCTCGTTTCGTCTAGATCTGCTGGGTCCCCGGCGGTGAGCGCGGCGTTGCCGGTGCGGTGAGCGCGGAAGACGACCCAGCTCCACGCGAGGCGGCGAGCAGCCGGGTCACACCCACAGTGCGAAGCCGTGCGCTGGAAACTCGCTCATATCGGCGGCCTTACCCCGGCGCGCTTGGTGGAAACCGCGACTACGGGGTCTCGGCTCGATCTGTCGTCGTCTCCTCGCGGCGATGGCGAGAGCCCCCGGTGAGGGCCAGAAGGGTCCCGCCGACGCCGATCAGAACCAGTGCCGACGCGACGCTCGGCCAGCCCGCGGTCTGCCAGTACACGTCCTCGAGCGTGATGAGCAGCGCGGCCTCGTCCACGATCAGCGCCAGTGCGACACCCCACGCCAAGCCCATCCAGACCCGGGTCCGTGGGCTGCGGTCGACCATTCCGAAGATGGCCACCGCGGCGTCGGTCAGTCGAGACGGAAATCGGCGAAATCGAAGCCCGGCGCGACGACACAGCTCACCAGGGTGTAGTCCGCACCAGCGGGACGGGCGGACTGGCTCACCCCACCGGGGACCACCGCCTGGGGCCGCTGACCTTGCTCGACGTCGGGTCCGAGGACGATTTCCTCCTCGCCGATACGCAGCAGCAGCGGGCCACCGCGATGCCACATCCAGATTTCGTCCGAGGTCACCGTGTGGGGTGCGGACTGCTCACCCGGCAGCAGCAGGAAATAGATCGCCGTCGCACTCGCCCGTGGACCCGCGTAGCCCGTCGGCTCGAATTCCACCGCGCTACGCCAGGTTTCACGAAACCAGCCACCCTCCGGATGCGGCTGGAGATCCAACGCTACGGCCAGTTTCGGACGGTCATCGCTCATGGAGCCACAGTATTCCTCGCCACCGCCGTCATCGTCCGCACCACGCATCCAGCACCCGACCGGCCTCACCCGCGTCCGGTGGGGTCCGCTGACTCAGGAACCGACGCGGCTGAGCAGCATTCGGGGGTCGAAATCCATCACGCTCCACACTCGCTCGACGATGGGATGGGCGTTGACCAACCGCACCGACGGTCGTCCGCGCTGATCCTGATCGGTGCCAGCCAGCACGGCCGCGGCGCGCGCGCTCAGGAACGACAGATCGCTGACGTCGAGGTCGGTGGCCTCCTCGGGCAAGGCCGCGAGCGCGCCGCGCAGGGCGGCTACACCGGCCTGATCGATTTGTCCGTCAAGGATCCGATGCCCGTCTCGCCAGTACAGCCCGAAACTGGTGGGCACCTGGGAGGGCCCGTGGCGCAAGGGATGCACAGCCATGATCGCGTCCTGGTCTCTGCCGGTCGCGGTGAGATCATAGGCGCACATGGCGGCCATCGGGTTGCCGTCAGCCATGAACGCGTCCGCGACGTGTTCCCAGCGGGTGTGCCCGGGGCGGCGGGCGGGATCCAGGGTGAGGCCGGTGATGTCGGCGAAGACACGGATACCGGCGAACCCCGCGTCGAGGGCCGAGGCGACTTCGGCCCGGTAGCGAGCGAGCTGGGCTTCGGTATCGATCGGTGCCGTCACGTCGTAGACCGTCGCGAGGGGAATGTGGGTGAGTTCGTGGGCCTGCGCGGTGTCGGCTGCGGCGAAAGCGGCCAGCAAGCGTGCCCCGGCATCGGCGTCGTCGGTGACCGCCAGTAGGCGCTGTCCGAGACCCGCGCCCTCCAGCAGCCATTGCACGGCCGCGCGGTCGCGTTCAGGACGGGTGGAATAGGCCCAGCAGGCATGATCATGGCAGCTGGCTTGTCGCGCGTGGGTCACTTGACCGGCGGCCCTGACCACCGAGGAGCCGAGCGCGGGCGCGGAGGGATCGATAGGCATGTCTCAGTTCCCTTCCCGGGAGGCGAGAGAAGAGGGAATTTCACACCACACGCTCTTGGTGTGCCCGGCCGGATCCAGTTCGGTGCCCCAGCGGCTGCCCAGTGCCGCGATCAGCATCACGCCACGCCCACCGAGAGCGGTTCCACGGTCGGACCGCAGGACGGGAAGGTGTGGGCTGAGATCCTCGGCCTCGATCGTCACCGATCGCTCGTTCTGGGAGAGTCGGATCCGGAACGCGGTGTGCGCGTGGGTGACCGCGTTGGCGGCGAGTTCGGAAACCACCAGCGCCGCGTCGTCGATGACCGTCGGGGCGTGGCGCCAGGATCGCAGTCGCGCGGTGACGAACCGGCGCGCGGCGCTTACGGCGCCGGGTACCGATACATAGGTTCGACAATCACTGTCGGTACTCGGTCCGAGCTCGATGTCGGCGGAGGCGTAACTGTCGGGCGCGACGATCGCGGAATGGTGGGCACAGACCTGTTGCAGACCCGCCAGATCGTCGGCGCCGGTGAGCATGTCCCGTGGATAGGCACAGTAGAGCGCGAACCGATGGCTGCGAGCCAGGTCGTTCCACATCGCTTCGAGGGCGATCGCGGCCCCAGGGTCGCCGTCGGCCCACAGCAGCGCCACCATCTCACCGAACGCGAACACCGGACGCTGATCCGCACCGGCGGCGACGATGACATCCCCGATCACCTCGGCGAACCGATCCCGGTCGAGAGCACCATCGGTGGTGAAGGCCGCCAGGGTCCGCGCGGCGTCCAGGGATCGGTAACGCCCGGAGGCGGTCAGGGCGGCCACGTCGAAACCGTGGGCATTCAGCCGCGCAGCGATGGCGTCGCGGTGGGCGGGGACGGCGATGATCACCGCCGCGCCCTCGGTGTCGAGTCCCTGGCCGAGGAAGTCGCCGACGTTGCGGACCAGCTCGTTCACCCCGTCATAGATGTCGACGACGTGGTCGTGCGGTGGAACAACTCCAGCCGGTGCACTCATGCGGACGAGCCTAGCCGACATGACCACCGAGGTCACCGGGGCGATTCTGCTGGTAGCGGCCGGGCTGGGGTTGGTCGGGCCGCTCCTGGCCGCGGTGTTGATGCGCCGCGCCGGGGACCGCGAGCGCGATCTCGCTGTCGTTGGCGGCGGCCGCGGTGGCCGCTCGTCTTGTCGCGGGAGCGGCCTTGGCTCGTGCCGGATGGCGTCGACGGTCCGGACGGGCTGTTTGGTCTCTATGAAGCAGGGAATGCGCTGTACTGCCAACAAATCACCCGCAACAGGTCGCAGTGCCGACGATGCGTGGAGACCGCACAGGGGAGAACACCATGCAGATTTTGCGCTCGCGGCCCTCGACGTGCCGTATCGACGCGGACAGCGTCGGCCTGTCCAGCGATTCAGCGGTATACGACGATCATCTGCTCCTGCGACTGTGGGATTCCCCGCTGCGTGAATTGTGCACTCGCGCAGCCGGACTCTCGGGCGAGTCATTGGTACGCCTGGAAGCCATGGCCGAGACGTTGCGGCGAACCGAGGGGCTCGCACCGGGCGCGCTGACTTCGCGCTGGTGACCCCGACGAGTCTTCTCAACCACCATATTCCGTGACAGTGGTGCCCCGTCGGCCTGTGCGCGCCGGGCGTCTCGCGCGGACGCTCGCGTTGTGTTCGGTGCAGTTCGTCGATGTCATGTGTGTGACCGTCGTCGCGACCGCCTTGCCCGCGATGCTCGCGGACCTCGACGGTTCGGCCGCCGACGGGACCGTGATCGCCGCCGCCTACGCCACGTTCTTCGGTGGGCTGCTGTTGTTCGGTGCGCGGGTGGGACAGCGTGTGGGGCATCGGCGCACCATCTCGACCAGCATCGCGGTGTTCTCGGTCGGGGCGGTGATCGCCGCCCTGTCTCCCTCAGCGCTCGTGCTCGCGGGTGCGCGCGCACTACAGGGCGGCGCCGCCGCGTGCGCGGTTCCCTCGGCGTTGACTTTGCTCACCGCCCAGGCGCCCGATGAGCACACTCGGGCGAAAGCCGTCGCGGCCTGGAGCGCCTCCGGAGCCGCGGCCGGTATCTCGGGATTCGTGCTCGGTGGCGTACTCACCCAGTTCGGGGGATGGCGCACGATCTTCTGGTCGCTCGTACCGGTCAGCGCGCTGCTCGTGGTCGCCGTGCTCGCGGTGATACCTGCCGATCCGCCGCAGCGGGTACGCGAGCCGTTCAACGCCTTCGGCGCGGCGGCGGCGACCGGGGCGGTCATCCTGACTGTCGTCGGAACATCGTCGCTGGGCGAGAACGCATGGCGGGGTGCGGCGCTGCTGGTCTCGGCGGCGCTGATGACAGCGATCTTCATCGCGGTGGATCGTCGCGCCGCGAACCCGCTCGTCCCTGCCGCGTTGGCCCGACTCCCTACCGTTCGATGGGGATCGACCACCGCGTTCGTCAATACCGCGACAACCAGCGGTGTGGCTACCGCCCTCACTCTTCATCTCCAGGCCACCCAGGGGTATTCGCCGACAGCGGCGGCCGCCACCTTGGTTCCGCTCAGCATCATGGTGATCGTCGGCGCGGCAGCCGCAGGTCAGCTGGTTCGAGCCCTCGGAACCGCGGCGATCGGCACCATCGGAATGGGGTTGATCGCGACCGGAATCGGTGCGCTCGTGGCATGGCCGACCGGCGCGGCGGTGACGATCGCGACCGCGGTGATGGGGTGCGGACTCGGGATCTCCTCGGTGGCCAGTACCGCTACCGCGCTGTCGGTGCCCGACGAGGCGCGAACGACGGCTTCGGGGTTGGTCAACACCGCAGCCCAACTCGGTACGGCCGTCGGCACTGCGGTGCCTCTTCTGCTTGTCGCATCCTTCGCCCCGCGTCCCGCGTGGGTTGTCGCCGCGGTACTGGCCGCCGCGACAGCCGTGGCGTGGTCGAGACGGCACAGCGACATCGACCGATAGCTGTCCACTCCGGACAGCCGAGTTCCACGGCGTCTTAGCGAGTGACCGTCAGCGACGTCGGCGCTGTCCGATACCCCAGATACCCAGCGCCGCGGACAAGATCACATGCAGCGCGACGATGCTGGCAACAGGCACAGGCCCGCCGTACTCGGCAGCCAAGGACGGCAACCAGGCCAGCGAGGCCACACCGGCGAAGACCAGCACTCCCGACAACACCACCGCGGGAACGCCCAGCGCTGCCAACTCCCCGTCGGCGGCTCCCTCGGCGCCCAGTTTCCACGACGGCGGAGTATCTCGCGTCGTGAGGTCTCCAGAACGTCGGTATCGCCTCGCCATCGTCACCCGCTGATCCTTCCGCCGCCGAGCTCGTGACCCCTCGTCGTGGACGCCGAATCGCCCACGACCTGGCGATACCCCCTCCCCACGGACCGAATCAGCCCCCGAACACCTCCTCCGACGATCCGGCAACCGATCGCGGGCGGCACCTGACGAATGCCGTTGCCGCGCAATCCGACCGGCGCGGGTCGACACGATCCTGCTGTCGCAGGGCCAACCGCAGCGTGCGGGGATAGTATCGGTCATGGCGTACAGGGACATCACACTCACGATGACATTGGACGACCAGGATTGGCAGACGCTGACCGAGGCCGCCAACTGCGCCGGAATGACGCTGCCGGAATACCTCACCTGGAACACCAAGCTGCTCGCCCGCCAATCCCGGCCCGGCCCCGATCGCGGACAGGGCCGCCCGATGCCTTCCCGCCGCCGACCCCCGCTGACTGATGTCTCCGAGGAACAAGCCTGGGCGGAGACATTCACCGAACGGCTCTCCCATCGCGCCGACCCCTATCGCGAAAGCTGAGCCCGCAGCGCCCGCGGTCGACCCGCCCACCAAATAGGTTCCAGTCGTAATGGCCAACGGTGGGGCGGGTCACAGTGTCACCCGATCCTGCAGCGGCCCCACCCCCGGACTCGCCACACCCATGACCGGCGCAGCTCTGACATTCTGACCCCGAATAGGGCTGCTAGCGTGGATCATTCGGGAGGATGAAAGCCCCGCCACTACTCTCGGCAGGACACGCATACAAGAGGTGGGAGGGGCTCGGACGAATTCGTCCCAGCCCCTCCCACCGTGTCAGCAGCCCGAATCAGCGGTCGCGCTGATGCGCTGCCTGGCGTGCCTCGTCGATGTCGGCTTCAGCGCGTGCTTTCTCCGCGGCGGCTTCCTTGCTGGCGGCCTTGCGCTGGGACTCGGCCTTGTCTTGCTGGGCCTGGCCCTCTTCTTTGAGGTTGTCGTCGCCGGTAAGCGCACCGGCGGCTTCTTTGGCCTTGCCTTTGACGTCTTCGACGACGCCTTCGACGCCTTCGCGAACTCCGTTACCGTGCTCGGGCATTGTGTGACCTCTCGTCGCGGGGATGAACTGTCGTTTCCGACATACCCTGACCCCTCCGAATCAACCAGGCGCAGTCCAGAAAGACAGACCTACCTCCGCCTCCAGCGGCACCGGCCGCGAGGGACAGAGAAGAAGCGTGCCCCGCTGTCCCCGCTCCCACCCTGCCAGCCCTGGTACGAAAGAAATCGCTTCTCACCGATGCGATCAGCTCCGCAGGCCAGATCGTGCCCACGACCCCGGCGCGCGCGGGAATCGCGCTGGTGATTTCTCGATTGATTGCGGCCGCCTGCAACGGGAAACCTTGAACAACAACGATATCCGCCAACCGGAGTTCCCTGGTGGCCTTTCGCGGTTCTCGCTGGTCGGCGATGCCATACGATCGCAGGAGGTGTCGCATTGTCTGTCGACCAACGTGACGAGGATGTCGCGACGGGCACCGACAGCTCCGTCGTCGCGCATCACAGCGAGACCGAGGCCGTCGAACGGTTCGCTGTTCGCAGTGCCGCGGCGTTACTCGGCGCTGTGGGCATCGGTATCGGGTTCGGGATGCTCACCGCACTGGTCCGGACGCGGTGGGAACCGATGCAGACCGCGGATCAAAGGGTCACCGACCACGTGGTCGCCGTGGTGGCGGACAACAAGGCCCTACAGAGCGCAGTCACCGGCATCACCGGACTCGGGGCCACCAGCACGCTGGTTCTGGTGCTGGCCGTCGCCACCATCTGGCTGCTGCTGCGTCGTCTCCCCCGACTCGCCCTCTACGTGGTGCTCACTGCCGCGGGTGGCCTGATCCTCAACCCGGTCGTCAAAGAGCTTGTCGCACGGCTACGTCCGGTGGTGGACGAGCCCGTCTACACAACGGACGGTTGGAGCTTTCCCAGCGGGCACGCGATGAGTTCACTGGTGTGTTACGGCGTTGTGCTGCTGGTCTTCACGCCCACCTGGCAGGCGGGCGCGCGCCGCGCGGCGACCGTGTTCACGGTGGGGATCGTGATCGCCATCGGGGTGAGCCGAACAGCGCTCGGCGTGCACTACCTCACCGATGTCCTCGGCGGCTGGCTACTCGGCACATTGTGGCTCGTACTGGCAACTGTCGCCTTTCACCGATGGCGTCGCGACGCCCGGATCGACAGCACCGGCCCTCTACCCGGCGACGTCGCCCCGGCCGAGGAAGACGACTTGCGACCGGTCCCGGCTCAGCATCCGCCCACGCTGCCGCACCCCTGGCAAGGGATCGGCGAGCTCGCGGTCGCGTGGGTGCTACTCGTCGGTGGACTGGTGGGAATCGGCCTCCTGGTGCGCACCCTGGACACCGACACCGCTGTCCTGGGGTGGGATCACCGCGTCGTGGCGATGCTCGCCGAGCACCGCAATTCCACGCTCACGTCGGTCCTCGGCGTGTTCGGCGAGATCGGAAATACCGTCGCGATCATCACGATCGCTGTGATCGTCGCAGCACTCGCGGTGGGCATCTCGCGCAGCTGGCGACCGGTGTTGTTCCTAGGCACCGCGCTGCTGGGCGAGATCACGCTATTCCTCACCACCGCCGCGATCGTCGACCGAGACCGGCCCCGGGTCGCACACCTCAATCCCGACCTTCCCCCCACGGCCAGTTTCCCTTCCGGCCACGTCGCCGCCGCACTGACGCTCTACGCTGGCACCGCCGCGCTGGTGTGGGCCACCACACGCCGATGGCAGTACCGGGTCTTCGCAGCCGCGGCATTCCTGGTTCCGGCGCTGGTAGCGGCGCAGCGACTCTATGCCGGAGCCCACCACCCCACCGACATCATCGGCGCGATCCTGCTGTCCTCGATATGGACCACGATCGTCTGGTGGGTCGTGCGACCCGTCTCGACCGGCGAGAGGTCGGCACTCCCCCAGGCTCGCCCTGCCCGGCGCGGTTCATCCACGAGCTGATCATCGGCCGAATCGCCCAGGGCCACCCCGACCAACGCATGGTGACGCCGACGATGCTCTCGCGCCCACGACCTACTGGCCTCGAGCGTCGACGAGATCCTGCTCGCCGATTGGCTAGGCGCGCGGACACCGGGATGCATGCCCGCGCCGCCGCCCTCCGACGCGCTCATCCCGCTCGCACGGAGAAGCACACAGTGGCAGCGGTCTCGACCAGCCCCTCACTGGGCTCATCTCCGCTCGCGCGGGGAGCACACCAACGTCAGATCCCGCAGCTCGAGCCCCCCGACTTCGATAGCCTTCTCTACACACCGGTATTCGCCCCATAGGCCGCCATATCCCCACGGTAAGAGGCACATCGATATGAGCACGACCAACTCAGTCCTGACCCGCGTCATCGCCCCCACCGCCGCGTCAGCGATCATCACCACTGCCCTGGCTGTAGCCATCAACTACGCCACTGGCAGTGACGCACCCTGGTGGCAGTGGCTCGTCGTCGCCGCACTGACCTTCGCCCAGTTCCTCGCGTGGCTCTGGCTTTACAAGCGCCAGAACAGCGAGTCCGGTACCGATGCCACCGCGACCGGCGAACGCTCTGTCGCCGTCGCCGGGAGCGTCCGCGGCAACATCACCACCGGTGACACCGGCGCCCTCAGCGTGCCGCCACAGCCAACCGCCGGTTCTGCGCAGCCCGCACCAACAACCCGACCTGGCAGTGCGACAGCCTCTGGGAATCGATCCGCGGCAGTCGCCGGAAACGTCCACGGCAACATCACCACCGGAGACGTCCGCTCGTGACAGATCCTGAACCTATTCAGAACCGGACGAACATTGCGAAAATCCCCGCGAGTGCTCCCTCTCACAGCGGGGTCACCGCCCAGGGCGCACGCTCGGTCGCAGTAGGCGGGAATGCGCAACTGATACAAACCGGCGACAACGCCACCGCCCATATCGTGGAACTGTCGCCGGAAGTCCTTCTCGCAGAGGTTGATACCCCGCGAGGAATTGACAATGTCCCACTGCGCCCAGGCCTGTTCGTCGGCCGCGATGCCGAACTCGGCCAGCTCGACCCAGACACTCCATCCGGCGGGTACCTCGTCGTGCACGGGATCGGTGGGATAGGAAAGAGCACGCTCGTCGCTCAGTGGGCGGCCACCCGTGCTCACAAATACTCGCCAGCGGTATGGATCACAGCAAGCAGTGCTGGCGAGATTCGGCAAGGGCTGGCGGATTTCGCTATCAGGCTGCAGCCGATACTGGCTGCGGTCCTGGAGATCGACCAACTGGCGGAGCGTGGAATGCAGTGGCTCGCCACCCACTCCCAATGGCTGCTGGTCCTCGACAACGCCGAAAACCTCAACGACATCGGCGATGTGCTCGCCAGAGTCGGCACCGGGGGCCGGATCATAGTCACCAGCCGCAGGTCGACCGGGTGGCAGCCAGGAACCGCCCTGCTGCCGCTGGAAGTCCTGCATCCGAGCGAATCGCTGCGGTTACTGATCGGTCTCATGACTTCGGCTGGCCCCCGGAACGAGGACGGGTCAGTCGAACTGTGCGCAGAACTCGGGCATCTTCCACTCGCGATCGAACAGTCGGGCGCGTATCTGCAACAAAGCCCGTTTGCCACCCCGCGCACCTACCTCCAGATGCTCGTCGACCATCCCGCCGACACATACGCGCAGACGGCAGTCGACGGAGACTCGGCACGAACCATCGCCCGGGTTTGGCGCGTCACCCTCGATCGCGTCACGGCCATCGAGCCAGCTGCGGCCGAGCTTCTCCGTGTTCTGGCTTGGTACGGCCCGGACGCTGTTCCCTATCTGCTTCTGCAGAATCTGGCCCATGCGCCGATGCTCGACAACGCACTCGGTGTACTCGCCGCCTACAGCATGATCACTCCGGATCTGACGACCCGTTCTATCTCGGTTCACCGTCTCGTCCAGGCGGTCACCCGCACCGCCGACCCCACCGACCCGCACCGCGAACCTGCCGCGATCGAGCGGGCCCGAAATCGTGCCATGGCCGCACTGCATACAGCCTTGCCCGACCACCAAGATCCCGCGAGCTGGCAGGACTGGCGCGCCCTGCTCCCCCACATCGAAATCCTCTCCGACCACACCCGCAGTTGCCCGCACGAGTCCACCGTGATCGCCGCCGCTCTCGACCTCCACGCGGGGATCTTCCTGCACGGACAGGGGTTGAACGCCCCTGCCCTGGACCACCTCGAACGTGCCCTCGATATCCGCGAGAGAATCCTGGGTGACGACCATCCCGACACCCTCACCGCACGCGACAGGGTCGCCCGCTCCTACCGCGCCGCCGGGCGCGCGAACGAAGCGCTCGTGCTACTCGAACGCACCGTGGCCGCTCGAGAGCGAGTCCTGGGCGCCCGACACGCCGATACTCTCGACTCCCGCCACAACCTCGCCTATGTCTACGAAACCATCGGACGACCACACGACGCTGTCGAACTGTTCGAACGCACACTCACCTACCGCGAGCAAACCCTCGGCCGAGACCATCCCGACGCACTGTCCACGCGCAGTAGCATCGCCCGCGTCTACCGAACCATCGGGCGCGTACCCGACGCGATCACACTGTTCGAGCGAGCTCTTGCCGACAGCGAGCGAATCCTGGGCCGCCGACACCCGAATACGCTCTCGACCCGCAGTAGTTTGGCCCACGCCTACCTCGAGACCGGGCGCAGCAACGAGGCGATCACGCTGTTCGAGCAGGTTCGCCGCGACTGCGAGCACATCCTGGGCGACCAGCATCCCAACACGTTCTCCGCCGCGAACAACCTCGCGAGCGCATACGCGTCCGTGGGACGCCTGACTGAAGCCGTCGAACTGTTCGAACAGACTTTCCGCAATCGTGAATCGGTCCTCGGCACAGGCCATTCCGAGACCCTCGAGGCCGGAAACAACCTCGCGCGCGCCTACCGAGACATTGGCCAGACGCATCAGGCGATCGAGCTGTTCGAACGCACCCGCACCCACTGTATGAACCACCTCGGCTTTGAGCACCTCACAACCCTACGGGTGGGGAACAATCTTGCCAGCACCTATCAATCCGCGGACCGGATTGTCGATGCGGTCCGGCTGTTCGAACAGAACCTGCGCGATCGACTACAGGTCCTCGGGCCCTGTCACCTGATGACTCTGGTATCCCGCTTCAATCTCGCCGTCGCCTACCTGGCACAGAAGCGGGTCGATGAGGCGATCGAACTGCTCAACCGAACATTTTCCGACTGCGAGCAAGCATTGGGCCGCGACGACGCGATCACCGAGAAGGTCGCTCGCAAACTTGAATCCGCGCGACAGAACTCATCACAGAGAACCGAAGGCTGAACACTTCCAGTGGCTATGCCTACACCGAGGTGAAGCCAGGTGTATGAGGCCATGACGTTGGTGACGCCCGCGCGGAGTCGGCAGCGCGGTAGCAGGAGCCGTTGTCGGTCACGATCCGCTCGAGCAAGACGATGCCGTGAACGGCGAAGAACGCTCGCGCGCGTTCCATGAATCCGAGAGCAGTGACGGCCTTTTCGTCACCGAGGGTTCCCTTGTGAGTGGTAGGGCACCTCGAACATGGGACCGGTCGTCGGGGCCGGTCAGCCTGGGGCACCGCACCAGCTGGGGCTGACCGGACTGATAGACACCGTCCGTCGTTGACCATCGAGCACGTTGGCGGTTTTCACGGGTCCCCTGTCGTGATGTTGGTGGCGGCGCACCCGTGCGGGGCGGCGGCCCGGCTCGGTTCGAGAAGGAGAACCAACTCATGGCCGCTGCTTCGATGCCCGCTCGCGGCGAGGTGCTCACCGGCCTGGCCACCGCAGCGGCGCTGATCCTGACCGGCTGCACACGCGCGATAGACCCAGCACCACAATCCCGCGCCCCCACTCTTCCGGCCACGATGCCGGAGCCCGGACGGATCCTGATCGCCTGCTTCTCCCGGCCGTGCCCGCACCCGCACCGCTGCCGCCGTTCTCGCCCTCACCACCGCCCTCGCGCTCACCGCCTGCGCCCAGGACACCGACCAGCCCAGCAAATGCTGCCCGATCACTGCTGATCAGCGAGCGCTGAAGGGTTTCGACTGACGCAAGCTCGGGACGGACGTTCGTCCCCCCAGCTTTGATGTGAGCGAGTTTCCGATGTCGTCGACATTTCGCGATATCCGTTGTCGGCGTGAGGTATTCGCCGAGAACGCATCACTTGCCGCTGTAGACGGGGAAGACACTGTGCTCGCCGTAGTCGCGGGCACGCAGATGGCGAAGTGCGTCCATGTCGTCGTCGGTGATCTCGAAGTCGAGTTGGGCATTGCTGCGCATGTGATCGGGGTTGGCGGTCTTGGGAAGTGAGACCGTTCCCAATTGCAGGGTGTATCGGATACACAGCTGCGGAACGCTGACCCCGTACCGGTCGGCCATCGCCGCAACGTCGGGATTGTTCAGGATTTCCCCGTGGGCGATGGGTGAGTACGCCTCGACGAGAACGTTGTTGTCCTGGCAGTAGGTGATCAGCTCGGTCGGGGTGTTACCCGCATGGACGAGCAGCTGGTTCACCTGCGGGGCGATCGTGGCGACGGTGAGGATGTTGTCGAGGTCGTGCTGTTCGAAGTTGGAGACGCCGATCGAGCGGAGCTTTCCTGTGGTGTAGGCGTTTTCGAGCGCGTGCCAGGCCTCGCGGTTGCCCTCGGCGTAGTCCCCGCCACGGAAATCGCGCCACGGCTGGGGGCTGTGGATCAGCATGAGATCGATGTGGTCCAGGCCCAGCGTTTCCAGCGAGGTGTCGATCGCGGCGACCGCGCGGTCGTAGTCCTTGATCTCGGCGGCGAGCTTGGTGGACACGAACAAGTCCCCGCGCGCGATGCCGCTGCCACGGATTCCGTCGCCGACGCCGCGCTCGTTGCCATAGGCCTGCGCGGTGTCGATGTTGCGGTAGCCGATCTCGATCGCCGCGACGACCGCGTCGGCGGCTTTGTCGTCGTCGATGAACCAGGTGCCCAGGCCCAGCTTCGGGATCTCGACACCGTTGGACAGCGTGTAGGACTCGGTCAGGATGGTCATGCGTTGTCTCCGTTCTTCTTCGGCAGCTCGCCGTAGACCTCGTCGGTGACGGGCTCAGCCGGGCTCGAAGGTGATGTTGGCGACGGGAACGCTGCCGCCGGTCAGTGGTGCGTTGTAGCTCTGTCCGATGAAGTACCGCGCGTAGGCGTCGTTGGGTTCTCCGAGGGCGAAGATCTGGTCGAATTCGTTGTCGCTCACGATGTCTCCCGCTTCTGTTGTTCGTGGGTAGCGTGTTCTCCAGTGGTCGAAGACCTGTCTGGCCGCGGTCATCGCGCTCATCCCGTCAGGCCAGCCGGTGTAGAAGGCCAGATGGGTGATCGCTTCTTTCAGTTCGGTCTCAGTGAGACCGTTGCTGCGGACGGCTCGTCGAACAGGACCTTGTCGGTGTAGTGGGCCAGGCCGGGCGCGAAGTCACCGCATGCGCGTTGCCCGCCGGTCCAGCCGTTGCTGCGCTCCTCGGTCATGACTGCTTCCTTTCGTCGGCGGATCACAGGGAATGGGTGCGCGGATCTGGCGCAAGAGGGCCGCGCGGGCGGCGTCTGCCTCGCCAGCGGTCGTGTCGGAATCGGATCTCTACTCACCCGCGTCGACGGCACGCGCGGGCTGCGCCGGTGGGTGGATGTTGGTGGCGGCCCAGGTGCCGAGCAAGGCCATCGCATCCGCGGAGGGGGTGGCGGGTTCCACGGTGTAGAAGTTGACCACCAGGCCGGGGTCGGCGGGTAATGGCATCGTCTCGTAGGCGATGGTGAGGTCGCCGACGACGGGGTGGTGAAAGTTCTTGATGCCGGTGTAGTGCAGGCGCACATTGTGTTTGGCCCAGCGGGTACGGAATTCCTCGCTGCGGGTGGACAGTTCGCCGACCAGGTCGGAGATGCCACGGTCGTAGGGATCGCGTCCGGCGTCGGTGCGCAGCAGGTTGACCGCGCCGTCGGCCATCTGGTCCCAGTCGGGGTAGAAGTCGAGGGCGCGAGGGTCCAGGAAGCAGAACCGGACGAAGTTGACCGGTTTGGTGACCTCGGGTGCGAGGGGGTCAGGGTAGAGGGGGCTGTAGAAGGCGTAGCCGAGCCGGTTGGCCGCGACGAGGTCGTGGCGGGCGTTGCGCACGAACGCGGGCCCGTGGTAGCTGTCGAGCAAAGCTTGCACGCCCGGCCGGACCGCCTTGGCGAATCGGCGCGGACGGCGTTGCGGGCTGATCAGGGCATTACGGTGCAGGTCGAACAGGTGTGAGCGTTCGGCGTCGTCGAGTTCGAGGGCGCGGGCGATGGCATCGATGACCGATTCGGAGACGGTGTTGACTTTGCCGCGTTCGATCTGGGTGTAGTAGTCGACCGAGAGCCCGGCCAGGGTGGCGACCTCTTGGCGGCGCAGGCCCGGGACGCGGCGTTTGGCGGCGTCGAAGACCGGCAGCCCGACCTGGTCGGGGGTGATCTTGGCGCGGCGTGAGGCCAGGAACTGGCCGATCTCGGCGGCTCGGTTGCTCGACTCCATGGTTCGAGGCTAAGCCGCCTGCCTGCGTGTTTGCCAGGTTCTTTCAGGGGGGTGCTGGCAGCACCCCCCTGATCCTCACCTCCCACCACCGCGGTCGGAGGCGTTGCATGGGTTGCGGAGCCGCTAGCTCCGTTCCCCATTCTTCGACATCGACGAGGTGAGATGAACACGTCGCGCATCGACCTGGCCGCACCCGGATCACGGCTGCCGGTACTGGTGTATGTGCTGGCTGCCGGGATCTTCCTGATGGGCACGACCGAGTTCATGATCGCCGGGCTACTGCCCGACGTAGCCGCCGACCTCGGTGTGGACATCGCCCGCGCCGGACTGCTGGTGACCGCCTTCGCGGTCGGCATGATTCTCGGGCCGCCGGTGATGGCGCTGGCCACGTTGCGGCTGCCCGCGCGAGGCACCCTGGTCGGTGCGGTGGTGATCTTCGCTGCCGGGCATCTCGTGGCCGCGCTCAGTGATTCGTTCACCGTCATCACGGTCTCGCGGGTGATCACCGCCTTGGCGACCGGCACGTTCTGGGCGACCGGTGCGGTGGTCGCGGCGGCGGTCGCCGGACCGGGCTCGAGCGCTCGGGCTCTGGCCGTGATGTCGGGCGGGTTGAGCATGGCCGTGGTCGCCGGAGTGCCGCTGGGCACCTTCGCCGGACAGTTCACCGGCTGGCGTGGCCCGTTCTGGATCCTGGCCGCCCTCGCGGTGCCCGCTGTCGCCGCCGTGCTGCGGTGCACTCCGCGCTCGTTCGGCAACGACGAGAATCCAGTGTCGGTGCGCGCCGAGATCGCCACCGTGCGGCCGTGGCGGGTGTGGGCGGTGCTGGCTGCGATCACGCTGGCGCAGGCCGGGTTCCTGGGTGCCTACAGCTTCATCAGCCCGTTGCTGACCGACCTGGCCGGGATTTCCACCGCGGCGGTTCCGTTGGTGCTGGTCGGGTTCGGGCTCGGCCCGCTGGGCGGGACCGCGCTCGGCGGGCGTGTGGGTGACCGTTGGCCGCTGGGCACCATCACGGTCGCGATCACGATCACCTCGATCCTGCTGCTCGTGCTCGCCGCCACCGCCAGCCATTCCACGATCGTCGTCGCCGTTGTCGTCGTACTCGGTGCCTCCGGGCTGGGCGCGAACCCGGTCTTGATCGCGCAGACCATGCGTTTCGCCGGTGAGGGTTCGCGGCTGGCGTCCTCCCTGGCGACCGCGGCGTTCAACCTCGGCACCGCGGCCGGGTCCGCCCTGGCCGCGACCACGCTGTCCACCGCGCTCGGTCTCTCCGGCCCCGCCGTGCTGGGCGCCGCGCTCACCGTCACGGCCCTGATCCCGGTCGCGGTCCTCGCCAGCACCCGCGCCCGCCACCGCACGGGCGACGACACACCGACGCGACCCGGCCAGCAGCCCCAACGCGTCCTGACCGGGGTGAGCTGAGCCATGGCCAGCTCGACCAGTACCGACAGGAGACCTCACATGCGAGCACTCACCACCCTGATCGCGCTGACCACTCTCACCGCGGCCGCGACGGTCACGGCGTGCACCGCCACCCCACCAGCACCGGCGCCGCTCACCTCCACCGAAGAGCAGGCAACCGCGTCACCGGCACAGGAGGCCACCTTCATGCAGATCCAACTCACGCTCGGCACCGCCGAAGCCACCGCCCGCCTCTACGACAACGCCACCGCCCACGACTTCGCCACGCTCTTGCCGCTGACCCTCGATGTCCACGACCTCGGCGGCCGAGAGAAAGCAGGCACGCTGCCGCGCGAGCTCGCCGGAGGCCAGGGCCGATCCGGTTACCGGGCAGGACAGCTCGGCTACTGGGCTCCCAGCCACGACCTGGCCCTCTACTACCTCGAAGACGGCTTCCGCGTCCCCTCCCCCGGGATCGTGATGATCGGCGAAATCGAGTCCGGCCTCGACGCGATCACCACCGAGAACGCCAGCACCCTCATCATCACCGCCGCCTGACCACCCGCTATGAAAGGACCCCTGTGAATCCCACCTACGACTTCACCGGACAGGTCGCCTTCGTCACCGGCGCCGCCTCCGGCATGGGCCTGGCCACCGCCACCGCCTTCGCCCGCGCCGGAGCCGCAGTCACCCTGACCGACGTCGATGACGATGCCCTCGAAACCGCCGGGGCCGGGCTACGCGACGCAGGACACCAGGTCCTGACCGTGCGCTGCGACGTCGCCGACGAAGACCAAGTCGCGGCTGCCGTTGCCACGACCGTCACCGAGTTCGGGCGCTTGGACCTCGCCTACAACAATGCCGGTATCCAGTCGCCGACCGTGGACGCCGCCGACGAACCGGGCGAAGTGTTCGACCGGGTCACCGGCATCAATCTGCGCGGGGTGTGGGCATGCATGAAACACGAACTCGCCCAGATGCGCACCCAGGGCTCCGGCGCGATCGTCAACTGCTCGTCGCTCGGCGGACTGGTCGGGCTGCCCGGCCGCGCGGCCTACCACGGCGCCAAACACGGCGTCATCGGCCTGACCCGTTCGGCCGCACTGGAATACGCGCCACGCGGGATCCGGATCAACGCCATCTGCCCCGGCACCATCGAAACCCCGATGGTCACCAAGATGTTCGACTCCGGCGACCTCGATCCCGCCGAAGCCGCCGCCGACGAACCCATCGGCCGTTTGGGCACCGCCGAGGAAATGGCCGCCGCCGTGCTGTGGCTATGCAGCCCTGGCGCTTCCTACGTCATCGGCGTCGCCCTGCCCGTCGACGGCGGCTACACCGCCCGCTGACACCCCTCGAAACCCACCGAAAGGACACGATTCCATGCGTGGAGTAGTCATGTACGCCCCCGGCGACGTGCGCGTCGTCGACCGCGAGGACCCGAAGATCATCGAACCCACCGACGCGATCATCCGGCTCACCGCCACCTGTATCTGCGGCTCGGACCTGTGGCCCTACCGGGGCATCGAACCGGTCGACCACACCCTCATGGGCCACGAATACGTCGGCGTCGTCGAGGAAGTCGGCGGCGACGTACGTACCCTGAAGGTCGGCGACTTCGTCGTCGGCTCGTTCTGCATCTCCGACAACACCTGCGAGATCTGCCGCGCAGGATTCCAATCCCGCTGCGTACACGGCTCGTTCGTCGCCGGAGCCATCGGCACCCAATCCGAACTTGCCCGCATCCCCTATGCCGACGGCACCCTCGTCACCACCCCCCGCCATGCCGGAGTCCGACCTGATCCCGTCGCTGCTGGCGGCCTCCGACGTGCTCGGCACCGGCTGGTTCGCCGCCGACGCCGCAGCGGCCGGACCCGGCAAGACCATCGCCGTCGTCGGCGACGGCGCGGTCGGGCTCATGGGTGTGCTCGCGGCGAAACAACTCGGTGCCGAACGCATCATCGCCATGTCCCGCCACGCCGACCGTCAAACCCTCGCCCGGGAATTCGGAGCCACCGACAACGTCGAGACCCGCGGTGAGGAAGGCGTCGCCGCGATCAAGGACCTCACCGACGGGCTCGGCGCCCACGGCGTCATCGAGGCCGTCGGGACCCAGGAATCGATGATGCAGGCCATCAACTCCACCCGC
Organism: Nocardia anocheti; assembly: GCF_029675105.1. GTDB lineage: Bacteria > Actinomycetota > Actinomycetes > Mycobacteriales > Mycobacteriaceae > Nocardia. The sequence continues at coordinate 87,154 of NZ_JAQQFV010000010.1, read as the reverse complement.
CCCGGCGGCTATGTCGGCTACGTCGGCGTCGCTCACAACGGCGTCACCCTGCCCGCCGACCAGCTGCTCTTCGCCGAAGTCCATCTCCTCGGCGGTCCGGCACCGGTGCGCCGGTTCCTGCCCGAGCTCATCGACCGCATCTGGAACCGCGACATCGACCCCGGCAAGGTCTTCGACCTCACCCTGCCGCTGGACCAAGCCGCCGAAGGCTACCGGGCAATGGACGAACGCCGCGCCATCAAAACCCTGCTCACCCTCTGACCCGCACTCCCCCTCCCCGATCGATTCGCTCCAGGAGCACCACCATGACCACCACGGCACTGCCTCGACATCCCCACCGCTGGACCCGTCTCACCGGCACCGCGATCGCAACCCTGGCCCTGCTGGCGGCCTCGGCCTGCTCCGGCGCCGATACCACCACCTCGGCAGCGCCCCCGCTCCGATCGCGGGGTTGGCGCCCGGCGACCTGTCTCGCGGCGCGGACAACTTCTACACCAGCGACCAGATCACCGCCACGCCGGTCACCTTCAAGAACCAGTACCAGATGGAAGTCACCGGCACCCTGTTCGTCCCCAACAACCTCGCCCCCGGCACCCGCGCCGCCGCGATGGTCGTCGGGCATCCGATGGGCGCGGTCAAGGAACAATCCGCCAACCTCTACGCCACCAAGATGGCCGAACAAGGCTTCGTCACCCTCGCACTCGACACCGCCTTCTGGGGCGGCAGCGACGGCAACCCCCGCAACGCCGTAGCCCCCGACATCTACACCGAAACCTTCAACGCCGGAGTCGACTACCTGCGCACCCGCGACACCGTCGACCCCGAACGCGTCGGGGCCCTCGGCATCTGCGGCAGCGGCAGCTTCGTCATCTCCGCGGCCAAGATCGACCCGCGCATCAAAGCCGTCGCCACAGTCAGCATGTACGACATGGGCGCGGCCAACCGGAACGGGCTGGGGCACTCGGTCACCCCGGAGCAGCGGCAGCAGATCATCGCTCAGGCCGCCGCCCAGCGCGACGTCGAATTCCGTGGCGGGCCAGTCGAATACACCGGCGGCACCGTGCCCGAACTGACCGCCGACTCGACCCCCGTCGAACGCGAGTTCTACGACTTCTACCGCACCCAGCGCGGCGCGGTCACTCCTGAAGGCGCCACCGCTGACACCACCACCCACCCGACTTCGTCCAGCAACACCAAGTTCATGAACTTCTACCCGTTCAACGACATCGAGACCATCTCCCCACGCCCGATGCTGTTCGTCACCGGCGAGAACGCCCACTCCCGCGAGTTCAGCGAAGAGGCATACCGCCTCGCGGGCGACCGCAAGGAACTGGTCGTCGTCCCCGGCGCCGGACATGTCGACCTCTACGACCGCACCGAACTCATCCCCTTCGACAAGCTGACCACGTTCTTCCAGACCAACCTGCGCTGAGCCGCGCCGCCTCCGCAAGGACGACCATGACAACGATCGCGATCATCGGCGCGGGCCCCGGGCTCGGCCTGGCCACAGCCCGCCGCTGCGGGCGCGAAGGGTTCTCGGTCGCGCTGATCTCCCGCTCACAGGACAAACTCGACCGTCTCGTCAACGACCTGTGCAAACCAACACAGTCCCGCGAACGGACTGGCACGGTGTCGTCTCGAGGCCCCGAGAGCGACGTGCGGGCTAGGGCCCATCGAGCACTGAAGCCCCGCTGCATCGTGGTCGTGGTCGGCGGGGCCTCGGCCCAGCGAGCAGCGCTGGTTCATGTCACTCGAACTGCTTCGATCCATCGGTATCCCCGAGGGAGAGCAGCTCGACGCGGACTTCGTCCGACTGTTATGGTGCGCTCCGCAATTCCCCGAATTGGCAAATCAAGCGAGCTGTTGATCGAGGAGCCGACCGGATCCAAGTCTCGAAGTACTCGGACCTTATCTGGAATGCCGTAACAGACCTCCTCGGTGCACCTTGAAACGACTCCGGAACATCTGTCAACACCGGCACTGCTACCTCTCCGCCCCCTGCGCCGTCGCCCACGGCAGATTCCGGCACAAGAAGTCGACTACGTCCAGCAACTGCTGACGGGTAGCTCCCATCGCGGCTTCCACAGCGAGCGGTGCTCGAGGTCGACCCGTCCAGTCTGCGGCGCTGGCGCAGCGCCACGCCTCCACAGGGACCGCCGTTCTTCCACCTGGCTGGCCGCGTGACGCGCTATCTCGGTGCGGACATCATCGAGTACCTGCGTGCCAGTCGCGTCGATCCTCGGGCGGCGTGATGGCAACCGAACCCATTCACACCATCCCGCTCGGTGTCGAGATCCGAGCCGACATCGAAGAGCGCGGGAAGACCAGCCGCTTTCGAGCGCGCGTGCGCTGGACAGACCCCGCGACGAAAGAACGCCGGTCGAAGTCCGAGTCGTTCGCTACCCGCGATGAGGCCGAGAGCTGGATTGAACAGATCATGAAAGCCGCGGCGCGTGGCGTCGATCCCAAGACCGCGACGGCAACCCTCAAGGATTTCGGCGACACCCATTGGAAGGCCGCCATGCGCGGCGTCGAACTGAAAACCGTCGGTGACGCCTACAAACCGGCGTGGAACCGGCGCGTGGTGCCTTCACTCGGCCACCTTCCGGTCACGATGGTGACCGCCGGTATGGCCGATCGTGCGGTGACGAACTGGATCGCCAAGGGTGTCAGCCGGTCGGCTGTCAAGAACAGCCTTGCCGTACTCGCGCGGGTACTCGATCAGGCAGTGCGTGACGAAGTGATCGAGCGGAACCGTGTCGAAATCTCCGGCTGGCAATCCCAATACGAGCGGATCGAGGACGAGCTGGACGACCCCCGATCGCTCGCCCTACCGGACTGGGCGGCGCTGACGCAACTGTCGGCCGCGCTCGTGGCTGCCTCGTCTGACCAGTTCCAGGGCTGGGGCGACGTGGTGACCTTCGCGGCCTGCACCGCCTCCCGCATCGGCGAAGTGTCCGGCGTCCGCGTCAAGGACATCGACACCGAGCAATGGATCTGGAACCTGCGGCGCCAGACCTCACCAGGACCGGGCGGAATGCTCGACAAGGGCACGAAAGGCAAGCGCGCACGCCGTGTTCCGATCATCGAGGAGATTCGGCCGATGCTGCTCGATCGGATTCAGGCGCGCAAAGACAAGCCGGAGGCTCGTCTGTTTGTCGGGCCGCGCGGCGGCAAGATCCAAACCGGCGTACTTCGCAAAGCAACGCACTGGGATTCCGTCGTTGCCGCACTCGGCTACGAGCACCTGCGGCGGCACGACCTCCGGCACACCGGACTCACCTGGTTCGCCGACGCAGGGGTGCCGATCCATCGGCTACAGCAGATCGCCGGGCACACGGACCCTCGGATAACGCAGCGGTATCTGCATCCGGACATCGTGGCGTTGCAGGCCGACGGCGACATGCTCTCCGCGCACCTGAGAGCGCCGAAACGGTCCCAAATTGGTCCCAAGCTCCGATTGGTCCAGTGACAGCAAAATCCCCTCCGACGCAGGTCGGAGGGGATTCTTGCATGGTCGGGGTTACCGGACGTTACCTGAAACAGCGCGAACCGGATTGGCTGAAGACGGTCATCGCCAAGGTGGATGCTGCAACGACTCGCCAGATCGGGAAAGCGGATACCAACGCGGTACAGCCAAGGCAGCTGGATCGGCGGCTGTCCACCGAGACCGTCGCTGAGTTGGTACGCGCCTATCGCAGCGGCACCTCGACCGGCAAGCTGTGCGAGATCCACCAACTGTCCAAGGGCGGACTGCTGAAGATCCTGTCCGAGCACGGGGTTGAGATGCGGTACCAGCCGATGACGAATGAGGAGATCGACTGGGCAGTACGGCTTTACGGGGAGGGGCAGTCAATGAACGCGATTGCACGGCAGATTGGTAAGGCTAAGGGGAGCGTGTGGAAGGCAGTGCGAGAACGAGGAGTCGAGAGGCGATAGCTCATCAACAAGCTCCAAACGTTACTAATACACCCGTCTCCACCCTGTTTTTGTCCTTGCACCACTCTTCTTGCACTTACTGCAGTCTCCCAGCCTTCCGATCTTAGTACGTAGATTCTTCGTTCCAGCGCAATTTATGCACTGATAACAGCCCTTCGTAACCTCGTCGTTTTTGTTATACGCCGCTTCCGGCGAAAGAACACGCTTTGCTGCACCAATGTTAGGCCGAGTTAGAGCTGACGCGATTATCAAGATGGATGAACAGTATCGACGAAAATGCGTGTCACCTTGAACGGTGTACTGAAGATATCCAGCTGGATTGCGCCGGCGAGCCCGCATTGGACTTGTTAGGTTTTCGATCTTCTTGAGAGAAGGAGCGCTTTGATGGGCAACCGCATTCCGAACCAATGTGAGTTCTTCCAAGAAGCTCTTCTCGTCAGCATGCCTACGTAAGCGAGAAAACGGAGCCCCATCGGAAAAGGTTCTCTTCGATATCCTCTCCACCTCTCCGTATGGCATCCATGTGACGTAATTAAGATTGCCGAATAGCAGATTGCTGGCCTGCTCTCGACTTGAGAAAGTCAGTTCTGGCGCACAGTCGTCGAGGCCGCTTTTGCCTGTGATGCATGAGTAGAAAAGATCTTCGAGAAAGAGTTCAAATCTGATATGCAACGAGAGTAGACCTGACGTATACAGCGCATCCGAGCTTAGTTGTGAGAGATTGCCTTTTCGACGCTGCTCGGTCGCTTGGACTGCTAAATTATCGAGTTGCTTTACTTGTCGAGAAAATCTAGTAAAGAGCGTCTCGGCGCTGGGCTCCTCCATGAAGCACTCCTCACATCTGCAGCAGGAACTGCACCCGCGCCAGCCTGCTCGCGGTGTCCGAGGATGCTCCGCGCAGAGCTTTCGCTAATTGCTCTGGCAGATCGCCTTCGATTAGCCTATCCAGTAACCGATGCGATTTCTGAACGAGAGCCGAGAAAGGCATTGTCAGGTCGAGAATTTCGGCAGTTGCTTTAGTTGGGGAGAGTATTGTATTCCGCGCATAAGAAAGATCGCACGCCGCAAACAAGGCATATATCCATGACTGTGTTTGCAGTCTTTTCAGATATGGATTTGTGGCCATACTTCTATAGATCTCGTCCACTTGATCTAGCCCTCTGGATACTCGTTCGACAGTTTCCGAAGCGAAGGGGAATTCATCGTCGTACCTTTTGTAGAGGGCATCAATCGAGGATCTATTTTTTGATTGTATGCCAGTCAATGTCAGAAGCATAAGCTCGCTAGTCAGCTCGACGTCTCGCATTTGAGCCAGGCTTCGCGGAGTGAAGATCCCCCATTCTTGCCATCTATCGAGCTGGTCATAGGACAGCCTATAGGCTAAAGTCTTGAGCTCGCCGTGGTATTCGGCATTTCTAAGTTCTTGATCATTTAATCTTTCGCCGGTACTGTTGAGTCGCGCGAACAGCTGGAGCAAATGCCTATCGGAAAGAGTCGCTGGCAGAACATGCACCGATAGTTCTGTATCGGCAATCGTCTGCTGTACATGATCGGGCAACTCTCGAAATGACATGCCAGCGAAATTCTTGTTATGCGAGGGCAGTATAGAGAAGCTGTCCCTTTCGGTCTTATCTTCCAAGACATCTGGTGAAATATAGGCTAGGATTGTTCTCAGTCGTTGCTGCCCGTCAACAACTTGACGAACGTTTTTGATCGCTTTTCGATCATGTTTATTCTGTAGATAAATAACGGGTACTGGATATCCGCGTATAAGCGTATCAATTAGGTAGCTCTTAGCTTTAGGTGTCCATACATCCCCCCTTTGAAAGTATGGACGAAGGTTCAGTACGCCCTGCCGCTTCCATTCCAAGAAATCCGTTACCGTATATACGGTTTTCGTAACAGATATCGGGGCATCCTCTGGCGTATCCACAGGTCGAGTGTAGTACCCGGCCGTCGATGCGTCTTTGCAACTCGCCGGTAACACATGCACACGACGAGGCGGAAGGACCTGCACCCAGGACCGATCGCATGCTCGGCGCGTAGTCGTGGGCATCTCAGGTGGTCAAGCGTTTCAGATAACGTCCGCTATCCCGTGTTCCAGTCGGGGTTACCGGACGCTACCTGAACAGTGGGAACCGGACCGTCTGAAAGATGGTCATAGCCAAGATCGACGTGGCGTCGGCGGTCTTCGTCGGCAGATAGCAGCGCGGTGCAACCGCGACGGTTGGATCGGAGGCCACCGCCTGACGTCACCGTAGAAATGATCGAGGGGTATCAGGAAGCGCGTTGACAACCCTGCTGTGCGAGCGGTACGGGCTGTCCAGGGGTGGTTTGCTCAAGATCCTTCAGGAACACGGCGTGCAGATGCGGAACCAGCCGATGACCGAAGCTGAGATCGAGTGGGCTGTCAGGCTTTACAGTGAAGGGCAGTCGCTGAACGCCGTTGCCCGTTCGGTCGGGTAAGGCCAAGGGCAGCGGGTGGAAGGCATTGCAGCAGCGCGGGGTCCGGATGCGTCCCTCGACCATGGATCAAAGGAGACGACAATCCAAGCTGACCAGCCGATTCGGAATTACGTCCTTCCTCTAATAGAAGCGAGCGTAACCGACAATGTCTACCGCTTTGAGCAATTTCGAGGAACATGCTTCTTGGTTGGATCGGGCGGTTTTGCTCTAACGAATGTGCACACACTAGGCCCTCAAGACGGCAACGTTCTCTGTGTTATGACGATCGGCAGCGATGGAGGCTGGTCTGCCCATGACGTTGCTCAGAACGAAACACACCCCTCAGAGGATGTTGCATTGCTCAACATCCCGGCGCTCCCGCATCTATCCTTCTTGCGACCATCACCGAAACCTCAACACTCGTCGTTTGAATACATGCAGTGGGCGTATCCCGACGACGTTGTGCAAGAGCTAGAAGAACACGGGCAAATCGTCAATCGTCCAGATTTATTCTACTTGCAAGGGTACATCCGGCGGCGGCTGTCGGATGTACCGCTGCTCGGAATCAAGGGAAGGTACTTCTATGAACTAAACGAACCGGGCGCGATTGGGTGTTCGGGAAGTCCAATTATCGCAAGACGGGGCGGCGCTACCTGGGAAGTTGTCGGAATTTTCGTAGGCGAACGCCGCAGCAAAACCATGAGTGGATACACAGCCGTGGGGTATGCCGTTCGGATGGACGCACTCACCGACTGGATTCCGAGCATCGCAGGCAAGACTATCTTTGAGTTATGACAGCGAAATTATCTGACGAGCGCCGGTACACCAGCCGGCTCAGCTTAGAGATAGATCTTTTTGAGGTCGTCCCAGTTCCTCGGATGGTCGCTCAGGGCAGCTAGATACGACGCAACGAAATCGAACGAGTATCCCGCGCCGGTCAGCGTCTTGATCGGCGGCGTATAGAGAGTCTTGAAGTACAATTCCTTGCTCCGGGCGTAACCGTTGTAGCCCGCAGCATGCAGGTCTTCAAGAGCCGCACGAATCTGCGGGGCACTGCGGGCGTTGGTTCGCCGGTGGCGAGGTTCAGAGCACCCGTCGCCGCCGCCCATCCGGCAACTTCCCCTGGAGCGTGCTCGACAACGCCAAGCATCTGACCGTCAGCCAGGTGAACAGCTACAGAGAGGAGCCCAGGGGTAGGAATCAGTGCGAGCACTGGTCCACCCGGCGTGGCCGAGGTTCCCTTTAGACTACCGACATTGCCGTTTGAAATATACTGAGCCAGGATCGGATCAGGGTGCGCCACGTCCGCCTTCTGCGGTGTGAGAAGCGCGCGGCGCTGGTAGTTATCGCCGTTTCGGCGGAACCACGCGACCACCTTCCCAACCGCACGATCAAGGCCCTCGGATCGTGAAATCCAAGCATTTGCTGTTGGTGCCATGTCATCTCCGATCATTCGATTCATCAGACAGAGAGTCGTTCGGTGAGTCAGCCGCGCAGAAAGGGGTCGGACTTGATGTCCGACCCCGCCGCTCCTACTTCTTTTTACTTGGCGTCTGCGCCAACGCCGAAGCAGCAGCCGTCTTCGACGCCTTGCCTGTACGGCCATCCTTGAGTACCTTCGACGCTGCTTTCGCAGCTTTCGGACTCGTAACCTTGCCCTTTGCCATTTCCACCTCCTTCTCGCATCCGACGCACCATGAGGTCTTTTCGTGCTACTCAGTCAGGAAATGCTGGTTCGTCGCCCCACAGCCCAGAACCACCGATATCGGGTGCACCGCATCCCGCGCGCGAAGCGGAAGCCGAAGGACTGCCGGTGACAGCGCTGTCGCTACCCCGAAAGACAACGCGGTCACCAACAATCGTTCCGGCGTAGCGTCCACGCGGATCGAAGACCTTGCCGCGGTCAATCCGACCGACGTACTTGCCTGACCGCGAGTAAATCTTGAGGCAGTCAACCTGGAGTGGGCGGCCGTTGCGAGTGTGGAGCCTGTTGGTGCTGATGATTCGCCCTTTCGTTTGGAACAGTCCACTTGACCGGCATTGTCAGCCGTCCATGTGCTTCTGTAACCAGGCGTTACCCTTGTCTGACATTCCGAACGTTGCCCACATGTCGCCGGTCACGTTGACGACCAGTACCTCGTCGTTCGCATCGACGCGTGCCTTCACCGCGTTGCGCATCTCCACCGCAGTTAAGGGCGTTTTCACCAGCCAGGTCGAGTCCAACTGGTGCCACCAGGTGCCCTGGGACTTCAGGTACTCGATCAGCTCTTCGTACTTCTGGCCTGGTCGATTCAGGTCGTAGCCGATCATCAAGACGTTCACGACGCTCCTCGATGCCAGTTCGATTGCACCTCTGCAACCGAACGTCTACAGTCAAACTGGACGATAGCAGGCCGGTTGCAGAAGTGCAACCAGACGTCACATGTCGAAAGGAAATCATGTCTGATCGCGGATCATTCGACGCAGGGGCGTTCTATGCAGCACTCAATGCCGAGCGGGATGCCCGAAACCTCATGTGGAAGGACGTCGCCCAGCGGGCGAAGGTCAGCCAGTCCACCTTGACCCGTCTCGCTCAGGGCAAACGGCCGGATGTTGACAGCCTTGCCGCGCTGGTCGACTGGGCCGGGCTGAGTGCCGATGACTTCGTCGTGCGAGTCCACAGCAAGCCGGATCACGCCGAGCCGCTAGCCATGTTCTCAACATATTTACGCGCCGACAGAAGTCTCAGACCGGAGGTCGCCGAGGCCCTGGAGCAAGTGGTGCGGGCAACATACAAGGTTCTGGAGGGATAAAGCGCGATGGGGTACTACAGGGGCTTCAAGGCTGAGGCAGAGCGGCTCGCGGTCGAAACCCGCAAAGAACTTGGACTGACCGAGTATCAGCGGCTCGACCCCCGTCGACTCGCAGATCATTTGGATATCCCTGTCTTCACGCTCAGCGACCTTGAGGCGCGCGAACCAAGCATCGGCGACGCCATCCGCGTGCTGCACGGCGAGGATGCATCGAGCTTCTCCGGGCTGACGCTCTTCAGCGGAACCCGGCGGGTGATCGTCCACAACGAGGCTCACACCCCAGGACGGCAGTCGAGCGATATCGCTCACGAACTGAGCCATGGACTTCGCCTGCATCCTCCTGCCCCAATTCACGACGGCCGCGGATGCCGGACATGGAACGCCGATCACGAGGATGAAGCCAACTTCTTAGCCGGGGCCCTGCTTATACCCGCCAAAGCTGCGTGGGCGCTGGTTAAGCGGCGCAAAAGCCTGGACGAGGCGGCGTGGGAGTTCGGGTGCAGTGTGGAGATGGTGCGGTGGCGAATCAACATCACCGGAGCAGGCCGTCAGATGGCGGGCTGACTTGACGTCTGGCGATATCGATACATACCCAACCGGTAAGCGGGATGTTGCTCCTGGCCCTACGTGATCTCGCAGGTGAGCTGCGCTATCAGCTCGTCCAGGATATGGAGGCTAATCATCCGCGTCGACTGAGATGGGCTGGGGTTCCCCTGCAAAAGTGGACGGGGTTAGCTTGCTTGCGCGGCCGTCTTGAGGGACAACTCATAATCGATGGGTGAACGCATCCCGATCGATGAGTGACGCCGCCGATGATTGTAGAACCGCATCCAATTGTCAACCGCGGCAACCAGTTCGACCTTCGTAGCGAAGCTGTGCCGGTAATAGTATTCGTGTTTGAAGGTCGACCACAGCGATTCCGCGCCGGCGTTGTCCCAGCAGATCCCGGTCGCGCCCATCGACCGCAGCAGCCCGTGCCCGGCGCAGGCCGCAGCGGTGGCCAACGCGGTGTACTGGGTTCCTCGGTCGGACTGCAAGATCACACCCCGAACCCGACCACCACGCACGAAGACCGCGTCATCGACCGCGCCGATGACCAGTTCGGAACGCATGTGATCAGCGACGCGCCATCCCAACACTCGCCGGGAATGTTCATCGCGGATCGCGCAGAGGAACATGTCACCCTCACCGCAGGTCAGGTAGGTGATATCCGAGGACCAGACCAAGTCCGGTCGGCCGCGATCGAAGCGACGCCCGACCAGATCAGGCGGGAACGCCGCGGCCGGATCGACGACCGTGGTGGTCTTGAACGTGCGTGGACTGATCCCCTCGATCCCGAGGTCGACCATGATCGCGGCAACGGTGTTGGCCGAGACGGCTTCACCTTCGTGCCGCAGATCCGCGGTGATCCGCGGCGACCCGTAGGTGCCCTTCGATGCGCGATGGTGGGCGAGGATCTTCACCTCCAGGTCGCGACGGCGCTGGACCCGCGGCGTGGCCTGCGGTGCTGCGCGGACCTGCAGGTGTCGGTAGTAGCCCGAGGTCGACACGCCGAGTAGCTTCGCCATCCTGGTCGCGTCGTGGTCGGCGCGCTCTGAGGCCATGAGCTCGAACCTGCTCACTTTGGATGCTTTGCCGCAAAGTACGCCGACGCTTTTTCCAGGAACGCGATGTCCTTGGCCCGCTCGGCGACCTTGGCCCGCAACCGCACCAACTCGGCCTTCTCGTCAGAGGAAAGCTCCTGCCCAACAACACTATTCGGGCCATGTGCTGCGTCCTGACCCGCTGCGCTCATGCGGCGGCGTTCTTCACGCACCCATTTGTGGAGCAGGTTCTCGTGGACATCGAGTTCGCGGGCGATGTCGCGGACCGGCCGCCCGGAGTCGATGACTCGGTGCGCGGCTTCGACCCGGTACTCGGGTGAATACGATCGACGCGGACGAGGCATGATGAACATCCTTTCAGGGACCGATGGTCCCGCTATCTCGGATGTCCACTACTTCAGGGGAACCTCAGATCGCCGTGTAGGTCGACCCGCGATCGCAATGATGAACCAGCTGCCCGTCCCGGACATCGCGGGTCCAGACCGCGTACTCGAGAGCACCGAGGACCAGTTCGGTGTCGCACCGGTCCGAACACTTCCAGCCCACGATCCGGTTCGAGAACGCGTCGCGGACCGCGGCCAACCAGAACACGCCCTCACCACAGACGATGCGGGTGGCATCGGCAACCCACAATCGGTCCGGCTCACCGGCGGTGAAGTCGCGGTTGACCAGGTCCGGGGCGGGAGTGGCACGCCGATCCTGCCGGGTCGAGCCCAGCCGCCATTTCTTGCGCAGGAACGCGCCCTGCAAACCGGCGCCCCGCATCAGGCGCTCGACTCGTTTGCGGCCGACCGAGATCCCCCGCCGGCGCAGCATCGCATGGATCCGCGGTGACCCGTAGGTTCCGCCCGAGCTGGTATGGATGTCGACGATCTCGGCCAGCAACTCCTGGTCGGCCAGCCGCCGTTGCGACGGCTCCCGCGCCTGCCGCAACCAGCCGTAATAGGTCGAGGACGCGATGCCCAGAACCCGTAGTACGAGCTCGACCGGGTGCTGCGGATGCTCGCTGACGAACGCCACGATCACCGCCGGGTCTGGCCGAGCTCCGAGGCGAAATACGCACTCGCATCACGCAATACGGCGTTCACTCGCTCCAGTTCCGCGACCCGCTTCTTCAGGGCCCGGTTCTCGGCCAGCATGTCGGTCGTCGGCTTGGCGTCTCGTTCGCCGGCATCGGTCTCGGCCTGGCGGATCCACAGCCGCAGCGCCTCGTGATGCACTCCTAGCTGGGTGGCCAGCTTCCGGATCGTCGGCTTCGGGTCCGACTCCCGATACAGCCGCACGGCCCGCGCCTTCAACTCGTCCGGGTACTTCTTCGGTGCTGCCACGAATGACTCCTTCCGGTCCTATCGGACCACAGTCGGAGCCCTCCGAGGAAGCGGGGGAACCTCAGATGCGGGACTGAATCGGGTCACGCATTCAGCCACATTTGGGGAAGCTTCACAGTGCCGCCGGGCGATCGTTTGTCGATCTGCCGTACATCCGAATATCGAGGGGCACGGATCTCAATGGCGAATCGCGCAGCTTTCAGGTTTCCTGGAAGCGGAAGAGTCTTTGCTAAGGGCAGATACAAGGTGCCCGATGCAAATTCCAAACACCGCCGCGCACAGTACGCACACGGAACCGCCTTCGGCGCTGCGCATGGCTTGCCGATCTCGAACGCCCGCCCTACGGCAAATTAGCGGCCCAGACATCACTCAACGCTTGGTGACGGTCGCCTCGACCGGACCCAGCGAAATCACGTAAACGCCGAAGGTAGGCACCCCGTCGGGGTGCCTACCTTCGCTGGGTTGCTCCGGTTTGCCGATCGAGACATATCACGTCGGAGCCATTCGGGTGGTCGGCCATGTCCGCTGACCCCTCACGCCCACCGCGGCCACCACTTCGCCGCTGGGTCAGCACCAAAGTTGCTGCGGCCCACATCAACCTCCACGCACAAGTACTGCGTCGCTGGGCCCGCGATCCCCACATGCCCCACTGGCGGCCGAGGCCGATACGAATCGGAAAGGAATACCGTTGGGACATCTACGCAATCGACGCAGCGATGAAGCCTGCGGACGACGAACCACCATCGGCCGACCGCGATGAGACGCGGTAGACCACCACGCCAGCTCGGCATACTCGGCAAACCAGTGCTGACCCAACTGGCCCCGGGCCGCTGGCGGGCACGCGCGCTGGTCCGATTACAGCGCCTTGGTCACGGCGGGCCAATCCACACAATGCCGTGCATCGCTCGTCGGCATCGCCAGTCACGAGGATCGCGTGCGCCGACACCGCAGCCAGGGAAGTGCTCAGCCGCTCGGAGAGCTGGCAACAAGGACCGAGATATTGCCCTCGCGGCTCCGTTGCTCAAGGATGAACGTATGCCGAACTTGCAGGAGACACTGTCGATCCGCACCGATGGCAACGTCGATGACCTACTGAGTCTCGTGGACTGGTTCAAGCGTGACGACGCGCTTCGTGGCCGCGTGATGCTGCGTTCAGCCGAGATCAGTGATGGTCAGATGGGCGACATTTACCAGGTGGCGGAGATCGTCGGAGGCGGGCTCGCTGGGGCCTTGGGAACATCGCTGACGACCTGGCTGATCAATCGCCGCTCTGATGTGAAGGTCATCCTTCGTAACCCGCGCGGCCTTGAGCTCGAGGTTGATGCCAAGCGCGTAAATGCGATCGAACTTGTCACGGAGATCAACAAGCTCTCCGAACAGCCAGGCGGCACCGCGTCTGCCGACTGAACGCCATTGCGAAGGGCGATCTTTTCCCGACTCGCCGAGTTCCGAGGAATCATTGGCGATTCCATGGCCGGGTCCGTACCCACCTGCGCTGGTAGGGTTTTCTCTACCGACCCAGGTGGTCGGTGTGTCGATCCAGGTGGTCGGCACAGCTTCACCCTGGTGCGTCTGGGTCGGACAATGTCCGAGCTGGCCGTGCCACGCAACACCCTGGGCTCGGGTGGGGGTCGAGGACATAGACCGGCCCTCATCCGGATCCTCGCAGAATGCTCAGGCCCGCACGACAACAGGCAGTTGTGCAAGCTTGCGTCGAGCACGTTCCAATCGCACCAGCATCTGTTCGAGATCGATCCTGCTCACGGAATTGGCGGCCGGGCCGCCTGCGCGAGAGAGCACTCGACCCAAGGAGCCGAGCTCCTTGCGAGAAAGCATCGGCACCCACTCGCACAGGTCTTCGAGCGTCACGAAGCAACCGAGACCGCTTCCGAGCATGCTCGGCAACCTGACGTGGGGCCCGCACGCTGTCTGCAGCAAACTCGCCGCCCGCGCTGCCTCGGCAGCGTAGTCGGCGTGCTCGTCACCGTAGCTGGCGTGGCGAACCGGCCCGAGATCGATCACATGTCGACGGCTGAGGAGCAAACGATGCAAGCCCCGATCCAGCTTCCGAATTCGAGCTGCGACAACGGTTCCTACTGCCGGCGTTGGATCCGTATCGTGCAGTTGCGCGTGTACCCAGGGAACGAAACCCCGCACATGATCTTCCACTGCAAGGTGAAGTCCGTTGACGCCGTGATGGAGCACACGACCTCTGACGATGTCGCGGCGCCGGTGCCGCTCGATCATTTCAGGCCACTTCTCTTCACACTCGTGTCGGCGTAGGGACAGTTCTGCGAACGTCTCGTCGTCGGTGAGTTTGAGGAAACGAGCGACGACTACGGCGCCGGGGTCGATACGACCACGGGGGTCGCTGGGCTTTGCGGCGTCGATCTCGTTGCCAGAGATGATCCCCGTCAGTCCTGAACTGCTCACGACGGCGATGCCTTTGGCGTCTACGCCGGTGACTGTTGCGTGTATCCTGCCACCGAACCGGGGAATCGAACGCACGTCACCCACAGAGCCGATCGGCTGAACCGAGGAGCTCAAGTCTGGGATCGGCGAGACGGTCGTCTGCCATGGAGCTGCTCTGGACTCTCGGTCGGAGTCTGTCCGGGGGAACAGGACAAGGCGTCCGGCACTATCCGAGGAATTGCGATGCGGTTCAGGGTGGCCTGTATTACGGAGTTTGCGTTGGACGGTAGTGAAGAGCTTGTCGAGGCTGATGCCGCGGTTCGACCGGGCGGTATCCAACAGAGCAGCGGTAAACGCCGTGTGACGGTCTCCTGGCGGGGCAAGCGAAGGGGCGTTGGGCGCGCTGGAAGCGATCGTATATGCCCCAGCGATGTGGATCGCGTTTCCGACCGCGGCAGATTCGTCGGACATGACCGCCAGTGCGCGGCCGGAATAGCAGCAGTCCAGAATAAGGATGCGTGCTCTCGCGGGAGACTCACGTATCGCTGTCAGCAGTACGTCGATATGTAGAGCGCTCCATTGAACCTGATCTGGGTGAGACGTAGTCAACGCGAGATGCAATCGTCCGCTCGAGTCCGGCTGACCGTGTCCGGCGTAGTACACCAAGAGGGTATCCGTGGCTTCCGCAGCAGCGCGCAGGATCACTGGGCCGATGTCTCCTGGCGTCCTGGGATCGACGATGACCGAACAATTATCTGAAGTGAAAGCTCCACCCTCGACTGTGAGCGCGCTCTGCAGGTCTGCCAGGTTGTTGGCAACTGCCGGCAACTCCGGATAGTCCGAAAAAGTACTGGCACCGATCAGCACTGCGCGCGAGTCTTGCGCGCGGGGAGGCCGCCGCGTCTGGGTCATCGCTGTCCCGCCAGCGTTACGTACTCGCGGCTGGCGCGGTCCAAACCCGTTGCACTCACATCGAACTGCGAGCGGGTGGCGGTGACCGAACCAGAACCGGCACCGTCACACCGGGACAGCTCTCGCTGCGTGCAAGGCACCGCCGATATACCTGCCTTACGACGCGGTCCCGCATGGGGCGGTTCATCAGTAGCCATCACCGGCATTCGCCGACTCGCTCTCGTTCATCCATTCAGTTCGTGCAGCCTAGCGTCAGCCGCCGTCGCCACGACAGACTGCATCGACGGGTCACGATGCCGTTGGCACCCCTACGCAGGGCCCTGCGTCCCGCAGCGTGGGCTTCGGGTCTCGCGGTGATTCGCCACCGTGCCGCACCCTCCAACGTCTCGCGTTTCACGGTGGCGTTCAACGATTCCGCAAGAGCGTTGTCAGCTTTGCGCCTACCTCTCCTGTCGACTGGGTAACACCCAGCCTCGCGCACATGCCTGCGAACGCCGTTGCGGTGTACTGCTTCCGTGGTCGGCATGGAAGGAAGATCGCCGCGGCATGACTGCCGCAGGTCGCGCTGCGGCGGTGAGGGCGTTCTCGACAAGTTCGGTGCGCACTTGGTCAGCGATCGACCAGCCGACCACACGGCGGGAGAAGCAGTCGATCACAGTGGCCAAGTATGAGAACTCGCCGTCTTTTGCACGGCACGTAGGTGATGTCACCGAAGTATTTGGTGCCCGGTGCCGACGCAGCGAAATCGAGGAGGACCAGGTCTTGGGCCGGGGTATCGGCAGAACTGGGCGCGGTGGTTCGATACCGGAGGCGAAGCCGCAATCCCTCGATGTTGATCTCACACATGAGCCTTGCGACGCGTTTGTGGTCGATCCGCCCGCCGGCGGCTGCACCGTGGTTGGGCTCGCCGGTGATCCTGGCCCCGCAGCTGTATCGGCGTCGTGGACCGCACGGA
Organism: Nocardia anocheti; assembly: GCF_029675105.1. Classification (GTDB taxonomy): domain Bacteria; phylum Actinomycetota; class Actinomycetes; order Mycobacteriales; family Mycobacteriaceae; genus Nocardia. The sequence continues at coordinate 70,767 of NZ_JAQQFV010000010.1, read as the reverse complement.
TCCGGGTGGCGAGTTCAGCATCAGCGCGGACTGCTCGGTTGTCGGCGGCACCTGATCCAGGCGTAGTACGACGAGCGGGCGAGGCCGATGACCTGGCATAACCGCTTCTCCACGAAGGTGTCGGAGTGGTCGGCGACGAACTGGAAGCGGACCAACAGCGCGTCTCCCGGCGAAATATTTGTCCGCCGATCGCAGGATGTAACGCTCGGTCCCGAGCTTTGTCTTCTCCGCCTTCACCTGGGCGAGCTCTGCCCGCAGGCGGGCCGTTTCCTGCTCGGGGGCTTCCTCGGTGGCGGACTCGGGGACCGGATTTGTTCAGGGTTTCCGGATCGGGACGCCGCCCATGTTGAGACACGCTGTCAGCGAGCTGTGGGAGATGCCGAGGTCGGCGGCGATAACGACCACCGTCGCGTCTGCGTCGTCGCGGTAAAGCGCGACCGTGCCGCGGCGGAACTCGTCGATGTAGTGATCCTTGTACATCGAGTGAATCTTCTCGCCTTCCCTGGTCAGACCAAGCTAATGGGCACTCATCACCCAGGATCAGGGCCCGGCCGCCTATCGCAGCGCGGAGCAGATGTACTGGTTTCGTGCGGTGTCGGCGGTAAGTTCGTCGTCTCGACAGGAGATCCGTCCTCGCTCCATGAGGTGGTCAGCGCTTGTTCTCGCCGCGCCAGCCTGTGTCGCGGTCTCCGGGCTGTCGAACCAGCATTCGCCCAGCAGCGGCGCGACTTCGCTTTCCACAATGCTGACAAACCAGCTGGGTTCGTCGGACTCGATGTCTGCGGGAGTGAAGTACCTGCGCCCGACCTAGAATGCAAGGGCGATTCATCAGTCCGATCCCCGGCACATATCAGAGGTGTACAAGTACGTTGCCGGGCCGACGTGACGAATACCCACCTTCGAGAGCTCTCGGACAGGTGTCTTGCCTCAACAACATTGCTCACTGAGGCGAGACCTTCCCCTGCGTCCTACACCGCCGCCACGGCGTGGGTGCCACTCAGCTTATGCATCGCATGTCCACAGAGCGGGGGCCGCACCTAGAACCGATCGCAGCCGCCTGGTGTCGCGAGACGAACGACGTCGCTAGGCGTGCGGACACCGGGAGGCATGCCCGCGCCGCCACCCTCCGGCGCGTCCGCACGACGTGCACGGCGGCCCTTGTTCACACAGCATCTCGACCGCGGCCGAGAGCGCGGCGGCGAAACACTGGACGCCTGATCAGATTCGAAACTGTTGAGTTTCTGTGTAGTTTGACCAAACCACGTCAAATCTCCGGGCACGAGAAAACCCCCTCCGACCCAGGTCAGAGGGGGTTTTCGTTGTCGGGCTGACAGGATTTGAACCTGCGACCACCTGACCCCCAGTCAGGTGCGCTACCAAGCTGCGCCACAGCCCGTTCTTGCGCCCGTTGCCGGGTGCTCGGAAAGATTACCGCACTGGTCGGTGTAGGTACTAATCGGCTGGTAGATGGGGGTTTCTGGAGGAGGTCGGGGGGTAGGTGGCCAAGAGGATTCGGAGGGGTTCGGTGGCTTCCGGGTGGGTGGCTTGGAGTTCTCGGGCGTGGTGGGCGGGGTCGAGGAGGCGGAGGGCTCGGCGGGCGTAGGCGTGGATGCGGCGGGGGAGGTCGGCGCGGATGGTGGCGAGGTCGGTGGGGTCGGCGTGGCGGCCGGGGCGGGTGGGGTCGGCGTGAAGGGTCCAGGGGGTGGTGAGGTCGGCGGGGAGACCGATGGAGTCGAGGAGGCCGGGGCCGGTGGCCTGGTCGAGGGGGGTGGGCGGGAGGCCGAGTTCGGTGTCGCGGCGGGCGCAGTGTTCCCACCAGGCTCGTGGGGTGGCGGTGAGTTCGAGGCCGAAGGTGAGGACCTGCTGGCCCTCGGTCCAGGTGCGTTGTACGCGGGTGCGCCGGATGGTGGCGACACCTTCGGGGGCGAGATGGACCCAGCGGGCGTCGGCGCCGTGGAAGCCGTAGGGCTGCAGGAGATTTCCCGCCTCGCGGGTCAGGCGGCGCACTGCCGTATCCGAATCGACCATTCGAGCACAATAGCGGCGGGAGCCGACAGGGTTCGGCGCACTCGAGCGGTGTCTTCGGACTGTTTCGCGGGCGAGCATCCGACGGAGAGGTTGTCGACGCATCCGGACACCGGACCATGGACACCGCGCACCGACGGCAACCCACGGTGGAGCGCGACCCGGCACACCGGGTTGCCACCCAGGACGCACCGACGTCGCTCGCACGACACCATTTGACTGATGTTCGCATCGCATGTGATTCTTTCATCAATCAAAGGGAGCGAGCCATGAGAATCGAGCGGGACCGGCAGGAATCGAGCGTGCGCCGAGCCCGCGCCGCCCGCTTCCGAAGCAGACGGAGTGGGATGACGCAGACTCCGATCCGCCACGACACCCCCGCGCGCACCGCCGAGTCGGCGTCGCTGACGGGAATTCGCGCACGGGTGATGGCCATCGTGCTCGTCCCGAGCATCGTCTTCGCTACCGCGGTGACCGCGGTGGGCCTGCACCTCGTCGAGGAGAACCGGCAGAATCGGGCGTGGGCCGAGCTCGTCCTACGCGCGGCGCCGCATGCGGTGGACTTCAGCGAGGCCATGCTGCAGGAGCGCCGGTTGGCGATGGTTCACGTCGCACACCCGGAGCGCGGCGCCGACGAGCTCCGTAGCAGGCGCCTTCGCGTCGACGCCGCGGGCGCGGCGCTCCTGGAGGCCGCGGCGTCGCTGAGCGAACTCACCACCGGCGCGTTCGACGAATCCGCTCACCAGCTGCGTGACACGGTCCGTCGGCTCGGTGACGTGCGCGCACGTGCCGATAGCGGTGCCTCGACAGTCGACGAGGTGTACCAGGCGTACGGCCTGCTCACCGCCACCGGGACGATCGCGGTCGAGGCGTTGGTCGCCAGAGCTCCCGACGCGGACAGCGCGATCGCGTTGACCACGACCGCGACCTTGCTGCGCACCGCCGACGCCATCGCCGCGGTGCACGCGCTCCTCGCCGCCGCCGATATCGACACAGCGCTGGATCAGGCTACGTTGCAAGCGTTCGCCAACAGGGTCGGCGCGTACCACGCCGACCTGGACTCCCTGGGTCACAAGGACAATCCCACCGTCCGGCAGAAGATCGTGCAGTTGACCTCGAGCCCACAGTGGAGACAACTGGTCGAGTTCGAGAACACCGTGGTGGCCAGAGGCGCGGCCTCCACCCCGGCACACCCCACCTCGGCCACCTACGGCTCGGACGACGACCTGCCCCGGCCGTTGTCCGCCGATTCCGCAGCGGCACAGCAGATTCTGGAACTCATCGCGACCGGCCTGCTGACGCTGTGGCGATCCAACTTCGTCGGTGTCCAGCAGCGAGCGACCGATATCGCGGACAACGCGGCGCGCACCTCCACGCTGACCGTGCTCGCGGCGCTGATCATCGCCATAGCGACTTTCGTGCTGACCTCCTGGTTGGCGAGCGGACTCATTCGGCGACTCCGGCGCCTTCGACTGCACACGCTGGCCGTCGCCGACACCGAATTGCCCGCGATCTTGGCCCGGATCAACGCTGGTGAGACAGTCGAGCTGGACTCGGTGCTACCTCCGACCGACTTCGGTGACGACGAAATCGGCGAGCTCGCGGAGGCTTTCGACACCGCCCAGCGCGCGGCGGTGTCCGCGGCGATGGCCGAGGTCCGAACCCGCGGCGCGGTCAACGCGATCTTCTTGAACCTCGCACACCGCAGCCAGGCCATGGCGTATCGCCAGCTGGAAGTTCTGGATGCCGCGGAAGCTCACGAGGAGGACCCGGACAAGATGGAGCTGCTGTTCGAACTCGACCATCTGGCCACCCGGGAACGCCGCAATGCCGAGAATCTGATCATCCTCGGCGGTGAACGCCCGGGACGGCAATGGCGGCATCCGGTGACACTCAGCGACGTCGTGCGGGGTGCGATCACCGAGTCCAAGGACTACACGCGGGTCGCCCTCGACCGTTTCCCCGATGTCTCGGTCGATGGCGAAGTCGTCGCCGACGTCATCCACTTGCTGGCCGAGCTGATCGAGAACGCCACCTACTTCTCCTCCGCGACCGCACCCGTCACGGTCTCGGGCGGCCTCGTCCGGGGTGGCGCGGTCGTCGAGGTCGCCGACCGAGGGCGGGGAATGTCCCGGCAGGAACTGAACCGAGTCAATCGGATACTCGGCAGCGCACCGGATTTCGGTCTGATGCACCTGTCGAGCGATGCGCGCATGGGGTTGATCGTGGTCTCGATCCTCGCAGGCCGAAACCAGATCGAGGTTCGGCTGACCGAGTCGGACCACGGCGGAGTCAAGGCGATCGTGTTCTTGCCTCTCCCCCTGCTCGATGACAGATCGGCCGTCATGTCGCGGCGCGACTCCTCGATGATCGCGTCCCCGACCGTTCCCTGACCGGATCGCCGGGGTCGGCGAGCTCGGACGGTCCCACGACCCCGGGTTCGGGGCAGGCGAGGACGACGGCCAGCCGCAGGCCGCCGAGCGGACTCGTGATCAGTTCCGCACGCCCGCCGTGCAATTCGGCCTGCTGTGCGACCAGGGCGAGGCCAAGGCCCGATCCTTCCCGCGCCGCGCCCGAGCCCCGCCGGAATCGGCCGAACACCACGTCCCGTTCGTCCTCGGGCAATCCGACACCGTTGTCGTCGACCGTCAGCAGGAATCCGGCGGCGGTTCGGTGGACGGCGATCTCGATCCGGGTGGCCCGGCCGTGGCGGACGGCATTGGTGATCCCGTTGTCGAGGATCAGGCGGACCCCGGCCGGAGAGCACTGGCAGTCCGCTCGTTGCTCACCCGAGACGGCCACGTCGAGTTCTGGGTGGGTTCGTGCCGCGTCGGCGACGGTCACGTAGGCCAGCTCGACCAGGTCGGCCGGTTCGCTGACGTGACGCGAGGTCAGTTCGCCCGCGGCCAGCAACTCCAGTGCCACCAGCGTCGACTCCACCCGGCCGTGTTTGCGCAGGGCGTCGTCGAGGATCTGCGCGCGCTCGGCGGGGCGCAGTTCGACATCTCGCGCGATCTCGATGTCGGTGCGGATGGCGGTGAGCGGGGTGCGGAGCTCGTGGGCGGCCGTGTTCGCGAACGTCCGGGCGGTGTCGAGAGCCGCGATCGTGCGCTGCTGGGCGGAGTCGATCCGCGCGAGCATGGACCGCACCGAGACGGCGAGCCGATCGGCTTCGCGCACACGGAACCGACCACCCGCCTCGGGCAGGGCATCACCGGCATCGATGCGGCGGGTCAGGTCGACGATCGGCCGGATCGCCCGGCCGCCGAGTATCCAGCCCAAGCCCGATGCCACCGCGATCGCCGCCGCTCCGGCGAGCAGGACGTGCTGACGCTGTTCCCGGGTCACCGATTCCGCCGCCGACAGTGGCGCGGCGACCGACACGAGGTGGGGGCCGATCGGAGACTGCCCGACCACCATGGTCTTGACGCGGTAGCCGACATCCTCCATCGCCAGTGTCTGATGCCCTTCGGGCAGCTCCGGCAGCCGCGTGGACGTGCTGGCGAGGACGGTGCCGTCCTGATGCAGGGTGATCGCGGCGACGCCACCATCGCGCAGGCTGCCGATGAACAGTTGCGCGGTACCGACATTCGCTTCGACCAGACCGGTCATGACGTCCAGTTGCTCGTCGACGTGCCTGATGTTGTTCCGCTCGATCGCGACGAACAGGAAGACGGCGAGCGCCCCCACGATGAGCGTCGTTCCGGTCGCGGCCGCCACCGCGACCCGTGTTCGCAGGGAGAGATTCCCCCTCACAACCGCTCCTCCCGGAGCACGAATCCGACCGCGCGCACCGTGTGCAGCACGCGGGGCGCGCCGTCGATCTCGAGCTTGCGGCGGATGTGCCCGACGACGACGTCGACGACATTGGTCTGCGGCCGGAAGTCGTATCCCCACACCGTCTCCAGCAGCCGGTCGCGGGTCACGACCGCCCCGTGGTGGGTGGCCAGGACACTGATCAGCTCGAATTCCCGCCGCGTCAACGAAATCTCGCGGCCACCGACCGTCACCCGCCGCGCCGCGAACTCGACCCGCAATGCCCCGACGACCACCGACTCCTGCGCGGCGCTCCAGCCACTGCCGCGCCGTCGCAGCAGCGCGCGCAACCGCGCGGTCAGTTCGACGAAGTCGAACGGCTTGGTCAGATAGTCGTCCGCGCCCAGCTCGAGTCCTTCGATCCGGTCCGATACCCGCGTGCGCGCGCTCACCACACAGATGGGCACATCGTTGCCGAGTGCTCGCAGGGCGGTGATGAGGGCCAGGCCGTCCAGGCCCGGCATCTCGATGTCGAGTACCACCACGTCGGGTAGCTGGTCGCGGGTCGCGGACAGCGCGGCGGCGCCGTCGGCCGCGGTACACACCGCGAAGCCGTTGAGGCGCAGACCACGTTCCAGCGATTCACGGACGTCGGCGTCGTCGTCGACGACCAGCACCATCCCGCGCTCACCCGAAACGGCGGAACCCGCACGGGCGGCCACGTCGCGCAGCGGCGTCGTGCGCGCCGTGGTCGGTGCGTTCACCTGAATTCACTTCCTCTGCCGGTCGAAACGCTTCCTGTCGGAGGTTTACCGATTGCTTGAGAGTTCTCTGACGACGATTGACTGATCAGAACATCATCTGTGACGTTTTATACCACCAGGGCGCAGATCCGCCGATGACGCCGGTCACGCTCCTGCCGACCCAGCGCCGATCGACGAAGGAGCACGACCGTGCGGACGAACATGCACACCGCGGCCATCGTGTTGGCCGCCGGTACGGCGATCGCGCTCACGACCGGAACAACCGGCACGGTGACGAGCGACGCCGCAGCGGATCCAGGCTGCCCCGGCCTCTCGGTCATCGCGATTCCGGGCACCTGGGAAACCGGTGCGGCCCGGCACACCACGGGCCCCGGCATGCTCGCCGGGGTGACCGACGGTCTGCCCGCGAGCGAGCAGGTCACCTATGTCGACTATCCCGCGACGGCCTTCCCCTGGGAGGGCAAGGTCTATGGCGCGTCGCAGCAGGTCGCCGTCGATACCGCGCGCGAGTTGATCCGCACCACGGCCGACCGCTGCCCCGGCACCGACTTCGCCGTGATCGGCTACAGCCAGGGCGCCGACGCCGCAGGCGATCTGGTGGCGGAGATCGGCCGGGGCGGTGGCGTCGTGCGCCGGATCGCGTACGGGCCGTCGGCCTGCTCTCCGATCCCCAGCGATCGCGGGCCGATACCCAGGTCGGCCCGCCCGCCCACGGCGTCGGCGTCCGAGGGCCGCGTCCCGGCGGGTTCGGCTCGGTCACCGGCCGCGTCCGCACGATCTGCGCCGTCGGCGATCTGTATTGCTCGACCGACGACGAGGACTTCGTCACCGCCATCGCCAGCGCCCTGGCCGGAGTCCGCGCGGACCATCCCGAGGATCTTCCCCGCTACCGGACCACAGCGGCGGAAATGCTGACCGCCCTGCGATCCGCCGACGGACAGGGCGAGCTCACCGACGCGGCTCGCGACGAACGCGCGCGTCAGCTCGCGCACTTCTACGGATCAGGGACCCACATGTGCTACGGCAGCTACCCCGTCGACAGCGGGCACACCGCCGTCACCTGGCTGCACGACTGGCTGTCGACACTCGGCTGATCCGCCCACCAGACCCGCCCGGGAAATCTCCCCCATCACGAAGAAGGAACAGAACAGAAATGCGCATCAAGCACCTCACCGCCGCATCAGCGATCCTGATCGGCGCGCTGGCCATCGGCACCGACACGGCCTATGCCACCCCGGCCGCCGACCTCGGCGTCGTGAACTACACGACGACCACGACCGACACGTCCACGCTCGTCCAGATCGACGCGGGTTCCCTGGTCGTCGAGGACGGCGCGCTGAAGGTGAAGGCACCGGACGGCAAGGTCCTCGCCGGAACCGAACTGGCGTTCCGCGTCGACGACTTCGTCTTCCCCATCGCCGCCGAGGTCGGCGAGCGGACGGCGACGCTGACCCCGCAGTTCACCCTCGACAAGGCGCACTACGAGCCGGTCGCCCTGCCGTACGAGGATCAGGCCACCTGGAAGAACGACTACGACCGGGAAAGGGACGCCTGGGCCAGGATGACGAGCACGATCGGACTCGGCGCCTCGATCGGAGCCATGGTCGGCGGGATCGGCGGCGCGGCGGTCGGTTGCGTCATCGGCGGCGTGACCGGCGCGGCACTGACCGGCGCGCTCGCGACCATGTTCGGCGGACTCCCGTCCGAGGCGCAGGGCTGCATCGCGGGTGTGGCGGCCGGTGGTTTCCTCGGTGTGCTGGCGGGACAGCTGCTCATCGCCGCGCCGGTGGCGATCTTCGCCGCGGCCCAGTACTACACCACGATCAACCAGCCGTCGGTGCAGAGCGACCAGCAGGCGAAGTAGCGATCGGGATGCCGGGCGCGCGGTGGACACCCGCGCGCCCGGCGCTCGCGCGTTCCGGAGCCACCCGCCCTCCGCGCTGGTTCTCGATACGCGGCTGCCGAACATCGCGGCCAGGTGCCCCCGCTCCGGCGAAAGCTGGAATTCGGCGACCACGACCGATTGATCCATACGCCCGGTGACCAGTGCCGAACTGGCTCCGACAACCCTTGGAAAGAGACGAAGCGTTGATCGCGCTCTCCCGAATGACATTGTGGCTGGCCCTGTTCGCATCACTCGCGTTGGTGCTGGTGGCGACACCGCGCGCGAGCGCCGCGAACCCCACCGGCGTCGACTTCTGGGTCGAATCCGATATGGGTCCCGTCAAGACTCGCGTATTCCGCGCGGCCGACGGAAACACCCAGCGCGTGGTCTATGCCCTGGATGGCATGTGGGCACGCGAGGACCTCAACGGCTGGGAGATCGAAACCGAGGTCGCCAGGACACTGACCGAGCACAACATCACTGTCGTGATGCCGGTCGGCGGGCAGTCCAGTTTCTATATGGATTGGGATCGTCCGTCGTCTCTACCGGAGAGCGCGGTATCCGAAATAGCGGGTGATTCCGTGCCCGATACCGACACCGGGCCGGGAAAGTCGTACACCTACACCTGGGAAACCTTCTTGACCCGGGTTCTGCCCGCCGCGTTGCACGAACGACTCGGCCTGTCCCCCACGCGCAACGGTGTCATCGGGCTCTCGATGGGCGGTAGTGCCGCGCTCGCGCTGGCCGCTCATCACCCGGCCCAGTTCAGCTACGCCGCGTCGCTGTCCGGATACCTGAACCCCTCGGCTCCGGGCATGCGCGGAGCGATCTCGGCCGCCATGGTCAAGGCAGGCGGCTACAATATCGCGTGCATGATCAGCTCGCCGACCTCCGACAAATGGCAGTGGATGGATCCCATGTTCCTGGCACCCGCCCTCATCCGGAACGGGACCCGGCTGTGGGTTTCGGCCGCGAATGGTGTGCCGTCCGAGGCCAGGGAACCGAGCAAGCAGGGCGCCGAGGGATCGGCACTCGAGGCGCTGTCGCTGACCAACTCGCGGTCGTTCCAGACTCGGATGACATCACTGGGCGCCACCACCGTGACCTACGACTTCCCGTCCTCGGGTGTCCACGCCTGGGCATACTGGGAAGCTCAGGTCGACAAGATGCTTCCCGTCCTGTCCGGCGCCATCGGCTGAGCCGTCAGTACGTCGGTCGCTGGGGGTCCCTCGCCGTACCCACAGCGACCGACCGACGCCCCACGTCACGAGTCCCGCGCGCATCGGTACTGAACATCCCATCAGTTATGATTGCCGCGGTAACTCGAGGTGGAGGGCAGATGACAGCCGAACAGACCACACCCACGCGCAGCGACCGCCGCCGGGAACGCACCCGCGCCGCGCTGCTCGGTGCGGCACGAAAGTTCCTGTCGGAGGGCAAGTCGGCGGTGAGCATCAAGGAGATCACCGACGCGGCGGACGTCGGGTTCGGTTCCTTCTACAACCACTTCGATTCCAAGGAACAGCTCTTCGACGAAGCCGTCCGGTCCGCGCTCGAGGTCTACAGCGAGATGCGCGATCAGGTCGTGGCTCGCTACGACGACCCGGCGGAGATCTTCGCGGTCAGCTTCCGGCTCACCGGGCGGCTGCAACGCCTGCTGCCCGAGATGGTGCGCGTCGTCCTGCATTCCGGCATGGGGGTCATGCTGCGCGACGAAGGGCTCGCGCCACGGGCCCGGCACGATATCGTCGCCGCGCAGGAGGCCGGTCGTTTCGAACCGATGGACCCGGATCTGGCGGTCATGGCCGCGGGCGGGACCCTGCTGGGACTGCTCCAGCGGCTCGATGCCGACCCGGACGCGGACGCGGCGGCACTCGCCGACGAGATGGCGTATCGGGCCCTGCGCATGTTCGGCGTGACCAAGCGGACCGCGCAGCGCCTCAGCTCCGGACCACTCCCCCAGTTGCCCGTACACCCCGACCTGCCGCTCGAAGTGGGCGAGTAGGCCCCGGTGTCACCGGTTCGGGTCGAATCCCTCGGTTCCGAGCACGAGCCGCAACCCGGGAATCCCGGAATGCGCTCGCGCATAGGCGAGTTCACGGCTGATATCGCCGACATTGTTGATGACGGGCAGCCCGAGCCCCAGGGTGGACAGCGTGCCCATCGCCCGCCCTTCCGCATCGAGGAAGGCGCTTCCACTGTCGCCCGGGATACCCGGGGTCGGTGATTTCAGGGCGTGGGTCCACCCGCCGAGCGTGCTGTCGTCGGCCAGACTCTCCCCTCGCTGCGGCGACAGGCCGGGCAGGCCGCCGCGCAATCGCGAGTTGCCATAGCTGTAGACCCGATCGCCCTGGGGCGTGCCGTTGGTGGAGGCACGGCGGGTGAAGTCACCGCGGTGCCGAGTGGCTGGCTGCCGCTGGCACATCCGTTGGTTTCGGTGGATCCACCCGTCCCGGCGCAGTGCGCGGACTGACCGAGGTAGACCTCGCCCGCGTCGTCGACGAACATGGCGGCCGTGGATCCCGCACCGCCGTCCTGGGCGCCGGTTCCACATCCCGAGATCAACAGCGCGGCGGAGCACAGGACTCCGACCGCAGGCAGGGCGACGCCGCGCCGCGGGTTCGACATCCGAACCGACCCTCTCCGCCGGTGTGGCGTACAGCGCGCGACCCCAGCTCATCGTTAGTGACTGTTTCATCAATGATGATCCATCACGACGACCAGCGCAATGGACGACTCGACCGATGTGCTGACATTTTCATCACTATAGATATAGTGTCATCGTTACTGATATAATCATCACATACATGCCGATGGTGTAGTCACACATCCGCTCACCGTGGCCACCATGAACGGAAGGACCCGATGAACGCGGACCGCATCGACGTGCATCAGCACATGATCCCGCCGGTCTACCGTGACGCGCTGCGCCGCCACGGCATCACGGCTCCGGGCGGCCGGGAGCTGCCGGACTGGTCACCGGACTCGGCCCTGCGCCTGATGACGACCGCGGGTATCTGCTCGGCGATTCTGTCGGTGTCCACGCCCGGAACCACGTTCCTGACCGACCCCGCCGAGGCCACGGCGCTGGCCCAGGCTCTCAACGACCACTCCGCCGAGATCGCGGCCGCCCATCCGGGGCAGCTGGGGTTCATGACCACGGTGCCCATGCCCGACGCGCGCGCGTCCGCGCTGGAAGCCGAGCGAGCCCTCGACACGCTCGGCGCCGACGGAGTGGTCCTGCTCGGAAACGCCGCGGGGCACTATCTCGGGTCCGAGGGTCAGGACGATCTCTTCCGCGTGCTCGACGAGCGTGCCGCCGTCGTTCTGATCCATCCGGCGGACCTTCCCGGCGAGCCGGTCTCCGGCGTCCTACCCTTTGCCGCGGACTTCCTCCTCGACACGACCCGAGCCGCTTATCTGCTGGTGCGCAACGGGATTCGACGCAAGTACCCGAACATCAAGTTCGTCCTGTCGCACGGTGGTGGCTTCGTCCCCTACGCGGCCCACCGGCTGGCGCTCACCATCTTCAGCGAAACGGGGGTGAGCCCGGCCGACCTGATCGACGAGTTCGCCGGGTTCTACTTCGATACCGCGCTGTCCTCGAGCGCGTCGGCGCTGCCGAGCCTGCTGTCGTTCGCCCGGCCGGGCCACGTCCTCTACGGCAGCGACTGGCCGTTCGCCCCCGACCCGGCGGTCCTCTACTTCGGCGGTGGCCTCGACGCCTACGCGGGTCTGGACCACACCGAGCGCCGCGCCGTCGAGCGCGTCAACGCGCTGGCCCTGTTCCCCCGGTTCGGCACCGCCCCGGCCGTCACATCGTCGACGTCGGTTCTGGACCGGGTTCGGAGCACGATTCGGCGCCAGGCGTTCCGGGGCATCGCGCGAGCGATCGGACCCCGGGCGTAGGCCGGGATGGGGAGGAAGGTTCGATGACAGCCGCACCCACCACGCGGAATCGGGTGGACAGGCGCCGGGCGCGCACGCGCAATGCGCTGTTGACCGCGGCCACCGCCTTGCTGGCCGAGGGGCGCACCGCGGTGAGCATCCAGGAGATCACCGATGCCGCCGACGTCGGATTCGGGTCGTTCTACAACCATTTCTCCTCGAAGGACGAGCTGTTCGAGGAAGCCGTCCGCAGCGTCCTGAACACCTACGGCGTGCTTCGTGACGGCGTGGTCGCGGACTATCGGGACCCGGCGGAAGTGTTCGCGGTGAGTTTCCGGATGACGGGCCGGATGCAGCGGGACTTCCCCGAAGGCGTCCGGGTGATCCTGCACTCGGGCACATCGATCCTCGTTCGCGACGAGGGCCTCGCTCCCCGCGCGCGCCGCGATATCGCGGCCGCGCAGCAGGCAGGCAGATTCGACCCGATGGATATCGAGATGGCCATGATGGCCGCGGGCGGGGCATTGTTGGGGCTGCTCCAGCTACTGGACAGTACACCCGAGGCCGACGCCGGGGAGCTGACCGATCAGGTGACCGGCCGGGTCCTGCGCATGTTCGGGATGTCCAAGGACGCCGCCGAGCGGCTGGCTACCAAGCCACTGCCCCGCGATCTGCCGAAGCCCCTCGCGTAACCACCAGCATCGCCATGCCCGTCAGGAGCCCGACCAGGCTCGACGGCGGCAGCTCCGGCGCGCGGGACAGCCCTTCGCGCGCGACCGCGTTCACCGTGGCGGTCAGCAGCCGGACGGCGTCGTCGTCGGAACGCGTCCCGGTCGCCGCCAGGAATTCCAGCGTGTGCCGGGCCCATCGGTGGGCGTGCGCCCGGCACTGCTGTGCGGCGAGTTCACCGACACCGCTCACCTCGAGCACGGCGAACCTGGCGCCGTCCGGCTCGCTCTCGATCGCGGCGAAATAGGCGGTCAGCGCGGCGCGGACGGCCTCGGCCGGTTCGACGGGCACGGATCGACCGGCGAGCGCGCCTGCCACCGCGACGGCCGCTCGGTCCTGGATCCGGCCATAGGCCGCCACGAGCACCTCGTCGAGAGTGTGGAATTCCTCGTAGAACTGCCGCTTCGACAGCGACGCCGCCGCGCAGATATCGCTGAGCGAGCAGCCGAAGCAGCCGCGCTCGGCGCAGATGCGGGTGGCCGCGTCCACGAACCGACGCCGTCGTTGCGCCTTGCGCTCGGCGACGGTCCGGCCGCCGTACCGCCTGACATCGGCGGCGGTCATGGCACTCCGCCTTCCGGTTCATGGGGACAGCGGTCCCGGCCTCCTGTGACAAAGGCCGGGACCGCGTCACCTTCCTGCCCGCGCGGGCCGGAAGTCTCAGTGATCGCCGACCAGGTCGAGCGCGATATCGGCGATCATGTCTTCCTGTCCGCCCACCAGGCCGCGACGGCCTGCGATGGTGAGCAGCGTGCGCACGTCCACGCCGTAGGTGGCCGAGGCGTTCTCCGCGTGGCGCAGGAAGCTGGAGTAGACGCCCGCGTAGCCCAGCGTCAGGGTCTCGCGGTCGACCTGGACGGGTCGGTCCATCAGCGGACGCACCAGGTCGTCGGCCGCGTCGGTCAGCCGGTCGAGGTTCGCGCCGTGTTCCCAGCCGGTCAGGTCGGCGACGGCGACGAACGCCTCGAGCGGAGTGTTGCCCGCCCCGGCGCCCAGTCCGGCCAGGGACGCGTCCACGCGGGTCACGCCCTCCTCCACCGCGACGACACTGTTGGCCACCGACAGCGAGAGGTTCTGGTGGGCGTGGATACCGATCTCGGTCTCGGACGTGAGCACGTCGCGGTAGGCCCGCACGCGGTCACGAACACCGTCCATGGTGAGCCGCCCGCCGGAATCGGTGACGTACACGCAGTGCGCGCCATAGGATTCCATGAGTTTCGCCTGCTCGGCCAGACCCTGCGGGCTGTTCATGTGGCTCATCATCAAGAAGCCGGACACGTCTATGCCGAGTTCGCGCGCGTAGGCGATGTGCTGGGCGGAGATATCGGCCTCGGTGCAGTGGGTGGCCACCCGGACCGAGCGCACGCCGAGATCGTACGCGCGACGCAGGTCCTCGATGGTGCCGATGCCGGGCAGCAGCAGGGTCGTCAGTCGGGCGAACCGCACGGCCCCCGCGGCGGCTTCGAGCCACTCCCAGTCGGTGTGGCTGCCCGGCCCGTAGTTGAGGCTGCCGCCGTGCAGGCCGTCACCGTGGGCGACCTCGATCGCGTCCACGCCCGCGGCGTCGAGCGCGGCGGCGATCCGGGCCACCCTGGCGGGATCGATGCGGTGCCGCAGTGCGTGCATCCCATCGCGCAGGGTGACGTCCTGCAGGAATATCTCGGTGCTCATCGCACACTCTCCTTCGTGGATGCCGCGATCCGCTCGGCGACCCGCACGGCGGCCGAGGTCATGATGTCGAGGTTTCCGGCGTAAGCGGGCAGGTAGTGCGCGGCACCCTCGACCTCGAGGAAGACGCTGACCTGGTGGGTGACCGAGGTGTCGCCGACGAGGGTGCGCAGGGGAGCTGCGGCCTCGACGGGCGTGATCTGCACGCTCTGCTTCAGGCGGTAGCCCGGCACGTAGGCGGCGACATCGGCCACCATCGACAGGATCGATTCCTTGATCCGCGCGTGGATTTCGGTGTCGGCGGTGTCGATGAGCGCGAGCACGGTGTCGCGCATGATCAGCGGCGGTTCCGCGGGGTTGAGCACGATGATCGCGCGGCCACGCTGGGCGCCGCCCACCGCGGCGATGGCGGTCGAGGTGGTCTCGGTGAACTCGTCGATATTGGCTCGGGTGCCGGGGCCCGCGGATTTCGACGCGATCGAGGCGACGATCTCGGCGTAGGGCACCGCGGTGACCCGGGCGATGGCCGCGACCACCGGGATGGTCGCCTGACCACCGCAGGTCACCATGTTGACGTTGTCGGCGTCCACGTGCTCGTCGAGGTTCACCGCCGGAACGACGAACGGTCCGATCGCGGCGGGCGTCAGATCGATCAAGCGTTTGCCGTAGGGGGCGAGGGCGGCGGCGTTGGCCTTGTGCGCGCCCGCCGAGGTGGCGTCGAAGACGATGTCGATGTCCGCGAAATCCGGCAGCCCGATCAGACCCCCGACCCCGTCGGAGGTGGTCTGCACACCCAACCGACCAGCGCGGGCGAGCCCGTCGGAGTTCGGGTCGATGCCGACCATGGCGGCCATGTCGAGCGTGTCGGACAGACGCAGGACCTTGATCATCAGGTCGGTGCCGATATTGCCCGATCCGATGACGGCGACTTTGGTGCGGCTCATCGCAGTTCCTCCAGGGTGAAGTCGACGGTGCCGAGCGGCCCCGAGCGCTGTGTCAGTTCGGCGTGGACCCGCGCGCCGGGCACCAGCGGCGCCATCGGCCCCAGCGCGCCGGACAACACGACCTCGCCCGCGCGCAACGGATCTCCCAGTGCCTGCGCGGTGCGCGCGAGCCAGGCCAGCGCCAGCAGGGGGTCGCCGAGGCAGTCCGCGCCCTTTCCGCGCGAGACGATCTCGCCATCGATGCGCATGGCCATCGTGATCTCGCGCGGCTCGAAGTCATCGAGGGAGAGCCGCTGTTCGCCCAGCACGAACCAGCCGCTCGAGGCGTTGTCGGCCACGGTGTCACCGAAGGTGATGTCCCAGCCCGCGATCCGACTGTCCACGATCTCGAGCGCGGGTGCGGCGTAGTCGATGGCGCCCCGCACGGAGATGGGATCGAGGTCGTCACCGGTCAGGTCGGCGCCGAGGACGAAGGCGAGTTCGGCCTCGATCTTGGGCTGCAGCAACCTCGGCCGCTCGGACAGTGGCGTCGTGCCCGCGTCCATATCGTGGAAGAGCACGCCGAAGTCGGGCTGGTCGACACCGAGTTGACGCTGCACGGCCGTGGAGGTCAAGCCGATCTTGTGCCCGACGACGCGGACGCCCTCGTCGACGCGTCGGCGCGTGCCCAGGCTCTGTACCGCGTAGGCCAGGTCCACGTCGTCGGCGCCGATCAGGTCACGCACCGCGGCCACGGGCACGCCCAGCTCCGTCGCGGTCGCCAGCCGTTCGGCGGCGGCGAGGACGGCGGGCAGTTCGCTGGTGGTCGTGGTCATCGGGCTTCCTCCAGGGGAGTCGGCGCGGCGGATGCCACGACGCGCAGCGGGCTGTGGTTGGCGGTCAGCATCGCGGGAGTGACGGCGAGGCGGACCAGCAGCGCGGTGACCAACTCGGAGGCGTCGGACTTCGCGCTGATCCCGAACACGTACCGGTCCGGCCGGAGCACGACCGTGCCGCCTTGGGCGACACCGGCTTTGGCGAACCACCGGGCCATGTCGCCGGTGTAGTCCTCGACGTCAGCGTAGTCGGTGGCGGCGACCCGGGCATCGCCCGGCTCGCCCTGCGGACGGCCACCGGTCGCGTACACGGTGACGAACTGGGTGCCGAGTATCTGCAAGGCATTGCGCTGGGCGACACTGAGTCCCTCGCGCGGATCGACACCGTAGCCGACGACGGCGAAGCCGAGGCCGAGCGCTTCGTCGAGGCGCTGGTGGCGCCCATCGAAGGTGCGGATCTCCGGCTGGGGGGCCAGCGTGCCCTCGACACCGCGCGTCAACTTGCGCGGAAGTCCGAAGTAGGCGCCGCGCTTGAACCGCGGCGACGGCTTCATCTTCGCCTCGCGGATCCACGTGTTGAGTCCGGGCACCTTCAGCGCGGCGGCCAGGGCGACATCGCGGGCACCCGCGGCGAGCTTGTTGTCGACCGAGACGAGGCTCTTGTTCAGCACCGACAGATCGATCATCGCCTTGGCGTGGGGCCGCCGCTCGGTCTCGTAGGTGTCGAGCAGGTCGAGACTCGCACCGTGCTGGATGATGGCGCCGAGCTTCCAGGACAGGTTGTCGGCGTCGCGGACACCGGAATTCATGCCCTGGCCGATGAACTGGGGCGTCATGTGCGCGGCGTCCCCGGCGAGCAGAACACGTCCCTCACGCCACTGGTCGGCGACCACGGCGTTGAAGGTGTAGACCAGTTTGCGCAGGACCGTCACCTCGTCGGGATCGACGTAGCGACCGATGAGATCGCGGACCTGGTCGGGGTCCTCCATCTCCTCTTTGCTCTGCTGGTCGTTGAGCATGAACTCGAAGCGGTGGTGTCCACCGGGTTGCGGACACGAGACCGTCGGCAGGTCGGGATCGCAGACGAAGTTGAAGTACGGCAGGTGCCGGAAGGCGTCGACGCCGTCTTCGGCGAGCAGGTCGACCACGAGCCAACGTTCCGGGTAGCTCCGACCGGTCATATCGATGCCCAGTTGGGTGCGTACCACGCTGCGGCCGCCGTCGCAGCCGACGACGAACTTCGCCCGCACCTCTTCCGAGGTGGTCGCGTCGGTATCGGCGGCGTGTTTGCCGTATCCGGTGCCGCGGCATTCGGCGTGCCGCACGAGCACACCGTCGGCATCCTGGTCGAAGTCGAGGACCTCCCTGCCACGCCGCACGGTCACGTGCGGGTAGCGGTCGAGGGCGTTCTCGAGCGTGTTCTCCAGGTAGGGCTGGTACAGGAAGTTGGCCACCGGCCACCCCAGCGGGCGCGAGACCTGGTTGAACTGGGCCAGCACCGAGCCGTCGCTGCGCACCCACTGGACCGTGCAGTCCAGATTCATCTGGGCCGAGGCCTCCTCGGCGACACCGGCGGTCTGGAAGATCCGCATGCCCTCGTCGTCGGTGTACACCGCCCGCGCCAGGCCGTAGAACTCCGGCTCCCGCTCGAGTACCAGGACCCGCACGCCACGACGGCCGAGCAGATTCGCCAGCGTCAGACCGGTGGGCCCCAAGCCGACGACTACCACGTCGTAGTCGAACGATTTCATCGCGCCATGCCTCCGCTGAGTTGGGGAACTGTGATCTCGGGTGTCCGCAGCGTGCGGACCACCTGCCGGAACTGGGTGAACTTGTCCAGCACGGTCTCGCCGACCGGGGTGTGGCCCCAGATGCTGATGCCCTGATAGGTGGTCGGCTCCCACGTCGATTCGCGTTCCGGGCCGAACACGATCGGATTCCAGCCGACCTCGAGCTCGAATCCGGACGGGGTGACGCAGTAGAAGGACAGCTCACGATCATTGGTGTGCTGACCGACCGACCAGGCCATCCGGAACCCGAGATCGGTGACACGCCCGTAGGCCGCCAGCACGTCGTCGAGCGAGCCCGACTGAATGTTGATGTGCTGCACCCGCGTTCGGACGGGGTCGATCTTCACGCCCCGGATATTGGCGATCGCGATCGAGTGGTGCCGCTCGTTCACCCGCAAGAACCTGATCTTGAGGGTGAGGCCGGAGACGTTCTCGTCGATGTAGTCGCTGAGCCGGGAGTCGAAGACCGTCTCGTAGTAGCCGCGCAGCGATTCCGGTTCCCTCGACACGATCGCGACATGTCCCATACCGGCTTCGCCGGTCACCCACCCGGAGCTGAGCATGCGCAACGGCTCGGAGGTGGTCACCGGGACGGTGAAGATCTCCTGGCGGATGCCCTTGGGCCCGGGGAACCGCCACAGCCGCTCCACGCCGCGGCGGGCCGCGTCCTCGGCGCTGCCTTCGGAGATCGGTACGCCGCGATCGGACACGCGCGCGATGATCCGATCGAAGGTTTCGTGATCGTCGACCTGCCAGCCGACGGCCGTCACGTCCTCCTGCGGACCCCGCTCCACCAGGAAACGGCACGCGTGCTCGTCGAGGCGGAACCGCAGCGTGGAACTGTCGATGTCGTCGGCGTGCATGCCGATCGCATCGACACCGAAGCGACGCCATTCGCCCAGGCACGCGGACTCCACCACGATGTAGCCCAGGTGCACTGCGCCGAAGACCGACTCGGTACTCGATACGATGCCGCTCATCGCTCGGCCTTCAGGTACGCGATCGCGAGGGTGTTGAACAGCTCGGCCCGCTCCCACTGCGCCCAGTGCCCGGTGCGCGCGACCAGGTACAGGTCGCAGTCGGGCATGGTCTCGGCGAGCATCCGGCCACCGGACGGCCGGTTGACCTTGTCGTCCTCGCCCCACACCACCAGCGTGGGATGCCGCACCTCGCTCAGGCGTGAGTCCCGGGTGAGATCCATCCGCCAGAGCGTGCGCAGCGCGAACAGACCCGAGGGCCGACGCAGCGGCGGGTTCGCGACGACCTCAGGGGCGATGCTGGCCCGGTAGCGCTCCTCGATCACTTCGTCTGGCACCGTCGCGCCGTCGTACACCAGGTACTCACGGATGAAGCGGATGATCTTCTCGCGGCTGGGGCCACTACCGGGGTAGTAGTTGAGGAGCTCCTGCAGACCCTTGGTCGGCAGGGCACGGGTGGAACCGACGCCGCCGGGACCCATCAGGACCAGACGGCCGACTTTGTCGGGGCGGTCCATCGCCAGTCGCAGTGCCGCCGCCCCGCCGTAGGAGTTACCGATGAGGTGCGCGGAGTCGATCTTCAGCACGTCGAGGAACTGGCCGAGCACGCGCGCCAGGTAGCCGAAGGGATCGGACTGGTCGATGTACTTCGACGACCGGCCGTAGCCCGGCATATCGATGACGATCACGCGGAAGTGCTCCGCCAGCGCCTCGATATTGCGCGAGTAGTTCGACAGTCCGGTCGCGCCGGGACCGCCGCCGTGCAGCAGGACGACCGCGGGGCCCGATCCGAACTCGGTGAAGTAGATCTCGCGGTTGCCGACCCGCACGGTCTGCCCGGTGTCGACTTCCTTGTCGATGCTTGTCACGATGTACCTCCCAGTGAAGTTGATAATATCATCACCTTCGATCGAATCTACGTCAAGGATTTCTGATGAAAAACTCAGCACTGGTGAGGTTGACCGGTTCTCATCCGAGCAGGAGGACACGGTTCGCGGTCTGGCGGTCCATCTCCTCCTGCATCACCCCACGCACCCGTTCGGCGAACTCCGCGGGCGACTCCCCCGGCTCGGGCCACGTGACCGGCAGCACCGTGGTCCGAATCTTGGTCGGCAGCGGGAAGTAGGGCAGCAGCCCCGCGATTCCCGCGGTGAGACCCCAGGGCAACGACAGCGTGATCGGCAGCCGCTTGAGCCGCAGCACCTCGTCGAGACGCAGCCAGCGCGCCAGCGCGCGGCCATCGGACAGGCAGATCAGCGATTCCCCCGCCCCCGACGTGACCACCGGGACGATCGGTACCCCCGCCTGGATCGCCAGCCGGGCGAATCCGGTCCGGCCCGCGAAGACGATCTCGTTGCGCTCACCCCACGACTTGAACGCGTCGACATCACCCCCGGGGAACACGAGGACATGCTCACCCCGCGCGAGGGCTCTCAGGGCATTCTCCCCGGTCGCGGGCTCGGCCCCCAGCTTGCCGAGCAGCGGACCGAGCCCGATCGCCCAGGCCATGTGATGCGTCAGGGTGACCACCCGCCGCGGATCTCCGACGTAGACGTACGCCGAGCGCGCCGCCAGGACATTCAGGTCGAAGATCCCACCGAAGCCGTGGTTGGCCACGACCAATACCGGCCCCGGCGCCGGATCGAGCACCCCGCCCACTTCATGGCGGTGATACCACCGGAACATCCCGAGAAGAAGCCGCACGACGACCGGCGTCCGCACGGCATCGACCCCCCTTCCGGCCGGTGGCGAGTCATCGAACGGCTCATCATGAAGCGGCTGAACCCCACTGTCAGACACTGCTTCTCACTTCCCACGCTTGTCGCCGCGCCACTCCCGAGCCGAACAGCACTCGAATCGATGATCGCGATATTGATCGTTTGATCATATTTGATCGCCTGATCTATAGGGTTGTGAGTTCACCCACTGGGATCGAGCACGCGCGCCATCGCCAGGCCCCCGAGACCATGACGTCGCCCCTGTGCCGCCCCGGCTCGGTGCCGATCGGGCGGTGCTCGCGGAGATCGAACCCGCGATCACGGATCTCGACGAGGCCGCCCGCCCACCTTCGGACCGGCGCCCCCGGCCGGGGCGGCGCCGGTCACTGCTGTGCGGCCGCCGGGACAGCCCGACGTTCCAGTCCCTTCTGGTCGTAGAAGATCGTCGCGGCCAGGCCGATGACCAGTCCGATCAGCAGACCGAGTAGGGCCATCCCCACTCCGTGCGCCAGACCCGAACTCGCCCGGGCGTCGTAGAAGAGGATCGCTCGCACCGCGATGAAGATCTGGTGCATCGGCTCGAAGGTGGACAGCCACGCCATCCCCCTCGGTGTCGCCTCGATCGGCACGGTTCCGCCCGCGGAGGGCAGGCCGAGAACGATGAACACGATGAGGTTCACCAGCAACCCGGCCGCGCCGAAGATCGCCAGGACGGACAGCGCGGTGACCCCGACCGCCACGATCGCCAGCACCCCGTACAGGAACAGCATCGGAGCCCGCTCGATCGACATCCCCAGCAGCGTCGCGACAGCCAGATATATCCCGGACACCACCGGCGCGACGACCACGAGAATGCCCCACTTCAGCAGCAGGGTGCGCACGCGCGAGATCGGTGTCGCCGGGTAGTGGACGTACCAGGGCCCGTATTCGGTCGGCGCGAAACCCAGTGACGAATCCACCATCGCGTGGATGATCATCGCGCCGGTGAACCCGGCGAGTAGCAGCAGCAGTGTGTAGAAGAAGGCCGACAGTCCCCCACCGGCGCCGTCGGGGAGCACGCGGAACGGCACGACCACCACCGAGACGGGCTCAGCCAGGGCCAGGCGGCTCACGCCGGAGAGTTCGGTGGCGGGCGCGTCCGATGTCGGCTGGAGCTGGTTCCGCACCCGCTCGAGCAGCTGGGCGCCCACCGCCTTGTTCGCCTCGTCCGTCGCCTGGGTGGTGATGCGCAGCAGGATCTGGGTGGCGTAGGCGCCCGCCGCCGGATTCGTTTCGACAGTGATGACGGGCCAATCGACGTCGCCGGGCACGACACCGGCCGCGCCCAGGATCGAGACACGCTTGGTGAAGTCGCTCGGGATGACGATCGCCCCGTAGATCTCGCCGTCGAGCATGGCCCGATGCAGCTCCGGCAGGCCCATCTCACGCAGCTCGACTTTGTCGGCGGGGATCCGCTGAACCATCGAGGCCGCGATCTGGTCGCCCACATCGACCTGCTCACCTCCGACCGTGTCGCCGACATCGAGGTTGACCAGTCCGATCGGGAAGTCGTGCAGGTTCTTCTCCGGATCGACGATGTATCCCAGATACATCGTCGCCAGTAGGGCCGCGAGCACCGCGACAACGGCGCCGGGGCGGAGCCATCCAGCCAGATTCCTTCCGGTGACCACCATGGAACCACTCCTCTACCGCCAGCTCGGCAACTTCGTCGCTACCTACCACGTCGATCATCGAGCACCGACTCTTGGCAGGTCAAGCTATTTCTGATGAAAAAATCAGCACGTGTCGCCGGATACCGGCAGCTCGGTACCGCCACCACGGAGTTCGACCCGGATTCCCGAGTCGGTCACGGTCGCGATTTCCGGGCGCAGCCCCAGCGGATAGTCGCGCAGACTCCGCGTCAGCAGGTCGGCGATCTCGTTCGCCAACTGCGGCGAAACCCCACGGGAGGAGACGATCTCGACGCGGATCACCCCGTTGTCGACAGAGGGGCGCAGCCGTACCGACACCACGCCGAGGACGCCGGTGACATCGACCGTGCCATCGGCAGCCGACATCCTGACCTCACCGGCCAGACCGTGCAGCGTCCGCTCGATCGCGTCGGCACTCCAGTCGACGCGCGCCTCGGAGCTGCCCACGGTGACCGAACTTCCGTCCTCGGCCATCGAGACCTGATGCAGCGTGGCATGGACCGCCATGCCCACCGCCGGACCGAACCGCGCGTCGTCGCCGTCCACGGTCAGTTTCGGGATCCGCCGGTCGATCAGGCCGAGCACGACGGGCCGGGGGCCGAGATCCACCTCCACCGAGGAGCCGAGGTCCTCGCGCAGACCGGCCGCCAGGCAGCCCTCGATGCGGTTGCGTAGAGACAGCTCCAGGGACACGATCCCGATGGTCGCCAGCCCCAGCACGACAACGAGTCCGAGCGTGACGCCGCGTGCGATCCGCCGCCGCACGCGTCGGCCGACCGTATCGCCGTGATCGACGGGATCCCACTGTTGAAGCCTCATATTTCCTCCAGATTCCCCCGTGGCCGACCCGGGAGACGATCCGGGCATGAGATGTCGTATTCACACCTATGGTGATGAAATAATCATATTTGATGTAAATACCTACGAGACGTGATGTCGCCCACGCGTTTCCTTTCAGTGCCCTGCGGATCGCCTGAGAGTTCTCTGGCGGCGGTTGACCTATCGCATCTGATCGCATCTGATACTTTCATCAGCGCTTCACGCATCGCGTCGCTCGATCCCCTCGATCGAGCACCCTCCACCCCATAGCCCATCCCCGCCCGGGCGGACTCCGACCGCGCCGACCGGGAGCTCGCGATGCGACTGGAACAACCGACGGAAAGGGACATTCTCGTGAACGAATCCGGCAACCCGGAACGCGCCGGTGTGAGCCGCCGACGCATGCTGGGAGGCGCTGTCGCAGGCACGCTCGGCGTCGCGGCGGCGACGGCACTCCCCCTCGGCACGTCGACGAAGTTCGGCGCGACCGGAACGGCCCGCGCCCAGAACGCCGCGCCCACCGGCACCTACCGCATCGACCTGCACACGCACGTGCTGCCGCCGGATTACCGCGCGGCGCTGCTGTCACACGGGCACTTCACCGTCGGCGGCTACCCCACGCCGGAGTGGTCGCCCGAGTCCGCGATGGAATTCATGGACTACTACGGCATCCAGGCCCAGGCCCTGTCGGTCTCCGACCCCGGCGTCGGGTTCCTGGCCCCAGGCAAGGAAGCCAACGACATGGCCCGCTACTGCAACGAGTACGTCGCCGGACTCACCCGGCAGTACCCCACGCGCTTCGGCTCGTTCGCGGTGCTGCCCATGCCCGACATCGCCGCCTCGGTCGCCGAGGCGATCTACGCCCTCGACGTTCTGCACGCCGACGGCATCGTGCTGCTGTCCGCCTACCAGGGCGTCTACCTGGGCGACCCGCGCTACGAGCCCTTGATGATGGCGCTCAACCAGCGCAACGCCTACGTCTTCGTGCACCCCGCCGCGATCGCCGACGACGCCAAGCCGAGCCTGCCCCTGCCCGACTTCCTCATCGAGTACACCTTCGACACGACCCGGGCCGCGACGATGATGATGCTGACCGGTGTCACCAAGCGCTACCCCAATATCCGGTTCCAGCTCTCCCACGCGGGCGGCACCCTGCCGTTCCTGTCCTGGCGCGTCGGCGTCGCGTCGGAGACCGCGGTCGGCGAGAACTGGCCCGAGGGGCTGGACAAGCCGTCGCTGCTCGACGCGAAGACGCAGATCTCGCGCTTCTACTACGACACCGCGCTGAGCGGATCGCCTGCCGCGATGTCGGCGGTGTCGGCCGTGACCAGTCGCGACCACATCGTCTTCGGTTCCGACTGGCCCTTCAGCGCGACCACCCTGCCGCAGTCCGGAACCCACGACCCCGCTCCGGGACTCAGCGAGATCTTCGACGCCGAACAGCGCATGGAAGTCGAGCACCACGCCCCACTGCGCCAGCTCCCCCGCCTGGCCGCCGCGATCAACGGCGGCTGATCCGCCGCCGGGCGCGCGGTGAATCTCCCCGCGCGCCCGGTTCAGTCTTCTGCTTCGATACGCCCCTCACCGAATTCCGGCCCGGCCACCCGCAAGAGGTCTTCCCGGCTGGCGAAGTGGTGGTAGAACGACCCCATCCCGACATCGGCGGCCTGGGTGATCTCCAGAATGGGCACGTCGAGCCTGCCCAGGGCATCGAAGCGAGGGTCGCCACCGATGACGGCGCGATCGATCCGGGACGGCAACGGACACCGGTCCGGTACGCCCGGTGATCGCTCGCGGCGCGCACCGAGCACTACGAAATCCGTTGTGCTCCAAGAGCATTCGGCATCCTTCGCGCCCGACTCCCGATCGATCCGCGGGTGCGGCGGTGAGCGGCTATCCGGGCGGAAAGGCGTGGGCCGCGGTGGGTTCCTGGATGACCGGTGCCGGGCTCGTGCGCATCAGCCACATCGCCGCGGCGAGTGTCAGTATCCAGCCGATCACTTCGATGAGCAGATGATCTGTCGCGTCGGGGACCGATTGCAGGACGAACACCCGGATGCTGTTGATCGCACCGTGGGTCAGGACGGCTGGCCAGACACTCCCCGAGCGCCAGCGAAGGGCGAGGAGCAGCGGTGCCCACGGAAGCATGCCCACGAAATAGATGACGATGTCCCACGGTGGTCGATCTCCGACGACAGCGAGTACCGGCAGATGCCAGATCATCCAGACCACACCGCTGACCAGGGCCAGCGGCCAGAATCCCCAGGACGCGGCGCGGGTCGCCAGCCAGCCGCGCCAGCCGAACTCCTCGCCGACAGCGAAGGCGGACTGCATGAGTAGGACCGGAACGATCCAGATTGCCGCCGCCGAGATCTCGTCGACCGGGTTCAGCGGCCAGATCCCCCCAGCCACCGCGATGACCGTCTGGACGGCGGCGATCGCGGTGATGAGACCGATGCCGATACCGGCCCACTTCGGTGTGCCGCGCCACCCGGTGGCGAAGGTCGCCCGGAATGTTCCAGGCCGTCGGGCGAGCCACATGATGATCGCGGCGAGCATGGGAGTCAGCTGCAGGATCGGAACGATCAGGTTGTCGAAATCCGTGGAGACGAGCCGGAAGACCATCGGAACTGATAGCGCATAGCACAGCACGATGGCGATCGCGAAGAACCACACGACATCGATGACTGGCGGCTGACTGCGGCGAGCGCGGTTCATCCATGGACGGTAGCCATCCGATTTCGGTCTCCGGATCCTGGAAAGACCCGGAAATTCACCCTGAGAAGTCCCCTACCCGACGAGATCGTTCCAGCTCCAGTGGCCACACCGATCTGACCAGTCGACGCGAGAGACGTCGACTTCCGCCGACGCGGCGATGTACCGGGCCGAGCAGTCCGGCGGAAACCTCGTCGTGGTCGACGAACTCACCCCGCCACCGAACCATCACCACCCCACCGACTCAGGGTCCGGCGATGTCACCCGGCTGTGGAAATCTCGTTGGTGACGAGCGGAGGACGTCGCCCGGGGAGCTCGGTCAGCGGGCTGGGAAGCGGAGGACGCGGTCGTCGGCGGAGCGTGGGTCGCCGCGGCCGTCGGTGTTGGAGGTGGTGAGCCACAGGGCGCCGTCGGGGGCGACCGTGACGGTGCGGAGCCTGCCGTAGGTGTCGGTGAAGTGGGCGTTCGGCTCGGCCGCGGTGCCGTTGGACAGGGCGGTGGTCCACAGGCGTTCGCCGCGCAGGGCCGCGAGATAGAGGGTCTCGCCGGTGATGGCGATGCCGGAGGGCGACGCGGTCGAGGTCGGCCAGGTGAGCAGGGGGTCGGTATAGCCGCGGTCGGCGCCGCCGGGGCCCTCGACGGTGGGCCAGCCGTAGTTGCGGCCGGGTTCGACGAGATTGAGTTCGTCGAAGCGGTTCTGGCCGAATTCGGCGGCGTAGAGGCGGCCCGCGTCGTCCCAGGCGAGGCCCTGGACATTGCGGTGGCCCAGGCTCAGAACCGGGGAGCCGGGAGTGGGGTTGTCCGGGGCGGGGGCGCCGTCGGGGGTCAGGCGCAGGATCTTGCCGTTGGGGCTGGCGGGGTCCTGGGACAGGGCGCTGTCGCCCGCGTCGCCGGTGCCGACGTAGAGCATGCCGTCGGGGCCGAAGGCGATGCGGCCGCCGTTGTGGTTGCCCGCCTTCGCGATTCCCTGGTAGACGATCTCGCCCGGTTCGCCGGGACGGAAGCGCAGGATGCGGTTGTCGTTCTCGGCGGTGAAGTAGGCGTAGAGCAGGCCGGACCCGTCGGGGGCGACGGCCAGGCCGAGCAGGCCGCCTTCGCCGCGGGCGACGACGCCGGGGACCTGGTGGACCGGCTCAGGCGCGCGGCCGGGTGTCACGCGCAGGATCCGCCCGGAGTCCCGTTCGGCGACGAGGGCCGTGCCGTCGGGGAGGAAGGCCAGGCCCCAGGGGACGTCGAGCCCTTGCGCCACCTCCTCGGGAGCGCCCAGGTCGGGGACGCCGCCGGGGGCGCTCGGGGCGACCGACGACGCGATCGGGGCGGGAGTCGTGTCGCGGGGCGGGTCCTGGGCGCACGACGCCACCGCGAGGGCCGACACCGCGGCCATCAGGACACGCAGGACACCGGACACGGGAACCTCCCTCGGGGGTGGGCTCCTTCCAGGGTAGAGCGGGTCGCTAGATCAGATCGGCCGTCATGGGGTCGGCGAAGGTGGGGGTCAGCCAGGGGCGGAAGGTGCGCTCGGCGGCCTCGGCGGATTCCGCGCCGATCACCCGGCCGACGGCGTCCCAGGAGGCGCCGGAGGCGCGGACGAAGCGCACGGCCTCGACCAGGCGCTGCTGGGCCGAGGCCGAGTCCTGGTAGGCGAGGTGCACGGGGAGCAGGGCCTGCATCTCGAGCCGGTGGTAATCCCATTCGGCGACGACGAGGCGGCTGAGTTCGGGCGCGAGGCGGCCGCCGGGGCAGTGCAGGACGCGGTCGAGCGGGGCGTGATCGGCGGCGTGCTCGGCGCGCAGCCATGTGCGGCCCTGCCAGGCGCCGCAGGTGCACAGGGCGCGCCAGCCGATCACCTCCGTCTCGTCGCGGCGGCGGTGGTCCCGGGGCGAGAGCGGCTTCGCGTCGACGGCCGCGGTGGCGCGCGGGTCGGGAGCGTCGCTGTGGCCGCGCAATCCGTCGGCGAAGATATCGGCGACCCATCCACGATGATTGTCGAGCAAGCTGTTCATTCTGACTCCGATGTCGAATCCACACGGCTCGTTCCGATGCATGGGACCAAAAATCCCACGTATCAACCATCGGTGTTCGGGATGCTCTCGGCAACCATTCTCCGGGATATTGTCGCCAGTCACATAACGGCCGGTCTGGTCTTTGGAGAAACCCGAAGGAACCGCCTGCTACCGGCATCCGACGAGGTCCGGCGGGGTTCGTCCCAATCGTGACCGACTGCGGCTGGGGCCGACAACAGTGCCCTTTCCGCGCACCACCAAACCTCGGCGATCCGCGTGTGAATTGTCCAGGAACAGCGAATGGCCGACGAATTTCGGGGCGGGACAGCGGATTCTGTGGCGACATCACCGGAATATTCGGGAGTCCCCATGTTCGCCCCTTTCGTCCCCTTTCGTTCGTTCGTCCGACGTCTCCCCTGCGCTGTCGCCGGGGCGGTGATCGCCACGTCGACGGTGTTCGGCACGCCACTCGTGCTGGCCGGTCCCGGCCCGGCCGCGGCGGTCGCGCCGCTGGGGGTGCGCGGTCCCGAGACGGCGATCGTCATCCTCGGCTACGGATTGCTGCCCGACGGGAGCATGCGCCCGGAGCTGGTCGACCGGCTGACCGCGGGCTACGTCCAGGCCGTGCTCGCGCCGCTGTCGCCCATCGTGGTCACCGGCGGCAATCCGCACAACGGCGTCACCGAGGCCGACGCGATGACGGCCTGGTTGGTCGAACACGGGATCGCCGCCGAGCGGATCCATCGCGAGCCGCAGGCCGACTCGACGGTCCAGAACGCCCTGTTCTCCGCGATGATCCTGCGCGAGATCGGCGCGCGGGACGCCGTCATCGTCACCTCGGCCGACCACATCGATCGCGCGGTGGCGAATTTCCTCGGCGCGGGCGTGCAGGTCGTCTCGGCCGTCACGCCCGAGCAGGTGCCGCCGTTCGCCGTGCCGACACCGCTGCACTGGTAGTCCCGCCTACGACCGAGCGGGCACGGTGACCTCGCGGAGTGCGGTGAGCAGGAAGGCGTCGACGGCGGCGGACTGTTCGAGTTGGACCAGGTGTCCGGCGTCCGGAACCCGCACCACCGCACGCAGATCGGTGACCGAGGCGCGCAACGTGGCCAGGGGGTCGCGGCCGCTGAAACCCTCCATGTCCGGGTCGTTCTCGCCGTAGAGGAAATAGGTGGGGACCTGCACGGTGGCACCGGCGAAGGGCTCGGTCAGTTCCCAGTTGCGGTCGAGATTGCGGTACCAGTTCAGGCCGCCGGTGAATCCGGTGCGCTCGAATTCGGTGGCCAGGGTGTCGAATTCGGCCTCGCTGAGCCAGGGCCACGGCAGGTCGGGGGCCTGCGGCAGCACGTCGAGGTAGCCGAGGCCGGGCGGGTTCTTCCAGGTGTCGAGGTAGTGGTAGTCGCCGGAGAGCGAGAAGTAGACGCGGGCGAGGAATTCCCGTGGCCGCGCGGCCAATTCGGCGTCGGCGACGCCCGGTTCCTGGAAATAGGCCAGGTGCAGGAAGTGTCGCTGGGCGGCCTTGGTCCAGTATTCGGACGGGGTGCGCGGCGGTCGGGGCGAGAAGGGGTTGTTGAGCACGACGGCGGCGGCCACGCGCTCGGGGGCGCGCAGGGCGAGTTCCCAGACCAGTTGGGCACCGAAATCCAGGCCCACGAAGACGGCCTGTTCCGCGCCGAGGTCGTCGAGCAGGGCCAGCAGGTCACCGATCACGGCTGCGTTGGTGTAGGCGGTGATGTCGGCGGGGGCTTCGGTGCGACCGTATCCGCGCAGGTCGGGGGCGATGGCGTGGAATCCGGCCGCGGCCACCGCGGATAGCTGGCGATGCCAGATGAAGCCGGTGTGTGGGAAACCGTGACAGAACACCACGGGAAAGCCCGTGCCCTGCTCGGTGAGGTGTATCCGGGCGCCGTCGGTGTCGAGGAATCGATGGGTCTGCTCCACTACCATCTCCAATTTCTAGAACGTGTTCTTATTTCACGGTAGTGTCCGGAGGTCATGAGCGGAACACCCCAGATTCTGGCCGGGCGCGTCGCGGTGGTGACCGGAGCCAGCCGTGGCATCGGCAAGGGCATCGCCCTGGAACTCGGCGCGGCCGGGGCGACGGTCTATGTCACCGGACGCACCACCGCGCCGGGCCGCCTGCCCGGCACCGTGCACGACACCGCCGCCGAGATCACCGAACTGGGCGGGACCGGCGTGGCCGTGGTCTGCGATCATCGCGACGACGCGGCGGTCGAGCAGCTGTTCGCACGGGTCCGCGCCGAGCAAGACAGGCTCGACGTGCTGGTGAACAATGTCTACAACTCCCCCGCCGCGGCCCGCTGGCTCGGCCGCAAATTCTGGGATGTGCCGCCGAAGGCGTGGGACGAGACCTTCGACGTGGGCGTTCGATCGCACTATGTGGCCAGCGTTTTCGCCGCGCCCGCGCTGATCGAGTCGGCGGGATTGATCGCCAACGTCTCCTCCCCCGGCGCGCGGCGGTACATGCACAATGCCGTCTACGGCGTCGGCAAGACCGCGCTGGATCGGCTCACCGCCGATCTGGCCCACGACCTCGACGGGACGGGCGCGACGGCGGTGTCGATCTGGCCGGGCATCGTCGACACCGAGCTGTTGCAGCTGGTGCCCGCCGACGAGCAGGGGCGTCGACTGGTCAGCCTGCCCGGCGAGGGCACCTTCGATCTCGACGCGGCCGAGAGCCCGCGATTCCCGGGCCGGGCCGTGGTCGCGCTGGCCGCGGACCCGGACCGCGCGAGCCGGGCGGGCCAGGCGTGGAAGGTCGCCGATCTCGCGGTCGAGTACGGGTTCACCGATGTCGACGGGCGAATCCCCCGGGCCGACTGACGACCCTGGAAATAGGTGCGACAGTGCGTTACAGTTACATGGGGAATGGTTCGGTACCTCGGCCATCCCGGTGACAATGGAGAGAAACAATGACGTTCTCGAAAACCACGAACCCGGAATACGCGGACACCCTGCTCACCCTGTCGGAGGGATCGGTCCACCGGCGGTTCGATCCGTATCTCGACATCGACTGGGACGCCGCCGAACTCACGATCGACCGCGACGATCCGCGCTGGGTGCTCTCGGCCGAGCTCGACCCGCTCGGCGCGACGAGCTGGTATCAGAATCTGCCGCTCGAGCGGCGCATCGAGATCGGGCGCTGGCGTCAGGCCAATGCCGCCAAGGTCGGGCTCGCGTTCGAGTCCATCCTGATCCGCGGGATGATGCAGTACGCCATGGCGCTGCCCAACGGCTCCCCCGAATTCCGGTACTGCCTCCACGAGATGACCGAGGAGTGCAACCACATCCAGATGTTCCAGGAGCTGGTGAACCGCATCGGTGACGATGTGCCCGGCATGCGGCCGCTGTTCCGGCTGGCCTCGCCGTTCATCGGGGTCGCGGGCGGTTACTTCTGGGTCATCCTGTTCATCGGCATCCTCGGCGGCGAGGAGCCGATCGACCACTATCAGAAGGCGCTGCTGCGTTCCGGCAGCGCGACGCAGCCGACGCTGCGGCGGATCATGGAGATCCACATCGCCGAGGAGGCGCGGCACATCTCCTTCGCCAACGAGTTCCTGCGCGATCACGTGGCGCGGATGAACCCGGTGAGTTCGGCGGTGTGCGCGGCGGCGTTCCCGATCGCGATGCGCTGGCTGGCCGACGAGCTGGTCAAACCGTCGAAGTCCTTCGCCCGCAAGTTCGACATCCCCGACGAGGTCTTCAAGGACGCGTTCTGGCGCAGCCCCACCTCGCGGCGGATCCTCAGCGGGTTCTTCGGTGACATGCGCACGCTCGCCGACGAACTCGGGTTCCGCAGTTCGGTCACCAGGCCGCTGTGGAAGCTGCTCAAGATCGACGGTGGGTACACCCGCTACCGCTCCGAGCCCGAGCGCCGGGTGAGCTGAGCCGCGCGGGGTCGATGTCAGGCGTGATAGGCGTCGGCCCCGGCGCGCGAGAGCACGATCTCCGGGACGACCGCGCGGGCGGACAGGCGCAGCAGCGCGTCGACCATCTCGACGATGTCGTTCACCGCGAGCATCCGCTCCGGTGGAACGCGATCGTGGATCCAGGCGCTCATCTCGGTGTCGACATAGCCGGGGGCGAGCGCGGTGGCGGTGACACCGTTGCCGGATTCCTCGGCGTTGAGCGTGGCCAGCAGCGAGATGAGCGCCGCCTTGGCCGCGCCGTAGACGGCCAGGCCCGCTTCGGCGTAGACGCCGGTGATCGAGGACAGCGCGATGACCTTGGCGCCGCGTGTCGGTTCGGCGGCCGCACCGGCGCGCAGCAGCGGCAGCGCGGTCTGGATCAGCTGGAGCGGGGCACGCACATTGACGGCGACGGTCTTGTCGAAGCGCCGCATCGAGGCGTCGGCGAGGGGGCCCGCGGTGCCGACTCCGGCATTGAGGACCAGCGCCGAGAGGGTGTCGTGATGGTCGCCGTGCACGGCCACGACCCGGTCGATGCCGTCCTCGTCGGCCATGTCGGCGGCGACCGGCACCACCTCGACGGCGCCCGCCGCGCGCAGTTCGGCGGCGACGGTGTCGAGCCGGGCGGCGTCGCGGGCGGTGATGGTGAGGCCGTAGCCCTGCTGGGCGAGACGGTGCGCGATGCCGAGGCCAATGCCCCGGGAGGCACCGCTGATCAGGGCGGAACGGGTGGGGGTCATCGTTGTCCTCGGAGTGCGCGCAGGCCAGCGGCCATGAATTCGGGGGTGGCCTCGGCGGCGCGGTCGGCGGCCGCGCCCGCGTCGGAACCCTGGCGGGCCCGGTGGGTGATGCCCTCGCCGATGACGCCGAGCTTGAAGTTGGCCAGGGCCAGGTAGAAGCCCCAGTCGTCGAGGTCGCGTCCGGCGGCGGTGGCGTAGGTCTGGGCGAGGGCGTCGGGGGTGGGTAGGCGGTCGCTGGTCCAGGCGGCTCGGGAGCCGAGGACCAGGTCGAAGATCGGGGATCGGTAGACACACATCAGGGCGACATCGGTGAGCGGGTCACCGAGGGTGGACAGTTCCCAATCGACCACGGCGCGAACCCGTCCGGGGTCGGCGGTGTCGAGAATCGTGTTGTCGATGCGGAAGTCGCCGTGCACGATCGAGGCGGCCGATCGGCCGGGGACGGCGTCGACCAGCGCGGAACGGAGGGTGGCGACGTCGGGCAGGTCGCGGGTCTTGACCCGTTCCCACTGCGAGGCCCACAGCGTCACTTGACGTTCGACGAAGCCGGTGGGCCGCCCGAACCGGGACAGCCCGACCGCGTCGGGGTCGACCGCGTGCAGGTCGGCCAGGACGCGGACCAGGGCGGTGGTGGCCGCGGTGACCTGGTCGTCGGAGAAGGCGGCGAGATCGTCCTGGTCGCGGACCACGGTGCCGTCGACGAAGTCGACCACCGTCATCGGGGCGCCGAGGGCGGTGCCGTCGGCGTCGAAGGCGACGGTGCGCGCCACCGGGACGGCGGAATCACGCAGGGCGCTGGTGACGGTGAACTCGCGGGCCATGTCGTGCGCCGAGGGCGTGAGTCCGGCGACCGGGGGCCGCCGGACCACCCAGCGTGACACGTCGTCGGCGGCGGCGAAGGTGAGATTCGAGCGGCCGCCGCTGATCAATTCCACGCGCAGCGCGCCGCGCACGTCGACACCCTGGTCGCGCAGGAATTGTTCGAGGGCGGCGATATCCATGCCGGGCAGGCTCATTCGCTGTCCCGCCGCGCGCGCTTGGCCGCGCCGACCACGCGCTTGGCGATGGCCCACCGGTGCACCTCGGAGGGGCCGTCGTAGATGCGAAACGGCCGCACCTCGCGCGAGAGTCGGGCCAGCGGCAGGTCGGCGGCGACGCCGAGCCCGCCACACATCTGCATGCTGCGGTCGATGATCCGGAAGATCGCCTCGGCGGCATAGGTTTTCGCGATGGAGGTGGCGTCGGCGGCGGATTCGCCGTTGTCGAGTTCCCAGCAGGCGCGGGTGAGCAGGGCGCGGGTCGCGGCGATATCGATCTCGTTGTCGGCGATCATCTGCTGGATCATGCCGAGATCACCCAGGCGCGAGCCGAAACCCTCGCGCTCGGCGACCCGCGCGACCGCGACGTCGTGGCCGCGCCGGGCAGCGCCCAGCCAGCGCATCACGTGCGTCATCCGGGCGGGACCGAGCCGCACCTGGGCGTACTCGAAACCGCGGTCCACCTCGCCCAGTACGGCCGAGTCGGGGACGAGCAGGTCGTCGAAGAACACCTCGCAGTGGCCGCCGAGCATCGAGCGGTCGAGGGTGTCGATGTGCCTGCCGACGCGCAGACCGGGGGCGTCGGCGGGGGTGAGGAACATGGTCGCGCCGCCGCGCTGACCGGGTTCGCCGGAGGTGCGGGCCATGATGATGAAGAATCCGGCGCCGTCGGCACCGGTGATGAACATCTTGTGGCCGGTGATCCGCCAGCCGCCCTCGGCGCGCACGGCGCGGGTGGTGAGGGCGGACGGGTCCGATCCGGCGCCGGGCGCGGGCTCGGTCATGGCGAAGGCCGAGCGCACCTCACCGCGGGCCAGCGGTGCCAGGTACTGCTGTTTCTGCTCGGGGTCGGCGATGTGGGCGAGCATGTGGACGTTGCCCTCGTCCGGGGCGGCGATATTGAGCGCGGTGGGGCCGAACAGCGAGTAGCCCGCCTCCTCGAACACCGGTGCGCGATCCGACATCCCGAGCCCGTGGCCGCCGAACTCGACGGGGGCGTGCGGGGCGAAGACCCCGGCGTCACGGGCGGCCTGCTGCAGTTCGATCCGGAGCTTCTCGCCACCGGCGGCGGTGATGTCACCGTCGTGCGCGTCGTCGAGCGGGAGCACCTGCTCGCGGACGAAGGCGCGGGTGGCCTCGGCCAGCCGCCGCACCTCGGCGGAATGGGACAGATCGATCGCCACGGACCAACTCCTCGATCTCGCGTGCCGAACGAACGCTCGGCAACTAATGCTTTCGACCCTGACATGTCGTTGCTGTGTGTGTCAATGTCGGTGTCGACCTGGGCACATTTGTTCAGCTATTCTGAACAGGTGAAGACCTCGGAACAGCGGTCGCTGGGCGCACGTGTACGCCTGGCCAGGACCGCCGCGGGCCTGTCGCTGCGGGACACCGCGCAGCGCTTGGGCGTGAGTCCGGCGACGCTGAGCGCCGTGGAGAACGGCAAGACCGGTGTCTCGGCCGCCCGGCTGATCGTGCTGGCCGAGACCTTCGGTGTCCCGGCGTCGACCCTGCTCGGCGAGACCCCGGCCCCCGAGCCACATCGCCCGACCGTCGATGTCGTCCGGGCCGCGCGGTCCTGGCGTTCCTTCCCGCCCCTCGACATCGATCCGGTCCTGGCCGCCGCCATCGCCGCGTTCGTCGAGACCGGGTACCACGGCGCCACCATGCGGACGATCGCGCAGCGCGCGGGCATGAGCGTGCCCGGGGTGTACCACCACTACCGCGACAAGCAGGATCTCCTGGTCCGCGCGCTCGATCTGACCATGGACGAATTGCACCTGCGGGTGAGCGCGGCGCGCGCGGAGGCCGCGACCGGACGCGACCGGGTGGCGCGCGCGGTGGAGGCGCTCGCGCTGTTCCACACCCATCGCCGCGAGCTGGCCTTCATCGGCGCCAGCGAGATGCGCAGCCTGTCCCCGGACAACCGGCGCCGGATCGCGGCCTCGCGCAACGCCATCCAGCACCAGCTCGACGACGACATCGACGCGGCGCTCACCGAGGCGGGCCTGGACACCCGGCGGGCCCGGGCCGCCGGGCGCGCGATCGCGACCATGTGCACCTCACTGCCGCAATGGTTTCGGCTCGGCGGTGCCGCGACGCCGGAGCAGATCGCGACCGAGTACGCGGACTTCGCGCTGGGGATGCTCGGCATCGACGGACACCGGCAGGCCTCGCCCTGACCGGCGGTTCCGGCGATGCCGCGCACGAATTGCCTTGCGCGGCATCGGAAACCGGAAACCAACGAACACCGTGGCGTGGCGCTCACTGCGGCCGGTGTGTGCGACCCGCCCCTACTGTCGGGGCGGGTCCTTCCCCACGCACCATGCGGCGCCGCCACGTCGCACGGCTGCCCCCATCGTAGGCGCTGATCACCGCGCACCGAGGGAGGCGCACAGGAGTTACCGTGGATGTGTGTCGAAGCCTGGGCTTTTCAGCGGTCGACGTCGGCGGGGGCGAGGGCGCGGAACCACGCGAGATACGCGCTGGTCGCCGCGCGCAACCGGTCGACGGGCCAGTCGACGGGCAGGAGTTCGGCGGGCAGTACCGGGTCGGTGGTGAGATGGTCCAGGCCCGCGCAGACGGCGGCGAATCTCGCCGTGGGATCGGGGGTTTCGGTGGCGGCGAGAATGCCGACGGCGCGCGCGGCCCAGTCGCCCAGCGGCCACAGGCGGTGCGCGAGTGTCACCGGGTCGTCGACGGAATGGGTCCGCAGCCGCAACAAGGCGTCGTCGAAGGCACTCGGCCAGGGACGGTCGAGATTGGCCGGACGCATCCAGACCCCCTCGCGCAACTCGGCCAGCCGCGCGGACAGCAGTGCCGCGCGCAGCGCCGCCCGGTCGGCGGCGGGGCGACCGCTCGCGGTGACCACGACCTGGTCCCAGTCCCCCGCCCACGGCCGGGTGGGCGGGGCGGTGAGTTCGCCGCGCCGCGCGCGCAGGTCGGGGACCAGGGTGTAGGAGCGACGATCGCGCAGCAGTTCCCCCGCCGCGACCATCCGGGACACCGCCACGCGGATGGTGGCCTCGGGGTAGCCGATGGCGGTGGTGACCGCGCAGATCTCGCGGGAGGTCATCGTCGGGGAATCGGCGGCGATGAGGATGCGGACCAGCGCCGAGCGCGCGGACACCGGACGGATACCGACGTCGGGGCCGGTCACAGCGCTTTTCACGCCTCGAGTGTACATATTTCAGTATTGCCACGCCCGTTTTGGAACTGTAACGTCACCGCGTAGCAGCCGCCTCGCGGTCTCGTCCACGACAAGGAGTCCCCATGACAGCCCCGTTCCCGCTCGCCGGGCGCACGATGATCATGTCCGGTGGCAGCCGCGGTATCGGCCTGGCCATCGCCGTGGCCGCCGCGCGCCAGGGCGCCAATATCGTGCTGCTCGCCAAGACCGATGTGCCCGATCCGCGCCTGCCCGGCACCATCCACACCGCCGCCGCCGAGATCGAGGCGGCCGGTGGCCAGGCGCTGGCCGTGGTGGGCGACGTGCGCGACGAGACCTCGGTGCGCGACGCGGTGGCCAAGGCGGTGGCGCGTTTCGGCGGCATCGACTACTGCGTCAACAACGCCTCGGCGATCGCGCTGGCCCCCACCGAGGAACTGCCGATCAAGCGCTTCGACCTCATGCAGCAGATCCAGCTGCGCGGCACCTATCTGCTGTCCTCGACCTGTCTGCCGCATCTGCGCGAGAGCGACAACGCGCACATCCTGAGCCTGTCCCCGCCGCTGAACCTCAGCCAGAAATGGCTCGGCCAGTACCCGGCCTACATGCTCGCCAAGTACGGCATGTCCCTGCTGACGCTGGGCTGGGCGGCCGAGTACGCCGAGCACGGGGTGGCGGCCAACTGCCTGTGGCCCGAGACGCTGATCGCGACCGCCGCGGTGCAGAACCTGCTCGGCGGCGACGAGGCCATCGCCAAGGCCCGCACCCCGGAGATCGTCGCCGACGCCGCGGTCGCCATCCTCGGCAAGGACGCGCGCACCACCACCGGCAACACCTTCCTCGATGTGGACGTGCTGCGCGCGGAGGGCATCACCGACCTGTCGGCCTACGGCGGCGCGGGCGAACTGGAATACGACATCTTCGTCGATCCGCCGCGGTCCTGAGGTCGGCTCAGAGGTCGACAACGACCTTGATGTCGGCGTGGTCACCCGGATCGAAGGCCTCGAGCGCGCGCTCGAGCGGCAGTCGCCGGGTGATCAGCCGGGTCAGCCAGGATGCGTCCGCCTTCGCCAGGGCGTCGGCGGCGAGTTCGTAGTGGTGCCGATTGGCGTTGACCGAGCCGAACACCAGCGCGTTGTCCAGCACGATGTTGCGGTTCAGGCCGCCGACGTCGACCTCGGTGTCGGTGCCCGGTGAGGAGACGCCGGTCAGGCAGACGATGACGCCCGGGTTGTTCACCTCCATCGCCTGCAGCGCCACCGCGGGCGCGCCCGTCGCCTCGACGACGATGTCGGGCTGGATCTTGTCGGCCACCTCCGCGGCCGAGGCGGTGTGGAAGGTGGCGCCCAGGTCGGCGACCAGGCCCGGTTTCGGGCCCTCGTCGGAGCGGTCCAGGACGTGCACGTCGAGCCCGCGCTGGGCGCCGAGCAGCGCGGCCAGCAGGCCGATCGGCCCGGCGCCGGTGACCAGCACCGATTTCGGCTCGAACCAGGCGCGCTGGTTGATCCGCTCGATCTGGTCCCAGGCCTTGGCCACCACCGTGGTCGGCTCCATCAGCACGCCGACCTCGGTCAGCGCCGGATCGAGTTTCACCGTGTAGTCGGCCCGCACCACCCACGCCGTCGAGCCGTAGCCGTCGATCTCTTTGATGCCGCGCTCGACGTAGCGACCGTTGCGGCACATGTCGAACTCGCCGCGCTCGCACGCGCCACATGGCACCGGGTCCGGTCGCCGCACGATGCCGACGACGAGGTCGCCGGGGGCGAAACCACTTCCGTCCGGCGCGGTCCGCACCCGGCCCAGCGATTCGTGGCCGAGCACGAGCCGTTCCTTGCCCGGTGGCGCCCAGCCGTAGAGGCCGCTCGCGATCTCCCGGTCGGTGCCGCAGATGCCCAGCGACACCCCGTCGACGAGGAGTTCGCCCGGTCCCGGCGTCGGGTCGGGGACCTCCTCCACCTTCAGCGATCCGGCCTGGTTCGGCACCACAGTCAACGCTCGCATGTCGTCTCCCTTTCCGCCCGCCTGTTCGACATCGTGCTAACTCTCCGCCGCCGCGGTGATCTGCTCCAGCGACACGCCCTTGGTCTCGGGCACCCGCCGGTAGCAGAACACCAGCGACAGCACCGAGACCACCGCGAAGATCGCGAACATCGTCGACGCGCCCCACAGTTCGCCCAGCGGCGGGAACACCAGGGAGACGACGAAGTTGCCCATCCAGATGAGGAAGGTGGTGATACTCATCGCGGTGGCGCGGATCGGCGCGGGGAAGATCTCCGAGAGCAGCAGCCAGGTGGGCACGCCGACACCCACCTGGAACGAGGAGATGTAGACGATCATCAGCGCCAGCAGGATGTAGCCGGTGGCGGTGTTCTGGGTCAGCCGCTCGACCAGCGCCATACCGACCAGCGCGACGATCATGATCGTCAGCCCGAGGAACATCACCGGGCGGCGACCGATCCGGTCGACCAGGCTCATGCCCACGATCACACCGATCACCGCGCCGACACCGATGCCGATCGAGGACGTGATGGCGGCGTTGTCGCCCATGCCCGCGGCGGTCAGCGTGGACGGCGCGTAGTAGATGACGGTGTTGACGCCGACGAACTGCTGGATGAGCGCCAGCCCGATGCCGGTGACGAACAGCGCGCGCACCTTCGGCCTGCGCAGCTGGTCGCGCAAACTGTCCTTGACGGCCGCGTCGGCGGCCTCGGTGTGCTCGATCGCGGTCATGGTCGGTTCGACGTTCTCCGGATAATAGGAACGCCGCAGCACTTTTCTGGCATCGTCCTCGCGGCCCTTTTTCAGGTACCAGCGCGGTGAATCCGGCATGAAATACATGCCGATCAGTAGGGCGACCGCGGGAATTGCCGCCATCGCCAACATCAGTCGCCAATTCCCGGTCGGCGCCAGCGCCGCATTGACGATATAGGCGAGTAATTGGCCGCTCGCGATCATCAAACTGTTCATCGACACGAGTCGGCCGCGATAGGTGGCCGGGGCGATTTCCGAGACGTACATCGGCACGACCAGCGACGCGGTGCCGACGGCCACGCCGAGCACGAGCCGGGTGACGATCATGACCGAGGCGTTGGGCGCGGCCGCCTGGGCGATCGCGCCGACCAGGAACAGCCCGCCCGCGAAGAGCAGGGTCGCGCGCCTGCCCCAGCGGTCGGCCATCCAGCCACCGGAGATCGAGCCGATCGCGGCTCCGATCAGCAGCGAACTGGT
Source organism: Nocardia anocheti (assembly GCF_029675105.1). GTDB lineage: Bacteria > Actinomycetota > Actinomycetes > Mycobacteriales > Mycobacteriaceae > Nocardia. Next base: position 30,477 of record NZ_JAQQFV010000010.1, on the reverse strand, counting down.
GATCACGCCGACCTGGGCCTGGGACAGGCCGAAATCCGGGGTCAGGAAGACCAGCACGCCGGAGATGACGCCGGTGTCGTAGCCGAACAGCGCGCCGCCGAGGGCGGCGATGATCACGACGGTGAGGACGAATTTCTTGATCCGCGCGCGGATCGCGACGCGTTCGGGTGAATCGTCGGCCGGTGCGGGCGGCTCGGTCACCGGGGACACCAGTACCCGTTCGGAGTCCTTCTCGACCGTGCGGGGCACCCGGACGGGGGTGTCGGTATCGGGGCGGATGAGGCGATTCGCCGGTCCGGTCCCCGGCACCGAGGACGGGGTCAAAACGGTGGTGGGAATATCGGGATCTTCTCCGGTGGGTCCACGCTCGGGATCGGCCATATCCGTACCTCCGTCGCAAGGAGTGGAGCAATTCCTGCACTGTAATGGAAAAGGCGAGGCGGCCGGAAGACGCACAGCCCCACGGTTATCCACGGGCGAATGACGGATAACTCTTCGACACCACCCAGCCGTCGAACTGTGACCAGCGTTCGTCCAATTTGTCCGGTTACAGTGGACGGTGTGCAGATCGACGTGACGCCACTGCCCGGCGTGGGGGTACGCAAGGATTTCGTGGCGCGCAAGGGCGGGCGCCGCATCGGCGTGGTCGAGCGGCGCGACGGCACCATCGAGCTGCTCGTGGGCAGGCCGGGGAACCCGGAGGTCACCGATCAGGTCGCGCTCTCGGCCGACGAGGCGTCGGCGCTGGCCAGTCTGCTCGGCGCCCCGCGCGTGGTGGCCCAGCTGGAAGCCGAGCATCGCGATTTCGACGGCGTGCGCACCCGCCAGTTCCCGATCACCGCCGGGTCGCCCTATGCCGGGCGCACGCTCGGCGAGACACGGATGCGCACCCGCACCAAGGCCTCGATCGTGGCCGCGATGCGCACCGGCGCCGTGCTCGCGTCACCGGGACCGGAGTTCGCGATCAGCGCGGGTGATGTGTTGATCGTGGTCGGCTCGGCCGACGGACTCGAGGCCGCCGCGCGGATTCTGCGCGACGGCTGAGCGATGGTCGTCAACGGTGGCGCGACGCCCAGACCGTGAACCCGCTCCACTGCACCAGGCGGGCCGCGGCGGCCATATAGAAGACATAGGCCAGCACGACCAGCGCCATGCCGTAGTCGCCAGTCCAGTCGCCCAGGCGGACCGAGGCGATGATGCCGAGCCCGAGCAGGGTCATCCCGAGGATCAGGCCGGGCATCGCCAGCGGGGTGAGCGGGGATTCGGCGGTCGGATTCGCGGTGACGCGGCGATCGCAGCCGGTAACCGAGAGGTTGCTGTCGGACTCGAAGTACATGCTGCTCATAACCATGCGGCCCCTTCCGGAAGGCCGTAGCGACACGGCCGTCGGGTGATCACTGATGGATCCCCTGTGGTGCGTTCGTGACACAAGGTCCGCACCGACCCTGGCAATGATCACAAACGGTTAACGTTCAGCAATTACGAGCGTGCCACCCGAATCGGACGAAAGACACCCTAGTGTGATCTGCATCACATCGAACGCATGTGCGACACGAGATGGTAACGAACGCGGCACCGTGCGCGAACCGGTCTCGGTACTGGCGAAACAGCAGAACAACTGGACGTTTGCTCAAAATAGTGTCACCGCTGTGATTTATCGAACCGTTACGGCTTCGACGTGCGTGAACACCTCCGATCGCGAGGGCATCACCACTGTGACCCACCCCAACGGACCGGTCGTCGCGGAGCCGATCCCGCACCGGCACCCGGCACCGTAACCGATACGCCCTGAACCGATTTCGTCCCCACCCGCGCATGGAAACCCTGCCGACACGCCGAAGTTCTCCTACGATGGGCGACATCATGTACCAGCACAGTGGGAGAGGTCCTCGACGATGAGCGACAGCGCGAACGTGATCGACCAGTCGACGCCGAGCATCGCCCGGGTCTACGACTATCTTCTCGGCGGCAAGGACAACTACGAGGTCGACCGCGCGGTCGGCGACCACTTCAAACTGAACCTGCCCGGTTCGGTGGCGATCGCCTTCACCAACCGGCAGGCGCTCACCCGCGCGGTCCGCGAGATGGCGGCCGCCGGGCTGACCCAGTTCCTCGACTTCGGTTCCGGCCTGCCCACCGCCGACAATGTGCACCAGGTCGCGCAGCGGGTGAATCCGGACGCCCGGGTGGTCTACATCGACAACGACCCGATCGTGCTCGCGCACGGACGCGCGCTACTGGCCACCGACGCCAACACCACCGTCATCCACGCCGACGTCCGCGATTCCACCGAGATCCGCGAGCATCCCGACGTCGCCCGGCTCATCGACTTCGACAAGCCGATCGGCGTGATCTTCAGCGCGATCCTGCACCACCTCAACGACGACGAGGACCCGCAGGCCGTCGTGCGCTACTGGGCCGAGCAGATCCCGGTGGGCAGCAGCGTGTTCATCTCGCACTTCCGCTCGGGTGACAACGCCGAGACCATCGAGGCCGAGAGCAAGCTGCAGTCGACCTTCGGACGCGGCCGCTGGCGCACCGACACCGAGATCGAGACACTGTTCGGCGACCTCGTCCTGCAGGAACCCGGTGTGGTGGCCGCGGCGCGCTGGCGCCAGCACGGCCCGGCCGACGGCACGGCCCCGCAGATCGGCACCGCCGACCGGGACCTGTCGGTGTGGGAGGAACTCATCGTCGCGGCGATCGCCGACAAACGGTAGGCGTTTCGTCCGGGTCGGGTAAACCGGGAAATTTTCCGGTCCCGACATCTCGTGCGTTCGTGTGGGCGAACGCGGCACGGTAGGTTATCGTCCTCTTGCTTTTTTCGATGCCGCTGGATCGTTCGTGTCGCTTCGCCGCTATCACGTGCCGCGTGAGATCCACGCCCTCGTGATTCGGCGACCCTCATCAGACGAAGGACGCCGGACACCATGCCCGCACCCGTTATCCTCGATGGCCGCATCGCACGGCTGGAACCGCTTGCACCCCACCACGTTCCCGGCCTGGTCGCCGCGGCGGCCGCGCTCGACGGACAAGCCGGGTTCACCATCGTCCCGCACGGTGAACAGGAGGCGCGCACCTATGTCTTCCAAGCCGAGGCCGCGCAGCTGGCAGGCACCGCGCTGGCTTTCGCGATCCGCACCACCGCCGACGACTGTGTGGTCGGCGCGACCCGCTTCACCCGTCTGGACTACTGGCAGGGCCCGCTGACCTGGCCGTTGTCGGCCGAGCCGGTGACCGCGCTGCCCGGCGGCGCGATTCCCGACGCCGTCGAGATCGGCAACACCTGGCTGGTGCCCGCGGTGCGCGGTGGCCAGGTGAATCTCGAGTCCAAACTGCTGCTGCTCACCCACGCCTTCGACAGCTGGGGTGTGCGCCGGGTGAGCCTGCGCGCCGACGCCCGCAACCAGCGTTCCCGCGCGGCGATCGAACGGCTCGGTGCCGTGTGTGACGGTGTGCGCCGGGCACATTCGCGCGGGCTCGACGGCGCGGTGCGCGACACCGCGTTCTATTCGATCCTGCACGACGAGTGGTGCGGGGTGCGCGCGCGGATCGTCGAGCGGCTGGCCGCGCGCGCGGCGCTGCCACCGGCGCCGCTCATCCCCGCCACCGCCGCGGCCTGGCGTCCGCTGGTCCATCCCTGACCATCGGCGTCAGGAGCGGGTGGACTCGATCCGCTCGGCGATGATCTCGGCCAGCTCGGCCGGGTGTTCCTCGGGCAGCCAGTGCGAGGCGCCGTCGAGCACGACCAGCCGGTAGTCGCCGCGCGCGTACTGCCCGGCGAGTTCGGCGCCGCGGCGGCTCAGCGCGGTGTCACCGGTGCTCCACACGTGGGTCACCGGTACCGCGATCGGGCCGACGCCGCCGCCGAACGGCAGGCCCCGATACCAGTTCAGACCGCCGGTGAGCGCGCCACCGTCGACGATCTCGGTGTGCACGCGCGCGATCGCCGCGGGCGGCATCCTGGTGGAGTTCAGCACCCGGTCCAGCAGCGCTGGCCGGGTGCGCAGCAGGTATTCCGGCAGGACCGGCAGCTGGAACAGCCCGATGTAGTACGAGCGCAGCAGCTGGTCGCTGCTGGTCAGCGATCGCAGGAAGGCGCCGGGATGCGGGACCGAGATCGTGACCAGCGAGCTGATCAGTTCGGGCCGGGCCCCCGCCACCGCCCACGCGACCATGGCACCCCAGTCGTGGCCGACCAGGTGCACGGGGCCGCGGTCGATCGTCTCGATCAGCGCGACGACGTCGGCGACCAGCTCGGACACCCGGTAGGCGCGGCGGCCGCGCGGGCGGGCGCCGGGTGAGTATCCGCGCTGGTTCGGGGCGAGGGTGCGGTAGCCACGGTCGGCGAGCAGGCCGGTCAGCTCCGTGAGGGAGGTGGCCGTCTGCGGAAAGCCGTGCAGGGCAACGACAACGGGCCCGTCGAGCGGGCCCGTGTCGACCACGTCGAACTCGAGTCCCGCCCGGGTGTACGAGCTCAGCCGAGTGCTCACGTGTCCTCCGACCGTCGAGGTTTCGCCGATCGATCGATTATGCCCGGTTCAGCGGCCGGTGCCGCCGTGCACGACCGCGACCTCGGGCCCACCCAGGTCGAAGGCGCGATGCAGCACCTGGACCGCGTCGTCGAGCTCGGTGTCGCGGACCAGCACCGAGATGCGGATCTGCGAGGTGGCGATGAGATCGAGATTGATGCCCGCCGCGGCCAGCGCCTCGCAGAAGGTCGCCGTCACCCCGGGATGGTTCTTCATGCCCGCGCCGATCAGCGACACCTTGCCTACCCGGTCGTCGTAGCGCACGTCGGCGAACCCGATCTCGGCGCGGCGCGAGCGCAGCAGCGCGACGGCCCGGGCACCGTCGGCGGCGGGCAGGGTGAAGGTGATGTCGGTGCGGCCGGTGCCGGTGTTCTGGACCACCATGTCGATACCGATCTCGGCGTCGGCGACCGCCCGGAACACCCTGGCCGCGTAGCCGGGTTCGTCGGGCAGGCCCACCACGGTGATCTTGGCCTCGGCGCGGTCGTGCGCGATGCCGGTGAGCACCGCCTGGTCGGCCGGGATGTCGGCCATCGAGCCGTGGACGGTGGTGCCGATGCCGTCGGTGTAGGACGAGCGCACGTGCACCGGAACGTGGTAGCGGCGCGCGTATTCCACGCAGCGCAGCATCAGCACCTTGGAGCCGCAGGCCGCCATCTCGAGCATCTCCTCGTAGGAGATCTGATCGAGTTTCTGGGCGTCGGCGACGATGCGCGGGTCGGCGGTGAACACGCCGTCGACATCGGTGTAGATCTCGCAGACATCGGCGTGCAGTGCCGCGGCCAGCGCGACGGCGGTGGTGTCGGAACCGCCACGGCCCAGCGTCGTCACGTCACGACTGTCCTGGCTGACGCCCTGGAACCCTGCGACCAGCACGATCTCGCCGTCGTCGAGGGCGCGCCGCACCCGGCCGGGATCGACCTCGATGATCTTGGCGTTGCCGTGCGCGCCGGTGGTGATGACACCGGCCTGGGAACCGGTCAGTGACCGCGCGTCGGCACCCAGAGCGTGAATCGCCATGGCCACCAGGGCATTCGAGATGCGTTCACCGGAGGTGAGCAGCATGTCCATCTCGCGCGGCGGTGGCGCCGGGGCCACCTGCCCCGCCAGGTCGAGCAGCTCGTCGGTGGTGTCGCCCATCGCCGAGCACACCACGACCACGTCGTTGCCCTGCTTCTTGGTCTCCACGATCCGCTCGGCGACCCGGCGGATGCGCTCCGCCGTGGCGACCGATGAGCCACCGAATTTCTGTACCACCAAGGCCATTGACGTCGTCCTCTCCCCTGCTCGCCCGCGTGCGATCCGCGGGTGACTCTTCCGAGTATCCCGGCAAACCGGGCGTTGCGGGGAGATTGGTGCACGAAAACGACTGCCGCCGAATCGATTCGGCCTCGATACTGGCAGGCGGGGGTAGCGCCTGTCGGCGGGCGGTCCCCGGCTCGGCAGCTCTCGGCGGTTAGGCGAAATCCATGGCTTCACAACTCGGTGTCACAGTTCTCGGGGCGGGCCCGCTGGCCGCCGAGGTCACCAGGATCATCCGGGACACCGGCTCCGACCTGCGCGCGCGGATCGCGGCGCCACTGGTCCTCGAGGGGGCCGACCCCGACCTGGTGGTCGACACCACCGATTCGGCCGACGCGCTGCCCCCGGTCCTGGACGCACTGCGCGCGGGCCGCGCGGTGATCACGGCGAACGCGGCACTGGTCGCCCACCACAGTCACCTGCTGGCGACGACCGGCGAAACCCATGGCGGTGACCTGTATTTCGAGGCGGCGGTGGCGGGCGGCGTTCCGGTGGTACGTCCACTGACCCAGTCGCTGTCCGGTGATCGGGTGCGTCAATTGCTCGCGGTGCTCCCCGACGACCACATGGTGGCCCAGGCCGCCATCCTGGCCACCCTCGCCTTCCACACCCGGGTGGAGCCGGGTGACGTGCACCGCGAGGCGTTCGGCACGCCCTCGGCACACGATCTGGCGGCCGCCGCGTCACTGGGTCTGCGCCCGCGTCTGCTCACGGTCTGCGCGCTGGTCAGCGACGCGCCGGGTCCCGAACACGGTGGCAAGCAGCGGATCTCGGTACGCGTGGCCCCCGCCCTGCTCCCCACCGAGCATCCGCTGACCCACCTGGACCCGGCCGTCGGCGCGGTGGCGGTGACGGCCGAGGGCGCCGGTCCGCTCATGTTCTCCGGAGGTTCCGGCGTCGAGGCCACGGCCTCGGCGCTACTGGGTGACCTGGTCACCGCCGCGCGCAACCGGGTCCACGGTGCCCGCGCACCCCGTGCCTCGACCTACGCCGAACTCCCCCTCGCTCCGCTCGGCGACTGCCCCACCCGGTATTACGTGAACCTGCACGTCACCGACCATGCCGGTGCCCTTGCCCAGGTCGCCGCGACCTTCGCCGACCACGGCGTCGGCATCGCCCGAGTCCGTCAGGAACTCCACGACACCGACGCCCACCTCATCGTCCTGACCCACCGCGCCCCCGAGTCGGCCCTGGCCGACACGGTCGACGCGCTCATCGAATCGCCGTGCGTGCGCGCAGTGACGACACGCTGGCGTGTCGAGGGCACCCAGGACTGAACCCCGCTGGCGCGGACCGGAACTCACTCGCCGCGGCGCGCGTCCGTGGGCTCGTAGCGGGCGGTGAAATCGAGGATGCGGGCCGAGACCTTGTCCGAGATCGCGTGGAACAGGCCGTGACCCTGGCCCCGGAAGACCACTACTTCGCAGTTCGGCAGGTTGTCGCGCAGGCGCTGCTCGGCGATCGTCGTGTCGATCACCAGCGACTCGGAGCCGAGCATCGCCAGGGTCGGGGTGGTGATCGTGGCCAACCTCTCGTCGGTGAACATCTTCGGGTAGCCGATCGTGGGCGAGTAGCCCAGCGCGGCCTTGACGCCCTCGAATTCCAGATCGGTGAGGGTGACACCGGGGTTGAGCCGGGCGTTCATCTTGCGCAGGTTCTTGTCGGTGGGGCGGGCCCCAACCCGGATCATCATCCACAGCAGGCTCCACTTGATCTTGGTCAGCGTGCCGGTGGGCTCGATGACGGTCAGGCTGGCCAGTCGCCGCTGCTGGGTGGTGGCGATGACCAGGGCCTGCCACGCGCCCTGCGAGTAGCCGACCAGGTGGACGCGGTCGGCGCCGAGCCCGTCGAGGACCTCGCCCAGCCAGGTACCGAACTGCGACTCGTCGATCGGCGCGGTCTGCACGCTGAGTCCCGGCACGCCGATCATCTCCGGCATGTGCACCACGTGCTCACGGGCGAAGGTCTCCATGACGTGGTTCCAGGCCAGGCTGTTGCCGCCCAGCGAATGCAGCAGCACCACCGGCGCTCCCGTTCCGGCGCCCGCGGTGCGCACCCGGGTGGTACCGAAGGAGGTGGGGATGTCCACCGTGGTCGACGGGACCGGTATCTCCTTCTCCTGCAGGCGATACACGCGCAGGTATTCCTCGCGCGCCTTGTCGTTCTTGAATCGTCCGATCTTGCCCATGACCACCCCTGAATCTCGTTGGTGATATGACCGTACCACATCAGTGGTATGGGCGTACCATGAAGACCTCGTCGAACGGGACAGTAGGGAGACAGCGGTGCCACGCTTGGCCGATCACGAAGAAAGGCGCGCCGCCATCACCGGCGCGGCCCGGCGGGTCATCGCGCGGGGCGGACTCGACGCGGCGACCTTCCAGTCGGTCGCCGCCGAGGCGGGGGTCTCGGTGCGGTCGGTGCAGTACTACTTCGGCACCAAGCGCGAGTTCCTGCTCGCCACCCACCGCGCCGTCGTCGCCGATTCCGGGTCCCGCCTGCACAAAGCGCTCGGCGAACTCGGTCCGAGCGCGGGCCCGCGCGACATCGTCCGGGCGGTACTGCTGGGCTTGCTCCCCCTCGACGAGCCCAGTCGCGAGAACGCGACGATCCTCGGCATCTTCCACGCGGCCGCCCTCACCGGCCCGCACCTCGAATCGGCGGACACCGCCGAGACCCCGACCTACATCGTCGACGCGGTCGCGGCCCAACTGCGCTCCCTGCGCGGCCCCGACGCTGACGCGGCGACCCTGCGCGCCGATGCCGAGGTGACCTTGCTCGCCGTCGCCGGACTGGCCCAGGGCATGCTCACCGACAAGGACATGGCCGCCCGCGCGACGGTACTGGTCGACCATCTGCTCGACCGTGTGATGGTCGACTGAACAACGGTCGAAAAACGCCGCGAGCCCGGGCTTTCGGGCCCGGGCTCGCGATAGGTCTCGACCTACTTCTTGCGTTCCTTCTTCTCGCGCACGCGCACCGAGATGCGCACCGGCGAGCCGTCGAAACCGAACTCCTCGCGCAGGCGGCGCTCCAGGAAGCGACGGTAGCCCGCCTCGAGGAAACCGGTGGTGAACAGCACGAACGTCGGCGGGCGGGTGCCCGCCTGGGTGGCGAACAGGACGCGGGGCTGGCGGCCGCCGCGCATCGGCGGCGGGGTGGCCGCGATGACTTCCTTGAGCCAGGTGTTCAGACGGCCGGTGGAGATGCGCTTGTCCCAGGACTCGAGCGCGGTCTCCATCTGCGGCACCAGCTTGGCCACCGCGCGACCGGTGTGGGCGGAGATGTTGACCCGCTGGGCCCACGGCACCCGCACCAGATCGCGGTCGATCTCGCGCTCGAGCATGTAGCGGCGGTCCTCGTCGACCAGGTCCCACTTGTTGAACGCCAGCACCAGCGCGCGACCGGACTCGGCGACCAGGCTGATCACCCGCAGGTCCTGCTCGGTGATCGGCACCGAGGCGTCGATCAGCATGATCGCGACCTCGGAGGCCTCCAGCGCCGACTTGGTCCGCAGCGAGGCGTAGAACTCGGTGCCCGAGGCATTGGACACCTTGCGGCGCAGACCGGCGGTGTCGACGAACTTCCAGACCTTGCCGCCGAGTTCGACCAGCGAGTCGACCGGGTCGACGGTGGTGCCCGCGACATCGTGAACCACCGAACGCTCGTCGCCCGCCAGCTTGTTCAGCAGACTGGACTTGCCGACATTCGGCTTGCCGACCAGCGCCACGCGTCGCGGCCCGGCCACGCCGGTGCCCTCGCGCGGGGTCTCCGGCAGGGCGCCGAGCACGTCGTCGAGCAGGTCGCCGGTGCCGCGGCCGTGCGAGGCCGAGACCATGCGCGGCTCACCCAGACCCAGCGACCACAGGCTCGCCGCCTCGAGTTCGACCTTCTGGTCGTCGACCTTGTTGGCCACCAGGATCACCGGAATCTTGGAGCGACGCAGCTTGCGCACCGCGGCCTCGTCGGTCGCGGTGGCGCCGACGGTCGCGTCGACCACGAGCAGGATCGCGTCGGCGGTCTCCATGGCGACCTCGGCCTGGCGGGCCACGTGCTGCTGCAGGCCCTTGGCGTCGGGTTCCCAGCCGCCGGTGTCCTGCACCAGGAATCGGCGCCCGGCCCAGCTGGCCTCATAGGAGATGCGGTCGCGGGTGACGCCGGGGATGTCCTCCACGACGGCCTCGCGGCGCCCGAGAATGCGGTTCACCAGGGTCGACTTGCCCACGTTCGGGCGACCGACCACGGCGACGGTGGGCATGGCGAGCTGTTCGCCGTCCTCGTGCTCGCCTTCGAGATCGGCGATCTCCCAGTCGGTTTCGTCGGACCAGACACCGTCTCCGGCCAGAACCTCTTCGTCGATCATCGCGACCTTCCTGTCGTGGCCGAAAGCTGCTGGGCCACCACGCGGTAGAGCTCGTCGATGGTCTCGTCCATCGTCAGATCGCTGGTGTCGACGAGCACCGCGTCGGCGGCGGGGCGCAGCGGCGAGACCGTGCGGGTGGAGTCGAGGGTGTCGCGGCGCTGCACGTCGGCCAGCACGGCCGTGTAGTCGTCGCCACGGCCCTCGCGGATGTTCTGGGCATTGCGCCGCTGGGCGCGCGCCTCCGCGGAGGCGGTGAGATAGATCTTGGCGTCGGCGCCGGTGAGCACCACGGTGCCGATATCGCGGCCCTCGACCACGATCCGCCCGGCGACCGCGGCGATCTCGCGCTGCAGGGCGACGAGCTGCTCGCGCACCTGCGCCACCGCCGACACCGCCGAGACGGCCTTGGTGACGGCGTCGCCACGGATCTCGGCGGAGACGTCCTCACCGTCGAGTTCGATGACCTCGTGACCGGGATCGGTGCCGATCGACAGCGGCAGCGCGGCCACCGTGTCGGCGATCGCGGCCGGGTCGGTCAGGTCGACCTCGGCGCGCAGCACGCACAGGGTGGCGACCCGGTACATGGCGCCGGTGTCGAGGTAGCGGGCGTTCAGGCGCGCGGCCAGCTTGCGCGAGACACTCGACTTGCCGGTGCCCGAAGGCCCGTCCATGGCGACCACGAGCGTGCCGTCACCGGTCATCCGGTCGCCGGTGAGTTCCACCGGCAGGTCCACTCCGTTCACAGCTGCACCGCCTCGTAGAGTTTGCCGATCTCGTCGCGGCCGAGCACCCGCAGCGTGCCGGGACGCTGATCGCCCAGCGCCACCGGGCCCAGGTGCGTGCGCACCAGGCGCACCACCGGGTGGCCGACCTCGTCGAGCAGCCTACGCACGATGTGTTTGCGGCCCTCGTGCAACACGAGCTTGACCAGCGAGCGGCCCTCGTGGGCCTCGAGCAGGACGAACTTGTCGACCTTGGCCGGACCGTCCTCGAGCTCGACGCCGTCGCGCAGACGCTTGTTGACCAGGCGGTAGTTCACCTCGCCGTTGACGGTGGCCAGGTAGGTCTTGGGCACCTCGAAGGACGGGTGCATGAGCCGGTGGGCCATCTCGCCGTCGTTGGTGAGCAGCAGCAGCCCCTCGGTGTCGGCGTCGAGACGGCCGACGTGGAACAGGCGCTGACCGGCCGCGATGCGCTCGGCGACGATGTCACCGACACAGGGGCGACCGAGGTCGTCGGACATGGTGGACTGCCAGCCCTTGGGCTTGTTCAGCACCAGGTGCACCAGTTCGTCACGCACGACGACACGGGTGCCGTCCACGCGCACGACCGCGTTCTGCGGGTCCACGCGCAGACCCTGCTCGCGCACGATCTTGCCGTCGACCTCGACGCGTCCGGCGGCGATCATGTCCTCGGCGGCGCGGCGCGAGGCCACTCCAGCCTTGGCGAGGACCTTCTGCAGGCGCTCGCCCTCGCCCCACGGCAGCTTCTTCGGGCCCTCGGTGGCCTCGGAATGCTGGTGGCGGGCGGGCTTGGCGTTGTTCAGGATGGTCGGCGCGACCACCTTGCGCTGCGGCTTGGCGGTCTTCTTGCGAGCGGTCGGCGCCTGCGAGGTGGCCGGACGAGCCGTGCCGCCCGCGCGGGGCGCGCTGCCGCGCTGACCGGCGCCGCGGGGGTAACCGCCACGGTCGGCGTCGTCGCGCTGGAAGCCGCCACGGCGGCCGCCGGACTCGCCGTCACGCTGGTAGCCACCGGCGGAACCACGGCGTCCACCGGATTCGCCACCGCGCTGGTATCCGCCGGAGGAACCGCGACGGTCGGTGTCGCTACTGCGCTGGAAGCCACCCGCGCCGGTGCCGCGGCGGCCGGAGGCCTCGCCACGGGAGCCACCCTGCCCGGTGCGCGCACTGCCGCCGCGGGTTCCCGCGGTCCGGTTCGCGCCACTTCGGGGCTGGTCGCTGCGTTTTCTTCGGTCCGGTGTGCCATCTCGGCGAGCGGAATTATTCATCTGTCCTGTCAATCGTCGGTGCCGAGGTCCATGTCGGACTCGGCGGGTTTCTTCAGCCTGGTGAACCGGGGGTCGGTCTCCAGGCTCTCGCTGATCTCGTCGATCAGGTCGACGCCGGGAAGCAGCGGCGCCAGCGGGGGCAGGTCGCCCAGGGAGGCGAGCCCGATCCGTTCGAGGAACAACTCGGTGGTGCGGTACAGCGTGCCGTTGGTCTCCGGGTCCTGACCCGCTTCCGCGATCAAGCCCCTGGCCAGCAGCGTGCGCATCACTCCGTCGACGTTCACCCCGCGGACCGCGCTGACCCTGGTGCGGGTCACCGGCTGGCGGTAGGCCACCACCGCCAAGGTTTCCAAGGCGGCCCGGGTCAGTTTCGTCCGGGCCCCGTCGAGCAGCACACGCTCGACATAGGGCGCGTACTGCTGTCGAGTATAGAAGCGCCACCCGTCACCGACGAAACGCAGGTCGATCCCGCTGCCGCGCGCGGACAGCTCCGCCGACATCGCGCGCAGCACCTGCTCGACCCGCTCGGTGCTGTCGTCCAGGGCCGCTGCCAGCTGTTCTGCCGGGGCGGGAGCGTCGACGACGAGCAGCATGGCCTCGAGTGCTGCGCGCAGTTCGCCGTCGTCGAGCGGCTCGGAGGTGAATTCCACCACTGTCTCCGTCATCCGTAGTCCTCCTCGAAAGTCAGCGCCGCCGCCTCGGCGTCCGGGTCCAGTTCACCCAGCCAACTCACGGCCAGTGGACCGAGCGGATCGGGCTGGTCGAAGGCGATGGTCTTGCCGCGATAGAGCTCGAGCAGCGCCAGGAATCGGGCGACGATCTCGACCGGGACGGTGCAGTCGGCCACGATCTCGGCGAAGGTGGTCCACCCACCGGGGCCGCGTTCCTTGAGCAATGCCAACACCAACTCGGCCTGTTCGGCGACCGAGATGGTGTGCATGTGCAGATGCCCGAGGCCGACCTCGGCGACCGGGCGGGGCCGGAAGGCGGCCGCCGCGATCTGCGCGAACGCGGCGATGTCGACGCCGAGGGTGACCTCGGGCAACAGCCCCTCGAACTGTTCCTCGAGCGCGACCGAGCGCGGGTACCGGCGCAGCGCGGCGGCCTCGAGTTCGGCGAGCAGCTCGGCGACCTGCTTGAACGCGCGGTACTGCAGCAACCGGGCGAACAGCAGGTCGCGCGCGTCCAGGAGTTCCAGATCGTCGGCGTCGGTCATCTCGCCCGAGGGCAGCAGCCGCGCGGCCTTCAGGTCCAGCAGGGTCGCCGCGACCACCAGGAACTCGGTGGTCTGGTCGAGAATCTTGTCCGCGCGCAGCTTGGTGTTCTCGGCCAGCTCGGCCGTGAGCGCCTTGGTGTAGGCGATGAATTCATCGGTGACCTGGTGCAGCGCCACTTCGGTGACATCGAGTTTGCGCGAGCTGATCAGCGTCAGCAGAAGATCGAACGGCCCCTCGAAGTTCGTCAGCCGCAAATGGAATCCGGCCGGGGCAGGGTCTTCGGGTACTGCGGGCTCCGCGGGTGAAGCGTCGGTCACCGGCCCGACCGGTGGATGACTTCACGTGCCATGGCCCGATACGATTCCGCGCCCGCGGATTTCGGCGACCAGGTGGTGATCGGCTCACCGGCGACGCTGGCGTCGGGGAAGCGCACGGTGCGCGAGATGGCGGTGTCGTAGACCAGGTCGCCGAACACCTCGACCACGCGCGACATCACCTGACGCGAATGCAGCAGCCGCGCGTCGAACATGGTGACCACGATGCCGTAGAGGCTCAGCCGCGGGTTGAGCCGGTCGCGCACCTTCTCGACGGTGTCGTTGAGCAGCGCGAGGCCGCGCAGCGAGAAGTACTCGCACTCCATCGGAATGATGACGCCGTCCGAGCAGGCCAGCGCGTTGACGGTGAGCAGACCCAGCGAGGGCTGGCAGTCGATGAGGATGTAGTCGTAGCGGTCGCGCACCGAGGCGAGCGCCCGGCCCAGCGACTGTTCGCGGCCGACCTCGTTGACCAGCTGGATCTCGGCGGCGGAGAGATCGATGTTGCTGGGTAAGAGGTCCATGCCCTCGACCTTGGTGGTCTGCAGCACGTCGTCGACCTTGGCCTTGCCGCCGATGAGCAGGTTGTGCACGGTGAGTTCGAGGTCGTGGTGGGCCACCCCGAGTCCGGCCGAGAGCGCGCCCTGCGGGTCCAGATCGACCAGCAGCACGCGGCGGCCGTATTCGGCCAGGGCCGCACCGAGATTGATCGTCGAGGTGGTCTTGCCGACCCCGCCCTTCTGGTTGCACATGGCCACCACGAGTGCGTCACCGTGACGCTGCACCCGAGGGGGCTCGGGCACCAGTCGCAGCGGACGCCCGGTCGGCCCCATCTCGGCGACCTCGTCCGATCCACCGTCCCACGGTGTTTCCGCTGTCGTCACGATCCGCTGCTCCTTAGACGTATTCCTGCCGGTAACCCCTGTCGAGGGTAGCGAGACCGATTCGGGCCCGGACTCGCTTTCGTACGGTCCAGCTCTGGGGGTAGACGCTACCGCTCGCACCGGTGAGGTACGGCATGGCAACGCCGGGCGTGTTCGCACGATACCCGCTGGACGGCCACCGGCGCCGAGGGTTCATCGCGCGCGCGGGTGCGCGGTGGCCCAGACCTCGCGCAGGGTGCTCACCGTCACCAGGGTGTAGATCTGCGTGGTGGTCACCGAGGCGTGGCCCAGCAGTTCCTGCACCACACGCACATCGGCGCCGCCGTCGAGCAGGTGGGTGGCGAAGGAGTGGCGCAGGGTGTGCGGGGAGACCGCGGCGCCGATGCCCGCGCGTTCGGCCGCGGTCTGCAGGACCTGCCAGGCGCTCTGCCGCGACAACCGTCCACCGCGCGCGTTGAGGAAAAGCGCTCCGGCCGAACCCTTTCCGCTCGCGGCCAGACTCGGTCGGCCACGGACGAGGTAGGCGTCCACGGCGGCCAGGGCCGGTCGGCCGATCGGGACCAGTCGCTGCTTGCCGCCCTTGCCGCGCAGTACGACGCAGCGCTGTTCGGCGTCGATGTCGTCGACGTCCAGTCCGACCATCTCCGAAATGCGCGCGCCGGTGGAATACAGCAGTTCCAGCAGGGCCCGGTCGCGCAGTCCGCGGGAGCCGCCGTCGGCCTCGCCCTCGCCGCCCGCCGCCTCCAGCAGGCGCAGAACCTGGTCGTAGGGCAGCGCTTTGGGGAGTCTGCGGCCCGGCGCGGGCGGTTTCACCGCGTGGGCCACATCGGTGTCGGTGATGCCCTCCGCGGCGGCGAAGCGATGCAGCCCACGCACCGCGATCAGCGCCCTGGCCACCGAACCCGCGGCCAGCGGGGGGTGTTCGTCATCGCCGGAGCGCAGGGCCATGGCGAATTCGGCGACGTCGCCCTGGGCCACCCCGGCCAGGCTCGCGACGCCACGGCCGTCGAGAAATCGCAGGTAGCGGGCAAGATCTCGGCGATAGGCGCCGAGGGTATTGCGGGCGACACCGCGCTCGACCGTCAGATGGTCGAGGTAGGCGTCGATTTCGCGCGCGAGCACCGCGGCCGCCCGGTCAAGCCCCGTCGGCCGCGGCGGCAGGGGTTCCTGTCGCGCCGCGTGCCGACGTCGTGCTCACGCGTCGCTGCCGGAATCCGTCGACCGCGCCTCGGCGGCCTTGCGGCGCAGGAACGCCGTCGGCTGACCCGGCCACGGCGCGTCGGCCGGACGCAACGCCACCCCGCTCGCCTGGGCCGCCGCGTAGGCGAGCACTCCGGCCACGGCGGTCGCGTTCACGATCTCCCCGGCCAGCGCGGCCCGCACGGCCTCGGCCACCGGCGTCCGCACGGTTTCGAGGTCGGCTTCCTCGTGTTCGGGGTCGGGACGCTCGGTCGGGGTGAGACCGGTCGCGACGAACACCCGCAGCGCCTCGTCGGTGAACCCCGGCGAGAGCGCCACGTCCACCAGCACCGACCACCGCGCGGCGGCCAGGCCCGTCTCCTCGGCCAGCTCACGCTTGGCCGCGGTGAGCGGGTCCTCGCCGTCGATGTCGAGCAGCCCGGCGGGCAGTTCGAGCAGCCGGGTGCCCAGCGGATGCCGGTACTGGCGGATCAGCACGATCTCACCGTCGTCGTCGAGCGCGAGCACCGCGACGGCACCGTGGTGCTCGATGACCTCACGTTCGGCGATCCGCCCACCGGGCATCGCGACCTGATCCTGGCGCAGAGCCAGGATCGCGCCGCTGTAGAGCACCCGGCTCGACACCGTCTCGAACTCGTGACTACCCGGCGCGCTCATGACCTCACAGCCCTCTCAGAGTTCCGCGGCCTGCTCCGCGAGTTCTTCCTCGGGGAAGTCTACGGGAAGGCGTTCGGCCAGTTTGTATTTCAGTGCCGCGTTGATCAGCGCCGCGAACAGCGGGTGCGGGCGGGTCGGGCGGCTCTTGAGCTCCGGATGCGCCTGGGTGGCGACGAAGAACGGGTGCACCGAGGCCGGGTACTCCACGAACTCCACCAGGTGCCCGTCGGGCGAGGTGCCCGAGAACACCAGGCCACTCTCGGCGATGGCGTCGCGGTAGGCGTTGTTCACCTCGAACCGGTGCCGGTGCCGCTCGGAGACCTGCTCGGAGCCGTAGGCCTGCGCGACCACCGAGCCCTTGCGCAGCGTGGCCGGGTAGGCGCCCAGACGCATGGTGCCGCCCAGATCGGCCTCACCGGCGACGACGTCTTCCTGGTCGGCCATGGTCGAGATGACCGGGTTCTTCGTCTCGGGCTCGAACTCCGCCGAGTTGGCGTCCTCTATGCCCACCGAGCGCGCCGCCTCGATGACCACACACTGCAGACCCAGGCACAGCCCCAGCAGCGGGATACCCCGATGACGGGCATAGCGAATCGCGCCGAGCTTGCCCTCGATGCCGCGGATGCCGAACCCACCGGGGATCAGCACGGCGTCGACATCGCGCAGCGCGGCCTGCGCACCGGCTTCGGTCTCGCACTCGTCGGAGGGCACCCAGCGGATCTGCACCTTGGCGCGATGCGCGAAACCACCGGCGCGCAGCGCCTCGGTCACCGACAGGTAGGCATCCGGCAGGTCGACGTACTTGCCGACCAGCGCCACCTCGACGGTCTCGCGCGGGGAGTGCACGCGGTCGAGCAAGTCGCCCCACACGGTCCAGTCCACATCGCGGAACGGCAGACCCAGCTTGCGCACCACGTAGGCGTCGAGGCCCTCGCTGTGCAGCACCTTCGGGATGTCGTAGATCGACGGCGCGTCCGGGGTGGAGATGCAGGCCTCCACGTCGACGTCGCACATCAGCGCGATCTTGTTCTTGAGCCCCTGCGGCACCTCGCGGTCGCAGCGCAGGATCAGCGCGTCGGGCTGGATACCGATATTGCGCAGCGCGGCGACGGAGTGCTGGGTGGGCTTGGTCTTGAGCTCGCCCGAGGGCGCCAGGTACGGCACCAGCGACACGTGCAGGAAGAAGACATTGTCGCGGCCCACGTCGTGACGGATCTGCCGGGCCGCCTCGAGGAACGGCTGCGACTCGATGTCGCCGACGGTGCCACCGATCTCGGTGATCACCACATCCGGCACATGCCCCTGCAGATCCGGACCCTGCATCGCCATGATGCGGTTCTTGATCTCGTCGGTGATGTGCGGGATGACCTGGACCGTGTCGCCGAGGTACTCGCCGCGCCGCTCCTTGGCGATCACCGTCGAGTAGATCTGGCCGGTCGTGACGTTCGCGTCCTTGGACAGATCACGGTCGAGGAAGCGCTCGTAGTGGCCGACGTCGAGGTCGGTCTCCGCCCCGTCCTCGGTGACGAAGACCTCGCCGTGCTGGAACGGGTTCATGGTGCCCGGATCGACGTTCAGATACGGGTCCAGCTTCTGCATCGTCACCCGCATACCGCGCGCGGTCAGCAACTGACCGAGGCTGGAGGCGGTGAGACCCTTACCCAAAGAGGAGGCGACGCCACCGCTCACGAAGATGTGCTTGGTGGCATTTCGAGCCTGATTCCGTGTTTGACCCACGGAACTCCAGCCTAGCAGCGGTCCGCCTCTCCGCGTATTCTGCCGGTCGTTTGCGACGGGGTGTCGCGCGTACCGGGCCACCGGTGCGGGTGGTCAGGGCTTCTGGGCGTGCCCGGTGAGTTACCCCTGTGCGTGCGAGATCAGTCGATGCGTTTTCCGGCGCCGCTGTGGGGTCAGCG
Organism: Nocardia anocheti; assembly: GCF_029675105.1. Taxonomy (GTDB): domain Bacteria; phylum Actinomycetota; class Actinomycetes; order Mycobacteriales; family Mycobacteriaceae; genus Nocardia. The sequence goes on along the minus strand of NZ_JAQQFV010000010.1, from coordinate 12,084 downwards.
GGGCATGGCGACGAGGGTGAAGGAGGTCGCGGTGCTGCTGGTGCCGTAGCGGCCCGCGCCGCCGGAGAGCTGTTCGGTGAAGGCGAGAGCGGTTGTCACGCGGCCGATTTCGCGGTCGGCGTTGTCGACGGTGGTGACCGAGGCGGCCAGCGGGGCCTGGGCGCGGACGACGGCGATGGCACCGTCGCCCTCGGCGGCGCCCGCCCGTCCGGCGAGCACCGTACCCGCGGCGCGCGCGCGGACCGCGCCGGTGAAACGGGCGATAGTCGCACCCTGTCCGGTGTCGGAAACAACACCATCGCCGGTGACGACGACCGCCAGTTGCGCGGGTCGCACCGGAGTGTCGCCGTAGGCGAGGAAGCCGCCGCCGCGCAGGGTCTCCAGGGCCAGCGCGAGTTCCTGGGGTGTGCTGCGCGGCTGATTCGTGGCCGGGTCGAGCAACAGCGTCAGGCCGAGCAGGTCGCCCGCCATGCTGCCCTGGTCGACGGCGCCGGTGTGCAGTTGGGCGCCCGCCGGGACGATATTGGTCAGCGCCGAGCGCATCCGGTCGCCCTCCCCCGCGTCGGTGAAGGTCTCGGTGAGCGCGATCCGGCCGGTCACCGCGGCACCCGCCGTCTCCAGCGCCCGGCTGACCCCGTCGATGTCGGTGGGATCGGCGTCCGGGGTGCTGAACACCACGACGCTGCGATCGGCCAGGGTGCCGCCGAGAATGCGCCCCGCCGCCCCGGCGACGAACTGATCGGCGGTGTCCAGCCGGGCCGTGAGCTGCTCGTTGCGCACGGTCAACGTGTCGACCTGCTCGCGCAGATCACCGCGTTCGGACCGCAACCCCGACACCAGATCCGCGGCCAGGGTCTGGGAACCGAGCACCACCCCGATCGCCAGCGCGAGGAAGATCGCCGCGATCGAGATGGCGTGCTGACGCAAGGAGATCACCGCAGACCACGCACCCACAGCACGAACCGATCCCAGTACGCGATCGCCCAATCCAGCACCTGGGTGCCGTTGTGCGAGGCCAGGAGCACCACCACGATCGCCACCAGCGCGGCCAGCACCACCAGCGCCAGCGCGGCCCCCGAGGAGCGCTGCCGGTACAGCGTCGCGACGGCGTTGGCGTCGACCAGTTTCGCACCGACCTTCAGCCGGGTCAGGAAGGTCGCCGGAGTGCTGTCACGGCGGCCACGATCGAAGAAGTCCTCCAGCGAGGCGGGTGCCCCGGCCAGCACGATCAGCGAGGCGCCGTGGTGATCGGCCAGCATCAGCGCCAGATCGGACGGTGACCCCGAGGACGGGAAGGTGGTGGCGCCGATACCGAGATCCTGGATGCGCTCCAGTCCTCGGGCGTGCCCGTCGGTGTCGGCGGGCAGGATCATCTCGGCACCGCAGCGCAGCGTCTCGGTGCTGATCTCGTCCGGCTCGCCGACGATCAGGTCCGGCGTGTACTTCAGCGTGCGCAGGGTGTCGGCGCCGCGGCCGACACCGATCAGGATCGGCGCGTACTCCTTGATGAACGGCTTGAGCCGCTGGAGTTCCTCGCGATGTCCCGGCCCGTCGGCGATCACCACGACATGCCTGCCGCGGAGCTCCAGTTCGATGTCGGGCACGCCGATGCCGTCGATGAGCAGCGCGCTCTCGGTGCGGACGAATTCGGTGGTATTGCCCGCGAAGGCGTCGAGATGATCGGCCAGGCCGTTGCGCGCCTCGATCATCCGGTCGGCGATGGCCGACTCGTCGAACTCGATGCCCTCGACCAGGACCTCGGGTTCCTTCTTGGTCAGCTTGTCGGCGTAGACGATGCCCGCGTCGATCCGGACCTTGGTGCCGTCCTTGATCTTGCCGAAGGCATCGGAGGACACGGTGTCCATCAGCACGATCCCATTGGCCACCAGCACTTCCGGGCCCAGATTGGGGTATCGCCCCGAGATCGACGGCGAGGTGTTGATCACCGCGACCACCCCCGCTTCGACCAGCCGGTCGGCGGTGTGGCGGTCCAGATCGGTCTCGTCGAGGACGACCACGTCCCCCGGACCGACCCGCCGCAACAGTCGCCGGGTATCCCGATCCACCCTGGCGATCCCGGTGACACCGGGCAGCGTTTCCGTGTTCCTCGACAACAGCCCCGGCATCCTCATGGCCCGATGATGGGCGCAAACCCTCAACCTGTGGTGGAGGCGCGCCGAGTCAGTCCTCGGCGCGCAACGCCGCCGCTACCTCCAGCGAGGTCGCGTGCAGCCGCCCGAACAGGTCGAGAACCAGCTCCAACTGCGCGTCGGAGTAGTCGTCGAGCGCGGCGGCGAAACGGTGCGCGAGCAGGTCGTAGTGCGGGGCGATCTCGTCGATCCGGGCCGGAATCGCGCTGACGATCACCCGCCGCCGGTCCGCCACATCATGGTCGCGGCGCACATATCCCGCCGCCAGCAATCGATCCACCATCTTCGTCACCGCGCCGGTGGACAGCGCCGTCTGGGCCGCGAGCTCCCCCGCGGTGGCCGGGCCGCCCAGCCGCAGCATGTTCAGGCACCGCAGATCGGTGACGTGCAGGCCGAGCTTGTCGGCGACGGCCTGGTGCAGCATCACCCCGTCGGTCGCGCTGCGCTGCGCGGCCACCGTCAGCGCGGCCGCGAGTTCACCCCTCTTGTCGGACATCCCTTGACACCTTCCGCGGCTTCCGGAATTATCTTTCTCAGTAAGATTATTACCCAGACAGATACTCACCGAATCGAATTCTGACCGTTCGATCCTAGATTTCGGGAGCCACCCATGACCGAACCCCATGCCGACGAGCGGGCCGTGCGCGCGCTGTTCGCCGCCAACACCGCCGCCTGGGACGCCGGTGACGCCCATGCCTTCGCCGCGACCTTCACCGAGGACGCCGAATACGTCACCTGGTTCGGCCGCCACTACACCGGCCGCGCCGCCATCGAGTCCTCGCACGCCGCCCTGTTCGCCTCGTTCCTGAAGAACAGCCGCCTCGACGGCGAGATCACCCGGCTCCGATTCCTGACTCCCGATGTCGCCGTGGTCGACGGCCGCGGCGCGCTGCTCAAAGGCAAGGGCAAACGCAACCGGCGCAATACCAAGGACTACGTCTACGTCGCGGTGCGTCGCGACGGCACCTGGCGCTTCGCCAGTTTCCACAACACCAAGTTCCACTGGTTCTTCGATGCCATGGCAGCCAGATCGGAACGCGCCGCGTGAGTACCCGTATGCTGCGGGTCACAGACATCTCGGACAGGAGACCTCCATGCCCCGCAGCACCGTCGAGACGGTTTTCGACGCCCCTCGCGATATCGTGTACCGCCTTTTCACCGAGCGTGAGAGCGTCAGCCCGTACCTGCCGGTCAATGTGAAGCTGGTCAAGCCGGGCGACCCGGCCACCGGCGTCGGCGCCCAGTACACCCTCGGCCTGGGCAAGGTCGCCGTCACCGAGGAGACCACCGCGCTGGTCCCCGGTGAGCGGATGGAATACAAGATCGTCAAGGGCGCCCCGGTGAAGCGCCACGTCGGCACCGTCACCTTCGCCGACACCAGCACCGGCGGCACCCGCGTGGTCTACACCATGGATTCCGAGCCATCGCTGCCCGTGCCCGCGCCGGTGCTCGAGTTCGGTCTGCGTCAGCTCACCAACCAGCTGCTCGGTGGCGTCCGCAAAGCCCTGAAGTGAGCCTCGGGGCCGCCCGCACCCGTGCGCGGGCGGCCTCGGCTCAGGCCGGAGTCCGCTCCGCCCTGGCGGTTTCCAGCAGTTCCTCCGCGTGCGCGCGGCCGGTCTCGGTGTCGTCGAGACCCGCGAGCATGCGGGCGAGTTCCACCACGCGTTCCTCGTCGGTGAGCGTGCGAACGCCGCTGTCCACCTTGCCTTTTCCGTCGTCGGACTTGTTCACGACGAGATGGGTGTCGGCGAAGGCCGCCACCTGCGGCAGATGGGTCACCACGATCACCTGATGGGTGCGGGCCAGGCGAGCCAGCCGCTTGCCGATCTCCACCGCGGCCCGGCCACCGACACCGGCGTCGACCTCGTCGAACACCATCGTCGCGCCGTGATCGGACCCGGCCAGCACCACTTCCAGCGCCAGCATCACCCGCGAGAGTTCACCGCCGGAGGCGCTCTTGCTCAGCGGCAGCGACTGCGCGCCCGAATGCGCCGAGAGCCGGAACTCCACCTCGTCGACCCCGGCGGCCCCCGCGTGCACCGCGACTCCGTCGATCTCGAGCGGCGCGGAATCCTGCGCTCCGGCGGGCATCGGCCGCACCTGCACCTCCAGGCGTGCCTTGCCCATGGCCAGCCCACCCAGTTCGGTACTCACCGCCGTGGCCAGCTTGCCCGCCGCCTTCGTCCGCGCGGCACTGAGCTTGCGAGCGGCCTCGCGCACCTTGCCCGCGGCGGTCTCCACCTCGGCGGCCAGCTTGGCCAGCGCGTCCTCGGACACGTCGAGCGAGTCCAGGCGGGCGCGGGATTCGTCGGCCCAGGCGATCACCCCGTCGATATCGGGAGCGTATTTGCGGGTCAGCGATTTCAGTTCGGCCTGGCGGGTGAGCATCGAGTCCAGCGCGCCGGGATCCGACGGCAGTTCCGACAGATAACCGCTGATCTCGGTGGTCACGTCGACGACCACGGCGATCGCCTCGCCAAGGCGCGGCGCGAGCGCGGTCAGCGCGGGATCGTCGGCCGAGTCCAGGCGGGCCCTGGCACCGCCGAGCAGGTCGAGGACGCCCCCGCCGTCGACGGGTTCCTCCCCCGGACCGGACAGCGCCTCGTGCGCGGCGACCGCCGCCTCCCGCAGCGAGTCCAGGTCGCTGAGCCTGCGGATCTCGGCGACGAGCCGTTCGTCCTCACCGGGTTCCGGGGCGATGCCGTCGATCTCGGCCAGCGAATGCTTGAGCCGATCCGCCTCGAGCGCCAACTCCCGGCTGCGGGCGGTGCGCTCCAGGAGTTCGGCACGCGCGTCCAGCCAGGTCCGGCGGTGCACCTGATACTTGCGCAGCAGCCCGGCCACGCCGTCACCGGCGAACTGGTCCAGCGCGGCCAGCTGCTGTTCGGGACGCTGCAGGCGCAACTGGTCGTTCTGTCCGTGCACGGTCAGCAGCCGTGAGGTGAACTCCCCGAGCACCGCCGCGGGCACCCCGCGACCACCCAGGTGCGCGCGCGAGCGCCCGTCACTGTTGACGGTGCGCACCGCGATCACGCTGCCGTCCTCGTCGGCCTCGGCGGCCGCCGACTCCAGCACCTCGTGCACCGCGGCCCGCGCCGCGTCGTTGACGTCATCGACCACGAACCGGCCCTCGACCACGGCCTTGGCCGCGCCCAGCCGCACCCGTCCCGCGTCGGCCCGCGCACCGCTGAGCAGGTGCAGGCTGGTGACCACCATGGTCTTGCCCGCGCCGGTCTCGCCGGTGAGCACGGTCAGTCCCGCGTGGAACTGCGCGGTGGCCGTCGAGATGACGCCGAGTCCGTCAATTCTGATCTCGGTCAGCATCGGTGTCCTTTCTGCCCCGCCAGCCCGTCACCGGTAACTGGAACTTGCGCACCATCCGGTCGGCGAAGGGCGCCGAATCCAGCCGCACCCAGCGCACCGGCCGGGCGCCACGCACCACTTCGACGCGTCCCCCACGCGGCAGGCCCAGCGTGCGCCTGCCGTCGAGGAACACGATCGCGTCGTGTCCGGTCGCCACGGCCTCCACCGCGATATGCGATTCCGGGCTGATCACCAGCGGCCGGGCGAACAGGGCGTGGGCGTTGCTGGGAATCACCAGCATCGCCTCGAGCTCCGGCCACACCACCGGCCCGCCCGCCGAGAACGCGTAGGCGGTGGACCCGGTGGGCGTCGAGACGAGGACGCCGTCGCAGCCGAACGACGACACCGGCCTGCCGTCGACCTCGAGCGCCACCTCGAGCACCCCCATGCGCTGGGCGTTCTCGATGCTGGCCTCGTTGAGCGCCCAGCCGCGTTCGGCCACCACGTCGTCGACGCGGACGGTGACGTCGATGGTCATCCGATCCTCGACGCGATAGTCCCGGTCGACGACCTGCGCGAGCGCCTCGTCGAGATGCTCGGCCTCGGCCTCGGTGAGAAACCCGATGCGCCCCAGATTGATCCCGAGCACCGGCACCCCGCTGGGCCTGCCGAGTTCGGCGGCCCGCAGGAACGTGCCGTCACCACCGAGGGCCAGCACCATCTCGCAGCCGAGGGCGGCCGACGGGCTGTGCGGCACCACCCGCACCGGATAACCGGCGGGTTCGTCCTCGAAGCGAGTGCTGTCGGCCTCGTCGGCCAGCACCCGCAGGCAGATCCCGGCCGCGGCGAAGATCTTGGCCACCCGGTGCGCGGTCTCGATGATCTCCGCGCGCCCCGGATGGGCGACGAGCAGGATCTCCCGGTCCCCGGCGTGCGTGCTCACTGCGGACCCTCCTCGACGGCCTTCGCGACCAGCGCGGCCACCCGCTCGGCGTCGTAGTCGAACGGGCCGACCTTGCGCAGCCACAGGAAGTACTCCACATTGCCCGACGGTCCCGGCAGCGGACTCGCCACCACGCCCTCGGTCCGCAGACCCAGCGCGGCCGCGGCCGCGGCGACATCGGTCACGACCTCGGCGCGCAACGCCGGATCACGCACCACACCGCCCGCGCCGACGCGCTCCTTACCGACCTCGAACTGCGGTTTCACCATCGGCAGCAGATCGGCGCCGTCGGCCGCGCAGGCCGCGAGCGCGGGCAGCACCAGGCCCAACGAGATGAACGAGAGGTCGCCCACCACCACTTCGACTGTGCCACCGATGATCTCGGGGGTGATGTTGCGGACATTGGTGCGGTCGAACACCCGCACCCGATCGTCGTTCTGCAACCGCCAGATCAACTGTCCGTAGCCCACATCGACCGCGGCCACCTCCCGCGCCCCGCGCTCGAGCAGCACATCGGTGAACCCGCCGGTCGACGCGCCCGCGTCCAGGCACCGCTTCCCGGCAGCACTCACGCCCTGCGGCTCGAACGCCTCGAGCGCGCCGAGCAGCTTGTGCGCGCCGCGCGAGGCCCAGGACACCTCGTCGGGTTCCTCCCGCACGATCAGCGGGGTGTTGGCCTCCACGGCCGTCGCCGGTTTCACCGCGACGGTTCCGGCGATCAGGACGCGGCCCGCGCCGATCAACTCGACCGCGTGTTCCCGCGATCGCGCCAATCCGCGGCGAACCAGTTCGGCGTCCACGCGCGCTCGCCTGGCCACCTCAGATCTTGTCCACTGTCGCCAGGGCGTCCACCAGCACCTCGTGCGCCTGTTCGAGGATGCGCGCGCGGCGGGTGATGTCGGCCCCGGTCTCGGTGTTCTCCGCGGGGCCCGCGGTGGGCCGGGGTCCGAGCTCGGCGAGCAGCGCGTCGACCTCGGACCTGATCCGGTTCGGGTCGGCCGGTTCCTGGCCCGCCAGGTGACTGCCCGGCAGGGGGATACCGGGACGGGGTGGCTGCGACGCGCCGGTCGGCGGTGAACTCGGAGTACTCATCGTGGGCTCAACGCTATCGGATTTCCGGATCGGCCGCGCGCACCCGTACGGCCCGGCCGGGGTGCTGTCGCAACAGCTCCGCGACCGCCGACGGCGCCACGGACTCCGCGAGCGGCTCGGTATTGAGTGCGTCGAGGGATTCGGCGATATAGCTGGGGATCCGCTCCGGTGGCGCGGTACACACGTCGTCGAGGGTGCTGACACCGGTGAGCACGAGCAGCGAGTCGAGACCGAGGCCGTGGGCGCCCTCGATATCGGTGTCGAGCCGGTCGCCCACCACCAGCGGCTTCCGCGCGCCCGAACGGTCCAGCGCGTCGCGCATGAGCGGCGCGTACGGCTTGCCCGCGACCAGCGGTTCCCGGTCGGTGGCGGCCTTGAGCGCGGCGACCATCGCGCCGTTGCCCGGGGCGAGTCCACGCTCGTTGGGCAGGGTGCGGTCGGCGTTGGTGGCGATCCAGAGCGCGCCGTCGCGGAGCGCGTAGGCGGCTTCGGCCAGGTCGGGCCACGCCGTCGTGGGCGAGTGCCCCTGGACGACGGCGGCGGGCGGCGTCTCACCGAAACCGCGCACGGGGACCAGCCCCACCGCCTTGACCTCCGCGGCCAGGTCCTCGGTGCCGACCACCAGCACCTGGGCACCCGGCTCCAGCCGCTCGGCGAGCATCCCCGCCGCGGCCTGGGCGCTGGTCACCACATCGTCGGTCGAGGCCGGATAGCCCAGCTCCACCAGGTGATCGGCGACCTGGCCCGGCCCTCGGGAGGCGTTGTTGGTGACATAGATCAGCCGCTGGGCCGAATTCCCGTCGGGCACGAGCGCTTCGGGCGCGCCGACGATCACGTCGGGCCCGCGGTACAGCGTGCCGTCCAGATCGAGCAGCAGAGCGTCATACAGATCGCGTAGCCGGTTCACACACCCTCACTCCGTCGTCGCTGCCGGGCCGAGTACGTCTGCGACCCTAGGCGAGGCCACCGACAGGTTCCGGCTCGCGCCGCCGTCGAATCGCCCTCGCCCTCTTCATGATCGAGCATGCCGGGTCGATCGGTGCCGGGTGTGCGAGGTTCGGTCGCCCGGGGTGACCCACTTCACCCCTGCCTCCGCCCCGGCGTGACAGTTGAGGTCCATGCCGGGCGGTCCGGGAACCGTCGCGCGGGGTCGATCGGCGCGGAGTGAGTTCCGACCGCCCGGGGTGCCGCGCTTCATCCCCGCTCCCATCGCCGACGACGAGGTGGAGGAGAGACGAGGTCCGGTCGTGGGCTGTTCTGGGCTCGGACACAGCAACGGCCGCGGTTCGGGCCCGGGTGATCCGGGGCCGAACCGCGGCCGGTTGGCTGACTAGGCGCCGCCGGTGAGTTCCGCCGCGCGCTCCTCGGCGTCGGTTTCGCCGTCCTCGTCGGCCGCGGCGGCATTGAGGAACCACTGCAGGCCGTCCTCGGTGCGCCCCGCCGCCACCAGGGCGTCGGCGTAGGCGTAGAACAGGCGAGCGGCTGCGGAACCGGTGCGGGAGGGGTCCAGGTCCGGGGTCTGCAGGGTCACCACGGCCTGGTCGAACTGTCCCAGGTCCATGCGCGCGCCCGCGACCACGATGCGCAGCTCGGTGGCCTCGTCACCGCTGAGCCGCTGGGCTTCCTCGCTGCGTCCGAGCTCGATCGCCCGTTCCGGACGGCCCAGACCGCGTTCGCAGTCGGCCATCACGGCCAGCAGCCCCGAACCACCCGACATGCGTCGCGCGGTCCGCAGCTCCGAGAGCGCTTCGGCCCATTCCTCGGCGTGATAGGCCACCACACCGGCGGTCTCCCGCACCACCGCGATGCGACCGGCCCGCTGCCGCGCCGCCCGCGCGTGCGCCAGCGCCAGACGCGGGTCGTCCTCGAGCAGCTCGACGGCCATTACCATGTGCCGGGCGACGGTCTCGGCGTTGTTCTTGTCCAGGCTCAGCAGATCGCGGCGCACGGCCGGATCCAGATCGGAGGCCTGCACGTCCTCGGGCAGATCGGGCTCGTCCGGCCGCGCGTTGCGCCGATCGGTGGGCCTACCACCCGCCGTCCGCGCCCCCTCGCCACCACGTCGCCGATCCTCACGCTCGTACTCACCGGAACGCGAACCGCGATCCCGCTCGTAGCCACCGCGCCGGTCATCCGACCGGCCGCGATCATCGTCGTTCGCGTAGCCACGATCGCGCTCGGCACGATTATCGGCCGAGTTCTCATCACGGCCGCCGACGGCCGCATCCCGCTCGTCGGCCGAGCGATCGGTGCGATTGCTCGCACGATCGTCCGCGAGGTCGTCCACTGAACGATCGGCGTGGTCGTCCGCCGAACGGTCAGTACGGTCGTCCGACGATCGGTCCGCACGGTCGTCCGCCGAACGGTCAGCGGGATCGCCGAGCGCACGGTCTGCGCGAGCATCGTCCGAGCTGCGGTCACGGTCGTCGTCCGCGCGGTCACCTGCTGAACGGCCGGTGCGGTCACCGGGCTCGCGGTCAGCGCGAGCATCGTCCGAGCTGCGGTCGCGGTCGTCGTCGGCGGGGTCACTTGCCGAACGGCCGGTACGGTCACCGGGCGCACGGTCAGCGCGAACATCGTCCGAGCTGCGGTCACGGTCGTCGTCTGCGCGGTCACTTGCCGAACGGCCGACGCGGTCACCGGGCTCGCGATCAGCGCGAGTATCGGCCGAGTTGTCGGCGGCGGCAGTCGCCTCTGCGCGACGGCTGTCCGCCGAGGATTCGGCGCTGCGGTCGTCGACCGCTTCGGCCGACTCGCCGGAGCTCTGTCGGGTGTCGGCAGCGTCGGCGGCGCCCGCGTTCCGGGACGCGGAGTCGGCATCGGACTGCACAGTGGACGCGGGCTGGTCGGCGGAGGGGGCATCCGACACGGCGTCGCCGGTGGGCTGATCCTCGTCGGCGCCGCTCGAGATCACGCCGAGCACGTCACCTTCGCGTTCGCGCCGCTTCTCCCGGTAGGTGCCGTTCAGCGGAGCGCCGTCCTCGCCGACGTACTCGGTACGCCCGGCGTCACCACCACGCTTGAACCCACCACGAGCGTTCTCGTCCCGCCGCTGGTACCCACCGGACTTCTCGCCGCGCTTGAACCCGCCGCGATCGGACCCTCCGCGCGAACGATCATCGTCGCCCCGCTTCTGGTATCCCCCGCGAGAATCATCGTCGCGCCGCTGGTAGCCGCCCCGGTCCCCTTCGTTGCGACGCTGATATCCCCCGCGATCGCCTTCGTCACGCCGCTGGTAGCCACCGCGGTCACCCTCGTTGCGACGGAACCCGCCACGATCCGAACCACCACGCGCATCATCGCCACCACGGCGGAATCCACCGCGGTCCGATCCGCCACGGGAGTCGTCCCCGCCGCGACGGAACCCACCGCGATCGGAGCTGCCACGCGAGCGGTCGTCGTCACGACGGAAACCACCGCGGTCACCGGAGCCGCTACGGCCCTGGTAACCACCACGGTCACCGCTGTCACGCCGGAAGCCGCCGCGCTCGTCATCACGCTTCTGGTAACCACCGCGCTCGTCATCACGCTTCTGGTATCCACCACGGTCGCCCTCATCGCGACGCTGGTAGCCACCGCGCGAACGATCGTCATCGCGACGGAAGCCGCCACGGTCCGAACCACCGCGCGAGTCATCGCCGCCCCGGCGGAAACCACCCCGGTCGGAGCTGCCACGCGAACGGTCGTCGTCACGACGGAAACCACCGCGGTCACCGGAGCCGCTACGGCCCTGGTAACCACCACGGTCACCGCTGTCACGCCGGAAGCCGCCGCGCTCGTCATCACGCTTCTGGTATCCACCACGGTCGCCTTCGTCACGCCGCTGGTAGCCACCACGGTCGCCCTCGCTGCGACGGAACCCACCACGATCCGAACCACCACGCGCATCATCGCCACCACGGCGGAATCCACCGCGGTCAGATCCGCCACGGGAATCGTCCCCGCCGCGACGGAACCCACCGCGATCGGAGCCACCACGGTCGGAGCTACCGCGCGAGCGGTCGTCGTCACGACGGAAGCCGCCACGGTCACCGGAGCCGCTACGGCCCTGGTATCCACCGCGCGAATCATCGCCACCACGGCGGGCGCCGCCGCGCTCATCGTCACGCTTCTGGTAACCGCCGCGCTCGTCATCGCGCTTCTGATAGCCCCCACGGGGACGGTCGTCGTCGTTGCGACGGAAGCCGCCGCGGTCGTTCGAGCCGCTGCGGCCCTGGTATCCGCCGCGGTCGCCACCGCGATCACGGTCGTCGCGGTTGACGCCGCGGTTGTCGTCATTGCGACGGAATCCGCCGCCTTCGCCACGCCCGGCGCCGCGGTTGTCACCATGGCTGCCTCGAGGGCGATCGGTCGGTTCGCCGCGTCGGCCGAAACCGCGGGCGTCTCCGTCCCGGCGGAAAGGCTTCCGTCCGTCGTTGTGTTCCGACACGGCGATCCCTTTCTAGGTTCCCCGCCTCCGGGGAGATGTTGTGGTGGCCCCGCCGTAAGAATTCAACCACGGGCGGAGGACGGGGCATCGTCCGCCCGGCATCTCGGACCCTTTCCAGGCCCGGAAACGCCGATAGGGGACCCAGATCTGGGTCCCCTATCGCGAAA
>NZ_JAQQFV010000001.1 GCF_029675105.1 Nocardia anocheti | reverse complement strand
CCCGGCTTCGCGCAGGACGTCGGCCAGCCATACCGGGTCTCCGGTCCAGCTCATGGGTTTCTCCTTGGTCGAGGTTCGAAGGTCCCGCCCTCGACTGACGAGGGGAAAGTGCCGAGGGCGGGACCGGCGCGCCTGACGCTGCGGCGGCGTCTCGACCGCAGACCACCTACGGGAGACGGGCGCATCAGGGGCGCGGCATGCGGCGGGCTCGAATCCCGCACTGTGTCGAGTGTTCTCCGGGGGCCGACCGCATGCTGTTCCGGGAAGGCACCGCGTAGGTGCCGTCAGATTTCTTCTTGAAGGGTGGCCGGGATCTTGTACTGCGCGGCCGGTGGTTCCTGGCCGGGGACGTGCAGACGCAGGAAGCCGAGCAATTCGTCGATATGGCGCTGCAGGGCGCGGATGAGGCGGATCGCGTCACGGAAACGCAGCTTGTCGTCGGCGGCCTGTTCCTCGAGGGCGACGACCCGCTCGCGCAGCTTCGAGACCTCGCGTGCCTGCCACGCGGTCACCGCCCCGATCACGGTGGCCAGGGCGACACCTGTCGCCTGGATCAGTTCAGGGCTTAACCACGTCACCGGATGCCTCGCCTGTCTTCGCGGCGACCGGGGTGACCGCCGGTCGGATGATCGCCCCGGCGATGACCGGGGTGGCCAGGCCGTACAGGGTCAGCAGGGTCTCGACCCAGGCGGTGTCGACCTCGCGGCCGAGCAGATAGGCGATCACGCCGGTGATGGCGACCAGTACCGAACGAACAAGTGCCGGTTCGGGCACCTTGCTGATACGCACGATGATTCCTTTCCAAGGTTCGCGAAACGCGCCGTCAGATACGGCCTTCGGCGATATCGCGGTTCAGGGCTTGCGCCAGGGCGCGGGCGTGGCCGCCGCGGACGTAGTCCTCGGTGTGACGGCCGTCGACGAGGTAGCCGCGGGCGTAGGCGACGGCGCCGGCCCATTCCCGCCAGTTCGCCGGTGACCACCAGCGCTGCAACTGATTACGTAGCGCGGTGTCGAACATGCGCTGCGCCCAGCGCTGGGCGGCGTTCGCGTCGGCGAAGCTGAAGAACGCGCTCAGGTCGGCGATGGTGCGCAGCGGGTTGCCTGCGGGGAGCGCGGTGATGGGGTCGCCCGGTGCCGCGGCCCAGTAGGCGGGGATGTTCGTGATCGGGCGTTCGCCGACTATGCCGAAGCCGCCGGGATCGTTGTCGCCCAGATACTTTCCCGCCGGTCTGCGGGGGTCGGCGATCAGCGCGCAGGCGATCACCTCGCGGCCGGGGTGTTCGCCTCGGCCGATCTCGGCGGCGAGGTCGCCTGCCACCGCCGCGCCTTGCGAATAGCCCGCCAGCACAACGGGGTTCGGCGACCTTTCGACGGCCGCCAGTAGCGCTCGCCTACCTGCGGCGACGCTCTCCGTGTAGCTCACGTGGGTGCCGTAGTCAGCCGGGTAGGCGACCATCCGGGTGGTGAAGATCGACTTGTTCAGTGCGTCGGTGAACGCCGAGGTGACTCCGTCGCCGCCCGGATTCCAGGTGCCGCCGACCACCAGCACATCGATGGTGCGGGAGTCCCAGCTGGGACGGGGTGAACGGCTGGACCAGAACGACATGAGGGAACCTCTCTGCGACGTGACGTGGGTGGTCCCGCCCCGGACGGCTCGTCCGGAGCGGGACCGAATCGCCCCTGCGCTGCGGCGACGCCTGCGACCGCGGAAGGAGTGCGGGAGACGGGCGCGTCAGGGGCGGGCATGCGGCAGGCTCTCAACCCGCTTCGGTCGAATGCGCTTCTTTCGGGGGCTGGCCGCATGGGCTCAGGGGCGCGGGTGCGCCCATGACAAAGCCCTCCCTCCTGAGATCAGGAGCGAGGGCTTATCGGGTGGTGCAAGCTATTTGTGGTGGCGGCCGGGGGCCAGTCGGCTCAACACGTGTCCCGAACTGGATGTCGGCCACAGGCACCGATAGGGGTACTCGGACGGCATACCCGGCAGCCAGCCGAGACGGTTCAGCAAATGCACGGGGATCATGCCCAGCTCCTCATCAGTGAGATGCTGCAAACGCCAACCGAGCAGGAAGTCGGTCACCCCGAGGACCGCCGACACATCAGCGATCCGGGTACCGATCTCGAGCGCGTCACGCAGATCCGCCAATGGGATCAACCGTTGCGCGACGACATGATGGACCTGCATCTCGATCCGGCCACGCCACAGGTCACCGTCCAACGCCGCGAGTAACTCCGGCGACTCGGCCATCTCGATATGCGCGATCGAATGCGCGATCACCTCGTTACGCACCCGACCCGACAGATCAGCTTGGATCAGCACCGCGCGATCAGCGATCGACCAGTACGAGACGAAGTCGTACACAATCACCGAATCGACCCGGATTCCTTGATTGAACGCAACCTCGTGGGCGTTGAACCCGTTGCGCTGCACCGCTATACCTGGTGAGTCCGGCATCTCCGCTTCGGACTCGTCCTCAACACCCATGGGGAAACACAACTCTCACACTCGCTGCTCGACAGGACCTGCCGCATCCATGCCACCCCGACAGCGACGGATGCCAGTCCTGAACTCACCGCGAGGTGGAGTGCGCCCCGACGAAGGGTGGACGCAGAGCACGCCAGCGATCCACGGCCCCCGCCACTACCTGGAGGTCTTCGAGGCAGATGTCCGAGAAGTCGACATGACCGGCTCGAAACACTCTGCGGCGATGAGCTGGTTCCGCGCCATGGAACCCGCGCTCATCCGCACGAGGAGGGGGGTCTTCCGCGGAACTGCCCGACTCATCGGGAGTGAACGCATCGAATGCACCTGACACAGAAGACCTCATCCAACAAACCCGAAGACGCGGCACTCTCGGTTGAGAGCGCCTAGTCATTCTAGTGTTGAGGAGAACCTGCCCTTCAGTCAGGACCGGTAGCTGAACTGCGCACCAGATATCCAAATCTAGCCTTGCAGAACGATTTTGCGCACAGCGAATCCCGCTGCAACCATTGTGCACCACGGGCTCGGGAGTGTCAAACCCCGGAGCACGGAGGCTTGAACTGCCTGGTAGAAGGGCCACTTTAGAGGCATCAGCGCGAGCCCTGGGTGAAGGAATCCCAACGGCGTAAGCTCAACCTCGCTGTACTGGAACCATCTTCGTCATTTGTGCAGCAGGCTGATGCTTCCGCACCCGCGTGACCCACAGAGTCATGCGCGTAGCCCCGACACTGCTGCAGCTCATTCGTCATCCTCGAGGGACTGGTCGTTCTCATCGTTCCACCGTTGGTACGCGGGGCTGACAAGCCGGACGTAGACAGATCTGGCGCTCATGGTCACAGTCACCACAACCGACGGCAGATCCCATCGCAAGCCCCGAGACGGGACAATCCACCACCCCGTCGGCCGCTTCCCCACAACCTCGAACACCGCCTGCCAAAGGTCGTCGAATACCCCATTCAACGCGGGCTCCACACTGGGACCATCGACAACGACATCAGTAACACTGAATGCGATCTGCTTCAGCTGGCGAGGCCCACCGGGCTGAGCAGCACTACCAACATTGAGCATAGTGTCGGTACGATTGACGTCGAGGTTCGTGTTCAGACTTGGCCACCTCGTGTCGAGCCGGTCTAGATGCCAGCCGACCCGCTCACTGAAGGCAGGCAGATCGTCTGCGGTCCAGCTCCAGTCGAACTCCGCCGCCACACGGACGACTTGCGCAGCGCGGTCGATATCCACTCTCATGGGGTTATGATCGCTTCCTTCTCGTGGTTGATAGCCGCAGGTGGCGGTAGTAGTCCAGCTTTACACAGTCCTGGGTACGAGGTCGGTTCACAAATAGGTTAGGCATTGGAACTGCTCGGCTCGGGAGATGGTGTGGGCGAGACACTTCACCGGAGTCGTGACAGTGACTGTAAGAGATTGGTCTGCGGTTTCCTTGCGGGGCCATTGCCCAGGTTGCAACGCTGGTACAGGCCGAATCCGGGCGGCCGAATGGGCGAGTGCGGAGAGGTGGTCTCGTTGCCCTTGGACGAGTCCGCTGAGCCAGGATCCGGGGTGCCCAAACGGAGCGATTGACTGTGCGACCCCGTGCAGGGTCGGGCCAGGGCTGCTGCCGATCGCGGGGGTTCCTGGCCGGTTTCCAGTGGTCTTGCCAACGATGGTGTGGCTGGGAATTCCACTGTTGATCGGTTCCTGAGTGGAGCCGTAGACCGTGATTTTCCCTTCTGTGTCGGTTTTGGTCAGGCGGTAACCAACTAGGGAGGGGTCTTCATTCTGGATCGCCTCCCATACACCTTGTGCGATCAGCCATTCCATGAAGGCGGGATCGGCCTGGGCATCCTCCTTGAGCTTGCCCCAGAGATAGGGGTCGGTCATCTGCTCGGCCCGAATCGTAGTGGGGCTATCCGGGCCATCAGGAACCTCAGCGTCTCCCGGTCTGGGTTTTCCGGGGTTACCGCCTTTGGCTTCGATGACCATGACCTGACCGTCTTTGACCGCGACGATATCGTGCCTATAGCCGCCCCTTGGGCGGGTGTTGACCGTCCAACCGTCGCTCTCGAGCATCGCGATGGCACCCGCCTCGCCGAGAAGTTCCTTTGCCCGATCGACCGGGGCTTTGGCATCCCACCACGCATCGACCGCACTCTCCAGGAGATGCGCAGGCATCCCACGTTCCCGAAGATCGTCCAGCGCCGCTTCGCCCACGCTCCTACTGCCGGTGAGTTTGGCGACATCGACGCCGAGGACGTTCGCAAGCGTTTCGACCCACGCGTAATGCATACCCCTATACAGCTCCGCACCGTGCACCACCGCCATGGCCGCAATGACCGGTGGCCGTTTCGCCTCATCAATGTCGTCCAACGACCACGTATCGAGCTCGAACAGGTCAGCTTTGAGATTGACCTCGTTGCCTGTTCTGGGGTACGAACCTGGTTGCTCGCCGCGAGGGTTGCCGCGGCCGTTCCGGAGGATGCCGTTGCCGTCCCAAAATGTGCCCTCGATCGGAACGTCCGGTTGTCCCGGCTTCGTACTGGGGAACCGGACCGGTTGCGAGACCGTATTAGGGTCATCGGCCGGGGTCGGTCGGACACTTGGCGAGCTGGGCGTACCGTTGTTGGGGTTTGGGTTGGCTATGGACGGATTTGTCGCGTCGACGCCTGGTATCGACTGCGGGACAGTGGGACCGGTCCCCTCGTGTGTCCACGGGTTCATTCCCGGAGTAGCCCAAGGGATTGAGTCAGGAGCTGGTTCCGGATAGTCGTTCTTCCCGATGGCCGGTGTTGTCGACGACGGAAGCAACGGCACACCGCCGGTCGAGACGACAAGGCTCATGACCGTACCTAGGGCGGCGGCCGCCGTAAGACCACCGACTGTGGCCGTTGTCGCACCCGTGCCAGCGGTACCCGCACCGGCACCGGCTGTCGCGCTTGTACCCAATACCGCCGCGGCGGCCTCAGGAGACAGCGTGCTGCCAGGAGCAAGGAGGCCGGGCAGCATAAGGGCCCAGACCGCCTCGGCAGGCACCAGTGCATGGGCAGCTCCGGAATCTCCGGGCGCCGTGGCCTGATCGACGGTGCTTGGTGTTAACGGGTTGCCATCGCTGGCCGCGAGGATCAGCGCTGGCGGCGTACTCGCCCCCGAAGAGGAAGCGAAACTCTGGGTGGCGAGCATGTCGCCGACCGATCGGTCTACCGGGACGCCAGCCATTTCGAGTCGCGCACTCGCAGCCAAACTGTTCTGCCGCAGAACTTCTTCCGCGTGAATACCGAGAACGCCGGATTTGATGAGACCAGCGATCTTGGCCTGATATTCAGCGCTGCCCGGATCCATATTGGCGTAGCGCGCGTCGATCTGGTCAGCTGCCTGCGCGGCCAAACTGTAGCGATGGGTGAGCAGTCGCTCGCGGGCTTGCTGACGCAGTTGTTCGCTACGAGTGTCGAGGGCACCTTCGGTACTGGCCAATGCAAGGTCGGCCGCTACCTCACCGGCGGAGTAGACCGCATCGGGCAGCACGGTGCTGCCGTCGGCCAGCCACAACCCACCAGGTCGCCAGTGCGAGTCGAGACGGTTCTGCGCATCGATCACGGCTTGCGGACTGACTGGGCCAATCAATCCGGTCGGCCGTCCGGCCACGAGCGCAAGGTCATGATCGCGTTGCTCGCTCGTGTAGTACTCGTCCAAGGTGAAAAGCCCGGCAAGCTGATCGTCCGAAATACCCTGCTTTACACCAGCGCTCGATACGAACGGCTCCTGGCCAGGGATCGTTATCGTGTACTCGTGACCAGTCAGCCCGTTGGGCAACGGAATGTTTCTGTTCTGGACCGTCGTATCGCTCGGCAAAGTCAGCGGCTCACCGTTAGCCGGTTGCTCGCTCTCTAGCAGCGCATTCAGGTCCTCGACTCCGCCGACCGGGGCGGGCTGCTGCGCCTGCTCCGCCGCCGGGCCTTGAACCAGAGCTAGGTCCGCAAGCGCCTGCTGCTCCGCCGTGAGCGGACTCTCCGATGTAGTTGGTTGCTGCCCAGACGTTCCGGGGTCGAGGACTTGCACGAGAATTGGGTCCGGTCCACTGTTCGACCCGGTTCCCGGAACAGAATTCGACTGCGGTTTGTCGGCGGTTTCCGGGGTGAGACCGAACATCCCCATCACACCATGACTACTGCCCTTATCGCCGGTGGGTGCCACCGTCTATCACCTCGACCTTCGGTTAGAAACAGAAATATTGGCGCGAATCACCACGCCGAAGTGGACGAAGGCGATGCGCCTGCAGACGCGGACCATGGGGCCATCGCGGTTCTGTGGCCGCACTGATGCGTCCACGACAAAGCCCTCACTTCCAGGGATCAGAAGTGAGGGCTCAGCAGATCAGCGTCGCCGCGAGAGTGAACAACGCACAGAAGTGAGCATCCTTGCGGTCGTATCGGATCGAGAACCGGTGACCGCCGACCAGCCAAGCAATAGTGCGTTCAATCACCCACCGGTGCCGACCGAGGTATCGGCTCGACTCGATCCCGAGGCGCGCGGTACGCACGCCGATGCCTCGATCACTAACCTGGTCGCGCAGATCACGACGTCATATGCCCTGTCCGCATGCAGCTTTCCAGGTTGGCGGCGATGTGTTCCGCACCGGGAGCGGACTGCGGGGATTGCATTCGCCAACGGGCGCAAAGCTGCCACGTCAGCAGTGTCTTGCTGCCGAGACCGACCGCCAACGGTGTCCCGCGCGGTCGGACAACACGTGCAGTTTTGAGCCCGATTCACCTCGGTCGACCGGATTGAGCCTGGTCAACGGACCTCCCATTTGCCCGAACCGACGCACCGTCGAGCACGGCGCACTGTAGCCACCGCCATAGGCCTGCCTCGGTCCAAGCGGTGAAGATGGTTTGTTCATCGATTGGCGCGGTCCCGCCTTTCCGGCGGCGCGGCGAGAAGGCAGGCAACAATGGACCGACGAGTTCCGATCAAGTCCCGAGTAGTGTTGTAACGCAACGTCCTTCGGATGCGGGATTCAGGCGCTGAGTTCGTGGGTGGGTTCGTTCACCTCTATTCTGGTGTCGGTGATCAGGGTGAGGCGGCTTTTGGCGAGGATGGCGAGGCCGAGGTAGCGGCGTCCTTCGACCCATTCGTCGGTTTGCTCGGCCAGGACCGCGCCGACGAGACGGATGATCGCGTCACGATTGGAAAAGATCCCGACACTGTCTGTGCGACGCCGGATTTCGCGGTTAAGTCGTTCGTTGGGGTTGTTCGACCAGATCTGTTGCCACAACTCTTCCGGGAAGCCGGTGAACGCGAGGATCTCGGCGCGAGCAGTGTCGAGGTGGTCGAATGCGTCTGGGAGTTTGTCTTCGACGTAGTCGAGGAGGCGGTCGAACTGGGCATGAACAGCCTCGGCGTCGGGTTGGTCATAGACCGAGCCCAGCATCGCCTTCACTGCCGGCCACATGGATTTTGGGGGTCACGCCCATCAGGTTCGCGGCGTAGTGGGTGCGGCAGCGTTGCCAAGCCGCGCCCGGCAGGTTCGCCGCGATCGCTTCGACCAGGCCGGAGTGTGCGTCGCTGGTGACCAAGCGGACACCGGTCAGGCCGCGGGCGACCAGATCAGCGAAGAAGCTGTTCCAGGCGGCCACGGTCTCGCTGGTGGCGACCCGTAGGCCGAGGACTTCGCGACGGCCGTCGGCGTTGACGCCGGTCGCCACAAGCACGACAGCGTTGATCACCCGTCAGCCTTCGCGGACTTTCATCGTCAGCGCGTCGGCGGCGACGATGGTGAACGGGCCCGCCTCGCCCAGAGGGCGGTGGCGGAACTGGTCTACATGCTCGTCGAGTTCGGCGGCCATGCGTGAGACCTGGGACTTCGACAGTGAGGCGATGCCGAGGGTTTTGACGAGTTTGTCCATCCGTCGGGTCGAGACGTCGGCGAGGTAGCAGTCCGCGACGACGGTGATCATCGCGGTCTCGGCGCGTTTGCGGCGTTCGAGCAACCATTCCGGGAAGTAGGTGCCTGATCGCAGTTTCGGGATCGCGACATCGATCGTGCCGACGCGGGTGTCGAGGTCGCGGTGTCGGTAGCCGTTGCGGCGGGTGATCCGGTCAGGGCTGGGTTTGCCCCATTCCGCGCCGGCTACGGCGTCGGCGCTGAGCAGTGCGTTGATCATCGTTTGCAGCAGGCTGCGCATCAAGTCTGGTGACGCCTCGGCCAGGGCGTCACTGAGAAGGCCTGCAGATACGCGACCGAAGTTATTGTCGCTAGACGATTTTGGGCACAGCGGAACCCGCTGGGACCAGCTTCCATCACCGATGCGGACGTGTCAACCCACACTCCAAAATTCCCTGAAAGTCCTGGTGACGGCCGCGCGCCGAGGCCGACCACGGGACGGTGAGCATCGAATTCGGCTGTGGCGTAAGCAGATCGGTCAGTCACAGACGACAGCGGGGCGCCGGCCACAATCGGCCGACGCCCCGCTGGTACTGCATTCACTTACACGTTCTTCGCTCGCTGTCGCGTCGGGAAACTCCGGTGCGCGTCCAGCACTTGGCCGACGACGAACAGCTCCGGCCAGTCGGGCGCCCAGGGGCCCGGCACCGGTGCGATCAGTCCTGCCTCGCGCAGCGTGCGCAGGCGACGGGCATTCAGGTTCTGGAAGCCTTCGCCCAGTTGCACGGCGAGCTTGCAGATGCCGGAGATGTTCAGTCGTACCGACCGCGCCTTGACGACGAGCTCGGCGTCGGCCGCTGCCATCGCCGCGGGCGGGCACACCACCGACTCGGCGGCCGCGACGGCCGCGGCGATCTCGCCGGGAGCCTGCTCGACGCCCTCGGTCATCGCGAAGGCGACGATGTTGCGCTGCAACCATTCCGCCATACCGGCGATACTCACGACACCCGAGTACTCGACGGCACGCTGCTCACACACCAGCCGCACCCAGGAGACCAGCACGGCCTGGAGTTCATCCTCCACCCGGGCCGCGGCCGGATTGAACGGCAGACGCTGCTCCCGCGCGCCGTTGCGGGTGCGGTAGTCGACCGCGCCGAAGCGGGTCTGGCGCGTCCGCGCGTCCGACAGATCCTCGGCCAGGCCCGGGATCGCACCGAGGGTCCGCGCCAGTTCCCTGGCGGTATCTCGGTCGAGATAGAGGTGGGCGTCGTCGGCCCACCTGTCCAACGGCGTTACGCCACACGAATCCTCCCGTATGCGGCTCGATACCGTTTCGGCACCGCTCGCACCCATGTACACACTCCTTCGGTCGAGATCTGTTGCACCAGGTGCCGCCGACTGGGGGCGGCATACCTGATCAGAGTCGAGCCGCTCCCCCTGCAGAGATCCACGGTCCAACACTCGTTGTATGCAACGTTGTTGCAACAGCTATGTCAAGCGGAGGAGACCGATCCGCTATCCAGTACGTCCGTACCACAGCCCATTACGCGCTCTATCAGTGATGATGGACAAGATCCGGAGCGAAGTCTGCGAATCTGCGCTACATGCATTTCATGCATCAGTGCAAACAACCTGCTACCATCGCTGCATGGTGAGACAACGGAGCGCGGTGGTCCCGCCCGAGGTCAGCGCCACCCTGCGACTTGCTCGCAAGGAGCGCGAGATGTCGATGGACCGCGCCGCGAAAGCGGCACGCATCAGTACGAGTCTGTGGACCCAGATCGAGAACGGCACGCAATACAAGCGTGGGCAGAAGGTGCCCGCCAGCACTACGGCCGAGACACTGCAGGCCATGGCCGAGGCGGTCGGGGTCGACGCGAAGCCGCTGCTGGAACAGGTTGGGCTGGAGGCTGTTCCGGTCGAGCGTGGACGGTCACCCGAGGGCATCGTCGATCTGTCCGGGCTGTCCGAGGGCGATCTGCAGATCGTCGCGGCTTATGTGAACGGGCTGCGGGCGGCACGGAACAGCGAGTAGCCGGGGCCGAAACTGCGAAATGCCCCGCCGGCGCCGACGGGGCATTTCGTCACTCGTCGCTCAGGACGGGCAGTTGACCGTGTACTCCCACTGGGTGTCGTCCTGGCCGCTCACGCGGACTGTCACCGTGGTGGCGGACCCGGACGGGAGGGAGACGACCGCGGAGCCGGTGCCCTGGTTGATGTTGTCACCGATGTAGCCGGTGTCGAACACCTGCCCGCCCTCGTAGAAGACCTGGATTCGGTCGGGGATGTTCAGGGTCTCGTAGGACAGGACGAACGAGGTCGGCCCGGTGACGCCGAGCTGATGCGAGGTGGTCGTCACCCCTTCCCCGCCGGATTTCGTCGAGCTGTTGCACGGCTGCACAGTCTCCGAGGACCCACTGGAACTCCCACCGAGAATCCCACTACCCGTATCGAGCAGATCGCCGAGAATTCCACTACCGGTGTCGATCACACCACTGCCGGTACCACCACTCCCCGTGTCGGCACCGGCCAACCCAGGTAGGACGATCACCGACCACGCCGCCGCTGCCATCACGATTGCCGCTGTTCGTTTCAACGCTTCCTCCACACCACTTCTCGCACAAAGAATCATCAGGTGAAACGCGTTGGGCGACCATAGGATCCGTCACCCGGTCGTGCAGGTGAAGTTCTAGCACGCGCGCGGGTACGACTGGAGTCGCATCGAATTCGGATACCGAGATGTTCGGATGCCGACGTGTTGCCCGAATCTCTCGGCGCGAGTATTGACGTTCAGGCAATACTGATTGCACCACTATCGACCAGGCACAGCAATCTATTAGCTCACCAAACAAAGCACCGGTCGGTAGACCAAAATTCCGAGAACCCGACCACACTGCTATGTTTCAGCAAAGCACCAGCTCATCAATGGGTAATCTCACAGCGAATTCCTGTAACAGCGATGCCGCAGTGGCCGATCGGCGAGACTCGGCTGTAATCGTTCCGCTCGGCTCGAGCTCATTGTTCAAACGACTGCCGTGCGGGTAGATGGGGCGGCGGAAACAGCGAAATGCCCCGCCGGAGAGGCGGGGCATTCATTCACTATCGCTCGCTTGCTATCAGTCGGTCTCGGTGGCCGGGTCCTCTTCGCCGGCGGAGCCGGTCAGCAGGCCCTCGAGCAGGGCGGCCAGGCCGTCAGCGGAACCGGTGGTGGCCTCTTCCTCGGCGGGCTCGCCCGGCTTGGGGTCGGTGATGGCGCCTGCGGTGGTCTCGACTGGCGGATCGGTCGGGTCGGTCGCATCGTCGCCACCGGCCGAACCGGTCGCCAGGGCCTCGAGCAGGGCGGCCAGGCCGTCAGCGGAGCCGGTGCTCGGCTCCTCGACGGGCTCCTCCGGCTTGGGGTCGGTGATCGCGCCTGCGGTGGTCTCGACCGGCGGATCGGTCGGGTCGGTCGCATCGTCGCCACCGGCCGAACCGGTGACCAGGGCCTCGAGCAGGGCGGCCAGGCCGTCAGCGGAGCCGGTGGTGGCCTCTTCCTCGGCGGGCTCGCCCGGCTTGGGGTCGGTGATCGAGTACGCGGACGGGGCCGGGGCCTGCGGGGCGGCGTTGGCGATGCCGGTGCCGAACATGGCCAGACCCGTTGCCAGGACGATGCCGAGGCCGACGGTACGAATCTTCTTCATGAAGTGAAACCCCTTGGTAAGAACCATGATTGCCGACTGTTTGTCGGCCTGAATTTTTCTAACATGGGGGTTGTCTGCGTACCCAGCCGTATGTTTTGGGGGCATTCGCTGAGCGAAAGCTGGGTATTTGCGGGTAGATTGCGCGATGCCGGGTCCTGATCGAGGCTTTCAGATCGATACCCGCTTACGGCACCGTGCCGCCGATCGGGTGCTGGTGCCATATCGCTATCACCGCAGTGCACTCGAGGTATTCTGGTTAAGCGCAGGCGGTTCCGGGTGGGATGATCCCGCCGCGTCGGACAGGTGTAGGCGCCCAACACAGGTTAGTTCCCAGCTAACTACCGTTCTAGACCATGATTGATATCACGTCGGATAGCGGTAACGAATAGGCGACTCAATACGATTGGGCCATAACGCTATTACCGTCGAGTCAACGTGGGCTAGCCAGACACAACGTGTATTCCTCGGTGACATAGACGAATTCTGTGGTCGGGTACTTCGCGCACTGGAGCTCGCCGGCGGACAGAGAACCCTTGCTACCAGCGACTTTGGCGATGATCTTGCCCATCGCCGCGGGATCGGTACAGGAGATCTTCTCCACGTCGGGGTGGTCGTCGTCGACCTTGTTGCCGTTGCGGTTCACCACGCAGTCACCGATTGCCGCGCTGCTCGCCGAGCGCTCTTCGGCGCGTACGAGACCCACAGCCAGCAATGTCCCCAGCACGATGGGAATGAGGACACCGAGCATCCCCGCGCGGCGCAGCAACGGCTTTCCGGGGTTCAACGGCGGGCGCGGTGCACCGGGTATAGGCGGTGGGAGTTTGTTGATCCGCCGGGCAGCGCCGATGTTCTGCAACATGATGAACGGATTCACGATCACCGAAATCAGCCCGTACCAGCCCATCAGCGCGCTCTCGACCGTGAGATCGCGATAGGTGGCGATTCCGCAGTCGCGACAGTACGGGCCGGGCCGGGTGATGAACTGCATGACGATGACGGCACCGCGATGGGATCGGATCGGTGTGCGGATCGCGGGTGTTGCCCCGCAGATGCTGCAGTAGATCCCGTTGGCGGTACTGAAGTCGGCACGCGCCGACTGGAATTCCTGTGGCGCCGACACGGCGTCCCCCCGAACATTCGCAACTTACCGGGCCGAATGCGCCCGGGCGACAAGACACTAGAGCGATTTGCCGCAGCGCACAACAGGGCCGCACATCCGGCGATGTGCGGCCCTGTGGCTCCGTTCTCAGCGCAGGGTGGCGGTGAGGTGGGGGAAGCCCTTTTTGGGGTGGAGGATGGAGAGGTCCCAGCCGGTGTCTGCCTGGTCGGCGTAGATGTTGATCGACGACGGGAGGAAGATGGGCTTGCCGAATTTGACCGCGTACGTGGCCTTTTCGGGAACCCGACCCTCGACGGTGGCGAGGATGATGGCGGCCGACCACATGCCGTGGGCGATGGTCTGGGGGAAACCCATGGCCTTGGCGCCCAGCCCGGAGACGTGGATCGGGTTGCGGTCACCGGAGGCCGCGGCGTAGCGGTTGATGATCTTCTGATCCACGCGCTGCACGCGCAGCGGGGGCGGGGGGACCTCGTCGGCGGGGGGTGCCGACTTCGGACCGCCCGAGAGGGAGGTGCGCTGCTGGTGCAGCATGGTCGAGACCTGGCGCCAGACCAGTTCCCGGCCGACCCGGATCTCGGTCACCGCGTCGATCAGCAGGCCCTTCGGGTGTTCCCGGAGGTTCTCGATGTGCGCGGTGAAGTCGAGCGGCTCGGCGACGGAGATCTCGCGGGTGCGCTCGATGACGTTCTCGAGATGGACGGAGCCGACTGCGGTGAACGGGAAGTCCCGTGCCACAAGCAGTTCCATCATCAGCGGGAACGACAGGATGAACGGGTAGGTCAGCGGCAGGGTGTCGCTGAAGCGCAGACCGGTCGCGTGGCAGTAGGCGGCCAGGTGATCGGGATCGACCTGGAAGCCGTCGAGGACGACGCGGCGGTCGGGCAGGGTCGGCTTGCGACCCGAGAGCGGGCCCGGCAGCGGGACGGCGCCCAGCGCAGCCTTCGCGTAGAGCCCGCCGTTCTTCGGAACCTCGGCGAGGGTGATGGTCTGGGTCATCAGGCGCCGATCAGGCTCTGACCGCAGACGCGAACCACGTTGCCGCTCACCGCGTTCGACGCCGGGCTGGCGAAGTAGGCGATGGTCTCGGCGACGTCGACGGTCTGGCCGCCCTGCAGCAGCGAGCTCATCAGGCGACCGGCCTCGCGGGTGCCGACCGGGATGGCGGCGGTCATGGCGGTCTCGATGAAGCCGGGGGCCACGGCGTTGATGGTGATGCCCTTCGCGGCCAGCAGCGGGGCCTCGGCGTCGACCATGCCGATGACACCGGCCTTGGAGGCGCCGTAGTTGGTCTGGCCGCGGTTGCCCGCGATGCCCGCGATGGAGGACACGTCGATCACGCGGCCGCCTTCCTTGAGCACGCCCTTGGCGACCAGGCCGGAGGTGATGCGGTGCGGCGCAGCGAGATTGACGTTGATGACCGAGTTCCAGCGGCCCTCGTCCATGTTGGCGAGCAGCTTGTCGCGGGTGATACCGGCGTTGTGCACGACGATGTCGATGCCGCCGAAGCGCTCGGTGGCGAAGTCGGCCAGGCGCTCGGCGGCGTCGGGCGCGGTGACGTCGAGAGCCAGGGCGGTGGCGCCGACCTTGTTGGCGGTCTCGGACAGGGCCTCGCCGGCGGCGGGGATGTCGGCCACGATGACGGTGGCGCCGTCACGGGCGAAGACCTCGGCGATGGTGGCGCCGATGCCGCGGGCGGCACCGGTCACCACGGCGACCTTGCCCGCGAGGGGCTTGTCCCAGCTGGCGGGGGCGGTGGAGTCGTCCTTGCCGACCCGGATGACCTGGCCGTCGACGAAGGCCGACTTGCCCGAGAGCAGGAAGCGCAGGGTGGACTCGAGGCCGGTGGCCGCGGCGCCCGCCTCGGGGTGCACGTAGACCAGCTGGCCGGTGGCGCCGCGCAGCAGTTCCTTGGCGATCGAGCGGCTGAAGCCCTCGAGCGCGCGCTGGGCGATCTGCGCGTCGACCGAGCCGACGAGCTCGGGAGTGGTGCCGAGCACGACGACACGCCCCGAAGGTGCGAGGCTGCGCATCGCGGGCTGGAAGAATTCGAACAGCTGCGACAGACCCTCGATGGAGTCGATGCCGGTGGCGTCGAAGACCAGGGCGCCGTACTTGGTGCCCGAGTCGAGCGCATCGGCGACGGTGTAATCGGCGGCCAGCAGTGCGCGGACCGGCTCGGCGAGGCGACCCTTGCCGCCCAGCAGGACCGGACCCGGCAGGGCGGGCTCGCCCGCCTGGTATCGGCGCAGCTGAGCGGGCTGGGGCAGGCCCAGCTTGCTCGCCAGGAACGCGCCGGGGGCGGAGTGGATGAAGGATCCGTAGAGGTTGGGTGCGCCCTTGCTCTTGGCTGCCACTGTTCCTACCTTCTCTGTGCTCGACGTGTTGTATGACCGTGCTCGCCCAGTGTCCCCCGTGTGAATCACATTTGCGGGTACGGTGTCGACAAACGAACTTACTCCAGAGTAAGTTTAATGTAAACCGATACGCCCGGCGTACCCGGAACCGACGAGACCATGGAGAACTCGAGTGACAAGCAAAGCCCGCTCGGCGACGGCCAAGGCCAAGACCACCGCCAAGACCGCGAAGACCGCGCGTCCGGTCGCCATCGTTGGTGGTAACCGCATCCCGTTCGCTCGGTCCGACAAGGCCTACGCGAAGGCCTCCAACCAGGACATGTTCACC
This sequence comes from Nocardia anocheti, assembly GCF_029675105.1. Taxonomy (GTDB): domain Bacteria; phylum Actinomycetota; class Actinomycetes; order Mycobacteriales; family Mycobacteriaceae; genus Nocardia. Next base: position 809,769 of record NZ_JAQQFV010000001.1, on the reverse strand, counting down.
GCCACCCTGGACGGGCTGGTCAGCCGGTTCGGCCTGCAGGGCGAGCGCCTGGGCATGGTCGTCGGTGGCGCGGTGCTCAAGAAGGTCGGCGAGCACAGCCTGATCCGCGAGAGCGTGCTCGGCTCCAAGCTCTCGCCGTACACCCCCGCCCACGACCTGCAGCTCGCCTGTGGCACCGGGCTGCAGTCCATCGCGACCGTCGGTGACGCCATCGCGCTGGGCCGCATCGAGTCGGGCATCGGCGGCGGCACCGACACCACCTCCGACGCGCCGATCGGCGTCAGCGAGGACATGCGCGAGTGGATGCTCACCGCCAACCGCGCCAAGACCAACAAGGACCGGCTCAAGCTGGTCGGGCAGCTGCGCCCCTCGTTCCTCGGCATCGAGATCCCGCGCAATGCCGAGCCGCGCACCGGGCTGTCGATGGGTGAGCACGCCGCCATCACCGCCAAGGAGTTCGGCGTCGCCCGCGAGGCGCAGGACGAGCTGGCCTACCTCTCGCACAAGAACATGGCCGCCGCCTACGACCGGGGCTTCTTCGACGACCTGATCACCCCGTTCCTCGGCCTGACCCGCGACGACAACCTGCGTCCGGGCTCGACCGTGGAAAAGCTGGCCACCCTCAAGCCGGTGTTCGGCACCAAGCTGGGCGACGCCACCATGACCGCGGGTAACTCCACCCCGCTCACCGACGGCGCGTCGGCGGTGCTGCTGTCGAGCGAGGAGTGGGCCACCGAGCGCAACCTGCCGGTACTCGCGCACCTGGTGGACACCGAGGTCGCCTCGGTCGACTACATCCACGGCCCCGACGGCCTGCTGATGGCGCCCACCTACGCGGTGCCGCGCCTGCTGGCCCGCAACGGCCTGACCCTGCAGGACTTCGACTACTACGAGATCCACGAGGCCTTCGCCTCGGTGGTGCTGGCCACCCTGGCCGCGTGGGAGTCCGACGCCTACTGCAAGGAGCGCCTGGGCCTGGACGGCGCGCTGGGCTCGATCGACCGCAGCAAGCTCAACGTCAACGGCTCCTCGCTGGCCGCGGGCCACCCGTTCGCCGCCACCGGCGGCCGCATCGTCGCCTCGACCGCGAAGATGCTGGCGGAGAAGGGATCCGGCCGCGCGCTGGTCTCCATCTGCGCCGCGGGCGGCCAGGGCGTCGTGGCGATCATCGAGCGGTAGTCACCAGCGAAAGGCCGCGGCGGGTACTCCTGGGATAATCGGCAGTACCCGCCGTCGGCGTTCTCAGCAGGACTCGAACGACTGCTCCAGTTCGGCGCGACGCAACCGCAGCTCGCGCACTGCTCGATTTCTCGGCGAACCGCTGAATGGCAGACGCTCGAAATCAACTGTGGCAGATGCTCGTAGGGCAAGGCGCTGTGCGGAGACCGCAGCTCTGCGGGGCAGTCCGATCTCCGACGCGAAATCCAGCCAGTGTTTCACTCGCAGGTTCTTCGTTCGCCCTGCGATCGGCAGCGCCATCGATTCGTCACCATAGATCAGGGTGCACGGGATGTCGTAGATCGGTGCGATCTCCCAACGCCCGACTACGTCCCGCAACACCCCGATGTTCTTGCCGTGCAGGTCACCGTTGCCGGTGAGCCAGGCAAACAAGTACTGCAAGTACAGGTTTCGTACGGCTACCAGTGGCGCTCCAGCTATCCCCGCCACCGCCGCGACAACATCGACAGCGTCGATGTTGTACTTGGCCGATGGTGGTAGTCCCAGGACCTGGGTAGCGTCCTCGAACGCTAGTCGCTGCCACCCTTCATTTTCATAGGTGCGATCGAACCGGCGAACGAGGAGGCCGGGTCGGCCACCCCTGTCATTCACGAGATCCGCTTTCGCGACCGGGAGTTTCATCACCCGCGCGGCAGACAGGTGTGCCGCCTCGTTCTCGATCAGGTGCGGAAAGCCCGACTGCGACAACTTCAGGATGAATCGACCGAATCCAGCCGCGACCGGCGTGCTGATCATCGACGCACTCGCCTTGTTCTGCACGCCGGGAATTGCCTGCCGGTCGACATCGTCGATCAGCCGGTCGAAGTCCAAGTCTTCGGCCGAGGCACAATCGGCCAGCGCTGGGCCATCTGCAAGCTCTTCGCCCACAGGGATGACCTGAACGTCGCCTGGGACGTCCGAACCAACGGCGAGCAGCAGACTGAGTTCATCGTCAGCGCTGGTCTTCACAGCCCGGCGCAGAACCGTCAGACGGTGCCCTTCTGGGAGCAGACCGGCAAAGAACGGCGGCAGCGAGCCCGATTCATTCCTGACCACCGCGGTGCCGACCGGAAGGGTGGATGCCACCGGCTCACCGGCATAACCCGGTACGTAAGCGAACTCGGTCCCCCCGACACTTGTCCGGTTGATCGAGGCCGCTAGGCGGCCGGCCTTGTAGACATCGGCACTACCCACTCGCCGCAATGATTCCAGGTCCGTCATCGCGATACCCGCAACGTCAGCCCCACTGCCCCGGCGACAGCAGCCACCGTCCCGATGCCGGTCGAGCCGGCACCGTGCTCGATGTCGCGCACTGTCCGTGTGGAGGTGTTGGCGATCTCCGCGAGTTGTTCCTGGGTCAGCGCAAGTCTGCGACGCTCGGCACGAATGCAGGCGCCGATCTCCCTCAACAGCTCCACCGGCCTCCCATCATAGGCAGAATTCTGCCGAACTGCCCCGAACAAGGAGAAGATTACCTCGCAGGAAGAAATTTCAGCAAGATTCTGCCGATTGTTGACGCAAGTCAGAGAGCAACAGAACCCACAGGCAGATTCGGCAGAATTCTGCCGATTGTGCGACAGTCATACAGCGCTGCAGCACGGTGGACCATGGCCGCTGCCTACGAAGGCCGCCCAGGGCGTCGTGGCGATCATCGAGCGGTAGTCACACACAGCGAAAGGCCGCGGCGGCATCCGATTGTGGGTGCCGCCGCGGCCTTTTCGGGTCAGCTGTTGCAGAAGGGGATGGGGTGGGTGCCTGCGGTGCCGCCGCAGAGGATGACCTTCAGGAGGCCGATGGGGGCGTCGAGGAGGGCGGAACCGGTGCCACCGGAGCCGGATTCGGCGATGACGGTCGGGGTGGGGGCGGCCATGGCGGCGGGGGCGGCCGCGGCGATACCGGCGATGGCCGCGGTGGCGACCAGGAGACGGGCCAGACGACGATGCATGAGGGAGCCTTTCGGGGCTGAAGGTTTCGTAATGGGAGATCGGGGACTCAGGGCCGGTTCGGGCGGGTGGTCACCCGCCGTGCGTCCGGGTCAGCGGCACATCGGGTTGGGGTGCGGCTCGGCGGCGCCCCAGGGGCCACAGATGAGAAGTTTCGCGAGCCCGAGCGGGATGTCGATGAGGGCGGAACCGGTGTCCGCGGAGCCGGACTCGGCGATCACGGCGGGGGCGGCGGGAGCGGGGGCTGCGAGGGCGGGGGCGATGCCGCCCGCGGCGATGCCAGCGACGGCGGCGGACGCTACGAGGATTCGGGCCATACGACGGTGCATTGACTAGCCTTTCGAGAACTTTGCGGAGCTAACCAACACATCGGGTGACTCGAAGTTGTTGTTCCGCATAACTTTCGGGGGCTTGACTAGTGCGCGTCGATAGCGTCGGCGAGCAGCGGCCAGGAATTGTGCAGGTCCTGTTCCCAGTACTTCCAGGTGTGGGTGCCCGCGGGGCGGAAGACGGTCTGGGCGGGGATGTTCAGCTCGTGCAGGCGGGCCGCCAGACGCTGGGTGCACAGGTTGGTGGCGGCCTCGATGGCGCCGCCGAGCAGGATCTGATCGGTCAGGCCGATGATCTTGCCGGGACTGGCGCCGGGTGGGATCTGCTCGGCGATGCCGGGCAGGCCGGTGGCGCTGGAGAGGTAGATCGCCTTGCCGCGCAAGCCTTCCGCGTTCAGGTAGGCGTCGTTGGCGCGCCAGGCCGGGTCGCCGGGCGGGCCCCACATATTGGCGGGATCGGCACCGGCGCGGGCGAAGACCAAGTCGACGTAGGCGCGACCCATCGGGTCGGCGACCGAGGCGCAGCCGCTGTAGGCGCCGACGGCGCGGTAGCGATCCGGGGCGGCGATGGCCAGATTGAGGACCGCGGTGGCCGACATCGACAGTCCGGCAATGGCATTGACGCCGGTGGTGTTCAGAGTGGCATCGATGATCGGGGGCAGTTCCTCGGTGAGGAAGGTCTGCCATTGGTGGCGGCCGAGCTTCGGGTCGTCGCGCTGCCAGTCGGTGTAGTAGGAGAACTTGCCCGACGCGGGGGTCACCACATTGACGTTCTTGTCGGCGAAGAACTGCACGATATCGGTCTGGGTGTACCAGTTCGCGATGTCCTCGCCGCCGCCCGCGCCGTTGAGCAGGTACAGGGTGGGGCGGGGCTCGCTGGTGTCGTAGGGGGTGATGACCTGCAGCGGGATCACCCGGTCCATGGCGGCGGAGTACACGTGCAGCGTCTGCTGACGTTGACCGGGCCGTTCGATGTGGTCCAGGCGCGCGGTGTCGGCGCCCGCCGTTCCGGTCGACAACAGCAGCAGGGCCGCGGCGGCGGCCAGGGCACGGAGGAGCACGGCGGGGATTCCTTCACAGCGGGGGGATACGGCCGAGCCGCCGGGACGACAGCGCGAATCGTCCCGGCGGCCTGGTGCTACGCGATCAGCTACCGATCAGATTGCGCAGCACGTCGGAGAGGATGTCCGAGACCGAGCCGGTGGAGCTCAGCTGGCCATCCGAGGAGCCGAGGCCGTTGTCGCCCAGGCTGCCGATCACCGTCTCGCCGGGATTGGCCGCGCGCGCGGTGAAGCAGGCGGTGAGATTGGGCATCTCGTTGCCGACACCCACGGTGCCCGCGACGCCCACGCCACCGCTGGTGATCTGCTGGCCCGCCTTGACGCTGTCGGGCACCGGGTAGGTGATGGTGAGCGTGACCGGGTTGCCGGAATTGACGAACCAGCCGGTGGAGGTGACCTTCCAGCCGCCCGCATTGGGAACGGGGGTGACGTCCTCGGTGACCTGCCCGCCGATCGCGTGGTACGCGGTGATGGTGGTCTCGAGCGGGGCACCGAAGCCGGTCGGCGGGAAGTCGGTGATGGTGTTGACGTAGGGGTTGCCGATGCCGGTGGTGCCGACGATCACCTTGTAGGTGACGGTGGTGCCCACCCCGATCTGCTCGGCGCTGGCGACCTTGTCGTAGACGTGGGTGACGCCGACGGTGCTGGCGTCCTTCTTGGTCGCGTGGCTGCTGACCGCGCAGCTGCCCGCGGCGGTCGCGACGCCGGTGCCGAGGCCGACGCCGACACCGGCGACGACCAGCGCGGTGGTGGCGACGCCTGCGGCCAAGCGCGAAGTCCGGATCATGTTTTCCTCCAAAGCCCTGAATCGCCCCCTTCTGGCGACACCGTAGCGGCCGGACTGGACGGTTGTCCGGGAAAACAGGAACGTGTTCTCACTTTTGTGGAACATAATCGTTTTACAAACACAGCGGCGTTGTCGCAGGTAGCATGCCGAATTTTCGGCGGCGTCCGGATCTGGCCGAAAATTCGGCGACCGGCCGTCCGTCGTGGGACGGAGGGCCGGTCGCGCTCGTCGAGGTGCCTGGGCGGGCTACTTCTCCGGCAGCTCGTTGTGGCCGCCGAACGCCTTGCGCATGGCCGAGAGCATCTTGTCGGCGTAGAGCGCCTCCCCGCGCGAGGAGAAGCGCTGGAACAGCGCCGCCGAGAGCACCGGAACCGGGACCGCGGTGTCGATGGCCGCGTCGATGGTCCAGCGACCCTCGCCGGAATCGGACACCCGGCCGCTGAACGAGTCCAGGTTGGGGTCGGCGAACAGGGCGCCCGCGGTGAGGTCGAGCAGCCAGGACGCGACCACCGAGCCGCGCCGCCAGACCTCGGTGATCTCGGGGATGTCCAGGTCGTACTGGTAGTACTCGGGGTGCTCGAGCGGGGTCTCCTCGGCGGAGTGCTCGCCGTCACCGTGGGCGGCGCCCATGTTGGCGTGCTGGAGGATGTTGAGGCCCTCCGCGTAGGCCGACATCGCGCCGTACTCGATGCCGTTGTGCACCATCTTCACGAAGTGGCCCGCACCGGCCGGACCGCAGTGCAGCCAGCCCTGCTCGGACGGGGTCGGCTCGCCGGTGCGACCGGGCGTGCGCGGCGCGGCGTCGACACCGGGGGCGATCGAGCGGAACAGCGGCTCGAGGTAGCGCACCTGCTCGGCCTCGCCACCGATCATCAGACAGAAGCCGCGCTTCAGACCGAACACGCCACCGGAGGTCCCGATGTCGAGGTAGTGGATGCCCTTGGGCGCCAGCGCCTTCGCGCGCTTGATGTCCTCGTGGTAGCGGCTGTTGCCGCCGTCGATGATGATGTCGCCCGGCTCGAGCAGCTCGGCCAGCTCGTCGATCGCGGCGCCGGTCGCGCCCGCGGGGATCATCACCCAGACCACCCGGGGGGCGTCGAGCATGCCGACGAACTCCTTCAGGTCGGTGCTGCCCTGGAAGCTGTCGCCGAGTTCCTTCGAGAGTTCGTCGATGTGGCCCTGATGGCGCTCGTGACCCACCGCGGTGTTCCCGTCGGCCACGATGCGGCGCACGATATTGGCACCCATCCGGCCGAGGCCGATCATTCCCAGCTGCATCAGTTCTCCCTCGTTGTCCGGTCCGTGGTGGCGAGTCTCACCCCCGATTGTCGCGCGCGGGTGCCCGCCGCCGACTGGCGGCCGTCACCTACCGTCCGGAAATTCCTCCGAAACGGCTGTAACGCCCCCGATCGGGGCGCGATAAACAGATCGGCTCCGTGTAGTTGCCAGACCCCCGACCCGGCAACTACGCGGAGCCTTCGTACGTCCGCCCCCGATCGCCGGGCTGCCGAGAATGCCGACGCGCATTACCCTTGGCCGGGGCCCCGCAAACATCGGGAGCTGAACAATTCGACGGAAGGACCTCCGTGCCCACCGAGTCGACCGCCGGACGACCGGCCGACCGAAGGGGCGAGGTCGGACTACGCAAGTTGCTCGAAGCAAATCGCACTTTCGATGCCGACACCACCGCCCTGCCCACCCAGCCCCTCAGCACCGTCACCCGTGACCGCTGGTCGAACGCGCGGCCCCCGGCGGGCACGCAGCCCCCGGTCCAGCCGGGTGCCGACCAGCAGCAGCTGATCAAGCGGATCGGTCTCGCGGTGGGCGCGGTGCTGGCCGTCGGCACCGCGGCCTACCTGGCCGACCTGGCCTTCAGCGCCGGGGAGGTGCCGCGCGGCACCGTGGTGGCCGGGGTGGACGTCGGCGGGATGGACAAGGCCGAGGCCGACGCCCTGCTGCACGACCAGCTGGGCCCGCGCGCCGAGCAGCCGCTGGCGGTACGCATCGGTGACGTGCGGGCGAGCATGGTGCCCGCCACGGCGGGTCTGCAGGTGGACTGGGACGGCACCTGGGACGCGGTCGGCGACCAACCGCTCAATCCGGTGAGTCGACTCGTCTCGCTGTTCGGCAGCCGCGAGGTGGAGGTGGCCAGCACCGTCGACGCCGCCGCGCTCGACGAGCAGCTCGCACTGTTCCGCACCCACGACAACCCGACCGTCGAGGGCACGGTGCGCTTCGACAACGGCACGCCCGTCGCGGTCGCGCCGGTGCCCGGCCGGGTGCTCGACACCGAGGGCGCGCGCGCCGAGATCACCGCGCACTGGGCCGAGGGCGACGAGCTCGAACTGCCGGTGGTGGCGGCGCCGGTTGCGGTGCGGATCGAGGCCGTGCAGGCGGCCCTGGCGCAGATCGCGAATCCCGCCATCGCCGCGCCGATCGTGGTGTCCGGCAAGGACATCCGCGCCGAGCTCTCCCCCACCCAGATCGCCAGCGTGCTCAGCTTCGTGCCCGACGGCAACGGCGGCCTGGCCCCGAAGATCGACACCGACGCCGTGATCGCCGCGCTCGCACCGCAATTGGCGCCCTCGGAGATCGAACCCAAGGACGCCACCTTCACCGTCGGCGCGGGCAAGCCGACCGTGGTGCCCGCCGTGGTGGGCGAAAAGGTCGACTGGGTCAAGACTCTGGAGAAGCTGCCCGCGCTGCTGAGCCTGCACGGCGAGCGCACCGTGGCCGCTGACTACGAGCGCATCGAACCCAAGCTCACCACCGAGGCCGCCGAAGGTCTCGGCATCACCGAGATGGTCGGCGAGTTCACCACCGGTGGCTTCAGCGGACCGTCCGGGGTGAACATCCGCACCGTCGCCGCCAAGGTGGACGGCGCGGTGGTGAAGCCAGGAGATACCTTCTCGCTCAACGAGTTCACCGGCCCGCGCACCGCGGCCGAGGGCTATGTGGAGTCCGGGATCATCGACAAGGGCAGGCCGAGCACCGCGGTCGGCGGTGGCATCAGCCAGTTCGCCACCACCCTCTACAACGCCGCCTACTTCGCCGGGATGGAAGACGCCGGGCACACCGAGCACAGCTACTACATCTCGCGCTACCCCGCCGCCCGCGAGGCGACGGTCTTCGACGGCGCGATCGACCTGGCCTTCCGCAACACCTACCCGACCGGCGTCTACATCCAGACCGTGGCCACCGGCTCCGATATCACCGTGCGCCTGTGGGGCACGAAAACCGTTGACGTGGAGTCGATCACCGGCGAGAAGACCAAGCCGACCGAGCCCAACGAGATCACCCTGCCCAAGGGCAAGGACTGCATCGCGACCGAGGGCGCGCCGGGCTTCACCATCTCCGACACCCGGGTGATCACCGATCGCAAGACCGGTGCCCAGGTGTCGCGGCACACCCGCACGGTGAAGTACGACCCGATCCCGGTGGTCAAGTGCGAGTGAGGATTTCCTAGCAGCCGCAGTCGCATCCACAGTCGCAGTCGCCGCAGCACCCGTCGTCACCGCAGCAGCTGCAGCAGTCGCCGCACGCGCTGCCGCAGTCGCAGCAACTGCCGCAGTCGCAGCGCTTGACCCACGCCTCCTTGTGCTCACCGGTGCACGGGCTGGTGTGGTCGAAGCAGCAGGCCAGACCGGTGCAGTACAGGCCGAGGATCACCCCGCCCGCCTTGAACGATCCGGGGCGGGTGGGGCCGGGTCGCTGCGGTGCCTGGTGTGACGAATGCGGCTGGGCCGCGGCGGAAGTGCGGCAGGCGTGGCCCACCACGAGGCCCAGGCCGGTGCCGAGGCGGCGCAGCAGCGCGGTCAGTGGGTCGAGCAGGGCCCAGCGCACGGTGGGCAGCTGGTCGAGCTCGGCCTCGGCGGCGGTCCGGCGGATGATCCGCTCGCTCTCGCGCACGAGTTGGTAGGCGCGGGGCATGTCGGTGCCGGTGGCTTCGAGGGGGTTGAAGCGGCCGCGTGCGAGGTCGCGTTCGCGGTCCTCGATGGCGTCGGCGAGGTGGGCGATGCGACCGATGTGGCGGCCGATCTTCTCCAGGGCGGCAACGTTTTCCGGATGACCCGCCAGGGTGGCGGTGTGGCCGAAGAGGGTGGCCGCGCAGAGCTGGGTGGGGCCGGTGAGCTCGTCGAGGGTGACCTCGGCCCGCGGACCGGTCGCGGGTGCGCCGCCGCGATCGATCGACGCCGCCAGCGCCTCGAGGCGGGGCTGGTCGGCGATGGCGTGCAGCAGTGGGCGCGCGTCGAGGCCGATCCCGTCGGCCCGGCGCAGGGCGTGGGCGGTCCACGCGGTCGACATCGCGCGCAGGGGGCGGCGGGCGAGGGCGGCGGCGTCACCGTCGTCGATGTGGTCGCGAATCTTGGCCGCTCCCAACAGCAATGACGCCGTGGCGGCCAGCTGCACGCCCGGGGCGTTCGCGGAAACGACCGAGGCGCGGCGCATTCCACGCAGGGGGCAGGGCCCGGCCGTGGTGCGGGCATCGGCGCCGCCGGATTGCGCTTCGGTGAGCACGCTCAGCACGATGGCGTCGGTATTGGTGGCGGTACGGGCCAGCTGACCGTCACCGTCGCGCAGGCCGAGACACAGCCCGCACATGTGTGCCTGCCACTGCCCCGGATCGATGCCGTACTTCGCCGCGCCGTGCGCGCACGGCTTCAACATGCCGAACACTTCCCACCCCGTCTGCCGAGAAACTCCTAGCCGAGCACATTCGCAGGCCGACGGGACTCTCGCAAGCGCTAGTCGTTCTTCTTGCGACCGGCCAGACCGCGCCAGGCCAGATCGTCGAGCAGATCGACCGCCTCGGCCACCTCGATGCGGCCACCGGCGACCCGATCGGCGATGGCCTCGCCCGCGCCGATCACGGCGGCGGCCACGACCTCGAAATTGGTGCCGGGCTCGGCGTGCTTGGCGCTGGATTCCAGCAGCTTGGCGGTGAGCTCGATGACGCGCTCGCGGGCATTGTCGATCTCGGAGGCGAAAGCTTGCTGACCGATTGCCTGACGGTAGAGGACCTGCCAGGACTGACGGTTGCGGTCGACGAAATCGAGGAAGCCCTCGAGCGCGGTGCGGACCTGTTCGTGCGGGGTGAGTTGCGGGTTGCCCGCGGGCGCGACGGCCTCGATGAAGCGCAGGCCCTCGCGCTGGATGCAGGCACGGAACAGCTCGTCCTTGGAGCCGTAGTACAGGTAGAGCATGGGCTTGGAGATCTTGGCCTCGGCCGCGATGGCGTCCATCGAGGTGTCGTGGAAGCCCTTGCGCGCGAATACCTCGACCGCGGCGTCGAGCATCTGCTGCTCACGAACCGCACGGGGAAGTCGCTTCGTTCCGCCCGCCATCCACTACTCCTACCGCAGGGTGAACCTCTATCTTACTCCAAGGTAAGTTCACCCGTGCCCATTTGCCGCACAGTCGCCACGCCACTCAGCAGGGCAGTGGAGCGCCTTTGTAGCGCGCCATCCGCAGCACCGACGCGTCGACCTTGTCGGCGGGCAGTTTGCCACTCGCCACCGACTGTTCCAAACGGTCGAGCACCTGCGGCACCGCGCTGGTGCTGATCCACAGGGCATTGTCGGCACCGGCGACCAGCGCGGCCTCGACCGCTTCCTCGATCGAGAGGCGGGCGGTGATGGCGGCCATGCCACCCAGATCGTCGGTGAAGATCGGGCCGTCGAACGGGGCGGCGCCGTAACCGGTGCCCTCGCGCAGCAGCGACATGGCGGCCGGGCTGATGCTGGCGGGCACGCCCGGATCGGTCAGGCCGGGCACATCGAGATGGCCCACCATGACGGCGGCGCCGGAGCCGACCAGATCGCGGAACGGCACCAGGTCCTTGTTCTGCAATTCCGACAGCGGCGGGGTGGTGACCGCGCCGGTATGCGAATCGCCCGAGCCGGAACCGTGGCCGGGGAAGTGCTTGATGACCGAGCCGAGGCCGACCTCGTTGGACGCGCGGATGTACGCGTCGGCGAACTTGGTGACCACCGCGGGGTCGTCGCTGAAGGAACGGTCGCCGATCACGCTGTCGTCGGGCTGGCTGCTCACGTCGACGTCGGGGGCGAAGTTGACGGTGATGCCGAGGTCCTTGAGGGCCTTCGAGCGGGCCAGGGTGTCCTGGTAGTACTGCTCGGGCGTGTCGGTCTGGGCGATCTCCCTGGCCGAGGGGATCGCGCCGATGACCTTGGCCGCGCGCGAGACGCGACCGCCCTCCTCGTCGATGGTCACCATCAGCGGCACCTTGGCCAGCGCCTTCACCGCGTCGAGCTGGGACTTGTCCAGCAGGCTGGGATCGGTCCAGCTGCCGACGAAGATGCCGCCGACCTGCTCGCTGGTCACCACGTTGGTGGCGTCGTCGGAGCCGGTGATGCCGACGGTGAGCAGCTGGGCGAGCTTCTCGCGCTGGCTGAACTGGGCGAGGTAGTCCGCGCCGCAGTCCTTGGGGACCGGGGCCACCGGGCTCGCCTCGCCGGGGGCGGCCGAGGACGGGGCGCCGCTGCTCGCCGCGGGCGTCGTCTCGGACGACGATCCTCCCGAGCAGGCGGTGGCGACGGCGGCGAGGACTGCGAACACGACCACAGGCGATTTCCGCATGTGCTCCACGGTAGCCCGGCTTGCCCGCATCACATCGCAACAGGTTGAGAACAGCTTGCGATTACGCCGGCCGCGGCGGGGGTAACCTGGTGCCAAAGACGCTGGACCTGCGCAGGAGGTCGTCATGGCTTGCGATCGGATGCTCATCGCCTACGACGGTTCCGAACACGCCAAGCGGGCCATCGAGTACGCGGGCCGCTTCCTCAGCGCCGAGCGCGCGATCCTGCTCACCGCGTGGGAACCGATGGTGCGTCAGGCGGCCCGCATCTCCGGGCTGGCCGGGGTGATGCAGCCGGACTGGGTGCCCGACGAGGAACTCGAGGACATCGCCTACGTCGAGGCGCGCAAGGTGAATGCCGAGGGCGTGCACCTGGCGAAACTCGCGGGGATCGTCGCCGAGCCGCGCACCGCCGAGTGCACCACCACCATCTGGAACGCCATCGTGGACTGCGCCGACGAACTGGATGTGGACGTGATCGTGGCGGGGACGCGGGGTGCGAGCGGGTTGCGCGCGCTGCTGCACAGCAGTGTGGCCGAGGCGGTGCTCAAGCACGGGCATCGACCGGTGTTCCTGGTGCCGCCACCACCGCAGTGAGCTGGGTCGCTGTTCACGTCGGCGGGCGGCGTTAGGGTCGACAGACCATGAACCGATTCCTGCTCGCTCGACCCGACTCGGTGGTGCGCGCGTCGGGGGTGGTGGCGAGTTTCGCCGATCCCAGGGACGCGGTCGCGGCCTTGCGGAGGTGGCGGGCCACCGGCGATCCGGCGCGGCCCGGAGCAACCCAGATCGTCGGCGCGTTGCCCTTCGATCCGAGGGAGCCCGCGGCGCTCTGGCAGCCGGAGACCTTCGCCCACACGGCTGGGCCGTGGCGTCCTGCCGCTGTGCCGGAGTTGCCCGACGTCCAGGTTGTCGCCGAAATACCCAGTGCGGCTGAGCATGTGGCGCGGGTCGCGAAGCTCGTCGAGCAGCTCGGCGACCCGGACAACGCGCTGGCGAAGGTCGTCGCGGCGCGGACGGTGCTCGCCGAGGCGGCGGGCCCCTTGGATCCGGAAGTCGTCGCGGCGCATTTGATCACCGCGCATCCGCGAGCCGCCGTCTACGCCGTCGATCTGAGTGTGGCCGGGCGGACGGGCGAGACGCTGCTCGGCGCGACGCCCGAGGTGCTGGTCGAACGGCACGGCGATCGGGTGTCGTTGCATCCGCTGGCGGGCACGCTTCCCCGGCTCGCCGATCCGGCCGATGATGCCGAGCAGGCCCGAGAACTGTTGTCCAGCAGCAAGAACCGGGACGAGCACGGATACGTCGTGGAGTGGATCCGCCAGCAGCTGACGCCGGTGTGCGCCGAACTGCACATCCCGGACTCACCAGAACTGATGAGCACCGAGCAGGTGTGGCATCTGGCCACCCCCATCCACGGCGTGCTGCGTGATCCGTCGACCACCGCGCTCGAACTGGCGCTGCTGTTGCATCCGACACCCGCCGTCAACGGCACGCCCTTCGATGACGCGCTCGCCGCGATCACCGCCGACGAACGGCGCGGGTTCTACGGCGGCGCGGTGGGCTGGTGCGCGGCCGACGGCGACGGGGAGTGGCTGGTGGCGATCCGTGGCGGCGAGCTCTCGGCCGACCGGCGCGGCCTGCGGGCCAGCGCGGGCGGCGGGATCGTCGCGGACTCCGACCCGGCGGCCGAGCTGGCCGAGACCACGGCCAAACTCCGCACGCTGCTCGGCGCGCTGGATTGTCACCTGCCCGAAGACTGACCAACGGGCTCGCACCTGCTAGGTTGGCCGGAGGAAAGGCCCGACGTCGAGCGTATTGGAGTGCGCGATGAAGTTTGCTGTTCCGGCTGTTGCCAGCGCGGTCGGCGGCGCCCTGCTGAGCGCAATCGCCGTCTTCGCGATCACGGCAGCGGTGCAGCAGAACACGGCGCCCTCGATCGACCGCAGCGGTGACAAGGATTCCTCGCTGCTCAACGCCCCTGAATACGGCAGCCGCTGAGCCCGACGCCCGCGCGTCGCGCCCCGCTTCGGGGCAACTGAACAAGGCGCCACTGGGTTGGCGCTGGTTCGTCGGCTCGGTGGTAGCCGCCTTCGTACTGACCTTCGCGCAGGCGCCCGGCCTCACCGTCGCCGACACCAAATACGATCTCGCGCAGAACCCGCTCGGTTTCCTCGCGCGGGCCTCGCATCTGTGGAACAGCCAGGCCCCGATGGGCCAGGTCCAGAATCAGGCGTACGGCTACTTCTTCCCACACGGCACCTTCTTCTCCGCCGGTCATCTGCTGCACCTGCCCGCCTGGGTGACCCAGCGCGTCTGGTGGGCGTTGCTGCTGCTCGCGGGGTTCTGGGGCATCGTCAAGCTCTGCGAGACGCTCGGGATCGGCGCGCGCGGGTCACGGGTGATCGCCGGTATCGCCTTCGCGCTCTCACCACGGGTGCTCACCACGCTCGGCTCGATCTCCTCGGAGACGCTGCCGATGATGCTGGCGCCGTGGGTGCTGCTGGCGCCCGCCGCGCTGGGGGTGGCGGTGCGGGCGCGCACTCGCGGGCGCGACGACGACGCCCCCGTGCTCCGGCGCGGCGGCGCGCTCTCCCCTGCCGGTAGTGCGCTCGCGCTGGCGCTGATGGGGTCGGTGAACGCGGTCGCGACCGTGGCGGCGTTCCTGCCCGCCGCGCTGTGGTGGGCCTCGTATCGGCCGAACCGGGCGTGGTGGCAGTTCACGCGGGCCTGGATCCCGCTGCTGGTGCTGGCGACCTTCTGGTGGGTGGTGCCGCTGCTGCTGCTCGGGAAGGTGAGTCCGCCGTTCCTGGACTACATCGAGTCCTCGGGGGTGACCACGCAGTGGGCGTCGCTGAGCGAGGTGCTGCGCGGGACCGACAGCTGGACGCCGTTCGTCTCCCCGGAGCGCATCGCGGGTGCGGTGCTGGTGACCCAGCCCGCCGCCGTCCTGGCCACCGGGCTGCTCGCGGCGGCGGGCATGGCCGGGCTGGCGCGCAAGTCCATGCCCTATCGCGGGCGGATCGTGCTGATCCTGTGTGTGGGGCTGGCGGGGATCTGCGCGGGGTATGTCGGCACCATGGGCGGGCCGTTCGCCGAATCGGTGCGGGTCTTCCTGGACGCGGGCGGCGCGCCACTGCGCAATGTGCACAAGCTCGAGCCGCTGATCCGGCTGCCGCTGGTGCTGGGCCTGGCCCATCTGCTCGGCCGGGTGGCCCTGCCCGCTTCGGCGCCGCTGCGCCGCTGGGTGTCGGCGTTCGCCCATCCGGAGCGAGATCGGCTCGTCGCCGTGGCGGCGCTGATCCTGGCCGCGCTCACCCTGGCGACCTCGCTGGCCTGGACCGGCAGGCTCGCCCCGCGCGGCGCCTACGACGAGGTGCCGAAGTACTGGACCGACACCGCGCAGTGGCTGGCCGACCATGCCGCCGATACGCGCGCGCTGATCGTCCCCGGCGCGCCCTTCGGCAGCCAGATCTGGGGACTCACCCGCGACGAACCCCTCCAGGCTCTGGCCGAAACACCCTGGGCGGTCCGGGATTCGGTGCCGCTCAACCCACCTGGCACCATCCGCGCCATGGACTCCGTGCAGCGGCTCATCGCCGACGGACGGCCGTCCTCCGGGCTGGCGGCGACCCTGGCCGACCAGGGCATCGGCGTGCTGGTGCTGCGCAACGACCTCGACCCCGAGACCTCGCGCTCCACCCGACCGATGCTGGCGCACGCCACGATCGAGGGCTCGCCGGGGCTGACGAAGGTGGCTGAGTTCGGCGCGCCCATCGGCCCGCGCGCCGCCGACGAGGGCCTGGTGGTCGACAACGATCTTCTGCCGCCCTATCCCGCGATCGAGATCTACCGCGTCGAGGTGCCGGGCCCGGGCACCCCGGTCGAGGTGCGCAGCGGCACCGGCGCGCCGCCCGCGTTCCCCGGCGCCTACACCGTGCCGCTCGACTCGGTGCCGGTGGTCAAGGGTGGACCCGAGGTACTCGAGCGGGTCCGTCGCGATGACGAAAACCCCACCGCACCCGTACTTCTCGACGCCGACGCCCGCCGCGCCGGACTCCCGCCGCGCCCGGTTCTGCTGACCGATACGCCGATGGACCGTGAGTCCGATTTCGGCCGGGTCGACAATCACAACTCCGCGGTCCGCGCCGCCGACGACGCGCGGCGCACCCACAACCTGGTGCCGGACTATCCCGTCGATGGCGCCGGTTTGGTGCAGGGTGAATGGTCGGGCGCGAAGGTGACCGCGTCGAGCTCGGCCGCCGACGCCACCCAGATCGGCGGCGCCGCACCGGGAAGTTCCACCGCTGCGGCCGTCGATGGCGATCCGAGTACCGCCTGGATCAGCAATGGGTCCGAACCCGCTCTCGGACAATGGATTCGGCTCGATCTGGACAAGCCGATCACCTCCGGCTCGCTGCGCTTCACCACGACGGCGGCGGCGCTGGGCGATCCGGTGAAGTGGGTCGAGGTGCGCACGCCGCGCGGCACCGTCTCGGCGCGGATCACCGAACCCGGTGAGCCGGTGGCGGTTCCGCTGCCCGCCGGGTCCACCGAGTGGGTGATGATCACCGCCGCGCGCACCGAAACGGGTACCGCCGGTGGACAGTTCGGCATCAGCGAACTGACCCTCGACGACTACACCAATCGCGAGGCGCCGGTGCGGGTGGACGTCCGGCACCGGATCGTGCTGCCCGACGTCCCCGCCGGAACGGTACCCAGCGGCTGGGACCTCGGACAGGAGTTCCCCGGGCGCAGCAACTGTTTCGACGGCCCCGGACGCGTGCACTGCAGCAAGGGTCTCGGCCTGCCCGCCGAGGAACCGGGCGTGTTCAACCGCACCCTGGCGGTGCCGGAACCGCTGACCGTCGGCACCGATCTGACCGTGCGCACCCGACCCGGACCCGCACTCGAGGCGCTGCTCACCGATCCCACCCGACCGGTCGCCCGGGGCAAGGCCGATGTGGCCGATCTGCGCGGCGCCGCCTTCGCCGCCACCGACGGCGACCCGAAGACCACCTGGACCGCACCGGAATCCACCGTGCGCGAACCGCTCGGCGGCAAACCGACACTGGTACTGGAGCTTCCGGAGCCCGCCGAAGTCACCGGACTCGACATCACCACCGCCCTCGGCGGCCTGCCCGCCACCGCCACCAGCGTGGTGGTCAACCTCGGCAACGGGCCGCAGGTGCGCGAACTGCCCGACCGCGAACACGGTGAGCCCGCGCGGATCTCGCTGTATCCCACGGTCACCGATCGGGTGGAGATCAGCATCCGGTCCTGGCGCGAGGTGCTCGACCGCACGGCGCTGGGCTTCGTGCTCACCCAGCCGCCCGGATTGGCCGAGGTCGAGGTGCTCGGACCCGATTATCCCGCTCCGGCGCCCGGTGATCGGCTGGTCACCATCGGCTGCGAGGCGGGTCCGGTGATCGCGGTCGGCGGGCGCGCCGTCCACACGACGATCACCGCGACCGCCGACGAGTTCCGTTCCGGTGCACCGGTTTCCGCTCGCCCGTGCGAGGAGGATGCCGCCGATATCGAGCTGCTGCCGGGGCATCCGGACCTCACCGTCGTGCCGACCGAACTCTTCACGGTCGACCGTCTGCGCCTGCACCGCACCGACCCGTACCCGGGTGGGCCCGCCGTTGTCGACCAGGACGGGGCGGGTTCACCGATTCCCGCCGACGGCCGAGACACCGCACCGGACAGCCCCTCTCTCGGCCCCGATGGCACGCCGAGCGATCCCGGCTCCGACTTCCCCGGCGACACGGTCGAGAAGGCTCCTGGTGGTGATTCCTCCGGCACCCGGCTGTTGGTGCTGCCGCTCAGTACCAATGTGGGCTGGGAGGCGCGGTCCGCATCGGGGGTCGAGCTGGCGCCGGTGGTCGTCGACGGGTGGCAGCAGGGTTGGCTGATTCCAGAAGGGACCAGCGGAGAGATCACCGTCTCGTTCCCGGCCGACCGGTGGTATCGCCTGTCGATCTTCGGTGGCCTGTTGCTGTTGATTCCCCTTGCGCTGCTGGCGATTCCGCGTCGACGTCCGCTACCCGACCCGGGTCCCGCGCCGACCACCTGGGGTGTGCGCTGGGTGGGCGCGGTCGGACTCACCGGTGCGATCGCGGTCATCAGCGGGCCGATCGGTGCGGCGTTCACGGTGATCGGGTTGGCGTGTAGTCGTTTCCGGCCTCGGATGACCGCCGAGGCGCTGCCGTGGATCGCGGGCGTGGGCACGCTGATCTCGGCGGCGGCGTTGTCGACGGGGACCTGGCGCTCCGGGACGCCGTATATGGGCGGGTCCATCTGGGCGCAGGCACCGGCGGTCCTGGCCGTCATCGCGGTCGGCCTCGCCGCACTCCCCCGCCGCCGCGACTGACAGCGGTCGAGCGAGCGCATCGGGATTCGGCCATAGCTCGACCCCGCTGATTGGCGTTGATACGGGCGCTGTCGACGTCCGCGGCCCCGATCAGTGCGTCGACGCCGGGGCCGGAGCCGACTCGCGGGCGGCGCGGCGGGCGGCCTTGGCTTCGGCGGCGCGCTTGTCGACGCGGCGGGCCCACAGGCGGGCCGGTTCCTCGATGAGGGCGTAGCTCGCGGCGGCCAGGGGGAGGGTGCCCAGGATGGTCAGCGTGAGGACGAAGGTCAGGTGGCCGTTGAAGGGGAGGATGGCGAAGACGGGGAAGACCATGGTGAGCACCACCAGGTGCCACAGGAAGATGCCGTAGGACCAGCGTCCGAGCACGGCGGCGGGCTTCGACTCCAGCCAGCGATGCGGCTTCGCCTCGACCGGTCGCAGTACCAGCGGGGCGAGCAGGCCGAAGCCCAGGATCATCCCGAGCAGCATCTTCACCGCGTACTGCCACGGTTGCGCGCGTTCGAGACCGGCGGGGCCACCGTATTCGGTCGCCGAGATCAGGAACGCCACCAGCGCGATCGCCCACATGAGCCGCTGGTCGGACAGCACCCGACCCCACCGCGACGCGGGCGCGACCAGATGGATCAGCTCCGCGAGCACCATGCCCGCGCCGAACCAGGGCAGATAGCCGGGCAGCCAGTTGTCGGCGTGGATGGCGTCGGGGGTGGGCACCGGCCAGAAGTTCCAGGTGAGGCTCACCGCGATCAGCACGCCGAGCACCGGCACCCGCCAGCGCGCCGCGCGGCCGCGCAACCGCACCACCGTCCAGGCCAGCACCGGCAGCACCAGGTAGAAGGCCACCTCCACCGACAGGCTCCACATCTGGGTGAGGCCGTCGGTGAGCGTCAGCGGGACGAACACCTGCAGCAGGAACAAGTTGGACACCCACACCCGCAGATTCGCCGACTGCGCCGCGCTCGGCAGCAGGACCAGCACGAACACCACCACGACCCAGTAGGCGGGCATGATCCGCGCGAAGCGGTGCAGCAGGTAGCGCGCGGTGCTCGGGGCGGTGCCGTAGCCGTGCGCGCGGGCCGCGTGCGGACGCCACAGCAGGAAACCGGACAGCGCGAAGAACACCGCGACCGCCATGTCGAAGCGTTCCAGGATCGGGCCGAGCACCCGGATGTGGCCGCTGCCGGTCTGGAAGGCCACGTGGGTGAGCAGCACACCGAGTGCCGCCATCCCGCGCATTCCCTCCAGAGCGGGAATGAAGGCGCGCGGCGGCGGAACGGGGGCGGTGGCGATCGTCATCGGGGTCCAGTCTGCCGTGTCGGCGATTTCCCGGGCGAGCGTGTCGGCGATTTACCGGGCGCAGGGCCCATGTCCGTGGGTGCGGGCTGTTAGTGTCGGGGCTCACGAGGGCCTGTGGTCGCACTACCAGACCGCCGGATGATCCGTGTTCGAACGACGAGGAGAGTTTGCATGGCACTGAGTGCCGGAACCAGAAGGACGGTTGCCTGCGTGCTCGTGGGTCTGGGCGCGGCATTACTCGTCGCCGCGCTGATGATCCCCACCTACACGGTGAGCAAGGTCGCCAAGACTCCACTCGACCTCGAGATCACCACCATCGCCCAGAACCAGCCGGGTGAGGAGAGCCTCGTGCTCGACTCCAAGTCGCTGACCACCGGCGACGGTCCGGCCGTCGTGAACAAGGACGTGCCGCTGGTCTCGCAGCGTTTCGTCACCGTGGAGGAGCCCTCCGACGCCGACGAGATGACGCTGCAGGCGGGCCAGACGCTGCGCCGCACCGACGTGCAGGGCGACACCGGCCTGCTCAGCGCCCTGATCGACCGCGTCACCATCTCGCGCACCACCGGCGAGCCGGTCGCCACCGATCCCAACGGCTCGATCGCGGTCACCGTGGACAAGAACGGCAGCGTCATGGACCCGGTGCAGCACACCGGCCTCGGCTACCGCTTCCCGATCGGCACCGAGAAGAAGACCTACCCGTACTTCGACGTCAACGTGCGCAAGTCCTTCGACGCCAACTTCATCGAAGAGACCGAGATCAACAGCATGAAGGTCTACCGGTTCCAGATGATCGCGCCGGTCACCAGCACCTGGGACGTGGTGCAGTCGCCGACCAACCGGCTGACCCTGCCCGCCAAGAAGTGGGGCGTGGGCGACGACGACACCCCGGTCACCATGACCCGCTACTACACCAATGTGCGTGACCTGTGGGTCGAGCCGCAGACCGGCACCGTCATCAAGGGCGGCGAGTCGATCCACCTGTTCTACGCCCGCACCGCGGACAAGCCCGAGGTGACCGCGCTCAAGTCGCACATCGTGTTCGACGAGTCGACCATCGAGTCGCAGATCGCGATCGCCAAGGAGAACACCGACAAGCTCTCGCTGTTCGGCCGGATCGTGCCGATCGTGTTCGGCGTACTCGGTGTGCTCGCGCTGCTGGCCGGGCTGTTCCTCGGCCTGCGCGGTGGCGGCGGCACGCCCGCCCACGCCAGCCCGCGCGGTGGTCGTCCGGCGCCCA
Organism: Nocardia anocheti; assembly: GCF_029675105.1. Taxonomy (GTDB): domain Bacteria; phylum Actinomycetota; class Actinomycetes; order Mycobacteriales; family Mycobacteriaceae; genus Nocardia. Next base: position 788,933 of record NZ_JAQQFV010000001.1, on the reverse strand, counting down.
CCCCGGCGCCGGAGCCCGAGACGGCCGCGTCGACCTGGGACGAGGACGACGCTCCGACCACGCAGTTCCCGCGTGGGGACTACGACGGACCCACCGAGCAGATCGACACCAACAAGCGTCCCTGAGGACTCTTCGTTCCCGACGGCCCCGGTCATCACGACCGGGGCCGTCGGCGTTTCCGGGGCGGCGGTTCGGTAGCGCTCGCGGTTCGCCGGTTATCCACAGGGGTTCGGTGCATGGTGTGTGGATGAACGGTCTCGGCGGGCCCGAACTGGGCGTTCTCCGGCCCCAACTGGGCGTTTATTGCCGGGCCGAAGTTATCCACAGGTCGTTGTCCACAGGGTGCGGTTTGTGGATTGCTGAGTGTCGATTACGCGGTGACGGGCTCGCGCTGGGTGGTGCGCGCGGCCGTGCGCAGGACGACCACCGCGACGATCGTGGTGGTGACGGCGGCGACGGCGACCGCGGTGCCGATCAGCGTGCCGATCGAGCGCGCGAAGGCGAGCATGAGGGCCACCTCGAGCGCCAGACCCACCCAGGTGACCGCGGCCAGTGCCGTGCGTTCCACGGCGATGGCCGACAGCAGCGCGCCCTGCAGCACAGCCAGGATCGCGCCGTGCAGGGCGAACATCCACAGCAGGCCCTGGATCGGCGCGTAGTCCTGTCCGGCGAACAGCGGGGCCAGCGGGGCGGCCACCGCGGCACCCAGCACCGCGACGACGCCGATCACCGACAGCACCGACAGCGCGTCACGGATGGCGCGCGCGGAATGGGCGGGCTGGGCCATGCGTGGATAGAGCACGACGCCGACGGCCTGCGGGAGCCAGAAGGCGATCTTGGTGGCGATGGTGCCGAGGGAGTAGCGGCTGGCGTCTACGTCGTCGAGGACGATGCGCACGACGATGAGGTCGGCGGAGGACAGGGCCATGAGGGCGGCCTGGACCTGGACGGCGCGCAGGACCGGGAGGACGCCGATGGCCGGGCGGCGGTTGGGGGTCGAGGTCTTTCCGACGCTGCGGGTCTCGTCGCTGGTGGTGGTGGCGCGGGCGATGCGGGCGGCGAGGGCAGCGGCGGCGATGATGCCCGCCGCACCGGCCCAGAGGGCTCCCGCCGCACCGCCGCCGAGGGCCAGGGCGACCAGAGCGGGGGCGACGCGGGCGGTACCCGCCATCGCGAGGACAACGGCCAGCTGTCGGAAACGGTTGCCGCCCTGCAGGATTCCCTGCTCACCGGACAGGATGACCAGCGCCGGAGCCGCGCCCAACGCCCCCGCCGCCGCCCACACCCCCACATGCAGCACCCCGGCGACGACCGGGATCAGCACCACCGCGACCGCGGCGACCAGCGCCGCGCACCGCCACTGCATCGCGCGCACGGCCGACAGGCTCGCCCCGCGCACCACCTCGCGCGCGACCACGTTCTGCATGGCCAGGGCGGGCACCGCGCACAGCAGCTGCACGGCCAGCAGGCTGGCGAACTCGCTGTAGCCCGCGACGCCGAGCCAGCGGCCCGCGAGCAGTTGCAGCAGGTAACCGGCGACATTGGCGGTCATCGCACCGGCCGTCACCCACGTCAGATCAGCAACGACAGGGGGGCGACGGACCGAGGACACGCCTCATCGTCGCACCTGCGTGGGCGCGGCGCTGCCACTACCCCGAAAATGTGAGTCCGACCGGACTCACCCTGGCGTGTCCGCGTCCGATACCTGGGTCAGGTTCGGTGAACGCTTCCGAAATAGAGAGCACTGCTCTTGACAGACGCGGCGGTCCGCATTCATGATTCCCCCCGAGAGAGCACTGCTCTCATTTAGGGGAGAACCACGATGCAGTCCATTTCCGCCGGACGAAGCCGATGGAGCACCACCGCCTTCGCCATCGCCGCCGTCCTGTTCCTCGGCTACGGAATCCTCCCGCCGCGCGCGGACGAGACCACGCTCGCTGGCGCCGAAGCGTGGGCCTCCACCGGCTGGCTCGTCGGTCATCTCGCCGCCGGAATCGGTTTCATCCTCTACACCCTCGGCCTGCTCGGGATCTACCTCACCGTGCGCGCCACCCGCGCCGAGCCGATCGCGTTGCGTGCCACCGTGATCGCCTGGATCGGCGCCGGGGTCACCCTGCTCTATTACGGCGCCGAGGTCTACGGTCTGCGCGCGCTCGGCACCCGCGCCGTCGCCGAGCAGAACCCGGCACTGCTCGGTATCGGCGAGGACTTCCGCTACGACCCCACCGCCGCCACGCTGTTCGCCCTCGGACTGGGTCTGCTGGCCGTCGGCGCCGTGCTCGCGGCCGTCGCGGTGTGGCGGGCCGGGACACTGCCGCGGGCCGCGGCGGTGGTCCAGGCCGTCGGATTCACCCTGCTCATTCCGCAGTTCTTCACACCGCAGCCCGTCCGCATCGCACACGCGGTACTGCTGGCGGTCGGGTTGCTCTGGCTGGCCTGGAGCATGTCGGTGGCCAGGAGTCGCGAGGTCGAGTCCTAGCCGGATCGCCCCCGGGCCGCGCTCCGCCGGGCGGGACGTAAGGTGCAGGTGGTGAGTAGTTCGCGCGCGAGGGCCTGGGTCGCCGGATACTGTGCGCTGCTCACCCTGATCATCATCGGGCCGCTGGCAGGCTCGGGTTATCTGCTGCTGCGCGACGCGGTGAGCACTCCGCGTTCGTATCTCACCGACTCCGCGCTCGGACTCGGCGCCGCTGCCCCGCGCGCGGTCCCGCAGGACGCGCTGCTCGCGGTGCTGTCGCCGGTGATCGACGGCGGAATTCTGGTGAAGGCGATGCTGATCGTCGCGCTGTGGGCGGCGGGGTACGGCGCCGCCGTGCTGGTGCGCCGGTTCCTCGACGCGGGGGTGCCCGCGCAGCTGGTCGCCGCGACCATCGCGCTGTGGAATCCCTTTGTCGCCGAACGTCTTCTGCAAGGACACTGGAGTCTGCTGGCCGGGTACGCGGCACTGCCGTGGACCGCGCTGGCCGCGGTGCGGGTGCGGCGGGCCCTCGCCCCGGAGCGGCTGGGCGCCTGGACCGCGCTGGCAGCGAGCTTCGCCGCCGCGGGGCTGACGCCCACCGGGTCGCTGCTGGCGGCGATCATCGGGCTCGCGCTGGTGGGTCGTCGGGCCTTGGTCCCGGCCATCGTGCTGTGGCTGGTGAGCTGCGCGCCGTGGCTGACCGCGACCGCCCTCGGCTCGGGGGCCGAGCCGTCCGATCCCGCCGGTGTGGCGGCATTCGCGGCGCGGGCCGAACCGTGGCTGGGCACGCTGGGCAGCCTGGCCGGACTGGGCGGAATCTGGAACGGCGAGGCGGTGCCCGCCAGCCGGACCACACCCTTGGCGCTGGTCGCGACCGTCCTGCTGCTCGCCGTCGTGGTGCTCGGGGTGCGCGCGGTGTGGACGCGCGGACGCGACGGGCGGACGCTGCTGGTGATCGCGGCGGCGGCGATCGTGCTGCCCGCGCTCGGCGCGACACCGTGGGGACTCGCGGTGGGTGAGTGGCTGGTGGTGCACGTGCCCGGGGCCGGGTTACTGCGGGATACGCAGAAGTACGTGGCGCTGGCGATGCCCGCGTACGCGCTGTGTGCGGCGGCGGCTTGTCATCGGGTCGCCGAGTGGTTCGGTCCGCGCTCGCGAGGCCACGACGAAAACCGCACGGCACGGAGCGATTCGCAGTCGACCGCCGGAACATCCATGGTCGCAGCGCTTTTCATCGCACTACTCGTTCTCCCGCTGGCCGATCTCGCCTGGGGCGTCGGCAACGAGATGCGGGCCGTGCACTACCCCGGCAGCTGGGAGCAGGTCGCGGAGAAGATCGACGCGCCCGGCGACGTGGCCGTTCTCCCCGGCGGTATGTTCCGCCGATTCCCTTACAGCGGAACAGCTCCCGTCCTCGACCCTGCTCCCCGCATCCTTCCCAACGACGTCATGCAGACCGGCGAACTCCGCGTCCGCGGCTACGCCGTCACCGGCGAGGGCAACCGCGCCCGCACCGTCGAGGAAGCCCTCCTCACCGGCGCCCCACCCACGACCCTCGCCGACCTCGGCGTCGGCTGGGTCCTCGTGGAACACACCACCCCCGGCCCCCTCGGCGACTCCGAAAAAACCCTGGCCGCAACCCAACTCGTCCACACCGACGACAACCTCTCCCTCTACCGAATCCCCGACCCCACCCCCCGAGACATCGCCACCCCCACCCAACGCCACCTCTCCACCGCAGCCCACCTCCTCTGGGCCACCCTCCTCGTCACGGCTCTCCTGACGACCGCCCTCCGCCGCGACTGAATCGGCGTGTCCCCCGGTGCGCCACCGCATGTCATCGAACACGCCGACCGATTAGAACACCAGTGCGACAGATGACTTATGTTCTCCAGCTATGGTCAGCTCACCGCACGAGGCAACGCACCGTATCTTCCGGCACGATGCGGGCACCGGGATTGGCTTGATCGGGCTATTACGGCGCGGACTGTGGACGATCTGTTCAGCGACTGACCGGGGGTCAGTGTTGGGACGAGGGGGCTACAAGGCCGGTGGTGAAGGTGCCGGTGGCGGCGGCGGAGAGGACTTCGTAGACGCCGGAGCCGGTTTGTTCCCAGGAGAACTCGTGGGCTCGGGCTCGGGCCTTTTCGCCCATGACCTGGCGGGTTTCCGGGTCGGCGAGCAGGTCGGCGGCGGCGAGGGCCAGGGCGGGGGCGTCGTCGACGAGTAGGCCGGTGACGCCGTCGACGATGGAGTCGGTGAGGCCGCGGGAGCTGCGGTAGCCGATGGTGGGGACGCCGTGCTGGGCGGCCTCGATGACGGCCAGGCCCCAGCCTTCCTTGCGGGAGGGCATCACGTGCACCCACGCGGTCGACAGGATCTCGTGCTTGCGGCGTTCGTCGACGTGGCCGTGGAAGGTGACGGCGTCGGCGATGCCGAGGGTGGCGGCGCATTCGCGCAGGTTGGGGGCCCACCAGCCGTCACCGATGACGTCGAGGTGCACGTCGGGGAACTGCTCGCGCAGGTGCGCGACGGCGGTGAGGGCGTCCTCGATCTGCTTGTGCGGAACCAGGCGCGACAGGACGGCGACGCGGGGGTGCTCGGCGCGGGTGACGGCGTCGCCGGGGGTGACCTCGGCGGGGACCGGCTCGGCGCCGTTGCGGACCACGGCGATGCGCTCGCGGTCGACCCCGAGCACGGCCAGTTCCTCGGCCGAGGGCAGCGAGACGGTGAGGTACTGGTTGTCGCGGTGCACGCGCGGGGACAGCTTGGACTCGATCCACCAGCCGATCCGGCCGACCAGCTTGCCCGCCACCGGCCACTGCTCCCGGTGCCCGTGGTGCACCAGCACCACCGAGGGGACGCCGGTGGCGCCCGCGAAGAAGGGGATGCCGTTCTGGGTGTCGATGACCACGTCGGGCCGCACGCCGCGCAGCGGGCCGATACCGAGCCGACCGGCCAGGATGGCGGCCAGCGCGCGCGGGTAGACGGTGAAGCGCCCGCCAGCCCGGCTGATGTCGATGCCGTCGACGTGCTCGCGGCGGGGGGCTCCCGGATAACCGGCCGTCCGCAGGGTGACCTTGACGCCGCGGGCCGCCAGCTGGGCGCCCACCTGCTCCAGGTACCGCTCGCTGCCCCCGCCCTGCGGGTGCCCCGTGTCACGCCAGCACAGCAGGAGGACTTCACGCACGGTCGGGTCTCGCCTTCGGGTCGGTTTCGGACAGACGTCGGCCCCTACCCTAGCGGAGTGTGTTCTACACGACAGACATGTGCGGCCACTATCGCCGCAGAGTGTCCGGCTTCGGCGCGCTGACGGCGAGCCCCTAAACTCCTGCCGTGCCGACCGCATCCCTGGAGAGAACCGCGCAGCCCGTCCAGCGACGCCGAACATCACGTTTCGCCGATCGCGCGACCCTGCGCCGCTCGCTGCGCCTACTCACCAGCTTCCGGTTCGAGCAGTCCGACCCCGGCCGGTTCTACGGCGGCATCGCCACCGACAGCGCGGAGCTGATCAGCGACTTCTACGCCGACATCACCGACCGCGATCTCACCGGCACCGTCGTGCTCGACGTGGGCGGCGGCCCCGGCTACTTCGCCGACGAGTTCACCGCCAGGGGCGCCCGCTACGTCTCGGTGGAGCCCGACCCGTCGGAGATGCACGCCGCCGGTCTGCGGGTGGCCGGGTCGGTGCGCGGCTCCGGCATGGCACTGCCGTTCCGCGACAACGCCTTCGACGTGTGCTTCTCCTCCAATGTCGCCGAGCACGTGCCGTATCCGTGGGTGATGGCAGAGGAGATGGTGCGGGTGACCAAGCCGGGCGGCCTCATCGTGTTCTCGTACACGGTGTGGCACGGGCCCTTCGGCGGTCACGAGACCGGGCTCTGGCACTACCTCGGCGGCGAGTACGCGGCGCGTCGGTATCGACGCAAGCACGGACACGAACCGAAGAACAGGTTCGGGCGGTCGCTGTTCGCGGTGTCGGCGGCCGACGGGCTGCGCTGGGCGGCAACGACTTCAGCCGACGTACGAACGGTGTTTCCCCGGTATCACCCGCGCTGGGCGTGGTGGCTGGTTCGGGTTCCGGTGCTGCGCGAGCTACTCGTCAGCAATCTGGTTGTGGTGGCTACCAAGTAGCGTTCACGCCAGCCAGCTCAGCCGCCTGGTGCGACGCACCGGCGCGGGCAGCGCGCTCGCCCACGGCGATTCCTGAATGGCCAGACCCACCGTCTCCAGTGTCGTCAAGCCGACTTGATCGGCGAGCATTCCCACCTGCGCGACCGCCTCAGCGGCCTGGATGGCGGCAGTTGCCTGCTCGATGGTGAGTGTGCGGCCGGGCAGGAATGACACAACCCATCCCCCGCTGCCCACACTCTTCGCTTGATGGTCGGTCTGGTCGCTGGTCATCAACGATCGGCCGATCACTTGCACAGCCATGAGTCGGTCTCCCCAATTCGCTGTTAAGGTCCGATGAATCGAGCGAGCTGATCAGTAGCTAAAGCATCCCCTTTTCAACAACAGAACGCAATAGTGCGTTTACCCGAAAAGCGAACCGACAGGTTGGAATTCGGCCTGTTCACAGTCGTTGCGGGACAGCGAATTAGAACATGTTGCAGACAATCCGGCCGCAGAACTGTAACGTGTTCTTATGCACTACGACAGTCTGTTCATCGGCGGGAAGTGGACCACCCCGGCCGGTAGTGACCGCATTTCCGTGGTCTCACCCGCAACGGAGGAGACCGTCGGCAGCGTGCCCGCGGTAACGAATGCCGACGTGGACGCGGCGGTCGCCGCGGCGCGCGACGCGTTCGACAGCGGACCGTGGCCATCGACAAGCCCACTGGAACGAGCCGAGGTACTCAGTAGGGCCGCCCGACTCATCGAGCAGCGTTCGCCCGAATTGCTCGCGGCGCTCACCGCGGAGATGGGCGCACCGGCGTCAGCGGCCTTGACACTCAATCAGATTCCGGCCGTCGCGGCGCTGGACGCGTGGGCGGCGCTGGCGAAAACGTTCGCATGGAACGAGACCCGGGTCGGTTTGTTCGGAACCTCGCGCGTCTCACGGGAACCGCGCGGCGTCGTCGCGGCGATCACCGCGTGGAACGTGCCGCTGTTCCTCGCCGCCAACAAGCTCGGCCCCGCGCTGCTGGCCGGGTGCACGGTGGTGCTCAAGCCCTCGCCGCTGACCCCGCTCACCGCCAACCTGCTCGCCGACATCTTCACCGAGGCCGGGCTGCCCGACGGCGTGCTCTCCGTCCTGCCCGCCGACGCCGAGGCCAGCGAATACCTGGCGAGCCATCCCGGCGTGGACAAGGTGACCTTCACCGGCAGCACCGCGGTGGGCCGCAAGCTGGCCGCGATCGCGGGCGAGCAGCTCAAGACCGTCTCGCTCGAGCTGGGCGGTAAGTCGGCCGCGATCGTGCTGCCGGATGTCGACCTGGCCGCCAGCATTCCCGTGCTCGCCTTCTCCGGGCTGATGAACAGCGGGCAGGGCTGTGTCGCGCAGACGCGCATCCTGGCTCCGCGCAGCCGCTACGACGAGATCGTGGACGCGCTGGTGGCCCACGTGAAGACCATGCAGACCGGCGACCCGGGCGACCCGGCGACCCAGCTCGGCCCGCTGATCAGCGAGAAGCAGCGCGACCGGGTGGAGAGCTACATCGCCAAGGGCAAGGCCGAGGGCGCGCGGCTGGTGCTCGGCGGCGGGCGGCCCGAGGCGCTGGAAAAGGGCTGGTTCGTCGAGCCGACGATCTTCGCCGACGTCGACAACGCCAGCACCATCGCCCAGGAGGAGATCTTCGGACCGGTGCTGTCGGTGATCCCCTACGACACCGAGGACGAGGCCGTCGCCATCGCCAACGACTCCGACTACGGCCTGGCCGGGTCGGTGTGGACGACCGATATCGAGCACGGCGTCGAGATCGCGGCGCGGGTGCGCACGGGCACCTACGCGATCAACTGGTACGCCTTCGACCCGACGTCACCGTTCGGTGGGTACAAGAACTCCGGCATCGGGCGCGAGAACGGCCCGGAGGGGCTCGACGCGTTCTGCGAGCAGAAGTCGGTCCTGATGCCGATGGGCTGGACAGACTAGCCACCCAGGAATGCGCACGGTCGACAGCAGTGCGCATCACTCCGCTGGACAGCCAGCTAGTCCTCCGGCATCTGGACGCGCAGCACCGGTTGCGCGGCCACTTCGCCCTTGGCTGGTAGGTCGACCACGTCGACCTGCCAGCCCGGCGGCAGGGCGCGCTGCAGGCGGCCCGCGACCCGCTGCAACGGCGTGCTCGAGTAGGTGTCGGCCTCGAATCCGGTCACCAGATCGGTCATGCGTCAATCACCTCTCAGCGTCGATCTCATCGTGGTCCACATCGGCGGATCGAAAAGCGAGTCAGCTCAGATGATGCGACGTACTCGGGAGCTGAGAGGAATATAAGTGACGATGACCCTCCGCCGTGGACGACTCTCTGACATCTGTAGATGTACCCGCTGACAAGCCGGGAAATCGTTCGCCGGACATCGATTCCGAAAACTTGCGGTCCGAAAACCTCGCCGTGAACCGACCGCGACTCATCGACGGCGGGCGCGACGATACGCCGAGGGCGTGAGCCCCGTTGCGGCACGCAGGTTGTCGCGCAGCGCGGTGACGCTGCCGAATCCGGCGCGCTGCGCCACCGTCTCCACCGGAAGTGCGGTGGTTTCCAGCAACTCTCGCGCGGCGCCCACGCGTTGCGCGTCGAGCCAGGCGCGCGGGGTCGTGCCCACCTCGGCTTTGAAGCGTCGGATGAAGGTGCGTTCGCTCATCAGCGCGTGCGCGGCCAGCGCGCAGACGTCCTGCGCGGCGGCCGGATTCGCCACCGCCCAGGCCAGCGTCGCCGCGAGACCACCGCGCGGGTCGGTGCCGCCCATCACCTGCGGGATGTACTGGGCCTGTCCGCCCTCGCGATGCGGCGGGACGACATTCCAGCGGGCCAGTTCGGCGGCGGCGCTGGCGCCCAGTTCGCGGCGGGCGATGTGCAGGCACAGGTCGAGTCCGGCGGACAGGCCCGCCGAGGTGAGGATGTCGCCGTCGTCGATGTAGAGGGCGGCGGGGTCGAGCTTCACGGCGGGGAAGAGCTGGGCGAACTCGTCGCAGTAGGCCCAGTGGGTGGTGGCGGGGCGGTCGTCGAGGAGCCCGGCCTGGGCCAGGACGAAGGCGCCGACGCAGATGCTGGCGATGGTGGCCTCGCGGGCGGCGGCCGCGCGCAGGGCGTCGAGGACGGGTTCCGGCGTCGGCAGCGTGGGCAGGCCGATCCCGGGGACGACGATCAGATCGGCCTGTTCCAGCAGCTCGAGGCCGTGTTCGACGTGCAGGTCGAAGCCGTTGGGCGTCCAGACCGGGCCGGGGCGGACGCCGCAGGTGCGCATGTCGAAACCCGCGGGCTCGCCGGTCTTGCCGGGGCCGTGCCGGAAGACCTGGACCGCGCAGGCCAGGTCGTAGGTCATCACGCCGTCGAGCGCGAGTACCGCGACATCGATCATGCGCCCAGTTTGGCACGAATCCACGCAAGGCTGGCATCCATGCCACTTCACCGCGCGCGCGGACTCGGTGAGACTCGGAACAGGCATCGCCGACGACATCCGAGGAGATCTCCATGCCGAACACGCTCGACTGGAACTGGGCCACCACCACCGGCGGCACGCTGACCGGTGCGCAGCGCCGCGATGTCGTCGCCGGTGTGCTGCGCGCCGCACCCGGCCTGGTCGCGGGCCGGATCCGGCTGGCGCTGGGCCGCCGCGGCGCGGGCAGGCTCGAGCTGGCCGAGCTGCGCGTCCCCGATACCGCGCTGGCGCGGGCCGCCGAATTGGAAGCACGCGAGCACCTTTCGGACGCGCTGCTGGCGCACTCCTATCGCACCTATTTCTTCGCGCGGGCGCTGGCCGAGCTGGACGGTGTCGATCACGACGACGAGATCGGTTATGTGGCCAGCCTGCTGCACGACCTGAAACTCGAAACGCCCACGCCGGGGCGCTGCTTCGCGGTCGTCGGCGGCGAGTCGGCCGCGGTCTTCGCGCGGCGTCACGGCGCGCCGGAGGATCGGGCCGAGTCGATCGGCGCGGCCATCGCCGCCCACCTCAACCCCGACGCCGCGGCCCGGCTCGGTGATCCGGGCGGGTTCGTCTCCGCGGGTGCCTCGGTGGACGTCCTCGGGAGCAGACTCGCCGATCTGGACCCGCGATTCGTCGAGGAGTTGCTCACCCGGCAGCCGCGTCACCAGCTCAAACGCGTCCTGGCCACCCGCTTCGCCGCCGAGGCCGACGCGGTCCCGGCCGGGCGGGTGCGCTGCCTCAACAGCACCGGGTTCCGGCAGTTCGTGGCGCTGGCACCCTTCGCCGAATAGACGAAACCGCCCGTACCGAATGCGGTACGGGCGGTTCGCTGTTCCGGGTGGGGATCAGCCCAGGCGCTCCTTGAGGGCCTCGAACTCGTCGCGGATGCCCGAGGGCAGCTTGTCGCCGATGAACTCGAACCACTCCTCGATGGAGGGGATCTCCTTGCGCCACTCCTCGGCGTTCACCGCGAGCGCCTCGTCGACATCGGCGGCCTCGACGTCCAGGCCCTCGAGATCGAGGTCGGCGGCCGAGGGGACATTGCCGACGGCGGTCGCCTCGGCGCCCGAACGGCCCTCGATGCGGCCGACGATCCACTCCAGCACGCGGGAGTTCTCACCGAATCCGGGCCACAGGAAGCGGCCGTCCTCGCCACGGCGGAACCAGTTGACGTAGAAGATCTTCGGCAGCTTGTCGGCGTCGGCGTTCTTGCCGACATTGATCCAGTGGTTGAGGTAGTCGCCCACGTGGTAGCCCAGGAAGGGCAGCATCGCCATCGGGTCGCGGCGCACGGTGCCGACCTTGCCCTCGGCGGCGGCGGTCTGCTCCGAGCCGACGGTGGCGCCCATGAACACGCCGTGCTCCCAGCCGAAGGACTCGGTGACCAACGGGATGGTGGTCTTGCGGCGGCCGCCGAACAGGATCGCCGAGATCGGCACGCCCTGCGGGTCGTCCCACTCGGGGGCCAGGATCGGGCACTGCGACATCGGGGTGCAGTAGCGCGAGTTGGGGTGCGCGGCCAGGGTCTCCGTCTCGCGGAGGTACCAGTCGTTGCCCTTCCAGTCGATCAGGTGATCGGGCTCGCCCTCGAGACCCTCCCACCACACATCGTTGTCGTCGGTGAGCGCGACGTTGGTGTAGACGGTGTTGCCCGCCTCGATGGTGGCCATCGCGTTGGGGTTGGAGCTGTGGTTGGTGCCCGGCGCGACGCCGAAGAAGCCGAACTCCGGGTTCACCGCGTAGAGGCGGCCGTCCTCGCCGAAGCGCATCCAGGCGATGTCGTCGCCCAGGGTCTCCGCGCGCCAGCCGGGGATGGTCGGCTGGATCATCGCGAGGTTGGTCTTGCCGCAGGCGCTGGGGAACGCGGCGGCGACGTAGTAGTTCTTGTTCTCGGGCGAGATCAGCTTGAGGATCAGCATGTGCTCGGCCAGCCAGCCCTCGTCGTGGGCCATGGCCGAGGCGATGCGCAGCGAGTAGCACTTCTTACCGAGCAGCGCGTTGCCGCCGTAGCCCGAACCGTAGGACCAGATCTCGCGGTCCTCGGGGAAGTGGGTGATGTACTTGGTGTCGCTGCAGGGCCACGGCACGTCGACCTCGCCCTCGGCCAGCGGCGCGCCCACGGAGTGCAGGGCCTTCACGAACGGCTTGTCGGCGCCCAGCTTGTCCAGGGCGGCCTGGCCCATGCGGGTCATCACGCGCATCGAGACCACGACGTACTCGGAGTCGGTGATCTCCACGCCCAGCTTGGGGTCCTCGGCGCCGAGCGGGCCCATGCAGAACGGCACCACGTACATGGTGCGGCCCTTCATCGAGCCGCGGTACAGCTCGGTCATGGTGGCGCGCATCTCGGCGGGGTCGACCCAGTTGTTGGTCGGACCGGCGTCGGCCTCGGTCTTGGAGCAGATGTAGGTGCGCGACTCGACGCGGGCGACGTCGGAGGGGTCCGACAGCGCCAGGAACGAGTTCGGCTTCTTCTTCTCGTCGAGCTTCTTGAAGGTGCCCGCCTCGACCAGCTGGGTGGTCAGACGATCCCATTCCGCATCGGAGCCGTCGGCCCAGACCACGCGATCGGGCTGGGTGAGCTCTGCGACTTCCTGTACCCAGGCGAGCAGTTCGCTGTGCTCGGTCGGCGCGGTGCCGTCGGATCCACGAAGACCAGGAATGGTCGCTGAGGTCATGAAAACTCTCCTGAGATGGGCGGTTGTTCGATGTTCACTGCTCATCGATCGCCACCATGGGCGGGAAGACGTCCGCAGCGAGCAAACCACCGCACAACCCCAGATGGACGGTGTACAGCACCGTCCACGGACGGGGGCCGCGCATCAGCCGGCACGGAGCGGACGCCCAGGTTCCTGCCTCAAGGTTAACGCGATATGACGACCGGGACGGAATCGGGTTCGTTTCCTATTACCCACAGGTCGCTCACGCAATCGCGGCATCACAGCGATCGAGCACGGCGACATCGCGCTCACAGGCCGACAGCTGCGCCGGACGCTCCGCGACCAGCCGACGCGCCAAGGCATCGAGTTCGGCGACACGCCGGTCGACGGCGACCGCTCTGGCTGTCGATTCGGTGACGACATGCTCGGCCAATTCGGCCTCCACATCCACCAGCACGGCCGCGACACGCTGCTCGAGCTGGGCTTTCACATTCACCAGCGCTTCGGAGACCCACTGCGACATGTGGTTGCGCTCGGCCAGTTGGGCCCGCGCGCGCACCACCCAGGCGGCCGCACCGGCGCCGAGCAGCAGCGTCACCGGGACGCTGGCGACGTCCAGCGTCGGCACCAGCGACAGCGGCGCCACTATCAATCTGCCGAGGCCGACACCGGCCGACGCGCCGAGCGCGATCATCAGGTGATCTTCGACACCACGGTGTCTCGGTTCGGGATCGGGACCGACACGGGGCGCCGGATCGCGCCTGCGCGGGGCGGGCGCGGCGGTGCCGATCCGGCGGGCCGTCTCGGCCACGCGCTCGTCGATCGCGGCGTCGACGGCGACGGAGAGTTCGCTGGTCGCCTGCTGCAGACGCTGCGGGTAGGCGCGCAGTTCGGCGCGGTCGCAGCGGTCGAGTTCGGCGCGCGAGCGGGTGTGCAGGGTGCGCACCAGCGCGCCGAGTTCGGTGGTCAGGTCGACGCGGGCCAGCTGCACCTGGCTGCGCACCGCCGACAGACCGGTCTGGCGGCCGCCGTCGCGCCCGGCGAGCAGGGCGACACGTTCCTCCCTGATCCGGGCCGACTCGGCGCCCCCGCGCAGGGTGGCGATCTGTTCCTCGACGCGGGCCCTGGTGTCGGCCAGGACGCGGGCGAGCACGGCGCCGCGCCGCTGGGCGCCGTCGGTGGGCTCGGCGGCGGTGGCGGCGGCCAGGGCGGCGTGCAGGCCCGCGAGGCCGGAGCGGTCGAGCAGGGCGGAGTCGTCGGCGGCGCGGGCGGCGGCGGCCAGCTTGGCGGAGACGGCGAGTACGTCCAGGTCGGTGATGCCACGGGCGGCCAGCAGGGCGAGGCTGCGCACGCGGGTGGCACGCCAGTCCTGATAGGCGTGGAAGCCGTTCATGGCGAGCAGGATCGGCTGCTTCGCCGCGCGTAGCCGCTCGACCAGGGCCAGCACGTCGGCACCGAGGACACTGCCCGCGTCGAACAGGATCAGGGCGGCGGGCGGCTCGTCGATCTGGGTGAAGGTGGCCGGGTCGGCGAGATCGATGCGCGGTTCGAAGCGGGCGAGTTCGGTGCGCACGAGGGTGGTGTTGGCGTCGTCGACGGCATAGAGGACGACCTGATTGCCCGCGCCGGTCTGCTCCATCGCCCTGAGCAACGCCACACCCTGCGGGTTCCACCGCTCGATGACCGCCTCGACCTCCGGCGCGACCCCGGGCGACGGCTCAGCGGAGGCGTCCCCAGCAGGCATCGACGGCGCCCCGACCGCAGGCGGACGCTGTCCGACGGACACCGCCTCGACCCCGGACGCGACCCCGGACGACGACTCGGCGGAGGCGTCCCCAGCAGGCACCGACGGCGCCCCGACCACGGGCGGACGCTGTTCGACGGGCGCGGTCCCGGGTTCGACGGGACCTGAGGCGGCCGAGGCCGATCGGTTCGGAGCGGGGGCGGGGGTGTCGCGCTGGTCAGAGTCCGGCACTGCTCATCCGTTCCCAGGCGCGGATGTAGCCGTTGTGCACGCGTAGGGCCGCGCGACGGGCGGTCGGGGGCATGTCGCTGGAGACGACCGCGCGCCAGCGGGTGGCGCGGGCCAGCGCTTCGTCGGCGTCGGCGGGGGCCGGGGACGGATGATAGCCCGCCGCGAGGTGGGAGACGGCCGGGCAGGCCAGCCCGGCGCACAGACCGGCCCACAGTGCCTCGTCACCGGCCAGATAGTGCTCGATCATCTCGCGCCCGCGCGCGCCGTCGAGCGGGACGGCGGCGGCCGCGAGCCGGATCAGCTCGTCGAGCAGTTCGCCCCCGCGCACCGCCTCGACCTGCTCGTAGCGTCGGTGCACGAGCCGGTGCAGCGGGTCAATGCCACTGGCGGAGTGCAGGATCTGGATCAGCGCGGTGGCGGGCAGTTCGGGGTCGGCGCGCAGCGCGGTGAGCGCGCAGTCCACGCCGTAGAGGTCCCAGTTCTCGATCAGGCGGCGGCGCGCGTCCTGGTCGGGACCGGAGCCGATGAACAGCTCGGCGGCCAGCACCGACGGGATCTCCGGGCTCTCGGCGAGCTTGCGCAGATCGCTCAGGTCGGTCGCGTCGACGGCGCCCGCCCGGGTCCGCGCGGCCAGCGAGGCCACCACCGGGATGATCGGCAGCTTCAGTTCCTGCGCGTAGCGCTCGGCCGCGGCGACCGCCTCCCCCCAGCGCGCGCCGACCGCGTCGGCCTTGTTGAGCACCACCACGCTGCGCCCGGCGGGCAGGGTCGCCAGCAGTCGGTGGTCGGCGGCCTGCGGCGCACCGGCCAGCACGTAGATCACCAGGTCGCCGTCGAGCACCGGATCGGGCAGCTCGGGCTGGTCGACCGGCGCGGTCTCCTCGGCCGAGAGCAGCGCCAGCGCGCGCAGCACCGTGGTGCGCCCGCTCAGCGCCCGCCCGGCCACCTGGATCTTCAGCGGCCTGCGCCTGCGGGTGACCGCGGCGGCGAGCCGGTCGGCGACGGCCGGATCACCGCCCCGACCGGATCGGAGCGCCGAGACCAGCTGGTCGAGCTGGTCGGGCGACCGTGTGTGCACGGATTCGGTGGCTGTCGGCATTCTGCACCCCCTTGTCGAGGAGGCATTCTGTCAGATCGGCGCAATGGGCGTCGGTGCGAGAACCGGGAGCCGACCTGGGCCGACAACCCGCCCGCGACCCGCCGATCTGCGGCGTCGGGTTCCACCGGAAGTACTCGCCTGCGGCGCACCCGCGCGCATGCTGGACAATGGACGACGTGAACGACGCTGCCAACCACCCTGTCGAGTCGGTTCCGGAGCCGCCGTCCACCGCTTCGAAGCACCTCGAACTGTCCGAGATGCCGAACGAGGCGGGCCGCCGCTCCACCACCGGTTCCCGGCTGTACCCGCGCGTCACGAGTTTCCGCTCCCGCCGCGGCGCCCTGACGCCGAACCAGCAGACCTCCTGGGACCGCACCTGGCCGGTGATCGGCCGCGATGTCGCCAACGAGAAGCTCGACGCCGACGCCTGGTTCGGCCGCGAAGCGCCGCTGGTCATCGAGATCGGCTGTGGCACCGGCACCGCGACCGCGGCGATGGCCCAGGCCGAACCGCACCTGAACCTCATCGGCATCGAGGTCTACCAGCCGGGCTTGGCCCAGCTCGTGCAGCAGATCGAGCGCGAGGAGATCGGTAACATCCGGCTGCTGCGCGGCGACGCCGTGGATGTGCTGGAGAACATGGTTGCCCCGGAGTCGCTGACGGGCGTGCGGGTCTTCTTCCCGGACCCGTGGCCCAAGGCACGCCACCACAAGCGGCGGCTGCTGCAGGCGCCCACCTTCGCGCTCATCGCCAGCAGGCTGAAGCCGGGCGGCGTGCTGCACGTGGCCACCGACCACGCCGATTACGCCGAGCACATCCTGGAAGTAGGCTCGGCCGAACCGCTGCTCACCGGCCTGAACGACACCACCGGCGGCGACAGCGCCGCCAGCCGCGTCACCGCGCCGATCGGCTTCGAACGGCCCGTCACCAAGTTCGAGGGCAAAGGCTTGCGTGCCGGTAGCGCCATCAACGAGTTCATATGGGGGAAGATCGACAGATGAGCGTGAGTGAGATCGCCACCGAGATGCCGGATATCGCCCAGGGAACCGGCAGCGCGGCGTTGAGCAGTTCCGGCTCCGATGTCCGACGCGTCCTGCTCGTCTGGGACGCGCCGAACCTCGACATGGGACTCGGCGCCATCCTCGGTGGACGTCCCACCGCCGCTTATCGCCCCCGTTTCGACGCGCTGGGCCGCTGGCTGCTGGCCCGCACCGCCGAACTCTCGGCGGGCACCAAGAGCCGGGTCGAGCCCGAGGCCACCGTCTTCACCAATATCGCCCCCGGCACCGCCGACGTGGTCCGCCCGTGGGTGGAGGCATTACGCAATGTCGGTTTCGCGGTCTTCGCCAAGCCGAAGATCGACGAGGACTCCGACGTCGACGCCGACATGCTCGCCCACATCGCGATGCGCGAGCGCGACGGACTGGCCGGGATCATGGTCGCCTCGGCGGACGGACAGGCGTTCCGGGAGCCACTGGAAGCGATCGCGGCCAAGGGAATCCCAGCTCAGGTACTCGGATTCCGTGAGCACGCGAGTTGGGCCGTCACTTCCGATACTCTCGAGTTCGTCGATCTCGAGGACATCCCGGGCGTGTTCCGGGAACCGCTGCCGCGGGTGAGCCTCGATTCGCTGCCCGACGAGGGCGCTTGGCTGCAGCCGTTCCGGCCGCTGTCGGCGCTACTCACTTCTCGCCCTGGTCAAGGAGTCGCTTAAGTGTTCACCCGCTGGGGCGATCTGGTCTATCGGTTCCGCTTCGCCGTTATCGGTGTGGTCGGTGCGGCTCTGCTGGCGCTGGGCGCCTACGGCACGGGTCTCGGTGACCGGCTGACCCAGAGCGGCTGGTTCGACCCCGGCTCGGAGTCGGTGCAGGGCGCGGAGCTCGCCGACATCGCCTTCGGGCGCGACCACATGGCCGATGTGATCGTCATGTACAACGCCCCCGAGGGCACGACGATCGACGACCCTGCCTTCAGCGGCAAGATCATCGACAACCTGAACGCCGCCGTCACCGAACATCCCGACCGGATCAGCAAGATCAACGGCACCTACTGGCAAGTGGGCAACGCGCCCTCGGTGCCGTCGACGTTCGGTTCCAAGGACAAGAAGCACGCGTTCGCCTCGATCGCCATCGTGGGCGACAACGACACCACGATCATGGCCAATTACCGCGCCGTGGCGGACGTCTTCTACATACCGGGCGTCGACGTGGAGGTCTCGGGTCTGCAGCCGCTCGGCGTGACCCTCAACGACACCATCGCCCACGACACCAAACGCATGGAGGTCCTGGCCCTTCCCGCGGTGGCCGTGCTGCTGTTCTTCATCTTCGGTGGCATTGTCGCGGCCGCGTTGCCGCTGATCATCGGTGGTCTGACCATCATCGGCGCCACCGGTCTGGTCATGATCCTGACCAACTTCACCGACGTGAACTCCTTCGTCACCGGTGTCGTCTCGATGATCGGTCTGGGCCTGGCCATCGACTACGGCCTGTTCATAGTCAGTCGTTTCCGCGAGGAATTGGCCGAGGGCTACGACACCAGAGCCGCCGTCCGGCGCTCCGTGGTGACGGCCGGGCGCACGGTCGTGTTCTCCGCGACCATGATCATCGCCAGCCTCGGCGGCGTGCTGCTGTTCCCGCAGGGCTTCCTGCGCTCGGTCGCCTACGGCACCATCGCGACGGTCTCGCTCGCCGCCCTGACCGCGGTGACCATCCTGCCCGCCATGCTGGCCGTGCTCGGCCCGCGCGTCGACATGCTCGGCCTCAAGCGGTTCCGCAAGACGCAGACCGCCGAGCAGATCGAGAACGGTTTCTGGGGCCGCCTGACCCGCTGGGTGATGAAGCACCCGCTCAAGATCGCCATCCCGGTGACGGTCGGCCTGCTGCTGCTGATCATCCCGGTCAAGAATCTGGCCTTCGGCGGCATCAACGAGAAGTACCTGCCGCCGGACAACTCCACCCGTCTCGCGCTCGAGCACTTCTACGAGGTCTTCCCGCAGAAGAAGACCGACCCGATCCAGCTGGTCTTCGTCGTCGACAACGGCGACAAGGCCGACACCGACGCCATCGGTCAGGTGTGGAAGCAGGCGAACCTCGCCCCCGGCCTGGTCGAACCGTTCGCGGTGCCGTCGAACCCGCCGAACGACCGCACGATCTACCGCACCTCGGCGACTCTGGTCGATCCCACCGGCAATGCCGAACCGACCATCGACTATCTGCGCTCGATCGAGATTCCCGACAACGTCACGATGTACGTCACCGGGCAGCCCACCCTCATGGCCGACAGTATCGACACACTGCTCGAGCTGATGCCGTGGATGATCCTGATCGTGCTGCTCAGCACCTTCATCCTGATGTTCCTGACCTTCGGTTCCCTGGTGCTGCCGATCAAGGCCGCCCTGATGAGCGCGCTCGGCCTCGGCTCGACGCTGGGTATCCTGACCTGGATCTTCATCGACGGCAACGGCGCCGGGATTCTCAACTTCACCCCGCAGCCGATCAGCGCGCCGGTGCTGATGCTGATCATCGCGATCATCTACGGCCTGTCGACCGACTACGAGGTCTTCCTGCTCTCGCGCATGGTCGAGGCCCGCGCGCAAGGCGCCTCGACCACCGAGGCCGTGCGGATCGGCACCGCCCAGACCGGGCGCATCATCACCGCCGCCGCCCTGATCCTGCTCGTGGTGACCGGCGCGTTCGCGTTCTCCGACATGGTGATGATGCAGTACATCGCCTACGGCATGATCGCGGCGCTGCTCATCGACGCCACGGTCCTGCGCATGCTGCTGGTGCCCGCCATCATGAAACTGCTCGGCGACGACTGCTGGTGGGCGCCGAAGTGGATGAAGCGCATCCAGGAGAAGATCGGGATGGGCGAGCCCATCCTCGACGACGAGCGCCCGCAGAAGGGCGCCGTGGTCGACCTGGTGAAGACCACCCCCATCACCGACCCGCCGACCATGCAGATGACGGCGGTCCCGGACTCGAAGCTGGCCAAGACCCCGCGCCGCCCGCGCACGGTCGCCGAGATCGAAGCCGAAGCGCCCACCCAGCACCTGGACAAGGTCACCGACGGCGATTCGGCGCGTCCGCGCATGGCCAAGTCGCCCGACCCCACCCGCCCGCGCGCCTCGATGCTCGCCGACGAACCGACCCGCACGCTGCCGGTCGTCAAGCCGGGTACCGAAACCCCCGATTCGGGCGAGCCCACCCAGATCCTGCCGGTCGTGAAGCCGGACGCCCCCGAAAGCTCTCGGGGCCAGAACGATTCGCCGTCCACCGGTTCGCCGGACACGGGCCTGGATCTGCCCGGCTCCGGCGGTTCGGCGTCGACCGAATCCGGTTCCGTTGGGGCACAGCGGAATACGTCGGGCGACACCGGTTTCGACCTCCCCGGCGATACCGCTCACCCCGGATCGTCGCCCGACAGCCGGATCAGCCTTCCCGGCCAGCCGGTCCCGCGTTCCGGCGGGAACCCCAGTGGCGGTGCACCCGGCGACTTCGGCGACGCCCGCCCGAACGGCACGGATTCCAGCCACCGACACAGCGGCGTCAACGGCTTCGGTGACATCACGCGCGGTGGGCCGAACGGCGCAGCCGACGGTTTCGGCGCCAACGCCCTCGGCGGCACGACGCCCGGTGCACCGAACGCCGATCCCGCCAGCTTCCCCAACGGCACGAGCCGTGGTCCCGCCGGATTCGGCGGACTCTCGAACGGCGAGGCCGACAGCCTCGGCAGCAGCCGCGACGGCGGAGCCGTCAACTTCGGCGGCCCGGCACCGAGCGGATCGACACGCGGCCCAGCCAGTTTCGGCGACAGCCCGAACGGCGGCACCAACTTCGATGACGCCGACGACCTCGGTGGCGCGAGCCCCGGCGCGCCGACCGGTGGACCCACCAGCTTCGACCGCCCGAACCATGGCGGCGACAGCATCAGCGACCGAGCACCGACCGGACCCAGCCATGGGCCTGCCGGACTCAGCGGTAACACCAACGGCGGAACCAGCTTCGGTGAAGCCGACGGCTTCGGCGATCACGCATCCGGTGGCGCGAACCGTGGACCAGCCGGATTCGGCAACGCGAACGGCGGACCCGGTTCCGGTGAAACCGATGGCTTCGGTGGCGCTAGCGCCATCGGCTCCGGTATGGGCGCTCCGCTCACCGACGGCGTGATCGGCGCCGGTCATGGGGCAGATGAGGTCCCCGGCGTGATCGGGTCTTCCCAGGACCCGTCTGCCGGTGCGGATGAGTCGGGTTGGGGTGGCGCTTCGCCGCGTACTCCCGGTGCCGGGCTGCCCGGTGCGGTGCGTGGTGCCGAGGCCGGTGCGGACGAATCGAGTCGGGCTGGCGCTTCGCCGCGTACCCCCGGTCCGCCGCGTGGTTCGGAGCGGGTGCAGCCGCCCAGCGGGTATGTCCCGCCACGGGGTGGCGAGAATCCGGCTGTGCCGCAGGTGTCGACGCCGGGTACCGCGGGGTTCGATGACGAGCCGACGCCGCGACCCAGCATCGTCACGCCCACCCGGCCCAGCACCTCGAGCGCGCCGCCGCCGGGAATCGTCACGCCGCCCGGCATCGTGAACCCGTCGCGCCCGAGCATGATCACTCCGCAGCCGCGTCCGACCGAACCTCCGGCGGGCGGCACCTTCAGCGGCTTCACCCCGCTGCCCACCCCCGAACCGGAACCGCGCACGGCGGACGACGACGAATCCACCGAGGATGCCGGTTTCGTCCCCCCGGCCACCGACTTCTCGGTGACCCCGGGCGCCCATCGAGCCGAGGCCCCCACCGACCCGGAAACCCCGGTGCGACCGCTCATCCCGCGCCCGCTCGGCGGCCAGGAAACCCCTTCCGCCCGCGACGTTTTCGGCACCCCGGTCCCGGTCGAACCCCAGGAACCGTCCACGCCGTGGAACAGCGACCCCGAAACCCCGGCGGGCGACCGCGGCCCGGTCTTCTCCCCCGTCACCCAGGAAGAGCCGACCGATCCGCCCGCGACCCCCGACAGGTTCCGGACATTCCCGTCGGATCCCTCTGCCGAGTCGAGCACTCCGACCGGCAGCGGCAACCCGACGCCGTTCTCCGACAACACCTTCGCGGCCGACCCGATGTTCTCCCCGGTCAACCCCGCGGACAACGAGCCCTACCCGTCGTCGTTCGGCGACTCGAACGACACCGAGGGCCCGGCCACGCCCCCCACCGAGGCACCGTCCGACGACATCGCCTCCACGCCGCCGGTCCCCCAGCCCGACGACAACCACGCCACCACCTGGCACGGCGCCGCCGACCCCACCCCCGCCCGTCGCGACGACACCCCGCCACAGGGCCCGGTCGGCTGGGCACCGCCCCGAGAGCCCGCGAGCACATCGGTCGACCAGCCCGGCCACTGGCAGGCCCCCGACGGCTTCACCCCCGTCCCGGCAGAGGCACCAGCCGCGAACGGCACCACCGAATCAGATTCCCCCACACCGGAATCCGAGGAGGGCAACGCCGACAACCGCAACGAGATCGAGAACTGGATGGCCCAGCTCCGCTCCTCCCGCCGCGGCACCCCCGCCGACGACGAAGGCCGCCACACCGGCAACGAGGGCCGCACCGTCAGCGTGAACGAACTCCTCCGCCGCCGCGAGGACGACACCGAATAGCCTCAGACCTGCGGGCGGGTAGCATAGGAGCATGTCCAGGCAGAATGCGGAGCATCATGAGCTCCCTGAATACATGACCTGGGATGAGCTCGAACTGCTGCCTGAGCACCTCGCCGATCAGATCGAGCTCTGGGATGGGCGTGTCGTGTGGCTGCGGCGTGGTCCGCGCGAGCACCAGAAGTTCACCCGCAGACTCACGAACGAGATCGAGCAGTGCGCTCGCGACGAGACCTCGGCCCGCCCCGAGCAGTGCTGGGAAGTCGAATCCGAGACCAACGTCTTTCTCGGCGCATCCGGAAAGTCTGATTTCCTGACGCCGGATTTTCTCGTGCACCGGTGCCTGCCGCCGTTCGCCGATGTGCGAGCGGGCGATACGGTCCTGGTCGGCGAAGTCCTCTCCCCGTCGAACACCCAGACCGACATGGAAGCGAAGAAGGCGCGCTACGCGGGCGCGGGCATTCCCTGGTATTGGGAGGTCAGCCTACACCGCGAGACGAGCTCGATCGCCCAGATCCGCGCGTACGCGCTCGAGACCGGTCATGCCGAACTGCCGCAGGGGGTCACGCCGTTGCGTCCGGCGAACTACCTGATCGTCGGCGAATGGACACCGACCGACGACTCCGCCGTGACCTTCGCCTACCCGTTCCCGATCGACATACCCTGGTCGGCACTCGCGTTCTGAGGGCCAGGCGCGAGTCCCTCTCTCGCAGTACGGGACCGGCACCGTGAAAGTCCGGCAACTGCCAGCCACGAGGCCACGACTCGCCTACCTCGAACAATCGAGATGCCAACCGCGCCAACCTATTTGCCGATCGGTTACTCGAGGTGTACCGTCGCGCACATAGATCGGCCCCCGGGAGTGCGTCAACACTCTCCGAGGGCCTGGGTACGAAACAGCATGCACCTGTCCGCACCGTAGGGGTCACCCTACCCTGCAACACCTCGGCGTCTCCATTGCCGAGCCGTCATCCACGAGCCTCCCAGCTCCCGCGCCACGCGTTCACCCCTCGGACCACGCACTTCCCGCGGAGTGACGCCCACGCGGTCGAGATGACCCGCTGTCTCACCACCCCGGCCCCGGCCGTTCGATGGTCGTCACCGACGAGCCCGACCAGGGGGATCCACCCACACCCCACTACCCAGCCGTCTGCGAGTACCACCGTCGTACGCCTCGCACGTACGCACCGTGTCGGCTCGGGAGTGCACACCTTCGACACGGTCCAACCCAGCCACGCGTCGATTCCGACGCGGGGCCAGAAGTGTTGGCCGAGAGGGTCTATCGGGGTATGGCGATCGGGAGTCCGGGGCAGGGGGTTACGACACCGGCACCCCTGGGTGCTCCGATCGGTTCAATGCCGCGCCGCAGGCGTCCGATTCCGATCGTGAACCCCGCATGCCATGATGACCGGATGGGAGGGGACAACCACCGGTAACTCGATCCAAGTATCCGCGCGCTCACACCCGAGCAGGTCGGCATCGACTTCCGCGAGAAGTACTGCCGCCCCGAGATCGACAACGCCACCATCATCGCCCAGCTACGAGTCTGGAACACCTTCCTGGATCAAGAAGGTGGACAACCACTTTCCGAAGACCCCGACCAGCGCTGGCTACTGGGCACCGCACTACACATCACCCGTTGGCTCCAACAGGAACTCCGAGACCGCTCCGCACAGCTGAAAGAACGGGAGCACGCCGCACGCCAGGTCGGACAACGGCTGGCCGCGATGCTGTGTACCCTCGGCGAGGCCATGGCCTTCATGGCCGACAAGACCGGCGATCTCGCCGATCTCGCCGAAACCCTTGTCGCCGAGGGCTTCGGACTGACACCGACCGGCCTGATCGCCTCCCCGACCACCCACGCGATGCGGAACCCGAGACAGTAGAACGCCGACGAATCCAGCTCTACGCCATGCTCGTTCACCTTGTCCACGAACGCGAAACCGCCCAAGCCGAAGCCATCGCGAGGATGCGCGCCGAACTCGGCGCCGAGGACACCGGTATTCCCTCCATCATCTCCGAATGCCAACGCTTCGGCATCGACCTGATCGCCCCTTTCCACCAGCTGGCCGCCAACATGCCACCGTCACCCCTGCTCACGACCGTGCGGCAGTTCATCGTGGACGCCGAACTCGCCCAACGCCTGATCGAGGACCCCGACTCCGACATAGACTCCTACCACGCGAACATCTGAGCGCGCTGCTCTGGAAGCTTGCCCCCCCCCCGATGAAATTGATAGCTTCGTGCGACATCAGCCCGGGCGGGGCTGCCGATCGAAGGGCTATGGGTGGGGGCGGCGAAGACGCGCGGGGGCGGGCTCATCGCACTGATCGGTGCCGTATTGATGGTTGCCGCGTGCGGTCCATCCGAGGACGAATCGGCACCAGGCAACACTTCGCCGACCTATGCGGCGGAGGTGCCGACCGGGTTCGATCCGTGCACACAGATCCCAGATGAGGTGATCAAGTCCGAGAATCTGGTGTCGACCGGGGAGTCGACGCTGGGCGGACCGAGTAGGCCGTATTGGCGCGGCTGCGGATGGGTCTACAAGAACGGCGACGGCTACGGCACGGCCATTCGCACGACGAACCTCACGCTTGAGATGATTCGCGCGCGCAACTTCAGTGATGCCGAGGAGTTCGTCCTTTCGGGCAATCGCCAGGCGATCGTCTCTCGGCAGGGAGCCAGCGACGCTGCGGTGCCCGAGCTGGACGACAGCTGCACGGCAAACATCCAGATGGATGGCGGCAGCCTCGACATCGCGGTCACCAATCCGAAGCAGTCGTCGCCCGCCACGGCACACATCCCGGCCTGCACCATCGCGCGGACGCTGGCCGAGAAGATCGCACCGGCCATTCCCGCTGGAGCCTGACTTCTCAACTGAAAACCAGATCGACACAAGGGGGACGACTCGATGGCCGACACACCGCTAGCACCGCTGATCACCGAAGCGAAGAACGGCAGCCTCACCGTCCGCATGGACCCCGAAGAGTTCGCCAAGATCGAATACGAATGCCAAGCATTCAAGACCACGATCAAGCAGATCCAGACGAAGATCGGTGACCTGTCCACGCTTCAGACCTGGGGTTTCGGTGACCATTCCGGCTCGCAGCTCACCTCCGCGACCACCATGGCCGACCGGTTCCGCAAGAAGTCCAAAGGCCAGGAAGACGGCAACGACTTCCACACCGTCCTGCAAGAACACTGGAACGCCGTCGAGGACATCCGCCTGCTCCACGTAGCCATCCGCGACCGCTTCATCGCCGAAGACCAATCCTTCGCCGCCCGGTTCAGCGCCGAAACCGAACGCCTGGACCAGCTTCCCGGAGCCCACTGATGGCCGGGACCGAGGGCGCGAAGATCCCCCCACACACCGAACGCCCGAAAGCGTTGAAACACAACGAGATCATCGACCGCTTCACCCCCGTCAACGGCGATCCCGCCTTCGACGCCGTCGCCGTCTACTGGCAAGCCAAAACCGACTGGACCATCGGCCTGGAAACCTTCCGCACCCGCATGAACACCGCCATCGCCCAAGCCTGGGAAGGCAACGCCGCCGAAGCCTCCAAGACCGCGATCAACACCTACACCACCAAAGCCGACTCCCTTACCGGCACCTTCGAAACCGTAGCCCGCCTGATCTCGGACTCGGTCCTGGCCGCCTCCAACACCAAAACATCACTGCCGCCACGCAAAGACGACCCCGACATCTGGGATATCAACGACCGCTGGATCAACAACGACGAGTTCGAACGCGGACGCGACGACGACGAAGAAGAAGCCCAAGCGATCATGGCCGCGGCCTACGTCACTCCCTTCGAAACCATCGACAACGGGCTGCCCGTCCTCGACCACCCCACCAGCCTCATCGACGACACGTTCGTCCCCACCGGTGGTGGCGATGACGACGACGACACCGGTGGCGGCGGCAAACCGAACCAGAACACCGACGACCCCGACGACACCACCGGAGACGACGAAACCCCACAAGACCCGACCGACGACGAGGGCGACGAAGACGAGACGTCGGATGACACGACCGACGATGACGACACCGACGACGGTGACGACACCAGCGACGACGACACCACAGACGACGGTGACGACGACACCGACCCAGCGAGCACCCAACCCGCTGGCACCACCCCTGCCACAACCCCCGACACCAAACCCACCACACCCAACTCCCCCGGCTCACCGAGCAGCCCCGGCGGCGGCACCCCAGCGGGCGGTACTCCCGGCACAACTCTCAACCCTGGCCGCGTAACCCCCGGCATGCCTACCAGCGTCACCCCCGCCACAGTCGCTGGCGTGACCGCCGCCAGCGCTACGGGCGGACGCGGGATGAGCTCCCCCGGCATGATGGGCGGCGCGGGAGCAGGCCGCGGCAAGGACGACGAGTCGACCCACGAGATTCCCGACTACTTGATCAACGAGCAGAACACTCGCGAACTCCTCGGCGAGATCGCCAAAGCGACTCCCCAAGCGCTCGGTTCGCGATTCCTCGCAGCTCAAACCAAGCCGGTCGAACCCGAAGGTGGGCCCCAGTGACCGCCTGGACCCTGGACCCCGACGACTTCGCCGCCCACTGGTACAGCGACGCCGTCGACCGCTTCCCCCGCCCCCTGCACTACCTATCCCGCTTCCCCTACCAACAAGACTTCGACAACCACCGCGCCCGACTCTTGGCCAGCTACACCCGTGACGAGCTGTCCGAACTCCGCCGCGCGATCGACACCGCCACCACCGCCACCTGGCACATCGAAATCTCGGGCAGCACCACCAAAACCCGCGACAACACCACCGCCCAATACCGCATCCACGCCACCCACAACGGCTACCAAGCCGTCATCCTCGACCAGATCATCCGCAACGGACACGACGGCCCCATCACCATCCACCTCGGCCGCCCCGAAAACCTCCCCCAACGCCTCACCACCTACCTCCCCAAACTCGCCCCCGGCACCCACCCCGCCGTCACCTTCCCCACCCGCGACACCAAACCCAACCACGACACCTACCTCGAAGATGTCGCCCACAACTCCCCCCACGAACGCTACCGCCGCTTCATCGACCGCCCCACCCACGGCGGCGGCTCCGCAGCCCTCTACCAAGGCACCATCCTCGACCGCCCCACCCCCACCCACACCCTCGAATGGCGCGACTTCACCGACGACGGCCGCTACACCATCACCCGCAACCCCCACGAACTGACATTCAAACCAGCGACGCAGCATACGCAATCGCGCCAGCTTGCCCAGTTGATCGATAGCATTCATACAGCCGGTTAGCGTCGCCGGATCGATACTCAAAGCCCAATATGAAGGAATAGGATTGAGCTCTTTTAGCGTTGAACTCAGCGATTTGCGTGGTTGGGGCGAACAAGTAGGTCGTGCAGGCCACAGTCTTGAAGCGATCAGAAAGTACGCGGTCATATACATTACTGATGCGGACTTCGGCCGGATTCTAGAGCAGATCACATATGAGTACGGGAAGCTCGTCCCCGTATTTCACGAAGTTCTCAGTACAGACAGCACACGCATGCTGGAGACGAGGCAGGCTCTGCTGTATTGTGCAGACGAGTATCAGCGTACAGACCATAATTTCGCATCTGCAATCGCGAAACTCGACAGTCAGCCCGTTAGATCCTACGATGACGGGGTGGCAGATGGATTCATCGATGTATTCGATTACGCCGCATTTCTAGCCAATCCTGTTGACGAATCGCGAGAACTGCCACTGGTCGACTTCACGAGAATGCAGAATAAGGTCTGCGACCTGATCGCGGCAATGGGCCCCGACCCCCGAGAATATCTCACAAAATGGATCGCAGGGGATATCGGTACGGCCGCAGAGCACGGAGCAGCCTGGAGGTCATCCGCAAGTTCCGTCGAGGCTATTCGGGACAATCTCAGATCTGGGCAATCCTCGATAAGCCGTACGTGGACTGGCGAAGCTTCCGGTGCCGAGGCCCGCTATTTTACGAGTTGGGACATATGCTACTCGAACCAAGCGACCGCGATGCGGCGAATGGGCGACCATGTCATCGATGCCATCGACGAAGCAGTAAAGATGGCGCAAGTGATAGTCGACGTCGTGAAAACCGTGATATCACTCATCGGAGTCGCGAGCATAAGCGCGGCAGTTCCGGTCGTTGGACAAGTGCGTCTTGCGCGCTCGATCTGGGACGGCATCACAATGCTCAATAACGCCCGGAAGGTAATGACATTGTTTTTTGATTTCTTGAGAACAATCAAGGACTTCATTTTATACTCCGGAGCAGTGTTCTCTCGAGACTCGCTACCAGCGTCTCCGACGGCGGCGTCGTCGTAATGGCCACCGTAGACCGCCTGTCGCAGATCGAATCATCCATCGCCGCCGCGAAGTCCAGGTTGGATTCGGCAATCGACGAATTGAAGGTGCAACTAGAACAGTACAAGACATCAGCCCCGATACCAGCGGACCAAGTAGCCGAGATGCAGCAGGAGGCGCTTTCTGGTACCTACGGGGGCGATATGAATACTGCGGCAGCACTAGTCGCAAGCGGTGCCGAAACATGGGAGAACCTCTGCGGCGGAGAATCGAGCAGCTCCGAACTCGTGAGCACACACATGGACTCGATGAACGCGCAGTACGGTGGGCCAGCTAAGGCCGAACTATCGGCCGATCCGAGCTTCGACCCATTTCCATCGGAATATTATAATGATAGCTACCCGTAACTTGTTCCGCCACATTATTACCCCAAGGATTGGTTGGAATTGTGGAAGAAAATAATGAGAAACCAGCCCAGAAGACTGAGTCATTGAAATGGGATGCTAGGAATATCGCCCTCGCAATAGGCTCAGTTATAAGCGGGCTATTTCTGGATCAACTTGCCTATCTGAGCATTCTCTTGTCGCTCTTAGCTGTTGCCGGATCAGTATTTCTTGGAGGCCCGGCACTGGCTGTGGGCGCTGCAATATTTTGTGGGATCGGCGGGATCCTAGTTATCGCAACGATAATTCGCGATTCATCACAACCCATACAGTGGGCTGCGGTTGTTTATGCTTTTGCAGCGTCGGTCACGACTATGTTGATCTGTTTCCGATAGAGCATACCGATGATCGTCATTAATCTTGACCTGATCACGCGCATGGCCCAAGGATCCCGCGCATCGGATCAAGTTCGTAGACTCGCAGAAGATCTAGCCATCGGTGCCATCGAGTGGCGACAACTGCAGAACTGTGAAATCGAGCTTCCGCCTGAATTAACCCGACTTCTCGAAATCGGAGCAGGATTCGATGTCGTCGAGGAAATTGAGGCTGCGGGACAGCACATTAGTGCGGCCACCACAGCACCCGAGCAGCGCCGCCATCATAGAAACGATTGGGCTCATCCTATCGACATCGACGACGAGGATGAAATGCCAGATACGTGGCTTGAGTAGCCAATTGACTGGCACGCCTCCCATAATTGACTATCAATCAGCACTTCGAAAACTGGAGCGCATTTCAGAGATACGTCATTTGGAACGGTGACCATGACTCGACTGGATTATGGTGCAATCACCTCCGCAAATCCCCTGGAATGAATGCATCAAATGGAGTCGAGCCAGCCATGTGGTTCAAATCGGTTCACCGATCAATTGACTCGACATCTATCGAGCAGGCCGGAAGACTCGGACGCCATCGAATCGGTGGAAATCGGTATCGAAGGTGACCACTTCGGCGCCCAGTTCGATTGCGAGAGCCGCGATGTGCCCGTCGGTCACGAGGTTTCCCGCTGTTCCGCAGCGTTGCAGGATGCCGTCGAGCACGTCCACGTGACCCGAGCCGGGGCCTACGACGACAGATATCTCACTGCTGAGCCAGGAGCGGATGTCGTCGATCGCCTCTGCCGATGTGGCGGGGTTCGGGAAGATGCGGGGGTTCGTGCTGATCCGGAGATAGCCGAGGATGACTGCCCAGCAGAAGCCGATCGGCTCTTGACCGTTGAGCGCCTTCGTCAACCATCCATGCGCGTCGGCGTGGTGCGGCGAGGCGGTGTTGACCGAGTGCAGCAGCACATTCAGGTCGACGATCTTCACTTACGCAGCTCCAGCTTTCGGACGATCTCCTCGTCCTCGAGCGAAGCTGCCAGCTGTAGCGCCTTGACGAGGTCGACCGTCGGTGTGCCGAGGTCGCGGGCAGGCAAGCGGAACTCGGCGCGTGACCGCTGCGGAGACAACGACGCGCGGAGGGCATCGTTGAGTGCTTTCTTGAACGACGCCCCGGTCTCACGCATCCGCTTCGCGAGCAGGGCCGCGACATCGGGGTCGAGAGTTACCGTGGTGCGCATGATGACATCATAGCATCATTATCAGTGATGCTCATGCATCACAGGAGCTAGATACCACTATTTCGGCACGGCGTCAGGTACCTGAGTGCCGCTCATGTGGGCGTCATCCGGACCAGCGGACGCCGAGCGGAGAACAGCCCGCTTGGCTTCGACTGCCGCGTTGTCCACCTCGCCACGTTCGGTCTCGGCGTCGTCGATGATCTCCCGCAACCGGTCACGCTCGAGCTGCCGCTGGATCAGCGACTCCACATCGGCCGACAGACCGCGTCTGTCGGTCCGCGCACGCGGTGTCGCGACCGCGCCTTCACGTGGGAAGACCGAGATCGGTCGGCCCGGTTCTTCGCCGCGCTTCGGGGCTTCCGCCAGTTCTACAAGATGATTGCTGAACTTGAAACGGTGTCTGCACGCATCTATCCCTTGGGTTCGGTGTGAGTGGAGTCGGCGAAGGCGCGCGCGTAACGGGTTCCGGTGAGGAGGAGCAGGATTCCTACGGCGAGGAAGGCGGCTACGCGGATGATGCCGGAGAGGGTGGCCAGGTCGAAGAGGAAGAGTTTGGCCAGGGCCGCGGCGGCTACCAGGAGGCCGGTGACCAGGTAGACCTTGGCGGTGGCGGGGGCGGTGGTGAGGCGGCGCAGGCCGTAGAAGACGGCGGCGGTGGCGACGATCATCCAGATGATGGTGGCCAGGCTGTGGCCGATGATGAATCCGTCGGGGGTGCCGAGGGTGACTCCCAGCGACACCGCGGTGACCAGCACGTAGTACAGACCGGCCAGGCTCGCCACGACCCACGCGGCGGTGACCAGCGTGGTGTCGGTGTCGCGCGGGAGGCGGGCGACGGTCCAGGCGGTCATGGCGGCGGTGCCCGCGCCGAGCACGGCGGCGAGTGCGGTCGCGAGGTCGAGGTGCTGGTCGGCGAGGCGGTGTAGGCCGAGGGTTTCCGGGGAGGCGATGGTGAGCAGGGTCAGGGCGCCGAGCAGGGCGAAGGCGGCGCCGAGTGCGGCTGCGACACGATTGCGGGTGGTCGCGGCGACGGCGAGGAAGGCCAAGGCGACTGTGGACAGGGCGGTCGGCAGCAGGTGCGGGTGGGCGCCGGTGCCGGTGACACAGGTCTGCACGAGTGCCACCGCACCGGTGAGTGCGCTGACCAGGGTGGTGTGCGATGGGAGGCCGAAGCGGGTGGAGCCGGGGATGGCAGAGCCGGGCATCGCGGGGACTGGCACCGCGCCGGTCACGGTAGAACCGGACGGGGCACGACCGGACCCGGCAGGACCGGACGCCGCAAGACCGGACCCGGCAGGACCGGACACCGCAAGACCGGACCCTGCAGGACCGGACACCGCAGGACCGGACGAGGCAGGACCGCGCATGAGGGCGGTCGCGGCGAGGGCGAGGAGGACGGAGGCGAATCCGCCGGTGATGGCCGCGGCGGGTACACGGTCGAACAGCATTGCCGTCGCGAGGACGGGCAGGGCGGTGAGGACGATGGTGACGCTGGCGGTGATGTCGGTGCGACGGTGGCGGACGGCGAGGACCGCGCCGAGGAGGCCGATCACCGCGCAGGCGAGGGCCGCGAGCAGCAGGCCGATCGTGTTCTTCGCCTCGGTGTCGGAGATCGCCGCGTCGAGGCCGGTCACGGCGACCATGGTCAGTGTCGCCAAGACGACCGGAAGGGTGCGCGCGATGTGCAGGACCGGCCATGCGCGCCGCAGTTGCACCGGCACCCCGGCCGCCTGCAACACCACCAGGAAACCGAGCAGCGACAGTTCGGTCGTCAACGCGGGCGAGAGGATCGCGGCGCCCAGCACCACACCGACCGCCAGCGGCTGCGACTGCCATCGCACAGCCATCCCGACCCCGGCCAGGGCGACCGCCAGTGCCAGCACGAGACCGACGCCGGTCGGCACCCACTCGTAATAGCCGGTCACCGCAACAACATCCAGGTAGGCGCCCGCAATTCCGGTCGCCACCAGCGCGATACCGCCGACCCGTCCGCCAGGTCGCCCGAACACCCGCCACCCGGCTCCGACAAGCCCGACCGAGAGTGCGGCCCCCGCAACAACTCTCGCTACCGGACCGAAGAACCCCGCCTGCGCGGCCAACACCAGCAGCATCAACACACCGATCAAGGTGACCCCCACCCCGGCCACCGCCAGCACGCGCGAGATCACCCCTTCCCGCTGCCACCACGGCATACGCTCCACCGGCCGACCGCCGAACTGCCCGCCCCGAGCGCGCCCCTGCCAACCCGGTACCGGCCTCGGCCCACCGGGCACGCCCGGGAACTGCCACGGCCCGCCCGGAACACCCGGAACCGGCCGCGACCTACCGTGCAACGCCGACACCGGGCGCGGTCCACCAGGCACTCCCGGCAGCCCGCCACCCGGCAGCCCGCCACCCGGCAGCCCGCTGCCCGGCAGCCCCGGCACCGGGACACCACCACCGGGCCCTCCCGGCACCTGGACACCACCGGGCGCTCCTACCATCGGCATCCCAGCACCGGGCGCACCCGGCACCCCACCATGCCCCGGCGTTCCACCCGCCCATCCCGGAGCCGACTGCTGCGGCACCCCGGGCCACCCCGGCCCGGGCGGTTGGCCAGCCGGAGACCCCCAGACACCATGCGGAGATACAGCCCCTCCCTGCCAACCCGAACCCGGCTGCTGCCACACACCCGGTGCGGCCGGATAAGCACCACCAGGCCACGGCCCCGCAGCACCCGACGCCCCCACCTGCGCAGATGTGCCACCCGCCTCCGCCGTCGGCGACCATTCCGCACCCGGGGCCGCTCCCTGGACCGCCGCGCCACCGGACTTCGCCGCACCACCCGACTCCGACGACGCAGGCCGATCCACCGGCGCGCTGTCCGGCGACGACCCCGTCGACTCGCCGCCGTCCCCCGACTCATCCGCCCCCGGCTGACGTGCCAGGCCCGCCGCTCGAGCGCCGGGTCCCGCCTCCTGCGGCGAACCCGAGCCCGGCGCGGCAACGCCCACAGCCTTCCCCGGCTGACTGGACGCCGCCTGCCCCTCCGCAGACACGGTCGTCCGGGGCTCACCGCCCTGGCCCTCGGCCGCATCGGGTTCTCCTGCGTTCGGGAACTCTCCCGCGGCCGCGCTGGGAGTAGGCACCGACTCACCGGTTTCCGCCCCGGGCGAACGACCGGTACCGGACGCGGCATCCGGCCCCGACCCAGCCACATCGGCCGTCGAAGTCCGCGAGTCCGAGCGGGCGCCTCGCACACGCTCGGACCGCGCCAGTTCACCCTGCAACTGCCCCCGCAGCAGATCCAGATCGTCACCGATACGCCCCATGTGGGCGCCGAGGGTGGTGAAGTCCGTGGAGAGGCGGGCGATGAGGGTGGGGTCGATGGTGGTGCGGCTCATGTCTTCATGGTCGGCGGCCGGGGGGCGCGGGACATGAGTAGAAACCCCCGGGTGGGGGCCGGTTCCTACCTGGAAGTGGTGGTCAGGTGCCGAGGAAGCGGCGCCACTGGACCATCAGGGGGTATTTCGCGGTGACGGAGCCGAAGCGGATGCGGCCGTGCACGACCAGGTGCAGGGGGCCGATGGGTGGGCCGGTGCGGACCTTGTTGTTGGCGCTGGAACCGATGAGGTCGAGGCCGTTCAGGTCGACGGTGGCCGCGGCGGGGACCAGCAGGGTGATGCCGCTGCAGTAGTCGTCGACCTGGATCTCGACGATCTGGGTCTCCATCACGGCCTCGGTGAAGTCCAGGGTGACCCCGGACATGAGGTTGTTCAGGTGCAGGACCGACGGCACCTGCCAGGGACCGCGCCGGTGCACGCTGGAGAGCCTGCTGCGGATCAGCGCGGGGTTGGAGCCGCCGGGCGGCACCGGGATGTGCTTGGGGCGGGGCATGGCGGCGGGTTGCGGCGCACCGGCGACCCGCATGCCGGGCAGGTCGACGAGGACGGCGTTGAGTTCGCCGCGGGTCCTGGCGGCCAGGGCGGTGTCCATGCGTTCGGTGAACTCGCCGAGCGAGAGCATGCCGAGCCCGACCGCGCGTTGCAGCAACTGGCCGACGTGTTCGCGTTCGGCGTCGGAGACGCGCAACTCACGGTCGCCGACGGAACCGGCCGTCGGGGCGCCGGGTACGGAGAGGGATTCGGGACCGCCCATGTCATCGAGGGTAGCGACGCGACCACCCCGGCACATCAGGGCAAACCCCTATTCCAGTCCTTGTTCTATGGCGTAGCGGGTCAACTCCACCCGGTTGGCCAGCTGCAATTTGCGCAGCGTGGCCTGCACGTGGTTCTCCACCGTGCGATGCGAGAGGTTCAGTCGCGACGCGATCTGCTTGGCCGACAGGCCCTTGGCCACCATGCGCAGCACCTCGGTCTCGCGCTCGGTCAGCGAGGGGCGATGCGGTTCGTCGGCGGCCACGGGCGCGGTCGCCATCCGCCGGTACTCGCCAAGGACCAGCCCGGCCAGACCGGGGGTGAACACCGGCTGACCGGCCGCCGTGGCCCGCACCGCGTCGATCAGTTCGGCCGCCGACGCGCTCTTGACCAGGTATCCGCTGGCTCCGGCCTTGATCGCGTCGAGCACGTCGTCGCGCTCGGCCGAGGCCGACAGCACCAGCACCCGGCTCTTCGGTGACACCCGCAGCACCTCGGCGGTCGCGGCGGCGCCGTTGCCGTCGGTGAGCTGCATGTCCATCAGCACCACGTCCGGCTGCACGGCGGCGGCCCGGCGGGTGGCCGTGCCCACGCCGTCGGCGGTGGCGGGCACCGCGAACCCCGCCTCGGCGAGGTCACGGGAGACGCCTTCGCGCCACATCGGATGGTCGTCGACCACCATCACGGTGATGGGCTCGTCCATCTGCTCTCCTCTCAGCGCGCCGGTCGGCGCGGGACGCGGAATTCCCATTCGGTGCCGAACTCCTCGCCCTCGGTGAGCAGTTCGGCGGTGCCGCCGAGCGCGGCGATCCGGCCGACGATGGACCGCGAAACCCCCATCCGCCCTTCGGCTTCGGCGGCCACCAGGCGTCCGGCCGGAATGCCGACCCCGTCGTCGCGCACGCTCACCACCAGCATGTCACCGGTGTCCTCCAGCAGCACATAGGCTTTCGCGCCGGGCCCGGCGTGCAGCTCGACATTCGACAGCGCGGTGCCCACCGCAGCGGCGATCTCGTGCGCGGCCGCGCGACCGACCAGCACCGGGTCGCCCGGCGTGGCCACCGACACCGCGGGCGTGGCCTGCACGGTGAGCAGCGGCCGCACATCCACCTCGGCCGCACCGGAATCCGGACGCGCACCCTGCTCGGACAGCAGCACCCGCAGCGCCACTTCCTGTTCTCCGGCGCGCTGGGCGAGTTCGGTGGCGGGACCGCCGATCTCGCCGCCGCGTCGCTTGATGAACGCGAGCACCTGCAACACCCCGTCGTGCACCTCGCGGGCCAGGCGTTCGCGTTCTTCGGCGGCGGCGGTCAACCGCAGCGCCTGTTCCACCTGGCCCTGCGCCCGACGCGCGGTATTGGCCGCCAGGCCCAGTGCCAGGCCGACCGAGACCAGCACCGGCGCGGTCGCATCGCCCCACACGTCCTGCCCCCACTGCTCGCGGACGGTCACCACCACCGCCGACATGCCGAGTCCCGCGAGCACTCCGGCGACCGGCCCGCGCAGAATCGCCATCGAGATGACCGCGTTCGCGATCCACAGTGTGGTCGGCAACGTCTGATGTCCGTGGTACCAGCCGTAATCGGCGACCAGCCGGGTCGACGCGATGAGCAGGATCGTCAACACCTGATCCCCGACCACCACCCACCCTCGGATGCGCCCGGTGGCCTCGGGCAGATACCACTGCGACAGCAGCAGCGCCGAGACGCCTGACCAGATCGCCATCAGCGCGATCAACACCCAGCTCAGTCGCGGATGCTGGTAGTACGGCACCGAGGCGATCTGCTGGCCGACCGCGTACAACAGCGTGACGAGACGGAACGCCTGGGCGGCCCGCCACAGAGGCGCGGTCGCCGCGTCGGCACTGCTCAGCTCAGCTGTGTGGGTCCGCATCGCCGGACTCGCGCTCTTCGTCCTTGCGCAGGGTGCGGTAGATGTCGAAGCGGCCGGGCTCGGGTCTGTCCGGCTCGGCCGAGAACAACCGCCGGTCCTCGCCACTGGCGAGTTCGCCGTAGACCTCCTCGGGGCTGTCGGCGAGTAGGTAGCGGATGGCGGTGTTGCCCACCGCGATCAGCGGCACCGCCAGCAGCGCGCCCGCGATCCCGCCGACGACCAAGCCCGCGGCGATCGCCAACACCACCGCCAGCGGGTGGATGCTCACCGCCCGGCCCAGCAGCAGCGGTTGCAGCACATGGCCTTCCAGCTGCATCACCGCGATGATGATGCCGAGCACGATCAGCGCCGTCACCAGTCCCTTGGTGACCAGCGCGATGAACACCGCGACGAATCCGGCGAAGAACGCGCCGATGATCGGGATGAACGCGCTGATGAACACCAGCGAGGCCAGCGGTAGGGCCAGTGGCACGTGCAATATCGCCAATCCGGCACCGATGCCGATGGCGTCCACCGCGGCCACCACGACGGTGGCGCGCACGAATCCGACCAGCGTGCCGAAGCCGAGTTCTCCGGCGGTACGGACCTTGTCCCGGTGCGCGGTGGGGATGATCCGGGTGACGAAATGCCAGATCTGGTCGCCGCCGTAGAGGAAGAAGATCAGGATGAACAGGATCAGGAACGCGCCGGTGAGGATGTGTCCGATCACGGTGGCGGTGGTGAGCGCGCCGCTGGTCAGGCTCTCGCGGTTGTCCTGGATGGTGCGCACGATGGTGTCGCCCGCGTTGCGGATCTGCTGATCGCTCAGGTGCGGCGGGCCGTTGATCAGCCAGTCCTGCACCTTGTGCACGCTGTTGGTGACCTCGTTGGACAGGCCCGGCACACCGTCGACGAACTGTTCCACGACGAAGGTCATGATCCCGGCGAGCAGCCCGATCGAACCGACCAGCGCCACGAACACGCCGAGCCCGCGCGGAATCCCCACCCGCTGCATCCAGTCCACCAGCGGCGCCAGCAGCGCGGCCGCCAGCAACGCGATGGCCAGCGGAATCACCACCGTCGCGAACTTCTGCACCAGCATCCCCACCGCGAGCAACGCGGCGAAGATGACCAGCAACCGCCAGCTCCAGGCGGCCGCTTTCCGGACCAGCGGATGAACAGCCTCGGCATCGGCACGCCACAGCGCCGACGCGGTCCCGGAATCTAGGTTCTGGTCGGTCACTCGAGAGAGCCTATCGGTCCGAACGCTAGATTGGTGGTCGTGTCGGCGCCTCTGGAAGCGGTCAAACAGACCATGCGAACGCGCTGGCCGCTGTATCTGACGTCGATGCTGCTGGCCAACGCGTTCGGCGCGGTACTCGTGTGGGCCTTCATCCAGTACGGGCTGCCGGTGCCGGAGGGCGACCCCACGGGCGTGCGCCAGACCGGACTGCTGGCTCCCGTGCTGGTGTTCGGGGTGGCCGCGGTCCTGAGTATCTTCGCCGCCGCGCTGATGTTGCGGCCGGTCATGCGCTGGCAGATGCGCGGCGGGCCACCGAGCAGGCGCGAGCAGATGGCCGCGCTGCACGTGCCGCTGCGGCAGTCGATCGTGCACCTGGTGCTGTGGATCATCGGCGGCGGCATCCTGGCCGGGCTGATCATCGCCGAATCGCCCGAGCTGGGCGGCGCGGTGATCGTCACCGAGTGTATGGCCGCGACCATCGTGTTCGGCTTCACCTATCTGCTCGGTGAGCGCATCCTGCGCCCAGTGGCCGCCCAGGCGCTCACCGAGGGCACCTTCGACCACACGCTGACCCCCGGGGTCGGCACCCGGATGGCGATGACCTGGGGCATGGGCACCTTCGCGCCGACCATCGCGATCGTGCTGCTGTGCGTCACCCAGATCTCCTCCGACGTGAAATTCTCGGCCAACTCGCTGGCCATCTCGATCCTGCTGCTGTGCGGCGTGGTGATCATGCAGGCGCTGGCGCTGTCGATGCTGACCGGCTCGTCGATCTCCGACCCGGTGCGTCAGTTGTCCCAGGCGATCAACCGGGTGCAGGGCGGCGCGCGGGACGTGCAGGTGGAGGTCTACGACGGCTCGGAGATCGGGCTGTTGCAGGTGGGCTTCAACCGGATGATGGAGGAGGCTGCCAAGCGACGCAAGCTGCAGGAACTGTTCGGTCAGCACGTAGGCGAGGACGTCGCCCAGCGCGCGCTCGACTACGGCACCGAGCTGGGTGGTGAGACACGGTTCGTCGCGGTGCTGTTCGTCGACATGGTCGGCTCGACGGCCGCCGCGGCCGAACGCCCGCCGACCGAGGTCGTCAGCCTGCTCAACGAGTTCTTCCGGGTGGTCGTCGACGTGATCGACAGCCACCACGGCTTCGTCAACAAGTTCGTCGGCGACGCGGCGCTGGCGATCTTCGGCGCCCCGCTCGACCGGCCGGACGCCCCCGGCGCCGCACTCGCCGCCGCCCGCGACCTACGCGAGGCCCTGCGCGAGGTGACCAGCCTCGATGTCGGCATCGGCGTGTCGGCCGGGCTGGCCGTGGCGGGCAATATCGGCGCCGCCAACCGCTTCGAATACACCGTGATCGGCGACCCCGTCAACGAGGCGTCGCGACTCACCGAACTGGCCAAAGATCATCCCGGCCGCGTCCTCGCTTCGGGCAGCGCGCTGTACTTCGCCGACGAAAGCGAGCAAGACCATTGGGAGACCGGCGACGAGGTCCAGCTGCGTGGCAGACGCAGAAAAACCCGCCTGGCCTGGCCGAAGAGCGCGACCGCCGAGTTCGGCGCGCGGCCGGGAGAACAGGTTCGTTCGTTAGGCTGAGACCGTGACGGCCGACGGCGACCTACCGGGCGAACCCGCCCTGCCCGCAGCCGAGCGCCGCCGCCGGTTCCGATGGCTCAAGTGGGTGCTCGGCGTGGTGCTGCTGGCCCTGCTGATCGGTGAGGGCGCCTATCTCTGGCCGCGCCTGCACGAATCGTGGCGCACGCTCACCGAGATGCACTGGGGCTGGCTGGCGCTGTGCATCGTGTTGCAGGCCGTGTCGATGAGCGGTTTCGGGCGGGTGCAGAAGCAACTGCTGCACGCGGGCGGGGTGGATGTCAGCCAGCGCAAGTCGGTCTCGGTGGTCTACGGCGCCACCGCCATGTCGCTGACGTTGCCCGCCGGACAGGTGTTCTCCACCGCCTTCACCTACCGCCAGACCCGGCGCTGGGGTGCCAGCCCGATCGTCGCGTCGTGGCAGCTGGTGTTCTCGGGTGTGGTGGCCGCGGCGGGCCTGGCGCTGCTGGGCATCGCGGGAGCGGCGCTGGTCGGCAACCGGATCGGGTTCAATCTGATCGCGTCGCTGGTCGCGCTGGCCGCGCTGCTGTTCGCGGGCAACTATCTCGCCCGGCATCCCGGCACGCTCGAAGCGCTGTTGCGGCGCGTCCTCGCGCTCGTCAACCGGTGGCGCAAGAAGCCCGCCGACCACGGCATCGCCAAGCTGGCCGAGATCCGTGACCAGCTCGAATCGGTGGAGCTGGGCAAGAAGGACGCGGGCCTGGTCGGCGTCTGGGCGCTGGTGCACCGCTTCGCCGACGTGGCCTGTCTGGGCGCGGCTTGTTTCGCCATCGGCGCCGAGCCGAAGCTGTCCGGCCTGCTCATCGCGTTCACCGCGGGCAAGGCGGTGGGGTCGATCCCGTTCGCGCCCGGCGGCCTCGTCTATGTGGACGCGACGCTGATCTACGGCCTCACCGCGGGCGCCGGACTGCCCGCCTCCCAGGCGGTGGCCGCGGCCTTCATCTACCGGCTCGTCAGCTTCATCCTGGTGGCGATCGTCGGCTGGATCGTGTTCGCGTTCCTGTTCCGCACACCCCACGACGACGACGCCGCCCTCGAAGCCGAGTTCAAGCAGCAGCGCAAGCTCTAGCGCAGCGCGGTGATCGCGGCCCGCCAGCCGAGCAGGAACAGCGCGAGCACGCACGCCGCGACGATGACGAAGCTCACCGCCACCCCCTGCCCGCTGACCGCGCGCAACACCATCCCGCCGACGAGGGTGCACGCCCAGATCACCAGGCCGCTGGGCCACAGGGCGGTGGGGTCGAAGCGCGACGAGCGGGCCAGCGACACCGCGACCGCCCAGCCGAGCACGAGCCCGATCCCGAAGGGCCACACCGTTTTCACCAGCCCGGCGAGCACCGCTTCGTCGTGACTGCGCCTCCCGATCGCGCAGAAGACGATCACCAACAGGGCATCGACAAGAAACGGCGCGAATCTCTTCACTCGAGCAGCGTAACCGTTGTTGATCTAGATCGAGATCGGGTCGATACCCACTGACCAGTGTGCATGGGCTCAGGGCTCCGGCGACGCCAGCGATTTCAGCAGCACCGAGGCCAGCCGAGAGGTGGCGTCGCCGCTGTCGGCATCGGCGATGTGCACCGCGAAGACCAGATCGCCCATGGTGGCCAGCAGCCAGCCGTCGTTGCCGCCGGTCGCCGCGAACGCGGTGACGTCACGGAAGCCGCGCAGCGCAGCCGTTTCCGGCTTGCCGATGCCCTCCTGCATCATCGCGCGCAACCGGTCGACGGCGGGCTGTTCGAGGGTGGGGATCGGGGTGTCGGTGGTGCTCGGATGACCCGCTTCGATCATCGGCGGCACCACCGAGCCACGCGAGATCGCGGCCGCGGCGATCGCCATCCCGAACGGGCTGGCCAGCACCGCGTCCGAGCCCGCGCCCTGACGCACCTGCTCGGTATTGCGGCCGGGCACACTGATGCGCCCGGTGACCTCGTCGAGGCCGGGCACCTTGAAGTCGACGCCGACGCCGAGCGCGGTCGCCGCGTCGGCGGCTTCCTGCTCCGAGACGTCCTGCGGCGCCTTCTTCAGCTTCGCGGCGGCGACGGCGCGGAACAGGTCCATGGTGCCGCCCGCCGGGTACAGCCCGGTGAAGGCGACCGGGCCCTTCTCCGAGGCGTAGGAGTTCTGCGCGACGGCGACGACCGCGCCGGTGGACGGCTGGATCGCCACCACGCTGGCGGGCGTGCCCACGCTGACCACCGCGTCCTCGGCGGCGCGCTGCAACCGCTGGTCCATGGTGGCGGCGATGTCCGGACCGGCCGGGCCCTGGTAGCCCGCCACCTGGTTGACGAACTTGCCGTCGGCTTCGAAGATCTGCACACCCCAGCCCGCGGTGGCCTCGAGGCTGGACTGCCACACCTTGGTGAGCGCGTCGAGCATGGGCGACCAGGTGCGGCGGTCGGCCGAGATCAGCTTGGGCTGCTTCTCCATCACCACGCCGGGCACCTTGGCCATGCGCGGTTCCAGGATCGCGAAATCGCCTTCGCGCAGGTTCACCGCGACGACTGGCTGCCCCTGCGAGGCGGCCAGCTTCTGCATGAGCGCGGGGCCGGTGATCAGCGGCGCGACCGGTTCGATGGCGTCGGCCAGCGCGTTGGTCGAGGCGACGAGGTCGCCGGTGCGGCTCGGGTCGATCTTGATGACATTGATGGTCTGCTCGGTCATCAGCGGCTCACCGGCCAGGTCGACGACCTTCGGCGGCGGCGTGGCCGTGGTACGCACGAGTTTGACGGTGCGGTTGTTGGTGAGCTGCGGCATCACCACCGCGGGCTCCCAGGAGATGCGCCAGCCGATGGCGAGCTTGCGCACGGTGCCCTGCAGTGTGTAGGTCCAGTCCTTGCGCTCCCCGAAGTTCCAGCCGACATCCATGCTGAAGATGGCCGACTGCGGGTCCAGATCGATGACCTGGGTCTTCTCGTAGTCGACGGTGCCCGATTGCAGCCCCTCGAACATTTGCTTCATGGTTGCGGACGCGGCGGCGGGATAGGACGTCAGGTCGGCGGCCTTGGTGTAGTCCTGGTCGTCGAGCAGATCGGTGAACCGCTGGACAACCGATTCCGCCTCGCTCGACTTCCCACCCACTC
This sequence comes from Nocardia anocheti, assembly GCF_029675105.1. Taxonomy (GTDB): domain Bacteria; phylum Actinomycetota; class Actinomycetes; order Mycobacteriales; family Mycobacteriaceae; genus Nocardia. The sequence goes on along the minus strand of NZ_JAQQFV010000001.1, from coordinate 746,262 downwards.
CGCACGAGCACACCGCGAGGGCGAGGGTCGCAACCCCCGCGATCGCCATTGCGCCCCGGACGCGAAAGCGGCGGGATCCCCACACATCCATATCGCCCACTCTTCACTCTTGCCACTCCGGTAACAGAACCACCGTACCGGAAGTTGACCCGTCTCCGATGCCCCGGTAACACGGGACGCTACTAGACCTCAGCACCTCGATTGTGCCCGAAATCTCGCCCGATGAGGACTACATTTCGAACCTCGCCCAGCCAGTGGCAACATCTGGCGCGCTAACCGTACCGGCGGGCGCGCCCAGTTGTGCGGATCTCGCATTTGTCCGGCGATTCAAGCCGAGGGTACCCACACCCACCGACAGCCAACCCCCCGCCGTCCCCGCCCGGCGGGCACTCCCCGCGCCGTTCTCGCAGAGCGGAATCCACAGCTTCCATAACGGCGTAATCTTGTAATCAACGTAATAAATGCAAGCGAGAGAGCAGGTGATCGCCATGGGCAACGGCCATCGCGACCGTGGATTCGGCCGTCCCGGCGGCTGGCAGCAAGCCGATCTGCCCGACCCGGCCGACGCCGCCGACTGGTTCGCCGGGCGATTGCCCGACGACTGGTTCACCGGCCCGCCGGAGCTCGAGATCGACCGCGACGAGATCGTGGTGGTCGGCGCGCTGCCCCGACCCGAGGGCACCTCGGCAGCGACCAGGGAGGGCGCGCTGGCCCGCTGGCGTGAGTCGACGCGGCCCGCGCGCATGCAGATCGCCGACGAGGCCCGTCACCGTTACGGCCGCAGCGTCGCCTGGGGTGTGGACTTGGACGGCAAGCGAATCCTGTTCACCCACTTGGCGGTCCCGGTGATGACCCGCCTGCGCCAGCCCGAACGCCAGGTCCTCGACACCCTCATCGACGCCGGGGTGGCCCGCTCCCGCGCCGACGCCCTGGCCTGGACGGTGAAACTGGCGGGCAAACACGCCGAGAGCTGGCTCGCCGAACTCCGCGAGGCCATGCGCAAGGTCGACGACCTGCGCTCGGAGGGGCCGACCGGGTTGTGACCTAGAGTGATCCGTATGGCGGATACCGTGCGGGTCGACCCGATTCTCGTGCTCAACGGGCCGAACCTGAACATGCTCGGTACCCGCCAGCCGGAGGTCTACGGCTCCGACACCCTCGACGACGTGGTCGCGCTGTGCGAGCGCACGGCCGCGGAGTTCGGGCGCGAGGTGGTGGCCTTCCAGTCCAATCACGAAGGCGCGCTGATCGACCGGATCCACGCGGCGCGGGGCACCGTGTCGGCCATCGTGATCAACCCCGGCGGGCTCACCCACACCTCCGTCGCGCTGCGCGACGCGCTGGTGATCCCCGAGGTGCCGATCGTGGAGGTGCACATCAGCAATGTGCATGCGCGCGAGGAGTTCCGGCACCACTCCTTCATCTCCCCGATCGCCACGGCGGTCGTCGCGGGGATGGGCATCCAGGGCTACGCCGCGGCGATCGCGTTCTGTTGCCGCCTCTCCGGGTCTTCAGGCCAGACCTAGGCCGGAGCCCGGACTCGCTGGCGGCCGTCGGATTCGGGGCTGGCCGAGTCAGCCCGTCCCCGGCGAGTTACCCATGTTCTCGCGTGGATCAGGTCAGCCGGAAGACCGGGAAACCTGGTGCGATCTCGGCCAATTCGGCGTCGGTCGCGTTCTTGTCGAGGCCCTCGAAGAAGCGACCCACCTCCCAGCCCCACTTCTCCAGGTAGAGCCGCAGCAGCGGAATCTTGTCGGTGTCGGCGATCTCGACGGCGGTGAAGGCTTCGGCCTTGCGCCCCAGGCGCAGTTCGCCGGTGCCAGCGACACGCAGATTGCGCACCCACTGGGTGTGCCCGCGCGGGGCGACCAGGTAGCGCTGGCCGTCGGTGGCGGTCATCAGGTTGACCATGGTGGTGCGCCACTGCCCGCTCTTGCGACCGCGCACGGCCAGCAGCCTGCCACCGGCGACGCTGATCCCGAGGCGGGGCAGCCAGTTGAGGACCTTGTTCATGATCGGGTCGATGCCGGTGGGGCCGAGGTAGCGGGTGGCGTTGTCCATGCTGATCACTCCTGAACTGTGAGCACTGCTCTCTGTTGAGACAAGCATGCGCGCTGGGGACATCGATTGTCAAGAGCAGTGCTCTCGTTTTCCGATTCGCCCAATTCTGCCGAAGTATTGCCGCGATGAAATGTAGTACTTATGCTACATATCATCGAAGGTCGATGACTGGGAGGAATCATGGCTTCGAAGAACGGCGTCGTTCTCGACGTCCAGCGGTTGCAGATGCGCTACGGCGACACCGACGTGCTGCACGAGGTGACGTTCCAGGCGCGGCGCGGCGAAGTGCTCGTCATGCTCGGGCCCAACGGCGCGGGCAAGACCACCACGATCGAGATCCTCGAGGGGTTCCGCAGGAGGTCGGCCGGTCGGGTCGACGTGCTGGGGGCCGATCCCGAACACGGTGACGAGCAGTGGCGCGCGCGCATCGGCGTGGTGCTGCAATCCTGGCGCGACCACGCCAAATGGCGGGTGCGCGAGTTGCTCGCGCACCTCGGCTCGTATTACGAGCAGCCGTGGCAAGTCGACCAGTTGCTGGCCCTGGTCGGCCTCACCGAGCAGGCGGGCGCCAAGATCGCCACCCTGTCCGGCGGCCAGCGCCGCAAGCTGGATGTCGCGATCGGCGTCGTCGGCAAGCCCGACCTGCTGTTCATGGACGAGCCGACCGCCGGTTTCGACCCGACCTCGCGGCGCGACTTCCACGACCTGGTCCACCGCCTGGCCGATCTGGAAGACACCACCGTCCTGCTCACCACGCACGACCTGGACGAGGCCGAGAAGCTCGCGGACCGCATCCTCATCCTGGCCGGGGGACGCATCATCGCCGACGGCTCGCCCGACGAGTTGTCCCGCTCGATCGCCGGTGAGGCGCAGGTGAGCTGGACCGTCGACGGCCAGCGGTTCGTGCACACCACCGCGGAGTCGACGAAGTTCGTGCACGAGCTGTTCAAGCAGCACGGCGAGGCGATCGGCGATCTCGAGGTGCGCCGCGCCTCGCTCGAGGACACCTATATGACCCTGGTCCGGCGCGCCGAGTCCGGCGAGGACAGCGCGCCCGTCCACACTCTCGCGGAGGTCGGTCGATGAGCAAGCAAGGCATCCAGCGCGGCCTGATCGAACTGCGCCAGGCCTACACCAACGCCCCCGATCTGATCGGACAATTCCTCACCCCCGCGATCTCGCTCGGTGTGCTCTATCTGCTGCGCAACCGGATGTACGACGGCGGCGAGCTGTCGATCGCGGAACTGGCCCTGCCCGGCCTGCTCGGTTCGGTCATCGCCTTCAACGGCATGTACGCGATTCTCAATGTGCTGGTGCTCGACCGGGAGGACGGCACGCTGCTGCGCGCCAAGGCGGTGCCGAAGGGGATGGGCGCCTATGTCGTCGGCAAGATCATCGCCACCTCCGGGGCGGTGGTCGCGCAGGTGGTTATCGTGCTCGGTGTGGGCATGCTGATCATCGGAGGTTCCTCGCTCGGCGGGGCGGGCGCGGTCGCGACCTTCGTGTGGGTGCTGGCGCTGGGGATGCTGGCCGTGCTGCCCTTCGGTGCGATCCTGGGCAGCGTGCTCGACACCCGCACCGCGTTCCTGCTCACCATGCCGCTCATGGGCCTGGTCGCCATCTCCGGCATCTTCTACCCGATCACCGCGCTGCCGGGCTGGTTGCAGCTGGTCGCCCAGGCGTTCCCGATGTACTGGCTCGGCCTGGGCATGCGCTCGGCGCTGCTGCCCGCCGACGCGGTGGTCATCGAGATCGACCAGTCCTGGCGGCACCTGGAAACCGCTGCGGTGCTGGGCGTGTGGGCGGTGGTCGGGTTGCTGATCGCGCCGATCGTGCTGCGGCGCATGGCCGAACACGAGTCCGGTGCCGTGATGGCGCAGCGAAGGGAAAAGGCGATGCAGCGTGCCTTCTGAGGTCATCTACAACCGCATCGCGATGCTGCGCGCCGAGCGTGGCATCTCGCGGCGCGACCTCGCCGAGGCGCTGGGCGTGCACTACCAGACCGTCGGGTATCTGGAGCGGGGCGAATACAGCCCCAGCCTGCACCTCGCCCTGCGCATCGCGGCCTATTTCGAGGTGGCCGTGGAGGTGGTCTTCGCCACCGAACCGTTCCCCCGACTCGGCACCGGCACCGCGTGACCCCACCGTCCGGCACCACGGCGCCGGACGGTGTTTCGCGTGGATCACGCCGTGCCCCTGATCAATTCATAGGTCGACACCGCCTTGCCCGCTTCTTCGCTGGCGGCCACGGCCTTGCGCCAGTAGCTCTGGGCGAGGTGGGAGAAGGTGGCGTCGACGCCGACTTCCTCGCTGGCGTCGATGATGTGCTGGGCGCCCGCGTCCATCATCTTCAGGCTGGCCAGGTCGGCCCAGCCGCCGTTCTGGTTGGCGACGGCGAACTCCTCCATGAAGTACGGGTAGGCCTCGCTCGAGCGCACCGCGAAGGGGATGAAGCGCGCGATGTCGTGGCCGGAGCGGGCGATCATGGCCAGCGCCTGGTCGAAGGCCAGCAGCCAGGGATGGAAGACGGTGAGCAGGGCCTGGTAGTAGATCTGGGCCAGGCCGTCGTCGGTGCCGAGGTATTCCTGCGGGCTGAGCGGGCGCAACAACTCGGCGTGCGCGTCGAAGACGTCCTTCGGACCGCTGAAGAAGATGTAGGACGCGGGGTGCTCGATATTGTCGCCCGCCGACATCACCCCGCCGGAGAGGAACTGCGCGCCGCGCTCGCGCACCCACGCCGCGCCCTTACGCGCCTGCTCCGGCGAATCCGAGGACAGATTCGCGATCACCTTGCCCGCCAAGGCTTCCGGTGCCTGACCGAGGACGTCGTACATGGCGGCGTAGTGGGTCAGGCTCAGGACCGACACCTCGTTGGCCGCCAGCGCCTCGGCGACGGTCGCGGCGCGCCGGGCGCCCAGTTCGACCATGGCGTCGACCTTGGCGGTGCTGCGGTTCCACACCGTCACCTCCACGCCCGCCGCCAGGAAGGCGCGCACCATGGCCTGTCCCATCGGGCCGAGACCGAGGACGGATACGGATTTCTGCTCGGACATCTTCTGCCCCTTCGTTTCTCGAAGCTGGATTCTCGCGGCGCCGGAATCCATGGTGCGCGGCCGGGACAGCGCCGGGAAGACCGCACGTGGGAGTGTGGTTGCTTACCTGGAGGTCCGAAATACGGTCGGGAGAGGTGCGGCGGCGATGAACAGTGATCCAGATCACGACATCTGTGGCATGAGCTTGGCCATCGACGTGGTCGGTGGCAAATGGAAGATGCACCTGATGTGGGTGCTCGGTGAGGGCCCACAGCGGTTCGGGCAGATCCGCAGACTGCTCGACGGCGTGAGCGAGAAGGTGCTCACCGAGAACCTGCGCCAACTGGAGGCCGCGGGCGTGGTGCACCGCGAGATCTACGCCGAGATCCCGCCGCGGGTGGAGTACTCGCTGACCCCGCTCGGCGAGACCCTGCGCGGGGCACTGGGCGCGCTCGAGACCTGGGGCAACGAGCACCGCGCCGAACTCACCGGGCGGATCGCCTCCTGATCAGAGGTGCTCCATGGCGATGCGCTCGCCGATGCGTTCGAGCAGCGGCACCGCCTCGGCCATCGAGCGTGCCGGATCGGATTCCAGATCGCTGAGCGGATAGCAACGCCGGAACCCGGCGGCGCGAATCTCCCCCGGCGACAACAGGGTTCGCCCCACCGCCGCCACCACCGGCACCCCGGCGGCCTTGGCCGCCGCGCCCACCCCGACCGGCGCCTTGCCGTGCATGCTCTGGTGATCCAGTGACCCCTCACCGGTGACGACCAGCGCCGCGCCGTCCACCAGCGCGTGGAATTCCAGCAGCTCGAGCACCACGTCGATCCCGCTGCGCACCTCGGCACCGAGCACCGCCAGCGCCCCGAATCCGGTCCCGCCCGCGGCCCCGGCACCGGAGATCTCGGCATAGCCGGTGCCGAGCACCGCGGCCCAATTCGTCAAGGCCGCTTCCAGTTCCAGCATCTGCGCCGGACTCGCGCCCTTCTGCGGCGCGTACACCGCGACCGCGCCCGCCGGACCGAGCAGTGGATTGTCGACATCGCAGGCCAGCGTGAACCGCGCCCGCGCGATGGCCGGATGCAATCCCGCCCGGTCCACCCTGCGGACCTCGGCCAGCAGCGCCGACACATTGGAACCCGTTGCGCGCATACCCAATTCGTTGCCAGTACCGTCGAGCAGGCGCAGCCCGAGGGCGCGCAGGAACCCCGCGCCGCCGTCGGTCGAGGCGCTGCCGCCCAAACCGAGGACGATCTCGCGGGCGCCGTGGTCGAGCGCGTGCGCGACCACCACGCCGAGGCCGAAGGTGTCGGCGCCGAGTGGATCGAGCCTGCCCCCAGGCAGTTTCACCAGGCCGACCGCGGCGGCCAGTTCGACCACCGCGATGTCACCGTGGCGGGCGTAGACCGCCCGCGACGGCTCCCCGGTGGGTCCGGGCGCGTCCACCGGCACCGCCTGCCAACCGCCCGCGACGAACGCGTCGACCATGCCGTCCCCGCCGTCGGCCACCGGCACCCGGCGCACGTCGGCGAGCGGCCTGCGCCTGCTGATTCCGGTCGCCAGCGCCTCGGCGACCTCAGCGGCGGTGAGGGAACCCTTGAACTTGTCCGGGGCGAGCACCACGCGCGGTCCGATGGTCATCTGGCCATTGTCCGGGCTCGGACCGAAACCCGCCATACACAGTCCGTGACCGGTCGGCGGGGTATTTTCGACCCATGGCGACCGAGGTCCGCAACAACACCGCGCTCGAGCGGTTCGAACTCACCGCCGACGGGCAGCCCGCCGGTTACATCGAGTACCAGGACACCGGAGCCGAGCGCGCGCTCGTGCACACCGAGATCGCGCGCGAGTTCGAGGGCCGCGGACTGGCGAACGTGCTGGTCCAAGCCGCGCTCGACGCCAGCAGGGCCGACGGTTTCAGTGTGCTGCCGCTGTGTTCGGTGGTGCTGCACTTCGTGCGGACCCATCCCGGCTACATCTCGCTGGTCCCGCAGGGCGCGCGTGAACTGTTCGGGCTGCCTCAATAGCGCGCCACCGCACCGTCGACGGCGTGCTGCAACTCCTCCTTGACGAAGCGGGCGATGTCGCCCGGCCGCTGGGGTAGCTCGGCGACCGGCGCCCGGAAGTACACCGACGCCGAGACCACCTCCGCGCCGCTGGGCTCGACCTTCGGATCGGCGCGCGGCCCGTAACTCATGCCGAGCGCGACCAGCGCGGGGGGCGCGTCGAGCTTGGCCGCGCGGAAGGCGATGTGCCCGATGCCGCTGCCGATCGACTGCACCGCTGTCGGGTCGACGTCGTTGCAGGTGCCCTCCGGGAAGATGGCCAGGTGGTCGCCGGTGGCCAGGCGCTGCGCGCAGACGTCCATCATGCGCTGACCGGCGGCGTTGACCGCCCGGATGCCGTGGTCCTTGCCGCGGAACACCGGAATTCCGCCCATCATGTCCACCTTGCGGCGCTGTTCGGGGTCGAGGAACAGTTCGTCCTTGGCCAGCACGCGGACCCGCCCGATCTTGCCGCGCAGTGGCGAGCGCCAGGCGGTGGCCGCGACGGTGTAGGGATCGCTGGTGGACAGGTGGTTGATGGCGTAGATGACGGGCCGCCCGCTGCGCACCAGCGCGCGCAGCCCGGCCTTGGCGCCCTCGGCGAAGGACACCCGAGGCCGGTAGCGCCGGGCCAGCACCGCGTAGGAGGCGAGCGCTTTCCACCGGTTCTGCTGATGTCGCAGGTAGTAGTCGTACACGGCGGCGTCGTCTTCGAGCAGAACCTCGGGTGCGGGCATGAGCCGACCCTACCGTTCGCGATGACGGACCCTTCGAGCGAGAAATTTTCCCGAACCGAGGCGGTCCGTGGGAAGCGCGACCCACTGCCGCAATGCGATGATGACTCGGTGGCACGCGGAGACGACCCGGACGAACGCCGGACGCGCGACGGGCGCGGGGACGACCGGCGGCCCGGACAGCCCGCACGCGGGGTCCGGGCGGGCAATCTGCTGGTGTCGGCGACCGACCTGGTCGAGCCGACCTTCCGGCGCACGGTGGTGTACATGATCGAGCACAACGACGCGGGCAGCCTCGGGGTGGTGCTGAACCGGCCGAGCGAGACCCCGGTGGTCGATGTGCTGCCCGATTGGGCCGAGTTGGCGGCCTCGCCCTCGGATCTCTACATCGGCGGTCCGGTCAAGCGGGACGCCGCGCTGTGTCTGGCCACGCTGCGCGCGGGCGTCGACATCAGCGAGGTGCGCGGGTTGCGCCGCGTCGACGGGCGGGTGGTGCTGGTCGACCTGGACGCCGACCCGGCCGAGATCGGCCCGCTGGTGGAGGGCATCCGGATCTTCGCCGGGTACGCGGGCTGGTCGATGGGTCAGCTCGGCGGCGAGCTCGACAACGACGACTGGCTGGTGGTCTCGGCCCTGCCCGGTGACCCGCTGGCCACCGACCAGCACGATCTGTGGGCCGGAGTCCTGCGCCGACAGCCGCTGCCGCTGGCCCTGCTGGCCACCCATCCGATTGAACTCGAACGCAACTGACCCCGTTACTCCATCAGCAGAGGGAGTGACCGATGAACACCGAGCAGTGATCCGGACCGCCGATGGACGACGGTCGCGACGAACTGATGCGCGCGCTCTACGCCGAGCACGCGCCCGCGCTGTGGCGTTTCACCCTGGGCCTGGTGCGCGATCCCGGCCGCGCCGAGGACATCGTCCAGGAGACCCTGCTGCGCGCCTGGCAGCGGCCCGCCGTCCTGGAACAGACCGAGACCTCCCCGCGCGCGTGGTTGTTCACCGTGGCCCGTAATCTCGCCGTCGACGAGCATCGCAGTGCCCGTCATCGCCGCGAGTTCGGCACCGACACCCCGCCCGAGCAGGTGAGCCCCGACCAGTCCGACCGGGCTCTGGACGGCTGGCTGGTCGCCGACGCGCTGAGCACGCTGAGCCCCGACCACCGCGAGGTGATCGTGCGCGCCTACTACCGCGGCCTGGGGATGCGCCAGATCGCCGACGAGCTGGGCATTCCACCGGGCACGGTGAAGTCGCGGCTGCACTACGGCATGCGCGCGCTGCGCCTGGCACTACAGGAGATGGGGGTGACGAACCGATGACCGACCTCGCCGACGAGTACAGCACCTGGGACGCCGCCTATGTCCTCGGTTCGCTCGGTGCCACCGAACGCCGCGCCTACGAGACCCACCTGCTCGACTGCGCGCACTGCCAGGAGGCGGTCGCCGAGCTGTCGGGCCTGCCGGGCCTGCTCGCCCTGGTAGACCGCGACACCGCCCTGGCGATGGTCGAGTCCGACCCCGCACCGGTGCCCGATCTGCTGCCCGCGCTGGCCGCGACCGCCGAACGCAGGCGCAGGCGGCGCCGCTGGCTGGGGATCGGCAGCGCGGTGGCGGCCGCCGCGGCCGCGGTCGCCATCGCCGTCCCGGTGACGATGACGGTCGCGCGCTCGGACCCGGCCACCGCCCAGGTCGTCGCCGCCCAGCAGCTGCGCGCCGTCGAGCAGACCCCGATCAGCGCGGAGGTGCGACTCCTGCGCGACGGCGACCGCACCCGCCTGGTGATGACCTGCCGCTACGCCCCCAGCGCCTACGGCTCCGGCTACACCTGGCGCTACGGCCTGGTCGTCACCACCGGCGACCAGCGCATCGCCCTGGACCAGTGGCCCGCGGGCCCCGGCACCGAACTCACCGTCGAACGCACCATCGACGCGGCCCCCGAGTCGATCGACACCGTCGAGATCACCGCCGTGGACTCCGGCCGCACGGTCCTGGTCGCCGAGCTCTGACCACGCCGAAACGGCCCCGAGATGTTCGGGGCCGTTCGACTGATCTGGCGAGCACATGGGTAACTCACCGGGTACCGGCTGACTTCGCACATATCACGCCGCAAGCCGCCAGCGCTGCTGTCAGCGCACTCGAGTCTGGCCCTAATACGCGGAGAGGCGGACTGACCACAGGTAGCCGCCACCCGCGATCACCACGCACCAGGCCAGCGAGACCCACCCGTTGGCACCGATCTCGGTGCCCATCAGCAGTCCGCGCAGCGTCTCGGTGATGGGCGTGAACGGCTGGTACTCGGCGAACTGACGCAGCCCGACCGGCATGGTGTCGGTGGCGACCAGGCCGCTGCCGAGGAACGGCATCATCACGATGGGAAACGGTGTGTTGCTGGCACTTTCGGGGGTGGGCGAGAGCAGACCCAGCGCGATGGCGAGCCAGCTGAAGGCGAAGGTCACCAGCGTGAGCAGGCCGAGGGCGGCGACCCATTCGACCAGGTCGGCGTTGGGCCGGAAGCCGATCAGCAGCGCGACACCGGTCATCATGGCCATGCCACCCAGCGCCTGCACGAGCGCGCCGAGCACATGCCCGGTGAGCATGACCGACTGCGAGATCGCCATCACCCGAAAGCGATTCACGATGCCCTTGCTCTTGTCGGTGGCGATCGAGACGGCCACCGACACCGTCATGTACGCGGGCAGCAACAGCAGCATGCCCGGCGCCAGATAGTCGATGTACTCCCCACCGGAGGACTTCTCCAATGCCCCGCCGAAGACGTAGTTGAACACCAGCAGCAGCACCGTCGGCATGACCAGGATGCCGAACACCATGCTCGGATAGCGCTTGGCATGGATCATGTTGCGGCGCAACATGATCAGGGTGTCGGACAACGCGTGCCCCGGGGTAGCGGTCTGGACACTCATGCGAGGGACTCCTGTTCGGTGGTGGCGCCGGTAAGGGTGAGGAAGACGTCGTCGAGGTTCGGGGTGTGCACGGAAACGCCACCCTCTTCGATGTTCTCGGCGTCGAGCAGGTCGAGCACCGCGCGCAGGGAGCGCACGCCGCCGTCGCTGGGCACCGCGAGGGTGAGGCCGTCGCCGCCGTCGAGCACGCACGCGGACGGGCCGAGCGCGTAGCGCGCCGCTTCGAGGGTCGCCTGGTCGGCGAAGTCGACGCGGATGTGACCGCCGGGGACGAGCCGTTTCAGCTCCGCCGCGGTGCCTTCGGCGACGATGCGGCCGTGGTCGAGCACCGCGATCCGGTCGGCGAGCTGGTCGGCTTCCTCGAGGTACTGGGTGGTGAGGAAGACGGTGACGCCCAGGTCGTCGACCAGGCCGCGGATGATCTCCCAGATGCCGCGACGGCTGCGCGGGTCCAGGCCGGTGGTCGGCTCGTCGAGGAAGATCACCCTCGGGTCGCCCACCAGCGTCATGGCCAGGTCGAGCCTGCGGGTCATGCCGCCGGAGTAGGTGCCAGCGGGCTTGTCGGCGGCCTCGACCAGGTCGAAGCGGGTCAGCAGGTCGGCGGCCAGGTCGCGGGTGGCGCGGCGGGGCAGATGGTTCAGATCGCCCATCATGTGCAGGTTCTCGCGCCCGGTGAGCAGTTCGTCGACGGCGGCGAACTGCCCGGTGACGCCGATGAGTCCGCGCACGCCCGCCCGGTCGGCCACCACGTCGTGGCCGCCGACCACGCAGTTCCCGCCGTCGGCGCCGATGAGCGTGGTGAGGATCTGCACGGTGGTGGTCTTGCCCGCGCCGTTGGGGCCGAGCAGGGCGAAGACCGTGCCCTCGGTGACGGTGAGGTCGATGCCGTCGAGGACCGTGTGCTCGCCGTAGGCCTTGCGCAGGCCCCGTGCGGTGATGGCCGAGTTGACCATGGTCGTCCCTTTCCAGAGAATTGCATTCATTGGTGCGAATAAGTGCATGAGTTATCGACACGTCCCCCCGGGGGGCGTGGTGGTGAGGCGAGATGTGCGGTTGTCGGCGGGGAGCTAGATGTCGAGCTCCTCGATCTGCGGGTGCTCGACGATGTCGACCACCTTGCGGTACAGCTTGTCGGGGATGCGGCCCTTCAGCGCGGTGACCTCGTCGAAGATCTCGTAGTCGTAATCGCCCCAGTCGAAGGCGCGATCACCGATCCCGAAGAAGCGGCGCCAGTACTTCCACTCCTTCATGTCACCGGCCGCCGGGCCGGTCGGATAGTCGCTCCACGCCGCGGTGTGGGTGTGCAGCACGAGCTTGCCCTTGCGACTGCGGTAGACGGTCAGGTTCCGCACCTGCTCGTCGCCCATCTCCTGCCATTCCCCCAGCAGCGAACCCTGGAAGCGCACCTGACGGGCCCCGTCGCGTCCCACCTGCAACACGATCTCCTCGAATCCGGCCTCGCGACCTTCCTCCAGGTGGATGAGCCTGCGCAGCGCGGTGACCACCGTGCTGGACAGATTGCCCCCGACGAGTTCCTGCGCCCGCTGGAACAGGGGCAGATCGTCGTCGGCTACGTAGATCGTCTTGTTGGGCATGAACTCACTATACGTAGATGTATACGTACACACAAGAGGGAAGTTTCCCCGATCCGATGAACCCCTGTTCCGCGCGCTCCGTAGTACCGAGAAGAGGCGGCCCGCAGGCCGCCCGGAATGCCGCGTGGAGGAGTGCCGATGCCGGACCGAGTGGTGGACTACCTGGTGCGGGAGCTGGCCGAACGGGGCATCACCCACATCTTCGGTGTCGACGGCGCCAATATCGAAGACCTCTACGACGCGATCTTCGACGCGGACGGCCACCCCGCCGGAATCGTCGCCAAACACGAGTTCTCGGCGGCGACCATGGCCGACGGATACGCCCGCGCCACCGGCGGACTCGGCGTCGTCGCGGCGACCTCCGGGGGCGGTGCGATGAATCTGGTGGCCGGGCTGGCCGAGGCATACGCCTCGCGGGTACCGGTACTCGCGCTGATCGGGCAACCACCGACCGCACTGGAAGGCGCCGGGGCGTTCCAGGATTCGAGTGGACTCGCCGAATCGATCGACGCGCGAGCGCTGTTCGCGACGGTGAGCCGCTACTGCGCACGGGTAACCGACGCTTCGGCATTCCCCACCCAACTCGCGACCGCCATCACCGCGGCCGAGGCGGGCGGACCAGCGGTACTACTGCTCCCCAAAGATGTTCAGCAGCAGCACCTGTCACCCCCGATCCACCGAGCAACCGAAGGCCCGACCCACGCAGGTGGTGACGGTCGCTTCGGATCGGCTTCCCTTGCGGCGCAGCGCTTCGCCGCCGAGATGGACCGGGCGGGCACACTGGTCGTCATCGCCGGTGACCAGGTCGCGCGCGACAATGCCCGCCCGGCACTGGCCGAGTTCGTCTCCGCGCTGGGCGCCTCGATCGGCCTGGCGCCGGATGCCAAGGACGTCTACGCCAATACCGGGCCCGGCTATCTCGGCGTCGCGGGGAGCATGGGCCATCCCGAACTCCTCGACGCGCTGGGCTCCGCGAGCGCCTGCCTGTTGATCGGCACCCGTCTCCCGGTGACCACGCGCGCCGGACTCGAATCCGCCCTCGCCGATCTGCCCCTGCTGAGCATCGGCACCCTCCCGCCACACCTACCCGCCACCCACCTGACCAGCACCGACCTCGCCACGACCCTCACCGAACTACTCCCCCATCTCCCCCACACCCGCACACCACCCCCCGCGCGGGAACCCACCCCGCTCCCGGTCCCGGAATCCGACGGCCCCGGCCTGCGCTACCGCACGGTCGTCGAGGCCATCCAGACCGCGCTGCCCGACGGCACCGATGTCTTCGCCGACGCGGGCAATACCGGCGCCTCGGTCGTCCACCACCTACGCGTCCCCGACGGTGGACGTTTCGTCGTCGCGCTCGGCATGGGTGGCATGGGGTACGCCTTCGGCGCCGGGATCGGCTCGGCCTTCGCCCGCCGCGACGGACCGCGCCGCACCGTGGTCGTCGCCGGTGACGGCGCGTTCTTCATGCACGGCATGGAGATCCACACCGCCGTGGAGTACGACCTGCCCATCACCTTCGTGGTCTTCAACAACAACGCGCACGCCATGTGCGTCACCCGCGAACAGCTCTTCTATCGAGACCGCTACAGCTTCAACCGCTTTCGTCCCGCCCACATCGGCGCTGGCATCGCCGCCATGTTCCCCGGACTCGTGACCCACACCGTCGAAGACGCCGCCGACCTCACCGAAGCCCTGCGCCGCGGCATGGCCACCCCCGGTCCGTCCTTTCTCGAAATCCTGTGCGACCCCGACGAAATCCCGCCCTTCCACCCTTTCCTGTCGACCATCGAATCCGCGAGGAGAACATCGTGACGACCAGCGAGCTGCCCGCTCTCAGCGACATCCCCGACGGGGTGGTGCCCGGTGTGCTGCGGATCGAGAACTCCGATCGCGAGGCGACCACGCCGATCATCATGGACATGCTGCGGTCGGTGTATCCGCACGACCAGGTCTTCGGCGAGTACTGCCCGGTGCAGTCCTATATCGCCGCGCCGCCGCGCGAGGTCTTCGAGTATCTGGCCGACACCCGCTCGCTCGAGGAATGGACCTACAGCCTGCGCGGCTTCGCCGAGACCGACGAGCCGGGGCTGTGGCTGTCCTACGACCGGCTCGGCGACAGCACCAAGTGCTACACCCGCACCGTCGCCCATCCCGAGGCCATGACCGTGGACTACCACTGCGCCTGGGATCAGTCCGCGCACCTGTGGATGATCTACCTGATGCGGGTGGTCGACGCGCAGGTGGTGTTCGACAAGCCGGGCTCGGTGGTGCTGTGGGTGAACTGTCACCACCCCTTCTACGACGAGAACGGCTATCCCGAGACGGCGCCGCCGGGTCGGCCGGTGTGGGTGGGCGACTTCTGGGAGATGTTCTCCGCCGGGCACCAGCTCGAGCTGGACAACCTCAAGGCCATTTGCGAATATCGCGCGGCCAACGGGCTGCCCGTCAAGCCGGAGTGGATGCGGTGAACACGCCAGCTGTGAGCCTGGTCGACGTCGCGAGCTACCTGCCCGGCGACCCGGTCCCCACCGACTACTTCACCCAGTACTCGCGCTCGGAGCGGATGGCCAAGAACGTGATGTTCCGGTCGCCGACCGGCCGCCATCACGTCTCCCGCGACGACACCGCCGTCGACCTGGCCGAACACGCCTTCGCCGCCCTGCGCGAACGTCACGGCGACGGGCTGGCCGCCGAGCTCGACATCATCATCACCCACACCCAGCTCCCCGACAATCCGGTCATGGGCGCGGGCCCCGAGCTGGCCCGGCGCCTCGGTGCGCACCCCGCCCACGTGCTCGACGTGCACAACGGCGGCTGCGCGGCCTTCGTGCACATGATGGCGCTGGCCAGGATGATGATGGCCACCAGCGAGGCGAAGACGGCGCTGATCGTCGCCACCCAGAACTGCGCGGGCCCGGTGTTCACCCAGCCCGACATCCGCAAGCTGGCCCAGGCGCCGGTGCCCGGTGACGGCTGCGGCATCGGCCTGCTGCGCAAGGACGATTCGGCCCCCATCCTCGACATCGAATGCCGCACCTACCCCGAATTCGCCGGTGACATGGACTTCTCCACCAACGGCCCGCGCAAGTACTGGGAGCCCGGCGAGGGGCAGGGGTGCGTGAGTTTCACCGAATCCAAGATCACCAAGGTGTTCGCGCGCGGCAATCGGCTGGTGCCCGAGGTGGCGCTGGCGGTGTGCGACCACATCGGGGTGAAGGGGCGCGATATCGACACCTTCGTCACCAACCAGCCCAACCGCCTGTTCCTGCGCAACTGGACCGACGCGCTGGAACTGCCCGCCGATCGCCACCCCGACACCTTCGATCAGTGCGGAAACCTGTTCGCGGCGGGCATTCCCGTGACGCTGGATGTGGAGAATCGGGCGGGCCGGTTGCGCAACGGGTCGGTGGTGCTGATGTCGGCGTTCGCGCACGCGGGGGATTTCGCCGGTGCGGCGGCGGTGCGCTGGGGCGCGGCGCGATGACCCTGCTCGCCGAACCCACCATCCCGTCACGGCGCTTCGCCGCCGGGAGTACCCGCGTCGACCTCAGTCTCAGCGAGAACCCTTTCCCGCCACTGCCTTCCGTGATCGCGGCGGTACGCGAGACGCTCACGCTGGCCAACCGATATCCGGAGTTCCTGCCCGACCAACTGCCGCGCCTGATCGCCGAGCATCTCGGCGTGCGGCCCGAGGAGGTGGTGGTCGGCGCGGGCGCCACCGGCGTGGCACTCCAGGTGATGCGCGCGCTCGGTGCGGGTGAACTCGTCAGCAGCACACCGACATTCGACGGCTATCCGGTGATGGCGGAGATGACCGGGATGACGCTGGTCCCCGTGCCGCTCGACGCGGCGGGCGATCAGGACCTGCCCGCCCTGCGTCGCGTGGTGAACCGCCGCACCGCGCTGATCGTCGTGTGCCGTCCGCACAATCCCACCGGCACCCTGCTCGACGCGGGCGCGGTCCGCTCGTTCCTGTCGGCCGTCGGCCGCAAGATCCCCGTGCTGCTCGACGAGGCCTACGTCGAATTCCTCGCTCCCGCCGATCATCTCGACATCCACGACCTCCTGCGCAAACACCCCAATCTGTTGATCCTGCGCACCTTCTCGAAGGCGTACGGCCTGGCGGGGTTGCGCATCGGCTACTGCCTCGGCCGCGCACCCCTGATCGACCGCGTCCGCCAGCAGCAACTCCCCTTCGGCGTCCCCACCTCGGCCGTGGCCGCCGTGCGCGCCAGCTACGCCGCCGAGCCCGAACTCCGCGAGCGCGTCGCCCGCATCACCCACGAGCGCGACCGCCTGCGCGCCGCCCTGCACGCCGACGGCATCGTCACCCCCGACAGCCACGCCAACTTCCTCTACCTCCCCGGCCCCGGCCCGGCCACCACTCTCCGCCGCGCTGGCATCAAGGCCAAGCCCTACCCCGACGGCAGCGCCCGCGTCGCCATCGCCGACCCCACCGTCAGCCGGGCCATCCACACCGCACTGACAAATCGCGCCTGACCTGCGCGTACTCCGTCGCCGGAATGAATTTACCAAAACGTCAATTGTTTCTGATACTTTGAGTTACGCATACAACGGTGTTTGCGAGAGGACTTCGATGAGTGTCAGAGATGTTGTGTCCCGGGCCGCACAGCGCGCAGCCTCCGGCGCCTACGCGATGCGGGGTACGCCGTTCGATCCACAGACCGCGTTCCATCCGCCGCGCGGGCGGTACCGCACGGTCCACTACGGGCTCATGCTGCCCGGACTGCCCGCGCCGCTGAACTTCCTCGATGTGATCACGGTGATCGGTCAGCCACGAATCCCGCTGTGGCGCAACGATCATCTGATCGAGACGACCGATGCCGACACCGCCAATCTGCTCGTCGGCGCGGGGGTGCGGTTTCCGGGGCAGTTCCGTGGGTATCGGGTGGCGCGCGATCTGGAGCTCGCGCCCGATTCGAGCGTGGTCCGCTTCGGCGAGGAGTTCCAGCTAGAGGGGCGCTATCCGAATTTCACCGTCGCCTACCGCAATCCGGCCTTCGAGCTGGATCTGCGGGTGCGCGCCACCGACAAGGTGTCGCATTTCGTGGCGCTGCGTGGCGGGCTCTACGACCACTGGTCCCTGCTGTGCCAGTACGAAGGCCGGGTCACCCACGCGGGCGAGACCGTCGAGATCGCCGGGCTCAACACCCTCGAATACGCGCGCGGCGCGCACGTCCCGCTGCCGCTGCGGTTCTTCACCTACCAGATCATCAATATCGACGACAGCACCCAGGTGCTCATGGTGGAGGTGCTCGGCCCGCTCGGGGTGCCCGTGCAGCGGGCGGTCTACCTGCGCTCGCTCACCGACCACGGCGGCACCTACGAGGCCGGATTCCACTTCGAGGTCCACCGCCTCGAGCCCGCGCCGCGCCGGACCCCCAACGGCCTGTCGATGCGGCTCGCGTCGCAGTTCAGCTGGGGTGTGGACGACGACAACGGCGACGAGCTGATCGAGATCCACGGCACCACCAACGACGACTACGTCTACGGGATGGCGGGCGGCTACGTCGGCAGTTACGAGTACACCGGCCGGTTCCGCGGCGCGCCGATCACCGGCACCGGCTATATCGAATACCTCGGCACCCGCTGAGCCGCGCGTGCGGTGGGCGGCACGTGACCGCCCACCGCACGCCGATCAGCTCCCGCCGCCGCAACCACCGCCGCCTCCGCCGCAGCCGCTACCGCCACCACAGCCGCTGCCACTCCCGCCGTCGCTGCCGCCACCGCCGAACCACAGGAAGCCGCCACCGGTGGCCGCGCCGGACTCGGCCGCACCACCCGACGCGGCCCGCCAGCGCTGACGCCTCGACCGCAACGGCTTGGAGTTCTGCGCGCCCACCCGCACGCACCCGACGACGAACAGCACCGCGGCCCCGAGCAACACCAAGCCACCGGCCAGCGGCGACACGATGGCGACGACCACCCCGATCAACGCGACGAGAAACGCCGCTGCGACAACCTTCATGAACTTCCCCCGTTCAGATGCCTGCCTCCGTTGTACCTAAGACAGGCCCGGTCAGCCACCGATTTCGGGGCGACCCGGGGGGCGCGGTCAGTTGGCGGGCGCGCAGGTGTCGCGCAGCGAGCAGCCGCCGCACGAGGAACCGCAGCCGCCGACGGGAGCCGGGGGCAACAGGGGTTCGACCGCGCGGGCCGCCGCGTTGGCGCCCGCACCGAGGGTGAAGATCGCGATGACGGCCACGGCCACCGCCACGCCGAGAGCGGCGAAACCGCTCGCGACCAGGGCCACCAGGCCACCGGCGAACAGCAGCGCGCCCGCGCCCACCGAGGTGGGGGCCGCGATGCGGTTGGCGATGCGGAAGTTGTCGTCGCTGTGCAGCGCGGCCTCGGTGGTGACACCGAGGAAGGGATTGCGGGGCAGCTTGCCGAGCAGTCCGAGCACACCGGTCACGATGGCGACCGCGGCCAGCGCGAACAGAATCAGAGCGACGACGACCATTCCTGCAGGCTAGCGCACCCGCGCCGACCCCGGATCGAGCGCTCCCCACCGAGGTGACCGCCCACACACCGCGCGGGGCGTGGCAAAACGGATGGCGCCGACGATCTACCCTGTTAGACGATGTTTACCGGGGATCGGCGAGAACAAGAAGGCAGGACCGTGCAGGACACTCGTACTACCGAGAGTGACGTACCTCAGCACCGGTACAACGCCGAGCTGGCGGGGCGGATCGAGCGGCGCTGGCAGCAGAACTGGACCGAGCGCGGCACGTTCCACGCGCCCAACCCGGTCGGCCCGCTCGCGGGCGAGACCCCGGCCGACAAGCTGTTCATCCAGGACATGTTCCCGTTCCCCTCGGGCGCGGGCCTGCACGTGGGCCACCCGCTGGGCTACATCGCCACCGACGTGTTCGGCCGCTATCACCGCATGCGCGGCCGCAATGTGCTGCACGCGCTGGGCTACGACGCCTTCGGCCTGCCCGCCGAGCAGTACGCGGTGCAGACCGGCGCGCACCCGAGGGTGACCACCGAGTCCAATATCGCGACCATGCAGCGTCAGCTGGACCGGCTGGGCCTGGGCCACGACCCGCGACGCTCCTTCGCCACCACCGACCCCGAGTACTACCGGTGGACGCAGTGGATCTTCCTGCGCATCTACAACGCCTGGTACGACCAGGAGGCCGACCGGGCCCGCCCGATCGCCGAGCTGGAAGAGCAGTTCGCCAACGGCTCGCGCCCGGTACCCGACGGCGACTGGAACAGCCTGGGCGCCGCCGAGCGCGCCGCGCTGATCGACTCGTATCGCCTGGTGTACCAGTCGGATTCGATCGTCAACTGGTGCCCGGGGCTGGGTACGGTGCTGTCGAACGAAGAGGTCACCGCCGACGGCCGCAGCGAGCGCGGCAACTTCCCGGTGTTCCGTAAGCGCATGTGGCAGTGGATGATGCGCATCACCTCCTACTCCGACCGCCTGGTCGACGACCTGGATACGCTGGACTGGCCGGACAATGTGAAGTCCATGCAGCGCAACTGGATCGGGCGCTCGCGCGGCGCGCAGGTACGCTTCGACGCCCCCGGCGACGAGACCATCGAGGTGTTCACCACCCGCCCCGACACCCTGTTCGGCGCCACCTACGTGGTGCTGGCCCCCGAACACGAACTGGTCGACAAGCTGACCGCCGCCGCCTGGCCGGACGGCACCGAGGCGGCCTGGACCAATGGCGGCGCGGGCACCCCGGCCGAAGCCGTTGCCGCCTACCGCGAGTCGATCGCGGCCAAGTCGGATCTGGAGCGTCAGGAGAACAAGGAGAAGACCGGTGTCTTCCTCGGCTCCTACGCGACCAACCCGGCCGACGGCAAGCAGGTGCCGATCTTCATCGCCGACTACGTGCTGAGCGGTTACGGCACCGGCGCGATCATGGCGGTGCCCGGCCACGACCACCGCGACTGGGAGTTCGCGACCGCGCTGGGTCTGCCGATCGTCGAGGTGATCTCCGGCGGCGACATCACCGAGGGCGCCTGGTCCGGTGACGGCGAGCTGGTGAATTCCGGCTTCCTGAACGGGCTTTCGGTGGACGAGGCCAAGGCGACCATGATCGGTCACCTGGAGGCCGAGGGCCACGGCACCGGCACGGTGCAGTACAAGCTGCGCGACTGGCTGTTCGCCCGGCAGCGCTACTGGGGCGAGCCGTTCCCGATCGTCTACGACGAGCACAATGTGGCGCACGCGCTGCCGGAATCCATGCTGCCCGTGGAACTTCCGGAGATGGAGGACTTCGCGCCGGTCACCTTCGACCCCGACGACGCGAACTCCGAGCCCTCCCCGCCGCTGGCCAAGGCCACCGACTGGGTGCACGTGGAACTGGACCTGGGCGACGGGCCGCGCACCTACCGCCGCGACACCAATGTCATGCCCAACTGGGCCGGTTCCTCCTGGTACCAGCTGCGCTACGCCGACCCGACCAATGCCGAGACGTTCTGCGCCGAGGAGAACGAGAAGTACTGGCTGGGCCCGCGCACGGCCGAGCACGGCCCGAACGATCCGGGTGGCGTGGACCTGTACGTCGGCGGTGTGGAGCACGCCGTGCTGCACCTGCTGTACGCGCGGTTCTGGCAGAAGGTGCTGTTCGACCTGGGTGATGTCTCCGGCAGCGAGCCCTACCGGCGCCTGTACAACCAGGGTTACATCCAGGACTACGCCTACGCCGACGAACGCGGTGCGTACGTGCAGGCCACCGAGGTCGTCGAGCGCGACGGGAAGTTCTTCTGGACCGGCACCGACGGTGTCGAGATCGAGGTCTTCCAGGAGTACGGCAAGATCGGCAAGTCGCTGAAGAACGCCATCTCGCCCGACGAGATGTGCGATCAGTACGGCGCCGACACCTTCCGCTTCTACGAGATGTCGATGGGCCCGCTGGACACCTCGCGTCCGTGGTCGACCAAGGACGTCGTCGGCGCGCACCGCTTCCTGCAGCGCGTGTGGCGCCTGGTGGTCGACGAGGAGACCGGCGCGGCGAAGGTCACCGACACCGCGCCCTCGGACGAGACCCTGCGCTTGGTGCACCGCACCATCGCCGGGGTGGACGAGGACCTGGCCGCGCTGCGCGACAACACCGCGGGCGCCAAGCTGATCGAGCTGACCAACCATCTCACCAAGAACTACCCCGACGGCGCCCCGCGCGCCGCCGTGGAACCGCTGGTGCTGATGCTGGCCCCGCTGGCCCCGCACATCGCCGAGGAACTGTGGGAACGCCTGGGCCACACCGCGTCCCTGGCCCACGGCCCCTTCCCGATCGCCGATCCCGCACTGCTGGTGGCGGATTCGGTGGAGTATCCGATCCAGGTGAAGGGCAAGGTGCGCAGCCGCATCCAGGTGCCCGCCGACGCCGACCCGGCCGCCATCGAGGCAGCCGCACTGGCCGATGAGAAGGTCGTCGCCCTGCTCGAGGGGCAAGCCCCGCGCAAGGTGATCGTGGTGCCGGGCAAGATGGTCAATATCGTCCCGTAACCGTCTCCGGGCGTTTCCCTCAGCCACGCACCTCGAGCACGTCGTTCAAGGTCACCAGCGAGAGGTTGCGCTCGCGGATGATGTCGACGAGCTGGCCGTAGCAGCGGGTTACCGGGGCGAAGTTGGCGTGCCCGATGACGATCGCCTGGGCCGCGAAATACTTTCGCGCGCACTCGATCAGGTACTCCTCGGTGATCAGGCCGGAGTCCGACAGCGAGCCGTACCACATGGCCGGGACGGTGTAGCCGAGATCGGCGGCGACCTTGTCGACGGTGGCGTTGTGGTAGCCGAACGGCGGGCGGTAGAAGGGCGTGCCGTCGACGCCGAACGTATCGCGCAGGAAGGTCTTCGTGCGGTTGAGCTGGTCGGCGACGCCGCTCGCGCTCAGCTTGGTGAGCGCGGCGTGGTCCCAGGTGTGGTTGGCGAGCTGGATCTGGCCGGAGTCGACCAGCGGGCGCAGGGCGTCGCGGTGGATGGTCCAGGACTCGTAGTAGCCGGTGACGAAGAAGGTGAAGCGGGCGCCGGTGTCCCTGGCCCACTGGGTGTAGGCGCCGACCACCTCGGGGCTGGCGCCGTCGTCGACGGTGAGGGCCATGCTGGTGCCCTGGCCCGGCAGCGCGGTGATGGTGCCCGGCGGAATGATCGAGCGCGGACCGCCCGGCGGTGGCGGCAGCACCGCCGGGGCCGGGGCCGGTGGCGCGATCGGGATCTCGCCGCCGGAACCGGATTCGACCGCCTCGCCCTCGGCGGTCGCGCACCCGGTCAGCGCCACGGCGGTGCCCGCCGCGAGCAGGGCCAGCATTCGACGTCGTTCCACGGGCGATCCCCCTCCGGGACATCCGGCGTTCTCGGGCGGGCGCCGTCGATTTCCGCACGTCGACGGGCTCGTGCGCACGATTATGCCGGGCGCAGCACCACTTCGGTCGGATGACCGTCGCTCGGCGTATCGACGGCCGTGCGCACCGCCCCGGCCACGGTCTCGGCGCGCAGGAACTCCTCCGGGCGGTACTCGCGGCCCTCGTCGGCGACGATCGCGCGCTGCATATCGGTGTCGATGCGGCCGGGGAAGATCGAGGTCACCCGCAGGGACGGCTCTTCCTGGCGCAGCGCGTCAGCGAAGGCGCGCAGCCCGAATTTGCTCGCCGCGTAGGAACCCCAGCCCGGATGCGCGCGCAGGCCCGCGCCCGAATTGATCAGCACCACATGGCCGTTCGCCCGGCGCAGCGCGGGCAGCAGCACGCGCGTCAGCTCGGCCACCGCGATCAGGTTCACCTCGAGGGTGCTGCGCCACTGCTCGACCGAGGACTCCGCGACCGTCCCCAGATCGGCGATCCCCGCGTTGTGGACGAGCACGTCGAGCCGCTCGACCCGCGCGGCCGCCTCGGCGACCGCCGCGTAGTCGGTGAGCGATACCGGCCAGCCCGTCGCGTTCGGCAGCTCGGCGAGAATCGGCTTCAGCGCGTCGTCCGAACGCGCACCGAGCAGCAGATCGTGCGTCGGCGCGAGTTCCCTGGCGATCGCCGCCCCGAGCCCCCGGCTCGCACCCGTGATCAACGCCGTCGCGGCGGGAGTATTGGTCACCGTCATACCCCCACGCTAACGGCACGTTCGAGATCACCACGCGCTGGTGGCGGTCGGTACCCACCCCCGTGCGCGGTGATCAACCGTCCAGCACCGAGGGCGCGGGGGATTCCGGCAAATCCGGCGATCCGGGTATCGGTCGGAGACACCTGGGTGGATTCGGCGCTGATCAGGGGTGGGCGCTAGTACCGTCGGGGTATGACCGATCCTCGGTATGACTACGATCCAGCGAATCCCCAGTATCCGCGGAATCAGGGGCAGCAGCCGCCCAAACCGGCGGTGAACATCGGCAAGCTCTGGGCGGGTGGGATCGGAACCGCCGTGGTGGCCGCGCTCCTCGTCGTCGTGGCGATCATGCTGGTGCGCGGGGTGCTCGGCATCGCGATCCTGTCGCCCGAGGGAGCTGGCGCGTACGGCACGGTGTCCACCACCTCCTACGCCATGGCCGCCGCGGGTGCCGCGCTGCTGGCGACGGCGCTGCTCATGGTGCTGCTGCTGGCCATGCCCAGCCCGCTGACGTTCTTCACCTGGATCTGCCTGCTGGTGACGGCCGTCGCGGTGATCCTGCCGTTCACGCTGGTCGCCGACCTGGACGCCAAGATCGCGACCGCGGTGATCAACCTGCTCGTCGGCCTGTGCATCACCACCATGCTCAGTTCCGTCGGCGCGGCCGCGCAGAACGACAACCGGCCGACGGGGTACTGACCGTCACAGCCGCGCCGGGATGCCGTGTCGCCTGGCCGACCGCAGAATAGAGAAATGACCGACCCCGGGTTCACCCCCACGCAGCTCGCGGCCCGCGCCGCCTACCTCCTGCGCGGCAACGACCTGGGCACCATGACCAGCGCCGCGCCCCGCCTCTACCCGCACATGTGGAGCTGGGACGCGGCGTTCGTCGCGGTCGGGCTGGCGCCGCTGAGTGTGGAGCGCGCGGTGGTCGAACTCGACACGCTGCTCTCGGCACAGTGGAAGAACGGGATGATCCCGCACATCGTCTTCGCCAACGGCGTCGACGGCTACTTCCCCGGGCCCGCGCGCTGGGAGTGTCGCAAGTTGGCCGCCAACGCCCCCGACGGACCCGACACCTCGGGCATCACCCAGCCGCCCGTACACGCCATCGCCGTGCAACGCATTCTCGACCATTCCCGCAGGCACGGACGTTCCACGCGGGCTGTCGCCGAGGAGTTCCTCAACCGCCGCTGGCCGGATCTGGTGCGCTGGCACCGCTGGCTCGCGCACGCGCGCGACCCCAAGGAGAACGGCCGGATCACGCTGTACCACGGCTGGGAATCCGGAATGGACAACTCACCGCGCTGGGACCGCGCCTACGCGCACGTGGTGCCCGGCGCCGACCTGCCACCGTATCGGCGCGCCGACACCGCGATCATCTCCGATCCCACCCAGCGCCCCAGCGATCGCGAATACGACCGCTATCTGTGGCTGGTCGAGCAGATGCGCCGGGCCAACTACGACGACTTCCAGCTCACCTCGGTGATGAGCTTCGCGGTGGAGGACGTGTTCGTCTCGGCCATCTTCGCCCTGGCCTGCGAGGTGCTCGCCGATATCGGCGAGGAGTACAAGCAGCCCCACGCCGACGTGCGCGAACTGCACCAGTGGGCGCAACGTTTCCGCACCGGTGTAGTGGCGACCACCGATGAACGCACCGGCGCCGCCCGCGATTACGACGTCCGGCTGCGCCGGTGGATCGGCACCGAGACCCTGGCCATGTTCGCCCCACTGCTCTCCGGCGGCCTGCCCCGCGCCGCCGAACGCGCCCTGCTCACCACCTTCGAGGGCCCGCGCTTCTGCGGCCACCCCGACCTGCGCTACGCCCTGCCGCCCTCGACCTCCCCCGTCTCCAAGGACTTCCGCCCCCGCGAATACTGGCGCGGCCCGGTCTGGCCGGTGATGAGCTGGCTGTTCTCCTGGGCCTTCGCCCGCCGCGGCTGGGCCGAACGCTCCTACATGCTGCGCGCCGAGGGGCTGCGCCAGGCTTCCGACGGCAGCTTCGCCGAATACTACGAGCCCTTCACCGGCGCCCCGCTGGGCAGCATGCAGCAATCCTGGACGGCCGCTTCGGTTCTCGACTGGCTAGGCTGACCGCCGCTCAGTGCTCGCCCGCGTAGACCTGCCATTCGACGGTGATGCCCAGTTCGCGCGCGAGGGTCGCGGCCAGTGATTCCAGGTCGCCGCCCTGGATGGTGGCGCCGCGCAGGGCGGTGACGCCGGTGATGCCGGTGAGGTCGCAGTCCTCGAAGCGCAGGTTCTGCTGAGGACGCGCGTCAGCGAAGCGGGCGCCGGTGAGATTGCAGCGCTCGAAGCGGACATTGCGGAACTCGGTGCGCTGGAAGTCGGCTTGACGCAGGTCGCAGTCGCGGAAAACGACGGTGCGCAAACGGGATTCGGCGAACGAGGACAGATCCGCCCGCGACGACTCGATCAGCACATCACGCAACACCCCCGCCGTCCACGACAACCCGGTGAGCCTGCCGTGCTCGATCGCGGTCTCGAACATCGAGGAATCGTCGGCCTGCACATTGGCCAGATCGCACACCCGCAACACCGACTCGGTGATGGTGGCCTGCCGCAAGGTGCTCGGAAACCGCACGCTGTCGAACACACACTGCTCGACCCCGAACCCGTACACCTTCAGCTCGGCGAAGTCGGCCCCGCGATACTCGACTCCCACCACCGTCGCGTCATCGCCCGGATCGTCCGCCGGTGCCACCGCCTCCCGCGTCCCCCGTGGCACCCCGACCGCAGGCTCGACCCGCACCACCCGCTTGTTCGCCATCCCGCTCCCATCGCCGCCGTCGGCACCAAGATACGACCACCCACCGACGCCAGGGATTCGCGGACACCCCGGGGAGACGCTGGTCATCGGCGCGGTGGTCACCTACGGTCGTGCTCCATGGACACCAAGCGGTGGAGTTCGGCGGTTCGGCGGGGTTGTGCGGTGGCGGTCGTCGCCGCGGGGGTGGTGGGGCCGGTGGCGGCGCAGGCGGCGCCGAGCGGGCCGGATGTGTCGTCGTGGCAGCACGTGGACGGGCGGTTGATCGACTGGCACGCGGTGCGGGCGGCCGGGCATCAGTTCGCGATGGTGAAGGCCACCGAGGGGCTGCACTATGTGAACCCGTACTTCGTGCCGGACAGCATTCTCATGCGGACCGCCGGTGTGGCGCGCGGGACCTACCACTACGCGCGCCCGGAGCTGCCGCCCGAGCCGCAGGCCGCGCTGTACGCCGCGACCGTGCTCGGCCAGAACGGCCCGCTGGATCTGCCGCCGGTGCTGGATCTGGAAGCCTCCGGCGGCCTGAGCCCCGCCGCGCTGGTCGAGTGGACCCACCGCTACCTCAACGCCTTGCAGGCCCTGACCGGCCGCACGCCGATCATCTACACCTACCCGAACTTCTGGAAGACGGCGATGGCCGACTCCAACGCCTTCACCCGCTACCCCCTCTGGATCGCCGACTACAGCGGCGACGAACACCCCGAGGTCCCGGGCGGCTGGCCCACCTGGACCTTCTGGCAGACCACCGATCGGGGCAGCGTGCCGGGGATCGGCGGCGCCACCGACGTCAACGTCTACAGCGGCGCCCAAGGCGACTTCGCCCGCTTCGCCAATATGTCCGGCCTGTTCGGCAGCAGTTAGCCGGGAACGACGACGCCGCCACTCGCCCAGTCGAGTGACGGCGTCGTCAGCGGGTCAGGTGTCGGCTAGACGCCGATACGGCCGCCGTTCTTCTTCCACACCACCGCCACGGCCGGGCGCGGCTGGGAGCTGCCGCCGTCGGGCCAGTGCGACTGCGGGTTGTCGGGGGTGGCGTCGTCGCCCTCGCCGGGATGCTGCACCGAGACGATGACACGCTGCTCGGTGACGATCGGACCGCAGGTCTCCGCGCCCTTGGGCACGGTGAGGAACTGCTTGGTCTCACCACGGTTGGGGCCGTCGAGGGTCACCGCGAACAGGCCGTCGTTGGTCTTGAGGGCGTTGCCGTCGGTGGAGATCCACAGGTTGCCGTGCGGGTCGAAAGCCAGGTTGTCCGGGCAGGAGATCGGGCTGACCTTGGTCTTGTCGAAACCGGCGAAGTAGGTGTCGGCGGCGGCGGGGTCACCGCAGACCAGCAGCAGCGACCAGGTGAAATCGGTGCCGGTGTGGTTGTCGGTGAGCTCCAGGACCTGGCCGTTCTTGTTGAGCTTGCGCGGGTTGGCCTCGTCGACGCCCGGCTTGCCCTCCTTGGCCCGGTTGTCGTTGTTGGTCAGCGCCACATAGACCTTGCCGGTGAACGGGTTGGCCTCGAAGTCCTCGGGGCGGTCCATCTTGGTGGCGCCCACCTTGTCGGCGGCCTGGCGGGTGAACACCGCGACCTCGGCGGCGCTGAAGCCCTCCACCAGGGACTTGGCCTGGCCGTCCTCGCCGGTCTCGAGCAGCGGAATCCACTGGCCCTTGCCGGTGAAGCCCTGACCGGAGGGGACCTTGCCGCTGCCGTCGATCTGATCGGCGTGGTCGCCGGTGAGCTTGGCGACGTAGAGGGTGCCCGCGTCGAGAATGGTCAGGTTGTGCCGCATGGCGGCGGCACCGGTGCCCGACTGGACCTTGCGCTTGGACACGAATTTGTACATGTAGTCGAACTTCTCGTCGTCACCGGTGTAGGAGACGACGTCACCGGCGGCGGTGACATAGATCGAGGCGCCCTCGTGCTTGAGCCTGCCCATGGCCGAGTGCTTGATCGGCGTGGAGGTCGCATCCCATGGATTCACCTCGACGACATAGCCGAACCGGTTGGGCTCGTTGGCTTCCTGCGCCAGATCGAACCGCTTGTCGACGCGCTCCCAGCGATTGGCGGTGGTGCCCTCGGTGAGGCCGTAGCGCTTCAGGCGACCCTTCGGATCGTCGGCCTTGTCGCCGTTGGCGAAGTAGCCGTTGAAGTTCTCCTCACCGGAAAGGATGGTGCCCCAGGGGGTTACACCACCGGCGCAGTTGGCGAAGGTGCCGAGCACCTTGGTGCCCGCGGCGTCGGCGCCGGTGCGGGTGA
This sequence comes from Nocardia anocheti, assembly GCF_029675105.1. Taxonomy (GTDB): domain Bacteria; phylum Actinomycetota; class Actinomycetes; order Mycobacteriales; family Mycobacteriaceae; genus Nocardia. The sequence continues at coordinate 717,758 of NZ_JAQQFV010000001.1, read as the reverse complement.
ACTCGCTGCCCGCGGCGGGACCGGTGAGGACGAACTCGGTGTCGGCGGTGATGCGGCGGTTGTACTTGCCGAAAACAGGGGTGAGCCTGCCGCTGCCCGCCTCGCCCTTGACCTCCACCACGGTCAGGCCGTGCGCGGCCTTGGTGATGGCGATCTGCTCGTCGGTGGGCTTGTCCTTGTCGTAACCGCGGAACATCATCGGGCCGGTGGTGTACTCGTGGTTGACCACCAGCAGGAAGCTGTTGGGCTGGCCCTCGACGGGCAGCAGGGCCGCGAAGTCGTTGTTGTAGCCGAACTGCTTCAGCTGGGCGGCGGCGCTCTGGTTGTCGAAGTCGAAGGCGGGGGCGTCGGCGAAGAGCGGGTCGCCCCAGCGCAGCACCACCTGCTGCTCGTAGCCCTCGGGGATCACCAGCGCGTCGTCCTTGTTGGGGGTGACGGCGGTGAAGTCGGTGCCGGTGGCGGGGGTGCCGCTGCCGCTGGGGGCGTCGCCCGTGCCGGAGGTGTCGTCCCCGCAGGCGGCCAGCGCGCTCGCCGCGCCGATCGCCAGCACCGCGGCCGCGCCGCCCTTGATCAGGCCGCGGCGGTTGAGACCGCTGACGATGTCACCGAAGTAGGCGCCGTCGGAGGTGTTCGGCGGCTCGTGGAAACAGGCGTTGCCACACTTGTATTCACAGGTCAGGGCGGCGCGTGCCGACTGGCCGTCGTGTGTGACGAACAGGGCGAGCGGTTTCGGACTCACGGTGACTCCCGGGTAGTACGGACTCCGGCACGGTAAGCAGCCCAGGCGAGCCGCCGGGAACGCGAAGATGAACGCCCGACCAAAACTGGGTCATCCCGCGTTGACCGGCAGGGCGATCACCACCTCCTGTTCGTTGCCGGGCAGGTAGTGGACCCGCACGATCCGCCCGACCTGCACCGATCCGACCGCGGTCGGCGGCAGGAACTTCTCGGCGCTGGTCTCGAAGGTACTGCCGTCGGGCCTGGTCACCACCAGCCCGAGCACCACCTCGGTGTAGCCGCCGCGGATACGGCCGGGCACGTCGAGGCGCCGCACCACGGCCTGCGCGGCGAGTCCACGCTCGGCGATGTCGAGCTTGGCGCGGGTGGTGATGCCCTTGCGGATCAGCGACTCGTTCATGGCCCGCTGGGCGGCGCCGCTGTCACCGGAGCGGTCCACCTCGACCTTGTCGGTGCGGCCGGGCAGGTAGCGCACCGGCAGCACCACCCCCGGCTGCAACAGCGCCAGTTCGGTGAGCGGCACGATCATCTTGGTGTGCGAGTCGAAGACCTTGCCGTCGGCACCCTCGACCCGGAATTCGATCCTGACCTGCGGTTGATCGTTCACCGAAACCCCCGTCTGCCGGTAGGAGACGATGGTGCCGATGCCGACCGCGCCGTCGCGGAACTCCGAGCTGTTGCGGCCGGTGAACGCCTCGAGGATGCCGTCACCGGTGAAGGCGAAGGCGATCGGGACGATGGTCGCGGCCATGATCGGCAGCGCCATCTGCGGGCCCACCCAGCCGAGCATGGCGCCGGTGAACTCGTCGGGGGTGTAGGTGAGGCCGTAGTAGAGGTAGTAGCCGACGGCGAGTACCCCGAACGCGACCGCGGCCGCACGGATCTTGGATTTCATGATTCCTCCTTGTCGAGTGCGACCGGGTCGCGGTGGGGTCAGGCGCCGACGATGGTCGAGCAGGCGAAGGTGATGTCGAACTTCACCATCGACGGCCCCGCCAGCGGGTTGGTGAGGTCGGGCGCGCCGACACCCTCGCCGGTGATCCGATAGGTGTTGCCGTCCTTGCTGAGCTGGGCCGATCCGCCCGGCTGGCCGTTGCCGTAGCCCACGGCGTAGGGCAGGCCGTTGGCACCGCCCTGGCTGCCCGCGATGGCCACGGCCTGCACGGTCTCGCCCGCGAGCGAGGCGCTGACCGAGAGGGTGCCGTAGGTGGCGTTGGCCGTGTCGGTGAGCGCCAGGGCCAGCGTGCCCGCCTGCTGGGCGCAGGTGGTGTCGAACTTCGCGGCGAACTCCTTGCCGTCGACGCTGGCGCTGGACTTGCCCGCGGCGGGCGCGGCCGATCCCGGGCCGCTGGGGGCCGGGGTGTCGCCGGAGTCCGAGCACCCGGTGACCGCCAGGGCGGTGGCGGTGGCGGCAGCGGCGAGGGCGGCGATCAGCTTGGTGTTCATGGTGTTTCCGTTCTCTCGGTGTCGCGGGTCGGTGTGGGTGACCCGTTACGAGAAAGGTAGAAATCGCGCACCGCCTACCGATCCCAACTTTTCTCCCCGCTGTCCGCCGGATATGCCATTAACCTGGTCGAATGCGAAGATCCCGCGCCATGGTGCTCGACGAGGTGTGGCGGGGTCTCGACGGTGTCGAGGCGCTCAGCGGCGCGCCCGGCGGGCCGTTGCGGCGGACCGTGAAGTTGATCCTGGATCCGCTGGTCATCCGGCCGGTGCGGCATCCGCTGTGCGCGCCCGCCGTCCTCGACGACGACGGCGTCGCCCTGCTGACCGCCCTGGTGCACGCCCAGTCCGACACCCTGCGCGCCTGCGCGGCCTGGTTCGTCCTGCTCAAGCAGGTCCGCCGGAGTCTGCGGATCACCGAGGGCAACGCCCAGGACCTGTATTTCCAGCGCTGCTTCGAGCTGGCGACGCTGCACGGGACGCCCGCCGGTGAGCGGGCCCGCACACTCGCTGTCGCGACGCTGCGCGAAGTCCACGAGAGCACGGGCGGACGTACCACCGCCGCCCTGAAAGCCCACGTCACCGAGCCACATCGGGCCGCCGAACTCACCGAACTGCTGGTGTTGGCGTGGTCGCGACGGCCGGTGGCCGACTATGGCACACGGGATCGGGCCGCCGAACTCACCGAGTTGCTCGACGCCTGCACCCTCGCCCGCGCCGGTGACCCCGCCGACGCCGGACCCCTGTTCGACGACCTCGTCGAGGACCGGGTCGGTACGCGTCGCGGGATCGCGCTGTGGCACGTCCACGCGGCCCACGGTGCCGATGCTCTGGGACTCACCTGTCATCCGAGCCCACACCGGCCGCAACTCGGCGCGTCGGCGTCGACGGCGAACCTCGCCCTGCCGTTCGATCGGACCGTCTACGAACGGGTGTTCACCGTGTTGCAGGGCAGCACCGACCGGACGGATCTACCCGAGATCCCCGAGCTGGTTCTGCGGGAGATCTCCCGCAGTTGCGCGCCGTGGGGGCTGCTGGACGAGTCGTTGCGAGTGGCAGCCGCGGCGGGAACCGAGTTGGCGCTGGGACTTTCACCGATCACCGCGGACCAAGCCGGGCCGCGAGGTGGGTCGCGGGCGCACGAGGTGATCAATGCGCGGTGGCGGCGGGAAGCGTACGTCTTGCAGGCACGGCGACTCGCGGTACATGTGGTGGCACACGGGACCGTGGTCGCCGCGTCGGGTGCCGAGACGCTGGGGCGGGTGGACGGCGTGTCCGGAGCGGCGGGAGATGGTGGGGCGCTGGGCATCGTGGCGGCGGAGTTGCGGGTGCCTTGGCGGCCGTATCTGCGCAGGTTGTGGGTGCGGTTGCACGGGCGGGATGTGCGGGAGGCCGGGGTGTGGGGGCCGGATGAGTTGTGGGATCTGCTGGATGGGGTGGCTCGGTCGGTGATGCTGGATCATCGCGATCGGGTGAAGCAGGTGCTGTCCGCCGGGGTGGCGACCGGTGTGGAAGCGAGGGCCAGCTGATGACGGTTGTCGATCTGCGTGATCGCGGTGGACTGTGGACTCTGGCACCCGAAGGGACGCCACTTGTCACCGATGCGGAGCCCGGCCTGGATGTGCTCGTCCTCGAAGTCGTTGGTGGACATCTGAGTTGGGGCCTGCTGTCGGACGAGGTGATCCCCGGTGCCGTCCTCGATGACGGCGACGCGGCACAGGACTGGCTGTGGGCCGTCTACGGCGAATCCGTCGCGCTGGCCGTCGCCGACGGTCATCCCCACGCACTCACAGCCCGGCCCGAACTCCCCGAACTGGTCACCGATCTCCGTCGACTCGCCTACGCCCACTGGGTGACTCGCTGGTGGCCCGCCTCGACACTCGACGGCATCCCCGCCCTAGATGCAGCGCTTCTCGACTCCGAGCTGGCCGAACTGACCGAGCGGTGCGAGATGGTGCTCGCCGGTGTTGATGCGCGGGGACTGGACCGAACTCCAGCAACCGATGTCCACGAACTGCGGCCGGACGTGTCGGGTGGCGGCGCCGGTGTCGATCCTGCCGACGCGGACAGATCAACTCGGCTCGCACCGGCGCGACCGGAGCGGCGCGACGATTACGCGCTGGCAGCCGGGGGCGCGGTGGCGACAGACGGGGTGACGGTCGCGCGCGGGACCGGCGGGTGGGATTGGCGGCGGTGTCCGCCCGGCCTCCTCGATGCGAGCGAACAGGCTGTGAGCTGGGCAGTTTCGCGGGCGGCGGGGGTATCGACGGTGCGGGTCTCGGTTGTCGCCGCGCCGGATTGCCGGGAGCCGGTTCCCGCTCATCTTTGGCCCTTCGCGCGGGTGCGCACCGAGGCCGACACGGTGCGGTCGAGCGGTCGTTCCGGCCAGCCGAGTGCGTCCGGGCAAGCGGACATCGGCGCAACGGACCGCGAGACAACGCAAGACCTGTTGATGGCCTTGCGATTACAGGGCGACTCCTGGGTCGGCAGTCGCGAACTCCCGAAAGACGCTCACGCCGTGAAAGCGGTCCGCGTGTTCGTGCCCGGCGTCGGGCCGAACGAGCGATTCAGCGACGAGTCCGAACAGCGGGAGCGGATTCGCCACTTCGCCCGCCAGCGGCTCACCGGTGCGCACGGACTACCCCTTCTGGCGGCGGAAGCAGCGGCTGAGGATGGGGACTTCTGATGAGGGACGGGAGCGGAGGCGATGGCGGCTACCGGTAGGGCGTCCGAACAGGACGACGCGCAGCTCACCGCGGGGTATGCGGCGTATCAGCGAGGTGAGGTGGGTGCGGCACTGGCGATCTTCGAGCGGGCCGCCGAGGGCGCGGCGCCGCGACTGCGCAGCGCGGCGCTGATCAATGCCGCGAGCATGGCCGACGAACTGGGCGATCACCGACGCGCGGTGACGCTGTTCCGGACGGCGTTGGCCGTGCTGCCCGAGGACGCGGCCCCTCAGCGACCGGCCGCGCTGGTGAACCTCTCGCAGGCACTCCAGCATCTGGGCGAACTCGACGCGGCGCAGGAGGTGCTGGAACAGGCACGCGCCCTGCTGGCCGACGACCCCGACCAGGGTTTCCTGCGGGTGGCCTGCCTGCTCTCGCTGACAGCGGTGGCCCTACACCGCCAGCAGTGGGCCCACGCGGCGGCGCTCGCACACGAATCACTCGGTGTCACTGAACGTTTCGCGCCCGAGCTGACCGGACATCCCCTGATGAACTTGGCCGCCAGCACTTTCGAGACGGGGCGTCGAGAACTGGCGATCGACTTCGCGCGCCAGGGCGTGGCAGCCTTCGAGGCTGCGGGCGCGGCCGATTCGGTCGCCGAATCACAGCAGAACCTGGCCATCATGCTGGCGCGCCTGGGCCGTTTCGACGAGGCCGAGGAACCGTTGCGGGTCAGTCAGCGGGCCTTCGACGCGGCCGGACTCGGGCACTGGTCGGGTATCGGCGCCAAGACCATGGGCTTCATCGCGGAAGGCCGGGGCGATATCGCCACTGCCCGAGCGCATTACGAGCGCGCGCTGACGCGGTTCGAGTCCACCGGCGCGGTGTTGGACGCGGCGGATGTCCGGCTCCGGTTGGCGACGGTCACCTGCGCCGAAGGCGATCTCCCGCGCGGTGAGGCACTGCTGGCCGAGGTGTTCGCGGTGTACTCAGCGCACGGTCTCGGCATGCACTGCGCCCAGCTCGACTACTGGCATGCCGAGCTGCTGGCCGGTGCCATCGAGCGAGCGCCTCGGCCGGACCCCGAGTTGCTGGGCCGAGCGGTGAATCTCGCCGTGCCCGCCGCGCTCGCCATCGACGCGGTGCGCCACACCCTGCCCAATGGCAACCAGCGCGAACACTGGCACCGCGAGATCGCCGAACCCGCCATGCGACTGGCCTTCGACTGCGCCGCCCGCTCCGGCAACGCGCAGCTGGTGAGCGACCTGATCGACAGCCAGTGCGCGGGAACGACTCTCGACCCGATCGCCTTCACCGAACCCAGCGCCCCCGCACTCGGCTTCCGTCTGCTCGATGAACCCGGCGAAGCGCCCGCCACCGACACACCCCTGCACCTCGGCAGCGCGCTGGCCGACATCGCCTCGGCGGCAGGAATTCCCGTCGCCGCGCCACCGCTGCTGTCCGATGACGGACGAATAGTGCTGGCGGACTTCATCACCTACGCCGAACACCGCTACGGCCGCCCGGTCCGCGACAAGCGGGTGATCTCCCTATGAACGACGCCACACCCACCACGAACGGCACGACCCACCGCGATGCGCCGACCGCGCTCATCCGGATGGCGGACGCGGGCGACGTCTACGTGTCGTGGCGGTGGGTCGACGACGCCGCCGCGCGCGGCGTCGCGACGCTACCCCGCGACGAGGTCCGCGCGGCCCTGCGCACACTCACCGAGGCGGTCCCCGACCCCGCGCACCCTGCTGACTTGCCCCGGATCATGACCCGGGGCGCCCTGATCGATCCCGGCGCGGAACACACGCTGGCACAGGACCTCTCGCGCACCCTGCTCCCCTACGGGCTGGCCGTACAGCTCTACGAGATGTGGCAGCGGGGTATCCGCCCGCACCTGCGCATCCAGCCTTCGCCCCGCTTGGCCCAGGTGCCGTGGGAGATCATCGCGCCGGATCCGACGGTGCGACTGCTCGACATCGCCGATGTGAGCCTGCTGGCGCCGGTGTCGGTTGTGCGCGCGCAGGGCCGAATCACGCGCCGCTGGAACAAGACCCGCGATCTACCCGTGGTGGCCGTGCTCGACCCCAGGGTGCCCGGGTTCCGCGCGGATTCGGAGCTGGGCTCGGTGCTGGGCAGGCCGAGCCTCGACACCGCGGTGACCCAGCACTTCGCGAGCTACGGCGACCGGCTGGTGCCCGCGGTGCGCGATCCGGTCGACCTGTTCCGCCGCGTCGACACCGACCGCGCCTGGCTCTCCGAGGCGCTACGGGCGGGGGCGAGCAGGCTCGTCTACGTCGGCCACGTCACCGCGCCCGCACCGGGGACCGGCGAGAGCGAGCACGCGCAACTGCACCTCAGCTGCACCGCCGACACCAGGGGTTTCGCCACCGCGCAGCGCACGCACCGGCCGCTCTCGGCCAAGGACCTGCTGCTGGGCACCCACACCATCGACGCCTCCCCCGTGGCGGGCCGCGAGCTGTGGCCGATGCCGAGCCGGGTCGCGCTCATCGCCTGCGAAAGCGGCGGTGACCTGCGCTTCACCGAGGCGCTCGGACTCACCACCGCGGCGCTGGCGGCCGGTGCCGAGCTGGTCACCGCGACCCGCTGGCCACTCCCCACCGACCACGCCTTCCACACGCTGACCGCCACCACCACCCATCCCCTCCAGGCCGCGGTGTGCGCCGTGGACGCCGCCCACGAGACATCCACACCCATCCCCACCCTGCTGGCCTGGCAGCGTGGCCGCCTGGCCGACTGGCAGGCCGACCCGATCCCGGCGAACTCACCGCTGCTCTGGGCGGCGTTCGCCACCGTGAGCGACTGAGTCTCCGCAATCGGGTCCACCAGGCGTGCTATCGGGCACACGGTCGACGCGGCCTCTGCGTCGCGCGCCCGCGCCGAGCGCGTTGCTGACCGCGCGGATCGACGCGGCCCCGACATCACCTGCGCCGAGCATGCGGCCTCGACCATCCGCCGCGACGCGCTGGTCGACGGCGGGTAGTCGAGGCCGCGGGTGCTACCGGTCGGTCAGTGGTCGTCGTAGTGGCCGTCGTGGGCCGCGTGCCGGTGACCGTCGTGGATGTAGTCCACGTGGTCGCCGTGCGGGACCGCGACGTGACCGCAACCGGGTCCGTGCTCGTGGTCATGGGCGGTGTGCTCGACGTGTGCCGAGGGCTCGCACTCGTCGAAGTGACCGTCGTGTTCGCGGTGCAGGTGCCCATCGTGGACGTAGTCGACGTGATCCTGGTGGGGAACGGCGACATGCCCGCAGGTGGGACCGTGGATATGGGAATGTTCGAGATGTTCGGCGTGTGCCGTGGTCATCGTGCTCTCCTGTACTCGTCAGTGGAGCTGGAACGATGCCGACATTAGCAGTTGCGCATGGTTTGCCGCGACCCCGTTCGACCTGGTCAGAGGACCTGATCGAGGAAGCGGCGCAGACGCGGGGTCTGGGCGTCGTCGAAGAGCGCGTCGGGGCTGCCGGTCTCCACCACCACGCCCTGATCCATGAAGACCACGCTGTCGGAGACGCTGCGGGCGAAGCCCATCTCGTGGGTCACCACGATCATCGACATGCCGCCCGAAGCGAGGTCGGCCATGAGCGCGAGCACGCCCTTGACCAGCTCCGGGTCCAGCGCCGAGGTGGCCTCGTCGAAGAACATGAGCTCGGGTTTCATCGCCAGCGCGCGGGCGATGGCGACGCGCTGCTGCTGGCCGCCCGACAGCGCGCCGGGCCGGGCGTCGGCCTTGTCGGCGAGCCCGACGATCTCGAGCTGTTCCACGGCCAGCGCGCGAGCCTGCTCGGCGGACAAACCGCGCAGTTTGCGCGGGCCGAGCGCGATGTTGTCGGCGACGGTCTTGTGCGGGAAGAGGTTGAAATGCTGGAAAACCATGCCGATGCGCTGGCGCAGCTTGTCGGGGTTGTCGCGCAGGACGGACTTGCCGTCGAGCAGGACGTCACCGGAATCGGGTTCGTGCAGGCGGTTGAGCACGCGCAGCAGCGTCGATTTGCCGGAACCGGACGGGCCGATGACGGTGGTCGCGTGCCCCGCCTCGACGTGGATGTCGACCCCGCGCAGGATGTGGTTGTTGCCCAGGGTGAGGTTCAGGCCGGAGCCGGTCAGGGATGCACTCATCAGCGCCCTTCCGTGATGACGGCCGTCTCGACCGGGTCGATGGGGGCGGCGGGCGCGGGTTTGCCGGTGCGCATCCGCCGGTCGATGTAGTTCACCAGGTGGGTGAGCGGGATGGTCAGCACCAGATACATCAGGCCCGCCGCGACCAGCGGGGACAGATTGCCGGTCTGGGCGTTGAGATCGCGACCGACCGCGAACAGCTCACGCTGGGAGGCGAGCAGGCCGAGGAAGTAGATCAGCGAGGAGTCCTTGATCAGCGCGATGAACTGGTTCATCAGCGCGGGCAGCACCCGGCGCACACCCTGCGGGATCACCACCAGCGTCATCGCCTGGCGGTAGCCGAAGCCGATGGCGCGCGCCGCCTCGAGCTGTCCGGGCTCCACCGACTGGATGCCGGAGCGGAAGATCTCGCCGATATAGGCCGAGGCCAGCAGCGCCAACGCCACCGCGCCCAGCCAGTACGGATTGCCGCCGGTGACATCGCGGACCACCGGGCCGATGCCGAGGCCTATGAGCAGGATGATCACCACCGCGGGCAGGCCGCGGAAGATGTCGGTGTAGACGCGGGCGGGCCAGCGCAGCCAGCGGGTGCGCGAGATGCCCATGACCGCGAGGATCATGCCGAGCACCGTGCCGAGCGCGCCCGAGACCAGCGCCAGGATCAGAGTGTTGGGCAGACCGGTCTTGATCAGGTCCGGCAGCGCCTTGCGATACAGCGACCAGTCGAAGAAGGTGTCACCGAGCTGTTGCAGGGTGGACTTCTGCGCGACCTGCTCGGTCTCGTCGGTCCCGTGCTCGGCGGCGAGCGCGGCGAAGTCCGGAAGTTGCGGTGCCGGTACGGCTTTGGAGCCGGGCTTCCAGCCGGGCGGGAGTTCACGCGGCACCCAGTCGGCGTAGAGGCGCGCGTAGGTGCCGTCGGCGATCACGGCGTCGAGCCCGGCGTTGAGCGCGTCGATGAGCGGCTGGTTGTTCTTGGCGACCGCGTAGCCGACGAAGTTGTCCAGGCTGAAGGTGTTCTGCGAGATGGTGATTCCGTCACCGGGCGCGATGGCACCCTCGGCCTGGGCGGACGGCGCGACCCACGCGTCGACCTGGCCGGACTTCAGATTCGCGTAGGCGGTGTTGTAGTCGGGGAACTTCACCGGGTCCAGACCCAGCTGGTTGACCACGAATTCGTCCTGCACCGTGCCCTGCACGACCGCGATCCGGCTGCTCGGCCCGAGATCGCCGAAGCCCTTGATGGCACTGCCCTGCGGCACCACCAGCGAGAAGTAGCCGAAGTCGTAACCGTTGGTGAAGCCGACCAGCTGACGGCGCGCGTCGGTGGTGGTGATGTTCGACGATCCCACATCGAAACGCTTGCCCGAGACCTGGGCCAGCAGTCCGGCGAACTCGGTGCCCGAGAACTCCACCCGCAGACCGAGTTTCTCGCCGATCGCGCGCAGCAGTTCGTTGTCGAAGCCGGTGAAGGTGCCCGCGCCGTTCACGCAGATGCTCGGCGGGGCGTCCGACAGCGTGCCCACGCTCAGCTTGCCCGGGGTGAGCAGGCCGAGCGCGCCGGTGTCGATCGACTCGAGCGGCACGGTGGTGGCGGTGGTGTAGCGGTCCTCGCCCGCGGTCTCGCCCGCGGCCAGGTTGGTCGGGGCGGCGGCGGCCGCGGCGGGTCCGGGTGGGGAACACAGGTCGCGGCTCGCGCTGTCGCCACCGGAACCACAGCCGGTCGCGGCCACCCCGACGAGCAGGAGCAGCGCGGCGATCCGCGCCCGAGTCCGCACAGCACGCACCTTCGCCATGGCGATAGACCCTAGCCGCTACCTCGCTCGGGGCAGAGTACGCGCGCCTGTCCGGTGACCGGCAACACTGCGGCAAGCGCTACCGAATACCCAGCATTCGCGCCATGAGCTTCTCGAACCGCGCGGACGAACACGGTTCGATCATGAGGTCACCATGCCGGTAGCGATAGACGTATCGGCCGTCGTCGACCACATCGAACCAACTCAGAAACCGCCGCGCCGGACCGTCGGATGATCCCGGCCTGCCGCGCACGACCTCCACATGGCCGTAGCCGGACCGGGGCGCCGAGAGCAGATCGTGCACGCGGTCGGCGGTCGACAGCTCTCCGTAGTCGAGGGCCACGGCCTGCGCCGGGGTGGTGAGGGCGTGGACCGATTCCGTCAGCGGCGGCGCGGCACCGGCCCGCCGGTCTCCGGCGAACCGCGCTATCCACGCCGGGACGGAGGTGGGGATTCCGGTGCGGACGACCACGGTGCAGTCCTCAGCGGGTGGTTGGGCGAGGGCCACCGCGCTCTGCTGTGTCGAGGCGCAGTACAGGCGGAGGGGTTTGTCCTCGCGTGTGCCGATCACCGTGATCGCCATGTCGGGAGCCGCCGCCAGGCGCAATACCGCGGACAGGTCCGGGTCCCGTGCGGCCGGGAGCCGTTCGCGCAGGTCCGCCACCAGGGCATCCCATTCGTGACGCCAGCGGACCGACGGTGTGACCGTCAGTGGCGCGGGGATTCGATCGCTGCCGCTCTCGCCCCACGCGTAGAGGAACTCGTCACCGGTGAACTCCCAGCGCACTACGGCGACTCGCTCTCCGCACTTCGGCGACGCTCGGGGGATCTGGCTCCGAGCACCGGGGGGACGGTGCCCTGGGGTGGGCCGACCAGGTCGATGCGGTTGCGGGGGTGGAAGCGTAGTTCGGGGCGGCCCTGGTGCTCGTCGTCGCCCTTCTGGTTCTGGCGGGCGGCGGCGGGGGCGCCCATGCCTGGCATGCCGTGCATGGGTGTGGTGCCTCGGGTGTTCGGGGTGGTGTTCGCGAGTGGGGTGCTGTTTCTGGCGGGGTTGCCCGGTACGACCGGGCCGCCCGGGTTCGGGGTGCCCGTGCCTTGGCCGCCCGGTGCGGGGGTACCTGCGCTGGGCGAGCCGGTCGGGTTACCCGTTGGTGCGCCGCCTGGGGCACCGGTAGTTGTCGGGGAACCGGACGAAGGCTGTTGGGTGGAGGCCGCGGTGGTGTCGTCGTTGCCGGTCGAGTCGTCGGTGGTGGGATCGTCGGTCGTCGCGTTGTCGGTGGTATCCGAGTTGTCATCGGACGAGTCGTCATCCGACGAGGACGAATTCTGCCCAGCGGCCGTACTCGAGGTTGTGTCGTCGGTCGGCTGGTCCGGGTCCGAAGGGGGCGTGGTGCCGGGTTCGGTGCCCTCCCGTGTTCCGTTCGAGGCGGGCGAACCGCCGCCGGTGTCGGCCGGAATCTCGGTGCCGCCCAATCCATTCGATGTCGGGAACACCGGAACGCCCTGGCCCGCAGGTTCATAGGTCGGTTGATAGTTGTTGCGCATGGTCCAGATGGCGGCCTGCCACGCTTCCGACTGGGCCTGCGTCGAACCGACCGCGTCGACCGGATTCTCGGCACCGAGCACAGTCGGCCCCGCCACCGCCGCCGGTGGTGGCTGGATCTGCGCCTTCACCACCTCGGCACCGAACCCGGCCGCCTCCACCCGCCACGCCACCGCCTGCGTCACGTTCTGCAACTCGGTCAACCGCCCGGTCAGTGCCGTCGTCGCCGCACTGATCGCCTGCGCGGTCTGCCCCTCCCAGCCGCGCGCGATCGTCGCGTTCACCTTGGCCGTGATGCCGATGACATTGCCGGTGAGCGCGGTGCTGATCGCCTTCCAGGTCTCGGCGGTCTGCATCATCACCCCCGGCCGCATCTCCTGGGCGCGGCGGTAGATCTCCGCGTGGGGCATGGCGGCGAACTCCTCCATCATCTGGATATACGCCGGATCGGCCCCCGCCGCCCCCACCCCGATCTCCGCCGCCTTGCGCTGCGTCCCCGTCGCCGCGTCGAACACCGCCGCCGTCTCGGGAGTCGACTTGGGCTGCTGCGCGGTCGTCATCCCGATCACGCCCGGGATCAGCGGAATCTCACCCGTCACAGGTCCCCACCCTTCATTCGGAACATGTCAGTTGCCGGTGCCGATCACCGGTTCGAGGGCGCGGGCGTATTCCATTGCCTTGTCGCAGGGTGCTGCGGTGTCGGCGCCGGGAATAGCCGCGTACGCCGCTTCGACGCCGAAGTATCCGACCGATGTCCGGAGATCGACCGCGCAGGTCTTCTCGCCGTTCTTGACGGTTCGGACCGCTTCCCGACCGTTGATATCGACGTTCTCGGTCCGACCCGCGTACTTCTGACGCACCTCGTCGAGTGACACGTTGCCGGAGTCGACTTGAAGTCGCCATTTCTCGCCGCCGGTCGGAGCGGCGAAATCGCAAGTGAGAAAAGTGTATTCGGCTACCAGATCGCGGCCGCGCTGACGGGTGGCCGGATCGAGGTCGATGGCGTGAATCGTTTCGTCCGGTATCCACGTGCACGGATCGACCACGACAGCCGGACGACCGCCCGCCTTGGTGTACTTGTTGTCCTGCGAAGGCGGCTGCAACCTGGCATCGGTCAATGTCGGTCGAACGCTCGAACTCCCCAGCGACGACCCGCCATCCTCCGTGACCGGCGGTGAATCCGCCGGATCGGCACCCGTGCACCCCGCTGCCGCCACGCCGATCGCGAGCGCGAGCGCAGAGAACGCGCACCGCTCGAACCCGTTCATGAGGCCACCTCGGATCGCTTACTCAGAATGCGGGTCGCCGAGGCCAAGTCGGTCTCGTCCAGGGCCCCACCGGCTCTCAACACCGCGGCCTGCAACTCCCAGCACTCCCGTTGAACGCTCTGCAATGCGGCAACTCCCTGATCCGCCTTACCCTCGAAACCCCGTTGCAGGGCTTGTGCCGAATCGAATCCGCCGAACCCGGACAGCTTGTTGAGGCGACCTGCATCAGCGATCCGCTGTTCCAATTGGTCGGCGAGCCAGGCGTAGTGCGCCGCGCATTCCTGGGCCGCGTCGGCTTCGAGGCGGAATCGTCCGTCGCAGGCTGCCTGCCAGAGGCCGGAGGGGGAGGTGTCGTTGATTGTCATGCCGACTCCGATCCGTATGGCGCATGGGGAGAACGGGCGCGGTTCTCGTTCGGGGAATTCGTCATTTCGTCGGCTTCACCGGGGAATTGAGCTTGTCGGCGGGCAGGTGGCACTTGACCACCATCGCGATGACGGTCCTCTCGCCGTCGGCATGGTCGTGCGAGGTATTGAAGATGGTGATCTCGAATCCACCATCCGGTGTCTCGAGGGCGACCTGGTTCAACCACACCGGGTCGTCTTCCCTGATCGGGACCAGTTCGATACCGGCTTCCGCCGCGGCGGCGATCGACCGATCGTTCACTTCCCGCCAGTTGTCGCTCGCCAGCGTCGGCGTGCCGTCGGACGATCGGTATTTCGATTCGCGCCCACCAGCCGCGCCATAGGAACCACCGCAGTCCGTGATCTCGCCGGTGATTCTGGGGTGAAACTGAATGCCGGGTTCGAGGCCGCCGATCACGTTCTGCAGCACGGCGAAGAGTTGGTCTCCGCGGGCCAGCGCGTCCTCGAAGGAACCGCGCGGACGCATGTCTTCCTCGGCGCGCGCGATGCTCTCCGGGGTGATCGGTTCCGGAGGATATCCGCTGTCTCGATTCGCCCAGCCCCACACCAGCAGCGTCGCCACCATCGAGGCGACCAGGCACGCGGCGCCTATCACGACTGCCCAGGCCAGTGCCCTGCCTGTCGTTTCCAGCTTCCGGAAGAGCACCCGCGATCACTGCCCCGTCCGAGGGTTGGTGGCGTTCTCGGGGAGACCGGCGACGATCGCGGCCAGGTTGTATCCGGAGCGGTGCAGGTTCGCTCCGTCGGACCGTCCGTACTCGGAGTGACCGCTGCCGCCGGTGTAGGTGACACCATCGCCGGTGACCGGGTCCTGGACGGTGATCGGGTCCGTACTGAGGTGGGTCACCCAGGGCATCTGGTTCGGGCTGCGGCCGAACGCATTCGAGTTCGCGACCGCGTCCCAGTACTCGCTCATCTCATACACGTGACCGTCGCGCACGCCGAGATCACCGGCGTTCTCCACCGCGTCGTTGAAGCCGAGGTTCGTGATCGGCGCTCCGAGCCCGCCGACCCCCGGGGCGTAGACGTCGGCGCCCAGACCAGGAGATCCGTAGAACACGACATCGTCGACAACACCTGATTGCTGCTGTAGCGCATGGCTTGTCGCCAACGAGCCGTAGGAATGCCCCAGTGCGGTGATGTGCGGATCGTTCGTCTCGCTGGCCACGTCGAGGCCGGTGTAGAACGACGACAGCGGTTGTGCCGCCTCCTGCGCTCGACCCTCGTTGAGCACGTTGATCATGTCCGGCGTGATGGCGGACAGGTCCGTCCCACCCTGTGGCGGGTCGTAACCGAACCAGGCGATCGAGGCGACCTGCTCACCACCGCGTCCCGCCGCCGCCAACTGGGCCTCGGACGTCGCGATGAGATTCTGTGCCTCACCCATCATGCCGCCGTTGACGTTCTTGGGTTCGCCACCGCCCAGGAGGGTCTCGTTCAGATCCGAGCCGAGACCCGGTGTCGTCACCGAAATATGTTCTGCGGTATCGGGATTGCCCACCGATACCGCCGCGCGCCCCTGGCGGCCGGATTCCATGTCCAGCGCCATCAGATAGCGCGGTGGAGATGTGGCGGTGGGGCTGGCACCTACGGCCGCACTGACCGCCGAGAGGTCCTCGAGTTTCTGTTCCGTGCGATCCAGGCCGGTTTGGGCTGCCGCGACACCGCTCATGTCACCGGTGGCGCTGGCGGTCACCATGGCGTCTTGGAACTTGGTCTTGTCTGCCTCGAGCCGGTCGAATTCGCCGCCGATCCGGCTTCGATTGGCCTCGTCGCGGACGACAGCGGGTAGGCCGTCGAGATTTCCTATCGAACCCGGCGATTCCTTGATGATCGTCTGCTGCTGGTCGGCGGTCAGGGAGTCCCACCACTCCCGATTCTGTTGTGGAGTGCCGTTTTCCGGCGGCTGCGTGCTCGTCGGCACGGTGGAAGCCGGGGTGGTGGCGTTGCCGAAAGATTCGGGGGTGGGGAGGTTTTCGAAGGCGGCTTCGATGGCGGATTTCGCGGCGGTGTCGGCGTTCATCGCGCCGGTGAGGGCTGCCTTGATCGCGGCGGTGTGGGTGTTGGCGTCGAGTTGGAGTGCGGCCATCGCGGTGGTGTATTTGTCGGCGATGACGTTCGGGTCGGTGGATTGGCTCGCGAGTGCGGAATACAGGCGCTGCTTGGTGGTTTCGGAGATCACGCAGGTGCCGTCGTCGTGGACGTCGAAGGTCTTGGCGAGCGCGTCGGCCTTCTTCGCGGCCAGGAAGCCCTGGGCGGAGCTGATGGTCCAGTGGGCCGAGGTGGCGGCGTCGCGGCCGCGGTCGAGGGCGTCGGCGATGAGCAGCGCCTTGGTGCGGACTTCGTCGAAGCGGGTGCGCATGGCGTCGCCGGTTTCGCGGCGGAAGGTGTCGCGGGAGGCGTCTACCGCGCGGTACTGGTCCTGGATGGTGGTGCGCAGTTCGGTTGCCTGTCGGGCGAATTCGGTGGCTTGGGCGCCGAAGGCGGCAGGTTTCCAGGATTCGACCTGCGGGACGGTCAGGTGCTGGCTCATCGGGGTGTCACCCCGGCCAGGGCACCGGCGCGGGCGTCGTCCTGCTGTCGGAAGGTGATCACGGCGGCGACAGTCTTGCCGCTGAGTTCGGCCAGGGCGGTGCCGACGGCGGCCATCGCCTTGTCGGCGCGGCGGGCCGCGACTAGGTACGCCTGGGGTGTGTCGCCGTTCGGCATGCACTCGAAGACGCCGTCGGCCAGCGCGCCGCCCTTGCCGATGACCTGGACTTCCTGACCCGCCGTCCCCATTCCGGCGGCCAGCGCGCGCACCGCGTCGGGGTCCAGATCGAACTGCTCGGCACTCGGTGTCGGACTCACTCGGTTCCCTCCCCACGGGGTGTCGGCGACGCACCCCACCGCTCTCGACGATGCCAACTATAGATTGCATCTGCCCGTCGATGCCATCTATAGATGGCATTGCGGAACGCGATGATCGACCAGGGGAGGCATCACATGACCGGCGCGCTCGACCCACTCGACGCCGATATCGGGCGTCTGCACACGGGTTTGCACCGGCCCGCCGACGCCTCGGCCACGGGGAATATCGCCTCGGTGCGGGTGGGCGCGGACGGCACGTTGGAGTCGGTCCAGCTCACCGACGCGGCGCGGCGGCTCGACCCGGACACGCTCGTCGCCACGATCGTCCGCCTGCACGCGGCGGCGTTGGCCGAGTCCCGCGCGGCGGTGATCGACGCGGTGGCCCGGCTGGAGAACGACCCTCGGCTGCGCGCCCGGCGCGAGGAGTACGTCGACGCGCTCGGGCAGGTGCCGCCGTCAACGGCCGCCCAGCACAGCGCGGCGCAGCCTGGCGAGCACGGGTGGAGCACCGCCGGGCAGGGACGACCCGTCGAACACGGCTGGAACACCAGCCCGGCGACGCACTCCGCCCCGACCGCCGAGGACGACGACGCCGACGACGAGTACTTCCAGCGCGAGAGCTGGCTCGAATACGACTAGCTCAGGCGAGGCCCTCGAGGAGTTCGGGGTTGACCTCGTCGCGCCAGTCGATGGCCTCGCGGACGGTGGTGAGGTCGTAGTCGGGGCCGGAAACGCCGACGGTGAACAGGCTGACGCCCGCGGCGTGCAGGGCGTCGGCCTCGGTGCGGCCCAGCCACTGCACCGAGCGTTCGATGCGAGACTCGTCGGTGCCCGCGTCGGCGGCGTGCGCGGCCAGGACCTGGTTGCGGTGGGCCAGCGATTCGACGTCGGAGAAGGAATGCCAGATGTCGGCGTATTCGGCGACCAGGCGCAGGGTCTTGCGCTCGCCCTTGCCACCGATGAGGATCGGGATCTGGCGCAGCGGAGGGGGATTCAGCTTGCCCAGGCGGGTGGAGATGCGGGCGAGGCTGTCCTTCAACAGGTTCAGTCGGGTGCCGGGGGTGCCGAACTCGTAGCCGTATTCGTCGTAGTCGCGTTCGAACCAGCCCGCGCCGATGCCGAGGATGAGTCGGCCGCCGCTGATGTGGTCGACCGTGCGGGCCATGTCGGCGAGCAGGTCGGGATTGCGGTAGCCGCCGCCGGTGACCAGCGCGCCGAGCTCGACGCGCTCGGTCTGTTCGGCCCAGGCGCCGAGCATGGTCCAGCATTCGAAATGCGGGCCGTTCGGGTCGCCGGTGAGCGGGAAGAAGTGGTCCCAGTTGAAGACGATGTCGACCCCGGCGTCCTCGGCGCGTAGCACCGCGTCGCGGATGCGGCCGTAGTCGGCGGCGTGCTGGGGTTGCAGCTGGACTCCGATTCGGACGCGTCGACTCATGGGTTCGAGGCTACCCGGAAACGGGCAGTGCCTCCGGTCGGCCGCTACCATCCCTGGCGACCCTGTTCTCGGATCGTCCGGCACGTTCCTGCCGGGATGGGATGACTGATCTACGCATGGCTACCGTGACCTTCGACCGCGCCACCCGGCTCTATGCCGGTGCGCACCGACCCGCCGTCGACGCACTCGACCTGGAGATCGCCGACGGCGAGTTCCTCGTTCTCGTCGGCCCGTCGGGCTGCGGCAAATCCACCTCGCTGCGCATGCTGGCGGGCCTCGAGGAGGTCAACGGTGGGCGCATCCTCATCGGCGCGGACGACGTGACCGACGCCGAACCCAAGGATCGCGACAT
This sequence comes from Nocardia anocheti, assembly GCF_029675105.1. Classification (GTDB taxonomy): domain Bacteria; phylum Actinomycetota; class Actinomycetes; order Mycobacteriales; family Mycobacteriaceae; genus Nocardia. The sequence continues at coordinate 699,097 of NZ_JAQQFV010000001.1, read as the reverse complement.
CGCGATGGTGTTCCAGAATTACGCGCTCTACCCGCACATGTCGGTGGCGGAGAACATGGGTTTCGCGTTGAAGCTGGCCAAGGTGGCCAAGGCCGAGCGCGACGCGCGGGTGCTCGAGGCGGCCAAGCTGCTCGATCTCGAGCAGTACCTGGACCGCAAGCCCAAGGCGCTCTCGGGCGGCCAGCGCCAGCGGGTGGCGATGGGTCGCGCGATCGTGCGCCAGCCCCAGGTGTTCCTGATGGACGAGCCGCTGTCGAACCTCGACGCCAAGCTGCGCGTGCAGACCCGCACCCAGATCGCCCAGCTCCAGCGCCGCCTCGGCACCACGACGGTGTACGTGACCCACGACCAGGTCGAGGCGATGACCATGGGCGACCGGGTGGCGGTGCTCAAGGACGGGCTGCTGCAGCAGTGCGCCTCGCCGCGCGATCTCTACCGCGACCCGGCCAACATGTTCGTGGCCGGATTCATGGGCTCGCCCGCGATGAACCTGTTCACGCTGCCGGTGACCGACGGCACCGTCACCATCGGCGGATACCCGGTCCAGGTGCCGCGCGCGGCGGTCGACGCGGCCGAGGGCTCGGTGGTGCTCGGTATCCGTCCGGAGCACCTCGAGGTGGGCTCCGGCGGGCTGCGGATGGAGGTGGACGTGGTCGAGGAGCTCGGCTCCGACGCCTACGTCTACGGGCGCGCGGTGTCGCAGGACGCGAGCGGGCAGACCGGGGAATCGATTGTGGCGCGGGTGGATTGGCGCAACCCTCCGGCCAAGGGCGAGCAGCTCGAACTCATCGCCGACCCCGAGCACGTGTACTTCTTCCACCCCGAGAACGGCAGCCGCCTGCGCTGAGTGGGCGCGGCCCGCGGTCTCGCGCCGCGGGCCGTGGCCTCAGCTGTCGGCGCGTTCGCGGGCGCGCAGGTAGTCCTGGTTGACGCGCACCGTCAGCTGCTCGAGGTCGACCGGTTTGCCGTCGGTGGTGCGCAGGTCGACGGTGACCGGCTCGCCGGTCTCGGCGTCCACGCGCAGCAGCGGCGGCGGGCCGGGCTGTAGATAGGTGTCGCCCCATTGCCACAGTGCGACCACGGCGGGCAGCAGGTCGCGGCCCATCGTGGTGAGCACGTATTCGTGCCGGGTGCGCTTGCCTTCCTCCTGGTAGGGGCGCTTCTCCAGGAGTCCGGCGGCGGTGAGTTTGCGGAGCTGATTGGCCGCGGCGGCGTCGGTGATGCCGACGCGGCGCGCGAAGCCGTCGAAGCGGCGGGTGCCGTAGTACGCCTCGCGCAGGATGAGCATCGCCGAGCGGGTGCCGATCAGGTCCATGGCCCGCGCGATGGAACAGCCCTCGGCGTTCCACCGGTTCAGATCGGCCAGGGGTCCTTCCATCACGGCTGCCATACCGGACATCATACCCATTTCTGACTTGAGTCGATGATAGCTAGCGCAGCCGATACCGGAGTTCCGGCGGCTGCTGGCGGTGTGCGACGTCTGCCCCGGGCTGCCGCGCACCGGGTGACACTAGGCTCGCCGGAATGGGCGCCGATACGTTCGTTTATGCGATTCCGTTGCGTACGCGGTTTCGGGGGATCACCGTGCGGGAGGGGATGCTGGTTCGGGGGCGGGTGGGGTGGGGGGAGTTCTGCGCTTTTCCGGAGTATGGGGATCGGGAGGCGACGGGGTGGTTGGCCACCGCGGTGGAGCAGGCGGAGGTGGGGTGGCCAGCGCCGGTGCGGGATCGGGTGGCGGTGAATTGCACTGTGCCCGCGGTCGATCCGGTGCGGGCGGCGCGGATCGTGCGGGAATCGGGGTGTGCGACGGCAAAGGTGAAGGTCGCCGATCATCCGGATTCGCTGGGTGAGGATCTGGCGCGGGTGGCGGCGGTGCGGGAGGCGATCGGGGACGGGGCGATTCGGGTCGACGCCAACGCGGTGTGGGATGTGGCCACGGCGGTGCGGTGTATCGGGGAGCTCGACCGGGCGGCGGGGGGATTGCAGTACGTGGAGCAGCCGTGCGCGACGGTCGAGGAACTGGCGCTGGTGCGGCAACGGGTGACGGTGCCGATCGCGGCGGACGAGTCGATCCGGCGGGCCGAGGACCCGCTGCGGGTGGCGGTGGCCGGGGCGGCGGATGTGGCGGTGCTCAAATGCACGCCGCTGGGTGGGGTGCGGCGGGCGGCCGCGGTGGCGCAGGCGGCGGGGTTGCCGACGGTGGTGTCCTCGGCGTTGGAGACCAGCGTGGGGCTTTCCGCGCAGCTGGCACTGGCGGGGGTGCTGCCGGATCTCGAATTGGCCTGTGGCCTGGGCACTCTCGCGTTGTTCGAGGGTGATCTCGTGGCGGAGTCGCTGCTGCCGGTGGACGGGTGGTTGCCGGTGCCGACCGCGCCGCCGGAGCCTGATCCGGCGCTCATGGAGAAGTTCCGGCACCCGGATCGCGAGCGGGTCGACTGGTGGTTGCGGCGCTATGAGCGAGTGAGCGCGCTGCTCGACGAGGAGTAGGACGCTCTTCGCGTCGTAAGGCGCCTCGGGTCGCGTGAATGGTTGTGCACAACTTAATTGTGCGCTATGGTTCTGGCATGACCGACGGACTCACCCTCGACGAGCAGCTGTGCTTCCCGCTCTACGCGGCCTCGCGGGCGATGACGGCGGTCTACCGCCCGAAGCTGGAACGGCTCGGGCTGACCTATCCGCAATATCTGGTGATGCTCGCGCTCTGGGAGCGCGACGCACGCAGCGTCGGCGAGCTCGGGGCGGCGCTCGATCTGGACTCGGGGACCCTGTCGCCGCTGCTCAAGCGACTGGAGGCGACGGGATACGTCGAGCGCAGGCGGGCGGCCGACGACGAGCGGCGCGTCGACATCGTGCTCACCGAACGCGGCCGGGCCGTGCGCGCCGAGGCGTGCCGGATTCCGGCCGAGATGGCCGAGGTCGCCGGGCTGACCGGCGACGAGGTCGTCGCCCTGCGCGCACTGCTGCGCAAACTCACCGACACCCTCACAGAGAAATGAGAGCTTCCATGCAGGTCCTCTACACCGCCGAAGCCCTGGCCAGCGGCGAAGGCCGCACCGGCACCGCCCGCACCACCGACGGCAAGCTCGACGTGGTGCTCGCCCCGCCGAAGGAGATGGGTGGCGACGGCGCGGGCACCAACCCCGAACAGCTCTTCGCCGCCGGTTACGCGGCCTGCTTCCACTCCGCGCTGCGGCTGGTCGGCAAGAAGGCGGGCGCGAACATCGCGGATTCGGCTGTCGGCGCGCAGGTTTCGATCGGCCCGAACGACCAGGGCGGTTTCGAACTCGCCGTCACCCTGGAGATCTCGCTGCCGCACCTGTCCCGCGACGAGGCCCAGACCCTCGCCGACCAGGCCCACCAGGTGTGCCCGTACTCCAACGCCACCCGGGGCAATATCCAGGTCGACGTCCGCGTCGCCGAGGACTGATCGTTATCGGAGAGCCGATCACCACGCCACCAGTGCGTGGTGATCGGCTGTTCGAGTTCAGCTGAAGCGAACGCCGCAGCCCGCGAAGGTGGCGCGGAGGAGGAGGGCCGCTTCGGGGCCGATGACGCCGTCGGCCAATTCCAGGTAGCGGGTGCAGAATTCGGGGCCGTGGGGGGCTTCGGCGGGGTCAGTGGACAGGTGATGGGCGATTTCGTGCAGGATCACGAGTTCGCGCAGTGCCCAGGCGCTCGCGCCGGTGGGCGGCGGTACCGCCAGGACGGCAGAGGTCGGCTCGTAGTGGGCGGCCGTCGAACCCGCACGGGCCCGGACGTGGATCGGGTGGGCGGCGCGCTCCCAGTGGGCGCGAACCCAATTCAGCGCCAGCACTTTGTCCGCGTAGGACCGCACCGAGTCGATCGAGGCGAATCGCCGCTCGACCGGCAGTGTCAGGTGCGAACCGTAGACCTCGACCGTGCGGTGACCGAACTCCTGCGCGCGATCGAAGACACCGCGCACCAACTGCTCAGCGTTATAGACCTTGGCGCGCTGGGCATCCCGGCGCCGCGTCGGATCGCTCACCGCCACCACGTCTCACGCCGGACCTGCCCACGCCGGGGCGACGGAACGGCCCGGGTGGGGCCTCCGAGCAGGAGACTCATCCTTCGGTGAGGCGGGCTCGGGCGGCGGGCAGTTCCGGTGACGGGCCCAGCCGCGCCGATCGACCCGCCCGATCGCCCGCACGCCGGGCGGCGGCGGAATGGCCGGTGGAGGTCTGCGGGCCGCGCCAGGTGCCGCGGGCCTCGGAGGTGGCGGTGTAGAAGTCGGTGAGGGCTACTTCTTTGTCACGCAGGGCCAGGGCCGTGCCGGTGGAGACGGCGGCGGACTCCTCCGCGACGACCTCGGCCTTCACCTCGGCCAGGCGGGCGCCGATGCGCGCCGCGAAGGCCATCTGGAAGTTCAACCGCGCGGTCACCCCGGCCACCGGGGCCTCGACCTTGCGCCGGACGGTGCGGCCGAGACGCTTCTCGGTGACCACCTTGACCACCGTGGCCTCGCGATAGGCACCGGATTTGATGTAGTGATCCGAGGCCCGCACCATCTGGATCAGCAGGCTCGCGTAGAGCGCCTCGCAGGTGTCGATATCGGCGGCGAAGCCGTAGGCGTAGACCTGGGCGGAGCTGCGGGCGACATCGCAGCGCACGTCATTGGCCGTCGCGATGGCGACGAACAGCTGCACATAGGTCCGCAGCCCCTTGCGCCCCGGCTCCCCGATCGGAATGATCCGCTGCACCGGCGCCGACCTGCGCTCCCGCTGGCCGACATGCGACCGCGCCACCGCCAGATCGATCGAGGACTTGGTCGCCAGCCGCTGCGCCGCCGCCAGAAACGCCTCCGCCTCGTGCGCGTTGTCGGTGGACTCGGCCTTGCGCAGCAAACCACCGATGCGGGTGAGCATCCGATCGGGAGAAGGCGGCGAACTGGTCACCGCCCGACCATAGAACACGGCACCGACAACGAAGCCGATGGTTCGTCACGACGATGCCACGTGGCCGCCCCGTGAGCCACGCCCACCGACGACTCAGCACTGCGGGAAACAGCACGATTCGCGACCAAGCCACCGGTCGACCCCGGAGTCACGACTCCCACGAAAACCCAGCCCCGCACGACCCGACCTCGAGGAGGGTCCGCCGACAAAGTCGGCGGTTCGCGGCCGGGCCGACGAACAGGTGCCGGTGCGTACGCGACGAAGGAGCAAGCACCGGCACCTGTTCGTCGGCCCCCCAGGGGCCGCGAACAACGCGGCGCCCGCGCCGCCAGAGATACTGTATGTTGCCTGTTGCACCTGCCGGTGTGCTGCTGCTCACTGTCTCGACCCTGGAGTGTCTGCGATGGCCTTGAAGTTTGTCCCCCGAGCGGCGATGGCCGCTGCCTCGATCGCCTTGCTGACCGCGTCGTTCGCGACAGCCTGTTCCAGCGACAACGGGGGCAACGCGCTGGGCCAGAATCTGACCGGTCGCGGGCCGATCACCTACGTCGAGGGCAAGGACACCACCGAGACCGGTGTGGTGCGTCAGCTCATCGATCGCTGGAACGCCGCGCACCCGGACGAGCAGGTGACGTTCAAGGAGCAGTCGGCCGACGGCACTCAGCAGCACGACGACCTCGCTGAGCACTTCCGCGCCAAGCAGGACGGCTACGACGTGGTCGCCCTCGATGTGCCGAATACCGCCGAGTTCGCGGCCAAGGGCTGGATCCAGCCGCTCGAGGACAGCTTCGCGATCGACACCGCGCCGCTGCTCGCGCCGACCGTGGCCAGCGCCACCTACAACGGCAAGCTGTACGCGGCGCCGAAGAACACCAACGGTGGCCTGCTGTACTACCGCAAGGACCTGGTGCCCAACCCGCCGAAGACCTGGAGCGAGATGCTCGGTCAGTGCCCGGTGGCGCGCGAGAACAACATCGGCTGCTACGCCGGTCAGCTGTTCCCCTACGAGGGCCTGACGGTGAACACCGCCGAGATCATCAACGCCTACGGCGGCAGCTTCGTCGGCGCCGACGGCAAGACCCCCACCGTGAACAGCCCGGAGTCGAAGGCGGGCCTGAAGGTCCTGGTCGACGCCTACAAGAACGGTGACATCCCCAAGGAAGCGATCACCTTCAAGGAGGGTGAGAGCGCCAGCGCGTTCGAGTCCGGCAAGCTGCTGTTCCTGCGCAACTGGCCCTACCTCTACGCCCAGGCCAACGCCGATTCCTCCACGGTGAAGGACAAGTTCGGCGTGGCTCCGCTGCCCGGCAACACCGGTGTCGGCGCCTCGACCCTCGGCGGCTACAACGCCGCGATCAGCGCGTTCTCCAAGAACAAGGCCACCGCCGCGGACTTCGTGCGCTTCCTGATCAGCGAAGAGGCCCAGCAGATCATCGCCTCCGGCGCGCTGCCCCCGGTGCGCGCCTCGCTCTATGACGACCCGGCCCTGATCGCCAAGATGCCGTACCTGCCCGCGCTCAAGGAATCCATCGCCAGCGCGGTGCCGCGTCCGGTGACTCCGTTCTATCCCGCGGTGTCGAAGGCCATCCAGGACAACGCCTATGCTGCCCTGAACGGCACGAAGTCGGTCGACGACGCGGTGGCCGGAATGCAAAAGGGAATCGAGACCGCAGGTTCCGGTTCGTAGCGCAGGCAGCGGACCCGACCAGACCGTAGGAGAGTAGTTAACGGTGTCGGATCCTTCGGGAGCCAAGCAGCGCGGGCTTGCGCTGGAACTGCGACGATCCGGCAAGGCATGGCTGTTCGTCGCGCCGGTGCTGGTGGCACTGGCGGTGGTCATCGGGTATCCGGTGTTCCAGGCGCTCTGGATGTCCTTTCAGAAGGACGCCGGAATCGACCCGGCCACCGGCATGTTCGTCGAGGGCGGCAGCGCCGGGCTGAGCAACTACACGCACTGGCTGCTGCAGCAGTGCACCACCCTGATGGGTACCGAGTCGTGCCCGACCGGCACGCTGGGTTCGCAGTTCTGGGCCGCGGTCGGGGTCACGCTGTTCTTCACGGTGGTGACCGTGTCGCTGGAGGCCGTGCTCGGTCTCGGCATGGCCATCGTGATGGGCAAGACCTTCCGCGGTCGGGCGCTGCTGCGCGCCGCGGTGCTGATCCCGTGGGCGATTCCGACCGCCGTCACCGCGCGGCTGTGGGAGTTCATGTTCCAGTACGACGGTGTGGTGAACCGGATTCTCGGCACCCACATCCTGTGGACCTCGGACCCGTGGGCCGCGCGGTTCGCGGTGATCTTCGCCGACGTCTGGAAGACCACGCCGTTCATGGCGCTGCTGATCCTGGCGGGTCTGCAGGTGATCCCGAACGACGTGTACGAGGCGGCCAAGGTCGACGGCGCGTCGGCCTGGCAGCGGTTCGTGCACATCACGCTGCCGCTGCTCAAGCCCGCGCTGCTGGTCGCGGTGCTGTTCCGGACCATGGACGCGCTGCGCATGTACGACCTGCCCGCGATCATGACCGGTTCCAACCCGGCCACGAGCACGCTGTCGATCCTGGTGGTCGATCAGGTCCGGCAGGGCCCCAACAGCGCGGCCGCGCTGTCCACGATCACCTTCCTGTTGGTCTTCGCCATCGCGTTCGTGCTGGTGAAGGTGCTGGGCGCCAACGCTGTTCGCACCCAGGAAGAACAGCGGAAGGCGAACTGATGAGCATCTCGATGACCAAAGAGCCCGCCGCGGCGCGCGAACAGGTCGCGGTGCGGCCGACCTCGTGGCGCCAGCGCCTCGGGACTGTCCGGATGTATCTGGGCGTGCTGATCGTGCTGGTGTGGGGCCTCGGGCCGTTCTACTGGATGACCGTGGTCGCCTTCCGCGATCCGGCGCACACCTTCGACTCCACGCCCTGGCCCACCCACCTGACGCTGGAGAACTTCCGCAACGCCTTCGACACCAGCCGCGGCAACGATTTCGGCAAGGCGCTGCTCAACAGCGTCATCATCGGGTCGGCGACCACCGCGATCGCGCTGGTGCTCGGTGTGCTGGCCGCCTACGCGCTGGCGCGGATGACCTTCGCGGGCAAGTACCTGGTGTCGGGGCTGATCCTGTCGGCGTCGATGTTCCCGGCCGTGGTGCTGGTGACGCCGCTGTTCCAGCTGTTCACCGATCTGGGCTGGATCGGCGAGTACCAGGCGATGATCATCCCGAACATCTCCTTCGTGCTGCCGATGACGGTCTACATCCTGGCCTCGTTCTTCGCCGAACTGCCGTGGGAGCTGGAGGAAGCCGCGCGCATCGACGGGGCGAGCAAGGCGCAGGCGTTCCGGCTGATCATGCTGCCGCTGGCCGCGCCCGCGGTGTTCACCACCGCGATCCTGGCGTTCATCGCCGCGGTCAACGAGTACCTGCTGGCGCGGCTGCTCTCCGGTGAGGACACCCGGCCGGTGACGGTGGCGATCGCGAGTTTCTCCGGCAACGACCCGCTGGTGCAGCCGTACGCGGCGATCATGGCGGCGGGCGTGATCGTCACGGTGCCGCTGGTGATCATGGTGTTGATCTTCCAGCGCCGGATCATCTCCGGGCTCACCGCGGGCGGCGTCAAGAGCTGAGGCGGGGCGGGCGGCTCGGCGGCCGCCCCCTCCCGGTTCCCGGGTTCGGCGGCCCGCGCCGGGTAGAGTCGCCTGCATCGCTAGGCAGGTGGGTGTTCTCCTCGCGCGGGAAGGGGATGGTCGTGGCCTCCGACGGTGCAGCGCGCGGCCAGCCACGCAAAGGGGCCGCTCGGCGCGCGCAAGCCGCCCGGCTGGCCTCGGTCGATCCCTACGACGACGATCCGCGACCCGCCCCACGGCCGCGACGGACCAGGGCGCAACGCATCCGACGGCTGCTGCTGGCGCTGTTCATCATCTTCTTCTGTGTGCCGACGCTGCTGTTCGCGGCGATCTACTGGAGTGCGGAGATCCCGGAACCCGCCGAGGTCGCCGTGGAACAACCGGCCACCGTGCTGGCCTCCGACGGCACCACCGAGCTCACCAAATTCATTCCGCCCAAAGGCAATCGGATCCCGATCCCGCTGACCGACGTGCCGATTCCGGTGCGCGACGCGGTGCTCGCGGCCGAGGACCGCAATTTCTACACCAACCCCGGCTACTCCACCAGCGGCTTCCTGCGCGCGGCCCGCGACAACGTGCTGGGCAACGACAACGCGGGCGGCGGTTCCACGATCACCCAGCAGTACGTGAAGAACGCCTTCCTGAGCTCGGAACGCACCGTCACCCGCAAGATGCGCGAGTTGATCATCGCGGCGAAGATGGCGCGGCAGTGGAGCAAGGAGGACATCCTCGCCGCCTACCTCAACACCATCTATTTCGGGCGCGGCGCCTACGGCATCGCGGCGGCGGCCAAGGCGTACTTCGGCAAACCGGTGCCGGAGCTGACCCTGGCCGAGGGCGCGGTGCTGGCGGCGGTGATCCGCTCGCCCTCGGTACTCGATCCGGAAACCCACGTCGACCAGCTGCGGGCGCGCTGGCAGTACGTCCTCGACGGCATGGTGGAGATGAACGTGCTCGCTCCGGGCGACCGCGACGCCACCGAGTTCCCGGAGATCCTGCCGCTGGCCGACCTGCCCGCCGAACCCGCCGCGCTCGGCCCCGAGGGCCACATCCGCACCCAGGTGCTGCGCGAACTGCGCGCCGCCGGACTCACCGACGCCGACATCAACACCGGCGCACTGCAGATCACCACCACCATCGACGCCGCCGCCCAGGCGGGCGCGGTCGACTCGGTGCGCGAACGCCTGTCCTGGCAGCCGCCGGAACTGCGCGCCGCGGTGGTGTCGATCGATCCGCGCAGCGGCGCGGTGCGGGCCTATTACGGCGGCGAGGACGGCACCGGTTTCGATTTCGCGCAGGCGCCGTTGCAGACCGGTTCCTCGTTCAAGGTCTTCGCGCTCGTCGCCGCCCAGCAGCAGGGCATCCCGGTGACCAGGGCGATCGACAGTTCCCCGATTCGCGACCGGGGCACCGAGATCACCAACGACAGCGGTGATTCCTGCGGGCAGTGCCCGCTCACCGAGGCGCTCAAGCGCTCGCTGAACACCAGCTTCTACCGGCTCACCATGACCATGGCCGACGGGCCGCGCTCGATCGCCCAGGCCGCCCACCTGGCCGGGATCCCGGAGACCATCCCCGGCCTCGACCACGAGACGCTCACCGAGGCGGGCGGACCGCCGCTGAACGGAATCGTGTTGGGCCAGTATCAGGTTCGCGCGATCGACATGGCCTCGGCGTACGCGACGCTGGCCGATCGGGGGGTCTACCGGCAGCCGTACTTCGTCCAGCGGGTCACCAAGGGTGACGGCACGGTGCTGCTGGATCGCGGCGCGGACTACGGGGTGGGGCGCTCGGTGCCCGAGCCCGAGCAGCGCATTCCGGCGAGCATCGCCGACAACACCACCCAGGCCATGCTGCCCATCGCCAACTACTCCAACGGGCACGGGCTGGCCGAGGGCAGGCCGTCGGCGGCCAAGACCGGCACCACCCAGCTCGGCGAGAGCAAGGACAACAAGGACGCCTGGATGATCGGCTACACGCCGTCGCTGTCGACGGCGGTGTGGGTGGGCACCGAGCAGCCGCAGCCGCTGCGCACCGGCGGTGGCGGCGCGATCTACGGGTCGGGACTGCCCTCCGACATCTGGAAACAGGTGATGGACACCGCCCTGGCCGGTACGCCGATCGAACAGTTCGAGGTACCGCCGCTGGGCAATCCGGTCGGGCCCGCGCCCACCCGCGGCGGGGGCGACTACGACATCCTCAATCCGCCGACCAGCAGGCGCAGTCCGCCGCCGCTGATCATCACCCCACCGGCGGCCGGACCGGGCCTCACCGACCCGGTGACCCCGCCGACCTCGACTCCCGGCCTGTTCGACCCGCCCACGAGCGCCCCGCGTACCCCGGCGCCGGTGATCATCATTCCGCCCGCGCCGCAGCCGACGCAGCCGGGCGAACTCTTCCCCGGCCTCGGCGGCGGGGGCCGGTAGATCACGGATTGGCCACCGGGACCCCGCGCTTGCGCGGACATGGCAACATCGTTGGCCAGAGCGCGAACGAGCCCGGCGCGGAACCTGTCGTAGCGATGCGGGAAGATGGACGCGCTCGAGCGACGACGAGACTAGACATAGGGGCTACGCAGGTGGATTTCAATGTCGTTGACCGTCCCGAGACGCTGATCGCGGGCACGGTGCTCCGCAGCCCGGCGCTCGCCGTCGAGGGTCCGCGGCGAGCCAAAGTGGTGGAGGCGTGGCGGCATCTGCTGGCGCGTCCGCAGTTACCGGGACCGGTCGCGACCGGGTACGTCGACTTCGCCGCGGAGATCAACTCCTACCTGACCCATATCGTCGGCTACGAGTGCAAGACCCTCGCGGACCTGCAGGTCGGTGACGTGCTCGCCCGCATCCCGGCGGGCCGCTACGCGCGCTTCGCCGCCAGCGGCGAGAACCGGGGCGACGTGATCGTCGCGCTGTGGCGCCAGATCTGGGACGCCGAGGCGGCCGGGGAGTTCGACCGCGCCTACGCCGGGGACTACGAGCTGTACCCCGACGACCACTCGGTGGAGATCTTCGTGTCGCTGAACGGCGAGAAGGGCGGCGAATAGCCATGTCTGTGGATTTCGAGATCGTCACCCTCGACGACGGGCTGATCGCGGGCCTCACCGTGCCGCTGGCCGGTCGCGAGGTGACCGCCCGCGACCTGGACCTGGTGAACTTCACCTGGGACCGCTACCTCTCGCGGGAGAAGACCGTGCCGCGCGCGGCCGCCTACATCGGCCAGAACGACCACGCCGTCGCGGTCCTGGGCTACGAGGTCGAGGGCCTCGACGACATCGACGACGGCGACGTGCTCACCCGCGTCCCCGCGGGCCGCTACGCCAAGTTCGTCGTCTCGGACAAGCCCTACGACCTGCTGCGCACCGCGTGGGCCCAGGTGATCAAGGCGGAGAACGCGGGCACCATCACCCGCTCGCACACCGCCGAACTCGAGCGCTACACCGGGCCGACCAGCGTCGAGGTGTACGTCTCGCTGGACTGAGTGACCGAAAAGGGCCGGGCCCCACGGATTCCGTGGGGCCCGGCCCTCGTCGTACGTCCTACTCGGCGCCGATGATGAAGGCTTCGAGCTGGGTGCGGGCGACGTCGTCGGCGATCTGCTCCGGCGGGGACTTCATCAGGTAGGCCGAGGCCGGGATGACGGGTCCGCCGATGCCGCGGTCCTTGGCGATCTTGGCGGCGCGGACGGCGTCGATGATGATGCCCGCCGAGTTCGGCGAGTCCCACACCTCGAGCTTGTACTCCAGGTTCAGCGGGGCGTCACCGAAGGCGCGGCCCTCGAGGCGCACGTAGGCCCACTTGCGGTCGTCGAGCCACTCCACGTAGTCCGAGGGGCCGATGTGGACGTTGCGGTCGTGCACCTTGCCCGCCAGCGAACCGGTGAGGTTCGAGGTGACGGCCTGGGTCTTGGAGACCTTCTTGGACTCCAGGCGATCACGCTCGAGCATGTTCTTGAAGTCCATGTTGCCGCCGACATTGAGCTGGTAGGTGCGATCCAGCACCACGCCGCGGTCCTCGAACAGCTTGGCCATCACGCGGTGGGTGATGGTCGCGCCGACCTGGGACTTGATGTCGTCGCCGACGATCGGGACACCGGCGTCGACGAACTTCTGCGCCCAGACCGGGTCGGAGGCGATGAACACCGGCAGCGCGTTGACGAAGGCCACGTTCGCGTCGATGGCGCACTGGGCGTAGAACTTGTCCGCCTCTTCCGAACCCACGGGCAGGTAGGAGACGAGCACGTCGACCTGGGCGTCCTTCAGAGCCTTGACGACGTCGACCGCCGGGGCCTCGGACTGCTCGATGGTCTGCGCGTAGTACTTGCCGATGCCGTCGAGGGTCGGGCCACGCTGGACCGTCACGTCGGTCGGCGGCACATCGGAGATCTTGATGGTGTTGTTCTCGCTGGCGAAGATCGCCTCGGCCAGGTCGAAACCGACCTTCTTGGCGTCGACATCGAACGCGGCGACGAACTTCACGTCCTTGACGTGATAGGGACCGAACTTGACGTGCATGAGGCCGGGAACGGTCGAGTTCTCGTCGGCGTCCTTGTAGTACTGCACGCCCTGCACCAGCGACGACGCGCAGTTGCCCACACCGACGATCGCGACGCGAACTTCGCCGGACCCAACCTTGTTGACATCACTCATGGCCGCTCTTTCCCTCTTTCTGTGGTGCCGCCTTCGTCGATTGCTCCGCCGCAATCAACTCGTTGAGCCAGCGCACTTCGCGCTCGCTTGATTCCAATCCGAGCTGGTGGAGCTGGCTCGTGTAGCGATCCAGCGAGCCCGAAGCCCGTTTGATCGCCTCGCGCAGCCCCTCTCGGCGCTCCTCGACCTGACGTCGCCTGCCCTCGAGAATCCGCATCCTTGCCTCGGCAGGAGTGCGGCTGAAGAAGGCGAGGTGAACGCCGAAGCCGTCATCGGTGTAGTTCTGCGGACCGGTGTCGGCGAGGAGTTCGTTGAACCGTTCCCGCCCGACCGGCGTCAGCCGGTAGACGCGGCGCGCACGGCGCGCGGTCGCGCCCTCCGGAATCTCCTCGGCGATCAACCCGTCGGACTGCATTCTGCGCAGCGTGGGGTAGAGCGACCCGTAGGAGAAGGCCCGGAACGCACCGAGCAGGCCCGTCAGCCGCTTGCGCAGCTCGTAACCGTGCATGGGCGCGTCCAGGAGCAGGCCGAGAATCGCCAATTCGAGCACTGCCGACCTCACTCCCTGCACTATGTCGGCCCGACAGACCGAACAGACCTAACCGATGGATGCGAGTACCAACTATATCGGAGCGATATAACAGGGCATAGCCGAATGACGCACATCACTGCGTCCTGGCTGGTGAGGCGGTCGCGCGCGGGCACCGCGGCGACGCGGGGGTCGCTGGCGGCGTCAAGCACGGTCGACACCGGTGCGCGATCGATATCACGCGCCCGCGGCGCGGAATCGACGGTGCGTGGGTCGGCCCGGAATCAGCCGTTGCCCTGGTATCTCCCACCTGCGGAAACGTCCGGGGGCCCGCGGAACGGTCGGCGGGCCGATGATGCGGTGCCCACTACCGCCCGATTCAAACCCCGCTACTCTGGTGATCGTGCGAATTCAGCGGCAGGTGGTCGACTATGCGCTCCGGCGCAGGTCGCTGCTGGCCGACGTCTACGCGGGACGGGTGGGCGTCGCCGAGGTGTGCGACGCGAATCCCTACCTGCTCCGGGCCGCCAAGTTCCACGGCCGGGGCAGTGAGGTCACCTGCCCGATCTGCCGGAAAGAGCAACTGACCTTGGTTTCCTGGGTGTTCGGTGACGGACTCGGCCAGGCGGCCGGGTCGGCTCGGACCCCGGAGGAACTGATCAGGATGGCGGAGTCGAACGAGGAGTTCTCGGTGCATGTCGTCGAGGTGTGCCGCTCGTGCAGCTGGAACCACCTGGTGCAGTCGTATGTGCTCGGATCGGCGCCCGCGCCGACCCGGCGTCGGACGAGTTCGCGAGCGGGGCGGCGTTCTGTCGCCGAGTGACAGCGCCACCCCCGTGAGGCACTGCTGTTCAGGGTGCAAGGTATCCGCGCCGGTTCTCCGGCGCGGATGTCGTGTGCCGGTTGAACCTTACAAGTTATGGAGATCTGGTCAGTGAGTTCGCCCTACGAGCCCTCCCCCTTCGGTGACGATCCGCGCGGCGGCCGTCCGGCGCGGGACGCGCAATCGGGTCTCCCCCCTCAGTCGGGTCAGCCGCCGCGTCGGCCGATGCCGCCCAACGGGCCGCGCCAAGGCGGACCCGGCCAGGGCGCTCCCGGACCGGGCGCGCGGGGACCGGTGCCGGGTGGACGCGGTCCGCAGGGCGGTCCGCCGCCGAATCGGCAACAGGGACCGCCGCCGGGTGGCCAGCCGCCACGTCGGCCGGGTCCGCCGCCGCAGCGTCCGGGTGGTCCCCAGGGCGGCCCGCCCCCGCGTGGCGGCGACCCCACCCAGCGCGCCGGTGGTCCGGCGAGCGGGCCGACCCAGCGCGTGAACGGTCCGCAGAGCGGACCGACCCAGCGTGTCGGGGCGCCGCGGCCGAACGGTCCGCAGGGGCCGGGCAGGCAGCCGGGTCGTCCCGGTGGCGTGCCCGCGGCCGGTGCCACCCAGAAACTTCCGCGTCCGGGCACACCCGACGAACCGACCGTGCGCGCCGGGCAGACCGGTGCGGGCCGCGCCGTGCGCGACGGCGCCGACGATGTGAACCGCACCACCCGTGCCGGTGCGGCCGGTACCGCCCGGCCCGGTGCCGGACGCCGCCCCGGCGGCCCCACCACCGGCGAGCGCCGGGCCACCGGCACCGGCGGCACCCCGCCGCCGACCGGTCCGCGCAACCGCCGCGACGGCGGGGGCGACGACGGCTCCGGTAGTGATGGTTCGGTGACCAAGAAGAAGTTCCCCTGGCGGGGCGTGCGCCGGACCATGTATGTCCTGATGGCGCTGGCCATCGTCGTGCCGAGCGCGGTGTTCCTGGTCGCCTACACGGCGGTGTCGGTGCCCAAGCCGGGCGATCTGGAGACCAACCAGGTCGCCATGATCTATGCCGCCGATGGCACCACCGAGATCAGCAAGGTGGTTCCGCCGCAGGGCAACCGCACCGAGGTGTCGATCGATCAGATCCCGCCGCACGTGCGCAACGCCGTGATCGCCGCCGAGGACCGCGACTTCTACACCAACCCCGGCTTCTCGGTGTCGGGCTTCGCGCGCGCCGCCCGCGACAACGTCCTGGGCAAGGAGAGCGCCGGTGGTGGTTCGACCATCACCCAGCAGTACGTGAAGAACGCGCTGGTCGGTGACGAGCGGTCGATGACGCGCAAGATGCACGAGCTGGTGATCTCGGCCAAGATGGCCCGCCAGTGGAGCAAGGAAGACATCCTCGCCGCCTACCTCAACACCATCTACTTCGGCCGCGGCGCCTATGGCATCGACGCCGCCGCCAAGGCCTACTTCGGCAAGCCGGTGCAGGAACTGACCGTGTCCGAGGGCGCGGTGCTGGCCGCGACCATCCAGCTGCCCTCGCTGCTGGACCCGGAGAAGAACCCCGACGGCGCCAAGGCGCGCTGGAACTATGTGCTCGACGGCATGGTCAGCGGCAACAACCTGGCCCCCGGCGAGCGGGCCTCGATGCAGTACCCGCAGGTGGTCACGCTGGCCTCGCTCAACGAGGGCGACGAGGACGAGGGTCCGGGCGGCCTGGTGAAGAACCAGGTGCTCAAGGAGCTCTCGGCCGCGGGCATCAGCGAGCAGCAGCTCAACACCGAGGGCCTGCAGATCACCACCACGATCGACCCGAAGGCGCAGGAGGCGGCGGTCAACGCCGCCCAGAAGAACCTCGAGGGCGAGCCGGAGAACCTGCGCACCGCGGTGGTCTCGGTCGACCCGCGCAGCGGTGCCGTGCGCGCCTACTACGGCGGCAACGACGGCCAGGGCTTCGACTTCGCCAATGCCGGTCTGCCGACCGGCTCCTCGTTCAAGGTGATCGGCCTGGCCGCCAACCTCGAGCAGGGCATCCCGCTCTCGCAGCTCTACGACAGCTCGCCGATCACCGTCAACGGCATCGAGATCGGCAATGTCGAGGGCGAGTCGTGTGGCATGTGCACCATCGCCGAGGCGCTCAAGCGCTCGCTGAACACCAGCTTCTACCGCATGCAGCTCGACATGCAGGGCGGTCCGCAGAAGATCCGCGAAATGGCCTACAAGCTGGGCATTCCCGAGGAACTGCCGGGCATCGGCGAGACGCTGACCGAGCCGGGCGGCGCCGGTCCGAACAACGGCATCGTGCTGGGTCAGTACCAGACCCGCCCGCTGGACATGGCCTCCGCCTACGCCACGCTGGCCGCCTCCGGCATCTACCACGCCCCGCACTTCGTGCAGCGCGTGGTGACCGCCGACGGTCAGGTGCTGCTCGACCGCGGCGAGCCCGCCGGTGAGCAGCGGGTGAGCGCGGCCGTGGCCGACAACGTCACCGCCGCGATGAAGCCGATCGCGGCCTACTCGCGCAACCACAACCTGGCCGGTGGCCGGGAGTCGGCGGCCAAGACCGGTACCCACCAGCTCGGTGACACCGGCAACAACCGCGACGCCTGGATGGTCGGCTACACCCCGTCGCTGTCCACCGCGGTGTGGGTCGGTACCGAGCAGGGCGATCCGCTGCGCAACTACGGCGGCGGCAGCATCTACGGTTCGGGTCTGCCCTCCGACATCTGGAAGTCCACGATGGACGGCGCGCTCTCGGGGACGAGCAACGAGTCGTTCCCCAAGCCCGCCCCGATCAAGGGCCAGGCCGGTGTGCCGGAGTGGTCGGCGCCCTACACCGCGCCCTCCACCACCGCCCCGACCTTCGCCCCGCCGGTGATCGTGCCCTCCGAGGTGGAGATCTTCCCCGGCGTGCGCATCCCGGTGCCCGGCGTGCAGCAGCAGCCCGCGACGCCGCAGTCGCAGCAGACACCGGAGACCACCGGCGCCGGACCGCTGCCCGGTCAGCCGGTGGCGCCCCCGGACGGCGGCTCGCCCGGCGGCACCACCCCGACCACCAGGCCGGGCGCGGGCGGCAACAACGACGACGAGAGCAGCGGCGCGGGAGCCACACCGACCCGTTCGCGATAGTCACCGGTAGCCTCGAATGTCGTGACCGACCAGCAACTCACGGAACCCCCGGCTTCCAGTGGTAACCCGCCGGGCCGTGCGCTGCGGTATGTCGCGCCCGCCACGCTGGCCGCCGACCTGCGTTCGGTCGACGCGCGCGACCGGCCCAGCCGCAACGATTCGCTGACGGCGCAGCTGTCGAGCGTGGTCGGCGGCCCGGTCGGTGAGCACGCGCTGATCGGCCGGGTGCGGTTCTGGACGCCGCTGCGGGTGATGTTCGCCTTCACCGTGGTGTTCCTGGCGCTGGGCTGGTTCACCAAGGCGGGCTGCATCCAGCAGACCGACAACGGCGCGGGCGGGCTGATGCTCGACTGGAACAACGGCCGCCAGTACGTGGCCATGTGCTACTCGGACACGGTGCCGCTCTACGGCGCCGAACGCCTCGACGAGGGCGCCTTCCCGTACAAGAAGTTCTGGATCGAGAAGACCCCCGACGGCGGCACCGAGACCAGGTACATGGAGTATCCGGTGCTGTCCGGCCTCTACCAGTACGCGGCCGCGCAGATCGCCAATGTCTGGAACCACCTGCCGCTGCCGGGCGCGCTGTCGGTGGTGATGTACTTCAACATCGTCGCGCTGGGGCTGTCGATGGGCTGGCTGATCACCGTGTGGGCCTCCTCGCGACTAGCCGGGCGGCGGGTCTGGGATGCCGCGCTGATCGCGGTCTCGCCGCTGGTGATCGTGCACGCCTTCACCAACTTCGACGCGCTGGCGACGGCGTTCGCGGCCACCGGCCTGCTGGCCTGGGCCCGACGCAAACCGGTGCTGGCTGGCATCCTGCTCGGTCTCGGTGGCGCGGCAAAGCTGTATCCGCTGCTGCTGCTCGGTCCCATCGTGGTGCTGTGCCTGCGCACCGATCCGATGCGGCGTCAGCCCGCCGCGCGCGCCGGACTGCGCCTGCGCGATATCGACAGCCTGGACTCGCTGCGCGTCTACCTGCGCGAAACCCCCGCGCGCACCCATCTTTTCGCGCTGCGCCCGCTCGGTGCCGCCACACTCACCGTGTGCGCCGCGGTGGGTACCTGGATCGCGGTGAACCTGCCGATCGCGGTGCTCTATCCCGAGGGCTGGCGAGAGTTCTTCCGCCTCAACACCACCCGGCACGCCGACCCCGACTCGATCTACAACGTGATCACCTCGTTCACCGGCTGGGGCGGTTTCGACGGACAACTCGACCACGGCCAGCCGCCCACGGTCCTCAACTCCGTCTCGCTGCTGCTGTTCGCCCTGGCCTGCGCCGCCATCGCCTACCTCGCGCTGACCGCCGCCCGCCGCCCGCGCCTGGCGCAACTGTGCTTCCTGGTGGTCGCCGCGTTCCTGCTGACCAACAAGGTGTGGAGCCCGCAGTACTCGCTGTGGCTGGTGCCGCTGGCCGTGCTCGCGCTGCCGCATCGGCGCATCCTGCTGGCCTGGATGACGATCGACGCGCTGGTCTGGGTGCCGCGCATGTACTACTACCTCGGCGAGGACGCCAAGGGCCTGCCCGAACAGTGGTTCACCGGCACTGTGGTGCTGCGCGATCTGGCGGTGCTGGGCCTGTGCGCGCTGATCGTGCACCAGATCCTGCAACCCGGCGACGACCTGGTCCGCCGCGAGTTCGTCGACGACCCCGCCGGTGGCATCCTCGACCGCGCCCCCGACCCGCTGCTGGCCTGGCTGCCGGAGTTCCTGCGCCCCCGGCACGCCTGCACCAGTTCGCGCCCGGCCTCGATGCTGGAGTAGCTACATCCGCAGGTAGCGGGCCTGCAGTTCGGGTTCGGCGGGCAGCATGTCCAGGTCGAGTTCCCACGGGTTGCCGGTCCACGGGTCGAACAGCGGCGTGCCGGGAATCGTCGGCAGGTGCCGACAGGACTGCGCGAGCAACGCCAGCGGACCATCGGCGAATTCGGTGCCACCACTGCCGACGACCACCAGCGACAACCCGATCAGATCGCCGCGCACCATGAGCTGACCCAGGTGCACCACATCGCTGGTCTGGTAGCCGTGCGGGAAGTCGGCGGCCACCAGGACGCGGTGTTCGGCGGGCGGCGTGACCTGTCCACTGTGGTAGGCGATCTCGGCCAGTTCGGCGGCGTGGGCGAGTTCGCCGAGGCGGGCGGAGATATCGCTGTGGTCGGTGATCACCGGCCCCGCCAGCAGCGGAGCCAACGGCGCGGCCAGCCCGCGCAGTCCACCGGAGAGGTCGATCAGGTCCACCCTGGTCGGCTTGTCGGGCAGTGCCGCGACCAGTCGGGCCACCAGCGCGCCGACCACCCGCGACGCGGCGGCGGTGGACTCGGTGTCCACCCACAGCGGCCGATTCAGCGGCACCGGAACGCAATACGGCACCCGCAGCGCGCCGCGATCGAGCGCGTAGAGCTCACCGAGCCGGATGCCGTCGGCGCGCTGGGCGCGGGTGGTCCAGGCCGGGGCCAGCCAGGACGCCAGCGCGGCGGGCATCACGGCGTCGGCCTCGGCGATCTCACGACCGAGCTGGTCGCTGTCGCGCCGGTGATCGGCGTCGGCCAGGGCCACCAGCTCGTCGTGCCTGCGCTGGGCGACGGCCCTGGCGGCGTCGGCGGCGGGGGTGTTGCGGGTCGCCGGGTTCGACACCGCCTCCGACATCTCCTGGTCGAGACGCTTGGTGGCGTAGTCGCGGGCCGAGACCAGCGCGGCGGCCGAGCGGGCGGCGTCCTCGAAGATCATCCACATGCGTTGCAGACCGTGGTCGATCTCGAGCGGAATGCCCGAGGCGGGCGGGGCGGCCGGACGCGGTGCGGTCTGCGTGGGTGCGCTGGCCTGCGCGGGCACCGGCACCGGCACACCGTGGGTGCTCAGCAGCTGCGCGCTGCCCCCGGCGTAGCCCTGACCGAGCGCGCGCAACTTCCAGCCGCCGCCGCGCCGATACACCTCGAGGCAGATCAGCGCGCTCTCCCCCGCACTGGGGGAGCTGACGAATTCCGCTGCCGGACTGCCGTTCTCGGCCAGCGCCGCGGTGACGTCACCGAGCACCCGCCCGGCGACGACGTAGAGCAGCACGGCGTTGGCCTCGGCCCTGACCTGCGCGAGCGTGAGCTCCACCGCGTCACCGGTGAAGCGCACGCCGGGCGCCGCGGGCCGGGCCGCGCTCACATGGTCGAGTTCGTCGCGGACCCGCAGATCCTCGCCGACCACCAGCGCGCCGAGTTCGACGACACCCGCGGTCCGCGCGGTGAAACGCACGATATCGGCGGTGAGCCCGATGTTCTGCCCCGCCTCGAGGTGGATCACGATCGTTCAGTTCCCGCCCAGGAACCGGCCGAGCTGCGGGACGGCCTCGCCGGGGTGCTTGGCCTGGAAGCCCTCGCCGAGCGCCTGCATCTTCCAGTCCCCGCCCACCCGGTACACCTTGGCCATCGCCATCGCGGTGAACGGCATGCCGCCCGCGAGGGTGTAGCGGGCCAGCTCACCGTTGTTGGCGCCGTCGATCAGGCGGCAGAAGGCGTTCTGCACCTGCTCGAAGGTGTGACCCTTGTAGGAGGTGACGATGAACAGCAGCGTGGAGATGTGCGCCGGGATGCGGGTCAGGTCGACCAGGATCATCTCGTCGTCGCCGTCGCCCTCGCCGGTGAGGTTGTCGCCCTGGTGGCGCACCGAACCGTCCTTGGATGAGAGCTGGCCGTAGTAGGCCACGTCGACGAGGTTGTTGTCGGCGAACAGGCAGACCGAGGCGTCGAGATCGATGTCGACGGTGCGGTTGCCGAACATCCCGCGCGTCTGCACCGGGTCCCAACCGAGGCCCATCTTGACGAAGGTCAGCGCGGCGCCGCCCTCCTTGCGCAGCGTGACCCGCTGCCCCTTCTGCAGGCTGACCGGCCCGTTCTTGCTCAGGCTGACCTCCCCGGAGGGCTGCTGCGGCGGGGGCGGCGGCGCGGCCTGGGTGGGCGGCGGGTATCCGGCACCGGGCGGCGGCGGGTAACCACCACCGGTGGGCGGCTGCTGCGGCGGCGCGGGCGGCGGGTATCCACCACCGGGCGGCGCGTAGGCGGGCGCGGCCTGCTGCGGGTAGCTCGGCGCCGACTGGGCCGGGTAGGCGGGCGGCGCCTGCGGCGGAGGCGGCGGCGCGACCGGCTGCGCGGCGGCGGGCGCGGGCGAATCGTCCACCTGCACACCGTGATCGGTGACCAGCGCGGCGAATCCCCCGGCGTAGCCCTGACCGACCGCGCGCACCTTCCAGCTGCCCTGACGACGGTAGAGCTCGAGCGCGATGACGATCGACTCGGAGTTGAGCCCCTCGATCCGGTACTCGAACAACTGGTTTCCGGCGGCGTCGGAGACGATCGCCGTGGGCGGCGCGGAGCGGCCGAAGTTGCTGTTGGCGTCGTCGAGGGTGATGACGGCGCGGATCTGATCGATGTCGGCGGGCACCGAGGGCAGCGAAACCGCCAGGGAGGCGGGCTGACCCGCCGGACCCGGGCGCAGATCGACACCCGGCCCGCTGGGCTGGTTGTAGAACACGAAATCTGCGTCGGTCCTGACCTTGCCCTGCTCGGTGACGAGAAGTGCGGACAGATCGGCCGGTGCCGTGAGCTGGAGCGAGATCACGACGTCACTGACGGCCAGTGGTCCGTTCTGGCCCTTGGCGAGTGTTGCGGACAAGTTCGACCCTTCTTGTCGATAATTGCTGCTTGTCGTTATTGCTTGCCGGTGGTCTTGTAGTCACTCTACGAGAAACCGGCCGGTGGCGTCCGCGCTCCGGGCAGGCGCGGGTTTCCGCCGAATCGGTTAGGGTGACCTCGCACTAGCGGAGAAGGGGCATCAGGGCCGGTCATGGCGCAATTGTTCGAACAGTCGAAGAAGGTGATCGAGGCGCATCTCGCGGGGACGAGCATCCGCGCGATCGCTGGCTCGATGGTGGCCTACGAAGGCAATGTCCAGTTCAAATCGGCCGGGTTCGGCGGCGGTGAGGGCGTGCTCGCCGGGCTCAAGCGCCGCGCCACCGGCGAGAAGCTGTCGCTGATGGAGTGCGCGGGCAACGGCCGGGTGTTCTTCGCCGTCAACGGCCAGAACGTCACCGTGGTGAACCTCAACAACGAGACCTTGCAGGTGGAGTCGCAGCAGCTGCTCGCCTTCGCGGGCAATCTGCGCACCGACGTGCGCTTCGCCGGAGTGGGCGGGATGTCCTCGGGCAACGGGTTGTTCACCACCACGGTGTCCGGGCAGGGCCAGGTGGCGCTGCTGTCGGCCGGTGGTCCGCTGATCCATCTCGAGGTCTCGCCGCAGTATCCGCTGATCGTGGACCCCGACGCGTTCGTCGCGGCGCGCGGCAATCTCAACCAGTCCTTCGTCACCGACGTGTCCTGGCGGACGGTGGTCGGTCAGGACGCGGGTGAGGCGTTCTCCCTGCGGTGGGACGGCCAGGGCGTGGTGCTGATCCAACCGGCGGAACGGTAGACGGGCGATGTTCGAGAAGGTCAACGGCAAGGTCGTCAAGGTCGACGTCGGGCAGGCGGGCGGCGTGGTCGCGCGCACCGGCGCGATGCTGTTCTACACCGGTCAGGTCGCGTTCGCGCCGCACCAGATCCCGGGCGCTGGCCCTGGCATGGGCGGCGGCGGGCTGATGCGGATGGCCGGGGCCATGATGGCCGGTGAGCACGAGCGCACCATGCTGGCACGCGGAAACGGCGTCGTCCATTACGGTTTCGCCGGGCTCGAGGTACACGTGGTGCAAATGCAGCCGGGCGCGGTGCTGCGGGCGGAAGCCTCGCGGCTGCTGGCCAACACCGCCGGGTTGCAGGCCTCGGTGGTCTCGGTGGCCAGTTCCGGTGGCGGCGGGGGCGGTGGTGGCCTGATGGGCGCGCTGCGCGGCGCCGCCGCTGGCGTGGCGACCGGGCAGGGCATGTTCACCACCCAGCTCAGCGGCCACGGCGCGGCCGTGCTGCTGGCCCACGGTGGCTTCCTGGAATTGCAGGTGGGCGGGCCGAATCCGGTGGTCGTCGACCCGCAGGCGTTCGTCGCCGCCTACGGCAATGTGCAGACCGAGCTCAAGGCCGCCATGAGCTGGCGCGACGCGGTGGGTCGCGGCGCGGGCGAGGCGATGCAGCTGCATTGCCACGGCCAAGGTGTGGTGTACGTGCAGGCCTCCGAAGAGAAGTTGTGAACCGATGAGCCAAATCCTGTCCCCGATGAATCTCGGTGCCAGCGACAACATCCCGGGCAACGACTACGCCTACTGCATCGACCTGACCGGCCCGTGGTTCATGCGCAAGGGCGCCATGATCGCCTACTACGGCCAGATCCAGTTCCAGCTGCTCTCGCACGGCCTGCAAGGCCATCTCATGCACATGGTGAGCAGCCAGTTCTCCGCGCCGTTGTTCACCGGCGACTACGTGGTGGCCGAGGGCCACGGCAAGCTGATCATCGGTGACCGCGGCTACGACATCAATTCCTTCGACCTCGAGGACGGCAACCTCACCATCCGCGCCGCCAACCTGCTCGCCTTCGAGCCCGGCCTGGCGCTCAAGCAGTCGATCGTGCCCGGCTTCCTCACCCTGATCGGCACCGGCAAGTTCCTGGCCTCCTCCAACGGCCCGGTGATCTTCGCCGAGCCGCCGCTGCGGGTGGACCCGGAGTCGCTGGTCGGCTGGGCCGACTGCCCGTCGCCCAGTCACCACTACGACCAGGGCTGGATCAGCGGGTTCCTGGCGGCGGGCGCGGCCAGGATGGGCGCCAACTCCGGTGAGGAACGGCAGTTCGACTTCACCGGCGCGGGGACGGTACTGATCCAGTCGACCGAGAAGATCATGAGCGACAACGCGCTGGTCCGCACGATCGAGGGCCAGTTGCAGAGCGGGATCAGCGTGGGCGGTCTGCAGCGCATCCACGGTCTGGTGAGTCAGCAGCTGGCCTCTCAGCAGCAGCACTACTGATCTGAAACGAGAACGGGCCAAAATCTGACGGAGGCGGTGGGGGGACCGCTACCGTGAGCTCCGCCGGGAGGACCACGCCGGTGAGAGTTCGATCAGAGGAGTGGGCGCAGTGCAGCGTCGCAGCATCCGACGGATCGTGGCGGCCGCGCTGTGCGCCGTCACCGCGTCGTTCGTCACCGGGACCACCGCGTCCGCGGCCCCGGCCACCGCGCCCGGCGTCAACATCACCGCCGCCACCGCGCCCAACGGGTCCTACATCGAGAAGATGGAGGTCACCGACGCCCGGCACCTGCGGCTGTACGTGCACTCCGCGGCCATGGACAAGACCTTCCCGGTCGACATCCAGCGCCCCGCCGACACCAGCGCGCCCAAGCCCGCGCTGTATCTGCTCAACGGCGCGGGTGGCGGAATGGACCGCGCGTCCTGGCAGTTGCGCACCGACGCGCTCGACTTCCTGGCCGACAAGGACGTCAATGTCGTGCAGATCATCGGCGGCGCGTGGAGCTTCTACACCGACTGGGAGCGGCCCGATCCCGTGCTCGGGGTGAACAAGTGGCAGACCTACATCGGCGCGGAACTGCCCCCGCTGATCGATGCCGCGCTGGGCACCAATGGCGTCAATGCCATTGCCGGACTGTCGATGTCGGGGGTGCCGGTGCTGAATCTGGCCATCGCGCATCCCGGACTGTTCCGCAGCGCGGCGGTCTACAGCGGGCTCACCCAGGTCAGCGATCCCGCCGGACGGCAGGCGGTGAAGATGACCGTGGAGACCTACGGCGGCGGCGATGTGCGCAATATGTGGGGCCCGCTCGACGGACCCGGCTGGGCCGCCAACGATCCGCTCGTCAACGCCGAGAAGCTACGCGGCACACACCTTTTCGTGTCGACGGGCAATGGCATTCCCGGCATCCACGACCAGCCGGGCGGGCCGTTCCGGATGGAGAAGCCCGCCGACACGCCCAAGACCGTCGCGCTGGGCGCGCTGATCGAGGGCGCGGTGTGGCTGTCCGCGCAGAACCTGCGGGCCCGGCTCGACCAGCTCGGCATCCCCGGCACCTTCGTGTTCCGGGACAGCGGCACCCACTCGTGGGGGTACTGGCAGGACGACTTCAAGGCATCGTGGCCGGTGCTGGCGGCGGGGCTGTTCCCCCAGGGCTGAACCCAGGCGGAGCGCGGGGTGAGGCACGCCCGCACCCCGCGCCGCGGGGTCAGACGGGGTCGCCCACCACCGGCAGCGCGGCCCGCTCGGCCGCGGCGTGGAACCAGTCGAGGATCTCCACCCCGGCCAGGATGCCCGCGGTCTCGGTGACCGTGAGTGCGGGCGCGGTGAAGCCCAGCTCCTCGAGCTCGCCGTGGCGGGGGCGGATCGCGGCGTCGGCGATCTCGAGCATCGGCGCGTCGAGGGCACCGTCTCCTGCGGTGAAAAGCGGTGCGTCCATGGTCAATTCGCCCCCGTCGACCAGCCGACGGCGAACCTCGGTGACGGCCAGACTCTTACAGACCGCATCGGGCATGGTGTAGACCTTGCGCCCCTGCTGCGAGGCCGACCAGCCGTGCGCGCGGCACCAGGCGTCCCACTCGGCCAGGAACCCGGCGGGCACCGCGTCGATCCGAACCACCAGGTAGCAGAACAGCTCGTCGGCCTCGCGATACTTGGTGACCCAGGAGTCGTCGATGCGCGCGCGTAACTCGGCACCCACCTCGGCGAGGGTGGCGCCCGAGGCCCGCACCTGGTCGTCGATGCCCAGACGCCAGGCCGGGTCCGGGATGCCGTCGACCAGAATATTGCCGCCATTGCTGGTGATCGCGTAGCGCCAAGGGGCGCCCGGCAGGGCGATCCGCTGGAACTGCTCGATCGTGCGGGTGGTCGTGGGGACCACCGGCGCCACGGCGGCCAGCGCGCGCAGGCGGTCCACGGCGACGGTGGTCATGTACGACAGAGGCTCGCCCTGGTAGTACTCCACGCACTCCTTCTCGACCATCTCCGCGCCGCCGAAGCCGTTGCGCGAGAAGATCATCGTGCGATCCAGATCAGTGGCGAACAGTGCCGTACCGGTCACTGGGGTAACTCCTTGATCAGGCCCATGCAGGAGTAGGCCAGGTCGGGTACCACTTCCACCGGGACATTGCGCGCCGCGGCGAGCAGGCGGATGTGGGCGTGCTCCGGCGCGTCCGCGTCCCGAACCAGCACCCGCCACGGTACGCGGCGCAACAGCACCCGCGTCGTCTCACCGACCCCCGGCTTCACGAAATTGACTGTGCTGATGCCATATTCGGCCCGTACCCGCTCCACCGACGCCCACCCCGACCAGTCCGGAGTGCGATCGGATGCCCGGAGGGCGGCGACCGCGCCGGGCACCTTCGTTCGGATGGTGCCGAAGGCGGCGGTGACGGCGTCGATCAGCCGGTTGGAGACATCGGCGTGCGCGAGTTCGCGATAGAACTTGGCACCGTGGAACTCGCCGGGGCCGATCAGGGTGTCGTTGAGCACGGTGCGCGAAACCAGGCCGGAGACAGTCGAATTCAGGCAGGCCGAGGCGATGAGGAAATCGTCACGGGTGCCGTAGGTGCGCACGCAGTTGCCCGGGTCGGCCAGCACGGCCAGCTCGTCGTCGAAGCGCGCGCCACCCGCCGCGTGATAGGCGTCGAGCGCTTCGGTGAGTTCGCGGGTGATGGCGCCCTTGCCGGTCCATCCGTCCACGAACACGATCGACGACGGATCATGGTGCTCGGCAAGGTAATCGAGCGCGGTCGCGTCGATCCCCCGCGCGCGCACGATCGACACCGCGTAGTGCGGAACATCCAGCGCCGGACGGCCGATCCCACTGGTCAGCCAGCGACGCATGAGCACGCCGACCGGGGTTCCGGCCCTGGCCAGCGAAACCAGGACGATGTCCGTACCACGTTCGGCGACAACGAGTTCGGCGAGAGTCGCCACCGCCAGCGCCAGCCGCTCGGCGCTCTCGGCGAGCACTCGATCGAACAGCTCCCGATACTCCGCATCCGGCTGGAACTCGACCGGCAGCGACTCTGCGTAATGCGCGAGCCCGGCCTGAAT
Source organism: Nocardia anocheti (assembly GCF_029675105.1). Lineage (GTDB taxonomy): Bacteria > Actinomycetota > Actinomycetes > Mycobacteriales > Mycobacteriaceae > Nocardia. The sequence goes on along the minus strand of NZ_JAQQFV010000001.1, from coordinate 671,497 downwards.
CCGCCGCTCCCGTTCGGCCACATCGGCTTCCAGGTCGACGTCGGACAGGTCCTTGAGCAACCAGGACACGTCTTCGGCCGCGTAGGAACCGAATTCGGGTCCGTGTAGGGCGCGCGGCAACGGCGCCCTCGTGGCAGACGCGGTGGGCGCGGAGGTCGGAGCGGTTCCGGCGCTGGGCTCGGTGGTCACCGGCGGCTCGGCGTTCTCGTCCGGTGTGGCGCGGGCCGCGTGGAGTGTGCGGGGGTCGGCGCCGGGGATTACCGCGAGGAGGACGTCGGCGCCGGACGCGGTGAGGACGTCGACCAGGCCGCCGGGGGCCGTGAGTTCGGGGGTGTCGGCGGGGGGGTCGAGGACGAACAGGAGGAGCGGGGGCTCGGTGGTGTCGGGCCACTGGGCGTTGTAGAGGTAGCGGGCGGCGGTGGGGTCGGGCTCGGGGGCGGTGAAGCGGAAGCCGCGGCGCAGGGGGTAGCCGGGTTCGTCGAGGACGTAGGCCGGGGAGCGGGTGGTGGTCTGGAAGCGGGTGGGGGTGCCTGCGGCGGCGAGCTCGGCGGCCAGGCGCAGCGGGAGGTACATGAGTTCTTCGTGGCCGAGCACGATCACCGGGCGGCCGGGGAACTCGGCGTCCAGGCGCGCGCCGAGCTCGGTGGTGGCCGATTTCAGGGCGAGGTCGAAGGCATCGACATCGGCGCGCAGGGTGCCGTGTCTGCCACCCTCTGGAACCTCGGCGGGCCAGGTCAGGTCGATGCGGTGCGCGGAACCGCGCTGGGCCGCAATCGGATTGAGCTGTGGGTCGGGCAGCGCGGTGACGGTCTCGATCAGGCCGTCGGGCAGTTCGGTGCGGCCCGCGGCCAGGCAGACGGTGTCGATGCGGGCGCCCAGTTCGGCGGCCACTGCCTCGAACTTGGCGTGGTCGGCGGGGGTGCGCATATCGACCAGGGAGGCGAGCACGTAGTGCGCGCGGGGGGCGAAGGCGTGCAGGGCGCGCACGGCGTCGATGGCGGTGTCACCGGTGGAGATCTCGTCGTCGACGAGCACCAGCGGGCGATCGTTGACGAAGATGCTCGCGGGCGCGGGCTGGAGCAGATGCGAGGTGGCGTGCGAGTGCCCCTCCTCGAACCCGGTCAGCGTGGTGGCGCGCGGTTCGGGCCTGCGGGTGGAGTGCAGGTAGCAGTCGGCCTCGAGCCGCGCCGCCACACAGTGCCCCAGCCCGGTCGCGGTCTCGGCGAACCCGAGCACCACCGGCGCACGCTCGGAGAGCTTCTCGCGCACCAGATCCGCCAGCCGCTCCCCCGCCCCGATCACGACCCGAGGATCGGTCGGCAGATGCTTACCCAGCACCGTCGACACCAACAGATGCGCCCGCCGCGGATTGCGCCGCAGACCGGGCACCACCAGCCCACCGATCGTCAGCTCGCCCAGCAGCCCGTCACCGCCTACCGCGCCATCGGCGTCGTCGGAGGGTGTGGTGCCAGCGGTGAAGGACTCGCCGTGGTGGAGTTCGATGCCCAGATGGGCGGTGGCCCAAGGCTTGTCGACGACGCTCATTCGGCGATCATCGCTGTCAGCAGATCCACGAAGGACACTCCTTTGTTCGCCACGCCGAACGCGCGGGCCCGGACCAGGGTCTGGCGGGCCCAGCTGCGGTGCGGGCGCATCTCGTTCATCTTGTTGCGGTATTCCGAGGCCGCGACGCCGCCGACGTCGGCCTCCATGATGTGCAGCGCGTCGGCGTACTCCTCGTGCGTCACCACCGACAGCGCGTGCACGGCGGCCACGTGCGAGGGGTGGATCACCGTCTTGCCCTGGATGCCGTTGGCACGGTCGAGGGTGATCTCGCGCAGCAGGCCGTCCAGATCGCGGCTGACCAGGTACTGCCGGAACGGCACCGCGTCGGACTCCTCGAACGGCGCGGTGCGCAGCAGCGGCCGGAACATGCGTTCGTGATCGGCGAAGTACTCCCAGACCGGGCCGGTGATGATGAAGCCGGTGCCGTCGGCGCGGCCGAGGTAGTTGACGATGTCGGCGATCACGTCGGCCACCACGCGCACGTCGTAGATGGTCAGGTCGCGGTCGCGGCGGATGCCGAAGGTCGAGCACATGTCGGTGGCGCCGATGCGCACCGCGAGCAGCCGCTCCCGGTGCGCGGTCAGCAGCTCGGCGATGGCGGCGAGCTGCTCGTCGCGGGTCTGACGGTGCACCAGGCTGGCCGATTCCAGCACCGGCATCCCGTAGACGCGACGGCCCAGCGCGCCGACCGCGCGGTCCAGCGCGTCCAGGTAGGCGGGCCCGGTGACGGCGTCGAACTTGGGGAAGACGAAGCCGGTGAGCACCTCACGGCCGCGGCCGAGCCGCTCGGCCAGCTCGACAACGGTCTGCGGATCGCGCACGCGCACGAACAGCAGCGGATTGGGGTCGAGGCTGTGCGCGAGCAGGTCCAGGGTGTCCACCGCGTGCTGTTTGGCGGCCTCCACCTGGTGATCGGCGACGGCGTCCTCGAGGTCGATGACCATCGAACACACGCCGCGCGCGGCCCGTCTGCGGATGGTGGCGGCCAGGTCGGGTCTGGTCGCGGGGACGTACAGGGTCGCGCCGAGCGCGGTGGCCAGTAGCTCGCGGTCGTCGGAGCCGACCAGCGGCTCGGGTTCCACCAGGAACAGCTCCCGGCTGCGCGGGCCCTGTAACTGGCGGAAATGTCGCAGCGGGACCTGCTTGTGCAGGCAAACCTCTGTCGCTACGGCGTACCCCGCGGTCATTCCCCCCACCTCATTCGTGCCAAGTCATCTCTACTGAAGGTCCTATGTGCTGTCGTGTTTTCTCATGCGGTCGACTACTCCGGCGATGAACGTCGCGACGGTATCGAGTTCCGTCACGTACGCCCAATAGTCTGGATGACGACCCGTCAGTCCGGAAGCGATGCGATCGAGGCGTTCGGCTTGCGCGTCGAGCACCGAACCCCACTCGGCGACCAGTCCTCGGTCGACCGCGAGCATCTGCGCGTCCCGCAGCCGGAATCGTACGGTGCGGGCCTTCGCGTCGGGGTCGGCACGCACCCCGCGCAACAGTTCGAGCCGTCGGGTGACGGCGTCGACCAGTCGTTCGGCCTCGGCGAGGTGCTCGCGCGCGGTGGCGGTCAGGTCAAGGGCGGTCTCCGGGTCGTGGTCGGCGGCCGCGACCCGCGCTTGCGCCAGCGCAACGTCTGCGGCGTCGATGTCGCGGCGGCTGTCTCGCTCATTGTTGGTCAGATCCGCCGAACTCGCAGCGTTGAACTCGCGCAGCAACGCCGAGTAGGCCGGGCCCAGCGCCGCCCCGCGATTGCGCACCGCGGCCAGCCGGGTGGTCACCGAGGCGATCGCCTTGCTCGCCGCCTCGGCGCGAGAAGGGGCCTGCGCCAACGCATCCGAGAGATCCTTGGTGGCCTGCTGCACCCCCGCCGCCGCCTCGCGCGCGGCCCCGACCGCGCTCAGCGGGTCCACCGCCGACGCTGTGACCAGCGCCTCAGTCACCCGGGCGGCCCCCGCGACGATCGAGGGATACCCCGCGAACCCCGAGGACTCCGCCGCCGCCAGCGCCCGCTCACCCTCCTGACGCACCTGCTGGAGCAACTGCGGCACCGAGGTGCGCACGCTCGCCGCGTGCTCGAGCCCCGCGCGCTGGGCGTGATAGAACTCGTCGACCCCGCGCGCGGCCTCGGTGAGCTGACGCACCAGCGCGTCGGCCCGGCCGGGCCCGTCGGGGACCGGCGTGCCCGCGGCCTCGGCGGCGTCGAGCTCGTCGGTGAAAGCCAGGTAGGCGCCCGCGGCCGCGTAACAGCGCGCCCGCACCGGCTCCCACAGCGCCTCCACCCGGCGTTCCGGGAAGACCTGCTCGCTGGCCACCACACCCGCCTCCGCCGCCGTCTGTCTGCGATCCATGTCGAGGAAAGCGGCCGACGTCGCGGCTCGCGCACCACTGATCCAGCCATGATCCGCCCCGGACCTGAACCAGCCGCGTCTGCGAGGTGTCACCGTCACGTCCTTTCCCCAACCGGGCGCCGTCGCCGGGCGCACACTGCCCGATGGTAGGAGATTCCCCCGGTTCACCTGGGCTGCAGACGGTTCCTACGCAAGATCCGTGAAACCTATTACTGTCGTAGCCGTACCCGGCGATTCGGACATGCTGGGAACCGACACACGAGACCAACCGAAGGGATTCCCGCATGGGTGTCAGTCTGTCCAAGGGCGGCAATGTTTCGCTGACCAAAGAGGCCCCGAACCTGACCGCGGTCGCGGTCGGCCTCGGCTGGGACGTGCGCACCACCACCGGCACCGACTTCGACCTCGACGCGAGCGCGATCGCCACCGGCGCCGACAAGAAGGTCGTCTCCGACAAGCACTTCGTGTTCTTCAACAACCTGAAGTCCCCGGAGGGCGCCATCGAGCACGCCGGTGACAACACCACCGGTGAGGGCGAGGGCGACGACGAGGTCATCAACGTCGACCTGGCCAACACCCCGCCGACCATCGAGAGCATCTTCTTCCCGGTCTCGATCTACGACGCCGAGACCCGCTCGCAGTCGTTCGGCCAGGTGCGCAACGCCTACATCCGCGTCGTCGACCGGGCCAACGGCACCGAGCTGGCGCGCTACGACCTGTCCGAGGACGCCTCGACCGAGACCGCTATGGTCTTCGGCGAGCTGTACCGCAACGGCGCCGAGTGGAAGTTCCGCGCCATCGGGCAGGGTTACGCCTCCGGCCTGGCGGGTATCGCCCGCGACTACGGCGTCAACGTCTAGTCACCATTGCGGATAGGGGGCTCGACACTTTCGGGCCCCCTGTTCGTGTGACACAGAAAGGTCCCTCCGCGTGATTACGCGCATCTTCGGCCTGTCCATCGTCATCACGGTGGCCTCGCTGGTCGTCGCCTACCTCTACGGTGGCGCGACCGCACTGGCACTGTGTGCGATCCTCGGCATCCTCGAGGTGTCGCTGTCGTTCGACAACGCCGTCATCAACGCCACCGTCCTGGAACGGATGAGTGAGTTCTGGCAGCGGATCTTCCTGACTGTCGGCGTCGTCATCGCCGTGTTCGGCATGCGACTGGTCTTCCCGCTGGCGATCGTGTGGATCACCGCCGGACTCAACCCGGTGGACGCGTTCAACCTGGCGCTCAACCCGCCCGCGGACGACGCGGCCTACTTCCCCGACGGCAGCCCCAGCTACGAAACCCTGCTCACCGACGCGCACCCGCAGATCGCGGCGTTCGGTGGCATGTTCCTCGCGCTGCTGTTCCTGAACTTCATCTTCGACGAACGCGAGATCACCTGGTTGAGCTGGCTGGAGCGTCCGCTGGCCAAGGCGGGCAAGCTCGACATGCTCTCGGTGGTCGTCGCCGGTACCGGCCTGGTGCTGGTGGCGGAGTTCCTCGCCGCCGACGACGACCGCTCGACCGTGCTGGTCGCGGGCCTGCTCGGCATGATCGTCTACATCCTGGTCGATGGTCTCGGCTCGATGTTCCACACCGAGGACCTCGAATCCGGCGGCCCGTCCAAGCTGGTCAAGGCGACCGGTAAGGCCGCGTTCTTCCTGTTCCTCTACCTCGAGGTGCTCGACGCGTCGTTCTCCTTCGACGGCGTGATCGGCGCGTTCGCCATCACCTCCGACCCGATCATCATCGCGCTGGGCCTGGGCCTGATCGGCGCGATGTTCGTCCGGTCGATCACGGTGTACCTGGTCCGGCAGGGCACGCTCTCGGAGTACGTGTACCTCGAGCACGGCGCGCACTGGGCCATCGGCGCGCTGGCGACGATCCTGCTGATCTCGATCGGCGTGCACGTCGACGAGCTGATCACCGGCCTGGTCGGCGTGGCGTTCATCGGCGCGGCGCTCATCACGAGCATCATCCGCAACCGCAAGGCGGAGCCCGACGAGGTCGACGAGACCAAGGAGACCGCCCCGGTCAGCTGACCGGTTCGCTCGCCACGACGGCGGCGGAGCCCCTCGGGGGTCCGCCGCCGTCGTCGTCTCTCAGGCCACCGGTTGCAGCACGCGCGGCGGCGGGCCGACCGGTTCCGCGGCGATCGCGCCGCGCAGCCGGGCGCGCAGGAACACGAAGAACAACGCCAGCAGCAGGGCGCTGCGCAACCAGACGCCGAACTGCACGATCCCCTCCAGCGTCTCGTAGTCCTCGCCCTGGCCCATCGTCCAGAAGTAGCGGAACACCCCGATGCCGACCGCCGCGTCGGCCACCAGATAGGCCGCGACCATCGACCACGGCACCTCGAGCAGCACCAGGAACGGAATTATCCACAGGGTGTACTGGGGTGAGTGCACCTTGTGGAAAAGCAGGAAACCGGCCAGCATCGCCGCGCTCACACCCACCCACGGGAACGGCGCGGCCGGGGTCCAGCGGCGCAGCCCCAACCACAGCGCCAGCGCGAAGGCAGCGGCCATCAGCCCGGGTGAGGCGATCGCGACGAAGTCGTGCCAGGTCTGAGTGGTCTCGGCGTCGCGACCGAAGATCGCCTGGTGACCCCAGTACCAGATGGAATTGGTGGTGATATCGGCCTGCCGCAGTCGCTGGAAGGTGACCGAGGCCCGCCAGCCCTCCACCCCGGCCAGCACGAACGGCAGATTCACCGCCGCCACCGTCGCCATGGCGGCCAGCAACGTCTGCGCCGCACCTGCCACGTCGAGCTCGCGCAGCCGACGCGTGCCGCGCGGCGCGCCCTCGGTGAGCACGTAGATCGCCAGCGGCAGCACGAAGATGCCTGGATAGATCTTCAGACAGAAACCCAGCGCCAGCAGCACCGCGGCGATGATGCCCCGGGTGCGCACGCTCAGGCGCGAGGGCAGCGTGAGCACCGCCACCGCCGCGACCGAGGTCGCCACCACCGGCAACTCCCAGTTGTGGAAGGCGTAGAACACCAGCGGCGGGCCGGTCGCCCAGAGCAGGGCCGCCGCGCCCGACATCCGCGCCAGCAGCCAGGCGGTCAGCAGCGCGAACGGCGCGAGCAGCAGCGCCGAATGCCAGAGGAAATCGGCGTCGTTGTCCACCCCGATCGCGCCCGCCCACATGAGCAGTCCGCTGAGGACCGGATACTCCACCGCGCCGCCGATCAGGACACCGTCGTCGGTGATCGCGCCGTCGACATACGGGAAGACGTGATTGTCGATTTCCCTTCCCTGCCACAGGAATTGGATATCCGAATAGCAGACATCGCGGTCCTTGCGGATATCGAAGACCTCGCTGCGGCCGTATTCGTCGACCGGTCCGCCCGCACAGCGCGCCTTGTTCGCGTACGCCACCGCGAGGGTGAGCCCGCACAGCAGCAGCACGACGAAGGCCAGCGCCGTGGCCCGGCCCGCGCCCGTCCGCGCGCGGGGCAGCGGGTCGTTCGTCATGGCAATCACCCTAAGCGGCGAGGCGCTGTTGTCCGGCGGTCAACCCGCGCTCATGATCGATTTCGTCGCGCCCAGGGCGCTCAGGTAGCCTTGTCGGGTTGCTGACGCAACGAACCCTCCTGCCATGGAAAGTCCATGGCCGTTTCCTAGTCCACAGGAGGTGATTGGTCCGTGCGTCAATATGAAGTGATGGTCATCCTCGACCCCAGCCTGGACGAGCGCATCGTCGGGCAGTCCCTGGATAACCTGCTCAACGTCGTCAAGACCGAGGGCGGCAAGGTCGACAAGGTCGACATCTGGGGCCGTCGTCGGCTCGCCTACGAGATCGCCAAGCAGGCCGAAGGCATCTACGCGGTCGTCGAACTGACCGCGACCCCGGCCACCGTGAGCGAGCTCGATCGCCAGCTGGGCCTGAACGAAACGGTGCTGCGCACCAAGGTTCTGCGCAACGACAAGTAGTCCGCAACCACTTCTCGGATTTCCTGTCAGAGCCTAGCTTTAGGCTCGAGCGCAAATCCCGAGATGCGGACTGCACCCCCGAGCAGGAGGAACCCCCATGGCAGGCGACACGGTCATCACCGTCATCGGCAATTTGACGGCAGACCCCGAGCTTCGTTTCACGCCCGCGGGCGCAGCGGTGGCGAATTTCACCGTCGCTTCGACTCCCCGCGTGTTCGATCGCAATTCGAACGAATGGAAAGACGGCGAGGCTCTGTTCCTGCGCTGCAACATCTGGCGTGAGGCAGCGGAGAATGTCGCCGAGAGCCTGACCCGAGGCGCTCGCGTGATCGTGAGCGGACGGCTCAAGCAGCGCTCCTACGAAACCCGCGAGGGTGAGAAGCGCACAGTCGTCGAACTCGAGGTCGACGAGGTCGGCCCCTCGCTGCGCTACGCGACGGCCAAGGTCTCCAAGGCCGGTCGCGGCGGCGGAGGCGGCGGCTTCGGTGGTGGTTCCGGTAATGCCGGTGGTGGTGCGAGCGCAGGCGGCTACAACGCCAACAACGGCGGCGGACAGTCGGGCGGCGGCAACGCCGGTAACGACGATCCGTGGGGTAGCGCGCCCGCGGCCGGGTCCTCCTTCGGAGGCGGCGGCCGCATGGATGACGAACCGCCGTTCTGAGGAACGGCACTCATAGTACGGAGAGAAGACCATGCCTAAAGCGCCCGCGCGCGAAAAGGTACTGAAGAAGAAGGCGTGCGCTTTCTGCAAGGAAGCCAAGGCCGGAATCGTCAATATCGATTACAAGGACACCACGCTGCTGCGCAAGTACGTCAGCGACCGCGGCAAGATCCGCGCTCGCCGCGTCACCGGCAACTGCGTGCAGCACCAGCGTGACATCGCTGTGGCCGTCAAGAACTCGCGTGAGGTGGCCCTGCTGCCTTACGTGTCGACCGCTCGCTGAGAAAGGGAGTCAGACAGATGAAGCTCATCCTCACCGCTGATGTCGACAACCTCGGTGCGCCGGGCGACCTCGTCGAGGTCAAGGACGGTTACGGCCGCAACTACCTGCTGCCCCGCGGCCTGGCCATCGTGGCCACCCGTGGCGCCCAGAAGCAGGTCGACGGCATCCGTCGCGCCCAGGACGCCCGCAAGGTGCGCGACCTGGACCACGCCAACGAGCTGAAGCAGGCCATCGAGGGCCTGGAAGCCGTCTCGCTGGCCGTGAAGACCGCCGACAGCGGCAAGCTGTTCGGTTCGGTCACCACCGCCGACGTGGCCGGTGCCATCAAGGCCGCCGGTGGCCCCGTGGTGGACAAGCGCAGCATCGAGCTGCCGAAGTCGCACATCAAGGCGACCGGCAAGCACGGCATCGTGGTGCACCTGCACCCCGATGTGGTTGCCAAGTTCAACCTCGAGGTTGCTGCGAACTGAGTTCGCTGGGAAACCACCCCTGTGTTCGCACAGGGGTGGTTTCCCTTGCCTACGGCGGCGTTAGCTGACCGATAACCGCCACTTCGAGTGCCCCGGGGCGCTGCGGGTGGCCCACGGTCGGCAACTCGCTGACCTCCTGTTATTCCGCCTGTGGATTACCGTCGAAACCGACCGGCACATTTGTGACTCCGGTCATACCGTGCACGGCCGCTGTTTACCCAACACGCCCGGCTGTTCACCTTTACCGACACGCCGGAACTTCTTTCATCCACAGGACGAGAGTCCGGTAATAGCGGGCCTAGCAGGGCGTTCCACCACACTGACCTGGGTTTTCCCCATGTTTTCCACAGGCGCTGCACAACTCTGGGTGAACTACCCCCAAGTTATCCACAGTTGTGTGCACAGGTCGGCTTGGCGCGTCCCGAAAACGTCGCCTAGGTTCGTCGCATCGTCCTGCGCGCGACCCCGGGAAGCACGCAGGCAACCGATTGCTGACTTCGTGTCGGAGCCCGGGAGTACAACGAGTTCATCGATGTGAAACCCCCGAGCTCGAGGGCAGAGAGGACGGTCTGGTGACCACCACCGGCGACCGCGCGCACACCGACTTCCCGCCCGAACCCCCCGGCGAGGACTTCGGCAGGCAGCCACCGCACGACATGGCGGCCGAGCAGTCCGTGCTCGGCGGCATGCTGCTGAGCAAGGACGCCATCGCCGACGTGGTCGAGGTGCTGCGCCCCGGCGACTTCTACCGTCCCGCGCACCAGGCCGTCTACGACACCATCCTCGACCTCTACGGCCGCGGCGAGCCCGCCGACCCCGTCACCGTCGCCGCCGGTCTCGATCGCCGCGGCGAACTCAAGCGCATCGGCGGCGCCCCCTACCTGGTGACCCTCACCCAGACCGTGCCCACCGCCGCCAACGCCGGTTTCTACGCCGAGATCGTCGCCGAGAAGGCCATCCTGCGCCGCCTGGTCGAAGCGGGCACCCGCATCGTCCAGTTCGGCTACGCGGGCGCCGACGGCCAGGACGTCGCCGAGGTCGTCGACCGCGCCCAGGCCGAGATCTACGAAGTCACCGAACGCCGCACCACCGAGGACTTCACCCCGCTGGAAGAACTCCTCCAGCCCACCATGGACGAAATCGACTCCATCGCCTCCCGCGGCGGCATCTCCCTCGGCGTCCCCACCGGCTTCACCGAACTCGACGAACTCACCAACGGATTGCACGCGGGCCAGATGATCATCGTCGCGGCCCGACCCGGTGTAGGTAAGGCACTCGCGCTCGACACCCCCCTGCCGACCCCGGCCGGGTGGACGACGATGGGCGAGGTCCGCGTCGGCGACGAACTGCTAGGGCCCGACGGCAGACCCACACTGGTCCTCGCGACCACCGAGGTGATGCTCGATCGCACGTGCTTCGAGGTCGAACTCTCCGATGGCACCGTCATCACCGCCGACGAAGAACACCAGTGGGTCACTATGGCCCCCACCTTGGCGCCGCACCCGTTGGTTCGTACGACCGGCGAGATCGCACACAGCCTGCGCACCCCACGCGACCACTTCGCGCACATGCTGCCCAGGTCCGCCCGCTCGGAGGCTCGACAGATCGTCGACATCCGCAAGATCGACCCGGTTCCGGTCCGCTGCGTCGAAGTCGACAACGCCGACCACCTGTATCTGGCCGGACGCACGATGGTGCCGACACACAACTCGACGCTCGGCATGGATTTCATGCGCAGCTGCTCCATCAAACACGGCATGGCCAGCGTCATCTTCTCGCTCGAGATGAGCCGCACCGAGATTGTCATGCGTCTTCTCTCCGCCGAAGCGAAGATCAAACTGGGCGATATGCGCTCGGGCCGGATGAGCGATGACGACTGGACCAAGCTGGCCCGACGGATGAGTGAGATCAGTGAGGCACCGTTGTTCGTCGACGATTCGCCGAACCTGACCATGATGGAGATTCGGGCGAAGGCGCGGCGGCTCAAGCAACGGCACGACCTGAAGCTCGTGGTGGTGGACTACCTCCAGCTGATGAGCTCCGGCAAGAAGGTCGAATCGCGCCAGCAGGAAGTCTCGGAGTTCTCGCGGCATCTGAAGCTGCTCGCCAAGGAGCTCGAGGTTCCGGTGATCGCGATCTCCCAGCTGAACCGTGGTCCGGAACAGCGAACGGACAAGCGGCCCATGGTCTCCGACCTTCGCGAATCGGGCTGCATGCCCGCGTCCACGCGCATCCTGCGCGCAGACACCGGCGCCGAAGTGACCTTGGGCGAGTTGCTCAGCAACGGTGAACAGCCTCTGGTCTGGTCACTCGACGAACGCATGCGGATGGTCGCCCGACCGATGGTGAAGGTTTTTCCGAGCGGACGCAAGGAAGTGTTCCGGCTACGACTCGCTTCCGGCCGCGAGGTCGAAGCGACCGGTAACCACCCGTTCCTGACTGTCGACGGCTGGATCGCGCTCGACCAGCTCGCCGTCGGCGACCGTCTCGCGACACCGCGCCGGGTACCCGAACCCGTCCACACCGCGCGGCTCCCTGAAGCCGAGATCGTGATGCTCGCGCACATGATCGGCGATGGCTCGTGCGTGAAGCGCCAGCCGGTCCGCTACGCCAGCGTCGATGAGGAGAATCTCGCCGCCGTCACGACGGCTGCCGAGCACTTCGGAGTCACCGCGGTACGCGACGAGTACGCCGCTGCCCGCGTCACCACCCTGCGACTGCCCGCGCCCTTCCGGCTCACCCGTGGCAAGCGCAATCCGATCGCGGCCTGGCTGGACAGCCTCGGCCTGTTCGGGCTTCGTAGCTACGAGAAGTTCGTTCCGGAACCGGTATTCGCGCTGCCTGATGACCAAGTCGCGCTGTTCCTACGTCACCTGTGGGCCACCGATGGATCGGTGCGATGGGATGCCAAGGCCCAACAGGCGCGTGTCTACTACGCATCGACGAGCCGCCGACTGATCGACGACGTCAACCAGCTACTGCTGCGGTTGGGTGTTCACGGCCGCATCAAGACAGTTCGCAAGGGCGACTATCGCCCCTGCTATCACCTGACAATCGACGGCGGTGAAAACCAGACAACGTTCCTGCGTGACGTCGGTGCGCACGGGGCCCGGGGCCGCTCCGCAGCGGCCGCGCTGTCCGAACTGAGCACGATGGCACGCAACACCAACGTGGACACCGTCCCGGCAGAGGTCTGGAATCGGGTCCGCACACTGCTCGCCGACAAACAGATGACCCATCGTGAGTTCTCGGCAGCCATGGGTTCGCGATTCTGCGGAAACTCGATGTGGAAGCGTTCCCCCAGCCGATCCCGGCTCGCCCGCGTCGCCACCGTTCTCGACGATGCGGACATCGAAATGCTCGCCACGAACGATGTCTTCTGGGACAAGATCGTCGAAATCACCAGCCTCGGTGAACAGGACGTCTACGACGGCACCGTTCCCGGCACGCACAACTTCGTCGCACAGGGTATTTCCGCGCACAACTCGCTCGAGCAGGACGCCGACATGGTCATCCTGCTGCACCGGCCCGATGCGTTCGAACGTGACGACCCGCGTGGCGGCGAGGCCGACCTCATCGTCGGTAAGCACCGAAACGGCCCGACTGCCACCATCACCGTGGCGCATCAGCTGCATTTGAGCCGGTTCGTGGATATGGCCCGCGGCTGATCGGTCAGCCATTCGCGCGGCCGAGAGGTTCTCGTTGGTGTTGCGGGGGGTGGTGTGGGTGGGGCAGCGGGCGTATCTGCGTAGGAATGGTGAGGCGGTCGTCGCTACGGTGGTCGGGGCCGGGCGGCGGGTGACGCGGACGTCGAACAATCCGTTGTCGACGCATCGGGTTCGGCTCGAGGTGCGGTTCACGCATCCGGGGAGCGGGGTGGAGCATGAGATGAAGAAGGAGTTCGCGTTCAACGAATTGCGGAAGTCCGCGGCGTCGGCGCTGATGGATCGGTTTGCGGTGGGGGCGGAATTGCCGGTGTTGGTGCGGGGGCGGGCGGCTGGGTTCGATGTGCCGCGGCGGCCGCAGTGGGTGGATATCTGGTGATCGGCTATTCGGGGGTGGGGCAGGACAATTCGGCTCGTAGTTGGAGGAAGTGGAACAGTCCTGGTGTGGCGGTGACGGTTTCGTAGCGGTGGACGACTTCGGCTACGAAGGTTGGTATTTCGGGGGCGGGGAGGTGGGCGGTCCAGTCGGTGAAGCCGACTGTGCACCAGCGGGTGAAGGCTTCGCGGGAGCCGAAGTCCCAGGTGCGGTCGGTGACGGATTGCGCGACGACGGCGAGGCCCGCGGCGGCCGCGAGTGCGGGGAGGGTGGTGGGGTCGATGTGGAGGTAGGGGCGGGGGAAGTCGGGGAAGAAGGCCGACCAGGGTGGCTCGGTGGTGACGGTGGTCGCGATGTCTTCGATGCTGGGGCGCGGGCCGTCGCAGACGTACTGGACCAGAACCCGGCCGCCGGGGGCCAGGGCCGCGGCGAGGTGCCGGTAGGCGCGGGTCTGGTCGTGTACCCAGTGCAGGGCGTTGAACGAGACGACGAGGTCGAACTCGCCGGTGAACGTCATCGTGGTGACATCGCCGAGCTGGAAGGCGACGTTGGTGAGTTGGTCGTCGGCGGTGCGGGCGGTCTCGATCATGCGGGGGGACGGGTCGAGGCCGAGTACCGAACCGGCGGGGACCCAGGCCGCGAGCAGGCGGGTCACGTAGCCGTCGCCACAACCCACGTCGAGGACGCGCTCGGTGCCCGCGACCGGGACCGTGGCCACCGCATCGGTCGCCATCGCGCGTTGGAGTGCGCTGATGTGCGCGTAGCCCGCGCCGTCCCAGTCGGACATCGCCTCACCTTCCTGGGAGTCGACTGTCCCGGAGTCGGCCGGGATGCGCATCGCTCGAACAGCTGATTCCGGGTGTCAGCGGGCGTCAGGGACGTGTCAGGGCGGTGTCAGGTGGGGGCGCGACAGTTGTCCTCATCAACGAGCACGACTGAGAGGGGTGGTCGACAATGACCGCGCGAGACATCGAACCGGGTAGCACGGCGTGGAGTGGGATGGTGAGCGTCGACGACACGGCGTTGGCCGTCACCGATACCGGGGGTGACGGGATTCCGGTGGTTTATCTGAACGGGCAGTTCGCGACGCAGGGGTATTGGCGCAAGACGATCGCCGAGTTGGGGGACGGGTTCCGGCACATCACCTTCGATGAGCGGGCTCGGGGACGGAAGTCGGGGCTGTCGGCGGACTACTCGTTCGAGGCCGCCGTGCGGGATGTGGACGCGGTGTTGGCGGCGCGGGGTGTGGAGCGGGCGGTGCTGGTGGGCTGGTCCTACGGTGCTGTCGTCGGGGCGCACTGGGCGGCGCGGAATCCGGAGCGGGCGATCGGGGCGGTGCTGGTCGACGGGGCCTTTCCCTACGACTGGCTCGATGACGCCATGGAGAAGCGCATCCGCACGCTGTTCAAGCGGTTGAGCTGGTTCATGCCGCTGCTGCGGCCGACGGGGCTGGTCCCGAGGATGAACGCCGCGCAGCAGGCCGAGAGCAATATCGAGCTCGGCAAGCTCTCCCGGACCGACGAGCTGGGGCCGGTACTGGACACGATCAGTGTGCCGGTGCGCTATGTGGTGGCCTCGGGGACCTCGTTCGGCAGCAAGGGCGACGAGCAGGAGAAGATCCGGAGCGGGCTCGACGCGGTGACGGCCCGCAAACCGAACATCCGGGTGGCGGCCAAGGTGACGAGCAATCACGGCGCCATCCTGCGCAAGGACTTCCTGGCCATCGCGGATTCGGTGCGGGAGGTCGCCGCGCTCGGGTGAGGTCAGCGCAGCAGGAACTGGCCCAGCTGCGGGATGGCGTCGCCGGGAGTGCGGGCCTGGAAGGGTTCGCCGATGGCCCGCATGGTCCATTCGCGGCCGGAGCGGGCGACCTTCGCCATGGCGATGGCGGTGTAGGGCATGCCGCCGGTGAGGGCGTAGCGGGCCAGTTCGCGGTCGTTGGTGTTGTCGACGAGGCGACAGAAGGCGTTGGTGACCTGTTCGAAGGTGTGGCCCTGGTAGGAGGTGACGAAGAAGAGCAGGGTGGTGACGTGCACGGGGACGCGGACCAGGTCGACCAGGATCACCTCGTCGTCGCCGTCGCCCTCGCCGGTGAGGTTGTCGCCCTGGTGGCGGATGGCGCCGTCGCGGGAGGTGAGCTGACCGAAGCAGACCAGGTCGACGAGGGTGTGGTCGGCGAACATGGCGACCGAGGCGTCGAGGTCGATCTCGATCGGGCGGCGGCCGAACAGGCGACCGCGCAGGACGGGGTCCCAGCCCAGGCCCATGCGGACGAAGGTGAGGGCGGCGCCGCCGTCTTTGCGGAGGGTGACCTGCTGGCCCTTGGCCAGGCTGACCGGGCGGTGCCGGGGCAGGCCGGGCGCGGCCGGACCCGACCCGGCGGAACCTGGACCGGCCGGACCCGAAGCAGCGGAACCCGGTACGACGGCCGGGCCCGAACCGGCGGGAATCGGCGGGGCCGCCGGATACTGTGCGGCCGCCGGATACTGCGGTGCTGCCGGGCGCGGTGCCTCGATCAATCGCCCGCCGTGATCACCGACCAGCGCCGCGAACCCACCCGCGTACCCCGCCCCGAGCGCCCGAACTTTCCAGGCTCCTTGACGGCGGTAGAACTCGACCGCCAACACCGCCGACTCCGTGCTCAACCCGTCGATGGGGAAGTCGTAGAGCGGCGCACCCTCGGCCGACGCGAGCAGCACCACCGGCGCCGCGATCCGCCCGAAACCGCCCGCCGGTTCGTCGAGCGCGATCACCGCTCTGACCTGCGCGATCTCGG
Source organism: Nocardia anocheti (assembly GCF_029675105.1). Classification (GTDB taxonomy): domain Bacteria; phylum Actinomycetota; class Actinomycetes; order Mycobacteriales; family Mycobacteriaceae; genus Nocardia. Next base: position 655,428 of record NZ_JAQQFV010000001.1, on the reverse strand, counting down.
CGGGCACCTGCGTCAGCGAGACGGTGAGCGTCCCGTGCTGCAAGCGCACGCCGGGCGCGAACGGCTGGTACTCGCACACGAGATCGCCATCGGAGCGGACCTTGCCCTGCTCGGTGACGAGCAACGCCGCCAGCGTCACCGGCGCGTTCACCCGCGCCGAGACGACCACCACATCGGCGCCCGCCGGACCGTTCTGACCCTTCACCAACGTCGCTGACATGCGCGTTTCCCCCCTGCCCACTGCCGTGCCCCCAGAACCCGGGGCACGTGACTGCTCTTCGCGGTAGTAACGATCCGCAGGTGGCCCACGACAGAGTTCGTGACATGCGGCCCGTCGGGGGGCCTGCCCACCTGTAGGTCATTCGAACGGGATCATGACATGAATCTGCGTGAGTTCCTTGCGAAACATCGCATCGCATCGGCTGTCGCCGCCCCGGCGACCCTGGGTGTCGCGGCGATCGTCGCGGCGTCGTTCGCGGTGACGTCGCAGCAGCCCCAGTCCCCCAGCTACGAGCTCACCACCTCGGTGACCGAGTGCCGCGAGATGGTGACCATCTCGGTGGCCGGGCGCAACGACACCCCGGTCGAGGGCACCACGGCCATGCTGCTCGACGCCAACGGCAACCCGCTGCCCGCGGCGCTGTCGGGTGATCACAGCAGCGTGTGGGTGGACCCGGTGGTGAACGCGCCAGCCAGTTCGGTGGCCGACGGCCAGTACGCGGCGGTCTACATCGCCTACCCGGCGGACATGCGCAGCTACGAGGACGCGGTGAACACGGGTGTCGCGAACACCCAGCAGGTGATGCGGGAGATCTCGGCGGCCTGCCCGGACACCAAGTTCTCCATCGTCGGCTACAGCGAGGGCGCCGATGTGGTGCGTCGCGTGGCCGAGGGCATCGGCAACGACGACCCGGCCGACGGCTACTCCGTGGTCGACCCCGATGACGTGCTGGGTGTGGTGATGTTCGCCGATCCCGGTCGCGCGGCCGGTGAGGGCCCGTTCATCGGCGCCGAGGACCCGTTCGCCAACCCGGACGGCTTCGATCAGAAGTACCAGAACGGCGTCGACCCGATCTCGGGCAAGGGCGTGACCACCGGCGGCGGCTTCGGCGCGCTCGACGGCAAGATCGCCTCGTTCTGCTCCGAGGGCGACCTGACCTGCGCGGCCCCGGAGAACATCTCGCTGTTGCAGCTGGCGGCGAACGTGGGCCGTCAGATCAATGTCGACGATCTGCAGCGCGACGGCCTGACCCCGGCCACCGGCCAGGACATGGCGTTCACGCTGGGCCGCATCGCGATGGCGGCCTTCTCCGACATCGCCGCCAACCCGAACTGGATGGCCAGCGACGAGACCTTCCTCGAGGTGCTGCTGAAGGTCTCCGACCCGGACTACAAGCCGGGCGAGGCCAAGGCGCCCTCGCAGGCGGACACGATCGCGGCCGAGCAGGTCTCGCCGCTGGCGTACCTGCCGCAGAAGGTGTTCAACGAGATCGTCGGGCTGATCGTGACCAATCAGAACACCATTCCGGTGGCGATGAGCGATCCGTACCAGCTGACCCTCGGCCCGAACGGCACCGGTCACCACTTCGACTACTGGCGTGATTCCGACGCCGCCAACGGCAAGCCGCTGACCTCGGCGGAGTACGCGGCGGCCTGGCTGACCCACCTGGCCAAGCAGGCCCAGGCCGGTGAGACGGTGGACAAGAAGTCCGCGCCCGCCGACGAGGACGTGACCGCCGCCCTGGCCGCGCCGACCAAGCCCGCCACGACCACCACCGCGGCGCCGACCTCGACCACGTCCAACAAGCCGACCACCACCACCAGCAAGTCGACGACCACCAGCAAGAACACCACGACCGCGCCGTCGACGACCACCTCGACCACCGGATCGACGACCGCGCCGTCCACCACGGCCCCGTCGACCACCACGGCCGAGCCGACCACCACCACCCCGGCCCCGGCACCGGAGCCCGCGACCAACCAGGCCGCAGCCCCCGCGCCGACGACCACGACCACCACGTCCCCGGCCCCCACCACCACAGCGGCCCCGACCACCACCACCGGCGAGCCGACCACCACGACTCCGGCGAACTGACCACCGCGAGAACCGAATTCCCCGGCGCGGCACCTGAACTGGTTGCCGCACCGGGGACTTCGTCGTGTAGCGCCTCCGATTCCGCGCGCGGCTGCGGAAGGCGGGTCGGTGCCCGGCGAAATCGGCGGGAATCCGCCGCTGTCACAGTGCGACACCCCGGTGCGATCTTCGGGCAACGCGCCGATCATGGTGACTGATTCTTGTCGCGATGCAATGATCGGCGGGTGACTCAGTGGCTCCCTCTCCTCGGCTCGCTCCCCGTCGCCGGTGCTGTACTGGTCGGCGTCTTCGCCAACAACCGCACACACCGCGAAGGCATCGCGGCCGCCGACGAGCGGGGCAGGCAGGCGCTCGACGCCGCGCAGCGTCATGTCGAGCTGTCGAACATGGTGGGTGACCAGCGCGATCACGAGGCGTGGCGGCGCGAGGCGGTGCTCGCCGCGGTGGCCTCGATCCTGGAGACCTCGGCTTCGGTGCGCGCCGATCTGGCCAACTGCGGGGAGTGGGATCTGGTCACCGCCGAGGAGATCGACGGGGTGGGCGCGCAGATCCACAAGGTGATCTGGGATCGCCCGGGCGGCATGCTGACCCGGCTGCGCGTGGTGGCGCACCGCCGTATCCCGAACAAGTGCGAGGACCTGCTGCGCACCCTGACCGCGGCCCAGCACATCACCATGCAGCGGCTCAAGCTGCACATCGATGTGGAGGCCACCGTCGAGGAGCTCGAGGAGATGGCCTCGCTGTGGCAGAAGGCCATGCGCCACGCCGCCGAGCAGGAGCGGGCGCTGGTGGAGATCACCCGGCTGGAGTTGGGGATCGAGATCGCCACGAAAGGCCCCGCGACGCCGTCGGTTCCGGCCCCGCAGCCGCCTGCGCCCGAGCCGGTCGCCGAAACCCCTTCGCCCGAGCCGGAACCGGCGCTCGCACCCGAGGAACATCACACCGCGGTGCTGCGCGTGGTCACCCCCGAGACCGAGCCGCCCGCCGAGGGCGAGCCCGCCGCACCGGCGCCCGCGCAGCGACAGGCCGAGCCCGCGCAGGTCTGAGTCCCCGCGCGTTCGGCTGACGTGAGCGCGACCGGCGGGTAACTTGGAAGGTGGCACGCGCGTCGTGCCGACCCGACAGCGTGGTCGATCGTCTACAGACTTGCACCGAACCACTCTCGTCAGGGGGCGATCTGTCATGGAATTCATCGCACCGTTGGATGCGCTGTTCCTGCTCGCGGAGTCGCGCGAGCATCCGATGCATGTGGGCTCACTGCAATTGTTCGAGCCGCCCGAAGACGCCGGGCCGAACTATCTGCGCGAGTTCCGCGACATCCTGTTGGCCGACAAGACCTTCCGGCCCACCTTCCGCAAGCGCCCGGCCACCTGGCTCGGCGCACCCCAGCTGGCCTGGACCCAGGACGCGGAGATCGACCTGGACTTCCACGTCCAGCGCAGTGCCCTGCCCGCACCGGGCACCATGGGTCAGCTGCTCGATCACGCCTCCGGCCTGCACAGCGCGCTGCTGGACCGGCACCGTCCGCTCTGGGAACTGCATTTCGTGGAGGGCCTGGCCGACGGCCGCTTCGCGCTGTACTCGAAGATGCATCACGCGTTGATCGATGGTGTGTCCGCCCAGCGGCTGCTGCGCCGGACGCTGAGCACCGATCCGGACGCCGAGGTGACCGTGCCGTGGAATCTGCCGCGCAAGCCGCGTCCCGAATCCCGGCCGAGCCGTGCGGGTCTGGGCGGACTGCTGGGTGGTCTGTCGGCAGCGGGCTCGTCGACGGCGGCGCTGCTGCGCGCGGCCCGCACCGGTCTGCTCGAGCAGCAGTTGACCTTGCCGTTCGCGGCGCCGAACACGCTGTTCAACGTGCCGATCGGCGGGGCGCGCAAGTGCGCGGTGCGGACCTGGTCGATGGACCGGATCAAGCAGGTGAAGAAGGCGACCGGGACCACCGTCAACGATGTGGTGCTGAGCATGTCGGCGGGGGCGCTGCGCGCGTATCTGCTCGAGCGCGACGCGCTGCCGGACAAGCCGATGGTCGCGATGGTGCCCATGTCGCTGCGCGACGCCGACGACACCGACACCCAGGGCGTGAAGATCGCGGCGCTGCTGTGCAATCTGGGGACCGATGTCGCCGATCCGCTGGAGCGGTTGCGGGTGGTGAGCGAGTCGACGCGGCGCAGCAAGGACGTCTACCGGTCACTGAGCCCGGCCCAGACCCTCGCGGTGGCGGGGCTGATGTTGAGCCCGATGGCGGCGTTGCTGCTGCCGGGGTTCGCCGCGCTGGGGACGCCGCCGTTCAATATCGTCATCTCGAATGTGCCGGGTTCGCGCGAGCCGATGTACTGGAACGGCGCCCGGCTCGACGCGGGCTACCCGCTGTCCATCCCACTGGACGGCCAGGCCGTGAACATCACCCTCACCTCGCACGGGGACAATCTCGATTTCGGCCTGGTCGGCTGCCGCCGCACCCTGCCCGACCTGCACCGATTGCTCGATCACCTGGAGGATTCCCTGGTCGCCCTCGAGGACGCCGCCGTCTGAAATCAACCGTTCTCGGATAAACTAGAACGTGTTACAGTTCGGTATGCGTACCGAATTCTGCGAACAGCTCGGCATCGAGTTCCCCCTCTTCGCCTTCACCCACTGCCGCGACGTGGTGGCCGCGGTGAGCAACGCGGGCGGGCTCGGTGTGCTCGGCGCGGTCGGCTTCACCGCCGAACAGCTCGAGGTGGAACTGGCCTGGCTCGACGAGCACGTCAACGGCATCTACGGCGTGGACCTGGTGATCCCGTCCAAGTACGAGGGCAAGGGCGTCGAGGGACTCAGTCCCGAACAGCTGGAAAAGCAGCTGGCGCAGCTGGTTCCGCAGGGGCATCGCGACTTCGCCCAGCAGATCCTGGCCGACCACGACGTGCCCGCGCTGCCCGAGGGCGAGCACCACAACGAGCTGCTGGGCTGGACCGCGACCACCGCGGGTCCGCAGGTCGACGTGATCCTCAACCATCCCAAGGCCAAGCTGGTCGCCAACGCGCTGGGCACCCCGCCCGAGGACGTGGTCAAGCGCATCCAGGATTCGGGTCGGGTGATCGGGGCGCTGTGCGGCTCGGTCAAGCACGCGATGAACCACAAGGCGGCCGGGCTGGACTTCGTGGTGTGTCAGGGCACCGAGGGCGGCGGACACTGCGGTGAGGTGTCCTCGCTGGTGCTGTGGCCGCAGGTCATCGAGGCGATCGGGGACACGCCGGTGCTGGCCGCCGGTGGCATCGGCAACGGCGCGCAGGTCGCGGCCGCGCTGGCCATGGGCGCGCAGGGCGCGTGGACCGGGTCGCTGTGGCTCACCGTCGAGGAGGCCAATGTGCCGCCCGCGCAGATGGCCACCTACATCGACGCCACCAGCCACGACACCATCCGCTCGCGGTCCTGGACCGGCAAGCCCTGCCGCATGCTGCGCAACGACTGGACCGACGCGTGGGAGTCGGCCGAGACACCCGACCCGCTGCCCATGCCGTTGCAGATGATGGTCGCCCTCGACGGCGTGAAGCGGGGACACCGCTACCCGGAGGCGGCCAAGGACGTGAACTTCAACCCGGTCGGCCAGGTGGTCGGCATGATGAACAAGGTCGAGCGCAGCGCCGATGTGATCAACCGGCTGGTCGAGGAGTACGTGACGGCCTACGACCGCCTGACCAAACTCAACGGATGAATTATTGGAGCGCTGGCGCGCTCGAGTTCGCGCGGCGGGGGTTCTAGACTCACCCTTACATGGCTTCGGAGGACAGCTACAGCAGTTGGCGGGCGGCCCGGTTTCGGGTGCGGCACGCGATCGCCAGTGCTCGGGCGCAGTACACGGCGGCTCTGCCGACTCAGCCCATGCCGCGCCCGCCCGCCGAACCGCCGGTGCCCGCCGATCTGCTGAATCTGCTGTGTCGTCTCGGGGTGGCGCTGGTCGGCGCGGGGGAGACCTCGGCGCGGGTGCAGGAGATCCTGGACAAGCTCTCGCGTCGGTACGGCACCGACAACATCCACTTCATGGTGTTGCCGACGGCGGTGTTCGTGCGGGTGCGCACCGACCACGACTCCGCGATCGACATGCTCGACGCGCGGGTGGGCACGCTGCCGCTGGACCAGATCGCGGGGCTCTACCGGCTCATCGACACGATCGAGCGGGACGCGCCGCCGCCCACCGACGCCTCCCGCGAACTCGACGAACTGCTGGCCGCGAAGCCGGGCAGTCCGCCGTGGCTGATCCTGCTCGGTCAGGTGGTACTGACCGTAGGGCTGGGGATGATGCTCAATCCGGGTGCTCGCGCGCTGGTCGGGTATGTGGTGCTCGGGCTGGTGGTCGGGGTGCTCACCCAGCTCGCCGACAAGGTGCGGCTGCTCTCGATGGCGCTCCCGGTGGTCGCCTCGGCGCTGGTCGCGGCACTGTCCTTCGGCTTTCCGGGGGCGCTGGCGGGCGGGCAACCCGAGCAGCTGCTGATCCCGGCGGTGGCGACGTTGCTGCCCGGCGCCATGCTGACCAACGGCACGATCGAACTGGCGACCGGCTCGATGGTCGCGGGGGCGAGCCGGGTGGTCTACGGCATCAACATGCTGTTCCTGCTCGCCTTCGGCATCTACGTGGGCATCAGTGTGCTCGGGCCGCTGGAGAATTCGCCGATCAGCCAGGCCCAATTGGGCTGGTGGGCGCCGCTGCTCGGGGTGCTGCTGATCGGCTTCGGGCATTCGTGGCGGTCGAGCGCGCCGCAGAACTCGGTGGGCTGGCTGCTGCTGGTGCTCTACGTGACCTATGCCGCGCAGTTCGTCGGCAAGACGCTGTCGGGGCCGCTGACCGGCGCGTTCCTTGGCGGGCTGATCGCGGTGCCCGCCGCCTATCTGATCCAGGGCCGCACCAACGCGCCGCCGCGGCAGGTGGCGTTCCTGCCCGCGTTCTGGATGCTGGTGCCCGGCGGGATCAGCCTGACGGGAGTCTCGGAGCTGGTGCTGCACACCACCGGTGGCACGGCGCCGGGTGGGCTGGAGGTGCTGGTGTCGGCGCTGCTGTCGGTGATGTCGATCGCGCTGGGGGTGATGGTGGGCTCGGGGCTGATGGCCACGCGGGCACCGCATGTGGGCACCATTCTCGATTCGATGCTGCCGCAGGGTAGGCACCTACCGTGGCACCACGACAAGCCCGACCCAGACAGCTGACCGGCCGAGGATCAGGCCGTCGCGGCGGTCTCCTCGACGCTCGTCACGCCGACGAGTTCGTCGAAACGGGCCACGACCTTCTCGTGGTAGAGCGCGAAGAGGTCCTCGAACAGGGCCAACTGGGCCTCACTGGGCGCGGACTCGGCGTCCCATACCGCCAGCAGCGCGCGCCAGACGAGCACGTGCAGGTCGGCGGCGACGGCGAAGTAGGCCGAGACCGCCTCGGGCACCTCGACGACCATGTCGGCGATCGAATTGAGCACCGCGCGTTGCATGCTCATGCCGAGCGCGCCGAGCACCTTGCGGATGAGCGCGATCTCGGTGGCGATGATGCGCGGATAGTCGGGCACGGCGTGGCGGGCCATCGCCTCGAGCTCGTCGACGGCGGCGGCGAGCTCGCCCGGATCGAGCACCTTCTCGGCGGCGGTGTAGGCCAGCAGCGCCTCGAGCACGATGCCGCGTTCGACGGCGACGATGTCGGTGAACATCTCGGCGGCCACCGCGGGCGCGGTGATGGAGAAGCGGAACAGGTGGCGGTAGGAGTCCATCCCGCCCTCTTCGCGCACGTCGCGAATGGTGAAGCCCTTGCCGCGGCGGGCCTCGACGAAGCCGTAGGACTCGAGGCGGCCGAGGGTGAGTTGCGCGGTGGCCCGGTTCATCCCGAACTCGTCGGCGACCTGACGCACCGACGGCATCAGCTCGCCGGGCCGGTACTCGCCGGTGGCGACACGACGCGCCAGTTCATCGGCGACGTCGGCGACCACCGTCCGGGATCCCATCGAGAAAACACCTTTCGATCATGCTCCGGTTACGTCCCAGACAGCTTAGGCGCTGAAACCGCACCTCGCACGCACCAGCTGACGCTGTGGGATGGTTCACGTCGGGCGGCCGATCGGGGTGGGGATCCAACCGAACAGCATGTTCAGCGATCCCCCAGCGAACTCCGGAATCCCGCGCAACCACCGGCCCGGGCGGGGACGATGGAACGCGACCGGCGTCGGTTCTGGATCAGACAGGGCTCAGATCATCTGCTTGTTGCCCATCCAGCGCATGATCGGCCAGCCCAGCGCGACGGGAATCCAGCAGGTAAGCACCCGGTAGAGCAGCACGGCGGGCACGGCGATCTCGGCGGGCACACCGAACGCCGCCAGACCACCGATCAGCGCCGCCTCGACGGCACCGACACCACCGGGCGTCGGCGCGGCCGAGGCGAGCGTGCCACCGATCATGGTGACGATGGTGACCGCCACGAAATCGGTGCCGCCGCCGAAGGCTTCGACACTGGCCCACAGCGCCAGCGCCTGACCCAGGGTGATCGCCCCGCAGCCGCCGACGATGATCGCGAACCGCTTGGGGTCCTTGGCGAGATCACCCAGCTCACCGAGCACTTCCATCAGCTGCGGGCGCACCGAGTGGTTCACCCAGCGGCGCAGCTTCGGCACGAACATGAACGCGCCGATCAACCCGCCGACCAACCCGGCCACCAGGTACAGCACCGTCGCGTCGGGCACGATGTGGGCCAGATTGGTCGAGGTGCCCGCCACCACCGAGAAGATCACCAGCAGCACCAGGTGCGTGATCACCTGCATGGACTGCTGCAACGCCACCGCCGCGGTGGCCCGCAGGGTCGACATGCCCGCCTGCTGGAGGAACCGCACGCTCAACGCCAGACCACCGACCCCGGCCGGGGTGGTGGTGGCGACGAAGGTGTTGGCCAGCTGCTCGAGGATCAGATCGCGGGTGCGCACCAGCCCGTCGGCGCACGCGCCCAGTGCCGCGGCGGCGCCCAGATAGGTCAGGCCGGAGATGGCGAGGCCGAACAGCGCCCACCACCAGTTCAGTGTGCGCAGCTGACTGAAGAAGGTGGGCACCTGGCTGAAGAACGGATAGGCCACGTAGACCAGGCCGACCAGCAGCACCAGCTGGATGATCTGGTTGCGGTTGAAGCGGGTGAGCTGCTCGGACTGGATGCGGTCGTGGCCGGTCTGCTCGCGGATCTCCTCGCGCGCGGTGGTCACCACTTTGTTCCACTGCGGCACCGCCTTGCGGATGCCGGTAGGCATGGCCGACTTGGTGAGCCGCCGGGCCGCGGTGACCACCGTGGCCTCGCCGAGCACCTCGATCGCCGCGGACACCGCCTCGTGCTTGCCGAACAGCGAGGTGGTGGTCACCAGCAGCTGCGCGATATCGGACTGGCGCTGCGCGTCCGAGGCGCCGTACTCGGCGAAGGCGAACCCGCCGAAGAGGGTGTCGCCCTGGCAGACCCGCACGTAGTCGGGCGGCAGATCGCCCATGCTGATCTGGTTCTCGTGCAGCCGCAGCAGCGACCGCCACACCCCGGGCAGCACCTGCGCCGAGAGCTTGCGCAAGGGCGTACCGCGCGGGACGGTGTGCGCGAACAGCATCCAGCCGCGTTCGAGTCCGGCCACGGCGACCTGATGCGAGTCGGCCATGCCGAGTTCACCGATGGCGATGCCCAGCAGCGCGCGGTGTTCGACGGCGCGGTGCATGGAACCGTGCAGCGGCGCCGTCTCGCTGGAGCGGAAGGTGATCCAGCGCCAGAGCTGGCGGATCGCGCCGAAGCTGCGCTGGTTCTTGCCGTACATCTCGACGACGATCTCCGACTCGGGCCCGTCGACCTCGGTGGCCAGCAGCAGCGGGCCGCGCCCGGCGGGCCGGTCGACATGGAACGCGCGCACGGTGTAACCGCGCCGCGCGAGCACCCGCACCGCCGCCTCGAGCGGCACCTCCAACGCGGGCGTGCCGACCAGCCAGACGATCACCGCGCCGACCAGCCACCCGACGGCCAGGCCCAGCATGGCCCGCGCGGGCACCACCGCGCTCACCACCAGGTGCATCGGCGCGAACATCAACAGCAGGAACCACATCCAGCGTCGCGGCCGTACCGGCAGCCACGGGCTCGACACCGTGAGCATGGCCGCGAGCATGGCGATCCAGCGCGGGTCGTCGAGGAACTGCGAGAGGAAGGTGTCGAACCGGTCGGGGACGGGCAGGTGCCATTTCGGCGTGGAGATGCCCGAACCGGTGATCGACAGCGCCAGCACCGCGAGCAGCCCGGCGGCCGCGTACCCCACCAACAGTTTCCACTGCCTGCGCAGCATCAACTCGATGAGGATGGCGAACGGCAGTGCCAGGATGAGCATTCCGTAGACGAGGTACACCAGCGTCGACTGATCCGGGCTGAGGAAGCCGACGATGGTGGACACCGAGTCCTCCAGCGCGAGCCACTCCGGGCGGGTGATCAGCGAGCCCGCGACCACCACGCCCACACCGATCCCGGCCAGCACGACCCGGACGATGTCACTGGTACGCCGGATCAGCGGCTGCAGGAGACTTCCCGTGACCGGAATCTCCCGACCGTCGACTCGCATGAGCCGCACGATACACACCGACACGCCGTCGACCCGCCGTGACATCGCACGTGAGGCGGGTCACAAGCCGTCACGAACGCGTGTCGTGGCGCGTCCTGTGGGCAGTGGCGATCTCGAACAACCGGAAGGAATCATCATGCAGGTTCTGCTGGCGGGCGCGACCGGCGCCATCGGCCGTCCCCTGATCCGCGCGCTCACCGCGAACGGCCACGCCGTGACGGCCATCGTGCGCTCCCCCACCGCCGAGACCGTGGTCCGCGAACTCGGCGCCGACGCGGTCATCGCCGACGCGCTCGACCGCGACGGCCTGCTGCGCGCGGTCGAGCGCGTGCGCGTCGACGCCGTCCTGCACGAGGCCACCGCGCTGCGGAAGGTGAAGGCCACCCGCCGGATTCCGGCCGACGACCCCACCGGCCTGCTGCGCACGGTCGGCACGGCGAACCTGCTGGCCGCGGCCGAGGTGGTGGGCGCGCGCCGCTTCGTCACCCAGTCGCTGATCCTCGGCTACGGCTACCAGGACCACGGTCCGCGACCGCGCACCGAGCGCGATCGGTTCGGGGTGTGCGACGGCGGGGTGGCCGACGAGGTGGTGCGCGCGTGCGTCGACGGGGAGCGACAGGTGTTCGACGCGGCGGGCGTCGAGGGGATCGCCCTGCGGTACGGGCTGTTCTACGGGCCGGGCACGTTCAGCGATCTCTTCGCCGGGATGATGCGCAAGCGCGTGCCGGTCGGGCCGCTGGGCCAGGGCGGGGTGCTCAGCTGGGTGCACGTCGACGACGCGGCCGCCGCGACGGTGGCGGCGCTCGAGCGCGGCACCCCCGGCCGGGCCTACAACATCGCCGACGACAGCCCGATCACCTGGGAACGCTTCTTCACCGAGGTCGCCCGCGCCCACCACACACCCCGCCCGATCCGCCTGCCCGCCTGGGCGATCCGCCTGGCCATCCCGTACCTGGGTGCGCTCATGGTCGACACGTCGATGCGGATCTCGAGCGAACTGGCCCACGAGGAACTGGACTGGCGGCCGCGATACGCCGATCTCGCGGCCGGGCTGGCCGCGAGCTAGTTCGGCAGCGCCGGTCGCGGCGCCGACGTCAGCCGGGTGGTCTGCCGTGTCGAAGTCCGTCGAGGGGCCGACGCGGCGGTCGGCGGTGGAACTTTCGCGGGTCAGGTGGGGAGTGGGGTGGTGCGGGCGTGGACGGCCTTGTGGTCGTGGGCCGGGATGACTTCGATGTCGTCGGGGAGGGCGTGTAGGCGGTGGATGGTGTGGAAGGCGGCGGTGCGGTCGGCGTCGGTGAGTTCGCCGAGCAGCGGGGCGATTTCGCGGATCAGGCGGATCTGCAGGGTGGTGAACACCGCGTCGCCCGCCAGCAGGACGCGGGAGCCGTCGTCGACGGCGAGCAGCATGCCGACGCTGCCGGGCGTGTGGCCAGCGAGGTCGACGAGGATCACCGAGCCGTCGCCGAACAGGTCGTGGCTGCGCGGGAAGGTGAGGACCGGCGGGCCGTCGAGCTCGTAGAGGTCGAAGACGCGGCCGAGCAGCGGGCCGCGCGCGACGCCGAGCGGGGCGCGCGGACCGCCCATCGCCCAGCGGTATTCGACGCCGGGCACCCGGATGGGCACCCAGCCGGGCAGCTCGTAGAGCCCGGAGACGTGGTCCCAGTGCAGGTGGGTGGGCAGGACGAAATCGATGTCGACGCCGGTCAGCTCGTGTTCGGCCAGCAACTCGGTGAGCCCGTGCACGGGGTGTCGCGGGGCCACCACCTGGGCCATCGGGAACGGCAGTTCGGGCAGGACGCGTTCGTGCACACCCGTGCACAGGGCCGGGTCGACCAGGAAGGTGGCCCCCGGATGGCGGATGAGGAAGGCCGACATCGTCAGCGGCGTCGTCCCCAGGCTGCGCACACCCTCGGCGACGATCGTGGTCGGCGCCGACCGGCGCGCCTGGTTGAGCGCGGTGAGCGAGACGGTGTTGTAGGCGGGCGGCAGCGGCGCGCACTCGAGCGCGGCCAGGAAGCGCGAGTCCTTCCCGCGCGGCCACAACAGACGCGGAACCGTGGTGGTGGCACCGACACAGCAGGCGAGAAGCGTCGATAACATTCTCGTGCGGTCGGCCATAGTTGCCACCGTAGGCGATCACCTCGAGCGCGACCACCGAACTTTCCGAGCGGAACGCCCGGCGACATTCCGGCAATCGGGCATGCGGGGGCGGATGATGGGCCGATGGGAACCCAAATCGTGCAGGTGCAGTGGAAATCCACGCCGGAGGAGCACGACTACCCGGCGGCCGCCGACTATCTCGCGCTACTCGCCGAAGACGCGGTGGTGGACGCGATCGTGGCCGATCTGCGCGCCGCGCCCATCGTGGTGAAGAAGGCCAAGGACATCCTGCGCGCCTCCCGGCTCGAGGCCCTCACACCGGACAATCCGCACGTACGCCGGGATCTGCTCAAGGTCACCGAGGGCAAGAAACTCTCGCCGGTGCTGTTGGTGCGCGGCGATTGCCGGGCGAATGTGCCGATGCTGATCGCCGACGGCTACCACCGGGTGTGCGCGCTGTACTGGGCCGACGAGAACATCGAGATTCCCGCCAAGCTCGCCGCGATGCCGCGCTAGTCGGTCCGGCCCATCAGACGGTCGGTCTCGCGCCGTTCGCGTTTCGTCGGCCTGCCCGCGCCACGATCACGACGCGGCAGCGTGGCCAGGACTTCCTTGGGCGGCGGCGGTGGGCTGCGGTCGATCAGGCATTGCGCCGCGACCGGCGGGCCGACCCGCTTGTGGATGACGCGCTCGACGACGACGATCCGTTCGATGCCCGCGTGCCTGATCCTGACCTCGTCACCGAGCTTGATCTGCTGCGCGGGCTTGACCGTCACCCCGTTGACGCGCACATGCCCGGCGCGGCACGCCTCCGCGGCGGCCGAGCGGGTTTTGAACAAGCGCACCGCCCAGGTCCACGAATCCACACGGGCCTGGGTGGTCGAGCGTTGTTCGGCGGGGGACACCCCTTAGACGATACGGCGAGCCGTCACCACGTCGTCGGGGCTGAGGTGGGTGTAGGACACCGGGGTGCCCGACTGCACGGCGTTGAGCAGCTTGCCGTCACCGGCGTAGATGCCGACGTGGCCGCCGCCGTTGGTGATCACGATGTCACCGGCCTGCAGGTTGTCGAAGGAGACGGGCGCGCCGACGTGCGACTGCTCGAAGCTGGTCCGCGGCAGTTCCACACCGGCCTGCCGGTAGGCCCACTGCACGAGGCCGGAGCAGTCGAAGGTGGACGGACCGGCGGCGCCCCAGTTGTACTGGGCGCCCAGCTTGGTGCGCGCGGCGTCGAGGGCGATATTGCCCGCGGTCTGCTGCTGCTGGAAGGGGTTGTCGAACTCGATGCTCGGCAGCTGCGGCGCGGCCTGGCCCTGCGGGGCGACCATCGACTGCAGCTGGGTCTCCAGCTGCTGCGCGGGCTGTTCGAGCTCGGGCGGCAGATCGAAGCTGCCCAGACCCGGGATGTTGATCGTGGCGGCCTGCGAAATCGCGGGCATCGCACCGGTCGTGGCGGCCACCGCACCCATGACGAGCGCACCCTTGACGGAATTCGGCAGTCGAGAATCCCGCTGCAAGCTGTGTTTACCCACCGAGACGAGTCTCCGATCTTGCTGCTCCACCACCGGCATCGAAATCGCTTGGCGACGACGATTGTTCGGCGGTGACTCAATGGCGCCGTTTCTCTGACGAAGCGACAGACTCCACTAAGTCACGAGAAGATTACGGCCTGTGATGCACACTGTCCAGCGAAGCGCGCAACTTGTTTTCCCGCACGCGCGAATGCCCAGGAAATCGGGGGCACGACCGGCGTGTCGCCACACGTCACGGTGCGGTGTCGGCGACCGGGCCCGGCGTTACGCGCCGCGCTCGCGCAGGGCCTGTTCCAGTTGATCGATGCGGCGGCGCGCGTCGGCGAGGTCGTGCTCGAGCCTGCCGATGGCCACCACGGCGGGCCCGATCGCGAACGCGGCGATCATCTGCGGGTCCGCGTAGCCCTGCTCGATCATGCCGAGCACCACCTGTTTGACGGTGTCGGCCAGGTGCGCGTCGGTCGGCAGCTCCCAGCCCCGCTCGACCATCTCGGCCGCGGTCCGGATCTCGGTGTCGACGTCGACCGGTTGGGGCCGGGACTCCTCGAACTCCTCGGACATCGTTCTCCGTTCCGGTCGCGCGGGCTGTCTGGGCATCGCTAGCAGTATCTAGGACACGGCCCAGAGTTACCGAGATTCCGCTGTGCCGACGCGCTACGGTTGTCCGGCATGGACCCCGTGCGCAATCCGTATGCTCCCGGCGCCGGTCAGCGTCCCCCCGAATTGGCCGGGCGCGACAAGCAACTGGCCGCCTTCGACATCGTGCTCGAGCGGGTCGCCCGGGGCAGGCCCGAGCGCAGTGTGATGCTCACCGGGCTGCGCGGGGTGGGAAAGACGGTGCTGCTCAACCAGCTTCGCTCGGCGGCGGTCTCGCGCGGCTGGGGTACCGGCAAGATCGAGGCGCGCCCGGATCAGGATCTGCGCAGGCCGCTGTCCTCGGCGCTGCACATGGCGGTGCGCGCGATCGCGATGGCGCACCGCAATCCCGAACAGGTCGACGACTTCCTCGGCATCCTCAAGGCCTTCGCTTTGCGCGCCACCGCCGACAAGGGCATGCGCGAACGCTGGCAGCCCGGTATCGACGTGCCCGCCGTGACCGGTCGCGCCGATTCCGGCGATATCGAGATCGATCTGATCGAGCTGTTCAAGGAGGCCGCCGCGCTGGCCGCGGCGATCGGTGTGGGCATCGGCATCTTCATCGACGAGATGCAGGACCTCGGCCCGGCCGACGTGTCGGCCATCTGCGGCGCCTGCCACGAACTGAGCCAGGACGCCGCGCCGCTGATCGTGGTCGGCGCCGGACTACCGCATCTGCCCGCCGTGCTCTCGGCGTCCAAGAGCTACTCCGAGCGGCTGTTCAGTTATCACCGCATCGACCGCCTCGATCGCGAGTCGGCCGATCTGGCGCTGATCGCGCCCGCCGAGCGCGAGGAGGTGAAATTCACCGAGGGCGCCCTGGATTCGCTCTATCAGCGCGCCGACGGCTATCCGTACTTCGTCCAGGCCTACGGCAAGGCGGCCTGGGATCAGGCGCCCGAGTCGCCGATCACCGCCGAGGACGTGGCCGTGGCCTCCCCCGCGGCCGAGGAGGAACTGGCCGTCGGCTTCTTCGGCTCGCGCTACGAGCGCGCCACTCCCGCCGAGCGCGAGTACATGCGCGCGATGGCCGACCTGTCCGGTGACGACGGCCCGGTCGCCACCGCGGCGGTGGCCGCCGAGCTCGGCCGCAAGCCCGCGTCGGTCTCCCCCGCTCGCGACGGCCTGATCAAGAAGGGCCTGATCTACTCCGCCGAACGCGGCACCATCGGCTTCACCGTCCCGCACTTCGGCCGCTATCTGCGGAGCGTATGACTCTCTGTCATCGTCTAGTGGAAACCCCAGAATCGGGCAGATAGTCCTGCGCACGCGACTCGTCAGCAGGATCTAAAACTTTCTTGGCCAGACGCTAGAGAGCCGAAGATTTCCCTGGGTAACGATGGAGGGGCGCCCGGGATCGGTTGCGCATCGGCTGGATAACGCGAGGGTTGACCGGCTAACGGGATGGAAATCCAGTCCGAAAATCCCAGCAGGTACACACCATGACGGTGCGTCCCGCCGGACCGGAGGAGGCCGCCATGTCTCAGACCTTCGCTACCGCAGATCTCTACGGCCGCCGCGCGACAGTGGTCGCCGACGACGGTGTCCCGATCGCGGTCCGGGCCTTCGGCGCCGACAACGCCCCACTCACCGTGGTGTTCGTGCACGGGCACTGCCTGCACACCGAATCCTGGGCGATCCTGCGCGAACAGCTGCTGCGGCAGTGGGACACCGACACCAGGATGGTGTTCTACGACCACCGCGGCCACGGCGAATCCGGGCACGCCCACCACGCCACCTACACCATCGACCAGCTCGCCACCGACCTCGACGCGGTGCTGCGCGCGGTGGCCCCGGCAGGCCCGGTGGTGCTGGTCGGCCACTCGATGGGCGCGATGGTGCTGCTGGCCTACGCGCGGCTGTTCCCCGCGACGATCGGCGCGCGGGTGGCCGGGATCGCGCTCATCGCGGGCGCCGCGGGCGGGATCAGCGAGGTGGGCCTGGGTCGGCTGCTCAACCGGCACGCGGTCGCCTCGCTGCAGCACGCGGTGGTGCGCGCGCCGCGGGTGATGCAGGCTTCGAAGCGCCTGTCGCGCTGGATCTTCGGACCGCTGCTGCGCGAGGCCGGGTCGGGCACCCGGCGGGTGAACCCGCGCGTGGCCTCGATCGCCACGGCGGTGCTCGGGGAGACCTCCCTGCTCACCGTGGCGGCCTTCCTGAGCTCGCTGCTCGACTTCGACGAGGCTCGCACGCTGGCCCGGCTCGGCGATCTGCCCGCGCTGGTGCTGGCCGGATCGGCCGACCTCATGGTGCCGTTCACGCACTCGGTGGTGCTGGCCTCACAGCTGGCGGGCGCGGAGCTGGTGCGCATCGAGGGGGCCGGGCACAGCGTGATCCTGGAGTGCGCCGAGGAGGTTGCCCGGTCGATTGCCGCGCTGGTCGAGCGCGCGGGTTCGGGACTGCGCGACCGCTACGCCGTGGCGGGCTGAATACCCGGAGTTACCGGATGGCAACCAGGGAATCCGGAGCAACCCGGGCGTGATCCGAAAAGTTCGGTTACTGTGGTGGAGATCACGTTGTGTGGTGAGTCACACGACTCGGTGCAGTGCGGCCCGGGGTTTCACGGGCATGCCTGGTGATCGGACGAGTCGGTGTGCCCGCCATATACACAGGAGGTAACGATGACACGCAGCGATATCGCGGAACTGCGCTACGCGGTCGGTCAGCTCCGGCAATCGATCGGCGCACTGCGCTCCAACTACGGCGACGCGGCCACCGTGCGCCGGTTGGAGAACGACCTCGAGCGGCTCGTCATCGATGCCGAGGAGTTCGAGCAGGCGCCACCGCCGGAGTTGGCCGTCCCCCGCCGATCCGAGCCGATCTACGTTCCGGACAGCAAGTCCGACGAGGCGGCCTGGATGGGCGCCCAGGACGAGGGCCTCGGCTTCCACTCCCGGCCCAGGACCAAGTAGAAAGACCTGTTTCACCAGCACAGCGGCCCTGATCCCAGGGCCGCTGTGTTCATTTGCGGCTGGCGCCGCGGGTTCTCGGCCCTGAGGCCTCGATCTTCCCTCCCGGCGGGTACTCCTTCGTCGCACCCTCTGGTCAGTCCAGATCGAGGCGGCCGAGAACCGACCGCTCGTCGTGCACCGGCCGATCAGGCGCGGTGGCGGCCGAAGCGGCGCGGGGCCGACCCGTGGAAACGCGCGCCGCGCGGGGTCTCGGTGGGGGTGTCCACTTCGGCCGACTCGAACAGCGCGGCGATGCCGTGGTCGTGGCCGAGGGCGATGGCCTCGAGGGCGTAGCGGCCGCCGGTGCGGCTGAGTTCGTGCAGCATCGTGGTCATGATCCGCAGGCCGGTGGCGCCGACCGGGTGGCCCAGCGCCAGGTCGGAGCCGTTCACATTGAGGCGGTCGTGCGGGTCGAGGTCCCAGGCGGCGGCCAGGGCCAGGACCTCCACGGCGTAGCCCTCGTTGATCTCGAGCAGGTCCACCTCGTGGATCGAGTGTCCGGTGCGGCCGAGCAGTTTGGCGACGGCGGGCGCGGCGCCGAGGGCGGGGCCGTCACTGTCGCAGCCCGCCGCCGCCCACCCGGCCAGGAAGGCCATGGGGGTCAGGCCGAGTTCGGCGAGGCGGTCCTCGGCCACCACCAGGCAGGCCGACGCGCCGAGCCGGTGCGCGCTCATATTGCCGACGGTCACCACGCCTCGGCGCAGCAGCGGCGCCAGACCGGCCAGGGTGTGGGTGGACAGATCGTCGAGCACGCCCTCGTCACGGCTGATCCGGTGGTCGCCGAACCCGGCCACGCCCACCGGCACCACCTCGGCGCCGAAGCAACCCTGCCGCCAGGCCCGGGCCGCCTTGCGATGGCTGGCGACGGCGAATTCGTCGGCGGCCTGCCGGTCGATGCCGTAGTAGCGGGCCAGTTCCTCGGCGTTGTGCAGGCCGTCGGCCCCGCCGGGCGGACCGGTGGGGGCGGCGGTGCACTCCACCCCGCCCGCGACCACCACGTCGGCGGCGCCGGTCTGCACCATCATCGCGGCGGTGATCACCGCCTGGAGGCCGCTGGCACCGTGCCGGTCGGTGAGGAAGCCGGGTACCGAGTGCGGTAACCCGGCGCCGCGCGCGGCCAGCGCGCCGATCGCGGGCACCTCGGCCAGGCCACCGTCGACACAGGCCATGGCGACGTCTTCGATGCGGAGCGGGTCGATGCCCGAGCGCTCGATCACGGCCGACAGGACCGTGGTCGCCAGCCACTCGGCGGGCATTCCCGACAGTGCGCCACCCGCCACCCCACTGGGTGTCCGCACGGGTGCCACGATGGCGGCTCTTCTCATGCGCACAGGGCACCACAGCTTTGTTGCACCGGGATGACACACAGTCGCAGGGGTTACGTTGTGACAGAGATCACCGGCATTCCTCTCGAGCGGATGGGTGAGACCCGGCTCGAGCGGCGCGAACACAGGCGTATGGTGCTCCACATCACAATCCGCCGCGGTGGGGCATGATGGACCGCCGCACACCGAGATCAGCGAGGCATCCATCGTGAGTGCCGCACCGACCACCACCCGCGCCGCGGGGACGGGTGTGTTCAGCAGGACCAGGGCCCGCATCTCCGCGCGCACGCTGCGCACCGACCGCTGGTGGTTGCCGCCGCTGCTCACCGCGCTCGGTCTGGGCGCGTTCATCGGCTACGCGACGATCAGATCGTTTGTGCGCACGGCCTACTGGGTGCCGCAGTACCACTATCTCACCCCGTTCTACTCCCCCTGCCTGAGCGATTCGTGCGTGCCCGGCTCCAGCCACTTCGGTACGCCCTTCGGCGAACTGCCGATGTGGATTCCGCTGGGTTTCGTGGTGCTGCCGTTCCTGCTCGGTTTCCGGCTCACCTGCTACTACTACCGCAAGGCCTATTACCGTTCGGTGTGGTTCTCCCCGCCCGCCTGCGCGGTCGCCGAACCGCACGCGCGCTACACCGGCGAGACGCGGCTGCCGCTGATCATCCAGAACTCGCACCGCTACTTCTTCTATGTGGCCGTGCTGGTCTCGCTGGTCAACAGCTACGACGCGCTCACCGCCTTCCACGGCGCGAGCGGCGGATTCGGTTTCGGCCTCGGCAATCTGGTGCTGCTGGGCAATGTGATCCTGCTGTGGGCCTACACGCTGTCGTGCCATTCCTGCCGACACATCGCGGGCGGGCGGCTCAAACACTTCTCCGCGCATCCGGTGCGGTACTGGCTGTGGACCCAGATATCCAAGCTCAACACCCGGCACATGGCCCTGGCCTGGACCACCCTGGGCACCCTGGTGCTCACCGATTTCTACGTGATGCTCGTGGCCAGCAACACCATCTCCGACCTGCGGTTCGTCGACTGACCCGCGCCCGAATCGAGGAGCTTCATCGATGTCTGAAGTGGAACGGCACGACTACGACGTCGTGGTGATCGGCGCGGGCGGCGCGGGTCTGCGCGCGGTGATCGAGGCACGCGAGCAAGGACTTTCGGTCGCGGTGGTGTGTAAGTCGTTGTTCGGCAAGGCGCACACCGTGATGGCCGAGGGCGGCTGCGCGGCCTCGATGGGCAATGCCAATGACAAGGACAGCTGGCAGACGCATTTCAAGGACACCATGCGCGGCGGCAAGTTCCTCAACAACTGGCGCATGGCCGAACTGCACGCGCAGGAAGCGCCCGCGCGGGTGTGGGAGCTGGAAACCTATGGCGCCCTGTTCGATCGGACCCCCGACGGGCGGATCAGCCAGCGCAACTTCGGCGGTCACACCTATCCACGCCTGGCCCACGTGGGTGACCGGACCGGCCTGGAACTCATCCGCACCATGCAGCAGAAGATCGTCTCGCTGCAACAGGAGGACTACGCCGACACCGGCGACTACGAGGCCAGGATCAAGGTCTTCGCCGAATGTACCGTCACCGAGCTGCTTCTCGACGATGGCAGGATCGCCGGGGCGTTCGGCTATTGGCGTGAGACCGGCGGATTCGTCCTGTTCCAGGCACCGGCGATCGTGCTGGCCACCGGCGGAATCGGCAAGTCCTACAAGGTGACCTCCAACTCCTGGGAGTACACCGGCGACGGCCACGCGCTGGCCCTGCGCGCGGGCGCGACTCTGATCAACATGGAGTTCCTGCAATTCCACCCCACCGGCATGGTCTGGCCGCCGAGCGTCAAGGGCATCCTGGTCACCGAGGGCGTGCGCGGTGACGGTGGGGTGCTCAAGAACTCCGAGGGCAAGCGGTTCATGTTCGACTACATCCCGCCGGTGTTCAAGGGCCAGTACGCCGAAACCGAGGCCGAGGCCGATCAGTGGCTGCGCGACAACGATTCCGCGCGCCGCACCCCCGACCTGCTCCCCCGCGACGAGGTCGCCCGCGCCATCAACGAGGAGGTCAAGGCTGGTCGCGGCACCGAACACGGCGGCGTCTACCTCGACATCGCCTCCCGCATGCCCGCCGACGAGATCGTGCGCAGGCTCCCGTCCATGCACCACCAGTTCAAGGAACTGGCCGATGTCGACATCACCGCCGAGCCCATGGAGGTGGGCCCGACCTGCCACTACGTGATGGGCGGTATCGAGGTCGACCCCGATACCGGCGCCGCGCTCACCCCCGGCCTGTTCGCCGCGGGCGAGTGCTCCGGCGGCATGCACGGCTCCAACCGGCTCGGCGGCAATTCGCTGTCCGACCTGCTGGTCTTCGGGCGCCGCGCGGGCCTGGGCGCCGCCGCCTACGTCCAGCGGCTCACCACCCGGCCCACCCCCGCCGAGGCCGACATCACCGCCGCCGCGACCGCCGCGCTGGCCCCCTTCGACCCGCCCGCCACCGGCGACGGCGAGAACCCCTACACCCTGCACGCCGAACTCCAGCACACGATGAACGATCTGGTCGGCATCATCCGCAAGGAACACGAGGTGCGCGCGGCCATCGACACCCTCGCCGAGCTGCGCGCCCGGTACGCGAACGTCGCCGTCGCGGGCGGTCGGGCATTCAATCCGGGCTGGCATCTGGCGCTGGATCTGGCGAACATGCTGCTGGTCAGCGAGTGCGTGGCGCAGGCCGCGTTGCGGCGCACCGAGAGCCGCGGCGGACACACCCGCGACGACCACCCCGGCATGAACCCGGACTGGCGCAACACCCTGCTGGTCTGCGCGGTGGACCCGGCGACCGCCGACGAACCGGTCCCCCTGGTGCGCGTCACCAGCGCCGAGCAGACGCCCATGCGCGCGGACCTGTTCGCCCTCTTCGAATTCAGCGAGCTCGAGAAGTACTACACCCAGCAGGAATTGGCCGTCCATCCGGCGGCCGAGGGAAAGGCGTGACGATGGGGTACGACGCCCGGTTCCGGGTCTGGCGCGGTGACATCGACGGCGGCGGCCTGCACGACTTCACCGTGCTGGTCAACGAGGGCGAGGTGGTGCTCGACATCATCCACCGCCTGCAGGCCACCCAGGCCCCCGACCTGGCGGTGCGCTGGAATTGCAAGGCGGGCAAATGTGGTTCGTGTTCGGCGGAGGTGAACGGGCGGCCGCGGTTGCTGTGCATGACGCGGATGTCGACGTTCACGCCCGAGGAGGTCATCACCGTCACCCCGATGCGCACCTTCCCGATCATCAAGGATCTGGTCACCGACGTCTCGTTCAATTACGAGAAGGCCAGGGAGATACCGTCTTTCACCCCGCCCAAGGATCTCGCTCCCGGCGATTACCGGATGCGACAGGTGGATGTGGAACGCTCCCAGGAGTTCCGCAAGTGCATCGAGTGTTTCCTGTGCCAGAACACCTGTCACGTGGTGCGCGACCACGACGAGAACAAGGACGCCTTCGCGGGCCCGCGCTATCTGATGCGGATCACCGAACTGGAGATGCATCCGCTCGACGTCGCCGACCGGCGCGAATTCGCCCAGGACGACGCGGGCCTGGGCTATTGCAATATCACCAAATGCTGCACCGAGGTGTGCCCGGAACACATCAAGATCACCGACAACGCGCTGATCCCCCTGAAGGAACGTGTCGCCGACCGGAAATACGATCCGATCGTCTGGCTCGGTAACAAACTGTTCAGACGGTGATTCAGCAGGCACCGCGGGGCGCGCCGAGCAACGAACCCCGCGGTGACCTCTGCCTACAAGACAGCGACAGTCCCCACCGCGACTAATCCGACCAGTAATCCGATGAACAGCGCCGAGAGCAACGAACTGGTGAGTACGTAGATTCCCATCGCGGACACTGCGAAGAGCAGCAGCACGATCAGGCGTTCCACGCCGTCCTCCGGCGCCAGCCTCCGGTACCGGGGTGGCATTTTCTTCAACCCTCGGTCCATGATGAGGGATTACCCGCCGGACAGTGATCCAAACGTGATCAAGGGCGATCGAACTCGCCGTCTTGTACGCCCGCGGTGAACGCCGACCATTCGCTCGGGGTGAAGATCAGCACCGGACTGTCGGGATTCTTGCCGTCACGCAGGGCCACGTAGCCCTCGGCGAGCATCGCCACCTCCACGCTGCTGCCCTCCCCCGCGGTTCCCGACCGCAGCCAGGTGGCACCGGCGGTGTCGACGGAACGCTTGGTGTTCATCGGGCGAACGCGCCGCTGTCGATGCCGCGGGTGAACGCGTCCCAGCTCGCACCGTCGAAGACCAGCGCCGGACCAGCCGGATTCTTGCTGTCGCGCACCCCGACGTGACCGTCGTAGAGGAACGCGACCTCGACGCAGTCCTTGCCCGCACCGCTGCGGGTGCTCTTGAACCAGTGCGCGCCGACGAGATCGAAACTCATGCCACATACTCCTTCGCGACCTGCCGCAGCAGGTGTCTACTCGGTTGAATATCCAGCGCATGGCGCTGGAGGCACTCGTGAGCCCGGTCGTACCTACTGACATCCGTACGTCGTTCCAGGTAGAGATCGCCGGTGAAGCCTTCGGCGTACACCACCGGTGGTTCGACCGGTTGCCCCTTGCTGTCGGTGCCGAACTCGAGAACCGTGAAAGGTCCGGTGGAGACTCCGAGTGGTACACCGGCGGCAAACGGCAGGATACGCAGCGTCACATTGCCTCGGGTGCTCGTGTCGGCAAGGTGGCGCAACTGCGCAGCCATCACCTTTGCATCACCGACGATGCGATGCAATACCGATTCGTGCAGAACCACGTCGATCTCGGCCGGGGAATGCCTGCGGGTGATCAGTGCCTGCCGTTGCAGTCGCAGGGAAACCCGGCGGTCGAGCTCGTCGACCGAATCCTGGGGATAGCCCAGCTGATTGAGCGCGCGAGCGTAGTCGGCGGTCTGCAACAGACCGGGGACCAGCTCGGATTGATAGGCGCGCAGCCGGTGCGCGGAGGCCTCCAATCCCACGTAGATGTCGAAGTTCTCGGGAATGAGATCGCCGTAGGCGTGCCACCAGCTCTTGACCGCCGCCTGCTGGGCCAGGCCGGTCAGGCCCTCGGCGAGATCGTCGGGAATGCCGTAGATCCGGCACAGTTCGCCGATGTCGATAGTCCGGATCCGGTCGGCCTGGCCCTTTTCCAGCCGCTGCAGGGTGCTGGCACCCCACTCCATCAGTTTGGCCGCCTCGGCGATGGTCAATCCCGCCTGGGTGCGCCAATCCCGCAGGTAGCGGCCGAGTTGTCGACGTGGCAGGGTCGAGGAGACCCCCGCCGACGGCGCGCCTGTCCCGGTCGAGGTATTCGATGCCACAGCCCCACTCCTCCTGTGTTCGCAATCCGCCACAGCCCACAACCCCGGTGTGACGGCGGAATTCGTCCACTATGGGGAATCCTGCACTCCCCCTTGGATCTTGTGCT
This sequence comes from Nocardia anocheti, assembly GCF_029675105.1. Taxonomy (GTDB): domain Bacteria; phylum Actinomycetota; class Actinomycetes; order Mycobacteriales; family Mycobacteriaceae; genus Nocardia. Next base: position 630,745 of record NZ_JAQQFV010000001.1, on the reverse strand, counting down.
GGGAATTCGCGCGAAATATCGTCATCGGCGTGTACTCGTAGGTTGCCGGGCGGTTGCGTGCTGTGCTGGGAGCATGCAATTGAGCGAAGTGAACCGACATATCGCCGCTGCACTGCTGGGTTGCGACGAGGACCCGGGTCCGATGGACTCCGAACGCGCCCATGCCGCAATGCAATTGCACATCGACTGCTTCGTCGACGAGTGCCGGGTGCGCAGGCGGGCGCGCAACACCCTGGTCGAGTCGGGGCGGTGCGTGCTCGACGAGCGCGCGATCCGCTAGTGGTGACGGTGGTCGGTGATCGGCGTGCGCGGCCCGAACTTCGGTTTGTGGGCCTGACCGCTCAGGGCGAGCAGCCGCACCGCGCGGTAGCGGTGCGGCCGTAGCGGCTCCAGATACTCGACCATCTCCGCGTCGTCGATCGGACGGCCCAGCAGGCTCCAGCCGACCACCGCGGCGAGGTGGTAGTCCCCGATCGAGAGTGCGTCGGCGTCGCCGAACGCGCGCTGGGCGGTCTCGGCAACCGTCCAGACACCGATGCCGGGCAGACTGCGCAATCGGCGCGCCGCCTCGTCGGGCGGCAGCGTCGCCGTGCGTTCGATCGAGTCGGCGACCCGCGCCGCGCGCACGATGGTCTGCGCGCGCTGCGGGCCCACATTGGCGCGATGGAACTTCCAGGACGGCACGCGCTGCCAGGTGCGCGCGTCGGGCGCGACCAGCAGCCCGGCGGGCGCTGGCCCCGGCGCGGGGGTGCCGAACTCGCGCACGAGCGCGCGCCAGGACGCGAACGACGCCTTGGTGTGCACCTTCTGTTCCAGGATCGCGGGCACCAACGATTCGAACACCAGCCCGGTGCGCAGCATCCGCAGGCCGGGCACCACGCGATGGGCTTCGACCAGCTTGGGATGCTCGGGCGCGAAGCCGGTGAGGTCTTCCTCGAGGCACAGCATGTCGTCGAGCCGGGCGAGGAATTCCTCGGCACCGGGGCCCCAGGCGGTGGCGTGGGCGCCGTCGCGGCCGTCCTGACGCAGGCGGTAGGTGACCACGCCGCTGGGCAGGCGCGAGGCGTGCCAGTGCGCGCCGTCGGCGTCGATGTGATGGCACGGGTCGCCGCCGCCGCGCCGCAGCGGGGTGATCGTGAGGCCGACATCGAAGGGGCGGCTCGACCGGACGGTCCTGGACAGCCCGGCCGTCGACAGGCCGGGGTCGAGGGTCTGATCGCGCACCCGACCATTGTGCGCGTCCGATCCCGTGCCGAGGCCCGTTCGTAATATTCACCACGTTGACTGCGATCTAGAGGCTGTCGGCAAACAGCTGGCATCCCGCCGTTCGCAGGAGGTACCGATGATCACCAATGCGCTCAACTGGCTGCTGGCGGCGGTGGGGAGCGGGTCGGCGGGGAGCTCGGGCTATCACATCCCGCCGGGGACGCTGCCCGGCGGAAGCTAGTCCGCTCCGCCGCCGAGCAGGTACGACGCCAGCGCGACACCCCGGACGCCCGCCAGCTGTTCGGCCTGGGTCCGGCAGGAGAAGCCGTCGGCCAGGAACACCGCGCCCTCAGGTGCGGCACGCAGGGCCGGGAGCAGCGCGTTCTCGGCGACCGCCACGGACACGTCGTAGTGGCCCCGCTGCATGCCGAAGTTGCCCGCGAGTCCGCAGCACCCGGCGAGTTCCGCGACGGTGACACCCATCCTGGTGAGCAGCTCCCGCTCGGCCGCGAACCCGCCGACCGCGTGCTGGTGACAATGCGGCTGGACGACGACGGTCTCGCCCGGGCGCCGCGGAGGACGCCAGTCCGGGTGGTCGAGCAAGAACTCCGCGAGCGTGCGCACGGCGGCGGCGGTCGGCCGGGCGCGCGGGTCGTCGGGGAGCAACGCGGGCAGATCCGCCCGCAACGTGACGGTGCACGACGGTTCCAGGCCGACCACCAGCCCGCCGCCTTCCACATGCTCGGCCAGCGCGTCGAGGGTGGCCCGCAGCCGGGCGCGGGCACCGTCGAGCTGTCCGGTGGTGATCCAGGTGAGTCCACAACACACCCGCCGCTCCGGGATACGCACCCGATAGCCGAGCCCCTCGAGCAGCACCGCCGCCGCCAGCGCGTTGGTAGGCGTGAACGTGTCGGTGAAGGAATCCACCCACAGCATCACCTCGGGACGCTCCCGGACCGGCGGGCCGACCGTGTGGGTGGCGCCGCTGTCGGTGGCCGAGCTGGGCGGTGAACCCGGGGCGGCGGCGGACGGTGGTCCGGAGGTGGGGGTCGGAGGGTTCGGCAGCAGGTGACGGTGGGTGGTTCGGGAGAGGGCGGCGGTGCGGGTGTTGCCGCCGAGGTCTCGCCAGAGGCGGCGGAAGGGGGTCGGCGCGAGGGTCGGCGCGGGGCGGCGGGGGTCGATGCCCGCGGCGCGCATCGCGAGGCGACGGGGGCGGGGGCGGGCGGACAGGGCGTTGACCAGGCGCGGGACGCGTTGGGCGAGGGTGAGCCAGCGGGGGAGTTGGCCGAGGAGATAGTGGTCGAGGGGGCGGGGGCGGCCTCGGTAGCGGAGGTAGAGGGTTTCGGATTTGTAGGTGGCCATGTCGACGCCCGCCGGGCAGTCGGAGGCGCACGCCTTGCAGGACAGGCACAGGTCGAGGGATTGTTCGACGGCCGGTGCGCGCCAATCGAGTTCGCCGCGTACGACCTCCTGGAGGACGCGGGCGCGGGCGCGGGTGGTGTCCTTCTCGTCGGCGGTGGCCAGGTAGGACGGGCACATGAAGCCACCGGCCGCGCGGGTGTCGGCGCGGCACTTGCCGATTCCTACACATCTGTGCACAGCTGTGGACAGATCGCCGGAGTCGTCGAGCAGGGCGAAACCGGTGGCGGGGACCGGGGGCAGCCCGGCCACGCGGAGGTCGGCGTCGACGGGGGCGGGGCGCACGAGGACGCCGGGGTTGAGGATGTCGTCGGGGTCGAACAGGGCTTTGAAACCGGCGAAGGCGGCGCGGGCGGCGGGGGAGTACATCACCTCGAGCAGCTCGGATCGGGCACGGCCGTCGCCGTGTTCACCGGACAGCGAGCCACCGTGGCGCACAACGAGTTCGGCGGCATCGAACAGGAACGCGCGGAACCGCTGGGGGGCGTCGGTGATCGGGAAGTCCAGGCGCACATGGATGCAGCCGTCACCGATGTGGCCGTAGAGCAGGCCGCCGACACCGTAATCATCGGTGAGTGCGGCGAATTCGCGCAGGTAGGTGCCCAGGTTCTCAGGTGGGACGGCGGCGTCCTCCCAGCCGGGCCAGGCCGGATTCCCGTCGGGGGTGCGTCCGGCCAGGCCCGCACCGTCGGCCCGGATGCGCCAGAGTGCCGCCGTGGCAACGGGATCGGTGACGATGCGGTAATCATCGGCATGGGCTGTGCGACAGAGGTTTTCCGCGACGGCGACCGCCTCGGCCGGGGTCGCGCCCGCGGTCTCCACGAACAACCAGCCCCGGCCGCGCGGGAGTTCGGGGACGGTCCCGTGATGCGCGCGCACCACGTCGACCAACCCGGCGTCGATACCCTCCACCGCGATCGGCGCGCAACTCAGTACCGCCGCGACATCGTCGGCGGCGGTGGCGATATCGGGATAGCCGAGCACGGTCAGCACCGTCGCGGTGGGCAGCGGCGCGAGGGTGAGTTCGGCGTCGAGCAGCAGTCCGCAGGTGCCCTCGGAACCCACGAACGCCTTCGCCACCGACGAACCACGTTCCGGCAGCAGGTGTTCCAGGCCGTAGCCGGAGGCTTGGCGCTCGAAACGTCCCAGCTCGGTGCGCAGGACCGCGAGCTGGGAGGTGGTGAAACGCGCGAGACCGGGCACCGCCGAGAGGTCGGCGCCGAGTCGCCGTTCGGTCCCCGTCCCGTCGATCACGCGCAGTTCGCGGACGGTGTCGGCGGTGCGTCCCCAGGCCAGCGCGTGCGGACCGCAGGCGTTGTTGCCGATCATGCCGCCGAGCGTGCAGCGATCCTGGGTCGACGGGTCGGGGCCCAGCCGCAGCCCGGCCGGGCGCAGACGGCGTTGCAGATCCGACAGGACGACTCCGGGCTGGACCAGGGCGGTGCGTGCCTCGGCGTCCACGGCGCGCACCGCGTTCATGTGCCTGCTGAAATCCAGCACGAGACCGGGGCCGATGGCATTGCCCGCCACCGAGGTGCCCGCCCCACGCGCGGTCACCGCCAGCCCGTGTGCGCGGGCGAAGCGCACCGTCGCGGCGACATCGTCGTCGGCGCGCGGGAAGACGACCATCTGGGGGCGCACCCGGTAGTTGGAGGCGTCGGCGGAGTATTCGATCCGGCGACGCATGGCGGCGTCGACCTCCCCGGCGATCCGGGTCCGCAGGGCTCGCGCCAGCCGGTCCGCACTCCGCTGCTCGTCCACCCGACCAGCCTATTGCGCCGGTTTCGCTGTGCGCGGAACCGGCCGTCGCCGGAAAGCATTTGAAGTCAACCTTTGTTGAGGTTTTAGTGTCGGTGGGCAGGTGTTCGATGGGCGGACAGCGTCGAGGAGTGTGGCAGTGAGTATCGAATCCGTGGCCTACAGCCAGATGTACCGGCGGATGAACGCGCCGGAGGAAGACCGGCCGTTCCGCCTGGCCACCGCGCGCCGCATCCTGCGTTTCGCCCACCCGCACCGGCGGCGCATCTCGGGGTTCCTGCTGCTCAGCGTGCTGGCGGCGGTGCTCGGCGTGGCCACGCCGGTGCTGGCCGGGCGCGTGGTCAACGACATCGTCGGCGGGTCGGCGCCGCGCACGGTGGTGCTGCTGGCCCTGGCCATCGCCGGGCTGGCGGTGCTCGACGCGGGGCTCGGGCTGGCGATCCGATGGCTCTCGGCACGCATCGGCGAAGGTCTGATCCTGGACCTGCGCACCGCCGTGTTCGACCACGTGCAGAAGATGCCGGTCGCCTTCTTCACCCGCACCAGGACCGGCGCCCTGGTGAGCAGGCTCAACAGCGACGTGATCGGCGCGCAGCGCGCCTTCAGCGACACCCTCTCCGGCGTGATCACCAACCTGGTCACCCTGGTGCTCACGCTGGCGGTGATGCTCAGCATCTCCTGGCAGATCACGCTGCTGGCGCTGGTGCTGCTGCCGGTGTTCGTCATCCCGGCCCGGCGCGCGGGTAACCGGCTGGCCGCGATGCAGCGCGAGGCGGCCCAGCTCGACGCCAGCATGAGCACCCAGATGACCGAGCGGTTCTCCGCCCCCGGCGCCACCCTGGTCAAACTGTTCGGCAGGCCCGATCAGGAATCGACGGAATTCGCCCACCGCGCCACTCGGGTCCGCGATATCGGCGTGCGCACCGCCATGCTGCAGACCACCTTCGTCACCTCACTCACCCTGGTCTCCGCCCTGGCACTGGCCCTGGTCTACGGCCTCGGCGGCTGGTACGCGCTGCGCGGCAGCCTGGACCCGGGTTCGGTCGTGGCGCTGTCACTGCTGCTGACCAGGCTCTACTCCCCACTGACGGCGCTGGCCAGTGCCCGGCTCGAGATCATGGCGGCCCTGGTGAGCTTCGAGCGGGTCTTCGAGGTGCTGGATCTGAAGCCGCTGATCGAGGACGCGCCCGGCGCCGTCGCGGTGCCCGAGGGCCCGGTGGCCGTCGAGCTGGACGGGGTGAACTTCGGGTACCCGTCGGCGGACAAGGTGTCGCTGGCCTCGCTCGAGGACGTCGCCACGCTGGATACCCGCGGTGGGGTCGAGGTGCTGCACGAGGTGTCACTGCGGGCCGAGCCCGGGCAGCTGGTGGCGCTGGTCGGGTCCTCCGGTGCGGGCAAATCGACCATCGCGCAGCTTGTTTCGCGGCTCTACGACGTGGACTCCGGCGCGGTGAAACTCAACGGCGCCGATGTGCGCGAACTGACCACCGAGTCGATCCAGCGCACCGTCGGCCTGGTGACCCAGGACGGACACCTCTTCCACGACACCATCCGCGCGAATCTGCTGCTGGCCCGGCCGGAGGCGGCCGAGGAGGACCTGTGGGACGCGCTGGAACGCGCCCGGCTCGGCGAGCTGGTGCGGTCGCTGTCCGACGGGCTCGACACCGTCGTCGGGGAACGCGGCTACCGGCTCTCCGGCGGTGAACGCCAGCGCCTGACCATCGCGCGCCTGCTGCTCAAACAGCCCCGCGTAGTCATCCTCGACGAGGCCACCGCCTCCCTGGACTCCACCTCCGAGGCAGCCGTCCAGGAAGCCCTCACCGAGGCCCTGACCGGCCGCACCGCCCTGGTGATCGCCCACCGGCTCTCCACCATCCGCGCCGCCGACCAGATCGTGGTGCTCGAACAGGGCCGCATCGTGGAGCGCGGCACCCACGCCGACCTACTCAACGCCGACGGCCGCTACGCCGAGCTGTACCGCACCCAGTTCGCCGACGAACCGACCCCGGCGCCGGTCAGGGCCTGAGTCCGATCCGGGCACCCGCCACCGTCCTCTCGGCGAGGTTCCTGAAACCAGCGGTTACCGAGACGCTCGCCGATCCAGTGAGTCCCACCGGATCGGCGTCGTGCTGCGTGGTCCTGCGCGATCTCGAGTCCTGCACGATCAGGATGTCGCCGGGACGCAGGCAGTCGAGAGCGGTCCGCAGATCAGGCCGATCAAAGATATCGCCAGTGCCGCTGATCTTCTCGTCGAACACCCTCACGCCAGGTCGAGTCGAGGTCGTCGTGCCGCCGCCCGGTCTCCTGTCGGCCCGTACTGACCCGGGCCAGAGCCATAAGACCCCCCATGGCGGCGCGCGAGAATGATTCCGCCAAGTGTGCTCTCGGATGAGCTGAGAGTTCGGTATGCATCGATGACGAAGCCTGCCTCCACGGGGTGATCCTGCCCGTCTCGCACCCCACATCCGCAACTGGCCCTCCGCCCTGAGCCAGCACCAGATCGGCGAACGACGTCAGGGCAGCGCGCTCTTCAGGTGTCTCCGCACAGCCACTGGCTACCCAGCGGTCTCGGCGAGACCCCTGGTCCCCGCCCGAATAGCGCACGGTTCGCATACCCACGCTCCACCAGACGTCAGCGGGGACGGCCTGGCCGATTCACCTGCTCACAGACGCGTCTGCGATGGCGCCAGCGGCGGCTGGTGTCTGCATCATCTCGCGGATCGCGGCGGCGAACTCGGGTGCCCCTGCGGCCGCAAGGCTGGCGACGAGGTTGAAATTTCTGCCTCCTCGACCCTGGTACTCGATCTGGGCGAGCAGTACTTCGCGGACCGTGGCGATCGAGTCTCGGTGGACAAGCATCAGAAAGTCGTCCGGGGTGTATACCTCGTAGCCGAGGAGATCGTCAGCAGCGACGGCGAAGTCGTGAAATCTGCGGTCGGCGGTGATGACGTACTCGACCCTGCCGTGTTCGGCGGCGGCGTGCAGGTGCGCGTCGTACTTGTCGGTATATGTGAGGCGGCGGTCGATCTCGTATCCGCGGATCCGGCCGTGCTCGGCAACGGCGATGATGCGGTCCCGCACTCCTCCGATCTGGGGATCGGAGAAGTGCGGGTGATTCTTGCGTAGGTGGTAGACCAGCTCCGCCAGGATGTCCTCTGTCCAGCGCAGATGGAACAGCGGTGGGCCGGACCTATTGGCCAGCAGGCAGATCCAGTCTCGCAGCGTTCGCGAATACAGCACGTTCGCGTCCGGCAGCACGTGGGGAACTCGTGAACTCACCTGAGTGACAATAGGTGCCCGTGCTCACCGCTGGTCGCAGACCGTCAGTAGTCGAGTCCCTCTGCCTCTTCGAAGTCACGAAGTTCCTGCAAAGCCGCGCGTTGCCGCTGGCGCAGCCGGTCCCTGTAGGCAAGAACGTCAGTCGTGTCGAGTCGGGTGTGAGTTCCGACCTTGTGCGCAGCGATCTGGCCTTCCCTGACTAGCTTCATCAGGGTCGGTCGGGAGATGCCGAGCAGATCCGCCGCAGAGGACGTGGTCAGTTCGTCGGGCATCGCACCGACCGTCACCGTGCCGCCGGCGGCGACGGCGAGCACGACCTTGGCCAGGATCTCGGCTAGCCCCTCTGGCGCCACCGACCGCAGGGCTGTCGGGTCGAATGCCTCGGCTTGCGACACCTGATCGGATGTGACTGTCAGCGTCGTCTTCCCGACGCCAGTGTCGACCACCGCGTTCATCGTCTCGGACCTCCTGCTCGTGTTACATCAATCGTAACTCGCTTTCACTTATAAGTGAAACGTTGTTTGAAGGGTGTTTGATCACGCCGGCCGCAAGGACGGCGGCCCGGCTGACCGCCGAGCGCCCGGTCAGCACCCGGCCTGGAACGGGAAGCACTGACCGTCTCCAGCGACCGCCGGGGCCCGCATCTCCGGCTCGGAGGACACTGATCCACATGGCAGGACGCAAACAGCACTCCGCCGTGGACATCGTGCGGAAACTGCGTCGTGCCGACGAGCTCACCGCCGTTCTCGGCGCGCCTCCGACTCTGGACTGACCGGAGAGCGCGACGAAGGAGTGCCCGCAGGGAGGGAAGAGACGGAGCCAAGCGCCGAGAACCGGGGCACCGGCCGCTCATGTCTCAGAACTCGCCCGCAACCCCGATGACGGTGCGGCCGGAGTGGCCTCCGGACTTGATCGACTGGAGTACGTCGCCTACCTCGGTGATCGGGGCGAACGACTCGATCGACGAAAGATGCTGGGGGCGCAGTTGTTTGCCCAGGGCCGTCCACAGGGCGCGGCGCTTCTCGATGGGCAGTTGGACCGAGTCGATGCCGAGCAGGCTCACTCCGCGCAGGATGAAGGGGAGGACGGTGGTGGGGAGGTCGGGGCCGCCGGTGAGGCCGCTGGCGGCGACGGCGCCGCCGTAGCCGATGGCGGTGAGGACGTGAGCCAGGGAGGGGCCGCCGACGCTGTCGACCGCGGCGGCCCAGTTGGCCTTGTTGAGGGGGCGGGGCTTGGCGGTGGGGTCGAGTGGTAGGCGGCCGATGACCTCGTTGGCGCCGAGGTCGGCGAGCAGGTCGGCCGCGTCGGTCTTGCCGGTGGAGGCGATGACCTCGAAGCCGAGGCCGGACAGGATGTCGATCGCGACCGAGCCGACACCGCCGGTCGCGCCGGTGACCAGGACCGCGCCGTCGTCGGGGGTCAGGCCGTGGTCGAGCAGGGCCTGCACGCTGAGGGCGGCGGTGAAACCGGCCGTGCCGATGGTGGCGGCCTCGCGGGTGCTCAGGCCGTCCAGGCGCACCACCCAGTCGGCGGGGACCCGCGCGTATTCGGCGAAGCCGCCGTTGCGGGAGACGCCGAGTTCGTAGCCGTGCGCGATCACCTGGTCGCCGACCGCGAATTCCTCGGTCTCCGAGGCGATCACCTCACCGGCGAGATCGATGCCCGGCACGATCGGATAGTCGCGGACCACGCCACCGCGCGGGGTGATCGCCAGATAGTCCTTGTAGTTGGCGCTCGAGTAGTGGACCTTGATCGTCACCTCACCCGCGCCGAGGAAGTCCTCCCCGACCTGCTCACGAGCGAGAACGATCCCACCCTCGGACTCACGGGCCACCATCGCGGAGAAATCCATGGACCCGAGCATACGAGCCAACCCCGTCCCCGCGTGCTGGACAAGCGATCACCACGCGGTGGTGGCGGGCTCACTCCGCCGATGCCGCCACCAGAGCGTGGTGCTCAACAGTCCGAGTCCGGCGGGACGAGTTCCACACGCACGCCGAGGAGGCGGACGGGGCGGTCGAGATCGAAGCGGGCGATGATGGCGAGGGCGGTCTCGACGATGGTGGGGATGTCGTCGGTGGGGGCGGGGAGTTTCTGCTGCTTGCTTCGGGTGTAGAAGGTCTTGGTGCGCACGGTGACCGCGACGCGGGTGCTGACGCGGTGGTGTTCGCGCATCTCCTCGGCGACCTCGGTGGCGATACGGGCGACCTCGCGGTGGATCTCGGCGGGGTCGGTGAGGTCGTGTGGGAAGGTCTCGGACTTGCTGCGGCCCACGGGGATGCGCGGGGTGGTGACGAGCTCGGTGTCGCCCTTGCCGTGGCCGAGGACCCAGAAGTACGGGCCGGTGGTCGGGCCGAATTCGGCGGCGAGGCGGTCGCGGTCGGCGGCCATGAGGTCGGCGACGGTGACGATGTCGAGCGCGGCCAGGCGCTTGGCGATGCGGGCGCCGACGCCCCAGAGCGCGTCGGTGGGCCGGTGGCCCATGAGTTCGACCCAGTTGGCGGCGGTGAGTTCGAAGATCCCGGCGGCGGCGCCCGGGTCGTGCTCGGGTTCGGCGGAGGTCTTGCCGGTCGACTTGGCGAAGCCGGTGGCGAGTTTGGCGGTGAGCTTGTTGTCGCCGATGCCGACCGAACAGGTGAGGCCGAGGTCGATGATGGCGGTGCGGATGCGCGCGGCCAGCTCCCAGGGGTCGCCGTCGGTGGCGACGAACGCCTCGTCCATGCCCCACACCTCGACCGCCCCGGCGACCCGGCCGAGGGTGGCCATGATCTGCTCGGACGCGGTCTCGTAGGCGTCCATGTCGACCGGCAGGAACACACCGTCGGGACATTTGCGCTGGGCCGTGCGCAGCGGCATCCCGGCGCGCACGCCGAAGGCCCTGGCCGGATAGGACGCGCAGGTGACGACCTTGCGCGGCTGCGCCGGATCGCCCTCGCCACCCACGATCACCGGCTGTCCGCGCAGCTCGGGACGGCGCCGGAATTCCACCGCCGCCTGGAACTGGTCGAGATCGACGTGCAGCAGCCACTGGGGCACGCACGCAGTTCTACCGCACCCCACCGACAATCCGGCGCCGCCGCGCCCCGCGCCGTTACGGAGTCGGCGGGAGCGGAAACCCGGCGGTTCACCGGCGGATGGCAATATCCCTAGCGCGCCAACCGATGTCGTCGCCGTTCCCGGAGGACACCCCGAGTCGAGGGCGCCGAATACCTTCTATGCGCCACGCAACTCGAAGAACGGAACACCCGATGCCGACCGAAGCCACCACCCTCGACCTCGACCTGGCCCGCCAGGTACTGGCCGCCCAGCCGTTCGCCCGGCTGGTCGGCACCGAACTCACCGAATTCGGCGACGGCGCGGCCACCCTGATCATCGAGATCCAGCCCGAACACGGCCAGCAGTTCGGCTTCGTGCACGGCGGCGTGCTCGCCTACGCGGCCGACAACGCGCTCACCTTCGCGGCGGGCACCGTGCTCGGCCCCAACGTCCTGACCGGCGGTTTCACCATCACCTACCTGCGGCCCGCCCAGGGCGAGCGGCTGCGCGTGCACGCCACCGTGCTCGGTGCCACCCGGCGCCAGGCCGTCACGCACTGCGATGTGTATGCCGAGACCGAGGGGGAGGAGCCGGTGCTGTGCGCGGTCGCGCAGGGGACGACGCGGCGGGTGGAGAAGGACATGGCGCCCTCGGCAGAGGTGGCGACGGGTGAGGAGTTCGAGGACGAGTACGACGACGAGTACGGCGAGGAACAGGACACCTACGAAACCGACCAGTTGCCGGTCGTACGAACCGAGGAGCCCGCGCCGCTGCCACCGACCGTCAGCCGCTGACGCGCGGAACCCACGCGGCTGCCACCGGCCCGAGCCCGCTGACACGCGGCAACGCACAGAACCCGCGCACTGCCGCCGTTCATGAGCCGCTGACACGGAAGGGCGGCGTCATCGCGATGATGACGCCGCCCTCTGACCCGGGATCAGGCCGTGAAGGCCAGCTTGTCGGCCGCCGCCGGTTCGGCGATCGGCTCGATGGCGTAGGCCAGGATGTCGGCCACGTCGGCGACGGGGCGCACATCCAGGGCGGCCAGCACCTCGGCGGGCACCTCGTCCAGGTCGGGCTCGTTGCGGGCCGGAATGAAGACGGTCTTCAATCCGGCGCGCTGAGCGGCGAGCAGCTTCTGCTTCACGCCGCCGATCGGCAGCACCCGACCGTTGAGGGTGACCTCGCCGGTCATGCCCACATCGCCGCGCACCGGCCTGCCCAGGGCCAGCGAGACCAGCGCCGTCACCATGGTGACGCCCGCCGATGGCCCGTCCTTGGGCACCGCGCCCGCCGGGAAGTGGACGTGGATATCGCGATCGAGGACCTTGGGCTCGATCACGATCTCCTCCAGGTGCGAGCGCACGTAGGTGAGGGCGATCCGCGCCGACTCCTTCATGACGTCACCCAGCTGGCCGGTGAGGGTCAGCGAACGCTCGCCCTCGGCGGCATTGGCCTCGATGTAGAGCACATCGCCACCGGCGCCGGTCACCGCCAGACCGGTCGCCACACCGGGGACGGCGGTGCGTTCCACCGAGTCCGGGGTGAAGCGGGGGCGGCCCAGGTAGTCGGTGAGATTGTCGACGTCGACAGTCAAACTCGTCACCGCGTCCACCGGGCCCGCGGACTCGATGTCGATCACATTGTCGTAGCCGAGTTCCGGGTCGTAGCCGAGCACGGCGCTTTCGCCGAGCGTGCCGTGGTCGACCAGCGAGGTGTCCGTGCGCTGCGCGGTGACCAGGCGGGTCGCGGCCTTCCGCAATGCCTTGGCGACCAGCCGTTCCATCTGGCGCACGCCCGCCTCACGCGTGTAGTTCGCCGCGATCTCGCGCAGCGCCGCGTCGGTGATCGAGACCTCCTCGGCGGTCAGCGCGTTGCGTTCCAGCTGCCGGGGCACCAGGAAGTCGCGGGCGATGGCCACCTTGTCGGCCTCGGTGTAGCCGTCGACGGTGATGAGCTCCATGCGGTCCAGCAGCGGGCCGGGGATGGTGTCCATGACATTGGCCGTCGCGATGAACAGCACGTTCGACAGGTCGAGGTCCAGGTCCAGGTAGTGGTCGCGGAAGGTGTGGTTCTGCGCGGGGTCGAGGACCTCGAGCAGGGCTGCGGCCGGGTCACCCCGGAAGTCGGAGCCGACCTTGTCGATCTCGTCGAGCAGGACGACGGGGTTCATCGACCCCGCCTCCTTCACGGCGCGCACGATCCGGCCGGGCAGCGCGCCCACGTAGGTGCGCCGGTGTCCGCGGATCTCGGCCTCGTCGCGCACGCCACCCAGGGCGACGCGCACGAACTCGCGACCCAGCGCCTTCGCCACCGACTCGCCCAGCGAGGTCTTGCCGACGCCGGGCGGGCCGACCAGCACCATCACGGCACCGGAGCCACGTCCGCCGACGACCTCGAGCCCACGCTGGGCCCGGCGCGCCCGCACCGCCAGGTACTCGACCATGCGGTCCTTGACCTCGTCGAGGCCGTGGTGATCGGCGTCGAGGACGGCGCGCGCGGCGGCGACGTCGGTGTTGTCCTCGGTGCTCACCGTCCACGGCAGGTCGAGCACGGTGTCGAGCCAGGTGCGGATCCAGCCCGATTCCGGGCTCTGGTCGCTGGCCCGCTCCAGGCGGCCCACCTCGCGCAGCGCCTCGGCGCGCACGTGGTCGGGTAGGTCGGCGTTCTCCACGCGGGTGCGGTAGTCGTCGGCACCGTCGGGTTCGTCCTCGCCGAGTTCCTTGCGGATGGCGTTGAGCTGCTGGCGCAGCAGGAATTCGCGCTGGCTCTTCTCCATGCCGTCGCGGACGTCCTCGGAGATCTTGTCGGTGACCTCGACCTCGGCGATGTGGGCCTTGATCCAGTCGATCTGCTTGGTCAGCCGGGTGGCGACATCGGGAGTCTCGAGCAGTTCGCGCTTCTGGTCGTCGGACAGGTACGGCGCGTAGCCCGCGGTGTCGGCGATGGCCTCCACGTCGTCGAGCTGGTTGACGATGTCGATGATCTGCCACGCCTCGCGCCGCTGGAGCACCGCGACGACCAGCTTCTTGTATTCGGCGGCGAGTTCGGTGGTCCGCTCGTCGGCGGCGACCGCCTCGACCGGTTCGGCCTCCACCCACAGGGCCGCGCCGGGCCCGGTGACACCATGCCCGATCCGCGCCCGGCGTTCGGCCTTGAGGACGGCGGCGGGCGCCCCGCCGCGCATCCGCCCGACCTGCTCGATCGTGGCGACGACACCATAGGAGGCGTAGCCCTCGTCGAGCCGGGGCGCGACCAGCACGGCACCGGTCTTCCCGGCCTGCGCGGCGTCGATCGCGGCCTGCGCGGACTCGTCCAGTTCGATGGGCACGACCATGCCCGGCAGCACGATCGGATCGGTGAGGAACAGCACCGGCAGGTTCTGAGCTGTAGTCATATCGACCCTTCCAAAGTTGAGCTTTCCCGACTCAACATGGCCACCGCGCCCTTTGTTCCGCCGCCCGCCCCGGTTCACTCACGGCGAACGCCCCGTCTTCCGGCCGGGGTGGAGCCGGGAGACGGGGCGTTCATCCTTGCAGGGGTCAGAGGTTTCGGTTGAACCTTTCGGTCGGGGGATCGATCAGGCGGCCGCGGCCACGAGCGCTCAGGACGCCGAGGACGATGCCGCCGATGAGGGCGATGCCGCCGACGATGCCGAGGATGATCGGCAGGGTGCTGCCGAACAGGGAGAGCTTGTCGAGGCTCTTCTGGGTGACTTCCATCTGCGCGTCGATGGTCGGCTGGTCGAAGACCAGGTGCGACTTGAGCGCGGTGACGTCGACCTTGTCGGCGCTGCGGCCGTAGAACAGGTGCAGGTGCTCGCCGCCCTTGAGGACCGCGCCGGTCTTCGGCTCGACCCACACGTCGCGGGTGTTGGTGTAGAAGCGGGTCATGGTGACCGGCTCCTCACCCTCGAGGCCCCACTTGAACGCGGGCAGGGTCAGCCGGTGCGTGGCGGCTGGGGTGACGTCCCACATGTTGGTGACCGGGATGGTCTGGCGGAAGTGGTAGACCGGCACGCCGTCGATCTCGGACTCCTCGACGAAGTCGATGTCGAAGGTGGCGCGGGCGTTGAGGTCGAAGTACGGGTAGGACTTCTTCTCGGTGCCGATCGGGAAGCGGTACTGCAGACCCACGCGCTGCGACGAGTCGGCGACCGGGTTGCCGGACTTGTCCACGCCGGTGGCGATGGAGCCGTTGGGCGAGGCGTCGATCGGCTCACCGGTGACGCGGTCGATGGTGACGCGGTCGATCGAGGCGGTCAGCAGACCGGTGTCGCCGTCGCGGTCGGTACGGCTGAGCGTCTGACCCGCCTGCACGGTCATCTCGTCGGCGCCCGAGGGCTCCTCGACGGTCAGGAACCGCTGCGAGAGCAGGGGCACGTTGGTGTCGATCTTGGCCGAACCCTCCGGCGCGGCGAGCGACTTCGAGTCCAGCACGATGCTTTCCTCGCCGGGCACGCTCTTGGCCACGGTGGTGATGCGCAGATCCAGCGGGGTCTTGGCGACCTTGCCGACGGTGTAGGTGGGGATCATGGCGGCGGCGGCCAGCAGCAGCGCACCGAGGCCGACGAGGATGCAGGCGATGGTCCTGCGCGCGCCGCTCATCGGCTGCCGTACTGCACGTTGCCCAGCACCGAGGAGCCCGGGTCAGCGGTGGTCTCGGGTGCGGGGATCGAATTCTGTTGTGCGGCCGCGGAGATGCCGATGACGGCAATCACCCCGAGAACCGCGCCTGCCAGCCCACTGATCAGGCCGGGAACGGCGAACTTCATAAAGATCGAAACTCCAATACGTGGCGTCGGCTCAGGCGACCGAGAAGAACCCCAGGGTGGGGGCGAACGAGCAGGTGCGGACCTCGGCGTCGGCGGTCGTCGTGGTCAGCGATCCGGAGATCACCGCGGCGATCCGGCCGGAGCCGGTGTCGGCGATGGCCGACAGCGTGGCGGGGCCGTCGGGGTTGATTCCGGCCTCGGTGGTGAGCGGTGCGTTGCCGGTGCGGCGGGTGTCGAGATTGATCCACTGCACCGTCATCGGCGGGTTCTGCGTGGCGGTGGGCGTCTTGGTGCCCAGCGCGGTGAAGACGAAGCCGGTCTGGCCCGCCTGCGGTCCCGGCGGCGGCAGTTCGGCCGGGCCCGCCACGGCCAGCGCGGTGCCGACCGAGTCCGAGGACGCGCCGATGCAGCCCTTGCCGATGGTCGGGTAGAGGAACTGCGAGATCACCGGTCCGTCGGCGGGCGGCAGATCGGGCCCGCCGCCACCGCTGCCGTCGAGGAAGGTGATGACCTTCTCCAGGGTGGCCTTGACCTGCGCGGGGATGCCGGGGGTGGCCAGCAGCACGCGCGCCTGCGCCAGGATCGCGCCCTGCGCGCCGTCGGCGATGGGGGCCGGGGCCGAGATGGCGCTTACCATCGTCGGTGCCAGGGCGGCCAGCACCTCGGAGGACACGTTCTCCGGGATCGCCGGAACGCTCGGCTGTGCCGCGGCAGGCTGCGGGGCAGCCATCGTCGGCGTCGGAGCAGCGAGTGAGGCACTCACCGCTAGTACGAATGCAGACAAAGCGGTCCGCGATCCTCGGGTGCGCAGCACTGGTCAGCCGTCCTTCTTGTTGTGAGAGGGATAAAGCACACCGGAAATGTCAGTGTTATCCCGGGTTTCAGATACTTTGGAGAGGTGACTACAGCGGACAGACGGTATGGGGGTCGTACGGTCGTCGCGCGTAAAGCCGAGCGGCGTCAACGGTTCCTGGAAGCAGCAACGCGCATCTTCGCCGAACGCGGCTACGCCACGTGCTCGCTCGCCGAGGTGTGTGCCGCGGCGGGGTTGTCCAAGCGGCAGTTCTACGAGGAGTTCGAGACCCGCGAGGACGTCCTGTTGGCGGCCTACGACCGGATCCAGGACGACGCGGCGACGGCGGTCGCGACCAGCCTGGTCGCGCTGACGAAGCCCACCGATCCGGAGACCGCGCTGCGGGCCGGTTTCGCGGCCTACCTCGAGTCGCTCGGCTCGGACCCGTATCGGGCCCAGGTGGCGCTCATCGAGGTGGTCGGGGTGAGCGACCGGATGGAGGACCGCCGACGCGCCCGCAGGCACGCCTGGGCGGCGCTGATCGACACCGCGCTCGAGGGCATCGGCGTGCGCCTGCGCGGCGGTGACGCCCAGCTGACGACGGCGCTGATCACCGGCGCGGTCAACGGCATGGCGCATGAATGGCTGCTGCGCGAGTCGCGCCCGCCGGTCGGCGAGCTGGTGGAGCTGCTCACCGGAGCGGCCCTGTCGCTCATCCTGACGGACTGATCCACGCCCAGCCGACGGGAGGGTGGCAACTTCGCGCACGTGCGGCAAGCTCAACCCTCTCCCTTTCCGGACATTGTGAGACCGGTCGGCTCCACAGTGTGGTCCGAGAGTTTGACACAATAGTGACCCAGATCGCAACGCCTGAATTTTTGAGACCGCAGTCACCTGCGGTGATGTCATCGATCAATGAATCCGCAGCGTAGCGATCCAGGGGTCTTGTCGACGAAGTCGAACTGGTCACTCGACTACCGGCGAGTAGGGACAGACGGGCCCGGGCAATCCAGCGGCAACCTGTTCCAGTTTCGCCATCGCTGCCGGGCCGCGACATGATCCGCCCTAGCCGAAGTCCATGCGCGGACGAGGAGGCCGCACGGCCGCGCCCGGTTCGTCGGCGGCGATCTCGGCCAGTGCGTGGGCCAGCGCCTCGGTGGCGGTGCTGTGGTCGCGCGCTCGGTCCGGTTCGTCGGTGGGGTGGGGGCGGAGTGGTTCGTGGCGGGCGCGGAGGCGGGCAACGAGGTCGGGGTGATGGTGGGGGTTCAGGTGGCGTAGGGCGGTGGCGCGCAGGTGGTCCAGTTGGGTGAGGACGGTCGGGGTGGTGACGTCGTGCACGACCAGGGCCGCTTCGGCGAACAGGTCGGGGCGGGCGGCCTGTTCGGCGAGGGTGGCGGCGGCGACACTGTGGTCGAGGCTGGTGGCGGTCCAGCCCGCGTCGAATTCGTCGCGGGCCAGCTCGATGAGCAGCGACGCGCGGGTGGCTTCGTCGGCGGTGGCAGCGGCCTCCAGGGCCCACTCACCGAAGCGGATCGCGGTGGTGGCTGCCGCCATCGCGCGCGCGGCGTGGGCGGCGCGGCGGAACCAGGCCAGGGCGACGGGGGTGAGCGTGCCGCAGGCGTGCCAGTGGGTCGCGATGACGCCCGCGAGCTCCGTGTCGGGTCCACCGCGCTCGGCGAGGGTCTCGGCGGCACGGCGGTGTAGTGCGGCGCGGTGGGCGGCGGTGAGCGCGGCGTAGACCGCGTCGCGGACCAGCGCGTGGCGGAAACCCGCTGTGCCGTCCTCGAACTCACGGACCAAGCCCGCCTCGATGGCCGCTGTGATCATCCGCTGGACTCGGGTGGTGGGGATCGCCGTGAGGTGGGCCAGGATCTCGGCATCGATGCGTTCGCCGAGCACGCTGGCCGCACTCAGCAGGGCGCTGTCGGTGGGGGTCAGCCGCTGTCTGCGAGCGAGAACCAGGTCGCGGACGGTGATGTCGCGGGCCGGACGAGCATCCGACAACCCGGGTCCATCGAGACGAGACCGGTCCTCTAGCGACGTCGTGACCAGTCCGAGCAGTAGCGGATCGCCGCCGGTCCGTGCGTGGACGCGGGCACTGAGACCTGCTCGGTAGCCGCACTGTTCGAGCCAGCCACCGACCTCCGACTCCGAAAACGCTGAGAGAGATAGGCATTCGACGTGGGGCAGCGATAGCCACTCCGGTAGCTCGGCCAGCAGCGCGTTCCCGGCGGGTTCGCGAGTGGTGCCGACGAACAGGACATTGTCGGAGGGGGAGGTGGTGACGAGGTGGGTGAGCAACTCCAGCGAGCACGAGTCGGCCCAGTGCAGGTCCTCCAGGATCACCGCCGATCCGGCGTCCTCGGTGGCGGCACGCAACGCGGCGGCGACCTCGACACACATTCGGAATCGTCGCGCCGCCACCGTCTTTCCCGGTTCGGTGATCGTGCGCAGGGCGTCGTCCATGCCGGGGACCGCCCTGGCGACCTGCCGCCAGGGCAGCAGCGGCGGCATACCGGCCGTGTCGATGGCGGCCCCGCGAGCCACCCGTAGGCCCGCCGCGACGGCCAGTTCGGCGGCCCGCTCGGCTAACCAGGTCTTGCCGATTCCGGCGGGGCCGCGCAGCAGCACGACCCGGCTCGCCCCTGCCGCGGTGGCGAGCACCGCTGCTCGCAATCGCGCGATCTCCGTCTGCCGTCCGACCGCCGGAATCTGCATCGACCAAGTATCACCGCAGTTCAGGGCCCCGCAGGGGATAATTCGCCCAGATCGGCGCCCCGCGGCAGTGGCCACACTCGCCAGGGCGGCGCTCGCCCCGGCGCGCCTTACGGCAGGTCGGCCAGGGCCAGGCCGGTGAGCGGGCTGCCGAGGCGTACGAGGGTGGTGTCGGTGCCCGCGGCGGTGTCGACGGCACGGATCGAACCGCCCAGATCGCTGACGAAGAAGCGGGAATCGAAGCCCGCCAGGCCGATCGCCTCGCGATACCCGCGCGAGAGGATCGACGGCGGCCCCGGCTCGGGCCGCACCTCGGCGCGGTAGAGCGCGTTGCCCGCTGGCTCGGCGCCGCGATCGGTCCACAGCAGGGTGCCGTCGTGTAGTTCGAGGTCGATGGGTTCGGGTAGGTCGCTCCACAGCAGCTCGATATCGGTGCGGGCGGCCGGGTCGGTGCCGGGCGGCAGGTCCAGCGGGGCACGGAAGATCCGGCCGTCCCCCGCCTTCGCGGCACCCTTCTGGGTCCAATAGACCTGGCGCCGATCGGGATCCACGCAGATCCCCACACACCAGTTGCGGGCGATCCGCGCGTCCGCCTCGCCCGCACCGGTCACGACCAGCCGACGCAGGTCCCCACCGGACAGGTCGCAGCTCAGTACCGCCATGCCCTCCCGGTCGCACCAATACAGCCTGCCCGCTTCGAAATCGGCGGTGAGCTGCTTGCCGGTGGTGAAGGCGCCGGGCGGCACCAGTACGGTACGATTGCCGCCGTCGAGATCGACGCGTTCGACAGAACCGTTGCGGGTGAAGAACTCCGGTTCGATACCGGGTGCGGTACCGGGATCGGGTCTGCCCATATTGGTCCAATAGATATGGCCACGCAGCTGGTCGACGACGATGCCGTCGGGCGCCTGGTCCAGGCCGTCGACCACGGTGCGCACGCGGCGTCCGTCCAGCGAGACCGCGTGGATGACACCGGCTTTCAGATCCAGCGCCAACAGTTCCGTCATCAGGACCGCTTCGACTGCGGGTAGTCGTCGTAGAAGCCTTCGCCGGTCTTCAGACCGAGCTTGCCCGCGTCGACATACTGATGCAGCAGTTTCACCGGGCCCTCGGGCAGATTCGGGTTCTCCTTGCGGTAGTGCTCCTCGATGTCGAGCACCACATCCAGGCCGACCTGATCCATCATCCGGAACGGGCCCGCCTTGGTGCCGAAGTTCAGCACGAACATGGCGTCGACGTCGGCGGGGATCGACACGCCCTCGTAGACCACCTCGAGCGCCTCGCGTTTGATGGCCGCCCAGATGCGGTTGAAGATGAAGCCGGTGCTCTCCTCGCGGCACAGGAACGGGTGCAGGCCGTACTCGCCGAAGATGGTCAGCACGAAGTCGAGGATGTCCTGGGAGGTCTGACCGTTGGACATCACGTCCAGCGCGGTCGACTGCGGCGGCATATAGAAATGGGTGTTGAGCATGCGGTCGGCCGTCGGCAGGCCCTCGGTGAACAGGCGGCTGGCGTAGGAGGAGGAATTAGAGGCCAGGATCGCGTCGGCGTCGGCCTGGGTGTCGAGCTGGGCGAAGACCTTCTTCTTCAGGTCGAGGACCTCGGGCACGGCCTCCACCACCAGCCAGGCGCCCGCGACCGCGTCTTTCTGCTCGCCGACGTACTCCGCCTTCCCGGGAGACCCGTCGGCGACCTGGGCCGCGACGGTGGGCAGCTGCTCGGTGACGAACTCGACCGCGGCCGCGCCCTGCTCGGCGTTCGGGTCGGTGATCCGGACGGTGCCGCCCCTGGTGGCGAACATCAGCGCGATGCGTCTACCGAGGGTGCCCGCCCCGATGACGGCGACCGGGCGGGTGCGGTGCTGCTGCGGAACTGTGCTCACGACGACTCCCAACTACCGAGGACGGGGGGAAGGTGACGCTCGTTCGACCACTAGGCAGTCTATCGGCCCGGAATGTGATTGGCTTATCCTCACGTTCTTGTAGATTCTTCGCGTTTTGCGCACGTCAGCACTAGGGGGCACCTCGATGACCACACTCGCCTCCGGCCTCTTCATCAACTGGGAGGAGCTGACGGGGCAGTCGAAATTCGTGGTCGATCTGGTGAGTTTCCCGATCTTCAGCGCGCTGGCGGGCTGGCTCACCAACTGGACCGGCGTGCTCATGCTGTTCTGGCCGGTGCAGTTCAAGGGCTTCCGGGTGCCGATGCTGCACGTGCTCTACCCGTACCTACCCCGGCGCGTGCAGGTGCTGCCGACCTTCTCCGGCGACGGCCGCAGGCTCGGTTTCCAGGGCTTCATCCCGGCGCGCGCGGAGAAGATGGCCAGCATCTGCGTGGACAAGGCGCTCATGCGCATCGGCAGTCCGCGCGATTTCATCCACGAACTCGACCTCGACGGCATCGGTGACTATCTGGCCGAGCGGGCGCGTCCGCAGGTGCAGCCGATCGTCGACGAGATCATGTACCGGGAGAACCCGGACCTGTGGCGCTCGCTGCCCCGGCAGGTGAAGCAGGCCGTCTACCAGCGCGTCGACCGGCAGCTGCCCGCGCTGAGCCGCCGCGCGTTCGCCAATCTGGGCGACAATATCGACCAGCTGCTGGATGTGAAGAACTTCGTCATCCGGTACCTGGAGAAGAACCCCTACATTCTCAAGGACCTCACCACCACCATCGCGGCGCCGGAACTGAAGTTCATGTCCCGCGTCGGTCTGCTCGGCGCGCCCTTCGGCCTGATCCTGGCGCTGTATCTGCACGTGCACCCGCAGATCCCGTATATCTCGGCCATTCCGGCCTGGGTGATCGTGCTGTTCGCCTCGGCCATGATCGGCGTGACGGTGAACGTGATCGCGATCAAGATGGTGTTCGAGCCGGGCGATCCGCAGCCGCGCTACAAGTACCTGTGGCGCCAGGCGCTGCTGGCCAAGCGGCAGCCGCAGGCCGCCACCGACCTCGCGCACATCCTGGCCTACCAGGTGCTGACCGTGGAGAACCTGTCCAACGAGCTGCTCGAGGGGCCCAACGGCGACAAGACCCGCCAGCTCATCGAGCGGGTGGTCGCCGAGGAGATCCACGAGCAGCTGGGCCCGACCGCGTTCATGGTGCGCGCGGCGATCGGCCGCAAGGGCTTCGACAATCTGGCGACCGCGGGCGCGGGGGCGGGGTTGAGCCTGGCGCCGAGCATGGTCGAGGACGAGAAGTTCGTGCGTGAGCAGGCCAAGAAGATCGACGCCTTCGCCGACCGCAAGCTCCAGAAACTGACGCCCGGCGAGTTCATGGAGATGTTCTACGCGGCCGTCGAACAGGACGCGTGGCTGCTGTATCTGCACGGCGGTGTGCTCGGCATCGCGGTCGGCGCCATCCACCTGCTGACCTTCGGCTGGTAGCTCCGCAATAACAAGCACGCGTGCTTGCCTTTTTTCTGCCCCGCTGCGATTCTGGGAGCAACGGCGCACCGGGCCCGGTCGCGCCATGATCCGGCAAGGGAACAGATGGCTGACCTCGCAGCGCTCCTCGACGACTTCGCCGCCGAATGCGCCGACCTGGAGAACCTGGTCGCACCGCTCACCGCCGAACAGTGGCAGACCCCCACCCCGGCCCCGCGCTGGGACATCGCCACCCAGATCGCTCACCTGGCCTGGACCGACGAGGTGTCGATCATCGCCGCCACCGACTCCGAGCGCTTCACCGCGCTAGTCACCGAGGCCGCCCCCAAGATGTTCACCTTCGTCGACGAGGCCGCCGAGGAACTCGCCCAGCTGCCGCCCGCCGAACTGCTCCCGCGCTGGCAGACCGGCCGCACCCAGCTCGCCGCCGCCCTCGCCGCCGTCCCCGCTGGCACCAAACTGCCCTGGTTCGGCCCCCCGATGAGCCCCGCCTCGATGATATCGGCGCGCATCATGGAGACCTGGGCCCACGGCCAGGACGTGGCCGACGCCCTCGACGTCACCCGCACGCCCACCGCCCGCCTGCGCACCGTGGCCCACATCAGCGTCCGCACCAGGAATTTCGCCTACGCCGTCCACGGCGAATCCGGCCCCACCGAGGAATTCCGCGTAGAACTGACCGCCCCCGACGGTTCGCTGTGGACCTGGGGCCCCGAAGACGCCACCCAGCGCGTCACCGGCCCCGCCCTGGACTTCTGCCTGGTCACCACCCAGCGCCGCCACCGCGCCGACACCACCCTGACCACCACGGGCCCCGACGCCGACCACTGGCTCACCATCGCCCAGGCCTTCGCGGGCCCACCCGGAGAAGGCAGGCAAGTGGGCCAATTCGCCTGACGGCGAAGAAACAGGCGAGCGTCGTTCAAGAGCGCCATTCGTTGCCGACTGCCCCGGACATCGTTGGCCGGGGGTTGACCTCCGTGGCAGTCGCGAATGACGCTCGCCTGCTTACGTGGAGTACCCGGTCCGCGGTGTGAGAAACCCGGCAGGGCCCCGAAACCGCTGGCGACCAGGATTGATACGTCAGCGTTTCAGATGTGGCTCTGATCTCACGACACGGAGCGGGTAACCGGGGAAACCAGCCCGTACCGTGGGAATCGAGGCGTGGCTTTCAACGATGCGGGCCCGTCATCGAGGGGTATCCCACAGGGACAGGAAGGAAACGCATCGTGGCCGCACATCGCCCTGCTCAGCTCGCCCGTCTGGGCGCCGTCGTCGCCGCGGGAGCCGCGAGCCTCTGCCTGACCGTCGCCGCGGGCGCCTACATCGTCAACCACATGCCCGAGCTGACGCCACCCACCAGCGATCAGGCCGACCCGACCGCGAGCCCGAACCCCGGGCACCCCCGTCCGGTGCTCGCCGAGGACACCGCGCCCCGCCGCTCCCACGAACCCGTCGAGCTGGCCTTCAGCTCCGGCCGCGTGGAGCCCACCGCGACGCGCGCGGCCGTGCACCAGTCCGAACTCGCCGCCAAGCCGGACGCGTCGTCGCTGGCCGGGCGGGTCCGTGTCGGCGGCACCTACGTCGGCGCCCAGGTGGCGCCCGCCCAGCGCGACACCGTGGCCCTCACCGTCGACACCAATCTCGGCGTGACGGCCTCGAAATACCTGGGTATCGCCGCCGATCCGACCGGCACCACCGCCCTGCGCACCGAACTCGACACCCGCCGTGGCGAACTGGTGTTCGTGCTGACCGATCCCACGCTGGGCACCCACACCCTGCGCGTGCAGCGCGTCGAGCAGCCCGCGACCGATCCGACCGCGACGCAGAGCGATCCGACCGCGACGCACAACCCGCCGACCGAGGCGGGCCCGACTACCGTCGGCGTGTGACCTACGACTTCTGCGTGGTCGGCGGCGGCATCGTCGGCGTGGCGACCGCGCACCGCCTGCTGAGCACCCGCCCCGGCGCGAGCCTGGTGCTGGTGGACAAGGAATCCACCCTCGGCGCGCACCAGACCGGGCACAACAGCGGCGTCATCCACTCCGGGATCTATTATCCGCCGGGCAGTTTGAAGGCCCGGCTGTGCCGCGCGGGCGCGCGCTGGACCAAGGAGTTCGCCGCCGCCAACGACATCCCCTTCCGCGAGTGCGGAAAGCTGCTGGTGGCCACCGATTCCGTCGAGGACGAGCGGCTGCGCGCGCTGTATCAGCGCTCGATCGACAACGATGTGCGGGTGCGCGCGGTCGACGCGGCGGAGCTCAAACGCCGGGAACCGCACGTGCGCGGGGTCAGCGCGCTGTTCGTGCCCGATACCGGCATCATCGACTACGCCCGCGTCACCGCCGCGCTGGCCGCGCGGGTGCGGGAGCTGGGCGGCGAGATCCGGCTCGACACGGCGGTCGAGGCGATCAGCGAAACCGATTCGGCCGTCACCGTTTCCGGGCCGACCGGCTCGATCACCGCGCGCACACTGGTGGTCTGCGCTGGCCTGCAGGCGGATCGGTTGGCGCGAACGGCCGGAATCCGCACCGATTTCCGGATCGTGCCGTTCCGCGGCGAGTACTACCGGCTACCCGCCGCGCGCGCCGATCTGGTCTCCACACTGATCTATCCGGTGCCCGATCCCGCGCTGCCGTTCCTGGGCGTGCACCTGAGCCCGACCATCGACGGCGAACTCACCGTCGGCCCGAACGCGGTGCTCGGCCTGTCCAGGGAGGGCTACCGCAAGGGCAGCGTGAACCCCCGCGACGCGCGCGAGGCGCTGGGTTTCCCCGGGCTGCGTCGGGTGGCCCGCGCGCACCTGCGCACCGGTGCCAGGGAACTGCGCAATTCGCTGTTCAAGCGCGGCTACCTGGCCGAATGCCGCAAGTACTGCCCGGAGCTCACCGTCGAGGATCTGCTCCCGCACCGCGCGGGCATCCGGGCCCAGGCGGTGCTGCGCGACGGCACCCTGGTGCACGACTTCCTGATCGAGCGCACCCCGCGCTCGATCCACGTGCTCAACGCGCCGTCGCCCGCCGCCACCTCGGCGATGCCGATCGCGAAGTACCTGGTCGATCAGCTCTGAGGGCCAATCCGGCAAATAAAGAGGAGATTTGTAGTACTTTTGGCGCCATCCGTCATCAGGGAGGGCCGATGGGCCACATCAGGTACGCGAGCGACGTCGGCGCACCCGTCGACGCGGCGTTCGCCTACGCCGAGGATTTCCAGCACGCCCCGCACTGGATGTACGGCGTGCGCGCCATCGCCGCCGACGGCGCCCCCGCGCGCGGTCTCGGCGCCGCCTTCACCATGAGAGTCCGCCTGCTCGGCGTGATCCCACTGCGCGCGACCTGCGAGATCACCGAATACCGACGCAACGCGGTGATCGGGTATACCCTGCGTGGGCGGGTATACGGAACCGTGACACTGCGGTTCGACCCACTCGGCTACGAACGGTCGGTGCTGACCTCCGAAGCCGACTATCCACCACCACGCGGTGTGTTCGGCCGCCTGTGCCACGGCCTGGTAGACGCGGCCGCGAAATCGGCACTGCGCCGCACGGAGTCGCGGTTGCGAAGGGAGATAGAGGCATTCCACGGTACCGATCTTGTCGGCCGGATCGCCTAGGGTGGCGGTCATGATCATCGTGAGCACCGACGGGTCCTGCCTGCGTAATCCCGGCGGGGCCATCGGCTGGGCCTGGGTGAATCATCAAGGCCCCTCGGCCAGCGGGGGCGCGGTCACCGGTACCAACCAGATCGCCGAGCTACGCGCGGTACTCGAAGCCATCCTCGCCCATCCCGGCGACGAGCCGATGCTCATCGAGAGCGACTCGCTCTACGCCATCAAATGCGCCTCGGAATGGATCACCAGCTGGCGCCGCAACGGCTGGCGCACCTCCACCGGCGGCGCGGTGAAGAACATCGAGATCATCAAGCAGATCGACCGGGCCATCACCACCCGCGAAGGACCGGTGCGTTTCCGCTGGGTCCGCGGGCACGTGGGCAACTACTTCAACGAGCAGGCCGACAAGCTGGCCGGGATCGCGGCGCGCGAGGCGTCGGCCAACAGCCGCGAACACCCCGTTCCGGCCACCAAGACCACCGAACCGCGGGCCACCACAGGGAAGCCGGTCGCACCGGCGACACCAGGGGCACTCACCCTGTTCTGACGAGTGCGACCGGAGTGAACCCGCACGAAGACGCCGACGGCGGCAGAGGAGCCTTCCTCTGCCGCCGTCGGCGTTTCACTCAGCTCAGTTGCCGGGCGCGGGCGCGGGGGCCGGAGCGGGCGTCTGCGGCGCCTGCGAGCCCGAGGCGCCGGGCGCGGTGGCACCGCCGCCGGGGACGCTGCTGTTCTTGAGCAGCGGCGAATCCAGCTTGCTGACCAGCCACTTGCCGTCACCGGAACGCTCGAGGGTCATCTCGATCGCGAACATCATCCGGTCGGCTTCGGGCTGGGTGAAGTTGGTGCGGTACTGGGTCATGGTGACCAGCGCCTTGACGTCCTCGGTGCTGCCCGAGATGTAGGCGCACTGCACGTCCTCACCGCGCGACTTCACCTGGGCCTGGACCATCGCGCCCTTGAGCGCCTCGCTGGCGTCGCTGAATTCCTTCAGGTAGTCGCCGGTGGCGCCCGCCTTCATCGACTCGATGTAGGCGTCGAGGTTCTGCGAGTAGTCGTAATTGGCCAGGATGTTGCCGTAGTCGCAGGCCGCCTTCGTCGAGTCGGCGATGGCGTCGAGCTTGTCGGCCTTGTTGCTGTTCTGCAGGAAGAACACCACACCGGCGGTGATCGCTCCGACGGCGACCACGCCCGCGATACCCGCCGCGATCCAGCCGGTCGAGCTCGATGGCCCGGTCTTCGGGGCGGGGGCCGCAGCCTTCGCACCGGTCGCGGTTTCTGCCTTGACAGTGGCCTGGTCGACCTCGGGAGTCGCCGCCGCACCCTTGACAGTGGGGGCGTCCTTGGTCAGATCGGGCTTGTCCGCCGCGGCAGCGTCCTTCTTGCTCTCGGCGTCGTCGCTGGTCATCGAATCAATCCTGCTCTTTCCCGGCACATACATCGCACCGATATCCTTCGTGCGGCCCGTGAGCCGGGCCACACGCTCTCCCGCGAGTATGCCCGGTCCGGTCGCGCGGCGTCCGAACCGGGCAGCAACTCATCAGTTGACCGGGCGCGGAGTCCGCTCGTTCGGGTCGACACCCGGCGGCATCTGCGCGCCGTTGTTGGGCACATTCGGGCGCGGCGCGTTGGCCGAACCACGGATCTGCTGATCGGCGGGCGGGTTGGTGCAGTAGTTCCACCTGGGGATGGACCCGTCCTGGACCTCTTCGTTGCGGCGGTACTCGGTGTCGTAGTTACACGTCGGCCGCGGCCAGATGTCGATGATGGTGTGGAACTCGCCGTCGTGGGCCGGGACCGCGATCGACTCCAGACCCAG
Source organism: Nocardia anocheti (assembly GCF_029675105.1). Lineage (GTDB taxonomy): Bacteria > Actinomycetota > Actinomycetes > Mycobacteriales > Mycobacteriaceae > Nocardia. The sequence continues at coordinate 602,954 of NZ_JAQQFV010000001.1, read as the reverse complement.
CGCCAGCGAGGGGAACAGCAACCGCAGAGCGGGCTGGCGCAGCTGCGCCGCCTTGGTGATGGCGACGAAGTTGGCGGCCAGCGAGCTGATCGGGTCGGCGGTCTGGTCCAGCACCGCGCCCAGCGCCTCGAACTGCCCCGGCGCGTTGTCCAGGATGCCCTGCAGTTCGGCGTTGGCGTTGTTGAACTGGGTCAGCAGCGCACCGGAGTTCTGGGTCAGCGTCTGCAGATCCGGCTGGGCGTGCGAGGTGGTCTCGGCGATCACCCGCAGGTTCTTGATCAGGTTCACCGTCTGCGGCAGCAGGTTGTCGAGCCCGGCCACGGCCAGGCTGACACCGTTGATCAGGCCGCGCAGCTGATCCGGACCGGCCCCGAGCGCGATGTCGAGCTCGTTGAGGATGGTCTTGAACTGCTCCGGGTTGACCTGCGAGATCAGCGCGCTGGTGTCGTCGAGGACCGCCCACACCGGCACCGGGGTCTTGATCTGGTCCGGGTTGAACTGGATCACCGCGCCGTCGGCCAGGAACGGGCCGACATCGCTCTTGGGCCGGAAGTCGATGTACTGCTCACCGGCGGCCGAGAGCGCCGCCACCTGGATGGTGGTGTCGACCGGGATCTTGTAGCTCTTGTCGATCTGCGCCTTGGCGGCGATCGACTGGCCCTGATCGATCAGCTCGATCGAGACGACCTTGCCGATGCGGTGCCCGCGCAGGGTCACGTCGTTGCCCGGCTGCAGACCGCCGGAGCGGTCCAGGTTGACCGTCACGTCGTACTCCGAGCGCAACGGGTTCACCCGCATCACGTTGACCAGCAGGTAGGTCGCGCCGACCAGCAGCACCAGCACGAGCGCACCGTTGGCCAGCAGGACCTTGCTGAATTTCAACTTCTTCAGCTGGCTCAATTGTGGCCTCCCACTCGGCCCTGAACGATCTGCAGCACCTGGATGAAGCTGCCGACGAAATCGTTCACGTCTTTCAGATCGGGGAACTTGCTGTTGGCCGGATCGGTGAGCAACCCGATGTCGAGGTTGGTCAGCGTCGCGTACGGCGCCAGCGACTTGCCCTGGAAGGTCGCGTTCGCGCCGGGGCGGATCGCGTGCAGCTGGTCGAGGACGTAGCCGAAGCTGTCGCCCGAGGCGGCCAGTGCGTTCATCAGGTTGTCGAGATTGGTGAGCAGGCTGGAGAGCTGGTCACCGGTGGTGTTGGAGTAGTCGCCCAGCGCCGCGCTGGCGGTGGACAGCTTGGTGAGCAGGTCGCCGATGGCCCGGTTGTTCTCGGCGATGGCGCCGATGGCCTGCGGCAGGGTGTCGGCCACCTGACCGAGCTGGCCCTTGTTGACCTCGATGGTGTTGGCCAGCGAGTTGAACTCGGTGAGCACCGTGTCGACGCGGGCGCTGTTGGCGTTGAGTTCGCCGACCACGCCGGTCATCTCGGTGATCAGGTGCGCGAGCTCGCCACCGTGACCGTTGAGGATCGAGCCCAGCTCGGTGCCCAGGCGGCTCAGACTGGCGACGCCGCCGCCGTTGAACAGCATGGAGACCGAGATGAGCAGCTCTTCGACGGTGGCACCGGCGGAGGTGTAATCCCTGGTCAGGGTGTCACCGTCGGCCAGGGTGCCGCCGCCCGATGGCGTCTTCGGCTCGCTCAGCGCGATGAAGACGTCACCGAGGGGAGTGGCCTGACGCAGCTCGGCGGTACTGCCCTTGGGCAGCGTGATGTCGGTGCTGATCTCCATGTCGACGACGGCCTGGAAGTTCTTCGTCTTGATGGAGGACACCACGCCGACATCGGAGCCACCGATCTTCACCTTGGCCTGGTCCGGCAGGTTCAGCGCGTTCTCGAACTCCGCGTGCAGGGTGTAGGTGTCGCCTTCGGCGCCCGGAGTGGGCAGCGGCAGATCCTCCACCGTGAAACCACAACCGGTGGTGATGGCCACCATGGCCAGCGCGGCCGCCGAGAGCATCGCGCGGCGGGCTTTCGTCGTCATACGTAGGGTCATTTCGTCAGTCCGAGCAGTGCGGCGGTGAGCCCGTAGTCGGGGCCGAAGTCCTGGACGTTCCCGGTGCGGCAGCCATCGGACTTCAGCTGGATCCGCTCACAGAACACGCTGACGATCTCGCCCGAGAGGGCGGTGCCGATCAGGCCGTGCAGCCGGACGAAGCCCTTCTCCTTGTTCATGGCGCCGTCGATGTTTTGCATCAGCAGCGGGACGATGTCGACGATCTCGACCATCGCGCCGGAGTTGGCGCGCAGCTGGTTGCTGACATTGGTCAGGCCGGTCAGCGACGACGACAGCTCGTCGGCGTGATCGGAGAAGGCCACCGAGGTGTTGGCCAGGAACTGGTTGAGCTGATCCAGCGTGGCCTGCAGACCCGGAGCCTGCTCGGCCAGCAGTCCCGACATCGCCGTGACCCGGTCGCTGAAATCGCGCACCGACTGGTCGTTGTCGGCCAGCATCGTCGTCAGCTCGTTGAGCTTGATGATGATGTTGGAGATGGCGTCCTTGTTGTCGATACCCACCTTGAGCGCGCCCGAGAGCGCGTCGAGGGTCTCGCGGATCTTCTGCCCGTTGCCGTTGAGCACCGGGTAGAGCACCCGACCCGAGAGCGGGCCGAGCCCCTCCTGGCCCTCTTCGGGCTTGAGCGCCGCGGAGAACTGGTCGATGGTCTTGATCATCGTGTCCAGCTCGACCGGGGTGCGGGTGCGGGCCTTGGGCAGGTGGTCACCGGACTTCAGGGCGTCACCGCCGGTGTAGGGCGGGGTGATCTCGATGTGGCGGTCGGTCACGATCGAGGGCGAGATGATCGCCGCGATCGCGTCCTTGGGGATCTTGACCCCGGCGTCGACGGTCATGTGGACCTCGACGTAGGTGCCCTTGGGCACGATCTTGTCGACGGTGCCCACCGCCAGGCCGAGGACCATGATCTCGTTGCCCTCGTACATACCGGCGATGTTCTCGAAATCGGCCGTGATCTTGGTCGAGCGGCCCAGCGCGTCGTCGAACTGACTGGGCAGCAGCGAGCAGCTGCCCAGTACCAGCGCGGTGGCGCCGATCATCATGGTCCGCGCGACCGAGCGCGCGCCACGGAGCTTGTTGGTCAGTTTCATCCTGCGCACCCCTGGATCACCTGAACGAAGCACAGCCAGTTGTCGGGGAACAGCCACGGCAGCGAGACCTCGCCGTAGTTGCCGTTACCCAGCGCGTTGTTGAAGTAGCGCGCTGTGGGCTGACCGATCTGCAGCAGCCGGTCGAGGTTGTCCTTGTTCTTCTGCAAGCCCTCGGCCATGGTGTTGAGCTGGCCGATGGTGTCACCGATCTGGTTGCCGTTCTGGGCACCGATCTCCTCGAGCTGACGGGTCAGCGTCGCGATGTTGTCGAGCAGCTGACGCAGCAGGTTCTGCCGCTCCATCACCCGGTTGGCGATGGCCTCGCCCTGGGTGATCACCAGCAGGATCGAGTTGCGGTTGTCGGCCAGCAGCTGGGTGACCCGGTTGAGGTCCTTGAGCAGCCCGTCGACGTCGGTCTTGCGCTGGTCGATCACCTTGGCCACCGCGCCGACGCTGTCGAGCGCCTGCGCCACCAGCTCCGGCGAGTCACCGAGCTGGGAGTTGATGGTGTTGAGCGACTGCGCCAGCAGCTTGGTGTCGAGCTCCTCGAACTTCGGGGTGCCGACCTGCACCACGTCCGCGATGTTGTACGGCACGTCGGTGTTGGCACGCGGGATGACGTCGTCCTTCAGGCCCGAGCCGTCGCCGGGCTGCAGGTCGACGTAGCGCGCGCCCAGCAGCGTCGCCATCTTGATGGCGGCGTGCGCGTCGGGACCGAACTTCAGCGAGCTGTCCACATCGAGGCTGACCACCACGTGATCGCCCTCGATCTTGGCGCCCGAGACCGTGCCGACCTGCACACCGGACACGGCGACCTTGTCACCGACCCGGATGCCCGCGGCCTGCACGAACTCCGCGTCGATGGTCTGCTTGCCGAGCCCGATGAACTGGTAGACCGTCGATCCGACCAGCAGCAGCACGATCACCAGCGAGCCGATGACGCCGAGCCAGAAATTGCGGTTGCCCAGGAACGTGGCCTTGATCTTGCTCATCGGCACACCTCCGAATGCGCGGTGCCACCGATCTGGCTGAAGATGCCGCGCGGGAAGAGCACGCCGTAGAGCGAGACGTCCAGGCTGCACAGGTACGCGTTGGCGAAGGCACCCTCGGAGGTCATCCGGCCGAGGTCGGCCAGCATCGACGGCATGTCGATGGCGGCCTGGTCGAGCTTGGCGCCGTTGGTCAGCAGCAGGTTCAGCGCGGCGGTGGTCGAGTTCTGCGCCATCGCCAGCTTGGGCTGGATCTTGCTCATCATGCCGACCAGGGAGGTGGTCGCGTCGGCCAGCGTCACGGTGGACGCCTGCAGCGACTGGCCCTGGTCGTAGAGACCGCCGATCAATGCCCGGGTCTGGGTAACCAGGGTCTCCAATTCATCCCCTCGCTTGGCCAACCCGGCCATCACACCGGACAGGTTGGTGATCACGTCGGACAGGATCGCGTCGCGACGCTGGAAATCGGTGGCCAGCTGCGCGGCCTGCACGATGAACGCCGACAGCGAGACCCCGTCGCCCTGCAGCGCCTGGATCAGCGTCTCCGACATCGCGTTGACCTCGGCCGGTTCCAGCGCCTGGAACAGCGGCTGGAAACCGTTGAGCAGCGCGGAGATGTCGAACGAGGGCTCGGTGCGGTCGAGCGGGATGGTGGCCCCGCTGCGCAGTTCCTTCGGGCTCGGTTCCTTGCCCGGGGCCAGCGCGACATAGCGCTGGCCGATCAGGTTCTGGTACCGGACCAGGGCCTTGGTGTCGTCGAAGACCGGCTGGTCGCTCTGCACGATGAACGACACCTTGGCGTCGTTCTTGCCGTCGAGCTCGATCTTCTCGACCTTGCCCACGCGCACGCCCGCCATGCGGACGTCGTCGCCGGGGCGCAGGCCCAGCACATCGGTGAAGATCGCGGTGTACTTGCGGGTGTCGCCGTCGACCGTGCGGGCCAGCGTGTTCCACACGACGACCGTCACCAGCAGGGAGACGAGCGCGAAGATACTGAACCCGATCAGTGGCTTGCGGATACTCATGCGCCACCCCCGTTGTCGGACACGTGCAGGGTTCCGCCCTTCATGATCGGACCGAGCAGCAGATACTCCGAGACGTTGGGGTCACGTCCCAGCAGTTTCGACATCGCTGCGTCGCCGGTGTACGAGATCGGCGTGCCCGCGGGCACTGTCGCCGGTTCCGGCGCGGGAGCCGGGTCCGGCGCGGACGCCGGAGCGGGCGCGCCACCCAGCACACCGGGCAGGCCCGGAATCTGGATCGAGGGCACCAGACCCTCGAGCGGCGTACCGGCGAACGGCTTCACCTCGGTGCCCTGCGCGGTCTGCATCGGCGCGCCGGGGGAGGTCAGGCCGGGGATGTCGGGCAGGCCCGGGATCATCTGCAGCGGCGGCAGTCCGGCGGCCGAGTCCAGCGCCCGGGGACGCAGGTTCTCCGGCACCGGCGGCAGCGAGACCTCGGCGGGCGCGGTGAAGCAGCTCGGGCCGAGCAGGTCGCCGTAGCGCGGGCAGTCCGCGACGGTGTTGGGCTGGTACGGCGTGAACGTCAGACCGGCGTTCCACACCATCTGGTTGGCCGGACCACCGTGCATGGTGGTGTTCAGCGCGGCCAGCGAGGGACCGAAGACCTGGAAGGTCTTGGTGATCGAGGCCGGGTCGTCGGCGAGCGCGCCGAGGGTGGCGTTCATCCCGACGGTCACCTCCTTGCCGACATCGGGGTTGCTGGCGAACAGGTCGTTGACCTGGTCGGTGGTCGCGCTCGCACCGGCCAGCAGGGCGATCAGCTGATCGCGCTTGGTGGCGATGGTGGTGGCGGTCTGCACCGAGCTGCCCAGCACGTCCATCAGCTCCGGCGCCGACTGGTTGAGCGCGTGCGCCGAGGCGGAGAAGTTGTCGAGCATGCCGCCCAGGTTCGGGCCCGCTTCGGCGACGGTCGTCAGCCAGTGGTCCAGGCGCTGGATGGTCGAGCCGGGCACGCGGCCACTGCCGTCGAGGGCCTGGGTGAGGGTGCCGAGCACCCGACCCAGCTGCACCGGGTCGACCTGGTCGAGGATGTCGCGCACCGTGGTGAGCGTGTCCTGCAGCGCGATGGTGCCCTCGCTGCGGTCCTCGGGGATCTGCGAGCCCTCTTTCAGGTACTGATTGGACGGGCCGTTGAAGACCAGCTCCACCGAGGTGACCGCGAACAGGTTGCTCGGCACCACGCGAGCGGTGACGTTGTTCGGGATGTCACCGGCGAACTCGGGCTTGAGCTCGATGTTCACCTTCTGCTCGGCGCCCTTGTTGGCGATCTCGACGTCCTTGACGGCGCCGACGAGCACGCCGCGGAACTTCACGTCGGCCTTGGACGGCAGGCCGTCACCGGTGGTCGACAGGTTGGCGACGACGTTGACCTTCGGCACGAAATAGCCCTGGTAGCGGGCCATCAGGAAGCCGAGGATCACGGCGAACACCACGACACCGCAGGCACCCGCGATGTAGAGCTGTTTCATGGTGGGTCCGCGCCCACTGGGATCGATGATCATCGCGCGCTACCCCGAGATTCTGATTCCGGGGTCGACGCCCCAGATCGCCAATGTCATGAACAGGTCGGCGAACACGACCAGGATGATGCACATCTTGATCGCGCGACCCGCCGCCACGCCGACGCCTTCGGGACCACCGGAGGCGAAGAAGCCGTAGTAGCACTGGATGAAGGTCGTGATCATGACGAAGATGATCGCCTTGAGCAGGGAGTACAGCACGTCGGTCGGTACCAGGAACTGGTAGAAGTAGTGCGAGTACGTGCCCGGCGCGGTGCCGCCGATCAGGCCGACGGTGACCGAGCAGGCCAGGTACGCGGTGGCCAGGCCGATGCAGTACAGCGGCACGATGGCCATGACCGCCGCCATCATCCGGGTGCTGACCAGGTAGGGCAGCGGGCGGATGGCGATGGAGTCGAGCGCGTCGATCTCCTCGGAGATGCGCATCGCGCCGAGCTGGGCGGTGAATCGACAGCCCGCCTGGGCCGCGAAGGCCAGCGCCGCGAGCAGCGGACCGAGTTCACGGGTGGTGGCGAAGGCCGAGATGGCGCCGGTGATCGGGCTCAGACCGAGCAGGTTCAGCGAGGTGTAGCCCTGGATGGCCACCGTCATGCCGCCGAAGGCGCTGATGATCAGGATGACGCCGATGGTGCCACCACCGACGACGATGTTGCCGTTGCCCCAGGTGACGTCGGAGAGCAGTCGCCAGATCTCCTTGGGGTACTGCTTGAACGCCAGCGGGATCGAGCCGACCGAGCGCAGGAAGAAGAAGACCTGGTGGCCGAGGCGGGCGAGCAGGTCGATCGGCGCCTTGCCGACCGCCTTGAGCTGGCGTATCGGCCGCAGCAGCGGAGGTACGTAGGTTGATGACATGGCTCAGACCACCTGTGGGGGAAAGACAGCGGCGTAGATCTGCGTGATCGCGACGTTGACGCCGAGCAGCATGACCATCGAGCTGACGACCGCCGAGTTCACCGCGTTGGCGACACCGCCGGGGCCGCCGCGGGCGTTGAGGCCCGAGTCGCAGGCGATGATCGCGGCGATGATGCCGAAGATCACCGACTTGAGCAGCGCCACCGCGAGGTCGCGGGTGACCGCGAAGGAGGCGAAGGTGCTCATGTACGAACCGGGCGTACCCGCCTGGGCGAAGATGTTGAACATGTAGCCGGTGATGAAGCCGACGAAGACCACGAAGCCACACAGCAGCAGGCTGACCAGCATCGCCGCGCCGAGCCGGGGGGCGACCAGCCTGCGCAGCGGGTCGACGCCCATCACCTTCATCGCGTCGATCTCCTCGCGGATGGTGCGCGAGCCGAGGTCGGCGCAGACGGCCGAACCGACCGCGCCCGCGATCATGATCGAGGTGACCAGCGGTGCGCCCTGCTGGATGATGCCCAAGCCGTTGGCCGCGCCGATGAACGAGGTCGCGCCGACCTGACCGGCGACCGCGCCGACCTGGATCGACACGATGACCGCGATCGGGATGGCGACGAGCAGGGTGGGCGCGGCGGCGACGTTGGCCATGAACGCGCACTGGCGGACGAACTCGTCGAAGGGAAAGCGCCGCCGGAAGATCGCGACGATCAACTCCGTGATCGCCTCGATACCCATCGTGATCTGTCGACCGAACGTCTCGAGGGACTTCTTCGGATGGTCGTCCCAAAGGCCCTTGGTCCAGTCGACAGCTTCACCGACTCGTGAACGTGTGGGCGGACTCTTGGTCGACTGCACTGCTAATACCCCTCTCGACGCCAGGTCATCAACACCCCGACGACTTGTTTGCTTGACGCACCTTACTACGGAGTAGCGCAGAACACACCACCGACATGTGAGCGCAGTCATAGATCGACATCACTGTCCAGAACCGCTATGAGCCCTGCCATCTCGGACCATACAGCCCACAATTGTCAATGCATGTTCGATTGCGCCGGATGTCGTTTCGGACATGGATTCCCAGTACCGACGGTCGCGCGAAACAAATATCGCGGAAAACTGTCATTCATAACGAACGGCTCGCCGGAATACCGGAACCAATCACGAGGCCGCCTCGAAATGGACGGTTGATCACAATTTCGATAGACATTCGCTATCGCGGAGTGTCGGCGCGTGCGTCCTGGTAAGCAGCAACCACACTCAGTTCGCGGAGAGTGTGCCGACCGGCGCATCGATGGGGCGCGCCCGGGACGTAATACAGGCACGATAGCCAGATCGAATTGATATCGTGCGGGCTTCCGACGTCTGGAGGGACATGTTCAGCAAACTCGCCAAGGTGGCCAACGCCGCCTTCGCCGTCGCCCTCGGTGCCGCGCTGATCGGCACCGGCGCGGGCGCTTCCCAGGCCCAAGCCGGACCCCCGGTGCTAGGCGGTGGGTCCGGCATCGTCATCGACAACGCGTTCCAATGCACCCTCACGACGGTCGGACACGACGGCGCGGGCAGACTCGTCGGCCTCACGGCGGGCCACTGCGGCGACGCGGGCGCCTCGGTCGCCGCCGAGGTCGATCCCGGCTACGGCGAGATCGGGCGCTTCGTCTACAGCAACGCCGACCTCGACTACGCGGTCATCGAGTTCACGCCGGGCCGGATCGTGCCGGTCAACCGGATCGGCAACGTCACCATCACCGGCGTCGGCGCCCCGGCCCAGTTCCCCAACATCGTCTGTAAGGAAGGCCGGACCACCGGCAACACCTGCGGCATCGCCTGGGGTGACGTCTTCCAGACGAACATGGAGACCTGGTCGCAGATGTGCGTGGTGGAAGGCGATTCCGGCGCACCGGTGGTGATCGGATCGACGCTGGTCGGGATGGTGAACGCCTACCTGGCGGTGGCCTGCTTCGGCCCGGAGGTCGGCACCAACATGAACGCGATCATGAACGACATGAACGCGCGCGGGGCGCAAGGCTCGGGATACCAGCCTGTGTAATCGGCGGCTGGCGCCGCGGGGTTCGCGGCCCACCGGGGTCTCGCGTCCGAGGGGCGATACTCCGGCTTCGCCGTTACGTCTCGCCCCTCGGACGCGAGACGGGCCGCGAACCGTGGTGGTTATTCATGAACGGTCGGCGCTGCGGAGTCGTGGCGTCGGCCGACGTGTTTCGCGGGGCTGTCAGTTCGCGGTGGTGGGGGCCAGGGCCGGACCGTCGGCCCCGGCGCAGTGCGGCAGACAATCGACGCGGTCGGGGGCGGGTGCCTGGCGCGGAACCCGCAGGCCGACACCCGCGATCACCGCCCCGACCAGCAATAACAGCGCGCACCAGCGCATCGCGGTGTCGAAGCCCGCGCCGAAGGCCACCGGATCGTCGAAGGCGCCCGAGATCCCGGCCAGACCGGGCAGCGCGGCCACGGCCAGGAGCTGGGCGGTGCGCGCGACGGCGTTGTTCACCCCCGAGGCGATCCCCGCCTCGCCCACCCGCACCGCGGCCAGTACCGCCCCGGTCAGCGGCGCGACCAGCACCGACAGGCCGAGCCCGAAGACGAACACTCCCGGCAGCACGTCGGTGAGATAGTGCGCGTCGGGCCCCACGCGTTGCAGCGCGAACACCCCGGCGGCGGCCAGCAGCGGACCCAGCGTCATCGGCAGGCGCGGACCGTGCCGCTGCGCCCAGCGCCCGGCCGGGGCCGAGAGCACCAGCATCAGCACCGTCACCGGCAGACTCGCGGCGCCCGAGGCCATCGGCGAATAGCCCGAGACCAGCTGCAATTGCAGCACCAGCAGGAAGAAGACGCCGCCGAGCGCCGCGTAGACGACCAGCGTCACCAGATTGGCCGCGGTGAACACCCGCGAGCGGAACAGCACGGGCGGGACCAGTGGATTCGGGCTGCGCAGCTCGACCACCACGAACACCAGCAGCGCCGCCACCCCGCCCAGCGCGAGCGGGAGATGGGCGTTGATCAGGCCCATGGTGAGCGCGCCGAGCCCGACCGCCACGATCACCGCGCCCGGCACATCCAGCCGCGCGGTCGCCTCCGGATCGCGGCTCTCCGGCACCCACCGGGTCGCCACCAGGGCGACGACCACCGCCAGCGGCACATTGAGCAGGAAGATCGCCCGCCAGCCGACCAGGTCGATCAGCCCGCCACCCAGCAGCGGACCGAACGCGCCCGCCACCCCGCTGAACCCGGACCACAGGCCGATCGCGCTGCCCTGGTCCTGTTCGTCGATCGAGGCCGAGATCAGCGCGAGGCTGCCCGGGGTGAGCAGCGCGCCCGCCACGCCCTGGAGCAATCGCGCGGCGACCAGCATCTCGATGTTCACCGCCGCCGCGCACAGCAGCGAGGTGAGGGCGAATCCGACGATGCCCCAGACGAACACCCGACGACGCCCGAGCCGGTCACCGAGCGAGCCGCCGAGCAGGATGAACGAGGCCAGGGTGAGGGTGTAGCCGTTGACGGTCCACTGCAGGCCCGCCACGTCGGTGTGCAGGGATTCGCCGATGCGTGGCAGCGCCACCGAGACGACGGTGGCGTCCAGCGAGGCCATCGACGAGCCCAGCACGGTGGCGAGCAGAATCCACCGGCCGGTCGCCGAGTTCAGCCGAACCGTGCGGGTCGCGGGCACCTCTCCACGCTAACCCCTGACGAGCTACAGGCTCTGCACGCAGACCACGATGCGGCGCTCGGCGTACTTGAAGCCCGAGTCGGCGGCGTCGGGGCAGTCGTCGACGCTGTCGGAGTTGTTCTGGATGGTGATGACCTTGACCGGCTCGGAACCGGACTCGGTGCACTCGATCCGCGAGGGCTCGTCGCCGCCCACGTCCATGCAGCCGCCGACCACCCAGTCGATGTCGAGGCACAGCGCGCCGGTCTCGACGCCGTTGAGGGTCTCGGCGTAGAAGTTGTCGCGGTCGCTCACGCAGCCGCTGCTGGTCTTGGCCTTGCCGATGACCTTGTAGTTCGACGCGCGGCTGCCGCAGGAGGCCTTGTCGATGGTCGCGTCGTCGACGGTGCCGCCCAGCGCCACGCAGTCACCGATCTCGGCGTCGAAATCGGTGGTGCCGCCGCGGCTCGAGCTCGGGGCCGGTTTGCTCGTGGTCGGCTTGCCCGCCTTGGTGGTGGTCGTGGGGGCGCCACTGGTCGCGGGGACGACATCGATCGCGGGCTGCGCGTGACCGTCGATGGTGCCACCGCACCCGGTCGCGACGAACGCCGTCACCGCGATGGCGACCGCGCCGACGAACCGGCCGATGGGCAGATCTGCAAACACCCATTGTGAATACACCACCGGAGCCACCTGCGTCGACTCCATCTCGATGGCCGGTCGCTGGGCTACCCTTGGATTTCCGGCCTCCCGGGCCGACCCTTCATCAGGAGGTGCGTCGGAGATGGTGGCAGTTCGTCCCGAACCTCGCTCGCTCGCCGCCCCACGGCAGATGCTCGTCGATCCCCGTTTCGTGCGGCTGGCCGACCACTTCTTCGGCATGTTTCCCCAGCCCAGCAGGGGTGGCGCGGCGCTGGCCCTGTATCTGGACGGCCAGCCCGTTGTCGATGTGTGGGCGGGCTGGGCGGCCAAGGACCAGCGGTGGGACGGCGAGAACGTCGCCCTCGGTTTCTCCACCGGCAAGGGCGTGGCCGCGACCGTGCTGCACCGGCTCGCCGAGCGCGGACTCGCCGACTACGAAGCGCCGGTCGCCGAGTACTGGCCGGAGTTCGCCGCGCACGGCAAGGCCGAGATCACCGTGCGCGATGTGCTCTCGCACCGCGCCGGACTGCACCGGGTGCGCGGGCTGGTGCCCGGTCGCGAGGGCATTCTCGACTACGACGCGGTGGTGACGGCCCTGGCCGAGAGCCCCGCCGACCCACGCCGCATCCGCGCCTCGGGCTATCACGCGATCACCTTCGGCTGGTTGGTCGCCGAGATCGTGCGGCGCGTCACCGGGGAACCGTTCACCGAGGTCCTGCGGCGCGAGGTGGCCCAGCCGCTGGGGACCGAGGAGTTCTGGTTCCAGGTGCCCGCCGACCAGCGCCACCGGATCGCGAAGATCTTCCCGCACCTGGCGCCGCCGGGGATCCGCTGGAACACCGCGTCGTCGGTGCTGTCGTGGGTGCGACCGGTACGCGGGCTGGCCGAGGCCGGAATGCCGGAGAGTTTCGACGAGTTGGTGCGCGACCCGCGCGTGCACGACGCGGTGATGCCCGGCTGGAACGGCGTGTTCACCGCGCGCGCCCTGGCCAGGATGTACGGCGCGCTGGCCAATGGGGGCGTGGTCTACGACGGCGACACCCCGGTCCAGTTCCTCCGGGCCGAGACCATCGACACGATCAACCGCACCCAGCACACCGACAGCCGCGACTACGTCCTCGGCCTGCCCCTGCGCTTCACCCTCGGCTACCACCGCCCGGTCCTGATGACCAAGCAGCAACCCCGCCACGCCTTCGGCCACTACGGCATCGGCGGCTCCGGCGCCTACGCCGACCCCGACCTGCGCATGTCCATCGCCTTCGTCACCAACCGCCTAGGCAACGCCGTCACCGCCCTCGGCGACGCCCGCCTGGCCAAACTCGCCGCCATCGCCCAGGGGACCGTGCACAAACTGCGGGCTGGGTGACCGCGCGACCATCGACCGAGCACAGTCCGGCGCGGCGACGCGCGTCCGCCGAGGTGACCGGGCTGCCCGAGGTGACCGGGCTGGCGGGCGCGCGAATCGGCGTGCGGACCGTCGCAGCGCGGCACCGGCACCCTCGGGCAGTGCGGCGGCCGGGCCGGACACGGGAGTCCGGGCCGCGGTCGCGCGAGTGAACCGGCGGGCCGCGCGCCTCGTACCTGGTGATATGACCGCGCAGCGCACTACTCGGCCCCGGTGGGCGCTGCTGCACGCGCTGGCCGCCGGTCGCGATTTCGAGGGCTACCTGCGGCGGCGGGCCGCCACCGGTGACCCGTTCGCGGTCGGCTTCCCCGGATTTCCGCCGGTGCTGTTCACCGGGACGCCCGAGGGCGCGCGCGAACTGTTCCGGGCGCCGATTCCGCTGGTCACGCCGCCGCGACCGAATCCGATCGAGCCGATGGTCGGGGCCGCCTCGCTGATCCTCAGCTCCGGCGAGCGGCACCGCGTCGACCGGGCGATGCTGGCGCCCGCGCTGCACGGCCCCCGGGTGCGCGTGCTGGGTGAGACCATCCGCGACACCACCGTCGACGCCCTCGAAACAGCGTGCGGACCTGGCATTTCCGGGCCGATCGACGCCCTGGCCCTGGCCCGCGCCATCACTCGCCGCGTCATCCTCACCGCCGTGTTCGGCAGCGCCGACCAGCGCGACCACGAGTACGCGGACGCGGTCACCGACTTCCTCGACTCGTTCACCACCCCACTGCTCGTGGCCCCCGCACTGCGCCGTGGCCTGGGCGGTGTCGGCCCATGGGACCGATTCGCGGCGGCCCGCGCGCGCCTGGACCGTCTACTGCTCGCCGATATCGCCCGACGCCGCGCGGCGGGCCCCGCCGACGGCGACCTGCTCGATCTCCTCCTGGCGACCCGCTACGCCGACGGCACCACCCTCACCGATCCCGAACTCTGCGAACAGCTACGCACCCTCGTCGTGGCCGGTCACGAGACCACCGCCACCACGCTGACCTGGGCGCTCTACCATCTGCACCGCGAACCGGGCCTGCTCGCCAGAACCACCGCCGACCTCGCCGACCGCGATCCACTCGACGGTGGCGACCTGCTCGACGCCGTCTGCCAGGAGACCCTGCGCCTGCACCCCCCGGTCCCCATCGTCCTGCGCACCCTCACCGGGCCGTGGCGCTGGCGCGGCCGTGACCTGGCGGCGGGCCAGACCATCGGCCTGGCCGTCGGCGTGCTGCACAGTCATCCGGCGATCTGGCCAGCCCCACGCCTGTTCCATCCGGACCGCTTCCTGGACCGCGCGATCGTGCCGTTCGCGTTCGCGCCCTTCGGCGGCGGCCACCGGCGCTGTATCGGGGCGAGCCTGGCCGACTACGAGCTACGGATCGTGCTGGCAACCCTGCTGACCACGGTCCGCTTACGCCTGTCCCCGGCCCTGACCTCCGGAGCGCGGCCACGCTCGGTGCCCCGAAATCTGGCGAGCGCGCCGGATCGGGCGATCCAGTTCACACCCGCGTGGTGATCTCGCTCACGCCAGGTTTGAGACTCACACCGATGTGTTTCACCCCTGCTGACGCGCACCGCGCGCGACTCACCGCCGTGAGCGTGGCGTTTACCGAAAGCCGATGGATAACAACGCGTTATGTGACCCACCGCACATAGTTGCCGAGCTGTTATCGCTCCCCGCGGCGGCTGGCACGCGGTGACCTCGGGCGGGTAGGAATGGACGGTCAGGGTCGGGGCGTCGTTACCCCGTGGAGACCCAACGCTGCGGTCTCCGCGTCAATCACGAAGATCTCGTGCCGCGCCCGTCGCGGCGGCGAGAGATGGAATGGACGAGAAACCTATGCACTTCCAGGCAAATACGCGGCAATCGCGCTGGCTGCGCCGGGGTCTGCTGCTGTCGGCGGCGATCGCGGTGTCCGGCGCGCTGGTCACCGTGTCCGCGCAGGCGCAGCCCGCGCTCCCGGGCATCGGCAGCGGCTCCACCCAGCCCACCGTCGACCAGCCCGCCGCCGTGGCGCCGTTCGCGCCGCCGAACATCAATATCGCCGACGGCGAGACCGTGGGCGTGGCGCAGCCCATCATCATCACCTTCCAGGAGCCGGTCGAGGACCGCGCCGCCGCCGAGAAGGCCATCAAGGTCACCTCGAGCACCAACGCGCCCGGGGGCTTCTACTGGACCAGCAGCAAGCAGGTGCGCTGGAAGCCCGCCGAGTTCTGGCCCGCCAACACCGACGTCAACGTCGTCGCGGGCGGCACCACCAGCGCGTTCCACATCGGTGACGCGGTGGTCTCCTACGTCGACGACAACACCAAGATGATCACCGTGACCATCAACGGTGAGGTCGTCAAGGAAATGCCCACCTCGCTGGGCAAGACCGGCCACGAGACCCCCAACGGCACCTACATCGTGGGTGAGCGGCTGGAGAAGATGACCATGGACTCCTCCACCTACGGCGTCCCGGTCACCGATCCCGAGGGCTACAAGCTCGAGGTCGAGTACGCCACCCGCCTGTCCAACAGCGGCATCTTCGTGCACGCCGCGCCGTGGTCGGTCGGCCAGCAGGGCTACTCCAACGCCAGCCACGGCTGCCTCAACGTGAGCACCGAGAACGCCAAGTGGTTCCTGGAGAACTCGCACCGGGGCGACGCGGTGATCGTGTCGAACACCCAGGGCGGAACCCTCAGCGCCGGTGACGGTCTGGGCGACTGGAACTGATCCGCTGAACTGATCCACCCCAGCAGCCGAACAATACGATCAAACCAGGTCGTGTTGTTCGGCTTTTTGCTGTACTCGCCAGTGTGCGCCCGATGTTCAGCAAGCCGGGGGGCTGGGTTAACCGAAGGTTCGCCGTGCACCGTAAAGCTGCCGCGGTGCGAAGCAGTCCGGAGCGAGTCCTCCCCTCACCGCGCGGGCGTGGGCTCCGTAGCCGCCCGTGGGGCGATTACGCGTTGTTCGCCGTGCTGGTGGTTCCGAATCTGATCCTGCTGTCGCTGTTCGTCTATCGGCCGCTCGCCGACAATATCCGACTCTCGTTCACCGACTGGAACATCGCCGACCCTATTGCGAAACCAATTGGTTTCGGAAATTATCAGGAGTGGTGGCAGCGCGCCGACTCCTGGAAGGTCGTCGGTAATACGGTGATCTTCACCGTCACCGCGGTGGTGGTGAGTATGGCGCTGGGGCTCGCGCTCGCCCTCTTACTGGATCGAAAATTGTTCGGGCGCAATGTAGTTCGCTCCGCCATCTTCGCGCCATTCGTCATTTCCGGGGCCGCGATCGGCGTGGCTTTCCAATTCGTCTTCGATCCGAGTTTCGGTCTGGTACAGGATCTGCTGCACCGCGTCGGTGTCACGCAGGTGCCCGATTTCTATCAGGACCCGCACTGGGCGCTGTTCATGGTGACGCTCACCTACATCTGGAAGAACCTGGGCTACACGTTCGTCATCTACCTGGCCGCGCTGCAGGGCGTGCGCGCCGAGCTGATGGAGGCCGCCGAGATGGACGGCGCGAGCCGCTGGACCACCTTCACCAAAGTCCTGCTGCCGCAACTGCGCCCGACCACGTTCTTCCTGTCGATCACGGTACTGCTCAACTCGCTGCAGGTCTTCGACATCATCAACGTGATGACGCGCGGCGGCCCGCTGGGCAACGGCACCACCACCATGGTCTTCCAGGTCTACGAGGAGTCCTTCCGCAACTTCCGGGCCGGGTACGGCGCCACGGTCGCCACGATCATGTTCGCGGTGCTGCTGGTGGTCACGCTGGTCCAAGTGCGGGTGATGGATCGGAACGAGCGATGAGACACGTTGGTCCACAGACACTGTCGTATCGGCGCCGCGAGCGCGCGGTCACCGTCCTCGGCTACGCCGCCATGGCGTGTGTGCTGGTGCTGGTGGGGGTGCCGCTGTTCTGGATGCTGATCACCTCGTTCAAGGACCGCCCCGACATCTACACCCAGCCCGCGGTGTACTGGCCGCGCAGCTGGCATCCGGAGAACTACGCCCACGCCACCAGCACGGTGCCGTTCTGGACCTTCCTGCGCAACTCGCTGATCGTCACCGGCGTGGTGTCGGCGGTGAAGTTCACGCTCGGCGTGTTCAGCGCCTACGGACTGGTGTTCCTGCGGTTCCCGGGCAAGAACATCGTGTTCCTGGTGATCATCGCGGCGCTCATGGTGCCCAACCAGATCACCGTGATCTCCAACTACGCGCTCATCGCGCAACTGGGCTGGCGCAACACCTTCCAGGGCATCATCGTGCCGCTGTGCGGGGTGGCCTTCGGCACCTTCCTCATGCGCAACCACTTCCTGTCGCTGCCCGGTGAGGTCATCGAGGCGGCGCGGATGGACGGGGCGGGCTGGTGGCGGCTGCTCACCCGGGTGGTGCTGCCCATGTCGGGGCCCACCATGGTGGCCTTCGCGGTGGTGACGCTGGTCAACGAGTGGAACGAGTACCTCTGGCCGTTCCTGATGGCCGACTCGTCCGATGTCGCCACCCTGCCGGTGGGTCTGACGCTGCTGCAGAACACCGAGAACCCCTCGGTCACCAACTGGGGACCGGTGATGGCGGGCACCGTGCTGACCATGCTGCCGATCCTCGTCGTCTTCCTCGCCCTGCAACGCCACATGATCAAGGGCCTCACCTCCGGTGCGGTCAAGGGCTGATTCCAGCAAGGAGTTCCACGTGTCCACTTCACGATTCCCGGCCCTGAGCCGTCGCGGTTTCCTCGGCCTGTCCGGCGGTGTCGCCGCGGGTCTGGCGCTGACCGCCTGCGCGGGCACCGGCGGCGGGTCCGGCGGCGGCGGTGACGCCAACACCATCACCTTCTGGTCCAACCACCCGGGCACCTCGAAAGAGCTGGAGCTGGAACTCATCTCGCGGTTCCAGGCGAAGAACCCCGGGCTCACGGTGAACCTGGTCGACGCGGGCAAGAACTACGAGGAGGTGGCGCAGAAGTTCAACGCCGCCCTCACCGGCGGCGAGCTGCCCGATGTGGTGGTGCTCTCGGATGTCTGGTGGTTCAACTACGCGCTGAGCAAGGCCATCGAACCGCTCGACGCGCACTTCGACGCCGCGGGCGTGCGCCTCGACGACTACGTCGACTCCCTGGCCGCCGACTACCGCTTCGACGGCAAGCACTACGCGCTGCCCTACGCCCGCTCGACGCCGCTGTTCTACTACAACAAGGACGTGTGGGCGAAAGCCGGTCTGCCCGATCGCGGTCCGGCCTCCTGGCAGGAATTCGACGAGTGGGGACCGAAGCTGCAGGCCACGCTCACCGGCGACAAGATCGCGCACGCCTGGGGCGACGCCAAGAACTACCTCGGCTGGACCTTCCAGGGCCCGAACTGGACCTTCGGCGGCGCCTACTCCGACGAGTGGAAGCTGCGCTTCACCGACCCGGGCTCGATCGCCGCGGCCACCTACCTGCGCGAGTCGATCAATGTGAAGAAGTACGCGGCGATCCGACCGCAGATCGCGGTGGACTTCGGCACCGGCGTGGCCGCCTCCACCATCGCCTCCACCGGTGACCTCAAGGGCATCATGAAGAACGCCGACGGCAAGTTCGCCGTGGGGACCGCCTTCCTGCCGCACCCGAACGGGCCCGGCGTGACCACCGGCGGCGCCGGGCTGGCGGTGCCCTCGCGCATCTCTGACGAGCGGAAGGTGAACGCGCTCAAGTTCATCGAGTTCGTCACCAACGCCGCCAACACCGCGTACTTCTCGCAGAACACCGGGTACATGCCGGTGCGCAAGTCGGCCGTGAGCGATCCGTCCGAGGTCGACTTCCTGGCGAAGAACCCGAACTCGAAGGTGGCCATCGACCAGCTGGCCATCACCAAGTCGCAGGACTACGCGCGGGTGTTCGTGCCCGGCGCCGACCAGATCATCGGCACCGGCTACGAGCAGATCGGGCTCCAGAACGCCGATCCGGCAACGGTACTGGCGAAGGTGGCCGCCGACGTGCAGGCCATCATCGACCGCCAGATCACCCCGAAGCTGCCGAAGTAGGAGAGGGGATCACCATGGCGACAGTGCAGTTCGACGGTGTGACACACCGTTACCCCGGTACCGACACCCCGGCGGTCGACGCCCTCGACCTCGAGATCGCCGACGGCGAATTCCTGGTGCTGGTCGGCCCTTCCGGCTGTGGCAAGTCGACGAGCCTGCGGATGCTGGCCGGGCTGGAGTCGGTCGAGCAGGGCTCGATCCGGATCGGGGAGCGCGATGTCACCGGGTTGCCGCCGCAGGCTCGCGATGTCGCCATGGTGTTCCAGAGTTACGCGCTCTACCCGAACATGACCGTCGCGCAGAACATGGGCTTCGCCCTGCGCAACGCGGGAATGAGCAAGTCCGACACGCTCGTTCGCGTCCGCGAGGCGGCGGCCATGCTCGAACTCGAGCCACTGCTCGACCGTAAACCCGCCAAGCTCTCCGGCGGCCAACGCCAGCGCGTCGCGATGGGACGCGCGATCGTGCGCAGGCCCCAGGTGTTCTGCATGGACGAGCCGCTGTCCAATCTCGACGCGAAGCTGCGCGTGAGCACCCGCTCCCAGATCGCCGCGCTGCAACAGCGTCTCGGCACCACCACGGTCTACGTCACCCACGACCAGGTGGAGGCGATGACCATGGGCCACCGCGTCGCCGTGCTGCGCGAAGGCACGCTCCAGCAGATCGCCTCTCCGCGTGAGCTCTACGACGATCCGGTCAACACCTTCGTCGCCGGTTTCATCGGCTCGCCCGGCATGAACCTGCTGGAGGCCCCCGTCGCCGACGGCGAAGCGATCCTCGACGGCCTACGAATCCCCGTGCCCCGCAGCGTCTCCGGCCCGCGCGTCATCCTCGGCATCCGCCCCGAATCCTGGCAACTCACCACCGACCCCGAATCCCTCACCGCCACCACCGAACTCCTCGAGGAACTCGGCGCCGAATCCTTCGTCTACACCCACGGCACCGGCACCGACTGGTCCACCCGCTCCGGCAAACTCGTCATCCGCGTAGACCGCCACTTCCACCCCACCCTCGGCGAACCCCTCACCCTCCGCCCGAAGCCGGACGAGATCTTCTTCTTCGACGCGGCCACGGACCTGCGGATTCATTAGGACAACATTTCCGTCGTCCGGCGACCGATGGCGGCACCCAGTGCGTCTAGTTCGGCGAGCACGTCGGTCACCGCCCAGACACGGTTGCGTTTGGACTCCGAGAGCACCTCGAGAACCCCCGCCTCGACGAGCCGGTCGAGAGCCCGGTAGGTCGCCGCCTCGGTGGTGCCGGTGAGCGAGTTCGCGGTGTCGGCGTTGAGAATCGGATGGTCGAGCAGATGCTCGAGCAGCGTCGCCTCGGACGAGTTCGCACGAGGTTTTGCCCGCTCACGCCAGCGATTCGGCAGGTCGGCGAGGGTGAGTGCCGAATCGACCGCTGCCGCGCTCGAGTGCACTGCCGCCACCGCGACGTACTCGATGAACCGGCCCGCGTCACCCGCGCGATAGGCGGTGAGCTGGGCGAAGTAGCGGCGGGTGTCTGCGAGCATGACGGAGGCGAGGGGGACGGTCACCCGATCGGTCAACCCGCGATGCCGAAGAATCGCACTGATCAGGGCCCGGCCGATCCGCCCGTTGCCATCCTCGAACGGGTGGATGGACTCGAACTGAGCGTGCGCGATGGCAGCTTGCGCGAAGATCGGTAGGTCTCGCCGGGCGACGAAATCCACCAGGTCGGCCATCAGCTCGGGTACCAGCACTGGTGGCGGCGGGACGAACAGAGCGTCCATCGGGGTGTAGTCGCTACCACCGATCCAGTTCTGGACGGACCGGTACCGGCCCGAGCTCCGCGCGGCGTAGTAGTCGGGGGCCATCAACAGTCTGTGTGCCCCGAGAAGATCGTCTGCCGTGATCGGTCCGGAACCCGCTGAGTTGACCATCGCTGCCAGTGCTTGCACCGCCGCGAGCTGGGATTTCGCCTCATCGCTCGCTTTCGCACCGCCTACGGCCCGACCGAACGCGCGCCAACCCGCGTCGATGTGCTCGATCTTCGACGACGCCACGGATTCGCTGCGGAGCAGGAAATCGGCCAGGGGAGACAGGTACTGCCCGTACCCGGCTTCCAACTTCGACACCGCGATCACCGCGGCCTCGTTCGCACTGCCCACCGACCCGCTCGGTACGTACTCGAGGTCGGCGATCAGCGGCGGTATCGCGACAGTGACGCGCTCGAGTGTGCGGTCGGCGCGCGAACCCTGCCGACGCTGCGGCGTCCACGCAAGCTCTTCGAGCCGGTGCGGCGGCCAAGTCATCTGGGGCCGCGTCCGCAAAGTACAGCAACCATGCTCTTACTATAGCTTATTATAGTAAACCTATAGCAAGACGCAGAGTAGTTGCGCTTGCCTCGGGCCTGAGTGGCCGCGAACTATGCCGTGCGGGCATCGACGGGGATGGCAGTGGCGCGTAACTGTCGGAGGATGGCCTCGATTTCGTCCAGGTCGGCGGTGTCGGGGAACACGACATCAGGACCGTTGGGGTAGCGCTGACTGAACGGGGGATCGTAGAGCGAGCCCACCTCGACGATGCCGTTCGCGACGATCACCTTCACCAGCAGGTCCAGGAAATCGAGCTGGTTGGCGGTGAGCGGGCGACCGGACTGGAACGCATCGAAGGAGTCGCGGGCCGCCTGTTCCTCCAGCCCGGTCAGTGAGCGCAGGAACAGACCGAGCTCACCGTCGTGGGCGGCTTTCGCCTCGGCGATGTCCTCGCTGGTGGCGAAGCCTTCGTCGAGGAAGATGCCCTCGAGATACTGCACGTCGGTGGAGGTGATCTGCCGATTGCGGCGCAACTTCTGCACCGCCACGTGATCGGCATGCTCGGTGAGGTAGGCGCGGGCCTTGGCTTTGAACCGCTTCTTGTCGCGCAGGCCCGCCAGTGCGGTCAGCTCCTTGATCGACAGTTCGCCGAGCTCGTCCTCGAAGTCGGTGTAGATGGGACTCCGCGGCTTGGCGGTGATATTGCCGACGAGCCCGCGCAGGCGGCGACGCACGGACTCGAGCATCGGCAAGGTGACGTCTTCCCACCAGCTGTCGGCGCAGATGTCGGTGAGGAAGTCGTGCTGCGCGGCGACCAGTGGAATGTTCTGGAGTTCCGGGCTCAGCAGTTCGGTCGCGAGCTCGCGCACCTGCGCGCTCAGCGCGAGGTATCCCGGCTCACCCGTGAGGTGGGCGTATTGCAGGCGTAGCAGGAGGTAGTCGAACCGCTTGGCTGGTGTCGTATTGCCGTCTTCGACGCGTTCGGTGGGCAGCGAGCCGAGCTGTTCCAGTTCCGCCTGCTTGTCGACGGTGATCCGCTGCCACGCGCCCGGGTCGGTGAACGCTTCGACCTGGCGCAGGTGGCCGCGCACTTCGATGCTGTCGCGGTTCATCCCCGCGATCTGATCGCGCAGCGTGCGCGCCACCTGCCAGCGCAGATCGCCGACGCTGTGCGGTTCGGTGTCGGGTATCTCCGTCGGAGCCTCGCCCGGCTCCGCGGCCTGGTCGAGCGCGGCCAGTAATGCCACGCGCTGGCGGAACACCTTCTCCCGCACCGATACTGTGGCCCGGCCTTCGGCAGTGGCCAGGTTCTGGTTGAAGTACTCGACATTGCGGCCGAGGTCGAACACGACGAACCCGGTCTTGTCCTGCCCCGGCCCGAACAGGTCCTTGCACAGCCGGGTGCCCCGGCCGAGCATCTGCCAGAACTTGGTCTTGGATCGCACCGTCTTCGCGAACACCAGGTTCACCACCGCTGGCACGTCGATGCCGGTGTCGAGCATGTCGACCGAGATCGCTAGAAACGGTGCGGTGTCCGGCTTTTCGAAGGCTTCGATCAGGCTTTGTGCGTTATCGGCCTGGCTGGTGATGATGCTGGCGAAGCCGCCGCGATAGTGCGGGTAGAGGATGTCGAACCGCTCGGCGATCAGCTTGGCGTGCTTGGTGTTTCGCGCGAACACGATGGTCTTGCCGATGTGCTCGCCACCGGGCACTTTGAGCCCGAACTCCATCACCGTCTCGAGCATCTTGTCGACGGTGTCGGCGTTGAACAAGAACTTGTTGAGGTCGTCGGCGGCGATCTCGTCGGGCACGTCGTCATCGTCGGCGGCCCAGTCGATGGCCTCCCATGCCTCTTTTTCCGCTTCCGACAGCTCGTCGTAGCGGATGCCGCGCGTCGGAAACCGCAACGGCACCTCGACGACCGTCGGCGGCACGAGATGCTTCTCGGCTACCGCGTCGTCGAGGTCGTAGTAGTCGGTGGGCATGCCGTCTTCGAGGTGGAACAGCTGGTAGGTGTTGTGGTCGATGTCGTCGCGCGGGGTAGCGGTGAGGCCGACCAACAGCGAATCGAAGTAGGTGAACAGCGCGCCGTACTTCTGATACACCGACCGGTGCGCCTCATCGATGATTACCAGGTCGAAATGCCCCGGACCGAACCGTTTCACGCCCGCCTCGTCGTACTCCTGGGCGAGCCCCATCATCGTCTGATAGGTGCAGACGTAGACCCGACCGGTCTCACTCTTGTCGGTGAGCAGGTTCACCGGAGTCAGGCCCGGCAGGTGCGCCTTGAACGCGTTGGCCGCCTGCTGCACCAGCGCTTGCCGATCGGCGAGGAACAGCACCCGCTTCACCCAGTCGGCCTTGGCCAGCAGGTCCACCAGCGCGATAGCGGTGCGGGTCTTTCCGGTGCCGGTAGCCATCACCAGCAGCGCTTGGCGCCGGTTCTGTTTCTCGAACGACTCACCGATCTTGCGAATCGCCCGGGTCTGATAGGCCCGTTCGACAATCTGCGCGTTGATCGTCTCGGTCGCCAACGGCCTGCGACCGGCGCGACGCTGCACGAGCAGGCGCAGTTCGTCCTTGGTGTGGAAGCCCTGCACCTTGCGCGGCGGATAGAACGCGTCGTCCCAGATCCAGGTCTCGAAACCATTGGTGTAGTAGATGATCGGCCGCTGCCCGGTGGCTTGTTCGAGCACGTCGGCGTACTGCCGCGCCTGCGCCTTCCCAGCCAGATCCGGGTCCTTGGCCGATCGCTTCGCCTCGACCAGGCCGAGCGGCTTGCCATCGTCATCCCAGAGCACGTAGTCCACGCGCCCTTTGCCCGTCTTGGTCGGCAGACCGGTGACCGGGTACTCGCGGTCTTCGGCATTGGTGAGCGCCCACCCCGCCTCGGCGAGCAACCGGTCGATATAGAACTCGCGGGTCTTGTCCTCGGTGTAATCGTGCTCGTCCGGAACGGCCTGATTGGCCTTCTTCGCCGCGGCCACCTCCGCCCGCAACTGCGCGAGCTCGGCCTCGAGATCGGCATTGGCGTCCCGCTGCGCCGCCAGCTCCGCACGCTGCTGCTCGTACTCGGCGAGCATCGCCTGCGCCTCGGCCTGCTTCTTACGCCGGTCGGCGGCAGTGAGCGGCCGCGGCACCTTGCCTGCATCGAAGGCCAGATGCGACGGCGGCACGTTCAGCGGATCGGTCGAGTAGTTGCGAGCCAACCAGAACATCACCTGGAACAGCTCCCGCAGCAACGGCAGGGAAGTCTTGTCCGAGATCGGCTTGGTCCCGTGCACCCCGTCATTGCCGACCTTGCGGATCAGATCCATCTTGGCCCGCCGATCAGTGCCGACGAGCGCCACCATCGTCGGCTCGTTGATCTTGCCCGCCAGATCATTGTGATACGGCTTCTTCAGCGAGGCCTCGGCGTCATACAGCCACCCCACCGTCAACTCCACAGTCCTGCGAGCCGCGATGCAAGCCACGCGCGGATCAGCGATCCCCGCCCGCTCGGCCCGGACCGCCTCGGTGAACAGCGAGGGCCATTCCGCCCGCAGGAACTCGAAGTTGCTCACGAAAGTTACTCCCCCTCTTGATCCTTGGAGTCATCCTTCCACAGGTTGCCAGCGAAGGCACGGGACTGGAGGGAAGCGAAGAGGATGTCGAGGTCCGACAAGTTGCCGCGCTGCGCAACTATCATCGAGTTGACTCGCGCAAGACGCCGAGCGAATTCATCTTGTTCGGCAGCTTCAGGGATTTTAAGAGGAATCTTTGACACGATACCCTGATTCAAGTTCGGCAACGTGGCCCCGAGAGACTTATCTTCAAGGTAACGACGAACGGAAGGTTGAGAAATTGCGGCACTAAAGAACTCGGCACGGTGATGCAACTGCAGACGAATAATCAGCGAGCCGGTACCACAAAGGTAGCCTTCCTCGCTTTCCGTGACTACCGCACACCGACCCATCTCCCCTCGCCTCGCCATTACAATATCACCTTGACGTAAAACAAAGTTTGCAAGCTCGATAGCTTTATCCGAGGCTACCGACAACGACATGTCAGGCCGAATTCTTCCACGAACGATGTGAACCGGATTGACCAGGGGCACGCCACCAGTAACATAGTCCTCTTTATGCACGCTTGAACCGAATGGTCCCGTACGAATGTCGGCGCACGCGTCTGCAAGCGTACTTCCACCCGCGCGAGCCAGGGGATCACTGAACATGTCGAGGAAGATGGATTGGGCGAGGTCATCGAGGAGGGCGATGGACTGGCGGCGCTTCGCCCGCAGCTCATCCACCCGATCCAGCACATCAGCAATCCGCTGCTGAGCGAGGATAGGCAGGACATCGATTCGCATTTCGCCGATGTCTTGGCGATTCACTTGCTTAAAGGTCGCACCCTTTCCTTTGCCAGCAAGTTCATCCGCAACATGGCTTAACCAGTGCCAAAGGTAGCGCCGATTGATCAACTCTGTCGGCCGAAGCGATGCAACCCCGCGACCAAGCGCGTATTTGCCGTCGGCGACCCTCTTGTCACCAATTGAAGCCCTGATTCCGAGAATAATGTCTCCGGGGACCGATGTCTTCGACGAATTCGTTGTGTACTTCTTTACCTCGATTCCGCTTCGAGTGAAATCGCCCGCACCAGCAATCAGGGGGAGGCCATTGCCTTCGTTGTTGTATGACTCGCCGGGGGGCGCCTGTCCCATCGTGATTGTAACAACCTTGTCCAAACGGGCCACCGTCATCCGAGCATCCCCTTCAACTCCGACAGCCCCTGCTGAATCTCGCCTTCGATCGTCTCCAATTCCTCGATGATCTCCAGCGGCGGCCGGTGTTCGATCTCCTCGTGGACGATCTCCTTGTACCGGTTCAGGGAAAGGTCGTAGTCCTGGGCGGCGATATCCGCGAGTGGTACGCAGAAGCTCTGTGCCGTGCGGGGGCGCTCCTGCTCGGATGCGTTGCGCAAAGCGAAGCGGGACAGAACGTCCGGCAGGTTGTTGCGGGTGAAGTCGTCGGCGCTCAGCTCGGCGGTCGGTACCGCGCCCAGCTTGGTTTCGGGCAGGAGTGGTGTGCGCTTGTCGTCGAGGCTGTAGCCGTCGGCGGTGACCTCGTAGAACCACACCGAATCCGTTCCACCGCTGTTGGTTTTGGTGAAGAACAGGATGGCGGTGGAGACACCGGCGTAGGGCTTGAAGACGCCGCTGGGGAGCTTCACGACCGCGTCGAGTTTGTGGTCTTCGACCAGCATCTTGCGAAGGTCCTTGTGCGCCTTGGTGGAGCCGAACAGCACACCGTCGGGGACGATCACGGCCGCGCGGCCGCCAGGCTTGAGCAGGCGCAGGAACAAGGCCAGGAACAGGAGTTCGGTCTTCTTGGTCTTGACGATGCTGAGGAGGTCCTTGGCGGTCGACTCGTAGTCGAGGCTGCCCGCGAAGGGCGGATTCGCGAGGATCATCGAGTACTTGTTCGCTTCGCCGGAAGCGTTCTGCGCCAACGAGTCCCGGTATCGGATGTCCGGCTGCTCGACGCCGTGCATGAGCATGTTCATGCTGGCGATACGCAGCATGGTGTGGTCGAAATCGAAGCCGTGGAACATGCCGTTGTCGTAGTGCGCGCGGGTCTCGGGGTCGTAGAGCGCTGCGCTGTGGTGCTGGGCGATGTACTCGGCGGCGCCGACGAGGAAACCGGCGGTGCCGCTGGCCGGGTCGCAGATCTCGTCATTGGGGCCGGGGTTCATCATGGCGACGATCAGGCCGATGATGTGGCGCGGGGTGCGGAACTGGCCGTTCTGGCCAGCGGTGGCGAGCTTGCCGAGCATGTACTCGTACAGGTCGCCCTTCGTGTCGCCGTCGTTGAGCGGCAGCTCGTTGATCAGGTCGACGACCTTGCCGAGCAGGTTCGGGGTGGGGATGGTGAAGCGGGCGTCGCGCATGTGATGGGCGTAGGTCGACTCGTCGCCGCTGTCGGTGCCGCCGAGCTCACGCAACCACGGGAAGATCTCGTCGCCGAACATCGGGAACAGCACGTCGGGATGCTTGCCGAGGAGCTTCGACCAGCGCAGATGGTCGAATTCCGGCGAGTAGATCGGCCGCTCGATCGGCTTGCCGGTGCGCTGCGCCTTCTTCTCCTTGAGCATCTGCGAGTCGTCGAGCCGTCGCAGAAAGATCAGATAGGTGATCTGCTCGATCACCTCGAGCGGATTGGAGATCCCACCCGACCAGAACGCGTCCCAAAGACTGTCGATCTTGCTGCGCAGCTCGCCCGTAATCACCCTCGAGACCCTATCGCACCCCACCGACACGCCCTGCCGTGTCACCAGCCATCGCCGACACCCCCGATCCTGGCCCGTACCAGGGCCGATGATCTCGCCGAAGCTGACTGCCGCGCTCTCCGGTGCGACACTGCGTCAGCTCGCGCACTGGCGGCGTTCGTTCCCCAATCGAGCACCGGTCCTCGCCCCTGAAATCTCGGCCACCCGTCCGATCCTTTACTCCTTCAGAGACGTCGTCGCGCTGCGCGCGTGCGTTCGGTTGCGCCAAGAGGCGTCATTGCAGCGGATCCGGCGTGCCCTCGACACTCTTCGCGACGGGCTCGGCGAACGCGATCATCTGTCGCAGTATCGACTCGTCGCCGACCGCGACACCATCTACCTGGCAGAGCCGGATAGAGCTACCGACCTCGTGCTCGCTCGCACGCAGACCGTCATTCACGAGATGGTCGAGGTCCTGGAGCCGTTCTACCGCGATGGGCGGCACATTCCAGCCCTGCTCACGCCACGCACCCACGTTTCTGTCGATCCAGCTCTCCGCGGCGGTGAACCGATGATCGAGGGAACGCGCGTGCCGTCCGCGGATGTCGCCGCGCTTGTCCGTGATGGCGTGGCACCCGAACAGATCTCCGACTACTACCCGGCCGTCAGCGCCGAGGCCGCCCGCGATGCCGCCGACTTCGCCGATTACGTCGACAGCTACGGCGACCGACCGACCCCGGCGGTCGCTTCTCGAGACTGCTCCTCGACGAAAATGTGCCACATTGTCGTCGCCCACACGGTGAGTCAGATCAGCTCGAACGCCGCGCGGATCGCCGCGGTGAGATCGGGCTCCGCCTCTGCGGGCAGGTAGCCGACGATCCGTCCCAGGGCGGCGGTCGGAATCGTCGTGATGTTGTCGCACGACACCACGCACGCATGATCGAGACCATGCCTCGGTCCGACCTCCAACTCGGTGGACAGACCACGGATCGTGCTGGTGATGGGAGCCACCGTGACACGCGCCAGGTAGGGGCGGACCGCTTCCCGGGTGAGCACGAGCACCGGCCGCGTCTTGTCGAGTTTGGCCAGGTGAATCGGCCTCACGCGAGATCGTCCATGGGTGTGCCCGCCGCGTAGGCAGCGAGTTCGTCCATGTCGGTGTCAGGTGCGGCGGCGGCGAGGATGGCGGCATCGGCCTCGGCCAGGCGACGTAACCGGTCGCGCTCCAGCGCGCGTTCGATGATGACGGCCCGGCTCGGGGCGGCACCGCTGGAAACGGTGCGGTCCAGGTATTTCACGGTCTCGTCGGACAGTCGTACGGAAATCTGAGTGCTCATCCCAATATGGTACCCGTTTCGGGATTCACAAGGGCAGACCATTCTGACCTGTGCGAACCACACAACCCAGCTCGAACGAGCGTCGAAATCTCCGGTTTGCCAATGTGTTACTCTCGCAACACAAGTCAGGCCCCACAGGAGCTAGCGACTCCCGTGAGGCCCTGGGCGAGGAACTGATACCACCAGTCCGACGCCGTAGGCGAGGAGCCTACCGCATTCGGCTATTCAGCCACCTTCCCCCGCTTGTCCGCTGTGCGCCCGAGCGAGCACCACGGGCGATGCGCCTCACCCGCGCAGTCGTCGCCCGTCAGAGGGGCAAATGCACCTATTCCGATGAGGCGGAGCCGCGCGTAAAGGCGGACTCGGAGCGCTCCCGCGTGGTCGCGGGACAACCGTCGGACGACATCCGGGTTCCCCGCGCACTGCGTCCGACGGCCGGACTCTGCCCAATACCCCAGTCCCGAGGACCGGCCGAGCGATACCCGGCGTCCTGTGCGAACCAACCGAGGCGAAACGACCGACCGACCGGCGGAAAACCCCAGCTCCAGGGGCGCACCCAGTGCCCGCGGTACTGGGGTACCCCTGCCCTCCCCGCCACTCCCTCCCTCCCGGCGGATCTGCCACCCACGAGCGTCGCCGAGATGGTCGGCTTCGAGATCGTCGTCGACTACGCCGCGGACGCATCGCCTCGCTCATCAGTGGACTACTCGGACCTCGACATCCACCTTGGCCTGTGCGGCGGCTTTGGCGAGCCGCGCGTCGCAGGTCACCAGTGGTGACTCGTTCTCGGCGGCGACCACCAGGTACGCGGCGTCGTAGGACGATACGTTGTGGGTCAGTGCCCACACCCGCTCCAGGAGCGAGCCGTCCACGTCGATGTACTCGATGCCGGAGTACGCGAGCGCACGGAACGCCTCGTTCGCGTCATCGGAGTCGGTGTGCCGGGAGAGGACGGCCTTACGGAGCGTTCGGATAACCTCGAGCGGCATATGGGACGGGGCAACCCAGTCGGTGTCCTTACCGAGTTCGAGTCTCGCGCGCTGACCGAACTCGTCCTGCCACAGCAGGGCCGCGCACATCGCGGACGCGTCGACGACGAGCACTGGCTAGTCCCGTCCACTCCGGATGAACTCCACCATCTCGTCCGCGGGCATCGTCGTGCCGCGCTGGATGTGCATATCCTCGAAGAGTCGCTTGTTGCGCTCACGGCGGTACTCGCGTTCCAAGAGGCCGCGCAGGTACTGCTGGGTTGATTGCCCGCGTTCCGCGGCCCGCTTGGCAAGCACGTCGCGGACCTCTTCGGGTACATCCTTGATCTGGATCGCGATAGCCATAACCCCAGGCTAACATGCTCATGCCATGCGCATGTACGAGACGTAGCATACGTCTCGAGGACCGGCCGACCAACACCCGGCGGGTCAGGTCAGTCGGGTGCGAACCCGTTGACCTCGAAGGAAATCACGACGGCGGCGACTGCGGCAGCGCCGAGAACGAACGTCAGCGTGGACGCCAGTGCGAAGACCCGGGCGCGCCACCACCAGGACAATGCCCATCCGGCGGGAATCGCGACGAGGACCGGAACCATCCACGTTATCCAGTACGACGGCGAGATCGGTTCCGTGTCGCCTCGGTATTTCTTGGGAGTCGCCGGGAGCTCGGGGACGTCGAAGACGTTCTGCAGCAGCACGACCAAGGGGAAATAGGCGATCACCGCCAGTAGGCCGCCGGTGATTGCTCCGAGGGCGGCTGGGACCAGTGCCTCAACGGGGTGGCGGCTTGTTCGCGTTCGGGGCAATTCTGAGGCCATGTCACTGGCGCTGGTGGAGCGCGTTCTCTCTGGCGCGGGCTACGGCGGCGGTGATGCCGTCGCGCCAGGTCGGGCCGTGGCCGGGGAGGACGAGGTCGGCGGTGAGGGATTCGAGGGTGGTGTAGCTGGCGATCGTCGCGGGGGTGTCGTGGTTGAAGAAGTTCGGGAGGGGTTGGGGGCCTTTGATTTTGGATGTGGGGTGGGCGGTTACCAAGGCGTCGCCGGTGACCACGGCGCCGACCTCGGGGAGGTGGTAGGCGGTGTGGCCGGAGGTGTGGCCGGGGGTGGGGATCGGGGTGGGGTGGCCAGGGAGGTCCAGGGGGCCTTCGGTGGGGAAGGGCTGGATGTGGGGGACCGGGTTCTTGCGGAGGCCGCCCGCGGCGGTGATGCGGGCGGCCCAGCCGAGGGTTTTGCGGTCGGTGAGGCGTTTGATGACGTCGAGCGGCGTAGCGGACTCGTGGTAGTCGCCGTGGGCGTGGGGGACCTCGGTGGGGCTGGTGTAGGCGGGGGTGCCGTAGTGGCGGTGCAGGTGATTGAGGGCGCCTACGTGGTCGAGGTGGGCGTGGGTGAGCAGGACGGCCTGGATGTCCTCGGGGCGGTGGCCGAGGGAGCGTATCGATGCCTCGATCAGGGCGGCGTCGCCGTACCAACCTGCGTCGACGAGGGTGAGGTCACGGCCGTCGCGGAGCAGGTACATGTTGACGTCGGTGCCGCGGATGGCGAAGACGTCGTCGGCTACCTGGTGGACGCGCATGCGGTAACCCCTCTCCGGTACAAGGATTTCCGACCCTACCGGCAGCGGTGTGCGCCGGTAGGGTCGTGGCGTCACCAGATGCTCACACGCTCTTCGGGCTTCAGGAACAGCTTGTCGTCCGGCTTGACATCGAAGGCCTCGTAGAAGCTGTCGATATTGCGGACCACCGCGTTGCAGCGGAACTCCGGCGGGGAGTGCGGGTCGACGGCGAGGCGGCGGATGGCCTCCTCCTGCCGCGCCTTGGTGCGCCACACCTGGGCCCAGCCGTAGAACACACGCTGCAGGCCGGTGAGCCCGTCGATGACGGGGGCCTCGGCGCCGTCGAGCGAGATCTTGTAGGCGGCCAGGGCGATGGACAATCCGCCCAGGTCACCGATGTTCTCGCCGATGGTGAACTCGCCGTTGACGGTGTGCTCGTCGGCCAGCTCGGCGGGGGAGAGCACGTCGTACTGGTCGATCAGCGCCTTGGTGCGCTTGCCGAACTCGGCGCGGTCGTCGTCGGTCCACCAGTCCTGCATATTGCCGTCGCCGTCGTACTTGGCGCCCTGGTCGTCGAAGCCGTGGCCGATCTCGTGGCCGATCACCGCGCCGATCCCGCCGTAGTTGGCGGCGTCGTCGGCGTTCATGTCGAAGAACGGCGGTTGCAGGATGGCGGCCGGGAAGACGATCTCGTTCATGCCGGGGTTGTAGTAGGCGTTCACCGTCTGCGGGGTCATGAACCATTCGCCGCGGTCCACCTCGCCACCGAGTTTGCCCAGGTCGCGGTCGTGGTCGGCGGCGTAACCGCGGCGATAGTTGCCGACCAGGTCGGCGGGGTCGATCCGCACGGCGGAGTAGTCGCGCCAGGTGTCGGGGTAGCCGATCTTGGGGGTGAACTTCTCCAGCTTGGTGAGCGCGGCCGCGCGGGTGTCGGGGCCCATCCAGGCCAGCTCGGCGATATTGCGGCGGTAGGCCTCCTGGAGGTTGGCCACCAGCTCGACCATGCGGGCCTTGGCCTGCGGCGGGAAGTGCCGGGCCACATACAGTTTGCCGACGGCCTCGCCGAGCAGTTCCTGCACCAGCGACACCCCGCGCTTCCAGCGCTCGCGGTTCTCCTGGGCGCCGGTGAGGGTGCGGCCGTAGAAGTCGAAGTTCTCCTCGATGATCGCGTCGGTGAGCAGCGCGGCCCGCCCGTGCAGCACCTGCCAGGCGGCCCACGCCTGCCAGTCCGCGCGCGGCAGCTCCGACCAGGCGGTGGCGAAGGCGGTGAGGTAGTCGGGCTGGCGCACGACCAGTTCGGCGAACAGTTCCGCGCCGGTGCGGTCCAGGCCGGTGGCGACGGCTTCCACCCAGGCGGCCCAGTCGAAGGCCGGGTGCGCGGCGGTCAGATCGGTGAAGGTGGTGAGGTTGTAGCTCTTCTCGGCGTCGCGGCGGCGCACCACGTCCCAGTGGCCAGCGGCGAGGGTGCGCTCGACCTCGAAGACGCGGCGGGCGGCGTCGTCGGGGTCGGCGGGCAGCAGACCGGCCAGGGCCGGGTCGGCGGCGGCGAGGGTGAACATCTTCGCGATGTGCGCGCGGTAGGCGTCGCGGATCTCGGCGAATTCCTCGGAGCGGTAGTACGACTCGTCGGGCAGGCCGATGCCGGACTGGGTGGCGTGCACCAGGTAGCGGGTGGAGTTCTTGTCGTCGGTGTCGACGTAGTAGGCCACCGCGCCACGGATGCCGGTGCGCTGCAACGCGCCGAGCAGGGCGGCGAAGGCGCTGGCGTCGGCGACCTCGGCGATGGCGCGCAGGTCGGCGGCGATCGGGGCGAGCCCGGCCGCGGCCACCGCGTCGGTGTCCATGAAGCTCGAGTACAGGTCGCCGATCTTGCGGGCGTCGGCGTCGTCGGAGCCGCCCTCGGCGCTCTCGGTGATGATGGCCTGCACGTCGAGTTCGGCCTGGTCGTAGAGCGTGCGGAAGGCACCGTCGACGGCGCGGTCGGCCGGGATCTCGTAATCGGCCAGCCACTGACCGTTGACGTGCGCGAACAGATCGTCCTGAACGCGCACATCCTGGTCACGGAAGGACAGGTCGATACCGGAAGGGGTGTTCAGATCGGAGGTCACAGGACCCAGTATGCAGTGATATCAGCGGCTGGCGCCGCGGGTTCTCGGCCTGTTCCCTTGATCTTCCCTCCCGGCGGGCACTCCTTCGTCGCACCCTCTGGTCAGTCCAGATCAAGGCGGCCGAGAACCGGGTCATGGCGGCTGGCGCCGCAGCCGACCTAGGCGCAGACGAACTCGTCGTCGCGGACGCCCGCGACGAAGGCTTCCCATTCGGGGGCGGTGAAGTGGAGCAGGACGTCGTCGTGGCGCAGGGTGGCCGAGCCGTCGCGGCTCACGTGGGCGACCAGGTCGGGGTGGCGGCGGTCGGTGAGCAGGCAGTGCAGGAAGGCGGTCCACCGGGTGGCGTCGACGGTGATGATGGGCTCGTCCGAACCGAGGTTTCTCGGGTTGCGGCGGAATTTGCTGTCGCGTATCTGGACGATGTCGCCATCGAAGCGAACCTCGACACATTGGTTGCCGTTGTTGGAGCGTGACGAGGTGAACCAGCCGTGTTCGGCCGGGCGGCGTCGAGCGGTGGTGGACATACCCCGAATCCTACACGCTCGCATACTCGCTGATCAGGGCCAGAGATTCGGTGCGGGACAGGGATTGCTCGCGGGCGCGCACATAGGCGAAGCCCAGATCGCGGACCTGCTCGGCGTCATCGACGTGACCGCCGAACACCGCGCTCTCGGCCCACGCGAAGGTGGGTAGCTGATCGCTTGCGAAGTCGAGCAGATGGAAGCTGGAACCGCCGAGCACCGCCCCCTCCGGCGCGCTGAACGGGATGACGCGCACCTCCACGGTGTCGAGTTCGCGCATCAGGGTCGCCAGGTGGCGCAGCTGCTCGCGCAGCACCTCGGCGCCTCCGGTCTGCTGACGCAGGGTCGCCTCGCCGAGCACCGCGGTGAGTTCGAGCGGGTCGGGGCCGCGCAGCCGCTGCTGACGCCGCATCCGGATGGCCACGAGCTGGTCCACCTGGACCGGGCGGATCATCACATCGGCGCTGATCAGCGCCCTGGCGTAGGACTCGGTCTGCAGCAGGCCGGGCACCAGCAGACTGTCGTAGCTGCGGATGCTGAGCGCGCCGTCCTCCATGCCGTAGAGGCGTTGTAGCTCGGGGCCGATCAGGGCCGAGGAGGTGGACCACCAGCCGCGTTGCTTGCTGGCCTCGAGCAGGGCCAGCAGTTCGCGGCGCTCGTCGGGGGTGACATCCAGGACGTCGAGCACCGGCTCGATGGTGGTGCGGGTGAGCACCCGCCTGCCCTTCTCCACATGCGACCAATTGGCCGGGGTGAAGCCGACGCGGCGGGCGAAACCGGCCGAGTCGAAGCCGCGCTGCTCGCGCAATTCACGCAGGCGCAGCACCAGTTCCCAGCGCGCGACCGTCGGCGAAACAGGGGCCATGCGGCCACATCGTACCTTGATGGACACACCAGCTACTGACTATTGTCAGGCGGGTTGTGCGGCACTAGGCTGTTCTGAACGTCAAATTTCTTCCGCTTCCTGGCGTTATGGAAAAGTTTCCCGCTCCACCCGGTCGTGAGACGCCCGAACTTCCCGATCGAGCGAATTTGCAGCTACATCGAGCACACCGTCGACGGAGACGAGGTCTGATGAGCACGTCGCGCACTGATGACAAGGGCGGATACACCGTGGCCGAGGAATACTCGGCCACCCAGGACGCGCTGGCGCGGTGCCGTCACTACCGCAAGCACAACGGCCTCTACGGGGTGGTCGACTCGACGCTGGGCCGGATCATGCTCGAGATCGGCGCGGTGGGCGCGGTGGTGATGCCCTCGCCGCTGGGGGAGCGGGTGCGCGGGCTGCTCACCGGACGCGGGCAACGCTGCGGGCCGATCATCGCCCATCCGCGCTCGGGTCGCTGGACCTTCCTGACCGGCCCCACCGACAACTCCTACCTCGACACGGTGCTGTTCGCCGAACTGTTCCGGGTCTGCGCCTCGGTGGCCCTGCCCGGCAGCGAGATCGTGCTGCCCTCACCGGCCGACGAACGCAGCGGATATCGCCGCTGGGTCCAGGTGCCCGACGGCGACTATCGGCCGGATTTCGCCCAGATAGTCGCCGCCACCAGGACCAATGCCCGGTCGGCCGCCCTGCTCAGCGAGCCGGGGTCGGCGTAGTCGGGAACTTGCTGTCGATCGTGCTGGAGAAATCGTCGGCGCACTGCTGGATCGCGGTCTGATCGTTGCCCGCCTTCTGCAGGCAGTCCAGATAGTCGGCGCCGCCGGAGTCCTCGAAGAACTTCCAGAAGAAGACGCCGACGAGCACGGCGATCAGGATGCCGAGCAGGCCGAGCACCAGCCCGAATCCGGCCATCACGCCGCCGCCCGCGCTGCCCGACCGCGCCTTGACCAGCGCGATGATGCCGAACAGCACCGCGAGCACGCCGAAACCGACGCCGCCGAACACCGTCCACGACAGCAGCAGGGCGATGATGCCGAGGATCAGCGCGGTGATGGCCAGGCCCTTGCCGGGGGGCTGCTGGTACTGGCCGTACTGACCACCCGGCGGCGGGTACTGGCCCGGAGGCGGCGGGTACTGCCCCGGCGGTTGATACGACATCTGTTCCCCTCTCGTCGTGCCCACGACGTCATCGCGGGACAGCCACGCGGCCGTTAACCGCGCGAGTTCTCCCCCAGCCGGGCGTGCATCTCCCAGACCAGGATCTCGGCGGCCCCGTGCGGGCGCACCCGCTGGCCGCCGGTGCGCGTCATCCGGACCGCGTCGCCCTGGGCCAGCACCCCGACACCCTCCAGCTCCACCTCGCCGCGCGCGACGAAAAGATGCAGGTAGGGGGCCTCCGGGAGGGTGACACCGGGGCTGTCGGCGGGCATCCGGGCCACATGCATGGCCGCGTGCGAGGAATTGATGGCGATGGCGGTGCGGTCGCGGTACCGGGGCAGGCCGGAGGCCACCGTGATCAGCTCGCCGCGCGCCAGCTCGGCGTCGATCTCGAGCTGCTGATAGCCCGGGTCGACGCCGGGTTCGTCGGGGACCACCCACATCTGGACGAAATGCACCGGCTCGTCGTGC
Source organism: Nocardia anocheti (assembly GCF_029675105.1). GTDB lineage: Bacteria > Actinomycetota > Actinomycetes > Mycobacteriales > Mycobacteriaceae > Nocardia. The sequence goes on along the minus strand of NZ_JAQQFV010000001.1, from coordinate 566,215 downwards.
TCGGGCAGTTTCCCGTCCACCCGCCAGGAATCGTTCTTCTCCGAGTGCAGGATGCCGGTGCCCGCGCTCATGCGCTGGGCCAGGCCCGGATAGATGACGCCGCTGTGCCCCAGCGAATCCTGGTGCACCAGGCTGCCGTCGAGCACCCAGGTGACGATCTCCATGTCGCGGTGCGGGTGGGTGTCGAAACCCTCGCCGGGCAGCACCACGTCCTCGTTGTTCACCAGCAGCAGGCCGTGGTGGGTGTTGTCGGGGTCGTAGTGCTCGCCGAAGGAGAACGAGTGCTTGGAATCGAGCCAGGAGATGCGCGTCTTCGACCGGTCGCCGCCGCGGTGCAGCTCGATCCTGGGTGTGGTCGGTGTGGGCATCACCCCCCAATTCTGGCACCACTATCCTCACGACGTGTCGACTCATCGCCCTGACGGCTCCGAACCGGCGGGTGAGCGGCCGATCCCGATCCGCGACATGCTGCGCGATCCGCGTCCGCTGATCCGCCGCAATCCGCAGATGCCGCGCCTGGCGCTGCTGCGGCTGGCGGCCCAGTTCGGTGACGGCATGTTCCAGGCCGCGCTGTCGGGCGCGATCCTGTTCAATCCCGAACGCGAGACCGATCCGCTGGCCATCGCCGCCGGTTTCGCGGTGCTGCTGCTGCCGTATTCGGTGCTCGGGCCCTATGCCGGTGCCCTGCTGGATCGGTGGGACCGGCGCACCGTGCTGCTGGTGGCGAGTGTGGCCAGGGCGCTGCTGATCGCGGCGACGGCCCTGGGGTTGTTCGCCGGGGTGGGGGAGACGCCGCTGTTGCTGCTGGCGCTGGCGACGGTGGGGATCAGCCGGTTCGTGCTGGCGGGCGTGTCGGCGGCGCTGCCGAGGGTGCTCGAACAGCGCTGGCTGGTGCCGATGAACTCGCTGCTGGCCACGGTGGCCTCGGCCTGCGCGGGGGTGGGCGCGGCGGCCGCGGTGGCGGTGATCGCGGCGCTGGGCGCTGGCGACACGGCCGCGGCGATCGCGGTGGCCCTCAGCGGCGCCGGTTCGGTGCTCGGCGCGGTGCTCGCGATCGGCTTCCCCGCCCGGATCCTCGGACCCGAAAGCGGTTCGGCCCGTTCGGAGAGCACGGTGCACGCCATCGCGACCGGCCTTCGCACCGGCGCGCGGGCGGTCTGGGAGTCGGCGCAGGTGACCACCGCGATGATCGGCATCGGCGCGCACCGCGTGGTGTTCGGCATGAACACGCTGATCATGGTGCTGGTACTGCGCCAGCCCAGCGGCGACGCCCGGATGAGCGGTGGGCTGGTGGGATTCGGCGTGGCGATCGGCTTCGCCGCGGCGGGCATGCTGCTGGCCGCGCTGCTCGCGCCGCTGCTGATCCCGCGACTGGGCAGGCCGCGCACGGTGCTCGTCGGCCTGGTGACCGCGATCGCGGTGCAGCTCACCCTGGTGACCCCGATCGCGGTGGCCGCCGCGGGCAACGACCACGCGCACCGGATGCTGCTGGCCGGTGCCTTCGGGCTCGGTCTGGCCGGGCAGACCATCAAGCTGACCGGCGACGCGAGCATGCAGATCGACATCGCCGACGACCGCCGCGGCCAGGTGTTCGCCCTGCAGGACACCGTTTTCAACATCACCTTCGTGCTCGCCATCGCGGTGACCGCGCTGGTGATCCCCGCCGACGGCCGCTCCCTGGCGGTGGTGCTGGCCGGGGCGGGGGTCTACGCGCTGGGCATCCTGGCCGTCGGGCTCAACTCCCGGCGAGCCAGGGCGGCGGACTGACCGGGCGCACCGGTTCCTGGGCGAGGACGCTGCGATGGTCGACGCCGAGGGGGATGTCGGGGAACAGGTCCAGGGCGGTGCGGCCGACACCGGTCACCACGGCGTCGAGCGGTGGGTCGCAGTCGGGTAGCGGGAACGGCTCGCAATCCCACAGGGCGGCATCGCCGTCGAAGTCGAGCCAGAGCGTGTCGGCGTGCGTGGTCTCGGCCAGGGCCTGCTCGGCCTCGTGCGCGAACCCGGTTCCGAAGTCGTACTCGATTTCGTTCACATCTGTTTGGACGCACGGCAACGGCGATCGGTTCCGGTAAGTTCTACGCGCAGCAGAGGTGTTGGCCGGACACCGATTCGAGGGAGTATCAGGTGCGCGCTTCACCGCAGAGATCCGCGGCGCTGGGCATGTTCCTCGCCGCCGTGCTGGCCGCTCCCGCGCACGCGGCGCCGTTGCCCTGGGCGCCACCGCCGGTGAACATCTGCGGGGAAACGGGTTTCGACCCGGCCAACCGATTGCCCGACCCGGCGGCACCGCCCGCCCCACCGCTGCCGCCGCTGCCACCGAGTTTCGACATCCCGATCCCGATCCCGCAGCTCACGCCGGTGCCGGTGCCCGATCCGCCGCACGACAACACGCGGGTCGCCCAGGCGCCGCTGCCCACCGACCCGTGCCACAACCCGTGCCCCGAGGTCACCGACACGCCGAAGCCCGAGACCGAATCCGCCGAGACCTCCACCGGCTCGGCCGACTTCCTGCCGCGTATCCGGATCACCCCCGAGATCGAGCCCATTCCGATCCCGGTGCCCGGCGGGGAGGGCGAACCGGCCCAGCCCGCACCCGATCCCGTGGTGCGCCCGATCGAGCCCGGTCCGGCGCGCGCGCCCGTGGCGCCCCGGGTGGTGGAGTCGGTGCGGCTGGTCGAGCAGGTCACCGGGCACGGGTCGACCAACCGGACCGACAAGCGCTGGCAGGTCGACGGCACCGACCTGGGCCTGTTCTGGGAGACCGAGCCGGGCAAGGTCGCCATGGTCTTCGGTGACACCTTCGGCGACGGCTGGGCCTACGGCGGCGCGGGCGCCGACACCGCCGACTGGCGCTCGAACGTGCTGGCCTACAGCACCGATCGCGACCTGTCCGACGGGCTGAACATCGACTCGATGGTGCAGGACTCGCCGTGTCACGCCGCCGAACTGCTGGGCAGCCGCAAGATCAAGAACTGGGAGACCACCACCATCCCCACCTCGGGTTTCGCCCTGGGCAAGCGGCAGTTCATGAGCTACATGTCGGTGAACCACTGGTCGCGCGTCCCGGGCATGTGGCTGACCAACTACGGCGGCCTGGCCTACTCCGACGACGGCGGCCAGACCTGGACCAAAGACCAGCACGCGCGCTGGGAGAACCTGTTCGGGCTGGGCAAGTTCCAGGTGGCGGCGATGGTGCCGCACGGTGACTACGTCTATCTGTTCGGCACGCCCAACGGTCGGGTCGGGATGATCGGGCTGGCCCGCGTCCGCGCGGCCGACGTGCTCAACAAGACCGCCTATCAGTACTGGGTGAACGGCGATTGGGCGCCCGCCGCGGAGAATTCGGCGAGCCCGCTGGCGCTGGGTACCGCCAGTGAACTGTCGGTGCGCTTCGACGCCGAGAGCGGGCAGTGGCAGATGGTCTACCTGGACTCGGCCGCGGGCCAGATCGTGCTGCGCACGGCCGCCGAACCGCAGGGCCGCTGGTCCGCGACGGTGCCGCTGCTGTCCACCGAGGACTATCCGAAGGCGTACGGCGGGTTCATCCACCCGTGGTCGACCGCGCGGGACCTGTACTTCACGATGTCGGCCTGGGACAGCTACAACGTCTATCTCATGCACGCCCGGCTGCGCTGAACTCAGCGCACGGGCACGAAACGTAATCGGTCGCCGGGGCGGGCCTGGGCCACCCGGTCGACATCGGCGTCGAGCACCACCGCGATCACCGGATAGCCGCCGGTGATCGGGTGATCGGCGAGGAAGACCACCGGTTGCCCGCTCGGCGGCACCTGCACCGAACCCAGGGCGACGCCTTCGGCGGGCAGTTCCCCGGAGATCGCGCGGACCAGCGGAGGACCGTCGAGGCGATCCAGGCGGGCGCCGACGCGATCGGTGTCGGTGGAGACCGTCCAGGAACCACGGAACAGGCTGTCGGGGTCGGTGAACCAGTCGGCGCGCGGGCCGGGCAGCGCGCGCACCGCGAGTATCTCCGGCGGCACCGGGACCGGCGCGAACTCGACCGTCGGCAGGGTGCGCGGTGGGGGACCGATCGGGAGTTGACTGCCCGCGCGCAGCGGCTCGGGGCCGATGCCGGAAAGGGTGTCGCGGCTACGCGAACCGAGCACCTTGGGCACCGCGATGCCGCCGCGCACCGCCACGTAGCTGCGTAATCCGCTGCCGGTCAGGCCCAGTCGCAGCACCTTGCCCTCGTCGAGTTCGAGCACGCTGGCATGGCCGACGGGCACGCCGTCGACGGTCGCGGGGGCGGGCGCGCCGGTGACGGCGACGGTGAGATGGCCGTCGGCGCGCAGCGCCAGCCCGCCGAGCAGCACCTCGATGGCGGCCAGGTCTTCCGGATTGCCGACCAGGCGATTGGCCAGGCGCAAGGCTGCGCGGTCGGCGGCACCGGCCTGGCCGACGCCGGAATCGAACCAGCCCGGCCTGCCCAGGTCCTGGATCGTCGCGAGCGGCCCCACCCGCTCGATGAAGATCAGCATGCTCGTTCTCCCCGATTCGCTGTCGAGGCGGCGCGTCGTTGAGCAGCCCTTGGGGTCAATCCTCGGTGGTCTCGACGAAACGAATCGCCGAACCGGCCCGCACCAGCGCGGGCGGGTCGCGCTCGACCACCCACATCCGCAGATCGGTCCGCCCGATCAGCTGCCAGCCGCCCGGGGTGCCCCGCGGATACACCGCCGAGTAACCGCCTGCCAGCGCCACCGCGCCGGGCGGGATGGCGGTGCGGGCCCGGTCGCGGCGCGGCACCGTCAGCCTGCCGTCGGACGAGGTCAGGTAGCCGAAACCGGGGGCGAACCCGACGAAGGCGCAGCGCCAGATCGTGCCGGTGTGCGCGGCGATCACCTCGGCGGGCGAGAGGTCGAGCAGGCGCGCCACCTCGGGCAGGTCCGCGCCGTCGTAGCGGACCGGGATCTCCACGATGTCCTCGGCGGGCACGTCGACGGTGGCTGTTCCACGGGAAACATCGGGCGAATCCGGTTGCGGTGGCTCCTGATCCAGGCGCTCGAGCAGCGCGAGCAGTTCGCGCCGGACCTGCACACCGTAACTGACCGCGTGCAGGGTGACCAGCACCGTCTCCGCGGCGGGCAGCACATCCTGGACACCGGCGATGGCGTGCACGCGCAGCGCCGAGGCCAGTCGCTGCACCGGACGCGGGTCGTCGAGCGTGATGAGCATGGCGCGGTCACCCGCGGGCCGGATCCGCGCGCTCCAGTCGTCCATCCTGCCTCCCACCCTCAGCTGAACGGCTCCACCGGTATCCCCGCCTCGTCGAGTGCCCCGCGGATCCGGCGGGCCATCTCCACCGCGGCAGGGGAATCGCCGTGCACGCACACACTCGCCACGGACACGGCGACCGTACCGGGACCGTCTACGGTACGCGCGGTCCCCGACAGCGCAAGGGAAACCGCCTGTGCCACGGCGTCGTCGGGCGCGAGCACCGCCCCGGCAACTCCGCGCGGGGCCAGTCCGCCGGTCGCGGTATAGGCGCGGTCGGCGAAGCCCTCGCCGACGAAGCGCACCCCGAGCCGGGCCGCGGCCTTCTCCAATTCGGTTCCGGCCGGGCCGAGCAGGGCCAGGTCGGGCCCCGATTCGGCCGCCGCCGCGAGCACGGCGTCGGCGAGCAGCGGATCGCGCGCGGCCGCGTGATACAGCGCGCCATGGGGTTTCACGTAGTGCACCCGGTCACCGGCGGCGCGGGCGAAGGCCGCCAGGGCACCGATCTGGTACAGCACCTCGTCGCGCAGGTCGGCCGGGGCGATGGCGATATCGCGGCGGCCGAAGCCCACCAGGTCGCGATAGCCCACGTGGGCGCCGATCCGCACACCCTTGGCGACGGCCATCTCGCAGGTGGCGCGCATGATCGACGGGTCACCGGCGTGGAAGCCGCAGGCGATGTTGGCGCTGGTCACGATGTCGAGGACGGCGGCGTCGTCACCCATTCGCCACGGGCCGAAGCCTTCACCCAGATCACTGTTCAGGTCCAGCGGCATGCGTCGACCATAGCCGCCGGGGGCGCGGGCCAGTACGCTCAGAGCCATCATGGCCACGTATTTCGATCCGAAGTCCTGGTCACTGTCGGGCGCCGTCGACCTGGGCAGACGCCTGCTCGACCCGTCGTGGATCGACCAGTGGCTCGGCTTCACCACGTCCTGGGCGGATCCGGTCGCCGACCTGGGCTCCGGCACCGTCACCGCGCTCATGCCCGATGTGCTGATCACCGTGCTCAGCGAGGGGATCCTGAGCCGTTTCGGCGGCCAGGAAGTCACCGCGACGCTGCTCGGGCACGAACTGACCGCCACCCTCGACGTGCTCAAGGTGCGCAGGCGCGGCGCCCACTTCCAGTCCAAGACCGTGCTCTCCGACCTGGTCTGGGACTCACACCCGTTCGAGACGGTGACCGTGATCGCGCACGGCGTGCGGCTGATCCCCGGCGTGCCCACCAAGGTCAGGGTGCAGCAGCTCGACATCGAGGGCAGCATCGAGATCGGCGCGCTGCTGGAATGGGTCGACGCGCAGGACCTGGAATGGCGGGTGCGCCTCGACGAACACGGCCGCATCGTGGCCGATCACCGCATCCGCAAGATGAGCGCCGTGGTGGACGCGCAGGTCTACGACAACCTGCTCACCATCGATATCCGCAAGGCCAGCTGGTACGGCATCCGCCTGCCCCGCCGCGCCGTGCAGGCCCCCGCGCTGCTGCTCGACGACCTGCCCAACCGCGCCAGCATCTCCTACGCGCACCGGCGCGGGGACGTGGTGAAGTTCCGCATCGAGCTGCCCGAGACCACCGGCTCGTTCGACCTGGCGCAGATACGCACGGCCATCGTCGCCGGGACCGAACTGATCGTGTTCTGATCAGTTCTTGCTGGTCAGCTCTGCTGGGCCCACCATTCCCGCAGGGCGGTTTCGGCTTCCTCGCGGGTCATCGGGCCTCGGTCCAGGCGCAGGTCCTTGAGGTACTTCCACGCCTTGCCGACCTGTGGGCCCGGCTCGAGGCCGAGCAGTTCCATGATCGCGTTGCCGTCGAGATCCGGGCGCACGCGCGCGAGGTCTTCCTGTTCGCGCAGCGTGGCGATGCGGTCTTCGAGCTCGTCGTAGGTGGAACGCAGGGCGGCCGCGCGGCGCTTGTTGCGGGTGGTGCAGTCGGCGCGGACCAGTTTGTGCAGGCGATCGAGCAGGTCGTCGGCATCGGTGACGTAGCGGCGCACCGCCGAATCGGTCCACTGGCCCTTGCCGTAGCCGTGGAAGCGCAGGTGCAGGAACACCAGGCGGGCAACCTCTTCGGTGAACGCCTTCGGGTACTTCAGCGCGCGCATCCGCTTGCGCACCATCTTCGCGCCGACCACCTCGTGGTGGTGGAAGCTCACGCCGCCGCCGGGCTCGTTGCGCTTGGTGTCGGGCTTGCCGATGTCGTGCAGCAGCGCGGCCCAGCGCAGCACCAGGTCGGGGTCGCCCTCCTCCTGGTCGATGGCCTGGGCGAGCACGGTCAGCGAATGCTGGTAGACGTCCTTGTGCTGGTGGTGCTCGTCGATCTCGAGCTTCATCGCGGGCACCTCGGGCAGCACGCGCTGGGCCAGACCGGTATCGCACATGAGGTTGATGCCGTCGATCGGATGGTCGGCGCCGATGAGCTTGTCCAGCTCGGTGCGCACCCGCTCGGCGGTGATCCGGTCGATCTGCTCGGCCATCTCCACGATCGCCGCGCGCACCCGAGGGGCCACCTCGAAGCCCAGCTGGGCGACGAAGCGGGCCGCGCGCAGCATGCGCAGCGGGTCGTCGTCGAACGAATCCTGGGGCAGCGCGGGGGTATCGAGCACGCCCTCGAGCAGGGCGTCGAGGCCGTCGAGCGGGTCGACGAACTCCAGCGAGCCGTCGGCGGCGATCTTCACCGCCATCGCGTTGACGGTGAAATCGCGCCGGACCAGGTCGCCCTCGAGGGTGTCGCCGAAGGTGACCTCGGGATTGCGCGAGACGCGGTCGTAGGTGTCGGCGCGGAAGGTGGTGATCTCGAGCTGCTGATCGGCCTTGGCCGCCGAGACGGTGCCGAAGGCCAGGCCGCCGGTGTCCCACAGGTGATCGGCCCAGCCGCGCATCATCTCCTGCACGACCTCGGGACGGGCGTCGGTGGTGAAGTCCAGATCGTTGCCCAACCGGCCCAGCACCGCGTCGCGCACACTGCCGCCCACCAGGTACAGCGAGTACCCGCGCTCGGCGAACATCGCGCCCAACGGGTTCAACACGTCCGAGAGCCTGCCCAGCGTCACCGCCGCACCGGCCAGCAGACGGGCACGGCGATCCGCCACGGCATCAGGGGCGACGTTGGGGGAAACCACGAATAGGAAGCTTACTGTTCGGCACAGCTAAGCTTGCTTGGTGTCTCCTCCGGCCGATCGCGCGAACAGTCGACGCCGCCAGCCGCGGCGCCGCGGATCGGCGGCCAACGGCGGTAAGCCGCGCATGCGTACGGTCCGCGAGACCTCGGCGGGCGGACTCGTCGTCGACGGGCTCGACGGCCCGCGCGAGCTGCGCTGCGCCGCCCTGATCGGGCGCACCGACCGGCGCGGACGGCTGCTGTGGTCGCTGCCCAAAGGTCATATCGAGCAGGGCGAGACCTCCGAGCAGACCGCCATGCGCGAGGTCGCCGAGGAGACCGGGATCACCGGCGAAGTGGTCGCCGAACTGGGCAGTATCGATTACTGGTTCGTCACCGAGGGCAGACGGGTACACAAGACCGTGCACCATTTCCTGCTGCGCTCGCTCGGCGGTGAACTCTCCGACGCGGATGTGGAAGTCACCCAGGTTGCGTGGGTCCCGTTGAGCGAGTTGGATTCCCGATTGGCCTACGCCGACGAACGGCGGCTGGCCGAAGTGGCGAACCGATTGATCGACCGGATGGAGACCGGCAAGCGATGACGGGTGGACTGTTCCGGCTGATCACGGCGGTCCTGACCATCCTGGGTTCGGTCTCGCTGCTCCCCGCGGTCGCGCACGCGCAGCCCAGCGGGTCGGCGACACCGCAGTTCCTGAAGCTGACCCTGGACGCGGTGGCCCCCGGCACGGTCACCACCGCCAGCGACCCGATCCTCACGGTCTCGGGCACGGTCACCAATATCGGCGATCGCGATGTCGACGACGTGAGCGTGCGCATCCAGCGCGCCGCCGCGGTGCACTCGCCGAGCGGACTGCGCAGCTCGCTGCGGCTGGACCAGGTGAACTACGAGGTCACCGGGCCGTTCCAGGATGTGGCCGAGCGGTTGAGCCCCGGCCAGCGCAAGCAGTTCTCGGTGCGGATCGCGCTGCGGGCCGGTGGTGACGGCGCCTCGCTCGGGCTCACCGATCCCGGGGTGTATCCGTTGCTGCTCAATGTCAACGGGGAGCCCGCCTACGGCACGCAGGCCCGCCTGGACGACGCCCGCTTCCTGCTCCCGGTCCTCGGTCTGCCGCCGGTCGGTTCCGCGACCAGCGGCGCCGAATCGCTGCCGGTGACGACCCCGCCCGAGGCCACCCCGGTGGCGACCACGCTGCTGTGGCCGTTGGCCGACCGTCCGCGCATGGTCGCGGGCAGGCCCGGCTCGGTGCACGGACAGGTGGAATTGCTCGACGACGAGCTGGCGGTGTCCCTGGGCAAGGGCGGGCGGCTCGAACAGTTGGTCGCGGCGCTGGAAACGGTGGCGCCCGCGCCTGGCAAGGAGAAGGGCGTGGCGAGCGCGGTGTGCATCGCCATCGACCCGGACCTGGTGTCGACCGTGCAGACGATGACGCGCGGCTATCGCGTGCTGGCCAGTCCGTCGGACCCGGACGGCGCGACCAGGGAGGGCACCGGCGCGGCCAACGCGCAGGCGTGGCTGGACCGGTTGCGCGCGCTGGCGGCGTCGATGTGCACGGTGGCGTTGCCGTACGCGCAGGTCGACCTGTCGGCGCTGGCCGAGGTCAACGATCCGGGGCTCTCGGCGCGCGCGCTGCTGGCCCCGGCCGACGTGGTCGACGCCATCCTGGGCACCCGCTCCGTGCGCGGGGTCGGGCTGCCCGACTCCGGGAGCATCGACGATCCGGCGGGTCAGCTGTTGCGCGGCCACGGCTACACCACGGCGGTGCTGGCGGGTACCGCGGTGACCACCGACGGCATGCCCGTCGACGCCGAGGACACGCTCACCTCCGCCCCGGTCAACCACGAACCCGACATGGTCGTCGGCGGGGAACAGGCCGTGCCCGACATGGTGCGGGTGCCCGCGGTGAGCACCGAACCGCCCGCCGAACCCGCCGCGGGTGTGCCGCCGGTGGACCCGGCCCTGCGCGTGGCGACCTACGACATCTGGACCGCGACCGCCCTGGCCGCCGTGGGCTCCAACCCGCCCACCCCCTCCTTCACCCCGGCCAAGGTGCGCTTCGACGTCACCTACGACTCGCGCGCGGCCCGGCTCCAGGACGCGCTCGGCGCGCTGGCCTGGACCTCGCTCAATCCCGCGCCGGACCGTCCCCGCTCGCAGCTGCTCATGCCGCCGCAGCAGTGGGGTGCCAACAAGGAGGAGGGCGTCGCGCTGCTCAAGCAGGTGGAACTGCTGGCGCGCAACAATCTCGCGAGCCTGCGCGGGTTCACCGATCTGGTGAACCAGGCGCCCGATCCGCGCCCGTTCACCCTCGAATACCTGCCGCGCGCGGCCCAGGACGGGGTGCCCGAGCACTTCCTCGGGCCGGTGCGCGATCAGGGCGCGCGGGTGAGCGAGCTGATGCGGGCGCTGGTGGAACTGCCCGAATCCGAACTCACCCCGCACGCGTTCATGACGCCGGTGCGCGAGGATCTGCTGCGCACCCTGAGTCTGTCTGACCGCAGGGCCGACAACACCACGCTGGCCGACCAGTACGCGCAGCGGCGCGTCGAACAGGCCACCGAGGAACTCGACACGATGTTCGGTTCGGTCTCGGTGCTGCCGCCGGGCGGGGTGTACACGCTGGCCTCCGAACAGAGCCCGTTGCTGCTGGTCGCGCGCAATGAACTGCCCGTGGCCATCCGGGTGATGTTCCGGATCGAGGCGCCCGCCGAGACGAACATCACCGATATCGGCGAACAGCTGCTTCCGCCGTCCGGGACGCGGTCGTTCCAGATCCCGACCGAGGTGAGCGACAGCCGTAAGCTGGTCATTCCGATCGCCCTTACCACTCCGGACGGAATCGCGCTAGGCGAGTCGACGTCGGTGTCGGTGCGCTCGAATGCCTACGGTCAGGCCCTGGCAATAATTACCGCATGTGCCGGAATACTGCTGCTGCTGTTGGCCGGGCGCCGACTGCTGCGGCGCTTCCGCGGACAACCCGATCCCGCCGACGAGGGGTTCGCCCCCGAGACGGTGGAGCGGGCCGGGCGGCTGCGCCGAGCGAGGCAAAGCCTGCAAGGACAGTGAACGCCCGCGTCGCACGCGGCGACGGGGCACCATGGCAGAGAAGAAACGGACAGTGGCACGGGTGAGCGAAACGCTCACCGGACCGGCGGGATCCGCGGGTCGCACCGGGTACAGGAGGCATGATGGGCGACGATGAATCCGCTCATCGGCACGACGACGACCGACGCGACGACCCGCAGGCCACCCGCCGCGCGGCCGCCGCGCCCTGGGAGCGTGGCATGAGCGGCGGCGACCACGACAGCACCCTGCCCCACGTCGACCACCCCGCCGACCGCCGCGTGCCCCCCACCAACGGCCCCCACCCGGCCCACCCCGGCACCGGCCCCCGCCCCGGCACACCCCCCGGCGAAACCCCCCCATTCGCCCACCGCGACCGCCCCGCCGACCCCAACACCCCCCGCCGCCCCGGCCCCCCGGACTCCGGCACTCCTCTCCGTCCCGGCCACCCGGCCCCGGGCCCCGCCCGCCCAGATTTCGGCGGACCAGATTTCGCGGACCCCCACACCCCACCGCAGCGCCCCGGCGGCTACCGCCCGAGCGCCGACTTCGACGCCCCTGTACCCGACGGCTACCGTCCCGGCGCCGACGTCGACGCCCCCGTGCCCGACGGCTACCGCCCCGGCGGCGACTTCGACTCGCCTGTATCCCACAGCTACCGGCCCGGCGCCGACTTCGACGCCCGCGTGCCTGACGGCTATCGCCCCGGCGCCGCAGACTTCGACTCGCCCGCGCCGCGCGAGAGCTACCGTCCCGGCCCTGGTGGACCGGCGGCCCGCGGTGGATATCGCCCCGGCTCCCACGAGCCCGACGCGGCCCTTCCACCCACCGGTCCAGATTTCGCCGATCCCAGCGCGCCCTCGTACGGCCAGCCCGGTGCGGCGGGGCGGGGTATGCCCCAGCCACCGGCCGGATACCGACCGGGCTCCGCCGACCCCGCGGCACCCCAGGCGCCCGGCGGGTACGGCGCGCCTCGGCATCCCGGTGGATATCGCCCCGATGCCGCCGACCCCGGCGCGCCTCAACCGCCGCCCGCCTACCGCGACCAGCAACGCCCGCCGGTCGACCGGTCGGGCGCGCCCCCACGTCGACAGCCCGGTCCCCTCAACCCCTCCGGCGAGATGCCGCGCGTCCCCGGCGCGCCGTCAGGCGAGATGCCGCGCGTCCCCGGCGCGCCGTCGGGCGAGTTCCCCAGGCAGCGCCCGGCTCCTGACCAGCCCGGGCACCTCGCCCAGTCCGACCAGCCCGCTCGCCCCGGGCAGTCCGGTCGCTCCGACCAGCCCGGTCACCCCGACCAGGCCGCTCGCCTCGGGCAGCCACCGTTCGGCCCGGGTGATCCCCAGCGGGGCGCGGTCGACCCGTACACCCCGCCGCAGCGCTCCGGCTTCCGCCCGGGCGCCGACTTCGACGCCCCCGTACCCGAGGGTTACCGCCCCGGCCCGCAGCCCGGACGGCCCGGCGTTCCCGAACAGCCCCGATTCCCGGCCGACCCGCAACCCGACCGTGGCCCCGCGCGCCCGCCGTCGGGCGAGTTCCCGCAGCAGCGCCCGCCGCAACGCCCGCTCCCCGCCGACGGACAGCGCCTCGGCCTCCCCGCCGAAGGCCCGAACCGCTCCGGCCCGGCGAGTGCGCAAGGCCCTCGCGAGCCCGGCCCGCGGCCTGAGGCACGACCGCTTCCGGGCGAACCGCCGCGCCACGATGCGGCGCGAAACGCCCGGTCCGGCGAGTTCCCGCGTCAGCAAAGGCCGGTGCCAGGTGTGGAAACGCACGGTGTCGATGGCATGGCCCCTCGGTCGGCCCAGTCGGGTGCGATTCCCCGACAGCAGCGTCCCGGGCGCGGTGAGCAGCCCGAGGCCGGGCAGCGCGGGCAGTTCGTCGGTCCCGATCGGCGACGCCCGGTGGAGGAATCTCCGAGGCAGGTTCGGCGGACGGTTCCGCCGCCGTCGTATCCCGGGATGCCGGGTACGCCCGCGGGCGCCGAGTCCGACCGGCCGCGTCGGACGGCGGTGCCCGTCGAGGACAACGCCGCCGCCAAGACCCAGCGCATCGCGCGCCCGGCGAAGGTGCAGGCGGACAAGCCGAAGCCCGAGACCGCGCAGAGCGCCAACGCCAAGCTGCTCAAGGACTCCGGGTCGATCGCCGTCGCGACGCTGATCAGCCGGATCACCGGTTTCGCCAAGCAGCTGCTGCTGCTCACCGTGCTCGGTCCGGCCATCGCCTCGGCGTTCACCTCGGCCAACCTGATCCCGAACATGATCGCCGAGCTGGTGCTGGGCGCCGTGCTCACCGCGATCGTGGTGCCCACGCTCATCCGCGCCGAGCAGGAGGACGCCGACAACGGCGCCGCCTTCGTACGCAGACTGGTGACGGCCGCGTTCACCGTGCTCTTCGCCGCCACCGTGCTGACGATGGCCGCGACGCCGATCCTGGCCACCCATGTGTTCGTCGCCGCCGACGGCAAGGTGAACACCCAGCTCACCACCGCGCTCACCTATCTCTTGGTGCCCGCGATCCTGTTCTACGGCATGTCCGCGCTGTTCACGGCCATCCTCAACACCAGACAGGCGTTCAAACCGGGTGCCTGGGCGCCGGTGCTGAACAACCTGGTCGTGCTGGTGGTGCTGGCCGTCTACGCGCTCACGCCGGGCGAGATCAGCCTGGACCCGGTGAAGATGGGCGACCCGAAACTGCTGGTCCTTGGCATCGGCATCACCGCCGGTGTGGCCACCCAGGCGCTGAGTCTGCTGCCCGCGATCCGCCGTCACGGCATCAACCTGCGTCCGCTGTGGGGGGTGGACACGCGCCTCAAGCAGTTCGGCAAGATGGGCGGCGCGATCATCCTCTACGTGCTGATCAGCCAGGTCGGCTTGGTGGTGGCAAACCACATCGCCTCCTCGGCCGACGAGGCGGGCCCGGCGATCTTCCAGAACGCCTGGCTGCTGCTGCAACTGCCCTACGGCGTGCTCGGCGTGACCCTGCTGACCGCGATCATGCCGCGCCTGAGCCGCAACGCCGCCGCCGACGACACACCGGCCGTGGTCGACGACCTCTCGGTCGCCACCCGACTGACCATGATCGCCCTGATCCCGGTGGTCACCTTCCTGACACTGGCTGGCCCGCAGGTCGGCGAGGCGCTCTACGGGTACGCCCGGTTCGCGGGCGACGCCGAACGTCTCGGCGCGGCGGTGAGCTGGTCGGCCTTCTCGCTCATCCCGTACTCGCTGGTGCTCATCCATCTGCGCGTGTTCTACGCCCGCGAGCAGGCGTGGACGCCCACCTGGATCATCCTGGGCATCACCACGATCAAGATCCTGTTCTCGACGCTGGCCCCGGTGCTGGCCCGTGACAGCGACGACGTGGTGATCATCCTCGGCGTCGCGACCGGCCTCGGCTTCACCGCGGGCGCGGTGATCGGCGGCATGCTGCTGCACCGCAGTCTGGGCGATCTGCGAATGGCCAATGTGGGCCGGACCGTCACCCGGGTGCTGCTGGCCTCGGTGGCCGGTGGCGCGGTGATGCTCATCGTCGACACGGTGACCCGGATGGACCGGCTCTCCGGCGGTCCCGCCTCGCTGCTGCGGGTGAGCGTGGGCGCGCTGGTGATGTTCTCGGTGGCCTTCGCGCTGATGCGGCTGGCCGGGATTCCCGAGGTCGTGGCCATCACGGTGGCGATCTCGCGCAAGCTCGGCATCACCCCGCCCGCACCGGATCTGGGTCTGGACGACTCGCCGTCCGACGACATCTACGCGACCACCGTCCTGCGCCGACCCGACACCTACGGCTTCCCGTCCTACGAGCACTCGATGGACACCCAGACCATGGTGTTGCCCATCATCCGGCCGGGCGCTGTTGACATCACCGGTCAGGCACAGTTCCCGTACGCTGTTCGGCAGACCGATACGGGTGGCGAATTCGCCATAACCTCGAAAGATCAGCTCGAAGGAGGACCGAGGGTGAGCGATGACGCGGTGGGCGGCGACCCGGCCGCTGATTCTGCGGCGCGCGCGGCGGGAGGAATGTCCACCGATGTCGATTCCGACGCGTCCGATGCCACGGGATCCGAGCGCCCCGACACGCCCGACGAGGCCGAATCGCCGCATAACAACTCGGCGAGTCCGCAGGCCATGCCCCCGCACGACCCGACCCACGACACCGGCATGCTGCCGATCCCGGTTCCGCCCGCCGATGCCCGGCGCGCGCAGCGGGGGCCCAAGCTCATCCCGGGCGCGTCGGTCGCGGGTGGTCGTTACCGGCTGCTCGCCGGGCACGGCGGGGCGCGCGGGCTGAAGTTCTGGCAGGCCCTCGACATCAAACTCGACCGCGAGGTCGCGCTCACCTTCGTCGACGCCGACCAGAAGTCCGGCGAGAACTCCGGTCACGACGGCCCGCAGGCCATCCTCTCGCGCACGCTGCGCCTGGGCCGGATCAATTCGCCCGGCCTGGCCCGGGTGCTCGACGTGGTGCGTGGCAGCTCCGGCGGCATCGTCGTCGCCGAGTGGACCCCCGGCCGGTCGCTGCGCGAGATGGCCGAGACGGTGCCCTCGCCGATCGGTGCGGCCCGGGCCATCCGGGCGCTGGCCTCGGCGGCCGAACTGGCCCATCGCGGCGGCGGCTCGCTCTCGATCGACCATCCCGACCGCATCCGTATCAGCGCCTCCGGTGACGCCGTGCTGGCCTTCCCCGGCACGCTCGGCGATTCCGACGCCCAGGCCGACGTGCGCGGCCTCGGCGCCATGCTCTACGCCCTGATCACCGCGCGCTGGCCGATCCGGGTGGGTGGGGTCACCGGCACCGCGGCCACCATCGGCGGCCTGCGCCTGGCCGATTTCGGCCCCGACGGCACGCCGGTGGAGCCGCGCCAGATCCGCCCCGAGGTGCCCTTCGAGATCTCCGCGGTCGCGGTGCGCTCGCTGGAATCCAACAAGGGCGTGCGCACCGCCGCGACGGTGCAGCACGTGCTCGAGCAGGCCTCGGTGGTCGACCAGAAGACCGATTTCATCCCGGTGCTGCGGCTGGGTCAGCGGGCGGTGGCCTCCGGTCCCGACTCGCTGGCCGATCCGGAACTGCTCGCCGCCGAGCGGGAGCGCTCCAAGCGGATGATGTGGATCATGGTCGGCCTCGGCGTGCTGGCCGCGCTGGTGGTCGGCATCCTGATCTGGTGGATGGTCAGCATCTTCGCGCCCGGCGCGTCGGACAAGCCGCTGGACCAGCAGATCAACATCGGTCTCACCTCCAGCGTGCCGCCGCCCGCCGAGGCCGCGCCCGCGTCCGAGGAACCCAAGCCAGCGGCCGCCGCCACGGTGCCGGTGCCGGTCACCGGCGCGACGGTGTTCTCCCCGGAGGGCACCCCCGACGGCGCGGCGTCCGCGGGTGCGGTCCTGGACCAGAACCCCACCACGCTGTGGCGCACCGACCAGTACTTCCAGCAGTTCCCGGCACTCAAGAAGGGCGTCGGCCTGCTGGCCACGTTGCCGACCCCGGCCAAGCTCACCAATGTCTCGATCAACTCGCCCAGCGCGGGCAGCACCGTCGAGATCCGCACCTCGCCCACCGAGGCGCCCACGCTCGACCAGACCCAGCTGATCGGTTCGGCCAAGCTCGGTGAGGGCGTCACCGATATCGCCGTGCAGACCGACCAGGCGGCGCGTTTCGTGCTCGTCTGGATCACCGGCCTGGCGAATTCCGGGGGTCAGTTCCAGACCGCCATCGCCGACGTTCGGTTCGACGCCGCGCCCTGACCGCCATCGGCGCAGGTGGGCGCATGTTTCCGGATCGAGAGCCGATGTTCATCGAACCGCGGTCCGGTTGGTGCGCGATTGTTATCGGCGATATGATCACTCCCGCGCTCCCGTAGGGGGCTACCCAGGATCTGTCGACGTCGATCCTGGACGTTGCGTGTAGTCAGGTGATGGTTCGGCCTCGTTCGCCGACGTGAAGTCGCCGTAATGAGCGCTGTCCAAGGGGTCAGGTGTTGTCGCCGGAAGTCAACGAGCAAGTCCGCGGGGGGAGAACGCGGCCGATCGCGCCCGGCGATCGCTCGTTCCTCGAGAACAGCAGTGACAAGCAGCTGCTGGCCGCCCATGTGCGCGGGGAGCCGCCGCACGCCTTCGCCGAGCTGCTGCGCCGCCACAAGGACCATCTGTGGCAGACCGCGCTGCGCACCTCCTACAGCCGCGAGGACGCCGCCGATTCGCTCCAGGACGCCCTGCTCTCGGCCCATCGCACCGCGAGTTCGTTCCGCGCCGAGGCCGAGGTGCGCAGCTGGCTGCACGCCATCGTGGTCAACGCCTGCCTGGACCGGATCCGGCGCAACAAGACCCGCCGCGCCTTCTCCATCACCCCCGACACCATGCCCGAGGCCGTCGAGCCGCGCGACGAGTTCGCCGAGTACGAGCTGTCCACCGTGGTCGCCGAGGCGCTGTTCACGCTGCCCGAGGACCAGCGGCTGGCGCTGGTGATGACCGAGATGGAAGGCCGCAGTGTGGCCGAAACCGCTGCTCTGCTCGGCGTGGCGGAGGGCACGATCAAGAGCAGATGCTCCCGAGCGCGCGTACGTTTGCAAGAACGTTTGGAATTTTTCCGGGATCCAGGGAACCGGATCTAGTCGGGATGCGTCATTAACAGTGACGAACAAGTCAGCGATGTAAATCCTGCGATCCGATATCGACAGAACAGGGGAGGTGCGAGGGTGGCCCGATCCGTGCCGCAGCCGCCGTTCCCGTCGGAACTGCTGGCCGATCTGCATGCCGACAATCTCGCGCCCGAACTCAGCGAGCAACTGTGGCCGCAGGTCGAGACCGACCCCGACGCGCTGCGTTACCTGAACGACCTCGACGACGTCAACGCCCACCTACGCGCCCTGAGCTCCGACGACAGGGTCGTGCACCGCATGCCCGACGACGTGGCCGACCGCATGTTCCGTTTCGTCGCCGAACTCGACGCGGGGGAGGGGCCCGCCGAACGGCTCACCACCGCGCTCGCCGCCGACCTCGACGACGGCCCCACCGAACGTCTCACCACGGCAGCACTCGGCGACAGCGTCACCGGACGTCTCGGCACCGCACCTGACGACGGCGTCAGCGAGCGACTCGACACCGCGCCGCCGCATCCGACGTCGGACCCGGCGCCGATCTCGCTGGACGCCTACCGATCCCGTTCCCGGCGCCGGATGAGTCTGCTTGCCGCGGCCGCCGCCGCGGTCGTCGTACTGGCCGGGGCGGGCGCGGTGATCACCACCCTGGACACCACCGAGGGCACGCCCACCGCGGCACCAGCCCTCGACCCGTCCGGCGACGACCTCACCACCGCCGCCGCACTCAGCGCGCTGGGCAAACGCGATGTGCGCGGCCCGCTATCCGACGAGGCGGCGCTCACCCGCTGCGTACTGGCCAACGGGATCGATCGCGGCGTACTGGGTGCGTCGAGCATCACCTTCCGTGGCGGCGAGGCCGTCCTGGTGCTGGTGCAGGGTCCGGCCGCGCCGACCATTACCGCGCTGGTCGTGGGCCCGGGCTGCGGTACCGGCGCGCCCGAGCAGCTCGCCCTGCGCGACATCGGCTGATCCGACCCGTCCTCGGGAGCCCCGTCGCGCCGGGAACAACACCGTTTAGGCTGTTGTTGACCGACACGTCCCCAGCTCGTCTTTCGGAAGGCCCCCATGAGCACGCCAGTTCGCGACCTGATCATCGTCGGATCGGGCCCCGCCGGGTACACGGCCGCCGTCTACGCCGCCCGCGCCGAATTGGCGCCGCTGGTGTTCGAGGGCACCCAGTTCGGTGGTGCTCTGATGACCACCACCGAGGTGGAGAACTTCCCCGGCTTCCGCGAGGGCATCATGGGCCCGGACCTGATGGAGCAGATGCGTGAGCAGGCCAAGCGTTTCGGCGCCGACCTGCGCACCGAGGACGTCGACGCGATCGACCTGTCCGGCCCGATCAAGAAGGTCACCGTGGGCGAGGAGACCTTCGAGGCGTACGCCATCATCCTCGCGATGGGTTCGGCCGCACGCTATCTCAACGTTCCCGGCGAGCAGGATCTGCTCGGCCGTGGCGTGAGCGCCTGCGCCACCTGCGACGGCTTCTTCTTCAAGGGCCAGGACATCGTGGTGGTCGGCGGCGGCGACTCCGCCATGGAGGAGGCCACCTTCCTCACCAAGTTCGCCGCCAGCGTCACCGTGGTGCACCGCCGCGAGGAGTTCCGCGCCTCGCGGATCATGCTCGAGCGCGCCAAGGCCAACGAGAAGATCAAGTTCGTGCTCAACGCCGAGGTCGCGAAGGTCAACGGCGAGAACAGCGTCAGCAGCCTGACCCTGCGCGACACCCGCACCGGCGAGGAGTCCGAGCTGGCCGCGACCGGCCTGTTCGTCGCCATCGGCCACGACCCGCGCAGCGAACTGGTCAAGGGCCAGGTCGCGCTCGACGCGGAAGGCTATGTGCAGGTGCGTGATCCGGGCACCGCCACCGATATCGCGGGCGTGTTCGCCGCGGGCGACCTGGTCGACCACACCTACCGGCAGGCGATCACCGCCGCGGGTACCGGCTGCCGCGCCGCGATCGACGCCGAGCGCTGGCTGGCCGAGCAGGGTGACATCACCGCCAACACCCTGGCCAACGCCGACGGCTCCGCCAACTAGTTCCACCCCAGCAAGGAGACACCCATGGCCGACAGCGCCAACACCATCACCGTGACCGACCAGTCCTTCGCCGACGACGTGCTGCTCAGCGAAAAGCCGGTCCTGGTGGACTTCTGGGCCGACTGGTGCGGCCCGTGCAAGATGGTCGCCCCCGTGCTGGAGGAGATCGCGGGCAGCCACGCCGACAAGCTGACGATCGCCAAGCTCGACACCGAGGCCAACCCCGGCACCGCCCGCGACTACCAGATCCTGTCGCTGCCGACGATGATCCTGTTCCAGGGCGGCAAGCCGGTGAAGCAGATCGTCGGTGCCAAGGGTAAGGCGGCGCTGCTGCGCGAGCTCGACGGCCTGATCTGACCGGCCCGACGGCATCTGACAAAAGCACCTCCTACCGGCCGACGCGCCGTAGGATGCCTGGACCCGGGGATTCCCGTTATAGTCCCCGGGTCTGAGACAATCGAGGCGACGCTCCGGCCGAAGGAAAGGGCTCTCACGCATGCACCGACTTCGTCACGGCGATTCAGGACCAGCCGTAGCAGAGGTTCGGAGCACCCTCGCCAGCCTCGGTTTCCTGCATTCGCCGCACGGTGACTCCTGGAAGGACACCGACGCGGTGTTCGACCGCCCGCTCGATTCGTCGGTGCGCGCGTTCCAGCAGCAACGCGGCCTGCTCGTCGACGGGGTGGTCGGTCCGGCCACCTATCGCGCGCTGAAGGAAGCCTCCTACCGCCTGGGTGCTCGCACGCTGATCTACCAGCTGTCCGCGCCGCTCTACGGCGACGACGTGGCCACTCTGCAGCGCAAGCTGCAGGACCTGGGCTTCTACGTGTACCGGGTGGACGGCTATTTCGGCCCGCACACCCACGACGGCCTCAGCGCCTTCCAGCGCGAGATCGGCCTGGCCGCCGACGGCATCTGCGGTCCGGACACGCTGCGTTCGCTGGATCTGCTGGGCGCGCGCGTCACCGGCGGCAACCCGCATCGCATCGCCGAGGAAGAGGTGGTGCACCGGGCGGGCCCGCAGCTCACCGGCAAGCGGATCGTCATCGATCCCGGATTCGGCGGTGCCGACAAGGGTTTCGCGGTGCCGACGGAGTTCGGTGACGTCTACGAGTCGGAGATCCTCTGGGATCTGGCCTCCCGGCTGGAGGGCCGGATGGCCGCCACCGGCATGGAGACCTTCCTGTCGCGGCCGTGGGGCGCCAACCCCACCGACGCCGAACGCGCGGACACCTCCAACGCCTTCGACGCCGACCTGATGATCTCGCTGCGCTGCGCCACCAGCGACAACCCGTCGGCCAAGGGCGTGGCCGGGTTCTACTTCGGCAATTCGCACGGCTCGGTGTCGATGATCGGTCAGGTGCTGGCCGGGTTCATCCAGCGCGAGGTCGTCGCCCGCACCTCGGTGCAGGACTGCCGGACCCACCAGCGCACGTGGGATCTGCTGCGGCTCACCAAGATGCCGACCGTCCAGGTCGACCTGGGCTACCTCACCAACGAGTACGACGCCTCGGTGCTCACCAACCCGCGCATGCGCGACGTGATCGCCGAAGCCATCCTCATCTCGGTCAAGCGCCTGTACCTGCTCGGCCAGGACGACCAGCCCACCGGCACCTACACCTTCGCCGAACTGCTGGCCGAGGAGCTGGCCGCCGCGGAGTCGGGCAACGTCCCCGCCCCGCGCGTCTGACTCACCCGACAACGAATGGCCCCTGGCATTCCAGGGGCCATTCACACGCACTGATCTCGCGACAACATGGGTAACTCACCGGGTACGGGCTAAGCGAACCCGCACGACACCGCTGGCCGCCACACCAAGCCCACTCGCACCTAAGCCTGGCCAGAAGTCACGGGGAGGCGGATCTGCGCCTGGGCGAGGAGCTGGTCGAGCGCGTGCTCGACGTCTTCCTTCCAGCCGTGATCGGAATCGAGTTCCAACCGCAGCCGGGGGAAGCGGTGGTGCGGAGCGATCACTTCGAAGCCGACATCGGTGAGGAAATCGGCGTCGATCATGCAGGTTTCGGGTGTGCACTGGGTGGCGGCCGCCGGGTCGCGCAGCGGAGCCGCGATCCGTTCCATCAGCCGCATCGAGGAGCCGAGGCCGCGGTCGGCCAGCGAACTGCTCGGCGGACCGCTGCGAATGCCGAACGCCTCCAGCGCGCGCACGCCACGACGCACCAGATCGGCCACCACGGCCTGAACGAGGCGGTGGGCTACATCGGCCTCGTCGTAGGGGAATTCGGCCTGCAGCGTGGTCAGCAGGACCGCGTCCGGGCTCACGGGGGAGGTGGGGAACAGCGACGACCGCGGCACCGCACTCGGGGGCGAGTACAGCGCGCACCCGGCGATATTGTTGTCGACCTGCGCCACCTGACCGCACGAACCCCACTCGAGCATGACCGTCGACAGCCAGGCTTCCTTTTCGAATACCGGATCGCTGAATGCGTGCGAGTCGGCCGCGACCGCCGGATCGAGCTCCCAGAACACACACCGCCGGGTATGCGCCGGGAGCCGATCGAGCCCGTCGAGAGTCAATGTCGTGACGCTGGTCGACACTGCTTTGCTCAGCCTCCAGCTATCCGATTCGTCCACGCTCACGCCACATCACTATCCACAGTAATGCCGTCTCTCTCGTCACAGTGACGTTTCAGGGCCTGCTTGCTCCATCAGCGCCACAATGCGCTCGAGATCTTCGACGGAGCCGAACTCCACTACGATCTTGCCCTTACGCTTACCGAGGCTGACGGTGACGCGAGTGTCGTAGGAACCCGACAGTCGCTCGGCCACTTCCTGCAGACCCGGCATGTGAATCGGCTTGCGCTTCGGCGTCGGGGGAGCGACGTCCGAGGGGTTGCGGTTGGCGAGCGTCACCGCTTCTTCGGTGGCTCGCACCGATAGTCCCTCGGCGACGATCCGCGCCGCCAACACTTCCTGTGCGTCGGCTCCGGCATCCAGACCGAGCAGCGCCCTGGCATGACCGGCCGAGAGAACTCCGGCCGCCACCCGACGCTGCACCGGAATCGGCAGCTTCAGCAGTCGAATCATATTCGTCACCACGGGTCGGGAGCGGCCGATTCGCGAAGCCAGTTCCTCGTGGGTGACATCGAATTCGTCGAGCAGCTGCTGATAGGCGGCCGCCTCTTCGAGCGGGTTCAGCTGGACGCGATGGATGTTCTCCAGCAGCGCGTCGCGCAGCATCGAACTGTCGGCGGTGTCGCGGATGATCGCCGGGATGGTGTCGAGTCCGGCTTCCTGGCAGGCGCGCCAGCGGCGCTCGCCCATGACCAACTGGAACTTGTCGACACCCGGTTCGACGCGGCGCACCACGATCGGCTGCATGAGCCCGAACTCGCGGATCGAGTGCACCAGCTCGGCGAGCGCCTCTTCTTCGAAGACCGAGCGCGGCTGCTTCGGGTTCGGCACGATCTGTTCGGCCGGGATCTCGCGGTACACCGCGTCGCCGGGGGAGACCAGTTCGGCCACCGGCTCGGCCGGGGTTTCCGGCTCGGGTTCGGCATCCGGGACCCGGTGCAGGAACGCCTCGGCGGGCTGCGGGCCGATCGGGTTGATCCCGATCACGCTCGCCGCCGCGCTGCTGAGTCCCGGCGTGGAGGCCGGACCCGTCGGGATCAGTGCGGCCAACCCGCGACCGAGACCGCCCTTTTTCGCCTGACTCATCGGCTACCGATCCCTTCCTCGTTCCAACACAACTACGACGCGTCTTGCGCGAGCTGAGCGCGGCTCGCCAATTCGCGACCCGCGTCCATGTAGCTCATCGCGCCGCGAGAACCCGGATCGTAATCGAGCACGGTCATCCCGTAGCCCGGCGCCTCCGAAACCTTCACACTGCGCGGGATCATCGACTTCAGCACCACGTCACCGAAGTGGTTGCGCACCTCTTCGGCGACCTGGTCGGCCAGCTTGGTGCGGCCGTCGTACATGGTCAGCAGCACGGTCGAGACGTGGAGTTCGGGGTTGAGGTGCGACTGCACCAGCCCGATATTGCGGATCAACTGGCCGACGCCCTCCAGCGCGTAGTACTCGCACTGGATCGGAATCAGCACCTCCTTGGCCGCCACGAGCGCGTTGACGGTCAGCAGACCGAGCGAGGGCGGGCAGTCGATGAGGACGTAATCGATGTCGTACCCGGCGATGGCCGCCTCGTGGATGGCCGTCTTCAGCCGGTTCTCGCGGGCGACCATCGAGACCAGTTCGATCTCCGCACCGGCGAGGTCGATGGTGGCGGGGACGCACAGCAGTCGCTCGCTGTGCGGGCTCTGCTGGATCGCGTCCTTGACGGCCACCTCGCCGATCAGCAGTTCGTAGCTGGACGGCACCCCGGAGTGATGCGCGACGCCGAGCGCCGTACTCGCATTGCCCTGCGGATCGAGATCGACGACGAGGACCGTCATTCCCTGATGCGCTAGCGCGGCAGCGAGATTGACCGTGGTCGTCGTCTTACCGACACCACCCTTCTGGTTGGCGATGGTGATGATCCGTTGCTCGCGGGGTTTCGGCACAGTGACCTTTCCTGGATGCAGAATCTGGCTGGCGCGTTGCGCTTCCGCCGCGATCGGGGTCTCGGCCGGGGAGATGTGCCCGAAAGGAGTGTTCCCGAACGTCTCCGCGTCGAAGCTGCTGGAATCCAGCATCCCCGGGACCCGCGACGCTGTTTCCCGTGAAACATTCGCCGGACCGCTCGACATAGACAGCTCCTAACCCGAGAAACTTCAGATCACGTACCCGACCGAGCGTCGGCGCCGTGTCATCGCATATACGTTCGGCGTGGCGTCGTCCACATCACCGTGGCGCGGTCGCACACGCTCGACTGTGAACAGCTTGCCAGCAGTACGACGGTTAGGAAAGCTGAATCGCGGCACGGCGAGAAGGACACGCCCAACTGTGTCGAATTCCGCTTTCCGCAACGTTGTTTCACGGGAAACGTCGGGGGAGTGGCGGTTGAAATGCGGCGCCGAGCGGAGCCGAGTTCCAAGTGAAACACGGACCTCCGCCCGTGGAAACCGTTCACGCAGCGCCGCTCTCACAGCCCCGTTGCGACTCTCCGTCGCATCGACCGAATTTCGCGATGCGACGGCCTAGGCAACTACCCTCGGGCGGTTTTGTCACGTTACGAAAGCGGCGCATCCACCTCCGCCCTGAGAAACTCAGGCGGTACCGGTCTCCCGACGCTTGCGCGCCTTCTTCTCCACTCCGGCCGCCTTGCGTCCGGCACGACGCGTCGGCCGCTCGGCGCGGGGGAGCAGTTCCGCACTGATCACCAGGGTCGGGATTTCGACGATTCCCGCGCCGCACCCGACGACGCGAAGATCGGTGGCGCCGTCACGGATCAGCTCGGCGCCATCGCGCTCGAGTTCTTCGGCGGCGCTGGTTCCCTTGAGGGCGAGCATCCGGCCGTGGTCGCGGAGCAGGGGGAGCGACCAGTGCGCGAGCTTGGCGAGCGGGGCGACCGCGCGCGAGGTGACGACATCCGCGCCGCCCGCCTCCTTGATCACCCCGGACTGTTCGGCGCGGCCGCGAACGACGCGCACCTCGAGACCCGCCTCTTCGATGAACTCACTGAGGAACACCGTGCGGCGCAGCAGCGGCTCGACGAGGGTGATGCGCAGATCCGGCCGGGCGATGGCGAGGGGGATACCCGGCAGCCCGGCGCCACTGCCGATGTCGACGACCGAGGCGCCCTCGTCGATCAACTCACCGATGACCGCGCAATTGAGAATGTGACGCTCCCACAGCCGGGGCACTTCCCGGGGGCCGATGAGCCCGCGCTCCACCCCGGCGGTGGCCAGCGCCGCACAGTAGCGGCGCGCGAGGTCCAGGCGGTCGCCGAACACCCGAGCGGCAGCGGCGGGCGGTTCCAGTTCGGCGGGCAGCGCACCCAGTTCTCGTTCCACGTGAAACATCCTTCCCAGTGGAGCATCGGGCATGAATAAGGCCCCCGGTCCGAGACCGGAGGCCCTACCCACAGCATTCGTGGTCGCGGCGAAATCAGCCTACTCGGGCACGACCACCACGTGACGATTCGGCTCCACACCTTCGCTCTCGCTGGCGACGCCCTCGATATCGGCGACGGCGTCGTGCACGATCTTGCGCTCGAACGGGGTCATGGCCGAGAGCGCCTCGGGCTTGCCCGACTCCAGCACGCGCTTGGCCGCGGCCACACCGAGCTCGCTCAGATCGGCGCGACGCTGCGCCCGCCACCCGGCGACATCGAGCATCAGGCGGCTGCGCACGCCGGTCGCCTGCTGCACCGCGAGGCGGGTCAGCTCCTGCAGCGCGTCGAGCACCTCGCCGTTGCGGCCGACGAGCTTGGTCAGATCGCGGCCACCGTCGATGCTCACGACGGCGCGGTCGCCCTCGACATCGAGGTCGATATCGCCGTCGAAATCGAGCACGTCCAGCAGCTGCTCGAGGTAGTCGCCCGCGATCTCGCCCTCTTCGATCAACGCTTCCTCGGCGTCGTTCACGACGTCAACAGTCGTCGCCACAGTGGCGTCCCCTCCGTCGGTCTCGGTCTCAACAGTCATTGGATTCCTCTATCTGGTCGCCACTCAGCGCTTACGCTTCTGGTTCGCGCGGCCGCGGTTGCCCGGCCGCTTCTGCCCGCCGGGCCTGCGCTGGCCGCCCTGCTTGGCCGACTGCTTGGGGGTGCCGTTCGTGGCGGCGGTGCCGTTCGCCGAGGAGTCGTCGGCGGCCGGGGCGTCCTGTTTCTTGCGGACGTCGACCGGCTTGGCGCCGGGCTTGGGCGCGTTCTGCGCGCGCAGCTCCAGCTTCTTGGCCTTCTTCTCTTCTTCTTCCTTCTCCATCCGGCCGAACACCAGGTGCTGCTGACCGTAGGTCCAGATGTTGTTGGCCACCCAGTAGATCAGGATGCCGATCATCAGGAAGGGGCCACCGACCATCACGCCGAGCGGGAAGACCCACAGCGACAGCTTGTTCATGATGGCGGCCTGCGGGTTGGCCGCGGCTTCCGGCGTCTGCCGCTGCACCGAGGCGCGGGCGTTGAAGTGCGTCGCCAGACCGGCGATGATCATCAGCGGCACGGCCACGAGCGCGATGTTGAGCTTGGTGGGTGTGCCACCCCAATCGGCGAACGCCTGCAGCTGATCGGTCGGCGCGGTGATGAAGGCGGCGATCGGCGCGCCGAAGATGCGCGCGCTCAGGAACGACTGGACGTCGGTCGCGCTGAAGATGTAGTTCGCGGTGTGCGCGTTGTCGTAGGACGACATCCCGATCTGGCCGAAGCCGGTACCGGTGCGGTTGAACGAACGCAGCACGTGGAACAGACCGAGGAAGACCGGCACCTGCACCAGGACCGGCAGGCAGCCCATGAGCGGATTGAAGCCGTGGTCCTTCTGCAGCTTCTGCATCTCCCGCGCCATGGTCTCGCGGTCGTTCTTGTACTTCTTCTGCAGCTCCTTGATCTGGGGCTGCAGCTCCTGCATCTGCTTGGTGGTGCGGACCTGCTTCACGAACGGCTTGTACAGAATCAGCCGGAGGGTGAAGACCAGGAACACGATGGCGAGGCTCCAGGTGAGCCCGCTGTCGGCGCCGAACACAAAGCCGAAGGCCTTGTGCCAGAACCACAGAATCGCGGATACCGGCCAATAGATGATGTCGAGCACGGCTCTAGGTACTCCCGTCGTTCGTATCGCCGATCAACGCGGGCGATGACTTGGTGAAGGCATTCGACCCGCGCTCCGGCACGGGATCCCACCCTCCAGGGTGCCAGGGTGCGCATTTCGCGAGGCGCACGACCGTCAGCGCCGACCCCACGAACAGGCCGCGTGTCCGCAGGGCGGTCACCGCGTACTCACTGCAGGTGGGGGTGAAGCGGCAGATCGGCATCCGGGTGGGGGAGACATAGGTCCGGTACAGCTCGATCAGGAAGATCAGCGCGTTGGCGGGTAGCCGGGTGAGCGTGCGCATCACCGGACACCGGACGAGGGGCGACCGAGCGCGGACTCCGGCGCCTGGCGCACGCCGAGCTTGCGCAGGCCGGTGCGCAGCTGGCGCAACAGCTCGGCGGAGTCGGCGGTCGCCGCACCGGGCAGCGCCCGGATCACGACGTCGGTGCCGACCGGGAGTTCGTCGACCACCTGGCCGCACATATGACGCAGGCGGCGGGCGACCCGGTGGCGAACCACCGCGTTACCCACCGCCTTGCTGACAATCAGCCCGAACCGCGGACCGCCTACGCGGACCAGCGAATCGCCGTCGGCGACATCGTCGTACGTGTGCGTGAACGCATGTACGACGAGATCTCGCCTCCCGATTCGCTGACCGCGGCGCACCGTGCGGGAGAATTCGGCACGGTGGTGCAACCGATACGGCTCAGGCAACACCCGAGCGTCCGACTACGCGCGATCAGGCAGTCAGTTCGGCACGGCCCTTACGGCGGCGCGCCGAAACGATGGCGCGACCCGCACGGGTGCGCATCCGGAGGCGGAAGCCGTGCACGCGCGCCCGACGACGGTTGTTCGGCTGGAACGTCCGCTTGCCCTTGGCCACGGTCAACACTCCTCGAGTTGGTGGGCACCGGTCAGGTACCCGAAGTTTTCGGTGATTCGGATCTCTGCGCAGCGGACCGCGGTCTACGCGCAGATTGCCTTGGCGATCGACGTGCAGCACAGAGCCGCCACCGCGCCAAGGGGTGACTGTCTGAGGGTACTGATACGGCTACACCGGGTCAAACTCGGCCCCCAGTGCCCTCTGCCGGGCGCGACCTCGGGCGTTCGGCGGCCTGCGTCGTCCGACACGCCCGGGCCGAGCGGCGCATCCGCGACACTTTTCGTGAGTTCTTCCACACCGCTGGCCTTCGGAGCCCCGGCCAGCTAGCCTCTGTAGCCGGGGGATTGCTGCAGAACCGCAGG
Organism: Nocardia anocheti; assembly: GCF_029675105.1. Classification (GTDB taxonomy): domain Bacteria; phylum Actinomycetota; class Actinomycetes; order Mycobacteriales; family Mycobacteriaceae; genus Nocardia. The sequence goes on along the minus strand of NZ_JAQQFV010000001.1, from coordinate 537,281 downwards.
TCCAGCCCCATTCACTGCCACACGCTGGCAGAATTCCTCTATCCCCAGGTTTGTCCACATCTGTGGATAATTGTGTGGATAACTGGCCGGAGTGGCATATTCGGTGCTCCAACGAACCGGTCCGGGGAGGACTCCGCATGGATGACGAGCAGAACGTGCTGGCCACGGTATGGCCGGAAGTTGTTGCCGAACTCACCACCGGTTCGGCCGACGGCGCCATTCCCGCGGTCAGTCGCGCCCAGCAGGCGTGGCTGAAACTGGTCAAGCCGCTGACCGTCGCGCAGGGCTTCGCGTTGCTGTCGGTTCCCTCGTCTCTGGCCCAGGAAGCGATCGAGCGCGATCTGCGCGAACCGATCCTACGCTCGCTGGGCCGCAGGCTCGGCCCGCAGGTCGAGGGGTTGGGAGTGCGTATCGCCGCGCCGATCCCGGCCGCGGGGGAGCGCAGCGGCAGTGCGCCTCGACACGCCAGGATGACCAGCAGGCCCGAGCGTCCGCGCGAGCCGACCCGTCCGCCCGCGGGCTACCCCGGCCCGGATTTCAGCGTCCCCGACTACGCCGCGCGCGGGGAGTACGGCAGGCCGCGCTACGGCACCGGCGAGTTCGACTACCAGTCCGCGCCCGAGTATCCCCAGGGCGGAGACTTCGCCAACGGCTACCGCGACCGGGGCGAGTACGCCGGTCAGCCCGCCGAGTACGGCGAGCGCCAGGACTACGCGGGTCATCGCGAGTACCCCGCCGAACCGGAGTACCAGCAGCCCGACTACCAGCAGAACGAATACCAGCCGCAGCAGGACTACCAGCAGGCTTCGGAATACCAGGGCCAGGAATACAAGGGCTCCGAGTACCCGGCCGAGCGCGGCGAGTTCCCCGGCACCGACTACGAGCCGACCGCGCCCTACCCCGTCGGCGACTACGCCGGTGGCGAGTTCGGTGGGCGCGCGGAGTTCCGTGGCGGTCGCCCGGAGCAGCGTGTCCCCGAGACCGCCCCGCCCGCGCGACGCGAGCAGGCCGCCGCGCCACGTCGCGAGCACATCCCGCCCGGTCAGGAGTCGCTGTTCACGCCCGACCCGCCGCCACAGCGCGCACCGGCGCGCGGCCGTCCGCAGCCGGAGGAGCCGCCCACCGCCCGGGTCGAGGACGCGCCCGTCGACGCCGTGCCCGACACCCCGTTCCCCGGTCAGCCCGGTGCCGAACCCGCCGACGACGAGCCGGTGGTCGACGCCCGCAACAACTGGCCGACCTACTTCAACAAGTCGCCGGAGGCGCCGCCGCAGCCCTCGTCCTCGGCCAGTCTCAACGCCAAGTACACCTTCGAGACCTTCGTCATCGGCGCGTCCAACCGCTTCGCGCACGCCGCCGCGGTGGCCATCGCCGAGGCACCGGCACGCGCCTACAACCCGCTGTTCGTCTGGGGCGCTTCGGGTTTGGGCAAGACGCATCTGCTGCACGCGGCCGGGCACTACGCCCAGCGGTTGTTCCCGGGGATGCGGGTGAAGTACGTGTCCACCGAGGAGTTCACCAACGACTTCATCAACAGCCTGCGCGACGACCGCAAGGTCGCGTTCAAGCGCCGCTACCGCGAGACCGACATCCTGCTGGTCGACGACATCCAGTTCATCGAGGGCAAGGAAGGCATCCAGGAGGAGTTCTTCCACACCTTCAACACCCTGCACAACGCGAACAAGCAGATCGTCGTCTCCTCGGATCGCCCGCCCAAGCAGCTGGCCACGCTGGAGGAACGCCTGCGCACCCGCTTCGAGTGGGGCCTGATCACCGATGTGCAGCCGCCCGAGCTGGAGACCCGCATCGCGATCCTGCGCAAGAAGGCGCGGATGGACCGGCTCGATGTGCCGCACGACGTGCTCGAACTCATCGCCAGCCGGGTCGAGCGCAATATCCGCGAGCTCGAGGGCGCCCTCATCCGGGTGACGGCCTTCGCCTCGCTCAACGGTCAGCCGCTGGACCTCTCGCTGGCCGAGGTGGTGCTGCGCGACCTGATGCCGGATACGGCGGCGCTCGAGATCAACGCGGCCACGATCATGGCCGTCACCGCCGAGTACTTCAACACCACCCTCGAGGAGCTCACCGGACCCGGCAAGGCGCGTCCGCTGGCCCAGGCCCGCCAGATCGCCATGTACCTGTGCCGCGAACTGACCGATCTGTCGCTGCCCAAGATCGGGCAGGCCTTCGGGCGCGACCACACGACGGTGATGTACGCGGAGAAGAAGGTGCGCAAGGAGATGACCGAGCGGCGCCGCGTGTACGACCAGGTCCAAGAACTCACAGCCCGGATCAAGCAGCGCTCGCGCTGATTTCATCCACACCCTCGAACACCGCCCTGACCTCGGGCGGTGTTCTTTTTTGCCCTGTGGATTCCTCGAGGAATCCCTGTGGAATCCTCGAGGAATCCACCGGTTGTGCACCGGTTCACCCACAGGGCCTGGGGATCGAGTGGGGAGTATCTACCCACAGGGAGTTGTCCACATCGTGCACAGGTCGCTCCGCTCACAGGCCGACACAGGCGCTGACCTGCGCCGCTGCCGATTCCGCCCCTGTGGATTCCTCGAGGAATCCCTGTGGAGTCCTCGAGGAATCCACGGGGTTGCCACCAGGGTGCACCGGGGTGTGAACAACTGGGTGAATCCGGTGGAACAACTCGAGGACAACTCGAGGATGGATGTGGGACAACTTCGGCCGTCCACAGGCGGTCCCGATTCATCCTCGAGTCACTCCACGGCCATCCCCATGCCGACGTGCCCTCTGACCTGGGGATTCAGCGGAAATCCACAGATTCCACAGTGCCTATTACTACTTCAGTTCTCATTCTTAGAAAGATCTCTTGAAAACAGGGTGTGTGGAAACTCGGATCGGGAGGCTCGGCTCGGTCGGTGCTCCACTCACAGGCGGGCAAGGAGGAGAGGGGATGGTCGGGAGGGCACGGATGTGCCGGGAGGGTCGGTGCGGACTTCACGCGTCCTGCGGGTACCGTTTGGTTGTCGGCTGGTTGTGCGAGACTCAGTGCGCGGTCGACGCAGCACCTCAACTCGACACTCGGAGAGGACACATCGGGCGATGGAGCTTGCGAGCATGAAGTTTCGGGTCGCCCGAGAGGATTTCGCCGAGTCGGTGGCCTGGGTGGCCCGTAGCCTCCCGTCCCGGCCTCCGGTGCCGGTCCTCGGCGGTGTCCTGCTGGTGGCCGACGAGAACGGCCTGACGGTCTCCGGTTTCGACTACGAGGTCTCCGCGCAGATGCGGGTGGCGGCCGAGGTCGCCGGTCCCGGCCAGGTGCTGGTCTCGGGTCGCCTGCTGGCCGACATCACCAAGGCCCTGTCGAACAAGCCGGTGGACGTCTCCGTCGACGGCACCCGCGTGCTCATCGCCTGCGGCAGCGCCAAGTTCTCCCTGCCGACCATGCCGGTCGAGGATTATCCCCAGTTGCCCGAGGTTCCCCAGCAGACCGGTGAACTGGGTGTGGATGTCTTCGCCGAGGCGGTCGGCCAAGTCGCCGTCGCCGCCGGTCGCGACGACACCCTGCCCATGCTCACCGGTATCCGGGTGGAGATCGAGGGCAACGACGTGGTCCTCGCCGCCACCGACCGTTTTCGGTTGGCCGTGCGGCACCTGCAGTGGCAGCCCACCCGCCCCGACATCGAGACCGCGGTGCTCATTCCCGCGCGCACGCTGTCGGAGGCCGCCAAGACCCTCGGTGCCGCCGAGGCGCCCGTGCAGCTGTCGCTGGGCAGTGGCGGCGACGGCCTGCTCGGCATCGTCAACGCGGGCAGGCGCACCACCACGCGCCTGCTGGACGCCGAATTCCCCAAGTTCCGCCAGTTGCTCCCCAAGGAGCACACCTCCATCGCCACGCTGCCCGTCGCGGCGCTGTCCGAAGCCATCAAGCGTGTGGCCCTGGTGGCCGAGCGCGGCGCCCAGGTGCGTCTGGAGTTCTCCACAGACGGTGTGCTGCTGTCGGCGGGTGGGGACGACGCGGGCCGCGCCGAGGAATGGCTGGAGGCCGATTTCCGCGGTGAGCCGCTGACCATCGCGTTCAACCCCGGGTACCTCACCGAGGGCCTCTCGGCGCTGCACGCGGAGCGGGTCACCTTCGGCTTCACCACCCCCAGCCGCCCGGCGGTGCTGCTGCCCGCCTCCGACGAGGAGCCCAAGGTGCTCGAGTCCGGGGCGTTCGCGGCGCTGGAGAGCCAGTACATCTACCTGCTGATGCCGGTCCGGCTGCCCGGCTGACCCGGCTCGCGCGCGTAATCCGGCATGTTCATCCGTGCGCTGTCGGTCCGTGATTTCCGGTCGTGGGAACACGCCGAGCTGGAGTTGTCCCCAGGGCGCACGGTGCTGCTCGGGTCCAACGGCAACGGCAAGACCAACCTGCTCGAGGCGGTCGGTTACCTGGCCACCCTCGGCTCGCACCGCGTCTCCGCCGACGCCCCGCTGATCCGGATGGGCGCCACCCAGGCCCGGATCGGTGCCACCGTGGTGAATCTGGGCCGCGAGCTGCGGGTGGATGTGGAGCTCAAGGCGGGCAGCGCCAATCGCGCGCAGATCAATCGTTCGCCGGTGCGCCGGTCCAGGGAGATCCTGGGGATTCTGCAGACCGTGCTGTTCGCGCCGGAGGATCTGGCGCTGGTGCGCGGCGACCCGGGGGAGCGGCGACGGTTCCTCGACGAGTTGTGCACAGCCCGGCTCCCCAGGCTGGCGGGCGTGCGCGCCGACTACGACAAGGTGCTGCGACAGCGCTCCGCCCTGTTGAAAACCGCTGGGCGGCAGGTGCGTTCGCGCGCCGATCTGAGCACCCTCGACGTGTGGGACGGGCATCTGGCCGAGCACGCCGCGGTGTTGCTGGCGCAGCGGCTGCGGCTGGTGCACGACCTGTATCCCTTTCTGGCGCAGTCGTATCGGTCGATCGCGCCCGAATCACGGCCCGCCGCAATCGCTTACCGCTCGGGGTATCTGCCCGCGGATCTGCTCGATCCGGCGCGGGCGCCCGAGGACGACGACGTGACCCGCCTGCACGCGATCATGCTCAGCGAGCTGGCCGCCGCGCGCGGCAAGGAACTCGATCGCGGGGTGTGCCTGGTGGGCCCGCACCGCGACGACCTGGACCTGCTGCTGGGCAGCGCGCCCGCCAAGGGCTTCGCCAGCCATGGCGAGTCGTGGTCGTTCGCGCTGGCGCTGCGGCTGGGCTCGTTCGAACTGCTGCGCAGCGCGGGCACCGAACCGGTGCTGCTGCTCGACGACGTGTTCGCCGAACTGGACCGGCGCAGGCGTACCGCGCTGGCCGAGGTGGCCGCCGGGGCCGAGCAGGTGCTGATCACGGCGGCGGTAGCCGAGGATGTGCCGCCGGAGCTGGCGGCCGAGCCGCTGCGCGTGCGGACCACCGGGGAGGCGGATCGGCGGGTGTCGCGGATCGGCACCGACGTCGTCAGCGAGCCCGTCGCGGAGTCAGAAGATATGCACAGGTAACGATAGTTATCAACAGGCCCTGTGGAAAACCGGCGCACACCGCCGTTTCGGCGTGCCCGGAAGCTGTCGGTACCCCGGCGTAGACTCTGTCCACACTCAGCCCCAGCGACCCGGAAGGCGGCAGCCCGTGCAGGACGAACCAGCACCGGAGCTGCGCGGGATCGATCTGGCCCGCCGGGCGCTCGAGGAGGCCAGGGCCGCGGCCAAGGCCAACGGCAAGTCGGTCGGGCAGGGGCGCGCCTCGCCGGTGCGCAAGCTGCGGGCCGGGGGCAGACGGCGCAGCGGCTGGTCCGGCGCCGGGCCCGACCAGCGCGATCCCCAGCTGCTCTCCGCGCTGACCGGGTCGATCGCGAAGAGTCGTGGCTGGTCGGGAAAAGTGGCCGAGGGCATGGTGTTCGGTCGCTGGGCCAGCGTGGTCGGCGAGGACATCGCCGCGCACGCCACGCCGGTGACGCTGGAGGGCGGCATCCTCAAGATCGCGGCCGAGTCCACCGCCTGGGCCACCCAGCTGCGCATGCTGCAGGGCCAGATCCTGGCCAAGATCAACGCCGCGGTCGGGCAGGGCGTGGTCACCCAGCTGCGCATCACCGGTCCGGCGGCCCCGAGTTGGCGCAAGGGCGAACGCCACATCAAGGGTCGCGGCCCGCGCGACACCTACGGATAGCCGACGCCTCTCTATTCGCTCTCACGATCGGCAAAATTCCACAAGTGGCGGAAACATCCCGGCGTGGATCGATTTCTTGCATTCACGGCGTCGTCAGGGGTGTCGTAGGTGCACTGTAAGTTGGGCTTACCAGTAGGATGGTGACGTAACCAGCGGCGAACCCTCGGCGCGTGCTGTGCAGCCGCTCGTGTGCTGCCCGGCGCCAGGGATCAGCAAGTAAGGAGAGCTACCGACAAGTGGCTGCCAACGATTCCAACGCATCGGGCGACAAGCAGGGCTACGGTGCCTCCTCCATCACGGTCCTCGAGGGTCTCGAGGCGGTACGCAAGCGCCCCGGTATGTACATCGGTTCCACCGGTGAGCGCGGTCTGCACCACCTCATCTGGGAGGTTGTGGACAACTCGGTCGACGAGGCGATGGCGGGCTACGCCTCCCGTGTCGATGTGACCCTGCTGGCCGACGGTGGCGTCGAGGTCGTCGACGACGGCCGCGGTATCCCCACCGGCATGCACGCCCAGGGCATCCCGACCGTCGAGGTCGTCATGACCCAGCTGCACGCGGGCGGCAAGTTCGACTCCGACTCCTACGCCGTCTCCGGTGGTCTGCACGGTGTCGGTATCTCGGTGGTCAACGCGCTGTCGAGCAAGCTGGAAGCCGAGATCGACAACGACGGTTACCACTGGTCGCAGACCTACAAGGACGCCAAGCCGGGCAAGCTGATCCAGGGCGAGCCGACCAAGCGCACCGGTACCACCATCCGGTTCTGGGCCGACCCGGAGATCTTCGAGACCACCACCTACAACTTCGAGACGGTCGCGCGCCGCCTGCAGGAGATGGCCTTCCTCAACAAGGGCCTGACCATCACCCTCACCGACGAGCGCGTCAGCGAGTCCGACGTCACCGACGAGGTCGTCAGCGAGACCGCCGAGGCGCCCAAGCACGCCGAGGACGGCGTCGAGGCCCCGGCCGAGCCCAAGGTCAAGACCCGCACCTACCACTACCCGGGCGGCCTGGTGGACTTCGTGCGCCATATCAACCGCACCAAGACCGCCATCCACAACTCGGTGGTCGGGTTCACCGGCAAGGGCACCGGCCACGAGCTCGAGGTCGCGATGCAGTGGAACTCGGGCTACTCCGAGTCGGTGCACACCTTCGCCAACACCATCAACACCCACGAGGGCGGCACCCACGAAGAGGGCTTCCGCGCGGCGCTGACCACGGTGGTCAACAAGTACGCCAAGGAGAAGAAGCTCCTCAAGGAGAAGGACGGCAACCTCACCGGTGACGACATCCGCGAGGGCCTGGCCGCCATCGTGAGCGTCAAGGTCGGCGAGCCGCAGTTCGAGGGCCAGACCAAGACCAAGCTGGGCAACACCGAGGTCAAGTCGTTCGTGCAGCGCGCCTGCAACGAGCACCTCACGCACTGGTTCGAGGCCAACCCGGCCGACGCCAAGACCATCGTGCAGAAGGCGGTGTCCTCGGCGCAGGCCCGCGTGGCCGCGCGCAAGGCGCGTGAGCTGGTGCGCCGCAAGTCGGCCACCGATCTGGGTGGCCTGCCGGGCAAGCTGGCCGACTGCCGCTCCAAGGACCCGAGCAAGTCCGAGATCTACATCGTGGAGGGTGACTCCGCCGGTGGCTCGGCCAAGTCCGGCCGCGACTCGATGTACCAGGCGATCCTGCCGCTGCGCGGCAAGATCATCAATGTCGAGAAGGCCCGCATCGACCGCGTCCTCAAGAACAACGAGGTCCAGTCGATCATCACCGCCTTCGGCACCGGCATTCACGACGAGTTCGACATCGCCAAGCTGCGGTATCACAAGATCGTGCTGATGGCCGACGCCGACGTCGACGGCCAGCACATCTCCACGCTGCTGCTCACGCTGCTGTTCCGGTTCATGCGCCCGCTCATCGAGCACGGGCACGTGTACCTGGCCCAGCCGCCGCTCTACAAGCTCAAGTGGCAGCGCAGCGAGCCGGAGTTCGCCTACTCCGATCGTGAGCGCGACGGCCTGCTCGAGGCCGGTCTGGCCGCGGGCAAGAAGATCAACAAGGACGACGGCGTCCAGCGCTACAAGGGTCTGGGCGAGATGAACGCCAAGGAGCTGTGGGAGACCACCATGGACCCCTCGGTCCGGGTGCTTCGTCAGGTGACGCTCGACGACGCCGCCGCGGCCGACGAGCTGTTCTCGGTGCTGATGGGCGAGGACGTGGAGGCGCGTCGCAGCTTCATCACTCGCAATGCCAAGGACGTCCGCTTCCTCGACGTGTAGTCGGATAGGCGGGGTCAGGGGACTCGAACCCCTGACCCCCACTCCAGAACTGCCGTCGCCCCGAGCCTTCTTACGGAGACCTCTTCATGACTGAGACCACACTGCCCCCGAACGGCGGCGCAGGCGACCGGATCGAACCGGTCGACATCCAGAACGAGATGCAGTCCAGCTACATCGATTACGCGATGAGCGTGATCGTGGGCCGCGCGCTGCCCGATGTGCGCGACGGCCTCAAGCCGGTGCACCGGCGCGTGCTCTACGCGATGTACGACAACGGCTACCGTCCCGATCGCGGCTACGTGAAGTCGGCGCGTCCGGTCGCCGAGACCATGGGTAACTACCACCCGCACGGCGACTCGTCGATCTACGACACCCTCGTGCGCATGGCCCAGCCCTGGTCGCTGCGCTATCCGCTGGTCGACGGCCAGGGCAACTTCGGTTCGCGCGGCAACGACGGCGCGGCCGCCATGCGCTACACCGAGTGCCGCCTGACGCCGCTGGCGATGGAGATGCTGCGCGAGATCGACCACGAGACGGTCGATTTCGTCCCCAACTACGACGGTCGCTCGCAGGAGCCGACCGTGCTGCCCGCGCGCGTGCCCGCCCTGCTGATGAACGGCAGCAACGGCATCGCCGTCGGCATGGCGACCAACATCCCGCCGCACAACCTCAACGAGCTGGCCGAGGCCATCTACTGGGCGCTGGAGAACTTCGACGCCGACGAGGAATCCACGCTGGCCGCGTGCATGGAGCGGGTCAAGGGCCCGGACTTCCCGACGCACGGCCTGATCGTGGGCGGTCAGGGCATCCACGACGCCTACACCACCGGGCGCGGTTCCATCCGCATGCGCGGTGTGGTGGAGATCGAGGAGGGCAGCCGGGGGCAGACCCAGATCGTCATCACCGAGCTGCCCTACCAGGTCAACACCGACAACTTCATCAACTCCATCGCGGAGCAGGTGAAGGACGGCAAGATCGCGGGCATCTCCGACATCCACGACGAGTCCTCCGACCGCGCGGGTATGCGCATCGTGGTGACGGTCAAGCGCGACGCGGTCGCCAAGGTCGTGCTGAACAACCTGTACAAGCACACCCAGCTGCAGACCAGCTTCGGCGCGAACATGCTCTCGATCGTCGACGGGGTGCCGCGCACGCTGCGCCTGGATCAGATGATCCGGTACTACACCAACCACCAGCTCGACGTGATCGTGCGGCGTACGCGATTCCTGCTGCGCAAGGCCGAGGAGCGGGCCCACATCCTGCGCGGCCTGGTCAAGGCGCTGGACCTGCTCGACGAGGTCATCGCGCTGATCCGGCGCTCGGCCAACACCGATACCGCGCGCACCGGCCTGATGCAGCTGCTCGACATCGACGAGATCCAGTCCACCGCGATCCTGGACATGCAGCTGCGTCGCCTCTCGGCGTTGGAGCGGCAGAAGATCGTCGACGATCTGGCCAAGATCGAGCTCGAGATCGCCGACTACAAGGACATCCTGGAGAAGCCCGAGCGTCAGCGCGCGATCGTGCGTGACGAGCTGGCCGAGATCGTCGAGAAGTACGGCGACGACCGGCGCACCCGGATCATCGCCGCCGACGGCGACGTGGCCGACGAGGACCTGATCGCCCGCGAGGACGTGGTCGTCACGATCACCGAGACCGGCTACGCCAAGCGCACCAAGACCGACCTGTACCGCTCGCAGAAGCGCGGCGGCAAGGGCGTGATGGGCGCGGGGCTCAAGCAGGACGACATCGTCAAGCACTTCTTCGTGTCCTCCACGCACGACTGGCTGCTGTTCTTCACCAACAAGGGCCGGGTCTACCGGGCCAAGGCCTACGAGCTGCCCGAGGCCAACCGCACCGCGCGCGGTCAGCACGTGGCCAACCTGCTGGCCTTCCAGCCGGACGAGAAGATCGCCCAGATCATCCAGCTCAAGACCTACGAGGACGCGCCGTACCTGGTGCTCGCGACACGCGCGGGCCTGGTGAAGAAATCCAAGCTCACCGATTTCGACTCCAACCGCTCCGGCGGCATCGTCGCGGTGAACCTGCGCGACGACGACGAGCTGGTCGGCGCGGTGCTCTGCTCGGCCGACGACGACCTGCTGCTGGTCTCGGCGCACGGCCAGTCGATCCGCTTCGCGGCCACCGACGAGGCGTTGCGCCCGATGGGCCGCGCCACCTCGGGTGTGCAGGGCATGCGTTTCAACGCCGACGACGAGCTGCTCTCGCTCAATGTCGTGCGTGAGGGGACCTATCTGCTGGTCGCGACGGCGGGCGGTTACGCCAAGCGCACCGCGATCGAGGAGTACACCGCGCAGGGTCGCGGTGGAAAAGGCGTATTGACAATCCAATACGATCCCAAGCGTGGCAGCCTGGTGGGAGCGCTCATCGTCGACGACGAGGACGAGTTGTACGCGATCACCTCGAGTGGTGGCGTCATCCGCACCGCTGCCAAGCAAGTTCGAAAAGCTGGACGCCAGACCAAGGGCGTGCGATTGATGAACCTCGCGGATGGCGATACCTTGCTAGCGATCGCGCGCAACGCCGACGAGCCCGATCCCGATCAGCTCACCGGCGACGCGGCTTCGGAGCAATAACCCAACCAGCGGCGGCAACGAACGGATCTGAGGATTCCATTGACCACACCGAATCAGTCGAACGACGATCGGAACCAGACCAACGGCGTCACCGAACGGATCGCCTCGTCTCCGATCCAGCCGCGGCCGATCCCACGCCAGGGCGGCCAGGGCGAGGGTGCTCCGGCGCCGGAGTCCGGTGCCGCCGGGGGCGAATCGTTCGACAACGGCAAGGGCGGTAAATCGCCCTACCAGGACGGGTGGGCCCAGCTGCCGCAGCGTGAGCCGCAGTCCAACCTGTACCGGCCCGGCGAGTCGCCGAGCCAGGGCAGGCCGTCCTCGGCGCCGCAGCAGTCCTCGGGCGGCGGCCTCAAGGGCAGCGGCGCCTCCAACGCCCGCACCACCGCCGACCTGGCGGCCAAGGCGGCGCGCAAGGAGGCGGCGATGGTGAAGTCGGTCGGCATCGACGGCCCGACACGCAGCATCGCGCGCCCGGAGCTGGTCAAGGACATGCCGGACCTGTCCGAGGTCCGGCATCCCACGCCGGACGCGCCGCCCGCGCCCGCCGGGCTGCCGATGGCCCAGGTGCCGCCGCAGCAGCCCAGCAGCGCCAGGGCGGCGGCCGCCGGGTCGGTCTCGCCCGCGGTGCCGGTGGCCATCGCGGCCGCCGCGTCGGGCGAGCCGCTACGCGCGACCGTGCAGATCCGCCGGATCGACCCGTGGTCGACGCTGAAGATCACCCTGGTGATCAGCGTGGCGCTGTTCTTCGTGTGGATGGTCGCGGTCGGCCTGCTCTACATCGTGCTGGCGGGCATGGGCGTGTGGGACAACCTGGACAACTCGCTGGGCGAGATGCTCAACTCCGACGGCAGCTCCTCGTCGAGCCTGATCGACGCGGGCACCATCTTCGGCTACGCCGGAGTGATCGGGCTGATCAACGTGGTGCTGTTCACCGCGCTGGCCACGGTCGGGGTGTTCATCTACAACCAGTGCTGCGATCTGGTCGGTGGCATCCAGGTGACCCTGGCCGATCCGGACTAGTCGCCGCTGTTCCACAGACGGCCGGTCAGGCCCGGGAAACCGGGTTTGACCGGCCGTTTTGGTAGTCGGTGGTGCGGTGGGGTAGTCTCGTTTCTCGTTGCGGTTCACTGCTCCGGCGGGGGATCGGCAACGTGTTCGGGCCTATAGCTCAGGCGGTTAGAGCGCTTCGCTGATAACGAAGAGGTCGGAGGTTCAAGTCCTCCTAGGCCCACTCCCGAACATCACAGTAGGGTGGGAATCATGAAGATTGTCCTCACGGTCGGTGTTGTGATCGCGGTTCTCATCGGTATCACCAAATTCCGCAAGCGCGATGACGCTGACCTCTGGAAAGAGGTCACCACCCGCTGATTCGGGTGTGCCAACTGGTTGACGCCAGCAAGGGGCCTTAGCTCAATTGGCAGAGCACTGCCTTTGCAAGGCAGGGGTTAGGGGTTCGATTCCCCTAGGCTCCACTTCTGTGAATTCCTCGGTTTTCGATTTCCTGGTCTCCGCCGTTCCCGGCGATTCCGATGCGCTCGATGTGCCCGCCGCGCTGACTCGGCACCGCGCCCTCGCCGCCGATTTCCCGAATTCCCTCGATCGTGCCGTGATCGCCGGATTCGACAGCGCGGGAACAGGATCGGCCTTTCTCGGTGGTTATCAGGAAGCGCTGCGCGCGCTGGTGCCCGCGCTCGATCCCGCTGATCTGGTGTCGATGTGCGCCACCGAGGCGGGCGGTGGGCGGCCCTCGGCGATCGAGACGACGGTGTCCGAGGACGCGCTGGTGACCGGAACCAAGTCCTTCGCCACGCTCGGTACCTTCGCCACCCGGTTCCTGGTGATCGCGCGGGCGGGGGAGCGCGCCGACGGCAAGCCGTCGCTGCGGGCCGTGCTGGTGCCCGCCGGTGCCGCCGCCGTGGTGACGCCGCTGCCGGAGCTGCCGTTCGCGCCCGAGATCCCGCACGCGAGTGTCGAGTTCACCGCCGCGCCCGGCGAGGTGCTGTGCGGCGACGGCTACGCCGACTACCTCAAGCCGTTCCGCACCGTCGAGGACGTCCACGTGCTCGCCGCTGTGCTCGGTCAGCTGCTGCGGGTGGCCAGGCAGGCCCACTGGCCCGCCGAGGCCGTAGAACAGCTGCTGGCGGTGTTTGCGGCGGTGCGTGGGCTCGGGGGTGAGAACCCGGCGTCGGCGGGCGTGCACATCGCGCTGGGCGGGGTCTTCGATCGGCTCACGCGCCTGCGCGCCGACCAGGAACCGCTGTGGGAACGCGTCGACCCGGCGGTGCGGAGCCGCTGGGAGCGGGACGCGCCGCTGCTCGGGGTGGCGGGCAAGGTCAGGGCCGCGCGCTTGCGGGCCGCCTGGGCGTCGCTGGCGTGATCAGCCGCCTTCGGTGAAGGTGCCGAGGCCGTCCTCGTCGAAGAAGTCGATGGTGACCGTGTCACCGGTGAAGACCACCGAGGACAGGCTGCCGGGCGGGGCGTTCTCGCCGCTGGGCTCGAAGGCGAAGGTGTCGCCGTCCCAGTGCCGCAGCGGATAGCTCTGGCCCGCCGGACCGATGGTCAGGGTCAGGCCGGAGGGTGTCTCGGCGATGGTCGCCGGGCCCCAGAACTCGTTGGCGTAGGTGCCCGCGTAGCTCGGCAGTGGCTGGGCGGGTGCGGGATTCGCCGGTGTCGGCTTGCCCGCCAGATCGCCCGTCGGATCGTTGAGCGGGGCGATGATGTCGTGGTACAGGCCGCGCCAGTCCTCGCGGATCTCGCCGAACTGGACCAGATCGGCGAACTCGGCCGTGAGCGCCTCCGGCACGCCGATCGGGGCGGCGTTGGTGAGCGCGACGATGGCCACGTCGGCCGAGGGGATCACCAGGAAGTTGGTGGCCGCGCCGAGGGCGAACGCGCCGGAGTGGCTGTAGGCGGTGCGACCGGCGGGGGAGACCGAGGCGTTGAAGCCGAAGCCGTAGTTGCCCGCGCGGGCGGCGGGGGCCGTGGCGGGCGCGGAGATCACCTGCGGGGTGATCGCGGGCAGCAGGGCCTCGGGCGGGGCGATGGGGGCGCCGTCGGCGAGCAGCATGGTCAGCCAGCGGGCCATGTCCTCGACCGAGGAACTCACCCCGCCCGCGGGGGACTGGGCGTCGGGATTGCGCACCGAGCGCGCCACCCACTGCCCGTCGACATCGACATGGCCGACGGCGCGGTTGGGGCGGGCCTGGAAGTCGTCGAAGCGGGAACTGGTCGAGCCCATGCCCAGCGGCGTGTAGACGGCGTCGGCCGAGAGCTGCGCCCAGTCGGTGCCCGCCGCGGCCGCGACCGCCTCGGCACCGGCGGTGAAGCCGAAATTGGTGTACTCGTAGGTGATCCGGAAGGGGGCCAGCGGCTCCAGGCGTAACTTGTCCAGGATCGCCGCCTGGTCGTAGCCGATGTCCTCGAGCCGGTCGCCCGCGTGGTCGGGCAGGCCGCTGCGGTGTGCGAGCAGATCGCCGACGGTGAGCTGGGCGGTGGTCGCCGGGTCGGCCAGCGCGAAGTTCGGCAGGTGCTCGACGACGGGCGTCTCCCAGTCGACGCGGCCCGCGCCGACCTGGCTCGCCACGACGGAGGCGGCCACCGACTTCGACACCGAGGCCAGCTGGAAGACGGTGTCGGCGTCGACCTTGTCCGGCCTGCCCTCCTGGCGCACCCCGAAGCCCTTGGCGTAGACGGTCTTCCCGCCGTGCACGACCGCGACGGCCATGCCGGGGATACGCGTGCTGTCCATCAGGGACGCCACGAGGTCGTCGAGTCGGCCGACGGCGTCGTCGACCGCGTCGTGCGGGAGGTCCACTCCGGCGACCTGATTCGGGGGCAGGGCCGCCGTGCTGGTGGTGGACGACGCGTGCTCGTCGTCGGAATCGGCGCAGCCCACCAGGATCGTCAGCGAGACGACCACCGTCGCGATCACGCCACGGGCAGGCACCATGGGGCGACGATAGTCCCGGTTGCCGGGTGATCGCGGGATCGTGGCTGGACTGTGACGGTGCCGGGTGGTGGTGCGCCGTAGCCGAGTGGTCGAGCAGCAACCTTGCCGGAAAATGGGGAGCGGGCCTCGGCGAAGGGGGGGAGTTAGCCGAGGCCCGCGTAGGGTCGGCCCGGGGGGGAGGGGCCGACGTGAACGATCCTACGCGATCTGTGCGGAATTCGCGTACGCGCAACGAACCAGTTTCCGAGATTTTTCGGCGGCGGTGGGCGGCGCGCGGGTGCGCGGGGCGTCGGGAACGTCGTCGCGGTGCCGGTGGGTCGCCCGACAGTTGCTTTACGGAATGCTGAATCGGCTGGTACGCAAGGTTTTACGACGGAATCGCGGTGAACATGTTCCTGTTCGCCCGCCGTGCCGTAGCCCGATCGCGCGGCGCCGCCGTTGTGGCGGGAGACGAAAAATCAGTCCGATTCGCCGCGTGTCGCGACCATTCGGCATGTCGAACATCGGTGTACACGTGGGACTGTGGGACCGGCGAGAAATCGTGGTGCGACTTGTCGGTGGGTGCCGCAATACTGAGGCGAGCATCACACGAAACCAACGACACCAGGGAGAATCATGCCCGACGCAATCGTCGCCGAGGGTCTGGTCAAACGGTACGGGCAGCTCACTGCCCTGGACGGACTCGACCTGTCCGTCCCGGAAGGTACCGTCACCGCGCTACTCGGCCCGAACGGCGCGGGAAAGACCACGACCGTTCGCGTCCTCACCACCCTGCTCGTCCCCGACGAAGGCCGCGCCACCGTGGCCGGGATCGACGTCATCAACAATCCCCAGGCCCTGCGCTCGCACATCGGCGCCTCCGGCCAGTACGCCGCGGTCGACGAATACCTCACCGGCTTCGAGAACCTCGAGATGGTCGGCAGGCTCTATCACCTCGGCACCCAGCGCAGTAAGGAACGCGCGCGCGAGCTACTCGACCGGTTCCGGCTCAGCGACGCCGCCGACCGGCCGGTGAAGGGCTACTCCGGCGGCATGCGTCGACGGCTCGACCTGGCCGGTGCGCTGGTCGCCAACCCGCCGGTGCTGTTCCTCGACGAGCCGACCACCGGCCTGGATCCGCGTGCGCGCCTGGATCTGTGGGACGTCATCGAGGAACTCGTCGCGGGCGGCACCACCCTGCTGCTCACCACCCAGTACATGGACGAGGCCGACCGGCTCGCCGATTCCATCGCGGTGATCGACCACGGCACCGTCATCGCCCGCGGCACCGCCGACGAACTCAAGGCCCTCGTCGGCGGCGACCGCATCGAACTCACCGTCGCCGACGCCGAACACCTGGCCACGGCCCAGCAGGTGCTCACCGGACTCGCCGACGGCGAGATCCACCTCGAACCCGGCCTGCGCCGACTCGTCGTCCCGGTGGCCGACGGCTCCCAGGACCTGGTCACCGCGATCGGCAGGCTCACCGAGCACAAGATCGCCATCAACGATGTCGCGTTGCGCCGCCCCTCGCTCGACGACGTCTTCCTCACCCTCACCGGACACGAGGCCGAAGACCTGGTCAACGGCGGGGTCGAGATCGAGAAGGCGGGCGCCACGGAAGGACGGAACCGATGAGTGCCACGATCGAGACCGGGCAGGTACGCGCGCCCGGATTGGGTGAGCGGCTGGGGATGGTGGTCAGCGACAGCCTCACCATCGCCAAACGCAATGTCATCAAGATCAAGCGCGTACCCGACGTGCTGATCTTCACCACGCTCTCGCCGATCATGTTCGTGCTGCTGTTCGCCTACATCTTCGGATCGGCGATCAAAATCCCGGGCATGGAAGGCGGCTACCGCGAATTCCTGATCGCGGGCATCTTCGTGCAGACCGTGGTGTTCGGTGCCTCGTTCACCGGCGCCGGACTGGCCGAGGACATGCAGAAGGGCATCATCGACCGGTTCCGCTCGCTGCCGATGGCACCCTCGGCGGTGCTGGTCGGGCGCACGATCAGCGATGTGGTGATCAATGTGGTGAGCCTGGTGGTGATGTCGCTGACCGGCCTGGTCGTCGGCTGGCGCATCCGTGGCTCGTTCCTCGACGCGGTGCTGGCCTACGTGCTGATGCTGCTGTTCGCCTACGCGCTGTCGTGGATGATGGCGGTGGTCGGACTGCTGGTGCGGGCGCCGGAGGTGTTCAACAACGCCAGCTTCATGGTGATCTTCCCGCTGACGTTCCTGTCGAATGCCTTCGTCCCGATCGAGGACCTGCCGGGCCCGCTGCGGGTGTTCGCCGAATGGAATCCCATGTCGGCGCTCACCCAGGCGGTCCGTGATCTGTTCGGCAACACCTCGCCGCTGGCCCCGCCCTCGACGGCGTGGCCGATGCAGCATCCGGTGGTGACCTCGGTGGTGTGGATCGTGGTGATCCTGGTGGTGTTCGTGCCGCTGGCTCAGCTGCAATACAAGAAGTCGGTGAGCCGCTGACGGGTCAGTGCGCGCCGGTCTCCGTGACGGGGGCCGGTGCGGAACCGTTGCGGGAGTAGCCGAGGCGCGGGGGCTCGGCGGCGGGTTCGGGCAACTGGGGGCGCTTGCTGCGAGCGAACCAGGCCAGCGCGCCCGCGCCAGCGATCGCGAGCGACGCGATGAGCGGGTTACGGAGCTTCATGGCACCACTCTACGAGACGCTCCCGCGAGGTCCCCGGACTCGCGGCCTCCCGGTGGCACCATGACTGCGTGACCTCACCCAACCAGACGGCCGTGGCGACGCTGCACACCGACCACGGTGACATCAAGATCGCGCTCTTCGGTAATCACGCTCCCGTGACGGTGCGTAACTTCGTCGATCTGGCAGAAGGCACCGCGCCCTACACCGTCATCAACGCCGGTGGCACGGAATCCGGTCCGTTCTACGACGGTGCCATCTTCCACCGGGTGATCCCGGGGTTCGTGATCCAGGGCGGCGACCCCACCGGCAGTGGCCGCGGCGGGCCCGGCTACGAATTCGACGACGAGTTCCATCCGGACCTGTCCTTCGATCGCGGCTACCTGCTGGCGATGGCCAACGGCGGGCCGGGGACCAACGGCTCGCAGTTCTTCATCACCGTCTCCCCCCAGCCGCACCTCGATCGCAAGAACACGATCTTCGGCGAGGTGATGGATCCCGATTCCCGCAAGGTCGTCGACGCGATCGGTTCGGTGAAGACCGACCGCAACGATCGCCCGGAGGACCCAGTACTGATCTCGGGCATCACCATCGACTGAGGCTTGACGAAGAACTCCCCGTCGCGTGATCGCGGCGGGGAGTTCTTTGCTTCACGTGAAACCTTGCTCAGTCGGTCACCGAGGCGAAGCCGTTGACCACCAGGGCGTCGTAGACGTCGTGGGGATTGGTGCCCAGGTCCCAGCGGCCGAAGATCAGCAGGCGTTCGGTGTCGTTGTGGCGGACGTCGACCTCGAGCATGGCGCTCTTGCGGCCCAGGCGGCGGTAGGAGACCATGCGGATCCGGTCGATGCGGTCCAGGGGGTACTCCTGGGGGCCGGTGAGTGTGCCGACGACCAGGCGCGGCGTGGGGCCGGAGATCATGGTCAGGCGGGGGCGCTGGCGGATGCCGAGCACCGTCATGGCCAGCACCGCGAGCGCGGCGAGGCCGACGAGCAGTCGGCTCGGGCCGTCGGAGGCGAGAATCGCGGCGACGACCAGCAGGAGGCCGCCGCCAGCGACGGCGACCAGCCCCGCCAGCGGCGTCGTCCACGATGTGCTGGTGGCGGACTGGCCTGTGCTCACGCGGCGTGTCTCCCCATTACTCCTCGAGTTGTCCACAGCTTCATCCACAGGTGTGCATGAATTACACAGGTGTAATCCGCAGCACGGCTGGTCAGCGCCATCGCATGGTCATGATCAGGCCGACGACCATGAGGCCGAAGCCGATCAGGAAGTTCCAGGCGCCCAGGTCGTACATCCACCCGATGTGCTCCTGCGCCAGGTAGTAGACGATGAGCCAGGCCAAACCGGCGAGCATGAAGCCCAGCATGATCGCGACGTACCAGACCGGCGACGGACCCACCGCTTTCACCTTCACCGGCGTGCGGCTGGCGGGGCTCGGGGTGTAATCGGCCTTCTTGCGGACCTTGGACTTGGGCATGACGTCCTCGAATTCGGCGTATAAGTACCCTCTAGGCTATCCCACCAGGTAATGGATGCGACGACCTACGGGGTCGGCACGTACCCTCGACCTATGCGTGTATTGGTCGTCGACAACTACGACAGCTTCGTGTTCAACCTGGTGCAGTACCTCGGCCAGCTTGGGGCCGAGGCCGTGGTCTGGCGCAACGACGACCCGCGCCTGGGCGACCTGGACACCCTGCTCACCCGTGGTGACGAAGGCGGCACCTTCGACGGCGTGTTGGTGAGTCCCGGCCCCGGCAGCCCCGACCGCGCGGGCGCGAGCATCCCCCTGGTGCACGCCGCGGCGAAGCACAGCACGCCGCTGCTCGGCGTGTGTCTGGGTCATCAGGCCATCGGCGAGGCGTTCGGCGGCACCGTCGACCGGGCACCGGAACTCCTGCACGGCAAGACCAGCTCGGTCTACCACCTGGGTTCGGGCGTGCTCGCCGGACTGCCCGACCCCTTCACCGCCACCCGCTACCACTCGCTGACCGTGCTCCCGGAGACCATGCCCGAGGAACTCGAGGTGGTCGGCCACACCGAGAGCGGCATCGTGATGGCCATGCGCCACCGCACCCTGCCCATCCACGGCGTGCAGTTCCACCCGGAGTCGGTACTCACCCAGGGCGGGCACCGGATGCTGGCCAACTGGCTCGAGGTGTGCGGCGAGCGGCCGTCGGAGGCGCTGGTCTCGGCACTGGAGGCCGAGGTCGCCGCGCTGGTCACGACGTAGCGGTCGCGACACCGTGACCAGGCCGTGGGTGCTGCTGTCGGTGGCGGCCAGCCTCGACGGGTACATCGACGACACGAGCGCGCACCGGTTGCTGCTGTCCAACAGCGTGGACTTCGACCGGGTCGATCAGGTGCGCGCCGAGTCCGACGCGATCCTCATCGGTGCCAGCACCCTGCGCGCGGACAATCCGCGTCTGCTGGTGAACAGCGCCGAGCGCCGGGCCGTGCGGGTGGCCTCGGGCAAGCCGGAGTATCCGGTGAAGGTGACCGTCACCGAGACCGGTGAGCTCGATCCGGACCTGCGGTTCTGGCACACCGGCGGCGAGAAGCTCGTCTACACCGGCACGGCGGGGGCCGCGCGGCTGGGTGACCGGCTCGCCGGGCTGGCCGACGTGATCGTCCTCGGGGAGCGGCCCGCGCTGCCGGAGCTCCTCGACGATCTCGGCGCGCGCGGTATCCACCGGCTCATGGTCGAGGGCGGCACCGGCATGCACACCGGCTTGCTCGCGGCGGGCCTGGCCGACGAGATCCGGCTGGCCGTCGCCCCGATCCTGGTGGGTGACGCCACCGCCCCGCGCTTCGTCGGCCCGGCGCTGTTCCCCGGCGGTGCACAGCGCAGGCTGCGGTTGACACATGTGGAACAACTTGGGGATGTCGCTGTGCTCAACTATCTGACGGGACCTGGGGAAACACCCGTCGAATGACCGGTCCCGGATCGGAAATCATGGCTTCTACCTGCGGATATGTCGTTGTTCACAATGTGGGCGACACGCCGATGCACACCTGAACACCACAGATTCCACAACTGGTGAAAGCTGTGGATAACTTTGACCGGCAGGGGATTTCGATGACCGACGGCGACACCGACCACCGCTTCATGCACAGGGCGATCGAGCTCGCGAAACTGTGCCCGCCCAGCTCGACGGCCTATTCGGTGGGCGCGGTCATCGTCGCCGACGGGGTGGAGATCGCGACGGGCTATTCGCGCGAGACCGACGAGAAGGTGCACGCCGAGGAGTCGGCGCTGAACAAGCTCGACCCCGACGACCCCCGCCTGGCCAGGGCGACCATCTACAGCACCCTGGAACCGTGCTCGACCCGCGCCACCGCGACCCGCCTGCCCTGCACCGACCGCATCCTGGCCGCGGGCATCCCCACCGTGGTGATCGCCTGGCGCGAGCCCAGCCTGTTCGTCGCCGCCTGCGTGGGGGTGGACGAACTGCGTGCGCACGGCGTGCGCGTGGTGGAGTTGACCGACCTGGCCGCCGAGGCCAGGTCGATGAACTCCCATCTGGACCTGAGCTAGGGCCGCCCGTAGATGGCCGTCACGAACTCGCCGAGCTGGTTGTCGTCGAGGTGGCGGGCCAGATCGGCCTCGCTGATCATGCCGACCAACCGCTTGTTCTCGATCACCGGCATCCGCTTCACCCGGTGCCCTTCCATCTGATCGAGGACCTCTTCCACGTCGGCGTCCGCGCTGACCCAGCGCGGGGTCGACTCACAGAGCTCGGCCGCGGTCGTGGTCTCGGGGGACAACCCGAGCGCGACGCACTTCACCACGATGTCGCGGTCGGTGATGATGCCGCACATGCGCTCGTTGTCGTCGGCGACGACCAGCGAGCCCACGCCGAGATCGGCCATGGCGGCCGCGGCGGTAGCCACGGTGTCGCCACGGGTGATCCACTGCGCGCCGGGCTTCATGATGTCCCTGGCCATGGTCATGGGGCGTCCTCCTCGGTCAGCATTGCTGGAGTGGGATGAGCAGCCTCATTCTGCGCCAGCGGCGCGGCCACGGGCGGTTTCTCCACGCAATCGAGACCTCGCCGCTAACGCGGGATCGGCGAGGCTCCCACCTGCAGCACCACATTGCCGTTGACCGTCACCGTCGACCCCGCCGCCGGGCTCTGCCCGACGATCTTGCCCGAGGCACTGCCGTCGAGCGTGATCACCGTGGTCTGGCTCAGCTGACCGGTCCAGCCCAGCGCCCGCAGCTTCTCCTGCGCCTGCACCGGGGTGAGCCCGCTCAGATCCGGCACGTCGATCCGGTCGCCGTCGGAGACCTGCACGACGATGGTCGAGCCCTTCTCCGCGTTGCTGCCGCCGCCGGGACTGGTCGACAAGACCGTGCCCTTGGGCTGCGCGGACTTCACGTTCTCGATCGTCACCTTGAAGCCAGCACCGGCGACCAGATTCGGCTGGGCGACCGCGATGTCCTGGCCGACCACATCGGGCACCCGGACCTGTTCGGGCCCGCTGCCGATGATCAGCGTGATCGGCAGATCGATGCTCACCCAGGTGCCGACTCGCGGTTCGGTCTCCACGACCTTGTCGGTCTCGGCGATGCTGGAGGCCTTGCGTTGGATCTGCGGGTCGATACTGAGCCCGATCGCGTTGAGCGACTGTTCGGCCGCGGCCTGCGTCATGCCCTCGAGCTTGGGCACCTGCACCTGCGCGGGCCCGGTCGAGACCTGCAGGGTGACGGTGCTGCCCTCGTCGATGCGCGAACCGCCCAGCGGCTGGGTCGCGATCACATTGCCCGGCATCACCCGGCTGTCCGGCTTGTCCTCGGTGGCCACCTGGAAACCGGCCTTGGCCAGCGCGGATTGCGCCTGCTGCTTGGATTGGCCCGACACATCGGGCACCGCGACCTGGTCGGGCTTGCTGCCCGGCCCGACCAGCACCCAGAACAGGCCGAACGCCACCGCCACCGCGGCGGCCACCCCGAGCGCGATCAGCCCGGTGCGATTGCGGCCCTCGGGGGGCGGGGCGATCGCGGCCTGCTCGGAGGTGTCGTCGCGACGGTCACGGAAGCTGCGCGGAGCGGGCTCGTCGTCGTCGTAATCCATGATGGTGGTGCGATCTTCGTCGTTCATCACCATCGGCGCGCTCGGCTTCTGCCCGCCGAGCACCCGGATCAGATCGGCGCGCATCTCCGCGGCCGTCTGGTAGCGGTTGGCCGGGTTCTTGGCCATCGCCTTGAGGATCACCGAGTCCAGTTCGCGCGGCACGCCGGGGTTCACCGACGACGGCAGCGGCGGGTCCTCCTTGACGTGCTGATACGCCACCGCGACCGGCGAGTCACCGGTGAACGGCGGTTGCCCGGTGAGGATCTCGAAGAGCACGCAGCCCACCGAGTACACATCCGAGCGCGCGTCCACGGTCTCGCCGCGCGCCTGCTCGGGCGAGAGGTATTGCGCGGTGCCGATCACCGCGGCGGTCTGGGTCATCGGGTTGGAGCTGTCGGCGATCGCGCGGGCGATGCCGAAGTCCATCACCTTCACCGCACCGGCGCGGTTGATCATGATGTTGGCGGGCTTCATGTCCCGGTGCACGATCCCGGCCTTGTGGCTGAAATCGAGCGCGGCGCACACGTCGGCCACGATCTCCATCGCCTTGCGCGGCGCGAGCGGGCCCTTGCCGCGCACGATGTCGCGCAGGGTGTCGCCCTCGACGTACTCCATCACGATGTAGGGCAGCGGGCCGCCGTCGACGGTGGCCTCGCCGGTGTCGTAGACGGCCACGATCGCCGGATGGTTCAGCGCGGCCGCGTTCTGCGCCTCGCGCTTGAAGCGCAGGTAGAACGTGGGGTCGCGGGCCAGGTCGGCGCGCAACACCTTGATCGCCACGTCGCGCGAGAGGCGCACATCGCGGGCCTTGTGCACCTCGGACATGCCGCCGAACCCGATGATCTCGCCCAGCTCGTACCGAGAGGAGAGATTCTTCGGGGTGGTCATGGCTGTCCTATGTTCGGGCCCACGACGTTGTCGTCGTCCGGGAAGGGCAAATCGAAGGTGGGCAGGCGGGGACCGCGGACCGTGGTGGTGCCCCCGGCCGGTTGCGTCGTCGTCGGCGTCGGCTTGGTGGTCTTCGGCGGCGTCGTCGTGGTCGGCTTGGGGGTGGTGGTGGTCGGCGGTTCGGTCGTGGTGGTCGGCGGTTCCGTGGTGGTGGTCGGCGGTTCCGTCGTCGTGGTGGGGGCCGGGGCCTGGGTGGTGGTCGGCGCCTCGGACGGCGGGACGATCACCGGCGGCGCCGATTTCGTCGTCACCGGCGGCGGCACCGGCTGGGTGGTCTGCACGGTGGTGGTGGTCGTGCCGGTGCCGCGGTTCGGTTCACCGCCGAACAGCAGCCACAGCACACCGCCGCCGAGCAGCAGCGCGCCCACACCCAGGGCGATCAGCCACTTCTGGTTGTTGCGGCTGTCGTGCGCCGGTGCCGGGACGGCCGCGGGCGCGGCGGCCTGCGTCGGCGGGCCGCCGTAGCCACCGTTGGGCTGGTTGCCGAAACGCATGGTGGCGCCGTCGTAGTCGGCCCCGGTCGCGGGAATGGCCATGGTCGGGCCGGGCGGCAGCACCCGGGTGGCCCCGGTCATCGGCTGCGCGGCACCCGAGGGCGGGGGCGGCATGTGCCCGGCGCGCACGGCGGCCACGGCGTCGGCGAACTCGCCGCCGCTGCTGTAGCGCTGCGCGGGGTCCTTGGCCATGGTGATGGCGATGAGCTCGTGCACGTTCGACGGCAGGTCGGCGGGCATCGGCGGCGGGGCGTCGCGCACGTGCTTCATCGCGACGGTGATCGCGCCCTCGCCGGTGAACGGGCGCACCCCGGCCAGCGCCTCGTAGCCGACAATGCCCAGGGAGTACACGTCACTGGCCGCGGTGGCGTCCTCGCCGACGGCCTGCTCCGGCGCGATGTACTGCGCGGTGCCCATCACCATGCCGGTCTTGGTCACCGGCGAGGCGTCCACGGCCTTGGCGATGCCGAAGTCGGTGATCTTCACCTGACCGGTCGGGGTGACGAGGATGTTGCCCGGCTTCACGTCGCGGTGCACCACGCCCGCCGCGTGGGCGACCTCGAGCGCGCGACCGGTCTGCTCGAGCATGTCCAGACCCTGGACCACCGAGAGTCGGCCCATCCGGTTGAGCACCGCGTTGAGCGGCTCGCCCTGGACGAGTTCCATCACCAGGTAGGCGGTCTCGCCGCCGGAGGGATCGGTGGTCTCGCCGTAGTCGTAGATGCCCGCGATGCCGGAGTGGTTGAGCTGCGCGGTGGTGCGCGCCTCGACCCGGAACCGCTGACGGAACGTCGGGTCGGCGGAGAACTCGGTCTTGAGGACCTTGACCGCGACCCGGCGGTCGAGCCGGGTGTCCATCGCCTCCCACACCTGACCCATGCCACCGGTGGCGATCAACCGTTGCAGGCGGTAGCGGTCAGCGATCATGGCGCCGTTGTTCAGCATCGGGGCCCCCGTGTTGTCACTCGCACACTCATTTCGTTCAGCCCCCTGCCAGGCCCGCGTCCAGTACCGACCTGGCGATCGGAGCGGCCACCGAGCCGCCGGTCGCCGCCAGTGCCCGGTCGCCGCCGTTCTCGACGATCACCGCGATGGCGATCTTCGGGTTCTGCGCGGGCGCGAAGGCCATGTACCAGGCGTGTGGCGGGGTGTTACGGGGATTGCTGCCGTGTTCGGCCGTACCGGTCTTGGACGCGATCTGGTACGCCGAGCGGCCACCGCCCGCGGTATTGCTCTCCGAGGCGATCATCAGGTCTTTCAGCGTCGACGCTACCGGCCCGGTCACGGCTTGTCCGACCGAGACCGGCTCGGTCTTGCTCAGCTCGGACAGATCGGGCGCCTGGGTGGAATCGACCAGGTACGGCTGCATCCTGGTGCCGCCGTTGGCGATGGTCGCCGCGATCACCGCGACGTCGAGCGGGGTCACCGCGACATCGCGCTGGCCGATGCTGGACTGACCCAGCGCGGCGTTGTCCGGGATCGACCCGACGGTCGACTCGGCGACCGGCACCGGGACACCCCGGTGCGGGCCGATGCCGAACGCGGCGGCCTCGTCCTTGAGCTTGGACGCGCCGACCTTCACCCCCAGCTCGACGAACGCGGTGTTGCACGAACGCCGGAACGCCTCGTAGAGGCTGGCGGTCGGCTGGTCACCGCAGGTGCTGCCGTTGTAGTTCTCCAGCGTGGTGCTGGTGCCGGGCAGGGTGATGTTGGGCGCGGCGGTGAACTGGTCGTTCGGCCCGGCGATGCCGTTGGACAGCGCGGCCGCGGTGACCACGGTCTTGAACGTCGAGCCCGGCGGGTAGGTCTGCGAGACGGCGCGATTGAGCATCGGCTGGCTCTCGTCGGTGCTCAGCTGCTCCCAGGCCGCCCGGCCCGCCGCGCCGTCGTGGCCGGAGAGCTGGTTGGGGTCGTAGCTGGGCGTGGACACCATGGTCAGGATCTTGCCGGTGCTCGGCTCGATCGCGACGACCGCACCGGTGTAGCCCTTGGAGGTCATCTGCTCGTAGGCGACCTGCTGCATCAGCGGATTCAGCGTGGTCAGCACGTTGGCGCCGCGCGGATCGCGGCCGGAGAACATGTCGACCAGGCGGGTGCCGAACAGGCTCGAGTCGTTGCCCGAGAGCAGCGGGTCCTCGGCCAGCTCGAGGCCGGTCTTGCCGTACTGCATCGAGTAGAAGCCGGTCACCGGGGCGTAGGCCGGGGGCAGCGAGGGGTACTGGCGCAGGTACTTGTACCGGTCGTCGGTGGCGATCGAGCTGGCGAGCACGGTGCCGCCCGCGGAGATCTGGCCGCGCTGGCGCGAATACTCGTCGAGCAGCACGCGCGAGTTGCGCGGATCGCTGCGCAGATCGTCGGCCTTGACCACCTGCAGGTAGGTGGCGTTGACCAGCAACGCGACCACCATCACCATCACGGCGACGGCGACGCGGCGAAGCGGAGTGTTCATTCGCCTGCCCTGCCTTCCCGTCGGAACATCTCGGTGGCCGCGTCGGCGATCGGGGCGGGCGCGCGCTTCCGCGCGGGCGCCGGTGCGCGCGCGGCGTCGGAGATCTTGATCAGCAGTCCGAGCAGCGCGTAGTTGGCCAGCAGCGACGAACCACCGTAGGAGATGAACGGCGTGGTCAGACCGGTCAGCGGGATCAGCTTGGTGACACCGCCGACGACGACGAAGATCTGGATCGCGATCGTGAACGACAGGCCCGCCGCCAGCAGCTTGCCGAAGCTGTCACGCACGGCCAGCGCGGTGCGCAGACCACGCACGATGAAGATCAGGAACAGCATCAGCACCGCGGCCAGGCCGATCAGCCCGAGTTCCTCGCCGATGGTGGTGACGATGAAGTCGGTCTTGGCGAAGGGCACCTGCTGCGGCCGCCCACTGCCCAGCCCGGTACCCGCCAGACCGCCGGTCGCGAAGCCGAACATCGACTGCGAGATCTGGTAGCCGGTGTTGTGGTAGTCGTCGAACGGGTGCAGCCAGGTGTCCACGCGCACCCGCACGTGCCCGAACAGCTGGTAGGCGAACACGAAGCCCAGCGCCAGCAGCCCGCCGCCGATGACCAGCCAGCCCACCCGCTCGGTGGCGATGTAGATCATCACCAGCACCGTGCCGAAGATCAGCAGCGAGGTGCCCAGGTCCTTCTCCAGCACCAGCACGCCGATGCAGACGACCCACACGATCAGCACCGGGCCCATATCGCGCGGGCGCGGGAAGTCCATGCCGAGGAAGTGCTTGCCCGCCGCGGTGAACAGATCCCGCTTGGCCACCAGCACCCCGGCGAAGAACACGATCAGCAGGATCTTGGCGAATTCGCCCGGCTGCACGCTGAATCCGGGCAGCCGGATCCAGATCTTGGCACCGTTGACCTCGGAGAATCGGCTCGGCAGCAGCGCGGGGATGGCCAGCGCGATCAGCCCGACCAGGCCGAGGGTGTAGGTGTAGCGCGCCAGCGTGCGGTAGTCGCGCAGCACGATCAGCAGGCTGATGAACACCACGATGCCCAGGCCGGTCCACATGATCTGCTGGTTGGCGTCGGGGGAGGGGATCGGGCTCGAGTCGTAGATCGCCTTCTCGGCGTCGGCCAGGTCGAGGCGGTGGATCAGCACCAGGCCCAGGCCGTTGAGCAGCGCGACGATCGGCAGCAGCAGCGGATCGGCGAAGGGCGCGAACCGGCGCACCGCCAGATGCGCGACGCCGAACAGGGCCAGGAAGGCCAGCCCGTACTTGGCGATGTCCCAGGTGACCGACTGCTCCTGGCTCGCCTCCACGATGAACAGCGACACCGTCGTGATCCCCGCGGCACCCGCCAGCAACAGCAACTCCTGGTTGCGTCGCGTCGACGGGGGCGGCGCTGGCGCGAATCCGCCAGGGGGGCTGGGGAACGCCCCAGCCGACGGCGGTGCCGGTGCGGACATCAGTCCGTCACCCGGCAGTTCTCCCCTGAGATCTGCGGTGTCGTCGGGGGAGCGGGGGTGGTGGTGGTCGGCGGCGCCGGGGTGGTGGTCGGCGTGGCGGGCTGATCCGGACCGGGGGTGGGCACGCCCGGGGTCGGGGGCACCTCGGTCGGCAGCAGCACACCGGGCTGCGGCACCGATTCCTTCTTCGGGCACGGCGGCAGCAGTTCCTTGGCGGCCAGCACCTTCATGCTGTCGCGCGCCTTGTCCAGCGAGTCCGGCGGCAGGCCCTTCTGCACCTGGTCGCGGCCGGTCTGCTTGAGATCGCTGACCATGAGCTTCTTGCAGCCGCTGGGCAGGCTGGCACCCGCCTCGACGAGGGTGAGTTCACCCTTGCTGTTGACGCAGCCGGTGAGCTCCACATCGTGGATCGAGTAGCCCAGGATGGAGCCGGGCAGCCCGCGCATCACCACGACCTGGTCGTGATCGGCGCCCACGTAGTAGTTACTGCGAATCATCTTGTAGCCCACCACCAGACCCACCGCGACCGCGGCGATCAGCGCCACCGACAGCAGCAGCCAGCGCAGCTTGTGCGACTTGGTCTCCGGCGGCGGCGGCGCGGCGGCGGCGCGGCGCGGCTGCGCGCGCGGCGGGCGCATGGCGGCGGCGCGGCCCGCGGCGGTGTTGGGCGGCGGGGTGTCTTCCTCCTCCTCGGTGGAGGCGGCGCCCGCGACGATCGGATGACTCTGCCCGTAGTCGAGATCGATCACATCGGCGACCACGACGGTGACGTTGTCGGGCCCGCCGCTGCGCAGCGCCAGCTCGATGAGCCGGTCGGCGCACTCGTCGGTGTTGCCCTCGCGCATGGTGTTGCCGATGGTCTCGTCGCTCACCACGTCCGAAAGGCCGTCGGAGCACAGCAGATACCGGTCACCGGCGCGCGCCTCGCGCATGATCAGCGTCGGCTCGATCTCGTTGCCGGTGAGTGCGCGCATGATCAGCGACCGCTGCGGATGGGTGTGCGCCTGCTCGGGGGTGATCCGGCCCTCGTCCACCAGCGACTGCACGAAGGTGTCGTCGCGGGTGATCTGGGCGAGTTCGCCGTCGCGCAGCATGTAGGCGCGCGAGTCGCCGATGTGCACCATGCCGAGCTTGCCGCCCGCGAACAGGATGGCGGTGAGCGTGGTACCCATGCCGTCGAGTTCGGGTTCGGCCTCGACGTGGTCGGCGATGGCGGCGTTGCCGGAGCGGGTGGCGCGGTCGAGCTTGCCGAGGATGTCCTGGCCGGGCTCGTCGTCGTCGAGATGCGCCAGCGCGGCGATCATCAACTGGGAGGCGACCTCACCGGCGGCGTGTCCGCCCATGCCGTCGGCCAGGGCCAGCAGGCGCGCGCCCGCGTAGACCGAATCCTCGTTGTTGCCCCGGACGAGTCCGCGGTCGCTTCGCGCTGTGTAGCGCAGAACAAGTGTCACGATCGCAGCTCGATCACTGTTTTGCCGACCCGGACAGGAGTGCCGAGCGGAACACGGACGGCGGTGGTGACTTTCGCGCGGTCGAGATAGGTGCCGTTGGTGGAGCCGAGGTCCTCCACGTACCAGTCGTCACCACGCTGAGACAGTCGCGCGTGCCTGGTCGAGGCATAGTCGTCGGTGAGTACCAGCGTCGAATCGTCGGCGCGGCCGATGAGGACCGGTTGTGTGCCGAGTGTGATCCGAGTGCCGGCGAGTGAACCATGAGTCACCACTAGATACTTGGCGCCCTTCTGGCCTCGGCTGAAGGAGGGCAGTCCCATGGACCCGCGTGCGCCGCGAGTGGCCCTGGGCTGTATCCGTATGCCGGATGCCGCGTAGATATCGCTGCGCAAGGTCCGCAGAACGGCCCAGACGAACAACCAGAGCAGCAGCAGGAACCCCGCGCGGGTCAATTGCAGGATCAATCCCTGCACGGCGTTCCACCTCCTGTTCGCCCGGGTACGTCGGTACGGCAGGTGCGGGGCGAACCACCCCCACCGGCGTGCTGGCTTGCGGGCCCCGAGGTCGGGGCCGTGCGTGTGATGGCAGCATCATAGGGCCGACAGCGTCGACTCGTGACGTGCACCGCGCAGCTTACGGGATCAGACGATCCGGATCAGGATCTCGGAATGTCCGGCCCGGATGACGTCGCCGTCGGCGAGCTGCCAGTCCTGCACCGGCGAGCCGTTGACCAGCGTGCCGTTGGTCGAACCGAGGTCCGACAGCATCGCGGTCTGGCCGTCCCAGCGCACCTCGATGTGGCGGCGCGACACACCGGTGTCGGGCAGCCGGAAGTGGGCGTCCTGGCCGCGGCCGATGATGTTGGAACCCTCGCGCAGCTGGTAGGTGCGGCCGCTGCCGTCGTCGAGCTGCAGCGTGGCCGAGTAGCTGGACTGGGCCGGGGCGCCGTAGCCCGCGCCCGCCGCCTGGCCGTACCCGGCGGGCTGCTGGCCGTAGCCCGGCTGCTGGCCGTACCCGCCCTGCTCCTCCTGGCCGTAGCCCGGATCGGCGTAGCCCTGCTGGCCGCCGCCGTAGCCGCCCTGCTGGCCGTAGCCGGGTTCGGCGTAGCCCTGCTGGCCGTAGCCGCCCTGCTGGTCGTAACCCGGTTCGGCGTAGCCCTGCTGGCCGTAGCCACCCTGCTGGTCGTAACCCTGCTGGCCGTACCCGCCCTGCTGGTCGTAGCCGGGTTCGGCGTAGCCCTGCTGGCCGCCGCCGTAGCCACCCTGCTGGCTGTAGGCCTGCTGGCCGTACCCGCCCTGCTGGTCGTAGCCCTGCTGCCCGTAGCCGCCCTGCTGGTCGCCGTAGCCACCCTGCTGGCCGTAGCCGCCCTGGTCGTACCCGTTCTGGTACTCGCCGCCCTGCTGGCCGTACGCGGCGTCGCCGTAGCCGCCCTGGGCGTCGGGCGCGGCGTAACCGCCACCCGCGCGACCGTAGTCGTCGGCGGGGTAGGCGCCCCCTGGAGCTGCCCCACGTCCGGCGGGCGGCGGCGCGTACCCGCGATTGCGTGGATCGGACTCCGCGGGCTCTCGGCTCGGCTCGTAGCCTGAGTTGTGCGTCATGGGGCCAGCTCCTGGTTGCGGGTGTGCGGGTCGTTGTGGCTGTCCGGGGCGAGGTGGGGCGGTCCCGCGACCGGCGTCGGGGTCGACGTGGCCGCTCGCTCTGAACTGTCCGGTGTGCAGCGTAGGTGATGCCTCGAACGCCACGTGTACTTCGCCGTAGGTCTGCCAGCCCTGCTCGCGGATGTAATCCTGCAGATGTTTGGCGAACGCTTTGGTCGTGAGGTCGTGATCGGCGTCGAGCTTGCCGTGATCGGAGGAGTTGATGGTGATCACGTAATTGTTGGGCGCGAGCTGGTGCCCGCCGCCCAGATCCTGGATGTGATCAGCGGCTTCGCGCTGCAGCGCGGCCTCCACCTCCTGGGGCACGACGCTGCCGCCGAACACCCGCGCGAACACATCACCGACGGCGCCTTGCAGGCGACGTTCGAATCTCGACACGATGCCCATCACAGCCCTCCCTTCGGTGCGCGTGCCCAGCCGGTGGACACGCTGGTTACGGCGTGTCCGGACGCGACCACGTTCCTTGCATGATATCCACGATCCTCCAACCCTGTAACTCCCGGCGATCCGCCCCGGTTCCCAGACCGTGTCGACTCACAACCGCGCAGGTCAGAGGCTCGATTTTATTTTTGCCCGCCGGGCATGTTAAGTTTTTCCAGTCGCTCGGGCGAGTGGCGGAATGGCAGACGCGCTGGCTTCAGGTGCCAGTGTCCGTAAGGACGTGGGGGTTCAAGTCCCCCTTCGCCCACAGAGGGCTGTTTGCGTTACCTGCGCAACTGGGTTTGTGAAACCTGGATGTGGGTGGTGGTGAGCAGTCGAAGGACCGAAAGAGGGCCGATCCAGTGGATCGGCCCTCTTTTGTATGTCCGTGCGTGATGGTGGTCCGTTGGATGGGCGTGTGGGCGGGCGGGGTGGCTGCCTGTGGGTGTGATCAGTGTGTGTTGGCGCTGGGGCCGGTGGCCGGTGGTGTGTCTGGGTGGTGGTTGGCGAGGTTGTGTCGGTGGCGGCGTCGGTCGGTTCTGTGTCTGGATGTGTGTGGTCGGGGTTGGTTGTGTCGGTGGAGGTGGCTGCGGATTTTGCGGATGTTGGTGCTGGTCGTGATGAGTGCCGTGGTGAGGAGTTGGGCGGTGTAGCCGCGGATGCGGCGTCGTCCGGGGTCGGCGAGGGCGGAGTAGGCGGGGTCTTTGACCGTCCCGTTGAATCCTTCGATGGTGTTGCGGTCGGTGGCGTAGCGGGCGTGCCAGATGGGGGTGCCGTATTGGAGGTGTTGGGCGTGTTTGGCGCCGTCCTCGGGGCCGAAGGTGGTGGATTCTCGGTTGGTGCAGATCCGAGGTGGGTTGACTGGAGGTTTCAGCACGGTGGGGAGCCCGAGCGGGGAGCGGGTGGTGCTGGGTTTGAGGGGGGCAGGCCACTGAGGGGGCGGGGCCTGCGGCAGGGCATCGCATCGGCCGGTAGCCGTCGGCGTCGGGACGGGCTTTGGGGGTGAGGAGATAGTCCGCGCGGCGGGCGAGTCGTTGGAGGTAAGTGTCATGGTCGATGAAGTTGTCGCGGTATTCGCGGGTGGCGTCGATGAGTCCGGTGGGCATGGAGGGGCAGTACCAGGCACCTTCGACCTGGATCGCGCCGTGGCGGGAGGTCATGATGCCGAGTTGGTCGTTGCGGTAGTCGAAGACGAGTTCGTATCCGAGGGCTCGTGCGGGGAGCTGGAGCTTGTCGGGTTTGGAGTTGGGGAAGTAGGCGCGGTCACCGGTGAGGTAGCGAGCCGGTAGACCGCGGTCGCGAAGGGAGGTCAGACAGGTCAGGGCGTTCTCTGCGACGCGGTGTCCGGGCTTGTCGAAGGAGAGAGCGACCGCGAGGAGGGGGTAGTTCGGTGGGGTGCCAGGGGTGTCGGCGGTCATAGTGGTGATGGTGGCTTCGTAAGCCCAGACAGATTTGGGATCTCGGCCGTTGGTGGGATCGCGGTGGTCGGCTTCGCGGGTGTACCAGCCTGCGTCGATGTCGGGGCTGCACAGCGTGTCGGGATCGCGGCTACTGCGTGAAGGGGTACCGCGCCTGCCCCACACAGGGACCGGGGTCGCATCGACGCAGACGTCGCCGACCCACTCGGCGCGCTGGTGGGTGGGAACCATCCGGAAGCTCAGGTGCAGAAGCTGATTGGCCAGCCACAGGCAGCGCGACTGTCGTTGTCGGCAGAGCTCGGAGTTGCGTCTGGCCCGGATCGTATCGACTTCGGTCGCGGGTAGGCGGCGGCCAGGGGTTCCGGGCGCGGAGTCGATCACTGTTAGTAGTCGGTGAAACGCTCGGTGGACGACGAAGTAGAGGCGGTCGCGGACTGTGTGTCCTGACGGCCCGAAGAGCCGTGGGTCCACGCCGAGGAGATCGAGTGACTCCGGGGTGAGTCGGGATCGAAGAGCTTCAGTGATGCGGGTCAGCAGCAGCGGTTCGTCGTTGAGTGCGAGCAGCAACAACACCGTCAAAACCACCCGGTCCCGGTCCGGAAGCACCGGCGGGCGACCGCCTCTGCGTGACCGGTCCGGGTCATCGGTTCGGCGCCACTGCGCGATCCGGTCGAGCAAACCAGACGCGTCGAGGGCAGTGACCACATCACTGACTGTTTCTGTGGGAAACACCGGCCGGGTTCCGTCCCTGCCGGGCAGGAGCAGCTGCTCGGCGGTCTGTGCGGCGGGGCGGTGTGACCGGTGGCGGCGGCTCACCGCCCCTCATGGGCGCCGTGCAGCGCACGCCGGACTGCGTCGACATCAGGGGCCGGTACATGGGTGAGGAACTTGGTCAGGCCCTGCACCGTTTCGATTCCGGCCGCCTTCAGCAGTCCCCGCACCGGTACGCCGGCGATCAGGTGCCTGACGATCCAGGTCGAGCGCATCCTGTGTGAGTTCGGGCCGGGTTCACCGCTTCCGGAGTTCGCGAAATTGCTGATCAGGTTCCTGATCCGCTTGCGGCTCGGGAGAAGCACATAGCCGGTGCAGTTCGGGTTCTCGGCGACCTGTTTCAACGGACCGGACCAATCGGCGAGGACTGGCACCTCCCGCGTCCGTGGTCCACGGACCGAGATGAGCACGCCCACGTCGTCGACGTGAAGATCATCGACACTGGTGGCGGCGATCTCGGCCGCGGTCAGTCCCGCTCCCAACCCCAACGACAGCAGCCGGTCGGCCTGAACGCGGCGAGCTTGGCTCGGCTGGCCGTAGACCCAGGCCCGTAACGCCGCGACCTCGGTGCCGGTGTAGGGCGCGGCGGGTTCCACCCGCCCCGGGCCAGGTGGTTCCTGACGTGCGTGCTGTGGTACCAGTCGTTCCGAACACCGGGTCAACAGCCGCTTCAGGTTCGCCACCGACCGAGGAGTCATCTCCTCGGTGCCGTTCGCGAGGAAGTCCCGGATCGTTGCCGGGTGCAGCACCGTCTCGCGGTCCAGGTCGAGTCCGGCGGTGCGCCGACACCATCGGGCGAGCCGGGTACATGCCCACAGCAGGTCCCTGGTCGCGCTTGGTGTGGCTGGATCGCAGTCGGTGACCGCAGCCAGAACGAAGCCTTTGATAGCCGACCACTCCTGGTCGGGAATATTGGGAATGTAGCTGTCAAGCAAGGGTTTTCGTGTCTTCCGATCAACTCTCGTGTCTGTTGAAACAGACGATAGCGACTTCCGTCCCGCTTGTCGTGGCGACGGCGTGTTTAGGCTTGTGCGATGCCGCGACCTCGACGCGTCGATCCACGCGAGTTCACCGATTCCTGGCCCTCGGCCCCCGCCACGACCGCGGTCGCTGAGGCCGCCCGCCTGCTCGCGGTCAACTTGCGAGCCGCGCTCGGTCCGGAGACCAGCGTCCGTGGTGCCTCTGCCCGGACCGGGGTCAACCACGCGGTGATCGCCTGCATCCTGGCTGGCACGACCTGGCCCGACACCGAAACCGTCGCCCGCCTCGAGACGGGGCTCGGCGTGGCTTTGTGGCCCGTTCTGGGCAGCGACGGGACCTATCGGTCCACTGGCTCCCGGAATCCACGAAAGAGTAGAAAACCTGGCTGACCCGCACATAGGCATGCTCGATCCCCCGAGCTCGCTGTCACCGCGTGTGCCTGCACCGAAACTGGTACATGGCGGGGTAACCTCGAGCCCGGATCGTGTCCCTTCTGATGGCCGATCTGTTCGGGACCCCACCCGGGTGCCCTCCAAAGCGTCGGGTGGGGTTTCTTTGCCTACATCGGTCCTCCTCGGTTGAGCGACACGGTTCTGGGTCAGCCCACCGCGGACAACGACCCGTCTCTGGGTGCCTGCCGCTGGTCTCGTCGCCCGTGAACCATCCAGTTACGGATCACCTCGTCGCTGACCGCCTCGGTGTCGTAGCGCCATTTCGCTGGTCCGACCTTTGCCAGCCCGGTCTCGGATTCGACGAGTTTGGTCATCGCCTGGTAGATGCTGTGCCGTGATCGCGCTGGCTCTTTCCAGCCGCGTGCGACGAGCATCTCTACCAGCTCAACGGAACTCAGTACTCGACCTGGATGCTCGGCGAACGCTTCCCGGAGCAGGTTCCTCACCGTCCCGGCCGGCGAGCGGCTCCCGGGACCACGTTTGCGGGGCGAGGCAGTACGCCGTGGACGCTTCTGTGTCGACTCGCTCGGCGAATCCTGCTGGGAGACATCACACAAGTCAGCTGAGACTTCGGCCTGCGGCGCCTCTGACGGGGATGGCTGCCCGGCGCCACACAAGTCGAGCAGTTGCCCACACGCCGCCTGTAGCGCCTGAGGTGGCTGACGATCCGACCCCAATCTCCGCAGTACCGCATAGAAATCGGCGAGATCGGACACAGCCGATGTCGCCTCGGCTTCACGCCTGGCCAGCAGGGCCAGTTCATCTGCTGCATGCATCACGAACAACCTCCGCCGGTCGATACTTCGATTACCAGCAGCTATCAGAGCACACGCAAACCTCCGTCACTGGACGACGCGCCCGACCATCCATCAAACGACCAGACATGCTGGCGTAGGGCGATCACTCGGCGACACACTGCAACCGATAGCCGTCTGCCGGGGGTGGACCGGTCCTGCGGCCGAAGTTGATCACAGCCAACGGATGGGAACCAAGGGAGTCGATCGTCCCAGGGTCTCTAATCCCGTCTGCCACTTGCGTTTACGCTTCAGGTTCGAAGCTTGGACCGAACTGTGTGCTGTATCTGACGGCGGGAACCGTAGGCCCTCGGCCTATGTGTAGTCCTTGAGGTCGCGCGCATTCGTGAAGTGATTCACCGCGAGGAAGGTGTGCCAGGGTTTCCGATCACCGTTTCGCGGCGCGATGCGCTTGCATTGATACCAGCCAGCTGTCTCAACTGTCACTTTGCGAGACCTTGCGGCGTCGGACCTGAGGGCAACTTCCAGCGCTGGCTCCAGGTCCGTATCGTGGGCAGCAAGGATCGCCACGTCGTACTGGGCGGCCGCTACCAGCTCGGTGAACTTGAGCGCGACAAGGACGTCAACACCCTTCTCCTGTGGTGTTAGGACTCCGTTGATCTCTTGGTAACGCAGGGGTCGATAGGTGACCTCAACCCTGGGATCGCGAGTCCACTCAGCCTGCTGGGCCTGCGACCTACGATAGGAGGTCGGGTCGTGTCGGTTCGACGGCAGGCCGCGGAACGTGTGCACCTTTGCAACCTTGACTGCAGGGGCATCGGCGCCCTTGGCGTTTGCCCGAGCTATGAGCAGCTGTTCAGCGAAGCGCAGGGGATGGACCAGCGACTCGTGGGTGGGGGTGCCTGGTGCCGTGAACTTACCCCGCGCGGTCAGATGGATGTTCTGGTAGTCGATCACTATCACGGCGCGCAGCATGCAACCCCT
The DNA here is from genome assembly GCF_029675105.1 of Nocardia anocheti. GTDB lineage: Bacteria > Actinomycetota > Actinomycetes > Mycobacteriales > Mycobacteriaceae > Nocardia. The sequence goes on along the minus strand of NZ_JAQQFV010000001.1, from coordinate 500,352 downwards.
TGAGATAGAAAAAGCCCCACCAGTCCCGGAGGACGGTGGGGAGCTATGGGCATGAATATAAGTATTGCACTAACGCCCGTCAACGGCCTCTACTTTCAGCAACTACCAGGGCGTATGCCCTACTGCGCCCCAGATTGTGCGCTACTCGATGTTCGCGGCAGGGGTGCCTACACCTTGGTCGGATGCGCGATAGTTCATGAGCGTTGCTCTGAGGTGGGGAAGGGGGCGCCTCCTATGTCGATGCCGGAGCGAAGGGAAAATGGTGATGTAGATCACTTAGCTAGTTAGCTGCAGATGGCGTGTCGAGTTGCCTGGGATCGACCTGTTGTGTTCGACCAGGCGTTCGATGCAGCCCAGGCCTTGCTGCCTTCGATGCGACGCTCACCCGCCGATCTACCCCAAGCCCGGCACAGCTAACTGCTGTCCCGAGGCCGATGACCCCACAATCGCACCTTCGACCCGCCAAGCGGCGATGTAGCTTTGCGTTCACGCCCCACACCCTGGCAAATTGATGAGGTGACGACGAACACCATCGGCCGCCTGTGTGTTCCCGCTTCGCCGGCCTCCAGTGAGTGGGCGGTGAGGACCTCGCGCCATGCCACCGTTGCCTGGTGGAGCTCCTCGTTGACCGGCGGTAGGCTATTGATGCCGACAGCGCTCGGAGCGCATCGATGAGCCCGGTCGCGCGCGTCAGACCTGACTGGCTCGACCAGCACGAGAAGCTCCATCGATCGGGAGAGCAACGCTGGCGCGATAAGACCGGCGAACGGATCTTCACCTACGACCATCTTCACGGTCATGTCGAGGTTTACAACAATCGTGGTCGACATCTTGGCGTAAGAGACGTCCGTACAGGAGAATTGATAGGCGAAGCTGTCAAGGGAAGGAGGATCGATGTCTAAGGCACCCGCAGCGGGAACGTTCATCGATGCCGTCCTCTCGGGGCACGCGCTTGCCGACGATGTTGACGATTGGGTCGACCATTGGCACGACGCCGAGACCGGGGTGCCACCCGAGCTGAGCGCTTATCTGGGGATGACTGGCGAGGAGTACGCGCTGTGGGTCGATCAACCCCAGGCTTTGCGGGTGATCGTTGCTGCCCACCACATCGGTGTCTCGGCGGTGAAACTGTTGGACACCGCGGGTGACTACGCGCTCGCTGCGCGGGCCGAAGAGCCCTCTCATGTGGATCAGGTGTGGGACTGGCTGGTCCGCACCGGTCAGATTGATCCTGATCTGGGCAATCGCGGCTAGGTCCTTGTTGATCTGTGACTATCACCGCTGCGCGCAACGCTGCTGCCTTGATCGTGAGAAGGCACAACCTGGTTCCACCCGTCCCGGTAGAGAAACTGCTGGAGATCGAAGCTGACGTCATCGCTTGCGATAACCGATGGCCGACATCGTTGGTTGATGCAGTGGTCGTTCGTCGCATAGGTCAACGGCCGCAAGTGTTCTATAGGCTGACCGAGCATCCACTGCGCCAACGCTTCACGTTGGCTCACGAACTGGCTCACCTGAAGTTGGCATGGCATCTGGGCACTCAGGTGTGCAATACCGACCAACCAAGCGACGACGCCCCTTCACAGGGCGAGAGCGAGCAGGAAGCCAACGCCTTCGCTTCCGGTCTGCTCGTCCCTGACCGCTGGCTTATGACCTTGACCGATGAGCACGGCCACGACATGAGCACGTTGCTGTCAGCGATCGCCGTTGCCGAGGTCAGTGTCCAAGCATCGCTCATCGCCCTACGGCGTGCCTTGCCGGCTGGATGGGTGTTTCGTACCAACAACCAGCCCTACGTCACTACGCGAGGCACACCCCAACCCATCTCGGGTATCGCCGACGCGGCCCAGGACTACGGGCGCGTCAGCCTTCATGGTCAACATGTGCAGTGGTGGCGACTGTGCGATCCGTACGTGATCCCTGACGCAGATATTGATCCACGTCCATCGCGCGATCTACTTCTCTCGGCGATCGCTGAAGCCATACCCGATTCCGGAACCCACACCTGGGCAGAGAAGTCGATCAACGGCGTTGTTGGGGGAGGTACGCAAAGCCAAGCGGGCTACCCGGCACACCAGGTCTACTCAACGCTGCGCTTCCGATTCGCCAACTCCAACGCTCACCGGCACCTGCTCGAATACCCGGACTTCGAGATGTGGTTGCGTCGTATGGCCTATCGCATCGCAGGCAAGTAGCTCTCGCCAACCACTGGTTCACGAGGCCGCGAACGTGGGCGCCTGATAGATGGGCAAGGGGCATCAAATGCATGGGCAGGAGCTATGTATGGCGCTGCTATTGGCACAGGTCAGCGGGTTTCGCAAATAGCCCACAGAGACAAGAGGCTCGATCCCTTCGGATCGGGCCTCTTGTCGTTTCCCCGTCAGCGCCGGGCCAATCGCAGCAGAGCCGCGCGCAGGTCCGGGCGGGGGGCGGCGGCGTCGAGTTCCAGCAGGGCGGTTTCCGCGATGGCGGCCACCAGCAGCACGGCGACCGGGTGCGGATCGTCCCAGCCCAGGGCGGCCAGGTCGGCGCGCAGGAGATCGGCGGCGGTGGCGTTGCGGGCCGAGACGGCGCCTTGCAGGCCCGCGTCGGTGCGTGCCTGCACCAACAGACCCTTCGTCGCCGGTTCGGCCAGGCAGCCGTCCAGATAGGTGGTGACGACGGTCGCGAGACGTTCCTCGCCCGGCGCGAGGTCGGTGATCGCCGTCTCGACGCGTTCGGCGAGGTCGTCGTGGAAGGCGGTGTGCAGGGCGAGGAGATAGTCCTCGCGGCTGGGCCAGTGCTGATAGAAGCTGCCCTTGGCCATGCCCGCCTCGGCGGTGATGGCGTTGATCGACAGCTTGCCCAGCGTCGCGGTGGCCAACAGGTTCCGGCCCGCGTCGAGCAGCGCGCGGCGGCCGGGCTCGGGCGACCTCACGACGACAGCTCCGCCCGGGCGGACAGGAACTCGCGCACCGCGTCCAGGAACAGCACGGGCTTCTCGGCGAACGGTTCGTGGCGCGCCGCGAGCACGGCCACCTCGGCCCCCGGCAGCGCCCGCGCCACCCCGCGTCGGTTGAGCAGCCACGGATTGATCGGATCGCGCCGTCCCCAGACCACCAGGACCGGTACCTCCGGCAGCAGCGGCCCGGCGGCGGGCAGGTCGACGCGCGGGTCGTCGAGACTGCCCCACAACCGCCGATAGACCGCGAGCCGAACCGGATCACCCGTGACCCGCCGCGCCCGTTCGAGAATCGGCCGCACGCCCACCGCGCGCGGGGAACCCAGATACATCCGCGCGCACGGCACCACCGCGTACCGCGCGACAGCGGGCGCGGCCATGAGACGGAACACCGCCCTGGTCAACGGATTCCGCGCGACGAACCCGGCGGGCTGCACCAACACCAGCCCCCGGATGTGGGCCGCCGCGCGCTCGGCCAACCGCACCGCCGCGTACCCGCCGACACTGTTGCCGATCACCGTGAGGGAAGGGAAGCCGTTGGCGCGCAACGCCTCGACGACGAGTTCGGCGATCTCGCCGAGCGCCGCCACCCCGAACGCGTCGGGATCGGTGACCGTCGAGGCGCCGTACCCGGGCCAGTCCACGGCCGCGATCGCCCAGTCCTGGCGCAGCGCGTGGGTGAGCGGGTCGAAATCACGATGATCGCCTGGATTCGCGTGCAGCAGTAGCAGTCCCGGCGCGTCGCCGGGGGCGCGACCGCTGAGATGGACGGCGACTTCGCCGAAGGGCGTCGGCACTGTGAGCGGGCTGGTCATGGTGTGTCCCGTCGGAGCGCGACGGTGCTGATCTCCATGTACCGACGGTACGGATGACCGACCGGTCGGTCAAGAGTTCGGACAGCCCGGATCGGTGCCGGGAGAGACCGGTGCGATCAGGACTTGCGAGCGACGAGCAGGTGATGCGGAATCGGCGGATTCGGCAGCGTGGTGTGCTCGACCGTGAGGCCCGCCGCGGTCAGCGCCGCGATGACCTCGCCGACCGGACGCAAGGTGAATCCGTAAGCGGTGAAAGGCATCTTGCCCATCGCCTCCGGGTCGCCGATGCCGACCACCGCCGTCGCGCCGGGACGCAGCACGCGCGCGAGTTCCGCGCAGGCGGCGGGGAGATCGGCGAGGAAATAGATCGTGTTGACGGTGATGGCCGCGTCCAGGCTCGCCTCGGGCAGGCCGAGGGCCGTCAGTGACCCGTCGGTGAGTGCCAGGCGGCCCGCGGCCGATTCCATGGCGAAACGGGTGCGCGCGCGGGCGAGCATGTCGGGGGAGGGTTCGATGCCGTGTACGACGCCCTCGGTGCCCACCCGGTCGAGCAGCAGGCCCAGGCCGACGCCGCCGCCGAAGCCGATATCGGCCACGGTGGCGCCGGGGCGCGGGGCGGCCGCGTCGACGGCGGCGGTGATAGCGCGCTTGTTCCCCCGGTTGAGGACGAAGGCCACCCCCTTGCCGAGCAGGCCGTGCGGATTACCGAGCTGGTCGGCGATGGTGGTGAGCAGGCGATCCTTGACCCCGGTCATCGGCCCATCGTAGGTGGCGGGTGAACCCCTGATTCCCGCTGGTGAGGCGAAGATCACAGTGTGCTCGAGCGGGGTGGTTCCCGGACCTTCTATAGCCGATTTCGCCGCGTTCGGCGGCCCGTGCGCAACCGGTCATTCGACCGGTTCATGGCCTCGAGGAAGGTGTTCAGCCCGGATTGCTGAGTGCCGGTCATGTTTGCAGGGTTGTAAACAAACTTAAGGTTTCTTTTAGTGCCTTTCCGCCTCGGCAAACCGAAAATCCGTGGACGAACCCGCAGGTGATGGGCTACCTGTCCGGGTCGGCTGTGATCCGGGCAACCAGCGCGAACAATCCGATGACACGGCAACGATCGGACCCCGATGGGTTGTCGAAGGTTTGCGGAAGATGAATTCCTGGTGTGGCGCGCGCCTCGTCCGAGTCGCCGCCGGAAGTTTGCTGAGGGTGTGGAAATCGCTGGCTCCACACATGTTTGCCGCTTCGCAATTCTTACGCCGGACCTGCGCGTTGGGGGTTGCGTGGGCATAACGATTGTGTACAGTTAACGGCAACGCTGGCCGCAGCTGAGCTGGACTCGCTGCGGCCAGCGGAACTCAAATGGGGGAGTTCGAAACCTTCTCGTTACCTCGCGTAGCTGCCGATTGTCCGGCGCTGTCCCGCCTCCGGTGTGCTCGGAGTTGCCTGCCGCGCAAATGCACGTACAGATGCGAGTTCAGACCCGCTCGAGGGTGTTGTCCACAGGTGTCAGCCAGCGTGCGGCCGGGTCGGGCTGGGCGGCGGGCGCGGCGGCGAGCGCGTCCTGTTCCTCGGCCACCCGCCTGCCGACGCCGAAGACGTAGCACAGGAACAGCGCCTCGGCGGTGAATCCCAAGCCGATGCGCACCGGCGCGGGCAGCCCGCTCGGCGTCACGAAACCCTCCAGCAGGCCGCACACCAGCAGCACCACCACCAGCCCGAGTGCCACCGTCGCCGTCGCCCGGCCTTGGCGGGCCATCGCGGCCGCCCGGCTGCGTCGTCCCGGGTCCACCAGCGTCCAACCCAGCTTCAACCCCACCCCGCCCGCGACGAACAGCGCCGTGAGCTCGAGGGTGCCGTGCGGGAGGATGAAGCCGAAGAACGAGTCGAGGCGGCCCGCGTCGGCCATCAATCCACCGGTTATCCCCAGATTCAGCGCGTTCATGAACATCGCATACACAGCCGGGAGGATCAGGACACCGGTGAACAGGGCGATCGCCGAGACCCAGGAATTGTGGGTCCACACCTGTGCGGCGAAGGCGTCGTTGGGGTGTTCGGAGTAGTAGGTCTCGAACGAACCCCCAGGTCCGGTGATGATCGAGAGGTCGCCCTCGGGTATCCCCAGGGCCGAGCGAGCGGCGCGCGAGTTGTCCACAAGCACCGCGATCACGGCGGACACGGCCAGGAAGACGACAGTTGTCCCCACCCACCACGGCCACGCTCTGTACACAGCCCCGGGAAAGTGCCGGGTGAAGAATCGGCCCACCTCGCGCCACGGCTGCGCGCGCGCCGCGAGTACCCGCCCGCGCGCGCGGGCCAGCAGCGCGCTGAGCCCGGCCACCAGCTCCGGATCGGGGTGGTGGCCCTGCACTCTGGCCAACTGCTGCGACGTCGCGCGGTAGAGCCGGACCAGTTCGTCGGCCTCGGCGCCACTGAGCTTGCGCTGGCGCACCAGCTGATCGAGTCGATGCCACGACCGTTGATGCGCCCAGCTGTAGGCATCGGTGTCCATATCGGGAATGCTAGCCACATGGCCGAATTCACCACCGGCGAAGCGGTGGCGCTGGAACTGCCGCTGGCGCGCATCCCCAGCCGCGCGGGCGCCTTCCTGCTCGATCTCACCGTGCAACTGTTCCTGGCGTTCTCGATCGCCTACGTGGGCATCCTCGTGCTCACCGCCGCCGACGCCGATTCGGCCTGGTTCGCGGTGCTGGGCGTGGTCACCATCGTGACGGTGCTGGTGGGCTACCCGGTGTGCGGCGAGACCCTCTCGCGCGGGCGCTCCCTGGGCAAGGCCGCCTTCGGCCTGCGCGTGGTGCGCGCCGACGCGGGCCCGATCGACTTCCGGCACGCGCTCACCCGCGGTCTGGCCGGTGCCATGGTGGACTTCTGGATGCTCGGCGCGTTCGGTGCCGTCGCGGTGATCACCTCACTGTGCTCGCCCCAGGGCAGGCGCGTCGGTGACGTCCTGGCGGGCACCGTGGTGGTGCACACCCGCCAGGCCATGCCGCGCCCGGCGCTCGCGGCGGCCCCGCCCTGGCTCACCGGCTGGGCCACCCAGCTCGACCCCGCCGCCGTCTCCGACGAGCTGGCCGCCGCCATGCGCCAGTACCTGTCGCGGCTCACCACGCTCACCCCGCCCGCCCAGCACCACCTGGGGACAGCGCTGGTGGAGGCGGTCTGCCGGGCGATGCGGTGCGCGCCGCCCACGGGTTATCCCCCGTATCACGTCCTCGGGGCGGTTCTGGCTCGGCGCCAACAACTTTCACGGGTCTGACCCTGTGGACAACTCAGCCCTGTGGACAACCTGTTGGTGAACCGGTGCATGAACTGTGGATGGCAGTGGACAACACGAAATTCACAGGGAGCCGGACTGCTTCAGTTCCAGGTACTCGTCGGCCAGCGCTTCGGGCAGCCGATCCGGCGCCGCGGTCACCACGGCCACGCCGCGCCGCCGCAGGGATTCCTGCGTGACGGCCCGTTCCGCCAGGACGGTTTCGGCGGCCGCCGCGGTGTACACCGCCGCCGTGGTGCTGCGATCACGGGCGGCCGCGGCGATATCGGGGTCGGTGACCGAGACGATCAACACTCGGTGCCGCCGGGTGAGGGTGGGCAGCGCGGGCAGCAGGTGTTCGGCGACCGTGGGTCCGTCCAGCGCGGTGAACCACACGATCAGCGCCCGCTTGCGCACCCGTGAGATCACCGTGCGGACCAGGCCGCCGGTGTCGGTATCCACAAGGCGGGGGACCACCCCGGCGAGGGTGTGCATGAGTTTCAACGGCAGCTGGTGACCGCCCACCCCGCTGATCTCGGCGCGCACCGTGCGGTCGTAGGCGAGCAGGTCGACGGTGTCGCCCGCCGCCGCGGCCAGACCGCCCAGCAGCAACGCCGCCTCGATCGAGGCGTCCAGCCGGGTACCGGCCCCGACCCGTCCGGCGGCGGCGCGGCCGGTGTCGAGCACCATCAGCACGTGCCGGTTGCGTTCGGGCCGCCAGGTGCGCACCAGCACGTCGGTGGCGCGGGCGGTGGCCCGCCAGTCGATGCTGCGCACGTCGTCGCCCGCCACGTACTCGCGGAAGGAATCGAACTCGGTGCCCTGCCCTCGGGTGTTGGCGACATTGCGGCCCTCGAGATGATGCAGCCGCTTCACCTTCGAGCGCAGCAGCCGCTCGCTGCGGAAGGCGGGCAGCGCGCGCACCCGCGCGGGCACCTCCACGCGCCGCTGACGCCCGGCCAGCCCGAGCGGACCGAGCAGCCGCAGCGTGACCGGACCGGCGACGCGATCACCGCGATGGGTCGGAGTCAGGCTGGTACGCAACCGGATTCGGGTGCGTGGCGCCAGGTCGAGCGGATGGGTGCGCAGATCGGGGCGCGCGCTGTCGGGCCAGGAGTCCCACAGCATGCCGCGCACGGTGGTCGTGCCGGTATTGGTGACGACCAGTTCCACCTCGGTGCCGCGCCCGAGCCGCACGATCGTCAGCGGATCGCGGGTGAGGGTGACCGCGTCGGCGCGCGCGGTCAGGGCGACATCGACGAGGACCAGCGTGGCCAGCAGCAGGCAGGCCACGAGCACGCCCCACGCCGCGGGCACCACGAACATCACCAGCGCCGCCGCGACCGTGGCCAGCAGCGCGAACCGTCCCGTGACGACCACCTCGCTACACCGGCACCGGCACCGAGACCAGCAGCGACGAGAGCACGCCCTCGCTGCTGACCCCGTCCAGCTCGGCCTCGGGCCGCAACTGCAAGCGGTGCCGCAGCACCGGCACGGCCACTGTCTTCACGTCGTCGGGGGTCACATAGGCGCGGCCGTTGAGCCAGGCGAAGGCGCGCGCGGCGGCCAACAGCGCAGTCGCGCCACGAGTGGAGGCGCCGTGCGCCACGGCGGGGGAGGAGCGGGTGGCCCGGCACAGGTCGACGATGTAGGCCAGCACCTCCGGACTCACCGTCACCTCGGCGACGGCGGCGCGGGCGGCGGCGATGTGCGCGGGCCCGGCCACCGGGCGCAGACCCGCGGCGCCGAGATCGCGCGGGTCGAAGCCGCTGGCGTGGCGCTGCAGGATGCGGAACTCGTCGTCGCGCTCGGGCAACCGGATGTCGATCTTGAACAGGAACCGGTCCAGCTGGGCCTCGGGCAGCGGATAGGTGCCCTCCTGCTCGATCGGGTTCTGGGTGGCGATCACCACGAACGGATCGGGCAGCGGCTGCGGCTGTCCGTCGACCGAGACCTGGCGCTCCTCCATGGATTCCAGCAGCGAGGACTGGGTCTTCGGTGGGGTGCGATTGATCTCGTCGGCCAGCAGCAGATTCGTGAACACCGGCCCGCGCCGGAAGGTGAACTCCGCCGAGTGCGGGTCGTAGATCTGCGAACCGGTGACGTCACCGGGCATCAGATCGGGGGTGAACTGCACGCGCGCGTGCTCGAGATCCAGCGAGGTCGCCAGCGCGCGCACCAGCAGCGTCTTCGCCACGCCCGGAACACCTTCCAGCAGCACGTGCCCCCGGCACAGCAGCGCGAGCACCAGATACAGCACGGCCTGGTCGTTGCCGACCACGGCCTTGCCGATCTCGGTGCGCAAGGCGGCCAGTGCCGCACCGGCGTCCGCCGCGCTCGGCGATTTCTGCAGAACAGTGTTGTCGGTCATGCGAGCTCCGTCTCGATCCATTCGAGGTGTGCGGCAACGTGATAGAGGGTGTCCTCGTCCGGCACGGCGCCGAACAGGACGGTGCCGATTTGCTCGGCGGGGACGCCGAGGCGCGCGGCGGCGGTGTGGACGAGTTGGTCGTCGGTGAGATCGTCGAGGCGGGGGCGGATGCGGCGCAGGGTCGCGGCGCGCAGGATCTGGGCGACATGGGCGACGTCACCGGAGCGGCGGTACAGACCGGCCTGCCCGGCGAGCAGTTCGTTGGCGGGCACCTCGACCGGGCGCGGCTCGCCCACCAGCGCGCCCCGCCTGCGGGCGCGCCAGGCGACCACGGCGAGGAAGGCCAGCAGGAACTGCAGTCCGCCGAAGGCGAGCCAGCCGGGCAGGGAGCTGAAGATCGAGTCCTTGCCCTCGCCGAAATCGGGGTCGTAGTCGCCGCGCGGTGGGTCGGGTGGGTCGGGAGTGTCGGGGGGTGGCGGGAGGTCCGGTGGGGTGGGTGGCGTCGGCGCGTTGGGCGCACCGCAGGATTGCATCGTGGCGTAGAGCAGCAGGGCGATCGCCAGGCCCGCCGCGAGCGCGGCCCAGAACTTCGGGTTGCGCAGCAGGTCGGGCAGCGGGGGAAGCTGCTTGCGCTGCTTGGCTTCTCGCTCGGTGACGGCGAGTTCGATCGGTTCGGGTTCCGGGGGCGGCGCGCCCTGGGAGTAGCGGTCGGCGTATTCGAGGCGGCGGTACTCGTCCTCGGTGGCGGCGCGGCCGCCGTAGACCACCTCGTCGAAACTGCGTGCCGCCGGGTGCAATTCGGTGGCGTGTTCCAGCGGCAGGGCGGTGGTGGCGTCGTCGGCGGTCTCCTGCGCGGTACGCGAGCGGCGCACGGGCAGGGTGCCCGCCTGTTCCAGGGCGCGCAGCACGGCGCGGAAGCGCTCGCGCAGGGCATTGTCGTAATCGCGACGGTTGGCGGCGATTTCGGCGGCCGCGCGATGGTCGGCGGCGGCACCGAGGCGCGGCGGGGCAGGTGGGGTCGCGTGGGCGTCCCCGGTCGAATCGGAAGGCGCCGGGCGGAAGTCGTCGTCGCTCACCGGGAACCACCGGGGATCTCGATGTCGAGACCTTCGCGCACACAGCGACGATCGATGTAGCAGACCGCGCGGCTGGCCGATTCGACGATCTCGGCCACGACCACCACCAGCAGCCAGCCGCTCACCAGCAGGGCGAAGAAGGCCCAGCGGTGGGTGCCGGAGAAGTCGGACAGGAAGAACGGAATACCGAAGGCGGGCACGGCGAGTGCAGCGAACAGCAGGCGCTGCAGCAGCCACAATCCGGCGATCCGGCTCTCGGCGCCGTGGACGAGTTCCTTGGAACGGACGACGGCCACACCGTATCCCGCGTGCTCACCGATGATCGCCGACTCCACAGCGAAGCGTTTGGCGCGCACGAACGCCAGCCACAGCAGCGCCAGCGGATAGGTGACGATCAGCAGGCTGCCCACCACCAGAATGCCCACGCCGAGCAGCGAGAACATCAGCTGAGCCAGCAGCAGCGGTCCGAGGTGATCGGTCGCGGTGCGCAGGGCCGCGCGCAATCCGAAGCGCACGCCCCGGAAGTCGGCCAGCGCGAGGGCGACGGTCGTGCCGCGCAGCACCAGCCGCACCAGCCACCCGCAGCCCAGGGTCGCCAGCAGCACCGCCCACATCGTCCCCAGATTCGAGCCGCCGGTGAGATGGGAGACCAGCCCGGTGAACCCGAGCACCGCGAGCACGGCCAGCACCAGCGCACCGCCACCGAGCACGGCCAGCGGGCGCAGATGGGCCTGGATCAGGGCGAACGGCTCGTCGAGCAGTTCGCGGAAAGCCAGGGGCCGGATCGGGACCGTCGGTGGCCGTGCCGGATCGACGCCCCCACCGGCGCCGACCGCATCGACGGCAGAACGCACGCCTGGAGTCTATGGGACGGTGGCCGATGCCGTGGGCAGGGCCAGTCGGGTGGGCTTCAGGCGGCCGCGCAGGGTGACGGTGTCGGCCAGGGTCCAGTGCGCGGATTCGGTGTCGGTGGCCGCCGCGAGGGTGGTGGCGGAGCTGAGGAGGCGTTGTTCGTAGTTCTTGGAGAGTTCGCACAGGCGGGCGGCCTCGTTGACGGCGTCGCCGATGACGGTGAACTCGTAGCGGTTGTGGGTGCCCACATTGCCCGCGACGACGCGCCCCGCCGCCACCCCGATGCCCGCGTCGAGGTCGGAGGCTTCGCGCAGGCGGCGCTGGATGGCGCGACCGCAGGACAGGGCGGCTCCGGCCAGGTCGTCGAGCGGGGCCGGGGTGCCGAAGACGGCGAGGGCGGCGTCGCCTTCGAACTTGTTGAGCAGGCCGCCGTGGCGTTCCACCTCGTCGACGACGATGTCGAAGAACCGGTTGAGGATGCCGACGATCTCGGGCGCGGGGCGGGTGGCGGCCATGGTGGTGGAGCCGATGATGTCGATGAACAGGGCCGCGGCCTCGGTCTCGGTGCCGCCGAGCACGGGCTGGGAGGCGATGGCGGCCATGGCCACGTCGTGGCCGACGTGCTTGCCGAACAGGTCCTCGATCATGGCGCGCTCGCGCAGCCCGTGCACCATGCGGTTGAAGCCGCTCTGCAGGTCACCGAGTTCGGTGCCGTCGTAGAGGGTGACCTCGGTGTCGAGATCGCCGTCCTCCACCCGGCGCAGCGCCTGGCGCACGCCCTTGATCGGGGCCACGGTCGCGGCGACGACCTGCGCCATCAACAGCATCCCGAACAGCAGCGCCGAGCCGCCGAGGCTGAGCACGCACACCGCCAGCCTGGCCTTGCTCACCGCCGGATCGGCCAGCGCCCACACCGCCACCACCATCGACAGCGCCACCGGAATACCCACGCCGACCAGCCACGACAGCATGGTCCGGCCGAACACGCCGATGCCGCGGCGGCGGTACGGGTCGGCCTGCAGCACGCGCGCGGTGACCGGGCGCAGGGCGAATTCGATGATCAGGTAGCTGTTGGCGCACACCACGATCCCGGCCGAGCCGATCGACAGCGCCACCTTGGGGATGAGCGCGGGGTCGGCGATGCCGTAGACGATCGTCAGCGTGACCAGCGCCAATGTCCACAGCACGGCCTGCTGCAACACCATCCAGCGCGGCGCCGAGACGGTGACGCGCTGTTCGGCCGGGGTCGGCACGCGGTCGGGATCGGTGGCCCAGCGCATGGTGCGCAGCCCGGCCACCGTCCCCCAGACGGTGCCGATCACCAGCGCGAGCAGCGCGCACACCGGCGTGAAGACCGCGTTGATGAGCAGCAGGTCCCAGGTGAACACCGTCGGTCCGGGCAGCACGAATCCGGCCAGCACCACGATCATCGCGATGCCGATCAGATTGGCCACCAGCAGCGGCACGGTGAGCAGCAGCTGCACCCGGACCCGTCGGATGGACGACTTCTCCTCGACCGGTCCGAGCAGCGGCGAGCCCCACGGCGCGGCGCGCTTCGGTCCCTCGCTGTGGATCACCTTCGCACTGTAAACCGAGTTCGGACCCGTTCGGCGCGGTGTAGTCCAGGTCACTGACGCGTCGGTGCCGCTATATGACCAGTCAGCGGTTCGTTTCGGAACGCTCCACGCCGTCGGTGACGTGTGCTCGGCCGTGGATCACAGTCGGAGTACAAATGTTCACTGAAGGCCGCGATCAGCGGGCGGGCGGCAGCTGACGCCGACCGCCGGGCAACTCGGTGACCTCGCTGCCCGCGATCTCGCCGGGCCCGTCCGCCGCGGGCAGCCCGGTGCCCTGACCGGCCGACAGCGCCGGGTAGGTCGGCGCGGCCGGATACTGGCGCGGGTCCGGGTGGTAGCGGGTGGCGGGCGCGTCGACCACGCTGGCGGCGATCTGCTGGGGGTAGGGCTGCTGGGCGTAGGGCTGCTGGTACTGCGGCGCTGCCTGCTGCGGGTAGCCCGCGGGCAGGTACCCCGGCATGGGCTGACCGGGCAGCTGGTAGCCCGCCGGAGCCGCCATCTGCGGCTGCTGTGGCGCGTGCGAGTCCTGAGTGTCGACGGTGACCTTGCGGGTGCGGCGCAGCGTGAAGGTGACCTCCTCGACCTCCTCGAAGGCCTGGCGCGCGGTGCGCAGCGGGTGGGTCGCCGAGTCGATGGCATTGGCCACGAACGAGGGCACCAGCGGACGGATCCAGCGCGCGGCGGTGTCGGTGAACGGCACCGTGCCGATGATCGGCAGCTCGAGACCGCCGCCGGTCGGCGCCTGCGCGGGCGCGGACGGCGCGCTCACCGGCTGCTGCACCGGCACCAGCGCCCCCGCCTGCGGCGCGCTGGCCTGCGGCAACGCGTTCGGGAGGTATCCGGCGGGCAGCTGCTGCGGTGTCACATTCGGCTCCAGAGCCACGGAGTCGTCCTTTCGATGCGGCTCGGTGAACCCGAGCTCGAAACCGCCGATCGCGGCGATGATCCTGGTGCGCTGACGTTCCCGGTCGATCACGGTATCGGCTTCGATGGCCAGCCGCGCGCTGGTGAGCTCGTGTTCGGCGCGCAGCGCGGCCGTCTCGGTGCGGACCTCGGCGCGCCGCACGGCGATGGCGGCGTCGGCCGCGCGCTCGGCCCGGTCGGCGATCTCCCGCGCGCCGATCCGGCGATCCAGCGCGGTCTCCCCACGCCACCAGCGCAGCACCAGCGGCAGCAGGGCCAGCAGCACGCCGATCACCAGCACCAGCAGGCGCAGCGCGGCGGCGCCCGCGTGCGCGCTGGTGTAGCCGTTCATGGCCAGCCAGCGGGCCCCGAGGCCGCGGTCGGCGTCGGCGAAGGCGAGCGCGCGGGCGGCGGTGAGGTCGGCGGTCTCGGTGCGCACGGCCGCGTCGAGAGTCTCGGTGCGGCCCTGGGCGGCGGTGAGCTGGGCGCGGGCGTCGTCGAGCATGTCGTTGGCGGTCTGTGATTCCGGGCCGCGGCCGGGGACGCCGGTGATCCGGGTCTGCGGGCACTGCGGGGTGGGGTTGAACTCGCAGCGCGCGATGACCAGCGCGGTGTCGATGTCGGCCTGGGCCTTGGTGATGGTCGCGTCGAGGGCGGCCCGGTCGGCGGTGGCCCGGTCCAGCTCACCGCGCGCGGCCACCACCACAGGGGCCTGTTCGGCGCTGTCCTGGGCGCGCACGTCCAGTTCCCGGTCGATGGTTCCGCCGAGCAGCACGGTCGAGGCGAGTTCGGCCACCAGCACGCCCGCCGCCACCCCGACGCCGATCCTGGTCGCGGTCACGCGCCGGTCGGTCGCCGTGGTCTCGGCACGCGGGCCGGTGCGTCCTCGGTCCAGCGGCGTGCTCGCCAGCGCACGGCCCAGGGCCAGCGCCCCGGCCGCGCCCAGTAGCGCGAGCACCACCGCGACCGGCCAGCCGACCCCCTCGGCCGCGCCCAGCGCCGCCACCAGCACGATGCCGGTGACCACCCCGAACAACGCCACCGCGGCCCCGGTGACGGCATACCCCGCTTGTTCCTGGCTGACGGCCTGCTCCGTGCCGGTGTCCGGCGCGCCGCGGCGCGGCGAGGCGAGCCCTCCGCCGAGCCAGGTGAGTGTGCCGGTCATAGGTTCTCCCCGGGTCGTGCGCTCCACATGGCATGGCGAAACTGTCATGGATTCGTTGTGCCAGCGTGACAGGCCCCGACCCGCCACACCGAGCGCGCGCGGCCTCTTTGTGGTCAGCCTCACAACTGGACACCTGATACATCGCGGCGCCGTCGGTTCGACGCGTCCACCTCGGCGTGTCGACCCTGGCGAGCCATACCGGACGGTCTGGTACGCCCCCGATGTGGCGAACGACACTCCTCGATCGGTAGCCAGAAGTGTGCTGCGGCACATCTCCGAAATACAGACCGAACGGTTGGATGACTACCCCGCATGTCGAAGCCGCTGTCGGATATATCTCACCGTGACCTACCCCGGTTAGCGGAGGTTTCAGGTTTGGCGTCCGGGAGTAAAGGGAAATCTGCTGCGGTGCAGGTGAGTTCAGCTTTCGGCCCGGTGCCGGAGGATGTTTCGGGCCTGCTCGCCCACAGTGTTCGCGCAGGTCGGCACGGGTTGTCCGGGATCGATCCAGCACCCGCTCTGCTTTACACTGGACGACGCGCGCGACGAAGCAAGCCGCCGTTACAAACCCCAGCTAGACAAGGTTATTAGCACAACCTTAGTTGGTTGGGCTCACGGTCTGACTTATCGTTTGCTCTTACGCCGAGCACACCCCTGTTCGGCACAACCACCTGTTCGGGGTCCGGTGAAACCGGGCCAACAGTAGCGGGTGAAACCCGCGCGGAGGTGAGGAACGTGTCAACGTTCCGTTACCTCTGAGCACCCACTACGTCAACGAAGCGGGTGGACAACTGGAGACGTGACTGCACGCCGCAACCATCACCGTAGCTGGTTTCGGATCGTACGGACGCAGTCTTGACGGAGGCGAAACGACGATAGGGCCCAATCCAACGGGCGGCCGATTCATCGACAGCCGACTTTCTTGAAGGCAGAGGCATGACGCAACTTCCTGGCCACAGGTCACCCGGTGTCACCGGGCTCTACGATCCGGCATTCGAGCACGACGCCTGCGGCGTCGCGTTCGTCGCCGACATGCACGGACGACGCAGTCGCGACATCGTCGACAAGGCCATCACGGCCCTGCTGAACCTCGAGCACCGCGGTGCCGCGGGCGCGGAGCCGAACTCCGGTGACGGCGCGGGCATCCTCATCCAGCTCCCGGACAAGTTCTTCCGCGCTGTGGTCGACTTCGAGCTGCCCCCGGTCGGTTCCTACGCCTCCGGTATCGCCTTCCTGCCGCAGGCCCGTCGCGAAGCCGCGCGTGCCGCCTACGGCGTCGAGAAGATCGTCGTCGAAGAGGGCCTGGCCGTGCTGGGCTGGCGCGAGGTGCCGATCGAGGAGTCCTCGCTGGGTGCGCTGGCGCGCGACGCCATGCCCACCTTCCGGCAGATCTTCATCGGTTCGCCGAAGAACGCCGCCGAGCAGCTCTCGGGCATGGACCTGGAGCGTCGCGCCTACGTGATCCGCAAGCGGATCGAGCACGAGCTGGGCAAGTCCGGCTCGGGCGAGGGCGCGGTCGGCAAGGAGTCGGTGTACTTCCCGAGCCTGTCCGGCGAGACCTTCATCTACAAGGGCATGTTCACCACGCCGCAGCTGCGCGCGTTCTACCTGGACCTGCAGGACGAGCGCGTCGAGTCGGCCATCGGCATCGTGCACTCGCGCTTCTCCACCAACACCTTCCCCTCGTGGCCGCTGGCGCACCCGTTCCGCCGGGTCGCCCACAACGGTGAGATCAACACCGTCACCGGTAACGAGAACTGGATGCGCGCGCGTGAGGCGCTGCTGCGTTCGGATGTGTTCGGCAAGGACGAGGCGGGCAAGAACCGCCTGGAGAAGATCTTCCCCGTCTGTACCCCGGGTGCCAGTGACACGGCCCGCTTCGACGAGGTGCTCGAACTGCTGCACCTGGGCGGTCGCGACCTGCACCACGCCGTCATGATGATGATTCCCGAAGCCTGGGAACGCGACGAGAACATGGACCCGCGGCTGCGGGCGTTCTACGAGTACCACTCCATGCTGATGGAGCCCTGGGACGGCCCCGCCGCCGTCTGCTTCTCCGACGGCAAGAAGATCGGCGCCGTGCTCGACCGCAACGGTCTGCGCCCCGGTCGCATCTGGGTCACCGACGACGGCCTGGTCGTGCTGGCCTCCGAGGTCGGCGTGCTCGACATCGACCCGGCCACCGTGGTCCAGAAGATCCGCCTGCAGCCGGGCAAGATGTTCCTGGTCGACACCGAGCAGGGCCGCATCCTCACCGACGCCGAGATCAAGGGCGAGCTGGCCGCGGCGCAGCCGTACCAGCAGTGGCTCGACGAGGGCGTCAGCCGCCTGGCCGACCTGCCCGACCGCCCGCACGTGCACATGTCGCACGACCGCGTGCTGATCCGTCAGCAGATCTTCGGCTACACCACCGAGGACCTGAACCTGCTGATCACGCCGATGGCCAAGACCGGCGGCGAGGCACTGGGCTCGATGGGTACCGACACCCCGATCGCGGTGCTGTCGAACCGGTCGCGCCTGCTGTTCGACTACTTCTCGCAGCTGTTCGCGCAGGTCACCAACCCGCCGCTGGACGCGATCCGCGAGAAGGTCGTCACCAGCCTCAAGCGCAACATCGGTCCCGAGGCCGACCTGCTGCACCCCGGCCCCGAGTCGTGCAAGCAGATCGCGCTCGAGCAGCCGATCCTGGACAACGACGAGTTGGCCAAGCTGGTCCACATCAACGACGACGGCAGCCACCCCGGCCTGCGCTCGGTGGTCGTGCGTGGTCTGTACCCGGCCGCCGAGGGCGGCGCGGGCATGCGCGCGGCGCTGACCGCGATCAACACCCAGGTCTCGGCCGCCATCGACGGCGGCGCGCGGATCATCGTGCTCTCCGACCGCGAGTCCAACGAGAAGCTGGCGCCGATCCCGTCGCTGCTGCTCACCTCCTCGGTGCACCACCACCTGGTGCGCGAGCGCACCCGCACCATGGTCGGCCTGGTCGTGGAGGCCGGTGACGCCCGCGAGGTGCACCACATGGCCATGCTGGTGGGCTTCGGCGCCGCCGCGATCAACCCGTACATGGCCTTCGAGACCATCGAGGACATGCTCGAGCGCGGCTCGCTGCAGATCCCGGGCAGCACCGGCGACCGCACCGCCGACTTCCGCAAGGCCGTCGCGAACTACTGCACCGCGGCCAGCAACGGTGTGCTCAAGGTGATGTCGAAGATGGGCATCTCCACCCTGGCCTCCTACAACGGCGCCCAGCTGTACCAGGTCATCGGCCTGGCCCAGGACCTGGTCGACGAGTACTTCACCGGCCTGCGCTCGCCGCTGGACGGCATCGGTCTCGACGAGATCGCCGCCGAGGTGGCCGCCCGTCACCGCGTGGCGTTCCTGGAGAACCGCAACGAGCGCGCGCACCGCGAGCTCGAGGTCGGCGGTGAGTACCAGTGGCGTCGCGAGGGCGAGTACCACCTGTTCAACCCCGACACCGTGTTCAAGCTGCAGCACGCCACCCGCTCGGGCCAGTACTCGGTCTTCAAGGAGTACACCAAGCTGGTCGACGACCAGTCCGAGCGGCTGGCGGCCCTGCGCGGCCTGTTCAAGTTCAAGACCAGCGCCCGTGCGTCGATCTCGATCGACGAGGTCGAGCCCGCCAGCGAGATCGTCAAGCGATTCTCCACCGGCGCGATGAGCTACGGCTCCATCTCGGCGGAGTCGCACGAGACCCTCGCCATCGCGATGAACCGCCTGGGCGCGCGCTCGAACTCCGGTGAGGGCGGCGAGAGCCCCGCTCGCTTCGAGGTCGAGGAGAACGGCGACTGGCGTCGTTCGGCGATCAAGCAGGTCGCCTCGGGTCGCTTCGGCGTCACCGCGCACTACCTGACCAACGCCACCGACATCCAGATCAAGATGGCCCAGGGCGCCAAGCCGGGCGAGGGCGGCCAGCTGCCCGCGCACAAGGTGTACCCGTGGGTCGCCGAGGTGCGTCACTCCACCCCGGGCGTGGGTCTGATCTCCCCGCCGCCGCACCACGACATCTACTCGATCGAGGATCTGGCCCAGCTGATCCACGACCTGAAGAACGCGAACCCGCAGGCGCGGATTCACGTGAAACTTGTCGCGGAGCCGGGTGTCGGCACCGTCGCCACCGGTGTGTCCAAGGCGCACGCCGACGTCGTGCTCATCTCGGGCCACGACGGCGGCACCGGCGCCTCGCCGCTGACCTCGCTCAAGCACGCGGGTGGCCCCTGGGAGCTCGGCCTGGCCGAGACCCAGCAGACCCTGCTGCTCAACGGCCTGCGCGACCGCATCGTGGTCCAGGTCGACGGTCAGATGAAGACCGGCCGCGACGTGATGATCGCCGCCCTGCTCGGCGCCGAGGAGTTCGGTTTCGCGACCGCTCCGCTGGTCGTCTCGGGCTGCATCATGATGCGCGTGTGCCACCTCGACACCTGCCCGGTGGGTATCGCCACCCAGAACCCGGTGCTGCGCGAGCGCTTCTCCGGCAAGCCGGAGTTCGTCGAGAACTTCATGCTGTTCATCGCCGAGGAGGTGCGTGAGCTGCTCGCCGAGCTGGGCTTCCGCACCCTCGACGAGGCCATCGGCCGGGTCGACCTGCTCGACACCACCAAGGCCAAGGCGCACTACAAGGCCGCCAAGCTGGACCTGTCGCCGATCCTGGACATGCCGGAGACGGCGTTCATGAACCAGGACACCCGCTGCACCGGCACCCAGGACCACGGCCTGGACAAGGCGCTGGACAACGAGCTGATCGCGCAGAGCGCCCCCGCACTCGAGCGTGGTCAGGCGGTGAAGATCGAAACCAAGATCACCAACGTCAACCGCACGGTCGGCACCATGCTCGGCCACGAGGTGACCAAGCTCTACGGTGGCGCGGGCCTGCCCGACGACACCATCGACATCACCTTCAACGGGTCGGCGGGCAACAGCTTCGGCGCGTTCGTCCCGGCCGGTATCACCCTGCGCGTGCAGGGTGACGCCAACGACTACGTCGGCAAGGGTCTGTCCGGTGGTCACATCGTGGTCCGCCCGTCGCTCACCGCGCCGGAGGGCTTCGTCGCCGAGGACAACATCATCGCGGGCAACGTGATCATGTTCGGCGCCACCAGCGGCCGGATCCTGATCAACGGTGTCGCCGGTGAGCGGTTCGGCGTGCGCAACTCCGGCGCCACCGCGGTGGTCGAGGGTGTGGGCGACCACGCGCTCGAGTACATGACCGGTGGCCGAGTGGTCATCCTCGGTGGTACCGGCCGCAACCTCGGCGCCGGTATGTCCGGCGGTGTCGCGTTCGTCTACGACCCGGAGGGCACGCTGCCCGAGCGCGTCAACCCGGATCAGTCCGAGGCGATCGAGCAGCTCTCCGGTGACGACTTCACCTGGCTGCGCGACATCATCGCGACGCACCGCGACGAAACGGGTTCGGCTGTGGCCGAACGCATCCTGAGCGACTGGTCCCAGCAGGTGAACCACTTCGTGAAGGTCATGCCCCGCGAATACAAGAAGGTTTTGCTCGCCATCTCCGAAGCTGAGAAGAGCGGCAAGGACGTTGACGAGGCGATTATGGAGGCCGCACGTGGCTGATCCCCAGGGATTTCTGAAGCACACCTCTCGGGAACTTCCCACCCGGCGCCCGGTCGAGCTGCGACTGCTCGACTGGAAAGAGGTCTACGAGGACAAGTTCTCGCACGAGACCCTGCAGAAGCAGGCCAGCCGCTGCATGGACTGCGGTATCCCCTTCTGTCACAACGGCTGTCCGCTGGGGAACCTGATCCCCGAGTGGAACGACCTGGTGTACAAGGGTGGCTGGCGCGAGGGCATCGACCGTCTGCACGCCACCAACAACTTCCCGGAGTTCACCGGCCGCCTGTGCCCGGCTCCGTGTGAGGCGTCGTGCGTGCTGGGCATCAACCAGCAGCCGGTCACCATCAAGCAGGTCGAGGTCGAGCTCATCGAGAACGCCTTCGACGAGGGCTGGGTCACCCCGGTGTACCCGACCCGCCTGACCGGCAAGAAGATCGCGATCGTCGGCTCCGGCCCGGCCGGTCTGGCCGCCGCCCAGCAGCTGACCCGGGCCGGTCACACCGTGACCGTGTTCGAGCGCGACGACCGCATCGGCGGTCTGATGCGCTACGGCATCCCGGAATTCAAGATGGAGAAGGCGGTCATCGACCGTCGCCTCGCCCAGATGGAGGCCGAGGGCACCATCTTCAAGACCGGTGTGAACGTGGGCGTCGACATCTCCGCCGAGCAGCTGCGCGAGCAGTTCGACGCGATCGTGCTCGCCGGTGGCGCCACCATCGCCCGTGATCTGCCGATCCCGGGCCGCGAGCTCGACGGCATCCACCAGGCCATGGAGTTCCTGCCGCTGGCCAACCGCGTGCAGCTCGGCGACGACATCACCGACGCCGACGGCCTGCCGCCCATCCACGCGAAGGGCAAGAAGGTCGTCATCATCGGCGGTGGCGACACCGGCGCCGACTGCCTGGGCACCTCGCACCGCCACGGTGCCGAGAGCATCCACCAGTTCGAGATCATGCCGCGTCCCCCCGAGGAGCGCGCGGGCTCGACCCCGTGGCCGACCTACCCCCTCATGTACCGGGTCTCCTCGGCGCACGAGGAGGGCGGCGAGCGCGTGTTCTCCGTGAACACCGAGCGTTTCGTCGGCAAGGACGGCAAGGTCACCGGTCTCGAGGCCCACGAGGTCAAGATGTCCAACGGCCGTTTCGAGAAGGTCGAAGGCACCGACTTCACCCTCGAAGCCGACCTGGTGCTGCTGGCCATGGGCTTCGTCGGCCCGCAGAAGCCCGGCCTGCTGACCGACCTCGGCGTCGGCTACGACGGCCGCGGCAACGTGCAGCGCGACAAGAACTGGGCCACCAACATCCCCGGCGTCTTCGTCGCCGGTGACATGGGCCGCGGCCAGTCCCTGATCGTCTGGGCCATCGCCGAGGGCCGCGCCGCCGCCTCGGCCGTGGACAAGTTCCTGGAAGGCGAAACCGCGCTCCCCGCGCCGATCCCGCCGACCGCCGTCGCCCAGCGGTAATCTCTCGCGACAACACGAAAGGCGCTCGCCGACCACCAGGTCCGCGAGCGCCTTTCGCGTTCGCCGGTGCTTACCGGGGCGGAGACAGCTTGGTGACGGTGCCCAGGAAGCTGGTGGCGTACAGGGAGTTCGGGTCCCAGCCGGGGCCGGTGCCGAAGCGGACCGAGGAGATCAGGGGCAGGTTGTCGGCGATGCGGCAGGATCGGCCGTTGTCGAGGTCGACCTGGTGGACCGCGCCCGCCACGTTGAGCGCGACGTAGGCGGTGCCGTCGGGGGCGACGGTGAGGTCGTCGGCGGAGTTCAGCGGGCCGAAGCCGGGGAGCTCGGTGCGGGTGATCGGGGTGCCCGCAGGGTCGACGGCGGCGATCACCGTGGTGGGGTCGAAGGTGGTCGAGACGATCAGCCGATCGCGGGGTGCGTCGAAGGCCAGGCCGTTGGTCGAGGTCAGCGTCGTCGCGAACGGCGTGGTGTTGCCCGCCGTGTCCACCCTGGTCATCGACCCACCGCCGATGTCCCTACTCACCACGAAGTCACCGTTCGCCAATCGCGTCAGCCCGTTCGGCATCGTCAGCCCGCGCGCGACCGTGCTCCGGACACCGGTCTCGAGATCGACCGCATCGATTGTCCCCGAACTCTGCCCGCTCAACGCGGCCGTCGCGGTGTTCCCGGTGGTGAAGTACGCGCTCGCCCCGTCAACCACGATTCCACCCGGCCCATCGACCCCGTCAGCCAGCGTGCCCCGAGTGCCATCGGCACCCAGCACCCGCACGGCCCCCGGCCCACCACCCAGATCCTGTTCGGACAGCAGCACATTCCCCCGCCCGTCGAACCCGAGATTCTCCAACGCCCCGAACCCATCGGCGACGACCTCCCGCGTCCACGGTGCACACGTCTGCGGCGCGGCACTCACCGTCGCCGCCCCGGGCAGGACGAGCGCACCGGTTACCCCGGTCATCAGCAGGAGAAGAAGGCGAGGAGTTCTCATGATCCCGATGTCCTGACATGCCGCCGATAGAGAATTCGTCCGATCGTATCGACGCACCCCCCAGTACGTTGGGATTCATGAACTCCCGCGGGCCGACCGTCCTACGGCTGGCCGACCTCCTCCTCACCACCGCACTCTGCGTCGCGGTACTCGCCGCCTTCGTCTACTCCGCCGCCATCGCCGCCGTCCTCATCGACGACCTGGACCGCTGCCCGGTCGACCCATCGTGTGAGGCCCCCAGAAAGATCACCGCCCTCACCGTCCTCATCATCGGTGAAGCCCTCGCCTTCGCCTCCGGCGCCTTCCTCGCCTCCGGCGCCGCCCTCCGCGGCGACCTCATCTCCCCTCGCGCCGCCCTCGGCACCCTGGCCATGGCCACCATCTGGCCACTCGCCACCTGGATCTCCGCCTAACCATCCCACCCAGCCGCCCGCCCCGCGAGCAGGTTGGTGGTGAAGCGGGTGATGTCGCCGGTCAGCGTGGAATGTGCCCGGGGATGCGGTGTTTCGGCTCGCACTGTGGACAGTGTGCGGGACAAGGTGGCATCCACGATCTCGGCGGCGTTGGACAAACCCCAGGCAGCACCCTCGGCGACGAGATGCGCACGGGTGATCGCCCGGTGGCGGTACTCCTCGTGCACCGCCAGCGCCATCTCGCCGTCATTGCGCTGATGAGTCTGTGGAACGAAGTCGTACGCGGGCGCGAGCGTGGTCGAGCCGTCGGGCAGGTGCAGCAGCGAGATGTTCTTCGCGTGCATGTCCAGATTTCCGACCGCGACCGCGAGAGTGGTCATCCGCAGCAGGCGTTTCAGCGATTCACGATCACCGAGCGCGGCCAGGCAGCCCGCGATGCGCGCCATGGTGACGCGCCCACCGAACCGCTGATACTTCTGATCGCCCGAGGCGCCCAGCACCTGGCTGAAGTCTTCCTGGTGAATTCGCGAGGAAGGCGCGTCACCCACCCGATCGAATCGTTCGATCACCACCGCGGAAACGCCGTCGAACTCGGTTGTCCACGTGTCGTATTCGGCGAGCCCCACGGCGCGAACGAAACGCGCCCCATACTCCTCGTCGTAGATCGTGCTCGGATTCGTACCCGATTCTGGCTTGAGGATATGGGTCGACGGATAGCCGTCGATGACGCGATTCCACCCCTGCGGGGTTCGAGCCAGGACGATCTTGTCCTGCACGCCAGCCAGCGACGTTTTGCCACCGGCCGGTCTGTTTCCGAGCGGGTTCTCGCCGACATTGATCAGCATCTCCGCGACAGCGGCCGTGGTCAGGGGCTCCAGCGCGGGGGATTTCGGCTCTCCGGGAACATCGGGATCCCAGATCTGGATCGCACCCGCCACGTCACGACCGTATCGGCGGAGCAGTCCGATCACGTCGCGCTCGCCGAGGCCCGCCGCCTCGGCCATGCGTGTGAGCATCCTGCCTTCCGGCAGCAGTTCGCGGAAGAAGTTCTGCCGACGGGATCTGCGTGCTCGCGTCGGGACGGCGGCCAGGGGGACAGCCAGCGACAGGATCGTGCTGTCCAGGCCGAAGGTGCCGATGGCCTGGGCGTCTGCCACGAAATCGTAGTCACGGGAGGTGCCGCTGAGGGTTCCCAGGTGAGTGCCGTACAGCTCGACGGTCAGATCACCCATGGTGGTCGTCCCTCGGGTCGATGGTCGCGGTGAGTTCCATGCCGGTCTCGCGCATCATGGCGAAGAGTCGCTCGACGTAGATCGAGGGCTTGCCTGCCTCGATCTCCCAGATGTAGCGCTGGGTGGTACCCAATCGTTCAGCGAGTTCGCGCTGGGTGAGGCCGCTGAGAAGACGGGCCTGTTGCAGGATTCGGCCGAGTGATTCGGGGCTGGTCACCTTTCCCGAGTAGGCCACGGCAACCTCCTTGGTGACTACGATTTCGTAGTCATATTAGGCGACTACGATATTGTAGTCAACGTTTTTGACTACAATATCGTAGTCAGTTGGTGGGTAGTGGCCGAGCTGGTGCGAGGGTTGCGCTCGAGCGCTGGGGGTGGGCGCGAATCGGTACCGGAGGGGTAGTGGGTTTGCCGGGGAGATGCGTAGGGGGGTGAACGGTGTTCGGGGGCAAGGGGTTCGGGGTACACGAGAAGGACGTGGCTGATCTTCGGTGCAGCACATAGACTTTCCGTGACGAGGTGTAACCGGTGATCCGAGGGGGAGCTGTGCCGTTGCCGCCGGGAACGATGGCGAGCCTGCATCGCGCTGCCGAGCGCGGAGACGGTACCGCCATGCACAATCTCGCCAACATCTACTACGACCACAGCGATTTCGAGGCCGCCGAATACTGGTTCCGGCAGGCCTCGGCGGCGGGGCACACGCGGGCCATGAACAACCTCGCCGTGCTGCTCGACAAGCTCGGTGACATCGAGGAGGCCGAGTCCTGGTACCGGCGCGCGGCCTCGGGTGGCAACAGCAACGCCATGTACAACCTGGCCACGCTGCTCTACCAGTACGGCGACCGCACCGATGCCGAGATCTGGTACCACCGCGCCGCCGTCGCCGGGCATCTCGACGCCATGTACAACCTGGCCCGGCTCTACGAACAGCGCCACCATTTCGACGAGGCCGAGTCCTGGTACGCCGAGGCCGCCGACAACGGCGACATCGACGCGATGAACAATCTCGGCCTGCTGCTGCGCGACCGCGGTGCCGTCACCGCCGCGCGCCGCTGCTTCCGTCGCGCCGCCGATCTCGGTCACCCGCGCGCGATGGCCAACCTCGCCGCCCTGCTCGAATCCGAGGGCGCGCATCGCGAAGCCGAATCCTGGTACCGGCGCGCCGCGGGCTGACCCGCACCGCGCGTTGTTTCCGGGAAAAACGGCGTCCACACAAAGGCGAGGTTTGCGAAGTGGATAATTCCGAAGTTCGCGCGGTGATCGCTGGGCGCCGAAAAGGGGGATTGACCTTCGGGTTCACCGACGAGTAGCGAATGACGCGTCCGGTTACTCAAAAGTATTGATACCGAGCGGTTTTCCAGCAAACCCCAGCAAACATTTTGCCCGGCAGCAATTTTCCGGCGTTCGGGATGCGAGTGGTTGCGGGGCGGTATAGCGTCTCGTTTCGATAACCGATCGATGACGGGCCGGGGCGTGTGAATTCTCTCGACGGCTGCTTGCAACGCATCATGGATATTCCCGGTGCGCGCAGCGTGACACTGGTGGACGGGGCCAGCGGATTGGCGATTGCCGCGGCAGGGGCGCACGGCATCGTCGACGAGCACGAGGACGCGGCGGGCACCACCGAGGTGGTGCGGGCCGCCCTCGGCTGTACGGCGCTGTCCGGTGGCCGCGACAACGACGAGATCTCCGAGATCGTCGTCTGTCGCACCTCGGGTTTCCACCTGCTGCACCTCGTCGACGGCGATTTCGACGGCCGCCTGTTCATGCACGTGGTCTTCGACGGTGACACCGGCAACCTGGGCATGGCGCGCTACCAACTGCGCTCGGCGCTCGACGAACTGACGGGTGGGCAACGATGAGCGTCGCGCTCGCCGACGAACTACACCGGCTCGAACAGCAGCGATCCACCGGCGTCCTGCGCGCCGGAGACGGCGAGTTCCACTTCGCCGACGGCGCGATCACCTCGGCGGGCTGTCGCCGCACGCCCGGCCTGGACCGCCTGGTGGTCGAGGCGGGGGTGGCCACCGCGGAGGACTGGCGACGTGCTGGCTCCGGCGACCCCGACGCGCTGCCGCACGGCCCACGCCTGGAAACCCTCGCGGTGCTCTCGGTCTACGACGCGGCCTATTTCCTGCTGGCCTCCCCAGCCGAACCGGAATTCGTTCCGGCGCCCGAGCATTGGCTGTCGAACGTCTGCCGGGTCGCGCCGCACGCGGTGGTGCACGAATGCGCCCGGCGCGGCGATCCGGAGTTCGGGCCGTGGCCCGCGGAGTTGGTCGCGACGCAACCGGTGGTCCCGGCCCAGCGCACCGACGGGAAACGGGTGGTGCTCACCGGCAGTCAGGCCGAGGTGCTCGCCGCCGTCGACAGCCGCCGCAGCATCGCCGACATCGCCCGCGACCTGGGCCGCACCACCTACGGCTGCCTGGTCGCGGTGCGCGACCTCACCGCCGCGGGGCTGATCGAGGCCCCCGTCGCGCGGCGCCGTCACCTCGCCCTCGCCCCGGAACCGGCCCCGCGCCGCATGCCCCGGCCCACGACCGGCGTCCCCGAACTGCCCCGGCGGGTGCCGAATCCGCCGCGACCGACACGTCCCCTCCTCGGGACGAGCGGATCGGGTCGGCACGCGCTCGACGAGGAAGCGACCGCGTCCGTCCGATACCGCGGAGTGCGGCCCTATCAACCCGAGCGCTGGCAACCCGTGGACCGCGACCTACTCATCCGGCTCAAGGCGGCGTTGGAGGAGCTTGCGTGACCGCGCGGAAGAAACTGCTCGGTGATTGGAGGGGAAAGAAGTTGACCAAGGTGATGACCGTGCCCGAACGCAACGCGGCCGTACTGGCCGAACTGAAATCCCTGCGCGAGCGCGTGCCCCGGCTCACGGGGACGATCGTCGCCTCCAGTGACGGCCTGCTCATCGAGCACGATCTACCCCCGCACATCGAACCCGCGGGCATGGCGGCGCTGGCCGCCGCGCAACTGTCGCTGTCGTTCCGGCTGGCCTCCACCGCGCACGGCGGCGGATTCAGCGAGGTCGTCGTGCACGGCACCGACGGGCAGGTGGTGATCTACGCCGCCGGATACACCGCGTTGACGGTGCTGGCGGGCCCGGAAGTGAACGTCGGTCGGCTCCACCTGGAGTCGCGACCGGTCGCTCGCGCCATCGCCGAACATCTGGCGGCGGCGAACATCTCTGGCAACGACCAGGGCAAGCACACCAAATGAAAGGTAGGACATGTCGAATATCGATCTGGCACTCAAGGACATGATGGTGATCGACGGCGCGGTCGGCGCCGCGATCGTCGATTACAACTCCGGCATGGCGCTCGGCATGCTCAGCAGCACCAAGGCCCTGGATCTGCAGATCGCGGCCGCGGGCAACACCGAGGTGGTCCGGGCCAAGATGCGGACCATCGAACAGCTCGGCCTCAACGAGGAGATCGAGGACATCCTCATCACCCTGGGCACCCAGTACCACATCATCCGGCCGATGACGGGCCGCAAGTCCAAAGGGTTGTTCCTCTACCTCGCCCTGGACCGGGCCCGCGGCAACCTGGCGCTGGCCCGCCACCGCCTCAAGGGCATCGAGGAAGACCTCGAGGTGTGAGTTCGGCGACCGCGGGCGAACATCCCACCGTCAGTCCAGCGTGTGGCCGGTGACGGTGAGGATGTTCAACTGCACGCCGTTGTCGAGGGTTTCGGAGCTGGTGAGCTCGAGCTTCGCGGCGGCGTCGACATCGGTGAACAGCCGCAGCCCCTTGCCGACGAAGACCGGGTAGACCACCAGCCGGTACTCGTCGACCAGATTGTGCGCGCGCAGTAGTTCCACCAGCGCGCCGCTGCCATAGACGAGCAGGTCGTGCTCGGCGCGCAGCTTCGCGATGGACTCGGCCAGATCGCCCTCGATCCGGGTGGCGTTCCAGTCCAGCTCCGCGGTGGTGGAGGTGGCGACGAACTTGGGCATCGAGTTCATGCGGTCCTTGTACTCGCCCTCCTCGGGGTGCTCGGGCCAGGCCGCGGCGAAGCCCTCGTAGGTGACGCGGCCGAGCAGCAGCGCGTCGGCGTCGAAGACCTCGGGGTTCTTGAACGCGCCGATGGCGTCGTTCCAGTACGGCGCGGTCCAGGCGGGGTTGTCGATGATTCCGTCGGCCGAAACGAACTCCGCCACAACGATCTTGCCCATGATGTCCTCGATTTCCGGTTGATTCGATCTTGCTCGGTTGCTGTGTAGACGACAGTGTGACGCGGAATTCATCGGTGGCGCGGTCATGCGATCGTTCGCCGACTGTCGGAAATCGGACATGGACACCCGGTCATGTGGCACTGGCGGGCCGGTGGCTTTATTGTGATTCGCGGCGAGGTCTGGGAAGACAAGGTTGAACTGGAGCGGCATGCGTTTGAAGAAAGTTGCCGCGGCACTGGGTGCTGCCGCGGCGATGACCACCGGAATCATGGTCGGTAGTACGAGTGCCTCCGCGGCACCGGGTTGCCCGAGCCTGTATGTCGTGGCGATCCCGGGTACCTGGGAGACGGGCCACGACAAGGAGCCCGGCCCCGGCATGCTGGCGGGCGTCACCAACGGACTACCCCGCAATACCGACGTCGACTATGTGACCTACGCCGCGACCGCGTTCCCGTGGGAAGGCGATGTGTACGGCAACTCCAAGAAGGAGGCCGTCGACACCGCACGCGGGCTGATCACCGCGAAGCTGGCCGCCTGCGCCGACACCAAGGTCGCGCTGGTCGGCTACAGCCAGGGTGCCGACGCCGCGGGCGATCTCGCCGCCGAGATCGGCATCGGCATCGGCCCGATCCGGCCCGAGCGCGTCGCCGCCGTCGGCCTGATCTCCGACCCGCGCCGCTCGCCGACCGATGTGCAGGTGGGCCCGCACGCCCAGGGCGCTGGCGCCGGTGGCGCGCGTCCCGGCGGCTTCGGCTGGATCAGCGACCGGGTGCGCACCATCTGCGCGGTCGACGACCTCTACTGCGCCACCGCCACCGACGATTTCGTCACCCGGTTCGCCGGTTTCCTGGCCCAGAGCTCGGACGCCAACCCGGCCAACCTGTGGCGCTACCAGATCGAGGCGGGCGCGATCATGAACGACCTGATGGCCCACGGCGGCGTCCCGACGCTGCAGGCCCAGCTGTCGGAGGCCGCCAACCAGCAGCGCGCCAAGGACCTGGAGCGCTTCTACCGCTCCCAGGCCCACACCCTCTACGGCTCCTACCCGGTGGGCGGCGGCCAGACCGCCATCACCTGGATGCACAACTGGATCGCCCAGCAAGCGTGAGCTGACACGATGACAGGCCCGGTGTCCACGACACCGGGCCTGTGGTCTGTCAGGGGGCGGTGCGGGAGAGGTTGCGGGGGAGCAGTTCCCAGACGTGGCCGTTCTCGTTGATGGTGGCCGCGGTGCGGGTGCCGGTGCGGGAGTAGAGGATGCGGGTGATCGAGCAGTAGTCGATCGGGAAGGTCAGCGGGCGGGGCAGGCCGAGGATGTCGGCCAGCAGCACGTTGACCACGCCGCCGTGGGCGAAGGCGACCACGGTGTCGGTGGGGGCGCTGCTCGCGACCAGGGCGTCGACGGCGGTGAGGACGCGGGCGGTGAAGGCGGGGCCGTCGATCTGCTCGGGCAGGTAGCCCGCCTTGATGCGGGCGTAGGCGTCGGCGAAATCGGTCTTCGCGTCCTCGATGGGGATGTAGGCGGGCAGGTCGCGGTCGTATTCGGCGAGGTCGTCGACGATCTCGACCGCCAGGCCGCGCGCGGTAGCGGTGGGCGCGGCGGTGTCGCGGGCGCGGCGCTGCGGGCTCGAGACCACGCGGACGATGTCGTGGGCGGCCAGCGCGGCGGGCACCCGCTCGGCCTGGCGCCTGCCGATCTCGGTCAGCGCCGGGTCGGCGGCGGCGGTGGACGTGCCGACCACGCGGTCGGGCTGGGCATGACGCACGAGAATCAGCTGCACGCCCCTCACTCTGCCCCATCCCCGGCGGCGCCGCCTCACGGCTCCGGGTCGACCTCCTCGCGCCCGGTGACATCGGCGACGTCGAGGATGACGATCTCGCGGCCCCGCTCCCGCAGCACCTTCAGGAACCCCGGCGGATTCTCCATCACA
This sequence comes from Nocardia anocheti, assembly GCF_029675105.1. Lineage (GTDB taxonomy): Bacteria > Actinomycetota > Actinomycetes > Mycobacteriales > Mycobacteriaceae > Nocardia. Next base: position 469,592 of record NZ_JAQQFV010000001.1, on the reverse strand, counting down.
TACCCCTCGAGCACACCGTCGTTCCTGGTGTGGATGCGTTCGAGCGAGACCCACGGGTCCTGCACGACGGTGGCGAGGATCAGCGCCGCCACGGTGACGATCAGCACCGAACTGCGCAGGAACCAGTGCGCGAACCGACTGTGCTCATGCCTGTTCCGGTGGGGCAGCACCAGCGCGTAGAGGGTCAGGCCGACCAGCACGGCCAGCACCGCCACCCACCACTGCCGGAAGGTCCACAGCAGCGAGACGAAGAACAACGCGACGGTGATGAACCAGGTGAGATTGCCCGCGGTGGACCAGCTCGGTCTGCCGAGGGCGATCTGATGGATGAGCGCGGCGGGCAACAGGATTCCCAGCGCGCACCCGGCCAGCACCGGCGCCGCCATCAACGTGCCGAGGACCATGGCGGCCACATCGCCGATGCCGAGGGTGCCGACCAGGGAGAACGCGGCGTTCCAGTCGTAGTCGGTCACCGCGAACAGTCGCAGGAGCAGGAACAACGCGGCCAGACCGGTCGCGGAGAGCCCCTTGGCGAACAGGTGATCGTTCGAGGACTCGCGGGGATGCCTCGTCATCGAACGAGGGTATCGCCGCGAGTCCTCCGATCAGGTCAGGGCTGGCCGTAGGGCGGCTGACCCGGCTGACCATAGGGCGGCTGCCCCGGCTGGCCGTACGGCGGTTGACCGGGCTGACCGTAGGGCGGCTGACCACCCGGCTGACCGTAGGGCTGCTGCCCGTACGGTTGCTGACCGTAGGGCTGCTGACCCGTCTGCCCGTACGGCTGACCACCGGTGTTCCCGAAGGGCTGCTGCCCGTACGGCTGCTGCCCCGGCTGACCGAAGGGCGGTTGCCCCTGCGGCGGCTGATTGTTGTTCTTCTTCTTGAGCATCACGACGACCACGATGATCACCACCACGATCACCAGGCAGCAGATGCCGCCGAAGATCGTGCCGACGCCGCCGCGGCTCTTGCTCCCGCTGCTGCCCCGGCTCTTCTTCGCCAGCACATCGAGGGCGGTGTTGACCGTGTCGGAGCTCGCCAGGGTGTCCACGCTGCTGCTCAGCAGGTGTGGATCGGCCAGCGAGGCCGTGGTCAGCAGATCCAGATACATCTATTCCCATCCCGTCAGGCGTTCGCGTCCGGCATTCCTCCCGGTGCCGGTCCGCGAGACCGATGGTGCCGCAACGACACCGAACTTCCAAGATCGGGACGTCTACGCGCATTGTCGACGCCTCGGGACGGGTACCCGATCAGCGAGGTTTCACCAGAGGAAATGGCAGGGTTTCGCGAATGCTGCGACCGGTGATCAGCATGACCACCCGGTCCACGCCCATGCCGAGCCCACCGGTGGGCGGCATGGCGTGTTCGAGCGCCTGCAGGAAGTCCTCGTCGAGCTCCATCGCCTCCGGGTCGCCGCCCGCGGCCAGCATGGACTGTTCGGTGAGACGACGACGCTGCTCGACCGGATCGGTGAGTTCGCTGTAGGCCGTGCCCAATTCGACGCCCCAGGCCACCAGGTCCCAGCGCTCGGTGACGCCGTCGATGCTGCGGTGCGAGCGGGTCAGCGGGGAGACCGAGGTGGGGAAGTCGAGGTAGAAGGTGGGTTCGGTGGTGCGCGCCTCCACCAGGTGCTCGTACATCTCGAGCACGACCTGTCCCGCGTCCCAACCGTGTTGATAGTTCACGCCGACCTGATCGCACAGCTCGTGCAGCCGCTCGAGCTCGGTGCGCGTGTTCACCTCGGCGCCGACCGCCTCCGAGACCGCGCCGTGCACGGTCTTGACCCGCCACTCGCCGGAGATGTCGACGGTCTCGAAACCGCCGTCCTCGGTGGGCCGCAGCGCCACCTCGGCGCCGTTGGCGGCCACCGCCGCGTCCTGGATCAGCTTGCGGCACAGCTGCATCATCCGCAGGTAATCACTGTGCGCCTCATAGGCTTCCAGGATCGTGAACTCGGGATTGTGACTGAAGTCCACCCCCTCGTTGCGGAAGGTGCGGCCCACCTCGAACACCTTCTCCATGCCACCCACGCACAGCCGCTTGAGATACAGCTCGGGGGCGATGCGCAGGTACAGATCCAGGTCGTAGGCGTTGATGTGGGTGCGGAACGGGGTCGCGTTGGCGCCGCCGTGGACCTGCTGCAGGATCGGCGTCTCCACCTCGAGGAAACCCCAGTTGTGCAGGGAGTCGCGCAGCGAGTGCAGCACCGCGCTGCGCTTGGCCATCACCTCGCGGGTCTGCGGGTCGATCGCCATGTCGACGTAGCGTTGGCGCACCTTGGCCTCGGCGTCGGCCAGGCCGCGCCACTTGTCGGGCAGCGGATGCAGGCACTTGCCGTTCATCCGCCAGTCCTGGGCCAGCAGCGAGAGTTCGCCGCCGCGACTCACCCCGAGCTGGCCGCTCACCTCGATCAGGTCGCCCAGGTCGAAGAATTCGGTGAACTCGGCGCTGCGGTCGGCGCCGACGCGTTCGCGGTCGATCAGCAGCTGGATCTCGTCGGTCCAGTCGCGCACCACCGCGAAGATCACGCCGCCGTAGTCGCGGATGCGCAGCAGTCGTCCCGCCACCCGGACCGTGGTGCCCTTGGGACAGCGCCTGGCCTCGGCGATGGTGTGGGTCGGGGGATAGGCGACGGGGTAGGCGTCCACCCCGGCGGCGGTGAGTCGGCCGAGTTTGTCCAGGCGTACGCGGACCTGTTCGGGTCGGCGCGGGCCCTGGTCGGTGGCGGCGTCGGTGGCGGATTCGGGCGCGCTGCCGTCGTCGTGCAGGCCGGTGACGCTCTCGGGCACCGAGGGGTGCGTGCCGGTGTGCACGGCGGCGTCGGGTTCCTTGCCCAGCCGCGGCAGGAAGCCTTCGGCCAGGCCGCATGCCGTGGCCACGCGCGGCAGCTGCCTGCTCTCCTCGAACAGGAAGAACCGGGGCACCCAGCGCGGCTGATACTTCACATTCGAGCGGTACAGCGCCTCCAGCTGCCACCAGCGCGAGAAGAACAGCAGCACCCCGCGCCAGGCCCGCAGGATCGGACCGGCGCCGATGCGTCCGCCCTCCTCGAACACCGAACGGAACACCGCGAAGTTCAACGAGATCCGGGTGACGCCGTACTGGTCGGCGGTGAGCGCGAGCTGCGAGATCATCAGCTCCATCACGCCGTTGGGGCTGGTCGGGTCGCGCCGCATGAGTTCCAGCGAGACCCCGGAGCGGCCCCACGGCACGAACGAGAGCATGCCGCGCACCCGCTCCTCGCCGTCGCACGCCTCCACCAGCAGGCAGTCGCCGTCGAGTGGGTCGCCCAGGCGGCCCAGCGCCATGGAGAAGCCGCGCTCGGTCTCGGTGTCGCGCCAGGCGTCGGCGCGGCCGACGATCGCCGCGTACTCCTCGGCGGGGATGTCGCGCCAGCGGCGGATACGCACCTCGTAGCCCTGCTTGCGCAGCCGGTTCGCGGCCTGACGCACCTGTTTCATGTGCGGACCGGCCAGCGAGAAGGTGCGGGTGTCGAGGACGGCCTCGTCACCGAGCCGCAGCGCGGTCAGACCCGCGTTGCGGTAGACGGTGGCGCCCGCTTCGCTCGCGCCCATCACCGCGGGCGCCCAGCCGAACCGGTCGGCCTGGCGCAACCAGGCCCGCACCGCGGGCTCCCAGGCGTCGTGGGTGCCGATCGGGTCGCCGCTGGCCAGGCACACGCCCAGTTCCACGCGATAGGTGATGGCGGCCTTGCCGTTCGGCGCGAAGATCACCGCCTTGTCGCGGCGGGTGGCGAAGTAGCCCAGCGAGTCCTCGACATCGGCCTCGGCGAGCAGACCGCGAATGGCCGACTCGTCGCGCCCGGTCATGGCGTTGTCGGCGCGCTGGGAACGCAGCAGCACCACCACCGCGCCCAGCAGCGCGCACGCGCCGAACAGGCCGAGCAGCAGGTTCACCCAGTGCGGCGGCGCGCCGTCGAAGTTCTCGTTGTCCACCAGGATGGCGGCGGTGACCCGGTAGAGCGACCACAGCGGCCGCTGCCAGCCGTCGGCGGGCAACGAGCCGGGGAACAGCTCCACCAGCCCCCACCCCAGCAACCAGCCCGCCGCGATCCCCGCGACCAGCACGCCGAGCGCCTTCCAGGCCGCGCCGGGCCGCACCCGGGTGTAGAACTGCTTGCGCGCGGCGATCAGGATGACGATCACCACCACGTGCACCACGCACGCCACCAGCGCGTCGACATCGCCCTTGTCGGTGTACTCGGCGATATTGGCCAGCGCGAACAACGCCAGATAGCCGATCAGTAGCCACCAGGCGATCCGTTTGCGTCCGGCCAGCGCGGCCGCCAGCAGACCCACCACCAGCGCCCACACCAGACTCGTGTCGGGGGCGTCGAAGTAGTAGGTGTCGACGTAGTGGCGCGGAGTGTGGGTCAGATACCGCAGCGCGGGCGACAGACTCCACAGAAAACACAGCACCGCGAACACCCCGAGCACCAGCCCGGTGATGTGCGGTACCTCCGACAGGCGACCGTGCGGACGGTGCGTCGCCGGGGCGCCCGCTCTGTCCGCGGGGGGCGCGGCGGCGCGTGGATGTTCGGTTTGCGCGGAGGTCACCAGTCCAGTGTGCGTGTATCCGCGCCGGATGGGTACGGCCGCGAGCGCGGCGTGTTCCGCCCGCGCGGCAACGGGGCCGGTTGCACGCGGTTTTCGGTGGAGGAGTAAGTATTAGCGCATGTCCGAACCAGTCGATGTGCCCATCGATGACGAGGTCATCAAGCTCGGGCAATTCCTGAAACTGGCCAACCTGATCGATTCGGGTTCCGAGGCCAAGACGGTGATCGCCCAGGGCCTGGTCCGAGTCAACGACGAGGTCGAACTCCGCCGCGGCCGCCAGCTACAGGTCGGCGACGTGGTGATCCTGGCCGGACACAAGGTGCGGGTGTCCGGGAACTGATCCCCGAACACCCGCCGAGTGGTTCAGTCCTCCGCGCGGACGACGACGCCGTCGTGGTCGCTGTAGAGCATGTCGCCGGGGACGAAGCTGATGCCGCCGAACTCCACGGTGACGTCCTTCTCGCCGCTGCCGGTCTGGGTGCTCTTGCGCGGGTTGGTGCCCAGCGCCTTGACCCCGATGTCGAGGGTGCGCAGGATCGCCGAGTCGCGCACCGCGCCGTTGACGATCACGCCCGCCCAGCCGTTGTCCACGCCACGGCCCGCGATGATGTCGCCCACCAGGGCGGTGTGCACGCTGGCGCCGCCGTCGACGACGAGCACCTTGCCCTCGCCCGGCTCGCTCAGGGTCTGCTTGACCAGCAGGTTGTCCTGGAAGCAGCGGATCGTGGTGATCCGTCCGGCGAACGCTTCCCGGCCACCGAACTGGATGAACTGGGTATCGCAGGAGCGGATCTCGGGGCCGATCTCGTCGGCCAGATCGGCGGTGGCCACAACATTCGCTGATTCGGTCATGGAGCCGATTGTGTCAGGTCCGGCCGACGAGGTGGGACCCGTCCTTCTCAGGCGCTGGCCTGGTGGGCCTTCTCGATCTCGCGACGCAGCGAATCGGTGGTGTGCTGCACGGCGATCTTGATGAACGGCTCGATCGTCTTGGCCAGCACCTTGCCGGTGAGGCCGCCGCCGACGGAGAAATCGATGACCGCGTCGATCGTGCACAGCTCGGGGCCCTTGGGCAGGAACCGGAAGGTGGTGACGATCTCGATGCCCTTGATCGAGCGGGTGGCGATGAGCTGGTTCTCCTCCCAGCCCACGACCTCGATCCGGGAGGTCAGCGAGGCGGGGCCCAGCTTCATCTTGCCGTCGAAGGTGGCGCCGAGGCCGTCGGTCTGCGCGGTGACCGGGGTGAAGGACTCCAGGCCGTACCAGAACTTCGGCAGGTTGTGGTAGTCGTTCATGAAGGCGAACGCGGTCTCGGCGGGCGCGGCGCAGTCTTCGGCGATCCTCACTTCGGTCATGGCGCAACTCTAGCGGGGTTCGTACATCGTCCAACGGAGCTGTGGACGAACGTGACTCAGCCGACTACGCGGTGACGGCCAGCGTCGCGGCCAGGCCGAAGGCCAACCCCATCACCGTCACCTCGAGCGCGGCGTTGCGCAGCGAATCCGCCGCCGTCACCCGATGACTCGCGGCCTTGGCGACCCACCCGCGCCGCCACCACCAGCCCAGCCCCACCAGCACCGCCAGCACGAGGACCTTCGCCAGCAGGATGCGCCCGTAACCGCTCGTCCACAGCGGGGCGAGGCCGCCGAGCCGGACCAGCCCGTCGATCAGGCCGGTCAGCGCGACGGCGAGCACCAGCGGCCCGGCCAGCGCCGAATAGCGCGGCAGCGTGGCCGCCCACTCGCCCCTGGTGCGCAGCACCACCGCCATCGCCAGCAGCAGCCCCAGCCAGCAGGCGGCGGCCAGCGCGTGCACCGCGGCCAGCACCGAACCGAACGCCTGCTGGGACATGTGCCCGGTGATCGGGCGCAGCGCCAGCGCGACGGCGGCGAAGACCAGCACCAGATCGGCCGAGGCCGACTCCGGCCGACGGAACGCCACCGCCGCGTAACAGGCGATCGCGCCGGTGCAGAACAGGATCGCGATGCCGATCTGCCCGCCGCTGAGCCTGGTCAGGAAGGTGCCGAACTCGGCGGCGCCCAGCGCGCGCACCGGCACCCCGACGATCTCGGCGGCCTCGCACACCAGCACGGCGAACTCGGCGGCGAACCAGATCCCGGCCAGCGCCGCCAGCGGCCGCCAGCTCACCGTCAGCCGGTCCTGGAGCCGGGGCAGCGCCGCCAGCCCGAGCACCACCGCGCCCGCGCCGTCGGCGACCACCCGCGCGCAGGCCACGCCGGGGAATCCGCCCCCGCCGCGCAGCCCCCAGGCCAGCAGCACCCCGGCCAGCGCGGTGACCACGACCGGCGCCAGGACCCGCCACTGCCGTGGCGTCGTCCCGGGTTCCCGGCGACCGATCGTCATCGTGGGCTACTTCGCGCGACGGCCGCCGAGCAGCGCCACCGCGAGCCCGGCGCCGAACAGCACCACGCCACCGGCGATGAACACCCACACGGGCACCCCGCCGGAGTCGCCGCCGCCCTCGGCCTGGTCCTCGCCCGGGCGCGGGCCCGGCGTGCCGGTGCCCGCCTTGCTCAGCGTGAAGGTCCTGGTCCCGCTGACGGGATGACCGTCGGCCGAGGTCACCCGGAACGCGAGCGTGTACTCACCCACCGGCCCCAGCTCGCCGAGCTCCACACTCACCGTGTTGCCCTCGACGCTGGCCTTGCCCTTCGACCACAGTCTGCCGTCGGGCCCGACCACGGTCAGCGACGGAAAGCTCTCCTGCAGTGCCTCGTTGAAGGTGATGCTGGCGCGCGCGGGACCGCTCTCGATGGTCGTGCCGTTCTCCGGCACGCTGCTCACGGCCGCCGAATGCGCGTTGGCGAAACCCGCCGCCGCGAACGCCGAGGCGAACAGCCCGGCGAGCAACACGGTGAGCACCCGCTCGACGAGGCGCGTCACGAGCGCCGTCCACGGAAGACCAGGCCGAGGCCGAGCGCCGCGGCGAACAGGCCGAGCGCCAGGCCGATCCCGCCCAGCCAGCGGGCGACGGTATCGGTCTCGGCCTCGGCGGCATCGCCCGCGGCGACCTGGTGGTCGTCACCGTGCGCGCCGCCGGAGGCGCTCAGGGTGAGCGAGGGCGCCGGGTGTTCGGGCTCGGCGCCGTCGGTGCTGGGCTGATCCCAGGCGACGACCTTGCCGTCGCTGTAGGTCTGCTGGGCCGGGAAGCTCAGCGTCTCCTGCTTCGGCAGCGGGCCGAGGGAGAGCACGAAGCGCTGGAACTGGCCGGGGCCGACGCCCTTGTTGCCCGGGTCGGCGGTCCACACGGCCGCGACCGCCTCGCCCTTGTCGTTGCGCTCGATCGTGGCGGTCCACCCGGCCAGCGGTTCGGTGCGCACGCTCTTGAGATTCGGCACGGTGACGCGCAGTCCGGTGGTGGACGCGGTCTCGGATTCGGTGGGCACCTTGAAGGTGGCCACAGTGTACCCGCCCTGGGCCGCGCCGGGCGCGTCGACCGTCACGTGCGCGGCCGCGCTACCGCAGGCGGCCAGGACCAGCCCGGCCGCGAGTGCCGCCGTGCCGGTGCCACGGGTGATGAAGTTGTGCATGGAATTGCCTTCTGTCCGAAGAGATCTGAGGTCGGGGGATCAGGCGGACAGGGGTGGGGCACGCGGGCTGCGCGCGCCTTTCGGACGGGCGCCACGCGGGGCGACGGGAGTGTCGAACCAGTGCGCGAGGCGCGGGCCGACGGGGGAGACCGGGGCGGCGAGCACGGCCCGAAGGGTGCTCGACGCGACGAGATACAGCCGCTCGGCGGCGAGAATCAGTGCGGCGCAGGCGAAGGCGGCGAGCAGGTGCGCCGCGATCATCGGCGCGCCGGGCAGATGCACCAGGTCGCCGTGGTGGTCCAGGGTCGCCGAGAGGGCGAAGTGGCCGACCCACTGCCCGCCGACCAAAGCCGCGCCGGTGCGCGCGGCGGGAGCTCGGAGCGTACGACGAACAGCGGAATCCGGCTGTGGCGCAAGGCGTCCGGCGGCAGTCGAGCGCGCGCCACCGGCGAACATCCCCGCCGCCAGCGAAACCACCAGCAGCAGACCGATCTCCGCCGAACGCGGCACCCCGCCACCGCCGATCCCGTGCGCGGCGACGGCGAGCGCGCCGACGAGCACGCCACAGCCACCACCGCGCAGGCGGGCGGTGAGCTGGGGCGTGGTCACGACGGGATCAGCGCACGCCGAGGCGGGCGAGCGCGTCGTTCTCGAGCACGGACAGTTCGGACGAGATGGAGGCGTGCACGGCCTTGCGGCGCGGCGCGGGCATCTGTTCGGCGGTGTTCACCGCGACGTTCAGGTCGGTCAGGCGCGAGCGGGCGGCCTCGACGAACTTCTTGGTGTCGGCGTCGCCAGGGGCGTCGCCCGCGATCTTGTCCAGCGCGGACTCGGTGTTGGTGATGCGGGCCTGCAGGCGCGCGCCGTGGCCGCTGAACTCGCCGAGCTGCTCGAGGCCGATGCCCAGCTGCTGGGCCTTGCGCGCGTCGAGCTGCCCGCGCACGAAGGTGGCGCCGCGGTAGGCCAGCGGGGCCAGCACCGGGATGAGCACCCGCGCGACGCCGATGTACTTGCGGATCTGGGCCGCGCTGAACAGTTCGCGCTCGGCCTTGGCGGCCACCTTCTGGGCGGCCTTCTCCTCGGCCTGCAACGTCGCGATCTGCGCCTTGGCGACCTTGGCCTCGGTGCGCGCCTGCGCCTTGACCGCCTTGCGCGAGGTGCGCTCGCCCGCCTTGGCGGCCTTGCGATCGTTCTTGGCGGTCAGCTTCGCCTCCACGGCGGCCTTGTGCTTGAGCGCCTTCGCCTCCGCGCGTCGGCTGGGACGCCGCTTACGCTTGCTGAACAACCCCATGAGATCAGGCCCTCCGTCATGCTCGCCAAGTCATGAGACAGCGCCACCGCGCGGTGGCCTGCCGTACTCGTAGCGTAGTGGGCCGAGGGTAGCGATTGGGCATTGTGTCGGGGGGAGGGACCATACTGCTTGCGTGCGTGCAGCCGAGGACGACTTCGACGGCGGGCCGGTGCGATGCCCGGCCCCCGCTTCCGCTGCGCCCGATCGGGGTGCCGAGAGCGGGGCGCCATCCCGGATCGCCTTCCTGGACGCGCGCTCGCTGATCGGGTGCCGACACCGTCTGCACCTGGACGCTCAGCATCCCGAGCTGCTCGCCGAGGTGCGCGAGGACCCGGGCGTGCAGCAGCGTCGCGAGGCCGCCACCGCGCACCGGGCCAAGGTGCGCGACGAGCTGGTCGCCGCCGACCCCGACGCGTGGGTGGTGATCGACCCGGGGCTGCGCGCGGCCGAACGCGTCGTCGCCACCATGGGCGCGCTCGAGGCGGGCGTACCGCGCATCTGGGGCGCGCTGCTGCCGCAGGAGGCCGACACCGGCCGTCGCGGTGGCGTGGAGTTCCTGCTGCGCGACGCCGAGCGCGGCGGCTACATCCCGATCATCGTGGTCAACCACAAGGTCACCGACCCGCGTCGCCCCGACCCGGCCGATTTCCACCCCCTCACCTCGGACCTGTTCCGCTGGGCCCCGCGCCGCGACAAGCACGTGAAACTGCGCCCGCAACCGCGCGACCAGCAGCGCCTCGCGCATCTGTACCGCATGCTGCAGCGCTACGGCATGGCCAGCCCCGCCCTGGTCGGCGGTGCCATCGGCCTGGCCTTCGACCGCATCCTCGTCCACGACCTCACCACCGTGCTGGCCGACTACGACCAGCGCTACGGCGACCGCATCGCGGTGGTGCGCGGCGAATCGCCCACCCAGCCGTCGAAGGTGCCCGAGTGCAGGCAGTGCCCGTGGTGGGTGCGCGGGCCGGAGGGGTCGGCGAGCTGTGAGGGCCAGCTGGCGCTGATGCGGGATGTGAGCCTGGTCGCGCCGGGTTCGCGGGCCGAGGTGCTGCGCGGACACGGCGTGCAGACCATCGACGAACTGGCCGCCTGGGAGGGCGACGACCCCGAGGACTGGCAGCACGGCCCGTTCACCGAGGCCGTGGTCACCGCGCGCGCCTGGATCGCGGGCGCGCCGCTGGTGCGCCGCTTCGAGCGGGTCAGCGTGCGTCGCGCCGACGTGGAGGTCGACGTCGACCTGGAGAGCTACCAGGAGGACGGCGCCTACCTGTGGGGCACCCTGCTCGACGGCGTCTACCGCCCCTTCCTCACCTGGGTCCCGCTGCCCACCACCGACGAGGGCCGCTCCTTCGGCGAGTTCTGGACCTGGCTGATGAGTGTGCGCGCCGAGGCCCACGCGGCGGGCAAGACCTTCGCCGCCTACTGCTATTCGCGCACCGCCGAGGACAAGTGGCTCTACGAGTCGGCTCGCCGCTTCGCGGGCATGCCCGGCGTCCCCACCCACGAGCAGGTGCGCGCCTTCGTCGACTCCGTCGAATGGGTCGACATGTTCCAGGCCGTCACCGAACAGTTCATCTGCCCCAACGGCAAGGGCCTGAAGAAGATCGCCCCCGTCGCGGGCTTCCACTGGCGCGACGCCGAAGCCAGCGGCGAGGCCTCCATGGGCTGGTACCGCCGCGCCGTCGGCTACGACGCCCCCAGCGACCTGTCCCAGCGCACCCGCCTACTCGAATACAACGAAGACGACGTCCGAGCCACCCAGGTCCTGCGCGACTGGATGACCCACCGAGCCGTCGACGAGGTTCCCGCCCTCCCGGATTTCGGGCGGTAATAATATCGGGGGCGTGACTGAGCACGTCGAAACTCTCGAGTTCCAGGCCGAGACCCATCAGCTTTTGGAGCTGATGATCCACTCGGTCTACTCCAACAAAGACACGTTCCTGCGGGAGCTGATCTCGAACGCTTCCGACGCACTGGACAAGCTGAAGCTGGCCGCGTTCCAGGACAAGGATCTGGTCGCCGACACCTCCGATCTGCACATCGAGCTGGAGGTCGACGCCGACAAGCGGGTCCTGACCGTGCGCGACAACGGCATCGGCATGTCCCGCGCCGAGGTGATCGATCTGATCGGCACCCTGGCCAAGTCCGGCACCGCCGAGCTGCGCCGCAAGCTCACCGAGGCCAAGTCCGACGCCGCCGCCGAGGAGCTGATCGGCCAGTTCGGCATCGGCTTCTACTCCACCTTCATGGTCGCCGACCGCGTCACCCTCACCACCCGCAAGGCGGGCGAGGCCGAGGGCACCCGCTGGAGCGCCGCCGCGGGCAGCTCCACCTACGAGATCGACACCGTCGCCGACGCCCCGCAGGGCACCGCGGTGACCCTCGAGCTCAAGCCCGCCGACGAGGACGATCACCTCTTCGACTACACGCAGGAATGGAAGCTGCGCGAGATCGTCCGCAAGTACTCCGACTTCATCGCCTGGCCGATCCGCATGCAGGTCGAGCGCACCGTGATGGAGGGCGAGGGCGAGGACAAGGTCGAGAAGACCATCGTCGAGGACCAGACCCTCAACTCGCAGAAGGCGCTGTGGACGCGCCCGCGCGGCGAGGTCTCCGACGAGGAGTACAAGGAGTTCTACCACCACGTCAGCCACGCCTGGGACGAGCCGCTCGAGATCATCCCGATGAAGGCCGAGGGCACCTTCGAATACCAGGCCCTGCTGTTCATCCCGTCCACCGCGCCGTTCGACCTGTTCACCCGCGAGCACAAGCGCGGCGTGCAGCTCTACGTGCGCCGGGTGTTCATCATGGACAACTGCGAAGAGCTGATGCCCGAATACCTGCGCTTCGTCAAGGGTGTGGTGGACGCGCAGGACCTCTCGCTCAATGTCTCGCGCGAGATCCTGCAGCAGGACCGCCAGATCCAGATGATCCGCAAGCGCCTGGTCAAGAAGGTGCTGTCCACGGTCAAGGATCTGCAAGGCGCCGAGGATCAGACCAAGTACCAGACCTTCTGGTCGCAGTTCGGGCGAGTCCTCAAGGAGGGCCTGCTCTCCGACACCGACAACCGCGAAACCCTGCTCACCGTCTCGTCGTTCGCCTCGACGGCGTCGGATTCCGAGCTCACCACGCTGAAGCAGTATGTCGAGCGGATGCCCGAAGGCCAGGACGCGATCTACTACATGACCGGCGAAAGCCGTGCGCAGGTGGAGAACTCGCCGCACCTGGAGGCGTTCAAGGCCAAGGGCCGCGAGGTGCTGGTGCTCACCGATCCGGTCGACGAGATGTGGGTCGGCTCGGTGCCGGAGTTCGACGGCAAGAAGTTCCAGTCCATCGCCAAGGGTGAGGTCGACCTCGAGACCGAGGACGAGAAGAAGGAGACCGAGGCCCTGCGCGAGCAGCAGGACAAGGACTTCGCCGACCTGCTCACCTGGCTGGGCAAGACCCTCGACGAGGTCGCCAAGGAGGTGCGCCTGACCAACCGGCTCACCACCTCCCCGGCCTGCCTGGTCGGTGACGTCTTCGACTTCACTCCCATGCTCGAGCGCATGTACCGCGCCTCGGGCCAGGCGCTGCCGGAGTCCAAGCGCATCCTCGAGCTCAACCCCACCCACCCGCTGGTCACCGGCCTGCGCGACGCCTACGACGCCCGCAAGTCCGACGCCGACGAGGGCAAGGTCCCCGAGCTGGCCGAGACCGCCGAACTGCTCTACGGCACCGCCGTTCTCGCCGAGGGCGGCGAACTCAAGGACCCGTCCCGCTTCGCCCAGCTGCTCACCGAGCGCCTGACCCGCACGGTGTGACAGCGCGTGGTGCCCGGTTCGCCGGGCACCACGCTCCGGTCACAGCCGCGCACCGTTCACCGGGAATCGGCGTGCCGCGCACCGTCGCACGCGGCACCATGAAGTGATGGCGGGGCACGAGATCCGGCGGGCACGTCCCGGTGATTACGACGATCTGATCGCGGTGGTGGACAACTGGTGGGGGCGCACGGTCGTGCAGAACCTGCCCAGGATGTTCCTCGACCACTTCCATCGGACCAGCCTGGTCGCCGCCGACGAGGACGGGATCTCCGGATTCCTGGTGGGTTTCGGCTCGCCCTCCCAGCCCCGCACGGCGTACATCCATTTCGTGGCCGTGCGTCCCGATGCCCGCAAGGCCGGGCTGGGCCGCACCCTCTACGACCGGTTCTTCGAGCTCGCCAGGGCCGACGGCCGCGAGGTGGTGCAGGCGATCACCTCCCCGGCCAACTTCACCTCGATCGATTTCCACCGCAGCCTCGGCTTCACCGTCGTGGGTCCGGTCGCCGATTACAACGGTCCGGGCCGCGCGCTGATCACCTTCGCCCGGACGATCTGACTCAGCGCGCGCGAAAACGTAGTCTGGGCAACGACATCGGTGGTGTGCGAGAGGAACGATCGCGTATGTCGGAGGAGACGTCGGTCGCGGTGGGACCGTGGGATCTGGTGGCCGAGGGCTACGCGGCGACGGGGGAGACCGTGCTCGGCCCGTTCGCGGCGCACGCGCTCGAACACGTCGGACTCGGGCCGGAGAGCGAGATCGTCGACGTGGCGGCGGGTACCGGCCTGCTGAGTCTGGCCGCGGCGGCCAAGGGCGCGAAGGTCGACGCGATCGACCTGTCGGCGCCGATGATCGAGCAGCTCACCACCGCCGCCGAACTCGCCGGACACACCGCCATCACCGCGCAGGTGGGTGACGGTCAGGAATTGCCCTACGCCGACGCGAGTTTCGACGCGGGTTTCTCACTGTTCGGCCTGATGTTCTTCCCCGACCGGCCGCGTGGATTCGCCGAACTGCGGCGCGTGCTGCGCCCCGGCGCCACCGCCGTGGTCACCGCCTGGGCACCCGCCGTGGACTCCTCGCTCATGCGCGCCCTGTTCGGCGCGCTCACCGCGGGTGACCCGAATACTTCACTGCCCCGGCCGAACGCGCGCGAACTGGAGAACCCGGCCGTGTTCGAGGCGGAGATGCGTGCCGCGGGATTCGACGATGTCACGATCCGCCCGCACACCGTCGAGGTGTACTTCCCGGACGCGCAAGCCCTGTGGGACACCATGACCCGCAGCAGCGCCCCGCTCACCGTCCTCAGGCACGAAGTGGGCGAAGAAGAATGGCAGCGCCGCACCGAGGCCGCTATCGAACACCTGACCGTCACCTACCGCCCGAATACCGCCTTGTTCGCCAACGCGCTGATCGGCGTGGGCACCGTCCCGGCCGCATGAAAAGAACTGCCCGCCACCGGGTTCGGTAGCGGGCAGTTCCGAAGGATTACCTAGCGGGGGGCCATGCGCAGGGCGCCGTCCATGCGGATGGTCTCGCCGTTGAGGTAGTCGTGGGTGGCGATGTACTCCACCAGCTGGGCGTACTCGTCGGGGCGGCCCAAGCGCGACGGGAACGGCACACCGGCCTCGAGGCCCTTGCGGTACTCCTCGGTGACACCGGCCAGCATCGGGGTGTCGATGATGCCGGGGGCGATGGTGTTCACGCGGATGCCGAACTGGGCCAGGTCACGCGCGGCCGGAACGGTCATGCCGTGCACGCCACCCTTGGACGCGGAGTAGGCGATCTGGCCGATCTGGCCCTCGAACGCGGCGACCGAGGCGGTGTTGATCACCACGCCGCGCTGGCCGTACTCGTCGACCGGCTCGGTCTTGGCGATGGCGTCGGCGGCCAGGCGCATCACGTTGAACGTGCCGAGCAGGTTCACGGTGATGACGGTGCGGAACAGCTCCAGATCGTGCGGGCCGTTCTTGGACAGGATGCGACCGGCCCAGCCCACACCGGCACAGTTGACCACGATGCGCAGGGGCGCCGGGCCCTCGGTGATGGTCGCGATCGCGGCGGCGACCTCGTCGTTGCTGGTGACGTCGGCGGCGATCAGGGTGACACCGGCGGGGACGTTGTCGCCCGCGCGCTCGATGGACGCCGGAACGTCCAGCCCGAAGACGGTGGCGCCCGCGTCGGCCAGACGCTTGGCGGTGGCGGCGCCGAGGCCGGACGCGCCTCCGGTGACGATGGCGGCGGAACCCGAAATCTCCACGTTGATCCCTTTCTGATTAGCAAACTGCCAACAATGGCACCCTAGCCGCTCGCCGACGTGGTGCCTATCACGCCGCCCGACTACCCGGTAGGAGCTGGTGAATTACCAGTGAACAGGCATGTTTTCCGGTGGTAACGTGCCGTCATGAGTTGGTTCTCCGGGCCGTCGGTGGCCGGGCGCAAGGTGCTGATCACCGGGGCGGCGCGCGGGATCGGCGCCGCGCTGGCGGTGCGGCTGGCCGCGCGGGGCGCGCAGGTGGCGCTGCTGGGACTCGAGCCCGAACTGCTCGCCGAGGTGGCCGCCGAATGCGGCGGCGCGCCGTGGCGCTACTGCGATGTGGCCGATCGCGCGCAGGTCGAACGGGTGGTCGAGGCGCTGGTGGCCGAGCTGGGCGGGCTCGACGTGCTGGTGGCCAACGCGGGGATCGCCAAGCAGATGGCGATGGTCGGCGGCGATCCCGGCGTACTCGAGGAGACGCTGGCGGTCAACGTGCTCGGCGCGGCCTACGCGGTGCAGGCGGCGGGTGCGCATATCGCGCGACCGGGCGGGTATGTGCTGATGATGTCGTCGATCTCCACGGCGGTCCAGCTGCCGCTGGCCGGGGCCTACAGCGCTTCGGCGGCCGCGATCGAGGCGCTCGCCATCACCCTGCGCTGCGAGTTGCGCGCGACCGGCGCCCGGGTCGGCATCAGCTATTTCGCCGAGATCGACACCGACATGACCCGGCGCGGCTTCGGTACCGCCGCCGCGCACACCGTGCTCGCCGAGATCAGCCTCACCGGCATCTCCCCGATCGGACCGGCCGTCGACGCGCTCGAACGTGCCATCGCCCGGCGGAGCAAGACCGTGGTCTCCCCCTGGTGGGTGGCGCTGGTGCTGCCGGTGCGACCCTTGGCGCAGTTGGTGGTGCAACGGCTGCTCGGTAACAAGGTCGCCCGCGCGGTGGAGATCGCCCGCACCGAGGATGTCCCCTTCACCACCACCCAGCCTGCCCGTCCCCGCAGAATGGAACGACGATGAGCGATTCGGCCCCGACGCTGCGCCCACTGCCGCGCGGACGGCATCATCTGTCCCGCGAAGAAGTGGTGGCCTCCCAGCGCGAACGCATCCTGGTGGCGATGGGTGAGGCGATGACCGAGGGCGGTTACGTCGGCACGCCCGTCGCGGCGGTGCTCAAGCGCGCGGGGGTGTCCCGGGAGACCTTCTACGAACTGTTCCGCTCCAAGGAGGACTGCTTCGCCGCCGCGTTCGACCGCGTCTCGGGCCTGCTGGCGGCCAAGCTGCAGGCGGTGATCGCCGAGTGCGCCGACACCGACGCGCTGACCAGGATGGACTGCATCCTCACCGCCTACTTCGACCACATGATCGACGACCCCGCCTCGGCCCGGCTGTTCCTGGTGGAGGTCTACGCGGTGGGTCCGGCGGCGATCGAGGCGCGCATGGCCTTGCAGCAGCGTTTCGTAGAGGTGGTGGCGATCATGCTCGGCGCGGAGACCGAGGACCAGCGCTTCGCCTGCGCGACCCTGGCCGCCGCGATCGGCGCCATGGTCACCGGCCGGATCGCCGCCGACGAGCTCGACACCCTGCACGGCCTCAAAGACCAGCTCATCGCCCTGGCCAGCCGTTCCGGCACGCTCTACGGCAACGCCTTCGCGGGCTGATCCACCGGGCGCTCGGCTTCGCCACGGGTGAGCTTCCAGAGCCCCACCCCGGCACCAGCCAGCGCGGGCGCCAGCAGCGCCACCGCGACCCCACCCCAGCCGCCCAGGCCGGGCGCGAACGCGTCGAGCATCGTCTTGGCGGCGAAGAACAGGAACAGCAGCCCCGAGGCGATGGCGATGCCACGTTCGGGCAGGTGCTTGCCCGCCAGCTTGCCGACCAGGATGGCCAGCGCGCCCGCCGCGACCATGCCAGCCACCGAGCCGATCCAGACCGCGAGCCAGCTGTTGTTCGAGGCCAGCGCGGCGGCGGCGAACATGGTGCGGTCGCCGAGTTCGGCGAGCATGAAGGCCGAGATCACCACCAGGAAGGCGTTGCGGGTGCTCGGCGCCGGGGTCTCGTCGGCCTCGTCGGCCGAGCTCAGCGCGTCGCGCAGAGTCCACAGGCCGACGGCGAGCAGGGTGAGCGCGGTGACCACGGCGATGGCATTGGCGGGCAGCGCGGTACCGAGGAAATGGCCGACACCGGCGGCGATGAGATTCACCGCGACACTGGCGACGCTGATCCCGGCCAGCACCACCCACCAGCGATACCGCAGCGCGAAGGTCAACGCCATCAGCTGCGATTTGTCGCCGAGTTCGGCGAGGAACAGCACGCCGAAGCTCAACAGGATCGTGGTGATCATGAATTCAGCTCCCAGGACAACACTCCGGCCTGTGGCTGAGAGACGGGTGCGCCTTCAGCCACACCGGTCTACGGATCGGTTCGTGGCCGAAGGTCTCGCCCACCGGTGGTCAAACCGGTTCGCCCAACCGGACCGCGCCTAGGCGCTGATCAGTATGTCGATTGGGCGGATTGCGGGCTACTCCCCTTCGCTGCTGTCCACCCTAGCCCGATTGCTGCCGAGATGCCAACCCCGCGTCATCGAAATCGCCCCGGCCACAATAAGTTTGGCTGAGCGGCCCGGATAGTTCGGTTGCCCTTATTTCGGTGGTCCGGACGGCCGTTGCCAGGCATTCGCCGGACCGCTCGAGCGAAAGTCTCAGGCCGCCAGCAACATCGCGAGCACGGCGGTGTCGGGATCGCTGATGAGGTCCATGCCGACCCGGCTCACCAGCGAGGTGACCGTCCCGTCCAGCTCGGCCTCTGCCCAGGCCGCGCGATGCTCCAGACCCAGATGCGGCACGCCCGGCAGCAGCACGCAGCCCGAGGCCGCGCCCACGCATTCGGGCAGCGAGGGCCGCGTCTCCGAGGGCGGATGCAGCATCAGCAGCGCGGGCGGCACGTGGGCGGCGAAGCGGCCCGGCTCGAGCGCCTCGTCACCGAGCACCGGCCCCTCGGCCAGCACCAGCCCCACCGTGCCGGGCTGGGGATCGTCGGGCAGTTCCTCGCGCACTCCGAACACGGTGGTGGTCATCAGCAGGCCGGGCATCGAGGCCACCCGCACCGCGAGCACCAGCACCTGCGCCCATTCCTTGGTGGTGTCGGGCCACCGGCCCGAGACGACGAACCCGCACAACTGCCCACGCGCCTGGAACGGCGTGATCCCGATCGGACCCTGCGTCGTCATGATGGCCTCCCGATGTCCGGGGGCGACTTTGCCCGTATAGATCAGGAATAACCCGAAACCCATCTGGCACACAAGTACCACTGAGTGCCAGGAACTGCGCAAACAACGCAAAAGACCCCCCAGCGGTGCGCTGGGAGGTCTTTCGAGGGGTACCTCAGCCGAAGATGAGGCCCTTGCCCTGCGAGACGGCGCGGGCGAAGCGGTCCTGCACGTCGGCCCAGTTGACGACGTTCCAGAACGCGGTCACGTAATCGGCCTTGACGTTCTTGTACTGCAGGTAGAAGGCGTGCTCCCACATGTCGACCTGCAGCAGCGGGATGATGCCGATCGGCACGTTGGCCTGCTGGTCGTAGAGCTGGAAGGTCAGCAGGTTCTGGCCCAGGGTGTCGTAACCCAGGACGGCCCAGCCGGAGCCCTGCAGGCCGTTGGCCGCGGCGGTGAACTGCGCGCGGAACTTGTCGAACGAACCGAACTGGTCGTCGATCGCGGCGGCCAGCTCACCCTCGGGCTTGTCGCCACCGTTGGGGGAGAGGTTCTTCCACCAGATGGAGTGGTTGGTGTGGCCACCCAGGTGGAACGCCAGGTTCTTCTCGTGCAGGAAGATGGCGCCGTGATCGCCGGACTCGCGAGCGGCTTCCAGCTTCTCCAGTGCGGTGTTCGCGCCCGCGACGTAGGCGGCGTGGTGCTTGGAGTGGTGGATCTCGTTGATCTGCCCCGAGATGTGGGGCTCCAGTGCGCTGTAGTCGTAATCCAGATCCGGCAGCGTGTACTCGGCCACGTTGTCCCTTTCCTGTGTCGGGCTGTGTGCGCCCATTCGTTCGAGCACACCAACCATCATTCGTACACCCGCTCGCTGCAACCTTCTACACGCGCCTCCACATTCCCCTTCTGCTCACCGCGAGGTGAATGTGGTGGTGCGCGCCGGGTAACCCGCGCGCACGGTGTGATCACAGCGGAGGTGCTACATCGGCTTTCGAGGCGCGCGCGTCGCCGGAGTCGTGGGCGGCCCACCAGCGGCGGCCACCGGCGATGAACTCCGGCATCGGGATCTCCTGGCCCGCCAGATCGGTGACGGTGATCCGGTCGAACCACACACGCACATCGAGTTCGCGCGGGTCGATGCCCTCCTCCTGGGAGAACTCGATGACGTGCGCGGCGATGCGCTGATCGAGCACGGTGTCGAAGCTGAGCAGCTCGCTCCACAGCGCCCAGCCGCTGTCGTCGAGGTCGATGAACTCCCAGCCGTGCAGGCCGCCGCCGCCGAAGCTCTCGATGGCGTCGTCGAGCTGGTCGAGGGTCAGCGGCAGGACGCGGGCGTCGATGTCGTCCCAGCGCTGGATGCGCAGGGAGGCGGCGACGCGGGTGACGCCGGTGAAGGTGAGCAGGACTTTGGTGTCGGTGGGCGCGGGTCCGTCCGCGGGTAGCGTCAGCACCTCCAAGGCGAGTTGCAGCCGTCCGGCCGCAGCGTCCACTTCTACCCCGAGACAGGTGGATTCGGACAAAGCGGTATTCAGGCCGTTGATGTCGAAACTGTCGAGTAGCCCCCTGCTCACGTTCATGCGCTCAGGCTACCGATCCGCCCGCCCAGATCCCAGGATTTAGGATTTTCTCTAGGGATGTCGTTTTTATGGAACCGAATCGGGTCGGCTCGCGTCCAAGTAGATGTCGGGACCGCTGAGACTGCGGAATCCCGACGTCAGCGGCGAACGACCGCTCCGGGATGACATGGAGGGGAGTCCCGGATCGGTCGTTCCCGCTAGTCTTCCGAGGTCTCGACGTCGGTTGATAGCCCCATCCTCACGAATGTGTGCTGACCGATAGCTGAGTCCTGTGGATCAAGTTGTGGATGGTGTGGATAACCGGGTTCGATCCACCGACCACGCACAGGCGCGCCCGGGGTCGGGCCCGACATGGCAGGATCGAGGCGTGACGAGCTCCGATGTCCCGACGGTGCCGGTGGGTGCGGTACCCGCCGCGTTCGACAACGCCGAACCGGTCCCCGGCGCCCAACTGCTCGACGTGCGCGAACCCGACGAATGGGCCCTCGGGCACGCGCCCGGCGCGGTCCACATCCCCATGGTCGACGTGCCCGCCCGGCTCGACGAGCTGGACATCGACGCGCAGCTGTACGTGGTGTGCAGGCAGGGGGGACGTTCGATCGAGGTCGTGCGTTATCTGGCCCATATCGGGTACGAGGCGGTGAACGTCGCGGGTGGCATGGTGGCCTGGCAGCGCACCGGCCGCCCGGTGGTCGCCGACGGCGAGCACGAAGCCAAGATCTACTAGTCCGGAACGGGGTGCGCGGGTGAGTTCGGTGGTGCAACCATGTGCACGCTGTGGCGCGCGGTGGGCGGTGCAGGGCGCGCCGATGCACTGGTGCCCGCGCTGCCGTGGCGTGCTGCTGTCGCCGGGCAAGGTCGACGCCCCCGCCGCGCAGCGCAACTATCGCTGGGTCGCGCGTCGTCCCGACCATCGCACCCGGCGGGCCACCGCGTCGAGCGGCACCGCCCCGCTCGGACCCACCCCGCACTACCGCGAGACCCCGCGCTGGGGCCTGCTCGACGCCCCGCCCCAGGCCGCCGCCGTCGCCCCGCGTCCGCTGCGCGGCCTGGCCGCCCGCCGCGACGAACTGCTGATGACCAGCGTGTTGGCCTTCCTGCTGGCCGCCCTCGCCGAATACGGCCGCTACCTGATCCTGCTGCGCAACCGCACCCGGCTCATCCCCGAGTGGCTGCTGTGGCTGTCGGACTCCACGGTGTGGGTCTTCGGCACGCTCGCCCCGATCGTCGCCCTGCTGACCGCGTTGTCGCTGGTGGCCTGGCTGATCGAGGCCAGGCGCGAGACCTTCGCCGCGGCGGGCCGCCGCGATCCACGCAGACGCTGGACGCTGATCGCGGGCTGCGTGATCCCCGGCGTGAACCTGATCTGGCCCGGCGTGTTCCTCACCGAACTGCTCGGTGCCGACCCGAATCCACGGGCGCTGCGCGCGGTGCGGATCTGGTGGGCGGCGTGGGTGGTCAGCGGGCTGGTGCTGGTGGTCGCGACGCTGTGGCGCGACGCGGGCACCCTGCAGGCCGAGGCCGACGGCGTCTCGTTCACCGCGTTCAGCGATCTGTGCGCGGCCGGGTTCGCGGTGCTCACGCTGTGGACCGTGCGCCTGCTCGAGGGTCGTGACCTGCGCGGCGAAGCCCGCTCGGCGCATCGCTGGGTGCGCGCGGCCGATCCGGCTCAGGTCGTCATCGCCCCGGTCCGGCCGGGTGCGCCCGCAGCGGTCGAACGCGCGGATTCCGCCGACACCGGCGAGAATGCGCTGGAGGAGGTCGTGGCCAAGTGAGCCAGAGCAATCGCGCGCCGTTCGTGGTGGCGCACCGCGGCGCGTCCGGGACGCGTCCCGAGCACACCCTCGCGGCCTACGAACTGGCCCTGCAGGAGGGGGCCGACGGTGTCGAGTGCGATGTCCGGCTGACCCGCGACGGGCACCTGGTCTGCGTGCACGACCGCACCGTCGACCGCACCTCCGACGCCACCGGCCTGATCAGCGAACTCACCCTGGCCGAACTCCAGGACATGAACTTCGGCACCGCCGAGGAGCCGCAGAGCGTGCTGGCCCTGGCCGACCTGATCAGTCTGGTCCTGGACTGGCGCAGCAGGCCGACCAAGCTGTTCATCGAGACCAAGCACCCCGTGCGCTACGGCGCCCTGGTGGAGAACAAGGTGCTCGCCGAACTCCAGCGCTTCGGCATCGCCACCCCCGCCTCGGCCGACCACTCCCGCGCGGTGGTGATGTCGTTCGCCGCCACCGCGGTCTGGCGCATCCGCCGCGCCGCGCCGCTACTGCCGACCGTCCTGCTCGGCGAGTCCTCCCGCTTCCTCGGCGGCGGCGCCGCGACCACCGTCGGCGCGACCGCGGTCGGCCCCTCGGTGAAGACGCTGCGCGAACACCCGGAACTGGTCGACAAGGCCGCCGCCGCGGGCCGCGCCACCTACTGCTGGACCGTCGACCACCCCGACGACGTGAAACTGTGCGCCGACCTGGGCGTCAGCTGGATCGCGACCAACCACCCGGCCCGAACCAAGGCTGTGTTGGATTGAGCGCTGGCGCGCTCGAGTCGCGGCCCCCTGGGGGGCCGCCGGTCAGGCGCCGTTGCTTGCTCCTTCGTCGCGTACGCAACGGCGCCTGACCGGCGGCCCGGGCCGCGACCGGCCGACTTCGTCGGCCGCCGCTCCTCGGGGTCGCGGGTGCGGGGCCGGGCGTGTGTGGGGTGACGGTGCGTGGAGCTGGGAAGGTGTGGGGGAGTGACGGTCGACATAGCGCTCGCCCTAGACTTCCGGCGTGGGTAAAAGCAAGCGGAACAGTCCGAAGCCCGACAGTAATCGGGCTCAGCGGCTCGCCGAGCGGCGTGCGGCGCAGGAGCAGGCATCTGCGGCCGTGACGCGGCCGTTCGAGGGGCTTGCCGCCGAATGTGATCTGGTGGCGCTGCGGGAGTTCGTGCCGTCGGCGACCGCGACCTTGAAGCTGGCGCCCGGCGTCGCCGCCCAGCGCGAGGTCACCCTGGCGACGGTGCTGCCCGGTGCGGTAGCCGCGCTGGTGCGCGCCGCGGACGAGCCGGTGGGCTTCGTCGGCACGCAGATGCAGTACCAGGGTAACGACCCGTCGGCCGATATCGCCGCGGCCATCCTGTGGACCCAGTCCGCCGAGCCGGGCGAGTCGCTGACCTCGGCCGAGTCGGTCGCGGGTGGTCCGCGCCTTGGCGACGTCATCGACCCCGGTGCCGATCTCGAGCTCACCGTGCACCAGGACTTCGACTGGTGGGTGCCCGAGGGCGTCACCCCGGACCCGCAGGTCGCGGCCACCATCGAGCAGGCCAAGCAGGCGATCATGCCCTCGGCGCGCCTGGATCTGGGTGCCGACGGTGTCGGCGCGGCCTGGTGGGTCGACGCGGGCGAGAAGGCGCACGTGCGCTGGGTCCGTCCCGAGGACGAGGACGCGCTGATGCTGGCGCTGGCCCGCGTGCACGCCACCGGCGGTCTGCACATGGGTGAGGGTTCGCGCTTCGCGGGCTCGTTCCGCACGCACGGCCTGCTGGTCCCGGTGTTCGACCTCGATCCCGAGCGGCACCCCACCGAATGGGAGGCGCCCGCGCGCGAATTCGGTGCTCGCCTGGCCGAGGCGCTGGCCTCGAAGGCCGAGATGACCAGCGCCGAACGCCGGTCGCGCGATGGTCTGCGGTCGCGCCAGGTCACCCTGCGCTGAACCGACACGACGGATCAGGCTCGCACCCGCGAGCCTGATCCGGCCGTCACGAGCTAGACGCTGCCGCCCGCGACCGTGGGCGCGCCCGAGGCTTCCTTCGGGGTGCTGAGCTCGCGCCACATGAACGCCTCCAGGTCGAACAGGTTCGACCCGGCGCGATCGGCGATGTTGAGCAGCGTGGTCATGTTGGCGACCTCTTCGACCTGTTCCTTCAGGAACCACTGCATGAACTGCTCGCCGAGGTAGTCGCCCTCTTCGCGAGCGGTGCTGGCCAGGCGCACGATCTGGTCGGTGACCGTCTTCTCCTGGGCCAGCGCGAGCTCGATCGGCTCGCGGGCGTTCTCGAAGCTGGACTTGGCCGCGTCGATGCCCGCGATATCGACGGCGATATCCCGATCGACGAAATACTGCACGATCATCATGGCGTGATTGCGCTCTTCGACCGACTGCGCGTAGAAGCGCTTGGCCAGCTGCGGCAGGTCGTTGTTGTCGAACCACACAGCGATCGCGATGTACTGGTGTTCGGCGTTGAACTCATGCCGGATCTGATCTTGGAGCAGGCCGTGGAATTTACTGCGAGGGGGTTCCGGATGAATCGACATGGCCGCCACATTAGCCCTGGTCAGAGGGCTTGTCATCCAAGTGCAGCCTTATTGAGGACAGTATTCCCTAACCAAGTATTTCCTAATTGAGCATTCCCTAACCGGTGCCCGCCATGCGTGGCGCGGTGTTGTCGACGGGTACCGAACCGGTCAGTTCGCGACGGATGAATTCCTCCACATCGAACAAATTGTCCTGCCGGTCCAGCACCGTCAACAGGGTGTCCATCTCCGCGACATCATCGATCTGTTCGCGCAGGAACCACTGGATGAATTGTTCGCCGAGGAAATCACCGGAGTCGCGCGCGGCCGCGGCGAGGGCGCTGATCTGCGCGGTGGTGGTCCGCTCGCGGTCGAGCAGGAAGGCGATGGCGGCGCGCGGGGAGTCGAAGTCCGAGCGGATCTCGTCGAGGCCGCCGATCCGCACGCCCGCGTCGCGGTCGAGCAGATACTGCACCATCCGCAGCGCGTGCCCGCGATTGGCGGTGGATCTGGCGTAGGTCTGGGCGGCCAGTTCGGGCAGGCGCTGGGCGTCGAAGTAGACGGCGGCGGCCAGATACTGCTGGGCACTGGTGAGCCCGTGGCGGATCTGGTCGCGCAGCATGTCAGGGAACGTGCGGTCCTCGGCCATCCTTCGACGTTACCGCGTCAGCAGGTCCTCCGGAATCGGCCGATCGTTGGCGATGGCGTCGAAGAAGTCGGGGGCCTTGGCCTTGTCCCAGAGCAGCACATTGCCCACATCGGTGTCGTCGAAGCCGCCGATCGGGACGCTGGTGGTCACCGTGTCGCCGCGCATCGCCCAGCCGAGCGCGGCCAGGTTCCAGATGTGGTCGCCCTCGTCGACCTTGAGCGATCCCGCGACGCCGGTGGCCATCGGCCACAGCGCGAACGGATTGGCCAGGGTGCCCATGCTGGTCGCCTTCTTCAGCAGCGCCGACATGAAGATCCGCTGGTGGTTCATCCGGTCGACATCGGCGCGCGGGGTGGCGCGGGTGCGCACGAAACCCAGTGCCTGCGGGCCGGTCAGCCGCTGACAGCCCGCGGGCAGGTCGAGCCCGGCCAGCGGGTCGACGATCGGGTCGTCCAGGCACACATCGATGCCGCCGAGGGCGTCGACCACGCTGGCGAAGCCGCCGAAACCGATCTGCGCGTAGTGGTCGATGCGCACGCCGGTGGCCTGCTCCACGGTCTGGACCAGCAGTTCCGGGCCGCCCAGGGCGAAGGAGGCGTTGAGCTTGTCCTTGCCGTAGCCCGGAATGCTCACGTAGGAATCGCGCGGCAGGCTCACCATGGTGGTCGGGCCGGAACCGGGGATGTGCACCAGCATGATCGTGTCGGTGCGCTCGGTGCCGTCGATGTCGCCGCCGGTGGCGAGTTCCTGTTCCTGTTCGGGCGTCAGGTCGCCGCGGCTGTCGGAGCCGACCAGCAGCCAGTTGGTGCCGGGGGTGTTGCCGACGCGGTCGCTGTAGGAGGTGAGCGCGTCGATGCGGGTCAGCGAGTTGTCCAGGTGCACGATCCCCGCGACGAGCCCGACCACGAGCAGCACCACCAGCACCAGGAACCACCGCAGCGGATGACGCCTGCGCCTGCGTCGCGGCGGTTGCGGCTGCCTGCCCGCCTCGGACGGCGGGGGCGTGCGGCGCGGCGGCAGCGAGTCGTGGTGTGGGACCGGGCGCTGGGTGGGGGCGTGCCGGAGGGGTTCGCGGCGCGGCGGTGGCTGCGCGTGGGGTTGCCGGGCTTTGACGTGCTCGCGCGGCGGCAGCTGCTCGCGCGGCGGCATCTGGGAGTAGGCCAGCGGCGCGTCGCCACGGCCGTCGCGGTGCATGACCTGGGTCGGCTCGATGTGGGAGGCGGGTGGTCGGCGATCCGACGGCGGGGTGTGGCGGACGGTCTGTCCGTCGGCGGGTGGCGGGACCGGTCGTCGGCCGGGGCCGCCCGGTGGCGTGCGGCGCGCGGCGAGGGGATCGGCGGCCGGATCGCGGCGGTCGCCGGGGCGGGCGACGTCGGACGGCCGGTGCGGCGGCGCGTGCGGACCCGCAGGGGGCGCGACGCGGTCGCCGCGGCCGGGCGCGGGGCGGTCGCCCGGCGGGTGGGGGTACGCGTCGTCGAGCGGCGGGCGTCGTCGGTCGGCGGCGGGAGGTCGGCCGTCGCGGGGCGGGGTGCGGCGCGGGGCGGGACCGTCGGGGCGCCTGCCGCCCGCGGGGCCATCGGACGGCGGCAGGGGCGGCTGACCGGGGCGGCCCTGAGGTGGCGGCACCCGGCGCCGGTGTGGATCGTCGCCGTTCATCACCGTGGCACTCTACTGATCGTCGGGAGCGCGGGCCGGTTGTGCGCGCTCGGTCACTACTGGATACCCCCGCGGGCGGTCGGTGTTAGCGCGAAACGCGGTCGAGTGGCCGAACTCGCCGCGACACGCCGATCACGGCAGCCACGACACGCGTCCACGCAGCACGTTGTAGCCGAGGTAGGCGACCGCGTCGATGAGCGCGTGGGCCAGAATCAGCGGCCACAATCTGTTGGTCTTCTGCCAGTAGCGGCCGAAGATGATTCCCATCACGATATTGCCGAGCCCGCCGCCCAGACCCTGGTACAGGTGATAGCTGCCGCGCAACAGCGACGAGGTGAGCAGCGCGGAATTGTCCGACCAGCCCAGCTTGCGCAGCCGGGTGAGCAGATAGGCCACCACCAGCACTTCCTCGGCCACCGCGTTCGCGCAGGCCGAGGCCACCAGCACCGGCAGCCGCCACCAGTGCTCCGAGAGCGAACTGGGCACGATGGTCACGCTGACCCCGAGCGCGTGTGCCACCAGATACAGCGCCAGACCGGGCAGCCCGATCAGCGCGGCCAGGCCGAGGCCGGGCAACACGTCGGCCCGGCCGATTCTGGCCAACCCGATGAGCCGGGGGCCGATGCCGCTGCGCCACAGCAGATACAGACCGAGGGCGGCCCAGGCCAGCAGGCGGGTCACGCCCACGAGTTGGAAGAGCAGGTCGAGCAGGGAATTGTTTGATCGGGAGGCGTTGAGCGCCACCGTCCGTCCGCCGACGCCGCCGGGAGACAGCGCCGAATCGAGCAGCGACAGGGCCGCGCTGATGCCGCTGAGGCCGAACGTCACCAGCAGCACGATGACGATCTCGCACTGGATCTCGCGGCGGCTGAGCTCGCGGGTCGGCGGGGTCTGCGGTGCGGCGTTCAGGCGCCTGCTCCTTCGCTGTCGGTCGGTCGACGTCACGCCGACCGGCTCCAGCGAAGTCTAGGCAGGCCGGGATCAGATGCGGCGCAGGCCGTTCAGGAACGGGCACCCGGCCAGGATGCGCACGGCCTTGCTCAGCGACTCCACGTCGTCGGCGGGCGTGGCGAAGGGCAGCCGAACGTCGTGGTCGGCCTCGGGGCCCTCCACGCGCAGGGTCAGGCCGTAGCGGTCGATGGCCAGCGGGTGCACCATGCCGCCGCGCAGGCGGGTGGGCAGGTGCCGGGAGAGCTGGGCGACGACGTCGGCGTGGTCCTCGGCCATGTGCTGCAGCCAGGCGCTTTCCATCTGGCAGAACGGATCCGGTGAGGCGTTGCGCAGGTCGGCGTGGTCGACGGATTCGGCGCCGGAGGTGTCGGCGAGTACCGCCGAGTTCACCACCACCCGCAGCAGCGTGGTGGTGTGGCCGACGTCGAGCAGGCCCGGATGCGGGAACTCCTTGGCGATCTCCACCGCGAGCGCGCGCTGCGCCTGCGCGGGCACCTGCCGCACCCAGCCGCGCAGCCAGACCAGCGCGCGCACCGGCTCGCGCAGCGGCAGCGGCGCGTGGTCGGTGAGTTCCAGCACTGCCGAGGTCTCGTTGGCCGTGGCCGCCAGCGCCGCCGCGAGCGAGCTCGACGGGACCGCGATCACCGCGTCGCCACAGCGCCGCACGTGATGCAGCGTGGTGGCGACCGGATCGATGCCGGGCAACGCGAGCACCGCGGTCTCCGCGTGCGCACACGCGCTGCGGACCCGCTCCGCGGTGCTCGGCGCGACGATCGTGGTGGGGCTCGACATGACAACCTCCGCGAACTGACGATTAGGTAAACCTAAGCTAAGTTACGAAGCCGCTACGCGCAAGAGGACACCCCTGATGAACTGTCTCGAATTCCCGTCTACGGTGATCGGATGACGCACGACGACCACGAACCCGTCCTGGTCACCCTCTCCACCCCCGCCCGCCGCAGCCTGGTCGCGGGCCTGCTCCGCCCCGAAGGCAGCACCCCCGACCCCGTCGACGTCGACATCCCCGACCCCGACCTGGCAGCGTTCCTGGCCGGTATCGCCCACGCCGACCACGGCTTCACCGCCCGCACCACCAGCGGCCCCCGCGCCCTGGCCGTAGTCGCGGGCACCGTAGCCGCCCTCTGCGGCGAAGACATCCCCACCGCCCTCGCCACCCCCAACGTGCCCTTCCTCAAGGGCCTCAAACCCCCGGCCATCGAAGCCACCCGCACCGTCCTGCTCGGCATCGAAACCCCCGTCGAGCAAGAAGTAGCGGCCGCCCTCGCCGTCCTCGACTCCTAACGCCGCCGCGCCCGCAACTGACACACCTGACGCCACCGAACCCTTAGCACCGCAACGCTCGCAACCAACTCCCGCGACGGCACGGGCCACCTGACGCCACCAACGCCACCCCCGAAACTCAACCCCCACGGTTTTCGGCCGCCTCGCATCCGAGGGGCGAGACGTCACGGCGTAGCCGGAGTATCGCTCCTCGGATGCGAGGCCCAAGGGGCCGAAAACCACGCGGCGCCAGCCGCCAATCAACACAGCTAAAATGACACAGTGCCACGTATCGGGTATTTCGGGCCATCTGGAACGTTCACCGAGATGGCTCTGGTCAAGTTCGAGAACTCGGGAGCCTTCGACGGGCCCGTCGAGCGGATCGCCGCGCCCAGTCAGGGGGCGGCGCTGGATCTGATCCGCTCCGGTGACGTCGAGGCCGCCGTGGTGCCGATCGAGAGTTCGGTGGAGGGGTCGATTCCGGCGACCCTGGATTCGCTGGCCATCGGTCCTCGGTTGCAGATCGTCGCCGAGACCGAGTTGGAAGTGAGCTTCGCGATCCTGGCCCGGCCGGGGCACACCCTCGAGCAGGTGCGCTCGCTGGCCGCCTATCCGGTGGCCGGTGCGCAGGTCAGGGAGTGGGTGGCGCGCACGCTGCCCGACGCGCAGCCCTATATCTCGGCCTCCAACGCGGCGGCCGCCGAGGACGTGGCCGCGGGCAAGGCCGACGCGGCGGTGTCGACGGCGTTGGCGGGTGAGCGGCTCGGTCTGGTCGCCCTGGCCGAGGGTGTGGCCGATCACGACCAGGCGATCACCCGTTTCGTGCTGGTGACCCGCCCCGGTGTGGCCCCGCAGGCCTCCGGTGCCGACCGCACCTCGATCGTGCTCGAACTGCCCAACGAGCCGGGTTCGCTCATGCGCGCGTTCGCCGAATTCGCCACCCGCGGCGTCGATCTCACCCGTATCGAATCCCGCCCGACCCGCACCGGCATGGGCACCTACCGCTTCTATCTGGACTGTGTCGGCCACCTCGACGACCCGGCTGTCGCCGAGACGCTCAAGGCGCTGCACCGCACGGCCCGCGTGCGGTTCCTGGGTTCCTGGCCCGCCACCGCGGCGGTCGGCACCCCGCCCCCGTCCGACGAGCCCGCCGCCGAATGGCTCACCCAGCTGCGAAAGGGAGTCGCCGACCTATGACGACACGCGCGAAGCTGATCCTGGTGCGCCACGGCGAGACCGAGGGCAATGTCGCCAGGATCCTCGACACCCGGGTTCCCGGCCTGCCGCTCACCGAACGCGGTGTGGCGCAGGCGAAGGCGTTCGGCTCCGGCCTGCTGACCCCGCCGCGGGTGCTGGTGTCCTCGGAGGCGCTGCGGGCCCGCCAGACCGCCGGGTACATCGAGGCGGCGACCGGCACCCTCACCCAGGTGCTCGATGGTCTCTTCGAAGTCCAGGTCGGTGACCTGCACGGCCGCTCCGACCCGGAGGCGCACGATCTGTTCCAACGGATCTATCGCGGCTGGCACCTCGGCGAACTCGATGCCCGCGCTCCCGGCGGCGAATCCGGCCGAGAAGTGCTCGACCGCATCCTGCCCGTGCTGGGCGGCCTGCGCGAGGAGTTCCTCACCGGCGACGCCGCGGGCGATGTGATGGTGGTGAACCACGGCGCCGCCATGCGTCTGGTGGGCAAGGCACTGGCCGGGGTGGCGCCGCCGTTCACGACGAACAACCACCTCGACAACACCGAGACCATCGAACTGCTCCCCACCGAGGACGGCGGCTGGGAGTGCCTGCGCTGGGGCAGGTTCACGCCGCCGTTCACGGTGAAGGCGGAACCGACCGCCGACGACCCGATGGGCTAATGCTCAGCCGTCCGCAGGTGACGGCCGCCGCCGAGGACGACCCGATGGGCTAATGCTCAGCAGTCGGCAGGTGACGGCCGCCGCCGGGGACGACTCGATGGGCTAATGCTCAGCAGTCGGCAGGTGACGGCCGCCGCCGAGGACGACTCGATGGGCTAGTGCTCAGCTCTCGGCGACCGCGGCCTTGAATTCGGTACGCACCGGCAGGGATTCGATGAGATCGGCCACCGCCGTGCGCAGGCGCGCGGCGGAACCGGTGGCGATCGAGGACCACTTCACGCCGTCGTCGGCGACGCTGGCCGTGATGATGAAACGGCCACCGCGCGTGTTGAACACGGCGATGTGGTTGTCCTGGATGTCGCGCGTGCCGTCACCGTAGGCCACGCCGACGATCTCGGCGTAGGAGTGGATCTCCACCAGGGCCGAGGCCAGTGCCTGGGCGTCGGTGGCCGGATGGCCGATCTTCGCCAGCCGCGCGGTGGTGGCCGCCGCGTCGCCCGTGTCGCCGAAGATCGGCGCGAGTTCCTCGGTGGGCGCGTTCATGCCGTACAGCTCGAGCGCCTCGCTCTGCCCGAGCGCGTGCAGAACCGCGCCGGGCAGATCGAGACCGGCATCGTCGACGACATAGGAATCCGGCCCGCGCAGGGCGACGACCGCGCGGTCGTCGCCCTGCGCCAGACAGAATCGGTTCACCTGGCCCGCGACCACCCACCGCAGCGCGATGATCCACTGCGGCCGGTAGAGCACCCGCAGGCGCTCGGCGAGCTCGGGCGCGACCGTGTCACCGAACACGAGTTCGCGTTCGGTGAGCGCGGCCTCGGCGGCATTCATGGCCGCGTCGTGCGCGGTCACGTTGTCGTAGCGCCCCAAGGCATCGAGGACGACGGGCATCTCGTCGAACTGCAGCTTCTCCAAGAGGAACTGCATCTCGTCGAGCGAGAGCACGACGGCCTCGAGCAGCGATCCCCCGCTGCCCCCGCCCAGGACCGTCACTTGGCCGATCCGGCGAGGTCGGCGCCGATCACGCCCTCGGCTGCGTAGCGCCCGTCGGTGAACTGCTCGTCGGAGCGGCCGTAGTCGACGGCGTCGTGCTCGTCGTCGTCTTCGCCCTTGGCGCCGCGGCCGAGCAGCGGGTTGGCGCCGTGCCCGGTGTTGTTGCGCACCGGCGCGCCGTCGACCCGGTTGACCACCGAGTCGGTGACCGGCGCCGCCGCGGGCGTGCTGGCCGCCGGAGCGCCCCAGCCCTCGGGCAGCTTCAGCTGACCCGGCGCGAAGGTGGCACCGCCGCCGCCGAGACCGGCCGACACGGTCGACAGGCCGCCCGCGACACCCGCCGCGCCCAGACCCGACATGACCGGCGCGGCCGCCGTGGTGGCGGGCACGGTGCCCGCGCTGACCGCCGACAGCGCCGAGGCACCGAGGTTGCCCGCGGTACCGACACCGCCGGAGACCACGCTGCCCGCGACATTGGCCGCCTGGGTGGCCGCGCTGACCACACCGGGGTTGGAGACGAAGGCCTGCGCCGCGCCGATCGCGGTGGCGATCGGGTCGCCGCCGAAATCGCCTTCCGCGGCCGAGCCCGCGCCGCTGGCGATGGCGGGCGGCATGGCGAAATCGCCCGGGGTGGTGACGGTGGCGGTGGTGGCCGCCTCGTAGGTCTCCATCACCAGCGCGGCGCGGATGTCCATCGCGTTGCGGGCGACCTCGGCGACCTCGAAGGCGCCGGAGACGACACCGGGCGGGTTGGCCGAGGCGGTGACCGCCGCGTTGGTGGCCAGGATCTCGGGCAGGCTCGGCATCGCCAGCGAGGCCACGGTGTAGGCGGTGGCGTTGGCGGTGGCCTTGGCGCTCATCGCGCCAGCCAGCAGGCTCTGCTGACCGGTCCAGGCCAGGAACGGCGCCAGGCGGCCGAGCACGGCGATGCCGTTGACGCCCTGCAGGCCGGTGCCGACCTCGGCGATCACGCGGGTGACGGTGAAGGCCGCGTCACCCCAGGCCGCGGCCAGCGTCCCCCACGACGTGGCCGCTGCGGCGATCGGCACGGCGTGCGCGCCGGTGTTGAGGGTGGTCGAGTTGACTTCGGCCATACGCGGTAGCCAGAAGACCCCGGTGATCCCTGCGGTCATGCTTGTTTCTCCCCTGAGTGAATGATCGTCGGATCGGGTACGGCTACACCTGGACGGCGTTGATCGTGGCCGCGCGGGCCACGTCCTCGCCGATGTGGGTGGTCAGCTGCGAGCGCAGCGTCGCGGCGGCGTGGTGCAGCTCGAGGATGCCCTGCGCGATCGCGCTGTCGTGGGTGCCCGCGGCACGGTTGAAGTGCGTGGCGGCCAGCAGCGACACCTCTTCGGCTCCGGAGGGGAGCACGTGGGTGGTGGGGCCCGCCAGCGCGGCGGCGGCGGCGAGCCGATCGGCGAGCAGATCGAGCTCGGCGGCGGCGGCGAGGACGATTTCAGGTGCGACGAGAACGTGTCCAACCATGACCCGACTCCTTCTGGTGGCGACTATCGGGAACCACGAGAATTCCCCCTACGAGTGATAGGACGCGAGAGCGGGACGTTCGGTTCCATCGATTCCCCACCCATTTTTCGCTAACCCCATCCCAGCTCATGCAACCGGTCGTCGTCAATCCCGAAATAGTGTGCTATTTCATGGATCACGGTGATCGCCACTTCCTCGACCACCTCGTCGTCCGTACTGCAGATGTCGAGAATAGCCTCTCGATAGATGGTTATGGTATCCGGCAGCGAACCCGCGTAGAAGCTGTCTCGCTCGGTGAGCGCGATCCCGTGGTAGAGCCCGAGCAGCGAGGGTTCCTCGTCGTTACGGTCCTCGACCAGCACCACCACGTTGTCGATGGCCTCGGTCAGTTCGGGCGGAATCCGGTCCAGCGCATCGCCTACCAGCTCTTCGAAGCGCTCCGGCGACATCCGATCGGCCATGGTCACCGCGGTTGCGGCTGGGGCGGCAGCGGCGCCGCGCCCGGCAGCGGGGCCGGGGTGGAGCGGCCGGTGTTCGGCGGCGGCACGGGAGCCTGGCCGTCGATCAGGATCTCGCCGCGGGCCGAGCCGACGATCGGCGCGAAACCCTCACGGTCGACACCCTTTCCGAGCCAGCAGTTCAATTGGTGACTGCCAGCGAGCCAACTGGTCGGTTCCAGAACATCGAAGAACATCGTCAGTGTCTTGTTGCGGATGGCGTCGGGACTACCCAGATAGTCGGTGGCGAGCCGATTGCATTCGGCCTCCACATACTTGTCCTGATCGGCCTCCGAGGGCGGGCCGCCGGTGAAGTTGGCGGCCAGGTCGACGGTGCCGACGATCTCCACCGCGTGCGGCTGGGCGCAGTCGACCGGATCGGTCGGCAGGTTCTGGCTGATGCCCAGGCAGGTGCCCGGATCGTGGATCTTGGACTGGTCGCCCTCGGCGATGCTGCCGGTGGAGGCCGGGCTGGTGGTCGTGGCGGCCACCTGCACACCGCAGCGCAGCGTGCGGTCACCGTGCTGCCAGCCCGCCGGGCTCGGCGACATCACGTTCACCGTGTACTTGCCGCGCGTATCGAAGCGGCCGCCGAGGTAGCGCTGCACCGCGCTGACGCAGTGCTCGTCGCGCAGCTCGGTCATCCGCAGCGAGTCCGGGTGCCGGGTGCCCTCGCCGAACTCCCGGCCCGGGTAGGCGCTCAGATCGATCACCCCGGCGACCTCGAACAGGTGCTTGTCGGCGCAGTTCACTTTCACCAGGTCGCTGCGGTCGGGCTTGGTCCAGCTCAGGCAGTCGCCCTCGGCGGCGCTGCTGAACTCCTTGTCCCTGACCACCGGCTCGGCGCCGGGCTGGTGGGCCTCGACCTTGTCGCTGTCGAAGCCGGTGAAGGTCATGGTGACCAGGGCGGCGAGCACCGCGCCGAGGGCGGCGATGAGCATGCCCCAGCGCAGTTTGTTCGCCGAGAGGTGCAGCGAACTGCCGCTGCGGCGGGTGCCGGACGGTTTCGGTGCTGGTTCGCTTCGCTGCTCGGTCATCGTTGGCGAGTGTAGGTAACGGTCGCCGACTTTGTCCGCGACCCGGCCGCGACCGGCCGACTGACCGGCCGGTCGCGGGGGCGGTCAGCCGCGCAGCGCCGAGACGAAGATGCCGGGCAGACGGCGGATCTTTCCGTCGCCGTAGAACTCGGTCAGCTTGCGACCGGTGCCGGTGCCGGTCTTGTTGGAGACGAACCACGGCGGCTTCGGGGTGGTGGCGAACTCGCCGCCGAGGACGGAACGCGGCGCCGGGCGGAACGGGCCGCGCACCACGGTGCGTTCGACGTCGTCGAGCAGGAAGGCGTTGTGTACGACGCCGACGCCGCTCTGGATGTCGTCGAGGGTGTGGCCGGGGTAGGCGCCCCAGCTCGCGCGCGGGGTGAGGAAGGCCAGGCCGGTCCAGGAGTTGAGCGCGACCGTGCCGTAGCGCAGGTTCTCGATGGCGGTGTCGAGCGCGCCGCCGAACGCCTTGATGGTGGCGGGGTCGGCGATGATGTTGGCGCCCAGGGTGCCCATCAGCTCGTCGTTGGCGAAATCGACCGCGTTGTCGAGGAATTCGGTGCCGGTGCCGGGCAGTTCCACCACGCCGAGCACGGGGGAGAAGTACTCGGTGCGCAGCAGCGGGGTGCCGGTGGTCGGCAGGTTCTCGGCCAGCACGCGACCGTTGGCGCGGGCGGCCTCGGGGTAGCTCTCCAGCGCGCCCGCCACCCGGTTGTCACTGCCGGGGTAGTAGGCGGTGCGGGCGGGCGCGGCGTCGATGGCGGCGCGCAGTTCGGTGAGGAACTGCCGCTTGAGCGGCCAGTCGGCGGCCAGCACCACCGTCTGCGCGGCCACGCAGTTGTAGCCGCCGTTGTGCAGGCGCATGGTCGCCACGTGTTCGGCCTGGAACTTCAGGTCGGCCGCCGACCACTCACCGGGCACCACGATGACCGGCGCGACCCCGCCCAACTCGCTGGTGATCGGCTTGTCCAGCGCGGGCTTGCCCACCGCGCGCGCCTTGGCGCCCGCCTTACCGGTGCCCCACACGATGGCGTCGTGGGTCGGCGCGCCGCCGGTCATGTGCACGTGCGCCACCTGCGGGTGGTTCACCAGGTAGCCGCCCTCGGCCGCACCGCCGGTGAGGATGCGTACCAGGCCGAGCGCGATGAACGGCGCGAAGATCGTCTGGAACACCGGCAGCAGCGGGTCGGTGATCGGGTTGAGCTTGAGCGCGACCACGCGGTTGTTGGCGTAGAGCTCGTAGAGGGTGTCCAGCGGCGCGATGGACATGATGTTGCCCGCGCCGAGCACCGCGCCGACACCGTGGGTCGCCGCCGGGTCGAGCTGGGCCAGGCCCGCCTTGCGTCGCGCGGTCCCGGCGTCGACGCCCGGCTTCAGCCAGACATCGGCGGAGAACCCGCTGAGCAGCAGCTTGTCGTAGATGCCGTGCGGCAGCGCGGGCACACTCACCCGGCCGCCGGGCGCGCTGCCAAGGGCGACACCGTCGAGCGGGCTGCGGCCCTGCTCGAGCGCGCGCAGCGAGTCGCTGAGCGCCTTGGCCCCGCCCAGCATGGTCATCGGGCCCGACATCCACTCCTCACCGAGCAGCGGGCTGTCGGCGTCGAGCTTCTTGATCACGCGCGCGGCGTCCACCCACGCCTGCGCCTCACGCGCGGTGATCGCGTGCAGTTCGTCGAGCAGTTCGCGGCGGCGGCGCAGGTCGGTCGCGGCCCAGGTCTTCTCCCCCTGAGTGAGATCGGCGAGTGCGGTATCTATCCCGGCGGTGTCGAAAGAAGTACTCACACCGCAACTATGCTCTCCCCGCCCCCGCTTGGCATAGGGGCGAAAGATTATCCGTTGCGCGCACTACTAGGCTGTTTTCCTATGATCGACCTCCGATTCGTGCGCGAGAACCCGGAAGCCGTGCGCGCCTCGCAGCGGGCCCGCGGTGAGGACCCCGCCCTCGTCGACGCGCTGCTGGAAGCCGACGCCGCGCGCCGTGCCGCCGTGGCCACCGCCGACACCCTGCGCGCCGAGCACAAGGCCATGGGCAAGGTGATCGGCAAGGCGAGCAAGGAGGAGCGCCCGGCCCTGCTGGCCGCCGCCACCGACATGTCCGCCAAGGTCAAAGAGGCCGAGGCCGCCCAGCACGCCGCCGACGCCGACCTCGACGCCGCGCACCGCGCCATCTCCAATGTGGTGCAGGAGGGCGCGCCCGCCGGTGGCGAGGACGATTACATCGTGCTCGAAACCGTCGGCACCCCACCGGAGTTCGACTTCGAGCCCAAGGACCACCTGGAACTGGGCGAGTCGCTGGGCCTGATCGACATGGAGCGCGGCGCCAAGGTGTCGGGCTCGCGGTTCTACTTCCTCACCGGCCACGGCGCGCTGCTGCAGCTGGGTCTGCTCCAGCTGGCCGCGCAGAAGGCCGTCGCCAACGGGTTCACCATGATGATCCCGCCGGTGCTGGTGCGCCCGGAGATCATGGCCGGAACCGGCTTCCTGGGCCAGCACGCGGCCGAGGTCTACCACCTCGAGGACGACGATCTCTACCTGGTCGGCACCTCGGAGGTGCCGCTGGCGGGCTACCACGCCGAGGAGATCCTCGACCTGAGCGAAGGTCCCAAGCGCTACGCGGGCTGGTCGTCGTGTTTCCGCCGCGAGGCGGGCAGCTACGGCAAGGACACCCGCGGCATCATCCGCGTGCACCAGTTCGACAAGGTGGAGATGTTCGTCTACACCACCCCCGAGCAGGCCGACGCCGAGCATCAGCGCCTGCTGGCCTGGGAGCGCGAGATGCTGGCCGCCATCGACGTGCCGTACCGGGTCATCGACACCGCGGCGGGCGATCTGGGCAGCTCGGCGGCGCGCAAGTTCGACTGCGAGGCGTGGGTCCCCACCCAGCAGACCTACCGCGAGCTGTCGTCCACCTCGAACTGCACCACCTTCCAGGCGCGCAGGCTCTCGGTGCGCTACCGCGACGAGAACGGGAAACCGCAGATCGCGGCCACCCTGAACGGCACCCTGGCGACCACCCGCTGGATCGTGGCCATCCTGGAGAACCACCAGCAGGCCGACGGTTCGGTGCGGGTGCCCGCGGCGCTGGTGCCCTTCGTCGGCACCGAGGTCCTGAAACCGTAGACCTCTCCACTGTTTGCCAGGTGGGCATTTGTAGCATGTGGCAAACGACCTGACCCGACAACATCTAGGCTGGTGCTCGTGCGAGGAATCGGGGCGCGCGGCGATACCCGAACCCGGGTGCGGGCGGCATCGGCGTTGGCGACGGCAAAGGTCATGGCCAGGACAACGGGGGCGTTCTACGTCCTCGGCGGTGTCCTCGGCCTGACCATCACTGCGATCGCACCGGCTGACACGCGTGCCCTGGACGTCACGGGCGTCGAGGACGGCAGCCGGTTACTGGTCGGCATCGCGGCCGCGGTCGCGCTGGTCCTCGGGCTCACGCTGCTGGCCTGGGGTCCGCGCATGCCGCACGCCCTGCACCACGCCTATCTCGCCACCGCGACCGTGCTGGTCACCATCGCGGTGCACGATTTCCCCAACCTGGTCGGCGGTATCACGCTGGCCTCGTTCTACGTCTTCGTCGCCTGCGACGCCGCGCTGTTCTTCGCCTGGCCCTTCGCCGCCGCGCACATCGGCTTCGCGATGGCGCTGTGCCTGTGGGTGCTGCCCGATCGCGGGCTGTCCTGGTGGTCGGGCCTGATCCCGGCCGGTGTCACCTTCGGCGCGGGCGTGGTGGTCGGCATCCTCACCCGGATGGCGTCGGACGCCGATATCGACGTGCTCACCGGCCTGCTCAACCGGCGCGGCTTCGAGAAGCAGCTCAACCCGGCGATCGACGCGGCCGGACGCGGCGGGCACGGCCTGTCGCTGGTGCTGGTCGACCTGGACCGCTTCCAGAAGATCAACGATCACCTCGGCCACCGCGCGGGCGACGCCGTGCTGCAACGCGTCGCCGACGCCTGGCTCGACCTGCTCGCCCCCGACCAGGTGCTGGCCCGCTTCGGCGGCGACGTCTTCGCGCTGCTGCTGCCCGGCACCACCGAACAGGCCGCCATCCTGCTCACCGAGCAGCTGCGCGCCGCGGTGACCATGGGCTGCTCGGCCGGTGTCACCTCCTGGCAGCCGGGCGAATCGGGCTCGCTGCTGATCAGCCGGGCCGACGTGGGGCTGTACCGGGCCAAGCAGGCGGGCCGCAACCGCACGGTGCTCGAGTCCTCGCGGCAGCTGCCGCTGGCGGTGGAACTGCGTGAGGCGATCGACCGCGGCGCGCTGGACGTGCACTACCAGCCGATCGTCAGCCTCACCGAGGACGGCGGCCAGGCGGTCGGTGTCGAGGCGCTGCTGCGCTGGTCGTCCAACGCCCAGCCCGAGGTGACCACCGAGGGCCTGATCCGCGTCGCCGAGGAATACGACCTCATCTCCGACCTGGACGAACTGGTGCTGCGCCGCGCCTGCGCCGACGCCGCGCGCCTGCAGGAGAGCTTCGCCTCGCTGGATCTCACCCTCAATGTCAATGTCTCCGGCCTGGAACTGGCCGAGACCGACTACGCCGAGCGGGTCGCGACCATCCTCGCCGACACCGGCTGGCCCGCCGACCAGCTCGTCCTCGAGGTCACCGAGAGCGAACTGGCCGCCGAATCGCAGACCGCCATCACCAACCTGCACACCCTGCGCGAGCGGGGCGTGCGCATCGCCATCGACGACTTCGGCACCGGCTACTCCTCGCTGAGCCGCCTGGCCACCATCCCCAGCGACATCCTCAAGGTCGACCAGTCCTTCGTCGCCGCCATCCGCTCCGACTCGCCCGCGCCGCCGCTGCTGGGCGTGATCGCCGCGCTCAGCAAGTCGCTCGATCTCCAGGTGATCGCCGAGGGCGTGGAGACCGAATACCAGGCCGCCGTGCTCACCGAACTCGGTTTCGCGCTGGCCCAGGGCTACCACTACAGCGATTCGCACCCGGTCTCGGAACTGATCAACGACCTCAACGAGGGTAATCCCCAGGCGGGCACCTCCGACGACGACGATTCGCTCTCGGCGAGCGGTTGGATCCCGCTGTGACATGGAGCGCTGGCGCGCTCGAGTTCGCGCCCCCTGGGGTCCCGTCGATCAGGCACCGGTGCTTGCTCCTTCGTCGCCTACGCACCGGCACCTGATCGACGGGACGGGCGCGAACCGCCGACTTCGTCGGCGATCCCTCCTCGAGGTCGGGATGTGCGGGGTTGGGGAGGTGGGGGTGGTTAGGTTGTAGTACGTGAGCCGAGATCGGGTCGACGTCCGCGGCCTCACAGTGCGCGCGGTCCTGTTCCGGGGCACCCGCGACCTGCTGCCGATCTATGCACTCTACGGTGTGCTCTTCGCCGACCACGGCCTGAGCACCGCCCAGATCTCGCTGCTGCTGGCCATGTGGTCGGTGACGGCGTTCGTCCTCGAGGTGCCCTCGGGCGCCTGGGCCGACACCGTCTCGCGCCGCGCCCTGCTCATCGCGAGCTGTCTGCTCCAGGGCATCTGCTTCGCGCTGTGGATGATCGCGCCCTCCTTCGTCGGGTTCGCGCTCGGCTTCGTGGTGTGGGGCATCGCCGGAGCGTTGGAATCGGGCACCTTCGAGGCCCTGATCTACGACGACCTGGTCGCCCGTGGCGCCCCGAACGCCTACGCCTCGATCATGGGCTGGTCGCGCGGCGCCCAGGAATCCACGGTCCTGCTGGCGATCCTGGCGGCGGCCCCGCTCTACGCCCTCGGCGGCTACACCCTGGTCGGCTGGGTCAGCGTCGGCATCGCCCTGCTCCACACCGCCACCGCCCTACTCCTCCCACGCCCCCCGGTCGCCATCTCCGCCACCGCCGTAGACGACCTCGACGACACCCCACCCACCCCCGACCGCCTCGGCCCCCACGCCATGCCCACCTCCCCGCCGGTCATCCGCGTGGTGACCGGCACACCATCGCCCACCGAGGCTGACGCCACGCCCGCCGGTCGCGACGTCACGCCCGTGCCTGGCGGCGACGATGTCCCCGCGTCCGGCGGCGACGATGTGCCCGTGCCTGGCGCTGGCGGTGCGTCTGTGCCCGCCGGCGGTCGGGTGCCCAACGACGATGACGCGTCCACACCCGGCGATGACACGCTGCGCGCGCCAGGGCACGACACCGATCACCCGGCAGCGGCCACCAACGATCCCGGCGCAACGGTGTCCTCCCGCTACTTGACCATGCTGCGTACCGGCCTGGGCGAGGCCCTGCGTGTGCGCCGCGTCCGCCGTGGCGTCCTGCTCGGCGCGCTGCTCTATGGCGTCACTGCCTTCGACGAGTATTTCGGCCTGCTGGCCGTCTCCGGCGGCGCCTCCACCAGCACCTCGGCGTTGCTGATCGCGGTGACGGTGGTGGGCTCGCTGCTCGGTTCCCTGCTGGCGGGCCGCACCGAGGCCGTCTCGGCCCGCACCCTCGCCGCCGCGCTGTTCGTCGCGGGCCTGCTGTTCATCGCCGGTGCGCTGGCGGTGGGGCTGGGTGGCACGGCCATGCTGTGGATCGGGTTCGTCGGCATCGGTATCGCCTACGGCATCGACTTCAACGCCGAGGTCATCGCGGGCGCCCGGCTCCAGGACAGCATCGCGGGACCGGCGCGCGCCACCGTCACCTCGGTGTCGGGTCTGCTGTCGGAGATCGTGGCACTGGGGGTGTTCGCCTTCGTCGCACTGGCCACCCAGTGGCTGGCGATGTCCACCACCATCGCGCTGTTGGGCCTGGTCATCCTGGTCAGCGCCGTGCTCACCCCGACCTGGCTGCCGCCGCGCCCCACCCACTAGCGCCGTGCCGGGATGCTAGGTTGCTGGCGAAACCAGGAGTGGGGGAGTTACCGCGATGATCGAGCCGTTGTCGCCGACCGAGTCACCGGTGATCGGCCGCTACCGCATCCGCGGGGTGCTCGGCGCGGGTGGGATGGGCCGGGTGCTGCTGGCCACCGGGCCGGACGGCCGGTTCGTGGCGATCAAGCAGATCCACGCGCACCTGCTCGACGACCGCGAGTTCCGCGCGCGCTTCGAACGCGAGGTCGCGATCTCGGCGCGGGTGTCGGGTGCGTTCACCGCCGCCGTGGTGGACTTCGACACCGCGAGCGAATCCCCGTGGCTGGCTTCGGTGTTCATTCCCGGCGTGCCGCTGGACAAAGCGGTCCGCGAGCTGGGCCCACTGCCCGTACCGGCCCTGCGCACCCTCGCCTCCGGCCTGGCCTCGGCCCTGCACTCGATCCACAGCGCGGGCCTGGTGCACCGGGATCTCAAGCCCGCCAACGTGATCCTGGCCGCCGACGGCCCGCGCGTGATCGACTTCGGTATCGCCCAGGCGGCCGGACTCGGTTCCGCCCCGCTCACCGAGGTGGGTGCGGTCGTCGGCTCGCCCGCGTACATGTCCCCGGAGCAGGCCAACAGCGCTCCGGTGACCTCGGCCAGCGATGTCTTCTCCCTCGGCTCGCTGCTGTGCATGGCCGCCACCGGAACCAGCCCCTTCGCCGCCACCTCCGCGCCCTACACCCTGTTCAATATCGTGCACAGCGAGCCGCAGCTCGACCAGGTCCCCGAGCCGCTGCGCGAACTGATCGCGGGCTGCCTGCGCAAAGACCCCCGCACCCGCCCGACGCCCGCGCAGATCCTCGACTATCTCGGCGTCCTCCCGGTCCAGTCCCAGCCGTGGCCCGCGCCCGTGCATACCCAGATCGCCGAACAGACCAGGAATCTGGTCGCACTGACCTCCGATCCCGAGGCGACCCAAATCATTCCGGCGAACCTGGCGACCCCGCACCCGGGCTCGATGGTGCCCGCGCCGCCGGTCCGCAAGCGGCGCACCGGAATACGGATCGGCATCGCCGCGGCGGTCGCGGTGATCCTGGCGGGCGCGCTCACCGCGGTGGTCCTGCGCGGTGGCGACGACCCGAAGCCCCCGGCCGAAGTCACCGCCACTCTCCCCGCCCTCGACCAGCTGCGCGGCACCGACACCTGCGACTGGGTCCGCGACGCGCTCGGCGAAACCCTGCCCGCCGATGTCGCCGCCAAGGCCGCCACCTCGGTCGCCGCCTGGCGCTGGCAGATGACCTCGAGCTGGGGCTGCGACGCCAGCTCCGGCGGTGCCCGCCTCGCCGTCGAAATCGGCGCGGCCACCGAGGCTTTCACGGCAGGCGCCGAGGTGGTCAACGGCTATGCCATCGCCCGTCGCGGCGAGGACTGCGCGTTCGCCATCGACGGTGGCGCCGACGGACACCGGTGGGGCATCACCGTCGACACCTTCACCCGCGCGGACTGCGCCCTCGCCGAGCACACCGTCGACCGCCTCACCGCCGCCCTCGCCACTCTGGCTCCCGCGCCCGGCGCGCAGACCTCCCTGTCCACGGTCGACCCGTGCGCCCTGGTCGACACCGCCACCCTCGGCGCACCCACGTCGCAGTCGGCCCACACGTGTGAATGGCGCGGGGAGACCACCGTGCGGATCGTGCTGTCCCAGCCGCAGCGGTCGCAGACCTCGATCGAGGAGAAGGTGATCGATATCGGCGACGGCGTGCTGGTCGAGGACGAGACCTTCGCGTCGATGAACCTCCACGAATGCCGCCGGGTCCATCGCTTCCGTAATGTCGGTCAGTCCTACCGCGAGATCGTCGAGGTCTTGGTCTCCGACCCGGACGAGACCACCGGCGCGCTGTGCAAGGTCGCCGATCCGCTCATGCGCCAGGCCGTCGGCCGGTTGCCCGCGCGGTAGCCGCGGCGAATGCCCAGGTGATAGGTTCACCGCAGAGTTCGGGGAGGGATTGTTCGTGCGTCATCCGTCGCGCTGCCTGGCGGTGGCGCTCTCGCTCACAGTGCTGTTCGCCGCGGGGTGTGGGGACGAGCCCGTCGTCCCCGATCACGGCGACTACGCCCTGACCCCGATTCCCGGCGATTTCGACGACCTGCCCAGCCGCGTGCGCGGATCGCTGGTGGAGTCGGCGCGCATCGGCGAGCGCGTGCTGTTCGCCGACCGGATCGATCCCGAGTTCACCATGGGTCGCGGCGGCGGGGTGGTCGTCGGGGTACGCGGGGTCGACGACCTGCTCTCCGGCGTGCAGAAGACCGCGCTGGGCCCGTTCGACGTGCTGGCCGGTTTCGGCGCCATCGGCGGCAACGGC
The DNA here is from genome assembly GCF_029675105.1 of Nocardia anocheti. Classification (GTDB taxonomy): domain Bacteria; phylum Actinomycetota; class Actinomycetes; order Mycobacteriales; family Mycobacteriaceae; genus Nocardia. The sequence continues at coordinate 425,490 of NZ_JAQQFV010000001.1, read as the reverse complement.
TACGTCGACGACGAGCAGCGCGACGCGTTCCTGTCCATCACCATCCTGTCGCTGCCCGACGCGGGCCAGGCCACCGCGGCCGCGCAGGCGATGGCCGCCGCCGACTTCACCGCCAATACCGAGAACGCGCCCCTGGTGCTGCCGGAGTTCCCCGCCGCGCTCAGTCACTGGCGTCCCGGCGTGCCCACCGCGGGCAGCTGGCTGGTGTGGCAGAACCTGGTCATCCGGCTGTACGCGAAGATCGTCGAGCCGAGCCCGGAACAGCTCACCGACCTGCTCGCGCGCACCTATCGCGCGCAACTGGCCGAGCTGGCGAACTTCGTGCCCACCCCGGCCGCCGAGCTCGCGAACCTGCGCCTGGACAGCGACCATCTGCTGACCCGCACGCTCAAGACCGGCGAATACTGGCCCGACCGCTGGGATTTCATGCTCTACGGCCCCCGCGCCTACGCCCTGCTGCTCGACAAGCCCGCCGCCCGGATGCGCGAATTCGAGGCGGCCTCGATGGACGCGGTGGCGGTGTCGGACAACAAGTTCCTGCACCGCGCCGCTGACGAGCCCGCCGCGACGGCCTTCGCCGAGACCGAACGCCGGTCGCTGCTGGCCGCCGACTACTCGGCCATGCGGGGTGTGCCCGGGGTCGACGGGATCGACTGCTACCGGGCGGCCCGGCCGAATCCGACCAGCAACTCGGCCCGGCGCTTCGCCTGTCTGGTGTGGCATGGCGAGTTCGTGGTGCGGCTCTACAGCAACCAGGAAGACGACGTCCGCCGTCAGGCCGTCGCGCAGTTCGCGCTGCTCGGCGGGCAGTGGTGAGTACAGGGGGTGTGGGCATGAAACCGCTGACCGCGCAGGATCCGGTCCAGCTGGGCCGTTACCGCCTGCTGGCCGTGATCGGCAAGGGTGGGATGGGCCAGGTGCTGCTGGGCCAGGGGCCCGACGGGCGGCTGGTGGCGGTGAAGCAGATCCATCGCCAGTTCACCGGCAATCCGGAGTTCCGGGCGAGGTTCCGGCGCGAGGTGCTCGCCTCCCAGCAGGTCACCGGCGCCTACACCGCGGGCGTGGTCGATCACGACGCCGACTCCGAAACACCGTGGCTCGCTTCGGAGTACATCGCCGGTCCGGCCCTGCAGGACATGATCGCCGAGTTCGGCAAGCTGACGGTGAGCGGTCTCAAGCTGCTGGCCACCGGCCTGGCCATGGCTCTGCTCGAGATCCATCGCACCGGCCTGGTGCACCGCGACCTCAAGCCGGGCAATGTGCTGCTCACCAACGACGGCCCCCGGGTGATCGATTTCGGTATCGCCCGCGCCCTCGAGGACGATCTCGCCCTCACCACCACCGGCACCGTCCTCGGTTCGCCCGCGTACATGTCGCCCGAGCAGGCCGAATGCCGCCCGCTCACGGCGGCTTCGGACGTGTTCGCGGTCGGGGCGATCCTGGCGATGGCCGCCACCGGTGTCAGCCCCTTCGACGCGCCCTCCACGCCGCAGGTGCTCTACAACGTTCTCTACAGCGCCCCCGACACCAGCGCCGTCCCGCCGCCGGTCCGCGTGATCGTCGACGCCTGCCTGGCCAAGGACCCGGCCGCGCGTCCCACTCCCGAGCAACTGCTCGACCTGGCGGGCCGGATCGAGGCCGAACCGGTGTGGCCGGTGCGTATCCGCAGGCGGATCGCCGAATCCCACGCCGAGGCGGCGCGCTGGGCCGACGGCACCGCGCAGACCGAACCGCAGGCGCCCGCACCGCCGAAACGGCTCTGGCCGCGGCTGGTCCCGGTCGCCGCGGTGGTCTCCGCCCTGACCCTGGTCGCCATCGCGGTCTGTGGTCTCGGCACCGACGGCACCGCGGTGGCGATGGACGACCCGCCCCTGGCCCTGACGCCCGAGGAGACCCGCGGGCTCGACATCTGCGCGTTGCTGAAACCTGATGTCGTCGGTGAAATCGGTACCGCGGTGGGCGAACTCGTGCCCGGCGGGGTGACGGGGTGCCACATCTACTATCTCGAGCCGTCCGGCCGCAAGGTCTACCTGGGCCTGGAGACCGGGGTGTCAGTGGCCGAGTCGACCTCCAACAAGCAGTCGATGGGCTCGACGATCAACTGGATGCCGGTCCTGGGCCGCCATCGCGAGGCCCGCAACTGCGATCGCATCGTGGTCGCTCAGAGCGGTGTGCCGTTGGCGCTCACCATGAGCGCGAGCGTCAACGAGGGCGACGGGTGCCCGGCTGCCGAACGCGCGCTGGCGGCGGTGGTCCGCCGCCTGGCGGTGAATCCGCCGCTGCGCGACGACCCGCCGGGCTCGGTCCTCACCCTCGACGCCTGCTCGCTGATCGATATCGCGGTCACCCGCCCGATCGTCGGCGACCCGGTGCGCGAGCGCACACCGCACGGTTGCGCGGCGACGGGGCGCGAGGGCTACTTCGCGATCGGCATCGACGACCGCACGCGACCCGACAATGTGGTCGGCGGCAAGGCCCGTCCGACCATGACGATCGCCGGGCGCGAGGTCTTCGTCGACAACGAGTCGGCGAACTTCTGCGAACTGGCAGTCATGGTCCGCCCGACCCGCGACGATCGTGCCGAACAGATCCGCGCCAGCTACTACTCGTATCTGCCGCAGCCACCCGACACCTGCGACACCGCCGCCACCCTGCTCGCCCCCGCTCTCGCGAAGTTGCCGACCTCATGACGATCCAGCCTCCCGGCCCCGGCGAGCCCGGCACCATCGGCCGCTACCGGGTGCTCGGCGCCCTCGATTCCGCGCCCGGCTTCCACGCGGTCCTGGCCGCCGGTCCCGACAACTCCCTGGTCGTGGTCCAGCAGGCGCAGCACGAACTGCTCGGTGAACCGGACTTCCGGGTCCGGTTGCGGCACAGTGCTGTTGCCGCGATGCGGGTATCCGGTGCGCACAACACCACCGTGATCGATGTCGACGCCGATGCCGAAAAGCCTTGGCTGGCCTCGGTGTTCGTGCCGGGCGTGCGGCTCGACCAGGCCGTCGCCGAACACGGCCCGCTGCCGGTCCCCGCCGTCCGCGCGCTGGCGGCCTCGCTGGCCTCGGCGCTGCGCGCGGTGCACGGCGCGGGCCTGGTCCACCGGCGGTTGCGGGCCGACTCGGTGCTGCTGTCGGCCGATCGCGGACGGCTCAGCGAGATCGGCATCACCCCCGTGGACGGGCCGTCGACCACCGAGACCACCCTCGGCACACCGGAATTCCTGGCGCCGGAACAGGCGCTCGGTCTCGAGATCACCCCGGCCGCCGATGTCTTCGCGCTCGGCTCGGTGCTGGCCTTCGCCGCCTCGGGCGTCACCCCGTTCGCCGCGCCGTCGGTGCCCTACACCCTGTTCAACATCGCCCAGCGTGAGCCCGACCTGAGTCGGGTGCCCGAGCCGCTGTTCGAGATGCTGGCCGCCTGCCTGCGCAAGGACCCGGCCGCGCGCCCCACTCCCGGACAGATCCTGGAGTATCTCGGCGGCGAACCGAGCGGTCCGCCGCCGTGGCCCGCCCCGGTCCTCGACGACATCGGCCGCCGCGAACACGAGATCGCCGCCCTGCTGGCCGCACTACCACCGCTGACCCCCGCCGAACCCGAACCGGCCCGCCCGCTCCCCGAACGGCTGACCGCCGCGACCGCCGCGACCAAGGAATTCGGCAGGCGCGCGATGTTTTCCACGCGCCGTCGCTGGGGTGCCGCGAGTCCCCGCGCCCGGATCGGCACCGCGCTCGGCGTGGTGACCCTGCTGCTGGCCGTCGCGGGCATCACCGCCTTCGCGACCCGCGAACAACCCCCGATCACCGGCCTGACCCTGGCCCAACTGCGCCAGATCGACGCGTGTGCCTGGCTCACCACCGCCATCGGCGACGCGGTGCCCGTCGCCCCGGCCCCGCTGCCCGCTGACACCTGGAAACTGGAACCGAGCTCGACCTGGGGCTGCCTGGCTGGCTCCGGAAAGTACGGCATCACCCTCGAACTGGGCCAGAAGAACCAGTACCTCACCCCGCAGGTGAACCTCGTCGACGGTGTCGCGGTGATCAACGGCAGCTCGGCCACCTGCTCCCGGGTCATCGCGAGCCCCGGTGACGACGCCGCCACCGGCATCGCCATCGGCCTCAACGAACCGGGCTCGGCGGGGGAGTGCGCCGGGCTCGACTACCTGGCCGCGAATATCGCGCGCACACTGAGCGCCGCGCCGCGCGCCGGGGACCGCGAGGGTCCGCTGTCCACTCTCGAACCGTGCGCACTGCTCGACCGGGACTTCGTCGCCGGGAAGATCGGCGCCCTGGCCGTCGCGCCGACCATCGCCGACGCGCACACCTGCCAGTGGGACGCGCGCCTGCGCGTCAGCGTGAAACTGCTGCGCACCAGCATGCTCACCACGGGCAACGGCGTGCGGCCCGGCGAGGTCGACGGCCTGACGATGTTCGACGACAAGACCACCTCCAGGGCCATCTGCACCCGCGCCTACCTGGTGCCCGACGCGGGCACCGAGTCGATCGAAGTCGCCGTCCACGGCATCGACGGTCTGCGCGAGGACTACTGCCCGATCGCCGCGAGCGTGCTGCGCCACGTGGTGGACCAGCTGCCCGACCGCTGAGCTGCTGGGGGATACTCGACCGGCGATGACCACCACGAAGGGACCGCGATGGACCAGCTCGGGGTAGCGATAGTCGGATACGGCCTGGCCGGTTCGGTCTTCCACGCACCGTTGATCGCGGCCGACCCACGGCTGCGGGTGGCCTCGGTGGTCACCTCGTCGGCGGAACGGGCCGAGCGGGCCCGCGCCGAGCATCCCGGCGTGCGCGTGTGGTCCAGCGCCGAGGAACTGTTCGCCGAGGACTCCGATGTCGACCTCGCGGTGATCGCCACTCCCAACCGCACCCACGCGCCGCTCGCGCTGAAGGCACTGGGCGCGGGCCTGCCGGTGGTGGTGGACAAACCCTTCGCCGTCACCGCCGCCGACGCCCAGGAGGTGGTCGAGGCCGCCGAGAAGGCCGACCTGCCGCTGAGCGTGTTCCAGAATCGCCGCTGGGACAACGATTTCCTGACCGTGCGCGCCCTGCTCGAGGCCGGAGACCTCGGCGAGGTGCGCCGCTTCGAGTCCCGTTTCGAGCGCTGGCGTCCGACGATCAAGGGCGGCTGGCGCGAGGTCGGCTCGGCCTCCGACGGCGCTGGCATCCTGTTCGATCTCGGCGCGCACCTGGTGGACCAGGCGCTCACCCTGTTCGGCCCGGTCGTCGAGGTCTACGCCGAACTCGACCGGCGTCGCCCCGGCGTCGAGGCCGACGACGACGCCTTCCTCGCCCTCACCCACGCCCAGGGCACCCGTTCCCAGCTGTGGATGAGCGCCGTCACCCCGCAACTCGGCCCGCGTCTGCGGGTGTTGGGTTCGACCAACGGCTACACCGTCTCCGGCCTGGACCCGCAGGAGGCCGACCTGCGGGCCGGTCGCCGACCCGACGACGGAAAACCCTGGGGCACAGTCGAACCCGACGCGTGGGGCACCTTGGGCGCGGGTGAGGATCAGCGTAGGGTCCCCACCCGGCCCGGCGACTACCCGGCCTTCTACGCCGGAATGGCCGCGACCCTGTTCGACGGTGCCCCGGTGCCGGTCGATCCGCGCGACGCCGTCGAAACGCTACGCATCCTGGAGTACGCGCGCCACGTCGCCGAGGGCCCCGAGGACTGATCGACGCTCAGCGCGCCGCACTCACCGGGGCCGGACCGAGCGCCTCGACCTGCACCGCGACCACACTGGTCAGGATGACGCGCGCCACCGCGAGCAGCTCGGCGACCTGCGGCGAGGTGAGCGCGTAGGTCACCGTCAACCCCTCCCGGCGGGCCGTGACCAGACCGGCACGGCGCAGCACCGCCAATTGCTGGGAGAGGTTCGCGGCCTCCACGCCCACCTCGGGCAGGATCTCCGAGACGGCGTGCTCGCGCTGACTCAGCAGTTCGAGCACGCGGATACGGACGGGGTGCCCGAGGGTTTTGAAGAAGTCGGCCTTCATCTGATAGAGCGGCCGCTGAGTCCCGGGCATGTCTGGGAGCCTAGCGTCTAGATCTCGAGCTCGGCGTCGATGTCGGCCAGACGCCTGCGCGCGAGAGCGAGATTGCCGCGCGTGCGGTCCAGGGCGAGGTAGAGGAACAGGCCCTTGGCCCGACGCGCCTGGGTGGGCCGGATCAGGTGGTACTGCCCGCCGAGGGTGATGAGCACGTCCTCGACTTCCTGCTCGAGCCCGAGCTGCTCCATCGTGCGCATCTTGGCGCGCAGCACCTCGGTATTGCCCGCCGCCGCGACCTGCAGGTCCAGATTCTTCGATCCGCCGATGGTGCCGAGCGTCATGCCGCTGGTGTAGTCGACCACGCAGGCCCCCAGCGCCCCGTCCAGCAGCATCATTTCCTTGAGTGCAACGTCCATGTCCGCCATGGTTTTTCCTCTCGCATCAGATCCTGTTGACCCTCGGACGTGACGTTAGCGAGCGCGGTGGGTTCCAGTGGCCGAATCGTTACTGAATTTTCCGCAGATCGGCAGTTTGCAAGTTATGCAAACAGCGATAAGGCGGCTGAACACGCGAAAACGGGCGAGACGCAAGCCGTCTCGCCCGTTCGGTGGCGCGCTGTCAGAGTTTGCGCGAGCGCAGCTCGTGGCCCTTGGAGGTCTTGCAGCGGCCCGATTCCAGGTCCCACTGCCAGCCGTGCAGGTTGCAGGTGAGGTTGTTGCCTTCCACCACACCGAATTTCGACAGATCCGCCTTCAGGTGCGGGCAGCGGCGCTGCACCTCCCAGCCGTCGAGCTCGACCACGGCCGAGTCGTCGTGCGCCTCGGAGAACCAGCCGTCGGCGTAGGCGATGCGCTCGTCGGTCAGGCACTTGAAGAAGGTGTAGAGGAACTCGTTGTAGCCACCGATGCGCCACGCCTGGAAGCGGGTGGACAGGAAGATGGTGTTCACCCAGTCCGGCTCGTTGTCGCGCAGCACGGTACGCACCAGCTCCGGCGCGATCCGGAAGCCGTAGCGGTAGCGGCCCTCGCCCTCGAGCGGCTCGCGCACGGTGCGGTGCGGGAAGTCCAGCACGATGGTCTCGGCACCGATCACCAGGCCCACCGGGTAGCCGATGCCGTCGCTGATCAGCGCGCTCTGCTTCATGATCGGCTCGAACAGCTCGCGCAGCGGCTCGAGCAGCGAGCCCTCACCGGTCTCCCAGGACGCCTTCTCCGCGGCCAGCACCGGCGCGAACCGCTGGGCCATCTCGGCGATGTAGGCGGCCTTGTCGCCGTAGACGCGATCGGGGTCGAACGGGTGCTCGAGGTCGAGTTCGGCGCCGCGCACGTCGGCCACCGAACCCGGGATCATCAGAATCCCACCCTCGTTGCCGTGGATCCGCATCTGCTCGAGGAACACCATCTGATCAGGGAAGATGTTGCCCTCGTCGCCGCGGTCGTCGTTGAGGTAGCGCAGCTCCTCGTCCAGGAACACCGGCGGACCGGCCGAGGGCACCACCCAGGTGGCGCCGACCTGCTCGATGTAGGAGCGGGCGCGGTCCATACCGCGCTGACGCTTCTGCTTGCCGAAATTGGCCTTGGTGCGCGCGGGGATGTCGTAGACGGCCGGGTACCAGATGGCGCCGGAGTACTGCAGCAGGTGGATGTCGATGTGACCGAACGCGTCGTGGATGACGTCCATGTCCACCGGGCGCGCGTCGTTCATGTTGAAACAGGTGGTCTCGCCGTCGGAGACGAGGATGCCCGAGTCGCCGATCGGGCCGTCGGCGGGCGCGCGCAGGGCCACGATCATGATGTCGAGCGAGCCCTTGGGCCCGGTGACGGTGTGCTTGACCGAGTCCTGGGTCTCGAAGAACTTCGTGAACCCCAGCGCCTCGAGCTCACGGCGCAGATCCGGCACCGGGTAGTCCGGCAGCAGGATGGTCGCGTCCTTGCTGACGTACTTGCTCAGGTGCGCGGCGTCGAAGTGATCGCGGTGCAGGTGCGACACGTAGAGGTAGTCGACCTCGCCGAGCGACTCCCAGTCGAGCTGCGAGTTGTCCGGGAACGGGAACCACGACGCGAAATACGCGGGATTGACCCATGGATCGCACAGGATCGTCCCGGCCGTGGTTCGGATATGGAAGCCTGCGTGTCCGACGCTGGTGATCTGCACGAGCTGTTTCCTCCTACCAGTATCTGATTCGCCGGATCAGGGGCCCTACGTGGTTACGCAAGCTGCCTCCTTCGGGCCCTGACTGCTCCGGCGGACCAGCCAACCAGGGTAGTGGCTAAATCGTTACGTCACCGATGCAGTAGCCCTCGGCTGTCGGAACGAGGGTGAATGTCCGATTTCTCGTCTCCCCCGTCGCGGTGGTCACGGGAACGTGAACCGCCAGGTAGTCGCCACGAACCTGCTCGGATCGTAGCTCTTCGGCGGCGTAGGAGGTGACATTGCCTACTTTGCCCGAGTCGCCTGTCAAGGGGGGTGCTGTGGGGTTGCCGGTGCCCGTGGGATCCCAGGTCGCGGGATCGTCCTTGCAGGTCAGCGGGTGAGATGCTTCGATGTCGGCCGGATCGAGCGGTTTGCCGGTGGCGCGCGCGAGGTAGCGGCGCACGGTGTGGCGGGCGTCGGCGTCGTCGTAACCGGGCTCGACACCCGCGGCGAACACCCGTCCGCAGGCGTAGCCGGAGTCGACGGCCTCGCGTTCCACGGTCACGGTGGTGGTGCTCGACCGCCAGGTGACGGTGTCGGCGGTGGCGGTGCCCGGGGTGCCCAGGGCGGTCAGCACGCTCTGCGGGTCGACGTACATCTCCGCGACGGTGCGCGGGGGAATCGTCCAGCACTTCGCCTGGAGTTCGGCGACGGTGCCGGTGCGCAGGTCGGCGGCCCAGCGGCGCACGGCGGTGACGGCGTCCGGCTCCCCGGGAACCGCCCCGACCTGCGGCGCGTCGGCGGGCAGGGGTGCGGTGGTGGCGTTCGGTGCCGGTTCGCCGGGGGCGATCGGCGCGGGTGTCGTCTCGATGGCGGTCGTCGTGGTGGTCTCGTCCTGGACCGGGTCGCCGGGAATCCCGGACACCGAATCGCATCCGGCGGCCAACGCCGCGGTGACGGTCAGCCCCGCGACCAGCGCGAAGGCGCGACGCGGGCGGGCCGGGACGGGCAGATGAGCGCGTTGCACTGCGACGTTCCTCATTCCTAGGTCGTGGCACCCGCGTACCGATCGCGGGCGGTGACTGTCGGGGCGAGCGAACTCGCCGGGGGTAGGCCGGTGTGCGCGAACCGAATTCGGCACCCGAGGCATCGCCGCGATCCTACGGGGAGTCCCGGCGGTGGCGGCGACCTGCCGCGAGCGGCGATCGGCGACTACGCTAGCGGACTTGTGGAACCCGTCTACCGGTCGATCATCGGCCTGGCCCGAACCGTCTTCTTCCTCGAAGGTCTGAAGTTCACCGTCAAGGGCGCGGAGAACATCCCCGCGTCCGGCGGTGCCGTGGTGGCGATCAATCACACCGGCTACATGGACTTCACCTACGCGGGACTGCCCGCGCGCACCCCTGGTCGCTACATCAGGTTCATGGCCAAGAAGGAGGTGTTCGACAACAGCGTCTCCGGCCCGATCATGCGCGCGCTCAAGCACATCCCCGTCGACCGCACCGCGGGCGCCGACTCCTACAAGTCGGCGGTGTCGTACCTGCGCGACGGTGAACTCGTCGGCGTGTACCCCGAGGCCACCATCAGCCGCAGCTTCGAGATCAAGGAATTCAAGTCCGGCGCGGCCCGGATGGCGCTGGAAGCCGACGTGCCGATCATCCCGATCGTCATCTGGGGCGCCCAGCGAGTCTGGACCAAGGGCTTCCCCAAGCGCCTCGGCCGCACCAACACCCCCATCTCCATCGCCGTCGGCGCCCCCATCCAGCCCTACGAGCCCGCCGCCGACCTCACCGCCGAACTCCGCACCACCATGCAGGCCATGCTCGCCGACCTGCAGGAGTCCTACGTCCACGAGCCCGGCGCCTACTGGGTCCCCCAGCGCCTCGGCGGCTCCGCCCCCACTCTCGAGGAAGCCACCGCCCTCGACGACGCCGAAGCCGCCGAACGCCACGCCCGCAAGGCTGCCGAGAACCCCGACTCCTGACTGTGCGCCACAGCGTTCTCCGCATCCTTGGCGCGGGCTAGCGGAGTCGGTGTCCGGAGTGGGATCTCACTGCCGCACGAGTTCGGCTGTGCGGGCGGATTTCGTGTTTTCGGGGGGACACGCTAATGTTTCTTCTCGCACGACGAAGCCCCCGGCGATCCCGGACAGGACCTCGACGCGCACGCGGATGTAGCGCAGCTGGTAGCGCATCACCTTGCCAAGGTGAGGGTCGCGAGTTCGAATCTCGTCATCCGCTCAACGAAAAGCCCGGTCGACGTCATGTCGCCGGGCTTTTCTTCTGTCCGGTCGGCGGCAGGAACTGGCCGATCAGGGTGCGGCGCCACCAGATCCGTTGGCCGAACAGCTCGGCGGGGGAGCTGAAGTGGTACTCGTACAGCCGGGCCCGCAGGTAGGTCGGCGGTGTGTCGGGGAACGGGCAGTGGCGTAGCAGGCGCAGGGTGTCGGGGTCGTTGCGCAGCAGGCGCCGGACCAGCGGCATCGCCCAGCCGCGCGCGTACGACGGTGACAGCGCGGCGAACCACATCAGCCAGTCCAGCCGCAGGTGGTAGGGCGCCCACTGGCGAGGACGGCGCTTCGGGTCGCCGGGTTTGCCCTTGAACTCGTATTCGCGCCAGACCGTGTCGGCGGTGAGGTGGGTGTCGTCGGTGCCCTCGAAGACGATCTCGTGCCGCACGCGGGTGATGTCACCGAAGGCGCCATAGGTGTTGACCAGGTGCAACGGCTCGAACGAGGCGTTCATGGCCTGTCGCGGCGAGAGCAGATTCACCACCGGCAGGTAACTGAGCACCAGGACCAGCGCGACATAGCCGAACACCGCGACAACGAACCAGACGGGTGCGGCCGATGCCGCCGGACGCGGCCCGGCGGACACGGCGGTGGCGGCCAACAGCAGGGTCACCCAGTTCAGCCAGGAGAAATTGCCGGACAGCACCAGCCACAGCTGCGTCACGATGACGATCCCCGCCGCCACGCTCGCCACCGGCTGCGGCGCGAACAGCCCGAACGGCACCACCAGCTGAGCCACATGATTGGCCGCGGCCTCCACCCGGTGCAGCGGCCGGGGCAGCTGGTGGAACAACCAGCTCAGCGGGCCGGGCATGGGCTGGGTCTCGTGGTGGTAGTACAGGCAGGTCAGATTCCGCCAGCACGGGTCACCGCGCAGTTTGATCAGCCCGGCGCCGAACTCCACCCGGAACAGCAGCCAGCGCGCGGCCAGCAGCACCAGCAGCGGCGGCCCCACGCTGTCGTTGCCGAGGAAGATCGCCAGGAAACCGGCCTCGAGCAGCAGCGATTCCCAGCCGAACGCGTACCACAGCTGCCCCACGTTCACGATCGACAGATACAGCCCCCACAGCGCGAACCACAGCAGCATCGAGCCCCACAGCGGCACCAGATCGGCGAGCCCCGCCGCGCCAGCGACCGCCAGCGCGGCGCCCGTCCAGGCCACTACGGCGAAAAGACGATCGGAATAGCACAGGTGGAACAGGCTCGGCGACCGTCGCCACGGCGTGCGCGCCAGATAGCGCGGGATCGGCAGCATGCCATGGGTACCGAGCAGCGCGCGGAATTGCAGCGCCGCACCGACGAACGCGACGACGTAGATCACCGCCAGGCCACGCTGGAAAACCAGCCTGCCCAGCCAGTATTCGGGTGCCGTGAACCAGTCCATGCGTGCGCTCCCGGATGGTCCGCCTCCAGCTGTGGGCTACCCGGTGACGGCCGACCGAAACCTCATCACGGCAGGTCGAGGCCGTTTTCGGCGATCGCGCCGCGCAGTTCGGCCGCGGTCCAGTGGGTAGCGATGCCGGGTTGGACGAGCAGGTAGGCCACGGCATGGTCGGTGTCCCAGCCGTGTGATTCGCGCAGCCCGGCCGCGATCATGGCCAGGTAGCGGGCCGACGGCGGTCGCAGGTCGACGGTTTCCGGCAGCCAGGGCGCGGTGAACGTCAGGATCGGCGCGCCGTCGGCGGTGCCCGCGTGCAGCACGGTCTCGTAGCGGCCCGGCCCGAGCCGGACCGACCCCTCGGCCGATACCGGTGCCAGATCGAAATCGGTGTCCGGTGCCCGGTACATCTCCTGGGCGATCAGGTCGGCGAACTGGCCGGTGGTGAGCAGATAGCCGCGTGCGGCCACCCCCGTCGGCCAGCCCTCGGCGGGCCGATCGGTGTAGAAGGCGACACCACCCGTCCACACCGGGCTCTGCCAGGCGAAATACAAGCTGCCGGGCAGGGTGAGCGGCGCGACGGCCGCCGGGGGCGTGGGATCGCGGAACCCCGGATAGTCGTGCGCGGTCGCGGGCGGGGTGCCGCCCAGCCGGTAGTAGTCGAACCGCGCCGCGTGCGTGTTGGAGCCGTACGCGGCGTACCAGACATGTCGGGTCACGGCCTCACCGCTCCTTTAGCGGACGAAACGAATTGGCTCGTCAGCTCGATTCTCCATCGAGCGGTCCGACAGCGGCCGCCGAGGGGGCCGCGTAACGATGAACCCTCTTGTTCGCGATTCCATAGTAGGTCGGGATGTCAACTAGCGGAGATGGTTTCATGCGAGCGAAGATCATGATGGCGGCTGCGGTGGCACTGACTGGGGTGCTGGCCGCCTGCGGCGCCGAGCAGAGTTCGAGCACCGTCGCCCAGCCATCCAGCGCGCCGGGCATCACCCAGCCGTCCGGCGCACCGGGGACCGGTTCGCCCGACGCCTCGGTGCCGGGCAGTCCAGCGCCGACCGTCGTACCCCAGGACAGCGCGGCACCGGCCCCCACGGTGGTGCCGAGCGACGGCTCCACTTCGGTCGACAGTCGCTTCACCCCCGTCGACCCGGGCCGGTATCAGCTCGACGGCAGCTACTACTTCCAGTCCCCCACCGGCAACATCAAGTGCGGCATCCTCGCCGCGGCCCCCAACGGGGTCGGGTGCCAGCTGGCCCAGACGAACCACATCACGCCGAAGCTGCCGAACTGCACCGACGCGCCCAACCGCAAGGTCGCCGCGCACCTGTACGCGGGCAAGTCGGAACTGCTGTGCACCAGCCAGGGCATCTTCGTCGGCATCCCGCAGGACGGCTCCCCGGCGGGCGGCGTGATCCTGAACTACGGCGAATCCCTGACCATCGACGGCTACACCTGCACCTCCTCCTCACAGGGCGTCCGCTGCGTCGCCGGTGCCCACGGCTTCGCCATCTCCGCCGACGACCAGCACACCTTCTGATCCATTTCACCCGCCACGGGTGATCCGGGCGCTCCCCGGCCCGGGCACGCTGACCTCCAGGTCGTGCCGCCATCGAGCCGAGGAGCGTCCATGTGCCAGCACCCCAAGCCGCCGACCGCCGCGACGACGGCGGTCAACCGTGCGGCGGCCGCGCTGTACGACATGGCGAACGTCGAGGACTTCGCCACCGCGACCAGGGGGCTGATCGCCCCGCTGCCCGGCCCCGTGTACGCCGACGACGACACCTCGAAGGTGGTCTTCGACCCCGCCGAGTTCGACTACCTGACCGACGACGCACCCGCCCCCGATTCGGTGAATCCGAGCCTGTGGCGCCAGTCCCAGCTGATCAGCCGTGGTGGCCTGTACGAGGTCACCAAGGGCATCTACCAGGCCAGGAACAACGACATCGCCAACCTGACGGTGATCGAGGGTGACGAGGGGATCATCGTCGTCGATTGCATGGCCGGGGTCGAATCCGCCCGTCAGGGTATGGCACTCGTGCGCGAGCACGTCACCGACAAGCCGGTGGTGGCGGTCGTCCGGGAAGGTGCCGATCATCGCGCCCGGCCTGCGATTCGACAAATACGCGATCGGTGAGAACGTGGTGGCCGGAAACGCGATGGCGCGCCGGAGTTTCTACGCCTTCGGCTCGCTGCTGCCGCCCGGCGAGCGCGGATTCCTCACCTGCGGAATCGGCGTCACCACCACCAAAGGCCCTGCTGTCTCCTATATCTCACCCACCGACTTGATCACCGAGACCGGCACCAAACGCGAAATCGCGGGCCTGGAATTAGAATTCCTCTACGCGCCCGACACCGAAGCCCCCGAGGAAATGCACATCTGGATTCCCCAGCTCAAGGCGCTGACCTGTGCCGAGAACGCCAATCATTCGCTGCACAACATCCAGACGCTGCGCGGCGCGCGCACCCGCGACGCCCGCAATTTCGCCCGCTATCTGGACGAGACCCTGGAACGCTGGGGCGACCAAGCCCTGCGGCTGGCCAACAAGGGCTACACCCCGCTCGAGGCCGCCGAGGTGATCGAGCTACCCGACGAACTGCGCCGCAACTGGGCCAACCGTGGCTACCACGGCACCCTGCACCACGACGTGCGCGCCGTGTACACCAAGGAACTGGGCATGTGGGACGGCGACCCGGTGTCGCTGCACCCGCATCCGCCGGTCGAGGCGGCGCGTCGCTTCGTCGATTTCGCCGGTGCGGACAAGATCCTCGCCGAGGGCGAACGCGCGATCGCGGCTGGCCATGCCGATCGATATCCTCTTCGATTTCGTGTCGGTGCATGTCATCGGGGAGAAGGCCGCCGACGTGGATCTGCGTATCGCGCTGGATTTCACCGACCACGACGAACAGTGGCACTTCTGGGTCCGCCGCGGTGTTCTCAATGCGCGTCGCGGCGAATCCGCTGACGCGCAACTGACCATCGCGGGCCCGAAGGCGTTCCTGACCGCCGTGCTGCTGAAACCGGAGGTGGCCGCGAAACTGGCCGCGGGCGGCAAGATCACGCTCACCGGCGACGAGAAGGCGCTCGACACCCTCGCCGGAATCCTCGACGATTTCGACCCGGCCTTCCCTATCGTCACCCCGTGATACTGCGGAAATGACTGTGGGGGTGGCGAAGTGCCACCCCCACAGTGCTTTTCGGGAACTCTACTGCGCGGCCGACTTGAACCGGCGCAGCCGCAGACTGTTGCTCACCACGAACACCGAGCTGAACGCCATCGCCGCACCGGCCAGCATCGGGTTGAGCAGCCCCGCCATGGCCAGCGGGATCGCCGCCACGTTGTAGGCGAAGGCCCAGAACAGGTTGCCCTTGATGGTGGCCAGCGTGCGCCGCGAGAGGCGGATGGCGTCGGCGGCGGCGCGCAGGTCACCGCGCACCAGGGTCAGGTCGCTGGCCTCGATGGCCACATCGGTGCCGGTGCCCATGGACAGGCCCAGATCGGCCTGGGCCAGGGCGGCCGCGTCGTTGACGCCGTCACCGACCATGGCCACGACCTTGCCCTCGGCCTGCAACCGCTTGACCGTGTCGACCTTGTCCTGCGGCAGCACCTCGGCGATCACCTCGTCGATGCCGACTTCGGCGGCGATGGTGTGCGCCGCGCGGGCGTTGTCGCCGGTGAGCAGGATCGGGGTCAGCCCCAGCTCGCGGAACTGGGCGATGGCCCGCGCCGAGGTCGGCTTCACCGCGTCGGCGACGACGAGCACGCCGCGCGCCCTGCCGTCCCAGCCGATCGCCACGGCGGTGCGGCCCGCCGATTCGGCCTCGGCCATCGCGGCGGCGAGGGTGTCGTCGAGCGGCTGCGACCAGTCGGCCAGCAGCCGTGCCCGGCCGAGGACCACCGCGTGTCCGTCCACCACGCCCTGCACACCGAGGCCCTCGATATTGGCGAACCCCTCGACCGTGGGCAGCGAACCCACCTCGTCCTGGGCGCCCTTGGCGATCGCCTGCGCGATCGGGTGCTCCGACGAGTGTTCCAGTGCCCCGGCCAGTTCCAGCACGCGCTCACGCTGTTCGCCCTCGGCGGGCAGCACGTCGAGCAGGGTCATCTTGCCCGTGGTGACGGTGCCGGTCTTGTCCAGCACGATGGTGTCGACCTCGCGGGTCGATTCCAGCACCTCGGGCCCCTTGATCAGGATGCCCAGCTGCGCGCCGCGCCCGGTGCCGACCATGAGCGCGGTCGGGGTGGCCAGGCCGAGGGCGCACGGGCAGGCGATGATCAGCACCGCGACAGCCGCGGTGAACGCCGCCGCCACCGAACCGCCGGTGCCGAGCCAGAAGCCGAGGGTGGCCACGGCCAGCGCGAGGACGATCGGCACGAAGATCCCGGAGATCCGGTCGGCCAGGCGCTGTGCCTTGGCCTTGCCGGTCTGCGCGTCCTCGACCAGCCGCGCCATCTGGGCGAGCTGGGTGTCGGCACCGATCCTGGTGGCGCGCACCACGAGTCGTCCGCCGACGTTCACCGTGGCCCCGGTGACGGCATCGTCGACGCCGACCTCCACAGGCACCGACTCGCCGGTCAGCATGGACGCGTCGACCGCCGAACTGCCCTCGGTCACCACGCCGTCGGTGGCGATCTTCTCGCCCGGCCGCACCACGAACTCATCGCCGACGGCCAACTGCTCCACCGGAATACGTGTCTCCACGCCCCCGCGCAGCACGGCCACGTCCTTGGCGCCGAGCTCGAGCAGCGCCCGCAGCGCGGCCCCGGCCCGGCGCTTGGCGCGGGCCTCGAAGTAGCGTCCGGCCAGGATGAACGTGGTGACGCCCGCGGCCGCTTCCAGGTAGATGCTGCCGGTGCCGTCCATCCGGGCGATGGTGAATTCGAACGGGTGGGTCATGCCGGGCGTGCCCGCGGTGCCCCAGAACAGCGCGTACAGCGACCAGCCGAACGCCGCGAGCGTGCCCATCGACACCAGCGTGTCCATGGTGGCGGTGCCGTGGCGCAGGTTGGTCCACGCGGCCCGGTGGAACGGCAGCGCGCCCCACACCACCACCGGCGCGGCCAGCGTCAGCGAGAGCCACTGCCAATTGGTGAACTGCAATGCCGGGATCATCGCCATCGCGATCACCGGCACGGTGAGCACCAGCGAGACCAGCAGGCGGGTGCGCAGCGAGGCCGTCGGGTCGGGTTCGGCGGCGGTGTCCTCGGTGGGCTCGACGTGCTCGGGCGCGGGCAGCGCGGCGGTGTATCCGGCCTGCTCGACGGTGGCGATCAGGTCGTCGGGGGAGACCGCGCCGGTGAAGTCGACGCGCGCCTTCTCCGTCGCGTAGTTGACCGTGGCGGTCACTCCGTCGAGCTTGTTGAGCTTCTTCTCGATCCGGTTCGCGCAGGACGCGCAGGTCATGCCACCGATCACCAGTTCTACCTGGCCGGTGCCCGGTGGGTGTGTCACGGCGGTCATGGGGTGCTCCGATCGTTTCCTCATATCGATTCTTGCTGAGAGTTCGCTGGCGTGGGGACGCAGGTCAGTGGCCGTGGCCGGGAGTGCCGTGGTCGTCGCCGGTCGGGGCGGGCCCGGTGGTGCCGGTGCTCGGTGGGGCGACCCGTACGGTGAACTCGGCCGTGCGCACCACGCCCGCGTGCTGGAAGTCCAGGAACAGGCGGTAGTCGCCCGCGCTGGGCGCGTTCACCACGAACTCGATGCCGGGACCGGCCGGGGTGACCCCGTCGCCGGGGGCGCCCTCGGGATGTACGTGCAGGTAGGCCAGGTCGGCGGCGCGCAGCGCGACCAGGTGGCCGTAGGCGCCGAGGTAGGGCTGTAGGTCGGTGACGGGCCGACCGTCGCGGCTCACCGAGAGAGTGAGCTTCGAGGCCGTCCCCGGGGCGACCGTGCCGTCGAGGGTCACCGTGTACTCGCCGACGCGGGCCGTGGTGGCAGGGGCTGGCAGCGGCCGCACGGCGTAGTCGCCGGAGACCCGCAGATCCGTGCCCAGGGTCAGGTTCTGCCCGCCCGCCGGGGTGAAGTCGGCGAAGACCCGGTAGTCACCGGCCCGGCTCAGGTCCAGCGGGACCGACCAGGTGCCCGCCTGGTCGAGTACCGGGTGGACGTGCTGGAAGGCGGCCATATCGCGTCGGACCACGATCAGGTGCAGGTCCTTGTCGTGGCTGGTCTCGTAGCGGGTCACCGGGGCGCCGGTGGCGTCGAGGATACGGAAGGAGACCGGCGCCTGGGCAGAGGTGGTGGTGTCGGGCTGGTTCAGAGCCAGTGTGTAGCCCTGATCGGTGACGAGCAGGCCGCCGGGCATCTCGCCCTCGGCCGCCGGGGCGGCGTGCTCGTCGTGCCCGCCCGGTTCGGACGGTTCCGGTCCGATCAGCGCACCGGCCGCCAGCGCGATCCCGAAGACCGCCGCGAGACCGAGCGCGAATCCGGCGAACTTGGCTGATGCGTTCATCGGGATGCTCCGTTTCGGGTGCTCATGCTCGACTCCTCGGTCGCTGTCGGTGCCTACCATACCCCCCTAGGGTACTTTGTCAACCACGCGCGCCGGTACCTTGTCGGCCCCACCCCGTACGATCGGCCCGCGGATGACGCGCAGAGGGAGGCGGGTTGTGGGGGAGTTCTTCGAGACGTTCGTGGTGACCCCACTACGAACGGGGTGGGGGTATGCCGACCGGCACTTCCGGCCGCGCGGGCTGCTGGTGGCCCGCGACGAGGTGGTCGACCAGTTGGCGGCGACCCGGACCTGGGTGGGCCTGGGGATCAATATCGCGGTGGGGATGAATCTCGCGCGCTTCTCGTTCGGCGACATGCTCGGCGACGCGGTGATGCGGACCGCGCTGGCCGCCCTGCTCATCGGCCCGATCTGCGCGCTGGTCATGGGCGTGTTGCTGCTGTGCACCCATGCCGAGTTACGCAGATCGACCGCGCGTGACCTGGCGCAACCGCTACTCGCGATGGGTACCTTCGCGGCGGTGCTCGGTGCCTTGGCGCTCACCCCGACCGTGTTCGAGTGGCTGGCCGAGATCGGGCGGTCCGCCACGGTGATGAAGGTGGTGCTCACGGTGATCGTGGTGGTGGGAACGCCGCTGGGCGGACTGGTGTTGTCGGCGTACCTGGTGCGCGGCGGATTCCTCATCGCGACGCACGCCTTCCGCGCCTCCGACGGCCACCCGCTGCTCGGGCCGATCGCGATCACCCTCACCACCTGGGCGGTGGTCGTCGTCGAGCTGGCGGAGCCGAGCAGCGCGCTGCCCACCGGGATTCGGCTCGTCCTGGTGCTGGGTGGTGCCGCGACCGCGACGGCGCTCGCCGTGACCGAGGGCTACCGGCTCCACCGCGTGCACGGCTTCACCCTGCGCTCGGGCAGCAGGCCCTGGTTCGCCGACGCGCGGTGAACCAGGGCGTCCGCTCTCAGCTCGCGTGCAGGTGGCGGGCGGTCGGGGAGGTGGGGACGGCGGCCGGGTCGGGAGAGGTGCCGAGCAGGCGGTCGGCGGTGTTGGTGGTGGTCACCGTGAACCAGTAGTGCTCGTTCTTGTAGTGGTGGTGGCGGTGGTTGCGCCAGACCGCGCGGTAGGGGGCGTGTTTCGGCTTGTAGTCGGTGTGGATGAGGTAGTGGGTCCACTCGTAGAGCAGGCCGAGGACGGTGATGGTGAGGAGGAAGGTCAGGCCGAGTTCCACGCGGGGGAAGGCGAGTAGGGCGATCGCCACCAGGGCCGCGATGGTGAGGGTGAGCGACTTGGGCGGGATGAAGATCAGCGGGATGTCGCGCGGGTCGGTGTGGTGCTCGCGGTGTTTGCGGGCCAGCTCGCTGTCGAAAGTGAGCGGGCCGAGATGCCGTGGGCGCCAATGCAGGATGCTCACGTGGATGATCCACTCGACCAGCGGGAACGCGGCGAGGATCAGCACCGGGACGAGCAGATCGGTGAGTTGCCAGTCGCCCAGCGCCAGGCGGGCGGCCAGCACGATCACCAGGCTCGTCGCGATCATCCAGGGCGAGGGGTGCCGGAGGAACTCCCGGCCCGCCACGCCGAGTGTCAGGCCGCGGCGGATCGCGCGTGAGTTGCCCGCCGGGCGTTCGCCGTCGGCGGGTATCGGCGAGGTCGAACCGTCGGGGTTCGCGCGGCGGCGGGACGTGTCCGGGGTGGTGGGATTCAGTGCCGGTCGGCGGGGATCGTGCGACGGCGTTGTCGGACGGGTACTGGTCATGGCGGTTTCCTCGGGTGGTTCACGCCCCGTCGAGGGCATGGATGAGGGCGGTGGTCGCCGGTCCGAGCAGTGCCCGGGCGGAATCGGCGGCCCGTTCCGGCTCGCCCGCGCTGATCGCGGCGGCCAGGTCTCGATAGGCGTCCCCATTGCCCACCTCGGCGGACATGATCGGCGCCAAGGCGGCGAGCGCGGGCTCGTAAGCCGCCCGCAGCATCGAATACATGAGCCGGAACGCGATCGAGTCCGCGAGATCGAGCACGTGATCCCAGAACTCGAGCGCGATCCGCTGCTGTGCCAGCGAATCCGTCTCGGCGACAAGCGCTTCCACGGACGCGCCAAGGAGGGCTAGTTCCGCATCGACTCCTGCCGGGCCGTCGGCTCGCGTCGAGCGGTCCGCCGCGGTGGGCGCGATCGCTGGTCCGGCCGGATCGACGGCGGAAGCGGCGGCATCGTGGGTTCGCCGCACACGGGCGGCGGCGAGCTCGGCGATCTTGGGGCCATTGTGCAGGCGGGCCTCCAGGATGCTGCGGGCGACGGTGGGGTCGATGGTGTCGCCGCGCAAGAGCAGGCGCGGGAGGACTTCGAGCCCGGCGCTGCGGCGATAGTCGAGCACGGTGGTGGCCTCACCTTGGCGGACCGAGACGAGTCCCGCCGCCGCGAGTCGCTGCAAGGCCTCGCGCACCGCGGGCCGTGAAACCCCCAGCGCCTCGGCCAACTGCCGCTCACTCGGCAGTGTGCTCCCGGCGGCCAGCTCCCCGCCCAGCACCTCCCCGGCGATCTGCTCGAACACATCACCGGAAACCGACCGCTTCACCACAGGAGTCCACGCCACCCCCTGATAATCCACCCCCACAGGTCAGAGGTCAAGTGGTCAGACCAGTTCCCGCGAGCTGAACGAACGATCACCACGCTCCGGTGGCGGGCGAACGTCGGGAGTCCGCCACCAGAACGTGGTGATCGCTTGACCAGGTGGATCAGCTGGGGTCGGAGCCGCGGATGGCGGAGAGCCAGGTGAAGGTGGCGGCGGCGACGATGGTGGCGCCGACGAAGGCACCGGTGCCGCCGCCCACGACATAGACCCAGAGCAGGCCCATGACGGGCGCGCCGATGGCGAACTGGGCGTCGAGCACGAGACGGCGGCCGATACCGAAGACCGGCGGCTCGGCGGGACGCGAGGGGTTGTCGACGAGCTTGCCGGTGGGCTCGGTGGTACGGACCCGCCCGGAGGGAGAGAAGCGCTCGTCACCGGCCGAGATCGCGGTACCGGTGAGTTCGAGGTCGGTGGGGGTGAGCGTGCTCAGCGCGGACGTGTAGAACACCGGCTGCCACACCACGCGATCCCCACTCGTGATCTCCAGCCACGACCGGCTGACCAGCCGATGCTGCTGCCGCACCCGCTTCCCCCGCACCGTCCCCGCCGCGACGAGCCCGGTCGGCAGCACCCCCACCGCCAGCCCGAGCTGATAGGCCGTGAACACCACAATCGCCACGGCCACCACGGCGAGCGCGCTGAGCTGATCCAGATCCGCGAACGGCACCCAGGCGGCGACCACCACCAGGGCACCACTCGTCACGAGCAGCGGATAGCTCAGCGCGCCCAGCACACTCACTTCAGGAAGCCGACCTTGGTGTAGTCGGCCGAGGCGAGCCCGAACGCGCCGTAGTTGGCCAGGTTCTCGCGGGCCGCGTAGGTGCCCGAAGCCTGGAACAGCGGCAGCGAATAGCCTTCGGCGAAGATCATCTGATCGGCCTGGTTGGCCAGCTCGATCGCCTTCTCCGGGTCCAGCTCCGACATGGTGCGTTCGATCAACGCGTTCAGTTCGGGCGAGCCGATGCGAGCCTTGTTGCCCTGCAGATTGTTCGGGTCGTAGGCGTAGATCTGCGGCAGCGCGGTGAGTGGCAACACGCTACCGCCCCAGCTGAACTGGGCCAGCTCGAAATTGCCCGGATCGATCACATCCTTGAAAAGCCCGGTGCCGGGCACGGTCTGGATGTTGAGCTTCACGCCGACGGCCGCCAGGTTCTGCTGCACGATCTGCGCGGTCTGCACCCAGCCGTCCTGCTGGTACATCACATCGCGCAGTTCCAGCCTGCGCCCGTCTTTTTCGCGGACATCGCCGTTGAGCTTCCAGCCCAGATCGTCGAGCATCTCGGCGGCGGCGTCGGGGTCGAAGGAGATGGGCGCCGAATTGTCCTGGTAGCCCTTCTGTCCCAGCATGAAGATGTGGTTGTTCAGCGTCTTCGGCTCGTCGACCACGCCGTTCTGGGCGGCGTTCACGATGCCCTGGCGGTCGATCGCCTTGGAGATGGCGATGCGCAGCTGCGGGTCCTCGAGCAGCGAACCGGGCGCGCCGTTGAAGGTGATGTGCGACCAGCTCGGCTCCGGTGTGCGCCGCAGCACCACGCCGGGCGCCTGCTTGGCGGCGGTGACGTTTTCGATGCCCGACATGTAGGCGATATCGAGCTCGTTGTTCTGGATGGCGGGCAGCCAGGCCGAACTGTCGAGCACGCTGAAGGTGATGTTGTCCAGCTTCGGCGTGGCACCCCACCAGGACGGGTTGCGGTTCAACGTGATCCGGCTCTGCGAGCGGTCGATATCGCCGATCTGGAACGGACCGGCGCTCACCGCCAGCCCGGACCGATCACGATCGTTGAACGCCGCCGCCGACTCGGTGGTCGCCTTGGGATACAGCGGACTGAACTGGCCCTGCCACTCCGCGTAGGGCTGGGCGAAGGTGACGATCGCCTGCCGGTCGTCGGCCCCGCGCTCCACCTTCTCCACCCGCTCGAACCCGCTGGTGGACGACACCAGGAAGGCCGGATCGCGGCCGCTCAGCGCCTCGGCCTGCGAGGCCATGTCCTCCCAGGTGATCGGTGATCCGTCCGACCACACCGCCTTGGGGTTGATCGTGTAGGTCACCTGCTGTGGCTCGGTGCCGGTGAGCTGGATGTCGGTGAAGTAGTCGTGATTGATCGATAGCTCACCGGCGGCATCGCTGGTGTACGGGGAGGGTAGGACCGGCTCGATCACATCGCCGGTACTCTCCGTCCCGCCGTCCACGTGCAGGTAGTTGAAGGTCTCCGGGAACGAACTGAGCACCAGCCGCAGGTTCCCGCCGTCGCGCAGATCGGCCACATCGTGAGGATTGATGTCGTTGGTACTGCCGATCGTCGCGCTGCCGGGGGTGACATCGCTGTCGGTCGAACACCCCGACAGGATCAAGCCGACCGCCACGCACGGAATGGCGAACCTTGCGCCGAGCGAGCGAATTCGCATGGTGGGTCCTTCCTGTCCGCGCGTGGCGGAGCTACTACTTGACGAAGCCGACCTTGGTCAGATCCGTGGACGACAGGCCGAAGGCCCCGTAGTTGGCCAGCGTAGAACGCACCGCCACCGCGCCGGGCGACTGCACGATCGGCAGCGAGAAGCCCTCCTCGAAGATCATCCGGTCGGCCTTGTTGGCCAGCTCGATCGCCTTCTCCGGATCGAGTTCGGAAATGGTCTCCTCGATCAGCGCGTTCAGCTCGGGGCTGCCGATGCGGCCCTTGTTGCTGAGCCGGTTGTTCGGGTCGTAGGCGTAGACCTGCGGAAGCACGCCCAGCGGGAGAATGCCACCGGACCAGGTGAACTGGACGATGTCGAAGTTGCCGGGGTCGACCACGTCGGTGAACAGGCCGTTGCCCGGGACCGTCTGGATGTTAAGCTTCACGCCGACCGCCGCGAGGTTCTGCTGGGCGATCTGGGCGATTTGCACCCAGGCGTCCTGCTGGTACATCACATCCTTGATCTCGAGTTTGCGGCCGTCCTTCTCGCGGACATCGCCGTTGAGCTTCCAGCCCAGGTCATCGAGCATCTTGGCGGCGGCGGCCGGATCGTAGGACACCGCCGCGGCGTTGTCCTGGTAGCCCTTCTGGCCCTTGAGGAAGATGTGGTTGTTCAACGGCTGCGGGTTCTCGACCACACCGTGCTGGGTCGCCTTGGCGATGCCTTCCCGGTCGATGGCCTTGGAGATGGCGATGCGCAGCTGCGGGTCTTCCAGGATCGCGCCGGGGGCACCGTTGAACGTGAAGTGCGAGAACTTGGGCGAAGGCGCGCGGCGCACGACCAGCCCGGGCGATCCAGCGGCGGTCTTGATCTCGTCGATCCCCGAGACGGTCGCGGCGTCGAGTTCGTTGTTCTGGAGCGCGGCGATGCGCGCCGAGTAGTCCAGCACCGCGAAGGTGACCGAGTCCAGCTTCGGGGTGTTGCCCCACCACTTGGGGTTGCGGCTCAGCGTGATCCGCTGTTGGGCGCGGTCGAGCGAGCTGATGAGGAACGGTCCCGACGACAGCGGCAGGCTGTTGCGGGCCCAGTTCTCGAACGCCGCGGGCGATTCGGTGGACGCCTTGGGGTAGAGCGGGTTGAACATGCCCTGCCACTCGGCGTAGGGCTTGGCGAAGGTGACCACGGCCTGGCGGTCGTCGACGCCGCGCTCCACCTTCTCCACCCGGTCGAAGCCGTCGGTGCCGCGCACCTGGTAGGCGACATCCTTGCCGTTGAGCGCCTTGGCCTGCGAGGCCATGTCCTCCCAGGTGATCGGCGATCCGTCCGACCACACCGCCTTGGGATTGATCGTGTAGGTCACCTGTTGCGGCGCGGTGCCGGTGAGCTGGATATCGGTGAAGTAGTCGTGGTCGACGCTCAGCTCGCCCGCCGCGTTCGAGGTCACGGTTCCCGGCAGGGTCCAGCCGACGACATCGGAGACGTCGCCGCTGGCGTCGATGTGGTCGGAGTTGAACGTCTCCGGGAACGAGGTCAGCGCCAGCCGCAGGTTGCCGCCGTCGCGCAGCTCGCTCACGTCCTTGGGGTTGATGTCGCTGACCGCGGAGATCTCGCTCGCGCCGAGCTGGGAGGAGTCGTCGGAGCCACAACCACCGAGTACCAGGGAGAGCGCGACAACTGGTGCCGCGACGCGGAAGCCCGCCCGGCGCAGCCGGGAAGCATAGGTAGCAGTGGTCATTTCAAGAATCCGATCTTCGTATAGTCGTACGACGCCAACCCAGGCGAACCCATGTTGGCGAGGGTGGCGCGGGCGCCGTAACTGCCGTCGGACTGGAACAGCGGCAGGGAGTGGCCCTCCTCGAAGACCGCGCGGTCGACCTGGTTGGCCAGGGCGAGGGATTTCGCGGGGTCGAGTTCGGTGAGGGTGCGTTCGATGAGGGCGTTGAGTTCGGGGGAGCCGATGCGGCCGTAGTTGCCCTGCAGGTCGTTCGGGTCGTAGTAGTAGATCTGGCGCAGGCTCGACAGGGGGAACGGGTCGCCCTGGAAGGTGAACTGGGTGGCGTCGAAATCGCCGGGCTGGATGACGTCGGTGAAATAGCCCGCGGCGGGTTTGGTGTCGATGGTCAGGCCGACGCCGATGGCGGCCAGGTTCTGCTGGATGATCTGGGCGATCTGCACCCAGGTCGGGTCGTTGTACATGACATCGCGGATGACGAGCGCGCGGCCGTCCTTCTTGCGCACGTCGCCGTCGAGTTTCCAGCCGAGCGCGTCGAGTTCCTTCGCGGCGGCCTCGGGGTCGAAGCCGAGGCTGTTGTCCTGATACCCCTGCTGGCCCTGCAGGAAGACGTGATTGTTGAGCGGCTTCGGGTTTTCCACCAGGCCGTTCTGCATGGCGGTGACGATGCCCTGGCGGTCGATCGCCTTCGAGATGGCCACGCGCACACCGGGATCGGCGAGGATGGAGCCGGGGGAGCCGTTGAAGGTGATGTGGCGCCAGCGGTTGCCGGGGGCGCGACGCACCACCAGGTCGCCGGTGCCGCGTACGGACTTCACGTCGTCGATGGTGGACAGCAGCGCCAGGTCGAGTTCGTTGTTCTGCAGGGCCTGCACCCAGGCGGTGCGGTCGAGCACGCTGTAGGTGATGGTGTCGAGGACGGGCTTGTCGCCCCACCAGTTCGGGTTGCGGCCCAGGGTGATCCGGCCCTGGGCGCGGTCGGTGCCGGTGATGACGAACGGGCCCGCGGTCGGACCGGCGGCGTCGGTGAGGCTGGTGTTGAACGCCTCGGGAGTGCTGGTGACCGACTTCGGGTACAGCGTGCTGTTGCCCGCGAACTGGCCGCGCCAATCGGCGAAGGGAGTGTTGAAGGTGAGTACGGCCTGGCGGTCGTCGACGCCGCGCTCGACCTTGTCGACGAACTCGAACCCGTTGGTGATGGCGATCAGGTAGCGCTTGTCGCGCCCGCTCAGGGCATTGGCCTGGGCGGCGAGGTCCTCCCAGGTGATGGGGGTGCCGTCGGACCACACCGCCTTCG
The DNA here is from genome assembly GCF_029675105.1 of Nocardia anocheti. Taxonomy (GTDB): domain Bacteria; phylum Actinomycetota; class Actinomycetes; order Mycobacteriales; family Mycobacteriaceae; genus Nocardia. The sequence goes on along the minus strand of NZ_JAQQFV010000001.1, from coordinate 399,182 downwards.
GGTTGATCGTGTAGGTCACCCGCATGGGGTCGGTGCCGGTGAGCTCGATGTCGGTGAAGTAGTCGGTGTTCACGCTGAGCTTGCCCGCGGCGTCGATGTCGTAGGCGTGGGGCATCAGCGGCCGCAGGATGTCGGCGATCTCGGCCTCGTTGCCGTCGTTGGACAGCGTGTTCCAGTTGGCCGGGTAGGAGGTGGTGGCCAGGCGCAGGTTGCCGCCCTCGCGCAGTTCCTCGACCCCGCGCGGGTTGACATCGCTGGTCGTGCCGAGCGCGCCGCTGAGCCCTTCGGCCGATTCGTCACCGCCGCCACAGCCCGCCAGCACCATGCCCGCGGCGACCACCACCGCGGCACAGCGCAACCGAGTACCGCGTCCTCGGGATCTGTGACGGGTTCTCATGGCGCCTCCTGGGAGATCGGGGTGGCTGGCTCAGGCGCTGACCACGGGTTCCGGTACGGCCGCGATCAGCGAGCGCGTGTACTCGTGCCGAGGATTCGCGAAGATCTCCTCGGCCGGGCCGGATTCGACGATTTTGCCGCGCAGCATCACCGCGATGTCGTGGGCCAGATTGCGCACCACCGACAGGTCGTGGGACACGAACAGGTACGACAATCCGCGCTCGGCCTGCAGGTCACGCAGCAGATTCAGCACCCCGGCCTGGATGGAGACGTCCAGCGAGGAGACCGGTTCGTCGAGCACCAGCAGCTGCGGGTCCAGCGCGAGCGCGCGGGCGATGCTGATGCGCTGTTTCTGGCCGCCGGAGAAGTCCGACGGGTAGCGGTCGGCGTGCTCGGGCCGCAGCCCGACCTGGCGCAACAGCTCCGGCACCCGCCGGTTGACCTCCTCGCGCGAACGCCCGTCGATGCGCAGCGGCTCCGCCAGCACATCGAAGATCGGCAGGCGCGGGTCGAGCGAGGCGCTGGGGTCCTGGAACACGATCTGCATCTTGCGCCGGATCTCGCGCACCCGCGCCTTGGTGAGCGCGGCGACCTCGTTGCCGAGCACCTCGATCCTGCCCGACTGCGGCGTCACCAGGTCCATGATCTGCGACAACGTGGTCGACTTGCCGGAGCCGGACTCGCCGACCAGCGCCAGCGTGCGGCCCGCGCGCACCTCGAAGCTGATGCCGTCGACCGCGCGGACCTCGCCGGTGCGGCGGCGCAGCAGCACACCGGAGGTGAGCGGGAAGGTCTTCACCAGATCGGTGACCCGCAAGACCACCTCGGTGTCGGCGCGGTCGGGTTTCGGTGGCGCGGGGATCTCCGCGCGGTAGGCCTCGAACAAGTGCGCGGTGCCCACCTCGGCGGTGCGGATGCAGGCCACCGAATGGCCGGGGGACACCTTCTCCAGCGGCGGTTCGGCGGCCACGCAGTCATCGATGCAGACCGGGCAGCGCGGCGCGAACGAGCAACCCGGCGGCAGCGCGTGCATGGCGGGCGGGGAACCGAGGATGGGGATGAGCGGGGTGCGCGGCGGGCCGTCCATGCGCGGGATCGAACCGAGCAGGCCGACGGTGTAGGGCATCCGGGGCGCGCGGAACAGTTCGTCGACGGGCGCGGTCTCCACCACCTTGCCCGCGTACATCACCGCCACCCGGTCGGCCACGGTGGCCGCGATGCCCATGTCGTGGGTGATCATGATGACGCCCGCGCCGGTGAGATCGCGCGCCTTGCGCAGCAGGGCCAGGATCTGCGCCTGCACGGTGACATCGAGCGCGGTGGTCGGCTCGTCGCAGATGATCAGCGCCGGATCGTTGGCGATGGCCATGGCGATCACCACGCGCTGGCGCATACCGCCGGAGAACTCGTGCGGGAAGGACCGCGAGCGCAGTCGCGCGTCGGGGATGCCGACCAGGTCGAGCAGCTCGATCGCGCGCTCACCGGCGTCTTTGCGGGTCATCTCGCCGTGCGCGAGCAGCGCCTCGGCCACCTGATCGCCCACCCGGTAGACCGGGGTGAGCGCCGAGAGCGGGTCCTGGAAGACCATGCTGATCGAGGACCCGCGCAGCTTCGACATCTGCTTGTCGCCCAGGCCGAGCAGCTCGCGCCCGCGCAACCGGATCGACCCCTGCACGCGCGCCTGCTCGGGCAGCAGTCCGATCACCGCCAGCGACGACACCGACTTGCCCGACCCGGACTCGCCCACGATCGCCAGGACCTCACCATCGGCGACGGTGTAGTTCACCCCGCGCACGGCCTCCACCCGGCCCTCTTCACCAGGAAAGGAGACCCGCAGGTCGCTCACCTCGAGCAGCGGCGCGGTCGACGTACTCATCGCTTCTCGGCTTTCTTCAGCTCGACCCGGGCCTGATCCTTGCGTTCGGCCTTGTCCTTGCGCAGCTTGCGCGCGCCCCGCGCCCCGGGATCGAACGCGTCACGCAGCCCGTCACCGACGAGGTTGGCGCACAACACGATCGTGATCAGCAGCCCACCGGCGAACAGGAACAGCCACGGGTAGGTGATCGCCGACTTGGTGCCCGCCGCGATCAGCGAGCCCAGCGACACGTCCGGCGGCTGCACACCGAAACCGAGGAAGCTCAGGCCGGTTTCGGCGCTGATCGCCGCGCCGACGGCCAGCGTGGTGTCGATGATCAGGATCGAGGCGATGTTCGGGACGATGTGGCTGAGGATGATCGTGCGCGTCGGGGCGCCCATATACCGTGCGGCGCGGACGAATTCGCGATCGCGCAGGCTCAGCGTGAGACCGCGCACGATGCGCGCGGCGATCATCCAGCCGAACACGCTCAGCAGCACGATCAGGATCAGGATCGAGCCGGAACCCTTGGTGCGCGGGGCGAACAGCGCGATGATGATGAAACTGGGCACCACCAGCAGCAGGTCGACGAACCACATGATGGTGCGGTCGGTCCAGCCGCCGAGCAGCCCGGCCACCGCACCGGCCGTCGCGGCGATGACACTGGAGAACAGCGCCACGCAGAAGCCGATGACCAGCGATTTCTGCAACCCGCGCATGGTCTGGGCCAGCACGTCCTGGCCGATCTGGGTGGTGCCGAAGGGATGTTCGAGGCTGGGTGGCTTCAGCAGGGCGGTGTAGTCCATCTGCTGGTAGTCCCACGGCAGCAGCGGCGGCAGCGCGAAACTCGCGATCAGCAGCACCAGCAGGATCACCGCGCCGACCACGGCGGGCTTGTTGCGCAGGAACCGGCGCCAGACCAGTTTGCGGCGCCCGGCCGCGGCGTTCTCCGGCGCGCCGACGGCGATCAGTTCGGTCTCGGTCACGACACACGCACCCTGGGGTCGAGCAGAGCGAGGACGACATCGGAGAGCAGGCCCGAGACCAGCACCACCAGACCGGCGAAGGCCGTCACCGTGACCACCACGTACAGGTCCTGGGCGTTGATCGAGTCCACCAGCCATTCGCCGACGCCGTGCCAGCCGAAGATCTTCTCCACGAAGGTGGCGCCGGTGATCAACCCGCCCAGGCTGTAGGCGAACAGGGTGGCCATGGGAATGAGCGCGGTGCGCAGGCCGTGTTTGTAGAGCGCGCGATTGCGGGTCAGGCCCTTGGCGCGGGCGGTGCGGATGAAATCGCTCTGCAGCACGTCGAGCATGGCGTTGCGCTGGTAGCGGCTGTAACCGGCCATGCCGTAGAGGGCCAGGGCCAGCGTCGGCAGCACGAGATGCTGTGCGCGGTCGACCAATTGGTTCCACAGGCCGTTGATCTGGCTGGCCGAGGTCTCGCCGGTGTAGAGGAAGAACTGGGTGCCGGTGGCCGTGTTGAACTGCAGCGCACCGTATTTCAGCAGCGTCGCGAGCAGGAAGACCGGGGTGGAGATGATCAGCAGCGAGAGCACCGTCGTGAAATAGTCGCTGAACCTGTACTGCCGGATGGCGCCCGCCGCGCCGATCAGCACACCGAGCACGGTGCCGATCACCGAACCCAGGATCAGCAGCCGCAGACTCACCGCGACCCGTCGGCCCAGTTCCTCGCTCACCGGCTGCCCGGCCAGCGTGGTCCCGAAATCCCCTTGCACCACGCCGCCCAGCCAGGTGAGATAGCGCTGGGGGATCGGTTCGTCCAGATGCAACTGCTCGGCCTTGGCGTCGATCACCGACTGCGGCGGCCGCGGATTGCGCTGCTCGAGGCTGTCGAGCGGGTTGAAGGTGAGTGAGGCGAGGCTGAACGTCAGGAACGAGGCCAGCAACAGGAGCACGACGTAGTTCAGCGCGCGCCGCAACAGGAAGCCGGTCATCAGTCCCCTCTGGATCGGGTATTCAGGCCATGATCATAAGGACAACTACGCAATCGCCGCGTGGCGACGTGCGGCAGGATGGAACGGATGACGCCCCTGCACCCGAAACCGAAGCTGGTGGCCACCGACGTCGACGGCACTCTGATCGATGACGCCGACAAGGTCTCGCCGCGCACCAAGGCCGCTGTCGGCGCGCTCGTCTCCGACGGCGCCACCTTCGTGCTGGCCACCGGTCGGCCGCCGCGCTGGATCGACCCGGTGGTCGCCGAACTCGGGTACGCCCCGCTCACCGTCTGCGGCAACGGGGCCGTCATCTACGACAGCGCCACCGACCGGGTGCTCTCCTCACACAGCCTCGACGTGGCCACCCTCGCCTGGCTGGCCGACCTCGCCGAACACGCGCTACCCGGCTGCGGGCTGGCCACCGAGCGGGTCGGGGCCAGCGCGCACGACGCGGTGACGCCGCAGTTCGTCAGCTCGCCGACCTACGAGCACGCCTGGCTCAACCCCGACGACACCGTGGTCTCGCACGCCGAGGTGATCGACACCCCCGCCATCAAGATGCTGGTGCGGCTCAGTTCGGCGCGGTCCTCGGACATGCGCGCCGCGCTGGCCCCGCTGGTCGGCGACCGCGCCGAGATCACCTACTCCACCGAGCACGGGCTGATCGAACTCTCGGTGCCCGGAGTGACCAAGGCGTCCGGGCTGGCCGAGGTCGCGCGGCGGATCGGGGTGGACGAGCACGGCATCGTCGCCTTCGGTGACATGCCGAATGACGTGCCGATGCTCTCGATGGCCGGGCACGGTGTCGCCATGGGCAACGCCCATCCCGAGGCGCGCGCCGCCGCCGACGAGGTCACCGGCAGCAATATCGACCACGGCGTCGCGATGGTGCTCGAGCGCTGGTGGTCGTGAACGCGTAACGGCCGGTGCCCTCACCAGGAGGTGCACCGGCCGTTCTTCGCCATGGTCGGGTGTCAACCGGCCGGGGCGGGCTCCAGGGCCACCGGGGGTTGTTCCGGTGCCGGTTCGGGTTCGCCGGTGCCGGTCTGCGGCTCGGCGGGGACCTGCGGGTCGACGGGTGCCGGAGTGGCCGCCTGGGGTTCGGCGGGGGCCGGGACGACCGGGGCGGTCGTCGTCGGCGGGACCACCGAGGCGGGCGGTTGCGGCTTGGCGCCGTTCATCTCCGACTTGTAGGTCTCGTCGTAGGTCTTCCAGAAGGTGGTGACGATGCCGGTGAGCTCGTTGAGCACCAGCGAACCGTTCTGGAAATCGGTGCGCAGACCGTCGGGGACCAGGTAGGAACTGCCGGTCGGCAGGCCGAGCACGCCGGAGTCGGCGCCCAGGCTCAGATAGCGGTCGAGAATCGCGCCGACCACCTCGAAGACCTGGTCGTTCTCGCCGGAGTAGACGAAACCGTTGGCGAACTTCGCGTACTGACGGCCCTGCGAGCCCGCCAGCAGATCCGACTTCGGCGCGCCGAGCGGCCCGTTCACCCCGCCCCGCGAGACCCAGTGCTGGGCGATCGCGTTGCTCGACGACAGGCCGAGCAGCTTGTCGACCAGGGCGCCGAGCTCGGCCATATTGCCCTGCGGCGCGGCCTGCACCTGCTGGTCGGGTTCGGGCGCGCGGGCCTCCTGGCTCGGCGGACGATACGGCGTCGCCGGAGAGCTGTAGGTGGTGTTGCCCGCCGCGATCGCGCGGATGCGGTCCATCATCGCGTAGGCGGCGTCACCGGGGCAGTCGGTATTGCCGACATCGCGGTGCGCGAACACCACCGGCAGGTCCACCTCCTCACCCAGGCCGTACGGGGTGAACTCGGTGCCCTCGGAGTACATGGTGGTGTAGCCCTTGGGGTTGAGCCCGGCCAGCTTGGCCCGCCAGCCGATGAACCGGCCGATCGCGGTGATCGACTCGTTGCTCGGCGACTCGGTCTCGTAGTTGCCCATCAGCGCGACACCGGCGGTGTTCTCGTTGAAGCCGCCCGCGTGCGCGCCCTGCACGTCGCGATCCAGGCCGCCGTAGCGGCCCTCGAAGATCTGGCCGTACTGGTCGACCAGGGCGTTGTAGCCGATGTCGCACCAGCCCAGGGTTTCCGCGTGATAGGCGTAGATCGCGCGGACGATGCCCGCCGACTCGGCCCGGCTGTAGTCGTTGCGGCCCGCGGTGTGGTGCACGGTCAGGCCGCCGAGGCCGTCGTCGTAGGTGGGCTCCTGGCAGCGGATCGACTCGTCGGCACCCCACTGCGCGCGGGTGATCACCTTGGGTCCGCCATTGGGCAGCGCGGCGGCGACGTCGTTGAGCGCGGCGTCGATGGCGGCGCGGCCCGGGTTGATCAGTACCGCCTTGAGCGCGGCCTCGGTGAGGTGCGCGGGGTCGTGGTCCGGGCCCGCGGTGGGCTTGCGGGTCACCAGCATCTGCACCGCGGTGGTCTCGCCGACGTAGATCGGCTCGGTGCCGGTCGGCGCGTCGGCGGGGGTCTGGTCGGTGGCCCTGGTGTCGATCGGATCGGCGTTGTACCAGGGGCCCCAGTTCCCGTCCTGGAGCTTGGCACGCAGCTTGGTGGTGGTGTTGGCCAGATCGCGCGCGGTCACCGCGACCATGCTGAACGGGGTGTCCTGGGTGATCTCCTTGACCTGCGCGCCCACCTCGTCGATCAGCTCCGGGCCGACCGCGCCCGGCGAGAGAGCCGGGGTCTCCGGGGTGGTGCCGGGTTCCAGGTTCGCCGGGTCGGCGATGAACTTCATGCCGGACGGGCGGTGCTGGACGGGGGCGTCGGCCGGGTTCTGCGTCGGTGCCGATCCGGCGGGAGGCTCTGACGCCGGGGAGTTCGGCGCGGCCGGGGGCGCCTCGGGGGCCTGCGCGTTCGGCGCGGCGGGGGGCTGCGCGTTCGGCGGGGCCGTGTCGGGTGCGGCCTGCGGGTTCGGTGCCGTTCCCGGTGCGGGCGCCTGAGGTGCGGATTGTGCTGGGGGAGTTGATGATTCCGGCGCCGTGGCGGGGCCGGGTTGGGCATCGGGGGCGGCCGCCGGGGGTGCCGGAGCGGGCGCCGGTGCGGCTGGCGCGGGCGCCGGGGCGGGTGGCGGCGGGGCGATCGGGGCCGTCGGGACCGCGGTGCTTGGCACCGGGGGACGGGCGTTGGGCGCGGCCTCGGGCGCGGCGGGCTGCTGGGTGGGGGTCGGCTGCGCCTTCGACGGGAGGGGCGGCAGCGGGATCTCGGTCGGCAGCGCCACGCCCGGCGGCACCGGCAATCCCGGCGGGACCGGGATCGAGGTGGGCAGCGGCAGCATCTGCAGGTCGGAGAGGTGCAGATCGGGCAGGTCGAGGCCGGTCAACTCGCGCAGCGGGACGGTGATGTCCTGGGCGGAGGTCAGCGCGACCTCGGCGAGCTGGGCCGGGACGGCGGTGACCTCGGCGTCGTTCGCACTGCGGTAGTCGGTCGAATCGCTCAGTGCGAACGCGCCGATCGGTGCGGCGACCGCGAGCGTGGTGACGACCGGGAGCACATAGGAACGTTTCGGCTTTCGGTATCGCACGTGCGACTCCAATCAGGGTCGAACCTTGCCTGTGGCGGCTGGCGCCTGGTGTTCCGCTGGCATGTGATGCTTGCTTCCTATCGCCTCACACACCACACTAGTTAACATATGTCACACATCTAAACCTCAACTTGAGGATTATGTGATTGCTCGAATGTAGCCCTCGGATCCCGCTCGGCGACGACGACATGCCGACGCGAGCTCCGCCGGTCGAACCGTGGGAGCACAGTATGAGAGCGGATACCTTCATCAACCGGAACACCCGTGGAACGCGGCGTCGTAGCGTGCCGGTACTGCGGACCGTGCCCCTTCCACTGCTGGCCGGTGGCACCGCGCTGGCGCTGGCCGCGGCGATGGGGCTGTGGCAGATCCTGCCCGGGGAGGTTACGCCGACTGTCGGCGCTGGTCACGGGCGCGGTATGAGTCAGGTCGGCGCGTTCGAGAACGCGCAAGAGGGCTGGACGGCCGAGGAGATCCTCGCGCACTACTACCCCGGCGCCGAACTCGGACAGATCGGGCAGACCACCATCGGCGTGCGCCTACAGGCCCAGGACGACGCCACCCTTGACACCTACGCCGCCGCGGGCGCGCAGGTCGCGGGCCGCACGATCGGTCCACACGAAGCCGCGCATCTCACGCCGCTGCCCGACGGCGGCGCGAACGTGGTGGTGACCGCGGGCTGCGACGGCGAAGTGCTCTGGCAGGCCGCCACCGACGACCCGTTCGTCTACCCGGTGCACGCGGGCGTCGGCCGACCCGCCGAGGAACACCTCACGCTGTGCAACGGCACCGGCTATCGCGGCGCGCTCGGCGTGGCGATGGAGGACGGCGCGTACCGCACGGTCAACCAGGTGGACCTCGACGACTACCTCGCGGGCCTGCTACCAGCGGAGATGCAGGCCAACTGGGCCGATCAGGGCGCCTTCGAGGCACTGCGCGCCCAGGCCGTCGCGGCCCGCTCCTACGCCCTCGCCGAAGACCGCTACGCCTACGCGCAGACCTGCGACACCACCGACTGCCAGGTCTATCCCGGCACCGTGCTCGAGGACGCGCGCACCACCGAGGCCGTCGCCGCCACCACCGGAACCGTGCTGCTGCGCGACGGACTCATCCTGCGCTCGGAGTACTCTGCCGCCCCCGACGGCGGCCGCCCCGCCGACATCCAGACTTTCGAGGTGGGCCCGGCCCCCGACGACCTCATCGAAACCGCCCCCATCCCCCCGGCGCCGGTCGACCCGACCCTTCCGTCGACCCCGTCGACCCCGACCCTGCCCGATCCGACCATCGAGGCGCTGGCGGGCGAGAGCCTCATCGACACCGCCTACCGCCGCATCGGCGGCCCCGACAGCGCCGTCGGTTCGCCCATCGGCCCGGAAATGCTGCTGCCGCAACGGGCGGGCACCTACCGCATGTACACCAACGGCGTCATCATCGCGACGCCCACCCTGGGCGCCCAGGTGGTCGACTTCTCCACCCTCCTCGCCCTCGTCCCCGACGCGGGCGACCAACTGCCGTCGTCGGGATCGGGCCAGCGGCCCCGCCTGACGATGCCGGAAGGGGCTGTCCCCAACGGCGCGTCACCGGGAACCGCCCCGGAAGCCCTTGCGCCGGAAGGAAGTACGCCGAGCGAGGTCGCACCCGGTGGTGTCGTGCCGAGCGACGCGGTGCCAGGCGATGTGGCACCGGGCGATGCGGTGCCAGGCGATGTGGCGCCGGACGATGCGGTGCCGGGCGACGCCCTGCCCGGCCCCGGCGCGCCGGGCGATGCTGTGCCAGGTGAGGCCTAGTCCGGCGTTGCCGTGCCTGGCGTCGCCGCGCCGAATGATGCGGTGCCGGGCTCAGACGCATCGGGCGATGTCGCGCCAGATGAGCCATAGTCCGTCGCTGCCTTCCCCGGGCGATGTGGTGCTCGCCGGTGCTCTGCCCGGCTTTAGTCCGCAGGGCGGTGTGGTGCTCGCCGACGCGCTCCCCGACCTCGGCGCGTCGGGGAGGCGTGTCAGGTCAGTCGACGGCCGCGTCGTCGAGCCCGAGGGACAGGGTGCGCAGTAGTGCGGCGAGGTGCGCGCGTTCGTCGGGGGCGAGGGAGGCCAGGAGGCGTTGCTCGTTGGCCATGTGGAGGGGGAGTAGGCGGTCGACGAGGGTGCGGCCCTCGGGGGTGAGCTGGACGTAGACCGCGCGGCGGTCCTCGGCGCAGGGGGTGCGGCGGACCAGGTTCTTGGCTTCGAGGCGGTCGAGGCGGTTGGTGATGGCGCCCGAGGTGACCATGGCGGCGCGGTTGAGGGCGCCTGCGGTGAGGCCCTTGTCGCCGCCGGAGCGGCGCAGCGTGGCGAGCACGTCGAACTCCCAGAATTCCAGCCCGTGACCAGCGAAGAAGCGCTTGAGCTCCTGGTCGAGGATGCGCGAGAGCCGGGTGATCCGGCCGATCACCGCCATCGGTGACACGTCCACATCCGGCCGCTCGGCCTTCCACTGCGCGGTGAACAGATCGACGGCGTCGCGCATGACGGTTCCCTCTCGGTTGAATATTTCAACGTTCATCTACTTGACGCTGAGCTATGCCAGGGAGTAGATATTTCAATGTTGAGATTATCAATCAGGAGTGAACATGACCACCGCACCCCGCTCCACCGGCACGGCGAGCACCCTCGCGCTCACCGCTCTCACCCCGATCGTCTGGGGTTCCACCTACGCCGTCACCACCGAATTCCTCCCGCCGGACCGGCCGCTGTTCACCGCGCTGCTGCGCGCCCTGCCCGCCGGTCTGGTCCTGCTCGCGCTGACCAGGGCATTTCCGCGCGGTCGCTGGCTGGGCCGCGTGGCGATCCTCGGCGCGCTCAATATCGGCGTCTTCTTCCCGCTGCTGTTCCTGGCGGCCTATCGCCTGCCCGGCGGTGTCGCGGGCGTGCTCACGGCGGTGGCGCCGATGTTCGCGCTCGGTTTCGCGACGGTCCTGCTGGCCGAGGTGCCGACGCGCCGCAAGCTGATCGCGGGTCTGATCGGCGTGTTCGGTGTCGCACTGGTGGTGTTGCGCGGCAATGCCGAGCTCGACCTGCTCGGCGTGCTGGCCGGATTGGCGGGCGCGGGCTCGATGGCGGCGGGCACCGTGCTGACGCAGAAGTGGGGCCGTCCCGAGGGGGTGGGTCCGCTGGCGATGACCGGCTGGCAGCTCACCGCGGGTGGCCTGTTCATCCTGCCGCTGGCGGTGCTGGTCGAGGGCGCCCCGCCCGCCATCGACGCGCGGGCCGCGGGTGGTTACCTCTACATCGGCGTCATCGGCACCGCGCTGGCCTACTGGCTGTGGTTCCGTGGGATCTCGCGGGTCTCGGCCACCTCGGTCGCCTTCCTGGGCCTGCTGAGCCCGGTCTCGGCTGCCGTGATCGGCTGGATCGCGCTGGGTCAGGCACTCACCGCGGTGCAGATCCTCGGCCTCGGAATCGCACTGGCGGGCACGGTGCTCGGTCAGGTCGCACCGAAAACCCCTGCACCGACGACTGTTTCACGTGAATCGGACACCGATCGGACCGAACCGCCCGCCGCGCCGAGGGTTCCGGCGCTCGCCACGCGCTGAAGTCGTCGTCAGTCGCGCATCGCCTGCATCAACTGGTCCTCGGTGAGGGCCGGAACCGGCAGGGGGTGCGCGGCTTTCGCGCGCAGGCCATCCAGGATCAGGGCCAGGTTGCGGCGCCAGAGGTCGGGGGCGACGTGCGCGGTCGCGGCGACGACGCTGGTGTGCGACCAGGTGATGAAGGCGATGTCCTCGAGCGTCCAGTCCGCGCGCAGGGCGCCCGACTCCTGCGCCCGGGTGACGATGCGGCGCATCAGGGCGTGCCCGTGCTCGCGGGCGCGCGCCAGCGCCTCGCTCGGCGGGTGCCGCAGCGCGAGTTCGCCGAGCACGCGATCACCGGCCTGTAGTGCGCAGATGCGCTCGACGAGCACGGTGAACGACTCCCAGGGGTCGCCGATCTCGAGCGCCTCCTCGGCGATGCGCGTGCCCGCCTCGACGCGGTCGGCGACGGCGGCGGCGATGAGGTCGTCGCGGGTGGGGAAGCGGTTGTAGAGGGTGCCGATGGCCACGCCCGCGCGGGTGGCGATGTCCTTGAGCGGGGCGTCGAGGCCGCGTTCGTCGAAGAGTTCGCGGGCGGCGGTGACCAGCGCGTCGCGATTGCGCTTGGCATCGCTGCGCAACGGCTTGTCCTCGGGCATTCGCCGATCCTACAAATCGACGCGGCGGAATATCTTGAGCATAGGTTCAACTTAGTGCTAGGTTGCGGATAACTTGAACCAACACTCAACTTAGTGAGGTAGTCATGAGCACGCTCGCGATCTTCGGATACGGCCCCGGCCTCGGCGCCGGAACGGCACGGGAGTTCGGGCGCCACGGTTTTCGGGTCGCGGTGATCGGTCGCGACGCCGCGGCGGGGGCCGAGCGCGCGGCGGCCCTGCGCGCCGAGGGTGTCGAAGCCGAGCAGTTCACGGCCGATATCACCGATCCCGCGCAGCTCAGCGACGTTGTCGGGCGGGTGCGGGACGCGCTGGGGCCCATCGATGTCGCGGTGCACGGCGCGGCGGCGCACATGTCGGTGCGCAGCGAGTCGACCAGGGCGACCGACCGAGCCTCGCTGGAGGTACCGCTGGCGCTCAAGGTGTATTCCTCGATCCAGCTCAGCCGGGAACTGCTGCCCGAGATGATCGAGCGCGGCAGCGGCGCGCTGCTGTTCTCCTCGGGGGCCTCCGAGCGGCATCTACAGCCCTACCTGGCCAATGTCGGCATCGCGCTGGGCGCGCAGCGGGCGTTCGTGCGGCAGCTGGCCGCCGAGGTCGAGGGCACCGGGGTCTACGTCGGGCTGCTCGCGATCGGGTCGCTGATCCAGGACAGCGCGGCGCAGCGGGAGGTCGACGCGCATCCCGAGCTGATTCCCGAGGGGCTGGTGCTGCCCCGCATCGACAACGCCGAACTCGGCGCGCGGTACTGGCGGATGGTCACCGAACGCGACGCGGTGGAGGTCGAGATCGGGTTCTGAGAATCGGGGTTGACCTTGACGTAGCGTCAACTCGCAGACTGGTCTCACCGACGAACAAGGAGCTGGTCATGGCGGGTGAATGGGCCATCAAGGAGCTCGCGAAAGCCGCGGGCACCACCAGCCGCACGCTGCGCCACTACGGGCAGCTCGGCCTGCTGGAGCCGAGCCGGATCGGCGCCAACGGCTACCGCTACTACGACCAGAGCTCCCTGGTTCGCCTGCAGCGCATCCTGCTGCTGCGCGAACTCGGCCTCGGCCTTCCGGTGATCGCCGAGGTCCTCGCCGGTGAACAGCACACCGCCGACGCGCTGCGCACCCACCTGGAACTGCTTCGGCAGCAACAGGATCGGATCGCGCGGCAGATCGAATCGGTGTCGACCACGTTGCGCAAGACAGAAAGAGGTGAACCCCTCATGGCCGCAGAGGTCTTCGACGGCTTCGACCACACGCAGTACAGGGACGAGGTGATCGAACGCTGGGGCGAGGACGCCTACGTCAGCGGCGACCGCTGGTGGCGCTCGCTGACCGAGGCCGACAAGCAGTCCTTCCTCCAGACCCAGCGCGACATCGCCGCCGACTTCGGAAAGGCCCACACCGCGGCCCTCCCCGTCGACAGCGAGACCGTCCAGTCCATCGTCGCCCGCCACGTCGCCTGGCTCGGCGCGGGCACTCAGGGCAGCCCCGTCACCGACGAGTACCTCCTCGGCCTGGGCGAGATGTACGTCGCCGACCCGCGTTTCCGCAAGAACTACGACGTCCACGGACAAGGCACCGCCGACTACATCCTGGAAGCCTTCCGCGCCTACGTCGCGGGCCGGTCGCGCGGGGAATGAGTCCGGACAGTCGCCCCGGACGCGGGGCGGCGGGTCTGGGACGTGCTCGATCGGCGGTTGCGCCGTATAACTGACGGCGGTGGTGTTCGAGTACGGGGGCAGGTGTGGATCAGCAGGAGGACGGGCGGGCCCGGCGGGCGGTGACGGCGCTGGTGGCCGGGTGGTTGGGCGTGCTGGTGGGGTGTGCCGGGCTGATCGTCGCGGGGGCGGCGGTCGGGATGCTGGTGTTCGGGCGGGGCGTCGAGCTCGACTACACGGCGGCGGGGATCATCGGCGGGCTCGGCGTGCTGTATCTGCTGGGGGCGGTGCTGCTGTTGCGGCGGCGGCTGCTCGGGCGGCGGATCCTGGTCGGCGTGTCGGGGGCGATGAGCGCGGCGACGCTGCTGGTGGTGGTGCTCAACGGCGCCGGACACGGGTGGCGGCTGGGTGTGCTGGACTGGTGGCTCGGGCTCAACCTGGTGATCCTGGTGCTCAGCCTGATCGAGCCGACGCGGCGATGGACCGTCACGCGGTGACGCGGCACGGGATACGGTCTTGATCGTGCGGGAGACGAACACGAAAACCGGTGAGGTCGCGGCGATCGTCGCGGTGAGCCTCGCGGCGCTGGCGGCGGTAGCCAATCTGGTCGGCGCGGCGGTGCTGACCCGCGCGTTCCTGCGCGACGCCGACCTGCTCGACGACTCACTGGCCCTGTTCACCCTGCTCGGCGCGCTGGCCGCGGCCTTCGTCTTCGGGTACGGCGGGCTGCTGCTGGCCCGGCGCGAGGAGACCGGCCGGTGGCTGGTGATCGTGGCCGCGGGCACGCAGCTGGCGCTCGGCGTGTTGGCACTGCTGGCCACGCTGGTGGACTACGACGCCGAATACGGCATCCACTGGTTCGCGCCGGAGCCGCTGCTCGCCTCGATCGTGCTCGGCTTCGGTGGGGTACCCGGGGCGGTGACGGCGATCGTGAACCACAGCTGGGCGGCCTCGGCGTCGGCGGTCGCGCTCGGCGTGCTCGTCGGGCTGCCCGCGGTATTGCCGTGGACGGCGGACTACACGCTCGCTCGCCCGCGCCCGACGATCGAACCGACCGTATAGTTTCGGCAGGTCGGCGTAGGACTTTCGAGGAGGGGGACACCATGGGGTATCCGTACGGCCCACAGCAGGGCTACGACCCGTACGCGGGACAGGGTTACGCGCAACCGGGCTACGGCGCCCAGCCCTATGCGGCGCCCGGGCCCCAATACGGTTACGGCGCACCGGTTTACGGCGCCGCGCCGTACGGCCCCATGCCCGGCTACGGGCAGCCGCGCGCCAGCGGCGGCACCGCGATCACCGCGGCCCTGCTGGCGCTGGCGCTGTCCATGCTCGGCGGGGTGTCGGTGCTGGTCGCGATGGCCGCCATGTCGGAGATCGACGGGGCCGCCTCCGACGCGATGGCGGTTCCGCTCGTCATCGGCGGCGGCGCCTGCCTGCTGTGGTTCGTCGGCTCGATCCTGCTGTTCCGCCGCAAGGCCGCGGGCCGCGCGATCCTGATCATCCTGTCGAGCCTGGCCCTCGTCGGCATCGGCATCTCCACCGCCATCACCCTCGACAGCGGCGCCGAGCCCGGCCCCGCCCTCGTCGGCAGCGCCATCGGCGGCGGCCTCGCCCTGCTCATCCTCTGCCTCGCCGCCGCGGGCTCGACGGGCCGCTGGATCCGCGAGGGCCGCCAGCCCGTCCAGGGGCCGTACCCGTACTACTGACGACTGGTACGGCCGTATAGTTCGGCGAGTCCGGGTTGGGAGTTCGAGGGGGATCCGTGGGTTATCCGTATGGTCAGCAGCAGGGACATGACTCGCGACCCCTGCCGCCACAACCCGGGTACGCACCCGCTGCCGCCCAACCCGGTTACTACGCGACGCCCGGACCCCAGCACGGCTACGGCACACCGGGTTACGGCGCCGCCGACTTTCACGATCATGCTGCACCACGTTGTGCTCAGCCGGGGATGGGGTCATGGGCTCTTCGGTCTGTTCTTCGGTGATCAGCCCGGGACGCGGATCACCGGGGCCGGGGCCGTGCTGGCGGGGTTGCTGCTGATTCTGGTGTTGGTGTCCGTGGTCAAGGGCAGGACGCAGGGAGCAGGAGCTGGGCGGGTGCCGGACGGGTTCGGTGGGCAACCCCTCGGGCACACCCCGCCGGTTCCGCCGCAGCACTACCGCTGAGGTGGTGGTATCGGGGCTGGTCGGGGGATAGGCGGTGACTCCGCCGGGACAATCTGTGGTCTTCCGATACGCTGGGCTCCCGTGACCGCCGCATCGCCTTCTTCCTCCCCGGCCAACCAGTACGACCTGATCGTGGTCGGCTCCGGCTTCTTCGGGCTGACCGTCGCCGAGCGTGCCGCGAACCTGCTGGGTAAGCGGGTGCTGGTGCTCGACCGCCGCTACCACCTGGGCGGCAACGCCTACTCAGAGCCGGAACCGGAAACCGGTATCGAGATCCACAAGTACGGCGCGCACCTGTTCCACACCTCGAACAAGAAGGTGTGGGATTACGTCACCCAGTTCACCGAGTTCACGAACTACCAGCATCGCGTGTTCGCCCTGCACAAGGGGCAGGCGTACCAGTTCCCGATGGGGCTGGGGCTGATCTCGCAGTTCTTCGGCCGGTACTTCTCCCCGGAGGAGGCCAAGGCGCTGATCGCCGAGCAGGCCGCCGAGGTGTCCACCGCCGACGCGCAGAACCTCGAGGAGAAGGCGATCTCGCTGATCGGCCGTCCCCTCTACGAGGCGTTCGTGCGCGACTACACCGCCAAGCAGTGGCAGACCGACCCCAAGGAACTGCCCGCGGGCAACATCACCCGCCTGCCGGTGCGCTACACCTTCGACAACCGCTACTTCAACGACACCTACGAGGGCCTGCCCAAGCAGGGATACACGAAGTGGCTGGAGAACATGGCCGCCTCCGAACTCATCGAGGTGCGGCTGAACACCGACTGGTTCGACGTGCGTGACGAGGTCCGCGCCGCCAGCCCGGACGCGCCGGTGGTCTACACCGGCCCGCTGGACCACTACTTCGACTACGCCGAGGGCGAACTCGGCTGGCGCACCATCGATTTCGAGACCGAAGTGCTCGAGACCGGTGACTTCCAAGGCACCTCGGTGATGAACTACAACGACGCCGACGCGCCCTACACCCGCATCATCGAGCCGCGCCACTTCCACCCCGAGCGCGACTACCCGGCCGACAAGACGGTCATCATGCGCGAGTACTCCCGCTTCGCCAAGACCGGCGACGAGCCGTACTACCCGATCAACACCCCGGAGGACCGCACCAAGCTGCTGGCCTACCGCGAGCTGGCCAAGAAGGAGACCGCCGAGAACAAGGTGCTCTTCGGCGGCCGCCTGGGCACCTACCAGTACCTGGACATGCACATGGCGATCGGTTCGGCGCTGAGCATGTTCGAGAACGTGCTGCGTCCGCACCTGGAGTCGGGTCAGACGCTGGTGGACGAGGCATGAGCGAGCGACAGATGAGCACAGCCGCCATCGCGGTCATGCTGGAGCCGAGCGCCAGCGAGGTGGAGGCATGAGCGCGCAGCCGGTGCTGGAAGACGTGAACACCGAGACGCGCGCCAAGGCGCTGTTGCAGCGGATCATCCTGCCGCGTCCGGGCGAACCCCTGGACGTGCGGACCCTCTACCTGGAGGAATCCACCACCAACGCCCGCCGCGCGCACGCCACCAGCCGGACCGCGCTCTCGATCGGCGCCGAGTCCGAGGTGTCGTTCTGCACCTACTTCAACGCGCTGCCCGCCAGCTACTGGCGGCGCTGGAGCGTGCTGAACTCGGTGGTGCTGCGGCTGGAGCTGGCCGGACACGGGCGGGTGGACGTGTACCGCTCGAAGGCCGACGGTTCGCGAATCCACGTGCAGGGCAAGGAATTCGCCGTCGAGCTTGCCGGACGAGCTCAGGCCCCGGAGGCGGAAGCGGAGCGTAACCACGGAGGGGACAGCGAGTTCGGCCAATTCGACAGAGCCGCGGATTCGGTGTTCGTGGAGTTCGAGACCGATCTGGGGCCGTTCGAGGACGGTGGCTGGATCTGGTTCGACATCACCACCGACACCGCCGTGACGCTGCTGTCCGGTGGTTATTACGCCGCGCAAGAGGCGCCGGGCACCGGCAGCATCGCGGTCGGCATGCCCACCTTCAACCGGCCCACCGACCTGGTGAAGACCCTGGCCGCGCTGGGCTCGGACCCGCTGGTGCTCGACAATATCGCCGGGGTGATCGTCGCCGATCAGGGCAACCGCAAGGTCGTCGACGAGCCCGGCTTCACCGAGGCCGCCGCGACCCTGGGCGACCGGCTGAGCATCCACGACCAGCCCAACCTCGGCGGGTCCGGCGGGTACAGCCGGGTGATGTACGAGGCGCTGAAGACCGACGCCGAGTACATCGTCTACATGGACGACGACATCGAGATCGAGCCCGACTCGATCCTGCGCGCGCTGGCGTTCTCGCGCTTCGCCAAGTCGCCGCTGCTGGTCGGCGGGCAGATGCTCAATCTCCAGGAGCGTTCGCACCTGCACAGCATGGGCGAGGTCGTCGATCGCGGGATCTTCATGTGGTCCTCGGCGCCGAATGTCGAGTACGACCACGACTTCTCGAAGTACCCGCTCAAGGACCGCGACAACTCCAAGCTGCTGCACCGGCGCATCGACGTCGACTTCAACGGCTGGTGGACCTGTGTGATCCCGCGTCAGGTGGCCGAGCGGATCGGGCAGCCGCTGCCGCTGTTCCTCAAGTGGGACGACGTCGAATACGGCCTGCGCGCCCGCGAGGCCGGGTACCCGACCATCACCCTGCCGGGTGCGGCGGTGTGGCACATGGCCTGGTCGGACAAGGACGACGCGATCGACTGGCAGGCGTACTTCCACCTGCGCAACCGCCTGGTGGTCGCCTCGCTGCACCTGCCCGGTGACGGCAAGCCGATGATCGTGAACACCGTCAAGGCCACGCTCAAGCATCTGCTGTGCCTGGAGTACTCGACCGTCGCCATCCAGAACGAGGCGATCCGCGACTTCCTGGCCGGGCCGGAGGGTCTGTTCGACCTGCTGCCCAGCGCGCTGGGCAAGATCCACGCGATGCGCAAGGAGTACCCGGACGCGGTGGTGCTGCCGTCCTCGACCGAGCTGCCGCTGGCCAACCGGCACGGCGTCGGCGCGACCGGCGAGCCGGGCAACCCGATCGCCAAGGTCGCGCGCCTGGCCAAGGGCGTGGTGCACAACTTCCGCAAGGCCGACCCGACCGCGCACGAGACCCCGCAGCTCAACGTCCCCACGCTGGACGCGCGCTGGTTCCTGCTCTCGCAGGTCGACGGCGTCACCGTGACGACGGCCGACGGGCGCGGCGTGGTCTACCGCAAGCGCGACCCGCGCAAGGCCGCCGAACTACTCAAGGAAGCCCTGCGCCTGCGCAAGGAGCTCACCGCCCGTTTCCCGGAGATGCAGCAGCGCTACCGGGCCGCGCACGCCGAACTCACCAGCACGGCCGCGTGGGAGAAGATCTTCCAGACAGGAACCGAGAAGTGAACGCGATCAACCCCGAAACGCCCGAGCTCGAGCTGATCGAGGAAGGCTGCGGCGGCGAGTGCGCCTGCGCGTGCGGCGATGACGAGTACATCGAGGTGCCGCTCGAGGTCGGCATCATCAACACCGTGCAGAACACCATCGGCACCAGCCCGGCCGTCGTCTCGGCCGCGCGCGGCATGTCGCACTTCGGTGAGCACGCGCTGGGCTGGGTCGGTATCGCCGCGGCGGGTTGGCTGGTCGACAAGCCGCGCCGTCGGCAGTGGGCCGGTGTCGCGGTCGGCGCGGTCGGCGCGCACGCCGCGTCGATCGTGATCAAGCGGATCGTCCGGCGCCCGCGTCCGGACAGTCCCGCGGTGCAGGTCAACGTGTCGACGCCGAGCAAATTGAGCTTCCCGTCCTCGCACGCGACCTCGACAACGGCGGCGGCTGTGTTGCTCGGCAGGCTCACCGGGCTACCCTTGCCTGCGGTGCTCGTGCCGCCGATGCTGCTGTCCCGGGTCGTGCTCGGCGTGCATTACCCTTCCGACGTGCTCGCCGGTTCCGCCTTGGGGGCCGCGTCGGCAGCCGCCGTGCTAGCCGCCGAAAAGAGACTCCGACCTTGACCGCAACTGAAAGAACCTTGGCTGAGATGAGCGAAGAACCGTCCGCCGCCGTCCTGGACGAGGCTGTCGTGAAGGGCCCGCCGAAGACCCTGGTCGGCGGCGTCATCAAGGCCATCCGCCCACGTCAGTGGGTCAAGAACGTGCTCGTGCTGGCCGCGCCGCTGGCCGTGGGCCCCGAGGCGATCAGCGATGGTGGCGTGCTGGTGCACGTCGCGATCGCGTTCGTGGTGTTCTGCATGGCGGCCTCGGGCATCTACCTGGTCAACGACTCGCTCGACGTCGAGGCCGACCGGGCGCACCCGACCAAGCGGTTCCGGCCGATCGCGGCCGGTGTCGTTCCTGTCAACCTGGCTTACGCGCTGGCGGCGGTGCTGCTCGTCGGTTCGATCGCCGGTTCGTTCCTGGCGTCCTGGCACCTGGCCGTGGTGATGGCGATCTACATCGGCATCCAGCTGGCCTACTGCCTGGGCCTCAAGCACCAGGCCGTGCTCGACATCTGCATCGTGTCCTCGGGCTTCCTGCTGCGCGCGGTCGCCGGTGGCGCGGCCGCCGATATCGCGCTGTCGCAGTGGTTCCTGCTGATCATGGCGTTCGGTTCGCTGTTCATGGCGGCGGGCAAGCGCTACGCCGAACTGCAGATCGCGCTGGAGACCGGCGCCAAGATCCGCAAGTCGCTGCAGTACTACACGCCCACCTACCTGCGCTTCATCTGGACGCTGGCGGCCACCGCCGTGGTGATCTTCTACGGCCTGTGGGCGTTCCAGCAGGACGAGCTGCGCGACACCCAGTGGTACTCGATCTCCATGATCCCGTTTACCATCGCAATCCTGCGTTACGCGGTCGACGTCGACGGTGGCGAGGCCGGTGAACCCGAAGAGATCGCGCTGGGGGACCGCATCCTGCAGTTCCTCGCTATTGCCTGGATCGGAGCGGTAGGTGTCGCTGTCTATCTCACCTGACGAGATCGTGGTAGCGGAGCAGGATTCAACCGAATACGAGCGGCTACGCGACGACGAGTCGGCGCGTCCGGCCGCGCGTTTCACAGTCCTGTCCCGCGCCACCTTCGTCGGTGGGATCGTGCTGACCACGGTGATCTTCGCGGTCGGCGCGTGGCAGCGGCGCTGGATCGCCGATGACGGCCTGATCGTGCTGCGCACCGTGCGCAACCTGCTCGCCGGTCACGGCCCGGTGTTCAACATGGACGAGCGGGTCGAGACCAACACCAGTACCGCGTGGACCTACGTGGTCTGGTTCTTCAGCTGGCTGACCCAGGCGCGGCTCGAGTACGTGGTGCTCGGCGTCGCGCTGACGGTCTCGCTGCTGGCCGTCGTATTCGCCATGCTCGGCACCGCGCGGCTGTGGGGCGGCAGCGCCACCCAGCTGCTGCTGCCCGCGGGCGTGCTCGTCTACATCGCGCTGCCGCCCGCGCGCGACTACGCCACCTCCGGTCTGGAGAGCGGGCTGGTGATCTGCTGGGTCGGGCTGCTGTGGTGGCTGATGATCCGGTGGAGTCAGGCCGCCGTCGTGCGGGTGCCGAGCCTGCTCGGGCTGGTGTTCCTGGCCGGGCTCGCGCCGCTGGTGCGGCCCGAGGCCACCCTGATCGGCGTGCTCGCGCTCGGCATGATCTTCCTGGCCCCGATGCCGGAATTCCGGTTCGGGCCCACCGCGCTGCGCGCGCTGATCGTGTTCGTCGCCGGGATCGTGCCGGTCGCGTATCAGATCTGGCGGATGGGCTACTACGGCCTGCCCTACCCGAACACCGCGGTCGCCAAGGACGCGGGCGGGGCCAAGTGGGGGCAGGGCCTGACCTACCTCTGGGACCTCGTCGGGCCGTACTACCTGTGGATTCCGCTGCTGGTGCTGCTGGTCGCGGGCATCGTGGCCGGGGCCGCGCGCGGTTTCGCGCTGCCGAAGCTGTCGGTCGGCGGGGTGCGCGCCTGGCTGCGGTCGCCGAGCGCGGTCGTGGTGATGGTGCTGGGCAGCGGGCTGCTGCTGACGGTCTACGCGGTGCGCGTCGGCGGTGACTTCATGCACGGCCGGATGCTGCTCACCCAGCTGTTCCTGCTGCTGCTGCCGGTGGCCGTGGTGCCGCTGCGGCTGCCGCGCAACGGCTCGCGCAAGGACTGGTCGTTCGTCGCGCTGCTGATCGCGCTGCTCGGCGCGGTGGGCTGGTCGCTGTTCGCGGCCAACACCACCGCCATCAAGACCGGCACCAAGATCAGTTCCTCGGGCATCGTCGACGAGCGCGTCTACTACGTGCTCAACACCGGCCACGACCACCCGATCCTGGCCGAGGACTACCTGGACTACGCGCGCATGCGCGCGATGGTCACCGATATCGCGGCCAACCCCAACGGCGGCCTGCTGCTGAACTCGCCCTCGTTCACGTTCTGGTACCTGGACCCGCCACCGCAGCCGATCCCCGAGGGCGGCGCCGGGCACACGGTCTACTTCCTGAACCTGGGCATGACCAGCATGAACGTCCCGCTGGACGTGCGCGTCATCGATCCGATGGGCCTGGCCTACCCGCTGGCCGCGCATTCGGACCGGCTCGCGGACGGGCGTATCGGCCACGACAAGAGCCTCTACCCGGACTGGGTGGTGGTCGATTCGGGCATGGTCGACATCCATCCGTGGATGCCCTGGTACATGGACGAGAAGTGGGTCACCCAGGCCCGCGCGGCGATGGGCTGCCCGCAGACGCAGGCGCTGCTGATCTCCACGCGCGACCCGCTGACCTTCGACCGGTTCAAGCACAACCTGCGCCACGCGTTGAGCTTCGCGAAGTACCGGATCGATCGGGTGCCCAAGTACGAGATCCAGCGCTGCGGATTGGTCGATCCGCACCCGCAGCCGCCGCGCTGACGTAGTCTCTCCTGCGGCTGGCCAGGCATTTCGGAGTGGTATTCGCCGCTTAATCACTTTTCGGTAACGCCAGGCTATCGATGTAGCGATATGGTCAACGAGAACTCCACCGTCGGCGCACTGGTGTGCCGGATGACAGTCGGCGGCATTTGCAACCGTGGTTCCGCGCGAACCGCACGAGGAAAGGCCCAAAACAGAATGCGTGGCGGACGTCTGAGAGCCAGGGGAGCCAACTGGCTCAAGAAGTCGATGCTGGTGTCGCTGGCTGTGGTGCTCCCGCTGGGGGCATCGGTGGCCGGGAGTACCGGCACCGCGACGGCGGCGTTCGATCCCAGCGGTTTCGACTTCTGGGTCGACTCCGAGATGGGGCCGATCAAGTCCAGGATCTTCCGCGCGGCCGACGGCAACACCGGGCGCGTGGTCTACGCGCTCGACGGTATGCGCGCCCGCGACGACCTCAACGGCTGGGAGATCGACACCAATGTCGCCCGCGCGCTGACCGCGGCCAACATCAATGTCGTCATGCCGGTCGGCGGCCAGTCCAGCTTCTACGCCGACTGGAACGCCCCGAGCAACTTCTTCGGCATCGACGCGGGTTCGGGCGGTAGCTCCACCGGTTCGGCGGCCACCGGCTCCGCGATGACCGGGTCGTCGATCGCGCCCGCCCAGGTCGCGGGCAAGAAGAACACCTACAAGTGGGAAACCTTCCTCACCAACAACCTGCGCAACGCGCTGTCGGCCCGGCTGGGTTTCAACCCCAACAACAACGGTGTGTTCGGTCTGTCGATGGGCGGCTCGGCCGCGCTGACGCTGGCCGCCTACAACCCCGACCAGTTCAGCTTCGCCGGTTCGTTCTCCGGCTACCTGAACATCTCCGCGCCCGGTATGCGTGAGGCCATGCGCGCGGCGATGATCTCCGCCGGTGGCTTCAACATCGACGCGATGGCCCCGCCGTGGGGTCCGCAGTGGCTGCGGATGGACCCGTTCGTCTTCGCGCCGCGCCTGGTGGCCAACGGCACCCGCGTGTGGGTGTCGGCGGCCAGCGGTATCCCCGGCCCCGGTGACGTCTCCAACCCGATGGAGATCGTCCAGGGTGTGCCGCTCGAGCTGCTCGCCATGGTGAACAGCCGCGCCTTCCAGGTGCGCATGGCCACCCTCGGCGGCGGCAACGCCAACTTCGACTTCCCGATCACCGGCGTGCACAACTGGCGCAACTGGGAGACCGAGGTCAACCGCATGATCCCCGACCTGTCCGCCAACATCGGATAAGTCCACCCCGCTCGACAGAAAACCGCCCGGTGCCTCGCGCACCGGGCGGTTTTCTTCGTTTACGTCACGATCCGAGCGAAAGCTGGTGACGAATCATGAGCGGCAGGTCACCGCGAGTTGTGCTCGGGGTCACTTTCCAGCAACATGTAGGCATTCGTTCAGCGATTGATACACAGTGAGCATGCGTCGAGTTCGAATCGTCCGTTTTGCCCTGGATTGATCCATTTCGACGCCCGATGAGGGAACCGACCGTGTAGCTCGGGGTTTGCGCTGGCGGTCAGCCGAGAAAGGTCTAGTCGAATGCGAACACTGCGCCGCAAGCATCGCTCCGTGCAGACTGCCTCCCGTGGTTCGTGGGTGCGGCGCTGGGCCGCTGGCGTCTCGATGGCACTGCTGGTTCCCGTGGTGACGGCCGTGGGTGGCACCACCGCTCCCGCCTCCGCCGGTTTCAACGGCGCCGCGTTCGACTTCTGGGTCGATTCCGGGATGGGGCCGATCAAGTCGCGCGTGCTGCGCGCGGCCGACGGCAACACCAACCGCGTGGTCTACGTCCTCGACGGCATGCGCGCGCCGGAGACGCTCAACGGCTGGGAGATCGAAACCGATATCCCCAACGCGCTCGCCGCGGCCAATATCAATGTCGTGATGCCGGTCGGCGGCATGTCCAGCTTCTACGCGGATTGGAACTCGCCGAGCGAATTCTTCGGCATTCCCGGAAACGGCGCACCGAACTCCGGTTCCGGTGCGGCCAACGCCCTCTCGGGCGGCCCCGGCAAGAGCTACCGGTACCAGTGGGAGTCCTTCCTCACCGGCGACCTGCGCAACGCCCTGGCCGACCGGCTCGGCTTCAACCGCTACCGCAACGGTGTGTTCGGCCTGTCGATGGGCGGCTCGGCCGCACTGACGCTGGCCGCCTACCACCCCGACCAGTTCTCCTTCGCCGGTGCCTTCTCCGGCTACCTCAACATCTCCGCGCCCGGCATGCGCGAGGCCATCCGCATCGCCATGCTCGACGCCGGTGGCTACAACGTCGACTCCATGGCGCCGCCGTGGGGCCCGCAATGGCTGCGCATGGACCCGTTCGTCTTCGCGCCCAACCTCGTCGCCAACAACACCCGGCTCTGGATCGCGGCCGCCTCGGGTCTGCCCTCGGGCACCGACGGCCCGCACATGGGCACCGTCAACGGCATGGCCCTGGAGGCGCTGGCGCTGGCCAACACCCGCGCCTTCGAGGTCCGCATGGCGACCCTCGGCGCCCGCAACGCGGTCTACTCGTTCCCGCCCTTCGGCATCCACGCCTGGAACAACTGGAACGACGAAGCCCTGCGGATGATCCCCGACTTGTCGGCCAATATCGGCTGATCCGCCACCACCCGAACGCCCGGCACATTCGTGTGCCGGGCGTTTATTTTCCGGTGGTTCCCGGGTCCGAACCTGTTGGTCTTGCAACTAATTCGTGACTGGAATAGTCTCCAGCGAGCGTAAGTGTGACCAGATCGTTGTTTCACCCTGATCGATCGGCTGGCTTGTCGGGATCCAGTCGATGTATGAGACCTGTCTGGCATGCCACAACAGCAGAAAGAGAGCGGAATTCACATGCGTTTCGGCAAGGCCGTCGCGCCGAAGGGTGATCTGGGCGCGTCCCGGGCAACAGCACCTCGTGGTTGGCGTAATCGAATTCTAGCTGTCGGCGCAGCAGCCCTGGTGCTGCCGATCGCCGCAGGGGCGGCCCCGACCGCGTTCGCCGCCCCGGCGCCTTCCGCGCCCGCGCTGCGGGCCCCGGCCGGTGGCTACGAAGAACTCATGGTGCCCTCGAAGATGGGCCCGGTGAAGGTCCAGGTGCAGTGGGCGCGCAACGGCGGCAACGCCGCGCTCTACCTGCTCGACGGCCTGCGCGCCCGCGACGACAAGAACGCCTGGTCGTTCGAGACCAACGCGATGCAGCAGTTCGCCGACGACAACGTCACCCTGGTGATGCCGGTCGGTGGCCAGTCGTCCTGGTACGCCGACTGGACCTCGGCCTCGAACACCAACGGCCAGAAGACCACCTACAAGTGGGAGACCTTCCTGACCGAGGAGCTGCCGTCCTTCCTCGAGGGCTACGGCGTCTCCCGCACCAACAACGCGGTGCTCGGCCTGTCGATGAGCGGCCCGGCCGCGCTGCGCCTGGCCGCCCTGCACCGTGACCAGTTCAAGCACGCGTCCTCGCTCTCGGGCCCGCTGAACTGGGGTGCCCCCGGCATGCGTGAGGCCATCCGCGTGATGATGCTCGACGCGGGCCGCTTCAACGTCGACTCCATGGCCGCTCCGTGGAGCCCGGCGTGGCTGCGGATGGACCCGATGGTCTTCGCGCCCGAGCTGCGCGGCCTGCCGATGTTCATCTCCTCGGCCAACGGCCTGCCCGGTCAGCACGACCGTCCGGCCGGTCTGGGCGGGGTGTACAACACCGCCAACGCCATGGGCATCGAGGCCATCTCGTTCGTGAGCACGCTGGCCTTCCAGCAGCGTCTCAAGACCCTGGGCATCAGCGCCGTGTTCGACTTCCCCGCCAACGGCACCCACTCGTGGAAGTACTGGGAAGACGAGCTGTGGAAGGCGCGTCCGCACATCCTGGGCGCGCTGGGCGCCTGACAGTTTTCGCCCAGCAACGCTGAGGAGACCGGCTCACCCGCAGGGTGGGCCGGTCTTTTCGTTGTCATCGGCTTTCGCGTGTCGTCCCGGTTATCGCCGCGCACTGCGGTACAACCGAGGGTGAGGCTGTCCCGTGGGGTGGGATGAGGAGGGTCGCGCATGTCGAAACATCGTGTCCGAGCGCCCATGCGGCGGATCCTCGGAATCGCGGCCACGACCGTGGCGCTGCTGTCGCCCGTCGTCGCCGTGCCCGCCCAGGCGCAGACGCAGGCCATGCCCGCGGTGTCGGCGGTGCAGCGGGTCGAGTGGCTCTCGGATCGCCGGGTGGCGATGTGGGTCTACTCCGCCGCCATGAACACCCCCATCCAGGTGCAGATGCTGCTGGCCAGGGACTGGCACGCGCGGCCGGACGCGAAATTCCCTATGCTGCTGATGCTCGACGGCCTGCGCGCGCAGGACGACGAGAACGGCTGGACCAAAGACGCCGACGCCGAAGGCTTCTACGCCGACAAGAACGTGAATGTGGTGCTGCCGGTGGGTGGCCAGTCGAGCTGGTATTCCGACTGGCTCTCGCCCGACAACGGACACACCTACAAGTGGGAGACATTTCTCACCAAGGAACTGCCGCCCATCCTCGAACGCGACTGGCGCACCACCGATGTGCGTGGCGTGCAAGGACTTTCGATGGGCGGCACGGCCGCGATGAATCTGGCCGGACGCAATCCCGGGCTGATGAAATACGTGGCCTCCTACTCCGGTCTGCTCACCACCACGACTCTCGGTATGCCGCAGGCGATCACCTTCGCCAACAAGGACGCGGGCGGTTTCGACGCGGCGGCCATGTGGGGTCCGCCCGGCGGCCCGGAGTGGGCCGCGCACGATCCGTATCTGCTGGCGGACAAGCTGCGCGGGGTGAGCATGTACGTCTCGAGCGGCAGCGGGCTGGCCGGTACCCACGACCAGCTCAGCGAGATGCCGCTGCTCAGCGAGAACTGGGCGGGCACGGGGCTGGAGATCCTGGCGCGGCTGTCGACGGAGAACTTCGTCACCAAGCTGGAGAAGCTGGAGATCCCGGTGCAGGCCAACTACCGGCCCTCCGGCACGCACACCTGGCCCTACTGGGATTTCGAGATGCGGCAGTCCTGGAACCAGGCCGCGGCGGCGCTGGGCACCGATCCGAACGGGGCGAACTGTGGTCTGGGTGGGGCGATCGCCGGGCTCGCGCAGGCCGCGAACTGGCTCGGCGGCTGCCTGAGCGCGGAGTACCCGGCGGCCGCCGGGGTGGCGCAGGACTTCCAGCACGGGCGGGTGTTCCACTCGGCGGCCACCGGCACGCACGCGGTGGCCGGTCGCATCGGCGGCACGTACGCCGGGATCGGCGGGGCGGCCTCGCCGCTGGGGCTGCCGACCGGTGACGAGGTGGGCCTGCCCGACGGACGCGGTCGGACGCAGAGCTTCGAGGGCGGGTCGATCTACTGGACCCCCGAGACCGGTGCCCAGGTGATGCGCGGGGCCTTCCTCGAGGAATGGGGCAAGCAGGGCTACGAGCGCGGCCCGGCCGGATACCCGGTCGCGGCCGAGGCTGCCACGCCCAGCCGCGACGGCGCGGTGCAGGCCTTCGAGCACGGGCCGATGTTCTACAGCGCGGCCACCGGCGCCCATCGCGTGCAGGGCTTCGTGCTCGACAAGTACTCCCAGCTCGGCTTCGAGAACAGCCCGCTCGGATTCCCGGTGGCCGAGGAGGCGCCGCTGAAGGATCTCGGCCGCTACAGCCGGTTCGAGGGCGGCAACATCTACTGGAGTCCGCTCTCGGGTGCCTGGTCGGTGCGCAACGGCGCGCTGATGGAGGAGTGGGGCAAGCAGGGTTTCGAGAACGGCAGACTGGGCTTCCCGGTGAGCGACGAGTTCGCCGTGCCGGGCGGGATCCAGCAGAACTTCCAAACCGGGTTCATCGTCGTGCGAGACGGCAGATCCGAAGTCCACGGGGTGTGAGCCCGGGCTGAGAACTCTCTGAACTTCACCGCCTGCCACCCGAACAGGCGTGATGTCCGGCTAGCCTGGTCTGCGACCGCTTCCCTGACGAACGATCGAGGAACAATCTTCATGCATCGGATCCCTGGCAAGGTAGCCGGATCGGTCGCGGCGCTGGCCGCAGTCGCCCTGTTGTCCGCCTGCGGCGGCAACGACTCGACGGCCTCGCAGACGCCCACCCTCTCCAGCAGCGCGAGCGCCCCCGCGGCGTCCACGCAGGCCCCGGCACCCTCGGCCGACGAGCACGGCGGGCACGCGCCGAGTTCCTCCGCCGCGCCCGAGTCCAGCGCCCCCGAGCAACCGGCACCCGCGCCCGAGACCAGCGCCCCCTCGGCCCCGGCTTCGGCCAAGGACCAGGCGTTCCTCGATGAGCTGAGCAAGAACGGCATCACCCCGGCCAGCCCGGACATCGCGCTGACCGCGGCCAACTACATCTGTTCCAGCCGTGCCACCGGCGCCTCCGACGCCGACATCGCCCCGTTCGTCGCGGCGATCGCCGGGTCCGACGCCAACTTCGACGAGTCCAAGATGGACGTCGACAAGGCTTCCCAGGTCTATATCGCGGCCGCGACCTCGACCTACTGCTAGTGACGCCCCGGCCGAATCGACGGACCCGCAGGTTCTGGCCCGCGGGGTGCTTCACCCTGCTGGCGCTGCTGGTCCTGGCGATCATCGTCGTCCTGCTGCTGTGGTACCTGCTGGCCGGACGGCTGGAGAAGCCGCCGCCGGGTCCGCCCACGCCACCGCCGCCGCCGAGCTCGCAGTCGGCGGACTGCCCGGACGTCATGTTCCTGTCGATCCCGGGTACCTGGGAGTCGGCCAGCGACGACGATCCGTACAACCCGCAGGCCAACCCGATCTCGCTGATGTTGAGCGTGTCGGGCCCGCTGCGCGCGCAGTTCCCCGACGACCGGCTCGAGGTCTACACCGTGCCCTACGTGGCGCAGTTCTCGAACCCGATCGCCTTCCCGCCCGACGGCCAGGCGTCCTACAACGTCAGCCGTACCGAGGGCACCGCGCGGGCCACCGACGTGCTCTCGCAGCGGCACCGGGAATGCCCGTTGACGAACTTCGTCATCGCGGGCTTCTCCCAGGGCGCGGTGATCGCCGGTGACATCGCCGCCCAGATCGGCGCGGGCAACGGCCCGATCCCGGCCGACCGGGTGCTCGGCGTGACCGTCATCGCCGACGGGCGCCGCACCGCCGACACCGGTCCGGGTCAGCCGACCGAGATCGGTGACCCGCCGCCGACGGGTCAGGGCGCCGAGGTGGCGCTCAAGGGCGTCAACGTGCCGGGGATCAGCATGACCGGCCCGCGTCCCGGTGGTTTCGGTGAGCTGGCCTCGAAGGTGAACTCCCTCTGCGCGCCCGGCGACATGATCTGCGACGCCCCGCGCGAGGCCCTCAATCCGGCCAACGCGCTGGGCAGCCTGGCGGCGCTGATCCGCTCGGCGGGCAACCCGGTGCACGCCCTCTACGCCACCAACACCGTGGACGGCAACGGCACCACCGCGACCCAGTGGACGGTGAACTGGGCGGCGGGGCTCATCGAGAACGCGCCGCATCCGCCACATTCCTGATTCGCGGGGACGGAGTTGTCACAGTCACAGCGGGTGCATGATTGCCATGGATCATGCCTCGCTGTGACATCCGCACTCCGTTTCGCCCACACGCTGTAAAGTGCGCTGGTGATTGCGCCCGAGTCCATCGCACAGCCAGGAGCGAAGAGTTCATGACCGAAGCTGCCGCACCCGTCGGTGAGTCGACCGCGCTGGGTACGCCGCTGCGTCCGTTCCGCTTCGGAGCGGCGGGAGAGGGCAACAAGCAGGAGGGTGGCGCGCGCAAGTTCGTCCAGACCGCGCAGGAGGCCGAGGAGTACGGGTACGACACCTTCTTCGTGCCCGATCACCTGGGCGATCAGATCGGCCCGATCGCCGCGCTGGGCGCGCTCACCCAGGCCACCAGCAAGATCCGGCTCGGCACCTCGGTGCTGGCCAACGGCTTCCGGCATCCGGTCGTGCTCGCCAAGGACCTCGCCACCATCGACGTGCTGTCGAAGGGCAGGCTCGAGGTCGGCGTGGGCGCGGGCTGGATCAAGGAGGAGTTCGACGACGCGGGCATCCCGTTCGAACGCCCCGGCGTCCGGCTGGAGAAGCTCGACGAGTCGCTGACCATCCTGGACACGCTGCTGCGCGGTCAGGAGTGCAATTTCGAGGGCAAGCACTACCAGGTGCGCGGTATCAAGGGCACCCCGCGGCCGCGGCAGGGCCCGCGTCCGCCGCTGTGCACCGGTGGTGGTGGCCCGAAGATGCTGGCGCTGGCCGCCAAGCACGCCGACATCGTCTCGATCGTCCCGCAGACCACCAAGAACGGGAAGGGTCTGCTCTCGGGCATCACGCTGGAGAAGACGATCGAGAAGGTGAACATCGTCAAGGCCGCCGCCGGTGACCGGTTCGCCGACATCGAGCTGAACTGGGCCATCACCGCCATCGTCATCACCGACGACCGCGAGAAGACCGCGGAGATGGCCCTCAACGCGATCTCGCGCGGCCTGCACCCCAATCTCGAGGTCGACGTGGAGCTCACCGTCGAGCAGATCCTGAATTCGCCCTACGTCGCGATCGGTACGTTCGAGGAAATCGCCGAACAGATCAAACGTGTGCGCCAACTCACTTCGATGTCGTATGTCGGCATCTTCCCCACCCAGATGGATGCTTTCGCGCCTGTCATTCCGCTGCTGCGGGAGGACTGAGCGGGGGTTCTCTGTAACATGACTCTGGTTTGAGAACATCTAGCCGATAGCGGTCACCGCGCAGACCGCTCGAAAATCCGCAGGTTGTCAGGATGCACAGCTACGACGTGCACCTGCGTCCGGTGGCGATAGCGAGTCGAGGCCGCACAGGTGTCAACGCCCCCAGCGCGTTGGAACATTTCACCGGTGCCCGGTCCTCGGAGGAGAAGAAGGAATGGAAGAGACTTTCGACGACTACCTGGACGCGACCGGGAACATTGTGATTCCCGAGGGTCGGACCCTGGTCGATCACGTCGAGAAGCACACCCGTAACGATGCGAATACGCTCGCGTACCGCTACATCGACTACTCGCGGGAGCGCGACGGCGAGGTACACGAGCTGACCTGGCAGGAGTTCGGAGTTCGGCTGCGCGCGGTGGCCGCTCGCCTGCAGCAGGTGACCAACCCGGGCGACCGGGTCGCGATCCTCGCCCCGCAGGGTCTGGACTACGTGATCTCCTTCTTCGCGGCGATCTACGCGGGCACCATCTCGGTCCCGCTGTTCGACCCGGACGAGCCGGGCCACACCGACCGGCTGCACGCCGTGCTCGGTGACTGTGAGCCCTCGGCGATCCTCACCGCGACCTCCTCGGCCGCCGGTGTGCGCCAGTTCTTCCGCTCGCTGCCCGCCGCGCAGCGTCCGCGCATCATCGCCGTCGACGCGATCCCGGACACCCTCGGTGACTCCTGGGTCCGCCCCGACACCGCGATCGACGACATCGCCTACCTGCAGTACACCTCGGGTTCCACCCGTGTTCCGGCCGGTGTGGAGATCACCCACCGCGCGGTCGGCACCAACCTGCTGCAGATGATCAACTCGCTGAACATGAACGAGAACTCGCGCGGTGTCACCTGGCTGCCGCTGTTCCACGACATGGGCCTGCTGACGGTCATCCTGCCCGCGGTCGGCGGCAAGTTCATCACCATCATGTCGCCGAGCGCGTTCGTGCGTCGCCCCTCGCGCTGGATCAACGAGCTGGCCGCGGTCTCCGACGGCGCCGGTACCTTCGCGGCCGCGCCGAACTTCGCGTTCGAGCACGCCGCGGCGCGCGGTGTGCCGAAGGCGGGCGAGTCGCTGGACCTGTCGAACGTCATCGGCCTGATCAACGGTTCCGAGCCGGTGACGGTCTCGTCGATGAAGAAGTTCAACGAGGCGTTCGCCCCGTACGGCCTGCCCAAGACCGCCATCAAGCCCTGCTACGGCATGGCGGAGGCGACGCTGTTCGTCTCGGCGACCAAGGCCGAGGACGAGGCCAAGTACATCTACGTCGACCGCGACGAGCTGAACAAGGGCCGGATGGTCCGCGTGGAGCAGTCCGCCGAGAACGCCATCGCGCAGGTCTCCTGCGGGTACGTCGGCCTGTCGCAGTGGGCCGCGATCGTCGACCCCGAGTCGGTGGAGGGCCCCGACGGCGGCCGTGAACTGCCCGACGGTCAGGTCGGCGAGATCTGGCTGCACGGCAACAACATGGGCATCGGCTACTGGGGACGCCCCGACGAGTCGACCAAGACCTTCCGCAACCGGGTCACCGAGCGTCAGCCGGGTGGCCACACCGAGGGCACCGCCGCGGACGCGAACTGGATGCGCACCGGCGACTTCGGCGTCTACTTCGACGGCGAGCTCTACATCACCGGTCGCGTCAAGGACCTGGTGATCGTCGACGGCCGCAACCACTACCCGCAGGATCTGGAGTTCTCCGCCCAGGAGGCCTCCACCGCGCTGCGGCCCGGTTTCGTCGCCGCCTTCGCGGTGCCCGCCAACCAGCTGCCCGCCGAGGTCTTCGCCGCCGAGAGCCACTCCGGCCTGAAGTTCGACGCCGACGACGCGTCCGAGCAGCTGGTCATCGTGGCCGAACGTGGTCCCGGCGCGGGCAAGGCCGACCCGGCTCCGATCGCCGACGCGGTGCGCGCGGCGGTCTCGCAGCGCCACGGCGTCACCGCCCGTGACATCCTGCTGGTTCCCGCGGGCTCCATCCCGCGTACCTCCAGCGGCAAGATCGCCCGGCGCGCCTGCAAGGCCGCCTACCTCGAGGGAACGCTGCGCGGTGGTTACACCCAGCAGGCTTTCCCCGATGCACCAGAAGAGTAATCGGCCGACCGGTTCGGTGATGACGCCCGGCATGTCGAGCATGCCGGGCGTCATTCCACGGCGCGCCCTGTACGCAGACAGGTAGCTTGAGGAATTGATGGAACACAACGAGGCCTCCCGAGATCGCGCCGACCAGCCCAGGACGACCGCCCCCGAACACAACGAGGGCTCCCAGAACAGCGCCGAAACCCCGGACGCAGATCGTCCGGAGACCGCCGCCGACGATGACGCGACGACCACGCCCTCGGGTGACCTCTCGGTCGCCGAGCTGCGCGAATGGCTGCGCAAATGGGTGGCCGACGCGACCGGGCAGTCGGTCGAGGCGATCACCGTCGACCGGCCGATGGAGGAGTTCGGGCTCGCCTCGCGCGACGCGCTCGCCCTCGGTGGTGACATCGAGGACCTCACCGGCGTCACGCTGACGCCGACGGTGGTCTACCAGCACCCGACCATCGCCTCGCTGGCCGAGGTCATCGTCAACGGTGAGCCGGAGCTGCCGGTCGAGGAGTCCGAGGACTACACCGACGCGTACACGCCGTCGGAGGCGCACGACATCGCGGTGGTGGGTCTGTCGACCCGACTGCCGGGTGCGGGGTCGACGCCGGAGTCGACGTGGGAGTTCATCATCGGGCGCGGGGACGCGATCCGGGAGCTGCCGGAAGGGCGCTGGGAAGAATTCCTCAGCGATCCCACCGTGGCGGCGGCCGTCGAGGCGGGCAAGACTCGCGGCGGCTACCTCGACCAGGACGTCGTCAAGGGCTTCGACGCCGACTTCTTCGCGACCTCGCCGCTCGAGGCCGAGCGCATCGACCCGCAGCAGCGGCTGATCATGGAACTCACCTGGGAGGCCCTCGAGCACGCCCGGATTCCGGCGAGCGACCTCAAGGGCGCCCCGGTCGGCATGTTCATCGGGTCCTCGACCAGCGATTTCCAGATCATCGCCTCGCTCGCGCTGGGCAACACCGATCCGAACGTGCCCGCCTCCGCCGAGGCGTACGCGATCATGGGCAGCTCCAACGGCATCATCGCCAACCGCGTGTCCTACTTCTACGACTTCCGTGGCCCGTCGGTCACCGTGGACACCGCGTGCTCCTCGACGCTGGTCGCCGTGCACCAGGCGGTGCGCGCGCTGCGCGACGGTGACGCCGAGGTCGCGTTGGCCGGTGGCGTGAACATGCTGCTGATCCCGATGACGACCCTCGGTTTCGCGCCGGGCACCTCCGAGGACGGCCGGATCAAGGCGTTCTCGAAGGACGCCGACGGCATGGTCCGCTCCGAGGGCGCCGGTCTGGTCGTGCTCAAGCGGCTCGTCGACGCCGAGCGCGACGGCGACCACATCTACGGCGTCATCAAGGGCACCGCGGTCAACAGCGACGGCCGTTCCAACGGTCTGCTCGCGCCCAACCCGGACGCCCAGGCCGACGTGCTGCGCCGGGCCTACCGGGACGCGGGCATCGCCCCGTCGACGGTCGACTACATCGAGGCGCACGGCACCGGCACCCCGATCGGTGATCCGATCGAGGCCGAGGCGCTGGCGCGCGTGGTCGGCCGTGGCCGCGAGGCCGACAAGCCCGCCCTGCTCGGCTCGGCCAAGACCAACTTCGGTCACCTCGAGTCCGGTGCCGGTGTGCCCAGCCTGGCCAAGGTGCTGCTGTCGTTCCAGCACAACGTCATCCCGCCGAACATCAACTACGCGGGCCCCAGCCCCTACATCCCGTTCGAGCAGGCCAACCTCAAGGTCGTCGACGAGCCGACCGAGTTCCCCCGCTACAGCGGTGTGGCGACCGTCGGTATCTCCGGCTTCGGTTTCGGTGGCACCAACGCGCACGTGGTCCTGCAGGAGTACGTCCCGAGCGTCGTGCCCGAGCTGGTTCCCGAGGTCACCGCCGAGCAGGTGGCCGAGGCCGAGCTCTTCGACGGCGAGGAGACCACCGACGTGGTCGCCGAGGCCACCGCCATCACCGAGATCGCCGCCGAGCCCGTGCTCGAGTGGGACGGCGAGCGCGCCGAGCCGCTGCCGGTGATCCTGCCGGTCTCGGCCTATCTGCCTTCGCGCCGCAAGCGCGCCGCCGCCGAGCTGGCCGACTGGCTCGAGGGCGCGGGCAAGGACGTGCCGCTCACCGATGTGGCCCGGGCGCTGGCCAAGCGCAGCCATCAGCGTTCGCGCGGTGTGGTGCTGGCCAAGACACACGAAGAAGCCGTCGCGGGTCTGCGGGCCATCGCCGAGGGCAAGCCGGGCGCCGGTGTGTTCACCGCCGATTCCCCGGCCGTCGCCGCGCCGGTGTGGGTGATGTGTGGCTTCGGCGCACAGCACCGCAAGATGTCCAAGCAGCTCTACAACGAGAACTCGATCTTCCGCAAGACGGTCGACGAGGTCGACGAGCTGGTGCAGGACGAGGCGGGCTACTCGATCCGCGAGATGTTCCTCGACGACGAGCAGGACTACGACGTCGGCACCTGCCAGGTCGGCATCTTCACCACCCAGCTGGGTCTGGCCGCGCTGCTGCGCGCGCACGGCGCCGAGCCCGCCGCGGTGGTCGGTCACTCGATGGGTGAGGTCGCCGGTGCCTACATCGCCGGTGGTCTGACCCTCGAGGACGCGGTGCGCGTGATCTGCGCCCGTTCGCGCCTGATGGGCGAGGGCGAGCAGATGATCACCGAGGACGACGTGCGCAATATGGCGCTGGTCGAACTCAGCGCCCACGATGTGGCGCAGCTGCTGCCGCGCTTCCCCGATGTGGAGTGCGCGGTGTACGCGGCGCCGACCAACACCGTCATCGGTGGGCCGCGCGAGCAGGTGGAGCAGATCGTCGCCGAGGTGGAGGGCATGGGCAAGTTCGCCCGCATCCTGCCCACCCGCGGCGCGGGCCACACCTCGCAGATGGACCCGCTGCTGGGCGAACTGGCCGCCGAACTGGCCGGTATCGAGCCCACCTCGCTGAAGACCGGCCTGTACTCGACCGTGCACGAGGGCCTGTACTTCAAGCCCGGTTCCGACCCGATCCACGACGAGCCCTACTGGGTGAAGAACATGCGCCACGCGGTGTACTTCACCAACGCCATCAAGGCCGCCGTCGACTCCGGGCACACCACCTTCCTGGAGCTGGCGCCCAACTCGGTGGCGCTGATGCAGGTGCTGGGCACCACCTTCGCCGCGGGCGTGCACGACGCGCAGCTCATCCCCACGCTCAAGCGCAAGGAGGACGAGTCCGCCGGTGTGATCGGCGCGCTCGCCCAGCTCTACGTGCACGGCCACGCCGTGAACCTGAGTTCGCTGCTGCCCGAAGGCGATTACGCCGACGTGCCGCGTACCGCGTTCCTGCGCAAGGAGTACTGGCCCAAGGTCGCCATGTCCTCGGGCGCGGGCAACACCCGGGTGCCCGGCGCGCACGTCGCCATGCCGGACGGGCGCCACGCGTGGGAGGTGCAGGCGGGGTCGGTCACCGATCTGACCGCGCTCGTGCAAGCCGCTGCCGCGCAGGTGCTTTCGGATGTAGCCGTCACGGTGTCGCACCCGCACGCCGCGCTGCCCACCACCGGCACGCTCACCACCACCCTCACCCCGCACCTCGGGGGTGCCTCGGTGCAGGTGCACGCCAAGACCCCGCTCGGCTTCACCCTGCTGTTCGACGCCGTGGTCACCTCCGGTGCGCCGCTGCCCGAACCCGCCGCGGCCCTCGCGGTTCCGGCCGCCACCACCGAGCCCGAGCCGACCGCCGCCGAGATCGCCGTGGCCACCAGCGACCGCTGGCGCGCCGACAGCGGCGAGACCGTCGAGCAGCGGCTGTGCGTGATCGTCGCGGAGTCCATGGGTTACGCCGTCGAGGACCTCCCCATGGAGATCCCGCTGATGGAACTCGGCCTGGACTCGCTGATGGCCATGCGCATCAAGAACCGCGTGGAGTACGAGTTCGACATTCCGCAGCTGCAGATCTCCGCGGTGCGCGACGCCAGCCTCAACGAGGTGTCGAAGGTGCTGCGCTACGCCATCGAGCATCGTGACGAGGTCGCGGCCATGGCGGAGAAGCAGGCCGCGGCCCGTGCCGCCGGTGAGGACGTGGAGATCGGCGTCGACGCCGACTTCGTCGAGGCGGCGCGTGCGGCGATCGCGGCCGGTGATGATCCGCTGGCCGCGGCCAAGGCGGCCGGTGCGGAGCTGCCGTCGGAAGGTGCCGCTAGCGAGTCGGTTGCGGCGCCGGTCGCCGATGTCGCTGCCGCCGAGCAGGTTTCGGATGCCGCTGTCGAATCGGCCGCGAAGGTGGAGGCCGCCGCGCCCGATGTCGACTACTCGGCCCCGGCCGGGGACGAGGACAACGTTCCGCCACGTGACGCCGCCGAGCGGCTGGCCTACGCCACCTGGGCTGTCGTCACGGGCACTTCGCCGGGCGGCATCTTCAACACCCTGCCGATCCTGGAGGAGGACGTCGCCGAGAAGATGGCGGCGCGCCTCACCGAGCGGGTCAAGGCCGAGGTGACTGTCGATGACGTGCTCGACTGCGAGACCATCGAGCAGCTCTCCGAGGTCGTACGCAACCTGCAGGACAGCGGCGCCGACGTGGACGGCTTCATCCGTCCGCTGCGGGCACGGACCGAAGGGTCGACCGCCACACCGGTGTTCGTCTTCCATCCCGCCGGTGGCAACACCCTCGTCTACGAGCCGCTGCTCAAGCGTCTGCCCGCCGACACCCCGATGTACGGCTTCGAGCGGGTCGAGGGCTCCATCGAGGAGCGGGCCCGGCAGTACCTGCCAGAGCTGCGCAAGATCCAGGGCGAAGGGCCGTACGTGCTGTACGGCTGGTCACTCGGCGCGGTGCTCGCCCTGCAGGTGGGCCAGATGCTGCGCGAAGAGGGTGCCGACGTGCGTCACATCGGCCTGATCGACCTCGCCATGACCGTCGAGCCCGAGGACAACACCCTCGAGGGCCGCATCGCGCGCCTCGAGCGGTACCAGGCCTTCGCCAAGAAGACCTACAACGTGCCCTCCGAGCTGGATCGTGAGCAGATCGAGGAGCTGGCGGCCGCCACCGATGCCGAGCAGTTCGCGATGATCAGCGACCTGATCAAGCTGTCCGGCGCGAAGATTCCCGGCGGTGTGCTCGAGCACCAGCGGCACTCCTACCTGGAGAACCGCGCGCTCGAGCAGAAGGACCCCAGCCGCTACGACGGCGACGTGGTCCTGTACCTGGCTGATCGCTACCACGACGGCGCGATCGAGCTCGAGCCGCGCTACGCGGATCGCCGCCCCAACGGCGGCTGGGATGAATACATCCCCAACCTCGAGGTGGTCCACATCCCGGGCGACCACCTCCAGATCGTCGACGAACCGCGGATCGGCCAGATCGGTGCCGACCTCGCCGCCAAGCTGGCCGCGATTTCCGCAAAGGGAGAGAAGTGAGCACCACCGCCGAGAAGCTGGCCGATCTACACGAGCGGCTGGAGCTCGCCAAAGAGCCCGCGGGGCAGAAGGGGATCGAGAAGCGGGCGCGCAAGGGCATTCCCAGCGCCCGCGACCGGATCAACCAGCTGCTCGACCCCGGCACGTTCGTCGAGATCGGCGCGCTGGTGCGCAAGCCCGGTGATCCGACCGCGCTCTACGGTGACGGTGTCGTGGTCGGCCACGGTCTGGTGGAAGGCCGTCCGGTGGCGGTGTTCTCGCACGACCAGACCGTCTACGGCGGGTCGGTCGGTGAGGCGTTCGGGCGCAAGCTGTGCGGCATCATGCAGTACGCGGCCAAGGTCGGTATCCCGCTGGTCGGCATCAACGACTCCGGTGGCGCGCGCGTGCAGGAGGCGATCAGTTCGCTGGCCTGGTACGCCTGGATGGCGACCAACCTCGAGCCGCTCTCGGGCATGGTCCCGCTGGTCTCGCTGATCCTGGGCAACTGCGCCGGTGGCGCGGTGTACGAGCCCATCTGCACCGATGTGGTGGTGGCGACCGAGTCGGCGCACATGTTCGTCACCGGGCCGAAGATCATCAAAGAGGTCACCGGCGAGGACGTCAGCCTCGAGGAGCTCGGTGGCGCGCGCACGCAGGCCGAGTACGGCAACATCCACCACGTCGCCAAGGACGAGGACGCGGCGTTCCAGTGGGTGCGCGAGTACCTGGGCTACATGCCCACCAGCTGCCAGGAGCTGCCGCCGATCGTGAACCCGGGCCTCGAGCCCGAGATCACCGACACCGACCGCGAGCTCAACACGATCATGCCGGACTCGGACAACGCCGGGTACGACATGTACGAGATCCTGCTGCGCATCTTCGACGACGGTGAGTTCAAGGAGATCAGCTCCGGCACCGGACCCAACATCATCACCGGGTTCGCCCGGGTGGACGGCCGCAGCGTCGGCGTGGTCGCCAACCAGCCGCTGGCCTCGGCCGGTGCGCTGGACGCGCGCGCCTCGGACAAGGCCTCGCACTTCGTGCGCCTGTGCAACGCCTTCGAGATCCCGCTGGTGTTCGTGGTCGACACCCCCGGCTTCCTGCCGGGTGTGGAGCAGGAGAAGGTCGGCGTGATCAAGCGCGGCGGCCGGTTCCTGTTCTCCTACGTGGAGGCCTCGGTCCCGAAGATCACCCTGGTGGTGCGCAAGTCCTACGGCGGCGGTTACGCCGTGATGGGGTCCAAGCAGCTCGGCGCCGACATCAACCTGGCGTGGCCCACCGCCCGCCTGGCCGTGATGGGTGCCGAGGGCGCGGTCAGCCTGATCGGCGCCGCCCAGATCGCCGCCGCGCCGGAAGAACAGCGCGCCGCGGTCCGCCAGCAGCTCATCGACTTCTACAACACCAATATCGCCACCCCGTGGGTCGCCGCCGAACGCGGCTTCATCGACGCGGTCATCGAACCGGCTACCACCCGCCTCGAGATCCGCCGCGCCCTGAAACTGCTGGAAGACAAGAAGATCGTCCGCAACCCCCGCAAACACCACGTCCTGCCCCTCTAAGCACGTGACCTGCGGATTGGCCGCCCAGGCAAAGGTCGGGGCGGCCATTTGTGGTGGCTGCTTAGCGTGTGGTGATAATATGCTTTTATGCGCACTACGGTTGATCTCTCGCCAGGCCTGATGCAGGCCGCCAAGTTGGCCGCTGCCGCGCGCGGAATCAGTCTCAAGGAGTTGTTCGCGAAAGCACTGGCGCGTGAGGTCGGTGCCGCGCCGACTCCGAGCGTGGGCCGGGTGAGCTTTCCGCTGGTCGGCACGGCCGACGCGGGTCCGCTTCGCAACATCACCAATGCTGACATCGCCGATGCCTTCGATGCCGAAGATGTAGAGAGGTATGGCCGGTGACGCTGGTTGATGTCGGCCTGTGGCTGGCCGCTGTGTACGGCAGGCATGTCCATCATCGCGCGGCAGCCACCTGGTTCGATGCCCAATCGGACAGCCTGCTCATGTGCCGGGTCACTCAAACCGGCCTGCTGCGCTTGCTCTCGAATCCCGCGGTGATGGACACGGAGGTCTTGTCTCGCAGTGATGCCTGGCGGATCATCGACCAGCTCAACGCCGATGAACGCGTGATCTGGGCCGAGGAGCCGAACTCGCTGGACCAGGTGTTCCGTGCGCTGTCGGCGCGCAATGACCACAGCCACAAATTGTGGACCGACGACTACCTGGCTGCCTTCGCGCAAGCCAGCGGCGCCACCCTCGCAACGCTGGATCGGAAGCTCGCCGCGCGGTACCCATCGGTGGATGTGGTGACAGTCTTCGCCTGACCCGGGTACCGAGCGGGGCCGCCACAGTGGTGACGGCCCCGCTCTCCCGAAAAACTACGCGACGGTGGCGGATTCGATGATGACGTCTTCGACGGGGACGTCCTGGTGGGGGCCCGCGCTGCCGGTCTTGACGCCCGCGATCTTGTCGACGACGGTGGTGCCGTCGGTGACCTTGCCGAACACCGCGTAGCCCCAGCCCTGGCCCTGGGGGGCCGAGTGGTTGAGGAAGGCGTTGTCGGAGACGTTGATGAAGAACTGCGCGGTGGCCGAGTGCGGGTCGTTGGTGCGGGCCATCGCGACGGTGTACTTGTCGTTCTTCAGGCCGTTGGTGGCCTCGTTCTGGATCGGTGCCTGGGTGGGCTTCTGCTTCAGGCCCGGCTCGAAGCCGCCGCCCTGAACCATGAAACCGGGGATGACGCGATGGAACACGGTGCCGTTGTAGTGGCCCGCGTTCACGTAGTTCACGAAGTTGGCGACCGTGTTCGGCGCGGCCTGGTCGTCCAACTCGAGCACGATCTGTCCGTGGTTGGTTTCGAGATTCACCTTGGTCATGGCGTCGAGTCTAGGGAGGGGAGGGGGCGGGAAGGGACCGGGGTCCGCGCCGGGCGTGGCGACTACCCGCCGCGCCCGGCGCGAATATTGCCTACGATGTGGTGGAACCCGCGTGCGAGTGAGAGACGCACGCGGGTTCTTTTTCACCCCGTGGGCATTCGAATTCGAGACGACGTCATCGCCGAAACGTCGGTGCCGAATTCACCCGCGGAATTGTCAGGGGCCGACCGTGATCGGCACCGACGGAGTGGTGGTATTGGTGACCTTGTACACGCCGGTCACCGTTCCGGTGGTGGCGCTGGTGGGGCAGCCGAAGCCGCCGGTCACCTTGATCGGCGCGGGCGAATTGGTCGCCTGCACCGTCGACGGGCTGCCGTTGGTCCAGGTGCCCGCCAGCGTGGCCGGTGCCGTGGGCGCCACGACCACCTTGCAGGAGGCCAGCCCGCTGGTCTGGATGACCATGCCGCCGGTGGGCACATTGATCGAACCCGCCACCGGCGAGCCGTTCTGGCCCGTGATCGACCAGCTGCCACTGGTCGTCACCGTCGCGCTCACGCCCCACATGCTGGTGGAGCAGCCGGTGAAGGTGGGCGCGTTGATCGGCACGGTGACCGGACCGCTGGGGTTGGTGTTGTTCGGCGCGGCGGGCACGGCGCCGGTCGCGGACGAGGTGGTGCAGGTGATGGTGACACCACCGGCCACGGCCTTGACCGAACCCTGGTTGGTGGCCTGCACCGCCGCGCCCGCGGGGCTCACGGTGGTGGAGGCCTGGGCCGCGGCGGGTCCGAGACCGAACGATGCCGCGGCCACCGCACAGCCCGCGGTGACCAGTGCCGAACGTGTGAAGAAGTTGCTGTCGAACATTGCGTACTCCTTGAATTGATCGACCGTTTCCAGATGTGAAGCGGTCGTGTTCAAGAGTACGAAAAGGGGGTTTTCGCCAGGGTGGAGTTCGCGCCTACGATTTCATTCGGGAACCTTCGCGTTTCGTCGTCGGTGGCGGCGGAACGCATTTAAAATGCCAGGCCGTTACCTTGCGTAACAGTTACCATCGTTCTTATCTACAGGTTCCCTACGCGCTGGTAACGTGGACAAACTTCTGTGTCGCGGCGAAGCGGGGGTCGTAGCCGTTATCGATAGCCGATTCGTATGACCGGGCAACCCTTTGTCACGCGCGAATCCTAATGAAATGCTTGAACTTCACACCATGCCGTAGCGTATGTTCTCCGGCGAGGCGTGCGAGCCCTCACAATGACGGCGGTGCGGATACCATGGCGAACCGTGCCAGACGCCGCAACAGCTGTTCTCACCAAGCCGCCCGCGCAACCGGCGGCTTCCGCGAAGGACTTCCGGACCGCGCGATGGATCGCGCTGATCGCCGGACTCCTCGGTGCCCTCTTCGCGGTGGCCACGCCGTTCCTGCCGGTCACCCAGACCACCGCGGAACTGACCTGGCCGCAGAACGGCAAGCTCGGCAATATCCAGGCACCGCTCATGTCCCAGGTGCCGATCGACCTGAACGCCACCATCCCCTGCTCGGCGGTGGCGAGTCTGCCCGAACAGGGCGGCATGCTGCTGGCCACCGCGCCGCCGCAGGGCGACCGCGCGGCGCTCGAGGCACTGTTCGTGCGCGTGTCCGAGACCGCCGTGGACGTGGTCGACCGCAACGCCGTGGTGGCCTCGGCCGACCGGTCCGCGATGGACCAGTGCTCGGCCATCGTCATCAGCTCCGATCAGCACCGCACCACCGCGAGTTTCGAGGGGCTGAGCAAGGAGATCGAGCGGCCGGTCGACGGGCAGCCCGGCGCGGTCGAGACCGTGCGGGTGCCGGTGCAGGGCCAGCTCGGCGGGGATCTGCGTCCGCAGATCGTCGGCGTGTTCTCCGACCTGCGCGGTGATGTGCCGCAGGGCCTTTCGCTGACCTCCACCATCGACTCGCGCTTCTCCTCCAGCCCGTCGCCGGTGAAGCTGATCGCGATCGTCGCGGCGGTGCTGTGCACGCTGCTGGCCCTCGGCGCGCTGGCCCAGCTCGACGGCAGTGACGGGCGCGGGCACCGCCGGTTCCTGCCGCGCAACTGGCTGAAGCCCACCTGGGCCGACGGCGCGGTCATCGGCACGCTGCTGGTCTGGCACTTCGTCGGCGCGAACACCTCCGACGACGGCTACATCCTCTCGATGGTCCGAGTGGCCCCCGACGCGGGCTACATGGCCAACTACTTCCGCTGGTACGGCGTGCCCGAGGCGCCGTTCGGCTGGTACTACTACGTCATCCAGGTGTTCGCGGAGTTCTCCACGGCCAGCCCGTGGGTGCGGTTGCCCGCGCTGGTGTGCGGCATCCTGTGCTGGATGGTGATCAGCCGCGAGGTGGTCCCGCGGCTGGGCAACGCCGTCAAGCGCAGCCAGGTGGCGCTGTGGACCGGCGGTCTGGTGTTCCTGGCCTTCTGGCTGCCCTTCGACAACGGCCTGCGGTCCGAGCCCATCGTGGCCCTGGGCGCGCTGCTCACCTGGGTCTCCATCGAACGCGCCATCGCCACCGGTCGGCTGCTGCCCGCCGGGATCGCGGTACTGATCGCGGCGTTCACCCTGGCCGCCGCCCCGACCGGTCTGATGTGCGTGGCCGCGCTGCTGGCCGGTATCCGCCCGCTCGTGCGCATTGTCGTGCGCAGGCATCGGCAGTTCGGCACGCTGCCGCTGCTCGCGCCCATCGCCTCGGCCGGGTTGCTGGTGCTGGTGGTGGTCTACGGC
Organism: Nocardia anocheti; assembly: GCF_029675105.1. Taxonomy (GTDB): domain Bacteria; phylum Actinomycetota; class Actinomycetes; order Mycobacteriales; family Mycobacteriaceae; genus Nocardia. The sequence goes on along the minus strand of NZ_JAQQFV010000001.1, from coordinate 354,756 downwards.
GACCAGACGTTCGCGGGTATCCAGGAGGCCAACCGGGTGCGTCAGGCCACCGGCCCGAACCTGGCCTGGTACGAGGACTACCTGCGCTACTACTACATGTTCGTCGAGACCGTCGACGGCTCGCTGGCCCGGCGCTTCGCCTTCCTGGTGATGCTGCTGTGCCTGTTCACCACACTGCTGGTGCTGCTGCGCCGCCGTCAGGTGCCCGGTATCGCCTCGGGACCGACCTGGCGGCTGATGGGCATCGTGTTCGGCACCATCTTCTTCATGATGTTCAACCCGACGAAGTGGACCCACCACTTCGGCGCCTACGCGGGCATCGCGGGTGGGCTCGCGGCGGTGACGGCGGTGGCCGTCTCGCAGAGCGCGCTGCGCTCACGCAAGAACCGGGCCATCTTCCTGGCCGGATTGCTGTTCGTGCTGGCGCTGTCGTTCTCGGGCATCAACGGCTACTGGTACGTCTCGAGCTACGGCGTGCCGTGGTTCGACAAGACCGTCTCGCTGCGCGGCATCAACTCCAACACCGTGATGCTGATCCTGTTCGGTCTGGGCCTGGCCCTGGTCGCCTGGTACGCGCTGCGCGAGGACTACGTGAAACCGGTGCCCTCGGTCGCGACCAAACGCGGCAGGCGCATCCGCAAGTTCGCCGCCATACCGCTGACCGTGGTGGTCGGGCTGATGGTGGCCTTCGAGGTGCTCTCGCTGGTCAAGGGCGCCACCCAGCAGTACCCGGCCTACTCGCTGGCCCGCTCGAACATCGACGCGCTCGGCGGCAACGCCTGCGGCCTGGCCAACGACGTGCTCGTGGAACCCGACCCCAACGGCGGCAGGCTCGACCCGATCACCGATCCGGCCCGTCCGCTCACCGACCCGAACGACCCGCTGGCCGGGACCGACTCGGTCGCCTTCACGCCCAACGGCGTGCCCGGTGACCTCTCCGCCGATGCCGTCGAGGTGAAGCCGGGCACCGGCAACACCAGCAACCAGTCGGTCGGTGCCGCCTTCGCCGAGGGCGAGAGCGCGGGTACCGGCGGCGGCGAGGGCGCGCGCGGCGTCAACGGGTCGACCGTGGCCCTGCCCTTCGGCCTCGACCCCGCGCGGACCCCGATCCTGGGTTCCTACCAGGAGGGCGTGCAGCAGCCCGCGCACCTGGAGTCGTCCTGGTACGGGCTGCCCGCCCGCTCGGAGGACACACCGCTGATCGTCATCTCCGCGGCGGGCCGCATCGCCTCCAAGGACGACACCGGCGCCGACAAGTACGGCCAGTCGCTGCTGGTCGAGTACGGCACCCGCGACGCCGACGGCAGCGTCACCGCGCTCGGTGCCTACCTGCCCCGCGATATCGGCCCGTACCCGTCGTGGCGCAACCTGCGCGTGCCGCTGGCCGACCTGCCCGCCGAGGCGAACGCGGTGCGCATCGTGGCCAACGACCCGATCCTGATCGGTGACCAGTGGCTGGCGTTCACCCCGCCGCGGGTGCCGAAGCTGCAGACCCTGGACCACTACATCGGCCGGGACCAGCCGGTGCTGCTGGACTGGGCCGTCGGCCTGCAGTTCCCCTGCCAGCGTCCGTTCACGCACGAGAACGGCGTGGCCGAGGTCCCCAACTACCGCATCCTGCCGGACCGGCCGCTGGCCATCTCCTCGACCGACACCTGGCAGGCCCAGGAGTTCGGCGGCCCGCTCGGCTTCTCGCAGATGCTGGCCAACCGGGTCACCATCCCGACCTATCTGAAGGACGACTGGGCCCGCGACTGGGGTTCGCTGGAACGCTACGACCAGCACCTGCCCGCCGTGCCCGCCCAGCTCACGACCGGAACCCAGACCCGCACCGGGCTCTGGAGCCCCGGCCCGCTGCGGGTGTTCTGACCCGGACACGAGCCCGGACACAAGAAGGCGCGGACCACTTCGGTGGTCCGCGCCTTCGCCGTGTGGTGGTCAGGAGTTCAGACGTTGAGCATGCGACGGTTGAGGTCGCGGCGTAATACCTCTTGGGAAGGCAGTCTGTCCAGCACCCGCATCACGGCAGGTCGTAGTTCGTGCTTCTCGTCATCGCTGAGCAGCTCGACGAGATCGGTCAGATCCATGTCATCGAAGGCTCCTGTCATACCCACCAGGGTACGTGCTCAAACCTGCAGGCACAGTGGCTTTACGCTGTCATTTACAGGTGCTTCATCAAAGCGAAACCCTAAGGGACACTGAGCATTTCATAAGCGGACAAGCGCAACGCCTCGCCACTGCCCTTGCGCTGCCGTTGTGTCTACTTCGCCCGGATTGCCGGTTCCTCGGCGCGTCCGGACTGGTTTACCACACGCACGGTGATCGCGGCCGCAGGCGCCGCGCGGTACGGGGTGAACCGCTCCAGCGAGCCCCAGTCGCGGCCCAGATCGCGGTCGAGGTAGGTCGGGACGGTCTCGGATTTCAGCAGCAGCCCGGTCCAGCCGAGCGGCCCGCCGCCGATGTCGTCCTGCCAGGCGTTGGACGCGTCCGAACCTACCCGGTCGGGCAGGATCCGCCACTCGGGGGCCTCGGCCACGCCGTCGTGGTGCTCGAACGGGCGCTGGCAGGGGAAGGCCAGGCCGACGTGCCAGTCCAGCAGCACCGGCGCGGTGTGGCCGACGACCGAGTCCAGGGTGGCCAGCTTCGGCAGGCGCGGCGGGGTGAGCGCCACCCACTGCTTCTGGGTGATGTCGTTGTCGGCGGCCACCAGGCGCACCGCGTTCACTCCGGCGGGCAACTGGTCGATCGGCACGCGCAGGTTGCGCCAGGACGGGGCAGGGCCGATGTCGAGCGGCATGAGCGAGCCGGTGACCTCGACGCTGCCGTCCTCGGCGTGGGTGCCGTACTCGAGGCGCACGTCCTGGCCGTACTGGGCCACGCCGTCGGTGTCCACCGAGCGGATGCGGCCCGCGGCGGTGATCACCAGGGCCTGGTAGGCGGGGTCGTCGCGCACGGCGTCGGTGAGGTCGACGCGGTACCACTGCGAGGTGAGCTTCGCCTGCTGCTGCACGCCGTCCTGGTAGGAGCCCAGGACCGGGGTGCGGGCGGGGTCCAGGCCGAAGGGCAGCGCGACGGTGCTGCCGTTGACGCCCGCCTCGGCGCTGGTGCCGCCGCCGGTCCCGGCGCCGGTGGTGTTGGTGGTCTTGTTGGCCGAGTCCTTGTCGACCGAGTTCGCGCCGCCCACCACGGTCTCGTCGGCGTCGGCGGTGAGGTCGGCGGCTACGCCGTTGGGGTCGAAGCCGGTGGACTCGGCGTTCAATCCGTCGGCGGCGGTGCCGGTGTAGGGGGTGAGCAGGGAGTCGGCGGTGTTCGTCTCCACCAGCACGTCGTCGGCGAGGGCGCAGGTATTGCCCTGGAGCGCGTCGAGATTGGACTTGGCGATGGAGTAGGCCGGGTACTGGGTGATCGCGCCCTTGGCCATCGAGGCCACCTCGAACAGCACCAGCAGCGCGGCGGCGATGGTCAGCGGCATGGTCGCGAAGCGGTCGAAGCGCGCCGGACCCGTCGGCTTGCGGTAGGGCGCGCGCAGGTGGAAGTACAGCGCGAGCAGCAGGGCCAGCACGCTGAGCCCGAGGAACAGCGTCGACAGGCCCTTGCCCGCCACCAGCGGCGCCTTGTCCCAGAACGGCACGCCATAACTGGACACGTACCACCAGCCGTTGGAGCCGGTGAAGGTGAGCGCGAGCAGGAACAGCACCGCCGCCGCGAACAGCGCCCGATTACGTGGCGCGCGAATCCCGTTGGTGCCCACCGCGACCGCCGCCAGCGCGGCCAGCGACCCGGCCAGCCCCGCGTAGACACCGAAGTGGTGGGTCCACTTGGTCGGCGTCCACATCATCAGCAGCAACGCGGCGAAGACGATGCCGAGAATGCGCACCGACGGCCCGCGCGAGGTGCCCGGAATTCGGCCCTTGCGCAGCACCTGCAGGATGCAGACCACCAGGCACAGCAGCATCACCAGTACGCCGAAGCGCCGGGCCAGCGAGCCGTCGGGGGAGAGCATGAACAGCGAGTCCCAGCGGGTGCGCTCGTCGAACCAGGCCACATTCGGGCCCACCAGCGTGCGCACGCGGGTGGCCTCCATGACGGTGGCCAGGGTCTGATCAGCGAAGACGACGATCAGCACGAGCGTGCCCGCCGCGAGACCCGGCGCCAGCAGCGCGGCATAGCGGAGAATCGTGCTGCCCAGCGACCGTCGCCCGGACTCGCTCGCGTCGTCGACGCTCTGCCCGCCCCCACTGCGCGTGCTGCGTGCGCCCTGAGTGCTGCTCGCGCTCGGCGCGGCGCTCACACTCTGCGCGCTGTCGGCGCCGCCGCGGGCTCGAGCGTCTCCGCTGTTCTGGTCCGACGAGTCCACATCGCCGAATGTCGCGTCGCGGTCGGCGGCGATCCGGCGCGGCAGCACACCCTGGGCGCGTTTGATGATCAGCTGCATGACCGGGCGGGTGCCCGCGATCAGCGCGGCGATGCAGATCAGCCCGGTGGGACCGGCGGCCAGCGAGAACGCGGCGATGAGGATCGCGAGGGCGGCGGGCAGCAGGCGCCCGGTGGCGATGGCGCGTTCGATCGCGCACCAGGTGAGCAGCGCGCCCGCCGCGATCAGCGGTTCGGGGCGCAGGCCGTTGTCGTAGGGGAGCCAGAACGCCAGGAACACCAGACCGGCCGTCCACAGCGCCACCTTGTCGCGGCGCACCCGCGCGCCGAGGCGGGGCAGCACCTCGCGGCTGATCACCGCCCAGCAGACCAGCCCGGCGAGCAGGGCGGGCAGCCGCATCCACAGGCTGGCGTCGGAGATCTTCGTCATCCAGGCCAGGACCTCGTAGGACCAGCCGAACGGCGCCTCCGGCACGCCGAACCAGCGGTAGTAGTTGGCCATGTACCCCGACGGGCCCGAGGCGCGGGCCATGTTCAGGATGTAGCCGTCGTCGGAGGTGTTCGCGCCGATCACGTGCCACAGCAGCAGCGTGCCCACCACCGCGCCGTCGGCGGCGGTGACCTTCCACCAGTGCCGGGGCAGGAAGCGACGGGCGCGGCGGCCGTCGGTGGTGTCGAGCAGGTGCAGCGCGATCAGCGCGGCCACAGTGGCGACCGCGGCGAGGATCATCGCCACCAGCTTGAGCGTGGTGGGGGTGGAGGTGAAGCGGGAGTCGATGTCGGCGTGCAACCGGGCGCCACTCAGCGCCGACTCGCCCAGGTCGGTGTACACACCGACGATCTGCGGCCGCTTGTCCACGGTGACGGTGTTGCGGAAGGGCGTGCCGTCCGCGCGCGTGACGCCGACGAACTCGACCGTGGTGGCCTCGATGGTGGAGACGATGTCGATCCGCTCGCAGCCACCGATCTCGGCGATCGGCGCCGACAGCATCGGCACGTCCCTGGCCTGCACCGCGAGGACCCCGTCGCGCACGGTGACGCTCAGGCCCTTGGCGCCCTGGCCGGACTCGGCCGGGACGGTGGCGAGCAGCGTGGTCGGCTGCCCCTCGGTGACCGGCAGATCCCGCAGCATGGCGCACGGCAGCTGGGCGTCGAGCCGCTGCGGCACATACGACACGAGCGGCGCCTCGACGCTGGTCGCGCCGGGCTGCGGCCAGTCCAGGCTCGCGCGGTCCTGGCGCACCGGCAGCAGCGGTGTCAGCAGGGCAAGCACGAACCCGAGCAGCCCACAGACGAGGGCGATCAGGCGGTAACGGGTGAACGCTCGTTCAGATCGGTCCGGTCGCACGGGGGTTGATGGTAGCCATCGAACCCACGTGCGGTGCGGCGCCGCGACCTAGCCGGTCTTGCGGTCGGTCCACTCCAGCTGGGAGCGGGCCCAATCCGGGACGACGGCGTCGGGTCGGGGGAAGGCCTCGAACTCGGCGCGCAGCTCGTCGGCGGTGACCTCCGGCATCCAGTCGGCGATGCTGCCGGTGGAGTAGGTGGCCTTGTAGCGGGTGGGCCCGGCGATGAAGATCTCCGCGCTGAGCCAGGCGCCCGCCTCGGGGTCGTAGGACATCCGCTTGTGATCGGCGAGATGTTCGAGCACCTCCGGCGGCGGCACCAGATCGGTGAGCGACCCGTCGCGCTCCTTGATCTGCACTCCCGCCACGGTGTGCTCGCCCACCTGTAGCGACCACAGCAGCGCGAATTTCTGGCCGGGGGCCAGCATCGCGATGGTGGCATCGATGACGGCGTGCTCGATCGCGACGAGCGAAGTCAGCTGCTCGCGGGGTGCTGGGTCACGGTCCTGGCGATGGGGCCGTGTCAGCAGGAGATCGATTCGCTCCGGTCTGCTGAGCGTCATAGCTATACCTCTGCATCCGTACCGATCAGCACTACCAAAACTGATTTCGGTCGGCCGAACTATTCAACATTGCGCAGCGTACCCGCCCCGCGAAGTGCTTCGTGCGGTTTGCCCACGCTGACCGGAGATATTGTGGTCTATCGCGCACCCGCACACCAGTAGCTACCCGGTGTCCATCGACACACTCACGCGGCCGAGGCGCGCAGCGCGAACCAGCCGTCGCCGGGGTCGGCGAAGCCGTGGTAGACGAGCGGGATGCCCTGGTCGACGTCGAAGAAGCGGTAGACCGCCGCCATCGCCTGCCGCACCGAGTGCGCCTGGAAGTCGTCGATGCGCCGGGGGCCGATGCGCCGTTCGGGCAGCAGCGAGAGCCGGACGAGTTCGGCGGGATCATCGATGTCGAGGCCCCATGGATTGTCGTCCTCGATCAGGTGATCGTGCAGCACCGCGCGACTGGTCGGCGGATCGTGGCGGGGGCCGGTGAAGGTGACGCTCTCCACGTGCGCGAGTCCGCGGGTGTTCAGCGGGGTCCGCGCGGCCTGGATGAGGTCGATGAGGTCGGGGTCCGGTTTCGGGACCTGCCCGCTGACCGGTGCCTGTTCGAGCAGGTGCAGCATCTGCCCGCCGCGCACCAGCGGTTCGGGCACCAGGAAGACGCTGATACTGGGGCAGGTGCAGTGCATACCGGTGAGGCACACCCTGGTGTGCAACGGATCGGACATACGTCCTCCTCCGGGGAGCGGGTCGGAGTGTGTTCGCCATCCGCCGGGAGTCCGGCGACGACCGTGCCGCACCAGTCAGTGTAGTGCGGGCGGGCCGCGCGGTCAGCGGGTCAGGCGATCGATTCTGTGTAGCGACGGGCCAGGGTGCGCAGGTGCGCGACCAGTTCCGGCGGGCCGTCGACGCGGAAGTCCATCATGAGCATGCTCAGGTAGATGGCGATGGTCTCCATGGCGTCGGCGCCGGTGAGCAGCACGCAGCTGTGCTCGTCGACGGGCTCGACCACCCCGACCGCCGGATTGATCCTGGCGATCACGGTCTCGGCCGGGGCCAGGACGGTGACGCGGGCGTGCACCCGCCAGGCGCTGGTCGCGATCTCCCGCATGACGTAGGCGACCAGGTCGTCGTCGGGCAGGCGGCGCGGGGCGAACACGCGACCGGTCGTGGCGGCGGTGGTGAGATTCGCGACCGGGACGGCGGTCCAGTCGTGGACGCGCAGGCTGTAGGCCACCAGGTACCAGCGGCGCTGCCAGTTGATCAGGCGGTACGGCTCCAGTTCGACGCCGTCGTCGACGGTGACGGCGGTGGTGCGCCGCACCGCGTCGGCCATGGTGGTGAGAATGCCCGCCGCGACCGGGGCGTCGGGTTCGCGGGAACCGGTGGTCGCCGGGCCGATCTCGGTGGCCTCGCGCAACGCGGAGACCTTGCGCTGCAAGCGTTTCGGCAGGATCTGTTCGATCTTGCGCAGCGCCCGGCCGAGCTGTTCGCCCAGGTCGGAGACGGCGAGCGAGCCGTCGGCGGCCACCGCGATGGACAGGGCCACGGCCACCGCTTCGTCGTCGTCGAGCAGCAGTGGCGGCATGGTGGCGCCCCGGCCGAGTCGGTAGCCGCCGATGGCGCCGCGCTCGGCGTGCACCGGGTAGCCGAGTTCGCGCAGGCGCGAGATGTCGTTGCGGACAGTGCGTTCGGTGATCTCCAGCCGGTCGGCGAGTTCGCGGCCGGTGTAGGCGCGGTCCTGGAGCAGGGCCAGCAGGCGCAGGACACGGGGCGTGGTCGCGGCCATTTCCACCTTCTCGAGATCGTGGAAAAATTAGGAACGAAACGAGCCTAATGGGTTTCTAGGCTGGAGTCATGAACAACAACACCGCAGTCCTGGAAACCGTCTGGCGCGACGTGGTCGCCGAGTCCTACGCGGCCCTGTCCGCCGTCGTCGCCGGTGTCGCCGACGACCAGTGGGACCTGCCCACTCCCTGCTCGGAATGGACCGTCGCCCAGGTCGTCCAGCACGCGGCGGGCGACCAACTCGCCTACGCCGCCGCCCTCGGCATCGGCCCCGGCCCGAACTTCAACCCCTTCGCCCCCTCCGGCACCCTCGACCTCCCCGCCACCACGCTCATCCGCACCGCCGTCGAGCAGACCGCCGCCGCCTGGGCCACCGTCTCCGACACCACCCCCGTCGTCCCCACGCCCCTCCCACACGGCGACCTCCCCACCCCCGTCGCCGCCACCCTGGCCGCCCTCGACGCCGCCGTCCACGCCTGGGACATCGCCATCGCCACCAACCAACCCTCCCCCCTCACCGACGCACTCGCCACCCACCTCCTCACCGCCGCCCGCACCCACCACCCCGCCCCCGGCTCAGGACTCGACGCCGAGATCACCGAACCCCTCCGCCAGTGGGGCGCCTACGCCCCCATCACCCCGGCCCCCGCCAGCACCCCCACCGAAGCCCTCCTCCACTACCTCGGCCGCACCCCGGCCTGAGTCGGTATCCTTACTTCAATCGAGAAGTAAGGAGTTCGGCATGGACGCATTGGCTCGGCTGACATCGAAAGGCCAGATCACCGTGCCGAAGGCGGTGCGCGACGCGCTGGAGCTACATACCGGCGACAATGTGCATTTCCGGGTGGAGGGTGAAATCGTGGTGCTGGCGAAGACACCGGATCTGCTCGACCTGGCGGGCAGTGTGCCGGTTCCGCCGCACATTCGCGGCCGCTCCTGGGAGGAGATCCGCGACGCCGCGTGGGCCCAGCAGTGGCAGGACGGGGACTCGTGACCGTCTATCTCGACACCGATATCCTGGTTCGCCACTTCACCCAGGATCCGCCGGAGATGGGTCGGCGCGCGACCACCCTGCTCTCCGAATCGGACGATCTCTACCTGCCCGATCTCATCGTGGCCGAGACGGTCTCCGTGCTCCAGAGCGTGTACCAGGTGCCTCGCCCCCAGGTGGCGGCCTTGACGCGCGCGATCATCGGGTCGCGCGGCATCTCCACCGACGATCCCGCCGTCCTGATCCGCGCGATCGATGTCTACGAACACCACCGCTTGTCGTTCGCCGACGCCTACCTCGTGGCACTCGCGGAAGCCGACGCTGGTTCGTCGATCGCCTCGTTCGACAAGGGCATCAGCAAGGTCGGCACCGTCGACCGCGTCGAACCCCGACCCAGTGAGGACGCCTGATACGGATCGGTCCCGGTCTCAGCGGTTGACGGTGACGAGGGTGAAGGGGCCGATGTCGGTGGTGGTGAAGGTGGGGTCGGTGAAGAGGGTTTTGGGGAAGGCGACGGTGTAGCGCTTGACGTTGGGGTCGTTGGGGTAGACGTCTTCGGCCAAGCGCAGGGTGTAGGTGTCGGCGTCGCGGCGGAAGAGGAAGGCGTCGGGGGCGCGCCAGGGGGAGTGGGCGAGGGCGTCGACCAGGGCTTCGGAGGAGGGCAGCTTGCTCCAGTCCGCGATGGTGGCGGCGCGGTCCTTGAAGTCGGCCAGGGGGTTGGCGTAGTGGGAGGTGAGCGCCTGGAAGCCGAAGTAGGGGTAGTAGGCGAGGAAGGTGGTGTCGGCGGTGAGGACGACGGATTCGTCGCGGGGGCGGCCGGTCTGGTCTTGGAGGGCCGCGTCGATCTCGCGGTAGTAGGAGACGGCGGAGGGTTTGCGCTGGTCGGCGCGTTCGCCGTTGCCGTCGGTGTCGGTGTAGGCGGTGTCGATCTCGTGGGTGAGCACGGTGGGGATGTGCTGGGCGAAGGCCAGGGCACCGAGCACCGCGACGACCCCGGCGGCGGTGCGCAGCGGGGCGGGTTCGTTGAGTGCCTGGTAGACCGCGCGTCCGCCCTCGACGAGCCCGAAGACGCCCGCCGCCGCCAGCACCGCGAGCAGCACCGGCTCCAACCGGAACGAGAGCAGGGTCGTCCCCGCCGCGGTGGCGGTCATCGACAGCAGGGTCCACAGATAGATCGAGACGACGCCGATCCCGAGCGCCTGCGCCCGCCGCGACGACCCGGCCCGCACCACCAGCCAGAGGGTCCCGAGCAGGCACAGCGCGCCGCGCAGCGAGAACTCCAGCATCGGGAACGCCAGTTCGGCCCCTGACTGCGGCAGATAGTGGAACGCGCTGCCGGAGGGCAACTTCGCGCCCGAGAGCATCTTCAGCAGATATGGCGCCCACACCACGAGCGCGAGCACGATCGCGATCGCACCCATGGCGGCCAGCCGGACGAACGGCCCGATCACCGCCCGCCACACCGGAGGTCTTGTCGCGGACACCGCGCCGTCGTCGGTCACCCGTCGAGTGCCCAGCGAGTGCCGGTTCTCCCGGCGACGAGCGGCGACAGCGAGACCGGCGGAGACCACCGCCATCACCACCACGCTGAATGCCGCGATGCCCAGGTACAGCGTGTAGAAGCAGGCCGCGACCCCGAGGAACAACCCGGTGCCCAGCACCGCACCCCAGCCACCGGTCGACCGATGCAGCGCGCCCCAGGCCAGTACGAGCACCGGCGGGATGAACACCACCAGCACCGCCCCGTAGGCCTCGGGCGAGGCGTAGGCCAGGGTCATCGCCGTCACGGCCGCCGCCGCGCCGATGGCCAGATCGGCCCGCACCAGCTGCGTCCACAGCACCAGCGCGACCACCGCGGCCACCGCGAGCAACCCGATCGCGTACGGCTTGAACACTTCCCAGCCGTCCATGCCGAGCAGATTGCCGACGCGCCCGCCGATCCAGAACCACCCCGCCGGATAGAACGGCGGGATATCGGCATAGGTCATGTCCCGCAGCGCGGCACTATCGGTGAGCCGGGTGAGGTATTCGGTGCGGAACTCCTGGTCCACCGAGATCCCGAACAGATACAGCTTCGTCGCCGCCAACGGCATCCCGAGCGTGACGGTGACGAAGCTCGAAATTCCCACCCAGGACGCCACTTTCGCCACCACCGGCCACTTGCGCACCCGAATCAGCAGCACCGCCACCACGAGCAGCCCCACCGCGACGACCTGCCCCACCGTCGTCAACGCCCGAGTCACGTTGGAGGCGTTGAACGCGGGCCACTGCACCACCGAGAACGCGTACAGCCCCACCGCGGCGACAACCACCGCCACCACCGCGGCCACCGCGGCCTCGCCGACCCCGGCGCCGACCCTGCGCACCACCCGCACCTCGTCATCGGTCGTCATCGGCGCGCAATCCTCCGGCTCCACTGTGGTCCACGGTCCGGGCCAGCCTAGTGGAGCCCACCGGGCCTGTCGGGCCGCGTCATCGGCGGAGCGGCCGTGGTCGACGGGTCCGCGCCCCGAAAACGCGAACCGCCGCGTCATCCAGGACGACGCGGCGGTTCGGCGATACGGATCCGATCAGATCGGGAGCTTGCGGAAGATCGGGCGGGGGACGTGGCGGAGGGCCGACATCACGAAGCGGGCTTCGCCCGGGGCCCAGACGATCTCGGTGCCCTTCTCCGAGGCGGCGACCGCCCACTTGGCGACGTCTTCCTTGTCGACGGTGAGGGGGGCTTCCTTGCTGCCGGTGGCTTCCCAGTGCGCGATGGTGGCGCTGGTGCGCACCTGCATCGGGCGGACCACGGTGACGCGCGGGCCGTAGGGGCGCAGCGCCTCGCCGAGGCCGAGGTAGAAGCCGTCCAGACCGGCCTTGGTGGAGCCGTAGACGAAGTTCGAGCGGCGCACCCGCTCGCCCGCCACCGAGGACATCACGATGAACCGGCCGTGGCCCTGCGCCTTGAACTTGTCGCCCACCAGCACACCGACCGACACACCGGCGGTGTAGTTGATGCCGACGGTCAGGACCGCCTTGCGCTGGTTCTGCCACAGTTCCTCGGCGTCACCGAGCACACCGAAGGCCACGATGGCGACGTCGACGTCACCGTCGGCGAAGGCCGCGTCGACGACCTTCGGGTGCGAGTCGGTGTCGAGCGCGTCGAAGTCGAGCACGTCGACCTGGGTCGCGCCAGCGGCCTTCAGGCCGGTGACGGCCTGCTCGAGCAGCGGATCGCCGGGCAGGTTCGCCAGGATGACCCGGGCCGGGCTCTTGCGCAGGTACTCGGCGCAGATCGCCAGGCCGATCTCGGAGGTGCCGCCGAAGAGCAGGATGGTCTGCGGGTTGCCAACTGCGTTGATCACTGGAGCTCCAGCCTCCTGGCCATATCGGACATGAAAACGCCGTTCGGGTCGACGCTGCGGCGGACCTTGATCCACTCGTCGATTCGCGGGTACATCTTGTGGAACGCCTCGGCGCTGGTCCGCGAGTCCTTGGCGGTGTAGAGGCGGCCGCCGAACTCCATCACGCGCCGGTCCAGGTCGGTGACCAGCTCGTTGAGGCCCGGTCGGATCGGGAAGTCGACGCAGATGTTCCAGCCCGGCATCGGGAAGCTCAGCGGCGCCGCGTTGCCCTCGCCGAACAGCTTGAACACGTTGAGTGCCGAGATGTGCCCGGACGCCTGGATGTCGATGATGATCCGCTTGAATTCCTCGACCGCCTCGGTCGGCACCACGAACTGGTACTGCAGGAATCCGGCGTTGCCGTAGACCCGGTTCCACTCCGCGATCATGTCGAGCGGGTGATAGAACTGCGTCAGGTTCTGGATCTTGCCGGTGTAGGTGCCGCCCATGGCGTAGTACGCCTCGCCGACCGCGCCGAGCGAGAGCCGGTTGGCCGACCAGCTCGGGAAGATGTTCGGCACCGTCAGCAGCTGCGGCGCGTCGAACTTCAGCGGGTTCTTGCGCAGCTTCTTGGGCAGCTCGTCGACCTTGGCCAGGCGGCCACGGGTCAGGCAGGCGCGACCCAGCTTCGGCAGCGGGTTCATCACGTCGAACCACGCGCTCGAGTAGGTGTAGTTCGCCTCGCTGCCGTCGCTGTGCACGGCGATGGTCTCGTCCAGCGTCGAGGTCTTCACCCCGTCGTTGAGGAAGTAGGCCGTCTCCGTGGGCGCCATCTCGATGGTGGCGCGCAGGATGATGCCGGTCAGGCCGTTGCCGCCGACGGTGGCCCAGAACAGCTCGGCGTCCTCGCTCGGCGAGATCGTGCGCACCGAGCCGTCGGCGGTGAGCAGGTCGATCGAGCGGACGTGGTTGCCGAAGCTGCCCTCGCTGTGGTGGTTCTTGCCGTGGATATCGGAGGCGATGGCGCCGCCGATGGTCACCTGGCGGGTGCCGGGTAGCACGGGAACCCACAGGCCGAACGGCAGCGCGGCCTTCATCAGCTGGTCCAGGCTCACGCCGCCGTCCACGTCGACGATGCGGGTGTCGCGGTCGATGCGGTGGACGCGGTTGAGCCGCGGCATGTCGATGACCAGGCCGCCCGCGTTCTGCGCGTGATCGCCGTAGGAGCGGCCGAGGCCGCGCGCGATCACGCCACGGCGCAGGTGCGCTGGCTTGGCGTCGTTGTCCTCGGCGACCATGCGCACGGCCTTGACGATCAACTCTGGATCGCTGGTCGAGAGCACTTCGGCGGAGGTGGGTGCGGTGCGACCCCATCCGGTGAGCTTGCGGGTGCGCGTAGGGAGCGCAAACGGCCCATCGTTGGTGGTCGGAATGTTCTCGGACATCGGCTTAGAGGCTACATGCATGGCGCGAGACGTGACCGGTCTCGTACTCTTCCTCACGTGCAAGCCCAACCGCATCTGCCGCTTCCCGCCGAAATTCCCCTGGTCGACGAGCCCGGCGGAACCGACGTAGACCTCAAGACGCAGATCGTGCGGTTCGGCCTCACCGGCGGGTTCTCCGCCGTGGTCGACTTCGGCCTGCTCACGCTGCTGTCCAACGTGCTCGGCGTGCCGGAGATCCTGGCCAAGGTGATCAGCTTCATCGCGGGCACCACCACCGCGTACCTGATCAACCGGCGCTGGACCTTCAAGGCCGAGCCGAGCAAGGCGCGTTTCCTCGCCGTGGTGGCGCTGTACGCGGTGACCTTCGCGGTGCAGGTCGGCATCTACGCGCTGATGTACTACACGCTGGCCGACGAGTGGTGGCGGCAGCCGCTGGCCTTCGTCGTCGCGCAGGGCACGGCGACGGTGATCAACTTCGTGGTGCAGCGTGCGGTGATCTTCAAGATCGAGTAGTCAGCTGGCACGCACGGCGGGTTCCTCGGCCTGTTTGTCGGACTTGACGCCGAAGTAGTCGCCGCCCTTGGCGCGGATGTTGTCGGTGCCCCACTCGCGCTGCTGCCTGGCCACCGGGACCATCTGGGGGATGTGCTTGCGGCAGTGGATGTAGGCTTCCTCCACGTCGACGACGACCCAGACCTGCGAGGTCTTGCCCCGCTCCGGCGGCGGTAGCCCGTCGACGGTCTCGCGCAGTTCGCTGTCGGCGACCATGCGAGCCTTCCCGTTGACGTGCAGTCCGATCAGGTCGCGGACGAAGTCGATCATCAAGATCCCCACGTGCGGGTTCTCGAGGATATTGCCGAGGCTGGCCATTACTCCGTTACCTCGATACTCGGGGTACGCAATCGTGCGTTCGTCGATCACGTGCAGGAATCCCGGGGAACCGGAGCGGAAACTGGCGTCGCATTCGCCGTGCGCGTCCGCGGTGGAGATGAAGGCCATGTCCATCCTGGCCACGAATTCGACCATGGTGGTGTTGAGATAGTCGATCACCTGGTCGTCGTAGAACTTCGCGGCCCTGTCCGCGGTTCCCAATGTGTCCTGTAGCTCGTGCTCTCCGTCGCTGCCGACGTGTCTTCCGGGCATCGGGCCCCCTCTGCTAGCCGAACCGCCTGGTGTGACTGCAATCTCACACAGTGTAGGGGAGCATCACAGAATACGGGGCGAGTCCATTGTTGCGAATGCGCTGAAAACCAGGTTTGCGCAAAGGTTTCCAGAGGTGGACCGATCAGGCGGGTTCTACCGTCACCGGGACGCCGTTGAAGATCGCGGTGCCCGAGATCGCGTCGACCACCGAATCATCGGTCAGCACATTGGCGTTCACTCCGGCGTTGGCGGCGGCGACCGATTGGGTGCTCTCGGCGTGGCCCCAGCCGTGCGGAAGACTCACCACGCCGGGCATGATCGTCGTCGTCCGCTCGACCTGCACTGTCAAGGCCCCTGCGGCCGAGCTGATCTCGGCCTGCTCGCCGAGCCCGAGCCTGTTCGCGTCGTCGGGATGGATCTGCAGGGTGCAGCGATTGGACCCGCCGACCAGTCCGGCGATGTTGTGCATCCAGCTGTTGTTGGAGCGCAGCTGCCTGCGTCCGATCAGC
Source organism: Nocardia anocheti (assembly GCF_029675105.1). Lineage (GTDB taxonomy): Bacteria > Actinomycetota > Actinomycetes > Mycobacteriales > Mycobacteriaceae > Nocardia. The sequence goes on along the minus strand of NZ_JAQQFV010000001.1, from coordinate 339,274 downwards.
ACCATCGCCGGTGCGGCGGTGGCGAGCCCGGTGCGCAGCCGCTCGACATCGGCGAGCAGCGGCGCCGGTGCCAGGTCGACCCGGCCCGTCGCGGTCCGCAGCGCACCGGGCAGGCGGGGCCGTAGCGGGCCCAGGTCGATGCCGTGCGGGTTGTCCAGCAGCGTCCGCAGACTCAGCTCGCCGCCGTTCCACGTGCCGTACGGGCCGAGTCGCAGCATGAGATCGATGCGTTGTTCGGTGCTGTCGGCGCCGGTCAGCTCGTCGCGGCGCTCGCTCATGTCCGCCTTGTGCAGCATGCCAGCGATGACCAGCTCGTCGACGACGGCGATCGGGCTCTCGGCGCCGGTGCCCGCGTGTGGCTGCCCGCTGACGGCGGCGGCGAGCCGGGCCAGCACCGCCGACTCCGACGGCCTGCCGTCCAGCGGCACCAGCGGCGGCGAGTACCGCGCGTAGTTGCGCACCGCGAACTGCAACAGCGCGAAGTCGTAGTGCGGCGACTGCACCGAGCGCGGCGGCGGCAGGATCACGTGCGCGTGCCGGGTGGTCTCGTTGACATAGCGGTCCACGCTCACCATGAACTCGAGCCCGGCGAAGCCCTTGTCCAGCCGCGCCCCGCTCGGCGCGGACAGCACCGGATTGCCCGCCACCGTGACCAGCGCCTTGATCTGCCCCTGACCTGGTGTTTCGATCTCGTCGGCGAGGGTGGCGACGGGCAGTTCGCCCATCACCTCCGGCAGCTCGCGCACCCGGCTGGTCCAGCGGCCCGGCCGGAACGGCCTGGTGCGCGGGATGCCACCGGCCGCCGCGGTGGCGAACATGGCGCCGCCGGGGGAGTCGAGATTGCCGGTGACGGCGTTGATCGCGTCGACCAGCCACTGGGTGAGGGTGCCGAATTCGGCGGTGCAGGTGCCGATGCGGGCGTAGACGGCGGCGGTCGGGGACGCGGCGAGCTCGCGCGCGAGTGCGCGGATGGTGTCGGCGGGGACGCCGGTGCGCGCCACGACGGCCTCGGGTGGGAACTCCAGCGCGGCGGCGCGCAGGTCGTCGAGGCCGTCCACGTCGAGATCGAGGCTGGTCAGGTCTTCGGTGAAGAGGGTGTGCAGGATCGCGAAGAGCAGGTAGGCGTCGGCGCCGGGACGGATGAACAGGTGCTGATCGGCCAGCGCGGCGGTTCTGGTGGCGCGCGGGTCGACGACCACGAGCCGCCCGCCGCGCGCCCGCAGGGCCTTCAACCGGCCGGGGAAGTCCGGCGCGGTGCACAGCGAGCCGTTGGATTCGAGCGGGTTGGCGCCGAGCACGAGCAGGAAATCGGTGCGGTCCAGGTCAGGGACCGGCACGGTGAGCGGGTCGCCGAACATCAGTCCGGCCGCGACCTGCTTGGGCATCTGGTCGGCGGTGCTGGCCGAGTAGATGTGCCGGGTGCTCAGCGCGCGGACGAGCGCGGGCAGATACAGCGCGCCCGCGACGGTGTGGGCGTTGGGATTGCCCAGGTAGACGGCGGTGGCGCCGCTGCCGTGCGCGGCGCGGACCTCGGCGAAGCGCGCGGCGATCAGGTCGAACGCCTCGTCCCAGCTCGCGGGCCGGAAACCGGTGCCGTCGCGGACCAGCGGCGTGCGCACCAGGTCGGGATCGTCGTCGAGTTTGCCGAAGCTGGCGCCCTTGGGACACACGAAACCCCTGCTGAACGGGTCCTCGCGGTCGCCTCGGGCGGAGAGCACCCGGTCGTTGTCGTCGAGGGTTAGTGTCAGACCACAGACGGCCTCACACAGCGGACAGGTGCGCAGCAGCGTTCGTGGAGCCATGCCTCATCCTTACGCCGCTGCGCGGGGCCGGGTCGGGAAACGCCGAAAGCGAATTCGAACATGTTCCACGCCAACACTATTGGGGGCATGACAGACAGTTAGCGACGCTTAGGATCACCAGCGTGGGGGGCTACGGGAAGGGAATCATGCGTACTTTCAAGCTTGCCACCGGGGCCACCGCCCTGGCCACCGTCGCGTTCACGCTGTTCGCGGGCACCGCCTCCGCGGCGCGCACCGCCGACGCGGTGGGCGGCGCCGACAACATCACCGTCTCCATCAACAACACCGACGACGCGTGCTGGTCGGGCACGGTGCTGCTGGACGAGATGTTGCAGCAGAGCATCCTCACCGTCGACAAGCCGTCGGCGGTGCTGGAGAACATCGAGCCCGGCACCCACCGGGTGCGCGTGCACCTCTACGTCGGCGAGGGCGAGTCCTGCAGCGTGAACACCCCGGCGGTCGAGCTGCTGGACAAGACCGTCACCGTCGGTGACGCGGCGGGCAACCCGATCCAGGAGCTGCTCGACGCGGGCAGCGCGGCGCTCGGGCTGAAGTAGACCGCACAGACGAGTCGGGGCCGGGCGGGTGGAGCGATCCACCCGCCCGGCCCTCGTCGTCGGCGCACCGTGGCGGAAACGCCGAAAACCCGCGGTGGCGACGTCGGGGAACACGTCGCGACCGCGGGTCACGGGAGAACTGGGGCCTAGCAGGCCACCGTCAGCGTGGCGCGCTTGCGGGTGGCGGCGGCGCGCACCGCGGCACCGAGGGCGACGACCGGCGGAATCCAGCGGGCCTCGGTGGGGGCGACGCCCCAGGCGGCCGAACCGGCGGCGAGCTGGGTGGGCGGCAGCGGGATGCTGGCACCGTCGGTGTGCACGAGCACACCGGCCTCGCGCATCGCCTCGATCGCCATGGCGGCCTTGCGGACACCGGTGACCAGGTGGATCTCGCGACGCTCGGCGCCCGGGATCTCGATCACGGGGCCGGAGAGGTTGTTGGCGCGCAGGAAGCGACGGACCTCGCCCGCCATCTCACCCGAGATCTCGATGGCCGAGACGTTCTCGTCGGTGATCAGGCACAGGCCATTGGCCGTTTCGGCAACCGTCCAACCCCGCGCGGTGTACTCCTGCGCGGCGGCACCTTTCTCGGTGCCCATGGTTGTGGTCGGAAACGTCGTGCGCACTGTGTTCTCCATTCCCCGGAAGAGCTCTGTTCTGCGTTCATGGGCGTATCGGCACGGGGTGGCCGTCGTGTTACGCCGTTACCGAAAAATGTTCGAGAGTGTCTGCTTCGTCTCAGTTCGATCACCTTCGCTATCGGAGGTAGCGCCCGGGCAGGGTTGGCGTAGGGGGTGAAACCGGGCAGGATTCGGTACATGACCGAAGAGCCGGGCACCGCCCCGCCGACCGATGAGGACGCCGAGGAGTTCGAGGCCGAATCACGATGGCTCTCTTGGAAAGAGGCTGACGTGAAGCGTTCGGCGCCCAAGCCCGCGCGGATCGATTCCGCCGACGAAGAATCAGACGAAACAGGCATACCACGCGACGCGGGGTTCGATGACCCGTTTCGCAGTACCGGTTCGGCCAAGGAGTGGGCCGCCGAGGCCGCGCGCTCGCTGCTCGATGTGCAGTTCCGCAGGCCCGCCACCCGAACCCTGCTGCCGCTGGCCTACATCCTCGGCGTGGTGTCCTTCGGTGTCGGCCTGCCGATCGCGCTGACCGTGCTGATGTGGAAGGCCTCGGTGCTGCTGGGCATTCTCGCCGCGCTCGTCGCGGTGCCGCTGGGGCTCACCATCGCCGCCTCGGTGCGGTTGATGCTGGAGTTCGCCGACAACGCCGCACGGCTGGCCGGACGCGTCGAGCACATCAGCGAACTGGCCGACGGACTGTTCCAGGCGCTCTCGGATGTGGCCGAACCGGTCAACCAGCTCTCCGAAGACGTTCGCGCCGTGCAGTTCTGGCGATTCAGGAAGAAGAAGTAGGGCGGGAATGTGAAACAATTCGTACGCGGATCCGACGTCAGGTCGGCTGCGTAGGGCGGTCTCCGAAAGCTAGTGGAGGAGACCGGATTTGGATATACAGGGGGGAAGTATGGCTTCACCGCAGGGCGTTACCGGTTCGACCATGCCGCGCAGGCAGCTGGGCAGGCACTTACGTGACCTGCGCAATCAGGCGCGGATGACGACGCGGACCGCCGCGTCGAAACTCGAATGGTCCGAGGCCAAGATCTGGCGGATCGAGACGGGACAGACTTCGTTGCGCAGCCTCGATGTCGAGGCGATGTGCAAGGTCTACGGGGCACCGGCCGATCTGGTCGAACCACTGGCCGCGCTGGCCCGCGAGACCAAGGCCCGGGGTTGGTGGACCACCTACAGCGATGTGATCCCGGAGGGCCTGGAGGTCTACATCGGTCTGGAGGAGGCCGCGACGACGCTGTCGATCTACGACAACGGCCTGGTCCCGGCACTGCTGCAGACCGAGGACTACGCCAGGGCGCTGCTCGAGCAGTCGGTGCCGGGCCTGACCGAGGCCGACCTGGAGCGCAGGCTCCGGGTGCTGGCCGCCAGGCAGGCGCTGATCACCCGCGACGAGGCACCGCTGCGGCTGGACGTGGTGCTCACCGAGTCGGTGCTCACGGCGCGCGTCGGCGACGATCGCGTCGTCGCGGGTCAGCGCGCGCGGCTGCGCGAACTGGCCGAGCGCGACAACATCCGGATCCGGGTGGTGCCCGCCGACACGGGCTACCACGCGGGGCTGGAGTCGGGCCGGTTCGTGATCCTGGACTTCGGCGTGGACGGCTCGCTGGACCGCCCCGAGCCGTCGGTGGTCTTCGTGGAGACCTTCGCCGGTTCGGCCTACCTGGACAAGGCGGTCGAGCACGAGCGTTATCGCGGCGCGTTCGTCGACATCGCCGCGGCCGCTACGGACACGCCGTAGGGCGGTTCCAGGATTCGGCGAGAATCGAGCGATGCGTGGGCAGGGCCTGGTCGTAGACCGCCCTGCCCTTCTCGGTGAGTCGGACGAAGATGGCGCGGCGGTCCTCGACGCACATGGTGCGCTCGACCAGGCCGTCGCGTTCGAGCCGGGCCACGGCGCGCGAGAGCGCGCTCTGGCTCAGGTAGATGTCACCGGCCAGCTCGGTCATCCTGACCTTCTGACACTCGGTGTCGACCAGACGATCCAGGGTCTCGAATTCGCTGAGACCGATGCTGTGATCGTGCTGGAGCGCCTTCTCCAGGGCACAACTCACCGCGGCGTGTCTGCCGAGGAGTTCGCGCCACTGACCGACGAGCTCGGGAGGCGCCTCATTGCGCCGAGCTGTCGCATTCGCCGGGTTCGACATGGCCCCATCTTAGTGATGGGTGCTCAACCATGCAACCGCATTAAATGTGTTGGCATTTAATGCGTGCGCATGTAATGTCCTCCGCATGACTTCGCCAGCAACGCTCTCGGCCGCAGATCAGGCGACCGATCCCACCAGGTGGCCGCTTCGCCTCTGGGGCATGCTGATCACCCTGTGCATCGTTCTGTTCCTCGACGGTCTCGACGTTTCGATGATCGGTGTCGCGCTGCCGTCCATCGGCGCCGAACTCGATCTGTCCACCTCCACCCTGCAGTGGCTCGTCAGCGGCTACGTCCTCGGTTACGGCGGCCTGCTGCTGCTGGGCGGGCGCACCGCCGACCTGCTCGGGCGCCGCAAGGTCTTCCTCATCGCGCTGGCCGTGTTCGCGGTCGCCTCCCTGATCGGCGGTCTGGTCAGCGACCCGACGCTGCTGATCGTCACCCGTTTCATCAAGGGCCTGGCCGCGGCGTTCACCGCCCCCACCGGCCTGTCGATCATCACCACGACCTTCGCCGAGGGCAAGGCGCGCAACAAGGCGCTGTCCATCTACACCGTCTTCGGTGCCGGTGGTTACTCGATGGGCCTGCTGTTCGGCGGCCTGATGACCGGCGTCGGCTGGCGCTGGACCTTCCTGCTGCCGGTCCCGATCGCGCTGGCCGCCCTGGTCGCCGCCTTCGTGCTGGTGCCCAAGGACGGTAAGGCCGAAGAGGGCGGCCACGATCTGCTCGGCGCGTTGCTGTCCACCGCGGGCATGCTGCTGCTGGTCTACACCGTGGTCACCGCGCCGGAGGTCGGCTGGGCCTCGGTCCGCACGATCGGTTCGTTCCTCGCCGTCATCGCCCTGTTCGCCGCGTTCGTGATCACCGAGCAGCGGGTGAAGCACCCGCTGGTGCGTCTGGGCATCCTGCGCAAGGTGTCGCTGGTGCGGGCCAGCCTGGCCATCGTCGCGGTCGCCGGTTCCTACTTCTCCTGGCAGTTCATCGTCACCCTGTACATGCAGGACACGCTGGGCTGGTCGGCGCTGAAGCTGGCCATGGCGCTGCTGCCGGTGGGCATCCTGGTGGTCGGCTCGGCCTTCTTCTCCGAGAAGCTGATCGACCGCTTCGGCACCGGACCGGTCATCGCGGTCACCATGTCGGTGATGGCCGTGGGCTACCTGCTGTTCCTGCGCGTCGACACCGCCCCGGACTACCTGACCGTGCTGCTGCCCGCCATCCTGCTGATCGGCATCGGCTGGGTCGGCTTCCCGGCCATCAATGTGCAGGCCACCAGCGGTATCGATGACGACGAGCAGGGCCTGGCGGCCGGTGTGCTGCAGACCTCCATGCAGGTCGGCGCGGCGATCGTGCTCGCGGTGACCACCGCCATCGTCACCTCCGGCGCGCACGGTGCCGGGGCGAGCCCGCAGGAAATGCTCGACACCTACCGGCCGGGCCTGACCTTCGCCGCGGGCGTCACCATCGTCGGCGCGCTGGTCGCCCTGACGGTGTTCCTGCCGCGACGCAACCGCGCACGCGTCGTCGAGGAACCGATTGTCGAAGACAAGGTCCTCGAGGCTGTGATATAGGCGGCTGGCGCCGCAGGGTTTTCGGCCCCTTGGGCCTCGCACCCGAAGGACGATACTTCGGCTTCGCCGTGACGTCTCGCCCTTCGGGTGCGAGGCGGCCGAAAACCCGTGGTGGGCGGCTCCTGAAACGCGAGTTTCTGGAGCCGCTCAGGCGTATCAGGGGAAACCGGGCGCTGCCTCGTCCTTGGCGGAGCGGATGTAGGTGAGGGGGCGGCCGTCGCGGCCCTCGGTCGGCCAGTCGATCGCGAGCCGGGGGTCGAAGGCGTCCAGGTCGTGGTCGAGTTCGGGGGTGTACTCGAGCGAACACAGGTAGGTGACGGTGGAGTCGTCCTCGAGGGAGAGGATGGCGTGGCCCAGGCCCTCGGACAGGAACACCGAGCGGCGGTGCACGTCGTCGAGCAGGACCGAGTTCCAGCGGCCGTAGGTGGGTGAGCCGGGGCGCAGGTCGACCACCACGTCGAAGAAGGCGCCGCGCACGCAGGTCACGTACTTGGCCTGGCCGGGCGGGTTGTCGGTGTAGTGGATGCCGCGCAGGCCACCGGCGGCCGAGACCGAGGTGTTCACCTGGTGCAGGTCGAAGGGGCGGCCGGTGGCCTTCTCGAATTCCGAGCCCTTGAACGACTCGCAGAACGTGCCGCGGTCGTCACCGAGCAGACGCGGGGTCATCACCCAGGCGCCGGGGATGGACAGCTCTCGAAATTCCATGCGCTACCAGTCTTTTCCACGGTCGATGAGGTCGAGCAGATAGCGACCGTAGCCCGAACGCACCATCGGCTCGGCCAGTTCGCACAGCTGCTCGTCGGTGATCAGGCCGCGCCGCCACGCGACCTCCTCGGGCACGCCGATCTTGAGGCCCTGGCGTTCCTCGATGGTGCGCACGTAGTTGGCGGCGTCGAGCAGGGAGTCGAAGGTGCCGGTGTCGAGCCAGGCGGTGCCGCGCGCGAGCACGTCGACGCTGAGCTTGCCCTGCTCCAGGTAGGCGCGGTTGATATCGGTGATCTCGTACTCGCCGCGCGCCGAGGGGCGCAGGCCACGGGCGATCTCGACCACGTCGTTGTCGTAGAAGTACAGCCCCGGGATGGCGTAGTTCGAGCGCGGGGTCTTGGGCTTCTCCTCGATGGAGACCGCGCGGCCCTGCTCGAACTCGACCACGCCGTAGGCGGTCGGATCGCTGACCCAGTAGGCGAACACCGCGCCGCCGTCGATGTCGTGGAAACGCTCGAGGCTGGCGCCGAGGCCGGGGCCGTGGAAGATGTTGTCGCCGAGCACCAGGGCGGCCGGTTCGCCGCCGATATGGCGCGCGCCCAGGACGAACGCGCTGGCCAGGCCGTCGGGCTCGGGCTGGACCACGTAGCTGATGGCGACCCCGAACTGGCTGCCGTCACCGAGCAGCCGGGCGAACGCGTCGGCGTCCTCCGGCGTGGTGATCACCAGGATGTCGTCGATGCCTGCCAGCATGAGGGTGGACAACGGGTAGTAGACCATGGGCTTGTCGTAGACCGGGACGAGCTGCTTGCTCACCCCGCGCGTGATGGGGTGCAGCCGCGATCCGGTGCCGCCCGCCAGGATGATTCCGCGCATAGGTGGGAGTCTGCCAGGGTCGGTGGCGGCTGGTCACCTACGGGTGCCGGGCTGAGCACGATCCGGCCACGGAGGTTTCGGCGGCGGGCGTGTCGGGCGATTACCCCTACAGAGACGGCGTTCATCTGCTTATGTGAGCGTCGATGTGTGAAACATCACTGTGTTAGATGTCAGCGGCGACATCCGTACCGGGTCTTCCGGGCCGGGGTCGACGCGCCAGCTGTGAGGTAGGTGCGCGATGAAGGCGACCAGGATCGGTGGACCCGGTGTCATGGGTGGGCTCGCGCCCGCCGCCCCGGTCAAGACCGGTGGCAAGCAGCCCGCGCCGGGCATCGTGGTGAATTCCGGCCGGACCAGCACGTCCTCGCGGGTGCTCATGGGCGCCTGCCTCGGGCTCGTCGGCCCGCTGCTGCGGACGGTACCCATCAACCGGACGACCGTGCCCATCGGCGCGGTCGCGGTGGACCTGCTCTCGCGGCTGCGGCCCGAACCCCAGGGCATCGAGCGCGAGCAGATCCAGCTCGACGGCTTCAAGATGGAGATGGTCCGGCCCGCGGGCGGGTCCAGGGCGCTGCGCCACGGCGCCATGCTCTACCTGCACGGCGGCGGTTTCGCGGTCTGTGGACTGCAGACCCACCGCGCGGTCGTGGCGGGGCTGGCCCGGCGCACCGGGTTGCCCGTGCTCAATGTCGAGTACCGGCAGCTGCCCGGCAACTCCGTCGACGGCGCCGTCGACGACTGCGTGCTGGCCTATCGCTGGCTGCTGCGCCACGGCGCCGATCCGTCCCGCATCGTCATCGCGGGCGACTCGGCGGGCGGGTTCCTCACCTTCGCCACCGCGATCCGCGCCCGCGAGATCGGCCTGCCGCTGCCCGCCGGGCTGGTCGGGCTGAGCCCGCTGCTCGACCTGGACTACCGGGCCAAGCAGGGCTATGTGAATGTCGAGCGTGACGCCTATATCTGTCTGAGCGCGTTGCAGGCGGTGGTGCATCTGGGGGCCGAGCAGAGGGGTCCGCTGGACCCGGCGCTGTCACCGGTCAACGCCGACCTGACCGGGCTCCCGCCGGTGCTGCTCATCGCCGCCGAAGACGAGCTGCTGCGCTACGACTGCGAGCTGATGGCCCATCGCCTCACCGCCGCGGGCGTGCCCAACTCGCTGGAGCTGTGGCGCGGGCAGGTGCACGCGTTCATGTCGATCCTGCCGAGCATGCCGGAGAGCCGCTCAGCGCTGGGCCGGGTGTCGAAGTTCGTGCGAGCCGCGCTGGAACCGGCACAGCGCGCCCGCACGGCCTGACGACGCGACAGTGCCCCCGCCCGGATCTCCGGACGGGGGCACTGTCGTGTTCGAGCGAACCGGACTTACTTGGCCGGAGCGGTGAACGGCTGGTTGATCGTGGCGAAGTACTGGATCATCGCGCCGATGGCGACCGGGGCGGTGACCAGGATCTGGCCCGCCAGGGTGCCCAGGGCGCCGATGGCCAGGATGCCGCCGATGCAGCCGATGGCCGCGGCGGGCAGGAACGGACCGAACAGGCCGATGATGGTGGCCGAGGCGACGGTCGCGCCGACGATGCCGCCGAGCACGCAACCCACCGCGCCGCCGCCGAGGCCGCCGACGAGGGTGCCGACCGCGGCACCGAGGGAGATGGTGGAGGTCAGACGGCTCCAGGCGGCCTGCTCACGGTCGTACTCGGACTTCCAGGGGGCCTTGTCCTCGAAGGGCAGGGCGACCGGCTTGTAGACGGCCTTGGCCGGGTCGAGCTCGGGGGTCAGCACGGCCTTGTTGCCGGAGATCTCGGCGGCGATCGGCAGCTCGAAGTCGTCGAGACGGAACGACAGCGGGGTGGCGGCGACGGTGGTGCCGTCGACGGCCTTGACCTTGAAGGCGCCTTCTTCGACGACCAGCGAACCGGCGTCGGTGGTGATCACCGAGGTGCCGTTGACTTCCTGGGCGCTGAAATTGATCGGCGCGGCGGGGGCCTCGGCCGGGTCGGCGTGCACAGTGCCCGCGGTGACACCCATGGCGGCGATCAGCAGCGCCGAAGTGGCGGCGAATTTCCTCATCAGCATTTCGTGGAACCTCGATGTTGGAGCGTTCGGAGGGGACTCGATGATCAAAAGCCCTCGCAGCTAACGAGCGGTGAACCGGTCGTGACCGTTCATTCAAATTCCGTTCACCACTGATACTCCGGCGCTGGTGCGCACCCGGAAACCTGAGTGTTGACCGGCCGTTTTCTCAGGAAAGTCGACGCGAAGTCTTAACCTGACCCACTCCACTGTGATCGACGTCACGGCATAAAACGCTGGAGACCCGGCGCGCGGCAACACTTTCCGGCGTTCGTCCCGGGTCGTACCCGGCGCGTATCGTTGGTCCGGTGCGAGTGCTCGTAACCGGCGGGGCCGGGTTCATCGGTGCGAATTTCGTCCAGCAGACCGTGGCGACACGTCCGGACGTCGGCGTGACCGTCCTGGACGCGCTCACCTACGCGGGCAATCGCGCCTCGCTCGACCCGGTCGCCGACCGCATCGAATTCGTGCACGGCGACATCGCCGATCTCGACCTGGTCGACAATCTGGTCAGCGGCGTCGACGCGGTGGTGCATTTCGCGGCCGAATCGCACAACGACAACTCACTGGCCGAACCGTGGCCCTTCGTGCAGACCAATATCGTCGGCACCTACTCGCTGTTGCAGGCCGTGCGCCGCCACGACGTGCGCTACCACCACGTCTCCACCGACGAGGTCTACGGCGATCTCACCGCCGAGGACCCGGCCTTCACCGAGACCACCGCCTACAACCCGTCGAGCCCGTACTCGGCCACCAAGGCGGGCAGCGATCTGCTGGTGCGCGCCTGGACCCGCTCGTTCGGCGTGCGCGCGACGCTGTCGAACTGCTCCAACAACTACGGCCCCTACCAGCACGTGGAGAAGTTCATCCCGCGCCAGATCACCAACCTGATCGACGGTGTGCGCCCGCGCCTCTACGGCGCCGGGCACCAGGTGCGCGACTGGATCCACGTCGACGACCACAACCGCGCGGTCTGGGACGTCCTCGAGCGCGGCCGCGTCGGCCAGACCTATCTCATCGGCGCCCAGGGCGAACTCGACAACCTGCGCGTGGTGCAGATGATCCTCGAGGCGTTCGGCCGCGCGCCCGACGACTTCGATCACGTGACGGATCGTCCCGGCCACGACCAGCGCTACGCCATCGACGCGAGTCTGCTGCGCGAGGAACTGGGCTGGTCGCCGCGCTACGCCGACTTCCGGGCCGGACTGGCCGACACCATCGCCTGGTACCGCGACAACGAGCAGTGGTGGCGACCCAAGAAGGCCGCCACCGAACGCGCCTACGCCGACGCGGGGGAGCGCACGCTCTGAGCTAGCCCCAGACCACGGTGTAGTACGTCGCGGCGGCCGCGACCAGCGCGAACACCGACGCGCTGACCACCGTGATCGCGGTGCCCCTGGTCGGGGTCGTGCCCTGGGCGTCGGTGAGCCGCAACGGCACCCAGCGCGCCACCACGGCCAGACCCATGATCGCCAGCGGCACGAAGTAGCGGCCCTGCACGCCGTCGATGATGTAGAAGTCCACCGGCGTGAACGACATGTACAGCGTCACGTAGATCATCGCGACGCTGGCCAGCACGGTCAGCGCGACGAGGAGTGTGCGCCGGAAGGTGGCCGTCGCCGTGCTCATCCGCTCGGCGATGCCGAAACTCACCGCGAAGGCGATCAGGCAGGCCAGCATCGAGACCGCGGGCACGTCCACATAGGCGAAGCCGAGTTCACCGAAGAACTGGTTGAACCAGCGATGATCGCGCAGCGCGATGCTCTCGCCGAAGGTGTGCACGAACTGCACCGGATCGGTGAGCACACCCTTCAACTGATCACCCGGGCGGACCTGGCCCCACTGATGCGGCGGGCGCATCAGGCTCATGCCGTCACCGGTCGGCGCGGCGATCTTGGTCCAGGCCAGGAACAGCGCGGCACCGACGGCGGCGAAGGCCCACGGGATGACCTTGCGCTTGCCGGTGAAACCGAGCCGCTCGGCGGGCACGACCACCACGAGCATGGCCAGCAGCACGTAGGTGGGCTTGCTCAGCGGCAGCGCGATGGTGGCCGCGAGCAGCGCGCCGGTCTCCACCGGACGCAGTCGGTCACCCACGAACAGGGCCTTGAGCAGCAGCGCCGAGGTCATGATGGCCAGCGCGTTGGTGAGCGTGTCGGCGGTGACGGTCCCGGCCTGGAACAGCGCGATCGGCAGCACCGCGACGGTGAACACCAGCCACTGGCTGCGCCGCTCGCGCAGCGCGTAGAGGCCGAAACCGACCACCGCGAGATAGGCCACGAGCCCGGCCAGGCGGGTCAGCAGATACATCCCGCCCACGCTCAGACCCAGCGCCTCGCCCAGGCGGATGCCGACCGCGGCGGGCACGTACGGCACCGGCGAGTATGCGGCGGTGTTGGTGAACCACATCTGCTTGGTGGCGTCGGAGATCGCGGCGTCACCGAGGCGGTCGTAGGTGGCCGGTTCGGCCACCATGGCGTCGGGTTCCTCGGGGTTGTCGTTGTAGTCGCGGAAGGCGTAGTCCATCAGCGCGTCGACGCTCACCGGGATCTGGCCGCCGTAGGCGACGCCGCGATCGTCGGCGATGCGCTGGGGGAACACCCCACCGTGGGCGACCTGGTAGGCGCGGCCGAACTGGGTCAGCTCGTCGTGGCCCCAGAACGGCGGGGTCAGCACGGCGAAGAGCGCGCCGAAGACGGTGGCCACGATCGTGAACGCGACCGTGGCGGCGCCGAAGCGGCGGGTCAGCGCGCGGACCGGAGCCAGGGCGCGGTCCTTCTTCGACGGTGTGGCTGTGGATTCTTCGTCGAGCTCGACGGTGGCGTCCGGCTCGGTGGAGGTGGTCACCGACGCTCTCCGGTGGTGATGTCGTCGCTGGCGCCGACGGCCGAATAGCGCAAATAGATCAGCCGCGCGGCCTCGTGCCGGGAGCGGCGGATGCCGTCGAGGATCAGCCCGGCGGTCCAGGCCAGGCTGCCCAGCAGCAGCAGCGTGAAGCCCAGGAACAGCGTGGGGAAGCGCGCCACCTCGTGGGTGTTGTAGAACTCGATCACGATCGGCACGGTGAGGATCACCGACAGCAGCCAGGCCAGCGTGCCGAACAGGCCGTAGAACGCGACGGGGCGTTCGTGGCGGGCCAGGCCGAGGATCAGCGCGAGGATCTTGGTGCCGTCGCGGTAGGTGCGCAGCTTGGACTCGCTGCCCGCCGGACGGTCACGGAAACCCACCTGCACCGCGGTCTGCGGCACCCGCAGGTGCAGCGAGTGGACGGTCAGCTCGGTCTCGATCTCGAACTCGCGCGAGACCGCGGGGAAGCTCTTGACGAACCGGCGCGAGAACACCCGGAAGCCGCTGAGCATGTCCTCGACGTTCTCGCCGAACACCTTGCCCACCACGCCGTTGAGCACCTTGTTGCCGGTCTCGTGGCCGGACCGGTAGGCGCTGGCGTCGGCGTCGTCCTGCTTGCGCACGCCGAGCACGTGATCGTAGGGGCCCTCGAGCAGGGTCTTGATCATCAGCGGCGCGGCCGAGGCCTCGTAGGTGTCGTCACCGTCGATCATCAGGTAGACGTCGGCCTCGATATCGGCGAAGGCGCGGCGCACGACATTGCCCTTGCCCTTGGTGTTCTCGAAGCGCACGATCGCCCCGGCCTCGCGGGCGCGTTCGGCGGTGCGGTCGGTGCTCAGGTTGTCGTAGACGTAGACGACGATCCCCGGCACGGCGGCCTTGAGGTCGGTGACGACCTTGGCGACCGCAGCCTCCTCGTTGTGGCAGGGGACCACGGCGGCGATGCGAAGCTCGGTGGAGTCCACCCGGGTCAATCCTCGAATGTCGGCAGCAGTCGGACACCGGGAGGTTACACAGCGCACGGCGCATTCGCTCACCCGGTTCAGCGAGCTTAACGCGGGACCGGAACGGGCATCGGTGTACGGTACGGCCCGTGTCCCAGCCCGAACTGTCCGAACCGGCTCCCGCATCGTTGACGGCGAAGGTGGTGACGGCCCTGCGGCAGGGCGCGGCATTCCTCGTCGTCGGCGCGGTCGGGTTCCTGGTCGACGCCGGGACCTACAACCTGCTGGTGTTCTGGAACGGTGGGCTGTCCTTCTCCGAAGGTGTGCTCTATCACTTCCCGCTACCGGCCAAGATCATCGCGATCGTGGTGGCCACGGTGGTCACCTACTTCGGCAACAAGTGGTGGACGTTCTCGCACAAGAAGACCGACAATCCCACGCGCGAATATGTTCTGTACTTTTTGTTCAACGTCGTCGCGATCGGTCTGCAGCTCGGCTGCCTCGGCTTTTCCCGATATGTGCTGGATCTGTCGAGTCCGCTCTCGGACAATATCTCCGGCACCTTGATCGGCCAGATCGTCGCGGTGGTATTTCGCTATTGGGCCTACGACAAATTCGTCTTCACCGGTTCGGCGGCTACCGGGGAGCAACACGCGCGGGGTGCGGCAACCCCTCACTGACGGCGCGAGGAGGCCGGGCGATTGATATCCTCACCCCCGCCCGCCGCGTCACCCGTTTCTCACGTGACTACCTGCGTCGGCGCAGTCGATACCGAGAATTTCGAGGACTTCATGGAACAGTCGGCTACGGGAGCCGTGACCGAATCGAACGATCGGCGCGAGGCCGCGCCCGCCTCCCTGCGGGGTGAGCACAGCGCACCGGAACGGCTGGTGCTGGCGCGCGGCATCTTCACCGGACCCTCGGCCCGGGTCAGCGACGAGCTCTACGCCGTCGTCAAGGGGGGTGCCGCGGTGCGTGAGCGCCTGGCGCTGCACCTGCCCAAGGGCGCCACCGCGCACACCAACACCTACTTCGGTCGTTTCGCCGCCAGCTACTGGCAGCGCTGGACCACCGTCACCGAGGTGCGCGTGGACGCGCAGCTCACCGTCGGCGACAAGGCCAACGTGCGCTTGGTCGCCTCCGATATCGCCGGTCACCGCCGCATCATCGCCTCGCTGGTGGCCACCTCGAGCGGGTTCGTGAGCTTGAGCGCCCCGCTGGACCAGTACGTCGACGGCGGCGCGCTGTGGCTCGAGTTCGACGCCATCGGCGGCTCGCTCGACATCGCCGAGCTGGCCTGGACCGCGCAGGCGCCCGAGACGGTGCGCCCGGTCGCCATCGCCATCTGCACTTTCAACCGCGCCGAGGACTGTGCGCACACCGTCGCCGCGCTGGCCTCGGACCCGACCGTGCTGGCCGCCATCGATGCGGTCTACGTGGTCGACCAGGGCACCGACCTGGTCGAGGACCGCCCGCTGTTCCAGCAGGTGCGTCCCGATTTCGGCGACAAGCTGCGCTACCTGCGGCAGCCCAACCTCGGCGGCGCGGGCGGCTTCACCCGCGGCCTCTACGAGGTGTCGGCGGCCAACGAGCACGCCGACGTCATCCTCATGGACGACGACATCCTCTGCGAGCCCGAGACCGTCCTGCGCCTGCAGGCCTTCGCCAACCTCACCGTGGAACCGACCCTGGTCGGCGCGCAGATGCTGTTCCTGCTCAACCCCGACTACCTCAATGTCGGCGCGGAGGAGGTGCACCTGCACGAGCTCAAGCACGGCCAGAAGGTGCCCAAGGCGCTGCGCAACACCTCCATGCTCAAGAAGAACCAGGAGCGCCGCGTCGACGCGGGCTACAACGCCTGGTGGACCTGCCTGATCCCGGCCGAGGTGGTGAAGAAGATCGGGCTGCCGGTGCCGATCTTCTTCCAGTGGGACGACGTGGAGTACGGCATCCGGGCCCGTGAGCACGGCTTCGTCACCGTCACCCTGCCCAACGCGGCCGTGTGGCACGCCGACTTCTACTGGAAGGACTACGACGACTGGGCGCGCTACTTCTCCACCCGTAACTCGCTCATCGTCGGCGCCCTGCACACCGATCTCGATGGCAAGGCCATCACCAGGGAGTTCTTCCGCTACATCGCCGAGCACCTGGTCGGCATGCAGTACGGCCTGGTGCACACCACCCTGCAGGGCATCGAGGACTTCATGAAGGGTCCGAAGGTGCTGCGCGACGGCGGCATCGACGCCCTCGCCGCCGCCCGCGGCACCCGCAACGACTACCCGGAGACCATCAAGCACCCGGCCGCGACCCCGCCGGTGAACTCCGCCGACATCCAGGTCCGGCGCGCCAGCGGCGAGCCGAGCCGGATCACGCTGGTGCTGATCAAGCGCGCGATCACCCAGTGGACCGGTCGCACCCAGCCGGGCCTCATCGGGGTCACCCGCGAGGACGCGCACTGGTGGCATGTCGGTCTGTTCGACCACGTGGTCGTCACCGACGCCTCCCAGTCCGGGGTGCGTGTGCGTCGCCGCGACAAGGCCCGCGCCCGCGCCCTGCTCATCCGCGCTTACCGCACGCTGCGCAGACTCCGCAAGGAACTGCCCGCGTTGCAGGCCGAATACCGTGCCGCCGTCCCCGAACTCACCAGCCGCGAGAACTGGGCCCGCCTGTACGGGATCGACCCGAGCTGACCCGGTGAGCTATACCGTCCGGCCCGCCTCCGCCACCGACGCGGAGGCGGCCACCGGACTGCTGTCCGAACTGCACGCGCACTTCGCGATCGACCGCCCGGCCGCCCTGCTGCGGCGCACGCGACGGCTGACCCGGTTCGACTTCGGCACGGGGAGTCCGCCGCCGCTGCTGCTCATCGGGGGCGACGCGCCGGTCGGCTACGCGACCTACGACCTGTCCGTACCGAACAAGTGGTCCTCGGGCGGCCTACGGATCTCGGAATTCCTGGTGACCTCCTCGGCCAGGGGCACCGGCGCGGGCGCCGTCCTGCTGGCCGCCCTGCACGAGATCGCGCGGTCGGCCGGGGTCGCGGTGCGCGAACCGAACCAGGCCGCCGGACCCGAGGTGTTCACGACCGACGAGCGCTATATCGGCTCGCACGTCATCGATTTCGCCTATGAGCGCCGTCGCGCCGAGCACTGGAGCTCGCTGCGCGCCGAGGCCGCCGAGAAGGGCTGGCCCGCACCGCGACTCGACGACCACTGGCACACCGAACTCCACGACGACCCCGCACCCGGCCACCTCTACGCCGAGGGCGAGGTGCCGTTCATCCTGCTCCCCGACGGCGGGGTCGTCACGGCGCGATTCCGGACGATCCACGTCGAGGAATACCTCGGCCACGGCCCGGAGAACCGCTGGACCCTGGCCCTGTCCGGGCGCCCGCTGCGCACGAACGGGGTGCTGCGGATCGACCACAGCTGGTCACGCGCGGAGAACCGACCCGCGCTGGCCGTGCCCGCCGAGGGCGGCTTCCTGGTGACCTACGAGTACTACGACAGCAATCACTTCGGTTCCGACTCCGGCACCATCGACTACCTCGTCGACCTCACCACCGACACCGTGGCGCCACACGAGCACCTCACCTTCGAGCCGGACTAGCCGGGCCGAAGGCGAGGCGCTCGCGGGGTTCAGCGGCGCCCGCGTTCGCGATTCAGCTTGCGGTGCTGCTTGGTGATGTCGCGCCAGACGCGTTCGCGTTCGGCGGCCAGCCGCTTGTCGGTGCGCGCCGCCATCCACTCGTTCTCCCTGGCCAGCTTGCGATAGCTGGTCAGACGGCGTTCGGTGAGGGTGCCGTCGGCCAGGGCGGCGCGGACCGCGCACCCGGGTTCGGTGTCGTGCGCGCAGTCGGCGAAACGGCAGTCCCGCGCGAGGGTTTCGATATCGCGGAAGGTCTTGCCGATGCCCTCGGCGGCATCGTAGAGGCCGATGCCGCGCAGGCCAGGAGTGTCGATGAGCGTGCCACCGCCGGGCAGCGGGCGCAGTTCCCGGTGCACGGTGGTGTGCCTGCCCTTGCCGTCCACCGCGCGCACCGCGTTGGTGGCGAACACCTCCGCGCCGAGCAGCGCGTTGGCGAGGGTCGACTTGCCCGCGCCGGACGGGCCGATCACCGCGACCGTGCCGTCCAGCAGGGCGCCGAGCGCATCGAGCCCGACCGCCGTGGTCGAACTCACCGCCAGTACGGTCGCCCCGGGCGCGACGGCCCTGACCTCGTCGAGCGGAACATGCTCCGCCGCATCGGCTTTGGTGAGCACCACGACCGGCTGGGCATTGCTCTCCCAGGCCAGTGCCAACATGCGTTCGATGCGGCCCAGGTCGACGTCACCGTCGGCGGCCGTGCAGATGAGCACGGTGTCGACATTGGTGGCCAGCACCTGCGCCACCGACCGCCCGGACACCGAGGACCGCATGATCGCCGAGCGGCGTGGAAGCAGTTGGCGCACGGTGCGTTCGGCGTCGAGGCCGACCCAGTCGCCGGTGCACAGGCCGGTGATGTCACGCGGACACGCCGCCCTGGCCGGGCCGGTCGGGGTCACCACATCGCATTCGCTGCGATCCATCCGCACGATGCGCGCGGGCACGAGATCGCCGAGCAGGGGGAGATATTCGGAAGCTACGGCTTCGGTCCAGCCGTAAGGGACGAGCAGGTCGTAGTCGACCATGAGGGAGAGTCCTTCGTCGGAGCCGAGCCCGACGGCGGGCTCAGCGAGAAGAGTTGGAGGGGAAGTCCACGGCGGTGCGCACGGCGCACCTGGGCACGGCAATCCTCACCACGGACATCCACCTCCTCGTCTCGCTCGCTGGTTCCCTCACTCTGCCTCACCCGCGCAGACCCCCGCAACCTGTTTTTCGGGGGCGCGCCGACGGACTACGGGACGAAGACCTCGGCGGTCTGCGGCAGGTTGGGCTTGTCGGTGCGGGCGGCGATGGAGACCCGGCCGGGTCCGGTGTTCACGACGACATCCTGGATCGGGTAGGTGCTGGTGTTGCCCGCCGGGATGAAGCGGGTCAGCGAGCCGGTGGCGCCGTTGTCCAGGTTCTTCCAGTCGATGACCAGGTTCACATCGCACGCCAGCAGGGTGGGCGCCCAGTTGCCGAGGGGGGAGAAGCCCTGCGAGACGATCAGCGCGATGCTGTGCGTGGCGCCGGGTGCCACGCTCGGCGAGGTGAGCGGACCGTCGAACGCGGTCCCCGCGACGTTGAGGATCGAGGCGCAGATGCCGTTGCCCACGCTCAACACCGGCGCGGTGCGCACCTCGTTCATCACGCAGCTGCGCGGGCCCACATTGGACCAGCCCAGCTGGCAGGGGTCCTCGGCGTGCGCGGTACCCGGTGCTGCCAGGCACAGCGCGGCACCGGTGAGCACGGTAGCGGCGGCGGACGCGAAACCCTTAGTGAAAGTCACGTTTCGAATCGTAGGACGAACGGTCCGTCATACCTAGTAGGAATGACCCCCGATTTCTGGGGGCTAGTCCGGTTTGCCGAACTGTTCGTTGCGGCCCAGCGACCGCAGCCGGAACCATTCCTTGAGACCGGCCGGGTCGCGGCGGGTCACCAGGAAGAACCAGGAGAACCGGATCCATTCCTGCGGCAGCAGCTTGCGCATACCGGGCTGGGCCATCAGGTAGCCGCGATTGCGGTAAGTGAAGTAGCGCTTGACCGGGTCGTCCGGGTACTGGGTGTGCATCCGCCCGCCCAGGATCGGCTTGAACTCCTCGGCGCCGTTGGGGTGCAGGTAGGCGGTCTGCAGACAGGTGCCGAACGGCAGACCCGAGCGCACCAGGCGACGATGCACCTCGACCTCGTCACCGCGCACGAACAGCCGCAGATCCGGCACACCGATCAGGTCGACGGCCTTGGCCGAGATCAGCGCGCCGTTGAACAGCGAGGCGATGCCGGGCAGGAAATCCTCGTCGCCGAGCTCCGAGCGCAGCCGTCGCCACACCACGCCGCGCCGCAGCGGGAAGGCCAGGCGGTCGGGTTCGTCGATATCGCAGACCACCGGCGAGACCTCGACCAGATTGTGCCTGCGGGCGCAGTCGATGAGGGTGGCCAGCACCTCGGAGCCGTCGGGGCGGCCGTCGTCGTCGGCCAGCCAGACCCAGTCCGCGCCGAGGGTGAGCGCGTGCAACATGCCCAGCGCGAAGCCGCCCGCGCCGCCCAGATTGTGCCGCGAACCCAGGTAGGTGGCCTCGATCGGCTGCTGGGCCACCAGCTCGGCGACCTCGTCCTCGTTGGCGTTGTCGACGACGATCAGATGGTCGACCGGGCGTGACTGCGAGGCCAGCACCTTCAGCGATTCGGCCAGCAGCTCACGGCGCTTGTGCGTGACGACCACCGCCACGACGCGCGCGGACGGGCCGGTGTCGGTGCTCAGATCGGCCGGTTCCGCGCCCGGGGGCAGCTCGGCGTCGTCGGGCAGCACCGCCGCGGGCTCGACCGGTGCCGTCGTGGCCTCCAGCCGGTCGGTCATGCTGAACCCGCCCGGAACGCTCGGCTGGTCCGCACCCGTCTGTTGCCCGCTCATGCCGTGTTCAATTCCTTCTCGGTCTCCAGTTCACGCAGCACCTGTGCCACGTGATTACCCGCCTCGGGACCCTCGTACGCTCGCACAACTTCCTCGATCCCGCCGTGCAAGCGGATCTGCCCGTGGTCGACCCACATGGCGGTGTCGCAGAGCTGGGCCAGGAATTCGTTGGAGTGGCTGGCGAAGACCAGGATGCCCGAGCGCGCCACCAGCGACTGCAGCCGCGTGCGCGCCTTCTTCATGAACTCCGCGTCGACCGCGCCGATGCCCTCGTCGAGCAGCAGGATCTCCGGGTCGATCGAGGTCACCACGCCCATGGCCAGGCGCACGCGCATGCCGGTGGAGTAGGTGCGCAGCGGCATCGACAGGTACTCGCCGAGCTCGGTGAAGTCGGCGATCTCGTCGATCTTGGCCAGCATCTGCTTGCGGGTCTGTCCGAGGAACAGGCCGCGGATGATGATGTTCTCGTAGCCGGAGATCTCCGGGTCCATGCCGACGCCGAGGTCGAAGACCGGGGCCACCCGACCGCGGATGCGCGCGCTGCCCCGCGAGGGCTCGTAGATGCCCGACAGCAGCCGCAGCAGCGTCGACTTGCCCGCGCCGTTGTGGCCGACCAGGCCCACCCGGTCGCCTTCCTTCAACGACATGGTGATGTCGCGCAGCGCCTCGACCACGACCACATCCGAGCTGTTGCGCCCGATCGCGCCACCGGCCTTGCCCAGGAACGCCTTCTTCAGCGACCGCGACTTGGCGTCGAAGATGGGGAACTCGACCCACGCCTGCTGGGTTTCGATACTCACACGGCTCATCGCCTGATAGCTCCTAAACCCAGTACGGGACGCGGGCACGGTACTGCTTCATCGCCACGATGGCGACGATCCAGCCGACCACGGTGATCGCGCCGACGATGGCCCAGTGCCGCCATTCCGACGGCTCGCCGAGCAGCGGCGCGCGCACGATCTCCAGGTAGTGGAAGGTGGGCACGATCTCGATCAGTTTGGCCCGGTCGCTCATCCCGCCGACCGAGTTCTCCAGCGCCTTGGTCGACCACATCACCGGGGTCAGCACGAACAGCATCAGCGTCATCGAGCCCAGGATCGGGGCGATGTCGCGGTAGCGGGTGGAGAAGATGCCGAACACGATCGACACCCACATGGCATTGAGGAACAGCAGCACGATCGCGGGGATCACCAGCAGCACCGAGGCGTCCAGATCGCGCCAGATCGAGAACGCCAGCAGCAGCACCGCGTAGATCGCGGCATTGTGGATGAAGAACAGGAATTGCCGCCAGACCAGGCGATACACGTGCACGCTCAGCGCCGAGGGCAGCTGTTTGATCAGGCCCTCGTTGGCGATGAACACATCGGAACCCTCGAGGATCGACGCGCTGATGACATTCCAGACGATCAGGCCGACGGTCACATACGGCAGGTACTCGCTGATCGGCTGATCCAGCAGCGTCGAATACAGCAGACCCATGGCCAGCGCCTGTAGACCGGTCGCGATGGTGATCCAGAACGGGCCGAGCACCGAGCGGCGGTAGCGCTGCTTGATGTCCTGCCAGCCCAGTGACAGCCACAGCTCGCGCTGGCCGAAGCCCTCGCGCATGTCTCGGAAGGCCCGCTTGAAGGTCTGCGAGTCCGACACCATCGGCGTCGCCTCGAGTAGGGGCGCGTCGGCGGTCGCCTCGGCCTCGGCGGCCGCGGCCACGTCGGCCTCGGTCACCGGGGAGTTGTCGTCAGAATGCACGGAGCTCTCTTCGGGACGAGCGGAAGCGGCGGCGGGCACGGTCCCCGACCTTACAGGGTTGGACCTGCGCTGGTGCCGGGTGTGCGGAGGCCGACCAGGGCCTAGAGATACTGTCCCCCGCCCACGTGCCCGGTGGCCTTGGGATCGGCCGCGTGCATCCCGGGTGGCAATGCCCCCTGACGCATCTGCTCGAGCTGGGCGCGCGCGGCCATCTGCTGGGCGAACAGCGCGGTCTGGATGCCGTGGAACAGGCCCTCGAGCCAGCCGACCAGCTGGGCCTGGGCGATCCGCAGCTCGGCGTCGGAGGGCACCGACTCGTCGGTGAAGGGCAGGGTCAGCCGTTCCAGTTCCTCGCGCAGCTCGGGGGCCAGGCCCTGCTCGAGTTCGCGCACCGAGGAGGTGTGGATCTCCTTGAGCCGCGAGCGGCTGGCGTCGTCGAGCGGAGCCGCGCGCACCTCCTCGAGCAGCTGCTTGATCATGGTGCCGATGCGCATCACCTTGGCGGGCTGCTCGACCATGTCGGCCAGCGATTCCTCGGGCGCCTCGTCGGCGGGCTTCTCGTCGTCGGTGACGACCTGCCCGGTGTAGGCGGCCGCACCGTCGGAGTCGGCGGGCACCGTGACCGGACGCCCGTCCGGGCCGATCACGACGATGGATTCGGGGACATCCTCCGAGTGCGTCATGTCCCCATCATTGCGTGTGTGTCGGGTTCGCGCTAAAACCCCCACGCGGTTACATCGCGACGCCCGCTGCCCTTAAAGTGGCCACCATGACTTATGACGTCGCGAGGGTTCGGGGCCTGATACCGTCCCTGGGCGACGGCTGGATCCATCTGGACCCGCAGGCGGGGATGCTGGTTCCCGATTCGGTATCTCGTGCCGTCTCAACGGGTTTCCGCACCTCCTCGTTTTCCCACATCGGCCGCCACGGCGCGGCCACGCGCAGTGGCGCCATTCTCGACGCCGCTCGGGAGGCGGTCGCCGATCTGGTCGGTGGAGATCCGGCTGGCGTCGTGCTCGGACCCGACCGCGCGGTACTGCTGGCCTGGCTGGCGGAATCGCTGAGTTCGCGCCTGGGCCTCGGCACCGGCATCGTGCTCTCCCGCCTGGACGACGAGGCCAATGTCGCGCCCTGGCTGCGCATCGCCAACCGCTACGGCGCGCACGTGCGCTGGGCCGAGGTGGAGATCGAGACCTGCGAGATGCCGTCGTGGCAGTTCGAGGAACTGATCGGCCCCACCGCGCGGCTGGTCGCGCTCACCGCCGCGTCCCCGATCGTGGGCTCGGCGCCCGCGGTGCGGGTGGCGGCCGACCGCGTGCACGACGTGGGCGGCCTGCTGGTCGCCGACGCGTTCGGTGCCGCGCCCTACGCGCTGATCGATATCGACGACCTCAACGCCGACGTGGTGGCGCTGAGCGCGCCGTCCTGGGGCGGTCCGCAGGTGGGCGCGCTGGTCTTCCGCGATCCGGCCTTCCTCGACCGCATCCCGTCGATGTCGCTCAACCCCTATGCCAAGGGCGCTGAACGCCTCGAGGTGGGCGGGCACCAGTACGCCCTGTTGGCCGGGCTCACCGAGTCGATCGACTTCCTCGCCGGACTCGACGACCGCGCCACCGGCACCCGCCGCGAACGGCTCGAGGTCTCCATCACCTCGCTGCAGGACTACCACGATCAGCTCTTCGACCATCTCATGCAGGTCCTGGAGAAGGTCGAGAACCTGACCGTCATCGGGCGGGCCTCCACCCGCATCCCGACCGTCAGTTTCACGATGGCCGGGATGCAGGCCGAGAAGGTGGCCGCCAAGCTGGCCGACGCCAGGATCGGCACGGTCAGCGGGGTGCACGGCGGCAGCCGTCTGCTCGACGCGCTCGGGGTCAACGACGAGGGTGGCGCTGTCACCATCGGCCTGGCGCCCTACACCACCCGCTACGAGATCGACCAGCTCGGCCGCGCGCTGAGTGCGCTGGAATAGCTGAGCGCGCTGGAATAGCTACTCGCGCACCCGCAGCACCACCTTGCCGAAGGTGCTCGACTCGTCGAGCATCTCGTGTGCCCTGGCCGCCTCGGTGATCGGCAGCTCGGCATGGATCACCGGCACCACCTCGCCCGCGGCCACCAGCGGCCACAGCTCGGCGCGCACCGCCGCCACCACCTCGGCCTTGCTGCCCACACCGACCCGCGGCCTGCCGCGCAGGTTCGTCGCCTGCACCGTGCCCCACTTGCGCAGCAGCACACCGAGATCGAGCTCGCCGGTGACCCCGCCCTGCATGCCGATCACGACCAACTGCCCGTACGGCGCCAGCGCCTCGACATTGCGCCGCAGATAGGCCGCGCCCATGTTGTCGAGGATCACGTCGGCCCCGGCCCCTCCGCCGGGCGCGGGCTGGGCCGCCATCTCGGCGACGAAATTTTGGGTCCGGTAGTTGATCAGCAGCTCGGCGCCGAGCTCGGCGCACCGGGCCAGCTTCTCGTCCGAACCCGCCGTCACCGCGACGCGCGCGCCCAGCCGCCGCGCCACCTGGATGGCGTGCGTCCCGATCCCGCCGCCACCGCCGTGGATCAGCACCAGCTGACCGGCCCGCAGCCCCGCGGTGAGCACGAGATTCGACCACACCGTCGCCGCCACCTCGGGCAGCCCCGCCGCCGCGACCAGATCGAGCCCGTCGGGCACCGGCAGCAGCTGGGTCGCGGGCACCGCCACCCGCTCGGCGTACCCGCCGCCACTGAGCAGCGCGCACACCCGATCCCCCACCCGCCAGTCGCGCACCCCTTCCCCGAGCTGCGCGATCGTCCCCGAACACTCCAGCCCCAGCACCGAGCTGGCGTCGGCGGGCGGGTGATAGAACCCTCGCCGCTGCAACACATCCGCCCGGTTCACCCCCGCGGCCACCACCTCGACCAGCACCTCACCGGGCCCCGGCTCCGGATCGACGGTCACGGTCCACTCCATCACCTCGGGCCCACCGAACCCGTCCAACTCGATTGCGCGCATACGCCGATCCTTCCCCGCCCAGCGCCCCACCGCGAGTACCCCCCGCCCGCGCCGCCGCAAAACCGGTTTGCGACGATCCGCTACGATTCCTCACCAGGGAGACGTGGCAGAGCGGCCGAATGCACTCGCCTTGAAAGCGAGCGTGGCGTAAAAACCACCGGGGGTTCAAATCCCTCCGTCTCCGCCACCGCCGAAGCGCACGATCTCCTCGGCCCTGCTCTCCACCCACGCCAGCAGGCCCTGCAACTGCCCGGCCACCTCCTGCCCCGTCGGCGTCAGCGCGTAGGTCACCCGCGGCGGACTCGTCGGCTCCACCGTCCGCTCGAGCAGCCCGTATCCGCGTAAGCTCCGTTCCTACCGTCGGCGCATGGTCGACAACAACATCCTGGTGATCGGGGCGACCGGTCACGTCAGCGGTCAGGTGGCCGCGCAACTGTCCGCGCATCCGGGGCGGGTGCGCGCGCTGGCCCGCGATCCCCGTGCGGCCGCGCTACCCGGAATCGACGTGGTGCGAGGCGATCTGACCGCACCGGACATCCTGCACCGGGCCCTCGACGGTATCGACGCGGTCTCTCTCACCTGGCCGATGCTCTCGGCCGAGATCGCGGACGCGGTGGTCGCCGCGATTGCCGTGCGCGCCCTCACCACCGACGGCCACGCGGGCGCGCTATGACCTCACCGGCTCGGCCACGCTGCGTCGCGTCGACCAGGTCGCCGCGCTCGGCGCCGCTCTCGGCCGCCCGCTGACCTGGACCGAGGTCGACCCCGACGAGGCGCTGGACCACATGACCTGGCTCGCCCCCGACATCGCCCGCATCGTGCTGGCCGGTCTCGTCGATGCCCCCGGCCTGCCGAACACGACGATCCGGGAGGTCACCGGCGCCGC
Organism: Nocardia anocheti; assembly: GCF_029675105.1. Lineage (GTDB taxonomy): Bacteria > Actinomycetota > Actinomycetes > Mycobacteriales > Mycobacteriaceae > Nocardia. Next base: position 312,962 of record NZ_JAQQFV010000001.1, on the reverse strand, counting down.
GCCGCGCAGCTATCAGCGCTGGGCCGCCGACCACGTGGCCGATTTCAGCTGACCTCGTCCCAGGCCTGGATCGAGGTCTGGTCGACGATGCGGCCGTCGCGCAGATCGGCCATGGAGTGCACCAGGACGCGGGTGCCGTCAGGGTAGCGGCAGGATTCGACGAAGGCGATGTGGTCGCCGTCGGTCAGCAGACTCTCCAGCTTGTGGGTCATCTCGCGGGCGCACACGTCGTCGAACATCGCGCCGATCGCCGCGCGGCCGTGCAGCACGCGGGGGTGGCTGGGCTGGTCGTGGTGGTCGACCATGCGGATCTCGGCGTCGTCGCCGTAGAGCGTCAGCAGGGTGGTGGCGTCGCGGCCCTCGATGCCGCGGCGCAGCGCGTCGGCATCGAATCCCGGAGTTGATGCGGTGCTCATCTGAGGTCTCCTCGCTCGTCGTCAGCGAGCCGGACCACGCCGATTCGGCCCGTCACCAGCGACATTACGCCCGCCGCCGCCGCGACGGAACGGGCAGGCAGCCGCCCACCGGATCGGTGGGCGGCTGCCACGGCGCGGACCGGATCAGGACCGGTCGCGCCGTCGATCGTCCTCGATACCCTCGGTCTCCACCTGTTCCTTACGGACGGTGCCGCTCACCGTGCGCTCCTCGTCGACCTCGTCGACCGCCAGGCGCACCCGCTCCACCGGGACCGCCTCGGTGTCGACCCGCACCCGATCGGCGTGCAGGACCACCTCGCGTTCCTCCTCGCTGATCTCGGGCCTGCGCCCGGTGTCCCGGTCGGTGATCGGCTCGCGTTCCACGTGCACTTCCTCGTGGCTGACCGGCACCCGCACGTTCTGTTCCTCGGTCACGACGTACTTGCGCAACCGGGCGGTGCCGACCTCCTCGCTCTCGGTGGCGACCTGCAACTGCTCCTCGGAGCGGATCATCTCGGGATCGCCGTGGGTCAGCGGTTCGTCGTCACCGGGGCGGATCGGCTGACGGCCGTAGGTGTTCCAGCCCGCCGCGCGCGGGTCGACGTGATAGTGCTGGAACAGCTCCTGCTCGGACTCGGCGCTGATCCATCCGCCCTCGTCGCGATGCGGCGCGGACTTCACCGTTTCCTTGTCGACGTGCAGGCGTAGCGAGCCGTCGTCGGCGCGATGCTCGGCCCCGGCCAGCGGCACCAGCGAATCGCTGGAGAACAGGCCGGTGGACACGGCCGCCCAGGTCGGCGAGCCGGTGGCGTTGTCGATGTAGACCTGCTTGACCTTGCCGATCTTCTCGCCCCGCTCGTCGTACGCGGTGGCGCCGATCAGCGAATCCAATGTCGCTCTGGTCATGATCGAACCTCCTACCTGTGCGGGCCGGGCCACCCGGTGAGGTGGTGACGGCGCCGCTGTGTTGTGGTGATCGGTTGCGTGCAGCGCCCGGGGTACTCCAGGTCAGCTACTCCGAGGCAAATACCCGAGCCGGTTCACCACAAACACGCCAGGTCAGCGCCGTGTTCAGGCCTCGCGCTTGACGAAGTTCGGGCGCACGTCCAGGTCCGGCTCGTCGTAGTAGCGGTGGAAGGTGGGGGTCAGGCCCGAGGAGATCGGCGGGTTCACCCAACTCCAGTCGGTCGGGCAGCGGCGGCCCGCGGCCTCCTCGCGCTGGACGTGGTCGCAGAACTGCTTGGCGACGGTGTGATGGTCGACCATGTGCACCCCGGCGGCACGGAAACTGTGCAGCACGGCGTGATTGAGCTCGATCAGCGCCTTGTCGCGCCACAGCGTGCGCACCGAGGAGGTATCCAGACCCATCAGATCGGCGATCAGCGGGAGCATGTTGTAGCGGTCGGTGTCGCTGAGATTGCGCGCGCCGATCTCGGTGCCCACATACCAGCCGTTGAACGGGGCGAACGGATAGGTGATGCCACCGATGTCGAGATCCATGTTCGAGACCGCGGGCAACGCATGCCATTTCAGACCGAGCGAAGCGAACCAGGGATGGTCCGGATGGACCAGCTCGACCTCGCGGACCAGCTCGCGCGGCACCTCGAAATACCGCAGTTCCTCGTCGGGCGCGCTGATCAGCACCGGCAGGATGTCGAAGGGCGTGCCCTCGCCACACCAGCCCAGCGCCCGCGCCTGCTCGGTGGCGGCGATATTGGCCGGATCGCCGGTGACCGTCCCGTCCCCGTTGCGGTACCCGGCGTAGCGGATCAATTGACTGCTCACGATGCGGAATTCACCGCGCCCCGGCACCCGCTGCGGCCCGACGGTGACCATCGACTGGATCGCGCCGCCATTGGTCGCCAGACGCAGATGTTCCCAGCACACGTCGGCGAGTTCCCGAGCCGATGTCACCTGTCGCGCGTCGAGGAGTTTGAGCGTGCGCCAGTGTTTGCGGCCGACGCAGCGGGCGTGATTTCGCCAGGCCAATTTCGCGCCGATGAGTATTTCCTCGGCGGTCTGGCGATAGGTGCCGGTTTCCCGCAATTCCGCCAGCGCGCCGAGGCGGCGCTCGGCGGGCAGGTGGGCGAGTTCGGGGTAGCGGAAGAACTCGTCGCAGTCGCGTAGCCTGCGCTCCAGGTCGACGTCCGGTTCGGTGAAAGCGGTTGGCGCGGTGATCGTTTCGCAGACAAGCGGGCGCGAGCGTTGGTTCACGGGACATCTCCGGTCGGGCAGCGGGGTGCGGGGCCGTGCGGGCGGACCCGGGCTGCGTCGACGAAGCTGCCGGGTAACACTCCACCCGGCCGGTGCGCGTTCCGGCGACAGCCTCGTCGCCGGTGCCCGAATTCGCTGCGCGCCAGCCTATTGCGGGTGTGCTGGCGGTGTGCTCGAATTCGCCGTAATCACACCGTGACTGGCTGTCAAGGGCCGATGACCGTGCGCCGGACTAACGGAATCGCGCGGCATTCTCCGGTGCCGTGGCGAAAGCGAGGAACAGTTCGTTCTCGTGCGGATCGCCGATCGTCACGCGCACCCCGTCCCCGGCGAACGGCCGCACCAGCACCCCGGCCGCGGCACTGGCCTCGGCGAAGTCGAGGCTGCGCGCGCCCAGCGGCAGCCAGACGAAATTGGCCTCGCTCGGCGGCACCTCGTAGCCCGCGGCCAGCAGCGCCGCGCGCACCTCCTGGCGCTGCGTCACCAGCACGTCGGTCCGGTCGAGCAGCTCGCCGCGCGCCTCCAGCGAGGCGATGGCCGCGGCCTGGGCGAGCTTGTTCACGCTGAACGGGATGTGCACCTTCAGCAGCGCGGTGATCACCTCCGGATCGCCCACCGCGTAACCCACCCGCAGTCCGGCCAGACCATAGGCCTTCGAGAAGGTCCGCAGCACCACCACGTTGGGCCGGGTGCGGGCGATCTCGACGCCGTCGGGATGGGTTTCGGGCGTCAGCCGCAGGTACTCGTAGTACGCCTCGTCGAGCACCACCAGCACGTGCGCGGGCACCCGGTCCAGGAACCGTTCCAGCTCGGCGCGGCCGTGCGCGGTGCCGGTGGGGTTGTTCGGATTGCAGACGAAGATCAGCTTGGTGCGCTCGGTGACCGCCTCGGCCATCGCGTCCAGATCGTGCAGATGCCCCTCGGCCAGCGGCACCGGCACCGCGGTGGCGTTGCCCACCTGGGTGACGATCGGGTACGCCTCGAACGAGCGCCAGGCGAAGACCACCTCGTCGGTCGGCGCGTCACAGGTGATCTGCACCAGTTCCTGGCACAGCGCCACACTGCCACACCCCACGGCCACATTCGCCACGGTCACCCCGAGGAAGTCCGCCAGCGCGCCGCGCAGCTCGGTGACCTGGTTGTCCGGGTAGCGATTGGCCTGCTCGGCGGCCTCCGCGATCGCCTTGGCAGCGCTGGGCAGCGGCCCGAAGGTCGTCTCGTTGGACGCGAGCTTCACCGCGTCGGGGTGGTTACGACCCGGGACATAGGCCGGGATGGTGGCGAGATCGGGCCGGATATGCGCTGACACACCTCCACCCTACGATGCGCGCCCGACTCGACGCGCGGCGCGGCGGCGCAGACCTACCCAACCGCCGTTTCGCCGCCTACGCTGGGTTTATGCCGGGCACTTACGACGACGTCGCCCCGCTACGGCCGGTGCAGGTCTCCGGCGAGGCGGGCGGTGTGGACACGGTGGAATCCGCGACGCGCACCGCCGTGCCCATCACCGTGGTCGAGCCCGAACGCACGGCCCGCGGCGGGATCGTCGTCCTGCACGAATCGCGCGAGTTCCCGCCGCAGCTGTTCGAGCTGATGCGCTCACTGGCCTTCGAAGGCTGGATCGTCGTCGCCCCGCACCTGCTCGACCGTCTCCCCGACGACGACATCCACGACGTCTTCGGCGAGGAACTCTTCGACGATTTCGACGCGGGCTTCGACTGGCTCACCCGCCGGGGCGTCTTCCCCGACACCATCGGCGTGCTCGGCTTCGACACCGCGGGCACCGCCGCCTTCCTCGTCGCCACCACCCGCCCCATCGGCGCCGCGGTGAGCGTCGCTGCCCCCGGCATCACCGAACCCCTACCCGGCCAGGACGCCGCCCTCGCCGAGATCGCCCCCGACCTCCAGGCCCCCTGGCTCGGCCTGTTCGGCGACGACGACCCCGCCACCCCTCCCGAGGCCGTCGACCGCCTCCGCGAGTCCGCCGCCCGCGCCCCTGTGGCCAGTCTCACCATCACCTATCCCGGCCTGAGTCACCGCGCCGATCGCCCCGACCCCGACGACGACGCCGCCACCGAGATCCGCATCGACTCCCAGACCCGTATCTACGACTGGTTCGACAGCAATTTACGCTGATTGACCAGGCGTTTTGGACTACTTCACCGCCTCGTGTAATCTTCATTCCCGGCGGTTCGAGAAGAACCGGTGCCCTCGAAAGAGAAGGCTCCAGGAGGCGTGCCAGAGCGGCCGAATGGGACTCACTGCTAATGAGTTGTCCCTTCACGGGGACCGGAGGTTCAAATCCTCTCGCCTCCGCCACACCCGGTCCGCCGGGTAACAACTGAACAAGCACCACCATGCGCCCGTAGCTCAACGGATAGAGCACTTGACTACGGATCAAGAGGTTAGGGGTTCGAATCCCTTCGGGCGCACAACAATCCGCCTCCTACCGGCTCCCCGGTAGGAGGCGGGTTTCGTTTCCGGTCCGATAATTGTCAGCGTGACCGACCACCCTCTCCTGGCTCCTGAACTGCCTCCGGCGGCGTACCTCGCGGGCGACTCGATCGTCCAGATCGATGACCCAGAGGTGCTCGCGCTCGCGGATGACCTCCGGCGGGGAGCGCAGGATGACAGCGGGTTCGCGAAGGTGGCGTTCGAGTGGGTGCGGGACGAAGTCGGGCACTCATACGACGCGCGGGATTCCCGGGTGACGTTGACCGCCGGGGAGGTACTGCGGGAGCGGGTTGGGCTCTGTTATGCGAAGTCTCATCTGCTTGCCGCGCTGCTGCGGTCGGCGGGCATACCGACCGGGCTCTGCTATCAGCGTCTCGCGCACGGTGACGGGTTCGTGCTGCACGGGTTGGTCGCGGTCCATCTGGGGGATGGATGGCATCGGCAGGATCCGCGGGGCAACAAGGAGGGGGTTGCGGCGGAGTTCTCGTTGACCGGAGAGCGGTTGGCGTGGCCGGTCGATCCCGGGCTCGGTGAGGTCGACTATCCGCACATGTTCGTCTCCCCGGCGGCGTCGGTCGTCGCCGCTCTTCGGAGCACGACCGATGTGCTGTCGATCTATGACAGCGGTCTGCCGTCTGCGCTGGACGGCTGACGCGCGGTCGCTATTTCCAGGCGGGGAGTGGGGGGAGGGGGCCGGTGAGGTCTTGGCCGGGGGAGCGGCCGAGGAGCCAGGCCAGGAGGGCGTGGGAGGGGCCGATGATGGTGTGGTTCGGGCGGCCGGGGCCGAGGGTGGCGATGAAGTCGGTGTCGGTGGCCTGGAGGTCGAAGGTGGGGGTGGCCTCGGGGTCGAGTTTGGTCGCGAGGTCGATGACGGTTTCGGGGAGCAGGCGCGAGACGAAGGGGGCGGGCCAGTCGGCGGGGGTGTAGCCGGTGCCGAGGTCGACGTGGTGGATCTCGGTCTCGCGCAGGCGCATCCAGGGGATCTGGTCGGCGGTGAGGGTGCCGCCCTGGCGGTTGCGGACCTCGGCCAGCCAGTCCGCTGACGGCATGGTGGTGGCGACGGCCTGCCAGCGGTGTGCGGACGCGGCGAAGTCGGCGTGCTGCACCTCCAGGGTCCGCGGTGCGCCCGCCTCGATGTCGGCGTCGCGCAGGGCGCCGCTGGCGTACTGCGGGATCTCGATGCCGGTGCGCGCCCACAGCAACAGGTTCAGCAGGCTGTCGGCATTGCGGGCCATGTGCGCCAGCACGTGACCGCGAGTCCAGCCGGGTAACCGCGACGGTTCGGCCAGCGCGACCTCGGTGAGCGTGCCGATCGTGGTGTCGAAGCGCGCGGTGGACGCGGCGACCTGATCGAGCAGGTCGGTGGGAGTTGCCGTTTCGCTGGTCACGGGATCGAGCGTAGTGGGCGCCGCCCGCCCGCACCGCCGATCTCGGCCGCCTGTGGATAACTCCGAACCTGTGGATAACTGGGGATATTTCGGCCTTCGCGCCGATCGGCCGGAGCGGCCGCGTGTGACGATTCAGTCAGCGACGATCGCGTCCGCCTCGATCTCGATCAGGAGTTCGGGGGCGATCAAGGCAGATACCTCGTACATGGCGGCGGCGGGCCGGATCGCACCGAACACCTCGGCGTGGGCGGCGGCGACCTCGGGCCAGCGGGCGATATCGGTGACGAACAGGCGGGTACGGACCACGTCCCGCAGGCTCGCCCCGGCCTGCTCGAGCGCGGTGGCGATACGGATCAGGACCTCCCGGGTCTGCGCTCCGATGTCGTCACCGCCGACCGCCCCACCACCGGGGATCGCGGCCGTGGTGCCGCTGACGACGACATGAGCGCCCACGCGCACCGCCCTGGAGTACCCCACGACATCTTCGAAATCGGAGGAAGAAGAGATGTTCACCCGACTTGTGGTCATGACAGCCAGAATGATCCACCGGCTGCTGGAAGACAATTCACGCGCTGGTCGCCTGCCGGACGATTCACCACGGTACGCAGGGGAAGTGAACGCACGACCAGGTCTACGCCTCTTCCCCCTCACCGCCGCCCTCTGCGCCGCGGCCGCCCTCGCGGCAGGCTGCTCGACGCCGAGCTCGTCGGGTTTCACCGCGAGCAAGGACCAGCCATTGGTCCTCTCGCTCGACGACCTGGTCGCCGCCGCCGACACCAGCGCGGTGCTCGGCGTGCGCGTGGAACCCGAGCACGGCTCGGTGACCCGGCGCGGCGACGGCGCCTACGTCTACATACCGAACGCGGGCTACACCGGCACCGACCAGTTCGAGGTCACCACCACCGACGCGGTGCGGCTCTACACCACCGATATCCCCGCGCTCGGCGAATACGGCGGCGCCACCGTGCAGGGCAGCGGCTACGGCTCGGCCTGGACGCCGGTGCCGGGCAGCACCGACGAGTTCTACGGCCTCACCGACCGCGGCCCGAATGTCGACGGCCCCGGCAAGAACGAGAAGCTCGCGCCGACACCGAGTTTCGTGCCGAAGATCGGCCGCTTCAAGCTGGTCGACAACCGTGCCGAACTGCAGTCGAGCATCGACCTGCGCAATGCCGCTGGCGTGCCGTTCAACGGCCAGGTCGATGTCGCCGCCGACACCGGCGAGACCATCAAGGACCTCCAGGGCGCCGTACTGCCCGCCACCGACCACGGGCTCGATCCGGAAGGCCTGGTGGCGCTGGCCGACGGCACCTTCTGGGTCTCCGACGAATACGGCCCGTTCCTGGTGCATTTCGACGCGCAGGGCAAGGAGATCGAGCGGCTGGCGCCGGGTGCGGGGCTGCCCCAGGAGATCTCGCTGCGCAGCCCCAACCAGGGCATGGAGGGCCTGACCATCACTCCCGACGGGAGCACACTGGTCGGCATCGTGCAGAGCGCGATCAAGACCCCGGGACTGGAGGGCTCGGCCAAGGAGGTACCGATCGCGCGCATTGTCACCGTGGACCTGAAGACCAAGGCGCAGAAGGAATTCCTGTATCCGTTGCAGGACCCGAAGCAGACCAAGGTCGCGGTCTCGGAGATCACCGCGCTGAGCGCCACGACCTTCCTGGTCGACGAGCGTGACGGCAATCTCGCGCCGAAGTCGGACAAGAAGATCTGGACCGTCGACATCTCCGGCGCCACCGACGTCGGCCCGCAGTCGAGCCTGCCGGGCGCGACCTACGACGCCGCCAAGGGCGGTCTGCTGATCGACGGCAAGCCGATCGAGACCCTGGTCGGGGTCGTCCCGACCGCGGACGCCGTGGCGGCGCTGCGCAAGGCGGGCATCACGCCGGTCGCGAAGACGGGCAACCTCGACCTGTCGGCCTTACTGGTCTCCCTCGACGACAAGGGCCGCTTCTTCGGCCACGACAAGATCGAGGGCATCGCCACCCTCGACGGCGGCAAGACGATCTACATCGCCAACGACAGCGACTTCGGGCTGGCCGCGAGCACCGGCGAGCAGCCGCCGTTCGGGCTGAAGCCCAAGACGCTGCCCGACGGGGTGCAGGACACCGGCGAGGTACTCGCGGTCGACACGACCAAACTGCCCGCGAAGGTCGAGGGCTACACGGTGAAGATCACCGTCAAGTAGTCCACTCGCGCGCCTCGACCAGCACGGCGGCGGCCAGCGCGAGCAGCCACAGCGACATCGCGCCGACCTGGATGCGCTGGGCGATCCCGAGGGCGTAGGAGCCGGACAGGTTGTCGGCCAACAGCATCCAGATGGTGGCCGCGGAGCCGACGACGAGTACGACCACACCGAACTCGCGCAGGATCGCCCAGCGGTGATAGCGGTAGGCGGCGCCGCTGAACGCGAACGCCGCCACCGCGATCGAGGTCACCGCCAGCGTGCTGGTGAGCGCGTGCGGCTGGTGCAGCTGCGGGAACAGCCCGCTGTCGCCGCCGCACGCGCTCACCGCCGGATCGCAGTCGTGCAGGGGCAGCATGGCGTCGGCGATGGTCGAGGCGCCGAAGCACAGCAGGGCGAGCCAGCCTGTCGTAGTGAGTGCACGGCGCCGGAAGACCAGCAGGCCGCCGAGCGCGGCGGGGATGAGCAGCAGCCCGACGAGCTTGTCGGCGGTGGCGAACACCTCGCGGTAGGGCTTGCCGTCGGCGTCGAGCTCGCTGAGGAAGGTGTTCACCGGATCGACGTGGATCGGGAGGACGAACTCGAGCACCCAGGACGAGTAGCACAGGCCCGCGACGGCGATCGCGAGCGCGATCAGCAGGGCAGGCACGCGGGAGAACCGGGCGAGTTCGGTCACATCGACCATTGTGCTGTTCGCGTCGAACAGGCACGATCAGGCGCGGCGGGGTTGTGAGGCATGGTTGCCGCGCCGCGCGCACAGGTTGCTGTCAGGTTCGCCGGGCAGGGTGGTGGAGGACAACGAACCGGGAGGTCTTCGAATGAGCTATGTGATCGCTATGGCGAGTACCGCCACGATCCTGGCGATGGCGGTGTCCGGCTATCTCGCCACCCAGGCGCGCAAGGCGCCGGTGCGCGTGCGAGTTCGTTCCGACGCACGACGCTGAGCGTCGTCGCGTCCGCCCGCGCGCGTTCGGATCGCCGCGGGTAGATCGCTTCTATCCGGATCGACCTCGCGCGCGGACGAGCGCGCCGATCTGTTCGGCCGCCGCGTGCGGGTCCTCGTGTTCCCAGACGCGCACCACCTGCCAGCCCGCCGCCGTCAGCGCGGCGTCGGTGGCCCGGTCGCGGGCCACATTGCCCGCCAGCTTGTCGGCCCACCACTGGGCGTTGTTCTTCGGGCTCGTCGCGTGCTGCGGGCAGCGATGCCAGAAGCAGCCGTCCACGTACACCGCGATCCGCAAGCGCGGAAACACCACGTCCGCGCGGCGGCGCTGGCCTTTGATCGGTGACCGGTCGACGAAGTAGCGCAGCCCGGCGCGATGCAACTCGCGCCGCAGTGCCAGTTCCGGCCCGGTATCGGCGCGTCGCTGTCGAGCCATCCGCGCGCTGGTCGCGGCATCCGTCGTCGGCCGGTTCGTGGCCCCGGCGGCAGGCGGTTGTCCGGCGGCCGCGGACGGCGGGGGCTCCTGCCCGCGTGCGGTCACGCGGCCCAACCACCCATGCGGTCGAGGTGGTCGCGGACGTCGTCGAGGAAGCCCGGTGGGAAACGCAGGCTGCCCATGGATGTGCGGCGGAGGAAGCCCGCGGTGGCGCGGGGGGAGAGCAGGCGGGACTCGGTGAGGAAGTTCTTCAGGTCCTCATAGGGCTCGTGGACCGGCCAGGTGGAGACCGGCACCCGGTGGACGACGCCCGCGTGGCCCCAGGCCGCGGTCGGCCACGGTTCGCCGGGGCGTAGCGGTTCGCCGTCGGTGAGCAGGGGGAGTGGGGCGGCCAGGCGTTCGCCGACCCAGTTCGCCATGCGCACGCTCACCGCGTTGCCGACCAGCTTCCAGCGGTGGCCGTGCCGGACGCCGGGGACGTCGAGGGCGGGAGCGGTCCAGTCGGCGGCGAAACCCTGGAGTCGCTCACCGTCGACGATGCCCGGGGTGACGATCTCGCCCGCGGGCAGCCGCACCGCCGGTGGGCTGGCGATGCCGAGGCCGGACCCGCCCTTGAGGGTGGGCACCGCGTTGACCGCCCAGCCGAGGCCGCGCACGCCCTCGGTCCAGTAGAAGCCGCAGGGGTCGCGGTCGGGATCGCCGTAGTCGCGGGGGCCCGCGTCGTCGCCGAAGAGCACCTGGCGGGGGTCTTCGGTGCGCGAGGCCAGCATCAGCACCCGCTGCCTGCGCTGGGGCAGTCCGAACGCGCGGCCGTCGACGACGCGGTAGGCCCAGGTGTAGCCGAGTTCCTCGAGCGCGCCGGTGATGTGGCGCATGGCCGCGCCGCGGCCGAGTTGGAGCATGAAGGGGACGTTCTCGATCAGCAGCCAGCGCGGTCCGCGCTTGCGCCGGACCAGCCGGAACACCTCGTCGACCAGGCCGGAGCGGCGGCCGGTGATGCCCGCGGTGCGTCCGGCCTGGGACAGGTCCTGGCAGGGGAACCCCGCCGCGACCAGCTCGGTGTTCGCGGGCAGCGAGCGTAATCGGGTGATGTCGCCGTGCAGCGGGACATCGGGGAAGCGGGCGGCGAGCACGCCCTGGGCGCCGGGGTCGATCTCGCAGAGTAACTCGGTAGCCCAGCCGTTTCCGGCGAGGCCGAGTTCGAGCCCGCCGATACCGGCGAACAGCCCGACCATCCGAGTCAACGACCCTCCTGTGTTTCGTCAGCGCCGCGCGCTGGTCAGCGACCCGCTCTCGCTCCGCGGCGAATTGTATCGGCCCACGCGAAGGCGGCTTCGGGCGCGAACGCGAGCTCCGACCGACCGGCGGAAAATCAGTGGCCGGGGGCGGGTCCACGATGGGACTCTGGATGGATCGAACTTGTCGGACCCCGGTGCGAACATCACTGGGCGTGACGTTGGCGGAAACATCCATCCACCGGACATCGAGGGGGAACCTTGTCTGTCACATTGGACCTGGCGGCAGCCGAATCGGAGGCCGACAGATCGCAGCCGTCGACACAGCCACCGCGCGGGGGAATGCGGTCGCTGCGGCGGTTCCTGCCCTACCTGCGCCCGTACCGGGTGCCACTGATCGCCGCCAATGTCCTGGCCATCCTGGCCACCAGCACGGCCATCCTCATCCCGTTGCTGATCGCGAAGGTGATCGACGGACCGATCGCGCACCGCGACTTCGCCGGTCTGCTGTGGCCGGTCGCGCTGGTCTTCGCCCTCGGCGCGCTCGAATCGTTCGGTATGTGGGGCCGACGGTGGCTGGTGTCCAAGCCCTCCACGCTGTTCGAGATCGCCATGCGCGCCAAGCTGTTCACCCAGCTGCAGGCGCTCTCCATCGGCAGACATGATGGCTGGCAGTCCGGTCAGCTGCTCTCCCGCGCGGTCGACGACATGAGCGTCATCCGCCGGTTCGTCGCGTTCGCCGGTCCGTTCCTCGTCGTGCACCTGGTGCTGCTGCCGACCGGGCTGTGCGCGCTGTTCGTGATGAATTGGCACGTGGGATTGATCTTCACGGTGGTCTCGCTGCCGCTCACCATCTTCTGCCTGCGGTTCGTGCGGCGCTTCGAGGTGGCCTCGCGGCGCTCGCAGGACCAGTCCGGTGACCTCGCGACCATCGCCCAGGAATCCGCGCAGGGCGTGCGGGTGCTCAAGGCGCTGGGTCGCGGCCGGTTCTTCGGCTCCCGCTTCACGGCACTGTCGCGCGAACTGCAACGCACCGAGCTGGAGAAGGTGCGCCTGGACGCCACGCTGTGGGCGGCCATGGTGACCTTGCCGACCGTCGCCATCGCGATCTCGCTCGGCGTCGGTGGCTACTCGGTGGTGCACGGTTCGATGACGATGGGCACGCTGGTCGCCAGCATCACCCTGGCGACATTCCTGCAGTGGCCGATCATCTGGACCGGCTTCCTGCTCTCGGAGCTGTTCGAGGCGCGCACGGCCGCCGACCGGTTCTGGGAGATCATCGACACCCCGCTCGACATCACCGATCCCGAGCGGCCGGTGGATCTGCCCGCGCGGGTGCGTGGCGAGCTGGTCATCGACGGCGTGCGCTTCGCCTATCCGCGCTCGGGCGACGGGACCGACACCGCGGTGCTGGACGACCTCTCGCTACGGATCCGGCCCGGCGAGACCGTGGCGCTGGTCGGTGCCACCGGCAGTGGCAAAACCGCACTGCTGGAACTGATTCCACGGCTCTACGACGTGGACGCGGGCAGCATCACCATCGACGGCATCGACATCGCCACCCTGCGCCTGGCCGACCTGCGCCGGGTGGTGACGGTGGCCTTCGAGGAACCGGTGCTGTTCTCGGCCAGCGTGCGCGAGAACGTCGCACTGGGCGACCCGCGTGCCACCGACGACGACGTGCGCCAAGCCCTCGACATCGCACAGGCCACCGACTTCGTCGACGAGCTGCCCTGGGGCCTGGACACCAGGATCGGTGAGCAGGGCATGAGTCTGTCCGGTGGCCAGCGGCAGCGGCTGGCCCTGGCCAGGGCGGTGCTCAGCGGCGACAGCGCCGCCGAGCACGGCCGGATCATGGTGCTCGACGACCCGCTCTCCGCGCTGGACGTGGAAACCGAAGAGCGCGTGCAGGACCGGTTGCGCAGCGTGCTGTCCGGCGCGACCACGTTGCTGGTCGCGCATCGGCCCTCGACCGCCGCGCTGGCCGACCGGGTGGCGCTGCTGGCCGACGGACGCATCGTCGCCGAGGGCACGCACGAGAAGCTGCTGCGCGGCAACGCGCGCTACCGCGAGCTGATGGGAGGTGAATCATGACGAGCACGGAAACGACTACGGCGCAGGACGTGCCGGAACGCGAAGCCGACTGGCGTGGCATCGCCAAGGAGGACGACGCGGTCACCGGCACCGGAAACCTGGTGCTGGCCGGGCGTTCCCGGCGCCTGCTGCTCGACCTGGTGCGGCCCTACCGCAACCAGGCGCTGCTCACCTTCGTGCTGATCCTGCTCGACAACGCGGCCAAGGTCTCGCTGCCGCTGTTCATCGCCTACGGCCTCGACCACGGCATCAGCGCCGGTCGACAGGGTGATTGGACACCGCTGATCGCGACGGTGGCCGGGTTCGTCGCGGTCACCCTCACCTCGGGTGTCACCACGTTCTGTTTCCTGCGGGCCTCGGGCTCGCTGAGTCAGCGGGTGCTGTTCGACCTGCGGGTGCGCGCGTTCCGGCACACCCAGCGGCTGAGTGTGTCGTTCCACGAGAGCTACACCTCGGGCAAGGTCGTCACCCGGCTCACCAGCGATATCGAAACCCTCCAGGAACTGCTCGAGGGCGCGCTGAATCAGGCCTTCGGCGCGATCCTGTCGGTGGTCACCATCGCGGTGCTGCTGGTCTGGCTCGATCCCATGCTGGCCTCGATCGTGCTGCTCGGGTTCGTGCCGCTGGTGCTGGTGACCCGGTGGGCGCAGCGGCGTCAGCGGGCGGGTTACCGGCGTACGCGCGGGGCGATCGCCCGGGTGATCGTGCAGTTCGTCGAGGCGATGAGCGGCATGCGGGCGGTGCAGGCATTCCGGCGCGAAGGGCGCAACCAGGAGGTGCTCGCCGCCGAGGACAGCGAGTATCAGCGGGCCACCACCACCGCGATCCGCGGCATGGGCGACTACGTGGGCCTGTCGAACTTCATCGGCAAGCTGACCACTGTCATCGTGCTGTTGGTCGGTGCCTGGCAGGTGATGGAGGGCAATCTCGCCCTCGGCGTGCTCGCGGCCTATCTGCTCTACCTCGACCAGTTCTACGGTCCGCTCGACGAGCTCGCCCAGGTGTTCAACTCCTATCAGTCCGCCGCGGCGGCACTGGAGAAGATCTCCGGCGTGCTCGAGGAGGAACCGTCGGTGGCCGAACCCGACGATCCGGTGGCGCTGTTGGAGGCGCGGGGCGAGGTGCGGATGGACCACGTCTGGTTCGGCTACCAGGACACCCGCGTGTTACCGGAGTTCGAGCTGGACATCCCGGCGGGCCAAGTGGTGGCGCTGGTGGGCGCGACGGGCGCGGGCAAGTCGACGCTGGCCAAGCTGCTCACCCGGTTCTACGACCCGAGCGGCGGCACCGTCAGCCTGGATGGGGTCGACCTGCGCAGGCTCACCGACGCGGACCTGCGCAGGCACATCGTGATGGTCACCCAGGAGGCGTACCTGTTCTCCGGGACCATCGCCGACAACATCCGTCTCGGCAGGCCCGACGCGTCCGATGCCGAGGTGCGCGCGGCCGCCACGGCGGTGGGCCTGGACCGGTTCGTGGCCTCGCTGCCCGACGGCTACGACACCGACGTGCGCACCCGCGGCGGCAGGCTCTCGGCCGGTCAGCGGCAGTTGGTGGCCTTCGCGCGGGTGTTCCTTGCCGATCCGGCCGTGATCGTGCTCGACGAGGCCACCTCCAGCCTGGACATCCCGGGCGAGCGGCTGGTCCAGCACGCGCTCGAGACGCTGCTGCGCGACCGAACCGCCGTGATCATCGCCCATCGGCTCTCCACCGTGGCGATCGCCGACCGGGTGCTGGTGCTCGACGCGGGCCGCATCGTGGAGGACGGCGCCCCGGCCGAGCTGATCGCCGGACAGGGCCGATTCGCCGGTCTCCATGCCGCCTGGCGGGATTCGCTGGTGTGATGCGCCCGTGTTGCCCGTGTTGTGGGGCAGCGGGGCCGGTGTCGCTTACCGTAGAGAGGTGACGTCCCCAGCCCCGGGCCCGGCCGCAGGCCCCTCCGAGATCCGACCGGCGTCGCGGTGGCCGTCGGTCCTCACCTGGCGTGCCCACGACAACACCCGGATGGAATCGGTGCGGGTGACGGTGAACGGGAACCGGATCAGGGCGGCGGGCCGGATGATCGGTAGCGCGGGCGACGAGCATCCGGCCTTCAGCGCCTCCTACGACCTGGTCACCGACGAGGCGGGCGCCACCCGCAGGCTCTCGCTGCGCACCACCACCGCCGCGGGCGAGCGACACGCCTCCATCTCCCGTGACGAGGAGAACTACTGGCTCGTCGACGCGGGTGGCAGTCATGTGCGCTCGACCTTCGGCGGTGCGCTCGATGTGGATGTGGTGCTGAGCCCGTTCTTCAACACCCTGCCCATCCGGCGGTTCGGGTTGCAGAACGCCGTGGGCGATGTGCAGGTGCCGGTGGTCTATGTGCGGCTGCCCGACCTGCTGGTGCAGGAGGCCGAACTCACCTACTCCAGCGCCGCCGACGGCATCAATGTGCTCTCCCCGGTCTCCAGCGCCACCCTCACCGTCGATCCGGAGGGATTCGTCCTCGACTACCCGGGTCTGGCCGAACGCGTCTGACCCCGTTACAGCGTGCGCAGCACCCCGCCCCGCTGACCCGCCCGCCGCAGCTCGCCCAGCCAATCGCCTTCCCCGGGAGTCACTCCGGTGATCTCCCACCGCTCGCGCCGGTCGTAGGCGGTGCGCCCCCGGTAACCCTCCTCGACAAGGTCGCCGAGGGTGCCCTCGGCGCGCAGGGACTCGCGTGCGGACACCAGGGCGGCGATGATCTCGTCGAGAACCGCGCCCAGGGCCGCGTCGTTGGGCTCGCAGATCGCGCGCACCAGGTCGGGGGCGGTTGCGGCGACGCGGGTGCCGTCGCGGAACGAGCCCGCCGCCAGGCCGAGGGCCAGCGCACCACCGTCGGCGCCGGAGGCCGCCAGCGCCTCGGCCAGCACGTGCGGCAGGTGCGAGATCCGGGCGACGGCCCGATCGTGCTCGGCCGCGATCACCGGGACCACCACCGACCCGCAGTCCAGCGCCAGCCGCACCACCCGGGTCCAGGGCTCGACCCGGGTGCCCTCGTCCACGCCGACCGCCCACACCGCATCGCGGAACAGCTCGGGATCGGTTGCCGCCCAGCCGGATTCGGACGTACCGGCCATGGGATGGCCACCCACGAAGTTCGCCGCCAACCCGTGCTCGCGTACCGCGTCGACGACCGGCTGTTTGATGCTCACCACGTCGGTGAGCGGGCAGTCGGGGGCGTGCGTGGCGATGGCGGTGAGGATGACGTCGACCGCGGGCATCGGGACGGCCAGGACCACCAGCGCGTCGGTCTCGGCGGCCCGGCGCAGGACCGTCTCCAGCTCGCCGGTGACGTCGAAACCGTCGCGACGCGCCGCCTCGGCACCCGAATCGGAGCGGTTGTAGCCGAACGCCTCGTACCCCGCCGCGACGGCGGCGCGCAGCAGAGAGCCGCCGATCAAACCGGTTCCGAGGACGCACACGGCGCCGCGCTGGTCGAGTGTCATCGGAACAGATTGGCACACGAGTTCATCATTACGGGCGGGACAGACTACCGTTTGGTCCATGGCAGCACAGCGCTCGGGCACGAACAGGGCGACGTCGGACGACGACTTCGACGTCGAAGGGTTCGCAGTGGCGGTGGTCCGCGAAGAAGGCACGTGGCGGTGTAGTCCGCTGACCAACGATGCCCTGCACGATCTGTCGGTCGCCGAGACCGAACTCAAGGCCCTGCGCAGCTCGGGGGCGGTATTCGGGCTGCTCGACGTCGACGACGAGTTCTTCGTCGTGGTGCGTCCGGCGCCGAGCGGCACCCGGCTGCTCGTCTCCGACGCCACCGCCGCGATCGACTACGACATCGCCGCCGACGTGCTCGACGCGCTCAATGTCGAGATCCCCGACATCGACCCCGACGACCTCGACGACGTCGAACCGTGGGAAGAGGGCGACCTGGGCGTGCTGGCCGACCTCGGCCTGCCCGAGCCCGTGCTCAGCGTGATCCTCGCCGAGACCGATCTCTACCCCGACGAGCAGCTCGGCATGATCGCCCAGCGCCTCGGTTTCGCCAACGAATTCGCGGCGGTGCTGGACAAACTGCCCCGGTGACCACCGAGCAGGACATGATGCGTGCCGCGATCGCCGCGGCCGCCGACGCCGACCCGCGCGATGTGCCGGTCGGCGCCGTCGTGTTCGACGCCGAGGGGCGTGAGCTGGCCCGCGCGAGCAATGCCAGGGAGGCCACCGGCGATCCCACCGCGCACGCCGAGGTGCTGGCCCTGCGCGCGGCGGCCGCCGTGCACGGCGACGGGTGGCGGCTCGAGGGGGCGACCCTGGCCGTCACGCTGGAGCCCTGCACGATGTGCGCGGGCGCGCTGGTGCTGGCCCGGGTGGACAGGGTGATCTTCGGCGCCTGGGAACCCAAGACCGGCGCCGTCGGCTCGCTGTGGGACGTCGTGCGCGACCGCAGACTCAACCACCGCCCGCAGGTGCGCGGCGGCGTCCTCGAGACCGAGTGCGTGGCGCTGCTCGACGATTTCTTCCGAAATCAGCGCTGACCTGCCGATTTAACGATCCGGCACCCACTCCGGTATCGTAGTCGGCGGTGGCGTGTCCGAGCGGCCTAAGGAGCACGCCTCGAAAGCGTGTGACGGGTAACCCCCGTCCGAGGGTTCAAATCCCTCCGCCACCGCCAACAAGAGCCCCTCACCTGTTAACCCAGGTGAGGGGCTCTTTTGTCGATGGGGTCAGGCGGTTGCCTGGGGGGACGAAGTCAGGGCGGTCACCGTGCGGTACGCGCCGTCGATGAGATCGCGGATCGACGCGAGATAGGTGGTGATCGACTTGAGGTTCTTCGCCAACTGGGCGAGGAGTTTGGCCACGATGGCCGTATCCTTCGCGATCCGCGCGACTACTTGGGCGACGACCGCTGGCGTAAGGGTACCGACCGAGGCCAATTCCTGGATCGCCCAGCTGACCAGGGCACCGGCCAGCGCGGCGAGCAGGTCACGGACTGCGGTACGGACACCGTTGACCAGCTCGGCCGCGGCCATGGTCAGCGTCGACAGGAGCTCCGCGCCCTTGCCCATGGCCTGGGTGAGTGTGGTGAGGGTGGTGCCGAGAGTCCGGTAGGCGTCGCCCGCCGCTCCGGACCAGTCCGCGGTTTCCTTCTTGATCGAGGACGCGAGGTTCGTCGCCGACTGGGACAGGCTGTTGCCGATGTTCGTCCACGACTGCGCGTACGACTTGATCATGTCGGGGTCGCCCGCCAGCGAGTTGAACGCTTCCCGGAGCGGTTTGACGTGTTCGAGCATCCAGGTGACGAGCTGGCCCGCGACATAGCCGATCGGGTCCCCGTAAGCGGCGAGCGCGTCGAGACCCACGGCCGCCACGCCGAGCGCTTGCAGGCCGATGTCGTCCTTCTCGACGCCCTCGGCCACCGTATTGAGGCCCTCGAGCAGGGTGATGCCTTTGGTCGAGTCGGTGCCCTCCGTGCCGACGATCAGCCCACCGAGCGCGCTGCCCTGGAGCTCGGTCTTCGAGGCGATGAGATCGTTGGTCACTTCTGACCCCCGGAGATGCCGTCGAGGAAGTCGGTGATCTCCTCGCGCAGGGTGTCGATCGACTTGCCGAATCCGGCGTCCACCTGGTCGATCACGCCCGCGGCGAAGCGCAGTTTGTCGCCCGCGCTGTGCAGGGAGACACCGAGCGCGGTGAGAGCCACGGCTTCGACACCCTGGAGGCCCTGGAGCATGAGGGCGACGGGCTGACCGTAGACGCCGTAGCCGTCGGTGGTCATCGTGAGATAGCGGGCGGCCTCGGCTGCCTTCTCGATCTCATCTCCGTAGCCGTCTATCGCTGTCGCGTGCCGCCGCACCTCGTCGGTGTCGATGTCGAAAGTTGTCATCGTGTGTTCCGTTCGCGCGCGTCGCCGGTGTCCTCCGGTTCGGGAAGTTCCCTTTCTGTATCTGACGCATGACCGACCGGTCTGGTTCCATCGGGCTTCCGATTCGCGCCGCTAGCTGCGGTGGTAGTGATGGATGCGTCTCCGGACGGCTTCGGTCAGGACGGCCGCGTCGGGGGTGGGGATGGTGAACGCGGGCAGGTTGGGGTCGGTGGTCGACAGGAGGATCGCGGTGGAGATCGCGTTGTTGTAGAGGGGTTTGCCGTCGGGGGCGACGAACCAGCGGTGCCGGGTGTACCCCGGGGGGAATGTCCAGAGGGTCACGTCGCGAATGCGGTCGAACGGCAGCTCGAGCAGGGTCGTTTCGTCATCGACACCGAAATAGTGGGCGTGCGCGTTCAATCTTGTCGGCCGCTCGGGTCGCATGGTCCACGAGCGAAGCGAAATCCTGTCGGCTGCGAGGTAGACCCGGACGAGGACCAGCAGGTTTTTGTTGTCGTATCCGCCGTCGGCGTAGAGGTCGATTTCGTCGTCGGACTCGGCGCGGTACAGGGCATCTGCTGGATGAACTGCTATTCCGGCCTTTCCGGCGAGGAACAAGCTCACGCGGCGGACGACGAAAGCCAGGACCGCGAGGACCGGCAGGATGGGCCAGCCGCGGTATCCCAGGAGACCGGCCAGAGCGGACTCGATGACGAGGATCCATGCCTGCGCCCGGATTCCGTGCGACGCCAGATACCACGCGTCCATGGGCCACAGCCCGCGCCGCAGGCGCCGGAGGGAGAGGATCGGGGGTATCACGACAGCGAGGACGTGGAGCGGAAGCGCTACGAGCAGGATCGTCATCGGCGCGCCCAGCAGCCCGATCGCCAGGACGGCCACGGTGGAGATCGCCGCGACCGCGCTCGGCAGCACGACGAAAGCGAGGCGTAGTCTCCGGACGGCTTGCGGCCAGGTTCGCTGGAGGAGGGTGTTCGTGAGCTGGTCGCCGACCTGTGGTGGCGTCGTGGGCAGGATCATGATCGGCTGTTCCCCACGTCTTCAAACTGCCGCACCGGGTCGGGGAGCGCAAGTCGGCTCCGGTGCGATCGCCGCAGCGGGCCTGCGGCGCTGTGGCGCGTAATAGACTGGTAGTACCGAAATCCGGGAAGGAACGATGATTATGCGCGGGCGACAGCCGCCACCCGCGAAGTCCGGGATCGGGCTCGGGGGGAAGCTCTTGGTTCTCGTCGTACTGGGCTGGGTAGCCGTCGGGCTGCTCGCCGCGGGTCAGCGGCACTACTTCGCGAAGTTGCCGCGTGAGTGCGCGGACTGGGCGACCATCGCGGTGACGGCCGCCGCGGGCCCGGCCAACTACATCGGCCTGAACCCGAAGGTCACCGAGTGCGAGGTACCGCAACCCAGTGAGTGACAACGGCGGCCGAAACCCTTGGTGGTCAGGAAGTCACGGGGACGGCCACCTTGTCTTTCTGCTGTAGGTCGCGCAGTTTCGCGCCCTCGACGTCGATGTCGGGGACGATTTTGTCCAGCCACTTCGGGATCCACCAGGCCCACTTGCCCAGCAGCACTAGCAGGGCGGGAATGAGGACCATGCGGACGACGAAGGCGTCCAGGGCCACGCCCGCGGCCAGGGCGAAGCCCATGGACTTGGCGGTGACGTCGGTTTCCAGCAGGAACGAACCGAACACCGAGATCATGATGATCGCGGCGGAGGTGACCACGCGGGCGCCGTGGTGGTAGCCCTTGATGACCGCGTCGGTGGGGTTCGCGCCGTGCACGTATTCCTCGCGCATGCGGGTCACCAGGAACACCTGGTAGTCCATGGCGAGGCCGAACACCAAGCCGATCAACATGATCGGCAGGAAGCTGACCAGCGGATGGGGATCGCTGATCAGGCCGAACTTGCCCTCCTGGAAGATCAGCACGGTGGCGCCGAAGGTGGCCGCCATCGACAGCAGGAAGCCCAGGGCGGCGGTGAGCGGCACCAGGATCGAGCGGAACACCAGGATCAGCAGGATGAACGCCGCGCCTGCCACGATCGCCATGTAGGGGACGATCTTGCTGAGCAGGACGTGGTCGATGTCGGCGTAGATCGCTGTGGTGCCTGTGATGCCGTAGGACATCCGGTACTGGTCGTTGAGATCGGCCTCCGCGTCGCGGGCCGACTGGACCAGATCCTTGGTGGACTGGTCGTTGGGGCCCGAGCGCGGAATGCCGTTGATCAGCGCGCCCGCGCCGTCCTTGCTCAGCTGCGGCTCGGTGACCAGCTCCATGTCCGGATAGGACTGCAGCTTCTCGCGCAGGGCGGTCAGGGCGGCGGCGCGCTGGTCGGCGGGGGTGTCGCTGAGGTCGACGGCGATCTGGAGCACGCCGTTGCTGCCCTCGCCGAAGCCCTCGGTGCGCAGGTCGTAGGCCTTGCGCACGGTGGTGGTCTTGGCCAGGCTGTCCTCGCCGGGCAGGCCGAGGTTCAGGTTCAGCGCGGGCGCGGCCAGCAGGCCGAGCACCACGATGGCCAGCACCATGGTCACCGCGGGGAACTTGGCGATCACCCGGGCGACGCGGGTGCCGTTGCTGACGACGTTGTCGTCCTCGGGATCGTGCTGGGCGACCAGCGGCAGCTTCGGTTTGAACAGCGCCCGACCGAACGCGCCGAGCAGCGCTGGCATCAGCGTGATGGCGGTGAGCACGGCGAACGCGGCCGCGACCGCGCCACCCAGACCCATGAACGTCAGGAACCGGACGCCGACGATGCTCAGCCCCACCAGCGCGATGATGACGGTCAGACCGGCGAACACCACGGCCGACCCAGCGGTGCCCAGCGCGGTACCCGCGGCCTCCTCGGCCGAGTCCTGCACGGCCAGTTCGTGTTTGTACCGGGAGACGATGAACAGCGCGTAGTCGATCGAGAGCGCGATGCCGATCATCGAGGCCAGGAAAGTGGTGAAGCTCGGCACCGACAGGACCGAGGTGGACAGGAAGATCAGCGAGGTCGCGGCACCGAGGCCGACGATGGCGGTGATGATCGGCACGAACGCCGCGACGATCGCGCCGAAGGCCACCACCATGACCACCAGGGCCACGGCCATACCGATCATCTCGGACTTGCCCGAGGGCATCTCCTGTTCCATCGCGATGGTGCCGCTGATCTCGACGGTGAGCCCGGCCTGGCGGGCGGCGTCACCGGCGGCGTAGGCGGCCTCGCGGTCCTCGGCGGTGATGTCGGCGAAATCGGTGATGGTGAACGGGACGCTGAGATAGGCGACCGTCTCGGGCTCGGTCTTGTTGAGCACGTTGAGCGGGGCGGCGCTGCAGGTCGACGGATCGGGTTGCGCGGTGAGGCAGCCCATTTCCTCGGTGGCGGTGATCGGGTCGACGATCGGTTCGCTGTGATCGACGATGTCGAGCTGCTCGAGCCTGCCGATCAGCGCGGCCACCTGTTCGCGGTTGGCCGGGTCGGTGAGCTTCTGCCCGGCGGGGGCGCCGATGACATACGTGCCGGTCACCGCGTCGAAGGCGAAGGCCTCGGACATGCCGGGGAAGTGTTTGTCGAGGATCTCGGTGGCCCGCTCCGAGGGGAGGTTGGGCATGCTGAAATCGTCGGTCATCGGTTTCTGCAACTGGGCGCCGAGACCGCCGAGCACCAGGAAACAGATCAACCAGACGGGCAGCACGATCCACTTGCGGCGAAAGGCCAGCTTGCCCCACCGGTACAGATAGACGGACACGGTTTTCTCCTCGCGATGAGCGGATCTGGAGATACAGCCGGGTCGAGCTAGCTCCCGAGTCTACGGCCGAAACGACGCGACCCCCGTACTCAGCGAGTACGGGGGTCGCGCGTGCGGCGGGGATCAGCTGACCGGAACCGGCTGCTTCACCGTCTGAGCGTTCTGGTTGCGCAGCTCCTCGAGCTTGGCACCCTCGACGTCGATGTCGGGCAGGGCGCGGTCGAGCCACTTCGGGATCCACCACGACCACTTGCCCATGATCACCAGCAGCGCGGGCACGATCACCATGCGGACGACGAACGCGTCGATGGCGACACCGACGGCCAGCGCGAAACCGAACGACTTCGCGGTGACATCGGTTTCCAGGATGAAGGAACCGAACACCGAGATCATGATGATCGCGGCGGCGGTCACCACGCGGGCACCGTGGTGGTAGCCGGAGACCATGGCGTCCTTGGGCGACTTGCCGTGCACGAATTCCTCGCGCATGCGGGTCACCAGGAACACCTGGTAGTCCATCGCCAGACCGAACACCAAGCCGATCAGCATGATCGGCATGAAGCTGACCAGCGGTTGCGGGTCCTCGATCAGGCCGAACGCGCCCTCCTGGAAGATCAGCACCGTCGCGCCGAAGGTGGCCGCCATGGAGAGCAGGAAGCCCAGGGCGGCGGTGAGCGGCACCAGGATCGAGCGGAACACCAGGATCAGCAGGATGAACGCGGCACCGGCCACGATGGCCAGGTACGGCAGGATCTTGCTGAGCAGCACGTGGTCGACATCGGCGTAGATGGCGGTGGTGCCGGTGATGCCGTACTCCATGCCGAACTCGGCCTTCAGATCGGCTTCGGCACCACGGGCCTCGGCCACCAGATCCTTGGTGTCCTGGTTGTTCGGGCCCTGCTTGGGCACGCCGTTGAGCATGGCGCCCTGCTTGGACTCGTTCCACTGCGGCGCGGTGACGTAGTCCATCTGCTCGTAGGAGGCGAGCTTGTCGCGCAGGGCGGTGACGGCCTGCTCGCGCTGGGCCTCGGGCACCGCGGTGAGATCCGCGACCACCATGAGCACGCCGTTGCTGCCCTCGCCGAAGCCCTCGGTGCGCAGGTCGTAGGCCTTACGCACGGTGGAGGTCTTGGGCAGGCTGTCCTCGCCGGGCAGGCCGAGGTTCAGGTTGGCCGCGGGGGCGGCCAGCGCGCCGAGCGCGAGCACCGACAGGATCAGCGCGACCCAGGGTGCCTTGCCGATCAGGCGGGCGAAACGCTGACCGTTGGTGACGGAGCTCTCGTCCTCGGGATCGTGCTGGGCGACGATCGGCAGCTTCGGCCGGAACAGGTACTTGCCGAAGGCGCCCATCAGCGCGGGCATCAGGGTGATGGCGGTGAGCACGGCGAAACCGGCCGCGATGGCGCCACCCAGACCCATGAAGGTCAGGAACTGCACGCCGACGATGCCCAGCGCGCCCAGCGCGATGATGACGGTCAGACCGGCGAACACCACGGCCGAACCGGCGGTGCCCAACGCGGTACCCGCGGCTTCCTCGGCCGAATCACGCACGGCCAGTTCGTGCTTGTAGCGCGAGACGATGAACAGCGCGTAGTCGATCGACAGCGCGATACCGATCATCGAGGCCAGGAAGGTGGTGAAGCCGGGCACCTGCATGACCGAGGTGCCGAGCATGATCAGCGAGGTCGCCGCGCCCAGGCCGACGATGGCGGTGACGATCGGGACGACCGCCGCGACCAGCGCGCCGAAGGCGACCACCATCACGACCAGGGCCACGCCCATGCCGATCATCTCGGACTTGCCGCTGGGCTGTTCCTGGGTCATCGCGACCGAGCCGCTGACCTCGACGGTCAGCCCGGCCTTGCGGGCCTCGGCGCCCACCTCGTAGGCGGCCTCGCGGTTCGCCTCGGTGACGTCGGTGACGGTGTCGATGGCGAAGGGCACGTTGAGGATCGCGACGGTGTCCGGCGCGCTGGTGTTCAGCACGTTGAGCGGGGCGCCCGAACACTGCGACGGGTCGGGATCGGCCAGGCAGCCCATCTTGTCGGCCACCTCGACCGGGCTCATCAGCGGCTTGGCGTGGTCGACGATGTCGAGCTCGGTGAGCTTGGCGATGAAGGCGTCGATGGCGGCGCGGTTGGCCGGGTCGGTGAGCTTCTGGCCCTCCGGCGCGCCGATGACGTAGGTACCGGCGACGGCGTCGAGCGCGAACTGCTCGGACATGCCGGGGAAGTGCTTGTCGAGGATCTCGTTGGCGCGCGCCGAGGGCAGCTCGGGCATGCTGAAGTCATTGCTCATCGGCTTGCTGAGCGCGGCACCCGCGCCGCCCAGCAGCAGGAACAGCAGCAACCAGACCGGCAACACGATCCATTTACGGCGGAAAGCGAACTTTCCCCATCTGTACAGGTATACGGACACGTGCCCCGCCTCCACATCGTCTTTTGTCTTTGCCTACCGTGCGGTAGGTAGACTACCGACGAGTTAAGTGGAGAGGCAACCTCGATTTATTGGGGGTGGCCGCGCGCCACACCGAATGATGGGAGGATTGGCGCATGACTGCCCGAGACGCTGTCGACACCGTTTCCGCTGGTGGCGGCACCAAGCAGGCGATCCGCGACGCCGCGGTCCAGCTTTTCGCCGCCAAAGGTTTCGAGCAGACCAGTTTGCGCGAGGTCGCCGATGTGGTGGGAATCACCAAGGCCTCGCTGTACTACCACTACGCCTCGAAGCTGGATCTGCTGCTGGCGATCATCGATCCGATCATCGATCACATGCGCGACATCGTCACCGACATCGACGCCGTGCCCTACGACAACGAGGGTATCCGCGCGGTGCTGCGCACCTACTTACGCGGGATGATCCGCCACCGCGACGCGGGCGCGCTGTGCGTGCGCGACACCGCCGCCATCGTCAACGCCATCGCCGACCGCTACCCGGACCTGATGGAACCCACCCGTGAGCTGCGGACCTGGCTGGCCGGGCCGCACCCCACCCAGAAGTCGAAACTGCGCGCCGCGGCGGCCATCGAGGTGCTCGGGGTCGCGCTGCTCTCGACCGAACTGGCCCCCGGCGCGAGCGACGAAACCGTCGAGAAGACCCTCCTGGACGCGGCCACCTGTGTCCTGACCGCGTGCGGCACCGCGTAAGTTCGACCCCGTGCATATCACCGCCAGGGTCGATTTCGCGGTGCGAACGCTACTCGAGCTCGCCGCGGCCGACGGAGTCGTCAAAGCCGAGGCCATCGCGGCCGCCGCGCAGATCCCGCCCAAGGTGCTCGAATCGGTGCTGGCCGAGTTGCGTCGCGCCGAGCTCGTGCTGAGCAGGCGCGGGCCCGACGGCGGCTACCGGCTCGGCCGGGCCGCCACCGAGATCTCGGTGGCCGACGTGATCCGCGCGGTGGAGTCGCCGTTGGCCTCGGTGCGCGGGCAGCGGCCCGAGGACGTGCGCTACCCCGGGGCGGCCGAACCGCTACAGCGGGTGTGGATCGCGCTGCGGGTCAATATCCGCGCGGTGCTGGAGAACGTGTCGATCGCCGACATCGCCGCCGACGAGTTGCCGGGCTTCGTCGCCGAGCTGGTCGCCGACCCCGGCGCCTGGGTCCGACGCGAGCCGCGCGCCCCCGCTGGCGCCTGATTCATCCTCGGTCCGAGGCTTTCCATAGCGCAGGTAAAAGTCGGCGGCGTGCGTGATCGGCACGCGGTAGCCTGCGTCCATCATGTTGATCTCCCTGCTGCGGACCTACCTGGCCCCGTACCGCGCCCAGCTGGCCGGGGTCCTCGTACTCCAGCTGATCTCGGTCATCGCGATGCTCTACCTGCCCAGCCTCAACGCCGACCTCATCGACAACGGCGTCACCGTGGGCGATATCGGCTACATCTGGACCACCGGCCTGTGGATGCTGGCGGTGAGCTGCGTGCAGATCGTGGCCTCGGCGGCGTCGGTGTACTTCGGCGCGCAGGCGGCGATGGGCGCCGGACGCGACATGCGCGGTGGGGTGCTGCACCGGGTGGAGACGTTCTCCGCGCGCGAGGTCGGCATGTTCGGCGCGCCCTCGCTGATCACCCGCTCCACCAATGACATCCAGCAGGTCCAGCTGCTGATCGTGATGTCGGTGACCATTCTGGTGATGGCCCCGATCATGTGTATCGGCGGCATCATCATGGCGCTGCGCGAGGACCTCGGACTGTCCTGGCTGTTGCTCATCGCGGTGCCCGCGCTGGCCCTGTCGATGGGCACCATCGTGGCCAGGATGGTGCCCGGGTTCCGGCAGATGCAGGAGCGCATCGACGGGGTGAACCGGGTGCTGCGCGAGCAGATCACCGGTATCCGGGTGGTGCGCGCGTTCGTGCGCGAGCGGCAGGAGATCTGGCGTTTCGGCACGGCCAACCGCTCGCTCACCGACGCCTCGCTGCGCGTGGGCAAGCTGATGGCGCTGATGTTCCCGACCGTGATGTTGATCAGCAATCTGACCGCCGTCGCGGTGATCTGGTTCGGCGGGCACCACGTCGACAACGGCACGATGCAGATCGGTTCGCTCACCGCGATGCTGTCCTACATCATGCAGATCCTGATGGCCGTCATGATGGCCTCGTTCCTGGCGATGATGGCCCCGCGCGCCGCGGTCTCGGCCGACCGGATCGGCGGGGTGCTCGACACCGAGTCCTCGGTGCGGCCGCCGCGCGAGCCGCAGCCCTTCGTGGGTGACCCGGCCACCGTCGACCTGCGGTTCGCCGAATTCGCCTTCCCCGGCGCGGAGAAGCCGGTGCTGCGCGCGGTGCGCTTCACCGTCGAGCCCGGCACGACCACCGCGATCGTGGGGTCCACCGGCTCGGGCAAGACCACGCTGCTCAATCTCATCCCTCGGCTCATCGATGTCACCGACGGCGCGGTCTACGTGGGCGGGACCGATGTGCGCCACGCCGACCTGGAGGCGCTGCGCGCCGAGATCGGCCTGGTGCCGCAGAAGGCGTATCTGTTCTCCGGCACCATCGCGACCAACCTGCGCTACGGCAAGCCCGAGGCCACCGACGCGGAACTGTGGGCCGCGCTCGAGGTCGCCCAGGCGGCCGATTTCGTGCGCGAGATGCCGCAGGGGCTCGACACTCCCGTCGCCCAGGGCGGCACCACGGTCTCCGGCGGACAACGTCAGCGCCTGTGCATCGCCCGCGCGCTGGTGCGCAAACCGCGCATCTACCTGTTCGACGACTCGTTCTCCGCCCTCGACGTCGCCACCGACGCCCGGCTGCGGGCCGCGCTCGAGCCCGAGACCGCCGACGCGTCGGTGATCATCGTGGCCCAGCGCATCCAGACCATTCGCGACGCCGACCAGATCGTCGTCCTCGAGGACGGCGCCATGGCCGGTATCGGCACCCACGACCAGTTGATGCAGCGATGTCCGGAGTACCGCGAGATCGTCGAGTCCCAGCTCAGCGCGGAGGAGGCTCGATGAGGCCCGGCGGACCCGTTCCCGGCGCACCGGGGAGCAAGGCCAAATCGTTCGGCCCGTCGCTGAAGCGACTGCTGCGCAGACTCGCTCCGGAACGCGTGTACGTGGGCGTCATCATCGGCCTGGTCATCACCTCGGTGGTGTTCAACACGCTGGGCCCGTACCTGCTCGGCAAGGCCACCAACCTGGTCTTCGACGGATTCGTCGGCAAGCAGCTCGAGCCGGGGCTCACCAAGGAACAGACCGTCGAGATGCTGCGTCAGCAGGGGGAGAACACCCGCGCCGACATGCTCTCGGCGATGGACGTCATCCCCGGGACCGGCATCGATTTCGACGCCGTGCGCCAGGTGCTGCTGGTGGTGCTCGCCCTCTATGTCGTCGCCGCGCTGTTCGGGTGGTTGCAGGGGTATCTGCTCAATATCGTCATCAACCGGACGGTCAAGCGGCTGCGCGACGAGGTGGAGAACAAGCTGCACCGGCTGCCGCTGCGCTACTTCGACACCGCCCCGCGCGGTGACGTGCTCAGCCGCGTCACCAACGACGTCGACAATGTCTCGCAGAGCCTGCAGCAGACCATGAGCCAGCTGCTCAACTCGCTGTTCACCGTGGTCGGCATCCTGATCATGATGTTCTGGATCTCGCCGCTGCTGGCGCTGATCGCGCTGCTCACCGTGCCCGCGGCCATCGTGGTCACCGCGCAGATCGCCAAGCGGTCCAAGCCGCACTTCGTCGACCAGTGGAAGTTCACCGGCGAGGTGAACGCCTCGGTGGAGGAGGCCTACACCGGACACGAGATCATCACCGCCTTCGGGCGCGGTCGCGAGGTCGGCCGAGAGTTCGACAAGCGCAACCGCAAGCTCTACGACGCCAGCTTCAAGGCCCAGTTCATCTCCGGCCTGATCATGCCCGCGATCATGTTCCTCGGGAACGTGAACTTCGTGTTCATCGCGCTGGTGGGCGGGCTGCGGGTGGCCACCGGCAACCTGTCGCTCGGCGAGGTGCAGGCGTTCATCCAGTACTCGCGTCAGTTCAGTCAGCCGCTCACCCAGATCGGCGCCATGGCCAACCTGCTGCAATCCGGGGTCGCCTCGGCCGAGCGGATCTTCGAGATCCTCGACGCCGAGGAGCAGAGCCCCGACCCGCTGGTGGAGAACGCCCGGCCGGTGGATCGCGGGCGGGTGGAGTTCGAGGCGGTGTCGTTCGGCTACGAGCCCGACAAGCCGATCATCGAGCGGCTCTCGCTGGTCGCCGAGCCGGGGCACGTCATCGCCATCGTCGGGCCGACCGGCGCGGGCAAGACCACCCTGGTGAACCTGCTGATGCGCTTCTACGAGCTCGACGCGGGCACCATCACCATCGACGACGTCGACATCACCACCATCAGCCGCGACCACCTGCGCGAGCGGATCGGCATGGTGCTGCAGGACACCTGGCTGTTCAAGGGCACCATCCGCGAGAACATCGCCTACGGCAACCCGACCGCCACCGAGGACGACATCCTCGCGGCGGCGCGCGCCGCCTACGTCGACCGGTTCGTGCACGTGCTCCCCAACGGCTACGACACCGTCATCGACGAGGAGGGTGGTGGCGTGAGCGCGGGCGAGAAGCAGCTGATCACCATCGCGCGCGCCTTCCTGGCCAAGCCCTCGATCCTGGTCCTGGACGAGGCCACCAGCTCGGTCGACACCCGCACCGAGTCGCTGGTCCAGCACGCCACCGCCGCGCTGCGCCGGGACCGGACCAGCTTCGTCATCGCCCACCGGCTCTCGACCATCCGCGACGCGGACCTGATCGTGGTGATGGACAAGGGCCGCATCGTCGAACACGGCACCCACGAGCGACTCCTCGAAGAACGCGGGGCCTACTACAACCTCTACAACGCCCAGTTCGCGGCTGTGTTGGATTGAGCGCTGGCGCGCTCGAGTCGCGGCCCCCTGGGGGGCCGCCGGTCAGGCGCCGTTGCTTGCTCCTTCGTCGCCTACGCAACGGCGCCTGACCGGCGACCCGGGCCGCGACCGGCGCTGCGCGCCGCCGCTCCTCGGGGTCGCGGGTGCGGGGCTGGGTTGGGCGGTGTCGTTCGCGCTTGGCACGATGGGCGGGTGGCTGATTCCAGCGAGTTCGCGTTCAAGGTCGGTGCCCGGCTCGATGGTGGGCGGCACGGCCGGACCGGGGTGATCAGCACCCCGCACGGGGAGATCGCCACGCCCGCCTTCATTCCGGTGGGCACCAAGGCTTCGGTCAAGGCCGTGCTGCCGGAGACGATGAAGGATCTGGGCGCGCAGGCGTTGCTGGCCAACGCCTACCACCTGTATCTGCAACCGGGGTCCGACATCGTGGACGCGGCGGGCGGCCTGGGGAAGTTCATGAACTGGGCGGGGCCGACCTTCACCGACAGTGGCGGGTTCCAGGTGATGTCGCTGGGGGTGGGGTTCAAGAAGGTGCTGGCGATGGAGGCCGTCGACATCCGCTCCGATCAGGTGATCGCGGCGGGCAAGGAGCGGCTGGCCACCGTCGACGACGACGGCGTCACCTTCCGCTCACACTTGGACGGCTCCAAGCACCGCTTCACCCCCGAGGTGTCGATGGGCATCCAGCACGAGCTCGGCGCCGACATCATGTTCGCCTTCGACGAGCTCACCACGCTGATGAACACCCGTGGCTACCAGGAGAAATCGCTGCAGCGCACGCACGAGTGGGCCCAGCGCTGCATCGATGAGCACGAACGGCTCACCCGCGCGCGGAGCCATCGCCCGTACCAGGCGCTGTTCGCGGTGATCCAGGGCGCGCAGTACGAGGACCTGCGGCGCAAGGCGTGTCGCGAGCTGGAGCAGATCCGGGGCGCGGAGGGCACCGAATTCGACGGCTACGGCATCGGCGGCGCGCTCGAGAAGCACAACCTGGGCACCATCGTGGGCTGGTGCTGCGACGAGCTGCCCGAGGCCAAGCCCCGGCACATGCTCGGCATCAGCGAACCCGAGGACATGTTCACCGCCGTCGAGAACGGTGCCGACACCTTCGACTGCGTCAACCCCTCGCGGGTGGCGCGCAACGCGGCCATCTACGTCGACGAGGGCCGGTTCAACATCAACACCAGCCGCTTCCGCCGCGATTTCACCCCGATCGACGAGAACTGCGACTGCTACACCTGCGCGCACTACACCCGCGCCTATCTGCATCACCTGTTCAAAGCCAAGGAGATGCTCTCGGCGACGCTGTGCACGATCCACAACGAGCGCTTCACCGTTCGCCTCGTCGACCGGATTCGCGAGAGTATCGACGGCGGCTACTTCGATGAATTCAAGGCGGAGTTCCTCGGCCGCTGGCAGGGGCGGATCAAAGCGCCCAGCGTCTAGCAGCCTCCCGCGCTACCGGCCTGCGCTCGCGATCTAAGGTTTAGCGGTCCGAATGGTGTACGAGCTGTGTTTTTGGAGCGCTGGCGCGCTCGAGTCGCGGCCCCCTGGGGGGCCGCCGGTCAGGCACCGTTGCTTGCTCCTTCGTCGCGTACGCAACGGCGCCTGACCGGCGGCCCGGGCCGCGACCGGCGCTGCGCGCCGCCGCTCCTCG
Source organism: Nocardia anocheti (assembly GCF_029675105.1). Lineage (GTDB taxonomy): Bacteria > Actinomycetota > Actinomycetes > Mycobacteriales > Mycobacteriaceae > Nocardia. The sequence continues at coordinate 280,990 of NZ_JAQQFV010000001.1, read as the reverse complement.
GGGTCGCGGGGGCGGGGCTGGTAGTGCGGTCCGTGGGGGACTCAGTCGTGTAGGGCGTCGGCGGGGGCGGGGGCGTAGCTCGGTTCGGCCTTCTTCAGGAAGGCGATGACGCGGTAGGTGATCGGCATGACCAGGACCTCGACCAGGGTCTTCCAGACGAAGCCGACGATCACGTAGTTCACGAACGACTGCCAGCTGTCGATGCCGATGGCGGTCGCGGCGATGGAGCAGAAGATGAGGGTGTCGGCGAACTCGCCGATCACGGTGGAGCCGATGAGCCGGGCCCACAGGTGCTTCTCCTTGGTGCGCTCCTTGATCAGCACCAGGGTGGCCGAGTTCAGCAGCTGACCCACGAAGTACCCGGCCAGTCCGGCGAGCACGAGCTGCGGGGTGGTGCCCAGGACGGTGCGCAGCGCGTCCTGGTTCTCGTAGAACCCGGCGGGCGGGAGCTGGATGGTCACCCAGAAGCAGGCGACGGTGAGCAGCAGCGCGCCGAAGCCGGTGTAGATGGCGTGGCGGGTGGCGCGGAAGCCGTAGACCTCGCTGAGTACGTCACCGAGGATGTAGGCCAGCGGGAACAGGAAGAAGGCGCCGTCGGTGACCAGCGGCAGGATCTGCACCGGGCCCAGGCTCACCGAGGCGTCGGCGAACAGCTCCACGCCCTTGGTCGCGCAGATGTTGGAGATGATCAGCGTCGCGGTGAAGAACGCGACGATCACCGGATAGAACCCCCGCGCGGCCTGGGCGAATGCCGCGTGTTCCGGCGCGGGGCGCCCAGATCCGGCGGGTTTGTCGAGCGAGTTTGCATCAGTCACGGGGTCTATCCAACCAAGGTCGCGGTACGCCATGGCCGCAGGTTGTGGAATACGCTGTAGCAATGACGAATCCCGGCGATTCCGACGAGTGGTGGAAGCAGTACGGCGGCTCCGGCGTGTCGCCGGAGTCCGGCGCGCCGGGTTCGGTGCCGCAGTACCCGACCGCGCAGCCGTCGCAGCCCCCGAGCTACCCCTCGGCGCCGCAGTACCCGCAGCAGCCCCCGCCCTCGCTGTCGAAGCAGCCGGATCACCAGCCGCCGCCGCCCTCGCAGCCGCAGTACCCGAACTACCAGCAGCCCTCGGGCCCGCAGTACCCCCAGCAGCCGCAGCAGCCCGGCTACGGCGGCTACCCGGGCCCGGGCTACCAGCCCTACGGCGCTTACCCGCCGCCGCAGGGCACCAACGGTCTGGCCATCGGCTCGCTGATCTCCTCGCTGGTCGGCCTGTGCAGCTGCGGCCTGGGGTCGATCGTCGGCATCATCCTCGGTGTGATGGCGATCAACCAGATCAAGGAGCGCGGCGGTGAGGGCCGTGGCATGGCGCAGGCCGGGATCTGGATCGGCGCGCTGTCGATCGTCGGCTGGGTGTTGTACCTGGTGTTCGTCGTGGTGCTCGGGATCGCGGGCGGCTTCGACACCAGTTCCACGTACTGATCGTCTCCGGACGACAAAGGGGCGCTTCCGGAATCCGGAAGCGCCCCTTGGCGTTCTAGGCGGTCATCAGCCCTTGACGACCTGCGTGCCACCGGCCAGCTTGTCGTGCCAACCCTGCTTGTTCGGGTCCTGGTTGATGGTGACGGCGATGTAGATCATCAGGCCGAAGGTCACCAGACCACCGATGCAGTAGATGATCTGCGGGATCAGGAACGCGTTGCGCTTGATCGACTGCTCGGGGGTCAGGTTCGGGGCGCCACCGGGGGCGACCACGCGCAGGCCGAGCAGCTTCTTGCCGACGGTCGCGCCCTGGGTCACCTCGAGGGCGACGTTGTACCCGACCATCGCGACGGCGGTGACGACCGACATGACGATGCTGATGGCGAAACTGCTCGGCAGGAAGATCTGCACGATGCCCAGCGGGATACCGACGATCAGGAAGTCGATGAAGCGCGCGCCGAAGCGGGTGCCCAGATCGGCGGGCAGCACGCCGCCGAAGCCCTGCTGACCGTACTGCTGCCCGTAGGCGGGGTTCTGGCCGTAGGGGTCCTGACCGTAGGCAGGCTGCTGCTGGCCGTACGGGTCGGCGGCGCCGTAGGCGGGCTGCTGGCCGTACGCCGGAGGCTGCTGGCCGTAACCCGGCTGCTGGCCGTAGCCCGGCTGCTGCTGCCCGTAACCCGGCTGCTGCTGGCCGTAGGGATCCTGGCCGTAGCCGCCGGGCTGACCGCCCTGCGGGTACTGGTTGGGGTCGTAACCACCGCTGGTCATAAATTCAGTCCTCGTCATGATCTGTAGATCGGTCGATGCGTACGTTACGGACATCGGTCAGGTCGGAACAACCCGTCGGGCTCGAGTATCCATGGTTTTGCCGGGATGCGGGTGGCGTCGAAAACTTCGCGGAGCTCGGCGGTCGTGCGGGCCGTGTAGCCGAGTGAGGCGGCGATCGCGGCGACCACGTCCCGCGGTGTGTTGCCCTGGGCGCGTTGGTCCGAAAGCGTCACCGCGCCGTCGCGTTTGGCCAGCCGCTTGCCCTCGGCGTTGAGCACCAGCGGCACGTGCGCGTAGGTCGGCGCGGCCAGTCCGAGCAGCTCGGCGAGGTAGCCCTGGCGCGGGGTGGACGGCAACAGGTCGTCGCCACGAACCACCTGGTCGACGCCCTGGGCGGCGTCGTCGACGACGACGGTCAGGTTGTAAGCGGGAACACCGTCGCCGCGGCGCAGCACCAAATCGTCCACCGCGCCGCGATATCGGCCGTGCAGCAGGTCGACGATCTCGTACTCGGCCACCTCGGCCCGCAATCTGATTGCGGCGGGCCGACCTTCGGCGCGGCGCTCGGCGCGCTGCCGCTCGGTGAGGCCGCGGCAGGTGCCGGGATAGGCGCCCATCGGACCGTGCGGGGCGGTGGCCGCCTGCTGTATTTCGCGCCGGGTGCAGAAGCATTCATAGGTGCGCCCCGCCGCGGTGAGTTCGGCGACAGCGGCCGCGTAGTGAGGTAGGCGCTCGGACTGCCGGACGACCGGCCCGTCCCAGTCGATTCCGATCGCGGCCAGGTCGGCGAGCTGACGGTCGGCGGCGCCGGGGCGGACGCGGTCCAGATCGTCGATGCGGAGCAGGAATTCGCGCTCGGTGGTGCGGGCGAACAGCCAGGCCAGGATCGCGGTGCGCAGATTGCCCAGGTGCAGCTCACCCGAGGGGCTGGGGGCGTAGCGGCCTGCGGGCATCGCCCCAGTCTAGGTGGGCTCGCGACGCAGGCGCGGGGCCAGTTGGTCCGCGTCGATGGGCGCCTCGGCGTCGAGCGCGGCCAGCAGCGTTCGCGCGTGCGCGATCAACCCGGCGCGGTCCACGTCGTGCTGCTGGGCATTCGCCGGGTAGGCGTCGAGCCGCTCGCTCGCGCGGCGCAGGAGGCTACCCGCGCCCTTGGCGTTCCCGCGCTGGATGTGGGTGATCCCGACGGCGTATTGCGCCAACCCCTGCCAGAGCATCCGTTCGGCTACCGGCCCGTTCTTCCACGCGGCCTCCAATACCTCGTGCGCGTTGAATGCCAATCCGTCGTCCAGCAGTTGCTGAGCGAAGGCCAGAGTTTGCTGGGGTGCCAGCTCGAGGTCGTCGGGAATTCGGGCGACACCGGCGCTGCCGGGCGGCAGTGGCCGTCCGAGTCGGTCCCTGGGACGGTCGTTGCGGGCACGACCTGCGGCATCGCGGTCACGGGAGATCATTCCCCCATGATCCACGCCCGGCTCCGATGGTGCTCGTGGGGCGGCTGAGACAGTTCGGAAATTGACGTATCACGGACTAATCACATGGAAGTAAATCCAGATGTGTCAACCGGTTCGGGAATGGGTAAGAGGGTCCGGCAATGCCCCCGCAAACGTGAAGCTTCGCAAGGTTGGCAAATGCCCATGAGAAAGCAAATTCTCATCCGCAAACTTGCGGAAGACCTGCTAGTGTCTCTTCCGCGGGGGCAGCCCCCGGAGGCGGAAACGCCTCGATGCGCTGGTTCGTGCCGATCTGTTGCGCGCACCGTGTGGCAGTGCTGTGTCTGCCACGAAGTAACTCATCGGTCACGCCGTAAATCGGAATGTTCGACGATTCCAGGAGTAATCCCGTTCTCGATGAAGCAAAGGAGCATGTGCCGTGGAAGTTGATGTGACGGACGCTGTGTGGCGGAAGAGCACCTACAGCGGACCCGATGGGAACTGCGTGGAAGTGGCCTTTCTCCGCGGCGGCGAAGTCGCGGTCCGCGACACCAAGGATCGCGGCCGTGGTCCCGTGCTGGCCTTCGGAGCGGGAGACTGGCGTGCGTTTCTAGCCGATGTCACCGCCGGAGAGTTCGCTCGCGGCTGAGCCGCTCGGTGCGCGACGAGTCGGCAGTACGGGCCCCGGGTCGGTAGGACTCGGGGCCATCTCAGGGGTGGCCTATCGTTGCTCGGATGACCAGGATGGCCCCCCGTGACGCGACGATGTTCTGGCTGTCGCGACGCGGTGCCAACGATGTGTTCCTGCTCTACGTGTTCGCCGAAACCGCCACGGCCACCGGTGAACTCCGCGCATTCGTCGCCGCGCGTTCCGCGCGCATTCCGGATCTGCGGATCCGGGTACAGGAGATACCGGGCGATCTCGACTATCCACGCTGGGCGCCCGCCGAATTCACGTCCCAGCAATTCGTGACCTCGTCGTCCGATGGTCTGGCATGGCATTGCGTGCTGGACCGAATCGGCGAACTTCTGGGTACCGGCCTCACGGCGACCGAGCATCCCTGGCGCCTGCACGTCTTTCGCGGGGTGCGCGACGCCCCGCGCTCGTCCGGGCCCGCGCTGGTCGCGGTGTTGCAGCTCTCGCACGCCCTGGCCGACGGCACCGGTGCGGCCGCGCTGGGTCGCGCGCTGTTCGGGACTTCCGAAGTTATCCACAGCGATTCCGAGCAGGCTGTGGATAACCGGGGGATCAGCCAGGCACGACCAGCGAAAACCCTGGCACAGGCTGTGGATTGGTGTGGACAACTCTGGGGATGGACCGCCAGCGGCGTGCCCGCGAGTGTGCTTGGCGCCCTGCGTTTTCCCCAGCAGGTCGTCGAAACCGTCCGGCGCGGCCGTGCCGCCGCCCTGGCCCAGCGGGAACTGGAGGCGCTGACGGCCGCGGGTGAAGTACCCGCGGCCGCAACCGGCTTCGCGCCCGGCCCGCTCAATCCCGCCGCGCCGGTCGCCGCCGACGCGCATCGGGTCCGGCTGCTCGTCGTGGACACGGACACCCTACGGATTCCCGGCTACACCGTCACTCTCATTGCGCTGACCGCGATTTCGCTGGCCTTGCCCGCCTACCTCGCCGAACGCGGCGAAGCGCCGACCCGCCTCGGAACCGCCCTGCCGATGGCAGTCCCCGCCGACGGCCGCGCGCGCAACAACTATCGCGGCCTGTCCATCGACCTGCACATCGACGAACCCGACCTCCGCGTTCGCGCCGCGCGCATCGCCGGGGAACTGGCGGCCCGCCGCGAGCGCGCGTCGAATCCGCTACTGGCCGTGCGGAATCGGGTGGGGGAGACGGTGCCCGCCGTCTTCGCCGTCCGTGATGTCGCGAACGCCGACCTGGATTCCGTGCCGCCCGCCCTCGACGGCAACACCGTCGTCTCCAGCGTCAACCGTGGCGCCGCCGATCTCGCCTTCGCGGGTGCCCCGGTGCTGTTCACGGGTGGGTTCCCCGCCCTCGGCGCGGTCATGCATCTGACCCACGGTGTGCACGGACTCGGCAAAACCGTCACGCTGTCAGTGCATTCCGATCTCGCCGCGGTGCCCGACCCGGACCGCTACCTGGCCCTGCTGACCGAATCCCTGACCACCGTGGTCGCCGCGCTGCGCTGACGTCGCCTGCCCGCCCTGGCCAGTTCGAGGCCGATGGTCTGCAGCGCGGAGTGCAGCGCCGTCGCCGGATCGGTGCCCGCCGCCTCGCCCTCGATCAGGCCGTCGACCCGGAACGGGCACGAATAGCCGGACTCGTCGGGGTGCGGATGGCCGATCTCGATGAGCGGTTCCTCGCGACCGGGGGACAGGGCCGTGGCGATGGCGGTGTCGGCGGCGCGCGGATCGTGGCGCCGGGTACCGAGGACGGCTTGGGCGTGGATGCGCTCGTACCAGGCGATCACGGCGGGTGAGGCTGCGCGCGTACCGGTTTCGTAGTGGCCGAGGGCGGCCCGGCTGTAGGGCACCCGGGTGGCCAGCGCGGTCAGTGAGAGACCGGCCTCTTCGCGTAGTTTCCGCAGCCGCGCCCCGGCCGCGCTGCTGTCGTTCCCCTGGGCGCCCCGACTGGACATGAACCCATCGTAGAGAACTGTAGACATTTGTAGACGCTTTTTGCTGTCCAAAAGGTCTTGACGGCGACCATACTTTTCCTGGCGGCTTCGACAGCACCATACCGCGCCACCCGTGCCAGTGATGACTCGTTCGGAGGGGACAGATGGAAATCTATGCGTGGATCTTGTTGGGCCTGCTCGTGTTCGGGGCGCTGACCCGCTTCCTACTACTGCTGCCACCGGACGAGCCCGCCCGGCCCAGCGTCTACGACATCGCGCTGCGGATTCAGGCCGAGCGCGCGGTTCCTGGCCACGACTCGACGGTGCCGTCGGTGCGCACCAGCTCCGAGAGGAGCTTCTCGGCGTCGGATTTCTCCCTGGCCAGGGCGCTCCAGCCGCGCACGAGCCCGTCGACCCCGGCCTTCGTCGTCCACGAGCCGACGGCGTGAGCGCCTTGGGGATGCAGCGAGTAGTAGATGACGCCGACCGGGAAGGCGATATCCATTCCGCGCATCCACCCGGTGAGCGCGTCGCCGTCCCAGACCCGCATCTCGCCGCGCACCTGCGCGACCGGATCGTCGGGCGCCGCTGGGGATTCGGCGTCGGAGTCGAGAAGCAGGTGGTCGCCTTCGTGCCGGATGGTCACCGGCGCTATCTCGACTTTTTCGCCGGAGTCGGTCGGTTTCTGCCAGGCGGCCCACCACCGCCCCGCCAGGTCGACCCGGTTGTCGACGATCCCGGCGAGCTCGGCCAGCGAGATCTGCAACGCCTCGGCCAGCCGGATGGCGACCGGCAGCGTCGGCGACTGCTCCTCGGACTCGTAGCGGGTGATCTGTCGCGAGCTCACCCCGATCGCGGAGGCCAGCGCGGGCTGCGACAGCCCGAGCAACCGCCGCCGCTCCTGGATCACCTTCCCCGTCCCGGTGTTCATACAGTCATCGCCTCCAGTCACACCCTGCACGACCCATCCGCACCAGACCCGCCGACCTCGCGCGCCGACGCCATGGCCCTCGAAGACCACTGGCGCGCCACACATGCCGACTGCGTGGCCGATTCTCCCATTTCTTCGCTGCGCCAGGCCCGTTTCGTGCTGACTCAGCACGACGGATGCGGACCGCGCTGTCTCCAGCACCTCGCCGCGACGGCCTACAGCACGGGCCTCATCGAGGACATCTGAGTGCGCACCGACACGTTGACGAAGTTGTTGCGAGACGATGAACAGCCCCGTCGCGCTACTACCGTCGAGGTATGAGCGCGGACCCACTGCCCGATGGCGAGGGCGATACGATCATCGAATCCCCAGGTCGGCGCCGCCTGTGGCCGTTCCGGCGACCGTTCATCCTGCCGTCGCAACGCGCCACCGCCGACAATATCGTCGCCGCGCCCACCCCGCTCAAGCCGATCGATCTCACCGACGACGCCGAGGTGTCGCAGGTGCTGGATCTGGCCGTGCGGGTGGGCGAGGTGGTGCTGGCCGCGGGCACCAGCGTCGGGGACACCTCGGCGCAGGTGCGCTTCATCGCCTCCACCTACGGTCTGGACAAATGCGATATCGACGTCACCTTCGACGCGATCCGTATCTGGGCCGATCGTGGCCTGAGCCTGCCGCCCGCCAGCGATATGCGGGTGGTGAAGTACCGCTCGCTCGACTTCACCCGGCTGGCGGCGGTCGACCGGTTGACCCGCCGTATCCGCAGCCAGGTCGTCCCGGTCGACCAGGCGCACGCGGCGCTCGACGAGATCGTCTCGCTGCGCCACCCGTACCCACGCTGGGTGTCCACCGCGGGCTGGTCGCTACTGGCGGCGGCCATCGCGGTGCTGCTCGGCGGCGGGGTGGTGCTGGCGGTGATCAGCTTCGCGACCACCGCGCTGATCGACGTGGTGAACCGGGCACTGCACCAGCTCGGTCTGCCGATCTTCTTCCAGCACATCGTCGGCGGGATTCTCGCGGCCGCGCCCGCCATCGCGCTGGCGGCGGTGAGCGACGACTGGCGCGCGGAGGCGGCGCTGATCGTCGCGGCCGGGATCACCGTGCTGCTCAGTGGTCTGCAATTGGTCGGTTCGGTGCAGGACGCCATCACCGGCGCGCCGATCACCGCCGCGGCGCGCATGCTCGAACTGGTGATGATGACCGGCGGCATCGTCGCGGGTATCGGTCTGGCGCTGCGGGTTTCGGTGCTGCTCGGGATTCCGGTGCCGGAGATCGCGGCCAGCGCCGGACGCGAGACCGGGTACCTGGCCGTCACGCTGCTGGCCGGTGCGGTGGCGGCGATCGCCTTCGCGCTGGCCTGTTACGCCGAGCGCCGCGCGCTGCTGGCGGCCGGGCTCAGCGGCGCGGCGGGCACGATGACCTACCTGCTGGCCCAGGACGTCGGCTTCGGGCCGGTGATCTCCTCGGGCATCGCCGCCATCCTGATCGGTATGGCCGGTGGTCTGATGGCGCGGCGCGCGCTCACCCCGCCGCTGGTCGTCGCGGTCGCGGGCATCACCCCGCTGCTGCCGGGTCTGAAGGTGTATCGCGGGCTCTACGCCCTGCTCGAGGACGAGACCCTGCTCGGCTTCAGTCAGCTGCTCGGCGCGTTCGGCGTCGGCTGCGCGCTGGCTTCGGGCGTCGTCCTCGGTGAGTGGTTCGACCGATTGCTCAGCCGCCGCGGCGCGCCCCGCGACTTCGACCCGACCTACACCAGCGACCGCTAGCGGGTTGGGCCGCCGCGGGAGCCGGGCCCGCGGCGGCGGGTCGAGGTCGCTAGAGCTGGGCCAGCGGACGCGGCCCGTCGGCGGCGATGTCGGCCGGGGCCGGGTCCTGCACGCGGGGCTTGCCCGCCGCCCAGCGCATCTGGCTGCGCGCGGCGGGCGCCTCGGTGGACGCGGGGACCACGAGCAGCGCCAGGGCGGCGCCATTGCTGCCGACCAGGTGCATGATGCGCGAGTTGGGCTCGGTCGCACTGCCGGATTCGCCCGTGTTCCAATCGAATCCGAGGCGCGCCAGCTTGCCGATGCGCGGACCGACCGCGTGCACCAGCTGGTGCAGCTCGGTCATCGGCTGATCGGTTCGCGGCCACCAGGCGCCGTCGATCGGGCCGGTGGTGCTCTGGTGGTCACGCAGCATCAACCGGATCGGCCCGGACGCGTCGCGACCGATGCTCGTTTCAGGTGCTGTATTCACTGACTGGGTTCTTTCTGAGTTCTGGGCGGTTCGACGACGAACGCGACGTCGACCGGCGCACGCCGTCCTCGGTGGACGGGCGCGATGGATGGGTACCCACTTCACTGTGTCGGCACGCACACTTCTGCCGAAGGGGCGACAGAGCGAAGGGGTGTGGTGGGGATCTCCCGCACTGTCGGGCCCACTCTACGGGTGCGCACCGACAGATCCACCGAATAAACACGCAGGGCCCCGACCGGCGAACCGATCAGGGCCCTGCGTTGGCGGAGGATAGGGGATTTGAACCCCTGAGGGCGTTAACCCAACCCGCGTTCCAGGCGAGCGCCATAGGCCACTAGGCGAATCCTCCGTGGAGCAGCATAGCGGGTGGTAGGGGGCCGATGCCAAACCGGCCCCCGCTCGGCTGCTCCGACCTGCTACTTCTTCAATGCCGCCAGGACCTTGCGGACCTGCGATTCGGCCGCGGTGGCCAGGGCGGACTTGTCCACGTTGCGCATGCTCTCCACCTCGATCTCGACCTTCACCGAGATATTGCTGTCGTGCGCGCCGACCACGTAGGTGTAGTCGTCGGGGATCGAGCTGTAGCTCTGCAGCTCGTAGGCGTAGTACGCCTCCGCACCGAGGCCGCTGACCGGGCCGTTCTCGTAGCCCGCGCCGGTGGTCCTGGTGTCGGAACTCTTCCAGCGCGAGTAGTCCGACTGGGTCTCGCTCTCGGTCTTGAACTCCACCTGCAGGGTCAGGTTCGCGCCGTTGGCGTCGCGGCCGGAGCTCTTGTTCTGCGCCGAGCAGTTGTAGGAGCCGCCGCCGATGTACTCGTAGGGGGCGTGTTCGGTGTGCGTGGTGGTCTCGCGAGTGCTCGACCACTGGTCCAGCACGGTCAGGTCGACCAGGTCGCAGGCGTTCTTGCCCTCGATGAACGCGTAGTCGCCCGCCCACTTCGACGAATCCGGGCCGAAGGCGTCCTCGGCCTTGTTGGCGGCGAAGACCACCAGGCCGATCACCAGCACGCCGACCAGCAGCACCGAGCCGCCCACGATCCACCAGACCGTGTTGTTGCCCGAGGACGGCGGCCGCGGCGGCGCGCCCCACTGCTGCTGCGGCGCCTGGTACGGCGGCGGGGCGGCGAACTGGGGCTGCGGCTGCGGGGCGCTGGCGTACGGGTTGACCGGCGGGGCGTAGGCGTTGTGGTCGCCGGTGCCCGGGTAGGGCAGGGCCTGCGGGGGCGGGGTGTAGCCGCCGTGGTCACCGATGCCGCCGCGCAGCACGGTCGGATCGGCCTGCCCGGGATTCGGCGCGTCGGCGCGGGGCTGCTCCCACCACTGCACGGTCGGATCGGATGGTGGTTTGTCGCCGCCCGGTGGCGGATTCTGGCCGGTCACTCTCGAACCCCTCCTGCGTTGGTCGGGGACTCCCCCTGTGCCGATGTCGGGCCGATCGTAACCAGTTCGCAAGAGCGGCGCCTCGGCTATACGGCTTCGTACACTGGAGATCCGGACCGTGTCGGCGGCTCGGTGTCGCCGAAAGAACGAGGTGGAGCACATCGTGGGTGCCGCGCGGACTCCCCGCACCAGATGGGTGAGCGAAGGGCTGGCGGTGCTGGCCGAATCGGGGGTCGAGGCGGTCCGCGTGGAAGTGCTCGCCAAGCGCATCGGGGTGAGCAAGGGCGGCTTCTACGGCTACTTCGCCGACCGTGACGCGCTGCTGGCCGCCATGCTCGACGACTGGGAGACCAGGGCGGTGGCCAAGGTGCTGGCGCAGGTCGCCGGGACCGGCGATCCGAAGACCAAGGCCCGCCGGGCCGGGATGCTCACCTTCTCCAGCGACCTGCTGCCCATCGACCTGGCCGTGCGCGCCTGGGCCCGCGCCGACGACGCCGTCGCCGCGCGCCTGCGCCGCGTCGACAACGCGCGAATGGCGTTGCTGCGCGAGACGATCGGGCAGATCGTCGACGATCCCGACGAGATCGAAGCGCGCTCGCTGCTGGCCTTCTGCGGCATCATCGGGGTGCACTTCCTGGCCGCCGACCACGGTGGTCGCGACCGCGCCGAGGTGCTCGCCCGCGCCGCCGACCTGCTGTTCGACCCCGCCGATCGCCAGTAGCTCCGACAACCGCTACACTGGCCGACGGATCCCGCGCGGCGCGCATCCTGTGAACTCCCCCAGGGCCGGAAGGCAGCAAGGGTCAACGGGCTCTGCCGGGTGCGCGGGGTCCCCTAATTTTCGAAGGGCTCGGCCCGATCGAAGCGCCTACGCACCTTCGCAGAGTGCGAGCCCGATCCCGCCCCGGATACCCCAGCGATTCCGAGCAACCGCCGGGTAACGTTGCGGGTACCCCACCTTGCTGCTTCGAAAGGCTGCCCAGGATGCCCCGGCAAACGCAGATCGGTTTGATGAGCCACGCGGAACTCGTGTCCGAGCACGAGTCCCAGACCGCGAATTACGCGACGCTCCAGACCGAGAAGCTCACGCTGGATCTCACCCGAGGTAAGCCGTCGCCGGAACAACTCGACCTGTCCTCGTCGCTGCTGGCCCTGCCCGGTGACGGCGATTTCCGCGACGGGTCGGGCACCGACTGCCGCAACTACGGCGGCCTCACCGGCCTGCCCGAGCTGCGCGCCATCTTCGGCGAACTGCTCGGCATCCCGGTCGAGCAGCTGCTGGCGGGCAACAACGCCAGCCTCGAGATCATGCACGACGTCATCGCCTTCTCGATGCTCTACGGCACCCCGGACTCGCCGCGCCGCTGGGCCGCCGAGGAGACGATCAAGTGGCTGTGTCCGGCCCCCGGCTACGACCGGCACTTCGCCATCACCGAGGCACTCGGCATCGAGATGATCACCGTGCCGATGCACAACGACGGCCCCGACACCCACGCCATCGCCGCGCTGCTCGCCGAGGACCCGCAGATCAAGGGCCTGTGGGCGGTGCCGAACTACTCCAACCCCACCGGCGTCACCTTCTCCGAAGAGGTTGTCCGCGAGCTGGTTTCGATGAAGGCCGCCGCGCCCGACTTCCGCCTGTTCTGGGACAACGCCTACGCGGTGCACCCGCTCACCGACACCGCCGCCCCCGTGCTCGACGTGCTCGGCCTGGCCGCCGCCGCGGGCAACCCGAACCGGCCGCTGGTCTTCGCCTCCACCTCCAAGATCACCTTCGCCGGTGCGGGCGTGAGCTTCTTCGGTGCGTCGCGGGCCAATATCGACTGGTACCTGTCGCACGCGTCGAAGAAGAGCATCGGCCCCGACAAGCTCAACCAGCTGCGCCACCTGCGCTTCTTCACCGACGCCGAGGGCGTGCGCGAGCACATGCAGAAGCACCGCGCGCTGCTCGAGCCCAAGTTCGCGCTCGTGCGCCGTATCCTCGAGGACCGGCTCGGCCCGTCCAAGGTGGCCTCGTGGACCGAGCCCAAGGGCGGCTACTTCATCAGCCTCGACGTGCTCGAGGGCACCGCGGCCCGGGTGATCGCGCTGGCCAAGGACGCCGGGATCGCGCTCACCGCGGCGGGCTCGGCCTTCCCGTACGGCAAGGACCCCGAGGACAAGAACATCCGCATCGCCCCCAGCTTCCCGCAGCTGCCGGAGCTGGAGAAGGCGATGGACGGCCTGGCCACCTGCGTCCTGCTGGCCGCCACCGAAAGGCTGCTGTGATTTGGAGCGCTGGCGCGCTCGAGTCGCGGCCCCCTGGGGGGCCGCCGGTCAGGCACCGTTGCTTGCTCCTTCGTCGCGTACGCAACGGCGCCTGACCGGCGACCCGGGCCGCGACCGGCCACTTCGTGGCCGCCGCTCCTCGGGGTCGCGGGTGCGGGGCTGGGTGGGCGGTCGGGTTGGGCTATGGCTTGTGTGCGAGTACGCCGAACAGGGTGACCGAGATGTGGATGTCGCCTCGGTCGGCGCCCGCGCGTAGGTCGGTGAGGAGCTGATCGCGTTCTTCGGCGGTGATCGTGCCGCGGAGCACGGCCAGGTCGGCGATGCGGCTGACCAGCGCGCCCGCGCCTACGGTGCGGTCCTGGACCAGAGCTTGGGAACCCACCTCGTCGACGACCAGTCCGGCGTCGCTGAGCAGGCCAGCGAGTCTGCGGCCGGACAGGGGATTGGTGGTCGAGGAGATCAGGGTGTCGATCACGGCGCGCACCACGCGGGGGTCGCCGGGGTGCACGATGGCCGTGGCCCAATCGCTGTCGACCACCACCGCGCGGCCGCCGGGGCGCAGGACGCGGGCGATCTCGGCGGCGGCTCTGGCGGGGGCGGTCAGGTGCTGGAAGGCGCGTTCGCAGAGTACGGCGTCGAAGGCGTCGCCGCCGAAGGGCAGGCCGTAGGCGTCACCGGAGACGAAACGCGCGGTGGAGCCCTCGTCGGTGGTCCTGCGCTCGGCCGAGGCCAGCAGGTTCGGGTCGGGTTCCACGCCGATGGCGGCGCCGGTCGGGCCCACCGCGTCGGCGAAGGCGAACACCTCCGAACCGGTGCCGGAACCGATGTCGAGGGCGCGTTCGCCGGGGCGTAGCGCGAGCGCGTCGTGGCTCCAGGCGCGCAGGCTGCGCATCCCGGGCTGGGTGACCTCCAGATCGTGGGCGTCGACGAGTTGGTCCTTGCCCGCTTGATCGAAACGGTCGGGACGGGGGGTGTAGTTGGTCATGGGTACCGCCATCATGAACTCAGAGGCTACTGGTGAAATGTGTCACGATGAATGTATGACTCGTACGCTGTGTCTGGCTCAGGAACCCGAAGCCGACGAACTCCTGAGTAGCGATGATTTCGCGCTGCTGCTGGGAATGTTGCTCGACCAGCAGTATCCGATGGAACACGCGTTTCGCGGGCCCCGCAAACTCGCCGAGCGAATGGGCGGATTTGACCTGCGCCGCATCGCCGAGGCCGATCCCGCGGAATTCGAGGAACTCGCCGCCACGCCCCCGGCGATCCACCGCTACGGCCGCTCGATGGCGCGCCGGGCCCAGGCGCTGGCCCAGTACGTCATCGACCACTACGACGGGGTGCCCGCCAACATCTGGACCAGCGGCGATCCCGATGGCAAGGAGGTGCTGCGCAGGTTGCAGGACCTGCCGGGCTTCGGCGCGCAGAAGGCCAAGATCTTCCTGGCACTGCTGGGCAAGCAGCGTGATGTGCGTCCCACCGGCTGGCGAAAAGCGGCCGGTTCCTACGGTGACGAGGGCTCGCGACGTTCGGTCGCCGACGTCGTCGACGCCGAAACCCTCGCCGAAGTACGGGAATTCAAGAAACAGGCGAAAGCGGCGGCGAAAGCCACCGGCTGAAATTCCGGGTTCCGATCTCGCTGTTTTTATCCCTCGTCCCGAGCGCGGTTCTGCTCGAAGCTTGCTTCTCGAACAGCTCCACCACAGATGAGGGATTGGCACGTTTATGAAGATGAGGAAGCTCGCCGTGGTTGCGGCGCTCGTGACCCTGGCGACCGGTGTTGCCGCGGGCACCTCCTACGCGGACCCGGCCGCCGAGGCCGCCGCCCCGATCAATTTCAGCGCCCAGGAAGTCAACGGCACCTCGGTGATCACCACCGACGCCGGTTCGCTGGTCGTCGAGGAGGGTGCCTTCAAGGTGAAGGCGGCCGACGGCACCACGGTGGCGGCCACCCCGCTGTCGTTCCGTCTCGACGACTTCGAGCTGCCGATCGCGGCCGAGATCTCGGGCAACAAGGCCGTGCTGACCCCGCAGCTGGACCCGGCCAAGGCCGTGTACAAGCCGGTTGCGCTGCCCTTCGAGGACAAGGCCCCTTGGAAGTCCGAGTACGACCGTGAGCAGGCCGCCTGGAGCCGTCTGACCTCCACCATCTCCCTCGGTGCCGCGGTCGGCGCGCTGGTCGGTGGCATCGGTGGCGGCGCCGTCGGTTGCGTCCTGGGTGGCATCGTCGGCGCGACCGTGGCCTCGGCGACCATCGTCGGCCTGTTCGGTCCGTTCCTGCCCGCCGCCGCGATCGGCTGCATCGGTGGCATCCTGGCCATCGGTAGCCTCGGCGCCCTGGCGGGTCAGATCCTGATCGCGGCTCCGGTCGCCATCGGTGCGGCGATCCAGTACATCACCACGATCAACCAGCCCTTCACGGCTCCGGCTACCAAGTAGTCACCCACATCGTCAGCGCCCCCTCCGGAGCACCGGAGGGGGCGTCGTGATGTCCGGGGTGTCCGTATTGCGCCCGGGTCACAACCAGCTGACCTGCGGATATGGTGTGCCGCACAGCACAATCCGCCGGTTCCGCTTGGATGGGTGCGAATTCGGTGTTAACTTGATTGTTATGTCCGGCAACCATCCCCTCGCAGCGCGGGTCACCTACGTGACCGCCGCTCTGGGATTGCGTCTGCCGTTGACCCGCGAACTGTGTCGTTCCTGTCGCTGCAGCTGAGTCTTTTCGGCTCGCGTGCTGCCAAGCCACACGTGTAGGCAATCCCGTTGCGACAACGGGATTTCAGCAAGGAACTTCATATGTCTGCTCCCACCATCGACCGCCCCCTTTCTCGGGCGGGTGCCGGTCGTCCTCGTGTCTCCCGTCCTGTCGTAGCGCCTGAGCTGCGCCGCAGCGACAACCCCGCCGCCGCCGTGCTGCGCACCGCCGCCTCCGGCCCGGTCTCGCGCGACAATGCCGCGCGCACAACAGGTCTGAGCATCGCGACGGTGAACCGGCAGGTCGCCTCGCTGCTCGCCGCCGGTCTGCTGCGCGAGCGCCCCGACCTCACCGCCGCCGGTGCGGTGGGCCGTCCCCGGGTGCCCTTCGAGATCGACCACGAGGCCTACCTGACCATCGGCATCCACATCGGTGCCGCCGCGACCAAGATCGTGGCCGCCGACCTGCGCGGTCGCATCCTCGGTGGACTCGCCATCGCGACCCCGCAGACCGGCCAGGATTTCGCGGTCACCACCGTGGCCCGCAGCGCCAAGGCGTTCCTGCAGCGCTGGCACAAGCGCACCCCGCTGTGGGCGGGCGTCGCGATCGGTGGCCGGGTCGACCCGCACACCGGTGTCGTCGACCATCCCAAGCTGGACTGGAAGGGCGCTCCGCTCGGCCAGGTCCTCGGTGACGTGCTCGAACTGCCCGTCTCGGTGGCCCCGCACGTGGAGGCCATGGCCGCCTCCGAGCTGCTGCTGCCCACCTTCGACGCGCGCCGCCCCGAGCCCGACACCGAACTGCCCGCCACCCAGCACGGCTCCAGCCTGTACTTCTACGTCCGCGAGACCGCGGGCATCGCCGTCACCCTCGACGGCCGGGTGCACACCCCGAGCAACGGCCCCGGTTCCATCGCGCACCTGCCGACCGGTTCGGACGTGCAGTGCACCTGCGGCCGACGCGGCTGCTTGGAAGTGACCGTCGGCGACCGGGCCCTGCAGGCGCGCGCGGTCGGCCGCGGCATCATTCCGGCCTACAACGGCACCGTGGGCACCACCATCGCCGATCTGTACCGGGCCGCCGAGTCCGGTTCCGAACCGGCGCGGGAACTGCTCGCCGAGCGCGCGACCATGCTCGGTCAGACCGTGGCCCTGGTGCGCGACATGCTCAACCCCGACCGGGTGGTCCTGGGCGGCCAGGCCTTCACCGGCTACCGGCCCGCCCTCGGCCACGTCGCGCGGGCGTTCACCCAGAGCACCCAGCTGCCGCCCACCGACATCCGGATCAGCGGATTCGGCGGCAAGGTACAGGAATTCGCCGCGGTGGTCACCTCGCTGAGCGCGCTCTACGCCGATCCGCTGGCCGCCATCCGCCGGGTGTAGCACCCGGCGGACGGGGGCGCTCAGCGTGGGTTGAACGCCCCTTCCAGGGCCGTGATGAAGAACGGGAACTGCGACGCGAAGCGGTGCAGGTCGCGGTCGCGGTCGTAACCGGCGAACCAGTACAGGCCCGGCTGTGAGTCGGCCGACGGGTCCATGTCGCGGAAGGTGCGCACCCAGTTGTCGGCGCGGCCGTTGATCACCGTGTAGGGCAGGGCCCGGGAGAACACCGTCTCCTGGTCGATCGGCGGAATCTGCGCGCGGGTAACGGCGTCCAGGCCGCGCTGCATGGCGCGGATGCGACCGACGGTGGTGTCACCGAAGGTGGTGCGGGTGGGCAGGTAGTTGGGCAGCAGCATCGCCGCCCCGCCCGCCAGCGCGATGGCGACGCCGACCAGCGCGTGTCCGGAAGTGAGCGCCAGCGCCACCGTGGTGACGACGCCGACCGCGATGAGGGCGGCGCCGATCCAGCGCGGCAGCGCCCGCTGCCTCGGGTCGGCGAAGGCGCCGGTGAGCACGGCGTCGGCGCGCATGGCGGCCCGGATCGGTTCCAGCTCAACGCGTCCCGGCGCGCGCAGTTCGCGCACGGCGACGGTGTCGGTGCCCTCGGGCAGCAGCATGTCGTAGACGACGCGCTCGTAGTCGCGCAGCTGGTCGTCGGGCGCGTTGACGCGGCTGATCCGCCAGTCGTCCTCGCCGCGCGCGTTCACCGGCGCGATCCACAGGTAGCGGCGTACCGCGAGATCCACGACGGTGGCGGCGATGTCGACCGGATCGACCTGTTCGTCGAGCAGCAGACCCGCCTCGCCGGGCAGCACGCCGTCGGGGGTGGTGAAGTCGACCCGGCCGCCCTGCTGGGTCAGCGGTTGGAAGGTGTCGTTGCCCGCGACGGCCGCGGCCGCGCGTTTCCGGGCGAACAGCACGTAGGCCACCATCGCCGCTAGCGCGGCCAGCAGCGCGCCGAAGGCGGCGAAGACCGGCGCGGTGAACGAGAACGGACCCGCGGCGCTGCCGTCGCGCACATCGGCGTTGGCCGGGACGGTGCCGGGGGGCATCTGCAGGGTGAGGTCGATCGCGTCACCCTTGCGCAGATCGGTCTGGGTCAGATACAGCACACCGTCGGGTTCGGTGTGCACGTCGGCGCACGGTCGGGCATTGCCCGCCGGACCGAGTTTGCAGTCGACGATGCCCATTTGATAGCTGGGGCTGATCACCGAGACGTCCAGCGCGGCGATATCGGCGTTGAGGACGCCGAGCCAGTGGAACACCTGGGTGCCGGGGGCGTCGGCGACGGTGTTGTGCACCGAGTAGGTGAACGTGGATTCACCCGGCTTCGCCTCGACGACGAACTGGTCGTTGGCCGTGGTCGCGGTGCCCGCGCCGGTCGCGGTGACATCGGTGACCTTGAAAACCCGCTCCACGTCGTCGTCGATCTGCACGCGCAGCGGCAGCGACATCGTGAAGTTGCCGTCGGCGGGAACACCGACGGTCTCGGTGACGCGGAGCACACCGTCCTCGGTGAGGGTGAGGTCGGCGGTGATCGTGACACCGGCGGGCGCGGGCTGCGTGTGGGCTACCGGCGCGGCCGCGAGCAGACCCGCCGAAGCGAGTAGCAGCGCGCTCGCGGCGCCCCCCCGAAAAGTCAGCATGGCTGCTTACTCTAGACAGCTTGCTATCCTGCGTCAGCGGCTGTCGGCGACGAACTAGACGAGGGGGTACGGGGGACGTGACCCAACCACCGTACGGATATGGCCCGGCAGGGCCTGGTGGACGTCGGGTTCCGCCGCCTCCCGGCTATGGACCGCCGCCGGGATACCGCCCACAACCGGGCTACGGTCCGCCACCGGGTTATCAACAGCCGCAGGGTTATCCCCAGGGTTATTCGCCGCGCCCCGCCTCCTACGGTCCGCCGCCGGGTTACCGGCCCCCGCCGATGCCCTACGGTCCGCCGGGCAGGCCGACGCCGCCGCCGCGCAAAGGTGGCGGCCGTTTCGTCTCGCTGCTGCTGGTGGTGATCATCGCGGTGGTCAGCATTCTGGTGCGCTACGCGGTGCGCAACGGCATCGACATCGGCTCGGTGGCCGTGGGCCCCAAGCCGAGCACCACCTACTCGCCCGAGCCCGGCACCGCGCCCGCCAAGACCGGCGACAACCCGCTGCTGCTGGACGCCAACGGCTCGCTGGTGCCCGCCTCCTGCGACTACTCGCCGTGGGGCACCCAGGTGGACAAGGCCCGCGCGTTCTTCGAATCCGCCGCCACCTGCCTGGACGCGGCGTGGAAGCCGTTGCTGACCGACAACGATCTGCCCTTCGAGTCGCCCAAGCTCAGCGTCACCGCGACCACCGCGGGCATCACCACCCCGTGCACAGGCTCGACCAGCAACTTCGCCGCCTTCTACTGCGCGGCCAACAAGACCATCTACATGCCGATCAGCCAGTTGCAGACCGACATGTTCAAGGACAACTGGGTCGTCTACCTCTCGGTGTTCGCCCACGAGTACGGCCACCACATCCAGGCCCAGTCGGGCATCCTGCGCAAGGCCAACAGCGAACGCGTCGACGTGGGCGCCCGCTCGGACAAGGGCCTCGAGCTCTCGCGCCGGGTCGAGTTGCAGGCCAACTGCTTCGACGGCATGTTCATCGCCTCGTCCAAGGGCGGCAACTCGCTCACCGCGAGCCAGGTCACCCTCGCCACCAAGGACGCCTACGGGCGCGGTGACGGCCCCGGCGACATGCGCGACCACGGCACCTCCGAGCACGGCGGCCAGTGGTTCGAGGCCGGACTCGATCGCAATCTCACCGCCCAGTGCAACACCTTCATCGCCAGCGCGAGTGATGTGAGTTGACCGGTCCGCCCGGACCGTACGGTGGTCCGCCGCCCGGCTATCGACCGCCGCCGGGCTATCCCGCGCCCTACGGCAGGCCGATGCCGCCCTACGGGCGCCCGGTCCCGCCGCCGTACGGGCGCCCGGCCTATCCGCGTCCGCTGCCGCCGCCGTACGGCTATGCGCCGCACGGGTATCGGCCGCCGCCGCGCGGTGGTGGCTCGGGAGTGCTGGGTGCGGTGCTGACGATCCTGGTCGTGGTCGGTGTGGTCGGAGCGCTGCTGGTCGCGGTCGGCGTCTCGGACAACTCGACCGACACCGTCGCGCGCACGACCCCACCGAGTTTCACCTACACGCCCTCGTATTCGCCCGCGCCGACCACGAATCCGGTCACCACCACCCGGGCGACGACCTCCGCGCGCACCACCGTGCCGACCACCACCAAACCCGCTGGCCCGCAACCGGTGATCGCCCTGGGCCAGCACCCGCTGTTCCGCGACGACGACTGGGGCCTGAGCAACCTGGACTGCGATCTCCCGCGCTGGGCCACCGACGCCGCGACCGCACGCGCCTTCTTCGCCGCGGCCGCGACCTGCCTCGACGACATGTGGCGACCGAACCTGGCCGCCGCGAACCTGCCGTTCAGCAGCCCGGGACTGGTTGTCGCCGAGAACAAGTCGCAGCTCTCGTCGCCGTGCGGTACCGCGTCGAGCGACGCGTTCTACTGCAGCGCCTCGGCCACGATCTACATGTCGACCGCGGAACTGCTCAACTACCGCACGCCGTTCCCGCCGATGGAGGCGCTGTCGATCTACGCGCACGAGTACGGCCACCACATCCAGGGTCTGACCGGCCTGTTGCAGGCGGCGTCGAATCAGCGGCGGGACCAGGGCACCATGTCGGCCGGTGGACTGGAGGCCTCGCGTCGGATGGAGTTGCAGGCCAGCTGTTTCGGCGGCATGTTCATCGGCTCGGCCGAGGCCGGTGGTTCCTACACGCCGCAGGAGAGTTCCTCGGCGATCAAGAACCACTACCAGCGCGGTGACGGCAACGGCCGCCACCGCGATCACGGCACCCCCGAACACAACGGCAACTGGTACAACCACGGCTACACCAAGAACCGCAATTTCGAGTGCAACACCTGGCTGGCCCCGGCCGACGAGGTCAGCTAGCGCTCAGTGCGGGCGGCCCTGGCCGAAGTGGCCCTCGCCGAAGCGCCGCGGCGAAGTGCCGTGCACGCCTTCGGCATAGGCGGTCTCGGCGTGCAGGGCGAAGTCGATGCCGGAGGTCTCGTCCTCCTTGCTCACCCGGAAGCCGATGACCTTGTCGATGCCCTTGCCCAGCGCGAACGACACCGCGAAGGCGTAGGCCGCGACCACCAGCACCGCCAGGATCTGCTTGCCCAGCTGGGCGAATCCGCCGCCGTAGAACAGGCCGTTCACGCCGTCGGTCATCACCTCGGTGGCGAGCAGGCCGATCAGCACCGTGCCCACGATGCCGCCGACGAAGTGCACGCCGACCACGTCGAGTGAATCGTCGTAGCCCGCCCTGTGCTTCCAGCCGACCGCGAAGGAACACACCACACCGGCGGCCAGACCGACGATCACCGCGCCGAGGGTGTTGGTCACGCCGCACGACGGGGTGATCGCGACCAGACCGGCCACCACACCCGAGGCCGCGCCGAAGGTCGTCGGCCTGCCGTCGCGGATCTGCTCGACGATCAGCCAGCCGAGCATGCCCAGGCTGCCCGCGATCAGGGTGTTGAGGAAGACCGCGGCCGCGGCACCGGTGGCGCCCAGCGCCGACCCGGCGTTGAACCCGAACCAGCCGAACCACAGCAGACCGGCGCCGAGCAGCACGAACGGCAGATTGTGCGGGCGCATCGCGTCGATGTTGAAGCCGATGCGCGGGCCGAGCACCAGGGCCAGCGCCAGCGCGGAGGCGCCGGAGGCGATTTCGACCACCAGGCCGCCCGCGTAGTCGAGGGCGCCGAAGTTCAGCAGCCAGCCGTCGGGTCCCCACACCCAGTGCGCGATCGGCGCGTAGACCGCCAGCGTCCACAGCGGCACGAACGCCATCCAGCCCGCGAACTTGGCGCGGTCGGCGATGGCGCCGGAGACCAGCGCGGCGGTGAGGACGGCGAAGGTGAGCTGGAAGGTGACGAACAGCAGCTCGGGGATGGTGCCGCGGACCGAATCCGGGTTGATCCCGGCCAGCCCGGCGTGGCCGAGGTCGCCGATCAGGCCGCCGCCCGCGTCGTCGCCGAAGGCCAGGCTGTAGCCCGCCACGATCCACACCACGGTGACCAGTGGGATCGCGATGAAACTCATCATCAGCATGTTCAGCACGCCGGTGGAGCGCACCATCCCGCCGTAGAAGATGGCCAGCGCCGGGGTCATCAACAGCACCATGGCGGTGGCCGCGAGTAGCCAGGCGGTGGCCGCGGGATCGATCGTCGCGGGCACGGTAACTCCTTTCACGCGGAATGCGTTGCGAGGAAATTACCGAATACTCACCGGTACCCGGCGGAGCGGAGGGGGTTCAGGCGCGATTTTCCTTCGCCAGGGCCTTGGCGCCGCGGCGGCCGGGAAGCGGCAGGTCGTCGCTGTCGGCCAGCCATTCGGCGGTGGTGAGCCAGCGTCGCTGGGCGTGCGCGTCGGCCACGTCGAAGAAGACGCGGCGGCCGCGATCGTCGCGGGCATCGCGCGAGAGCACCGCCCAACTCGGCGGCCTGCCCTTGCTCGCGGTGTACTCCACGACGAAACCGGCGACGAGTTTGCCGATGGTGTTGACCGGTTTCTGCGAGACCCGGTTGCCGTACTTGGTGGTGTGCCAGCGCCGGGCCGGGCACAGCGAGCCCGGACTCGCGCTCGAGGCGATCCAGCCCGCCCGCTGCGCGCGCTCGATGAGCCACAGATGCTTGACCGCCGAGGGTGCGATCTCGCCGACGCGTTCGGTGATCAGGTCGGTGATCGCCGGGTCGGCGAGCACATCGCGCCTGGTCGGGCCGATGTCGTGGGCGGCCCAGTGGGCGGCGGCGA
This sequence comes from Nocardia anocheti, assembly GCF_029675105.1. Lineage (GTDB taxonomy): Bacteria > Actinomycetota > Actinomycetes > Mycobacteriales > Mycobacteriaceae > Nocardia. Next base: position 257,981 of record NZ_JAQQFV010000001.1, on the reverse strand, counting down.
GGCGGGCCAGGATGCGGCCGAACTCGTCGATGCTGCGCTGGGCGCGGCGGCCGAGGCGCTCGATCCGCTCGGCCTCGCGGCGCATCTCGTTCTGCGCGGTGAGGGTGCGGATGGCGGCCATCGTCGGCACCTGCCCACGTTCGAGCAGTTGCAGGATGGCGGCCGCGGTCGCCGGGTCCGCCGCGGCGGCGACGGGCAGCGAATCGCGTTTGATGTCGTAGTCCTGGGGGCTGATCGCCCGGCTCAGCAGGCCGACCGCGGCGTTGTCGCCAGCGAAGTCGGTGTGGGCGAGCCAGGCGGCTGCGATGTCATCACACGACAGCACGGTGAAACGTTCCTCCGGTCGGCGGTGGGGGAGCGATACGGTGCGTGAAGGTTGTGCCCCGGTCGGGATGAGGGACCGGCCGGGGTCACCAACCTGATGAAGGTTTGGCCACCGAAGTTGCCGAGGACAACGGTAGCCAGCCACTTGCGCCGCTGTCACGACGATTGACTGTTTCGTTACCTCCAGATTGTGGGTCTTAATCGGGGAATGGGTTTGTGGATGTGCGATAACCAGGTTTGATTGCTGTTTCGTATGGTGTCCTGGTTGCCGTGGACACTCGATTGCTCGTCTGTTGCGCGGTGGCAGGCAGGTTTTCTCGGACATCTCCCGACATGCGGTGTTGGTGTGATGTGTATCACAACGATGGTTCTCGGACGCGAGGCCCAAGGGGCCGAGAACCACGCGGCGCCAGCCGCCGATAGACACAGGTAGCCTTTGGCCGTGGCTCTGTACCGGAAGTATCGACCGGCGACGTTCGCTGAGGTAGTGGGTCAGGAGCATGTCACCGACCCGCTGAGTACCGCGCTGGACACCGGACGGATCAGTCACGCGTATCTGTTCTCCGGTCCGCGTGGCTGCGGTAAGACGTCCTCGGCGCGCATCCTCGCGCGCTCGCTCAACTGCGTCGAGGGGCCGACCTCGCGGCCGTGCGGGGTGTGCGCCTCGTGTGTGGCGCTCGGGCCGGGTGGTGCGGGCAATCTCGACGTCATCGAGCTCGACGCGGCCAGCCACGGTGGTGTCGACGACACCCGTGAGCTGCGCGATCGCGCCTTCTACGCGCCCGCCGAGTCGCGCTATCGCGTGTTCATCGTCGACGAGGCGCACATGGTCACCACGGCCGGGTTCAACGCGCTGCTCAAGATCGTCGAGGAGCCGCCCGCCCACCTGATCTTCATCTTCGCCACCACCGAGCCGGACAAGGTGCTGCCCACCATCCGCTCGCGCACGCACCACTACCCGTTCCGGCTGCTGCCCCCCGCCACCATGCGTGGGCTGCTCGGCAAGATCTGCGAGCAGGAGAGTGTGCCGGTGGAGGAGGCGGTGTATCCGCTGGTCATCCGTGCCGGTGGTGGTTCCCCGCGCGACAGCCTGAGCGTGCTCGACCAGCTGCTGGCCGGGGCCGGGCCCGACGGGGTCACCTATCCGCGCGCGGTCGCGCTGCTCGGCGTCACCGATATCGCGCTGATCGACAATGCCATCGACGCGCTGGCCGCCGACGACGGCGCCGCCCTGTTCGGCACCATCGACAGCGTCGTGGAGGCGGGCCACGATCCGCGCCGCTTCGCCGTCGACCTGCTCGAGCGCCTGCGCGACCTGATCCTGCTGCGCGCCGTGCCCGACGCCGCCGACCGCGGCCTGGTCTCCGGCCCCGGCGACGTCCTCGAACGCCTGCGCGACCAGGCCGAACGCCTCGGCCCCGCCACCCTCACCCGCTACGCCGAACTCCTGCACGACGGCCTCGGCGAAATGCGCGGCGCCACCGCCCCCCGCCTCCTGCTCGAGGTCATCTGCGCCCGCATGCTCCTCCCGTCGGTCTCCGACACCGAGTCCGCCACCCTCCAACGGCTGGAACGCCTCGAACGCGGTCTCGCCAGCGGCACGATCCCCCCCACCGCCCGCCCCTCCACCGGCGAACCCCCCTCCGCCACCCCCACACAACCGACCGACCAGCCGTCCCCCACCCCACCCGCCGCCGGAAGCCGCCGCCGAGGCGCCGAACTCCTCGCCGCCGCCCGCGCCGAAAAGGAAGCCGCCACCGGCACCCCCAAGGCCTCCACCCCACCCCCGCCACCGAGCACGCCCACGCCTCCGGCCGCCCCCGCTACGTCGCCGTCGAGCGCGCCCGCATCTCCGGCTGTCGACCCGGCTTCGTCATCGAGCGTGCCTGCGTCTCCGGCCGCTGCCCCCGCTCCGCCGCTGAGCGCGCCCGTGTCTCCGGCCTCCGATCCGACTCCGGCGCCGAGCGCCCCCACGCGCCCGGCCGCCGCCCCGACGTCGCCGTCGAGCGCGCCCACGTCTCCGGTCGCCGCCTCGACTCCGCCGTCGAGCGCGCCCGCGTCTCCGGTCGCCGCCCCCACTTCGTCGCCGAGTGCGCCCACGACCGCCGCCACCGAGTCCTCGGCGCCCGTGCCCTCCGGACCCGCAGCCTCCGGACCTGCGGACTCCGCTCCGGCGGAACCGGCTACCACGGCGTCTGTGGCCAATTCGGCGTCCACGACCCCCGAATCCGCTGCGACGACGCCCGCGCCGGAACCGGCCTCGCGCCCCAGCGCGGCCGATGAGCCGACCGCGCCGCCGGTTCCCGAGCCGTCGGCGCCAGCCCCATCGGAGCCCCTGGGGTCGCCGCGCCAGCAGTCGGGTGTCCCATCGGAAACCGGTGCGGGTCAGCCGGTTCCGGATGCGCCCCTGACTGGCACCGCCGCCGCGGCGACGACGCACTCCGCGCCGGAAGCGCCGGAGGCCCCGCACTCAGCGCAGCAGCCGCACGCACAGGCGGTGCCACAGCCAGCATCGGCGTCGCGCGAGCAGCCTGCGCCGCGGCCAGCGTCGGCACCGCAGCCGCAGCACCCGGTGCCTGCGTCGGAGTCGCACTCAGCGCCGCAGGCCCAGCGTGCCCCCGAGCACGCGGAACCGGAGGTCGCCGCACCTGCCGAGGATCTGATCGCTGTCGTCGATGCGGCCTGGCCGGACATCAAGGCCAAGGTGCGGGAGTTCGGGCCGACTCTGCAGGCGCTGCTGTCGGGGGCGGCGGTGTCGCGGGTCGACGGGGACGTGATCGTGTTCGCGCATCAGAGTCCGCCGTTGGCGCAGCGTTTGTCCGATCAGCGCAATATCGACGCGGTGCGGTCGGCGGTGCGGGCGGTGCTCGGGCGTGAACTGGGTGTGCGCTGGGAGACCGGGGCGCCCGCGCCGCGTCCGGCGCCGCAGGCCAAGGCCGCGGCGCCGAGGGGGGCGGCGGGGGAGAACAAACCCGCCGCGCGGCCGAAGTTCTCGCGGCCGAGCCAGGCCAAGGGCGGGTCCTCGGGGGCGGCGCGTCCGGCCGACGACGACATCCCCCCGCCGGACTTCCCCGACCTGCCCGACGACCCGGGCCCGGAGGACGGCTACGGCACGCAGAGCCCCCGCTCGGGCGGCGATTCCGGACGGGCCGAGGCCGCACTGGCCCCGCCCACGCCGGAGGAGGAGCAGGAGATGCTGGCCGCCGCCGCGGTGCCGGTGGCTCCCGGTGACCGGCAGGACCCGGACGAGGTCGCCCTGGCGTTGCTGCGCAACGAGCTCGGAGCCAAGAGTCTGGATGGTTGACAGCCACCCGTCAGACCACGTTAAGTTAACCGGAGTTCGCACACCACGGTAGTATGAACGGGTGGCCGGGAACACCGGATGGGCATGGTTCTATGCTCCGCTGGTGCTTGCCGGGATTTGTACGGCGTCGAGACAGCTGGTCGTGGCGTTCGTGCGGCCACCGCACCCCTAGGAAGGAAACACTCCGATATGACCACAGAGGCCTACATCTACGAGGCCATCCGCACTCCGCGCGGCCGCGGCAAGAAGAACGGCTCGCTGCACTCGGTCAAGCCGATCGATCTGACTGTTGGTCTGATCCAGGAGCTGCGTGGCCGCTTCCCCAACCTCGACGAGGACCAGATCTCGGACCTGATCCTGGGTGTCGTCACCCCGGTCGGTGACCAGGGCATGGACATCGCTCGCGTCGCGGTGACCACCGCGGGTCTGCCCGACACCGTCGGTGGCTTCCAGCTCAACCGCTTCTGTGCTTCCGGCCTCGAGGCTGTGAACCTGGCTGCGCAGAAGGTTCGCTCCGGCTTCGACGATCTCGTCATCGCCGGTGGCGTGGAGTCGATGTCGCGCGTGCCGATGGGCTCCGACGGCGGCGCCTGGGCGCTGGACCCGGCCACCAACTACGACGGCTACTTCGTGCCGCAGGGCATCTCGGCCGACCTGATCGCCACCATCGAGGGCTTCTCCCGCGATGACGTCGACGCCTACGCCGTGCGTTCGCAGGAGCTGGCCGCGAAGGCCACCACCGGCGGCTACTTCGCCAAGTCGATCGTCCCGGTCAAGGACATCAACGGCCTGGTCGTGCTCGACAACGACGAGCACATGCGCCCCGGCACCACCGCCGCCGACCTGGGCAAGCTGAACCCCTCCTTCGCCGGTATCGGCGAGATGGGTGGCTTCGACGCCGTCGCGCTGCAGAAGTACACCTACATCGAGAAGATCAACCACGTCCACCACGGTGGCAACAGCTCGGGCATCGTCGACGGCGCCGCCCTGGTGCTGATCGGTTCCGAGGAAGCGGGCAAGAACTCGGGTCTGACCCCGAAGGCGCGCATCGTCTCGACCGCCACCTCCGGTGCCGACTCGACCATCATGCTGACCGGCCCCACCCCGGCCGCGAAGAAGGCCCTGGACCGCGCCGGTCTGACGATCGAGGACATGGACCTCGTCGAGATCAACGAGGCGTTCGCCTCCGTGGTGCTGAAGTTCCAGAAGGACCTCAACGTCCCGGACGAGAAGCTCAACGTCAACGGCGGCGCCATCGCGATGGGCCACCCGCTGGGCGCCACCGGCGCCATGATCACCGGCACCGTGGTCGACGAGCTGGAGCGCCGCAACGCGCGCTACGGCCTGGTCACCCTGTGCATCGGTGGCGGCATGGGTGTTGCCACCATCATCGAGCGCGTCTGATCCCCGGCCGACACTTCTCATAGGAGAGAACGAAAAACTATGACTGACAACATCATCGGCTGGGAGAAGGACGCCGACGGCGTGGTCGTCCTCACCATCGACGACCCCAGCCAGGGCGCCAACACCATGAACGACGCGTACATCACCTCGATGGCCGCGACCGTGGACCGCCTGGAGGCCGAGAAGGACGACATCACCGGTGTCGTCATCACCTCCGGCAAGAAGACCTTCTTCGCCGGTGGCGACCTGAAGAACATGCTCAAGGTCGGCCCGGACGACGCGGCCGAGGTCGTGCAGATGCTCGAGGGCGTCAAGGCCCCGCTGCGTCGCCTCGAGCAGCTCGGCAAGCCGGTCGTGGCCGCCATCAACGGTGCCGCCCTCGGCGGTGGCCTCGAGATCGCGCTGGCCACCCACTACCGCGTCGCGGCCGACGTCAAGGGTTCGGCCATCGGCCTGCCCGAGGTCTCCCTTGGCCTGCTGCCCGGTGGCGGCGGCGTGACCCGCACCGTGCGCATGCTCGGCCTGCAGAACGCGCTCATGCAGGTGCTGCTGCAGGGTCAGCGTCACCGCGTCACCAAGGCCAAGGAAATCGGCCTGATCAACGAGGTCGTCTCCTCGGTCGAGGAGCTGCTGCCCGCCGCCAAGGCGTGGATCGCGGCCAACCCCGAGGCCGCCCAGCCGTGGGACAAGAAGGGCTACAAGATCCCCGGTGGCACCCCGTCCACCCCGGCCTTCGCGGCGAACCTGCCCGCGTTCCCGGCCAACCTGCGCAAGCAGATCAAGGGCACCAACATGCCCGCCCCGCGCGCCATCATGGCCGCGGCGGTCGAGGGTGCGCAGGTCGACATCGACAACGCGCTGACCATCGAGGGCCGTTACTTCACGAGCCTGCTGACCGGTCCGGTCGCGAAGAACATGATCCAGGCGTTCTTCTTCGACCTCAACCACATCAACGGTGGTGGCTCGCGTCCCAAGGACGTGCCCAAGCGTGAGATCAAGAAGATCGGCGTCGTCGGCGCGGGCATGATGGGCGCGGGCATCGCCTACGTCTCGGCCAAGGCCGGGTACGAGGTCGTGCTCAAGGACGTCGAGCTCGCCAACGCCGAGAAGGGCAAGGCGTACTCGGAGGCCATCGAGAAGAAGGCCCTCTCCCGTGGCAAGACCACCCAGGAGAAGTCCGACGCGCTGCTGGCTCGCATCACCCCGACCGCGGACGCCGCCGACTTCAAGGGCGTCGACTTCGTGATCGAGGCCGTCTTCGAGAACCCCGACCTCAAGAACAAGGTCTTCCAGGAGATCGAGGACATCGTCGACGCCGACGCGCTGCTCGGCTCGAACACCTCCACCCTGCCGATCACCCTGCTGGCCGACGGTGTGAAGCGCTCCGAGGACTTCATCGGTATCCACTTCTTCTCCCCCGTGGACAAGATGCCGCTGGTGGAGATCATCAAGGGCGAGAAGACCTCCGACGAGGCGCTGGCCCGGGTGTACGACTACACCCTCGCCATCAAGAAGACCCCGATCGTCGTCAACGACAGCCGTGGCTTCTTCACCTCGCGCGTGATCGGTACCTTCATCAACGAGGCCATCGCGCTGGTCGCCGAGGGTGTCGACCCGGCCACCGTCGAGCAGGCCGGTCTGCAGGCGGGCTACCCGGCCGCGCCGCTGAAGCTCAGCGACGAGCTGAACTTCACCACCATGCAGAAGATCTACAAGGAGACCGCCGAGGCCATCCTCGCCGACGGTGGCGAGCTCAACGCCGCCGCCGCGAAGACCGCCGAGGTGCTCGACACCCTGGTCGGCAAGTACGACCGCAAGGGCAAGGCGGGCGGCGCGGGCTTCTACGACTACGTCGACGGCAAGGCCACCGGCCTGTGGGAAGAGCTGCGTGGGCTCTACAGCACCAGCCGTGAGCTCCCGGAGGGCTACACCTTCCAGGACCTCAAGGACCGGATGATGTTCGCCGAGGCCATCGAGACCCAGAAGTGCTTCGACGAAGGCGTGCTCACCAGCACCCAGGACGCGAACATCGGCTCGATCTTCGGCATCGGCTTCCCGGCCTGGACCGGTGGCGTGCACCAGTTCATCGTGGGCTACCCCGGCGGCCAGGAGGCCTTCGTGGCCCGCGCCGACGAGCTGGCCGCGAAGTTCGGCCCCCGCTTCGAGGTCCCGGCCTCGCTGCGCAAGTAAGTCCCTGACGGCGCCCACACAGCGCTGATCAGCCCCGACAGCCCCGTCTCGCACACCGCGAGGCGGGGCTGTTCGGATTTCGTTGGGCAGCAACCCTGTATCGAATCTCCACCCGATAGATGCCGGATCGCGCTAGCTTGGATATGTAGACACACGCCGGTGCCGCCGTCGATTCGAGGGGTGGTCACATGGATCCGGAACCGACCCGAATGCAGCCGGGGCCGTCGGAGTCGTCGCCGGTGGGTAACAGCACCCAGCGGGCGAAGGCGCCGGGGGAGCCGGACGAGGCGGTGATCGCCGAGCTGGCGGCCATGGGGCTGACCGAGGCCGTGGAGATCGGGCGCGGCGGATTCGGCGTGGTGTATCGGGCCAGGCAGCCCGCGCTGGACCGGGTGGTGGCGGTGAAGGTGCTGTCCTCGGAGATCGATGTGGAGAGCCGGGAGCGGTTCCTGCGCGAGGAACAGGCCATGGGCAGGCTCTCGGGGCATCCGAACATCGTCGACATCCTGCAGGTCGACGCCACGCCGACCGGGCTGCCGCTGATCGTCATGCCGTATTTCGCGCGCGGTTCGCTGGAACGGCTCATTCACGACACCGGTCCGCTGACCTGGTCGGACACCCTGCGCGCCGGGGTGAAGCTGGCCGCGGCGATCGAGTCGGCGCATCGCGCGCGTATCCTGCACCGCGATGTGAAACCGGCCAACGTGCTGATCAGCGACTACGGCGAACCGCAGCTCACCGATTTCGGTATCGCCCGCATCCCCGGCGGTTTCCAGACCTCGAGCAGCATGATCACCGGTTCGCCCGCGTTCACCGCGCCCGAGGTGCTCAAGGGCCTGGAACCGACCGTGCAGTCCGATATCTACGGGCTCGGTGCCACCCTGTTCGCCCTGCTCACCGGCCATGCCGCCTTCGAACGGCAGGCGGGGGAGAAGGTGGTCGCTCAGTTTCTGCGGATCACCACCCAGAACGTCCCCGATCTGCGCGCCCAGGACATCCCCGACGACGTGGCCGCCGTCATCGAACGCGCCATGTCACCCGATCCGGCCGACCGCCCCGCCTCGGCCGCGGAATTCGGCGAACTCCTGCGCGAGGTACAGGCCGCGCACGACCAATTACCCGACGAGATGGCCCTGCTCGGCACCGACGAACCCGCCGACCACGCACCGGAATCGCTCAAGGCCGTCACCGCGCGCCGCAGCTGGCCGCTGACCCTGCGCCCCGCGGTCGGCGGCGCCTCGGTGCCGATGCGCACCAGCACCACCCTGCCGCCGACCGCGGCCACCAAGTTCCGCCCGCCCACCCCGTCCCGCGCGCCGTTCCCCCGCCAGCGCCTGCTCGACGTGCTGCGCGCGGGCGGCAACCGCATCCTCGCGCTCGTGCACGCCCCCGCGGGCTTCGGCAAGAGCACCGTGGCCGCGCAGTGGCGTGCCGACCTGGTCGCCCGCGACATCCCGGTGGCCTGGCTGGGCATCGACCACGACGACGACAACGAGATCTGGTTCCTCGGCCACCTCATCCAGGCCATCCGCCGGGTCCGCCCCGATGTGGGCGCCGGGCTCGAACAGGTGCTCGAGGAACGGCCCGCCGACGCGGTCGCCTTCGTGATCGCCACCCTGATCGACGAGATCCACGCCAGTGACCGCCCGGTGGTGGTCGTGGTGGACGACTGGCACCGGGTGCGCGACCCCGCCGTGCATCACGCGATGGCGGCGCTGCTGGACAAGGGTTGTCACCATGTGCGGTTCGTGGTCACCAGCCGCGATCAGTCCGGGCTGCCGATCAGCCGGATGCGGGTCAGGGACGAACTGGTCGAACTGGGGGCCGCGCAACTGCGGCTCACCGAGGCCGAGACCCGCCAGATCCTGGTGGAGCGCAACGGTTTCGCGCTCACCGACGAGCAGATCGAACAGATCCACGCGGCCACCGAGGGCTGGCCCGCCGCGATCCAGCTGGTCAGCCTGACGCTGCGCGGCAAGGGCGACCCGGCCCAGCTGCTCGGTTCGCTGGCCGAGGGCGGGCACGGGATGCGCGAGTACCTGGCCGAGAACGTGCTCGACAGCATGGACTCGGAGCTGCTCGAATTCCTCATGGCCATCTCGGTGGTGGAGCGCATCAACGGCCCGCTGGCCTCGATCCTGGCCGACGTCCCCGACGGCGCCGCCCTGCTGGAACAGGCCGAACAGCGCGAACTGTTCCTGCGCCGCATCGAACACGACCCGGAGTGGTTCCGGATGCAGCCGCTGTTCGCCGAGCATCTGCGGGCCCGGCTCGACCGCGTGCACCCCGGCCGCTCGAAGGTGCTGCACCGCAAGGCGGCCCGCTGGTTCGCCGAACACCAGCTGCTGCGCAAGTCGGTCGACCACGCGCTCGCGGCCACCGATCTCAAGCTCGCCGCCGACCTGCTCGAGAGCGGCGGCATGGACCTCATCGACGGTTCCCGGTTGGCGACCCTGCTGGGCAGCGTCTCGAAACTGCCGGTGCAGCAGGTGACCTCGCGTTCCAAGCTGCTGATGGCCGTGGCCAGGGCGAATATGAACCTGCAGCAGACCGGGACCGCGCGCTCGGCGCTGGGCCGCCTGTCCAACCTGCTCGCCCGCGGCACCTCCGAACCCGAACTGGCCCAGCAGCGCTGCGCGGCCGCGGTGCTCGACGCCGCCGACCGGGTGGCCCACGACGACACCGCCGAGGTCACCGCACGGCTCGCCCCCTGCCTGGAGAATCCCGACGACCTGCCCGCCTGGGTGGTCTCCACGGCCGCCAACCTGGTCTCGTTCGTGCGGCTGTGCGAGTTCGACTTCGCTGGCGTGACCGAGACGCAGGACTGGGCCGAGAAGTACCACGCCGAGTCCAAGGACCCGCTCGGTCCGGTCTTCGGGCTGTGCGCACGGGGCGACGCGGCCTACGAACAGCTCGACATCGCCACCGCCACCGCCTGTTTCGAGCAGGCCTACGACACCGCCCGCGACCGCGCCGGGCCACGCTCGGACGCGGCGCGAGTCGCGGCGGCGCTGCTCGGTGAGCTGGCCTATCGGCGCGGTGACCTCGAGCTGGCCGACCGGCTGCTCGACGACAGCCACGAGTTGGTCACCCGGGTGGGCCCGGTGGACTTCCTGGTCGCGACGTTCGTCATCGGGGCCAGGGTGAAGGCCGCGCTGGGTGATCAATACACGGCCGCCGCCCGCCTCGACGAGGGCGCCCGCTTGGCCGCGAGCAACACCCTGGCCCGCCTCGACGCGCACGTGCGCGCCGAACGCTTCCGCCTCGGCCTGCCCACCGGCGACGACGCCGACCGCGTCACCGCGCTCCCGTCCGGCAACGGTTCCCGACGCAAGTCGGGGGCGGCGGTGCTCATCGCCGAGGCCGGGGAGATCGCCGAGATCCGCGAACTGCTGTCCCAGCAGCGCCTGCGCGCCGACGACCGCGCGGCCCGGCACGCCCGGGCGCTCTACTCCCGGATCATCGAGCAGGCCAGGCCCCGCGCCGAACTCGACGTCACCCTGCTGTTGGCCGAGACGCTGGCCGCGGCGGGCTGGATCGGCGAGGCCACCGGCCTGGTGCTGCCGGTGCTGAGCACCTGCGCCGAACTGGGCTGGACCCGACCGCTGCTCGACGCGGGACCGGGTGTGGTCGGCCTGCTGCACGTGCTGCGCACGCAGTCGCACGACGGCAACCAACACTCGATCCTCGCCGAACTACCGGGCCACTTCCTCGACGAACTGCTGTGACATTTGCGGCTGGTGCCGAGAACGTCGCTGATTACGGTGTCCACCAAGGGCGCAGCGGTACGTCCCAATGTCCCTCGCTGTCCAGTTTCACACCCAGTACGTGGTGCAGCTGGACCACATTGCGCTGGAAGCCGAGTCGACAGCCCGCCATGTACAGGCCCCACACCTTCGCGGTTCCTTCGCCGACCTCGGCCACGCAGGCGTCCCAGTTCTCGACCAGGTTCTTGCACCATTCGTGCAGGGTCAGCGCGTAGTGCTCGCGCAGGTTCTCCTCGTGCAGCACCTCCAGCCCGACGTTCTGGGCCTCGGCGATGATGCGGCCGGAGCCGATGAGCTCACCGTCGGGGAAGACGTAGCGGTCGATGAAATCGCCCGCCTTGGTGGTGCGGGTGTTGTCGGGCCGGGTGATGCAGTGGTTGAGGAACAGGCCGCCGGGGCGCAGCTTGTCCTTGATGAAGCCGAAGTAGAACGGATAGTTGTGCACGCCGATGTGCTCGGTGAGCCCGATCGAGGAGACCGCGTCGAAATCGCCCTCGGGGATGTCGCGGTAGTCGCTGTAGCGGACTTCGGCCAGGTCGGAGAGCCCTTCCTCGGCGATCTTGGCCTGCGCCCAGGCGGCCTGCTCGGAGGACAGCGTCGCCCCGATCACCTTCACCCCGCGTCGCGCGGCGTAGCGGACCATGCCGCCCCAGCCGCAGCCGATGTCGAGCAGCCGGTCGCCTTCCTTCAGGCGCAGTTTGTCGAAGATCAGCCGGTACTTGTTCTCCTGGGCCTGCTCGAGGGTCCAGTCGGAGTCGCCGTAGACCGCGCAGGTGTAGGTCATCGACGGGCCCAGGACGTACTCGTAGAACGTGTTGGAGACGTCGTAGTGGTGGTGGATGGCTTCGGCGTCGCGGGTCTTGGAGTGGCGCAGGCCCTCCAGCGCGATCCGGCGCCAGCGCGGCAGTGTCTCCTGCGGCGGCGGGGCGATCGGCTTGAGCCGTTCCCAGCCCAGCGAGCGCGCGATGGTGACCAGCGACAGCGCCGACGGGCGATGGAACTTCATGCCCTGCATGGCTTTGAGGATCTCGTACGGGTCGCCGGGGTGCACGCCTTCGGCGACCATGTCCCCGGAGATGTAGGCGCGGGCCATGCCCAGGTCACCGGGGGCGGTGGCCAGGTAGTTGATGCCGCGCGGGGTCTTGATGTCGAGGGTGAATTCCGCGTCGGCGGGGCCGGTGGCGCTGCCGTCGTAGGCGGTGAGCCGGATCGGGATGTCACCGTCGACGAGGGTTTCGAACACCTCGGCGATGGTGAGCCGGGTTCCCAGCTCGGCGAATACCTCTGATCGGTCCTTGAATGTCGTCACTTGCGTTGCACCGCCTTCGAATACAGATTCAGCAGTCGTTGGTCCGGGTCGTAACGGTTCTTCAGTTGCGCGTAGGTGTCGCCACCGTAGAGCGCGGCGAACTCGGTTTCGTCGTAGTAGGCGTCCGAGTACAGCGATTTGTGCCCGTCCAGGGCGGACACGGTCTTCTCGATGGCGCGGTTGGCCGTCCCTTCCGGCTGACCGGGCACCGTCGGCACGGCCGACCAGAACCCGACATTGACGTAGGTGCGGTCCGGCTCCAGCGGATACAGCGGCCACGGGCGATCGGATTCGGCGCCCTCGACCGCGCTGTCACGCAACCGCAACGGGCACAACCAGATCGGCTCGATCGGTATTTCCCGCAGGAACCATTCTACGAACTCCGCGGTGCGCCCGACGGGTACCTCGATGTCCTGCACCACCCGCTCCTGCGGCGGATTGCCCTTGCGGGCCTCGAGCCGGTCGCCGATGTGGTACTTGCGGTCCAGCGCGACCAGCTTCCAGTAGAAGCTGCTGCGGCGGTACTTCTTCGGCCAGAAGCGGCGGATCTTCGGATTCTGGGTGCCGAAGGCGCGCGAGCACCAGAACCAGTCGGTGTCCCAGCGCCACAGGTAGTCGTGGATGGTCAGCCGGTCGCGTTTCACGCCGTCGGCGTGCTGCAGCGAGCGGTAGAAGATGTCCATGCCGGTGTAGTCGCTGACCGGGCCGGGCTCGTCGGTGCGGCGGCCCAGCGTCAGGTAGCTCTCCTCGGCGGTGAACACCACGCCGTCGAGGTAGTCGACCTGTTCGCCCTGGTAACTGCGGTCGACGACGATGCGTTCCAGCTCGGCCTCCAGTTCCCGCAGGTCGTGGAAGCGCACGTGCCGCAGCGCGACGAACGGCTGCACGGGCTCGAGTTCGATCTTGAGCCGGACGGTGTAGCCGAGGGTGCCGTAGGAGTTGGGGAAACCGTGGAACAACTCGGCGTGCTCGTTGGTCGGGGTCGCGGTGACGATCTCGCCGGAACCGGTCAGCACGTCCATTTCCAGCACGGATTCGTGCGGCAGACCGTTGCGGAACGAGGTCGACTCGATGCCCAGGCCGGTCACCGCGCCACCGAGGGTGATGGTCTTGAGCTGCGGCACCACCAGCGGGGCCAGGCCGTAGGGGAGGGTGGCCGCGACCAGGTCCTCGTAGGTGGTCATGCCCGCCACGTCGGCCGTCCTGGCCTCCGGGTCGACGGCGATCACCCGGTTCAGCCCGGAGACGTCCAGGCCCGGCGCGCTGGTCGCCGCCCTGGCGCGGAACAGGTTCGACGTCTTCTTCGCCAGGCGGACGACAGCACCGGGAGGGATGGCGCGATAGCTTGCCAGCAGTCGTGCCACGCCCTCTCGGTGCGCGGGGTATCCAGACTCGCGTGCGGCCGGTGCGTGGCCGGCTCTGCCCAACAGACTCACTGCCACCCCTCGACGCTAGTACTCCCGCGCCCGCCCGGCCACCGGATACTCGCGCGCCGTCGCGAAAAGTCCCCTGGCCGGGGGTTCGGAACGGGCACAGGGCAGGATGTAACCCGGTCGAGATATCGCACCCGGCGACAAGGAGTCAACAGTGGGACAGGTCAGCGCCAGCAGTTCGATCGTGGTCGCGGCGGATCCGCAGCGCACCATCGAAGCCATCGGGGACTACGAGACGGTCCGCCCGCGCATCCTCTCCTCGCACTACCGCGACTACAAGGTGATCGAGGGCGGCAAGGGCGCGGGCACCGTGGTCGAGTGGACCCTGCAGGCCACCGAGAAGCGTTCGCGCAACGTGCGTGCCGAAGTCACCGTGTCGGACTCGATCCTGACCGAGCGCGACGCCAACTCCTCGATGGTCAACACCTGGACCGTCACCCCGGAGGGGACTGGTTCGCGCGTCACCGTCCGCACCACCTGGCAGGGCGCCGGTGGCATCTCGGGCATCTTCGAGGGAATCTTCGCCCCGCTGGGCCTGAAGAAGATCCAGGCGGAAGTTCTGGGCAACCTCGCGCGCGAACTGGCCTGAGGTCTACTCCTTCCCGATGTCGAAGAGGTTTCCTTCGGGGTCGGCGAGGGTGGCCCACTGCTGGCCGTATTCGTCGAAGTCACCGATGTGCTTGCCGCCCAGGCTGATCGCGCGCTCGATGTAGTCGCGCCATTCGGCGGAGTGGTAGTCCAGGTGCACGACGTTCTTGCCCGAGTTCTTGTCGTCGACCTGGATGAACATCAGGATCGGCGAGGAGCCCGCAGTCTTGCCGACGGTGGCGAAGAACTCCGAGGCTTCCGGGTCGACGGGCACGTCCAGCAGTTGGGCGTAGAAGTCGGCCAGGGCCGCGGCGTTGTGGCAGTCGAACGTGACATTGCCCAGTGCGAGGGTCATCGGTTTTCTCCTTCGGTGATCGGCCAGCACACCTCGGTGATGTAGTCGGCCGGGTTTTCGGTGAGGTCGGGTCCGACGAGATAGCGCTCGCGGACCGGTGCGTCGGGGAGGGCGGTGGCGTGCTCGGCGACGTGGCTGCCGAGCGCGCCATAGGTGCGGTCGAAGTCTTCGAAGGCGCCGGTGTGCACGGCGATGGCGAAACGCAGCGCCGGGAACCCGGTCACCTCCATGCCCTCGGGCACCACGAGTTCGGTATCCGGCGGGATCGGCACGTAGGCGGTGACCGAGCCGATGTCGTCGGTGAAGAATTCCGTCGAATAGGTCGCGCCCGCAACACCACCCGGCGTGACACCCAGGGCGAGCAGACTGGTGTAGAGCTGCTCGAACACCACATCGCACCACGGTCCGATCGCGTGGTGCTCCACGCGTTCGGTGCGGGTCAGCGCGGTGAACGCCGGTTCCATCCGGTAATCCACCCGCAGCGGCGGCGGTGGTTCGGTGAGCAGCGCGCGCAGCGAGGCGATCACGTCCTGGGTGCGCCGCAGTTCGGCTTCCATCCTGGCCAGATGCGCGCGCAGCGTGACATCGCGCTCGGCCGGATCGGTGGCCGCGAGCACCGCGCGGATCTGCGGTAACGGCATGTCCAGATCGCGCAGCCGACGGATCAGGTGCGCGCGCTCGACCTGCTCGGTGGAGTACTTGCGATAGCCGGTGCCCGCGTCCACGGCCACCGGCTCGAGCAGCTCTATCTCGTGGTAGTAGCGCAAGGTCTTCACGCTGAGGTGGGTGAGGCGGGCGAATTCGCCGATCGCCACGGTGGCTGTCATGGGATCCAGCCAACACCCTCCAGCGGGGGGAGGGTCAACAACGGCTCAGGCGGGCGCGAGCACGAAGGCGGCGAGCAGCGGCCAGTCGCCCTCGCGCCACCAGGAGTAGCCGAACCAGACACCGGGGGCGATCTCGCGGATCTCGTCGTAGACCTGCGGGGTCGGGGAGGGCGCGTAGTTCAGGGCCCAGGTGGGCTTGCCGTCGAGGATCGACGGCGCGCGGTAGACGTCGGCGGGGAACGCCTCGATGCCCGCGCCGGTGACGCGGTTGGTCAGGGTGCCGCCGTCGGGGCCGGTGCGGAAGACCTTGCCGACCCACAGCGACGGCGCGATGCCGGTGAACTGCTGCGGGCGGGTCACCCAGCCGTTGGTGACACCGTTGGGGACGGCCCCGGCCTCGGCGTCGCGGTAGATCTGGTCCTGCTGGGTGACACTGCAGCGAAACCGCAGCGAATCCATGGTCACCGCGGGGTTGCCGGTGTCGACGACGCAGCCGCGGCCGTAGTCGGTGACCTCCGCCGAGGCGATGGGGGCGGCGAGAAAGAGCAGGCAGGCGGTCGACGCGCACAGGGCTGCCGCGGTGGACAGTCGAGCACGGGTGGCATTCATTCTGTTCTCCCTGGGGTTGCTGAACCTGGCCCGACCTCGATCGATCGTAGGGTGCGTGCCGCGATCCGGATCGAATGCGGAACGCCAGCAACGAATCTGTTATCTGAGCAGGCGTCGGTAACGGTCCGGTCGGTATGCGGGGCGCCGGTCGCGCATGTGGGACCATCGCCGACGAAGCCGTGCGTACTAGGCTTGGAGCCGACGACTTTCTAGAGAGGACATTCTGTGCAACCCGGTGATGGTCAGTTCGATATGCAGGCATTGCTCGCCCAGGCCCAGCAGATGCAGCAGGCGGTGATGCAGGCCCAGGCCGAGCTGGCCGAGTCCGAGGTGCAGGGTCAGGCCGGTGGCGGGCTGGTCCAGGCCACCATCAAGGTCAGCGGTGAGGTCACCGCGCTGACCATCGACCCGAAGGTGGTCGACCCCAGCGATGTCGACGGCCTGCAGGACCTGGTCATCGGCGCGATCAACGACGCCATGGGCAACGCGCAGAAGCTCGCGGCCGAGCGTCTCGGCCCGCTCTCGGCCGGTCTCGGCGGCGGCTCGCTGCCCGGTCTGCCCGACTTCTGATGTATGAGGGGCCGGTTCAGGATCTGATCGACGAGCTGGGCAAACTGCCCGGCGTCGGTCCCAAGAGCGCCCAGCGCATCGCGTTCCATCTGCTCGGCGTGGAGCCGCCGGAGATCGACCGGCTCCAGGCGGCGTTGCAGAAGGTGCGCGACGGTGTGCAGTTCTGCGTGTCGTGCGGCACCGTCGCCGACGGCGAACTGTGCCGGATCTGCGCCGACCCGCGCCGCGACCGCACCATGATCTGCGTGGTCGAGGAACCCAAGGATGTCCAGGCGATCGAGCGCACCCGCGAGTTCCGTGGGCGCTACCACGTGCTCGGCGGTGCGCTCGACCCGCTCAGCGGGATCGGGCCCGATCAGCTGCGCATCCGGGAGCTGCTCACCCGCATCGGTAATCAGGACGACGGCGTCGACGTCAGCGAGGTGATCATCGCGACCGACCCGAACACCGAGGGCGAGGCGACGGCCACCTATCTGGTGCGCATGCTGCGCGATTTCCCCGGTCTGTCGGTCACCCGGCTGGCCTCGGGCCTGCCGATGGGCGGCGATCTGGAATTCGCCGACGAGCTGACCCTGGGCCGCGCCCTGTCGGGCCGCCGCGCCCTCTGATCAGAACTCGACGCGGGTCCAGGAGACCTCCGCGCCCGCGTCGGGTCGGTCGTTGGCCCAGTCCCAGATGATGCGCGCGACCTGGGCGGGGTCCTCCAGGGTGGTGCCGAAGTGCTTGTCGGCCGAGCCGTCGCGGTATTCGAGGGTGTACGGGCCATCCGGGTCGCGGTAGGTCTGGATGTAGCGCTGTTCGCCGCGCTCGACGATCAGATACGGATTCGGATCGGCCAGCCCCGCCACCCACCGGTGCGCCAGTTCTTCCGTGAGATAGGGGAATTCGCCCGCGCCACCGTGCGTCACCGCGATCGGGATATGCCCCGCCGGATCGATCAGCCAACTGAGCTGCGGATCGTAGACGGCGTACCCGCGCGGGGTCGCCAGGTCGAACAGCAGATTGCGCACGAATCCGATCGCGTCGTACGGCGAGGGCACATACAGCGTGTCCCCACTGGGCCCACCCACCGCCTCGACACTGAGAAACACGTCCTCGGTCGGCAACTCGTTGTTGCGCTCGTTCAACTCGGTGGCGATCTCCACGATCGCCGCCGCCTCCGGCTTCCCCTCCTGCCCCGCCAGATAGGCGTCCACCTCATCGATGGAGCTGGCGACACCGGACGGCAGAATGATGTGGTCGTAGCTCACCGACCCAGCCTACGTCCCCTCCGGAGGCCGCCGAACAGCGAACTACGGGTTCGTCAGAGGGCGCGGGCGTAGCGGACCGAGGCGACGATCTCGGGCATGTCGAGTCGCAGGGTGGGGTCGTTGTCGATGGCCTCGCGGATTTCGAGGACGGCGTCGTCGACGGTGCTGCGGCGTGCGGAGGTGATCAGTTCGGTGCGGACGTAGTCGCTCAGCGGAATTCCGGCCGCTGCCGCGCGTGCGGTGAAAACGCTCCATGCTTCGGCGGGGAGGTCGTAGATATTGATCAAGGCCAGTGCGGCCGCGTCGACTTCGGCGCCGGGGTGGTCCGGGCGCTCGTCGGCGAGGAATTGGACGACCGCGTCGATGGAGGTCCGTCGTGCGGCGAGTGCGATCAATTCGCGGCGCACGTATTGCTGTATCGGTAGCCCGGCCGCGCGAGCGCGCCGTCGCAGGGTCGCGGAGGTGGGGGCGGGGAGGTCTTCGACATCGAGTGGCGCCATGTCGACACGGTAGGTGTGGGGCGGCGGATCGGCAACGGTGGCGGGGTCGTAGGTGGTCGTGCGGTTGCGGGGTGGTGGGGCGTTACCGTGGGGTTTCGTGCTGGTGTGGGTCGGGAAACGCCGGGGGCGACGGGGGGTCGTGGGGTGGGTCGGTGTGGTCAACTTGGGTATGGGCATCAAGGTGTCGCTCGAGCACCGGACCGCGTATTCGTTCGATCGGCTGGTCGAGGTGCATCCGCACGAGGTGCGGTTGCGGCCCGCGCCGCATTCTCGGACGCCGATCGTGGCCTATTCGCTGGAGGTGTCACCGGCGGGGCACTATGTGAATTGGCAGCAGGACGCGTTCGGGAATTTCGTTGCGCGGCTGGTGTTTCCGGAGCGGACGCGGGAATTGTCGATCACCGTGGGGTTGATCGCGGATCTCGAGGTGGTCAATCCGTTCGATTTCTTCGTCGAGGATTACGCGGAGTATTTCCCGTTCGCCTATCCGGCGGCGCTGGCGGCGGATCTGGAACCGTATCTGCGGCCGGTCGCGGATGCCGGGGAGCTGGTGCGGGAATGGGTGCGGGTGCATCGGCCGCGCGGGCGGATGCGGTCGATCGACGGGCTGGTCGAGCTGAATTACGCGCTGCGCAATACGGTCGACTACACGGTGCGGATGGAACCGGGCGTGCAGACGCCCGAGCAGACGCTGCGCGGCAGGCTCGGGTCGTGCCGGGACTCGGCGTGGTTGCTGGTGGCGATCCTGCGGGAGTTGGGGCTGGCGGCGCGGTTCGTGTCCGGGTATCTGGTGCAGCTCACCTCGGATACGCCCGCGCTGGACGGGCCGTCGGGCCCCAGCGCCGATTTCACCGACCTGCACGCCTGGACCGAGGTGTATCTGCCCGGCGCTGGCTGGGTCGGCATGGACCCCACCTCGGGATTGTTCGCCGGGGAAGGCCACATTCCGCTGGCCGCGACCCCGCATCCCGGTGCGGCCGCCCCCATCACCGGGGCCACCGGCATCACCGAGGCCACGCTCGAATTCAGCAATGTGGTGCGGCGGGTGCACGAGGACCCGCGAGTCACGCTGCCCTACACCGACTCCCAGTGGACACGCATCACCGCGTCCGGCGCCGCCATCGACGCGCGCATGGCCGCCGCCGACGTGGGCCTGACCATGGGCGGCGAACCCACCTTCGTCTCCATCGACGACCAGATGAGCCCCCAGTGGACCACCGACGCCGACGGCCCACACAAACGCGAACGCGCCGTCGACCTGACCGAGCGCCTGCGCGCCCGCTACGCCCCCACCGGCATCGTCCAATACCGCCAGGGCAAGTGGTACCCGGGAGAACCACTGCCCCGCTGGGAGATCGCCATTGCCTGGCGCGCCGACGGCCACCCGATCTGGACGCGCCAGAACCTACTGGCCGACCCGTGGACTCCCATCGGTGAGCCCGTCGGCCCCGACCTAACCGCGCCCCCCGGCGAGGATCACGAGCAACCCGACGCGGTCGAAAGGGGCGGTGAGCTCGCGGAGCGTGTGGATGCGGCCGTGGTCGCGGCGGGGGTCATGGCGGGGCACGCCGTACCGGTCGCGGCGGGGGCCGAGCCGCACCCCGCCGTGCCGCGACTGATCGGCGTCGGCGGCTCGACGGCATCCTCGCCTGCGGGCGATGTCACCGCGACCTCGGCGACCCGGACGTGCGGTGGTGCCGAGGTCGCCGCACGCGAGTCGGGCTGTCGTGCCGAGGTCGCCGCACCTGAGTCGGGCGGTGGTGCCGAGGTCATCGCACCCGAGTCGGGCGGTGGTGCCGAGGTCACCGAAGCCGAGTCGGCCAGTGGCACCGAGGTCGGGTCGGCCAGTGGCACCGAGGTCGGGTCGGCCAGTGGCACCGAAGCCGGGTCGGGCGGTGGTGCCGAGGCCATCGAACGCGACTTGGCCGGTGGGGAGCGGTCGATCGCCGTACAGCCGCGGAACGCGCGTGTGGCAGGCGCGGTCGAGGTGGGGATCGCATCGGAGACGGTCACGCGGTCGACCGACGCGCAACCGCAGAATGCCGCGGTGGTCGAGACGTCTGCCGAGGCTGGGCGACTCGCATCGGGTGTGGGTGTGGGCGCGGGGGATCGGCGACGAGCGGGCGCGGATCATGATGACGCGCGGGCGTTCGCCGCGCATATCGCCGATGCGCTCGGTCTGCCGTCCACGCAGGTGCGGGCCGCCTACGAGGACCCGCTGGCCAGGCTGGCCGCCACCGTCGGCGCGCCCGAGGGTGAGCCGCCGGAGGACGACATCGATCCCGGGACGGATTCGCCCGAGACCAGGCGTGAGTTCCTCGCGCGGCTCGACGCGGCAGTCAGTGAGCCGAGCGCGTTCGTAATCCCGCTGCACCGCAGGGACGATGGTGCCGGATGGGCGAGTGCGGACTGGCGGTTGCGGCGGGGCGGCGCGGATGGCGGTCCGGGGCGGATCGTGCTGGCAGAGGGCGATTCGCCAGCGGGGCTCAGGCTTCCCCTGCACTCGCTGTCGTGGCACGAAACGCCGGTGCCGCCCGAGGCCGACCCGCTGTTCCAGGGGCCGCTCCGACTGCCGCGCACGGAACCGCCCGCCGAGGTGGAGGAGGCGGATTTCCGGCCGACCACGGCGCTGGTCGCCGAAGTGCGCGCGGGACGGCTGCACGTGTTCCTGCCGCCGGTCGAAGAACTCGACGACTTCCTCGACCTGCTCGCGAAGGTGGAACAGGCGGCCGCGGCTATCGGTCAGCCGGTGGTGCTCGAGGGGTATGCCCCGCCGGGTGACGCTCGGCTGCACACCTTTTCGATCACCCCCGATCCCGGCGTGATCGAGGTGAACATCATGCCCACCACGTCCTTCGCCGAGCAGGCCGAGGTGCTGGGCACCCTCTACGAGCAGGCCAGGCTCGCGCGGCTGAGCACCGAATCGTTCGACGTGGACGGCACGCACGGCGGGACCGGCGGCGGCAACCACATCACCCTCGGCGGCACCAGTCCGGCGCGCTCGCCGCTGCTGCGGCGGCCGGATCTGCTGGTCTCGATGCTCACCTACTGGCAGCGTCATCCCGCGCTGTCGTACCTGTTCGCGGGCCGGTTCGTCGGTCCCACTTCGCAGGCGCCGCGCGCCGACGAGGGGCGCGAGGACGCGCTCTACGAACTGGAGATCGCCTTCGCCGAGATCGCTCGCCTCACCGCCGAAAAGGCCGCTGCGACGTCGGAAGTCCGGTCCGCGCCCTGGCACATCGACCGCGCGCTGCGGCATCTGCTCACCGATCTCACCGGCAACACCCACCGCGCCGAATTCTGCGTCGACAAGCTCTACAGTCCGGATTCCGCGCGCGGACGACTCGGTCTGCTGGAACTGCGCGGCTTCGAGATGCCGCCGCACTTCCAGATGGCGATGGTGCAATCGCTGCTGGTACGTGGGCTGGTCGCGATGTTCTGGGACAAGCCCTACCGGGCGCCGCTGATCCGACACGGCGCGAATCTGCACGGCCGCTACCTGCTGCCGCATTTCCTGACCAGCGATATCGCCGAGGTCGCCGCCGACCTGCGCGCGCACGGCATCGACTTCGACACCAGCTGGCTCGACCCGTTCACCGAGTTCCGGTTCCCGCGCATCGGCACCACCACGATCGGCGGGGTGGAACTGGAACTGCGCGGCGCCATCGAACCGTGGCTCACCCTCGGCGAACAGTCCACCGAGCAGGGCACCGCCCGCTACGTCGACTCCTCGGTGGAGCGCCTGCAGGTGCGCGTGGTCGGCGCCGACCGCGACCGCTACGTGCTCACCTGCAACGGCATGCCCGTCCCGCTGCTGGCCACCGACAAGGCCGACGTGCAGGTGGCGGGCGTGCGCTACCGCGCCTGGCAGCCGCCGAATTCGCTGCACCCCTCGATCACCGTCGACGCCCCCCTGGTCTTCGACCTGGTCGACCCCGCCACCGGCCTCTCCCACGGCGGCTGCACCTACCACGTCGTGCACCCCGGCGGCCGCGCCTTCGACGACGCCCCCGTCAACGCCGTCGCCGCCCAGTCCCGCCGCAATCGCCGCTTCGAAGCCACCGGACACACCGTGAATCCCCAGGATCCGGCCGCTCTCCGTGCGAAGATCGCCGCGCAGTCGACCGACATCGGCGCACCCGGCATCCTGGATCTACGTCGCGCGCGCACCGTGTGGGACACCGCAGGTCACCGATAGCGACCCCGCCACCCTCGAGAAGGGCAACCCCGAAATGCCCAACAAGAAGCCCAGACATCGCGCATTCCCAACCCCGCACATCCCGACCCCGAGGAGGGATCGCCGACGAAGTCGGCGGTTCGCGCCCGTCCCGTCGATCAGGCGCCGTGGCGTAGGCGACGAAGGAGCAAGCCACGGTGCCTGATCGACGGGACCCCAGGGGGCGCGAACTCGAGCGCGCCAGCGCTCCAACCAGCACAGCACTCGAGCGCGCCAGCGCTCCAACCAACACAGCTCTAACGAGGTATCTGGCCGGGAGTGAGGCCGACGCGCGGTTCGACGAGTGCGGGCGCCCGACATCCGGCTACTACGACGAACTCGTCGACAGCCACGGCCGAGTGCGGGGGATGTGGTCGGAGCTGTCGGCCGCGTTCGCCGATCAGGGCGCGGCCGGGATCGGCCGGATCGAGCAGCGTGTGCGCAGGCAGATCGAGGACGACGGCGTCACCTATACCGAGGTCGGTCTCAGCGAGGACACCGCGACCACCTCACCCTGGCGCCTCGACCCGATCCCGCTGCTGGTCTCGGCCGACGACTGGACCGGGCTGGAGAGCGGGCTCGTGCAGCGCTCGCAGGTGCTCGACGAGGTGCTCACCGATGTGTACGGGCCGCGCAGGCTGTTGAGTTCGGGGCTGTTGCCGCCGGAGATCGTGTTCGGCAGCACCGGGTATGTGCGGGCCGCGCACGGCATCACGATTCCGGGTACGCATCAGCTCTTCCTGCACGCCTGCGACATCAGTCGCTGGAGTGACGGGCGGTTCCGGGTGTTGGCCGACTGGGCGCAGGCTCCGTCGGGCGCCGGGTACGCGTTGGCCGATCGACGGGTGGTGGCCGAGGCGATGCCCGAGGCGTTCGAGCACGCGGTCCCGCGCCCGCTGACCCCGTTCGCGCGGGCCATGCGGTTGATGCTGGAGGAGGCCGCGCCCGAACTGGCCGACGGCGAGGAGCCGGTGGTGGTGGTACTCAGCCCTGGTTCGCATTCCGAAACCGCCTTCGACCAGGCTTATCTCGCGCAGATGCTGGGTTTTCCGCTGGTGGAGAGCGCCGATCTGGTGGTGCGCGACGGCGCGCTGTGGATGCGTTCGCTGGGCAGTCTGGAACGGGTCGATGTGGTGCTGCGCCGGGTCGACGCCGAGTTCTCCGATCCGCTGGATCTGCGTCCGGATTCGCGGCTCGGGGTGGTGGGGCTGGTGGAGGTGTTGCGGCGCGGGGCCGTCACCGTGGTCAACACGCTGGGCAGCGGGCTGCTGGAATCGCCCGCGCTGAGCGCGTTCCTGCCGCGCATCGCCCGCTCGGTCCTCGGGGAGGAGTTGCGTCTCGACGGCACTCCGGCCTACTGGGGCGGTGACGACAAGGAGCGCGCGCATCTGATCGCCCATCTGGACGAGCTGGTGGTGCGCTCGGCCGTCGACGGGTCGACCGTCGTCGGCCCCACCCTGTCCTCGGCCGAACGCGGTGAGCTGGCCGCACGGATCGAGGCCGAGCGGTGGAAGTGGGTGGGTCAGGAGCCCGCCGAGTTCTCCGTGGCGCCCGCCGTGGAAGGGGCCACCGGATTGGCGCCGGTGCCGGTGGGGATGCGGCTGTTCTCGCTGGCCAGGCGGGGTGGGTACACGGCCATGGCGGGTGGGCTCGGGCAGCAGCGGATGCGGCTGGAACCGAGCCGCAGCGTGATCAAGGTGGCCGCCAAGGATGTGTGGGTGCGGGCCGCTCCGGCGGTGGCCGCGGCGGTGGGCGCGGAGGCGCCGCACGAGGAACGGCTGCGGCGCGCGGTACCGGTGGTGGAGGCGGTGAGTTCGCCGCGTGTGCTCAACGACCTGTTCTGGATGGGTCGCTACAGCGAACGCGCCGAAGCGGTCGTCCGGTTGCTGGCCGCGACCCATGACGTCTACCAGGACTACCGCTATCGCCCGTGGCACAGCGGGGCCGAGGGCTTGCCGATCCTGATGCGCGCGCTGTCGACGATCACGGGCACGATCGCCCCGGGTTCCGTGCTGCCCAACGACACCCTCCCGCCGGTCATGCGGCTCGAGAGCGGGAGACGCGCGGCCGAGACGGGCGGTCGGCCGGAGGGGCCGCGCGCGGCCGACGTCGGCGACCCCGAACAGGCGCAACGCGTCACCGAAGCACGCCGGGTGGTGGCGGGGGCCTCCGCGGACGGGTTCGACTATCTCGCCTCGCTCACCGGCGATCGCCATCTGCCCGGGTCGCTGTCCTACGCGGTCGACCACTACGGTTCGGCGGCCAGGGCCGTGCGTGACCAGCTCTCGGCCGACACCTGGATGATCCTCGGTGCCGTCGACCGCGCCCTGGCCGAATTCCGCGGCGCCAGTGCCGAACAGGAGAACGCCCTGTCGGCGGTGCACTCGCTGACGCTGGCGGCGCTGCTGTCGCTGTCGGGGATCGGCGCGGAATCGCTGGTGCGCGACACCGGCTGGTACGTCATGGATATCGGCAAGCGGATCGAACGCGGTCTGGGCCTGACGTCGTTGTTGACATCGACGCTCGCGCAGTCCAATCCCTCCGAGGTGGACGCGGTGGTCGCCGACGCCGTCCTGGTGGCGACCGAATCGGCGGTGAGTTACCGCCGCCGCCACCGTGGTTCGGCGCATGTGGCGGCGCTGGCGGGACTGTTGCTGTTCGACGCGGGCAATCCGCGCTCGCTGGTGTATCAGCTCGACCGGCTCGAAGCCGACTTCCAGGCGCTACCGGGCGGTTCGGGCGCGACCCGCTCGCAACGGCTGCTCGCCGACGCCCAGCGCATGCTGCGCCGTGTCGACCCGACGGAACTTGAGCACACCGACGACGCCGGAATCCGCACCGAGCTGGTGGAACTGCTGGAGGGGGTGCACTTGCGGCTGCGCAAGCTGTCCGAATCGTTCGAGGCCACCAAACTCGCGGTGCCCGTGGGTATCCAGCCGCTGTGGGGTAACGCCAGGATGGTCGGATGAGCAGGCGCTACCAGGTGACGCACCGCACCACCTACAGCTACTCCGACGCGGTCACCAGTTCCTACGGCCGCGCGTTCCTCACCCCGCGCGCGTTCGCGGGGCAGCGGCTGCTCGAACACGACATCGTCATCGATCCGGTGCCCTCGGACCGCTCGGTGGGCAACGACGTGTTCGGCAACGCGACCACCTATTTCCACGTCACCTCCGAACATCGGACGCTGGAGGTGACCGGCGAATCGCTGGTCGAGGTCGACGGCGAGCATCCGGCCGACCTGGACGGCGTCGAAATTCCCTGGGAATCGGCGCGGCCGAGCGCGGGCACCGGCCCGCTCGCCATCGAGTTCACCCTGGACCTGCTGCCCCCGGAGATCACCCCGGAGGTCTTCGACTACACCGCGAAGAGTTTCGCGCCGGGGCGGCCGCTGCTGGAGGCGGTCACCGAGCTGAACACGCGGATCAATCGCGACTTCCGCTATGTCTCCGGGTCGACCACGGTCAGCACCCGGGTGGCCGACGTGTTCGCGGCGCGCGAGGGCGTCTGCCAGGATTTCGCCCGCGTCGGCGCGGCCTGCCTGCGCTCGCACGGGCTGGCGGCGCGGTACGTGTCGGGCTATCTCGCCACCGACCCGCCGCCGGGCAAGGAGCGCATGGTCGGCGTCGACGCCACGCACGCCTGGGCGGCGGTCTGGCTGCCGGGCACCGATCCGACCGACCGCACCGGCCGCTGGATCGCCTTCGACCCCACCAATGACCAGTTCGCCGACGAGCGCTACGTGACCGTGGCGTGGGGCCGCGACTACCAGGATGTTCCCCCGCTGCGTGGCATCATCTACACCGACGCCAAACAGTCCACGATCACGGTCTCGGTCGACGTAGCTCCGGTGGAGGTGTAGGTCTTTGCGTGACTTCGTGTGCCCGAACTGCGGGCAGCAGCTGGCTTTCGAGAACTCGGTGTGTCTGTCGTGCTCGAGCCCACTCGGGTTCAGCCTCACCGAGCGCACCCTGGTGGTGATCGGTGATCCGCCGGGAGCGGCGGCCGTGGATCCGGTGGGCGGGGTGGTCGACGGCGACCGCTTCCGGCTCTGCGACAACCTGCATGTGGCGCAGTGCAATTGGCTGGTCGTCGACGACAACGGCGCGCCCGGGCCCACGCTGTGTGCCTCCTGCCGACTCACCCGCACCCGGCCCAACGACGCCGACACAGCCGGACTCGCGGCCTTCGCCGAGGCCGAGGCGGCCAAGCGGCGGCTGATCTTCGAGCTGGCCGAACTCGGGCTGCCGATCGTCGGGCGCGAGGTCGACCCGCGCGGCGGTCTGGCCTTCGACCTGCTCTCCAGCCGCACCGCCGACGTGGTGACCGGTCACGTCGACGGTGTGGTCACCCTGGACCTGGCCGAGGCCAACGACCCGCATCGCGAGCAACTGCGCATCGAGATGGCCGAGCCGTATCGCACGCTGCTGGGCCACTTCCGGCACGAGATCGGCCACTACTACTTCCCGGTCCTGGTCACCGGTGACGACGCGCTCGCCCGCTTCCGCGAACTCTTCGGCGACCCCTACGCCGACTACCAGGCCGCCCTGGACCGGCACTACTCCCAGGGCGCGCCCGCCGGATGGGACAACGACTACGTCTCCTCCTACGCCACCATGCACGCCGCCGAGGACTGGGCCGAGACCTTCGCCCACTACCTGCACATCCGCGACACCCTCGACACCGCCGCCGCCTTCGGCTTCGCCCCCGCGGGCGCCACGCTGGACCGTCCGCAGGTGGGGCGCGCGGGGTTCGACAAGATCATCGAGCTGTGGTTGCCGCTGGCCTGGGCACTGAACATGGTCAACCGGTCGATGGGGCACGACGATCTGTATCCGTTCGTGCTGCCGGATCGGGTGCTGGAGAAGATGCGCTTCGTGCACGACCTGTGCACCGACGCCAGCGCCTCGGCCACGACGGCGCTGGCCACCGCGTAGAGCGGACAAACCCGGCATTTCGGGTACGGCACCGCGCATCGACGGCTATTCTCCCGGTTTGAGACCAACGCGTCTCAGAACGATGAGGATGCTATGAACACACCCCTGGTCACCGTCGGACTCCCGCTGGCGCTGGCGGTGATCATGTTCGGCCTCGGGCTCTCGCTCACCGTCGCCGACTTCACCCGCATCGCGAAGACCCCGCGCGTGGTCGCCATCGCGCTGGTCTGTCAGGTGGTGGTGTTGCCGGTCATCGCGTTCGGGCTGGTGCTGGCCTTCGGGCTCCCGCCGATCCTGGCCGTGGGCATGATGCTGCTCGCGGCCTCGCCGGGCGGGACCACGGCCAATCTGTTCAGCCACCTGTTCCGTGGTGACGTGGCGCTGAACGTCTCGCTCACGGCGGTGAATTCGGTCCTCGCGGTGGTCACCGTGCCGCTGGTGACCAACTTCGCCATCGACTACTTCGACCCGTCCGGTGGCGCCGACGCGATCGGCTTGCAGATCGGCAAGGTCTTGCAGGTGTTCGCCATCGTGCTGGTGCCGGTGGCCCTGGGCATGCTGGTGCGGCGCTGGTCGGTGGACTTCGCCACCCGGATGGAACGGCCGGTGCGCATCGGCTCGGCGGTGACCCTGGTGCTGGTGATCGTGGGCGCCATCCTCAGCGACAGCGGCGCCGACGACGCGCTGGCCGACGTCGGGGTGATCACGCTGGTGTTCTGCCTGATCAGCCTCACCATCGGCTACCTGGTGCCGCGGCTGCTCGGCATCCGCACCCGCCAGGCCATCGCCTGCTCGATGGAGGTCGGCCTGCACAACAGCACCATCGCGATCACCATCGCGCTCAGCGTCATCGGCAGCACCGAGATGGCCATGCCCGCGGCCGTCTACGGCGTGGTGATGTTCCCGCTGGCGGCGGGATTCGGCTGGCTGATCACCCGGCCGTGGATGCGGCGGGCCACCGTCGCGGCCGAGTGATCAGGCGTGCGCGGCGTAGATGTGGCTGGCCAGCTCGTCGCGCAGGACGCTGAAGCCGGGGTCGGCGCGGACCTCGGCGAAGTCGGCGCCGGGCTCGAAGGGCGGCGTCACCTCGTGCACGATCCGGCCCGGCCGCGTGCCCATCACCAGGATGCGGGTGCCGAGCAGGATCGCCTCCTCGATCCCGTGGGTGACGAACAGGACCGTCTTGCGGCGCTCGCGCCACAGCCCGAGCAGTTCGCGCTGCAAGCGCTCCCGGGTGAGGGCGTCGAGCGCGCCGAAGGGTTCGTCCATCGCGACGATGCCAGGATCGTTGATCAGCACCCGGGCGATCTGCGCGCGCTGCTGCTGACCACCGGACAGCTCGTAGGGCCTGCGGTCACCGAGTTCGTCGAGACCCACCAGCTCGAGCAGCCGCTGGGCCTCGGCGCGCCGCGTCGCCCGGTCCACCCCACGCACCTTCGGACCGAACTCGACATTGCCGCGCACCGTCAGCCACGGATACAGGTTCGCCTGCTGGAACACCACCCCGCGATCGGGATCGGGCCCGGTGACCACCCGATCGCCCACCCGCACCTCGCCCGAGGTGGGCGGGAGGAAACCGGCCAGGATATTGAGCAGCGTCGATTTGCCGCACCCGGACGGGCCGACGACACAGACGAATTCGCCGGGCTCGATGGTGAGATCGGTCGGCGCGAGCACCGGCACGTCACCGTCGGGACCGGGGTAGCTCTTGCCCACCCCGGTCAGCGTCACCCGCTCGGCGTCGCCGGTCGTCGGCCCGGTGCTCACGAGGCCGCGCCCGCCGCGGGGGCGACCGCGATGCCGTCGCGGTACTGCTGCTCGCTGCCGACCGCGGTGACACCGCCCTGGCTCAGCAGGAAGCGCGCGGTGCCGGTGAGGTCGGCGGCGAAACCGCCACCGAGATAGCGGGGTCCGGCCTGCTCGCTGGCGGGCAGGTACTGGTATCCGGCCAGCTGGGGAACGACCTGGTCGGGCGCGATGCCCAGCTGCGCGCCGATCGAGACCGCCGCGTCGGCCTGCTGGGTGCGCAACTGTTCGACGGCGTAGTTCTGCACCTTGGCCCAGGCGATGGCGAAGGCGGCGTTGTCGGCGAGGAATTTCGTGTCGGCGATGGCCACGTCGTAGGTCGGGGCACCGGCCGCGGCGGTCTCGGCGCTGCTGGTGATCACCGTGCCGCCCGCGCCGGTCAGCTTGGACAGGGTCGGGTCCCACACCCAGGCGGCGTCGATCTGGTTGCCCTGCCACGCACCGGGAATCGCCTCGGGCTGCAGGTTGATCAGCTCCACCTGGCCGGTGAGTCCGGCCTTGTCGATGGCGGCGAGCAGGCTGTAGTGCGCGGTGCTGCCGAACGGGGTGGCGACTTTCTTGCCGCGCAGCCCGGCCAGTGTGGTCACCGACTTGTCCTTGACCACCAGCGATTCCGAGGTGCCGATCACGTCGTGGATCCACACCACCCGCACCGGCAGGTTCAGCGGCGCCGAGAGCGCCTTGGTCGCCGGGCTCGAACCCAGCGTGCCGATATCGAGGCTGCCCGCGCCGAACGCCTGCACCACATCCGCGCCCGAGGCGAACTGGCTCCAGGTGATCTTCGCGTTGGGCAGGCACGCCTCGAGCAGACCGCGGTCCTTCACGAGCAGGTCGCCGTTGGGAATCGCCTGGTAACCCAGTCGCACGGTGCTGGTGACGCTGGTGTCGGCGGCGAACGGGCAGCTCGCGGCCGCGGCGCCGGTGTCGCCTCGGCCCGATTCCACGCACCCCGCCGTGACGGCGAGAACGGCGGCGAGCGCGGCCGAGGTCGCGACGACCTTGCGCACAGTGGTTGTCATGCTTTGCCTTTCCAGGGAACAGCTTTGGTGCCGACGAACGCGATCGCCGCGTCCAGCAGCAGGGCCGCCACGCCGATCACGATGATGCAGGCGATGGTCAGCGGCGTATTCAGTTGTGTGCCAGCGACATAGGCGAGTCCGCCGATGCCGGGGATGCCGTTGTTGAGTTCGGCGGCGACCACCGTGGTCCAGGCGAACGCGGTGGCGATGCGGATACCGCTGATGACGTTCGGCAGCGTCGCGGGCAGCACGACCAGCGAGATCACTTGGGCGCGACCGGCGCCCAGCGAGCGAGCGGCGTTGAGATAGTCCTGTTTGACGCCGAGCACACCGTCGAGGGTGGCGATGGCGATCGGCGGGAACGCGGCCAGGAACAGCAGCCAGATCTTGGAGGTGTCACCGATGCCGAACCACACGATCAGCAGGCCGATGTAGCCCAGCGGTGGCAGTGCGCGCAGGAAGTTCAGCACCGGCTCGGTGATCCAGCGCACCGGCGCGACCATGCCCATCACGAACCCGACCAGCGGACCGATCACGATCGCCGCGCCCACCCCGACCGCGATCCGCTGGATGCTCGCCAGCAGGTGCTCCCACAGGTAGTAGTTCTGCTCGCCGACCACCCACCGGTCCACCCCGTCGGCGATCCGGTGCGTGCTGTTGGCCCGTACGAACGCCTCCCACACGGCCTTCGGTGACGGTAGATACAGCGGATCGACCAGCCCCGCGGCAGTCACCACCGTCCACCCCACCAGCACGATCCCCAACGCCACCACCCCGGCGAGCACCGACCGCCCCCGCCGCCCCCTCGGCCTGCTCGCGGCCCGCGCTCCCCGCTCCTCGGCGACCACAGCCGTCACCACTCCGGTCACCGACACTCCTCGAACCTCCCGGCCCGGGATCGCCCCGCTGCCTGCGCGCCCGACGCTATCGGCGCAGGTGGCGGCTCAGCGAGGGTAAAAGTCGCCGTGAGCGGAATATGGTGGACGTGCGGCGGCTGGGTGGACTAACCTCTTAGCTAAGGAGGCGTCATGGCAGGTCACGCGGCGGGACAGTTCAATATCCACGACGCGAAGACGAATCTGTCGCGCATCATCGAGCGGGTGGAGCAGGGGGAGGAAATCGTGATCAGTCGTGCCGGTACTCCGGTCGCCAAGCTCGTACCGCTGAGTCGCCGGGTCAACCGGACTGGCCGTGGCTCGCTGCGGGGGCGGCTGGTGTTGTCGCCCGAATGGGACTCGCCGGAGACCAACGCCGCCATCGCGCGCGACTTCGACGCATGAGCCTGCTGCTGGATACCCATGTGATCCTGTGGTGGCTCACCGACGATCCCACTCTGGACGCGGACTTGCGTGAGCGGCTCGACCACGACCCGGACGTCTACGTCAGCGCGGCCTCGGTCTGGGAGATCGCGATGAAGCAGGCGGCTGGCAAGCTGGCCGGGCCTGCGGATCTACCGGAACGGGTCGTCGGCAGCGGCTTTCTCCCGCTGGCGATCGAGGCACGCCACACGATCGAGGCCGCCCGCCTTCCCCTGATCCACCGCGATCCCTTCGATCGGATCCTGGTCGCGCAAGCCCGCTGCGAGGACCTCACCCTCGTCACCCGCGATCCGCTGTCGTTGCGGTACGCGGTGGCGTCGCTACCCTGCTGATCAGGCGCGGAGGCGTTCTCGGCGGAGGCGGTTCACTACCGGGAGGTCGAGGGGGGAGAGGTCGGTGGGGGAGATGCCGAGGGCTTGGGCGATGAGGAGGTCGGCGAGTTCGGGGTTGCGGGCCAGGGCGGGGCCGTGCAGGTAGGTGCCGATGACCGAGCCCTGGACGACGCCTTCGGTGCCGTCGCCGACGCCGTTGCCGACACCACGGGTGACCCGGGCCAGCGGTTTGGCGTCGGGGCCGAGGGCGGTGCCGCCGCGGTGGTTCTCGAAGCCGGTGAGGGGGGCGGACAGGCCGGGGATCAGGGGGGTGGTGGACACCTCGCCGATCGCGCGGACGTCCTGGGGCGAGGTGGTGACGTCGAACAGGCCGACGCCGTCGACCTTCTCGCCCGAGGAGGTCTCGTACCAGTTGCCGAGCACCTGGATGGCCGCGCAGATGGCCAGCACCGGCGCGCCCTTGGCGGCGGCCTGCTGCAGCCCGGGGTACTTCTGCAGGTGCCGTGTGGCCAGGCGCTGGGCGGAGTCCTCGGCGCCGCCGAGGGTGTAGATGTCGAAGGAATCGGGCACGGGATCGGCCAGGGTGATGTCGATGATCTCGGCGTCGAAGCCGCGCATGCGCAGCCGCTGACGCAGCACCAGGGCGTTGCCGCCGTCACCGTAGGTGCCCATCACATCGGGCAGCACCAGGCCGATACGAATGGTCGACTCGCTCATTTGCGTGCCTCCAGGTCGCGGTTGAGATCGCGGAACGCGGTGTAGTTGGCCAGCACCTCGACGTGCCCGGCGGGGCAGGAGGCGATGGCGCGCAGCGGATCGGGGATCAGGGTGTGCTCGACGCCCGCGTAGGTCAGGCGCACGGCCAGGTCGGTGGCGCGCTCGCCCGAGGCGACCACCTGTACGCCCTCGAAGTGCTCGAAGCGCACGTCCCACAGCCACGACAGGTCCTCGCCGTCGGGCACCTGCCCGTTCACCGCGATCACCAGCCCGGCCGAGGTCGGCTCGATCATCGACAGCGCTTCCTGCCAGCCCGCCGGGTTCTTGGCCAGCAGCAGGCGCGCGTCGTGCTCGCCGATGGTGACGGTGCGGTAGCGGCCCGCGATCTCGCGCACGGTGCCGGTGGCGTCGGTCGCCTTGGTGGGCGAGGCGCCCAGCGCCACCGCCGCGGCGACGGCCTGGGCGGCATTGCCGCGATTGGCGCGCCCGGGCAGCGCCAAGTGCAGGGGCGCGCGGAAGCCGTCGGGCCCGCACAGGTCCTCGCCCTCTAGCCACCACTGCGGCCGAGGGCGGTGGAAGTCGGCGCCGGTCGAGCGCCAGTTCTCGCCCTCCCAGACGATCGGTTCACCGCTGCGCGGGCAGCTGGTGGCGTCGACGGCCCAGCCGCTGCCCGCCGACACCCACACCACATTCGGGTGGTCGTAGGCGATCGAGGCGACCAGCACGTCGTCGCAGTTGGCGATGACGACGGCATCGGGATGACGCTCGAGTCCGGCGCGCAGCTTGCGCTCGATCATGTTGATCTCGCCGACCCGGTCGAGCTGGTCGCGGCTGAGGTTGAGCAGCACGATGGCCGCCGGGTCCAGCGCGTCGCTGACGTGCGGCAGATGCAGTTCGTCGACCTCGATCGCGGCCAGCCGCACGCCGGGATGCAGGCTCAGCGCGGCGACGATCCCCGCGTCCATATTGGCGCCGTCGGCCTGGGTGGCGACCGCGCCGAGGGTGCCCAGCGCGGCGGTGGTCATGCGGGTGGTGGTGGATTTGCCGTTGGTGCCGGTGATCAGCACCGTCCGCCTGCCGCGTCCGAGCTGCGTCATGATCGACGGATCGATCTTCAACGCGATCAGGCCGCCGATCATCGAACCCTTGCCGCGGCCCGCCTTCTGCGAAGCCCACGACGCTGCCGCCGCCGCTCGCAAAGCCAGGCGCCCACGCACCGAGATGTCTGCCACGCCGCGAGTCTATGTGCGTGGTGTTACGGGCGGTGTACCGGCGTTCTAGTCGTCGAACAGGTTCGGCAGACCGCGGGCGTAGCGGTCGGCGTCGATGACCCGGAGCGGTTCCAGTTCGGGGGTGCGGCGCAGGCGGTACGTGGTGCAGCGCGGGGCGGGGGAGCCCGCCACGTCGAGCAGGGCGTTGACCGCCGCGCGGGCGGACTCGTTGGCGCCCTCCATGGTCGCCAGGTCGACATCGGTGCGCACGTAGTCGCCCGCCAGGAAGAGGTTCTCGATCGAGCCGTGCGGGTCCGGGCGCGCGTCCCAGGAGCCCGCGGTGTTGATGAGTAGCGGGTCGGCGTTGGCATTGCGGCTGCCCTGCCAGGTGATACCGGGGTCGAGGAACCAGGAGTGCACGTCGGCGGGGCGCAGCAGTTGTTCGCGGTCGTTGAGATGTTCGCTCAGCTGCGCCCACACCTCGCGGTAGATCTCGTCGTGGGTGCATTCTTCGGCGGGCTTGCCGTAGAGGATTCCGGGGGTGTGCCAGTCGGAGATGTCGATCGAGAGGCAGTCGGCCACGGTGCCGTCGCCGAAGGTCTTCAGCTTGTGCGTCCACAGCTGGTTCTGGCTGATCGAGGTGAGCGACCACGGGGAGTCCACGAAGGCCGTGTGCCCGCGCGAAATGTGCAGTGGGGTGCGGAAATAGATCTGGAGACCGTTCATCCAGTCGACGAACAGCCGTTCGGTCGCCTCGAGTTCCGGTGCGGCGGCGAGCACCTGGGCCGACCAGAGCTTGCGCGCCTGCTCGACCGGCAGCGCGACGACGAAGTAGTCGGCCTCCACCGTGCGCCCGTCGTCGATGCGCGCCCCGCTCACGCGTCGGTCGCGCATGGTCAATTCGGCCACGCGCGCGCCGA
This sequence comes from Nocardia anocheti, assembly GCF_029675105.1. Classification (GTDB taxonomy): domain Bacteria; phylum Actinomycetota; class Actinomycetes; order Mycobacteriales; family Mycobacteriaceae; genus Nocardia. The sequence goes on along the minus strand of NZ_JAQQFV010000001.1, from coordinate 223,074 downwards.
GTTCGAATCGCACGCCCAACCCGCGCAGGTGCCGCACCCACGGGTCGATCCAGGCGGCGTTGGTGGTGTTGTTCAGCACCCGGTCCAGGCCGCCGTCGTTGCCGAGGCCCAGCGGATTGCCCAGGAACTGTTCGCCCATGCCGCCGATGGTGCGGGTGCTGGCGAGGTCCTCTTTGGCGGCGACCATGATGCTGGTCAGCGAGCGCGAGACCAGCGCGCGGAATTCGTGCGAGCGCTCGTGGCCGCGCACGAACGCCTGCCAGGAGGTGTGTTCCCACTGGCCGAAGCGGCGCGCCTCGCAGCTGCTGTTGAACACCAGCAGCCGGTTGGCGAAGTAGGCCGCCTCGGCGGGCGGCATCTTCGACATGGTGGTGATGGTGCCCGCGAGCGTCTCGCGGATGGCTTCGGGCGTGGTCGGGGCGGTGATGCCGTCGGGCAGGGCGAGCAGGATGTCGTCGGCGTCGCGGCGCGAGAAGCGGGCCTCCGGCACGGAGATCAGGTTGGACCACACGCCGTCGGCATTGCCCTCGACCGGAATCCGGCGCATCGTGTCGGGCAGGTTCTGATAGAAGCCGGGGAAGAAGCGGAAGCCGTGCTCACCGGGCAGATCGGGTCTGCCGTCGCGGCCGGTGCCCGGCACCGGGATGCTGCGCGCCTTGCCGCCGAAGGCGCGCGCCTCGTAGACGGTGACCTCGAAGCCGCGTTCGGCCAGCTCGTGCGCGGCGGTCAGCCCGGCGACGCCGCCACCGAGTACGGCGACCCGTCGTCCGGGGGGCGCGCCCAGCGCGATACCCGGCGCTCCCGCCATCGCCCCTGCCGATACCGCCCCCGCTGCGACCGTGCCGCGAAGAAACGTCCTCCGCGAAACGGGCCACCGCTGTTCCGCCATACGCTGTTCAGCTGCCTTGTTCGAGTATTGCTTGCAATTTGCTACCACTGTAGAGCGCGGCGAAAAGCGGGCCGCAGGGTACCGACCGGTCGTCCGGAAACGCGTCGGACGATCGGCACACATGCTAGCCATACGTTTCTTCGATCGTCCGCCGAATCGGACATCAGACCCCGGCGAGGCGCGGGCGCGGTTCCGGCTCGGGGGCGGGCGCGGCGCGGCGGGTGCTGGTCGCGGCGAAGGCCCCCGCGATGACGATCACGCCGCCCAGCAGCGCCGCCACCGACGGCTGCTCGCCCAGCGCGAGCCAGGCCGCCGCGATGCCGACCACCGGCACGAGCAGCGACAACGGCGCCACCGTCCCCGCCGGATAGCGGCTCATGAGGTAGGTCCACAAGCCCGAACCACACACGGTGGCGAGTACGGCGATATAGGCGAGCGCGGCCAGCGCGGGCCATCCGGCGGCGGTGGTGACGGCCGTGCCGAGCGCGCGCACGCCGGTGTCAGGGCCCTCGACAAGCATCGACAGCGCCAGCATCGGCAGCACCGGCACGACCGACATCCACAGCGTCAGGTGTAGCGGATCGAAGCCGGGGGAGTCGGCGCCCGCCTGTCGGGCACCGATGTTCCCGAAGGCCCAGCCCAGGCCACCGGCCAGGGTGAGCAGGACCGGCAGCAGGGTGGCGGTGGCGAAGCGGTCGGCGGCGATGATCGTCATCCCGGCCACGGCCACCGCCAACCCCGCGATCTGCGTCGGCCGCAACCGCTCCCGCAGCAGCACCGCGCCCAGGACCACGGTGAACGGCGCCGAGGACTGCAGCACCAGCGAGGCCAGCCCGGTCGGCATGCCGACGCGCATGGCGGTGAACAGGAAAGCGAACTGCGCGATGCCGAACCCGGCGCCGTAGAGCAGCAACCAGCGGGTCCGCACCGCCGAGCGCGGGACGAAGATCAGCACCGGGATCGCGATCACGGCGAAGCGCAGGGCGACGAAGAAGAAGGGCGGGAAGTGGTCGAGGCCGACGCGGATGGCCAGGAAGTTCAGGCCCCAGAGGACGACGACGGTGAGGCCGAGCAGGCGGTCGCGGGTGGTCACGCACTCATCGTGCGGTCGGCGAAGCATCAGGACAATCGAATAAAAGTGCACCGATAACGTAGATTTACTTCATGTTCTCGATCGAGCGGCTGCGCATCCTGCGCGAACTCGCCGACCGTGGCACCGTCGCCGCCGTGGCCGAGGTGCTGTCGATGACACCGTCGGCCGTCTCGCAGCAGTTGAAGGTGCTCGCCAGGGAGGCGGGCGTCGCGCTGCTGGAACCGGACGGGCGCCGCGTGCGGCTCACCGACGCGGGCCAGGCGCTGGTGCTGCGTGCCGACGACGTGCTCGCCGCCATGGACCGCGCCGTCGCCGAGATGGCCGGTTACCGGGGCTCCCCGCGCGGACAGGTACGGGTGGCCTCGTTCCCGTCCGGCGCCGCGCTGCTGCTCCCGCCGGTGCTCGCGGCGCTCGAGGACAGCGGCGTGGAGATCGTCGCCGGTGACGAGGACCTGCCGCCGAGCGCGGCGCCGAAACTACTGGCCGACTACGACATCGTGCTCACCCACCGCGACGAACGCGCGCCCTCGCTGGCCGGTCCGCGCATCGCCGCGCGGGCGCTCATGCGGGAGCCGATCGATGTGGTGGTGGCGCGGAGTCATCGGCTGGCCGGGCGGGCGTCGGTGCGCGCCGAGGAACTGGCCGAGGAGACGTGGGTGAGCGTGCGCGGCGGTTTCCCCGTCGACGACGTGCTCGAATCGATCGCCACCATCACCGGCGTGCGGCCACGGATCGCGCAGCGGCTGAACGATTTCCGGGTGATCGAGACGTTGGTGGCCTCGGGCTACGGGGTCGCGCTCATGCCGCGCTGGGCGGTCGCGCACCCGGGACTGTCGGTGCTGCCGCTGGCCGGGGTGCGGGCGGCACGGATCTACGAGATCGTCACCCGACCGCAGGCGGATCGGCGGCCCGCCATCGCCACCGTGCTCGCCGCGTTCGAGACCGCGGCGCGGGCGGTCGGCGCCGGATGACACGACCGGTCGCGAGCGGGTCGAGGAACCCGCCCGCGACCGGGTCCGGTCAGTACTGTCCGGGCTGGTACTGCGGCTGCTGCTGACCCGGGTACGGCTGGCCGGGCTGGAACTGCGGCTGCCCGTGGTAGCTGAAATCGTCGGCCACCATGGCGGCCAGTTCGAGCAGCGCGCGCCGGGTGGGCTTGCTGACCAGCTCGAGGTCGATCTCGGCGCCCTCGGCCAGGTGATCGTCGAACGGGACGATCTGTACCGCGCGGGTGCGGTCGAGGAACAGCTTGCGCAGCTGGTCCAGGTCGACGGTCGAGGCGCCGCGCCGCGAGGCGTTCACCACCACGACCGTGCGCTCCACGAGCTTGCTGTAGCCGTGGTGATCGAGCCAGTCCAGCGTCGCCGAGGCGCTGCGCGCGCCGTCGATCGCGGGCGAGGTGACCAGCACCAGCGAACTCGCCATGTCCAGCACGCCCGACATCGCCGAGTGCATCAGACCGGTACCGCAGTCGGTGAGGATGATGTTGTAGAAGGACTGCAGGATGCCGATCGCCTTGCGGTAATCGGCCTCGCTGAACGCCTCCGACACGGCCGGATCCTGTTCGGAGGCCAGCACTTCCAGGCGGCTCGGGGCCTGCGAGGTGTGCGCGCGGACATCGGAGTAGCGGGTGATGCTCTGGTCCTCGAGCAGGTTGCGCACCGTCGACCGGGTCTGGCGCGGCACCCGGTGGGCCAGGGTGCCCAGGTCGGGGTTGGCGTCGATGGCGATCACGCGGTCACCGCGTTGCGAGGCGAAGGTGGAGCCCAGGCCGACCGTGGTGGTGGTCTTGCCGACACCGCCCTTGAGCGAGAGGATCGCGATCCGGTAATCGCCGCGGACCGGCTGGTTGACCCGCTCGGCCAGATCGCGATGCACCACATCGGCCGCGGACTCACCCGGGTTGATCACACCGCCGGAGACCTTGTGCACGGCCCGACGCCACCCGCTGCGCGGCGCCTTGCGGGCCCGCTTGAGCAGGTTCAGGTCGTTGACCGAATGCCCCGGCTGACCGGGCGCTGGCACGTGCTGCGGCTGGAACGGCTGCTGCTGCGGCGGCGGACCGCCCTGCCACTGCGGCTGACCCGGCTGCTGGGGCGCGGGCTGACCGGGCATCAGACCGGGACCACCGGGCACCGGCTGCATGCCGGTCTGCGTCGGCGGCTGGTACATGGGCGGCGGCGGGGGAGCCCAGCTGTAGATCGGCTCACCCTGCGGGTCCTGCGGCGGCTGCTGCTCCTGACCGGGGAACTGGCCCTGCGGCTCGGCACCCGGGTACTGCGGCTGCGGCCCGGCACCGGGGAACTGCTGCTGCTCGGCGCCCGGATACTGCGGCGGCGCACCGGGATACGGCTGCTCGCCACCGGTCGGCGGCTGCGCGGGCCACGGCTGCTCGGCGCCCGGCGCGGGCTGACCCGGCCACGGCTGCTGCTCGGCCACCGGATGCGCGCCACCACTCTGATACGGGTCCGGCGCCGCGTATCCGGGCGGGGCGAACGGGCCGGGGACGAAACCGCCCGGCTGGAACACGGTCTGCTCGGCGAGGCCGATCTGCGGTTCCTGCTCGGCGGCGGGCTCCGGAGCCGGAGCTTCCGCGGGCTCGGCGGCCGAATCGGTCGCGGCACCGGCATTGTCGAGAGTGTCGTCGGTCGCCGTCTGCACACCGGCGGTACCGGACGCAGCGTCGGCCGTGTCAGCCGACGGACTCTGCAGCCAGGGCGGAGAGGTCGGATTATGGTCGTTGTTGGTCACAGTTCCCCCACTTGCTCGATCGGCTCGAGCAGGAAAGTCGGCCTGAATGTGCAGTTAAAACGCTAGCACGGAGCTAATTTCCGTGTCGGGTGGTGGCATGGCGAGGGCCGGGTTCGTGTGGTGGCGGACCCGGCCCTCGTTGTGTCTCGGACTAGCGGGCGGCGGCTCGGTTCACCGCGGAGACGACCGCGCGCAGGGAGGCGGTGGTGATGGAGGTGGCGATGCCGACGCCCCAGACGACCTTGTCGCCGATGGCGACCTCGACGTAGGCGGCGGCCTGGGCGTCGTCGCCCGCGGACATGGCGTGCTCGCTGTAGTCCAGGACGCGCACGTCGAAGCCGACGGTGGCGATGGCGTCGACGAAGGCGGCCAGCGGGCCGTTGCCGGAGCCGGTGATCTCCTGCTCGACGCCGTCGACCTTCACGGTGGCCACGATGGAGTCGACGCCGCCGTCGGTCTCGGCCGCGGTGACGATCTGCTTGATGCGCTCGAGCGGCAGGATCGGGTTCAGGTACTCGGTGGCGAAGACGTCCCACATCTCCTTGGGCGTCACCTCGCCGCCCTCACCGTCGGTGATCGCCTGAATGGCCTGGGAGAACTCGATCTGCAGGCGGCGCGGCAGCACCAGCCCGTGATCGGTCTTCATGATGTAGGCCACGCCGCCCTTGCCGGACTGCGAGTTCACCCGGATGACGGCCTCGTAGGTGCGCCCGACGTCCTTGGGATCGATCGGCAGGTACGGGACCTCCCAGACGATGTCGGCCACGTCGGCGTTCTGCGCGTCGGCGGTGGCCTTCATGGCGTCGAGGCCCTTGTTGATGGCGTCCTGGTGACTGCCGGAGAAGGCGGTGTAGACCAGGTCGCCGCCGTAGGGGTGACGCTCGGCCACGGCCAGCTGGTTGCAGTACTCGACCGTGCGGCGGATCTCGTCGATGTCGGAGAAGTTGATCTGCGGGTCGATGCCCCGGGAGAACATGTTCATGCCCAGCGTCACCAGGCAGACGTTGCCGGTGCGCTCGCCGTTGCCGAACAGGCAGCCCTCGATGCGGTCGGCCCCGGCCTGGTAGCCCAGCTCGGCGGCCGCGACGGCGGTGCCGCGGTCGTTGTGCGGGTGCAGCGACAGCACGATCGCGTCGCGGCGGGCGAGGTTGCGGTGCATCCACTCGATCGAGTCGGCGTACACGTTGGGCGTGGCCATCTCGACGGTGGCGGGCAGGTTGATGATCAGCGGCTTCTCCGGCGTCGGCGCGATGATCGCCGAGACCGCGTCGCAGACCTCACGGGCGTAGTCCAGCTCGGTCCCGGTGTAGGACTCGGGGCTGTACTCGTAGCGCCACGCGGTGTCGGGGTAGCGCTGCTCGATCTCCAGGCACAGCGCGGCGGCGTCGGTGGCGATCTTCTTCACCGCGTCGCGCTCGGCGCGGAACACCACGCGACGCTGCAGGATGGAGGTGGAGTTGTAGAAGTGCACGATCACGTTCGGGGCGCCGTTGCACGCCTCGAAGGTGCGCTCGATCAGCTCGGGGCGGCACTGGGTGAGCACCTGGATGGTGACGTCGGCCGGGATGGCGCCGTCCTCGATGATCTCGCGGACGAAGTCGAAATCGGTCTGGCTCGCGGCCGGGAAGCCGACCTCGATCTCCTTGTAACCCATCCGCACCAGCAGGTCGAACATGCGGCGCTTGCGGGCGGGGCTCATCGGGTCGATCAGCGCCTGGTTGCCGTCGCGCAGGTCGACGGCGCACCACGCGGGGGCGCGGTCGATGACCTTGTCCGGCCAGGTGCGGTCGGGCAGCGTGATCGGCTCGACCTCTTCGGCGAAGGGGCGATACCGGAACGCGGGCATCGAGGAGTTCTTCTGGTTGTTCCAGGCGGGCTGGTCGGCCGGTGCGGGTTTGCCGGGGGCCGTGATGGTGCGCGAAGCGGATACGAATGCGTCAGCCGAGGACATGCAAGTTTCTCCGTGGATGTGAGTGGATTCCCAGGTGGGAGCGGGTCGACCGGCGCGTTGGAACCCCGCGACGGGAGCCGGTCCGTATCAGAACCCGTCGCGGCGGCCGAGAAGAAGTGCCCGCTGCATGATCCTTCGAGGATACCGCGTGCACCGGCGGGCGGGTAAGCGGCCTGGAGAAACCGGCCGGTAGTAAGCGGGCGGTACGGTTTCAGCGAAACGCACGCTTGTACGGACCAACGCGTCCGACGAGACGGCACAAAGGAACTCGCATGACTTGGTTGGAACAGCTCCTGGTCCTGGTCGCCGGTATCGCGGCCGGTGGCATCAACACGATCGTCGGATCGGGCACCCTGATCACCTTCCCCACGCTGCTGGCCTTCGGCCTGCCGCCGGTGACGGCGAACGTGTCGAACACGATCGGCTTGGTCCCCGGCTCGGTGAGCGGGGTGATCGGCTATCGCCGCGAACTGGAAGGGCAGCGGTCGCGGCTGCTGCAACTGGGCACCGCCTCGCTGCTGGGCGGCATCACCGGCGCGGTGCTGCTGCTGGTGTTGCCCGCCGAGGCGTTCAAGGCGATCGTGCCGGTGCTCATCATCGCGGCGCTGATCCTGGTGGTGGTGCAGCCGCGACTGGCCGCCTGGGTCAAGCGGGGCCGGGGTGAGGACGCCCCCGCCCCCGCGCACGGCGGGCCGATCCTGCTGGTCGCGGTGTATTTCACGGGTATCTACGGCGGCTACTTCGGCGCCGCCCAGGGGGTGCTGCTGCTCGGGCTGCTCGGGGTGTTCGTGCACGAGGACATCCAGCGGCTCAACGCGGTGAAGAACGTGCTGGCGCTCATCGTCAACGCGGTCTCGGCCAGCATCTTCATCGTGATCGCCGAGGTGAACTGGCAGGCGGTGGCGTTGATCGCGGTCGGCTCGATCATCGGTGGACAGCTGGGCGCGCGGGTGGGCCGTAAGTTGCCGCCGAATGTGCTGCGGGCGGTGATCGTGGTGGTGGGCACCATCGCGGTGATCCGCCTGCTCACCGCCTGAGCGGGCCCCTTCGTGATGTAGGACAAATGTCCGCGCTACCTCCGGCGTTTCGGTGGTTACGCGGTATTCTGCGCTCGGCCATTGCGTGATGAGGGAGGTGGCCTGGTGCACAGACGTGCCTTCTTCAAGGCGGCGGGACTGGCGACGATCGCCGGGGCCGTGGGAACGAACCTGACGACGGGGACGGCGGCCGCCGATCCGCGCGAGGCGATGTTCCAGTCGTGGGTGCCCGAGATCTTCGCGCCGATTCCCGACGCGCCCGCGCATTCGCCCGCCATCGTGATCGGCTCGGGCTTCGGCGCGGCCGTCACCGCGCTGCGCCTGGCCGAGGCCGGGATCGCCAACACCGTGCTCGAGCGCGGCTCGCGCTGGCCCAACGACCCGTGGCGCGAGATCTTCACCGGCGACGACCTGCCCGACGGCCGTGGCTTCTGGCATCGCACCAGCTTCACCGGCGTCACCAAGGTGCCGATGAGCTTCGGTTCCTTCGGCGGCGTCCTCGATGTCACCGAGTTCGCCGGGCTCGACGTGTGGCGGGCCGCGGCGGTGGGCGGCGGTTCGGTGGTGTTCACCGGGGCGATGGTGGCGCCCGAGCGCAGGCTCTTCGACCAGGTCTTCGGTGGGATCGTCGACTACGGCGAGCTCGAGCGCGTCTACTACCCGCGGGTGCGTCAGATGCTGCGCCTGGACACCATGCCCGCCGACATCTACCACTCCGAGCCGTTCGCGCACTCGCGCGCCTGGGACGACCAGGTCCGCGCGGCCGGGTACCAGCCGCTGCCCAACGACTCGATCTTCACCTGGGACGTGCTGCGCGCCGAGCTGGCGGGCACCTCACGCCCCTCGGCCACCGCCGCCCGCTCCAACCTGGGCAATTCCAACGGCGCCAAGTTCGACCTGAACCAGAACTACCTGCGCTACGCCGCCGAGACCGGCAAATCGCAGGTGTACCCCGGCCACCAGGTCGACAGCATCGCCCAGGACGCCAACGGCAAGTTCGTGGTCACCGTGACGAAACTGGACCCCACCGGCCGTCACCTCGCCACCCGCACCCTGACCTGCGACAAGCTGTTCCTCGGCGCGGGCTCGGTGGGCACCTCCGAACTGCTGGTCCGCGCCCAGGCCACCGGCGCGCTGCCCAATCTCAACGAGCACATCGGCGACGGCTTCGGCACCAACGGTGACGTGGTGCTGGCCCGCGGCGCGAGCTCGGTGGCCGGACACGGCCAGGGCGTGCCCAGCGCCAGCCGCGTCTACGACGAGTCGGCGGTCCCGCTCACGCTGGAGAACTGGTACATCCCCGGCATCCCGTTCGAGACCGGCGCGCTGGCCTCGCTCGGCATGGTCCTCGACCCCACCCGGGCCCGCTTCGGCTACCACGCGGCCTCCGGCGGCGTGGGCCTGAACTGGGCGGCCGAGACCCAGCGCGGTGTGGTCGACGCGGCCCGCGCGGTCGATCACCGCATCGCCGAACGGGCGGGCGCGATGGCCGAGTACGGCGTGCTCGGCTACGACGCCAATGCCCGCTTCACCGCGCATCCGCTCGGCGGCGCGGTGCTGGGCAGAGCGACCGACGGCTACGGCCGCGTGCACGGTCATCCGGGCCTGTACGTGATGGACGGCGCCGCGATTCCGGGCAGCACCGCGACGGTGAACCCCTCGCTGACCATCACCGCGCTGGCCGAACGCAATATCGAGGCGATCCTGCGCGGCTGACGCGTAACTCCCCGCGCCGCGGCGGGCGAGCAATTAGCGTGGGCAACAGCAGCGCCGGGCCACCGGCCGACCTCGAGCCGGGCCGCGTGGCCCCGACACCGCGGCCCCGGCCGCCAGACAGCAGGAGCACGGGTGGTCCCACCGGGTATCGAGCGGGTCGAGGCATTGCCGGACGTGCGGTCCAAGACTCCCTCGCTGCGCACCGACGTGTTCATGCTGATCCTGGCGATCATCTCGGTGGCGCTGGTCGTGTGGATCACCTTCTTCCCGGTCTCCGGCTCGACCTATCACGCGATCGTGGTCGTCGACTGGAGCATCTGCGCGGTGTTCGCGCTGGAGTTCCTGTGGCGCTGGCGCCGGGCGGGCTGGCCGTGGACCTTCCCGTTCGTCTACTGGTACGAGGTCCTGGGCATGATCCCGGTGACCAGCCCGATCTTCCGCGGGTTCCGGCTGTTCCGGATCGTGGTGATCCTGCTGCGGCTGGGCCGGGTGGCCGACCGGGCGCTGGGGGAGCGGGTCACCGCGACGATCGTCAACCGGTTCGTCGGCACCATCGTCGAGGTGATCAAGCGCCCGATGACGATCGCCATCCTCGACGAGGTCTCCAAGGTGCTGCGCACCGGCCACTACACCCAGAACATCGCCGCGGCGCTGGAGGAGAACCACGCCGAGATCGACCAGATGATCATCGACCTGATCAAGAACGACCCGCAGACCGGCAAGCTGCGCTACATCCCGTTCCACGACGACATCATCCGGCTCGTCGCCGACACCGTGTACCGCATGCTGCGCCAACTGCTCGACGACCCGCGCACCGACGAACTCGTCGCCGACATGCTGCGCGAGAACCTCGACCAGATCAACGACGCCGTGCGCGCGGGCATCCGGGTGCCGCCCTCGCATCGTGGCGCGACGCCCGCCGAGCACGGCGTGCGCCACCACCTCGGTCAGATCAAGCGTGTCTGATGCGGTCGCGCGGCTGCGCGTAGCGCACGGTCTCCCAGATCACCAGCCCGGCCAGGAGCGCGCACAGCACGCTCAGCGAGGCCAGCGCGGGCAGGTTCGCCGCCACCGGGATCAGCGCGAACAGTGCCACCGCGACGACCAGCCGTCCGATCGAGACCTCGCCCACCGCGCAGTATTTCGCCACCACCACGCCGAGCAGGAACAGCGCGGGCCCGCCGTAGAGCGCGCCCAGCGGGATGCCGTAGAGCGCGTCGGTGAGCGTGTGATGTGACGAGTCGCCGACGTAGTACAGCACCTTCTTCAGTCCCAGCGAGAGCGCGATGACGCCCACGATCATCGGGAAATGCCCATAGGTGTAGCTGTTCTGGGCGATCTTGATCTGGCGCGCGCCGGTGGCCCGGGCGAAGCCGTGTTCGATGGAGATCGCCGCGACGTCGAAGTAGAGCCACCACAGCAGTCCCGAGACCGCCAGCCCGAGCATCGAGCCCACCGCGATCGGCCAGGAGATCGGCAGCCCGGCCACGCCGATGCCGATCGAGACGATCGATTCGCCCAGCGCCACGATGACGATGAGCCCGTAGCGTTCGGCGAAGTGCTTGGCGGAGTTGATCCGCCAGTCCGTGCCCGCGGCCCAGGTCCAGACCATGTCCCCGACGATGGCGGCGATCCACAGCACGATCTGCACGACCCCGGAGGTCATCGCGGCCACCACCAGCAGCGTGGTGCCCACGGTGATCGAGCCCAGCGCCCAGCGCAGCAGCTGCCCGCGCAGTTGCGCGTCGTCGGCGCTGATCGCCCAGAACAGCGCCACGTGCACCAGCCGCACGATCAGGTAGGCGATGGCGAACACCAGCGGCCCGAACCAGCCGCCGGGGATGTCGGTGAACGCCTCGGGAATGGTGAGCGCGGCCAGGAACGCGCCGCCCATGGCGACGAACATGCCCACCCGCGCCGGTCCCTCGTCGGCGCGCACCACATTGCCCAGCCACGAGTAAGCGATCCACAGCCACCACATCAGCGCCAGCACCAGCACCGCGCGCAGGGCGTTCACGGCGGTGGTGTCGTGCGCGGCCAGGTCGGTGACCATGGTGAAGGCGAACACGATCACCAGGTCGAAGAACAGTTCGAGTTGGGTCACCGAGGAGTCCGCGGTGACCGGCCGGAACCGCGGCCGTCGTGTACCGATCATGGCGCTCATCGTCGCATTCGGACGGGCTGCGCGCCGGGAACGTCAGCCGACGGCGTAACCCTCGGTCTCGGGATAGCGCTCGGCGAAGTCGATGAAGTTGGTGACCGCCTCGTCGTGCACCTTGCGCAGCGACCGGTTGAACAGGATGCCCGGGATCGGCAGCGGCAGCTGGAGCTCGACGTGGTAGTCGACCTCGGTGCCCTCGGGGCTCTCGAGCAGGTCGAACCAGCCGTGGCCCTTGGAGCCGCGGCTGCTGTCGGCCACGTCCCAGGTGACCCGGTGCGGTTCCCAGGTGTACTCGAGCACCTGGGAGTCGGAGTTACCCATGAAGTGGGCGGTGACGAAGACCCGGCGTGGCCTGCCTTCGGCGTCGCGGGGGCCGACTCGCACATCGCTGTAGGAGGTGGACCATTCCGCCATCCGGTCGACCGCGAGCAGCGCGTCCATGACCTGGTCGATATCGGCTTCGACGGTGAATCGGATGTCGATCTTCGAGCGCATCTGTGTCTATCCTCCGAACCCCCGCTGTCTTCGCGCCCGATTGTGCACAGTTGTACCAGTGATCGTCAACACGTCTATGGTCTGGACAAATGACCGGGTCAGCCGGGTATCGCCCGCTCGACGGCCGTTTCGATCAGCGCCAGGCTCTGTTCCTCGGTGAAGATTCCGGGCAGCGTGAGGTGTTCGACGACGAGCCAGTTCAGCGCCAGATAGAGCAGCAGCACCGAGTCGGCGTCGCCGGGCATTCCGGATGCCAGGTGATTGCGCACATTGAACTCGACGTCGGCGCGCACCCGCTCGGTGAGCACCGCGCGCAGCTCCGGGCGCCGGGTGGCCTCGAGGCGCAGTTCGAGCAGGGCCAGGTAGGCGGTGCGATGCGATTCGAGCCGTCCCACCACCTCGCGCATGAGCATGGTGATGTGCTCCTTGGTCCTCGGCCCGTTGCTGACCAGCGCCATCGCTTCCTCGGTCGGCTGGATCACCTCGTAGAAGCGGATGCCCGCCTGGGTCAGCAACTCGTCGCGATTGGCGAAATAGTTCGACGCCGTGCCCGCCGGAACCCCGGCCTGTTTGTCCACCGCGCGGAAGGTCAGCCCGCGCGCGCCCTCGGCCGCCAGGACTTCGATCGCCGCGTCCAACAGGGCTTGACGCCGCTCCGGATTAGTCCGCACTTGACACCACTCCATTCGTAGTACTACGTTCAAACCACTTCAATCAGAGTACAACAACTGAGGCGGTACCCATGCGAAAGCTTGTCTACTACATCGGCGTCTCCCTCGACGGCTACATCGCGGGCCCCGGTGGGGAGGTCGACTTCTATCCGACCCCGCCCAGCTACGTGGAATGGATGAGTGCCGAGTTCCTCGACGCCATGCCCACCCATGTGCGTCCCCATGTGGGGCTCGACCCGCATCTGCCCGCCGAGAAGTGGGACACCGTGCTGATGGGTCGGGGCACCTACATCCTCCCGGGCGAGCACGTCGAGAGCCCGTTCCAGCACATGAAGCAGTACATCGTGTCGAAGTCGCTGAGCCAGGCCGACCACCCGGGCGTCGAGATCTTCGCCGGGGACCCGGTCGAGCTGGTGCGCGAGCTCAAACAGCGCGACGGCCTCGACATCTGGCTGTGCGGCGGCGGGAACCTGGCCGGTCAGCTGCTCGGCGAGATCGACGAGCTGATCCTCAAGAGCTATCCGGTGGTCGCGGGGTCGGGTGTCTCGGTGTTCGGGGGCGTCTTCCAACCGACACAGTTCACCCCCGTGCGGCGCAAGGAATTCGACAACGGCACGCAGGTCACCTGGTTCGAGCGGGGCTGATTCCGGTGGTCAGCCACAGGTGACAAGCCTGTGTCGTTTTCCACAGGGTGGGGAGGTAGCGGCGGATCCGGTGTCCGGCGGCCGGTACTCTTGGTCGCTGATAGCAGCTCGATTCCCGATCGTGAAGGACCATTGCCGTGGCTCTCGTTGTTCAGAAGTACGGAGGATCCTCGGTGGCCACCGCCGAGCGGATCCGGCGCGTCGCTGAACGGATCGTGGAGACCAAGAAGCAGGGCCACGACGTGGTCGTGGTCTGCTCGGCCATGGGCGACACCACCGACGAACTGCTCGATCTCGCCGAGCAGGTGGCCCCCGCGCCGCCCGCCCGCGAGATGGACATGCTGCTCACCTCCGGTGAGCGCATCTCGAACGCGCTGGTGGCCATGGCGATCCATTCGCTCGGTGCCGAGGCACGTTCGTTCACCGGTTCGCAGGCGGGCGTGATCACCACCGGCGCGCACGGCAAGGCCAAGATCATCGACGTCACCCCGGGCCGCCTCCAGGAGGCCCTGGCCGACGGCCAGATCGTGCTGGTGGCGGGCTTCCAGGGCGTGAGCCAGGACAGCAAGGACGTCACCACGCTGGGTCGCGGCGGTTCCGACACCACCGCCGTCGCCCTGGCCGCCGCGCTGAAGGCCGACGTCTGCGAGATCTACACCGACGTCGACGGCATCTTCAGCGCCGACCCGCGCATCGTCGGTGACGCCCAGAAGCTCGACAACATCTCCTACGAGGAGATGCTGGAGATGGCGGCCTGCGGGTCGAAGGTGCTGATGCTGCGCTGCGTGGAGTACGCGCGCCGCTACAACGTTCCCGTTCATGTCCGGTCGTCCTACACCGACAAGATCGGCACCACAGTTTTCGGATCGATGGAGGACATTCCCGTGGAGCAGGCAATCCTGACCGGCGTCGCGCACGACCGCAGCGAGGCCAAGGTGACCGTCGTGGCCCTGCCCGACGAGCCGGGTTACGCGGCCAAGGTGTTCCGCGCGGTGGCCGACGCCGAGATCAACATCGACATGGTGCTGCAGAACATCTCCAAGGTCGACACGGGCAAGACCGACATCACCTTCACCCTGCCCAAGACCGACGGCGCCCGCGCGGTGGAGATGCTCACCAAGCGCCAGGACGAGATCGGTTTCGCGCAGGTCCTCTACGACGACCACATCGGCAAGGTCTCCCTGGTCGGCGCGGGCATGAAGTCGCATCCCGGCGTCACCGCGACCTTCTGTGAGGCGCTGGCCAACGCGGGCGTCAACATCGACCTGATCTCCACCTCGGAGATCCGGATCTCGGTGCTGGTGCGCGACACCGAACTCGACGAGGCCGTGCAGGTGCTGCACAAGGCCTTCGATCTCGGCGGCGACGAGGCCGCCGTCGTCCACGGCGGAACGGGGCGTTAAGCAATGGGTGTACGTGTAGGCGTCGTCGGCGCGACCGGTCAGGTCGGCGCCGTCATGCGCAAGCTGCTCGAAGAGCGGAACTTCCCGGCCGACGAGGTGCGTTTCTTCGCCTCGGCGCGCTCGGCGGGCAAGACCCTGCCGTGGCGCGGCGGCGAGATCGTCGTCGAGGACACCGAGACCGCCGACCCGTCGGGTCTGGACATCGCGCTGTTCTCCGCCGGTGCCACCATGTCGCGGGTGCAGGCGCCGCGCTTCGCGGCCGCGGGCGTGACCGTCATCGACAACTCCTCGGCCTGGCGCAAGGACCCCGATGTGCCGCTGGTGGTCTCCGAGGTGAACCCCGAGGCCACCCGCACCCTGCCCAAGGGCATCATCGCCAACCCCAACTGCACCACCATGGCCGCGATGCCGGTGCTCAAGCCGCTGCACGACGTGGCGGGCCTGCAGCGCCTGATCGTGTCGAGCTACCAGGCCGTGTCGGGTTCGGGCCTGGCCGGGGTGGAGGAGCTCGCCTCGCAGATCCGCGCCGTCGCCGACGACGCCGAGAAGCTGGTGCACGACGGGTCGGCCGTGGATTTCCCCGCGCCGAACAAGTACGTCGCGCCGATCGCGTTCGACGTCATCCCGCTGGCCGGTGCGCTGGTGGACGACGGCTCGTTCGAGACCGACGAGGACCAGAAGCTGCGCAACGAGAGCCGCAAGATCCTCGGCCTGCCCGACCTGCTGGTCAGCGGCACCTGCGTGCGCGTGCCGGTGTTCACCGGGCACTCGCTGTCGATCAACGCCGAGTTCGCCGAGCCGATCTCGGTCGAGCAGGCGCGTGAGCTGCTGGGCAAGGCACCGGGCGTGCGCCTGGTCGACGTGCCCACCCCGCTGGCCGCCGCGGGCCAGGACGACTCGCTGGTCGGCCGCATCCGCCAGGATCCGGGCGCCCCGAACGGCCGCGGCCTCGCGCTGTTCATCTCCGGTGACAACCTGCGTAAGGGCGCCGCGCTCAACACCATCCAGATCGCGGAAGTGCTGCTGAACAACCGCTGAGCACACCGTCTGCCAGGCCGGGCCGTCCCACGACGGCCCGGCCTGCGTCGTCTACCGGATGCCCGGCGTGCGCGGGTCGTTGCCCACGCAGACCAGCACGGCACACCCCGGCGGAATACTCGAAAAGGGCGCGGCCAGCGGCTGATTGAGGCACGCGAACACGGTGCAGCCCGGATAGGCGCCGGGGCCGACGCCGAACACGGCGAGCAGGATCTCCGAGTCGATGAGTTTGGCCGCGTCGAAGTCCAGCGGCGGCTCCACATACGGCGCGGCCGTCGGCACCGGCGTATCGGTGAAGGCGGCGAAGAGCCTGCGGAAGAACTCGTGCGGCAGCTCCTCGGGGTGCGCGATCACCCCGCTGGCCCCGTAGGCGGACTGGTTGCCGAAGGTGCCGGTCCACATGACCGTCAGGTCGAGGCTGGGGATGAAGAAGACGTTCTGCAGGGCCAGACCCGACATGAAGAAGGTGTCGGCGGGCAGGAAGTCCGGTGACTCCGCACAGTCGGCACCCACCCAGAACAGATACCCGTAGCAGGGATTCGTCGCCGAGGGAGTGCGCGCGCGGCGCAGGTAGTCCGAGGAGATCACCCGGGTGCCGCCCCACTGCCCGTCATTGGTGACCAGCAGGCCGACCTTGGCCAGGTCGTTGGGCGGCAGCATGAGGTGGGCGTAGCCGTAGGTGTGGCCGGAACGGTCGCGCGCCCAGTAGTAGTCGGAGCGCGGGATGCCCAGCGGGTCGAACAGCTGCCGCTGCGCGAAGTCCTGGAGGGGTTCGCCCACGGCCAGCTCGATCACATACGACAGCAGGTCGACATTGCGCTGGCTGTAGCTGAAGGTGGTGCCGGGCGGGTTGGTCAGCTCCACCGCCAGCGCCTGCACCGCCGAGTTGGGGTCCACCGGGATCACTGCGGTGATGCCCTCGCTGAGCACTCCGACCTTCATCCCGGAGGTCTCGGTGAGCAGGTTCTCCACGGTGATCGAGCGGTGCGCGGCGTCACCGAGACCGGGCGGCAGATACCGGTCGATCGGCGCGGCGACATCGAGTTTCCCCTGATCGGAGGCGATCCCGGCGAGCAGCGACACCACCGACTTGGTGACACTCCAGATGTTCCACGCCACATTGCCGGTCTCGTGGTTGCGCAGCCCCTCCCCGACGAGGCAGTTGTGCCGGAACACCTGGACATTGAGCCGATTGCGGGTCGCGGCGAACTGCAGCGCCTCCTCGAGCTTGCCCGGATCGAGGCCGACCTGTTCGGGGCTGGCTCGTTGCAGTTCACGCTCGGAGGTCACCGCGCAGGAGGTGGAGCCGCCGGGCGCCGCCGGTGCCGGTCCGGCGAACAGACTCGCCGAGGCCACAACCGCCACAACTGTTCCCACGAAAAATCCCCTGCGCTGCCCCATGCGGGCGAGGGTAGACCCCCGGACCTGCCGTAACCCGTAAAGCGGGGCCGCTCGATCCCCTGTTCACGCGGAATGTTCACCTCCCCGCAACACCCGGGGACGAGGAACGCCGCCAGGTCGATGAGGGTGACCTGGCGGCGTTCGGAGTCGAAGGGCCACCGCGTGGGTGGCCCGTCAGGGTGTCGGCGCCCCACAAGCGCCTCTCGGCGAGTGGTCGCTCGAAGCGACAGATGGGGTGAGGCCCGGGGCTGTTCGGACGCCGACAGGGGGTTCAACGAGGGTCCCCACCGAATAATTCCGGGCCCCGGATGTGACGCGCGCTACGTGCGGGAGGCAGGTCCGCCCTGGAGCGGCCCTGCCTCGAAGTGTGCGGCTCAGAAGTTGCTGAACCAGTAGAGCAGGCTGGCCAGCAGCCAGACGACCAACGTGTCCATCGTCGTTCTCCCTCTTGTGATCGGTCCCCCAATCATCCTCGAGATCACGCTCCGGGGCGACAAGTTGTTCTTAAGAACCTCTAGAGACCGCCGTCGCATCCTTTTTCCAGACACCGGAACATCCGGGTCCGACCGGTCTCGAGGGGTGACCGGACGGACCCGGCGGTGCAGCCCAGAAGGTGGCTCTTCCAGACGCTGAAGAATCACTGCCGACGGTAACCACGCCGAAGGACTGGACCGACGATGTTCCAGCAGTGTCGCGGGGTATGCCGACCGGGCCGGTCCGAACGAGGGGTGACCGGCCCGGTCGTCAACGGTGGAGGTAGGCCACCCAGCCCCCGTGCTCGGTGATGTCGGTGGCGGTGATCGCGGCGTCGTAGGTGCACGCGAAGCCGACCACCGAGCGGCCGTCGGCCAGCTCGATGCTGGTCAACGCCATCGGGGGTGGCAGTTCGGCCAGGAAGCGGCCGAGTCCGCCGGGGGAGACCAGGAACAGTTCGCCCCGGATGGGGGCCCCGAGGCCCTCGCCGTGGCGGACCAGGCCGGGCTTGGGCGGAACGGTGTCCAGGGCGGTCAGGCGGTAGGCGTCGCTGGTGGTGATCTCCCCGGCGAAGCGGGCGCCGAGCTGTTCGAGCTGCCAGTGCAGGGGCTGGCCGCGCAGGTGCGCGCCGAAGACGGCGAGGGGGACGCCGGTGTCGACCAGCAGGGGCGCGGGGGTGCCGGTGATCCGGGCGGCCAGGTCGACGGCGAGTTGGTCGGCGAAGGTGGGGACCACGACCATCACGCCGAAGGGCAGTCCGTCGGCGGTGGGGGTGCCGGGGACGGCGACGGCGGCGAGGTCGAGCAGGTTGCAGAAGTTGGTGTAGGTGCCGAGGCGGCGATTGACGGTCAGCGGGTCGGCGGTCACCTCGGCGATCGAGGGGTGCTCGGTGGTGGTCGGGAGCAGCAGGCCGTCGTAGCCGGTCAGGAGTTCCGCCGCGGCGGCTTTCGCCGTGGCGAGGGTGTCGAGGTCGGCGGCGAAGGACGACGCGTCCAGCTGCCCCGCCGCGCTGATGATTCCGGCCACCGTGGGATCGAGACCGTCGGCGCCCTTGTCGACGAACGCGCCGACGGCCGCGTACCGCTCGGCGACGATGGCGCCGTCGTAGAGCAGCCGGGCCGCGTCCAGCAGCGGCGAGATGTCGATCTCGCGCACCTCGACGCCCTGATCCCGCAGGGCGGCGACGGTGTCGGCGAAGGCGATGCGATAGGCCGGGCTCAGGGGGGTGAGGTCGGCCGGGCGGGGGATGGCCACGGTGGGCTGCGCGGCGGCGGCCAGGCGCACGTCGGCGGGCCAGGCGCGGCCGCGCGAGTCGCGCGATTCCGGGCCCGCCATCGTCGCCGCGGCCTCGACGGCGAGTGCCAGATCGGCGGCGAACACGGTGACCGCGTCGTAGTCCGCGCAGGCGGGCACGACACCGTGCGCGGGGATCACCCCGAGACTCGCCTTGATACCGACGATGCCCTGGAGCGCGGCGGGCACCCGGCCCGAGCCCGCGGTGTCGGTGCCGATCGCGATATCGGCGATGCCCAGCGCGACGGCCACGGCCGAACCGGAACTCGACCCGCCGGAGATCAGCGCGGGATCCAGCGCGTTGCGCACCGCGCCGTACGGGCTACGCGTGCCGACCAGCCCGGTCGCGAACTGATCGAGATTGGTCTTGCCGAGCACCAGCGCGCCCGCCTCGACCAGCCGGGCGACCGCGGTCGCCGTCTCGGTGGCCGGATAGCCGAATTCGGGGCAGGCGGCGGTGGTCGGCAGGCCAGCGACGTCGACATTGTCCTTGACCGCCACCAGCAGTCCGGCCAGCGGCGCCTGCGCCCCGGCGGCGATCCGCTGTTCCAGCGCGGCCGCCTCGGCGGTGAGTTCCGCCTCGGGCCGCAGGGTGATCCACACCTCGGGCCGGTCCACCTCGGCGATCCGCCGGTACGCGGCGGCGACCCGGTCGGTCGGCGACGCGGGGGTCTTCTCGGGTAGTCCAGCGGTCATCTCAGTCGACTCCGATCACTGCGAGAGGGGTTCCGGGTTCCACCTTGGCACCCGGTGCGGCAAGCACTTTCAGCACGACGCCACCATCCGGTGCGGTCACCGGCAGTTCGAGTTTCATGGCCTCGAGCACCGCGACGGTGGCGCCCGGGTCCAGCCGCTGGCCTTCGGTCACATCGACGCGCCACACATTGCCCGTCATCGGGGCCGCGACGACGGTGGCGTCGGCGGGCATCCCGGCCAGCGGGTCGTCCGCGAGCTCGACCACCGGCTCGATCGCACCGACCCGCTCGAATTCGCCCGCCTCGTGCCAGGCCTGGCGCTCGGCCGCGAAGGCGGCGGCCTGCTTGCCCTCGAACTCCGCGATCGAGTCGGCCTGGTCGGTGAGCATGCGCAGATGATCGGCGAGCGCGAAACTGCCCTCGGTGACCTCGGCCTCGAACCGGCCCGCCCGCGCGGCGGCCCGGTATTCCAGGAGCTGCCCGGGATCGACCGGCTCCCAGACGATCCGGTCGAAGAAGCGGAACAGCCAGGGCGTGCCCTGCTCGAACGGCGCGCTCTGGCGATACCCCGACCAGATCGGCACCGTCCGTCCGATCAGCTGGTAGCCGCCCGGCGATTCCATCCCGTACACGCACAGGTACTTGCCGCCGATGCCGACCGCGTCCGAGGGGGTCCAGGTGCGCGCCGGGTTGTATTTCGTGGTCACCAGGCGATGCCGGGGATCGAGCGGAACAGCCAGCGGCGCACCGAGATACACGTCACCGAGCCCGAGCACCAGATACTCCGCCGAGAACACCGTCTCGCGCACCTGCTCGACGCTGTCGAGGCCGTTGACGCGCCGGATGAACTCGGTGTTGGAGGGCAGCCACGGCGCGGTGTCCCTGACGCCGCTGCGGTACCGGTCGATCGCCTCGGCGATGGAGGGATCGTCGAACGACAGCGGCAGCCGGATGGTCCGGCTCGGCACCACCAGCGCGCCGGTGGCGGGCAGTGCCTCCTCGAGCTCGGCGAGGGTGCCCAGCAGCCGGTATCGCGGCAGCACCTCGGGATCGAAGTGGATGTGCAGCGACCGCACGCCCGGGGTGATGTCGACGATGCCGGGCAGGCCGGTGGCCGCGAGCGCCTCCGACAGCGCGTGCACCCGCATCCGCAGACCCAGATCCAGTGCCATCGGGCCGTACTCGACGAGGATGTTGTCGTCGCCGCCGCGCAGATAGGCCACCTGAGGCCGGTCGTCGTCGGCCTCGGTGACGCGCAGGACGCCACGGTCACGCAGCGCGACGCCCTTGTCCGGCACCGTGTTCCGGGCCCGCGCCACCGGGTCGGCGCGCAGCGCGTCCGCGTCCGTGTCATCGACGGGGACGAACCGCACGGTGTCACCGGGGCGCAGCTGTCCCAGTTTCCAGCGCTGGGCCGAGACCACGGTGAGCGGGCAGGCGAAGCCGCCGAGGCTGGGACCGTCGGGTCCGAGCAGGATCGGGGTGTCACCGGAGACGTTCAGCGCGCCGACGCTGTAGGGGTTGTCGTGCAGGTTCGACGGGTGCAGGCCCGCGTCGCCGCCGTCGGTCCGCGACCAGTCCGGCTTGGGTCCGTCGAGGCGGATGCCGGTGCGATTGGCGTGCGCGCCGACCTGCCACTCGCTGGTGTAGAACTGCCGCATGTCGTCGTCGGTGAAGTACGTGGGCGCGGTCTGGGGCCCCTCGCCCACGGCGAGCTGCCAGGCGTGGGTGAAGTCGGGGCGGCGCTCGAGCGGCACGGGCGCGGTCGGGGCGGTGGTGTCGGGCCGCAGGGCGAGCACGTCACCGGCGGCCAGCGCCCGTCCGGTGACGCCGCCGAACCCGCCGAGGGTGAAGGTGGCGGCGCTGCCGTGATAGAGCGGCGCGTCGATGCCACCGCGCATCGCCAGGTAGGTGCGCAGGCCGGTGTCGGCGGGCGCGCCGAGATCGAGCACCGCGCCCTCGGGCACCTCCAGCGGCGTCCACATCGGCACCTCGGCACCGTCGACCGTCACCGGGGCGGGGGCGCCGGTGACGCACAGCGTCGTCGGCGCGCTGAACCGCAGCTTCGGTCCCTGGAGCGTGCACTCGAGTCCGGGCGCACCGGCCGGGTTGCCGACGGCCAGATTGGCGAGGGTGAACGACAGGTCGTCCATCGGGCCGGACGGCGGAATACCCACCTGCCACAACCCGATTCGGCCCGGATGATCCTGCACGGTGGTCATGGTGCCCGCGCGCAGCACGTCGATCCGGCGGGTCGCCACCGTCATCCCGGCCAGCGTCGCGGTGCTGTGCTCGGCCGCGAGTACCACGGAATCCACGGCGGCGGTGCGCAATTGCGCCAGGTTCGACTGCACGCCGGAGAGCGCGGTGTCGGCCAGCGCGTGGTCGAGGGCGGTGAAGGCGGCCGCACGGGTGGGTCCGCTGGTGATGATCTTGGCCAGCATCGGGTCGTAATACGAGGACACCTCGGTGCCGGTCGCGACCCAGGTGTCGACCCTGGCTCCGGCCGGGAAACGCGCCTCGGTGATCAGCCCGGCGCTGGGCCGGTAGTCCTGACCGGGATCTTCGGCGTACACCCTGGCCTCCACGGCGTGCCCGGTCAGCGCGGGCCCGCTCGCGGGAAGATCGTCGAACATGGTCGTGTCACCACCGGCCAGGCGCAGCATCCAGGCCACCAGGTCGACGCCGGTGACGGCCTCGGTGACCGGGTGCTCCACCTGTAGCCGGGTGTTCACCTCCAGGAACGAGGCCGCCTCGCGCTCGATGTCGTAGACGAACTCCACGGTGCCCGCCGAGCGGTAGTGCACCGACTCGGCCAGCAGGCGCGAGGTCGCCAGCAGGCGTTCGGTCAGCTCCTCGGGCAGGCCCGGCGCTGGCGCTTCCTCCAGCACCTTCTGATTGCGCCGCTGCAGCGAACAGTCCCGGGTGCCCAGCGACACCACCCGGCCCTGCCCGTCACCGAACAACTGCACCTCGATGTGCCGGGCCCGGGTGACGAACCGCTCCAGGAACACCCCCGCCGCGGCGAAGTTCGAGGCGGCCAGGCGCTGCACCCTGGTGAACGCCGCGGTCACCTCGTCGGCGTCGTGGCAGGCCTGCATCCCGATCCCGCCGCCCCCGCCGACCGCCTTGAGCATCACCGGGTAGCCGATCCGCTCCGCCTCGGCCACCGCGTGCTCGGCGGACTCGAGCAGTCCCGAACCGGGGATCAGCGGCACGTCCACGGAGCGCGCCGCCTCGCGGGCGGTGTGCTTGTCGCCGAACACCTTCAGCTGCTCGGCCGTCGGGCCCACGAAGGCCAGCCCCGCTTCGGCCACCGCCGTGGCGAATTCACCGTTCTCGGAAAGGAATCCGTAACCCGGGTGGACCGCGCCCGCGCCGGTGCGCAGCGCGGCCTCCACCACCCGATCGGCCAGCAGATACGACTGCGCGGCGGGGCCGGGACCGAGCAGCACGGCGTCGTCGGCGAGCCGGACATGCGGTGCGGCGGCGTCGGCCTCGGAGTACACGGCCACGGTCTTCAGGCCGAGCTCGCGCGCGGAACGGATGATGCGGCAGGCGATCTCGCCACGATTGGCGATCAGCACCGTGTCGAAGTGCAGGTTCATGATTGTTCGCTCTCTGTGCGGCTCAGTCGGCCATCGACATCGCCGCGATCGCGCGGGAGATCCGGTCGAGGACCACATCCAGCGAATCGCCGATGTGGGTGTGCAGCAGACGGCGGCCGAGGGGCAGGTCCTCGTCGAGGACGGCGTCGAGAATGCCGAGATGCTCCGAGATCGTCGTCTCGATGCGGTTGTTGACCATGAAGTCGTACATCCGGACATGCCGGATCCGGGAGTTCACCGATTGCAGGGCCCGTACCATCTCGGCATTGCCCGCCGCGGCGAGCAGCGCGACGTGGAATTCCTCGTCGACCACCACGAACCCCGGCGTCTGCTCGGGCGGGTCCGCCTGCAAAGCCAGCCAGCGGGCCCGTTC
Source organism: Nocardia anocheti (assembly GCF_029675105.1). Classification (GTDB taxonomy): domain Bacteria; phylum Actinomycetota; class Actinomycetes; order Mycobacteriales; family Mycobacteriaceae; genus Nocardia. The sequence continues at coordinate 199,381 of NZ_JAQQFV010000001.1, read as the reverse complement.
GGCCCGAAGTTGTTCGCGGTCGTGGGAGAGCTCGGGATTGTTCATCACCCTGGCCATGCCGCCCAGTTCCAGGGTCAGACGCAGCTCGTAGAGATCGTGGATGCGCGCCACACTGGGCCGCACCGGACTGAACCCGAACTCCTCACGCTGGAGCAGCCCGTCCGAGCACAGCATCGCCAGCGCCTCCCGCACCGGCGTGCGGGAGATGCCGAAGCGGGCCGACAGTTTGGGTTCGGTGAGGCGCTCGCCGAACTTGATGCCCCCGTTCATGAGGTCGTCGCGCAGCGTCGCGTAGACCACCTCCCGCAGTGGCTTTCCGGTGGCGCCCGGCGGTGTCTCCGTTGATGTCGACATGCCTGTATACGCTATTGGCCTGCGGTTTCCTCGGAATGTCCGAAAGTTATCGGCAGGTAAGCGCTCCCTCACCGACGTGCGCGAGGGCGGCGAGGAATCGGCAACAAAGCCCGAACACGCGGGCAACACCGACCGAACATGTCCTCGGGCAGACTGCGATACGGGTGTTCTCCACTCGGCTCACCCGGAAGGGCGACATCATGACCACCTCCGCCATCGCGCTGCTGGTCCTGGCCTTGATCGCGATCATCGCCATCACCATCTACTGGCCGAACCCGTTGGAACGCGACTGTTCCTTCGACGACCCCGCGACCGAAGGCACCTTCCGCGAAAGTCACTCCCCGCGCAGCGACGGCGTCTGACCGGTAACATCCTCCGGTTCCGACCAACGCGGCCACGCCGCGACAACTCTCGGGGACCGGTGTTGAAACTCCTGGCCAACAACCTCTTCGGCGAACTGTTCTTCTGGGCAGCCGTCGCCTTCGCCCTGCTCTGCCTCGCCTCGATCACCTGGGACGCCACCAGCGCCGCCCTCACCCACCTCCGCACCCGCCTGTTCGGCCCACCCCCCGAACCCCCGGCCCCCATCACCCCGACCAACCCCCGCCGCTCCGCGGCGTCCACCGCCCGCCACGAGGCCAGAGCCGCCGCCCGCCGAGCCGCCCTCCACGCCAAACACGCGGACACCGCCGACCACTAACCCCGGAAATACGAGGAGCCCCCGATCAGTGAACTGACCGGGGGCTCTTCTGTGTCTCAACCAACACGTCGGGGTGACAGGATTTGAACCTGCGACCTCTTCGTCCCGAACGAAGCGCGCTACCAAGCTGCGCCACACCCCGTGAGGCGAACCTGAAGTAGCTTACAACGAGGTGGTGTGAAACGTTAAATTGGCTGGTCAGGTGGGGGTCAGAGGGGGCGGATGGAGCTGAAGATGCGCTTGGCGAGGGCGGCGTCTACGGCGTCGGGGACGCCGGTGTCGGCGACCATGACCATGACGAAGCTGCCGTCCTTGGTGCCCTTGAAGGCGTAGGTGTAGATGGAGTAGGTGCTGGCGCAGCCGGGCTTGGGGTGGGGCACGGTGCCGGTGGTCTCGGTGAACATGCCCTGGGTCTTGCCGTCCATGGAGGTCAGCGGTTGGGCGGGGCCGGGGGTGCCGGTGGAGCCGTTGTAGGCGAGCGGGGCGGTCTTGGTGCCGAGCTCGGCGCCCGCGGCGGCGTTGTCGGCCTGTTTCGAGCCGGTGAGCAGGGAGACGGTGCGGGTGGAGTCGGGGCAGTAGTCGCGGCCGTCGGAGGCGTAGCCCTTGCCGATGACGGAGTCGCCCGGCGGCTCGCCGAATCCACCGATGGTGCCCTCGCTGGCGACCTTCCAGCTCGGCGGCACGTCATAGGCCGCGCCCCGGTCCGGCGAGGCGACCACCTGGTAGCCCTCGATGACGGGCTTGACGGTGGCGGCCGCGCCACTCGGCTTGGTGGTGGTGCTCGGCTTGGCCTTGCTCGTGGTCGGCGGCGCGCCGGTGGTGGTGAGGGCGCTGACCATCGACGGGGTGGTGCTGGCGTTGGCGGTGGTGCTGGGCGAATCGCCACCGGACATGGCGACGGCGGTGACGGTGCCCGCCACGATCAGCGCCGCCGACACCCCCAGCACCGTCCACAGCACCGCCTTGCTACCGGACTTCACCGGCACCGGCTGCCCATACGCCTGCTGCCCGTACGCCTGCCCCCCGTACTGCTCGAGCGGCGGCACCTCCCCGTACTGCTGCTGCGGCTGCTGCCACCCGGGCGCACCCTGCCCCCACTGCTGATTCGCCTGCCCCACACCAGCATTCCACTGCGGGGAACCCCACTGCTGCTGATCCGGCTGCGACGCCCCGGGCGCACCCCACTGCTGCTGCTCAGGCTGCGGCGCCCCCGGCCACCCCGCCCCGGGAGCCCGGAGCTGAGTCGCGTCAGCACCCGGCTGCACCCACGGCGAACCGGGTTGCGCGAGAGGCGGAGTCGGAGTCGACCACGGCGCCACCTGCGTCGCATCCGCCCCGGTCTGCGGCGAGCCGGGCTGTACGCCAGAGGCGTTCGCGCCGGGCCACGGCGAGCCGGGCTGCCCGCCGGGCGGGTTCGTGCCGGACCAGGACGCGACCTGGGTGGCATCGGCGCCGGGGGCGGAGCCGGGTTGTCCGCCAAGGGGAGTCGGTCCGGGCTGACCGCCTGCGGGCGTCGCGCCGGGCTGGCCGCCGGGCGGGTTCGCCCCCGACCACGGCGCGACCTGGGTCGCATCGGCACCGGGCGCCCAGCCGGGTTGTCCGGCAGGGGGAGCCGAGCCGGGCTGGCTGCCGGGCGGATTCGTGCCCGGCCATGGCGAGCCGGGCTGTCCGCCAGGCTGATTCGCGCCGGACCAAGGCGCCACCTGCGTGGCGTCGGCGCCTGGTGGTGGCGCGACGGGGGGATTCCCGCCGGACCAAGGGGCCACCTGTGTCGCATCACCACCCGGTGTCGAACCCGGTTGTCCCGGAGCGGGATTCGCTCCCTGCCAATCCTGCGGACCGGCGGGTGTCCACTGGGTCGGGTCCGGCAGGCCGGGCGGTGGGCCCGATCCGTCCCAGCGCAGGGTTGGGGGGAGGCCGGTGCCGCCGGGGGTCCAGGCGGTGGTGGGGTCGGGTGTGTTCGGCGCGGGGGCGGCGTCGGGGCGCTGCCATTGCGCGTCGGAGTGTGGTGCGCCGGGTCCGCCGAACACGGTCGGGTCGTTGCGCCTGTCGTCGGATCCGTTGCTCACGATTGTTCCCCTAGTGACAAATCTGTCGTTCGGGGCGCAACCCTAGCGGGCGACGGCCTCGGAGGTGGACAAGCCGTGGTCGGTGTCGGCGGCGGGACGCTTCGGCGGGGCGCCGACCAGCGTCAGCAGGGTGGCCTCGGGACGGCAGCAGAAGCGGTAGGGCGCCCACGGCGAGGTGCCGATGCCCGCCGACACGTGCAGCTGGGTGTGCTCGCCCCACTGCGAGGCGCCCTTGACGCGCGACTTGTCGATGCCGCAGTTGGTCACCAGCGCGCCGTAACCGGGCACCACCAGCTGTCCGCCGTGCGTGTGTCCGGCCAGCACCAGGTCGTAGCCGTCCTCGGCGAAGCGGTCGAGCACCCGCGGTTCCGGCGAGTGGGTGACACCGATGCTCAACTGCGCCAGCTGATTCGGCGCACCGGCGACGGTGTCGTAGCGGTCGCGCTGCAGGTGCGGGTCGTCCACGCCCGCGCTGGCGATGCGGATGCCCGCGACCTCGAGATCGCGGCGGGTGTGGGTGAGGTCGAGCCAGCCGCGTTCGGTGAAGGCCGCGCGCAGATCCTGCCAGGGCAGCGGGTCGCCGTAGACGCGGCGATGATCCTTCTTGAAATACTTCAGCGGATTCTTCGGCACCGGCGCGAAATAGTCGTTGGAACCGAACACGAACAGGCCTGGACGCGCCAGCAGCGCGCCGAGGGATTGCACCACCGCGGGCACGGCCTTGGGATGCGAAAGATTGTCACCGGTATTCACGACCAGGTCGGGTTCGAGCCGATCGAGTTCGCGCAGCCACTGCTGCTTGAGCTGCTGGCCCGGCATCATGTGCAGGTCGCTGACGTGCAGGATGCGCAGGGTCGGCGACCCGGGCGCGAGCACCGGCATGGTGGCCTCACGCAGCACGAACGCGTTGCGCTCGATCAGCGTGGCGTAACCGATGCCTGCGACGGCGGCCCCAGCGGCTCCCCAGACGGTGCGGCGGACAGCGGACGTCGAGATAACGGGCATTTGCCCAGCATAGGCGACCCCCTCCCGGAACGGCGCGTGTGTTTCCGCACAAAAGGTACGAATTTCCTTCGCGATGAAAATGTGATGAGAGTTGCGGGGGTGACGGGCTAGCGTGATGCGCATGTCGGAACTGAAATCGCAGCTGCGCGCGGATATGACCGCCGCGATGAAAGCCAAGGACACGCTGCGCCTGTCCACCCTGCGGATGTTGCTCGCCTCGATCCAGAACGCCGAGGTCTCCGGAACGCAGGCGCGCGAACTCTCCGACGCCGACGTGGTGGCGCTGCTGCAGAAGGAAGCCAAGAAGCGCAACGAGGCCGCGGTCATCTACGAGCAGAACGGGCGCGGCGAGCTGGCCGCGAACGAGCGCGCCGAGGAAGAGGTCATCGAGGAGTACCTGCCGACCCAGCTCACCGAGGCCGAGGTCGCCCAGGTCGCCGATACCGCCATCGCGCAGGTCGCCGAGCAGTTGGGGGAGCGGCCGGGGATGAAGCAGATGGGTCAGGTCATGAAGGCCGCGACCGCGCTCGCCGAGGGCAAGGCCGATGGGTCGCGCCTGTCGGCGGCGGTCAAAGCCCGCCTCTGACGCGAAACGACGAAGGGCCGCCGTCCGGAATGGACGGCGGCCCTTCGCGTGTCGTCAGCGTGGCACCGGGATGGGGATCGGTGGCAGGCGGGGCAGTTGCGGTAGCCCTGGCAGCTCGGGGGTGGGTGCCGAGGGCGCGGGCGGGGCGGTGGTGGTCGGCACGCGGACGGTGCCGTCACTGATGTAGATCGTGACCACCGAGCCCGGGATGGCCGCGCCGTTGGGCGAGCTGCCCATCACGGTGCCCTTGGCCTGCGAGCCCGGCGCGGTCACCGCCGTCACCCGGAAACCGGCGCCGGACAGGATCGAGGTGGCCTCGCCCTGCGACTTGCCCGCCACATCGGGCACCTGCGAGTTGTTCGCGCCGCGCACGTACTTGTCGTCCAGCGGTGGCAGCGCGGGCGGCGGATAGTGGTCGAGCACCGGTTTCACCGCGTTGAACCAGGTGCGGGCCGGTTCGTTACCGCCGTAGAGATCGCCGCCACCGCAGTTGCGCAGCGGGAACGAGCAGATCTCGCCGGGGGTCGGGCTGTCACCGTAGACGTAGACCGCGGCGGCCAGCGAGTTGGTGAAGCCCAGGAAGGCCGAGGAGCGGTGGCTCTCGGTGGTGCCCGTCTTGCCCGACAGCGGCGCCGACCAGCCCGCGGAGCGCGCGGCGCCCGCGGCGGTACCGCTGACGTCGTCCTTGCTCATCGCGTTGGCCAGGGTGTTGGCCAGGCCGGGATCGACGACCTGCTCGCACGCCTGCTGGGTCAGCGGCACGGTCTTGCCCTGCCGGTCGATGACCTCCTGGATCGGCGAGGGCGGGCACCACTTGCCACCCGAGGCCAGCGTGGCGGCCACATTCGACAGCTCGAGCGGGTTGATCGCGAACGGGCCGAGGGTGAACGAACCCATGTTGTTGTTCTTGATGTGGTCGGCCAGGCTGGAGTTGCCGTGGCCGGAGGTGCCGGGCTTGGTGTAGGAGCGCATGCCCAGTCGCACGGCCATGTCCACCGCGGGCTCGACGCCGACGTCCTGGATCATCTTGACGAAGGCGGTGTTGGGCGAGGTGGCCAGCGCGTCGGTCACCGACATCGAGCCGGGATAGGCGCCCGCGTTCTTCACGCACCAGGCGTCGGCGGGGCAGCCGGGGGCGTTGGAGTAACCCATGCCCTTGGCGGCGTAGAAGCTGGGCACGTCGACCTGGGCGGCGATGCCGAGGCCCTTCTCCATCGCGGCGGCGGTGGTGAAGAGCTTGAAGATCGACCCGGCGCCGTCACCGGCCATCGAGTACGGCTGCCCGAGCAGTGTCTCGTTGGCGTCGCGGTCGAGACCGTAGGTGCGGCTGGAGGCCATCGCCAGCACGTGGTGGGCGTCCTGGCCGGGCGAGACCACCGACATGACCTCGGCGATGTTGTCGAGGTTGGGATCTGCGGCCTCGCTGACCGCGCGCTTGACCGATTCCTGCAGCGCCGGGTCCAGGGTGGTCTTGATCAGGTAGCCGCCCTTGTCGATCTGCTCGCGGCTGATCCCGGACTCGGCCAGGTACTCGAGCGCGTAGTCGCAGAAAAAGCCCTTCTCGTGCGCGGAGATGCAGCCGCGCGGCAGGCCCTTGGGTTCGGGCAGCACACCGAGCGGTTCGCTCTTGGCCGTGGCGAACTCGGTGGCCCGGCTGGGGATGTTCTGGATGAGCGTGTCGAGCACGGTGTTGCGACGGTCGGTGACGCCCGCGACGTTGGTGTACGGGTTCAGCTTGGAGCTGGACTGCACCATGCCCGCCAGCATCGCCGACTGGGTGATGGTCAGGTCGGCGGCGTCGACCCCGAAGTAGGTCTGCGCGGCGTCCTGGATGCCGTAGGAACCGTTGCCGAAGGGCACCAGGTTCAGGTAGCGGGTGAGGATCTCGTCCTTGCTCAGCTCGCGGTCGAGGGTGAGCGCCATCCGGATCTCGCGCAGCTTGCGCGCGGGGGTGGTCTCGATCGCGGCCCGGCGTTCGGCGTCGGTCTTGGCGACGACGAGCAGGTTGAAGTTCTTCACGTACTGCTGGTCGAGCGTCGAGGCGCCCTGTTGGACCTCACCGGAGGAGGTGTTGGTGAGGAACGCGCGCAGCGTGCCCTGCCAGTCCACCCCCTTGTGATCGGCGAAGCGCTTGTCCTCGATGGACACGATCGCCAGCTTCATGTTGTTGGAGATCCGGTCGCTGGGCACCTCGAAGCGGCGCTGCTCGTAGAGCCACGCGATGGGTGCTCCGCCCGCGTCGACCATCGTCGACACGGCGGGGACCGTGCCCTCCACCAGTTCGGCAGACACGTTGTCGACGGCATCGGCGGCTCGGTTGGAGATGAACCCGAACCCACCGGCCAAGGGGAACAACAGCCCAGCGACTAGCACGGCGGCCAGCGCGCAGCTGCCGGCCAGCCTCGCGAGCGTTTGAGTGATCGGCACGAGCCCAGCCTAAAGGGTGGGGTGGCGGGGTTCACTGCTGTGCTGCTCGACGGGGAATGTCCGGCCGGTGCCAGGGGGGTTGCTCGGGCGTGTCAACAAAATGATCACATCGGCGTGTCGCGACCGGGCACGCCGGTGATCAGCGCCGCTTCTCGATCTTCCGCCGATTTGAATGGACGGTCGTACCAAAAAATCGGGGCCCGGTCTTGCGCAAGCGCCATACCTTTACCTAGATTGAGAACCCAGTGTGATAGAGCTAACACTCAAAGTGGAATGTGGTGCGGACCGCAGCGGTAGTTGGGTTGCTGTGATCCGCGCTCGCGATTCTGGAGCGCCGCACAACGGTGTTCGGACTGCAAAGGGGCACATCAAATGCACATCACAACCCCCATCGCTCGACTGGATGTAGAGCAGGCCGAGGCAAGGATCGCTTGGGTTGCCCAGGCGCGATGCAAGGAAGTGGACCCTGACCAGCTGTTCGTTCGCGGTGCGGCCCAGCGCAAGGCGGCGACGATCTGCCGTCACTGCCCGGTGCTCATGCAGTGCGGCGCCGACGCCCTGGACAACCGGGTGGAGTTCGGCGTGTGGGGCGGCATGACCGAGCGACAGCGGCGCGCCCTGCTCAAGCAGCATCCCGACGTCACGTCGTGGGCCGAGTTCTTCAACGCCCAGCGTCAGCACCAGGTGGCCATCTAGCAGGTGAGACCGGACCGTTACCACAGACGGCGCCGAGCCCGCGCACTTTGCGGAATCGGCGCCGTCTGTGGGTGTTACGGGACTGTGATCTATAGCCGAACGGAATCAGGAGGCAGCTGCTGTGCCGGTCAGCTGGTCGCCGACGACGCGCAGGGCCTCGAGGTCGGAAACCTCGAACGGCAGGGCCGTCACCGAGACGATCGCGACCCGGGGATGCGCGCCGGTGAACCGGTGCAGCAGTCGCTGCTCGCGCTTGGCGGTGGCCACCCGGTCGGTGTGGATGCGCAGCACCGAGGCGGTCAGCGGGTCGGACTCGGCCAGCCGGTCGGCCGCGGTGAGCGCGTGATCACCGGACAGGCCCGACAGCGCCGGGTGGGTCCGGTTGAGCACCAGTCCGGCCAGCGGCATCCGCTCGGTGGACAGCCGGTCGACGAAGAACGACGCCTCGCGCAGCGCGTCCGGCTCGGGCGCGGCGACCACCAGGAAATGCGTGCCCGGCTTGGACAGCATCGCGAAGGTGCGCTCGGCGCGATCCTGGAACCCACCGAACAGCGACTCCAGCGACTGCAGGAACGTCGAGGCGTCCTTGAGCATCTGCCCGCCGACGATGGTGGAGACCCCACGCATCGCCAGGCTCATCGCGCCGGTCACGAACCGGCCCACTCCACGCCCGGGCGCCATGATCAGCCGGATCATCTTGCCGTTGAGGAAATTGCCCAGCCGCTTGGGCGCGTCGAGGAAGTCCAGCGCGTTGCGGGAGGGGGGAGTGTCGACCACGATCAGGTCCCACTCCTTGCGCCCGGCCAGCTGACCGAGCTTCTCCATCGCCATGTACTCCTGCGTGCCACCGAAGGACGACGCCACCGTCTGATAGATCGGGTTGGCGAAGATCTGCTCGGCCTTGTCCGGGCTGGTGTGCTCGAGCACCATGTCGTCGAAGGTGCGGCGCATGTTCAGCATCATCGCGTGCAGCTCGCCGGGCACCTCGGGGCCCAGCTCCACCCGCTGCGGGGTGTTGTCCAACTCGGCCACGCCGAGCGACTGGGCCAGCCTGCGCGCCGGGTCGATGGTCAGCACCACGACCTTGCGGCCCGCCTCGGCGGCGCGCAACGCGATCGAGGCAGCCGTGGTGGTCTTGCCGACACCGCCGGAACCGCAGCACACGATGACCCGCGCGCTCGGGTCGGCGATGATCCGCGCGACGTCCAGCGTGGGCGGGGTGGTCACTTGCTCGCTCATCGCACTCCCTGCGCGGATAGCTGTTCGGCCAGTTCGTAGAGGCCGCCGAGGTCCATGCCCTCACCGAGGGCGGGCAGCGACAGCTGGGGCACGTCGACCTCGGCCAGCGCGGCGGCGCTCTCGTCCTGCGCGGACAGCACGATGGCGTGGTCGACCGTCTCGGCGATCAGTCCGTCGAAATCCGCCTCGGGCAGGGTGATTCCGGCCTCGGCCAGACCCGCCGCGATCTTGGTGGTGTCGAGGTCGCCGCGCACGGCCGAGTCGCGGTCGCCGGGGGTGAGCTCGGCGGTGGCCGCCCGGTTGACGATCACCGTGCCGATGCGCAGGTCGTTGGCCGTGAGCTCGGCGACGGCGTCGGCGGTCTCCTGCACCGGCAGCGCCTCGAGCAGCGTCACCAGGTGGATCATCGTCTGGTCGGAGTGCAGCAGCTTGGACACGCCGTCGGCCTGCGAGGCGATTGGGCCGCCCTTGGCGATCTCGGCCATGGCCTGGGTGACGTCGAGGAAGCTGGCGATCCGGCCGGTCGGCGGGGCGTCGACCACGATGTCGTCGTAGGCGGGCTTACCCGTCTGGTCGACGCGCACCGCGCACTCCTTGATCTTGCCGGTCAGGATCACATCGCGCAGGCCGGGCGCGATCGTGGTGACGAACTCGATGGCGCCCATCCGGCGCATCGCGCGCCCGGCGAAACCGAGGTTGTAGAACATGTCGAGGTATTCCAGGAAGGCGTGCTCGATGTCGAGCGCCAACGCGAAGACCTCGCCGCCGCCGTCGGCGCTGGCGATCCGGGTCTCGGTGGGTGGCAGCGGCGGCCGGTCGAACAGCTGCGCGATGGACTGCCTGCTCTCCACCTCGACGAGCAGCACTTTGCGTCCCCCCGCGGCCAGCGCCAGGGCCAGTGCGGCCGAAACGGTCGACTTGCCGGTGCCTCCCTTGCCTGTCACGTAGTGCAAGCGGGCTTTCGTCGCGCGCTGTGGCCATCGCTCTGCTGTTGGTGCTCCCACGTCGCCGAGCCTATAACCCGTTTCTCGTCGGCGTTCGGGGTGAGCCCTAAACTCTCCCCATGAGTGAAGTCACCCTGTGGGAGTACGCCACCGTGCCGCTGCTGACGCACGCGACCAAGCAGATCCTCGACCAGTGGGGCGCCGACGGCTGGGAACTGGTCACGGTCCTGCCCGGCCCGACCGGTGAGCAGCACGTCGCCTACCTGAAGCGGCAGAAGTAGCCGTGGCCACCGCGTGGAAGGACGCGCTCGACCGGCTCGGGGTCACCCTGCCGCCGGTCGCCGCCCCCGTCGCGGCCTACATCCCGGCCGTGCAGACCGGTTCGCTGGTCTACACCTCCGGCCAGCTGCCCTTCGTCGACGGTGAGCTGTCGGCGGTCGGCAAGGTCGGGGCCGAGGTGGAGGTGGAGACGGCCAAGGAGGCCGCCCGGCTGTGCGCGCTCAACGCGCTGGCCGCGGTGCACGACCTGGTCGGTCTCGACCGGGTGGTGCGGATCGTGAAGGTCGTCGGATTCGTCAACTCCGCCGCCGGGTTCACCGACCAGCCGATCGTGATCAACGGCGCGTCGGAATTCCTCGGTGAGGTGTTCGGCGAGGCGGGCGTGCACGCGCGCTCGGCGGTCGGTGTGTCGGAGCTGCCGAAGAACACGCCGGTCGAGGTGGAATTGATCGTCGAGGTCGGATAGGCACGCCGTCATGGCATTGGAACATCCCGCGTACAGCCAGGTCAGGCCGGTCACCCCGACGGCGTCGGTGCTGTTGGCCGACAATCCGTCGCAGATGACGCTCGACGGCACCAACACCTGGCTGCTACGCGGTCCCGGCAGCGACGAGTACGTCGTCGTCGACCCGGGACCCAAGGACAAGAACCACATCGCCGCCATCGTCGCGGCGACCGGCGGCCGGATCGCGTTGACGCTGATCACCCACCACCACGCCGATCACACCGGCGGGATCGACCACCTGGTGAAGGCCACCGGGACGCCGGTGCGCGCGGTGGAGCCGAAGTACCTGCGCGGGGAGGTGAGCGTGCTGGCGGCGGGTGAGGTCATCGAGGCGGCCGGGGTGCGGATCACCGTGCTTGCCACGCCCGGTCACACCGGCGACTCGGTGAGTTTCGAGCTCGACGACGCGATCGTCACCGGTGACACCGTGCTCGGTCAGGGCACCACCGTGCTGGCCTCGGAGGCGGGCGCGCTGGCCGCGTTCCTGTCCTCGCTCGAGCTGCTGCTCGAACGCGGCACGGGCAAGGCGCTGCTGCCCGCGCACGGCCCCGATCATCCCGACGCGGCGCCGGTGGTGCGGTACTACCTGAACCACCGGCACGAGCGGCTCGATCAGATCCGCGCCGCGCTGGCCGAACTGGGCCAGGACGCGGGTGCTTTCGCGATCGTCCGCAAGGTGTACGCCGACGTCGACAAGCGGCTGTGGCCCGCCGCGCGCAGCTCGGTGCAGGCGCAGCTGGAATACCTGCGGGCCGAACGCACGTCCTGAGACGACGACGGCACGCCGGAACCACCCTGGTGCGGTCGAGGCCCTCTTCCCTGGAGCCGCACCGAGGGTGGTCCCGGCGTGCCGAGACGTACTATCGCGCGATCAGCGCGCGCGTCGGGCGAGGCGCTCGGAGTCGGAGATGAGCACGCTCTTACCCTCGAGCCGCAGCCACCCGCGATGGGCGAAGTCGGCCAGGGCCTTGTTGACGGTCTCGCGGGAAGCACCGACCAGCTGGGCGATCTCTTCCTGGGTCAGGTCGTGGGTCACGCGCAGCGCGCCCGCTTCCTGGGTGCCGAAGCGCTGAGCGAGCTGCAGCAACGCCTTGGCGACGCGGCCGGGCACGTCGGTGAAGATGAGGTCGGCGAGGTTGTTGTTGGTGCGGCGAAGGCGTCGTGCCAGCACGCGCAGCAGCTGCTCGGCGATCTCCGGGCGCTGATCGATCCACGACTTGAGCGCGTCGCGGTCCATCGTCACCGCGCGGACCTCGGTGACCGTGGTGGCGGTCGAGGTACGCGGACCCGGGTCGAAGATCGACAGTTCACCGAACATGTCCGACGGGCCCATGATCGTCAGCAGGTTCTCCCTGCCGTCCGGGGACCGACGGCCGATCTTCACCTTGCCCGTGGTGATGATGTACAGCCGATCGCCGGGTTCGCCCTCGTTGAAGATGACGTGGCCGCGCGGGAAATCTACGGGCTGCAGCTGCTTGGCGAGCGCGGCCACCGCGGTGGGCTCGACGCCTTGGAAGATGCCTGCTCTGGCGAGGGCCTCGTCCACGAATGTGCTCCTTATGGGATATGGCTTGCGAACCTGGTCGAGCGAATCGACCAACCGCGCAGTCTACGCGGCATCACGGCACCACAGTGACAGACACCACGTAAAGAGTGGATTGCGCTCGGCGCGCAGACTGTGAAGAGGTCAGCTGGCGCGCGCCACATCCATCTCGGACGTGCGGGAACGGCGCTTGCGCACGCGCGCCACGGCGGCGGGCAGGCCGAGCTTCGTCAGCTCTTTCACTTCGGCGTTGCTGGCATTGTCCAGGTACTGCTGAACCTCTTCGTCGGGTTCGAGAAGCTTTCGGAGCCGATTCTCGACCCGCTCCATCCCCAGCGCGAACAGCATCAACAGCACTGGGAAGAGCACCACAGCGAGTCCTTGCATGACAGGCAGTAAACACGGTCCAGGTCTCAGATGGAACACAGCGGGTCAACTCGACGGGCAATGTTGTCGGAGTGGTTCCGTATGGTGAACACGTGCCCGTTTCCCCCTCCGCCGCAGCGTCCCGCGAGGCCGCGCCCGCCGTGGAAACGGCCGGGCTCTCCGCCGCGCGCAAGCGCAGGAACCGGTCGATAGCTGCGGAAACGCGGGTCGGCCTGGTCCGGCGCGCCCGCCGGATGAATCGCACGCTGGCCACCGCGTTCCCCGACGCGCACTGCGAACTCGACTTCACCACGCCGCTGGAACTGGCGGTCGCGACGATCCTGTCGGCCCAGTGCACCGACGTCCGCGTGAACCTCACCACTCCCGCGCTGTTCGCGAAGTACCGCAGCGCGCGCGACTACGCCGAGGCCAACCGGGTCGAACTGGAGGAATTCATCCGGCCCACCGGCTTCTACCGGAACAAGACCAGTTCGCTGATCGGGCTGGGGCAGGCGCTGGTCGAGAAATACGACGGTGAGTTGCCTCACACCCTGCCGAAATTGGTCGAATTGCCCGGAATCGGACGCAAAACCGCCAACGTCATCCTCGGCAACGCCTTCGATGTTCCCGGCATCACCGTCGACACCCACTTCGGCCGTCTGGTGCGCCGCTGGAAGTGGACCGAGGAGGAAGACCCGGTCAAGGTCGAGCACGCGGTCGGCGAGCTGATCGAGCGCAAGGACTGGACGATGCTCTCGCACCGGGTGATCTTCCACGGCCGCCGGGTGTGTCATGCCCGCAAGCCCGCCTGCGGCGCGTGCGTGCTGGCGCCGGACTGCCCCTCGTTCGGAATCGGGCCCACCGATCCGGCGGTCGCCGCCGAGCTGGTCAAGGGACCCGAGCGCGAGCACCTGCTGGATCTGGTCGGACTGTGAGCGATCCGGTCGACCCGTCGCCCTGGCGACGGCCCGCGGTGCGCTGGGCACTGGCCGCGGTCATCCTCGTCCTCGCGGCGACGGTCGCCCTGTGGCCGCGCGACGGCGCCGACACCCCTGCGACCACCGGCACGACCCCATCGCGAGCGAGCATTTCGGCCGAAGACCGCGCCGCCGCCGGGCTCGCACCTTGCCCCGGTGCGGCGACGACGTCAGGTCCGGCGAGTACGCCTGGTACGTCGACGGCACCTGGTGCGTCGGCCACGCCCGGTGCGGCGACTCCGTCTGGCGCGGCGACCACGCCCGGCGCCGGTCCGCTGGCCGGACTCACACTGACCTGTCTGGCCGACGGCTCCCCGGTCGACCTGGTCGCCGCCCTCGCGGGCAAACCCGCGCTCCTCAATCTCTGGGCCTACTGGTGTGGCCCGTGCGCGGTCGAGCTGCCGCATCTGCAGGAGTTCGCCGAGCGGGCGGGCCCGGCGCTCACCGTGCTCACCGTGCACAGCGATCCCGACGAGGCCAAGGCCCTGCAGCGGCTGGCCGGTCTCGGCATCACCCTGCCCGGCGTCTCCGATCCGCAGGCGTCGGTGCGCGCCGCGGTGGGCGCGCCCGCGGTGCTGCCGGTCTCGGTGCTGGTGCGCGCCGACGGCACCATCGCGAGTGTGGAGGTACGCACCTTCGCCGACGTGGCCGACATCGCGGATACGGTGTCCGCGAAACTCGGCGTCACGGTATGACAGAAGGTGACGGCAGTGACAGGCGGATCGAAGGCGATGGCGTGAACGGTGTGGCGAGGCTCGACGATTCCGGTATCCCGGCGTGGTTGCACACCGCGATCAGATCCGGCGGCCCCGACGCCGACGACACCCTCGCCACCTCCCGCGCCCTGCGCCGGGCCATGTCGATCACCGGCAAACCGCGCCAGGCCGCGGTCCTGGTCCTCTTCGGCGGCGCGACCGACTCCGACACCGACGCCCCGGGCGGCCTGCCCGCCGACGCCGATGTGCTGCTCACCCAGCGCGCCTCGACGATGCGTCAACATCGCGGCCAGATCGCCTTCCCCGGCGGCGCCGCCGATCCCGGCGACGACGGCCCGGTCGGCACCGCCCTGCGCGAGGCGGTCGAGGAGACCGGGCTCGACCCCGGTGGTGTCCAGCCGTTCGCTGTCCTGCCGAAACTGTTCGTCCCGCCCTCGAAGTTCGATGTCACCCCGGTGCTCGGCTACTGGCGGGCACCCAGCGCGATCGGCGTCGTCGATCCCGCGGAAACCGAGCGTGTCGTGCGTGTCCCGCTCACCGAATTGCTGGATCCGGCACACAGATTCATGGTGCGTGGCAGTCTCGGCTACCAGAGTCCCGCGTTCCAGGTCGACGGCATGCTGGTGTGGGGACTCACCGGCGGTATCCTCGCCGGAATCATCAAAACAGCGGGCTGGGAACGAGACTGGGATCGGGGCGACGTGCGTGACTTGGAGAGCTCGTTGGCTGCGGTCGGAATGACCCTGTGAGCGCCTCGGTTTGGTTGGATATCGCGGTGGTGTTGATCGCGCTGGTCGCGGCGTCCACCGGGTGGCGGCAGGGGGCGGTGGCCTCGACCTTGGCGTTCTTCGGCGTCGCCATCGGCGCGGTCGCCGGAATTCTCATCGCGCCGCACATCCTGCAGCACCTCAGCGAGGGGCGTAGCCGGGTCCTCGGCGGCATCATGCTGATCGTGCTGCTGGTGATCGTCGGCGAGGTCGCGGGCATGGTGCTGGGCCGGGCCGCGCGTTCGGGCATCCGGCATCCGCTGGCGCGCAGTGTCGACAGCGTGGTCGGCGCGGTCCTGCAGGCGGCGACCGTGCTGGTCGCGGCCTGGCTGCTGGCCCTGCCGCTGGCCACCGCCTCGCAGCCGGGCGTCGCCCAGGCCATCAACGGCTCGCGCGTGCTCGCCGATGTCAACGAGGTGGCGCCGAACTGGCTGCGCAAGCTGCCCAACGAGTTCTCCCGGCTGCTCAACACCTCCGGGCTGCCCGACGTCATCGGCCCGTTCGGCCGCGCGCCGATCGCCGCGGTGGAACCGCCGGACCCGAGCGTGCTCGCCAGCCCCGTCGCGGCCTCGCTGCAGCAGAGCGTGCTGCGCATCCGCGGCGTCGCGCCGAGCTGCCAGCGCGCGCTGGAGGGTTCGGGCTTCGTCGTGGCGCCGGAACGGGTGATGACCAACGCGCACGTCGTCGCGGGCACCAACAGCGTCTCGGTCGACACCGCGCGCGGTGCCCTCGACGCCACCGTGGTCCTGTTCGACCCGTCCAAGGACATCGCCGTCCTCGCGGTGCCGGGCCTGACCGCCCCCGTCGTCCCGCAGGCCCCGGCCCCGGCGCGCTCGGGCGAGAGCGCCATCGTCCTGGGCTATCCCGGGGGCGGCCCGTACACGGCCAGTGCCGCGCGGGTGCGCGAGACGCTCGATCTGACGGGGCCGACCATTCATCGTGACGGGACTGTAGAGCGTGAGGTGTACACGGTGCGCGGTCAGGTTCGGGCGGGTAACTCGGGTGGGCCGCTGGTCGATACCGAGGGGCAGGTTTTGGGGGTTGTGTTCGGTGCGGCTGTGACCGATGACGACACGGGGTATGTGCTGACGTTGAACGAGGTTGCTTCGGAGCTGGCCGCGGCGGCTCCCAGTAGTACGCCGGTGGATACGGGTGCTTGTGTGCTGAGTTAGGTTGCGGGGCCGGGGCTGTTGTTCGACGGTCCCTGGTGGTTTACGGCTGTGTTTGTTGGAGCGCTGGCGCGCTCGAGGTCGCGGCCCCTGGAGGGCCGCCGGTCAGGCACCGCGGCTTGCTCCTTCGTCGCGTACGCCGCGGCGCCTGACCGGCGGCCCGGCCGCGACCGGCCACTGCGTGGCCGCCGCTCCTCGGGGTCGCGGGTGCGGGGTCGGGAGTGCGGTCATGGCGGATTCGGGGTGTGCGGTGTGGCTGGGAGTGCGGAAGGTCGCTGACCAGCGGCGCTGCAGCGTTGGCCTACGGCGAGACCAGGCCGTCCTTGGGAGTGCCGTTGACGCCGTTCTGCTCGCGCCAGCGGGTGGTCAGTTCCTGGTTGACCCTCGTGGGGTTCTCCTGGTGGGCGTAGTGCCCTGCGTCGGGGATCGATACCAGGGTTCGGGCGGGGGACCAGCGGGCGCCACGGTGGACGGTGGCGGGCAGCAAGTAGGGGTCCTGGTCGCCGCGCAGGGCCAAGACGGGGATATCTATGGGGGTGCGCATGGTCGCCATGAAGCGCTTGCCGTCGGGACGCCACTGGCTGCGGAACGCCCAGCGCTGGTACTCCAGCGCGCAGTGGGCCACGCCGGGGATGCGGACGGCGTGGCGCATGCGGGCGGCCGTCTCGGTGAATTCGGCGCCGCGCGACCAGCTCTGACCGACCCGCTCGCGCAGCAGTCGTTCCACCTCGGCGCCGTCGCGCCGGGTGAGCAGGTGTTCGGGATAGCGCGGCAGCTGGTAACGCAGGAAATCGGGGAGCCAGGTGGCGCGCTGGGCGGGATCGCGCAGGACGGCCTTCTTCAACGCGGCCGGATGCGGCGAGCCGATGACGGCGATCGAGCGCACCAGGCGCGGGTGCAGCACGGCGGTGGCCCAGCAGACCAGGCCGCCTTCGGCGTGTCCGACCAGCGTCGCCTCGGTGTGTCCGAGGGCGCGGACGAGTCCGGCGATGTCACCGGCCAGGGTCCAGCCGTCGTAGCCGCGCGGGGGTTTGTCCGAATCGCCGTATCCGCGCAGGTCGACGGCGACGGTGCGGTAGCCGTGATCGGGCAGCCCGGTCAGCTGATGACGCCACGACCACCAGAAGTCGGCGAAACCGTGCAGGAGCAGGACCAGGGGCGCGTCGGCGCGCCCGGTCGAGTCGGCCTCCACCACGTGGAAGCGGATGCCGTTGGCGTGCACGTCACGGTGGGTCCACGGTCCGTCGTAACGGACGCTGGACGGATCCGGGAATGAATTGGACGACACGCCGATCGAGCCTAGTAGGCGGGTCCGGCCGGTGCGACCGGGCCCGCCCGGCGCGTCATCGCTTGGTCGACTTCTCCAGCGCGGGGGCGCTCTCGCGGTGGGTCAGCGCCTGCGGCAGCACCTCGGCGGTCTGCTTGAGCGAGCCGATCGTCTTCTCCGGAGCGCGCAGTTTGCGCACCTTGAGCCAGCCGAGGAAGGCCAGGAGCGCGGTGGTGAGCACCATCAGCGCGAACACGATCAGGAACGCGGCCCAGCGGTAGAGCCACACGTCCAGCAGTTCGGCGAGGAAGAAGAAAAAGAAGAACGAGCTGAACAGCAGTACCGTCAGCGCGAGGATGAAGAAGACACTGCCGGTCAGGCCCTTGCGGACCTCGGCGGTCACCTCGGCCTTGGCCAGCGCGACTTCGGCGCGCACAAGGGTCGACATCTGCTCGGTCGCGTCGCGGACCAGACTGCCGAAGCTGGCCGATCCGGGCGGATTGGCGTCGGTCAACGGGATGGAAGTGACCGTCCGACCGTCATTTCCGCCTTGGGTGTAACTCACTTCGTCGACCCTTCTGTGTCCGGTGGTAGTTCGTCCGCGTCGCGGCGCGCCTGGTGCACACGTCCTCGGCGCAACAGTAGCGCCGATCCGATCAGCGATGCTGCCATGGAGGTGACCAGAACGGCCGCCTTCGCGAGATCGATGGCTTCCGCGCCGACATCGGCCAACGCGAGTTCCGCCACCAGAAGGCTAACGGTGAACCCGATCGCGCCCAGTACCGACAGGGCGAACATGTCGCGATAGCCCAGTCCGGCAGGGCGTTTCACCCAGCCGAGCCGGATCGTCACCCAGCTGACGCCGAAGATGCCGATGGTCTTGCCCAGCAGCAGCCCGAGCATGATCGCCAGCGACAACCGCTCGGTGAACAGCGAACCGAACACCGCCGCGTCCAGCGGCACGCCGGAGGCGAACAGCGCGAACAGCGGCACGCACAGCCCCGCCGACAGCGGCTGCACGACGTGTTCGAGATGGGTGGCCGGTGCGGTCCGCTCGCCCGGGTCGGTCCGCACCCGGGTGAGCAGGCCGAGCGCGACACCGGCCAGCGTGGGATGGATGCCCGCCTCGTGCAGCGCGTACCAGCACACCAGCGCCAGCGGCAGATACACCAGCGGCGTGTGCAGCCGGAACTTCTGGGCCAGCGCCCAGGCCGCGCAGCAGGCCAGCGCCGCCAGCAGCCACAGCAGCGAGAGCGAGGCGGTGAACAGCACCGCGATGAGCAGGATCGCCAGCAGATCGTCGACCACGGCCAGACTCAGCAGGAACACCCGCGCGCTGGCCGGAATCCGCGAGCCGGTCATCGCGAGCACCGCCAGCGCGAAGGCGATGTCGGTGGCCACCGGGATGGCCCAGCCCTTGTCCATGCCCGGCACGCCGTGCCCGACGATCAGCGCGATCACCGCCGGGGTGACGACACCGCCCACCGCCGCGACCACCGGCAGCGCCGCCCGTTTCACATCCGCCAGTTCCCCGACGACGAACTCGCGTTTGAGTTCCAGCCCCGCGACGAAGAAGAAGACCGCGAGCAGCCCGTCCTTGGTCCAGTCGGCCAGCGTGAGGTCCAGGTGCAGCGCGGGAATGCTCAGATGCGCGCCGACCATCGTCTGATAGCTCGCCCCCCACGGCGAGTTCACCCAGAGCAGCGCGACCGCGGCGGCGATGAGCAGCAGCGCCCCGCCGACCGTTTCGGTCCGGAGATAGCGGGTCAGTTCGGATCGCACACGGGTGATCAAGCGCGGGCCTCTCGGCAGGGGTGGACTCAGCTACGGGCGCTCATCCACCGGATGCACGACCGCACGCCGACCAGACTTCCCGGCACACCTCGCACCGATCCTAACGGACCCGGCCGACGGCCCACCCCGCCGCCGACCGGGCACCGCTCAGTTGCCGCCCGCGCGAATCGCCTCGAAAACGCCCGGATCGACCAGCGTCGAGGTATCGCCGAGCTCGCGTCCCTCGGCCACATCGCGCAGTAGTCGGCGCATGATCTTGCCGCTGCGTGTCTTGGGCAGTTCCGGCACGAGGTGGATCTCGCGCGGCTTGGCGATCGGGCTGATCTGCTTGGCGACCTCGGCCTTCAGCTCGTCCACGAGGCCGTCCCCGGCCTTACCCGCCGCCTCGCCGGTCAGGATGACGAACGCGACGATGCCCTGCCCGGTGGTGTCGTCGCTGGCGCCGACCACCGCGGCCTCGGCCACCGTCGGGTGCCCGACCAGCGCCGATTCGACCTCGGCGGTGGAGATGCGGTGTCCGGAGACGTTCATGACGTCGTCCACGCGGCCCAGCACCCACAGATCGCCGTCGGCGTCGAGCTTGGCGCCGTCCCCGGCGAAGTACCAGCCCTGCTCGGCGTAGCGCTCCCAGTAGGTGGCCCGGTAGCGGTCCATATCGCCCCAGATGCCGCGCAGCATCGACGGCCACGGCTTGTCGAGCACCAGGTACCCGTTGGCCTCGGTCTCCCCGAGCTGGACCGGCTTGCCCTCCTCGTCGACGACCGTCGCCGAGATGCCGGGCAGTGGTCGCATGGCCGCGCCCGGCTTGGTGGCGGTGACGCCGGGCAGCGGGGAGATCATGATGGCGCCGGTCTCGGTCTGCCACCAGGTATCGACCACGGGGGTCCTGTCCGCCCCGATGACGCTGCGGTACCAGCGCCAGGCTTCGGGGTTGATCGGCTCGCCGACCGAGCCGAGCACGCGCAGGCTGCTGAGATCGTGGGCGTCGGGGATCTCACGTCCCCATTTCATGAATGTCCGGATCAGTGTGGGCGCGGTGTAGTAGATGGTGACGCCGTACTTCTCGATGATCTCGAAGTGCCGGTGCTCGTTCGGCGAATTCGGTGTGCCCTCGTAGACGACCTGCGTGGTGCGGTTGGCCAGCGGCCCGTAGACGATGTAGCTGTGCCCGGTGACCCAGCCGATGTCGGCGGTGCACCAATAGACGTCCTGGCCCGCTTTGTGGTCGAACACGTTGTGGTGGGTGTAGGCGGTCTGGGTGAGGTAGCCGCCGGTGGTGTGCAGGATCCCCTTGGGCTTTCCGGTCGTGCCGGAGGTGTAGAGGATGAACAGGGGATGCTCGGCCGGGAAAGGCCGCGCTTCGTGGGAAGGCGAAGCGGCGGCGACGGTTTCGTGCCACCACAGATCGCGCCCGTCGGTCCAGGGGACCTCGGTACCGACCCGGCGCACCACCAGCACGTGCTCGACCGAGGACGGCACATCGCCCTTGGCGGCGAGCGCCTCGTCCACCGCCTCCTTCAGCGGGGCGGGCTTGCCGCGCCGCCACTGCCCGTCGGTGGTGATGATCAGCCGCGCCTCGGCATCGTCGACACGCTGACGTAGCGCGCTGGGGGAGAACCCGGCGAACACCACCGAATGTGTGAGGCCCAATCGCGCGCAGGCCAGCATCGACACGATGGCCTCGGGCACCATCGGCATGTAGACGGCCACGCGGTCACCGGCTTCGAGCCCGAGCTCGGTCAGGAAGTTCGCGGCGCGGGAGACCTCGTCGAGCAGTTCGCGATAGGTGATGTCGCGCGAGTCGCCGGGCTCGCCCTCCCAGTGGATGGCGACCTGGTCGCCGTGCCCGTCGAGGACGTGGCGGTCCACGCAGTTGTAGGCGACATTGAGCTCACCGTCGGCGAACCAGCGCGCCACCGGCGCATCGCTCCAGTCGAGCACCTGGCTGAAGGGCTTGTGCCAGTGCAACCGGTTGGCCTGTTCGGCCCAGAAGCCGTCGCGATCGGTCTCGGCCCGCTCGTACAGTGCGGCGTCGGCGTTGGCCGAGGCGGCGAACTCCGCGCTCGGCGGGAACGAGTCCGGGTGTCCTGCAGCGGTTTCGGTCATGTCGATTCAGCCTCACATGCCTCGTGCGGTCGGGTCGGTCGCGAGGGCGTCAGCCCTGCTCCCTCGACACTAGTCAACGCACCCGGCTCCGCGCGGCGGTTGTATCGCGCAGGTTTCGCCGATGGGTCATCCGATGACTTCCCGGACAGATCCGCCGTTCTCGGGCTATCGTTTTATCTCAACCGTTCAGCTGATGGTTCCGAGAATTGTTCATTTATTTCGGGAGACCGCGTTGATATTCACCAGAGTGACCGTGTTGTTCGCCGCGTCCGTCATGGCCGCTGGCCTCGCCCTGACCGCCTGTGGATCCGACGACAGCGTCGACGCGGCGATCGTCACCACCAACGCGGGCGAGCCGCAGAATCCGTTGGTGCCCACCAACACCAACGAGAACATGGGTGGTCGCGTGGTCGATCGCCTGTTCGCCGGGCTCAAGTACTACGACGCCACCGGCGAGGCCCACGACGAGATGGCAGAGAAGATCGAGACCGCCGATCGCAAGTCCTACCGCATCACCATCAAGCCGGACTGGAAATTCACCGACGGCACCACGGTGACCGCCAAATCATTCGTCGACGCGTGGAACTACGGCGCCCTCGCCACGAACGCACAATTGCAGAGTTATGTTTTCACGCCCATTGTCGGATTCGACGAAGTGAATTCCGAGAAACCCACGGCGCAGACGATGTCGGGCCTGAAAGTGGTCGATGACCGCACCTTCACCGTGGAATTGAAGTCGCCCTCGATCGACTTCGAGAGCGCCCTCGGGTACGCCCCGTTCTACCCCCTGCCGGAGTCGGCGTTCGCCGACATGAAGGCGTTCGGCGAGAACCCGGTCGGCAACGGCCCGTACGCCTTCGAATCCTGGGAACACAACGTCAAGATCGATCTGAAGCCCAATCCGGACTACCCCGGCGGTCGCCCGGCCAAGAACAAGGGCCTGCGCTTCGTCATGTACCAGTCGTTCGAAACCGCCTACGCCGATCTACAGGCGGGCAATCTCGACACCCTCGACACCATTCCCGACAGCGCGCTGACCTCCTACAAGAACGATCTCGGCGACCGCGCCATCACCAAGCCGACCGCGCAGAACCAGCACATCGGCATCCAGACCACCGTGCCCCATTTCGGCGGCGCGGAAGGCGTGCTGCGTCGCAAGGCGATCTCCATGGCGATCAACCGCCCGCAGATCAGCGAGAAGATCTTCAACGGCCTGCGCCTGCCCGCCCGCGATTTCACCGCCTCCACGCTGCCCGGCTTCAACGGCAACCTGCCCGGCGCCGAGGTGTTCGACTACAACCCGGACGAGGCCAAGAAGCTGTGGGCCCAGGCCGACGCCCTCTCACCGTGGTCGGGCAAGTACACCATCACCTACAACTCCGACGGCGGCCACCAGGCCTGGATCGAAGCGGTGGCCAACAGCATCAAGAACACCCTCGGCATCGAGGCGGTCACCAATCCCGTCCCGACCTTCAAGAACGTGCGCGACGCGGTGAACGCCAAGACAATCGGCACCGCCTTCCGCTACGGCTGGCAGGGCGATTACCCGACGATGATGCAGTTCCTGTCCTCGCAGTACTACAGCTACTCCGAGACCAACAATGTCGACTACGACAATCCCGAGGTCGACCGGCTCTTCGACGCCGCCATGGCCGCCCCCACCCAGCAGGAGTCCTACCAGCTGATCGCGCGGGCGCAGACCATCATGATCCAGGACATGGCCGATATCCCGGTGTTCGACTACGTCGCCGCCGCGGGCCGCTCCGATCGCGTGACCGAGGCCGAACTGGCCTGGAACGGCCTGTTCGACTTCGAGAACATCCAGAAATAGGCGCCCGGCGACGATGGCCTGGTACATACTCCGGCGCGTACTCCAGATGATCCCGGTGTTCCTGGGCGCGACGCTGCTGATCTACGCGATGGTGTTCCTGATCCCCGGTGATCCGATCAAGGCGCTGGCCGGGGAGAAACCCCTGACCCCCGCGGCCGAGGCCGCCCTGCGCGCCCGATATCACCTCGATCAGCCGTTCATCGTGCAGTATCTGCACTATCTGAAAGGAATTCTCACCCTCGATTTCGGCACCTCGTTCTCGGGCAGGCCGGTCCGCGCGGAACTCGAGCGCGCCTTCCCGATCACCATCAAACTGGCGTTTCTCGCGGTGCTGATCGAGGGCGTGTTCGGGATCGTGTTCGGGCTGATCGCCGGTCTGCGCAAGGGCAAGCTGTTCGATTCCACGATGTTGATCGCCAGTCTGGTGCTGATCGCGCTGCCGGTATTCGTGGTCGGCTATCTGGCGCAGTTCTTCCTCGGGGTGAAGTGGGGGATCGCACCGGTGACCGTCAGCGGGAAGGCGAGTCTGGGTGAGCTGCTCGTCCCGGCCTTCGTGCTCGGGTCGCTGTCGTTCGCCTATGTGCTGCGGCTGACCCGGAACTCGGTGGCGGAGAACAAGTCCGCCGACTACGTACGCACCGCGACGGCCAAGGGCCTGGGCCGCAGGCGGGTGGTCACGGTGCACATTCTGCGCAATTCGATGATCCCGGTGGTCACCTTCCTCGGCGCGGATTTCGGCGCGCTGATGGCGGGTGCCATCGTCACCGAGGGCATCTTCAACATCCCCGGCGTCGGCGGCACGCTCTACCAGGCCATCACCCGCGGCGAGCCGCCCACGGTGGTGTCGTTCGTGACGGTGCTGGTGGTGATCTTCCTGGTGATGAACCTGCTCGTCGACCTGCTCTACGCCGCGCTCGACCCGAGGATCCGTTATGCATGAGAGTCAACGGCATTTCGTGGCCCCGGCCGACGAGGTGGAGGTGCTCGCCACCGACCGGGTCACCGACTCCGGCACACCCACCAGCATCTGGGGCGACGCGTGGCGCCGGTTGCGCCGCAATCCGGTGTTCCTGGTCGCGATGGTGCTGATCGTGCTGGTGCTGCTGGTGGTGGTCTGGCCGTCACTGTTCACCGGGCAGGACCCGCGCCTGTGCCTGGGCGAGTTCGGTATGGACAAGCCGCGATCGGGTCATCCGTTCGGCTTCGACAAGCAGGGCTGCGACATCTACGCCCGCACGATCTACGGCGCCCGGGCCTCGGTGAGCGTCGGGGTCGGCGCGGCGCTGCTGTTCCTGCTGGTCGGCGGGGTGCTCGGCGCGCTGGCCGGGTTCTTCGGCGGTCTGCTCGACTCGATCGTCTCGCGCGTCGCCGAGATCTTCTTCGCCATCCCGATGGTGCTGGCCGCCATCGTGCTGCTGCAACTGCTGCGCCCGGCCACCGTGACCACGGTGATCCTCATCCTGGTCGCCTTCACCTGGCCGCAGGCCGCGCGCATCGCCCGCGGCGCGGTGATCGAGGCCAAGAACAGTGAATACGTCACCGCCGCGCAGGCATTGGGTGTCTCGCGGCTGGGCACGTTGGGCAGGCATGTGCTGCCCAACGCGGCGGGGCCGCTCATCGTGGTCGCGACGCTGTGGCTGGGCGTGTTCATCGTCACCGAGGCGACGCTGTCCTATCTCGGGGTGGGTCTGCCGCCCGAGATCGTGTCCTGGGGCACCGATATCGCCAGGGCCAAGAGCGAGATCCGCACCTCGCCGATCCTGTTCTATCCGGCGACCGCGCTGGCCGTCACGGTCCTGAGCTTCATCATGCTCGGCGACGCGGTGCGCGACGCGCTCGATCCGAAGGAGCGCACCCGATGACCGAGCCGCTGCTCGACATCCGCGACCTGGATGTCAGCTTCACCACCGACGGCACGCCGGTGCCCGCCGTGCGCGGGGTGAACCTCACCGTCTTCCCCGGCCAGACCGTGGCGATCGTCGGCGAGTCCGGCTCGGGCAAGTCGACCACCGCGCACGCGATCATCGACCTGCTACCCGGCACCGGCGAGATCACCGGCGGCAGTATCCGCTTCGACGGCACCGAACTCACCACCGCCTCGGCCAAGCAGATCGTCGCGATCCGCGGCAACGGCATCGGGCTGGTGCCGCAGGACCCGATGTCGAACCTGAACCCGGTCTGGAAGATCGGGTTCCAGATCCGGGAGACGCTGGCCGCCAACGGCATCGCCACCGGCTCGGCCGCCCGCGAACGCGCGATCGAGCTGCTGACCGAAGCCGGAATGCCGGATGCCGAACGCCGCGTGAACCAGTATCCGCACGAGTTCTCCGGCGGCATGCGGCAGCGCGCCCTGATCGCCATCGGCCTGTCGTGCAGGCCGAAACTACTCATCGCCGACGAGCCCACCTCGGCGCTGGACGTCACCGTGCAGCGCCAGATCCTCGACCACCTCGACGGGCTCACCACCGAACTCGGCACCGCGGTCCTGCTGATCACCCACGACCTCGGGCTCGCCGCCGAGCGCGCCGAACACCTGGTGGTGATGTACCGCGGCCGCGTGGTGGAATCCGGCCCGGCCCTGCGGATCCTGCGCGATCCCCAACACGAATACACCAGGAAGCTGGTCCGCTCGGCGCCCTCGCTGGCCGCGCAACGGATGTCGTCGTCGCGGCAGCGCGCCCAGGTCCGCCTGCGGGCGGTGGAAGTCGCTGAGCGCGAGGAACTGCCCGACACGGTGCTCGAGGTGCGGGACCTGACCAAGGCGTTCAAGATCCGGGGCAAGCGACCCTGGCAGTCCAGCGATTTCGTCGCGGTGAAGGACGTGAGCTTCGCGGTCGAGCGGGGCACGACCACCGCCGTCGTCGGCGAGTCCGGCTCGGGCAAGTCGACTCTGGCACAGATGGTGCTCGGCCTGCTCGAGCCGACCTCGGGCAGCGTCGTCTTCGACGGTCGACAGGTCGCCGACCTGGACCGCAAGAGCGCCTTCGCCTTCCGCCGCCGCGTGCAGCCGATCTTCCAGAACCCCTACGGCTCACTCGACCCGATGTACTCGATCTTCCGCACCATCGAGGAACCCCTGCGCGTGCACAAGATCGGTACCGCCGCCGAGCGCGCGGCCGTGGTGCGCGACCTGCTGGACAAGGTCTCGCTGCCGTCCTCGGTGCTGCGCCGCTACCCCAACGAGCTCTCCGGCGGCCAACGTCAGCGCGTCGCGATCGCCCGCGCTCTGGCCCTGTCACCGGAACTGGTCGTCTGCGACGAGGCGGTCTCCGCCCTCGACGTCCTGGTCCAGGCCCAGATCCTCACCCTCCTCAACGACCTGCAAGCCGAACTCGGCCTGGCCTACCTGTTCATCACCCACGACCTGGCCGTCGTCCGCCAGATCGCCGACAACGTGCTGGTCATGCGCGCGGGGGAAGTGGTGGAGGCGGCGACCACCGACCAGGTCTTCGCGTCACCGGAACAGGACTACACACGGGCCCTGCTGGAGGCGATTCCGGGCCGGGAGTTGCTCGCTGGGTGACGGGACAGGGCCGACGGACCAGGGGGCGGCCCGGACGCGATGTTCGGCCTGCTGGATCGGCACCGCATCGGGCGATTCGGCCCGCTGCCCGGGCCGGGAATCTGTTCTCGGAGTGACGGACCGTGCCGGTGCCGAGGTCCGGGCGTGCTCCCGATATCAGGGACGATTCGGAGCGAGGCGTCGGCCCGTCGGCGTAGCGTGGGCGGGGTCCGAGGTGGTGCGGTGAACGCAGGGGTAGGAGACGCCGGTGGATCGTATCGATGCCGAACGGCAGGCCGAGCTCGAAGCGCGACGGCGCCGGGCGCACACCCCGGCCGCCAAACGGCTCGCCGAAACGCTCTGGCCGGACCGCTGCTGGCCGCGGGTGGCCGGGCTGCACGTCCTCGTCGATGGCGCGCTACTCGAACGGTAGCCTCGTATGCCGTGACTGATCCGCTCCAGCCCCTGGTCGACCTGCCCGGCGTGCGCGACGCCGCCGACAAGGCCCGCGACGCGCTCGCCGCGGTGCACCGGCACCGGTCCAATCGGCGCGGCTGGGCGACCACCGCCGCCGAAGCCGCGGTGCGCGCGGCGCGCTCGTCGGCCGCCATCGAGGGCGCGAGCACCGACCTGCCCGCCGACGGCCAGGTCAGCGATCCGGTTCTGGCCGGTGCCCTGCGCGTGGGCCAGGCCCTAGACGGTGACGCGTTGAACAACCTGGTCGCCACCTGGCGCCGCGCCCCGCTCCAGGCGCTGGCCCGGCTGCACCTGCTCGCCGCCGCCGACCTGGTCGAAGACCAGCTCGAACTCGGCAGGCCGCGCACCACCCCCGGCATCGCCGAACGCCTCGACATGCTCGTGCAGACCGTCCAGTCCAGCAAGGCCCCGGCCCCCGTGATCGCGGCGGTCGTGCACGGTGAGCTGCTGACCCTGCGCCCATTCGGCACCGCCGACGGCGTGGTCGCGCGCGGCGCCTCCCGGCTCGTCGCGGTGGCCAGCGGCCTCGACCCGCACAGCCTCGGCGTCCCCGAGGTCTTCTGGCTGCGCCGCCGCACGGCCTACCTCGACGCCGCCGCCGGTTTCGGCATGGGCACCGCCGAGGGCGTGGGCGGCTGGGTACTGTTCTGCGCGGGCGCGCTGGAAGACGGTGCCCGCGAGGCGAACTCGATCGCCGATGCCGCCGCCGCGAACTGACCCCCGCACATCGAAACGGGCGGCGTAGCCGATTCCTCGGCCTCGCCGCCCGCTAGCACGGAACACCCGGTTACCAAGCGTGCTGGGGTGGGTTGTGTTCGGTGGCCTCGGCGATCATCCGAACCCCGCCGGTTCATCCCCGCAACCTGTGCGAGGCGTTCGCCGACGACTGCCCGAATTTCGCAGGCCCACAACTCTGCTGCCCTTGTCGCGGCGCGCTCCGCGTGGGTGCCTGGCGTCCGTGCTGGGAAGGGTGGGATGGGAGGCGAAACCTTCTCTTCCGGCTCCGTCTTGGCCTTCCGTCCTTCCGTGCCTCCATTCTTACACTGTGACCGCACTCACATCAAGCATTTCTCCGGCATTACCGATTCCCGCGATTTTCGGCGTGTCAGTCGGCGATCCGTGCTGCGACGTCGCGTTCCCGACGCAGGTCAGCGACGTTTCCGCAGCAGCCGATAGCTGATCGCGCCCGCGACGATCGCGCTCAGCCCGACCGCCGCGGTGGCGGCCACGGTGGTGCTCGACGGAGCCTGGAACCGCGCCCACAGCGACACCGGATTCGAGAAGATCAGCACCGGCCAGTCCCGCGCGGCGGCCTCCTTGCGCAGCCCGCGATCGGGGTTCACCGCGGTCGGATGCCCCACGGCGCTCAGCATCGGCACATCGGTCACCGAGTCGGAATAGGCGTAGCAGCGCGACAGGTCGTAACCCTCGCTGGCGGCGAGTTTTTCGATCGCCGCCACCTTGCCGTCGCCGTAGCAGTAGAACTCGATGTCACCGGTATAGCGGCCGTCCTCGACCACCATCCGGGTGGCCTCGGTGTGCGAGGCGCCGAGCGCTTCGGCGATCGGGGTCACGATCTCCTCGCCGGAGGCCGAGACGATCACCACATCGTGTCCGCGGATCTTGTGATCGGCGATCAGATCGGCCGCCTCGGCGTAGATCACGGGGTCGACGAGTTCGTGAAGTGTCTCCGCCACAATGGATTTCACCTGCTCGACATCCCAGCCCGCGCACATGTTGGCCAGGTTTGCCCGCATCCGTTCCATCTGGTCGTGATCGGCACCGGAGAGCAGGAACAAAAAGTGCGCGTAGCTGCTCTCCAGGACGGCCCGGCGGTTGAGCAGACCCTGGGCGTAGAACGGTTTGCTGAACACGAACGCACTCGATTTCGCGATCACCGTTTTGTCGAGATCGAAGAACGCGGCGACGCGTCCGCCCGGCACCGGCGCCCGCGCCGCATCGGCGAGACTTGTGTCCGTAGGCGATGTCTGGTCACGATCGTCGGTCACGTCAACAGGATAGGCACGCGCCGCCGGGTCCGCAGGAGGCGCCCTGCGCGGCGCCTTCGCGGAGTTTGCCCCGGGGACGCCGGAGCCGCGAATCGCCCGAAGATGGTGGCGAACGCTACTTGCGCCCGCGGCGGGGGATGGGTGTAGTATTGCTGGCACCTGGACATGGTCCAGGCGCGTTCAGCCCGACCCCCCGGGGCTGAACCCGACGGCCCCAGCCTCCTCCCCCCCGGCTGGGGCCGTCCTCTATTTCCGGCCAGGTGCGCCGAAGTTATCCACACCCCCGAGTTATCCACAATCGGGCACAGGTGGCTGTTGACAGCTCGCGATTTCCACCACGCTGAGCTGCATGAACCTCGCCGCACCATCCCGCACCGCCGCACCATCCCGCACCGCCGCACCATCCCGCACCGCCGCACCGGCGGCCCTCGCGCCCGCGCTCGTGCTCGTCGCCGATCCCCGGCTGCGCAACGAAGTCCGTCGCGTCGCCGCGGCGGCCGAACGCGTCACCGACGAACGGGTCATGCCGGTGAGCAGACACGCCTGGTCCGGCGCTGGGCTGGTGATCCTCGATACCGCCGCCGCCACCGCGGCCACCGCCGCGGGCTGCCCGCGACGGCCCGGAATCGTGCTGGTCACGGAGGGCGAACCGGCCGTGCCCGACTGGCGGGCCGCCACCGCCGTCGGCGCCGAACGGGTGGTCGCGCTGCCCGGCGGCGCGGTCGCGCTCGTCGAACAGTTCGCCGAGCACGCCGAGTCGCGCACCGGCGAAGGGGTGGTGGTGGCCGTCGCCGGTGCCGGTGGCGGCGCGGGCGCGACCACGCTCGCGGCCGCCACCGCACTCCGCGCCGCCGCCCTGCGCCTGCGGCGCGACACCGTGCTGATCGACGGCGCGCCACTCGACGGTGGCATCGACCTGGTCCTCGGCATGGAGAACACCGCGGGTCTGCGCTGGCCCGATCTCGTCATCGAGGACGGACGGGTCTCCGCCGCCGCCCTGCACAGCGCGCTGCCCGCGGCGGCCCCTGGCCTGGCGGTGCTCTCGTGTGGGCGGGTGCGCGGCGGACGGCACGGACCCGGCGCCGATCGCCCACCCACGGAGCTGGCGCCCGCCGCTGTCCGCGCTGTCATCGAATCCGGCAGGGCCGCAGGCGATCTGGTGGTCTGCGATGTGTCCGGGGAACGCGGTTCGGCGGCCGACGCCATGGTCGATGCCGCCGACCTGGTCGTCCTCGTCGTGCCCGCCCGGCTGCGGGCTGTCGCGGCGGCCGAGGTGGTCGCCGGATATCTGGGTGAGCGAAATCCCAACCGGGGCTTGATCGTTCGTGGACCGGCGCCGGGTGGGCTGCGTGGTGCCGAGGTCGCCGAAGTGCTCGGACTGCCGCTGCTGGCGGCGGTGCGCGGGGAGGCGGGCCTGGCCACCCGCCTCGAACGCGGCGGCCTGACCGTTCGTCGCCGTGGTCCGCTGCGCGACGCGGCCGACGCGGTCCTGGCGGTGGTCGGGGCGGAGCGGCGATGACAACCTTCGTCACCGTCGAGCTGCTCGAACGCGTCCGCGAACGCCTCGCCGAACACACGGGCGTGCCCGATGCCGCCCAACTCGCCGCCGCCATCCGCGCCGAAGCGGGCGGCGTCCTCGCCGACACCGACCTCCTGCGCGCCCTGCGCCTGTTGCAGACCGAGATGACCGGGGCAGGACTCCTCGAACCACTGCTGCACGACCCGCGCGTCGCCGATGTGCTCGTCACCGGACCCGACTCCGTCTGGATCGACCGTGGTCACGGCCTCGAACACACCGACATCCGCTTCGCCGACGACGCGGCCGTCCGCCGCCTGGCCCAGCGCCTGGCCCTGTCCGCCGGACGACGGCTCGATGACGCGCAACCCTGGGTCGACGGCAAGCTCGCGGGCACCGAGGCCACGCTGGGGGACGCCTTCGGTGTCCGCCTGCACGCCGTTCTGGCCCCGGTCGCCCACGACGGCACCTGCCTGTCGCTGCGCGTCCTACGCCCGGCCACCCAAGGTCTGGCGGCCCTCGCAGCCGCCGGTTCGGTGCCACCCGAGGCGCACCGGCTGCTGGTCGACATCGTCCGCGCGCGATTGGCCTTCCTGGTCGTCGGGGGCACCGGAGCAGGGAAAACTACGATGTTGTCGGCCCTGCTGGCCGCCGTCGATCCGGCCGAACGCATCATCTGCGTGGAGGACGCCGCCGAACTGGCACCGGTCCATCCCCACGTCGTACGGCTGGTCGCCCGCACCGCCAATGTCGAAGGCGTCGGCGCGGTCACCGTCCGCGACCTGGTCCGCCAAGCCCTCCGAATGCGCCCCGACCGCATCGTCGTCGGCGAGGTCCGCGGCGCCGAAGTCGTCGACCTGCTCACCGCCCTCAATACCGGCCACGACGGTGGAGCGGGCACGGTGCACGCCAATTCACCCCAGGAGGTTCCGGCCCGCCTGGAAGCGCTGGCCGCCCTCGGCGGCATGGACCGCGCCGCGCTGCACAGCCAGCTCGCCGCCGCCGTCCAGGTGATCCTGCACGTCCACCGCCGCTCCGACGGAACCCGCTGTCTGCGCGAAATCGGTGTACTGGAAAGGGATTCCGACGGAGTGCGCATCACCCCGGCCTGGCGATCCGACGATCAGCCGGTTCCCGGCGCCGAGGAATTACGGCGGCTGCTCGCGATACGGCTCGGATGAGTGGGAGAGCACGCCCGATGTGCCGGTGGTGACACCGAATTCGCGATCCAGCCTGGTGTTCTACAGCCGGGTGTTGTGGATCGTTCCGACGCCAGGAAGGTGGGGATCGATGGGGACAGGATTGCTCTGCTGCTCGGTGGCGCTGCTCGTCGTGCCGATGGCTGGGGACAGACGCCGGTTCGGGCAGGTCTTCGGGCAAGTTCGTACTCGTACGCCGAAGCACGTTCCTGTGGAGTGGTGTGCGGGAATCGCGGTCGGCGCCGCGGCTTTCGTCTTCGGCCTCGGCATCGGAGTGGCGGCGCTCATCGTCGGCGCCACCTTCGCGGTGCGGCGTCGGCGCGGACTCGGCGAGCGTGCGCGTCGGCAGGAGTGCGGGTATCTGCTGGCCGGACTCGAAGCTGTCATCGGCGAACTCCGGGTCGGGGCACACCCCAGTGCGGCGGCCGAGTCAGCCGCCGCCGAGTCCCGCGGCGAAGCGGCCCGGGTACTGTCCGTCAGCGCGGGGCGCAGCCGTCTCGGCGGTTCCGGGGCCGACGGCTGGATTCATCCGAATTCCCCAGTAGCCGAAGAACTCTCCCGAATAGCGAGTGCGTGGCGGGTCGCCGAGGAACACGGCCTCGCCCTCGCCGAACTCCTCGCCGCCGCCAGAACCGACCTCCTCGGCCGCCTCCGCTTCCGCGACCGCACCGAAGCCGCCCTGGCGGGCGCCCGAGCCTCCGCGACCGTCCTGGCTGGCCTCCCGATCATCGGCATAGCCCTCGGCCAGCTGATGGGCGCCGCCCCCCTCGCCATCCTCTTCACCTCGCCCGCGGGCCAGTTACTCCTCCCCTTGGGCGCGGCTCTGGCCTGCTGTGGATTGCTGTGGACAGATGTCATCACCAAGCGAGGCACCGCATGACGACAGGTCCGACCGATGCGCTGCTCCGGGCGGCAGCTGGGGGAGTGGGACGGGACCGGGGTTATCTCCAGCGCATGTGGACAGGTGGGGATCGAACGGACTCGGGAGGCAACGTCGTGATGGAGATGGTTGGTGGGGTGTCGCCTGGCGCGCTGGTCGTCGCGGCGCTGGCGGTGCTGGTGCTGCCGGGACGCGTCGCGGTCAGTCGACGGGTGCGGGCGCTGGCCGGAGTGGATGTCGGAGAGACGCGGGAGGACCGGGGACCGGTGCGATCCGATCCGCTGGGCTCGGCCTCGGCGTTCGATCTGCTAGCCGCGTGCCTGCGCTCCGGATTGCCGATGGCGGCGGCCGCGCGAGCCAGCGCCCCGACCGCACCACCCGTCCTACGTGCCGCCCTGCTCAGAGCCGCCGATCTGCTGGCCTTGGGTGCCGATGCCGCGACGGCCTGGGAGCGCGCAGCCGCCGACGCGGCGAGCTCACCAGGCGCGGACGAGGTCGAGTCGCTGGCCAGAATGGCCCGCCGCTCTGCCCGCTCCGGCGCCTCGCTGGCCGCCGCCGTCGGTGAACTCGCCGTCCAGCGGCGCGAGGCGGTGGAAGACGCCGCCGTGGCACGGGCCGAGCGCGCGGGCGTCCTGATTGGCGGCCCGCTCGGCCTGTGCTTCCTGCCCGCCTTCGTCTGCCTCGGCATCGTCCCGGTCGTGATCGGCCTGGCCGACCGGGTGCTCGGCGACGGGGGCCTGCTGTGACCGGCCTCGACGAGGCCATCGAATCGTCGCCACGCGGAACCGCCGCGCGGTGTGGAAGAAGAGGGGAACACGATGACGTTCGTTCGCACCGTATATATAGGGGCGCGCACCAGGATCACCCGCCTGCTGATCGACGACGACGGGATGAGCACCGCCGAGTACGCCATCGGCACGATCGCCGCGGCGGCCTTCGGTGCGGTGCTGTACGGGGTGGTGACCGGCGACAGCATCGTCAACGCCCTGACCCAGATCATCGACAAGGCACTCAACACCAGCGTGTGAGCGGCGGGAACCCGAGGCCGCTCGCGGGCGACGCAGGCGCGGTGACGGTGGAGGCCGCCATCGCCCTGGCCGCCCTCGTCTGCGCCGTCACCCTCTGCATCGGCGCGCTCCTGGCGGCCTCCACCCAGGTCCGCTGCGTGGACGCCGCCCGCGAAGCCGCCCGCCTCGCCGCCCGAGGCGACACCGCCCACGCCCTCACTGCGGCGAGAACCGTCGCCCCACCCGGCGCGACCATCGACCTGCGCACCGAGGCCGACCACATCGTCGCCACCGTCTCAGCGACCACACCCCTGCTCCCCGGCCTCCGCCTACACGCCCAGGCGGTCGCCATCCCCGAACCCGGAGTCCGGTGATGGCACAGACCATCCACCCACCCGGACACGGGCGGACCACAGACGGCGGGAAGGGGCGGGCGGTCCACCAGGCTTCGCGGCCCGACCGATGGGCCCGGGTTCGGCGCGGGGCGGAGGCTGATCGGGGTGGGGCGACGGCGTTCGCCTGCTTCGCGCTGGCGGGGTTGATCGCCGTGACCCTGCTGGTCGGGAATGTAGGGGCGGTGGTGGTGGCTCGGCACCGGGCGCAGGCCGGTGCCGATCTCGCCGCGTTGGCGGCGGCGGGGCGGCTGGTGGAGGGGGCGGACGCCGGGTGCGCGATGGCGGGGGAGGTCGCGGGACGGATGGGCGTGAGGGTCGGTCGATGCGCGGTGGAGCAGTGGGATGTGGTGGTCGTGGTGCGGACGGAGGTGGCGTTCGGGGCGTTCGGTAGGCGGGCTGTCGTGGCGACCGCCCGTGCCGGTCCGGTGGACGAGAGTGGGTGACGCGGAAGTGTTCACACTGGCCGGTGGTTGTTCCGCGGCGGACCTATTCGGTAATTCCCCGAATAGCGCCGAGGCCATTCCATGCGCATTCTTTGATGACACGGCGAAAAAAATGAAAACAATGGTCGTGGTTACTCGCGCGTACTCCCGGGCAATGCGTCAGTTAACAGAAAACCTGTCCTTTTTAATCGTCGACCCGCCCTTCGGTGCTGGTCAGCGCAAATTCGGACAGACGACCAGTAATCGGTGGGCGAGGCGTCGCGGGAGTCACGTCAGGACGGCGTGGACGTCACGGCTCGGAACGGTCCTGCCGGTCGGTCCGCAACTCGCCCAGTACCGCGCTCAACAACCGGGCCGCCGCGTCCTTGTCGAGTGGGTTGTTGCCGTTGCCGCACTTGGGCGACTGCACGCACGATGGACAGCCGTCCTGGCAGGCGCAGCTGCCGATAACGCTGAGCGTGGCCGTCAACCAGGTCTCGAGCTGGGCGAATCCCCGCTCGGCGAACCCGGCGCCGCCGGGCTGGCCGTCGTAGACGAACACCGTGGGCGCGCCGGTATCGGGGTGCTCGGCGATGGAGACGCCGCCGATGTCCCACCGGTCGCAGCCCGCGACCAGCGGCAACATCCCGATCGCCGCGTGTTCGGCGGCGTGCAGGGCGCCGGGGAGCGCGTCGTCGGTGATGCCCGCCCGGCTGAGCAGTGCGGGCGTGACCGTGTAGAGGACGGCCCTGGTGTGCAGGCGGTGCGCGGGCAGGTCGAGTTCCACCTGGTCGAGCACCTCCCCGGTGACCAGGGTGCGCAGGTAGCCGACGACCTGGTTGGTCACCGCGACCTGCGCGGATGCGACGGTGACGCCCCCGTGGACCCGTTCGGCGAGCACCTCGTCGATCCGGATGGAGGTCACCTGACGAGCGCTGGTGGTGAAACCGGGATCCACCTCGTTGACGAAGGCGACCCCGCCTTCCAGGTCGAGTTCGTCGACGAGATAGGTCTCGCCCTGGTGCAGGTGGACGGCCCCGTCGTGCAGGGTGGCGGGCGCGCGACCGGCGTCCGCGGTCCCGAGCAGCCGCCCGGTCTCGGCGTCGACGATCGCCACCGGCGTGCCGAGCCCACCGCGCACGTCGACGGCGTCGTGCGGCTGACTGTGCGCGGTGACATGCCAGCGGCCCTCCTGCCCACGGACCCCGGCCCGGCGCCGGATCAGGCCCTGTTCGGCCAGGTCAGCCAGCACTTCCTCGGCCCGCAGATCGGCGACCTCGGTGTCGGTGAGCGGCAGTTCCAGCGCCGCGCACAGCAGCTGGGGGCCGAGCACATACGGGTTGTAGGGGTCGGTGACGGTGGCCTCGATGGGCCGGTCGAGCAGCGCCTCCGGGTGGTTCACCAGGTAGGTGTCGAGCGGATCGTCGGTGGCGACGAGCACCACCAGCGACCCCTGCAGCCGCCTGCCCGCCCGCCCCGCCTGCTGCCAGAAGGAGGCCACCGTGCCGGGAAAACCGGCGATGACCACGGCATCGAGTCCGGCGATATCGACGCCGAGCTCGAGCGCGTTGGTGCTCGCCGCGCCGAGCAGCGTGCCCTGCGACAGCGCGTTCTCCAGTTCGCGCCGGTCCTCGGCCAGGTAGCCCGCCCGGTATGCCGCGACCCGTTCCTGCAGTTCAGGGGCAGTTTCGGCGAGGACCCGCCGGGCGTCGAGCGCAATCAGCTCGGCCCCGCGCCGTGAGCGGACGAAGGCCAGCGTGCGCGCGCCCTCGGCCACCAGGCTGGCCATGATCTTGGCGGCCTCGCTGGTCGCGGTGCGCCGGACCGGGGCGCCGTTCTCGCCGGTGATCGTGGTGCGCAACGGCGGTTCCCAGAGCGCGACAGTCCGCGCGCCGCGTGGCGAGGCGTCTTCCGTGACGGCCGTGACCGGCGCGCCGACCAGTCTGCTCGCCGACGCGGCCGGGTCGGCACTGGTCGCCGAGCACAGGACGAACACCGGGTCGGCGCCGTAGAAACGGGCGATACGGCGGAGTCTGCGCAACACCAGCGCCACGTGCGAGCCGAACACTCCCCGGTAGGCATGGCATTCGTCGACCACGATGTAGCGAAGATTGCGCAGCACCCGCGCCCACCGCTGATGCGAGCGCAGGATGCCGACGTGCAGCATGTCGGGATTGGTGAAAATCCAGCGCGCGTTGGCCCGGACCCACTGCCTCACCTCGGTCGGAGTGTCGCCGTCGTAGCTCGCCGGATGCACCTCACGCAGGGGATTGTCGTGGATCAGGCCGGAAACGGCCCGCAGCTGATCGGCCCCGAGCGCCTTGGTGGGGGACAGGTACAGCGCGGTGGCGCGCGGGTCGGCGTGCAGGGCGGTGAGAACCGGCAATTGGTAGCCGAGAGATTTCCCGGAGGCCGTCCCGGTGCTCACCACGACGTGGTTTCCGGTGGCCGCGAGCTCGGCCGTGCGGGTCTGGTGTTCCCACGGCAGCGCGATGCCGTTCGCGTTCAGGGCTGTGACCAGGCAGGATGGCGTCCAGTCCGGCCACGGCGTGGTGCGGGCGCGCTGGGCGGGGAGCTCGGCGACGTGGGTCAGCGGGTCGGTGTCGGCGACCACCTCGGTCAGGACACGATTCAGCAACGATCGACCGTAGCTTTCGCCTGATCCGGGCTTTCGAACCGCGGCCCGGTCTGTCGGATTCATCCCTGACCCCTCTCCCGCGACACGGGAAGTGTGAAACGTGTGTGTGTCGAGACCGCGACCTGCGTTTTCGTAACCCAATAGCGACCTGGGTCACAGCAGGTTTGCTGGAAGCTCACCCGGTTATCCTGAAGCAAACAGACTGAAAGTACGGATTCACCCATTGTGTCCCTTACCTGCACATTCGCAAGATCAAGAATTTTGCAAATTGTCGGTAACTCGGCTGTTGAATTGCTCAAAGACATGGTTCACTGGGTCTCGGTCGCAAGCTTCTGTGTTCGAGGGACGGATCGAAGGTCCAACCATCAGCAGGATCGATGTTGCGAACGCCGTGCTCAGGATTTCCTTGCAGGGGGACCAACAGTACAGCGGTCGGAACGGGCCCGGTGGACGAACCCAGTTGTCCGCCGTTCCGGTAAGAAAGAGAAGGAACAGAATGGCACAGGGAACTGTGAAGTGGTTCAACGCGGAGAAGGGGTTCGGCTTCATCGCGCCCGAGGACGGCTCCGCTGACGTCTTCGTCCACTACTCGGAGATCCAGGGCACGGGCTTCCGTACCCTCGAAGAGAACCAGAAGGTCGAGTTCGAGGTCGGCCAGGGCACGAAGGGCCCGCAGGCCACCGGCGTTCGCGCGCTCTCCTGAGCTGCGAAACCCATCAACGCCCGTCCCCCACCTCCGTCTTCGGAGGTGGGGGACGAGCCGTTTCCGGGGCCCGTTCCGTATGACTTTCGGGTGTCTTCGTAGCCTGGTCGGCGCGGCTACCCAAGCACGCAGGGTATAAACGTCACTGGTGGCGATGTCCGAACGTCGCGCCGTCTGCCCCAGTCGCGCACCGAGCGGACCACCCGACGCGCGGATCTAGAAGGAAGGTGTTCGCCGGTGGCAACACGAGACCGCAGTTCAGCCGACCAGGGGCGTCCCCTGCGTCGTCTCGTGATCGTCGAGTCCCCGACGAAGGCCCGCAAGATCGCGCCCTACCTGGGCCGCAACTACACCGTCGAGGCCTCGGTCGGCCACATCCGCGACCTTCCGCGCGGCGCCGCCGATGTGCCCGCCAAATACAAGGGCCAGTCCTGGGCCCGCCTCGGTGTCGACGTCGATCACGACTTCGAGCCGATCTACGTGGTCAGCCCGGACAAGAAGGCCAAGGTCTCCGAGCTCAAGAGCCTGCTGGCCGACGCCGACGAGCTCTACCTGGCCACCGACCCCGACCGCGAGGGCGAGGCCATCGCCTGGCACCTGCTCGAGACGCTCAAGCCGAAGGTCCCGGTCCGCCGGATGGTCTTCCACGAGATCACCGAGCCCGCCATCCTCGCCGCCGCCGCCGACACGCGCGAACTCGACAACGATCTGGTCGACGCGCAGGAGACCCGCCGCATCCTGGACCGCCTCTACGGCTACGAGGTGTCTCCGGTGCTGTGGAAGAAGGTCATGCCCCGGCTCTCGGCCGGTCGCGTGCAGTCGGTGGCCACCCGGGTGATCGTGCGCCGCGAGCGTGAGCGCATGGCGTTCCGCTCCGCCGAGTACTGGGACATCGCCGCCAAGCTCGACGCGGGCCCCGACGAGTCCTCCGATTCCACCAACCCGCGTACGTTCGGCGCCCGCCTGGTGCAGGTCCAAGGCGACCGGGTGGCCTCGGGCCGCGACTTCGGTTCCGACGGCCAACTCAAGTCGGCCTCCGGTGTCGTGGTGCTCGACGAGGCGTACGCGCGCAGGCTGGCCGAGGCGCTCGACGGCGCCGACCTGGTGGTGTCCTCCGCCGAGGCCAAGCCGTACACGCGCAAGCCGTACCCGCCGTTCATGACCTCCACGCTGCAGCAGGAGGCGGGCCGCAAACTGCGCTTCACCTCCGAGCGCACCATGCGGGTGGCCCAGCGGCTCTACGAAAACGGCTACATCACCTACATGCGTACCGACTCGACCACCCTGTCGGAGTCGGCCATCGCCGCGGCGCGTTCGCAGGCCACCCAGCTCTACGGCGCGGAGTTCGTCTCGCCGTCGCCGCGTCAGTACACCCGCAAGGTCAAGAACGCGCAGGAAGCCCACGAGGCGATCCGCCCGTCCGGTGACACCTTCATGACGCCGGGTCAGCTGGCGTCCAAGGTCGACCAGGACGAGTTCAAGCTCTACGAGCTGATCTGGCAGCGCACCGTCGCCTCGCAGATGGCCGACGCGCGCGGCACCACGCTGACCCTGCGCATCACCGGCACCGCCCGCTCCGGCGAGGAGTGTGTGTTCTCGTCCTCGGGTCGCACCATCACCTTCCCCGGCTTCCTCAAGGCGTATGTCGAGAGTGTCGACGAGGAGGCGGGCGGCCAGTCCGACGACGCCGAATCCCGTTTGCCCGCACTGGAAGAGGGTCAGGGCGTCACCGCCGTCGAGCTCACTCCCGACGGTCACAGCACCAATCCGCCCGCCCGCTACACCGAAGCGTCGCTGATCAAGACGCTCGAAGAGCTCGGCATCGGCCGCCCGTCGACGTACTCCTCGATCATCAAGACCATCCTCGATCGTGGCTACGTCTACAAGCGCGGCAGCGCGTTGGTGCCCTCGTGGGTGGCCTTCGCGGTGGTCGGCCTGCTCGAGGCCTACTTCGGTCGACTGGTCGACTTCGACTTCACCGCCGCGATGGAAGACGATCTCGACGCGATCGCCGGTGGCCGCGAGCAGCGCGGAAACTGGTTGACCAGCTTCTATTTCGGTGGCGATCACGGCGCCGAGGGCTCGGTCGCGCGCTCCGGTGGGCTCAAGAAGATGGTCGGCGAACAGCTCGACGACATCGACGCCCGCGAAGTGAACTCGATCAAGATGTTCGTCGACGACGAGGGTCGCGACGTGGTGGTCCGGGTCGGCCGGTTCGGGCCGTATCTGGAGCGCATGGTCGTCAATCCCGATGACCCGCAAGGGGATCCGATCTCGCAGCGGGCGAACCTGCCCGACGATCTGCCGCCCGACGAACTGACTCCCGAGGTCGCCGAGAAGCTGTTCTCGACGCCGCAGGAGGGCCGTTCGCTCGGCGTGGATCCGGTGTCGGGGAACGAAATCGTCGCCAAGGAAGGACGTTTCGGCCCCTACGTCACCGAGGTGCTCCCCGATCCGCCCGCGCCAGACCCCTCCGCCGCCCCGGCGAAGAAGACCACCAAGAAGGCCGCCGAGGTCAAGCCGCGCACGGGCTCGCTGTTCAAGTCGATGGACCTGGCCACGATCACCCTCGACGACGCGCTGAAGCTGCTGTCGCTGCCGCGCGTGGTCGGCGCCGACCCCACCTCCGGCGAGGAGATCACCGCCCAGAACGGCCGCTACGGCCCGTATCTGAAGAAGGGCACCGACTCCCGCTCGCTGGCGACCGAGGAGCAGCTGTTCACCGTCACCCTGGACGAGGCGCTCAAGCTCTACGCCGAGCCCAAGCGCCGTGGTCGGCAGGCGGCCGCCGCCGCGCCGCTGCGTGAGCTGGGCAAGGACTCGGCCACCGACAAGCCGATGGTGATCAAGGACGGCCGGTTCGGTCCGTACGTCACCGACGGCGAGACCAACGCCAGCCTGCGCAAGGGCGACGAGGTCGAGTCGATCACCGACGAGCGCGCCTCCGAACTGCTGGCCGATCGTCGCGCGCGCGGCCCGGTGAAGAAGGCGGCCAAGAAGACCACCGCGAAGAAGGCGGCCAAGAAGGCGCCAGCGAAGAAGGCCGCGGCCAAGTCGACCGCCACCAAGACGGCGACCAAGACCGCCGCCAAGAAGACGGCGGCCAAGAAGACCGCGGCGAAGAAGGCTCCGGCCGAGAAGGCGCCCGCGAAAGCCGCCGACGAGGACTGAGCGCCGCCGTCGAACCTGTCATAGCCCGCGGCTAGGGTGTCTGGCGTGGCAGGTGTCTTCGATCGACTGGTCGGCCAGGACGTGGTAGAGGCGGAACTGACCGCTGCCGCGACGGCGGCGCGCGCCGGTGTCGTCACCGGGGCGATGACGCATTCGTGGCTGTTCACCGGGCCGCCCGGCTCGGGTAGGTCGGTGGCCGCGCTGTGTTTCGCGGCGGCGTTGCAGTGCACCGATCCCGAGGTGGTCGGGTGCGGGAAGTGCCACGCCTGCACCACGACGATGGCCGGGACGCACGGTGACGTGCGCCGGGTAGTGCCCGAGGGGCTCAGCATCAGCACCAAGGAGATGCGCGAGATCGTGCAGGTCGCCTCGCGGCGGCCGAGCACCGGGCGCTGGCAGGTGGTGGTGGTCGAGGACGCCGATCGGCTCACCGAAGCGGCGGGCAATGTGCTGCTGAAGGTCGTCGAGGAGCCGCCGGACCGCACGGTGTTCCTGCTGTGCGCGCCTTCGGTCGATCCCGAGGACATCTCGGTGACCCTGCGTTCGCGGTGCAGGCACGTCCACCTGGTCACGCCGTCGGTGCCCGCCATCGCGCAGGTGCTGCGCGAACGCGATCAACTCGACGCAAAGACCGCCGAGTGGGCAGCCTCGGTCAGCGGCGGCCACGTCGGCCGGGCGCGTCGCCTGGCCACCGACGAGGACGCCCGCAAACGCCGCAAGCGCGCCCTGGCCCTGGTCACCGCCACCGAACGCCCCGGCGCCGCCTACGCCGCCGCCGACGAACTGGTGAAATCGGCCGACGACGAAGCCAAACTGATGAGCGCCGAGCGCGACGACCGCGAACGCGACGAACTCGCCACCGCCCTCGGCGCGGGCGGCACCGGCAAGGGCGCCGCCTCCGCCACCCGTGGCTCGGCGGGCGTGCTCAAGGAACTCGAACGCCGCCAGAAATCCCGCGCCACCCGCACCGGCCGCGACGCCCTCGACCGCGCCCTCATCGACGTCGCGGGCATGTACCGCGACGCCCTGGCCCTGCGCTTCGCGGGCCGCGGCGCCCCCATCACCCTCACCCACCCCGACATGGCCACCGAGATCACCGACCTCGCCACCAGCGTCCGCCCCGAGGGCCTCCTCCGCAGCATCGACGCCGTCCTGGCCTGCCGCGAAGCCCTCGACCTCAACGTAAAACCCCGCTTCGCCGTAGCCGCCATGGTCGCCACCCTCCTCGCCGCCCGCACCACCTGACCACCCGCCGGGTCTTCGCGAAGCAGCCGAATCTGTCGGACCCTCGCGTCATACTTCTGACATGCGATCAGGGGACATTCGCGGGATCAGCAGGGGACATCAACCACGTCGGCACGACGTGCCGGGACAAAGCCGATGAATGCCAGACGAGGCCGAGCCCGGCCGGGACGCTACCGATCCCTGCACGTCCACGGGTATCGCAGCGCGTCGCACCTGCCGATCCTCTGGGCATTCGCGGCCTTGATCGGCGGCGTGTTCTTCCTCCTGGTGGTCCTGACTATCGCCAACATGAGCTCTCCCGACCCGGAGGAAGTCGGAGTCGCCACCACCATCCCCGCCACGGTGCCGCCGCCTCCGGCGCCCATCGCCTCCGCCCCACCACCGACAACACAGCGAA
Organism: Nocardia anocheti; assembly: GCF_029675105.1. Classification (GTDB taxonomy): domain Bacteria; phylum Actinomycetota; class Actinomycetes; order Mycobacteriales; family Mycobacteriaceae; genus Nocardia. The sequence goes on along the minus strand of NZ_JAQQFV010000001.1, from coordinate 156,480 downwards.
CCTGCTACCCCTTCGCCCCCGCCTGCTGACACCTGCCGCCTTCCTCAGTAGCCCCCGATGACCTGCAGTTTTCGCGTTCCGACCGCGAGGCGATAGACTCGCACCGCCGAAAGGTATGCCGCCTTAGCTCAGTCGGTAGAGCGCTTCACTCGTAATGAAAAGGTCGGGGGTTCGATTCCCCCAGGCGGCTCCACTCGGAAAGCGGTCCTAACCAGCCGCTTTCCGATTCTTCCTCCGCTTCCGCCGAGCCGGTTCGGTCGCCTTCTTGTCACGCTTTGTCACAACGCCCTCCAAAGTGCCCGCCGCCGACACCAGCGCGTCGTCCTGAGAGTGGATGTAGGTACGCATGGTGAACGCGCTATCGGCGTGGCCGAGCCATTCCGAGATCACCGCGATCGGGACGCCCTGGAGGTGCATCAGTGTCCCGCAGGTGTGTCGAGCGTCATGCAGTCGAATCCGGCGCACCTGGGCCAGCTTGGTCAACTTCTCCCAGTAGTCGGTAAGTGTGTCGGGATGGTACGAGGACCCCGCCTCATTGACCACGACGTGAGTGCCAGGACCGTACGCCTCACCGAGTGCCAGCTTCTCAGCCGCTTGACGCCGTTTCGCCGCTCGAAGTTCAGTCGTCAACGTCGGCGTGAGCGGCAACGTCCGGCCAGAATCATCCGACTTCGGGTCGCTTTCCTCGGCTTTGCCGTTCACCGAGACGCGGTTGTTGGCGATCGTGAGCCGCTGGCCGTCCAGGTCGACATCCGACCATCGCAATCCGCCGATCTCGCCACGACGCAGACCCGACAGCGCCAGGTGCCACGCATGACGGTTTCGATCGGGAGCAGCAGCGGCCAAGACCTTGCGAACCTCATCCTTCGAGTACGTGACATGCTTCTTCCTCGGACCGGTCGGCACCCGGTCGACCAGCGCGGCAACATTGCGCACCAACTTGCCCTCTGAGATCAGCCCATCGAGAACGGTCTCGAACCGGTCCAATGTCGCATTGACCGTCTCGGCCTGCCACGCTCGCCGCTTCCGGCCCTTCGCCGTTTTCGTGCCACCGGCAAGGAGTTCGGTCACCAGATCATCCAAGTTCCGTTTGGTCAGCTTTTGGACAGCGACCGAGCCGAAACGATCGCGAACCGGCTGTAGCGCGTTGGTGTAGTTTGATGCCGTCGTGCCGCGAACACGCTTGCCTGCCAGCCAATCCGCACACGCTTGTTCGACCGTCAGCCCCGAGCTCGGCACGTATGTGCCCTGGCGAACCGCCGACGAGGTTGCCGACAGCGCGTCGCGGGCCTCCTTCTCGGTGCGGTAGCGCTTCTTGGTCTGTCGGCGCTTACCCGTCGCGGGATCGGTACCCGCTTCGGCGGTGACCTGGTATCTGATTGCCCCGCTCTTGAGGGTGATCTTTTCGATCTGCGGGGGGAGCTGTCGCCTGCTCATGCTGCCGCCGCCTGGTCGAGGTTGGCGATGTAGTCGGCGATCGCCTGTTCGGTGACGAAGCGACGACGGCCGATCTTGACCGAGCGCAGCGCACCCGAGCCGATCAGCTCGTAGTACTTGCTGTGCCCGATCGGGATCAGCTTGCGGACTTCGGCCTCGTTGAGAAGCTTGGACATGACAGGTTCCTCCCTATGCTGCGATCTGATCTGATTTCGAAAGTTGTTGTGGTGCAACGGTTTCCCGTGAAACATCGGCGCCGCCCGGCGGTCCCTCATCCTCTGCGAGGCGAGCTGAGACGTACTCGGCGCGCTGATTGATCCGGGCCACGACCAGCGCCATCACCAGATGTGACCGCGGGGGCGCGTCCTTGTCGGCGGGGCTGACCGGGGTGATCCGCAGGTGCGAGGTGTCGGGCTTGACGATGCCGACACGGGCCAGCTCCTGGCGGACGAAGTCGAGGCGGTCGGCCTTGTGATCGGGGATGGTCTTGCCCGACCATTTGCCGGAGTTGAGGCAGCGGCGACCGGGCAGGCCGAGGGTGTCGCGGCGGTGTGCGTTGCCCTTGCAGCGGCCCGGCTGGGTCTTCTCGTTGGCGCCCTTGGGAACGATCCCGTAGCGCAGCCAGACACCGCAGCGCGGAGAGCACGGGGTGTCCTGGAGTTCGGCGTGAAGCCGGTCGTAGTGCTCGGCCACCCGACGCGAACCGGGGTCGAGGACTTCGCTGATCGACTTGGTGAGGTACTTGGTCAGGTAGCGGACCTTGGTGTCCATCTCCTCTGTGCCGCCGAGAATCTGGATCGCCTTGGACTGCCCGCCGAACTTGAGCGAGTGGGCGGGTTCGAGGTCATCGACGGAATCCATGACCTCGAGCGCGTCGTCCCAGTACGTGAGCGGTCGACCGGTGCGCGGGTCTACGAACGTGGCGGCGGTGTAGTCCCAGACCGGCATCTGATCACCGGTGTAGACGGGGGTGTCGAAGTGCGGCCACCACACGTTGACGTAGGTCGCGGCGGTGACCTGGTAGAGCAGTTTCGACGGGATCGAACCGCGGATAGCGATGTGCAGATGCGGGGCACCGCGCTTCTGAGGTTCGACGCTGGCCCAGTACTGCACGTTCCAGCCCACCGCGCGACGCAGGTTCTGAATGAACCGGTCGAACAGCTTGGCGAGGTGGATCGTGTCGCGGGCCTGGGCGGTGTAGTCGTAGCCCTCCGGGTCGCGGGGAGAGCCATCGGAGACCATCGCCCCCGACTCGGCGTCACGGACGCGGTTCACGGCCCCGTAGGAGGGCAGGGTCAGGGTGAAGAACGTCGACGGGCGGTACTTGCCGTTGGCGTAGGCGGCGCCGACCGTGAGCGCCTTGTTCACCTTCTTGCGCGGCAGGTCCGGCAAGTCATCGCGGCGACGCGTGGACTTGGCTTTGCGGCGGGGCTTTTCATCCAGGGCGGGGAGTCGGCCACGGACGCCGAGTTCGCGGAGCTCGGTGTCGAGGTCGGCCACCAGAGCTTTGATGGATTCGGCGAATTCGTGTTCTCCGGCGCGGCGGGCCTCGTGGTAGGCGGCGAACTGTTCAGCGCGAGCAGCCAACACCTGTTCCTGCGCCGGGGTGACGACCGTTTCCGGGTCGACGGGTTCGTGTTCAGCGCACCAGCCTTCCCGGAGCTGGGTCATGCGCAGATACCGGTTCGCTTTGGCGCAGGCCGGGCAGGTTCCGGCGTTGGTGGACTTGCACGGGGCACCGACATAGGAGGTGCGGGAGGTGATCGGGTCGAAGGCTCGCATCGGCACCACGCGAGCGCACACGCCCTCTTTTTCGGCGGCGGCTTCGGCGATATCGGTGATGTCGGGCATCGCGCGGCGATCGGCGGCGGTTTCCCGGTTCGGTGCCACGGCAGCGGTGGGAGTGCGGCCGAGGGAGGCCGTACCGGTGGTGGGGGTGGTCATGGTGCGGCCTCCTTCGGCAGTGTCGGGGTCGCTCACGCGGCGTTCTTGTCGGCCGAGGAGTCCGGCCGGTTCGGGAAGTCCACGACGACGGGTTCGTCGGCGAAGTCGGTGCGGTGGAAGGTGATCGCGAACAGACCGGCACCGATCAGGCGGGCGGTGGCGTGGGTGCAGTCGAAGGCGTGGGCCAGGCGCACGACCTGCTTTTCCCACAGGTCCGGGCTGTGACCGATCAGCATCCGCACCCGGAGGGTGTCGAGCGTTTGGCCGATGTGGACCGAGACCAGCCGCGGAACGAGGACCCGTTCGCCGTCGAGCAGGGTCAACCCGCACGCGTTCATCACCTTCGCCCAGCGCCGCCGGTAGCGGAACCAGGACAGCCACCGGGACCGGACACGGCCGGTGAACCAGCGCTCGAAGGTCTGCGGGCTCGACACTCGCCACAGCACCATCCCCGCGGTGGACACCCCGGCCACGAGGAGCCCGACCGGCCAGCCGTACACCCATCCGGCAGCGCCCGAGGCCAGAAAGGGCACCGAGACCATCGGGAACAGCACCGCCCACCACACCAGGTACACGGCGGCGGTCGCGGTGGCGATCACGGCCCGGCCCAGCGCGTCCATCACCACGGCGAAGCCATCGGGATCATGGACGATGGAGACTTTCTGTACGCGAGTCATGCTGTGGTCCAATCGAATTCGAGTTGCGTGGGGACTTCGGTATCGGTGCTGAACATTCGCCACTGGCTGGTGCTGTCATGGCGGTAGACGACTTCGGCGGCGGGGCGGGACTTGGCGGCGGCGACGTAGGCATCGGCGGCACCGCGGACCCTTGGCAACGGCTTGACGGTTTCGCCGACCAACAGCCCCCAGTGCTTGGCCTTGTGCGGGTTGGTGCTCATGCCGCGTCGTCCCAACCGCCGGTGCTGTAGTCGTTCCACCGCGGGGCCTGTCCGGTCTCGGCGAGCATGGTCACCGCCACGGCGACGGGGTCCAGGCCGCGGGCTTCGGAGCGGCAGCGGGCGCGGGTGGCGAAGTCGATCACGTCGGCGGTGCCGTTGTCGGTGCGGGTGCGAAGGTGCTTGCGGGCCATGTCATTTCTCCTGTTCGGGGATGTCGGTTTCGAGCAGGCCGCACATCGCGCAGACATACGGGCCGGAGACGAGTTCTGCCCACACGCCTTCGAGGACCATCTCGTGCCCGTAGGTGCGGCAGTGTTCGGCGGCGGCGCAGGCATCGCAGCGCACGGTGTCGCCGTCGTAGTCCCAGCCGGTGGCGGTGTCGGCGTTGATGAACTCGACCGCTTCGTTGACGGTGGTGAAGCAGCCCGGCCGACCCGAGGACGGCTGGAAAATGTCGCCGCAGGTGTCGCAGTAGACGACGACGTGGGTTTCGGTGTGGATGCCGCGTTTCATGCCGCACGCCCCAACTCGTCACCGTCGTTGTCGTCTTCGCCGGGGATGTAGTCCGGGTCGAAGGTCTCCGGATCGAAATCGTCGTCGTTGCCCTCGGGCAGGTCAGCGACAGCAGCCGGGACCGGGGCGTAGGCGTCGATGATCGCGTCGGCCTGGTCATCGGAGATCCAGAACGCACGCACCCGCACGAACCCGCTTGTGCCGTCCTCACCGACGTAGCCGACACCCGGTGTCGTGTCGGGGATTTCGTGGCACAACGCGCCCCGGTCCTTGGCGCCCTGACCGTGGATCATCGCGGTCTGTGAGGGTTCGTCCAGGCGCAACCCGATCCGGACGGGGAACAACTGGCGAAACGGCATCGTCTCCTTCGACGGGTCCTGCAACGCGGCGATGACCGATACCCCGACCGCGCGGCCTTGGGACAGCAGCAGGCCGAGCAGACGCTCGAACTCCTGACGCTCCTTCTGACTGGCATAGGCCGACAAGGCGGCGGCCTCATCGATGACGATCAGGATCAGCGGCGCGTCAGAGGTCGGAACGTGCTTGCGGATACCGGCCGCGCGCAGCTCCGAGGCCCGGTTCTGCATCACCTCCACCGCCTCGGTGAGCATCGACAAGATGCCGTCAGCGGTCCATTCGAAGCGCACCCACAACTTGGCGCCCCGCCCGAATTCCATGCCGCCCTTGGGATCTGCCATCCACACATCCACGAACCCGGCTTTGATCGCCGGACCGATTCCGCGGATGATCGACCACAGCACCGAGCCCTTACCCGAGCCGGTGGCCCCGGCGAGCAGGATGTGGGCATACAGCACGCGCAGCAGCCAGGCCCGGCCGTCTTCGCGGACCCCCGTCACTACGGCTTCCAGGTCCACACCGGTGTCGGTAAGCCGGGCCGGGGCGACCGGTTCGACCGCAGCGGCCAAGGTGTCGAAGGTGCGCAGTTCGATGGAGACGAACCCCGGGGACTGCTGAGCGACGTGGACCTTCTCGACGCCGAGGTACTGGGCCATCGCGTCGCGGGTCTGTTCGTCGGTCCAGTCGGTGAGTTTCTGCCCGCCGAGCATCTGCACCTCGAACACCGCGCCCGAGGGGACCTGATCGACACCGCCGAGGATGGTGGGCCAGTTGCCCGCCGACCCCAGCCCCAGCGACGACCACATCAGCGTCAGGTGCTGACTGTCGGTGAGGACCAGGGCGGCGGTGCGCAGTTCGGCCGGAACGCCGGGGAACGGGTCGGGCTGCGGGAGGCGTCGGGTCACGCCGTCGAGGTGGCGCCACCACAACAGGACCCCGGTGGTCAGGATGGTCGAGAGCGCGACAACAGTGCTGCCCATCACCGGAGTCCTTCCAGTTCCTCGCAGAACAGCGAGCACGCCGGAACCTGATCGGGCGGGGTGCAGATGAGCGCGCACTCGGGCACCGTGGCGGGGTCGTCGCAGAACATCGAGCACCCGGAAGTGACCGCGGTCAGCGTGGACACCGGGACCGGGGTGTCATCGGTCTTGTCGACCAGGACGGCGGGGATGACGACCGGCAGCGCGAAGAACAAGCCCAGCGCGACGGGAACGGCGACGAAGGCCATGCGGCGGGTCATCACGCCACCACCCGCACTGTCGAGACCCGCGAGTCCAACGCGGCCAGAGTCTTGTCCACCAGCTCGGCGGCATCGGCCACCGGCAGCAGCAGACGCGCACCGCCCAGGAACACCTCCACGGTGTCGAACCGGTCGACGTAGACCGCGTCGAGCGAGTCGATGGAGTGCATATCGGGCAGGAACGTGGCACCGGTGGAGACCAGCACCGGAGAAGACAGCGTGTGGTGCATGTCAGTTACCCCCTGTCGGGATCGGGACCGCGACAGGCATCAACGGAGGTGCCGGACGCGGAGTATGGATGGTTTGCACCGGCATCGGGGCCGGGGCGGGCGCCGAAGCCGCGGGCACCACTACGGGCCCGGGAGTATCGGCAGGAGAGGGTGGATCCACCACCTCGGCGGCGGGGACCACGGTCGGCTGTGCGGTGTTTCGGGAGCGCAGCAGCACGGCCAGGCCGTGAGTGTCGAGCAGCAGCGCGGCCGGGGCGATCACGGCCAGGATCGCCGCACCTGCACCGTGCCCGGAGGCCAGTGCGTGAGCGATGTTGCCGCCGATCGAGACTGTTGCCCCGGCGATCAGCACACGGGTGAAGAAGGTCCGTTCCGGGCTATCAGCCAGGGCGAGAACGGCGATCGTGGCTTGGATGATGGTGCCGTCCACGATCACCGGGAAAAGCCACGCCAGATGAGTCGGCGTGTGGGCCATGACCGCGAGGTCCCGCAGTGCCGCGAAGGACAGCACGAACGCGGCGGCACCGATGACCGAGACAACGAGAACGGCGGACCAGCGTGCCCACCGAACTCCTTTGGGCTGCTGATCCGCCGTACTCACGGTCACGCCGCCTTGGACTCAGCCGCAGCGCGTTCCTTGGCTGCATGCTCAGCGGCATCGTGAGCCATGATCAGCGCCGGGAGCTGCTCGGCCACTGCACGAGCCTCTTCGATACGAAGCACCAGCGAGAAGCTGCCCCGGTCGGAGTGCAGATTGATCCGCACATACGCGCCGATCGACATACCCTCATGCTGCTTCGGTGCGTCGTATTCGAGCTCGACGCCCTTGGAGTAACCGGTGTGAATGCTCATGTACGCCATCGCGATCACGCAGCCTTGCGAGCGGCGGGCTCGTTGACCTTGGCACCGGAGTTGTCCCCGACGATGCCCGTCGCGCGGATGTAGAACCCGATCGACTTGAACTCACCGTTACCGACCACCCGCGGCTTGAGCATCAGCCCCTCCAGCGCGATCGGACGGAAACCGGGCATCACCTCATCGGCGGAGGGCGTCGGCACCACATCGGAAATGAACGTGATGTCCAGACCGGTGTTCTTCGCACCCTTGCCCGCACCGGCCGGGTCCATGACCGTGGCCTTCCACATCCGCTTGCGGGAGCCGTTGCCCTCGCGGTCCATGTCGATCTTCTGTCGCTTGGGCGCGTTGCGGTCCGAGCTGAACTCCTCGTCCGGCTCGATGTTGCCCACCAGGATCAAGCCCCGCGGGAAGACGGCAGCGAAGTCGGTGGGAATCCACATGTCCTTGAGTGCCATTGAAATCAGCTCCTGAGTGTTGGAAGCGAACCCGGTTCATCCGGTCGCGATATATCAACGGTAGCAACTGCTACCCCAAGATAGCAACTACTTTCGTGAGGCAATTCACGGCAACCGCAGGTTTGGCACTTTTCCCAGGTCAGGGCGACGGAGCTAACTGATACCCTCGCGTTAGCAACTGCTACCGAAGGAGTTCTCGTGGCCGAGAGCGACGCCAGACCGTCCGCCCCTGCACGGATTGCGCAGGCCATCCGCAACGACATCGAGGCGGGGCGACTACGAGATGGGCAGCGCCTTGCTTCGACCCGAGAGCTCGCAAAGGAATGGCAGGCCAGTCAGCGAACGATCACGGACGCAATGGAGCTTCTCGTCAAGGAGGGTTACATTGCGACGCAGAACCGGTCCGGGCGCGTCGTAACGACTCCCACTTCCGTCGCCCTGACACTCTCCTCGCCCCTGCGCCCGATTCGCCCCCGGATCGTCTACGTCGGCGGGTATCCGGGGTCCGGTAAGAGTGAGTTCGCTCGGACGCTGGCACGAGCTACAAACTGGGCGATCCTGGATAAGGACACGATCGCTCGACCGCTGATCGAACCGGCCCTAGAGGACCTGGGGCAAAGCGTCAACGACCGCGAATCGGACGTGTATTTCAACCGTCTTCGCCCGCGCGAGTACGAAGCGCTCGAAGGCGTGATCAACGACAACATCGAGGTCGGCACATCGGTAATCGCGACCGCCCCGTACATCCGTGAGTTCACCGACCGAGCGTGGTTGGATCGCGTAATTGCCCGCGGTGAGAACGTCCATGCCGACTGCACGTTCGTGTGGGTGCGCTGCTCGCTCGACACAATGCTGATGTACCTGCGGCGACGAGGTGCCGGGCGCGACAACGCCAAGCTTGCCGACTGGGACAACTACAGCGCCGGGCTCGACCTCGACTTCCGACCCGAGGTCGAACACGTCGTCATCGACAACGACCCAGACAGTTCGCCGCTTCGTACCCAGGCGCAACAACTCATCGAGTCGTTCCGACGGACCTCCGGCCAATGAGTTCGGGAGTCATCCTCTACGGCGCACCCGCGACGGGGAAAGATACTGTTACACAAGCCCTTTCGCGAATAGACCAACGCTACCGCCTATTCGAACGGCTGAAGTCTGGGCCCGGCCGGACAACCGGCTACCGCATGACCAACGACGCGGAACTCCGCCGCCTTGAGAAGGCTGGCCTGCTCATCTGGACAAACACGAGATACGGCGCACGGTACGCAATCGACCGCCCAGGGCTGGACGAGCTGATAGGCGCGAACCTCATCCCGGTAGTTCACGCAGGTCAACCGAAGGTGATCGACGCCGTCCAGAACGCGGCGCCGCAGGTCAAATGGACCGTCGTTCAGCTCAGATGCGATATCGACACCGCGAGGACTCGAATCATCGCGCGGAACACCGGCGATGTTGCCGAACGACTGATCGCCCAGGAAGAGACACCAGCGATCGAGGCTGACCTGACCGTCGACACAGGCGCTGTGGAAGCCAACGAAGCCGCGCAGCTCATCAGGCGTGCGGTTGGGGAACTCGGGGTACAATTGGACCCATCACGCGAGTGATGTCGAGCGGGTGGACCGCCGTTGCAGCGACGGCCCACCCTGATGGGATTAGCTAGCCCGCCAAACTCGGCTGACCAGGAACAGAGCCCCGGCGATCACGGAAGCTGTCATCATCAGCACACCGTAATCGACCGGGGTTTCTTTCATGCCCCGGCGATGCTTCGCCATACCCACCACCTCCTTTCCCGGCACGGCACGGTGACCAGGTCCCGTACCGCCCCTGAGCTGGAGGTGTACCCAGCCTAGACGAGCCGGTCAGGTGGAAGGCCAAGAACGCCAACCGATCTGGCTGGGTTTGTAGGCCAGGTTCACGGCTACCGAGTTGTTGAGCGCCCCTCACTTCACGGAGTTGTTGCTGAATTTCGCTATATAGAGTCAAGGGGGCGGCTGGCGCCGCCCCAGCGGTGCCGCCGCGCGGCACCGCGCACACGGCAAGCCTCCGCTTCGCTCCGGCCCGCCGTGGCCCGTTGGGCGCGTCGGCTCCGCTTTGGCGACGTGGCAGAACGCCCTTTTCGCCTATCTGGCCGCTTCTTGCATCAACCGAACAGGGCTGGGCACGACGGGAGCCGTACCCGACCGACTCTCCCGCAGCTCGGCGACGACCGGCCAGTTCCCTGCCGACTCGACTGGCTGTGGTCCCGATCCCGGCGAGGACAGACGAGGAATCGGCGCGTTGGGTGGGTGGGTCGTCGGGCCGCGGGCAAGGAACCGAAGCCCCCTTCCCGGTGTGGTCAGGACGGGCCGGTCCCGCACGGCGGCAGCCGCGGCAGATGTCGTTGTCGCACAGCGGGCAGCCATATCCGCCCGAGGCGTAGCAGTCGGAGTCGCAGCCCGGCCATTCCTGGTCGGGATCGATGGCGAAGAGGCGGCCGACAGCACGGCGCGGCAGTCGCTTCCGGGGTGCCGTGGTACCCGCGGGGGTAGCCCTGCCAGGTACCGCCGTCGAAAGCGGGAGAGGTCGGGCAACGGGCGCGGGACGGGAGTGGCCGGTCAGCGTCCTTTCCGGGGTCGGCGGAATCTGCCGATGGCGTACCAGACCACACCCACCCCGGCAAGGGCCAAGCGATGTCACCACCCGAGGGGGTCACCGGCGGCGACGTATCCCGAACCGTCATCTCACTTTCCCTCAACAGGTCAGCCGGGTGACCCCCTCGGGCGGTGAGCCCTTGCCGGGGTGGGCGCGGCCTGGTCCGGGCGGTGCCCAGATTCCACCGACCCCGGAAAGGACGCCGATCATGACCGTCACCCCCGCCCCGCGCCCGCTGCCCGACCTCTCCCGCTTCGGCGGCGGTACCTGGCAGGGCTACCCCCGCGAGTACCACGGCACCCCCTACACCGCCTACCGCGCCGTGCTGCCCGGCCGCCTCTTCGCCATCGATCCCGACCAGGAATGCCCGGTCTGCAACTCCGACTGCTACGCCTCGGCCGTGTACGGCTGCCCGCTGTGCGACAACGACATCTGCCACGCCTGCGGCTTCGCCTACCACGGGACCGACCCGTCCTGACCACACCGGGAAGGGGGCTTCGGCCCCTTTTCCGCTGCCCTCCTGGATTGCCGAACGGAAAGCGACCTGACGGCCGCTGGGACCGGAGGTGGCCCGATTGCCGAACGGAAGCCGCGGACTGGTCGGTGGTATCGCGACCGGTGGCCGCGTGGCCCTGTACTGGGTTGGCCTGCATTGTGATCCCGCGCCCCTCACACCTCAAGGGCGCCCTAGGCGTCAGCTGGCGCTGATGGCTATCGCCACCCTTGACCTGTGAGCCTCTGCGCGTGAACGGCAGGCCTTATCGGGCAGGCGGTGAGCCAGCCCCCGGTATGCGCAACCCAACCCAGAGCAGGGCCAAGGAACCACTTCCGAAGTTGTCACGGAGTTGCCACATGTCGCGCATACAACCCCGGACACGACGAGACCCCCACGGAAGCGTTTCGCCACTTCGCGTAGGGGTACAGACGTCAGCAGATGACCGGCAGACAGGTCGATTTCGACTCGTAATGAAAAGGTCGGGGGTTCGATTCCCCCAGGCGGCTCCACTCGGAAAACAGCCTTCACGGGCTGTTTTTCTGTTTTCCGGCCAGGGCTGATCGATAGCTCGCGCATTCAGTGTGTATCTCGGGCTCCAGCAGGCCGTTCCGGGCGGAGAGCTCGTGCCATTCGTTGTGGTGTGGGTCGAGGATGCGGTCCAGGGCGCGGACGGCGAGGTCGCGCAGGGTGTTGTCCATGGTGCATGCGAGGGTGTGGGAGTACTCGCGACCAGTGTCATCGGCGATGATGCCGGGCTGTTCGCGCTCGGCCAGCAGGGCGATCACCGCCCGTGCGGAGACGGCGACGGTGTAGGTCAGGGGCTCGGGTGACGTCGCGTGGGTGAGCAGGTCCTGTAGGTGCGCCGTGACGTCTTGGTCTGTGTCGAGGGCATCGAGGAAGTCCAGCGCAGTGTCGTCGTCGAAGGCCCCGTAGCCCCAAGCTCCCATGCCGCAATGTCTACACGGCGCTGAGCCGGGGTGCTCGGCGGCTATGGTCGCGGGATGTATTGGGATCCGATGCCCACGGTCGCCGCCTCTGCGGAACTACTGGTGGTCGGCGAGGAGGATCGGTGCTTGGGCGACCCGGATGACTACTGCCGTGGTTTGTGGGAGGAGCGGGATTGGCGCAATGTGCCGGGGCCGTTCTACGGGGCCGCTACCGACAGCTGTTGGATGGGGCGGCTGATCGCGCCGGATCACATCGTCTACGAGGACGGCATGGGCAGCGAGGTGGTATTCCGGCAGCCGCGCGACGCCCGTGAAACCCGACTGCTGCTGTCCGCCGCGTGGGTTGATCCTTTCCGCGCCTACGCCTGCGATGGTGACGCTCACTGGACCGTCGAGCTGATCCGTAACTGGTGGGCGGATCGGGCGAAGCTCGCTGAGTGGCTGAGAAGACTCGAGCGCGAATGGTCTGTCCACGAACGTGATCAGGAGCGTGAGGCGGCGGATGGGCTGCGCGCCTACTCGCGATATCTGGACAATGGGCTCGAACCCGTCCTTCGGGAATACGCGTTCTGGCTCGACACCGGGCGTCCCGCGCAGTCGCACGAGAGGTTGCCGAGTCTGGGCAGGTGACCGTGTCCGGGACGGTGGAGTGGGAATCGATTGTCGGAGCACGGGTTCGCGTGATCGCCGTGGGATTTCAGGGGGTGTGCGGTGAGTGACTGTGACTGCGGCCAGGATGTGGGCGTGTCCTTGGGTACGGCGGTTGGGGGGACGTGGGTTCGGTTGGGGAATTGGGTTGATCCTTGGGGGGATGGGTCGGTTCGGGTTTGTGTGGAGGTTGGGGGGCCTGGGTTGTGTGCGACTGTGCATGACGTGACGTTGGGTGTGATGGGGGAGGGGGATCTGGGGGTGTTCTTCGGTGGGTTGGCTGGGGATTTCGGGGGGTGGGAGGGGGTGCGGGTTTGGGAGAGTGTGGATCGGGATGTGCGGGTCGAGGAGATGGGGCGGTGGGCTGGGGAGTTGGCCGTATCGTTGCGGGGTGGACTCAGCTGATGTGCGACTTCTTCGGGATGGTGATCTCGAGACCCGCGAGGAGAACCTGCGGGTGCTGCTCGAGCGGGCGGGGGAGGGGGACGGGGCGGCGAAGGACACGTTGCGGGTGCTCGTTCGCGACTATCGCGCCTATCATCGGGCGCTCTACAGCCGGGCGTTGAATCGGGCGGCGGTGTTCGGGGACGCGTCGTTGGCGCCGTCGCTGCTAGACGCGCTCGCCGACACCCGGTACAACTGCCAGGCGTGGGCCGCGATGGGATGTGCGGCGCTGGGGGTGCGGGAGGCGGTGCCGGGGTTGGTGGCGATGCTGGACCATTCGCAGCAGATCGCGCGGGAGCAGGCGGTGATCGCGCTGGGGGAGCTGGGGGACGAGTCGGTGGTTCCGGCGTTGGTGCCGCTGCTGCGGGATTCGGAGACCTGGATGCGGGAGCGGGCTGCCGAGGCGCTCGGGTTGATCGGTGGGGAGGCGGCGCTGGCCGCGCTGTGGGAGGAGTTCGAGAACCGGCGGTACTTCCGGATCGGCTACATCTCCAGTGCGCTGGCCAGGTTCGCGCCGGACGTCATCCCCCGGTTGTGCGCCGCGGCGCAGAGCGATGATCCGGACCAGCGGTATTGGGCGGCGGTCGCGCTCGGGTCGACCGGTGACGATCGCGCGGTGCCGACCTTGGAGCGGCTGATGGCCGAGGACAGGGGGTCGACGGTGTTCGACGGGATGGTGAGTGTGGCCGCGAAGAAGGGGCTGCGCACTCTGCGGCGTATCCAGGCCGCCATCGCGGCGCGCGAATCCTGACTCTGCTCCGTACGGGCGTAACACCCTGTGGGGGAACAGGAGTCGTGACTGGGCAGGGGCAACCCCGAACCGGTTGCCCTGCGGGATGGCGGTCTATCCGAGGATGGAGCGGAACAGGTCGACGGCGAATTCTGTTGCGGGAGTGATGAGTCGCGGGTCGTCGTAGAAGTCGATCTGGCCGGTGGATTCGAGCCAGAGTTCGGACTTCGGCGTGGCGACATTCGCGAAGAACTTGCGGGCCAGCGTCGGGGCCAGGGCGTGTTCGGAGTGGATCATGGCGAAGGGGACGGTGAGTCGGGGCGCGGCCGATTGGGCGTCGAAAAGGCTGGTGTAGGCCAGGGATTGGACGGCGAAGGCGTTGGTGTAGTTGGCTACGGCGCCGCGTGGGGTGCCGTAGTACTCGTAGGCTTCGGTCAGGGGCATGGCCACGTCGCCGTTGTCGGGGGCTACGGCGGGAATGGTCGCGGCGGTACCGGTTTCGTGCCAGCGGGTCTCGGCGGTGCGGCCGCGGGCGAGGGCGTAGGCGTCGGCGGGGAACTGGGCGGTGTCGGAGTAGTAGCCCGCGACGGCGGCGAAGGCGCGGAGGCGGGGGTCATCGGCGACGGCCCGGGCCATGTAGCCAGCGCCCGCGCAGATGCCGAGGGCGACGACGGGCAGGTCGCGGGTGCGTTCATCGGCGGACAGGGCGGTGATCGCGTGGCGGATGTCGTCGACCTTGCCCAGCGGGTTCTCGAACTGGCGCGGCTCGCCCTCGCTTTCGCCGAAGGTGCGGTGGTCGAAGGACAGGGCGGCGAAGCCGTGGTCGGCGAGGGTGCGGGCGTAGGCACCGGTGGCCTGTTCCTTGACCGAGGTCAGCGGGCCGGTGGTGACGACGGCGGCGACGGGATCGGCAGGGAGGAAGAGGTTCCCGGTGAGGCGATCGGTGCCGCTGGTGAAGGTGAACGGGACTGGGACGACTGTCATACTCGGCGACAGTAGGCCGATTCGTCGGACCGCGATAGAAGGCACTTTTCGGTGCCCATCGCAGAAGGAGCGCACGTGGCACTGGTGATTCCGGACGTGCTGGAGGAGTCGTGCGCGACCCGGCGTGCGCTGGAACGGCTGGCGGCGAAGTGGCGGATCCTGGTGATCTACGCGCTGCTCGACGGGCCACAACGTCACGCCCGCCTGCGCACGCGACTGCCGGGCATCACCCAGAAGGTGCTCACCGAGACGCTGCGCGGGATGGAAGCCGACGGGCTCGTGCTGCGACATGTCGTGCGGGCCGACGCGCCCCAGCACATCGAGTACGAGCTCACCGAGTTGGGGAAGTCGCTGGAGGTTCCGCTCGCGGCGATCTGCGCGTGGGCGCTCGCGCACGAGGGCTGATGATTACGGGGTGAGGGTCGCGCGCAGGATGTCGTCGATTTCTTCCGGGGGTGTTTCCAGCATCGCGAGGTGGCCCGCGGTGGGGAGGCCGAGGTAGGGGATGCCGAGGCGGCGGGCGAGTTCGCGGCCCGCTTTCGCGGAGAGCACCTTGTTGCGTTCGCCCCAGACCATCTGAACGTTGATGTCGGCGAACACATCCGGTGACATCCGGTCGATGCGCTCGAACGGCACGGCCACGGCGGCGGCGATGCCCGCCATGGGCAGGAGGCGGCCCTTGTCGGTCCACAGGTCTCGCAACCGCTCCCTGGTCCCCGCGTTCGACGCCGCGACCTGGCCGGTGCCGGTTTGGGTCCACACGATCGCGTCGGCGAGCGGCTTCGGCAACGCGAGCGCGCGAAGCAGGCGGTGGGGGAAGACATTTCGTGCCGCCAGCCGGGCGAGCACGCCCAGCGGGGTCGGTGCGAGAGTGGCGGCGGTGGCGGGGTTGAACAGGACCATCGACCCGACGCTCGACGGGTTGCGCTCGGCGAACAGCAGCGAGACGGCGCTGCCCACGCAGTTGCCGACCAGATCGATCCGCTCGGCACCGATCTCGGCGACGAAGCCCTCGAGGATCTCGACGAGGCGATCGATGCTCGGCTCGGTCGTCAGCGGGGAGTCGCCGTAGCCGGGGAAGTCAAGGGCGTACGCGGTGAAACGGTCGTCGAGTCCGGCGATCGCCGGTTCCCAGATGAGCCGACTCGAACCCAGGTTGTGGAGGAAGATGACCACTCGCGCACCGGAGCCGCGCTGGGCGTAGTGGATCGACTCGCCGCCGTACTCGAACACCACCATGTGTCGAAGGCCTCTCGGTACCAGACCGGGTTACCTCGGTCACATATCGAGGGTAACGGAAAAGGCCCCCGACATGGTCGAGGGCCCTTCACGGGGTGCTCCTGAGCGATCGCCGTTGACCGGCTCAGGAGACCTGACTCGGGTCAGCGGGCGGCGACGTTGCGGCGGGTGGCCCGAGAGTTGGTGGCGGAGAGCAGGATCTGGCGCAGGACGGCGTCGAAGGCTTCGGTGTCTTCGATATTGCCGAGGTGTCCGTGCGGAAGGATGTGGAAGCCCGCGAGATGGCCGGTGCGGCGCAGGGTGTCGATGAGCGGGCGCGAGAGGCGCTGGGGGAGCAGACGGTCCTGGGCTCCGGCGATCACCGTGGTGGGCACGGTGAGGTTGGCGGTGCCCTCGGACAGGTTCATGTCGGCCATGGCGGCGGCGTGGCGGCCGCGCGCGATCGGGCGACAGGAACGGATGATGCCGATCGCGAAGTCGACCTCGTCGGCGGTGGCCTCGGGGGTGATGATGCGGTAGCGGAACACCTGCTCGGTGAGCCAGCCGCCGGGGATCGGCAGCGGCGCGAACAGCAGCGACTCGCTGATCGGCTGCGGCATCCGCACGGGCGCGCCGAGCACGGTGACCGGGTACTCACCGAAGGTGAGCTGCTTGTTCAGCACCGGCAGCATGTCGGTTTCCCAGCGGATGTCGGCATTGGCGGTATTGGCCAGCAGCACCGCCGACGCGCGCTCGGCGACCTGCTCGGGGTGGTGCTTGGCCCACGCCTGGATGGTGAGACCGCCCATGCTGTGACCGACGAGCACGGCCTTCTCGTCCGGACGCAGGGTGGCGTCGAGGACGCTGGCGAGGTCGTCGGCGAGGGTGTGCTCGCTGGGGGCGACGGTGCCGAGAGTCGACTCGCCGTGGCCGCGCTGGTCGTAGCTGACCACGCGGTATTCCCCGGCGAAGGCGCTGATCTGCGGGTTCCAGTACTCGATGCTGCACGCCCAGCCGTGGATGAGGACCAGGGTGGGGGCGGTATCGGGGCCGTAGACGTGTACCCGCAGGTTCGCGCCGTCGGCGGTGGTGACCGGAACCACCTCGGGGGCGACGGTGGGGGCGTTGAGCCTCGCCGTCGCGAAACTGCGGTTCCGCAGCGCGGCACGGTACTGGGCGGTCAGGGCGCCGGTCTCTACGTGCGAGACCAGGTTTCGCGCTGCCGCGAGCGTCTTCATCGACTTCGCAAGCATGTCGGCACTCCTTTGTGTCGTAGGCCACCGTACAGTGCAAGCACGCGCGCTAGCTAGTGTTAGCGGGTCACAGTGTCCCATTTGTTGTCGACTGGGTCACGGCGGGCGAAGACACTGTGAAATCGCACGAAAACACCGGAAAGTTACGGCGTGGCGGAAATTGTCACGCTGGCGGTGGGCAACAGGCGCCGCTACCGTGTTGAGGGTGGACATCTCGCACGTCACCGCAGGTTTTTCCGGCGCCGGTCAGGAGCTTGACACCGCGCGCCCGCTGTGGCGACGGCTGGCTCCGCCGCTGATCGCCGCGGGAGTCGGGGTGGGCACGCTGGTATTGCTGCACGTGCGCGACCCGCATGTCGAGGGGTCCTATGGTCTGTGCCCGGTCTACGCGCTGACCGGGGTGTATTGCCCTGGCTGCGGCGGTATGCGCTCGATCCACAATCTGACAGACGGCCGGATCGTCGACGCGTTGCAGAGCAATCTGCTGGCGGTGGCGCTGGTGGTGGCGTTCGCGGTGTTCGTCCTCGACTGGCTGAACCGGGCCCGGCGCGGGCTGCGCTGGCGGCTACCGGGCCTGAGCGCGGTGACGGTGTGGACGTTCTTCGGCCTGCTCGCGGTCTACTCCGTGTTGCGCAACACGCCGTGGGGAACCTGGCTGGCTCCCGTCTGATACTGGAAACCGCGCCGGAGGCCAGGCACTGTGGAGGTATGCGCGATTCACTGAAGGATCGAGTCCGGCAGAAGTTGCTGCGTCAGCTCGCCGAGGACGGCCCCGACCCCGAGCGCGACGATTCCCGCAGCATCTCGGTGTCCGACGATCTCGAGGCCCTGGAGATGGTGCCCTCCGACGATCCGCTGGTCGAGGAGCTGGCCCAGCGCTATCTGGTGTTCTGATGCGCCTGCCCGCCCAGCGGCGGTAGCTGCGGGAGCGGCTTGGTACCCAGCCACAGCGCGAACAGCGACCGCAGCGGCGCCACGCTGTAATGACCTGCCAGGTCGACGAATTCCTCGGTGGTGACCGTGGCGTGGCGGTAGCGCGCGGTCCACTCCCGGATCAGTTGGAAGAACAGGTGGTCGCGTAGTTCCAGGCGCAGGGCGTGCAGGGTGAGGGCGCCGCGTTTGTAGACGCGGTCGTCGAACATGTCCTTGGGGCCCGGATCGCCGACGACGATGTCCTGGGGCTGACGGGCCAGATTGGCGCGCGCGGCCCTGGCCAGCTGGTCGGCGCTGGGCCCGCCCGCGGCCTCCGACCAGATCCATTCCGCGTAACAGGCGAAGCCCTCGTGCAGCCAGATGTCGCTCCAGCGCTTCAGCGTGAGGCTGTTGCCGAACCACTGGTGGGCCAGTTCGTGGGCGACCAGACGCTCCGAACCGCGCCTGCCGTCACAGTGATTGGCGCCGAAGATGGAGATGCCCTGCGCCTCGATCGGGATGTCGAGCTCGTCCTCGGTGACGACCACGGTGTAGTTGTCGAACGGATACGGTCCGAACCGCTCGGTGAACAGCGCCATCATCTCGGGCTGCCGCGCGAAATCGTGCTCGAAGTTCGCGCGCAGCCGGGGCGGGACCACGGCCTGCATCGGCACCGGTTCGCCGGGCGTGCCGACGCGGTACTTGCGGTAGTTGCCGATCTGGACGGTGGCCAGGTAACTCGCCATCGGCTCGGCCATCTCGTAGACCCAGGTGGTCTGGCTGGCCTTGGCCTGCTTGCTGATCAGGGTGCCGTTGGCCAGCGCGAGGAACGGGCTGTCGGTGGTGATCGAGAGCCGGTAGGACGCTTTGGAACTGGGGTGATCGTCGCAGGGGAACCAGGAGGCGGCGCCGTTGGGCTGGCTGGCCACCAGCGCGCCCTCGGTGAGCTCCTCCCAGCCGACCTCGCCCCACGGCCCGCGCACCGGCTTGGGCGTGCCCGCGTAGTGCACGGTGATCTCCAGGACCCCGCCCGCGGGGATCTTCTGCTGCGGGGTGACGGCCAGCTTGCCCTGCTGATGCGCGAACTTGGCCGCCTTCGACCCGTTGACCAGCACTTTCGACACCGTCAACGCCTGCGACAGGTCCAGCGTGAACCAGGTGCGCACGGCCGTGGTGACCGCGATGACCACCGCCCGCCCGGCCAGCCGGTTGCTGGCGGGCCGGTAGCTCAGGTCCAGCTCGTAGCGCGAGACCCGGTAGCCGCGGTTGCCGTTCTGCGGCAGGTAGGGGTCGATCGGGTCCTCGTAGAACTTGCTCCGCATCAGGCGGCTCCGCGCTGCCTCGACTCCACGGTCGAGACGGGGCCGGTCCACGGCGCGATGGGGTTGCCCCACCAGCGCGTCGAGGGCGGGACGACATCGCCGCGCATGACCAGCGACGCGGGACCGATGGTGGCGCCCGCGCCGATGTGGGCGGCGGGCAGGGCGACGCAGTGCGGGCCGAGGGTGGCTCCGGCGTCGAGGGTCACGGTGTCCATGGACATGATCCGGTCGTGGAACAGGTGGGTCTGCACCACGCAGCCGCGTTCCACCGTCGCGCCGTCACCGAGTGTCACCAGGTCCGCCTCCGGTAGCCAATAGGACTCGCACCATACCCCGCGCCCGATCCTGGCGCCGAGTCCGCGCAGCCACAGATTCATCACGGGAGTACCCGTCGCGGCGCGCGCGAACCAGGGCGCCGCGACGGTCTCCACGAAGGCGTCGGAGACCTCGTTGCGCCAGACGAACGAGCTCCACAGCGGATGCTCCACCGCGCGAATCCGCCCGACCAGCAACCACTTCGCGGCCACCGCCAGCGCACCGGCCAGCGCGCCCGCCGCCATCAGCACCAGGCCGGAAGCCAGCGCGGCGACGAGGTAGTCGGAGTGCTGGGCGATGAGCGCGAGGACGAACAGCACGCCGAGCCCGATCGCGAAGGTGACCATCACCGGGATCAGGCGGCAGGTCTCCACGACGGCGCGGGCCAGCTTGAGCCGCAGCGGCGGATCGAAGGTGCGCGAGGTGTCGCTGGACTCGGCCGCCCGGCGCAGCCGCACCGGCGGACTGCCCAGCCACGACGAGCCCGCCTTGGCCTTGCTCGGCGCCGCCGAGAGCACCGCGACCAGGCCGTTCTTGGGCACCCGGCGACCGGGCGCGGTCATGCCGGAGTTGCCGAGGAAGGCGCGCTTGCCGACCTTGGCCTCGCCGATGCGCAGCCAGCCGCCGCCGAGTTCGTAGGAGGCGATCATGGTGTCGTCGGCCAGGAAGGCGCCGTCGGCGACCACGGTGAACTTGGGCAGCAGCAGCACCGTCGACGCCTCGACGTTCTTGCCGATCCGCGCGCCCAGCAGGCGCAACCACAGCGGGGTGAGCAGGCTGGCGTAGAGCGGGAACAGGAAGGTGCGGGCCGAGTCGAGCAGGCGTTCGGTGGCCCAGACCTGCCAGCCGGTGCGGCTGCGCACGGGGTGGTAGCCCTCGCGCAGGCCGATGCCGAGCAGGCGCACGGCGAGCACGGTGGCGGCGGCGTAGACGAACAGACTGAGCAGCGTGGCGACCGGCAGGATGGCGAAACCGCGCAGGGCGGCGGCGCCGATGGTGGTCTCCTCGCGGACCCACCAGGCGATGAAGGTGCCGCCGACGGCGAGCCCGAACACGGGCATGGCGGCCAGCACCATCGAGGACACCCCGAACACCAGCAGCCAGTGCCGGGCGCGCTCGGGCGCGTGATCGGGCCAGCGGCGCGGTGCCTTGCCGGTCTTCGCGGCGGGCGAGCCCGCCCATTCCTGCTCGGCCTTCACCTTGCCCGAGACGGCCGAGCCGGGCGCGATCTCGGCCTTCTTGCCGATCTTGCTACCCGGCAACAGGATCGAGCGGGCGCCGATCACCGCGCCCTCGCCGATGGTGATGCCACCGATGTGCACCTGATCGCCGTCGACCCAGTAGCCCGACAGGTCGACCTCGGGTTCCACGCTGGCACCGTCACCGAGTTCGAGCATGCCGGTGACCGGGGGCAGGGTGTGCAGGTCGACGCCCTTGCCGATCTTGGCGCCCAGCGCGCGGGCGAACGGGACCATCAGCGGTGCGCCGGACAGGCTTTCGGCGCCACTGGCCTCGGACAGCCGCACCGCCGCCCACAGCCGCAGGTGCACCCACGAGCCGCGCGGGTAGGTGCCGGGGCGCAGGCCCGCGAGCAGCACGCGGGCACCGGCGACACACAGCGTCATCCGGCCCAGCGGGGAGATGAACAGCACGAACGCCAGCGCGATCCACCACCACGACAGGCGCGGCAGCCACGGCAGCGAGCCCGACCAGCCCGCGATGGCGGACACGACGGTGAGCCAGGTGACCCATTGCAGGCCGGTCAGGGTGGTCAGCGGGATGGTGGCCAGGACCTGGGTGATCTGGGCGCGCAACGGGGTCGGGGTGACGACGCGTTCTTCGACGGCGTCGACCGGGGCACTGCCGTCGAGCAGTGCGACCAGCGAGCCCAGGCGCGGGTGGTCGTAGAGGTCGGCCACGGTGACGTGCGGATACCGTTCGCGCAGCGCGCCGACCAGCTGCGCCGCCGAGAGCGAGCCGCCGCCGACATCGAAGAAATCGGTGTCAGGACCGGTGACCTCGGCGCCGAGGATGGCGTCCCACAGCCCGGCCACCCAGGCGGCGGTGCCGTGCAGGCCGTGCTCGGCGGCGTCCTCCGAGCTGGGCAGCGGCCAGGGCAGGGCGTCGCGGTCGACCTTGCCGGAGGTGCGGGTCGGCAGGTCGGCGACGAGCGCCAGGCGCGGGACCAGCGGGGCCGGGAGTTGTTCGGCCAGAATCTCTCTGGCCTTCTTCAGGTCGTAGCCGGGGGCGGCGCCGGTGAGGTAGCCGACGAGGATCTTGTTGCCCGCCTTGGTGGTTCGGATGGCGGCGGCCGCGCCGCTCACGCCGGGCAGATGTTGCAGCGCGTTGTCGAGTTCGCCGAGTTCGATGCGGCGGCCGCCGATCTTGATCTGATCGTCGGCGCGGCCGAGGAAGATCAGGCCCTCGTGGTCGTTGCGCACCAGATCGCCACTGCGATAGGCGCGTTCCCAGCCGAGCGAGGGCATGGGCGCGTATTTCTCGGCGTCCTTGGCCGGATCGAGGTAGCGGGCCAGGCCGACGCCGCCGATGACAAGTTCTCCCGTCTCGCCCTCGGGGACGGGGTTTCCCTGCGGGTCGACCACCGCGAGGTCCCAGCCGTCCAGCGGCAGGCCGATGCGCACGGGCATGGTGCCGTCGAGCTGGGCGGCGCACGCCACGACGGTGGCCTCGGTGGGGCCGTAGGTGTTCCACACCTCGCGCTCGGCGCCCGCGAGCCGTTCGGCCAGCTCCGGCGGCACCGCCTCGCCGCCGAAGATCAACAGCCGCACCGATTCCAGCGCCTCGGCGGGCCAGGTGGCGGCCAGGGTGGGGACCGTGGAGACGATGGTGATCGCGCGGCGCATGAGCCACGGGCCCAGGTCGGCGCCGGTGCGGACGAGATCGCGCGGCGCGGGGACCAGGCAGGCGCCGTGGCGCCAGGCCAGCCACATCTCCTCGCAGGAGGCGTCGAAGGCCACCGACAGCCCGGCCAGCACACGGTCGCCGGGGCCGATCGGCTTGCGCGGCAAGAACAGTCGCGCCTCGGCGTCGACGAAGGCGGCGGCATTGCGGTGGGTCACCGCGACACCCTTCGGGGTGCCGGTGGAGCCGGAGGTGAAGATGATCCAGGCGTCGTCGGCGGGGGAGGGCAGGGTGTCCCAGTGCGCGTCGCCGGTGGCGGTGGTGGCCGACTCGAGGCCGTCACCGGTGGCGATCGCGCTGACGCGGGCCTCGCCGAAGACCAGCTTCGCGCGTTCCTCGGGGTCGTCGGCGTCGACGGGGACGTAGGCGGCGCCGCAGTAGAGCACCGCCAGGATGGTGACGTAGAGCGCGGCCGAGCCGGAGGGCATCCGTACGCCGACCCGGTCGCCCGGACGCACGCCCGCCGCGGTGAGTTCGGCCATCCTGGCCTCCACGGCGGCGACCAGTTCCAGGTAGCTCAGCACGACGGTGCCGTCGTCGATCGCGGGCGCGTCGGGGTGGGCGAGCGCGGTGCTGGTCAGGATGTCGACCAGGGTGCGCGGCGCGGCCGCGAGATCGGCGCGCAGCAGCGGGTCGCGGAGCAGTTCTGCTCCGAATTCGGTGTGTGGCTCGAGCATCGCGCCGCGTCCACCTCTCATCGGTTGACCCCCATCGGTGTCTGTTGTTTCACGGTCGGGTTACCGGAGGGCAAACGGGATGGTCACCAGATGCCAACGGTACTCGCCGGACGGTGTGCCGGACCGGTGCGCGGCCGGTGCCGCGCCGGTGCTCACGTGGACGGATCCGCCTCGTCGCCGAGGGCTGTCACGACGAGCCGGTGCAGGGTGGCCTGCTCGTCGGCGTCGAGCCGGGCCAGCACGCGGGCGGTGGCCTCGGCGATCAGCTTGTCGGTGCGCTTACAGCGTTTGCGGCCCGCGTCGGTGATGCGCAGCCGGTACTTGCGGCGGTCGGTGCCGTCGCGGGTGCGCTCCACCAGGCCAGCGCCCTCCAGCGCGTCGACCAGGCGGACCACTTCGCTGCGATCGATCCCCAGCGCCTCCCCGACCTTCTTCTGCGTCAGGTCGGCGTTCTCGGCGATGAAGGTGAGCACCCAGTGGTCACGCAGCGGGAGATCGATCCCGGCCTGCAGGGCCTTGGTGAGTCGAGCGAGCGCGTACACCGGATAGCGCGGCAGGCCGCGGACGGCGTTCGAGTTCGAGGACATGGCGGCCACTCTAACAAATAGTGGGGAAACTCAATCATTTGGCTGTTCCATCGTGGAGTCGTGCGATGGTCGGCGTCGGGGCAATTCGGGGGCAATCGTGTGTCGCGGTGGCGCGCCCGGTCGGGTGGTGGTTCGTCGAGCGGCGGAATTCGGTGGTTGACAGCTCCAGCGGTCGTCTGTCACTCTCGTTGCAGGTCACGAGTACCAGCGACAAGCCCCGGCTAGCTGGTCGGCAACCCTCCTCCGCGGTGGGGTGCTCCGGGTGACGACCTGGCCGCCGTCCGCAGTGGGCGCGGCAAGCGCGGACTCGGAGCATCCCCCTCGGGAACGAGTCCCTGAGCCGACGGGATTTCGTGATGACCGCAGTAATCGACCCCACCTGTGCCCTGGCCGCCGTGTCCGGTGCCGATCTCCAGGTGCCGCTCGTGCAGGGCGGAACCAGCACCTACGCCAACTTCGACTACGCGGCGAGCGCCCCGGCGTTGCGGCAGGTCACCGACCGGATTTCGCAGCTGCTGCCGTACTACGCCAGCGTGCACCGCGGCGCGGGCTACGCCTCGCGGATCTCCACCGAGTGCTACGAGGCGTCGCGCGGTGCTGTCGCCCGGTTCCTCGACGCCGACGACGACCAGGTGGTGGTGTTCACCCGCAACACCACCGATTCGCTGAACCTGCTGGCCGGGTGCGTGCCCGGCGAGACCGTGGTGCTCGACATCGAACACCACGCCAACTTCCTGCCGTGGACCGCGCACGGACGCCGGGTGGTCCAGGCCGCCGACACCGTCGAGGAGACGATCCGGCGGGTCGTCGCGGAACTGTGCAGCAAGCCCGCCGCGCTGCTGGCGATCACCGGGGCCTCGAATGTCACCGGCGAGGTGCTGCCGCTGGAACGGCTGGCCACCATCGCGCACCTGTGCGGCGCGCGCATCCTCGTCGACGCGGCCCAGCTCGCGCCGCATCGCCGGATCTCGTTGCGCGAGAGCGGCGTCGACTACCTGGCCTTCTCCGGACACAAGCTCTACGCGCCCTTCGGCGCCGGGGTGCTGGTCGGGCGCCGCGACTGGCTGGACGCGGGCGAGCCGTATCTGGCCGGTGGTGGCGCGGTGCGGTCGGTGGGTGTGGACGAGGTGGAGTGGGCCGCCGCGCCGCAGCGGCACGAGGCCGGATCGCCGAATGTGTTGGGCGCGGCCGCCATCGCCGCCGCCTGTGATGCGTTGGCCGCCATCGACCCGACCGAACTCGTCGCGCACGAACGTTTCCTGGCCGATCGACTGCGCGACGGGTTGCGTGCGATCCCCGGTGTTTCGCTGGTCGGCATCTGGTCCGACAGTGCGGATTCCGTCGGGATCGTCGCGTTCACCGTCGCGGGATACGCCCCCGGTCAGGTCGCGGCCTACCTCTCCGCCGAACACGCCATCGGTGTGCGTGACGGCCGCTTCTGCGCTCATCCTCTGCTGGCTCGCCTCGGCCTCGACGCCGCCCTGCGCGCCAGCATCGGCCTCGGCACCACCCCCGCCGATGTCGATCGGCTGATCACCGCCGTCGCCAGCCTGGTCACCGAGGGCCCCACCTGGGACTATGCCGCCACCGACGGCCTCTGGAACCCCACCCCCGAAACCCGGCCCCTCACCCCCGATTCCCCCGCAGGCGCCGCCCCTTGCCTGATCGGCTGAGTCGGGATCGCTACGGTCGGGTCGTCGCTGGCCCGGCCGTGGCCTGAGCTTCCAGCAGCGGCCAGTCGATGTGGTCGAGAATGTTTGACGAGCCGATTCGGTGGGTAACGGCATTCCGGCAGGTCGCGATGAGCCCCGAAACAACGCTCGGATTCGTTAGGGGACACAGTGACACGACCGACCCAGCCGCCCGATCCGTGGGCCCGTCCGCCCAGGCCACAGGACAAGAAGCGCCGGTGGCCGTTGATCGCGGGGATCGGAGTCGCCGGTGTCGTGGGTCTGGCCGCGATCGGTGGACTCGCCGACGACGGCGCGGAAACGAAGGCCTCGCCCACGACCACCCGCGTCGTCGACACCTCGACCACCACCCGGGCATCGTCGACGACGACCGCACCACCGACCACCACCGCGACGCCGACCACCACCGCCACCGCGATCGCGACCGCGGTACCGACCACCACCCTCGACACCCCGGTGATCCCCATCGCACCGACGACCACCGCACCCCCGCCGCCGGTCGTCGTCCCGGCCCCTGTCACCCCGACCACCGTCGACCTACCAGCCCCACCCGCCGCCCTCGTCCCGGAACCCGAGGCGCCGTCGGCCTCCAGCGTCTACTGCAAGAACTGCAAGGCCGCGAAAGCCGCGGGCGCCGCCCCACTCCACCGAGGCGACCCCGGCTACCGCTCCGGCCTAGACGGTGACGGCGACGGCGTGGCCTGCGAATAGGCGGACGCGTCGTTCGCGACAACGACGATCTCGGGATCGGTGACGTAGTAGATCAGGCGACATCTGCGGTCGGGCATTTCCGGTTCGGCCGTAGGGCTGTGTCCTGGGCCGTCTCAGCGGGCAGCCGGATCGGGGTCGATCAGCGCTCCGGGAAGTGTTCGTCCGTTACGGGCGTCCGCTGCGGATTCGATGATGGCCGCACCGCCGTGGGTGGCGACGAGGTAATCGGTCAAGTCGTTCCGGCGGATCACGTCACCTGGTTGGACGTCGGCGGAGATCCTGTCGCAGAAGGTGAATGAGTACTCACCGGTGGGGGAGCGGTGGAAGCCGACGTGTTCGAGGGTTCCGTGGGTGATGGTCTGGCCGCTCCGGCGGAGTTCGACAGTGGCGCCGGACTCGAAGTCGCCGGTGAGGTGACCGATGACGTGGGGATTGGGTTGATAGCTGACGGGGAAGACGGCGGTGACGCGGAATTCGTCCATCGGTGCTCGTTCCGCTCAGGTGTCGAGGGCGGTGGGGCGGTGGTATTTGCCGTTGTAATAGAGGAGGGGGGCGGCGGAGGGGGACTCGTCGGTTTCGTCGTGGACTCGGGTGACCAAGGCGATGGCGATGGTGTGGTCGCCGATGTCGATGAGTTGGTGGAGGGTGGCGCGCAGCCAGATGGGGGTGCCGTGGAGGACGGGCTCGCCGGTGTCGAGGGCGGTCCACAGGGAGCGGTCGGTGAAGCGGTCGGCGGCGGTGCGGGAGAAGCGGTGGGCCAGGTGGTGCTGGTGTTCGCCCAGGAAATGGATGACCACCGAACCCGCCTCACGCAGGGCGGCGATGCTCGAGGAGGTGTGCGCGATGTTGAACGAGACCAGCGGGGGTGCCAGCGACAGGGACGCGAACGAGGTGGCGGTGAAGCCGACGGGGCCGTGCTCGGCACCCAGGGTCACCACGGTGACCCCGGCCGGATAGTGGCGCATCGACGCCCGGTACTGGTCGGCGGTGATCCCGCTCAGATCGTCGGGAATCACCAGTTCACCTGGATTCGGTCGCACACGACCACCGTACTGTGTTTGTTGGAGCGCTGGCGCGCTCGAGGTCGCGGCCCCTGGGGGCCGCCGGTCAGGCGCCGTTGCTTGCTCCTTCGTCGCCTACGCAACGGCGCCTGACCGGCGACCCGGCCGCGACCGGCGCTGCGCGCCGCCGCTCCTCGGGGTCGCGGGTGCGGGGCTGGGTTTGTTGGCGCGCTCAAGTCGCGGCCCCTAGGGGCGACCCGGCCGCTGCGCGGCGGATTCCTCCTCAGGGTCGGGATGTGCGGGGCTGGGAATGCGGTCGGGTGCGGTGTTCAGTCGAGGTCTAAGGGGAGGCCTGCGGTGATGCGGACGAGTTCTCGGAAGTTGGTGCGGAACACTGTGTTCGGGTGGCCGCCTGCGGCCCAGATTTCCTGGTGGGCGGCCAGGGCGGTGTCTACCCAGGTGGGGAGGTTGGTGGGGTGGCCTACGGGGGCGGTGCCGTCTATGGGTTGGCCGGTGATGCGTTCTACCAGGGCGGCGGGGGCGGGGGTGAGTGTGCCGTCTAGGCGTTTGCCGGTGCGTTTCAGGTCGACCTGGTGGTGTCCTGCTACCAGGAGCAGGACTGGGTCGTCGTCCAGGAGGAAGACCTGGCAGGTGGTGATGGCGGTGGGGTCGGCGCCGAGGGCGCGGGCGGCGTCGGCCGCGGTGGGGGTCGGCGTCTCGGGGGACACGATGACGCCGTGGTGCCCGCGGGCGATGAGCGTGTCGGCGACGCGGCATGCGACCGCCGGAAGAGACGACCTGCGCATACGTCCAGAGTAAGGCGATTGCGGGAAATATGCCGGGGGAGCGGGATTTTGGGGTTCGGGCAGGGGGCGCGGGGGAACTTGGCCCAGCGCCAATAGACTCGACACATGACTGAATGGCAAGCCTTCACCGTCGAGACCACCGACCATGTCGCGCAGGTCACCCTGATCGGGCCGGGCAAGGGCAATGCGATGGGACCGGATTTCTGGCGCGAGCTGCCGGAGATCTTCCGCGCGCTCGACGCCGACCCGCAGGTGCGGGCCGTGGTGCTCACGGGGGCGGGCAAGCACTTCTCCTTCGGCCTGGACCTGGCGGCCATGGGCGGCATGCTCGCGCCGGTGCTGGCCGACGACGCCAAGGCCGCGCCGCGCACCGAATTCCTCAAGGTCATCCGGAGTATGCAGGCCTCGGTGACGGCCGTGGCCGAGTGCGTCAAGCCGGTGATCGCGGCGGTCTCGGGCTGGTGCATCGGCGGTGGCCTGGATCTGATCGCGGCCGCCGATATCCGCCTGGCCAGCGAAGACGCCAAGTTCAGCCTGCGTGAGGCCAAGGTCGCGATCGTGGCCGACATCGGTTCGCTGCAGCGGCTGCCGGGCATCATCGGCGAGGGCAACCTGCGTGAGCTGGCCTACACGGCCAAGGACATCGACGCCGCGCGCGCCGAGCGCATCGGCCTGGTGAACGAGGTGTTCGCCGATCAGGACGCGGTGGTCGCGGCCGCGCACGCGATGGCGCGCGAGATCGCCGAGAACCCGCCGCTGGTGGTGCAGGGCATCAAGGACGTGCTCGAGCAGCGGACCAGCCCGGCGGTGGCCGAGGGCCTGCGCTACGTGTCGACCTGGAACGCGGCGTTCCTGCCGTCGAAGGACCTCACCGAGGCCATCACGGCGGTGTTCCAGAAGCGCGCCCCCGAGTTCAAGGGCGAGTAAAGGCAGTTCAAACGGTTGCCCCGGTGACCGTTCTGTCTACATACTTGCATCACACAACTAATTGATTGATGCAAGTAAAAGGTGAGGTAGTGAGTCAGAGCGAACCGGCGATCGACGTGATCGCCACCCAGCTCGTGCGGCTGCACCGGTTGCGCGATCGCGCGCTGGCGCAGGTCAAGGACCGTTCGGGGATCGACCCGGCGGGGTTCGTGGTGCTGTTCCGGCTGGTCTGTGACGGGCCGATGCGCTCGGGTGCGCTGGCCGAGGCCGTGCACTCGGACGCGTCGACGGTGAGCAGGCAGGTCGCCCAGCTGGTCGATCGGGGGCTGGTCATCCGGACCGCCGATCCCGACGACGGCCGCGCGACTGTGCTGGAAGTCACCACCAAGGGGCGCGAGGTGGCCGGCCGGATCCGGGCGCGCCGCCAGGAGAGCGTCGCCATCGTCACCGAGGAGTGGTCGACCGAGGACCGCGCGAGCTTCGCCGCGCTGCTGACCCGCTTCGTCGCGGACTACGACCGCGCCCGCCTCACCCTGCTCGCCCGCCCGACGGAGCCGAGCGCGACCTGTACGGAGAACAATTCGTGACCACGACGGCACCCCCGGTGGACTCACCCGCCGGTTTCACCCACCGCCAGATCCTGACCATCCTGTCCGGGCTCATGCTCGGCATGCTGCTGGCCTCGCTGGACCAGACGATCGTGTCGACCTCGATCCGCACCATCGCCGACGACCTGCACGGCTACTCGATGCAGGCCTGGGCGACCACGGCCTACCTGATCACCGCCACGATCAGCACCCCGCTCTACGGCAAGCTCTCGGACATGTTCGGCCGCAAGCCGTTCTTCCTCACCGCGATCGGGCTGTTCATCATCGGCTCGCTGCTGTGCACGCTGGCCACCTCGATGTACCAGCTGGCCGCGTTCCGCGCGTTCCAGGGCCTGGGCGCGGGTGGTCTGATGTCGCTGGCGCTGGCCATCATGGGTGACATCATCAGCCCCCGCGAACGCGCCCGCTACCAGGGCTATTTCCTGGCGGTGTTCGGGATCTCGAGTGTGCTCGGGCCGGTGCTGGGCGGCCTGCTGGCCGGTCAGGACAGCATCCTGGGCATCACTGGCTGGCGCTGGGTGTTCCTGGTCAACGTGCCGCTGGGCCTGCTGGCGCTGGTCGTGGTGACCCGCGTGCTGCACCTGCCGCGCAAGCCGCACGCCACCCACCGCATCGACTTCGGCGGCGCGCTGGTGCTGGCGATCGGGCTGGTGCCGCTGCTGATCGTGGCCGAGCAGGGCCGCGAATGGGGCTGGGGCAGTACCGCGTCGGTGATCTGCTACGTGATCGGCGTGCTCGGCCTGGTCGGGTTCGTCGCGGTGGAGAAGCTCATGGGTGACGCGGCGCTGATCCCGCTGCGGATCTTCGCCAACACCACCTTCGCCCTCGGCGTGGTGATCTCGTTCGTGGTCGGCGCGGCCATGTTCGGCGGGATGCTGCTGCTGCCGCAGTACCTGCAGGTGGTGCGGGGCGCCGGGCCGACCGAGGCGGGCCTGCAGATGCTGCCGTTGGTGCTCGGGCTGATGATCGGCTCGATCGTCTCGGGTCGGCTGATCTCCAAGACCGGCCGCTACCGGGCCTTCCCGGTGATCGGCGCGGTCATGCTCACCATGGGGCTGTTCCTGCTGCACCTGCTCGACGCCGCCAGCCCGCTGTGGTTGGCGATGATCTTCATGGCCTTCACCGGCTTCGGCCTGGGCAACCTGATGCAGCCGCTCACCCTGGCCCTGCAGAACGCGCTGCCGCCCAAGGACATGGGCGTCTCGACCGCCTCGGCGACGTTCTTCCGTCAGATCGGCGGCACCCTGGGCGCGGCGGTGTTCCTGTCGATCCTGTTCTCGCTGCTCACCCCCAACATCACCACCGAGATGCAGCAGGCGGCCAACGATCCGGCCTACCAGCAGGCCGTGGTCGCGGGCGCGCACAGCGACAACCCCGCCGACGCCGCGCTGGCCAAGGGCCTGCTCGCGCACGACACCTCGGCGGCCGGGCACGTGCTCGAGGACAGCTCGATCATCCAGCAGCTGGACCCGAAGCTGGCCGAGCCGTTCCAGGTGGGCTTCGCCGAGTCGATGTCGACGGTGTTCCTGGTGGCCGCGGCGGTCGCGGCGCTGGCGCTGCTGCTGGTGCTGTTCTGGAAGGAGGTCCCGCTGCGGATGCAGGGCGGCATCCAGGCGGCGGGTGAACCCAAGCCCGAGGCGGCTATCGTCTAGGACTACGAAAAACGGGAGGTCCGACGTCGGTCGGGCCTCCCGTTTCGTGTGGCTAGCGGCTCAGTGGCCGGATTCCTTCAGGCGGGTGAAGGACTCGTCGATGACCTTCTCGGCCTCGGCGCGGTCGAGCCACTCCGAACCCTGCACGAACTTGCCGGGCTCGAGATCCTTGTAGCGCTCGAAGAAGTGCTTGATCGCCGACAGCTCGAACTCCGAGACGTCGCCGAGCTCCTGCACGTGATCCCAGCGCGGGTCGCCCGCGGGCACGCACAGCACCTTGTCGTCGCCACCGGCCTCGTCGGTCATCCGGTACACGCCGATCGGGCGGGCCTCGACGATCACGCCGGGGAACACCGACTCGGGCAGCAGCACCAGCGCGTCCAGCGGATCGCCGTCCTCACCGAGGGTGTTCTCGATGAAGCCGTAGTCGGCCGGGTAGCCCATGGAGGTGTACAGGTACCGGTCGAGCTTGACCCGGCCGGTCTCGTGATCGACCTCGTACTTGTTCCGAGAACCCTTGGGGATCTCGATGGTGACGTCGAACTCCACGCCATCTCCTTGCTCGTTCGAGTGCTTCTGTAGCCGAATCGCCAGATCGTTCTGGGGAACCGTTGCGCAACGAGGATAGTGTGGTGTGCTGGAACACCGGTGCGGCAGGCGGCTCAGCGCGCGCAGTCGACGCGCGTCGGGCGAGACAGTCGAGGATCGGTGAGGCGTTGATGTCGAGGTTCGAGATTCCGGTCGGCCGGGTGGCCTGATGGATCAGCGCGGAGGGGGACAGCCGCCCTACGGCAGCGAGGCACCGACCGTGGTGCTGCAGCGCCGCCCCGAACAGGAGAAACCCGGTGGCAGACGGTCCCTGTGGATCTGGCTGTCGGCGGTGGTCGTCGCGGTGCTGGTGATCGCCGGTGGCTTCGCCGCGATCGCCAAGCCGTGGACGCCGGAGTTCCGCCATGGGGGCTTGACAGTGGCCGAGGCGCCGCGCGACGAACCGTCGCCCGCGCAGGTGACACCGGCCAGGTCGAACGCGCCAGCGCCCACCCCGGCCGGGCTGGCCGCCGCGCTCGCGCCGGTGGTCGGCAGCCCCGATCTCGGCTCGTTCGCCGGTCAGGTGACCGACGCGGCCAGCGGCACGGTGCTGTGGAGCCAGGACCCGACCAAAGCGATGATCCCGTCCTCGACGGCCAAGACCATGCTGGTCGCGGCCGCGCTGCTGACCCTGCCCGACGAGCAGCGGCTGGCGACGAAGGCCGTCACCGGGGCGCCCGGCGAGCTGGTGTTGGTGGCGGGCGGCGACCCGACCCTGACCACCCGCGCCGACGGCGGCTATTACACCGACGGGGCCCGCATCGCCGATCTGGCCGCCAAGGTCAAGGCGGCCGGGACCAAGGTGAGTTCCATCGTCGTGGACAACTCCGTCTATGCGGGGCCGACCATGGCCTCCGGCTGGGACCCGATCGACATTCCCGAGGGTTCCATCGCGCCGATCGAGCCGATCATGCTCGACGGTGGGCGCTTCGATCCGTCGGCCGACTACTCCCCGCGCAGCGCCACCCCGGCGCTCGACGCGGGTCGGGCGCTGGCCGCCGAACTCGGGGTCGATCCGGCCGCGGTGCGGGTCGGGCAGGCCGCGCAGCGCGGTGCCGAGATCGCCAGGGTGGAATCGGCGCCGCTGCGAGTCCGGCTGCACGACATGATGATCCACTCCGACAATGTGCTGGCCGAGGCGATCGGGCGCGAGTTGGCCATGGCGACCGGGCAGGAGGCGTCCTTCGCCGGTGCCGTCGCCGCGACCACCGCCGTGCTGAGCACCTCCGGATTCGACGTCAGCGGACTGCATCTGGCCGACAACAGCGGCCTTTCCGTGGACGACCGGGTGCCGCCGCGG
Source organism: Nocardia anocheti (assembly GCF_029675105.1). Taxonomy (GTDB): domain Bacteria; phylum Actinomycetota; class Actinomycetes; order Mycobacteriales; family Mycobacteriaceae; genus Nocardia. The sequence goes on along the minus strand of NZ_JAQQFV010000001.1, from coordinate 123,178 downwards.
CTGCTCGACTCCATCATCGCGACCGCCGCCCAGCCCACCGGCGACGCCGCCGTGGTCCCGGCGGGCACCCAGGCCAGGCCCGAAACCGACCCGCGCGCAGCGGCTCTCGCACCCCTTCTCGACGACCTGCCGGTGGCGGGCGGCACCGGCACGCTGGCGCCGCGCTTCGTCACCCAGAACCGGCAGGGCGCGGGCTGGGTGCGGGCCAAGACCGGAACTCTGAGTGTCGCGAGCGCGTTGGTGGGGTATGTGCTCGACCGCGACGGACGGGTGCTCACGTTCGCGCTGATGTCCAACGACAGGCTGCCGGAGGTGAGCAGGCCCGCCCTCGACGCGGTGGCGGGCGCCCTGCGCAACTGCGGTTGCTCCTGAGAGAGCGGGTGGCGATGAGCGAGGACAAGACCGGCAAGCCGTCGGCCTTCAGCGGAGCGGTGGACTGGCGGCTGGCCGCGCGCACCGGTGGGGCGCTCGCGCCCGCCGGGCCACGGATCTCCCGGGACGCGGCCGAACAGGCCGTCACCGAGTTGGCGGCCGCGTCGGTGCGGGCCGAGGGGCCGGTGCGCGAGGTCAGCGGATTGCTCGACGACCGGCCGGTGCCCGAGGCCAGAATCGTGGACCGGCCCGGCTGGATCGCCGCGGCCGCCGATTCCATGGCGGTGCTCACCGGCACCGAATCCACCTCGCTGACCGGGCGTTTCGTCGGCAAACCGGCCGGGGTGCAGGCCGGGACCATGCTGGCCTTCCTGTCGACGGCGATTCTCGGACAGTACGACCCGTTCACCGGTGACGACGGCACCCTGCTGCTGGTGGCGCCGAACATCGTCGGCGTGGAGCGGGCGCTCGGGGTGGACCCGTCGGACTTCCGGCTGTGGGTCTGCCTGCACGAGGTGACCCATCGCGTGCAGTTCTCCTCGGCGCCCTGGCTCGCGGACTACATGCGCACCAATGTCGACATCCTCAGCGAGGTCGGTGAGGAGCCGATGAGCGAGATGCTCACCCGGCTGCTCGGCGAGGTGCGCGCCCGCCGCGCCGCCGACGCGGCCGACGATCCCAACAGTCGCGGCATCGTCGGCCTGCTGCGCGCCGCCCAGGCACCGCCGCAGCGCGAGGCGCTCGACCGGCTGCTCATGCTCGGCACCCTGCTCGAAGGCCACGCCGACCACGTCATGGACGCCGTCGGGCCCGCCGTGGTGCCCACCGTCGCGCAGATTCGTGCCGCTTTCGACCGGCGCCGCAAGAAGCCGTCCAACCCGATCCAGCGGATCATGCGCGCGCTGCTCGGTGTCGACGCGAAGGTGGCGCAGTACGTGCGCGGCAAGAAGTTCGTGGACGCGGTGGTCGAGCGCGTGGGCGTCGCGGAGTTCAACACGATCTGGACGAACGCCGACACCCTCCCGCTCCTCGACGAGATCGACGAGCCCGACCGCTGGGTCACCCGCGTCCTCGCCTGAATCGTGTCGGGCGGGTCATCACCACGTTCTCAGGTGAGTATCGGGTGCGTCACCAGAGCGTGGTGACCGATGGTCCAGGTCGGTGTGACGTGGCGGCTCGGTAGCCTGCTGGCATGAGTCCGGTAGGTGATTCGGCCTGGGTGCGGTTGCCGGAGACCGCGGCGGTGTTGGCGGTGCGGCGGGGCGTGCGGGAGTGGGTCGCGGCTCGGGGTGGGCGGGCGCCGGTGGTCGTCGGGTTGTCGGGTGGGGCGGATTCGCTGGCGTTGGTCGCGGCGGCTGTGGTCGAGGCGGGCGCGGTGACGGCGGTGGTTGTCGATCACGGATTGCAGGAGGGGTCGGGGGAGGTGGCTCGGCGGGCGGCTGAGCAGGCGCTCGCACTGGGGTGCGTGGACGCGGTCGTCGTGCCGGTCGAGGTCGGCCGGGACGGGGGTGTGGAGGCGGCGGCGCGGGCGGCTCGGTATGCCGCGCTGGAGGACGCGCGTGACGGGCGGCCGGTGCTGCTCGGGCACACCCTCGACGACCAGGCCGAGACGGTGCTGCTCGGGTTGGGGCGCGGGTCCGGCGGGCGCTCCATTCAGGGGATGGCGGCGTGGAACGCGCCGTGGGGGCGGCCGTTGCTCGGGGTGCGACGGGCACAGACGGTGCGTATGTGCGCGGATCTGGGGATCGAACCGTGGGACGACCCGCACAACACCGATCCCGGCTATACCCGCGTCCGGGTGCGGAGCGAGGTGCTGCCGCTGCTCGAGGAGGTGCTCGGCGGCGGAGTCGCGCAGGCGCTGGCGCGCACCGCCGGGCAGTTGCGTGAGGACGGCACGGTTCTGGACACTCTCGCCGAGGACCTGCGCCGCTCGGCGACCATCCCACCCCCCGACGCGGTCGCGCCTCTGTCTGCCACTGGCGTCCCCGGGGCCGCGTCGGGGGGAAGTGGCCTCGACGACACCGATCGCCCGCGACTGTCCATCGAGATCCTGACCACTGCGCCCGCGGCCCTGCGGCGGCGGGCGGTGCGGGCGTGGCTGACCGAGCAGGGGATCGGGGGGCTCATGAACGCGCATTTACAGGCGATCGACGAGCTGGTGAGCGACTGGCGCGGGCAGGGCGGCGTGGCCGTGGGCGGGGGAAGCCGGGCCCACCGGTTGGTCGTGGGGCGTGAGCATGGCACGCTGGCGGTGCGCGCACAGCCGCGTCTCGATGACACATAATGAACCGGCCCGGTCGGGATCGACATCACGAAGGGACACCCACTTCCGTGTACGGAGACGACATCGCCTCGGTGCTGATCACCGAAGACGAGATCAAGGCCAAGATCGAGGAACTGGCCGAACTCGTCGCGAAGCGGTACCCGCCCGACAGCCCCGAGGGCGACCTGCTGCTGATCTGCGTGCTCAAGGGCGCGATCTTCTTCATGACCGACTTCGCCAGGGCGCTGCCGATCCCCACCCAGCTGGAGTTCATGGCCGTGTCGTCCTACGGGTCGTCCACCTCGTCCTCGGGCGTCGTGCGCATCATGAAGGACCTGGACAAGGACATCGCGGGCCGCAACGTGCTGATCGTCGAGGACATCATCGACTCCGGTCTCACCCTGTCCTGGCTCAAGCGCAACCTGGCCACCCGCAACCCGGCCTCGCTGGAAGTGGTCACCCTCCTGCGCAAGCCCGACGCCCTGCGCACCCCCGTCGACGTCGCCCACGTGGGCTTCGACATCCCCAACGAATTCGTCGTCGGCTACGGCCTCGACTACGCCGAGCGCTACCGCGACCTGCCCTACATCGGCACCCTGAACCCCGCCGTCTACTCGTAATTCTGGAGCGCTGGCGCGCTCGAGTCGCGACCCGGCCGCGACCGGCGCTGCGCGCCGCCGCTCCTCGGGGTCGCGGGTGCGGGGGCGGGAAGGCGGTCATGGCGGCTTTCGTTCAGCTGACCACGCGCTCGAGGGCTTGTAGGTCGGCCTCGAGGGCCCTGAACAGTACGTAGGAGCCGACGAAGGCGATGATGCCGCCGACGCACAGGACGCGGACGGCGAGGATCACCGAGGGGATGTCGGCCGGGGGCAGGAAGGTCAGGCCCGCGACGGCCAGCAGCGGGACCGAGGCGGCGACGGCGAGGTACCAGGTGCAGCGGCGGCGTAGGTCGCGCAGCCATTTGCCGTCGTCGGCGCTGATCTCGCCGTGGCGGAGGAACACCGGGTAGAGGCAGCGGACCAGGTAGTAGGTCACCAGGAAGAACGGGTAGGCCACCGCGATCGCGCCGCAGACCAGCAGCGAGGCCAGGAAGTGCACCACGGCGCGGCCGGGGACGTCGCCGGAGGCCAGTTGCAGGGCGATCGGGAAGGTGAATCCGGCCAGCGCCCAGAGCGAGAAGGCCACGATCACCGCGCGGTCGCCGAAGCGCAGCGTGTCGTGTCTGGCGCGGCGCAGCGTGTCGGAGTCGTAGCGGCGGCCCTTGCGCAGGCCGCCGGGTACCCAGAGGACGAAGCGGGACAGGTAGATCAGCAGGGCCGCGCCCGCCGGGAAGAAGATCAGGTTCACCCCGGCGGTGATGAGGATGAAGGTCTGCTGGGCGGATTCGCCGAGCCTGCTCACCACCAGCGTCTCGTTGTGCTGGATGTTGTACCAGGAGGCCAGGGCGTTGGGGACGCCGATCGCCAGGACCAGCACCAGCAGCGGCCACTTGCGCAACCACAGCCGCCAGCTGTTGGGCGGCGGGTCGACCAGGTCGCGGGCGCGCTCGTCCAGGCACAGATCGAACTGCTTGGCCAGCACCGCGCCATCGGACCAGCGTCGCGCGCGATCGGGTTCCAGGCAGGTGAGCAGCACGCGGCGCAGCGCGGCGGGACAGTCGGGGGGCACGCGATCCTGGGCGCTGGGGTCGACGCCGCCGGTGCGTCGTTCCAGCATCGCCTCGAGGGTGGTCTCGTCGCCGTGGCCCTCCTCGGCGGTGCTGTCGTCGAACGGCTTCGCGCCGGTCAGCAGCTCCCACAGCACCACGCCGAGGGAGTAGATGTCGGAGCGGGTGTCCAGGTCGGCGGCGGAACGGCCCAGCCCCGGATGACACGCCTCGAGCTGCTCGGGCGACATGTACGACAGCGACCCACCGAAATACGACACCGGACTGGTCCCGGCCACGGTGCGGCTGAAGCTGATGTTGAAGTCGGCCAGCTTGGGCACGCCCTCCGCGGTGAGCAGCACATTGGCCGGTTTCACATCGCGGTGCAGCACGCCGTGGGTGGCGGCGTAATCGAGTGCCTCGGCCAGCCTGCGGCCCAGCCAGGCCACGGTCTCCGGCCAGCTCAGCGCGGCCAGCTCGTCGCGCACGCTGGAATCGGTGGGCCGGATCTCGCCCTTCTCCTCCATGGCGGTGTCCACCGCGTCGAGCAGGAGTTTGCCGCTGCGTTCGGCGGGCGGGGTGGCGCGCACCCAGCGCAGCAGGCCGAGCAGGGTGCCGCCGGGCAGGAACTGCATGTAGAGCAGCCGCAGGCGGCGCGAGCCCGCGGGCGCGGCGGCGGTGTCGAGGAGTTGCTGGTCGAACACGCGCACGATGTAGTCGTGGTCGAGCTGGGCCAGCGTCTGTGGTTCGGTGCCGCGATCGGCGGAGATCTTCACCGCGACCAGCCGCTGCATGGAACGCTGCCGCGCCAGGAAGACCCGCGCGAACGCGCCGGAACCGAGCCCGGTGAGCAGCTCGAAATCGCCGATGCGCTCGCCGACCTCGATGCGGTCCAGCGGCTCGAGGTCGGCGGCGACCGAGTCGGCGGCGGTGGCCGCCGCGGTCGCCGTCGCGGTGAGGTCGAGCTGCGGACTGGTCATCTCGGTAGTACGGGTGGGGTCGGGCGGATGGTTCACCGTCGGCTCGCTGCGGTGCGTGCTCTGGTCGAGGTCGTCGTTGTTGAGCAGGGCCCGCAGGCTGAAGGCCTGGTGCGGGTATTCGCGCAGGCATTCGCGCGGGTCGACCCGCTCGCCGCTGTGCCTGCGGATCACGAACTCCTCGAAGACCAGCCCGGCGGGCAGCGTGGCCGCGTCGAGCTCGGGGAATTCCGCGCAGTACTGCGCCAGCCGCTTGCGGTCGACCTCGGCGCTGGCGTGGTGCAGCCAGCGATGCCGCAGGTCGACCCGGATCAGCTCGTGCAGGGCGTGCCTGCGCAGGGTGCGCGCGTCGGGCAGGAACTCGGCGATCTCGGGCGGCCGGTCACCGGCCTGGCCCCACGCCGCGGCGAACGCCTCGACCATGTCGGTGCGCAGCTCGGCGGACCGACCGGCACTCTCGTCGGGTCGTCCGCCGCTTGCGGTGTTATCGCTCATCAACCGACCTAAAGGTTCGTGCGACACCCAACGCCATGGGCCCGGAAGCCGTACTCGAAATGATAACTTGCGCCTCGAGAGCTGATCACCCGAATTTCGACGTCCATGCGAACGGGGGCGAATCCGCCGATGCACGATGACCTCACAGCGGTAGCATGGGAGTCCGTCGACGACGACGGCGTGACGGACGCTGAGGTGACGATGATGTCGTCCCACCCACCCGCCGACGAATACCCCATCGGCGGCCCCGCGGCGGCAGTGGCCGCACGCGTGCGCGCGGGCGCCATCACGCCCATCGACGTGGTGAGCGAGGCGCTGGCCCGCATCGCGTCGGAGAACCGCAAGATCAACGCCTTCACCGTGGTGCGCGCCGAGCGGGCGCGGGTGGAGGCCGCCCAGCTGGCCGCGCGCGACGATCTCGACGAGTTGCCGCTGGCCGGGGTGCCGGTGGCGATCAAGCACAACATCGCGGTCACCGGGGAGGCGACCAGGGCGGGCTCGGCGGCGACCTCGGTCGCGCCGGAGAACGACGACCATCCGGTGGTGGCGCGGTTGCGGGCGGCGGGCGCGATCGTCGTCGGGCTGACGGCCATGCCCGAACTGGGCCTGTGGGCGTGCACCGACGAGGACGGCCGGGTGACCCGCAATCCGCGCGATGTGGGCCGCACGGCGGGCGGCTCGTCCGGGGGCGCGGCCGCCGCGGTGGCAGCCGGGCTGGTCCCGATCGCGCACGGCACCGACGGCCTCGGCTCGATCCGGGTGCCCGCCGCCGCGTGCGGGGTCTTCGGGATCAAGCCGGGACGGCAGACCGTGCCCAGCGCGATCGGCGCCGATTCCTGGGGTGGCATGGCCGAGAACGGGATTCTGGCGACCACGGTGTCGGACGCGGCGCTGGCTCTGTCGGTGCTGGCGGGTCGCTCGGACCTGGCCGAGGTGCGCGCCCCACATCGACTACGCGTCGGGCTGGCCGTGGCTCCGCCGTCGCGACTGGTCCGGATGGATCGACACTGGACGGCGGCGGCGCGTACCGCGGGTGCGCGCGCGGCGGCGGCCGGGCACCTGGTGGAACCGGTGGAGCTGCCCTACGGCGACGCGGCGCTGAGCATGCTGCTGCGTTGGCCGAGTGTGGGACTCGCCGACGCGCGGCGGCTACGGAATCCGGCCGCGTTGCAGCGGCGCACGCGTCGTCATCTGGCGCTGGGCACGCTGATCCACCGGCTCGGGCTGGTGAGCCCGCGACAGGTCGACCGGACCGAGGCCCGCATGCTGGACTTCTTCGAGAACTTCGACGTGGTGATCACCCCGACGCTGGCCGCGCAGCCGCCCAAGGCGCGGCGCTGGAGCCGACGGGGCTGGGGCGCCAACGTTTTCGCAGGTCTGCGCTACGCGCCCTTCACCGGACTGTGGAATCTGGTGGGCTGGCCCGCCGCGTCGGTGCCGATGGGCACGCATCCCGAGGCGCATACCCCGCTGGCCGCGCAGCTGGCCGGTCCGCCGGGCAGCGAGGCCACCTTGCTCGGCCTCGCCGCCCAACTGGAACTGTCGAACTAGACCGCGATCGGCTGCGGCTGCGGGGCGGGCTCGGAGAAGCCGCCGTCCACGGCGCGACCCGCGAATTCCAGGATGGTCGGGCGGGTGTCGTCGGCCCGCCAGGCCACCGCGAGCTCGCACGGGGTGAGACCGGCGACCGGGCGCGCGGTCAGGCCGGGCCAGCGGTACATGGGCACGTTGTTCTCGGCGAGCAGGCACACGCCCAGGCCCAGGCTCACGGCCTCGAGCTTGTCCTCGGGGGTGGCCGCCTCGGCGCCGATCTTGGCCGCGCGGCCGCCACGGGCGTCGTTGCCGAGCCAGAAGTCGCGCACCGCACCGGCTTCGGTGGGCAGGGCGACGAACGGTTCGTTGAGCAGGTCGGCGAACTCGATGGTGTCCTGCTCGGCGAGCGGGTGGTTCTCCGGCAGCAGCACCCAGCGCGGCTCGGTGCGCAGCACCTGCCAGCGGTAGCGGTTGGGGTCGGGCAGCGGCAGCCACACCAGGGCCAGGTCGGCCTGACGACCGGCCAGCCCGCTGGACGGGTCGTTCCAGGAGGCGGCGTGCAGGGCCAAGCGGTGGCCGCTGGCGCTCTCCAGGTCGTTGAGCAGGCCGCGGCCGAGCGCGGACTGGATACCGACGCGCAGAACTTCGCCCGCTTCCTGCAGGGAGACGTTGGTGACCTCCCACAATTCCAGGATCTTGCGGGCGCCTTCGAGCAGTTCCTTGCCCGCGACGGTGAGGGCGACGCTGCGCTGGTTGCGGTCGAACAGGACCACGTCGAGCTGGCGTTCGAGCTGGCGGATCTGACGCGACAACGTCGGCTGAGCGATGTGCAACCGCTGGGCGGCGTTGGTGAAATGCAGTTCCTCAGCGACGGCGACGAAATACCGCAGATCGCGCAAATGCGGGTCCATAGCACCTTGCTATCAGAATCGGTCGGGAAATTCCAGCCAAAACGGGCAAGGAAGTTCGCGGAGGTGGATCAAAACAGTCACCAGGTTGGTATCGCACAGCATATGGCCTGGCATGGTGCGTCGCACCATCGAGGCGGGGTTCACACGTCGTGCCTGGCTGTGGGCTGTGCCGCGACGATGACGGCGGGGTCCGAAAACGCTCGTCGGCCAGGGTTCAGGGGCCTGGACCGGTTAGGGGAGTGATATTGGTCACCAAGAGGTTTCGGCGCGCGGAATCCGACCGCGACAGAGACCTCCGCCGCAGCCGGAATCCGTTGCTACTTACCGCTCTTGAGCCGCCAGACGCTCGGCAGGTCGACGCGGCGCAGTCCACGGGCCCCCGCCGCCCGCATCGCGGCGACCGCGACCACGAGCTTGTTCATGTCGTACGGGTACCAGAACAGCTCCTTGCCCATGGTGGGCAGCTTGGGCTTGGTCATGGCCTGGGCGCGGCAGTACTTGCGCACGCCGTTGGCCCCGCCCCAGCGCGCGCCGACCCCGGACAGGCCCCACCCGCCCATGGGCATGGCGAAGTTGAACAGGTTGGCGAACACGTCGTTGATATTCACCGCGCCCGCGTTCAGCTGGCGGGCCACCCGCTCGCCCCGGCTCTTGTCACCGGTCCACACCGAGGCCGACAGCCCGTAGATGGAGTCGTTGGCCAGCCGGACGGCTTCGGCCTCGTCGGCCACCTTCATCACCGGCAGGGTCGGACCGAAGGTCTCCTCGGCCACGCACGACATCGAATGGTCCACGTCCACCAGCACGGTCGGCTCGAAGAAGGTGCCGACGCCGGTGCGCTTGCCGCCGGTGGTCACCCGAGCGCCCGCGGCCACCGCCTCGTCGACGTGGCGCTGCACGATGCGCACCTGGTTCTCGTTGGCCAGCGCGCCCACATCGTGTTTGGACTCGCGCCCGTCGGCGCCCTGGCGCAGCGCGGCCACCGCCGCGGTCAGCTTCTCGACGAACTCGTCGTAGACCGGCGCCTCCACATAGACCCGCTCGACCGAGATGCACACCTGACCGGCGTTGAACATGCCGCCGAAGGCGATGCCGTGCGCGGCCCGGTCGATATCGGCGTCGGCCAACACGATCGCCGGGTCCTTGCCGCCCAGCTCCAGGCTGTAGGGGACCATCCGCTCGGCGCAGGTGGCGGCGATCTTGCGGCCGGTCGCGGTCGAGCCGGTGAACTGGATGTAGTCGGCGTTGTCGACCACGGCCCCGCCGGTGGCTCCCGCCCCGGTGACCACCTTGAACACCGGCGGCGCGCCGATCTCGGCCCAGCCACGCGCCAGTTCCACCGCCGAGAGCGGGGTGACCTCGGACGGCTTGAGAATCACCGCGGCACCGGCGGCCAGCGCGGGGAACACGTCGATCGCGGGCATGGCCAGCGGGAAGTTCCACGGCGTGATCACGCCGACCACCTGGTACGGCCGGTAGGCCACGGTGAGGGTCTTCACCCTGGCCAGCGGGCTGTGCGGGGAGGGGTGGTCGTCGGCGAGGAACTTGCCAGCGCGGCGCGCGTAATAGCCGAGCAGGTCGACGGCGAAAGCCGGATCGATGAGCGCGTCCACGCGCGGTTTGGCCGTCTCCGACTGCAGCACCTCGGCCAAGTGCTCGGTGTTGTCGATGAGCCAGTCCTGCAGTTTCAGCAGCCACCGCTTGCGGCCCTCGGGGCCGATGGTTTCCCATTCGGGCTGGTAGAGGCGCAGTTCCCGGACCGCGGCGGCCACGTCGTCGGGTGAGGTGTCCGGCACGGTGCCGGACATGGCACCGGTCGCGGGATTGCGAACCTCGATCACCGAGGCGGTCTGGTCGATATCGGTCACTGTCGTGCTCCCCACTGCGTTGTGTGAATCAGTTCACCTTCCCTCAGCGTCGCACAATTGGCGCGGCGACAACAGGGACATCGTGATGCGCCCCGACGCCGATGACGCCGGGACCTGGGGAGCCGGATCCGCTACCGCGCGGCCGTACCCTCGCCCGCGGCCGCGTCCCTGGCCGCGATCCGGCGCAGGGGTGGCTCGGTGGGCGGCGGGACACGCCGGTCGGGGAGTTCGGCGAGCAGGGTCGTCGTGGCCGCGGCGATGGCGGCGACGGCTTTGTCGACGGCGGGCTTGGTGGTGCTGCTCAGCCCGGAGATGCCGCCGACTTTGCGCACGTACTGCAAGGCGGCAGCGTAGATCTCCTGCTCGGTGGCGGCAGGCTCCAGACCACGCAAGACGGTGATGTTTCTACACATGTCAGAACCATAGACCTGTGGGGCATCTCACGTCAGGGCAAGAATGCCTCGATCTGAAAATCTCGTGACGCACCCGGGATCGCTGTCCGCCCGTGATGGCGGCCACCGCACTAGACTCGGCCGCATGCCTGCTCGGGGAGTACCAGCGCTGACCACTTTTCCCTACCCGGAACTGGACGAACGCGAAGAAGACCACTGGTCGGGCGCCGGTGTCAGCGACGACGAACTGCGCGCCCTGTCGCTGGGCGCCTTCTACTCCACCCGCTGGGACGCCTTCCACGACGCGATGCTGCTGGGCCCCGAACGCGAACATCCCCTCGGTGACCGCCGCGAACTGGCCATCGACACCCTCACCGGCGCCTGGGGCATCACCGACGGCACCGAGGCCCGCGCCTCCATGGAACAGCTGCTCGAGGGCATGCACGCCCCGCTCTATGCGCTGGTGCACCCCCTGGTGACGGCCTCGATCAACGCCAGCGAACGCGACCGCTTCGGCGAGCGCGCCGACCGGCACCGCGCCTTCCTGCGCCAGGTCGGCTCCTTCCGCGGCATGGACAACCCCGAAGCGCTGGTGCGCGACTACGACATCTGGGCCCAGGCCATCAAGATCGGCTTCACCGACCATCTCGCCCGGCCGCTGCCCAACGACATCCACGCCTGGGACCTGGCCCGCGTGGTCGCGGTGGCCCGCATGGCGTTCACCGCCGGGTACATCGACGCCGACGTGGCCTGGGAGTACGCCATGCGCGCGCTGGCCCCCGCGCAGCGCCGCTACCGCAACTGGCGCCAGTTCGGCGACGCCTACCTCACCGGCTGGACCTACTGGCAGGCCACCGAAGACCTCGCCGAACTCAAGAACGGCGGCGTCGACCGGCGGATGGAACTGCTGCGGCTGTGGACCCGCCCGACCAGCCCGTGGCGCCGCATCGAACTCAACGAGCCCGAGCAGAAGGCCGAAGCCGAAGCGCCCGAACCGAACTGAGCCCTACAGGCTGCGCAGGATGCCGCGGCCGTAGCGCTGGAACTGGGTGTCGTCGACCATGCCCAGCGAGTGCCGCTCGACCAGTAGCTCCCACTCGGCGTAGAGCTGCGAGACGCCCGGATCGGCGGGTCCGGCGGCGCCGTCGGCGGCCTGCCTGCGCACGGCGAAGTTCACCGCGCAGGTGACGCGCTCGGTATCGGCCCGGTCGACGCCCGCGAAGTGCAGGGTGCGGTTGCCGTCGTTGACGTCCATGCCCGACCCGCCGTGCCTGGTGTCGATCTCCCCGGGCGCGGTGCGCGCACCCTCGACCGTGCGGGCGCCCAGGATCGCCGGAACCGGCAGCTCGTGGGCGTAGCGCTCGCCGGAGCCGACCGAGACGAACAGCAGCCGGGTGGTGGTGGCCGCGAGCAGACCGGTGCCAGAGCCCGCCGGGGGCGCGGCCGCCGCGATGGCCGTCTCCAGGACGTATTCGTCCGGGGTGACATACCGGTTGAGCGCGGTGATCGCCGAACGCGCCTCCTTGCGCGGGGCCATCCGACGCACCGCGCGCTCCACATCGGCGCGGGTGGGCCCGGACTTGCCCCATTCTGGCGCGGGCGGGGTGAGGTCGGGGGCGGCCACGTCGATGCGCTGGGTAGCCATGATCTGGTCGTTGATCCGGTCCACGATGCCCAGCGCGGCGGGCACGTCGTGCTCGGCGATCAGGACCGGCAGCGGGGTACGGTCGGCGGGCACGCCGGTGAGGACCGGGGTGGGATAACGCAGGTAGATCTCGATGACCACCGCGTCGTCGGCACGGCGGTTGAGCCGTACTTTGAGCAGGTCGGCGATGGGAACGTCGAGAACCCGTTCGCCGTCGGTACCCGGTCGCAGGACGGTGAGCCGCCCTCGGCCGTGGCGCAGAATCGCTGTGGGTGTTCGTAGCTCGACGATGTCCGTACCCCCTGCGCTGTAGTTGTGTCGTCGCCCACGATAGGGCGGGCATGCCATGATTGTGGCCACTTGCCACAACCAGCCCGGAGCGTTGGGGAACCTCTGGCGTTCTCCGGGCGTTGACCAGTGCAACTGCACCAGCAGCCGAACTGCGCGATGTATCGAACTAGACCGTACGCGGTAACGTGGCATGTCCGCATCCGAAACCCGCCATCTCGACGCTTCGCTAGGCACACCCGGAGAAATAACCGGAAAGGACTGGGCCGTCCGGCCGACGCTCTATGAACCGCAAGACAGTGTTTCGCACTTTGGCGATCATCTCGGGCATCCTGCTCATGATCTGGCTGTTCAGCTTTCTCAGCGATGACACGCGCGGCTGGGAGAGTGTCGACACTTCCGTGGCGCTCAGCCAGCTGAACGACAAAGCCAATGTCAAGAATGTCCAGATCGATGACAAGGAGCAGCAGCTCCGTATCGAACTGAACAACGGCAACGACGCGACGAACAACAACACCAAGATCGTCGCCAAGTATCCGGGCGGCGGGGAGACCTCGGCGCAGATCTTCGACGCGGTCAAGCAGTCCGGCGCGAAGTACGACACGGTCGTCAAGCAGGAGAGCTGGCTCTCGCAGCTGCTGCTGTTCATCGTGCCGATGGTGCTGCTGGTGGGCCTGTTCCTGTTCGTGATGTCGCGCATGCAGGGCGGCGGTCGCGGCGGGATGATGGGCTTCGGCAAGTCCAAGGCCAAGATGCTGTCCAAGGACATGCCCAAGACCACCTTCGCCGATGTGGCCGGTGCCGACGAGGCGGTCGAGGAGCTCTACGAGATCAAGGACTTCCTCCAGAACCCCTCGCGCTACCAGGCCCTCGGCGCGAAGATCCCCAAGGGCGTGCTGCTCTACGGCCCGCCCGGAACCGGTAAGACGCTGCTGGCCCGCGCGGTCGCCGGTGAGGCGGGCGTGCCGTTCTTCACCATCTCCGGTTCGGACTTCGTCGAGATGTTCGTCGGTGTCGGCGCCTCGCGGGTGCGCGACCTGTTCGAGCAGGCCAAGCAGAACAGCCCCTGCATCATCTTCGTCGACGAGATCGACGCTGTCGGCCGCCAGCGTGGCGCCGGTCTCGGCGGTGGTCACGACGAGCGCGAGCAGACGCTCAACCAGCTGCTCGTCGAGATGGACGGCTTCGGCGACCGCACCAACATCATCCTGATCGCGGCCACCAACCGGCCCGACATCCTCGACCCGGCGCTGCTGCGTCCCGGCCGCTTCGACCGGCAGATCCCGGTCGGCAATCCGGACCTGGCCGGTCGCCGCGCCATCCTGCGGGTGCACTCGCAGGGCAAGCCGATCGCGCCCGACGCCGATCTCGAGGGTCTGGCCAAGCGCACCGTCGGCATGTCCGGCGCCGACCTGGCCAATGTCATCAACGAGGCCGCGCTGCTCACCGCGCGCGAGAACGGTCAGCTGATCACCGGCGAATCGCTGGAGGAGTCGGTCGACCGTGTCATCGGTGGTCCGCGCCGCAAGAGCCGCATCATCAGCGAGCACGAGAAGAAGATCACCGCCTACCACGAGGGTGGCCACACCCTCGCCGCGTGGGCGATGCCCGATATCGAGCCCGTCTACAAGGTCACCATCCTGGCGCGCGGCCGCACCGGCGGTCACGCCATGACCGTGCCCGAGGACGACAAGGGCCTGATGACCCGCTCGGAGATGATCTCTCGGCTGGTGTTCGCCATGGGTGGCCGCGCGGCCGAGGAACTGGTGTTCCACGAGCCGACCACCGGCGCGTCCTCCGATATCGACCAGGCCACCAAGATCGCGCGCGGCATGGTCACCGAGTACGGCATGAGCGCGCGCCTGGGCGCGGTGCGCTACGGCCAGGAGCAGGGCGACCCGTTCCTCGGACGCTCGATGGGCACGCAGGCCGACTACTCGCACGAGGTCGCCCGCGAGATCGACGAGGAGGTGCGCAACCTGATCGAGGCCGCGCACACCGAGGCGTGGTCGATCCTGAGCGAGTACCGCGAGCAGCTCGACGCGCTGGCCACGGCCCTGCTCGAGCGCGAGACCCTGCACCGCAAGGATCTCGAGACCATTCTGGCCGGGGTCGAGAAGCGCCCGCGCATCACCGCGTTCAACGATTTCGGTGACCGGCTGCCCTCGGACAAGCCGCCGGTGAAGACGCCGGGTGAGCTGGCCGCCGAGCGCGGCGAGCCGTGGCCGCCGGTGCAGCCAGCGCCGGTGCCCGCCGGTGCGCCGCTCGAGCCCGCCAACGGTCATCCGGCGCCGCCGCAGTACCAGCCCGCGCCGCCCGCGTCCGGCTACCCGCTGCCCAGCGCGCCGACCCAGGCGTTCCCGCGCCAGTCCGGCACCCACGGTTCGCGGCCCGACTACGGCGCCCCGGCCGGGTGGTCGGCGCCGGGCTGGCCACCGCGCGAGGAGCCGCAGCAGCAGCAACCACCGCAGCCGCAGGCCCCGCCGCCCAACCAGGGCAGTGCCTGGGCTCCGCCCGAGCAGCAGCCCCGGCATCAGGGGGCCTGGGGTGAGCAGCCCGCGCCCGGTACCGAGCCGGAGAACAACGACTGGGAAGGGCCGAACGGCCGCCGCTGACCGGTGGCCAACTACGCTCGATCGTCGGATGCCGGAGCAGAACCGGCGTCGACATGTGGAGGTGCGGAGAAGTTGTCTGGTAACGGGTCGAGCGCCGATTCCGCTGGCGAGCTCGGCGCGACGAGCCCGTCGCGGCTGACGGCACTGGCGACCGGCCGTGCGTTCGACCAGGAACGGGCCGAGGCGGCGGTGCGCGAACTGCTGCTCGCCGTCGGAGAGGACCCCGACCGTCCCGGTCTGCTCGACACCCCCGCCCGGGTGGCCCGCGCCTACAAGGAGATGTTCGCCGGGCTCTACACCGAGCCCGACGAGGTGCTGGCCACCACCTTCGACGAGGGTCACCAGGAACTGGTGCTGGTGCGTGACATCCCCATGTACTCCACCTGCGAGCACCACCTGGTGTCCTTCCACGGCGTCGCGCACGTGGGCTACATCCCCGGCCCGCACGGTCGGGTGACCGGGCTGTCCAAGCTGGCCCGCGTGGTCGACCTCTACGCCAAGCGCCCGCAGGTGCAGGAGCGGCTGACCAGCCAGATCGCCGACGCGGTGATGCGCAGGCTGGAGCCGCGCGGGGCCATCGTGGTGGTCGAGGCCGAGCATCTGTGCATGGCCATGCGCGGTATCCGCAAGCCCGGCGCGAGCACCACCACCTCGGCGGTGCGCGGCCTGCTGCAGACCAACGCCGCCTCGCGCTCCGAGGCGCTGGACCTCATCCTGCGCAAATGAGCGAAACCGGCGTGATCGCGCGCGGTGACCGCTCCTGTGTGGTCATGGGCGTGGTCAACGTGACCGGGGATTCCTTCTCCGACGGCGGCCGGTATCTGGACCCGGAGCTGGCGATCGCGCACGGTGTCGAGCTGTACGCGGCGGGCGCCGACATCGTCGATGTGGGTGGCGAGTCCACCCGGCCGGGTGCTGACCGGGTGGACCCGGCCACCGAGGCCGCGCGGGTCGTTCCGGTGATCCGCGGCCTGGTCGCCGCGGGCGTGCCGACCAGCGTCGACACCATGCGCGCCGAGGTCGCCGAGGCGGCCCTGGCGGCGGGGGCGGCCGTGGTCAACGACGTCTCCGGCGGCCGGGCCGACCCGGACATGGTGAAGGTCGTCGCCGACGCCGACGTGCCGTGGATCCTCATGCACTGGCGCGCGAGCGCCGACTACCGCCACACCGGCCCCGCCGACCACTACGACGACGTGGTCGCCGAGGTGCGCGCCGAACTGGCCGCCCAGGTCGAGATGGCCGTCGCCGCGGGCGTCGCCGCGGACAAGCTGATCCTCGATCCCGGCCTCGGCTTCGCCAAGAACGCCGAACACAACTGGGAACTGCTGGCCGCGCTGCCGGAATTCGTCGCCGACGGCCTGCCCATCCTGATCGGCGCCTCCCGCAAACGGTTCCTCGGCGCGCTGCTGGCCGACGCGTCGGGCCCGCGTCCGCCCGCGGGCCGGGAGACCGCCACCGCCGCGGTCTCGGCCATCGCCGCGACCCAGGGCGCGTGGGGCGTGCGCGTGCACGATGTGCGCGCCTCGCTGGACGCCATCGCCGTCGTCGACACGTGGCGTCGCGCCACCGCAGCCCGAGGAGCCACCCGATGAACTCACCGCTGCTGCCCCCGCCCGCCGGTCGCGCCGCGACCTCGCGCATCGAACTGCGCGGACTGCGCGTGTTCGGCAGGCACGGCGTGTTCGATTTCGAGCGCCGCGACGGCCAGGAGTTCGTCGTCGACCTGACGGTGTGGGTCGATTTCGCCGCGGCCGCCGCCTCCGACGACCTGGCCGACACCGTCGACTACGGCGCCCTGGCCGAGCGCGCGGTCCGCATCGTCGCCGGGGAACCGCGCGATCTGATCGAGACGGTGGTCTCCGAGATCGCCGACGACGTGATGACCGACCCGCGCATCGAGGCCGTGGAGGCCGTCGTGCACAAGCCGTCGGCGCCCATCCCGCACACCTTCGCCGACGTGCGCGTGGTGGCCACCCGCTACCGCACCCATTCCCCGGAGCAGCGCCGATGACTCGCGCGGTGCTCTCGATCGGCGCGAACCTGGATGACCGCCTGGCGCGGCTGCGCGGCGTGGTCGACGCGCTGGGGGAGCGGCTGGTGACGGCCTCGCCGGTGTACACCACCGCGCCGTGGGGCGGGGTCGACCAGGACGACTACCTCAACGCGGTGCTCGTCGTCGAGGACCCGGCCTTCGACGACTACGCCTGGCTGCGCTTCGGCCAGGACCTCGAGCAGGCCGCCGGGCGGGTGCGCGAAGTGCGCTGGGGCGCCCGCACGCTCGATGTCGACGTCATCACCTGCACCGATGCCACCGGCGCCCCGATCGTGCGCGATACCGATCCCGCGCTGATCCTGCCGCACCCGCAGGCACACCACCGCGCCTTCGTGCTCGTCCCGTGGCTGGCCGCGCAGCCCGACGCCACCCTGCCCGTGGCGGGCACCCCGACCCCGATCGCCGACCTGCTCGCCGCGCTCGACCCCGCCGAACGCGCCGGAGTGCGTCGTACCGACCTCGCGCTGACCGACGAGAGCGCCCGCGCGTGCTGAAACCCACCCGGCTGCTCGACCTCGCGCTCAACGTGGTGCTGGCCGCCGCGGTGGCCTGGATCGGCACCCGCGTCGCCTACTCCGCCTTCCCGCCGATCTCGGTGGCCGCGGGCGCCTCGCTGCTGCCGGTGGCCGCGATCGAGGCCGCGCTGGGGTTCGTCATCAAGGCCAAGATCGCCGAGGAGAAGGTCGGTGACGGGCAGGGTGAGGTGCACCCGATCAATGTGGCACGGCTGGCCGCGTTGGCGAAGGCATCGTTGCAGGTGGGTTCGCTGGCGGCGGGTGTGTGGCTCGGGTTCCTGCTGTGGGTCTTCCCACAGCGCGACACGGTGACCGCCGCGGCGGCCGACGTCCCCGGCGCCTTCGTCGGCCTGGTGGCCGGTTCTGCCCTGGTTGCTGCGGCATTCTGGCTGGAGTACTGCTGCCGCGCGCCGGAGGACCCACCGGACGAACCGGCTACCACTTAGCAACTTCCGAACGGAACCACCGGCCACAACGGTGCGCCGACCAGCGATTCCCGGCTACCCTGGCCACCATGGTTTCACCCTCCCGTAGCACCACGCCCCGTCGACGGCGGGACGACGCGGGAAAGCTCTTCATCGGCGCCCTCCTCCTGCTCGGCCTGACGGCCAGCGTTTTCCTGATCTTCAGCGAGAACGTGCAATACGTCCGGATCGGCCTGGTAGCGGCCCTGTGGGCGGCGGTGATCGGCGCGCTCGCGGCCACCCGCTACCGCAAGGACGCGGCCGTCGACAAGGCGAAGGTTCGTGATCTGCAGACCGTCTACGAGTTGCAGCTCGAACGCGAGATCAACGCGCGCCGCGAATACGAGATGGGTGTGGAGGCGCGGGTGCGCGCGGAGGTGGGTGCCGACGCCACCGAGATCGCCGCGCTGCGCGCCGAGCTGACCCTGCTGCGCCAGAACCTGCAGGTTCTCTTCGACGGCGCCCTGCCCGACGAGCAGGTGGCCCTGCAGGCCGACGCCGTGCGCATCGATGCCCTGCCCGCGGGCAGTTTCGACGCCTTCGACGACATCGAGCCGGATTTCGACGATAGCCCGGTGGATGCCAATGCGGCCTGGTTCGGCCCGTGGCAGCAACCGCCCAGCGCACTGAAACCGGTCTTCATGCAGCCCGTCGCGGCCAATTTCGCCGACCCGTACGACGATCCGGTCACCGCCGAGACCTCCGCCGTCTCGCTGGACGACTACGCCGAGGCCCAGCAGTCCCAGCAGGCCGCGGCCACCGATTCGCCGTTCGTCGCGCCCGCCCCGGCCGCCGGTTCCGGCAAGACGCCCCCGCCGCGCCTGTCCGCCCCGCACACCCGTCAGGTCGGTGCCGACGGCCTCGACGCGGCCCCCGGCCAGGAACCCGCGACCCCGGCCGACGCCACGCCCACGGCCAGCCCGTCCGACCACGCGCCGGAGTCCTCCGCCGACGTCGCGTCCGCGCCGGACGAGTCCGCCACCACCACGCCCGCCGGTCCGACCGTCGGCACCAGCTCCCGCCGACGTCGCCGCGCCGAAGCCGAGGGCTCGCCCCGCCTGTCGGTGGCCGACATCATGGCCAACCTCGAATCGGAGTCCTCGCGCTCCTGAGCCCCGAGAGATAGATCACGGGCACGGCCCGTGGCGGTCGAGACCGGTCGCCCTCTATTCTCGATGCGTAACGTCCGGTACCCGCCCCGCGGGACTGGAACGCGAATCGAGAGGACAATGTTGACCTCGAGAAGTGTCAATTCCGATGGCGCGAACGTGGGTCTGGACCCCGCGCCCGCACGGCTGACGGTGGGAATCGTCTCGGCGGGACGGGTGGGTTCGGCCCTGGGTGTCGCGCTCGAGCGAGCCGGACATGTGGTCTTCGGTGTCGCCGCGATCTCCGATGCCTCGGTGCACCGGGCGCGGACGCGGCTGCCCGAATCACCCGTGCTGCCGGTGGAGGAGATCGCCCGCCGCAGCGAGTTGCTGCTGCTCGCGGTCCCGGATGCCGAGCTGGCCGGACTGGTCCGCGGTCTGGCGAGTGCCGGTGTCGTGCGCCCGGGCACCATCGTGGCGCACACCTCCGGCGCCAACGGCATCGCCGTGCTGCGGCCGCTGACCGACCAGGGCGCTCTCGGCCTGGCCATCCACCCCGCGATGACCTTCACCGGCCACGACGAGGACATCGACCGCCTGGCCAATGCCTGCTTCGGCGTCACCGCCGCCGACGAGATCGGTTACGCCATCGCCCAGGCGCTGGTGATCGAGATGGGTGGCGAGCCGGTGCGGGTGGCCGAGGAACAGCGCACGCTCTATCACGCCGCCCTCGCGCACGGCGCCAATCATCTGGTCACCGTCATCGTCGACGCGGTCGCCGCGCTGCGCGAGGCGCTGGCCGGGCCGGGCCTGCTCGGGCAGCCCGTGATCGACGACCAACCCGGCGGCCTGCCCGAACGGCTGCTCGCCCCGCTCGTCTCGGCCGCGCTGGACAACGCGCTGCGCCGGGGCCCCGCCGCGCTGACCGGTCCGGTCGCGCGCGGTGACGTCGACGCGGTGGCCGCGCATCTGCGCGCCTTCGAGTCGGTGGACGCACGCCTGGGCGAGGTCTACCGCGCCCTGTCGCTGCGCACCGCCGAACTCGCCAAGACCAATCCGGCACTGCTGGACCTGCTCGCCGAGAAAGGCCACTGATGGAACCCCGAGAAGTGCACTACCACCAGGGCGGGGCCCGAGCCACCGGCGCGTACAAGCCCGGCGCGCTCACCGTGCACCACAGCCCCGAGGTGCTCTCGACCGTGGCCAAGGCGCTGCGCGGGGCCGGTCGCACGATCGGCTTCGTGCCCACCATGGGCGCCCTGCACGAGGGTCACCTGCAGCTGGTCCGCCAGGCGAAACTGGCCAACCAGGTGGTGATCGTGTCGATCTTCGTCAACCCGCTGCAGTTCGGCGCTGGCGAGGATCTCGACGCCTACCCGCGCACCCTCGACTCCGATCTCGAGCTGCTGCGCAACGAGGGCGTCGACCTGGTGTTCGCCCCCTCGGCTCACGACATGTACCCCGAGGGGCCGCGCACCACCATCCAGCCGGGCCCGCTGGGCGCCGAGCTCGAGGGTGGTAGCAGGCCGACCCACTTCGCCGGAATGCTCACCGTCGTCGCCAAGCTGCTCGATATCGCCCACGCCTCCGAGGCGTACTTCGGCGAGAAGGACTACCAGCAGCTCACCCTGATCCGTCAGATGGTGCGCGATCTGAACCTCGAGGCCAAGATCGTCGCCTATCCGACGGTGCGCGAGGCCGACGGCCTGGCGCTGTCCTCGCGCAACCGCTACCTCACCGCCGAGCAGCGCGACACCGCACTCGCCCTCTCGGCCGCCCTGGCCGCGGGCAGGCACGCCGCCGGTCTGGGTGGCGAGGCCGTGCTGGCCGCCGCGCACGCCGTGCTCGACGCGGTCGACGGCCTGGCCCTGGACTACCTCGAACTGCGCGATGCCAACCTGGGCCCGGCGCCCACCGCGGGCAATGCCCGTCTCCTCGTCGCGGCCAAGGTCGGCGACACCCGTCTGATCGACAACGCCCCGATCGTCCTCGGCGCCCAGATCGACGGACACCCCGACGCGAACTCCCTGCCTGCCACCCAGGCGCTCTGAGAAAGGCGACGACGATGTTGCGCACCATGATGAAGTCCAAGATCCACCGTGCCACGGTGACCCACGCCGACCTGCACTACGTCGGCTCGGTGACCGTCGACCAGGACCTGCTCGACGCCGCCGATCTGCTCGAGGGCGAGCAGGTCTGCATCGTCGACATCGACAACGGCGCCCGCCTGGAGACCTATGTGATCGCCGGTGAGCGCGGTTCGGGCGTGATCGGGATCAACGGCGCCGCCGCCCATCTCGTGCACCCCGGCGACCTGGTCATCCTCATCGCCTACGGCCAGCTGGACGAGGCCGAGCTGCGCGCCTACGACCCCAAGGTGGTCTTCGTCGACGAGCGCAACCGCCCGGTCGAACTCGGGTCCGACCCGGCCCACGCCCCCGAGGGCTCCGGGCTCACCTCCCCGCGCTCGCTGTCGTTCGCCTGAGCGCGGCGGGGGTCGCGAGATGCTGCTGACGATCGATGTCCGCAACACCGGGATCGAACTGGGCCTGATCTCCGGCTCCGGAGACCACGCGAAACTGGTGCGCCACTGGCGCGTGCACACCAACCCGCTGCTCACCGCCGACGAGTTCGCCATGCAGGTGCGCGGCCTGGTCGGTGACGAGCTCGACCAGGTCATCGGCGTCTCGGCGCTGTCGACCGTGCCGCCGGTGCTGCGCGAACTGCGCACCATGCTCGCGCGCTACTGGGCGCACGTGCCGCACGTGCTGGTGGAACCCGGTGTGCGCACCGGCATCCCGCTGCTGGTGGACAACCCCAAGGAGGTCGGCGCCGACCGCATCGTCAACTGTCTGGCCGCCTACCGCCAGTTCGGCGGCCCGGCGATCGTGGTCGATTTCGGCACCGCCATCTGCGTCGACCTGGTCTCGGCCAAGGGCGAGTTCCTCGGCGGGGTGATCGCGCCCGGCGTGGAGATCGCCACCGAGGCGCTGGTCGAGCGCAGCGCGCTGCGGCGTGTGGAACTCACCCGCCCCCGCTCGGTGCTGGGCAAGAACAGCATGGAGTGCATGCAGTCCGGTGCCGTCTTCGGCTTCGCGGGCCTGGTGGACGGTCTGATCGACCGCATCCGCGACGAATTCGACGCCTTCGCCGGGAGCGATGTCACCGTGGTCGGCACCGGCGCGGGCGCCCCGCTCATCGTCCCGGAATCGGAGACGATCGATTCCCACGAGCCGCATCTGACGCTGACCGGTCTACGGCACGTCTATGAGCGCAACAAGAAGTGAGACACAGGTCATGATCGACTCCGCTGATCATGACCTGCTAAACTCACGCTTGTGTATTTCCGTGTGAGCACCCAGGAGTGTTGTCGAGGCTGACCTGCCTCGACCGTTCGAGGCTGACGTTTTCCCCTCGACCGATCCACACCTTCTGGAGATGCGCTCATGCGTTCCTCTGTTCTTTCCCTTTCCTCTGCGCGCGACAGCTTCTCCGCGACGCCCCCGCTCGACCGCGCGGTCGCCTCGGCCCTGCCGACCCGCCTGCGTCCGGCCGACCTGCTGCGCCTGACCGACGAGGGAGCCGAAGACGTCCTCGCCGGTCGCTACGACCACCTGTTACCGGCCGACGGCATCTGGCCCACCGAGCAGCGCTGGGCCACCCGCCTGCTGCACGACGACGAGGTCGACGTCTGGCTGATCAGCTGGACCCCCGGTAAGTCCACCGACCTGCACGACCACGCCGGTTCGCTCGGCGCGCTCACCGTGCTCAGCGGCGCGCTCTCGGAATTCCGCTGGAACGGTTCGGAACTGCGCAGGCGCACCCTCGCCGCGGGTGATCAGGCGTCGTTCCCGATCGGTTGGGTGCACGACGTGGTGCGCGCGCCCGCCGCCGCGGAATCCGTCGGCCCGCTCGATCCCACGCTCAGCGTGCACGCCTATTCCCCGCCGTTGTCGGCGATGTCGTATTACGAGGTGACCGGTCACGGCACCCTGCGGCGCACCAAAACCGTCCTCACCGACCAGCCCGAAGGTGACCTGTGATGAGTCGTTTGACGATTGATCAGATGCTCGAGAACGCCCGCGCGGATCTACACCGGCTCTATGTCTACGACGTGCCCGCCGCATTGGCCAGGGGCGCGATTCTGGTCGACATCCGTCCCGCCGCCCAGCGTGTGCGCGAAGGCGCGCTGCCGGGCGCGCTGGTGATCGAACGCAATGTGCTGGAATGGCGCCTGGACCCCACCTCCTCGGCCCGCCTGTCACTGGCGGTGGACCACGACGTGGAATGGATCATCTTCTGCTCGGAGGGCTACACCTCGAGTTTGGCCGCGTCCTCGCTCCAGCAGCTCGGTTTGCACCGCGCCACCGATCTCATCGGCGGATACCAGGCTTTGAAGTCCGCCGGAATGCTCACCGTCGGCGTCGGCGTCCCGCACTTCGCCCGCGAAGTGGACGCATTGGCCTCGCTCTAGTCCCACCTTCGCACCCCGCTCCCCGCGTCTTCCGGGTGGCGGGGTGAGTTGTGTTGTCCGCGTGCTGTTTCAGGCACCGTCGGCGCGGAGCTGTGTTTCCGTTGTGTGACGTGGGTTGCATCGGGCGGGGGAATGGGCGCGGCGATGGGCGGTGACCGGGAAGTTTGTGCGGGGACCGCGCGAATCCATTTTCGGCGCAAGCTACTGTTATCGGATGTGAGTACCCCTAACCCCGCCGAGACCGGCCGCGCCGTCAGTTCCGCCGTGGACAGTGATGTCCCCGAGCAGATGCGGATTCGCCGGGACAAGCGGGAACGGCTGCTAGCCGAGGGGGGTGAGGCCTATCCGGTGGTGGTGCCGCGCACGCACACCCTGGCCGAAATTCGGGCCGCCTACCCCGATCTCGAACCCGACACCCAGACCGGTCTGCGGGTCGGTGTCGCGGGCCGCGTCATTTTCGTGCGCAATACCGGCAAGCTGTGTTTCGCCACCCTCCAGGAGGGCGACGGCACCAAGCTGCAGGCGATGATCAGCCTCAACGGTGTCGGGGCCGATTCGCTGGCCGCCTGGAAGTCCGATGTGGACCTCGGCGACTTCGTCTTCGTGGAGGGTGAGGTCATCTCCTCGCGCACCGGGGAATTGAGCGTGATGGCGCAGTCCTGGTCGATGGCGGCCAAGTCGCTGCGCCCGCTGCCGGTGGCACACAAGGAGATGAACGAGGAGTCGCGGGTCCGGCAGCGCTATGTCGACCTGATCGTGCGTCCGGAGGCCAGGGAGATGGCCCGCACCCGGGTGAACGTGGTGCGCGCGCTGCGGGCCGCGCTCGAGCGCCGCGGTTTCCTCGAGGTCGAGACCCCGATGCTGCAGACCATCCACGGCGGCGCCGCCGCGCGCCCGTTCGTCACCCACTCCAATGCCCTGGACATGGACCTTTTCCTGCGCATCGCGCCGGAACTGTTCCTCAAGCGCTGTGTGGTCGGCGGCCTGGAGAAGGTCTTCGAGATCAACCGGAACTTCCGCAACGAAGGCGCCGACTCGACCCATTCGCCCGAGTTCGCGATGCTGGAAACCTACGAGGCCTACGGCACCTACGACACCTCGGCGGTGATGATCCGGGAATTGATCCAGGAAGTCGCGCAGGAGGCTTTCGGGACCCTGCTGGTGACCCTCGCCGACGGCACGGAATACGATCTCGGTGGCGAGTGGACGACGGTCGAGATGTATCCCTCGCTGTCGGAGTCGATCGGTGTCGAGGTCACTCCGGAAACCACTGTCGAAGAATTGCTCGCGCTCGCTGATCGGGTAGGTCTGGAAATTCCCGCGGGCAAGGGCTACGGTCACGGCAAACTGGTCGAAGAACTGTGGGAACATGCCTATGGTGACAAGCTCTACGCACCGACTTTCGTGCGCGACTTCCCGGTCGAGACTTCTCCGCTGACGCGTCAGCATCGCACCGAGTCCGGGGTTACCGAGAAGTGGGATCTGTATGTCCGCGGCTTCGAGTTGGCCACCGGCTATTCGGAGTTGGTCGACCCCGTGATCCAGCGGGAACGCTTCGTCGACCAGGCGAGGCTCGCCGCGGCGGGTGACGATGAGGCGATGGTGCTCGACGAAGACTTCCTCGCCGCGATGGAACACGGCATGCCGCCGACCACCGGAACCGGTATGGGAATCGATCGCTTGTTGATGGCACTCACCGGTTTGGGAATCCGGGAAACGATCCTGTTCCCGATTGTGCGTCCGACTAGTCGCTGACCAGTCAATTTGCGGGGCGAAGGTCTCGTGTTGGAAATTTCGCATTTCGGGGTATTCTTGCCTCGGGTATTCGGCCTGGAGGCAGGCTTGACGATTTCGAGAGGACGTTCATCTCATGGCAAAGAAGGTCACCGTTAGCCTGATCGACGATGTCGACGGTGAGTCCATCGCGGACGAGACCATCGAGTTCGCACTCGATGGGGTCTCGTACGAGATCGATCTGTCGGAGGCAAATGCGGCGCGTCTGCGTGAGGGCCTGGACGAGTGGGTCGCCAACGCCCGTCGCGTGAGTGGCCGTCGCCGGGTGAAGGCCGCCGGTGCGCCCGCGCCGCAGGGCAAGAGCCGCGTTTCCATGGACCGCGAGCAGAGCGCCGCCATTCGCGAATGGGCCCGCCGCAAGGGCCACAAGGTCTCGGCCCGTGGCCGCATCTCGGCCGACATCACCGAGGCCTACAACAAAGAGGTCGGCAAGAA
The DNA here is from genome assembly GCF_029675105.1 of Nocardia anocheti. Taxonomy (GTDB): domain Bacteria; phylum Actinomycetota; class Actinomycetes; order Mycobacteriales; family Mycobacteriaceae; genus Nocardia. The sequence continues at coordinate 97,351 of NZ_JAQQFV010000001.1, read as the reverse complement.
CTAGCCGACCGGCGCTCGTCGCGCCACGTCTCCGCGCCCGAGGGGCCGATTCCACCGCAGCTCACCTGCCCGGAATCGGCCCCTCAGGCGTCCCCGGAAGCCGCTGGTGGACAGCGTGATCCGGGTTCGGGCAGGCCGGGAGATAGAATGGGTGGGCTGAAGGGGGCCTCCGAGGTAGGTAAGGTATCGAGACACAGTGACCGAAGCAGCCAGTTCGTTCCTGCGGTATACCGACGACACCGGTCGGCAGCACGAACTGCCGCTCGTCCCGGCTCGGCAGCGCTTCACCATCGGTCGCAACGTCCAGGCCGATCTCGTGCTCGGCTGGGACGCCGAGGTCTCGCGTCTGCACGCCGCCATCGAGCACCTCGGTACCCACTGGACCATCATCGACGACGGCCTGTCCCGTAACGGCACCTTCGTCAACGGCGAACGGTTGATCGGGCGTCGCCGCCTGAGCCCCGGCGACCGCATTCGCGTGGGCACCACCCTGGTGCATTTCTTCGATTTCGGTGGTGTGGTCGACGACGCCACCCATGCCGCCGCCGCGGCCATTCCCACCATGCGCTCGCTCACCGATACCCAGCGCGCGGTCCTGGTCGCCCTGTGTCGGCCGTACAAACACGGCACCGGATTCGCCACCCCGGCCTCCAACCAGCAGATCGCCGAGGAATTGTTCCTCTCGATCGACGCGATCAAGACCCACCTGCGTGCCCTTTTCGCGAAGTTCGGCGTGGAGAATCTGCCGCAGAACCAGAAACGCACCCGCCTGGCCGCGCTGGCCATGCAGAGCGGGATGATCTCCGACCACGACCTGTGAGCGCGACGCTCGCGTAGGTGCGCGAGCGTCTCGACGATGTCGGCGCGAGTCGATCCACGGTTGACTGATCTCAACGCCGGAGCACGGATTCGCCGCTCCGCGATCGGGAGTCAGGAGCCTGAAATGTACGCGATCCGGTTGTCCGCCATCGTTTTCGCACTGCTGAGCACCGGGTTGATCGCCGGGGTCTTCTACGCCTACGCCATCTCGGTGATGCCCGCGCTGGCCCGCACCGACGCCCGCACGCTGATCGACGTCATGCAGAAGATCAATGTGGTGATCATCAACCCCTGGTTCATGATCGGGTTCCTCGGTACGGTCGGTTTCACCGCGCTGGCCGCCGCGGTCAGCCTCGGCGCCGAGCACCGGTCCACGCTGATCTGGATCGGGATCGCCTTGGCGCTCAATGTGATCGCCTTCGCCGTCACCGCCGCGCTGAACGTCCCGCTCAACGACGCGCTCGCCGCGGCGGGCGACCCGTCGTCCATCGCCGACCTCGCCGCGGTGCGCGCGGACTTCGAGGCGAGCTGGGTGCGCTGGAACATCGTGCGCGCGGTGCTGCACACCGCGGCGTTCCTGGTGCTGTGCGGCGCGCTGTTCGCGGCGGGCGTGCAGCAGGGCCGGTCCGAGGCCGCCCCGGCGGTGTCCCAGACACAATCCGCCTTCGCGCGCTGATTACCCGCCGGTAGCGCCACGGAATTACTGGAACGTGTTCCATCATGTGTGGAACACGTTCTAGTGATGGGGGTCGTAGATGCGACGCAGGACTCGATCGTTGCTGGTCGTCGCCGCTGCCGCGGTGCTGGGCTGGGTGGGCGGTGCTGGCCAGGCGGCCGCCGAGTACCCGGTGGATTACAACTTCTTCGGCGGCATCGGGCCGGAACTGACCAATCCCGGCGGCTCGCTGCCCGGCTCCAACGACTTCGGCTGCGTGCCCTCGGCCGCGCATCCGAATCCGGTGGTCCTGCTGCACGGCACCGGCGGCGCCGCCCAGACCAACTGGGGTGTCTACGCGCCGCTGCTGGCCAACGAGGGCTACTGCGTCTTCGCGCTCACCTACGGCGCCTACCCGCTACCCTGGCCGATCACGGCCATCGGCGGCATGCGTCCGATCGAGCAGAGCGCGGCCGAGGTGGCGGCCTTCGTCGACCGGGTGCTCGCGAGCACCGGCGCCGAGCGGGTCGACTTCGTCGCCCATTCGCAGGGCAACATCGTGGGCAACTACTACATCAAGCGCCTGGGCGGCGCCCAGAAGGTCGACAGGTTCGCCGCCATCGCCCCGCCCTGGCTGGGCACCAACGCGGCGGGAGCGGGCGATATCGCCGCCTTCAGCCGTGCGCTGGGCGCGGGCCCGGCCTTCGACGCGGTCGCCACGTCGCTGTGTCAGGCGTGCGGGCAGATGCTGACCGGTTCGCCGTTCATGACCGCCCTCAACGCCGACGGGGTCTACGCGCCGTCGGTCACCTACACCAATGTCGTCACCGTGCTCGACGAACTGGTCGTCCCGTACACCTCCGGCCTGGTCCCCGGACCGAACGCCACCGCGCATGTCGTCCAGGACGGCTGCGCCCAGGACTACTCCGAGCACATGGCCATCGCGGGCAGCCCCCGAGCGGCCGGATACGTCCTCAACGCCCTGGATCCGGCCCGTGGCGCCCCGGTTCCGTGCGAGTTCGTCCCGCCCTTCACCGGCTGAGGCCGACACCGCGCCGTCATATTTCGCTGTAGGCAAAACTCCAGCGGAAACGAATGCCGCGACGTGCGCGTTATGAGTGAATGACCATGTTGCCGCCGGTCATCAATAGGATGGACCGGCGGCGGCGGAATGCCCTGCCAACTAGAGTGGATGGCGGGGGCCGCAACCCCCGGGCTTCATGGCAGGCTGACGGCGACAGTTGTCGGTCGGCGTCAGTTGCCAGAATGTCGGAGCAGGAGAGTGAGGGAGCGATGTTCGAGAGGTTCACCGACCGCGCGAGGCGTGTCGTTGTCCTGGCCCAAGAAGAGGCCCGGATGCTCAACCACAACTACATCGGCACCGAGCACATCCTGCTTGGGTTGATCCACGAGGGCGAGGGCGTGGCGGCGAAGTCGCTGGAGTCCCTTGGCATTTCGCTGGAGGGTGTGCGCAGCCAGGTCGAGGAGATCATCGGGCAGGGTCAGCAGGCCCCCTCCGGTCACATCCCCTTCACCCCGCGTGCGAAGAAGGTGCTGGAGCTGAGCCTGCGCGAGGCGCTGCAGCTCGGCCACAACTACATCGGTACCGAGCACATCCTGCTCGGTCTCATCCGCGAGGGCGAGGGCGTCGCGGCCCAGGTGCTGGTCAAGCTCGGTGCCGACCTGAACCGGGTCCGTCAGCAGGTCATCCAGCTGCTGTCCGGGTACCAGGGCAAGGAGCCCGTCGAGGGTTCCGGCTCGCGCGGCGAGGCGGGCACCCCGTCCACTTCGCTGGTGCTCGACCAGTTCGGCCGCAACCTCACCCAGGCGGCCCTCGAGGGCAAGCTCGACCCGGTCATCGGCCGCTCGAAGGAAATCGAGCGCGTCATGCAGGTGCTGAGCCGCCGCACCAAGAACAACCCGGTGCTGATCGGTGAGCCCGGTGTCGGTAAGACCGCGGTCGTCGAGGGCCTGGCCCAGGCCATCGTCAACGGCGAGGTCCCCGAGACCCTCAAGGACAAGCAGCTCTACACCCTCGACCTGGGTTCCCTGGTCGCGGGCAGCCGCTACCGCGGTGACTTCGAAGAGCGCCTGAAGAAGGTGCTCAAGGAGATCAACACCCGCGGCGACATCATCCTGTTCATCGACGAGCTGCACACGCTCGTCGGCGCGGGTGCCGCCGAGGGCGCCATCGACGCGGCCTCGATCCTGAAGCCGAAGCTGGCCCGTGGCGAGCTGCAGACCATCGGCGCGACCACTCTCGACGAGTACCGCAAGTACATCGAGAAGGACGCCGCCCTGGAACGCCGCTTCCAGCCGGTGCAGGTGGGCGAGCCCACCGTCGAGCACACCATCAACATCCTCAAGGGTCTGCGCGACCGCTACGAGGCGCACCACCGGGTCTCCATCACCGACGGTGCCCTGGTCGCCGCCGCGACGCTGGCCGATCGCTACATCAACGACCGGTTCCTGCCGGACAAGGCGATCGACCTCATCGACGAGGCGGGCGCGCGCATGCGCATCCGCCGGATGACCGCGCCGCCGGACCTGCGCGAGTTCGACGACAAGATCGCCGACGCCCGCCGCGAGAAGGAAAGCGCCATCGACGCGCAGGACTTCGAGAAGGCCGCGCGTCTGCGTGACAAGGAGAAGCAGCTCGTCGCCAAGCGCGCCGAGCGCGAGAAGCAGTGGCGTTCCGGTGACCTGGACGTCGTGGCCGAGGTCGACGACGAGCAGATCGCGGAAGTGCTGGCCAACTGGACCGGCATCCCCGTCTTCAAGCTCACCGAGGAGGAGACCACCCGTCTGCTCCGCATGGAGGACGAGCTGCACAAGCGGATCATCGGCCAGGAAGACGCCGTCAAGGCCGTCTCCAAGGCGATCCGCCGCACGCGCGCCGGTCTGAAGGACCCGAAGCGTCCCTCGGGCTCGTTCATCTTCGCCGGACCCTCGGGTGTCGGTAAGACCGAGCTGTCCAAGGCGCTGGCGAACTTCCTGTTCGGCGACGACGACGCGCTCATCCAGATCGACATGGGCGAGTTCCACGACCGCTTCACCGCTTCTCGTCTGTTCGGTGCCCCTCCCGGGTACGTGGGCTACGAGGAGGGCGGCCAGCTCACCGAGAAGGTGCGGCGCAAGCCGTTCTCGGTGGTGCTGTTCGACGAGATCGAGAAGGCGCACCAGGAGATCTACAACACCCTCCTGCAGGTGCTCGAGGACGGCCGTCTCACCGACGGTCAGGGTCGTACGGTCGACTTCAAGAACACCGTGCTGATCTTCACCTCGAACCTGGGCACCTCCGACATCTCCAAGGCCGTCGGCCTGGGCTTCACCCAGTCCAACGCCGAGGGGTCGAACTACGAGCGGATGAAGCTCAAGGTCAACGACGAGCTGAAGAAGCACTTCCGCCCCGAGTTCCTCAACCGCATCGACGACGTGATCGTCTTCCACCAGCTCAACAGCGAGCAGATCGTGCAGATGGTGGACCTGATGATCGGCCGCGTCGCCAAGCAGCTGAAGAACAAGGACATGGCGATCGAGCTGACCGACCAGGCCAAGAGCCTGCTCGCCAAGCGCGGCTTCGACCCGGTGCTGGGCGCGCGTCCGCTGCGTCGCACGATCCAGCGCGAGATCGAGGACCAGCTCTCGGAGAAGATCCTCTTCGGCGAGATCGGCGCTGGCCAGACCATCACGGTCGACGTGGAGGGCTGGAACGGCGAGGGCCTCGGCGAGGACGCCAAGTTCACCTTCACCGGCAAGGCGAAGCTGACCAAGGCTCCCGCGGGCGACGACAAGCCCGAGGTCGTGCTCACCGGTGCCGGTGAGGGCACCGAGGCCGCCGCCTCCGGCGAGTAACCAGCTACACGGAAAAGCCCGCTCCGACTCCAGGTCGGGGCGGGCTTTCTCGTTGTGGCGGTCAGCCGAAGTGCTGGAGGAATCCGGACCCGCGCTCGGCGGCGTACCGGAACACCTGTTCCAGGCCGACGTAGTGGTGGCGCAGATACTCCAGCCCGTCCCGACCGTCGCGGACCCAGATGTTCGGGTAGATTCCGGCGCCGTCCATCAGCACGGGGTCGAAGAACAGGGCCAGCTCGTCGAACGGGAACCGGCTCAGGACCCGCGAGGCGGCGGCCACGTCCTCCGGAGTCCACGCGAAGTAGTTCTCATCGGGCAGGGGACGCCCGCCGTCGAACAGACTGACCCCGAGATTCGCTTGCAGCATCAGGAATCCCAGGCCCGCCCAGGCCTTGTCCAGATAACCGTCGGGTCCGTCGTCCTCCCACCCCACGCCGTCGAGAAAATCGTCCGGCCACTCCGGTGTCGCCGTCAGCCGCTCCAGCTCCACGGCGCTCACCCTGGTGAACGACATGATCACCCCCATGATGTAACTCCTCTTCCTCCCACTGATGTGCGGCCGAAGCTATCAGCGCCCACCGACAAGAGCCCGCGCTAGCGGGGTGTGAGGGTCGCCAGGAAGCGATCGGCGGCGCGGTGGGAGCGCACTCGGACGAAGGTGAGGTGGGCGAAGGCCGGGTCGTTCTGGGCGGTGAGGTAGCGGTTTCGGTTGCGGGTGTGGGTCGTCCAGGCCCACATGATCACCGACTGTTCCGGCCGGAGCCTGAACAGGTTCCGCCAGTTCTCCCGGTTGGTTCTATCGGTGATCTCTGACGTCACCGATCGGTGGATGCCAGCGTCGCTGGCGATCGGAAGATGTTCGTATCGGCGAATTTTGACGTCGTGATCTTGGTTGCGGTGCAAGGATGCGTGTGCTTCATCCCGAACCTTGCGCGGAAGAAGGTCACAGTTGCCCCGTCAGTCGAAGGTCGAGCTATATGCCGCGATCCGGCGTGATGCCCGAGCGGGAGTGACGGGCAGGGCACTACAGGCCAAGTACGGGGTAGGTTGGCGCACCGTCCAGGCCGCAACCGAGTCGGTCTGGCCGCCCACGCGCAAGCAGTATCCGAAGCGCGCATCGAAACTTGATCCGTTCAAACCGTTCATCGATGAGGTATTGCGGGAGGACCTGCGGGCGCCGAAGAAGCAACGGCACACTGTCAAACGCCTCTACGCACGGCTGATCGACGAGCACGGGATGGACGAGGTCTCGTATCAGACGGTCCGCGACTATGTCGCCGAGCGCAAGCCGCAGATCAAGACCGAGGCAGGGCGGGGCCCGGCCGAGGTGTTCATCCGGCAAACCCACCGGCCCGGCGAGGAAGCCGAGGTCGACTTCGGTGACGTGACGATCCGGCTACGCGGTGAACTGGTCGTCGCCTGTCTATTCGCGCTGCGGTTGTCGTTCTCGGGCAAAGCCGTTCACCGATGTTTTCTGTCCGCCGGTCAGGAAGCGTTCTTCGAAGGCCATGCGCATGCGTTCTCGGTGCTGGGCGGGGTTCCCACGGTCAACGTCCGCTACGACAACCTGCGCGCGGCGGTGTCGCGAGTCCTCGGATTCGCCCGGCTCCGTGAAGAATCCGACCGGTGGACCGCGTTTCGCTCCCACTACGACCTCGAAGCGTTCTACTGCCAGCCTGGGATAGGCGGCGCCCACGAGAAGGGTGGTGTCGAGGGCCAGATCGGCTGGTTCCGGCGCAACCACTTCGTTCCCATCCCCGAAGTCGAGTCGATCGACGAGTTGAACGAGATGATCGACGCCTGGGACCTCGCCGACGAGCAACGACGCATCGGGGCACGCCCCCGCACCATCGGTGAACTGTTCGCCGTCGAGAAACCGCTACTCAAACCTCTTCCTGAGGAGACATTCGAGACTGGGCGGTGGTTCACCCCGCGCGTCGACAAATTCTCCCAGATCACCGTCCGCACGAATCGCTACTCGGTTCCGGTCCGGTTGATCGGACGCCAGGTCCGGGTCCTGCTCCACGCCAACCACCTCATCGTGTTCGACGGCCGCACCGAGGTCGCCCGCCACGAGCGCCTGCCGGCGAAAGCTGGAACACGCCTGGATCTCGACCACTATCTGGAGGGCTTGCTGCGCAAACCAGGTGCACTGCCTGGGGCAACCGCGCTCGAGCAAGCCCGCTCGGCAGGAAAATTCACGCCGGTCCACGACAGTTGGTGGTCAGCAGCGCGGCGAACGCACGGTGAGCGCGACGGCACTCGGGCGTTGATCGAAGTCCTTCTCCTGCACAGGCATCTCCCGCACGAGCACGTCGTCGCGGGCCTGGCCGCCGCGCTGCAGGCTGGGGCACTGACCGCGGACGCGGTCGCATTGGAGGCCCGCAAAATCGGCGAGTCCAGTCCAGCCGAGACACCTGTGGTCGATCTCGATGCCCCGGGCACCGTCTCGTCGTTGACCCAGCGTCGGCTCGCGTCGCTGCCGCCGGACCGGCGGCCGTTGCCGTCGGTGACCGCCTATGACCAGTTGCTTCGCCGCACATCCACCACGAAAGGGAGTTCCGCATGACAACCACCCCATCTCGACGGCACGGCATGACCGAGCAGGCGGCCGACGCCGCGGTCGACCAGGCCTGCCGGATGCTGAGGCTTCCGACAGTTCGGTCCCAGTTCAACGAGATCGCCGAAGGCGCGACCCGCGATCAGTTGACCTACCGGGCGTTCCTGGCCGAGTTGCTGATGGCCGAATGCGACGACCGCGCACGCCGCCGCTCCGAACGCCGAATCCGCGCAGCGGGGTTCCCGCGCGACAAGTCGCTGCGCGCGTTCGACTTCACGGCCAACCCCAACATCGAGGAAGCAACGATCAACACCCTCGCCAAGGGCGATTGGATCAAGAAGGGGCTTCCCCTCTGCTTGATCGGCGACTCCGGCACCGGCAAGTCACACCTGCTCATCGCACTGGGCACCGAAGCAGCCATGCAGGGACACCGAGTGAAATACACCCTCGCTACGAAGCTGGTCAACGAACTCGTCGAGGCCGCCGACGAGAAGCAACTGACCAAGACGATCGCCCGCTATGGCCGCGTCGACCTGCTCTGCATCGACGAGCTCGGCTACATGGAACTCGACCGCCGCGGCGCGGAACTGCTGTTCCAGGTCCTCACCGAACGCGAGGAGAAGAACTCGGTCGCGATCGCCTCCAACGAGTCGTTCTCCGGTTGGACGAAGACCTTCACCGACCCGCGGCTCTGCGCCGCGATCGTCGATCGGCTCACCTTCGGAGGCCACATCATCGAAACCGGCACCGACTCCTACCGACTCGCTCGCACAGCCGCCGCGGTTGCTGCGAGGTGACGTCACTATTCGCCGATAGATCCCAGTTCAGCGCGTGATTTTGGCGTCACTTGCGCTGGTCTGAATGTTCGTTCGCTGTCTTTTGAGGCCGGGATGGTTATGGGGCGGCGGTCATGCGGGTGGTGCTTGCGCGTCGAGACCGAGCCGGACGCGCATACAGTCGGGTTGTGATCGAGATTCCCGATGATTTCGCCCGCGGGACCATTCTCCGAGAGGGAGATCCCGGCAGGACATGGATATCAACGCTTCCAGGTTTGGTCGATGAACTGCTGCAACGGTGGGACTGCGTGCCCGACGGGTCGGTGCTGCACGGCCACATCGGAATCATCGTGCCGGTGCGACGCACCGACCTTCCTCCCTCGGTCATCAAGGTGTCGTTCCCGCATCCGGGCAACGTCTATGAACCCGACGCGTTCAGTGTCTGGAACGGTAGCGGAGCAGTGCACCTCTACGACCGTGACGATGAACAATTCGCCATGCTGCTCGAACGGGCGGGGCACGGAACGCTGGCCGATGTCACCGACTTCGACCAAGCCGTCAGCACGCTGGGCCAACTGTCTCAACGCCTCGCAGTCGACGCACCAGAGGGATTGCCGAGACTCAGCGACCTGGTCGCCGACTGGGAGACCGAGATCCTCACCAGCGCCGCCGAACTCGGCGATCCGCTGCCACGCCGAGCCCTGGACGCCGCCATAGCGACCTTGCGGGAACTCGGCCCAGACCAACCCGACACCCTGGTACACGGCGACCTCCACGACGCCAACGTCCTGCCAGGCGAGCGGGAACCCTGGCTTGCGATCGACCCGAAAGGCTACGTCGGCGACCGGGCCTACGACACGATCACTGTCATCCGCAGTATCCGCTTCGCGCATCTGCTGTTCGGGCCGAACCCTGAACAGGGCCTCTCGCGCGGCCTGGACCTGTTCTGCGAGTCAGCCGGCATCGACCGCGAGCGGGCCCGCCGCTGGGCACAGGTCCGTGCGATCAACGCAGCGCTCTGGGGACGCCAACACCACGACCCGGACTGGGTTATCCAAGCCACCGACCAGCTCGTCGACATCCTCACATAGCGCCGCAGGGATCGAACCGCACCCGGCCGACTGAGCCGTCACCAACACACCGGATCCTCTGGACTTGAGCTCACACGAACGGCCATAGGTGACGTCATTTTTCACCGTCACGAGCGAACTCGATCTTGCCTGCGTGACGCCAGAATTCATCGACAAACGGTGCCAGAATTCGCCGACATAACCACTCCCGGTTGCCGTTCCACAGTTCCTCGCGGGTGAGCACGCGGCGCACCGAGCGTCGGACGATCTGGGCCATCACCTGTGGCTTCGGCAGGTCGAACCAGACCACCGTGTCGGCCCGCTCCCAGACCAGCGACCCGAGCTTGCCGTGATAGGCGCCGTCAGCGACCCAGCTCTCCGGGGCGATCTGCTCGGTGACCGCCGCGCGGAACTCCTCCGGCGGCAGCGGCACCCAGTCGGCGCGGTGATGGATGGCGTCGAGTTCGATGTGCGGTATCCCGAGGTGCTGAGAGATCCGTCGAGCCAGCGAACTCTTTCCGGACCCCGCGGTACCGACTACCGAAATCCGTCGCGCTGCCACCGGGTCATTATCCACGCCGCTGGGCGGCCGCCAGGATCGGTGCGAAGTCCGGGGCCAGCTCGCCGGGCACGATCAGCTCGTCGATGCCGAGGCGTTCCCGGCGGGCTTCGAGAATGTGCACGGCGGCCTGGGGATCGCTGGGGAGAAGTCCGGCGGCTCCGGCGGCGCGGAGTTGCTCGGCGGTGTGGCCGAGGCGGGTGGTGAGCCATGTGGGTAGCCGGTCGCCGAGGCCGACGAGTTGGAGGGTGTAGCGCACCTCGCGGTCGGTGTGCTCGGCGACCGTGCCGACCATCCGGGCCAGGTCGTCCTCGGTGGCGGTCGGTGCGGCGGCGAGCAGGATCCGGTCGGCGTGCTCGGCGGCGGTGGCCAGCATGCGCGGGCCGCTCGCCGCGATCACGACCGGTGGGGCCGAATCCACCTGGGCGCGCACGGCTCTCACCGTCTCGATGAGGTGGTCGCGTCGTTCGGCGGCCGAACCCCATGGCAGGCCCAGTTTCTCGGCTTCGGCGCGTGCGTCCGGTCGTCCGGTGCCGATGCCGAATTCGAACCGGCCGTCCGAGAGTAGTTGCAGCGCGGCGACTTCCCGCACGGTGGTGCCGGTCGTGCGCAACGGCGCGGCGAGGACATTGGGTCGCAGGCGCAGGTCGCGCGTGACGGCGGCGGCCGCCGCCAGCGCGGGCAGCGGAGACGCGGTGAACAGCGTGTCCGGCAGCAGCAGGGTCTGGTAGCCCTGCCGCTCCGCGTCCACGACGTCCCGCGTCCACTCCGTGCCCGACCTCGGCGTCAGGATGATCCCGAATCGCATGACGGCCCCTACTTCTTCACGCGAGGCTCGGTCAGCACCGCGAGCCTGCCTCGGTAGTCGGCCTCGCTGATCTCCCCGCGCGCGAACGCGGTGCGCAGCGCGCCGATGGCGCCGCCGCGTCCGGCGCACCGGCGGCGGGCGAAGAACAACACCGCGATCACGGTGAGCCAGAAGAGCAGGGGGAAGATCCAGAAGAACGGCCAGGGATGCCAGCCGCCGTCGTAGTGGTCGGCGAGAACGGTCAGTGTCGTCGTGGAGTCGAAGAGGTTCATGCTTCGAGCCTGCTCGCGCGGGGCGGCGATGACATCGGCCGCGCGGCTCGATCACGGGTACGTCGGGATGCGTACGCGCGCCGACGCGGGGTGGGCTTGCTACCGTGAATTCCAGTCGGAGTTCGGTCGTGAGGGGTGTGCGGTGACGCTGGTCGATACGCGTGCGCACGATCTGGAGGAAGTGCTCGCGGGCCTGCGGTGGCGGTTCGCCGGGCGCGACGAGCTGGTGCTGACGGCCGGTGGGTGGGCGCATCCAGCGGGGGAGGCCAGTGCGCTGATCGTGCTCGACGGGCTGATCCGCGTCGAGGGGCTGGCCGCGTCCGAGGACTTGGCCTGCGGTGACTTCCTGTTCGTTCCCGGTACGCACCGCTGCGCCGTCCAAGCGCTCGCCGACAGCACCGTCCTGCACGTCCGGCTGACCCCGGCCGCCACCGGCGCCGCCATGGCCGCCCTGCCCGAGCGGGTTCTGCTGACCGACTTCGTGCAGCATTCCCCCCTGGCCGCCACCATGTTCCGCCACCTCGTGCAGGAGTGCGCCGACCCGTTCGGGGTGCAGGGCGACCGGGTCGCGACCCTCATCGCCACGATGGCCGTCCAGACCTGGCACACCCTCGGCTGCGCGCCGAAGCGCTGGCTGTTGCGGGTCGACGAGCCCGGTCTCGCCGCCGCCGTCGCCGCCATGCACGCCGAACCCGGTCGCGACTGGACCGTCGAGGCGCTGGCCCGGGTCGCGCTGGCCTCGCGCTCCGGGTTCGCCGCCCGCTTCCAGTCCGCCACCGGCCGCACCCCCGGGCGCTACCTCACCGAGCTGCGGATGGACCGCGCCCAGCACGCCCTCACCGACACCGATACCTCGATCGCCACCGTCGCCCGCCGCCTCGGCTACACCTCCGAGACGGCCTTCGCCCGCGCCTTCCGCCGTCACACCGGCCGCACCCCCTCCCAGTGGCGCCGCGAAACCGGCCCCAACCAGCCGGAAGAGTGATCACCACGTCGGTATCGGCCGAGAAGCCGCCGCGTGGTGATCATCCGCCCAACTGGACTACGCCCTGATCTGGACGAGGGAGACCCGGACGAGGAGGCCGCCGAGCAGAGCGGCGGCGGTTGCCAGCCAGTAGGTGGTGGCGAGGCCGAGAGTGTCGACACCGCGTCCGCCGACGGCCGAGCCGAGGATGATCGCGGTCTGGAAACCGGCGACGACGAGCCCGCTCCCCGCCTCGATCCGATCGGGCAGCACGCGCGAGATCCAGACCTGCACCAGATTCAGGATGCCGCCGAACGCGCCGCCCCAGATCACCACGGCGACGTAGCCGAGGGCGGGGATCGTGCCGGAGGCGATGATCGCCGCGAGAGACAGGCCGATGGCGGCCGGAACCGCGACCAGCAGGACCCCGAGGTGCTTGTCGGCCAACGAACCGAGCACGAAATTGCCGAGCAGACCGCCGATGCCGAACAGGGCGAGCAGCACCGGGATCACCGCCGGGCCCGCACCGAGCAGTTCGGCCAGGGCGGGCCGGATGTAGGTGTATCCGGCGAAATGCCCACCGATCACAGCGACGATGCTGAGCAGCCCCAGCACCACCCCGGGCGCCCGCAGCGCACTGCCCATGGCGGCGAAGCCGACGCCCTTGTTCGGTGTGATCGGCGGCAGGATCGTCCGCACCGTCACCGCCGAGGCCACCGCCAACCCCGCCGCCACGAAGAACACGACCCGCCACCCGGCGAAGGTACTCAGCAGCACACCCAGCGGAACTCCCGCCACCGTCGCGACCGTGGTTCCCGAGTTCACGATCATCATCGCCTTGCCGAGCCGCTCGGCGGGCACCAGTTGCGCCGCGATCACCAGCGCCATCGACCAGTACCCACCCACGGCCACCCCCAGCAGCAACCGCGCCACCAGCAGCAACCCGATATTCGGCGCCACCGCCACCAGCACATTCGACGCCACCGCGGCGATCGTGAGCCCCAGCAGCAGCGTCCGCCGATCCACGCTCGGGAACACCGCCCCCAACCCGAGCGCCGCCAGCAACGCCGTCACCGCCGTGACGCTCACCGACAGCCCCACGACCCCCTCCCGCACCCCGAGATCCTGCGCGATCGTGGTCAACACCCCCGGCGGCAGGAACTCCGCCGTCACCAGCGAAAAACTGCCGAGAAACATCGTGAGCAACGCAGGCCAGGCCCGCCGTCCCACCACCGGCCCAACACCGGCCGTCAAGGTCGTAGTCATGCCTGGTGCAACACCACCCCACCCCCACCCACCGCGACTGAAACGCCACGCCCCCCGACCCAAACGCCACGGGTGCTCGTGATCTAGCTGGACGGGTTCACGCGGCGTCGAGTTTCTCGAAGCGGGCGACGAAGCGTACTTCCAGGGCATGCGCCAATCGCTCGAGCATGCCGATCGTGGGTGTGCCACCACCGGATTCGATCCGCGACACCTCGGGCTGCCGCAGTCCCGCGCGCGCGGCCAGTTGCGTCTGGGTGAGCCCGAGTTCCAGCCGCCGCTCCCGGATGGCTTGCGCGAGCTCGATCGCCAGTATCGCCTCGGCGCGCCCGGCCTCGTACTCACCGGCATCGAAGTCCGGCCTGCTCATCCGTTCACGCCGCAGATCGTCCATCGACGGGTGCTCAGTCATGATCGGTTACCTGCAGTTCCCGTACACCGGCACCGAGGTTTCTCGACCAGGGTTCGCCCAGTGTCGTCGCCCGCTCGGCGAGCATGCCCACATACACGTCTACCTGGCCGAACTCACGTGGCGTCAACGAGCGCAGCCAGTCGGCCACCTCGGGTTCGAGTTCCACCGTGCCCATTACTGCCAGCCCGGGCGGACCAGGCCTGATTCGTAGGCGAGGACGACGAGTTGGGTGCGGTCGCGGGCGCCGAGTTTGGTGAGGATGCGGCTGACGTGGGTGCGGGCGGTGGCGGGGCTGAGGTAGAGGCGGGCGGCGATCTCGGCGTTGGTCAGGCCCTCGGCGACCAGGGTCATCACCTCGCGTTCGCGGTCGGTGAGGTCGGCGAGGGCCGCTGGTGGGGGCTGTTTGGCGTGGGTGGAGAACTCGGCGAGCAGGCGGCGGGTGACGCCAGGGGAGAGCAGCGCGTCACCCTCGGCGACCACGCGAACCGCGCGCAACAGGTCGGCGGGTTCGGTGTGTTTGACCAGGAAACCGGCCGCCCCCGCGCGAATGGCCTCGAAGACGTATTCGTCCAGCTCGAAGGTGGTCAGCACGACCACGCGCACCCCCGCGAGATGCGGGTCGTCGGCGATCATCCGGGTGGCGGCGAGCCCATCGAGGATCGGCATACGAATGTCCATGAGCACCACATCGGGCACCACCGACCGAGTCATCCGCACGGCCCGCTCGCCATTGTCGGCCTCACCCACCACCTCGATGTCGTCCTGCGCGTCGAGCAGCGCGACGAATCCACCCCGCACCAACGCCTGATCATCCGCGACCACCACCCGAACAGCGCCCTCCCGCCCCCGACTCATACCGCCCTCCTCACCCATCACCTATTCCTCGCGCGGTCATGTCCGTCGCCTCATGCGGTGGCCTCGCTTTCTCCACCGCCCGCGCGTCCTCGCCCGTGCGGGCCGTGACCGTTCTCGCCCGCGCGGGACTCGGTCGTCGGGGAGCCGTGGCCCGATCCGGACTCCGGGCCGCGGGAGGACGAAGCCGCTGGTGGCCGACCCGTCGCGTCGCTGGTGGACCTACTCGTCGACGAGGTGTCGCTGGACTTGGTCCGCGTGGGCGCGGGATCCGCGGGGCGGGCGGGTAGGCGGGCCGCGACGCGGAAACCGCCGGAGGGGCGGGGGCCCGCGGTGAGGGCGCCGCCGAGGGCGTGGGCTCGTTCGCGCATGCCGATGATGCCGTTGCCGCCGGGGCCGGTGCGTGCGGTGGTGCCGGTGGGGCGGGTGTTGTCGACGGTGATGTCGATCGTTTCGGGGGTGTAGCGCAGCGTGATGGTGGCGGCGGCGCCGGGGGCGTGCCGGAGGACGTTGGTCAGGGATTCCTGGATGATCCTGGCCGCGGCCACATCGATCACGCTCGGCAGCTTCTTGGGGGTGCCGATGATCTTGGTCTCGACGGCAAGGCCGGTGGCGCGGGTGCGTTCGAGCAGAGTGTCGAGGTCGTCGAGCGAGGGTGCGGGCGCGCGGGGTGCCGGGCGTGGCGGCGCGACCGGCGGGGGTGAATCCGGCGCGGCGACAACGGGTTCGGCGGGGGGCTCCGGCGCCACCGTCGCACCGCTGCGGATGGCGTGCAGCAGCGTGTGGACCTCGGCCAGTGCCTCCTTGGAGGTGGTCTTGATAGTGGCCAGCGCGGCCGCCGCCTGCTGGGGCTTGCGGTCGAAGAGCTCGAGCGCCACCGAGGACTGCACATTGATCAGCGAAAGACTGTGCGCCAGCACGTCGTGCAGCTCGCGGGCGATGGCGAGACGCTCCTCGCTGGCGGCCCTGGCCTGCTGGGCCTGTTCGTCGCGCCGCGCGGCCTCGGCCCGCTGCTCGCGCGCCAGCACGACGGCCCGCCGCAGCCGGATGCCCTCGGCGATCCCGATGAGCACACCCATCCAGGCGAGCAGTCCGAACACCGGCCAGGCCTCGGTGTGCCTGCCGAGCAGCGCGGGCACCGGCCACACCATCGTGGCGAAGCCGAGCGCGACCAAAGGATAAGTATGCCAGCGTGATCCGGTCACCGCGGCGGTCAGGAACGCGATCACCAGCGACAGGAAGATCGGTCCGTACCCGTAGTCGCGCAGCACGTACGACACCGCCGCCAGCAGCGCCACCAGCAGCACCGGTTCGGGCAGCAACCGCCGGAAACCCAGCGCGATCGGCCCCGCGAGCAGCAACAGATACGCGAACGCGTCGAGCGAACGCACCCCTGTCTGATGCCCGTTCGCGCCAGCACTGCCGACGAGCTGGATCACCGCGACAACCACCGCCAGGCCCCAGTCACGAACGACCGAGCCACGCTCCCACTTCGCAGACGCTCCCACCTCTGTCACCCTATTGCGTACAACGTCCCCGCGCGTCCGCCTGCACCCGTAATTCTCGCCGCCCCCACCACAGAAAGCCACGTGCGCCCGTACACAGCGCCCACCGGCTGAACCCGAGGCACCGATGGCGCCCCACTCGGTGAGCCCGAGGCGCCGGTCGACCGAAGGTCCGGGTCATGGCAACGGCACCGCGCGCCCCGGCGAGCGAACGGCACCGCGCGCCCCGGCGAGCATCCGACGTAAGCCGCGCGACGTACACCGATTGACGCGCGCCGACGGATGCCCCATCGCCCCCGGAGCGGGGATTCTCGGTGCATGAACGATGCGATCGTCGTCACCGACGGCCTGACCAAGCGCTACGGCGCGCACCTCGCGGTGGACGCGGTCGACATGCGCGTCGCGACCGGCGAGATCTACGGCTTCCTCGGGCCGAACGGCGCGGGCAAGACCACCACCCTGCGCATGCTGGCCGGTCTGATCCGGTCCACCTCCGGCACCGCCACCGTGGCGGGGCGACACCCCGGTGACCCGGCGGTTCTACGACGCGTCGGTGTGCTCATCGAGGGCCCCGGCTTCTACCCGTATCTCTCCGGCCGCGACAACCTCCGCGTGCTGGCGCGCTATCGCGGCCACCCCGACGCCGAAGTCGACCGGGTGCTGGCCAGGGTGGGACTGGCCGACCGCGCGGACGACCGTTTCCGCGCCTACTCGCTGGGCATGAAGCAGCGCCTCGGCGTCGGCGCGACCCTGCTCGGCCACCCCGACCTGCTGATTCTCGACGAGCCGACCAACGGCCTCGACCCCGCCGGACTCGCCGACATGCGCGCGCTCATCGTCGACCTCGCCGCCGACGGTCACACCGTCCTGCTGTCGAGTCATCAGCTGGCGGAGGTGCAGGAGATCTGCCACCGCGTCGGCGTGATCTCCGGCGGACGGTTGCTCGCCGAATCCACCGTGGCCGAATTGCGCGGCACCGCCTCACTTCTGGTGCGCGCCGAACCGGGGCACGCCGCGCTCGACGCCATCCGCGCCACTGGCGCGCCCGCCCAGGCCGGGCCGGACGGGATTCGCGTCGACGTGGCGGCGGCGCTGGCCCCCGAGGTGGCCCGCGCGGTGATCGGGGCGGGCGCCGATCTGCGGGAACTGCGGGTCGACGAGAAGTCCCTGGCGGAAGTGTTCTTCGAGATGACAGCTGTGGAGGTCACGAAATGATCGGGACGACAAGGGATCTGGTGGCGAGTCTGCGCGCCGAGGCGCTGCGTCTGCGCCGCTGGCCCGCCTTCTGGATCGTGCTCGGCACCTGGGTGCTGCTCAATCTCACCTTCGCCTACCTGTTCAACTACCTCGCCTACACCTCCGGCGAGAGCGGCGCGATGTCGGACGGCCTGCCCCGCGAGGTGCTGCTCGGCCAGCTGCTGCCCGCCGCCGTGCCCGAGGTGTTCACCCAGGGCATGGCCATGTTCGGCGGTGCGCTGATGCTGCTGCTCGGCGCGCTGGCGGTCGGCAGCGGATACGGCTGGGGCACCTGGAAGACGGTGTTCACCCAGGGGCCGGGCCGTCCGGCGGCGATCGGTGGCTTGCTGGTGGGGCTGGTGCTGGTGGTGGTCGGCCTGGTGTGTGTGGCCTTCGCCGTCGATCTCGGTGTCTCCGCGCTCATCGCCGCCACCGAGGGGCAATCCCTCGCGCTGCCGTCGGTAGAACGCTCGGCACTCGGAATACTCACCGGGACGGCGATTCTGGGCATGTGGACGCTGGCGGGCGCGTTCATCGGCGCCGTCGCGCGCGGCCCGGCGCTCGCCGTCGGGCTCGGCCTGGTCTGGGTGCTGGTCGTGGAGAATCTGCTGCGCGGCGTGGCGAACATCTTCGGCCCGATCGGGGTCGTCACCGATCTGCTGCCCGGTACCGCCGCCGGATCACTGGCCGGTGCCATGCGCACGGTGCCCGGCCCGGCGACACCCGGCGTGCTTGACATTCTCACCCGCGCGGAATCACTGGGCCTGCTCGCCGTCTACGCGGCCGTGTTCGCCACGGGCACGATCTGGCTCATGTCCCGCCGCGACCTGGCCTGATCGCCGGGGGTCAGCTCCAGCCCGCCGGATTCGACGCGGTCTCCCGGGAGATCCCCGACCCGGTATCCGGGAAGGTGCCGAAGCGCAGGTGGTGCAGATGGGCGAAGAAATAACACATTTCCTCGCACTCGGCATCGGTGATCGCGGCCGTCGGGTCGGCGCGCACCGCCTCGTAGTACTCGCGACCCAGCGCGACGATGAAACCGCGCGCGTAGAGGAACCCGTCGTCGGAACCGTCGGTGATCTCCTGGATGTCGGCACGGTCGATCTCGTAGAGCGCGCGTTCGGCCACCCGGTCCAGCGCCATCAACTCCTCGCCGGTGAAACCCTCCGCGTGCGTGGCCAATTGGGCCAGGAAGGCGTCGAGGTGCTCGTCGAATCCGGCGTATCCCGCGCGCAGCACGGCGGCGGGGGTGGTGCCTGTCGCGGCCCAGGCCGTGTCGATCAGGTGCCAGAAGCGGGTGGTGTCGTCGTGGGTGCTCGTCACGGGGCGGACGCTACTCGCCGGGTCCGACAGGTCCGGGTGAGCGCAGCAGGCGGTGGGCGAGGGTGGTGAGGCCGTCGGTGATCTGGGTCAGGGTGAGGCCGCGCTCGCGCTGCTGGAGATAGACCTCGGCGGCCAACGGGGCGAGCGCGGTGTCGACCAGCGAATCCGGTTGTGGCACAGCGGCATCGACCAGCAGTGCGCGCACGTGCGCCGACCAGAAACCGTAGGCGCCGGTGGCGAAACGGGCGCCACCGGCCTCCGCGCCCAGCACGAGATGCGCGTGGGTACTGAGCAATTCGACCATCGCGGCGTAGAACGCGGCGAGGCGTTCGGCCGGTGGGGCACCGGGGCCGAGGGGCGGTGCGCCGTCGAGCAGGTGCTGTTGCAGCGCGCGTTCGTGCTCGTCGAGCAGGGCGACGGCGATGGCGGTGCGGTCTGGGTAGCGGCGGTAGAGGGTGCCGCGGCCGACACCGGCGGCCTTGGCGATGTCGTCCATGGTGACGGTGCGCGGGTCGCGGGTGGCGAAGAGTTCGGCGGCCGCCGCCAGCACCTTGGCCCGATTGCGGGCCGCGTCGGTGCGCTCGGTGGGCGGCGCCTGATCGGGGCCGCCGAGCAGGTCGGATCGAAGCTCCATGCCCTCGACTGTAGCCCAGAAAAGTGAATGTGGACAAGGTGTCCACTTTTGTTCTATCGTCGGGAACAGCGACAAGCGGACATGCTGTCCACATCTGGAAGGTTCGACCATGACCCACCTGCTGCACCTCGACGCCAGCGCCCGCCCGAACTCCGTCAGCCGCGCGCTCGGCGCGGAATTCGTCGAGTCCTGGCGGGCCGCCGCGCCCACGGGCACCTACACCTACCGCGACCTCGCCGCCGAGCCGACGCCGTTCATCGACGCGGGCTGGACCGAACTCTGCGACGCGGTCCTGGCCGCGGGCACCACCGAGCTGCACCGCCTCCCCGACCTGGCCACCACCCCGGCGGCGAAGGCGGCCTGGCAGGTCGTGGAACCGCTGCTGGCGCAGGTGCTCGCCGCCGACGTGATCCTGATCGGGACGCCGATGTACAACTACTCGATCCCGGCGGCCTTGAAAGCCTGGCTCGACCAGGTCACCTTCCCGCGAATGTCATTGGGGCAGCGCCGGTTCGTGGTGGTCAGCGCGCGGGGCGGGGCGTATACGCCGGGCGCGCCCAAGGCGGCCTTCGACTACCAGGAGCGGTATCTGCGCGATTTCTTCGCCGGGCATTTCGCCGTCACCGACACCGCCTTCGTCCACGCCGAACTGGCCAACGCGGTACAGGACCCGAACCTGGCCCACCTGCGCGAAGCGCACGACGCCTCGCTGCTCGCCGCCCAGGCGCGGGTCCGCGAGCTGGCCGTGGAGTACGCGCGATGAGCTGGCTGATCCTCGGCCTGGCCGGGTTGGTGGAGATCGTCTGGGCACAGACCATCAAGCCCACCGAGAACTTCACCCGCCTCGGCCCGACCCTGCTGTGCGTCGCGCTCGGGTCGTTGGCGGTCTATCTGCTCTCGCGGGCCATGCAGCAGCTGCCGGTGGGCACGTCGTACGCGGTCTTCACCGGAATCGGGGCCGTCGGCGCGATCGCGCTGGGCATCGTGGTGCACAAGGACCCGCTCAGCGCGGGACGAATCCTGGCGTTGTCGCTGATCCTCGGCGGCATCGTGCTGGCCCGCCTCACCAATCCCGAGTGAGACTGTGCCACACCCGATGCGGCGATCAGGGGGCGCGAGCCGGTACAGTCCACTGATGGACCAGCCAGTTCGCCACCCTGACCTGTCCTCACGACCGCACGAGCTGACGGTCGAGCGCGTGATGAAAGCCGCGCCCAGTCTGCTCTACGCGACCTGGACCCAGGGACTCGATCTGTGGCTGGCGGTACCGGGCTCGGTGCGCATGCGTCCCGCCGTCGGTGAGCCGCTGTATTTCGACACCGGATCGGCCGAGAAGGGCAACCCGCACTACGGCCGCATCCTCACGCTCGAGCCGGACCGGCGCGTAGTGTTCACCTGGGTGACCGCCGCCACCGAAGGCGTGGAGACCGTGGTCGACGTCGAATTCCGCAAGCAGCCTCGCGGCATCCGGCTGCGCCTGCGGCACTCCGGGTTCCCCACCGCGGCCATTCGTGACCTGCACCAGCAGGTCTGGCCGGAGATGCTGGAACGACTCGACGAGGTCACCGGCAGCGTGGCCTAGAAAGGATTTGGCATGCCGACTCGTAGCGCACGCACCCTCTGGGCGGGCGGGCTGCAGGATGGTTCCGGGCAGGTCGAACTGGTCAGCTCGGGGGTGGGCAAGTACGACGTCACCTTCCCGCGTCGCGCGGCCGACAACGCCGAGGGCACCAGCCCGGAGGAACTGATCGCCGCGGCGCACTCCTCGTGCTACTCGATGGCGCTCTCGGCCGAGATCGCCAATGTCGGTGGCACCCCGGAGAGCCTGGATGTCACCGCCGACGTCACCCTCGCACCCGACCCGGCGGGCGGCTTCCAGATCAGCAAGATCAAGTTGACCGTGCGCGCCGTCGCCGCCGGGCTCGACGCCGAGGGCTTCTACACCGCGGCCACCGCCGCCAAGAACGGCTGCCCGGTCAGCAAGGCGCTCAGCGGTGTGCCCGAGATCGAGCTCGACGCCGAACTGATCTGAACCCGGTCAGCGCTGGGTGAACCAGCGGTGCGCGGCCGGGCTGTACATCGCCGGGATCGCGACCGCGACCGCGAGGATGTGCACGGTCCGGACGCTCACCAGCACCGTCGAGGACGGCGACAGTTCGGTGAACAGGGCGGCGAAATCGTCGGTCGAGAGCAGCACCGCCAGCGGTTCGATGATCAGCGAGATCATCCCGACCACGCCGATGCCGACGGTCAGCACCGCGCGCGCGATCCGGCTGCCCCGCACCATGTACAGGGCGACGGCGGCGACGATCAGGTAGATCGCGAGGCGGGGGATCAGCCCGGTCGCGGTGGCGGCGAACTCACCGCCACCGCGCACCGCGCGCAGCACTCCTTCGGCCGCGCCCGCGGCCAGCGCGGTGAGCAACGCGCCGAAGGCCACGGCCACGGCGCGGGGACGGTCGGCGGAAACGGAAAAGGCAGTGTCGGTCATGACACCGACACTGCCTTCACGCGGTACCCGCGCGGATCACCCTGCGGTAGCGGCCTTCTCCGGTACCGAGGTGCTACGCCGCGAGGCGAACTCGGTGAGCGCGGCGAAGGCCAGGCCCAGCGACACCCACAGCGTGGTGGTCTCGGCCAGCGAGGCCACCCGGAACCGCCACAGCAGCGTCGCGGGGAAGTCCTCGGCCACCTCGTTCACCCCGGGCAGCAGGATGTAGCCGACCGTGGTGACCAGCACGAACGCGACCACCGCCGCGATCAGCCGCAGCGTGTCGAGCTGTCCGGCCAGCGCGCGATAGGCCGCCACCGCGGCGGCCGCGGCGAGCAGGCCGAGTACGACCGCGGCGACCCACAGCCAGGTGCGGCTGTTGATGGTCTCCGGGTCGCCCACCGCGGGTGGGTTGGCCGGGTACTTGAAGAACGGCACCGCCACGATGGCCGCCCACGCGAATCCCGCCGCGAGCAGCGACAAGCGCGGTCCGGGCAGGTCGGTGAAGCGTCGTGCGACATTGAGCGCGGAGGCGAGCAGCGCGCCGAAGGCCATCCCGGCCAGGCCGAGCGCGAGGAACTGTCCCGCCTTCTGGCCCGAGCGGCTGACCAGCGGTTCGTCCTCGTCGCCGTGGGAATGACCCGCCGGTTCGGCCGCCTCGTGTCCGTGTTCGGCCGGGGCCGCGGCGGCTTCCTCGATGGCGATCGCGGCGTCCACCTGGGGCTCGCCGACGAAATAGCCCACTGTGGCGGCCAGCAGACCGGCGATCAAACCGGCCAGCAGGCCACGCAGCAGCAGGGTCTTGAGAGATCCGATCAGTGGCACGGGACACCCAGCAGGTGACGTCCGTCGTGCATCAGCTCGTGCAGGTACATCCCGCTACGCGAGACGGCCCCCTGATCGAAACCGACCAGGTAGAGGGTGAGCAATGCCAACAGCACCACACCGACCGTGACGAGCACGGTAGCCAGGTTGTCCAGGCCGGTAGACCGGCTGGGTGAATGCGCGATAGCCATTCGGGTCCTCCTCAGGGATACGCGTCCCATGGTCGAAGTGGTGCGAAGGTGCCGGTGTCTGGCTCTCCGGCACCGGGGACCCGGTACGTGGAAACAGTGGCGCGACCGCTCCGGAATCTCACCGGATTACCGCGCACCCTCGCGTATGTTTTCCCTCGAACTGTGACAGTCGCGAGGCGTCCACGTCAATACGCGCATCCGTGTGTCCAGCGGAAACGCGGCGATCAGCCCTTCGCGGGCACGTCGAGCACGACCTCGAACTCGAGCAGCGAGGCACCGGTGGACACCGGCTTGGGACGCTCGCCCTCGCCACCCTGTCCGGCGTGCGCGGCCCGGGCCGGACCGTCCCGCCAGGCGGCGAAGGATTCTTCCGAATCCCATTGCGTCACCACGAAATACCGGTTGTCACCCGCCACCGGACGCAGCAACTGGAAGCCGAGGAAACCGGGGGAGTTCTCCACCGCGTGCGCGCGGGCGGCGAACCGCTTCTCCAGCTCCGGACCAGCACCTTCGGGGATCTCGATCGCATTGATCTTCACAACAGCCATGACACGCAGGATACGGGGCACAATCGGCAGGGTGTTGTACGACGAAGGTGGGACCGGCGTCCCGATCCTGCTGCTGCACGGACTGATGGGCAGCGCGCGCACCTGGACCGATCAGCTGGGGTGGTTGCGCGAATTCGGGCACGTGTATGCCCTCGACGCGGCCGGGCACGGTCGGATTCCGCCCGTCGAGCTCACCACCGAGGCGTTCGTGGCCGACCTCGCCGCGCTCACCGCCCCGATCGGCGAGCCGATGGTCATCGTCGGGCATTCGATGGGCGCCATCCACGGCTGGGTCTTCGCGGCCACCCACCCCGAGCGGGTCCGCGCGCTGGTCGTCGAGGACATCGCCCCCGATTTCACCGGCCGCACCGCCGCGCACTGGGCCGAACTCATCCACTCCTGGCCGCAGCCCTTCCCCGACGAGCGGGCTGTGCTGGACTACTTCGGGCCGGTCGCGGGCCGGTATTTCCTGCGCGCCTTCACCGCGAGCGCCGACGGTTATCGCCTGCACGGCGAGGTCGACACCTTCCGCGCGATCTCCGAGGAATGGGGGACGCGCGATTTCTGGACCGAGTGGAAATCGCTGACGATGCCCACGCTGCTCATCGAGGGCGAGCACACCATCACTCCGCCGGGTCAGATGCGGACCATGGCGCAGACGCATCCGGACGCGGAGTACGCCTGGGTCGCCGGTGCCGGGCATCTCGTGCACGACGAGCGGCCCGCGGAGTATCGCGAGCTGGTCAGCGGGTTTCTCGGTCGCGTGCTGGGCTGAATCAGCCGCCCTCGCCCGCGAGCGCGAACAGTCCGTCCTCGGTCTGCTCGATAAGGCCGTCGACCAGCAGTGAGTCCAGGGCCCGGGCCCGCTGACCCGGGTCGCGGGTCCAGGCCAGATCCAGGCGTACTCGTTCGACCGGGCCCGACGCGTCACGCAGCACGTCGAGCAGCCGCCCGCGTGCCTGGCGGTCGGTGCCCTCGTACTTCTGCACCTTGCGCACCACCGTGGCGGCGGGTTTTCCGGCGGCCACCCAGGCGCAGTCCGGCAGCGGGCAGTGCGCGCAATCGGGGTTGCGGGCCGTGCACACCAGGGCGCCCAGTTCCATCAATGCCGCCGAGAACTTCGCGGCGCGCGGGACGGAGGCGGGCAGCAGCGCCTCGGTCTCGGCGAGATCGCGGGTCGACGGGTTGCCCACCTCGCGCCCGTGCACCGCGCGCGCGACCACCCGGCGCACATTGGTGTCGACCACGGGAACCCGCTGGCCGTAGGCGAAGCAGGCGACCGCGCGGGCGGTGTAGGCGCCGATGCCGGGCAGGCCGAGCAGCACCTCGACCTCGGACGGGACCACGTCACCGTGCTGTTCGGCCAGCACCCGGGAGCATTCGTGCAGCCGGAGCGCGCGGCGCGGATAGCCGAGCTTGCCCCACGCGCGCAGCACCTCGGCCTGGGAGGACGCCGCCATCGCAGAGGGCACCGGCCAGCGCGCGACCCACTCGCGCCAGATCGGCTCCACCCGCACCACCGGGGTCTGCTGGAGCATGATCTCGCTCATCAGGATGTGCCAGGCGGTGGCCTCCGGCCTGCGCCAGGGCAGGTCACGCGCGGTGTCGGTGAACCAGTCCAGCAGGACCTCCGCGTCGATACTCACTGTTGCCGCTCCGCCTCCGCCAGGCTCTCTTTGCCGACGCGTAACGCAGCGGACTCGCTGGTAACCCACGGCCTGTGCACAATGGTCGGTATGCCTGGTTCTAATCCGATAAGTGCCTGGAAGTCACTGCGCGAAGGCAACGAGCGCTTCGTCAACGGTGATCTGCTGCATCCTAGCCAGGGCGCCGCCGATCGAGCCAAGCTCGTGGGCGGCCAGCATCCGCACGCCATCCTCTTCGGCTGCGGTGACTCGCGAGTGGCCGCCGAACTGATCTTCGACCAGGGGCTGGGCGACATGTTCGTCGTGCGCACCGCTGGTCACGTGATCGACAGTTCGGTGCTCGGCTCGATCGAGTACGGCGTCGAGGTGCTCAACGTGCCGCTGATCGTGGTCCTCGGCCACGACAGCTGCGGCGCGGTGAAGGCCACCATCGACGCCCTCGACGGCGGCGAGGTCCCCGGTGGGTTCATCCGCAGCATCGTCGAGCGGGTCACCCCGTCGATCCTGATCGGTCGTCGCGAGGGCCTCGAGACCATCGACGAGTTCGAGGCGCGGCACGTGGAGGAGACCTCACGGCTGCTCATGCAGCGGTCGATGATCATCTCCCAGCGCGTGGCCACCGGTCAGCTCGCGATCGCCAGCGTCACCTACAAGCTCGAGGACGGGCGCGCGCAGCTGCGCAGCACCGTGGGCAATATCGGCGAAATCCGCTAGTACACGCGTCGCGGTTCGGTTCCGGCCGCCGACACGCCGAGGTCATCGAGCGCGCCCCCGTGCGCTGCGCTTACCGTTGAGGCGTGCTGGAACCGAATGGACCGCTGCCACCGGAGATCTACTGGCGTCGTCGCGCGCTCGCCATCGGCATCGTCGCCGTCGCGCTCGTGCTGGTGATCTGGCTCGCCGTGATGGTCACGCGCGGTGGCGACTCCTCCGGCGAGAAGCCCGTGGCGGCCACCACCACGGCCGAATCGACCAGTGCGGCCGCGTCGAGTACGACCACGTCCGCGTCCGCCACCTCGAGCAGTGCCGCCCCGAGTACCACCTCGGCCACCTCCAGCCCGTCGGCCACCGATCAGCCCGCGGCTCAGCCGTGCTCGGACCAGTCGCTGGCGCTGAAGGTGACCGTCGGCCAGCCGACCTACCGGGTGGGCGATCAGCCCGCGTTCGGGACCGTCATCACCAATATCTCCTCGGCGCCGTGCAGCCGTGATCTGGGCGCGGGCCCGCAGTTCTTCGTCTACACCCTCGACGGCCAGCGCAGGCTCTGGGCGAGCAACGACTGCAACCCCGACGGTCCGCCCGACCCGAAGACGCTCGCGGCGGGGCAGCAGCTGTCCTACAAGGGCACCTGGTTCGGCACCACCTCCCAGCCCGAGTGCGCGGGGGACCGGCTGCCGGTGCCCGCGGGGGCCTACATGGTGGTCGCCCAACTCGGCGCGATCCGCAGCGCCGCCGAACCGTTCAATCTCGCCGACTGACGCGCGCCCCGCGCATTGTCCGGGTGCGCGGTAGGTCACATGTTCAGGTTCGGTCGATTTGCAGGGTTCGCAAGATCGTCGACGACGTCAATGGTTGTTGGCGTGAAATGGCCGGTCCGGCGCGCAATTCGCGGTTTGCCGGGATTATTCCGCTGGCACGGGTTCGCGTGATGCGCGGGATTTGCGGAGTTGCGCCAGTCGCAGTGCCGAACGCAGGTCGCCGACCTCGTGGATGCGCATGGAACCGATCTTGGTTTTCTCCGATCCGGGCGGCACCAGGGCGGTGGTGAAGCCCAGTCGCTCGGCCTCGGCGAGACGCCGGGTGAGCCCGGTGACCTTGCGGACCTCCCCGGCCAGCCCCACCTCGCCGAGGATCACCCAGCCCGCGGGCAGCGCGATATCGGCCTCGGCCGAGGCGATCGCCAGCGCGATGGCCAGGTCGGCGGTGGGCTCGTTGAGCCGCATCCCGCCGACGGTCGCCGCGTAGACATCGTGCTTGCCGAGAAACACCCGCCCCCGGCTCTGCAACACCGCCAGCACCATCGCGACCCGGTTGTAGTCCAGCCCGCTCACCGCGCGGCGCGGCTGCGGGATCTCGGTCTTCACCGTGAGGCCCTGCACCTCGGCCACCAGTGGGCGCTTGCCGTCCATGGCCACGGTGACCGCCGTGCCGGGCACGGTGTCGGTGCGGTGGTGCAGGAACAGCCCGGACGGATCGTCGACGCAGGCGATGCCGTCCTCGTGCAGTTCGAAACAGCCCACCTCGTCGGCACTGCCGAAGCGGTTCTTGATGCCGCGCACCATGCGCAGCGTGGAGTTCTTGTCGCCCTCGAACTGCAGCACCACGTCCACCAGGTGCTCGAGCGTGCGCGGCCCGGCCACATTGCCGTCCTTGGTGACGTGCCCGACCAGCAGCACCGCGATCCCACTGGCCTTGGCCAGCGAGGTGAGCGCCGCGGTGACCGCGCGCACTTGGGTGACCCCGCCGATCACCCCGTCCACCTCCGGGGCCAGCATGGTCTGCACCGAGTCCACCACCAGCAGCGTCGGGCGCACCTGCTCGACGTGCCCGAGCACGATCGACAGATCCGACTCGGCCGCCAGATACACCCGGTCGTGCACCGCATTGGTCCGGTCGGCCCGCAACCGCACCTGCCCCGCCGACTCCTCGGCGGTGACGTAAAGGGCCGTCTCCTCCCGCTGCGCCGCCCAGCGCGAGGCGACCTCGAGCAGCAGCGTCGACTTGCCCACCCCGGGCTCACCCGACAGCAGCACCACCGAACCCGGCACCACCCCGCCGCCGAGCACCCGGTCCAGCTCGCTGACCCCCGTCGACCGCGCCCGGGTGACCTTGGCGTCGATCTGCGACAGCGGCGCGGCGGCCGTGCTGGGCAGCATCGCCCGTCGTCCCGGCGCCGCGCTGGACGCCGAGACGGCCACCTCGTTCACCGTGCCCCAGGCGCCGCAATCCGGGCACTTACCGACCCACTTGGACACCTCGTGCGAGCACGCGGTGCATCGGTAGACAGCTTTGGTCTTGGCCACACGCGCACCCTACGGACCGGCTCCGACAAAAAGGAAAGCCGCCGCGGTCCAACCGCGACGGCTTGCCTTCGTTCCGGAGTCTCAGTGACCGCCGCTGCCCTCGGGCGCCGGGCCGGACTTCTCGTTCTCCACGCGCACGACCGCGGCCGCGTCGACGGGGACCGACACCTGCACGGTGCCCGCGTCCTTGAAGTTGAAGGTGACGTTGTAGGTCAGGCCGGGGGTGATGTCCTCGGTCAGGCCGGTGATCTCGATCGAGCCGGGCTGGGCGGCCGGGTCGCTGGAGGGCTTGTCGCCCTCGGCCTGGCCCGCCGTGGTCGGCGCCGCGGAGGTGGTCGGCGCGGCCGAGGAGGTGGTGGGCGCGGCGTGGTGGTCGTCGGCCGCCGGGCCGCCGGGAGCGTTGACCGGGCCGATGACCACGGTCTGCTGCGGCGCGAGCACCAGCTTGCTGTCGCTGGCCGGACCGGTCAGCTTGACCTGGCCCAAGTCGGTGCTGACGCTGGTCAGCTCGTCGGTGACGGTCTCGCTGCCGTTGATGATCGACAGCGACAGCACGGCCTTGCCGCCCTTGTCGTGCTCGGCGTCGGCCTCGGGGTACACGATGTGCACGTTGCGCAGCGAGATCGCGCCGACCTCGGCGTGGTTGCCGTTGATGGCGGCGGCCTGCGACGAGGTCTGGGTGTGCTGACCGGCACTGCAGCCGCTCAGGGCGATGCCCGCGGCGGCGGCGAGGGCGGCAACCGTCGCCATGCGACGTCGCGCCGACGGGGCGGTCACAGCTTTCAGGGCAGTCACGGTTAGTCCTCCATGTCGACCGGGCTCACTCCGTCCCGATGAGGGGAGCGGAGGGTAGTAACTAGGCAGCGTAGTAGTTGGCTTCGCGCGTGTGGCGTCCGGGCTCGCGACGCGCGGGCGCGGAAGTAACAGTTCGGTGTCCGGGGCGGGGTTGCCGGATCGATGCCCGGTGCCCGCCGCGCGGATATCGGTCGCTGTGCTGGCGGTTAACCCGTTCTGGCACAACGCAATGCACACCGAATCTTTCTTGTCAACCCCTAGGATGGCCTCGTTGTGGCCCTGACCTGCACAGTTGATCGCGCCGTTATCGAGTCGCATGTTAAACTGTGAACATCGAAAGGGGCACGGGACACATGATTTTTAAGGTCGGAGACACCGTCGTTTACCCCCACCACGGAGCGGCGCTGATCGAAGCAATCGAGACCCGCACCATCAAGGGTGTGCAGAAAGAGTATCTGGTCCTGAAGGTTGCGCAAGGCGACCTGACCGTTCGGGTTCCCGCAGAGAACGCCGAATACGTCGGCGTCCGTGACGTCGTCGGCCAGGAGGGTCTCGACCGCGTCTTCCAGGTGCTGCGCGCGCCACACACGGAGGAGCCGACCAACTGGTCCCGCCGGTACAAGGCCAACCTCGAGAAGCTCGCCTCCGGCGATGTGAACAAGGTGGCCGAGGTCGTGCGTGACCTGTGGCGTCGTGAGCAGGATCGCGGGCTGTCCGCCGGTGAGAAGCGGATGCTGGCCAAGGCTCGTCAGATCCTCGTCGGTGAGCTGGCGCTCGCCGAGGGCACCGACGACGGCAAGGCCGAATCGCTGCTCGACGAGGTCCTCGCCGCGGCTTCCTAGAAGTGCGACCCGTCGTAGCACTGGTCCCTGCCGCCGGTCGTGGCGTGCGCCTGGGTGAATCCACCCCGAAGGCGTTCGTCCCGGTCGGCGGCACACCTATGGTCCGACTGGCGGTCGACGGGCTGATCGCGTCCGGTGCGGTGCACCGGGTGGTCGTCGTCGTACCCGCCGAGCTGGTCGATGCCGCGTCCGCTCTGCTGTCCACCACCTCACTGACCGGCGGTTCGATGCCCCCTGTGCCGGTGCAGGTCGTCGTTGGCGGCGCCGAGCGCACGGATTCGGTGCGCGCCGGGATCGCGGCCGCACCCGACGCGGCGTGCTACCTCGTCCACGACGCCGCTCGCGCGCTCACCCCACCGGAACTGATCGCCAGGGTGACCGCCGAGCTGCGCGCGGGCGCGCGGGCCGTCGTTCCGGCGCTCCCCGTGGTCGACACCGTCAAATCCGTCGACGACCAGGGCGTCGTCACCGGCACCCCCGAGCGCGCCCACCTACGCGCCATCCAGACCCCCCAGGGCTTCGACGCCGAGCTGCTGCGCCGCGCCTACGCCACCGAGGTCGCCGCCACCGACGACGCGGGCCTGGTCGAACGCCTCGGCGTCGCCGTCCGCACGGTCGCGGGCGACCCCCTGGCCTTCAAGATCACCACCCCGCTGGACCTGCGCCTGGCCGACGCGCTGCGCGCCGACCAGGTCGCGGACGCGCAGCACCGCACGGATTCGGCCCACGCCGTCGGCACCTCGTCCTCGGCCGACCGAGCCGTACCCACCCAGGATCGAGCGGCGTCGCCCGCAGGCACCCAGCAGGCGGTCGGCCGGTGAGAGTCGGTATCGGCAGCGACGTGCACCCCATCGAACCCGGTCGTCCCTGCTGGATGGCCGGTCTGCTGTTCCCCGACGCCGACGGTTGCGCCGGGCACTCCGACGGTGACGTCGCCGCCCACGCCCTGTGCGACGCGCTGCTGTCGGCCGCCGGGCTCGGCGATGTCGGCGCGGTCTTCGGCGTCGGCCGTCCGGAATGGGCCGGGGTCACCGGTGCCGCCATGCTCACCGAGGTCCGCAGGCTGCTGGCCGAGGAGGGTTTCTCGGTGGTCAACGCGGCCGTGCAGGTCATCGGGAACCGGCCCAAGATCGGCCCGCGCCGCGCCGAGGCGCAGAAAACTCTCGGCGAATTACTCGACGCGCCCGTGTCGGTGTCCGGCACGACCACCGATGGATTAGGTCTGACCGGTCGTGGCGAAGGTGTCGCCGCGATCGCCACCTGTCTGTTGGCGGATATTCCGCGGTCCTGACGGCTGCCGGAACTCCGCCGCCACCGCTCGCCGCTCGAACCGCCCGGCGACCACCGGCCGGTCAATCGCACGCCCATCCCACCGACTAGGATCGAATGCCGTGACCTTGCGCCTTTTTGACACCGACACGCGGACCCTGCGGGAATTCACCCCGCTGGTCCCCGGCCGTGCCTCGGTGTATCTGTGTGGGGCCACCGTGCAGGGTCAGCCCCATATCGGACATGTCCGCAGTGGCGTCGCCTTCGACGTGCTGCGCCGGTGGCTGCTCGCGCACGACTTCGACGTGTGGTTCATCCGCAATGTCACCGATATCGACGACAAGATCCTGAACAAGGCCGCCGAGGCGGGCAGGCCGTGGTGGGAATGGGCCGCCACCCACGAGCGCGCCTTCGACGCCGCCTACGAGGTGCTCGGCGTGCTGCCGCCCTCGGCCGAACCGCGCGCGACCGGCCACATCACCCAGATGGTCGGGTTGATGCAGCGCCTGATCGAACGCGGGCACGCCTACGCCGCCGACGGTGACGTCTACTTCGACGTGCTGAGCTGGCCGAACTACGGCGAACTGTCCGGCCACAAACTCGACGACGTGCACCAGGGCGAAACCCCCACCCGTGGCAAACGCGATCCCCGCGATTTCACGCTGTGGAAGTCGGCCAAGCCGGGCGAGCCGAGTTGGCCGTCGCCGTGGGGCCCCGGTCGCCCCGGCTGGCATCTGGAATGCTCCGCGATGGCCGAGTTCTATCTGGGTGGCGAATTCGATATCCATTGCGGTGGCATGGATTTGATTTTCCCGCACCACGAGAACGAGATCGCCCAGTCCAAGGCGGCGGGCGACGGATTCGCGCGTTACTGGCTGCACAACGGCTGGGTGACCATGGGCGGCGAGAAAATGTCGAAGTCGCTCGGCAATGTGCTCTCGGTGCCCAATGTGCTTACCCGGGTGCGCCCGGTGGAATTGCGTTTCTATCTGGGCAGCGCGCATTAC
Organism: Nocardia anocheti; assembly: GCF_029675105.1. Taxonomy (GTDB): domain Bacteria; phylum Actinomycetota; class Actinomycetes; order Mycobacteriales; family Mycobacteriaceae; genus Nocardia. Next base: position 65,151 of record NZ_JAQQFV010000001.1, on the reverse strand, counting down.
CGCTCGATGCTCGAATACTCCGACAAGGCCCTCGACGACGCGGTCGCCTCCTATCAGCGCATCGAGGCGTTCGTGCAGCGGGTGCTCGATCGTGCCGGTGAGGTGCCGGTCGGCAAATGGACCGACGGCTTCGCCGCCGCCCTCGACGACGATCTGGCGATTCCGAAGGCGCTGGCCGAGATCCACCACGTGGTGCACGAGGGCAACCGGGCGATGGAGTCCGGCGCGCTGGAGACCGCGGTGGAGCTGGCCGGGCAGGTGCGCGCGATGCTGGGCATTCTCGGCGTCGACCCGCTGGACCCGCAGTGGTACGCCCCCGCCGACAACTCGGCGGCCTTCGACGCGCTCGACGTGCTGGTCCGCTCCGAGCTGGACCGCCGGGCGAGCGCGCGGGCGGAGAAGAACTGGACAGAAGCCGATGCCGCACGGGATCGGCTCGTGGCGGCGGGTATCGAGGTCACCGATACCCCGCAGGGGCCGGAATGGTCGCTGGGCGCAGCTAGCGGAAAGGCGAACTGATGGCAGGCAATTCACAGCGACGCGGAGCGATCAGGAAGGGCGGCACCAAGAAGGGTGCCGTCGTCGGTTCCGGCGGCAAGCGCCGTCGCGGCCTCGAGGGTCGGGGCGCGACCCCGCCCGCCGAGGCGCGCACCAAGCACCCCGCCGCCAAGCGCGCGGCCGCGGCCGCCAAAGCCAAGGCGGCCCAGCAGAACCGGCCCACCGGCAAGTCCGGTGTGCCGCGCGCGGGCCGCAAGTCCGACGACGGCCCGGAGCTGGTGCTCGGCCGCAACCCCGTGCTCGAGTGTCTGCGCGCCGACGTGCCCGCCACCGCGCTGTACGTGGCGGTCGGCACCGAGAACGACGACCGCCTCTCCGAGAGCGTGCAGCGCGCGGCCGATCTGGGGATCTCCATCCTCGAGGTGCCGCGCACCGATCTGGACCGGTTGAGCGCCAACGGTCTGCACCAGGGCGTGGCCCTGCAGGTGCCGCCGTACCGCTACGCCCACCCGGACGACCTGCTCGACAAGGTGAAGGTCTCCGGTGAGCCGGGTCTGCTGGTCGCGCTGGACAATATCTCCGACCCGCGCAATCTCGGCGCGGTGATCCGCTCGGTGGCCGCGTTCGGTGGTCAGGGTGTGGTCATCCCGCAGCGGCGCAGCGCCAGCGTGACGGCCGTGGCGTGGCGCACCAGCGCGGGCGCGGCGGCGCGGCTGCCCGTCGCCAGGGCCACCAACCTGACCCGCACGCTCAAGGACTGGGCGTCGCAGGGCTTCCAGATCGTGGGCCTCGACGCCGGGGGCGACACGCCGCTGGACGAATTCGACGGCAGCATGCCGACGGTGGTCGTCGTGGGGTCCGAGGGCAAGGGTCTGTCGCGGCTGGTGCGCGAGAACTGCGACTCGATCCTGAGCATCCCGATGGCCGGTCCGGTGGAGTCGCTCAACGCCTCGGTCGCGGCCGGTGTCGTCCTCGCCGACATCGCCCGACAGCGCCGTCTGGGCTGAGTGCGCGCGGATGACGCGCAAATCCGCTCTCTCGCCGTAGAATTCGATCCGTGGCCATTCCCTATCAGCCGATCGGCGAGACGGTCGAGCACCCGCAGGCGAACCTGATCCTCGTGCTCGGGCTGCTCAGCCCGTTCTGCTGTGGGATCTTCGGGCCGGTCGCGTGGGTGCTCGGCAAGCGGGCGCTCAACCAGATCGACTCGTCCTACGGTGCGCTCAGCGGCCGGTCGCAGGTGCTGATCGGGTACATCGCGGGTGTCATCGGCACCATCCTGATGATCCTGTTCGCGCTGCTGTATCTGGCCGGTTCCTGCAACGGGAACTTCTAGTCAGTCCTCGAGGCCGCGGCGTTCGCCCTCGGCGTCCCAGGCGGGCCATTCGCCGCTGATGCTGCCGGTCCAGTTCGGCTGACGCCGTTCCCGGAAGGCCGCCATCGCCTCGCCGCCGTCGACACTCTTGGCGACATGCGCGTTCAGCTCGGACTCGAGCTGGCCGACCACGGCCGGGGTCATGCCCAGGCTCTCCCAGATCAGCCGCTTGGACAGCGCCACCGGCAGCGGCGCCGGTCCACCGGCGATGTCGTGGGCCACCGACATGGCCGTGGGCAGCACCTCGCCCGCGGGCAGGCTGGCATTGGCCAGGCCCATCGACTTGGCCTCGTCACCGTCGAAGGTGCGGCCGGTGAGCATGATGTCGGCGGCATTGGCCAGCCCGGCCAGGCGCGGCACGGTCCAGTGCGCGTAGCCGTCGGCGAGCACGCCCCGGCGCACCTGGCTCAGCCCGTAGACGGCGTCGCGGGCGAAATAGCGCAGGTCGCACTGCAGGGCCAGCGCCAGCCCGATGCCGACCGCGTGCCCGTTCACCGCCGCGATCACCGGCTTGCGGACCTGCCAGGGCGGCGGGTCCAGGGTCGCGCTCACCTCACCGGCCCGCGCCGACAGGTCGGCTCCGGCGCAGAAGGCGGGGGCGGTGCCGGTGATGACGACGGCGCGGATGGCGTCCTCGGAATCGCAGCGGCGCAGCGCGGCGCTCAGCTCGGCGGCCATCGTGGGGGTGACGGCGTTCTGCTGAGCGGGACGGTTGAGCGTGAGCACGGCGACGCCGCCTGCGACGTCGACGAGCAGTTCCGAACTCATGGGCCGAATGGTACTAGCGCTCGCGCAGCAGATGCCTGCCGATCGCGTACTTGTGCACTTCGGTCGGCCCGTCGTAGAGCCGGAACGCGCGCATGTCCCGGAACAGCATCTCGACCACCGTCTCGTCGCTGATCCCGATGCCACCGAGGATCTGCACACACCGGTCGGTGACCTTGAACAGTTCCTCGGACACGTACGACTTGGCCATCGACGACTCGTGCCTGGCCTGCTGACCCTGATCCATCAGCCAACAGCTGTGCCAGATCGTCAACCGGCACTGATGCAGCGCCACCTCGTTGTCGGCCAGCATGAACGACACGCCCTCGTGCTCGCCGATCGGCTTGCCGAACGCGGTGCGGGTGCGCGCGTAGTCCAGCGCGATGCTCTGCGCGCGTTCGGCCGCGCCCAGCCAGCGCATGCAGTGGGTGAGCCGGGCCGGGGCCAGCCGCAGCTGGGCGTAGCGCAGGGCCTGGCCGGTACGTCCGAGCACGGCCGAGGCGGGCAGGGTGAGGTTCTCGAACCGCACCACCGCGTGCCCGCCGACGTAGTTGCGGTCCATCGTGTTCATGATCCGCTCGATGACGATGCCCTCGGCGTCACCGTCGGCCAGGAACAGCGTGGGGCCCGCGGGCAGGTGCGGGTTGTCGGCCAGCTTGGCCATGATGATCCAGGTCTTGGCCCCGTCGGCGCCGGTGATGAGCCATTTGCGCCCGTTGAGCACGAAGTTCTCGCCGTCGAACACCGCCTCGGTGCGCAGCTGACCCGGGTCCGAACCCGCCCCGTCCGGCTCGGTCATCGCGAACACCGACCGCTGCTCGCCCCGGATCACCGGCAGCAGATACCGCTCGGCCTGCTCCGCGTCGGCGACCTTCCCGAGCAGGAACATGTTCCCTTCGTCGGGCGCCGCGCAGTTCATCGCGACCGGCCCCAGCGTCGACCACCCCGCCGCCTCGTACACCACGGCCTGCCCGACATGACTCAACCCCAGCCCACCGAACTCCTCGGGCGCCTGCACCGTCAGCAGACCTTCCGACCGCGCCAAACCGACCAGCTCGGCCCGTAACTCATCGGTCGGCCCGTGCTGGGTGAGCCGCGCATCCCGCTCGAACGGCACGATCCGCTCGACCACGAACGCGCGCACACGATCGCGCAGAGCGGCGAGGTCCTCGGGCACTGTGAAGTCGATCATGCCCGCATTCTGCCCGCCCCGCCCCTACCCCGACCGGCTTTTTCGGCGCTATCAGGACGCGAGACGGCGACGGTGGCCGCGCGATACCCGCGCCTGTGACTGTGGAGGGTGCCCAGCCGAGAACGGACCAAGGAGAGTCGAGATGTCCGAGGCACTGTGCGAGAGTCCGACCTGCCGACGCGGTGGCACCCGGCCCGGGGGAGCCCGGGTGTGTTCCGGCTGTCTGGCCGCCTTCACCGAGACGCTGCGGCAGCTGCCGCGCGACTACCACCGCTGCGGCGAACTCCTGCAGGGCGAGCGCACCCGCGCGCTGCCGCGGCGGCGCGGGGGCAGGCGGCACGGGATCGCGCTGGCCGACGCGCTGGTGACCGCGCGCGCCGAGATCGCGGCCTTGGCCGAATCGTGGGCCGCCCTGGTCGTCGACGAGGCGCGCCCGAGCAGGCGTCCGCGCCGGACCGTGCACCACCTGGTGGAGTTCCTGGTCGAGCACCGGGAGTGGCTGGCGGCGCATCCGGCCGTGGCGGACGCGATCGAGGAGTTCGCCGACCTGCACGTCAGGGCCACGGCCGCCATCGATCCGGCGCCGGAGCGGATCGAGGTGGGCCGATGCGCGCGGCCCGGCTGCGAGTGCGCGGTGTACGCCGAGCTCGGCGCCGCACCCGGCGGACACGTGCGCTGCACGGCCGGTCATGCCGTGCCGCCCCAGGAGTGGCTCGGTCTGCGACACGCGCAGGTCGGCACCGCGGAGCGGGTCGCATGACGCGCGCGCTCGTCCCCACCGACCTGGCCGCGCTCGCGGCTGGTGTCGCCCCGGCCACCATCCGCCAGTGGGCCCGGCGCGGCAAACTCACCCGCTACGGCACGCCCCACCGGGCCCGCTACGACCTCACCGAAATCCAGGCCCTGCGCGCATCCCGATAGTGCTGGACAGCTGATCACCACGCCGTCACGGCGGCGTCCGCTGGGACGCAGCCGCCACCGGAGCGTGGCGATCATCGGTCCAGGTGGCATCAGCCCGCGCGGAGGACGGGCTCGAACCAGGCGGGCCGTGCCAGTGGCGCGCCGCCGCCGAGGATGGCGCGCTCCAGTCCGCGCAGATCCTCGGACGGTTCCAGGCCCACCTGTTGGATCAGCGCGGAGCGGGCCTGCTGGTACACCTCGAGCGCCTCGGCGGAGCGGCCGCAGCGGTGCAGCGCGAGCATCAGGTAGCCGTAGGCCTCCTCGCGCAGCGGGTAGGCGTCGATGTGTTCGCGCAGCTCGGGGATGATCTCGCGGTCCCGGCCCAGCTCCAGCCCGATCCGCGACACCGACAGTTGCGCGGCCACCCGGCGCTCGGTGAAGCGGTGCGCGATGCGCTGGATGTGGGCGCTGGGGGTGTCGGCGAGCAGCGGTCCGCGCCACAGCGGGAGCGCGCGGCGCAGGGTCACCATCGCCGCGGTCGGATCGCCGTCGCCCTCCTGCGCGCGGGCGAGGGTGACCAGGTCCTCGAACCGCTCGCTGTCGAGGTCGGCGCGTTCGATGAGTAGTCGATAGCCGGGCGAGCGGGTCTCGATGCCCGCCGGACACCCGCTGTCGGTGAGTACCCGGCGCAGGGCCGAGACGCAGATCTGGATCTGCGAGCGCGCGGTGGTCGGCGGTTGACCGTCCCAGACCGCGTCGATCATGGCCTCGACCGAGGTCAGGCGGTTCGCGTTCAGCGCGAGCAAGCCCAGTGCGGCACGCTGACGATAGGAGTCGACCCGCGCCGGTCCGGCGAGCCCTTCGATCTCGAGCGGACCGAGAATTCTGATACCAACCATGCTGCGTCCATCCATCCGAACCGAGCGCACGGGGTCGACCCCCGCGTTGTCCATCGGTGCAAGCAAAGCCGACGGGCCGGGGCGGGCCAATCCGTCCAAGGGTGCGAATTCGAGGTATCGAATGTTGTTCTCCGAATAGGCTTTTCGATACCGGAATGCTGCATGTGCCGAGCTGGCCAGGGTAGTATGCGTGCGAGCTCGAGGCCGAGTCCGCGCGCGCCTGTTTGCAGGAGGTGAGCACGGAGATAGGGGGGAACTTGTGATCGGTAACGACGCGTCTGGGGGGCCGGTGTCGAACGATCATCTCGATACCGGCCGGAGCACCGAACTCGCCGAGCTGTTCACCGCCCGCATCCCTGAGCTGCTCGAACGCTACCGCGCGGGGCTCGACGAGATCGGCAGCCCGCTCACCTCCGAGGCTGCCTGGGGCCAGTGCGGTCTGCAGGCGCGGCGCATCTTCGACGACTGCGCGCGCAGCCTCGCGCTCGGCGAGGTCACCGTCGCGCACATCACCGACGTCTACGACCTGGGAACCGAAAGAGTCAGGCAGGGTGCCCATCCGACGCATTCGGTGCGGGCGGGCAATCTCCTCGCCGAGCTGGGTGTCACCGTGCTCGCCGAGTGCGCCGCCCACCTCGGCGCGCCGCAAGCCGATCTCGTGGCCGCGGTACTGGCCCTGCAGCGCGGCATCGGCCTGCGTCTGGAATCCGGCTCGATCGGCTACGACGCCTTCCTGCTGCAACGCGTGCGGGAAGTGCACGAGCAGGGTCAGCGCGGACTGGCCCGCGAGATCCACGACCACATCGGCAATTCCGTCGGCCTGGCGCTGCGCCAGATCGAGCTCTACGAACTGGAATGCGAACGGGCGGGCGACGGCGCGGGCTCACGGCATGTGCGCCTGGCCAAGGCCGCCATCCTGGAGACCATCACCCGCAGCCGCGAACTCGCCAGCGAACTGCGAACGCCGAGTGTGTCCGGCTCGCTGGAGACCGCGCTGCGCGGTTTCGCGGCCTCCCTCGGTCCCTCGGGCGCGCCGCTGCAGATCTGGGTGCGCGGCGGTGACGACTGGATTCCGGCCGCGATCACCGAGGAACTGTTCATCATGGTGCGCGAATGCCTGCGCAACAGCTTCAACCACGCCGGGGCCGCCAACGTCGACGTGCACATCCACCTCGCGCCGCACGAAGTGCACGCCGAGATCATCGACAACGGAAAGGGTTTCGACGTGCGCGCGCAGCGGGCGACGGGCGGCGGCAACGGGCTGCTGATCCTGCAGGAACGCTGCGAGCTGGTGGGCGGCACGGTGAACATCGATTCCGCGCCGGGCCGCGGCACCCGCGTGACGCTCTGGATTCCGATCGGCCAGGAGAACAGCACCCGATGAGCCAGCCGATCCGCATCCTGGTCGCCGACGACCACACCCTGCTGCGCGAGGCGCTGTGCGATCTGTTGCGCGCCGAACCCGATTTCGAGGTGGTGGTGCAGGCGGGCACCGGCACCGCCGCCATCGAGCTGGCCGCCGAGCATCGCCCCGATGTGCTGCTGCTGGATCTGGAGATGCCGCAGAGCGATCCGCCCGAGACGGTGCGCCGTCTGCTCGCCCAGGACCCGGCCCTGCGGATCATCGTGCTGAGCATGCACGACGGGCAGCAGTTGGTGCAGCAGTTGCTGTCGCTGGGTGTGCGCGGCTATCTGCACAAGGGGGCGGGCAGGCAGACGCTGATCTCGGCCATCCGGCAATCGGTGGGCGAGGGCCCGCAGACCATCACGCTGTCGGTGTCACCGGCGAGCCTGTTCGCCCGCGCCGAGGAACCCGAGGAATCGACCGTGCTCTCCGCGCGGGAGCGGGAGGTGCTGGTGCTGGTGGCCGAGGCCCGCAGCAACCGGCAGATCGCGAGCAGCCTCGGCATCACCGAGGCGACCGTGAAACGGCACCTGCGCAACATCTTCGCGAAGCTGGATGCCGTCTCCCGGATCGACGCGGTGAACCGCGCCGTCGAACTGTCGCTCATTCCCGGCCAGGGCGGCTCACCGCTCGGCGACCGGGCGTGGCGGTGATTGCGGCACCGGCTCACCACTGGCGAAGACGCGGCCGCTGATGTGCTGGCCCGCTTCCGACACCAGGTAGTCCACCCAGTCGGCGGTCTCCTCGACGCTCGCCGCGCAGCACTCGGGCAGGGCCGATGTTCCGGCCGCCACCGGCTCACCGGGGCAATCCACCTCGGCGACAACGGTGTTCACGCTGACCCCGCGTGCGCCGAGCTCCTCGTCGAGGGTGGTGGTCACCGCGTGCACCTCGGCGCGCGGCGCCGGTCCCTCGGCGGGATGACCGTGCGCGCGGCCGGTCTGGGCCACATTGACCACGCGGCCCTCGCCGGAGTCGGCCAGGTAGCGGCCCGCCGCGCGGCTGACCAGCAGCGGGGCCCGCAGGCCCGGTTTGCGCGCGCTCGCCGGGCTGTCGTCGCGGCCGGGGAACTGCGTATTCACCACGACCGCAGGCGGTCCCAGTGTTTCGGCGACGCGGGTCACCGCGGCTTCGGCCTCGTGCAGGTAGCGCACGTCGGCGCCGAAAGCCCAGGGGCGTGGGTGCGTCGGACCCAGCGCGTCCAGCGAGGTGTCACACCACGAGGCCCGCAGGTCGACCATGGCGATGACGAAACCGCGGCCCGCCAGCCGATGCACCACCGCCGCGCCCAGGCTGCTGCCCGCACCGACGACGATGGCCACCCGGGGTGGGTCGTCCACCATGGCGACGCCTCCGTTCTGTTGAATTTCCGGCTCGGATACGAGTGCTCACCCTAGGCGATCACCGAGTTCCGTCGAACCCACCACAGCCCGGATGCTGCGAAAGTAGCATCGGTGTGATGCGCCGATACTCCTTTCAATACCGGTGGTCATCCTTTTCGTGCCCGCGGTAGTACCGCATACGGGGAATATTCGAGACGGGAAATTCTGAATAGCGTCGTTCGGTATGCAGAGGGGTATCGCAGCAGTTCGAATTCCGGCCGAAAACATCGCCTGGACAGTATTCGCCCGAATTTCCCGAGACATCATCCAGGAATCGCGGGTATCGGTTCAGATCATCTTCCTGGTGCGTTTCTGCACCGCCGCGGCGCTGGGCGCGGCGGTCCTCGGCCCCACGGTGTGGGCGGCGGCGGTGGCCTGGCTGCTGAGCACGATCGCGGCCTATGTCTTCAACGGCGTGATGGACCGCACCGAGGACCGGGCCAACGGTTCCACCCGGCCGATCAGTCGAGGTTCGCTGCCGGTGCCGGTCGCGCTGGCCGGGGTCGCCGGTGCGGCGGTGACGGCGACGCTGCTGGCCTGGGCGGTGGACCCGAGTGGGCTGTTGATGCTGCTGGTACTGGGCAATCTGGCGCTCGGCTACGCCTATTCGGGCGCGCCGTTCTATGGCAAACGCCGTGGTGACACCGCCGCGCTGCTGGTCCTGGGCTCGGGTGTGCTGACCTACGCGGCGGGCTGGCAGGCCGCAGGCGGGCTGGGCGGCCTGCCGGTGCTGGTGCTCGGGGCGGCGATGTCGCTGTGGATGGCCGGAGTCGGTGCCGTGGTCAAGGACCTCTCCGATGTCGAGGGTGACGCGGCCGCCGGGCGCCGGACGCCCGCGGTCGTCTGGGGCGCGCTGCGGGTGCGGGTGCTGGCCGGGGTGAACGCGGCGCTGATCGCCGGTGGGTACCTCACGGCCGCGCTGACCGTGGCGCCGGTGCTGCTGCCCTCCGCGTTCGCGCTGGTCGCCGGGGCGCTCGGGGTGATCGCGTTCGCCGCGGCCACCGCACGCGCCGACACCAGGTCGGGCCGTCGTCTGCCGTACCAGGCCTACATGGTCGCGCAGTACGCCGTGCACTTCGTCGTGCTGCTCACGCTGATTCCCGCCGCCGTGCTCTGACGAATATCCGCCGCGATACCCGCGAAAAAGAAGCCCCACCGCAGCCGGTGGGGCTTCTTTCGTTCATTCGCGATGGATATTCAGGACGACGCTTTCACTTCGAATTCCGCCAATCGCGATCTGACGATCTTTCCCGAACCATTTCGCGGGATCTCCTCGACCACCACCACATCGCGGGGCACCTTGTAGCGCGCCAGCTGCGATTTGACGTAGGCGCGAATATCGTCGGCGTCGAGTTCGGCGCCCGCGCGGGCCACCACGAAGGCGCGTAAACGCTGACCGAAATCGCCATCGGGCACCCCGATGACCGCCGCGTCGGCGATATCGCCGCGATCCACCAGCAGATTCTCCACCTCGGCCGGGTAGACGTTCTCGCCGCCGGAGACGATCATGTCGTCGTCGCGTCCGTCGACGAACAGCAGACCCGAGCGGTCGAAGTGGCCGATGTCGCCGGTGGAGATCATCCCGTCGCGTCGGTCCTTGTCCCGGCCGTCGGTGTAGCCGCCGAAGCTCAGCTCGTTGGCGACGAAGATCGTTCCCGGCGTGTCGGGTTCGGTGATTCGGCGGCCCGACGGGTCGTAGAGCGCGACCCGCACGCCGATCGGTGGTCGTCCGACCGTACCCGGGGCCCTGCGCAATTCGGCAGGGGTGGCCACCGCGACCGTGGCGACCTCGGTGGCGCCGTAGTTGTTGTGCAGGACGTCACCGAACGCGGCGATGGTGGCCGAGCACAGGCCGGGCGAGATCGCCGAGCCACCGCTGGCGATCACCCGCAGCGACGAGACATCATGGCGCGCCAGCACTTCCGGTCCGAGAGCGATGATGCGGCTGAGCATGGTGGGGACCAGCACCAGGGTGTCGGCGCGATGCCGGGCTACCTGCCCCAGCGTGTACTCCGCGTCGAACTTGCCACGGCCGAACACCACGGTCTTGCCCAGCGACATGGCGAAGGAGAACTGGCCCAGACCGGTCGCGTGGAACAGCGGGGCCGCGATCACCATCGTCCCACCCCGGGTGAGCGGGATGCGGTCGAGGACCTGCGCCGACTGCAAGGGCGAGATCTTCTTGCGGACCGCGCCTTTGGGTGTCCCGGTGGTGCCGCTGGTGAGCAGCACCAGGCCGCCGGTCTCGGCGGGCAGCGGCAGCGGGTCGGTCGAGTTGGCGGCGATCACGTCCTCGACCGAGCGCGGTCCGTCCGCGGCGGCGGGCCTGTGGTTCCAGGTGTGGAACCGGGTGATGTCGGTGGGGAGTTCGGCGGCGACGGCGTCGAATTCGTCGTCGTGGAACAGCACGGTGACGCCCTCGCGGGTGGCGACATCACGCAGCTGCGGTCCGCCGAATCCGGTGTTCAGGATGACCAGCCGCACGCCCAGCTTGCCGGTCGCGATCATGGCCGCGACCAGGCCGCGATGATCGCGGGCCAGCACCCCGGCGATGTCACCGGGACCGATACCCGCCGCGCTCAGACCACGAGCCAGCGCGTTGGAGCGCCGATCGAGCGCGCCGTAGCTGAGCGTGCCGCGACCGTCGACCAGGGCCGGGCGGTCCGGTTCGTAGCGGGCGGTGTAGCTGATCATGGCCGGGAACGGGCCGCAGCGCTGGGCGATGGCGGCGGTCCTGGCGTCGGCGGCCAGGTTGAGCGGGTGGATGAAGCCGCGCCGGGCCAGGATCACCAGCGATCGGAGCACCTTGACGGTGCGCTGGATGTTCACGACAGCACCAGCGCCAGGGCCAGTCCGAGCCCGACGGCATCGGTGTTGCGGAAGCCGAGCACCACGGCGGGCTGGGTCTGTCCGCGCAGCAGACCGACGCGGATCTGCTGGACCCGCAACGCGATCGCGGGCAGCACACAGACCACCAGCCACGGATTCAGCGAGCCGATCACGAACGGCGCGACCAGCAGGATCAGGCTCAGCGCCGAGAGCGCGCCGATCAGGGCGCGGTAGACCCCCGGCGGGGTGACGGCGGCGAGGGTGCGACGGCCCGAGGCCAGGTCGCCGACCCGGTCGCCGAAGTTGGCGTAGGCCGCCACCAGCAGCATGCAGACCCCGACCAGCGCGCCGATCAGCAGCACATCGGCGGTCCACTGCCGCGCGATCAGCCAGTAGGTGCCGATCACCTCACCGGCGTAGACCAGGAAGAAGGCGAACTCCAGCCCGCCCGGTCGGTAGCTGAACTTCAGCAGCCACGAGTACTGCACCGCGATCGCCACCACGGCCAGGTACGCCAGCAGGAACGGCAGCGGCACGTCGCCACCGAGGGGCACCAGCAGCGCCACCCCGGAGCTGAGCGCGATCAACCCGGTGACCACGGCGAAGACGACGGCCTCGCGTTCGGTGATCCGGCCGGACAGCAGCGGCTTGTTGGATTTCGGCAGGTGGCCGCCGCTGCCGTAGTTCTGGGCGTCGGTGCCGTCGCGCAGCCCGACGACATCGTCGGCGGCGCAGCCCGAGACCTTCATCGCGATCATGCCGAGCAGCATGAGACCCAGCGCGACGGCGGCACCCGGCCTGCTCACGTCGTCGTGCACGAGCAGCAGCACGGCGAGTAGCCAGGCGTAGAGGTGGTGGTAGACCCGCAGCTTGCCCAACCGGAAATAGGCGCCAGCCTTGTCTCCGAGGGCACCGCGGGGCGACCGCATGGTGTCAGTGGTCATGTCGAATCCCTGGTGAGAGTGGTGCGTCCGGGCCGGTCAGCCCTGATGCGAGAGCAGTCGCGACAGCGCCGAGCGCTGGATCTTCCCGGTCGCGGTCCGGGGGAAATCGTGGAAGTCCAGCACGACGGGCGGTGCCAGCCGGGGCAGATCGGCCACCGCCGCGCGCCAGGTGGCCTCATCGAATTCGCCCGCGCGCAAGGCGATCACGGGCACCACCCGACCCTCGTGCTCGAGCGCGATGGCCTCGAGCAGCCACGGCATCCTGGCCAGCAGCACGTCTTCCATGGCGATGGCGCTGGGGATCACCGACATCCGCTCCACCTGACGGTCGATCAGGATGATCCGGCCGAGGCGGGTGCGCTTGCCGTAATCGCCGGTGTCCCACCAGCCGTCCTCGCTGAGGTTGGCCGCGGCCGCCTCGGGGCGGTTGATGTAGGTCTGGAACAGGCCCTCGGATCGCACCTGGATGCGGCCGGGTGTTCCGGCGGGCACCGGGACACCGTCGGGACCGACGATGCGCGCCCGCGAGTAGCCCGGCGCGGTCCAGCCCGCGGAATGTCCGGCGAGCACCCGATCGATGCTGGCGTAGCGGCGCCCGGCCAGGCCCTTGAAGTGCACCTTGGCCGCGATGCCGCCCAGTTCGGACTGGCCGTAGGCCTCCAGGAACGAGGCCAGCCGGTACTCGCTGCCCGCCAGCAGCCGCCGCACGGTGCCGGGGTGGATCACGTCGAAGGTGCTCACGTAGTGGCGGATCGAGGCCAGGGAACCATTGTCGGCCAGGTGTTCCCACTGCATGAAGGTGTTCGGGTGGGCCTCGAGGTAGATGGGTCGGTAGCGGCGGACGAACCGACCGACCGACTCGGCGGAATGATCGGCGAGCACCAGTAGCGGCACGTCGCGGCGCAGCGCGCACAGCAGACCGGTCACCGTGCGGAAGTGCACCGGCGACACGGCCACCGCCGCGTATCCGCGCAGTCGACCCAGGATCGCGCCGATCTCCTGCGCGTACCCCTGGTTGTCGGTGGCCCGGCGGGTGTACTGCACCAGCTTCGGCACGCCGGTCGTGCCCGAGGTGTGGGTGACGATGTAGGGCGCGCTGCCGGGCATGGCGACGGCGCTGGTGCGCCGGGGCGCGGTGGCCGGGAGGCGCGCCGCCAGCTCGGCCCAGTCGTCGGCCTGGCGGAAGACGCCAAGCTGCTCGCATTTGGCGAGCCGGTCGGCGGTGGTGACGATGCGGTCCACCGACACCGGCTCCAGCATCCGACCCAGCGTCTCGGCGTCGATGGCCGGGCTGATCAGCACCGGCACCCCGCCGACCGCGGTGAGCGCGGCGATGGTGATCATGATGTCGAGCGGGGCGTCGAGCCACACCGCGCAATAATCGCCGGGGGTGATGCCCGCCTCGTCGAATATCGTCGCCGCCCGCGCGGCCGCGTCGGCGATGTCGGACAATTCGACGCGGTGGTCCACCACCGGTACCGCGACCGAAGTATGGTCGGCGATCCACGGCCGGGATTTCGACGCGACTTCGAGTAGCTGGTCGTAGATGAGATTTCGATTTCGGGCCATGATTATCACTCATTCTTCCGGCGGCTGAACAACTCGGAATCCGAGCATAGGAGTGGATTTCACGGCGGAGCAATGGTCGTGGAATGGCAAGATGCGAGGTTCGCCTGGCAACGATTTGTCACGCAGCACCTTGTCATATCGTCGCGCTGTCGTCCGGCGATAGTTTTCGGTCCATGGTGAATCAATGGAACGAATCGCGGATCGCGCTGGTCACCGGGGCCGGTGGCGGCATCGGCAGGCGGATCGTGCACCGGCTGGCCGCCGAGGGCGTGACGGTGGTCGGCGTCGACCGCTCGCCCGAGGCGGTGACGACGCTGAAGGCGATGGCGGGACGGGTGGTGCCGATCCAGGCCGACCTCACCGAACCGGGTGCGGCCGAGCGCGTCGTCGCCGAGATCGAGCGTGACCTCGGCGCGCTGGACTACCTGGTCAACGCCGTGGGCGTGCTGCGGGTGGGCGAGGTCGTCGCGCTGTCGGAGGCCGACTGGGAGGAGATGTTCGCGGTCAACGCGACCGCGGTCTTCCGCATGATCAAGGCGGTGGTGGCCCGGATGATCCCGCGCCGCGGCGGCGCGATCGTCACGGTGTCGTCCAATGCCGCGCGCACCCCGCGCGCCTCGATGGCGGCGTACTCGGCCTCCAAATCGGCCGCGACGATGCTCGCCAAATGCGCCGCGCTCGAGGTGGCGAAATACGGAATCCGCTGCAATGTGGTCTCGCCGGGGTCCACCCACACCGACATGTTGCGGGTCAGCTGGGAGGACGAGGACCGCTCGGCCGCCACCATCGCCGGTGTCCCCGAGAAATTCCGTCTCGGAATTCCGCTCGGCCGCATCGCCGACCCCGACGACATCGTCGATGCCGTCGAATTCCTGCTGTCCGACCGCGCCCGGCACATCACGATGCAGGAGCTCACGGTGGACGGCGGCGCCACGCTCGGTGTGTGAGCACGCAGAAATCAGCACAGATCGGAGGAAAAATGATGTTCGGTGGAATTCCCGACGTTATTACGTATGACATGCCGGGCCGCGCGCAGCTCCCGGAGAATATCGTCGACTGGAAGATCGAACCCGATCGCGCGGTATTGCTCGTCCACGATATGCAGAACTATTTCGTGCGCCCGCTGCGGGCGGGCGGCTCGCCCTACACCGACCTGGTCGGCAATATCGCGCGGCTGCGCGCGGCGTGCGCGCGCGCCGGTGTCGCCGTGGTCTACACCGCGCAGCCCGGCGGGATGACCCCGGTCGAACGCGGCCTGCTGCGCGATGTGTGGGGCCCCGGCATGAGCACCGACGCCACCGATCGCGCGGTGGTCGAGGAGCTCGCGCCCGGTCCCGACGACCACGTCTCGACCAAGTGGCGCTACAGCGCCTTCCACAAGTCCGGCCTGCTGGACCGGCTGATCGGCACCGGCCGCGACCAGCTGATCC
The DNA here is from genome assembly GCF_029675105.1 of Nocardia anocheti. GTDB lineage: Bacteria > Actinomycetota > Actinomycetes > Mycobacteriales > Mycobacteriaceae > Nocardia. Next base: position 49,963 of record NZ_JAQQFV010000001.1, on the reverse strand, counting down.
TCACCGGGGTCTACGCCCACGTCGGCGTGCTCGTCACCGCCTGCGAGTCCTATTCGCACGACATCGAGACCTTCCTCGCCGCCGACGCGGTGGCCGACTTCTCCGCGCGCGAACACCAGCTCACCCTGGACTACGCGGCCGCGCGCTGCGCCATGGTGCGGACCACCGACGACCTGGTGGCCGCGCTGGGGACCGAGGTGTGACATGACGACCGATCCCACCCCGCTGCTGGCACGCGTGCTGGCCGACCCGGCCCAGCCGTTCGCGCTGCTGCAGCGCACGCCGGGCACCATCGACATCCTCGTCGGTGAGTTCGTCGAGCTGCCCGGCCTGGACCGGGTCGCCGCCACCGCCGAGCACTCCGACCTGCTCCTGCTGGTCCCGTACCGGCAGATCACCGAGCGCGGCTTCCCATGCAACGACGACGGCGCCCCGCTGCTGGCGATGTCGGTGCGCGAGCACGAGATCGTCGACCGCGACCTGGTCCTGGCCGCCATCGGCCCCGAGCGTGGCGCCGAGCCGATCACGGCCGACGGCTTCCGCTTCGACATCGACGACGCGGACTACCGCGACATCGTCCGCGCGATCGTCACCGACGAGATCGGCACCGGCGTCGGCTCGAACTTCGTCATCAGCCGCGCCCTGGTCGGCGCCCTCGGACCCGACCACCACCGCCGCACCCTGGGGATGTTCGCCCGACTGCTCAGCGGCGAACGCGGTGCCTACTGGACCTATCTCGTGCACACCGGCACCCGGACCTTCGTCGGGGCCAGCCCCGAAGCGCACGTCACCCTCGACGACCACACCGTCTCGATGAACCCGATCAGCGGCACCTACCGCTATCCGGCCACCGGCCCGACGGTGCCGGGGCTGCTGGACTTCCTGGCCGACGCCAAGGAGAACAACGAGCTGTTCATGGTGGTCGACGAGGAACTGAAGATGATGTCGGCGCTGTGCCCGGCGGGCGGCACCGTGGCCGGGCCGTATCTCAAGGAGATGGCCCACCTCGCGCACACCGAGTACCTGCTGCGCGGGCACACCGAGGCCGATGTCGCGCGGGTGTTGCGCGAGACCCTGTTCGCGCCCACCGTGGTCGGTTCGCCGCTGGAGAGCGCCGCGCACGTCGTCGCGCGCTACGAGACCACCGGCCGCGGCTACTACAGCGGCGTCATCGCCTACCTGGACCGCGATCGCGCCGGTTCGCCCCGGTTGGACTCGGCCATCCTCATCCGGACCGCCGTGGTCGAGGCCGACGGCACCGCCCGGGTGCGCGTCGGCTCCACTCTGGTGCGCGATTCCGATCCCGCCGCGGAGACCAAGGAGACCTGGGCCAAGGCTGCCGCGCTGCTCGCGGGCCGGGCGTCGACCCCCGGCCCGGAATTCGGTACCGAGCAGGCGATTTCGGCGGCGCTGCGCAGTCGCAATGCCACCGCCTCCCAGTTCTGGTTCGCCGACGCGGGCGTCCGCCGCATCGGTTCGGCCCGGCTGACCGGCTCGGTGCTGCTCATCGACGCGGCCGACCGCTTCACCACCATGCTGGCCAGCATGCTGCGCTCGCTCGGCCTGCGGCTGACCATCGCCGACTACGACGCCGAGGTCGAACCGGCCGACTACGACCTGGTCGTGCTCGGGCCCGGCCCCGGCGATCCCGGCGCGGTCGACGACGCCAGGATCATGGCGATGCGCAGGCGGCTCAAGGAACTGCTCGCCGCCGACCTGCCGTTCGTCGCGGTCTGTCTGAGTCATCAGATCCTCAGTGCCGCACTGGGTCTCGGGATCGAGCGGCTGGATCGTCCGAATCAGGGAGTGGGCCGCGATATCTCGCTGTTCGGCACCCCGGTCCGGGTGGGCTTCTACAACACCTTCGTCGCGCGCAGCCCTCTCGACTCCTTCGACTCCGTCCTCGGCGAGGTGGAGGTGAGTCGCGACGTCGCCACCGGCGAGGTGTACGCGCTGCGCGGAGAACGCTTCGCCTCCATGCAGTTCCACGCCGAGTCCGTGCTCTCGCACGACGGCCCGGCGGTGCTGGCCGCGGTGGTCGCCCGGCTGCTGACCCGCTCGGCCCGGCCCGGCGGCGCTCCGGTGCTGGCGGCGGAGGCGGTGAGTGCCCGTGGCTAGCCTGGCCCGGCGGGTGGGCGGCGCGGTCGCGACCGTGCTGAATCAACCCGCGCCGCTGCGACATCGCCGAACCGAGGTGCCGGTGGCGGGCAAGCGGGTCCTGATCACCGGCGCGTCCTCGGGGATCGGGCGCGCGGCGGCGGTGGCCGCCGCGCTGGCAGGCGCCGAGGTGGCGCTGGTGGCCCGGCGCGAACCCGAACTCGCACTGCTCACCGCCGAGATCCGGGCGAGCGGCGGGCGCTCCGTCCACCGCGCCTGCGACCTCACCGACCCCACCGAGCTCGAGGCGCTGCTGGACTGGGTGCACGCCGAGGTCGGCGGGGTGGACGTGCTGGTCAACAACGCGGGCAAATCGATCCGACGGCCGGTGACGAAGTCGCTGGACCGTATCCACGATTTCCGGCGGACGATGGACATCAACTATTTCGGCCCGGTGGGACTCGTCCTGGGCCTGCTGCCCACCATGCTCGACGCCGGGGCGGGCCACATCGTCAACGTCGGCACCTGGACCGTGCCGACCGGCACCTCACCGCGCTTCGCGGCCTATCACAGTTCCAAGATGGCCCTCACCGGATTCGGGCGCTGCCTGGACGCCGAACTGTCCGGGCGCGGAATCGCGGTCACCACGATCCACTATCCGCTCGTCCACACCGAGATGAGCGCGCCCACCCCGGAATACCGGGAATTGCCGGGGCTGACCCCGGAGCAGGCGGCGGAATGGATCATCACCGCGATCCGGCATCGGCCGGTGCAGATCGTCCCGCGTTTCGTGCCCCTGCTGCGGGCTCTGCATTTCGCCGATCCACGCGCGGTGGGTCAGCTGCTCACGCGTACCGGATAGCTGGCAGTCAGCTGCTATGGAATTCGCGCCTCGGCCCGAATTAGCTTTGTTCACAGGAGGATTGGAAACAATGACGAACGAGAATATCGCCGCGGCGACGGTGCCGCTGCGCTGGATCGGCCCGATCAAACTGTCCGGCAATGTCGCCGACGGTCTGGTCGAGGTGCCGCTGGCCACCTACGAATCGCCGCTGTGGCCTTCGGTGGGCCGGGGCGCCAAGATCTCCACGCTGACCGAGCGCGGCATCGTCGCCACCCTGATCGACGAGCGGATGACCCGCTCGGTGCTGCTGGAAGCCGACGACGCGGGCACCGCGCTCGCCGCCGCCCGCCAGCTCGCCGCCGAACTGCCGCGCCTGCGGGCGATCGTGGCCGGGTGCAGCCGTTTCGCCCAGCTCATCGACATCCATCACCAGATCGTCGGCAATCTGCTGTTCGTCCGCTTCGAGTTCACCACCGGGGACGCGTCCGGCCACAATATGGTGACCCTGGCCTCGGACACCCTGCTCGGCGATATCGTGCGGACCGTGCCGGGCGTGCGCTACGCCTCGGTGTCGGGCAATTTCTGCACCGACAAGAAGGCGTCGGCCGTCAACGGCATTCTGGGACGCGGCAAGAATGTCGTCGCCGAGCTGCTGATCCCGCGCGAGGTGGTCGAAGGGCGCCTGCACACCACCGCGGCGCGGGTGACCGAGCTGAATATCCGCAAGAATCTCATCGGCACCACGCTGGCGGGCGGAATCCGTTCCGCCAACGCGCATTACGCCAATATGCTGCTCGGCGTCTATCTGGCCACCGGCCAGGACGCCGCGAATATCGTCGAGGGCTCCCAGGGCATCACCCATACCGAGGACCGCGACGGCGATCTGTATTTCTCGTGCGCGCTGCCCAATCTCATCGTCGGCACCGTGGGCAACGGGAAGTCGCTGGACTTCGTCGAGGAGAACCTGGCCCGCATGGGCTGCCGGGAGAGCCGGGAAACCGGCGGCAACGCGCGCAGGCTCGCGGTGATCACCGCCGCCGCCGTGCTCTGCGGGGAACTGTCCCTGCTCGCCGCCCAGACCAACCCGGGCGAACTGATGCGCACCCACCTGCGCTTCGAACGCTCGACCGCAGAGTGAGGACAGCGCCATGACACCGCCGATCGGAATTCACGACATCGCCCTGGCCACCGGCCATTACGCGATGGACCTGGCCGAACTGGCCACCCACTACGGCACCGACGTGGGCAAGTACTACGTGGGCCTGGGCCAGCACACCCAGACCGTGCCCGCCCCGGATGAGGACATCGTCACCCTGGGCGCCACCGCGGCCGAGCAGATCCTGGCCAGGCACGGCGCCGAGGGAATCCGCACCATCCTGTTCGCCACCGAGACCGGTATCGACCAGTCCAAGGCCGCCGCCGTCTACCTACAGGACCTGCTCGGTCTGCCCGCCGCGACGCGCGCGGTCGAACTCAAGCAGGCCTGCTACGGCGGCACCTCGGCCCTGCAACTGGCCGCCGGGATGGTCGCCCGCGATCCGGCGCAGCGGGTGCTGGTGATCGCCAGCGATGTGGCGAAATACGACGTCGACTCGGCCGGGGAGGCCACCCAGGGCGCGGCGGCGGTGGCGATCCTGGTCTCGGCGCACCCGGAGATCGCCGTGCTCGACGGCGAATCCGGCCTCTACACCGCCAATATCCAGGACTTCTGGCGGCCGAACTATCGCACCACCCCGCTGGTCGACGGCAAGCTCTCGATCGGCACCTACCTCGACGCCGTCGAACAGGCGTGGAAGGACTACGAGGTCAGGGGCGGTCGCGCCTTCACCGAGTTCGCCGGATTCTGCTACCACCAGCCCTTCACCAAGATGGCCTACAAGGCGCACGCCCGGCTGCTCGAACTCAAGGGCGTGGCGCCGACTCCGCAGCGTCTCGACGACGACCTGGCCCGCACCACCGTCTACAACCGCGCGATCGGCAACAGCTACACCGCCTCGCTCTACGTCGGGCTGCTCGCGCTGCTGGATCACTCCGAGGACCTCGCGGACCGGTCGGTGGCGCTGTTCAGCTACGGCTCCGGCGCGGTCGCCGAACTGTTCTCGGTGACGCTGGTGCCCGGCTATCGGGACCTGTTGCGCACCAGCGCGAATCAGGCCGCCATCGCCGCGCGCGAACCCCTCGGCTACGCCGGTTATCGCGAGGTGCGCGCGGTCACGTTGCCCGAGGACGGCGGCGACGCGGTCCTCCCGGTGACCACCCGTGGCCCGTTTCGGCTGCACGGCATCAGCGGCCACTCGCGCGTCTACGGCACCGCGCCCGCGCGCTGAGGCGGGAGCGAATCGCAGTGAGGGAGAATGGAATGCGCTCGCGATCCTGGAGCGTGCCGGTCGCGCGTGGGGGCCACGCTGTCGCCGACGAGATCGTCGGCTCCGGCCGGGCCGGTGCCAAACTGATCCTGTTCGGTGAGCACGTGGTGCTCTACGGCGCACCGGCGATCTCGTTGCCGGTGCCGTCGCTGCCGGTCACCGCGCGGGCGCGGCGCTGGGACGGACCGGTGGTCATCGAATCGGCGCCGTTCGACGCGGTGCCGTCCGGGCGGCCGGGGGAGTCCCCGGTGGCGCGGATGGCGGTGACGGCGGCCTGCGACCGGCTCGGCATCCCCGACGACGGCCTGTTCGTCACCGTGGACAGTGGTATTCCGCCCGGCCGCGGCTTCGGTTCCAGCGCGGCGAGTTCGGCGGCCATCATCATCGCCGTCGCCGACCTGTGGAACGAGGTGTTCGACGACGACACCCTGTTCACCCTGGTCCAACGCGCCGAGGCGCTCGCCCACGGCAAGGCCAGCGGGGTGGACGCGCGCACGGTGATCAGCCCCGGCGGGCCGCTGTGGTTCCGGCACGGCGTGGCCACGCCCCTGGCGCTGCCCACCAGGCCGGAACCACCGGTCCTGGTGGTGGCCGACACCGGTGTCTACGGGAGTACCCACCTGGCCGTCGAGACCGTGCGCCGCAGGCTGGTTGCGCTCGGCGGCGCGGGAACCCAGCTGCTGACCTGGGCCGAAGCCCTCACCACCGATGCCGCCGTGGCCCTGGCCGAGGGTCGCTTCGCCGAGGTGGGCGCCGCCATGACCACCACACACGGCATCCTCGGCCAGCTCGGGGTGAGCTGCCCGGAGATCGAGACGCTGGTCGCGGCCGCGCTGGCCGCCGACGCGCTGGGCGCCAAACTGTCCGGCGGCGGACTGGGCGGATGCGTGATCGCGCTGGCCACCGACACCGCGCACGCCCAGCGCGTCCGCGCGGCGGTGCTGGCCGCCGGGGCGCGCAACTGCCACACCGTGACCCTGCGCGTGGGGGAGGGCACGGCATGAGCGTGACGGCCACCGCCTATCCGAACATCGCGCTGATCAAGTACTGGGGCAAGCGGGACGAGGCGCTGCACCTGCCGCTGACCACCAGCCTGTCGCTGACGCTGGACGTCTTCGCGACCGTCACCACGGTCACCGTCGCCGACGATCTCGTCGTCGACGAGGTCACCCTCGCCCAGGCACCGGCACCGGAGGCCTTCGCCGCCAAGGTGAGTGCCTTCCTCGACCTGGTCCGGGAGCTGGCCGGAGACCCGCGCCCGGCCCGGGTCGACACCGTCAACACCGGGCCGACCGGGGCCGGGCTGGCCTCCTCGGCCTCCGGCTTCGCCGCGCTCGCGGCGGCCGCCGCCGGTGCCTACGGTCTCGATCTCGACCATCGGGAGCTCTCCCGGCTGGCCCGCCGGGGCTCCGGCAGTGCCGCGCGCTCGATCTTCGGTGGGTTCGCCCAGTGGCATCGCGGTGTCGGCCGGGGCGCGGCGGGGGATCGAAGCAGCTACGCCGAACCCGTCGACGCGCCACTGCTCGACCCCGCGCTGGTCGTCGCCCTGGTGGACGACCGGGAGAAGGCGGTGTCGAGCCGGGTCGCCATGCGCCGCACGGTCGACACATCGCCGTTCTTCCACCCGTGGGTGCGCAGCAGCTCCTACGACCTGCGCGAGATGCTCGCCGCCCTCGCGGCGGGTGACCTGCCCGCGGTGGGGGAGATCGCCGAGCGCAATGCCCTGGGCATGCACGCCACCATGCTCGGCGCCCGCCCCGCCGTGCGCTATTTCGCACCGGGTTCGATGCGGGTGCTCGACCGCGTCCGCGCGCTGCGGGCCGAGGGCGTCGCGGCCTACGCCACCATGGACGCCGGGCCCAATGTGAAGGTGCTGTGCGACCGCGGTGACAGCGCGGTGGTCGCGGCGGCCCTGGCCGAGCTCGCGGACGCGCCCCGGATCGTGGTGGCGAACTCGGGCCCCGGGGTGGCGGTGCGCGCCGACGCGGCGGGCCGGGCCGCCGAGCCCGCGCTCGATGGGGTCGCGCGATGATCACCGTCGACGTGCCGGGCAAGCTCTATATCGCCGGTGAGTATTCGGTGCTCGCGCCCGGTGCCACCGCGGTCCTGGTCGCGGTGAACCGCTATCTGACCGTGCGTCTCGCGCCGGTCGCCGTCCCGGGAGAGCGCACCCTGACCTCGGCGCAGCTCGGTGTCGATCAGCTCGCCCTGGTCCGACGCCACGGGAGAACTGTTGCCGTGCAGACGGACTCGTCCACGAACCTCGGCCCGGTACTCACCGCCGTCGACCTGGTGGACCGCTACGCCGCCGAGTTGGGCCAGGAGCCGATCGGCTTCGCGCTCGAGATCCGCTCCGAACTCGACGACGACGCCACCGGTCGCAAGTACGGCCTCGGGTCATCGGGCGCGGTGACCGTCGGAGTGATCCGCGCGCTCACCCAGGCGTATCGGCTCGACCCGAGCGACGACACGCTGCTGCGTCTGGCGTTGCTGAGCACCTTCAGCGTCGACCCGAACTGCTCGGGTGGCGATGTCGCGGCCTCGCTGCTCGGCGGCTGGGTCGCCTATCGCGCCCCGGACCGGGCCTGGCTCGCTGACCAGCTCGCCCGGCCGCGGGTCACGCTCGCCGCGCTGCTGGATCTGCCGTGGCCGCTGCTGTCGGCCCGGCGGCTGCCCGGTCCGCGCGCGCTGTCGCTGGCGGTGGGCTGGTCGGGGCGGCCCGCCGGGTCCAGCGGGCTGGTGGTGGCGCTGCGCGGCCGGGTCGACGGTGAATCGGCGGCGTTCGCGCGGTTCGTCCTGGCCGGTAACGCCTGCGCGCACGCTGTCGTCAGGGCCCTGGAGGCCGGGGACGACGCCGCGCTGGCCGCCGCCGTCGCCACGGCGGGCGCGCTGCTGCGCGCGATGAGCGAGCTGGCCGGGGTGGTCATCGAGACCCCGGAACTGGCGGCGCTGCGGCAGGTCGCCGAATCGCTGGGCGCCGTGGCCAAGAGCTCGGGCGCGGGCGGTGGCGACTGCGGCATCGCCCTGGTCGCCCCCTCGACCGCGCACCGGCTGCGCGCACGGTGGCGCGCCGTCGGCATCACCCCACTGGACATCCATGTGCACCAACCACTTCGAGGAAAGGACCGGTCCGGTGACATCGACCGTCTCGCAGATCTACGGCAGTCGTAAGGACGACCATGTGCGCCTGGCCGTGGCCCAGCACCAGCTGCGGCCAGCGGGCAATCAGTTCGACGAGGTCGGCTTCGTCCACCAGGCGTTGGCTGGCACCGACGAAGCGGCGGTCTCCCTGGCGACCGAGCTCGCTGGCCTGCACTGGCCGGTACCGCTCTACATCAATGCCATGACCGGTGGCAGCGCCCGCACCGGGGAGGTGAATCGCGGCCTGGCCATCGCCGCCCGCGAGGCCGGGGTGCCGATCGCCTCCGGCTCGATGAGCGCCTACCTCGCCGACCCGGCGGTCGCGCCGACCTATCGCGTGCTGCGCGAGGAGAATCCGGACGGCTTCGTCCTGGCGAACGTCAACGCCGATGCCACGCCCGACAAGGCGCGTCGGGCGATCGACCTGATCGCGGCCGACGCGCTCCAGATCCACGTCAACACGATCCAGGAGATCGTGATGCCCGAGGGCGACCGCGACTTCTCCGCCTGGCCCCGGCAGATCGCCGCGCTGGTCGAGGGCGTGGACGTCCCGGTGATCGTCAAGGAGGTCGGCTTCGGGATGAGCCGGGCGGCGGTGGCCCGGCTGGCCGATCTCGGCGTCTCGATCGTCGATGTCTCCGGCCGGGGCGGCACCGATTTCGCCGCCATCGAAAACGCCCGACGTCCGCGCGAGGACTTCGCCTACCTGACCGGATGGGGGCAGTCCGCGGTCGCGTGCCTGATCGACGCGGTGCCGACGGCCCGGGAACACGGGGTGGCACTGCTGGGTTCGGGCGGTGTGCGCAACCCGCTGGACGTGGTGCGGGCACTGGCCCTGGGCGCCAAGGCGGTCGGCGCGTCGGGACAGTTCCTGTCGATTCTGGAGAACGAGGGCGTCGACGCGCTGGTGAGCACGCTGACCGCCTGGCTCACCCAGATCCGGCAGCTCATGGTGGTGCTCGGCACGGCCACCGTCGCCGATCTCACCGCCACCGACGTCCTGCTCACCGGCGGGCTCGCCGAATTCAGCAGACTGCGTGGCATCGACCCGGCGGAATTCGCCCGCCGCGCCCGCTGAGGACGGCATCCCGATCGCGGCGACCGGCACCCGTCACGGTGCCGGTCGCTTTTTTTCGCCCGCGAATTCGGTGCCGCCTTTTCCGCGGCGATAGCGAAACAAAGGCGCGTCGATGGCGCCCGGTGTCACGCTGATCCGGCGGCACCACTGTGCCTGCTTCCGGATCAGCGCCCTTTTCGCGCCGGTGCGCATTCTCTCGCCTTTTCCCGGCCGTCGCACCGCGAGATCCGTTTTCACCGAAGGGCTACCGCAATGAGCATCACCGACACCGTTCCCGCGCATTCCGACCTGACCGACCGGCGCACGCTGGGCATCAGCCCGCTGCGCGCCCCCGCCGAGCTGCGCCGAGCCCATCCCGTCGACGAGACCGCCGCCACCGTCGTCCGGGCGGGTCGTCGCGCCACCGTGGCGGTGCTCGACGGCGACGACGACCGGCTGATGGTGGTGGTCGGCCCCTGCTCGGTCCACGACCCGGTGGCCGCCATGGACTACGCGCGCCTGCTCGCCGGTGCTGCCGCCGAGCTCGCCGACCGGCTGCACGTGGTCATGCGGGTGTACTTCGAGAAACCACGCACCAGCCTGGGCTGGAAGGGGCTGCTCAACGATCCGCACCTGGACGGCAGTTTCGACATCCACACCGGGCTGCGCGTCGGCCGGGGTCTGCTGGTCGACATCACCGGCCTCGGCCTGCCGGTGGCCTGCGAGTTCCTCGACCCGATCACGCCGCAATACCTGGCCGACCTGGTGTCCTACGGCGCGATCGGCGCCCGCACCGCCGCCAGCCAGGTGCACCGGCAGTTGGCCAGCGCGCTGTCGATGCCGGTCGGGATCAAGAACGGCACCGACGGTGACGTGCAGGTGGCCGTCGACGGGGTGCGGGCGGCCGCGGCCGAACACGTCTTCCCCGGCATCGACCTGGACGGGCGCTCGGCGCTCATCCACACGGCCGGGAATCCGGACTGCCACGTCATCCTGCGGGGTGGCAGCGGCGGGCCCAACTACGACGCGGCCTCGGTCGAGGACGCGTGCCGCAAGCTCACGGGCGCTGGCCTGCCACGGCGGCTGGTGGTCGACGCCAGCCACGGCAACAGCGCCAAGGACCACCAGCGCCAGGCCCAGGTCGTCGACGTTCTCGCCGCCCGCATCGCCGCCGGTGACCGCGCCGTCGTGGGAGTGATGGTGGAGAGCTTCCTGGTCGGCGGCCGCCAGGACCTCACCCTCGGCCGCGCCGCCGAACTGACCTACGGCCAGTCGATCACCGACGCCTGCCTGGACTGGCCCGCCACCGCGGCCGCGCTCGAACGGCTCGCGGCGGCGGTGGCGACCCGCCGCGCCGGTCGTGGGCCCTCCGCCGCCGGGAGCCCGTCATGACCACCCCGCTGACCTGGCAGCACGCGGGGGAGGCGCTGATCGGCGACGACGCCGAGATCGGCAGCTTCCGGCTCCCCGCGCTGATCGGCCGCGACAACGACATCGCCGAGATCCGGCATCTCGTCACCGATCCCGGTGTCCGCCTGCTGACGCTGACCGGGCCCGCCGGGGTCGGCAAGAGCAGGCTGGCCGAGGAGGTGCTGGGCCTCGGTGACGTCCCCGCCGAGCGGCTCCTCGCCGTCGACCTCGCGAACACGCAGACCGCGTCCGAGGCGTGGGCGGCCGTGCTCGCGGCAGCCGGGTGCGACGGCACCGCTCCCGAACCGCTGGCCGTCGAGCTCGGTGCGGCAAGGGCGGTCGTCCTGCTGGACAACTGCGACCACGTCGCCGAACAGCTCGCCCCCGACCTGCCCCCGCTGCTGCGCCGCTGCCCCGGCCTGCTGATCGTCGCCACCAGCCGGGTCTCGCTGAATCTGCGTCAGGAGTACCTCGTCTCGGTGCGTCCGCTCGCCACCCGCGCCGATTCCGGGCCCTCGCGCCCGGCGTCGTCCCCGGCGGCCCGGCTGCTGCTGGCCGGTATCGACAGCCGCTACCGCACCGCGCCGAACCGCCCGGTGCTCGACGAGATCGCCCGCGAACTCGGCGGCGTTCCGCTCGCCCTGGAGCTGGCCGCCACCACCATCGACCGGATCGGCTCGGCCCGCACACTGGGGGTGATCCGCGCGCGCGGTGAGCTCGCGCCGCTGCCCTACCTCGACGCCCCCGCCCGGCATCGCAGCCTGCCCGAGGCCGTCGGCTGGGGGCTGCGTGACCTCGACGAACGCACCGTCGACGTGCTGCTGCACTTCGCGCTGTGCAGTTCCCCGGTCGACGCCGACACCGTCGCCGCGCTGGCCGAGGCCGAGTCCGACGACATCCGCGCCCGCGTGGACACCCTGCTCGACCACAGCCTGCTGGAGCGGTCGGTGGCCGACACCGGCCGCCCCCGTTACGAACTGATCGCCACGGTCCGCGACTACTGCCTGCGCCTGCTCGCCACCGACCGCGCCCGCGGCGACCGCATCCTGGGCGCACAGCTGGAAACCTGCTGCGAGCTGGCCCTCCGTGTGGCCGCCGACCTGGCCGATCCCGACCGGGGCCCTACCGTGCGGGCGGTCGCGGTGGGCCAGGCCAGCGAATTCCATCGCACCGTCGAGCGGCTCCTGGAACGGGGCCAGACCGTGCGCGCGATGCAGCTGGCCGGGCTGCTCGAGGACCTGTGGGTGCGTTCCGGCGAGCTCGCGGCCGTCGAGGACACGCTCACCGGCTTCCTCGATTCCGCCGCTGAGTCGGCCGATCCGGCGGTGCCCCGGGCCACCGAACTGCTGGCCGACTGGGCGATCCGTTCGGGCAGGCCCAGCCGTGCGGTCGACCTGTACGCGCACGCGGTGGCGGCCAACGACCGGCTCGGCGACGCCGAGGGCGCCTACCGCGCCTGTGTCCGGCTGGGCGCGGCGCACGTCGAGGCCGACAGTCCCACGCAGGCCAGGGACCGTTTCGCGCTCGCCCAGCGCAGCCCGGTCCACCCCGATGCCCGGCTGCGCGAGGTGGTCGAGCTCTACCTGGACGCGCTCGGGCCCGACGACCCCGACGACGAACAGTGGTCCGCCCTGGTTCGCCGGGTGCTGCGGCTCGACGCCGACACCGAATGGCTGCGCGCGGGCAACGCGCTGGCCCGCACCCAACTCGCCCGCGGCGCGGCCCACCGCGCGCTCGAGCTCTACCGCGGCACCCTCCGGCTCCCGGAGGGCTGGGGGCACACCCTGGAAACCCTCACCGCCCTGGCCGGTTGCGCGGCCGCCTACCGGGTGGCGGGCGAGGAGTTCGCGGCCGAGGCGGCGGCGTCGGCGGAGCAGGCGCGCCTGCTGCGCGCGGCCTACGCGCTGCCGCCACCCGACGACGCCGACCCCGACCCCACCCCGCCACTGCTGCGCTCGGCCACCCCGGTCGACCTCGCCGAGGCCGTCACCGCGGCCCTGTCCGGCCCGCTGATCCCGGCCCGTCCCGCGTCCCCGCTGACCGCGCTCACCAAGCGGCAGCGCGAGATCGCCGACCTGGTCGCCGACGGCATGACCAATCGCATGATCGCCAGCCGTCTCGGTATCGCGGAATGGACGGTGATCAATCATCTGCGACAGGTGATGGCCAAACTCAATTGCCCGTCGCGCTTGCATGTCGCACTCGTGGTCAAAGGCGGAAACGAATTCCCGCAATAACAATGCCTGGCAATGCCTTGCTATTTGAGCGGCGCATTTCCGGCATTACTTTTTGAAGCAATGCACGACCCGATCCAGATTTGTCAGGGGAATAATTGTGACGCACAGCATCACCCTCGGCGGTGCGGTGGACACCGCGGAATCCAACCGGCAGGCCGCCGCGCGCATCGTGGGCGCGGTGCGGGGCGCGATCGCCCCCACCCACCGCGGCGCCGTCGACGAACTCGCCCCCTCGATGCGCCACATGGCCGGTTATCACATCGGCTGGTGGGACGAGCGGGGTCAGCCCACCGACGCGGCGGGCAAGGCGTTCCGGCCCGCCTTCACCGTGTCCTCGGCCCGCGCGGTCGGCGGTGACGCCGCCGCCGAGCGCGCCACCGTGCTCAATGCCGCGGTGGCGGTGGAACTGCTGCACGACTTCACCCTCATCCACGACGACGTGATGGACGGTGACCACCTGCGTCGCGGCCGCCCCGCCGCCTGGACCGTCTTCGGCAGCGGCCAGGCCATCCTGGTCGGTGACGCCCTGCTGACGCTCGCGCACAGCCTGCTCGCCGAGGACGCGCAGTGCGGCCCGATGACCACCGTGCTGGCCCAGGCCACCCTCGAGCTCTACGCGGGCCAGTCCAACGACCTGGCCTTCGAGCAGAGCATGGAGGTCACCCCCGCGCAGTGCCTGTCGATGATCGAGGGCAAAACCGGTGCGCTGCTGGGTGTCTCGTGCGAACTCGGGGCGCTGGCCGCCGGTGCCGAGCCCGCCCTGGCCCAGCACTACCGCGACTTCGGCCGCCAGCTCGGACTGGGCTTCCAGCTGATCGACGACCTGATGGGCATCTGGGGACCGTCGGAGGTCACCGGCAAGCCGCAGGGCTCCGATCTGCAGTCGCGCAAGAAGTCCTTCCCGGTGGTCACCGCCATGCGGTCCGGTACCCCGGCGAGCGCGCGGCTGATCGAGCTCTACCGCAGGCCGGAACCCTTCTCCGACACCGAGATCGCCACCGTCGCCGATCTCGTCGAGGAGGCGGGCGGCCGCGAGATCACCCGCACCGAGGCCACCGCCTGCGCCACCGCCGCGCTCGCCGCTCTCGACCGTGCCCAGCCCCGCGACGCGGGCGCGGGCGAACTGCGCGTGCTGGCCCGCTCGGTCCTCGAACGCACTCGCTGATCACGATCGCAAAGGAATATCGCTGTGCAAGACATCCTCGCGCGCGTCCTCGACCGCGCCGTCACCCATCTGGTCGACACCCAGGACGAGGTCGGCAGCTGGACCCTGCCGCCCGAGCCGCGCATCCTGGAAACCGGTTTCGCCACCTACGCGCTGGAGGTCGCCGGTGGCGCCGACGCCGCCGTGGTGCGTGGCCGCACCTGGCTGGCCCTGAATTCGACCTCGCTGCAACATGATCCGATCGCGTTGATGACCGAGAACGCCATGCGCGACTTCGCCCTGGCCAAGACGGTCGAACTCGAGCTCGATCGCCCGGAGCTGGCCAACCCCGTGCTGCGCTGGCGCACCGCCCTGCTGCAGGCGCTGGCCCTGCACGCGGGCCAGTGGGCCGAGGTGTGGGGCGCCGACGGCGACGCCCGCCTGGCCGAGCTGCGCGCCGAACTGGCCGAACGCTACGAGACCGCGCGCCGGGATCGGTTGCGGGTGTGGACGATTGTGGAGATCGCGGCGGCGCGCGTCATCGTGGAGGGGCACTTCGGCGCCACCGAGGCCGTGCGCGAGGCCGCCGAGACCATCAAGAGCGTGCAGGCCGCCGATGGTTCCATCGCCACCATGCCGATCAGCACCGCCATGGCGGTCCTGGCCCTGGGCCTGGCCGAACCCGAGGGTGACGCGGTGGCGCGCGGCCGGGAGTACCTGCTGGCCCAGCAGCACGGCAACGGCGGCTGGAGCCTGATCACCTGCGAGAACTGGGATTCCATCGTCACGGTGTGGGCCGCTCGCGAGCACCCGCTGTTCCAGGAGAAGTGCCTGCCGCGCGCGGTGCGCTACCTGGAGTCGATCCAGCACCCCGACGGCGGTTTCCCCTACGCCATCGTCCTGCAACCCGACCTCGACAGCACCGCGGCCGCCCTGCACGCGCTGGCCGGTCTCACCTCCGAGGACGTCGTCGAGCGCTCCCTCGGCCTCTACCGCGAGCACCAGCGCCCCGACGGCCTGTGGAACACCTACTACTACGCCAAGGACGTACCGACCGACGACTGCGTCGCGCACATCGTCAGCGCGCTGAGCCTGTTCCCGGACGCCGAGACCCCCTCGACCGAGGAGACGACGCGGTGGCTGGCCGAAAGGTTCGCCCGCGGTGAGGAATTCCTCTGCGTCTACCGCAACCGGCCCTACACCGTCGACACCATCGGCGCCGCCATCGGCTACGACCACCCGGCCGTGCACGCCGCGACCCGTGAGGTGCTCGCCGCGCAGAACCCGGACGGCGGCTGGGGCCAGCGCGCGGGGGAGGCCAGCTGCGCCAGCGCCACCGGCGCGGCTGTCGGCCTGCTGACCCACACCGGACTCGGCGACGAGGCCGCGCTCGACCGCGCGGTGCGCTACCTCGACAGCACCCAGCGCGCCGACGGCACCTGGCCCGGTCCGCCGGAACTGATCGGCCCGCGTCCGCTGCTGAGCTACGTGCCGTTGGAGAGCCACGCGGTGACCGTCTTCGGGCTGATGGCCCGCTACCGCCGCGCCTGAACCACCACATCGACCATGGAGGACAAGACAGTGCCCGAACTTCGTCTGGGATACAAGGCGTCGGCCGAGCAGTTCGGCCCGCGTGAGCTGGTGGAACTCTCGGTCTCGGCCGAGGAGCACGGCTTCGACAGCGCGATGATCAGCGACCACTTCCAGCCCTGGCGCTACAACGGTGGCCACGCCCCGTTCTCGCTGGCCTGGCTGGCCGCCGTCGGTGAGCGCACCCGGCGCATCCAGATCGGCACCTCGGTGCTCACCCCCACCTTCCGCTACAACCCGGCGGTCATCGCGCAGGCGTTCGCCACCTTCGGCTGCCTTTACCCCGGCCGGGTCATGCTCGGTGTCGGCTCCGGTGAGGCGCTCAACGAGATCGCCACCGGATTCACCGGCGAGTGGCCGGAATTCAAGGAGCGCTACGGCAGGCTGCGCGAGTCCATCGAGCTCATGCGGGAGCTGTGGACGGGCAAGCGCGTCGACTTCGACGGCCAGTACTACCGCACGGTCGGCGCCTCGATCTACGACGTGCCCGCCGAGGGCATCCCGATCTACATCGCCGCGGGTGGTCCGCTGGTCGCCCGCTACGCGGGCCGGGTCGGCGACGGCTTCATCTGCACCTCCGGCAAGGGCATGGACCTCTACACCGAGAAGCTGATGCCCGCGGTCACCGAGGGCGCCGAGAAGGCGGGCCGCTCGGTCGAGTCGGTCGACACCATGATCGAGATCAAGCTGTCCTACGAGACCGATGCCGAACTGGCCCTGGACAACACGCGGTTCTGGGCGCCGCTG
This sequence comes from Nocardia anocheti, assembly GCF_029675105.1. GTDB lineage: Bacteria > Actinomycetota > Actinomycetes > Mycobacteriales > Mycobacteriaceae > Nocardia. The sequence continues at coordinate 33,330 of NZ_JAQQFV010000001.1, read as the reverse complement.
TCGCTGACGCCCGAGCAGAAGCACAGCATCTCCGACCCCATCGAGATGGAAGCCGCCGCCGACGCGCTGCCCATCGAACAGATCGCCAAGCGCTGGATCGTCGGCACCGACCCCGACGCGGTCGTGGCGGCCATCGAGCCCTACATCGCGGCGGGCATGCGCCACCTGGTGTTCCACGCCCCCGGCCACGACCAGGCCCGCTTCCACGAGCTCTTCGCCCGCGACCTCGCCCCGCGCCTGCGCGCGCTCGGCTAGCTCCACGATCCACCCGCAACGACAGGATTTCCGATGCAGACACTGAGGCTCGAATACACCATCGCCGCGCCGATCGAGAAGGTCTACGCCTGGCTCACCGACTCCGGGAACTTCACCGCGTCCTTCGCGGTCCTGGGCAGTGAATTGATCAAGCCCGCCGCCGACACCCCCTACGGCGCGGGCGCTATCCGCAAGATGACCTGGCTGTTCGGCAGCTACACCGAGCGCATCACCGCCAACGAGGCGCCGCACCGCTTCGCCTGGGTCATCGAGGACGGCGTGCCGCGGATCAAGCACAACGGCGCCGAGATGACCTTCTCCGAGGTCCGCGGCGGCACCCACATCGTGTGGACCTCCGAGGTCGAGGCGGTCACCCCCATCGGCGCCGACTTCGCCACCCGCGCCTTCGGTTTCCCGGCCATCGCGGCCGGTATGCGCAGCGTGTTCAAGACCGCCGAGGTCGCGCTCACCTCCCCGCGCAAGGCCAAGCAGATCACCCGGCAGGGCCCGTTCGCCAAGCCGCGCGACTACCTGTTCGACCAGTTCCTCAAGGGCGTGCGCAACACCCACCACTTCATCCTGAAGGTCAGCGGTGGCAAGTGGGGCAACCGCCAGTACGGCATGGCCGCCATCGAACTGCACGTCATCGGGCGCAAGTCCGGCGCGCGGCGCACCGCGGTGCTGTGGGTGCCGGTGATGGAACCCGACCGGGTGATCCTGGTGGCTTCCAAGGAAGGCGACGACCGTGATCCCGAGTGGTACCGCAACCTGGTCGCCACGCCGGAGGTGGAGCTGACCATCGACGGCGTCACCGAACCGTGGATCGCGCGCACCGCGAACGCGGAGGAGAAGGCCGAGCTGTGGCCGCGCATCGTCAAGGCGTTCCACGGCTTCGCGGTCTACCAGACCCGCACCGACCGCGATATCCCCGTCGTCATCTGCGAGCGGCCCAGCGCGCCCGCGCCCGCCGTCGAGCTCTCGACCGCGGACTCCGTGGGCTGAGACCGGGACCGACCATGACCAACGAACAGCTCGTGCGCATCCTGCACGAACAGCTGGTTTCCGTCGCCCCGGCCGAACATCTGGCGCCCACGGACACCGACGACGAAGGCTGCTACTGCGGCTGTGTCACCGCCGAGTACTCGAGCACCGCACCCGCCCGGGAGTCGCGATGAGCCGGATCGGCATCCTCGGGTCCGGCTCCTCGGTGCCGGAGCGGGTGGTGAGCAATCAGGAGGTCGGCGCCGCCGCCGGTGTCGACGACGCGTGGGTCCGGCGCAAGACCGCGATCCGCGCCCGCCGCTGGGCCGAACCCGGCCTCAGCACCGCCGATCTGGCTACCCGCGCCGCGGCCGCCGCCCTGACCGCGGCGGGCATCGACGCGACCGAGCTGACCACCATCGTGGTGGCCACCTCCACCCCCGACCAGCCGCAACCACCCACCGCGGCGTTCGTGCAGCACAACCTGGGCGCCCACCACGCCTCGGCGTTCGACGTGAACGCGGTGTGCTCGGGTTTCGTCTTCGCGCTGGCCACGGTGGAGGCCGCCGTCGCCAGGAGCGGCGGCTACGGCCTGGTCGTCGGTGCCGACATCTACTCGCGCATCCTCGATCCCGCGGATCGGCGCACCGTCATCCTGTTCGGTGACGGCGCGGGCGCGGTCGTCGTCGGTCCCGCCGGGCGCGGCGGCATCCAGCACAGTGCCCTGCATACCTTCGGTGAGCTCACCTCGATGATCGGGGTGCCCGCCGGGGGCTACTTCACCATGGACGGCCGCGGTGTCCGCGAGTTCGTCACCACCCGGTTGCCGCTGCTCGTCAAGCAGTTCCTGCACGACGCGGCGGTCGCACCGGAGGAGATCACCCATCTGATTCCGCACCAGGCCAACGGAAACCTGGTGGCCCAGCTGGTGACCGAACTCGGTCTGTCGAAGGCGACGGCGCACACGACAGTCACCGATCTCGGCAACACCGGCGCGGCGTCGATACCGATCACCCTCGACAGCGCGTGCCGCACAGGACTTCTGCGTCCGGGGGACAAGGTCCTGCTCGCCGGTTTCGGCGGGGGCATGTCGGTCGGGCTCACGCTGCTCGAGTGGGGACCAGGGAAAGAGAGAAGCCAGTGAGTATCGCTACAGAGACACCGTCGTTCCTGACGACCCGGCGGGGCAAGCTGACGCTCGCGCTGCTGTGCGCGGGCGCGTTCCTCGACTTCGTCGACAGTTCCATCGTCAATCTCGCACTGCCCGCGATCCAGCGGGAGCTGGGCCTGTCGGTCTCGACCCTGCAGTGGGTCACCACCGGCTACCTGCTCACCTACGGCGGCCTGATGCTGCTCGGTGGCCGCCTGGCCGACCTGCTCGGCCGCCGCCGGGTGCTGATGACCGGCCTGGTGATCATCGGAATCTCCTCGGCGGCGGGTGGTTTGGCGAGCAATGCCGAACTGCTGGTCGGCGCCCGGTTCGCCCAGGGTATCGGCGCCGCGCTCATGTTGCCCGCCGCCCTGTCGATCCTCACCACGAGTTTCCGCGAGGGCACCGACCGCAGCACCGCGCTCGGTGTGTGGGGTGGTGTCTCCGGTCTCGGCGCGGCCGCCGGTCTGGTGCTCGGTGGTGTGATCACCGAGCAGTTCGGCTGGCGCTGGGTGTTCTACATCAACAGCCCCGTGTGCCTGCTGCTGCTGATCGCCCTGCCCGCGGTGATCCCCGCCGACCGGGGCGCCGAGACCCGCAGGGGCTTCGACTTCCTCGGCACCGCGCTGGCCACCGGTGGTCTGATGCTGCTGGTCTACGGGCTGGTGCAGGCGCCGGAGCACGGGTGGGGCAGCAGCCGCACGCTGTGGCAGCTGGGTCTGGCGCTGGCCATGCTGGTGGCATTCGTGGTCAACGAGGCCAAGATCGAGAACCCGCTGGTCCCGCTGTCGATCTTCCGCATCCGCGGCCTGGCCGCCGCCAACCTGACGCACCTGTTCGTCGCCGCGGGCATGATGTCGCTGTTCTTCTTCATCACCCTCTACGCCCAGACCGTGCTCGGCTACGGCGAGATCAAGGCGGGCTGCGCCTACATCCCCTTCAGCCTGACGGTGATCGTGGTCTCCGGCATCGCCTCCAAGATCGTCCCGATCACCGGCACCAAACCCGTCACCGTCACCGGTGCCGCCGTCACCGGCCTCGGCATCCTGCTGCTGTCGCGCATCCCCACCGATGGCGCCTACCTGTCCGACCTGCTCCCCGGCCTGATGGTCACCGCCGCGGGTGCCGCCGCGGTCTTCGTCGCCAACACCGCCGCCGCCAACGCGGGCGTCCCACCGGCCAAGGCGGGCCTGGCCGCCGCCCTCATCAACACCTCCGCCCAGATCGGCGTCGCCCTGGGCGTGGCCATCCTGACGGCCGTCTCCATCTCCCACACCACCACCGAACTCGCCGCCGGGACCGCCCCCCTCGACGCCACCACCGCGGGCTTCCGCCAAGCCCTCCTGGTAGCGGCCTGCATCGCCCTCGCCGGAGTCCTCACCGCCCTACGCACCGTCAACACCCGGGGCGAATCCCCCGAATCCACCCCCACCCCCCACCTCGAAAAGGCCACCGCCTGACCGAACCCGTTCGCCCGGGCACCCGACCAGGGGTGCTCGGGCGATCATTCGTCGAACTGTGTCGACGGGAAACTCAGCGGGCCGGGGCGAGGGCGCGGGACCGGGAGCCCACCACCCGGCACACCAGGTAGATCGTGAACGAGATCGCCGTGACGAAGGTGGAGACCGGGACGCCGGGGGCCAGCGAGAGCAGCAGGCCGCCGACGGCGGAGACCTCGGCGAAGATCACCGCGAGGACGGTGGCGCGCAGCGGGCTCGAGGTGAGCTGGGCGGCCGCCGCGGCGGGGGTGATGAGCAGGGCCAGCACCAGCAGGGCGCCGACGATCTGAACACCGAAGGCGGCGGTGATGCCGAGCAGGACGGCGAAGATCACCGACAGGGCACGCACGGGGACACCGCGCGCGATGGCCACCTCGGGGTCGGCGCTGGCGAACAGCAGCGGCCGGTAGACCACCGCGAGCACGGCCAGCACGGCGGCGGTGCAGGTGAGCAGCAGCGCGAGGCCGTCATAGCCGACGCTGGCGACCTGGCCGGTGAGCAGCGAGAACTTCGAGCCCGCGCGGTCGGGCGCCAACCACAGGAACAGCACCGACAGGCCGAGTCCGAACGAGAGCACCACCGCGATCACCGAATCGCGTTCCCGCGCCCGCGACCCCAGCCAGCCGAACAGCACGGCCGCCACCACCGACCCCGCGATGGCACCGACCCCGACTCCGACGCCCACCAGCAGCGCCGCCGACGCGCCGGTCAGCGAGAGTTCGCTGGTGCCGTGCACCGCGAACGACATCTGCCTGGCCACGATCAGCGGCCCGATCAGCCCGGCCAGCAGGCCGAGCAGCGCCGAGGCCAGCAGCGCCTGCTGGACGAAGTCGTAGCCGAGCAGGTCGGCGGTGGTGCCGAAGTCGAACATCTGGTGCAGCACCTTGGTGAGCTTGTCCATCAGGCGGTCCCGCCCAGCGCGTCCATGTCGTCGCCGGTGCCGACGACCACCAGCCGGTCGCGCACCCGCAGCACCTCGACCTCGGTCCGGTAGAGCTCCGAGAGGGTCTGCGAGGTCATCACCTCGGCGGGGGTGCCGATCCGGAACTCGCCGTCGACCAGGTACAGCACCCGGTCGACCAGCGGCAGGATCGGATTGATCTCGTGGGTCACGAACAGCACCGCGGTGTCGTGCTCGCGCCTGCGCCGGTCGACCAGTTCGGCGACCAGTCGCTGATTGGCCAGGTCCAGACTCAGCAGCGGCTCGTCACACAGCAGCACCGCCGGATCACCGACGAGGGCCTGCGCCACCCGCAACCGCTGCTGCTCACCACCGGACATGCTCTCCAGCGGCGCGTGCGCGAACGCCTGCGCGCCCACCGCGGCCACGGCCGCCTTCACCTTGCGCGCCCGCTCCCGGCGGGTCCGCCAGCCCAGCCCCCACCGATGCCCGTCCACGCCGAGCCCGACCAGATCGACCCCGCGCAACTGCACCCCGGCGTCGATCGTCTTCTGCTGCGGCACGTACCCGATGCCCGGATTGCCGAGCCCGGCGGGCCGACCGGCGATCCGCGCGTCCCCGGAACTCAGCCCGAGACTGCCCAGCAGCACCCGCAGCAGCGAGGTCTTGCCCGACCCGTTGGGCCCGAGCACCGCGATGAACTCGCCCGGGGTGACGGTGAGATCGAGGTCGCGCCACAGCGTCCGGTCACCGAAGGACAGCGTCGCCGCGCGCAGCGCGATGGCCGCCTCGGTGGTGACGGCGGGCGCGACGGTGGTCTCGGACAGTGCTGCTCCCTCGGTCATCGCGGTACTCCTCAGCGCAGGGCCGCGGCGAGCGCCTTGGCGTTGGCGGTCTGCCACTGGATGTAGTCGACGCCCTCGGGCAGCGTCTCGGTCACCTCGACCACCGGGATGCCCGCGGCCTGGGCGGTCGCGCGCAGGTCCTGGGTGATCTTGTCCTGGGTCTGGATGTTGTAGATCAGGGCCTTGACCTGCTTGCCGCTGATCAGATCGCGGGTGGCGGCCACGGCGGCGGGCGCCGGGTCGGTCTCCTGCTCGATCGCTTCCTGGAACTCGTGCGGCGTCTTGTCCTGCGCGGTCGCGGCCTCGAGCAGGTAGTGCGCGAGCGGCTCGGACTGCGCGACCGGCGCGTTCGGGTGCTGGGTGGCGATGGTGCCGGTGATGGTGCTGATTCCGATCAGCTGGTTCTTGAAGGTGGTGGCCCGCTCGGTGTATCCGGCGGCACCCGCGGCGTCGATCTCGCCGAGCTGGGCGGCGATGCTGTCGGCGACGGCGGCGACGGTGCGCACGTCGTACCAGACGTGCTCGTTGTCGTCACCCTTGTCCGGACGCTGCGCGAACGCCTCGACGGTGCGCTTGTCCTTGCCGGAGATCGCCTTCTCGATGAACTCGTCGTAGTGCCCACCGTTGAACACCACCAGATCCGCGTCGCTGATCTCGGCGGTATCGGTGGCCGATGTCTCGAACGAGTGCGGATCGGCCGCGGGATCACTGATGATCGAGGTCACCCGCACATCCGGCCCCGCCACCGCACTGGCGATCGACCCCCACACATTGGTGGACGCCACGACCGACACGCCCCCGTCGTCCTCACCACCGGCCCCGCACGCGCTGAGCACAACCCCCGCCACGACCCCCACCGTGACCCCGGCACACAAACGGGCGAATCGACTCTTCACGCGGAACTCCTGGCCGTGCTCATATCCAGGCACGCCGACACTGTGCCCTAGATCATAATGGAAATCGTTACCGTTTTAGATTAGCAGGCACCGGTACTCACCACTAACCACACCGCGGAACAGGCTCGAAGTTCGGCCCTGGCGCACCCAGATGGGACACCCCGGTCGACCAGCCGCGGATGACCCCCTATCAACTCATCGGCAGAGCCGTGGCCCCGCCGACTCGGAGGCGGGCCAGTTGCTCGCCGGTAAGCTGTTGCCCCGCTGGTCAATTCGGCCACTATCGTGAAAGCCGGGTAGCGATCGGCGATACGATCATGAGCATGAGTACCCCAGGGGGAGTGAACGGGGCCATGTCAGTGGTGCCCGACAGCGTCCGTGACGTCGGCAACTATGTCTATGGCCTCGCCGACACCTTGCGTCAGACCCTTGACGTCGCCAGCCGTGAAGTCGAGTCCTGCGCGGGCGGGAGTTGGGCGGGTGTCGCGGCGGGAACCTTCGCGACCGGTTGGTCCGAGACCCGCGAGGGAGGCTTGCTGATCATGGCTGCCCTCACCACGATGGCCGAGAAGCTCGGTGTGACGGCCGCGAGCTACTCCGGACGTGATGAGTCCAACTCCGAGCTGCTCCGAAACTTCAGCCTGAATCTCTAGGAGTGGCCGTGGCAGCCGAATTCAAGGTCGATCTCGACCACCTCGACCAAATAGTCATCAAACTCGCTGGCCTCGCTGGTTTCGTCGCGGACCACCTGGATGTTATCGACGACAAAGTAGCTGAATTGGTAGGTACCGGCTGGGAGAGCGTGGCTTCCGAAGCCTATCGAGTAGCCCACGCCCAGTGGGTGGTCGGCGCTCGTGAATTTGCTGACGGAATTCGCGAGATGAGCACCGCAGCCAAGACTGCGCACGGCCACTATGCTGCGGCGAGCGATGTCAACACTCGCATGCTGAGCGGTGGTTACTGATGGCTCCCCCTGGCTTGGCGCTGGCGGTCGATGCCAGCGTGTACTACGAGGCAGCAACCAAGCTCGCCGGACTGGCTGACGATGTCGGCGCCGCTGTTACGCGCGATCTGGCTCCAGCTTTGACCTCTACTACCGGAATGGGTGGAAACTATCCGGCAGCGGTGACGTGGTGTACCGCGTACTACGTGCATGCCAGCGAGTTGCGTACGGTCGTACAAGCCTATGCGGCGGCGCTACGCCACTTCGGTGAAATCCTAAACTCCGCAGGATACAACTGGGATGTGGCCGAATACAACGCAGATCTGAGCCCGGACAAGGGTGCTGCGCCCACGCATCCAATCCGTAGTGGCGTTTCTTCCGGTGGCAGCTTGAACTTTCCTGAGATCCCGGTCGCTATCGGTGACAACGGCGCTGGGATGGTAATCAATTCTCTCGGGCAAGGCGTGAATTCGCGGCGAGGTACACCGAATGGTCGCGCTGACGGACTCGCAACAGCCGGTGGCGCGTGGCGCGGATTCGCCGACAGTTACGAGTTGACGGCCGCTGGCGTCGCGCTGCAATCTGTGCACGATTCGTTAACCGGTGTGCAGGCGCCAGAGGTGCCCGATATCCAGGAGGCGCTAATAGTTCTACGCGGTGGCGCCGAGCAGATCGGCACGGTCGCGACCGCGCTCGCCGCCGCGATCGACGCGCATCTCGACAATCTTGACGATGCGCGAAATCACCTCGTTTCGAAAGCCGCGGATGCCTTTCCGGATCATCCCGATGCTCAAATATTGGTAACTGTAGGGAACTCATCGGTCGACATCGCTGTTTCGGCGGACTTGAGTGCGGCTGATGTATCCGAGGCTGAGAGCGTCCTTGACGCGGAGGCGCGTGGCACCACATTGTTTGCCGCACTCTCGGCCGTCGGTGATAATAAAGGATTCATCGACTCGAATGCATTGAGCAGCCTCTCTGGGCTCAAAGCGTTGAGCGAGTTGCCGCTGATCGTGGAAACGGGGGACCAGAATTCCAACATTGCCCTGATGGATGACTTGGAAAATATGTCTACCTGGAACACTCCAGCGCCGAAATTGACGGCCGTCGACCTGAAAGCACTGGATGCGTACGGCCCGCAGATGAAAACCTGGGCGATGCTCGCCGTGCAGTACGGAAACGAAGCGGGGGTCGACCCCCGGATGGTTCTCGCGATGGCGTTGCAGGAAGGGCGCCCCTTCGCTCAGGGCTCGGCAGTACCTTCTATGAGGACCTTTCGGGTGGCCCGGCGACATATAGTCCACGGGAAGGTGGAATTGGATCGGGAACCTTGTATGACATTTTCAGGGTGGAGACCACGGATCTGAGAGAATGGCAGGAAGGTCGTCCTGACGGGGTAGGAAACTCAATCGGTTTGACGAACATGAAGGAAATTCAGTTCGATCAAGTAAAGCAGAAGTATCCATCGCAGTTCGACGGTCAGGAGCGGTGGGACCTTGCTGGAAACGACGACATGGCATTGAAGGCAACTGCCTACAACTTGAAGTTGCTGACGGACGACTCGGCAGCGCATGCGACTACCGACGTCCGCGCCGGTCAGTCCTTGAATCAATTTCTCAGCTCCAGCTACAACGCGCTCGGTGTGGTTGATCGCTCGGCATCTGTTGCCGAGGGTAGTGCTCTGTTCACAGGCGAAGAGATCGAGCATGGTGCGAGCACGGTCAAGCCTGGGGGGACGTTCGATCTGGCTGACCGAATATTGCGTGGAACCGGGGCTTATCGGTGACCGGCCGGTGTGCCTTCGGCGCTCGCGGACGCAAGATTGCGGTCTTGGTTTCCGGTGTTGTGGCGTGCGCGATCGCCGCTCTGGTCATCGTTCGGGTGGAAATGTCCAACGATGGGCCTACCGAGGCTGTGTATCTGGTGAACGCGGCGACTGTCGCTGGTTTCACGCGCACAGCCACAGTGGAAATACCCGATGCTCATACATCCGGTGCAGAAGCATATTTCGTTGGACCTGCACCGTCGCCGGATGTCCTTTCCTCGGTGTCCATACCAACGATGTTGCTCACGGCTTCGCCGCCTCGAATCGACGTCCCGGGTGTGGCCGAGCGGAGTGCTGTGGTGGCGCGGGGTGCTCGATCGGATATCGATGATGAGTGTGGTGCGTCGGTCGCCCTTCTGACTCCAGGGACGACGGAGCCCAGTGACCCGAAGTGGAACCTCACGCAGGAACAGATCAATGGCATATCAACGAAAACCCTGATTCTCATCAAGATCTCGGTCTACAACTGCAAATTTCGAGTTGCGGCCGCCGCCGCGGCTCCGGGCTGGTCCGGCTGAAGCAACGTCGAAGCCGGGCTCGAGACCGAGCCCGGCTTCGACGCAGAGCACCTACACCAGCACGTTCGCAGGCTGGCTGAGGAGTTGGGCGCAGCGCAGCAGGCCGAGGTGGCTGTAGGCCTGGGGGTGGTTGCCCAGGGAACGCTCGGCGACCGGGTCGTACTCCTCGCTGAGCAGGCCGGTGGGGCCCGCGGCGGCGACGAGCTGGGCGAACAGGGCCTCGGCGTCGGAGCGGCGGCCGATCAGCAGGTAGGCCTCGACCAGCCAGGCCGCGCAGAGGTGGAAGCCGCCCTCGCCGCCGGGCAGGCCGTCGTCGTGGTGGTACCGGTAGACCGTGGCGCCGCTGCGCAGCTCGGCCTCGGTGGCCACGACGGTCGCCGCGAAGCGCGGGTCGGCCGGGTCGATCAGGCCGCTCAGGCCGATGTGCAGGGTGGCGGCGTCGAGGTCGGTGCCGTCGTAGGCGGCGGTGTAGGACTGCACCTGCTCGTTCCAGCCCTTGGCCTTCACTTCCTCGGCGATGACGTCGCGCAGCTCGGCCCATTCCGGATCGGGACGGCGGTCGAAGCGCTCGGCCAGGGTGAGCGCGCGGTCGATGGTCAGCCAGCCCATCACCTTGGAGTACACGTGGTGACGCGGGTTGCCGCGGATCTCCCAGATGCCGTGGTCGGGTTCGGTCCAGCGCCGCCGCACCGCCGAGACCATGGCGTGCACGAGTTCCCAGTCGGCGTCGGGCAGCGCCTTGGCCGGGGAGGTGGCGCCCTGACGCTCGCGCTCGTGCGCCATGGTGGTGATCAGGTCGACGATCGGCCCGAACACATCCAGCTGCACCTGCATATTTGCCGCGTTGCCCACGCGCACCGGCCGCGAACCCGCGTAGCCGGGCAGCAGATCGATGACGGCTTCCGGCGGCAGCGTCTCGCCGTAGATCGTGTACAGCGGGTGCAGACGCTCGGGGCCGGGCAGGGTGGCCAGCACCTTGTGCACCCAGTCCAGGAATTCCTCGGCCTCGGTCAGCGAACCCAGGGTGACCAGCGCCTGCGCGGTCAGCGACGCGTCGCGCAGCCAGCAGTAGCGGTAGTCCCAGTTGCGCACGCCGCCGATGTCCTCGGGCAGCGAGGTGGTGGCCGCGGCCAGGATCGAGCCGGACGGACGATGCACCAGCCCGCGCAGCGTCAGCGCCGAACGCTTCATCAGATCCGGCTTCAGCGGCGGCAGCTGCAACCCGGCCGCCCACTGCGACCAGTACTGCTCGGCGAGCTGGCGACGCTGCGGTTCCGGCGTCATGGACGGCGTGAGATCGGCGGTGCCGCAGCGCAATTCGAGCACCACGGGATCGCCGGAGGGGTCGACCACCGCGCGGGCCGATTCGGAGATGCCGTCGGAGATGATCTCCCACTGGACTCCGTTGGAGCGCAGCACCATCGGCTCGTTGGTGCCGCTCACGCGCAGCCCGCCGGGCACGGCCTCGATGCGCACCGGCACCTGGCCGAACTCCGGGCGCGGCGCGAAGGTCACCACGGCCTTGGCGTCACCGCTGATGACGCGGGTCAGATCGGTGCGGTCGGGCGCCACGTCGTGCGGCAGGTAGTCGACCACTTGCAAACTGGCCCAGCGGGTTTCGACGGTCATCGTGCCGTCCACATACCGCTGTGACAGCGGCAGACCGGCGCGCTCGGGCTCGATGGTGAAGTGTCCGGCCGCCGCGCCACCGAGCAGGTGGGCGAACACCGCGGCCGAATCCGGCTCGGGGTGGCAGAACCAGGTGACGGTGGCGTCGGGCGTCAGCAGCGCGACCGAGCGCGGGCTGGCCAGCATGGTCAGCCGCTCGATGCGCGGGGCGCTGGCCCCGGCCAGCCAGGTGCGCCGCTCCTCGACCAGGAAGGCCAGTGCCCGCGCGACGGTCTCGGTGGAGTCCACCCGCAGCTTGGCCAGGCTCTCGCCCTCGCCGACCTTGATGCCCACATCGGGGCCCGACAGCACCCGGAAGGCCTTCTCGTCGGTGACGTCGTCGCCGAAGAACACCGCCGCCGAGGCGCTCTCCTGATGACGGATGGTGTCCAGGGCGGTGCCCTTGTCGGTCGGGACGACGGCGAGTTCGATCACCGCCTTGCCCTCGGTCACCTGCACGCCCACCCAGCAGGCCGGGCCCTGGCGCACCGAAGTCAGTGCGCGCCTGCCGATCTCGGGGCTGGCGTTGCGCACGTGCAGGGCCGCGCTGGCGGGCTTGGTCTCCACGGTCACGCCGGGGTTCTCGGCGGCGATCTTGGTGAAGGCCGACTGGATCTCGGCCAGCAGCTGCCTGGCGTCGTTGTCGATGGCGTGCACGAAGCCCACGTCGAACTCCGAGCCGTGACTACCGATCAGCTGCACCTCGACCGGCAGCCGCGACAGCGCCGCCAGATCGCGTAGTGCCCGGCCGGAGATCACCGCGGCGGTGGTGTTGGGCAGCCCCGCCAGCGCGCGTAGCGCGCTCACCGATTCCCGTTGCGGGAAGGCCTTCGCCGGGTCGGACACGATCGGGGCGATGGTCCCGTCGTAGTCCGAAGCAACCAAGAGCCGTGGCACGCGTGCAACCGACGCCAGTGCACGGCGGACATCCAAGGGCAGATCCTGTGCGCTCACGCATCCAACCTAGTGATCGGGGGAGTTGATCAGGGGGCGCGAAAAACAATACTGGGTCAATTCTGGCGCGCGGGCGGCGCGGCGGGTTGTGCGGGCACGTGCTCGCGACCTCACCGCAAATCCCGCACGGTCATCGCGGGGTCGTGTGTCGTCCGCGCCTGGTCGGGCGTGGCGTGGGGACGACGGGCAGGCTCGCTGCCCGGTAGATGCGCTGTTTTGCATATGCGGAGTCGGCTATGCATCTACCTACTGAAAACGGCGACGCCCACCCCTGTCAACAGGGGTGGGCGATTTGTAACGATCCCGTCGCACGCTGTGCCGGTTCGCGTCCTTACCCGCGATCACCCAGCAACAGATCGACGGTGAGCTCGAGTCGTTCTGTGACATCGGTCGCCGAAGCGCGCCGGGTGAGCCATGCCACCAGGTTCGACAGCCACACATCCGAGATGACGCGGGCGATGGCGAGCTGACGATCGTCGGGTTCGCCGTCGCTCATGGCGCGGGCGAAGACGCGGTCCATCACCTTGCCGACCCGGTCCACCTCGGCGGCGGCGGAGGCGTCGGCGAACATGAACGCGCGGGTCATGGCCTCGGTGAGCAGCGGGTCGCGCTGCATCATCCGGGTGATCTGGGTGAGCAGGCCGTGCATGCGCTCGGACGGACCGTCGCCGGGTAGGGGCCTGCGCTTGCCCTCGAACTGCTCGAACTCCCTGGCCAGGGCCGAAACGAGCAGGTGCACCTTGGACGGGAAGTAGCGGTAGAGGGTGCCCACGGCCACGTCGGCGCGCTCGGCGACCGCGCGCATCTGCACGGCGTCGTAGCCGCCCTTGGAGGCCAGCGCGAGGGTGGCGTCGAGGATGCGCTTGCGGCGTTCACGCTGCGCGTTGGAACTCAGCTCGTCCTCGGACAGTGTCGTCACGGTGGGCGTGGGGGCGGGACTGTCCATCGTGGAAACCCTTTCGCTGAGTGCATTCTCGTCGTGGTGCCGCACGCCGCTGTGCGCTGGAACATCGCCGAGTGTAGGTCTCTTGACTTATACCCGGCTCAGATATTAGAACATGTTCTAGGAGTGGGAACCACGCCGGAAGGGCGGATTTTCTTGTGACCATCGCCACCACTGACGAGCAGAAAGCCGCCGCCGAGTCGCTGCGGGGCTGGGCGAGTTCGCATCCGCCGATTGCAACAATGCGGACCGGCGGCACGGGCGCCTGGCGCGGCTACTGGCCCGCGCTGACCGAGTTCGGGCTGTTCGCGGTCGCCCTCGACGAGGACAATGGCGGTCTCGGCGGCACCGTCGCCGACCTGGCCGTGATGCTGGAGCAGACCGCGGCCGACCTGGTCGGTGGTCCGGTACTGGCCACCGCGCTGGCCGGGCTGATCACCGGCGGCGCGCTCGCCGACGGCACCCCGTGCGCGGTCGCGGTACCCGCCGACGAGCAGGCCGCCAAGGCCTCCGGCACCGATGACGAGGGCTGGATCGTCACCGGCGCCTGGGATTTCGTCTACGGCGCCGACGTCGAGACTCGAATCCTGGTGCCCGCCAACACCGTCGACGGCACCCGCTGGCTGCTGATCGCCCCCGACGCGGTGACCGTCACCCCGCTGGCGCACGGCGACCACACCGTGCCGCTGGCGCGCGTCACCGCCACCGAGGTGGCCGTCCCGGCCGAACACGGGTTCGCGCCCGAGGCCGATGTCACCGATCTGTTCGTCACCCTCGCGGTGGCCGAACTGGCCGGTGTCGCGGGCTGGTGTCTGCGCACGGCGGTCGAATACGCCCGTGTCCGTGAACAATTCGGCAAACCGATCGGCAGCTTCCAGGCGATCAAGCACATCTGCGCCTGGATGCTGTGCCGCACCGAGCTCATCCGCGCCGTGGCCGCCGACGCCGCCGCCGCGATCGACGAAGGCGGCGCCGAGCTGCCGATCGCGGCGGCCGTCGCCGCTGCGGCCGCCTTGGACGCCGCCGTCGACACCGCCAAGGACGCCATCCAGGTGCTCGGCGGCATCGGCTTCACCTGGGAGCACGACGCGCACTTCTACCTGCGCCGGGCCAGCGCCCTGCGCCAGCTGCTCGGCGGTTCCGCGCGGTGGCGCGCCCGCGTCACCGAACTCACCCGCGCCGGTCAGCGCCGCACCACCGGCGCCGAACGCGTGCTCGGCGGCGACACCGGCGACTCCGCGCTGGCCGCCGAGATCGCCGCCATCGCCGCCCTGGACCCGGCCGAGCGGCCGCGTGCGCTGGTCGAGGCGGGGCTGGTCATGCCGCACTGGCCCGCCCCCTACGGCCGCGGCGCCGACCCGATGACCTGCCTGCAGATCGCCGAACAACTGCGCCGCGCCGAACTGGAGACCCCGGACCTGGCGGTCGCGGGCTGGGCCGTGCCCACCCTGCTGCGCTTCGGCAGTCCCGAACAGATCGAGCGCTTCGTCTGGCCGACCCTGCACGGCGAGGTCACCTGGTGCCAGCTGTTCAGCGAACCGGGCGCCGGTTCCGATCTCGCCGCGCTGCGCACCACCGCCGACCGGGTCGACGGTGGCTGGAAGCTGCGCGGCCAGAAGGTGTGGACCTCGCTGGGCTCGCTGGCCAACTGGGGCATCTGCCTGGCCCGCACCGACCCGAGCGCCGCCAAACACCGCGGCATCAGCTACTTCCTGGTCGACATGCGCGCCCCCGGCGTGCAGGTGCGCCCACTGGTGCAGATCACCGGTGAGGACCGCTTCAGCGAGGTCTTCCTCGACGACGTGTTCGTGCCCGACGACTGCCTGGTCGGCGATCTGAACAACGGCTGGAAGATCGCGCGCACCACGCTCTCGGCCGAACGGGTCGCCATGGGCGGCGGCGGCATCGGCGGCGCGCTCGAGGCGCTGCTGGCGCGTTTCCCGGTCGGCGGCTGGGGAACAGAACTGCGCGAGGACCGTTTCGGGGCGCTGATCACCTCGTCGGTCGCGGGTTCGTTGCTGGAGCAGCGGATCGCGGTCGCGACGATGGCCGGTGTCGACGCGGGCGCCCAAGCCAGCGTCCGCAAGCTCGTCGGCGTCCGGCATCGGCAGGACCTGGCCGAATACGCGCTCGAACTTTCCGGCGAAGAAGGTTCCCTGGACAGTGCCGCTCTGGGAGAATTCCTGCTCACACGCTGTCTTTCGATCGCGGGCGGGACCGAGCAGATTCTGCTGACCGTGGCCGCCGAACGGATTCTCGGCCTGCCGCGCGATGCGGACAGTTAGCTCGATGAGGGAGGACGCCGTGGACTTCACCCGCGACGAAAGCGCCGACGCAGTAGCCGAGGTGGTCGTGAGCCTGCTCGAACGAGAGCGGGCGCGCGATATGGAATTGTGGCCCAGCCTGATCGACTCCGGCCTGCTCGCGGTCCCCGTGCCCGAGCGTTTCGGTGGCGACGGCATGGGTCTGCTGGAGGTGTCGGCGCTGCTCATGGAGCTGGCCACCGACGCCGTCGCGGTGCCCGCGCTGCCGACCTTCGGGTTCGGCGTGCTGCCGCTGCTCTCGCAGCTGTCCGACGAGCTGGCCGAGCGCGTGCTCGCCGAGGTCGGCAAGGGCACCGTGCTCACCGCCGCGCTCAACGAGGCGGGCGCGCCGTTCACCACCGCGCCCACCACCAGGGCGGTGCGCGACGGCGAGACCGTGCGGATCACCGGCCGCAAGGTGGGTGTGATCTACGCCGAGCAGGCGCGCTGGATCCTGGTGCCCACCGATCTCGGTGTGGCGCTGGTGGATTCGGTGGCGCCGGGGCTGGAGATCGTGCCGGTGGTCGGTTCGGCCGGTATTCCGGAGGCCACACTGGTGCTCGACGCGGTCGAGATCCCGGCCGACCAACTGCTGCCCGACGCGCTGCCCGGCCTGCACCGGCACGCGCTGGCGACCATCGGCGCGGTGGCCGACGGCCTGCTGAAGGGCGCGCTCACGCTCACCGCCGAGCACGTGCGCACCCGCGAGCAGTTCGGCAGGCCGCTGGCCGAATTCCAGGCGGTGGCCCAGCAGATCGCCGATCTCTACGTGGTCTCGCGCACCCTGCACGTGGCCGCGGAGTCGGCGTGCTGGGCACTGGCCCACGACGACGCGTCGCCGGAACATCGGCAGCGCATCGATGAGGACCTCGACGTGCTCGCCTACTGGGCGGCGGCCGAAGTTCCGCGCGCCATGCAGCAATGCCACCACCTGCACGGTGGACTGGGCGTGGATATCACCCACCCGATGCACCGGTACTACTCACAGGCCAAGGACCTCGCCCGTCTGCTCGGCGGCGCGGGGCTGCGCCTCGACCTCCTGGGAGCAAGATGTTCATCGATCTGACCGCCGAACAGCGGCGGTTGCGCGAAGAATTGCGTTCCTATTTCGCCGATCTCGTCACGCCGGAGGAACACGCCGAGATGGCGGTCAACCGGCACGGCCCCGCCTACCGCGCGGTGGTCCGCCGGATGGGCCGTGACGGCTGGCTCGGCGTCGGCTGGCCGAAGGAATTCGGCGGCCAGGGCTTCGGCCCGATGGAACAGCAGATCTTCTTCAACGAGGCGGTGCGCGCCGATGTGCCGCTGCCGCTGGTGACCCTGCTGACCGTGGGCCCGACCCTGCAGAAGTACGGCACCGAGGCACAGAAGAAGAAGTTCCTGCCCGGAATCCTCTCCGGCGACATCCATTTCGCGATCGGCTACTCCGAGCCGGAGGCGGGCACCGACCTCGCCGCGCTGCGCACCACCGCGGTCAGGGAGTCCAACGGTGACTGGGTCGTCAACGGCCAGAAGATCTTCACCACCGGCGCCCACGACGCCGACTACGTCTGGCTGGCCTGCCGCACCGGCACCGTCGAGTCGCGCCATCGCGGCATCACGATCCTCATCGTCGACACCGAGGACCCCGGCTACTCCTGGACGCCGATCATCACCTGCGACGGCGCCCACCACACCAACGCCACCTACTTCGACGACGTACGGGTTCCGGCGGAGATGCTGGTCGGCGAGGAGAACCGCGGCTGGCGGCTGATCACCACCCAGCTCAACCACGAGCGGGTGAGCCTGGGCCCCTCGGGCAAGATCGAGCAGCTCTACGACCGGTTGAAGGACTGGTCGGCCGCGCACGAACTGCTCGGCGAACCCGAAGTGCGCCGCGCGCTGGGACGGGTTCGAACCATGGTGCGGCTCAACGAATTACTGAACTGGCAGGTCGCCGCCGCCGACCCGGCCGCCGCGCAGAACACCGTGATCGCCGACGCCTCGGCCACCAAGATCTTCTCCACCGAATCGCTGCAGGAGGCGGGCCGGATCGTGGAGGAGATCGTGGGCCGCTACGGCGATCCGGCCGAGCCGGGCACCGCCGAACTGCTGGGCTGGCTGGACCGGCGGACCAAGCAGAACCTCGTCGTCACCTTCGGCGGCGGCGTCAACGAGATCATGCGCGAACTGGTGGCCTCCGCTGGCCTGGAACTGCCGCGCGTTCCCCGATGAGCATTGTAAGGAGCCGCGCGTGCCGGACAGCATCGCCCCCGAAGAACTCCCCGAGGCACTCGCCAAGCTGGCCGCCGCCGGGGCCTCCGCACCCCGCGCGGGCCGTGACCCGGTGAACCAGCCGATGATCAACAACTGGGTCGAGGCGATCGGCGACACCAACCCGATCTACGTCGACGAGGACGCCGCCAAGGCCGCCGGGCACTCCGGCATCGTCGCCCCGCCCGCCATGGCGCAGGTGTGGACGATGAACGGCCTGCACGGCGTGCGCGCCGCCGACGACCCGCTCGGCCTGGCCACCCAGCTGCTCGACGACGCGGGCTTCACCTCCGTCGTCGGCACCAACTGTGAGCAGACCTACCACCGCTACCTGCGTCCCGGCGAGGAGGTGACCGTCTCCAGCGAGCTCTCGGAGTTCAAGGGCCCCAAGCGCACCGGGCTCGGCGACGGCTGGTTCCTCACCTTCACCACCACCTGGTCGGTCGGTGACGAGGTGGTCACCGAGATGCTGTTCCGCATCCTGAAATTCGCGCCCGGCACGACCGCGCCCGCGTCAGCGGACGGCGCCATCGAGGCCGCACCGGCGGGTCGGGTCGGCCCGGTGATCTCGCGCGACACCGAATTCTTCTGGGCCGGTACCGAACTCGGCGAACTGCGCATCCAACGTAAGCCCGACGGTACGTTGCAACACCCGCCGGTGCCCGCGCTCTGGCAGGACAAGGCCGAGCCCACCGATTACGTCGTCGCCGCCGGGACGGGCACGGTGTTCAGTTTCGTGGTGCATCACGCGCCCAAGGTGCCGGGCCGCGAGCTGCCCTTCGTGGTCGCGCTGGTCGAACTCGACGAGGGCGTGCGCATGCTCGGCGAGCTGCGCGGGCTCGACCCCGACGAGGTGGCCATCGGGGCACCCGTGCGGGCGGCCTTCGAACGGCTGCCCGACGGCACGGTGCTCCCGTACTGGCGGGCGGCCGGATGAGCGCGGACGCGGGCCCGCTACCCGTCCGCCGCCGGTCTCCCGGCCCGGTGGGGCCGCCCTCGCGCTCGACCAGCCTGCCCGTAGCTCGCCGCACCGTCTCGCGCGCCGTGCGCCGCCGTCCGGAAAGGACGCCACGATGACCTCCACCGTCGATCTCACCGCGCTAGCGGTGGGTACCACGCTGCCGGAGCTGGTGATCCACGCCGATCCCACCTTCGTGATCAGCACCGCCCTGGCCACCAGGGACTTCCAGGACGTGCACCACGACCGCGACAAGGCGGTCGAGCGCGGTTCCAGCGACATCTTCGTCAACATCCTCACCGACACCGGCCTGGTGCAGCGCTTCGTCACCGACTGGGCCGGGCCGCGCGCGCTGGTGAAGTCGATCGCGCTGCGCCTGGGCGTGCCGCTGTATTCCGGTGACACGCTGACCCTTTCGGGCACCGTCACCGAGATCGCGGGAGCCCGGGTCACCCTCGATGTGCGCGGACGCGACAGTCTCGGCGAGCACATCACCGCCACCGCCGTCATCGACCTGCCCGAACTGGAGGCGAAATGAGTACCGCGCAGGCGCCGGGTCTGTCCGGCCGCGCCGCGATCGTCGGCATCGGAGCCACCGACTTCTCCAAGGACTCCGGTCGCAGCGAACTGCGCCTGGCCGCCGAGGCCGTCAGCGCCGCACTCGCCGACGCCGGGCTCACCCCCGCCGACGTCGACGGCCTGACCACCTTCACCATGGACACCAACACCCAGGCCGCCGTGGCCAGGGCCGTCGGCATCCCGAGCCTGAAGTTCTTCAGCCACATCGGCTACGGCGGTGGCGCGGCCTGCGCGACCGTGCAGCAGGCGGCCATGGCGGTGGCGACCGGGGTCGCCGATGTCGTGGTGGCCTACCGCGCGTTCAACGAACGTTCCGGCGCCCGCTTCGGCCAGTTCTCACCCGCGCTGGCCGCCGCGCCCACCTCGTCGGGAATCGACGCGGGCTGGGCCTACCCGCAGGGGCTGGGCACCCCGGCCGCGCAGGTGGCCATGGTCGCGCGCCGGTACATGCACGTCAGCGGTGCCACCAGTGCCGATTTCGGCGCCGTCGCGGTGGCCGACCGCAAACACGCGGCGGTGAACCCGAACGCCTTCTTCCACGGCAAGCCGATCACGCTGGAACAGCACCAGCAATCCCGCTGGATCGCCGAACCGCTGCACCTGCTCGACTGCTGCCAGGAATCCGACGGCGGCGTGGCCATCGTCGTCACCAGCGCCGAACGGGCCGCGGATCTGCCCCAGCGCCCGGCGATCATCGCCGCCGCCGCGCAGGGCAGCGGCGCCGACCAGTACGTGATGACCAGCTACTACCGCGACGCCATGACCGGCCTCCCGGAAATGGGCCTCGTCGGTGACCAACTGTGGGCCCAGAGCGGCCTGACCGCCGCCGACATGCAGGCCGCCATCCTCTACGACCACTTCACCCCCTTCGTCCTCATGCAGCTCGAGGAACTGGGTTTCTGCGCACGCGGCGAAGCCAAGGACTTCATCGCCGACGGCGCCATCGAACTCGGCGGCAGACTGCCCCTCAACACCCACGGTGGCCAACTCGGCGAGGCCTACATCCACGGCATGAACGGCATCGCCGAAGCCGTCCGCCAGATCCGCGGCACCTCGGTCAACCAGGTCGACACCCTCGAACGCATCCTCGTCACCGCGGGCACCGGCGTCCCCACCTCAGGCCTGGTCCTCACCGCCTAGCTGCGGGTTGTCGGGCGTCCGACCGCTGGCCCGGTGCTCACCGCTCGGTTGCGGAGGCCGAGCATCACGCCCCGGTTCAGCGGTGTTCGCGCCGGGCTACCAGGTGCGGTTGACCGTGGCCTTGGGGCCGGTCACCAGGGTCGCCGGGGGTACGTCGTCGGCCACGACGGCTCCCGCGGCGACCACGGCGTCGCGCCCGATGCTGACGCCGGGCAGGATGGTCGCGCCCGCGCCGATCCAGACGTTCTCGGCGATGTCGATCGGTGCGCCGGTGAGGATGCGGCGGCGCTCCTCGGGGTCCACCGGATGACCCATGGTGATGAAGGTGGCCTTCGGGCCGATCATCACGCCTCGGCCCAGTCGGATGCCCGCGTAGTCGAGGAACGTGCAGCCCTGGTTCACGAAGACCCGCTCGGCCAGGTCCAGGTTCAATCCGTGGTCGGTGTAGAAGGGCGGGTAGATGGTGACGCCCGGGGGGAGCGGGCGGCCCAGGATCTGTTCGAACAGCGCGGCCTTGGCCGGTTCGTCGTCGAAGGGCGTGGCGTTGAGGCGGGCGGTGAGCGCGGTGACCGCGAGGACGCGCTGGTGCATCGCGGAGAACTCGGCGCCGAGGACTCGTTCGCCCTGGGCGAGGCGTTCGGGATCGTGGATCAGCATGTGGGGATCGCTTGCCATCGAGTGATTCTCGCCCACCCGCGCGGGCTCGTAGGCTCGACGGGGTGATCCCACGCCATGTCGTCGACGTCCACCTCCTGCTGATCCGGGGAGATCAGATCCTGCTGAGCCTGCGCCGCAGCGGCGACAAGTACGACAATCACTGGCATCTGCCCTCGGGCAAGCTGGAGGCGGGGGAGTCCGCGCGGGTGGGCGCGGCGCGCGAGGCCGCCGAGGAGGTCGGCGTCGAGATCGTCCCGGCCGACTTGCGGCTGGTGCACACCGCCCACGTCACCGCGTCCACCGGGGACGCGCGGCTCGGGCTGTTCTTCCGCACCGAACGCTGGCAGGGCGAGCCTTTCAATCGGGAACCCGAAAAATGCTATGCGCTGCAGTGGTTTACGGTGCACGATCTTCCGGTCGATCTGCTCGAATATTCGGCCCTCGGAATTTCCGCACTCGATTCCGGTGAGCCCTATTCGGAATTGGGTTGGGAATAGTCACTATTCACGGTCGTCAGAAACTGTGAGACAGGATCAGCCAGCTCGCGCGCGGTGACCGGGCGGTCCGCGCGCAGCCCCGCGAAGCGGTCGAAGACCAGCCCCTCCAGTAGGGCGAGGAAGTCGCCCGCCGCGCGGCGCGGATCGGGGGCGCCGAGTGCGGCGCACAGCTCGCTCGCGCGGTCGAGGGAGAACAGGCTGCCCGCCAGGCGCGCGTGCAGGTCGGGGTCGGCACGCACCTCGATGATCAGCGCGTGCCGGGCGATCAGCTCGTTGCGGCGCTCGGTGAGCAACCGTGCCAGCCAGGCGCCGATGCCCTGCGCCACCCGCACCGGATCGGTCGATCGCGCGGTGGCCGGGTCGGGCTCGCCCGGTGCCGTGGACAGGTCGTGCGCCGTCGCGAAATCGGCACGGGAGCGGGCGGTGATGCCGTCGGCGACGGCCGCGATCAGGGCGTGTCTGGTGCGGAAGTAGTACGAGGTCGAGCCCGGTGGCAGGTCGAGGCGGGTGTCGACGGCGCGGTGGGTGAGCGCGCGGATACCGCTGGTGGCGATGAGGTCGATCGCGCCTCGCACGATCTGGCCGCGCCGGTCTGTGGACATCGTCACCTTCGCTGGTCGGGCCGTGAACTGATCCTCTACAACTGTAGAGGATCAGGAGGAGGTGGCAATGGCGAACAGCACGGTGATTCTCGATCCGGCCCAGGTGGCGGTGGGTGACGCGCTCGCGGCGCTACTCGACCGGCACGGCCGACCACGTAAACGGCACCGGGGCCTCTACCTGCACGGCAGGCCGGGACGCGGCAAGACGATGATGATGGACCGCTTCCTCGCCGACGTGCGCTCCGAGCGCAAACGCCGGTTCCACTTCCACAGCTTCTTCGCCGCCCTGCACGCGGCCAATCACGAACTCGGGTCGATCGAACGCGCCGTCGCGGCCCTGCTCTCCGACGCGGATCTGGTCTGCTTCGACGAGTTCCACGTCAACGACATCGGCGACGCCATGCTGGTCACGCGACTACTGGACACACTGTTCGCCCAGCGCCGCACCCTGGTGGTCACCTCCAACTACGCACCCCGTGAGCTGCTGCCCAACCCGCTGTTCCACGACCGATTCGTGCCCACCATCGAGTGCATCCTCGCGCACCTCGACGTCGTGAGCCTCGACGGCCCGCTCGACTACCGCACCCTGGGCGGTTACGGCGACACCGGATTCGTCTCCGGTGCCTATGTCCTCGACGCGGAGTCGGGTGCGCGGGCATCGGGCGGTGTCACGATCGAGTTGGGCAATGGCCGCGCGGTCCGCGCGCTGGCCGTCGACGGCGAGGCGGTGACTTTCGGATTCGCCCAGCTGTGCGGTGCCGCGACCGGCGCCGCCGACTATCTCGCGCTGGCCCGGCGCTTCCGACGATGGACGCTGTGCGGGGTTCCCCCGCTGCGGAAAGTGCCCTCGGACTGGGCCATGCGGCTGGTCAACCTCATCGACGTGCTCTACGACGCCGATATCCCGTGCACCGTGCACGCCGCCGAACCGGTGGACGAATTGACCGCCGGGGTGCCCGCCGTCGCCGAGCTCGCGCGCACGGCCAGCAGGCTCGGGCAGTTGCCGCGGATCGTTTGTTCCGCTCACCAAACCCCATAGTGAGGAGGGACAATAAAGGGGAGGTAATCCAAAAGCACCGATTTCCTCCCGAGCGAACCACTCGGCATGTAACTATGTGGCTGTTTTGTGCAGGCACTGGGGTTTGGTGGTACAGCTGTGATCGGGGTGAATCAGCCCATACCGCGGGCGATCGTCGTGATCGCGCTCGTAGCCGCCGCGACCATCGCCCTGCAGGGCTATCTGCCGGAGGCCGGTGGCGACACCGCCGCGGGCCCACCGAATCCGCTGCTGGTCGCGGTGATGCCGGTGCTGCTGCTGGTGTCCATCGTCATCCTGGTCGCCGGGGTGATCGCCAGTCAGCATCGTCTGCCGCTGGCCATGCCGCAACACGAGCGCGAGTCCCTGCCGCGCTTCCAGTGGCGGCGGATGGCGGTGCTGGCGCCGATCGCGATCGCGGTGGTGGCGTTGGTGTTCGCCGGGGGCGTCACCGCGCTGTTCCTGCTGCCGGGCGCGCGCCCGATGCGGCCCGCCTCCGAGACGCTGCCCGAGGGCTCGGGTCCGGTGCCCACCCCCACCGACGCGCCCGCGCCCGACCCGACCACCGGCGCCCACGACCTCACCGGCACCGCGATGCTGATCGCGGTGGTGCTGGCGGTCGTGCTGATCGGCGTCGCGCTGCTCGGCCTGGTGGTCGTCGCGGTGGCCGCGCGCCGAGAGATCCCGCCGCCCACCGCCGCCGCGCCCGAACCCACACCGAGCGAGGTGGATTCGCTCACCCGCGCCGCCGAGATGGGCCTGGCCGCGATGAACGCGCCCGGTCAGGACCCGCGCACCGCCATCATCGCCTGTTACGTGGCGATGGAACGCGGCCTGTCCAGCGACCTCGCCGCCCGTCCGAAGGCCTCCGACACCCCGATGGAAGTGCTCGCCCGCGCCTTCGAAAGCGGTGTGCTGCACGACGCTTCGGCCCGCGAGCTGGTCGCTCTGTTCGAGGAGGCGCGCTTCAGCCCGCACTCGATGCTCGAATGGCAGCGTATGCGCGCCGAACAGTTGCTGCGCATCGTGCTCACCGATCTGCAAAGAAGGCTGGTGTCGGCATGAGCGGTCAGCGCCCGGAGGCGGTAGCTCGCGTGACCACGCAGGGCGCCCGCTCATGCCCGAGGGAGTCAGCATGAGTGTCGAGGGGGATCAGGGGATGGGGCGTTCTTCGGTGATCGCGACCGCGGTGGTGGCGGTGGTCGTCATCGAGATCGCGCTGGTGCGGCTGGAGCGTGATCTCGTGCTGCTGGCCGTCGCCCTCCCGGTGGCGGTGGCGCTGGGCCTGCTGGTCTGGTCACTGCGACATCGCGTGGTGCGCGAGGAACCGCTGACCGAGTACATCGACAACGGCCCGGCCGAGATGCTGGGCCGTTGGCACGCGCGCGCGGAGATGCTCACCGCCCGCGCCGACGGCACCCGCGCCGACTGGGACCGCCACCTGCGTCCGCTGCTGGCCAAGGAGTTCGAACTGTCCACCGGCCTGCGTGTCGCCAAGAACCGCAGAGCCACCGAAGCCGCCGGTCAGCTGCAGTTCGGTCCCGAACTGTGGCGCTGGGTCGATCCGGCGAACTCGGCACTGCGCGACCAGACCGGTCGCGCTCCGGGTAGGGAGGCGCTGGACGAGATCCTGCGCCGATTGCAGACGATGTGAGGGGTTAGAGGCCACCGATGACAATGCCGTTGAACGTGACCGTCCAGCGCTCCGACGCCGTGCTGCGTGAGCTGGGCCGAGTCGTGGTCGGCAAGCGAGATGAGATGCAGCTCATCATGATCGCCGTGCTGTCCGGAGGACACATCCTCATCGAGGACCTGCCAGGTCTGGGCAAGACGCTGATCGCGCGGTCCTTCGCGGCCGCGCTCGGCCTGGATTTCACCCGCGTGCAGTTCACGCCCGATTTACTGCCCGCCGACCTGCTCGGTTCGACGATCTACGACATGTCCTCGGGCCGGTTCAACTTCCGTCGCGGTCCGGTCTTCACCAATGTCCTGCTCGCCGACGAGATCAACCGCACCCCGCCCAAGACCCAGGCGGCCCTGCTCGAGGCGATGGCCGAGGGACAGGTCAGCATCGACGGTGAGACCTTCCTGCTGCCACAGCCGTTCATCGTGCTGGCCACCGACAATCCGATCGAATACGAGGGCACCTACCCGCTGCCCGAGGCTCAGCTCGACCGGTTCGCCATCCAGCTGCGGCTGGGGTACCTGTCCGAGCAGGACGAGACGCAGATGATCCGGCGTCGGCTCGAACGCGGTTCCACCCCACCGCAGGTGGGTCAGGTGGTCGACGCGCACGGGCTGATGGAGATGCGTCAGTCGGTCGAGTTCGTCACCGTGCATCCCGATGTCGTGAACTACGTGGTCGCGCTGGCCTCGGCGACCCGCAGTCATCCGCAGGTGGAGGTCGGCGCCAGTCCGCGCGCCGAGCTCGATCTGGTGCAGATGTCGCGGGCCAGGGCGCTGCTGCTGGGCCGCGACTATGTGATCCCCGAGGACGTCAAGGCGCTGGCCGTGCCCGCGATGGCACACCGGATCACGCTGCGGCCGGAGATGTGGGTGCGGCGCATCCGGGGTGAGGACGTCATCACCGAGCTGCTGCGACGGCTACCGGTGCCCCGCGCCACCAGCACATGAAGCACCGCGACGAGTCCAGGACGGTCGAGGTCGACCTGCGTTGGCGGCCCGCGCCCCTGGTGTTCATCCTGGCCGGGTGTGCCGCCGCGGCGCTGGTCGTCGCGGTGCTGCGCGGTCAGTGGCAGCTCGTGGTCTTCGCGGCCCCGATGCTCGGGGTGCTCGCGACCGCGCCGTGGCAGCAGGCGCCCACCCGCATCCAGGTCGACGGCAGCGGCACGGTGCGCTGTTTCGAGAACGAGGAGATCGGGTGCAGCGCGGCGGCTTTCGTCGAGAGCGGGCACGCCCTGCTGCGGATGACCCCCGTGCCGCTGGACGGGCTGAACCTCGAGATCGAGGAGGCCCACGATTCCGGCGGCGCGCCAGCGGGCGTGGAGTTGTCGCTCTCGGCGGCGCGCTGGGGTCGATATCCGGTGCAGGTCAAGGTCTCCGCGCTGAGTCCGGCCGGGCTCGCCGTCGCCACCGCCGAACTGCCCGCGGCCAAGCTGTATGTGTACCCGATCGCCGACCCCCAGCGAATGCGCCTGCCGCGCACCGAACTTCCCGACCGCATCGGTACCCATCTGACCCGCAAGCACGGGCCCGGCGTGGAATACGCCGACATCCGCGCCTACGCCCCCGGCGACCAGCTGCGCACGGTGAACTGGCCGGTGAGCGCGCGGCGCGGCAGGCTCTATGTCACCGAGCGGTTCACCAACCGCTCCGCCGACGTGGTGGTCCTGGTCGACACCTCCCAGCAGGCACCCGGCCCGGCCACCGCCTCGCTCGAACTGTCGGTGCGCGGCGCGGCCCAGGTGGTCCAGTCCACGTTGCAGGCCGGTGACCGCACGGCCGTGGTCTGCCTGGGGGAATCGCCGCGCTGGCTGCGGCCCGATATCGGCCGCAGGCAGTTCTACCGCATCGTCGACACCGTCCTGGGCGTCGGTGACGAGCACGTGGAGACCACCGGCACCCTGGCCCCGCATGCGGCGGTGCCGATCGGCGCGATCGTCGTCGCCTTCTCCACGCTGCTCGACACCCAGTTCGCGCTCGCGCTGATCGACCTGCGCAAACGCGGGCACGTGGTCGTCGCGGTGGACGTGCTGCGCGGCACCCCGTTCGAGGAGGGACTCGACCCGACCATGGCCAAGATGTGGCAGCTCGAGCGCGCCTCGATGTATCGCGACATGGGCACCGTCGGTGTCGACATCATCGCCTGGCCGGAGGAGACCCGCCTCGACCAGGCCATGCGCCTGCTGCCCCAGCACCGCCGCACCGTCCGGGTGCGCCGATGATCCGTTTCCTCGCCCTGCTCGCCGGTCTGCTGCTGGTGGCCGCCGTCGCGCTGATCACTCCGCTCGCCGGGCTGGCCGCGCTGGCGCTGGTCATCGCGAGCTGGTGGTGGCGCGCGGCCTCGATCGGCGCGGTCCTGGTGGTGATCGGTGTGCTGGCCTTCGCCGACATCGGCGTGATCGCCGCGGCCGCCACCGGCCTGGTCGCCACCACCTATCTGCTCAACGC
This sequence comes from Nocardia anocheti, assembly GCF_029675105.1. Taxonomy (GTDB): domain Bacteria; phylum Actinomycetota; class Actinomycetes; order Mycobacteriales; family Mycobacteriaceae; genus Nocardia. The sequence continues at coordinate 5,796 of NZ_JAQQFV010000001.1, read as the reverse complement.
GGCCGTGCTGCACGCGCCCGAGGGCGTGGTGCCGACCACCATCCCGTCGGTGGGCGGCGCCATCCTGTTCACCATCGCCGCGGCCACCGCCGCGCTGGTGCCGGTCCAGCTGGTCTGGGCGCCCCTGGCCGCGCCGATTCTCATCGTGCTGATCTACGCCCTGCTCGTCGGCGGTCTCAGCCCCCGTCGCCCCGCCGCGGAGACGTCCGCTACCCGATGAGCGCGCCCAGCCAGTGCTCGGGCCGCATCCACACCGTGACGTGCTCGCCCAGCTGCTCGTGCGCGAACTTCAGGTACTGGGTCAGGGCGTCACCGCTCAGATAGCGGGCGGCCATGTCCTCGATCTGGGCCGAAGTGGACGTCTGGACCTCCGCCACCGGACCCTCGACCGAGACATACTTGACCTCGGGTTCCACCGTGTCGACCATGAGCCCGAAGCGCCCGGCCGCCGTGATCGCCGCCATCTTCGTCGAGCTGGGCAGCGTGGTGATCCAGGGCCGTCCGCCGGGTTCGTAGGCGTACCAGATGGGGACGGTCAACGGCCCGCGATCGGGCAGGCCGACCGACAGTGCGGCCACATGCGGTCGCGCGAGAAACTCTTGCTTTTCCGTGTGTGTGAGTGCCATCTCCGGATGATGGCACCACCCACCGACACCCGGCGGTCACCGGATCGGGCACCCCGATGGCGGTGACGGCGAATTCCGCACCGCCACCGGGGCATCCGGCTCAGGCGACGCGCAGGACGACGTCGCTCAGCACCGGCGCGTCGTCGCGCTCGGCGACGGTGACCGCGCCGATGAGCTGGTCGCCCTCGCGCCAGACCTTGATGTGCAGCGTCTCGCCGGGGTAGAGAACTCCTGCGAACTTGGCACGGAATCCCGCCACCTTGGCCGCGTCGCTGTCGAGCAGCGCGTCGGTGATGGCCTTACAGACGGTGCCGTAGGTGCACAGCCCGTGCAGGATCGGCGCGGGAAAACCGGCGCCCTTGGCGAATTCGGGGTCCGAGTGCAGGGGATTGCGGTCACCGCAGAGCCGGTAGAGCAGGGCCTGCTGCGGCAGCGTCGGGGTGAGCAGCTTCGCGTCGGGGGCGCGCTCGGGCAGCGCGGTCTTCCCGCCGGGCCCACGCTCACCACCGAAACCGCCCTCGCCCCTGGCGAAGATCGACGAGCGCGCCGTCCACAGCGGTGCCCCGTCGGAACCGACCACGGTGTGTTCCTGCACGATCACCGCGTTGGCGCCCTTGTCCCAGATCTCGCTGATCCGGCCGGTGCTGGTCGCCTTGCCCGCCGCCGGAATCGGCCGGTGCACCTCGATTTCCTGATGCCCGTGCACCACCTTGGCCAGGTCGATCTCGATGCCGGGGAAACTCACCCGCGGCGGCTCGGTCTCGCCGAGGGTGGGCGCGACGGTGGCGAAGGTGGGCAGCACCTGCGGCGTGCCGTCGGCGAGATAGCGCAGTTCGGCGGCCTGGGTGTAGCGCGCGCCCGCGCCGAGACCCAGGTGGTAGAGCTGCACGTCGGTGGCCGTCCAGCTGAACTCCCTGGCGGGCAGCTCCGCGCCGAGCGCGGTCTGGAGATCGATCGGCATGGGGGTGGCTCCTAGGAGGTCGGGGCGGCCGCGGCCGCCTTCGCGGCGGCGATGTCGAGCACCGCGAGGTAGGCGAAGGTGATGGCGGGGCCGATGGTGGCGCCGGGGCCCGCGTAGGTGTGGCCCATCACCGGGGCGCTGGTGTTGCCCGAGGCGTAGAGGCCCTCGATCACCGAATCGTCCTCGCGCAGCACGCGTCCGGAGGTGTCGGTGACCAGGCCGCCCTTGGTGCCCAGGTCGCCCGGCACGATCTTGGCCGCGTAGAACGGGCCCTGTGAGATCTCGGCCAGGCACGGGTTGGGCTTGACGGTGGGATCGCCGTAGTAGCGGTCGTAGTGGCTGTTACCTCGGCCGAAGTCGACGTCCTTGCCGGTGATGGCGAAGCCGTTGAATCGCTCGACCGTGGTGGTCAGGCTGTCGGCGGGCACGCCGATGCGTTCGGCCAGTTCGGCGATGCTGTCGGCCTTGACGATGTTGTCGTCCTCCAGCCAGCGCGAGGGGAACCGCTGACCCGGCTGCAATCCGGCGAAGATGTAGCGGTTGCGGTAGCGCTGGTCGAACACCAGCCAGGCCGGAATGTTCGCGCCGGGCCCCGGACCCTGCCCGTACTCGCCGCCGTACATGGTGTGCACCGCCTCGACATAGGGCGCGGACTCGTTACCGAACCGCTCACCGCGATCGTTGACCATGATCGTGCCCGGCAGATTGCGCTCGGCCAGCGCGAACCACGGCTTGCCGCCCTTGAAGATCGTCGGACCCCACCAGGCGTCCTCCATGAGATCCACCGTGCCACCCGCTGCCATACCCGCGACGATGCCATCGCCGGTGTTGGCCGCGGCCCCGGTTGTCCACTCAGTGGTTATCGGCTGTCGCTGGTACTTGGCGCGCAGATCGGCGTTGTGCTCGAAACCGCCGGTGCCCAGCACAACGCCGTAGCGGGCGGTGAACGTCGTCGGCGTCCCGTCCACGGTGGCCCGCACACCGGTGACCCGGCCGTCGGTGACCACCAGATCGGTGAGCGGGGTGTCGAGCAGCACCGGAACGCCCGCGTCGAGCAGCCCCTTGCGCATGGCGGCGATGATCGCCTGACCCATGCCCAGCAGGTGCTTGCCGGTGGCCTTGGCCCAGTAGGTGCGCGCGCCGACCCGCATGGCCCGCATCATGCCCTTGGGATGGCGCTTGATCAGGTTCAGCCGCACGAAGTCGGCCTGCATGACGACCACGTTCAGCGGCGCCTTGGCATACGGGGGCTCCAGCTTCGCCAGCTCCGCGCCCAGCACCTTGCCGTTGAACGGCGTCGGCTCGCACGAGCGTCCCTCGCCCAGCCCACCCGGCGCCTCCGGGTAGTAGTCGGAGTAGCCCGGCACCCACTTCATCTTCAGCGGCGTGTGATCGAGGACGAAGTCGAACGCCTCGGCGCCGCGATCGAGGTAGGTGTCGATCTTCTCGGCGGGCACCGCGTCACCGATGATGCTGTGCAGGTAGGTGCGCGCGTCCTCGCGGTCGTCCGGACGCCCGGAGGCTCTGAGCGCCTTGTTGCCCGGAATCCACACGCCACCGCCGGATCGGGCCGTGGACCCGCCGTAGTGCGCGGCCTTCTCCAGCAGCACGACACTCAGTCCCTTGTGGGCCGCGGCGAGGGCAGCGGTCATCCCGGCGGCGCCGCTACCGACGACCACCACATCGTATTCCCGATCACTCATGTAGAACACGTTATAGAAGGGATCCGAAGTTTGGCGAGCAAAAATGGAACTCGTTCCAGTGGGCTTCGTAGAATCCCCTGCAAAAGTGGAACTTGTTATAGAAATCACCTCTGGTTTCGTTGTAGTGTCAGGTGAACGGCTGACACTGGTGTGCGCAACCGGTTACAGTTTTGGCCTACATCCTGCCCCGCCCGTGCTGCCAAGGAGGTCCGCGTGCTGCCCGACGCGGTACGAACTCAACTCGCCGACGAACTGGCCCGCGCCGAGGACGAGCGGGTCGCCGTCTCGCCGCTGGTCGGCCGGTATCCCGATATCGACGTCGTCGACGCCTATGAGATCCAGTTGCTCAACATCCAGCGCAGGCTGAAGTCGGGCGCGAAGATCGTCGGCCACAAGGTGGGCCTGTCGTCGGCGGCGATGCAGCAGATGATGGGCGTCGACGAGCCCGATTACGGGCATCTGCTCGGCGAGATGGAGGTCTTCGAGGACGTCCCCGTCGACACCTCGAAGTACCTGCTGCCGCGCGTCGAGGTCGAGGTCGGCTTCGTGCTCGGCGCCGACCTGCCCGGTGCCGACTGCACCGAGGCCGACGTCCTCGCCGCCACCGTCGCCTACGCCCCCGCGATCGAGCTGATCGATTCGCGCATCGAGGACTGGAAGATCGGCCTGGCCGACACCATCTCCGACAACGCCTCCTCGGCCGGTTTCGTGCTCGGCAAGGAGCGCGTCGCGCCCGGCGACATCGACATCAAGGCCGTCGACGCCGTGCTCACCCGCAACGGTGAGGTCATCGCCGAGGGGCGCAGCGACGCGGTCCTCGGCGATCCGGTGATCGCGGTGGCCTGGCTGGCACGCAAGGTCGCGAGCTTCGGCGTGCGGTTGAAGGCGGGCGACATCGTGCTGCCCGGTTCCTGCACCCGCGCCATCGACGCCCGCCCCGGTGACGAGTTCCTCGCCGAGTTCACCGGACTCGGTTCCGTCCGTTTGCGTTTCAGCTGATCTTCCCTAGGAGTACACCGTGACGAGCAAAGTCACCGCCGCGATCGTGGGGTCCGGCAATATCAGCACCGACCTGCTGTACAAGCTGCTGCGCTCGGACAAGATCGAGCCGCGTTGGATGATCGGCATCGACCCGGAGTCGGAGGGTCTGAAGCGTGCCGCCGGGCTGGGCCTGGAGACCTCCGCCGAGGGCGCGGATTGGCTGCTCGCGCTCGACGAGAAGCCGGACCTGCTGTTCGAGGCCACCTCCGCCTACGTCCACCGCGCCTACGCGCCGAAATACGAGGCCGCGGGCATCCGCGCCGTCGACCTCACCCCCGCCGCCGTCGGCCCCGCCGTGATCCCCCCGGTGAACCTGGACTCGCTGCGTGACGCGCCGAACGTCAACATGATCACCTGCGGTGGCCAGGCCACGATTCCCATGGTGGCGGCGGTCTCCCGCGTCGTGCCGGTGGCCTACGCCGAGATCGTCGCCTCGGTGTCCTCGGTGTCGGCCGGTCCCGGCACCCGCGCCAATATCGACGAGTTCACCAAGACGACCTCCAAGGGTGTGGAGACCATCGGTGGGGCGCAGCGGGGCAAGGCGATCATCATCCTGAACCCCGCCGAGCCCCCGATGATCATGCGCGACACCATCTTCTGCGCCATCCCCGAGGAGGCGGATCGGGATGCCATCTCCGAGAGCATCTTCCGCATGGAGAAGTCCATCCAGGAATACGTGCCCGGCTACCGGCTGCTCAACGACCCGCAGTTCGACGATCCGTCGCTGGTCTCCGGTGGCATGGCGAAGGTCTCGATCTTCGTCGAGGTCGAGGGCGCGGGCGACTTCCTGCCGCCGTACGCGGGCAACCTCGACATCATGACCGCCGCCGCGACCCGCGTGGGCGATGTGCTGGCCGATCAGATCATCTCGGCTCGGGTGTAAGGAGATTCGACCATGAGCAATATCCTGAAGCCCTTCTCGGGCGAACTCGACGTGCGCGTCACCGACACCTCGCTGCGCGACGGCTCCCACCACAAGCGCCACCAGTTCACCGTCGAGGAGGTGCGCGATATTGTTGCTGCCCTGGATGGTTCGGGTGTTCCGGTCATCGAGGTGACCCACGGTGACGGCCTGGGCGGGTCCTCGTTCAACTACGGATTCTCGAAAACCCCTGAGCAGGAACTGATCAAGGTCGCCGCCGAGGCGGCCAAGCAGGCCAAGATCGCCTTCCTCATGCTGCCCGGTGTCGGCGTCAAGGAAGACATCAAGATCTCCCAGGACAACGGCGGCAGCATCTGCCGTATCGCCACCCACTGCACCGAGGCCGATGTCTCCATCCAGCACTTCGGCCTGGCCCGTGAACTCGGCCTGGAAACCGTCGGCTTCCTCATGATGGCCCACTCCACCACCCCGGAGAAGCTGGCCAAGCAGGCCCGCATCATGGCCGACGCGGGCTGCCAGTGCGTCTACGTGGTCGACTCCGCCGGAGCCCTCGTCCTCGAACAGGTCTCCGACCGCGTCTCG